>NZ_JAGTIS010000009.1 GCF_018704125.1 Metapseudomonas boanensis | reverse complement strand
CCTCGACGCGGCTCACCCGCGCCAGCAGGCCGCGCTCGCGCAGGGCGCTGGCGAACAGGGCGCCCGCCCGCATCGGGCCCACGGTATGCGAGCTGGAGGGGCCGATACCGATCTTGAACAGGTCGAAAACGCTGATAGCCACGGGACAACTCCGGTAGGGATCAATCTTGGCGACATGATCGGCATTTCACCGATCGAGGGACTCCCCACACCGACTTGCCCGTATCCAAATACGTCGTGACTCGGGGATTTGGCGGACTGAACCATGTGGGGGCGAATTCATTCGCCAAGGGCTACGAAGCGGCCCCCGGTGATGCCCAAAGGGCAGGCCTCCGGCCTGTTTAGCGAATGAATTCGCCCCACAAGAAGCGCCATCACGCCTCGCAGCGATTCCACCTTTTGCCTTGTATCGCCAGCGACAGATACGTTCTGTCTGCGACCGGGCCGGTAGCCAGGCGAAGCGTCTAGCACGCATCATTCCGGCGCCCGGAGGGCGGGGGCCTGCAGCAGTCCGACAGCCGCGCGAGACCGGACATAACAATAATCTCTGCCGGGGACTCCACATGTCTCGAATCATCACCGCGCTACTCGCCACCGCGCTGTGCAGCGCGCAGGCTGCTTACGCAGCCGACCCCGAAAGCTGCTCCACCGTGCGCTTCGCCGATGTCGGCTGGAGCGACATCACCGTCACGACAGCCATGACCCGCCATGTCCTGAGCGAGCTAGGCTACGTCACCAAGGTCAAGCGTCTGTCGGTACCGGACACCTACAAGGCGCTGAGCGAAGCCAAGATCGACGTGTTCCTCGGCAACTGGATGCCGAGCATGGAAAACGACATCCGGCCCTACCTGCAGAACGGCAGCGTGGAGAGCCTGGGCGCCAACCTCACCGGCGCCAAGTACACCTTGGCAGTGAACCAGGCGGCGTTCGACGGCGGACTCAAGCGCTTCGAGGACCTGGCGCGCTTCAAGGAACAGCTCGGCGGGCGAATCTACGGCATCGAACCTGGCAACGACGGCAACAAGCTGATCCATAAGATGATTGCCGGCAACGCCTTCGGCCTGAGTGGGTTCAAACTCGTGGAGTCCAGCGAAAACGGCATGCTGTCGCAGGTCAAACGCGCCGAGCACCTCAAGCAATGGGCCGTGTTCCTGGGCTGGGAACCGCACCCGATGAACAACCAATTGCAGATGCACTACCTGGCGGGTGGCGATGACTGGTTCGGCCCCGATTTCGGCGGCGCGACCGTCTATACCAATGTGCGCAAGAGCCTTACCAATGAGTGCCCGAACCTCGGAAGACTGCTGAAGAACCTTAAATTCAGTCTGGCCATGGAGAACCACCTGATGGGGGCCATACTTAATCAAAGCACCAATCGCCGGCGCGAAGCCAAGGCTTGGCTTAAAGCCAATCCCGACACACTCGCCGGCTGGCTGGACGGCGTGACCGCGCGTGACGGCAGTGCTGTGCCAACGACACTAATGCGCGCCAAAGCGCCGTGACACGGCGTATTCAGCGATTAGCCAACGGCATGTCGTCACGCAACATATGAAGGTCGCAAACCGACAATTGCCAAGACCTCAAGGCTTTATCGTTGAGTCACCCGATTTCGTCGCTGCCGGACCCCGTGGACCGGCAGACCGTGAGCCCTCCGCTCCGGACCGAAGAACACAAGCGGCAGCCTCCTCCCATCTGGAGGCACGCATAACAAGAAATTTCGGAAGTACGCGCACCTCCGGTCGAGGTGTTGAACGTCCCAAGGAATGGGTTTCGTAACACTGCCAGAGGGCTTTCGGTTCTCGAACATTGTTATCCACACAGGCAAGGCAGTCGGCATCACCAGGCTGGGCGTCCTTGAGCGTCTGCCCTGGTTTCGTGTAGCTGATCTGGATGTCTACTGAAGGGGAACTATCCCATGCAGTCTGGAAAGATCGTGGTTCAAAACCTCTACAAGGTTTTCGGGCAACAACCACAAGAAGCAATCGATTTACTCAAGCAGGGCTGGAGCAAGGAGAAGATCCTCGCCGAGAAGGGCGCCGTGATTGGCGTCAGTGACGTGTCGTTCAGCGTCAACGAAGGCGAGATCTTTGTGCTGATGGGCCTTTCGGGCTCTGGCAAATCCACGCTGATCCGATTGATCAATCGGCTCATCGAGCCCACCGCCGGTGACGTCTTCATTGACGGCCAGAACGTCGCCAAGCTACCCAAGTCGCAGCTGATCGACCTGCGTCGGCGTGACATGAGCATGGTTTTCCAGTCCTTTGCTCTGATGCCTTCGCGCACGGTCCTGGACAATGCCGCATTTGGCCTCGAAGTGGCGGGCAAGAGCCGCAAGGAGCGCGAACGGCGCGCCATGGAGGTACTGGAGCAGGTCGGTCTGGCCAGCTTCGCCCACAAGTATCCCCATGAGCTGTCGGGCGGTATGCAACAGCGCGTTGGCCTTGCCCGCGCCCTGGCGGTCGACCCCTCAATGATCATCATGGACGAGGCCTTCTCCGCCCTCGACCCCCTCAAGCGTCGCGAGATGCAGGATGTCCTGCTCGACCTGCAGAAAAAGCACAGCCGCACCATCATCTTCGTGTCCCACGACATTGAAGAGGCCATGCGCATCGGTTCGCGCATCGGCATCATGGAAGGCGGCAAGCTGATCCAGGTCGGCACACCGCAGGAAATCATCGAGAACCCGGCCAACGACTACGTTCGCAACTTCTTCAACACCGTGGACACCAGCCGTTACCTCACTGCCGGCCAACTCAAATCCGACAGCGTGCCGCTGTTCGTGCACAACGGCAGGGCGCCCGATGCACAGACCGTGTGCCAGAAGCTGCAGGCAATGGACAAGCACTACGCCTTCATCGTTGACGAGAAGAACAACTTCCGTGGCTCCATCAGCCTCGAGAAGATCGCCCTTCTGGTCGAAGGCGGGCGCACCCTGGATCTGGAGCACAGCTTGCTCAAGCACATCGATCCGGTACCGGAAGATCTGCCGCTGGATAGCGTGATCCAGCGCCTGGTGATCAATGAGGGGCCGATCCCAGTGGTCGACCAGAGTGGCCGCTACTGCGGCGCCATCAGCAAGGGCCGCCTGCTGAGCCGCCTGCGGGGAGAATGACGATGAGCGAAAAACTGGATCTGGGTAGCTGGGTAAACGACGTTGTCCAGCACCTGCTGGAAAACTACAGCGTCGCCTTCGAGAACATCGGGGCAGTCGTCAGCGGTTTCTCGGAGGTGATCGAGCGTTTCCTGATGTGGCCGCCGGCCTGGGTGCTGATCGCGGTATTCGTCGGCCTCGGTCTCTGGCGCATCGGCGTCAAATTCGCCCTCTTCACCGCTGCTTCTCTGGTGCTGATCGTACTCACCGGCTTCTGGGAACAGACCGTGGTCACCCTTGGCCTGACCTTCTCTTCAACCTTGATCAGCCTGCTCCTCGGCATACCGCTGGGTATCTGGGCCGCCAAGAGCGAGCGCGTGGCCGTCGTGATCCGTCCGATACTGGACTTCATGCAGACCATGCCCGCCTTCGTCTATCTGATCCCGGCGGCCATGCTCTTCGGCCTCGGCCGTGTGCCCGGCATCATCGCCACGGTGATCTTCGCCATGCCCCCAGCGGTGCGCCTGACCAGCCTCGGGATCCGACAGGTGAACAAGGAAATCGTCGAAGCCGGCCAATCCTTCGGCTGCACCAGCTGGCAGCTGCTATACAAGGTGCAGCTGCCCAATGCCATGCCATCGATCATGGCCGGGGTGAACCAGACCATCATGATGGCGCTGTCCATGGTGATCATCGCTTCGATGGTCGGTGCCGGCGGCCTGGGGAACGACGTGCTCGCCAGTATCCAGCGCCTGGACATCGGCCTGGGCTTCGAGAGCGGCATGGCCGTAGTACTGCTGGCGATCATCCTCGACCGCATCACCGAAAGCTTCGGTACTCGCCAAACCGCGACCCGGAGCAGCCCGTTCGGTTGGTTGAGCGCCCGTTTTCAGCGGCAGCAAGCGCACTAAGAACGCTTCACCTTTCAATGTCAGGGAGTTGCTAATGAAAATGATGAAGAAAGTCGCTGCAGTCGGCCTGCTCGCCTGCGCGATTGCCCAAGGCGCCTGGGCCCAGGAGCCGGAAAGCTGCAAACAGGTTCGCTTCGCGGAAATCGGCTGGGCCGACATTGCCGCCACCACCGGTGTCGCCATGGTGCTCACCGAAGGTCTCGGCTACACCCCGCGCAAGATCATGGCTTCGGTACCGATCGCTTTCACCGGCGTGAAGAACAAGCAGATCGACGTGTTCCTCGGCTACTGGGCACCCTCCATGGACGCGGTGATCGAGCCCTTCACCAAGGACAACGGCGTGAAGGTGCTGTCGACTCCGAACCTGGAAGGTGCCAAGTACACCCTGGCCGTGCCGACCTACGCAGCGGAAGCGGGCCTGAAGAGCTTCCAGGACATCGCCAAGTTCAAGGACCAGCTCGGCGCCAAGATCTACGGCATCGAACCGGGTAACGACGGCAACCTGCTGATTGACAAGATGATCAAAGGCAACCAGTTCGACCTGGGCGGCTTCCGGATGGTCGAGTCGAGCGAGGCAGGCATGCTGGTTCAGGTGCAGCGCGCAGTGAAGAAGAAGGAGCCGGTCGTGTTCCTCGGCTGGGCTCCACACCCGATGAACACCCAGTTCGACATCACTTACCTCGCCGGCGGTGATGACGTGTTCGGTCCGGACTACGGCGCCGCCAAGGTCTACACGGTGGTTCCGCCGGACTACGAGGCCCGCTGCGCCAACGTCGGCAAGCTGCTGAACAACCTGCAGTTCACCGTCGAGATCGAGAGCCAGCTGATGGAGAAGGTGCTAGAGAAGGAAGACCCGGTTACCGTCGCCAAGAGCTGGATCAAGGCCAACCCGGCCGCGCTGGACAAATGGCTCGCCGGCGTCACCACCTTCGACGGCCAGGACGGCGCTGCCGCCGTGAAGAAACACATCGGCCTGTAACACCCCCCAAGGGCCTCGCCAGCGGGGCCCTGATTCCTTGCTATTCGCTTGCCACGGCCTGCCCCCAGGCCGTGTCGGGCAACGTCGCGAACTCCGCCTGAGAACGGACGAGCGACCACGTAGTTGGCTGCCAATCCCACCTGATGGAGCAATACGTATGCGCAAGTTGAAATCCCTTTGTCTGAAAACCCTCGGCGTCGCCACCCTTGCCCTCGGCATGGGCATGGCCAGCGCCGCGGACAAACCGACCCTGAAGATCGGCTACGTCAACGGCTGGGACGACAGCGTCGCCGCCACCTATGTAGCGGGCGAGATCCTCAAGGAGAAACTCGGTTACGGCGTCGAACTCAAGCCTGTGGAACCAGCGATCATGTGGCAGGGCGTGGCCCGTGGCGACTTGGACGCCACCCTCTCCGCCTGGCTGCCGGCCACTCACGGCGAGTACTACGCCAAGCTGAAAGACAAAGTGGTCGTGCTGGGCTCCAACTACAAAGGCGCCAAGATCGGCCTGATCGTGCCGGACTACGTCCAGGCCAAATCCATCGAAGACCTGAACACCTACAGCAAGGACTTCGACGGCAAGATCACTGGTATCGACGCCGGTGCGGGCGTCATGCGCCGTACCGAAGACGCGATCAAGCAATACAACCTCGACATCAAGCTGATGCCAAGTTCAGGCCCGGCCATGGCCACCGCCCTGACCCGCGCCGAGAAAGCCCAGAAGCCTATCGTGGTGACTGGCTGGATTCCGCACTGGATGTTCGCCAAGTGGAAGCTGCGCTTCCTGGAAGACCCGAAAAAGGTCTATGGCGATGACGAGCACGTCGACACCGTGGTCAACCCGAGCCTGGAAACCAAAGCTGCCGATGCGACTGCCTTCCTGAAGAAGTTCTCCTGGAATGGTGAAGAAGTCGGTTCGGTGATGCTGGCCATCCGCGAAGGCGCCAAGCCGGAAGCGGCCGCCAGGGACTGGATCCGGAAGAACCCCGAGCGTGTCAAAGAGTGGCTGCAGTAAGCAACGTCCGGCAATAGCCTCGCCCCCATCGGCGCTCGTCGTCGATGGGGGCGAGTTGTTTGGGATGCACCCTACGGATCATGGCACGCCGGGTAGGGTGCACCTTGTGACCAGTCGTCACCCTGGGTCAACGGACCTCCCGCTGGGGCATGCCGCACACGTGCCATAGGGGCCAGCTTGCTGGGGAAAGGCGGTCTGCAGACTCCCTCGCAAGCAAGCTCACTCCTACAGGAAATGCAGCCTGCCCCAAGCCTTGAGGCAGACATAGAGATGGATGGGGCCTGTCGCCCAGCCACTGGTTTCAGACCTGCGCCAGCGCCTGCGCCAGGTCCGCGCGCAAGTCCTCCACGTCCTCCACCCCTACCGACAACCGCACCAGCGAGTCGCCGATGCCGATCTCGGCGCGTATCTCGGCCGGGATGCTGGCGTGGGTCATGATCGCCGGGTGCTCGATCAGGCTTTCCACGCCGCCCAGGCTTTCCGCCAGGGTGAAGATGCGCACCGCCTCCAGGAAACGCCTGGTCCCGGCGAGGTCGCTGCGCAGGTCCAGCGAGATCATCCCGCCGAAACCCTGCATCTGCCGCCGCGCCAGTACGTGCTGCGGGTGCGACTCCAGGCCAGGGTAGTAGACGCGCGCCACTTGCGGTTGGTGCTCCAGCCAGCGGGCAAGTTCCAGGGCGTTGCTGCAGTGGCGCTCCATGCGCAGGGCCAGGGTCTTCACGCCGCGCAAGGTGAGGAAGGCGTCGAAGGGGCCGGCGATGGCGCCCACCGCGTTCTGCAGAAAGCCCAGGCGTTCGCGCAGAAGTTCGCAACGGCTGTCACCAGAGACGATGGCGATGCCGCCGATCACGTCGGAGTGGCCGTTGAGATACTTGGTGGAGGAGTGCACGACGACATCGAAGCCCAGATCCAACGGACGCTGGATCCAGGGACTGGCGAAGGTGTTGTCTGCCACCAGGATGATGCCCCGGCCCCGGCAGAGCGCCACGATGGCGCTGAGGTCAGCCAGGCGCAGCAGCGGGTTGCTTGGTGTCTCTACCCAGAGCATGCAGGTGTCGTCCTGGATCGCCGCCCCAATTGCGGCGATATCGCTGAAGTCGACAAAGCTGAAGCGATGGCCCGCGCTGCGGCGACGCACACGTTCGAACAGGCGGAAGGTCCCGCCATACAAGTCATTGCTGGAGACGATGTGCGATCCGCTGTCGAGCAGCTCCAGCACCGTGGAAATGGCGGCCAGCCCAGAGGCGAAAGCAAAGGCCTGGGCGCCTCCTTCCAGATCTGCAACGCAACGCTCCAGGGCCCAGCGCGTGGGATTGTGCGAACGCCCGTAGTCGAGCCCCTTGTGCACCCCCGGACTCTGCTGGGCATAGGTGGAGTTGGCGTAAATCGGCGGCATGATGGCGCCGGTGGAGGGGTCGGGCACCTGCCCGGCGTGGATGACCCGTGTGGCGAAGGCCCGGGCCGGCTGATCGGCATGGCTGTCATGCTGGGTCATGCAAGGGTCCTCCGCAGGTGGTTGAGCAGGTCGGAGCGGGTGATCAGGCCATGGAAATCCGAAGCGTCGGCGATGATCGCCACCAGCCCGCGGTCGAGGACCGCCTCCAGCTCGGCCAGGCTGGCGCCCGGCTCCAGGGTCTCGAGCTTGGCAGTCATGGCGCTGCTGACGGTCGAGCGGAAGCGTGAAGCATCGGCATGTACGCTGAGCAGCAGGTCGGACTCGTCAATCACGCCAACCAGGTGCTCGCCGGACAACACCGGCAACTGCGAGACATCAGCCAGGCGCATGCGCTGGAACGCAGTAAGCAGGGTGTCGTCCGGCCCGACACTGACCACCCGTCCCTCTTCGAAACGCCGCGCGATGATGTCGCGCAGATCGCCATAGCGTTTGCGCGCCAGCAAGCCCTGGTCGGTCATCCATTGGTCGTTGTAGATCTTCGACAGGTAGCGGGTGCCGGTGTCGCACACGAAGCTGACCACCCGTTTCGGCGTCTTCTGTTCGCGGCAGTAACGCAGCGCCGCGGCCAACAAGGTCCCGGTCGAGGATCCGCCAAGGATGCCCTCGGCGCGCAGCAATTCCCGCGCATGGCCGAAGCTCTCCTCGTCACTGATCGAGTAGGCGCTGCGTACGCTGGACAGGTCGGCAATAGCGGGGATGAAATCCTCGCCTATGCCCTCTACCGCCCAGGAGCCGGGGGTCCCGAGCACGCCGCTGCGGCTGTACTCGGCAACGATCGAGCCGACCGGGTCAGCCAGGACCATTTCCAGGTCCGGTTGGACCCGGCGGAAATAGCGGGTCAGTCCGGTGAGGGTACCGGCCGAGCCGACGCCGACCACAATGGCGTCGACGTTCTGGCCGGTCTGCTGCCAGATCTCCGGACCGGTGGTGCATTCGTGGGCCAGCGGGTTGGCCGGGTTGTTGAATTGGTCGGCAAAGAAGGCGTCGGGAATCTCCGAGGCCAGATGCCGGGCTAGGTCCTGGTAGTACTCGGGGTGCCCCTTGCCGACGTCCGAGCGGGTGATGTGCACTTCGGCGCCCATGGCCTTCAGGTGCAGCACCTTCTCGGTGGACATCTTGTCCGGCACCACCAGCACCACCCGATAGCCCTTGGCCCGGCCCACCAGCGCCAAGCCCAAGCCTGTGTTGCCGGCAGTGGCCTCGACTATGGTGCCACCGGGGCGCAAGCGGCCGTCGCGCTCGGCGGTATTGATCATGGCAACGCCGATGCGGTCTTTGATGGAGCCGCCCGGGTTCTGCGATTCGAGCTTGAGGAACAGGGTGCAGGGGCCGGTATCGAAGCGCGTGGTTCGCACCAGCGGGGTATTGCCGATCAGGTCCAGTACAGCCGGGCGGGCATCATTGGCACTGTTCATGGCGTCACCTCCTTGCGCGACCGAATATCGGGCGAACGAAGCTCGCCCATCGTTGGAACATAGGTCGGGCAGGCGAGGCACGCCAGAAGTGGCGACGAAGGGGCGAACACCCGTCCTGCATGGCTACGGCCCGTTGGCGTGCCGATTACTTTCCGTGGACTGCCGGCGCTGGTGATTCTGCCCCTCCTGCAATAGGTCATGGGGAGCAGCAGAACGGAAAGCCCACTCAAGTCCTTTCGCCTGCACTCTGCCTTCTTCCCCACCATCGGCCTCGATGAAGGCGTGGTGCTTGGCCGCCTCGCAGAGTTCGCCTGTGCAAGCGGCATGAATGGCGAAGTCCGAAATCAACGCGGGAAACTTCCGATGCGTGAGCGGCTGGGCGGCGGGCTGCAAGTGGCGTGCTAGGTTCCGCGCTTTACTCGCACAAGGAACTTGCGCATGCCAAGCAACGATAGGGTTATCACCACCAACGCCAGGTTTACCAACACACTCACGCCGGAAGTGCTGGCGACTCTGAGTCAATCCCCCTTTACCGACGAGCAACTGGCCAGTTTCAGCAACGAGGCGCTGGCGATGGTCCAGGAGCACGAAGCGTATGCCAGACGCCATCCGGTCACGGCCATTTACCGGTTTGCGACGGAAGGCAGCCAGACGCGTCATGGCGGCATCATCCGCTAGGCGACCTCGCCACTGGCGATCACCCTCACAAACGGGCAAGTCGTCCGCGTGGCTCAAACCGGCGATGTCGTCGACTACCCGGACGGCAACCAGGCGAAGATCATCACCGGGGCGGGGCAGGAGGGGCGGTCAGGCGAGAGCAGCGTCGCGCTGGTGGGCAGCCGCCTGAGCAACGGCGATGAAATCATCGACACGCTGCAGGGCTGTGCGCTGATCGCGCAACGGGATGGCGTGCCGATGGCGGACGATTTCCTGGCTGACATGGAGTCAGCGTGATGGCCTATCGCGCGAATATTCACGGCAGAGGCCAGGGCGTCCACGGCGACAAGACCACGACCGGCGCGGTCTGCATCGGCAGTCTGCCGGAGGCGACCACTGCCGGACGCAGTGTCCTGCGGCTGGGCGACGTCACCACCCCCTGCCCGAAATGCGGCAAGGTCGGCAAAATCGCCGAGGGGGATGTACGGGCCAAGTTTCACGGATTGCCGGTGGCGGTGAATGGCATGTCGATCATCTGCGGCTGTCCGCCCGGCAGCAACCGCCTGATCGCACCGCTGGGCGAATGGCTCGGCGCCGGTGCGCCACCTTCGGGCCCAGCGGCGCGGAAGGTCGTCCAGCCCGCCGTACAGCAGGCCGCGCCCTCGCCCGCCCCTCGCCCGCTCCAAGTGCACCACCGTCCCCAGCGCATGTCGCACCCGTGCCGCCCACTCCGTCGCCAGCGTCCACCCCGGAAGCGCTGGAACGCTTGCGGCTGCCAACGCGGATTTTCCTCACGCAGCGCCCCATGGACGACTACGCCGCGCCGGACATGCGCCATGGCGACCTCAGTGAGGCCGAACTGAAAGACCGTTACCCCTGGGCGCGCACCCTGCGTTGGCGCAACCTCACCGACACGTTCGCGCAATCCAGGATGTGGCGCTGGGTCGACGCGTTGAAGCCCGACAAGCTGGGGCCGGCAGAGCAGCGGCAAGCCGATGCACGGGTGCTGTTCGAGCAATTCCATACGCTCTCCAAACCCTATGCCTGGGTCGGGCCGTACCGCGCCCTCATGGACCTGATGATCGACCATATGCAAGCCAACACGGGCCGGCCCTTTTGCCATTCGCTGCTCGATAGGGCGTTGGCTGAGCATGAGTCGATGGAGAGTTCAATGGAGGAGATCGGCAAGGCGCTCGCAAAGAACATCGATTGGGAGCATGGCTATTACCCGGCAGCCAAGGGGAAGTTGCTTACCAAGGCAGTACTAGGTTCGTACCTGCCCAAGTTCGACAACTGGCTGAACCGGGTCGATGGCCTGGGCATAGCCGTGCACGATACCGCCGCCACCGCGATCACCCTGCAATCGCTGGACATACAGGGAGATCGCTTCAGCGCCGAAGTGCATTACCGCATCCAGGACCATTTCGGCCTCGACGATACCGATATCGCACACCCCTTGTACGGCAACCTGCCGCTGTTCCAGATCTGGTACCTGCTGCAGCGCTGGGAGGGGTACGACTACCGGCCCTTCATCACCGAAATGAGCGCCACCAAGCACATCGAGGGCATGAGGAGCGAGTCATGATCAAGAAACTTGCGTTTGGGGGCGCGTTGGGGTTTCCACTGGCCGCTGCTGTGCTCTACGGGGCCTGGCGGCTATCCCAACCGGTCCAGATTGATGCAGTCCACCGCGACGGTAGTTATAGCAACGTGCTGGTCCGACACTTCCCGTTGACGGATCGCGGGCGGATCGACTGGTGGGAGCAAAACAAGGCATGGCTCAAGAATGGGTACGGTATCCCTGAGCCCGAAGCGGATGGCTCTTTTGTGGTCTTGTTCTGGGCCTGGGATGGCGTTTACCGGGTGGACAGGGGCATCGACCAGGACTCCGACCTGCGCTGCTTCGATGACCTGCCGCCGGGCCAAGCCAACTGCATCGTAAAAAGTGATATCCCTCTTGAGGTTTCGCGCTCAAGAGATGGGGGGCTCATTTTTTACATTGGCCGTGACAGGCGCAGTATCTACTCCCAAACCGAGGAAGGCGGCGAATTGAAGCGGCGCTGGGATATGGAGAGGGCGAGGGAGCGAGCCATGGAGTGGAGCAGGGAACAGAGCCGAGAACGATGGAAAGCACGGATGGAAGGCCGAGAACAGGAGTGGGAAGAAGAATCTAGACGCAAGTGGTTGGAGGAGGTGCGTTCTCAACAAGAGCAGCAACTGGCGCGCTGATGAGCCAAAGCGCATTGCGCCGCCAGCGCGGTCACCCTGCAATCGCTGGAGGTGCAGGGCGACCGCTTCCGCGCCGAAGTGCATTTCCACATCCAGGACCATTTCGGCCTTGACGATACCGATATCGCACACCCCTTGTACGGCAACCTGCCGCTGTTCCAGATCTGGTACCTGCTGCAGCGCTGGGATGGTTACGACTACCAGCCCTTCATCACCGAGATGAGCGCCACCAAGCGCATCGCGGGCACGAGAGGCGGGGACAAGATATGGATCGAGTCATGTCGGGCGGCGGAGCCGCCCGACCATCCTGCGAATCAGGTTCCACGAAATGACTCAACGCGCGTTGAGTTCCGACACCTGCGTATTCAGCGTCCAGAAGTCATAGAGCACGCCAATGAGGAAGAAGCCGCCGGTCAGCAGGTAGAGGATGCCGGTAACCCACTTGCCCTGGTACATGCGGTGCACCCCGAAGACGCCGAGGAAGGTCAGCAGTATCCAGGCGACGTTGTAGTCGTACCGGCCTGGGGTGAAGCGTAATGATGCCTCGCGGTCCATGGACGGGATCAGGAACAGGTCAATGATCCAGCCGATGAATAACAGGCCCAGGGTGAAAAACCAGATGGTCCCGGTCACGGGTCTGCCGTAGTAGAAACGGTGGGAGCCGAGGAATCCGAAAATCCACAACAGATAGCCGATGACCTTGCTGTGGGTGTCCTGACGTAAATCCATGCTGCCTCCTGCAGGCGTGTGATTGGGGATCGTGGTTTCCGAGGTTGGTGCAGGCCGCGCAGGCCCAAGTGCAGCGAAGCCCGGAAATTATCAAGTAGTCGGAACCGTTGGGTTGAGCCCGCGAAGCGGAACTCCGACCGGACTAACAGTCCGAGCACAGGATCGTTGGGCTTCGCTGCGCTCAGCGCCAACCTACGGGTTGGGTGCAATCGCGTCAGCGGAACCGGCGACCGGGATCCTCTTCACTGGTCTGCAACGACAGGCCATCGCTCATGTGGGTCAGGTGCTCGCCATCGGTCTCCGAACCCAGCTTGATCATCAGGCGCAGGTCGTTCGCCGAGTCGGCGTGGACCAGCGCGTCCTCGTAGGTGATCTCGCCCTGCGAGTAGAGATTGTAGAGCGCCTGATCGAACGTCTGCATGCCCTGCTCGGTGGATCGCTTCATCAATGGCTTGAGTTCGTGGACCTCGCCTTTGCGGATCAGGTCCGCGACCAGCGGGGTGTTGATCAGCACTTCGATCACCGCGCGGCGGCCCTTGCCATCCGGCGTCGCAATCAGCTGCTGGGCGACGATGGCCTTGAGGTTCAGCGACAGGTCCATCCAGACCTGCTGCTGACGGTCGGCAGGGAAGAAGTTGATGATCCGGTCGAGCGCCTGGTTGGCGTTGTTGGCATGCAGGGTGGCCAGGCACAGGTGGCCGGTTTCGGCGAAGGCGATGGCATGGTCCATCGTCTCGCGGGTTCGCACTTCGCCGATGAGGATCACGTCTGGCGCCTGGCGCAGTGTGTTCTTCAGGGCCACCTCGAACGATTCGGTATCGATTCCCACTTCGCGCTGGGTGACGATGCAGCTCTGATGCTGGTGGATGAACTCGATCGGGTCTTCGATGGAGATGATGTGGCCGCTGCTGTTCTTGTTGCGATGGCCGATCATCGCCGCCAGAGACGTGGACTTGCCGGTGCCGGTAGCGCCGACGAACAGCACCAGGCCGCGTTTGGTCATTGCCAGTTGCTTGAGGACCTCCGGCAGCTTCAGGTCATCGATGGTGGGAATGTTCGTCTCGATCCGGCGCAGCACCATGCCGACCAGATTGCGCTGATAGAAGGCGCTGACGCGGAAACGGCCAATGCCTCGGGCGCTGATGGCGAAGTTGCACTCGTGGTTCTGTGCGAACTCACGACGCTGTTGCTCGTTCATCACCGCCAGGACGGTTTCCCGCGTCATCTCCGGCGACATGGAATTCTTGGTCACTGGCAGGATCTTGCCGTTGACCTTCATAGAAGGCGGCACACCTGCCGTGATGAAGAGGTCCGATCCCCCTTTTTCAACCATCAGGCGCAGCAGTTTCTCGAATTCCATGGTGTTCTCGCTGTTGGTTCGCGGCTGGACTCAGAGCAGGTCACGGGTTAGAGACTTTCCGGACTCTTGGCCTTTTCCCGGGCGCTTTCACGGCTGACCAGCCCCTTGGCCACCAGGCCCTTGAGGCACATGTCGAGGGTTTGCATGCCGAGGGAGCCACCGGTCTGGATCGCCGAATACATCTGCGCGACCTTGTCCTCGCGGATCAGGTTACGGATGGCCGGCGTGCCGATCATGATTTCGTGGGCCGCCACACGGCCGCCGCCGATCTTCTTCAGCAGGGTCTGGGAGATCACCGCCTGCAGGGATTCGGACAACATGGAGCGAACCATGGACTTTTCTTCCGCCGGGAACACGTCGACCACCCGGTCGATGGTCTTCGCCGCGGAGGTGGTGTGCAGGGTGCCGAATACCAGGTGACCGGTTTCGGCCGCGGTCAGGGCCAGGCGGATGGTTTCCAGGTCCCGCATCTCGCCCACCAGGATGATGTCCGGGTCTTCACGCAGTGCCGAGCGCAGTGCCTCGTTGAAGCCGAGGGTGTCGCGATGGACCTCGCGCTGGTTGATCAGGCATTTCTTCGACTCGTGAACGAATTCGATCGGGTCCTCGACGGTGAGGATGTGGTGATACTTGGTGCTGTTGAGGTAGTCGAGCATGGCCGCCAGGGTGGTCGACTTGCCCGAACCCGTGGGCCCGGTGACCAGCACCAGGCCGCGCGGCACATCGGAAACCTTCTTGAAGATCTCGCCCATCCCCAGGTCTTCCATGGTCAGGACCTTGGACGGAATGGTCCGGAACACCGCGCCCGAACCACGGTTCTGGTTGAAGGCGTTGACCCGGAAGCGGGCAACGCCCGGCACTTCGAAGGAGAAGTCGGTCTCGAGGAACTCTTCGTAATCCTTGCGCTGCTTGTCATTCATGATGTCGTAGATCAGCGCGTGCACCTGCTTGTGATCGAGGGCGGGCAGGTTGATTCGACGCACGTCGCCATCCACGCGGATCATCGGCGGCAGGCCAGCGGAGAGGTGCAGGTCCGAAGCGCCCTGCTTGGCGCTGAAGGCAAGCAGCTCAGTAATGTCCATGGAAGTCCCCAATTCCAAGCAAGCGATAGGCAGTCCGTCGAAAAGCGGTACGCCAGGCCCACGCAGAGTTCAATCCAGGGCCCGTCCATGGCACCCAAACTGCATTTATTTCGGCTAGTCTCGCCTTGCCTGGCCGTGGCTCGCACCATTTTTCAACGGCCTGATAGAATGCCGCAGACCCTATTCAGGCCGGGCCGCAGAGCGCAGGTAATGTCCACGATAGCAGAGAATATTGCAAAGGTTCGCGCGCGCATCCGTGAGGCAGCGCAAGCCTCTGGGCGAGATTTCGCGAGCATCGGCCTATTGGCCGTCAGCAAGACCAAACCCGCCGACGCCATCCGCGAGGCCTATGCCAGCGGGGTGACCGACTTCGGTGAAAACTACCTGCAAGAGGCTCTCACCAAGCAGATCGAACTCGCCGACCTGCCGCTGAGCTGGCACTTCATCGGCCCCATCCAGTCGAACAAGACCAAACTCATCGCCGAGCATTTCCACTGGGTGCATTCGGTCGACCGCCTGAAGATCGCCGAGCGGCTGTCCGCCCAGCGTCCGACCGGCCTGCCGCCACTGAACGTCTGCCTGCAGGTGAACGTCAGCGGCGAGGCCAGCAAGTCCGGTTGCGCCCCCGAGGAACTCCCGGCCCTGGCCGCCGCGGTCGGCAATCTGCCCAACTTGCAGCTGCGCGGCCTGATGGCCATTCCCGAACCGACTGACGATCTAGCAGCGCAGCATGCCGCCTTTGCGCAGTTGCGCCAGTTGCTGCAATCCCTCGACCCGGCCCTGGACACCCTGTCCATGGGCATGAGCCATGATCTCGAAGCGGCCATCGCCGAAGGCGCCACCTGGGTGCGCATCGGCACGGCCCTGTTCGGCGCCCGTGACTACGGGCAGCCCCCGCAATGATAAGGAAGGATTTATGAGCACTCCCCGAATCGCATTCATCGGCGCCGGCAACATGGCCGCCAGCCTGATCGGCGGCCTGCGCGCCCAGGGTGTCGCCGCCGACGACATCCGCGCCAGCGACCCGGGCGCCGAGCAACGCGCGAAGATCGCTGCCGAACATGGCATCCAGATGTTCGAAAACAACGCCGAAGCCGTGCTGGGCGCGGATGTCGTCGTCCTGGCGACCAAACCGCAGGTCATGAAGAGCGTCTGCCAGGCCTTGGCGCCAAGCCTGCGTGAAGGCCAGCTGGTGGTGTCCATCGCCGCCGGCATCACCTGCGCCAGCCTTGCCGCCTGGCTGGGCGCTCGCCCCATCGTGCGCTGCATGCCCAACACCCCGGCGCTGCTGCGCGAGGGCGTCAGCGGTCTGTTCGCCAATGCTGAAGTCACTGCCGCACAGCGCCAGCAGGCCGAGCAGCTACTGTCGGCCGTCGGCATCGCCCTGTGGCTGGATGAGGAAAAGCTGATTGACGCTGTCACCGCGGTTTCTGGCAGCGGCCCGGCTTACTTCTTCCTGCTGATGGAGGCCATGACCGCCGCCGGAGAAAAGCTCGGCCTGCCGCGCGCCACTGCCGAACAGCTGACCCTGCAGACCGCCCTTGGTGCCGCGCGCATGGCCGTGGCCAGTGATGTGGACGCCGCAGAACTGCGCCGACGGGTGACCTCGCCTAACGGAACCACCGAAGCCGCGATCAAGACCTTCCAGGCCGGCGGCCTCGAGGCCCTGGTGCAACAGGCGCTGACTGCTGCCGACCGACGCTCGGCCGAGCTGGCCGAACAACTGGGCCAATAAGGAGCTTTCGATGACCGGACTCAATACCGCTGCCATCTACGTGATCCAGACCCTGGGCAGCCTCTACCTGCTGATCGTCCTGCTGCGTTTCATCCTGCAACTGGTGCGCGCCGACTTCTACAACCCACTGAGCCAGTTCGTGGTCCGCGCCACCAAGCCGCTGCTCAACCCGCTGCGCAAGATCATTCCTGGCTTGGGCGGGCTCGACCTGGCCTCCCTGGTCCTGGCGATCCTGGTACAGCTGCTGCTGATGATCATCACCCTCACCCTGATGGGCTACGGAGTCGGCGGTTATCTGCTGCAACTGCTGATCTGGTCGATCATTGGTATCACCTCGTTGTTCCTCAAGGTGTTCTTCTTCGCCCTGATCGTCAGCGTGATCCTGTCGTGGGTCGCTCCAGGCAGCTACAACCCTGGCGCCCAACTGGTGAACCAGATCTGCGAGCCGATGCTGATGCCCTTCCGGCGCTTTCTGCCCAACCTGGGCGGCCTGGATATTTCGCCGATCTTCGCCTTTATCGCACTGAAGCTGCTGGACATGCTGGTGATCGGCAACCTCGCCGCCATGACCGGCATGCCGCAGATCCTCAGCCCCTTCCTCTGATCCTCATGAGCTGGTTCCGCTGGGCAGGCGAGGATCTGATCCTCAACTGCCACCTGCAGCCCAAGGCGAGTCGTGACGAGTTCGCCGGGCTGCACGGTGACCGCCTGAAAATCCGCCTCACCGCACCGCCCGTGGAAGGCAAGGCCAACGCCCACCTGATGGCGTTCCTGGCCGCTGCCTTCGGCGTCGCCAAGAGCCAGATCCAACTGGAAAGCGGCGAACTCAACCGGCAGAAGCGTGTGCGCATCATGCGTCCGCAGAAGCTCCCCGACCTGCCGGGCCTGACCGCTCGGCAGTCCTGACCGACCTTAAGGCGGGTGCCCGTCGCCCAGTGATTGACGAGCGGTCCGCGCAGGAGATAATCGACTGCATTACCAGCTGGCACTGTGCCCTGATATAGGCCCGGGAAGAGCCCAGGAAGGGAAAGTGCGACCCGCCAGCGCTATCGGTGAAGGGTTATAAGGTCTTTCCTTTTTCGCGCGCAGGATGCGCTATCGCGAGGAGTGCCTGAATGAGCATGGAACGACTCAGCCAGCAGATCGATGCATACGTTGCCTGGAAGCGTGAGCTCCTGCGCGAGATCACCCGCTATCAGGGCTGGCTTGAGCACAACCGACTCGATTCCGATAGCTTGTCCACCAAGCTCGAGCGCGCCCTGCGCCTGCTACAGACCGATCACATCACCCTGGCGTTCGTCGGCGAGTTTTCCCGCGGCAAGACTGAACTGATCAATAGCCTGTTCTTCTCCGGGTTCGGCCAGCGCATGCTGCCCTCCCAGGCCGGGCGCACCACGATGTGCCCCACCGAACTGTTCTATGACCCACGCTCGGAACGTTCCTATCTGCGCCTGCTGCCCATCGAATCGCGTACCACCTCGGCAAGCATGGCCCAGTTCAAGCGTTCCCCGCGACATTGGGTGAACATCCCGCTGGACCCAAGCGACGCAGCCGGCATGGCCCAGGCGTTCACGCAGATCGCGCGGACCAAGCCAATGCCGGTGGAACAAGCGATCCAGCTCGGCTTCCACCCGGACATGCTCGAGGCCACCGGCAATCCGGGTGAAGTGCTGGTGCCGGCCTGGCGCCATGCCCTGGTCAACTTCGACCACCCACTGTTACGCAAAGGCCTGCGCATCCTCGACACGCCTGGCCTCAATGCACTCGGTAGCGAGCCTGAGCTGACCTTGTCGATGTTGCCCAACGCCCAGGCGATCATCTTCCTCCTGTCGGCCGACAGCGGCGTAACGGCCAGCGACCTGGAAGTCTGGCAACAGCACATCCGCCAGCTGGACGACGACGCCCAACCTCATCTGTATGCGGTGCTGAACAAGATCGATGTGCTCTGGGATGACCTGGCCGGCGAGGTGTTCATGCGCAATTCCATTCGCCGGGTGCAGGAGGCCACAGCCCGCCAGCTCGGCATCCGCCGCGAGGACGTCCTGCCCCTTTCGGCCAAGCAGGCTCTGCTGGCGAAGGTGCGCGACGACCGTGAACTGCTGGCACGCAGCCAGATCACCGCCCTGGAAGAACTCCTCTGCGAGCGCGTCATCACGCAGAAGGAGCATCTGATCGAAGAAAAAATCGTGAATCAGGTGATCGCGTTGCTGCAGAACAGTCAGCACATTCTCAACCTGAGGCTGGAAAAAGTCCGCGATCAGCAAGGCCTGCTCGACAGCCACCAGCAGGACAATGGCCAGCTGCTCTTCGAACTCACTGCCCGAACCAAGGAGGATCACGCCCAGCACCATCGCCGGCTGCTTGGCCTGAAGGCCAACCAGCGTTTGCTCAAGCACCAGGGTGACATGCTCCGGGCTGCGGTACCCAGTGATCGCCTGGAGGGGCATCTGGCAAGGCTTCGCCAGGAGCTGCATGGCTGCTGGACCACGTTGGGCATCAACCAGGGCATCGTGCACTTCTTCCGCGCGGTGGAGCTCGATCTGCGCAGCTTGGAGCAGGAAGCGGATATAGCCAACAAGATGGTCTCGGCCATCTATGTCCGGCACAACGATGAGAACCCGTTGCATCCCGTCGAAGCGCCGCAGTTCAATGTCCAACGCTATTTGCGCGAGCTCGAGCAGCTGCGTGAAAAGGCTGATCAGTTCCGGCTTCATCCCATGACGCTGATGACCGAGCAGCGGCAGCTCAGCCAGCGCTTCTTCGACACGCTTGGGCAAGAAGTGGTGGGCATGCATCACCGGTTGCGCCTGGAGGTCGCCCAGTGGGCGAATGACGCGCTGATGCCGCTGATGCAGCGCACCCTCGAACAGAAGCAACTGCTGGAGACCCACATGCTGCGGCTCAAGGCACTGGCCCAGGAAACCCAGCTGAACCGCCGGCGCGGCCTGGACATGGCGCGCTACGCCGAAGAACTGGAGGAGCAGTTGGCCGAAGCCAACGACATGTTGCGCGCCCTTCGTCGTCCCTCGCCGTTCCAGCGCCAGGCGAAGGTCATCAACCTGCCACTGGCGCACCGTCGACTGGGTGGGGGCGAGTCCGCCTGACGCCCACCAGAGCCTGAAGTTTCAACGCCTTAGCCGCTCTCCCCCGCGCTTGCCGCGGGGGTCGGCGCTCTTTAGACTGGCGCCCTTCCCAGATTGAGAGCAGGGTCGCGATGCCCACCGCCATTCCCGAAGATTCCGTCGGCCTGGTCAGTCCCCGCGCGCAGTCGTTCAGCGAACCGCTGTCGCTGGCCTGTGGCCGCAGCCTGGCCAACTACGAGCTGGTCTACGAGACCTACGGCGAACTCAACAAAACCCGCAGCAATGCGGTGCTGATCTGCCATGCCCTGTCCGGGCACCACCACGCCGCCGGTTACCACAGCATGGACGACCGCAAGCCAGGCTGGTGGGACAGTTGCATTGGGCCGGGCAAGGCCATCGATACCCGCAAGTTCTTCGTCGTCAGCCTGAACAACCTTGGCGGCTGCAACGGCTCAACCGGCCCGTCCAGCATCAACCCGGCTACTGGCACTCCCTTCGGCGCGGATTTCCCGGTCATGACAGTCGAAGACTGGGTGAACAGTCAGGCACGGCTGGCCGATACGCTCGGTATCAGCCAATGGGCGGCGGTGGTCGGCGGCAGCCTCGGCGGCATGCAGGCGATGCAGTGGACCATCAGTTATCCGGAGCGCGTGCGCCACTGCCTGGCAATCGCCTCGGCACCCAAGCTGTCGGCGCAGAACATCGCCTTCAACGAAGTCGCGCGCCAGGCCATTCTTACCGACCCGGAGTTCCATGGCGGGCACTTCCAGGAACACGGCGTGATTCCCAAGCGCGGCCTGATGCTGGCGCGCATGGTCGGCCACATCACCTACCTCTCGGATGACGCCATGGGTGAGAAATTCGGCCGCGGCCTGAAGAGCGAGAAGCTCAACTACGACTTCCACAGCGTGGAATTCCAGGTGGAAAGCTACCTGCGCTACCAAGGCGAGGAATTCTCCGGACGTTTCGACGCCAACACCTACCTGCTGATGACCAAGGCCCTGGACTACTTCGATCCCGCCGCGGCCTACGATGGCGATCTGGCGCGCACCCTGGAGGTGGCCAAGGCCGACTTCTGCGTCATGTCGTTCACCACCGACTGGCGCTTCTCCCCAGCGCGTTCCCGGGAGATCGTCGACGCCCTGATGGCGGCGCGCAAGAACGTCTGCTACCTGGAGATCGACGCGCCGCAAGGCCACGATGCCTTCCTCATGCCTATCCCGCGCTATCTGCAGGCCTTCAGCAGCTACATGAACAGGATTGCGGTGTAACCCATGCGTGCCGACCTAGACATCATCCAGGACTGGATTCCCGCTGGCAGCCGGGTGCTCGACCTTGGCTGCGGCAACGGCGAACTGCTCGCCTGGCTGCGCGACCACAAGCAGGTCAGCGGCTATGGCCTGGAGATCGACCCGGAAAATATCGCCCGGTGCATCGAAAAAGGCGTGAACGTCATCGAACAGGACCTCGACAAGGGCCTCGGAAACTTTGCCAGCAACAGCTTCGACGTGGTGGTGATGACACAGGCCCTGCAAGCCGTCCACTATCCGGACCGCATCCTCAAGGAAATGCTCCGCGTAGGCCGCGAATGCATCATCACCTTCCCCAACTTCGGCCACTGGCGCTGCCGCTGGTATCTGGCACGTTACGGCCAGATGCCGGTTTCCGAGTTCCTGCCCTACACCTGGTACAACACGCCGAACATCCACTTCTGCACCTTCAAGGACTTCGAGGCGCTCTGCCGCGAATTGCAGGTCAAGGTCCTCGATCGCCTGGCAGTCGACCATGCTCACCGGCACAACCTGCCGAGCCGGGTTTGGCCTAATCTGTTGGGTGAGATCGGTATCTATCGCGTCAGCGGACCCGGCCTGCCGGATCACCGCGTAGCGGTGTGAACCGCCCGCCCGCATCAAGGAGGCTCACCATGCGTCGTCTAGCCCTGTTCCTCATCGCCATTTGCCTGGCCCTGCCGGCCGCCGCCGAGCGCAAGCAAAGCTTTGGCGATCTCGAAGTGCACTACAACGCGTTCAACTCAAGCTTCCTGCAGCCGGACATCGCCGCCACGGTCGGCCTGGTCCGCAGCAAAAGCCAGGGCGTGGTCAACGTCGCCGTTCTCAAGGCCGGCAAAGCCAGTACTGCCCAGGTCAGCGGCCAGGTGAAGAACCTGCTCGGCCAGATTACCCAGCTGCAGTTCAAACAAGTGACCGAAGGCGAGGCCATCTATTACCTCGCCCAGTTCCCGTTCGATGAGCGTGAAATGCTGAACTTCACTCTCAACGTCCAGCGGGGCGACGAGCCACAGCACAGCTTCAGCTTCGACCAGGAATTCTTCCCCGACGAATGATGCACTTCAACGAACTGGTGCTGGCCAGCCACAACGCCGGCAAACTCAAGGAACTCCAGGCCATGCTCGGCGAGAGCGTGCGTGTGCGCTCCATTGCTGAGTTCACCGACGTCGAGCCAGAAGAGACGGGCCTCAGCTTCGTCGAGAACGCCATCCTCAAGGCGCGCAATGCAGCGCGACTGTCCGGCCTGCCTGCACTGGCGGACGACTCGGGCCTCGCCGTGGACGCCTTGGGTGGAGCGCCTGGCATCTACTCGGCGCGCTACGCCGATGGCCAGGGCGACGCCGCCAACAATGCCAAGCTGCTTGACGTGCTGCAGGGCGTCCCCGACGCCGAGCGTGGCGCACAGTTCATCTGCAGTCTCGCGCTGCTGCGCCATGCCGAAGACCCGCTGCCGATACTCTGCGAAGGCATCTGGCGCGGACGCATCCTTCACGCAGCTCGCGGCGAGCACGGATTCGGTTACGACCCGCTGTTCTGGGTCCCCGAACGTGACTGCTCGAGCGCCGAACTGAGTCCGGCCGAGAAAAACCTGCTCAGCCATCGTGCACGCGCCATGGCCCTGCTCAAGCAGCGGTTGGGGCTATGAAAACAGCAAGCCAGAAGACTGAAGCGGCAAGCAACGCTTCAGGCTTCCAGCTGCCTCCGCTGGCGGCCTACATTCACATCCCGTGGTGCGTGCGCAAGTGCCCCTACTGTGACTTCAACTCCCACGCAGCAGGTTCCGAGCTGCCTGAAGAAGCCTATATCGATGCCCTGCTCGCCGACCTCGACCACGACCTGGAGCATGTCCACGGCCGCGAACTGACGTCGATCTTCTTCGGTGGCGGCACCCCCAGCCTGTTCAGCGCCAACACCATCGGCCGTTTGCTGGATGGTATGGAAGAGCGCGTCCACTTCGCCCGCGACATCGAGATCACCCTTGAGGCCAACCCCGGAACCTTCGAGCAGGCCAAGTTCGCCGCCTACCGCCAGCTGGGCATCAACCGCCTGTCGATCGGCGTGCAGAGCTTCCAGGAAGCCAAGCTCAAGGCCCTGGGGCGCATCCACAACGGCGACGAGGCCATCCGTGCGGCCGACATGGCGCGCAAGGCCGGCTTCGACAATTTCAACCTGGACCTGATGCACGGCCTGCCGGACCAGTCGCTCGACGACGCCCTCGAGGACTTGCGCACGGCGATGGACCAGGGACCCACACATCTCTCCTGGTACCAGCTGACCATGGAGCCGAACACTGTCTTCTGGAACCAGCCGCCCGAACTTCCGGAGGACGACATCCTTTGGGACATTCAGGAGGCCGGGCAGTCCCTGCTGGCCGAGAACGGCTATGCCCAGTACGAAGTGTCCGCCTACGCACGCGGCGGACTGCGCGCTCGGCACAACCTCAACTACTGGACCTTTGGCGACTTTCTCGGCATCGGCGCCGGCGCCCACGCCAAGCTGAGCAGCCCGGAAGGCCGCATCATCCGCACCTGGAAGACCCGCCTGCCGAAGGACTACCTGGACAGCAGCAAGCACTTCCAAGCAGGGGAACGCGCCCTCACCAGCGACGAGCTGCCCTTCGAGTTCCTCATGAATGTGCTGCGCCTCACGGACGGCGTGCCCTCAACACTGTTCACTCAGCGTACTGGCCTGCCACTTTCGCTCCTGGCTGCGGCACGCAGCGAAGCCGAAGCCCGAAACCTGATGCTGGCTGATCCGCAACGCCTGGTAGCGACGGCCGAAGGCCAGCTGTTCCTCAATGACCTGCTGCAGCATTTCCTGCCTTGACGGCCGCAAGCCTGTTCTGGAATGGTCTGCCCCATCGATTCTGACCACGCCTGCTAAGGACCCCGGATGGACGTGTTACTGGACCTGATCGCCACCGTGTCGCGCTGGAGCCGCGGCCACCTCCACGACATCGCCCTGGCCATCATGGCCACCCTCCTGGTGCTGTTCGGGCCCGGCATCAATGCCTGGGTCCAGCAACGCATCGGCGGTCTCAACTTCCTTTTCCGCACCTTGCTGTTCGTGCTGCTCTGCGCGGTAGGCTACGGTCTGGCGATGATCTACCTCACGCCCTGGCTGGCCAAGGGATTAGCCTACTTCAGCAACTACACCCTGGCTCCCGTCCTGCTACTAGTCTTCTTTCTGATCGGCATCGTCGCCGATCGCAGCTGAGGCCAACGGCTCTTCCCGGCGGCCACAGGCCGCCGACCTAGGGAGGACGCCCCATGAAGCCGATCAAGCACCTCTATCTGCACTTCCAGGACGGCCAGCGCCTGGCACTGCGCTTCCCGCAGCAGAGCAACGATCCGCTGCAACTTGCCCAGAGCCTGCACAGGCAGCTGGAATCGCCCTACCTGCGCCTCGAAGTGGACGGCGATCTGTTGCTGATTCCCAGAGAGAGCATCAAGTACCTGCAAATCAGTCCGGCACCATCGGCGCTGCCGGAGGACACCGTAGCCGGCGCTCAGGTGATCAACTGAACCCGGCACGCACCCTGCGCCTTCCTCGGAGAGCGAAATCATTGACCCTGTCTGCGTTGAGTGTTGCAGGTGGCGGCACTCCTCGTAGGAGCGGGGGGATGCCAAGTTCTTGCTCGCGAACCGGACCCTTTCGCGAGCAAGCTCGCTCCTACACGGCTCTCAGCCCGGCCATTGATTGCTGGTAACAGCTAACGCAGACATAGCCAATTCATTCGCCAGGCCGGCCAGGGGCCTGCGTCAATACGGCGCCCAATAAAAAAGGGTCATCGCGGAATCTGGGGGAGAGGCGAGTTGACCGCCGGATAGCCGGTACTCTCTCTGTAGGAGCCAGCTTGCGGGCGAACATGCGCCATTCGCCAGCAAGCTGGCTCCTACAAGGTTTCGCGCGCCTTCGATTCACTCCGCCCGACAAGTCCGCCAAGGAGGTGTTGCAGGCTGCGTTCCGGGGAAGGCGGGAAGCCGGCGCCAGACAGTCGATCCGCTCGGATACGCGTCCGCAGTACAGGCAGTCGACGCGACGCACCGGCAGTTGTAGCAGGACGCGCTGATCCTGCAGGTCACGATCCCGCACCTGGCGGATGTGCTGCTGCTCGTGGGTCAACAGGTTGGGTTTGGCACAGCGGCCGCAAATCGGGAAGCGCTCGGTTTGGGGTTCAAGACTGATCAGCAGGGTGTCGTGAGTGGATTGGCGACAGGCGACGACCTCGTAGCCTGGCCAGAAAGGGGCAAGATCAATAGGGTGCACGGCGACAGCAGGGGGTGGGGGTTGGTTCGTTTGGCGACTGCCAATTTACCCGCTTCCCTGACTGTCAACTCGCTCTTCCCCCCAGATTCTGCGAAGAACCATAAAAAACCGCCCCGAAGGGCGGTTGGGATGGCCAGGCAGGCCGGAATTCAGTTGCCTTCGCGCCGCAGTGCCTGCGGGGTGAAATCCCGTGGGCTGAGCGAGGCTGAGAAATCATACATCGGTTCGTTGTTGTCCAAACCATCGGCAAAGTAACGACTTCCTACGAAGTCGTACAGCGTTTCCAGCGTACTGCCGAACATGGGGACATCGTAGTAGCTGATCGGGTGACTTTCCTGCAATCCGATCAACTGGCCGCTTTTGTCGTACAGGTCGACACTCAGGATCTGCCAGCTGTCCTCGTCCAGGTAGAAGCGGCGCTTGGCATAAGGATGGCTGAAGCCCTTGCGCAAGGTTGCCTCGACTACCCACACCCGGTGCAGCTCATAGCGCAACAAATCAGGGTTGACGAAGCTGGCCTTGAGGATCTGCTTATAGGGAATCCCCTTCTGATGCACCGCATAGCTGTTGTACGGCACAAGCATTTCCTGCTTGCCGATCAGCTGCCACTCATAGCGATCCGGGGCGCCGTTGTAGGAGTCCACCACGTCGGCTGTTGCCAGGCCATTGGTGTCTGGCTGCAAGGTGTCATAGGCCAGCATCGGCAGGCGCCGCACGCGCCGCTCGCCACGGTTGAAGCGCCACGCCTTGCGGATCGACAGCACCTGATCGAGCGTTTCCTGCACCACCAGGGCCGAACCGGACAAACGGGCGGGGGCTGCAACCTGGTACTTGTAGAAGAACAGAGTGTTTTCCAGCTCGCCAGGCGTCATGCCTTCGCGTCCGTAGACGAAATAGATGTCGCGCTCCAGCTTGAGCAGGTTGTAGCTGCCGTTGGCCAACACCGCCGCCTGATTGGTGACGAAATGCACTTGCTCACCGCGGTAGCGAAGGATGTGGTTCCAGATGGCCTCCAGGCCGTTGGCCGGAATCGGGAAGGGAATCCCTGCAGCCACGCCCTGCACACCATTACCACCAGCGATCAGCTCACCATCCTCGGCGTTGAGGCGGGTGGCGTCATAGATGCGCTGCGGTGCTGCGGCGCTGCGGTGGGTCGGGTACACACGCAGGCGATAGTCCGGGTGACGCTCGACAAGGGCCTGCAGGCCCGGCGGCAGCTGGTCGGCATACTGGCTCAGGTTCTGGCGATCGACGACGAAGCGCAGGCTGTCGCCAGCGTAGGGGTCGGGGTGATGCATGCCTGGCGTATAGCCAGCAGGTGGGCTGGCAAGGCCGCCGTCCCAGGCAGGGATGGTGCCGGCGGCGTTACCCGCACGCTCGCCCCCCAGAGGCGTCAGGTCCTGCCCCAGGCGCGCACCCTGGACGGCATCGACCTTGGCCTGAGCCTGAAAGGCGCAGGCAGCCAGCAGCAGAAATGCAGAGGTTCTCAACACAGCCTTCTCCTCACGACGCCCTTGTCGACGCGTCGCGCTCATTCTTATATCGCCGGCCCATTGGCCAGACGTTGTTATGGTCGGATCAGGTGAGGTGCCGGGTGGGCCCGGTCTGATAGGTCTAGCCCGGCGCGGCCAAAGCCACGCGCGGGATCAATCGATACGCTGGAACTTCAGGTCCCACACGCCATGACCGAGGCGCTCGCCACGGCGCTCGAACTTGGTCACCGGGCGCTCATCCGGCCGCGGAACATAACGGCCGTCTTCGGCCAGGTTGCGGAAGCCAGGGGCGACGTTCATCACCTCCAGCATGTGCTCGGCGTAGTGCTCCCAATCGGTGGCCATGTGCAGCACGCCGCCGACCTTGAGCTTCTGGCGCACCAGTTCGGCGAACGCCGGCTGGACGATGCGCCGCTTGTGATGGCGTGACTTGTGCCACGGATCAGGGAAGAACAGCAGGACACGGTCCAGGCTGGCATCGGCCACACAGTCACGCAGCACTTCCAGGGCATCGCAGCTGTAGACGCGAATATTGGTCAGGTGCTGGGTCATGGCGCCGTTGAGCAGGGCACCGACTCCGGGACGATGCACCTCGATGCCGATGAAGTCCTGTTCCGGCGCTGCAGCGGCCATTTCCAGGGTCGCATGCCCCATGCCGAAGCCGATCTCGAACGTCCGCGGAGCATTGCGGCCAAACACGGCATCGAAGTCCTGCAGGCCGTCGGCCAGGTCCAGGCCGTACTTCGGCCAGCCCTGGTCGAGCCCGCGTTGCTGGCCCTCAGTCATGCGCCCGGCACGCATCACGAAACTCTTGATGGTGCGATGGTGACGCGCTTCGCCGGCAACTGCCGGCGAACCCTGCTCTTCAATCATGCTTGCAAACCTATCAGTCAGACTCAGCGAATCAGTCCATCCAGCGGCGACGAGGCGCTGGCGTAGAGCTTGCGCGGCATACGGCCGGCCAGGTAGGCGAGGCGGCCGGCAACGATCGCGTGCTTCATCGCCTCGGCCATCATCACCGGGGCCTGCGCATGGGCGATGGCGGTGTTCATCAGCACAGCCTCGCAGCCCAGCTCCATGGCGATGGTGGCGTCCGAAGCAGTGCCCACACCGGCATCCACCAGAACCGGCACCGTGGCCTCTTCGAGGATGATGCGCAGGTTGTACGGGTTGCAGATGCCCAGGCCCGAGCCGATCAGGCCGGCCAGCGGCATCACGGCGATGCAGCCGATCTCCGCCAGCTGACGGGCGATCACTGGGTCATCGCTGGTGTACACCATCACGTCGAAACCGTCCTTGACCAACTCCTCGGCGGCCTTGATGGTCTCGATGACGTTGGGGAACAGGGTCTTCTGGTCAGCCAGGACTTCCAGCTTGACCAGCTTGTGGCCGTCCAGCAGCTCGCGGGCCAGCCGGCAGGTGCGCACAGCTTCCTCGGCGTTATAGCAGCCGGCGGTGTTCGGCAGGATGGTGAAGCGGTCCGGCGAGATCACGTCGAGCAGGTTCGGCTCGCCCGGGTTCTGGCCTATGTTGGTGCGACGGACAGCAACGGTGACGATCTCCGCACCAGAGGCCTCGATTGCGCGACGGGTTTCGTCGAGGTCCTTGTATTTCCCGGTGCCCACCAGCAGACGCGACTGATAGGTGCGGCCCGCAAGGGTAAAGGGCTTGTCGATCGGCGTGTGGCTCATGGTGAACTCCTAGCGGGCAGTGGGAAAACCGAAGCACGGGAAGGCTGAAGCAGAAGGCGCGAGGGGCCAGGTAGGCCGCAAGACACGGCCGACTAGCCGCCGCCAATGGCGTGCACGACTTCGACGTGGTCGCCTTCGCGCAGCGCCAGCGTGTCGTGCTGGCTGCGCGGCACGATGTCCTCGTTGACCTCGACCGCAATACGTCGGCCGGTCAGATCCAGGCGAGCAATCAGCTCTGCCACAGTCTGGCCATCGGGCAACTCGAAGGATTCGCCGTTCAACTGAATGCGCATGACGAGGCAGTCACAACTGGAAAAGGGGACGGCATTCTAGCCCGATCCATTCGCCGTACCAAGGCAAAAGGACGCCATTCGTCCCGCAATTTGACGCCAGGGTCAACTATGCAAGGGACTGAAAACGTGGTGAGCAAAGATCAGCGGCTTATCAACGCGCCACCAGTCGCCAGGCAGCCAGGCCCAGGCACAGCCAGCCGGCGAGGAATGCCAGGCCACCGAAGGGTGTGATGATGCCCAGCTTGCCAATGCCGCTGAGGGTGAGCAGGTAAAGGCTGCCGGAGAACAGCAGGATGCCGAGAGCAAAGCCCCCCCCGGCCAGACTGACCAGACGGCCGGGTGCATGCAGTGCAAGCAACGCCACGCCGAACAGCGCCAGGGCGTGAATCAGCTGGTAGTGCACGCCTGTCTGGAACACCGTAAGGTACTCAGGCGTCAGCCGACTCCTCAGGCCATGGGCAGCGAACGCGCCAAGCGCCACGCCGGTGAAACCGGCAAAAGCCGACAACAGCAAAAACAGGCGAGCCATGACTCACTCCTTGGAGGACGGGCGGCCGCTATAATGGCGCGCAATTTTCTCCGGGCCAAGCCGAGCATGTTCCAGACCATCCGCCGTCGCCTGTTCCAACTGCTGCTCTGGTTCGCCGCCGGCTCGGTCGTGCTCGTCCTGCTGTTTCGCTGGGTACCACCGCCGGGCTCAATGCTGATGGTCGAACGCAAGATCGAGTCCTGGATCGACGGCAAGCCAATCGACCTCAAGCGCGACTGGCACCCTTGGGAAGAGATATCAGATGACCTCAAGGTGGCGGTGATCGCCGGCGAAGATCAGAAGTTCGCAGAGCACTGGGGCTTTGACCTTCCAGCTATCCGCGCGGCATTGGTCCACAACGAGCGCGGCGGGAACCTGCGCGGTGCCAGCACCCTCAGCCAGCAGGTGGCGAAGAACCTGTTCCTCTGGTCAGGGCGCAACTGGCTGCGCAAGGGGCTTGAAGTCTGGTTCACTGGGCTGATCGAGCTGTTCTGGCCGAAGCAGCGCATCCTCGAGGTGTACCTGAACAGTGTGGAATGGGGTAATGGCGTGTTCGGTGCCGAGGCCGCAGCCCATCACCACTTCGGCACAAGCGCGGCGCGCCTGTCGCGCCAGCAGGCCAGCCAGTTGGCAGCCGTCTTGCCCAACCCTCGTGTGTGGAGCGCCTCACGCCCTAGTGGCTACGTGGCACGACGCGGAGGCTGGATTCGCCGGCAAATGGCGCAATTGGGGGGCAGCGGATACCTCCAGCAGCTCTGAGAACGCCCGCCCCGCCCTTGGGCCTCGACTTCAGCGCTTGAGCGCTTCGCGAGGCATCAGGAGCAGCAATTGCGCCTTGCCGTCCACGACATGCACGCTAATCCCTTGCTGCGGATAGACCCACGCCTCGCCCTCGGCGGTGCGCAGGCGCAAGCGTGGCGGACCAACACTGGCGATCAGGCGATCAACCTGCACCTCACCCATCGGCACCAGATTCAGTGATGCGATCTGGTGTGCGCCCATCTGCTCGAGCAGCTGGGCGCTCAATGGTTGCTCGGTGGATACCTCCTCCCCAAACGCCTTCGCCAGACTCTCAAGTTCGGACTCACTGAGTTTCAGTTGGGCTTCCAGACGCCAAGCGTCATCCCCTTGGTCGATCTCTGCCCGGTAGGCGAGGCGCGGTCCTTCGGATATCGGCTGGAGCCAGAGCTCGCCCGGCGCCAGGCCGGCCAGTTCGCCCAAGGTCAGGCGTTCATCAGACAGCGGCTCGATGACCTTAGCTTTCCAGTCCACCAGCCAAGGGAGAGGCTCGGCTTCACGCGCCGCCTGGTTCATCCACATCGCCAGGGAAAAGAACAACACCGCGACTCCAACGAACAGCAGCAGATGGCTCGAACGCAGAGTCGGCATGGGCATGACTGGTTGTTCTCCGGAATGAAAAAAGCCGCACCTTGCGGTGCGGCTTCTTCAGGTTTCACGCTTACGCCTCGATAAAGCCCTTGAGCTTGTTCATGGCGTTTTTCTCCAGTTGGCGGATACGCTCAGCGGAAACGTTGTACTTGGCGGCCAGGTCATGCAGGGTCGCTTTCTCCTCAGCCAGCCAGCGTTGGTAGAGTATGTCGCGACTGCGATCGTCCAGACCTTCCAGCGCCTCGTGCAGGCTTGCCGTGGAGTTGTCGCTCCAGTCAGCCTCCTCCAACTGGCGAGCCGGATCGTAACGATGGTCTTCCAGATAGTGCGCAGGCGCCTGGAAAGCAGCATCGTCATCGGCATCCGACGCTGGATCGAAGGCCATGTCCTGTCCGGTCAACCGGCTTTCCATCTCGCGAACTTCATGGGGCTCCACACCGAGGGTGTCGGCTACGGCATGGACCTCATCATTGTTCAGCCAGGTCAAGCGCTTCTTCTGGCTACGCAGGTTGAAGAACAGCTTGCGCTGCGCCTTGGTGGTCGCGACCTTGACGATCCGCCAGTTGCGCAGGATGAACTCGTGGATTTCGGCCTTGATCCAATGCACCGCGAAAGACACCAGGCGCACACCCATTTCCGGGTTGAAGCGCTTGACGGCCTTCATCAGGCCGACGTTGCCTTCCTGGATCAGGTCGGCCTGGGCCAGACCGTAGCCGGAGTAACTCTTGGCGATGTGCACGACGAAGCGCAGGTGCGCCAGCACCATTTGCCGTGCCGCTTCCAGATCCTGTTCATAGAAGAGGCGTTCAGCCAGATCGCGCTCCTGCTCGACAGTCAGCAGCGGGATGCCGTTGACCGCATGCACGTATGCCTCCAGGTTCGCACCGGGGGCCAGGGCATAGACAGGTTGCAGGGAAGTGGTCATGCGAATCCTCCGATTCACTAAAGCTCGCGCAGTGTAGCACTGGCCTATGTGACTGCAAGGGGGCGTAAAAGTTTCGTTACACCCTGGGAAAATCCTGTCGAACTGACCAGCTTCAGCGCGGGGCCAGTTCGCTCAGATGGCGCGCCACGGCCAGCCACGCACCGATGTAACCGAGCAGGACGGCGCCCAGCAGCAGGGACAAGCCATCAGCTACCGGCACACCTGCCAGGGCGAAATCACTGCCGTAGAGCCCTGCCAGGCGCACCACGGCATCGTTCAGCCAGTCCAGGCCGAACGCCAGCACCAGCCAGGCCAACAGGCCTGCACCAACGCCGTACAGCGCGCCCATATAGAGGAAGGGACGCCGCACGTAACTGTCGGTGCCGCCCACCAACTTGATCACCTCGATCTCGGTGCGGCGGTTCTCAATATGCAGACGAATGGTATTGCCAATGACCAGCAACAAGGCCAGCACGAGCAGTACGGTCAGGCCGAAGACGAAACGCTCCCCCAACTTGAGAATGGCCGAAAGGCGTTCGACCCAGACCAGGTCGAGCTGAGCCTGCTGGACTCCTTGCAGCTCAGCCAGGCGCAGGCGCAGCGCTTCCAAGGCGGCCTTGTCGACTTCTTTTGGAGTAACCAGGACCACGCCGGGCAATGGATTCTGCGGCAACTCCTTGAGCGCCTCGCCCAGGCCCGACTGCTGCTGCAATTCGGCCAGGGCCTGTTCACGACTGATCCATTCGGCTTCAGCGACGTCCGGCATAAGCGCGATCTCGTCACGCAGCTTCTGGCCCTGGGCCTCGCTGGCGTCCATATGCATGAACAGCGAGATCTGCGCTGCACGCTGCCAGGAACCACCGAGACGCTCGACGTTGCTCAGCAGCAGCGACAGCCCCATCGGCAGACTGAGCGCGATCGCCATCACCAGGCTGGTGAAGAAGCTGCCAATGGGCTGACGGCCCAGGCGCCGCAGGCTGTCCAGCAGGCTGGCGCGATGGGATTCCAGCCAGGCATGCAGCAGAGTGCGGAAATCCGGGCCGTCGTCGACCTGTTCCGGAGACTCGGTGTTTCGGGGAGCTGCGCCAACACGTTCGGCAGGCTTGGGTGGCGGCATGCGGGAAGCGCTCATCAGACAGCCTCCCCATCGCCGATCAGGCGGCCACGCTGCAGGGTGAGCAGGCGATGGCGCATGCGCGCGATCAGCGCCAGGTCGTGACTGGCGATCAGCACTGTGGTCCCCAAACGATTGATGTCCTCGAAAACGCCCATGATCTCGGCCGCCAAGCGAGGGTCGAGGTTACCGGTGGGCTCATCCGCCAGGAGCAAGGCTGGGCGGTGCACCACAGCCCGGGCGATGCCGACACGCTGTTGCTGGCCGGTGGAGAGGTCGGCCGGATACAGCTCGGCCTTGTCCGCGAGGGCGACTCGCTCCAGGGCGACGCTAACGCGCTTGGCGATCTCCGGCTTGGACAGGCCGAGGATCTGCATCGGCAGGGCCACGTTATCGAATACGCTGCGATCGAACAGCAACTGGTGATTCTGGAACACCACACCGATCTGCCGACGCAGGAACGGGATCTGTGCGTTGGTGATCTGCGACAGGTCCTGCCCGGCCAGCAGCAGCTTGCCGGTAGTCGGTCGCTCCATGGCCAGCAGCAGGCGCAGCAAGGTGCTCTTGCCTGCGCCGGAGTGGCCGGTGACGAAAAGGAATTCGCCCCGGCGCACGCGGAAACTCAGTTCGTGCAGGCCGACGTGGCCATTGGAGTAACGCTTGCCTACCTGCTCGAATCGAATCATGCAGACTCCCGCTCAGCGAACAGGGCTTTGACGAAGGCGTCGGCCTCGAAGGTGCGCAGATCGTCGATCCCCTCGCCGACGCCGATGTAGCGGATCGGCAAGCCGAACTGCTTGGCCAGGGCGAAGATCACCCCGCCCTTGGCGGTGCCGTCCAGTTTGGTCAGGGCCAGGCCCGACAGGTTGACGGCCTGGTGGAATTGCTTGGCCTGGTTGATGGCGTTCTGTCCGGTGCCGGCGTCCAGCACCAGCAGCACTTCGTGGGGCGCGCTTTCGTCCAGTTTGCCAATAACCCGACGGACCTTCTTCAGCTCTTCCATCAGGTTGTCCTTGGTATGCAGGCGTCCGGCGGTATCGGCGATCAACACGTCAACGCCACGGGACTTGGCTGCCTGCACGGCATCGAAGATCACCGAGGCGGAGTCCGCACCGGTGTGTTGGGCGATGACGGAAATGTTGTTGCGTTCGCCCCAGATCTGCAGCTGCTCGACAGCGGCGGCACGGAAGGTGTCACCGGCAGCCAGCATCACCTTCTTGCCTTCAAGCTGCAGCTTCTTGGCCAACTTGCCGATGGTGGTGGTTTTGCCAACCCCGTTCACGCCGACCACCAGGATCACGTAGGGCGTGCGCCCTGCGTCGATGCGCAGCGGTTGCTCCACCGGACGCAGCAAAACCGCCAGTTCTTCCTGGAGGGCCTTGAACAGCGCATCGCTGTCGGCCAGCTGCTTGCGTGCGACCTTCTGGGTCAGGCTCTGGATGATGACGCTGGTGGCCTCAACGCCGACGTCCGCAGTTAGCAGGCGGGTCTCGATTTCATCCAGCAGGTCATCGTCGATGGCCTTGCGTCCAAGGAACAGGCTGGCCATGCCTTCGCCGATGCTGGCGCTGGTCTTTGACAGACCTTGCTTGAGGCGGGCGAAGAATCCGACCTTGGCAGGCTCGGATTCCGCCGAAACAACCTGTGGGACTTCAGCTACAACAACCGGTGTGACATCAACCACCGGCTTTGGCGCCGGCATGGATTCAATTGCCGGAGCTGGCTCCGAGACCACTGCCGCGGCAGGTGCAGGTGCAGGTGCAGGTGCAGGTGCAGGTGCAGCAGGCTCGACGGCCACGGGCGCCTCCACCCGTGGTGCAGGCGCTGCCACTGCGGGCAAATCAGGCGCAATTGGACTGGCCGCTGCTGGGGCCTGCTCCACAGTGGGAGCAACCTCAGGCACAACGGTGGCAGGAACCTCGGTTGCGGCAGGCGCGACCGGCTCAGCCGGAGCGGCGGGAGCAGTGTCCTGAGGCTTCTTGCGCAGCCAGCCGAACAAGGATTTCTTTTCCCCGGCAGGCGCTGGAGCTTTCTTGTCGTCGTTGGAACCAAACATGGGTCGATTACATCTCATGGGGGCGGCCACGCCGGCTCTTGCCCGGCCCGCTTCGCCGCCCCGGAAAAGGATGGGGTATCCTAGCACCTCTTCGCCCGCAGGCGGTACGACCGCCGGGGCCGTCCGACAGGTCAAATACATCGATGAAAGCGATCGCCCGCCAAGCCGCCGGCTTGCTGTATTGCGTGCTCAGCCTGCCGCTTGCGGCACTGGCAGCAGACAACCAGCCCACTCACGAGTTCACCCTGGACAATGGCCTGAAGGTCGTTGTGCGCGAAGACCACCGCGCGCCGGTGGTGGTCTCCCAGCTCTGGTACAAGGTCGGTTCCAGCTACGAAACCCCGGGCCAGACCGGTCTTTCCCACGCACTCGAACACATGATGTTCAAGGGCAGCCGCAAGCTCGGACCCGGCGAAGCCTCGCGTATCCTGCGCGAACTAGGCGCCGAGGAAAACGCCTTCACCAGTGACGACTACACCGCCTATTACCAAGTCCTCGCCCGCGATCGCCTGGGGGTGGCCTTCGAGCTGGAGGCGGACCGCCTGGCCAGCCTCAAGTTGCCGCCAGAGGAGTTCAAGCGCGAAATCGAGGTAATCAAGGAAGAGCGTCGCCTGCGCACCGACGACAAGCCGACGGCCAAGGCTTTCGAGCGCTTCAAGGCCATGGCCTATCCGGCCAGCGGCTACCACATCCCCACCATTGGCTGGATGGCCGACCTCAACCGCATGAAGGTGGAGGAGCTGCGCCACTGGTACGAATCCTGGTATGCACCGAATAACGCCACCCTGGTGGTGGTCGGCGACGTGACTCTGGACGAGGTCAAGGCCCTGGCCGAGCGCTACTTCGGCTCGATTCCCAAGCGCACTGTCCCGGTAGCCAAGCAGCCGCTGGAACTGGGTGCACCCGGCGAGCGCCGCCTGAACCTGCACGTGCGCACCCAGCTGCCGAGCCTGATGATGGGCTTCAACGTGCCTGGCCTGTCCACCGCCAAGGACCCCCGCCAGGTCCACGCCTTGCGCCTGATCGCCACCCTGCTCGACGGCGGCTACAGCGCACGCCTGCCGAGCCGTCTGGAGCGGGGGGAAGAGCTGGTCAGCGGCGCTTCCGCCTGGTTCGACGCCTTCCCTCGCGGCGACAGCCTGTTCGTCATCAGCGCTACGCCGAACGTGCAGAAGGGCAAAACCCTCGCGCAGACCGAAGCCGGCATCTGGCGCCAGCTGGAAGATTTGCAGAAAACGCCGCCAAGCGTCGAAGAGCTCAAGCGGGTTCGTGCCCAGGCGATTGCGGGCCTGGTCTACGAGCGTGATTCCATCACCAGCCAGGCCACCACTATCGGCCAACTGGAAACGGTCGGCTTGTCCTGGAAGCTGATGGACCAGGACCTCAAAGCCCTGGAGGCCGTAACCCCGGCCGACATCCAGGCCGCCGCCAAGACCTTCTTTACCCGCGACCGCCTAAGCGTCGCCCACATCCTGCCCGAGGAAGCCCCCAATGAGTGAGCGCAACGGCCTGCGTTACGGCCTGCTCGGCATCGCCCTGATCGCCCTGCTCGGCGTGCTGGGATTCATCGCCAGCCGCCCGGCCCCAGCCACCACTGAAAGTGCTGCCCAGACCCAGGTCGAGGGTTTGAAGTCCCTCGCTGAACTCGACGGCAAGGCACCCGGTCGCCGCGCCCTGGAGATCCAGAGCTGGCAGACGCCAGAGGGTGCCAAGGTGCTGTTCGTAGCCGCCCCCGAGCTGCCCATGTTCGATCTGCGCCTGACCTTCGCCGCTGGCAGCAGCCAGGATGCCGGTGCACCCGGCCTGGCCATGCTGACCAATGCCATGCTCAACGAAGGCGTCGCCGGCAAGGACGTCACTGCTATCGCCGAGGGGTTCGAAGGCCTGGGCGCCGAATTCGGCAACGGTGCCTACCGCGACATGGCCGTCGCCAGCCTCCGCAGCCTGACCGCTGGCGAGCAGCGCCAGCCGGCGCTCGACCTGTTCACCCAGGTTGTGGGTGCTCCCACCTTCCCGGAAGACGCGCTTGCACGGATCAAGAACCAGGTCCTGGCCGGTTTTGAGTACCAGAAGCAGAACCCCGGCAAGCTCGCTGGTCTGGAACTGTTCGATAAGCTCTACGGCCAACACCCTTATGCCCACCCCAGCGATGGTAACGAGCAGTCCATCCCCGGCATTACCCCCGCTCAGCTGAAGGCTTTCCACCAAAAGGCCTACACGGCCGGTAACGTGGTGATCGCCCTGGTCGGAGACCTCTCCCGCGCAGATGCCGAGGCCATTGCCAACCAGGTCTCCCAGGCCCTGCCCAAAGGCCCGGCACTGCCCAAACTGGTACAACCAGATGCGCCCAAGGCCGGCCTGACCCATATCGAGTTCCCCTCCAAGCAAACCCACCTGATGCTCGCCCAGCTCGGCGTCGACCGGAACGAACCGGACTACGCAGCCCTCTACCTGGGCAATCAGATCCTCGGCGGCGGCGGCTTCGGCACCCGCCTTATGGAGGAAGTGCGCGAGAAGCGCGGTCTTACCTACGGCGTCAGCTCGGGTTTCACCGCCATGCAGGTGCGCGGCCCCTTCATGATCGGCCTGCAGACCCGCGCCGAACTGAGCCAGGGCACGCTCAAGCTGGTGCAGGACATTGTCCGCCAGTACCTGGCCGAGGGGCCAACCCAGAAGGAGCTGGACGATGCCAAGCGTGAGGTGGCCGGCAGCTTCCCGCTATCCACCGCGAGCAACGCCGACATCGTCGGGCAGCTAGGCGCCATCGGTTTCTACAACCTGCCGCTGACCTACCTGGAAGACTTCATGCGGCAAGTCCAGGCGCTCAATGTCGCCGAGGTCAAGGCCGCGATGGCCAAGCACCTCAGCGCGGATGACTTCGTCATCGTCACCGCCGGCCCGACCGTCGCCCAGAAGGAGCTCCCGCCTCCCACCGACAAACCCGCCGCGCTGCCCAGCGGCGTACCGGAGCACTGATGCGCAAGCCAACCGCCAGACCTGCCAAACCCTCTCACGGCGGCCAGGGCCAGCTGCGCATCATCGGCGGCGAATGGCGCTCGCGCCGCTTCGCGTTCCCCGATGGTCCGGGCCTGCGCCCAACACCGGATCGAGTGCGCGAAACCCTGTTCAACTGGCTGGCGCCCTATATCGAGGGCGCCCGTGTGCTGGACCCCTTCGCCGGCAGCGGCGCCCTTTACCTGGAAGCGCTCTCGCGCGGTGCCGCAGAAGCACTGGCGCTGGACCTCAACCCCGACTCGGTCGCCGCCCTGCGCAGCACCCTCGACGTGCTGCGCTGCCAGCGCGGGCAACTGCTGCAGAGCGATGCCCTGCGTTACCTCGACACCCAGTCGCCCACGACCTACGACCTGGTTTTCCTCGACCCGCCCTTCCATAAAGGCCTGCTGTCGCCTGTCTGCGACCTGTTGGAAAGTCGGGGCTGGCTGGCCCCCCAATCCTGGGTCTATACCGAAAGCGAGACCCCGCCTTCGACACTCGGCCTACCGGGCAATTGGCGCCTGCACCGCGAGAAGAAAACTGGCCAGGTGTACTACGCCCTCTGGCAACGCCAGACTTGAGTGCGGGCAGACCAACCTGACAGTTGGGTAAGTCCGATGACCTCATTCCAATTCAACCCAGATGCCAGCCGGGCAGCATTCCTGCCCGCCTGGTGGTTGCCTGGGCCGCACCTGCAGACACTCTGGTCGCCGTTCTGCCGCACCCCGCCGCAGCTTGAGCGGCAGCGCGAGCGACTGTGGCTGGAGGATGGCGACTTCCTTGACCTCGACTGGCATGGCCCCCATGAAGCCAGCACACCGCTGGTGCTGGTGTTGCATGGGCTCACCGGCTCTTCCAGTTCGTTGTATGTACTCGGTCTCCAGCAGAAGTTGGCCGCCCAAGGCTGGGCCAGCATTGCAATCAACTGGCGCGGCTGCTCGGGTGAACCCAACCTGCTACCTCGCAGCTACCACTCCGGGGCCAGCGAGGATCTCGCAGCCACGGTCGCGCACCTGCGTGCCAGTCGCCCACTGGCGCCGCTCTATGCCGTTGGTTTCTCGCTGGGGGGCAACGTGCTGCTCAAGTATCTCGGCGAAACAGCTGACGATTGCCCATTGCAAGCTGCCGTGGCGGTCTCAGTGCCCTATCGCCTCGATCAGTGTGCCGACCGCATCGGCCTGGGGTTCTCGCGGGTCTACCAGGCGCATTTCATGCGTGAGATGGTGGCCTACGTGAAGAGCAAGCAGCACCACTTCGCCTACCACGGACAATCGGACCATCTTTCTACCCTGGAACAACTCGGCCCCCTCGACGGGCTGCGCACTTTCTGGGACTTCGACGGCCGCATCACCGCCCCCCTGCATGGCTTCGCCGATGCTCAGGACTACTACCGCCGGGCCTCCAGCCGCTACTACCTTGGCGGCATTCGCATCCCCACCCTGTTGATCCAGGCCGCCGACGACCCTTTCGTCTTCCGCCACAGTCTGCCGGAGGCCCATGAGCTGTCCGCCAGCACCCAGATGGAGCTGCACCCAAATGGCGGCCACGTGGGGTTCATCGAGGGAACGCCGAAGACTCCGGCCTACTACCTGGAACGGCGGATTCCCACCTGGCTGAGAGGCCAATCGAAGCTACGAGGCTGATTGCAACCAAGAGCTGCTATATGCCGGGTTTCGCCCTGTGAAAAACCACCTGCGATTTCCAGGCAGGGTTGGAGGTACCGCTCCAGGCATGGTGGGGTTGGTCACAACGCTATAGCCATCGCAGCGATGCCACGGCCCGCAGCCAAGGTTGGTTGGATCAATCCGGGATTACCAGCTCCAACGGCACGTACAGCCTCTCGTACAGCGCCCGCACCGCCGGCTGCACCTCGGGCGCGAGATAACCACCCTCCAGCGCCAGCACCTGGTAGATACCTCGGCGCAGCATGTCCTCGCTGAGATCGGCCGACTCAGTGCGAGTGGTGCAGAGAAAGCGTACCCAGGAAGTGACGATGATCCAGCTATTGAGGCTCAGGGCTTCGACCTGAGCGTCGTTCATCAGCAGGATTCCGGCATGCACGAAACCCCGGTAAATGATCTGGGCATGGTCCAGGCAGCGTTGAGCGAAGAGCCGGTAGCGCGCGGCCAGCTCGGGATCGGACTCCAGCAAATGCTCCAGGTCGCGATGCAGGAATCGGTACTGCCACATGGCCGCGAGCAAGGCCTCCAGATAGAAGGTCTTGTCCTCCACCGTCACCTCCCGGCCTTCTGGCAGGCGCAGGAAGCCGTCGACCTGGGCCTCATAAAGGGCAAACAGCTCGGCGATGATCTCCTGCTTGTTGCGGAAGTGGTAATAGAGATTGCCCGGCGACATGCCCAGATGCGCGGCAATATGGTTGGTGGTCACGTTGCGCTCGCCCTGGACGTTGAACAGCGTCAGGCTCTCCTGGACGATACGGTCGCGGGTCTTGGGTCGTAGGGCCATCTGGCAATTCATCCTGCAATCGGTGGGGCATGGCGAGCGCCAAAGGTACACCGCGAGGCTGCAAGGAAACACCCGGTGTTCCCTCACAAGCACCTGCCCAGCTTTCGTTGGGCTGCGGCCGGGCACTACGGCAGGCATGCTATTTGACAGGCTAGAGCAATTGCTCTAAACAACCAGCGACACCAAAATATCAGGGCCCGCATAGGAGCCGAAGCATGGTCGCCGACATCGCCTACCTGCAACAAAGCCAGCAGCAGATCAGCCAGCTGGAGAGCCTTTTCCAGCGCCAGCGCGAGGCCTTCCGCGCCAACCCCATGCCCAGTGCCGAGCAGCGCATCCAGTGGCTGAAGTCGCTCCGAGAACTGCTGCTCAGCCAGCAGGAAGCACTGATCGCGGCGATCTCCGAAGATTTCAGCAACCGTTCGGCGGATGAAACCCGAATCGCCGAGATCATGCCGAGCCTGCACGGTATCCAATACGCGACCCAACGCATCCGCCAATGGATGAAGCCGTCGCGGCGCGGTGTCGGCATAGCGTTCCAGCCGGCCTCCGCCAAGGTTGTGTATCAGCCGCTGGGCGTCGTCGGCGTGATCGTGCCGTGGAACTACCCGCTGTACCTTGCCATTGGCCCGCTGGTGGGGGCGCTGGCAGCGGGCAACCGGGTGATGATCAAGATGAGTGAATCCACCCCGGCCACCTCGCAGCTGCTCAAGGGCCTGCTGGCGCAGATCTTTCCCGAAGACCTGGTAGCGGTTGTCCTCGGCGAGGCGGACGTGGGCGCGGCCTTCTCCCGGCAGCCCTTCGACCATCTGCTGTTCACCGGCGCCACCAGCATCGGCAAGCACGTGATGCGCGCGGCGGCGGAAAATCTGACGCCGGTGACCCTGGAACTGGGCGGCAAATCGCCGGCCATCGTTTCCCACGACGTGCCACTGGCCCATGCCGCCGAGCGCATCGCCTTCGGCAAAACCCTGAACGCAGGGCAAACCTGCGTGGCGCCGGACTATGTGCTGGTACCCGAGGCGCGCGCCCAGGAATTCGTCGAAGCCTATCGCCTGGCGGTCCAGGCCTTCTTCCCGAAGCTGGCCGACAATCCTGACTACACCGCCATCATCAACGAACGCCAACTTGGCCGCCTCAAGGGCTATCTGGCCGATGCGGAGGCCAAGGGCGCACATCTGGTCCCGCTGTTCCCCGAAGCACAGGGCCGCCGGCTGCCGCACACCCTGGTGCTGAACGCCACGGATGACATGAAACTGATGCAGGAAGAGATCTTCGGCCCGCTGCTGCCGGTGGTGCCCTACTCGAACATCGACGATGCCTTCACCTACATCAACGACCGTCCGCGACCGCTGGCGCTTTACTACTTCGGCTACAACAAGCGCGAACAGCAACGCGTACTGAACGAGACCCACTCTGGCGGCGTGTGCCTGAACGACACCCTGCTGCACGTAGCCCAGGACGACATGCCCTTCGGCGGAGTCGGCCCCTCCGGCATGGGCCACTATCACGGCCATGAAGGCTTCCTCACCTTCAGCAAGGCCAAGGGCGTGTTCATCAAACAGCGCTTCAATGCCGCGAAGATGATCTACCCACCCTACGGCAAGGCCGTCCAGAAGCTGGTCTACAAACTCTTCGTCCGCTGAGGCGGACCCTCGCAGGCACATAAGAAGAATGCGCGAAACCACCTTCGAATCAACGGGCCTGTCCCGACGCAACCTGCTCAAGGTCGGCCTGTTCGGCTCGGCCTTCCTCGCCACGGCAGGCGCCACGGCCAGCCTCACCGGCTGCTCGGCGAGCATGCCAGCAAGTGGCTTTGCAGTGCTCAGAGACTCTGACCTGCCATTCCTGCGCGCGCTGATACCGGTGATGCTGGAAGGCGCTGTGACGCCTGCGCAGATGCCCCAGGCCCTCGAAGGTAGCCTGCAGAGTCTGGACTATTCGCTGCACCGGCTCTCGCCGGAGATGCTCAAGCTCACCGTGCAACTCTTCGATGTTCTGGCGCTGCCACTGACCCGCGGGCCGCTGACCGGGGTCTGGGGCAACTGGGAGAAGGCCAGCGCCAAGGATGTCCGCCAGTTTCTCGACCGCTGGCAAAACAGCTCCATCGGTTTGTTGCAAATGGGCCACGCCTCGCTGCTGCAGCTGGTGATGATGGCCTGGTACAGCCGCCCGGAATCCTGGGCCCATTGCGGCTATCCCGGCCCGCCGGCTGTTTGAGCCCTGCCCAAAACAATAAGACCTGAGACCCGACATGCCCGTACCCGATCTGTTCACCGAAGGCCTGGCCCGCGGCTGGAAAACCCACAATGGCTCGCGCCTGGAGCAGGACCTGACCCTGGAGGCCGACGTCGCCATCGTCGGCAGCGGTGCGGGCGGCGGCACCACCGCGGAAATCCTCAGTGCGGCCGGTTTCAAGGTGCTGCTGATCGAAGAGGGCCCACTCAAGACCAGTACCGACTTCAAGATGCAGGAAGCCGAGGCGTACCCGGCCCTGTATCAGGAAGGCATCGGCCGCATGACCAAGGACGGCGCGATCACCGTACTGCAGGGCCGTGCCGTCGGTGGCACCACCCTGGTCAACTGGACCTCCAGCTTTCGCACCCCGGAGCCGACCCTGGAGCACTGGGCCAAGGAGCACGGAGTCAAAGGGCTGGGCGTGGCCCACATGACCCCCTGGTTCGAGAAGATGGAACAGCGACTGGGCGTCGCCCCCTGGTCGCTACCGCCGAACGCCAACAACGACGTGATCCGTGCTGGCTGCGAGAAGCTCGGCTACCACTGGAAAGTCATCCCGCGAAACGTGCGCGGCTGCTGGAATCTCGGCTACTGCGGGGTGGGCTGCCCGACCAACGCCAAACAATCGATGCTGGTCACCACCATTCCCGCCACTCTCGAGAAGGGCGGAGAGCTGCTCTACCTGGCCCGCGCCGAGCGGCTGCTGATCGACGGTGATCAGGTTTCCGGTATCGAATGCCTGGCCCTGGACGACCGTTGCGTCGCCCCGACCGGTCGCAGGATCACCGTCAAGGCACGCCACTATGTACTGGCTGGCGGCGGCATCAACACACCCGGCTTGCTGCTACGCTCGGATGCGCCCAACCCGCATGGCCGCACCGGCAAGCGCACCTTCCTGCATGTGGTGAACTTCTCCGCCGCGCAGTTCGACCGGCTGATCAACCCGTTCTACGGCGCGCCGCAATCGATCTACTCCGACCATTTCCAGTGGGACGACGGCACCACCGGGCGCATGTCCTACAAGCTGGAGGTGCCGCCGCTGCAGCCCTCCCTCACTGCCACCCTGCTCGGCCGCTTCGGCGTCGACAATGCCCTGCGCATGGAGCAGCTACCCCACACCAACGTGATGCTGGCGCTGATGCGTGATGGCTTCCACCCGGATAGCGCCGAAGGCACGGTGGAACTGCGTGGCGACGGCAGCCCCGTGCTCGACTACCGGATGACCGACTACACCTGGGACGGCATCCGCCGGGCCTTCCATGTGATGGCGGAAATCCAGTTCGCCGCCGGGGCCCGTGCGGTGCTGCCGCTGCACAGTGACGCCGACTACGTGAAGACCCTTGCCGACGCCCGCAGCTTGATCGACAGCCTGCCCCTGAGGCTGTACCGCACCCGCCTGGGCAGCGCCCACGTAATGGGCGGTTGCGCCATGGGTGAAGACCCCAGACTGGCCGTCACCGACAGCCTGGGCCGCCACCACCAGCTGGCCAACCTGTCGGTCCATGATGGCTCGCTATTTCCAACCAGTATCGGCGCCAACCCGCAGCTGTCGGTCTATGGACTAACCGCCAAGCTCGCCAGCGCCCTTGCCGAGAGGCTCGGCAAAGCCTGATAGCACCTGCCACATGTCCCCGTATGCGGCCTAATCTTGGCCGCAGGGGCCTGCTGCGCTAACATCCGAGTCCCTTACGGACCCCTGCCAGGACGTCGCGATGAACCGAGTGTTGTACCCGGGCACCTTCGACCCTATCACCAAGGGCCATGGCGACCTGATCGAGCGCGCATCGCGCCTGTTCGATACCGTGATCATCGCGGTAGCCGCCAGCCCCAAGAAGAATCCGCTGTTCAGCCTGGAACAGCGTGTGGAACTGGCCCGCGAGGTCACCAAGCACTTGCCGAACGTCGAAGTAGTGGGCTTTTCCAGCCTGCTGGCGCATTTCGTCAAGGAGCAGAACGCGAATGTCTTCCTGCGCGGTCTACGCGCAGTGTCCGACTTCGAGTACGAGTTCCAGCTGGCCAACATGAACCGCCAACTGGCGCCGGACGTGGAGAGCATGTTCCTCACGCCGTCGGAAAAGTATTCCTACATTTCCTCCACCCTGGTGCGTGAGATAGCCGCCCTGGGCGGCGATATCAGCAAGTTCGTCCACCCTGCCGTGGCGCAAGCCCTGGCCGAACGCTTCAAGCGCTGACGGACCGTCTGCCCTGGTCGGCGCGCGCAACAGATGCGCCGATCACGGCAATCCGGCACAATTCCGCTAATTTCTGTTCATGGCCGCCGCTGCCTTGCGACGGCAGGAGTTGTCCCGATGTCCCTGAAAATCACCGACGACTGCATCAACTGCGACGTCTGCGAACCCGAGTGCCCGAACGGCGCGATCTCCCAAGGCGAAGAGATCTACGTGATCGATCCCAACCTGTGCACGGAGTGCGTCGGCCATTACGACGAGCCGCAATGCCAGCAGGTCTGCCCGGTGGATTGCATCCCGCTGGACGAAACCCATGTCGAAAGCAAGGACGAGCTGATGGAGAAATACCTGAAGCTCACCGGAAAGGCCTGAGCCCATGGGCCGCCTGGAACGCGGCTTGAACTGGCGTAGCGCGCTGCTCGTTACGCTCCTCCTCCTCGCGGGCGCGCTCCAGGCTGCCGAGCCGGGCCGCGCTGCGGTCGCCACGCCCAATCCCGCCGCCACAGTGGCCGGCATGGAGACGCTGAACCAGGGCGGCAACGCCTTCGACGCTGCGGTTGCCATCAGCGCGGCGCTGGCCGTAGCCGAGCCCTATGGGTCAGGCCTGGGCGGTGGCGGCTTCTTCCTCCTGCGCCAGGCCGGTGCCAAAACCGTCTATCGCTTTCTCGATGCGCGCGAACGTGCACCGCGCGCCGCCCATGCCAAGCTCTACAAGCGTGATGGCAGGATCCAGGACGGCCTCTCCCTCGACGGGCCACTGGCAGCAGCCATCCCCGGCCTGCCCGCCGCGCTGGTGGACCTGGCCGGACACTACGGGCGCCTGCCCCTCAATGACAGCCTGACCCCGGCCATCCGCCTGGCGCGTGACGGCATCTCCGTCGATCGCATCTACCGTGAGCGCGCCAGTTGGCGTCTCGCAGCCCTGCGCGATGACCCGGAAAGCGCTCGCCTGTTCCTCGACCACCGCGGCGAGATCCCGGAAGAATTCAGCCTGCTGCGCCAACCGGACCTGGCCGACACCCTTGAGCACATCGCCCGCTATGGCAAGGCCGGCTTCTATGCCGGACACACCGCCGAGAAGATGGTGCAAAGTGTGCGCGCCGCCGGCGGAATCTGGACCCTGACCGACCTCGCCGACTACCGGACGGTAGAGCGACAGCCGATCCGTTTCAGCCTTGCCGAAGGCCGCGAACTGATCAGCGCACCGCCACCCTCGGCAGGCGGCATTGCCTTGGCGCAGAGCCTGGCAATGCTGCAACAACTGCCCTGGCAGAAAGCCGACCGCATTCAGCGCACCCATTACGTTGTTGAAGTGCTGCGCCGCGCCTACCGCGACCGGGGCTTGCTTGGCGACCCGGACTTTGTCCGCATCCCCACGAACAAGCTGCTCGACGCCGGATACCTGAAAGCCCTGGCAGCGGGCATCGACTCCCGCCGCGCCACCCCGAGCAGCAGCCTGCCGCCCTCCCCGCCCTGGAGCGAGGGCGATCACACCACCCACTTCACGGTGATCGACAAGGACGGCAACGCCGTGGCCGCCACCCTATCGATCAACCTGCCCTTCGGTGCGGCTTTCACGGTGCCCGAAACCGGCGTGCTGCTGAATGACGAGATGGACGACTTCGCCGCAGACCCAGGCGGTGCCAATGCCTACGGGCTGGCCGGCAGTCAGGCCAATGCCATCGCCGCCGGAAAGCGCCCGCTTTCGAGCATGAGCCCCACGTTCATCGAGAGCGAGCAGGAATTCGCCGCGTTCGGCACCCCCGGCGGCAGCCGAATTCCCAGCATGGTGCTGCTATCGGTCCTGGAATACCTGAGTGGCCAGCCGGTAGCCCGCTGGCCTGCCGTAGCGCGCTATCACCACCAGTACCTGCCCGACCAGATCGAGCATGAGCCCGGTGCCTTCAGCGCCAGCGAAAGCGCCGAACTGCGAGCCCGCGGCTACAGCCTCAAGCCGCTGGAACGCAACTATGGCAACCAGCAGGTGTTGTTCTGGAACAAGGCCAAGCGCACCCTCGAGGCCGCCAGCGACCCGCGCGGCCTGGGCCTTTCCGAGGTGCTCATGACGCCCATAACGGCGGAGTGATCTCACGTCCGCAGGGCGGGCCGTCGCGCGCCCCTACAACACGATCAACGACTCCTCATCCTGGCCGACCCTGCGCAGCTCGCGGAACAGTTCCTGCCCCTCGCTCAGCATCAGCACATTGCGCAGGCTCTGGAAGATCCGACTGGCATAGCCCAGGTCGTTCATCAATGAGCTGGTCTGGAAGCCATCCAGTTCCTGGCGACGCACGGCGGCGAACAGCCGGGTACGGAACCCGCCATCGAAGTGCGCGGCCTTCTCGTCCAGGGCGGCCAGGCGTGACTGCCACAGCTCCTCAGGCAGCTCAGTGCGCGCCAGTTCCCGCAGTTCGTGGAGCAATGCCAGCAAGTTGCGACGCAGATCCACATAGGCATCGCGGGCAGCCGAAGGCTCCGCGTCCAGATAGCGCCCAAGATTCTTCTGCAGGTGCTTGGCATCCTTTACCGCATCTACCAACTGCAGGGCTGCGACCTGGCAGCCGACCCAGAACTGCTGGTGGGCCTCATCCATCGGCAGGTCGAGACGCCCCATGAAGCTCAGCAGGTCGCCGTAGACGCCCTTGATGTGGCGTTGATAGAGGGATTCAGCATCCAGGTGATGGCGCTCGGGCCTTGCCTGAAGCAGGTGCTCGTCAGGATGAGCATGCGTCAACTGGTCCACGGGCAGGTACAAGGCGTGGCAGATCACCTCCACGCTCAGCCGGCTAAGGTGCTGCAGCTCGCGGACCACTGCGCTGGCCGCGGCGTCCACCGAATCCAGCGCCCGCTCGTTCAGGTAACGCGCGCGCGTGCGTTCGGGCTCTTCTGTGCCCACGGCCAACTCGGTGATCAGCACCCGGGGCTCTTCGCGCTCTGGCAGCCAGCGCACCAGCCAAAGCGCAAGGCGCTCCTGCAGGGGCCAGAACAGCACCACGCCCATGGCATTGATCAGACTGTGGAACATGGCCAGCTGGATCAGTTCGTTGCCGGCCAGCCGCGTCAGTGCAGCCAGGTAGCCAACCAGCCAGGCCAGCGGTGAAAGCAGAGCAAAGGCCAGGCTGCAGGTCACCACGTTGAATAACACATGAGCCAGGGCCAGGCGCTGGCCGCTGCGGTTGCCACCGAGCGAACCGACGAAGGCCGTGGTGACACTGCTGCCGATGTTCGAACCGATGGCAATGGCCAGGGCCTGGCCCAGTTCCAACTGTCCGCCGGCCAGCGCTGCAAGGGTCAGCATCAGGGCCGCATGGCTGGATTGCAGCACCACGGTCACCAGCAGGCCGACCAGCGCGAACAACAGGTTACCGAGCAGCCCATCCGCCTGGTACGCGGTCATGTCCAAGCCTTCGCCGAAACTGGAGAAGCCATCCTTGATCTGGTCGATACCGAGGAAGATGAAGGCTATTCCCAGCACGATGCGCCCGGCAGCCTTGCTTTTCTCACCCACGAAGCCACCCATTACGCCGAACACCAGCAGAGGCAATGCCAAGGGACTGAGACTGAGATTCTGCCCGGCCAGGGCCAGCAGCCAGATGCCGCTGGTGGCGCCGAGGTTGGCGCCGAAGAGGATGGCGATGCCCCCGGCAAGCTGGATCAGCCCGGTGCTGATGAAGGCAATGGTCAGCAGCGATACCAGCGTGCTGGACTGCAGCAACAGCGTGCCGCAGATGCCAAACATCAGGCCCTTGAACGGCGTGGCCGTGCTGCGGGCAAGCAACCGCTCGAGCTTGCTGCCTGCCAGTTGCCGCAGCCCCTCCTCCAGGCACTGCATGCCGAACAGGAACAGCGCCAGGCCGGCGCAGAGCTGCAGCCAGCCGGAGCTGAACCAGAAGCTGCTGGCCATGGCGACAGAGGCCAGCACCAGCAAGATGATGCGCGGATAGTCCTTCACCGGTGAAATGTCCCTCACGAAACCGAGCCCTTGCTATTACTCCACGCAAGGCCGGTACGGCAAGGAGGATGACGCACCGAAACGCCGACGGCCCCCGCCCCGATGGGGCCGGGGGCCGTCGTCATGGACCCGAGTCCGGGGTCAGTCTGCCCTGTAGCCGCTGACTGCGCAGCCCAGACAACGGACGAAGGTTTCCTTGGCCGGCACCACCACCAGTTCCTGTGCAGCCTCACCCACATTCCCGCCCAGCGCGGAGAACGGCAGGCTGATGATGAACAGGCCGGTGCCAATGACGGTCGCAGCGAGCAGCATGGGACGGGCGATCAGGATGTCGCCGACCATGCGGTAACCCGCGGGCGCGTTGGCGGTATACATCGGGTCGCCGCTGACGTTTTCCTGCACCACTTCCGCGTGAGCCGGCAGCGCCAGCAGGCCAGTGGTCAGCGCCAGGACAGCAGCGGAAGTGCGAAACAGGTTCATGCGGGCGATCCTTCAGCAATTGGGTATGGACAGAACTATATCAGCGCCGGGATGACGAACAGCGTGAAGGCCGTCAATCACCATGAAAAGCGTAGCCGGGTTTCTTCGGCACGTAGGGGCGATAGAACGCCAGCAGCCGCCGCAAGTCCTCCTGTTCGTCGCCGCTGGGCCAGAACGGCTCGCCGATCACCACCCGCCGGTTGGCGTAGTCCAGCGCTGCCGGGATTATGGGCACTCCGGCACCGCGGGCGATGTGGTAGAACCCCATCTTCCAGCGCTCCACGCGCTTGCGGGTGCCTTCCGGAGAAATCACCAGCATGAACTGCGGGTGCTGCCTGAATCCATCGATGGCCTGCTCCACCATGTTCAGCTTGAGGTGACGCCGAATCGGCACGCCGCCCCAACTCTGCAGCAGATGGGCGAAGGGCCAGCGGAAAATGGTGTGCTTGCCGAACCAGCGCGCATTCAGGCGCAGGACGAACTTAACGGCGAGGAAAATCACAAAATCCCAGTTGGAGGTGTGGTGGGCGCCGATCACCACGAATTTGTCGAGGGCCGGCAGCTGTCCCTCGATCCGCCAGCCCATGAGCCTTAGCACGCCATGGCCAACCGCTTCGGCGAAGCGATTGCGCGGCAGGTAGTTCCCATTCATTTCAGATCTGCTTGCTTGTTGTTATTGGATATCGCAGGCCTCCAGACTAGAGGCCTGGTCAGGAATCAGCGCTGGCAGCGAGGGCAATAGACGCTGGCACGCTGGCCCAGACGCACTTCGCGCAGGGTCGAACCGCACTGCTTGCAGAACTCGCCACCACGGCCGTAGACGAACAGCTCCTGCTGGAAGTACCCAGGCTTGCCGTCACCGCCGACGAAGTCGCGCAGGGTGGTGCCACCACATTCGATGGCTTGGGCGAGGATGCGTTTGATCTCGTCGGCGAGCTTCAGATAACGCGCACGGGAAATCGAACCAGCCTCGCGGCGCGGGTCGATGCCTGCAGCGAACAATGCCTCGCTAGCGTAGATGTTGCCTACCCCGACCACTACGGCGTTATCCATGATGAACGGCTTGACCGCCATGCTGCGCCCACGCGACAGCTGATACAGGCGCTCACCGTCGAACAGGCCAGTCAAAGGTTCCGGCCCCAGATGGCGGAGCAGCTCGTGATTGAGCGGATCGTCGCTCCAGAGCAGCGCGCCGAAGCGGCGTGGATCGGTGTAGCGCAACGCCAGGCCCGACTCCAGTTCGATATCCACATGCTCGTGCTTGGCCGCCGGCAGCCCGGCCTCCACCAGCCTGAGGCTCCCGGACATGCCCAGGTGGCTGATCAGGGTGCCCACCTCGGCTTCCAGCAGAAGGTACTTGGCACGCCGCTCGACATGCAGGATGAGCTGGCCGGAGAGGCGCACATCCAGGTCCTCGGGGATCGGCCAGCGCAGGCGACGCTCGCGGATGATCACGCGGCTGACGCGCTGCCCTTCCAGGAAGGGTGCGATACCGCGGCGGGTCGTCTCGACTTCGGGCAATTCAGGCATCAGGAATCTCGGGGTTCAGTAGAGGCATACGTGGATGACCTTGTAGGAGCAAGCTGGCTCACGAACCGCTTCGCGCCGAGCCTCTTCGCGAGCAAGAACTCGGCGTCCCCCTCGCTCCTACATCAGCTGCAGCGGGGCCGGTCCAGTTCAGCTCACGCCCAATTCGCGGATACTTTCCTTGAGGTTCTCGAAGTCGTACTCGGAAAGGCCGACGTAGTCCAGCACCAGGGTGCTGATGCTCTGCCATTCGTAATCTTCGGCCTGGTTGCCCAGCACCAGGTGCGACGCGCAGACATGCTCCGCCATCTTCAGGATCGCCAGCAGCGTCTTCAACTGTGCCTCACTGCCCGTGTCGTCGTTGAAGATCGACAGCGCATTGTGATGGTTGGCGATAGCCTCGCAAAGGTGCTCGGGCAGGCGCCAGGAACGCGCGGTGAAATAGCCCACCACCGCGTGATTGGTGTTCAGCAGACGATTTTCGGTGTCGACCACGCGGCGCTCAGGGCCGGCGCATGCGTAGGCCTCTTCCAGCACCATCATGTAGTCGGGGAAGCGCTTGAGCATCAGCGGGATGCCACAGTTGTGGAATAGGCCCAATGCGTAGGCCTCGTCCGGCGACTGGTAGCCGATACGCTTGGCCAGGGTCAGGCTGGTCATGGCCACGTCCTGTGCGGTGTCCCAGAAGCGGTTCAGGGTGACGATGGTTTCGTCGCTCATCTCGCCCTTGATCGACTGCGCGTTGATCAGGTTGACCACGGTGTTGCAGCCGAGCAGGTTGACCGCCTGCTGGATCGAGGCGATGCGGTTGGTCAGGCCGAAGAACGGCGAGTTGACGATCTTCAGCAACGCGCCGGACAGGCCCGGGTCCTGGCCGATCAAGCGAGCGATGGTCTTCAGGTCGGGATGGGGCATGACCTGCTCCATCTGCAAGTCGACCATGATCTGCGGTTGCGGCGGCACGCTGATGCCTTGCAGGACCTGAAGAATCTGTTCCGCGGAAAGTTCTTGAGCCATTGGGATGTGCGAAAGGATGACCGAGGCCACAGTCTAACTGGTTGCCCGCGGCCATGGCGCGGGTAACCACGGAATTTTCCAGCCCCGAACGCCTCCTCCAAGGCCGCCGGGCGGGCTCCGGTGCAGGGGCCTGCTGAGGTATAATCCCGGCCTTTTTTCCGGAGAGCGACACATGTCCCTGCCCAGCCTGCGCCTCAAAGCCAATGCCGATCGACGCCTGCGCGCCGGCCACCTGTGGGTCTACAGCAACGAAGTCGACGTGGTCGCCACACCGCTGAACGCCTTCGCTCCAGGTGACCAGGCCGTGCTCGAAGCCGCTGGCGGCAAGCCGCTGGGCATCGTCGCGATCAGCCCGAACAACCTGATCTGCGCCCGCCTGATGTCCCGCGACGTCAAGCACACGCTCGACAAGTCGCTGCTGGTGCATCGCATCAACGTCGCCCTCAGCCTGCGCGAGCGCCTGTTCGACAAGCCCTTCTACCGTCTGGTCTACGGCGACTCCGACCTGCTGCCGGGCCTTGTGGTGGACCGCTTCGGTGACATCCTCGTGGTGCAACTCGCCTCCGCCGCCATGGAGCGCAACAAGGACGCCGTCCTCGAAGCCCTGGTGCAGGTCCTCACGCCGCGCGGCGTGCTCTGGAAGAACGACTCCAGCGCCCGCGATGCCGAGGGCCTGGAGCGCTACGTCGACACCGCCTTCGGCGTGGTGCCGGAGTGGGTCGCGCTGGAAGAGAATGGCGTGAAGTTCGAAGCCCCGGTGCTGGAAGGCCAGAAGACCGGCTGGTTCTACGACCACCGCATGAACCGTGCACGCCTGGCGCCCTACGTGAAGGGCAAGCGCGTACTCGACCTGTTCAGCTACATCGGCGGCTGGGGCGTGCAAGCCGCAGCCTTCGGTGCAACCGAGGTGATGTGTGTGGATGCCTCAGGCTTCGCCCTTGATGGCGTCGAGCGCAACGCTGCGCTGAACGGCCTGTCCGAGCAGGTCGCGTGCGTCGAAGGCGACGTGTTCGAAGCCCTCAAGGAGTTGAAAGCAGCTGAAGAACGTTTCGACGTGGTCATCGCCGACCCGCCCGCGTTCATCAAGCGCAAGAAGGACCTGAAGAACGGGGAAGCCGCCTACCGCCGCCTGAACGAGCAAGCCATGCGCCTGCTGAACAAGGATGGCATCCTGGTCAGCGCCTCCTGCTCGATGCACCTGCCGGAAGACGACCTGCAGAATATCCTGCTCTCCAGCGCCCGCCACCTGGACCGCAACATGCAACTGCTGGAACGCGGCGGCCAGGGCCCCGACCACCCGGTGCACCCGGCCATTGCCGAGACCCGCTACATCAAGAGCCTGACCTGCCGCCTGCTACCAAACAGCTGACCGCCAAGCGCTCGTAGGTTGTGTTGAGCGAAGCGAAGCCCAACGATCCCGGCTAGATCCAGCGTTGGGCTTCGCAGGCTCAGACCAGCGTGACCCGCACCAACCCACGGCAGGCCTTCGGCCTGCTTGGCGATTGAGTTCGTTCCTACGGGGTTTGACTCTATTGCGCGCGTATCCACCGATCAATGCAGGATCTGCGCAAGGAAGGCCCTGGCCCGCTCGCTTTTCGGCGCATTGAAGAAGGATTCCGGCGGGCTGTCTTCGACGATGCTGCCGCCTTCCAGAAACAACACCCGCTCGGCCACCTGCCGGGCAAAGCCCATCTCGTGGGTCACGCAGAGCATGGTCATGCCGCTGCCGGCCAGCTTCACCATCACATCCAGCACCTCGCCGACCATTTCCGGGTCCAGCGCGGAGGTGGGCTCGTCGAACAGCATGATCTTCGGCTCCATGCACAGCGCCCGGGCAATCGCAACGCGTTGCTGCTGACCGCCGGAGAGCTGGCTGGGGTACTTGTGCGCCTGGCTTTCGATGCCGACCTTGCGCAGGAATTCGCGGGCTCTCTCCTCGGCCTGGGCGCGGGACAGGCCGCGAACGGACATGGGTGCAAGAATGCAGTTATCCAGCACGCTCATGTGCGGGAACAGGTTGAAGTGCTGGAACACCATGCCGACGTCACGCAACACCTCGCTACTGCGCGACGACTCATTCATCAGGTCGCAGCCGTTGACGACGATGCGGCCGCCACTGGCACTTTCCAGGCGGTTGATACAGCGGATCAAGGTGGACTTGCCGGAGCCGGACGGCCCGCACAGCACAATGCGCTCCCCCTGTCGCACGACCAGGTCGATGCCCTTGAGCACCTGGAAGTCGCCATAGCTTTTCTGCAGCCCCTCGATCACTACGGCAGCTGGCTTCGCCACGCTGGCCAGATGGGGTTGCGGGGTACTGGCGGTTTTCATGCTCGATAACATTTTCTTGTCCTCTTTGTCAGGTATCGGCAGTTGTAGGCCGGCAAGGCGCCGGCGCTGAAGCCACCGCGCAGAGCGCGGTGGCGGAGCGTTCAGATCAGGATCGGGCTCCTAGGCGAAGCGTTGCGCGCCAAAGGGCGCCGGATTGGTGAAGGTCTTGGCGCCGGTGATCATCTCCGCCAGCAAGCGACCGCTGACCGGTCCCAGGGTCAGGCCGTGATGGGCGTGGCCGAAGTTGAACCACAAGCCAGGGTGGCCGGGCGCCGGGCCGATCACCGGGCGCATGTCCGGCAGGCAGGGGCGGCGGCCAAGCCAGGGCTCGGCATCCAAGCGCTCGCCAAGGGGGAACAGTTCGCGGGCCAGGCGTTCGGCACGGCGCAGCTGGATTTCGTTGCCCGGCGCTTCAGGAGCGGCAAACTCGATGCCAGTGGTCAGGCGAATACCACGCGCCATGGGCGCCAGCACGTAGCCGCCCAGGCTGTCGCAGACCGAATGCTCCAGCACCGCGCCCGACTGGGCCGCGTAATGCATGTGGTAGCCGCGCTTGATCGCCAGCGGAATCCGGTAGCCCAGCTCACGGAACACCGTGGCCGACTGCGGGCCCAGCGCCACGACCGCCTCGCGGCCCTGGATCTCGCGTCCCTCGGCCGTTACGCACCAACCCCCGACCTGCTGACGCAGGGTCGAGGCGTTGCCCTTGAGCAGACGACCGCCGCGGCGCACGAACAGGTCGGAGTAGCCGCGCACCAATGCGCCCGGATCGAGGACAGTCTTGGGGTCGTGCCAGTGGATGCCGCCGGCCACGACATTCCCCAGATGCGGCTCGCGCTTGTGCAACTCCGCGGCACCGAGCACTTCGTAACGCAAGCCGAAGCGATCCAGCGCCCGTGCCTCGTCCCCGGCCTGGGCCAGGGCTTGGGGGCTGCGGTAGACATCCATCCAACCACGCGCGCGGATCAGGTGACCGAGCCCAGCCTCTTCAACCAGGTGGTCATGCTCGTCGACGCAACGTTCCACCAGCGGCAGCATGGCCTGCGCGGCCTGCTCCAGCAGGCGTGCCGAGGAGTGGTGCCAATAGGATGCCAGCCAGGGGGCGATCCTGGGCAGGAAGGACGGGCTGTAGCGCACGTCAGGCTGGCGGTTCAGGCCATAGCGCAGCAGCGCCGCGAAGCTGCGCGGAAAGGCATAGGGCATCACACTGGAACGCTCGATCAGGCCGGCGTTGCCGTGGCTGGTACCCGAACCGGGCTCGGCGCGGTCGACCAGGCAGACGTCGCGACCGCGCGCCTGCAGGTGGAGGGCAGTGGAAACGCCGACGATGCCGGCGCCGAGGACGATGATGTCGCAGTCCATGGAAAGTCCTTCGGTGAGCTCTCTTGGTGGAGCTGAGATTGGAAAGTGCCTAGTTCAGGTGCCGACCCAGGCGCGCTTCGGCGAACACCAGGGCACGTCGCAGCAGCTCGACGACCGCCAGGTAAAGCACCGCCGCCCAGAGGTAGATCTGGAAGTCGAATGTGCGCGAGAAGCCGGCCTTGGCCACGCCCATCAGGTCGTGGATGGTGACCAGCGAGGCGATGGCGCTGGCCTTGATCATCAGGATCAGCTCGTTGCCCAGCGGCCCGATGGCGACCAGCATCGATTGCGGCAACACCACCTTGAAGAAGGTCGTGGTGCGACTGAGCCCAAGCGCCGAGGCTGCCTCGTACTGGCCGGGGGCGATCGCCAGCAGGCTGCCGCGGAAGATCTCCGCCTGGTAGGCGGCGGTGTTCAGGGTGAAGGCCAGCAGCGCGCAGTACCAGGCGTCGCGGAAGAACCACCAGAGGCCCACGTCCTGCCAGAACTCGCGGAACGAGCCCACGCCGTAATAGAGCAGGAACAATTGCGCCAGCAACGGCGAGCCACGGAACAGGTAGATATAACCGCTGCTGAAACCGCGCAGCACACGGTTGCCGGAGGTGCGCGCCAGCGCCAGCAACAAGCCCAGGACCATTCCCAGGCTGAAGGAGATCGCTACCAGCTTGGCGGTCACCAACAGGCCGTCGAAGAGACGTAGGCCGTAGCGCTCAAACAGTTCAGGGTCGACGAAGAAATGCAGGAATTCGCTCATGCACGCTGGCTCCTGTGACCGAGGCTATAGCGCTTCTCGGCATAGCTGAAGACCCGCCCGGACAGCGAGGAGAAGAACAGGTAGATCAAGCAGGCGCAGATGTAGAAGAGCATCGGTTCCTTGGTGGCGCTGACCGCCAGGTTGGTCTGGCGCATCACATCCACCAGGGAGATGGTGGAAACCAGCGAAGTGTCCTTGAGCAGGCTCAGCCAGTTATTCGACAGGCCCGGCAGGGCAACCCGCAGCAACTGCGGCAGAATCACCTTGAAGAAAGTGGCGCGCCGCGACAACCCGAGGACCTTGGCCGCCTCGTACTGGCCCTTGCCGACCACCTTGAAGGCGGCCAGCCAGACTTGGCTGGAGAAGGCGGCGAACACCAGGCTGAAAGCGATCATCGCAGCGAAGAAGGCGTTGATGGTCACCTCGGTCTGGTGGCCGAAGTGCGCCAGCAGCTTCTGCGCGCCAATCTGGCAGCCGTAGTAGACGATCAGGAGCGTGAGCAGCTCCGGCAGCCCACGGAACACCGTGGCGAATGCTGAAGCGAGACTGCGGACGAAGCGCCGCTGCGAGCGCGCCCCGAGGGCGACACCCAGCCCCAGCGACAAACCGAGGGGCAGGCAGGCGAGCGCCAGTGAAATCGTGACCAGGGCGCCGGCCAGCAGGGCCATGCCCCAGCCGCCCTCGCCGAGGGAGAGAAGAGCCAACTGCTCGAACATGGTTCAGGCCTCGCATCGAGGTGCCCGGCCGGAGCCGGGCACGCAGCGGACGATCAATAGATGTCGAAGGGGAAGTAACGGCTGGCGATCTGCTTGTAGGTGCCGTCGGCGATGATCTCGGCCAGGGCTTTGTTCAGGCGCTCGCGCAGGGCGTTGTCGTCCTGACGTACGGCGATGGCCACGTCGTCGTCGGTCTCCTGGATGTCACCGAGCAGCTTGCAGCAATCCTTGCCGTCCTTCGCCAGCCAGTCGAGCAGCGGGAATTTGTCGTGCACCAGCGCGTCCAGGCGGCCGTTGTTCAGGTCGGCATTGGCCTCGTCCTGCGAGGGGTACAGCTTGACCTCCGCGCCCGCCGCGCCGAACACGTCCTCGGCGTACATGCCCTGGGTTGTGGACGACTGGGCGCCGACCACCAGGCCCTTGAAGCTCTCGGGGCGAGTGTCCTGCACGGTCGCACCCTTGGCCACGGCCACCGCCAGCTTGGTGCGGTAGTAACGGTCGGTGAAGGCCACCTTCTTCTGGCGCTCCTCGGTTATCACCATCGAGGCGACCACGGCGTCGTATTTCTTCGCCAGCAAAGCGGGAATGATGCCGTCCCAGTCCTGGGCGACCAGCTCGCACTCGACCTTCATCTTCGCGCACAGGGCGTTGGCGATGTCGACGTCGAAGCCGTGCAGCTGGTTATTCGAATCCACGTAGTTGAAGGGCGGGTAGGCGCCTTCTGTCGCGATGCGTACGGTTTCGGCCTGCGCCGTCGCCACTGCGCCGCAAAGTGCCAAGGTGGCCATTGCCAAACGGGTGAGTCGTTTCATCTGTGCTCCCTCTTTTTTGGGTTTGTTCTATCTGCAAGAGCGGGTGAGGAGGTGTAGCCAACAAACTCGTTGTGCAGGGCAGCGACGGACTCCAATCGCTGCTCGACATCAGGCCCGAGGCACTTGAAGACGTCGTTGAGCAGCAGGTTGACCAGCGACAGCATCGGCCCCGTGGATTCCCAGAACAGGTTCAGATCGGTCGGCACACGGAACACTTCATCCGCGTTCTGTTCCGCCCAATCGCAGTAGTCGTCAGTGACCAGGGTCACCGGAATGCCCGCCTCGCGCGCACGGCGGCAGAGGATCAGGGCGTGCTGGGAGTAGCGCCGGGCCTCGAAGACCACCAGCGCCGCTTGCCCGGGCGCACTCAGCAGCACGTCGCCGTAGTAACCGGACGAACCATCGACCAGGTGCACGCCATCGCGCAGGTATTGCAGCAGGTGGACGAACGATACGGAGATGCCGCGCTCGGTCTGGAAACCCGCGGCGTACACGCGCGGCACTGTCGCCAGGCGCTCGCACACGGCGCGCCACTGCGGTGTGCGGGTGTGTTCATAGACACGCATCAGTGCCGCCATCTCGCGCTCCAGGCTGGTGGAAAGCGCTTCATCCCCCGCCACTGCCTGCTGACGAAACTCCTTCAGCCGGTCGCCGATCAGCCAAGGACTATCGCCCAGGTCGCCCTTCAGGTCCGCCTTCATGGCCTTGAAATGGGCGTAACCGAGGGCACGGCAAAAGCGCCCGACCGTCGACTCGCTGAGGCCAAGCTTCTCGGCGATTGCCGCGGAGGTCTCGAACGGCAACTCCTGCAAGTTGGCCAGCATGTAGTTGGCAATCGCCCGTGAAGAGGCCGTCCTGGCGGACTGGCCGTCTTCGAGGCGTTGCTTGAGGGATCGATTCATGGGGACCTCCGGTTGCGGAGAAAAAATGATTGTTTTCTGTCATCAAGTCAACATTTGACAGATAACTTGCAAACTTTATGATGCGGAACCACCCCACCTAACGAGAACAAGACGATGCAGGCCAGCCATAGCGACCCGATCCACCTGTCCTTCAACGAGCTGCGCGACTTGCTCGCCAGCATCTTCGAACGCCACGGGACATCCGCGCAGGTCGCCGCCACCCTGGCCGACAACTGCGCCGCCGCGCAGCGCGACGGCTCCGACAGCCACGGCGTGTTCCGCATCCCCGGCTATCTGTCCTCATTGGGCAGCGGGTGGGTGAATGGCCGAGCCGAACCCAAGGTGGAGGACGTCGCACCGTCCTTCGTCCGTGTCGACGCCGGCGGCGGCTTCGCTCAGCCGGCCCTGGCAGCCGCCCGCGAACTGCTGCTCGCCAAGGTGCGCGAGTCCGGCATCGCCCTGCTGGCCATTCGCAACTCGCACCACTTCGCCGCGCTCTGGCCGGATGTCGAGCCCTTCGCCCGTGAAGGCCTGGTGGCACTGAGCTTCGTCAACAGCATGACCAGTGTGGTCCCCCACGGCGGCCATAGCGCCCTGTTCGGCACCAACCCCATCGCCTTCGCCGCACCGCGCGGCCAGGGCGACCCGCTGGTGTTCGACCTGGCCACCAGCGCCATTGCCAACGGCGACGTGCAGATCGCCGCTCGTGAGGGCAAGCAGCTGCCGGAAGGTTTTGGTGTGGATGCCCAGGGCCAGCCGACCCGCGACCCGAAGGCAATTCTCGACGGCGGCGCGCTGCTGCCATTCGGCGGCTACAAGGGCTCGGCCCTGTCGATGATGGTGGAGCTGCTCGCCGCAGCTTTGACCGGTGGCAACTTCTCCTTCGAGTTCGACTGGTCCGGGCACCCTGGTGCGCAAACGCCCTGGACGGGGCAGCTGCTTATCCTCATCGATCCCGACCGCGGCGCCAGCCGCTCCTTTGCCGAACGCTGCGAAACCTTGATCGCCCGCATGGCCGAAGCCGGCCAGGACCGCCAGCCGGGTGATCGCCGCTATCGCCAACGCGCCCGCGCCGAAGTGGAAGGCATCGCCCTGCCCGCCGGCGAACTGGCCAAGCTACGCGCCCTGGCCGGTCTCTGACCGGCTGGCACTGGCGCCTTTCCAGTGCAAAGCGGGCGGGGTTAGAATCGGGCATCCCTCGCCAGCTACCCTTCGGCAGGCCGAACGAGCCCATTGCTGGGGACGCGGAGACCCCGCCATCCCCGCCACGCTGCAGACGCGACCATCCTCGTGTCTGCAAGTGCATCCGGCTCGACACGCACATGACTCAAACCAGCGGGTCGTGCAGGACTCGCAACCGTATTCAGCCGCAGGAATCCCCATGCCCGACTATCGCTCGAAAACCTCCACCCACGGCCGCAACATGGCCGGCGCCCGCGCCCTGTGGCGCGCCACCGGGATGAAGGACGAAGACTTCAAGAAGCCGATCATCGCCATCGCCAACTCCTTCACCCAGTTCGTGCCCGGCCACGTGCACCTGAAGGACCTGGGTCAGCTGGTCGCCCGCGAGATCGAGAAAGCCGGTGGCGTGGCCAAGGAATTCAACACCATCGCCGTCGACGACGGCATCGCCATGGGCCATGACGGCATGCTCTATTCGCTGCCGAGCCGGGAGATCATTGCCGACTCCGTCGAGTACATGGTCAACGCCCACTGCGCCGACGCCATCGTCTGCATCTCCAACTGCGACAAGATCACCCCCGGCATGCTGATGGCCGCCCTGCGCCTGAACATCCCGGTCGTGTTCGTCTCCGGCGGTCCGATGGAAGCCGGCAAGACCAAGCTGGCCAACCACGGCCTCGACCTGGTGGACGCCATGGTCGCCGCTGCCGACGACTCCTGCTCCGACGAGAAGGTCGCCGAGTACGAGCGCAGCGCCTGCCCCACCTGCGGTTCCTGCTCCGGCATGTTCACCGCCAACTCGATGAACTGCCTGACTGAGGCCCTCGGCCTGGCACTGCCGGGCAACGGCTCCACCCTGGCCACCCACAGCGACCGCGAGCAGCTGTTCCTGCGCGCCGGCCGCCTGGCCGTGGAGCTCTGCCAGCGCTACTACGGCGAAGGCGACGACAGCGTGCTGCCGCGCAACGTTGCCAGCTTCAAGGCGTTCGAGAACGCCATGACCCTGGACATCGCCATGGGCGGCTCGACCAACACCATCCTGCACCTGCTGGCCGCCGCCCAGGAGGCGGAGATCGACTTCGACCTGCGCGACATCGATCGCCTGTCGCGCAAGGTGCCGCAGCTGTGCAAGGTGGCGCCGAACATCCAGAAGTACCACATGGAAGACGTGCACCGCGCCGGCGGCATCTTCAGCATCCTCGGCGAGCTGGCCCGGGGCGGCCTGCTGCACACCGACGTTCCGACCGTGCACAGCCCGAGCATGGCCGACGCCATTGCCCAGTGGGATATCACCCAGACCAATGACGAAGCCGTGCATACCTTCTTCAAGGCTGGCCCGGCAGGCATCCCGACCCAGACCGCATTCAGCCAGAGCACCCGCTGGGCGACCCTGGACGCCGACCGCGCTGAAGGCTGCATCCGCAGCGTCGAGCACGCCTACTCCCAGGAGGGCGGCCTGGCCGTGCTCTACGGCAACATCGCCCTCGACGGTTGTGTGGTGAAGACTGCGGGCGTGGACGAGTCGATCCACGTCTTCGAAGGCACGGCAAAGATCTTCGAAAGCCAGGACGCCGCGGTGAAGGGCATCCTCGCCGATGAAGTGAAGGCCGGCGACGTGGTGATCATTCGCTACGAAGGCCCGAAAGGTGGCCCGGGCATGCAGGAAATGCTCTACCCCACCAGCTACCTGAAGTCCAAGGGCCTGGGCAAGCAGTGCGCCCTGCTCACCGACGGCCGTTTCTCCGGTGGTACGTCAGGCCTGTCCATTGGCCATGCCTCGCCGGAAGCCGCCGCGGGCGGCGCCATCGGGCTGGTGGAAGACGGCGACAAGATCCATATCGACATCCACAACCGCACCATCCAGTTGCTGGTCAGCGATGAAGAGCTAGCGCACCGCCGCCACGCGCAGGACAAGAAAGGCTGGAAGCCCGCCGCACCGCGCGCGCGCAAGGTGTCCACCGCCCTCAAGGCCTACGCCCTGCTGGCGACCAGCGCCGACAAGGGCGCGGTGCGCAACAAGGCGATGCTCGGCGACTGATCACCGCTGCCCTGAAAAGCCCGGCGCCGCGCCGGGCTTTTTTGTGTGCGAGGCAAATCATTCGCGAAAGGACCGCAACGCGCCCGTAGGTGGGCGCTGAGCCTGGTACTGAGTCCCCTGGCCCCAGATCCATACCCGCCGAACCTGACCATTCAGATAGAATCGCTGCTTTTTTTTGCGGACTATCGCCATGAGTTCACTGGAAAAGCCCCCCGTCCTCGAGGCCAGCAACGAGCTGCTGTACGGCCTGGAAGACCGCCCCCGCCCACTGGCCGCCTTGCTGGCCGCGCTGCAGCATCTGCTGGCGATCATCGTCCCGATCGTCACGCCGGGCCTGCTGATCTGCCAGGCGCTCGGGGTCTCGGCGCGCGACACCAACCTGATCGTTTCCATGTCGCTGGTGGTTTCGGGTATCGCCACCTACGTCCAGTGCCGCCGCTTCGGCCCGTTCGGCGCCGGCTTGCTGATCGTCCAGGGCACCAGCTTCAACTTCGTCGGCCCGCTGATTGCCGGCGGTGCGCTGATGGTCAAGCAGGGCGCGCCGGTCGAAGGCGTCATGGCCGCGATCTTCGGCGTGGTGATGGCTGGCGCCTTCATCGAGATGGGCATCTCGCGCATCCTGCCGTTCGTCAAACGCCTGATCACTCCACTGGTAACCGGCATCGTGGTGCTGATGATCGGCCTCACCCTGATCAAGGTCGGCCTGATCAGCATGGGTGGCGGCTTTGCCGCCATGGGCAACGGCACCTTCGCCAACGGCGAGAATCTACTGCTGTCCGGCACCGTGCTGGCGGTGATCCTGCTGCTCAATCGCATCCCACTGGTGTGGATGCGCAGCTGTGCCATCGTCATCGCCCTGGTGGTCGGTTATGTGCTGGCCGGTTCCCTCGGCCGCCTGGACTTCAGCGGCATGCATGAAGCGCCGTTGCTCCAAGTCCCGGTGCCGCTGCACTTCGGGTTCGGCTTTTCCTGGTCGCTGTTCGTGCCGATGCTGGTGATCTATCTGGTCACCTCACTGGAAGCCATCGGCGACGTCACCGCCACCAGTAAGGTCTCGCGCCAGCCGGTGGAAGGCCCGCTGTGGATGCAACGGATCAAGGGTGGGGTGCTGGTGAATGGCGCCAACTCGCTGCTGGCGGGCATCTTCAACACCTTCCCCAGCTCGGTGTTCGCGCAGAACAACGGCGTGATTCAGCTGACCGGCATCGCCAGCCGCCATATCGGCCTGTGGATCGCCCTGATGCTGGTGCTGCTGGGCCTGTTCCCGGCGGTAGCCGGCGTGCTCCAGGCCATTCCCGAGCCGGTGCTGGGCGGCGCGGCCATGGTGATGTTCGGTGCCGTGGCCGCCTCGGGCATCAACATTCTCGCCGGTACCACCCTGGATCGCCGCGCGCTGCTGATCATCGCCGTGTCGCTGGCGCTGGGCCTGGGTGTGTCCCAGGTGCCGGAATTCCTCGCCCACATGCCGGCGGCCCTGCGCAACGTGCTGGAGTCCGGCGTGGCGACAGGCGGTCTCTGCGCCCTGCTGCTGAACTGGTTCCTGCCGGAAACCCCGGCGCAGCCTCGCTGAGTGGCAGAATGGGCCTCATCCACTGATGAGGCCCATCCCATGGCGTCCCTTCGCATCGGCCTGATCGCCGACACCCACAGCCTGCTCCGCCCCGAGGCCCTGGCCGCGTTGCGGGGCTGCGATCACATCCTCCATGCCGGCGACATCGGCAAGCCTGAGATCCTCGACACCTTGCGCGACCTGGCGCCTTTGACCGCGGTGCGCGGCAACAATGACAGGGACGACTGGGCCGAAGCGGTCAGCGAAGTGGAGGTCCTTCACCTGGACGAAGTGCAAATCTACCTGGTGCACGACCAGGCCGACATTCCCGCCGATTTGGCTGCACGTGGGATCAAGGTGGTGGTCACTGGCCATTCCCACAAACCACTGATAGCCGAACGCAACGGCCTGCTGCACATTAACCCCGGCAGTGCAGGGCCAAGGCGCTTCAAGCTGCCGGTATCGGTGGGAATGCTGGTGATCGAGGGGTGTCAGGTGCGGGCGGAGCTGATGGAGTTGCAAGTCTGATACAGCGCAGGGACAAGCTTTCCTGTGGGGGCGAATTCATTCGCTAAGGACTGAGCAGCAGTCCCTTGTGTTCATCAGGCAGGCCTTCGGCCTGCATAGCGAATGAATTCGCCCCCACAACAAGAGCAGACGGTGCAGAAGCTCAGCGCCGCTCCCACACCTCGAAGGCATAGGCCGGCGTCTCGGTCGTGGCTTCATGCTCGATGCTGGAGGCGAGGCGCCAGTCCTGCTCGGGCACTTCGGGGAACCAGGCATCCCCCTCCGGCGCCAGTTCCACACGGGTCAGATAGAGCCGGTCGGCCTGGGGCAGGCCTTGGGTATAGAGCTGGGCGCCGCCGATCAACATCACTTCCTCGACGTCTTCCTCACGCGCCCAGGCTTCAGCACGTTCGACGGCGGACGCGAGATTGGGGAAGACTTCAGCGCCCTCCAGCATCAGGCCCGGCTGGCGGCTGACCACCAGGTTGAGCCGGCCCGGCAACGGGCGACCCAGGGAGTCCCAGGTCTTGCGCCCCATGATGATCGGCTTGCCGAGGGTCATCGCCTTGAAATGTTTGAGGTCCGCCGGCAGGTGCCAGGGCAGTTGGTTGTCGCGGCCGATTACGCGGTTCTGCGCAAGGGCGGCGATGAGGCAGAGAGGGAGGGTCTTGTTCATGGCGGCGAGGATACCGGCTGCCGCAAAGGAGAGAAAGCCAACGGACGATGGGGCGCGGCCCGCTGGACCTGACCGTCCGGCGCCGGGCCAGCCGGTCGGTGACGCACAGGCTACACCCAGGGAAGGTCCAGGCGCTTTTTGCGCTGCCATTCGTCTACTTAGCGCTTTCTGACCAATAGATCAGATACCTGTTCCAGGAAAATCCACGCATCTGGCGGTGAATTAATGGAATTCGGCGAATTAACGCGCGAATAAAAATGTATACAAACCACTAGCCAATACTCCGATTAATTGTCTACAGTCGCCGAACAAAAACAAAAGCGAGAGCCCATCATGACCGCTCCATCCGCACATCCATCACCAACGCAACGCCCGGAAGACGAAAACCTCGGCATTGGCGCAAACCTCGCTTACGGTTTGCAGCATGTCCTGACCATGTACGGCGGCATCGTCGCGGTCCCTCTGATCATCGGCCAGGCCGCCGGGCTGTCGCCGGCGGACATCGGCCTGCTGATCGCTGCCTCGTTGTTCGCCGGCGGCCTGGCAACCCTGCTGCAGACCATCGGCCTGCCGTTCTTCGGCTGCCAACTGCCGCTGGTTCAGGGCGTCTCCTTCGCCGGCGTGGCGACCATGATCGCCATCATTGGCAGCGACGGCGCTGGCGGTATTCCCGCCGTACTGGGCGCGGTGATCGCGGCCTCGCTGATCGGCCTGCTGATCACCCCGGTGTTCTCGCGGATCACCAAGTTCTTCCCACCGCTCGTGACCGGCATCGTCATCACCACCATCGGCCTCACCCTGATGCCGGTAGCCGCGCGCTGGGCGATGGGCGGTAACAGCCAGTCGCCGGAATTCGGCAGCGTGTCCAACATCGGCCTGGCCGCCTTCACTCTGGGCACCGTGCTGCTGCTGAGCAAGCTGGGCAGCGCCAGCATCTCGCGCCTGTCGATACTGCTGGCGATGGTGATCGGCACCCTGGTCGCGGTGTTCTCCGGCATGGCCGATTTCTCCAAGGTGCTGGAAGGCCCGCTGGTGGCCCTGCCCACGCCGCTGCACTTCGGCATGCCGGAATTCCATATCGCGGCAATCCTGTCGATGCTGATCGTGATCATCGTCACCCTGGTGGAAACCTCGGCAGACATCCTCGCGGTGGGTGAAATCATCGGCACCAAGGTCGACTCCAAGCGCCTGGGCAACGGCCTGCGCGCTGACATGATCTCCAGCTCCCTGGCCCCGCTGTTCGGTTCCTTTACCCAGAGCGCGTTCGCCCAGAACGTCGGCCTGGTCGCCGTGACCGGCGTGAAGAGCCGCTACGTGGTGGCCACCGCTGGCCTGATCCTGGTGACCCTCGGCCTGCTGCCGGTGATGGGCCGCCTGATCGCCGCCGTCCCCACTTCTGTGCTGGGTGGCGCCGGTATCGTGCTGTTCGGCACCGTGGCCGCCTCGGGTATCCGTACCCTGGCGCAGGTGGACTACCGCAACAACATGAACCTGATCATCGTCGCTACCTCCATCGGCTTCGGCATGATCCCGATCGCGGCTCCGACCTTCTACCACCACTTCCCCGCCTGGTTCGAAACCATCTTCCACTCCGGCATCAGCTCGGCCGCCATCATGGCCATCCTGCTGAACCTCATCTTCAACCACTTGAAGGCCGGTAACTCGGACCAGCAGTCGGTGTTCGTCGCCGCCAACGAGCGCACCCTGCGCTACCAGGACATCGCCGCCCTGCACGAGGGCGACTATTTCCGCGACGGCAAGCTGTATGACTGCGACGGCAAGGAAGTGAAGGTCACCGACGAGGACGACCACCACGAGGCCGCAGCGCCACGGGTCAAGGTGGCGGCCAGCTCCCACAGCCACTGACAAGAAGGCCGGCGCAATGCGCCGGCCTTCTTGTATCGATGGGCCTCGCCGCAGCGGTTATCCTCTGGGCTCACCCTTGGCCAAGAGGCCCTTCGTGAGCGAAACCAATCCTGCCCCCACCACTCCCCTTTCCCGCCTCGACCGGCTTTGGCTGACCGAGGCCATCCGCCTGCGCGAAGAACACGCAGGCCCCCTGGAAGACACCGAAGCCAACCGCCGCGCCAACGCCGCCGGTGGCGACCTGGCGCAACGCATCCAGGCTCGCGCCCTCTGGCTGGCCCAGCGCGACGGCCAGGTCCAGGCCCTGCAGCACTGGCGCCAGGGCGCGCGGCTCGCCGGCCTGCTGCTGGTGTTGCTGGCACTGGTCAGCGGTGCCGGCCTGGCCTTTGCCGCCCTCGGCGACGGCCAGCGCCCGGTCAATCTGTTCTGGGCCCTGGGCAGCCTGCTCGGCCTGCACCTGCTGACGCTGCTGGGCTGGGCCCTGTCGTTCAGCCTTGGCGGCAGCGCTAGTGTGGTCGGGCGCTTGTGGCTCTGGCTCAGCGGCAAGCTCGCCCGTGACGCCCAGGCCGCGCACCTGGCGCCCGCGCTGCTGCTGATGCTGCAACGGCGGGGGCTGACCCGCTGGGGCCTGGGCGTAATAGTCCACGGCGCCTGGCTGCTGGCCCTGGGCAGCGCCCTTGTGGTCCTGCTCCTGCTGCTCGCCACCCGCCGCTACGGCTTCGTCTGGGAAACCACCATTCTTGGCAGCGACGCCTTCGTCTTCCTGACCCAGGCCCTGGGCGCCCTGCCCGCCCTGCTCGGCTTCAGCCTGCCGGATGCCGAGACCATCCGCACCAGCAGCAGCGTGCTGGCAGAAGAAGGCGCGCGCCAGGCCTGGTCCGGCTGGCTGCTGGGGGTCACCTTTACCTATGGCCTGCTACCACGCCTGCTGCTGGGTCTGCTCTGCCTCTGGCGCTGGCTGCAAGGGCAGTCGCGCCTTGGCCTGGACCTCGGCCTGCCCGGCTACAGCCTGCTGCGGGAACGCCTGCAGCCGACCAGCGAGCGCCTCGGGGTCTGCGATGCCGCCCCCGTCGAGTTGGTGCAGTCCCAGGGCGGCAGCCTCACCGACGAGGGTCAGGGCGCCCTGCTGGTGGCTATCGAACTGGACGACCGCCGCCCCTGGCCCCCGGCCCTGCCCAAGGGCGTGGGCGACGCTGGGGTGCTGGACAGCCGCGAACAGCGCCTGCGCCTGCTGGATCAGCTCGGCCGCTTTCCGCCGGCCCGCCTGGCGGTGGCCTGCGACCCACGCCGCTCGCCGGACCGCGGCACCCTCGCGCTGATCGGCGAACTGGCCCGCAGCGCAGCCCAAACCCGTGTCTGGCTGCTGCCCGCCCCGCCCGGCGAAGCCCTGGACAGCCAGCGCCTGGACGATTGGCATCAGGCCTTGGCACGGCTGGACCTACCCCACGCCCAGGGTGCCCCCATGAACTGGCTGGAGACCGGCCATGACTAAGCCGCTGAAGCTGGCCGTGGTAGGCCACACCAATGTGGGCAAGACCTCCCTGCTGCGTACCCTGCTGCGGGATCGAGACTTTGGCGAGGTCTCCCACCGCCCCAGCACCACCCGCCATGTGGAGGGCGCGCGGCTCTCGGTGGAGGGCCAGCCGCTGCTGGAGCTTTACGACACGCCCGGCCTGGAAGACGCCATCGCCCTGCTCGACCATCTGGAGCGTCTGGACCGCCCCGGTGAACGCCTGGACGGCCCGGCCCGTCTGGCCCGCTTCCTCGACGGTAGCGAAGCGCGCCAGCGTTTCGAACAGGAAGCCAAAGTGCTGCGCCAGCTGCTGGTGTCAGACGCCGGACTCTATGTGATCGATGCCCGCGAGCCGGTGCTGGCCAAGTACCGGGACGAGCTGGCGGTGCTGGCGATGTGCGGCCGTCCGCTCTTGCCGGTGCTGAACTTCGTCGCCAGCGAAGGCCATCGCGAAGCGGACTGGCGCGAAGCCCTGGCCCGTCTCGGCCTGCACGCCCTGGTGCGCTTCGACAGCGTGGCACCGCCACTGGACGGCGAGCAGCGCCTCTACGACAGCCTGGCCCTGCTGCTGGAACGTGCCCGGCCGCAATTACAGCGACTGGCGGAGGACCATCAGGCCCAGCGGCGCCTGCGTCTGGACACCGGCAGCCGGCTGATCGCCGAACTCCTGCTGGATGTGGCCGCCTGTCGCCGCAGCGTACCGGCCCAGGAAGCCGCTCTGCAGGCCGCAACGGGCACCCTGCGCCAGCAGGTGCGGGAACGTGAACAGCGCTGCGTGGAAGCCCTGCTGCGCCTCTACGCCTTCAGCCAGGAGGATGCCGCCGCCAGCGACCTGCCTCTGCTGAATGGCCGCTGGGGCGATGACTTGTTCAACCCGGAGACCCTGAAACAACTGGGGATACGCCTGGGCGGCGGCATGGCCGCGGGCGCGGCAGCCGGCGCCGGCGTCGACCTGCTGGTGGGCGGGGTCACCCTCGGCGCCGCAGCGGCCCTCGGCGCCATCGCTGGTGGCGCCTGGCAGACCTTCGGCCATTACGGCGAACGCTTGCTGGGCAAGCTCAAGGGGCAGCGGGAACTCACCGTGGACGATGCCATCCTGCGCCTGCTCGCCCTACGCCAGCGGCAATTACTGGCAGCACTGGACGCCCGTGGCCATGCGGCATTCGAGGCGGTTCGCATCGATACCCCGGAAGAAAAGCAGTGGCGGGAAGGCAAGCTGCCACCCGTACTGGCCAAGGCCCGGGCTCACCCGGAGTGGTCGTCGCTGAACGCCGGCGCGGATCTGGAACAGGCCGAGCGCCAGGGGCAGGTGGCGGTGCTGGCCACGGGCCTGATGCCCTGACGAAGCGCCCGCTGCGAGGGCTTACCGAAAGCCCTCGGCTCCCGCAGGATTGGCGCGCCGCTCCAACAGGGCAGACCCTCTGAATGCAGGGCGCCAGCAAGGGGCCAGTTGCCCCCGCCCCCAGCACGCCCGACACAAAAACAAGAACAGGGAGAGATGGATGATGCGCAAGTTGTTGTTGCTGCTCTGCCTGCTGAGCCCGCTGACCTGGGGTAATGAGCAGGACGCCCGGAGTCTGGGCGAGCTGAGTAGCCATAGCCGGCTGCTCTGCGCCAGCGCCATGGTCTATTTCAATCCTCAAGAGCGCGAATCCGCCCGCTGCGCCCTGAGCGCCACCTTCTACCACCTCAACACCCTGAGCCGGCTCGTCGTCCAGCTCGGCAATCCTGAAGCGCTGCAGAGTCCGGTGCAGACCATGGAAAGGCTGTTCAAGACGCTCGACGGCCTGCCACACGATCAGGCACCCCGCTCCCCGGAACTGGTCGGCCAGTTGTTGGAGCAGGAACGGAGACTGGAACAAGCCGCCCAAACGCTCTCCGCAGGCATGAAACAGGACCCGGCCGGTGACCCGGGAGCGCCGTTCAATGCCCAGAGCCAGGCGCTGGCCAGCCTGCTGCTGGACTATCAACTCCGCGCCTACCCCCTGCCGAACAAGCTGGACTTCGCCCTGCCCGAAGCGCAGGCCTCGCGCCTGGATGCCGACATCGAGCAGCGTTTCGACCAGTTGCTTGCTGACCACCCGGATCACGCCGATGTGCTGGGCAAGGCCAGGACCAACTACCGCTTCGTTCGTGCCCAACTCCAGCAAGGCGGCGATCGCACTCATGGAGGCGCCGAGTTCTACCTCAGCCGTGCGGTCGTCGATCTCGACGAATTGGCCGTCACCCTGAGCTAGCCGAAGACCTGCACAAGCCGAGCTGCGACGGGGTGTTCCGGAGCAGCTCAGCTCCTCAGGATCAGCGGCCGCCCGCTTCGATCAGGATGCGATCGGCACTGCACTCGCTGCGATCCTGCGAGCGGCTGGCGGCGAACTGGCCGTCCACGACGCCCACCAGGCTGTCCGCTGGTTTCAGTTCGCGGGGCAGGGAAACACGGATTTCCTGGAGGTACTTGCCACTGCAGATGAGCAGGAAGTTGTTGGCGGCCGAAGCACTGCCGAACTCGTCTTCCACCTTCTGGTATAAGGCGCGCCGGGAGATGGCGCCGCCGATATTGGCGACGATGTATTGCCCGGCCTTCGACTCATCCAGTTGCCGCACCAGGTCCACCGCGCGGCGGAAGTAGGCATCGTCGTCCATCTGCGTCTGGCAGACCCCGTGCTTGTTCCACTGGTAGCGACCGAAGCGGGTGCCGTACTGGAAGTTCGGCATCCAGGGGCGGACGTAGGCCAGGGTATCGGCGCTGAGTTTCAGTTCGGGGCCGTCGCAATGACCGTAGCGCTTGCCGCAGGACTGGCGATTGGGCCAGAGGCCGTGCAGGGTCAGGTGGGAGATCTGCAACTCGCCGGACTCCAAGCCCTCGCATTCGGGCTTGCTACCCTTGTAGGACGAGTGCTCGCAGAAGCCCGGCTGCCAGGTGGCCGCCAGCACATAGCCGTCGTGCTGGTCCGGCCGGCTGCAGATGTCGCCGCCACCCGCACGCTGAGCGTCCTTTCCAGTGTTGAACGCCAGCCCTTCGACCGTCCCGCAACTGGCGGACACCCAGCGCAGCGGTGTAGCGCTGCCCGGCATGCGGATGCGCAGCCAGTCGTACTCGCGCTTGTTCACCTCCACCACGTCGTAGCGCTGGCCCGGCTGGACAGCGAGGTCGTCCGGATTGCTCTGTTTGCGGATGGACTGGAAGGCCTCGCAGCGCTGGCTGGCGACGAAGCTGCCCTGGGCGGGCTCGGCGGTGGCGAAGAATGGCGAGAGGCCGACAAGACCCGCGAACAGGGCCACGAGGGGGGCTTTCATGGTGACTCCTGTCAGCGAGTGGCCGGGGCGTGAGGCCCCGGCACAGCAGGTCAGACGGCGACCGGGGCCTTGATGTGCGGGTGGGACTGGTAGCCCACCAGCTCGAAATCCTCGAACTTGAAGGCGAACAGGTCCTTCACCTCCGGGTTGAGCTTCATGGTCGGCAGCGGCAGAGGCTCCCGGGTGAGCTGCAGATCGGTCTGCTCGATGTGGTTGGCGTAGAGGTGGCAGTCGCCGCCAGTCCAGATGAACTCGCCCGGCTGCAGGTCGCAGACCTGGGCCACCATCAGCGTTAGCAGGGCGTAGCTGGCGATGTTGAAGGGCACGCCGAGGAAAATGTCCGCCGAGCGCTGGTAGAGCTGGCAGCTCAGCTTGCCGTCAGCCACGTAGAACTGGAACAGGGCGTGGCACGGTGGCAGGGCCATCTGGTCCACCAGGGCGGGGTTCCAGGCGGAAACGATCAGACGACGTGAATCCGGGTTCTTCTTGATCATTTCGATCAGCTTGGTGATCTGGTCGATGGACTCGCCGTCCGGTGTCGGCCAGGAGCGCCACTGGTAACCATAGACAGGGCCGAGGTTGCCCTCTTCGTCCGCCCACTCGTCCCAGATAGAGACGCCGTTGTCCTTCAGGTACTTGATGTTGGTGTCGCCCTGCAGGAACCACAGCAGCTCGTGGATGATCGACTTCAGGTGGCACTTCTTGGTAGTGACCAGCGGAAAACCTTCCGCCAGGTCGAAGCGCATCTGGTGGCCGAACACGCTGTAGGTACCGGTGCCGGTGCGGTCGCTCTTGAAGGTGCCGGTCTCGCGCACGCGGCGCATCAGGTCGAGGTACTGTTTCATCAGGCAACTCCTTGGGCGGCCCGGCGGCGATAGGCCCAGACGATCAATGCGATGCCACCGACGATCATCGGCAGGCAGAGGACCTGGCCCATGGTCAGCCAGTTGAAGGCGAGGTAGCCGAGCTGGGCGTCCGGGACGCGGACGAACTCGACGACGAAGCGGAAGATGCCGTAGCACAGGGCGAACATGCCGGAGACGGCCATCGTTGGGCGCGGCTTGCGCGAGTAGAACCACAGGATCGCGAAGAGCGCCACGCCTTCCAGGGCAAACTGATAGAGCTGCGACGGATGCCGGGGCAGTTGCGCAGGGTCAGTGGGGAAGATCATCGCCCAAGGCAGGTCGGTGGCCTTGCCCCATAGCTCGGCGTTGATGAAGTTGCCGATACGCCCGGCGCCCAGGCCGATCGGCACCAGCGGTGCGATGAAGTCCATCAGCTGGAAGAAGCTCTTGCCGTTGCGCTGGCCGAACCAGAGGGTCGCCAGCATCACACCGATCAAGCCGCCGTGGAAGGACATGCCGCCCTTCCAGACCTCGAAGATCAGCAGCGGGTTGGCGATATAGGCGGACAGGTCATAGAACAGCACATAGCCCAGTCGGCCGCCGGCGATGACGCCGAGCGCTACCCAGAACACCAGGTCGGAGAGTTTCTCCTTGCTCCAGGTCGGGTCGAACGCCTTCAGGCGCCGGGATGCCAGCCACCAAGCGCCGCCAATGCCAATCAGGTACATCAGGCCATACCAGTGGATTTTCAGCGGGCCAAGTGCAATGGCCACGGGGTCGATCTGGGGATAAGCCAGCATCACAGCTCCTTAGATCAGAAAGTTCAGCCCGACTGTCAGCAGCAGCAGGGCGAACAGTCGCTTCAACAAACGCGGCGACAGTTTGTGCGCGAGGCGCGCACCGAAACGGGCGAAGAACATGCTGGTCAGGGCAATGCCCACCAGCGCCGGAAGGTAGACGAAGCCCAGGCTCCATTGCGGCAGGTGCGCGTCATGCCAGCCGACGACCATGAACGACAGGGCTCCGGCCAGGGCGATCGGCAATCCGCAGGCTGCGGAGGTCGCCACCGCTTGCTGGATGGGCACGCTGCGCCAGGTCAGGAAGGGCACTGTCAGCGAACCACCGCCGATGCCGAAGATCGCCGACGCCCAACCGATTACCCCACCCGCCAGGGTCAGGCCCGGTTTACCTGGGACATCGCGACTGGCCTTGGGTTTCAGGTCGAGGCCCATCTGCAGGGCCACCAGGATGGCGAAGACGCCGATGATCTTCTGCAACATCGGCCCCTGGATCGAAGCAGCGGTCAGCGAGCCGAGACCAGCCCCCAGCAGGATGCCCAGCGCCATCCAGGCGAAAACAGGCCAGCGCACCGCGCCTTTGCGATTGTGCTCCAGCACCGAGTTGACAGAGGTGAAGATGATGGTCGCCAGCGATGTGCCTACCGCCAGGTGGGTCAGCACACTGGGATCGAATCCCTGCGCCGTGAAGCTGAACACCAGCACCGGCACGATGATCATGCCACCACCGACGCCGAACAGCCCGGCCAGTACGCCGGCGCAAGCGCCGAGCACGATATACAGCAGGAATTCCATCGACACCCCCAAAAACAAAGCGGCATGGTAACGGAAGCACGTCCGCCACTCCAATTCGCTTGATGGATGTCCGCCCGGCGCCTGCTAGACTCCGCAACATAAGAAAAGGGAGATGACACCATGTGCTTGGTCGTATTCGCATGGCGCCCCGGACACGACGTCCCGCTCGTGCTCGCAGCCAATCGAGATGAATTCTATGCCCGCCCCGCCTTGCCACTCGGGCGCTGGGAAGACGTGCCCGGCGTCCTGGCGGGGCGAGACCTTGAAGCGGGTGGAACCTGGCTAGGGGTCGGCCCCGACGGGCGCTTCGCAGCCCTGACCAATATCCGTGATCCGCGCCAGCCACCAGTCGGGCGCACACGCGGCGAACTGTGCGTGCAGTTCCTGCGTGGCAACCTCAGCCCCGGTGAATTTCTCGCCGATGCTGCTCGCCGCGCCAATGACTACTCGGGCTTCAACCTGGTGGTCGGCACGGTCGAGGAGCTGTGGTTCCTCAATCCGCGCAGTGGCGGTCCGCGACCGCTGTCTGCGGGGATCTACGGTGTGTCGAACGCCGACCTGGATACGCCCTGGCCCAAGGTCGAGCGCGGCAAGGCAGCGCTGGCCGAGTGCCTGGCCCCGGAATCCACCGAGAGCCTGCTCAATCTGCTGCACGACCCGGAGCAGGCGCCGGACCACATCCTGCCGGAGACGGGTGTCGGACTGAACACCGAGCGCATGCTGTCCAGCGTCTTCATCGCCACGCGCACCTACGGCACCCGCGCGAGCTCGGCCTTGATCATCCGGGCCGATGGTCGCCGGGAACTGGTCGAACGCAGCTACGGACCTTACGGCGCCAGGCTGGGCGAGGTGCGAGTGGAGTTTTAGCGAGCAAGGATACCGCCAGGCCTGAGTTCAGGCCTGGATGGTTGCCGCCGGATTGATCACGCGGCCCAGGCCGAGGTTGCGCAGGGCCAGGTGCAGCGAGCTGTGGATGACCTGGGGATTGTCGATGCGCATCAGTTGCTCGAGTAGTTCCTTGGCCTTGCTGAGGGTGACCTGCCGCAACAGCCACTTCACCTTGGGCAGGTTGGTGGCGTTCATCGACAGGCTGTCGAAACCCATTGCCAGCAGCAGCACGGCCGCTGCCGGGTCACCGGCCATCTCGCCGCAGATGCTGACAGGCTTGCCTTCGGCGTGGGCATCATCGACCACTTTCCTGAGCGCCTGCAGCACCGCGGGATGCAGGTAGTCGTAGAGGTCGGCCACGCGCGGGTTGTTGCGATCGACCGCCAGCAGGTATTGGGTCAGGTCGTTGGAGCCTACCGAGAGGAAGTCGACCTGGCGCACCAACTCCTTGGTCTGGTAGACGGCAGCGGGAATCTCGATCATCACGCCAACTGGCGGCATGGGGATATCCACACCTTCGTCACGCACTTCACCCCAGGCGCGGTGGATCAGGTGCAGTGCTTCTTCCAGTTCATGGGTGCCGGAGATCATCGGCAGCAGGATGCGCAGGTTGTCCAGGCCTTCGCTGGCCTTGAGCATGGCGCGAACCTGCACCAGGAAGATTTCCGGGTGGTCGAGGGTGACGCGGATACCACGCCAACCAAGGAACGGGTTGCTTTCCTTGATAGGGAAATAGGACAGCTCCTTGTCGCCGCCAATGTCCAGGGTACGCATGGTCACGGGCAGCGGGTGGAACGCCGCGAGCTGCTCGCGGTAAATGGCGAGTTGCTCCTTTTCGCTGGGGAAGCGCTCGTTGATCATGAACGGCACTTCGGTGCGGTACAGGCCAACACCCTCGGCGCCACGTTCCTGGGCACGGGTCACGTCGGCCAGCAGGCCAGTATTGACCCACAGCGGCATGCGGTGGCCGTCGAGCGTCTCGCAAGGCAGGCTGCGCAGGGCGTCGAGGCCCTTGACCAGCTGGCGCTCCTCCTCGACCACTTCACGGTACTGCTTGCGCAGCTCGGCCGACGGGTTGGTGAAAACTTCGCCGTGGTAGCCATCGACGATCAACTCGATGCCGTCGACCTTGGAGTACGGCAGGTCGACCACGCCCATCACCGTGGGGATGCCCATGGCGCGAGCCAGGATGGCCACGTGCGAGTTGCCGGAACCCAATACCGAGACCAGGCCGACCAGCTTGCCCTCCGGCACCTCGCCGAGCATGGCTGGGGACAGCTCCTCGCTCACGAGGATGGTGTTTTCCTGGTAGACCAGGTTCTGCTTGCGCTCTTCCTGCAGGTAGGCGAGCAGACGGCGCCCCAAGTCCTTGACGTCGGAGGCGCGCTCGCGCAGGTAGGCATCATCCATCAGCTCGAAGCGGGTGACGTGCTCCAACACGATCTGGCGCAGGGCCCCCTGGGCCCACTGGCCGGTGCGGATGACCCGTTTGACCTCCATGCCGATCGACGCATCGTCGAGCATCATCAGGTAAACGTCGAACAGGGCCCGCTCTTCTGGGCGGAGTTGGGTCTCGAGCTTGCTCGACAGCCGGCGCATATCCGCGCGGACGGATTCCAGCGCCTGCTTGAAGCGCTCGACCTCGGCCTCGATGTCATCCACCGTGCGGTCCGGCACCACATCGAGATCCGCGGGAGGCAGCACCACGACTGCGGTGCCAACGGCCGCCCCTGGCGCTCCCGGTACGCCGACGAACTTGGCCTCCTGGGTACCCTTGCCCTGGCGTCCCAGACCCCGGATCGAGCCGGTGGCCTCGGCATGGGCGATAACGCCGGCAAGCTGGGCGCTCATGGTGACGAGGAAAGCCTCCTCACCCTCATCGAACTGGCGGCGCTCCTTTTGCTGCACCACCAGAACGCCCATCACCCGCCGGTGGTGGATGATCGGCGCGCCGAGGAATGATGCGAAACGCTCCTCGCCAGTCTCGGCAAAGTAGCGGTACCGCGGGTGATCAGCGGCGTGTTCGAGGTTGAGCGGTTCCTCGCGGGTGCCCACGAGGCCCACCAGGCCTTCGTTGGGCGCCATGCTGACTTTGCCGATGGAGCGTTTGTTCAGGCCTTCGGTGGCCATCAGCACGAAGCGATTGGACTCGGGGTCCAGCAGGTAGACCGAGCAGACCTGGCTGCCCATGGCCTCCTTGACCCGCTGCACGATGATCGCCAACGCCGCCTTCAGATCCTTGGCGGCGTTCACTTCCTGGACGATCTTGCGCAGGGTGTTGAGCATGGCTAGGGAGCCTTTCTCCGAGTCAGTCTTGCGCCAACAGGCGCGGGGCTAGTTCCTTTAGGGCCCGACGGTAGACTTCGCGTTTGAAAGTCACCACCTGGCCCAGCGGGTACCAATAGCTGACCCAGCGCCACCCGTCGAATTCAGGCTTGCCGGTCAGGTCCATCCGTACCTTGTTCTCATCCGACTGCAAACGCAGCAGGAACCACTTCTGTTTCTGGCCGATGCACAACGGCTGGCTGTTCGTACGCACCAGACGCTGCGGCAGACGATAGCGCAACCAGCCCCGAGTGCAGGCAAGAATCTTCACGTCCTGCTCTTCGAGACCGACTTCTTCATTCAATTCACGGAATAACGCTTCTTCCGGCGTCTCCCGCAGATTGATGCCACCTTGCGGAAACTGCCAGGCGTCCTGATTGATACGCCGGGCCCAAAGCACCTGCCCGACATCATTGGCGAGAATGATGCCGACATTCGGGCGGAAACCATCGGAGTCGATCACGGCACACAACCTCGCAAACGCATGTTTTGGCATTGTTCCATAAAGGCCATAAATGCGGCAATGCGGGCATCTCGCACAATGGGCAGACCCGGCAAAAGCCGTTATTCTGGCGGCCTTCCGAAGTTTTGATGCAAGGTGTGCGACGTGCGTTTGGCTCTCTTCGATCTGGATAATACCCTGCTGGCCGGCGACAGCGACCATGCCTGGGGCGACTACTTGTGCGAGCGCGGCATTGTCGACAGTTCCGTCTATCGGGCACGCAACGATGCCTTCTACCAGGACTACCTGGCAGGCACGCTGGACGTCCAGGCCTACCAGGATTTCTGCCAGGAAATCCTTGGCCGCTGCGAGATGGAGCAGCTCCAGCAATGGCACCAGGAGTTCATGCGCGACCGTATCGAGCCGATTCTCCTGACCAAGGGCGAAGACTTGCTCGCCGAGCACCGCGCCGCAGGCGACAAGCTGGTGATCATCACCGCCACCAACCGCTTCATCACCGGCCCGATCGCCGAGCGCCTTGGGGTCGATGACCTGCTCGCCACCGAATGCGAGATGCAGGATGGCCGCTATACCGGCCGTTCCACCGACGTCCCCTGCTTCCGCGAAGGCAAGGTGACCCGGCTTAATCGCTGGCTCAGCGAGAACGGTCTGACGCTGGATGGCAGCAGTTTCTACAGCGACTCGCTGAATGATCTGCCGCTGCTGGAATGTGTCGCTCGCCCGGTCGCTGTCGACCCCGACACCAAGCTGCGCGCCGAAGCCGAGAAACGCGGCTGGCCAGTGATCTCGCTGCGCTGAGTCAGAGCGGTTTCACCACCATCAGGGCGAAGATGGCGAGCAGGATGACCAGCGCCAGGCCCGAGAGTTTCAGCCTCAGCGCCAGCTGACCGACGGTCTCTGGCGCCAGCAGTGCCCCTTCGTGCAAGGCCCGGCGTGCCTGGTTGCGGATGCGCACCTGCAGCCAAAGCAAGGGCAGCCAACACAGCCCAGCCAGCACGTACAGGCCGACACTCCATAACAGCCAGCGCTGGTCCAGGGGCCAGCCGGCGACCTTTGCCAAGACCAGGCCGCCCAGCGGCAGCAGCAAGGCAGCCGGGGCGATCAACCACACGTCCAGACGGACCAGATTGCTGAACAGCACCTCGACCACCTGCGGTTCACGGCTATGCGATGCTCGCCAGGCGAGGCAGACGCCAGCCAGAGCCGCGCCGAAGAGTACGGCGGCAAGCAGGGTGTGCAGGGTCTTGAGGAGCAGATAAAGGGTCATTTCATTGGCGTGGGAGCAGGCGCCTCATAGCGGTTTGGCAATCATCAACGCCAGCACTGCGCCAAACAGCACGAGACCCACCGTGGCATAGGCCGCACTGAACTTCAGGCTACGCCGGGCCTGCGCAGAAGCCGGCCCACCTTCGGCCAGCGCCTGCTCCCGCAGACGCGACAGGCGCCCGAACAACAACAGCCAGGCAATGCAGCCGAACAGGTAAAGCACGGCGCTACCCAGCAACCACATCTGGCCCAGGGGCCAACCGACCAGGTCGACCAGCCACCAACCGCTCACGGGCAGGGCCACGGCGCTGAGAATCAGCAGGGGTACGCCCAGCAGCAGAATTCGCCGCAGGCTGCTGCCGAGCTGCTCGGCGCTTCCTCCACGCCAGGCGCGCCAGCCATACCAGGCAAAGCCTCCGAGACCGGTAAAAAAGGCCAGGGTAGAAGCGCCGTGGATGATCTTCAGCAGCAGGTAGTTATCCATCGATTGCATCCTTGTATGCGCCGCTGTCGGCATGCCGCAAGCCTAGCACCTGGCGGCAAACCGTTTGACCGGCAGCCTGGAGAGCGGTTGCTGAACCCGCCTTTCAGCCGAGGAACAGCTTATAGGCCGGGTTGTCGCTTTCGTCCCAATAGGGATAGCCGATCTCGTCCAGCGCCGCATGCACCAGATGGCGCTCTTCCGTTGGCACTTGCAGGCCCGCCACCACACGGCCGTCGGCAGCTCCGTGATTGCGGTAGTGGAACAGGGTGATGTTCCAGCGCCCGCCGAGCTTGTTGAGGAAGTTGAACAACGCCCCGGGCCGCTCGGGGAACTCGAAACGGAACACCAACTCGTCACTGATCCGCGTGGTGTGGCCGCCGACCATGTGGCGGATGTGTAGCTTGGCCAGTTCGTTATCGGTCAGGTCCAGCACCGGGAAGCCCTGGCCGCGCAGGTTTTCTACCAATGCTGCGCGCGGGTCGTTTTCCGGGTGGGTCTGCACGCCGACGAAGATATGCGCTTCTTTGTCGGTGTGATAACGATAATTGAATTCGGTGATCTGGCGCTTGCCGATAGCCTCGCAGAACGCCTTGAAGCTGCCCGGCCGCTCCGGAATGGTGACGGCGATGATGGCTTCGCGTTTCTCGCCTAACTCGGCGCGCTCGGCCACGTGGCGCAAGCGGTCGAAATTGATGTTGGCGCCCGAGTCGATGGCCACCAGGGTCTGGCCGCGCACACCGTCGCGCTCGACGTACTTCTTGATGCCCGCCACGGCGAGAGCGCCGGCAGGTTCGGTGATCGAGCGGGTATCGTCGTAGATATCCTTGATGGCTGCGCAGATTTCGTCGGTACTGACGGTGATCACCTCATCGACATGCTGCTTGCAGACGTCGAAGGTATGCTGACCGATTTGCGCCACCGCCACGCCGTCGGCGAACAGACCGACCTGGCCAAGTACCACGCGCTCGCCAGCGGCCATGGCGGCCTGCAGACAGTTGGAATCGTCCGGCTCGACGCCGATCACCTTGGTTTCCGGACGCAGGTACTTCACATAGGCGGCGATCCCGGCGACCAGGCCGCCACCGCCTACCGGCACGAAAATGGCGTCCAGGCGCCCCGGGTGTTGGCGCAGGATTTCCATGGCGACCGTGCCCTGGCCGGCGATTACTTCGGGATCATCGTACGGGTGGATGTAGACGTAACCCTTCTCGTCCACCAGTTTCAGGGAATAGGCCAGGGCCTCAGGGAAGGCGTCGCCGTGCAGCACGACCTTGCCGCCACGGGCGCGCACGCCCTGGACTTTCAATTCCGGCGTGGTGCGCGGCATCACGATAGTCGCCTTGATGCCCAGTTCCTTGGCCGCCAGGGCGACGCCCTGGGCATGATTACCGGCGGAAGCGGTGACCACGCCGCGCGCCAGCTCTTCCTTGGAAAGCTGGGCGAGCTTGTTGTAGGCGCCGCGAATCTTGAAGGAATAGACCGGCTGCAGGTCCTCCCGCTTGAGCAGGATCTGGTTACCCAGACGCTCGGTCAGCTGGCGGGCCGTCTGCAACGGGGTTTCCACCGCAACGTCGTAGACGCGCGAGGTGAGGATCTTCTTGACGTATTCTTCAAGCATCGTGGCTTCACTGGGCGGGCACTACGGGGATGGGCGAGTCTACCGCAGGGATTCGTCGGCCGACCACATGGAATGCGGGGTTTAGCAGCTATAATGCGCCCCCTCGATTCCCCCCTTTTCACTTGGACCCCAGAATGACCCAGGACCAGCTCAAGCAAGCCGTTGCCCAGGCCGCCATCGACCATATCCGCCCCAAGCTCGATGAGAAGAGCGTCATCGGCGTTGGCACCGGCTCCACCGCGAACTTCTTCATCGACCTGCTGGCCAAGCACAAGATGGAATTCGACGGCGCGGTGGCCAGCTCCGAAGCGACCGCCCAGCGCCTGAAAGGCCACGGCATCCCGGTGTATGACCTGAACAGCGTGAGCGATCTGGAGTTCTACGTGGACGGCGCCGACGAAAGCAACGAGCGCCTGGAGCTGATCAAGGGCGGCGGCGCTGCGCTGACCCGCGAGAAGATCGTCGCGGCCGTGGCCAAGACCTTCATCTGCATCGCCGACGAGAGCAAGCTGGTACCGCTGCTCGGCAGCTTCCCGCTGCCTGTCGAGGTAATCCCGATGGCCCGCAGCCATGTGGCCCGTCAACTGGTGAAGCTGGGCGGCGACCCGGTCTACCGCGAAGGCCTGCTGACCGACAACGGCAACATCATCCTCGATGTGTACAACCTGCGCATCGATAGCCCCAGCCAACTGGAAGAGCAGATCAACAACATTGTCGGCGTGGTCACCAACGGCCTGTTCGCCGTGCGTTCGGCCGACCTGCTGCTGCTCGGCACCAAGGACGGCGTGAAGACCCTCACGCGCTGATTCCGGCTTTCCGGAAACCGTCTAGATTTACAGGCTACGGCGCCTCTTCGCGCCGTTTACCTGCCACACAATCTGGAGGTGCCCGATGGCCGGAAAATTCCACCTGAAAAAAGCCAGCGATGGCCAGTTTCACTTCAACCTGAGGGCCGGAAACGGCGAAATCGTCCTCACCAGCGAGCTGTACAAGGCCAAGGACTCCGCCCTCAACGGCATCGAGTCGGTGCGCAAGAACGCACTCCGCGAAGGCGCCTTCGAAACCAAGGCAGCAAGCAATGGCAAACACTACTTCGTGCTCAAGGCCACCAACGGCCAGGTGATCGGCCAGAGTCAGCAGTACACCAGCGAAGCCAGTGCCAGCCAAGGCATCCAATCGGTGATCAGCAGTGCGCCGGGCGCCACTCTGACCGACGAAAGTTAGTCTGTCTGTTTACGGAACACGTAGAACAGGTTCGGCTCGCTGACCAGGTAGAGGTTGCCGTCGTTGTCCATGGCAACCCCTTCCGCCTGCGGCACGGACTTGCGCAAGCCCTGCATGCCACGCAACAGCGACAGGCTACTGATCGGCCGGCCTTCAGCGTTCAGCTCCAGCACCAGCCGCGATTCGTCAGAAAGCGCCAACAAATGCCCACTGCGATCGTCATATTGCAGGCTGGACAGGTCGCGGAGGAAAAGCCGCGCATCGCGCTTGGGATCATCCACCACATGCACGGCAATGGGCTTTTCCGGGTTGGTGTGGGGGAAGCCGTGAATCTCATAGATGCGCATCGGATCGCGCTCCTTGGCCACGAACAGGCGCTGCCCGGCGGTGTCGTAGGCCAGACCCTCGAAGCCCTTGTTGCCGGAAAGACCAATCCCCAGGGAAAGCTGCTGCGCCTGGCTGGCATCGATGGAGCGGGTGTTCTCGTCCAGCTTCACCTTGATCAGGCGCTGCAGACGCTCGTCGGTGATCACGTACATGCCGGGGCTGATGTATTCGATAGCCTCCGGATCGCCGAAGCCAACCAGCGTGATGCGGCGAATGATATGGCCATCGAGCGATAGTTCGATGAGCTCAGAATGCTGGTTGGTCACGGTGAACAGGCTGTGGCGATCGGGATCGTAGGTTAGAGCGGAAACGTCGTCGAGTCCCTCGATCGGGCGCGCCTCGATTGCCACGCGGTAATCCGGCAGCCAGATCGAGCGGTCCCGCCACTCGGCAGCATGGCGCCACTCTTGCAGCACGAACCAGCCTCGCTCGAACAGGCGGAACTGCTGGGCGGCGGTGACCAGCAGCCCGAGGATGAGAAGAGAGAACGCAGCGGCCAGCTGCCTGGGGGTCAGAAATGAGCGCATCAGCTTGAGACTCGGCTATTCAGAGCGCGACGAGGATACAGACTGCGCTGCGGCTATACCTGAACCAAAGCTTAACGCCCTGCATCAGTACAGCGTGAGAAATGCGTTATCAAAGGGGACGATCGATGGTTGTTTCATTGCTACCGGAAGAGCGGGCACTGACCACCCTGCACACCATCGCACTGGCAATCGACACCCTCGCCAATAGTGGCATCTCTCCACCGCGACTCCTGGAAGGCAGCGGAGTGGCAAGCTGCGACCTCGACACCCCGGACAAGCTGATTAGCCACGCCCAGGAGCTGCGGGTGTTTGCCAATGCCCTGGCCTGCACCCGCGACCCGGCGCTCGGTCTGTTCCTGGGTCTGCGCATGCATGTTTCCGCTTACGGCATGCTGGGCTACACCATGCTCGCCAGCCGCACCCTGCGCGATGCCCTGAACCTCGCACTTGACCACTCCGCATTGCTCGGCACCTATTTCAAGCTCAGCCTGGAAGCGGAAGGCGATGAAGCACGCCTGGTCGCCAGCGGGTACCGCTACGCCCCAGAGCTGACTGTGTTCAACAGCGAACTGTGCCTGACTTCGCTGCTCACCGTGCTGCAGGACCTGCTCGGCAAGGTGGTCCAGCCACGGCGGGTTTGCCTGTCGTATCGCCCACCACTGCATGCCGCGAGCTATGCAGAGAAGCTTGGCTGTCCGGTCGAGTTCTGCGCCTCGCACACCGCTCTCTGCTTCGATGCGGCCCTGTTGGCGCAGCCGTTGCCCCTTGCCGACCCGGTCACCAGCCATTACGGCCTGCAGCAATGCCTGAAACTGGACGCCCAGCTGAACAGCCGGCATGACGTACTTGAGCAGATTCGCCAACACCTGGCCGGCAACCTCCGCGACGCCTGCGACCTGGATAGCGTGGCGCGGCAGATGCACCGCTCCGAGCGGACCCTGCGACGCCACCTGCAGCGGCTGAACACCAGCTTCCAGCGCCTGCTGGATGAGGTGCGCTATGACAAGGCGCGCCAGCTGCTGATCCAGACCGACCTACCGATCTACCTGATTGCCGAGCAGCTCGGCTATAGCGAGACGGCCAGCTTCCGTCATGCCTTCCAGCGCTGGAGCGGCCAGTCGCCAAGTCTTTATCGCCGGTAGCCAAGCGCTCTTCTGAGGGAGGGGACAAGACTGTGGGGCGATTTCAATCGCTTTGCAGGCCACAGGTCTGGCCTGCGGTAGCCCAAGCGGCGGCTTCGCCCTTAGCGAATGAGTTCACCCCCCACAATACAGGACCTGCCCCGGAGAACGGCCTCTATTGCGCCGCCATCAAAGTTCGCAACTTGGCCGAATTTATCCCCTTTTGACCTGAACTATCGTTTTTTGCCATCTAACCTGCTGACAGAATCGGACGAAACAAGGGCCGCTTCATCACCATTCAAAGAGCCCAATAAGAACAAACCTCAGAGCTTGTGATCAGCATGACCAGCGCGATCAGCATCGACCGTGTATACATGGAGTTCGGTGATCCTGGCCAGGGCGTGCGCGCCCTCGACGATGTTTCTCTGGATATCCGCGCCAACGAGTTCTTCACCCTCCTCGGCCCTTCCGGCTGCGGCAAGACCACCCTTCTGCGATTGATCGCCGGCTTCGAGCAACCGAGCTCAGGTGAAATCCGCCTCTACGACGAGCCCATGCAAGGCCTGCCGCCCTTCCGCCGACCGGTCAACACCGTGTTCCAGAGCTATGCGCTGTTCCCGCACATGACCGTGGCCCAGAACATCGCCTTCGGCCTGGAGATGCGCGGCCTTTCGCGCAGCAAGATCGACCAGACCGTGCAGCGCATGCTGGACTTAGTGAAGCTGCCGGACGTCGGCCGGCGCCGCGCCGACCAGCTTTCCGGCGGCCAGCAGCAGCGTATCGCCCTGGCCCGTGCCCTGGCGAACCAGCCCAAGGTGCTGCTGCTCGACGAGTCCCTCTCGGCGCTGGACCAGAAGCTGCGCAAGGAGATGCAGATCGAGCTCAAGCGCTTGCAGCACGAGACCGGCATCACCTTCATATTCGTCACCCACGACCAGGAAGAAGCCCTGACCATGTCCGACCGCATTGCAGTCATGAGCAAAGGCCGCATTCTCCAGGTGGGCACCCCGACGGAAATCTACGAAGCGCCACTCAACCGAACGGTGGCCGACTTCATCGGCGAGACCAATTTTCTCGAAGGTGAGGCCCTGGAGCGCGGCGTGATGCTGGCTGACGGGCAATTGCTCAGCGCCTTCAGCCCGACGCGCGGCACCGTGACCCTGGCCATCCGTCCCGAACGCACCAGCCTCGACGAGCAGGGCAACCTGCAGGGCGAGGTGGAGAACGTTGTCTACGTTGGCACCGACACGGTCTATCACCTCAAAGTGGCCGGGCAGAGCGGCTTTCGCGTGCGCCACCAGAACCGCAACGGTGCACTGACCGTTTATGCCGCTGGCGAACAAGTGCGGGTGCGAGTGCCCAGCGAAGCCATTCGGGTATTGCCCGAATGAGCACGCTGCGCGAACAGGCCGCAGTCCGCCAGCTGCACCGGCGCCTGTTGTTGACCAGCCCGGCGATGCTGGCCTTGCTGGTTTTCCTGGTAGTGCCGCTAGGCATCATGTTCCTGGTTTCGGTGCTCGCCCCCGGTGACTACGGCGGCGTGAAGTGGGACCAGTATTCCCTGGAGGCCTACGTCAACTTCCTCTACGAGCGGGACCTGGACGACAGCCTGGTGTTCAACACCGACTACCTGCAGATCTTCCAGCGCTCGTTCTGGCTCTCGGTGCTGACCACCGTCGGCTGCCTGCTGATCGGCTTCCCCACCGCCCTTTACCTGGCATTGCAGAGCGAGCGCCGGCGCAACCTGCTGCTGTTCCTGGTCACGGTGCCGTTCTGGACCAACCTGTTGGTACGCGTCTATGCCTGGATCCTGCTGTTGCGCAACGGCGGCCTGATCGACAGCGGCCTGGGCGTATTCGGGCTATCCGACGGCGCGCTGGGCCTGCTCTATACCGACGTGGCCGTAGTCATCGGCCTGCTCTACACCTTCTTGCCGTTCATGGTACTGCCGATCTACACCAGCCTGGAAAAGCTCGACTGGCGCCTGGTAGAAGCTGCCTTCGACCTTGGCGCCAACCGCTTCCAGGCGCTGAAACGGGTCATCGTGCCGCTGGCCATGCCGGGCATCGTCGCCGGCGCGATCCTGGTGTTCATCCCGTCGCTGGGCAACTACATCATCCCGGAGCTGCTGGGGGGCGGTAAGTCGTTGATGATCGGCAACCTGATCCAGCTGCAGTTCGGTGCCTCGCACAACTGGCCGCTGGGTGCAGCGCTGTCCTTCGCCCTGCTCGGTTTCGTCCTGCTGGCAATGCTGCTGTACAACCTGCGCTTCAAGCAGCCCACCGCCGGAGGACACCCATGACCATGCAGAATCCGCTCTGGCGCTTCACGGGCGTCCGGCCGACCGCCTGGCTGTTCTTCGCCTTCCTTTACGTGCCGATAATCGTGCTGGTGGTGCTGAGCTTCAACGGCGGCCAGTCGGCGACCATTTGGGAAGGCTTCAGCCTCAAGTGGTATTCGGTGGTGGCCAACGACCCTGAAATCGTCCGTGCGGCGAAGAACTCGCTGATCGTCGCCACGTTCGCCACCCTCATCGCAACCACCCTGGCCACCCTCGCGGCCCTCGGCATGCGCGGCCACGCCTTCCGTGGACAGACGCTGATGAGCGGAGTGCTCGGCCTGCCGCTGTTGGTGCCGGAGATCGTCACGGCAGTGGCCACGCTGATGTTCTTTGCCTTCATCGGCCTGAAGCTGTCGCTGTTCACCATCCTGATTGCCCACGTGGTGTTCTGCATTCCCTTTGCCTACCTGCCGATCCGTGCGCGGCTGGAGGGCATGGACCCGCGCCTGGCCGAGGCTGCCGCCGACCTCTATGCCTCGCCCTGGCGGGCTTTCTGGAAGGTGACCTTCCCGCTGCTGATGCCCGGCATCCTCTCCGGCGCCATGCTGGCCTTCATCATTTCGATGGATGATTTCGTCATCACCTACTTCGTTGCCGGGGCCGGTGCCACCACGCTGCCGGTGTACATTTTCAGCTCGATCAGGATGGGAATATCCCCGAAGATCAACGCAATATCCTCCATTATCCTGGTGATTTCTATCGCGTTCGTTGCGTTGTCCTACTACATCGGGCAGCGCAAGCGCTGACCCACCAAGACCAGCAAGGAGCTTGACCATGACCCGCCGAACCCCGCTTGCGCTTGCCATCCTGCTCGCCACCGCCCTCACCGGCACGGCCCAGGCCGCCGGCGCCCTGCACTTCGCCAACTGGTCCGACTACTACCCGCCGGAACTGTTGAAGAAATTCGAGAAGGACACGGGCATCAAGGCCACCCTGGATGCCTACGATAGCAACGAGACCCTGCTGGCCAAACTCAAGGCCGGCGGTGGCGCCTACGACGTGGTGGTGCCATCGGACAGCTTCATCCAGATCATGGCCGGCGACGGCCTGCTGCAAAAACTGGACAAGAGCAAGCTGCCCAACCTGAAGAACCTCAAACCCAACTTCCAGACCCTCGGCTTCGACCCCGGCCACGACTACAGCGTGCCTTACCTCTGGGGCACCACCGGCTACAGCTACGACAGCAAGCAGGTGCCCGGCGGCAAACTGGATGAAAGCTGGAAACCCTTCTTCGAGCCGCCAGCCGAGCTGAAAGGCAAGGTGGTCGCGCTGAACTCTATCGAGGACCTGTACATCGCTGCTTCGCACTACCTGGCCATCGACCAGTGCACCGAAGACCCGAAGGAAGCCAAGAAGATCCAGGACCTGCTGCTGGCGCAGAAACCGCTGCTGGCGATGTACAACAGCGATGGCACGATCGAGCGCATGGCCGCAGGCGAAGTAGCCATGCACCAACAGTGGAACGGCGCCTTCCACCGCGCCCACGCCCAGCGCGACAGCCTGGTCTATGTCTATCCGAAGGAAGGCATCCACGTCTTCATCGACAACCTGGTCATCCCCAAGGATGCAGTGAACGTCGAAGAGGCCCACACCTTCATCAACTGGATGATGCTGCCGGAGAACATCGCCGCCGCCTCCAACTTCGCCAAGTACAACAACGCCATTGAAGGCTCGGACAAGTTCATGGAGAAGGAACTGTTCGACGACCCGGCCATCAACACCCCGCAGGACAAGTTGGACCGCCTGAAGACCTTCAAGCTCTGCTCGCCCAAGGCCCTGTCCCTGCGCAGCAAGGTGTGGACCAAGCTGAAGAAATAAGCAACACGGCCTCCCCCTTCCTGACCTGCAAATGACTCCGTGCGATCCCGACCTGCCTCTCTCCAAAAGGGAGAGGGGCAATTGGCGGCAGCCTGGAGTGAATAGAAACAGCCGGCCATCAAGATTGGCCACATTAATCCCTTTTTGACCCTTTGCGGGGTTCTGCACCCAGGGCTGCGCTGACAGAATCGAATCGCAAGCGACTAGCAGGCACCGCTCGAACGATGCCTTTCAAACAAGAACAATCGCTAGAGAAGAGATAACGATGTCCCAAGCGCATCCCCGCCCCACCCAGCTCCTGCCCTTCTCCTCCGTCGCCCACGAGACGCCACCCCCTTACTGACTGCCCGCGCACTGCCGGATGCGCTCGGAACCGGCACCACCGCACCCCGCAGGGATCGCGCGTACCGCGACCCAGGCGCCCAACCATGGCGCGCAGTTCAGCTTCGGAGAGAGAACCATGGCGACCCAATCCGCCCGTCTCAGCACTGATTTCAGCCAACCCGCCCCCCTTACCCACAGCGCCCAGGGTACAGCCCTGCGCCGCGTACTCGGCCTGTCCGCCCTGGTGTTCTTCGGCCTCGTCTACATGGTGCCGCTGACTCTCTTCACTACCTATGGCGTAGTCACCGAGATGACTGGTGGGCGCACTGCAGCAGCCTACGTAGTGACGCTGCTGGCAATGATCTTCACCGCCTTGTCCTATGGCTTCATGGTCCGCCGCTACCCCATTGCCGGCTCGGCCTACTCCTATACCAGCAAAAGCTTCGGCCCTGCCGTCGGTTTTCTCGCCGGCTGGTCGCTGCTGCTGGATTACCTGTTCCTGCCGATGATCAATTACCTGGTGATCGGCCTGTTCCTCAACATTGCCTTCCCCGAGGTACCGGCCTGGGTGTTCGTACTCAGCGCCATCGGCCTGGTGACCGCATTGAACGTTCTAGGCATCAGCTCGGTGTCCAGCATGAGCAACCTGATCGTCGCCGCCCAGGCGGTGTTCGTGGTGGTATTCCTGGCGCTGGCCGGCAAGACCCTGGCCGGCCAGCCAATCGACCTGATGACGCCCTTCCTGGGCGACGGCAGCCAGCCAGGGCTCGCGCCGCTGATGGCTGGCGCTGCGGTGCTGTGCCTGTCGTTCCTGGGCTTCGATGCGGTATCCACCCTGGCGGAGGAAGCTCGCGACCCGAAGCGCGACATTCCCCGAGCCATCGTCATCACCACGGTCGGCGCCGGTGCGCTGTTCGTCATCCTGGCCATGGTTAGCCAGCTGGTTTTCCCGGGTAGCACCTTCAAGGACGCCGACGCCGCAGCCACCGAAGTAATGCTGACGACCGGCGGCCAGTTCCTCGAGGCCTTCTTCACCGCGATCTACGTGGCCGGTGCTGCGGGCTCTGCTTTGGCCTCGCAGGCCTCGGTATCACGCATCCTGTTCAGCATGGGTCGCGACGGCATCCTGCCCGAGCGTGTATTTGGCCGCCTGTCGCAGCGCTTCCACACGCCGACCACGGCCATCCTGATCGTCTCGGCCATCTCGCTGCTGGCCATCGTCACCGACCTCACGACCCTTGCCTCGATGATCAGCTTCGGCGCCCTGGTCGCCTTCTCGGCGGTCAACCTGGCGGTGATTCGCAGCTACCTTTTCAGTGACCGCCAGCGTCAGCCCGGCGACCTGCTGCGCTACGGCCTGCTGCCGCTGCTCGGCTTCAGCCTGATCGCCTGGCTCTGGACCAGCCTGGCCGGCCTGACCCTGGTCATTGGCCTCGCCTGGTTTGCTCTAGGCTTCGCCTACCTGGCGATCCAGACCCGCGGCTTTCGGCGCAAGGCCCCTGAAGTGCAGTTCTCCGAAGTCGATTGAGTCCCTACACACCCCGAGGAGATGCCGATGCTGACGATCTATTCCGACGACCACCACCTGCACCACGGCAAACATGAGCTGATCGGCGGCCAGTTCACCCCCTGCTTCGAAAAGCCCAGCCGCGCCGACATGGTGCTGGACCGGGCCCGCGCGGTGAATCTGGGCGCCATCCAGGCGCCGCAAGACTTCGGTCTGTCACCGATCCTGCGGGTGCACAGCGAAGGGTTCGTCAACTTCCTGCAGCACGCCTGGAGCGACTGGCAGGCCAAGGGCCGTAGCCACGACATGCTGCCCATCGCCTGGCCGACCAGGCGTCTGCGCCAGCTGGAGCCCACCGACATCGACGGGCGCCTGGGCTACTACTCCTTCGATGCCGGCGCCCCCATCACTGCCGGTACCTGGCAGGCCATCACCAGCTCGGCGAACGTGGCCCTCAGCGGCCAGGTCGAGCTGCGCAAGGGCGTACGCGGGGTCTTCTCGCTGTGCCGCCCTCCGGGCCACCATGCCGCCGCCGACTACATGGGCGGCTACTGCTACCTGAACAACGCCGCCATCGCCGTCCAGGCCATGCTGGACGCCGGCGCCAAGCGAATCGCAGTGCTGGACGTGGATTACCACCACGGCAATGGCACCCAGGACATCTTCTACGACCGCGCCGACGTGCTCTTCACTTCGATCCACGGCGACCCGCGCTTCGAGTACCCCTACTTCCTCGGTTTCGCCGACGAAAAAGGCTTGGGCGCAGGCGAAGGCTTCAACACCAACTACCCGCTGGCCGAAGGCAGCGACTGGTCAGTCTGGAGCCTGGCATTGCACGACGCCTGCCGGCGCATCGCCGAGTACGGCCCGGACGCGCTGGTGGTGTCGCTGGGCGTGGATACGTTCAAGGAAGACCCGATTTCGCAGTTCAAGCTGGACAGCCCGGATTACCTGCGCATGGGCGAGATCATCGGCAAGCTGGGCCTGCAGACGCTCTTCGTGATGGAAGGGGGATATGCGGTGGAGGAAATCGGCATCAACGCGATCAATGTGCTGCAGGGGTTCGAGAGCGTGGCTTGAGAAAGGCACCCGAGGGGGCAGCGGCGCTGCATCCTTCTCCGGAACAGCCATCGTAGGAGCGAGCTCTGCTCGCGAAGCCCTCTGCCAGGGTCATTCGCGAGCGAAGCTCGCTCCTCCACCATTCCTGGTAACGACGGCGCGGCTCAGTTCACCCGTTCGACGAACTCGACATCCACCTCGCGCCCCATCAGATCGCGGTCCACTTCACCGGTCAGCTTGACGGTAGCCTTGTCGTCGATGGCCTGCGGCGGCCAATCCTCGTCATCGATCTCGACCTTGATGGTGCCGCTGACATCCTTGAATTCGTAGATATCGCCTTTCAGGCGGCGGACGATCTGGCCCTGCAGCACCACAGGCGCATCGTCGGCAGCCTCCAGGGCTGCGGCTACAGTGGAAATCTGGGCGGCGGCGCCCGGCCCGGTATAGCTGGACGCCAGGACGGCAGTGGAGAACAGCGGAGCGGTCAACAGAGCAAGGTATCGAGCTTTCATAGGATTGATCCCGTTTCGTTTGGAAGACGGGATCAGGCTATGGCGCCTCACTGAATTCAGGCTTAAAGGCGCCTTAACCCAACCTTAATTGGGCGCAAGATGCGAATCGACACTCGCCACCAGCTGCTTGCGGAAGACGTAGAACAGGTTCGGCTCGCTGACGACGTAGATATCGCCACTTTCATCCATGGCTACGCCTTCCGCACGCGGAATGCCTTTGTCGAGGCCGTTGAAACCACCCAGCAGGCTGATGAAGCTGACAGGCTGACCTTGTTCATCCAGTTCCAGCAGCAGGTTGGATTGCGCGGAGAGCACCAGGATGTGGCCGGTACGCGGATCGATGCTCAGGGCCGAGAGGTTGCGCATCCCCAACCCGTAACTGGGCAGCGGGCGCAGCGCTTCGCCCAAGGCCCGACTACCGTCGCTGCCCAGGCTGAACATCGCCGTAGGGCCACGCTCCTTACCCAGCAGCAGACGACCTTGGGCCGGGTCCCAGGCAATGCCTTCGAAACCCTTGTTGCCCGAATCAGGGAAGCCCAGGTCAAAATCCGGTGCCTGTCCGACAGCCAGCTCACGGGTTTGCGGGTCCAGCTCGAAAATGGTCAGGGTGCGCCGACGCTCGTCGGTCACCGCCACATGGCCGCCCTCCAGCACCGCCACCCCCTCGGGGTTGGAGAAGCCCTTGAGTGGAATGCGCCGCAGTACCTCGCCCTCACGGCTGATTTCCACCAGCGTTGGCGATTTGCCCGTCACGGTGAACAGAGTGCCGGTGACCGGGTTGTAGGCCAGGTCGGAGGTCTCGTCCTCTTCCAGGCCTGCCAGCGGCTTGCCCTGCAACACCGCCTTGTAGCCCGGCAGCCAGATGCTGGCGGCCCTCTGCTGCGGCGTCAGCTGCTGTTCGCCGAGCCAGACCAGCGCACGGTCATCCCAATGCATGTAGCGCGTCAGGGCGACGCAGCCGATGAAAGCGCCCGCCAGCGCGAGAAGCAGTCGACTACGGCGATTGAACTGCGGGAGAGTGAGGGCCATCGGCTATTACTCGATCAATAAGTCGGCAAGAGATAACCCGAGCCTTGTGAAAGTTCCGTGAAGGCACTTCCCACCGGTCCGAATCTGCTTCAGATGACCTGGCTTTCAAAGGCAGTGTGGCCGACCAGCTCCAGCACCAGCGTGTCGCCTTTTTCCAGTGGCCCGACACCGACCGGCGTGCCCGTCAGGATCACATCGCCTGGCTGCAGGCTGAAATGCCCGGCCATGTGCTGGATCAGCGGCAGAATGGGGTTGAGCATGTCGCGGCTGTTGCCGTCCTGGCGCACTTGGCCATTGATGCTGAGGCGAATGCCGATGTCGCCGAGATCCTCCATGGCGTCTCCCGGGATGAAGGGCGCAAGCACACACGCACCATCGAAGGACTTGGAGATTTCCCAGGGCAGGCCCTTTTCCTTCAGCTTGGCCTGGACGTCACGCAGTGTCAGGTCCAGTGCCGGAGCGAAACCGGAGATGGCATCGCGCACTTCCTCGGCATCCGGGCGGCGCGACAGCGGCTTGCCGATCAGTACGGCGATTTCCGCCTCATAGTGCACGGCACCGCGGTCTTCTGGGATGCTGAAGCCGCCGGCCAGCGGCACCACGCAGGAGCCCGGTTTGATGAACAGCAGCGGCTCGGTGGGTACCGGGTTGTTCAGCTCCTTGGCGTGCTCCGCGTAATTGCGGCCGACGCACACCACCTTGCCCAGGGAGTAGTGGATCGGGGTGCCATCGACGTAGTGATGCTGGTAGCTCATTGACCGACTCCTGTTGGACGCAAATCTGAAAGCGTGACGAGCGAAGGCCAGGCTAGGCGAAACGACCATCGGAAGTAACAGCCGTAAGCGGGCCCGAAGGACGAGCGCCAGCGAGTAAAGCTGGCGAGGAAGCGGCGTTTACGAGCTGTATGAGCAGTGCTCACTCCGTTCGTTCGGGCCGCCCTTTCGGGCTTCAGCAGGCGAGCCTGCTGTCCGAGCCTGTTTTCAACAACACCTGGCCGAGCGCAGTAGCTTTCAGTTGAAAATCTTGCCGGGGTTCATGATGCCGTTGGGATCGAACACCGCCTTGATCGCCTTCATCACCGCGATCTCGGCCTCCGAGCGGCTGTAGCCGAGGTAGTCGCGCTTGGTCATGCCCACACCATGCTCGGCGGAGATCGAGCCGTTGTACTTCTGCACGGTCTCGAATACCCACTGGTTGACGGTCGCGCACTTGGCGAAGAACTCGTCCTTGGTGAGATTGTCCGGCTTGAGGATGTTCAGGTGCAGGTTGCCGTCGCCGATGTGGCCGAACCAGACCACTTCGAAGTCCGGGTAGTTGGCTTCGACGATGGCGTCGATGTCATGCAGGAAGGCCGGGACCTTGGAAACGGTCACCGAGATGTCGTTCTTGTATGGCGTCCAGTGCGAGATGGTCTCGGAGATGTACTCGCGCAGCTTCCACAGGTTCTGCAGCTGCTGCTCGCTCTGGCTCATCACGCCGTCCAGCACCCAGCCCTGCTCCACGCAGTGCTCGAAAGTAGCCAGGGCATCGTTGGCGATCTCCTCGGAAGCAGCCTCGAACTCCAGCAGCGCATAGAAGGGGCACTCGGTCTCGAATGGGGCCGGCACGTCGCCACGGGCCAGCACCTTGGCCATGGCCTTATCGGAGAAGAACTCGAAGGCAGTCAGGTCCAGCTTGCTCTGGAAGGCGTGCAGCACCGGCATGATCGAGTCGAGGTCGGGCGAACCCAGCACCATGGCGGTGAGATTCTTCGGCGCACGGTCCAGACGCATGGTCGCTTCAACCACGAAACCCAGCGTGCCCTCAGCGCCGATGTACAGCTGGCGCAGGTCATAGCCGGTAGCGTTCTTGATCAGGTCGCGATTCAGCTCCAGCAGTTCGCCAGCACCGGTGACGACCTTCATGCCAGCCACCCAGTTACGGGTCATGCCATAACGGATCACCTTGATCCCGCCGGCATTGGTCCCGATGTTGCCACCAATCTGACTGGAACCGGCGGAGGCGAAGTCCACCGGATAGTAGAGGCCCTTGTCTTCGGCGAAGTTCTGCAGCTGCTCGGTAACCACGCCCGGCTGGCAGACCACAGTGCGGTCGAACTCATTGAAGCCGAGGATCTGGTTCATGTAGTCGAACGCCACGACCACCTCGCCATTGGCCGCAACCGCAGCCGCGGAGAGGCCGGTACGACCGCCCGAAGGCACCAGCGCGACCTTGTGCTGGTTGGCCCAGCGCACGATGGCCTGCACCTGCTCGACGGTCTTGGGGAAGGCAATAGCCAGCGGCGCTGGGGCGAAATGCTTGGTCCAGTCCTTGCCGTAGGCATCCAGGGATTCGGCGTCGGTCAGGACCTTTCCGGGTTCAACCAGGGTCTTCAGCTCTTCGATCAGGGCAGTGTTGGTCATCAGCGGAACTCTCAAATCATTCATGGTCGCCCTGAGAACGATTCAGGTCGCAACCGAGCAAGGAAAAAGGAGTTCATGCTAGCATACGCACCCCGCGAATCGTGCGCTTCAGCCGATTTTCCGGGTAGCCGCCCCACGGCCCGCTTCGTCATTTTTACCGGGATACATAGGTACGCAGATGAGCAAGACCTCTCTCGAAAAGAGCAAGATCAAGTTCCTTCTCCTCGAAGGCGTCCACCAGAACGCCGTGGACACCCTGAAGGCCGCCGGCTACACCAACATCGAGTACCTGAAGGGCGCCCTCTCGGGTGAAGAACTGAAGGAAAAGATCGCCGACGCACACTTCATCGGCATCCGCTCGCGCACCCAGCTCACCGACGAGGTGTTCGACTGCGCCAAGAAGCTCATCGCGGTGGGCTGCTTCTGCATCGGCACCAACCAGGTCAACCTTTCTGCCGCCCGCGAACGCGGCATCGCGGTGTTCAACGCCCCGTACTCCAATACCCGCTCCGTTGCCGAACTGGTGCTGGCCGAGGCCATCCTGCTGCTGCGCGGTATTCCGGAGAAGAACGCCTCCTGCCACCGCGGCGGCTGGATCAAGTCTGCTGCCAACTCCTTCGAGATCCGCGGCAAGAAGCTCGGCATCGTTGGCTACGGCTCCATCGGTACCCAGCTGTCCGTCCTGGCCGAAGCGCTGGGCATGCAGGTGTTCTTCTACGACACCGTGACCAAGCTGCCGCTGGGCAACGCCACCCAGGTGGGCAACCTGCACGAGCTGCTCGGCATGTCCGACATCGTCTCGCTCCACGTGCCTGAGCTGCCTTCCACCCAGTGGATGATCGGCGAGAAGGAAATCCGCGCGATCAAGAAGGGCGGCATCCTGATCAACGCCGCCCGCGGTACCGTGGTGAAGCTGGACGCCCTGGCCGAGGCCATCAAGGACGAACACCTGATCGGCGCCGCCATCGACGTGTTCCCGGTCGAGCCCAAGTCCAACGATGAAGAGTTCGAGAGCCCGCTGCGTGGCCTGGACCGCGTGATCCTGACTCCGCACATCGGTGGTTCCACCGCCGAAGCCCAGGCCAACATCGGGCTGGAAGTGGCCGAGAAACTGGTCAAGTACAGCGACAACGGTACCTCGGTGTCCTCGGTCAACTTCCCGGAGGTGGCGCTGCCGTCGCACCCGGGCAAGCATCGCCTGTTGCACATCCACCAGAACGTGCCGGGCGTGATGAGCGAGATCAACAAGGTGTTCGCCGACAACGGCATCAACATCTCCGGCCAGTACCTGCAGACCGACGAGAAAGTGGGCTACGTGGTGATCGACGTCGATGCCGAGTACTCCGACCTCGCGCTGGAGAAGTTGCAACACGTCAACGGCACCATCCGCAGCCGCGTGCTGTTCTAAGCACCCTTCGTGATTGAAAAAGGGAGGCCTAGGCCTCCCTTTTTCTTTGCTTTGTCGCCTTGCAGGTGCGAATTCATTCGCGAAACAAGCCGAAGGCCTGCCCAGAACTGCCGAGCGGTTCATTGCGAATGAATTCACACGACAACCCGTTTCCGGGCTTGCCAGTGATGAGTGTCTTTATTGCACGATCACTGTGATCTTCTCGGAGATCACCGGCGGATCCAGCGGGACGTGGTTCTTGTCACCGACCAGCAGTTGCAGGCTGTGCTTGCCGGGCGGCAGCGTCAACTGGGTTTCCGTCTGGCCCTTGCCGAAATGACGGATGTTGTCGGTCATCGGCAGCGGCATATCCATCGCGGGTTCATCATTCAGGTCGATAAGCAGGTGATGGTGGCCCGTAGCGGGCGCATCGACGGCAGCAGGCGCCACGCCCATACCTTTGAGGCCGAACTTGACGGTGAAGGTCTGGCCCACGGTCGCACCATCTTGCGTCTCGATGAAGTACACCTGCGCCCCCTCGGGTGCAGGCGTTCGCGGAATGGCCGCAAGGACAGTCGCTGAAGTCCCGACCAGCAGAGTCGCAAGGCCCAGGTAAGGCAAAGTTCTCATAACGTTCTCCATGTTGTATGAGCCCCATTCCAGACCGTTCTCTCCCCGCATGGTTCAGCCCCGATGCCGATGCAGCGGTATCAAGATTTGTCCAGCTCCGCGAGGCGGGCCACTGCCTCGTCCAGCTCTTCCTCGCTGAATACTTCGACTCCGGCGCTGCGCAAGGCGGCTGCGGTAACGCCCTCGCCCGCCACTCGGGTCCCGCTGAAGCTGCCGTCATAGTTCTCACGATTACCGCACGACGGGCTCCGCGCCTTGAGCACCGCCATGCGGATGCCGTGGGTGGCCACCAGATCAAGGGCGATCCGCGCCCCAGCGACGAACTCGGCGGTGACATCCTGGCCGTCATCGGTCATGACCGGCAGCTCGCCCTCAAGCACACGAGCACCCTGGCCGCTGGGGATTTCTGCCGGCGCACGCGGCGTCGGCAAGCCGCCCGCGACTTCGGGGCAAAGCGGCACGATGCGCCCCTCGGCTTGCCAGCGCTCCAGCGGGCCGAACGGGCCGTGGGTGCCGCCGTCATAACGCACCCGCTGCCCGAGCAGGCAACGACTGACCAGGATCTTCTGCATTCTCAACTCCTCAAGGGTCCACTCGGCCGGATAACACATCACCGACCTGCGCAGTACCTTCCGGGTCTGGGGGCAATGATCGCCATCAGAACGGCCCGCCGCCACGTCGGCGGAACCAGCCGGTCAACGAGAGTCGATCGCGCGTGGCCGGCAACACCTCATGTGGCAGTTCTGCGGACAGGAACACCACCAGGCTGCCACCCAACGGAGGTACATCACACTCACCCTCGCCCAGGTACAGGCGCAGGGCTCCGCCGTGCTCCTCGTGCCAGTCGGCATTGAGGTAGGCCACCACAGAGACCGCGCGGCGATCGTCGTCGCGGAAACGGTCCAGGTGCTTCTGGTAATACGCGCCTGGAGGATAGAGGGCGAAATGGCACTCGAAATCCTCCAGGCCAAGGAACAGCTCACGGTTGAGCACCCGCCGCAGTTCGTCCATCAGACTCAGGTAGGCGTCGCTCGCCATGGACTGCCCGGCGTCGAGCCAGTCGATCCGGTCGCCACGGATGCCTTCGCGTACCTGCTGACCATCGGCGCGGCCAACCGCTGCGGGGGTGAGGTCGCCTTCGGCTGCCCGAGTGCGGCATTCGGCAGCCAGGGCGACGACCAACTCGGCAGGCAACACAGCAGCGTGGTGCGACCAGCCGCATCGGGCCAGATCACCGCTGATTTGGGTGAAGATCGAAGTGTCGAAGGGGGGCGTCATGATGGCGCCATTCTACCAGTGCGTAGGACTTGTCCGACATAGCTCGAGGAGCGTTCTGTCGTATCGACAATAAGGCTCGAGTCCGCTGAAAATAGCCGCTCGTTCCGCCTGGGCCTGACAGCCGCTTATCGTCCGTCCGATAGACCCGCCCTCTACCGAACCGAGGCTATCCTGCCCGAGTCCCATGGGTATTGTGGATTGCGCCATCAAGGAGACTCCATGCGCCTGCTTTTCACTGTTGCCCTGCTGCTGCTTGGCCTTCCCGCCCTGGCTGACGATCATGCCAGCCTCTACCAGGCCGCCGGTTGGGCAGACCAACGCGCGCATTTCAACGATGCCCTGGCAGCGGCCCAGCAGCGCTATCAGCAGACGCTGCCGCCGGCCGTTTACCAGGCGCTGGTGGACAACAGCAATCGCCGCTTCCAACCCCAAGCCATCGACCAGCGCGCGCAGACAGCCCTGCGCAACCAGTTGAACGATCCACGTCCGGCCCTGACGTTCTTCCAGTCACCCCTGGGACGCAAGATCATCGCCGCCGAGGTCCTGGCCACGCGTCGCGACCAGCTAGCCATGCATACCGGCGGCCTGCCGCGCATCGAGGCCAGCGCCACCCGGCGCTTGCTGGTCCGCCACCTGGCCCAGGCCTTGCCCGCCCGCGAGGCTGGGGCCGAGGTCAGCCTGGCCCTCGCCGGCGTCGCCGCCGACAGTCTGAGCCAGATGCTCCCCGGCCTGCTCGGTGGCGACCAGACCCAAGGCATGATCGATGGTCAGCGCCAGCGGCTGATGGAGCAGATCGGCAACGATCTGGATAACACACTGCTCTACGTTTACCGCGACCTGTCCGACCTGGAGCTGGAGGAATTCGTCACCTTCGCCGAGTCGCCCGATGGCAAGGCCTATTATCAGGCCGCCCTGGCCGCAGTCCGCGCAGGCTTGGCGGTCGGCCAGGACGCATCAAGCCTGACGCCGGTGCAGCAAGGCTACTGAGCAGCGCGGGGTCGCGTAATCGCCGCAGTGCCCGAGCTATCGGCCGAGCCGTTCCCGGAGGAACTGGAAGTAGCGCTGGCGATAGGCAGGAGACTCGTTCACCAGATGGTGACCGGCCCCCGGCAGCATCAGCACATCAGGATGATCGAACTTGTCTTCCAGCACCTCAAGGTTGTGCTGCCAGTCCACCGTCATGTCACCTTCCCCCTGGACCACCAAGGGGCGCCGACTCGAACGGGACGCCGCCTCGATACGCGGGACCCAACGGGCCAGCGCGCCGACCCAGGCGGTAGGCAGTGTTTGCGGCTGTAGCGGGTCGCGGTGATGGACGAAGTCGATGAACTCGGGGTCGCTGGAGTTGACGCTGAAACGCCGGGGAATGCCCTCGACGAAGGGGCGCATCAGGTGATAGCTGAGCTTTGACCAGCCCCAGGCCCGTGGCCGCACCAGGGGGGCGAACAGCAGGGTCTCGCCGAGCTCCTCGCGCGGCGAGCCGGTCAGCAGGTAATCGAGCAGGATAGCGCCGCCCGTGCTCTGTCCGGCCAGGTGCCAGGGCTGCGGCAGCTGCAGCGCCTCGGCTTCGCCCAGCAGGGCCGCCAAAGTGGCCTGATACTCAGCGAAGTCTCCGATGCTGGCCCGCGCGCCGCTGGACAAACCGTGCCCGGGCAGGTCGCAGGACAGCACTGCGAAACCCATGCCCAAGGCCCAGTCGATCAGGTGGCGGTAGAGGCCCATGTGGTCGTAATAGCCGTGCAGCAGCACCAAGCTGGCGTGGGCCCCTGCCGGCCACCACAACTGGGTGACCACCGAGTAGCCGCCGACCTGGAGGCAGCCGAGACTCGTCCGCAGCCCCAGATGCTTCTGGGCGAAATCCAACCCGTAGTAGGCCTGGTAGACCTTGGCCTGCCGCAAGTTGGCAGGCCCTGCGGCCAATGGGCGCAGCATCGAACGCAGCAGGTCGGGTTGGAAGGTCTCGAGCATTGGGGGTTCCATCGGCTAAGTAACGATATCCACAGGGCATCCTGGCGCCCTGATTGGCTGACGATATTCTGCTGCGCATCGCGACGTGGCAAGCTACACGCCCTTTGTATGGCCAACTCCGCATGCGTTCGTCCAGCCCCAAGACCCTGCTCAGCTGTCTGCTCGTAGTCGCCTGTATCGCCGCAACCTTCGCCGCCTATCGCTGGTACGAGACACGCTATATCCGCCCCTTCAATCCACAGGCGACGGTGTTCTCCGGGGAGAACCTGCAGCTTCCGGTGAACCTGGCCGGGCCGGGGCCGATCCGCCTGGTGCACTTCTGGGATCCGGCCTGCCCATGCAATGCCGGCAACCAGCAACACTTGGCTGAACTGATCGAGCGCTTCGTGGCCCAAGGCGTCGAGTTCTATGCCGTGCAGAAGCCCGGCAGCTCGGGCCACCTGCCGCCCACCCTGCAAGCCTTGCAGCCGCTGAAAGAGGTGCCGGGGGCCGACCAGGTGCCCGCCGTACCAGCGGTGGGCATCTGGGACAAGGACGGTCACCTGGCTTACTTCGGCCCCTACAGCGAAGGTGCTGTATGCAATTCCGCCAACAGCTTCATCGAGCCCGTCCTCGAAGCCCTGATCGCCAACCGCCCCGTCGCCGCCGCAGGAACCCTGGCCTCCGGCTGTTTCTGCAGCTGGAGGACAACTACGGAACCTTGACCAAGAGCCGCTCCCGATAGGCTTCCGGTGGCATGCCGTACCAGCGGCGGAACGCCCGGTAGAAAGGCGACAGCTCGGTGAAACCACAGGCGCGAGCTACTTCGCGGATTGCTTGGCCTTCCCGTAGCAGGGCCTGAGCCCGCGCCTGCTGCACTGATTCGCGCACCCGCCGCAGGTTGCTACCCTGGTCGGCCAGGGCCCGCTGCAGGGCACCCGCGGATAGCCCCAACTCGGTTGCGCACGCCGCCATCGAACAATCTGCCCGCCCCAGACGCACTCCCAACAGATAACTCAGACGATTGAGCAGGTCGTTCTCCGCCAGCGCAGCCAACTGTGCTTCGGCATGCTGCCAGAGCAGGCGGTGCATGGTTGGATTGGCGGTGCGCGATGGCCGTTTGAGCAGCGCAGCAGGAAATACCAGGGCATCGTGCTCGCCGGCAAAACTCGGCGACACACCGAACAGGCGGAAATGTTCGCCGACGCGCCGCGGTCTGGGGTGGCGAAACTCCACGCCGTCGAGGCAGAACTCATCGTCCGTGATGAACTTGAGCAGCTTGGTGAACAGCAGGGCCAGGCACTCCATTTGCTGGCGCAGCGAAGGGAAGCCGAAGTAGTTGAGGTCGAGCACCAGGCGTGCGTGCCGGCCGTCCACCTGAAGGTGGGCGACGAAGCCGCCGGAAAGAATGTGCTGGAAACGCAGGAAGCTTTCCAGCGCTTGCTCCAGATCCCGACTGGCCAGCAACAGATAACCGACCACATCCAGCAGGCGCGGCTTCATCACTTCGCCAAGGTGCAGGCCGATGTCGGGATCGCCGGTCAGCGCATCAGCGGCCATCCAGAACAACGGCGCCTCGTCATGGCACAGACGCCCGTCCGTTGGCGGAGGCCGCAGGCGCCGATGCTGGTTGATGCCCTGGTAGACGCGAGTCGGGTCCAGGCCGAGCTCGGTCAGCGCCTCGTAGAGCAGGCGCCTGAGGGTGGCGGAATGGGTCAAAGGCGAAATGGGCCAGGCATCAGCGTCGTCGTGGGACATGGGCACTCCTTGGATTGACCAAAGACTTCCAGCCCGCGAGTCGCCGGTCAATGCCCTGGCACTGCCAGCCAAGGACAATGCTGACACCAGAACAAGGAGAACCGTTCATGAAACGTACGTTGACCACCCTGGGTGTCATCATCGCCGCCACGGCCGCTGGCGCCGCTTGGTACAGCGAAAGCAGCAAGCCGCAGCGCAGCGGCGAACTGACCCTCGCCCATCTCGATGCGCCAGTCACGGTGCGCTACGACGAGCGCGGCGTCCCGCATATCCAGGCCGCCAACGAGGCCGACATGTACCGCGCCCTCGGCTTCGTCCATGCCCAGGACCGGTTGTTCCAGATGGAGATGCTGCGCCGCCTGGCCCGGGGCGAGTTGGCCGAAGCCTTGGGTGCCAGGCTGGTCGACACCGACCGTCTGTTCCGCACCCTCGGCATTCGGGCCCATGCCGACGACTACGCGCGCAAGATGGACATGAACAGCCCGGCAGCCAAGGCGCTGCTGGCCTATCTCGACGGCATCAACCAGTTCCAGGGCAGCCGCCCGGCGCCGGTGGAATTCGACCTGCTGGGCATCGAGAAACGCCCATTCACCGTCGAAGACACCCTTTCCGTGGCCGGTTACATGGCCTACAGCTTTGCCGCTGCCTTCCGCACCGAGCCGGTGCTGACCTATGTGCGCGATGAGCTGGGCGCCGACTACCTGAAAGCTTTCGACCTCGAATGGCACCCCGAGGGCGTGGTCGGCCAAACGCTGGCCACCAATGACTGGAACGACCTCAGCCGCCTCGCCCGCCTCAGCCAGCAAGCCCTGGTAGAAGCCGGCCTGCCACAGTTCGAAGGCAGTAACGCCTGGGCCGTCTCCGGCCGTCGTACCGCCAGTGGCAAGCCGCTGCTGGCTGGCGACCCGCACATCCGCTTCGCGGTGCCCGCCGTCTGGTACGAAGCACAACTGAGCTACCCCGGTTTCAACCTCTACGGCCATCACCAGGCACTCAATCCCACGGCATCGCTGGGGCATAACGAGCGGTTCGCCTGGAGCCTGACGATGTTCCAGAACGACGACCTCGACCTGATTGCCGAGAAGAGCAACCCGGACAACCCGCAGCAAGTCTGGTACCAGGGCCGCTGGGTCGACCTCGAGCAACGTGAGGAGACCATCCGGGTCAAGGATGGCGAGCCGATCACGCTGACCCTGCGCCGCTCTGCCCACGGTCCGATCATCAACGACGCCCTCGGCGCCGCCGCCGGAAAGACGCCGATCGCCATGTGGTGGGCCTTCCTCGAAACCGAGAACCCTATCCTCGACGCCTTCTATCAGCTCAACCGCGCCAACACCCTGGACAAGGCCCGCACTGCTGCCGAAAAGATCCACGCACCCGGGCTGAACGTGATCTGGGCCAATGCCGACGGGGACATCGGCTGGTGGGCTGCCGCCAAGCTTGCGCAGCGTCCCGATGGTGTAAACCCCTACTTCATCCTCGATGGCAGTTCTGCAGCGGCGGACAAACCCGGCTTCCTGCCCTTCAGCGCCAACCCGCAAGAGGAGAACCCCGAGCGCGGCTACATCGTCTCCGCCAACTACCAGCCGCAATCGCCCACCGGCGTCGCGATACCCGGCTATTACAACCTGCCGGACCGCGGCCAGCGCCTGAACCAGAAGCTGGCCCAGGCCGATGTGAAGTGGGACCTGAACAACAGCCAGGCGCTGCAGCTGGACCCTGGCACCGGCTACGCCCCGCGTCTGCTCGCCCCCATCCTCGATGAGCTGCGCACGGCAGCTACCGGCGAACGCGAGCAGCAGCTGGTCGAGCAGCTGGCAAGCTGGAATGGCGATCACGAACTGGACTCCGTGCCAGCGACCCTGTTCAACCAACTGGCCTACGAGCTGACCAACGCCGTGATGCGCGACGAACTGGGCGATGCATTCTTCGACAGCCTGCTACAGACCCGCGCGCTCGACGTGGCCCTGCCACGCCTGACCGCGGATGCCGGTTCGCCCTGGTGGGATAAGCGCGGCACCGAGCCTGTCGAAAAACGCGCCGACATCGTCAAGGTGGCCTGGCAGGCGAGCCTCGCCCATCTGCAGAAGACTTTTGGCGATGACAGCGCCAAATGGATCTGGGGATCGGCGCACCCCCTGACGCACAACCACCCGCTGGGTCAGCAGCAGCCGCTGGATAGGTTGTTCAATGTCGGGGCCTTTGCCGCACCAGGTGGCCACGAAACGCCGAACAATCTCTCGCACCGGGTCGGCCCGGCGCCCTGGCAGGTGATCTACGGCCCCTCGACGCGTCGCCTGATCGACCTCGCCGACGGTGCCCACGGCCTGGGCATCAACCCGGTTGGCCAGAGCGGGGTGCCCTTCGACCGCCACTACGCCGACCAGGCCGAGGCGTACATCAAAGGCGAATACCTGCCGATGCACTTCAGCGAGGAAGACGTGAAAGCCAACAGCCGGGAAACGCTGGTGCTAAAGCCGGCGAACTGAGAACTGCGGGTTGGGCAAATGCATCTGAAGCCCAACAGCTCTGGCGCGGCATGAGGCATCCCTCACCCCCGGCCCCTCTCCCAAAGGGGGAAGGGAGCGGCGCAGTTCTGTAGGGGTGAATTCATTCGCCAAGCAGGCCGGCGGCCTGCCAAGCCCCCACTGAAAACGACAATGGCCACCCAAAGGTGGCCATTGTCGTATCGGCTTAAGCGATCAGGCAGCCTGAGCCGGTTTCCAACTGGAGCCGGCGGCTTCCTCGGCCATGGTATCCATCGCCTGCTGGACGGCCCGCTTGCGACGCTCCTCGGCTTGGCGAGTGAAGAACCAGGCGAAGAAGGTGAACAGCGAGACGGTCAGCAGGATCAGGCTGGCCACGGCGTTGATTTCCGGCTTCACCCCCAGGCGCACGGCGGAGAAAACCTCCATCGGCAGGGTGGTGGAGCCGGGACCGGAGACGAAGCTGGCCAGGACCAGGTCGTCCAGCGACAGGGCGAATGACATCATGCCGCCCGCCGCCAGCGAAGGCGCGATCATCGGGATGGTGATCAGCAGGAACACCTTCCAAGGTCGAGCGCCCAGGTCCATGGCCGCCTCTTCGATGGAAAGGTCCAGCTCACGCAAGCGCGCCGATACCACGATCGCCACGTAGGCCGAGCAGAACGTGGTGTGGGCGATCCAGATGGTGACGATGCCACGCTCCTGGGGCCAACCGATCAATTGCGCCATGGCCACGAACAGCAGCAGCAGCGACAGACCGGTGATCACCTCCGGCATCACCAGCGGCGCAGTGACCATGCCGCCAAACACCGTACGCCCCTTGAAGCGCGGGATACGGGTTAGCACGAAGGCCGCCAGGGTTCCCAGTGCCACCGCGGCCACCGCAGTGTAGAGGGCGATCTCCAGGGAGCGGCCGACCGAGCTCATCAGCTGGGTGTTGTCCAGCAGGCCAACGTACCACTTCACCGACCAGCCGCCCCAGACGGTTACCAGCTTGGAACCGTTGAAGGAGTAGATGACCAGGATCAGCATCGGCAGATAGATGAACAGCAGACCCGCCCACAGCATCAAGGTGGAGAAACCGAAGCGTTTCATACCTTGCCCTCCAGTTCTTTCGCCTGGTTACGGTTGAAGAGAATGATCGGGACGATCAGGATCGCCAGCATCACCACCGCCAGCGCGGATGCCACCGGCCAGTCGCGGTTGTTGAAGAACTCCTGCCAGAGCACCTTGCCGATCATCAGGGTCTCGGGGCCGCCGAGCAGTTCCGGGATCACGAACTCGCCTACCACCGGGATGAACACCAGCATGCTGCCGGCGATGATGCCGTTCTTCGACAGCGGCACAGTGATCTTCCAGAAGCTGTTGAAGGTGCTCGAACCGAGGTCCGAGGCCGCTTCGAGCAAGCTTGGGTCGTGCTTCACCAGGTTGGCGTAGAGCGGCAGGATCATGAACGGCAGGTACGAGTAGACGACGCCTATGTACACCGCGGTGTTGGTGTTGAGGATCTGCAGCGGCTCGCTGATCAAGCCCAGGCCCATCAGGAAGCTGTTCAGTAGCCCGTTGTTGCTGAGGATGCCCATCCACGCGTAGACGCGGATCAGGATCGCCGTCCAGGTCGGCATCATGATCAGCAACAGCAGCACGGTCTGCGCTTCCTTGCCGGCGCGGGCGATGGCGTAGGCCATCGGGTAGCCGATCAGCAGGCAGAGCAGGGTGCTGAAGAAGGCGATTTTCAGCGAACCCAGATAGGCCGCCAAATACAGTTCGTCCTCGTTGAGTATCAGGTAGTTACCCAGGTTGAGGATGACCTGCAGCTGGTTGTCAGCCCAGGTGTAGATGTCCGTGTAGGGGGGAATCGCCACGTCCGCTTCGGCGAAGCTGATCTTCAGCACGATGACGAAGGGCAGCAGGAAGAACAGGAACAGCCAGAAGAACGGTACCCCGATGACGAGGTGCCGGCCGCTCGGCAGCACATTTTTCAGTTTGGGAATTCTCATGACCGCAGCACCACTCCGCTATCGTCTTCCCACCAGACGAACACTTCGTCATCCCAGGTCGGACGAGTGCCGCGGCGCTCGGCGTTGGCGACGAAGGACTGGACGATGGAGCCGTTTGGCAGCTTGACGTAGAACACCGAGTGGCCGCCCAGGTAGGCGATGTCGTGGACCTTGCCGCGCGACCAGTTGTACTCGCAGGCGGGCTGTTCGGTGGTGACCAGCAGCTTCTCCGGACGCAGGGCGTAGGTGATGCGCTTGTCCTGCACCGAGGTGGTCACGCCGTGGCCGACGAAGATCGGTCGCTCCAGTTGCGGGCAGGCGATCAACGCATGGGCCTCGGCGTCCTCCACCACTTCGCCGTCGAACAGATTGACGTTGCCGATGAATTCGCAGACCAGGCGGCTGATCGGAGTCTCGTAGATATCCACCGGGCTACCGATCTGTTCGATGCAACCCAGGTGCATGATGGCGATGCGCTGGGCCATGGTCATGGCCTCTTCCTGGTCGTGGGTCACCATCACGCAGGTCACGCCCACGCGCTCAATGATCTCCACCAGTTCCAGCTGCATCTGCGAACGCAGTTTCTTGTCCAGGGCGCCCATCGGCTCGTCGAGCAGCAACAACTTCGGACGCTTGGCCAGCGAGCGAGCCAGAGCCACGCGCTGACGCTGACCGCCGGAAAGCTGATGCGGCTTGCGCTTGGCGAACTGGGTCATCTGTACGAGCTTGAGCATCTCGTTGACGCGCTGGTCGATCTCGGCGGCAGGCAGACGGTCCTGTTTAAGTCCGAAGGCGATGTTCTGCGCAACAGTCATATGCGGGAAGAGCGCATAGGACTGGAACATCATGTTGATCGGGCGCTCGTAGGGCGGCATATCCGTGATGTCGACGCCGTCGAGGAGGATGCGTCCATCGGTCGGCCGCTCGAAGCCTGCGAGCATGCGCAGCAGCGTTGATTTACCCGAACCGGAACCGCCGAGCAGGGCGAAGATCTCACCCTTCTTGATGTCCAGGGACACGCTGTCCACAGCCACCGTCTCGTCGAACTTCTTGGTCACCCGGTCGATTTTCACCAGCACCTCTTTAGGCTGCTGGTTGCCCTCGAGGGCTTTCTTGTAGGCACCGGAGGCTATTGCCATTACCACACTCCCAGAATTTACTACCCGACCACCGCGGCCGGGCGCGTTTTTACAGCATGGGCGAGAGCCAAGCATCCTGCATGGCTACGCCTTGGTGGCGCGGTGGGCCCGCCGCGGATGGCGGGCGTCCCGGCCGTGCGTCATTTGCCCGACTTGACCTTGGTCCAGCTGCGGGTCATCAGCCGCTGGACTTTCGGCGGCAGCTCCGCCGAAACATAGAGCTTGTCCAGCACCGCTTGTGGCGGGTAGACGGACTCGTCGGTACGTACTTCCTGATCCATTAGCTCACTGGCCTTGAGGTTTGGGTTCGCATAGCCAACGTAGTCGCTGACCTTGGCGATCACCTCGGGCCTGAGCAGGTAATTGATGAAGGCATGGGCCTCTTTGGCGTTCGTCGCCCCGGCCGGAATGGCCAGCATGTCGAACCAGAGGTTGCCGCCCTCTTTCGGAATCGAATAGGCGATTTCCACACCCTTGCCCGCTTCCTCGGCACGCGCCGCGGCCTGGAAGATGTCGCCGGAGAAACCGGCAGCGACGCAGATGTCGCCATTGGCCAGGTCGCCAATGTACTTGGAGGAGTGGAAGTAGGTCACATAGGGACGGATCTCCATCAGCTTGGCCTCGGCTTTCTTGTAGTCGTCCGGGTTCTTGCTGTTGGGGTCCAGGCCCAGGTAGTTGAGCATGGCCGGAATCATCTCATCGGCCGAGTCGAGGAACGCCACGCCGCACTGGCTCAGCTTCTTGATGTTCTCGGGCTCGAAGATCATCGCCCAGGAGTCGATGTGGTCCACGCCAAGCGCAGCCTTGACCTTCTCCACGTTGTAGCCGATGCCGTTGGTGCCCCACAGGTAGGGAACGGCGTACTCGTTGCCGGGATCATTGCGCTGGAGCTGCTTGAGCAGGTTCGGGTCCAGGTTCTGCCAGTTGGGCAGTTGGCTGCGGTCGAGCTTCTGGAACGCGCCCGCCTTGATCTGCTTGCCGAGGAAGTGGTTGGACGGCACCACGACGTCATAGCCGGTGTGGCCCGCCAGCAATTTGCCTTCCAGGGTCTCGTTGGAATCGAAGACGTCATACACCGGCTTGATGCCGGTTTCCTTCTGGAAATCCGCCAGGGTGGTCTCGCCGATGTAGTCCGACCAGTTATAGATATGCACCGACTGATCCGCCTGGGCCTGGGCCTGGGCGACCAGGCTCAAGGTGGTGACGGCAGTGATCATCATCTTGCGGATCTGGAAATGCACAGGTTCGTCCTCTTGTGGTCTCCGGCGTCGCCGGAAGGAGCCCAGGTTATTCCCGCACCCGGACCAATGAACTCACGGTTCTCTGCTTCTCGGTCCGGGCACCGGCGGGGAGTCCCCGCCGGGCACGGGAGCCGTGCTTACTTGCCCGACTTGATGGTGGTCCAGGTACGAGTCATTGCGCGCTGCACCTTGGCCGGCAGGTCCGGGAAGGCGTAGAGCTTGGCCATGGTCTCCTGGGTCGGGTAGATACCCGGGTCCTTGCGGATCGCCTCGTCGACCAGATCGGTGGCGGCGGCGTTCCCGTTGGGGAACTGCACCTCGTTGGTGATCTCCGCCATGATTTCCGGCTTCATCAGGAAGTTCATGAAGGCGTAGGCAGCTTCGGGGTTAGCCGCGTCTGCCGGCATGGCGATCATGTCGAAGAAGGTACCAGCACCTTCTTTCGGAATGTTGTAGGCGACGTTCACACCGGCCTTGGCCTCTTCGGCGCGGGACTTGGCCTGGTACACGTCACCCGAGTAACCCACGGCCACGCAGAGGTTGCCGTTGGCCAGGTCGGAGATGTACTTGGAAGAGTGGAAGTAGGTGATGTGCGGACGGATCTTGAGGAACAGCGCCTCGGCTTCCTTCAGCTGCTTGGGGTCCTGGCTCAGCGGATCGTGGCCCAGGTACTTCAGGGCGATCGGCAGGATCTCGGTGGGCGAGTCGAGGAAGGAAACGCCGCAGGCCTTCAGCTTCTCGATGTTTTCCGGCTTGAACAGCAGGTCCCAGGAGTCCACCGGGGCGTTGTCGCCCAGTACGGCCTTGACCTTGTCCGGGTTGTAACCGATGCCGATGGAACCCCACATGTAGGGGAAGGCGTACTTGTTGCCCGGATCGGACACTTCGACGGTCTTCAGCAGGTTCGTGTCCAGGTTCTTCCAGTTCGGCAGCTTGGACTTGTCCAGCGGCTGGTAAACCTTGGCCTTGATCTGCTTGGCCAGGAAGTTGTTGGACGGCACCACGATGTCGTAACCCGACTTGCCGGCCAAGAGCTTGGCCTCAAGGGTCTCGTTGGAGTCGAATACGTCGTAGACGACCTTGATGCCGGTTTCCTTGGTGAATTTCTCGACGGTATCCGGGGCGATGTAGTCCGACCAGTTGTAAACGTGCAGTACCTTGTCGTCAGCCTGGGCCATGCCGGCCACGGCACCAGCCAGGGTCAGGGCGAGCAGGGTTTTGCCGAAGTTTTTGATCATGCGGGTAGCTCCATTTTTTGTTGAAGTGTCCGAGCGGCGTCGTACCGAATACGCCACCACTCGGTGAGCCTGGCCAACGCACCGGCGAAGTCTGGCAAGGTCGAGGGCTTGCTTACAACAGTCGCAATCGCGAAATGCCGTAAGCCAGCCCTTTTTCTCAGCCTTTGACTGCACTCGCGGTGAGGTCCAGGCACTTGCGTGCCTTGGTCACCAGTTCGTCGATCTCATCTTTGTTGATCACCAGCGGCGGCGAAATGATCATCGTGTCGCCGACCGCGCGCATGATCAGACCATTCTGGAAGCAGTGCTCACGGCACAGCATCCCGATGCCGTCGGCGAAACGCTCGCGGGTCTTCTTGTTCTTGACCAGCTCCAGGGCCGCAACCATCCCGACCCCACGCGCCTCGCCAACCAACGGGTGGTCAGCCAGCTCCTGCCAGCGCTTCTGCAAATACGGTGCCGTTTCCGCCTTGACCTTCTCGACGATCTTCTCTTCGCGCAGGATGCGGATATTCTCCAGCGCTACCGCAGCCGCAACCGGGTGACCAGAGTAGGTGAAGCCGTGGTAGAACTCTCCACCCTCATTCAGGGTATCGACGATCTCGTCACGCACGATTACGCCGCCCATGGGGATGTAGCCGGAGGTCAGACCCTTGGCGATAGGCATCAGGTCCGGGGCAAGGCCGTAGTACTGGCTGCCGAACCACTCGCCGGTGCGGCCGAAGCCACAGATCACTTCGTCGGCGACGAAGAGGATGTCGTACTTGGCGAGGATCTCGCGGATCTTCGGCCAGTAGGTTTCCGGCGGAACGATCACACCACCTGCGCCCTGGATAGGCTCGGCGATGAAGGCCGCGATCTTCTCCTCACCCACTTCGAGAATCTTCTTCTCCAGCTGCTCGGCCGCCCATACGCCGAACTCTTCCGGCGCCATGTCACCGCCTTCGCCGAACCAGTAGGGCTGCGCGATGTGCTCGATCCCGGGGATCGGCAGGTCGCCCTGTCCGTGCAGCGCTTTCATGCCGCCCAGGCTGACGCCGGCAACTGTGGAGCCGTGATAGCCGTTCCAGCGGCCGATGATGACTTTCTTCTGCGGCTGGCCCTTGATGGCCCAGTAATGGCGAACCATGCGCAGCACGGTGTCGTTGGCCTCGGAGCCGGAACCGGTGAAGAACACATGGTTCATGCCTTCCGGGGCGATGTCGGCGATGGCTTTGGACAGTTCCAGTGCCGGCGGATGCGCGGTCTGGAAGAACAGGTTGTAGAAGGGCAGCTCGCGCATCTGGCGAGCCGCAGCCTGCACCAGCTCCTCACGGCCGTAACCGACGTTGACGCACCACAGGCCCGCCATGCCGTCGAGGATCTTGTTGCCCTCGCTATCCCAGATGTAAACGCCCTCTGCCTTGGTGATGATCCGCGCACCCTTGGCGTTCAGCGCCTTGTAGTCGGTGAACGGTGGCAGGTGGTGGTCGCGACCGAGCGCTTGCCACTCACGGGTCTGGGGGTTGGTCACTTGGCTGTTCATATCCATACCTCGATATACACACATCTGGAGTGCCGGCCGGCGTGGCCGACACTCCGTTCTGGATCAGACGGAGAGCAGCAGGAACTCACGTTCCCAGGAGCTGATCACCCGTTTGAAGTTTTCATGTTCGGCGCGCTTGACCGCGACATAGGCCTTCACGAACTTGCTGCCCAGGTATTCTTCAATATCCCGGCAGCTTTCCATCCGCTCCAGCGCCGCCTCGATGGTCAGCGGCAGGCGCAGATTGCGGCGCTCGTAGCCACGGCCCTTCACCGGCGCGCTCGGGTTGGCGCCCGACACCATGCCGATGTAGCCACACAGCAGGCTGGCGGCGATGGCCAGGTAAGGGTTGGCATCGGCGCCGGCCAGGCGGTTTTCCACACGCCGGTTCTGCGGCCCGGCATCCGGTACGCGCAGGCCCACGGTACGGTTCTCTTCGCCCCACTCCACGTTCACCGGCGCCGAGGTATCCGGCAGGAAACGGCGGAACGAGTTCACGTTGGGCGCGAACAGGGGTAACACCTCGGGGATGTACTTCTGTAGGCCACCGATGTGGTGCAGGAACAACTCGCTCATGGAGCCATCTTCATTTGAGAAGATGTTTTTCCCGGTCTTGATGTCGATCACGCTCTGGTGCAGGTGCATGGCACTGCCCGGCTCGTCGGTGATCGGCTTGGCCATGAAGGTGGCTGCCACGTTGTGCTTGAGCGCGGCCTCACGCATGGTGCGCTTGAACACCAGGATCTGGTCGGCCAGTTCCAGGGCATCACCGTGACGGAAGTTGATCTCCATCTGCGCCGGACCTTCCTCGTGGATCAGGGTGTCCAGATCCAGGTCCTGCATTTCGCACCAGTCGTACATGTCCTCGAACAGCGGGTCGAATTCGTTCGCCGCATCGATCGAGAAGGACTGGCGACCAGTCTCCGGGCGGCCCGAGCGGCCTAACGGCGCCTGCAGGGGGAAGTCCGGGTCATCGCAGCGCTTGGTCAGGTAGAACTCCATCTCCGGCGCAACGATGGGCTTCCAGCCCTTGTCGGCATAGAGCTTGAGCACGCGCTTGAGCAGGTTGCGCGGGGACAGCTCGATCGGGTTGCCCTGCTTGTCGAAGGTGTCGTGAATCACCATCGCGGTGGGTTCAATAGCCCAAGGCACCAGATAGACGGCATGCTCGTCAGGACGGCAGAACATATCGATGTCGGCCGGGTCGAGCAGCTCGTAATAAATGTCGTCTTCGACGTAGTCGCCGGTTACGGTCTGCAGCAGCACGCTCTCCGGGAGGCGCATGCCCTTCTCGTCCAGAAACTTGTTCGTCGGCGAGATCTTACCTCGTGCAATACCAGTAAGATCACTGATCATGCATTCAACTTCGGTGATTTTGCGTTCTTTCAGCCAGCTTGTGAGCTGGTCGAGCTTGGTAGTCATAAAGACCTCAGGATTGAGAGCTTCACAAGAAGGCATCTGCAGGTTTGCTACCGATCGTCCACACAGGGGCTTCCAGCCACGGACAGTACAGTCCGAACTCCATGACCCGGCAAACTCATCGGCTAACTGCAGGCGATCTCCCCGTTCAGCGTTTCCCCGCCCTCTTCCTGCAAGCCTCACCAAAGGCCTGGAAGATGGCGAGATAGTTTGGGTTGGATCGAACTTGCCATTCGGGGTGCCACTGCACTCCGAGGGCAAAGCTGCTGGCGCCTTCGACCGAAAAGGCCTCGACCAACCCATCTGGCGCCAGAGCCTCTACACGCAGGCCCGGCGCCAGACGTTCAACGCCCTGGCCATGAATGGAGTTGACCTGGATCTCGGACGGCAAGCCGATGCCGTCGAGAATGCCCCCCGGCTGCACATGCAGCGGATGACGGGGGGCGTACTGGACCTCGAGCGGCTGATCGTCCGGCTCGCGGTGATCCATGAGTCCTTCTACTTCATGCACCTTCTGATGCAGGGTGCCGCCGAATGCCACATTCATCTCCTGGAAGCCGCGACAGATCCCCAGCACCGGAATACCTGCCGCTACTGCTGCGCTAATAAGAGGCAAAGTGGTGCCATCGCGCCCCGGGTCATGCGGCGTGCCCGGCTCACTGGCCGAGCCTTGATAATGATGAGGTTCTATATTGGAAGGAGAGCCGGTGAAAAGCAGTCCATCCAGGCTGGCCAGGAGAGTTGGCTGATCAATGAGTTCCGCGAGGGCCGGAATCACCAGGGGAAGCCCCCCGGCTCCGACCGCCACCGCACGAACGTATTTGTCACCCGCAGTGTGGTAGGACTGAGATCCTAACTGCCTGGTACAAGCGGTTACGCCGATCAACGGCAGGCGAGCCATGAGACACCCGTTTTATTGCTGTTATGGGTTTCGACCGAGCTTAGCGTTGTTCATTTTTTTACACAATAGGGCCGTAAAAAATTGAACACACTCCACTGAGCACCGCGCCCGGCATGGCTCCGAGAGAAGTATGAACGCCCTGGAACGCCCCAAAACTGGCCATCAGGCCCACTTTTAGGGCAAAATAGGGTCAGCTTGACAACCTGGGGTGATTCGGATTGACTCTCACCTTAGATTCTGCGTGATTGATATTTTTAACAAAAAAGGTGTTGCATCATGTCGGTACCCCCGAGTGCCGTTCAGCTTCAAGAAGCGAACGAATTCCTTAAGGAACATCCTGAGGTCCAGTTCGTCGACCTACTAATTGCAGATATGAATGGAGTGGTACGAGGCAAGCGAATCGAACGCGCCAGCCTCCACAAAGTCTACGAAAAGGGCATCAACCTCCCTGCTTCACTCTTCGCTCTCGACATCAATGGATCCACCGTCGAAAGTACAGGCCTCGGCCTGGACATCGGCGACGCTGACCGCATCTGCTATCCCATCCCGGGAACCCTCAGTGACGAGCCTTGGCAGAAGCGTCCTACCGCGCAGCTGCTGATGACCATGCACGAACTGGAAGGCCAGCCCTTCTTTGCTGACCCACGTGAAGTACTGCGTCAGGTCGTGGAGAAGTTTGACGAGCTGGGCCTGACTATTTGCGCGGCTTTCGAACTGGAGTTCTACCTGATCGACCAGGAGAACCTGAACGGCCGTCCGCAGCCGCCTCGCTCGCCGATCTCCGGCAAGCGTCCGCAGTCGACCCAGGTTTACCTGATCGACGACCTGGATGAATATGCCGACTGCCTCCAGGACATCCTCGAAGCGGCGAAGGTCCAGGGCATTCCGGCCGACGCTATCGTCAAGGAAAGCGCCCCGGCGCAGTTCGAGGTCAACCTCCACCACGTCACCGATGCGATCAAGGCATGCGACTACGCGGTGCTGCTCAAGCGCCTGATCAAGAACATCGCCTACGACCATGAGATGGACACCACCTTCATGGCCAAGCCCTATCCGGGCCAGGCGGGCAACGGCCTGCACGTGCACATTTCGCTCATCGACAAGAAGACCGGCAAGAACATCTTCACCGCCGATGATCCCGAGCAGAACGCCGCTTTGCGTCATGCGGTCGGCGGTGTGCTCGAGACCATGGCAGCGTCGATGGCCTTCCTGTGCCCGAACGTGAACTCCTACCGCCGTTTCGGCGCGCAGTTCTACGTACCGAACGCACCGAGCTGGGGCCTGGACAACCGTACCGTCGCGCTGCGCGTGCCGACCGGCAGCCCGGACTCGGTACGCCTCGAACACCGCGTTGCCGGTGCCGATGCCAACCCTTACCTGATGATGTCGGCGATCCTTGCGGGTATCCACCACGGCCTGACCAACAAGATCGAGCCCGGCGCCCCCATCGAAGGCAACTCGTACGAGCAATTGGAACAGAGCCTGCCGAACAACCTGCGCGATGCACTGCGCGAACTGGACGACAGCGAAATTCTGGCCAAGTACATCAGCCCGGATTACATCGACATCTTTGTCGCCTGTAAGGAAAGCGAGCTGGAGGAGTTCGAACACTCCATCTCCGACCTCGAATACAACTGGTATCTGCATACCGTGTAAGCGAGTCCACAACGCCGGCCCCAAGGGCCGGCGTCGTTTTATCTGCCTCTTCGCAATTGCTCGCTCGGCTTCTCCGACCGGCAAAACCCCAAAAGACCGAGATTGCATGTTCACATCAGGGAGGAAGTCATGCCCCGCTTGCTCGCCCCGCTGTTGCTCGCACTGCTCCCCACGCTGGCTCAGGCCGAAGACCTGATCCGCGTCTACAACTGGAACGATTACATCGCCCCCCAGGTGCTCAAGGACTTCGAGCAACACACCGGCATTCGTGTCGATTACCGCACCTTCAGCAGCGCCGAAGAACTGGACCAGGCCATGGCCGGTGGCGAGCCGATCGATGTCGCGGTTCCCTCGCATAACGAACTGCCTCGACTAATCACCAGCGGGCGCTTGCAGCCGCTGGACTTCAAGCTGCTACCCAATCGCAAGCACCTCGACAAACAACTGCTGAGCAAGGTGGCCGCCTCCGACCCGAATAACCAGCACGCGGTGCCCTACCTCTGGGGCGCTGTTGGCCTGGCCGTGAACACTCCGAAAGCGGAAAAGGCCTTTGGCGGCCCACTTCCCCAGAGCTGGAGCCTGCTCTTCGATCCACAGCAAAGTGCTCGCCTGAGCCAATGCGGGATCAGCCTGCTGGACGCCCCGGACGAAACCCTGGCGGTCCTGCTCAACTATCAGGGGCGCAGCCTCGCCCGCAGCGCCCCGAGCCGACTGAAACGCAGCGGCGACTTGCTCGCCGCGCTGCGTCCGAACCTGCGCTACGTCGATAGCCAGCGCTACATCGCCGATCTCAATGCCGGAAAACTCTGCATCGCCATGGCCTGGGTCGGCGATGCCCTGAATGCCGCAGCAGCCGGCCAGCCGGTGAACTTCATCGTCCCGCAGGAAGGCTCGGTGCTGTTCATCGACAACCTCGTGATTCCTGCCAGCGCCTACCGCGCCGACCTGGCGCACCGATTCATCGACTACCTGCTTGAGCCTCAGGTCGCGGCCAGGATCACCAGCGAAACCCTCTACCCCAGTGGCAATGCGGATGCTCGTCAGTACTTGGACGAGGCTCTGCGCAACCAGCCAGGCCTCTACCCGGACAAGGACACGAAGCGCCGGCTGTTCCCACTGGAGGCCCTGCCGGAAAAGCTCGGGGCCACCCGCGACCAGGTCTGGGCCGCGTTTCGCGCAGGGAAATAGCGCCCAAGGTGGCGCCCTGCTCCTGTGGGTGTGAACTCATTCGCAAAGGGCTGCACCGCCGCCATTTTGATTACCAGGCGAATGAATTCGCTCCTACGACAAACGGCCAGCGCAGCGCCCTGCCCATTCCCCGCACTTGCCGCCGCCCCGCGGCCTGACGTCCAATAGCGGCTCGAAGGAGAGGAGCCTCCCATGTCGCGTCACGCCACTACCCGCAAGCCTCGCGCCAGCAGCCAACTGCGTATCACCGGGATACTCGACGCCGCCCGCACCCTGCTCGCAGAGCAAGGCGTTGCCAACTTGTCGATCTACACCGTCGCTGAGCGCGCGGAGATGCCCCCCTCCTCCGTCTACCATTTCTTCTCCAGCGTGCCGGCCATCCTCGAGGCCCTTACCACAGACGTGCATGCCGCTTTCCGCGCCTGCCTGCAGCAACCCATCGCCCATGACGGCCTGCGCCACTGGCGCGATCTATCACGGCTGGTGGAGGAGCGCATGCTGTCGATCTATGCCGCCGATGCCGCGGCGCGCCAACTGATCCTGGCCCAACACGGCCTCACCGAGGTGACCCAGGCCGACCGCCAGCACGACATCGAACTCGGCCGGCTGATGCACATCCTCTTCGAGCGCCATTTCGAACTGCCGACCCTGCCCGACGATATCGACGTCTTCGCTCTGGCCATGGAACTGGGCGACCGTGTCTATGCCCGCTCGGTGCAGCTACACGGCGAAATCACCCCGCGCCTGGCCGAGGAGGGCATGCGGGTGTTCGATGCCTACCTCGGCCTCTACCTGCCGCCCTTCCTACCCAAACGCCCGGCCCCGAAAGCGGACTAATTGGACATAAATCGGATATTTATCCGTTTAATAATCGATCACTGCGCTGCAATAGAAAAATTACGCTTCTAATACGGATTTTTATCGACTATAAAGTCAGCATCCGAACGGCGGGCACCGCCCCGCCGACACGGCATTGCCACAGGTCGTCTGCTAGGTTCTAACGACCTATTCGTAATCGTCCTTACGAGGTGTTCCATGTCCCGCATCGTTACCGTCGCCGCTACCCAGATGGCCTGCTCCTGGGATCGCGCCGCGAATATCGCCAACGCCGAGAAGCTGGTCCGCCAGGCCGCCGCCAAGGGCGCGCAGATCATCCTGATCCAGGAACTCTTCGAGACCCCCTATTTCTGCCAGAAGCCCAATGCGGACTACCTGTTGCTGGCGACCCCAGCTGAAGTCAATGAAGCCATCGCGCACTTCCAGAAGGTCGCCAAAGAGCTTGAAGTCGTGCTGCCCATCAGCTTCTTCGAGCTGGCCGGCCGCGCACGCTTCAACAGCATCGCGATCATCGACGCCGATGGCAGCAACCTCGGCATCTACCGCAAGAGCCACATCCCGGATGGCCCGGGCTACCACGAGAAGTACTACTTCAACCCGGGCGACACCGGCTTCAAGGTGTGGAACACCCGCTACGCCAAGATCGGCGTCGGTATCTGCTGGGACCAGTGGTACCCAGAGAGCGCGCGCTGCATGGCACTGCTCGGCGCCGAAATTCTCTTCTACCCGACCGCCATCGGTAGCGAGCCGCATGACCCCAACATCATTTCTCGCGATCATTGGCAGCGTGTGCAGCAAGGCCATGCCGGCGCCAACCTGATGCCGCTGGTGGCTTCCAACCGCATCGGCAAGGAAGAGCAGGACGGTTACGACATCACCTTCTACGGCTCCTCCTTCATCGCCAACCAGTTCGGCGAAAAAGTCGAGGAACTGGACCAGACCGAGGAAGGTATCCTGGTGCATAGCTTCGACCTCGACCAGCTTGAGCGCGTACGCAGCGCCTGGGGTGTGTTCCGTGACCGTCGCCCGAACCTCTATGGCCCGATCAAGACCCTGGACGGCTCGCTGGCGTCCTGATTCCAGCCACGGGGCCCTGGTCCGCTGCCGCAGGATGCCTGCTGTAGCGGGCCCGGCCCTGGCCCCAGTTCGCAAATAGAGGTGGACCGATGAACACACTGAACAGCCTCCCGCGCGACGACGGCTTCCGCATGCCTGCCGAGTGGGAAACGCACAGCCAGACCTGGATGGTCTGGCCCGAGCGGCCGGATAACTGGCGCCTGGGCGGCAAGCCCGCGCAGGAAGCCTTCACCGCTGTGGCCAAGGCCATCGCACGCTTCGAGCCGGTGACCGTTTGCGTCTCCGCCGGCCAGTACGAGAACGCCCGCGCCCGCCTGGACGAGCCGAACATCCGCGTGGTGGAAATCAGCACCGACGACGCCTGGGTGCGCGACACCGGCCCGACCTTCGTGGTCAATGGCCAGGGTGACGTACGTGGCGTGGACTGGACCTTCAACGCCTGGGGCGGCTTCGACGGCGGCCTCTACTTCCCCTGGAACCGCGATGACCAGGTGGCGCGCAAGGTCCTCGAGATCGAGCACAGCAAGCGCTACCGCACCGACGGCTTCGTGCTGGAAGGCGGCTCCATCCACGTGGATGGCGAAGGCACGCTGATCACCACTGAAGAATGCCTGCTGAACAAGAATCGCAACCCGCACCTCGACCGCGAGCAGATCGAGGCAGTGCTGCGCGAGCACCTGGCGGTAGACACCATCATCTGGCTGCCGGACGGTCTGTATAACGACGAGACCGACGGCCATGTGGACAACTTCTGCTGCTACGTTCGCCCGGGTGAAGTGCTGCTGGCCTGGACCGACGACCCGCAGGACCCGAACTACCCGCGTTGCCAGGCAGCGATGAAGGTGCTGGAAAGCGCCCGCGACGCCAAGGGCCGCCAGCTGGTCGTGCACAAGATGCCAATTCCAGGCCCGATCTACGCCACCGAGGAAGAATGCGCGGGCGTCGATCTGGTGGAAGGCACCCAGGAGCGCGATCCGTCGATCCGCCTTGCCGGATCCTACGTCAACTTCCTGATCGTCAACGGCGGCATCATCGCGCCGAAGTTCGACGATGCGAAGGACGCCACGGCCGAGGCGATCCTCGCGCGCGTGTTCCCGGAGCATGAAGTGGTCATGGTGCCAGGCCGGGAGATCCTCCTCGGCGGCGGTAACATCCACTGCATCACCCAGCAGCAACCGGCGCCGCAACAGCGCTGAGCGAAGCTGACGGTAGCCCCTTCGTTAACGCGAGGGGGTTGGCCCGACCAGGATCGATCAATCCCATCGATTGATCGATCAATCGAATACCCCCTAGACTGCGCCCTCCCAAATCCGCAGAGCATGGTGGAAATCCCTGATGCCCAAGGTCGGAATGCAGCCGATCCGCCGTTCGCAGTTGATCCAGGCCACCCTCGAGGCCGTCGACCAGGTCGGCATGAGCGATGCCAGCATCGCCTACATCGCCCGTCTCGCCGGCGTTTCCAACGGCATCATCAGCCACTACTTCCGGGACAAGAACGGCCTGCTGGAAGCCACAATGCGTCACCTGATGGCCGCCCTCAGCAGTGCGGTGCGCCAGCGTCGCACCAGGCTGCGGGACGATAGCCCACGTGCGCAGCTGCGGGCCATCGTTGAAGGCAACTTCGATGACAGCCAGGTCAGTGGCCCGGCCATGAAAACCTGGCTGGCGTTCTGGGCCAGCAGCATGCACCAGCCGGCACTGCGCCGCTTGCAGCGGATCAACGACCACCGGCTTTACTCCAATCTCTGCTGTGAGTTCCGCCGTGTACTGCCGCTCGACGAGGCCCGCGCCGCGGCGCGGGGCATGGCCGCGCTGATCGACGGCCTGTGGCTGCGAAGTGCGCTATCTGGCGATGCGTTCCAAACCGAGCAGGCCCTGCGGATCGCCTTCGAATACCTCGACCTGCAGTTGGCCAAGGCAGCACCCCGCAGGATGGGTTGAGCCTGTGTGCTGCCAGGACAGCTAGATAACGATTGCCGGGACACGTAGGCAAGGGTTTGCCCATGATCATCCTGGCCGGACATCTGCGATACCCATCAAGCAGCTGCCAATTCCCTTCGTTGAGTATCGCTGCGCTCACCGGAGTGCTGCCTGACCCGTCCTACCCATGCGAAACGAAAAAGCCCAGTCACTGGACTGGGCTTTTTCGTTACCACTGGCAAAGGATCAGGCCGCTTCGCCACGCAGTGCTGGCCGCACCGTCGGGACCGGCTGGGTCGCCGCCAGGTCGGCCTTCATCGCCTTGAGCAGGGCGAACATATACAGCAACAGCACAACCGAGAACGGCAGCCCCGCCAACACCACCACGGTCTGCATGGCGGTGAAGTTACCGGCGAACAACAGGCCGATGGTCACCAGGGTCACCAGCGCGGACCAGAAGATCCGCAGCCAGTTCGGCGCGTCTTCGTCGAGATCGCCCTCCTCACGAGAGAGGTTGGCCAGCATCACCGAGCCGGAGTCAGCCGGAGTGAGGAAGAGCACGAAGCCGACGCAGATCGAGAGGCCGATCACCACCTTGGACCAGGGGTAATGCTCCAGAAGCAGGTAGATCGACATCGCCGGCTGTTCCAGCGCCGCCTTGCCAAGATCTGCCGCGTTCTGGTTCATCACCAGCTCCAGGGCGCTGTTGCCGAACACCGACAGCCAGGCCAGGGTGAAGCCCAGCGGGATCAGCAGTACACCACACACCAGCTCGCGCACGGTACGACCACGCGAGATACGGGCCACGAACATGCCCACGAAGGGGGCCCAGGAAATCCACCACGCCCAGTAGAACAGGGTCCACAGGCCCATCCACTCTTCGCTCTTGCCGGACTGGCCGGTATAGACGTAGAGGTCGAAGGTCTTCAGCACCAGGCCGTTGAGGTAGTCGCCCAGGTTCTGTACGAAACCGTTGAGCAGGTGCAGGGTATCCCCCGCGAGCAGCACGAACACCAGCAGACCGCTGAACAGAATGATGTTCAGGTTCGACAGGCGACGGATGCCCTTCTCGATGCCGGACACCGCAGCCAGGGTGGCCACCGCGCTCATCACGAGGATCACCGACAACAGCGCGCCCTGGCTGTGCGGAAAGCCGAACAGGTACTCAAGGCCGGAGGAGACCTGCAGGGAACCGATACCGAGGTTGGTCACCAGGCCCAGCAGGGTCACGAAGATGCCAAAGCAATCCACCGCGTTACCCACTGAGCCCTTCATCAGGCGCTCGCCGAACAGCGGATAGAGCGCTGAACGCAGGGCCAGCGGCTGTTTGTGGCGATAGGCGAAATAGCCGACCGCCAGGCCCACCAGCGCATAGATCGCCCAGCCGTGTACGCCCCAGTGCAGGAAAGTCAGCTGCAGCGCCTGGCGCGCAGCGGACTGGCTGCCCGGCTCGCCTTCCGGCGGGTTGTAGAGGTGGTCGATGGGCTCGGAGGCGGCGAAATAGAGCAGCGAAATGCCGATCCCGGAGGAGAACAGCATGCCGGCCCAGGCGCCGTAACTGAAGTCGGGCCTGTCGTCATCGGCACCCAGGCGCAGATGGCCGTAGCGGGAGAACGCCACGTAAAGCACGAAGAACAGATAAGCGCCGATGGCCAGCATGTAGTACCAGCCGAAGCTGCGCGACAGCCAGCTCTGGGCCTGGCCGAGCCAGGCACCTGCGCTGTCGGGGAATGCGATCAAGGCAACCGTGAGAAGCACGATCAGCGCAGTGGACCCGAAGAACACGACCGGATTCAGGCGCACCTTCCCGTGGCTTTTTGTTGTTGGAGAAGCAGTACTCATTTGGAGATTGGCTCCAGGGGCAGTGAAAGCAGGCGCCTGTTGGGCGCAACGACAGTCCCACACCACCGTCCGAGGTCAGGTCGATGGCCTGAAAAAGGTGCGGCGAACTGCCGCATCCCGTTCCATGGTGCGCAGCTTATTCTTTGTTGTTTGAACGTTCAATAAAAATAAAGTAGGCTGGATTTCAACCCACCCGGATACGCCGGAGAGGAGGAGCCCCCATGCCCAAGATTGGAATGCAGCCACTGCGCCGCACCCAGCTGATCCACGCGACCCTCGAGGCCGTCGACCAGGTTGGGATGAGTGACGCCAGCATTTCCTACATCGCCCGCCTGGCGGGGGTCTCCAACGGCATCATCAGCCACTATTTCCAGGACAAGAACGGCCTGCTGGAAGCCACCATGCGCTTCCTCATGAACGACTTGCAGGAGGCGGTGCGCAAGCGCCGCGAAGCCATGCGCGATAAATCCCCGCGCGGCTATTTGCGTTCGATCATCGACGGCAACTTCGACGAAACCCAGGTCAACGGCCCGGCCATGAAGACCTGGCTGGCGTTCTGGGCCAGCAGCATGCACCAGCCATCGCTGCGCCGTTTGCAGCGCATCAACGACCTCCGCCTCTACTCGAATCTCTGCTGGCAGTTCCGCCGCGAGCTCGACGTAGAAAGCGCCCGTACCGCCGCTCGTGGCCTGGCTGCGCTGATCGACGGCCTGTGGCTGCGCGGCGCGCTGTCCGGAGAGGCCTTCGATACTGAGCAGGCCCGCCGGCTCGCTTACGAATTCCTTGATCAACAACTGGCCAAGCAGGCGGCTTGAACCGCCCGGCCGCCTTGCGCCCACAAGACCTAGAGAGGACAACCACCATGGCCCGATTCGAAGAACAGAAGCTCTACATTGGCGGCCGCTACGTCGACTCCACCAGCGGCAGCAGCTTCGAGACCGTGAACCCAGCCAATGGTGAAGTGCTGGCCACTGTCCAGCGTGCCGGCAAGGACGACGTCGAGCGCGCCGTCGCCAGCGCTGTCGAAGGCCAGAAGGTCTGGGCTGCGATGACCGCCATGCAGCGCTCGCGCATCCTGCGCCGCGCAGTGGAGATCCTCCGTGAGCGCAACGACGAACTGGCCGAGCTGGAGACCCTGGACACCGGCAAGCCGCTGGCCGAAACCCGCGCCGTGGACATCGTGACCGGCGCCGACGTGATCGAGTACTACGCCGGCCTGATCCCTGCCATTGAAGGCGAGCAGATCCCGCTGCGCGAAACCAGCTTCGTCTACACCCGCCGCGAGCCCCTGGGCGTGGTCGCTGGTATCGGCGCTTGGAACTACCCCGTGCAGATCGCCATGTGGAAATCCGCCCCGGCCCTGGCCGCCGGCAACGCCATGATCTTCAAGCCCAGCGAAGTCACCCCGCTGACCGCCCTGAAGCTAGCCGAAATCTACACCGAAGCCGGCGTGCCGGACGGTGTGTTCAACGTCCTCACCGGCAGCGGCCGTGAAGTCGGCCAGTGGCTGACCGAGCACCCGCTGATCGAGAAGATCTCCTTCACCGGCGGCACCTCCACCGGCAAGAAGGTTATGGCCAGCGCCTCCAGTTCCTCGCTGAAGGAAGTGACCATGGAGCTGGGCGGCAAGTCGCCACTGATCATCTTCGACGACGCCGACCTCGACCGTGCCGCCGACATCGCCGTCATGGCCAACTTCTTCAGCTCCGGCCAGGTCTGCACCAACGGCACCCGCGTATTCATCCCGCGCGCCCTGCAGGCCGAATTCGAAGCCAAGGTGGTCGAGCGCGTGAAGCGCATTCGCCTGGGCAACCCGGAAGACGCCAACACCAACTTCGGCCCGCTGACCAGCTTCGCCCACATGGAAAGCGTGCTTGGCTATATCGAAGCCGGCCGCAAGGAAGGCGCGCGCCTGCTGATCGGCGGCGAGCGCGTCACCGACGGCGAATTCGCCAAAGGCGCCTACGTCGCCGCGACCGTATTCACCGACTGCACCGATGACATGACCATCGTTCGCGAAGAAATCTTCGGGCCGGTGATGAGCATCCTCGCCTACGACACCGAGGAAGAAGTCATTCGCCGCGCCAACGACACCGAATACGGCCTCGCCGCCGGCGTCGTCACCCGCGACCTGGCCCGCGCCCACCGAGTGATCCACAAGCTGGAAGCCGGTATCTGCTGGATCAACACCTGGGGCGAGTCGCCTGCCGAGATGCCCGTCGGTGGCTACAAGCAGTCCGGCGTTGGTCGCGAGAACGGTCTGACCACCCTGGCTCACTACACCCGCATCAAGTCTGTCCAAGTCGAATTGGGCGACTACTACTCGGTGTTCTGACCCATGCCAGCCTGGACGAAGCCCTGGAAGCGTGAACGCCATGCTTCCAGCCTTCCTCCGGGCTATGGCCCCGGTAGCCCGGCGTAATCCGGGAAGAAGTTTGCCGCGCCCCGGAGCCACTCCGGGTCATTTAGCAGGTAAGTCACATGTCACAAGAATTCGATTACATCATTGTTGGCGCCGGTTCTGCCGGTAACGTCCTGGCCACCCGCCTGACCGAAGACGCCGACGTCAGCGTGCTGCTCCTCGAAGCTGGCGGCCCTGACTATCGCCTGGACTTCCGCACCCAGATGCCCGCCGCCCTCGCCTACCCACTGCAGGGCCGCCGCTACAACTGGGCCTACGAGACGGATCCAGAGCCCTACATGAACAACCGCCGCATGGAGTGCGGCCGTGGCAAGGGCCTGGGCGGCTCCTCGCTGATCAACGGCATGTGCTACATCCGCGGCAACGCCATGGACTTCGACAGCTGGGCCAAGGCGCCGGGCCTGGAAGACTGGACCTACCTGGACTGCTTGCCTTACTTCCGCAAGGCGGAAACCCGCGACATCGGCCCGAACGACTATCACGGCGGCGAAGGCCCGGTGAGCGTGACCACGCCCAAGGCCGGCAACAACCCACTGTTCCACGCCATGATCGAGGCCGGCGTGCAAGCCGGTTATCCGCGCACCGAAGACCTGAATGGCTACCAACAGGAAGGCTTCGGTCCCATGGACCGGACCGTGACCCCGAAGGGGCGCCGCTCCAGCACCGCCCGCGGCTACCTGGACCAGGCGCGCAACCGCTCCAACCTGACTATCGTTACCCACGCCCAGGCTGACCGCGTGCTGTTCAGCGGCAAGCGTGCCATCGGCGTCGCCTACCTCAAGGGCGATGACAACAGCCCAGTGACCGTGCATGCCCGCCGCGAAGTGCTGGTGTGCAGCGGAGCCATTGCCTCGCCGCAACTGCTGCAACGCTCCGGCGTGGGGCCGGCGTCCCTGCTGCGCGACCTCGACATACCCGTAGTGCATGACCTGCCGGGCGTCGGAGCCAACCTGCAAGACCACCTGGAGCTCTACCTGCAATATGCCTGCAAGGAGCCGGTATCCATGTATCCCGCCCTGCAATGGTGGAACCAGCCGGCGATCGGCGCCGAGTGGCTGTTCCTCGGCAGTGGCAAGGGCGCCAGCAACCATTTCGAAGCGGGCGGTTTCATCCGCACCCGTCCGGAATTCAAGTGGCCGAACATCCAGTACCACTTCCTGCCAGTAGCGATCAATTACAACGGCAGCAACGCGGTGAAGGAGCACGGCTTCCAGGCCCACATGGGCTCCATGCGTTCACCGAGCCGTGGTCGCATCCACCTGAAGTCCAAGGACCCGCGCAAGCACCCGAGCATCCTGTTCAACTACATGTCCGCCGAACAGGACTGGCAGGAATTCCGCGATGGTATCCGCATCACCCGCGAGATCATGGCGCAGCCTGCGCTGGACCCGTTCCGTGGCCGCGAACTTAGCCCGGGCGCACACCTCAAGAGCGATGCCGAACTGGACGAATTCATCCGCACCCACGCGGAAACCGCCTTCCACCCCTCCTGCTCCTGCAAGATGGGCACCGACGACATGGCGGTAGTGGATGGCCAGGGCCGCGTGCACGGCATGGAAGGCCTGCGTGTGGTGGACGCCTCGATCATGCCGGAGATCATCACCGGCAACCTCAACGCGACCACCATCATGATCGCCGAGAAGATCGCCGACAAAATCCGCGGCCGCAAAGGCCTGCCTCGCAGCAAGGCGAAGTACTACGTTGCCGGTGAAAAGCCGGTGCGCGGCACCCCCGCTCGCCAGCTGTAAGGTAGCCGCCTGAATGAAACGGCCCCTGGCGCACCACGCCAGGGGCCGTTTCGTTTTGGAGACAGGCAGCCTTGCAGGCTGCATCACGAATGAATTCGCCCCGACGGGACATGCGCGGTGCCTATGGACTGCACGAACCGCGCCCCTCTCCTTCTGGGAGAGGGGCCGGGGGTGAGGGTAGCCCCGCCCCGCTAGCCCCCCCTACTCCGGCAACTCCTGCCGAATCATCCAATGCCCCGAGGGTGGCATCAGGCGACCGAAGTCAAAGCGCTTCAGATTCGCCTGGTCGATTACCTCGATCAGCGGGCTGACCCGCACCGGCGATTGCTTTCCCTCCAGGGCCCGCACTGCCAAGTCGATTGCGACCCGCGCCTGGATGACTGGCGAATCCGTAGGCGCTGCGAGGATCCCGCCATCCCTGATGGACTCCAGAATCCGCTCAGTGGCGTAGAGCGACACCACCTGGGCGCGATAGCGCGAACCACCGCTGCGCACCAGTTGGGCCGCGAAGGCCGCAGCCTCGGCATTCCCCAGGATGTAATCGAGCTCGGGCTCGCGCGCCAGCAGCTGGCGCACCAGCACCGCCTGGGTCGAGCGATCCACCGGGCCATAACCGCCCGATACGAGCGTCACCGAACCACCTTTGAGTGCAGCCTGCAGACCACGCTCGGCGTCCGCAACCCAGCCGGCATCCTGTGGCCCGGGCAGCCAGCCTACGCGCACCGCGCGTCCGCCACTGTGACGTTGGATATAGGCAAGCGCCGCCTTGGCCATATCGGCGAAGTCCACCTGTGAGCGGGCACTGATGCCGGGACAGTCGATGCGGTTGACCAGATCGATCACCGGGACGCCATCGCGGTGCAGCAGGGCGATCTCGTCACACAACCCCTGGGTATTGATGGCGGCGACCACATAGGCATCGGCGGCAAGCTGGATGCAGCGAGTCAGCTGCGCCCGCTGCATATCTGGGTATTGGTAGCCGCCCGCTTCATAGACCCCAAGCTGCACGCCCTGGCGTCGCGCCTCCTCGTGGAGTCCCCAGGCTACGCCCCACCAATAGCGGTCCATGCCATGGGGCAGCAACGCACAAATACGCCAGGGCTTGCTCGCCTGCATCAACGGTCGGTAGCTGGCCGAACGGCCATCGACCTGGGCCTCCAGCGGAAACCATTCCGCCGCGCGCAGAGGCAGGTGCAACAGCAGCAAACTGAAGAGGCAGAGCACACGCATCGCAAGCGCCTTGGCAGCCAACGGTAGGAAGAAGAACTGTCGCAAGGGTAGCAGGCCAGCGCAATCCATCTTTGACGTGGGATGAAAGCTCATTCCGTCTCCGAGCGGGGAGCCGAGGCGCCTTCCTGCTAAACTGCGCAGCCATTCGCCCCAGCAGACCATCAACGTGACCACCGCCGCCTTCAGCACCCTGCCCTTGTCCGCCGTTACCCTGGCCAATCTCGACACCCTCGGCTACAGGGAAATGACGCCCATCCAGGCGCAGAGCTTGCCGCTGATCCTCAAAGGGCACGACCTGATCGCCCAGGCCAAGACCGGCAGCGGCAAGACTGCCACCTTCGGCATCGGCCTGCTGGAGCCGCTCAATCCGCGCTTCTTCGGCTGCCAGGCGCTGGTCCTGTGCCCCACTCGCGAACTGGCCGACCAGGTTGCCAAGGAAATTCGCCGCCTGGCCCGCGGCCACGGCAACATCAAGGTGCTGACGCTGTGCGGCGGCGTGCCCTTCGGCCCGCAGGTCGGCTCCCTCGAGCATGGCGCGCACATCATCGTCGGCACCCCGGGCCGGGTGCAGGAACACCTGCGCAAGGGCACCCTGGTCCTCGACGGGCTGAACACCCTGGTGCTGGACGAAGCCGACCGCATGCTCGACATGGGCTTCTACGACAGCATCGCCGAGATCATTGGGCAGACACCGGCGAAACGGCAGACCCTGCTGTTCTCCGCGACCTACCCGGCCGGGATCGAACAGTTGGCCAAGACTTTCATGCGCAACCCGCAACAGGTCAAGGTCGAAGCCCTGCACGACGACAACCAGATCGAGCAGCGCTTCTACGAAATCGACCCACGCCAGCGGATGGACGCCGTCCTGCGCCTGCTGCAACAGGTGCGCCCGCAATCCTGCGTCGCCTTCTGTCACACCCGCCAGCAGTGCCAGGAGCTGGAGGCCCATCTGCAATCCCATGGTGTATCGGCGCAGTCGCTGCATGGCGATCTGGAACAGCGCGAGCGTGACCAGGTGCTGGCCCTGTTCGCCAACCAGAGTTGCAGTGTGCTGGTGGCCACCGACGTCGCTGCGCGCGGGCTGGATATCGCCGGGCTGGAAGCGGTGATCAACGTCGAACTGTCGCGCGACCCGGAAGTGCACATTCACCGCATCGGTCGCAGCGGCCGTGCCGGTGAGAAAGGTCTGGCCCTGAGTCTGGTAGCACCCGCCGAGGCCAATCGCGCCCAGGCCATCGAAGACCTGCAGAAGGCCCCGCTGAACTGGCAGCGGCTGGACGAGCTGGTGGTGAAGAACAAAGAGCCGCTGCTGCCGCCCATGGTGACCCTGTGCATCAACGGTGGCCGCAAGGAGAAGCTGCGTCCTGCCGACATTCTCGGCGCCCTGACCGGCGAGGCAGGCATTCCCGGCAGCCAGGTGGGCAAGATCGCTATCTTCGACTTCCAGGCCTTCGTCGCGGTGGAGCGCGGTATCGCCAAGCAGGCACTCAAGCGCCTTAGCGATGGCAAGATCAAGGGCCGTTCCTACAAGGTGCGAACCCTCTGAACAATCGGGAGGCGCACGGTCTTCACTCGAAACCGTGTCGCCTGAAGATCGCCGCGTAGCTGCCGTCCTCCCTCATTGCCCGCACTGAGCGGTTGAAGTCCTCGACCAACTGCCGGTGGCGCGGGTGGCTGCGGCGGACCAGGATGTGCAGGCCGTTCTCGCTCAGTGGCCGGGGCAGGAACTCCAGTTGATCACTGACTGCCTTGAGCTCGCGTTTGAGGTGGAAGCGCGCAACCCACTCGTCCTCCAGGGTCAAGTCGACGCGACCGGCCGCAAGCATCCTTGCGGCCATCAGGAAGTCCTGCACCGGCACCTTGTTCAGCGTCGCATCGTTATCGAAGGTAGCGGAGTAGCTGTAGCCGCGCCCGACGGCAATGCTGTGCGAGCCAAGGTCTGCCCTATTGGCAAACTCGACAGGCGTACCCTTGCGCTTGAGGAACAGGATCCGGTTGGTCAGGTAGGGTTCGGAGAACAGGCCATAGCGGGCCCGCTCATCGCTGTACCAGGCGCTGACGATCAGGTCGTAATCATCCTGCTGCAGCCCGCGCAGGGCTCGGACCCAAGGCACCTCGACATATTCGGTGGTATGCCCGGCCCGCTTGAATGCGGCGCTGACCACCTCGCTCGCCAGGCCGTTGCCGACCAGGCGCGCATCGGTAAAAGGCGGCCAGACATTTGCAGCCATGCGCAGTTGCTCAGCCCGGGCACCGCCCAGGGCGAAAAGCAGGGCGATAAAGACTACACCACAGCGTCTTCTCATCCATGGCATCCGAAAGTGATTGTTGGCCGGTAGACCCACCTAGCCTGCACCAAATCCTGGGGCGCGGCCAGTCAAGCCAGCACCATCGTGCAAGCAAACACGAACCCTGGATCTGACTCGACGCACCTGCAAGAAGACAAATCGATCTCCCATCCACGATGCGGCTGACAGCACGCGCCGAAGCCCTTAGGCTGTAGCCGGCAACACAGCCGCAACCGGACATCAGCCCACAAGGCCGCCATGCCCTCGACCCGACTTACAGAATCACTTCGCCGCCTGTGGGCGCTGGACAAATTCAGCTACAGCCTGCGCGTCTTCGTTGCCCTTACCGGGAGCATGGCGCTGTGCTGGCAGCAGGACCGCATGGACCTGCTGATCCCGTTGTTCCTCGGCATCATCGCCAGTGCCTTGGCCGAAACCGACGACAACTGGCAGGGCCGCCTGACCGCACTGCTGGTGATCCTGGGCTGCTTCAGCCTGGCCTCGCTGTCGGTGGAGTTGCTGTTTCCCTATCCCTGGGTCTTCGTCAGCGCCCTGGCCCTGGCCAGTTTCGGCCTGACCATGCTCGGCGCTCTCGGCGAGCGCTACGCCACCATCGCCTCGGCCACGCTGATTCTCTCGATCTACACCATGATTGGCGTCGACCAGCGCGACGGCGCCCCCACCAACCTTTGGCAAGAACCGCTGCTGCTGGTGGCCGGTGCCGCCTGGTACGGTCTGCTCTCCGTCCTCTGGCAAGCGTTGTTCACCCACCAGCCGGTGCAACAGAGCCTAGCCCGGCTGTACCGTGAACTGGGGCAGTACCTCAAGCTCAAGTCCGCCCTGCTCGAGCCAGTGCGCCACCTGGATGTCGAAGCGCGCCGCCTGGCCCTGGCCCAGCAGAACGGCCGCGTAGTCGCCGCGCTCAATGCCGCCAAGGAAATCATTCTGCACCGGGTTGGCAACGGCCGCCCCGGCCCCAAGGTCAACCGCTACCTGAAGCTGTATTTCCTGGCCCAGGACATCCACGAGCGCGCCAGCTCATCACACCACCCCTACAACGAATTGGCCGAGACCTTCTTCCACAGCGACGTGCTGTTCCGCTGCCAGCGTCTGCTGCGCCAGCAAGGCGGCGCCTGTCAGGCCCTGGGTCGGGCCATCCAGATGCGCCAGCCGTTCGACTATCTGGACGGCACCCAGGCCCTGGAAGACCTCAAGAAATCGCTCGACCACCTGCGTCTGCAGAGCAACCCCGCCTGGCGCGGCCTGCTGCGCTCGCTCAGCGCGCTGGCCGGCAACCTCGCCACCCTCGACCGACTGCTGACCGACGCGAGCAACCCCGATGCCCTCGCAGAGGCACAGGACAGCAGCCTGCTGGACCGCTCGCCGAAAGGGCTCAAGGATGTCTGGGAACGTCTGAAACAGAACCTCACGCCTACCTCGCTGGTGTTTCGTCACGCCTTGCGCATGGCCCTGGCGCTCTCCGCCGGCTATGGCGTACTGCACCTGATACACCCGACCCAGGGCTACTGGATCCTGCTGACTACAGTCTTCGTCTGCCAACCCAACTTCGGCGCGACACGACGTAAGCTCGTGCAACGGATCGCGGGCACCCTGATCGGCCTGGCCCTCGGCTGGGCGCTGTTCGATCTGTTCCCCAACGCCCTGGCACAATCAGTTTTTGCGGTGATCGCCGGCGTGGTGTTCTTCGCCACTCGCGCCACGCGCTACACGCTGGCCACGGCCGCCATCACCCTGCTGGTGCTGTTTTGCTTCAACCAGATCGGCGACAGCTACGGGCTGTTCCTCCCGCGCCTGGTGGATACCCTGCTGGGCAGCCTGATCGCCGGCCTCGCGGTGATCTTCATCCTCCCCGACTGGCAAGGTCGACGCCTCAACCAGGTGGTGGCCAACACTCTGAGCTGCAACAGCCGCTATCTGCGCCAGATCATGCAGCAGTACGCCAGCGGCAAGCGCGACGACCTCGCCTACCGCCTGGCCCGGCGCAACGCACACAATGCCGACGCAGCGCTGTCCACCACGCTATCGAACATGCTGATGGAGCCCGGCCATTTCCGGAAGGAGGCGGATATCGGTTTCCGCTTCCTGGTGCTCTCCCACACCCTGCTCAGCTACCTCTCTGCCCTTGGCGCGCATCGTGGCGAACAGCCGGGGGAAGCCCTAACCCCGGTCTCCGAACAGGCCGCCGAACAGATAGCCGAGAGTCTCGACTGCATCGCCCAGGGGCTCGCCGACCGGCGCCCAATCAGCATCCATCGAGATGAAGAAGAGACACTGGCCAAGGCTCTGGAGCAGCTCCCGGAAGACATGAACGACCGCCCCCGCCTGGTGCAGACCGAACTCGGCCTGATCTGCCGCCAGCTCGGCCCGCTGCGGACCCTGGCGGCGCACCTGTTGAGTGAGAGGAAGGTGGCGTGAAAGCGCTTGGCAGGGCCTTGCCCTGCTGTTCTTGTCGGCCTTCGGCAGCTTCCCATTCCTGGATCATCCGTTTCCCAGCCAGCTCCAGCCCAGCCGTCACTCCCCACCCCATAGAGTCATTGCCTTCTGCACCCTGAGGGCAATGGAAATGCCGAGCGACGATCGTCTGAAGGGCCGTGCATCTCGAGCCGGCCAGATCTACCACATCACCACTACCACTAAAGGGCGAGCGCCGTTGTTCAGGAACTTCGCTATGGCCCGCCTGGTCATCGCCGAAATGCGACGCCTGCAAGAACAGAACCTGCTCCATTCCATCGCTTGGGTACTGATGCCTGAGCACCTGCACTGGCTGCTGCAACTCAACGGGCCGGTTGCCATATCCACTGCGGTCAAGGTGCTCAAGGGGCGCTCTTCCCGGCAGTTGGGCCATTTTCTGCCGGGTTCCCAACCGATCTGGCAGAAGGGATTTCACGATCACGCCCTGCGTAGGGAGGAAGACATCCGCAAGGTCGCCCGCTATATCGTGGCTAATCCCCTGCGGGCCGGACTGGTGGAACAGATAGGCGACTACCCCTTCTGGGATGCTCACTGGCTTTGAGTTGGGGCAACGCTACGCCCCCACAAAAGTCGACACCCCCGCATAGCCGTTACTCCCCCATCAACTCCTTCACCGTCTCCCCCACCGCCCGCACCGCGGCCTCAAGCGCCGGCGTGGGCTTGGCCGCATAGTTCATGCGCAAGCAGTTCCGGTACTTGCCGGAGGCGGAGAAGATGCTGCCAGCGGCGATCTGCACACCTTTGGGCAGCAGGGCGCGGTTCAGACGCAGAGTGTCGAAGTCCTCACTCAGCTCCACCCATAGCATGAAACTGCCCTGGGGACGGCTGGCGCGGGTGCCTTCGGGGAAGTAGCGCATCACCCAGTCGATCATCTGGTCGCGGCTGTGCTGGTACTGGCTGCGCATTCGCCGCAGGTGAGGTTCGTAATGACCCTTGCCGATGAATTCGGCCAGCGCCATCTGCGGCTGAGTGGCGGTGGCGCCGGTGGAGATGTACTTCATGTGCAGCACCCGGTCGAGGTAGCGGCCCGGCGCGACCCAGCCCACGCGGATCCCCGGCGCCACGGTCTTGGAGAAGGAGCTGCAGAGCAGCACGCGGCCATCCTCGTCGAAGGACTTGATCGTGCGCGGGCGCGGGTAGCGGTAGGCCAGGTCACCGTAGACGTCGTCTTCCAGGATCGCCACGTCATAGCGCTGCGCCAGGGTCACCAACGCCTTTTTGCGGTCCTCCGGCATGATGTAGCCGAGCGGGTTGTTGCAGCTAGGCGTGAGCTGGATCAGCTTGATCGGCCACTGTTCCAAGGCCAGTTCCAACGCCTCCAGGCTGATGCCATTGACCGGGTCGGTCGGCAGCTCCAGGGCTTTCATACCGAAGCCTTTCAAGGCCTGCATGGCGCCGTGGAAGCTCGGCGAATCCACGGCAACGATGTCGCCCGGCTCGCAGATGGAGCGGATCGACACCGACAACGCTTCGTGGCAGCCCGTGGTGATCACAATATCGCTGGCGGGGATCTGACAGCCCGAATCGAGCATCAACCGCGACACCTGCTCGCGCAGGGCCTGGGTGCCGTAGATGCTGTCGTAATACAGGCCGTTGCTGTCCTGTCGACGGCTGATCTGCCCGAGGCTGCGCAGCAGGGGTCGCAAGGTCGGTGAACTAATGTCCGGCATGCCGCGCCCCAGTTGCACCACATTGTCCTGCGCGCTGCGCTTGACCAGATCCAGCACGTCATTCCACTGGGAGACGTCGACCGGCCGCTGCGGGGCTCGGCTGACGGCGGGCAGTGCCGGGGCGTGGCGACGCTGCGGGACGAAATAGCCCGACTTCGGCCGTGGTTCGGCCAGGCCGCTGTCCTCCAGCATCCGGTAAGCCTGCTGTACGGTGCTGAGGCTGACGCCGTGCTCCACGCTCAGCGAGCGCACCGAAGGCAGTCGGTCACCCGGTTGGTAATAGCCTTGCTCGATGCGCTCGCCAAGGGTTTCCGCCAGCTTGATGTAGAGCTTCATGACTGTGCCCTCGCCGTGCCATATAGATTGATACAGCCAGTACAGATGGTCAGTAAATTTACGATTCAGACAGCTAATCATGCAATCTGTATTAGAAAAATACCGAAAGCGTGAGTCTGTATCTAATTTCACCACACCGCCATCATGGTCCCACCCCACCGCCAGAGGGCAAGAGGAGCGCACCATGAACGGCCTGAGCGATATACGCCTGACCCTGCACACACATGAGCTGGAAGAAGCACAGCAGCAGCCGATTTGCACAACGACGAGCATTGGGGGCAGCCGCTGGACGCGCTTCTGGCTGAGACTGCACACCCGCAAGGCCCTGCTCGACCTCGACGCCCGGGCCCTGCGTGATGTCGGTCTGACTCGCGAACAGGCGCTGGATGAAGCGCTGAAGCCATTCTGGCGGCTCTGAGAGGCGTGCCAGCCCAACCGGGTTCAGCGCAGCGAACTGGTCATCCGCTGGATCGCTTCCTGCTGGCTGGCGACCAGGGCCAAGGCACCCGTGGCATCCTGCGCGTCCAGCGGCGGCACCAGCTTCCGGTGGGCCGCCAGTTCGCCCAGGAGCGGGAGCCGGCCATGCACGTCTTCATCGCGCAACGCGTGGTAGCGGCCAAGGTTGACCAGGTCGATCAGGCAAACGCCACGCCCCTCGGTGAAGGTCCAGTCGCCAGCATTGCGCACGACGTCGATGTAGCATTCGTCGACCGCCCACTTCTTCAACACGATGATGCCCAGTGACTTGCCGTACTCTCGGCAGAGACGGGCGTAGACCTCAGGCGACGGCACCTGGCTGGCGTCCTTGAAGGCCGAGAGTATCGCCAGCTCTCCCACATCGCTGAGCAGGCTGGCGAGCAGTGCGTGATCGGCGGAGGGGAATCCCAGCGGACGCGCCAGCACCGCGCTGATGCTCGCCTGCTGGGTCATGCGACCCCAGACACTGATGAACAGGTTCCTGTGCGCCACGCCATGCAGCGTGAAGAGGCTCTTCAGGCTGTGCACCAGGGTTACCCGGTCAACTTCCAGCATGCCCAGCAGGCGGATCACCTGCTCCAGGGTCTTCGGCGCCTGGGTGGTGCGAAACGCAATGCTGGAGGCGTGTTTCATCAACAAGGCGCTCAGGGCCGGGTCCTTGCTGATGACCCGAGTCAGACCCAGGACGCTGGTGTTCGGGTTGACCAGAGCCCGACGAATATCCAGGGTGATGGTCGGCAGGCTGGGCAACTGCTCCTCGCCATTCATGAACTGGGTGACGACCCGGCGATAGACCGAATAATCCGACTCTGCTGCGCTCACCCCAACCCTCCCCCTTGGCTGCGGGCAAGTGTAGCCGGACGAGCCCTGCTAGCCCATGGCCATTTTTCCCGGATTGAACTGCCCGCCTCAAGGCAAGGGAATGGCGTAGGGTTCGGCCATCGTCGCCAAGCGGCCATCTTCGCGCATCTTGCGCAGTACACCCCCGATCGCCTCGCGCAGGGCGCTGTGGCCCGAGTCTCGGGGCAGGGCGAAATAGCCGATCTGGGTGTCGATGGCCGGCTCCAGTCGGATGACCTCGCGATCCAGGCCGAGGGCGGTGATGCGGGGGCGGGTATCGCGCTCGTTACTGGCCACCAGGTCGGCCCGTTCGGCCATCAGGATCTTCAAGGCATTCTCCACCGAAGCCGCCATTTGCAGATCGAGCCCACCACGCATGGCCTCGAAGTGCTCGCCATAGACCCAGCCATGAATGATCGCGATACGCTGGCCCCGGACGCTACCCAGGCTACCGTCCCAGGCATTGGTGGTGCCGGCGCGGGCATAGAAGACGATGCGATCGCGATAGAAGCCCGGTTCGCTGAACAGGAAGCGTCGTTCGCGGGCGGCCGTCCGATAGGGGCCGATCAATACGTCGGCCAGCCCATCCTCCACCCGCTTCTGCGCCCGCGCCCAAGGGTAGAGTTCGAAACGCACCTGATCTCCCAGCTCACGAGCGACTTCGCGCAGGACATCGACACCCAACCCACGCGGCTCGCCGGCGGGGGTCATCTGGAAGATCCCAGGGAAGTCCGTGCCCACGGCAATCCACTCACGCGCACTGGCGAGGGGGATCAGGCACAGCAGGCAGAAAGATAAACCGAGCGCGCGTCTGCCAAGGTACATGTCCAGGGACCTCAGGCCGCTACTGAACTCTGTTCAGCCTAGCAGGCAGCGCCGAGACCTATCAGCGCGGCAGCTCGCGCCAGGTCAGGTAGACCCTCAGGTCGAACTCCAGTTGGTGATAGCCCGGCAGCATGTACTCACACAGCTGGTAGAAGGCCTTGCTATGGTCGCGCTCCTTCAGGTGGGCCAGTTCATGCACCAGGATCATCTGCAGGAACTCCGGCGCCGCTTCCTTGAATAACGAGGCCACGCGGATTTCCTTCTTCGCCTTGAGCTTGCCACCCTGCACCCGCGAGATCGCCGTGTTCAGGCCGAGGGCCTTGTGCACCACGTCCAGCTTGTTGTCGTAGAGCACCTTGTCCGGCGCGGGGGCGTTGCGCAGGTGCTCCTGCTTCAGGGTCATGGCGTAGCTGTACAGCGCCTTGTCGCTCTGCACTTCATGCCGACCGGGGTAGCGCCGCTCGAGGTAATCGCCCAGGCGTCCCGCTTCGATCATCAGGGCAATCTGTTCCTGCAGGTGGGCGGGATAGCCCCGGAGGTATTTGAGCGGCGTCATGCAACAGGTATCGGTAACGGGAAAGGCGCGACAGTCTACCCGACGTCGACCTACCACGAGGACCGTGCCGTCGGAGATATGCCTGGGGTGCGAGGTCTCTGGAATGCCCATCTGCGGATCACTCACAAATCACGCTGCCGCTCGTCGGATATTTCGCACTTACCTCAAGAGCCGATGCCGGCAGGCCTCCAAAAAAATGACGCCCCCGCGGGAAGAAACTCCTTGCCCATCAAGCGCTCCGATTCCTGTCACCCATCGGAGTCCGGCCACGGACCAATAGCGAAATGCTGGCAAATGAGAAAAACACCAATTTATTGACGCCAACATAATGGCTATCAGTGGCTGACAAACCACCGGGCAGGCCCTATAAAGCCCTCGCGAGGCGGCCATTCACGCCTTCGGACGACAGGGCAGACAACTGCCACACCAGCAACCTCCACTTTTAGTTCGTGCGCAGTTGGCCGGATTGCCGTCAGAGCGAAAGCAGCGTCGTGGATACGCAGCGCCCGACTGAAGGTTCTTTCGAGAACACAGTCATGATCGACCTTGCCACCTGGAACCTGACCCTCCCCGTTGGCGTGCCCGCCGTCACGATCGAGACGCCGCTGCTGGTGGGTGGCTATCAGGACCAGCACTTTCAATCCACGCCCGACAGCCTGTTCTTCTGGACGCCGGTGAACGGCACGACCACCAGCAACGCGACTTATCCCCGTACTGAGCTGCGCGAAACCTACGCCGACGGCAAACTGCGCAACTGGACATATTCCAACGCCGACAATTACCTCAGCGCCAACCTGCGCGTGAGCCAAGTGCCCTCGACCGGGAAGATCGTCATCGGTCAGATCCACGCCTTCGGCAGCACCAGCCCGCTGCTCAAGCTCGAGTACCAGTTCAAGACCAGGACCAGCACCGCCAACATCGTCGCCAAAGTGCGCAACTCGCCGGATGACGAGACCAGCACGGTGATCCCACTGCTCAGCGGCGTTCCCCTCAACCAGCGCTTCAGCTACGTAATCAACCTCTCACCCAATGGCCAGCTCAGCGTGCTGGTCAACGGCAATCTCTGGAGCCAGCAGCTGTCGCCGGACTGGGCGCCCAAGTCGCTGTACTTCAAGGCGGGTACCTATGTGCAGGACAACACGGGATACGAAACCGAGGCCGGTGCGGCGACCTTCTATGACCTGAGGATTGAGCATCGGGGGTTATGACGGGCCTCTCCCCTCTTTCTTCAGGGAGAGGGGGATCGGGAAGTCGACTCCAGGCACCGAGCCAAAGCCTTGGAATCCAGCAACGAGCAAGGCTGCTCGCCCAGATAGCTGCGATAGACGCGCAGCAGGTCACCTTCACCGATCCGGCAATCCCCCTCCGGACACTGGCTGGCGAACTCGAAGCGCCCTGTCGGTGGATCCGCGAGACGAATTTTCAGGCTGGGCCAGCCCGTGGGCTTGGCCGCCGACGGGGTGAACAACCAACTTCCCTTACGCTGCACCAGCGCACCTCCCGCCTCGGCGTAGTCGAAGACGAACATCAACGTGCGCGAGGTCTTGGTGGTGCAGTCCGCGCGGCTGAGGCACTGCTGCGGATCGCCGGGCAACGGCCCGGGTGGAGGCGCGGGGGCCAAGGTCGGCGTAGCGGCGCAGCCACCCAGAAACAGGGCAAGGCCGATCGTTAACGGTAGGCGCATCGGCATTCCTCAGGGCGAATACAAAAGAGCCCCGCAATGCGGGGCTCCCAGGGAACAGCTCGACGCCTTAGTTGACCTTGGCGACCAGCTCACCCTTGGCGTAGCGCGCGAACATGCCGTCCAGGGAGATCGGTTTGATCCTGGAGGCGTTGCCGGCGGTGCCGAAGGCTTCGTAACGGGCGATGCAGATGTCGCGCATGGCTTCGACGGTCTTGGCGAAGTATTTGCGCGGATCGAACTCGGCCGGGTTCTGGGCCAGGAAGCGACGGATGGCACCGGTGGAAGCCAGACGCAGGTCGGTGTCGATGTTCACCTTGCGCACGCCGTGCTTGATGCCTTCGACGATTTCTTCGACCGGGACACCGTAGGTTTCCTTAATGTCGCCGCCGAATTCGTTGATGATCGCCAGCCAGTCCTGCGGAACCGAGGAAGAACCGTGCATCACCAGGTGGGTGTTGGGGATGCGCTTGTGGATTTCCTTGATGCGGTCGATGGCGAGGATGTCACCGGTCGGCGGCTTGGTGAACTTGTAGGCGCCGTGGCTGGTGCCGATGGCGATGGCCAGGGCGTCCACCTGGGTCTTCTTGACGAAGTCGGCGGCCTCTTCCGGATCGGTCAGCATCTGGCTGTGGTCCAGGATGCCTTCGGCGCCAACGCCGTCTTCTTCACCGGCCTGGCCGGTTTCCAGGGAACCCAGGCAGCCGAGTTCACCTTCCACGGACACGCCGCAGGCGTGGGCGAAGGCAACGGTCTGCTGGGTCACGCGCACGTTGTATTCGTAGTCGGACGGGGTCTTGCCGTCTTCACGCAGGGAGCCGTCCATCATCACGGAGGAGAAGCCCAGCTGGATGGAGCGCTGGCAGACGTCTGGGCTGGTGCCGTGGTCCTGGTGCATGCACACCGGGATGTGCGGGAATTCTTCGATGGCAGCCAGGATCAGGTGGCGCAGGAAGGGGGCGCCAGCGTATTTGCGGGCACCGGCGGAGGCCTGCACGATCACCGGGGAATCGGTCTTGTCGGCCGCTTCCATGATGGCGCGCATCTGTTCCAGGTTGTTGACGTTGAAAGCCGGTACGCCGTAGCCGAATTCGGCGGCGTGGTCCAGCAACTGGCGCATGCTGATGAGTGCCATGGTGTTTCAGTCTCCCGAGTGGGTGGGCTGTCAAAGTGCAAAGCCTGCCGCACGGGCAGGCCGGGTTCAAGTTTCCGGGAGGAGCGGTCGTGCATCCTGCCCCGGCAGAAACAACGTCAGGGGGCTTTGCAGCCTCGCCCGATCAGATCATCCGTAGCGGCCCAGTAGACCAGCCCCTCATCACCCTTGGTGTGAAGGGCCAGGTTACCGTCAGTGAACAAGCTGCCGGAGCCGGAGCGCTCCAGCTTCAGGCGATGGACGACATCGCTGCCCCCCAGACGCAGGTCGACGCGCTCCTTGTCGCTGTCGGCGAAACGCCAGAGTAGCTCGACCTGGCTGTCGCAGACCCAGTGGGTCCAATTGTCATCCGACGGCGGCTGGCTGCCACAACCGCCTATCAGGGCCAGTGCCGCCAGAGCGAACACAGCTCTCATCCGATTCTCCTTCCCTGAGCCAGGGGCGGCGCTGCGCCCCCGTTGATTCAAGCCTTGGCACGCTGCTCCAGCACTTCCACAGCCGGCAACACCTTGCCCTCGACGAACTCGAGGAAAGCGCCGCCGCCAGTGGAAATGTAGGAGATCTGCTCGGCCACACCGTACTTGTCGATAGCGGCCAGGGTGTCGCCACCACCAGCGATGGAGAAGGCCGGGCTGTCGGCGATGGCCAGGGCCAGGGCCTTGGTGCCGTTGCCGAACTGGTCGAACTCGAAGACGCCAACCGGGCCGTTCCACAGAATAGTCCTGGACGACTTCAGGAGCTCGGCGAACTGAGCAGCGGTCTGCGGGCCGATGTCAAGGATCATGTCGTCGTCGGCAACATCCGCGACGGCCTTGACGGTCGCCTCGGCGGTCTCGGCAAACTCCTTGGCAACCACCACGTCGACCGGCAGCGGCACGCTGACCTTGGCGGCGATGGCCTTGGCAGTGTCGACCAGATCGGCCTCATAGAGGGACTTGCCGACCTTGTAGCCCGCGGCGGCAAGGAAGGTGTTGGCGATGCCGCCACCGACGATCAACTGGTCGCAGATCTGGCTCAGCGAGTTCAGCACATCGAGCTTGGTGGAAACCTTGGAGCCGGCGACGATCGCGGCCATCGGGCGGGCCGGGCTGCCCAGGGCCTTGCCCAGGGCGTCGAGCTCGGCGGCCAGCAGCGGGCCGGCAGCGGCAACCTTGGCAAACTTGGCCACGCCATGGGTCGAGCCCTCGGCGCGGTGGGCGGTGCCGAAGGCGTCCATCACGAAGACGTCACAGAGGGCGGCGTACTTCTGCGCCAGCTCGTCGGCGTTCTTCTTCTCGCCCTTGTTGAAACGCACGTTCTCGAACAGCACGACCTGGCCGGGCTGTATGTCGACGCCATCCAGATAATCGGCGACCAGCGGCACGTCGCGGCCCAGGGCCTTGGCCAGGTAGTCGGCGACCGGCTTGAGGCTGTTCTCTTCGGAGAACTCGCCTTCGGTCGGACGACCCAGGTGCGAGCAGACCATTACCGCCGCGCCCTTCTCCAGTGCCAGTTTGATGGTCGGCAGGGAAGCAAGGATGCGCGCATCGCTCTTCACGACGCCGTCCTTCACCGGCACGTTGAGATCCTCACGGATCAGCACGCGCTTACCCTGGAGGTCGAGGTCGGTCATTTTCAACACGGTCATGGGGGTCAGTCCTTCACGGGGCTGGTTGTTAACGAGAAACAGCGGAAACCTGCAGGTAGTGATCTGCAGTGTCGAGCATACGGTTGGCGAAGCCCCATTCGTTGTCGAACCAGGCCAGCAGGTTGACCAGGCGCGGGCCGGACACGCGGGTCTGGCTGCCGTCGACGATGGCGGAATGGGGATCGTGGTTGAAATCGCAGCTGGCGTGGGGCAGCTCGGTGTAAGCCAGCAGCCCCTTCAACGGACCGCTTTCGGCGGCCTCGCGCAACACCCGGTTGATCTCGGCGGCCGAGGTGTCACGGGCGGTCTGCAGGGTGATGTCGAGGCAGGACACATTGACCGTCGGTACGCGGATGGCCTTGGCCTGGATGCGCCCGGTCAGTTCCGGCAGCAGGCGCTCGATGCCCCGGGCGAGGCCGGTGGAGACCGGAATCACCGACTGGAAAGCCGAACGCGTGCGGCGCAAGTCTTCATGGTGATAGGCATCGATTACAGGTTGGTCGTTCATCGCCGAGTGGATGGTGGTAATGGAGATGTATTCCAGACCCACAGCCTCGTCGAGAAGTTTCAAAAGCGGCACCCCGCAGTTGGTCGTACAGGAGGCGTTGGACACCAGTCTTTCGCCGCCGGTAAGGCTCGCCTGGTTCACGCCGAAGACGATCGTGGCGTCGACATCGGCCTCGCTGGCCATCGGCTGGGAGAACAGCACCCGAGGCGCGCCGGCCGCGAGGAAGCGTTCGGCTTGCTCGCGATGGGTGTACTGACCGGAGCATTCCAGCACCAGGTCCACGCCCAGACTCGCCCAGTCGATACCCTCGGGGTCGGCGTTTCGCAGCACTTTCACGCAATCGCCGTTGATGTGCAGGCAGTCGCCGTCCACCCGCACTTCGCCGGGGAACCGGCCGTGGGTGGAGTCGAAGCGGGTCAGGTATTCGACGCTGGCCTGATCGGCCAGATCGTTCAACGCGACAATCTCGAAGTTAGCCCCACCACTGCGCTCGTACAGCGCGCGCAGCACGCAGCGACCGATGCGGCCGTATCCGTTGAGGGCGACTTTGAAGAGGCGATTGCTAGGCATGGGCGCTCGCTGGGCTGGGGGAAGGAATCCCTGTAGGAGCGAGCTCCGCTCGCGAACTCTGCGCGACGCAAAAAAGCTTCGCGAGCAGAGCTCGCTCCTACGGGTGGGTCAGACGTCCAGCAGTTCTTCGGCGGTAGCGACGATATTGTCCACGGTGAAACCGAAGTGCTCGAAGAGCGCCGGCGCGGGAGCCGACTCGCCGAAGCTGGACATGCCGATGACGCGGCCTTCCAGGCCGACGTACTTGTACCAGAAGTCGGTGTGCGCAGCCTCGATGGCGATGCGCGCGCCAACCTGCACTGGCAGCACGGCCTGTTTGTAGGCGGCGTCCTGCTGGTCGAACAGGTTGGTGGACGGCATGGACACCACGCGAGCCTTGCGGCCCTGGGCAGTGAGTGCGTCCCAGGCCTGAACAGCCAGGCCGACTTCGGAACCGGTGGCGATGAGGATCACTTCCGGCTCGCCATCACTGTCCTTCAGCACGTATCCGCCGCGGGCGATGTTCGCCACCTGGGTGGCATCACGTGGCTGGTGCGGCAGGTTCTGGCGCGAGAAGATCAGCGCCGACGGGCCGTCATTGCGCTCGATGGCGGACTTCCAGGCCACGGCAGATTCCACCGCGTCGGCCGGACGCCAGGTGTTCAGGTTCGGCGTGCAGCGCAGGCTGGCGAGCTGCTCGACCGGCTGGTGGGTCGGGCCGTCTTCGCCGAGGCCGATGGAGTCGTGGGTGTAGACGAACAGCACACGCTTGTTCATCAGGGCAGCCATGCGCACGGCGTTGCAGGCGTATTCCATGAACACCAGGAAGGTGGCGCCATAGGGGATGAAGCCGCCATGCAGGGCGATGCCGTTCATGATGGCGCTCATGCCAAACTCACGCACGCCGTAGTACATGTAATTGCCGGTAGCGTCCTCAGCGGAGACGCCCTTGCAACCTTTCCACAGGGTCAGGTTGGAGCCGGCCAGGTCGGCGGAGCCGCCGAGAAATTCCGGCAGCAGCGGGCCGAACGCGTTCAGTGCATTCTGGCTGGCCTTGCGGCTGGCAATGGTCTCGCCCTTGGAAGCGACTTCGGCAATGTAGGCGTCGGCCTTGGCGGAGAAGTCAGCCGGCAGCTCACCCTTGATACGGCGCTGGAACTCGGCGGCCAGCTCTGGGTGTGCAGCGGCATAGGCGGCAAAGCGCTCGTTCCAGGCAGCTTCGCGGGCAGCGCCGGCAACCTTGGCGTCCCACTCCGCATAGATGTCAGCCGGAACTTCGAAGGGCGCGTGATTCCAGCCCAGGGCTGCGCGGGTCAGGGCGATCTCGTCGGCACCCAGCGGAGCGCCGTGGCACTCTTCCTTGCCCTGCTTGTTGGGCGAACCGAAGCCGATCACGGTCTTGCAGCAGATCAGTGTCGGACGGTCGCTGCTCTTGCGCGCGGTCTCGATGGCGGTCGTGATCTCGTCGGCGTCATGACCGTCGACATTGCGGATCACCTGCCAGCCGTAGGCTTCGAAGCGCTTCGGGGTGTCGTCGGTGAACCAGCCATGGACTTCGCCGTCGATGGAGATGCCGTTGTCGTCGTAGAAGGCAATCAGCTTGCCCAGGCCCAGGGTGCCGGCCAGGGCGCAGACTTCGTGGGAGATGCCTTCCATCATGCAGCCGTCGCCGAGGAACACGTAGGTGTTGTGGTCGACGATGGCATGGCCTTCACGGTTGAACTGCGCAGCCAGCACTTTTTCCGCCAGGGCGAAGCCGACGGCGTTGGCGATGCCCTGGCCCAGCGGGCCAGTAGTGGTCTCGACGCCTGGGGTGTAGCCATATTCCGGGTGGCCCGGAGTGCGGCTGTGCAGCTGGCGGAAGTTCTTCAGGTCTTCGATGCCGAGGTCGTAGCCGCTGAGATGCAGCAGCGAGTAGACCAGCATCGAGCCATGGCCGTTGGACATCACGAAGCGGTCGCGGTTGGGCCACAGCGGATTGTTCGGGTTGTGCTGCAGGTAATCCCGCCAGAGCACTTCGGCGATATCGGCCATGCCCATGGGTGCGCCGGGGTGGCCGCTGTTGGCTTTCTGCACCGCATCCATGCTCAGGGCACGAATGGCATTGGCACGCTCACGACGGCTGGGCATCGCTTATCTCCTGCAGGTCTGAATAGACGGCTAATCGAAAAAAGGCGGCCATTTTCGCCCAGCCGGCAGGTCGCGGGCAATGACAGATGGTCGTTGTTTGCGCATTCAGCGCATTACAAGCCCCTCGATGGCCGTCAGACAGGGGGCGTGGAACAGCTCGCCGTGCCACAAACCAGCCAGCGTATGGCACATCACCGCAACCAGACCACAGCCAGCATTAGCGCCAGGGCAACGCCCAGGGACGCGAAAAACGCCTGCCCGGTGACTCCTCCCAGTTTCATGGCGGCCAGGGCAAACCCTGAGCCCGGCGCCAACCGCCTTCCGCGAAGCTCGCGCGCGGCGCGGCCTGACCTTTGATCAGCCAATATCAAAACTTTTTGATATTGGCATTGCGACACCTGGACTCGGGGGCTAGACTGCGCGCCTTATGAGCCTGCGCGTACCCCAGATCCGCCACGACGACAGCGATGAGCTGGCCGCCCTGTGCAAAGCCGGCGGTGACCCGCTGCGCCTGACTGTGCTGCGCGTCCTGGCCAACGACTCGTTTGGCGTACTGGAACTGGCGCAGATCTTCGCCACCGGTCAATCAGGCATGAGCCACCATCTCAAGGTGCTGGCCCAGGCTGGCCTGGTAGCCACACGACGCGAAGGCAACGCGATTTTCTATCGCCGCGCCCTGCCGCAGAACGAACGCTTCGGCGGCACGCTGCACGCGGCCCTGCTGGCAGAGGTCGACGAACTGGACCTCCCAGCCGAGGTCGGCGCGCGCATCAAGGAAGTGCATGCGCAACGAGAAGCCGTCAGCCGCGACTTCTTCACCCGCGCGGCGGAGAAATTCCAGGCGCAGCAAGACCTGATCGCAGGATTGCCGCAATACCGTGACAGCGTATTGGCCGTGCTGGATGCCCTGGCCTTTGCGCGCGATGCCACCGCATTGGAAGTCGGCCCTGGCGACGGCGGGTTCCTGCCGGACCTGGCCCGACGCTTCAGCCAGGTGACCGCGCTGGACAACAGCCCGGCGATGCTGGAGCTGGCGCGGATGCGCTGTAACGCAGCAGGACTGGGCAACGTCGAACTCAAGCTCGCCGACGCCCTGAATGACGAACACATAGCAGCCGACTGCGTAGTGCTGAACATGGTCTTGCATCATTTCGCCACGCCAGCCGACGCAATGAAGCTGTTGGCACAGCGGGTAAAGCCGGGAGGCAGCCTGCTGGTGACCGAGTTGTGCAGCCACAATCAGAGTTGGGCCAGGGAGGCCTGCGGCGATCTCTGGTTGGGCTTCGAACAGGACGATCTGGCCCGTTGGGCCAATGCCGCGGGGCTCACGCCCGGCGAGAGCCTCTACATTGGCTTACGAAATGGCTTTCAGATTCAGGTGAGGCAATTCGCCAAACCAGATTCACGAAGCGAACTCACCCACCGGTAACTAAATAGGAAAACCGATAGATGAGCGAATACTCCCTGTTTACCTCCGAATCCGTGTCCGAAGGCCATCCGGACAAGATCGCCGACCAGATTTCCGATGCCGTCCTCGACGCCATCATCGCTGAAGACAAACACGCCCGCGTCGCCTGTGAAACCCTGGTGAAAACCGGTGTGGCCATTGTTGCCGGCGAAATCACCACCAGTGCCTGGATCGATCTGGAAGAGCTGGTGCGCAAGGTCATCATCGACATCGGCTACAACAGCTCCGACGTCGGCTACGACGGTGCCACCTGCGGCATCATCAACATCATTGGCAAGCAGTCCCCGGACATCAACCAGGGCGTTGACCGCGCCAAGCCGGAAGACCAGGGCGCTGGCGACCAGGGCCTGATGTTCGGCTACGCCAGCAACGAAACCGACGTGCTGATGCCGGCGCCGATCTGCTTCTCCCACCGTCTGGTCGAGCGCCAGGCCGAAGCGCGCAAATCGGGTCTGCTGCCGTGGCTGCGCCCGGACGCCAAGAGCCAGGTCACCTGCCGCTACGAGAACGGCAAGGTCGTCGGTATCGACGCCGTGGTGCTGTCGACCCAGCACAGCCCGGACGTCAGCCACAACGACCTGCAGGAAGCGGTGATGGAACTCATCGTCAAGCACACCCTGCCGGCCGAACTGCTGCACAAGGACACCCAGTTCCACATCAACCCGACCGGCCAGTTCATCATCGGCGGCCCGGTGGGCGACTGTGGCCTGACCGGCCGCAAGATCATCGTCGACTCCTACGGCGGCATGGCCCGTCACGGTGGCGGCGCGTTCTCCGGCAAGGATCCGTCCAAGGTTGACCGTTCCGCTGCCTACGCCGGCCGTTACGTGGCGAAGAACATCGTCGCCGCGGGTCTGGCCGACCGTTGCGAAATCCAGGTGTCCTACGCCATCGGTGTGGCCCAGCCGACCTCGATCTCGATCAACACCTTCGGCACCGGCAAGATCAGCGACGAGCGCATCGTCCAACTGGTTCGCGAGCACTTCGACCTGCGTCCGTACGCCATCACCAAGATGCTCGACCTGCTGCACCCGATGTACCAGGCTACCGCCGCCTACGGACACTTCGGCCGTACTCCCCACGAAGCGACCTATGGTGACGACACCTTCACCACGTTCACCTGGGAACGCACCGACAAGGCCGAAGCCCTGCGCGTCGCCGCAGGTCTGTAAGCCCAACCGGTCGACGAAAGCCCCGCCTCGTGCGGGGCTTTTTCGTTGGCACCTCGGTCCCAAGCCATTTCCGCAACCAAACCCAGCCGCTCCCGACAGCCCCTCCAGCCTCCGCCCACACCGGCCCGCCCTAGACTGGCCGCCGACCACACGAGCACGGAGGCTCGCCATGACGCAGCGTATTGCGCTTCTTTTCCTTCTCCCTTGCCTGACTGCGCTGGCCGGAGAATGCCCCGACTGGACAATCGCTCGCGCCGATTCCGAACTGGCCGCCCTGAGCCGCCAGCTCACCGAGTGGGACGATGCGTATCACCGCCAGGGCCGTTCACTGATCGACGACGAGCTGTACGACCAGGCCCGCGTCCGCCTGGAGCAACTGCGCAGCTGCTTCTCTACCAGCACCCTGGCAGCCAATGACCCACTGGCCACGAACAAGGGCCAGATACCCCACCCGATACCCCAGACTGGCCTCGACAAGCTGAAGGACCTCGCCGACCTGCGGCGCTGGATGGGCGAACGCAAGGACCTCTGGGTGCAGCCCAAAGTGGATGGCGTCGCCGTGACCCTGGTCTATCGACAAGGCCGGCTGACCCAGGCCATCAGCCGGGGCGACGGCAGCCGAGGGCAGGACTGGACGGCCCAGGCACGGCGCATCCCGGCTATCGCGCAACAGCTCCCCAGCAGCGGCGAACTGATCCTGCAAGGCGAGCTTTATTGGCGGCTACCGGGACACATACAGGCCAGTGCCGGCAGCCAGGATGCGCGCGGCCGGGTCGCCGGACTCATGGCGCGGCATAGCCTGAGTGAGATGGATGCGGCCGGAATTGGCCTCTTCGTCTGGGACTGGCCAACCGGCCCGCTCAACATGAGCGACCGCCTCAAGGGCCTGAAAGCCCTGGGCTTCAGCGACAGCGTCGCATTCAGCCAACCGGTCACCCGCGCGGACGACGTCGCCGAATGGCGTGAGCATTGGTATCGCACTGCCCTGCCATTCGCCAGCGATGGTGTCGTGATTCGCCAAGGGTCACGCCCCGATCCGAGCCGATGGCGAGCTGAACCACCGAACTGGGCGATGGCCTGGAAATACCCCTTCGCCAAGGCGCTGGCGGAAGTCCGCGCGGTGGAATTCAAGGTCGGGCGCACCGGCCGCATCACCCCGCTGCTGCGCCTTGCCCCGGTCGAACTGGATGACCGACGCATCGAGCGGGTCGGGCTGGGCTCGCTGCAGCGGTGGCAGCGCCTGGACATCCGCCCTGGCGACCGGGTCGCCATCGCCCTGGCCGGGCTGACCATCCCGCGCCTGGAGTCAGTGGTGACGCGGGCTTCGCTGCGCGAACCGCTGGACGTTCCGGACCCGCAGGATTACCACACGCTGAGCTGCTGGCGCCCCACTCCCGGTTGCGAGGAGCAATTCCTCGCACGCTTGCAATGGCTGAGCAGCAAGCAGGGACTGGATCTGCGCGGAGTAGGGCCAGGCACCTGGGCGAAGCTCCGGGCGGCCGGAAAACTGGAGCGGCTGCTCGATTGGCTGGCCCTCGATGAATCCGCTCTGGCAGGAATTCCCGGCTTTGCCGAGCGCAGCGCAATGGCGACGGCACAGCGCTTCCGCGATGCCCGTCAACAGTCGTTTGCAGTCTGGCTGAAGGCGCTGGGCCTGCCACCCACGGGCAAGGCCCGACTGGGCGAACACTGGGATCTGCTGAGCCAGCGTGACGAACGCCAGTGGCGCGAGATGGCCGGCATCGGGCCGACCCGCGCCAGGCAGCTGGTCTCGTTCTTCAGGCATCCGGAAGTCCGGAGCCTGCGACTTCAACTCGAGGCGACTGGAGTGGCAGGCTTCGCCGCGCTTCAGTAAGCGCGGAATTCCTGGTGACAGGCTTCGCAGTTGTCCTCGACCTTCTGCACCAGCGGCGCAACGCCGGCCTGGGTGAACGGACGGGTCTGTACCGCACTGGCCAGCTGGCCAGTGCTGGCCTCGAGCTCACGCACCAGTTCCTGGAAGCGCTCCTGGCGCTGCCAGACCTCGTCGCGGGCGGCGCTGTCGGAGTCGCCTTCCTGGACCTGCGGGAAGTGCTGCCAGGGTTGGCGTGAAAGCTGGTCGAGCTTGGTCGCCCCGGTGGCGAAGCGCTGCTCGTCGAAGGTGATGCGCCCACGCAGCATGCCACCGAGGTCTTCGCTGGTGCGCAGCATGTCCTTGAAGATGGCCTGGCGTTTGCCCAGTGGCGAATTGGGGTCCACGCCACCACACGCAGCAAGGCTCAGGCAGGTGGCGGCAACGATCAGGAGCGTCTTGACGTTCATCGGCGTAAATCACGGGTCGGGCTGACGGCGGGCCGCCAGTATCCGCACCTCGCGCAAAGATGCCAACCCTCGCGACAGATGGTCGCAGGCTCAGGCCGCTACCACGAACAGCGCGATGATCACCGCCGCGGCAAAGGTAGAGGTCACTTCGAAGGCGTTGAGCTGGGCGTAATCGGCGCGCTTGCGCCAGCCCGGAAGCTCCTCGAGGAAAGTGCGCGGGTCATGGTTCTGCCGGGGGTCGAAATCACCCCCGGAGAACTTGGCCGTAGCCGTGGACAGGTAAGGCAGAAACAGGGCGATGAATACGCACCAGTTGGCAAGGGTCATGGAGGTTCCAGGAGGAGGAGAAGAGGCCCGCCAGCTTCTCCCACCCCCTGGGAACGATCCTTGACCGCGCGACGCTATCTTCTGGCAGATCGGCCAATCAGGCGGCCAACCGACCCTTGGCGACCGCCACCGAGGCGCTGAGCATCGCCCGTAACAGCACCGCACAACCGGCCCCCAGGTCGTCAGGAGTGGCATTCTCGATCTCGTTGTGGCTGATGCCGCCCTCGCACGGCACGAAGATCATCCCGGCCGGGCCGAGTTCGGCGAGGAAGATGGCGTCATGCCCGGCGCCGCTGACGATGTCCATGTGCGTCAGGCCGAGCCCCTCAGCGGCTTCGCGCACGGCAGCCACGCAACCTTTGTCGAAGTACAGCGGCGGGAAGTCGGCCGTCGGGGTCAGCTCGTAGCTCAGGCCGTGTTCATTGCAGGTGTTGTCGATAACCTGACGCACCTCGGCGATCATCGAATCCAGGCGTTCGGGCTCCAAGTGACGGAAGTCCAGGGTCATGCGCACCTCCCCCGGAATCACGTTGCGCGAGCCCGGATAGGCTTGCAGGCAGCCGACAGTGCCGCAGGCATGGGGCTGATGGCCCAGAGCGGCGCGATTGACCGCAGCGACTACCGTCGCTGCGCCCACCAGGGCATCTTTGCGCAGGTGCATCGGCGTCGGCCCAGCGTGGGCTTCGACACCCCGCAGCTTGAGGTCGAACCATTTCTGCCCCAGCGCACCGAGCACCACTCCAATGGTCTTGTGTTGGTCTTCGAGAATCGGCCCCTGTTCGATATGGGCTTCGAAGTAGGCGCCAACCGGATGTCCGCTGACGTGGCGACTGCCCGCGTAGCCGATAGCGTTGAGTGCCTCGCCAACCGTCACGCCATTGGCATCGGTCTTGGCCAGGGCTTCCTCAAGGGTGAATTTTTCCGCGAACACACCCGACCCCATCATGCAGGGGGCGAAGCGCGAGCCCTCTTCATTGGTCCAGACCACGACCTCCAACGGCGCCTCGGTTTCCACTCCGAGGTCGTTGAGGGTGCGAATCACCTCCAAACCGGCCAGCACGCCGAAACAGCCGTCGAACTTGCCGCCCGTGGGCTGGGTATCGATGTGGCTGCCAGTCATCACCGGTGGCAGCTGCGCGTTGCGCCCGGCGCGGCGAGCGAAGATGTTGCCAACCGCATCGATGCTCACCGTGCAGCCTGCCGCTTCGCACCACTGCACGAACAGGTCGCGGGCCTGACGATCCAGATCGGTCAGGGCCAGGCGACAGACACCGCCCTTGGCCGTGGCTCCGAGCCTGGCAAGCTCCATCAGCGACTGCCAGAGCCTCTGGCTGTCGATATGTAAATGGGCGGACTGCAGGACGCTTTGCAGGACAGTCATGACGATTTCCTCAAGCAGGACAGGTCGTATCGGCCCGCCCGGCGCACCGGGGCGAGCGTATTTTCATACCGATGCTTTGGCGACTCGCACCGCAAGGCTCCTGCGCAGGCTGCAGACCCCGTAGTAGAGCAGCCCACCCAGCAGCGAGCCGGTAAACCAGCCGTAGTCATAGAACCAGCTGAACATATCGCTGCCGAGCGACATCAGGGTCAGCGCCACAGGCATGCCGAAGGCGATGAAGCCGGCCAGGTTCCAGGCCGGGTAGACGCCGTCACGGTATAGGCCAGGCAGATCGAGTTGCTGTTTCCTGATCAAGAAATAGTCCACGACCATGATCCCGGCGATGGGCCCCAGCAAGCTGGAATAGCCCAGCAGCCAGTTGGAATACACCGTCTCCAGGCTGACATCGGAAACCAGCAGGCCAAGCTTCTTCAGCAGCTCATGAGCCATCAGCGCCAATCCCACCAGCCCGGTGAGCATCACCGCCTTGGTGCGCCCGATCCGCTTGGGCGCGAGGTTCTGGAAATCGTTGGTCGGCGAGACGATGTTCGCCGCCGTGTTGGTGGAGAGCGTCGCGATGATGATCAGCGCCATCGCCAGGGCGACCCAGATGGGGCTCTGGATATGGCCGATCAGGTTCACCGGGTCGGCCACGGTTTCGCCCACCAGCGAGGCCGAGGCGGCAGTCATCACCACACCGAGGGCGGCGAACAGGAACATCGTCAGCGGCAGGCCGATGATCTGCCCGACTATCTGGTCCTTCTGGCTTTTCGCGTAGCGGCTGAAATCCGGGATGTTCAGCGACAGGGTGGCCCAGAAGCCGACCATCGCCGTCAGCCCGGCGAAGAAGTAGCCGGTGACACTAGCCCCTTCAGGGCGCTTCGGCGGCTGCGCCATCAGCTCTGTCAGCGACACATGGGGCAGCGCCCATACCAGCAGCCCGGCACCGACCAGCACCAGCAGGGGGGCGGAGAGGGTCTCCAGCCATTTGATCGATTCCGCACCGCGCAGCACCACCCACAGGTTGAGGGCCCAGAAGATCATGAAGCCGATCACCTCGCCGGTCCCCCCCAGGGCCTTCCAGCCGTCGAACAGCGAACCGAGGAGCAGGTGGATGGCCAGGCCGCCGAACATCGTCTGGATGCCGAACCAGCCGCAGGCGACCACGGCGCGAATCAGGCAGGGGACGTTGGAGCCAACCATGCCGAAGGACGAGCGCAACAGTACCGGGAAGGGAATGCCGTACTTGGTGCCGGCAAAGGCGTTAAGCGTCAGCGGGATGAGTACCACGATATTGGCCAGCAGGATCGCCAGTAGTGCCTCGCCTACCGTGAGTCCGAAGTAAGCGGTGAGCACCCCGCCAAGGGTGTAGGTGGGCACGCAGATGGCCATGCCGACCCAGAGCGCAGTGATGTGCCACTTGTTCCAGGTGCGCTCCTGCACCTTGGTCGGCGCTATGTCGTGGTTGTATCGGGGGCTGTCGAGGACATCTTCACCTGCGGCGAGCTCGTACAGGCCGCCCCGCTCGATCACTTCCGATCTGATCTGTTGCATAGGCCTCTCCAGTATTTTTCTGATTGTTAGCTCATCGGGCTAATGCGATGGCCGGAGTACGTGCATCGCCAGTAAAGCACCTCCAGGCCGGCCAGTTCGGTTGCGAGGGCAGTCAATAAACATGCCGAAAAGCTCGCAATCACCCTGGAAAGCCCCGCTACCTGGAGATAACTGGCTGATCTGAAACAAATTTGCCCAAACGATGACCCCGACGGAGATGTCCTCCATCGCCATCAGTGCCAGGCGGACGCCCAGCCTGTCCGCCCAGTCAGGGTCAATCTGGTGCAGACGGGCCTTCTTGCGGCTTCCCCGCCCCTTCCCATGCCGGGTTCAAGCGGCTGATTTTCCATGGAAAATCTTGACCATTTTCTGTTCTTGTCAAGTGCGTCAAAACGGTGAGCATCCTCACCATTTTGGTGATTAATTATTTTTTTATCTTGTTAATCAAGTAGTTATATAAGATAAATTTGATCAACAAATAACCTTGATCAATTCATTATCGGCAACTAGATTCAATTCCTGTCAGGTCTGACAGGATCACGAAATCCCCATGCCAGACCCAGAACAACACCAAGAACCGGCACGACCGGTCCGCCTGCGAGGAAATCGGCATGTCTCTGTTGATCCGTGGCGCCACCGTTGTCACTCATGAAGATAGCTATCGCGCTGACGTTCTCTGCACCGACGGCCTGATCCAGGCCATCGGCAGCAACCTGGATATTCCCGCAGACTGTGAAGTACTGAACGGCAGCGGCCAGTACCTGATGCCTGGCGGCATCGATCCGCACACCCACATGCAACTGCCCTTCATGGGCACCGTCGCCAGCGAAGACTTCTTCAGCGGTACGGCAGCGGGCCTGGCCGGCGGCACCACCTCGATCATCGACTTCGTGATTCCCAATCCGCAGCAGTCGCTGCTGGAGGCCTTCCATCAGTGGCGTGGCTGGGCGGAGAAGTCCGCATCCGACTACGGCTTTCATGTCGCGATTACCTGGTGGAGCGAACAGGTCCGCGAGGAGATGGCCGAGTTGGTTCGCCATCACGGGGTCAACAGCTTCAAGCACTTCATGGCCTACAAGAACGCGATCATGGCCGCCGACGATACCCTGGTGGCCAGCTTCGAACGCTGCCTGGAACTGGGCGCGGTGCCAACGGTGCATGCGGAAAACGGCGAGCTGGTCTATCACCTGCAACGCAAGCTGCTGGCCCAGGGCATCACCGGGCCGGAAGCCCACCCGCTGTCGCGCCCGTCGCAGGTCGAAGGCGAAGCCGCCAGCCGCGCCATCCGCATTGCCGAAACCCTCGGCACGCCGCTGTATCTGGTGCACGTCTCGACCAAGGAGGCCCTGGACGAAATCACCTACGCCCGTGGCAAGGGCCAGCCGGTCTACGGCGAAGTGCTGGCCGGCCACCTGCTGCTGGACGACAGCGTCTACCGCAACCCCGACTGGCAGACCGCCGCCGGTTACGTGATGAGCCCGCCCTTCCGCCCGCGCGGCCACCAGGATGCGCTGTGGCACGGCCTGCAATCGGGCAACCTGCACACCACCGCCACTGACCACTGCTGCTTCTGCGCCGAGCAGAAAGCTGCCGGCCGCGACGACTTCAGCAAGATCCCCAACGGCACCGCCGGCATCGAAGACCGCATGGCCGTACTCTGGGATGAAGGGGTCAACACGGGGCGCCTGTCGATGCACGACTTCGTCGCCCTGACCTCCACCAACGCCGCAAAGATCTTCAACCTCTATCCACGCAAGGGCGCGATCCGCATTGGCGCCGATGCCGACCTGGTACTCTGGGACCCGCAAGGCACCCGCACCATTTCGGCCAAGACCCACCACCAGCAGGTGGACTTCAACATCTTCGAAGGCAAGACCGTGCGCGGCGTGCCGAGCCACACCATCAGCCAGGGCAAGCTGGTCTGGGCCGATGGCGACCTGCGGGCCGAACGCGGCGCCGGGCGCTATGTCGAGCGACCGGCCTACCCAGCGGTGTTCGACCTGCTGAACAAACGCGCCGAGTTGCAACGGCCGGTGGCGGTCGAGCGCTAAACCGCGCCTCCATTGCCACACCCGCCCCCAGAGGCTGGGTGGTTACCAATGAACTGTTCACTGCCTCAGCACCGGCTCAGGTTCCCGAACCGGCGCTGCAAAACCACAATAACTGTGAGGCCATAACCGTGATCAAGCCCCTGGACCACTTGCCCCGCCCGCACGAGGACGGAGCCACCCTCGCAGATCATTTCCGCGATCTGGCGCCACCCCTCAACGACCGTCAGGCGCAGCTGGAAGCCTCGCGCTGCCTGTATTGCTATGACGCGCCCTGCGTCAACGCCTGCCCCAGCGAGATCGATATTCCCTCCTTCATCCGCAATATCCATCAGGAAAACGTCCAGGGCGCGGCGCAGAAAATCCTCTCGGCCAACATCCTCGGTGGCAGCTGCGCCCGGGTCTGCCCCACGGAGATCCTTTGCCAGCAGGCCTGCGTGCGTAACAACGCCCAGGAGTGCGCGCCGGTACTGATCGGCCTGCTGCAGCGCTATGCCTTGGACAACGCGAACTTCACCGAGCACCCGTTCAAGCGTGCCGCCTCCACCGGCAAGCGCATCGCCGTGGTCGGTGCCGGTCCGGCGGGCTTGTCCTGCGCCCACCGCTGTGCCCTGCACGGCCACGAGGTGGTGATTTTCGAAGCCCGGGAGAAAGCCGGCGGCCTCAACGAATACGGGATCGCCAAATACAAGCTGGTGAACGACTTCGCCCAGCGCGAGCTGGAGTTCCTGCTGGAGATCGGCGGTATCGAAATTCGCCACGGCCAGAAGCTCGGCGACAACCTGAGCCTCACCGAACTGCATCAGCAGTTCGATTCGGTGTTCCTCGGCCTGGGCCTCGCTGCCAGCAAACAGTTGGGCCTGGCCCACGAAGATGCCCCCGGCCTGCTCGCCGCCACCGACTACATTCGCGAACTGCGCCAGGCCGATGACCTGAGCCAGCTACCCCTGGCCGACCGTTGCATCGTCCTTGGCGCCGGCAATACTGCGATCGACATGGCGGTGCAGATGGCCCGTCTCGGCGCCCGCGACGTCAATCTGGTGTATCGCCGTGGCGTGGAAGAAATGGGCGCCACCGAGCACGAACAGGAGATCGCCAAGGCCAACCAGGTACGCCTGCTGACCTGGGCCGCGCCGGAGGAAGTGCTGCTCAACGAACAGGGTCAGGTACGCGGTATGCGCTTCGTCCGCACCCGGCTGGAAGAAGGTCGCCTGCAAACCACCGGCGAGACCTTCGAGCTGGCGGCGGACGCCATCTTCAAGGCCATTGGCCAGGCCTTCGACAGTTCCGCCCTGAGCGACCCGCTGGCCCGGGAACTGAAGCGTTCGGGCGAGCGCATCCAGGTCGACGAACAACTGCGCACCAGCATTCCCGGCGTGTATGCCGGCGGCGACTGCACCAGCCTCGGTCAGGACCTCACGGTCCAGGCGGTCCAGCACGGCAAGCTGGCCGCCGAGGCCATCCATGCCCGACTCATGCTCAACCAGGAGGCTGCATAAATGGCCGATCTCTCGATTGTCTTCGCCGGCATCAAAGCCCCCAACCCGTTCTGGCTCGCCTCCGCCCCTCCCACCGACAAGGCCTACAACGTGATCCGTGCTTTCGAGGCTGGCTGGGGTGGCGTGGTCTGGAAAACCCTGGGCGAGGACCCGGCAGCGGTCAACGTCTCGTCGCGCTACTCGGCCCACTACGGTGCCAACCGTGAAGTCATGGGCATCAACAACATCGAACTGATCACCGACCGCTCGCTGGAGATCAACCTGCGAGAAATCACCCAGGTGAAGAAGGACTGGCCGGACCGAGCGTTGATCGTCTCCCTGATGGTGCCCTGCGTTGAAGAGTCGTGGAAAAACATCCTGCCTCTGGTGGAAGCCACTGGCGCAGACGGCATCGAGCTGAACTTCGGCTGCCCCCACGGCATGCCGGAACGCGGCATGGGCGCGGCCGTCGGCCAGGTGCCGGAGTACGTCGAGCAGGTCACCCGCTGGTGCAAGACCTATTGCTCGTTGCCGGTGATCGTCAAGCTCACGCCGAACATTACCGATATCCGCATGGCGGCTCGCGCGGCCCATCGTGGCGGTGCTGATGCGGTGTCGCTGATCAACACCATCAACTCCATCACCAGCGTCGACCTGGAGCGCATGGTCGCGCATCCGATGGTCGGCAGCCGGAGCACCCACGGCGGTTATTGCGGCTCGGCGGTGAAGCCCATAGCCCTGAACATGGTGGCCGAGATCGCCCGTGATCCGCAGACCCACGGCCTGCCCATCTGCGGTATCGGCGGAATCGGCAACTGGCGCGATGCGGCGGAATTCATCGCACTGGGCTGCGGCGCGGTGCAGGTGTGCACGGCAGCGATGCTTCATGGCTTCCGGATTGTCGACGCGATGAAGGACGGCCTGTCGCGATGGATGGACAGCCAGGGTTACGCCAGCCTGCAGGAGTTCTCGGGGCGTGCGGTGAGCAATACCACCGACTGGAAGTACCTGGACATGAACTATCAGGTCATTGCCAGGATCGATCAGGACGCCTGCATCGGTTGCGGCCGTTGCCACATCGCCTGCGAAGACACTTCACACCAGGCCATCGCCAGCCTCAAACAGACCGACGGCACCCATAAATACCAAGTGATCGACGAAGAGTGCGTGGGCTGCAACCTGTGCCAGATCACCTGCCCGGTGCAGGACTGCATCGAGATGGTACCCCAGGAGAACGGCAAGCCATTCATGGACTGGCTGCATGACCCGCGCAACCCCTATCGCGAAGCGTCCTGACCCTGGCCGATTGCGCCCCGGCAGCCTGCATGCCGGGACGCAACCCTGAAAACCTCAGGGCTCCAGGCCGATGCCGCGCAGGATTACGCTGGTCACGGTCTGCACTGCTCGCTCGAACTGCATGTCAGAGAGCGGCTGATGGTCGTTGAGGATCATCACCTGATGATCGAAGTCGGCGTAATGCTGGGTCGCGGCCCAGATCATGTACAGCAGGCTCGACGGTTCCACCGATAGGATGCGCTTGTCCTCGACCCATTGGCGGATCTTCGCCTCCTTCATCTTCGCCCAGCCGTAGAGCTGCTCGTCGAGCGCCTCGCCGAGCCGCGGAGCGCCGTGCATGATCTCGTTGGCCCAGACCTTGGAGCCGTGGGGCCGCGTGCGCGAATGGTTCATCTTGGCGCGGATGTAGCTGGTCAGCACGACCCGCGGGTCGTCGAACATCTCGAAGCACAGGGCGTCCTGTTTCCAGACCCCCAGCAGCCCGAACAGCACCTCGCGGTAAAGCTCGTCCTTGGTGGTGAAGTAGTAATGCAGGTTGGAGCGTGGCAGTTCGGCTTTTTCGGCGATATCGCCCATGGAGGTCCCGGCGTAACCTTTTTCGGCAAAAACCTGCTCAGCCGCCAGGAGAATCTTCTCGACGTTACGCCGACGAATCTCAATCTTGTGATTGCCCATGGCTGTTCCATTACCGCGAAATTCCGCAAGGCTACCATCAGCCTCGGCTCAGGGCGACGGAAGACCTTGGGCTTACCCACTGCCATCGCTATAATCCGCAGGCTTCAAACGGCCGGCTCCGCTCCGGTCGCTCCCGCCACCCGTCCGAGGGGCGCTGCAGCAGGCTCAGCCTGTCAGGCTCGGATGGGGCGTCGACCCGGCCGGCTCCCGCTGACCGAAAAACGCATCAACGGCGCCCATTCGCACACTACGAATGGAGAGTTACGCATGAGCGCTGTCATGACGCCTGCAGATTTCAACGATTACAAGGTCGCCGACATTTCCCTGGCCGCCTGGGGCCGCCGCGAGCTGATCATCGCCGAGTCCGAAATGCCGGCCCTGATGGGGCTGCGCCGCAAGTACGCTGCCCAGCAGCCGCTCAAAGGCGCGAAAATCCTCGGCTGCATCCACATGACCATCCAGACAGGCGTGCTCATCGAGACCTTGATCGCCCTGGGCGCCGAAGTGCGCTGGTCCTCCTGCAACATCTTCTCCACCCAGGACCAGGCTGCGGCTGCCATCGCCGCCGCCGGCATCCCGGTATTCGCCTGGAAGGGCGAAACCGAAGACGAGTACGAGTGGTGCATCGAGCAGACCATCCTCAAGGACGGCCAGCCGTGGGACGCCAACATGGTGCTGGACGACGGTGGTGACCTGACCGAGATCCTGCACAAGAAATACCCGCAAATGCTGGACAAGATCCACGGCATCACCGAAGAAACCACCACCGGTGTGCACCGTCTGCTCGACATGCTCAAGGCCGGCACCCTGAAAGTCCCGGCAATCAACGTCAACGACTCGGTGACCAAGAGCAAGAACGACAACAAGTACGGCTGCCGTCACAGCCTGAACGACGCCATCAAGCGCGGCACCGACCACCTGCTGTCCGGCAAGCAGGCGCTGGTGATCGGCTACGGCGACGTGGGCAAGGGCTCGGCCCAGTCCCTGCGCCAGGAAGGCATGATCGTGAAGGTCGCGGAAGTCGACCCGATCTGCGCCATGCAGGCCTGCATGGACGGCTTCGAAGTGGTATCCCCCTACAAGAACGGCCTCAACGACGGCACTGAAGCCAGCGTCGACGCCGTACTGCTGGGCAAGATCGACCTGATCGTCACCACCACCGGCAACGTCAACGTCTGCGACGCCAACATGCTCAAGGCGCTGAAGAAGCGCGCCGTTGTGTGCAACATCGGCCACTTCGACAACGAGATCGACACCGCCTTCATGCGCAAGACCTGGGCCTGGGAAGAGGTGAAGCCGCAGGTGCACAAGATCCACCGCACCGGCAAGGATGGCTTCGATCCGCTGAACGATGACTACCTGATCCTGCTGGCCGAAGGCCGCCTGGTGAACCTGGGCAACGCCACCGGCCACCCGAGCCGGATCATGGACGGCTCCTTCGCCAACCAGGTGCTGGCGCAGATCCACCTGTTCGAAGCCAAGTTCGCCGAGCTGCCGGCCGCCGAGAAGGCCGCCCGTCTCTCGGTTGAAGTGCTGCCGAAGAAGCTGGACGAAGAAGTGGCGCTGGAGATGGTCAAGGGCTTCGGTGGCGTGGTCACCCAGCTGACCCGCCAGCAGGCCGACTACATCGGCGTGACCGTGGAAGGCCCGTTCAAGCCGGACTCCTACCGTTACTGATGTGTACGGTGGATGAGCCCACGGCTTGTCCACTGCCCATTTCCGCGTGGTGGATGGACGAACGCCATCCACCCCACGCTTTCGAGCCTGGAAAGACCTATGTCCCAAGAACGCCGTTACAGCTTCGAATTCTTCCCCGCCAAGACCGAAGCCGGGCACGAAAAACTCCTGGCCACCGCCCGCAACCTGGCCAGCTACAAGCCGGACTTCTTCTCCTGCACCTACGGGGCCGGCGGCTCCACCCGCGACCGCACCCTGCAGACCGTGCTGCAACTGGACGGCGAAGTGCAGGTACCGACGGCGCCGCACCTCTCCTGCGTCGGTGACAGCAAGGCCGAACTGCGCGCCCTGCTGGCCCACTACAAGGACGCCGGCATCCAGCGCATCGTCGCCCTGCGCGGCGACCTGCCTTCCGGCATGGGCATGGCCAGCGGCGAAATGCGCCATGCCAACGACCTGGTGGAGTTCATTCGCGAGGAAACCGGCGACCATTTCCACATCGAAGTGGCGGCCTACCCCGAAGTGCACCCGCAAGCTCGCAACTTCGAGGTGGACCTGGCGAACTTCGTGCGCAAGGTCAACGCCGGCGCCGACAGCGCCATCACCCAGTACTTCTTCAACGCCGACAGCTACTTCTACTTCGTCGAACGCGTACGCAAGCTGGGTGTGGATGTCCCAGTGGTGCCGGGCATCATGCCGATCACCAACTACAGCAAACTGGCACGCTTCTCCGACGCCTGCGGCGCGGAGATCCCGCGCTGGATCCGCAAGCAGCTGGAGGCCTATGGCGATGATGTGCAGAGCATCCAGGCATTCGGCGAGCAGGTGATCACCGAGATGTGCGAGCGCCTGCTGGAAGGTGGCGCACCAGGGCTGCACTTCTACACCCTGAACCAGGCCGAGCCGAGCCTGGCGATCTGGAAGAACCTCAACCTGCCGCGTTGAGGCGGATGGGCGCGCGGCCTGCCAGGCAGCCGAGAACTTTGTAGGAGCGAGCTTGCTCGCGAACGCCCCAGTGCAGAATCTCCGCGAGCAAGCTCGCTTCTGCAGAGAAGTGCAGCTATGAGCCCCACCATGAAAAAGCCCGCCAATGTCGGCGGGCTTTTTCATTCCTGAGTTCAGGCTTCGAAGATGATCCGGCCATCCACCAGCGTGTAACGCACCTTGCCCGGCAGGCAGTGGCCGATGAAGGGGCAGTTGTTGCCCTTCGAGTACCAGGTTTCCCCAGCCAGGGTCGCGGCCTCGGGATCGAACAGCACCAGGTCGGCGGGCGCACCAACCGCCAGGCGGCCGGCAGGCAGGCGCAGGGCACGGGCCGGGCCAGCGGTCAGACGAGCCAGCAAAGTCGGCAGGTCGAGCACGCCTTCCTGCACCAGGGTCATTGCCAGCGGCAGCAGTAATTCGACGCTGCTGATGCCCGGCTCGGTCGCACCGAACGGCGCCAGCTTGGCATCCGGCTCGTGGGGCTGGTGATGGCTGGCGATGGCCGAAACAACGCCACTTTTTACCGCTTCGCGCAGGCCGTCACGGTCGGCGCGGGTGCGCAGCGGCGGTTGTACGTGATAGAGGCTGGAGAATTCGGTCAGCGCCTCGTCGGTGAGGATCAGCTGGTACAGCGCCACATCGGCGGTCACCGGCAGGCCACGTGCCTGGGCGTCGGCGATCATCTGCGCGCCACGGGCGCTAGTCAGCTGGCTGAAGTGAGCACGCACACCGCTTTGCTCGACCAGTAGCAGATCTCGGGCCAGGGCGACCGTCTCGGCGCTCTCCGGAATCCCCGCCAGGCCGAGGAAGCTGGCAATGGGGCCTTCATGAGCGAGGCCGCCTTCTGCCAGCGAGGCGTCCTGGGAATGGAAGACCACGGTGAGATCGAAGGTCGCCGCGTATTCCAGGGCACGGCGCTGGATGCGATTGCTGGCGAAGTTGGCAAGGCCATTGCCGAAGGCTACGCAGCCGGCATCGCGCAGGGCCACGAGTTCGGCCAGCTGTTCGCCGGCCAGGCCCTTGCTGAGGGCGCCAATGGGGAACACCTTGGCGTGCCCGGCTTCCTGGGCGCGGTCGAGGATCAGCTCGGCCACGGCCGGGGTGTCCAGCACCGGTTTGGTCAGCGGCGGGCAACAGAGGCTGGTGACGCCTCCGGTCACGGCGGCGAGCGTCTCGCTGGCGATGTTGCCCTTGCGGCTGTAGCCCGGCTCGCGCAGCGCGACGCTGAGGTCGACCAGGCCTGGCGCGGCCACCAGGCCCTTGGCATCGAGCTGCTTGTCGGCCTTGAAGGCGGCAGGCGCCTGGTCGAAGGCAACCACCTTGCCGGCTTCGAGGAAGATGTCGGTGACCTGGTCACGACCGCTGGCCGGGTCAATCAGGCGGGCTCCGAGGATGTGGGTTCGCATCAGTTCAGCTCCTCGGCTTCCTGGTTCAGTTGACGCTGCGCGGCCTGGCCACTCATGGCCATGGAGAGAACGGCCATGCGAATGGCTATGCCATAGGTGACCTGATTGAGAATCACCGACTGGGCGCCGTCGGCCACCGCCGACTCGATCTCGACGCCACGGTTGATCGGGCCGGGGTGCATGACGATGGCATCCGGCTTGGCCAGTGCCAGGCGTTGGGTGCTCAGGCCGTAAAGCTTGTAGAACTCGCCCTCGCTGGGCAGCAGGCCGCCCTGCATGCGTTCGCGCTGCAGGCGCAGCATGATCACCACGTCGACATCCTTGAGGCCTTCGGCAAGGTCGGTGTAGACCTTCACGCCGTACTGCTCGACGCCGATCGGCAGCAGGGTCTTGGGCCCGATCACGCGGATGTCCGGGCAGCCCAGGGTCTTGAGCGCCAGCATGTTGGAGCGCGCCACCCGCGAGTGCAGGACGTCACCGACGATGGCCACCGAGAGGTTCTCGAAACTGCCCTTGTGACGGCGGATGGTCAGCATGTCGAGCATGCCCTGGGTCGGGTGCGCATGGCGGCCGTCGCCGCCGTTGATCACCGCCACGTCCGGGCAGACGTGTTCGGCGATGAAGTGGGCAGCGCCAGAATCGGCGTGGCGCACCACGAACATGTCGGCCGCCATGGCCTCCAGGTTGCGCAAGGTGTCGAACAGCGTCTCGCCCTTGCTGGTGGAGGAGGTGGAGACGTTCAGGGTGATTACGTCAGCGGAAAGCCGCTGGGCGGCCAGCTCGAAGGTGGTCCGGGTCCGCGTGGAGTTTTCGAAGAACACGTTGCACACGGTCTTGCCGCGCAGCAACGGGACTTTCTTGACCGCGCGAGCGCCGACTTCGAGGAAGGAGTCAGCGGTGTCGAGAATTTCGGTCAGCAGCGCACGGGGCAGGCCGTCGAGCGAAAGGAAATGGCGCAGCTGGCCCTGATCGTTGAGCTGCAGCGGGCGCTTGGCGTCTGTCGGCATGGGGCAGGCCCTAAAGGTTCGAGGATTCGGGAGGGTCAGGCGGGCGAGGCAAGGTCCTGGCGCTCAAGGGTGAGCGGCGCGGGGCCGAGCAATTTTACCCGTTCCGTGGCACCCAGCGACAGGGTTGCGCCGACGACGTCGGGGCGAATCGGCAGCTCGCGGGCATTGAGGTCCAGCAGGCAGACCAGGGTCACGCTCGCCGGCCGGCCATAGTCGAACAGTTCGTTGAGTGCTGCGCGGACGGTACGGCCACTCATCAGCACGTCATCGATCAGCACCAGGTGCTGACCGTCGATCTCGAACGGCAGCTCGGACGGACGAACCTGTGGGTGCAGTCCGGTCTGGGTGAAGTCATCGCGATAGAAGGACACATCGAGGATGCCCAGCGGCACCTCCTGGCCGAGGGCCTGGAGGAGCGCCTGGGCAACCCACACGCCGCCGGTGCGGATGCCGACGAACCGGGGTTCGGTAATGCCGCGCGCGTGCAGATGCGCGGTGAGATCGCTGGCCATCCTCGGCAGCAGTTCGACGGGGTTGGGCAGGGTCATCGGCATTCCTCGCATCAGTTTCCAGTGTGTTCGGCCAACCAGCCTTCAAGCAGCAGGGCGGCAGCCAGGGCATCCACCGGGCGCTCTCGGTATCCGTCGCGCTGGCCCTGGGCCAGGCGCTGGCCCTTGGCCTCGAAGGTGGTCAGTCGTTCGTCATGGGTGAACACCGGCAGGTTGAACCGGCCGTTCAGGCGTCGGGCGAATTTTTCGGCGCGGACGCTCATATCGCTGGGTGTGCCGTCCATGTTCAGCGGCAGACCTACGACCATGGCGTCCGGCTGCCATTCGCGGATCAGGGCTTCGACCTGCTGCCAGTCCGGTACGCCGTTCTGGGCCTTGAGCACGCGCAACTCACGTGCCTGGCCGGTAACGGCCTGGCCGACAGCTACACCGATCTGTTTGGTGCCGTAATCGAAGCCGAGCAACAGGCGCAGGGGTTTGGTTTCGGCCATCAGGCGTGCCCGGCCTGGGCGGTGAGCAGGCTGAGATTGATGCCCAGGCGGGCTGCGGCTGCAGCCAGGCGCTGCTCGGACGGCGTGTCGAACAGGATCGCGAGGTCCGCAGGACAGGTCAGCCAGGCGTTGTCGCTGAGTTCAGCCTCCAGCTGACCGGCATCCCACCCGGCATAGCCCAATGCCACCAGACTTTTCGCAGGTCCGCTGCCATCAGCGATGGCGAACAGCACATCCTGGGAGGTCGACAACGACAGCTCGCCCAGCTCCAGCGTGGCCTGGTAGCTGTGGCCGCTGGGGTGCAGGACGAAGCCGCGGTCGGTCTGGACCGGGCCACCAGCAAAGATCGGCTGGCCCTGGCAGCGCGCCGGCGGAGTGTCCTCCGGACGCAGCTGCTCGAGCACATCGCTCAGGCTGAGGCCGTTGGGCCGGTTGATGACCAACCCCATGGCGCCCTGATCGTTGTGCTCCACCAGGTAGGTGACGGTCTGGGCAAAATTCGGATCGACCATGTGGGGCATGGCGATCAGGAAGTGATGCTTCAGGTAGCTCGGTGCGCTTTTCATGTCCGTTAGTTTCAGGCTTAAGGCGGCAGGCTTCAAGCAGCAGGTGGAAGGGTGGGCTCCGTTCAGGCGACAGGTTCACCGACGCGCGGTGAGCAATGCTCTTTAGCTTAGTTGCTCGACAGGCGATCGCCGCGCTCGAAGCGCCAGGTCCGGATGATTTCCAGACGGTCGATGTCGGCCAGGTCACCGCTGAACGGTGCATACGGGGCAGCAAGCCGGACGATACGCATGGCGCCCTGGTCCAGCACCGGGAATCCGGACGATTCCAGCACCTGCACTTCGTAGAGGGTGCCGTCGCGATTGATCGACACCAGCAGTCGCAGGTTGCCGTAGATGCGCTGGCGCCGGGCCTCTTCCGGGTAGTTCAGGTTGCCGATACGCTCGATTTTCTTGCGCCACTCTTCCTTGTACCACGCACCCTTGTCGCGCATGGTCGAGGCGGCATTGAGGCGGTGGATTCGAGGGCGTTTGGCATAGAGCTGGCGCTCCTTGTCCAGTTCGGCTTCGAGGCTGGCGATCTCCGCGGAGAGTTGCGAGCTGTCGAAGCTGGGGGCCGGCTTCGTCTCAGGCCGGGGACGTGTCTGCTCGCGCTTGACCGGAGTCTTCTGCGGTTGCGGCGACCGCGTGGCGATGGCTGCCTTGGGAGCCTCCTTGCGCGGCGCCTGGGGCGGCGCTGCGGGCGGCGTGACCTTGCGGATCTGCTTGTCCTGGAACTGCGCCACCTCAGTAGTCTTGGGCGTCGCTTTGTGCTCCAGGGTGCCACTGCCCTGCTGGTTGGCCTGCGCGAGGAAGTCGGCCTTTTTGGGCTTTTCCTCGCTCTTGAAGGTAGCCAGGGTGATCTCCAGCGTCTTGCTGATCTGCTGCGGGTCACCAAAGCTGAAGCCGACGCCGAGCAGCAACACGATGTGCAACACAGCCGCGAGGAACAGGGTAAAACCCAGCCGATCCGCCGAGCGGACGCCGGCGAATGGAGGGGTCGAGATGTTCACGGCTGCGCTCATCGCCAATCTGCTTGCTTCAGGATGCCGCGCAGTCTGCCGAGGGCTCAGGGAAAAGTCTATGAAGCACTCCGCGCCTCGAGCTTGACGGCGATCACCTCCATGAGACGTTCGCCAATGCGGGTGTCATAGGCCGCATCGATTTCGCGAATGCAGGTCGGGCTGGTCACGTTGATTTCGGTGAGGTGTTCGCCGATCACGTCCAGGCCGACGAACAGCAGGCCTTTATCACGCAGCACCGGGCCGACGAGAGCGGCGATCTCGCGATCACGGTCACTCAGCGGCTGGGCTTCGCCACGCCCGCCGGCGGCCAGGTTGCCGCGGGTCTCCCCAGCGGCGGGAATACGCGCAAGGCAATAGGGCACCGGCTCGCCATCGATCATCAGGATGCGCTTGTCGCCGTCCTTGATCGCCGGCAGGTAGCGCTGCGCCATGATCTGCTGCTTGCCGTGGGCCGTGAGGGTCTCGAGGATCACCGAGAGGTTCGGATCGCCTTCTCGGTGACGAAAGATCATCGAACCACCCATGCCATCCAGGGGTTTGAGAATGATGTCACGCTGCTCGGCCGCAAACTCGCGCAGAATGTCCGCTCGTCGACTGACCACGGTTGGCGGCGTGCATTGCGGAAACTGGGTGGCGAAGTACTTCTCGTTGCAGTCACGCAGGCTTCGCGGGCGGTTGACCACCAGCACGCCAGCGTGTTCGGCCTGTTCGAGCAGGTAGGTGGAATAGACGAACTCGTTGTCGAAGGGCGGGTCCTTGCGCATCAGGATCACGTCCAGATCGGTCAGCGGAACGTCGAGCTCCTCGCCTAGTTCGAACCAGTGCACGGCGTCGTAGAAAACTTTTATCGGGCGCATGCGCGCGCGAGCTTCACCGGTTTTCTGGTATAGATCCTGCTGTTCCATATAGAAGAGGCTCCAGCCGCGCGCTTGGGCGGCCAGCAGCATCGCGAGGGAGCTGTCCTTCTTGAAGGAGATTTGCGCAATGGGGTCCATGACGATCCCGAGGCGAACGCTCATGGGGGGTCTCCGCAACAAGTGTTGAGTGGGGCACCAGAGAGGTGGCGGGCCGGTTGGGTAAGACGCTCAGGGTGGCGTCTGATATTGCTCCCGGTCAAGGAAAAACCTTCCCCGAACAGGGAAGAATCGCGGATGCGGCGGGTTTGTAGCCTGCATCTGGAGACTGTGCTAAAAAGGCCCGTCGATTGGGCTGCGGCCCGTCGGTTATAGGGCCTCAGGCGCAAAAATAACGCAGAATAACGACTCACCGAGGCAATGGTAGGGCGAACATGGAACAGCATTCCGAGGGTTTGAAGGTCATGGTGATCGACGATTCGAAAACGATTCGTCGCACCGCCGAGACTCTGCTGAAAAAGGTGGGCTGCGAGGTCATCACTGCGGTGGATGGTTTCGATGCCTTGGCCAAGATCGCCGATTCCCACCCCAATATCATTTTCGTCGACATCATGATGCCGCGCCTGGATGGCTACCAGACCTGTGCCCTGATCAAGAACAACAGTGCTTTCAAATCCACCCCGGTGATCATGCTGTCCTCCAAGGATGGCCTGTTCGACAAGGCCAAGGGTCGCATCGTCGGTTCCGACCAGTACCTCACCAAGCCTTTCAGCAAGGAAGAGCTGCTCGGCGCGATCAAGACTCACGTCCCCGATTTCACCCCGGTGGAGCAAGCCTCCTGAAGTCCGGCCTGATGGCCGGTGAAGCCTTTCCGTATGGGGAACACCATGGCTCGTATTCTGATTGTTGATGACTCGCCGACCGAGATGTACAAGCTCACCGCCATGCTCGAGAAGCATGGCCACCAGGTGCTCAAGGCCGAGAACGGTGCCGATGGCGTCGCTCTGGCCCGCCAGGAAAAGCCCGATGCAGTGCTGATGGACATCGTGATGCCCGGCCTCAATGGCTTCCAGGCCACCCGCCAGCTCACCAAGGATGCCGATACAAGTCATATCCCGGTCATCATCGTCACCACCAAGGACCAGGAAACCGACAAGGTCTGGGGCAAGCGCCAGGGCGCGCGCGACTACCTGACCAAGCCGATCGACGAAGACACCCTGCTCAAGACCCTGAATGCGGTACTGGCCGGCTGAGACTACGCCGGGTGCCGTTCGATAACTATTAGAAACAAGGCCAAGGCTGGTCGCCATGTCGGATTCGCGGACCCCTTTCCAGCTTCTCTTCGAGATCGACCAACGCTGTCGTGCGCTGGCCGCTGGCCTGCCTGCGCAACAACAGGTCGTACAAAGCTGGAGCGGCATCGGCTTCCGCATGGGCGAGCGCTTGTTCGTCGCGCCCATGGGCGAAGTCGCCGAAGTCCTGCATGAACCGCGCTATACCCTGATGCCCGGCGTGAAGAGCTGGGTCAAGGGCGTGGCCAACGTGCGCGGCCGGCTATTGCCGATCATGGACCTGTGCGCGTTCTTCGGTACCGAATTATCACCGCTGCGCAAGCAGCGCCGGGTGCTGGTGGTGGACCACCAGGAAATCTTCGCCGGGCTCATCGTCGATGAAGTGTTCGGCATGCAGCATTTCCTGGTGGACTCGTTCAGCGAGGAATTGCCACCGCTGGAAACCGCCGTCGAGCCTTTCATTCACGGTGTCTTCCGTCGGGAGCAACCCTGGCTGGTATTCAGCCCGCATGCCTTGGCGCAGCACCAGGCGTTTCTCGAGGTGGCGGTTTAGTTTCGCTGCGGGCGGCCCGCAGTGGCCGCCGCATACCAGGCCCGGGAGCCCAGCTCCTGGCGCCATGGCTTCAAGGTTGGGCCGGTCGTTCCGGCCCTTTGGCGTTAGATGGGAATCGTAGAGTGGTTGGTCCAGGCGGGGGCCCGATAATGAAAAGACTGAACGCAGGCAATCTATTTTCGGCGGGGCGAAGCACGCCGCTGATCGCTGGACTCTTCGTGGTCCTGATCATCGCCATCGTGCTGTTGTTCGCAAACTTCGCGTACGTCAACACCCAGGCGAACTACGACAAGGAGTACATCAGCCACTCTGGTGAGCTGCGCGTGCTTTCCCAGCGTATCGCCAAGAACGCCAGCGAGGCGGCAGCGGGCAAGGCCGAAGCCTTCGCCCTGCTCAAGGACGCACGCAACGACTTCGAGAAGCGTTGGAACACTCTGGTCCAAGGTGACGAGATCACCGGCCTGCCGACCGCGCCGACTGCCGTGAAGGCGGAAATGGACGCCGTGCAGAAGGATTGGGACAGCCTGCGGCAGAACGCCGACGCGATCCTGGCCAGCGAGCAGACCGTACTCTCCCTGCACCAGGTGGCCGCAACCCTGGCCGAAACCATCCCGCAACTGCAGGTGGAATACGAGGAAGTCGTCGACATCCTGCTGGAAAGCGGCGCGCCCGCCAGCCAGGTGTCGGTGGCCCAGCGCCAGTCGCTGCTGGCCGAACGTATCCTCGGCTCGGTGAACAAGGTACTGGCCGGCGACGAAGACTCCGTGCAGGCCGCCGACATGTTCGGTCGCGACGCCAGCCTGTTCGGCCGCGTGCTCAGCGCGATGGTCGAAGGCAATGCAGCGATGGAGATCTCCAAGGTCACCAACCCCGAGGCCCTGGAGCGCTTGCAGGAGATCTCCGAACTGTTCGAGTTCGTCTCCGGTTCGGTGGACGAAATCCTGGAAACCTCACCGGAGCTGTTCCAGGTCCGTGAATCCGCCAACACCATCTTCAGCGGCTCGCAAACCCTGCTGGACAAGGCCTCGACCCTGACCGACGGCTTCGAGAACCTGGCCTCCGGCCGCGCCATGAACACATTGGCCGGCTATGTGCTCGGCGCCCTCGCCCTGGGCGCGGTCATCCTCATCGGCCTGGTGATGGTCCAGAGCGCACGTAGCCGCCTGGCCGAAACCGCCGCGAAGAACGAACGTAACCAGGCTGCGATTCTGCGTCTGCTCGACGAAATCGCCGACCTCGCCGACGGTGACCTGACCGTAGCCGCGACCGTGACAGAGGACTTCACCGGCGCCATCGCCGACTCGATCAACTACTCGATCGACCAGCTGCGCGAACTGGTCGAAACCATCAACCTGACTGCCGTACAGGTGGCCGCTGCCGCCCAGGAAACCCAGGCCACTGCCATGCACCTGGCCGAAGCGTCCGAGCACCAGGCCCAGGAAATCGCCGGCGCATCCGCCGCCATCAACGAGATGGCGGTGTCGATCGACCAGGTATCGGCGAACGCCTCGGAGTCCTCGGCGGTAGCGGAGCGATCCGTAGCCATCGCCAACAAGGGCAACGAGGTGGTACACAACACCATCACCGGCATGGACAACATCCGCGAACAGATCCAGGACACCTCGAAGCGAATCAAGCGCCTCGGTGAGTCGTCCCAGGAGATCGGCGACATCGTCAGCCTGATCAACGACATTGCCGACCAGACCAACATTCTCGCCCTGAACGCCGCGATCCAGGCGTCCATGGCCGGTGACGCCGGCCGCGGCTTCGCCGTGGTGGCGGACGAAGTACAACGCCTGGCGGAACGTTCCTCCGCCGCGACCAAACAGATCGAAGCGCTGGTGAAGACCATTCAGACCGACACCAACGAAGCGGTTATCTCCATGGAGCAGACCACCTCCGAAGTGGTGCGCGGTGCCCGCCTGGCACAGGACGCCGGTGTGGCCCTGGAGGAGATCGAAAAGGTATCCAAGACCCTCGCGGCGCTGATCCAGAACATCTCCAACGCCGCTCGTCAGCAGGCTTCCTCGGCCGGCCATATCTCCAACACCATGAACGTGATCCAGGAGATCACCTCGCAGACCTCCGCCGGTACCACCGCCACCGCGAAGAGCATCGGCAACCTGGCGAAGATGGCCAGCGAGATGCGCAAGTCGGTTTCCGGTTTCAAACTGCCGGAAGCCCAGGATCTGGCCTGACCAAGGGAGAAGCCGCGGCCTGAGGCCGCGGCGCGACGACCATGAATCAAGGGCACGACAGCATGCAGCCAGGCGGCGTCTGGGCCTTGAAACCCATGGCCGACATGACGGCCGAGGAGTTTGACGACTGGCGCAAGCTGCTCGAGGAGCGCACTGGCGTGGTGGTCAACGAGCAGCGACGCACCTTCCTGCAAACCAACCTGTCGGCGCGCATGCGCGAGCTGGGCGTGCCGGACTACGCCACCTACTACCGCCAGGTGACCGACGGTCCGCGTGGCGCGGTGGAATGGGCGAGCCTGCTGGACCGCCTGACCGTTCAGGAGACACGCTTCTTCCGGCACCAGCCTTCGTTCCAACTGCTGGGCAGCTACCTGCGCGAGCGCCTGGCCCAAGGGCTGGCGCAGCCCCTGGCGATCTGGAGCGTCGGCTGCGCCAGCGGCGAGGAGCCTTACTCCCTCGCCATGCTGGCAGCCGAGGTACTGGCGGGCAGCGAGCGGCCGGAATACTTCGGTGTGACCGGCACCGACATCAGCCTCAATGCGCTGGCCAAGGCCCGCGAAGGCGTTTATGGCGCCCGACGCCTGGAACAGTTGGAAAGCACCCTCGCCGAGCGCTATTTCCAGGTGTTGGGAGATGGGCGCTACAAGGTATCGCCGAGCCTGGCCGCACGCGTGTGCTGCGCCCGGCTCAATGTGCTGGACCTGGCCAAGGCGCCAATGTCCGGCATGGACGTAATCTTCTGTCAGAACCTGTTGATCTATTTCCGCCGCTGGCGACGCCGGGAGATTCTCAATCGCCTGGCCGAGCGCCTGGCACCGGGAGGCCTGCTGGTGCTAGGGGTGGGTGAGGTGGCGGGATGGCACCATCCGGACCTGGAGCCGGTGGCCAATGAACAGGTTCTTGCATTCACCCGGAAGGGATAGCAGACGGCTATGACTGATCGGCACGACTACGTCGCCCTCGAGTGGGTCAAGGGCGAGATCGCGGAAACCCTGAAGCAGGCTCGACAGGCCCTGGAGGCCTACGTCGACAACCCGCAGGACCCGACGCGCATGCGCTTCTGCCTGACCTACGTGCACCAGGTCCAAGGCACGCTGCAGATGGTCGAGTTCTATGGCGCGGCGCTGCTTGCCGAGGAAATGGAGCAGTTGGCCCAGGCGCTCATCGATGGGCGCGCGAGCAACCAGCGCGAGGCCCTGGAAGTGCTGATGCAGGCCATCCTGCAACTGCCGCTCTACCTCGATCGCATTCAGAGCGCCCGACGCGACCTGCCGATGGCCCTGCTACCCCTGCTCAACGACCTGCGCGCCGCGCGCGGCGAAAAGCTCCTTTCGGAAACCAGCCTGTTCGCCCCGGACCTCTCCAGCCAACGACCTGCGCTGCCTGTTGAGACCCTCGCGCGCCTGCGCACCGCCGAGCTGCCAGTGCTGCTGCGCAAGATGCGGCAGATGCTGCAAGCCGCGCTGGTCGGCATCATCCGCGGCCAGGACCTGGCCACCAACCTCGGTTACATGGCGCGCGTCTTTGCTCGCCTCGAATCTCTATGCCAGGACGCCCCGCTCGAGCCGCTGTGGAAGATCGCCTCAGCCCTGGTGGAAGGCCTGGCCAACGGCAGCGTGGCCAACGGCTCGTCGGTGCGCAACCTGCTGCGCGAGGTGGACAAGGAACTCAAGCGCCTGCTGGACCAAGGGGCCGACGGTTTCAACCAGCCCGCGCCGGAAGACCTGGTGAAGAACCTGCTGTTCTATATTGCCAAGGCTCCCGCCCAGTCGCCGCGTATCCGCGCCATCAAGGAACAATACCGCCTCGACGAAGCCCTCCCGGACAGCGAGCTGGTGGACGAAGAGCGTGCCCGCCTTGCCGGCCCCGACCGCGGGGCCATGCGCTCGGTAGTGACCGCCCTGTGCGAAGAGCTGGTTCGCGTCAAGGACAGCCTCGACTTGTTCGTACGCAGCGATCGCCACGGGGTCACCGAACTGGACGGCCTGCTGGCGCCACTCAAGCAGATCGCCGACACCCTGGCGGTACTAGGCTTCGGCCAGCCACGCAAGGTGATCCTCGACCAGATCGACGTTATCCACAGCCTGTCGCTCGGCCAGCGCGAACCCAGTGACGCAGTACTGATGGATGTAGCCGGCGCGTTGCTCTATGTCGAAGCCACGCTGGCCGGCATGGTCGGCCCAACGGAAGACGCCGCCACCGAGGCCAGCCATCTGCCGACCACCGATGTCGCGCAGATCCACCAGTTGGTGATCAAGGAAGCACGCAACGGGCTGGAACAGGCGAAGGATGCCATCATCGAGTTCATCGCCTCGCAGTGGAACCACGAGCACCTCACGCGCGTTCCGGAGCTGCTGACCCAGGCCAGGGGTGGCCTGGCAATGATCCCGCTGCCACGTGCGGCCGCCCTGCTGGCGGCGTGCAACCGCTACATTCAGGAACAGCTTCTGGCACGCAAGGCCGTGCCCAACTGGCAGAGCCTGGACACCCTGGCCGATGCCATCACCAGCGTCGAGTACTACCTCGAACGCCTCTCCGAAGACCATGCCACCCAGGGCGACCTGATCCTGGATGTCGCTGAAGAGAGCCTGGAGAACCTCGGCTACCCGATTCAGGAAAAACCCTCGATCCTCGATCACGAAACCGAGGAAGAGGCCGAGCCACTCGCGCCGCTGGCTGACCCGCTGCAGGACATCGAAGTGCTGGCTGCCGAGGAGGCGGAGCTTGAGCAGCACCTCGACCCAGAAGACGACATCGAGCTTGACCTGACGGACCTGCATGGGCAACCGGAAGCGATCGTCGCCCCGGCCCCTGCTCCGCTGTCCGGGAGCAGCGAATTGCTCGTCTCCGATGACAACTGGAGCCTCGGCGAGGCAGCGCTTGATGCCACCGAACAGAGCATCGACCTCAGCCTGGATGCACCGCTGCAGTGGGAAGACACACCAGCACTGAGCACCGCACTACCGGGTACGGCGCAAGAGCTGCCGGGCCTGGAAGTCGACGAACTGGACAGCCTGTCCGCTGCAGGAGACATCCTGACACCGGACGAAGGCGAGCGGCCCGAGCTAAACCTGGACAACCCACTGGAGTTCGACCACGAGACGCTGCCCAGCTTCGATCTCGCCGACCTCGAAGAGCTACCTCCTGCCCTACCGGCTGATGCCGAAGCCACCCGTCTGCTACTGCCGCCAGCCGATGACGAAACGCTGCCACGCCTGGACCTCGACGAACTGGAAAGCCTGCCCGCTGCAGGAGACCTCCTGACGCCCAGCGAAGGCGAGTGGCTCGATCTGAGCCAGGCTCCCGCAATGGAGTTTGACCGCGAGGCGCTACCCAGCTTCGACCTCGCCGATCTCGAGGAACTGCCCCCTGCTCTCCCGGCTGATGGCGAAGTCCTCGACCTCCCCCTGCCGCCGGCGAGTGGCGAGGTGCTGCCGAGTCTGGACTTCGACGAACAGGAGGAACTGTCAGCCACCGAGCCCCCTGTCGACCTGGATGGCCCCAGCCTCGACGAGCTCAGCACACCACTGGAGTGGGACGAAGCCGCGTTAGCCGAGCTGGGTCTGCCGGAAGTCGAACTGCCCACGGCCCCTCTCGAAGCCGAGCCGTCGGCCCCTGCCGAAGAACGCCCGCTGTCGCTGGCGGAGGTGATGGCAACGCCAGTGCCGGCCTTCAACCCACCAGCCCAGGAGGTACCGCCCAGCCTGCTGCCGCCGCCCGCGGACGAAGAACCGGTGGACGATGAGCTGCAGGAAGTCTTCATAGAAGAAGCCGGGGAAGTGCTGGAGACCCTCGGCGAGTACCTGCCGCGCTGGCGTGCCGACATCAACGACCGGGACTCCCTGGGCGAGGTACGCCGTGCGTTCCATACCCTCAAGGGCAGCGGCCGCATGGTCCGCGCGCTGGTGATCGGCGAACTGTCCTGGTCCATCGAGAACCTGCTCAACCGCGTGCTCGACCGCAGCATCCAGGCCGACGAGCCAGTGCTCCAGGTGATCGACGATGTGGTCACCCTGCTCCCGGCGCTGGTCGAAGAATATGCCGCCAAGGCCCAGCGCCAGCGCAACGACGTCGATCGTCTGGCCGCCATTGCCCATGCCCTGGCCAAGGGACAAAGCCTCCCGAAACCTGACGCCCCGGGGTCAGAGCCAGCCGTCGAGCCTGCAGGCACGCTGCAAACCCTCGCTAACAGCCCAGCCGAGGAAACCCTCGACCCGCAGTTGCTGGAGATCTTCCGCAACGAGGCGGAAAACCACCTGGACACCCTGGCCGCTTTCCTGGCCAACTGCGACCAATGGCTGCCCCGGACGATCAATGATGACCTCCAGCGTGCCCTGCATACCCTCAAGGGCAGTGCGCACATGGCCGGTATCCTGCCGATCGCGGAGATTGCCACACCGCTGGAGAAGCTGGCCAAGGAGTACAAGGCCAACCTGCTGGCCATCGACCTGTCCGAGGCCGAACTGCTGCACGAGGCCCTGCACCTGTTACGCCAGGGCGTGGCCCAGCTGGACAGTACGCCTCTGGCGCCGATACCCGGTACCCAGGCGTTGCTCGAACGCATCGCACAACTGCACCAGGAACGCCTTGGCGCTGTTGTCAGCGCCCGTCGCGATGACAAGGGTGAAAGCCGCGATCCGCAGATGATCTCGCTGTTCCTCGCCGAAGGCATGGACATCCTGCTGGATGCTGAAGACCTGCTGCGCCGCTGGCGCGAGCACCCCGGCGAGCGCCAGGAGCTCGGCGCGCTGCTGGACGAGCTCAGCACCCTCGGCCGTGGAGCCGAAATGGCCGAACTGCCGCAGATCGAAGAACTCTGCGAGGCCCTGCTGGACTGCTATGGCGCCGTTGACGAAGGCAGCCTGCCGGTCAACGAACGCTTCTTCAGGGAAGCGGAAAGCGCCCATGAAGCGCTTATCAGCATGATGGACCAGGTCGCCGCCGCCTTGGAGGTAAGTGCCCAACCCGAGCGTGTCCAGGCCCTGCATGCCTTGCTGCAAGACACAATAGACCCGCACGCCCTCGCTCAGCTGGGGCCGGACCTGCCAGACAACCTTGACGTCGAGGGGGCAACGCCGGAGCCCACCGAGCCAGAACCCACGCAGGCGGCCTTCGCGGAGATGCCCTCGACGCTGGATGAGGAAATGGTATCCATCTTCCTTGAAGAGGCCGTGGACATCCTCGACAGCGCCGGCAAGGCACTGGGACGCTGGCTGGACAACCCGGAGAATCCTACGGCCCTGCTAGCATTGCAGCGCGACCTGCACACCCTGAAGGGCGGTGCGCGCATGGCCGAGATAGGCCCGATCGGTGATCTCGCCCATGAGCTGGAATCCCTCTACGAAGGGCTTCAGGACCGCCGCTACGCCTATTCGCCGCGGCTTGCCGGCCTGCTACAAAGCAGCCACGACTGCCTGGCCACCCAGCTCCAGCAATTGCAGGCCCACCAGCCACTGACCAACCCCGCGCCGCTGATCCAGGACATTCGCAGCTTCCGCCAAGGCAGCGCGCAGAGCCTGTCAGCCGCTGTGGTCCAATCCTTCCCGGATTTCGAGGACAGCTTCGCGGACGCTGACGAGACGCCGGGCGAGACACGCCTGGACGACGACGAGCCTGTCGTCGACGAAGCGCCGGAACAAGCCATCGACCGGGAACCGCTCGCCGAGCAGCCCGCCCCCCCGAGTGCGCCTGAGCCGGATGACGCCCCGCCGGCACATACCGCGCTCGAGCCCAACCCCGACCCCGAGCTGGTAGAGATCTTCCTCGAAGAGGGCTTCGATATCCTCGACAACGCCGGCGCCGCTCTGCAGCGCTGGATGGAAGCGCCCGACAACACCCTCGAAGTCGAAGCCCTGCAACGCGACCTGCACACCCTCAAGGGTGGTGCGCGCATGGCAGAGATAGGCCCGATCGGCGACCTCGCCCACGAACTGGAGTTTCTCTACGAACGCCTGTGCGATGGGCGCCTGCGCGCCAGCCCTGCCCTCTTCGACCTGCTGCAAAGCTGCCACGACCGTCTCGCCGAAATGCTGGAAGCCGTGCGCGCCCGTCGCCCGCAACCGGATGGCACGCCGCTGATCCAGGCCATCCAGGCCTGGCGCGTTAACCCGGACGAGCAGCTCAGCGTGCCCAGCACCGTGCACCTGCAGCCGCTCGCCGCAGAGCCACCCGAAACGGTCGCTGAAGCCGACATTCTCGACATCTTCCTCGAAGAGGCCGATGACCTGCTGGAGGCCATGGAAACCTCCATCGGCCGCTGGGAGGAAGCCCGCGAAGATGCCAACCACATCGATGACGTGCTGCGTGTCCTGCATACCCTCAAAGGCGGTGCGCGATTGGCCGGGCAGAAACGCCTGGGCGACCTCGCCCATGACCTGGAACAGCACCTGGTCGAAGCCCAACAGCAAGGCGCCCCCTGGCCGGACAGCCTGTTCCTCGACGTGCAGTCCGGCTACGAAGGCCTGCAGGCGGAGCTGGACCAGTTGCGCCAGCAACTCGACTACACGCTCGCCGCGGATGTGACACTCGCCATATCGTTCCAGCCCGAGACCCGTCCGCAGAACGGCCTGATCGTCGCAGCCAGCGTCCAGCCCACCGAGGCTGTCGCGGAGCGCGTGCTGCCCTTCGTCCGCCGTGCCGAAGAGGCCGCCCAGGACGCGGCCGCCCGGCGTGCGCCCCAGGAACTGGTCAAGGTGCCGGCAGAACTCCTCGAAGGCCTGGTCAACCTGGCCGGCGAGACCTCGATCTTCCGTGGCCGGGTCGAACAGCAGGTCAGCGACTTCAGCTTCACTCTCGCCGAGATGGAGGCCACCATCGAGCGGGTTCGCGACCAGCTACGACGCCTCGACACCGAGACCCAGGCGCAGATCCTCAGCCGCTACCAGGCCGAGGCCGAACGGGCCGGCTACGAAGAATTCGACCCATTGGAAATGGACCGCCATTCGCAGCTGCAGCAACTGTCGCGCGCGCTGTTCGAGTCCGCCTCCGACTTGCTCGACCTCAAGGAAACCCTGGCCGCGCGTAACCGCGACGCAGAAACCCTGTTGCTGCAGCAGGCGCGGGTCAACACCGAGCTGCAGGAGGGCCTGATGCGTACGCGCATGGTGCCCTTCGACCGCCTGGTGCCACGACTGCGGCGGATCGTCCGGCAAGTGGCCAGCGAGCTGGGCAAGCAGGTCGAGTTCATCGTCGGCAACGCCGAAGGTGAAATGGACCGCACTGTGCTCGAACGCATGGTGGCGCCGCTGGAACACATGCTGCGAAACGCCGTCGACCATGGCATCGAGAGCGCTGAGCAGCGCCAGGCTTCGGGCAAGTCGCAACCGGGCAACATACGCCTCAACCTCAGCCGCGAGGGTGGCGATATCGTCCTCACACTGGCCGACGACGGCGCAGGTATCCGCCTCGAAGCCGTGCGCCGCAAGGCTATCGAACGCGGCATGATGGACCCGAATGCGGACTTGTCGGACCACGAGGTCCTGCAGTTCATCCTCGAACCCGGCTTCTCCACCGCGGACAAGGTCACGCAGATTTCGGGACGCGGCGTCGGCATGGACGTGGTGCACTCGGAGGTCAAGCAACTCGGTGGCTCCATGAGCATCGACTCGACCCTCGGCGAAGGCACCCGTTTCCTCATCCGCCTGCCCTTCACCGTGTCGGTCAACCGCGCGCTGATGGTACTTTCCGGCGAAGACCTCTATGCAATCCCGCTGAACACCATCGAGGGTATCGTCCGGGTGTCGCCGTACGAGCTGGAAACCTACTACCAGCCCAACGCACCGCGCTTCGAATACGCCGGGCAGGATTACGAACTGCGCTACCTCGGCGATCTGCTGAACAACGGCCAGCACCCCAAGCTGGTGGGCCACAGCCTGCCGCTGCCGGTAATCCTGGTGCGTTCAAGCGAACATGCCGTGGCCGTGCAGGTAGACGCCCTGGTCGGTTCCCGCGAGATTGTGGTGAAGAGCCTCGGCCCGCAGTTCGCTGGCGTGCATGGCATCTCCGGCGCAACCATCCTCGGCGATGGCCGGGTGGTGGTGATCCTCGACCTGCTGGCGACCATCCGCGTTCGCCACGCACACCTGACCCAGCCGCAACTGCGCCTGGCCAGTGCCAACCCTGCGGTCGTCGAAACCGAGCAGGAGCGTCCGCCGTTGGTGATGGTCGTGGACGACTCGGTAACCGTGCGCAAGGTCACCAGTCGCCTGCTGGAGCGCAACGGCATGAACGTGGTGACCGCCAAGGATGGGGTGGACGCCATCACCCTACTGCAGGAACACCATCCCGATATCATGCTGCTGGACATCGAAATGCCGCGAATGGACGGCTTCGAGGTGGCCACCCTGGTTCGCCACGACTCGCGGCTCAAGGACCTGCCGATCATCATGATCACCTCACGGACCGGCGAAAAACACCGTGAGCGCGCGATCGCCATCGGCGTCAACGAGTATCTGGGCAAGCCCTATCAGGAATCCCTGTTGCTCGAAACCATCCAGCAACTGGTCAAAAGGACATGACGGAAAAGACTTCCGCACGGATCGCCGTGCTCGCCGACACCTCGTTGCAGCGTCATGTGTTGCAACAGGCACTGGTCGGCAATGGCTACCAGGTGGTGCTCAACAGCGACCCGGCGCGCCTCGACGAGGAGGCGCTGGACAACTGCGACGCCGAACTCTGGCTGGTGGATCTCGCCCAGTCCGAGGACTCACCCTTGGTGGAAAGCCTGCTGGAACGCACCAGCGTGCCGGTTCTATTCGGCGAAGGGCATGCGCCCGAGCGCCACTCCGAACATTACCCGCGCTGGGAGCGACGCCTGTTCGGCAAGCTCAAGCAACTGGTCGGCGACCCCGCCCTGGCCGTGGGGCCCAGCCTGGAAACCCTCATGGCCGATGCCCAGCGCCCCGCGCGCCTGGAGCTCCCGCAAGCATTGGCCAACACACCGCTGGTGGCGGGCGCGCCGGCCCGCGAGGTCTGGCTGCTGGCGGCATCCCTGGGTGGCCCGGAGGCTGTGAAAGCCTTCCTGGATGCCCTGCCCGGCGGCCTGCCCGTTGGTTTCCTCTATGCCCAACACATCGATCCCGCCTTCGAAAGCGTCCTGCCCCAGGCCGTCGGCCGCCACAGCCAATGGCACGTCAACCCGGTGCGGCCCGGCGAGCCGGTGCGCTGCGGTGAAGTGATCGTGGTACCGATCAGTCGCGAACTGGCCTTCGCCGACGATGGCCGCATGCAGGTGAGCGAGCAGCCCTGGCCGGAGCCCTACAGCCCATCCATCGACCAGGCAATGCTCAACCTCGCCCAGCACTTTGGCGCGCACTGCGGGGTCATCGCCTTCAGTGGCATGGGCAGCGACGGCAGTGCCGCGGCCGCCTACGTGCGCCGCCAGGGCGGGCTGATCTGGACCCAAAGCGCCGATAGCTGCGCATGCTCGAGCATGCCCGACAGCCTGCGCGAAGGCGGCTACAGCAGCCTGAGCGGAGCACCGCGCGAACTTGCCGCCGCACTGGTCAACCACCTGGCCGCGCAGTGCGCCTGACCAAGGACCCATCATGAGCCAAGCCATCACCCCACAGAGCAGCACCAATAGCCTCACCGGCCTGATCCTCCCGCTGGCCGACCGCAATCTCCTGGTGCCCAACGTGGCGCTGGCCGAACTCATTCCTTACCGCGCCCCACAACCGACCCCGGGCCTACCGGCCTGGATGCTCGGACAAGTGGCCTGGCGTGACCTGCGCTTGCCGCTGCTGTCGTTCGAAGCGGCCGCCGGCGGCCAGGCAGCCGTGGGCCCGGGCGCTCGTGTTGCAGTTCTCAATGCACTGGGTGGGCGACCTCACGTGAAATTCCTGGCCCTGCTGCTGCAAGGCATCCCGCGCTCACTGAAGCTCGAGGAAGACCTGCCCCGGACCAATGCGCCATTGGCTGCACTGGAACTGGACGCGGTACAACTCGGCCTTGACGTAGCGAAGATTCCCGACCTGGTGGCGCTGGAACAGATGCTGGCGGATGCCGGGCTGATCTGACTGCCCTGAGCGCTGACTGCCCCCTCTCTCTGTAGGAGCCAGCTTGCTGGCGAACATGTGCCATTCGCGATTCGCCAGCAAGCTGGCTCCTACAAGGTTTCGCGCGCCTTCGATGTATCACTCCACCCGACAAGTCCGCCAAGGAGGTGTTGCAGGCTGCTTTCCGGGGAAGGCGGGATGCCGGCGCCAGCCAGCCGATCCGTTCGGATACGCGTCCGCAGTACAGGCAGTCGACACGACGCACCGGCAGTTGCAGCAGGACGCGCTGATCCAGCGGGTCACGACCCCGCACCTGGCGGATGTGCTGCTCGTGGATCAACGGGTTGGGTTTGGCCCAGCGGCTGCAAATCGGTAAGCGCTCGGCCTGGGGCTCAAGACTGATTAGCAGGGTGTCGTGGTTGGATTGGCGACAGGCGACGACCTCGTAGCCTGGCCAGAAAGCAGCAAGATCAATAGGATGCACGGCGACAGCTGGGCGTGGGGGTTGGTGTGTTTGGCGACTGCCAATCTACCCACTTCCCTGACTGTCAACTCGCTCTGCCCCCAGATTCCGCGAAGAACCTTAAAAATGGTTCCTCGCGGATGTTTGGGGGATGCCCGGGGCTCACACCGGCTTGCCAATTCGGTTCGCCCCCGCATTCCCGAAAATCCGCGAAAACCTTAGAAATCGCCCCACAGCTGTTGCGCCACCGTCAACGCTACTACCGGCGCCGTCTCGGTGCGCAGTACTCGCGGGCCCAGGCGCGCGGGGTGAAAGCCCGCCGCCTTGGCGGCCTCCACTTCGGCATCGGACAAGCCACCCTCAGGGCCGATCAGGAACGCCAAGCTCTGCGGCTTCTCATGACTGGCCAGAGGTTCGGCCACCGGGTGCAGCACCAGCTTGAGGTCGGCCTCCACCTGACGCTGCCAGTCCACCAGGGTGACCGGCGCGTGGATCTCCGGTATCACCGAGCGTCCGCATTGCTCGCATGCGCTGATTGCCACCTGGCGCCAATGGGCCAGGCGCTTGTCGGCACGCTCATCCTTCAGGCGCACTTCGCAGCGTTCGCTGACCAGCGGGGTGATCTGGGCCACGCCCAGCTCGGTGGCCTTCTGGATCGCCCAATCCATGCGTTCGCCACGGGACAGACCCTGGCCCAGATGCACCTGCAGGGGAGACTCGGCCACGCCCGCAAAGGCTTCACGCAACTCAACCCGCACGACCTTCTTGCCCACCTCCGCCAACTCGCCCAGGTATTCCTGGCCGGAGCCATCGAAGAGCTGCACGGTGTCGCCTGCCGCCAGACGCAGCACGCGGCCTATGTAATGGGCCTGGGCTTCGGGCAGCTCGTGCTGGCCGATGGAAAGAGGGGCATCGATGAAGAAGCGGGAAAGGCGCATGGGCATTCGGGGCAAGGAGAGGACAGGCGCGCAGTTTAAGGCCTGGCAGCGCCTCCGGGTAGGTTGGGGCGGGCGGCACAGGTCTGAGCGCAGCGAAGCCCAACGAGGAAAGCCCCCGCACGGGGCTCGCTGGGCTTCGCCCCGCTCAGCGCAACCCCACTCGGCGCGACCTGCGCGGGCTAGCCCGGATCGCGGTGGTTCGGGTGCAGGTCCGTGGCCACACTGACGCCCACCGAGTCGCGGGTGGCAATGTCGATGCCCTCGGTCGCAACGACGGCGAGGAAATCGATCTGCTCTTCGGTGATCACGTAAGGCGGCAGGAAGTACACCACGTTGCCCAGCGGCCGCAGCAACGCGCCACGCTCGAGGGCATGCTGGAACACCTTGAGGCCACGGCGCTCCTGCCACGGGAACGGCGTCTTGCTGGCCTTGTCCTGGACCATTTCCACAGCCAGCACCATGCCGGTTTGGCGCACCTCGGCCACGTGCGGATGGTCGGTCAGATGGGCGGTGGCGGTGGCCATGCGCGTGGAGAGCTTGCGATTGGCTTCGATTACCCGGTCTTCCTCGAAGATATCCAGGGTCGCCAGCGCCGCCGCACAGGCCAGCGGATTGCCGGTGTAGGTATGCGAATGGAGAAAGGCGCGCAGCGTCTGGTAGTCATCGTAGAAGCCCTGGTAGACAGCCTCGCTGGTCAGTACCGCGGCCATCGGCAGATAGCCGCCGGTCAGGGCCTTGGACAGCACCAGGAAGTCCGGGGCGATGCCGGCCTGCTCGCAGGCGAACATGGTGCCCGTGCGGCCGAAGCCGACGGCGATTTCGTCATGGATCAGGTGGACGCCATAGCGGTCGCAGGCTTCGCGCAGCAGCTTGAGGTACACCGGATGGTACATGCGCATGCCGCCGGCGCCCTGGATCAGCGGCTCGACGATCACCGCCGCGACCTCTTCGTGATGCTCCGCCAGCGTCCGCTCCATGTGCGCGAACATGTTGCGCGAATGTTCTTCCCAACACATGCCCTCAGGGCGCAGGAAGCAGTCCGGGGTCGGCACCTTGAGGGTGTCCAGCAGCAGCGACTTGTAGGTCTCGGTGAACAGGGCAACGTCCCCCACCGACATCGCAGCCACGGTTTCGCCGTGGTAGCTGTTGGTCAGGGTGACGAAGCGCTTCTTGCGCTCCAGCCCCTGGTTGCGCCAGAAGTGGTAGCTCATCTTCAGCGCCACTTCGATGCCGGAGGAACCGTTGTCGGCGTAGAACACCCGGTCCAGGCCCTTGGGCGTAATCTTCACCAGGCGCTCGGACAGCTCGATCACCGGCTGATGGCTGAAGCCGGCAAGGATCACGTGTTCCAGCTGGTCCACCTGGTCCTTGATGCGCTGGTTGATGCGCGGATTGGCATGGCCGAACACATTGACCCACCAGGAGCTGACAGCGTCCAGGTAGCGTTTGCCCTCGAAGTCCTCCAGCCAGACGCCCTCGCCCCGGCGGATGGGGACGACCGGCAGGCGCTCGTGATCTTTCATCTGGGTGCAAGGGTGCCAAAGCACGGCGAGGTCGCGCTGCATCCACTCGGCATTGAGGCCCATGTGCTGCTCTCCTGTAATGATCGGGGAAGCCTATGCAATGCCTCCGTCATGAACAAGCTGGACGTGATCCGGTCGTTGCAGGACACGTATGGCCGGGTCGCGAGGGCTGGCGTATCCTGCGCGCCGTTATCCAGAGTCGCTGCTTTTCCGGGGGGAAATACCAATGTTTGCAACGTGGCGCGCCTTGGCGCTGATCGTTTTGGGGGCGTTCAGCATGACCGCGCTGGGCAAGGACAAACAGCCGACGGCCATCGTCATCGGCGGTGGCCTGGCCGGCCTGACATCAGCCTATGAGCTGCAACAGAAAGGCTGGCAGGTCACCGTGCTGGAAGCCAAGCCGAGCATCGGCGGGCGCTCGGGCCTGGCCACCAGCGAGTGGGTCGGTAGCGCCAAGCTGCAACCCAGCCTTTACCGCTACCTGGACACCTTCAAACTGAAGGCCGTACCGGCACCTGACTACGTGCGCACGCCGGGCTACCTGGTCGGTGGCCGCTACTTCACCGAGGCCGACCTATTCAAGGAAGCGCCCAGCACCGTCGAAGGCTTGAAGCGTTTCGACAAGAGCCTGGATGAACTGGCCGCCTCCATCGACGACCCACTCAAGCCGACGGTCAACCACACCCTGCAGACCCTCGACTCCATCAGCGTCGCCCGCTGGCTGGACAAGCTGGCCCTGTCACCGACCGCGCGCGCCCTGGTCGACCAGCGCATCCGCGCACGCTACGACGAGCCCTCGCGCCTGTCGCTGCTGTATCTGGCCCAGCAAGCCCGCGTCTACCGCGGCCTGCCGGACACCGAGATGCGCGCCGCGCGCTTGCCCGGCGGCAGCCAACTGCTCGCCCAGGCGCTGGCCAAGCCACTGAAGACCATCAAGACCAACGCCCGCGTCTCCGCCGTCGTGCAGGAGAAGGACGGCGTCACCGTCAAGGTCGGCCCGACTGGCTACAAGGCCGATTATGTGGTGCTCGCCGTGCCGCTGCCGGCGCTTACCAAGATCAGCCTCACGCCGTCGCTGTCGACCTTGCAGGTGCGCGCCCTGAAGGACATCAACTACGGCTGGCGTGATCAGATCCTGCTCAAGTTCAAGAAGCCCGTGTGGGGCAAGAGCCGCCTTTCCGGCGAGGTCTTCAGCGACAAGGGCCTGGGCATGATCTGGGTCGAGCCGGCCCTCAAGGGCGGCGCCAACCTGCTGGTCAACCTGGCCGGTGACAATGCCCGCCTGATGCAGGCCTTCGGTGATCGACAGCTGGTCGATCAGGTCCTGATCCGCCTTGACGGCCTGTATCCGGGCGCTCGCGAGCAGTTCAAGGGCTCGGAGCTGCGTCGCTTCGGCAAGGATTCCCTGGCCGGCGGCGCTTACCTGGCCTATGGCCCGGGTGAAATGAGTCTCTACTGGCGCCTGTGGGAGAAGCCCCTGGGCCGTGTGGTATTCGCCGGCGAGCATACCGACGCACTCTATCCGGGCACCCTGGAAGGCGCACTGCGCAGCGGCCTGCGCGCGGCCACCCAGGTACAAGACCTGAAAGCCGGCAAGGCCGTTGCTCCTGTCGAAACCGCCGCCGAGACTAGACCTGAGGCGGTAGCCAAGGCTGCGCCTACCAAGGAAGAGCAGAAGGGCTTCTTCTCGCGCCTGTTCAACTGAGTCCGGAACCGGCGGCGCACGTCTGCGCCGCCGGCCCATTCCCAGAGGCGTCCCGACTTCCGCGCCCAGCTGTTCAAGTCCCTCCTACAGCCGGCCCCTGCTAGTTCCTACAGACGATAAGTATCGTTTTACTCGATATTTCAAAGCGAAATTTTCCGCTTTAATTCGATAGATTTGTCGTTAGGCTTGTCCCTCGCGTCTTCTCACCCTCTGCGATCTAGAAGGACTCATTCATGCAGTGGCGCAACTCGCCGTCTCGTTTCGGCCTGGTCAGCATCACCCTCCACTGGGGTGTGGCCTTGGTGTTCTTCGGCCTCTTCGGCCTCGGGCTGTGGATGGTCGAGCTGAACTACTACAGTAGCTGGTACAAGACCGCGCCGGAGACCCACAAGGGCATCGGCATCCTGCTGTTCCTGGTCATGCTGGCACGTCTGGGTTGGCGCTTCGTCAGCCCGCCACCGCCTGCCCTGCCCAACCACGGCCCGATGACCCGCCTGGGCTCGAAGCTGGGCCATGTGGTCCTCTACGTTGGCCTCTTCGCCGTGATGATCTCCGGCTACCTGATCTCTACCGCGGAAGGTCGCGGCATCAGCGTATTCGGTCTCTTCGAAGTACCGGCCACCCTGACGGCGATCCCCGACCAGGAAGACGTCGCCGGTGTCATCCACCAGTACCTGGCCTGGGGCCTGGTGATCTTCGCCGGCATCCACGCCCTGGCGGCCCTGAAACATCATTTCATCGACCGCGACGCCACCCTGACACGCATGCTCGGGCGCGCCGCCAAGTAACACTACAACCTCAATTAGGAGATTGATCAATGCTGAAGAAAACCTTCGCCGCGCTGACCCTGGGCGCAGCCCTGGTAGCCGGCCAGGCCATGGCCGCTGACTACGTGATCGACAAGGAAGGCCAGCACGCCTTCGTCAACTTCAAGATCGGCCACCTCGGCTACAGCTTCATCTACGGCACCTTCAAGGACTTCGACGGCTCCTTCAGCTATGACGAGAAGAATCCCGAGGCCAGCAAGGTCAAGGTGACCCTCAAGACCGCCAGCGTCGACACCAACCACGCAGAACGTGACAAGCACATCCGCAGCGGCGACTTCCTCAACGTCAGCAAGAACCCGACCGCCACCTTCGAGTCCACCTCGGTCAAATCGACCGGCCAGGGCACCGCTGACGTGGCCGGCAACCTGACCCTGAACGGCGTGACCAAGCCAGTCGTGATCAAAGCCAAGTTCGTTGGCCAGGGCGACGACCCATGGGGCGGCTACCGCGCCGGTTTCGAAGGCAGCACCAAGATCAAGCTGAAGGACTTCGAGATCCAGAAGGACCTCGGCCCGGCCTCCCAGGAAGCCGAACTGATCATCTCCATCGAGGGTGTGCGCGCGTAAGCTTGCCGCCTCTGACAGAACGCCGGCGATTGCCGGCGTTTTGCATTCTGCAAGACTGCACAAACAAGAACGCCGGCATCAGCCGGCATTCTTGATACTGAGGAAACTCAGCGGTTGCGGGTCAGCAGTGCCGGCTTTTCGCCGCGCGGACGGGTCTGCTGCTGCAGTTCGTCCAGTTGCTCCGGCGTCGGGTAACGATCACCACGCGATTCCTTGAGGATGATCTTCGGCTGCGGCTTGCTGCTGCGCGGATCCTGCACGGCCGGCTCCGAGCGCTCGTCACGACCACGGGAGACCAACGGATCCTCACGGCGCGGGCCACGGCCCTTGGCGGGCTTACCCTGGCGCTGTTGGCCCGGCTTCTGGCCTTGCTTCTGACCGCCGCCCTGGGACTGGCCGCGTGGCTGGCCACCGCGGCCCTGCGGCTGCGCCTGGCCTTGACCCTGGCGTGCGCCCTGGCCTTGACCCTGGCCCTGGCCCTGGCCACCCCGGCGTTGTCCGCGGCCCTGATTCTTACCGACATAGGGGCTCACGTAGTCGACGCGGTTACCGAAGTTGTCGACTTCGTCATCCAGGAACTCTTCCGGATCACGATCCTGGCCAGGCTGCGGCGGACGCTGTGGACGAGCCTCCTTGGCTGGCTGAGCTGCCTGGGCGATCTGCTGGGCCTTGTCCTGCTCCTTGCCTTTACCTTTCCCGCGACGATTGCGGCTGCGGCGCGGCTTACCCTCGCCGCCTTCCTCGCCGCCCTTTGCTTCGGCAGCGGCGGCAGGCGCCTTGCCTTCACGCTTGGGACGGTCGGCACGCGGCTGGCGCTCAGGACGCGGCGGACGCGCTTCGGGGCGCTCGACCTCGACGCTCGACGGATCGAAGCCCTGGGTGTCGCCATCCGGGATCTTCTGCTTGGTCATGCGCTCGATGGACTTCAGCAGCTTCTCTTCGTCCGGCGCCACCAGCGAGATCGCCTCGCCACTGCGGCCGGCACGGCCGGTCCGGCCGATACGGTGCACGTAATCTTCCTCGACGTTCGGCAGCTCGAAGTTGACCACATGCGGCAGTTGGTCAATGTCCAGGCCACGGGCAGCGATATCGGTCGCCACGAGGATGCGGACATCGTTGGACTTGAAGTCGGCCAGTGCCTTGGTGCGGGCGTTCTGGCTCTTGTTGCCATGGATCGCCATGGCCGGCAGACCATGCTTGGTCAGGTACTCGGCCAGGCGGTTGGCGCCATGCTTGGTGCGGGTGAACACCAGCACCTGTTCCCAGGCGCCCACGGTGATCAGGTGCGCCAGCAAGGCACGCTTGTGGCTGGCCGGCAGGTGGAACACACGCTGTTCGATGCGCTCCACCGTGGTGTTCGGCGGCGTCACTTCGATGCGTTCGGGATCGTGCAGCAGCTTGTTGGCGAGGTCGACGATGTCTTTCGAGAAGGTCGCCGAGAACAGCAGGTTCTGGCGCTTGGCAGGGAGCCTGGCGAGGACCTTCTTGACGTCATGGATGAAGCCCATGTCGAGCATGCGGTCGGCTTCGTCGAGTACCAGGACCTCCACATGGGAAAGGTCGACGCTGCCCTGGCCGGCCAGGTCCAGCAGACGGCCGGGGCACGCCACTAGCAGGTCGACGCCTTTGGACAGTGCCTGTACCTGCGGATTCATGCCGACGCCACCGAAGATGCAGGTGCTGATCAGGCTGAGGTCGCGGGCATAGAGCTTGAAGCTGTCATGCACCTGCGCCGCGAGTTCCCGAGTCGGAGTCAGGACCAGCACCCGCGCCTGGCGCGGACCGTGCCGGTGGGACTTGTCCGGATGGCCGTTGGGGAACAGGCGCTCAAGGATCGGCAGGGCGAAACCGGCGGTCTTGCCAGTGCCAGTCTGAGCCGCGACCATCAGATCGCGACCTTGCAACACGGCGGGAATCGCCCGCTGTTGCACGGGAGTAGGCTGGGCGTAGCCGGCGGCCTCGACGGCACCGACCAAGGCCTCGGAGAGACCGAGGGAAGCAAAGGACATGGGAGATCCTGTGTAGTTCTAGGGGCTGGCCCGATGGGGTGTTCGTATCTGGCTCGAATCACGGCAATGGCGCGCGATCCCGACCGGTCCTGCTGGCCTGAGGGGAGGCCTAGCGTCCGGGCGTATGCCTGACGGAAGCCGGAGTATAACAGAGCCGTTGAGTTGTACAGCCTTTCTGCTGCTCAACGGTTGCGAAACCCATGCGGACGGGGCTGCGCGGGCTTCTCCGTGTTGAGGCTATCCCTCATGGGAGCGAATTCATTCGCCATGTAGACCACAGGTCTGCATTGGGGCACCGCGCGGGGCTGAGCCCCCTCACCCCCGCTCCCTCTCCCGGAGGGAGAGGGGTGCAGTCCGTGCTGGGGTGAACTCATTCGCCAAGCCGGTCGCAGGCGTGCCGGCCCCTGTTACAGCAAGGTCAGCGTATAGCTGAGGATCAACCGGTTCTCATCCTGGTCACGTACTGCATCGCTGCGCAGAGAGGCGTTGCGCCAGGAAGCACCCAACCCCTTGAGAGGGCCTCCCTGCAGTACGTAGTCGACGCGCAGGTCGCGTTCCCACTCGTCCTGGTCGCTGCCCTGGGTCTCGATCTGGCTGCCCTTCAGGTAGGTCGCGGTTGCCTTTAGCCCCGGTACTCCGACCTTGGCGAAGTCGTATCCGTACTCCGCCACCCAGGTGCGCTCGCCAGCGCTGGCGAACTTGCCGATTTGACGGTCGGTGATCAGGTAGGCGGTGGCGCCGTCGCCCTGGTTGAGGAAGGGGAAGGCGCTGTCGCCGGACACCTGCTGGTAGCCCAGGCTCGCGGCGTGGCCGCCGAGGCTGTAGGTGAAGAAGGCGCTCCAGGTGCGGTTGTCCACTTCAAAGCGGTCCGGGTCGTTGGCCGCCCAGTTGCCCGCGCTGCGGAAGCCTTCGCGGCGGCCGGCGGCGCTGGCGTTCTTGCCGTCGGAGTCGCTGTAGAAGTAGCGCAGGTCGGACTTCAGCGCGCCCACCGGCAGCGCCCAGTTGTGGGTCAGGCCGACGAAGTGCTGGTTGTAGAAGTCTTCCAGGTTGCCGTAGTAGTACTGCGCCAGCAGGTTGTCGCTGACCTTGTAGTCGCCGCCGGCGAAATAGAATTTGTTGACGAACTGGCCGGTGCGGGCGTTGTTCGCCCCGGCGATGGACAGGCCGCGGGCGTCGCTGGAGTTACGCCCCTTGGCGTGTTCTAGCTGGCCACCGACCAGGGTCAGGCCGGCGATCTCGCTGGAGGTCACTTGGCCGCCCTCGAAGGTCTGCGGCAGCAGGCGGCCGTCGTTGTAGGTCACCACCGGCAGCTTCGGCAGCAGGGTGCCGAGGCGGGCTTCGGTCTTGGAGAAGCGCAGCTTGCCGGTCACGCCCAGGCTGCCGAAGTCGTCCTTGGCGCGGCCGTCCTCGTCGGTGGGGAACACGGTGCCGCCATAGTTGGCACTGGTGGGGTTGAAGTGGGTGCCCTTGCCGGAATCCAGCTTCACGCCCAACAGGCCGAGGGCGTCGACACCGACGCCGACGGTGCCTTCGGTGTAGCCCGAGGCGTAGTTGAACAGGAAGCCCTGGCCCCACTCCTCCTGCTTGGAGGGCGCCGCCGTGCCTTCGCGGTTATCCGAGTTGATGTAGAAGTTGCGCAGGGCCAGGCTGGCTTTGCTGTCCCCGATGAAACCACCGGCGGTGACGTGTTGAGTCAGGGCACCCAGGGCGACAGCCAGGGCCAGGGAAGAAGTCTTCATGCGGAATGCTCCAAATGCGGTCTTTTAAAAAGTCGTGATCGCCCGGAGCAGGAGCAGACGCCGCGCGCCGCTGCGTGACCTCGAAGCCACTGTCGTTATCCAGGCTCCGGTGCGAATGCGATGCGGCGGTCCGCTGTCGGCTGGCCACCAATTTAGAAGGGAATTTTAATTCTCAAAAAGAATTATTTTTCACTTTTTAAGACCAAAATAGAATATTAGAGCAGCCATTCTCCGTCTCGAAATCCGCCCCACAGACGCCTAGGCCAATCCCCGAAACTGTTTCAATCCTCACACGCTGGCCCACCGCACGACTTAAGCGCATCCCGCTGCGACGCCCGCATCGGCACATCCAGGCGCGGACCAGCATGACCCAACGCACCCCCGAGCTCATCCGCGCCACGAACCCTGTAGAATCCACACCGACCTCTAGCCAACCCAGCAGGAAAGGCATGCGCCAGGTCCTTCTCGTCATCGACGTTCAACCGTCTTTTTCACCGCCCGACTGGCTGGTCGAAGGCATTCGGCTGCTACTTGGCACCATGCCGTCAGTGGCTACAGTGGAGCGACACGATGAAAGCCGCACGCCCTTCCAGCGCCAGCTTGGCTGGAGCCCGGCACCAGATGACGACAGCCTGATCACCGCCGACCAGATCTTCATCAAGCACGGCTATGCTCCGACACCGGAAACCATCGCCCACCTGAAGGCCCTGGCGCCCGAGCGCGTGCTGGTGTGTGGCATCCAGACCGAAACCTGCGTGCTGGCAGCGGGCTTTGCGCTGTTCGACGCTGGACTGCAGCCAACGCTGATCACCGACCTCACCGTCGGGTCCTCGCTGGACCGCTCCGGCCAGCTCGGGATCGATCTGTGGCGGCACCACTTCGGGCACCTGGTTTCCAGCCGGGAGCTGTAGGGGCGAATGCATTCGCTCCTACAACGTTCGCCCGCCACCTGCGCTGGCGTACCGTCACTAAGGCACATGTCGGAATTGCCTGACAGCGCCCTGCTCACTAGAGTGGCAGCCTCCGCCACTCCCTCCGAGCCGCCACCATGCTCAATGCCGCCCTTTCCCGCTTCCCCCGTCTGGAACTGGTCCCCTCGCCCACCCCGCTGGAGAAGTTGGAGCGGCTGTCGCAAAAGCTGGGCCGAGCGATCTACGTCAAACGCGATGACATCACGCCCTTCGCCCTCGGCGGCAACAAGGTGCGCAAGCTCGAGTTCCTTGCCGCCGACGCCCTGGCCGCGGGTGCAGATACCCTGGTCACCGCCGGCGCCATCCAGTCCAATCATGTACGCCAGACGGCCGCCCTTGCCGCACGCCTGGGCCTATCCTGCGTAGCCCTGCTGGAGAATCCCATAGGCACCAGTGACAGCAACTACCTGAGCAACGGCAACCGTCTGCTGCTCGACCTGTTCGGCACCGAAGTGGAGCTGGTGGCCAACCTGGACAACGCCGATGAGCTGCTGGCCGCCACTGGCGAACGCCTTCGCGCCGCCGGCAAGCGCCCCTACTTGGTGCCCATCGGCGGCTCCAACGCCCTCGGCGCACTGGGTTACGTGCGCGCCGGCCTGGAGCTGGCCGAGCAGATCAAAGCCAGCGGCGAGACCTTCTCCGCCGTGGTACTGGCCTCGGGCAGCGCCGGCACCCACGCGGGTCTGGCCTTGGCGCTGGAACATGCGCTGCCGGGTACCCGCGTGGTCGGTGTGACCGTCTCGCGCCCGGACGCCACCCAGCGGCCGAAGGTGGAAGGTCTGCTGCAACGCACCGCCGACCTGCTCGGCGTGGACGTGCCGGCCAGCCTCAGGGTAGAGCTGTGGGACCAGTATTTCGCTCCGCGCTACGGCGAGCCGAACGCCGGCACCCTGGAAGCTGTGCGACTGGTGGCCAGCCACGAGGGCCTGCTGCTGGACCCGGTGTATACCGGCAAGGCGTTCGCCGGGCTGCTCGATGGCGTGGCCGCAGGCGCGTTCGCGGGAGAGGGTCCGGTGCTGTTCCTGCACACCGGTGGCTCGCCGGCATTGTTCGCCTATCATCCTGCGAGGCCGATCTGACGGATCAGCCTCTTATGCAATTTGATAAGCAATAGATAATTTTTTATTATTTTATTGCATATAAAGAACTCCCTAGAGTTGCCGCACTTTCAGCCATCTGCCCAGTGAGGTCCCAATGACATTCGCAACCCTGCGTCGCCACTTCATCCTCGGCAGCCTGAGCCTGGTGCTCGGCGCCGGTTTCGTCGGCCACAGCGCCGCCGCCGATCTGCTGCAAGACATCCAGCAGAAAGGCGCCATCAAGGTCGGCCTCGAAGGCACCTACCCACCCTTCAACTACCAGGACGAGAACGGCAAGCTGACCGGCTTCGAAGTCGAACTGGCCGAGGCCCTGGCCAAGGAGCTGGGCGTGAAGGCCGAGTTCCAGCCCACCAAGTGGGACGGCATCCTCGCGGCCCTGGAATCCAAGCGCCTGGACGTGGTGATCAACCAGGTGACCATCTCCGACGAGCGCAAGAAGAAGTACGACTTCTCCACCCCCTACACCGTTTCCGGCATCCAGGCGCTGGTGCGCAAGGGTGACGAGGGCGGCATCAAGTCCGCCGCCGACCTGGCTGGCAAGAAGGTCGGCGTCGGCCTGGGTACCAACTACGAACAGTGGCTGAAGGACAACGTCCCGCAGGCCGACATCCGTACCTACGACGACGACCCCACCAAGTTCCAGGACCTCAACGTGGGCCGTATCGACGCCATTCTGGTGGACCGCCTGGCCGCCTTCGAGATGGTCGAGAAGACGGGTGGCCGCCTGGCCGTCACCGGCGAGCCCTTCTCCCGCCAGGAAGCCGGCATTGCGCTGCGCAAGGGCAATCCGGAACTGCTCACTGCCATCGACACGGCCATCGCCAAGCTGAAGGCCGACGGCACCCTCAAGCAACTTTCCGAGAAATGGTTCAAGGCCGACGTGACCCAATGATCGAAACCAGCCTGCAACTTGCGCTGGATTCCGCGCCCTTCCTGTTGAAGGGCGCGGTTTTTACGGTGGTACTGAGCCTGGGCGGCATGTTCTTCGGCCTGCTGCTCGGCTTCGTTCTGGCGTTGATGCGCCTCTACGGCTTCACTGCGCTGCGGTGGCTGTCACGCATCTACGTGTCGTTCTTCCGCGGAACGCCGTTGCTGGTCCAGCTGTTCATGATCTATTACGGTCTGCCGCAACTGGGCATCCAGCTCGAACCCCTGCCCGCCGCGCTGATCGGCTTCTCGCTGAACATGGCCGCCTACACCTCGGAAATCCTTCGCGCTGCCATCGCTTCGATCGACCGGGGCCAATGGGAAGCCGCCGCCAGCATCGGCATGAGCCGCACCCAGACGCTGTATCGCGCCATCCTCCCTCAGGCCGCGCGCACCGCTCTGCCGCCGCTCGGCAACAGTTTCATCTCGCTGGTCAAGGACACCGCCCTGGCCGCCACCATCCAGGTGCCGGAACTGTTCCGCCAGGCGCAGCTGATTACTGCGCGCACCTTCGAGATCTTCACCATGTACCTGGCCGCCGCGCTGATCTACTGGGTGCTGGCCACCGTGCTGTCGCACTTCCAGGGTCGCCTCGAGGCGCGGGTCAACCAGCATGAGCAGGACAGCTGATGATCACCGTCCGCAACCTCACCAAATCCTTCAAGGGCCAGGCCGTGCTCAAGGGCATCGACCTGGATATCGCTCCTGGCGAAGTGGTCGCCATCATCGGCCCCAGCGGCTCGGGCAAGACCACCCTGCTGCGCTGCCTCAACCTGCTGGAAGAACCCAGCGGCGGCCGCATCCAGGTCGGCCAGATCGAGATCGATGCCAGCCAGCCGCTCAAGCATCAGCAAGGCCTGATCCGCAAACTGCGCCAGCACGTCGGCTTCGTGTTCCAGAACTTCAACCTCTTCCCCCATCGCACTGCGCTGGAGAACGTCATCGAGGGCCCGGTGGTGGTGAAGAAGGAGCCCCGCGAGCGCGCCATCGAGCGGGCCCGCGCGCTGCTGGCCAAGGTCGGCCTGGCGGGCAAGGAAGATGCCTATCCCAAGCGCCTATCCGGTGGCCAGCAACAACGCGTGGCCATCGCCCGCGCGCTGGCCATGGAGCCTGACGTGATCCTCTTCGACGAGCCCACCTCGGCGCTGGACCCGGAACTGGTAGGCGAAGTGCTCGCCACCATCCGCGGCCTGGCCGAAGAAAATCGCACCATGGTCATCGTCACCCACGAAATGAGCTTCGCCCGCGACGTGGCCAACCGTGCAATTTTCATCGACAAGGGCGTGATCGTCGAACAAGGCGATGCCAAGGCGCTGTTCAGCGCGCCGAAGGAAGAGCGTACGCGGCAGTTCCTGAGCAAGTTCCTGGGTAACTGATTCTCGCCTTATCCCAGTCAAGTGTTGTCACTGGCTGGCTCCCTTGTAGGAGCCAGCTTGCTGGCGAACGGGCTCATTTCGCAAGCAAGAACTCGGCGTCCCCCTCGCTCCTACAGGGCTCTCAGCCCGACCGTTGATGGCTAGCAACAGCTAACGCCAACAGAGCCAATGATTTCGCCCCCACAACAGTGCCTGTCCCCACCGGCGGCCTACTCGGTAAGCCCCCTGCAAGGAAATGCGCGTAGAATCCGCGCCCCTCGCAATACCGCCCCGCCACCGGAACCCGCATGAACCCGAGCACCCTCCTCTCCCTGCCGTTGCTGGCCCTTGCCCTGGGCGGCTTCGTCGTCGGCAGCAGCGAATTCATCATCATGGGTCTGCTGCCCGAGGTCGCCAAAGACCTCCAGGTGAGCCTGTCCGACGCGGGCCTGCTGGTCAGTGCGTACGCCATGGGCGTGGTGATCGGCGCGCCGCTGCTGGGTCCGCTGCTCGGCCGCCTGCCCCGGCGCAAGGCCCTGCTCTGGCTGATGGGCGCCTACGCCCTGGGCAACCTCGGCTGCGCCCTGGCGCCAAACTACGAATGGCTGCTGGCGATGCGCATGTTCACCGCCTTCAGCCATGCCGGCTTCTTCGGCTGCGCCACCCTGCTCGCCGCCGAGCTGGCACCGCCGCATCGACGCGCCTCGGCCATGGCCCTGGTGCTCAGTGGCCTGACCATCGCCAACGTCCTCGGCGTACCAGCAGGCGCCTGGCTCGGCCAGGCCACCAGTTGGCGGGTGACCTTCATGGTGGTGGCAGCGCTCGGCTTCCTCACCCTGCTCGCCCAGGCCCTCTGGCTGCCCGCCACGCCGAAACCGCAAGCCAACGCAGCCGGCGCCTGGGACGGCATCCTGCGGCGTCCGGTGCTACACGCGCTGTTCGTCTGCAGCCTGTCGTCGGTGGCACTGTTCGGCGTGTTCACCTACATCAGCCCACTGCTGCGCGATGTCTCCGGCTTCAGCCCGGAGCACGCCAACTTCGCCCTGCTGCTGTTCGGCATCGGCCTGACCGTGGGCAACCTGTTGGGTGGGCGCCTGGCCGACAAGGGCTTCCGCTACTCGCTGCCGCTGGCCTTCGGCGTGAGCACGCTGTGCCTGCTGGGGCTGTTCGTCTTTGCGCAGATTCCAGCCCTGGCGCTGGGCTGCCTGTTCCTCTGGGGCGTGGCCAGCTTCGCCATCTCCTCGCCCCTGCAACTGCTGCTGGTGGAGCAGGCCGGCGAATCGGCAAGCCTCGCCGCCACGTTGAGCCACGCCGCGTTCAACCTGGGCAACGCCAGCGGCGCCTTCGTCGGCGGCCTGTGGCTGAGTACCAACATGGGCCTGGCCAACCTGCCGCTGATGGGCGCGGGCGTACTGGTCCTGAGCATCCTCGTCTGCCTGCCGCTGCCGCGCCTGCGCGCGGTGAAGGATCACCTCAAGGCCACCGGGCAGCTTCACTGAACCGAAGGCACCCTTCGTAGGATGGGTAGAGCGGAGCGAAACCCATCAGTGCGTAGGGAGGATGTCGCTTTCCACATCCACCGTCGGAGCCTTGCCGAACCTCGAATGGTGGACCGGTGAAGCGTGGTCCACCCTACATCCACAATCCGGCACCTACCCCGCCAGCACCTCGGCGAACAGCTGCCGCAGGTGATCGCGCTCCTCATCGTTGGCTGCCAGCCTGCGCAACTGCACGGCGAGCTGTGCATAGCCCGGCAGGGGCGGCAGGTTGAGGTGCTGCGGCTGGATCTCGTCGCCGTCGCTGACCAGCAGGGCGAAGTGCACGCCGTTCTCCAGCTCGCGGGTATTGCCCGGCCAGGGGTAGGCCTCCAGGGCCGCCTGGGCCGCCGGGCTGATCAGCGGCAGCGGCAGATCCAGGCGCTGGGCATAAATGCCGAGGAAATACTCGGCCAACGGCAGGATATCCGCCGGGCGCTCGCGCAGCGGCGGCAGCTCCACCCGCCCCTCATCCAGGTACTGATAAAGCCGCGCATTGAACTTGCCGGCGCTCACTGCCTTGGCCAGATCGATACTAGTGGCGGCCACCAGACGCACGTCGACCGGCGTTGGCTGCTGGGCACCGACGCGCGTCACCTCGCGATTCTCCAGCGCGGCCAGCAGCTTGACCTGTAAGGGCAGCGGCAGGTCACCGATTTCGTCCAGGTACAGGGTGCCGCCATTAGCGGAGCCGAACCAACCGGCGCGGCTGCTGACAGAGCCGCTATAGGCGCCGGCCGCATGCCCGAACAACTCGGCTTCGGCAAAGTTCTTGCTGATCGCGCTGCAGCTCACCCCCACGAACAATCCGGATCGATCGCTGCCGCGGTGAATCTGCCGTGCCAGCAGTTCCTTGCCGGTGCCGGTTTCACCCTCCACCAGGACCGGCAGGGAGCGGGGTGCAAGCTGCTCGATTTCCTCGCGCAGGCGGCGCGAACGCGGGTCGACAAAGACCAGCGCCCGGGCACGAATGCTCAGCGGGCTGCGGTCGGCGTCGGCGAAGGTCAGCAGCGGCTGACCGGGGGTTTCCTTGCTCATGGCGAAATCTCCCGCCGGGCCCAGGCAGCGAAGCAGCGGGCCCTGGCGTCACAAAATTAAAAAGACTGAACCTGTTCAGGATCGAGCGAGCTAGAGAAGAACAAGGCGAGAACGGCTGAGGGCGCGGAGTTTACGAGCTGTAAATGAGCAAGCCCGAAGCCGTTTTCAACGCAGTTATTCCGACGTGCAGCCGATCCTGGGCAGGTTCTCAGGCGCGTTTGCGGGCAATTTCCTCGACGCGGCTCTGCAGGCGATAAAGATGGGCGAAACCCTGCTCCCAGGTGTGGTGCCCGGACTTCACGTTGATATGGCCGGCACCGGTGAGGATGGCGGCTTCCGAGCCCCAATCGCGGGCCATTTCCAACGCCCGCTGAGGGCTGGCGGCATGGTCGTTGTCCGACCCCACCAGCAGGCTGGGGAAGGGCAGCAGGGCACGGGGTACGGGCGCGAAGCCCTTGAGCGGCTCCGGACAACCGGGGCGTTGCACATCCGCCGGCGCCACCAGCAGCGCGCCACGCACGCGGCTCAGCACATCCGGGCCGGACTGTGCGGCCCAGTGGGCGACGGTCACGCAGCCCAGGCTGTGAGCGATCAGGATGGCCGGTGTGCGTTCGGCATCGATGGCGCGTTCCAGCGCTGCAACCCAGGCGTCTCGATCCGGGTTCTCCCAATCGGCCTGCTCGACCCGGCTGGCATTGGGCAGGGTGCGTTGCCAGTGGCTCTGCCAATGCTCGTCGGAAGAGCCCTGCCATCCCGGCAGGATCAGGTAGCGAATGGCCTGGCTGCGCATGGCGAGCCCTCCTTGCTGAAGTTCGATGCTGGGCAGTCTAGGCGCTCGCCATATATCTGTTAAGGAATAAGAATTTATTTACTTATTCCTTATTAGCTTATTCGCATAAGAATCGCTTGGCCTCGCACCGCCACCGGGAAGTGGTTCGTAGGGGGTTTCCTAAGGTTGCGCAGGAAAGCGCCTAAAACCTTCTCCAGCGCCAAGAAAGCCCGGATGTTGCCCCGATAATCGCGGCCCCAACGACCACGAACGGCCTGGCACACGATGAACATCCATTCCCGATACCTGCGACTCCCCGCCCTGCTCGCCCTGGCCATTCCCGGCCTCGCCCACGGCGGGGTTTGCAGCCCCGATAGCGGCGCACCGGCCTTCGACTTCTCATTCAAGGCCACATTCAACTCGCCAGAGGAAAACAGCCACCTGAAAGTGATGCCCAACGCCTACGAATGGAACCTGGGCCGCAATTACCCAGGAAGCTGCAGCTGCAGCAAGCCGGGCGGCACCATACCGGCCGAGTTCCACTTCACGACGAAGACCGACCTTGCAAAAGGCTATACAGCAGCGGTCAACGGGGAGCAGAGGCAATTCTTCCAGGTAAACCGGAATATCCAGGTTGCGAGCGAAGTCTGGATCGACGGGGAGAGGCTGCAGTTCGTTCCCATGCCACTTGACTCGCTCAGCAACCTGAAAACGGGAACTTTCGGATGTGGAAGCGACGGGCGGGTCGACGTCCATTTCACCACAGGCAGCAAAGGCCGCCTGCACCTACTTATCGACAAGCCCTTCATCGGGGAGTCGGTCATCCCGCGGACCAAGCTATTCGACCTGATGGCAATCATGGAGGGGACGAGTGCGACAGGTGCGCCGCCGATGGTCAACGTCTGGATGAGCGGCAGCGTCGTCGTGCCGCAGAGTTGCCAGCTGGCGCCCGGGCAGGCCATGACCATCGACTTCGGCAACCTCACCCCCTGGGAGCTTCCCGCGCCGGGTGAGTCGCCCCAGCACACGGTTTCCCGGACCTTCAAGGTCCAGTGCAAGAACATCTCGGATACGGTCGCCATCAACCTGACGCTGGAGGGGAACCATCACCTGGAACAGCGCAACGCCCTCGCGGTAAACGACAGAAACGACCTGGCGATCATCCTGAAGAACGATGGGCGCATCGTGCCTCCCCTGGCTGAAAACGCGGCGCCTTCGCCGTCCCACCTCATCCCGCTCACCTTCAGCCAGGCGGACCAGAGCGGCGAATTCAATCTGGAGGCCTATCCGATCAAGACGAAAGAACACGTCGAGCCCGGTCAGTTCACGAGCCAGGCCACGGTGAAGTTCGAATTCGAGTAAGGCGGTTGTCAGGCGCCGGATGGAATCCAGGGATTGCCGGCGCTATCGCCCCGCCCGGATTCACTCCGCCAACACGATCTGGTTCTTGCCGCCACGCTTGGCCTGGTACATGGCCGCGTCGGCACGGGCGTAGAGGCTACCGTCGTCACGCAGGTTCGCCAGGCCCTGGCTGACGGTGACGCCAAAGCCCTTGAGCGGCTCGGGACAGCCGGGGCGCTACACATCCGCCGGCGCCACCAGAAGGGCGCCGCGCACGCGGCGCAGCACGTCCGGGTCGGACTACGCGGCCCAGTGGGCCACAGTCACGCAGCCCAGGCTGTGGGCGATCAGGATGGCCGGTGTGCGTTCGGCATCGATGGCGCGTTCCAGCGCTGCAACCCAGGCGTCTCGATCCGGGTTCTCCCAATCGGCCTGCTCGACCCGGCTGGCATTGGGCAGGGTGCGTTGCCAGTGGCTCTGCCAGTGGTCATCCGGCGATCCCTGCCATCCCGGCAGGATCAGGTAGCGAATGGCCTGGCTGCGCATGGCGAGCCCTCCTTGCTGAATGTTCAATGGATGGCAGTCTAGGCGGCCCCTATATAACCGTTAATGAATACAAATTTATTTACTTATGCATTATTAGCTTATTCACTAAGGGCCCCCTGTGCGGCGTAACGGCCCCCTGTAGGATGGGTGGAGCCATGCGATACCCATCACGTCTTCGATGGGTATCGCTCCGCTCCACCCATCCTACAAATCCGGGCGCCCATGCAGATCGACGAAGAACTGACCCTGAAGAAGCTGGAGACCTTCCTCGCCTTCATGCGCAGCGGCAACCTGTCCCGTGCAGCGGCGGAGCTGAACACCAGCAATGTCAGCGTGCACCGTGCCATCCATTCTCTGGAAAGCGCCCTGCGCTGCCCGCTGTTCAAGCACGAGGGGCGCAACCTGACGCCGCTGGAGAGTGCCTACGTGCTGGAAGAGAAGGCGCAGAAGCTGATCCAGGACACGGTCGAGATGGTGCGGCTGACTCGCGAAGCGGCAGGCTTCTCCGCCGAGCGCTTCAAGCTCGGCGCGCTCTATTCGCTGACGGTGAAGACGGTGCCGCAGCTGGTGATGGGCCTGAAGCTGCGCCGCAGTGAATTGAATATCGACCTAACCCTGGGCTCCAACGTCGACCTGCTCTACCGCCTGAAGAACCTGGAGCTGGACGCCATCCTGGTATCCCTCGACGAGAGCGTGAACGACCCGGACTGCGAGCAGCTGCCGCTGTTCTCCGACGACATCTTCCTCGCCGTGCCCACCGACTCGCCCTTCGCCGACCAGGACGAGGTGGACCTCGCCGACCTCGCCGATTCCACCTTCATCACCCTGACCCAGGGCTTCGCCACCCACCGCGACGGCGCGCGGGTGTTCCAGCAGGCCGGTTTCGAACCCAAGGTGGCGATGCAGGTTAACGACATCTTCACCCTGCTCAGCATGGTCAGCTCCGGCGTCGGCTATGCCCTGCTACCGGGGCGCATCGCCGCGGTGTACGAGAACCGCGTAAAGCTGATTCGCCTGCAAGCCCGCTACCGCCTGCAGCAGCACATCGGCGTCGTGTTCCTTAAAGCCAAAGAACGCGACCCCAACCTGTTGGCGCTGCTCGCCGAGTGCCGGATGTACAGCCTGCGCAACGCAGGTTGAGCGCAGGAACCTTCAAGGGGCGAATTCATTGGCTATGTCTGCGTTAGCTGTTACCAGCAATCAATGGGCGGACTGAGAGCCTTATAGGAGCGGGGCGAGGCCGGGTTCTTGGTCCCTTTCGCGAGCAGGCTCGCTCCTACAAGGAATGCCGCCACTTGCAACACTGAACGCCGACAGAGCCAACTCATGCGCCAACCGGAACGCAAGGTCCAGCGCGAGACTCCGACGGGGTCGCTGTGCGCCCCTAGAACAGCAGCCAGTCCAGCAACGCTATCGCCGGCAACATCACCCCGCATGACCAGAGCATGTAGCCGAAGAAGCTCGGCATCCTCACGCCGCGCTGCTCGGCGATGGCCTTGACCATGAAGTTCGGCGCGTTACCGACATAGGTGATGGCGCCCATGAACACAGAGCCCATGGATATCGCCAGGAGAGTGCTCGGCATCTTGTGCATCAATATCTGGGCGTCACCGGCCGCAAGGTTGAAGAACACCAGGTAGGTCGGCGCATTGTCGAGGAAGCTCGACAGCGCCCCGGTCATCCACAGGTAGAGGCTGTCCACCGGCACACCTTGGGCATCGGAGACGCTGGCCAGCAACCAGGCCAGGCGCCCTTCGCTGCCAGCGCGCAGGATGGCGATGGCTGGGGCGATGCAGAGAAAGATGCCAGCGAACAGCCGCGCCACTTCGAGCATCGGCTCCCAGTCGAAGTCATTGCCCGCGCGTACCGGCTTGGGCGTCAGCCGCAACGACAGCAAAGCCAGGCCGATCAGTGCCACGTCTCGCAGCAGGTTCTGCAACTCGACGCGGTAGCCAAGTAACTCGAAGCTGATTCCAGGTTTCCACAGCCCCGACATCAGCACCGCCAGCAGCACACCGCCCAGCAACAGGAAGTTGAGCTTGCCGTACAGCCGCAATGACGTATCGGGTGTGGGGTCACGGGCGATGAGTTCGCCCTCGCGTCGATAGAGCGCCCGGTCCACGACGTAGAACAACGCCAGTAGCAGCGAGGCCATCAGCCCTACCGGCAAGGCCATGTGCCGCAGTGTCCAGAAGAAGTCCACGCCCTTGAGAAAACCGAGGAACAAAGGCGGATCGCCCAACGGCGTCAGGCCACCTCCGACATTGGCCACCAAGAGGATGAAGAAAACCACCACATGGGCGTTGTGCCGTCGGTTGTCGTTAGCGCGCAGCAGCGGGCGGATCAGAAGCATGGCTGAGCCCGTGGTGCCCATCAGCGACGCCAGCAGCGTGCCGATGGCCAGCAGGCCGGTGTTAAGGAGCGGTGAGCCATGCAGGTTGCCCCACACCAGGATTCCGCCGGAAATGGTGTAGAGCGCGAACAGCAGGATGATGAAGGGCAGGTATTCCGCCAACAGCACATGCACACCCAGGTCGAGGGTCGCCTCGGCGCCGAACTGCCAGGTGAATGGCAGCAGGAACAGCAAGGTCCAGCCCAGCGTGAGCTTGCCGTAATGACGGTGCCAGGCGCTGATCGACACCAGCGGCAGCAACGCGATGGTCAGCAGGATACCGACGAACGGCAACGTCCACAGCAGTCCCAGGCGGGCACCGTCGAACTCGGCAGCCGAGGCGATACCGGGCAAGCAGCAGATACACAGTAACAGCCAACCCAGTGGCCGCCACAGGAAGGATGCAGACACGCGCTGACCTCGAACAGTCAACGGTGCGCCCCGGATATCGGGGCGCTTCTTAGGACAGGATAGGAAGGGATTGCGCGGCTGCTTCAGCCGACCAGGCCGCGCATGGCGAAGAACAGCAGGGACGGCCCGAGCAGGCAGCCCAGGGCGGTGTAGAACGCCGCGGTGAGACAGCCGTACGGCACCAGCGCAGGATCAGTAGCCGCCAGGCCACCCGCCACGCCGCTGGAGGTTCCCATCAGGCCACCGAAGATCACCGCCGTGCGCGGGTTGTTCAGGCCCACCAGCGGGGCCACGAAGGGCGTCACCACCATCACCAGGATGGCCTTCACCAGGCCGGCGGCGATGGACAGTGCGATCACCTCGGAACTGGCGCCAATCGCCGCGCCTGTAACCGGGCCGACGATGTAGGTCACCGCGCCGGCACCGATGGTCGTGAGGCTCACCGCATCGGTATAACCGAAGGCCATGGCCACCCCGACACCGGCGATGAACGAGGTGCCAATGCCGACGAACAGTGAGATCACCCCCGACACACCAGCGCGCTTGAGCTCTTCGATATTCACCCCGAAGGCCGTGGCGACGATGGCGAAGTCACGCAGCATCGCGCCGCCGAGCAGGCCAATGCCGGACAGCAGCGGGATGTCCACCAGGCCCTTCTGCCCGCCTGTCATTACCCCGCCGACATAGGAGAGCACCAGACCGAGAAAAATGGCGATGGCCGAGCCGTGCAGCCGACCGCGAGTGAGCTTGTCGGAGAGCCAGTAAGACAACCACATGGTCACGCCAATCACGGCGAATCCGCTGATCAAGCCGTAGCCGCTGATCACTTTCATCATCGATTCGTACATGGCGGTCACCGTTGAGCCGGATTCAGGGATTCAGCGGTGGCCGCCGAAGGCTTCTTTTGCCCGAGGCGGTCGAGCACCGGGACCATGGCAAAGCCCAGCACCACGGCGGCAATGCCGGCAAGGATTGCCATGGGCCCGCCGGACAGTGCACCGAGCACGTTCTGCTGCGCCGCCATGGCGACGACGATGGGAATGTAGATGGCGCTCCAGAACTCCACGCCCTGTTCGGACTTGGCGCCCATCAGGCCGCGCTTGTGCAAGTAGCTGCCGACGAATATCAGCAGCAGCATGGCGATACCGACGCCACCGACGTTGGCTGGTACGCCCAGGAGTTTGCCCAGCAGTTCGCCGATGAACAGGCCTGCCAGGGTGCAAAGGGCCAGAAAAGCCACACCGTAGATAATCATTGTTGTTGTCCTCGCATTGGGGTCGAAGTTGCTTGTTCTTGTCCTTCGAAGTGCACAGCGGTCAGCGGGTCCGGCTTACCTCCTGACGCAGCACGGCGTCCAGCGTATCCAGACGGGCGCCCTGGAAGGCAATCACCGTACCTTGTTCGAACACCCGCCGCGCCAGGCCGCTGAGTACGGCGCCGGGCGGTAGTTCGATATGCAACCGGACACCGCGCTCATAGGCCGTGCGCAAGGTGCCATGCCAGTCGATGACGCGACACATGTTGAAAGCGAGATCGTCGCGCAAGCGCTGCGGGTCCACGATGGGCCGCGCACTGCTGCCGCTGAGGTAACGCAGCTGGGGCGCACACAGCTCGACACTGGCAAAGGCTTCGGCAAGCTCGCAGGCCGGCACCTCCAGCAAGGCGCAGTGGGACGGCACGCTGACGGCCAGACGCTTCACTGCACCAGCACCGATAGCCCGCGCACGAGCAGCCACCTTGGCCATGGCCGCGTCGCTACCGGCAATCACCAGCTGGGTGTCGGCGTTGATGTTGGCGAGAAACACCGGGCCTTCAGCTTCCGCAATCAGGTGTTCCACCGTCCCAAGGTCCAGGCCCGTGATCGCGGTCATGCCATAGCCCTCGGGGTAAGCCCGCTGCATCAGCTCTCCACGCAGGGCCACAAGGCGCACCGCATCGGCGAAGCCCAGGGAGCCGGAGACCACGGCGGCGGCGTAGGCGCCGATGGACAGCCCAGCCACATAGTCGGGTGCCGGGCAACGTTGCAGCAGCAGCCGAGCACAGGCCACGCCCGCGACCAGCAGGCAGAGTTGCACGGCGCGGGTGGACTGCAACGCCTCGGCGGAGTCCAGCGCCAGCACGTTCTCGCCCAGCACATCGCTGGCTTCCTCCAGGCAGGCGGAGGTTCCGGGTGGTAGCTGGTGGAGCATGCCCGCCTGCTGCGCACCCTGGCCGGGGAAGGCAAACAAGCTGCTCACGCGGCCCGCTCCAGCGCTTGCCAGGGGTCCAGCACCAGACGCGCGCCTTCAGCGCATTTCAGCAGCACACGGGCCGAGGGGCCGGCCCACTCGCGCAGCGCCACCGCACCGGCCGGGGTTTCCAGTTGCAGGTCGACGCGGCAGGAAGCAGCGGCCAGTGCCGCCAACAGCTCACGGGCCTGCTGGCGGCTGAAGGGGTTGGGCGCGCGCAGCAGCAGGTCGAGGTCGCTGGCGGCGTGCAGCACGGCTATGCCGGTGGCCAGCTGGAAGCCGACGCCGCCAGTGGGGCCCCAGGGTTGGCCGGTTGCGTCCAGCAGGGGCTTGATCTCGGCGAGGGTGCGCAGGGCCGGCCAAGTGCCGGTCGCGGGGGGTGTCGTCAGTTGCTCAGGGGTGATCCGGCACTGGATGGCAGCGAGCGGCATGCAGGTGCCATAGCGCTGGTCGCGGGTGGTCCCACGGATGCCTACGGCTACCTGACCGGGAATGCAGTGAGCACGACGTACCACCACCGGATGGCCACTGGCCATCGCTAGGCGCGCCCAGGCCGGAGCGTCGGCCGGCAACTGGTCTGGGGCGAAGCCCCACAGCAGGTCGTGGGGTTTTGGAGTCTTGTTCATTCGCTGCTCCTTGGTGCTTCGGGGGGCGCTGGGCGTCGCGTAGCTCAGCCCAACAAGGACTACCACTGCGCCCGCAACATCTCCCGGACCTTCGACGATGCCGCCCGGTTCTGGGCACCAAGTCGTCCAGCCAGACCGGTGCTCGAACCGATGTCCACCACCGCCCGCATCAGGCACTCACGCACCCTTGCCACGTCCGCATCGTCTGGCTGCTCCACTGCGTCTACCTTCACCCGCTCCCAAAGCAACCCGAGGGAGGCGAAGTTCTCAAGGTCATAGGCCATGGGCGGCACCTTGGCAGCAAGCACCTCCAGGTCTTCGACGCTGCGCAGGGTGATGCGTGCGGCAGCGTCCTTGCCCATGGCGTGAACCATCACACCGCCATCGTCCAGAGCGATCAGGCGCTGGGCCTGGTAGCCGTGGGCGAGGAAGGCACCGGACATGGCCTTGCCCACCAGCAGGCCGATCACCGCATGTCCGGCGAGGCGGGCACGGGCGTACGCGTCCACCGCACCGGCCAGGGCCTGGTGAATCCCCAAGGCCTCCTCTCGACGACCGTAAGCCTGGCTAGGCACGTCGACCACTGCGACCAGTACGCGCTTGTCGCCGTCGCGGTCGGCTTCGATGGCGTCATCCACAGCCTGGGCCAAAGCCCAACCTTCGAGCAGGCCGACCTCGCCATTACGGGCTCGAGGGAAGGGGTTCGTGCCATCCGGGACCACGGCGATGAAGCGTGCGGCACGGCATCCCAACTCGCCATCGATCACTTTGACCGAAGCGGGGAAACCCGCCTGCTCCTTGCCGCCGGCCAGGCCGCGCAGCCAATTCAGTCCACGGCTCATGGGCGTTCTCCTTGGTAGAGGGCGCGCACGGCGGCAGCGTCCAGTTGTTCACAGTCGGTACCGAGGTGCGCCAGGCGCTCGAGAAACCAGGCATGCCGGCGACTGGGCGGTAAGTCGCGGTTGCCTGCAGCCAACAGGCCACGGACGGCGTCACGGATGCTCGCGACATCGTCGGCTACAAAGGCATCCGCCAGGTTGCAGGCGTGGCGTTGCTCGCCACCGGTCAGGCTCCAGATGAAGGGACGATCGCGGGAGTCGTATTCCTCGATGCCGGCTTCCTGCTCGATCACCTGCGGGCCGTTGAGACCCAGGCGCGCCTCGCGGGTCACCAGCAGGTGGCTGCACAGACCAGCAGCTATGGACATGCCGCCGAAGCAGCCCACCGACCCGGCAATCAGGCCGACCACGGGCTGGAACTGCCGCAACTCGACAATGGCCGCCTGGATCTCTGCGATGGCCGCCAGGCCCAGGTTGGCCTCTTGCAGGCGTACGCCGCCGGTCTCCAGCAGCAGCACGGCGCAGGTGGGGATGCCCCTGCGGTTGTCCTCCACCGCCAGCTCCAGGGCCCCAGCGATCTTCGCGCCGCCCACTTCGCCCATGCTGCCGCCCTGGAAGGCGCCTTCGATGGCGGCAACCACCACTGGCTGACCGGAGATATGCCCCTTGGCGACCACCACGCCATCATCCGACTGGGGCACGATGCCCTGCTGCGCCAGCCAGGGTGACATGACCCGATCGAAGGGACCGAGCAGTTCACGGAAAGTCTCGGCATCCAGCAATTCGCGGGCGCGCTGGCGGGCGTTGAGTTCGACGAAGCTGCGAGCTTCGAGCAGACGTGCAATGTCAGTCATGGGCGCGCTCCCCTTGAAGAGAAAGGGTCTCCAGCCCTTGTTCCAGGCGTAGGCGCACCACGCCGGGAGTTGCGCCGAAGTCGTGGACATCGATGTTCAGGGCCGGTAGCGCCTGGCCGTCGAACAAGCGCTGGAACAGCTGCTGCCAGCGTGGGCCGCTGCCGTTCACCGAAGTCACCACCTGGATCGCGAGCGTACCGGCCTGGCCGGGCTCCAGCAGCACCTCGAGGTCGCCGGAGCCGACGCAGCCCACCAGGGCGCGGCCACGGGCCGGCTGACCGGCGGGAAATTGAAAGGTCAGGGTTTCCATGGTCACAGGCTCCCAAGCGAATCGATGAACAGGCAGGCGGCCAGCAGGTCAGCAGCACCGCCCGGCGAAGCGTTGAGTTGCAGCAAATGTGCGTCCAGTGCGCGCAGTCGGCGGCGACCGGCGAGGCTGGCACTGCCGCCAGCGGCGAGTACGGCACGGGCGCCCTGCTGCATGGCGGCGAGCCCTTCGAGGCCAGCGCGCCAGAGCACGCAGGTGTCGGCAAGCGTGGCCATGATTGCCAGCAGCGCGTCGAGACGAGCGTTCTGCTCCCCCGCACCCTCGGAGCGGCTGCGCTGCAGCTGCGGCAGCCCATGCTGAAGGACCGCTGGGAAGCCCAGCTGCGCCTCCTCGCGGGCACCTCGGACGCCAAAGCGGCGGGCTACCCGGGCGCCATGGCTGTCGGTTTGCGGTGCGGCGCGGTCGTCGAACAGGGCGATGCGCGCGGCACGCAGGGCCAAGGCAGAGGCCGAGTCGTCCGGAGCGAGCGCGGCAGCGGCCACCAGCAACCCCAGTGCCCAGATAGCGCCGCGATGAGTATTCACCCCGCAGGTAGTCGCCAGCATCGCTGCTTCGCCTTCACGGCCGATGCGACCGAGGGCTTCGCGCAGTGGCTGGCCGATTTCGCCATGGACTTGAGCGGCTTCGGCCATGGCCTTGAAGCACGGCCAGAGCGCCAGCGCCGAAGCGTGCATCAGCCCCAGGTGCAAGTCGCTGTGGGCACCGCCGCCACGGCGATCCACCAGCGCCGGCTTGGGCGAAAGGTCGGCTTCATCGATCAGGGCATCCACGGCCAGATCCGCCAGCCGCTCCACCAGCGGCAAATCGGGATTGCGTGCGATCAGTGCACTCATCACCAGCTCCTGAACTTGGCCGGGGGGTTGTAAAGGCCGCCGGACCACTCCACCAGTTCGGCGATGCTTTTCGCCGCCAGCAGCTCCCGCGAGGCTTGGGTACGACGGATGCCGAGGTCTTCCGGCAATGCGATCAGGCCTTCGCGGCGCATGCGCAGGGTGTCTTTCGGATCGTGGCGCAGCCCGATGGTGGTAACCCCGGCGACGGCGGCGATCATCGCCCTGCGCTCCTCCTGGCTGCGGGCCTTGTAGAGGTAGGCGATGCCCTCCTCGGTGAGCAGGTGGGTGACGTCATCGCCGTAGATCATCACCGGCGCCAGCGGCATGCCAGCCTTCTTCGCCACGTCGACGGCATCGAGTGTCTCGACGAAGGTGGGTTTGCCACCCTCCTGGAAGGTCTCCACCATCTGCACCACCAGCTTTTTGCCGCGCTCGAGCATGGTCATCGGCTCGCCCCCCTTTTGTTGACACATGGCAAGCCAGGCCGGCGTCGCGTGGCGGCGACCGCGCGGGTCGTGCCCCATGTTCGGAGCACCGCCGAAACCAGCGAGGCGGCCACGGGTAACGGTGGAGGAGTGGCCGTCGCCATCCACCTGCAGGGTGGCGCCGATGAACAGGTCCACCGCGTACTGCCCGGCCAGTTGGCACATCATGCGGTTGGAACGCAGCGAGCCGTCGCGTCCGGTGAAGAACACGTCCGGGCGCTGGGCGATGTATCCCTCCATACCCAGCTCGGTGCCGAAGCAGTGCACGCTTTCCACCCAGCCGGTCTCGATGGCGGGGATCAGCGTCGGGTGCGGGTTGAGGGTCCAGTTACGGCAGATCTTGCCCTTGAGCCCCAGGGATTCGCCGTAGGTGGGCAGGATCAGCTCGATGGCGGCAGTGTTGAAGCCGATGCCGTGGTTCAGCGACTGCACCTGGTGTTTTTCGTAGATGCCGCGGATCGCCATCATCGCCATCAGCACGTGCACCGGCTTGATGTGGCGTGGGTCGCGGGTGAACAGTGGCTCGATGTAGAAAGGCTTGTCGGCGACCACCACGAAGTCGACCCAGGAGGCCGGGATATCCACGCGCGGCAGGTCACGTACGTCATCCACCAGCTCGTTGACCTGGACGATAACGATGCCGTCGCTGAAGGCGGTGGGCTCCACCAGGGCCGGGGTGTCTTCGGTGCTCGGGCCGGTGTAGATGTTGCCCTCGCGGTCGGCCATGAAGCCGGCCACCAGCGCGACGTTGGGGATCAGGTCCACCAGCAGGCGCGAATAGAGTTCGATATAGGTGTGGATGGCGCCCACTTCCAGCAGGCCGTCCTCCAGCAGTTGGCCGATGCGCAGGCTCTGCGGACCGGCGAAGGAGAAGTCGAGCTTGCGGGCGATGCCGCGCTCGAACAGGTCCAGGTGCTCGGCACGGCTGACGCTGGGCATGATCATGTGCAGGTCGTGCAGCCGCCCGGAGTCGGCCTTGGCCAGGGAGCGGGAAAGGAAGTCCGCCTGCTTCTGGTTGTTGCCTTCGAGCACTACGCGATCGCCGGGGGCGATCAAGGCTTCGAGGGCGGCGACGATCCGCTCGCTGGGCAGCACCACGCCATCGGCAAGGCTACGTACCCGATCGAGGCGGCGCTGCTTCTCAGCACGCCGACGCGACCACTGGGGCGGGGGGGAGGATATTGTTGTCATGGTGGCTCCACGGGTTCCGCTGTCGTGGAGGCCACCTTAGAAGCAGGGCCGATGGGGCATCAATCAAGGTCGGGGACGGATCGTTACGATTAAGTTAACGATACCTCTACATCGCCGATCGAGCCGTTGAGGGCGTTTACCGAGGAGCTTCAGTAGGCCTTGTCGAAGCTGTCTTCGGCATCCCCTGTAGGCTCACCCACGTAGCGCACCAAGACCGGCGTGTAGGCGGTCGTTGCCGGCCAGCGCACCGAAGTCGTAGACAGCCGAGAGGGAACCGCTGTGACGGGCCTTGCAGGCGCCTGCTTCCGGCACCAGGCTGATGTCGACGCGTCGGTTGGCCGCGCGTCCGGACTCGGTGGCGTTGTCCGCGATGGGCTGTCCCGATCCATGGCCGCGAACGGCGAAGCAGTCGTCGGGCAAGTCGCCCATGGCTTTCATCCAGTCGCGAACCGCTTCGGCCCGGGCCTGCGCCAGCGCCAGGTTGCGTTGCTCGTCGCCAGTGGCATCGGAGTGTCCGGTGATGACGATCACCCAGCCGGGTTGTGCCTTTACGCTTGCCAGTGCGTTGATCAGCAGCTTGGTCGAATCCGGCTTCAGCTCCGCGCTACCGGAGCCGAACAGCTGGAGGCTGTCCAGCCGGATCGGTTCGGTCGCGACCCGGGCCTCCTCCTGCGAGATCCGCCCGTAGTGCCAGCCCAGCACACTCGGCAGCATCAGCGCGACGAACCCCAACAACACCCAGAAGGCGATACGACGTCCACGCCGCGGCGCCAAGTCAGCCAGATGCCGCTCCACATAGACCCACGGTGCACCCGGGGCCCCTTCGGGAACCGAGATGAACACCCTGAGTGGCGCCTCGGGCGCCTCGCTGCCATGCCCACGGGTGCTTCGTGGCGGCGGCACCGGCGAGCCCTCCAGTCGACCGGCAAGCATTTCGATCTGCTGGTTAAAGGCCCGCATCGCCGTCATCGTGGGCAACCGATGCCGGCCAAGCAGCTCCTGGAGAAAGCCCAGGTCCACCTCCAGGCTGCGGATCGTCGGCGCGTCCCGCTCACCGATGTCGAGCCCACGCAGCAACGGCTGGAGCTGCACGAACAACCAGGCGAGGATGTCCATGCGCTCCGTCGCATTGCGGGGCCACAATCGATCCCACGCCGCCGACAGCAGCTGGCTCAGCAGCGTCAAGCCCTCGGCCATTCCCGGCAAGCCGTATCGCTGGGCCAGCGCCAACGCCAGAAAGGCGGCGATCTGCAGGTCACTGCCGTTGTCCCGAAGCAACTCCCGGCACCACTGCTCGACCTTGCGCCAGTCGATATCCGGACAGGCGGGATGGTGCAACTTCGCCAGTTCCTCATAGAGCGCAGCAAGATCGCCGTGCTCGCGCGAATCGTCCCCAACCCGCCCAACGAGTCCATTCATGGTGTTCACTCCCCCTACATCGAATCCTGTTTACAGATAGTTCTGCCGCCTGAGGTGGCGAATCAGCACCTTGCTCGCCGGTGCCAGGGTGGTGCCGAAAGCCGCCAGCTCCCCGCTCGTCAACTGGACCTCGAGGCTGTATTCCAGTTGCCCCGGCTGCGACTGCGGCAGCAGCCGGACCTGCAGCTCCGCCAGCCGCGGCTCGTACTTGAGCAAGGTGTGGGTCAGGGTGCTGATCAGGCCATGGGCCGCCGCCGGCAGTCCCTGGAGGATCTGGCCCAGGTCCGGCAGGCCGTAGTCCGGCAGGTGGCTGAGCGAACCGGCGCGGCTGGCGAGAATGCGCTGGAGGTTATCCAGCACCGAGAGGATGAGCTGATCCTCCTCCCGCACCTGGTGCAGCTCCAGCTCTCCGGTGAAATTCTGCAGCAGCGTTTCGTAGAGCGAAGGTACCTGCTCGGTCATCGGTCAATCCTCGGGCAGCGGGCGCATGTTCAAGCGGTTATCCGCCAACTCGATCACCCGCGCCTGGTCCGGGTCCAGATCATCGCGGGTCAGCACCAAGCGCCAGCTATCCGCTCCGGTATCCGGCTGACGGAACAGCGCAGCCACCGCAACGACCCGCGCAGCCTCGTCCAGCGGCACACGGAGTTGCGCCCCTTCGTCGGGGCTGATCACCAGGGTTCGTTCGTCCAGCAGGTCGGCGCCCAGGACCTCAAGGCTATGCTCCACCAGGCTGTCGTAAGACGCCTTCCGGAACGCCTGGTCATCGCGCAGGACATAGATGCGCACCAGGGTTGGCACCGACAGTCCGTACATGTCGTGGGTGTCCGTGTTCATCGCGGTGCGGCCACTGAAGTCCAGATGCAGGGTCTTCACCTGCTTGTAGAAAATCGATCGGGCGAAGCTCGCCGAACTGCCCCCAACGCTCTGGTACAGGCCACACCCTCCCACCAGAACGACTAGCAGGGTTAGCAGCAAGGACTTAAAAACGGTACGCAACATGCTGTGCCTCTCTTTCCTGGGGATTGCTCTGCAGGCCCTGGTAACGACCCAGCCTGATGGTGACGATGTCCCGCTCGTTCGCTCGCCGGTTGCTACCCAGCCCTAACAGCCCGGTCATGCCGAGCCGCAGTGTTGCCTCGCCCAGTACGGGGCGAGGCAGGCAGTGCGTTGGCAGGGACAGTTTCAGGCATGCCGTGCAGCGCCAACCGAGGTAGACCCGCAACAGCACCAGCAGATCGCTGTGCAGGCGGGCACCTGGCAGCCAGCCCAGCGCCTCCTGCTGATCCTCGGTGAACAGCGCCAGGCGTAGCTGACTGTTGGCGTCGCGGCCGACACGACCCAGCGGCGTGCCCTGCGACAGACTCACCGGTGTGGAAACCGACAGGCTCGTCGGTTGCGCCAGCACGACCCGCTGCGGCCAGTGCGGCGTGACGGTGGCGCTTGAGTGGGGTGCCAGGAGTTTCACCAGCGCCGCCACGCCCTCGGCATTGCGGGTGGGCAGGCGCATGACGCTGAGCAGCGCAAGAAAGCGCGAGATCGGCGTCTCGACATGCGAGGCGGTACCGGGAATCCCAAGGCCGATGAGCCCCAGCAGACACTGGGAGGTCGCGTCAGTCCCGCCGGGCTCGAAGGTCGCCGGGTAGGAGTATTTGCGCCAGATGCGATAGAGCTGGGTGAAAATCCGGTGATTGAAGATATCGAGGAAAGCCTCCAGGGCCTCATGCCCTTCGCGGCGCTGCGCAATGTCGTCCAGGTAGGCGGTTGGCAGCGGAGAGTCCACGCCGTACAGCCCCAGCAGGCGCGTGCGGACCGTGGCCGGCCCCGAGGGTCGCTTATCGTCGAATACGATGGCCTTCAGCTCGCCCGCGGGGAACCCCATGCCAGGGTCTGGGCGAAAGCGTACCGGGTCATTCGCTGGGCGCGCAGTGCTGCCCAGGGGTGGCTGATCCGGAAGGGCCTGCTCCAGCAACTGGCAGAAGCGGTAGAGGTTCGCTTCGGCGACACGCCCTTCCAGGGCTTGCAGCAGACCGCTAGCGTTCAGCCGGGAATACGCTGACTGTGATTCTCGTTCCATCGCAGGCACTTTCCGGTGGGTTGAAGGATCAGCGTGAGCTGGTTGAACAGGTGAACATCGGCGTAGAGGGCGAAGAAGCGGTTGAGCATTTCGCCGAACAGACTGATGTCCCCTTCACCGGAGAAGCCGTTGGCATCCAGCGTGACTTCGATATCCACGCCACGCAGCAGGAAGCCCTTCTCGAAACGCTGGATCAGGTGGTGACGAACGTCGACGATGGCCTCCAGGCGGCGGCGATTCAGCTCGCTGCCGCTCCAGTCGTAGAGCGCCAGGGTGCCGCGCAGCACCTCGGCGTTGCCCAGCATGGGCAGGAAGTTCGAACCCAGGTGACTGAGCACCCGCCAGTGAAAGCGATCGCGATTCGGCGGATAACAGGGCAAGGTCGGCGCGCACAGATTGCGCACCCGCAGGCCGGCCTGGGTGGACTGCACCAGGCTGTCGAGCAGGGTGCTCTGCAACGCCTTGCGGGGCAGTTGGCCATTGGTGCCGGTCAGCCGCAGCGACAGGCTCTCGTCGGCCACCAGGCGGTCGGCGTCGAACCCCTCGCCACCGAGGATCAGCCAGGTGTCGTGGAGGCCATTGGCGCCGCGCTTCAGGCGTGTGTGGAAGTAGCGCTCCGGAGCATCGTCGCGCAGCATCCCGCCCTTGTGGCGGAAGCTGGTGAACGGGACATAGTCCTCGCGCTCGGCATTCTTCGAAGCGGTGACCTGGTCCACCGAGTAGATTTCCGTGTGGCCGTCCTGCAAGCGCATGGGGCGCAGCAGGTAGTCGCTCTGCAACGGGTCCAGGCGCAGCGGGTCGGCTTCCAGCGCGAACAGGTTGATCACCGGTACGGCATGCAGGCGAATGTGCTCGGCGTGCGGCTCGAAGTCGTGGGACCAGCCTTCGGCAAGCAACACCTCCAGCTCGATCCAGGGCGCCCCCTCCGGCACGCTCAGCCGCTCCAGGCCGTGCAGGGTGACGAACATGAACTTCTCGCGAAAGCTGAAGTACTCCAGGAGCAACTGGTAACCGCTGAAGGCGCTGTCGCCCTTGGGCCAGAGGCGGTCATCCTCGGCGAAGCCGCCCGCTGCGAAATGCCCCTGCAGCGGCACACGCTCCGGGTTGCCGGGCAGGCGCACATACAAGTCATGCACCTGGCGGGTCAGTGCCAGGTGCAAGGCACTGGCCACCGGCGCCTCTGCATTTAGGTAGAGCGGCAGGCGGCTCAGGTCCACCTGCGGCCATTCGGCCAGGGGACCACAAGCCAGGCGCAGGCGCAGCAACGAACGGCCATCCGGCTCGTAGGCCAGCCGCAGAGACTCCACAGCCAGCGGCTGCAAGGTCAGGTCGCGGGTCGTGGTGTAGCGGCAGCGGGTACGCTTTGGCCCTACCGGCTGCGACAGCACTTCGAGTCCCCGTTCGACCCGTTCGCTGCGCTTCATCTGTTGCAGATCAGGCGCCAGCTCGATGATCGACAGCGACGGGATGGTCCGCAGGTAGTGCGGCCAGAGCAGGCTGACCAGGCCCTCGGTCAACTCGGGCAGATCGTCGTCGAGCTTCTCGCGCAGCCGCCCCATGAGGAAGGCGAAGCCTTCGAAAAGACGCTCGACGTAGGGGTCGCGTGCCCCCGGGCGATCCAGGTTGAGTTGTGCCGCCCGGTCGGGAAAAGCCTCGGCGAACTCCTGGCCGGCCTCGCGCAGATAACGCATCTCCGCGTCGAAGTAACGCAGCGTCAGATTGTCCATGTCCACAAAGCATGCTTCCTGTCTTGAATGAGGTTCAGCTACAGAGCACCGCGGCCCGCACCGGATCGATGCTGACCAATTCGGCCAGCAAGGCCTCCTTACGACGCCCGAGCGCGGGCTTGTCGGCATCACTGCGCTGGGACTTCAGGCGCAGCAGCTTAAGCAGGCGGGCCTGTACCTCGAAGGTCAGGTCGGGCTCCCACTCCGCCAGGGCCTGGCGCTGCGCCGTGGCCTCCAGCTCCGCCAGGAGGTGAATGGCCAGTTCGGTCTTGCCGCACTGCTCGGCGACCCGAGCCATCAGCAGGCGCAGCAGCCAACGCTGGCGCCCGCTGTGCACGCCGGTTTGGGCAGCGAGCCAAGCGATGGCCGCTTCCACGCCCTCACTGTCGGCCTGCGCCAGTGCCTTGCCTTCCAGGGCGAGAATGTCGGCGTCCACCGACGTCGGCGCGGCGGCAGCGGGCAGCCACTGTGGCGACTGATTGCCGCTGACATGCTGGGCGATCCAGTTGCGGGTGGTTTCGTCGGCGAACGGCGAGCCGTCGCTCCAGCGCAGGGATTCCAGGCCCGGCAGGCGGTCGAGGAACATGCCCAGGTCGCGCTTGACGATATCGGCCCAGCCATCCTGGGGTGCCCCCTGCTTGTCCAGTGCCTGGCACAGGTACCACTGCAGATCGAGCCAGAAATGATTCACCCCTTCGCCGTAGATACGCTCGACCTGATCGAGCAGCTCGCTCCAACTCTGCTGCAGGTGCAGGCGCTTGAGCTGTGCCCGGTAGTCGCTGCGGGGCGGCGTGAGCCGGGTATTGCCGCTGGCCTCTGTGGGCGGCAACTGATGCACCGTGTCCCAGCGCAGGCTCTTCATCAGCCGGTGCGCCGCCAGCCACCCCAGGGGCTGCTCGCGCAGGTAGCCGGCCAGAGCACGACCGCCGTCCAGCAGGTCGCGCCCGGACTTGATCGTTGCGACCACCGGCGTGGCGCTCTGCCGGCTCGCCTCATGGGCGGCGCTGTTCTGCGGCACCAGCGCGTCGACCCCGCCGGACTGCGCCAAGCGGCTCGACAGGGCGGCGTAGAGCGCGCCCAGCGCTGGTCGCTGGTCCTCCGGCCAGGCGGCCAGGCCCTGCTCCAGCCAGGCCAGCGCCGCCACGGTCCGCTCCGCCTCGCCCTTCACCACCTCCGGATAGAGCGACAGGCTGTCCAGCACCTTGCCGCTGGCCAGCCACTCCAGCGCCATGCGTCGACTGTTGGGCCGGCTCGGCAGGATGTCGTCGGCGAAACGCCCCAGTAGGGCGGCCAAGAGGCTCAGGCCGTCGGCCAGTCCCGCCTCGCCGTCCCGCTGCATGCGCGCCCAGAGGTAGTAGGTCGCCACCCGCAGGTCCTTGCAGCGCTGTTTGATCAGCTTCTCGGCCAACTGCGCGACCCGTTCGGTATCGGCGCCCGAGAGCTTGTTGACCTCTTCGCGCATGTGCTGGAAGTCGTCGTCGTAGCCGGGGTCTTCGCCAACCGCCGACGCCTGGCTGACCGGCCGCAACCAGGCCTCCCAATCCGGCGCCTGGCCGCGGGCCAGTGCCAGTGCGTCGCGCTGACCCAGGCAGCTGCCGATGAGTGCGGACAGGCTCATGGTCGATCTCCGTACTGCGCCAGCGGCATCGATGAGCCGCCGGGGTCGAGAAAGATCTGCGTCGGCAGCGTGAAGCCACGCAGTCGCAGCAACGCCAGGGGGCCG
>NZ_JAGTIS010000008.1 GCF_018704125.1 Metapseudomonas boanensis | reverse complement strand
GGGTGGTGGCCACCCCGAGACGCGCGGCACGGGCGAGGCCGTCGGACGCCGGGTCGATGCCGACCATGGCGCCCATCTCAAGATGCTGCGCGTTGCGCAGCACCTTGATCATCAGGTCGGTGCCGATGTTGCCGGAGCCGACGATGGCGACTTTGAGTTTTTTGCTCATGGGACAGGTTCTCTCTGCTATCAGTCAGCGCTGAACTGGACGGCCACCTGGCCGAGGCCCTCGATCACCGCCTCGAAGCGGTCACCGGCTGCGACGGGCGCCATCGGGCCGAGGGCGCCGGTGAGGATCAGGTCGCCGGCGCGCAGGGGCTCGCCCAGCTGGGCCATGGTGCGCGCCAGCCAGACCGCCGCGTTCAGCGGGTGGCCGAGGCATTCGGCGCCGCTGCCGCTGGAGACCAGCTCGCCATTGCGGGTCATGCGCATGGCCGCCTGGCGCAGGTCCAGGCCGTCCAGGCGGCGGGCCGGACCACCGAGGACGAAGCAGCCGCTGGAGGCGTTGTCGGCCACGGTGTCGACGAAGCGGATGTTCCAGCCCTGCACGCGGCTGCCGACGACTTCCAGCGCGGGCAGCACCCAGCCGGTGGCGGCGAGCAGGTCGGCGAAGCTGGTGTCGGCGCGCGGCAGGTCGCGCTCGAGGAGCAGGGCGATCTCTGCCTCGATCTTCGGCTGCAGCACGCGGTTGATCGGCACCACCTCGTTGTCGCCGTAGGCCATGTCGGCGAACAGGGTGCCGAAGTCCGGCTGGCCGACGCCCAGTTGCGCCTGCACCTTGGGATTGGTCAGACCGATCTTGCGGCCCACCACGCGCCGGCCCTCGGCCACGCCATGGGCGATGTTCAGGCGCTGGATGGCGTAGGCCGCCTCGGCATTGCCTTCGCCGATCTGGGCACGCAGCGGGGCGATGGCCTCGCCGCTCGCTTCGGCGCCGCGCAGGGCGGCGGCCAGTTGTTCCAGGGTTTGTTGGGTCACGCTCATGAGTCACCTCGGAGCCGGGGCTCGATCAATGGCTGAGGAAATCCAGCACCAGGCGGTTGAACTTGTCGGCGTGCTCCCACTGCGCCCAGTGGCCGCAGTTGTTGAACACATGGAGTTCGGAGTTGGGGATGCCGGCGATCAGGCGCAGGCCGGTGTCCATCGGCACGAAGCGGTCGTTGCGGCCCCAGATCACCAGGGTCTCGGCCTTGATTTCGGCCAGGCGCGGGCCGAAGTCGGGGAACTGCTTGGGGTTCAGCGCCAGGCTCTTGACGAAGTTTTCCAGGTGGTCGCGGCGCGCCAGCATGTTGTCCAGGCGGGTCTGGAACAGCTCTTCGGTGAGGTCGCTGGAGTCGAAGACGAAGATGTTCATCATCTTCTTCAGGTTGTCGATGGTCGGCTCGCGGTACAGGCCCTGGAGCAGCTTGATGCCTTCGGTGGGCATCGGCACGAAGGGGCTGGCGCCGCCGGTGCCGCCGCCCATCAGGACCAGCTTGCCGACCCGCTCCGGCCAGTTCAGGGCGAAGGCCACCGCGCTGTGGCCGCCCATGGAGTTGCCGAGGAGGTGCACGCGGTCCAGGTCCAGCCGGTCCACCAGACCCTTGAGGATGCGGGCATTGAGATCCGAGCGCGAGCCGTCGCAGACGATGGAATCGCTTTTGCTCCAGCCCGGGCAGTCCAGCAGGATCACCCGGTAGCCGGCGGCCAGCAGGGGGTCGATATTGCGGTTGAAGTTGGCCCAGCCGCTGGCGCCGGGACCGGAGCCGTGCAGCATGACCACGGTCTGCTCGCCCTGGCCGCAATCGTTGTAGTGGATATTGAGTTCCCGCTCGCCTTCGCGGATGCGGGCGAAGCGGCTGGTGGTGGCTTCGGTCAATGCGGTCATCTCAGGACTCCTTCGATAGGGATTGGGGCTCGGCGCTGAGCGAGCCGAAGCCGGCGATCCACTCGGGGATCGGCCGGTAATAACGGTCACTGGCCTGGTACGGGCCGAAGGCCGAAAGCGCGGCGAAGGCCGCCACCCAGGTCTTCACTTCGTGGGTGGATTTGCCCGCCAGGGCGGACAGCTCGGCATTGCCGAGGCCGTCCAGTTCGGCCATACGACCGCTGGTGAGCAGGTCGAGGAAGTGCTGGTCCCAGTCCGGGTTCAGCGGGTGCAACGAGTGCTGATCCTCGATGAAGCGCTGCGCCGCAAGGATCACCCGCTGCTGCCGCGCTTCGCGTTCATCGGCCGGCAGGTGGCGGCCACTGCCCAACAGCCGGTCGGCCATGCGGGCGTCGACGTGGGCCAGTTCCGGCACCGGCGGCTGGTGCGACAGGCCGCCGGAGCCGAGGAACAGGACCCGTTGGTCCAGCGTCCGGGCGAAGCGCCCGATGGCCTCGCCGAGCAGGCGGGCGCGCTGGAAGCTCGGCAGCGGGGTGGCCACCGAGTTGATGAAGACCGGGATCACCGGGCATTCACCGAGACCGCCGAGCAGCTGTTCCAGCGGCTGGGCGAAACCATGGTCGACCTGCATGCGGTAGGACACGGCGGTGTCCACGCCGTCGGCCAGCACCGACTCGGCACAGGCCTCAGCCAGCGCCTTGGGCACCGGCAGCGGGCCGGCCAGGGTGCCGAAATCGCCGATCGCGTGGGCGGCGGTACCGATGCAGAACGACGGCATCAGGTCATAGAAAAAGCCGTTGTAGTGGTCCGGGGCGAAGAGGATCACCAGCTCGGGATCGAAGTGGGCGATGCGCGCACGGGCGCCCGATATTACCTCGTCGACCTCGCGCAGGATCTCGGGTAGCGGATCGACATGCCCGACCAGCGGGCTGTGCGACTGGCAATGCAGGTAGGCGCTCATTTCAGGCCACCTTGCTCGGCGCGACCACGCTCGGCGCGGCAGCCTTCAGGGCTAGTGCGCGGACCAGGGCGTCGCACAGCTTGTCGAGCGTCTGCGGGATGGCCAGCCCGGCGACGAAGCGGTCTGGACGCAATACAACGACGGAAGCGGGATAGTGGCCGAACCACTCCTTCAGGCGGCCTGTGCTGTCGCCGATGCGAATCACGCCATCGGCCAGAGCGCGCTCGGCCTTCAGCTGCGCACTCGGCAATACCTGGATGAAGCAGGTGCCGAGGTCGCGCCAGAATGCGACCTGCTCGGCCGAGAGGCCCCAGGTCGGATCGTTGCCCCAGGCGATGATCGCAAAGCGGCTGCCGATCACCTCGTCCAGCAGGACTTCCCGACCGTCATCGGTAAGCACCTTCGGCTGGATGAACATGCGCCCCACGGGCGAGTTTTTCAGTGCCGGGCTGGCCGCCACCAGCGCGCCCTGACGGTACTGCGGCATCGGTTTGAAGCGCATTTCCAGGAAGTAGCGCTTCACCGGTGGCAGGTAGTTGAGCAGCCAGGAAATGCCGTCACGCAGGGTGCCTTGCCAACGCTTGGGCGGCGCCAGGACATGGCCGGCCAGCACCGATAGATCGATCATCGCCTTGGCATGGTCGCGGCGCTCCTGCTCGTAGGTGTCGAGCAGCGATTCACCGGCCAGACCCTTGACCACCAGGCCGAGTTTCCAGGCCAGGTTGCAGGCATCGCGCATGCCGCTGTTGTAACCCTGGCCCTGCCACACCGGCATGATGTGGGCCGCATCGCCTGCGAGCACGACGCGGCCGACACGGAACTGACCGGCCAAGCGTGCGTTGTGGGTGTAGACGCGTTTGCGTATCAGCTCGACGCGGTCTGGGTCCGGCAGCACCTTGGCGAGCAGGCGGCGCATGTTTTCCGGCTTGCCCAACTCCTCCTCGGTTTCACCCGGCATGACCATGAACTCGAAGCGACGCACGCCGTGGGGCAGGGCTGCGGACACATAAGGTCGCACTGGATCGCAGCAGAGATAGACGTTGGGCGTGCCCAGCGGGTCGTTGGCGATGTCGATGACGATCCACTGGTTGGGTGCGGTCCGGCCTTCGAACGAGACGCCAAGGCTACGGCGCACGTAGCTGTTGCCGCCGTCGCAGGCGACCAGATAGCAGGCTCGTACGCTCTCCTCGACACCTTCGGCGGTGCGCATGCGCAGGGTGACGCCGGACGGGTCCTGGCTGAAGTCGACCATGTCACGGGAGAACAGCGTGCGCACATTGGCGAAGCGCTTGAGTCCCTCGTACAGCACACCGTCCACCTGCGGCTGGATGAAGGCGTTGCGCCGCGACCAGCCGAATTCGTCGGTCATCGGCTGGATGTCGGCAAAGCAGCGTCCCTTGGGGGTGAGGAAGCGCATGGCGTGCCAGGGCGTGGTGTGCGGTAGCACCTTGTCCACCAGGCCAACGGCCTGGATGGTGCGCAACGACTCGTCATCGATGCCAATGGCGCGTGGGTAGTCGATCAGTTTGTCGAGCTTTTCGATCACCAATACGTCGACGCCGATCTGGCCGAGGTAGTTGGCGATGGTCAGCCCCACGGGGCCGGCTCCGAGCACGACGACCTGGGCAGAATGGTCGGCAGCGGACGCGTTTTCGGGTCGATTTGAAGTCATTGTTTTCATGGTCCTCACCGCATGGAACAGCGTTGCAATGCCCGGCTGGCTCGAATGCGGGCAAGCCGGTACCTGCCCTCGGGCACGCAGGTGTCCGAAGGGATTGGGTTCGTTCAGGGAGTTGGGCCTGGCGGCTACGCCTTATGCCAGGCCAGGCGCGTAGCGTTCTCGGAAGTCGAGTGGCAGCGGAGCCTGATGCCGGATACGGGCGCCCATGGGCAGCGCGTCAAGGGTGAGCGCGTTTCCCTGCGCGACAGGCTCTGCGGGTAGCGTGCCGCAGCAGGCCTGGAGGCGAATCGAGATGGCAGGCAAAAGCACATGTTTCATTTCGGTTCCCCGTTCGAGTAGGGACGACTTATCGTTGTTGGGGCGAGTATAGGAATGCCGATCCATGCCCTACAATGAAAACCAAGCGCGGCGTGCACTAGGTGCACATGATTGATTTATTTGAGTTTTTAAGGTGATCCATGGCTGCGGAGCGCGATACCGATTACAAGACCGTACGCGGACTGACCCGCGGCCTGGCGCTGCTCAACACCTTGAACCGCCTTGATGGCGGTGCCAGCGTGGGCAAGCTGGCGGAGCTCACCGGCCTGCATCGAACCACCGTCCGCCGTCTGCTGGAAACCCTGCAGGAGGAGGGCTACGTCAGGCGTAGCGAGTCGGATGACAGCTTTCGCCTGAGCCTGAAAGTGCGTGAGCTGAGCGAAGGTTTTCGTGATGAGCAGTGGATCTCCGCATTGGCTGCGCCGCTGCTCGGCGAGCTGTTGCAGGAGGTGCTGTGGCCGACCGATATCTGCACCCTGGATGTCGATGCGATGGTGATCCGCGAGACCACCCACCGTTTCAGCCGGTTGTCGTTCCACCGCTCCATGGTCGGCCGACGCCTGCCGCTGCTGATGACCGCCACCGGCCGGGCCTATTTCGCCTTCTGTCCGGATGCCGAACGCGAGGAGCTGATCGAACTGCTGCGCACCCGCGATGACGAGCAGGCCGTGCTGGCGCAGAACCGCCGCTTGCTCGATCGACTGGTGGAGCACACGCGTCAACGCGGCTACGGGGAGAACTACGCGCACTGGGGGGATGAGCGAAAGATCGCGGCCATCGCCCTGCCGATTCGTCAGGGCGAGCAGGTCCTGGGCTGCCTGAACCTGGTCTACATCGCCAAGGCGATGCCCATCGAGGAAGCCGCTAACCGTTACCTGTCAGCGATGCGGCGCGTCATCGGTACGATTGAAGCCGGTCTTCTGCCGGACTCAGCCACCTAGTTCCCGCGAGATGCTGTCGCGGCTAGCCAGCAGCGTAGTCAGGAAACTCTCCTGGGCGAAAGACGTATCCATCACCGCATCCGGCCCGGACAGGTTGATCGCCGCGACCACCTGGCCCTGATGGTCATGGATACCGGTCGCAATGGCGGTGGAGTAATCGGAGCGGTGCAGTACCCAGCCGCGCTCGCGGTCCTGGGCGATGAGCTGCTGCAGCTCCGGTAATGTGCGCGGTGCCGGCGCGGGGTAGTCGTCGAGGCGCACGTGCTGATAGAGCTGGCCGAGCTCGGCCTCATCCAGGCCTGTCAGCAGCATGCGGCCCATGGCTGTGCTGTGGCAGGGCAGGCGGGTGCCGATGGGGATGTTCACTGTCAGCCGCTGCGGGGCGAAGGCGCGGTACAGGTAGAGGCTGTCGGTCTGCTCGCGGATGCTCAGGTGGCACGACAGCGATGTGCGATCGCGCAGGGCATTCAGGTGGGGCATGGAGACTTCAACGATGTCCCGGCTGGCGAGGTAGCTGAAGCCGTCCGAGATCACTTTCGTCCCGAGTTCGAAGGCATTGCGACCAACCCGTTGCAGGTAGCCCATATCGACCAGCGTCTGCACGATGCGATAGACCGCCGAGGTGCTGATTTCCAGGCGCTCGGCCATATCGCTCATGCCCAGGATGCGCTCCCGGGCGCTGAACATCCCGAGAATGGTCAGGCCTCGCTGCAGGGCGGGCACGCGGTAATCGGCGTCCCGTTCAGGGGTTTCGATGGCGGTCATGGCGCGGCCTCGTGGCAGGTGGCTTTTCGTAGGTTGGTGCAGAGCGCAGCGAAGCCCAACGGTCCCGAGCATTGGGCTTCGCCGAGCTCAGCCTACGAGAGCAGCGCGTCCAGCGATACCGGCCGGCCGTCGAACTCCTCCATGGCGTCCAGCATGGCGCCTTGGAAGTACTCCAGGGAGGCACGGTCGCAGAGGATATGGAAGCGCGGCAGCTCGCCTGTTCCGGCGTTGATCACGATGACGTTGATCCGCGCCGCCGAGGTTTGCGCCACGGCCCCGACGGGGAAGGCTTCTGGCCGCAGGTCGACGCCACAGACCTTGGCCATCACCTCCGCCACATGACGGCCGGAGAGCTGCAACCAGGCGTGGCTGTCCTCGCGCGGCAGCAGGTAGTTGCCCCGGTCACTCAGCTGCCAGCCGGCTTCCTCTGCAGCGATACGCTCGCCCCGGTCGGCGAGGCTGCCGAGCAGCAAGTACTCGGTCTGCGACAGGCGCGCCACGAGCGCACCGTCATTCTGCGTCAGCGCCCGGTTGGGCGCATCCGGCAGCTGGTAGCCGCGTTGGTGCAGGAAGGCGGCGGCGTCGATGCCTCGGAAGCCCACGCGCGGCAGGTCGGTAAGGTCGATGAGCGCGCAGCGCTCGATGGTATTGAGGCTGGTCATGGCTCAGAGCTCCTGGCGCTGGTTGTCGGGATCGAAGAAGGGCAGTTGCACCACGGTGGCCTGGACCACCTGACCGCCTTCCACCCGGATCGGAATCTGCGAGCCTGGTTCGGCCTGTTCGGCGCCGGCGTAGGCCAAGCCGATGATTTGGCCGAGGGTGCCGGAGTATTCACAGGAGGTGACGTTGCCACTGATGTTCGGCCCGTTCAGCACCAGGTGGCCCTCCAGCGGTTGCGCACTGCCCCTGGGCAGGGTGAAGCCCACCAGTTTGCGTTTCAGCGGCTGCGCTTCGAGGATCTCGATGGAGCGCTTGCCGACGAAGAAGGGCTTCTTGCGGCCGATGGACCACTGCATGTCGAGTTCAGCCGGATGGGTCATGCCGTCGGTGTCCTGGCTGATGATCACGTGGCCTTTTTCCAGGCGCAGCAGGCGCTGGGTCTCGACGCCGAATGGTCGGATAGCGAATTCGGCGCCGGCTTCCATCAGTGCGTCCCACAGCTTGCCGCCATGGCGCGCCGGTACGTGGATCTCGTAGCCCAGCTCGCCGACGAAGCCGACGCGCATCAGCCGCGCCGGAATGCCGGCCACGGTGCCGCTGCGCACGGCGAGGTAGGGGAAGCCCTCGGCGGACAGGTCGACGTCGTCGCAGAGCTTCTCCAGCACCTGGCGTGACAGCGGCCCGGCCAGGTTCACCGCGGCCAGGGCGGCAGTGACGTTGGCGATGTCCACGTTCAGGCGCCACTGGGCGTTCCACTTGAGCATCTGCTGGTAGATGCGGTCCACTCCGCTGGTGGTGGCGGTGACATAAAAGTGGTTGTCGGCCAGGCGCGCGCAAACACCGTCGTCGATCACCACGCCGTGCTCGTTGGTCATCAGCGCGTAGCGCGTGCGTGCCACCGGTTGCTTCTTGAAGGGCAGGGTGTAGATGCGCTCCAGCAGCTCGGCGGCGTCCGGGCCGCGTACATCCAGGCCACCCAGGGTCGAGACGTCGATCAGGCCGACCTTCTCGCGTACGTGGCGGGCTTCTTCCTGCATGCAGCGTTCACGGTCTTCCGGCTTGCCGTAGAAGGCCGGGCGCTGCCAGATGCCGGCGGGCATCATTTTCGCGCCGGCCTGCAGATGGCGGCGGTGCATGGGCGTTTGCCGGTAGGGGTCGAAGGCGCGGCCGGCGACGTGGGCGAGCTTCTCCGCTTCGAAGGGCGGGCGTGCGGTGGTGACGCCGGTTTCGCTGATGCTGCGGCCCGTGGCGTGGGCCACCAGGCGGGCAGTGGGCAGGGCGGAGTGACGGCCCTGGGAGGGACCCATGCCGACGGTGGAGAAGCGCTTGACCAGTTGCACGTCGCGATAGCCGCTGCGGGTGGCGTTGACGATGTCGCGCACCTGCAGGTCCTCGTCGAAGTCGACGAAGTCCTTGCCTTTGGGGTGCGGGAAGATCGGCCAGTCGAAGTTGACCCGTGCCTCGCCGTTGAAGGCGCGCTCAGCGATGGCGGCGTCTAGGCCGAGGGCCGCAATGGCACGGGCCGCGGCGAGAGTGCCGTCGAGCAGCACGTTGTCCAGACTGTGGCGGCCATTCACCGAACCAGCGATGGCCAGACCTTGTGGCAGGCCACTGATGGCGAACTCGGCTTTCTGCTCGTCATAGGCCAGTTTGCCGCCGGCCTGGCAGAGCAGTTGGTAGACGGGCATGTAGCCGGCCGACATGCACAGCAGGTCGCACTCAAGGTGCAGACCGTGCTCGGCCACCTGGCCCTGGGCGGTGATCTTGCGCAGCTCCACGCCACTGACGTGGCGCATGCCTTTTTCGTGCTGGGCCTCATACACGGTGCTGCCGAGGTGGCAGGGAATGCCACGTTTCTCCAGGGCGGTTTTCAGTGCACCGTCGCTGGGCTGGCTGCGCATGTCCACCAGCGCGGCGACCTGGACGCCTTGCTCGTGGAGGTCGAGCGCGGCGAGGTAGCCGTCGTCGTTGCCGGTCAGCATCACCGCGCGCTTGCCGGGTTTGACCGCGTAGAGCTTCATCAGGCGCTGGGCGGCGCTGGCGAGCATGACGCCGGGCAGATCGTTGTTGCGGAACACCACCGGCTGGTCGAAGGAGCCGGCGCTGACGATGCACTGCTTGGCGCGCACCTTGTACAGGCGGCGGCCCTGGATCACCGGCAGGTAATTGTCGGTGAACCAGGCGTTGCAGGTGGCCTGCTTCAGCACCTGGATATTGGCGTGGCCCTCCACGGTGGCCACCAGTTCGCGGCGCAGGGTTTCGGCGCGGGTGCCTTCGACATCGAAGCGGGCGTAGGTCAGCGAGCCGCCCAGCACCGACTGTTGTTCGATCAGCAGCACCTTGGCGCCGGCGTTGGCAGCGGTCAGCGCGGCTTGCAGCCCTGCGGGCCCGGCGCCGATTACGGCGAGGTCCACGAACAGGTACGCCTTGTCGTAGTACTGCGGCTTGAAATTCAGGTCGAGCACGCCGAGGCCGGCCTTCTTGCGGATCAGCGGCTCCCACACTTTCCACATGCCTTTTGGCTTGTAGAAAGAGCGGTAGTAGAAGCCCACCGGCATGAATCTGGAGAACTTGCCGAGATAGGCATCGCGGTCGTTGTCCAGGGAGCCGTTGAAGTTCTGCCCGGTCACGTCCAGTCCCGAACACAACGGATGGGCGTCGGCCAGCACATTGGGCTCGTCGGGCAGTTGCACCAGGGTGTTGGCGTCTTGCCCGGCCATGGTCAGCGGGCCGCGAGGGCGGTGGTACTTGAAGGAGCGCGACAGCAGCCAGCGGCCATTGGCGAGCAGGGCGCTGGCGATGCTGTCGCCGGCAAAGCCCTGGTAGTCGGTGCCGTCGAAGCGGAAGGCGAGGGGCTGATCGCGGTTGATCAAGAGGCCCATGGGGGCGGGCAAGCGGCTGAACTGGCTCATCCTGCGATCTCCTGGCTGGGCGGGCTGAACTCGACCCGTTGGGTGAAGATTTCCTTCGGGTCGAAGGTGCGAATGATCTGGTCGGTGACCGTGTGGCGCTCGGCGAGGAACCAGTAGCTGGAGGCGTTGTGCATCCACCACTCGCGGACCACGCCGGCGGCGTTATCGCTGTTGAATACGTAGTCGGCCCATTCGGCATCACTGCAGGTGGCCGGGTCGGGCATCACCTTGAATTCGCCGCCATAGGTGAATTCGCTGATGTTTCGGGGCCCGTTAAGTGGGCAATTCATGATCTTCATGGGCTTCACTCCTTGGCGAGCAAGGCTGTAGTCGGTCTCTGTAGGAGCGAGCTCTGCTCGCGAAGCTTTTCGCGAGCAGAGCTCGCTCCTACGGGGATATGTCAGTGGCTGGCCGCCGTGGCGCCCATCTCGTTGACCTGCTGGAAGGTGGAAAAGCGCTCCAGGGCGAAGGGCTTGATCAGCTCCGGCACCTTGCCGCCGCTGGCCACCAGTTCGGCCATGGTCTTGCCGCAGATGGGCGTGGACTTGAAGCCCCAGGTGCCCCAGCCGGCGTCGAGGTAATAGTTCTGCACCGGCGACAGACCCATGATCGGGCTGTAGTCCGGGGTCATATCGGTGATGCCGGCCCACTGGCGCATCAGCTTGGCGTTGGCCATGAAGGGGAACATCTCGATGGCATGGGCCAGCAGGCTTTCCTTAAGGTCCAGGGTGGAGCGGGTGTTGTACAGCGGGTAGGGGTCGGAGCCGCCGCCGAAGACGATCTCGCCGCGGCTGGTCTGCTGCACGTAACAGTGCAGCGCGGAGGAGCTCACCAGCGGATCGAGGAAGGGCTTGAACGGCTGGGTCACCATGGCCTGCAGCGGGTAGGTGTGGATCGGCGCGCGGATGCCGGCCTTGGCCATCATCAGCGAGCTGTGGCCGGCGATGGCCTGCACCGCGCAGCCGCATTTCACCGTGCCGCGGTTGGTCCTCACGGCCGTGATGCGGCCGTTCTCCACCACCAGGTCCTGCACTTCGGTGAGCTGGTGGATTTCCACGCCGCGCTTGGCGGCCTGCTTGGCATAGCCCCAGGCCACGGCGTCGTGGCGGGCGGTGGCGCCATCGATGTGCCAGAGCCCGGCGATGACCGGCAGGTGGCCGGGGTCGAGGTTGAGGGTGGGGACCAGTTCGTGAATCTGCTGGCGGTCGATCATCTCGGTGCGGCCACCGAAGTGCTTGTTCACTTCGGCGCGCTGGCGGAAGGCGCGTACCGTGGCGTCCGTGTGGGCCAGGGTGAGCTGGCCACGCTCGGAATACATGATGTTGAAGTCGAACTCGTTGGAGAGGTTCTGGAATAACTTCACCGACTCGGCGTAGAAGCGCACGCCTTCGGAGGTGAGGTAGTTGGAACGGATCACCGCCGTGTTGCGCGCGGTGTTGCCGCCGCCGAGGTAAGACTTCTCCAGCACCGCGACATTGGTGATGCCGTGGTACTTCGACAGGTAGTAGGCGATGGCCAGGCCGTGGCCGCCGGCGCCGATGATCACCACGTCGTACGACGGCTTCAGGTCCTTCGGCGGCGGCAGGTCCACTTCCACCGGGTATTCGGAGCTCAGGCCGTATTTCAGGAGATTGAAGGGCATGGCGCCTCCGGAAGCTTGGGTTGGGAATGCAGGGCAGGGTGCTGCAGGCGCGCCGCGGCCAGGGTGTTCTTCATCAGGAAGGCGATGGTCATCGGACCGACGCCACCGGGCACCGGGGTGATGGCCGAGACCACGCCGAGGGCGCTGTCGAAGTTGACATCACCGACCAGGCGCGAACGGCCGCCTTCGTCGATGCGGTTGATGCCGACATCGATGACCACGGCGCCGGATTTCAGCCAGTCGGCATCCACCAGGCGCGGACGGCCGACGGCGGCGACGACGATGTCCGCTTGGCGGCACAGTTCGCGCAGGTTGGCGCTCTTCGAGTGCACCACGGTCACCGAGCAGTGGGCCTGCAGCAGCAAGGCGGCCATGGGTTTGCCGACGATGTTGGAGCGGCCGATCACCACCGCGTGCTTGCCGGCGAGGTCGCCACAGGTGTCTCGAAGCAGGCGCATACAGCCGGCCGGGGTGCAGGGCGTGAGCACCTCGCGGCCCTGGCTGAGGCCGCCGACGTTCTCGCTGTGGAAGCCGTCGACATCCTTCAGCGGGTCGATGGCCTGCAGCACGCGGTTCTCGTCGATGTGCCGGGGAAGCGGCAGCTGCACAAGGATGCCGTTGACCGCGGGATCGCCGTTCAGGCGTTCGATCAGGGCGAGCAGGGCGTCTTCGCGGGTATCGGCGGGGAGCTTGTGCTCGAGGGAGCAGATGCCGGTCTCCTCGGCGCGCAGCACCTTGTTGCGTACATAGACCTGGCTGGCCGGGTCGCTGCCCACCAGCACCACGGCCAGGGCTGGATGGAGGCCGGCACTCTTCAGGTCGCTGACTTCGTCGCGGACCTCAGCGAGGACGCGGGCGGCGGCGGCCTTGCCGTCGATGATGTTGACGTGGGGGAAGCTGTTCACCGGAAGATCACCGTACGGTCCTGGTTGAGGAAGACGCGGTGCTCCAGGTGGTATTTCACCGCCTTGGAGAGGGCCACGGTTTCGGTGTCGCGTCCTACCGCCACGAGGTCGTCGGGCAGGTAGGCGTGGTCTACGCGCTGGACTTCCTGCTCGATGATCGGGCCCTCGTCGAGATCCGAGGTGACGTAGTGGGCGGTGGCGCCGATCAGCTTCACGCCGCGTGCATAGGCCTGGTGATAAGGCTTGGCGCCCTTGAACCCGGGCAGGAAGGAGTGGTGGATGTTGATGGCGCGGCCCGAGAGTTGCTTGCAGAGATCGTCGGAGAGAATCTGCATGTAGCGGGCCAGCACCACCAGTTCGGTGCGGGTCTCATCGACGATCTTCATCAACGCGGCTTCCTGCTCGGCCTTGGTGTCGCGGGTCACCGGCAGGTAGATGAAACGGATGCCCTCGCGCTCGGCCATTGGACGCAGGTCGAGGTGGTTGGAGACGATCGCGGTGATCTGCATGTCCATCTCGCCCTTGTGATGGCGGTAGAGCAGGTCGGCCAGGCAATGGTCGTACTTGCTCACCATCAACAGGACGCGCATCGGTTGTGCAGTGCTGTGCAGGGTCCACTCCATGTCGAAGCGGACGGCGACATCGGTGAAGCCCTGCTCGACCTCCGCGATGTCGCCCGTGAATCCTTCGTTGAAGCGGAACACCGCACGCATGAAGAAGCGGCCGCTGGTGTCGTCGTCGAACTGGGCCATCTCGCTGATGTAGCACCCCTTGTCCGCCAGGTAGGTCGTCACCGCCGCAACGATGCCCGACACCGCCGGGCAGCTGATCTTGATGATGAAATGTCGGGTGGCGTGTTGCATGTCTGGTCCTCGAATCGGTGGGGGCAGCTCATCGCAAGGCGGAATTTTCAGGGGTGAAGTGCGCGTTCATCCATGAATCGTTTTTACTGACAGGAATATAAAATTCCCTTGGCGCTTTTATATGCGAAGAAATGCTGCCGGTCTATATCGGTGGGAAATTTTTTATCTTGATGGGAAAGTTTTGTGGGGCCGAGCGAAAGGGGAGTAGGAGAGGAGCTTCGCGAGCAAGTTCACCCTTACGGGATGGTGCCTGATCTGTAGGAGCGAGCTTGCTCGCGAAGAAAGGAGCTGGTGGCTAGAGAATCACTCGTTGCCGTAATTCATCACCGACAGCAAACGAATCGGCACCTTCAGCAGCTTCTCCGGCCCGTGGGGGACTTCACCCTCGAAGGTCAGGCTGTCCCCAGCCTCCATGTGGTAGAGCTGATTGCCGTGGCGGTAAACCAGTTCACCCTCCAGCAGGTGAAGGAACTCAGTGCCGGGATGGGAGAAGGTGGGGAACTCCTCGCTTGCGTCATCCATGCTCACCATGTAGGCCTCGAAGTTCTTTTTCGGGCCGCGGGTGTGGTTGAGCAGTTGGTAGGTGTGACCTTTCTCGGTGCCGCGGCGAACCACCTCCATGCCTTCGCCCGACTTGACCAGAATGGCGCTGCCGTCGGGCTGGTCATACTGGCTGAACAGCTTCGACATGGGCATGCCGAGCACGTCGCACAGGCGGCTCAGGGTGTCCAGGCTGGTGGAAACCTGGGCGTTCTCGATCTTGCTCAACATCCCCTGGCTGATACCGGCGATGCGTGCGACATCGGCAAGCTTCAGTTCCTGCGCCTGGCGCTCGCGCTTGATCTGCATGCCCAGGTATTGCTCCAGGCGGAGGCGGGGTGGGGTTTCGGTCGACATGAGTCTTAGGCCCTGCACGTTTTCGGTTCAAGAAATAAAATTTCGCACAAGGAAAGCGCACAAATCTGTGCGCTTTCACTGGGGGCGATTTCGACTTTCCCATAGAGAAACGGATTTTCCCATATAAAGAGCAACTCGGCTCCCGCCGAGACAATTTCTCGCTGCTCCCTCCGAGTTGGCAAGTCGTTTGCATTCCTGTTGGGAAACTAAGTTTCCTTAAGAGAATTTGCACGACGCCATGAACATCTTCAGAACGCCATCGCTGATCAGCCGAGCAATCGGCTTGCCCGAAAAGCCGGCGGTCGTTGCTCACGGCGGTGCTTTGCCCTGCCTGCCACTACCCGCCCGCCTTGCCCTTTTCCAGGAGTGAAGACTCATGTTGCCAACTGAAACGCAGCGCATCATCGAACAGTACGGGATCAAGTATGTGCTGGCGCAGTTCGTGGACATCCACGGCGCTGCGAAGACCAAGTCCGTGCCGGTTTCCGGCCTCAAGGCGGTAGCCGAGGACGGCGCCGGGTTCGCCGGTTTCGCCATCTGCGGCATGGGCATGGAGCCCCACGGTCCGGACTTCATGGCCCGTGGTGATCTGTCCACGCTGATTCCGGTGCCCTGGCAGCCGGGCTACGGCCGTGTGGTCTGCATCGGACATGTGAATGGCGAGCCGCATCCCTATGACAGCCGCTATGTGCTGCAGCAGCAGGTGCAGCGCCTGACCGACAAGGGTTGGACCCTGAACACCGGCCTTGAGCCCGAGTTCAGCCTGTTCCGCCGCGACACCCAGGGCAAGCTGCAGTTAGTGGATGCCTCTGACAATCTGGACAAGCCCTGCTACGACTACAAGGGTCTTTCGCGTTCCCGCGAATTCCTCGAACGCCTGACCGAGGCCCTGCAGCCGGTGGGCTTCGACATCTACCAGATCGACCACGAAGACGCCAACGGCCAGTTCGAGATCAACTACACCTACAGCGACGCCATGGAATCGGCGGACCGCTTTACGTTCTTCCGAATGGCTGCCGGCGAGATCGCCAACGAGATGGGCATGATCTGCTCGTTCATGCCCAAGCCTGATCCGAAACGCGCCGGCAACGGCATGCATTTCCACCTCTCGATTGCCAGTGCCAGCAACAAGAACCTATTCCACGACCCGAATGACCCCAGCGGCATGGGCCTCTCGAAGCTGGCCTACCACTTCGCCGGCGGCCTGTTGGCTCACGGCCCGGCCCTGTGCGCCTTCGCTGCGCCGACCGTGAACTCCTACAAGCGCCTGGTCGTAGGGCGCTCACTGTCTGGCGCCACCTGGGCGCCAGCCTTCATCGCCTTCGGCGCCAATAACCGCTCGGCGATGGTCCGCGTGCCCTACGGCCGCCTGGAGTTCCGCCTGCCGGATGCCGGCTGCAACCCTTACCTGGTGACCGCCGCGATCATCGCCGCCGGCCTCGACGGTATCGACCGCCAGCTAGAGCCGGACAGCATCTGCAACGAGAACCTCTACAAGCTGAGCCTCGAAGAGATCGCCGCGCGCGGCATCAAAACCCTGCCGCAATCGCTCAAGGAAGCCACCGACGCTCTGGAGGCCGACCCGCTGTTCCGCGAGGTACTGGGCCCGGAGATCGTCGACGAATTCATCAAGCAGAAGCGCATGGAGTGGGTGGAATACAGCCGCCACGTCTCCGACTGGGAGATCCAGCGCTACACCGAGTTTTTCTGATAACCCGATCAAACCCTTCTGGCGCTTGGCGCCACCTGCCTCCGGAGGAGACACACCATGTGCGGAATCGTAGGTCTTTACCTGAAGAAGCCCGAGCTGGAAGCCCAACTCGGCAAGCTGTTCGAACCCATGCTGCAGGCCATGACCGATCGTGGTCCGGACAGCGCGGGCTTTGCCATCTATGGCGATGAAGTGGCCGACGGCTGGGTCAAGCTGACCCTGCAGGCCGCTGACGTCGGCTACGACTGGAAAAACCTGATGGGCGAGCTTGAGGGCCGTCTGGGCTGCTCCCTGGACTGGTTCCAGAACGCTAGCGCCGCCGTCCTCAAGGTCAACTGCGATGAAGAGCGTGCGCGTGCCGCCCTCGCTGACCTCGCCCCCGGCGTACGCATCATGAGCGCCGGGCAGAGCATCGAGATTCTCAAGGGCATGGGCCTGCCGGAAGAAATCTCCCAGCGCTTCGGCCTGGCGAAGATGAAGGGCAGCCACATCATCGGCCATACCCGCATGGCCACCGAGAGCGCCGTGACCATGGAAGGCAGCCACCCGTTCTCCACCGGCGCCGACCTGTGCCTGGTGCACAACGGCTCGCTCTCCAACCACTCGCGCCTGCGCCAGGAACTGAAGCGCCAGGGCATCACCTTCGAAACCGAGAACGACACCGAAGTGGCGGCCGGTTACCTGACCTGGCGCCTGCAGCAGGGCGATAGCCTGAAAGAGGCGCTGGACCATTCCCTGGAGGACCTCGACGGCTTCTTCACCTTCGCCATCGGCACCCGCAACGGCTTCGCCGTGATCCGTGATCCGATCGCCTGCAAGCCGGCAATCCTTGCCGAGACCGACGACTACGTGGCCATGGCCTCGGAATACCAGGCTTTGGCCAGCCTGCCGGGTATCGATAAAGCAAAAGTATGGGAACCCGAACCCGCCACCATGTACATCTGGGAACGCGCCTGAGGAGCTGAGCTATGAAAACCGTTGATCTTTCCACTGCCTCGGTGCGTGAACTGAACCAGGCCCTGCACGCTGAAGTACAGGACCGCGAGTGGGTGGTGACCCATCCGGACGGCAAGCACAACCTGGCCGTGGGCGTGAACCAGGCTGTGAGCATCGATATCCAGGGCCACGCGGGCTACTACTGCGCTGGCATGAACCAGAAGGCCTGCGTCACCGTGCACGGCAACGTCGGCGTCGGCGTGGCAGAAAACATGATGTCCGGCTCGGTGCGGGTGAAAGGCAGTGCCTCCCAGGCCGCCGGTGCCACCGCCCATGGCGGGTTACTGGTGATCGAGGGCGATGCCGGCGCGCGCTGCGGCATTTCCATGAAGGGTGTCGACATCGTCGTCGGCGGCAGCATCGGCCACATGAGCTGCTTCATGGCCCAGGCCGGGCGTCTGGTGGTGTGCGGCGATGCCGGCGACGCGCTGGGCGATTCGCTCTACGAAACCCGCATCTACGTGAAGGGCACGGTCAAGTCGCTGGGTTCGGACTGCATCCAGAAGGAGATGCGCGCTGAACATCTGGAGGAGCTGAAAGAGCTGCTCAACCGTGCCGGCTTCGACGAGGACCCGGCCAGCTTCAAGCGCTACGGCTCGGCCCGTCAGCTTTACAACTTCAAAGTCGATAACGCATCCGCGTACTGATCCGCAGCGAGGAAATCATCATGACCGACAAACACACTCCGGTGCTGCGCGAATCCGCCACCTTCGACCGCCTGACCATCCAGGAAATCCAGCGTGCCGCCGAAACCGGCATTTATGACATCCGCGGCGGCGGCACCAAGCGCAAGCTGCCGCACTTCGATGACCTGCTGCTGCTCGGCGCCAGCGTCTCGCGCTACCCATTGGAGGGCTATCGCGAGAAGTGCGGCACCGATGTGGTGCTCGGCACCCGCTTTGCGAAGAAGCCGATCCACCTGCAAATTCCGGTGACCATCGCCGGGATGAGCTTCGGTGCCCTCTCGGCCAACGCCAAGGAGGCCTTGGGCCGTGGAGCCAGCATCGCCGGTACCAGCACCACCACTGGCGACGGCGGCATGACCCCGGAAGAGCGCGGCCAGTCCAAGCACTTGGTCTATCAGTACCTGCCGTCGCGCTACGGCATGAACCCGGATGACCTGCGCAAGGCAGACGCCATCGAGATCGTCCTCGGCCAGGGCGCCAAGCCTGGCGGTGGCGGCATGCTGCTGGGCATGAAAGTGACCGAGCGCGTCGCCGGCATGCGGACCCTGCCCATCGGCGTGGACCAGCGCAGCGCCTGCCGCCACCCGGACTGGACCGGCCCGGACGACCTAGCGATCAAGATCGCCGAGCTGCGTGAGATCACCGACTGGGAAAAACCCATCTACGTGAAGATCGGTGCCAGCCGCCCGTACTACGACGTCAAGCTGGCGGTGAAAGCCGGCGCCGACGTGATCGTCCTCGACGGCATGCAGGGCGGCACCGCGGCCACCCAGGAAGTGTTCATCGAGCACGTGGGCATCCCGATCCTCCCGGCCATCCCGCAAGCCGTGCAGGCCCTGCAGGAAATGGGCATGCATCGCCAGGTGCAGCTGATCGTCTCCGGTGGCATCCGCAACGGTGCCGACGTGGCCAAGGCCATGGCACTGGGTGCCGACGCCGTGGCCATCGGCACCGCTGCCCTGGTGGCGCTGGGCGACAACCACCCGCGCCTGGACGATGAGCTGAAGAAAATCGGCTCCGCTGCTGGCTACTACGACGACTGGCAGAACGGCCGTGACCCGGCTGGCATCACCACCCAGGATCCGGAACTGTCCAAGCGCCTGGACCCGGTGGAAGCCGGCCGCCGCCTGGCCAATTATCTGCGCGTGCTGGTACTGGAAGCCCAGACCATGGCCCGTGCCTGCGGCAAGTCCCACCTGCACAACCTCGATCCCGAGGACCTGGTGGCGCTGACGGTGGAATCTGCCGCCATGGCCCGGGTGCCCCTGGCCGGCACCAGTTGGATTCCGGGTCAGGGCTACTGATCCCGAAGGCGGTAAACGAAGGCCGGCGAGCGATCGCCGGCCTTTTTCTTTTTTGTAATTGGATGGGCTCGCCTGGGGTGGAAGTCGCTTTTCACTTCCACCGGCGGTGTTTCCGGTGGGCTCCGGACGTTGGGCCTCGCACAGCTCGGACCAACCTACGGCCGCTACGTGGCTTACCGGGTGGCGGGGCACCATCCAGGCGAGTGCATTGCTTTATTGATTGGCAGGAAAATCAAATTCGCACCAAGAAAATGCGTTCTCACTTGTCATCGCTGCCCATTGCCTCTCTACGCCGTGAAATAAAGCGCTTTCTATTCAACGGCTTAGCAGAAAGGCAAGCGCATGCTGCGGCCTTGGCAGGCCAATTGCTATGCCTAATGGGAAACAAAATTGCCCTATAGGAAGATAGGTGCTGGCCCGGCCTCGTCTTCTTAGGGCGCTCGAACGTCGGTCCGTCTATCCGACAGCGGGCCGGCCGAAATCCTGTCGGTTTGGAGGCAACAGGCAATGATCCGGTTTTCACATGTGGGCCGCGGTATGTTGGGCCTTTCCCTTCTGTTGGGCAGTTTTGCGGTAAATGCGGAAGAAGCGCCACCTGTGATCAATAGTGGCGACACCGCGTTCGTCGCGCTCTGCTCGCTGGTGGTGCTGCTGATGACACTGCCGGGCCTGGCGCTGTTCTACGGCGGCATGGCGCGGACCAAGAACGTGCTGTCGATCCTCATGCAGGTGTTCTGCACCGCCTCGCTGATGTCGGTGCTGTTCGCCGTTTACGGCTACAGCCTGACATTCACCGACGGCGGTTCGCTGCAGTCGGTGATCGGCGGCCTGGACAAGCTATTCATGGTCGGCGTCACCAAGGACACGGTTGTCGGTACCATCCCCGAGTACCTGTATTTCTTGTTCATGCTCCTGTTCGCCGCCATCACCCCGGCGATCATCGTCGGTGCCTTCGCCGAGCGCATGAAGTTCGCCGCCGTCATGGTCTTCATGGCGGTCTGGCTGACCATCAACTACATCCCCATGGCGCACATGGCCTGGGGCGGTGGCTGGGTGTTCAACCTGGGCGTGCAGGACTTCGCCGGCGGAAATGTGGTGCACCTGAACGTCGGCATCGCCTCCCTGGTGGGCGCGTGGTTGCTGGGACGCCGTCGCGGCTTCGGCACCCCAGCGATCGCTCCGCACAACATGACCATGACCCTCACCGGTGGCTCGCTGCTGTGGGTGGGCTGGCTGGGCTTCTGTGGCGGCTGTGCCCTGGCTGCCAACGGTTTCGCCATGCTGGTGATGGTTAACACCATGCTCGCCAGCTGCGCCGGTGCGCTGGGCTGGATGCTGGTGGAGTGGCAGCACCGTGGTCGTCCAAGCCTGTTCGGCGCGGTATCCGGCGCCATTGCCGGCCTGGTTGCCATTACCCCGGCCTGCGGCTATGTCGGCCCCATGGGCTCCATCCTGCTGGGCCTGATTGCCGGTCCGGTGTGTGTCTGGTCGGTGGACAAGCTCAAGCCGATGATCGGCCTGGACGATGCCTTCGATGTGTTCGGCGTGCATGGCGTGGCCGGCATCCTCGGCGGCTTGCTGACCCCGGTGTTCGCCCTCACCGCCATCGGTGGCCAGGGCTTCCCCGAAGGCCGCGACCTGTTCGATCAATTGCTGGTCAACGGTGGCGCGATTCTGTTCAGCATCGGCTTCTCGGCCGTGACCAGCCTGATCGCCTTCAAGGTGGCTTCCGCGCTGTGCAGCGGGCTGCGGGTTGAGGAAGCGGCCGAGGTGGACGGGCTGGACCTCACCGCCCATGGCGAAGTCGGCTACAAGTATTCGAGCTGAGGACCGCGGCCATGAAACTTATTACCGCAATCATCAAACCCTTCCGCCTGGACGAGGTGCGCGAGGCGCTGACCGAGGCTGGCGTAAGCGGCGTGACCGTCACCGAGGTCAAGGGCTATGGCCGGCAGAAAGGCCACTCGGAAATCTACCGGGGCGCCGAGTACGTGGTGGAGCTGCTGCCCAAGATCAAGCTGGAAATCGTGGTCGGCGATGCGCTGTGCCAGGCTGCCATGGACGCCATTCTCAAGGCGGCCTACACCGGCAAGATCGGCGATGGCAAGTTGTTCGTCCTGGACCTGGAAAGCGTGGTGCGGATACGCACCGGGGAGCTGGGCGAAGACGCCGTGTGAGTTGATGGCTGTACCCCCGCGCCGACGCCTTGCGTCGGCGCTTTCATTGGAGCTGGGAAAGCGGTGCGCACAGCGCACCCTACTGCGGAAGGGTAGGGTGCGCCGCGCGCACCAGCTTGTGTTCGAGAAGGAGGCGTGAAGGATGGCGTGGTTGAATGGATGGGGATTCCTGGTTCTGGCGGGACTCTGCGAGGTGCTCTACGCCTCGATCATCCCGCGCACGGAGGGCTTCACCCGGCTTTGGCCGAGCCTGTATTGCGGCTTATTCCTGATGCTGAGCATCTATCTGTTGAGCCTGGCGGTACGCGAGCTGCCGCTGGGACTGGCCTACGCGGTCTGGGTGGGTATCGGCACCCTGGGCACCGTGGCCTACGCGACAATGTTCATGGGCGAACAGCTGGGGATGATGCGCGGGGTGTGCCTGGTGATGATCGTAGGAGGCATTGTCGGCCTGAAGATGGTGGGAGGTGCGCAGGTGGCGTAGGCGCAGACCTGCGTCAAATCCCTGGCCGGGTGGGGGGATGATGAATGCACTCATTCGCCGTATTCGATGATGGCGCCACGCGGCCCACCCTGCCATTGCCGCAATGCCCCGTTTCCGATCGTATTCCAGGCAATATGCCTGAAATCGGTTCGTTTCCTCAGTTTTGCTGACGCAGCATCGCCTGAATCTGCTGCACCGATTCCTGGGTCCGCCGCGCCAGGTTGCGCACCTCGTCCGCCACCACCGCGAAACCGCGCCCTTGTTCACCCGCTCGGGCCGCTTCAATGGCTGCGTTGAGTGCCAGCAGGTTGGTCTGTTCGGCGATGCCACGGATCACCCCGGCCACCTGGGAGATCTGGCCATAGGTGGTCTGGATGTTCGCTTGTTCGCGTTCGTGCAGGCTGGCGGCGGTCTTCTCGTCACTGATCTCGCGCACCGCACCGGTAACATAGAGCAACCGGCCTCGGCTGTCGCGCAGGCAGCGGCCACGTTCGCGGAACCAGACTTCGCCACGGGTCTTGTGTCGCATGCGGTACTCAACCGCATAGAAACCGTCGCCGCTGCTGTCCGCCATCGAAGCGTTGAAGGTCTTCATAACTTCCTTGAGATCGTCCGGGTTGACCACGCCGAAGTAGCTGTCCCAGCCATCGGGAAACTCCTCGCGCTTGTAGCCGATGAGCTCGCGGAACTGCTCGGACCAGCGGATCACGTTCTGCGGATGGTCGGGGTCGCCGTTTACCACGTTCATCGCCCAGCAGCCTTCGGTGAGGGTGCGTTTGGTCAGGTCCCACACCTCGCGTTCCTTGTCCCAGGTTTCCCGTTCGGCCTCCAGGGCCGCCAGACGTTGCCGGTACTCTTCCAGTTCACCACGCAACCGCGTGTCTTGCTGTTCGGCCTGGGCCAGTCGCCGGTTCAACTCGGCGTACTCATTGGCACTACAGGGTGGCGGTGCTTGCCGCTCGGAGTGCTGGCGGATGTGCTGCAGTTCGCGCCAGTCGCGCTGCAGCCTTTCCAGGCTGCCAAGCAGCCGGGGTTGGTGTCTCAGTCGTGGCAGTGCGGATTCCGGGCCTTGGTTGCTGGACAGCTGGTCGAGCCACTGGCTGAGTTCGTTGGCCAGGTTGCTGGATGCTTTTCTGAACCACATTGGCCGATTCTCCTTGGCTATGGACGGGGGAGGGACTTGCAGCACTCCCTAGCAAATCCCTCTCCAAGTACCGCATCAGCCGCGTACGCGGGTCTTCTCCGGGTCATAGGCCACGGTGCTGGCGACCACGCGGGCGCGGATGCGCTTCTGCTGGCCGTCGAGCTTGCCGATTTCCACCGCCGTACCCGGCTCGCAGTAGCCGATGTCGAGCCGGCACAGGGCGATGTTCTTGCCCAGCACCGGCGAGCGGGTAGCGCTGGTGACGATCCCGACCTGGGCACGACCGACGTGCACGCAGTCGCCATGGGCGGCCGGTTCGTTGCCTTCCAGTTCCAGCCCCACCAGGCGCTGTTGCGGATGGGCGCCGCGGCGCAGCAGGGCGTCCTTGCCGATGAAGTCGGCCTGCTTGGTCTTCAACGGTACGCAGAAGCCGATGCCTGCCTCGAAGGGATCGGTCTGGTCGCTGAACTCGTAGCCGGCGAAGATCAGCCCGGCCTCGATGCGCAGCATGTCCAGCGCCTGCAGGCCCAGCGGCACCAACCCCAACGGTTCGCCGAGCTGCCAGAGGCGGTTCCACACCTTCAAGCCATCGCTGGGGTGGCACCAGATTTCGTAGCCCAGCTCGCCTGTGTAGCCGGTGCGCGACACCATCAGCGGCGCGCCGTTGTAGTCGTCCAGGCGGCCATTGAGAAAGCGGAACCAGCCAAGGTCTTCCAGTTTTGGTTGGGTGCCCGGTGTCCAGATCATGTCTTTCAGCAGGGTGCGGGCCAGCGGGCCCTGTACGGCAATGTTGTGGATCTGTTCCGAAGCGCTCTTTATCCACACCTTCATGCCCAGTTTTTCGGCCTGCTCGCGCAGCCAGACGCCGGCATAGTCCTCGCCGCCGATCCAGCGGAAGGCGTCCGGCCCGAGACGCATCAGGGTGCCGTCGTCGAGCATGCCGCCGTGCTCGAAACACATGGCCGAGTACACCACCTGGCCCACCGCGAGCTTGCGTACGTCGCGGGTCAGGCAGTAATCCAGCAGGGCTTCGGCGTCGGGACCGAGCACCTCGAATTTGCGCAGGGCGGACAGGTCCATCACTGCCACCTTCTCGCGGCAGCCGTGGTATTCCTCGATCGCGCCATGGCCGTCGAACTGGATCGGCGTCCAGAAGCCGCGGTAGTCGACGAACTGGCGGGTGAGGGCCGAGGTGCCGGGGTGGAAGCCGCTCTCGCGGGTCAGCACCAGGTCGGCGTCGGGTGTCTTGCGAGTGGCCATGGCGATACTGAAACGCTCCTGTTCGGAATACACGCGGATGTGGATGTCGGTGGGCTGCCAGCCGTTGGCCGGATCGATGTCGTCCGGGCAGGAACTGCTGGCGCAGACCAGGTCGGTCATGGCCCGCAGAAGCACGTAGTCGCCGGGACGAGACCAGGGCTCGTCGAGGGTCAGGTGCTGGTGTACATCCACCCCGGTGTTGAAGAAGAAGTTGATCGCCGGCCAGCCGGCGCGGCCTTGCACGCCGTGCTTCGCGACGGCGCGGCTGATGTTGTCGCTGCAGTTGGCATGGCCGAAGTAACCCTGCGCTTCGTAGTAACGCGCGGTGCAGGCCAGGGCGAAGGTGTCGTGGCGGCCGACGGTATCGCGCACTACTTCCAGCATCGGCTGCAGGTTGCGGTCGAAGAAGCGGCTGAACAGGCCCGGTCCGGGATAGGCGTTGCCGTTCAGGGTGCGGGTGACGGTGGGGTCGAGGTCGATCTCGCGACCTGCATCGAGGCCACGGCGGTCGAAGGCGACGAAGTCCGAGCACTGCCGTCCGGCGACATCCAGCACCTGGATGTACTGGCCAGCGGCGACGAGATAGTCCCGTGCGCTACCGGGCGTGATGGTGAATTCGTCGACCAGCTCCCCGAGCGGCGCCGGTAGCGGCGGGGCCATCACTCGGCGCGGGTTGGCGCGGTGGATCAACAGGCGCAGATCGCTGGCTCGAGACTGGCTGTCTACTGGCGTCTGGCCGCCCGGTGCGGCGACGATTACCAGCAGCGCTTCGCTGGCGCTGAAGCTGCGGCTGAAGCCGGCGGGATTACCGGCTGGCCAGAGCCGCGCGGCGTGTGGCAGGTGACGGCAATCGATGCCACGCCGCACCAGTCCGGCGCTGACATGGGCCGCTTCCAGGCTGCCGTCGTGCAGCAGGTGGGCGATGAAGTCGGCGCCGGGGCTGGCGCTGAGGCCAAGTGCGGCCAACGCGGCACGGCCGTTGCCGGCGAAGGCCAGCAGTTCGGCGGGCTGGTCGCCTTCGAGGTCGATCACCTCCAGTCGGTCCCCAGGCTCCAGGGCCACTACCGTCAATCCGCCAGGGGCGACACGGTGGCGTTCCAGGTCCGGGGCGCGGGCGAACAAGGCCGGTTCCAGCGGCCGGGATATCACGGGCAGGTTCATGTCATGGCTCCACGCAAGGATTCGTTCCGTAGGGTGCGCCGTGCGTACCGACAGCCGTGGCATTCGAGGGCCATCCATTGGTGCGCGCAGCGCACCCTACGGGTACGGTTTCAACCCACGGCTTTGATGGCGGTCGACGGGGCGTCCGCCAGGTACGCCGCCAGCGAGTCGTCCAGCGCTTCCAGCCAGGGGGTGTGGTGCGCGGTCGCCAGGGTGCCAGTGATCAGCGAGCGGTGGCACTTGTCGCGGTAGCCCATGATGTTTTCGTACTTGTCCTGCTTCCATTGCAGGAAGGTCCGGTTTACCTCGGCGATGTCGAAGCTCGGGTAGTCGGTGGCTTCGATGAGTTGGCGGATGTACTCACCCTGGAATTCGAACATTTCCTGAGCGGTTTCCAGGGTTTCCTCTTCCTGGCGCCAGGCCAGGTCTTCGGCGTGCATGGTGGCCGGCTCGGGCAGGGCGATGCGGCCGAGGATGACGTCGCGGGCGTACCAGGCCTGGGCGTCGAACATGTTGAAGCTGTACCACTGGTCCTGCATGCCGAGGTACACCAACTTCGGGTTCTGTTCCCAGAACACGCCCTTATAGAGGTTCAGCGGCCAGAGGCGGTTGCCGGTCTTCAGGCGCAACTCTTCCGGCAGGAAGGGGAAATGATGCTTGTAGCCGGTGCAGAGGATGATGGCGTCGACGTGCTGGCTGCTGCCGTCGGCGAAGAAGGCAGTGCTGCCCTTCACATGGGTGAGCAGCGGTTTCTCTTCCCAGTTCTCCGGCCATTTGTAGCCCATGGGCGCACTGCGGTAGCAGCTGGTGATGGTGCGGGCGCCGTACTTGAAGCACTGCGAGCCGATGTCTTCGGCGGAGTAGCTGCCACCGACGATGAGTACGTCCTTGCCCTTGAACTCCAGCGCGTCGCGGAAGTCGTGGGCGTGCAGTACGCGGCCAGCGAAGCTTTCGAAGCCCTCGAAGTAGGGCACGTTGGGGGTGGAGAAGTGGCCGCTGGCGACCACCACGTAGTCGAAGGTTTCGCTGTAGGTCAGGTCCTTCTCGTAGCTGTGGGCGGTGACCTCGAAGGTGCCGCTGGCAGCGTCGAAGCTCACGCTACGCACCGTGGTGTTGAAGCGGATGTAAGGGCGCACGCCGGCTTTCTCCACGCGACCCTTGATGTAGTCCCAGAGCACTTCGCGGGGCGGGTAGGAACCCATGGGGCGGCCGAAGTGTTCGTCGAAGCTGTAGTCGGCGAACTCCAGGCATTCCTTCGGCCCGTTGGACCAGAGGTAGCGGTACATGCTGCCGTGCACCGGCTCGCCATGTTCGTCCAGGCCGGTGCGCCAGGTGTAGTTCCACATGCCGCCCCAGTCCGCTTGCTTCTCGAAGCAGACCAGTTCGGGAATCTCGGCGCCCTTGTCCCGGGCTGACTGGAAGGCACGCAACTGGGCGAGGCCACAGGGGCCGGCGCCGATAATGGCGACTCGTTGTTTCATGCTGGGTTCTCCACGGAAGGTTGGGGCAGGCCGGTGGCCGGGTGCTGGAGGCGCGCCGCGGCCAGGGTGTTCTTCATCAGGAAGGCGATGGTCATGGGGCCGACGCCACCGGGCACCGGAGTGATGGCGGAAGCGCGGGTGAGGGCGGAGTCGAAGTCCACATCTCCTACGAGCCTGGAACGACCGCCTTCCTCGATGCGGTTGATGCCGACATCGATGACCACGGCGCCGGGCTTGAGCCAGTCGGCATCCACCAGACGCGGACGGCCAACGGCGGCGACGACGATGTCGGCCTGACGGCACAGCTCGCGCAGATTGGCACTCCTGGAATGCACCACGGTCACCGAGCAATGGGCTTTCAGCAGCAGCGCGGCCATGGGTTTGCCGACGATGTTGGAGCGGCCAATCACTACCGCGTGCTTGCCGACGAGGTCGCCGCAGGTGTCCTGCAGCAGACGCAGGCACCCGGCCGGCGTGCAGGGTGTGAGCACGTCGCGGCCTTGGCTGAGGCCACCAACGTTCTCGGCATGGAAGCCGTCCACATCCTTCAGCGGGTCGATGGCCTGCAGCACGCGGGTTTCGTCGATGTGTGCCGGCAGCGGCAGCTGCACGAGGATGCCGTGCACACCGGCGTCGGCATTGAGGCTGTGGATAAGTGCCAGCAGCGCGGATTCTTTGGTTTCCGCCGGCAGCTTGTGTTCCAGGGAACGGATGCCGCATTCCTCGGCGCGCAGCACCTTGTTGCGCACGTAGACCTGGCTGGCCGGGTCCTGACCGACCAGCACCACGGCCAGGGCCGGGGCAATGCCGCTGGCCTTGAGGGTGAGGACGTCGCTCCCGACTTCGGCAAGCACCCGCGCCGCTGCGGCTTTGCCATCGATGAGCGCGCTCATCGGAAAATCACCGTCTTGTCACCATTGAGGAACACGCGGTGCTCCAGGTGGTACTTCAGCGCCTTGGACAGGGCCACCGTCTCGGTATCCCGGCCGATGGCAACGAGGTCGTCAGGCAGGTAGGCGTGGTCCACGCGTTGCACTTCCTGCTCGATGATCGGGCCTTCGTCGAGGTCGCTGGTGACGTAGTGGGCGGTGGCGCCGATCAGCTTCACGCCGCGCTCGTAAGCCTGGTGGTAGGGCTTGGCGCCCTTGAAGCCGGGCAGGAAGGAGTGGTGGATGTTGATGGCGCGGCCGGACAGCTGTTTGCACAGGTCGTCGGAGAGAATCTGCATGTAGCGCGCGAGCACCACCAGCTCGGTCCGGGTCTCGTCGACGATCTGCATCAGCGCCGCTTCCTGCTGGGCCTTGGTGTCGCGGGTCACCGGCAGGTAGATGAAGCGGATGCCTTCGCGCTCGGCCATGGGGCGCAGGTCGAGGTGGTTGGAGACGATAGCGGTGACCTGCATGTCCATCTCGCCCTTGTGATGGCGATAGAGCAGGTCGGTGAGGCAATGGTCGTACTTGCTCACCATCAACAGCACGCGCATCGGGCGGTTGCCTTCGAACAGCTCCCAGTCCATCTCGAAGGGCACGGCGACGTCATCGAAGCCCTGACGCAGGGCGTCGATATCCGGCTTGGCGCCAGTGTTGAAACGGAACACTGCGCGCATGAAAAAGCGCCCGGTGAACTCGTCGTCGAACTGTGCCAGTTCGCTCAGGTAGCACTGGCGCCCGGCGAGGTAGGTGGTCACCGCCGCGACTATCCCGGAGGTGGCCGGGCAGCTGATCTTGAGGATGTAGTGATTCATGTTGGTTGCTCTCATGCAGGCAAGGAACGGCCGCGCTCAGCCCTTGGCGGTGCGCTTTTTCTTCTCGGGGTCGTCGAACGGCAGCGTGTGGGCGATGGCTTTCACGCTCAGGCTGCCGCGCACGTCCAGGGGCACGCCTTGTTCAGCGATCTGCGGCTCGACGCGGGCGATGGCCATGGAGCGTTCGGTGAGGCGCGAGTACATGGCGCAGGTGATGACACCGACCTGGCGGCCGTCGTGCCAGAGGGTGTCGCCGTTCTGCGCGGCGACATGGCCGTCGAGCAGCACGCCGAAGATCTTGAAGCGTTCCTGGCCCTTGAGCCGGTAGTGCTCACCGGCGCCACGGAAGTCCTGCTTACCGGGCGACACGGTGAAGTCCAGGCCCAGTTCCCACAGGGTGTCGCCGGCCTTCTGGTCGGCGAAGGGGTACATCTGCGAGTTGTCGTAGGGGAAGAACAGCAGGTAGCTCTCCACCCGCAGCCAGTCCAGCGCGGTGAAGGCGCAGGGGATGATGCCGAGGTCCTTGCCCTTGGCCAGGATGCCGTCCCAGATGGCCGGGGCATCGGCGGCCTTGCAGAAGATCTCGTAGCCGCGCTCGCCGGTGTAGCCGGTACGGGAGATCATCACCGGGCGGTCGAACAGCTTCGTTTCCATGTGGTGGAAGTAGGGCAGGTCGCGGATGCTCGGTACGTGCTCGGCGAGGAAGTCCACGGCCTTCGGTCCTTGCAGGGACAGGTCGTGCAGGTCGTCGTCGAACAGTACCGCCACCTGGCGGCCCTGGGCCGAGCGGATCAGTACTTCGTGGCCCGAGCCTGCGCCGTGCACCACCATGAAGGCGTTGGGACCGGTGCGGTAGACGATGCAGTCGTCGATGAACTTGCCGTCTTCGTCGAGCATGCAGGCGTAAACCGACTTGCCGGGATAGAGCTTGCTGATGTCGCGGGTGGTGGCATGGTCGAGCAGGCTTTCAGCGTGGGGGCCGACGTAGTGCACCTTCTTCAGTCCGGACACATCCATCAGCCCGGCGCGGGTGCGGATGGCCTCGTGGTGGTCGGCGAGATCGCTGGCATAGGTCCAGGCGGTGCCCATGCCGTTCCAGTCTTCGAGTTGCGAGCCGAGCGCCAGGTGGCGTTCGCGGAGTGCGCTGATGCGCCATGAATTGGCCATGGTGGGATCCTCTTGTCGTGGGCGGTTCAGGCTTCGGGGTCGAACTGGCGCAGCCAGTCGACCAGGGGCAGGCGGTAGCGGGTCAGTCCCTTGTAGTCGGCGATGGGGTCGGGCAGGTCGCGGAGCACACGGTGCAGGCGCCTGGCCCAGGCAGGCTGGGTGACCAGTTCGTCCATGCTGATCAGGTAGGTACGAATGCTGAACATCAGCGCGTTGGAGCGAGGCAGGCGCACCATCAACTGCAGCTCGACCCGCAGGTGCACCAAACGGCCGACGTTCTCTGGTGTGACACTGCCGCGGTCGCTGCCCCATTCGTGGAAGGTTTCGGGCGAGGTGTCCAGGCGCGGATTGATGGTCATGGTCCAGTTCAGTCGGCGCACGGGCTGGCCCACCTGAATGTTCAGCAGGTACTTCAGGGCGCGGTCGAATACGCCCATCTGGTGCGCCATGGGCACCGGCGAATGCCACTGCTTGAAGCTCATGCCGGCGTCGAAGGCCAGGGACCAGTCGGCAGGTCCGGTGACCATCCCGGCGTCCATGAACAGGTCGCCATCGCGCTGGTCGAGCAGGGCGAAATCCCCCTGCACCTGACGAGTGATGTAGTCCAGCGGCTCACACGGCAGGCTGTTCGCATCGCCGTAGGTAAACGACTGGTCGATGCCCAGGGCGAGGTTGCGCCAGTGCCAGCTGTCGCCATCGCGGTCAAGCTGGAAGTGCTGCGGATAGTCACGGGCCAGGTGTTCCATCAGCACGCTGAGGGCGTCCCAGGCGGCCGGCTGCATGTGCGGCATGACCAGGCAGCGTTGCGGGTCCCGTTCCAGTACACGGTTGCGCTCGGCCATTTCCGATCGGTAGTGCTCATCGATGTCGAAGCAGTGCTCGTACACAGAACCGGGGTCTCGGGAAGTCGCCGGTTCCAGGTTCACCGAGTACATGTACTGGTCTTCCGGGAAGGGGAAGGGGAAGCGCTGGATCGCTTCGGCGCTGTTGCGGAAGCTGAAATCCTCTCGGTAGCTTTCCACCGGTTTGAAGGTCAGGCTCATGTCGTTGCGTCTCCTGAAAAGTGGGGCCTAAAGGTCGAGCAGGATCGGGCTGCCGCAGCCGCGCGAGACGCAGGGCATCAGGCTGTCGGCGCGCTCGTTGAGGGCGAGGTAGTGGTCGCGGTGTTCCACGTCACCTTTCAGGTAGCGCGTCTGGCACTGGCCGCAGACGCCGCCACGGCACAGGTTGGGAATCTCCACGCCCGCTGCCTCCAGGGCCTCCAGCAGACTCTGCTCGGCGCTGATCTCCAGTTGGCGGCCGCTGCGGGCCAGCTCGACGCTGAACGGCCGGCCCGGTTCTGGCGCGGCGAAGGCTTCCCACTGCACTCGGGCGTCGCTCCAGCCCAGGGCGGTGGCCTGTTCGCGCAGGGACAGCAGCAGCGATTGCGGACCGCAGGCGTAGACATGGCTGCCCAGCGGCCGGTCGCGCAGCAGTTGGCTCAGATCGAGTCGGCGCGCGGGGCTGTCATAGCGGTGCAGGCGGTCGCCCAGCAAGTTGCGCAGGTACTCGACATAGGCGTCGGTCAGACCGGTGCGATAGGCGTAATGCAATTCGAAGTGGGCGCCCCGACGCAGCAGCTCCGTGCAGTAGGCGAGGAAGGGGGTAATGCCGATGCCCGCTGCGACCAGGATGTGCAGGTGTGCCTCGCTGTGGATCGGGAACAGGTTGGCGGGTGCCGACAGTCGAACACGGTCGCCGACCTGCAGCTGTTCATGGATATAGCGGGAGCCGCCACGCGAGGCCTCCTGGTGCCGCACCGCGATGCGGTACTGGCGGGTGTCGGCCGGGTCGCCCAGCAGCGAATAGGCATTGCGCTGGCCGTTCGGCAACTGCAACTGGACGTGGCTGCCTGCGGAGAAGCCCGGCAAGGGAGCGTCCAGCGATTCGAAGGTGAGCTCGCGGATGACTGGGGTAAGGGCGCGCGTGGCGGCAACGCGGACATCAAGGCCGGCACTCATGGGCGCACCTGCGCATAGGGGCGGTCGGCGTCGGCGCAGACTCCAAGGTAGGCCCCCAGACGTCGCGAGAAGTGGCGACGCACTTCCAGCACGACACCGCAGTGGGCGCATGTCAGTCGATCATCGACGGTACCGGGCTGGATGCTCGCGCAATGCACGCAGTACACCGCGCGCTGCCCGTCGTCGCAGCCATCCAGCACGATCTCTTCCGCCTGCAGGCCCGCATCCCTGGCCAGGGCGTACAGCGGCCAGATGAAGGCTTCATCGCCCTGCAGGTAGAGCCGCAGGCCCACATGGGCGCCGCGCAATTGCTCTAGCACGGCGTGGTGCAGGCCGGCGAGATCGGCGTAAGTGGCCAGGGCCAGGTGGGTGAATTGCGCCGGCGAATCGCTCAGGGCGGCGTACAGGTCCGCCCGTGCAGCATGACTGGCGCCCTGGCTGACCAGCAGGTGATGGATCGCCTGTTTGCACGGCTGGCTGCTGGGGTAACGCGGCACGCTATAGGGTGGCTCGGGGGCTTCTGCGTTCATGGTGGTCCTCTTGCTGGCTGGCATCGGAGGAAGTCCAACGCCGCTGGCTTGCCCCGGATTGAAGCGACCAGGCCTTGCCTTGGTGCGTCGCCATGGGCGGCATTGCGGTGCCGGTCGGGCTGTTTCCTCGTGGGGAAGATAATTTCTCTATGCGAATCAATGCTCAATCCGCATGAGGTGATATGCACAAAGGGGTAGTGGGTAGGAGAGGCATGGAAGTTGCTGTCCTGCAGGGTCTGCTGACCCACAGGGCAAGAGCGCCGGAGGAGGAGGAGAACGATGCACAACGCCAGCCTGTTATTGCCCGCCGAGCGACCGCAGTTCGCTGTGCCACTGACGCCCTCGCCGGGCGAATTGACCGAGCGTGAAGGCCAGACCCTGGAGCTGATTGCCTCAGGGCTGAGCAACAAGCAGATTGCCCGCGAACTGGGCATCAGCGATGGGACCGTGAAGATTTACGTGCGTAACTTGTTGCGCAAATTCCACTTGAACTCGCGCCTGGAACTCGCCACTTGGGTCTATCGCAGCGGCAATGCCCTGCGGCCCGCATTGACAGGGGCATCCATGCGGGTTGCCGCCTGGTCCGGTGAGGTATCAGCAGCCCCGAAACAGGCTGCGCTTTCGTCGAGAGTGACTGGCTTGCTCGACGAACTTCCCGGGTTGATTTACCGGGGCGATAACGATCGCACCTGGTCCATGGAGTTCGTCAGTGCCGGCTGCCTGCAACTCACCGGCTATCCGTCCGAGTACCTGACCACCAATCGCGAACACAGCTATGGATCGCTGATTCTCGCCGAGTACGCCGAGTACATCTGGTATTGCGTGCAATGTGCGCTGCTCACGCACGAGCCCTTCCAGCTGAGCTATCGCATCCGGTGCGCCGACGGGCAGATCAAGGATGTCTGGGAGAAGGGGATTGGCATCTACTCCGATTCAGGAGCGGTGCAGGGCGTCGAAGGGGCGATATTCGAGGTGCGGGGGTAGCCCCTCTCCATACGGGAGAGGGGCTCTAGCCGGGAATACGGGCGGGGTCAGGACGACAGTTCCCGCTCAACTCCCACTGCCACTCTGCGCTTCATCAGCCCGAAGTAGGTCATGGCCGGCACCAGCAGGCCGACGACCCAGGCCAGGTCGATGCCATCCAGGGCATTGGCGATGGGGCCGACGTAGAGGGTGGTGTTCATGAACGGAACTTCCAGCAGGATGGCCAGCACGAAACTGCCGCAAGCCACCAGGTTGACCCGACCGTAGCGGCCGTCCATGTCGAAGATGTCGGGTACGCAGTAGTCGCCCTTTCTCAGGCAGTAGTAATCCACCAGGTTGATGGCGGTCCAGGGGATGAGGAAGTAGCTCATGAAGAAGATGAAGTTGAGGAAGAAGGCGATGAAGTCCTCCTGGCTGATGGTGCACAGGGCGGTAGCGATGACGCTGATCAATAGCATGAACAGCCCCCTGACCATGGGCGTCACGCGTAGACGCGCGAAGGGCTCGATTACCGTGACCGTGGACATGAAGGCGCCATAGAGGTTGAACACGTTGATCGCCACCTGGCCGTAGACGATGAACACGAACAGCAGCACCGCGCCAGGTCCGAAGAGCGCTGCCAGGTGGCTACCGACGTTGTCGGAGAAGCCGCTGATGGCGACGCCGAGCACGGCGCCAAGGATCATCATCCAGGCGCCGCCTGCCACGGTGCCGGCGTAGCTGAACCAGAACACCCGGGACATGGGTGTTGAACTCGGCAGGTAGCGCGAGTAGTCCGCCACATAGGGCGCGTAGGAGAGCTGCCAGGTCACGGCGATGCTCACTGCCACCAGGAACTTCGACAGCGAGAATCCGGCCGGCGACCACTGCTCCGCAGGGATCGGAAGGCCCAGGGCGAGCCCCGTGGCGACCAGGAACACCAGGATGGAGAGGATCGACAGAACCTTTTGCAAACGATGGATAAGTCGGTAGCCGTAGAGCGCCACCACGAAGCACAGCGCACCGATCAGGTAGATGTTGCCGTCGCCGCCCAGGGGGCTGACCGATTCGATGGCCTGGGCAGCCAGCAAGGTGTTGCTGACGAAGAAGCCCAGGTAGATGAGCATGACGAACAGCAGTGGCAGCACTGCGCCAATCACGCCGAACTGTGCACGGCTCTGAATCATCTGCGGGATGCCCAGCTTGGGGCCCTGGGCCGAGTGGGAGGCCATGAAGATGGCGCCGATCAGCGAGCCGAGGACGATCGCCACGGCGCTCCAGAACAGGTTCAGGCCGATGACCACCGGCAGCACCCCGGAGGCGATGGTGGTGATGTTCATGTTGGCGCCGAACCAGATGTAGAACAGCGAGCCGGGTTTGCCGTGGCGCTCGCTTTCGGGGATGAAATCGATGCTTCTTTTCTCGACGTTCATGGCGTTCACTCCTGCGGCTGAAGGCTGGATTGCAGGCGGGCGATGGCCTGGGGAAGCGTGTCGGGCCGGTGGGCGAAGAGGTCCGGGGATGCTGGTTTGCAAGAGCTGAAGTCATCTCCACGCAAGGCGCGCAGAAACTGCTCGCAGTTGAACAGTTCGATGGAGTAGACCCAGTTGGTCATGATCAGCAGTGCAGAGTAATGCGCCGCGCTGGTGGTCGAGGTGCAGGCGTCGGCGATGAGGTCGACCCGATAGCCGAGGGCGAAGGCGTCGAGCACCGTGGACAGCACGCAGGCGTCGGTGAGCACGCCGGAAACCATCAGGCGGCTGACGCCGAGGCGCTTCAGTTGTGCATCCAGTTCGGTGCGATGAAAGGCGCTGTAGCGTGGTTTGTCGATGACGGGATCGCCGGGCTGGGGTGCCAAGCGCGGGAGGATTTCCACCTGGCGGGTGCCGGCACAATAGCTGGCGGGACGCCCCAGAGCGTCCAGTGGCTCGCCGGGCGGAAGGTCCGAGGCGTCTGCATTGTTGATATGTCGCGTGTAGATGATGGGGATGCTGGCAGCTCGTGCGGCATCGATCAGCTTGGCGCAGTTGTCGATCACGGCCTCAAAGTCCTGCAGGTGGAATCCATCCTCCTGCTGCATGTCGATGATCAGGTAGGCGATATCGTTTCTCATGGGCAACTCTTGTTCTTGTGCAGAAAATGCCGACAGCCCACCCCCGGCACCGTGGTTCACGGATGCCAGGGCCGGGAGCTCGATGGGTCGAGCCGGCTGTCAGGTGTGTTCAGCGGGGGAGTTGCTCAGGAAACTATTGCCCAGAAGCCGTTCTGCTTGGCGGCGACGGCGGGACGCAGACGTTTCAGGTGAACGTGCGAAGGGGTCCACTTGCCCCGCAGGTAAGCCATTGCGGCTCCAGGCAGTGGTTGGGCGTTGCAGGTGATCAGGCCTTCGTTCATGGGGCTGTCGACCATTTTCATGGGAGGCGTGGCCGGATCGCCCGATCCGGCCACGTGAAGCGATGACTCAGTTGAACGCCGGCACTACGTGCTTGATGAAGAGCTCCAGCGACTTCTTCTTCTCGGCATGGGACAGGCTGTTGTCGGCCCAGAAGCTGAACTCGTCCACGCCCAGTTCCTGGTAGTGGCGAATGCGCGCGATGACTTCTTCGGGGGTGCCGATCATGGTGTTCTTGCGGATGTTCTCCAGTTCGAACTCCGGACGGTCCTTGAACTTCTCTTCCGGGCTCGGTTGAAGGATGCCGTTGACCGGGACTTCCTTGTTGCCGAACCAGGCATCGAAGGTACGGTAGAAGCGTGAGATGGCGGCGGCACCGACCTTCCAGCCTTCGGTATCTTCAGGACTGTGGACATGGGTGTGGCGCAGCACCATCAGTTGCGGGCGCGGCACGTCTGGATTGTTGGCCAGGGCGTTTTCGAACTTGTTCTTCAGGTCAACCACTTCTTCGTCGCCCTTCATCAGCGGGGTGACCATCACGTTGCATCCATTGGCCACGGCGAAGTTGTGGGAGTCCGGGTCGCGGGCGGCGATCCAGATCGGCGGATGCGGCTGCTGGATCGGACGCGGCGACGAGGTGGAGGTGGGGAACTTCCAGATCTCGCCTTCGTGGGCGTAGTCGCCCTGCCACAGGGCCTTGACCACCGGGACCATCTCCCGCAGGTGCTGGCCGCCACCGGTGGCCGGCATGCCGCCTGCCATGCGGTCGAATTCGTACTGGTACGCGCCACGGGCCAGGCCCACTTCCATGCGGCCATTGCTGATCACGTCGAGCAGGGCGCATTCGCCGGCTACGCGGATGGGGTGCCAGAAGGGCGCGATGATGGTACCGGCGCCTAGGCGAATGGTGCTCGTGCGGGCTGCGAGGTAGGAGAGCAGCGGCATGGGGCTTGGCGAGATGGTGTACTCCATGGCGTGGTGCTCGCCGATCCATACGGTGCTGAAGCCGCCGGCTTCGGCCATCAAAGTCAGCTCGGTGAGATCTTCGAAGAGCTGACGGTGGCTGATCTGCTCGTCGTAACGCTCCATATGCACGAACAAAGAAAATTTCATGATGCTTTCCTCGAACCTGTGTCTGTTCGGCCCTGGACTGGCCGGCTGCGGTGAAGCGTGCACTGCGCTCCTGTTTCGTTGATTCCGCTGCGTCAGTAGGACGCCTCAAGCAAGGCGGAGCGGATCGCTGAATATTGGTATACCATAATACGGAGTATCTGCAAGATCTTTCTCCCGGATCCCGCAGGGCTGCCGGGTGGATCAGGCAAATGCGGGCAGGGCGCCCATCTTGCCGCGGCAATAGATCATCGGTGCGACGGTCTGTTCGGGCACGATCAGGTTCTTTACCGCTCCCACGAGGATGGCGTGGTCGCCACCTTCGTATTCACGCCACAGCTCGCACTCGATGATGGCAGTGGCGTTGCTGAGGAGCGGGTTGCCCAGTTCGCTCAGGGTCCATTCAATGCCTTGCGCCTTGTCCTTGCCCTTCTTGGCGAAGGCATAAGCTTCATCGCGCTGGTCGGCCGAAAGCAGGTGGATGGCGAAGCGCTTGCTCTTGATCAGAACCGGGTAGGAGTCGGAGCTGTAGTTGGGGCAGAAGAGCACCAGGGCCGGGTCCATGGACAGGGAGCTGAAGGCGCTGGCGGTCAGCCCGACGATCTGGCCGTCGTCATCCAGGGTGGTGATCACGGTGACGCCGGAGGGGAAGGAGCCCATGACTTGTTTGTAGGCATTGGTGTCGATCATTTCGGGTACCTATCGGGTGCAATGGCTGCGACCGGCAGCGCTAATGTGTCTGATGGTATACCGTAATATTGTCAATGCAAGCACTATTTTCCAGGACTCGTCAGCATGCCGACGAACGTCGACTTGTACCCTGAAAGCCTTTATTTACAGGGCTTCAAGGAACTTTGAGTGGTTCTTTGAGCAGCCGTTCTTGCCTCCACTCAGGGCTTGGCGGGTCAGTAAAAGCCTTGTCTGATTTTTGGAATACCATAATATGGTGCCCCGTTATCGACCGCCGGCACCAGTATGGTCAACCCACGGCCCGGTAGTCAGGCCCTGAGTGGCACTTCCTACAAAGACAATAAGCAAGGCAATACGATGTCCGAGACTTCCCAGCACACACCGTTGATCGAGAACCATACCGTCGATTACGTACCGCCTGCCGAACGCCATGGCAAGGCACGCGACCTCTTCACGCTCTGGTTCAGCACCAATATCGCCCCGCTGCCGATCGTCACGGGTGCCATGGTGGTCCAGGTCTTCCACCTTGACCTGCTCTGGGGCCTGCTGGCGATTGTCCTGGGCCATATGATCGGCGGCGTCTTCATCGCCCTGGCTTCGGCCCAGGGCCCGCAGATGGGCATTCCGCAGATGGTCCAGAGCCGCGGCCAGTTTGGCCGTTACGGCGCGCTGTTGATCGTATTCTTCGCGGCGATCATCTATGTCGGCTTCTTCATCTCCAACATTGTCCTGGCGGGTGAGTCGATCCACGGCATCGCCCCTTCGGTGCCGATGCCGGCCGCGATCATCATTGGTGCCATCAGTGCGACCGCCATCGGCGTGATCGGCTACCGCTTCATCCACTCCCTCAACCGCGTCGGCACCTGGGTGATGGGCGGCGCACTGCTGGCCGGATTCGGCTACATCTTCTGCAATGAGTTGCCGGCGGACTTCTTCAGTCGCGGGAACTTCAACCTGTCCGGCTGGCTGGCCACGATCTGCCTGGGGATCATCTGGCAGATAAGCTTCTCGCCCTATGTATCCGACTACTCGCGTTACTTGCCGGCCAACGTCGGTATCGCCCGACCTTTCCTGGCCACCTACGCCGGCGCCTGCCTGGGCACCATCCTTTCCTTCAGCTTCGGAGCCGTAGCCGTGCTGGCCACCCCGGAAGGTACCGAAGCGATGGCGGCCGTCAAACAGGCAACCGGTGTGCTTGGCCCTCTGCTGATGCTGTTGTTCCTGCTCAATATCATCAGCCACAACGCGCTCAACCTTTACGGCGCTGTGTTGTCCATCGTCACCTCGATCCAGACCTTCGCCGGAAACTGGACGCCCAGCGTGCGCGTGCGGGTCATCCTGTCGGCGCTGGTGCTGGGTGGCAGCTGCCTGATGGCGCTGAGCGCCTCGGCGAACTTCATTTCTCACTTCATCGGCCTGATCCTGGCACTGCTGCTGGTACTGGTGCCCTGGGCCTCGATCAATCTGATCGACTTCTACCTGATCAAGCGTGGCCGCTACGACATCACCTCGATCTTCCAGGCCGATGGTGGAATCTACGGGCGCTTCAATGCTCACGCGATCACCGCATATTTCATTGGCATTCTGGTGCAGCTGCCGTTCGCCAATACCGCGATTTATATTGGGCCCTACGCCAACTACGTCGAAGGTGTGGATCTGTCCTGGCTGGTGGGGTTGCTGGTGACCTGCCCGCTGTATTACTGCCTGGCGACCCGCAGCAAGGAGCCGGTCGGGGTGCTGCACATGGCAGATTGACTGAAACCGATCCGCGCAGGATTTCCTGTGCCTTCGCCCCGTCCTGCGATGCAGGCGGGGCTTTTTCTTGCCTACGATTCAGGGCTTCATCCGACCCGAAAAGTCGTGCTTTCGCCAGCAAGCTGGCTCCTACGGGCGTTGCCCTTCGATCGCGGGATGATCGGTTGCGCGAACCCAGGCGGCTGAGGCCACGTCGATGTAGGAGCGAGCTTGCTCGCGAATGTGAGTCGTGCTTTCGCCAGCAAGCTGGCTCCTACGGGCGTTGCCCTTCGATCGTGGGATGATCGGTTGCGCGAACCCAGGCGGCTGAGGCCATGTCGATGTAGGCGCGAGCTTGCTCGCGAATGTGAGCCGTGCTTTCGCCAGCAAGCTGGCTCCTGCGGGGGGAGGGGTAGCCCGGCGGTCGACGGACATGGCAAAAAGAAACCCCCAGCCCTCGGGACGAAGGGCAGGGGGCTGTAAAGGAAGATCAGTTCTCAGTGCGCGCCAGCGGCTTTGCTCAGGTCGCTCTCATTCCACTCGCTGTAGACGCAGGCATCGGCCGCTGCCCAGCGCACGCGCACCGGCGCGCCAGGTTGCAGGGGCTGGGTGGCGCCGGACAGCTCCTTCAGCGTCAGATGGGTTCCGCTGGCGGTGACCACACTGCAGGTCAGGCTTTCGCCGAGGAACACAGTCTCCGCAACCTTGGCCTGGATCTCGTTCCAGCCGGCCGCCAGCGGCGATAGTGAAGCCTGGTCTGGGGTCAGTACCTGGGCTTTTTCCGGACGTACCATCAGCACCAGGTCTTGGCCATCTTGCAGGCCAGCGGTGGGACGGATGGCCAGGGCTTGGCCCTCGAAGGTCGCCGCGGCATTGCCCTGGGCCTTGACCTTGAGGAAGTTGGAGTTGCCAAGGAAGGAAGCGACGAAGGCATTTGGTGGATTCTGGTACAGGTCATAACCGCTGCCCAGGCCGACGATCTTGCCGTGGCTGAAGATGGCGATGCGCTGGGACAGCCGCATGGCTTCTTCCTGGTCATGGGTCACGTAGACGATGGTGATGCCGAGGCGGCGATGCAGGTGGCGCAGTTCATCCTGCAGGTCTTCGCGCAGCTTCTTGTCCAGGGCGCCCAGGGGTTCGTCCATCAGCAGGATGCGTGGCTCGTACACCAGGGCCCGGGCGATGGCGACGCGCTGTTGTTGACCGCCGGACAGCTGGGCCGGGCGGCGGTGGGCGAACTGCTCCAGCTGCACCAGCTTGAGCATGGCTTCGACCCGGCGCTCGCGCTCGCCGGCAGCCTGCTTGCGGATGGCCAGCGGGAAGCCGATGTTGTCGCGCACATTGAGATGGGGGAACAGCGAATAGCGCTGGAACACCATGCCGATGCCGCGCTTGTGCGACGGCACGTTCACCAGGGATTTGCCGTCGACGAGGATTTCCCCGGAGCTGGGCGTCTCGAACCCGGCCAGCATCGACAGGGTGGTGCTCTTGCCGGAGCCGCTGGAGCCGAGGAAGGTGAGGAATTCACCGTCCTGGATGTCCAGGTTGATGTTGTCCACGGCGGCAAAGTCGCCGTAGTGCTTGTTCAGGTTGCGCAGGCTGACCAGGGTCTTTTGTTCGCGGGTGTCTTGGATTACGGCACTCATTTCATATACCTCGGCGCTCAGGCGCTGACTTCGTTGCGCCGGCGCAGGGCGACGGCGATCACCATGACAAGGACGGACAGGCCGATAAGCAGCGTCGAGGCGACGGCGATTACCGGGGTCAGGTCCTGGCGCAGGGTGGTCCACATTTTCACGGGCAGGGTCTGCAGGGTAGGGCTGGCCATCATCACGCTCAGCACCACTTCATCCCAGGAGACCAGGAAGGCGAACAGTGCGCCGGACATCATGCCGGGGCGGATGCCGGGGAAGGTCACCTTGAACACCGCCTGCAGCCGCGAGGCGCCACAGATCACCGCGGCATCCTCGATGGACTGATCGAACAGCTTCAGCGAGTTGATGATCGAGATGATGGTAAAGGGCAGGGCTACGATCACGTGACTGACCACGAAGGAGAACAGCGTGCCGGTGTAGCCAAGCTTGAGGAACAGGGCATACACGGCGACCGCGATGATCACCAGCGGCACGATCATCGGCAGGGTGAACAACGCGTAGAGCATCTCACGGCCGGGGAACTTGCCACGCACCAGGGCGAAGGCGGTGGGCAGGCCCAGCGCGACGGAGCACACCGTGGTGAGCAGCGCTACCTTGAGGCTGGTGAAGGCCGATTCCATCCACTCCGCATTGGAGAAGAACTGCCCGTACCACTTCAGCGTCCAGCCCGGTGGCGGGAATACCAGCCACTGGGAGGAGCCGAACGACAGCAGCACGATGAAAATGATCGGCAGCAGCAGGAAGGCCGCAATCGCCCCCGTGGTGAGGTAGAGGCCGATGCGCAGGCGCGGGCCCATGGCATTGGGTGACAGCAGCATGGCGGCTTACCTCGCAGTGCTCGAAGCCACCGGGGATTCCGGTTGCAGCTTCAGGTAGAAGTAGAACAGCACCAGGGTGATCGCGATCAGCAGTGCTGCCGCAGCGCTGGCCAGGCCCCAGTTGAGGAAGGACTGCACCTGCTGGACGATGAACTCCGGCAGCATCATGTTCTGCGCGCCGCCCAGCAGCGCCGGGGTGACGTAGTAGCCGAGCGACATGACGAAGACCATCAGGCCACCGGAGAACAGCCCGGGCCGGCACAGCGGCAGGAACACCTTGAAAAAGTTGGTCCAGGGGCTGGCGCCGCAGATCGAGCCGGCCTGCAGCACCATGGGGTCGATGGCCGACATGGTGGCCTGCAGCGGCAATACGATGAACGGGATCATGATGTAGCTCATGCCGATCACCACGCCGGTGAGGTTGTGCACCATCTCCAGCGGCTGATCGATGATACCCATCGCCATCAGCGCCTTGTTGATCACCCCCGAGGCCTGCAGCAGCACCAGCCAGGAGTAGGTCCGCGCCAGTAGGCTGGTCCACATCGACAGCAGCACGATGTTCAGCAGCCAGCGGCCCCAGCCGCGCGGCACCAGGGTGATCACCCAGGCCAGGGGGAAGCCCAGCAGCAGGCTGATCAGGGTCACCAGGCCGCCGACGGCGAAGGTATTGAACAGCACGCGGGCATACGCCGAGTTGGCGAACAGCTGCTCGTAGTTGCCCAGGCCCGGTGTCGGCTCCAGCACGCCGCGCAGCAACAGGCCGATCAGCGGGGCGAGGAAGAACAGACCCAGGAACAGCAGGGCCGGGATCAGGTTGGGAGCGCCACGCCAGCGCAGCGCAGTTTGTTTGTCATGCTTCATCGGCACAGCCTTGGTGTCAGGGGTGCCGGTGGCGCGGGAAGCGCCTCCGGCAACCTTGGCTGATGAAGTGGGACGAAGGCTAGCCGCTTTCATTTGACCAGCCATTCGTTCCACCGGGCAGCGATGGCCGGACCGTTCTTGGCCCAGTACGCATAGTCGAGGGTGATCTGGTCCTTAGCGTAGGCGGTCGGCAGGTTGGGGGCGAGGTCGCCTTTGAGCTGACTGACGCTGTCGATGTTCACCGGGGCATAGGCAGTGAGGTTGGCGAAGTCGGCCTGGCCCTTGGCGCTGCTCGCGTTGGCCAGGAACTTCATGGCCGCTTCCTTGTTCTTCGCGCCCTTGGGAATGACCAGGAAGTCGGCCATGACCAGGTTCTGCTTCCAGCTCACGCCAACCGGCGCGCCGTCCTGTTGCAGGGCATAGATGCGGCCGTTCCAGAACTGGCCCAGGCTGGCTTCGCCGGAAGCGAGCAGTTGCTGGGACTGGGCGCCGCCGCCCCACCAGACGATGTCTTTCTTGATGGTGTCGAGTTTCTTGAAGGCCCGGTCCAGGTCCAGAGGATAAAGCTTGTCGGCGGGTACACCGTCGGCGAGCAGGGCCAGTTCCAGTACGCCGGGGCTCGGCCATTTGTAGAGAGCGCGCTTGCCCGGGTAGTTGGCCGTATCGAAGAGGGCGGTCCAGTCCTGAGGAGCCTTGCCGCCGAGCTTGCCCTGGTTGAAGCCGAGCACGAAGGAGAAGTAGAAGGAGCCGACACCATGGTCGGAAACGAAGCGCGGGTCGATCTTGTCGCGCTGGATGACCTTGAAGTCCAGCGGCTCGAGCAGGCCTTCGCTGGCGGCGCGCAGGGCGAAGTCGGCTTCGACGTCGACGATGTCCCACTGCACGTTGCCGCTTTCCACCATGGCCTTCAGCTTGCCGTAGTCGGTGGGACCGTCTTGAACCACGCGAATGCCGCTGGCCTCGCTGAACGGGTCAGCCCAGGCCTGCTTCTGCGCGTCCTGGGTGGTGCCGCCCCAGCTGACGAAGCTGAGGCTTTCAGCGGCGATGGCGGCGGTGCCGGTCGCGGTCAGGAATGCTGCGGCTAGAACCGCGGTTGCACATTTCTTAAACACCATCTTGCTTGCCCTCATTGTTGTGTTTGTACGCAAGCGGGCCTTGCTTGCCCGCTTATCTGGAGCAGTGGGCCCTCAGGAGGGCCATCAAGAGCGACCGTGCCGGATGCTGTTGTTCGTGCTGTTCCTTGCGGGGGCACTCGGCAAATAGTTCGGCCTACGGAATGTCATATTATGGTATTCCAAACTTTGTGCAAGTCCTCCGCGTTGCCAGTTATCGCTGTTACCGCTGCAAGCCGCGCCATTGGGACGAATGGTTGGGTGCGCGGCATCCCTTCGGGCGCGCTTGTGGGGGCGAATTCATTCGCGAAGGGCTGCGCAGTTGCCCCATTGGCCTTTCAGGGCGGACCTTCGGCCTGCTCAGCGAATGATTTCACCCCTGTAGCCCGGATGATGGGTATCGCTGCGCTCCACCCGTCCTACAAGGGCCTGATTCGTAGGATGGGTGGAACAACGCGATCCTCATCGCCTTGGTTCAGCCCTCGAACGGAATGGTCTCCACCACCTCCAGGTCGTAACCGGTCAGCCCTGCGTACTTCAGCGGAGCGCCCAGGTGGCGCAGCTTGCCGACGCCCAGGTCCTGGAGAATCTGCGCACCGGTGCCTACCTCGGAATAGATGCGCGACTGCGAACGACTGAACTGCCGGCGTGGCTGGGTCAGTTGCGGTATGCGTTCCAGCAGCGCTTGCGAGGATTCGTTATTGGCCAGCACCACGACCACGCCATGTCCGGCTTCGGCAACCTTCTCCAGGGCCGCCCAGAGGGTCCAGTTCTTTGGCCCGGTGTACTCAGCGCCGACCAGGTCACGCAGCGGGTCGATGACGTGCACGCGCACCAAGGTCGGTTCGTCACGGCGGATGTCACCCATGACCATGGCCAGGTGTACGCCACCCTCGATGCGGTCCTCAAAGGTGACCAGGCGGAAGGTGCCATGGACCGTGGGCAGTTCGTGCTCGCCGATACGGGTGACGGTGTGCTCGGTGCTCAGGCGGTAGTGAATGAGGTCGGCGATGGTGCCGATCTTGATCCCGTGCTTCTCGGCAAAGGCTTCCAGATCGGGTCGGCGGGCCATGCTGCCATCATCGTTCATCACCTCGACTATCACCGAGGCGGGGCCGAATCCGGCCAGGCGCGCCAGGTCGCAGCCGGCCTCGGTGTGTCCGGCGCGGGTCAACACACCGCCTTCGCGGGCGCGTAGTGGGAAGATATGGCCGGGCTGCACCAGGTCTTCGGCACAGGCTTCTGGTGCTACGGCGGTGAGCACGGTGTGGGCACGGTCGGCGGCGGAGATGCCGGTGGTGACGCCGGTGGCGGCTTCGATGGAGACGGTGAAGGCGGTGGCGAATGCGCTGCCGTTGGTGGGAACCATCTGTTCCAGGCCAAGGCGATCACAGTGTTCGTCGGTCAATGTCAGGCAGATCAGGCCGCGGGCTTCGCGGGCCATGAAGTTGATGGCATCGGGCGTACACATTTCCGCCGCCAGCAGCAGGTCGCCCTCATTCTCGCGGTCCTCGTCGTCGACCAGGAGGACCATCTTTCCCTGACGGTAGTCTTCGATGATTTCTTCGATGCGGTTGAACGGCATGGCGGTGTACCTGGTGTAGATGGCATGATGGATAATCTGGTATACCATAATACCAATTTTGCCGAAACAACTGAGGTCACCATGAAGGCTTACTGGATTGCCCACGTCGATGTGACGGACCCAACCCAATACAGCGAATACACCCGTCGTGCTCCGGCTGCTTTTGCCCAGTATGGCGGCAAGCTGCTCGCCCGTGGCGGCCGCTCCCAGGCGATGGAGGGGCGGGCGACACCGCAGCGCAGTGTGGTCATCGAGTTCACTTCCTACGAGCAGGCACTGGCCTGTTATCACTCACCTGAATACCAGGAGGCCTGCCGGTACCGCGAGAGCGCTGCGCGTGCTGAAGTGATAATAGTCGAGGGGGTGGAGGTGTAGGTTGGGCCGGGCAGCGTTCTGCCGAGCTGAGCGAAGCCCAAGATTGCCGTGGCAGGAGGTCGGGATTGTTGGGCTTCGCTAGGCGCTGCCTAACCTACAAGAAGGCGGAGAGCCGGATTACCGGATGAAATGAATCTTCCCGGTATCGTCATTGCCTATGTAGATCCCATACACCCCGGCTTGGCGCTCCTCGATATAGCGCTCGAGGATCTGCCGGATTGCCGGGTAGTAGATGCTCTCCCAGGGGATCTCCTCGGGGGCGAAGAAGCGGTAGTCGAGGGTTTCCGGCCCATGCTGGCCAGTCACTTCGACTGCCGAGGCGCGGAAGATGATGTACACCTCGCTGATCTTCGGCACGCTGAAGATGGAGTAGGGTGAGATGATCTCGGCGCGCACGCCGCTCTCTTCCCATACCTCGCGCAGAGCCGCCTGCTCGGTGGTTTCGCCGTTCTCCATGAATCCTGCCGGCAGGGTCCAGGTGCCGGGGCGCGGCGGAATGGCGCGCTGGCATAGCAGATACTTGCCGTCCTGCTCGATGATGCAGCCGGCAATGACCTTGGGGTTTTCGTAGTGGATGTAGCCGCAGCCTGCGCAGATCAGCCGTTCGTGGGTATCCCCGGCAGGTTGCCGGCGGCTCAGTTCACCTGAGCCGCAGTGGGGGCAGAAGCGCAGGGTGGGCATGGCATCAGCGTCCTATGCGCGGCTCTTTGAGGGCGATGGGCATGGCCATGTCGCGTACCTTGCCCGGCTCGTCCTGCTTGGACTTGAGATAGTCCAAGGCCACTTTGGCAGCAGCGCGGACGTGGTCAACCGAGGCCTGGTGAGCAGCGAGCGGGTCGCCGCTCTTGATCGCCTCGACGATGCGCTCCATCTCCAGGTTGCTAGCCCCGCGGCGGTTGGCCTGGGACACGGAGGTCGCACGCAGGTAGCTGATGCGCGCCTGCAGCTGGCGCAGTTGGGTGGCGGCGATGTGGTTGCCGGAACCTTCCAGCAGCACATCGTAGAAGCCTTGCACGGAGTCCAGGACCTGCTGCAGTTCGCCTTCTTCGAGGGCTTTGCGGTTTTCCTCGAGGGCCTTTTCCAGGGCGCGGATGTCCTTGGCCTTGGCGTTGAGGGTGAAGAGCTGGACGATCAGGCCTTCGAGCACGCAGCGCAGCTCGTAGATGTCGCAGGCATCTTCCAGGGTGATGATCGCCACGCGTGGACCCTTGGCATCGGCGAACTCCACCAGGCCTTCGGACTCGAGATGGCGCAGGGCTTCGCGTACCGATGTACGGCTGACACCGAGGCGGTCGCACAGGTCGCGCTCTACCAGGCGGTCACCGGGTAGCAGCTGGAAGTTCAGGATGGCGCCGCGCAGCTTGTCGAGCACGATCTCGCGCAAGGTGACGGGATTGCGGTTGACCTTGAAGCTGTCGTCGAGGGGCAAGCGTTTCATGTGGTCCGCTCTGGTTATGGCTGTCCGTAGGATGAACGACGGAGCCGGGTGGGGCTCCGCCATCGACTGGCGCCAGCAATCAACCCTGGTTTTCGGCATCGGCCTCGGCGAAGGCTTCGCGAGCGATGCGGAAACTGTCCACTGCCGCCGGAACGCCGCAATAGATACCGACCTGAAGCAGGATTTCACGGATCTGCTCACGGCTCAGGCCATTGCGCAGGGCGCCGCGAACATGCAGCTTCAATTCATGCGGCCGGTTGAGTGCCGAAATCATGGCCAAGTTTATCATGCTGCGTTCTTTCAGCGACAAACCCTCCCGGCCCCAGACATGGCCCCAGCAGTATTCGGTGACCAGTTCCTGCAGGGGGCGGGTGAAGTCGTCGGCGTTCTGGATCGACTTGTTCACATAGGCCTCGCCCAGCACCTGGGTGCGGATCTCCAGGCCTTTTTCGTATTTCTCGTTGCTCATGAAAGGCTGCTCCTGTTCGGTACCCGTGTAGGAACGAGCTTGCTCGCGAATGACCAGGTTCGCGAGCAAGCTCGCTCCTACAGGGCTCCAGCAACAAAAAAGGGCCGCTGCCGAGAGTGGCGACGGGCGGCCCTGAAGGGTGACTCAGGCGATATCCGGCAGGGCGCCGAGCTTGCCCCGGTGGTAGACCATGGGCGTCACCTCCTCCTTGGGCAGGATCAGGTTCTTCACCGCGCCGACGATGATGGCGTGGTCGCCACCGTCGTATTCGCGCCACAGCTCGCATTCGATGATGGCAGTGGCCTTGGGCAGCAGCGGGTTGCCCAGCTCGCTCAGGTGCCACTCGATGCCCAGGGCCTTGTCCTTGCCCTTTTTGGCGAAGGCATAGGCCTCGGCCTGCTGGTCGGCACAGAGCAGATGGATGGCGAACTGCTTGCTATCGCGCAGGATCGGGTAGGTGTCCGAGGCGTAATTGGGGCAGAACAGCACCAGGGGCGGGTCGATGGACAGGGCGCTGAAGGCGCTGGCGGTGATGCCGACAATCTCGCCGTCGCTGTCCAGGGTCGTGACCACGGTGACGCCGGAGGGAAAGGAGCCCATCACTTCTTTGTAGATGCCGGGTTCGATCATCTCGATTCTCCTCTCAACGCATCACGAAGGGGTCGGGCATGGGCGCTTGCGAGAGGTTGATCCACACCGTTTTCAGTTCGGTATAGGCCAGCACCGAGTCGATGCCGCTCTCGCGGCCGTAGCCGCTGTTGTGGAAACCGCCGATGGGTGCCATCGCGGACACCGCACGGTAAGTGTTGACCCAGATGATTCCGGAACGCACGTCGCGAGCCATGCGATGGGCGCGGCCCAGATCGCGGGTCCAGATGCCGGCGGCGAGGCCGAACTGGGAGTCGTTGGCGATCGCCAGCGCTTCGGCCTCGTCCTTGAAGCGAATGACCGAGGCCACCGGGCCGAAGACCTCTTCCTGCATGATCTTCATCGAGTTGCGGTCGCACTCGAACAGGGTTGGCTCGTAGTACCAGCCTTTGCCATCCACTTCCGGGCGCTTGCCACCCAGGCGCAGGCGCGCACCCTCGGCCAGGGCGTCGGCGACCAGGCCTTCAACCACAGCGAGTTGCTGTGCGGTGGCCATGGGACCCATCTCGCTGCTTTCGTCCTGCGGATTGCCGATGCGGATGCGCTGGGCGCGGGCGACCAGGCGCTCGACGAACTCGTCGTAGATTTCGTCCTGCACCAGCAGGCGCGAGCCGGCCACGCAGCTTTGCCCGGAGGCGGCATAGATGCCGGCCACGGCACCATTGATGGCGCTGTCCAGGTCGGCGTCGGCGAAGATGATGTTCGGCGACTTGCCGCCCAGCTCCAGGGATAGCTTGGCGAAGTTCTCTGCGCTGCTGCGCACTACGTGGCGTGCGGTCGCGGCGCCGCCGGTGAAGGCGATCTTGCGCACCAGAGGGTGACGGGTGAGGGCGGCGCCGGTGCTGGGGCCAAAGCCGGTAACCACGTTGACTACGCCCGCCGGAATACCCGCTTCAAGCGCCAGCCGGGCCAGCTCGAGGATGGTCGCCGAGGCGTGTTCGGAGGGCTTGAGCACGATAGTGTTGCCAGCGGCCAGGGCTGGGGCCAGCTTGATTGCGGTGAGGTACAGCGGGCTGTTCCACGGGATGATCCCGGCCACCACGCCCAGCGGCTCGTGCACCGTGTAGGCGAACAGGTCGGGCTTGTCCAGTGGCAGGGTGCCGCCTTCGAGCTTGTCGGCGAGGCCTGCGGTGTAGTGGAAGAACTCCGGCAGGTAGCCGACCTGGCCGCGGGTCTCGCGGATCAGCTTGCCGTTGTCGCGGCTCTCCAGTTGCGCCAGGTGCTCCTTGTTCTCGGCGATCAGGTCGCCCAGGCGGCGCAACAACTTGCCCCGTGCGGTGGCCGTCAGGCCTCGCCAGGCGGGGCTTTCGAAAGCTTTCTGCGCGGCCTGGACCGCGCGCTCGACGTCCGCTTCATCGGCATCGGGCAGTTCCGCCCAGGGCTCGGCCAGTGCCGGATTAATGCTTTGGAAGGTCTTGCCGGACAGCGCATCGACCCATTGTCCATCGATGCACATCTGGAAGCGTGCGAGCGTCATGCGACGATCCCCTTTGCTTGATTCTGTGAGGACTGCGCGCGGTGGAGGAAGTCCAGCAGCATCTGGTTGACCAGGCGCGGCGACTCCACCGGCATCATGTGGCGTTGCTCGTCGAGCACGGCCACCTCGGCTCCGGGAATGCGCTCGGCCAACTGCCGGGCCATTTCGGGCGTCGATCCCGGGTCCAGTTCGCCGGTGGCGACCAGGGTCGGTACCTGGATGCTGCCCAGATCATCGACCCGATACATGTCCTGGGTGGCGAACAGCTCATAGGTAGTCAGATAGCCCTGCGGATCGTTACTGGCAAGGGTCTGGCGGATGGCTGCGATCTGTGCCGGGTTGGCTGCCTGGTACTCGCGGCTGAACCAGCGGGACAAGGCGGCTTCGGCGTTGGCATCCGGACCATGTTCGGCGGCCTGACGAGTGCGCTCGATCACGCCAGCGCGCTGCTCGGCGCTGCGGTTGAACACACTGTTGAGGATGACCAGGCCTTCCAGGCGCTGCGGGTAGTGCAGGGCGAAGGCCCGTGCCACCAGGCCGCCCATCGAGAAGCCGATGACGGTGGCCAGAGGAACCTGCAGGTGCTCCAGCAACTCGTGCAACTGGTCGGCATAGCCGGCCAGCCCGGTGCCCGGCTGAGGGCGCGGGCTGGAGCCGTGGCCGAGCATGTCGTAGGCGATGACCTGGAAGTCCGGCGCGAGGCCGACGATCTGGCCGCCCCACATCTCTTTGTTCAGGCCGACGCCGTGGATCAGTACCACGGGGTGGCCTTGGCCGGTCGCCAGATAGCTGGTGCCGGCCGGGGTGCGTTCAGCGGTGAGCCGAATCATGGATCGCTCCTGCACGGGCCTTGGGGTCACTGGGCCTGCTCGGCAGCCAGTTCTTCCAGATCGATGTAGCGGTTGCCGATGCGCGGGTGCAGGCGGCCACCGTCGGCGGCACCCAGGACGACGACGATCTCGTCGGCGCGCGGTGCGTCTTCGATCTGCATTTCCAGGGTGATGTAGTGGGAGCGCAGGCCCTCGTCGTCCTTGTGCATCATCGGGATCTGGATGGAGGTGCCCGGGCCGCCGCGTTTGTTGGTGAAGCTCAGGTAGCTCTTGGCGTTCACCGCCTGGCGGTAGTGATTGCCGAAGCGCAGGGTGTGGATCACGGCAGAGGCGTGCTCGATCTCACCGTCTGCACCGACCACGGCTGCCTTGCCGTAGGCCTCGATCTTTGCAGCACCGCCGATGGTGGCGGTCAGGCGCTCGACCATCATGGCGCCGAGGTCGGAACAGTTGGCCTTGATTTCTGGCTTGAGGTCTTCGACGAAGCCACGGCCGAGCCATGGGTTCTTGATCACTACAGCGAGGCCCACCATGGTCACCGGCTTATCAGTGGCTTTGCCGCCCTCGATGAAGGTTTCCTCGACGTAGGTGACGATCTTGCGAATCTCGAAACTCATTGGACGCTCCTGGTGCAGTGAATAGGGGGCGGTGCTGTCGGCACCTTGTTTGGTATCATGGTATACCATAATACGTCTTGCGCAAGTCAAGCTTTCAAATCGCCGTTCATCGCCCGAGCCGCTGTGTTCTGTGGGCTCGCCATTAGGCGCTTTCGCCGGCGGAGACGCAGGATCGAATTGATGGTTTATGGTATACCATAATACGTAATGCTGGGTAGCCTGACAGCTACCGACTATCCGAAGGTAGGAGTGGGCGGAGCAGGAGGTTTGCGCGCTGTGGTCGGGAAAATGAAGAGGCAGGCGGCGGGATCGGCCCGTCGCCTAACTGCAAAGGAAGTCAAAGGCTGAGGGGGCGGGGTTGTCAGGGGGCTCTCAGTGCCACGCCGACTGCTTCTCCCAAGCCTTGAACTGATCCGCCGGAATTGGTTGGCTGATTCGGTAGCCCTGGGCGATGTCGCAGCCGAACTGCCCCAATTGGGTCAGGGTGAGTTGGTCCTCCACCCCTTCGGCAACGACCGTCAGGTCGAGGTTGTGGGCGAGTTCGATGATCGAGCGCACGATCTTCGCCGAGCCGTCGTTGCTGGTCATGTCGGTGACGAAGGACTGGTCGATCTTCAGCGAATCCACCGGCAGTTTCTGCAGGTAGGCCAGCGAGGAGTAGCCGGTGCCGAAGTCATCGATAGTCAGGTGGGATTCGAGTTTCTTCAGTTCACACAGGGTGTCCAGCGCCGCGACAGGGTCTTCCATCAGGGCGCTTTCGGTCAGTTCGAACTCGATCCAGTGCGGCTTGGCGCCCCAGGTGGCGAAGGAGCCGCGGATGCGCTCCAGTAAGCGCGGGTCGCGCAGGTCGTGAGCGGACAGGTTGACCGAGATCGGCCGCTCATCACCCTCTTCATGCCACGCATAGCGCTGGCCCAGCGCGGTATCCAGCACCCAAAGGGTGAGTGGTGTGATCAGGCCGGTGTTCTCCGCCAGTTTGACGAACTCGTCCGGAGGCAACATGCCGTGTTGCGGATGACGCCAGCGCACCAGGGCTTCGGTGCCACAAACCTTGTTGCTGGAGATCTGGATTTTCGGTTGGTAATAGAGCAGCAGCTCATTGCGGTCGATGGCGCGGCGCAGGTCGCCCATCAGCGTCAGGTGCTGGGCGCACTCCTGGTCGAGGCCACCCTGGAACAGGGCGAAGCCTGCATTCGAGCGTTTGGCCTGCTCCATGGCGCTGCCGGAGCGGCGAATCAGCGCTTCCGGGTCAGTGCCGTGGCCCGGGAAGAGGGAGATGCCGATGCTCGCGCGGGCTTCCAGATAGAGTCCGGAAAGCTCCACCGGCTCATACAGCGCCACCAGGATCTGCTTCGCCAACTGCGAGGCCTGCTCGGCGCCCCCATTGGGCATCAGCACGGCGAACTCGCACTCACCCATGCGTGCGACAGGCCGGTCGGGCCCCACAGCCTGGGTCAGGCGCGTGGCGATTTCCAGTTGCAGGCGGTCGCCCTCGCGGTAGCCCAGGGTTTCATTGATTTCCTGATTGCGGGCGATTTCCAGATGCAGCACAGCGAACGACCGCCGCTCCTGGCGGGCGTTGGCGATTGCGTCCTCCAGCAGCTCGCGCAGGCGTACTCGATTCGGTAGGCCGGTGAGCAGGTCGGTATAGGCCATGCGCCGGACAGTCGCTTCGGCTTCCATGGCCCGGGCGCGGGTGCGCAGGGTGGAAATGCCGAAACTCAGATCGTTCGCCGTGGCTTGTAGCAGGCTGACTTCTTGTTCATCGAAGGCGTCGGGGCTGCCGGCCATGATCAGCAGCATGCCGATCAACTCGTCCTCAATCAGCAACGGGAGCACCAGGGCTGCGCTGTAGCCGCGCTCGAGCGCTTCGCTGCGCAATGGCATATCGCTGATGTTGGCCAAGTCGCGCATCACCACCGGATGGCCTGTCGCCAGCCGGTTTTCCAGGTCGCGGATGAAGGCCATACCTTCGGCACTGGCGCGCCAAGTCGTCCCCACGCTGAGGAAGCCTTCATCGAAACCGTGATAGGCCATGGGGCGGGAAGGTTGCTCGTCGTCCTTCTGGCGATAGTTCACCCAGGCCAGGCGGTAGCCGCAGTCGTCGACCAACACGCGGCAGATTTCCTTGAGCAGGGGCACCTCGTCCGTGGCATGGATCACGGCATGGTTGACGGCCACACGTGTCGACAGGGCCCGGTTCAACGCCGCGACCTGGAGTTCTGCCTGGCGCCGCCTGGCCTTGATGCGCAAGGCCTCGATGCCGAACGCCAGGTCTTCGGCCGCTTCGCTGAGCAGTTCGACTTCCCGTTCACCGAAGGCGTCGGGCTCCGACGCGCAGATGCCGATGCCACCGAAGATTTCCCCTTCAACGCGCAGCGGCAGGGAAAGGACCGAGGCGATTCCGTGGACGATGGCGCTCTCGCGCCAAGGCGTGACCTTGGGATCGGTCAGGATGTCACGGCTGATGGTCGGCCTTCCGGTGCGGATCGCCGTGCCAGTCGGGCCACGACCGCGTTCGCGGTCAGCCCACGTCATGTGGAGTGAATCGACATAAGCTTGTTCAAGTCCGGCGTGGGCCACGGGTGTCACGCTCTGCTCGGCATCGCGTTCGGCCCGACCGATCCACGCCAGGCGGTAACCAGCCTCTTCGACGATCACCCGGCAGATTTCCTGAAGCAGGAAGCCTTCATCCTCGGCTCGCAGCAGCGCGCGGTTGCTCCCACTCAGTGTGCGCAGGGCCCGATTCAGGTATTCGAGCTCCTCGCTGGATGCGCAGTACTCAGACATCGCCATCCTCCACTTCAGGGACTTCGCGGTTGAAGTATAGAGCCCGGCAGCCTCGCGGGCGGGCGGGCCTCCGAACGGTCCAGATAGGGCTCGCCCTGCAATCAGGTATTTGCCACTGGCTGCCAAGCTGGCGAACTGTTGCTACAGCAACACCAGAGCAACAGATTGCGTGCCTTGGCGCGTTGCAAGTGTTGGATATATTTGTAAGTAATTGATATTAAAGGATTTATAGATCAGGCATGGGATGTGCTTCAGCCCTCTGTACGCAAGGCCGCGGCTGTTCGCGGCGATACAGCAGAGAGTAGAGAGTTGCCCATGACGTACCGCCAGACCTCAGCACACGAGGTACTCAATGATGAAGCGCCGCCGTTACTGCCAGCCGCGCTGATCGAGGACGATGCACAGGCTCTGCACGCGGCTCACGAGGTGGCGAAGCTGGCCAGGGAGCACGCCGCACAACGGGACCGTGAGCGCCAACTGCCCTGGCGCGAGCTGGAGCTGTTCACCCGGCTGGGCTTGGGCGGCATCCGAATTCCGCGCCAATACGGCGGGGCGGAAGTCTCCCATGTCACCCTCGCTGAGGTTTTCCGCATCATCTGCGCCGCCGACCCGGCCCTGGGGCAGATTCCGCAGAACCAGTTCGGCCTGCTCAGCGTGATCGAAAATGTCGGCAGCGAGGTGCAGAAGCGCAAGGTCTTCGCCGGCATTCTCGCCGGCCGCCGCCTGGCGAACGCCGGGCCCGAGCGCAATAGCCGCAACACCCTGGAGATCACCGCGCGCATCACCCGCAGCGACGCAGGCCTTTCGGTCAGTGGCGAGAAGTTCTATTCCACCGGCGCGCTGTTCGCTCATTGGGTGGCAGTGAAGGCCATCGATGACGACGGCGTGGGGGTGCTCGGTTTGGTGGCACGCGGCGTTCCCGGCCTGCGCATCGTCGACGACTGGTCCGGCTTCGGCCAGCGCACCACCGCCAGCGGCACCGTGCAGCTGGATCAGGCCCCGGTGGCCGATGACCTGGTGTTCCACAACAGCCTTCTCTCCGAGGTGCCGAGCCTGCAGGGCGCGCTGTCGCAGCTGATCCAGGCCGCTATCGACGCCGGGATCGCCGAGGCGGCGCTGGACGACGCCATCGCCTTCGTCCGCGAACACTCGCGGCCCTGGGTGGAGGCGAACGTCGAGCGCGCCAGCGAAGAGCTCTACACCATCGCCGAGGTCGGTCGCCTGAAGGTTGAGCTGAACGCCGCCAATGCACTGCTGGAGCGAGCTGGCCAGGTGCTGGATGAAGTGAGCGCCAGGCCGGTCGACGCCGAGTCTGCTGCCCGTGCCTCCATCGCTGTGGCCGAGGCCAAGGTGCTCACCACCGAAATCGCCCTGGCTGCCAGCGAGAAGCTCTTCGAGCTGGCCGGCAGCCGCGCCACGCTGGCCGAGTTCAACCTTGACCGCCATTGGCGCAACGCCCGCGTGCACACGCTGCACGACCCGGTGCGCTGGAAGGTCCACGCCGTGGGCAACTACCACCTCAATGGCGCCAAACCGGCGCGCCACTCCTGGATCTGAGGAGTCTTTGATGACTATTGCGCAAAAGCATCCAATCCCTGCCGCGGCCATCATTCGTGATGACGTCGAAGCCCTCGACGTGGCTCGTCGCATCGCCGTCGAGTTCAGGCGCGGCGCCGCAGTCCGCGACTGCAACCGGCGCTTGCCTCATGCGGAGCTGGAAGACTTCAGCCGCTCCGGTCTGTGGGGCATCAGCGTGCCGAAAAAATTCGGTGGCGCCGGCGTCTCGCGAGTCACCCTGGCCCGTGTCATGGCCATCATCAGCGCCGCCGACAGTTCCCTCGGGCAGATTCCGCAGAACCACTTCTACGCGCTGGAAGTGCTGCGGGTGAACGGCAGCAAGACCCAGCAGCGTCGCCTGTTCGCTGCCGCCCTGGCGGGAGAGCGTTTCGGCAATGCCCTGGCCGAACTGGGAACGCGCACCGCCAACGATCGCACCACGCGGCTGGCCAAGGAGGGTGCCGGTTACCGCATCCACGGTCGCAAGTTCTACTGCACCGGCGCCCTCTACGCCCAGCGTGTGCCTACGCTGGTGGTCGCCGAGGACGGCCACCAGTACCTGGCCTATGTGTCGCGCAATGCGCCGGGCCTGGTGGTGATCGATGACTGGTCCGGCTTCGGCCAGCGCACTACCGGCAGCGGCTCGGTGGTGTTCGAGAATGTGCCGGTGCGCACCGAAGACCTGGTGTCCTTCCAGGCGGCCTTCGAGCGCCCCACAACGGTGGGCCCTTTCGCGCAGATCCTGCATGCTGCGATCGACGCCGGCATCGCCCGTGCTGCTTTAGAGGATGCCCTGGCGTTCGTCCGCGAGCGCTCGCGGCCGTGGATCGATTCCGGGGTCGACAAGGCCAGCGACGACCCGCTGACCATCCATGAGTTCGGCCGCCTGGCGATCCGCCTGCACGCCGCTGAAGCCATCCTCGAGCGCGCCGGTCGCATTCTCGATGTCGCCACCGCCGAGCCCACTGCGGAGACGGTGGCTGCTGCTTCCATCGCCGTGGCCGAGGCCCGCGCGCTGACCACCGAGATCTCTCTCTCAGCCGGCAGCAAGCTGTTCGAACTCTCCGGTACCCGCGCCAGCCTCTCCGAGCACAACCTCGACCGCCACTGGCGCAACGCCCGCGTGCACACGCTGCACGACCCGGTGCGCTGGAAGTATCACGCGGTGGGTAATTACTACCTCAACGGCCAGCTGCCGCCGCGCCGGGGGACGATCTGATGGGCAAGAAGCAGATCCTCCTCAACGCCTTCAACATGAACTGCGTGGGGCATATCAACCACGGCCTCTGGGCGCACCCGCGCGACCGCTCTGCCGAATACAAGAATCTCGCCTACTGGACCGAACTGGCGCAGTTGCTGGAGCGCGGGCTGTTCGACGGGCTGTTCCTCGCCGACATTGTGGGCGTCTACGACGTCTACCAGGGCGGCGTGGAGCTGACCCTGAAGGAGAGCATCCAGCTGCCGGTGAATGACCCGCTCATGCTGGTCTCGGCCATGGCCGGAGTGACCCGGCACCTGGGCTTCGGCATTACCGCCAACCTGAGTTACGACGCGCCTTACCTGTTTGCCCGGCGCATGTCGACGCTGGACCACCTGAGCGACGGTCGCGTGGGCTGGAACATCGTCACCGGCTACCTGGAAAGCGCCGCCCGCGCCATGGGCCTGGCGCAGCAGATGGAGCATGACCGCCGTTATGACCAGGCCGACGAATACCTGGAGGTGCTCTACAAGCTGTGGGAAGGCAGCTGGGAGGAGGGCGCGGTCATCAATGACCGTCAGCGCCGCATCTATGCCCAGCCCGGGAAAGTGCACAAGGTCGAGCACCGCGGCGAGTTCTTCAATGTGGAGGGCTACCACCTTTGCGAGCCCTCGCCGCAGCGCACGCCGGTGCTGTTCCAGGCCGGCTCATCAAGCCGGGGCCTGCGCTTTGCCGGCGAGCATGCCGAGTGCATATTTATCAGCGGCAACAACAAGGCCGCCACTCGCGCCCAGGTGGACAGGGTGCGCGCCGCCGCCCTGGACTCCAGGCGTGACCCGCAGGCGGTTAAAGTGTTCATGGGCATCAGTGTGATCGTCGCGCCGACTGAGGCCGAGGCACGCGCCAGGTACGCCGAGTACCTCGCCTACGCCAGCGCCGAAGCCGGCGTAGCGCATTTCGCCAGCTCCACCGGAGTCGACTTCGCCCACTTCGGTCTGGACGAGCCGATCCCCTACGTGAAAACCAATGCCATCGAGTCGGCCGCCAGCAAGCTCAGGGATAACCGCCTGACCCGTCGGCAACTGCTGGAGCAGCACGCCCTCGGCGGGCGTTACATCCTGCTGGTGGGATCGCCGGCCCAGATAGCCGACGAGCTGGAAGACTGGGTGGCGGAAACCGGGCTGGACGGCTTCAACCTGACCCGCATCGTCACCCCGGAAAGCTACGCCGACTTCATCGACCTGGTGATCCCCGAACTGCAGAGCCGGGGCTCGTACAAGACCGCCTACGCCGAGGGCACGCTGCGGGAAAAGCTGTTTGGCCAGGGGCCGCATTTACCCAGGAGCCACAAAGGCGCCGCTTTTTCTGTGGGAGCGAATTCATCCGCGAAGCAGCCCGAAGGGCAGCCCACGCACATCCAGGTGAGCGCTGCGCGTTCTAGCACGAATGAACTCGCTCCCACCATTTAATGCCCCTTACAGACCCCTGAACTCCAAGGAACCCAACCATGCGCAAACCCATTCTCAAAGCCCTTACCCTGGGCCTCCTGCTCGCCGCTGGCCTGGCCCACGGTGCCGACACCAAAACCCTCAAGGTCGGTACCACGGCCGCCTTTGCCCCGCCGCTGGAAGTCGCCGTGGAGGAAGCGGCCAAGCAAGGCCTGAAGGTCGAGCTGGTGGAGTTCACCGATTGGAACTCGCCGAACCTCACCCTGGCCGCCGGTGATATCGACGTGAACTACTTCCAGCACGGGCCCTTCCTGGAAAACGCCAGGAAGGAGGGCGGTTTCCCCTTGCAGCCTTTCGCCCCCGGCGTGATCAACAACGTCGGCCTCTACTCGAAGAAGTACCAGGCCATCGCCGATCTGCCGAAAGGCGCGAGGGTGGCCATCGCCAACGACCCCATCAATGGCGGCCGCGGCCTGCAGCTCTTGCAGAAGGCAGGGCTGCTCAAGCTGAAGGCGGGTGTCGGTTACAGGGCGACGCTCGAAGACATTGTCGAGAATCCCAAGCACATCGAGATCATCGAGCTGGAAGCCGTACAACTGGTGCGCGCGCTGGATGACGTCGACCTGGCCCAGGGTTACCCGCACTACATCCGCCTCGCCGGAACCCTCGATCCCAATGGCGCGCTGCTATTCGACGGTATTGAGAACAAGGAATACGTCATCCAGTTCGTCACCCGCGCCGACTACAAGGACGACGGCCGCCTGAGCAAGTTCGTCGACATCTATCAGCACTCGCCGCAAGTACGCGCCGCCCTGGATAAGGCCCACGGCAAGCTCTACCAGCCGGGTTGGGAGTAACCGTTAAACAGGGGAGCCCTGCTTTTTGTGGGGGCGAATTCATTCCCCCCACACGGAAAAGCAGCCCGAGCCACGCGCAATAACGAAATACGAGAGGCCCTCATGGTCAGTTTCAACCGCAATCTAAGCCTGGACCTGCCGCATATTCGCCTGCTGGGGCTGGGCAAGGCCTATCAGGGCAGCAAGGGGCCGGTGCAGGCCCTGCACAGCATCGATCTGGAGATCCGTCGCGGCGAGGTGTTCGGCATCATCGGTCGCAGCGGAGCCGGCAAGTCGTCGCTGATCCGCACCCTCAACCGCCTGGAGAAGCCCACCGCCGGTCAGGTGGTCATCGACGAAGAGGACATCGGCCAGTTCGACGAGAAGCAGCTGGTTCTGCTGCGCCGTCGCGTCGGCATGATCTTCCAGCACTTCAACTTGATGTCGGCCAAGACTGTCTGGCAGAACGTCGCCCTGCCGCTGAAGGTGGCCGGCGTTGGCAAGCCAGAGATCGAGCGCAAGGTGGCAGAGTTGCTGCAGCTGGTGGGTCTGGCCGAGAAGCGCGACGCCTACCCGGCGCAACTCTCCGGCGGGCAGAAGCAGCGCGTGGGCATTGCCCGGGCGCTGGTGCATCAACCGGAAATCCTCCTTTGCGACGAGGCTACGTCAGCGCTGGACCCGGAGAGCACGCAGGCGATCCTGGCGCTGCTGCGTGACATCAACAAGCGCCTTGGCCTGACCATTGTGCTGATCACCCATGAGATGACGGTGATCCGCGAGATCTGCGACCGCGTGGTTGTGCTGGAGCGAGGCCACGTGGTGGAACAGGGGCCGGTCTGGCAGGTGTTCGGCGAGCCGCGCAATGAGGTCACCCGCACCTTGCTCGGCACCCTGCGCCATGACTTGCCGGAGGACCTGCTGGCACGCCTGCACAACCAACCGCAGCCTGGCGTCAACGAGCTGCTACTGGGCCTGCACTTCACCGGCGCCAGCGGCCGGGAACCCGACCTGCTGGCCATCGCCCAGGCGCTGGGTACGCGGGTGAGCCTGCTGCACGGTGGCATCGACCGCATCCAGGGGCGCGCCCAGGGCCACCTGCTGCTCAGCGTGGCACTGACGGGGCAGGGCAGCGGCGACCTGCAGGAGCGCACACGAACGTTGGCGGACAAGGCGGAGGTGCTTGGCTATGTCGCCCATGCTTGATCGTTTACTGCAGGGTTTGCTGGACACACTGCTGATGATCGGCGCGTCCTCGGCCATCGTCCTGCTGGTGGGCATTCCGCTGGCGCTGGTGCTGGTCACAACCGGGCCGGGCGGGATCTTCGAGGCGCGGTTGCTCAACCGTTCGTTGGGCAGCGTGGTCAACGTGCTGCGTTCGATTCCCTTCCTGATCCTGATGGTGGCGCTGATTCCCTTCACTCGGTTGATCGTCGGCACCAGCTACGGCGTTTGGGCCGCGGTGGTACCACTGACCATCGCCGCTACGCCGTTCTTCGCGCGTATCGCCGAGGTGAGTCTGCGGGAGGTGGATTTCGGCCTGGTGGAAGCGGCGCAGGCCATGGGCTGCCAGCGCCACCACATCGTTTGGAACGTCCTGCTGCCGGAGGCGCGGCCAGGCATCGTCGGCGGCTTCACCATCACGCTGGTGACCATGATCAACTCCTCGGCGATGGCCGGCGCCATCGGTGCGGGAGGCTTGGGCGACCTGGCCTACCGCTACGGCTACCAGCGTTTCGACACCCAGATCATGCTCACGGTGATCATCCTGTTGGTGGTGCTGGTGACGTTGATCCAGTTCGGTGGGGACCGGTTTGCGCAGTTGCTGAACAAGCGGGCCTGAGTGCCTTCTCACAGGGTTTGCCGGACTGGATTGGCACGGTGCTGCATTGGCTCGATGCCTGTAGGTTGGGCAGAGCGAAGCGAAGCCCAACACAGCTGATCCCGATGTTGGGCCTCGATCCCAGAGCAACCTCTGCCTGCTGCCAGTCCTGCCAGCAGGCGTACGCCGAGAATCACTGAGCGTTGGTCAGGCAATTTTCCTGAGGGGATCGAGAGCGGCGCCGAACAAAGGCGCCGCGCGTTCTGCCGCCAGCTGGATGCGGGCTTTCAGCGCTTCGCTGCTGATCTGGTAGTTCTGGAAGTCGGCCTCCGAGGCATACACGCCAATCGGCAGCGTGAGCGACTGGAAGAAGCTGAACAGTGGGCGCAGCTGGTGGTCGAGCACCAATGCATGGCGGTCACTGCCGCCCGTGGCCGCCAGCAGGACCGGGGTGCCGATCAGGGCATTCATGTCGATGAGATCGAACAGGTGCTTGAACTGGCCGGGGTAAGAGCCGCGATAGACTGGCGCCGCGACGATCAGCAGGTCGGCCGATTCGATGGCGCGCAGCTCATGCTCGACGATCTCGGGCAGCTCCTTGCGCGACAGCGCGCCACCCAGCGGGCGAGCGATATCGCCCAACTCGATGATATGGCTGTCGATACGCAGGTGCTTTTCCACCTCGGCGATGATCGCCTGGGTCAGCACCTGGGTACGTGAGGGGCGGTAGGTGCCGCCGGAGACGGCGACGACTTTGATCGGATGGCTCATGAAGCATTCCTTGGTGATGTTGCGTGGTGTACAGCGGCCAGAGGCAAGAGCCATACCAAGGGCTGAAGTGTGCGGAATCAGTGCAGTTGCGCGGATTTCCATCGCGCTTTGCTGGCGACCGGGCAGCAGTTGTGCTGTTCGACTGTTGCGGGAGCAGCACGTCGCGTGAAAGTAGATATATTCCAATATGGTCTATATAAATATTAATTAATAATTATTTAGTCTATTGAGGATGGTGCAATATTCCTCGGCGCTCTACGACGCAAGGAATCCGAGATGTCGCTGCTGACCCATCCCAACGCCCGTGAGCTGACCAAGTCGGTCAGGGCCACCGTGCTGGTATTCAAGGACCCGCGCTCAGCGGAACTGCTCGATCGCATCGAGCGTCTCGCACCGAGTGAGGCTAATGCACTGATCATCGGCGAGACCGGGACTGGCAAGGAGCTGGTGGCCCGGCATATCCACAATCTGAGCCGTCGCAGCAAGGGGCCTTTCGTGGCCGTTAACTGCGGTGCTTTTCCCGAGAGCCTGGTGGAAAGCGAGCTGTTCGGCCATGAAAAGGGTGCCTTCACCGGCGCTACCAGCAGTAAGGCGGGCTGGTTCGAGACGGCCAGCGGGGGGACGCTGTTTCTCGATGAGATCGGTGACCTGCCGCTGAATATGCAGGTCAAGCTGCTGCGGGTGCTGCAGGAGCGCGAGGTGGTGCGCCTTGGCTCACGCACGCCGATTCCGATCGATGTGCGCCTGGTGGCGGCGACCAACGTCAACCTGGCCGATGCGGTGGTTGCCGGGCACTTTCGCGAGGACCTGTTCTATCGCTTGCACGTGGCGACGATTCGCCTGCCGCCGCTGCGGGAACGGCCGGGCGATATCCTGCCATTGGCCGAGTTTTTCCTTGAAGAGCATTGCCAGCGCCTCGGTTACGTCCGCGCGCAGCTCAGCCCGGAGGCCGAGCGCAAGCTGCTGGGGCATGGCTGGCAGGGCAATATCCGAGAACTCGAGAACGCCATTCACCATGCCTTGCTGGTGTGCCGTCACCAAGTCGTGCAGCCTGCCGACCTGCACCTGGTCGAGATGCGCGGCGCTGCGGGCCGACAGGACGACTCGGGCCAATACAGTTCCGCGACTCGCGGGCCTGCAGATCTGGAGGCGGCGCTGAATGAGCTGTTCGAGCAAAACTTGCCGGACCTCTACGGGTATATCGAGGAAACCCTCTTTCGTGCGGCCTATCGCTTCTGCCATGGCAACCAGTTGCAGACCGGACGCCTGTTGGGCATCAGCCGCAATATCGTTCGTGCCAGGCTGGAGAAGATCGGCGAACTGACGGCTACCGTCCGGGCGAGCTGAGTCCGCTTCACCTACCTGCGCGGCGTAGATGTAGGCTGCGCCGTGCGCTCCGCAAATCGGTGTCGACAGACTCGGCTTTTGGCCTTGGTATAAGCACTGTCGCGGACTGAACGCCCTAAGAGCAGCCGCCAGATGGCATTCCACGGAGGCTGCTGCCTCTCTCCTTCCCTGCTGCCTTCAAACCCTACCGCCATGCCTCCTGCGTGCCGTCCAAGGCTTTGCAAGGGATGGCTCGCTTGTGCGTGGCTAGCTGTTGCGAGGGGAGGGCGTCCGCGGATTTTTATATTCAAAAGAGTAATAAACAAATTTTTATTTATTCTTTTTAATCCTTAGTGATCTTGCGCATAGTGAGCCCACACCACGCACTCACCCAAGGAGAAAAACGTGAGCATCCGTCTCGGTGACATCGCCCCCGATTTCGAACAGGACTCCAGCATCGGCCACATTCGCTTCCACGAATGGCTGGGCAACAGCTGGGGCGTGCTGTTCTCCCACCCCGCCGACTTCACCCCGGTGTGCACCACCGAGCTGGGCCTCACCGCCAAGCTCAAGGACGCCTTCGCCGAACGTGGCGTCAAAGCCATCGCGCTCTCGGTCGATCCGGCGGAGTCGCACATCAAGTGGATCGATGACATCAACGAAACCCAGGACACGCAGGTCAATTTCCCCATCCTCGCCGACGCCGATCGCAAGGTTTCCGGCCTGTACGACCTGATCCACCCCAACGCCAACGACACCCTGACGGTGCGCTCGTTGTTCATCATCGACCCGAACAAGAAGGTGCGCCTGATCATCACCTACCCGGCCAGCACCGGCCGCAACTTCAACGAAATCCTGCGGGTGATCGACTCGCTGCAGCTGACCGACAACCACAAGGTGGCGACTCCGGCCAACTGGCAGGATGGCGACGAGGTGGTGATCGTGCCCTCGCTCCAGGACCCGGACGAGATCCAGCAGCGCTTCCCGAAAGGTTACCGCACGGTGAAGCCCTACTTGCGCCTGACCCCACAACCCAACCGCTGATACGAGCCCCGTGCCGGGTCCACCCGCCACCCCATCCTCATAACGTCACACCCCCGCCTTACTGGTCCGCTAACGGACGAGCAGGCCGCCAAACCTGACACTGCAAAGGAGAGCGCCATGCGCACCATTACTTTGCGTCGGAGCCTGGTCGCCCTGTTCGCAGCGGCCATTTCCTTCGGCGCCATCACCCAAGCCCAGGCCGAAACTCTGCGAATCGGCTATCAGAAGTACGGCACTCTGGTCCTGCTCAAGGCCAAGGGTACCCTCGAGAAGCGCCTGGCGGAGAAGGGCATCGACGTCCAGTGGACGGAATTCCCCGGCGGCCCGCAGCTGCTGGAAGGGCTGAATGTCGGCTCCATCGATTTCGGCACCACCGGCGAAGCGCCGCCGATCTTCGCCCAGGCCGCCGGTGCGGACCTGCTCTACGTCGCCCATGAGCCGCCCGCGCCCACCAGCGAGGCGATCCTGGTGCCCAAGGGTTCGTCGCTGAAGTCCGTGGCCGACCTCAAGGGCAAGAAGGTCGCGCTGAACAAGGGCTCCAACGTGCATTACCTGCTGGTGCGCGCGCTGGAGGATGTTGGGTTGTCGATCAAGGACATTACCCCGGTTTACCTGCCACCGGCTGACGCGCGTGCCGCCTTCGAGCGTGGCAGCGTGGATGCCTGGGTTATCTGGGACCCCTTCCAGGCGGCCGCCGAGAGGCAACTGCAGGCCCGCAGCCTGCGTGATGGCAAGGACCTGGTGGCCAATCACCAGTTCTACCTGGCGGCCAAGCCTTACGCTGAGAAGCACCCGGACGTGCTAGGCGTGCTGGTCGAGGAAATCCGCGCCGTGGGTGAATGGACCCAGGCCAACAGCGAAGCGGCCACGATCCAGGTGGCGCCGCTTATCGGTCTCCCAGCGGACATCACTCGCCTTGCGGTCGAGCGCCAGACCTATGGTGCGCAGCTGATCAGCCCGCAGGTGGTGGAAGCCCAGCAGAAGATCGCGGACACCTTCAGCGACCTCCAGCTGATTCCCAAGCGCCTGAGCATCAAGGACGTGGTCTGGACCCCGCCTGCCAATCTCGCACAGGCCCGGTAGCGGCCAAGTCCCACTGCCGGGCCGCGCTCATGCATGACGCGCGGCCGGCAGCCTACGCGCCCGCTCCCTCGATTCGTCATAAGGAGACGACTCCATGAGCCTCAACATCTTCTGGTTCCTGCCTACCCACGGCGACGGCCACTATCTGGGCACCGCCGAAGGCGCACGCGCTGTCGATCACGGCTACCTCACGCAGGTCGCCCAAGCGGCCGATCGCCTTGGTTTTGGCGGAGTGCTGATCCCTACCGGGCGTTCCTGCGAAGACTCCTGGCTGGTTGCTGCGTCGCTGATTCCAGTGACCCAGCGGCTGAAGTTCCTAGTCGCGCTGCGGCCCGGGATCATCTCGCCGACGGTGGCCGCCCGCCAGGCTGCGACCCTGGATCGGCTGTCCAACGGTCGCGCCCTGTTCAACCTGGTCACCGGCGGTGATCCGGACGAGTTGGCCGGCGATGGCCTGCACCTGTCCCATGAAGAGCGCTACGAGGCCTCTGTGGAATTCACCCGCGTCTGGCGTCGGGTGCTGGAAGGCGAGACCGTCGATTACGACGGCAAGCATGTGCAGGTGAAGGGCGCCAAGCTGCTCTACCCGCCCATCCAGCAGCCGCGTCCACCGCTGTATTTCGGCGGCTCGTCCGAAGCTGCCCACGACCTGGCCGCAGAACAGGTCGAGCTGTATCTGACCTGGGGCGAGCCGCCGGCTGCCGTGGCTGAGAAGATTGCCCAGGTACGCGAGAAGGCCGCCAAGTTCGGCCGCAGCGTGCGCTTCGGCATCCGCCTGCATGTGATCGTGCGGGAGACCAATGAAGAGGCCTGGGCCGCCGCCAATCGGCTGATCAGCCATCTGGACGATGCCACCATCGCAAGGGCGCAAGCCGCGCTGGCGCGCTTCGACTCCGTTGGCCAGCAGCGCATGGCCGCGTTGCATGGCGGCAAGCGTGACAGGCTGGAAGTCGCACCCAACCTCTGGGCCGGCGTCGGACTGGTGCGCGGCGGTGCGGGTACCGCGTTGGTAGGCGACGGCCGGACGGTGGCGGCACGGGTCAAGGAATACGTGGAGCTGGGCATCGACACCTTCATCTTCTCTGGCTATCCGCACCTGGAGGAGTCCTACCGGGTGGCCGAGCTGCTGTTCCCGCACCTTGAATTTGCCCAGCCCGAGCGTCCGGAGTCCCGGGGCTACGTCAGCCCATTCGGCGAAATGGTGGCCAACGACATCCTGCCCAAAGCTGCAGCGCAGAGTTGAGGACCTGGTCATGACCCGTACTCTGTTTTTGCGTGCTGCGCCCTGGGTGCTGCCCCTGATCTTGCTGGCAGTCTGGCAGGCCGCGGTGAGCCTAGGCCTGCTGTCCACGCGCATCCTGCCAGCGCCGAGTGCCGTGCTGGAGGCGGGGTGGGCTCTGTTGGCGAGTGGCGAAATCTGGAAACACCTGGCCATCAGCGGTCAGCGCGCGGCCATTGGTTTTGCCATCGGCGGCGCCATTGGCCTGGTCCTTGGCTTCATCACTGGCCTGTCGCGCTGGGGTGAGCGCCTGCTCGACAGCTCGGTGCAGATGATCCGCAATGTCCCGCACCTGGCGCTGATTCCGCTGGTGATCCTGTGGTTCGGAATCGACGAAGCGGCCAAGGTCTTCCTGGTTGCCCTCGGCACCTTGTTCCCGATTTACCTGAACACCTACCACGGCATCCGCAACGTCGACCCGGCGCTCGTGGAGATGGCCCGCAGCTATGGTCTGTCCGGCTTCAGTCTGTTCCGCCAGGTGATCCTGCCGGGCGCGCTACCCTCGATCCTGGTGGGCGTGCGTTTCGCCCTGGGCTTCATGTGGCTGACCCTGATCGTTGCCGAGACGATTTCGGCCAGCAGCGGCATCGGCTACCTGGCGATGAACGCCCGCGAGTTCCTGCAGACCGACATCGTTGTCCTGGCGATCCTGCTCTACGCCGTGCTGGGCAAACTGGCTGATGTCGCCGCCCGTTTGCTGGAGCGCCTGTGGTTACGCTGGCACCCGGCATATCAGGTCAAGGGAGGTGCGCAATGACCACCCTGCATACCCTCAAACGCGGAATACCGCTGGCGCTCAATGGCATCGGCAAGGCCTTTGGTGAGCGCCAGGTCCTGGCGGACATCGATCTGCACATTCCGGCTGGTCAGTTCGTCGCCGTCGTGGGCCGCAGCGGCTGCGGCAAGAGCACCTTGCTGCGTCTGCTGGCCGGCCTCGACCTGCCCAGCGGCGGTCAGCTGCTGGCGGGCAATGGTCCGCTGGCGGCTACGCGAGATGACATTCGCTTGATGTTCCAGGACTCACGCTTGCTGCCGTGGAAACGAGTGATCGAAAACGTCGGCCTCGGGCTCTCTGGCAATTGGCGCCCGCGGGCCCTGGAGGCCTTGGCAGCTGTTGGCCTGGCCGAACGTGCCGAGGATTGGCCGGCAGCACTGTCGGGTGGTCAGAAACAACGCGTGGCCCTGGCTCGCGCGCTGATCCACAAGCCGCACCTGCTGCTGCTCGACGAACCGCTCGGTGCGCTGGATGCGTTGACGCGAATCGAAATGCAGCAACTGATCGAGCGCTTGTGGCAGCAACATGGCTTCACCGTGCTGCTGGTGACCCATGACGTCAATGAGGCGGTGTCGATTGCCGATCGGGTGATCCTGATCGAAGAGGGCCAGGTCGGCCTGGATCTTTCGGTCGACCTGCAGCGCCCACGTCAGCGTGGCTCGGCGTGCCTGGCCGCGCTCGAAGCCGATGTGCTCAACCGTGTGCTGGCATTGCCCGAGCTGCCACCGCAGCCCGAGCCCGTTTCACCTCTGCCAACGCAATTGCGTTGGGCGCTTTAAGACCAACCCCCAAGGAGCAAGACCATGACCATCAAAGCCATCAACGTTCGCAACCAGTTCAAGGGAACCATCAAGGAGATCGTCATCGGTGACGTGCTCTCCGAAATCGACGTGCAGACCGCCGCGGGTGTCGTCACTTCAGTGATCACGACCCGTTCCGTACGTGAACTGGAGCTGCAGGTTGGCAGCGAAGTGATCGCATTCGTGAAGTCGACGGAGGTATCGATCGCCAAGCTGTGATCTGGGCAGGACGCCTGGCCACGTGGCCAGGCCGATGCGCGGAAAAGGGTAGGGGCGAAGAGACGAAAGGCGTTGAAACGAAAAAGGCCACTCGATTGAGTGGCCTTCTTCTTGAAACTGGTTGCGGGAGCTGGATTTGAACCAACGACCTTCGGGTTATGAGCCCGACGAGCTACCAGACTGCTCCATCCCGCGCCGGCAATTCTACAGTTCTGTGGGAGCCCGTCAATCGATTTCTGCTATTTAAATCAAATGTTTATTCGCGGCCAAACGAAAAAGGCCACTCGATTGAGTGGCCTTCTTCTTGAAACTGGTTGCGGGAGCTGGATTTGAACCAACGACCTTCGGGTTATGAGCCCGACGAGCTACCAGACTGCTCCATCCCGCGGTCGCCATTCTACAGCCAGACGCTGAGGGGTCAAACGTTATTTTCAAAAAAAGTGTTTTTTCTTCAGACGCTTAGCGTTGCCCAGGTCCGGGATGGAGAGCCTTGAGACCATGCCCGCCGGGGCTTGCAGCGCTTTTCGTGTGCAAGATTTTCCACAGTGTAAGAGCGCCGCATTACGCGCCTGAACTGCATCCGGAAAGCACATAAGGGCAAAAGCGTGCGTTAGTCCAAGTGGACGAGGTGGAAGATTTCCGGCTGCTTGTACTTTGAGCGCTCGAATCAAGCAGCCCCCGCATGACAAAATCAACAAGGACAACATGCATGACCGTTGACTTCTCCGCCTCACGTCCCTACCGCGTCCACCATGTTCCCCAGTGGGATCACGAGACCGATGTCCTCGTCGTCGGATTTGGCGCTGCCGGCGCAAGTGCTGCCATTGAGGCCGCCAGCGCGGGGGCAGGCGTAACGTTGCTGGAGGCGACTTCCGGTAACGGTGGCACCAGCGCCATGTCGGGGGGAGAGATCTACCTGGGAGGAAGTGGAGGCACCCCCGCTCAGCGCCAAGCTGGCTTCAGTGACGACACCGAAGACCTGTTCCGCTATCTGATGATGGCCGGTGGACCTGATGCGGACGAGTCGAAGGTGCGTGTCTATGCGGAAAACAGCCTTGCACACTACGACTGGTTGGTTGCCCAGGGGGTCAAATACAAGAACACTTTCCTGCCGGAAAAAATGATGGAACCGGTGACGGATGACTGCCTGATCTGGTCGGGTAGCGAAGAGGCCTGGCCGTTCGTGGAGCAGGCCAAACCTTGTCCTCGCGGGCACACGCCACAGTTTGTCGGTTGGGGCGGTGGGCGCATGCTCATGGATGCCCTGGCCGCACGCGTTGAGGCTCTCGGCGTGGATATTCGCTACGACAGCCGCGTGCTTGCGCTGATTGCCGATGACGCCAACAACGTTCATGGCCTGGTGGTCCGTAACGATGGGCAGATTCGCTTCATGCGGGCTCGCAAAGGCGTCATCCTCTGTGCCGGCGGTTTCGCGATGAACCGCGACATGGTCAGGCGCTACGCGCCGCATCTATTGCGTTCCGACGATCCCATCGGAACACCTGGCGATGACGGGACCGGCATTCTCCTGGGCAGGAGCGTCGGGGGCGCGGCCATTCATATGAACGAAGCGTTTGTGAGCTTGCCGTTCTATGCGCCGGAGTCGCTGGTGAAGGGGATTTTCGTCAATGAACGAGGCCAGCGTTTCATCAACGAGGACTGCTATCACGGGCGCATTGGCCATCACATCATGCAGCAGTCGGGCGATCGTATTTATCTGCTGGCCGATAACGCCATTTTCGAACGCCCTGCAGAGTTCACGCGCATCGATATCGCCGCCGTAGGCGAGACCTGGGAAGAGGTCGAGCAGGAACTTGGTCTACCAGAAGGCACCCTGGCCCACACGGTCGAACTGTATAACCGCCATGCCGCCGAAGGCCGTGATCCCTTGTTCCATAAGGGCGAAAAATGGCTGAAGCCGTTGAATGAGCCACCCTTCGTCGCGCTGGATTGCCGAATCGGCTATGCCTTCTATCCGCACTTCACCCTTGGGGGGCTGGATACGCTGCCGACGGGCCAGGTCGTCACGGAGAAGCGTGAACCGATCCGTGGCCTGTATGCGGCCGGACGTACCTCGTGTGGTTTGCCGCGCTGGAGTGGCGGCTACAGTTCTGGCCTGTCGCTGGCAGATGCCACCTTCTTCGGGCGCCAAGCGGGGTTGAATGCTGCGAGGGCCGTGACCGAGGAGAGTCAGTAAGGTTAGCCTGCTGCAGCTTGGGCCTGCTTCACTGCCGCAGGCCCTACATTAAATGCGTTCTGAATCGCGCGCGGGTTCGTAGGTTCTCGAACCTGGGCCAGCGTGCAAGATAGTGGTTAACATAACAAGGTGTGAAATCGATTTTCTTTGACGCTACCCATTAAAACCAAAGACTTATGAGTCAAAGAAAGATCATCCACATTGATTGTGACTGTTTTTACGCTGCCATCGAGATGCGGGATGACCCCAGTCTGGCCAATCGGCCGCTGGCTGTTGGTGGCGCAGCGGATCGGCGTGGGGTGATTGCGACCTGCAATTACGAGGCGCGGGCCTATGGCGTGCGTTCGGCGATGTCGTCGCGGCATGCGCTGAAGCTATGCCCTGACTTGCTGATCGTCCGGCCGCGCATGGATGCCTATAAGACTGTGTCTCGCGAGATCCACCAGATTTTTCGTGATTACACCGAGCTCATTGAGCCGCTGTCCCTCGACGAGGCTTATCTGGATGTGTCGGACAGCCCGCACTTCAGCGGCAGCGCCACGCGCATCGCGCAGGAAATTCGCAGGCGGGTAGCGAAGGAATTGCGCATTACGGTGTCGGCTGGCGTGGCGCCGAACAAGTTCCTGGCAAAGATCGCCAGCGACTGGCGAAAACCGGATGGACTGTTTGTGGTCACGCCGGAGCTGGTGGATGATTTCGTGGCAGCGCTGCCCGTCAGTAAACTGCATGGGGTGGGCAAGGTCACGGCGGACAAACTCGCGCGTCTCGGAGTGCGTACCTGCGCCGACCTGCGCGACTGGAACCGTCTGGCGCTGGCTCGCGAGTTTGGCAGCTTCGGCGAGCGCCTCTATAACCTGGCCCGCGGGCAGGATGACCGCCGTGTGCAGGTCGACAGCCGGCGGCAATCGGTCAGCGTCGAGCACACCTACGACCAGGATCTGCCGGACCTTGCTGCGTGCCTGAGTCGGCTGCCTGTGCTACTGGAGGAGCTGAACGGCCGTATGGCGAGGCTGGATGCCAGCTACAAGCCGGACAAGCCTTTTGTCAAACTCAAATTCCACGATTTCACCCAGACGACCCTGGAGCAGGCAGGCGCCCGGCGTGACCTGGACAGTTACAAGCTGTTGCTCAGCGCGGCGTTTGCCCGGGGCGACAAGCCGGTGCGCTTGATCGGGGTGGGTGTGAGGCTGCAGGACCTTCGTGGTGCCCATGAACAGTTGGCGCTCTTCTAGCCAGCGAGCGGCGCCGTGTGGGTGCGAATTCATTCGCAAAGGGCCGCGAAGCGGCTCTGGGGGAGACTGACGATCAACCCTCTGCCGGCCACAGCCGAATCGGCTTGCCTTCGGTGGGCCACAGGCGCAGTTGGTCGATCGGGGAGAAGTCCCAGCGCTGGACCTTGGTCAGGGCCTTGAGGAAGCGTTGCTCCTGTTCCATCAGCGACGGGGCACACATCTTGCGAGTACTGCCGGCGGCGCCGAAGCTGAGCTGGTCGCCTTCCAGTTTGTAGGAGGCGAACCAGTGATTGCAGCCGGCGGTGCCATAGGCGCGACCGTCTTCGCCGAGGGTGACGGTCAGGTGGCTGCGGTCGATGAGTGGGCGCTCGCCGATCCATTCCACTTGGTAAGTGCGGTCAGTCTGCAGCTGCAACGCATCGGAAGCGCAGCCGGTCAGGCCCGCGGCCAACCCGGCCAGTAGCAGCATGTGGTGATTCATGGGGCGTCCTCCTGACGGCATTTTGGGCAGTAATGCTTGCCGGCACGGCTGCGCCAGCCCAATTCGGCGATGCGGGCTTCTGCCGCCGGGGACTGCGCTGACTTGCCAAGGCCGCCATCGACGGCGAACTCGAAGTCCAGGCGGGTGCCGCAGCTGTCGCAGTCCACGTGCCAATTGTGGATGGCAAGCTCCTTGAAAACGGGGCCCTTGGCCACCGCCAGCCACTGGCCGGGCGGGTTGATCAGGTGGCGTACCTTTTCGACCACCAGACGCATGCTCAGATCGCGACTGCCCTTGAGGGTCACGAGCAGGGCATCGCCGTTCTGGATCGAGCCACCGGTGCCGGTTACCTGGTAGAGGCCAGGCGACAGGGCGCGGCACTCGTTGAGGGTGTGGGCGGGGTTGAGCAGGGTGTAACGGAAATCGTGTTCGGCCATAGGTCCTCCAGAAACGCCGCGCATCCTACCACGGCCTAGGCTTCCACCTGGTTGCAGGACCGCCCGGCGGCCCAGGCAGTGATGTTGTCGAGGGTAGTGCGGGCGATGGCGGCAAGAGCCTCGCGGGTGAGGAACGCCTGGTGGGCCGTGATGATGACATTGGGGAAGGTCAGCAAGCGGGCCAGCACGTCGTCCTGCAGGGGCAGGTCGGAGCGGTCCTCGAAGAACAGGTTGGCTTCCTCTTCATACACGTCCAGGCCGAGGTACCCGAGCTGCCCGCACTTGAGCGCTTCGATCAGCGCCGGAGTATCCACCAGGGCTCCGCGGCCGGTGTTGATCAGCATGGTGCCGGGTTTCATCCGTCCCAGGCTCTCGGCGTTGATCAGGTGCCGGGTGGCGTCGTTCAACGGGCAGTGCAGGCTGATGATGTCGCTGTTGGTCAGCAGCTCCGGCAGCTCGACATAAAGCCCGCCGAGCGCTTCTACGCTGGGGTTGCGGTTGGGGTCGTAAGCCAGCAGACCGCAGCCGAAACCTGCCATGATGCGGGCGAAGGTGGCGCCGATCTTCCCAGTGCCGACCACGCCGACGGTCTTACCCACCAGGTCGAAACCGGTCAGGCCGTGGAGGCTGAAATCCCCCTCGCGGGTACGGTTGTAGGCGCGGTGCAGGCGCCGGTTCAGTGCGAGGATCAGCGCTACGGCGTGTTCAGCTACGGCGTGCGGCGAGTAGGCTGGCACGCGTGCCACAGTCAGGCCCAGCCGCTTGGCGGTGACCAGGTCGACGTGGTTGTAGCCGGCCGAGCGAAGGGCGATCAGGCGTGTGCCGCCGGCGGCGAGTCGCTCCAGCACCGGTGCGGAAAGGTCGTCGTTGATGAATGCGCAGACCACGTCGAAACCGCTGGCCAAGGCCGAAGTGTCGAGGGTAAGGCGCACTTGCTGGAAGTGGAGATCGAAGGTCGGGTTGGCGCCGAGGAAGCTGTCGCGGTCGTACGCCTGGCTGCTGAAGACGATGGTGCGCATGGTCTCTCCTTGTTTGTTCAGCAGTCTAGCCGGCCGCGGATCGCTGGAATTGATCGGGGTCAGGCACTGACCCTGGCGGTCTGTGCGAGGCGGACGATGGCGGCGTCGAGTTCCTCCAGAGCCTGTCGTGACGCAGGGTCGTTCTGCTTGAGCAGGGTTTCGCTGCGCTGGCAGGCAGCCCGCAACTGTGGAACGCCGCAGTAGCGCGTGGCGCCGTGGAGGCGATGGACGCGCTCCAGCAAGGTGTTGCGGTCGCCGTTGACCTGCGCCTGCTGGATCGCTTCGCGGTCGGCATCGAGAGAGGCGAGCAGCATGGCCAGCATATCGGCGGCCAGGTCGGCCTTGCCGGCGGCCAAGCGCAGGCCTTCTTCGGCATCCAGCACCTTCAGGTCGCCGTTCGCGAGCAGTTCGCCGTTCGAGTGGGGGCTGGGCGGCTCACCCAGGGAGAGGCCGCTCCACTTCAGGATCACCTGGATCAATTGGCGCTCGCCAATGGGTTTGGTCAAGTAGTCATCCATGCCACTTTGCAGCAGGGCGCGCTTTTCATTGGCCAGCGCATGGGCCGTCAGCGCAATGATGGGGACCGGATCCATTCGTTGCTCGTTTTCCCAGCGGCGGATCGTTGCGGTGGCCTGGATGCCATCCATCCCCGGCATCTGCACGTCCATCAGGACCAGATCGAAGCGCTCGCGCTGCACGGCTTCCACGGCGGAGACGCCGTTGTCCACAGCGCGCACGTCGGCGCCCATGTCACTGAGCAGGGTCTGCACCAGCAGCAGATTGGCTGGGTTGTCGTCGACGCAGAGCAGGCGAGGGCGGTGATTGATGCTCACAGGCCGGTCTTCCTTGCGTAGCTGGCGAGGCGCAACCAGCCCCGTCAGGGCCTGCTGGAGCTTGCGGGTACAGGCCGGTTTGGCTTGCAGCTGACTATGCGCCTCCGGCAGTGCCCGGTGATAGAGCCCCTGCTCGGTTGTGGGGCAGAGCACCAGGCTCTTGCAGCCGAGTTGCTCGAGTTCCCAGATACGTTGGCTGAGTGGCTCGGGGGCGAGCGATTCTGCATCTGCGCCGATGACCGCGAGCCCGATGGCCTGTTTGCCCTGGCGGAGGCTGGCAACTCCTTCCACCAGCGCCTCGATGCTGGGGAACTCGACTACGTCCAGGCCGAGGTCTTCCAGTTGGTGGCACAGGGATTGGCGAGTCAGCTCCAAGGCTTCCAGCACGGCAACCCGACGTCTGCTGAGCAGCGCCAATGGCAGGTCGTCGCTGTCGGTGGGCGCTTTGGGTAGGCTGAGGGTGATCCAGAACTCCGAGCCAACCCCCGGCGTACTGCTTACGCCTATTTCACCGCCCATCTGCTCCACCAGACGCTTGGAAATCACTAGGCCCAGGCCGGTGCCGCCCGCTTGTCGGGTAAGGGAGTTATCCGCCTGGCTGAAGGCCTGGAACAGTGCACGCAGGTCAGCGTCGGAGAGGCCGATTCCGGTGTCCTGCACGCTGATGCGCAGTTGGGCCAGATCGGTCTCGCTGTCGTCATCGAGCATGGCGCGAACGGCGATGGTGCCTTCCCGGGTGAACTTGATCGCGTTGCTCACCAGGTTGGTCAGCACCTGCTTCAGGCGCAGCGGGTCGCCCACCAGGTTTAGTGGTGTATCACGGTAGACCAGGCTCACAAGCTCAAGGTGCTTTTCGTGCGCCGCCGGGGCGAGGATGGTCAAGGTGTCCTGGATCAGGTCGCGAAGATTGAAGGGCAGGCTTTCGAGCATCAGCTTGCCGGCCTCGATCTTCGAGAAGTCCAGTACTTCGTTGATGATCCCCAGCAGGCTTTCGGCGGATTTCTCGATGGTGCCCAGGTAGTCCTGCTGGCGCGTGGTGAGGTCGCTTTTCTTCAGCAGATTGGTGAAACCGAGGATGCCGTTGAGCGGGGTGCGGATCTCGTGGCTCATGTTGGCGAGGAACTCGGACTTGATGCGGCTGGCCTCCAGGGCCTCCTTGCGTGCAAGGTCCAGTTCGATGTTCTGGATCTCGATGGTTTCAAGGTTCTGCCGCACGTCTTCGGTTGCCTGGTCGATGTTGTGCTGGAGCTCTTCCTGTGCCGTTTGCAGCGCTTCGGCCATACGGTTGATGCCTGAGGCCAGCTCGTCCAGCTCATGACTGCCAAGCGGTGGTAGGCGGGTTTCCAGCCGACCTTCCTTGAGCAGGGCAACGCCGTGCTTGATGCGTCGCAGCGGCTCGTTGATCGTCCGGCTCAGGCGCAGGGCCAGCAGTGCGGTCACGCCGAGTCCGGTCCCGATCAGGAGCAGGCTGGCAAGCAGGCTCCGATATCCACGCAGGAGAGTGCCCTGGTGTGACATCTCCAGTTCGACCCAGCCGAGCAGCTTGCCGTCTCGCGTGTGCAGCGTGTCGCCCGCATCGACGCGCTGCTCCTCGAAAACAGGCTGTAGAAAACGCGTCGCATCAGTGTTGCTGCTCAGGGCCAGGCTGTCGCTTTCGCCTGCGGGGGCCTCGTTGAGCATGCGTGGGCCGGCGTGGGCGAGACGCTTGTGATTGATACTGATGAAACTGACGGCGCGTACGTCCGGCTGGTCGAGGGCATGGTCGGCGATGTGCTCCAGTAACTGGGCGTCGCCACGCTTCAAGGCAGGCGCGGCAAGCGGGGCCAGGTGTTCGGCGATTATCTGGCCACGCTGCAACAACTGGGCCTGGAAATCGGCCTGTTGCACCCAAGTGAAGTAACCGCCCAGCACCAATGCCAACAGGCTGGTGGGTAACAGCGTGAGCAAGAGCACGCGGCCCTTGATGCCTAGATCCTTGAACACGCCCATCCTCCCCATGCGCTATGTGCGCAGTGTAGCGATTCGTCGGGAGGGAATCTCCAGGCAGTTATGCCAGTTTTTCAGTGCGGATGGTCCTCGGGCCGGAGTGGGCGGGGCAATTGGGTTGAGCTGGGGCGGCCCTGGAGAGGATTGGCGTCGCCCAGCTGACCTGCGGCCATAATCTGCAACCTACGTGCGATATGGAGTTGGGCGGTTTGCCGTTATCATAGGCATCCTTCCCGAGTCTGGACTGCGAACCTGCCATGACCCTGCAGTACCCCACTATCGCCGACTGCGTCGGCCACACCCCGCTGGTGCGTTTGCAGCGCCTGGGGGGCGATACCAGCAACACTCTGCTGGTCAAGCTCGAAGGCAACAACCCGGCTGGTTCGGTCAAGGACCGTCCTGCGTTGTCGATGATCACTCGCGCCGAGCTGCGCGGTGACATCAAGCCGGGCGACACCCTGATCGAGGCGACCTCCGGCAACACCGGCATTGCCCTTGCCATGGCGGCCGCGATCAAGGGCTACAAGATGATGCTGATCATGCCCGACAACATGAGCGCCGAACGCAAGGCTGCGATGACCGCCTACGGTGCCGAGCTGATCCTGGTCAGCCGCGAAGAGGGCATGGAAGGCGCTCGCGACCTCGCCGAAAGCCTGCAGCGCGGCGGCCGTGGCAAGGTGCTCGACCAGTTCGCCAACGGTGATAACCCGGAAGCCCATTACGTTGGCACTGGCCCGGAAATCTGGCAGCAGACCCAGGGTACGGTCACCCATTTCATTAGCTCCATGGGCACCACCGGCACCATCATGGGTGTGTCGCGTTACCTCAAGGAGCAGAACGAGAAGATCCAGATCGTCGGCCTACAGCCGCAGGAAGGCTCGGCCATTCCTGGTATCCGGCGCTGGCCGCAGGAATATCTGCCGAAGATCTACCAGTCCGATCGCGTCGACCGCGTCATCGACATGGCCCAGAGCGAAGCGGAAGACACGATGCGCCAACTGGCTCGTCAGGAAGGCATCTTCTGTGGCGTTTCCTCGGGTGGGGCAGTGGCCGCCATGCTGCGCCTGTCGCGCGAAGTGGAGAATGCCGTGATGGTGGCGATTATCTGCGACCGCGGCGACCGTTATCTTTCGACTGGCGTCTACGACGATCCCAATGTCCCGGCGTAATTCCAGCCTGCGCTTCCAGCCAAGCGGTGGAAGCCGGGCCCCGCAAGCTCCGGTGGGCAAGAAGCAACGCCTTGCCATCGAGCGACTAGCCCATGACGGTCGGGGTATTGGTTTCGTCGACGGGAAGACCTGGTTCGTCGAGGGCGCCTTGCCTGGCGAGCAGGTGGAAGCGCGAGTGCTGGCTGCGCGCAGCCAAGTGGTGGAGGCGCGTACCGAACAGGTGCTCACCGCCAGTCCGTTGCGCCGCATCGCACCGTGTGCCCACGCAGGGCATTGCGGCGGTTGCACCCTGCAACACTTGCCCCATGTCGAGCAGCTTGCCCTTAAACAGCGCACCCTGACCGAGCAGTTGGCTCGCGTTGCCGGCCTGGAACCGGAGGCCTTGATTGACCCACTTGTGGGGCCCGAATTCGGTTATCGGCGCCGCGCCCGAATCGCCGTGCGCTGGGATGCCAAGGCCCGCAAGCTGGAGGTTGGATTCCGCGCGGCTTCCAGCCAGGCAATCGTCGCAATCGCCGATTGTATGGTGCTGGTACAACCCTTGCAGCCGATCATGCGCGGGCTTCCGGCGTTGCTGCATGGACTGGAACGACCGCAGGCCATCGGGCATGTCGAATTGTTCCACGGAACGGCATCGGCCGTCCTCGTGCGTCACACCCTGCCGTTGGTTGAAGGTGACCTGTCGCAATGGCGCGGATTCTGTGCCGAGCACCAGGCCCAACTCTGGCTGCAGGGCGGAGGGGAGCCGCAACCGGACGAGCCCGACGCGCGCCTGGGTTACCGCCTGGAGCGCTGGGATCTGATTCTGGATTATCGCCCTGGGGATTTCGTGCAGGTCAATGCGCCTGTCAACGAGGCTATGGTTGCGCAAGCGCTAGACTGGTTGAACCCGCAACCCGGTGAGCGCGTGCTGGACTTGTTCTGTGGGCTTGGCAACTTTGCGCTGCCGCTGGCGCGCAAGGTGGGCGAAGTGGTGGCAGTCGAAGGCGTCGAGGCGATGGTGGAGCGTGCCCGCGGCAACGCTCTGGCCAACGGTCTGGGCAACGTGCACTTTTTTCAGGCCGATCTGTCGAACCCGCTAGTTGGCGCAGCCTGGGCGGCGCAGGGATTCGATGCGGTATTGCTGGATCCGCCCAGGGATGGTGCACTCGAGGCTGTCCGGCAGATTGCCTCCACGGGGGCTCGGCGAGTGGTTTATGTCTCCTGCAATCCAGCGACCCTGGCGCGTGACAGCGCCGAGCTGGCCAAGCAGGGCTATCGGCTGAAACAGGCCGGGATTCTCGACATGTTTCCGCAAACGGCCCATGTCGAGGCCATGGCGTTATTCGAGGCGAGCTAGGAAGCTCGCGCAATCCGACTGGTCCACAGAGGCTGGCGACTATTCGACGTGAGCGGTTCATGTCGTAGGGAAGGTAGGCAAGATGGTACAGGTGAGAGCGCAACAGCCGGTCAATACGGACGGCAGCATCAACCTCGAGGCGTGGCTGGACCATGTCCTGAGTCTCGACCCGGTGCTCGACCGCGCGTTACTCAAAGAGGCGTGCGAGTTCGCCCGCGACGCCGAATTGCAGTCTCAGGCCAAGGACACGCAGAACCGCTGGGCCGAGGGTACTTCCAGTTTCCACACGGGCCTGGAAATTGCCGAGATCCTGGCGGACCTCAAGCTTGACCAGGAGTCCTTGGTGGCAGCCTTGATCTACCGCGGCGTGCGCGAGGGCAAGGTGCCCCTGGCAACCGTGCAGCAACGCTTCGGCCCGGTGGTGGCCAAGCTCATCGAGGGCGTGCTGCGCATGGCGGCCATCAGCGCGAGCATGAACCCCCGCCAGTCGATGGTGCTGGGCACTCAGGCGCAGGTGGAAAACCTGCGCAAGATGCTGGTGGCCATGGTCGATGACGTGCGTGTGGCACTGATCAAGCTGGCCGAGCGTACTTGCGCCATCCGTGAAGTGAAGAACGCCGACGAAGAGAAGCGTCATCGCGTCGCCCGCGAGGTGTTCGACATCTACGCTCCTCTGGCCCATCGTCTCGGTATCGGCCATATCAAATGGGAGCTGGAAGACCTCTCCTTCCGTTACCTGGAACCTGACCAGTACAAACAGATTGCCAAGCTGCTGCACGAACGGCGTCTGGATCGCGAGCAATACATCGCCGATGTGATGAAGCAGTTGCGCGAAGAACTGGCCGCTACGGGCATCAAGGCCGATATCAGTGGTCGCGCCAAACACATCTATTCGATCTGGCGGAAGATGCAGCGCAAGGGCCTGCAGTTCAGCCAGATCTACGACGTGCGGGCCGTGCGCGTGCTGGTGCCTGAGGTGCGTGATTGCTACACCGCCCTCGGTATCGTGCACACCCTCTGGCGCCACATCCCCAAGGAATTCGACGATTACATCGCCAACCCCAAGGAGAACGGGTACCGCTCCCTGCACACAGCGGTGATCGGCCCCGACGGCAAGGTGCTGGAGGTACAGATCCGCACCCACGCCATGCACGAAGAGGCCGAACTGGGCGTTTGTGCGCACTGGCGCTACAAGGGTACCGACGTCAAGAGCAGCTCCGACCACTACGAAGAAAAGATCGCCTGGCTGCGCCAGGTGCTGGAGTGGCACGAGGAGCTGGGCGATATCGGCGGCCTCGCCGAGCAGCTGCGGGTCGACATCGAGCCGGACCGTGTCTACGTCTTTACCCCTGACGGTCACGCGATCGACTTGCCCAAGGGCGCTACGCCTCTGGATTTCGCCTACCGCGTGCACACCGAGATCGGCCACAACTGCCGTGGCGCGAAGATCAACGGCCGCATCGTTCCGCTCAACTACAGCCTGCAGACCGGCGAGCAGGTGGAGATCATCACCGGGAAGAACGGTGCGCCGAGCCGCGACTGGCTCAACCCCAACCTGGGTTACATCACCACGTCGCGGGCGCGGGCGAAAATCGTCCACTGGTTCAAGCTGCAGGCCCGCGATCAGAACGTCGCCGCCGGCAAGGCCATGCTCGAGCGCGAGCTGTCGCGTCTGGCGTTGCCGCCGGTAGACTTCGAGAAGCTGGCCGAGAAGTGCAACCTGCGCACAGCCGAAGACATGCATGCCGCGCTCGGTGCTGGCGACCTCCGTCTGGCCCACGTGGTCAATGCTGCGCAGCAACTGGTTGAGCCGGAGCGCGGCACAAACGAACAACTGGAGCTGATCCCGCGGCGCATCCACCATCACAAGCCGGGCAAGCGCGGCGATGTGCAGATCCAGGGTGTCGGCAACCTGCTTACGCAGATGGCAGGCTGCTGCCAGCCGCTTCCGGGCGACCCGATCGTCGGTTACATCACCCTCGGTCGTGGCGTCAGCATCCACCGCCAGGATTGCGCTTCGGCACTGCAACTGGCTTCGCGCGAACCCGAGCGGATGATCCAGGTCAGCTGGGGCCCAGCGCCGGAACAGACGTATCCGGTGGATATCATCATCCGCGCATATGATCGTTCTGGCCTGCTGCGCGACGTGTCCCAGGTGCTGCTCAACGAGCGCATCAACGTGCTGGCGGTGAATACCCGTTCCAACAAGGAGGACAACACCGCTGCCATGCTGCTCACCATCGAGATCCCGGGGCTGGACTCGCTCGGGCGCTTGCTGGCACGCATCGCTCAGCTGCCGAATATCATCGAGGCCCGCAGGAACCGCGGCGCGACGTCGTAGGTTGGTGCTCTGCACCGACCTACATGGATACAGGCACAGGACATCGTTATGTACCAACTCAAAGACCTGCTGCACCTGATGGCCCGGCTGCGTGATCCGCAGTACGGCTGCCCGTGGGACCTGAAGCAGGACTACGCGAGCATCGTCCCGCACACGATCGAGGAAGCCTATGAGGTGGCCGATGCCATCGAGCGGGGCGACTTCGAGCACTTGCCCGGGGAACTCGGCGACCTGCTGTTCCAGGTGGTCTATTACAGCCAGTTGGCAAAGGAAGACGGGCGTTTCGAGTTTGCTGGCGTGGTCGATGCCATCACCCGCAAGCTGGTTCGTCGCCACCCCCATGTGTTTCCCGATGGCGACCTCTACGGCGCACCGGACATGGCACGCCTGGAGGAGGCTGCAATCAAGCAGCGCTGGGAGGAGATCAAGGCTGAGGAGCGCGCCGAGAAGGCTGAAGCGCCCGAGCAGCTGTCCCTGCTCGACGATGTGCCAGCGGCGTTACCGGCCCTCAGTCGGGCCGCGAAGTTGCAGAAACGCGCAGCGCAGGTGGGCTTCGACTGGCCGGAAGCCCTTCCAGTGATCGACAAGCTGCGCGAAGAGCTGGATGAAGTGCTGGAGGCCATGGCCGACAATGACAGCCAGGCCATTGCCGATGAGGTTGGCGACCTGCTGTTCGTGGTGGTTAATCTGGCCCGTCACCTGAAGGTGGACCCAGAGACTGCACTGCGCAATGCCAATGCAAAGTTCGATCGACGTTTCCGTTTTATCGAACAGGCATTGCGCGAAGCAGGTCGTCCCATTGAAGATTGCAACTTGGAAGAACTGGATGCCCTGTGGGGCGAAGCCAAGAAGCAGGAAAAACCGGCCCTTGGCTGCTAACTCGAGAGACTGAATCCCGTTATGAGCCTTTCCCTTCGCGACCAGTTGCTGAAAGCCGGCCTGGTCAATGAAAAGCAGGTCAAGCAGGCCAGCAAGCAGCAGCAGAAGCAACAGCGCCTGGAGAAGAAGAACCAGGTTGAGAAAGACGAATCCTTGCGTCAGGCAGCTCTTCAGGCACAGGCCGAGAAGGCTGCCCGCGATCAGGAGCTGAATCGCCAGCAGCAGGAGAAGGCTGACCAGAAGGCCAGAGCTGCGCAGGTCAAGCAGCTGATCGAAAGCTCGCGTCTGCCAAAAATGACCACCGACGACTATTACAACTTCGTCGACGAAAAGAAGGTCAAGCGAATCGCGGTGAACGACATGATGCGCGACAAGCTTAGTCGTGGATCCCTGGCCATCGTGCGGCACGGTGGCGGCTACGAGATCATCCCGCGTGATGCAGCGCTGCGCATCCAGGAGCGCGACCCGCGCCGGGTGGTGCTGCTCAATACTCAGGTGGAAGAGCCGGATGCCGATGATCCGTACGCCGCCTACAAGGTGCCTGACGACCTGATGTGGTGAGACACGTTGAGACTAGAGCGCCGGGCATTGCCCGGCTTTTTATTGTCCCGTCGATTTGATTCCCGGCGCAGCGTAGCTGGGTGTCTTGTAGGAGCGAGCTTGCTCGCGAAGCGCCGTGCACCCTTCGCCGGCAAGCTGGCTCCTACGGAGTATGTGGGGCTGCGCCAACGAAATCGCTCCTGCAGGGCTATAGCTTCAGCAAATCTGGTTGCCCAGCAGCACCCGGCCGAAGCTGGCGCCTTCGGTGAGCGGTGTAATGGCGATGATCTGGTCTAGGCGCAAATGTTCCTGGCCGCCTTCGTTCTGCACGATCAGGAACTCTTCCTTGTCGGGTGTCGTCAGGGTCGTCACTGCGCGGGCATCCAGGCGCCCACCACCGGCCAGCTCGATGTGCAGCTGATAGCGGTGCAGGCAGGCGATCTCGATGTAATCGTAGAGATCGCAGGATAGCGGCAGGTATTCCTCGGTCATGACTGATTCCTCAGCGGCATGATGGCAGCCTGCGCTCTTCATGCAGGTGCCGGCCGAACGGGCTGTTCACCTTCCTAGTATTGGCACTCTTCAGCATAGCGGGGCCTGGTCCAATGTTTGGTCGTTCGGGCGCCGTTGAGCAGGCAAAAAAAACCGGGCGCTGGGCCCGGTTTCTTCATGATGTGGATTACTCGGTCAGGCCTTTCACCTGCCGCCCGTTGACCGTGCCTTCCTTGAGCATGATCTGGTATTCCTTGCCGTCCTTTTCCACCTGATGCAGGCGGACCAGCAGGAAGTCCCAATCCTTGGCGAACCAGAGCACGGTTTTGCGGCTGCTCTGAGTGGGGTCGCGAACACGTTCCACCTTGATCGCATCGACTACACCAGCTTCGGTGTGGACGCGCTCTTCGCCCAGGACGCGGAAGTCGTAGGTTTCGATCTCGTCGCCATCGATCACCTGGTAGCTCATGCTCTTCTTGCCGTCGGCAACGTCATGTTGCAGTACCAGTTGGTAGGTGGACTTGTCTTGCAGGCCACGGTTGAGTGGCAGGCGTACCTGAGCACCCCGATCGCTGCCGATGATCTGCTTCTGGGTCCAGTCGAAGTCGAACTCGACTTGCTTGCTCTTGCCCAGGCCGCTGCGGTTGAAGCGGTAGGTCAGCGGCAGGAAAGCGTTGTTCTCGACGCGGAAGGTGCTGACTTCGCTCAGGCTGGCGACCAGCATGGCGGCTTCGAAATCCAGTTCCCAGCGACCATCGCCGAGACTCTTCAGGCTGCGTCCAGCGTTTCCGCTGATCGGCAGCTGTTTCCAGTCGGCGGTGTAGCTGGCCGTGAATGGCTTCAACTCGGCGGCCATGGCAGGCAAGGTGAAGAGGGCGAGGATCAACAGCAAGGCACGGCGCATTGGCGAATCTCCTAGTTACGCAGTTGCTGCCCGCTGGCAGGCAGCTCTTGTCCATCCAGTTCGGCACCTGTCGGGGTCAGGCGGAGCCTGTCTTCGGCAAACCAGCGCATGGCCAGCGGATAGATGCGGTGCTCCTGCACGTGGACACGCTGGGCCAGGCTTTCCGGTGTGTCGTCCGACTGTACCGGGATTACGGCTTGCACCACCAGAGGCCCGCCATCGAGTTCCTCGGTGACGAAGTGCACGCTGCAGCCGTGTTCCGTATCGCCGGCTTCCAGTGCGCGCTGGTGGGTGTGCAAACCCTTGTACTTGGGCAGCAGAGAGGGATGAATGTTCAGCAGCCGGCCCTGATAGTGGCGAACGAAGCCTGGAGTGAGGATGCGCATGAAGCCCGCTAGCACCACCAGGTGCGGCGAAAATGCGTCAATTACTTCGATCAGTGCCGCGTCGAACGCTTCGCGGTCGGCATAGGCCTTGTGGTCGAGTACGCGGGTCTCGATGCCTGCGCGTCTGGCGCGCTCAAGGCCAAAGGCGTCGGCGCGGTTGGAAACAACCGCGCAGATGCGTGCCGGATGGTCGCAGCCGGTGGTGCTGTCGATCAGCGCCTGCAGATTGCTGCCGGAGCCGGAGATCAGCACCACCACATCACAGCGTGCGGCCATCAGTGGCTTTTCAGGTTGTTCAGAACGACACGTTGGGCGCCTTCGGCAGCGGCGGCGATTCCGCCGATGATCCAGGGTTGCTCGCCCGCTTCACGCAGAGCCTTCATGGCCGCTTCCGCTTGTTCCGGTGCCACGCAGATGACCATGCCCACGCCGCAGTTCAGCACGCGGTGCATTTCCACTTCATCGACGTTGCCTTGCTGTTGCAGCCAGTCGAAGACCGCCGGGCGCGTCCAGCTGGCGACGTCCAGGACGGCCTGGGCGCCTTCCGGCAGCACCCGCGGGATGTTCTCGATCAGGCCGCCACCGGTGATGTGGGCCATGGCCTTCACCGCACCCGTTTCCTTGATCAGCTTTAGCAGCGGCTTGACGTAAATGCGAGTCGGCGCCATCAGCAGGTCGGTCAGGGGCTTGCCATCGAGCTGGACCTGCTCGATGTCGGCACCGCTGACCTCGATGATCTTGCGGATCAGCGAGTAGCCGTTGGAGTGCGGGCCGGAGGAGGGCAGGGCAATCAGGGTGTCGCCGGTGCGGACTTTGGAGCCGTCGATGATCTCGGCCTTCTCGACCACGCCGACGCAGAAGCCGGCCAGGTCATAGTCTTCGCCCTCGTACATACCGGGCATCTCGGCAGTCTCGCCGCCCACCAGGGAGCAGCCGGCCAGTTCGCAACCGGCACCGATGCCGGTAACGACGGTTGCGGCGACGTCGACGTTGAGCTTGCCGGTGGCATAGTAGTCGAGGAAGAACAGCGGCTCGGCACCGCACACCACCAGGTCATTGACGCACATGGCCACCAGGTCCTGGCCGATGCTGTCGTGTTTGTTCAGGTTCAGCGCCAGGCGCAGCTTGGTGCCAACACCGTCGGTACCGGAAACCAGCACGGGCTGCTTGTAGCCGGCCGGGATTTCGCAGAGGGCGCCGAAGCCGCCCAGGCCGCCCATCACTTCCGGGCGTGCGGTGCGCTTGGCCACGCCTTTGATGCGTTCGACCAGGGCTTCACCAGCGTCGATGTCTACACCGGCGTCCTTGTAGCTCAGGGAGGGTTGCTTGCTCATAAATCCAGGCCTATAGGGGAAATTCGAGGATCGACCGGCAAGTCTGGCTGCCGGTTTGCGAAGGCGCGCGATTTTATCAGGGTTGCCCGGTAGCGGCCATCGGCAGCGGTCGGGCATGGTGAAAAGCTTGAAAAAAGCTGCGCCTTTGCCCGGGAAAAGGCCGCGCCGTTGCCCATCGAAGGACGGCTGTTTAAGGTATAGCTCTCAAGTTGCGGCCTGTGCCGTGTCCCGCCTAATCAGAGAACTCACCATGCGCCTGATTGCCCCGTTGCTCTTGCTCTGTCTGTCGCTGTTCGGCTTGGCTGTCCACGCCGAGCCGGTCAGCGACCTTTACCAGGTTCGTGAGCCGGTCGCTTCGCAACAGCCTGAAGAGCGCACTCAGGCGCTGAACCGTGCCCTGGAAACCCTGCTCCTGCGTCTGACCGGCGATCGCAAGGCCGCACAGAATCCTGCTCTGGAAACTGTGCGTAAGGACCCGCAGGAACTGATCAGTCAGTACGGCTACGAAGGGCAGATGCTGGTGGTGGATTTCGATCCTGTGACCACCGAGCGCACCCTGCGCCAGGCCGGTATCCCGATGTGGGGTGCGAATCGCCCTTCGATCCTTGCCTGGTGGCTGAACCGCGGCAATGAAGGCGCCAGTCTGGTAGGTGACGGGCAGGATGCAGCGGCCTCGCTGTATCAGGCAGCGCAGAATCGTGGTTTGCCGCTTCGTCTGCCGCTTGCTGATCTGGATGAGCAGTTGTTGGCAACGCCCGAACAGCTGACGTCTGCCCAGCCCGGCGCGCTGACCCAGGCTTCCGAACGCTATGCCGCCGATGCTTTGCTGGCAGTGGATGCTGCCGAGGCGGATGGGAAATGGCAGGCGCAATGGCGCTTGTGGCTCGGCGACAGTCGTGAGCAGGGAACCGTCGAGGCCGCTGACAACGCAGCGTTGGCGGATGCCGTGCTGCTGGCAGTGAGTGAGCGTCTTGCCCCCCGTTTCGTGGCTGCGCCAGGCGCGGGGGAGGAGATTGAGTTGGAGGTCCAGGGCGCCAATCTCGCTCGCTATGCCGAGTTGTCGCGAATGCTGGAGCCATTTGGTGCTCGTCTGGTGTCGGTCGAGGGTGACCGTCTGGCGTTCCGGGTCAACGCCAGTGCCGAACAACTGCGCGCCCAGTTGGCCCTGATCGGTTTGCGCGAGTTACCTGTCGGTGAAACTCCGGCAGGTGCAGTCCAACCTGCTGGGCAGGCTGGCTCGCCGGCTCCCCAGTTGGTGCCCCGCAGCAACCTGCTGCGTTTCCACTGGTAGAGGGCGTACACTGCAAACCTGTCTGGGACGGGGATGCCATGCACCAACTGCCCAATCTGCTCACGCTGCTCCGCCTGGCATTGGTACTTCCCATTGCCGGGTTGTTGCTGTCTGAACGTTATTCCCAGGCCTTGTCGCTGTTCGTGATTGCCAGCCTGTCGGATGCCCTGGATGGATTCCTCGCCAGGCAATTCGGCTGGACCAGTCGCCTCGGCAAACTCTTCGATCCCCTGGCTGACAAACTGTTGCTGGTCACCAGCGTCATCTGTCTGGCGATTGCCCAGCTCCTGCCTTCCTGGTTGGCGTTGTTGGTTTGCCTGCGTGATTTGCTGATCCTGCTGGGTGCCGGACTGTTCCGCATGCTGGTGGGACCAACGCAGTTCACACCTAGTTGGCTAGGGAAGTTGAGCACCCTGTTGCAGATGGTCCTGGTGCTCGTGGTATTGCTGGGGGTGAGCCTTGTAACAGCTATCGGCCCGGCGATATCTCCGCTGATCTGGCTGGTAGCGGCGGTTACGCTGGCCAGTGGTGCGCAGTACATATGGGTGTGGGGGCGGAAATTTCGCTACGCAAGGATGAGAACCTGAAATGACCGATTCACGTCGCTGGCTTTGGCTCGGCAGCCTTTTGCTGCTGGGGTGGCTGGTTTATCAGCTTCACTCGGTGTTGTCCCCGTTCCTGGTAGGGATGTTGTTGGCCTACCTGGGTGATCCGCTGGTGGACAGGCTGGAACGCTGGGGCTTGTCGCGTGCTTGGGGTGTAATCCTCGTCTTCGGGCTTTTTGGTGTCATCCTCCTGGCCTTGCTGCTGGTGGCGTTGCCGATGTTCGGGCGCCAATTGCTGCGCCTGTATGAATTGGCGCCGCAGATGCTCGATTGGCTGCAGCACAGCGCTTTACCCTGGGTCCAGGTGAAGCTGGGACTGCCACAGGGTTTCTGGCAGCTCGACAAGCTCAAGACGGTTATCACCAGCCATTTGGGACAGACCACGGATATTGCCAGTGCGTTGCTGACCCAGGTGACCGCATCTGGCCTGGCACTGCTTGCCTGGTTCGGTAACCTGCTGCTGATTCCCGTCGTGGGGTTTTATCTGCTGCGTGATTGGGACCTGATGGTGGCCAGGCTGCGTGGACTGCTGCCCCGCCAGCGGGAGGGTTTTGTCGTCGCCCTGGTAGGCGAATGCCATGAGGTACTGGGTGCGTTCCTGCGAGGCCAGTTGCTGGTAATGCTGGCGCTGGGGCTGATCTATGCCGTGGGTCTGATGCTGGTTGGCCTCGACCTGGGCTTGCTGATCGGGCTGTTGGCCGGGCTGGCCAGCATCGTTCCCTACATGGGCTTCGTCGTTGGCTTTGGTGCGGCGGTAGTGGCAGCTTTGTTCCAGTTCGGTGGCTTCGAACTCTATCCGCTGATCGGTGTGGCGGCGGTGTTCACGGTGGGCCAATTGCTCGAAGGCATGTGGCTGACACCGATGCTGGTGGGTGACAGGATTGGCTTGCATCCGGTGGCGGTCATCTTTGCAATCCTGGCTGGAGGACAGCTTTTTGGCTTCACCGGCGTGCTCCTGGCGCTTCCTGTTGCAGCAATTGTCATGGTCTTGCTGCGCCATGCGCATGATTTATATAAACTTTCGGATCTTTACGGAAAGCCGGTCAGCGGCCCCGACGATCCCAGCAGTACGGCATGATACCGATCCAGCTTCCCCTGAGTGTGCGTCTGCGTGATGACGCCACCTTCGCAAACTTCTATCCCGGCGCGAATGCTGCGGCCCTCGGCTATGTCGAGCGTCTCTGCGAAGCGGATGCTGGCTGGACCGAAAGCCTGATCTACCTGTGGGGTGGAGAGGGCGTCGGACGCAGCCACCTGCTGCAGGCGGCCTGCTTGCGCTTCGCACAGCGAGGTGAGCAGGCGATCTACCTGCCGTTGGCTGACCTCGTGGAATACGGCCCGGAAATCTTCGACAATCTCGAACAGTGCGAGCTGGTCTGCCTGGACGATCTGGACGCATTGGCGGGGCGCCGCGAGTGGGAAGAGGGGATGTTCCATCTCTTCAATCGTCTGCGCGATGCGGGGCGCAAGTTGCTCTTGGCCGCCAATACAGCGCCTCGCGGCTTGCCGGTGAAGTTGCCGGATCTAAAGTCGCGCCTGACCCTTTCGCTGATTTTCCAGCTGCAGCCGTTGTCCGACGAGGACAAGCTGCGTGCCTTGCAGTTGCGGGCATCACGGCGTGGCTTGCATCTGACGGACGAGGTAGGTCGCTTCATCCTGACTCGTGGAGCGCGCAGCATGAGCAGCCTGTTCGACCTTCTCGACATCCTTGATCAGGCCTCCCTGCAGGCTCAGCGCAAGTTGACCATTCCATTTCTGAAGGAAATCCTGGGCTGGTAGGGCGTCGACAGCAGATGATGCTGTCGACGCTCGGCTCCATCGTGCGGCTCAGTCGGCCTTTACATCATTCCCCTGCTAGCTTGCGGTTGTACTGGAAGCGCCAGCGTGTGTAGAGCAGCGCTGAGCAGAACAGCGCCAGGCTTAGCCCTGCTTCCAGCCAGCCGAAGACAGCCCTTGCAGGGTCGATGGCTGCAAGTACGCCCTGGATGAAGTAGAGGTTCACTACGAAGCATGCCCAGGCGTGGACGCGGGCATTGCCCATGACCATCCCGGGGGTGAGCAGGGCAAGCGGCACCAGTTCGATGGCGAGGATCACCCATGGACGGGCACCATGCAGGTCTGCGAAAGCCATCGTCCAGACTGCGAGCAATACAGCCAGTGCCAGGAAGCTCAGCAGGCTGACGGCACGGCTGACTGCCAGACGGGGGGCCAGCCAGGTCAGTTCTGGGAGTTGCTTGGGTTTTCTAGCCACGCGGTGCCTCCAGGCGTTGGGCTATCTGCGCCAGGCGTTGGCCGAGGGCTCGGCAGAGCGTGATTTCATGCTCGTCCAATGGTCGCTTGCCATCGGCGCCGGCATGGTGGCTGGCGCCGTAGGGGGTGCCGCCGCCCCGGGTTTCCAACAGTGCCGGCTCGCTGTAGGGCAGGCCAGTGACCAGCATGCCGTGGTGCATCAGGGGCAGGAGCATGGAAATCTGGGTGGTTTCCTGGCCACCGTGCAGGCTGGCGGTGGAGGTGAATACTGCTGCCGGCTTGCCGACCAGTTCGCCGGTTAGCCAAAGGCTGCTGGTGCTGTCCAGGAAGTATTTCAGCGGTGCCGCCATGTTGCCGAAGCGTGTCGGACTGCCGAGGATCAGTCCGGCACAGTGGCGCAAGTCATCCAGTGTTGCGTAGAGCGCCCCATCGGCAGGGATGTCCGGCGCCACCGCTTCGCATTCCGCGGATACCGCCGGGACGGTGCGCAGTCGAGCTTCCAGGCCTGCAAGCTCGACACCACGTGCAATCTGCCGGGCCATTTCTGCCGTCGCGCCGTGGCGGCTGTAATAGAGGATAAGGATATAGGGTGTGCTCAAGGCAGGATCTCCAGCACTTTTTCTGGCGGACGTCCAACGACAGCCTTGCTTCCAGCTACCAGAATCGGTCGCTCGATCAGCTTGGGATGCGCCACCATGGCCGCGATCAGCTGGTCCTCGGAGATATCGGCGGCATCCAGATGCAAGGCCTTGTATTCGTCCTCACCGGTGCGTAGCAGCTGCCGGGCGCTGAGCCCCAGCTTGGCGAGCAGGTCACGCAGTTCGGCTGCATTGGGTGGGGTCTCCAGGTAACGCACCACCTTGGGGGCCAGGCCGCGTGCTTCAAGCAGCTCCAGGGCGCCGCGGGACTTGGAGCAGCGAGGGTTGTGGTAGAGCGTGAGTTCGGTCATATCGGGGTCGCAAGGGCTTGGTAGAGGCGGCTATTCTAACCGCGTAGGGGCGCCGGTCTGAACCGTGCGCGGCAGAAACGGTCTGTTGAGGCGGGCCGGCCGGTCAACAATCAAGGAGATGGAATGCGCCAACGCCTGAGCGATGTCGTGGAATTCTGGCGCTTTCTGCTTCAGCGATTCGTTGTCGACCGTGGAGCCAACAGTGCCGCTGCGCTGACCTACACGAGCCTGTTCGCGGTGGTGCCGATGATGACGGTGACCTTCACCATGCTGTCGGCCATCCCGGCGTTCCAAGGCACGGGAGAGCAGATCCAGAGTTTTATCTTCCGCAACTTCGTACCGTCCGCTGGCGAGGCGCTGCAGGAGTATCTGCGGGCTTTTACAGTTCAGGCTCGGCAACTGACCTGGGTTGGGGTGGCTGTGTTGGTAGTGACCGCGTTCATGATGCTGGTCACCATCGAAAAGGCCTTCAATACCATTTGGCGGGTTCGTCAGCCCCGGCGTGGTGTCTCCAGCTTTCTGCTTTACTGGGCGATCCTGAGCCTCGGCCCCTTGCTGCTTGGTGCCGGCTTTGCGGTGAGCACCTACATCACTTCGCTTTCACTGCTCTCCGGCTTGGATGCGCTGATCGGCGCCAAGACACTCCTGAGCTTCATGCCGTTGCTGTTCAGCGTGGCGGCCTTCACCCTGATCTATGCCGCGGTGCCCAATGCGAGGGTTCCGCTGGGCCATGCGTTAACCGGGGGCGCCTTCACGGCCCTGTTGTTCGAAGCCGCCAAGGCGTTGTTCGGGCTTTATGTCAGCTTTTTCCCTGGCTATCAGTTGATCTATGGCGCCTTTGCCACGGTGCCTCTGTTCCTGTTGTGGATCTACCTGTCCTGGCTCATCGTATTGTTCGGCGCTGAACTGGTGTGCAACCTGTCCACACCTTGGCATTGGCGCCGCAGAGCGTTGCCGCCTTTGCTGGTTTTGCTGGGCATTCTCCGGGTATTCCATGATCGCCAGCTTCGCGGATTGCCAGTGCGGCATCTGGATGTGCAGCGTGCCGGCTGGCATTTGCCGGAGGACGAGTGGCTGGAGATGCTCGAGCTGCTTGAAGCGCAGAATCTGGTGTGCCGTGTCAGTGGTGGCACTTGGGTACTGTGCAGGGATCTTGGCAACTACAGCCTGCATCAGTTGCTGAGCCACTGCCCCTGGCCCTTGCCCAGACTGGGGCAGTTGCCGGCGCATCTGGACGAGGACTGGTATCCGCCACTGCGTAACGCCCTGGAGATGCTGCAGGAGGAGCACCGCGCATTGTTCGGAGGCAGCCTGGCTCAGTGGTTGAAAGCGCAGGCTGAGTGATGGCTTGTTCACTCAAGCATGACGAAGTAGTCAGGCTTGGAGTCGATCGGCCCTGGTTTCGACGGTCTCGACCGCCTGCACGAACAACTCATCTACCAGTAGACCTTTGATCGGCACGGCCGATCGCAAGTGGATCTTCATCGCTTCGATCTTCTTCTTGAAGGGCAGGCGAGCGATGCCGGCCAGCAGGATCTTGCCCTTTGCGTTCAATTTACCGTGATCGACGAACACTTCCCGTTGAGCCCCGCCGTCGGAGTAACGCACCAGAAGCGACACGGGGAAACTGCTCAGGCCAGGCGCTTGCAGCCAGGCCGCGACGTTGAACTCTGTCACTCGACCGTCGTAGGTCGTAAGTGAGGCGCGGGCACTCGTGATGATGCTGTCGCAGATCGGCGCGATGAGTGTGTCCTGGTTTTTTGACATGGTTAGTCCAGGTTGCAGGCGGTACGAGCGTACTGAGTTGGCCGGATTATAAGCAGCACGACCAAGTGGGAACTGTGCGCTCGGCCCTCCTCAGGCGTGGCCCGGCTCGCAGTTTGCTCGTTCAGGCCATTTGCAAGGGATAGCGCGCAACCATTGAGGTAGCCAGGTTGGTTACTGGGAGGGCCAGAATCGCCTGGTTATGCACGCTGGCCAGCTGTAGCCAGAGGTTTTCCCCTTCGACGAACTGCTTGTGCGGCAGCCACAGGCCGTGGTGCCAGCCTGCGCCAGGCTCTGGCGTACTCTGGAGTATGCCAGGGTGCGTCTGCGCGTTCGGCGCCCGGCGCAACCAGACGGGGCGAGCCAACCCTTTCAGGTAGCGCAGGCCCAGATGCAAACCTTCGGCATTGTGGTAGTGCCAACGAACCAGCGCGAGTGTCGGTGAGCCCTGGTTGTGCAGCAGGACCAACTGCCCAACTTTCAACTGGCCACCTTGATCGGAGTTGCAGAGCAGTCGTGCCCCACCAGGGCTGGCATCAATCAGGTTTACTGTGCAACGCACCGGGTGTTTGGATAGCAGATCGGCGTGGATGGCGTGGAGGCCGACGGCCAATGAACCGGCCCCCGTGTGCTCGATACGGGGGTGCCGGCGTTGTTGCTGGCCCAGCCAGTTTGGCCGGACTTTCTCCAGTAGCTGCTGTTCCGTATCTGAACGCAGAGGTGCGTGTTCGTGAAGAGCGACGAGTAAAGCCCCCAACTCCAGTCTTCGGAGGTAGGTCCTTGCGCCGTCTGGCTGTTGGTCGAACGGAAGACAGGGTTGCGACTCAGTGAGGTCGACCGTGGGGCCGCCGTTTTCATCATCGGCATCCCAGGGCATCAGCCGCGCCAGCCCTGCCAGAGGCGCCAAGGCGCCGAACAGCGTCGTGCATGCACCCTCGTCCAGATGAAAGGGGTTGCTCAAGGCCAGCAGCAACGTTTGCTGGTACAAGCCGCGCAGGGTATTGGCCGGTGTCGGTCGAAAGGCTGCAGCGACTGGCTCATCCAGGCACTTCTGGTGGTCGCCGATCCAGTACAGCAGGTGGCTGTCACGCCACAGAGCGGGTGGAGGCTCCTGATAGAGTTCGTAATTTCGAAGTGCTGACTGGGCTAGAAAGCTTTGTGCCATATAGAGGCACCACGCCAGGTGGGGGCGTGAAGGCTGATGGCCCTGCAGGATTTGCAGTAGCAGGCGCTTGAACCCGCACGCCATTTCGTCGCAGAGCTTGACGAAGAGGGGCGGCGGCTTTCCGTTCAGGTGTGTAGCCGCATAGAAGCGGAACTCTTCGTTGAGGCTTTGCAGCACCCGTTGCCTTTCAAGTAAGGTCAGGTGACTGCGATTGAGATCGAACAGAAGGCATAGGATCTGCTGTAGGGCACTATCCTGAGGATGTCGGCGGGCCTCCTCGAGTAAACCGGCAAGGTTTGCGAGCGGGACCTCGCTCTCTTTCAGGACGTCGGGTACTTGGAGGCGCAAGGCATCCAGCGTCATATCAACCCCTTGTGCACGAGGATAAAAAGCATGGGATCGCGACTCCGGGTTGCAATTGGGGCTTTCGTGCTGACCTGCGCCAGCCTGTTCCTGGCCGGTTGCTCGGACGATGTCGGTGTCGATCAGCATGGTCAAAAGGTAGCGGCTGAGCGTCTTGAAGGCCAGTGGCTCGTCATCAATTACTGGGCCGAGTGGTGTGCTCCATGTCGCACGGAAATCCCCGAACTGAATGCGTTTGCCGCAGCGCAGCGTGACAATGGTGTGAAAGTGCTGGGAGTGAACTTCGATGGCTTGCAAGGCGATGAGCTAAACCAGGCAGCCGAGAGAATGGGCATCAGCTTCACAGTCCTCGCCGCGGACCCCGCCAAGCGTTTTGAGCTGCCACGCAGTGAAGCCTTACCTGTTACTTACATCATCGATGCTCAAGGAAAGGTGCGTGAGCGGCTTCTGGGGGAGCAGAGTGCTGTTGGCTTGACCGCAAAGCTCGAAGCTCTACGCAAAGGGGGATAGGAAAATGGCAAGAATCTGTCTGCATGGCTACGTAAGCGGCAAGGTCCAGGGGGTTTACTACCGGCAATCGGCGCAGGAGCAGGCGGATCGCCTGGAGCTGGATGGCTGGGTGCGCAACCTGGCTGACGGGCGGGTGGAGGTGCTGATAGAGGGCGAAGAGTTGGCCGTGCGGGAGTTGGCCAATTGGCTGGAGCAAGGGCCCGCGGGGGCCGATGTCAGTGCTGTGGAGCTCCAGCAGCAGCCTTTGCAGGGGATTACCGGTTTCATCGTGCGCCGTTGAGGGCGCACGAATCCATGGGCGGGATGCTGTTCCTGTCGTCGCAGCTCGGTGAGGTGCTGTTCAGTCCGATTCGCCCGGGTCAGCAGCGATTCGTCCAGCATCCTTCATCAAGGACTGGAGAAATTCCTGCTGCAGTTCCGGGTCATTACGGGTCAATTCGATCAAGCTCTGTTCAAGCTCACTGGCCTCTTCCTCCATGCCCAGCTCGGACAGGCGCTTGACCCTGTGCACCCACTGCGGCACTTCATCATCTTCGAGGTCTTCAAAGATCAGCGAGTGGGCTTCACCTAACTTGCCGCGCAGGCTGTGGCTGACCATGAGCGTGGCATCGGCGCGTGCATTGTCCAGTGGATCCTCGACGTTCAGCTGAAGCTTGCCGATGCGGCTGATGTCCTGTTCAGCGAACGGGCCGTCGAGCAGGTTGAGGCGCAGTATGCCATTGCGATCAGTGAGCAGTTCGTGGGTTTGCGCGCCCGCCTTGACCAGCACTGGCCGCTCCGCCCAGGGGAGGCTGGAGTATTCCATCCGCTTATCCAGCTGCTTCTCGTCGAGGCTGGCCAGGTTCTGCTCCGAGCGGCCGTTGGACTCGACGTTCATCGCCGGGTTGAGGCCGGCAAAACCGTAGCTGATCCAGTCCTTGGTGGCCGTATCCGGCAGGCTGCCGAGCAGGATGACGTTGAGCGCGTTGGCGCCGATACCCGCCACCACCGCTACCGCACCAAGTGGTACCTCGTAGAGCTCGCGCCAGGGCTGGTAAGGGGTGTAGCGGTCGTAGTGACGGCTTACCTCGAACTCGGTGACTTCGAAGGTCTTCTGCTCAATGATCCGAATGCGCCGTTGTGGCAGTTCCAGCACCTGGGGTTCGCCTGCATCGATCTGCAAGCTGTGATTGAGCAATTTACGCTCGACGCGCTCTTCGTGTTCGCTACGCTGCGGCAAGTGATTTGCGCAACCGCTGACGAAGAGGGCGCCGCACAAGGCGGCGCCGGCAAGGCGATGGGAACTACGCATGGGCATTTTATCGATCAGCGGTTTGCGCGGGCGGTAATGAAGGAAAGAGCCTCTGCGACCGGGATAGCCTGGCTATCTGATTCGCGGCGGTTCTTGTATTCCAGGGTGCCTTCGGCCAGGCCGCGTTCGCTTACCACGACGCGGTGGGGAATGCCGATCAACTCCATGTCGGCAAATTTGACGCCGGGGCTGGTCTTCTTGTCACGGTCATCGAGCAGTACTTCGATGCCTGCGGCGCGCAGATCAGCGTAGAGCTTGTCGGTAGCTTCCTTGACCGCGGGAGTCTCGTACTTCAGCGGGACCAGAGCGACCTGGAAGGGCGCCAGGGCGTCCGGCCAGAGGATGCCGCGATCGTCGTAGTTCTGCTCGATTGCGGCAGCGACGACGCGCGACACGCCAATGCCGTAGCAACCCATGATCAGGGTGACCGGTTTGCCTTGCTCGCTCAGTACGTCGAGCTTCATGGCTTCGCTGTACTTGGTGCCCAGCTGGAAGATGTGCCCGACTTCGATGCCGCGCTTGATCACCAGAGTGCCTTTGCCGTCCGGGCTAGGGTCGCCGGCTACGACGTTGCGCAGGTCAGCCACTTCCGGCAACGGCAGGTCGCGATCCCAGTTGACGCCGAAGTAGTGCTTGTCATCGATATTGGCGCCGATGGCGAAGTCGCTCATTAGGGCCACGGAGCGGTCGACGATGCAGGGCAGCGGCAGGTTGAGCGGGCCCAGCGAGCCAGCGCCAGCGCCGATTGCCTGGCGCAGTTCGGCCTCGCTGGCGAATACCAGCGGGCTGGCTACCTGGGCCAGGTTGGCGGCTTTGATTTCGTTCAGTTCGTGGTCGCCGCGGACAATCAGGGCGACCAGAGTGCCTTCTTCCGCGCCATGCACGACGAGGGTCTTGATGGTCTTCTCAATCGGCAGGCCGAACTTTTCCACCAGGTCGGCGATGGTCTTGGTGTCCGGGGTGTCGATCAGACGGAGGTCTTCGCTGGGAGCAGCGCGCTCCTTCTCGCGGGGCAGTGCCTCGGCCTTCTCGATGTTGGCGGCGTAGTCGGAGCTGTCGCTGAAGGCGATGTCGTCTTCGCCCGAGTCGGCCAGCACGTGGAACTCGTGGGAGCCAGTGCCGCCGATGGAGCCTGTATCGGCAAGTACGGGGCGGAAGTCCAGGCCCAGACGGCTGAATACATTGCAGTAGGCCTGGTGCATGCGGTCATAGGTTTCCTGCAGCGACTCCTGATTCATGTGGAAGGAGTAGGCGTCCTTCATGATGAACTCGCGGCCGCGCATCAGGCCGAAGCGGGGACGGATCTCGTCGCGGAACTTGGTCTGGATCTGATAGAAGTTGATCGGCAGCTGCTTGTAGCTGTTCAGCTCATTGCGCGCCAGGTCCGTGATCACTTCTTCGTGGGTCGGACCGACGCAGAATTCGCGGTCATGGCGGTCATGCAGGCGCAGCAGCTCGGGACCGTATTGCTCCCAACGGCCGGACTCCTGCCAGAGCTCAGCAGGCTGCACAGCTGGCATCAGCACTTCCAGCGCGCCTGCGGCATTCATCTCCTCGCGGACCACGGTTTCGACCTTGCGCAGCACACGCAGGCCCATCGGCAGCCAGGTATACAGGCCGGAGGCGAGCTTGCGGATCATGCCTGCCCGCAGCAGCAGTTGGTGGCTGATCACCACGGCGTCGGAGGGGGTTTCCTTGAGGGTTGAGAGCAGGTACTGACTGGTACGCATGTTTGGCCGTTTCGTCGGTTGCGATGGGGTTGAATGGCTCGGCATTGTACGGCGCTGATCAAGTGGCGTACAGGATTGCGGTCCTGGAAACGGAGGAAGCAGGGGATGGACAGACTGACGGCGGAGCAGGTTCAGGTGCTTATACGTGCCGGCGTGCCGATGGCGGACGATATGGACTTGCGTATTGACCGGCTTGATGAGCGGGGAGCTTTGGCACGGGTACCCTTCCAGGCCAAACTGGTGCGCCCGGGAGGGACGCTGTCCGGCCCGACGATCATGGCGCTGGCCGATGCGGCAATGTATGCGGTGGTGTTAGGGAGCCTTGGCCGGGTGGAGATGGCCGTGACGTCCAGCTTGAACATCAACTTCCTGGCCAAGCCGAAACCGGTGGATCTGATTGCCGAGGCCCGCATACTGAAGCTGAGTCGAAGGCAGGCCGTGTGTGAGGTGTCGTTGTTTTCCGCAGGGGAGGAGGGCGAGCTTGTGGCTCATGTAACGGGAACTTACGCGTTACCTCTCTAAATGATCCTGTTTAATTAATGACTGCCTTCTATATGTGCGTTCAAAAAAGAAGCCCGGCTAGGCCGGGCTTCTTTTTAGCGTCTCGAATAACCGAAGCTGGAATTACAGGATATCCAGCGGGTACTCGGTGATCAGACGGATTTCGTCGTTGGCAGTACCGCCAGCGGAGCCGAAGAAGGCCATGTCGCTGTTGGCGCGCCAGCTGGCGTGACGAACGCGGAAGGACAGGTCCTTGGCGGCGCCTTCCTGAACCACGTACTTCATCTCGATGTCACGTTCCCATTCCTTGCCGTCTTCGCCGATCGCGCCTGCGAACGCGCCGTTCGGGTCGGCCTTGGTGCCGTCGACGTCGTCACCGGTGATGTAACGAGCCATGAAGCTCAGGCCGGGAACGCCGTACTCAGCCATGTTCAGGTCGTAGCGAACCTGAATCGACTTCTCGTTCGGGCCGTTGAAGTCGGAGTACTGAACCGAGTTGGCCAGGAAGATGGAGTCGCCGGAGTTCTGGCCGTCCATCGCGATGTAGTCGAACGGCTCGTCGCCATTCACCTTCTGGTAGGCCAGGGTGAACTTGTGCGCACCGATGGAGTAGGCGGCAGCAGCGGACCAGGCGGTGCTGTCGAGGTCGCCGGCCAGTGCCTTGCCTTCGTCCAGGGTGCGGTAGACGTTGAAGTCCAGGTTCAGGGCCTGGCTGTCGCTGAACGGAATGTTCCAGTTCAGGTTGCCGTAGTACTGATTCCAGATGTCTTCCAGTTCCGACCCGTACACGCTGGCGGTGACATTGTCGCTGAAGGCGTAGGAGCCGCCCACGTAGTCGGCGCTGTCACTGGCGATGCCGGTGTAGGTGGTGGTGATTTCGCCGTGGCTGTTGGTGGAGGCACTGCCATCGCGAATGGAAGTGAAGTGGCCGGCGTCGATGTTCAGGCCTTCGATCTCGCTGCTCAGCAGCTGGAAGCCCTCAGCGGAACCCGGGAACAGGCGGGCAGTACCGGTGGCGAAGACCGGTGCGGTCGGGAACAGGTTGCCGTACTTCAGTACGGTGTTGGAAACCTGGGCTTTGACTGCGCCGCCAGCATAGGAGTACTCGTCCTGGGAGCGACCATCGCTACCGGTGGGCAGCAGGCCAGTTCCGTTGGTGCCGTTACCGCTGTCGAGCTTCAGGCCCAGCATGGCATGGGCATCAACGCCAAAGCCAACGGTGCCTTGAGTGAAGCCGGACTCGTACATGGCGCTGATGCCGTGGGCCCACTCTTTGCGGTAGTTCTGGCTGGTCGAGGGGTTGTTGCGGAAGTCACGGTAGAAGAAGAAGTTCTTGTTCAGCAGGGTCAGGTTGCTGTCTTCTACGAAGCCCTTGGACTCGGACTGGCTGGACGCTACTGCCATTTGAGTGGTGCCCGCAGCAACGGCCAGGGCGATAACGCTCCACTTCATCACTTGCATTGTGATTGCTCCTTTGGTTTTGAAGATTCTCGCCGCTTTCTTATATATGGAAGGCGGTTCTTTCTTTTTGTGTCGGCGCTAACTTATAGCACGACGAAAATTATGGCGATAGTTGAAACCTGGTCCTTACGATTTCTTCACGACGCTGTCGCAATTCGAGAAGAGTTGTGTCGCATATTTGTAGATTTTTGCCGTGCATCCTTTCATCCCCGGGCCCTTGAAGCAAGATCGATGGCTCCCCACTGGTCTCGACACCGCCCGGTCTTTGACCTCCAGTTGATTAGCAACAACCGTGCACAAACTCTTGCTCACTTGAGAAAAAATTTCCGACTGGTGCTCGGGCGGCCTCATTGGGGCGTCAGTTTGTGTTGATGCGCTCCACTGAAATGGTTTCCAGAGCAGGCTTCCGGTTGGCTCGAGGGTGGGGTGGGGGTTGACATGGCATGGAGCGATTGATCCCGATTGCCTGTCCCCGTTTGGTGTGCGCGAAGACGTAACCTCGCTGTGGCGACTCGTAACGAAAGTGGTCGGTGTGGGCCGTTTTGGTGCATAGAGTAACGTCAGTGTCTCGCTGCTGTTCCGCCGGCCTCGAGCGAGTGCGTATGCGTGGATGCCGGTTCGAGTGTATCAGCGGTATGGCTGTGAGCGATGTTGGACGGTAAGCCTTCTTATATAAGGAAGGCAACTCGGAACCTTGCGAGTTTCGTTTCGGGGTGGCATTCGCTTATGCTGCGCGCGCTCCGGCTTACCGATCTCACTGCTTTGCTGGTGGTGGCTGGAGGGCTAAGCTCAACACTCATGCAGTCGAACAGGAGAGTCAGTATGTTCGCCCTGGATCCGCGGCTTCAGAAGGACACATTGGTCATTGGCGATTTTCACCTGTGCCGTCTGCTCTTGATGAACGATGCGCAGTACCCCTGGTTCATCCTGGTGCCGCGTCGGGAGGAGGTCAGCGAGCTGTTCCAGCTCAGCGACGAGGACCAGCAGCAGTTGTGGCGTGAATCCACATTCCTTGCTGAAACTCTGAAGGACACCTTCCGCGCCGATAAAATGAATGTGGCCAGTCTTGGCAATGTCGTCAGTCAGTTGCACATGCATGTCATCGTTCGTCGACGTGATGACGTGAGTTGGCCTGCCCCGGTGTGGGGGCGCCATCCAGTTCAGTCCTATAGCGATGATCAGGTGGCCGCAATTCGCACCAAGCTGCGTCTGGTGCTGACGGACGACTTCCGTTTTTGTGAGGAGTGAGTCATGAGCCTGGAAATGCGTATTGCGGATCTTGAAAGCCGTTTGGCGTTTCAGGATGACACTATCCAAGCCCTCAACGATGTCTTGATCGCTCAGCAGCGCGTCGTCGATCGGATGCAGCTGCAACTTGCTGCGCTGGCCAGGCGTCAGGAGGAATTGCTCAGTCAGTTCGGTTCAGTCGAGGATGAGGCGCCGCCGCCTCACTATTGATCGGCTTTCATGAAAAAGCCCGCCATTAGGCGTAATGCTGTTCACATAAGAAAATACGCCGCTTTTCCTTCGGCAGGAGGGCGGCGTTTTTGGTTTTACATCATCACGAAGTTGTTTCTGTTGGGCAGGTATCTCTCGTAGGAGCGAGCTCTGCTCGCGAACCCGCCTCCTTCGCGAGCAGAGCTCGCTCCTACGGGGCCTTCAGCTTGGTAGTCCGGATGAAATCGGGGAAAAGTCCAACCCCTGCACCCGGATTCATCCGGGCTACGAGGTGGCAGACTGCTCCGAAGGCCGATCACGCTCCTCCTCCTATGCGCTGTCGCCAATGCCTAAGTGAACAGCATTACACCATTAGGCGGGCTTTTTCGTGTCATTGACGCTATTCAGCGTCGGGTGGGCTGAGCGGCGATTACGTCCTCCGCTTGCAGGCCTTTGTCGCGTTGAATGACCGAGAACTCAACACGCTGTCCTTCGATCAGTACGCGGTGGCCTTCGCCTCGGATGGCGCGGAAGTGCACGAAGATATCGTCCCCCGAGTCTCGGGAGATGAAGCCGAACCCTTTGGAGGTGTTGAACCATTTCACTGTGCCGGTTTCGCGATTGCTCATGTCCTGGGAGAGGAGGGCAGTCTGTGTGACTTTGCGCAGGTTGACTCCCAGGTGCAGTGCGATTGCCAGGATCGCACTAGAAATGCTGATCAGGATGGCAGGTTGTTCACTGATGGTGGTCAGTGGTGCCAGAAGGATCAGCGTTTGCAGGATGACAGACAGCACCAGAAGTGCGGAAACCAGGCTCTGGAGCTGGTTGCGAGAGCCTTTCGACCACGCTGGAACGACGGGGGCCAGTAGAAGGTTGAGCAGGCCGAACAGTGCTAGGTAGACGGCATCCGGTTGTTGCAGGTAAGGCAGAGTATCGGTGCGCAGGCTTGGGATGAAAGACAAAAACAAAGCAGCAGCGCCCGTCAGGAGATGGACGATTTTCAAGATGTTCAATGGGCTCACCTTCGACATGAATCATCAGCGGAAGAGCCGTGTCTGCCTGAAACCCAGGAGCAGTCTGGGCAAGAAATGGACGCAGACACTGGCCTATGCCGGGATCCTGGTATCGAGATCGCGGCACGGGGCGTATTTAACAGCAAAGGGCTGGGGTTCTCAATTCAAGCGCTTGGCACCGGCTCCTTGAGTGCCGGATGAACCTGGTTGCGTCCATTGCGCTTGGCTTGGTAGAGCGCATCGTCGGCGCGGGTTATCAGGGTTTCCACCGTATCGCATGGCTCGGCCAGGGCCATCCCGAAGCTGGCGGTAATGGTGTCGAGCACCTGATCGGTACGCCGCACCTTCACTCGAAGTGCCTGAACCTTGCTGCGTAGCTGTTCGGCAAAGTTGCGTGCCACTTCGAGGTCCTTGCAGTCACGCAGAATGATGCAGAATTCCTCGCCGCCGTACCGCGCGGCCATGGCGCGAGGGGGGAGCAGGTCGCGCAACAGTTGTCCCACGTGTTGCAGAACGCGATCGCCCAGGGGGTGGCCGAACTGGTCGTTGAACTGTTTGAAGTGATCGATATCGAGCATTACCAGGGCAAGGCCCTGATGCCCATTGTTGAGTGATTGCTCGAGCAGGCGGGTGAATGCCTGCCGATTGAAGACTTGCGTCAGGCCATCGAGCGTTGCAGCCAGTTGAGCGCGTTCCAGCTGATTACGCAGGTGCTGGATTTCTGACTGGGCGGCGCGGAGTCGATAGAGGAACTGCTCCTGCTGCTCTTGCATGATCTGGGTGCTTTGTTGCAACTGGCTGAGCACGTTTGGGAGGTCGTCGATGATCGGTTCGTGCAGTGCGGCCAGGCCCGCAGCGAGGCTGGTCTGATAGGAATGACTGCCACTGACGCTGCGCGAAACGTCGCCCTCGATATCGTCCACCAGATCGATGACCTGCTGCTGCCCTGTGCGAGCCTCCTCAAGCTCTCCGCGGATGATGTAGTCGCGAAACAGCTTCAGGGCAGACTCGGGCGGAAAGACGTCGAAGTCACTGACGATCTTGTCGAGGCGACGATTCAGATCGGGCATCATGCCCTTGCTGTAGGTGTACCAAAGTGCATAGTGCACTGGGTTTGGGGGAATTGCGTGGCGCACCATCAGCGGCACGGCCTGCTTTAGCAGGTCGGCGGCTTCTCGGGTTTCTTCGGGGTAAAGCTCAAGCAGCGACGGATGTTTCGGAGGCTGGCTCATGCACTTCACTGTTGCGATTTTTCGAGTTGGCAGAGCATAGAACAGCGAGGCTCTCGTCGCATAGCGGAAGGCCCGGAAAACAGGGCCTTCCGTACTGGTTGGCTGGCTCAGGCTGCCAGGAGGCTGCGCAGCATCCAGGCGGTTTTCTCGTGCACTTGCATGCGCTGGGTCAGCAGGTCCGCAGTGGGCTCGTCGCTGACCTTGTCCAGCAGCGGGAAAATACCGCGCGCTGTGCGTACGACCGCTTCCTGGCCCTGGACCAGTTGCCTGATCATGTCCTCGGCGCTGGGGACGCCTTCCTCCTCTTTGATGGAGGACAGTCGGGCATAGGCAGCGTATGTTCCCGGAGCCGGGAAGCCGAGTGCGCGAATACGTTCGGCGATGGCATCCACCGCCAGGGCCAGTTCGTTGTACTGCCCTTCGAACATGAGGTGCAGCGTGTTGAACATGGGGCCTGTGACATTCCAGTGGAAGTTGTGGGTCTTCAGGTAGAGGGTATAGGTGTCGGCCAGCAGGCGCGACAGTCCTTCGGCAATGGCTGCGCGGTCCTGCTCGGCGATTCCAATATTGATTTCCATACCAGTTCTCCTCTGGGTGGCTGCGGGCTTGGCTGGCCCGATGATGGCCACAGACTAGCACAGGGTGATTGCGGCTCGGCCTTGGCTTGAGCCAATGGAGGCAATGGTTAGAAGTAATTGGCAGGCCTTGGATTCAACCATTTTCTGGTGCGGCGGGGGGTGGGCTGATTGAGCTGAAGCTGCTTCCCGCTCTCAGTGTTTGCCTGGAGGGGCTAGCGGATCCGGCCAGTTGTCGTTGTACCTTGTTGTGTCGGATGGCTGGTTGGGATGGGGTGAGGGGCGGCTGCGCGGCGGCGATTAAACCTATATAATCGCGCGCTTTGCCGCCTAGCCTCGGCTTGCGGCTCGTTTGCACCGATGACCGGAGTCGGCAGATGCCTATTTATGAGTATCAGTGCGCTTCCTGTGGCCATCAGCTGGAAGCGATCCAGAAGTTCAGCGATGCACCGTTGGTCGATTGTCCGACCTGCAAGGCGCCCGAGTTGAAGAAAATGCTCTCCTTGCCAGGGTTCCGCCTCAAGGGCGGGGGTTGGTACGAGACTGACTTCAAGACCGGCGCGAAGAAGAACCTGGCCGCTGGCGATGCCGCCCCGGCCTGTCCGGCAGGTGGCTGTGTCGCCGCTGGATGTTCCGCCGCTGACTGAGCGGCCCGACGAATTCAAGACTCAAGAGAAGCGAAACACGACCATGATGCGCAGCCACTATTGCGGCCAACTGAACGAGAGCCTGGACGGCCAGGAAGTCACCCTCTGCGGATGGGTACACCGTCGCCGTGACCACGGTGGGGTCATTTTCCTCGATATCCGCGATCGCGAAGGCCTGGCCCAGGTAGTTTTCGACCCTGACCGTGAGGAAACTTTCGCTCGGGCTGACCGCGTGCGCAGCGAATATGTCGTCAAGATTACCGGCAAAGTGCGTCTGCGCCCGGCCGGCGCAGTCAATCCGAACATGCCCTCTGGCGCCATCGAAGTGCTTGGCTACGAACTGGAAGTGCTGAACCAGGCCGAGACTCCGCCGTTCCCGCTGGACGAATACTCCGATGTGGGCGAGGAGACCCGCCTGCGTTACCGCTTCATCGACCTGCGCCGCCCGGAAATGGCCGCCAAGTTGAAGCTGCGCTCAAGCATTACCAGCAGCATCCGTCGCTACCTTGACGAAAACGGTTTCCTCGATGTCGAGACGCCGATTCTGACCCGCGCAACTCCAGAGGGCGCGCGCGACTATCTGGTGCCGAGCCGCACCCATGCGGGCAGCTTCTTCGCTCTGCCGCAATCTCCGCAGCTGTTCAAGCAGTTGCTGATGGTGGCTGGCTTTGACCGTTACTACCAGATCGCCAAGTGCTTCCGTGATGAAGACTTGCGCGCCGATCGCCAGCCGGAATTCACCCAGATCGACATCGAGACCAGCTTCCTCGATGAAAGCGACATCATGGGCATCACCGAGAACATGATCCGCAAGCTGTTCAAGGAAGTGCTGGGCCTGGAATTCGATGAGTTCCCGCACATGACCTTCGAAGAGGCCATGCGTCGCTACGGTTCCGACAAACCGGACCTGCGCATTCCGTTGGAGCTGGTCGACGTCGCCGACCAGCTCAAGGAAGTCGAATTCAAGGTGTTCAGTGGCCCGGCCAACGATCCGAAAGGCCGCGTTGCCGCCCTCCGTGTGCCTGGCGCCGCCAGCATGCCGCGGAGCCAGATCGACGACTACACAAAGTTTGTCGGCATTTACGGCGCCAAAGGCCTGGCCTACATCAAGGTCAACGAGCGCGCCAAAGGTGTCGAGGGCCTGCAGTCCCCGATCGTCAAGTTCATCCCCGAGGCCAACCTCAACGTGATCCTCGATCGCGTGAATGCTCAGGATGGCGACATCGTGTTCTTCGGCGCTGACCGCGCCAAAGTCGTCAGCGAAGCCCTGGGCGCACTGCGCATCAAGGTCGGCCATGACCTGAAGCTGCTCACGAAGGAGTGGGCGCCGATGTGGGTCGTGGACTTCCCGATGTTCGAAGAGAACGACGACGGCAGCCTGACTTCGTTGCACCACCCTTTCACCTCGCCCAAGTGCTCCCCGCAAGAGCTGGAAGCCAATCCGGCTGCCGCCCTGTCCCGTGCCTATGACATGGTGCTGAACGGTACTGAACTGGGTGGCGGCTCCATCCGTATCCACGACAAGTCCATGCAGCAGGCGGTATTCCGGGTGCTGGGCATCAGTGAAGAAGAGCAGGAAGAGAAGTTCGGCTTCCTCCTCGATGCCCTGAAGTTCGGTGCGCCGCCGCACGGTGGTCTGGCCTTCGGTCTGGATCGCCTGGTGATGCTGATGACCGGCGCCCAGTCGATCCGCGAAGTGATCGCCTTCCCGAAAACCCAGAGCGCTGCATGCGTCATGACCCAGGCGCCGGGCGCCGTGGATGCCAAGGCTCTGCGTGAACTGCATATTCGTCTGCGCGAGCAGCCGAAGGCCGAGTAAGTCGAATCAACCCGGGCGGCGCCTGTTGCGCGCCGCCCCGTCAAGAAGAGTACGGAGTGAGTTATGGCTGGTCATTCCAAATGGGCCAACATCAAGCACCGCAAAGAACGCCAGGATGCCAAGCGCGGCAAGATCTTTACCAAGCTCATTCGTGAGCTGACCGTGGCCGCCAAGCATGGCGGCGGCAACCCGGCGGACAACCCGCGTCTGCGCCTGGCTGTCGACAAAGCGCTGACCGCAAACATGACTCGCGACACCATTGACCGTGCCATCGCCCGTGGCGCCGGCTCCAATGACACCGACAACATGGTCGAGCTGAGCTACGAAGGCTATGCGCCGAGTGGTGTGGCCATCATCGTCGAAGCCATGACCGACAACCGGAACCGGACTGCGGCCGAAGTACGTCATGCTTTCAGCAAGTGCGGTGGCAACCTGGGTACCGATGGATCGGTTTCCTATATGTTCGATCGCAAGGGCCAGATCAGCTATGCCCCTGGCGTGAACGAAGAAGCCCTGATGGAAGCGGCTCTCGAAGCAGGTGCGGACGATGTAGTGGCTGAGGAGGACGGCTCGGTCGAGGTCTACACCACCTTTGCCGATTTCCTTTCGGTCAACGAAGCGCTAACCGCAGCGGGCTTCAAGGGTGACGAGGCCGAAGTGGCGATGATCCCGTCGATCAGTGCACCTGTCGCTGACCTCGAGACAGCCCAGAAAGTCTTGAAACTGATTGACATGCTGGAAGATCTCGACGACGTGCAGAACGTCTACCACAACGCCGAGATTCCTGACGAGATTATGGAGCAGCTCGGCTGATCGACACCGGTCACCTGAGTCTGGAGGGCCGGAAGCTGGCTGCGCTGTTGCAGGTGCCGCCACTTCCGGCTCTTGGCTTTCTGTCTCGAGTTCCTCGTTTATGACTCTGATACTTGGCATCGACCCTGGCTCCCGCATCACTGGCTATGGCGTTGTGCGCGACACCGGTCGTGGCTGTGAGTACGTGGCTTCCGGCTGCATACGGACGGGCGCCGGCGTGCTGCATGAGCGGTTGCAGATTGTCTTTCGCGGCGTGCGCGAGGTGATCCAGACCTACGGCCCGGTGACGATGGGCATCGAGCAGGTATTCATGGCGCGCAATGCGGACTCCGCCCTTAAGCTGGGCCAGGCTCGTGGCGCCGCTATTGTGGCGGCTGCCGAGGAAGGGCTGGAGATTGCCGAATACACCGCCAGTCAGGTCAAGCAGGCCATTGCCGGAACCGGCGGGGCCGACAAGCAGCAAGTGATGATGATGGTCATGCACCTGCTGAAGCTGGTACAGAAGCCGCAGATCGACGCATCCGATGCCCTGGCCATTGCCTTGTGCCATGCGCACCACCGGCAGAGCCTCATTCCCCATGGTCTGGCAAGTGCCAAGCGCCGTGGTGGTCGGCTTCGTTTGTAACCTCTTCAAAGGACGTTATTCGTGATTGGACGCCTGCGTGGCACCTTGGCGGAAAAGCAGCCGCCGCACCTGATACTTGACATCAACGGCCTTGGCTACGAGCTGGAAGTGCCAATGACGACCCTTTATCGCCTGCCATCGGTGGGCGAGCCGGTGACTCTGCACACCCATCTGGTGGTGCGTGAGGATGCCCACCTGCTTTATGGCTTCTTCGAAAAGCGCGAGCGCGAGCTCTTTCGCGAACTGATTCGCCTCAACGGAGTGGGGCCGAAGTTGGCCTTGGCGCTGATGTCGGGCCTGGAAGTGGATGAGCTGGTACGCTGCGTGCAGGCTCAGGATACCTCTACCCTGGTGAAAATTCCGGGCGTCGGCAAGAAGACCGCCGAGCGCCTGCTGGTGGAGCTGAAGGACCGCTTCAAGGCTTGGGAAAGTATGCCGGCCATTGCCACCCTGGTGGTCGAGCCTCGCGGCGGTGTGGCAGTCTCCGCCGCGGAGAATGATGCCTTGAGTGCGCTGGTCGCCCTCGGCTTCAAGCCGCAGGAGGCCAGTCGCGCAGTGTCCGCCGTCAAGGAAGATGGGCTGTCGAGCGAAGAAATGATTCGTCGCGCCCTGAAAGGGATGGTGTAAGCAACCATGATTGAAGCCGACCGCCTGATCACCGCCAGCAGCCGCGACCGTGACGAGCAACTGGATCGTGCCATTCGCCCGCTCCGGTTGGCCGACTACATAGGTCAGCCGGTGGTGCGCGAGCAGATGGAGTTGTTCATCCAGGCCGCCAAGGGTCGCAGCGAAGCCTTGGATCACACCTTGATCTTCGGTCCGCCTGGCCTCGGCAAGACGACCTTGGCGAATATCATTGCCAGCGAAATGGGGGTGTCGATCAAGAGCACCTCTGGGCCGGTATTGGAGCGCCCGGGCGACCTGGCTGCGCTCCTGACCAACCTGGAGGCGGGTGATGTGCTTTTTGTTGACGAGATCCACCGCCTCTCGCCCATCGTCGAAGAAGTGCTCTATCCGGCGATGGAGGACTTCCAGCTCGACATCATGATCGGCGAAGGGCCGGCGGCCCGTTCCATCAAGCTGGACCTGCCGCCCTTTACCCTGGTGGGCGCCACAACGCGTGCCGGCATGCTGACCAATCCGCTGAGGGACCGTTTCGGCATCGTCCAGCGCCTGGAGTTCTACAACACGCAGGACCTGTCCACCATCGTCAGTCGTTCCGCTGGCATCCTTGGCTTGCCGATCGAGGCTGAGGGGGCCTTCGAAATTGCCCGGCGCGCGCGTGGTACCCCACGTATCGCCAACCGCTTGCTGCGCCGGGTGCGGGATTTTGCCGAGGTGCGCGGCCAGGGACATATCACTCGCACCATCGCCGACAAGGCTCTGAACCTGCTGGATGTAGATGAACGTGGCTTCGACCATCAGGACCGGCGTCTACTGCTGACCCTGATCGACAAGTTCGACGGCGGCCCGGTAGGCATCGATAGCCTGGCTGCGGCCATCAGCGAGGAGCGTCACACCATCGAAGACGTGCTGGAGCCCTACCTGATTCAGCAGGGCTATATCATGCGCACGCCAAGGGGGAGGGTAGTGACCCGTCATGCCTACCTGCACTTCGGGCTGAATGTGCCCAAGCGCATGGCTGATAACCCGACCGCTGATCTCTTCGAAGCGGGTGACGAATAGCGAAGTCCGTGGTCAAAGCGGTCTTCAGGAACCACGGACGGAAAAACAGTTGTCTGCCCGGATTGGCAACCTTTGGAGTAAGCACTAGAGTATGCGCGCGCAAAATGGGGCCCAGCCTTTCCAGCATCGTTGCCGTGTCTATTACGAAGACACCGACGCTGGCGGCATTGTCTATTACGTCAACTACCTCAAGTTCATGGAGCGGGCTCGAACCGAGCGTCTGCGAAGCCTGGGCTTTGCCCAGTCAGAGCTGGCCGGAGAGAACCTGCTGTTCGTCGTGCACTCGGCTGAAGCCCGTTATTTCGCGCCAGCCAAGCTCGATGACGAGTTGGATGTCAGTGCTGAAGTGATCGAGTTGAACCGTGCCAGCCTGCGATTTCGTCAACAGGTCAGGCGCGTCGCTGATAATGCGCTGCTTTGCGAAGGGCAGTTCCTGGTCGCCTGTGTGCGTACCGACAGTTTGAAACCCCGGGCGATTCCCGAAGTGCTGCGTTCGGCCTTCGCTGTCGATCCGGGTCTATCCCCTGCAGGAGATTAAGCGTGGAAGCCAACGTCGTCGACCATACCTCCATGTGGAGCCTGATCAGCAACGCCAGTATCGTGGTGCAGCTGGTGATGCTGACCCTGGTGGCCGCATCGGTCACCTCCTGGATCATGATTTTCCAGCGCAGCAACATGCTTCGCGCCGCCAAGAAGGCCCTGGAAACCTTCGAAGAGCGCTTCTGGTCGGGTATCGACCTGTCCAAGCTCTATCGCCAGGCGGGCAGCAACCCCGACCCGGACAGCGGCGTCGAACAGATTTTTCGCGCCGGCTTCAAGGAGTTTTCCCGCCTGCGCCAGCAGGCCGGCGTAGACCCGGATGCGGTCATGGAGGGTGTTTCCCGAGCCATGCGCGTGGCGATCTCCCGAGAAGAAGAAAAGATCGAGCAGAGCCTGCCCTTCCTGGCGACCGTGGGTTCCACCAGTCCCTACATCGGCCTGTTCGGCACCGTCTGGGGGATCATGAACTCCTTCCGTGGTCTGGCCCAGGTCCAGCAGGCCACCCTCGCCACCGTGGCTCCGGGTATCGCCGAAGCACTGATCGCCACCGCCATCGGCTTGTTCGCCGCGATTCCTGCTGTTATCGCCTACAACCGTTTTGCCGCTCGCGGCGAAACCCTGATCGGTCGCTACTACACCTTCGCCGACGAGTTCCAGGCGATCCTGCACCGTAAGGTGCACACCAGCGACGACTGAGACGCAGGTACCCCGAGAGGATAGGTTTCAAGTCATGGCCAGAATTCGCCACAAACGCAAACCGGTCGCCGAGATGAACGTGGTGCCTTACATCGACGTGATGTTGGTACTGCTGGTGATCTTCATGGTCACCGCGCCCATGCTCAATCAGGGCGTCAAGGTCGACCTGCCGAAAGTCTCCAGCGAGGCACTGCCGCAGGACAACAATGCTCGGGTCCTGACCATCTCGATCAAGGCCGATAAGTCCTATTTCTGGAATATGGGCGAGGAGGTCGATACCGATCAGGGCAAGAACAGCGACACCGCTGTTTCCCTCGACCAACTGGTGACTGCAGCATCCGGCATCATGGCTGAGAACAGCCGCCAGGGTAAAACCGTCCAGGTGTTCGTGCGCGGCGACAAGTCGGTCGACTACGGCGCCGTCATGGCGGTCATGGGTGGTCTGCAGAAGGCTGGCGTGGCCAACGTCGGGCTGATTACCGAGGCGCCCTGATGCAGCAGCAGAGCGAACGCTCCTCCTCGGAAAGCTACTTCTGGCCGACCGTCTGGGCCGTGGGTCTTCACGTCCTGATGTTCGGCATGCTGTTCGTCAGCTTTGCCTTTACCCCCGAGTTGCCGCCATCCCGGCCGATCGTGCAGGCCACCCTGTACCAGCTGAAATCGCAGAGTCAGGCGACGACGCAGACCAACCAGAAGATCGCCGGCGAGGCCAAGAAGACCTCTGCTCCCCAGTTCGAAACCGAGCAGATGGAGCAGAAAAAGTCCGACGAGCAGAAGGTTGCAGCGGCCAAGGCGGCGGAACAAAAGAAAGCCGATGAGGTTCGAAAGGCCGAGCAGGCGAAGAAGGCCGAAGAGGCCAAAAAGGTAGCCGAAGCCAAAAAGGTGGAGGAGACCAAGAAGGCAGAAGAGAAGAAGCTGGCCGATATCGCCAAGAAGAAAGCCGAAGAGCAAGCCAAGAAGAAGGAAGCTGAAGAGGCCAAGAAAAAGGCTGCGGAAGAAGCGAAGAAGAAAGCTGTAGCCGAAGCCGCGAAGAAAAAGGCTGCCGAGGAAGCCAAGAAGAAAGCTGCAGCGGAGGCCGCCAAGAAGAAAACGGCTGAAGAGGCCAAGCGCAAGGCCGCAGAAGACAAGAAGGCCGCTGCATTGGCGGAACTGCTGTCCGAGGACGTTGGGCGTCAGCAGGCATTAGCCGATGAAGTCGGCGACCAGGTTGCCGGCAGCCTCGATGATCTGATCATCAAGCTGGTCAGTGACCAGTGGCGTCGTCCGCCTTCGGCTCGTAATGGCATGAGCGTAGAAGTACTGATCGAGATGTTGCCCGACGGCACCATCACCAATGCCAGTGTTACCCGCTCCAGCGGCGATGCGCCGTTCGACAGCTCCGCCGTGAGTGCGGTGCGCAGTGTCGGGCGTATTCCCGAGATGCAACAACTGGATCGCGCTACCTTTGACCGGATGTACAGGCAGCGCCGCATCATCTTCAAACCGGAGGATTTAGGTCTGTGAACACGCTGATTCGTATCGTCCTGCTCGGAGTGGCCATGCTGGTTGGCTCCGTCCAGGCCGCTGACCCGCTGGTAATCACCAGCGGTACTGATCGGGCGACCCCCATCGCCGTGGTGCCCTTTGGCTGGCAGGGCGGCTCCGTGCTGCCCACCGACATTTCCGACGTGGTTGGTAGCGATCTGCGCAATTCCGGCTATTTCGAGCCTATCCCGCGGCAGAACATGATCAGCCTGCCGACCCAGGCCAGCGAAGTCATTTACCGCGACTGGAAAGCCCTGGGCGCCCAGTACGTGCTGGTGGGCAGTATCGTCCCGGCCGGTGGCCGTCTGCAGGTGCAGTTCGCCTTGTTCAACGTCACTACCGAGCAACAGGTCATGGCGGGTAATGTCAGTGGCTCCACTGACCAGTTGCGCGACATGGCGCACTACATTGCCGATCAGTCGTTCGAAAAGCTCACCGGCATCAAGGGCGCCTTCTCCACTCGCATGCTCTATGTGACTGCTGAACGTTTTTCGGTGAACAATACCCGCTACACCCTGCAGCGTTCCGACTATGACGGCCAGCGCGCCGTGACCCTGCTGCAGTCGCGTGAGCCGATCCTGTCGCCGCGTTACGCGCCTGATGGCCGCCGCATCGCCTATGTTTCCTTCGAACAGAAGCGTCCGCGCATCTTTATCCAGCATGTAGACACGGGTCGCCGCGAGCAGATCACCAACTTCGAAGGGCTCAACGGCGCTCCGGCCTGGTCGCCGGAAGGCAATCGACTGGCTTTCGTGCTGTCCCGTGATGGCAACCCGGAGATCTACGTGATGGATCTGGGTAGCCGTCAGCTGCGTCGTGTGACCAACAACATGGCGATCGATACCGAACCCTTCTGGGGGGCTGATGGCCAAACCATCTATTTCACCTCCGACCGTGCCGGCAAGCCGCAGATCTACAAGACCAGCATCGGCGGTGGCGAAGCGCAGCGCGTGACCTTCGTGGGTAACTACAACGCCAACCCGAAACTGTCGGCTGATGAAAAGATGCTGGTGATGATCCATCGCCAGGACGGCTTCACCAACTTCAAGGTCGCCGCCCAGGATCTGACCCGCGCCGGCTCGGCTCCGCGCATCCTTTCCGGCACTTCTCTGGACGATTCGCCCACTGTTGCGCCTAATGGCACCATGCTAATCTACGCAACTCGCCAGCAGGGCCGGGGCGTGCTGATGCTCGTGTCTACAAACGGGCGCGTACGTAATCCGATTCCCACAGTTCAGGGCGACATTCGCGAACCGTCCTGGTCGCCGTACCTGAACTGAAGCGGTTACCCAAAAAAAATACCTTTTGCTAAACACACCTGGGGTTCATTAGGAGTTACATGATGGAAATGCTGAAATTCGGCAAATTTGCTGCTCTCGCACTGGCCATGGCCGTAGCTGTTGGTTGCTCGTCCAAAGGCGGCGAAGGCACTGGCGAAGGTGCCGTTGACCCGAACGCTGGCTACAACGCTGGCGGTAGCGGCGTAGATGGCAGCATGAGCGAAGAAGCCGCTCTGCGCGCTATCACCACCTTCTACTTCGAGTACGACAGCTCCGACCTGAAGCCGGAAGCCATGCGCGCTCTGGACGTACACGCCAAGGACCTGAAAGGCAACGGCGCTCGCGTCGTTCTGGAAGGCCACACCGACGAGCGCGGTACCCGCGAGTACAACATGGCTCTGGGCGAGCGTCGTGCCAAGGCAGTTCAGCGCTACCTGGTCCTGCAGGGCGTGTCCCCGGCTCAGCTGGAACTGGTTTCCTACGGCGAAGAGCGTCCGGTTGCCACTGGCACCGACGAGCAGTCCTGGGCGCAGAACCGCCGCGTAGAACTGCGCAAGTAATTCGCCATGCGCAAGTGCCGTCGTGCTTTGACCTTCTTGGCCCTCTCCAGCCTGCCGTTCGCGGCGCTGGCTGAGGTTCCCGTGGTGGACAATGATGCTGCCGTCTACGGTGGCACCTATCCGCCTGCCGGTTACGGCACGGCTGGCGCCTACGCCGGGACGGGGGCTTCGGCCCCTGCCTCTGCCCCGGTCTCGGCGCAGGGCGAGCTATTCATGCAGCTCCAGCAGATGCAGGAAGAAATTTCCCGTCTGCGAGGAATGCTTGAGGAGCAGCAGTACGAGATTCAGCGAATGAAGCAGGAAAACCTGGAGCGTTATCAGGACCTGGATCGTCGTCTTTCCGGAGGTGCCGCAGCTGGCGCGCCGGCTACTCTGAGTACTCCTCCCGCTGGCGCACCCGCAGCCGGCAGCGCCCCGTCGCCTCAGCAGCCCGCAGCCAGTGCTGAGCCTGGCGATCCGGCCAAGGAAAAGCTGTACTACGACGCTGCCTTCGACCTGATCAAGACCAAGGACTTCGATAAGGCCAGCCAGGCGTTCAACGCTTTCCTGCGCAAGTACCCCAATAGCCAATACGCCGGTAATGCCCAGTACTGGTTGGGCGAAGTCAATCTGGCCAAAGGTGACCTGCCGGGTGCGAGCCAGGCGTTCGCCCGCGTTGGCCAAGCCTATCCGCAACACCCCAAGGTACCTGATTCGCTCTACAAGCTGGCGGATGTCGAGCAACGCATGGGCAACACCACCAAGGCCAGGACTATTCTCCAGCAGGTCGTCGCGCAGTATCCTGGCAGCTCTGCCGCCCAGCTGGCGCAGCGCGATCTGCAACGTCTTCCCTGATCCTGATTCAGAGATCAAGAAAACCCGCGCTCGTCGCGGGTTTTTTCGTTAGAATCCCCGTCCTCTAACCCTCTTTTCCCGCAACGGAGGCGGATGGCCTGTTTCGCCGTCACGCCCGTGGCTGATATGCAACATACCCTGCGAATTACAGAGATTTTCTACTCGCTGCAGGGGGAAACACGTACCGCCGGCCTGCCGACGGTTTTCGTGCGCCTCACCGGCTGCCCCCTGCGCTGTCAGTATTGCGATACCGCCTATGCGTTCAGTGGTGGTGAGATCATGACGCTCGACACCATCCTCGAGCAGGTAGCGAGCTACAAGCCTCGCTATATCTGCGTCACTGGTGGTGAGCCACTTGCCCAGCCCAATTGCATCCCGTTGTTACAGCGCCTCTGCGATGTGGGCTACGAGGTTTCCATCGAGACCAGTGGCGCCCTTGATGTGTCGGCGGTGGATTCGCGCGTCAGCAAGGTCGTTGACCTGAAGACGCCAGGTTCGGCCGAGGTCGGACGCAATCGCTATGAGAACATCGCACACCTGACGCCCAATGATCAGGTGAAGTTCGTCATCTGCTCGCGCGAAGACTACGACTGGGCCGTTTCCAAGCTTATCGAGTACGGGCTGGACCAGCGGGCTGGCGAGGTCCTGTTCTCGCCAAGCCACAAGCAGGTGGACGCCCGAGAGCTGGCGGACTGGATCGTCTCCGACAACCTGCCTGTTCGGCTGCAGTTGCAGTTGCACAAGATTCTCTGGAACGACGAGCCGGGTCATTGATCGAGCCCGGTTGCGCACCATTCCAGTCCTTGCGCTACGGCGCAAGGCAGAGCGATATCGAGGGAAATACTATGAGCGAGAAGAATGCTGTCATCCTGCTGTCCGGTGGTCTGGATTCGGCCACCGTCGTAGCCATGGCTCGCGCCGAAGGCTACGCCTGCTACACGATGAGTTTCGACTACGGGCAGCGTCATCGAGCCGAACTCAACGCGGCTGAGCGTGTTGCGCGGCAGTTGGGTGTGGTGGAGCATAAGGTGATCGGGCTCAACCTCAATGGTATTGGCGGCTCGGCGTTGACGGATGATTCCATCGAGGTGCCCGAGAGCCCCACCGAGGGCATTCCGGTCACCTATGTCCCGGCGCGTAACACCGTCTTTCTTTCCTTGGCGCTGGGGTGGGCCGAAGTGATAGGAGCGCGTGACATCTTCATCGGCGTCAATGCGGTCGACTATTCCGGCTATCCAGACTGCCGCCCAGAGTTTGTCGAGGCGTTTGAGCGCATGGCGAACCTGGCGACCAAGGCCGGCGTAGAAGGGCAGGGATTCCGTATCCGCGCACCGTTGCAGAACCTGAGCAAGGCGGAAATTGTTCAGGCGGGAATACGGCTTGGGGTTGATTACGGCCTGACGGTATCGTGCTATCAGGCTGACGACGACGGCCGTGCTTGCGGGAAATGTGATAGCTGCAGATTGCGCGCTGCGGGTTTCGTTGTAGCAGGGGTGCAGGATCCCACACGCTATCTGTAAAAAAATTACGATGAGGTGTTGAATTCCTGAATTAAATCAGTATTATACGCCTCGCGTTGGGTCGTTAGCTCAGTCGGTAGAGCAGTTGGCTTTTAACCAATTGGTCGTAGGTTCGAATCCTACACGACCCACCACTCCTTCCATCCTGTTGTAGCTTTCATTCTCGCCGTTCAGGCATCTTCTCCCAAAAATCGAAAGTTAAGGCTCATGTCTCGGGTATTTCTGCCTGGATGCCGAGCCTGGGATTTTCCATTTTTCCTGCCCGACCCACCTCTGTGTTCGCAAGCCAAGCAGCAGTCTGCAGGGCTGACCCGGTGGCTCTCAATCTGCGCTATCATCCGCGACCTGCAGCTAGTGGCCAGCGACTTGGGCCTCAGGTGTGGGTGGTATAATTTTCTTCCGTATTACTGCGCCGGCAGGTTCAGCACACATGACACAGCTTTCCGAACGCTTCCTGGTCCAAGCTCACCTTGCCGCCAAGCAGCCCAAACCGCTGACGGCGGAAGAGGAAGCGCATTTTCGTTCTGCCATCACCGCTGAGCTGAAGGCTCAGAATGCTGTGCTGGTGGCCCACTATTACTGTGATCCGGTGATTCAGGCGTTGGCTGAAGAGACGGGCGGCTGCGTGGCCGATTCCCTCGAGATGGCCCGATTCGGCAATCAGCATCCGGCGCAGACGGTGGTTGTGGCAGGCGTCCGCTTCATGGGCGAGACCGCCAAGATACTCAATCCGGAAAAGCGTGTGCTGATGCCAACCCTGGAGGCAACTTGCTCGCTTGACCTGGGCTGCCCGGTGGAGGAGTTCTCGGCCTTCTGTGACCAGCATCCGGAGCGCACGGTGGTGGTCTATGCGAACACTTCAGCTGCGGTGAAAGCGCGTGCTGACTGGGTGGTGACGTCCAGTTGTGCATTGGAGATCGTCGAAAGCCTGATGGACAACGGCGAGAAGATCATCTGGGCGCCTGACCAGCATCTGGGTCGTTACATCCAGCGTGAAACCGGAGCCGACATGCTGCTCTGGGACGGTGCCTGCATCGTCCATGAAGAGTTCAAGGCCAAGCAACTTGAGGACATGAAGGCGCTCTACCCGGACGCGGCTGTGCTGGTCCATCCTGAGTCACCTGAAGCGGTCATCGAACTCGCCGATGCAGTAGGCTCCACCAGCCAGCTGATCAAGGCTGCCCAGATGTTGCCGAACAAGACATTCATCGTCGCCACTGACCGGGGCATCTTCTACAAGATGCAGCAGCTCTGTCCGGACAAGCAGTTCATAGAGGCGCCTACCGCTGGCAACGGTGCTGCCTGCCGTAGTTGTGCGCACTGCCCTTGGATGGCGATGAACACCCTGGAGCGAACCTTGAAGTCCCTGCGCGAAGGTAGCAATGAGATCCTAGTTGATCCGGCACTGATCCCGCGTGCGGTGCAGCCGCTCAAGCGCATGTTGGACTTCACTCAGGCCGCTCGCCTGAAGTCGACCGGCAACGCCTGAGCCAGGCCTCATGCAGCAATAAAACCCGGCAACAATGCCGGGTTTTTTTGTCCAGGGAAAAAGCTATTCGTTTTCTGTCGTGGGGCTGGTACGTGGCCAGGCGTCGAGGACAGCTTTGAAAAGGGTGGCCAGGGGGATGGCGAAGAATACCCCCCAGAAGCCCCACAGACCGCCAAACAGCAGCACCGCGCAAATGATCGCAACGGGATGCAGATTGACCGCTTCGGAGAATAGCAGGGGCACCAAGACGTTGCCGTCGAGCGTTTGGATCACACCATAGACCACCATCAGATAGATGAACTGGTCTCCCCAGCCCCATTGGAACAGGGCAATCAGGGCGACCGGTACCGTTACCACGACGGCTCCGATGTAAGGCACCACCACCGAAAGACCTACCATCAATGCCAGCAGGGCGGCGTAGTTGAGACCCAGGGACACGAATGCCACGTAGGTAACGCCGCCGCAGATCACGATCTCGATGACCTTGCCGCGGATGTAATTGGCAATCTGGTCGTTCATCTCATCCCAAACCTGTGTCATCAGGGCGCGCTCCTGCGGCAGGTAGCCGCTTAGCCAGCGACCGATCAGCACGCGGTCTTTCAGGAAGAAGAACACCAGGATGGGCACCAGGACCAGATAGATCATGATGTTGACCAGTAGCGGCAGGCTAGACAGCGAGAAGGTCAACGCCCACTGGCCGAACTTGCCGATCTCGCTGCGGGTGACCTCGATGGCCTTGAGCACTTGCTCGTCAGTAACCAGGTGTGGGTACCGTTCCGGCAGCAGCAGTAGCAGTGATTGCCATTCGCCGAGCATGCGTGGAATTTCGCTGAAAAGGGTGCTCAACTGCTGCCAGAGGAGCGGAGCCAGCACCACCAGGATCACTGTCAGGGCGCCGATGAAAAGGGTAAATACAATCCACACTGCGAAAGATTGGGGTAGGTGCAGGCGCTCCAGCAAGTTGACCGCGCCTTGCATCAGGAAGGCCAGCACCAGGCCGGCAAGCACCGGAGCGAGCATATCGCCGAGGGTAAGTATGGCCGTGAAACCGAGCACGAGGATTACAGCTAGTACGACCGCTTCTTCATCCGAGAAGTAGCGTTGAACCCAGTCGCGAAGCACCTTGAGCATCAAAAATCCTTGGGTAGGCCCGCAGTGCGGGCTGGTGCAAATCAGGCCTTGCGCAGCCAGTAGCGGTAGACGCCGTCTTCGACCTCTTCATGGAGCAGTTGGTGCCCGGCGAGCTGAGCGAATGCTCGAAAATCGCGTTGCGAGCCAGCGTCGGTCGCGATGATCTTGAGCACGGCCCCGCTGGGCAGGCGATTGAGTTCGAGCTTGGCTTTGAGCAAAGGAAGCGGGCAGTTGAGGCCGCTGGCGTCCAGCTCGGCGTCGAAAGTCTCTGTTCGACTCGCTGTGTCAGTCATCGATTATCTCCAGGGAGGCACACTAGGATACCCAACGCAGTGCAACCCTGGCCAGCCGGCCGGCAGGGAGGCTAAAGTGATGGCTTTGCCGCCAAGAGCCTCGTGCATGAATCTGCTGCGCCCCACTCTGTTGACGCTTGCATGCCTCCTCGCGCCGCCAGTCATGGCGGATGACCTGCCCTCGTTGGGCGATTCGAGTTCATCGATCGTATCTCCGGATCAAGAGCACCAACTCGGCCGGGCCTGGTTGAGCCTACTGCGCGGTCAGGTCGACCAACTATCTGATCCGCAGCTGAAAGACTACGTCGAGACCAGTGTCTATCGTCTATCGGAAACCAGTCAGCTGCAGGATCGGCGGCTGGAGTTCGTGCTGCTCAATAGCCCACAGTTGAACGCCTTCGCTGCCCCTGGTGGGATCATTGGCGTCAATGGTGGTTTGTTTCTATACGCGCCAACCGAGGCTGAGTATGCCTCGGTACTCGCCCACGAATTGGCGCACTTGTCACAGCGGCACTTCGCTCGGGGTGTCGAGGCCCAGCAGCGGATGCAGATTCCGGTCATGGCGGCCATGCTCGCTGGCATCGTTGCTGCTGCAGCTGGTGCGGGCGATGCGGGCATGGCGGCAATCATGTCTACCCAGGCGGCGGCAATACAGGAACAGCGCCGATTCTCCCGGCAGAACGAGCAGGAGGCGGACCGCATCGGCCTGCTCAACCTGGAGAAGGCAGGATACGATCCGCGTGCGATGCCGCGAATGTTTGAGCGCCTCATGCGCCAATACCGCTATGACGCCAAGCCGCCGGAGTTCCTGCTCACTCACCCGGTGAGCGAGTCGCGGATCGCTGATACGCGCAATCGGGCGGAGCAGTTTCCGCCGGGCGGTGTGGAAAACAGCCTGCGCTACCAGTTGATGCGTGCTCGGGTGCAGCTCATGTTCGAGGAAACGCCAGGCATAGCCGCCAAGCGTTTCCGTGCCATGCTTGACGAGGATCCCAAGCTGGACGCTGCCCGCTATGGTCTCGCGATTGCCCAGATCAAGGGCGGCCAGCTCAACGAGGCACGCAAGAACCTCGAGCCGCTGTTGGCCAAGGCGCCGAACGAGATCGTCTACAACCTCGCCCAGGTAGATCTGGAGATCACCGGTAATCGCCTGGACGTTGCCCGGCAACGCGTCGATCGGATGCTGGGGCTTTACCCCAACAACTACCCGCTCAGGCAGATGCGCAGCGATCTCTTGATCAAGCAGGGCAAGGCTAAGGAAGCAGAGAATATGCTGGATGGCTTGCTCAAGAGTCGACCGCAGGATCCAGATGTCTGGTATGAGGTTGCCGAGGTTCGAGGCTTGGCAGGCAACACTATTGGCCTGCACCAGGCTCGCGCGGAGTATTTCGCCCTGGTTGGCGATTTCGATCAGGCGATTGAGCAGCTGGACTTCGCCAAGCGCCGTGCCAGCACCAACTTCCCGCTGGCCGCGCGAATCGACGCTCGCCAACAGGAAATGATCGAGCAGCAGAGAGTGGTCAAGCAGATGATGCGCTGACCCCGTCTACGTCTTCTGGAAACGAAAAGGCCGCGATGGAGGTCGCGGCCTTTTTTGCTTTCGTCGGGCGGATCAGCCCTTGTTTAGTGTCTGGGCAGAGGCGAGTACCGCATCCACGTGGCCGGGCACTTTCACGCCTCGCCATTCCTGGCGAAGCACGCCTTCCTTGTCGATCAGGAAGGTACTGCGGTCCACGCCCAGGTACTCCTTGCCATAGAGCTTCTTCAGCTTGATCACGTCGAACAACTGGCAGAGCGCTTCGTCCGGGTCGGAAATCAGCTCGAAGGGGAACTCCTGCTTGCACTTGAAGTTCTCGTGAGACTTCAGGCTGTCGCGCGAGACGCCGAACACCACGGTATTGGCGGCCTGGAAAGCACTGTACTGGTCGCGGAAGCCCTGACCCTCGGTGGTGCATCCCGGTGTGCTGTCCTTTGGATAGAAGTAGATCACCACCTGCTTGCCTTTGAGCGCGGAGAGGCTCACCTGCTGGCCGCTGGTGGCTTGGACGACAAACTCGGAAACGGGTGTATTCAGGGCTACTGCCATGTCTGCTGCTCCTTCAAGGATGTTGCGGGCGCCACGGTTCGATCAGTGCATCCAGGTTGAGCGCGTCGGCGAAATCCAGGAACTGGTCGCGCAGCCAACTGATCTGCGTACCGGCGGGTAATGTCACTGTGATGGTCGCATTGAGCATGGTGCCGTTGGTCTGCGGCGCCTGATAAGTGTCGCAGGTAAGGCTTTCCAGCTCGACGCGGTGATCAATGAAGAACTGGCACAGCTCATTGAGGATGTCGGGGCGATAAACTGCGCTGACATAGGCGACGTACGGCAACGATTGCGGACGTGGCTCCAACGCGCTGCTGCGTACCACATTGGCGGTGAACGCATGGCGTTTGGCGAGAATCGGCAGACCGGACTCCAGGCGCGCCAGGCCATCCCAAGTGCCGGACACCTGGACCACCAGGGCGCAGTACTCACCATGGCGAGTCAGTCGGCTGCTGACCACTGCGCAGCGGTTTTCCTGGCTGGCACGGCACAGCACATTGGTCAGCTCCATCGGGTTGCGGCCAAGGGCACTGATCACAAGGAATTGTTCGCGGGGCGGGGTGGTGGACATGCAGCATTCCTAAAGCGAGGGGAGGGCGGGCGGGGCCGCACTGTTCAAACCGGAAAGGTTAGCGAAAAGCGCCGCCGAGGGAAATGCTTCGACCTGTTTGACGGCCGTGCGCTCAGCTTGTGCAAGGCCATAGGCGACAGTACCATTACGGCTCTCTTTTTCCGGCAGGAGCGGTTGCATGATTGCGGGCAGTATGGTGGCACTGGTTACGCCCATGGATGCACAGGGTCAACTGGACTGGGACAGCCTGACCAAGCTTGTGGACTTCCATCTCCAAGAGGGCACCAACGCTATCGTCGCGGTCGGCACCACGGGTGAGTCCGCTACGCTGGATGTCAGTGAACACGTAGAAGTGATCCGCCGCGTGGTGGATCAGGTCAATGGCCGCATCCCGGTCATCGCCGGCACCGGTGGCAACTCCACCCGCGAGTCGGTGGAACTCACCAATGCGGCCAAGCAGGTCGGCGCTGACGCCTGCCTGCTGGTGACGCCGTACTACAACAAGCCGACCCAGGAAGGCCTGTACCAGCATTTCCGCCACATCGCCGAAGCGGTGGCCATTCCGCAGATCCTCTACAACGTACCGGGCCGCACCGTTTGCGACATGCTTCCGGAGACCGTCGAGCGCCTGTCGAAGATCGGCAACATCATCGGTATCAAGGAAGCCACCGGCGACCTGCAGCGCGGCCAGGAAGTCCTGGATCGTGTCAGCAAGGACTTCCTCGTCTACTCCGGTGACGATGCCACTGCCGTCGAACTGATGCTGATGGGTGGCAAAGGTAACATCTCGGTGACCGCCAACGTCGCCCCGCGTGCCATGGCGGACCTTTGCGCAGCTGCCATGCATGGTGATGCCGAAACCGCTCGCGCCATCAACGACAAGCTGATGCCGCTGCACAAGGCGCTGTTCATCGAGTCCAACCCGATTCCGGTGAAGTGGGCCCTCCACGAAATGGGGCTGATCCCCGATGGCATCCGCCTGCCGCTGACCTGGCTCAGCCCGCGTTGCCATGAACCGCTGCGTCAGGCACTCCGCCAGTCCGGCATTCTGGCTTAATCCGAGGAAGCATTACGCATGAAGCGACTGGCCGGACTCTCCGCACTCGCCCTGATTATCTCCAACACCAGCGGTTGCGGCTGGCTTTGGGGCGAAGACGGCTACTTCCGCGACCGCGGCAGTGATTACCTCGAAGCGCGCCAGACTGCGCCCATGCAAATGCCCCCGAGTGTCGAAGCCAAGCGCATCGACCCGTTGCTGCCGGTGCCCATGAACGTCGCCGACAGCCGTGCTGAAGGTGAATTCGAGGTACCGCGTCCGCTGGCTCTGCAAGCCAAGGGCGAGGTCAGTGACTACAGCCTGCAAAAAAGCGGCGAATCTCGCTGGGTAGTCGCCCAGCGTGCTCCTGCGGAAGTCTGGCCGGTTGCTCGTCAGTTCTTCGAAGATGGCGGCTTCGGCGTCGTCGACGAGCGCCCGCAGACCGGCGAATTCAGTACCAGCTGGCAACGCCTAGACCATCTTTCCGCTCCTCTGGCGCGCCGCCTCGGCAGCCGCGTGAGCGGTGTCGAGCCAAACAGCGAAATGCGCGCTCGTGTTCGCATCGAGCCGGGCGTGCAGCGTGGTAGCAGCGAAATCTTTGTTCTGACCACCACCCGTCCTGCCGGCAGCAGCGCCGATACCGATTGGCCGAGCCGTTCCGACAGCCCGAGCCTCGAGGCCGCGCTGCTCGATGAGATGCTTGCCAGCATGGCTCGCAGTGCGGAGCAGGGCGGTTCCGTCTCCCTCCTGGCAGCACGTGATTTCGATGCACCGAATCGCGTAACCCTGTCCGAAGATGGCAACGGCAACCCCATGCTCAGCCTGGGCGCTGATTTTGACCGTTCCTGGTCCAGCATCGGTCGCGCCCTGGAAGCGGGCGACGTACGCGTCGACGACATCAACCGTAGCCTGGGTGTTTACTACATCAACCTGGCTGAGCGTGCTGAGAAGAAGGATGAGAAGCCTGGCTTCTTCGCCAGCCTGTGGGGTGGCGAGCCAAGCCAGGAAGAGGTCGATGCCCGCGCTGAGCGGTACCAAGTTCGCCTGACCCAGGTTGGCGATACCGTGCAGGTTACCGTGGACAAGGACATCAACACCGTTGCGCCAGCCGATGTGGCACGTCGCATCCTGACTCTGATCCAGGAAAACCTCGGCTAATCTTGGCTAGCCGCTTCCTCAGCGGCGGGCTGTTGAAACCGAAAGGCGAAACCCATGGGTTTCGCCTGTTTCGTTTGATATAGGCGGAAAAACGACATGAGCACTCCCACCACTCTGAGCCTGAAGAAAATCTACTCGGGCAAGGTCCGCGACCTCTACGAAATCGATGCCAAGCGCATGCTGATGGTCGCGACCGACCGCCTCTCTGCATTTGACGTGATCCTCGATCAGCCGATTCCGGAAAAGGGCAAGATCCTCACCGCCATCTCCAACTTCTGGTTCGACAAACTCATCGGTCTGGTGCCCAACCACTTCACTGGTGACAGGGTGGAAGACGTCGTGCCGGCCGCCGAGTTGCCGCTGGTGGAAGGCCGCGCAGTGGTGGCCAAGCGTCTCAAACCGGTTGCAGTCGAAGCTATCGTGCGTGGCTACATCGTTGGTTCCGGCTGGAAGGAATACCAGAAGACCGGCACCGTCTGCGGCATTCAACTGCCGGCCGGTCTGAAAGAAGCCTCCAAGCTGCCCCAGCCGATCTTCACCCCCTCGACCAAGGCCGCTGTCGGCGACCATGACGAGAACATCTCCTTCGAACAGTGCGAAGCCATCATCGGCAAAGAGCTGGCGGCCAAGGTGCGCGACACCGCCATCGCCCTCTACAGCACGGCCGTCGAATACGCTGCCACTCGCGGCATTATCATCGCAGACACCAAGTTCGAATTCGGCCTCGATGAAGACGGCACCCTGACCCTGATGGATGAGGTGCTGACTCCTGACTCCAGCCGCTTCTGGCCGGTAGAAAGCTACGTCGAAGGCAAGAACCCGCCCAGCTTCGACAAACAATTCGTTCGCGACTGGCTGGAATCTACCGGCTGGAACAAAGAGCCGCCAGCTCCGGCCGTGCCTGCCGAAGTCGCGCAGAAGACCGCCGACAAATACCGCGAAGCCCTGACCAAACTGACGTCCTGACGGGTCGTATCTCTCCTCTCTCTGCGAGAGGGGCGGGCGTGAGGGATGCCAATCTCCCGCGCCCCGTTGGGCTTTGCTTCGCCCAACCCAACCTGTATCAGGTACTTCAATACTTCAAATGCGCGTGCCAACCCTGTCTCACCACGCAACCATCTGAAACCACGCGAAAAAATCGCTTTTCGGGCTTCGCCAATGCCCTCTGAGCTGATATCATGCGCGCCGCTACGGGAAGATGCCGGAGTGGCCGAACGGGACGGATTCGAAATCCGTTGTGTCAGCAATGGCACCTAGGGTTCAAATCCCTATCTTCCCGCCATATACGTAGCCTAAGCCCCTGAAATTCCTAGAGTTTCGGGGGCTTTTGTTTTTCAGGTCGGCCAACTGTCGAAGAACTGTCGAAAGTCGGGGACAGGGCCGAATCTCACCGCGTCCTGCAAGTGATCAGGCGCGAGGTGCGCATAGCGCATCGTCATCGCCAGCGACGTGTGCCCCAAAATCCGCTGAAGCGTAAGTATGTTGCCGCCGTTCATCACAAATCGGCTGGCGAAGGTATGCCGTAGCACGTGTGACGACTGCCCGGCAGGAATCGGCAAACCGGATACGCCCAAGGTCTGGTCGAAGCTGTTGAGGCACTTCGAAAACAGGCCATGCCGCTTGAAGTGTTCCAGGATGCGTTGCTCCAGGACGGGATCGATCGGCACCGAGCGGGTTCGCTTGCCCTTGGTATTCACGAACAGCACCCGCCCATCCTTGACCTGGTGCGGGGTCAGGGCCTGCGCTTCACCCCATCGAGCGCCGGTAGACAGGCAGATCGCCGCGATCATGGCGACGTGGGGCGTCTTGCAGCGCTTGTGGATAACTGCAAAGAGTTGTTGGACCTGGTCATCGTTCAGATAGGCCAGCTCTCGCTCCTGCAGGCGCAGTGGGCGTACCCGGGCAAGCGGGTTGGGGTAGTCGATCTCTTCCAGCTGGAACAGCACGTTGAACACCGCGCGAAGGTAGGCGAGCCGGTTGTTCAGCGTCTTCGGATTCGCTCCCTTCTTGAGCATCGAGGCGCGGTACTCGGCGTAATCTTTGCCCGTCATCCGCACGGCAATCGGGTTGCCCAGGTCCTTGGCCATGGAGTCGAGCAGGCGTCGCCGTGCTTCCCCATCCGCCAGCGTGTGGGCATGCAGCACGGCCCAGCGGTCGATCAGGTCCAGGAGTCGTCGTGTGTCCTTGGGCCGCGGTGACCAGTCGGGAGCATCAATCACCTTGGCTCGGCAGGTGGCTTCGAAGCGCAGGGCTTCAGCCTTGGTTTTCACCGTCTTGCGGAAGCGTTTGCCCTTGATGGGCTCGGTATCGACTTTCCAGCGGCCGTCAGGCAGTTGCTCGATGGCCATCAGACGGCTCGCCCCCATCGGACGACGCGTTCCTCCAGGAGCTGTTTGATGCGTTTGTAGAGGGCCCGCTCATCCATGCCCTTGTGGGCGTAGTGGTCACGGATCACCGGCCAGCACTCCCAGTTACGGAGGCTGGCAAAGGCCTTTTTTGCCCCGACCCGCTCACGCGCCACCAGGCTGATGAAGTTGCCGATGAACAGGTCCACGTTCTTCCCGGAGAAGCCCTGCGAGGTCTTGTAGTGGCGCTTGTAGTGGGTACGGCCGGCGAGGGACACGGCCGGCACGGAAACCTTCGTGTCCTGGCGCAGCAGGGTCCAGAACGCATCGAACACGCCCTTGCTGGAGCACAGCCGGAAGGACTCCAGGCCGTACTGGAACAGTCCGTCCAGGTGCGGGGCCAGTTCGCGGTAGGTGCGGCTGTCGATCATGGCGCCGGTGTCCATGCTGGCCGAGCCGTCGGCAAACTGCTGGACGATGGAGTGGTGGAAGCGCAGCTCCACCCGCCACACCGGGGCCTTGGCGTCGTAGTTCTGGTCGTCGTCGGGGGCGAAGGGGTTGTCCATGGTCTTCCACACCGACTGCCAGTAGTCGAGCTTGTCGATGCTGTAGGCCTGCAGGGTCTTGTCGTAGATGGCGAGCTGCATGCCCGAGGCGGAACCGAACAGGAAGGACTGGCCGTTGCCGTAGGAGACGGCTTCCCCGTCATAGAACACTTCGTTGATGCCGGTGATGCTGCGGCGGGTCCGGGCGCGGCAGAGCAGACGGTCCATCAGGTCCTTCGGGGGTTGCCAGCCTTGCACGTCCAGGGCGAGGTGCACGGCGCACTGGTTGGCCTCCATGCACTCCAGGGCGGCCTTGGCGAAGCGGTCCATCCACTCCTGCAGCACGTCTGGCGGGCTCGACTGGATGGCGTGAGGACTGACCTCGATCTTCATGTGCGCGCCGATCACATCGGCCTTCACGTTGAAGTTCTTCAGCAGCAGCACAAAGCCCAGGTCGTTGTTCTGCAGCTTGTACTGGTAGCCGGAATCCCGGCTCACGCGCCCGGCATGCCACTGGTGCCCGGCAAAGCTGACCAGACCGCTTTCCTCGAACAGGGCCAGCACCTCGGGGCGGACCATGCCCCGGTACAACTGGCGCACGGTGTCGACGCGACAGCCCAACAGGCGGACCTTCGACAGGTTGGTCATGCGGGCTGCCTTCGGGTCGAAGAACAGGCGGGAGTTCCGGCACTCCTGGCCGGTCTGCAAATCGACGCGAATCTGGTCTACGGCTTTTCTCATGTCGTCAAACTCCATGAAATGACACGAATTGAAACGGCGTTAAGCCATTGATAGGACGTGCTACAGGGACGTCCGGCAGGCCGCTTGAGCGCGGGTCCCACCCGCACGCGGGAGCCCTCCCGCGCTCACGCGTTTGCGCGGATACCCGCTGCGCGGCTATCCGTGCAAAACGTGCGAGCGCTCGGGTACTCACATTCACCCTGGGAGGGCTTATCGACGTGATGGATGGGGAAGGGCTTTCGAACCAACAGAGGAACAGCAGGCTTTCCAGCGGAGGCGGTGGGTCCCGGAACTGAACCCGGGGCGGGGCGGCCAGTGCAGCGAAGAGCGGCAGGGCGCAGAGCAGGACACTGAAAACACCAAGGGCGCTGCCCTTGTCATCCCGCTCTTGCCGCCGAGGGCTCGGGAGCGCGGGGCGGTGAAGCGGCCCCGCACTCCCCAGCCGAGGCTGTTCGGGCAGGAGGGCGGTCAAGGGTGCGCTGCGCCCGTGCTTCCGTTCGCCGGAACGGTGGAGCTGTTCCGACGAGCCGGGAGCGCGGCCCCTGACCGGATCAGGCCGCCGAGCGCGGGCGGGAGCTGGTCGGTGCCCTCCAGCGGGCGGCGGTGAAGCGTGGTCAGGGTGCGGATATCTGACCAGAAGATTTCGTTCGGGAACTGCTCATCCTGGAAGGCGTTGAAGACCAGGAAGTGGCCTTCCTTGACGAGGCCCGGCACAGGTGCCACCAGCCCCACGATGTGGAAGCAGCGCCAGAGGGATTCCGGCTCTTCTTCCAGGACCAGTTCAACCATCACGGTCTGGCCGATGAGGGAGGCAGCGGTGGCGGGGTTCACGATGGAGCGGGGGCTAGTCATTGTCGTAGTCCCCCTCGGCAAACAGGTCCTTGCCTTGCTCCAGGTCCTCGCACAGGCGCTCGATGTTGATCAGTCGGGCGTCGCGCACCTTCACGGTGGGCACGGTGCCGGTGCGCATCCAGCCCATCACGGTGTCGTCGGAGACGCCGCACATCTCGGCAAAGGCTTCCGGGCTGCACACCGCATCAACGCGGCCAACGGGCAGGCGGCTGAGGTTGAGGTGTTCGTTGTTGCCGTTCATGCGGTCCACTCCTGTTCCAGAAGCCATTGGCGGAGCAGGGCGCAGTTCACCATGCGCAGCTTGCCAAGCTTCACCGAGGGGATGATTCCCCGATACACCCAGGCGCGGGCGGTGTCGCAGGTGACGCCGTTGCGATCCGCCCAGGCGGCGATGGGTTCTACGTCCTGTTGCGGGCCGGCCAGATTGGCCGGGGAGAGGTCTTCCAGTTCCATGAGCTGACTCCGTTTCACTCGATGGGATCACGGTGGTTCATTTTGATTGGATAGGACCACGGTGGTTCCATTGATGTCAAGACCACCGTGGTCCATTCTCTTGCGCATGAGCAGAGAAGACCCCCAATTCAAACTACGGATGCCTATCGAGTTGCGTGCTCAAGTTGAGCAAGCAGCCAAGAATTCAGGCCGATCACTGAACTCCGAGCTAGTTGCCCGCATTGAGGGGAGCTTCGTTGGTGCGTCCACGCTCGAAAAGCTGATGCCGGCAGAGAGAGCAAGAGAGTTGGCGCTTATGGCCAGAGCGGGGATACCCGATGAGATCCGCAGAAGAGCTATTGAGGCTATTGCTCGCGCAGTCAGACTCGGCCACAGCAATGCGGCCGTTGAGGTCGGGGATTTACATCTCGATGTGGGAATTCCAGACGCTGACCTGGATAACCTCATAAATGAAGTGACTCAGGAGCTATCTGCGGCCGGTTACAAGGTGAGCTGGGACGACATAACCGCCATCTGTATTGAGTTCTGATATCTCTAGTTACTCATAACACGAGTCGTTCACGGCTGCCCGCCACCTCAAGGCGGGCCAGCCAGCTCCTCAACGATCAGCATCTTCCCCGGCGCCCGAACAATCAGCCTCACCGAGTCGCCCTGGATCGCCGCAACCTCGATCTCTATCCCGTGAGTGAGCAGCAACCGCATCAGCTCCTCACTCGCCCTGCCTTCTAGGATGTTCAGCGACAGAACATCACCCTTCTGACACTCACCTTCGTGGACTTGCATGGGGTTATCCTCGTGCGTTTGGCGAGAGGAAAACACAGTGTCGAGTGTATGTAAGATAGGAGATGAAGGCTCAGAAATTTCCTTGTGCTAAACGAGAAAAACCGTTGAACGAGAGTGGCTTGCCGATTACCTTCCCTGAGGTCAAAAGGCCTCTTGGCTGCCGCATGCAGCAGAATCGAAAACTGGTTCACCAACTGGGGCCGTGAAAGGGTGAAACGAGAGGATAACCAACGGCAGTCATGGGTCGATGCCTGATTCTTCTAATTAGTGAAAATCAATTTTTCTGTAATCATTATCCACATCGACTCGAAGATGGTAGGGCATAATCTATTTGTGGGTTACTCCTACAGCGCAATTTTCCAAGCTGCACTTTTCTGCCCGCAATGGTAGGAGAGGGAACCTAGTAGAAGGATGTTTAAGGCACATCATGACCACACGTGAAAAATATCTGGATGATAATTTAAAAAACGGTCCTAGTATTAGCAGGTTGAAGTGGTCTTTTAGATGGATGGTGCTGAAGGAGCAAGTCCGCCGAATTGCGTTGTTTAACGCTTTTAGGGTTAGGGATGTTTACAGGAAGGCTAGTTTGGGTGGTGTGATTTTTGCCTCCAGTATTACGCTTGTGTTGATTGTTGGAGTTGTTTTGTTTTCCAGATTTGCTCTTGGGGTAGATATTCCGGCAGTGAAGGTTGTCAATAAGGCAGAAATTCAGTATTGGGGGCAGATAGGCGATTTTTTTGGGGGTATATTGAATCCTCTTCTGAGCTTTATGGCGCTGATGGCGGTTCTATACACGATTAGATTGCAGCGTGAAGAGTTGAAAGAGGCGCGAGAAGAAACGCGAATCGCAAATAAAATACAAGATAAGCAAACAGAAATATTTGAAAGGCAGAACTTTGAGTCGGTGCTGTTTCGCCTGCTGGATGTGCATGTGAAAATTACTGAGCGTTTAATGGATGGAGGGCGAAGTGGACGGTCTTTGTTTGACATTCTTAATGCAGATGCCAGAAGCGAAATAGCTGTGCAGACGTCTTCAAAGCCATTTGTTATGCCTAAAAACCTTGGTCTGGCGGGGGAGTGGTTTTTGAGACGCCAGCATGAAGTAAGCATTCTCTCTTCTACTGCTTCTGAAATTCTTGAGATTAGACATAAAAACGTACTTTCTCATTATTACAGAAATATGTATCAAATATTGAAGATTATTGATGGGTTTAAGGCTGGTTCGCAAGGTGAAAATGATCCTGCTGTGCGCTACTTTACGTGCCGCCAATATAGCAACATGCTTAGGGCTCTTCTTACAAATGATGAATTGATAATGTTGTCTTTAAACTGTCTTACTAAGACAGGTGGAGGTCTGAAAAAGTATGTAGAAAAATATTCGATGCTAAAACATCTTGAGCTGTCTGGTTGTCTCGCGGGGCAGAGAATGGCGCTCGAGACTTATAATGAACTTGCTTTTACTGACTATGAAAAAATAAAGCCATCTGCAATATCGAATTTTTATACGTGACGCTATCTATCGGGGTTGGATGGGGCGTGGTGTGAAAGCCACAAAGCTTGACCAGAATTCCAACTTTGGTGGCAGTGGTACTAGCGGAATCCTACCGCGAAACTACTGCCAGGGAGGCGCAGTACGGTTCGAGCGGAGTAGTAACAGGTTTGCCATGGCTGCATCAGTTGGTGCGTATGCGCTTCAACACATATGTGTCGTTAGTGCAAGAGGGTGTGGCCAGAGAGTTATCGGGCAACGAGTTTTTTGGCTGCGGTTGCGTCTCTAATCGCTGTTCGGTTCGCGGTGAAGACTGTTATGCCAGGAACGGTACAGAAGTCTCCGTCGTCCGTGATTACATTGGTAATTCCCTGGCTAAGCATCTGTTCAACTGTGAACAAGTCGTAGCCGTCGAGCGCTATGGCGTCGAATCTGGCAATAGACGAGTCTAGGAAAGCTTGGTGGAGGTCTAGTGGAAGCACGCTGCTAATGCTAGTAACGTCTTCCCATATATCCTTGATCAGGTCAATGCACTTCTTTCTTTGCATTGGGTAGCCATGCCGAAACTCTTTTGATTGAATCGTCCGGTTGGCGTTGTAGGCATAGATCTCTCTTTCTGAACGCTCAATATTGTGCGCGAGCTCAGAGAAATTCAGTGGCGTGCATAGAAGTGAGGAGCCAGCGCTTATGGCGCTCTTCAAGTATGCAGGGTATTCAGAGGTTTGGTAGTTCTGTGCCTGCAGAATTTGCTGTGTGGCTTTTGGATAGAAAAGCCAATACCAAGCATTCGTATCGACTAGGAATTTGTCTTCTGGAAGAGGTGAGTCTGTTCTGATATCTACAACGTCAGCTTTTACGTTGATTGGCATTACATTGCCTTGATGGTGTCTTCCACAATCCTTGATGCGGCATTACGTTGCTCCGGAGAGCTGCTGTAATACTCTTTGGCATTGTCGATCACGCGACGGAGAACTCTTGATCCGAAGTCGGAAATGTGAACGATATGAAGGTTTGTTCTCAGATCTTCAGCTTTCAAGTCGGCAAGTAAAGCGCCTATGCCTGCGTTAAAGAAGGGCGAGGCGAAGACTTTTACGCCGTCGAAATCAAGCTCAACTTTTTCGCCGTGAAGAAGAGGTTCATGGATCGACTGAAAGATTGCCTTCCCGTCGTCCAGCGTCATGGCGTTTTCGCCGACTAGCGTACGAACCTGCAAATACATACCGTGCCTCATCAGAAAAATGGCTGCTCATTCAGCTCATTTGACAGCAGGTAAAACTTGTCATCACACCGAAGCCGAATCTGAACCAAAGTCCCCGCAAAAATGGGGCCAATATTTTGATACCGCTCGCCTTGGGCGTCAACCCGAGCATGCCCGTCGTAGCTAAAAATCTCAAGGCACCCGTTGGTCTTCTGCACAAATTCCTTGACCAGATCAAGGCCCATGCCGCGGGGCATGGCGCTCCCAGCGGTAGAGAAGCCTCGGTGGAACGCCTGCATCATTGCATCCCCTCCGTGGCAGTCGCGTTGCAGGAAATCCCTCACGTTTGCAGGAATTCCTACCCCGAAATCTGCGATGGAGAGTAGCAGCTCTCTTCGTCTAGGAAAGTGCTGCCCACAGCAAATCACCCCGATGGGCGATTGGCCATGCTCAAAGGCGTTTATAAAGAGCTCCCAGACCTGTCCCATGATCGCGTAAGCCAACCGGTCGCTGACTGAAATCCATCCGCGGCCGAGCCAGTCGTTACGCAGACTGCTTACGATCCTTTCTTCGTCTGCGACCGTGAACTCTTGATATGGGATCGCATTACCACGCCAAGGATTGCAGGACGCTCCCATTGCATGAAGAAAGCCGTTCTGCATCAGATTGGCCTGGACGCTGTCACGCATGGTGTTGGCGTGGACCCGTACGATCCTCCCGGCTCCTTGTAGGAGCCGGATCAGACCTCCCAAGATCACCACTGCATTGGGCCTTAAAAAATCACAACCTAGGAACTCAAAATGCACTTCGCTCCTTGGAGGTGCGGACACTGTAGCCTGCCAAATTCTTGCGAGCTGCATGTAATCCCACAATTCATCATTCAGGCGGGGGATCGAGATTGTTGTGATGCTCAACGGTAGTCCTGATGCAGATGGGGGGCAGTAAGCTGGCTCGTTGGCATCTTATTGAGCGTCTGAGCACTACTCAAGATCATTAGCGCTTGTATCGGGCGCCTTCACTGCTGGGTAGGTGTCGAAGAGGTGTCGAAATCATAGACAGTCAAAGGCCCAAATCGACACCTCGAATCGCCAGCCCCCCCAGCAATGACAAGCTTTGCGACAGACTGAGCCAGTCATTTTTAGAGTTCAAATCCCTATCTTCCCGCCATTCAAAGAGCCCCCGATTCCGCAAGGAGTCGGGGGCTTTTTATCGACCGCAAATAACCCTTCACACCAACGGATCATTGATCGGCTTGATCAGGCCGGGGTGGTCGTTGTGGGTATTGCCTACGGCCCGGCTGACCGGGTACCACTCGAACGCTTCCGCAGTTGAAGCATTGAAGCGAGCAATGTCTTCGGCTTCTTCGGAAGTGACGCCGGGGTCGAGCCAGGCTCGTGCGAGGCCAGGGGACAGGACGATGGGTTTGCGCTCGTGAATGGTTGTCAACCCGTCATCGGCGGCGCTGCTGAGGATCACGAAGCCATCACCCTCCAGGGGCTCCTGGCCCTCGCGGGGAAACTGGCCAATGGCGGCAAAGAAGAGCGGCTGGTGATTCTTCAGGCGAATGAAGTAGGGCTGCTTGAGTGTGGGATCGGTCAGGCTGGCTCTCCACTCGTACCAGCCGTCGGCACCGATCAGTGCGCGACCGGTTTTCCAGATGCTGCGGAAGAAGTTGCTCGTGGCTACGGTCTCGATCCGGGCATTGAACGGTGTCGGGTGCTTGCCTGTGGCCCAGATGGGCGCCCAGCCCCAAGTCACCAAGTCGTCGCGCAGGCCATCGTCATCCAGGTGCAGCAGATGGACTGGTGTGTGTGGCGCCACGTTGTAGCGGCCGATCGGTTCGTCCAGTTCGCTCATGCGCAGCTGTTCCGGCTGCAGGCCGAGAGCTTCTGCGTAGCGATGCGGCTTGCGGTTCTGGGCAAAGCGACCGCACATGGCTGAATCCAGTTGAAAGGGTGAACTAACAGCATAGGTTGGCAAGGCATATCCCGGGTGAATTGCCGATACTTTGCGGCGTTCCAGCTTTTCATCAAAAGGGCGACTAACAGCACGTTTTTTCATCAACCCGACGCGAACTGAACAGACTGCGGCCAGTCTAGTTTCCTAGGCCACATCCCGAGGAAGCCGTACAGGACGATGGCGCAATGCCATTGCAGGCCTGCCACAACCACTTCAAAAGGATTGAAGTCATGACTCAGAAGAACAGCGTCAGATGTGTTGTTGGTTCTTTCGTTCTTGCCGTTTCCACGTCGTCCCTTGCCGCACCAGAGCTGGAAGGTGAAGCCTTCAAGGAGTACTGGAGCCCAGGAAAACCCAACCCCGGCATATGCAAGTCGTCCGTGCTGGTGGGCACACCGCTAGGTCTTCCGCGCTGCCTGGAAGCGACCAATGTGATGACGCGCCTACAAGCCTTGCAGGACATTGCCACTCTCAACGACGGTAACCGTGCCGCCGGCCTGCCGGGCTACCAGGCGTCCGTCGACTATGTGAAGACAACCCTGGAGCAAGCCGGCTATCAGGTGCAGGTGCAGCCATTTCCTTTCACCGCGTTCTTCCCCAAGGGGCCGGGAACGCTGACGGCACTGGCACCCATGCCAGCCAACTATGTGTGGGAAGAGGACTTCAACTACCTGTCGCAGACCGAGGCGGGTGATGTCAGTGCGTCGGTGGTGGCGGTGGATCTGTCCCTGGGGGCTGGCAATACCTCCAGCAGCGCTTGCGAGCCTGAAGATTTCGCTGGTTTCCTCAGTGGCTCCATCGCCTTGGTCCAGCGTGGCAGCTGTACCTTTGAGATCAAGGCGGAGAATGCTGCAGCCGCAGGTGCTGCCGGGGTCATCATCTTCAATCAGGGCAATACCGAGGATCGCAAGGGGCTGGAAAACGTCACCCTGGGTGATGGCTATGAAGGTGGCATACCGGTGTTTTTCGCAACCTACGATAACGGCGTGACCTGGTCTCAGACCCCCGGGCTGCGGTTGCGCATGGTGTCGGACGTGCTGCGCAAGAAGACCGAGACCTTCAACCTCGTCGCCGAAACCCGACGCGGCAGTCCGGACAATGTGGTCATGGCGGGCGCGCACCTGGACTCGGTGTTCGAGGGCCCCGGCATCAATGACAATGGTTCGGGCAGTGCAGCATTGCTGGAAATGGCCGTACTCTTGGGCAAGGCGCATCCGAACAACAAGGTACGTTTTGCCTGGTGGGGGGCAGAGGAGTCGGGGCTTGTCGGCTCGACCTTCTACGTCAACAGTCTCAGTGACGAGGAGAAGCAGCACATCAAGGCCTACCTGAACTTCGACATGATCGGCTCGCCGAACTTCGCCAACTTCATCTATGACGGCGATGGCTCGTCCTTCGGCCTGCAGGGCCCGCCCGGTTCGGCGGCGATCGAGCGGCTGTTCGAGGCGTACTTCAAGTTGCGTGGGGAGGCCTATGAGGGCACCGAGATCGACTTTCGCTCCGACTATGCGCAGTTCTTCGACGATGGCATTGCCTTCGGCGGCCTGTTCACCGGTGCCGAAGACATCAAGAGCGAGGAGCAGGCGCAACGCTATGGTGGTGCTGCGGGTCAGCCCTTCGACCCCTGCTATCACCAAGCCTGCGATGGTATCGGCAATCTCGATCTGAATGCTCTGGAGGTCAATGGCGATGCTATGGCGTTTGCTACCAGTTGGCTCTCGTTGTCGACCAAGATCATCGATGACGAAATCGCTGCCGCGCAGCAGGCGCAAGGCCCGACTCTGCGTAAGCAGGCGGTACGCGATATCGAGCGTTGGGGCAGCGACTACGTCAAGTAACCATAGGCTGACGACCTGACCTGTGGGAGCGATGCGCTCCCGCGGGTCCTTGACCGCCTGCCTTCCGTCTTCCCGGATTGACCGGGAAAGGTCTCTGCGATTTACTGTATATAAATACAGTATTCGTGGATTCCCCTCATGGCCTCGGTAATCGTTCCTGGCCCCATCGGCAGCTCGCTCTTCGAGCTGCTGTCTTTCTATTCCTGCAAGCCGTTGGCGAGGCGTACCTGATGGGCGCCGTGATTGCTTTGGATACGCTGCTCAACGAGCGGCGGGTCTGGAGGGGCCAGCCGAGCGCTTTGCCGACCAGCACTCAGCCGACGGGCCATGCTGCACTGGATATGGCCCTGCCGACCGGTGGCTGGCCGGAGGCCGCACTCACCGAGATACTGGCTCCGTGTGATGGATTGGGCGAGCTTTGCCTGCTGTGGCCGACCCTGGCGCGGCTGACCGCCAGCGGCGAGCGTGTCGTGCTGGTGGCACCACCCTACATTCCCTATCCCTTGGCCTGGCAGGCCGCTGGCGTGGATTTGCGTTGGTTGGCGCTGATAGAGGCGAGTGGCCGTGATGCCCTGTGGGCGGCCGAGCAGTGCCTGCGCTCGGGCAGTTGCGGTGCGGTGCTGTGCTGGCCGCAGCAGGCGGATGATCGCGCCATGCGTCGCCTGCAGGTCGCTGCCGAAACCGGCCAGACCCTGGCGTTTGCCTACCGCCCCCTGGATGCTGCACATAACCCTTCGCCGGCCGCTTTGCGCATCGCTCTCGACGCGCGGCCTGCGGAGATACGGGTGCTGAAGTGTCGGGGTGGGCTGCCGCCTGCATCGCCCATTGCCTTGGGCGGGTGAGCTTCACATGCGTTGGGCCTGCATTCTGTTACCGCAACTGGCGCTGGATGGCGTCCTGCGTGGCCACCCCACGCCTGATGCGCCGTTGGCACTGGTGACGGGCACGCCGCAGCGCCGCATGCTGCGGGCGCTCAATCCGGCAGCGCGAGCACTGGGCCTGCGTCCCGGCCAATCGCTGACGTCCGCCCATGCCATGACGCGGGATTTCGCCATGGCCGAGTACGACTCGGCGGATATCGAGCGTTGGCACCGCTTCCTTGCCGCCTGGGCCTACCGCTTCAGCTCCCAGGTGAGCTTGTTCTACCCACGTGCACTGCTGTTGGAGGTGCAGTCCAGCTTTGGTCTGTTCGGCCCTTGGCCGCAGTTTGAGGCGCGTTTGCGCAGTGAGCTGGCGGAGCTCGGGTTTCGCCATCGCATCGTCGCAGCCCCTAACCCGGCAGCGGCTCGGATGTTGGCCAATGCCCATGACGGCCTGGCGGTGACAGACCAGGCCGAACTGCATTTGATACTCGGGCAGTTGCCCGTAGACAGGGCAGGATGGTCCCGTGAGGTGGCTACGGCTTTCGGTCGCATGGGGTTGCGCAGCGTGCGCCAGGTCATGGCCCTGCCGCGCGAAACCCTGGCCAAACGCTTCCCGGCCGATGTGTTACGGCACCTGGATACCCTGCTCGGCGTCCGACCGTTGGCGCTGGGCTGCTACACGCCGCCGGATGAGTTCGATGTGCGCATCGAGCTGAACTTCGAGGTCGAGTCGCACCAGGCGCTGCTGTTCCCGCTGCGGCGCCTGACCTCCGATCTGGCGGCCTATCTTGCCGGTCGTGATAGCGGCGTGCAGCGCTTCACCCTGCATCTGGAGCACCGCGATCGTGTGGATACGCAGGTGTCGGTCGGGCTGCTCAGTGCAGAGCGCGAGGCGGCCATGCTGTTCGAACTGGCGCGGGGGCGGCTGGAGCAGATCCAGGTGCCCGCGCCGGTGCGTGGCTTCCGCCTGGTGGCGCGAGACCTGCCGGCGTTCATGCCGGAGCGGCGTGAGTTGTTCGACGAGCGTCCACAGCAGTCCGTACCTTGGGAACAGTTACGCGAGCGGCTGCGTGCTCGCCTTGGCGATGACGCGGTGCATGGGCTGAGCGCGCAGGCCGACCATCGCCCCGAATGCGCCTGGCGGATGGAGAGCGACAGCCGATCAGCCCCGTTATTGCCAGGCTCGCTGCGGCCTGGCTGGTTGCTTCGCGAGCCGGTCCCCCTGCGCGAAACTACGCCGCGCATCCTCGCCGGCCCCGAACGCATCGAGTCCGGCTGGTGGGACGGCGGCGACGTGCGCCGTGATTACTATCTGGTCGAGACCCGTAATGGCCAGCGTGCCTGGGTGTACCGGTCGGTAGATGGCAGTGGCCCGCTGTGGCTGCATGGATGGTTCGCATGAGCCTCGATTATGCGGAGCTGCATTGCCTGTCCAATTTCAGCTTCCAACGCGGAGCTTCCAGCGCCCGGGAATTGTTCGAACGGGCTGCGCAGCATGGCTATCAAGCCTTGGCGATTACTGACGAGTGCACCTTGTCCGGCATCGTGCGTGCCTGGCAGGCCGCTAAGGACGCGGGCCTGCCGTTGATCATCGGCAGTGAGATGTGCATCGAGAATGGTCCGAAGGTCGTGCTGCTGGTGGAAAGCCTCACAGGCTATCAGCACCTTTGCCAGTTGATCACTCAGGCTCGGCGTCGAGCGAAAAAGGGCGAGTACCGCCTGCTGCGCGAGGATCTGAACGTGCCGTTGGAGGGGCTGCTAGCACTTTGGCTGCCCAGACCGGACGACGATGGAGCCGAAGGACGCTGGCTGCTCGACCAGTTTCCCGAGCGCCTGTGGTTGGCGGTGGAGTTGCACCATGGGCCGGACGACAGTCAGCGCCTGGCCCGTTTGCTGGAGCTGGCCGAGAGCCTGGGAATAACGCCCGTAGCGGCGGGCGATGTGCACATGCATGCACGGGGCCGTCGTGCCTTGCAGGACTGCATGACCGCCATCCGCCACCACTGCACGGTGGCCGAGGCCGGGCTACGCCTGTTTCCCAATGGCGAGCGCCACCTGCGTCGACGTGACCTGCTGGCCGCTCTCTACCCGACGGAACTGCTGGCCGAGACGTTGCGCATCGCCCGGCGCTGCACCTTCGACCTCGGCCAGTTGCGCTACCAGTATCCGCATGAGCTGGTGCCCGCAAGGCACAGCCCCACCAGTTGGCTAAGCGTACTGACCGAGGCGGGGATGGAGGAGCGTTGGCCTGATGGTGCTCCGCTGTCGGCACGGAAACAGGTGGAGCAGGAGCTGCAGCTTATCGCCGAGATGGGTTACGAGAGCTACTTCCTGACGGTGCACGATATCGTCCGTTTCGCGCGTGATCGCGGCATTCTCTGCCAAGGACGCGGCTCGGCGGCCAACTCCACGGTGTGCTTTGTGCTGGGCATCACCGAGATCGACCCGTCGCGGATGAAAATGCTGTTTGAACGCTTCCTCTCCCGCGAGCGCAACGAGCCGCCGGATATCGACATCGACTTCGAACACGAGCGTCGGGAAGAGGTGCTGCAGTACGTCTTCCAGCGCTACGGCAGGGGGCGCGCAGCACTGACGGCGGTGGTCAGCACCTATCACGGTGCGGGCGCAGTACGCGACGTGGCCAAGGCCCTGGGGCTGCCACCCGACCAGGTCAATGCCCTGGCCGATTGTTTTGGCCGTTGGTCAGACCACGCGCCGCCGCCCGAACAGCTGCGTGAGTGCGGCTTCGACCCGGAAAGCCCAGTGTTGCGGCGGGTATTGGCGCTGACCAGCGAGCTGATCGGCTTTCCTCGTCATTTGTCGCAGCACCCCGGCGGGTTCGTCATCTCCGAGCAACCGCTGCATACCCTGGTGCCGGTGGAGAACGCCGCGATGGCCGAACGCACCATCATCCAGTGGGACAAGGATGACCTCGATCTGGTAGGCCTGCTCAAGGTGGATATCCTCGCCCTTGGCATGCTCAGTGCCCTGCGACGCACTTTTGACCTGCTGCGCCGCCATCGCGGGCTCGATCTGACGCTGGCGACCATCCCGGCCGAGGACGAGGCCACCTACGAGATGATTGGCCGCGCCGATACGGTCGGCGTGTTCCAGATCGAGTCGCGCGCGCAGATGGCCATGCTGCCACGCCTCAAGCCGAAAACCTTCTACGACCTGGTGATCGAAGTCGCCATCGTCCGACCCGGACCGATCCAGGGCGACATGGTCCATCCGTACCTGCGCAGGCGAAAGGGCGAGGAGCCGGTGACTTATCCCAGCGACGAACTGCGCGAGGTTTTCGAGCGCACCCTGGGGGTGCCGCTGTTCCAGGAGCAGGTCATGCAACTGGCGATCGTGGCTGCCGGCTACAGCCCCGGAGAAGCCGACCAGCTGCGCCGCTCGATGGCCGCCTGGAAGCGCCATGGCGGCCTGGAGCCGCATCAGGAACGCCTCACACACGGCATGCTGGAACGCGGCTACAGCGCGGAGTTTGCGGCGCGTATTTTCGAGCAGATCAAGGGGTTCGGCAGCTATGGATTCCCCGAATCCCACGCGGCCAGCTTTGCCCTGCTGACCTACGCCAGTTGCTGGCTGAAATGCCATGAGCCGGCCGCCTATGCCTGCGCACTGATCAATAGCTGGCCCATGGGTTTCTACAGCCCCGATCAGGTGCTGCAGGACGCCCGCCGCCACCGCATCGAGGTGCGTCCGGTGGACGTGCGTTCCAGCGATTGGGACTGCTCGCTGGAACCTGGCAAAGCCGAGCAACCTGCCATCCGATTGGGGCTGCGAATGGTGCGAGGATTTCGCAAGGAGGACGCTCGGCGCATCGAGAGCGCCCGGCAGGTCCGCCCCTTCGACAACGTCACCGACCTCTGCCGGCGTGCTCGGCTGGATGCCCGTGCCCGCGAGCTGCTGGCCGATGCCAGTGCCCTGCGTGGCTTGGCGGGGCACCGGCACAAGGCACGCTGGGCGGTAGCGGGAGTCGAGGTTCAGGCCCCGTTGTTCGCCGACCTGCCCACGCAGGTGGAGGCACAGGTGGCCCTGCCTTTGCCGACGGTGGGCGAAGACCTATACGCCGACTACGCCACAGTCGGCACCACCCTTGGCCCTCACCCGCTGGCCTTGCTGCGTAGCCAGTTACGGAGTCGGCGCTGCCGCAGTTCACGGGATCTGGTCGGTACCCCGCATGGGCGCAATGTCAGCGTTGCCGGGTTGGTGGTTGGTCGTCAGCGCCCACAAACAGCCAGCGGGGTGATCTTCGTGACCCTGGAAGATGAGCACGGCATGGTCAATGTGGTGGTCTGGCACGATCTGGCCGAGCGACAGCGACGCGTGCTGGTGGACTCGCAATTGCTGCAGGTGGAGGGCCGCCTGGAGTCAGTGGACGGCGTGTGTCACCTGATCGCGCGACGGTTGCAGGATCTCACGCCGCTCCTGAGCGGGCTGGATATCAGGAGTCGTGATTTCCGCTGAACGTGGTATGAACAGGTAGTCAAGAGTGGAGTATTCGTTGTGGATGCGAATGAATTCGCCCCCACAATAATAAGCAGAGCAGGACCGCAAGGCAGCCCTGCCAAGTTAGCGGATCAGCTGTGGGTATCAGTGGGGTATCACCGGCGATTGCCGTGCCTTGCTCCGTCGAAACGACCGCGTAGAGCGGGGTGGTGAAGGTGGGCTGTGGTGGTGATGGTGGTGATGGTGGGAGATCCGAAGCATGGCCCACAGCAGCGCGACCGCTGCCAGTAGCCAGCCCATGACCATCAAGGCTATGAAAATTTCGGGACTCATTGCGAACCGCCTCTAGCGCCACCAACTGGGCACACGCCTTGAGTTTAGTCCGAGCAATATGAAGGAATCCTGAAGCAGGCTGCCTTTGGTCGGTTCGGCAGTTCAGTTGCAGTACTGTTCCATGTTCCGCCGTGCCTTGTCAGTAGGCGCATTGCGGTACTGCTCGGTCCAGAACTGGCACTTTGCATCACCCAGGCGCCGAGCCTCTTCCAGCTTTTGCAAGCGCGCGTTTTCTTCACGTTGGGCCGCGTTGTAATTGTCTTCGTACTGCTGCAGACGCTTCTCGTCAGGCGAGGGTTGCGCCGGTTGCGGAGGAGGAGGAGCAACCTGGCTGACTGGGGCTGGAGCATCGGCCATGTAAAGCTTGTAGCCGGCATAGCCGGTCAGGGCCACCGCGACGAACCCGAGCCAGATGCCCAGTGCGATGCTCATGGTCAGCAGCCAGGGGTTGAAGCTGATCCGCAGGACGCGGCGACGTTGGATGGGCATGGAGCCTCCCGGCGTAATGCGCAACGCCTTCAGTGTACCTCGACCACTTCGAACACCTGGCGACTATTGCCGATGGCAATCACGACCTCGGCGCCTTCGGCCTTCCCCAGAAGCCCCTGTCCGAGAGGCGAGCGCGGGCTGATCACGGTGATTTCGCGGCCCTGTTCGACAACCTTCAGGCCGGCGGCCTCGGGGCCCAGGAACAGCGTCTGTTCGGAACCATCTTCGGCGGCCAGCACCACCAGCGCGCTGAGCTGGATGCCGCGGCTGGCATCGTAGGCGCGCAGGTTGAGATGCTCGAACAGGCCCAGAGCCTGCTTGATCTCGGCGGCACGACGGGCCTGGCCAGTGGCCAGGTACGAGGCTTCCAGACCCAAGGTGTCGTACTTGTTCTCGGCAACGTTTTCTTCATGGGTCGCCGCCTCATAGGCGGTTTGTGCTGCGCGCTGCAACAGGAGCAGGTCGGCGCCGAGCTTGTCGACGATCAGGCGATGTATCCGGGCTTTGTCCATGGCACGCAGTCGATGGGAGGAGGCTCGATATTCTAAGGCCAGATGATGTGGGTAACTCAATCACCGGACCGAACGAGCTTTCGACTGTGGCTTGTGCACGGTGTTGGAGCAATCGCTTGAGTAGAGCGAACGAACCGGGCTTGATAAGGCATTTTTTTGCACCACCTGTCGACAGCTGGCACGCCCGTACTGCCTGGCCTGGAGCAGGTTTTCAACAGGAAATGCCCCTCAAAAGGGCGCGGCGGCTATTGACAGCCGGCAGTTGTGCACAGTTGCGAAGTAGCTTCTCGATCCGCTCCCGATTTGCTTCGTAAGCGTTTGATTCTCAGTGCTGATTTATTAAATAAATGAAAAACAAGGACTTTTTTTGTTGGCGAAAAAATCACCAGTTTGAGCGCAGGCCCCAAAGCACAAGCCATAGATGATCTTGCTAGCAACTTCTGCACAGAGTTATCCACAGGTTCTGTGGATTGTGCAGAGCAGTTGCTCTAGAACGCTGCCTGCGACAATTGCAAGACTTTACCTATGGGAAAAAAGGAGTAGAGTTGCGCGCCTTTCCGGTCACCCCCGTCCGATTAATGAAGTACCGCATACCTGCTTCCTCCATTCCTGCAGAGCAGACCCTGCCATTGCGCGTGGCCTTCTGGCTACTGGATAGCCCACGTCTTGGCCAAGCGTCCAGCGTGAAGCGGTTCGCCGGCAACCTGCTCAAGCAGCCTGCCCGCGAAGGCGTGGTCGAGGCCCAGAGTCGCCTAGGGCAGATGCTCTGCCGCGATTGCGGCAACAATCGTGATCGTCGTATCGGCCTGGAGATGCTTCGTCAGGCTGCTCGTGCTGGTGATCGCCGTGCCCAGCTGGAGCTGGGGCGCCTGTGTAGCCAGCCGCGTATCAACGAGCCACAGCAGGCCCGCTACTGGCTGGAGCAGGCGGCGTCGCAAGGCTCCCACGAAGCCAAGCGCCTGCTTAGCCGTCTTCCGCTTAAGCCCTGATAGCGCCGCATGAGCCTGGGTATACTGCCCGGCATTCCTGTGCGGAGCCTTCCATGCCCATTGATATTCCCAACCTGCTGATTGGCCTGCTGGCCGCCGCCGTGCCTTTGCTGGGCCTGGTTTGGCACCAGCAGCGTCGTTTGTCGGCCATGCAGGCCAACCTGGTCCTGCTCGAGGAGCGCCTGGCAACCGCGCAGATGGCCCAGGATGGCCTGGCTGTTCAGTTGGATGACAGCCGGGACGAGAACCGCGAACTCAGTCAGCTCAATGCTGCCCAGCAAGCCGAATTGGCAGCCCTGCGCCGTGAGGCGGAGCTGCTGGGTGTCGAGCGCCAGAGCGCCCGAGAGGCACTGTTGGCCTGGAACCAGGAGCGCGAACGCAAGGAGGCCGAACTGCGTCACATGGCCGCTGAGCGCGCGGGTCTGGAGGCCGAGTTGCGTGAGCAGCGTGAGGCCCACGAGCAGCGCCTGGGAGACCTGCAAGCGGCTCGTGATGATCTGCGAGCACAATTCGCTGAGTTAGCAGGGAAGATCTTCGATGAACGTGAGCAGCGTTTTGCCGAAACCAGCCAGCAACGTCTGGGCCAATTGCTCGACCCGCTCAAGGAGCGCATCCAGGCGTTCGAGAAGCGCGTCGAGGAAAGCTATCAACAGGAAGCCCGTGAGCGTTTTTCCCTGGGTAAGGAGCTGGAGCGCCTGCAGCAGCTCAACCAACGCCTGGGCGATGAGGCGACCAACCTGACGCGCGCCTTGAAAGGCCAGAAAACCCAGGGCAACTGGGGCGAGTTGGTGCTGGAGCGGGTGCTGGAGCATGCCGGTTTGGAGAAGGGTCGTGAGTACCAGACCCAGGTCAGCCTGAAGAGTGCCGAGGGCGAGCGCTTCCAGCCCGACGTGCTGGTGCAGCTGCCGGGAGACAAACAGGTGGTGGTGGACGCCAAGGTCAGCCTCACCGCCTATCAGGCGCTGGTGGCCGCCGAAGACGAGGCCAGCCGCAGTGTCGCGTTGAAGCAGCATGTGCTGTCGCTGCGCAGCCACCTCAAGGGCCTCTCGGTGAAGGATTACCAACGCCTGGAGGGCCTGCACAGCCTGGACTTCGTGCTGCTCTTCGTGCCGATCGAAGCCGCCTTCGCCGCCGCGCTGCAGGCTGACCCCGGCTTGTTCCAGGAAGCTTTCGAGCAGCACATCGTGATCGTCAGTCCGACTACCTTGCTCGCCACCCTGCGGGTTATCGACAGCCTCTGGAGGCAGGAGCGGCAGAGCCAGAACGCCCGCGAAATCGCCGAGCGCGCTGGGGCCCTCTATGACAAATTCGTCTCCTTCGTGCAGGATCTGGACGAGATGGGCAGCCGCTTGCAGCAGTTGGACAAGGCCTACGCCTCGGCCCGTAACAAGTTGGTGGACGGGCGCGGCAACCTGATCAGCCGAGTGGAGAACCTCAAGTTGCTAGGCGCCCGTGCCAGCAAGAGCCTGCCCAGTGATCTGCTTGAACGTGCGGGGGGCTTGCCGTTGCTGGATGAGCAGCTCTGAGGCTGTAGGGGCGGATTCATTGCCTCTGTCTGCGTTAGCTGTTACTAGCAATCAATGGCCGCGCTGAGAGCGTTGTAGGAGCGAGCTTGCTCGCGAAAGGGGCCGGTTCGCGAGCAAGAACTCGGCGTCCCCCCCCGCTCCTACAAGGAATGCCGCCACTTGCAACACTCAACGCAGACAGAGCCATTTCATTCGCGAAAGGGCTGCGCATCAGTTCCAATTGACCTTCCCAAGCGCCAGAGCAGTTCCGGCAGCAGCGGCGTGTGGAAAAAGCCGATGTACCAGGAACTGATCAATTGGCTGAAGACCCTTGCCAGCGCGTACGAGCTTTTCTCCTTGAAACGATCGCGCATCCAGTGGCCGACGTGGCCAGTAGCCTGCCGCCAGTAATGGGCGTAGTGCCTTGTGTTCCTGTAGCTGGGAAGGGTGATGGCAATGGCGGTGGACGACACGGATCCATCAGGGCGGTCAGCAACAGGCTGCTGTGTGGGGCACCAGTCCGTAGGGGCACGCATCATCGACCGACTATCGTGGATTAACCGAGCGCTCGCGGGCGAATGTGAAAAGCGGCATCCACCCGGCTACTGGCTCATTGCAGTTTGACGTGGCGGCTTATCAGGGCACGCAGAGCCGCAGGCTTGACTGGTTTGGCCAGGTAGTCCAGGCCGGCGGCGTGGACTTCGGCCACCAATTCGGCGCGGCCGTCCGCACTGATCACTACGCCGGGCAAGGGCTCGCCGAGGCGGGTGCGCAGCCAGGCCATGAGTTCAGTGCCGGTCTCGCCTTCGTCGAGGTGATAGTCCACCAGCGCCAGTTGCGGGTGTACGGATTCGGCCAGCAGGTGCTCGCATTCAAGTCGATTTCGCGCGGTCCATACCTGACAACCCCAGCGTGACAGCAGGCTGTGCATTCCGGTGAGGATGCTGTCTTCGTTGTCGATGCACAGCACCTGTGTACCGTTGAGGGTCTGGCCATTCCCTTCCAGTGCCTTCTGCACAACCGGCGACGGTTGCTGGATGCGCGCCAGTGGAACGGTGACACTGAAAACGCTGCCTTTACCCGGCCAGGAACGCACCTCGAGCTTGTGTCCGAGCACCCGGCAGAGACCGTCGGCAATTGCCAGGCCGAGGCCCAGGCCTTTTTCCGCACGCGTCTGGTGGCTGTCCAGCCGCTTGAACTCTTCGAATATCACTTTGCGCTTGTCTTCCGGAATGCCTGGACCGCGGTCCCAGACTTCCAGGCGCAGTTGCCCGCCCTCGCGGCGCACGCCCAGCAGTACGTGACCCTTGGCGTAACGAAAAGCGTTGGTGAGGAAGTTCTGCAACACTCGGCGCAGCAGTTTCATGTCGCTCTCGATCCGCAGCTTGCTGCCGCGTAGGTGGAAATCGACGCCTTGTTCCTGGGCCAGCACTTTGAATTCGGCGCCCAGGGTGTCGAACAACGAGGCGAGTGGGAAGGCGATGCGATCAGGGGTGATCCTGCCGCTTTCCAGGCGAGAAATATCCAGTAGGTCGGTGATCAGGTCTTCGGCCGAACGCAGCGAGCTGTCCAGGTGGCTGACCAGTTCCCGGGCTTCGGTTGGCAAGGCTTCCTGCTGATGTCCGAGGGCTGCGGAGAACAACCGGGCGGCGTTCAGCGGCTGCATCAGGTCGTGGCTGACGGCGGCTAGGAAGCGTGTCTTGGATTGGTTGGCGGCTTCGGCCGTACCTTTGGCCTCGATGAGTGCCTGGTTGAGTTTGGAAAGCTCATGGGTGCGCTCGGCGACCCGCTGCTCCAGCCCCTCATTGGCGTCCTTGAGCGCCTGCTCGGCCTCACGATAGGCAGTGATGTCGGTGAAACTCATGACGAAGCCGCCGCCAGGCATGGGGTTGCCGATCAGTTCGATGACACGACCGTTGGGGAACAGCCGCTCGGAGGTGTGAGGCCTGCCCTGGCGCATCCAGTACAGGCGTCGGGCCACATGGGTTTCCACTTCTCCGGGGCCGCACAGGCCGCGTTCGGCGTTGAAACGGATGATGTCGGCGATGGGCCGGCCGACGCTGATCAGCCCTTCGGGGTACTCGAACAACTCCAGGTAACGACGATTCCAGGCCACCAGGCGCAGGGACTGGTCGACCACGCTAATGCCCTGGGTGATGTTCTCGATGGCGCCTTGCAGGAGGGCGCGGTTGAACTGCAGCACCTCGGAGGCTTCGTCCGCAATGCGCACCACGTCTTCCACCTGCATCTCGCGGCCTTCGATGGCTGCTTTCACCACAGCGCGTGCCGATGAGGCGCCGAGCACGCCCGCAAGCAGGCGTTCGGTGTGGGTGATCCAGTCCTGGTTGGCGTTCTGCGTCGGGTTGAAGCTGATGCCCAGGCGCTGGGCGAAGCGCTCGAAGCTCTGGCGCGCTCGCTCTTCACCGACGAAACGTGCGGCCAGCATCAACAGGTCGTTGATCTGTACGGCGAGCAGAGAGCGGGAGCTGGTGCGTGCTGACACCTGCTGGCCGACGAAGCGGCTGGCCTGCCAGTGCTCAGACACTCGGGTGCGGGAGAACACCGAGACCCAGGCGAACAGCAGCCAGTTACCCGCAAGCGACAGCACCACGCCCTGGGTCTGCGGCTCGATTGGCAGGCCCAACGGGTTGCTGGACAGCCAGGACAGGCCTGGGAAATTGTCCAGCGGCCAGCCCAGGCCGCGCGCCACCACCGGCAGTACCAGGGTGTAGGCCCAGAGGGCCGCGCCTGCCGCCAGGCCGGCGAATACGCCACGGCGGTTGGCCTGTTTCCAGAACAGCGCACCGATCATCGCCGGGCCGAGTTGGGCGATGGCGGCGAAGGCGATCTGGCCAATGGTCGCCAGGCTCGCGGTGGAGCCGAGCAAGCGGTAACTGACGTAACCCAGCAGGATGATGATGACGATGCTGACCCGGCGCACCGAGAGCATCCAGTGGCGGAAGACCTCGAAGGGCCGTTCGGCGCTCTGCCGGCGTAGCAGCCAGGGCAGGAGCATGTCGTTGGAGACCATGGTCGACAGCGCCACGGCTTCGACGATGACCATGCCGGTGGCAGCCGATGCGCCACCGATAAAGGCCAGCAAGGCCAGGGCCGGGTGGGCTTCGGCCAGGGGCAGGCTGATGACGAAGGAGTCCGGCATCACGCCGTCGGGCAGCATCATTCGTCCGGCCAGGGCGATTGGTACGACGAACAGGGCGGCCAGCGCCAGATAGATGGGAAACACCCAGCGTGCCTGGCGAAGGTCTTTGGGTTCGATGTTCTCCACCACCGTCACATGGAACTGGCGGGGCAGGCAGATGATGGCAATCATCGCCACCCCGGTCTGCACCAGCACGGACGACCAATCCAGCGATTGCGCCCAGTAATCCTGAAGTTGCGGAGCACTGCGGGCGCGCTCGAACAGGTCGCCGAAGCCGTCATAGAGGCCGAAGGTGACGAAGGCACCTACGGCAAGGAAGGCCAGCAGCTTGACCAGCGATTCGAAGGCGATGGCCAGCACCATGCCGCGGTGGTGCTCTGTGGCATCGAGGTTGCGAGTACCGAAGAGGATGGTGAACAGCGCCAGCACCAGTGACACGATCAGCGCAGTGTCCTGGGCGCGGGTGCCGGTGGACTCGGCGCCGGATCCGATCAGCAGGTTCACGCCGAGGACAATGCCTTTGAGTTGCAGGGCAATATAGGGAAGCACGCTGACCAGGCAGATCAGCGCCACCACTACGGCCAGGGATTGCGACTTGCCGTAACGCGCGGCAATGAAGTCAGCGATGGAGGTGATGTTCTCCTGTTTGCTGATCAGCACCATCTTCTGCACCACCCAGGGTGCGAAGACCAGCAGCAGGATGGGGCCGAGGTAGATCGGCAGGAAGGCCCACACCTGGCCGGCGGCCTGGCCGACTGCGCCGAAGAAGGTCCAGCTGGTGCAATACACGGCCAGGGAGAGGCTGTAGACCCAGGCGCGGACGCGAGGCGAGAGCGGCGCGCTGCGGCGGTCACCATAGAATGCGATGGCGAAGAGGATGGCCATGTAGAGGAAAGCGACTGTGGCGATCAACCCGCTGGACAGCGACATGCAGACTCCGGGAAATCCATCGGCGGGTGCCCGCCAGAAATCAGTTAGTTGCAGTTTCGCACCAAAGTCGGCAATTCGTCAGGCGGCTGCTACCAAGGTCGCAGGCGGGCTTGAGCCGCTTGATCCGGGCTGTTAGCGTGCCAGCAGCGGCTGCGGCGTTTTGTTCGTCCATGGCGGCCGCTTGCCCGGCACTTCCGCGAATCGCGATGTTCTTATCGGGCAGGGTTTTTCGCCTGAGGAGGGCGCAGATGTTCAAGCCACAACCGGTCATCCTGCAGCGCGGCGCCTTGCGCCTCGAGCCGATGGTCGACGCCGATATTCCCCCCCTGGTGGCTTTGGCTGATGCCAACCGGGATGCCCTGATCTTCATGAACGGCCCGCTGCGGCCGGACTGGTATCGCCAAGGGTTGGCCGCCCAGCGCGAGGAGCAGGCCGTGGTGTTCTCCATCCGCCTGGGGGACAACCTGGTAGGCACTACTCGTTTCGCCGATTTCATGCCGGTCCTTCCGGCGGCCGAGATCGGCTGGACCTGGCTGGCCGGTAGCGAGCATGGCAGCGGTCTGAATGCGTCGATCAAGTACCTGATGCTGCGCCATGCTTTCGAAGAGTGGCAACTGGTGCGGGTGCAGCTGAAAACTGCCGCCAGCAACCTGCGCTCGCAGCGTGCAATAGAGAAGCTCGGGGCGCAGCGCGAAGGCGTGTTGCGCAATCACCGGCGCCTCGCCGATGGTCGTCTGGACGACAGTGTGCTGTTCAGCATCACCGACCGCGATTGGCCGGAGGTGAAGCAGAACCTGGAAGCGCGGTTCAGCGCCTGAGGCCATGGAAGACCCCCGTGAGAGTGCGCATTTCTGGCAAGCCGGGCACTTGGGTGGCCTGGAGCTTCTGTCCGCGCGCTATATCGACCATCGCTTCGCACCGCATGTGCATGACGGCTATGCGATAGCTGTGGTTGAGGCTGGGGCCGAGCGTTTTCGCCACCGAGGCGTCGATCATCTGGCTCCGGCTGGTAGCCTCGCGGTGATCAATCCGGATGAGGTTCATACCGGTTCCAAAGGACACGATGACGGTTGGCGCTACCGGGTGTTCTATCCAGAGACCAGCCAGATCCGCGGACTGATGGATGAACTGGAGCTGCCTCAAGGCGGGATGCCGACGTTCAGCAGCAGCGTGTATCGGGATGCCGATCTGGTGCAGACCTTCTTGGCGCTGCATCGCCTCGTGGAGGGTGAGGCCAGTGCCTTGCAGCAGCAGACTGCTTGGCGCGAGGCCCTGCTGGCGTTGTTCCGGCGCCATGCCCAATTGCCGAAACCTGGTGAGCCCGGCCGCGAATCGCGGGCCATACTGCTGGCCAAAGACCTGCTCCGCGAGCGCCTGGCTGAGCCACCGTCGCTGGAAGAGTTGGCGGCGGCCGTCAATCTCTCCCCGTTCCATTTCGCCCGGACCTTCCGCCGGGCCACAGGCATGCCGCCGCATGCCTGGCTCAAGCAGCAGCGCCTGGACCAGGCCCGTGCGCTTCTGAAGGCCGGCTGCACGCCGGCTAATACAGCGGCGCAGCTCGGCTTTTCCGACCAGAGCCACCTGACCCGCCAGTTCAAGCAGGCCTACGGTGTGGGGCCAGGCGAATACCGCAACGCCTGCGCAAGATCGTTCAAGACACTCTGACTGCTGGTCACTAGGCTTGCGGGACAAGGAGGCCCCATGTCCCGCTTCACAGAGTTCGTCCGCGGTGCCCGCGACATCGTACCGATGATCGTCGGCGCCATTCCCTTCGGCATCATCTTCGGCACCCTTTCCGCCGGCGCTGGCCTGTCCGCTTGGCAGACCCTGGGCATGTCGCTGCTGGTGTTCGCCGGTTCATCGCAGTTCATTGCTATCACGCTGCTGGCCAGTGGGGCAGGGGCGGTGGTGGTATTGCTCACCACCTTCGTGGTCAACCTGCGCCATGCCCTCTACAGCGCAGTGCTGCAGCCCTTCGTCCGGCACCTGCCGACACGCTGGCGCATGCCGCTGGCATTCTGGCTGACGGATGAGGCTTTTGCGGTGGTCCAGCACCGTTATGCCGAGACCGATGCCTCGCCGCACAAACACTGGTATTTCCTCGGCGGTGCCCTGGCGATGTACCTCAACTGGCAGCTGTGTACGCTGGTTGGCGTGATCTTCGGCCAGGCGGTACCGAACCTGGCGGCCTGGGGCCTGGATTTCGCCATGCTGGCCACCTTCATCGGCATCGTCGTGCCCATGCTGCGCAATCGTCCGCACCTGGCGGCAGCCCTGGTGGCCGGAGTCGTCGCGCTCCTGTGCCATGGGTTGCCTTACAAGCTTGGCCTGATGGTGGCCGCGCTGAGCGGCATCGCCGTAGGAGTCGTGCTGGAGCGGCGCTATCGCTTCGATTTGCTGGGAGACGGAGTCTGATGGAAATCTGGAGTCTGATTCTGGGAATGGCGGCCATTACTTTCGCCATTCGCTACAGCCTGTTCGCTTGGCCCAACCTGCGATTCCCTCCGGTGGTACGCCAGGGGCTGCACTATGTACCGACAGCCGTGCTGACCGCCATCGTGGTGCCGGGGATGCTGATGCCTGACGGCGAACACATCGATCTGGCACTGGACAATGCCTATCTACTTGCCGGCCTAGGGGCGATCCTGATTGCGGCCCTGACTCGCCACCTGCTGGCGACTATCCTCGGCGGCCTGATGCTGTTCTTCCTGTTGCGCTGGATGCTGGGGCAATTGCCGCTTTGAAGCTAGAGCGGCCTCTCGCGAGGCCGTCCTGCGTCGAGCGCCCAGACGTCAGAAACTGACCTGGTAGCCCAGGGTGAAGGTGCGTCCGCGACCGGCGAAGAACTGGTCGTCACGGGTGCTCGCAGCCTGGGCGTAGTAGGTCATGTAATCGTCGTTGAACAGATTTTCCACGCCCAGGGTGGCCTCGCCGACCGGAAGGCGGTAACCGATGGAGGCGTCCACCAGGCTGTAGCCGTCGAAGTCGAGGCCGGGAGTGTCGAAACTGCGGCTGGCGTAATGATTGGCCTGCACGCGGGTGTTCAGATGGTCACTCCAGTTGGCCTGCCAGCTCATGCCGTAGCGGTCCGGTGCAATGTTAGCGCCGTCCAGGTCGGTATCGACCTTGCCGTCGTCGTCGGTGTCGGACTCGCCGTTGAGATGGCTGTAGGTCGCCTGCAGCCGGTGCGCGTCGTTGACTTGCCAGCCAGCGGTGGCCTCGACACCGTCGATCTCGGTGCGCTCGCGGCGTACCTGATAGACGCCGCCGACGTTCTGCAGACGCGAGCCGAGATCGGAGTCGGACTCGAAGTAGCTGATCTCGAAGTCCAAATCCTGCCAGTTCAAGCGCAAGCCGATCTCACGGTTGTCGGTGACGATCGGCTGGAGATCGAGGAAATCGCCGACGCTCTGACCCGGCTGGCTGATGCCGCGCAGTACGCGGCCGACGTCGGGCATGCCGAAGCCTTCGGAGTAGTTGGCAAAGACCTGTGCCCAGTCGTTTGCCTGGAACACCAGACCAGCGTTGTACAGCGTTTCCTCGAAGTCCGGATTGCCGCCTTCGACAGTGACGCCGCCGGCCGAAGCGATGGTCTGGAAACTATCCACCTCCAGTTCGGCGAATTCGTGACGCACTCCGCCGTGCAGTGTCAGGCGATCGGTGGCGCGTACCTCGGCCTGAAGAAAGGGCGCCAGGTTCTTGAACACCGTCTCGGGCACCCACTCGCGGTCGGTAGCGATGAGCATCTGGCTGGTGGTGTCCTGCAGGAAGTCGAGGCCGCCGGTGAGCTTGAGGTAGCCGTCGAGCAGGTCGTCACGGCTCAGGCTGAGCTTGCCGCCGTACTTGTCCGACTCGTTCTGCGACTGATCGAACAGCGTGCCCACCGGGGCGATGGCCGGGTCCTGGAAGGCGGCGAGGATGCCACCACCGTAACGGGCGCGGAAGCGTTGGCTGTAGAGCTGCGCGGTGAGCAGGTTACCCGCCAGGTCGGTGTGGCTGTAGGTCAAGCTGGTGGACAGCACCTCGTTCTGCGGGGCCTTGCCGAGCGGGTGGCCCTTGCGCGAGGTGGCAGGGATGCCAGCGTCGCGGTCGCCCGGCACGTTGACGTAGTCGTGATCGCCCTCGAGCTCGAAGCGGTTGACCATCAGCTCCAGGTTCTGATCGGCGTCGAACCAGTAGCCGAGCTTGAGCAGCAGGTCGCTGCTGCGCGAGTCCATGACGTCGCCCTGGGTGTCGTCGACGCCGATCAGCTCGCCGTCAGCGTCGTAGAATACGCCGCGGGTCTGGCCGCTGATGGCCGCCAGGTAGTCCCAGTTGCCCTGGTTGCCTTCGACGCGGTAGTCCAGCTTATAGCCCATGCCGTCGTGATCGAAGTCGTCTGCGGCCTCTATGCGGGTCCCTACGTGCTGCTTCAGGGTGCCACCCTGGGGGCGGCGGGTGACGTAGTTGATGATGCCGCCGGTAGCGCCCAAGCCGTGCTCGGCACTGGCGCCGTAGATCACTTCGATGCGCTCGACCATGGACAGGTCGATGGTGTAGCCATCGCGCCCGCCGGCACGCAGCGGGGTTGATTGCGGCACACCGTCGATCATTACCAAGGCTGTGCGGCCGCGGAAGGTCTCTCCGGCATTGCTTAGCTTCTGGCGACTGGGCGAATAAGAGGGGATCAGGTTGCTCAGCACCTGGCCGTGGTCGCTGGTGATGGCCAGTTGTTCTTCGATCTGCTCGCGGGAGATCACGACGATCTTCTGTGGCGTCTTGCCTAGTTGGCTGTGGCCGCGGGTGGCGCTGACGGTCATGGTTTCCAGCTCAAGGGGCTCGTCGACCGTGGCGCCGAGGGTCGGCAGGCTGAGGCAGGCCAGGGAGATGGAGAGACAGAGACGGGTCCTGCTGAACATGTGTGCGCTCGCTACTGCTGGTTGAACGGGCTGTCGTTGGCGGCGCGAATTTAAATCAATTGCAAATGGTTTGCATTATGTTTTTTTGATGGCGGACCTGCCCGCAAATGTGGCCTGGCGCGAGGACGTGCTGTCCAATGCGAGATGGCGAGCCCGCCGAAACCCAGGAACACGGACGATGACCCGACACTCGCAATTCGCCTTGCTGCGCAGCCGACGCTTCCTGCCTTTCTTCGTCACCCAGTTGTTCGGCGCCTTCAACGACAACATCTTCAAGCAGTCGCTGATTCTCGCCATTCTCTACAAGCTGAGCATCGCGGGCGACAAGGGTGTCTTTACCAACCTTTGCGCCTTGCTGTTCATCCTGCCGTTCTTCCTGTTCTCAGCTCTGGGTGGACAATTTGGTGAGAAGTTCGCCAAGGATGCCCTGATCCGGGCGATCAAGCTGGCGGAAGTCCTGATCATGGCGGTGGGGGCAGCGGGCTTTGTTTTCGACAGCCTGCCGCTGTTGTTCCTTGCCCTGTTCGCCATGGGTACCCACTCAGCGCTGTTCGGCCCGGTGAAGTACTCGATCCTGCCGCAGGTGCTGCGTGAGGATGAATTGGTAGGTGGTAATGCCCTGGTGGAGATGGGCACCTTCCTGGCAATCCTGGCGGGGACCATCGGTGCGGGGATCATCATGTCCGCTGATCGATACGAACCTGTGGTGGCCGGAGCCATTGTCTTCACTGCCTGCTGCGGTTACCTGGCCAGCCGTGGAATTCCACGCGCGGCGGCAGCGTTGCCTGAGCTTGCGCTTGACTGGAACATCTTTCGCCAGTCGTGGCGGATCATGCGTCTGGGGCTCGGTCAGCGGCCCTCCGTATCGCGCTCGCTGGTGGGCAACTCCTGGTTCTGGTTCCTGGGGGCGGTTTACCTGACGCAGATTCCTGCCTATTCGAAAGAACTGCTGCACGGCGATGAGAGCGTGGTGACGCTGATTCTCACCGTGTTCTCCGTTGGAATCGCCTTGGGCTCGATGCTGTGCGAGCGCTTGTCCGGCGGCAAGGTGGAGATCGGTCTGGTGCCCTTTGGTTCAATTGGCCTGACGCTGTTCGGCATCCTGTTGTGGTGGCATTCCGGCGGCTTCCCGCAAGGCGCTGCGCCGCACGATTGGTTGACAGTGGTAAGTGAGCCCCAGGCATGGCTGATCCTCGGCGATATCCTCGGAATCGGCCTGTTCGGCGGCTTCTACATTGTGCCTCTCTATGCGTTGATCCAGGCACGGACGGCGGAGAACGAGCGGGCGCGGGTGATCGCCGCGAACAACATCCTCAACGCCCTGTTCATGGTGGTGTCGGCGATCGTCTCGATCCTGTTCCTCAGTGTGGCCGGGCTGTCGATCCCGGAGCTGTTCCTGGTCGTGTCGCTGATGAACGTGGCGGTGAACAGCTACATCTTCAAGATCGTCCCCGAGTTCAGCATGCGCTTCCTGGTCTGGCTGCTGGGGCATTCGATGTACCGGGTCGAGCACAAGGGCCTGGACGCCATCCCCGAGGAGGGCCCAGCGGTGCTGGTGTGCAACCACGTGTCCTTCGTCGACGCGTTGTTGATCGGTGGCGCAGTAAGACGCCCGGTGCGCTTCGTGATGTATTACAAGATCTACGATCTGCCGGTGCTTAACTTCATCTTCCGTACCGCAGGTACCGTGCCTATAGCAGCCCGTCACGAGGACTTGCTGGTGTATGACGCGGCCTTCAAACGTATCGCCGAGTACCTGCGTAATGGTGAGGTGGTGTGCATCTTCCCCGAGGGCAAGTTGACCGCCGACGGCGAACTCAACGAGTTCAAGGGCGGTATCGAGCGCATCCTCGAGGAAAACCCGGTTCCGGTCATTCCCATGGCATTGCAGGGCTTGTGGGGCAGCTTCTTCAGTCGCGATCCGGCCAAGGGCTTCTTCAAGCGCTTCTGGTCGCGCATCAAACTGGTGGCGGGTACTCCGCTGATGCCTGAGCGCGCTGATCGGCTGACCCTGCAATTGCAGGTGGCCGAACTGCGCGGTGACTTGCGCTGAGGCAGTACGGCGAGCGATTTCATTGACGCTGCCCCAGTCAGGTGTTGCAACTGGCTGCATTTTCCGTAGGAGCGAGCAAGCTCGCTCCTGCATCATGCTCAGCCCGAAAAGCGTGACTGCGGGCAGAAGCAGTTCATTTGCCAACCGGGCGGCATGCAGGCCCGGCATCGTCAATGGCTGAGCTTTAGTCCGACCAGCCCGCCGACGATCAGCCCGACGCTGAGCAGCCGCAGCAGAGCCATCGATTCACCGAACAGGACGACGCCGGCGATCACGGTGCCGACGGCGCCAACGCCCGTCCAGATCGCATAGGCGGTGCCCAGCGGCAAGTCCTTCATAGCCAGGCCGAGCAGGCCCAGGCTGATAAGCATCGCTCCCACGGTGAGCGCGGTAGGCAGGGGGCGGCTGAAACCGTCGGTGTACTTCAGGCCAACGGCCCAGCCCACTTCGAACAGGCCAGCGAAAAACAGAATGATCCAGGACATGGTGACCTCCTAAGAGACAGAGCGGTTTGGGGCCGTCCCCGGTGATCACTGCGAGAGTGGTAAGGTCGTCCTTACGATGCGCAATATTTTGCACATCTCGCCGAGCAGGGCAAGCCCGGCGGGATGAAGGGCAAGGCGTTCAGCACTTGCTGTCGCTCACTGGCTCGCTCATGCGCCGAAAGACTGCCGCCAGCAGGGAGCCGGAGAGATTGTGCCAGACGCTGAACAGCGCGCTGGGTACGGCGGCCAGGGGCGAGCACCCTGATCAGCACCTGAATCGGGCGACGTGCAACTTCACGGAAGTCTTCGGCTTTCAACGTCAGGCCCATGCCGAACATGATCAGGCCGGGCAACGGCACTATCCATTTCGTCAGGGGCAGGAAGAGGGCGGGCTGGTAGAAGGCCAGCACGGCGAACAACAGGATCCACAGAGCAAAGGTATTGCCGGCGAATCGGCTGAGGGCAGCAAGCGCGCATGGTCGTTCCTTGTACGTATCGCGGTTGCGCCGGTATTCCCGAACTGAGCGGGAAGCCGGCGCTCGCGAGAGTCAGACTCCCTGTGGAATCTCTTCGCCGCCGAGTGCTTCGAACAGCTGCGGGATGAACTCCACCAGGGTCAGCATCATCAGGGTGAAGCTGGCGTCCAGTTGGCTGAGGGAGTCGTCGCCACCGTCCTGCTCGGCCTTCTCTTGCAGCAGGTCCTCGAAGCGCAGGCGCTTGATCACCAGCTTGTCGTCGAGGATGAAAGACAGCTTGTCCTGCCAGGCCAACGAGAGCTGGGTGACCAGCTTGCCGGAGGTCAGGTGCAGCTGGATTTCGTCGCTGGTCAGGTCCTGGCGCTTGCAGCGCACGACGCCGCCGTCTTCGTCAGTGTCACGCAGCTCGCATTCGTCGAGCACGTAGAAATCGGTCGCTGCTTGCTGGGTCTTGACCCATTCGGTCAGGGTGGCCGTCGGCGCTATCTTCACCGACGCAGGGCGTACCGGCAGCGAGCCAATAGCTTCGCGCAGGGTGCTGAGCAGATCCTCGGCACGCTTCGGGCTGGAGGCATCGACCAGAATCAGGCCCTGGGCAGGGGCGATGGCGGCAAAAGTGGCGGATTTGCGAATGAATGCGCGTGGCAGGAAGGTCTGCACGATTTCGTCCTTAAGCTGATCGCGTTCCTTCTTGTAGACCTTGCGCATCTGCTCGGCTTCGATCTCATCGACTTTTTCCTTTAGCGCATCGCGGACGACGCTGCCTGGCAGGATGCGTTCTTCCTTGCGTGCGGCGATCAGGAAGAAGCCTTCGCTGACGTGCACCAGAGGTGCGTCCGCGCCTTTGCCGAACGGGGCAACGAAACCATAGGTGGTCAGCTCCTGGCTGGCGCACGGACGTGCCGGCTTGGTGGCCAGCGCAGTTTCCAGCACCTCGGCATCGATATTCAGATCCTGGGTGAGGCGATACACAAGCAGGTTGCGAAACCACATGGGGGAAAATCTCCAGACACAAAGCGCGCATTATTCTCGCCGGGAGCCCTCAGGCCAACCCTGAGCTAAGCCTTTGGAAGCACTCAAAATTTTTTTTTAAAATGGGCTTGCCAGGCGCGGGATACCGCTCTAGAATGCGCCCCACTTCGAGAGTGAAGGGTGATTAGCTCAGCCGGGAGAGCATCTGCCTTACAAGCAGAGGGTCGGCGGTTCGATCCCGTCATCACCCACCAATCTTGCGGTAATGCGCAGCGGTAGTTCAGTCGGTTAGAATACCGGCCTGTCACGCCGGGGGTCGCGGGTTCGAGTCCCGTCCGCTGCGCCATATTCAGAAGCCCTCAGGTGGCGACGCCTGAGGGCTTTATAGTTTTCGAGAGTGAAGGGTGATTAGCTCAGCCGGGAGAGCATCTGCCTTACAAGCAGAGGGTCGGCGGTTCGATCCCGTCATCACCCACCAATCTCGCAGTAACACGCAGCGGTAGTTCAGTCGGTTAGAATACCGGCCTGTCACGCCGGGGGTCGCGGGTTCGAGTCCCGTCCGCTGCGCCATATACGAAAGCCCTCAGGTAGCGATACCTGGGGGCTTTTTCTTTGCGCCCGCCAAAGTCTCGTCGCCTTTGCCGATTCTGCTTGCCGCGTTTTGCTGCAAGTCACTGAACTAATTGGCAACTCTCTGTTCTCATTGCCCATAGCCACTACTTGCGGCGGCCTGCTAAGCTCGCCGTTCCATCGAATTGCCATCACGGCGACAGACAAGGATTCAGCATGAAACAACATCGGTTGGCAGCCGCGGTGGCCCTGGTGGGCCTGGTTCTAGCGGGTTGCGATTCGCAGACCAGCGTGGAACTGAAGACTCCGGCGCAAAAGGCGTCTTACGGCATCGGCCTGAATATGGGCAAGAGCCTGGCTCAGGAAGGCATGGATGACCTCGATCCCAACGCTGTTGCCCAAGGTATCGAAGACGCTATCAGCAAGAAAGAACAACGCCTGAAGGACGAAGAGCTGGTAGAGGCTTTCGCCTTCCTGCAGAAGCGCTCCGAGGAGCGTCTGGCTGCGATGAACGTTGAAAACGCCAAGGCCGGCAAGAAGTTCCTCGAGGACAATGGCAAGCGTGAGGGCGTGGTGACCACCGCCTCCGGTCTGCAGTACGAAGTTGTAAAGAAAGCTGAAGGCGCACAGCCTAAAGCCACCGACGTAGTGACCGTTCACTATGAAGGCAAGCTGACCGATGGCACCGTCTTCGACAGTTCCATCCAGCGTGGCAGCCCGATCGACCTGCCGGTCAACGGCGTGATCCCGGGCTGGGTCGAAGGCCTGCAGCTGATGCACGTTGGCGAGAAGTACAAGCTGTACATCCCCAGCGAGCTGGCTTACGGTGAGCAGAGCCCGAGCCCGGCCATCCCGGCCAACTCCGTACTGGTGTTCGACCTGGAACTGATCAGCATCAAGGATCCGGCTGCCCAGCAGTAATTGCCGGCAGTCGTTTCCATGAAAACGCCCCGTTTCGACGGGGCGTTTTCATTTCGGGAGCAGTCTGATCGGAACCGGTAAATGACCTCTCGGTCAGAATGAAGAGCTGCCTCGATAAAGTGTTACGGTTATGCACATGCCAGGGTAACTGTACAAGTAGGCAATGCGACCGGCGGTCGCAGTCTGGCATGCTTTTGTAAGTTATTGATTTTATTAGATTTGTAAAGATGGGCAAAAATTGCCCGATTTGTCGCTAAGCCGCATCAGGTGGGCGTTTGCCTGGGTCATCCATAATCTGCTCACAAGGTTATCCACAGTTTCCGTGGATAACCGGCAAAACGCCTCTAGGCCGGGGATCAGCTCAGGAGTCCCGATGAAAGCACCTTGGAATTTTTCGCGTTACCTCACCTTGGCTCAACGATTCCTTGCTGGCGGCCGGCTACCGTCTCTGCTGCTGGCCGTCTCTCGCAAGGGCTCGCGGGAGGGTGGCAGGTTGGGGGCCGTGAAGGAAGACCTGCGCCTGTTACTGTCCTTGTGTAACGCCTGGCTGCGTGGTGAGTACCGCCGCATCAATCCTCGTGCGTTCCTCGCTGTGGTGGCTGCGTTACTGTACTTCGTTACGCCCCTGGATGCGTTGCCGGACTGGCTGGTAGGGTTGGGATTCGTTGATGATCTGGCAGTGGTCGCCTGGGTGCTCAAGACCTGGTCGCACGAACTGGACGCGTTTCGCACCTGGCGTCAGGCGCAGTCGCCGGAAGTGCAGGCTGCGCTGGAGCGATTGCCGGCCCCGGACGGGAAATCCCGTCAGTGATCCTGCAGCCGTGCCCGAAACTGCTCGCCGTCAAGCAGGCGTTCGATTTCGCCGCTGTCTCTAAGGCTTTGCAGGGTGGCGTCCAGTTGCTCCGCAGTGACCGGTAGTCGAGGGCCATAGGCGCAATGCATGCTGTATCGATCGATCACCCAGGGACTCGACACAAGGGGTAAGCCCGGACGGACGGCGAGTTCAAAGGTCAGTGATCGGCGCATTTCGATGATTGCGTCCAGGCGTTTCCGGCTAAGCAGGTTCAGGCGTGTGTCAAGGTCGCGGATGTCCTGGCGGATGACCTGCTTGTTCGCGAAGGCTTCCATCAGCGGCATGCTGTACGTGAAGCCGAGTGTGGTGCCGACGGTCTTGCCTTTGAGGTCGGTGAGGCTGGTGACGGGGGCGGAGTCGCGGTGCTGCAGCAGTGCGTGCGTTTCTTCGAACAGGGGCGGTGACCAGTGGAAGGCCGGCGCATCGGCCAGCCATTCCGGATTGGTGTTGCAGATTACATGGATGCGCCCATTCTTCAGCGATTCTTCGATGCGCTTGTTCGGGGTTTCAACGAAGCTCACCGTTACTCCGAGCGTTTCAGCAACTTGTTCGCCGAGACGCCGAATGAATCCGCCGAGCAGGGCATGGTCGCTCACCTGAACGTAAGGCATGCCCTCTGCAGGGCCGAAGCCCCAGTGCAACTCTTCAGCGACCGCTAGGTGGGACCACAGGCTGAGCAGCAGCAAGATGTTCACACGAAAATGCAGATTCACGCGCTTCTCCCCCTGGCTGGAGGCAGTATAGTTCACCCCTTCCAGGCTTTTGGCCTGTTAAGATGGCGCCTGCAAGGGGGGTGCTGAAGCAGTCGGCACTTTGTTCCACGGGGAGCTTCAATGAGTGTGCAAGTGATCATGCGTGACGGCCAAGCGGAGTACGCGGTATTGCCTTGGGCCGAGTATCAGGCGCTGCTGCGCGCCGCCGGTCAGGCCAGCGCAGACCCGGCCAACGAGACCAGCAAAACGGCGTTTGGCCAGTTGAAGTCGCTACGCGAGGCTCAGGGGCAGAGCCTTGAGGGATTGGCTCGTGCGGTTGGCATCAGCCCTCATTATCTGGGGCTCATCGAAAATGGTGAGCGTGAGCCTGATGAGGCGATCAAGCGCGCTCTGGCACGGGCCTTGGGAGTTTCCGGCTGGGAGTCCGGATCTTGAGCCTGCGTATAAGCCGCCAGCATTGGCAAGCGTTACTCGATGAACTGGAAGATGCGCGCCGCCAGCGCCACCTTCTGACTTACCGGGCCTTGATTGAGCGCTTGCAATTGCCCACCCCGGCGATGCAGACGCTTACGGCGGCCCTTGAGCACCTGGCGGCACTGGATGCCCGAGCGGAGCGACCATTGCGTAGCTCACTGGTGATCAGCCAGGGCGCCAGCCGCCTTCCTCGCACGGGCTTTTTCGAGTGTGTCGAGCGCCTTGGGCGTTTTGCCGGTCCGCCGGATGGGACGGCAGCCGCCTCATGGCATGCCGCTGAAGTAGTCCGGGTGTTCGAGTTCAGTTACCCAGAGGAGCACTGATGCTCTGGCGGCTGCGTGCGCGTATCGGTTACTTCGTGGCTCGGCGGATGTTGCGCTGGCCAACGCTGGTTGCCCAGCCTCGCGCGTGGCAGTGGATGCAAGGGCAGTTCGCCCGCATGGCGGCGATCGGCGACGTATCGGCCCAGAGCTTCTATGGCCACTTGCTGCTGCATCGCGGCCAAGGCTTCGGTGCCCGTGACGAAGGTATTCGTCTGCTGCGCCTGGCCGCTCAGGCGGGTGACGGCAAGTCTGCCTATCAGCTGGGCGTGCTCAGTCTTGCGGGGGATGCTCGCAATGCCCCTGATGCTGCGCAGGCGGCGCATTGGTGGAACCTCGCTGTGAATGCCAGGCACCCGCTGGCCGCCAGGCGTCTGGCTGACCTGTATCGTGAAGGCGGGCCGGGCCTGGCTGCTGATGTGGAGGCGGCCGAGCGCATGGCACGGCGTGCGGATGGGCTAGGTCTTTGACCCTTTCTCCTACAACGCCTCGATGATGTGCAGACTGTAGCCGGGCATAGCCTTGGCGTGGCGCTTGGCTTCTGACGCCAGGCTTGCGAGTTGGTCGGCATCTAGCCTCGAACAGGCTTCCGGTTTCAGCATTACAACACCGATGGACAGTGAAAGGAGAGGGTACTTTTCGCGCTGGCCTCGCCGGTCATGGGCAACAAAGCAGCCGGCCTGCAGGTGTTCGGCGCGATAGAAACGTCGGCACTGGCCTTGAAAGTCCTCGAGCAGGTAGTGGAGCCGCACGCGCCAGTCGTCCGAGCCCAAGACAAGCATGAAGTCGTCCCCGCCGATATGCCCAACGAAATCCCGAGCCGGATCGACACGTTCGCCGAGACACTGGGCCAGGCATAGCAGGACCTCATCGCCTCTGGCGTAGCCATAGAGGTCATTGAACGGCTTGAAGGCGTCGATATCCACATAGCACACCGCCGCCTGCCGGTCTTGCTGTAGCAGTCTGGTCAGGCAATGCTGGATCGGTACGTTTCCTGGTAGCAGGGTCAGGGGATTGGCGTGCCGAGCCTGCTGGATCTTCAGTTCGGTGATCAACTTGAGGACGTCGATCACGCGTCCCAGGCCTCGATAACGGCCTTCTTGGACGATGATGAAGTCTTCTTCGAGCCGTTGCCGGGCGCGGTTGGTGATCAGTCGGCTGACCTGCTGCAGCGATTGCCCCATCTCCACGGCGAGAAAATCGCTACTCATCAGCCGGCTGACCGGCTTGCGTGCGAAGAGGTCGGTGGCGAAGGGCTTGAGCAGAGCCTCCGAGAGCAGGTGACGGTGGACGACGCCTACCGGCTGCTGGCACGCATCCAGCACCGCCAGGGAATTGAGGTTGGGCTGGGCCCTGAAGGCTTCCAGGACATCGAGGATAGGTGTGTGTTCGGCTACCGCTGGTTGCTCGGTGAGTAGCGCTGCCAGGTCGCTGTCCACCCCACCCATGCAGGATCCAGTCTCCAGCAACGGCAGCAGGGCACGGGCATCGCGTAGCGGTTGTTCTTGCGGACGGCCCAGCAGGTAGCCTTGGACCAGGTCGATGCCCATTTCTGCCAGCACGGCCAGTTCTTCCGGCATTTCGATGCCTTCGGCGATCACCTGGGCCCGGGACGCCTTGGCCATCTTGAGGATGGACTCGACAAACTCGCGTTTCACCGCGTCCTGATGGATGCCATCGATGAAGTGGCGGTCGATCTTCACGTAGTCCGGGCGCAGTTCCGACCACAGACGCAGGCTGGAATAGCCAGCACCCAAGTCGTCGAGGGCAATGGAGAAGCCCATGGCGCGGTAATGGTGAAGCGCAGTATCGAGCAGGCCGAAATCCTCGGTCGGCGTTTGCTCTGTGAGTTCGATCACCACCTGGCTCGGCGGTATCCCGAAGGCTTGCAGCATCTTCAGTGTGCGCCCCGGCTGGTGCGCGGGGTCCAACAGGGATTCCGGCGACACATTGAGGAACAACAGGCCATCCAGCTTCAGTTCGTTGAACCGGGTGCAGGCTTTCAGTCGACAGGCCATCTCCAGTTCACTGAGCCGACCGGCATGGCGAGCGACGGCAAACAGCGTCACCGGAGGGTGCAGGGGGCTGTTGGAGGGGCCCCGGGTCAGCGCTTCATAGCCGATGATGCGGCGTTCGGAAAGCGAAAGGAGTGGTTGGAAAAGGGTGTACAAGTCGCCGTGAGCGAGGATCTGGCCCAGTGCGCTCAACTGCTCGGTGACGGTCATGCTGCATCTCGCGAAAAAGACAGGGGCCGCATCTGCGGCCCCTGGATTTCACGACAATTGCATGACGGCATTATGACATCGGTCAGTGCTTGGCCACCGCCGAGTTCAAGCCCAGGTAATCCAGCAGGATCTGCCCGGTTTCGGTCAGGTAGGCATCATCTTCCGGCTTGGTCTTTTCCTCCTCGACCGGGAGGGCGTCTTCATCCTCTGTCTTGAGTTCCTTCAGCAACTCTTCGCCCTTGGCCTTGCGGCGGGTATTTTCCATAGCCAGTTGCTGATTTTCGATGGACGTTTGCTCGGTTCGCCGCTTGGCCTCGTTGAGGCTCACGACCGTGTCGTTCATCAGCTTCTGTGCCAGCGCAAGCCGTTCGCGGCTGTAGACGAAGTCTGGGTTCTCCGCGGTACGCGCGTCATGGCGGGCCTTCAGTTCGGCAAGGAAAGGCTTGAAGGGGTCGAGTTCGGGCTTGATCGCCGGACGGATGCTGTCCCAGGGCATGGCCTCGGGCAGTGCGCTTTCGCCAATCTGCTTGGTATCGACCACGGCCGGGTACTCGATGTCCGGCAGCACGCCTTGATGCTGGGTGCTTTGGCCGGAAACGCGGTAGAACTTGGCAAGGGTCAGCTTGAGCTCGCCGTGATTGAGCGGCTGGATGGTCTGCACGGTGCCTTTGCCGAAGGTCTGGCCGCCGATGATCAGCGCTCGATGGTAGTCCTGCATGGCGCCAGCAAAGATCTCCGAGGCGGAGGCGGACAGGCGATTGACCAGTACCGCCATTGGACCGGTGTAGAACGCGCCGTTGCTTTCGTCAGCCAGTACGTCGACACGGCCGTCGCTGTTGCGGACCAGTACGGTCGGTCCCTGATCGATGAACAGCCCGGTCAGTTCGGTAGCTTCCTGCAGTGAGCCGCCACCGTTGTTGCGCAGGTCAATGACCACGCCGTCGACCTTCTCTTTCTGCAGTTCGTCGAGCAGCTTGCGGACGTCTCGGGTGGTGCTCTTGTATTCAGGATCGCCGGCGCGGAAGGCCTTGAAGTCGAGATAGAAGGCCGGTACCTCGATGACGCCGAGCTTGAAGGTGCGTCCTTCGTGATCAAGGTTGATGACCGATTTCTTGGCGGCCTGTTCCTCCAGCTTCACAGCTTCGCGAGTGATGGCCACGACCTTGCTGGTCTGGTCGTTCGGCGCATTGTTCGCCGGAATGACCTCAAGGCGGACTACCGAACCTTTCGGGCCACGGATCAGCTTGACTACCTCGTCCAGACGCCAACCGATGACGTCGACCATCTCGCCGCCACCCTGGGCAACGCCAACGATCTTGTCCGCCGGGGCGATCTGCTTGCTCTTCTCCGCCGGGCCGGCCGGCACCAGGCGTACGACCTTGACGTACTCGTTGTCGCTCTGCAGCACGGCACCTATGCCCTCAAGGGACAGGCTCATGTTGATGTCGAAGTTCTCCGCGTTATCCGGGGAGAGGTACTGGGTGTGCGGGTCGTAGGTCTGCGCGAAGGCATTGATATACGACTGGAACACATCTTCGCCGCGGGTCTGGTCGAGGCGTGACAGTTGGTTCTTGTAGCGCTTGATCAGCAGTTCCTGAATCGCCTTGGGCTCTTTCTTGGCGAGCTTCAAGCGCAGTACTTCATCCTTCACCCGTTTGCGCCAGAGGTCGTCGAGTGCCGCACGGTCCTTGGCCCAGGCCGCTTTCTCGCGGTCGGTCTCAAGGCTTTCGTCGACACTGAAGTCGATCTTGTCGACGCCATTGTCGAGCATCGCCAAGGCGAACTTGAGGCGCTCTTCGAGACGGTCGAGGTGCCGCTTGTAGATGATGAAGCCTGGCTCCAGGTCGCCGCTCTTGAGCAGGTCGTCGAAGCGCGTGCGCCACCGGTCGAATTCTGCGATATCGACTGCGGTGAAATACATCCGTGCCGGGTCGAGCAGCTTGAGGTAGCCCTCATAGATCTTTACCGAGCGCTCATCATTGAGCGGTGGCTTGTTGTAGTGGTGGCGCTTGAGCAGCTCGACCACATTGAGACTGGCGATCACCTGCTCGCGGTCGGGCTGCAGCGAGTCCCAACTGTTCGGGGTGGCTGTGGCGGCATGCAGCGGCAGGACACTGAAGCTGAAAGCCAGGGCAAACGCAGAGCTGATCAGGGAGCGCTTCATGCTGATTCGACGTCGGGACAGGTGATAACGCATATTAGGCCGTAAATGAGGGCGCCGGGTTCCATCGGCGCAATGCGAAAGCCAGGCAGAAATGCCGGGCCCGGTCAGGACTCACTATGGAGGCAGCGTGAAGGCATTGCAAGGCGTCAAAGGGCGTGTGGAGTGGGGGGAACGGGCCAGTCCGGCCTGTGATGTGGGGCAAGTGCGTATCCGTGTGGCCGCTGCAGGCCTCAATCGGGCGGACTTGCTGCAACGCGCGGGGCTTTACCCGCCGCCCCCGGGGGCCAGCGACATACTGGGCCTGGAGGCTTCCGGAGTGATCAGCGAGGTGGGTGCGGGCAGCGCCTGGCAGGTCGGCGACCGCGTCTGTTGTCTGCTGGCCGGCGGCGGCATGGCCGAGGACGTGGTGGTCGATGCGCGCCACGTACTGCCGGTGCCTGAGGGGCTATCGCTGGCCGAGGCGGCGGCGCTGCCGGAGGTCTACGCGACGGCGTGGCTCAACCTGTTCCAGCTGGCCGGGCTCAAGCCGGGCGAGAAGGTTCTGCTGCATGCTGGCGCCAGCGGGGTGGGTTCGGCAGCGATCCAGCTGTGCAAGGCGTTCGGCAACCCTTGCTGGGTCAGCGTGGGTTCGGCCGAGCGGCTGGCCTATTGCGAGGCTTTGGGTGCCCAAGGCGGCGCCCTGCGTGGGGAGGATCTGGAAAGTCTGCGCGATTTTGGTCCCTTCGACGTGATCCTGGACCCGGTCGGGGCGAACTATGCCGCGCTCAACCTCGAGCTGGCTGCAGTCGACGGTCGCTGGGTGAACATCGGCCTGATGGGAGGGCGCAAGGCGGAGCTTGATCTGGCCTTGTTGCTGGGCAAACGTGTGCAGTTGATCGGCTCCACCCTGCGCAGCCGCGACGAGCAATTCAAGGCCGGCCTGATCGCCGATCTGTGCCAGCACGTCTGGCCGCTGTTTGCCGAGGGACGCCTGTACCCACGCCTGGAGCGTGCCTTCCCGGTGAAGGACGCCGAGGCGGCCTTCGAGGCGCTGGCGAGCAACCAGGTGTCGGGTAAGCTGGTGCTGGTCGTCGACGAAAACCTCGTTTGACGTGCCAGCGAGGTGCCCCGTGCTGCTGAGTGCGGGGCATCTTGCCGGTTATTGAACATGTCATTGAGATGTTCAATCAATGTGATGGCTTCAATCAATATGATCTTTTTGGAATAACCCCATAGTCTTCGTCGGGTAAATTTTCCAACCCAACGAGGACGTTGCGATGTCTCTGATCAATACCGAAGTCAAACCGTTCAAAGCCACTGCCTACCACCAGGGCGAGTTCGTCGAGGTTTCCGAAGCCAACCTGAAGGGCAAGTGGTCCGTAGTCTTCTTCTACCCGGCTGACTTCACCTTCGTTTGCCCGACCGAACTGGGCGATCTGGCTGACAACTACGCTGAATTCCAGAAGCTGGGCGTGGAAATCTACGGCGTGTCCACTGACACCCACTTCACCCACAAGGCCTGGCACGACACTTCCGACACCATCGGCAAGATTCGCTACCCGCTGGTTGGCGACCCCACCTGGGTCCTGTCGAAAAACTTCGAGGTCCTGATCGAAGAAGCCGGTCTGGCTGATCGTGGCACCTTCGTGATCGACCCGGAAGGCAAGATCCAGATCGTCGAAATCAACGCTGGCGGCATTGGCCGTGATGCCCAGGAACTGCTGCGCAAGGTCAAGGCTGCCCAGTATGTAGCCGCCCACCCGGGTGAAGTCTGCCCGGCCAAGTGGAAGGAAGGCGAAGCCACTCTGGCTCCTTCCCTGGATCTGGTCGGCAAGATCTAAAGACGGTTGTGAAGCTGTTGCGCAGTGCTGAGGCTGCGTTGAAACAAGGCTCGGGCTGCTCATTTACAGCTCGTAAACTCCGCACCCTCGCCTTGTTTCGCCTTGCCTGAGCGCTTGCTCACGACGCTTCACAATCCGTTTTGTCGACTCGATAGTCCCGGCGGCGGTTGCCGTCCGCTCTGCATCAAAGCCCCTCGCTTCGGTAGGGCGGATGATCTTTATCCACCGAGGGGCACCTGTACCCGCAAGACCTATGCCCGCACGAAAGGAAATCGCACATGTTGGACGCCAATCTTAAAACCCAGTTGAAGGCCTATCTCGACAAGGTCACCCAGCCGTTCGAGATCGTCGCGTCCCTCGATGACAGCGACAAATCCCGTGAGCTGCTCGTGCTTTTGCAAGACATAGTCGGCCTGACCGACAAGATCACACTCAAGACCGATGGCAGTGAGGCCCGTCGGCCGTCGTTCTCGCTGAATCGCCCCGGTGCCGATATTGCGCTACGCTTTGCCGGCATCCCCATGGGGCACGAATTCACCTCGCTGGTTCTGGCTCTGCTGCAGGTCGGCGGCCATCCGTCCAAGCTCGCAAGCGACTTAATCGAGCAGGTCAAGGCCATCAAGGGCGAGTTCAATTTCGAAACCTATTTCTCGCTGTCCTGCCAGAATTGCCCGGATGTGGTGCAGGCACTGAACCTGATGGCGGTGCTGAACCCGAAAATTCGCCACGTCGCCATCGACGGTGCGCTGTTCCAGGAGGAGGTCAACGAGCGCCAGATCATGTCGGTGCCGAGCATCTACCTGAATGGTGAACTGTTCGCCCAAGGTCGAATGGGCGTCGAGGAAATCCTCGCCAAGATCGACACCGGCGCCGCTGCTCGCGATGCCGAGAAGCTCAATGCCAAGGCCGCCTTCGACGTGCTGGTGATTGGCGGCGGTCCCGCAGGCGCATCGGCAGCCATCTATGCCGCACGCAAAGGCATTCGCACCGGTGTGGCGGCCGAGCGCTTCGGTGGCCAGGTGCTGGACACCATGGCCATCGAGAACTTCATCTCGGTCCAGGAAACCGAGGGCCCGAAACTGGCCCGCGCCCTGGAAGAGCACGTGAAGCAGTACGAAGTCGACATCATGAACCTGCAGCGCGCCAGCGGGCTGATTCCCGCCAAGGGCGAGGGCGAACTGCATGAAGTGCGCTTCGAGAGCGGCGCTTCGCTGAAGGCCAAGACGGTGATTCTTTCGACCGGGGCCCGCTGGCGTGAGATGAACGTGCCCGGCGAGCAGGAATATCGTGGCCGTGGTGTGGCCTATTGCCCGCACTGCGATGGCCCGTTGTTCAAGGGTAAGCGCGTGGCGGTGATCGGCGGTGGTAACTCGGGTGTCGAGGCGGCCATCGACCTGGCTGGCATCGTCGCCCATGTGACCCTTATCGAATTTGACGACAAGCTGCGTGCCGATGCCGTGTTGCAGAAGAAGCTGGGCAGCCTGCCCAACGTCACCGTCATCAGGAGCGCGCTGACCACCGAGGTGAAAGGCGACGGCCAGAAGGTCACCGGCCTGGCCTACAAGGACCGCACGACCGATCAGCTGCGGATCGTGGATCTGGAAGGTATCTTCGTGCAGATCGGCCTGCTGCCCAACAGCGAGTGGCTCAAGGGCGTCGTGGAGTTGTCGCCGCGTGGCGAAATCATCGTCGACGCCAAGGGCCAGACCAATATCCATGGCGTATTTGCCGCAGGCGACGTGACTACCGTTCCGTACAAGCAAATTGTCATTGCGGTGGGTGAGGGGGCCAAGGCTTCGCTGAGCGCCTTCGATCATCTGATCCGTACGACCTGATTGTTCAGCGTGGTGTGCTGAAGTATGCGGATGGTCCGAAAGGGCCATCCGTTTTTTTATATCTGTCCACTTTCCCTATATCCTTCGCCCCTCCGAACTTTCCGCTACAGGGCACCTCTCGTGAAACAGCAACTCATTGAATTGATCACTGCAATCAGCTCCGGCTGCATGAGCGAGGAGGACATCAATCGCGTTGCCGACGAGGCAGCTCAGGCCTATGCCGATCCAGACGCCTTCCTCGCGGCTAACCCGGACATCAACTACGACGATACCTTCCCTATTCCGCTGGGTGAATGGGTCGTGGTGGGCAGCCTTCCGGAAACCGTGCTGTTCCAGGCCGACACTTATGACGAGCTGTTCCAGCAGGTGGTGGACTCCTTTGGGCCGAGCGTGAGTTTTGTGCTCCAGCCCAAGCAACTGGCCAAGGTCGAACCACTCAAGGCCCTCAACCGGATCCAGGTCCAGCTCGCCAGTCTTTATCCAGAGAAGGGTGGCTATGTGCTGGTGGACTTCAGCGAGGCGCTGGATAACGCCCTTCAGTGTGTGCTGGTCTACCGGAGCGACCTGACCAAGGTGATGGAGCTGGCCGTGGAAGTAAGCATCTACGCCGCTCCATCCTTCGAGGCTTTGAAGGCCGAGCTGGAAGGCGACGAGGAGTAAGTCCCCTCTCCTTCTGTGAGAGGGGGCGGGGAGCAGAGGTCTACCCCTCGATCGTTACAGCTGATAGCCGAAGGACCTGATCAACTCCGCGGCCTTCGGCCCCTTCAAGTAATCCATCAGCGCCTTCGCTGCCGGGTTACCCTTGCCCCTGTTGAGAATCAGTGCGTCCTGGCGGATCGGCTCATGCATGTCCGCCGGTACGATCCAGGCGGAGCCCTGGGTCAGCTTTCCATCCTTGTAGACCTGAGAGAGGGCGACAAAGCCCAACTCGGCATTGCCGCTGGAAATGAATTGCAGAGCCTGGGTGATGTTCTGGCCTTCCACCAGCTTGGGTGCAACTGCCTGGGTCAGTCCCAGCTTTTCCAGCACCTGGGTTGCCGCCAGGCCATAGGGTGCGGTCTTCGGGTTGGCAATGGACAGGTGCTTGAACTGGCCGTTCTTCAGCACCTCGCCCTTGGCATCCACATAACCCGCCTGCGCTGACCAGAGCACCAATGTGCCGATGGCGTACGTGAAACGTGAGCCGGGCACACTGTCTCCCTCCTGCTCTAACTTGGCCGGTGTGTTGTCGTCGGCTGACAGGAACACCTCGAAAGGCGCCCCGTTCTTGATCTGGGTGTAGAGCTGACCGGTGGCGCCAGAGGCGATCACCAGCTTGTGGCCGGTGTCTTGCTCGAACTCCTTGGCGATGGCCTGCATGGGGGCGGTGAAGTTGGCGGCGACGGCCACCTGGACTTCTTCGGCTGAGGCGGTTCCGACGGCGAAAAGGGCGCAGAGGAGGGCAAGAGGGCGCGCAAAGCAGTGACCCATGGACAGACTCCTTGTTATTGGATAGCGAATAAGCCAGGGGGGGGGGGGCAGGATTTCGCTATATACAAAACGATATAGCGGTGAATGGCAAGCGTCACCTACGGGTCTGATCAGAATCGAACGGATGGATTGTGGGCAGGCCACTGGCATACCCAGGCAGGACTGGCTCCTCTCTCCCTTTGGGAGAGGGGCCGGGGGTGTGGGATGTTGAGCCCAGCTCGGTAACTCGGGCGGAGTTGCGGTCTAGTTCGCGAGTGAATTCGCTTCTGTTGAGGGGGTATGGATGGCCTCAGCGCCAGCTCAGCACCGGCCAGCCTGCTTCCTCTGCGTGGGCTCGCAGGGTCGGATCCGGATTGACCACGCGGGGGTGAGGGACCCGGGTCAGCAGCGGCAGGTCGTTGCGCGAGTCAGAGTAGAAGTGGGCACCGTCCAGACTTTCGCCATGTTCCTCCAGCCAGGCCTGCAGGCGTGTCACCTTGCCGTCGCGGTAGGTGAGCACACCGCGCGTACGGCCGCTATAGCAGCCGTGCTGTTCCTCCAGTTCGATCGCCAGGACCTCTTCAACTCCCAGGCGTCCGGCGATGGCGCTGACCAGGAAATGTGCAGAGGCGGAGATGATCAGCAGGCGGTCGCCATCCTCCCGGTGCCGGGCCAGGCAGCGTGTGGCATCGGAATGGATCAGTGGTTCGATCACGTCTTCAACGAAGGGGCCGACGACGAACTCCACTTCTTCGGCGGTGCGCCCCACCAGTGGTGTCAGGCTGAAGGCCATGTAGTCTTCCATCGCCAGCTTGCCTTCAGCGTAGAGCGCCATGAGTTCGGTGTCCTTGCGCACGAAGGATTCGCCGTCGACCCAACCCAGATTGGCCATATGCTGGCTCCATAGGCTCGCGCAGTCGCCGTCGATCAGGGTGTCGTCAAGGTCGAAGATTGCCAGGGCCATCAGGCCACCTCCCGAATTGCATGGTCGTCGATACGCAGGCCGATGCGTTGGCCTTTGCGGTGCAGATCATCGGCGGATCGATTGAGAACGTCCACCACCAGTTCTACACCCCGGGCCGAAACGCGATAGCGGATGACATTGCCCAGCAGGCTGTGGCTGCGTACTTCCGCCTCTATACCACCTTCATGGCTGATGACGATGGCTTCCGGACGGATTGCGATGCGCCCATTGACCGGGCGAGCCAGCAGGCGGCTGGCGCTGTCGGCATCGAGCAGGTTGTAGTTGCCGATGAATCCGGCGGCGAAGGCATCCACTGGTGCGGTGTAGAGGGTTTCCGCGTCGCCGCTCTGGACGATGCGCCCAGCGTTCATCAGGAAGATGCGGTCGGAGAGGGTCAGCGCCTCTTCCTGATCGTGGGTAACGAAGATGGTGGTCAGTCCCAGTTCCTGCTGGATATGGCGGATCTGCTCGCGCAAGTGCTTGCGGATACGCGCATCCAGTGCCGACAACGGTTCGTCGAGCAGCAGCAGGCGTGGGCGGGTGACCAGTGAGCGAGCCAGTGCCACGCGCTGGCACTGGCCGCCTGAAAGTTGATGGGGGTAGCGATCGGCGAAGTCGGTCAACTCCACCATGGCCAGGACTTCGTCGGCGCGGCGTTTACTGTCGGCGGAGGAAACCTTCTGCATACGCAGGCCGAAGGCGACGTTCTGCTGCACCGTCATGTTAGGGAACAGCGCGTAGCTCTGGAACACCATGCCGATGCCGCGCTTCTGCGGCGACAGCGGAACCAGGTCCTGGCCATCCAGGAAGATTTGCCCGCCGTTGACCTCGGTGAGTCCGGCGATGCAGCGCAACAGGGTGGACTTGCCGCAACCTGAGGGCCCGAGCAGGGTGACGAACTCGCCCTTGCTGATTTCGCAATGGATGTCGCTGAAGATGGAGGTCTGGCCGTAGCTTTTATGCAGACCGCGAATGGAAAGGAAACTCATGCCTTGTCCTTGTTCAAGCGGTTGGCTGCCCAGGTGAACAGCAGCACGAAAAAGAAATAGGAGATCACCAGCGCGCTGTTGAAGTGGCCGCTGCTGTTGCGCATGTTGTTCAGGTAAACCTGCAGCGTTTCGTAGCGCGTGCCCACCAGCAGGTTGGCGAAGACGAACTCGCCGAACAGGAAGGAGAACGACAGGAACAGCGACACCATAAGGCCATTGCGCAGGTTCGGCAGCACCACCAGGAAGGCTGCCTTCCAGGTGCTGGCGCCCAGTAGCTGAGCGGCGTCCATCAGGTCACGCAGGTTGATCGCCTGCAGGTTGTTGGTAATGGCGCGATACATGAAGGGCAGGGCGACAGTGAAGTAGCAGCCAATCAGGATCCAGGGCGTGCCGACCATCGCCAGGGGGCCGGAGCCGTAGACTTGGAGCAGCCCCACGGAAGACACCACCGGCGGCACGGCGAAGGGCAGCAGGATCAGGATGTTCATCAGTCCGTCGAGCTTGGGGAAGTGGTAGTTCACCACGAACAATAGCGGCAGGATCAGCACCACCGACAGCAGCAATGCGCCAAAACACACCAGCAGCGATTGGCCGAAGGCGCTGAGGAAACGCGCATCGCTCCACAGCGCGAGGTACCACTTGAAGGTCAGGCCGTCCGGCAACAGGGTCGCTGACCAACTGGTGGACAGCGAGTAGAGCAGGGTGCCGAGCAGTGGCAGCAACAGGATCAGGAACAGCAGGTAGACCACCACGCGATGGTAGAGGCCGCCACTGCGAAGTTCAGCGCGCGACATGGTAGCTCCTCTTCAGCAGCCACTGGTGCACCACGGTAATCAGCACCATCAGCCCCACCAGCACCATCGCCAGCGCGCTGGCCATGTTCGGGTCGAGAAAGATATCGCCGGCGACCATGGCGGCGATACGGATGGTCAGCACATTGAAGTTGCCGGTAGTCAGGGCGTAGACCGTGGCGTAGGCGCCCAGAGCATTGGCCAGCAGGATGATGAAGGTTCCCAGCAGCGCAGGCGTCAGCACTGGCAAGCCGATGAAACGCCAGAATTGCCAGGTTCCGGCGCCCAGCAGCTCGGCAGATTCACGCCAGTCTTCGCGCAGCGCATCGAATGCCGGGTAGAGCAGCAACACTCCGAGGGGAATCTGAAAATAGGTATAGAGCACGATCAGGCCGGTCTTGGAGTAGAGGTTGAAGTCCTCGATCAGGCCCGATTGCTTGAGCAGGATGGTCAGTGCGCCGTTGAAACCGAGCAGGATGATGAAGGCGAAGGCCAGCGGCACCCCGGCGAAGTTGCTTGTCATGTTGGAAAAGGCCATGACGAAGTCGCGCAATTTCGACTCCACCTTGCGCAGCGAATAGCTGCCGATCACTGCGATGACGATGCCGATCAGGCTCGACCAGAAGGCAATCTGCAGGCTGTGCTTGATCGCCTGAAGGTAAAACTTCGAGCTGAATACCTTGACGAAATTGCCCAGTCCCCAGCCGTCTGCAGTGTTCAGGCTGTGGATGGCCACCCAGGCCAGGGGCGCGATCTGGAAGGCGAAGAAGAACAGGGCAAAGGGCAGCAGACAGAGCGCGGCCAGCCACTTGCCCCGATTGGTGGAGTTCACAGCAGCAGCTCCCGGCAGATGGGTTTGTCGTGGGGTATGCCGAGCAGCTCGCAGATGGTGCCGCACAGCTCCACTTGCCTGGGTTGTGCCGTGGCATCCAGGCTGAACGCCGAACCGAGGACGAACAGCGGCACTTCACGCTCCTCGGGCAACAGGCCGTTGTGCGTGCGGTCGTCGTTCATGCCGTGGTCGGCGGTGACCAGCACCTGGTAACCGGCGCCCAGCCAGCGCTGCAGGTACTCGGCCAGGAGGATATCGGCGACCCGCGCGCTGTTGCGGTACTGCGGTGTGTTCAGGCCGTGCTTGTGGCCGGCGTCGTCGATGTTCATCGGGTGTACCAGCAGGAAGTCCGGCGAATGCCGCACGCGCAGGCTCTCGGCATCGGCGAAAAGGTGCGAATCCGGGTAATGGTCCGCGTAGTAGAAATGGCCGTGCTGGATCGGCAGATCCGGCGCCTCGGTGTGGCGGTCGCGGGCGGCGTTGAACGGCGAACGGTTATACAACTCGCTGACCCAGTGGTACGCGGCTGCCGCGGTGGTGCGACCTGCCTCGGCGGCGTAGTGGAAGACGCTGCGCTGCGTCGAAAGCCGCGAGACATTGTTGTGGACGATGCCGCTCTCGATCGGCGGTACGCCGGTGAGGATGCATTCGTACAGCGGACGGGACAGCGCCGGCAGCTCGCATTCGAGCTTGTAAAGTGCAGCGCGTCCAGCGGAACAGTAAGCCTGCAAGTGGCCCAGCGCATGCCGGGCAACCTCGTAGTTCAGGCCATCCAGCAACACCAGGATGACTTTCTGGTTCATTTAATCAACCTCAGAAGTTGTTCAAGCTCTGAGCGAGCGCAGCTCAGGCAAGGCGAACACGGGCGGGGAAGCAGGGTTTACGTCTGTAAATGAGCATTCCGAGCCCGTGTTCAACACGGCTTGAGCACGCGCAGCCAGAGATTGGGCGACTTCTTATTCCATCTCGATGATCACGTGCTCTTGCCAAAGCTGCGGCAGCGCCTTGGAGGTGTTCTCCCAGGCCTTGGCATCCTTGATCGGCTGGACCTTGGCGTACTGCTCGTTAGGCAGCAGCTTGGCCTGGACCTCGGCCGGCAGCTTCAGGTGCTCGGCGCGGATCGGCCGGGCATTGCCCTTGGCCAGATTGATCTGTCCGGCGTCGCTGAAGATGTACTCGCGGGCCAGCTTGGCGGCGTTGGGGTTCTTCGCGTACTTGTTGATGATGGTGGTATAGCCGGAGATCACTGAACCGTCGGAGGGAATCAGCACCTCGAAGCGGCTGGGGTCGATCTGGTCGCGGTAGGAAAGGCCGTTGAAATCCCAGACGATGCCCACCTCCACCTCGCCCTTCTCCAGGGTCTGGATGGTCGGGTTGGACAGCGACAGGCGGCCTTGCTTGGCGATATCGGCGAAGAAGTCCAGGCCAGGCTGGATGTTTTGCTCGTTACCGCCATTGGCGATGGCGGCGGCCAGCACGCCATTGACGGCCTGGGCAGCAGCGCTGACGTCGCCGATGGACACCTTGTACTTGCCGTTCTTCAGCTCGGCCCAGGATTTCGGTGCTTCTTTCACCAACTGCTTGTTCACGATGAAGGCGATGGAGCCGGTGTAGGCCAGCATCCAGTGGCCGTCCGCGTCCTTCGCCCAGTCAGGGATCTGGGCCCAGGTGCTGGGTTTGTAAGGTTGGGTCACGCCCTGCTGAACGGCGATGGGGCCGAAGGCCGCGCCAACATCGCCGATGTCTGCGGTGGCATTGTCCTTCTCGGCGGCGAACTTGGCGATTTCCTGGGCTGAGCTCATGTCGGTGTCGATGTGCTTCAGGCCGTAGAGCTTGGCGAGGTCCGCCCAAGTGTCCTTCCAGTTGGCCCAGCTGTCGGGCATGCCTACGCTGTTGACGGCACCTTCCTGGCGCGCGGCTTGTTCAAGACTCTTCAGATCTGCATCGCTTGCCATGGCCTGGGTCCCCAGGGCGATGGCCGTTCCCATCAGTGAAGCCAGCAACAGGCGTTTCATGTGAAGCTCCTTAGCAGGTTTTGAGGTTGGTCTAGATCAGCAAGACCCAGGCCAAATCTAAAAGCCGTGGATGACGGTTTGATGGCAGTGTCGCCACCCGATTCGGCAAGTGCAGACGATAGAAAAGCGTAGACCATGGCCCGACAGGCGGTATGCGGGTGTCGCTGTCAGCCATGGCATGGCGCGTGCAGGTGGGCTGACTGTCATCCCGCAGTCATCTAGGCTGCCTAGGATGGCCGGCAATACCGGTTCTCATGCACCTCGATGGTGCTGGTCTATTCCAGATTGGAGTTTTTCGATGCGCGACGAGGCACCCCGCCCCCTGACCGCCATCTGCAATGCCCTGCAGGAGCAGATTGCCCATGGACTGCTGCCGCAGGGCGGCAAGCTGCCGGCTGAGCGCAAGCTGAGTGAGCTATTCGACACCACCCGCATCACGCTGCGTGAGGCGCTGGGGCAGTTGGAAGCGCAGGGACTGATCTACCGCGAGGAGCGCCGTGGCTGGTTCGTTTCACCGCCGCGCCTGGCGTACAACCCCCTGATCCGCAGCCACTTCCACGCCATGGTGGCGGAACAGGGGCGAGTCCCCGCCACGGAAGTGCTGGGGGCTCGGTTGATTCCGGCCAGTGTGGAAATCTGCGAACTGCTGGAGTTGCCGGCGTTGTCCAGCGTTTATCAGATCCGTCGAGCGCGGCGGGTGGACGGTCGTTTGGTCCTCTACGTCGAGCATTACCTCAACCCGGCCTATTTTCCGGGGATCATCGACTTCGACCTGACTCAATCACTGACTGACCTTTACTCCAGCGAGTACGGGATTCATTACGGACGTGTGCGGTTCGACATGGTGCCGACTGCACTGCACCCGGAAGCCGCTGCGCCATTGAAGGTTTCAGCCGGTAGCCCGGCGCTACGCATTACCCGAATCAACCGTGACCAGCACGGCCGGCTGATCGATTGCGATCTGGAGTACTGGCGGCACGATGCCATCCATGTGAGCGTCGAGGTGGCGTAGGGCGGTTGGCCAACCTCGGGTCAGCTTGGTGAGGGAATCCGCTCCTGCAGGCACAGCACAAAGGCTCGGCTCCGCACGAAATCCCCCTCTCCCTTAGAGGGTTGAGGTGAGGGATGCTGTGCCTGGCTCGGTGTCTAGAGGGGCAGACCTGTGGTCTGCTTGGCGAAAGAATTCGCCCCCACAAGGAAATCTCTAGAGATAGTTCTGCGGACTGAGCTTGCGCTCGATCAGTTCGATCAGGATATGCAGCACCTTGATGTGCAACTCCTGCACGCGGTCGGCGTAGTCGCCGCCGGGGGCGCAGATGCACACGTCGGCCAGCGCTTCCAGCACCGAGCCGGGTTTTCCGGTCAGGGCTACGACCTTGACGCCCAGGCCTCGCGCCGCTTCCGCGGCTTTCACCACGTTGGGGCTCTTGCCGCTGGTGCTGATGGCGATCAGCACATCACCCGCGCGTCCGTGGGACTCAATGTAGCGAGAGAAGATGTGGTCGTAGCCGAAATCGTTGGCGACGCAGCTGATGTGGCTGGCGTCGCTGATGGAGACGGCGGCGATGCCGGGGCGGTTCTTGCGGTAGCGGCCGGTCAGCTCCTCGGCGAAATGCATGGCATCGCACATCGAGCCACCGTTACCGCAGGAAAATGCCTTGCCCTTGTTCTCGAAACTCTCGACCAGCAACTGCGCCGCACGCTCGACGTTCCGCAGGGCGTCTTCGTTGGCGATGAAGTTGTCCAGAGCGGCCCTGGCTTCCTCCAGGCTGTTGCGGATATGGCTGAGCATGCGGGCGTCCTTTTCAGGGCAGGTCGTGGCTGGAATAGAAGGCGGTCAGGACCTTCACCAGGTGAGCCAGGTCATGGCTGCCAGCGAGCTCGCGAATCGAGTGCATGGCAAAGGTCGGCAGGCCGATATCGACGGTCCGGATGCCAAGCTGGCTAGCGGTGATGGGGCCGATGGTCGAGCCGCAGCCCATGTCGCTGCGGGTGACGAAGCTCTGCACCGGTACTTCGTTTTCCAGGCACAGGTGGCGGAAGAAGCCAGCGGTCTCGCTGTTGGTGGCGTAGCGCTGGTTGCTGTTGACCTTGATCACCGGCCCGGCATTCAGCTTGGGACCATGGTTGCCGTCGTGCTTGTCGGCGTAGTTGGGGTGTACGCCGTGGGCGTTGTCGGCCGAGACCAGCAGCGAGCGCTGGACGATGCGGACGAAGGCATCGCCCTCGGGCAGCAGGCGGCGCAGCACTTGCTCCAGCATCGGACCGTCGGCGCCGCAGGCGGAGCAGGAGCCGACTTCTTCGTGGTCGGTGCAAACCAATACGCAACTTTCATCGGCCTCCGCGGCCAGCAGGGCCTGCAGGCCTGCGTAGCAGGACAGCAGGTTATCCAGACGGGCGCCGGCAATGAAGTCGCTTCCCAGACCAATTACCGCGGCGCTCTGCGTGTCGTAGAGGCTCAGTTCGAAATCCAGCACGGCATCCGCGACGACACCGTGTTCCAAGGTCAGCTGCTCGGCGAGCAGGTCACGGAAGTCGCGGGTTTCGCCGGCGGCGAGCTGGGCCAGGATCGGTGGCAGCTCGGTCTGGGCGTTGATCGGCCAGCCCTGGTTGGCATCCCGGTTGAGGTGGATAGCCAGGTTCGGGATCACCGCGATAGGCGTTTGGAAGTCGATCAGTTGGCTTTCCACCATGCCCGCGGCGCGGTAGGTGACACGTCCGGCCAGTGACAGATCACGGTCGAACCAGGGGGCCAGCAAGGCGCCGCCGTAGACTTCGACACCCAATTGCCAGAAGCCTTGCTTGTGCAGTTCGGGGTTCGGCTTGACTCGCAGGCAGGGGCTGTCAGTGTGCGCACCGACCAGGCGCAGGCCGCCTTCGAGGACGGAGCGTTTGCCCAGCTTCACAGCAATCAGCGAGGAGTCATTGCGGGTGATGTAATAACGGCCACCACTTTCGACGCGCCAAGCCTCACGTTCGTCGAGACGCACGTAGCCGGCGGCCTCGAGGCGCTGGGCCAGGCTGCGAGTGGCGTGGAACGGGGTGGGCGAGGCCTTGAGGAAATCGATCAGGCCTTGGTTCAACTCTTCGCGCATTAGGGGACTCCGGACAGCAGTGGCCGGAGTTTATCCCATCGGGCTTGGGTAATAGGAGGGCAACGGGCGGTGAATTTTCGCTAAGGGCTTGATAGGTCAGGCATGATTCGGCTCGCTTCGCCTATTTGCTGCGCGCCACCACCGAAAACAGGTGCCAATGCTTGTTTCGACCCTTGGCGGTGACACCATCCTCTTCCTTTTCCTCCAGCATCATTACTTCCCAGTCCGCCAGCAGGTGTTCGAGTTGCTGGCGGCGCAGGATGGTGATGCCGTTGTTGGCCCAGTCGTCCCGCTCGCCGAGCAGGTGGCCGGCAAACAGCCCGCCCTCGGCCAGGGCCCGACGAATGGCTTGCCACAGGTCGGGAAAGGCAGCTGGTGGGCAGAGCGGCAGGGCAAAGCTGGCGTTGATCAGGTCGGCGGCCGGCAGTGGCAGCGCCTCGAAGCGGCAGCAGAGGCTCTGCAGCCTGGAGCGATGCTGGTCGTCGAGCTGTGCTTCGAGGCGTGCCAGTGCCTCCGCTTCGGCGTCCACGGCCAGGACGTGCCAGCCGCGCCGGAGCAGTTCGAGGGTATCGCGGCCGGCACCACAGCCTAGGTCCAGAGCGTATCCCGGAGGTCCGTCCCAGAGCTCCAGGGCAGTCAGCAGTGTATAGCGGGGCGGCTGTCCCTGGGTCGCGTGGTAGTAATCGCTGAAGCTCATGCACGGCTTCCTCGGAAGGACGGTGCTTTTCTTCTCAGCCTAGGTCAGAACGGCGCCGGGCATTCGAAGCGCAGGCGGTCACCCGTCTGCGGGTGCGTCAGACACAACAGGCTGGCATGCAGGCACAGTCGCTCGTGGGCGGCCAGGGCTTCGGGGTTGGCGTAGAGGCGGTCGCCAAGCAGGGGATGGCCGATGGACAGCATGTGTACGCGCAACTGATGCGAGCGACCGGTGATCGGGGTCAGTTCGACGCGGCTGTAATGCCCGCAACGTTCGACCACCCGCCAGAAGGTCAGGGCATGGCGGCCATGCTCGAAGTCTACGACATGGCGCGGTTTGGTTGGCGGGTCGTACCGCAGGGGGAGCTCGATGCGCCCGCTGTCGAGCTCCGGCTCGCCCCAGCACAGTGCGGTGTAGGCTTTCTCCGTCTCGCGGTCATGGAACTGGCGGGACAGTTCGCGATGGCTGTCAGCGTCGCGAGCCAGCACGATGAGGCCGGAGGTTTCCCAGTCCAGGCGGTGGACGATGCGCGCCTCCGGGTAGCCGTTTTCCTGCAGACGGGTAATCAGGCAGTCCTTGTTGTCATCGGCGCGCCCGGGCACCGAAAGGAGCAGCGTGGGTTTGTTGACTACCAGCAGGGCGTCGTCCTGATGGACGAACTCGATTTGGGAAAGCGGCATTGACGGTATCCAAAAACGCCGACGGCGGCCGAAGCCGCCGCCGTCAATTCCTGCAGGATCAACGATCAGGCAGGGTGATGTTCAGCTCGAGAATGGAGCAGCTGCCCTGGTTCTCCAGCATGACCTGGACTTGTTCCTGATCGATGTTGACGTACTTGCGTATCACATCCACCAGATCCTTCTGCAGGGCAGGCAGGTAGTCCGGCTGGCTGCGCTGACCACGTTCGTGGGCAACGATGATCTGGAGTCGTTCCTTAGCGATCGAAGCGCTGTTCTGCTTCTTCCGCTCGCGAAAGAAGTCGAAAATGTTCATTCACGGCCTCCAAACAGGCGTTGTAAGAATCCTTTCTTCTGCACGTCGAGGAAACGATGGGGCAGTTCCTTGCCGAGCAGACGATCGACGGCATCGCTGTACGCCTGGCCGGCGTCACTCTGATCGTCGAGAATGACCGGAACGCCCTGGTTGGAGGCTTTGAGCACCGCCTGGGATTCCGGGATGACACCGAGCAGGTTGATGGCGAGGATTTCCTCGACGTCTTCGACCCCGAGCATCTCGCCCTTGGTCACGCGCTCTGGGTTGTAACGGGTCAGCAGCAAGCGCTCCTTGATTGGATCCTCGCCCTGTTCGGCACGGCGCGACTTGCTGGCCAACAGGCCGAGCATACGGTCCGAGTCACGGACGGAGGAGACTTCCGGGTTGGTCACGACGATCGCCTCATCGGCGTAGTACATGGCCAGGTGGGCGCCTTTCTCGATACCGGCTGGCGAGTCGCAAACCACGTATTCGAAGTTCTGGGAGAGCTCGGCGATGACCTTGCCGACGCCTTCGAGGGTCAGGGCGTCCTTGTCGCGGGTCTGGCTGGCAGCCAGGACGTAAAGGTTCTCAAGGCGCTTGTCCTTGATCAGGGCCTGGGTGAGGGTGGCTTCGCCATTGATGACGTTCACGAAGTCATACACCACGCGACGTTCGCAACCCATGATCAGGTCCAGATTACGCAGGCCGACGTCGAAGTCGACGATGACGGTCTTGTGACCGCGCAGAGCGAGACCGGTACCTAAGGCGGCGCTGGTGGTGGTTTTACCCACTCCACCCTTGCCGGACGTGACAACGAGGATCTTGGCCAAGGTGATTCACCCCAAAAAAATAAGAAAATCGGGAACTTAATGGCCGATTTCGGCCGCCTGGATTCCCTTTCAGGTCCCTGAAAATTCGCGGCAGTATCCGTTAAAGACGGGTGATGTTCAACACGTCACCCGACAGGCTGACTTGTACTTGTTGACCCCAGAGCGGGTCGCGTCGGAGGTCCTCCGCGACCTTGTACTGACCGGCCACCGAAACCAGTTCGGCGGCCAGTTGCTGACAGAAGATACGCGCTTTGGCATCGCCTTTGATACCCGCCAGCGCACGACCGCGCATCGGGCCGTAAACATGGATGTTGCCATCGGCGAGAAGTTCCGCCCCCGGGCTGACTGCCGCCAGCACCACCAGGTCGCCGCCAGGTGCATAGATCTGCTGGCCGCCACGAACCGGGGTGGTGATGACGCGGGTTGGCTGGACGGTAGGCTCCGGCGGCTTTTCCACCGGCTTTTCCACTTTTTTCCTGGCCGTGGGTTCAACTGGGTCGATGGGACGTTCGCGGGCGCCGGAGGGCGGCAGCACCGGGATATCCAGGGCATCGGCGGCGGCGATGTGCTCGGCGCGGCTGGCGCGCACGGCGAGGGTGCGCAGACCGTGACGGCGGCAGACATCCAGCAGGGCCGGGAGGTCAAGCGCGAGCGCTCCGTCCGGCAGCTTGTCCAGGGCCATTACCAGGGGGGTGTTCTGGAAGAAATTCGGGGCCTGGGCGACTTTTTCGTCCAGTTGCCGATCCAGGCGTTCGAGGTCGTAGTGGGCCAGTTCCATCACGGTGATGGCGAGCATGCTGCCCTTGAGCTGGAACACTGGGTCTTGGTCGAGAAGGTCGGCTTGGCTCATGGTTTGCCTGCAGTCTTGAATGGCGAGGACTTATAGCGAGATCAACCGGCGCTCGCAAGCTGACCAGCTTGGTTGGCGGGTCGAGCTTTGGACATTTCTAGTAGAATGCGCGGTTTTCTCGCTTAAGCGGATTTAGAGATGGATAGACCTCGTTTTCGCCCACAGTTCCTGCATCCGCGTTTTTGGGCGCTGTGGCTGGGGCTGGGCGTGCTCTGGCTGGTGACGATGCTGCCATACTCCATGCAGCTGCGCTTTGGTCGTGTGCTGGGCACGCTGATGCTGTGGGTGGCCGGATCGCGGCGCAAGATTACCCGACGGAACCTGGAATTGTGCTTCCCGGAGCTGTCCAATGCTGAGCGCGAGCAACTGCTCCGCGAGAATTTCGCTTCCATGGGCATCGCCTTCTTCGAGATGGCCATGAGCTGGTGGTGGCCCAAGGCACGCCTCGCCAGGCTTTCGCACATCGAGGGGTTGGAGCATTTGCGTCAGGCTCAGGCGGAGGGGCAGGGCGTGATTCTCATGGCGCTGCACTTCACGACCCTCGAGATCGGCGCAGCCCTGCTGGGCCAGGTGCATACCATCGATGGCATGTACCGCGAGCACAAGAACTCCGTGTTCGATTACGTCCAGCGCCGTGGCCGCGAGCGCCACAATCTGGATGCCACCGCGATCGAGCGCGAGGATGTGCGCGCCATGCTCAAGGTGCTGCGGGCCGGACGTGCGATCTGGTACGCCCCGGACCAGGATTACGGACGCAAACAGAGCATTTTCGTGCCGCTGTTCGGCATCGAGGCGGCCACCGTCACGGCCACCACCAAGTTCGCCCGGCTGGGCCGCGCCCGCGTGCTGCCTTTTACCCAACAGCGCTTGGCTGACGGCTCGGGCTACCGGCTGGTGATCCATCCGCCGCTGGCGGATTTCCCAGGCGATACGGAGGAAGAAGACTGTCTGCGTATCAATCGCTGGGTGGAAGGTTCCGTACGTGAATGCCCTGAGCAATATCTCTGGGCCCATCGTCGCTTCAAGACGCGTCCTGAAGGCGCGCCGAAGCTCTACTGAGCCCTATACTCGCGAAAAGTCACCGGAGTTCGTCCATGCAGCCAACCCCCGCCGCCCAGCAGCCCGTCACCGGGCTGATCCTTTCTGGCGGTGGTGCACGAGCGGCCTACCAGGTGGGCGTGCTCGGGGCGATAGCGGACTTGTTGCCCGACGCGGCGTCCAATCCTTTCCCGGTGATCGTTGGCACCTCCGCAGGGGCGGTCAATGCTGTCGGCCTGGCTTGTGGCGCGCTGCATTTCAGCCAGGCGGTGCGTCGCTTGAGTGCAGTCTGGCAGGGCTTCCATTGCGGGCACATATACCGCAGCGATTGGCCTGGCGTGCTGCGCCAGAGCTCCCGCTTCGTCGCCCATAGCCTGCTTGGGCTGGGCGGGGATATTCCCGTTGCCTTGCTAGACAGTGCGCCGTTGCGCGAGCTGCTGCGGCGCGAACTGGACTTTTCCGGTATTTCTGCCGCTGTGCGAAGCCGCAATCTGCGTGCCGTAGCGGTGACGGCATTCGGCTACGAATCCGGACAAGCGGTCACCTTCTACCAAGGTCGCGCCACCATCGATCCCTGGTTCCGTCATCGTCGTGTCGGGGTGCCGACGCGCCTGGGGCTGGAGCACCTGATGGCCAGTTCGGCCATTCCGCTACTATTCCCGGCTGTACGCCTCAATCGTGAGTACTTCGGTGATGGCGCAGTGCGCCAGACCGCGCCTATCAGCCCAGCGCTGCACCTTGGCGCGAGCCGGGTGCTGGTAGTGGGGGTAAGCGGCAATCCGCTGGGCGACGAGACCAACCGCGGGGTAGCCAGGCCGCAAGGAGGGCGACCACCAACCTTGGCGCAGATCGGGGGGCATCTACTCAACAGTACCTTCATCGATAACCTGGAAGGCGACATCGAGCTGTTGGAACGGATCAACCTCATGAGCCAGGCGATACCGAGCGAGGGACGCCCTCGCCACCTGAGTTCGGAGCAGGTGGAGGTGTTGATCGTCTCGCCGAGCCGGCCCCTGGACGAAATCGCGGCCCGTCACCGCCGGGAAATGCCCCGGGCAATCCGGACCTTCCTGCGCGGGCCTGGGGCGACCCGCGCCAGTGGTGCGGGGGTGCTGAGCTACCTGTTGTTCGAGCCTGGCTACTGCAGCGAGCTGATCGAACTGGGCTATCAGGATGCAATGGCCCAGAGGGCCGAGCTGCAGCGCTTCCTTGGCCTGGAGTTGGCACCGTCCCATCCGCTGACGGTGCCCGCTACCTAGGGCGCGAGCCGTCCGTCGCGATAGTCGCGCAAGGCCTGCTCGATCTCTTCACGACTATTCATCACGAAGGGGCCATATTGCACGATGGGCTCGCCCAGCGGACGGCCAGCCAGCAACAAGACCCTGGCACCGGTAGCGGATGCCAACTCCAGCACGCCGGTATCGGACAGGCGAACCAGGCGACCTTTGCCCACGAGATTGCCATTGACATGCACCTCCCCCTCGTAGACGTAGAGCATGACGCGCAGGCCATCGGCCAGCAGCGGGGCGACATATCCATTGGCGGGCAGTTCCAGATCGAAGATGTGCGGCTCGGTGTGTGGGCGTTGCACAGCGCCTAGTTGTTGCACTTGGCCATCGTCAAAGCGCCCGGCGATCACCAGAGCCTGGACGCCGGCCACTGTGCGCACGCGGGGGATTTCAGTCGGGTCGAAATCGCGGTAACCGGGGTCGCCCATCTTGTCCTTGGCGGGCAGGTTGAGCCAGATCTGGAAGCCGCGCATCACGCCTTCTTCCTGTTCCGGCATCTCGCTGTGGATGATGCCGCGCGCGGCGGTCATCCACTGCACGCCACCATTTTCCAGCAGGCCCTGATTGCCCAGGTGGTCTTCATGGCGCATGCGGCCTTCAAGCATGTAGGTGATGGTTTCGAAACCGCGATGGGGATGAGACGGAAAACCGGCGACATAGTCGTCCGGGTTGGCCGAGCCAAACTCATCGAGCATCAGAAAAGGGTCGAAGCGCGGCACGCCCTGCTCGGCGAAAACACGTATCAGGTTGACTCCGGCACCGTCCGAAGCCGGTTGGCCGGGACGCTGTTCGAGAATCTGACGATAGCTGCTCATTTGGACCTCCTAGGGTGGAATGAGCGCGATGCTACGCGTATGGATTGAATGGATGTTGCCTGATTTTGCGTTGTTTAGATCGATGGATTAGATGTTTTTCCACTCTATTTTGGGGCGAATTCATTCACTGCGCAGGCCTGATGTCTGTCGGTGAAGCCCCAGGGACCGCGTTACCGCCCTTTGCGAATGAACGCCCACCCAAGCTACGAGCTAAAGTGCTACACTGTTCACTCCGCAATCTGCAGCTTGCGGGACTGGGTGTAGACGTAGCGGATCTTCTCGTATTCGAACGGCGAGTTGAGCTGCCCGTAACGGAAGTTGGTGGTGTGGCGTTTGTCCACCATGCGCAATGCCGTGACTTCCGGGTGGTCGCTGCTTACCTCGGGCACATTGAGGAAGTTGATCTGGCTGTCGGCCAAGAAGTCGACCGCCAGGCCTCCGGTATCACGCAGGTTGGATGGGCCGAGGATCGGCAGCATCAGGTACGGGCCATCGCCTACGCCGTAATAGCCCAGGGTCTGGCCGAAGTCTTCGTTCTGCTTGGGCAGGCCGATCCGCGTTGCCGGGTCCCACAGGCCGGCCACGCCAACGGTGGTGTTGAGTAACAACCGTCCACTGACCGCCATAGAACGCTTACCCTTCAGCTGCAGCATGCTGTTGAGCAGGTTCGGGACGTCCCCGAGGTTGCTGAAGAAGTTGCTCACGCCACTGCGGACGAAGCCCGGCGTGACGTAGCGATAGCCGTTGACCACCGGCAGGAACACCCATTCATCGAAACGGTAGTTGAAGTGGTAGACGCTGCGGTTCCAGGACTCCAGCGGGTCATAGACGTCTAGTGCATCCAGGGTCGAGCGCTCGAATTCGCGTTGGTCCAACCCTGGGTTGAATTTGAGGTCCTTGAGCGGCTGGGTGAAGCCGTCCTGGTCGGTCTCATGCTGGGCTTGGGCGAGGCCACTGGCCAGCACCAGGGCAAGGAGGAGTGCTTTCTTAGCCACGGAAGAACTCCAGCATGGCGTCGCCATTGACGCGATAGTTGAGGTTGCCGCAGTGCCCGCCATGGGGGAAAACGGTAAGCCTGTCACCCAAGGTGCGGCGCAGGTAGCCCAAGTCTCCCGGGCCGAGGATCAGGTCGTCGGCGTTATGCATCACGGCGATCTTGCTGTTCTGTTTGAGGTAATCGGTCAGGGCGTAGAGGCTGACCTGTTGGATCAGCTGGTTCAGGCTGCCGCCGTCATAGCGGGCACGCCAGAACGGAATCAGTTGCTCGGTGATGTAACAGTCGAAATCGCATTGCAGGGCCCGTTCGTAGAAGGGTGTCAGGCTGGTGCGTTCATTGATCGTGAGTCCCACTGGCGTGATCAGGCCGCGCCGGTTGATCAGGTCCGAGGTGAAGGCGATGTCGGAGGAAGAGAAGCGGAACGCGGTGCCGATCAGCATCGCCATCTGTTCATTGGACAGGCGCTGCCTGGACTCCTGGAAGTCGAACAGCAGCGCGTCGTTCAGATCGATGTAGCCCTTCTGCTGGAAGTAGCGAGTGAGTTTGCCGAGCACGAGCTGGTAGAACGTGGTGTTGTCGGTCACCCCCCTGACATTGGTTTGTACCAGTCGGTCCAGGTTGGTGATCGAGGTATAGAGGTTCACCGGTGGATTGAGTAGCAGCACGCGCTTGAAGTTGAAGCTGCGGCGGGTTTCGTCCAGGTGGCTGACGAAGGCGGCGTCCAGCGCACCCAGGCTGTAGCCCGTCAGATAGAAGTCCGTGATCGGCAACTTCGGATGCTGCGCTCGAACCGCCTGCATGACCCGGTAAAGGTCGTCGGCATCCTCGGTCGAGAGCCCAGGTGTGGCATGGCGCGAGGCTGCTGCCATGAAATCATAGCTGCTGGGCGATGAGAGCTGGACGACGTGGTAGCCGGCACCATAGAACAGCTTCTTCAGGTACTCGGCGTGGCTGCTGTCGTAGCGCCCGCCGGTGCCGGCAATGACGAAGATCAGCGGTGCCGGGTGATCCTGTCTGGCCAGCCGATAGCGCAGCTTCTTCACCGGCCAGAAGTTGTCGGGCAGCTCGCGCTCCGGGCGCAGCTTGAGGTCATAGTCGGTCTGGTCGACGTCATTGTCGGCCGGCAGCGTTGAGCGCAGGTCCGGCGGCGTCGTCGCGATGGTTGCTTCGAACGGGTTGGTGATCGGAAAACCGTAGGTCTTGGCATCCACGTCTGCGGCCAGTGCTTGAGCGCAGAGGATCAGGCTACCCAGCAGGGCGGCGAGGCGAAGGCGGAGCATAGGAAAGGTCCCTGTTCAGTGTCTGCGGAGGCTTGGCCGAGGTGGCGGGCTCCATCCACTCCCCGGTTATGCCAAGTCAGGAGCCGGGAGCGCGTTCCTTATAAGAGCGCGTCATGAGTGAATACCGAGCCTATGACAACTGCAAGCCCTGTGAGTGCGGGCCGTACGTCAGGCCAGCGATGGCCTAATGGACGCAAGGCCCTTGCATAAGGCGGTCGGGAGATTATCCTTGGCGCCGCTTCCCTATTCGGAGAGAACCATGTCCAGCCGTTCGTCCCTCATCCTGCTGCTGATCCTGTTGCCGCTCTGGCTGGCGGCCAGCTACGGGGTCCGTTTCGCCCTGATGGAGGATGGCCAGTGGGTCGGCCTCTGCGTCGACCAGGCACAGCGCTGGGAATGCCAGATGCGTGCCGGCCTCGGCCTGCTGATCCATTTTCGCATTATCGCCTGGATAAGCCTGGGCGCCGCCCTTGCCGCCTTCTTCGTACCCGGTCGCACCGGCTGGGGCCTGGCCCTGCTGGCCCTGTTGTTCGCGCTGCCGGCCCTGGTGCTCTACACCGCCAGCCTCGCTGTATTCGCCAGTGTCATCGCCGGCTTGCGCCTGGTTCGCCAGCCGCAGTCACAGACAGAGCCCGTGGCAGTGAATGCCTGAGCTTGAGTAAATGAAAAAGGACGCGTTGAGCGTCCTTTTTTGTTTGTGAGAGTGGGTAGGGAAGCTATCGCTTTTCATATCCACCATCGCGGCAGACCCAACTCCGATGGTGGGTCGACAGCGTGATCCACCTTACGACCAGTCCTCAATCCCTGACCCGCAGGCTACGCCACAGCGCCGCCAGCAGCAGCGTGCTGACCAGGGCCCAGCCAATTGCCTGCAGGTTACCCAGGGTTTCCTGATAAAGCTGCGGCGCGATGCCGGCGCCAACCAGTGTGGCGAGCAGGGCGATTTCGCGGCGCGGAGCAGACACCGGGCGGCACAGATAGACCAGCGCCGGCAGCAGCAGCGCAGCGCTCGGGAAGCTGCGATAGCGGGCGTCGAACACCAGCGCCAGCATCAGCACGGCACCAGCAAAGCCACTGGCCAGCAACCACCAGGCGCCACGGACTTCAAGCCAGGCGAACAGGCGGCTGCGCAATCCACCCTGGGCCGACAGCGCCAGGGCGCCGTGGGCCAGGACCAGCAGGTTGAGGCCAACCAGGAAGGCGGCCCACAGCCACTCACCGACGAAGCGGCTGGTGACTCGTGCTAGCTCCCCCCAGAGGCCTATGCACGCGGCACCAATGGCAGCCAGCAGCGGCAACAGCAGGGCGGCGCGAGTTGAAGCAGGGCGGCCTGCCAGGAGAAGGGTGGCGAGAAAGACCAGGCCGGAAACTCCCAGCCACATCGGCCAGTTGGGCAGATTGCTCACGGGGCCGGCGAGCACGCCTTTTTCCTGGCGATCGGCGTCGAACAGACCCCAATAGCCGCCAACTGCGCCCTCGCTCTCGCGTTTCCAGGGTTGGTCGAACGCTTCGATCAGGTTGTAGCGCCAGCCATTCTCTTCAGCCATTGCAACGAAGCCGCGGATGAACTTGGCCTCGTTGACACGGCTCGGCAGTGCCGTTTCACGTTGGCGACCTTCGCTCGGCCAGCCGGTTTCACCAATGAAGATGTCCTTGGGCGCAAACCGGTTGCCGAATACCTGGCGGATCTCGGCGACATGACGCAGTGCCTGGTCGATCCCAGCAGGATCATCTTCCCAGTAGGGCAGCAGGTGGATGGTAAGGAAATCTACCGCTGGGGCCACTTCCGGGTGCTGCAGCCAGAATTCCCAGACGTCGGCATAGGTGACCGGCTGTTTGACCTGGCCTTTCACCTGGCCGATCAGCTTGGCCAGCTGCGCGCCGGTGACTTCCTTGCGTAGGAGGGTCTCGTTGCCGACGATCACCGACTCCACCACGTCCGGGTTGGCATTGGCGGCCTTGATCAGGGCATCGATTTCCTTCGCGGTGTCGACTGGGTTGCCGTTGACCCAGGCACCCAGCATCAGTTTAAGGCCATGCTTGCGCGCCAGTTCGGGGATGGCCTCGAGACCCGTCATCGAGTAAGTGCGCACGCAGTGGAAACGAGTGGCCAGCAAGGCAAGGTCGGCATCCATGCGTTCGGGGCGCAGCACGAACGGCTGGTCGAACGGCGACTGGTCCTTGTCGAACGGGCTGTAGGACGCGCATTGCAGCTTATGGCTTGGCGTGGCGGCATCCGGCAGGATCACCGGCTTGCCCAGCCCGTACCAGAGGCCACTCAAGGCCAGCAGCGCGAGGACGACGGAAAACAGGTAGGGGAGTGCAGGAAAACGGGCGTTCTGACTCATGGTTAAGGGCGCTTGAATGTCGGCAAAGCCGCGCATCTTAGCGGATTCAGCGATCCTATAGGAGCAAGCCTGCTGGCGAAGGGGAACACTTGGCCATTGAGAGCTGGCTCGTTCCGTTTTCTTGCACGCCTGATCCGTAGGAAGCCTCAAGCGTGATGGTGCAACCAGGCGTGCTTGGGGATCTCCTGGTGCGGCTTGTCACCCTTCTCGAAACGCTTCCAGATCTTCTCGTGGAAATAGAAGCCCACCGAGTTGCATAGCGGCTCGACCGCTGCGACCAGTCCGCCGACGGCGACGCTGCCGGTCAAGACGTAGGCCACACTGAACGCAATGCAGAAGTGCAGGAGGGTGAAGGTCGCGGTCTTGAGCATGGCGCACCTCGGTTATGAGAATGATTATTCGATGTGCTCAGGCTAGGGATTGCGGCTGATACAGGGAAATATCAATCGAGGATGGTGCTGATAGATTTACTAAATGATTCTTCTACGACCTTGGTCGAGAAAGGCCCGCTGCTACGACTAAGGTCGTCTGTTGCCCTTGCATGGCGGTTCTATTGTTGGCTTCACCAGCAACCCGCGCTGTGGAGGACAACAACAATGAACGACAGCATCTATCAGCGGATTCATGACAATCCGCGCTTTCAGGAACTGGTTTCCAAGCGAGAACGCTTCGCCTGGATTCTCTCTGCCATCATGCTTGGCCTGTACCTGGCCTTCATTCTCCTGATCGCATTCGAGCCGCAACTGCTCGGTACCCGCATCAATCCTGAGTCGCCCGTTACCTGGGGTATCCCGATCGGCGTTGGCATCATCCTTTCGGCCTTCGTGCTGACCGGCATTTACGTACGCCGCGCCAACGGCGAGTTCGATCGCCTCAATCAGGAAGTTCTAAAGGAGGCTCAGCAATGATCGCGCGTATCCTCACCGCCCTGGGCCTGATGGCCCTGGCACCGGCCCTTTGGGCAGCAGGTGCGATCGAAGGGGATGTCCAGCGCCAGCCGCTGAATGTGTCCGCCATCGTCATGTTCGTTGCCTTCGTCGGCTTCACCCTCTGCATCACCTACTGGGCCTCCAAGCGCAGCAAGTCCGCCGCTGACTTCTACACTGCGGGCGGCAGCATCACTGGCTTCCAGAATGGCCTGGCGATCGCTGGCGACTACATGTCGGCCGCGTCCTTCCTGGGTATTTCCGCCCTGGTGTTCACTTCCGGATACGACGGTCTGATCTACTCGATCGGCTTTCTGGTCGGCTGGCCTGTGATCTTGTTCCTGATTGCAGAACGTCTGCGCAACCTGGGCAAGTACACCTTTGCCGATGTGGCGTCCTACCGCCTCAAGCAGAAGGAGATTCGCACCTTGTCCGCCAGCGGTTCGCTGGTAGTGGTGGCCTTCTACCTGATCGCCCAGATGGTCGGCGCCGGCAAGCTGATCGAGCTGCTGTTCGGCCTGAACTATCACGTCGCCGTGATCCTGGTGGGCATCCTGATGGTCTGCTACGTGCTGTTCGGCGGCATGCTGGCCACGACCTGGGTACAGATCATCAAGGCTGTGCTGCTGCTCTCCGGTGCTTCATTCATGGCGCTGATGGTGCTCAAGCACGTCAACTTCGACGTCGCCACCCTCTTCAATGAGGCCATCAAGGTTCACCCGAAAGGCGAGGCCATCATGAGCCCCGGTGGCTTGGTCAAGGATCCTATCTCGGCCATCTCCCTCGGCCTGGCCCTGATGTTCGGTACCGCTGGACTTCCGCACATCCTGATGCGCTTCTTCACCGTCAGCGACGCAAAGGAAGCACGCAAGTCGGTGTTCTACGCGACTGGCTTCATCGGTTACTTCTACATCCTGACCTTCATCATCGGCTTCGGCGCCATCCTGCTGGTCAGCACCAACCCGGCCTTCAAGGACGCCACCGGCGCCCTGCTGGGTGGTAACAACATGGCTGCGGTACACCTGGCCAACGCCGTAGGCGGCAGCCTGTTCCTCGGCTTCATCTCGGCCGTGGCCTTCGCCACCATCCTCGCTGTGGTTGCCGGCCTGACCCTGGCCGGGGCTTCGGCGGTGTCCCACGACCTGTACGCCAGCGTGGTCAAGAAGGGCAAAGTCAGCGAGAAGGATGAGCTGCGCGTGTCCAAGATCACCACCCTTGCCTTGGGTGTACTGGCCATCGGCCTGGGCATCCTGTTCGAGAAGCAGAACATCGCCTTCATGGTAGGCCTGGCCTTCTCCATCGCGGCCAGTTGCAACTTCCCAGTGCTGATCCTTTCGATGTACTGGAAGAAGCTGACCACACGCGGTGCGATGATCGGCGGCTGGATGGGCCTGGTGACTGCCGTAGCGCTGATGGTGCTTGGTCCGACCATTTGGGTGCAGATCCTCGGCAATGCGACGGCGATCTACCCTTATGAGTACCCGGCGCTGTTCTCCATTGCCGTGGCCTTCATCGGTATCTGGTTCTTCTCGATTACCGACAAGTCCGTTGCTGCCGACGAAGAACGTGCGCGCTTCTACCCGCAGTTCGTTCGCTCGCAGACCGGCCTGGGTGCCAGCGGCGCTGTAGCGCACTGATCCGCAATCACTTGCATGATTTTGGGGCAGCCTTCGGGCTGCCCTTTTTTGTGGTTCTTCGCAGAATCTGGGGGAAGAGCGAGTTGACAGTCGGGGAAGCGGGTAAATTGGCAGTCGCCAAACATCCCAACCCCCACCCCCTGCTGCCACCGTGCATCCTATTGATCTGGCCGCTTTCTGGCCGGGCTACGAGGTCGTCGCCTGTCGCCAATCCACTCACGACACCCTGCTGATCAGTCTTGAACCCCAAACCGAGCGCTTCCCGATTTGCAGCCGCGTGCCAAACCCAACCTGTTGATCCACGAGCAGCAGCACATCCGCCAGGTGCGGGATCGTGACCTGCAGGATCAGCGCGTCCTGCTACAACTGCCGGTGCGTCGCGTCGACTGCCTGTACTGCGGACGCGTATCCGAGCGGATCGACTGTCTGGCGCCGGCTACCCGCCTTCCCCGGAAAGCAGCCTGCAACACCTCCTTGGCGGACTTGTCGGGCGGAGTGACATATCGAAGGCGCGCGAAACCTTGTAGGAGCCAGCTTGCTGGCGAATGGCGCATGTTCGCCAGCAAGCTGGCTCCTACAGAGAGAGTACCGGCTGTCCGGCTGTCAACTCGCCTCTCCCCCAGACTCCGCGATGAACCTTTTTTGTTGGGTTTTGCGGGTGGTCGGGGGGCGAAGCTCACCTCTGACCTGGGCCGTATGGGACATACAATGTCAAAAGCGTATCGAGCCTTCAGGGAGCTGCAATGCTCTACCGCCTCGCTGCCGATGCTGTGCTCATCCTGCACCTCGCCTTCATCCTTTCCGTGGTTCTGGGCGGGGCGCTGGCACTGCGTTGGCCGCGCGTGGCGCTTATTCACCTGCCAACGGCTGTCTGGGGCGCGACGGTCGAGTTCCTGCACCTGACCTGCCCACTCACACCACTGGAAAACCACTTTCGCCACTTGGCAGGCCAGCAGGGCTACAGCGGCGGCTTCATCGAAAACTATTTACTCCCTGTCATCTACCCGAGCGGGCTGACCCCCTCCATCCAGATCGTGCTGGGCAGCGTGGTGGTGGCCGTCAACCTGGCGCTCTATCTGGTCCTGCTCCACCGGCTGACGCGGCGTCGCTAGTTCCGGTTTGCCTTCATCATTCAGCGCTGTGATTGAGGGCCGGGCCTTCAAAGGCCTTCGCTACACTGCGACCTACTCAACGCACACACCAGAAAGGCACCTCACCATGCAAAACCGCATCATGATCACCGGCGCCGGTTCCGGCCTCGGACGGGAAATTGCCCTGCGCTGGGCGCGCGAAGGTTGGAAGCTGGCCCTGTCCGACGTCAACGAACCTGGCCTGGCGGAAACCCTCAAGCTGGTCCGCGAGGCCGGCGGCGACGGATTTACCCTGCGTTGTGATGTGCGCGACTACAGTCAGCTGACCGCCTTTGCCCAGGCCTGCGAAGAAAAACTCGGTGGCATCGACGTGATCGTGAACAACGCCGGTGTGGCCTCGGGCGGTTTCTTCGATGAGCTGTCACTGGAGGACTGGGACTGGCAGATCGCGATCAACCTGATGGGAGTGGTCAAGGGTTGCAAGGCATTCCTGCCGATGCTGCAACGCAGCCGGGGCAAGATCATCAACATCGCCTCCATGGCCGCACTGATGCAGGGGCCGGCGATGAGCAACTACAACGTGGCCAAGGCGGGCGTCGTGGCGCTGTCCGAGAGCCTGCTGATCGAACTGAGAGAAGAGGGCGTCGGCGTCCATGTGGTTTGCCCGTCGTTCTTCCAGACCAACCTGCTGGATTCGTTCCGTGGCCCGACCCCGACCATGAAGCAGCAGGTCGGTAAGCTGCTGGAGAGCTCGCCCATCAGTGCAGCCGATATCGCTGATTACATCTATGACGAAGTGGCTGCGGGGCACTTCATGATCCTGCCTCACGAGCAAGGCCGGATGGCCTGGGCACTGAAGCAGAAGAACCCGCAAGCCCTCTACGATGAGATGGCCAGCATGGCGGCGAAGATGCGTGCGAAGAACCGCACCGTGGCCTGATTTTCGCTGTCCGATCGGTCAGCTTCTGCCGTTTGCCGGGTTGCCGGGCAGTGGGCCGGGGGAGTAGGGTTTCACTCCCCGGCTGTCTGGCCGCACTGCATGGAACTACAGTGAAACCCGCCTCCCGAGCCTTGCTCATGGCCGCCCTGGTGCTGGCCGCTATCAACCTGCGGCCCGGCATTACCTCCCTGGCGCCCCTGATCGAGCGCATCGCCCACGAATTGTCGCTGAGTCGTGGTCTGATCAGCCTCACTACCGCGTTACCGGTCCTCTGCATGGGTCTGCTGGCTCCCCTGGCGCCACGCCTGGCGGTGCGTTTTGGCCTCGAGCGGGTCATTACGGTGTGCCTGCTGCTGATTGGCGTGGCCCTGGTAGCGCGATTGGCGGGTCATGCCAGCAGCGTGCTGATTGGTAGTGCGGTGGTGCTCGGGGCCGGCATCGCCATCGCCGGCCCGTTGCTCTCGGGCTTCATCAAACGTCAGTTCCATGATCAGGTTGGCCGGGTCGTTGCCTGGTATTCCCTGAGCATGACCATTGGTGGGGCTGGTGGTGCCGTGCTCACCCCGCCCGTGACCCAGCTTCTGGGGGATCAATGGCACTGGGGGCTGGCGTTCTGGGCGCTACCCGCTCTGCTGGCCTTGCTGCTCTGGCTGCGTCTGCCCAATCGTCCCGAGCCAGCCGGCGAGGTGGTACATGGAGGGTTGCCGTGGCGTGAGCCGCGTGCGTGGTTGATCACCGCGTTCTTTGCCCTGCAGGCAGGCCTGTTCTATGCCCTGACCACCTGGCTCGTGGCGCGCTACCACGAGGCCGGATTCAGCCTGCTGCGCAGCAACAGCCTGTTCAGCCTCTTCATGCTGGTGGGCCTGCCGAGCGCCTTCGTCCTGCCCTGGTTGGCCCAGCGCTTCGACAACCGTTATCTGCTGCTTCTGTTTTGCGGCCTCGTCAGTTCACTCTGCCTGGGCATGATCACCTTGCTGCCGACAGTTGTCCCCGAGCTCTGGGCGATGTTGCTGGGCCTGGGGCTGAGCGGTTCTTTCGCGCTGTCCATGGTGTTGCCGCTCTATGAGGTCCATACCCCCATCGCGGTCAGTCGCTGGACGGCCATGATGCTGTTCGCCGGCTATGGCCTGGCTTGCCTGACTCCGGTCCTGGCCGGCCTGGGGCGTGACCTGGCGGGCAGTTACCAGATGCCATTCATGATCATCACCATGCTGGCGCTCATCATGTGTCTGCTGGCCTGGCTACTTGGGCGCGGGCGGCGCTGAGGACTTCGACGCAGTTCCTTCCTTGCACGGCAGTCCTGTGTTAGAAGGCTGCCACTGTTTCAATGGAGTGCTCGCGTGGAGTCTGAGTCCGTCGTCTATGGTTGCATCCGTGACTGGCCGTCACTCGACGACCAGGAGCACAGTCTGCGTCGCGCTGCCAACATGGACGTCCTGGCCGGGCTGCCGAGCGGCGAGTCCTGGCCCTTCCTCGGGCGCGAGATGTTCTCCTGCTGCGAGCAACCAGGGGCCGGGCTGTTCCGTACCCAGGTGATCCACTTCGGTGCCAGTTACCCGGCCGTCGAATACGAATGGAGCCTCTGGGTGAAGGAGTTCGAAGCCCTGCTCAGGCAGCTCTATTGGAGCAGCGCCGTGGTGCATCTGGAAACCGAGCTCAATGGAATCCACACCTTCCGCTGGGAAAGCGAGCAGGGGCTGCACAGCCCCAAGGAAGAGAATCTGCGCGTACGTTGCGCCTGGGAGCGCGAAGGCGGCGTGCGCGGCTAGCTCCTCTTACCCTCGGCACAGGGCCGGGTAGGGATGCCCCCAATCTTATGAGAGCCACCCGATGCTCAACTACCTCTGGTTTTTCCTTGCCGCTCTGTTCGAGATCGGCGGTTGTTACGCCTTCTGGCTTTGGCTGCGAATGGATAAGAGTGCCTGGTGGATCGCCCCGGGGTTGCTCAGTCTGACCCTGTTCGCCTTGCTGCTGACGCGCGTCGAGGCTGCCTATGCCGGCCGTGCCTATGCCGCTTACGGCGGTATCTACATCGTTGCCTCGTTGTGCTGGCTCGGCGTGATCGAGCGTACTCGCCCGTTGGCCAGCGACTGGCTCGGCGCTGCGATTTGCCTGCTCGGCGCTACCATCATCCTGCTCGGGCCGCGCTTCTCATCCAGCTGAAAGCAGCGTGATATCAACAGCCTCGTGCTAGAGCGGTTGCGGCGCAAAGTTCGGGAAAACCGACGAAAGGCACGGGGTTTTCAGTGAATTTGTCATCCATCCGTAGCCGAACTTCTACACTCTGGAGCTACAGATTCTTGGTGCTATGTGCTTTGTTTTGAGGTCGTCGAAAGGCGGCCTTTTTTCTGCCCGGGTATTTTGTCGCGCGTTTGTGGCCTCCCAGGGCCAATCCCTTTCTGCTCTGAGCGGCACACCCGCGTTTGCTGCTCACGCAGTCTCGTGTTTCCAACTGGCGCATGTTCCACGAACTCATCGCCTCGAACCCGGTGGGTCCCGGATGTATACGCTGGGGATGGTTTTAGGGGCACTTCATCGCCTTTTCATCAAGCTGCTCGGTCTAAAACATCTTAATTAGTTCAAATAGTTAGAGCCTCCGATCGGCTGTTTGCCAATCTGGATGCTGTTTTGACGCTGCAGGAGCCCCCGACTACTACTGAACAGCATCCCCGAGTAGCGGGGGTATCAGAAATTCACGAGTTTGCGCTGGACCGGATAGGTATTGCTAGGGATCTGCCGGTTTCTGCCATGTGATCTGGGCTGCTTGTGGCTCGTGCATTGCCAAGGCTTTCTCTCGCTGTGGGCGGGGTTACGTGCTGGCGTCATGGGGCTGCTCGGTTTGAGAGAGGCAGCAAGATGGTTGGCTCGGCAAGGCAGCCATTGGCTCGATCGGTTCGCGCACATTTCACGTCCACCAGCGCTCGGCTTGTCGCCTATTCACTGGTCTGCCTGCTGGCGTCCCATGCGGCTGTGGCCGAGGCACCCCAGGACGATGCCAAGTGGCTGGAGCCTGCCCGTTCAAGGCTGATGCAGGAAAAAGGTGGCTTGCCCTTTTTCCCCCATCGGGCCAACACCCCGAACAATGCGGTGTTGAGCATCAAGGACTTCGACGATGCGCAGGTATGCGGTGCCTGCCATACGGAAATCTATCAGCAATGGCGCAGTTCCATGATGTCCCATGCCTGGGAAGACCCGATCTACCGCGCCTTGCTCCGGCATGCGAGCCAGGCGACCGAAGGGCGTGTGGATAACTTCTGCACCGGCTGCCACACCCCCATCGGCCTGACCACCGGGCAGATAACCTCCTCGGTCAACCGCGCTTCGATCGAATTCACTGCCGAACACAATCCCATGCCCGGCGTAGATTGCGAAACTTGCCACAACATCAGTGCCCGCACCGGGCTGGATAACGGTGCTTATGTGCTGAGCCCGCGGGCCCACGGCAAGCCGACCAAGTTCGGTCCGCGCCGGGACGCGGTTTCTCCGTATCACGACACGGTGTATTCGGGGCTGCATACCCGCTCGGACTTCTGCGCCACCTGCCACAACGTCACCCACCCGTTCAGCTCGGTAGCGGTGGAGCGGACCTATGATGAATGGCTGGAAAGCCCGTACAGCTTCAATGGCGAGACCTGCCAGAGTTGCCATATGCCAGGCTTCGTCGGAAAAGCGGCGATGATGGGGCCGGAGCGTGACGATGTGGCCTCGCACTGGTTCAGCGGCGCCAACGCGGCGGTGCTGGAATACCTAGGCCAGAAAGAGGCAGCGCAACGTGCGCGTTCATCGCTGCGGGAGGCCGCGCAGATCGAGTTCTTCCATGTCCCGGATCGCATTCTGCCAGGGCAACAGGTATCCGTGAGGGTGAAGGTGGCCAATGTCGGTGCCGGGCACAAATTGCCGACGGGCTTCCCCGAAGGGCGTGAGGTGTGGATCGACTTTCATGCGGTCGACGCGATGGGAACCGAGTTCTACCGCCTGGGGGCCATTAAGGACGGCGCCACCGAGCCCGGTACGCGCAACTTCAAGGTTCACCTGGGGGACAAGGACGGCAAGGAGTTGGACATCGAGGTCTGGAACGCCACTCAGATCCTCTCGGATAACCGCATCCTGCCCAAGGGCTATGACATCCGTGAGTTTTCTTTTCAGGTGCCGTCCACTGCGGTGAGCCCGATCACTCTGACCGCTGAACTGAACTACTGGCCCTTCCCACAGCGGCTGGTGGATTTCCTGCTGGGCAAGGACAAGCTGCAGGTGGAGATTCTTCAGATGGCCACGATCAGCCAGCATGTTGTCCTGGCTCCGACGGAGCCGGGTGTGGCGGCGGCCGGGGTTGGCAGTGGCCCCTGAATGGTGGCCATTCGGCTCAATGTCGCGCTATGTCTGACCCCGAGACTGCGTTGCTTTCAGTCCTCAAGCCACTCCCTGGGCACGTCCAGTTTCAGCATGAGTTGGCATTGCTGGCTGTCCGGGTCATAGGCGATGACTGCCTCGCCTTTCGCCAGGGCCTTGCGAACGCGCTCGACGCGGGTGTCCAGCGGGGTGTCGTCGCCATTGTCGGTGCCTTCGCGGGTGACGAAGTCTTCGATCAGACGGGTCAGGGTGTCGGCTTCAAGCAGGTCGTAGGGAATGAGCATCGAGGTCTCCGGCAAGTGCATGAATGCTAGCGCTGCCGGGCCTCGGTCGTCATCCGTCGATGTTCTGGCGGGCGATGAAACGTTCCAGCGTGCTGTAGAGCAGGGCGCTGTCCAGGGGTTTGCCAAGGAAGTCGTCCATGCCAGCGGCGGCGCCTGCCTTGCGGTGCTCTTCGAGTATGTGGGCGGTCAAGGCGACGATCGGGACGGCCGGCCAGTTCCGGCTGCGCTCCAGCTTGCGGATCTGCCGAGTGGCTTCGAATCCGTCCATTTCGGGCATTTCGCAGTCCATGAGTATGAGGTGGATGCCGTCCGGATCGCGTTCGTACTCGTCCACTGCAGCCAAGCCGTTGGCGACGGTCCGTACCAGATAGCCGCGCTTCTTCAGAAAGCCCTGGACCACCATCTGGTTCACCGGATTGTCCTCGGCGACCAGGATACAGGGCGTAGCGCTGATGCGCAGGCGCTCTTCCTGCACGGGGGTGCGTTCCTCCAGGCGGCGTTCACGATAGAGATCCAGCAGGGTTCCGCGTAGCGGGGCCAGGGTCAGCGGCTGGGTAATGGTGCGTAGCCGCAGGCCTGCACCAGCAGGCAGTGCCTGGCACTGCTCGGGAGCGCAGAGCAGCAGCACGCGCTGGCCGCGTTCCAAGTGCGGCCGAAGGTTGTCCAGCCATTGCTCGGGCGCATCCGACCAGGGCGCCATCAGTACCAGCAATGGCGGTATGCTGAATTCATCGAAGCAGCCTGCCAGCCGGTCAGGGGTCTGGCAGCGTTCGCAACGCATACCCCAGCGGCCGAGCAGGCGGCTAAGGGCGTCGAGCGCGAGGCTATCTCTGGAGACCAGCAGAGCGGAGCGTCCGTCCAGCAGGCGGGCCAGTTCGTCAGCGTGCTCGTCAGCACTTTGCAGGGGGAGCTCGAAGCTGAAGCGGGTACCCTTGCCGACGGTGCTCTGCACGTCGATGGTTCCACCCATCATTTCCACCAGTTCCTTGCTGATGGCCAGCCCCAGGCCGCTGCCACCATAGCGGCGGGTGGTGCTGGAGTCGCCCTGGGAGAAGGAGTCGAAGAGTTGTGCCAGGGCTTCGGCACGGATACCGATGCCGCTATCGCTGATGGCGAACACCAGGTGCGGTTGCTCTTGCGCATCGCGGCGGGTGGAGACGCTCAGGAGGACGTGGCCCTGGGCGGTGAACTTCAGCCCATTGCTGAGCAGGTTCATCAGCACCTGCTTGAGCCGCGTGGGGTCGCCCTTGATTCGCCGAGGCACACCGGCGTCCAAGCTGAGGTGCAGCCCCAGGCCCTTGCCCATGGCCTGCGCGCTGAACAGGCTGAGGGTTTCGGACACCAGTTCCTCGAGGTCGAAGTCGATGGACTCGAGAGCCAGCTTGCCGGACTCGATGCGCGCGTAATCGAGAATGTCGTTGATCACGGCCATCAATGCACTGCCGGAGCTGGAGATGGTCTCGACGTAGTAGCGCTGGCTACGATCCAGCGAGGTGTCCTTGAGCAGCTGCAACATGCCCAGCACGCCGTTGAGGGGGGTGCGGATCTCATGGCTCATCGTGGCCAGGAAGCGGCTTTTGGACTGGCTCTCGAAGTTTGCCTGCTCGGCTGCCTGGCGTGAGCGGTAACCTTCATCCTTGAGAGTGTTGATGCGGTCGGCGAGGCCGATGGAGAGGGTGATCAGTTCGATGGTGACGCCGATCTTGACCACGGTGGCGCCGAACATGCCCAGGATTTCCACGCCGAGCGAGCCGGCGGTGATCTGCATGAAGGCGAATAGCAGCACACCCCAGGCCAGGGTGTAGTAAGAGCCATAGCGCAGGCCGCTGCGCCAGACGTAGACACCGGTGACCAGGAGAAACAGCGAGACGGCCAGCACGATGAGGCTGGCGAGTACGTTCCAGGCCTGCAGTCCAATCAGTGGGGCGCAGACCAGGCTGGCGAGGGTGATTGCCATGAGCCAGCGAAGCGCCAGGTCGAGCCGGGGGAAATGCTGCCGCGTGTGCAGGAAGTGCCGGCTGAACTGCACGGCTGTCAGGCAGTGCAGGTACATGAAAATGTAGATCGCGACGGACTGCAGACCGACATGCTGGGGCAGCAGCTTGAACAACATGCCGTCGAAGCAGGCCGCGAGCAGGCCGACGTTGACACTGTAGGCCAGGTACCAGAGATAGGTGGGCTCGCGCAACGAGAGGTAGAGAAAGAGGTTGTAGAAGAACATGGCGAACAGCACGCCATAGAATGCACCGGTGAAGCCCTCGAGGTTCTCCTGGGCTGCGGCACTGGCACCGTAGGTGCTGAACAGCAAGGGAACGAAGAGTGTGCTGGTGCTTTCCACCCGCAGGATCAGTGTGCTCTGGCCAGGCGGCACGCTCAGCGGGAACCAGAAGTTGCGAACCTGCACCGGACGCTGGGCGAAGGCAAACTTGTCGCCGCTTTCCTGTTCGCTCACACCACCGTCAGGGGCGACGTAGTAAACGCGGATGTCATCCAGCAGGGGGTAGTTGGCTTCCAGGTAGCCGGCCAGCGGATGCGGCCGGCTGTTGTTCAGATGGACACGGAACCACCATGCGGAGCGGTTCTTGCCGAGGTTGGCCTGTTCACCGGCAACGGGGCGGAACGCGGCGTTGGGCAGGGCACGGACCTGCTCGAAGCTCAGGCTGCCATTGGGGTCCTCCAGGTAACTTATCCAGGGACCGAGTGAGAGGCGCAGCTCGTCGCGGTCTAGCGGGGCGCCCGCCGAGGCGATCGATGGCAACGTGAGCCACAGCAGGAAAAGTGCCAGACAGAGGCGAGGCATGCGACTACCCATGTTGTTGTTGCTTCCTTGTCTGGCACTTTGCCTGCCGCCGCGTCGCCCATCAAGCGCTGCTGTCTCCTTTGCCAACCAGACTTTCCACGGTCGGGACGCGGGTTTCGCTCTCCATCTGGGCGTCGTGCTCCAATTGGTGGCTGAAGGCTTCGAGCGATTGCTGGCGGCTGAGGGCGTCGGAGTCGAACACCGGGGGGCTCAGCAGATAGGCGCCGAGCAGGCGCGCCAGAGCCTCCAGGCTGTCTAGGTGGGTGCGTTCGTAGCCGTGGGTGGCGTCGCAGCCGAAGGCGAGCAGGGCGGTGCGGATGTCATGGCCGGCGGCCACCGCCGATTGCGCATCGCTGTGGTAGTAGCGGAACAGGTCCCGGCGCAGGGAAATCGCGTGTTCCTCGCCCAGGCGCAACAAGTGGCGTGAGAGGTGGAAGTCGTACGGGCCGCCGGAGTCCTGCATGGCGACGCTGACGGCATGCTCGCTGGAGTGTTGGCCTGGGGCGACCGGGGCGATGTCGATGCTGACGAACTCGCTGACGTCCCAAGGCAATGCGGCTGCCGCACCGGAGCCGATTTCTTCGGTGATGGTGAAGAGTGGGTGGCAGTCGATGGGCGGCTCCAGCCCCGCCTCGACAATCGCCTTGAGCGCCGTGAGCAAAGCGGCGGCGCCTGCCTTGTCATCAAGGTGGCGTGCGCTGATATGGCCACTTTCAGTGAATTCGGGCAGTGGGTCGAAGGCGACAAAATCGCCAATCGCCACCCCCAGGGTTTCGCAGTCGGCGCGAGTGGTGCTGTAGGCATCGAGCCGCAGCTCTATGTGGTCCCAGCTGATGGGCAGACTGTCGACGGCCGTATTGAAGGCGTGCCCGGAGGCCATCAGCGGTAACACGCTGCCGCGCAGGACGCGGCTGTCGCAGAACACGCTGACGCGGCTGCCCTCGGCGAAGCGGCTGGACCAGCAGCCGACCGGAGCGAGGCCCAGGCGTCCGTTGTCCTTGATCTCGCGGATGATGGCGCCAATGGTGTCCAGATGCGCGGATACGGCACGGTCCGGGCTGTTCTGGCGACCCTTGAGGGTGGCGCGGATCGTGCCGCGCCGGGTCAGCTCATAGGGGATACCGATCTCATCCAGGCGCTCGGCGACATAGCGCACGATGGTGTCGGTGAAGCCTGTGGGGCTGGGTATGGCGAGCATTTCCAGCAGCACTCGCTGCAGGTAGGTGAGGTCGGGCTCGGGGATGCGGGTAGTCATGGCGTCTCCTTGCGCTCAGCAGCGCCTGCGTTCTCCTCCGGTCTCAGGAAGGCGTCCGACTGAGCGGGAACAACAGATCGATGAAGCGCTCGGCGGTAGGCTGCGGCTGGTGATTGGCCAGGCCAACGCGCTCGTTGGCTTCGATCACCATGTAGTCGGGTTGGTCGGCGGCGGGCACCAGCAGGTCCAGTCCTACCACCGGTATTTCCAGGGTGCGGGCGGCAAGGATCGACGCCTCCGCCAGGGCAGGATGCAGGCGGGCAGTGACGTCTTCCAGGGTTCCGCCGGTATGCAGGTTCGCAGTGCGCCGCACGGCCAGGCGGATGTCCGCGGGCAGCACGTCGTCGTAGCCGTAACCGGCCGCGCGCAAGGTGCGCTCGGTCTCGCCGTCCAGCGGGATGCGGCTTTCGCCGCCTGTGGCAGCCTGACGTCGACGACTTTGCCGTTCGATGAGCTCGTGCAAGGTTCGCTGGCCGTCGCCCACCACTTCAGCGGGGCGGCGAATCGCGGCGGCGACCACTTCGAAGCCAATCACCACGACCCGCAGGTCCAGTCCGTCGTGGCAGCTCTCCAGCAGCACCCGACTGTCGAAATGCCGGGCGTTGTCGATGGCTGCCCGTACCTCGTCGAGCGTGCGCAGGTCCACCGCCACGCCCTGGCCCTGTTCGCCATTCACCGGCTTGACCACCAGGCGGCGATGCTCGGCCAGGAAGGCGGCATTCGCCTTGTCGCTGCCCGCCAGTCGTTGCGTGGGCTGTCGCAGGCCCGCACGGGCCAGGGCCCGATGAGTCAGATGCTTGTCCTGGCAGAGCGTCATGCTCACTGCGCTGGTGAGGTCGGACAAGGACTCACGACAACGGATGCGGCGGCCGCCATGGCTGAGGCTGAACAGCCCACCCTCGGCATTATCCACCTGCACGTCGATGCCTCTGCGCAGCGCTTCATCGACGATGATGCGTGCATAAGGGTTGAGCTGCTCATCGGGCCCCGGGCCAATGAACAGCGGCTGGTTGATGCTGTTGCGGCACTTGACGGCGAAGGTGGCCAGCTCGCGAAAGCCAAGCTTGGCGTAAAGGGCCTTGGCTTCGTGATTGTCATGCAGCACGGACAGGTCGAGGTAACTCAGGCCTCGGCTAAGAAAGTGTTCGACCAGATGCCGCACCAGCGCTTCGCCGATGCCGGGCCGGCTGGACTGTGGATCGACCGCCAGGCACCAGAGGCTGGAGCCGCCGTCGGGGTCGGCAAAGGCCTTGGTGTGGTTGAGGCCCATGACGCTGCCGATGATCTGGTGATTGGCTTCGTCTTCGACCAGCCAGTACACCGGCCCGCCGAGGTGGCGCGGGGTGATGCAGGACGGGTTAACCGACAGCATGCCGCGGCAACGGTAGAGCTGGTTGATGGCGTGCCAATCGGCATTGCTTTGTGCGCGGCGGATACGAAAGCCACGAAAGCCTCGGTGCGCTGGCCGGTAGTCGGAGAACCAGAGTCGCAATGTGTCGGATGGGTCGAGGAAGAGTTGCTGTGGTGCCTGCGCCAGGACCTGCTGCGGCGCTGCCACGTAGAGCGCGATGTCACGTTCGCCGGTCCGTTCGGCCAGCAGCTCCTGCGCGAGGCTGGCGGGCGTCGAAAAGGTGTGGCCGAGCAGCAGGCGGCCCCAGCCGCAGTGCAGTACTTGCGGGGCGCGCTGCCCCGGTTGGTGCCCTTCGGCCAGACGCGCTTGCAAGCGTTGGTAGGTTGGTGGCTGGCCGCGGAGCAGGCGTTGGCTGTGCTGAATGTAAGCTTTCATGGGATTCCTCCTAGATGCCCTGCTGGTTGAGCCAGAGATGCAGCGCTGCCATTTGCCACAGTTTCGAACCGTGCAACGGCGTGATGTCCTCGGATGGGCTGGCCAGCAGGCGTTCGAGCATGGCTGGCTGGAACAGGCCGCGATCCTGGCTCGGGTCCAGCAGCAGTTCGCGCACCCAGCCGAGCGTCCGGCCTTGCAGGTGCTTGAGGCCGGGCACCGGGAAGTAACCTTTGGGGCGATCGATGACGGCGTGGGGGATCACCTGGCGAGCCGCAGCCTTGAGCACCTGCTTGCCGCCATCACCCAGTTTGAAGCGGGAGGGGATACGCGCGGACAGCTCCACCACCCGGTAATCGAGGAACGGCACGCGCGCCTCCAGGCCCCAGGCCATGGTCATGTTGTCGACGCGTTTCACCGGGTCCTCGACCAGCATCACGGTGCTGTCCAGGCGCAGGGCCTTGTCTACCGGATCGAGGGCTCCGGGGCGCTCGAAATGCTGGCGGACGAAGTCGCCTGCCAGGTCGTCGGTCAGCCAGGCGGGCTGCACGGTGGCCTGGTACTCGAGATGGCTGCGGTCAAAGAAGGCTGCGCGATAGCTGTTTAACGGATCGCAGGTGTCCACCAACGGCGGGTACCAGTGATAGCCGCCAAGGAGTTCGTCGGCGCCCTGGCCGCTCTGCACCACCTTGCAGTACCTGGAAACTTCGCGCGCCAGCAAATAGAAGGCGATGCAGTCATGGCTGACCATTGGCTCACTCATGGCGGCAAAGGCCTGGGGCAACTGCTCCAGAACCTCATGTTCGTCTATGCGCAGCTGTTGATGGCGGGTGCCGTAGTGGTGCGCGATGAGGTCGGAATATTCGAACTCATCACCGCGTTCGCCCCCGGCATCCGCAAAGCCGATGGAGAAGGTGGCGAGTTCCTCTACCCCAGCCTCGGCCAACAGACCCACCAGCAGGCTGGAGTCCACTCCGCCGGAAAGCAGCACTCCGACTTCTCGGGCTGCCCGCTGGCGCACTGCCACCGCGTCGCGCAGGCTGGCCAGGAGCAGGTCGCGCCAGTCCTCCAGGCCGAGGTCGTGCTCTGAGTCGCTGGGACCGTAATCGAGCTGCCACCAAGTGCCCTGACTGCTGTTGCCGTCGGCGTCGATTTGCAGCCAGCTTGCCGCCGGCAGCTTTTCGACACCCTTGACCAGGGTATGCGGGGCCGGCACTACAGAATGAAAGTTGAGGTAATAGTTGAGCGCCTGGGCATTCAGACTGGTGTCAATGTCACCGCCTTGCAGTAGCGCCGGCAGGCTGGAGGCAAAGCGCAGGCGCTGTCTGGTGCGCGAGAGGTAGAGCGGCTTGATGCCGAGGCGGTCGCGAGCGAGGAACAGACGTTGGCTGTCGCGCTCCCAGATGGCCAGGGCGAACATGCCGTTGAGCTTGGGCAGCATGTCTTTGCCCCACGCATGCCAGGCTTTGAGCAGAACTTCGGTATCGCCATCGGAATGGAAGCGATAGCCGAGCGCCAGCAGCTCCTTGCGTAGTTCGGGGTAGTTGTAGATAGCGCCGTTGAACACCATGGCCAACCCGTATTCCAGGTCCAGCATGGGCTGCCCTGAGGCTGCGGCCAGGTCCATGATCTTCAAGCGGCGATGGCCGAGGGCGATCGGGCCCTGGCTATGCAAACCCCAGGCATCGGGACCGCGAGGGGCGAGGTGGTGGGTGATTCGGTCGAGGGCGGCCAGGTCGGCCGGTTGTTTGTCGAAACGCAGTTCTCCAGAAATCCCGCACATAGTTCCTTACCGGTGTTGCCGTTGGGGAGGGCTTGGAGTCTGCGTCCTGGTCGCCGCACCCGCGCGTCGGGGAGGGACATGCTCAACAGGCTCCTAGGGGTCCGACCCCAGGAGCGTTTCATGAGTTTTATATCGATCTGTTATATGCCGTCAGTTGCCTCAGCTGATCAGCTTCTGTGCGGCCAGCGACAGGCTGACGGCCACCAGCATCAGGGCGAACAGACGTTGCAGGGTTTCGCCACCCAGCCGAACCGCGAGCTGGTTGCCGCCGAGCACCCCCAACGCTCCGCCAGCAGCCAGGCCGCCGAGCAGCAGCATCGGTGGCTGGGCACCACTGAGGTAGAGCAGGAAGCCGCCACCGGAAACCAATGCGATCACAGCCATCGAGGTGGCGGTGGCAGCGAGCATCCCGAGTGGAGTGAACCAGAGTAGCGCTGGCACGATGAGGAATCCTCCACCCACGCCCATCACCCCGGATAGCAGGCCGACGGCCAGTCCGATCGCCACCAGCGGTCTGCTGCGCAGTGCGCCGGATGCTCCCTGGGGTACGCCGGCGCCTCGCCACATGCGCCAGGCCGACCAGAGCACCAGCAGGCAGAAGCCGAGGATCAGGACGAACTCCGGGATGAAGCGTCCGAACCACTGGCCGGCGGCATTGCCGGGCAGGCCGCTCAGGGCCAGCAGCAGCACGGGGCGCCAGGCCACTTGGCCTTGAACGGCCCGCGGTATGGCACCGATAGCGGCGGAGAGCGCGACGGCGCCGAGGCTTACGCCGATGGCATCACGCAATGGCAGGTGCAGGCTGAGTAGCAGCGGCAGGGCCACCAGGGAGCCACCTGCACCGGTCAGGCCCAGCAACAGACCGAGCACAGTGCCGATGCCGAGGGCCTCGAGCAGCAACAGGTCAACGGTCATGCCTTCTGCCCGCGAATCAATTGGCGCAGGGCAAAACGGTTCGGGTGGCAGGCTTCGGCCACGCTGCGCGGCACGGGCAGCGGCTCGTTATCCAGCCAGGCCGCCAGCAACTCACCGGAGAGCGGCGCAGTGATCAGCCCGCGCGAGCCATGGCCGCTGTTGATGTAGAGGCCATCGAGCCAGGGAGCGGTGATGTCTGGCACTTGCCGGGCATCCTTGGCCAGCACCCCATAGGCCTTTGCGAAGGCAGCGCTATCGGCCAGGGGGCCGACGATGGGCAGGTAGTCCGGGCTGGTGCAGCGGAAGGCTGCACGCCCCTGGAGTGTTGCCGGATCGAGGCGTTCGGCTTGCAGGCGGCTGGTGAGGTCCAGGGATATCTCTTCCAGCAGTCGCAGGTTGCCTTGATGTTCGGCCACCGTCGGCTCCAGATCATCGCTGTGGAAGTCGAAGCTGGCGCCCAAGGTGTGTTCGCCACGGCGGGGCGGTGCGACGTAGCCCTCGGCACAGAGCACCGTGCGCAATCCGGCGCTCTGTGGCGTAGCCGGCAGGCGGCTGATCTGGCCACGAATGCGCTTGAGCTGAAGATCCACCGTCTGCGGAAAGCGCAGCACTTCGGCAGCCCCGGCCAACACCACCACGGGCGCGGTGGCGAGGCGTTGCCCATTGGCATAGGCGCACCAGAGACCGTCTTCGCGATGCAGCTCCAGGGCTTCGCAGTGGGGCCGCAGGCGGATGTTCGGATGGGCCGTCAGCAGGCGGCAGAGGGCAGGGGGGTGCACCCAGCCAGCCTCTGGGTAGTAGAGACCGCCAGCAGGCAACGCGACGCCCGCCAGGTCTTCGGCCTGCTGCTGGTCCAGGCTGTGCAGCAGCTGATGGGGGAAGGCGTCGGCCAACTTGGCCTGGCGCTTCGCTTCCTGCGCATCGAACGCCAATTGCAGGACGCCGCAACCCTGCCAATCCACGCCGTGTTCGAGGCGTTGCAGCAGACGACGGGTATGGCCGAAGCCGCTGACGATCAGCCGCGATAGGGGCGTGCCGTGGGCGGACAGCTTCAGGTAGAGCACACCTTGCGGGTTGCCGGAGGCCTCCTGGGCGATGGCTTCGTGGCGCTCCAGCAAGGTGATCTGCCAGCCCCGCGCGGCCAGGCTGGCGGCGCTGGCGCATCCGGCCAGGCCAGCGCCGATGACCAGCGCTTCACGCAGTGCCGGCTGATAGCGTGGCCGGGCATACCAGGGTTTGGCCTGGAGGGTGGCCTCACCTTCAAAGACGCCTTTGCTCATTTCCCATTTCTTGCCGAAGCCGGGGACGCGCTTGATCCGGAAACCCGCGTCTTTAAGCGCGCGCCTGACGAAACCGGCGCTGGTGAAGGTGGCGAGGGTGGTGCCGGGGTGTGACAGCCGGGCCAGTTGGGCAAACAGCTCGGTACTCCACATTTCCGGGTTCTTGGCCGGCGCGAAACCGTCAAGGAACCAGGCGTCTATGCGCGCGTCCAGTTCCGGCAGACAGTCCAGGGCATCGCCGACCATCAGGGTCAGCACTACACGACCGCCGTCGAACATCAGGCGCTGGAAGCCGGGATGGATCGCAATGTATTGCTCCAGCAATTGCTGGGTGAATGGTGCCAAGTCCGGCCAGAGTGCCAGGGCGCGCTCCAGGTCGGCGCGGGCTAGGGGGAACTTCTCCACGCTGACGAAGTGCAGCCGCGCACCAGCAGGGGCGGTCTGTTTGAAGAGCTGCCAGGCGCAGAGGAAATTGAGCCCGGTACCGAAGCCGGTTTCGCCGATGCAGAATTGGCTTTGCTGCGGCAGGGCGGCGAATGCTTCGGCCAGATCGTTACCGGCGAGGAAGACGTGGCGCGTCTCGTCGATGCCGGAGTCGGGGGAGAAATAGACGTCGTCGAACTCACGCGAGAGCGGCAGGCCTCGCTCATCCCAGTCAATGCGGGCATGGTGAAAATCGGGCATGGGGTATTCCGTGACGGCGAAGCGGGAATGGTAGCCGATTGGAGGGATTGGCTGGGCACTGCGAGATTCAGATCAATGTGTGCATCCCTGCGGTGGCGCACCAGACATCCCGTCGCGCTTCCGCTACCTTTTCTTCATTAGCCAAGGAGGTCTGCATGTTCGAATCCGCTGAAATCGGCCACTCCATTGACAAGGAAACCTATGAGAAGGCCGTGCTGGAGCTGCGCGAAGCCCTGCTGGATGCGCAGTTCGAGCTGAAGGAGCAGGCACGCTTTCCGGTGATCATCCTGATCAACGGTGTCGAGGGCGCTGGCAAAGGCGAAACGGTCAAGCTGCTCAACGAGTGGATGGACCCGCGCCTGATCCATGTCGAGAGCTTTCTGCTCCCCACCGACGAGGAGCTGGCGCGGCCGCCGCAGTGGCGGTTCTGGCGCAAATTGCCACCCAAGGGCACCACCGGGATCTTCTTCGGCAATTGGTACAGTCAGATGATCTACGCGCGGGTCGAAGGTGATATCAAGGACGCCCGATTGGACCAAGCCATCGGCGAGGTGGAAAGCTTCGAGCGCATGCTCTGCGACGAAGGAGCACTGATCTTCAAGTTCTGGTTCCACCTGTCCAAGAAGCACCTCAAGGAGCGCCTCAAGACGCTGGAGAAGGACCCGCAGCGCAGTTGGCAGATCAGCCCTCTGGACTGGAAACAGACCGAGGTATACGACCGTTTCGTGCGTTTCGGCGAGCGTGTGCTGCGCCGCACCAGTCGTGACTATGCACCGTGGTATGTGATCGAGGGCTATGACGAGAACTATCGCAGCCTGAGCGTTGGGCGGATCATCCTCGAGGGGCTGCAGGCCGCGCTTAAAGTGGCGGAGCGGCGCGCACCCCATCCTCACGCAGCGCCGCTGGTGGCCAGCCTCGACAATCGAAGCCTCCTGGCCAGCCTTGACCTGAGCCGCGCGCTGGACAAGGACGAATACAAGGAACAACTGGCCACCGAGCAAGCCCGGCTGTCCGGCCTGATGCGCGACAAACGCATGCGTGGCCACGCCTTGATGGCGGTGTTCGAGGGTAACGACGCTGCTGGCAAGGGTGGGGCGATCCGCCGGGTCACTGGCGCCCTGGACCCGCGGCAGTACCGCACGGTACCCATCGCCGCACCCACTGAAGAGGAGCGCGCGCAGCCCTATCTCTGGCGCTTCTGGCGCCATGTGCCGGCGCGGGGGCAGTTCACCATCTTCGATCGCTCCTGGTATGGCCGGGTGCTGGTGGAGCGGGTCGAGGGCTTCTGTTCACAGTCCGATTGGCTGCGCGCCTATGGCGAGATCAACGACTTCGAGGAGCAGCTGCACAACTACGGCATCGTGCTGGTGAAGTTCTGGTTGTCCATCGATCAGGAAACCCAGATGCAGCGCTTCAAGGAGCGCGAAGAAATCGCTTTCAAGCGTTACAAGATCACCGATGACGACTGGCGCAATCGCGACAAGTGGGACCACTACGCGGATGCCGTGGGCGACATGGTGGATCGTACCAGCACCGAGATCGCGCCCTGGACCCTGGTGGAGGCAAACGACAAGCGCTACGCCCGGGTGAAAGTGCTTCGCACCCTCAACGAGGCACTGGAGGCTGCATTCAAGAGCAAATGAGTGCGGGATGGCGGCGCATACGTCCAGTGAATGATCGTGGTGGATAAGTATTGGTAGGAACTATCCTCGCCTCACCTTCCATCCGAACAAGAACGAGGTGCGTCATGCGTGAAGTGGTGATAGTCGACAGCGTGCGAACTGGCCTGGCCAAATCCTTTCGCGGCAAGTTCAACATGACCCGGCCGGACGACATGGCCGCCCATTGCGTGAACGCCCTGCTTGCACGCAACGACCTGGACCCGGCGCTGGTGGATGACTGCGTGGTGGGCGCCGGCTCCAACGAAGGTGCTCAAGGCCACAATATCGGCCGCAACGTGGCGGTGCTGTCGGGCCTGGGCATCCAGGTCGCCGGCATGACTCTCAACCGCTACTGCTCCTCTGGCCTGCAGGCCATCGCCATCGCGGCGAACCAGATCGCCTCGGGTTGCAGCGATGTGATGGTGGCCGGTGGCGTCGAGTCCATCACCCTGACCCTCAAGAGCATCAATCAGGACAATTTCGTCAACCCGCTGCTCAAGGCCCAGCATCCAGGCATCTACTACCCCATGGGGCAGACCGCCGAGATTGTCGCTCGCCGCTACGGTGTCACCCGTGAGGCTCAGGACCTTTATGCCCTGCAAAGCCAGCTGCGCACGGCCCGTGCCCAAGCCGAGGGGCTGTTCGATGACGAGATCGTGCCGATGACGGTGAAGTACTTCGTCGAGGACAAGGCTACCGGCGAAAAGTCCGTAATGGACACCGTGGTGGATCGCGACGACTGCAACCGCGCGGACACGACCCTGGAAGGCCTGGCGTCCCTCAAGCCGGTCTTCTCCGAAGATGGCTCGGTGACTGCAGGCAACTCCTCGCAGCTGTCCGACGGCGCTTCGATGACGCTGCTGATGAGCCTGGACAAGGCCATCGAGCTCGGCCTCAAGCCAAAGGCTTTTTTCCGCGGCTTCACAGTGGCTGGCTGCGAGCCTGACGAGATGGGCATCGGCCCGGTGTTTTCCGTGCCCAAGCTACTGAAGGCGCGCGGTCTGTCGGTCGACGACATCGACCTCTGGGAGCTCAACGAGGCCTTTGCTTCGCAGTGCCTCTATGCGCGCGATCGCCTGGGTATCGATAACGAGAAGTACAACGTCAACGGCGGCTCTATCTCCATCGGCCATCCGTTCGGCATGACCGGCTCACGGCAGGTCGGCCATCTGGTGCGTGAGCTGCAACGCCGCGGCAAACGCTACGGTATCGTCACCATGTGCGTAGGTGGGGGCATGGGCGCTACCGGGTTGTTCGAGGCGGTGCGCTGAGTCGATCAGGTCAATCATCGAAGCCCGGCCTTGTGCCGTCATGCTGTTCACTTAGGCATTGGCGGCAGCGCATAGGAGGAGGGGCGTGATCGGCCTTCGGAGCAGTCTGCCACCTCGTAGCCCGATGAAGTCCGGGTGCAGCAGTTGGACTTTTCCCGGATTTCATCGGGCTACCAAGCTGAAGGCCCCGTAGGAGCGAGCTCTGCTCGCGAAGGAGGCGGGTTCGCGAGCAGAGCTCGCTCCTACGAGAGATACCTGCTTAGCAGAAATAACTTCGTGATGGTGTAAAGTCAAAAACGCCGCCCTCCTGCTGAAGGAAAAGCGGCGTTATTTCTTATGTGAACAGCATTACGGCCTTGTACCGGGCTTTGCAATTGACCCTGTTCGCGTGAGGGTGGCGTGTGCAATTGCTCACCGTTGGGCTCGCTGGTCGGCCGAAATCAACCCTGATGCGTTAATTCAGCCTGCCCCTTAACGCGCCCGCCCGGTGAGGATTGCCTGGGCCTGATGCATTCGGCCGATATAGCGCTGTACCGCCAGCTCGGCATCCACCCGCGTGAAGAAGGGGCCCTCGAGAGTGCCCTCGCGGGTTGCGAAGAAATACTGTCCATTCACTGAGCTGACCCGTTCGCTCCGGTAATGGGTGCCGATTGCTGCATCGGTTTCACGTTGAGCCAACATCGAAGCATCTCCTTTCAGAACCCATCTTTAGAGTCTAATCAGCGCCAACGCACCTGCATTGGCGGGCGACGGGCGGCCCGACTGGTACAGTTTCAACCCTCAAGCCCGCTGAACTGTTCCTGTGCCGCGCCTGCTGCGGGGCCTAGAATGTGTGCCCGCCCTGGAGGCATGGTGCCGACCGGGGCCCCGCTGAGGTGCGTATGCATATCTCCTCTGGCCGTTGGCTCTACGGCCTGTTCCTCGCCCTTGTGACTGCCGTGCTCTGGGGCGTCCTGCCGATCAAGTTGAAAACCGTTCTGCAGACCATGGACCCGGTCACGGTTACCTGGTACCGCCTGGTGGTGTCCGGCACCCTGCTGTTCCTCTTCCTGTCTGCGACGCGTCGCTTGCCGCCTTTGCGTCCACTCGGAGCGCGCGGCGGGTGGTTGCTTGCCCTGGCCATCGGCGGGTTGGTGGGCAACTATGTGTTCTACCTGATGGGGCTGAAAATGCTCAGTCCGGGAACGACTCAGCTGGTGATCCAGGTGGCGCCGATCCTGTTCCTGCTGAGCAGCCTGTTCTTCTTCAAGGAAAGCTTCAGCCTGGGGCAGGTGGTCGGGCTGCTGGTGACCGTTCTGGGTTTCGGATTGTTCTTCAACCAGCGCCTGGAGGAATTGTTCACCTCCATGACCCAGTACACCGTCGGCGTTCTGGTGATCCTGCTTTCGGCGTTCGTCTGGACCTTCTATGGCCTGGCGCAGAAGCAATTGTTGACGGTCTGGAGCTCGCCTCAGGTGATGATGGTGATCTACCTGGGATGCGCCGCACTGCTGACGCCGTGGGCTCACCCGCTGCAGTTGCTCCAGTTGAGCCCGCTGCAAGGTTGGCTGCTACTGGCCTGCTGCCTGAATACCCTGGTGGCCTACGGGGCCTTTGCTGAAGCGCTGGCGCACTGGGAGGCCTCAAGGGTCAGCGCTACGCTGGCGATCACCCCGCTGGTGACCTTTGCCTCCGTGGCCGCTGCTGCCTACCTGTGGCCGGACCATGTTCAGCCCGAGCTGGTCAATGGCATCGCCTACGGGGGCGCGATGCTGGTTGTACTCGGCTCGGCCCTGACGGCGCTGGCACCCTCCCTGATGAACAGTTGGCGGGCACGGCGGATTCAGGCAGCAGTCCTGCCGAGCGATTGAGACATGTGGGGCTCGGTCCTGATTCGCGAATGAATTCGCGCTCTGCGCCCCCGACAGGTTTCACCCTAGGACATACAAGCGAATTCAACAGCTCTGTCTGCACTCGCTGTGGCCAGGAATAGAGCGTCGAGCGAGGAGCCTCGCAGAAGCAAGGGGAACGCCGAGTGCTTGCTCGCGAAAAGCTCGCGATTCACGAGCAAGCTCGCTCCTACAGGGGGTCAGCCAGTTTCAACACTCAACTGGGACATAGCCAATTCATTCGCGAAAGGTTGCGTGAGGCTCGAGGCTCAGCAGCGAGTACCGAGGGTCTCGGCCTTGCGCAGCCAGGTCTGTCGCTGCTCTTCCGATGAGGGCCGTACAGGGGAGAATTCGGTAAGGCGGCGAGTCTTGATGCCGCAGAAACCGAGTATGGTGCGCACCATCTGCCGATGGGCCGGCGCCCCGTAGATCCAACGGAAGTACCAGGGTGGGGTATCCAGCGTCACCAGAAGGTCCGCCGTGCGGCCGCTCAGCAACTTGTCCCAGGCCTGGGATGACTGCCCGCGATAGCGGAAGGCGAAGCCGGGTAGGAACACTCGGTCGAAGAAACCCTTGAGCAGGGCAGGCAGGCCTCCCCACCAGACTGGATAAATGAACACCAGGTGCTCGGCCCAGTGGATCTGCCGCTGGGCTTCCAGCAGGTCCGGCTCGAGGTTCTGGCTCCGGTCATAGCCTTCGCGCAGGACCGGGTCGAACTCCAGCTCTCCCAGCTTGAGCATTCGTACCACATGGCCTTCGCTGCGTGCGCCCTGGGCATAGGCTTCGCTCAAGGCATGGCAGAGACTGCCGCCTTTGGGAGTGCCAAGGATCATCAGAATGCGCTTGCCATCGCCTTCCAGCGGGGTGGCGCCGTGTTTCGCTCCGTCAGCCATGGTGACCCGCCTCCAGCATGCTTTCCGGGCGTACCCAGGTGTCGAATTCTTCGGCGGTCAGGTAGCCCAGTTGCAGGGCTGCTTCGCGCAGCGTCGTGTTTTCGGCATAAGCCTTCTTGGCGATCTGCGCGGCCTTGTCGTAGCCAATGTGCGGGTTCAGTGCGGTGACCAGCATCAGGCCTCGTTCCAAATGCTCGGCCATGCGCCCGGCGTCGGGCTGCAATCCGGCCACGCAGTGCTGCTGGAAGTTGCGGCAGCCATCGGCCAACAGGCGGATGGACTGCAGGATGTTGTGCGCGATCACCGGTTTGAACACGTTCAGTTGCAGATGCCCCTGGCTCGCGGCGAAGCTTATGGTCGCGTCATTGCCGAGGACCTGGCAAACCAGCATCGAAAGGGCTTCGCACTGGGTCGGGTTGACCTTGCCGGGCATGATCGAACTGCCTGGCTCGTTGGCCGGCAGTTTCACCTCGGCGAAACCGGCGCGTGGGCCGGAGCCCAGCAGACGCAGGTCATTGGCGATTTTCATCAGGGCCACTGCAAGCGTCTTCAGGGCGCCGGATAAGGCGACCAACGGCTCATGGCCTGCCAGTGCGGCGAACTTGTTGGGTGCGGAAATGAAGTGAAAGCCGGTGAGTGCCGCCAGTTCCGCTGCCATGGCGGCTGCGAAGTCATGCGGGGCGTTCAGGCCGGTGCCGACAGCGGTCCCACCCTGGGCCAGTTCGAGCACCATGGGCAGGGTTGAGCGAATGGCTTTATCGGCGTAGTCGAGTTGGGCGACGAAGGCCGAAAGCTCCTGGCCGAAGGTAATAGGGGTCGCATCCATCATGTGGGTGCGACCGGTCTTCACCAGGTGGGCGTGCCGTACCGACTGCTCGGCGAGACCTCCGGAGAGTTCGCCGATGGCCGGCAGCAGGTCATGCTGGACCGCCCGGGCGACAGCGATGTGCATCGCGGTAGGGAAGCAGTCATTGGAGCTCTGCGCGAAATTCACGTGGTCATTGGGGTGCACCGGGGTTTTGCCGCCACGGCTACCGGTGGCCAGTTCGTTGGCGCGGCCGGCAATGACTTCGTTGACGTTCATGTTGCTCTGGGTGCCGCTGCCGGTCTGCCAGACCACCAGGGGGAACTGGCTGTCGTGTTTGCCGGCGAGCACTTCGTCGGCGGCTTGTTCGATCAGCCGGGCGACATTCGGCGGAAGGTCACCATCACGGCCGTTGACGCGCGCAGCGGCCTTCTTGATCAGCGCCAGCGAATGGATGATGGCGAGCGGCATACGCTCGGCACCAATGGCGAAGTTCTCCAGGGAGCGCTGGGTCTGGGCGCCCCAGTAGGCCTCGTCGGCGACTTCCACGGAACCCAGGCTGTCGGTTTCTGAGCGGCTCATGGCACGTTCTCCGGGTTATTGAATCCGCAGTTTAGGCCGTATCTCGAGCACTCGGTTCAATAGGCCGAGGCGATTACCAGCGCGCATGGGTCGCGCCTAGCCAGCCCTGGACGTTCGTGACCGGCACGCGCTCCCCCACCGGGCTACGCAGCACACCGTCGTAACGGCCGAACCACTGGCGTGTATCGGCGTAGATCGGGCCCAGGCGGGGGCGGGCATGGTGCAGGTGCAGAGGACTGAAAGTGAGCTCCACTCGCCGACAAGCGGTCTCGAGTCGCCAAGGGGCCAATGGCGAGAAGGTGTCCTGAATAATTTGCACTGGACGGTCCAGTTTGGACAGCTTGCCGCCGAACCACAGGGCGTTTTCCGTTAATCCGCTGGCGTCGGTCCAGCCTGATCCAAAGTTGCCAGCGATACCACCTGGGCCGGCGAACGCGGCGCGGGTCCAATGGCTCTTGAAGGGCCAGATGCCACGACCGAAATCCAGAGCAGCGAAGCTCTGGCCAGGTGCGCAGTCATAGTGGCTATCGCCCAGCTGCACGCCGCCGCTTGCTGGCAAGCCCAGTTGCCGGCTGCAGGCATGGAAGCCTTTCCCTGCCAGCGGGGCGACCAGGTTGACCGAGTCCAGATGTGCAGGGCGCTGCACGTCCAGCGCCACTTGCAGCGGCTGGCCGCCGATAGACGGTGCTGCGACGGTCAGACGGAGGCGGCCCGGGTGTTCTTCCACGTTGATGTGCAGCCGTGGATGCTGGAATTCATGGCTTTCCAGGGGTAAATCAGGCAATGAACAGCCACGGGCGAAGGCGCGCAGCTGGGTGTGGGCTACGGATCTGCCGCTGTTGAGGTCGAGGAAATAGGCGGCGCCATAACCAATGAAGTCGAGATCGGCCAGGGTCAGCGACAACATCCAATGCGGAGTCGTGACGCACCAGTGGTTCCAGCGCTTGCGACGGCCGAAATGCCCAGGGATGGCGCAGTTGAGCCTGGGGCGGCTGGACCAGCCGATGGCGGCCGGGTCGAGCTCGCCTTGAGCGTCACACAAGTTGTTGAGCCCGGAAGCATTCAGGGCCGAAATAGGGCTATTCATCAGGCACGTCCATGTGTGTGCTGGGGTGGCGCTGTGCGATCCAGGCTACAAAGGCTTAGGAAGCCGCGCCAATGAGCTGCGGTTGATGCCGAATGAACGCAAGCATGCCCACGGCGCGAAATCATGAGCAAGTGATGGCACTTTGGCAATCATTCAGTGGTGTCTGGTCGCGCACATTTTCGCCGGGATGATGTCTGAACCTGGCGGCTTGAGCCTGGTAACGGCTTGAGCGCAGAATGACCGACTTCCGGGCACAACCCCAGCCCTGTCCAGACAAGGAAACCCGATGACCAAGTTCCGCGTACTCTGCACTGCCGTCCTGCTGGCTTGCGCCAGCGGCCAGGTCCTGGCCGACGCTGCTAGCCACGCTGCCAATGCCGAGCGCTTCCTGAAGCTTGCCCATGCGGACAAGCTGACGGTGCCCGTATACGCCCAGGTCCAGCAAATGTTCGCCCAGCGCTTCGAGCAGACCAAGGCGCCTGCTGCGAAGAAGGCCACCCTCGAGAGTTACCAGGCCAAGGCCAATGCTGCCCTGGACAAGGCCGTCGGTTGGGACAAGCTGAGGCCGGATCTGGTGAAGCTCTACACCAGCAACTTCAGCGAGAGCGAGCTCAAGGACCTGATCGCCTTTTACGAATCGCCGCTGGGCAAGAAGGTGCTGGAGAAGATGCCCGCGCTCACCCAGCAATCTGCCCAGCTCACCCAGAGCCGCCTGGAGAGTGCCGTGCCCGAGGTCAACAAGCTGCTCAGCGACATGACCGGCGAGCTGGCCCCCCAGGATAAGAAAAAGCCCTGAGTGGAGAAGCAGCATGTCCATGCGTGATCGCATCCTGGTCGCCCTGCAAGCGCTCGAACCCCAGCACCTTGACGTGCTGGACGAAAGCCATATGCACAGCCGTGGCCTGGAAACCCACTACAAGGCGGTGATCGTCAGCCCACGGTTCGAAGGACTCCGCGTCGTCAAGCGCCACCAGGCGGTCTACGCCGCCATGGGCGAGCTGATGGGGCAGATCCATGCCCTGGCCCTGCATACCTACACGCCCGATGAGTGGGTGGAGCAGGGCGCGGCACCGGACTCGCCGACGTGCAAGGGCGGCAGTAAGCACGACCATTGAAATCTGCTCCAGGATCCGCTGGCCGCAGCTCGCGAGATCCTGAGACAGGTTTGCGGGTGCCCGTTGGGCACCTGAGACCTTTTCATGCAGCCAGCAGGCTGCGGCTTTTTGGTAGACTTCGCACCGCGCCGGCCAAGCCGGCGCAGTCGTTTCTATCACCCCGGTCCGCCCCTTACGCGGGCGACCACTGGAGGAAATACCCGCATGACCCAGATCGTTGTTGCGGCGCTATACAAGTTCGTCTCTCTGAAGGACTACGTTGCGCTGCGCGAACCCCTGCTCAAGACCCTCACCGACAACGGCATCAAAGGCACGTTGCTGCTGGCCGAAGAGGGCATCAACGGCACTGTTTCCGGCACCCGCGAAGGCATAGACGCGTTGCTCGCCTGGCTCAAGGCCGATCCGCGCCTGGCGGACCTGGACCACAAGGAGTCCTACTGCACCGAGCAACCCTTCTATCGCACCAAGGTCAAGCTGAAGAAGGAAATCGTCACCCTCGGCGTACCGGGTGTTGACCCCAACCAGCAGGTCGGCACCTATGTCGAGCCGAAGGACTGGAACGCCCTGATCAGCGACCCCGAGGTGCTGCTGATCGATACCCGCAACGACTACGAAGTGGCCATCGGCACTTTCGAAGGGGCGGTCGATCCCAGAACCAAATCCTTCCGCGAGTTCCCGGACTACATCAAGGCCCATTACGACCCGGCCAAGCACAAGAAGGTCGCCATGTTCTGCACGGGCGGCATCCGCTGCGAAAAGGCGTCCAGCTACATGCTGAACGAAGGCTTCGAGGAGGTTTTCCACCTCAAGGGCGGGATCCTCAAGTACATGGAAGAAGTGCCCCAGGAGGAAACCCTCTGGCGTGGTGACTGTTTTGTTTTCGACAATCGGGTCACTGTGCGCCACGATCTTTCTGAAGGGGATTACGACCAGTGCCATGCTTGCCGTAACCCGATTTCGGTCGAGGATCGCCAATCGCCGCATTACGCACCGGGGATCAGCTGCCCGCACTGCTGGGACAGCCTGAGTGAGAAGACCCGTGCCAGTGCTCGAGAGCGGCAGAAGCAGATCGAGCTCGCCAAGGCGCGCAACTTGCCTCACCCGATCGGCCGCGACCCCCGCCAAGCAACGGAGATGTAAGCGTGTCCAAGGCTCGCCTGCTGTACGTGATGGATCCGATGTGCTCCTGGTGCTGGGGTTTTGCTCCGGTCGCCGAGGCCCTCGCCACGCGAGCCAAGGCCGCCGGTGTGCCACTGCACCTGGTGGCGGGCGGCCTGCGAGCCGGCCATGGTTCGGCCCTGGATATGAATACCCGGCGCTATATCCTCGAGCATTGGCAGGCCGTGCATCAGGCCACTGGCCAGCCCTTCCGTTTCGAGGGTGCCCTGCCTGACGGCTTCGTCTATGACACCGAGCCGGCCTGCCGGGCACTGGTCGCGGTTCGGGGTCTCGATCCCGCAGCCGTGTGGCCCTTGGTGCGCCGCATCCAGCATGCTTTTTATGCCGAGGGGCGCGACGTGACCCAGGCCTCCACCCTGGTTGAACTGGCCGAGCAGGTGGGCATTCCACGCATCGAGTTCGCCGAGGCCTTCGATGCGGCTGCCACCCGTGAGGCCACCGCGGCGGATTTCACCTGGGTCCAGGACCTGGGCATTGCCGGTTTCCCGACGTTGCTGGCCGAGCGCAATGGCCAGTTGGCGCTGCTGACCAACGGCTATCAGCCTCTGGACGAGCTTGCCCCCTTGCTGGAGCGCTGGCTGGAGCGAGGTCTCCATGCCTGATCGCTTGAGCTGGGCGGAGGTCCGCCGTCTGGCCCTGCGCCACAAGAAGGCCCTTTGGCTGGCCAACCTGGCGGCCGTGCTGGCTACGCTCTGCAGCGTGCCGATCCCGCTACTGCTACCGCTGCTGGTAGATGAAGTGCTGCTCGAGCGGGGTGATGCCGCTCTGCGTTTCATGGATAACTTTCTGCCCCTTGCCTGGGAGAATGCCACCGGCTACATCGGCCTGATGCTGCTGACGACCCTGGTGCTGCGTGGCATGGCCCTGGTGTTCAACGTCCTGCAGGCCCGCCTGTTCGCGCAATTGGCCAAGGACATCGTCTACCGCATCCGCATCCGCCTGATCGATAGGCTGAAACGTATCTCCCTGGGCGAATACGAGAGCCTGGGGAGCGGTACCGTCACCGCCCACCTGGTGACGGACCTGGATACCCTCGACAAGTTCGTCGGTGAGACCCTAAGTCGTTTCCTGGTGGCGGTGCTCACGCTGACCGGCACAGCGGCGATCCTGGTCTGGATGCATTGGCAACTGGCGCTGCTGATCCTGCTGTTCAACCCGCTGGTGATCTACGCCACGGTGCAGCTCGGCAAGCGTGTCAAGCACCTGAAGAAGCTGGAGAACGACAGCACCGCTCGCTTTACCCAGGCATTGACGGAAACCCTTGAGGCGATCCAGGAGGTGCGCGCCAGCAATCGCCAGGGCTTCTTCTTCGGTCGGCTTGGCCAGCGTGCCCAGGAAGTCCGCGACTATGCCGTGGCCTCGCAGTGGAAAAGCGACGCGTCAGCCCGCACCAGTGGCCTGCTGTTCCAGTTCGGTATCGATTTCTTCCGCGCCGCGGCGATGCTGACGGTGCTGTTCTCCGATCTCTCGATCGGCCAGATGCTCGCGGTGTTCAGCTACCTCTGGTTCATGATCGGCCCGGTTGAGCAGCTCTTGGGCCTGCAGTACTCCTATTACGCTGCCGGCGCGGCCCTGGGGCGTATCAACGAATTGCTGGCGCGGGCCGACGAGCCGCAATACGTCCCCGCGCTGGACCCGTTCAAAGGGCGCGACACCGTCGGTATCGAGGTCAGCGGCCTGCGCTTCGCGTACTCCGATGAGCCGGTGCTCGACGGACTCGACCTGTCCATCGCCCCGGGCGAAAAGGTGGCCATCGTCGGCGCCAGCGGTGGTGGCAAGAGCACGTTGGTGCAGCTGTTGCTCGGCCTCTACCGGGCCCAGGCGGGCAGCATTCGCTTCGGCGGCTGCCGGCTGGAGGAAATCGGCCTGTCCCAGGTACGGGACAATGTCGCGGTGGTGCTGCAGCATCCCGCCCTGTTCAATGACAGCGTCCGCGCCAACCTGACCATGGGCCGCGAACGCGGTGATCAGGCCTGCTGGCGGGCCTTGGAAATCGCCCAATTGGCCGACACCATCCGGGCCTTGCCGCAAGGGTTGGAGACTGTCGTCGGCCGTTCCGGTGTGCGCCTTTCGGGTGGCCAGCGCCAGCGTCTGGCGATTGCCAGGATGGTGCTCGCCGAGCCCAAGGTGGTGATCCTCGACGAAGCCACTTCAGCCCTGGACGCCGCCACCGAGTACGCCTTGCACCAGGCCCTTGGCACCTTCCTCAATGGCCGCACCACGCTGATCATCGCCCACCGGCTGTCGGCGGTTAAGCAGGCCGACCGCGTGCTGGTATTCGACGGTGGGCATATCGCCGAAGACGGTGATCACCAGCAGTTGATCGCCGTGGGCGGGCTTTACGCCAAGCTTTACGGCCACCTGCAGAACTGAGTGGCCGGGGTGCTCCGGTTTATCCGTAGCGCACGGCCTCCAGAAAGACGACGCGCTGGCCGACGTCATGGAATACCCGTGCCGAAGCAATCTCGTTGCAGTCGATACCGTCCAGCAGTCCGAGCATGCGTGAGTCCTGTCGGTAGTGTGGGTGCCAGTCCAGCAGACCCTCCAGGAAACCGATTGCGGAAATGCCCGGGCGCATGTTGCCCAGCAGCAGGCGGCCTCCCGGCTTCACCGCATGGAACAGGCGCTGCGCCAGGCGTTCGCAGGTGCGGTCGTCCAGCAGTTCGCAAAGCCCGGCGGAATACACCAGGTCGAATCCATCGAACTCGAACTGCCCGGCCAGCAGCTGTTCCAGAGTGCCCTGCAAGGTCGTGACTCCCAGCGCTCCATAGCTGCGTCGAACGGTCGCCAGGCAGGTTTCATCGTCGTCGAAGACGCACATTTCAGCGAACTGACCATGTCGCAGGGCGCGGGAAAGCTCCACTTCGCGGAAGTGTCCGCCGGCAATGCACAGCACGCGCGCCTGTTTGCCGGGCTGGGCGCAGGTATCGTCCAGCGCTCGCGCAATGATTCTGCGGCGGCAGCGTAGTGCCCGGGCGGCCGGTTCAGCCAAGCGTTTTTCTGCCTCGCGGTTACAGAACACCAGGCGGCCATCATCACTGAGCAGCGACACCGGGGTCTGGTGGCGGTCGAGCCGCAGGTCGCGCTTGGCCACTTCCAGTTCCAGGTTCTCGAACCGCTTGGACATCCGTGCAGCCCTGAGCAGGTGCGGGCTGAGGCGCATCAGCAGGTCTCGGTGGCGACTTTCCGGCAAGGCTGCACCGACGGCCGTGAGCAATGACAGGTAGACGCCTGAGTCAGTCTCCTCATGGAGCTTGATGCAGGAAATGTGGTGCATGCCGTAGGGGATGTGGAATTCCTGGTAGTAGAGGTCGCGGCAGATGCGCTGTGGTCCCAGGTCTTCCAGATCGTGATACCAGCTGCCAACCGGTCGCGGGACCAGCTTCTCCTTGGCCGGATCGAACTAGTGGTAGTAGCTGTTGTAGGCCTCCACGCTGGCCGGGTCGCACAGGTGGATCGAGGTGACCTGTGGGTGATTTTCCCGCTGGTCGAGGAACAGGAGCGCGCCTTGTTGATGCCCGCTGCTCATGACCAGGCGGTCGAGCAGGGGCGCCAGGTGTCAGGGTCGAGCACGCACTCGTAGCACAGGTTGACGAGTTCATCGTACAGGCGGTTGTCATCCATTCTTGGCATTGCCCGCGGTCCCTTCGGCTGTCGCTCGATACGGTGTAATGGCGTGTCGCCTTCATCTGGCACGGCGCAACCCATCCTGCAAATCACCGTTGGTCGGGGTGCGCGTGGGTGACCGCTGTTCCGTCTGGAAGCCTGGTTAGACGGCTTGTAAATAATTCATTACGAAGCCAGGGCATTTTGCAGGGGGCATCAATGAATATTTTTCGTTGTAAGGAAAACTTGCCGATTCTCGTGGTTGCGAGCGTTCGCCTGTGCTTCGAGCCGCTTGTTCAAGCACCTGGCAGAGAGTGTGATTGGGTCATCCAGGGCGTTACCGCTGCACAGGCAGCGAGCCGCACAGAAGAATAAGACGAGGAGGCCGGATGTACGCCGTGACCCTGATCGAGCAAACCAACCCGATGGGTAGCGACGCCTTGGCGTTCATCGAATTCACCTCCCCTGATGCCGAAGGCATTCCGCAACCGCACCGTGGCATGATCCAGGTCGTCTGATCCCTGAAAACCAAGCCTCGCTGCCCTGCGTTCAAATGCTCGGCAACGGCTGTTGGAGCCCGCATGAATACTGAACTGACCCTCTACGGCTACTGGCGTTCGAGTGCCGCTTACCGCGTCCGTATTGCTCTCAATCTCAAGGGCCTGGTCTACCGCCAGGTCGCGGTGCACCTGGTCAAGGACGGTGGCCAGCAGCACCAGCCGGCCTATCGCGAACTGAATCCCCAGGGGCTCGTGCCTCTGCTGCTCGATGGTGGCAATGCCGGGGGAGAGGTGCGCATCGCCCAGTCCCTGGCGATCCTCGAATACCTGGAGGAGGTCTTCCCGGTGCCGTCCCTGCTGCCCGCCGACCCGGCGCATCGCGCCCAGGTGCGGTCGCTGGCCCAACACATCGCATGCGACATCCACCCGTTGAACAACCTGCGCGTACTCCAGTACCTCACCGGTGAGCTGGGCGTGTCGGACGAGGCCAAGGACACTTGGTACCGCCATTGGGTCGAGACCGGCCTGGCGGCAGTCGAGCGAGGCCTGGAGGTATTCGGCGGCAAGCTTTCCCTGGGCACGCGGCCGGGCTATCTGGAGGCCTGCCTGATTCCTCAGTTGTATAACGCGCGGCGCTTCAACTGTGACTTGTCGGGCTATCCGCGCATCCTCGATATCGCTGCACGCTGCGAAACCCTCGAAGCGTTCAGGAATGCCGCTCCGGAGGTGCAGCCAGACGCGCAGTAAGAGGTCTACCTGCCTTGCAAACGTCTACCGGGCCACAAGCTCGGTGGATTCAATCCCGTCACGACAACAACAAAAGGTGACGCAATGAGTGATCTGCAACACTCAGGCGAGCTGAAACGCGGCCTGAAGAATCGCCACATCCAATTGATCGCCCTTGGCGGCGCCATCGGCACCGGCCTGTTTCTGGGCTCGGCCGGGGTGCTGAAGTCTGCCGGGCCGTCGATGATCCTCGGCTACGCCATCTGCGGCTTCATCGCGTTCCTGATCATGCGCCAGCTCGGCGAGATGATCGTCGAAGAACCGGTAGCCGGCTCCTTCAGCCATTTCGCGCACAAGTACTGGGGCGGCTTCGCCGGCTTCCTGTCCGGCTGGAACTGCTGGGTGCTCTACACCCTGGTCGGCATGTCCGAGCTGACCGCAGTCGGCAAGTACATCCACTTCTGGTGGCCTGAGGTACCGACCTGGGCGACTGCTGCGGTGTTCTTCCTGGTGGTCAACGCCATCAACCTGGCCAACGTGAAGCTGTTCGGCGAGGCCGAATTCTGGTTCGCCATGATCAAGGTGGTGGCCATCGTCGGCATGATCGTCCTCGGCTGCTGGCTGCTGTTCAGCGGCTCGGGTGGTGAGCAGGCTGCGGTCAGCAACCTCTGGGCCCACGGCGGCTTCTTCCCCAACGGCGTGAGCGGCCTGGTGATGGCGATGGCCTTCATCATGTTCTCCTTCGGCGGCCTGGAAATGCTCGGTTTCACCGCTGCCGAGGCCGACAAGCCGAAGCAGGTGATCCCGAAGGCGATCAACCAGGTGATCTACCGCATCCTGATCTTCTATGTCGGCGCGTTGGTCGTACTGCTGTCGCTGAGCCCCTGGGATGCGCTGCTGCAGTCCATCAACAGTGCCGGTGATCCCTACAGCGGCAGCCCCTTCGTGAAGATCTTCGCGCTGATCGGCAGCGACACCGCAGCCCACCTGCTGAACTTCGTAGTCCTCACCGCCGCGCTGTCCGTCTACAACAGCGGCACCTACTGCAACGGTCGCATGCTGCTGGGCCTGGCCGAACAGGGCGACGCCCCGCGTTCCCTGGCCAAGGTGGACAAACGTGGCGTGCCGGTACGTGCGCTGGTGGTCTCCGCGCTGGTGACCTTCCTCGCCGTGGTGGTGAACTATGTGATCCCGCACAACGCGCTGGAACTGCTGATGTCCTTGGTCGTCGCAGCCCTGGTGATCAACTGGGCGATGATCAGCTACTCGCACCTGAAGTTCCGCAAGCGCATGGATCGCGACGGTGTGCGCACCGGCTTCCGCGCGTTCTGGTTCCCTGCGGCGAACTACCTGTGCCTGGCCTTCGTGGCCTTCATTCTCGTGATCATGCTGATGATCCCGGGCATCCAGGTATCCGTGTATGCGATTCCGGTGTGGCTGCTGGTGATGTGGGGCTGCTACCGCCTCAAGCTGTCCAGCAAGGCCCAGGCTGGCAAGGTCGCCGGCTACGAGGTCGGCTGATTGACAGGGGCGAGGTGCCTGGCGCCTCGCCCTTGTTTCCTCTGTGAGTGACTCCTTCTTACTGCCTGCATCCTTGCGGATGCATCAAGGCTTCTTCTGCAAACCATTTGCCCAGGCAATCAACGGTACGGGCTGATCCTCGCGCCAAATGCGTTGCCACAGCACTTGCAGACGAGACAGGTCGCCCCGGTCCGTCGGCCAGCGCCGGGCCGCTGGCACCAGCTGCCAGCGGCCGCCCTGTTGCTCGGCCAGGACGAAGCGGAAGGGGTGGAAGCCGGTCATGCCCAAGCGCAGGTCGGTGACCACCAGCGCCGGGCCGATCTGGTCGTATCGCAGGATGCCGTGGGTGAACCAGACCAGCCGTTGGTGCTGGGGCGAGTCGCGCAGGTGGCGGGCGAGGGTGGTGCCGCGTGGTATGCGTTCCAGTCTGGGAGGGGCAGTATCCAGCCAGCTTACCAGCGCTTCATGGTAGTCCTCGCCATCCAGCACGATCACCCGCCAGAGCAGCGAATTGAAGGGCGTCGGTGTGCTGAATATCGCTTGGGCGCGGATGCCTTGACGGTCCAGGACCTGCTCGACGCGCTGTTCGGCCATCCATTTGCCGCCAAGGGTGGAAGCCAGGTAGAGGCTCGACAGGATCAACGCAATCACCGGCAGCCGCGCCGTGCTCTCCTTGAGGCCGCCGACCAGTCCGGCGACCACCGCGATCAGCAAGGGGACGGTGTAGAGAGGGTCGATGATGAAGATGCTCGACCAGGCCACTGGCGGCATCTCCAGCGGCCAGAACAACTGGGTGCCGTAGCTGGTGAAGGCGTCAAGCAGTGGGTGGGTGGCCAGTACCAGCCAGAGTGCCAGGAACAGCCGGCGTGTCGTGTAGCCTGGGTGTGGGCGGAAGCGTCGTATCAGCCAGGTGAGCACAGCGGCCAGGGCGGTGAGGACGAACAGCGAGTGGCTGAACCCCCTGTGGTAGGTCATCTGGGCCACCGCATCGCCGTAGTCGATCACCACGTCCAGGTCTGGCAGTGTGCCGAGCACGGCGCCATAAAGCAGTGCCTGGCGCCCCTGCCAGCGCCCCAGCAGTGCGCCCTGGATGCTGGCGCCGAGCACCGCCTGGGTTATCGAGTCCATCACTGCCCCTCTTTGCCGATCAGTGGATTACGTTAATCCCGATTGCAGGGTGCTGGCTTCGGGAATATCGAACCAAAGATTTCAAGGAGCATGAGCCGCGCCAAAGCGACGCCCGGCGGCTATGCTGTGCACCCATACTGCCATGTGCCTGCCCCCATGCTGGAGATTTCCAACAGCGTCCATCTGCCCGACGACGAAGTCGAGCTGACCGCCATCCGCGCCCAAGGCGCTGGCGGGCAGAACGTCAACAAGGTGTCCAGCGCCGTGCACCTGCGCTTCGATATCCAGGCTTCCTCGTTGCCGCCCTTCTACAAGGAGCGGCTGCTAGCGCTACGTGACAACCGGATCACCGGCGATGGCGTGATTGTGATCAAGGCGCAGCAGTATCGCACCCAGGAACAGAATCGCGCCGACGCGCTGGAACGCCTGGCAGAGCTGATCCGCAGCGTGGCCAAGGTGGAAAAGGCAAGGCGACCGACCAAGCCGACCCTGGGCTCGAAGAAGCGCCGGCTGGAGGGAAAAGCCAAGCGCGGGGCGGTCAAGGCGGGGAGGGGGAAAGTTGATTATTGAATCGAGCGTAGGGGCGAATCCATTGGCTCTGGCTGCGTTGAGTGTTGCGAGTGGCGGCATTCCTTGTAGGAGCGAGCTTGCTTGCGAAAGGGCCCGGTTCGCGAGCATGAACTCGGCGTCACACCGCTCCTACAAGGCTCTCAGCCCGGCCATTGATTGCTAGTAATAGCTAACGCAGACATAGCCAATCCATTCGCCGAGCAGGCTGAACGCCTGCCGTAGGTCGGGCCACCCGGCCCAACCTACAAGCGGGCGAGGGGCTGCTCAGCACACCTTGGCGATCGCAGCTGCCAAATCCCCAATTCGGCTCGCATCCAGTCCCGCCACGTTGGCACGGCCGGTGCTCACCATGTACACGCTGAACTCCGCCCGTAGGCGCGCCACTTGTTCAGGCGACAGGCCAGTGTAGGAGAACATGCCACGCTGCACGCCGATGTGGGCGAAACGTTCGGCCAGGCCGAATGGCTGTAGGGCTTCCACCAAACCACTGCGCAGGCTGGCTACGCGCTGGCGCATGGCGTTCAGCTCCTCGACCCACTGCGCCTTGAGCGCGGCGTCGCCGAGAATGGTCGCCACTACGGCGGCGCCATGGGCCGGCGGGGTGGACCAGAGGTTGCGGGCGAGGAAGGCCAGCTGGCTGCGCACGTCCGTAAGCTTGTCGGCATCGGCGGCGCAGACGATCAGCGCGCCGGTGCGTTCGCGGTAGAGGCCGAAGTTCTTCGAGCAGGAGCTGGTGATCAGCAGCTCCGGCAGTGCCTCGGCAAACAGCCGCACGGACCAGGCATCCTGCTCCAGCCCATCGCCGAAGCCCTGGTAGGCAAAGTCGATCAGCGGTAGCAATTCGCGGGCTCTGACCACGTCCAGCACCCGTTGCCAGTCATCCTGGCCCAGGTCGAATCCAGTCGGGTTATGGCAGCAGGCATGCAGCAGCACCACGTCGCCAGTCGGCACGCGCTCGAGCGCGGCGAGCATGGCCTCGACATCCAGGCGGTTGGCCGCATCCACGTAGGGGTAGTGGGCGACTTTGATGCCGGCACCGGCAAAGATGGTTTCGTGGATCGGCCAGGTCGGGTCGCTCAGCCAAACACCGCGTCCCGGCATGTTGGCGGCGATGAACTCGGCCGCCAGGCGCAGGGCGCCGGTACCGCCCGGGGTCTGGGTGGCGCCGGTGCGACCGGCAGTGATCAGCGGGTTGCCAGCACCCAGCACCAGGTTCAGCATCAACTGGCCGAAGGCTGCATCGCCATGGCCGCCGATGTAGGTCTTGGTGGTTTCGCTGTCGACCAGATGCTGCTCGGCCAATTTCACCGCGTACGGAATCGGCGTCAGGCCGCGAGCGTCTTTGTAGACGCCCACGCCCAGATCGATCTTCGCCGGGTTGGGGTCGGCGCGGTAGGCATCCATCAGGCCGAGGATGGGGTCGCCTGGTACGCGGCCCACCTTGGTGAAATGGTTCATTTACGCCCCTCGGCGGTGGCAGCCACCTCGTCGGTACGGGCAGACATGATGAAGTCATTGCGGTGCAGGCCTTTGGCCTCATGGCTCCACCAGGTCACGGTGACCTTGCCCCACTCGGTGAGCAGGCCCGGGTGGTGGCCTTCTTCCTCGGCGATGGCGCCGACGGCATTGGTGAAGGCAAGGGCGTAGCGGAAGTTCTTGAAGCGGAAGATCTTTTCCAGCTGCATGATTCCGTCACGGACTTCGATGTTCCAGTCGGGGATCTGCTTGATCAGCTCGGCCAGTTCTTCGTCGGAGACTTTCGGCGCATCGGCGCGGCAGGCTTCACAATGGGCTTGGTTCAGGGCGGTCATGGGAGTTCTCCGGATATGCATTTGTGTAGCTTGGCGCTGAGCGAAGCGAGGCCCCGCGCCCGCAATGTTGGGCTTCGCTCTGCTCGGCCCAACCTACATCGAGGTTCGATCAGGCCGCTTTCGGCGGGAATTTCGGCGCGTGCAGGCCCATCTGCATGGCCTGGTGCACTAGCGCCATGATGTCCTCATGGGCCAGGTCGAACAGGCGTTTGAGCTCTGGCAGCACGAAGTACAGGGGCTGCAGGATGTCGATGCGGTACGGCGTACGCATGCATTCCAGCGGGTCGAAGGGCTGGTGCTCGGGCTCGCCCGACAAAGCGTAGACCGTCTCCTTCGGCGAGGAGAGGATGCCGCCACCGTAGATGCGCCGGCCTTGGGGGGTGTCCAGCAGGCCGAACTCGATGGTCATCCAGTACAGGCGAGCGAGGTAGACGCGCTCTTCCTTGGTGGCCTTGAGACCGAGCTTGCCATAGGTGTGGGTGAACTCAGCGAACCAGGGGTTGGTCAGCAGCGGGCAGTGGCCGAAGATCTCATGGAAGATGTCCGGTTCCTGCAGGTAGTCCAACTCTTCCGGGGTACGGATAAAGGTGGCCACCGGGAATTGCTGGCTGGCCAGCAACTCGAAGAAGGTCTGGAAGGGGATCAGCGCCGGTACGCGCGCGACACTCCAGCCGGTGGTGGCCTGCAGCACCTTGTTGATCTCGCCCAACTGGGGGATGCGGTCGCGCGGCAGGCCGAGCTGTTCGATACCGTCCATGTATTCCTGGCAGGCGCGGCCTTCGATCACTTTCAGTTGGCGGGTGATCAGGGTGTTCCAAACCGCGTGCTCGGTTTCCGGGTAATGGATAAAACCGTTGGCATCGGGTTCGCGGGCCACGTACTTCGCTACTTTCATTCGGCCTCCTGGAAAATGGGGCTTCGTTGTTGTGTTGCCTTATCGATAGCGCACAGCGGGCTGCAGCGCAGCAGGGCAGGAGTCTCAGGTGCCGCCTTGGTGGGGTTGAAATCGTAAAGAAAAGGTTACGGATGCGGCGGAATGGCGATTCATCGGCTTGCTGGTGCGTTGATTTGTCACATATTCTTGACGGGAAAATAGGGTCGAGAGCGGATTTTTTCGCCCAGAACCCACAGAAAAGCCCGATACCTGGGGTGCCAGATGCGTATCAAAGTCCATTGCCAGAACCGCGTAGGGATCTTGCGCGACATTCTCAACCTGCTCGTCGAATATGGCATCAACGTCGCCCGAGGCGAGGTGGGCGGTGAGCAGGGCAATGCCATCTACCTGCATTGCCCGAACCTTATCAATCTGCAGTTCCAGGCCTTGCGGCCAAAACTGGAGACCATTCCCGGCGTGTTCGGGGTCAAGCGTGTCGGCCTGATGCCCAGCGAGCGGCGTCACCTCGAACTGAATGCCTTGCTCGGGGCTCTGGACTTCCCGGTGCTCTCCATCGACATGGGTGGTTCCATCGTCGCGGCCAACCGCGCGGCGGCGCAGTTGCTCGGGGTGCGCGTGGACGAGGTGCCGGGTATTCCGCTTGCGCGCTATGTCGAAGACTTCGACCTGCCGGAGTTGGTGCGTGCCAACAAGGCGCGGATCAACGGCCTGCGCATCAAGGTCAAGGGCGATACCTTCCTTGCCGACATCGCGCCGCTGCAGTCGGAACACGACGAAAGCGAGGCCCTGGCTGGCGCTGTAATCACCTTGCATCGTGCTGACCGCGTCGGCGAGCGCATCTACAACGTGCGCAAGCACGAACTGCGCGGCTTCGACAGTATTTTCCAGAGCTCCAAGGTGATGGCGGCAGTGGTGCGCGAGGCGCGTCGCATGGCGCCGCTCGATGCGCCCTTGCTCATCGAAGGTGAAACCGGCACCGGCAAGGAGCTGCTGGCCCGCGCTTGCCACCTGGCCAGCCCGCGGGGCCAGTCGCCGTTCATGGCACTCAACTGCGCCGGCCTGCCGGAATCCATGGCCGAGACCGAACTGTTCGGGTACGGCCCTGGCGCCTTCGAGGGCGCCCGTCCGGAAGGCAAGTTGGGGCTGCTGGAACTGACCGCCGGTGGCACGCTGTTCCTCGACGGGGTGGGCGAGATGAGCCCGCGGTTGCAGGCCAAGCTGTTGCGCTTCCTGCAGGATGGCTGCTTCCGCCGCGTCGGCAGCGACGAAGAGGTGTACCTGGATGTGCGGGTAATCTGCGCAACCCAGGTGGACCTCTCCGAACTCTGCGCCCGGGGTGAGTTCCGCCAGGACCTTTATCACCGCCTCAATGTGCTGTCCTTGCACATCCCACCGCTGCGCGAGTGTCTGGATGGCCTGCCCCCTCTGGTAGAGCATTTTCTTGACCAGGCCAGCCGGCAGATCGGCTGCGGTCTGCCAAAGTTGGCGCCGCAGGTGCTGGACAAGCTCAGCCACTATCACTGGCCCGGCAATGTGCGGCAGCTAGAGAACGTGTTGTTCCAGGCCGTTTCGCTGTGCGACGGCGGCACGGTGAAGCCCGAGCATATCCGCCTGCCGGATTACGGTGCGCCGCAGCCGCTGGGCGACTTTTCCCTGGAGGGTGGGCTGGACGCCATCGTTGGCCGCTTCGAGAAGGCAGTGCTGGAGCGCCTCTATGCCGAGCATCCGAGCAGCCGGCTGCTGGGCAAACGCCTTGGAGTGTCCCACACCACTATTGCCAACAAACTGCGTCAACATGGGTTGGGCAAAGAGGACGGTTAGACCTTGGTGTAATGGCCCGGCCGGGGGCTGACGCGTAAAAAGGCAGGTGTCTGAATCTTGCGTGATGCGGACACAAGCGTTTCTGACATTCCTCTCCCGGAATGATTGGGCGGGCGACCAACTGGTCGCCCATTTTTTTGGGTGCTTCGCAGAATCTGGGGGAAGAGCGAGTTGACAGTCAGGGAAGCGGGTAAATTGGCAGTCGCCAAACAGCCCAACCCCCACCCCCTGCTGTCGCCGTGCATCCTATTGATCTGGCCCCTTTCTGGCCGGGCTACGAGGTCGTCGCCTGTCGCCAATCTACTCACGACACCCTGCTGATCAGTCTTGAGCCCCAAGCGGAGCGCTTTCCGATTTGCAGCCGCGTGCCAAACCCAACCTGTTGATCCACGAGCAACAGCACATCGCCAGGTGCGGGATCGTGACCTGCAGGATCAGCGCGTCCTGCTACAACTGCCGGTGCGTCGCGTCGACTGCCTCTACTGCGGACGCGTATCCGAGCGGATCGACTGTCTGGCGCCGGCTTCCCGCCTTCCCCGGAAAGCAGCCTGCAACACCTCCTTGGCGGACTTGTCGGGCGGAGTGAATCGAAGGCGCGCGAAACCTTGTAGGAGCCAGCTTGCTGGCGAATGGCGCATGTTCGCCAGCAAGCTGGCTCCTACAGAGAGAGTACCGGCTATCCGGCTGTCAACTCGCCTCTCCCCCAGATCCCGCGATGAACCTTTTTTTGTCTTCGAAAATGTCGGTCTCGGCAAGACTGCGGCAGGTGTGTCGTTCTCCAAGGTGAGATGGCCCTCGGCTATCAGGCCATCTTCAGCAGACTCATCCCGCCGAGCAGCAGAACCAGACCCAACCAACCCCGCCAGGCCAGCCGCTGGCCGAAAAGCGCCCAGCCCATAGCGATCGTGGCGAGGATGCCGAAGCCCCCCCAGATAGCGTAGGCAAGCGACAACTCCATGCCTTGTACTGCCTGAGCCAGCGCGGTGAAGGCTGCCAGCACGCAGAGGATCGAGGCAACCCCGAGCCCGCGTTTGCGAAAGCCGTCCGAATACTTCAGAAACAGGTTGGCCACGACTTCCAGGGTGATGGCCAGGCCCAACCAGGCGAACGAAATCCAGCTCGGACTCAGCATGTTGCAACCTCCAGGTCGTCAGTGCGCTTGGTGTCCGCTTGGGCGCGGGTACCGGCCTTGATCAGCAGGATGCCGGCGATCATCACGCCCAGGCCGAGGGCCTTGTAGAGGCCGAGGCTTTCGCCCAGCCAGGTGACGCTCACTGCGGTGATCAGCACGATGCCGATCCCTTCCCAGAGCGCATAAGCCACACCGACAGGGACGCGCTTTACCGCCAGCGCGAGGAAGAAATACGACAGGCCGATCAGGCCGTACATCAGCAGGTGGCCAAGGATGGGGTAGTGACCGGCGGCGAACTTCATCGACGTGGTACCCACCACTTCGAAGACGATGGCGACCATCAGGTAAATCCAGGAACGCATAGTGCCCTCCCAAGGGCTCCGCAGGCTTTTCGCCAGGAAGCGGCGAGCTGCGGTTCAATGGATCGGTGGCGGTGACGGTGCTGATATTTCAGGGGCGAAATGCCGCCTGGCGCAGCGTCACCAGCAGGTGTTTGCCGTTGGGGAGGAGCTAGAGGTCGCCGGTCCAGTGTCGTTCGCGAGACACCAGGCGAGAAGTGGAGAGAGATACAGGCTTTGTGTTCAACATAATGAACGATATATTACCTGTAGATATGAATAAATGCAAATCGATAGTTTTTTTGATAAAAAATTTATCAAGTTATGCCGAAATATAGGGGGTATTCGCTGGTGTTGGTCGGGTCGGTCAGGAGTGGGTGTTCAATATTATGATCTTTCTATGGGTGGCGTCTGCCAGGGAAACGGGTGTCTTTTGCTGGCGGAAAGCTCGGCAAGCCCTTGCTGAAACTTGAGCATAAAGGTCACGTCTCGCCGGCTTGTCGCTGGCCGCTACAAGCAATCGTTGGGAACTGCCGGGCCAGATCTCTCGTTGGCGCCTGAAAACCGGCGGGCAGGCGCCAGCCCCTGGGGGCGCGGTGCATGCAACACCATAGTCCATCTTTGGTAAGACCATGGTCGAATGGCCCTACAGCGGGACGGGGGATACAAAAGGCGCCATACAAAAACAACTGCCCATTGAGGTAAGAACCATGAGCGCTGCTTCACTGTATCCGGTCCGCCCAGAGGTGGCCGCCCAGTCGTTGACGGACGAGGCGACCTATAAAGCCATGTACCAGCAGTCCGTGATCAACCCGGACGGCTTCTGGCGTGAGCAAGCCAAGCGCATCGACTGGATCAAGCCCTTCACCAAGGTGAAGCAGACTTCTTTCGACGACCATCACGTTGACATCAAATGGTTCGCTGACGGCACCCTGAACGTTTCCGCCAACTGCCTCGATCGTCACCTTGCCGAGCGCGGTGACCAGGTCGCGATCATCTGGGAGGGCGACGACCCTTCCGAGCACGAAAACATCACCTACCGCGACCTGCACGAGCGCGTCTGCAAGTTCGCCAACGCCTTGCGTGGCCAGGACGTGCACCGTGGCGACGTGGTGACCATCTACATGCCGATGATCCCGGAAGCCGTGGTGGCGATGCTGGCCTGTACCCGCATCGGCGCCATCCACTCCGTGGTGTTCGGTGGCTTCTCCCCCGAAGCGCTGGCTGGCCGCATCATCGACTGCAAATCCAAGGTCGTGATCACCGCCGACGAAGGCGTGCGCGGCGGCAAGAAAACCCCGCTCAAGGCCAACGTCGATGACGCCCTGGCCAACCCCGAAACCAACAGCGTGCAGAAGATCATCGTCTGCAAGCGCACCGGTGCCGACATCAAATGGCACCCGCACCGTGATGTCTGGTTCGAAGACCTGATGAAAGTGGCCTCCAGCCACTGTGCCCCGAAGGAAATGGGCGCGGAAGACCCGCTGTTCATCCTCTACACCTCCGGCTCCACCGGTAAGCCGAAAGGCGTGCTGCACACCACCGGAGGCTACCTGACCTACGCCTCGCTGACCCACGAGCGCGTGTTCGACTACCGTCCGGGCGAGGTCTTCTGGTGCACCGCCGACATCGGCTGGGTCACCGGTCACACTTACCTGGTCTACGGTCCGCTGGCCAATGGCGCCACCACCGTCATGTTCGAAGGCGTGCCGAACTTCCCGGACGTGACCCGCGTGTCGAAGATCGTCGACAAGCACAAGGTCAATATCCTCTACACCGCACCGACTGCCATCCGCGCCATGATGGCCGAGGGCAAGGCGGCGGTCGAAGGCGCCGACGGCTCCAGCCTGCGTTTGCTGGGCTCGGTGGGCGAGCCCATCAACCCGGAAGCCTGGCACTGGTATTACGAGACTGTCGGTCAGTCACGCTGCCCGATCGTCGATACCTGGTGGCAGACCGAAACCGGCGCTTGCCTGATGAGCCCGCTGCCGGGCGCCCACGCCCTCAAGCCGGGCTCCGCTGCGCGCCCATTCTTCGGCGTGCAGCCGGCTCTGGTGGACAACCTTGGCAATATCCTGGAAGGCGCCACCGAGGGCAACCTGGTGATCATCGACTCCTGGCCGGGCCAGGCGCGTACCCTGTACGGCGACCACGATCGTTTCGTCGACACCTACTTCAAGACCTTCAAAGGCATGTACTTCACCGGTGACGGCGCTCGTCGCGATGAAGATGGCTACTACTGGATCACCGGCCGCGTTGACGACGTGCTCAACGTTTCTGGCCACCGCATGGGTACTGCCGAGATCGAGAGCGCCATGGTCGCCCACCCGAAAGTGGCCGAGGCTGCCGTGGTCGGTATGCCGCACGACATCAAGGGGCAGGGTATCTACGTCTACGTCACCCTGAACGCTGGCGTGGAGGCCTCCGAGGCTCTGCGTCTGGAACTGAAACAGTGGGTCCGCAAGGAAATCGGCCCGATCGCCTCGCCGGATGTCATCCAGTGGGCGCCGGGACTGCCGAAAACCCGCTCGGGCAAGATCATGCGCCGCATCCTGCGCAAGATCGCTGTCGCCGAATACGACGCCCTCGGCGATATCTCCACCCTGGCCGATCCCGGAGTGGTGCAACACCTGATCGATACCCATCGCACCATGCAGACAGCCTGCGCCTGACGCATGCCTGCAACGAAGCCCCGCCCCGGCCACAAGCCGCGGCGGGGCTTCGTGTTTATTGATTGTTCAGTCGAGTGCGGGAAACCACATTCTCAGGGCTGCTTTCGCGCGATTCACGCTGCACGGACCAACTGGGGTAGAGCAAGGGGTGAGGGATGTCTGGATCAGCTCAGTGTTTATGCGCCTTGCCGTCCGGATGTACGTGCACCTCAGGTGCAGCCATCCCGTCATCCGCCAGTTCAGCTTCATGATGCCCTTTGCCTGAAGGGCTGTCGTCCGGGACCTGGTGTTCGTGCAGTTGGCTTTCGCCACCGCCGTGCTGGTGCCCACTGCTGCTGGCTACCAGTGCCTGGTACTGCCGCGCATCCATTTGGGGTAGTTGCTGCAGGAAGGCGACCATGCCCCAGATGTATGGGTCTTCCATGCCTTGGCCCCAGGCTGGCATGCCACTGCCTTTGATCCCGTGCTTGATCACCCAGAAGGTAGCGGCTGGATTGCCGTCGGTCCCTTGTTTGCCCAGGTCCGGCGGCGTGGGGTAGAGGCTTTGGCTGAGTTCGGTGGGCTCGACTCCAGGCGCCAGGTGGCAGCCGACGCACATGGCGTCGTAGTTGCCTGCGCCGGCACGAATCAGGGCCCCGTCATTCAGGTTCGGGACCTGGATATCCCGTGAGCGGACCTCGATCGAGCGCTCCCGCACGGCGGTCAGGAAGGCATATACCGGTGCCGAGTGCGGGTCATCGGCAGCGACGTTGATCCAACCGCTATAACCCACACCGGCCACCGCAGAGGCGGTGATCAGGCCGGCCACCGCCAGGACTTTCATTGTTTTTTTCATTGTTCAGGCTCAGAACCAGATTCGGATACCGGCGACGAAGCGAGCTTCATCGGTGTCTTCACCGTCCTCGCGGGCGATGTCTGCGGTGTTGCCGTAGCTGCGATTCCAGGTCACGCCGACGTAGGGCGCGAATTCGCGAATGATCTCATAGCGCAACCGCAAGCCAACCTCGGTATTGGCCAGCCCGGAGCCGACGCCGCGCTCATGGTCGTTGCGCCCATAGAAGTTCATCTCTGCGGTGGGCTGCAGGATCAGGCGGTTGGTGAGCAGGATGTCGTAGTCGCCCTCGAGGCGCAGCGCACTCTGGCCGTTCTCGCCGAGAAAGGCCGTGGCCTCGGTTTCGAGACCATAGAAGGGCATGCCCTGCACACCGAGCGCGGCCCAGGTTTGTGGTTCACCAGGCTTGAAGTCCTGGCGCACTCCGGCCACGGTTTCCCACCACGGGCCGATGGCGTGGCCCCAGAGCGCCTGGAGCTCAGCGTCTTCGGTCTTGCCGTTGGTGCGCTCGCCTTCCGAGCGCAGCCACAGGCGATCGATATCGCCACCGATCCAGCCGGAGGCGTCCCAGTTCAGCACGCTGCCTTCGTCGGCATCCTGGTATTCGAACTTGTCCAGCAGGAAGAAGCTGTTGATTGCGCGGTCATGCACACCATGCCCTGGCAGCGGTGGAAAGGCGGCGGCCCGGTCCGCATCGGTCAGTTCCGGGACATATGCGCCGGTGGCGGCCCCGGCAGCTTGCCCATGGTTCATCTGGCTGTGATCCATCGTGCCGTGGTCCATCTGGCCATGGTCCATGGCAGGCGCCGGCTCGTGGCCCATGCTGGAGTGATCCATGGTTTGCGCTGCGCTGACCGGGCCGAAAAGGCTCAGGGTGATGGCCAATGCGGCCAGGGCAGGGCGTGGTTGGCTATTGGTCATCTTTACGATCCGTGTCCGCCGTCTTGCCATTCTGGCCCGCAGCCTTGGAACCGTGCTGCATCATCTGGCCATGGTTCATCATCTGATCGTGGTTCATGTCGCCATGAGGCATCGACTCCATCATCTTGTCGTGGCTCATCTGTCCATGATCCATCTGGCCGTGGTTCATTACCTGCGAGCCGCTGGCCGGGGCTTTCTGATGGTCTTCATGGGTGTGGCTGCTCGCCAGTACGGTGGGCGTCAGCAGGATCAGCGCCAGCGCGGCACCGACCAGCGTCGAGGTTTGGGCAGTCTTGTTCATTTTTCAGTTCTCCTTCATTCGTCCACGCGGACTTCGCGGAACATGCCCATTTCCATGTGGAAGAGCAGGTGGCAGTGGTAGGCCCAGCGGCCGAGCGCGTCCGCAGTCACGCGGTAGCTGCGCTTGGAGCCTGGCGGCATGTCGATGGTGTGTTTGCGGACCAGGAAGTTGCCGTGCTCGTCCTCCAGGTCGCTCCACATCCCGTGCAGGTGGATGGGGTGGGTCATCATGGTGTCGTTGACCAGGGTGATGCGCAGGCGCTCGCCGTACTTCAGGCGCAGCGGTTCGGCGTCGGAGAACTTGATGCCATCGAATGACCAGGCGAAGCGCTCCATGTGCCCGGTCAGGTGCAGCTCGATGGTGCGCCCCGGTTCGCGCCCGTCCGGGTCGGGGAAGGTGCTGCGCAGGTCGGCGTAGGTCAGTACGCGACGCCCGTTGTCGCGCAGGCCGATGCCGGGGTCGTCCAGCTTGGGCACAGGCGTCATGGTCTGCATGTCCACCAACGGATTGTTGCTCTCCGAGGCCGGATGCGCCTGCATCTGGCTGACCGAGCCACTGGCCTGGCCATGGTCCATGCCCGCCATGTTCGAGTGATCCATGCCGGCCATCTGACTGTGGTCCATCCCGGCCATGCCTGAGTCATCCGTCGCGGGCATGTCATGGCCCATGGCGCCGTGGTCCATGCCCATGTCGGCCATGCTGATCAGCGGGCGCGGGTCTGGCTCCGGTACCGCAGCACTCAAACCTTCGCGTACTGCCAGGGTGCCGCGGGCATAGCCGGTGCGGTCCATGGATTGGGCGAAGATGGTATAGGCCTCGGCGCTGCTGGGCTCGACGATCACGTCATAGGTTTCGGCGACGGCCATGCGGATTTCATCCACGCTCACCGGCGCCACATACTGGCCGTCGGCGGCGACGACCGTCATCTTCAGGCCGGGAATACGCACGTCGAAGTAGCTCATGGCCGAGCCGTTGATGAAACGCAGGCGGAGCTTTTCGCCAGGGCGGAACAGGCCTGTCCAGTTGCCGTCAGGCGCCTGGCCGTTCATCAGGTAGGTGTAGGTGGCACCACTGACGTCGGCGAGGTCTGTGGGGCTCATCTTCATCTCGGCCCACATCTTGCGGTCGGCTGCGGCTGCGGCCCAGCCCTTGTCGCTGACATCGTCGATGAAGTCGCCCAGCGTGCGCTTGTGATGGTTGTAGTAGTCCGACTGCTTCTTCAGCTTGGCCAGCACGCGCGAGGGGTTCTCATCGGTCCAGTCGCTCAGCATCACCACGTAGTCGCGGTCGTACTGGAAGGGCTCCGGCTCTTTCGGGTCGATCACGATGGGGCCGTATACGCCCACCTGCTCCTGGAACCCGGAGTGGCTGTGATACCAGTAGGTACCGTGCTGCTTCACCTGGAAGCGGTACTCGTACATCCCGTCGGGAGCGATGCCATGGAAGCTCAGGCCCGGCACGCCGTCCATGTTGGCCGGCAGGATGATGCCGTGCCAGTGGATGGAGGTGTCCTCATCCAGGCGGTTGCGCACCCGCAGCGTCACCGTGTCGCCCTCGCGCCAGCGCAGTAGCGGCGCGGGTAGCGAGCCATTGATGGTCTTGGCGGTACGTGGCGTGCCGGTGAAGTTCACCTGGGTCTCGCCAATGAACAAATCGAATTCGGTGCCGCTCAGCACTGTTGGCTGACCCGGGCTGGTTACCGCCCAGACCGGGCTGCGCCATAGGCCCAGGCCACCGAGGATGCCGCCGGCGGCCAGGCCTTTGACGAAGGTCCGCCGCGAGGTTTTGCACTGCATGCCATTCCAATCCAGTCAGTCAGGAGAATCGCCGCAGCCTCGGAGGCATGCGGCCAGTCCGTGCAAGTTGCCACATCGGAAGGCGAGAGGTGATTACATTTCTGTCAGCTAGGCAGTGCGCGGGCTCGACGGCTGGGACGGGAGGGCTGGGGCACGAATGGCTCCGTCGTCTTTGGATGGTCCCTTTTTATTGAGAGGTGTGGAGGCGTTCAGTAGGCGCCGCCTGTCGGCGGCGCCTTGGGGACTGCTAGTCCTGGCGACTGGTGACTTCCAGCAGGTGGAAGCCGAACTGGGTTTTCACAGGGCCTTGTACAACGTTGAGTGGAGCGCTGAACACGACGGTGTCGAACTCCTTGACCATCTGGCCAGGGCGGAAGGAACCGAGGTTGCCTCCGTCTCGGCCGGAGGGGCAGGTGGAGTGCTGTTTGGCTAGTTCAGCGAAGTCGGCGCCGGCTTCGATGGCGGCTTTGAGCTCGTTGCACTTGGCTTCAGTGGCAACCAGGATGTGGCGGGCGGTGGCTCGGGCCATGGTGGGGTACTCCTTGAAATTGAGCTTGCAGAGCCTAGCGGAATCGGTGGGTGATTCAAGGTGCTTCGTCAGGGGACGTCGGGATGTTGGGCATCGCTGGACTCAGCTCCATTCTGCGGTTGGGCTTTGGGCTGTAATCGCGAATGAACTCGCTAACCCAGGCGCTCGGTGCGCTGCCTTTCCCAAGGCCCCGGCTGTGGCTCGTGAACAGGATCATGTCTGTGCTCATGGAGCAAAGTCCTGTTCCGGTTGCGCGGTGGCATCAGCCTTGCGAGCTCGCATCAATGGCCAGAACAACTCATCCTGCCCGCTCACTGGCACGAGGTGTTCGATACCGTAGGCCGGTGGGCGCCTGCCCCTGCTGACTCGCCACGCGGGCATGCTGGAAATGCTCACCCGGGAACTGGACACGCGCATCGCCCGTCATCGCCAGCTCAGCGGCTAGGCGGGAAAAGTCGTAACCAGCGCCCGGCATGCCTTGGCACGTGGTGAAGTACCCAGCCTGAAAACCCAGGCCGAAACTCTCCACCAGGGCGCCCGCACCCTGCTTCGCCGCCTTGAAGAGCAAGGCCTGACTTTCCGCCAACTGCTCGACCTGGTACGCGCAGAGCTGGAACAACACCTCCAACTACAAGGCGAAAGCCGCTCCGAGATTGCCATGCAGCTGGGATACAGTGACGTGGCTGCGTATCTGCATGTGCGGAAACGGTGGCGGGGCGAGGGGTGATTGAGGGAAGGGGATATTCCGCTTCTGGCTGACCCCACCTATTTATGACATCTTCGCGAGCGTTTTCCGCAAGGTGTTTCGAATATGAACCTTGAACAGCTCGCTTGCCGCTATTTGCCGGCGGGCTTTCCAGAACCTGCTGCTGCAAGAGGATCGAGCAGGGAATGGCCGGTCTCGGCGTTTCGCTACGGGATCGCGATGGTGGGTATCGTATCGCTCCTGACACTCGCCGGTTGCGGCACACGCCTCGGTCAGGAGGCCCCACCCAACCCGGCCGAAGTGCGGGCAAAGATCGTACGGCTGATGCCGGCCAAAACGCCTGACCGACAGGGCTGGGCGACTGATATCTACGCGGCATTCGCAGCGCAGGACATCCCGCCGACCACGGAGAACCTCTGTGCTGTGCTGGCCGTCACAGAGCAGGAGTCGACCTTTCAGACCGACCCTTCGGTGCCGGGGCTGGCGAAGATCGCACGGCAGGAGATCGACCGCCGTGCGGCGAAGCTGCATGTCCCCAGCTTCCTGGTGAACGCCGCGCTGGGGATCGATTCGCCCTCGGGCAAAACTTATAGCCAGCGGCTGAAAACCGTCCGCACAGAGAAGGAACTGAGTGCGATCTTCGATGACTTCATCGGCATGGCCCCCATGGGCCAGAAGCTGTTCGGCAACTTCAACCCGGTGCAAACCGGTGGGCCGATGCAGGTCAGCATCGCCTTTGCCGAAAGCCAGGCGCGGGGCTACCCCTACCCGGTGAAGGGTTCCATCCGCCAGGAGGTGTTCAGCCGAAGGGGTGGCATGTATTTCGGCATCGCTCACCTGCTGGGCTATCCGGTCACTTACGGTCGGCCGCTCTTTCGATTTGCCGATTTCAATGCCGGGTGGTACGCAAGCCGCAACGCCGCCTTCCAGGCGGCGGTCAGCCGGGCCTCCGGTATACCGCTGGCGCTCGACGGCGACCTGATCATCCACGGCTCTCGGATCCCAGGCTCGACTGAGCTCGCCGTACGTACCTTGCGCAAGCATTTGGACTTGAGCGACAGCGCCATTCGGCGCGACCTGGAGCAGGGCGATCAACTGGCCTTCGAAGACACCAGACTCTATAAGCGCGTGTTCGCGCTGGCCGAGAAAGTCGAACGCAAGCGATTGCCCCGTGCCGTGCTGCCGGGCATCACCCTGAAAAGCCCCAAGATCACCCGTAATCTCACCACAGCCTGGTTCGCCAATCGCGTCGATGAGCGTCATCGACGCTGCATGGCGCGCGCCGGCAAGTGAGGTCGTGAGGGCTTTCGTACGCTGGCCTGCCGAGCCGCCCCTTGGGGCGGCCGTCGGGTGAGCCCGGCTGAGCTCCGAGGGCATCGTCGGGATATTGGTCAACACCTGCATCGCGTCCACTGGCAAGTTTGCGGCCGAACTGGGTTATCACGTGTGGAGAATTCGTGCCGGCGCTTTGCCCCGACCAGGCCCTGAACCATCACAGCCCGGGCCTTGGTTCCTTCCTCAAGCCTCTGGTGGTCGCTTCAGGCTGCTCAGGTCCGGGTTTCCACGACCCGATAGCAGGGCACATAGGCCGCGCCGCCGGGCAGCTTCATCCGGTGCTGCTCGACGAATGCCTGTAGCAGGTGATCGAGCGGCTTCATCACGGCCGCATCGCCCTGGATCTCGTAGGCACCATGCTGCTCGATCAGGCGGATACCCTTGTCTTTCACGTTGCCCGCGACAATGCCGGAGAAGGCGCGACGCAGGTTGGCCGCCAGTTCGTGGGGCGCCAGGTTCTGGCTGAGCTTCAGGCTGGCCATATTGTCGTGTGTGGGGTCGAACGGGCGCTGGAAGCTCTCGTCGACCTTCAGCAGCCAGTTGAAGTGGAAAGCGTCATTGCGCTCGCGACGGAACTGCTTCACCTCTTTAAGACCCTGGGCCATCTGCACGGCCACCTGGGCGGGGTCGTTGATGATGATCTGGTACCGCTGCTGGGCGGCTTCCCCCAGGGTCGCGCCGACGAACGCGTGCAGTTGCTGCAGATAGGGCGCGGCGCTCTTCGGCCCGGTCAGGATGACGGGGAAGGGGAGGTCGCGGTTGTCCGGGTGCATCAGGATGCCGAGCAGGTAGAGGAACTCCTCGGCCGTGCCGGCGCCGCCGGGGAAGATGATGATGCCGTGGCCGACACGTACGAAGGCCTCAAGGCGTTTCTCGATGTCCGGCAGGATCACCAGTTCGTTGACGATCGGGTTGGGCGCCTCGGCGGCGATGATGCCGGGCTCTGTCAGGCCCAGGTAGCGGCCGCCGTGGATGCGTTGCTTGGCATGGGCGATGGTGGCGCCCTTCATCGGTCCCTTCATGACGCCGGGGCCGCAGCCGGTGCAGATATCCAGGTGGCGCAGGCCCAGTTCGTGACCGACCTTCTTGGTGTACTTGTACTCTTCGGTGCTGATCGAGTGGCCGCCCCAGCACACCACGATCTTTGGCTCCACTCCGGGGCGCAGGGTGCGAGCGTTGCGCAGCAGGTGGAAGACGTAGTCGGTGATGCCCTGGGAGCTGTCCAGGTCGATGCGTCGGCTCTCCAGCTCATTCTCGGTGTAGACGATGTCGCGCAGGGCGCTGAACAGCATCTCGCGCGTGCTGGCAATCATCTCGCCATCGACGAAGGCATCCGCCGGTGCGTTGAGCAGCTCCAGGCGCACCCCGCGGTCCTGCTGGTGAATGCGAACCTCGAAGTTCCTATAGGCATCGAGGATGGTCTTGGCGTTGTCGACGTGAGCGCCGGTATTGAGGATTGCCAAGGCGCACTGGCGGAACAGCGCGTACATGCTGCCTGAGCCGGCTTCGCTCAGTTGCTGTACTTCGCGTTGAGAAAGTGTTTCCAGGCTGCCTTTCGGGCTTACTTGAGCGTTGATGACGGGTCTTGGGGGCATTCTAGGTTCCATGTGTTTTGCCAACGAGCCGGGGAGGGGGCCATTGCACCAGATGGTGGGCTCCGAACGCGGTCTCGCGCTGCTCGTTTGGCTGGTAGTTTGCCGTCTGGGCATCGCGATGTCACAAGTCGTGCTTGAGTCTTTGCTCTAGAACGCGTGGGTGAGCGACAAGGAGGTTCTTGAAACTCGGACCGGCAAACTCCGGAAATTGCTCTAAATGGCTCGATCGGATGATGGTCGACATCCGCTATTGCTCCAATTCCAGGCCTCCCAGGTAGCTGTGCTCCTCCTGTTTCAGCCCCTTTTCGCCTGCTTATCCTGTCGACGTTCTTGACGCCTATACTCAAGAAACCATGGTCGGACGTAGTGGACGTTCCGTTGGATAGGGGGCTGGGATAACTGCGAAAGTGCCAACTGCAGTTTGTCAGGAGGAAGAGAGCAGCCCATCTGGGCAGTAGCTGAATCCTTATGAGCGATGTGAAGCGCTCGCTCGAAACCGATCCGATGGCGGTGACCATACCGCTGTCCAGTCTGTTATAGGAGAGCGCGATGTTGCGCTGGCGTGCCCTGATCGTCGCCTTGATGGTGGCGGTGGGGGGATGCGCCACCTCAGAGCGCAGCCAAGAGCCGGCTCCGCCGATAATCGTACCGCAGAGCACCTGGCGACAGGTCGACAGTCAAATCGTCGCCGCATCACGTTCCGCCACGGAACGGGCCAACACCTACGCACATGAATCCATGGAGAGCTGGATGGACCTTGTCTACCAGCGCACTGACGCAGAATTCATCCCGTGGTTTACCAGCTACTGGACCCAGCAATGGCTGACTCTGAAGGTGGCCTGGTACAAGCTTGGCGCAGAGGGCGAGATAGATCCGACCGTGGATCGGATTTCCATTTATCTCCAGGAGCAATACCAGGATCGAGTGCTGGACCCCGTGGCTGAGGAGATCGATCCGATCAAGGTCATGGACCAGGCGACAAAGCTCTACGTCCAGCTCCTTGGACAGCAAATTCAGGGAATACCCCAGCGCTACGGCGTTCCTCTGGATCAATTCGACCGGCGGCTGCAAGGCATCCCGGCGATCGCACTGGCACCCTCCACAACCCACAGTGCCTCGCTTTACCAGGTCATTCACGCCGATCCGCTCGACGAGCTACCCGCCTACGTGGCCCTGGTCGATCGGGTTCGCGGTAGCTCTGCTCGCGAGGGCACGGGCGTATCGCCGGCTGGCATATCGACCGTGGCGAAACAGACCAGCGAAGAACTGGCAGCCGAACTCGTCACCCGCGGCGCTGCAAGCGCCGTTTCCGCGTTGGCCGGACGCGTCGCTGGCACATTGATATCCCTGGGAGTCGCAGGCTTCAGCATCATCTCGAAGGAAAACGCGAGACCGGGAGTCGAAGCGCATCTTCGAAAAAGCTTGAACGATGACTTTGACGAAGAGTGGCTCGAGCTGATGCGCAACCCCGATACGGGGGTGATGGCAGGGGTCAATTACTTGTCAGGACAAATTGAAGGAAACCTTACGGGGCCCGATACACTGCCGCTCAGGTACGAGCCCATACAGTGAAAGGCTCCTGTACCGATCCAATTGACGTCTCGGGATGGGCGCTGCGAGTCCGGTCGCTCGCTCGGCCTGACGTGTCGAACGTTTTTTCAGGTACCGCTTCCTTCTGGTGACGCATCCTCCCTGACTTGGCGCGCATAGCTGAGCGTCAGCATTTCCCATTGATGGCCGTCGGGCTCGTTCCAGTAGACGATGCGGCCGGCATGCTCGGTATCGACCAGGTAATTGACTGGCCCGTGGACGTTGCTGCGGTAAGGGATGCCCGTTGCCTGGAGGCGCTGGAGGATGGCCTCGAACTCCTCCGGGCTCACGCGGAAGCAGAAGTGGATCAGCGGGAAGGGGTCGGCCCACTCATCGAAATCGAGGGTCAAACCGTCGTTTACGTAAACCGGCACGAACGGGCCGGTTCCGCTTTCCGACCAGGGCACGTCCAGCAGTTCGGCCAGCAGCTTCGCCGATCGGACTTTGTTGCGAGAGGGCACCATCAGGTGGTCGAGGTGAATGGTCATCCTGTTCTCCAGCGCGGGGACAGGCCACGTGGCGTGCGCTCAAACTTGACTGAAGAGCCAATACGCATTTGCCCGTTCGCCGAGCAGCATGTCTTTGCTCATTTCATTTAATTATCGAGATGAAATGACTGCAGATCGAATTGCCTCGCAACGTTTTTGATTGGCTTTCGTCAATCTGCCATCAATCGCTCCGAAAGGTATCGCCTGGGGACGTCGTCCAGTAACCGCCCGGCATTTCCATGACGCTTGATCGTATCGTCACGCGTTGTGGTGTGCGGGATGTCAGCTGAAGTGGATATCGCTCAAATCGATCGAAACCAGCATGTTGTCCGTCAACGCCTGGTTATCCGGTCCCAGTCTGAAAGCCCGGCGCTTGGTGGGGAGACGGATACCATCGGCCTCGATGTAGTCATGAACATACTGCGCGGCAACGAATCCTCCGGCTACATCCACGCTGTAGTCATGTCGGCGAAGCAGAAAGTCACGATCGAAATAGAAATCCTGAACTTCGCTGTGCGTCGCGATCGATCCAGGAAACCGTACGCGCAGCCCTTGTCCCTGCTGCAACGTCATCCAGCGCTTCAATCCACCGTGGGCATTGATGATCTGGTTGGTGAGTTCGCTCATTACATTCTCCCGCATGCTGCTCAAGCCATTTCTCTCGACCTGACAACCCCTTTGATAGTTGCCTGACGGTCAGATTGCCTTGTGGTCAGCGCGATGACGTTCGGCGGGTACGTGCCTCGAAAGATTAGGCATGAGTTTTTGTCGTGCGGCTTGGTAAGCATCCCAATCGGTCACCTCCGGCAACGAGGGGATGGTGAAAAGCTCTCCTTGATCGAGGCCTGCCAACGCCGCGTCCACCATGTCTTGCGCCTGCATCACGATCTCGCCTGGCAGGTATTCGACCAGAGTGCCGGCAATTTCCCAGAACTCAGTCGAGATTGCGCCCGGCACAACCACCTGGATACGAACATTCTTGTCCGCTAATTCATGGTTCAGTGATTGGCTGAATGCCAGCACAAATGCCTTGGTGCCACCGTAAACACCGTTGAGGAGCTCTGGTGCGATGCCGACGATCGAGGCGATATTGATGATCGTCCCTCCTTTGCGAGCGACGAGCCCCGGCGTTAATGGCATAGGTCAGCCGAGTAAGCGCGGTCACGTTCAGCCCGATCATCTGCGTCATCTTCTCGATGTCGGACTCCAGGAGCGGCGCTGTCGCCCCCATGCCGGCATTGTTGACGAGCACCCTGATGCGGGAGTCGGTTCGGAGCAGATGTTCAACGCGCGCAAGGTCGGAATCGTCATTGAGGTCTGCGGTGACCACCTCGATCGTGCGCCCGGTCTGCTCGACCAGCCTTTGCGCAAGCTGCTCCAATCGATCGCGACTGCGCGCCACCAGAACCAGGTCGTAACCGCGCCGAGCCAACCCATGCGGACAATTGAGCCGGGCAGATCCCAAAGTCGCCGCGACCGTGCAAAGCCTTCGGTCGCAGCGGCGAAGGTGAGGTAAACTTGGCGGCCGAACTGGTCAGCGGTCCATCTCGATCACTGTTTTCCCTTGGCCGAGGCCTTCGGAAACCTGGCGGAAGGCTTCATTGACATCGTGAAGCCCGAAGCGGCGTTGATCCACATTTACCTTCAATTGCCCAGCATCCGCCATGGCTGCCGCTTCGCGCAGGATCATGCCGTGGTGCTGTCGCCCCTTGCCCGTGAGCAGTGGCATCAGGGTAAACACTCCGGAATAGCTCGCACCACGGAACGACAAGGGCGCCAGACTGTGTTGGCCCCAGCCCAGGCAGCTGAGCACATGCCCGGTATAGACCTTCACGGCGTTGAACGACGCATTCAGGGTCGCTCCGCCGACCGTGTCATAAACGATGTCGAATCCCTCGCCCCCGGTATAACGCTTGAGATAGTCCTCCACGGTCTGGGCCCGGTAGTCGATCCCGGTCGCACCCAGCTCGCGGATGAAGTCCAGGCTGGTCGCCGAACCAGTGGCATAAACGCGGGCCCCCCTGGCCTTTGCCAGTTGCACAGCCGCATGGCCGACCCCGCCTGCGCCACCATGGATCAACACCTGTTGGCCGGTTCGGACATTGGCGCGATCCACCAGCCCCTCCCAGGCGGTAATGAACACCAACGGCAGCGCCGCCGCTTCGCGCATGCTCAACGCCCGGGGCTTGGGCGCGATCAGTCGGGCATCCACGACAATGTACTCGGCCAGGGTGCCCTGGATGCCACCGATACCCCCGGCCATGCCGAATACTTCATCTCCAGGGGCGAAACCGTCTACGCCGTCTCCCAGCTCGGTCACCGTACCGGCCAGGTCCATGCCCAATATTGCCGGCAGCGGCTGCCGGGCATGACCCGCTTGCCCCGCGGCGATCTTCGTATCCAGAGGATTGACGGCCGCAGCCTGTACCTTGATCAACACTTCCCCTGTGCCTGGAACGGGCCGGGGGATGTTGTGCACTACAAGCTTGGCCTGGGCGGATTCGGCAATGGCAGCGAGCATCGTGTGATTCATGGCGGTAAACCTCCGGTCAGTGGATGGGCTCATCTTCCCCGCGCCGGTGTATTCCGATAAGAAAGCAAAAGTTGATTAGATTTATTCCGTACAAAGAGGGAATTGCTCGATGGACCTCTTCGATTCCATGCGCGTTTTCATGCGAGTGGTCGAGCGCGGCTCGTTTTCGGCTGTCGCCAGGGAGTTGAACCTCGGCCAGCCCGCGGTGAGCAAGCAGATCCGTGCTTTGGAGGAGTACTTAGGTGGTGCGCTCTTCGCACGCAGCACGCGGCAGCTATCCCTGACCGACCAGGGGCAGCGGTTTTACGCAGAGAGCCAGAGCATTCTCGCCAGCCTGGAGGCTGCCACGCTCAATTTCGCCAGTGGGCAGGAGCAAATCGCCGGACCGTTGCGGGTGGCGGCGCCGGTCAGCTACGGACGATTGTGCATCGCGCCGCTGGTGTGCGAGTTTCTAGAGCGCTATCCGCGCGTTCAGATGGACCTGCGACTGAACGACCAGAACGAAGATCTTCTCAGGGAGAACATCGATGTTGCGATTCGCATTGGCGTGGTGAAGAGCGAAAGGCTGGTCTCGGTTTCGCTTGGAAACACCCTGCGCCAGGTGTATGCCACGCCAGCGTACCTAAGCCGCCATGGCACGCCTGGCAAGCCCGCTGACCTCTCGCACCATAACTGCCTGGGCTTCACATTGCTGGAACACTACGATGTCTGGCGCTTCAGCCGTGACGGCGAGGAGCACAGCGTCAGTATCAAGGGGAACGTCACCAGTAATAGCAGCGAGGCCATCCGGGAAATGGTTCTGGCTGGCCTGGGAATTTCCCTTTCCCCCGAGTGGTTGTTCGCCGCGGATGTCCGGCAAGGGGCGGTCGCCACCATCCTTGCCGAATATCAACCTGTTGCGCTCCCTGTAAGCGCGGTTTTCAGTCACGACCGGCGCCGTTCTGCGCGGACTCGGGCATTCGTGGACTTCCTTCGGGAGCGACTCTAACGGGATCAAGCAGAGGACGATGCTAGAACCAACTGGGCTGGATCGACCTCTATTCGCTCAACGAACCCTGAGCGGCCAGTTGGGAATCCCAATGGGATTCCCATAGCCCGGTCAGGCTGTCTGGAGGGCCGGTATCCTGCTGCTCGCAGCGGCTTCCTTGTACTCGGCGATCTGGTCGAAGGACAGGTAGCGGTAGATATCGGCCGCCATGCTGTCGATGTTCTTCGCGTAGGCCATGTACTCCTCGACGGTCGGCAGTTTGCCCAGGAT
>NZ_JAGTIS010000007.1 GCF_018704125.1 Metapseudomonas boanensis | reverse complement strand
GATAATCAGTTGACTATCAGTCTTACCTCACAAGCACCCACACGAATTGCTTGATTCAGTTGTTAAAGAGCGTTTCGATCAAGTCTTTCGTCTCAACCGAGGCCGCGCATTCTACAGCAGCCTTTCTTTCTGTCAAGCTGTTTTTCGAAATTTTTCGTTTCTACTCAACTACTTGCTGCGTCGGCGACCCGGTCGCTTCAGCGTGGGGCGCATTCTACATCACCCCGTCTCGCCGTCAAGCTGTTTTTCGAAAATTTCTTTTCATTTCAACAACTTGCCGCTTGGGAGGACTGGGTCCTCTTCAGCGAGGCGCGCATTCTACATGAGTCAGGGAGGCTGTAAACCCCCTGCAGTGAAAACAAATGGAATATCTTTGGCGAGACACTTGAGAGTCTCAGATGACCTCTTCTTTATGCAACTCCGCGATGCGCTCTGCCGTGAGCCCAAGCAGCCGTGCCAGCACCTGCTCGGTATGCTCACCCAGCAATGGCGGGGGCATGCGGTATTCGACGGGAGTCTCGGATAGGCGCAGAGGGCTGGCGACTTGCGGGACGATTCCAGCCAGCGGGTGAGCCAGTTCCACGCGCAATCCGCGCGCCTTTACCTGGGGGTCGGCAAATACCGCAGCCAGATCGTTGATCGGGCCGCAGGGCACACCCACCTCTTCAAGGGCCGATACCCATTCGGCCGTAGTCTTGAACACCGTGGCCTGGCGAATCAGCGGAATCAGCTCGGCCCGGTTCGCCACTCGCGCCTTGTTGGTAGAAAAACGCGAGTCGTCGGCCCACTCCCGATGGCCGGCGACCTCGCAGAACTTGCGGAACTGGCTGTCATTGCCGACGGTGAGGATGAAGTCGCCGTCCGCCGTAGGGAAATCCTGGTAAGGCACGATGTTCGGGTGCGCATTACCCAGTCGTTTGGGCGGTACACCCGTGGTCAGGTAGTTCATGGCCTGGTTAGCCAGGCAGGCGACCTGCACATCCAGCAACGCCATGTCGATGTGCTGGCCCTGCCCGCTGATCTCCCGGGATGCCAGCGCGGCGAGGATTGCCACCGAGGAATAAAGACCAGTCAGGATGTCGGTCAGGGCGACGCCCACCTTCACCGGGCCAGAGCCCTCTTCCTGATCGGTACGGCCGGTGATGCTCATCAGCCCACCCAGCCCCTGGATCATGAAGTCATAGCCGGCACGCTTGGCATAGGGGCCGAACTGCCCGAAGCCGGTGATCGAGCAATAGATGAGGCGGGGATTGATCGCCTTCAGCGACGGGTAATCCAGCCCATACGACGCCAGGCCGCCCACCTTGAAGTTTTCGATGACGATATCGGACTTCTGCGCCAGCTCGCGGACCAGCTGCTGGCCCTCCGGGCGGGTAAAGTCGATGGTCACCGAATGCTTGTTGCGGTTCGCGGAGAGGAAATAAGCCGCTTCGCTGGTATCCCGGCCGTCGGCTCCCTTGAGGTAGGGCGGGCCCCAGGCGCGGGTGTCGTCGCCGGCCCCCGGGCGTTCGACCTTGATCACCTCGGCCCCCAGGTCCGCCATTATCTGTCCGGCCCAGGGGCCAGCCAGCACGCGGGAGAGGTCGAGAACACGGATATGGGAGAGAGCGCCAGCCATGGGATCACCTGAAGTCAGGGGTAAGACCGTTGCCTCTCTCTCTTCTATATAAGAAGAGAGAGAGGCGCGACGCGGATCAGAAGAACGCCTGGATACCGGTCTGGGCGCGACCGAGGATCAGTGCGTGCACGTCGTGGGTCCCCTCGTAGGTGTTGACCACCTCCAGGTTGACCAGGTGGCGGGCAACGCCGAACTCGTCGGAGATGCCATTACCACCCAGCATGTCGCGGGCCATGCGGGCGATATCCAGGGCCTTGCCGCAAGAATTGCGCTTCATGATGGAGGTGATCTCCACCGCCGCCGTGCCTTCGTCCTTCATCCGACCGAGGCGCAGGCAGCCTTGCAGCGCCAGGGTGATTTCGGTCTGCATGTCGGCCAGCTTTTTCTGGATCAGCTGGTTGGCGGCCAACGGACGGCCGAACTGGTTGCGATCCAGTACGTACTGGCGCGCGGTGTGCCAGCACGCTTCGGCGGCACCCAGGGCACCCCACGAAATGCCGTAGCGGGCAGAGTTCAGGCAGGTGAACGGGCCGCGCAGGCCACGCACGTCCGGGAAGGCGTTCTCTTCCGGCACGAACACGTTGTCCATCACGATCTCGCCGGTAATGGAGGCGCGCAGGCCTACCTTGCCGTGGATGACCGGAGCGCTGAGGCCCTGCCAGCCCTTCTCGAGGACGAAGCCGCGGATTTCGCCGGCATCATCCTTGGCCCAGACCACGAACACGTCGGCGATCGGGCTGTTGGTGATCCACATCTTGCTGCCTGTCAGGCGATAGCCGCCATCGACCTTGCGCGCACGGGTGATCATCGAGCCCGGGTCGGAACCGTGGTTCGGTTCGGTCAGGCCGAAACAGCCGATCCACTCGCCGCTGGCCAGCTTGGGCAGGTACTTCTGCTTGGTGGCTTCGTTGCCGAATTCGTGAATGGGCACCATGACCAGGGAGGACTGCACGCTCATCATTGAGCGGTAGCCAGAATCGACACGCTCGACTTCGCGAGCGATCAGGCCGTAGCAGACATAGTTGAGGCCACTGCCGCCGTACTCGGCCGGGATCGTGGCGCCGAGCAGGCCGACTTCGCCCATCTCGCGGAAGATCGCCGGGTCGGTCTGTTCGTGGCGAAAGGCTTCCAGTACGCGCGGGGCCAGCTTGTCCTGGGCGAACTGCTGGGCGCTTTCGCGCACCATGCGCTCTTCTTCGGTAAGCTGCTGGTCCAGCAGCAGCGGATCGATCCAGTTGAAGCTTGCTTTGGAAGCCATGGGGAGTGTCCTCGGTGAACAGGATTCGGGAGCCGGAGCCGTCGCGCGGTCCGTGCCTTCTTGTGTGGAAGTCATCCTAGACAGCGTAGGACGAAACGGGCAAACGAGGATTTTGCAAGCTGTTGTGCTAATTTCTCACTCCGAAAGGCCATATATGCCCAGTTTATGCCTTTCAATTGTGAGACCGAGGTACAGCATGCGCCGAAAGATCCCCAGCACCGCCGCACTCATCGCTTTCGAGTCCGCCGCGCGCCATCAGAGTTTCACCAAGGCGGCCGAAGAACTGGCCCTGACCCAGAGCGCCATCTGCCGACAGATTGCCGGGCTCGAGGATTTCCTGGGCCAGGAGCTGTTCCGTCGTTCCCGACGCGGCGTGAAACTGACCGAGGCCGGACTGGCGTATTCACGGCGGATCGCCATCCAGCTCGATGCGGTAGAGCGCGATACCCTGGCGGTGATGGGCCAGCAAGGTGCGATGGCCATCGAGCTGGCGGTGGTTCCCACCTTTGGCACGCGATGGCTCCTGCCACGACTGAAGGAGTTCCAGCGCCAGCACCCGGAAGTCACGGTGAACCTGACCAACCGCACCCGCCCCTTTCTTTTCGCCGACACCGATTTCGACGCAGCGCTCTACTTCGGTGATGCCGAATGGTCCGGCACCCGCTCCTATTTCCTCATGCACGAGAACTCCGTGCCGGTCTGCAGCCCCGCCTTGCTGCGAGGGCGCAGCCAGCTGGATGCCGAAGCCATCGCCACCCTGCCCCTGTTGCAGCAGACCACCCGTCCCTATGCCTGGCGTCAGTGGTTCAGCTCATTGGGCTTGAGCGTCGCACGCGACCTCAGCGGCCCGCGCTACGAGCTCTTCTCGATGTTGGCGCAGGCGGCCATGCACGAAATGGGTGTAGCACTGATCCCGCCCTTCCTGATCCAGCGCGAGCTGGCCGATGGCCTGCTGGTGACGGCCCACGAACACAGCTTCCGCAGCGACAAGGCCTATTACCTGATCATTCCCGAACGCAAGCTGGAGTCGGCCGCGCTCGGCGCGTTCCGCGACTGGCTGGTGGAGGCGGCTCACCGCTACCGGGAGGAAGCAGGCCTCGATTAACGCGAGGAATATTCACCGCACCGGGTAGTCCAATTCATCTCGCGGTGGTTGCCGTGAAGGTCCGCCGTCCGGTAACGCCAGGCGCGGATAAGCACGCAGTTCGTGGTCGACGTTATCGTAATGCACCCTGATGTTTTCCAGCAGGTCGTCGGGCCGGACGAGGGGGCCGCAGCCGCGCTCGGGCTGCGCGATGCGTTGAGGGCCTCACACAAGAGACCTGAATCGCTGGCGACGGCCACTCCTGGTCGAGAGAAGGCTTGGCATCGAGCACGTCACCGCCCCAGGCCGGGCGTGGCATTAAAGTCAGTCGCGCAAGCGGGGCACGTGCTGTAACCCGAGGTATCAGCGCCCACCGCCGACAGACGACCGAAAACGAATCAGCGCTCGACCAAGGCCTTGGGAGCAGGCTTTCTCACCCCTTCGGGTGATAGGTGAAATCGCCCATTCAGGCAGTTATGGGCAGACTTTTGGCTGATTAGCATGAGGCCTCCTTAATCCTCTCTGGAGAGCCGCATGACAACAAGAACAATGCGCGGAATCTTCCGGCCGCAGTCGCTGGCCGCCGCCATTGCCCTGGGCTGCAGCGCCCAGGCCTCAGCCATCAGCTTCAACATCGGCGAAGTCGAGGCGCAATTCGACTCATCGCTGTCGGTTGGCGCCAGCTGGGCTGTCCGCTCGGCAGACCCGGAATTCATCTCCACCGCCAGTGGCGGCGAAGCCCTGTCGCGCACCTCGGACGACGGCCGGCTGAACTTCAAGAAAGGCGAAACTTTCTCCAAGATCTTCAAGGGCATCCACGACCTGGAACTGAAGTACGGCGATTCGGGCGTGTTCCTGCGAGGCAAGTACTGGTACGACTTCGAGCTGAAGGACGAGCACCGGCTGTTCTACGACATCGACGATCACAACCGCAAAGAAGGCGCGAAAGCCTCAGGTGCGGAAATCCTCGACGCGTTCTTCTATCACAACTACAACCTTGCCGACCTGCCAGGCAGCTTTCGCGTTGGCAAGCAGGTAGTCAGCTGGGGTGAGAGCACGTTCATCGGCAACAGTATCAACTCGATCAACCCGATCGACGTAGCGGCCTTCCGCCGTCCGGGCGCCGAGATCAAGGAAGGCCTCATCCCGGTCAACATGCTCTACCTGTCGCAGAGCCTGACCGACAGCCTTTCGGCCGAGGCGTTCTACCAGCTGGAGTGGGACCAGACCGTCGTCGACAACTGCGGCACCTTCTTCTCCACCTCCGACGTGATTGCCGACGGCTGCACGGATCGCCTGATCGTTGCAGGTCCGGACCTGCCACCCGGGGTTTCCACCAATACCGGCAGCACGCTCTATATTCCACGCGCGGGGGACCGCGATGCCCGTGACAGTGGCCAGTTCGGCGTGGCCCTGCGCTGGTTCATCCCGGAGCTGAACGACACCGAGTTCGGCGCCTATGCGATGAACTACCACAGCCGCGGCCCGGTGTTCAGCACCAGCCGTACCACCCGACCGAGCGCACTGATCATCCCCGGCGCTCCCGGCGCGCGCTACTTCATCGAATACCCGGAAGACATCCGTCTCTATGGCTTGAGTTTCCAGACCAACGTCGAGGGCACCTCGGTGGCGGGTGAGATCAGCTACCGGCCGAATATGCCACTGCAGATCAACAGCACCGACTTATCCTTCGCCGCCCTTGGCGTACCGAACTCGCCAGTGTTCGAAAGCGGACACGCGCGTAACGTGGCCGGTGCCGACCTGCACGGTTACGAACGCAAGCCCGTCACTCAAGCCCAGGTCACTGCAACCCAGTTCGTTGACCAGGTCATGGGCGCCAGCCGCCTCACCCTGGTGGCCGAGGTGGGTTACAACCACATCGGCGGCATCGATGACGATATTGGCGAGCTGCGTTTCGGACGCGACCCGATCTACGGCCCCGGCCAATTGTCCTCCCAGGCCGTCTGCCTGGCCCTGACCGCTGCCAGCCCAGCCCAGCGCGAGTGCAACGACAAAGGCTTCTACACCAGCAGCTCCTGGGGCTACCGCGCTCGCGCCAGCCTGGACTACAGCAACGTCTTCGCCGGCATCAACCTCACCCCGAGCATCGCCTGGTCCCACGACGTCGACGGCTACGGCCCGAACTTCAACGAGGGCTCCAAGGCCATCAGCCTCGGCCTGAACGCCGAATACCAGAACACCTACACCGCCAACGTCAGCTACACCGACTTCTTCGGCGGCCACTACAACCCCACCACTGACCGCGACTTCGTCGCCCTCAGTTTCGGCCTCAACTTCTGACCTGATCGCAAGGACTCACACAATGACAAGCACAAGATTCCTGCAAAGCAGCGTGCTGGCCCTGAGCCTGCTGGCCGCCAACGTCATGGCTGCCGTATCCCAGGAGGAAGCGGCTGAACTGGGCGCCAGCCTCACGCCACTGGGCGCCGAGAAGGCTGGTAACGCCGATGGCAGCATCCCGGCCTGGACCGGCGGCCTGCCGACCAATGCCGCCACCGTGGACACCCGTGGCTTCATCGGCGACCCGTTCGCCAACGAGCAGCCGCTGTTCACCATCACCGCCGCCAACGTCGAGCAGTACAAGGACAAGTTGTCCCCCGGCCAGCTGGCGATGTTCAAGCGCTATGCCGGTACCTACAAGATCCCGGTCTATCCGAGCCACCGCACCACGGCTGCGCCGCAAGCCATCTATGACGCCGCCAAGCAGAGCGCGGTGAACACCCAGGCGGTGGACGGTGGGAATGGCCTGTCCAGCTTTGCTGAGAGCCATTACTACGCTTTCCCGATTCCCAAGGATGGCGTGCAGGTGCTCTGGAACCACATCACCCGCTACCGGGGCGGCAACGCACGACGCCTGGTGGTGCAAGCGACTCCGCAAACCAATGGCTCCTTCACGCCGGTACAGTTCCAGGACGAAGTCGCCTTCCCCTCCGAGATGCAGGCGCTGGATCAGGACAAGGCCAGCAATGTCCTCCTCTACTTCAAGCAGCGCGTACTGGCCCCCTCGCGTCTGGCCGGCAACGTGCTGCTGGTCCATGAGACCATCGACCAGGTGAAAGAGCCGCGCCTGGCCTGGCTCTACAACGCCGGCCAGCGCCGTGTGCGCCGTGCTCCGCAAGTGGCCTATGACGGCCCCGGCACTGCCGCCGATGGCATGCGCACCTCCGACAACTTCGACATGTTCTCCGGCGCTCCCGACCGCTACGACTGGAAGCTGGTGGGCAAGAAGGAGATGTACATCCCCTACAACAGCTACAAGCTGGAATCGCCCGCGCTCAAGTACAAGGACATCATCCAGCCGGGCCACATCAACCAGGACCTGACCCGTTACGAGCTGCACCGCGTCTGGGAAGTGGTCGCCACCCTCAAGACAGGCGAACGGCACATCTATGCCAAGCGTCACTACTTCATTGACGAAGACAGCTGGCAGATCGCCTACGCCGACCACTACGACGGCCGCGGCCAGCTGTGGCGCGTCGGTGAGGGCCATGCGAGCTACCACTTCCAGCGGCAGGTCAGCTCCTATGCGCTCGAATCGCTTTACGACCTCATCGCCGGCCGCTACATCGCCCTGGGGATGAAGAACGAAGAGAAGCACGGCATCGAGTTCGGCTTCGCCGCCAACGGCGCCGACTACACCCCGGCCGCCCTGCGCAACGCCGGCATCCGCTAAGCCCTCTCTACGACGCCCCGCACACGGGGCGTCGTCCTTGTCCACGCTGCCGCCTTATGACGCGGCATCAGGCATATCCATGCTGCTTCTTTACGGCCATACGCCGTTCTAGTCTGCCCTGGCTCGGTTCAGCCATAACAACAACGTCGTGAGAACCGCCATGCCAGACCGCAACTTCGGCCCATGCAGCGCCGTGGCCAACCTGCCACGCCTGCCCCCGGCGCACGTTCCACGCCCTCGACTGGTGCAGTGCCTGCAAGCCCAGGACGCCCGCCTACGCCTGCTCTGCGCGCCCGCAGGGTTTGGCAAGAGCGTGCTGCTCAATGAATTCCTCCGCGCTCAACCCGAGCCTGGACGGATCGTCTGGCTGAACCTCGCCGGGCTGCCCCTCTCCCCCGAACAACTGCTTGCGCAACTGGCCGCTGAACTGCAGGAATCCATTCCCCAGGTACCACCCGCCCAAGCCTTGCAAGAACTACTGGGGCAACGCGGCGAGCGGGTCTGGCTGATCCTGGACGACTATCCGCGCCAGCCACCGGCCGACCTGGATGACTGCATCGACCACCTGCTGGCGAGGGCACAGCCCAACTTCCGGCTACTGGTCAGCGCCCGCCAGCGCCCCGCCTGGAACCTCCCTCGTCTGCTGCTGGCCGGCGACCTCCTCGAACTCGACACCACGGGCCTGGCCCTGGACCGCGAACAGCACGAACAACTCATGGAACTGCTGGCGCCGTCCAGCAGCCCCGCTGTGCGTGACGAGCTCTGGCAGGAGACCGAAGGCTGGTGCGCCGGTGTGCGCCTCCAGCTCTCAGCCATGCTCCCGGCGGGCAGCTCGGCAAGCCCGCATTGCTGGCTGAAGGAATACCTCGACCACGAACTGCTCAGCCGCCTGGCGCCGGACGAGGCTCAATGCCTGATCGCGCTTGCGCACCTGCCGAAGGTCTCAGCCGCACTCTGCCAGCACCTCTGGGAGGATGGCGACGGCGCAGCCCTGTTCGAACGTTTGCTGGCGCAGCAATCGTTCTGCATGCCGTTGGATGAACACGGCACCTGGTATCGCGTACTGCCCGCCGTGGCACGCGCCCTGCGCAGCCGCATCAGCGAAGCCGCCGCCAACCAGCTGCACCTGCGCGCCTGCCGCATGTTCATCGCCGCCGGCCAGGTCGAGGACGCAATCGAACAAGCGCTCTGCGCCGGCCAGTTGGAAGCCGCCGCCAACTACCTGGAGCGGCTTGGCCAGGAATGGCTGACCGGTGAGCAGCACCTGGCCCATCTGCTGGCCTGGCGTGCGCGACTGCCCAGCGTCCTTCTGGAGAGCACCCCGCGCCTGCTCACGCTCAATGCCTGGGCCCTGTTGCTGGCGTGGCGCCTGGACGAAGCCGAAGTCTGCATCGAGAAGCTGGGGCACTTCCTGCCCCAGCTCGACCCTGAACGTAACCGCCGGCTGCTGGCTAACTGGCAGGCCCTGCATGGCGTGCTCACTGCCCTGCGCGGCCAGTGGCCTGAAATGGCCGCCCAGCATTGCCGCCAGGCGCTGGAGCACTTGCCCGAGCGCGACTGGATGCCGATCCTGCTCTGCTACTCCGCCCTGGCCCGCATCGCCATGGCCAGCGGCGTGCCGGACCAGGCACCCGCCTACCTGCACAAGGCGCTGGAGATCGCCAGGCGCCAGGGCAGTCTCCTGTTCGAAGTGCTGATCAACCTCGACCGTATTCGCCTGCTGCTATTGCGCGGCGAATTCAACCGCACCGAGGCGCTGATCGAACAGAGCTTCGCCCTGATCAACCAGCGCAAAGCCATCGACGGCCTGCTGCTGGGGCGCCTCAAGCTCGTGCGGGCCGAGCTGCACCTGATCCGCGGCGAGCTGCCAGCGGCCGAGCAGGTTCTGTTGCAGGGCCTGGACCAGGCCCTGGAGTGCGCCGACCCTTTCGCCTTGCATGGCTATCTTGGCCTGGCCGAACTGCACGCTCGCCGAGGCGAGTTCGACCAGGCTTTCCAGCACCTGCGCGAGGCGGAGCGGCAAATGCACTGCCGCCAGGTCTGGCGATACTCCTACAGCGGCGTGCTGAACCTGCAGAGCATGCGAGTGCTGGCGCGCCAGGGCCGCTGGGAACGCATCGAGCCGGTGGCATTGCGCATCCAGCGCTACTTCATCGGCGAGCGACCCTGGATGGCTCCGCTCGACTATCCAAGCCTACCCCTGCGCAACCAGCTGCTGCTGGCTCGCCTGCATCTGGCGGCCGGCAAGGCGGAACAGGCCGAGACGGAACTGCAGGCTTTGCTGGAACACTGCAAGACCCTGCACTTCATACCCCTGGCCTGCGAGGTGCAGCTGACTTTGGCAGAAGCGGGACGCAGCCTGCTGCGGGCCAATGCCGGCAATCTCGAGCGTCAGGCCCGCGAACAGGCGGAATGCCTGGGCATGCAGGGCTTGCTGCGGGACTTCTCGGGCGGCAGCGATATCCCGACTCATGGCAATACCGATCCGGACGCCCTGCTCAGCCAGCGTGAGCGCGCGGTCCTGCAACTGCTCGCCGAGGGCTTCTCCAACCAGGAAATCGGCACCTGCCTGTTCATCTCGGTGAATACAGTGAAAACCCACACCAAGAAGATCAACAGTAAGCTCGGCGTGAAACGACGCACCCAGGCAGTGATGCGCGCCAAGAGTCTGGGCCTGCTAGCCTGACCCAATCCGGGTACGGATGTGGATGCGCCGGATGTGGGGGCGAATTCATTTGCGAAGCCCATTGGCAGGCCTTTCGCCTGCTTGGCGAATTCATTGGCTCTGTCGGCGTTAGCTGTTGCTAGCCATCGACGGTCGGGCTGAAAGCCCTGTAGGAGCGAGGGGGACGCCGAGTTCTTGCTCGCGAAATCAGCCCGTTCGCCAGCAAGCTGGCTCCTACAAGAGAGCCAGCCAGTGACAACACTTAACTGGGACAGAGCCAATGAATTCGCACCCACAAGAAAGCTCCAGCCACCCGCACCCCCAGTCGGAAATGGCTTCCCAGAAATTCTTGACCCTGTAGTCAGGCATTTTTTTTAGCTACAGAAGCCCGAAATCCGCCTCCTTATGGCAACTATTAAAAAGTCTGATTAACAGTGCCAGAGCCATTAGCGGCAGGATGCTCAGGGCTACAAGCTCGCACGGGGCCGCTTTGATGGCGGCCTATTCACGATGGGGATGAGATTCTCCTCGGGCTGGATCTGCAAACAGGCGTGTACACCAGAGCGGACGGGGCTTTGCCCGAAAGCTCGATACAGTCGGTCTAAACGTGACTTGTAGTCAACACCGCGTTTAGCTTCAGAACTTCTTGAAGCACCCGCGGTTCACCTGCAAAATGCCGCGCCTCAAGGCTCGCGGCCTTGCGGTAGTGCTGATCCGCCCTTGCCAGTGCACCATCCGTAGTGCGCTGGTTCACCAGATCGATCACGCAGGAGATTTGAAGTGCACATCGGTGTTCCTCTCGAAACCCACGCTGGGGAGACGCGGGTTGCCGCGACGCCCGAGACCATCAAGAAGCTGGTCGGCCAAGGCCATCAGGTGACGGTCCAGAGCGGAGCAGGCGTCAGCGCCTGCATCCCGGACAGCGCCTATGCCGCCGTTGGCGCCGCCATCGGCAATGATGCCGCCGCCTTCGGTGCCGACCTGGTGCTGAAAGTGGTTGCCCCGACCGATGCCGAACTGGAGCACATGCGCGCTGGCGCCGTGCTGGTCGGTATGCTCAACCCCTTCAGCAACGAAACCATTGCGCGCATGAACGCCCGTGGCATCACCGCCTTCGCCCTCGAAGCGGCGCCGCGTACGTCCCGCGCCCAGAGCCTCGACGTGCTCTCGTCCCAGGCCAACATCGCCGGCTACAAGGCCGTGCTGCTGGCCGCGCACCACTATCCGCGCTTCATGCCGATGCTGATGACCGCTGCCGGTACCGTGAAGGCCGCGCGCATCCTGATCCTCGGCGCCGGCGTGGCAGGCCTGCAGGCCATCGCCACGGCCAAGCGCATGGGCGCGGTGATCGAGGCCTCGGACGTGCGTCCGGCGGTGAAGGAGCAGATCGAGTCCCTCGGCGCCAAGTTCGTCGACGTGCCCTTCGAGACCGATGAAGAACGCGAATGCGCCCAGGGCGTCGGCGGTTACGCCCGCCCAATGCCGCAATCCTGGATGGAGCGCCAGGCCAAGGCGGTGCACGAGCGCGCCAAGCAGGCCGACATCGTCATCACCACCGCGCTGATCCCGGGCCGCAAGGCACCGACCCTGCTGCACGAGGCCACCGTCGCCGAAATGAAGCCGGGCTCCGTGGTCATCGACCTGGCGGCGGCCCAAGGCGGCAACTGCCCGCTGACCGAAGCCGAGCAGGTGGTGGTCAAGCACGGCGTGACCATCGTCGGCCACAGCAATCTGGCAGCCATGGTGCCGGCGGACGCCTCCGCCCTCTATGCGCGCAACCTGCTGGACTTCCTCAAGCTGGTCATCGACAAGGACGGCCAGTTCCATCTCAACCTCGAAGACGACATCGTCGCCGCGTGCCTGATGTGCCGCGACGGCCAGGTCGTTCGTACCAACGGCTAAGGGGAAGCGGACATGGATCTGATTTCTGACGGCATCTACAACGTGATCATCTTCGTGCTGGCCATCTACGTTGGCTACCACGTGGTGTGGAACGTCACCCCGGCCCTGCACACCCCGCTGATGGCCGTGACCAACGCCATCTCGGCCATCGTGATCGTCGGCGCCATGCTGGCCGCCGCCCTCACCGTGACCCCGCTGGGCAAAACCATGGGCACCCTGGCCGTGGCCCTGGCCGCGGTCAACGTCTTCGGTGGCTTCCTGGTCACCCGTCGCATGCTGGAAATGTTCAAGAAGAAAGCGCCGAAAGCGGCTGCGGAGAAACACTGACCATGAGCATGAACCTGATCACTGTTCTCTACCTCGTCGCCTCGGTGTGCTTCATCCAGGCACTGAAGGGCCTGTCGCACCCGACCTCGTCGCGTCGCGGCAACCTGTTCGGCATGATCGGCATGGCCATCGCCGTGCTCACCACCGTTGGCCTCATCTATAAGCTGGGCGCCGAACTGGCGACCCAGGGCATCGGCTACGTGATCGTCGGCCTGCTGGTCGGCGGCACCGCTGGTTCGATCATGGCCAAGCGCGTCGAAATGACCAAGATGCCGGAGCTGGTGGCCTTCATGCACAGCATGATCGGTCTGGCCGCGGTATTCATTGCCATTGCCGCCGTGGTCGAGCCGCAATCCCTGGGCATCGTTGCCGCCCTGGGCGACGCCATCCCGGCCGGTAACCGCCTGGAACTGTTCCTTGGCGCGGCCATCGGTGCCATCACCTTCTCCGGTTCGGTGATCGCCTTCGGCAAGCTGTCCGGCAAGTACAAGTTTCGCCTGTTCCAGGGTGCCCCGGTGCAATTCGCCGGCCAGCACAAGCTGAACCTGCTGGTTGGCCTGGGCATCATCGGCCTGGGCCTGTACTTCACCCTCACCGGCAATATCGGCGCCTTCGCCCTGCTGGTGGCTCTGGCCTTCGTCATTGGCGTGCTGATCATCATCCCGATCGGCGGTGCCGACATGCCAGTGGTGGTGTCCATGCTGAACAGCTACTCGGGATGGGCGGCGGCTGGTATCGGCTTCTCGCTGAACAACTCGATGCTGATCATCGCCGGCTCCCTGGTGGGTTCCTCGGGTGCGATCCTCTCGTACATCATGTGCAAGGCGATGAACCGCTCCTTCTTCAACGTCATCCTCGGTGGCTTCGGCGCCGAAGCCGACGCCGGTGCCGCAGCCGGTAGCAAGGAGCAGCGTCCGGTGAAGTCCGGTTCGTCCGACGACGCCGCCTTCCTGCTGACCAACGCCGACAGCGTGATCATCGTTCCCGGCTACGGCCTGGCAGTGGCCCGTGCCCAGCACGCGCTGATGGAGCTGTCCGAGAAGCTGAGCCATCGCGGCGTCAACGTGAAGTACGCGATCCACCCGGTAGCCGGCCGTATGCCGGGCCACATGAACGTCCTGCTGGCCGAGGCCGAAGTGCCCTACGAGCAGGTGTTCGAGATGGAAGACATCAACTCCGAGTTCGGCCAGGCCGACGTGGTGCTGGTACTCGGCGCCAACGACGTGGTCAACCCGGCGGCGAAGAACGATCCCAAGTCGCCCATCGCCGGCATGCCGATCCTGGAGGCCTTCAAGGCCAAGACCATCATCGTCAACAAGCGCTCCATGGCCAGCGGTTATGCCGGCCTGGACAACGAACTGTTCTACATGGACAAGACCATGATGGTGTTCGGCGACGCGAAGAAGGTCATCGAGGACATGGTCAAGGCAGTAGACTGATCCCCTGCCCTGCTCCACTCAAAACCCCGGCCTTGTGCCGGGGTTTTCCATTTTGCAGACTCGGTTTTCCTGTGGGACGAATTGATTCGCCAAGTGCACACGTTCGGTCTGCTTGGCGAATGAATTCACCCCTACAACCGACAGAAGGCCCAAATTAGAGCGATTTCTTCGACCTTGGTATAGAAGTCGGCCGCCGTCCTACCCCCTAGACTTCGCGCCTCGTCCCGTTGTTCGAGGTTTTCCCCCATGTACCGTGATCGCGTGCGCCTGCCCTCCCTGCTGGGCAAAGTGATGAATGCGGCCGACGCCGCTGCCCTGATCGAAGACGGCATGACCGTCGGCATGAGCGGCTTCACCCGCGCCGGCGAGGCCAAGGCCGTGCCGCATGCACTGGCCGAACGCGCCAAGGCCCATCCGCTGCAGATCAGCTTGATGACCGGCGCCAGCCTCGGTAACGACCTCGACAAGCAGCTCACCGAAGCAGGCGTACTGGCCCGGCGCATGCCCTTCCAGGTGGACAGCACCCTGCGCAAGGCAATCAACGCAGGCGAGGTGATGTTCATTGACCAGCACCTCTCGGAAACCGTCGAGCTGCTGCGCAACCACCAGCTCAAGCTGCCGGACATCGCGGTGATCGAGGCCGTGGCCATCACCGAGCAGGGCCACATCGTGCCCACTACTTCAGTGGGCAACTCCGCCAGCTTTGCGATCTTCGCCAAGCGCGTGATCGTCGAGATCAACCTCGCGCACAAGCCCAACCTGGAAGGCCTGCACGACATCTACATCCCGACCTACCGGCCGACCCGCACACCGATCCCGCTAGTCAAGGTGGATGATCGCATCGGCAACACTGCCATTCCGATCGACCCGGCGAAGATCGTGGGCATCGTTATCACCAACCAGCCGGACTCGTTGTCCACTGTGCTACCGCCGGACGATGAAACGCAGGCCATTGCCGACCACCTGATCGACTTCTTCAAGTGCGAAGTGGCCGCTGGGCGCATGAGCAATAACCTGGCGCCGCTGCAGGCGGGTATCGGCAGCATCGCCAACGCCGTGATGTGCGGGCTGATCGACTCCCCCTTCGAAGACCTCACCATGTACTCCGAGGTGCTGCAGGACTCCACCTTCGACCTGATCGATGCCGGCAAGCTGCGCTTCGCCTCGGGCAGCTCCATCACCCTCTCCAGCCGTCGCAACGCCGATGTGTTCGACAACCTCGAACGCTACAAGGACAAGCTGGTGCTGCGCCCACAGGAAATCTCCAACCACCCGGAAGTGGTGCGCCGCCTCGGTATCATCGGCATCAACACTGCCCTGGAGTTCGACCTGTACGGCAACGTCAACTCTACGCATGTGGGCGGCACGAAGATGATGAACGGCATTGGCGGCTCCGGTGACTTCGCCCGCAACGCTCACCTGGCGATCTTCGTCACCAAGTCCGTTGCCAAGGGTGGCGCCATCTCCAGCGTGGTGCCCATGGTCAGCCACGTGGACCATACCGAGCATGACGTCGACATCCTCGTCACCGAACAGGGCCTTGCCGACCTTCGCGGCCTGGCCCCACGCGAGCGCGCCCGCGTGATCATCGACAACTGTGTGCACCCGGACTATCGCCAACCGCTACAGAACTACTTCAGCGCAGCCTGCGCCAAGGGCGGCCATACCCCGCACCTGCTGCGCGAGGCCCTGACCTGGCATATCAATCTGGAAGAAACCGGGCAAATGCTCGCCAACTGATCCATTCCGACCGAAACAGTTATAGGCTTGTAACCATCGATTCTTACAACGATGCCAAAAAACAGTTTCTGAAAATCAAGAACTGTACTGTTCGAAAGTCCTGTGATTCGACAGATAAGTAGGAAAAACTGTGGTATCCCGTTCAATAACGAGTTATTCAACGGGATACCCATACAGCTGTGCAATTTTTCAGCAAAACAGTTGATAAGCACCCTAAGCAAGACCAACACAATTTAGGGCAACTGTGACTACAGTCGCGGCTGTTCCGGGTAGATCATAGGCACCAGTTGAAACGAAACCTAACCCCCGTCATAAGCGGGAAGGACTGCTGCCATGGAACGTACCCTCAGTTCCGACCTGATTTTCGAAAGCGCTGAACACACCTCGCAAACCGCCTGGCCGCTGCGCGTCATCTCCACCCTGCTGCTGTGGCAGCGTCGCATCGCCAGCCGTCACCAACTGGCCATGCTGGACACCCGCCTGCTGGCCGACGCCGGCATCAGCGAAGCCCAGCGCGAATCCGAGCTGAACAAGCCCTTCTGGCGCTGAGACGCTCGCCGGGCCCAAAGGCCCAACGCACCACCCAGACAGAACCCGTCGCCATCCGCGACGGGTTTCGTCGTTTCTGGGCTCCAAAAAACTGCGCAGATCGAACCAGCGGACGGTACGGGAAGTTCGGCGAACGCAGCGAAGTCCAACATCCTAGCCTGCCTGGAAATCATCCATGCAGACTGAATCGGAGCAGCACCCAACCACCCCCCCATGAATACCCCCGACACAGCCGCGCCAAATCAGACCAGTACAGTTCTATCTAAGCAAAATCTGATACAGCACAATTATTCGCTGCTGTGACTGACATGTCCCGGTTCATGGCGCGATCATGGTCCTCCATAACCAAACCCCGCAGCTGCGCGGGAAGGACTGCGCCATGGAACGCACACTTACTGCCACCGTCTTGCCACAGCTGAGCCGCCAGCACAGCGCCTGGCCTCTGCGCGTTTTCGCCACCATCAGCCTGTGGCTGCGCAATATCCGCACCCGCCAGCAGCTTGCCCAACTGGACAGGCGCGCCCTTGCGGATGCCGGCATCACCCCGGCCGAGCGCTGCATGGAGCTTGAAAAACCCTTCTGGCGCTAAGCCAGCACTGGTCCCGAGCACGCGAATTGACTAGTCTTTCAGACCATGCGGAGGCATGCCTGCGCCGCCGCTTTGGTCAGTAAAGGAGCACACCATGACCTCTCTCCGCCTGCTCAGCGCTGCAGCATTGCTCGCACTCGCCACCAGCGCCTCGGCAACCAGCTTCGTGGTCACTACCGACGCCGTGGTCGGAGCCTTCGCCGCCACGTCGGAGGCGACCTCCGACATCAGCTCATCCTTTGACGACGACAAGATCGTCCTCGCCGCCCGTGACGACGCCGCCAGCTTCGTCGCCAGCGCTGGCGAGATCCGCGGCGCCCACCTGGAAGCCGCGCTCAAGCACATCCGTACGCTGCAACCACAACTGGCAGCCAGCGACCTGCAACTGGCCCAGGCGATCCTGACCCTCTGAAATACCCTCCGGGCCTCGCAATAGCCGTGGCCCGACCGCTTCTCTGTGCTTGGCCCTGTCCGGTCCATCCGCTACCCTTGCGCGCCCTGAACCCTCGGTGGAGAACTGCCGGTGGGTTCTAGCGTCCAATACCCTGAAAACTTCACACGGAGACCCGCCATGCGTCGCTCGTTGTTCGTCGCAGCCACCGCCCTGTCCCTGCTGGCCAGTACCGCCCAGGCCCAGACCCTGGTCGCCACCAGCAACATCATCGTCCGTGCGCTGGACCGCTCCCTCGACTTCACCTCCGACACCACTACCTCGGTCCGTGACATGAAACTGGTGCTCGCAGCCCGTGACGACGCCGCCAGCTTCGTCGCCAGCGCTGGCGACATTCGTGGCGCTCAACTGGAGGCGGCCTTCAGCACCTTGCGTGCACGCCTGCCCGAGGCCCGCGAAGCCAGCGACCAGGTCCTGGCGGAAGCCATCCTGGCCCTGTGACCCGGAGCCCGAAGTTGAACACGCTGCTACGCCTGATTGGCCTGGCGGGCCTGCTGGCCGCCGCGACGGCCCAGGCCGAATTGCGTCTGGTACTCGATGGCGAGGACCTCACCCCGCCCCAGCGCCAGGCCAGCGAGCAGTTGCTGATCGAGGCCCGCGCCGCCCTACCCCCCCGTTTCATCCAGCGCCTGGACCGCGAGGTCAAGCTGAGCTGGAGCGACGAGCTGCCGGAGAACGGCTACGGTCGCGCCACCAGCCCATACACCTTGCAGCTCAATGCCAGGCTGCTACCCGGTCTGGTCGATGGCAGTGCAGCCCGTGAGCAGACCGGGCGGCCCCACGGCACCGTACGCCGTGAAATGCTGGCTACCGTCCTCCACGAGTTGACCCACCTCTATGACCGCGCACGGCTCTGGACCGCTGCCGACCAATCGCAACTGTTTCGCTGCCGCCTGCAAGCCGGCAGCACGGGACAGGTTGGCCTGCCGGGGGACTGCCGCGGACAGACCAAACGCCGCTTCACCTTCAGCGATGACCCACGCCTGCTCGACCTTGCCGGCTGGCAGCAGCAGGTCGGCCGTCGCGGTCAGCGCGAGCTGCAGAACCACCAGGTGGCGCGTAGCCCGGACATCTACGAACTGAGCAACTCGCGCGAGTTCGTCGCGGTGAATATGGAGTACTTCCTCCTCGACCCGGCCTACGCCTGCCGTCGCCCGGCACTGCACCGCTACTATCAGGCGCATTTCGGCTGGGCGCCGGCGAATCAAGCCGAGTGCCCCGACGACTATGCGTACCTCAATGCCGGCCGCGACTTCGGCAAGCAGCCCCTTGGCCGCCTCGATCCCGAGCGCGTGTACGAGGTGGATTACCTGTTCGCCGAAGCCAACGAGAACTGGGTCAGCCGCTGGGGTCACAGCATGCTGCGCCTGGTGATCTGCGCCCCGGGCCGCCCGCGCGGGCCGGACTGCCGCCTCGACCTGGACCAGCACCTGGTGCTTTCCTACCGCGCCTTCGTCGGCGACGTGCAGCTGTCCAGCTGGGACGGTCTCACCGGCGCCTATCCCTCGCGGCTGTTCGTGCTGCCCCTGCACCAGGTGATCGAGGAATACACCAAGGTGGAACTGCGCAGCCTCGCCTCGATACCGCTCAAGCTCAGACGCGACGAACTCGAAACTCTGGTCGAGCATGCCACCGAGATGCACTGGAGCTACGATGGCGACTACTGGTTCCTATCCAACAACTGCGCGGTGGAGACCCTCAAGCTACTACGCAGCGGCACCGACCACCCAGCCCTGCGCGACCTCGACAGCATCATGCCCAATGGCCTGCTGAAGGTGCTGGAAGCTCGTGGCATCGCCGATCGGACGCCACTGCAGGACCCAAAGGAGGCCTTGCGCCTGGGCTACCGCTTCGACTCCTTCCGAGACCGCTACCAAGCCATGTTCACGGTGATTCGCGAGCGTATGCGGGTACCTCAGGAAAAAGTGGAAGGCTGGCTGGAGTTGACCGCCGAGCAACGCCGTCCCTGGTTCGCCAAAGCCGACCTGCGCGCGAGCGCCGCCCTGCTGCTGCTGGAGCAGGCCGCCCTGCGCCGACAATTGCTGCTGGCCCAGGATGAACTCAAGCGCAACTACCTGAGCTCAAGGGAGCAGGCTGGCCAGACGCGTTTCGCCAAGGCGGGCGGTACCCTCGAGAAAATGCTCGCCAACAGCGGTTACCTGAGCCGCCCGGCTGAGATGCTGGACGGCGGCTACGGCCTGCCGCAACGCGCCGAATGGCAGCGTCTGGAAACCGAGAGCAGCAGCCGCCAGCACACCATGCGTACCCTGAGCGACGACCTCGATCGCGAGGTCCGCAGCCTGCTGGAGCCCCAGCGCATGGCCGAGCTCAACGCCACGGAAGCCAACCTCAAGCAGATCGGCGCGCATCTGCGCCAACTGCACAAGAACGCCGGCGGGTTGGTCCTGCCTTGATATACCGCTGATGGGTATCGCGCCGCTGAGCGAAGCGAAGCCCAACCTGCAGGAAGCCTCCTAGCCACGTATCCGCGATACCCACCAAGCCCAGCTCAGAGGTTCTCCTCCTCGTCCTCCGGCAGCTGCGGATCCAGGCTCAGCCAGGGCAGCCGGTTCTTCACCCAGATATGCCGGTTCGCCGGAGCGGCCTCGGGCTGGTCCAGGGTGGCAATCGTCAGGTCCATGGTGTCTGGACTGAGCTGGGTGAACAGCGCCAGGTGGCAGCCGCAGTGGGCACAGAAGTAGCGCACGCAGCTCGCCGAGGAGGCATATTCGGCGGGCATACCGGCAGTCCAGCGGAAGCTCGCCAACGGTACCGTGACCCAGGTGGTGACGATGCCGCCTGTGGTGCGCCGGCAGATCGAGCAATGGCAGTGGGCGATGTCGCTCAGTGGTGCGTCGACGGCGTAGCGCAGCTGCCCGCAATGGCAGCCGCCGGAATGCAGTTCGGCCATGGTGTCCTCCGGTATCGAGACTGACTGTTACCCTAGCAGGCCGGTTGCGAATGTCCGTCGAGCCGCCGAAGATGTGCGGCGCATGCCTGACCGGATGTCACCATGACCACCCTGCTCTACGCCCTCTGGCCCCTCTTCGCGCTGATCGTCGGCGGCTTCCTGCTGCGCCGCTGGGACTTCCCCGGCGAGGCATTCTGGCCGGCAGCCGAGCGGCTCAACTACTTCATCCTGTTCCCCGCCCTGCTCTTCAGCAGCCTGGCCATGGCCCCATTGGACAACCCAGCGTTGCCCCGTCTGGCGCTGGCGGTGTTCCTTGGACTCGGCATCGGCTGGAGCGCCCTGCTCCTGGCTCGCCGGCTGCTGGGCTGGCCAGCCGCGCGCTTCGGCGCGGTCACCCAGGGCATCTTGCGCTTCAACACCTACCTGGGCCTGGCCGCCATTGGCAGCCTTTACGGCAAGGACGGCCTGGCCATAGCTGCATTGATGCTGGCGCTGATGGTGCCGACGGTGAACCTGATGTCGGTCTGGGCACTGACCGCCGAACGCGGCGTGAGCCTGCACGGCCTGCTCCTGCCCGTGGCAAAGAATCCGCTGATCCTCGCCTGCCTGGCCGGCGCCCTGGTAAACCTGGCCGGCTTCGGCCTGCCCGGCGGCACCGACCGCCTGCTCAACCTGCTGGCGGTGGCCAGCCTGCCGCTTGGCCTGCTCTGCGTCGGCGCGGCACTGCGCCCGCAGGAGCTGGCCGGCGAAGTACCGGCCCTGGCCTGGAATTGCGCCCTGCGCCTGCTTGCCATGCCGGCCCTGGCCTTCGCGGTAGCCCAGGTGCTCGGCCTACCGGCCATGGAAAGCAGCATCCTGGTACTGTTCTTCGCCCTGCCCACCGCCCCCACGGCCTATGTGCTGACCCGCCAACTCGGCGGCGACAGCCACCTGATGGCCGGGATCATTACCCTGCAGACCTTGCTCGCCGCCGCCAGCCTGCTGCTGGTCATGCGCGTTGTGTCCAGCTGAACCGTCATGGCGGCCCGGCCGCAGTTCGTCGCTTAATCCCCGAGCTTTCGGCACCGATCACCGCCGAAAGCTCGCTGAAAGGTTGACGCCTTAGCATCCGCCCCACTGCCGGCAAACGACCGGTAACTCCGACAACAACAAGATTGGTGATCGACATGTTCCGTTCCTGCTGCCGTCCCGGCACCCCGCCGCCCGTTCTCCGCACGCCTTCGGCCTCGCGCTGATCCGCTTCCGCCCCGCCCGAATCACGTCCGGAGAACCGCCATGCTCACTCTGCTCGGCTTCGCCATGGTCATCTGCTTCATGTACCTGATCATGACCAAACGCCTGTCCGCCCTGATCGCCCTGATCATCGTGCCCATCGTTTTCGCCCTGATCGGAGGCTTCGCCGCCGGCATCGGCCCGATGATGCTCGAAGGCATCGGCAAGCTCGCCCCCACTGGCGTCATGCTGATGTTCGCCATCCTCTACTTCGCCCTGATGATCGACTCCGGCCTGTTCGACCCGGCCGTGCGCAAGATCCTCAAACTGGTCAAGGGCGACCCGCTGAAGGTCTCGATGGGCACCGCCGCGCTGGCGCTGATCGTCTCCCTCGACGGCGACGGCGCCACCACCTACATGATCTGCGTCGCCGCCCTGCTGCCGCTGTACAGCCGCCTGGGCATGAGCCCGCTGATCATGGCCGGCCTGATCATCCTCGCCGGCGGCATCATGAACATGACCCCCTGGGGCGGCCCTACGGCTCGCGCCGCCAGCGCCCTGCACGTGGATCCGTCGGACATCTTCGTACCGATGATCCCAGCCATGATTGCAGGCGCGCTCGCCCTGTTCGGTCTCGCCTGGGTCTACGGCAAGCGGGAGCGTGCGCGCCTCGGCGTGCTGCACCTGCCGGACGAGCAGATCAGCCACGACGAGATCAGCGTGTCGCAATACCCGGAGGCACGTCGGCCGAAGCTGCTGTGGGTCAACGGCGGCCTGACTGCCTGCCTGATGGCGGCGCTGATCGCCGGACTGCTGCCGCTGCCGGTGCTGTTCATGATCGCCTTCAGCGTCGCCATGATCATCAACTACCCCTGCCTGCAACAGCAGAAGGAGCGCGTCGCGGCCCATGCCGGGAACGTCCTGGCGGTGGTGGGACTGATCTTCGCCGCTGGCATTTTCACCGGCATCCTCTCCGGCACCGGCATGGTGGAAGCCATGTCCAAGAGCCTGCTGGCGGTCATCCCGCCATCCCTCGGCCCACACATGGCGGTGATTACCGCGCTGGTGAGCATGCCGTTCACCTTCTTCATGTCCAACGACGCTTTTTATTACGGCGTGTTACCGGTTCTGGCCGAGGCCGCGAGCCATTACGGCATCAGTCCGGTGGAGATGGCGCGAGCGTCTATCGTAGGCCAGCCGGTGCATCTGCTGAGCCCGCTGGTACCCTCGACCTACCTGCTGGTGGGCCTGGCCAAGGTGGAGTTCGGTGACCACCAGCGCTTCACATTGAAGTGGGCGGTGATGATTTGTCTGTGTATCCTCCTCGCCGCCTTGTTGCTGGGTGTCTTTCCACTGTTCGGATCGCACTGACAGCCGCTGAATGACACCCCCGAACCTGCCGGAAACTGCGTAAGCTCTTTCCGGCTCGTTCGTGCCCATCCCTAGCCTTAAAACCTCACGAGGAATCACGCATCATGGAATGGCTGACCAGCCCGGAAATCTGGGTCGCCTTCTTCACTCTGACGGCCCTGGAAATCGTTCTCGGCATCGACAACATCATCATGATCGCCATCCTGGTAGGGCGCATGCCGCCGCACCTGCAGGCGCGCACGCGACTCTTCGGCCTGGCGTTGGCGATGGTCACCCGTATTCTGTTGCTGCTGTCGATCACCTGGATCATGCGGCTCACCACCGACCTGTTCGAGGTATTCGGCCAGGGCATCTCGGGGCGTGACCTGATCCTGTTCTTCGGTGGCCTGTTCCTCCTGTGGAAGAGCAGCACCGAGATGTATCACAGCCTGGAAGGCGAAGACGAAACCGAAGGCGAGCCCAAGAGCATGGCCGGCGGCTTCATCGGCACCATCATCCAGATCGCCATCATCGACATCGTGTTCTCGCTGGACTCGGTGATCACCGCCGTCGGCATGGTCTCCAACGTGCCGGTCATGGTCGCCGCGATCATCGTCGCCGTGCTGGTGATGATGCTGGCCGCCGGCACCATCAGCTCGTTCATCGACAAGCACCCGAGCCTGAAGATGCTGGCGCTGTCCTTCCTGGTCGTGGTCGGTACCGTGCTGATCGCCGAATCCTTCGAAGTGCATGTGCCGAAGGGCTATGTCTACTTCGCCATGGCCTTCTCCCTGGCCGTGGAAGCGCTCAACATCCGCATGCGCATCGCCCGCGGGCGCAAGGAAGTGGAGCCGGTGAAACTGCGCAAGGACATTCCTGGCGAGTAAGCCGACGCAGTGAAAAACGGGGCCTGATGGCCCCGTTTCTTATTGAGCACCACTCTGCGTTGTGGGGGCGAATTCATTCGCAAAGAGCCATAGCGTGGCTCCTTCGGCGCCCCAGGGCAGACCTTCGGCCTGCTTGGCGAATGAATTGGCTCTGTCCCAGTCAAGTGTTGTCACTGGCTGGCTCCCTTGTAGGAGCCAGCTTGCTGGCGAACGGGCTCATTTCGCGAGCAAGAACTCGGCGTCCCCCTCGCTCCTACAGGGCTCTCAGCCCGACCGTTGATGGCTAGCAACAGCTAACGCCGACAGAGCCAATGATTTCGCCCCCACAGGAAGCCATGCTCCGCCGCTAGAACAGGCTCAGCTGATCCTGCTCCTGTACTGGCCCCGACGGCACAGGGGGTTCCTGTGCCGACACTCCCAGTCGTTCCGCCAACCCCGCCGCACGCTCGGCCTTGGTCGAGACCGCCTCGGCGAGCCGCGCTGGCAATCCCCAGATTTCCACCTTCAGCTTGGCGCGGGTGATGCCGGTATAGAACAGCGCACGGGTCAATAGCGGGCTGGGCTGCTCCGGCAGTGCCAGGAGCACCTCAGTGAACTCCGAACCCTGGCTCTTGTGCACCGTCATGGCAAAGGCACTGTCGTGGCTCGGCAGGCGCGCCGGAGCGAAAGGGCGGTAGCCTTCGTCACCCTCGAAGAACACCCGCAGGCCGTTGGGCGTGGAAAGGCACAGGCCGATGTCACCGTTGAACAGCCCCAGGGCATAGTCGTTCTGCCGCACCATGACCGCACGCCCGGCGTACCAGCGCTCGCGGCTGGGAACCCCCAGGCGTCGGCGGATACGGGCCTCCAGCGCCTCGTTGATACCGCCGACGCCCCATGGGCCTTCACGCTGGGCAGTGAGGGCGCGGAAGCCGTTGAAAGCGGTGAAGGCGGTCTGCGGATCGCCACTGCGCACGGCAGCGAAGTAGGGCGCATAGCCACTTTCCAGACGCTCCAGCAGGGCCGCCGGGCTGGGCGCGGCATTCCAGGCCAGATCCGGGTGCGCGCCGCGCAGCAGGTCGAGAGTACCGCGCGCATTACCGCCGTTGATCCGCCGCGCCAGCTCGCCGATCCCGCTGTCGCCGGCGAAGCGATGGCTGTGGGTGAGCAGCACCACCGCGTCGCCCAACCGCGAGCGCGGGTTATCGACTGGCACAGGCTGACCGGTCAGGCGTTGCAGGTCGGCCGCCGCCTGGGCATCGAAGCCACGCCCCTCGCAGAGTTCGGCGAATACCGCACCAGCTTCCACGGCAGCGAGCTGGTCCTTGTCACCGAGCAGGATCAACCGTGCATTGGGCGGCAGGGCGTCGAGCAGCTTGGCCATCAGTGCGAGGTCGACCATGGATGCCTCGTCCACCACCAGCACGTCCAGCGGCAGCGGGTTATCGGCATGGTGGCGCACCCGCGGGCTGTCGCCGCGGCTGCCGAGCAGGCGGTGCAGGGTGCGCGCCTCTTCGGGGAGTGCCGCCTTGATCGAATCGCTCACCGGCAGCTCGGCCTTGGCATTGCGGATAGCCTCGGCCATGCGCGCGGCCGCCTTGCCGGTGGGCGCGGCCAGGCCGATAGCCAACCGCTGACCGCCAGGCTGTTCCAGCAGGGCGGCGAGCAGGCGCACCACGGTGGTGGTCTTGCCGGTCCCGGGGCCGCCGGAAATCACCGCGAGGTTGCGCCGAACCGCTTGCGCAGCCGCCAGGCGTTGCCAATCCGGCTGTTGGGTGTTGCGGGCGAACAGGCGCGCCAGCGACTCACTGAGCTGTACTTCGTCCACTTCTGGCCGCGCCGCGGCGCGCTGTAGCAGATTGGCCGCCAGCTGCGCCTCGTACGCGTGATAGCGGCTGAGGTAGAGGCGGGCGCCATCCAGGGTCAGCGGCGCATAGCCGCCTGGGCTGGCCACCAGCCGTGAGCCCCGCAAAGACGCCAGCCAGGCCTCCAGCGATGGCGCCAGAAGGCCCGGTCCGGCGTCGGCGAACACGCGCTGGCCGGCCACCCGCGCCAGCGGCAGGCAGACATCGCCGGCCCCCAGTGCCTGACAGCACAGTGCGGCAGCGGCCAGCACCGACGCATCCGCCTTAGGATCGAGGCGCTGTAGGCTCTCGGTGAAATACCGCTCCAGCGGGCCCAGGGTCCAGTCGGCCAGGTTCATCCGCGGCCCTCCTCGAACAGATGGTCCAGTGCGTCGAGCAGGCTGTCGGCGGGACGGTGGAAGTACACCCCGGCGTCCGGCATGCCGCGCAGGAACAGGTAAAAGGCACCGCCGAGCTGATCACTGGAAAAGCCATCCAGGCGCTGACGCAGGAAACGCCGCAACGCCACCAGGTAGATGAGGTACTGCAGGTGATAATGCTCGGCGGCGATGGCCTGCTCCAAGCGCTCGCCGACGTACCAGCCGGCGTCCGGACCGAGCCAGTTGGACTTGTAGTCGGCGATGTACCATCGTCCGGCGTGCTCGAAAGTCAGGTCGATGAAGCCTTTCATGAAGCCCTTCAGGGTGTCGAACTCCAGGCGCTCGGCGGCCAGGCGCATCGGTTCCGGCAGTCCGAAGGCCGGGTTGGCGAGGAGGGCGCGCAGGCGTGCGACGTCCAGCTCGGCCACTGGAAAGGTGAAGCCGAGTTCCGGTAGACGCCGCGCCGAGGCGAGGCCAGCCAGGGTCATACCCTGGCCGTCGAGGTCGGTGTCCAGCACCTGCTGCAGGTGGGCACTGGCGATTTCCGACCAGCTGTCCGGCAGACCGTGGCCTTGCAGGTGCTTCTGCACCAGCGCCGGCAACTCGCCCTCGTCACGCATCCAGTCTTCGAGGATGGCGTGCAGGCAGGTACCGGCGCGGGCGCCACGCGGGAAGGCGAAGAAGCCTGTGCCCGGGTCCTGGGTGGAAGGCATGGCCAGGGTGTCGCGATCCGGCGCCTCCATGTGCATGCCGGCCGCCAAGCCGGAGAAGCTGCCGACACGCCAGGTGCTGCTGAGCGTGCGCGACAGGGTAGCCAGGATGGCAGGCGCCTCGGCGCGGGATTCGCCCTGGGCGCTGGCCTCATCCACTTGTGGATAAACCAGGGCGATCTGACCAGCGCTGGCACCAGCCAGGGCTTCCAGTTCCCGACGCAAGCCGGCGCCATCGAGGGCCGCCAGGTGGCTGGCCAGAGCGCCCAGCACATCCTCCTGGTCCAGCGAGCGGCCATGCAGCAACCAGGCGAGGGCGCAGCTGTGCAGGCCGTCTTCCGGCAACTCGCCATCCTTCTTCGCCTTGGGCAGCGCCACCGGGCCCCAGTGCAGCCAGAGCCGGTCGCGGGCGCGGGTGAGGGCAACGTAGGCCAGGCGCAGGCGCTCGGCGAAACGCTCACGACGGGCCACGGCGCGATGAGCGTCGAAGTCATCACTGCCGAGGTCCAGCAGCGGGGTGCCGTCGGCGGCGTGGCAGGTAATGTCTTCATCCCGACGCAGCAGGGCGCCGTCCCACAGGTAGGGGCAGAACACCAGCGGGTATTCCAGGCCCTTGCTGGTGTGCACGGTGACGATCTGCACGCGCTCGGCATCGCTTTCCAGGCGCAGCAGGGCATCGTCGCCATGGCTTTCGGCGCCGCGCTGGGCGTTGAACCATGCCAGCAGCGGTTCCAGGCCGGGGCGCTGGAGGCTTTCGGTCTGCAGCAACTCGGCCAGGTGGAGGAGGTTGGTCAGGCGACGTTCACCGTCGGGCAGGGCGATCAGGCGTTCGGCCACACCCTGTTCGTCGAGCCAGGCGCGGAAGGCGCGCATGAAGCCCTGCTGCTGCCAGAGCTGGTGGTAGCGTTCGGCGCTCTCGCGCTCCTCGTCCCAGGCGTGCTCGTCATCCTGGCAGCGCGCAAGTTGCAGTGCGTCGCGGCCCAGCAGGCGGGTGGCCAGGGCGTAGCGCAACACGCCTTCGCGACCCGGCTCGGCATAGGCGGCCAGCACCGCGGCCAGTTCCTCGGCTTCCTCGCTGTGCCAGACGCTGTCGCGGCCACGGCGCACGCTGGGCACACCGCGAGCGGCCAGTTCGGCGGCGACATCGCCGGCCTGGCGGTGACTGGATACCAGTACGGCGATATCACCGCCCTGCAGCGGAATCCGCTGTCCGTTATCCTCGAAATAGGCCTCACCGCGAGTGCTGGCCGCCAGCAACCCGGCGATGCGCCTGGCGGTATCGACAGCCACGGCGCTGCCGGCCTCACCCTTGCCGATGGGCTCGTCACCCAGCCAGACCAGCTCCAGCGGCGCGTCGGCCCCGGGCAGCACCAGGTGCGCACGCGACTTGTTGCTGGCGCCCACGGGCGGGTAGTCGAGGCCGGGTTCGGCGAAGGGCAGGGGCCGGGCAAACACCTGGTTGAGCGCGGCGATCAGCTCCGGGGTGGAGCGGTGGTTGGTATCCAGGCTGTACTGCCGGGCGGCTTCCTCACGGGCCTTCAGGTAGGTGGCGAGGTCCGCGCCCCTGAAGGCGTAGATGGCCTGCTTGGGATCGCCGACGAAGCACAGATCACCTTCGTGCTCATACACCCGGCGGAAGATTGCGTACTGCACCGGGTCGGTGTCCTGGAACTCGTCGATCAGCGCCACCGGGTAGCGCTCACGCAAGGCCTGGCCCAGAGCCTCGCCGACGGGGCCATGCAAGGCGTCCTCGAGACGGTTGAGCAGGTCATCGAACGCCAGCAGGCGTTGCGCCGCCTTGCGCGCAGGCAGCTCGCGGTTGAGGGTTTCCAGCAGGCGCACCTGCAGGGCGATCAATCGCGCCGCACCGGCGGGTTCGGCCTCGGCCAGGGCATCCAGCACGCCTTGCAGGGCATCGGACACCGCATCCAGTGGCGCGTCGAAGCCCTTCTTGGTGGCCTTGATCAATGCTTCCCTGGCGAGCTTCTCCAGACCGGTGGGCGCCGCGAAGAGGGCGGCCGGGTCGGCGAAATAGGCGTCCAACTCCGCCTGCCAAAGGACAAACTTGGCGGCGTCGTAACTGCGTTTGTTCAGGCCATCGAACCGGGTCAGCGTCTCCAGCCACTGCGCGCCCTGGCGCTGCCAGAAGCCCTGGGCATGGCTCCAGGCCTCGCTGGCGGCGGAGAGGTCGCCTGCCTTGAGCTCGCTCGGCTCGATGCGCAGGTACGGCTTGCCCAGATGCGCGCGCAGGCGCTGGCGCAGCCATACCGGAGTGATGCGTTTCTGCGCGAGGAAACGCGCCCAGGCCGGCTCGGCCTCGGACAGCTCGCGACGCCAGAGGTCGGCGAGCAGGGCGTCGAGCACCTCGCGGTCATCGGTGGCCAATTCGCTGTCGAAATCACCACCGGCCTCGAACGCGGCGTCCTGCAGGGCACGCTGGCAGAAGCCGTGGATGGTGAAGATGGCCGCTTCGTCGAAGCCATGCACTGCCAGCAGCAGGCGGCGGTGGTGTTCCTCACCCGGGTACTGCGCATGCAGCCCAGCCAGCACCGGGTCCGGCGCCGGCGCGCCTTCGTAGACAGCGAGCAGAGCGGCCAGGCGCGCGCGGATGCGCTCACGCAGCTCGGCGGTGGCGGCAGTGGTGTAGGTGACGACGAGGACCTGCCCGACACCCAGTTGGCGCTCGAGCAACAGGCGCGCGTAGAGCGCGGTCAGGGTCCAGGTCTTGCCGGTGCCGGCGCTGGCCTCGATCAGGCTGCGGCCGGTGAAGGTGTCGTTGAGAAGGTCGAGGCTCATGGGCGGCCCTCGGTCAGCAAGCGGCAGCGCAGGCCTGCGGCCTGCTTCGTGAATGAATTCGCCCCCACAGGAAGAGCGCCTGATTCAGCTCGGCATGAAGCAAGCTCGCTCTCCCCCCGAAAGAGGGCGGCCAAAAGCAGGCAGAGCATCGGATCAATCCTCATCTTCACCTCCCGCCAAGACATCCAGCGCTGGCCCCAGCAGGGTTTCCGCCAGCGTTTCGAAGCGTTCGCCCAGCGCCTCGCGGTCGCGGAAGGCGAGGGCGTACCAAGGGTCCTGCGATTCGCCTATTGGTCCGAAATCGATGCCCTCCCAGGCCATTCGCGCCTTGCTGCGGGCGGCGTCGAGGGGTTCCTTGCGGCCGGGCTTGCGCAGGCCGTGGGCAAACCCGTGACTCGCCTTGGTGAGCAAGGGCAGGGGACTGCACAGGGCTTCGCGGTAGGCATGCAGCCAGGGCTCCAGCAGCTCCCTGGCGTTGGCCAGCGGGCCGGCCTGCCAATCACCGGCGGGCGAGAGGAGGCGGCTGTCGCGGGCAATGCCTGGCGTGGCAGCGAGGTTGAGCAACAGGTGGCGCAGCCAGAAGGGCGCCAGCTCCCATTCGCCCAGGCGATTCAGGCGCCAGCCGAACAACCCCTGCGAAGTGACACCATCCAGCCAGCCATGGATGCGCACACCGGCCAGTTCGATATCCACCAGCAGCGGCTGCGGGACTTCCTCGGGCCGTGCCTCGGACAAGCGCGGTGCAAAGGCGCGCACCGGTCCACGCAACTGCCCCCAGAGCGCATAGCCCAGCTCGCCAGTGGGCAGCCAGCCGGCGGCACGGGCGATGCGTCGCTCGTCTGCCTCCGACCAGCCACGCTCGACAGCATCCAGCGCCAACTGGCGCAGGCCGCGCCAGGCCGGGCCTTCAAGGGCGAAGGGCTCGTCGCTGGCCAAGGCCTCCTCAGCTTCGGCCAGACGCAGGCCCAACCGTTGTTCCAGCAGGAAGCGCGCCGGATGGCGGAAGCACTGGATGAGTTGCGAAGGTTCCAGGGTCAGCCAGTCGGCATCCGGCTCCGGCAGTGGCAGGGCGAACGGCGCGGCGGACGCTTGCGGCGGCTCGGCCAGGCGCTGGGCGGCGCGGAACCAGGGGGCGGCGAACCCGGCGTGAGCGGCGCCGGCGAAGTTGCCCGAGGCGAAGGGTTGCAGCGGGTGGGCCAGCAGGATGCGCTCGCTGGCCTTGCCCTCGTCGGCGGTCGCCGTGAGGTCGATGGTTTCCAGCAGTTCGCTGACCAGCACCGAGGGCGGCAGGTGGGCATTGTCGCGCGGGTCACGGCCGACGAAGCTGAGGTAGAGGCCGTCGCGCGCCGACTGCAGGGTTTCCAGCAACAGGTAACGGTCGTCCAGGCGGCGGGCGCGGTCGCCCCGGCGTGGCTTGCGGGCGATCAGGTCGAAGCCGGCAGCCGGTGTACGGCGGGGGAAGGCGCCATCGTCCAGGCCCAGCAGGCAGACGTGACGGAACGGCAGGCTGCGCATGGGCACCATGGTGCAGAAGGTCACCGCGCCGGTGAGGAAGCCCGAGGCACCGCTGCCCGAATCCAGCGCCGCCACCAGATGCTGGCGCACCAGCGCCAGCTCCAGCGGGCGCTCGATGCCGGCGGCTTCGGCCTGCTCACGCAGGGCGCCGCAGGCCTGGGATAGCAGCAGCAGGGTATCGCCGGCCTCGCGCTCGTCGATCAGCTGGTCGAGCAGCCCCTGCAGGGTGTCGGCCCATTCCACTAGCGGCCGTGGCCGCGCCATGTCGTCGGCCAGGCTACCGAGGCGCTGCACGAACCCGGCCAGGCGCCCGAGCAGTTGCGCCCGCGCGCCTTCCAACGCGTCCAACGGCCAGTTATCCCCAAGCAGGGGCGGCGCCTCGCCGGCCAGTTGCGGTGGCGCAGCGAAGCCGAGCAGCAGTCGATCGAGGCCTTGGCGCCAGCTGAAGGCACCTTCCTCCGGCAACCCCAGGCGGGCACGGTGGGCGCCATCTCGGCCCCAGCGCACGCCGGCGTCACGCAGCCAGTCGCGCAGCAACGGCAGGTCTTCCGACTCGATGCCCGCCCGAGCCGCCAGGGCCGGCTGCTCCAGCCAGGCAAGCAGTTCCTCGGCGGCAAAGCGGCTCTGCGGCAGCTCCAGCATGGCGAGAAAGGTTTCCACCAGCGGCAGCTCGGCGCGCAGGCTCCGGTCGGCGAGACTGAAGGGGATGCGCGGCACGCCCTCGCGCGGGGCGAATACGGCTTCGATGTACGGCGCATAGCGTTCGATATCCGGCGTCAGCACCACCACCTGGTCGGGGCTGAGGCTGGGGTCGGCCTTGAATCGGGCGAGCAGTTGGTCGTGCAGCACTTCCACCTCGCGCAGCGGCGAGTGGCAGAGGTGCACCTCCAGCGAGCGATCATCCTCGCGCAGGGCCAGGCGTTCCTCGGAGCGGCGGGTGCGCAGACGCAGGATGTCGTTCTGCACGGCGCGCAGCAGGCTGCTGTCCTGGAGGTCTTCGTCCTCGGCGTAGACGCCAACTTCCTGGCCACCCAGGGTGAACAGCGCATCGAAGAAGTCGCGCCCCTGCTTGCCAAGGCTGGCCAGCAGCGGGTGACCGACGTCCAGGTACCAGTCGTCGATTCCCGGCTCCGGCAGCTTGGCCAATTCGCGGATGTCGCGGATGTCGCCCCAGGCCTCGCGGCAGGGGTTGAGGGCAAAGAGGATGACCTCGCAATGCTGCGCCAGCCCGTCCAGCACGCGCATGTGGTGCGGCGGCAGGCTGCTGATGCCGAATACCACCAGGCGCTCGGGCAGGCAGGCAATGGGTTCGCCGCTGTGCAGCCGGGCCAGCAGATCGCCAAGCAGGCGTGCGCGGTGCGGGTGGCCGTCGGCGGTCAGTTCGCGCCAGAGCAGCGCCTGCCATTCTTCGTCCGGGCCGAGGCCGCAGCTTTCACCGCGCTCCCAGGCATCCAGCCAGTCGTCGCGGTAGAGCAGGTATTGGTCGAAAACGTCAGCGATGCGCGCGGCCAGGGTCAGGCGTCGGCGCTCGTCGCCACCGTCGAGGTATTGCGCCAGGCGCGACGCACGCGCAAGGTTCTCCGGCTCGCACAGCCAGTCGTATAGGCGCCAGCCGAGAGTGACCGGGTTGAAGGCCGACTGCGGCGGCAGCTCGCCCAGCACCCGCCGGGTGACGTCCCAGACGAAGCGTGCCGGCAACTGGATGTCCAGGTGCATGGCAATGCCCTGCTTGCGTGCCAGCTGCAGTGTCAGCCAGCGCCCCATGCCTTGGCTCGGCACCACTACCTGGGCGGGTGCCAGGGGGTCTTGCAGGGGTTGCGCGAGCAGCATGCAGGCTAGCTCGCCGAGGCTTTCCAGGTCGTTGGCGTGGTAGAGATTGAGCATCGGGGACATCGCATCCGGAAGGTCGTCACAGGTTAGCAGCCGCCCCCCCCAGCGGTCGCCCCCGATGCAAGGGCTCGCCCGCTTCAGAGCTCCGAAGCCGGCCCACGGAGCTTGGCACGTATCCGCTGGGGCAGGGACCAGACATACGCGAAACCGATACCCGCCGGATGGTCGAATCGGTCGGCGCCGTCATGGGCCGTCAGGCCATAGTCGAACAGCGCGTCAGCGGTCTCGCGGCCCTCGACCACGATCCCGCCTTTGTACAGGCGCAGTGCGATGCTGCCGTTGACATGCGCCTGGCTGGCTTCCACGAAAGCGTCGAGGGCCTTGCGTAGCGGCGACCACCATTGCCCGCGGTAGACCAGTTCGGAGTATTTCAGCGCCAGCTCGGCCTTGCAGTGCAGGGTGTCGCAGTCGATGGTGAGATCCTCCAGTTCGCGATGGGCGAAGTGCAGGATGGCCCCGGCGGGGCTTTCGTAGAGGGCACGGTTCTTGATGCCCATCAGGCTGTTTTCCACCATGTCGACGCGGCCGACGCCATGCCGGCCGCCCAGATCGGTGAGACGCCGGACCAGTTCCATGGGCGCCAGGCGCTGGCCGTCCAGACTCACCGGCACACCGCGCTCGAAACCGATCGCGACATGCGCAGGCGTGTCGGGCGCTTCTTGCGGGTCAGTGGTCAACTGGTAGGCAGTTCGCGGCAGCCTGGCGCGAAAGTCGTCGATTACTCCACATTCCGTGCTGGTACCCCAGAGGCTGCCATCCATGCTGAACGGGCTGTCGGCGGTGGCGCTTACCGGGATGCCGAAGCGCTGTGCATAAGCCAGCTCCTCGTCGCGGGATTTCAGCTCCCATTCAGCACAGGGCGCCAGCACCCGCAGGGCCGGATCATGGGCGACCACACCGGCATAGAAACGCACCTGGTCGTTGCCCTTGCCCGTGGAGCCGTGCGCCACCGCTTCGGCGCCTTCGGCATGGGCAATGCGCACCAGGTGCCGGGCGATCAATGGGCGTCCCAGGGGGGCGGCCATGGTGTAGCGCCGCTCGTACAGCGCGCCGGCCCGCAATGCTGGGAAGACGTAGTCGCGCAGGTATTCCTCGCGCAGATCCTCGATGATCACCTTGCAGGCACCACTGGCCAGCGCCTTTTCGCGGATCGCCTGGAAGTCCTCGGGCTGGCCGAGATTGGCGCAGAAGGCGATCACCTCCGCGTCATGATTTTCCTTCAGCCAGCGCAGGGCCACCGAAGTGTCGAGACCGCCGGAATACGCCAGAACGATTTTCATGGGTTGCTCCTTCCCTGGATACCGGACTGCCTTCTGCTAAAAACAGTGAAAGCTCATGGACGAACCTCATGCTAGACCATCCCACCGACGCCACCCTGACTGCGGTCGCCGAACGCTTCGGCACCCCGTTGTTCACCTACGATCTGGCGCGCATCCGCCACCAGGCCACCAATTTGCTCAACGCGCTGCCGCCTGGCGCGACGCTGCATTACGCCTTCAAGGCCAACCCCTCGCTGGGCATCTGCCGACTCCTGCGGGAAGCGGGCCTGGGCGCCGACATCAGCTCCGAGGGCGAACTGGTGACTGCCCTGGCGGCCGGTTTCACGCCAGATCAGTTGCTGTTCACCGGCCCCGCCAAGCACCCGGCACTGCTCGAACGCCTCTGCGCGCACCGCCCGGGCCTGATCGTGCTGGAGTCCCTGATCGAGGCGCGTCGGCTCGATGCCATCGCGCTGCACCTGGGCTATTGCCAGGACGTGCTGCTGCGGGTGCATCCGCCAGCCGCCCTGCTGGAGGAGGCAGCGCGCGACGGTATCCAGGTCGCACAGGCGAGCAGCAAGTTCGGCATTGACGACGCGCACTTGGCCGAGGCGTTGCCCAGCCTGCAAGCCATGCCCGGACTGCGCTTGCGTGGCCTGCAATGCTACGTCGCCAGCAATGTGCTGGACCCGACCCAGCTGCTGCGACCGGCCAGCTGGCTGCTGGGACGCCTGGAAACATTGCGCCGCGCCGGCCACCGGGACCTGGACAGCCTGGATATCGGCGGCGGTCTTGGAGTGCCTTATGCGCAAGACGAGCCCGCCCTGGACCTGAAGCGCTTCACCGAAGGTCTGCACCAGCTGCAGGCCAGCGCCGGAATAACACTGCGGCTGGTGCTGGAAGTCGGCCGTTACCTGGTGGCCGAAAGCGGCTGCTACCTCACCCGCGTGCTGGATGTGCGCGAATCCCGTGGGCGAACCTGGGTGATCGTCGACGGCGGCATCCACAACCTGCTCCGGGGTTACAACGGCAAGGCCAACCGGCTGTTACGGCTGGTTGGCGCTACAGGCCGACGCGAACACCAGGTGTGCGTCGCCGGTTGCCTGCCAACACCGCAGGACGTGCTGGTGGAGGACCTAGCACTGCCCATGCCCGAACCGGGCGACCTGTTGGCACTGCCCAATTGCGGCGCCTACGCCTATCACCACAGCCTGCTGAGCTTCGGCCTCCACCCTGCACCGGCAGAGGTGGCGCTGGAGGCCGGCGATGCCTGGCTTCTACGCCAGCGCGGGCATTCAGAGGCGGTGCTGGCCGGCCAGGCACCTTGCCGATGAACGTCATTTGACTTCTGCCTTCGCGAGTCTAGTGTCCACTTCACCAGGGAAGAGCCATGGATGGGCGAATGGATGCGCATCGTATTCTTCGGTTTTCAGCGTTGGGGGACCGAAACCCTCAGAGCCCTGCTCGCCAGCGGTCATGACGTGCCTCTGGTGGTGACCCACCCGCCTAGCCGCAACCCCGCGGACAACCTCTGGTCAGATTCGGTCACCGACCTGGCCACTACCGCGGGCATTCCCGTAGTCGAATGCCGCTATGCCAACGCCCCGGAACTTGCCGAGCTGCTGAAGGCGCAGGACGCCGAGCTGCTGGTGCTTTCCAACTGGCGAACCTGGCTGTCGCCGCAAATCTGCGCACTAGCCCGCCACGGTGGCATCAACCTGCACGACGCGCTGTTGCCGCGTTATGGCGGATTCGCCCCGATCAACTGGGCTATTGCCAACGGCGAAACCCTGACCGGGGTCACCGTGCACCGGGTCGAGGACGAGCTGGACCTGGGCGATATCCTCCTGCAGGAGATCGTCCCCATCCACCCTCAGGAGACCGCCACCGATATCTTTCACCGCACCCTGCCACTGTTTGCCAGCCTGGCGCTGGCCGCGGTGGATGCGCTTGAGCGTGGGACCGCGAGTTTCACCGCTCAGGACAGCCGCCAGGCGACCTTCTTTCACAAGCGCGACGAACGCGACATGCGCATCGACTGGTACCGGCCAGCGCGGGACATCCACAACCTGATCCGCGCCCAGTCGCCGCCCTATCCCGGAGCCTTCAGCCATTTCCGCGGCCAGCGCATCGAGCTGCTCATGGCTGCGCCAGCACCTCGGGACTACCGCGGCACACCCGGCCGTCTGCTCCTCACGGCCGATGGCGCGGTGGTCCTCTGCGGTCCGCCCGGCCCACAGGGGCTGCTGATCGAGACCGTGGCGCCGGAGCAGCGCCCCGCCATGCCCGCCAGCCAGTTCTTCGCCGGCAGCTCCGGCTATTTCGACTAGTCGTACGAGCCCCGCGGCGGGCCCGGCCCGTTGCGGAAATGGAAGACCGCGATACAGAGGAGGAAAGGAGATGGACCAATTCGTCATAGGCCCGAGCATCGGCATCGCGAGGGTCGGCAACAGCCCCGACGCCTTCTACCTGGCGCCGGAGACCATCGGCGGCCGACCGATTGCCTGCGATGCCCAGGGTCAGCAACTGTTCGACCATGGCCAGCCCATCTATGTCGACCAGTACAAGGACCCCGAGGGCCGCATCAAGCGCCAGGCCGCACGCTTCTGCGTGTTCGCGGTGGCCGCCGACGGCTCGACCCGCGAAGTCACCCTCGACGACCCGCAGGTGGCCAGCCTGCAATGGACGGTGCACCTCGCGAACAAGAAGGCCGCCTGGTACAACTTCCAGGAGCTGCAGGGCAACCTGCTGCTAGGCCCGGACAATAGTTACGAGAAAGTCGGCGTGCCGCTGCGCAATGCGAGCGTGACCAACGAACAGCAGCGTCAGCAGCTGATCATCGACCCGGGCCCGCGCACCCTCGATGGCCGAGGCGGCGTCACCGAATTCTCCAAGGACAGCATCCCGCCGGACTACCGCTACGGCTCCTTTCCGCCGGCACCGTCACAAGGCCTGCCGGTGAACACCCTGGGCGAAATGCGCACTGACCAGCAGGGCCGCCTACTGGTGCTCGGCGGCTACGGCCATGCCGGCGGCAACCAGCCGATCACCAGCTTCGCCGGCGCCGACGGCTGGCATGACGACATCTCCGACGGCCCGGTCAGCTGCACCCTGACGTTCAAAAACGGCCAGGTGCTCAACCTCACCGCCTGGTGCATCGTCGGCTCACCCAAGTTCGCTCCGGAACTGGAGAACATCGTCACCCTCGACGACCTGATCTTCGACGTCTCGGTGCGCGATCTCGGCCTGCTGCCGACGCTCTATCAGAACGGTCGCTACAACCCCGACTACGTGGCCAACTACCGCCGCGACATCGAGCCCATCCTCAAACGCCCCGGGGGTTACCGCTGGGTGGCCTCGGTGCCGGCACTCAGCAGCTTCTCGCCGCCACCCTTCGACGCCACCGACGCCAGCCCGCAAGCCGCCGAGTACCGCCAGGCCTACTTCCGCCTGTTCCGCGACCCGGGTGAGAACGGCTTCACCGACGGCCAGCAGGGCCAGCTCTTCGACAGCGACTCGGGCATCCCCCTCATGCCGCTGAACTCGGGCTCCAACTCGGTCAGCAACGCGGTGCTGGCGAAGTTCCTCACGCTTACCCGGACCCAATACTTCCTGCTGGGCCAATGGGCCGCCGGCAAGTTCACCCTGGACCCGCCGGCGCCGCTGCCGAGCGTCACCGCACTGGACCGCGCCAGCGTCGGTAACTGCGTCGGCGGCCCACTCTGCCCGGGCATAGAGGTGACCTGGAGTCTCTATAGCCCCGAGCTCTACGAATCGCCTTTCCGCATCCGCCACCGACATGACGAGGCTTACTACTTCCACTACGGCCTGGACCCACAGGAGAATGAAACCGCACCAAACCCAAGCGTCCAGGGCTGCGAACCAGGTGACCTGACCAAGCGTATGGCCATTCCCTGGCAGGCGGACTTCTTCCAGTGCACGGTGCAGTACGTCAACTTCACTGACCCGGAAGTGAACAAGCAGGACGGCGTGCCCAAGGCGCCGACTTACTATGCCTACTGGTGGCCGCCGCAAAGCCCGTGGAACGTGTTGCCTGGCGACCTCACCGAACAGTCGCAGAACCAGTCGGGCATTCCCTCGGCCCTTCAGTCGATCTACAGCCGTGGGATCAACAGCTTCTCGGAGATGATCCAGGCCTGGCATTACCTGGGCTTCATCACCAACCAGGCGACCGGCCCCTACCGCGACCTGTTCCCCTACTTCGTGGAGACCGAACGCAACAATGAGCGCTTCGTCGCCGCCAGCGTGGCAGTCGCGGGAGCCGGTAACGCGGTGACCGGTGCGGACGCCAACTTCTTCAATACCTGGTACCTGGCGCCCGACCCGCAACGACCGCAGGTCGATACCCGCCGGGCCGTCCCGCTGCGGGGGCACCTTGTACGCTGAGCGCCCGGGAGCCGTAGACGTAGTGATCGCAGGGGGAGGGCCGGCCGCATGCGCGGTCGCCCTCACCCTGCGCCGCTACACCGGCCTCTCGGTGATGCTGGTCGAACAATCGGGCTATGAGCACAGCAAGGTCGGCGAAACACTGTCTCCCGGCGTACTGCCCTTGCTGGACTACCTCGGCGTGGGGGAGGCCTTCCGCGATGCCGGTTTCAGCCCGTCCTATGCCTTCACCGCGGCCTGGGGCGACGACCAGGTGCGTGCGCGCGATTTTCTCTTCACCGGTCGCGGCCATGGCTGGCACCTGGACCGACGTCGCTTCGACGCCGGACTGGCCAACGCAGCCCGATCCTTCGGCGCCCAGTTGCTGCTGAAGGCACGACTCCGGGACATCTGCCGCGAGCAGGAGGGCTGGTGCCTCACGGCCAGCCTGGAGGACGGCGAATTGCCGCTGCGCTGCGGCTACCTGATCGACGCGACCGGACGCAGCGCCTGGCTGGCACGGGCGGTCGGCGCGAAGAAGCTGCGGCATGACCGACTGGTGGGCGTCGCCACCTATCACGCGGCGTCGACGGTGCCGGTGGAGGCCTGCTCGCTGGTCGAATCAGTTCCCCAGGGCTGGTGGTACAGCGCGCCGGTACCGGACGGAAGGGTGGTGTCGGTGCTGATGACCGACTCCGACCTGCTGCAGGAAAACCACGCCAGCCGCTTCGCTTTCTGGCAGGCCGCGCTGGACCGTGCACCGCAGACACGAGCGCGCATCGGCGGGCGCGAAGCGGAAGAACCGCTGCGGATCTGGCCGGCCCACTCGCAATCGCTGGTGCCATGCTGCGGCCCGGGCTGGGCAGCGGCAGGAGATGCGGCAGCGGCCTTCGACCCGTTGTCGTCCATGGGCATTGGCTACGCCCTGAGCACTGGCATCCAGGCCGCCCGCCTGGCCGCTGCGCACTTCGCCGATGGCTCAGGGGAGGCGCTCCAACGCCAAGCCTATGGCGACGACATAGGACGGCACATCGACGAATACCTCACCCTGAAGCGCGGCTACTACCAGGCGGAAGGGCGCTTTGCCGAGGAGCAGTTCTGGGCACGAAGACGAGCAGGCGAAGAATCCTGAAGCGCGGATTCATTGGCTCTGTCCCAGTTAAGTGTTGTCACTGGCTGGCTCCCTTGTAGGAGCCAGCTTGCTGGCGAACGGGCGCATTTCGCGAGCAAGAACTCGGCGTCCCCCTCGCTCCTACAGGGCTCTCAGCCCGACCGTCGATGGCTAGCAACAGCTAACGCCGACAGAGCCGATGCATTCGCGAAACGGCACAGGGTCCAGCGGGTCGACAGGCGATTTCATGGCTGAATTCGCTCCATGAGCATACTGCGAGGGCCACTTGCGGAAACCACCTCAACTTATTTCGCCAACTCCTTGATGAATAACGAGCAGAATCCTCCATTGCGCGCTTTACTTGTCAGCAAGTGCCGTAAAAGTCAGGGACCCGTGGAAATCCTCAGGTCCCCTGAAGGTCAATTAATGACAAACGCGCTACTACTCGCCTGACTGCCGCCGCTGTACTCCGCGGTTGGATACAGCGGCTCTCGAGTTCGCCAGGAGGGCCACCATGCTGACGCTGCTCAATTTGCTTTCCGCCGTCGCGCTGCTCATCTGGGGCACGCACATCGTGCGGAGCGGTATCCTCCGCGTCTACGGCGCCAACCTGCGACGCCTGCTCAGCATCAGCGTGCGCCGCCGACCACTGGCCTTCGCCGCCGGCATCGGCGTCACCGCGCTGGTCCAGAGCAGCAATGCCACCGCGCTGCTGGTCAGTTCCTTCGTCGCCCAGGGCCTGATGCTGCTGGCCCCGGCCCTGGCCATCATGCTTGGCGCCGATGTCGGCACGGCGCTGATGGCGCGGGTGCTGACCCTGGACCTGTCCTGGCTGTCGCCGCTGCTGATCTTCTTCGGCGTCATCCTGTTCCTCTCACGCAAGCAGACGCGCCTGGGCCAGCTCGGCCGGGTCGGCATCGGGCTCGGACTGATCATCCTCGCCCTGCAGCTGATCGTCGCCGCAGCCGAGCCCATCACCACGGCCAAGGGCGTGAAGGTGCTGTTCTCCTCGCTCACCGGCGATGTATTGCTGGATGCGCTGACCGGCGCACTGTTCGCCATGGTGTCCTACTCAAGCCTCGCCGCCGTCCTGCTCACGGCGACGCTGGCCGCGTCCAACGTCATTTCGCTGAAGGTGGCGCTGTGCCTGGTGATTGGCGCCAACCTTGGCAGCGGTGTGCTTGCCCTGCTCAGCAGTAGCCTGCAGAACCCCGCCGGCCGGCGCGTGGCCCTGGGCAGCCTGCTCTTCAAACTGGCCGGCTGCGTGCTGGTGCTGCCGCTGGTGGGCCCACTGGCGAACTGGATGGATAGCTGGCCAATCTCCAACGCCGAGCTGGTGATCGCCTTCCACGTGCTCTACAACAGCGTGCGCTGTGGTCTCTGCCTCCTGTTAATCGTGCCAATGGCGCGCTTCTGCAATTGGCTGCTGCCGGATCGTCCGCAGCCGGACGATGTGGCCAAACCCCGGCACCTCGACGCCACTGCCCTCGAAACCCCCAGCCTGGCACTGGCCAACGCAGTGCGCGAAACCCTGCGCATGGGCGACATCGTCGAGCAGATGCTGAACAACCTGCTACACCTGCTGCGCGGCGGCGACCCGTTGTTGGGCAAGGATATCCACCGGCTCGACGACGACATCGACGCCCTCTACACCGCGATCAAGCTGTACCTGGCACGCATGCCCCGGGAGGATCTGGGCGAGCGCGACAGTCGGCGCTGGGCGGAAATCATCGAGCTGACCATCAACCTCGAGCAGGCCGGCGACATCATCGAGCGCATGCTCGACGACGTGCGCAGCAAGAAGGACGGCCAGCGCCTGGCCTTCTCCGCAGAGGGCCTGGCGGAAATCATCAGCCTGTACGACCAGCTTGTGGATAACCTGCACCTGAGCTTGTCGGTGTTCCTCAATGGCGATCAGGAGAACGCCAAGCGCCTGCGCCGGGCCAAGCGTCGCTTCCGCATGCTCGAGCGGCGCTACGCTCATGCCCATGTCGCGCGACTGCACCAACAGGTGGTGCAGAGCATCGAGACCAGCGCCCTGCACCTGGGGCTGATGGGCGATATGAAACGCCTCAACTCGCTGTTCTGTGCCATCGCCTATGCGGTACTGGATAACCCCGACGCGCCAGATGCCGCCGAAGAGGAGCGAGAAGAATTGGTCGCGCGCCGGTACTTCGAGCCGGAGATCAGCTCACATCGCTGACCAGCTCCCCGGCAGGGTGGCGCAGGATACGCCGGACGCTCCAGAAACAGCCGCAGAGGGGGCGCAGTGCTGGTAACGGGCGGTTTTACCTTCGCCCGAGTCACTGTCGCGCCCCAGGGGGCCAGAAACGCCAAGGGGCAACAATGCGATGTTCTTCGACAGAGCCTCTCTAGAATGGACATTCCAGTCCAGATCGACTGTCCGTAGGCAAGCGCAGAAATTTGACCTGGATCAATATTCATGACCGAGCAGCCACCTAAAGTCGTAGCCCTTTGCCATCAGCCAACGCACTAAAAAAATGAAACATCGCGTGCCCCTTCTCGTGCTGGCCAGCGACGACCAGACGCTCGCTATCCAAGCCGGCTCCCTGGTCGAACGCAGCGAGTTGACCTGTACCCTCCTTACCCGCAGTAGCGACTGCCTACAGATGCCCCTCTGCCGATGGCTCAAGGATGCACCTCTCAACCATGCCGGGCGCATTCAGGCGCTGCTGGGCGAGACCATCGAGACCCTGGAAAGCACCCGTCACGCCTTCAAGTCCCGAGAGCTGGGGCGATTACGCAAGCGCCTGCAGCAGGCTCTGAAGGAGTTGTCGGACCCCTCCAACTGATGTAAAAACTGCCCGGGCAAGGTTCCGCAAAAGCGGAAGCCGGCTTTGCCGGGCAGGACACAGGGGCCTGCAAGACAGAGCGCCGTGATCGTGAGCTTCTTCCGAGGCTTCCGATCACGGCGCTTTTTTTATTCCCGGGAAAACCTCCCGAGGAGGATGCATGGGCTTAGAACAACAATTACAAGCAATGCTCGGACGAATCGGCCTGACGCATGCGGAGGTCCTCCAGCGCTGCCAGTACCTCGACTGGCAGGACACGGATGCCGCACGCCTGGGCCAACACGCTGCGGGCCTGGACAATTGCCACCAGGCCTTCGTCGAGCGTCTGTACGAACACCTTGGACAATACGAGCCGATCGCCGGAATCCTCGATGAACCGGCCACCCTGGCGCGGCTCAAGCACAGCCAGCTGGGTTATTACCAGCAGCTCTGGCGCGGCCCCTACGACCAGAGCTACGTGTTGCACCGGCTGCGCGTGGGGTTGGTGCACCAGCACGTAGGCGTCGAACTCAAATGGTATCTGGGTGCCTACCGCCTCTACCTGGACCACATGCTCACCGAATTGCTGGGCGAGCACGAAGCCAGTGCCACCTATGCGAGCCTGTTGAAGGCAGTGTTCTTCGACATGGCGCTGGCCATCGACACTTACAGCGCCGCCCAGCGGCAGGCCCTGGAGGACAGCGAAGCACGCTTCGCCCGAGCCTTGCGTGGGGCCAACGATGGCCTGTGGGACTGGGACCTGGAGCACGACCGGCTTTACCTCTCCGAGCGCTGGGCGAGCATGCTCGGACTGACCCGTGACAGCCTCGGCGAAGGCAGTGCCAGCTGGTTCGGTCGGGTCCACACCGACGACCTGCCCAGCCTGCGCCAGGCCGTGGATGCGCACCTGCGCGGCGATACGCCCTCGCTGCACCATGAGTACCGTATTCGCCAACGTGACGGTGGCTATCTCTGGGTGCTGGCACGCGGCGTCGCCGAGGGCGGCCGCATGGCCGGTTCGCAAACCGACATCAGCCAGCGCAAGGCCACCGAACAGCAACTCAAGCATGCCGCACGCCACGACCCGCTGACCGGCCTGGCCAACCGCCTGCGGCTCGATGAGCTGATGCAGCAGGCCCTGCAGCGCCGGCAAAAGCCTGGTGCGCGGGAAGCAGCCCTGCTGTTCATCGACCTGGACCGCTTCAAGCTGATCAACGACAGCCTCGGCCATGCCACCGGGGACCGGGTGCTGGTGGAGGTGGCCCAGCGGCTGTCGCGCTGCCTGCGTCCAGGCGACCATCTGTCGCGTTTCGGTGGCGATGAGTTCGTCGTGCTGCTCGACGACCTGGCCTGTCTGGAGGACGCCGAGCAGGTTGCGCGCCGTATGCTCGAAAGCCTGCACAAGCCGCTTCCCCTGGAGGACCGCACGCTATCCGTCAGCGCCAGCATCGGCATCGCCGGGCTGCTTGGCGCAGACCAGGCCGTGGATGCCCTGCAAGCCGCCGATCTAGCCCTGTATCGCGCCAAGGAAGCTGGTAAGGCGCAATTCGCCCGCTACAGCGCCGAGCTGCAGGAAACAGCCCGGCAACGCCTGGACCTGCACAACGCACTGGCCCAGGCGCTGGCTCGCAAAGAGTTCGAACTGCACTACCAGCCCATCTGCCGGATTGACGGCGAGCGGCCCGTGGTCACCGCGGTGGAAGCCCTGCTGCGCTGGCGCCAGGATGGCCAACCGGTATCGCCGCTGCAGTTCATCCCGGCGCTGGAAGAATCCGGCGAAATCATCCCGGTGGGGGAATGGGTGCTACGCGAGGCTTGTCGCCAGACGCGCTGCTGGCAACTGGCGGGGCAATCGTCGCTGAGCTGCTCGGTCAACCTGTCCAGCCGCCAGCTGCTGCAGCCGGGGTTCGCCAGCCAGCTCTCAGGAATCCTGCGGGAAACCGGCCTGGACGCCAGCAGCCTGGTGCTGGAAATCACCGAAAGCCTGTTGATGCAGGACGGCGCAGACACCCTGGCCTGTCTGCGTGAGCTGTCCAGTCTCGGCGTGCGCCTGGCGCTGGACGACTTCGGTACCGGCTACTCCTCGCTCGGCTACCTCAAGCGCTTTCCGCTGCACCTGCTCAAGGTCGACCGCAGCTTCATCGGCGGTGCCCCGCACGACCCGGAGCTGCGCGCCATCTGTCGCGCCATCATCGGGCTGGGCCGGAGCCTGGGCCTGGAAGTGGTGGCCGAAGGGGTGGAGCACCCCGAACACGTGGACTTCCTGCTCAACGAGGACTGCCGCTACGCCCAGGGCTTCTGGTTCAGTCGGCCACAACCCCCGCAGGTATTGGAGCGTCTGTTCAACGGCGAGGGGTATTTCGAGGGGCATGGCTGTCTGCTCGGAGAGACCGGGCCGTTCAACCTGCGCGATGCACTCAACCAAGGAACCAGTCGATGAAGCTCAACCTGCCGGTGACCGGCCGGGCGGTCAAGTTCGACGCCAGCGCCAACATTCTCTCCACGACCGATCTGAAAGGCGTGATCACCCACGTGAACCCGGACTTCCTGAGCATCAGCGGTTTCAATCGCGAGGAGTTGTTCGGCCGCAGCCACAACATCGTGCGGCATCCGGACATGCCCGCCGCCGCTTTCGCCCACCTGTGGGCCACCCTGAAATCCGGGCGCAGCTGGATGGGCCTGGTGAAGAACCGCTGCAAGAACGGCGACCATTACTGGGTCAGCGCCTACGTCACGCCCGTACTGCGCGACGGACAAGTCGTGGAGTACCAGTCGGTACGCACCTGCCCCGAGGCAGGGCAGGCCGATGCCGCCGAACGCCTCTACGCCGAGCTGCGGGCCGGGCGCCAGCCACGCGCATTGCGCCGCCCCCGCCTGGGGCTGCACGGGCGCCTGCTCGCCGGCTGTGGCCTGGCCATTGCCAGCGGCATTGGCCTGGCCAGCCAGTTCGAGGACCTTCTGCCGTTTGCCAGTATTCCAACCATCCTGGCCAGCCTGGGGCTCTGCGGCGCCTGGCTGCACTGGCAGCTACGACCGCTCCAGACCCTGCTGGGCAAGGCCCGAAGCATTGCCAGCAACCCGCTCAGCCAGCATCTCTACTGCGGCCGCAATGACGAGTTCGGCGAGCTGTCCTTCGCCCTGCGCATGCTGGAAATGGAGGCGGGCGCGGTGGTTGGGCGTATCGCCGAATCATCTCGGCAATTGGCCGAGCATGCCGAGCACCTGGCCACATCGGTGACCAGCACCAGCGACGCGACTCGCCAGCAGCAGGCAGAAACCGACCAGGTCGCCAGTGCTGTCGAAGAAATGGCCTACAGCGTTCAGGAAGTCGCGCGCAACGCGCAGCAAAGCGCCACAGCCGCGGACCAGACCGATGCGGCCGCCAATCTCGGCCGCCAGGAGGTGGAAGCAACCCGCCTGCGCATTACCGAACTGGAGGAAGAGGTGCGCTTGGCGACAGGAGTGGTGCAGGACGTGCGCAAGCACAGCGATGCGATCAGTCAGGTGCTGGAAGTGATCCAGGGCGTTGCCGAACAGACCAACCTGCTGGCCCTCAACGCGGCTATCGAGGCGGCACGGGCAGGGGAGGCAGGCCGCGGCTTCGCCGTGGTCGCCGATGAAGTGCGTGCCCTGGCGTCGCGCACGCAAAGCTCCACCGCGCAGATCCACCGCATCATCGACAGCCTGCAGCAGGGCGCCGGACAGGCGGTGACCGCCATGCAGCACAGCAGCGAACGGGCCACCGACAGCCTGCAGCAGGCCCAACGTGCCAGCAGCTCGCTGGAATCGGTGAATCTTCAGATCAACGCCATCAGCAGCATGAGCCTGCAGATTGCCAGCGCAGTCGAGCAGCAAAGTGCTGCCAGCGAGGAAATTCAGCGCAGCCTGACGAACATCCGCATGGCCGCCGACAGCAATACCCTGAGCAGCATCAAGAGCCAGCAGAGCGCGCAAGAGGTCGCCGATCTCGCCGGCGGCCTGCGCTTGCTGGCCCAGCAATTCTGGAGCAGCAGGCGCGGACCGGGTTGACCAGTCCTCGACATCCACGAGCAGCTGCGCCCATCAGGGCGCAGGCCATGCGACTTCTCAGTAGCGCCGGGCGGCAGTATCCTGCGCCACTTAGCAATCACCGCCTGCCCTCGACTGATGCCGCTGTCGACCTACAAGCCCCACGTACTCAAGCTGATCGCATTGATTCAGCGCCATCCCCGGCTGATCGCGCTCTATGGCTTCTGCTCGGGCGTGGCGAGCTTCCTGCTGGTGGATCGCGGGGCGCGGGTGGCCAAGGTGATCGCCATCCTGATGCTGGTGAGCTGGGTCTGGCTGGTGTTGGAGCACTTGTTCCGGCGCAGCATCGAGCGGCTGTTCGGCATCGAGATGCCGCCGCCGCTGATGCGCTTCCTGACCCAGTTGATCCACCAGGAAAGCCTGTTCTTCGTGCTGCCGTTCTTCCTCATCACGACCAGTTGGAACAGCGGCCAAGCGCTGTTTACCGGGCTGCTGGCCGTAGCAGCGCTCTGTTCCATCACCGATCCGGTGTACAACAAGTTCCTCGCGCCACGGCGCTGGTTGTTCCTCGCCTATCACACGCTGACGCTGTTTGCGGTGTTGCTGGCCGCGCTGCCACTGATCCTCCAGCTGACCACCGCGCAAAGCTACCGCTGGGCCCTGGGCAGTGCCGTGGCGCTGTCGTTCGCCAGTCTGTTCGGTGCTATCCGTGTCCAGCGCTGGTGGCGAGGCCTGGCCATGGTCGGGCTGACCCTGGCGATGGGCGGGGTCGGCTGGATGACCCGCACCTGGGTGCCGCCAGCAACACTATGGCTCACCGAAGTGGCCGTGACACCCGAACTGGACAACCACCGCCGCACGCCGGGCGAAGGGGTGAAGGAAGTCACCTCCAGCGAGCTGCGCAGAAAGGGGCTTTACGCCTACACCGCGATCAACGCACCGCGTGGGCTGAACGAGCGGATCTATCACGTCTGGCGCTTCCGCGGCCAGGTCGTGGACCGCATCGCCCTCGACATCAACGGCGGGCGTGAAGCCGGCTACCGCGCCTGGACCCACAAGCAGAACTTCCCGTCCGATCCGGTGGGCCGCTGGCAGGTGCAGGTGATTACCGAAGCCGGGCAGATGATCGGCACCCTGCGCTTTCGCGTAACACCGTCGGAGCTGCCGCCCAAGCCGCGTTAAGGAGGCAGCCCCTTGCCCGGGGCTACTTGGCGAATGAACCGCCGGCCTTAGCCGAAGAACCAGTAGCAGACGCCGATGGAGGCCAGGACCCCGGCCAGGTCCGCGGTCAGAGCACAACCCACGGCATGCCGCGCACGCTGGATGCCCACTGAACCGAAGTACACGGCCAGCACGTAGAAGGTGGTTTCCGTACTGCCTTGCACCGTCGCCGCCACTAGGGCGGGGAAGCTGTCGACGCCCTGGGTCTGCATGGTCTCGATCAGCATGGCGCGGGCCGCACTGCCGGAGAATGGCTTCACCAGCGCTGTGGGCAAGGCATCGACGAAGCGGGTGTCCCAGCCGAACCACTCGACCATCGCGCGAATGCCATCGAGGCCAAAGTCCAGCGCGCCGGAGGCGCGCAGCACGCCTACGGCGCAGAGCATGGCTACCAGGTACGGCAACAGCGTCTTGGCCACGTCGAAGCCCTCTTTCGCCCCTTCGACGAAGCACTCGTACACCGGCACCCGCTTCAGCGCGCCAAGCAGCAGGAACAGCAGGATCAGGCCGAACAGTGTGAGGTTGCCGAGCAAAGAAGACAGCGCCGCCAGCGCCGTGGCGGAGAGCCCGGCAAGCAGCGCCATGAAGCCGCCCAGCAACAGCGCGCCGGGTACCAGGTAGGCGAGCACCACCGGGTCCCAGAGGCGCAGGCGCTGCACCAGTGCCACCGACAGCAGGCCAACCAGGGTAGAGCAGCTGGTTGCGAGGAGAATGGGCAGGAACACCAGGGTCGGATCGTCCGCGCCCTGCTGCGCGCGGTACATGAAGATCGATACCGGCAGCAGGGTCAGCGACGAGGCGTTGAGCACCAGGAAAAGGATCTGCGCATTACTGGCCGTGGTGCTGCTGGGGTTCAGCTCCTGCAGGGCGCGCATGGCTCTGAGGCCGATCGGGGTCGCAGCGTTGTCCAGGCCCAAGCCGTTGGCGGCGAAGTTGAGGGTGATCAGGCCGAGCGCCGGATGCCCCGGCGGGACCTCGGGCATAAGCCGGTGGAACAGCGGCGCCAGGATACGCCCCAGCCACTCCACCAGGCCGGCCTTCTCGGCGATCCGCAGAAAGCCCATCCACAGCGTCAGGGTGCCGAACAGCAGGATCATCACCTCGACCGACAGCTTGGCCATGGCGAACAGGCTTTCCACCATCGCCGCCCATACCGCCGGGTCACCACCGATCCAGCGCCCGAACGCGGCCACCGCCGCTACCACGAAAAAGCCCAGCCACAGGCCGTTCAACATTTGCAGTTCCCCCAATCAGTGACGCGGATGATAGCGGGACGGAAATGGAGGGGCGAATTCATTCGCGAAAGAGGGCGAAGGCTTGCGGCGGAAAAGTTCACGGGTACCCGCTAGTGTCCTGTTGGCTAAGTTCGTTGACTTTAATCCGAGCGAGCAAGCGCTGGTCGCCCCTCTCCCGGAGGGAAAGGGGCGACCAGCGTTCGGGTGAAGGAAGTGCAACCAGCCTACAAAGACCGCGATAGATAACGCATTAACCAGACAGGCCACTAGCCTGGAACTCCGGCCGCTTGTGGTCGCTAGCTTGTGGGTAAGGGGAGAACGGCGATATTGCGGGGCAGCTCACCCTATGGCGCAACTACCGTGGCCGATGGTGATGGCTCGCGCTCATCCACCGAGAAGGAACTGGCCCTGGCCCGATTCCAGGGCGAGCACATCGCCAAGCTGGCCAGCCGTCTGCGGTAGGTGACACATGTGCCGTCCGGGCGCTGGTCTTTGACCAGTACCCGGTTTCGGCCTTTTCCGACCCAGCCCGCCGTGCGGAGGTAACCCCTCTACCCCTAGGTCGCGCCGCCCATAAAACGCGGAGCAACCCGGCCCCATGGTCCATCCCTCGATCCATCGAATCTTGCGATCCCCTCCATCAGCCTCGTCGGCGCCCCATGATGAGAGACACCACGAACAGCACCAGAAAGATCACGAAGAGAATCTTCGCAATACCTGCAGCAGTACCGGCAATGCCTCCAAACCCCAGGGCGGCAGCAATGATGGCAATTACCAGAAATGTCAGAGCCCAGCTCAACATGAGTCTTCTCCTTCCACTTTCGGGTGGTCGTCGATGGGCTCGAGGCCCGTTCAAAACGGCCGCAACCTCCCTGTTCGCGGCGTAACCCGGCGTGTCTGGAAAACGATCCCAAGAGGTTGAAAGACCGCTCCACCAGGCTGGGTAACAAGACTTCGGCAAGGCTTGTGCCAGCCTGAAAGAAAGGATTTTCATCTTTTCAATCAGACACTTAGATCAACCAACGACAACCCGTGCAATTGCAAGCTGCAAGGCTTGTCTGAAAGTGAAGTGCAACTTGCACGATATTTCTCGGACTAAACGTTATGACTCGGACAAGTGGAGCAATGCATGGGACCAGTTACCGAGAACCAAGGACGCATCCTTCTGGTGGATGACGAAGCAGCCATCTTGCGGACCTTCCGCTACTGCCTTGAGGACACGGGCTACAGTGTCGCCACCGCCAATAGCAGCGGCCAGGCAGAAGCTGCGCTGGCGCGTCAGGTCTTCGACCTGTGCTTCCTCGACTTGCGCCTGGGCGACGAGAATGGCCTCGACCTGCTGGCCTATATGCGGGCCAACGCCCCCTGGATGCGTGTCGTGATAGTGACCGCCCACTCGGCGGTCGATACCGCCGTAGACGCCATCCAGGCAGGTGCCGCCGATTACCTGGTCAAACCCTGCAGCCCTGATCAGTTGCGCATGGCAGCGGCCAAGCAACTGGAGGTCGGTCAGCTGACCGCGCGCCTGGAAGTGCTCGAAGGCGAGCGCCAGCGCGCCGGCGACAACCTCGACTCCCAGAGCCCGGCGATGATGGCGGTGCTGGAAACCGCACGCCAGGTCGCGGCCACCGACGCCAACATCCTGATCCTCGGCGAGTCCGGCACGGGCAAGGGCGAACTGGCTCGTGCCATCCACGGCTGGAGCAAGCGGGCGAAGCAGGCCTGCGTGACCATCAGTTGCCCGTCGCTGTCCGCCGACCTGATGGAAAGCGAGCTGTTCGGCCACAACCGCGGCGCCTTCACCGGGGCCAATGAGAGCACGCTGGGCCGGGTCAGCCAGGCCGACGGCGGCACGCTGTTCCTCGATGAGATCGGCGACTTTCCGCTGCCCCTGCAACCCAAGCTACTGCGCTTCATCCAGGACAAGGAATACGAGCGGGTTGGCGACCCAGTGACGCGCCGCGCCGATGTGCGCATCCTGGCCGCCACCAACCTGGTGCTGGAGGAGATGGTGCGCGAGGGGCGCTTTCGCGAAGACCTGCTCTATCGCCTGAACGTCATCACCCTCAACCTGCCACCGCTGCGCGAACGTCATGACGACATCCTTGGGCTGGCCGAACGCTTCCTCGCACGCTTTGTTACCGACTACGGCCGGCCGGCCCGAGGCTTCAGCCAGGAAGCGCTGGAGGCACTGAAGGGCTACCGCTGGCCGGGCAATGTGCGCGAGCTGCGCAACGTGATCGAGCGCGCCAGCATCATCTGCAATCAGGAACTAGTGGATGTGAGCCACTTGGGACTCGGCGAATCGCCGGCGGCCAATACACCTCGGGTTGGCGACCCGATGAGCCTGGAAGAGCTGGAACGCGCGCACATCGCCGGCGTACTGGCCGTCAGTGGGACCCTGGACCAGGCGGCCCGCACGCTTGGCATCGACTCCTCGACCCTCTACCGCAAGCGCAAGCTCTATGGCTTGTGAGCCTGACCATGAAGCTGCGGACGCAACTGTTCCTGAGCATCTCGGCGCTGATCACGGTCGCCTTGCTCGGTCTGTTGCTCGGCCTGATCGGTGTGATGCAGATGTCCCGCTCCCAGGAACAGCTGATCAACGATAACTTCACCACCCTGAACATCAGCCAGCGCCTGTACCAGCACCTGGGCGATCAGATGGTCAACCTGATGGGCGAGCCGATTGATCTGCCAGCCCTGGAGCAATCGCAGCAACAGTTCCTCACCGCCCTCGAAGAAGGTTCGCGCTCCGCCCAGGATGCGCAGGCGCGCGCGGGCTTCGAACGCATCGCCGCAGCCTATCGGGACTTCCTCGAGGTGGTGGCGCAGCCGGCGAGCATGCGCTGGACGCTGCTGGACGACAACGACTTCAGCCAGGCCTTCAACCAGGTGCGCCAGCACATGATGGCGCTGCAGACCCAGGCTCTGGGCAAGGTCCACCAGGCGGAAGGCGCTGCCCGGGAACGCGCGTTGCTGATTGCCGGCCTGCTGGGCCTGCTCGGTGTTTCGGTGTTGCTGATCGGCTACGTGACCGCCCACGGCATTGCCCGGCGGTTCGGCGAGCCGATGGATGCCCTGGCCAAGGCCGCCGACCAGATCGGCCAGGGCGACTTTCAGGTCACCCTGCCGCTCTCCCCGGTCAACGAGATCGCCGCCCTGAGTCGCCGTTTCGGCCTCATGGCCGAAGCCCTGCGCGTGCTCAAGGCAACCAACATCGAAAAGCTGATGGCCGGGCAACAACGTCTCAAGGCCGTCCTTGACAGCATCGACGACGGATTGCTGATCCTGGACCGTCAAGGGTGCATCGAGCACGCCAATCCGGTCGCGCAACGCCAACTGGGATGCGGCGAAAAGCAACGGGGCCAGCCCCTGGGACGGGCGCTGGGGCTACCCGAACTGGACGAGCCGGCCCAGCGTGTGCTGCGCGGCGAATCCCTGGACGAAGTGCCACCCGACCTGAGCGTCCAGGCCAGCGGCGAACTGCGCCTGCTGAGCTGGAGCCTGGCTCCGGTGACGCTGGAGGACGAGCGGATCGTCGCCGGGGTGATGGTGCTGCGTGATGTCACCGAGGACCGCGCCTTCGAGCGCGTGCGCAACGAGTTCGTTCTTCGCGCCTCCCACGAATTGCGCACCCCCGTCACCGGCATGCAAATGGCATTCGGCCTGCTGCATGAACGCATGCATTTCCTCCCCGGGACCCGCGAAGCTGAGCTGGCCTGCACCTTCGATGAAGAAATGCAGCGGCTGGTTCGGCTGATCAACGACCTGCTGGACTTCTCCCGCTACCAGAGCGGCACCCAGACCCTGGAGCGCGAACCCTGTGACCTCGAAGAGCTGCTCGGCGCCCTGCGCCAGCGTTTCAGCGCCCAGGCCAGCGAGCACTCGATCAGCATCGAATTGGAACTGCACCCACCGCTTCCCCGGGTCAAGCTCGATCCCCTGCGCATGGAACAGGTGCTGGACAACCTGATGGGCAACGCCATTCGCCACAGCCCGGACGGCGGGCAGATCCGCTTGCAGGCCAGGCGGCATGGTGAGCAGGTCATTCTCAGCGTCACTGACGAAGGCGAAGGCGTGCCCTACAGTCAGCAGGAGCGCATCTTCGAGCCCTTCATCCAGGTGGGTACACGCAAAGGCGGTGCGGGCTTGGGCCTGGCGCTGTGCAAGGAGATCGTGCAACTCCACGGCGGCCGTATCGGGCTGTATTCACGGCCGGGGCAGGGGGCGCGGTTCTACCTGGCACTGCCGGTGTGAAGTGGGGCAGCTCTGCCGTTCCTACATCAGCAGATGCCCGTGCGGCGGTCCGCGCGCGAGCCGTGCGTCTCTTGTAGGGACGAATTCATTCGCCCCTGCAGAAACGCAGGCCCTGTAACGGGAAGGTGGGTACCCCGCCCTTCAGCGCAGCATCCCGTTGAGGACCAGCAGCAGGGCGGCGGTCTCCGCGTCGGGCTGGCCGTCATAGAGGCGCTGCCGGTATTTCATCTGGAATGCGCTGATGACATTGCGCGTCGCCTCATCCAGCACTCCGGTCTGCGGCGTCGTGTAACCCTGTCGTGCCAGTTGCTGCTGGAACCACGCCACCGTCGGCAGGCTGTAGGCGAAGCGTGCCTGCGCGCGGGCAACCGCGCCGGCTTCCGGCCAGGCCACCAGACCGGCATCGGCCAGGCGTTTCCACGGAAACAGCGGTCCCGGATCGACCTTGCGCTGGGGCGCGATGTCGCTGTGGCCAATGATGCTGCCCAGGGGCAGGCTGTGGCGCGCGACGATGTCCTTGAGCAGCAGGATCAGCGCATCGATCTGCTCATCACTGTAGGGCCGGTAGACCCGGCCGTTCGGCGTGTCCACATAGCCATCGTTGACCAACTCGATGCCCAGGGTGCTGGCGTTCAGCCAGGTGCGACCCTGCCAGTCGCTCTCGCCGGCATGCCAGGCCCGACGACTTTCATCCACCAGCCGGTAGATGGTCGCGGGGTGGTCGCCGATCAGGTAGTGGCTGCTCACGCCATCGCGGGTCAACACACGCAAGGAGGTGGGCAAGTCGGCCGAGGTGTAATGCAGCACGACGTACTGCACCCGGCTGCTCTGGCTGACCGAGGTGTGGCTGGTATCGATGCGCAGACCGCCGGCACAGCCGCCAAGCAGAGCGAGCGCAAGGCTCAGGAAGAGGATTCTCATGGGTTCAGATGAAGGACGCTTTGCAGGTTATCGAGCAGCATGTCGACGCTGAGCATGATCAGCAACATACCGGTCAGGCGTTCCACCGCCATCAGGCCACGCTCGCCGAGGAATCGTTGCAGGAACGCCGCCTGGAGCAGGATCATCGCGGTGGCACTCCAGGCCAGGACGACAGCGGCATAAAGCTCCCAGAGCTCGCCCTGATGGGTGTTGCGCAGGGTCATCAGCACCGCCAGCGCCGAAGGTCCGGCCACGGCTGGCGTCGCCAGGGGCACCAGCATCGGTTCGCCGCCAGGCAGGTCGCCCAGCACGCCCTCTGGCTTCGGGAAGATCAGGCGTAGCGCAATGATGAACAGGATGATGCCGCCGGCGATCGCAATGGCCTCGCGGGACAGGCCAAGGCCGCTAAGGATCTTGTCGCCGAAGGTCAGAAACACCAGTAGCAAACCCAGCGCGAAGAGCAGCTCGCGCAGGGCCACGCGCAAGCGCCGCTCGGGCGCGACCGTCTTCAGGGCAGCGATGAAGATGGCGATATTGCCGAATGGGTCGGTGACCAGAAAGATCAGGACGGCGATGCCTAGGATTTCCATGGAGGGCGCTCCTCAACCAATGGGCAAAGTTTAATGGCCTGCAGCAGCTGCGTCTTTGCGTAAACACGTCGGACCGTTACGCCGTGTCTCGACAGCCTTGGTGCACACGCCCGACGGCAGCCGTACTGCCAAGACCCAGCCGAAAAGGGCGCGGATTATACGCAGCCGATCTCACAGGGCCAGCATTCCGACCGGACACGGGGGCAGACGACGAGGATGAACGGTCGGCTGTTTTCAACCGCGAAGATTAATGTTGAGAGGAGGGATTCGCACCCCGAGGAAGCCATGATGAGCCGTGCGCTGCTGTGGTTGAAACAAGATCTGCGACTTGATGACCACCCGGCGCTACAGGCAGCACTCCTGGCCGAGCGGGTCCTTCCGCTATTTGTTTTCGATCCTGCGCTGCTGCTGCCCTCGCCGCTGGGACCTCGGCGCCTGGGTGTGCACCGCGCACGCTTCCTGCTGGAAAGCCTCACGGCGCTCGACGCCGGCCTTCGCCAGCACGGCTCGCGCCTTTTGGTGCTGCAAGGGCACTCTGACGCGGTCATTCCGGCGCTGGTGACGCAGCTGAAGCTGGATGAAGTGCTGACGCTGGAGGAAGTCGCCCCCTTCGAGCGTACGGAGCTGCAGCGGGTGCGCAAGGCTTTGGGCAGGTGCCCGCTGCGTGAACTGCCGGGCAATGGCTTGCTCAGTGAAGACCAACTGCCGTGCCTGATCGAGGAGCTGCCGTCGGTCTTCAGTCAATTCCGCGCCATGATCGAAGCACGTGCCAATGTGTTCCAGCCACGCTTCGTCCCGAATCTGCTGCCCTCGCTACCGACGGAAGCCCTGCCGCTACTGGAGCCACTGCCGACGCTTTCCCACCTGGGCCTGGGCGATCCGCTGTCGGTTCCAGCCACGGCGTTCCCCTTTGCCGGCGGCGAGCCCGCTGCGCTGGCCCGGCTACGCGATTACCTGTGGGAATCCCAGGGCGTGCGCCAATACCAGGACACCCGCAACGAGATGATCGGCAGCGAGTATTCCTCGAAGCTCTCGCCATGGCTGGCCAACGGCAGCCTGTCGCCCCGCCGCGTCGCCGCCGAACTGCATCGCCATGAAGCGCAGCACGGACGCAACGAGTCGACCCAGCGGCTATGGACCGAGCTGCTCTGGCGCGAGTTTTTCCGCTGGACCTTGCTGCGCCACGGTGGAGCCATGTTCCGCGTCGACGGCCTGAAGGCCACCGCCAGGGCTCCGCGGAATCTCGATGAGCGTTTCCTGCGCTGGTGCCAGGGGCGCACCGGTATGCCGCTGGTGGATGCGAACATGCGCGAACTGGCGATGACTGGCTGGATGTCCAACCGCGGACGGCAAGTGGTGGCCAGCTACCTGGTCAATGACCTGCAGCAGCAGTGGTGCTCAGGCGCCGCCTGGTTCGAGGAACACCTGCTGGACTACGACCCGGCGAGCAACTGGGGCAACTGGGCCTACCTCGCCGGTGCGGCAAGCGATCCTCGCCACAGCAGGGCGTTCAACGCCCTGCGCCAGGCCCACCGCTATGACCCTGAGGCCAGCTACGTCAGCCTCTGGCTACCGGAATTGAGATCGCTGCCCGTGCGGCATCGGCATACGCCATTTCTCCTCAGCGCCGTGCAGTTGGCGGCGCTGGACTACCCGAGGCTCGAGACCATCCCGGAACACTGGAAGCCCTGGTTGCCCAGCGCCGCCTGAGCTGGTCACTCCGCCAGCAGCGCTCCGGAGGCGTCGGGCGCTGGCGCTATTGAGTCAGGCTCGTGGATTTCGACCCGATTCCGGCCGCATTGCTTGGCGCGGTAGAGGGCTCGGTCGGCGCGCTGGAACGTCTCATCGCTGCGTTCGCCGGCAATCTGGGCGGTCAATCCAGCGGAGAAGGTGATCGCAACCCGCTCGCCCTTGAAGTGGAACGGACAAGCTTCTACGGCTGTTCGCAGGTTTTCCAGCAGTTGTTGGCCGCCCTCCAACGGTGTCCCCGGCAGGAGAAGGACGAACTCTTCACCGCCGAAGCGGGCGATGAAGTCGGTCTTGCGCAGGCGCCTGGCCAGCTCTGCGGCGATGAGTTTGAGAACCTTGTCACCGGCCAGATGGCCGAAGCTGTCATTGATCCGCTTGAAGTGGTCGATGTCGATCACTGCCAGCAACAGATCGCCGCCGTAACGTTGCTGGCGAGCCACCTCCAGGTCAAGGCGCTCGTTCCAGGCTGCCCGGTTTGGCAGCCCGGTGAGCGGGTCGCGCAACGCCCTCTGGCGCTGTGCTTCGAGGTTGTCGCGAAAGCCCTGGGCCTCGGCCTCCATGCTGCTCACGTGCGCCATCAAGGCCTGCAGGCGTTCGCCCAATGCCTGCTCATGCGCGGCACGTTGCTGCTGATGATGATCCAGGGTGTCGAGCAGGCCGCCGAGGCGCTGCTCCAGGCTCTGTTTCAGGTGTTCCAGGTCAGCAGCACCCTGCACGCTGGTCTGCAACCCGCTGACCTGCTCGCGCAGCTGGTCATCCAGTGCACGCGCACTGCGCTCCGACTCGGCATGCCCATCCTGGGCAACGCTCAGGTTGTCGAGAAACTGCGCCAGGCGTTGGTTGAGCTGTTTGAGGTAGCCGGCGAATTCGCGCTGGCCATTGTCCGTCACCGCCAGCACCAGCACGCCGAGGTCATCGAGTACCGGGACCAACTCGTACCAGTTGAGCCCGCCCTGCAGACGCTGACGCAAGGCTTCGGCCTGGGGCTGGTGGTATTCGGGCAATTCCAACTCGTCCAACAGCGAGCGAAGGCTGTCGGCGACATGCTGCGCCACAGCGCTGTAGCCGGGCTCGGGCAAGCTGGGCAAGGCGTAGGCGGAGTCGCCTTCGCCGGTCAAGAGCGTGGCGGGCAAAGGCAGGCTGTCGAGGCCTGCAGTGAGGGCCGCCGCAGGCCTGGGCGCGACAGTTACGCCAGGTGCAACGGGAGCTTCGCCACGGTACGGCTGGATAACCCCGCCGGCGACAGGCTCAGAAGCTGCTGGAGGCACCGGTTCCTTCCGGGCATTTTCCGGCGCCTGTTCGCAGGCCGGCGCATCGTCACGGCCGCCGAACAGGCGCTGCAGCAGTCCTGGCCGATCCAGCGCTGGATCCGTCTGCGAGGCCAGCAGAGCCTGGCCCTGGAGCATGCTGAGCTCCGCCAGCAGGGCGGGCATTTCTCGCGGATGGCGGGCGCTTTCATTGATGCGCTTGGCGAATTGCTTGAGGTCCTTGCGCAACTCGCGAGGCAGGTCCAGCTCGAGCAACCGGTTCGCCAGGCTACCCAGGGCAGCAACGCTCTGCTCAATGCCACGCTGGCGGCGGTGCTCGGAATCCAGCACGGTCCTTTCCAGACGCGGGATCAAGGCGGAAAGCCCGGCATCCATCTGGTCACCGCGGACGATCTCGCGCAGCTCCCGCATGCACTGATCCACCGCCTTGTCGCTGCCCTCGGCAGCCAGCGAGCTGCGCACCAGGCCACGACGTAACAGGTCGAGGCGGAAGTCCCAGCGCTTCTCCAGCTTCTCCTGCTGCTCGAGGCTCTGCAGGTACTTGGCCTTCCAGCGTTGGGCGTCATCACTCATGCAGGGGAATCCGCGAAGGGTCAGGCCAGCGCGAGCGGCAGGTCCGCACACAGTTCGTCAGGCAGGCGGATATCCACTGCCACCGGCAGGTGGTCGGAGATCGACTCGCTGAGTACCGACACCCGCTCCAGGGTAAGGCTGGAGCTGAGCAGGATGTGGTCGAGGCAGCGCTGCGGCCGCCAGCTAGGGAAGGTTGCTTCGACCTGAGGCGCCAGCAGTCCGAGGTCGCGCAGAGGCGAGTGCTCGAGCAGGTCATTGGCATGGGTATTCATGTCGCCCATCAGCACCAGATGGCGGAAGCCGGCGACGCGCTCGCGAATATAGGCCAGCTGCCGGGTGCGGGTCCGGGCGCCCAGGGAAAGGTGCATCATCACGACGGCGAGGGCGTTACGTCCCTCGCCGAAACGCATCAGGATCGCCCCGCGTCCCGGTGGGCCGGGAAGGGGATGGTCTTCGATAAGGCTGGGCTGCAGCCGGCTGAGCACGCCATTGCTGTGCTGGGCTAGTCGACCGAGGTTGCGGTTGAGCTGCTGGTACCAGTAGGGGAAGTCACCCAACTGGGCAAGGCGCTCGACCTGGTTGACATAGCCAGTCCGGAGACTACCACCATCGACCTCCTGCAAGGCGACCAGGTCATAGTCGCGTAGCAGGTCGCCAATGCGTTGCAGGTTGGTGGCGCGACCGGTGTGCGGCAGCAGGTGCTGCCAGCCACGAGTCAGGTAATGGTGATAGCGCTCGGTGTTGATGCCGACCTGGATGTTGAAGCTCAGCAGGCGCAGGCGACCGTCGGCCGGCAGCCTGCCCTTATCGCAATTGGGGTTGACCCGTGCATCGCACAGGCTTGCGGTCCGCTCACCCACCCAGCGACGCAGCATCGGGGAATGCGCCGCTTACTTGGCGGCGCGCTCCTTATCGATCAGGTGCTCGGCGACCTTGAGGGTCTGCTCCGGGCCACCCGAGGAACTGATGTCGAAGCGGTACTTGCCGTTCACCACCAGAGTCGGTACGCCAGTGATCTGGTAGGCCATGGCCAGTTTCTTGGCTTTTTCCATCTGGCTCTTCACGCCAAAGGAGTTGTAGGCCTTGAGGAAGGCGTCCTTGTCCACGCCCTGGGTGGCGAGGAACTCGGCCATTTCTTCGGGGGTCGCCAGCTTCTTGCCGTCCTTGTGGATGGCCTCGAACACGGCTTTGTGCACCTGCTGCTCGACCTTCATGCTTTCCAGGGCGATGAACAGCTGGCCATGGACGTTCCACAGGCCGCCGAACATGGCGGGAATACGCACGAAGTTGACATCCTCCGGCAGCTTCTCGGTCCAGGGATTGAGGGTCGGCTCGAACTGGTAGCAGTGCGGGCAACCGTACCAGAACAGCTCCACCACCTCGATCTTGCCAGGCACGGCCACGGGGACGGGGCTGCTCAGCTCGACATACTGCTTGCCGGCCTCGATGTCCTCGGCCTGGGCGCCCAGGCCCAGCAGGCTGGCGCCGGCAAAGACGGCGGAAAGGATCAGGTTACGCATGCTTCACTCCTTGAGATTTAGAGGGCGCCGCGAAGGCCCAGATTTGACCGGTGGCGTTGCGGCTGGTTCCGGCCATTGTAGCGAGCCTGAGAACGAAAAAGGGTGGCCTAGGCCACCCTTGTTCAAGTTCCAGACAACATGCCTCAGTGGAGACCCTGGATGTAACTGGAAACGGCTTCGATGTCCTTGTTGCTCAGCTTGGCAGCAACGGCGCGCATCATCTGGGCATCGCCATCGTTGGTGCGGTTGCCTTCGCGGAAATCGGTCAGCTGCTTGGCCACGTACTGGGCATGCTGGCCGCCCAGGTGCGGGAAGCCGGCAGCGGCGTTGCCGGAGCCATCAGGCGAGTGGCAACCGGTGCAGGCAGGCATGCCCTGGTCGAGCTTGCCGCCGCGGAACAAGGCTTCGCCACGTGCGACCAGCTTCGGATCGGCGGCGCCGACGCTGCCCTTCTGGCTAGAGAAGTAGGCAGCGATGTCGGCCAGGTCCTGGTCGCTCATGTTGTTCAGCAGGCCAGTCATTTCCAGCACCTGGCGGTTGCCGGCCTTGATGTCATTGAGTTGCTTGAGCAGGTAACGCTCGCCCTGGCCAGCCAGTTTCGGGAAGTTCGGGGCAACGCTGTTGCCATCGGGACCATGGCAGGCACCGCACACTGCGGCTTTCGCCTGGCCGGCCTTGGCGTCGCCAGCGGCGTGGGCCAGACCGGTGATGCCCAGGGTCAACAGCAGACTCACGATTACTTTGTTCATCAGCTAATCCAACTACGGCTAAAGGGTAAAGGAGTTAAGCGCCGGGGCAGTTTATTGGCTCATCCACTGGATGACCGCTTTGTAGTCCTCGGCACTGCAGTCCATGCACAGGCCTTTCGGTGGCATGGCGTTGAAACCGTTGGTGACGCTCTGCACCAGAGTATCCATCCCCTTGGCCAGGCGAGGCTCCCACGCAGCCTTGTCGCCTTTTTTCGGCGCCATAGGCAGCTGACCACTGTGACAGGCACCACAGGCGCGGTTGAACACCGCTTCCGGATCCTGAGCTGCTTGCGCGCTGAAAGACAGCGCCGCAAGGCTTGCGACGAGCAGCATTTTCTTCATGATCTGACCTCATTAGAGGGGTTCGCTGGGCATTCTTTCGTGCACCAGTCGGTCCCGTGGACACTAGACCCTGGGGGATAAAGCGCACACTAAATCTGCGGCATTATATACTCACGTCGCCTAAACGGAAACGAAACCGCCTCCTGCGACACCGCGTCGCACCCTTGGACACCGCATGTCATTCAAGAATCCGATCATTGGCCTGTGCCAACAGGCCCGCTTCCTCATCAGTGCCGCCAAGGTCGACCAGTGCCCGCCCGACGAGGGCCTGGAAGTGGCCTTTGCCGGGCGTTCCAACGCTGGCAAGTCGAGCGCGCTGAATACCCTCACCCACGCCAGCCTGGCCCGGACCTCGAAGACACCGGGGCGGACGCAGCTGCTCAACTTCTTCTCCCTCGATGAGCACCGACGCCTGGTGGACCTGCCCGGCTATGGCTACGCCAAGGTGCCCATTCCGCTGAAGCAGCACTGGCAGCATCACCTGGAGGCCTACCTGAGCAGCCGTGAAAGCCTGGCCGGCCTGGTGCTGATGATGGACATCCGCCATCCGCTCACCGACTTCGACCGCCTGATGCTGGACTGGTCAAGTGCAAGCCACATGCCGCTGCACATCCTGCTGACCAAGGCCGACAAGCTGGCCTTTGGCGCGGCGAAGAATGCATTGCTCAAGGTGCGCCAGGACATCCGCAAGGGTTGGGGCGAGGGCGTGACAATCCAGCTGTTCTCGGCACCCAAGCGGCAAGGCATCGAAGAAGCACAAGCTGTATTGGCGCGCTGGCTGCAGTTGGAAGACGAAGCCTCGGGCGAAGACGGCAACGCCTGAATCCCAGGCAAAAAAAACCCCGGACTTCGTATGGGGAGGGGGAAGTTCGGGGTTTAAGTCTGAACCGCTAGGGCGGGGTTCAGATATCTGCCAACACTAAACACAGCAAAAGGAGCTTTGAAGGCTTCACCTGCCGTTCAGCTTTTGTGACTGTCATCCCGCCGCAAAAGTTCAGCCTTTCTCTAAAACGACTTCGTTATCAGTTACTGGCCATTTATGTCCAGATAGCCTAAGCGAGGCGAGGCGGGCGCTTAGTGCGCCTCGTCCCAGTTGTCGCCAACCCCCACTTCCACCACGAGCGGCACATCGAGCTCAGCGGCGCCCCCCATCAGCGGACGGATCTGCTTGCGCACTTGCTCCACCAGGTCCTCACGGACTTCCAGAACCAGTTCGTCGTGCACCTGGAGGATGACCTTGGCGTCCAGCCTGCTTTCCTGCAGCCAATTGTCCACGGCAACCATGGCGCGTTTCATGATGTCTGCGGCCGTGCCCTGCATCGGCGCGTTGATCGCGGTGCGCTCAGCGGCTTTGCGCATGGCCTGGTTCTTCGAATGGATCTCTGGCAGATACAGGCGACGGCCGAACAGGGTTTCCACGAAGCCTTGCTGCGCCGCCTGTTCGCGGGTGCGCTCCATATAGGCGAGCACGCCGGGGTAACGGGCGAAGTAGCGGTCGATGTATGCCTGGGCTTCCTTGCGCTCGACGCCGATCTGCTTGGCCAGGCCGAACGCACTCATGCCATAGATGAGACCAAAGTTGATCGCCTTGGCGCTGCGACGCTGGTCGCTGCTCACGTCTTCCAGCGGCACGCCGAAGACTTCAGCCGCGGTGGCGCGGTGCACGTCGCGGTCATGGCGGAAGGCATCCAGCAGGCCTTCGTCCTTGGCCAGGTGAGCCATGATGCGTAGCTCGATCTGCGAGTAGTCCGCCGCCAGCAATTTGTAGCCCTTGGGCGCGATGAAGGCCTGGCGAATGCGCCGGCCCTCGGCAGTGCGAATCGGGATGTTCTGCAGGTTCGGGTCGGATGACGACAGGCGCCCGGTGGCCGCCACCGCCTGGTGGTAGGAGGTGTGGATGCGCCCGGTGCGTGGGTTGATCTGCTCCGGCAGGCGGTCGGTATAGGTGCTCTTGAGCTTGCTCAGGGAGCGGTACTGCATGATCACCCTGGGCAGCTCGTAATCCTGTTCGGCGAGGTCGGCAAGAACGTTTTCCGCCGTGGAGGGCTGTCCGGTGGCAGTCTTGGCCAGCACTGGCAGGCCGAGCTTCTCGTAGAGGATGGCGCCGAGCTGCTTGGGCGAGCCGAGGTTGAATTCCTGGCCGGCGTGCTCAAAGGCCTGGCGCTCCAGGGCGACCATCTTCTCGCCCAGCTCAAGGCTCTGCTGGCCCAGCAGCCTGGCATCGACATAGGCGCCATTGCGCTCGATGCGGGCGAGCACCGGCACCAGCGGCATCTCGATCTCGCGCAGGACCTTGGCCAGGGAGGGGATGGCCTCCAGCTTCTGCCACAGCGCCTGGTGCAGGCGCAGGGTCACGTCGGCGTCTTCGGCGGCATAGGGGCCAGCCTGTTCCAAGGCGATCTGGTCGAAGGTCAGCTGCTTGGCGCCCTTGCCGGCGATGTCCTCGAATCGGATGGTGCTGTGGCCGAGGTACTTGAGAGCCAGGCTATCCATGTCGTGGCGGGTGGCAGTGGAGTCCAGTACATAGGATTCGAGCATGGTGTCGAAGGCGATACCCTGCACGGCGATGGGGGTGGAAGCATTGGCCAGGACATTCATGTCGTACTTGGCGTGCTGGCCGACCTTGGCTTTGTTCGGATCTTCCAGCAATGGCTTGAGGGCCGTCAGGACGGCATCACGGTCCAGCTGGGCGGGCACGCCCATATAGCTGTGGGCCAGCGGCACGTAGGCGGCATCGAAGGCCTGCACGGCGAACGACACGCCGACCACCTGCGCCTGCTGCGCGTCGAGACTGGTAGTTTCGGTGTCGAAGGCAAACAGCGGCGCATCGTTGAGCTTCTTCAGCCAGGCGTCGAACCGGGCCTGATCCAGGACGGTTTCATAACGGGCCTCCGTTGTCGCCGCCGACTGCTCCGGGGCGGCAAGCTCCTCGCCAGCGGACTTGGCCTGGCGCTGCAGGTCGTCGAGCCAGCTCTTGAATTCCAGGATGCGATAGAGCTCGGCCAGGGCCTCGCGGTCCGGTTCGCCCGGGTGCAGGGCATCGATTTCCACATTCAGCGGCACATCGCACTTGATGGTGGCCAGTTTGTAGGAGAGGTAGGCCATATCCCGGTGCTCTTCGAGCTTGGCCGGCAGGCTTTTGGCACCACGGATCGGCAACTCCGGCACTTTGTCGAGGCTGGCGTAGAGCATATCCAGGCCGCCACCGATGCCCACCAACAACCCGAGGGCGGTCTTCTCGCCCACACCGGGAACCCCGGGGATGTTGTCGACCTTGTCACCCATCAGCGCCAGGTAGTCGATGATGAGTTCAGGACCGACACCGAATTTCTCCTTCACGCCATCCACGTCTAGCGTGCTACCAGTCATGGTATTGACCAGCGTAATGTGCCCGTCGACCAGCTGCGCCATATCCTTGTCGCCGGTGGAAATCACCACCGGACGACCGACCGCAGCGCTTTGCCGGGCCAGGGTGCCGATCACGTCGTCGGCCTCCACCCCCTCCACGCAAAGCAACGGCAAGCCCAAGGCCCGCACGCTGGCGTGCAACGGTTCGACCTGGACCCGCAACTCGTCCGGCATCGATGGCCGGTTGGCCTTGTACTCGGCGAACATCTCGTCGCGGAAGGTACCGCCCTTGGCATCGAAGACCACCGCGAAGGGACTGTCCGGGTACTGCCGGCGCAAGCTCTTGAGCATGTTCAGCACACCCTTCACCGCGCCCGTGGGCAGGCCGGCTGAAGTGGTCAGCGGCGGCAGGGCATGGAAGGCGCGATACAGGTAGGAAGATCCGTCCACCAGGACGAGAGGGGCTTGGCTCATGCGTGAAATCAACCTTTATTCACCGGACCCGAAGTAGAATGGACCGATCATTGACGAGAAGGGACAAGGTTACCATGCGCGCACTGAACCGCCTGTTGCTGGCCAGCTTGCTGGCATTCGCCCCGGTCGCCACGTTCGCCGCCGACGAGCCATCTGCGGAGCCGGACATCACCATCCGCCAGGAAGGCGACAAGACCATCCAGGAATACCGGGTCAACGGGTTCCTCTACGCTATCAAGGTCACCCCGAAGAACGGCAAGCCGTATTTCCTGGTGCGTGCCGATGGCGACAGTAACTACATCCGCTCCGATAACCCCGACATGCTGATCCCAGCCTGGGAAATCTTCAGCTGGTAGTGCAAACCGAATCACCGTAGCAAGGTAGTCCTATGTCCGTATTCACTCCACTCGAACGCCCGGAACTGGAAGCCTTCCTCGCCCCTTACGGGCTAGGACGGCTGAAGGATTTCCAAGGCATTGCCGAAGGCTCCGAGAACAGCAACTTCTTCGTCAGCCTCGAGCAGGGTGAATACGTGTTGACCCTGGTGGAGCGCGGCCCTAGCCATGACCTGCCGTACTTCATCGAGCTGCTCGACGTGCTCCACGAGGCCGGCCTGCCGGTGCCCTATGCCCTGCGCACGGAAAGCGGCGAGGCCCTGCGCGAGCTGGCCGAAAAGCCGGCGCTGCTGCAGCCGCGCCTGCCGGGTAAGCACGTGCGCGAGCCCAATGCGCACCACTGCGCCGAAGTCGGCGCGCTGCTGGCGCACCTGCACCTGGCGACTCGCGATCATGTACTGGAGCGCAAAAGCGACCGTGGACTGGACTGGATGCTTACCGAAGGCCCTTCGCTGGCGCTGCAACTGGATGAACAGGCGCTGCCGTTGATGCGCAATGCACTGAAGGAGATCGCCGAGACCAAGGCGCGCTTCCTCGCCTTACCGCGCGCCAACCTGCACGCGGACCTGTTCCGCGACAACGTGCTGTTCGACGGCACCCATCTGGCCGGCGTGATCGACTTCTACAACGCCTGCTCGGGCCCCATGCTCTATGACCTGGCCATCTGCCTGAACGATTGGTGCTCGGATGAGGAAGGCCGCCTGGACGTGCACCTCGCCCGCGCCCTGCTAGGCGCCTATGCAGCGTTGCGCCCCTTCACCGCCGCCGAGGCCGAGCTCTGGCCGACGGCACTGCGCATCGCCTGCGTGCGTTTCTGGCTATCGCGCCTGATCGCCGCCAATACCTTTGCCGGGCAGGACGTGCTGATCCACGATCCGGGAGTGTTCGAGATCAGGCTGGCGCAGCGGCAACAGGTGGCTGTGGCGCTACCATTTGCCCTCTAGGCCCGACCACTACGCTCCTGCGGGAGCGAATTCATTCGCGAATGGGCTGCGAAGCCGCCCCTCTCAGTATCTGGGGCAGGCCTTCGGCCTGCTTGGTGAATGAATTCGCTCTGTCTGCGTTAGCTGTTGCTAACAATCAACGGCCGGGCTGAGAGCCTCGTAGGAGCGGGGGCACGCCTAGTCCTTAATCGCGAAGCGGCCCCTTTCGCGAGCAAGCTCGCTCCTACAAGGAATGCCGCCACTTGCAACACTTAACGCAGACAGAGCCAATCAATTCACCCCCACATCGTCCGGGCTCACCCACACTTCGAGTGACCGCAGTTGAGGCAGGTGGCGCAGCCGTCCATCTGTACGACGGCCTGGGTGCTGCACTTGCCGCAGAGTTGCGCGCCAGCGGGGAACCCTTCGCCGGGCTCTGCCTTGGAGGTACCCAGGCTGGCCTCGTAGGCAGCGCGCTTTTCCGCCAGGTAGAGTTTGTGCTCCTCGTCGAGCTGCTGGCCTTCCATCAGGCCAATCGCCACCAGGTGACGCTCCAGTACAGCGCCGATTTCGGCCACCAGTGAAGGCATGTAGACGCCGCCGCGCTTGAGGTAGCCGCCGCGCGGATCGAACACGGCCTTCAGTTCCTCCACGAGGAAAGTGCAGTCACCGCCCTTGCGAAACACCGCCGACATGATGCGCGTGAGCGCGACGATCCACTGGAAGTGTTCCATGCCCTTGGAGTTGATGAATATCTCGAAGGGCCGCCGCTGCTCGAAGGCGGTGCCGGCATTGAGCACGATGTCGTTGATGGTCACGTACAGCGCGTGCTCGAACAGCGGCGACTTGATCTTGTAGGTGGCGCCCACCAGGGTTTCCGGACGCTGCAGCGTTTCGTCCATCTGCACAACGGACGCAGCTTCCTCGGCGGCCTTGCGAGCCTTTTCCTGGTCCAGGTCGACCAGGCTGAAGCCCTTGATCTTTTTCTCGATCTTCACGCTCATGGGCGTCTCCCACGGCTCAGTATTTGCCGTAATAACCTTCCTTCAAGGCATCGAACAGGTTGGCGGCGGTGTGCACTTCGCCGTCGTACTCCACTTCCTCATTACCACGCAGCTCGACCACGCTGCCGTCCTCCAGCTCGAAGCGGTAGACGGTCTTTTCCAGGTCCGCGTCCTTGACCAGCACGCCCTGGAAAGCTGCCGGATTGAAGCGGAAAGTCGTGCAGCCCTTGAGGCCCTGGCGCCAGGCGTAGAGGTAGATGTCCTTGAAGGCCTCGAAGGGGAAGTCGGTGGGCACGTTGGCCGTCTTGGAAATCGACGAGTCGATCCACTTCTGCGCGGCCGCCTGCATGTCCACATGCTCGGCGGGGGTGATGTCGTCGGCGCTGACAAAGTAGTCCGGCAGGCGCTGCGCGGGGTGATCGGCCTCAGGCCGTGCCTGGCTGTTGACCAGCGCACGATAGGCCAGCAGCTCGTAGCTGCACACCTCGATCTTCTCCTTGGTTTTGCGGCCAGGGCGGATCAGGTTGCGCGAATACTGATGGGCGTAGCTCGGCTCGATGCCATTGGAGGCGTTGTTGGCCAGACTCAGGCTGATGGTTCCGGTCGGCGCGATGGAGCTGTGGTGGGTGAATCGGGCGCCGACTTCGGCCAGCTCGGCCACCAGTTCCGGCGCATGCTCGGCGATGCGCTGCATGTAACGCGAATAGCGAGCGTGGAGAATGCGTCCAGGAACACGGTCGCCCACCTTGTAACCGTCGTCGAGCATCTCCGGGCGCTTGCGCAGCATGGCAGCCGTCACCTCGAAGTCCTGGGTCAGGAGCGGCGCGGGGCCTTTCTCGCGGGCCAACTCCAGCGCCATCTGCCAACCTGCCAGAGCCATTTCCCGCGCCACCTCTTCGGTGAATACGCACGCCTCCGAGCTGCCGTAACGCATCCCGAGCAGGGCCAGAGCCGAACCCAAGCCAAGGAAGCCCATGCCATGCCGGCGCTTGCCGAGAATCTCGTCACGCTGGCGCGGCAATGGCAGGCCATTGATCTCCACCACATTGTCGAGCATGCGGGTGAACACCCGCACCACGGCGCGGAAGCGCTCCCAGTCGAAGTGCGCGTCGGCGCTGAACGGAGACTCGACGAAGGCGGTCAGGTTGATCGAACCGAGCAAGCAGGAACCATAAGGCGGCAAAGGCTGTTCGCCGCACGGGTTGGTCGCACGGATGGTTTCGCACCACCAGTTGTTGTTCAGCTCGTTGACCCGGTCGATGAGGATGAATCCCGGCTCGGCGAAGTCGTAGGTGGAGACCATGATCATGTCCCACAGGTGCCGAGCCTTGACCCAGCCGTAGACCCGGCAGGCCACCAGGCCGTCCTCGCGCACGGTGTAGCCCTCGTGGATCGGCCAATCGCGCCAAAGCACCTGGGTCGGATCATGGAAGTCGAGTTCGTCGAGCTCCTTGGCGTGCGCCGGGAACAGCAGCGGCCACTCGGTATCGTTCTCCACCGCGTGCATGAAGGCGTCACTGACCAGCAGGCTCAGGTTGAACTGACGCAGCCGGCCGTCTTCGCGCTTGGCGCGGATGAACTCGCGCACGTCTGGATGGCAGACATCGAAGGTGCCCATCTGCGCGCCACGCCGCCCGCCGGCGGAGCTGACGGTGAAGCACATCTTGTCGTAGACGTCCATGAACGACAGCGGCCCGCTGGTTTGCGCACCCGCCCCGGAGACGAAGGCGCCGCGAGGGCGCAGGGTACTGAATTCATAACCAATGCCGCAGCCGGCCTTGAGCGTCAGTCCCGCCTCGTGGAGTTTGCCGAGAATGTCGTCCATGGAGTCCAGGATGGTGCCGGACACGGTGCAATTGATGGTGGAGGTGGCCGGCTTGAGATCCTGGGCACCAGCGTTGGAGAGGATCCTGCCGGCGGGGATGGCACCATTGCGCAATGCCCAGAGGAAGCGTTCGTACCAATGCTCGCGGGTTGAGGTGTCGGACTCGACATCGGCCAGTGCGCGCGCAATGCGCTGCCAGGTCCCGTCGGGGGTGAGGTCAACAGGCGTCCCGTCCTTGAGCTTGAGACGGTACTTGCTGTCCCAGATATCTTCGGACGCCGCCTGCAGGGCAATCCCGTGATGGCCCTGGACCTGTGCCGAAACGCCTGTCTTGGCCATCCTCCACCCTCCGTCGATGAAGAGTCCAGACTAGTCTGACCTTGGAGGCCGGCCGCTGATTCACATCAACACGGCCCTCGCTCCCTCTTTCACCTTAGCAGGCGCCTCTTTCCCCCGGCCCCCCGCCCCGCGCGTCGGCGCCTGCTCAACGCTGAAGGAGCGGATTCATTCGCGAATGGGGCAGCAACGCAACCCCGGGGTCAGAGAGTTTCCAGGCATCCGGCCAGGTCGCTGGCCAGCTTTTCGATCAGTTTCTCGTAGCCACCGGCATCGACAGCCTGGTCAACGCCAAGTGCGTCAAGCTCGGCCAAGCGCACCGGCAGGCCGGCGCTCAGGGTCTCGGCAAGGCGCGGACGCAGCGGTGGCTCGCTGAACACACAACTCGGCCCGGCCTTCTGCAAGCGCTCCCGCATCGCCGCCACATGGCGCGCGCCGGGCTGCACTTCGCTGCCGGCACTGAACACGCCTGCATGGCGCAAACCATAGGCTGCCTCGAAATAGTCGAAGGCCTCATGGAAGACGAAGAAAGGTTTGCTGGCCACACCCGCCAGGCGTGCCTTGATGCGCGTGTCGAGCTGGTCAAGGCGCCCTTCGAAAGCCCTGAGGTTGGCCTGGTAACGCGCAGCATTGGCCGGATCGGCTGCTACAAGGTCAGTCACCATGCGCCTGGCGATCACCCGCGCGTTGGCCGGCAGCAGCCAGAGATGGGCGTCCAGCGAACCAGGGCGGTGTGCGTGGTCGTGCTCGTCGACGTCGCCGTCTTCTTCATGCTCGTCGTGGGCGGTCGCGAAGTGGCGCAGCTGCAGGCCGGGAAGGTCCTGGAGGGCCAGGCTCGGCTTGTCGCGTCCTTCCAGCACCCGAGGCAGAAAACCTTCCAGGTCGGGACCGACCCAGTAGAAGAGGTCTGCTTCACGCACCCGCCGCACGTCGGACGGGCGCAGCGCGTACTGGTGCGGCGAGGCGCCGGGGGGTAGCAGGACATCCGGCTGGCCATGGCCGTCCTGCACGGCAGCGGCGATCAGTTGCAGCGGCTTGATGCTGGTCAGCAGGCGGACTTCGGCCTGCGCCGAGAGCGCACAGGCGCTCAGGAGGAGGGTAGCGAGTAGACGGAACACGGCGAAGACTCTACGAGAAAAGAGTTATAGAATAACGTCTCTTTAATCGGACGTCGCCGCTGCCATGCTCAAGCCACTTTCCGCCAAGGCCCCCCTGGCCTGCCGACCTCACGACCACTCCCATTGCGTGGCCAATGCCCTGGCCGAAGCCGATGCCTTGTGCAGCCGCGATGGGCTGCGCCTGACGGTCCTGAGAAAGCGCGTGCTGGAGCTGGTCTGGCAGAGCCATAAGCCCCTGGGTGCCTACGACATCCTCGGCGTGCTCACTGAAGAAGACGGCCGCCGCGCGGCACCACCGACTGTCTATCGCGCCCTCGACTTCCTGCTGGAGAACGGACTGGTCCATCGCATCGCCTCGCTCAATGCCTTCGTCGGCTGCAACCATCCGGGCGTCGTGCACCAGGGCCAGTTCCTCATCTGCCGCAATTGCCAGACCGCCATCGAACTGGAGCAGCAGGCCATCAGCCAGGCCATCGTCGAAAGCGCCAGGGCCGTCGGCTTCAGTGTGGAAGGGCAAACAGTGGAGATCGTCGGCCTGTGCGCCAGCTGCCAGGTGGCCGCATGAGCGATGCACTGATCCGCCTTGAAGGCGTAGGCGTTACCTTCGCCGGCCAGCCGGTGCTGCAGGACGTCCAGCTGACGGTGAAGCCCGGCGAAATCGTCACGCTGATCGGCCCCAATGGTGCGGGCAAGACCACACTCGTGCGCACCGTGCTCGGCCTGCTCAAGCCTCACCGGGGCACCGTATGGCGCAAGCCGCGCCTGTGCATCGGCTACATGCCGCAGAAGCTCCAGGTGGATGCGACCTTGCCGCTGAACGTGGTGCGTTTCCTGCGCCTGGTGCCCGGTGTGGACCGCACGACAGCGCTTTCCGCCCTCGATGAGGTGGGCGCAACACACGTGATCGACAGCCCGCTGCAGACCATCTCCGGCGGCGAGTTGCAGCGTGTCCTGCTCGCCCGCGCCCTGCTGCGCGAGCCCGAGTTGCTTGTTCTGGATGAGCCGGTGCAAGGCGTCGACGTCGCCGGGCAGGCCGAGCTCTACCGGCTGATCACCCGCCTGCGCGACCGCCACGGTTGCGGCGTGCTGATGGTGTCCCACGACCTTCACCTGGTGATGAGTACTACCGACCAGGTCGTTTGCCTGAACCGGCATGTCTGCTGCTCCGGGCACCCGGAGCAAGTCAGCGGCGATCCTGCCTTCGTCGAGCTGTTCGGCCAGGACGCCAAGAGCCTGGCTGTCTACCACCACCATCATGATCATGCCCACGACCTGCATGGCGAGGTGGTGAAGGATTCACAAGGCTCCTTCCCCAGCGGAACCCGTTTCACTCCCGTCCACAAGCACGGCCCCGACTGCAACCATGGCTGATTTCCTACTCAACGCTCTGCTCGCCGGCCTCGCCCTGGCGCTGGTCGCTGGCCCGCTCGGCTCCTTCGTGGTATGGCGGCGCATGGCCTATTTCGGCGACACCCTGTCCCACGCGGCGCTGCTCGGCGTCGCCCTCGGGCTGATGCTGGACGTCAGCCCGACCCTGGCGGTAACCGTCGGCTGCGTGCTGCTCGCGGTGCTGCTGGTGACCTTGCAACAGCGCCAGCCGCTGGCCTCGGACACACTGCTCGGCATCCTCGCCCACAGCACGCTGTCCCTTGGGCTTGTCGTGCTGAGCTTCATGAGCGAGGTGCGCATCGACCTGATGGGCTACCTGTTCGGCGACCTGCTCGCCGTCAGCGGCACGGACCTGGCCTGGATCCTTGGCGGCAGCGCGCTGGTGCTGCTGGCGCTGATACTGATGTGGCGCCCCTTGCTGGCGATCACCGTGCATGAGGAGCTGGCGCGCGTCGAAGGTCTGCCGGTTGCCGCCATCCGCCTTGGCCTGATGCTGCTGATTGCGGTGGTGATCGCCGTGGCGATGAAGATCGTCGGCGTACTGCTGATCACTTCCCTGCTGATCATCCCGGCGGCAGCAGCCCAGCGCCACGCCCGTAGTCCGGAGCAGATGGCTCTGGGCGCCAGCTTGCTCGGGCTGCTGGCGGTCTGCGCCGGACTCTCGCTGTCCTGGCTCAAGGACACCCCGGCCGGCCCCTCGATCGTGGTCTCTGCGGCCACGTTGTTCCTCTTCAGCTTCGCCCTGCCACGCCGCGCCTGAATGGCGCGGCTGTCACACAGGACGCCCCAGGCCGTCGAGGATCAGGTCGGCGGCCTTCTCCGCAATCATCAGCGTCGGTGAGCAGGTATTGCCGGAAACGATCTCCGGCATGACCGAGGCATCGGCGATCCGCAGCCCCGGAACCCCGTGCACACGCAGCTCGGCATCCACCACCGCCGCCGCGCCCTGGCCCATGCGGCAGGTGCCGACCGGGTGGAAGATGGTGGTGCCGATCCTTCCGGCCGCCTCCTGCAGTTCGTCTTCAGACTGCAGCGCCGAACCGGGCAAATGCTCTGCTGGCCGATACCGCGCAAGGGCCGGCGCGGCGGCGATGCGTCGGGTCAGGCGGATTGCGTCGACGGCCACCCTCAGGTCTTCGGCATGGCTCAAGTAGTTGGGCTGGATCAGCGGCGGAGCGGCCGTGTCGACGGAACGGATCTCAACCCGCCCACGACTCAGCGGCCGCAGGTTGCACACGGACGCGGTGAACGCCGGGAACGAATGCAGGGGCTCGCCGAAACGCTCCAGCGACAGCGGCTGCACGTGGTATTCCAGATTCGCCCGCGCCTGCTCGGGCCCCGAACGGACGAAAGCGCCCAGTTGACTTGGTGCCATGGCCAGCGGGCCGCTGCGATTGACGAGATAGCGCAGGCCCATGCCCAGGCGGCCCCGGAGGCTACCGGCCAGCTGGTTCAGGGTCTTCACGCCGCTGACCTTGTAGACCAGGCGTAGCTGCAGGTGGTCCTGCAGGTTGCCGCCTACGCCGGGCAGTTCATGGCGAACACCAATCCCAAGGCGCTCGAGCAATGCACGCGGGCCTATCCCTGAGCGCTGCAGCAGCATCGGCGAACCCACCGCGCCGGCGCAGAGGATGACCTCGCGCCGCGCACGAAACTCGTGCTGCAAGCCCTGCCAACGCCCCGTCAGGCCAACCGCACGACCGTTCTCCAACAGCAGCCGGTGCACCTCGACGCCGGTGCGTAACGTCAGATTGGGCCGCTGCAAGGCTGGACGGAGAAATGCCTTGGACGCGTTCCAGCGCACTCCGGAACGCTGGTTGACCTGGAAGTAGCCGCAGCCCTGGTTATCACCGGTGTTGAAGTCCTCCACCGGGGCGATTCCGCATTCGCCAGCCGCCGCCCGGAAGGCATCGAGGATTTCCCAGGACAGGCGCTGTCGCTCTACCCGCCATTCGCCTCGGCCGCCATGGAAGCTGGATTCACCGGCAAAGTGGTTTTCGCTGCGCAGGAACAGCGGCAGCACCTCTTTCCAGCTCCAGCCCGGATTGCCCAGCTCGACCCAGCGGTCATAGTCGGCCGCCTGACCGCGCATGTAGATCATCCCGTTGATCGAGGAGCTGCCACCCAGGACCTTGCCTCGGGGGTAGCTCAGGCTGCGCCCGTGCAGGCCTGGCTCCGCCTCGGTACGAAAGCACCAGTCAGTGCGCGGGTTGCCGATGCAATATAGGTAGCCGACGGGGATGTGGATCCAGGGATAGCTGTCCTGCCCGCCGGCCTCCAGAAGCAGGACGCGCAGTCGCGGGTTGGCCGAGAGCCGGTTGGCCAGCAGGCAGCCGGCAGGCCCTGCGCCGACGATGACATAGTCGAAATCCTGAATGTCTGGATACATGGCTTCACCTGCCTTTTCTTCTTGTTGTCAGGCGCCTTCCCGGGCGCATCCACCGCCTACCACTCTAACGAAGCACTTGGCAGGAAACAGCCTGGAAGCGCCAATGATCACTTCGAAACAAGATGACAGAATCGCCAATCCAACGGCCGGAATGCCCCTACTTTTTGTCCTGACCGGTTCAGCCATGTACAATCGCGCGTTTTTTGAGCAATCAGAGGCCTGTCGGAATGAAGTTGTTCGCCACTCGTTGCCTGCCCGTTGTCGCGTTTTCCCTGTTGCTGGCCGCCTGCCAGACAGCACAGCAGGAAGCCGCCTCGCCAACGGACGAACTGCGCAGCAGCTTCCGGCAGCTCGACCAGACTCTCGCCGCCGGCCAACTGGCTGACGCCGAAAACCAGCTCAACGCTCTGGAAGGCCGCGCCGCTGCCGATGCCCGCTTCGGACAGTACCAGCGGCAGTTGGCCGACGCCTGGCTGAAGCGCAGCCAGGTTGCCCTCCAGCAGGGCGACCTGAATGGCGCTGCCACAGCCCTCAGCCATGCTCGCAGCCTGATGCCCAAGGCGCCAGCCCTGACCCGAGGCTTGGGGGGTGCTATCGATAAGGCCCGCCAGACCGACAGCGAAACACCTCTCCCGGAACCGGCCCCACAGTCCTGAAGCCCGTTCCCGGCGGGCAGCTAGACTGGTCAGAGTCCATCTGTCGCTTATTCCATGACGCTATAGCCATAGGTCCAGAAAGATTTTCTGCGCCTATGCGGCAGCAGGTAAAATTGCCGGTTTTTAGCCGATCCGGCTGAACGACGAACCCACAAGGTTTCTGCAGTGATCGAATTCCATAACGTCCACAAGGCGTACCGTGTCGCGGGCCGGGAGATCCCGGCCTTGCAGCCGACTGACCTCGCCATCCAGAGCGGCGAAGTCTTTGGCCTGATCGGCCACTCGGGGGCCGGCAAGAGCACCCTGCTGCGACTGATCAACCGCCTCGAGGAGCCCACCGGCGGGCGCATCGTCATCGAAGGCGAGGACGTCACCGCCCTTGACAGCGAAGGCCTGCGCCGCTTCCGCCAGCGCGTCGGGATGATCTTCCAGCACTTCAACTTGCTGTCGTCCAAGACCGTCGCCGACAACGTCGCCCTGCCGCTGAAGCTGGCCGGCGAACTGTCGCGCAGTGAGATCGACCGCCGTGTCGCTGAACTGCTGGCCCGCGTCGGCCTCAGTGACCATACCAGGAAGTACCCGGCGCAACTCTCCGGCGGCCAGAAGCAGCGCGTCGGAATCGCCCGTGCCCTGGCCACCCAGCCGAAGATCCTGCTCTGCGACGAGGCCACCAGCGCCCTCGATCCGCAGACCACCGCGCAAGTCCTGCAGCTGCTGGCCGAGATCAACCGCGAGCTGAACCTGACCATCGTGCTCATTACCCACGAGATGGACGTGATCCGCCGCGTCTGCGACCGCGTCGCCGTTATGGATGGTGGCGTCATCGTCGAGCAGGGGCCGGTGGCCGATGTGTTCCTGCACCCGCAGCATCCGACCACCCAGCGCTTCGTGCTGGAGGATGAACAGGTCGACGAAGGCGAACAGCATGACGACTTCGCCCATGTGACCGGTCGCATCCTGCGCCTGACCTTCCGCGGCGAAGCCACCTATGCACCGCTGCTGGGCACAGTGGCGCGCCAGACCGGCGTGGACTACAGCATCCTGGCTGGGCGCATCGACCGCATCAAGGACACCCCCTACGGCCAGCTGACCCTGGCCCTGACCGGCGGCGACATTGACGCCGCGCTGATCTGCTTCCGCGAGGCGGACGTACACCTGGAGGTCCTCCGCTGATGGACGCCCTGCTCGCCAATATCGACTGGTACGAAATCTGGCTCGCCACCCTCGACACCCTGCTGATGCTGGGCGGCTCGCTGCTGTTCACCATCCTCCTGGGCCTGCCGCTGGGCGTGCTGCTGTTCCTCACCGGGCCGCGCCAGCTGTTCGAGCAGAAGGCCGTCTACGGCCTGCTGTCGTTGCTGGTCAACGTGCTGCGCTCGCTGCCCTTCATCATCCTGCTGATCGTGATGATCCCGTTCACCGTGCTCGTCACCGGTACCTCACTGGGTGTCGCCGGCGCCATCCCGCCGCTGGTAGTGGGGGCCACGCCGTTCTTCGCGCGCCTGGTAGAAACCGCCCTGCGCGAGGTCGACCGCGGCATCCTTGAAGCCACCCAGGCGATGGGCGCCACCACCCGGCAGATCATCGTCAACGCGCTGCTGCCGGAAGCGCGGCCGGGCATCTTCGCCGCCATCACCGTCACTGCCATCACCCTGGTGTCCTACACCGCGATGGCTGGCGTGGTAGGTGCAGGCGGCCTAGGCGACCTGGCGATCCGCTTCGGCTACCAGCGCTTCCAGACTGACGTGATGGTGGTCACCGTGATCCTGCTGCTGGTGCTCGTACAGATTCTGCAAACCGTCGGCGACAAGCTGGTGGTGCACTTCTCTCGTAAATGACCACAAGCCGGCGCCAACTGCGCCGCTGAATGACTTCCCACAGGAGCCGAACATGAAAAAACTGCTGGTGGCCTTCGCCGCTCTGACCGCCCTCTCCGCCCAGGCCGACACCCTGAAAGTCGCCGCTACGCCGGTACCGCACGCGGAGATCCTTGAGTTCATCAAGCCGCAGCTGGCCAAAGAAGGCGTTGACCTGCAGGTGAAGGTCTTCACCGACTACGTGCAGCCAAACGTCCAGGTCGCCGAAGGCCGCCTCGACGCCAACTTCTTCCAGCACCAGCCCTATCTCGACGAGTTCAACAAGGCTCGCCAGACCAAGGTCAAGCTGGAAACCGTGACCGGCGTACACATCGAGCCCTTCGGTGCCTACTCCAGCAAGATCAAGAACCTGGCCGACCTGCCCGAGGGCGCCCAGGTGGTCATCCCCAACGACGCCACCAACGGCGGCCGCGCCCTGCTGCTGCTGGACAAGGCTGGCGTGATCAAGCTGAAGGACAACACAAGCATCACCGCGACCCCGAAGGACATCGCCGAGAATCCGAAGGGGATCAAGATTCGTGAGCTGGAAGCTGCCACCCTGCCGCGTGTCCTGAACCAGGTGGACCTGGCGCTGATCAACACCAACTACGCCCTGGAAGCCAAGCTGAACCCGACCCAGGACGCCCTGGCCATCGAAGGCAGTGACTCGCCCTACGTGAACATCCTGGTGGCCCGCGAAGACAACAAGGCCAGCGCCGACATGCAGAAGCTGGCCAAGGCCCTGCACAGCCCCGAGGTGAAGAAGTTCATCCAGGAGAAGTACAAAGGCGCGGTCGTGCCGGCGTTCTGATCCTTCCAGTCTGAATGAAAAAGCCCGCTCATCGAGCGGGCTAATGAGATGGTCACCCCCGACACCCTGCGAAGGCTACCTTTCGCAGGGTGTTTTTATTCCGGAGGCCATCGCCATGAAGTCAGCAGCATTGATCGGTATCGATCTTGGTAAACATAGTTTCCATTTGCATGCCCAGGATAGTTGCGGTCGTGAGGTATTTCGCAAGAAGGCCACTCGCCAGCAACTGATGCGTCTGCTCGTTAATCAGCCTGCTTGCACAGTGGTGATGGAAGCCTGTGCGGGTTCGCACTGCCTGGCGCGGGAGATTGCGGCGCTGGGGCATGAGGCCAAGTTGATCTCTCCGCAATTCGTGCGGCCCTTTGTGCAGGGCAACAAGAATGACTTCATCGACGCGCAGGCCATCTGCGAAGCGGCTTCCAGGCCGTCGATGCGCTTCGTGACACCAAAGAACGAAGCTCAGCAAACCCTCTCGGTGCTGCATCGTCTACGCGAGTCGCTGATTCGTGATCGCACCAAAGCCATTAACCAGCTGCATGGCTTTCTGCTGGAGTTCGGCATCAGCCTGCCAGTGGGTAAAGCGGTCATTCGGCGCTTGCCCAGCGTACTGGCTGAGCATGCGCTGCCCGTGCGTTTGTCTGCGTTACTGCAGCGACTGCAGCGACTGCAGCGACTGCATGAGCATTTCACCTATCTGGATGAGCAGATCAAGGCGCTGGACAAGGAAGTCGCCGGTCAGCTGGATGAGGATGACGTGGGCAGCCGATTGCTGACGATCCCCGGCGTAGGGCCGATCACAGCCAGTGTGCTGGCAGCGGAAATGGGCGATGGCAAGCAGTACGCCAGCAGCCGAGATTTTGCCGCTTCTGTCGGCTTGGTGCCGAGGCAGTACAGCACGGGTGGGCGGGCCAATCTGCGGGGTATCAGCAAGCGTGGTGACAAGAATTTGCGTCGACTGCTGGTGCAATGCGCGCGGGCCTACATGCTGCGCTTAGAGCATCAGCGCGGCGCGTTGGCCGATTGGGTGCGCAGCCTGCTCTGTCGGCGCCACTCGAATGTGGTGGCCTGTGCGCTAGCAAATAAGTTGGCACGTATCGCCTGGGCTATCACCACACAGCACAGTCGTTATGAAACAGGGTCAGGCGACTGCACCGCCTGACCCTGCTGATGTTGCAGTACTACGAAGCACCCTTTCAGGTTTTGCGATAGCTGAACAACAGATAACGTGAACGGCCTACCGGCCTGGTGAAGAACCTGACACAAAAATCGGCTTATGAAGCCGCCGGGCTTTTCAGGATCACCAGGTGCGACGCTCATCGTGGCGCGGGGCATGCCCCATACGGACGCCGGATAGATTTAAGCAAGCCAAACACCCATCGCTGATCAATTGCAAAAAAGAGGGTGACCATAGATTTTGTGGGTGATTGGGAGTCCGTGCACGGTCAAACTTCCCTCTCCCCCGACCCCTCTCCCGGTGGGAGAGAGGTGACACAGACCCCACCACCTGCGCGGACTGCTCCTCTCCCTTTGGGGCGAACCAGACACGCTTTTGGAAGCACAGCTTCCGGTGCCTGTGAGCGCCAGAACGCGAAGCGTTCTGGCCGGGGCGCAGGGCGGGGTTGGGGTGAGGGCAGCGGGATATTGCAGGGAGTCGAATGAACCGCTTAGCCCTTCGGCGCCACCAGTCCCGGCAACTGCTCCTTGAGCTTCTGGTTGTTCAACGGCGCGCGGATGACGGTGCACGAGTGACTTTCCTCCTATCTCGCGGGAACAACCAGCACAGCACAAACGGAAAAAGCACTCCCCCGATTAAGAAGCTTCCGATAGTTCCAGCGAGCAATGCCATGCCAGCCTATCAAGCCTTGGTATGGGAGCTATCGAGCTGGTTTCGGAGCACTCCCAACTGTCCAAAAAACCAGAAGACCCACTCTCATCGGGCGCGTTGGTACCCGATGAGACGCAAAGACAGCTTCCCCGGCATAGCGCTGCTGGAAAAAGGAGATTGGCTAATGGAAAGCAGTAGGAGACCTATAAAGACGCGCTCCGCAAATTGGGCGAAGCAAATTGCTGGAGTCCTTGCAGGTACCGGCATTTCCCCTAATCGAATTTCTATTGCGAGCGTAGCCTTTGCGTTCGCAGGCGCCGCCGCCCTCAACATTGATAGCGGTGTCATTGGATCAATCTGCTGCGCCGTCGGCATCCAAATGCGCCTGCTGTGCAATTTACTGGATGGGATGGTGGCGATGGAGGGTGGAAAATCATCCCCTATCGGCAACCTCTACAACGAATTTCCGGATCGAATTGCCGATGGCCTGCTGATCGTTGGGCTGGGGTATGCCATTGGACACATCGAACTCGGGTGGTTTGCTGCGTTGGTCGCTGCGCTTACCGCCTATGTCAGGGTGTTTGGAGGTTCTATTGCTCTCAAACAGAACTTCAGTGGTCCCATGGCCAAGCAGCATCGGATGGCGGTAATGACAATGGGGCTGATGGCGAATGTCGTCGAAACAAGCGTATTTGGCACTCACCAAGCCCTGTTGATATCACTGGTTGTCATTGCCGTTGGATCAGCCGTTACCTGTATCACGCGAACTCTGGCGATCTCCAAACAATTGAAGGGGACGCCCAATGTGGATCAGTAACGCGCTGATTTCTGTACTTCGATTCCTCATCGGCGCCACGGCCAAGTGGGAGAGTCCGCCGGACCTCTCGCGTCAGCGAATCTACTTCGCTAATCACACCAGTCATATGGACACCCTCGCTATTGTTGCGGCGCTGCCGCCTGCGGCGAGGATGAATGTGAAACCGGTCGCCGCTGCTGATTACTGGGGAAAGAACCGCTTTTTGTCGTTCCTGGCCCAGAAAGGGCTGAATGCCGTACTGATTGAACGTAGCCCCACCCCTGGCAAAAACGCACTTGAACCCATTCTGGATGCAGTGCAGGCAGGCCATTCGATCATCATTTTTCCCGAAGGCACACGATCAAGCCAAGCGCTTCCGGGAATGTTCAAGTCGGGCCTGTATCGACTGGGAGAGTCCTTCCCTGAGGTCGAACTCGTGCCCATTTACTTGGAGAACCTGCATCGCTCCATGCCAAAGGGTAAGCACATCCCGCTGCCTATTACCTGCACGATCCGCATTGGCAACCCAATGAAACGAATTGCGGGCGAAGACAAGCAGTCGTTCCTGGAGCGGGCGCGGAGTGAAATCGTGAGGCTTTCGAAATGAGTCTGGATGCGAAGTTCTATTGGTTCTTCTGCGCAATCGCCGGCTTGCTGGCGATTGCTTCCTGCACTGGATGGCTGCTGGGCGACCGAGCAAAAACCGAAGCCGCGATCCTTACCATTCAAAACCTGAAACAGAGAGTCAATGCCTGGTGGGGGATGGTGATTATCTTCTTCGTGTCCTACCTACTGGGTAGTAACGCGACGATTGTGCTCTTCGGCTTCATCTCACTATTTGCACTCAGGGAATTCATCACGCTCACACCCACGGCACGAGGTGACCATAACGCCTTGTTTTCAGCTTTCTTCATCCTGATCCCGCTGCAATACATCCTGATAAGTACGCACTGGTATTCAATGTTCACAGTGCTAATTCCAGTGTATGCCTTCTTGCTGCTACCGGCGATCGCGGTGCTTAGCCAGGACACTGAAGCCTTCTTGGAAAGGACAGCCAAGATCCAGTGGGGTGTAATGATCTGCATCTATTGCATCAGTCACGCGCCAGCGCTGTTGCTACTCGATCTAGCAGGATTCAAGAACCAGAACGCGTTCTTGCTGTTTTACCTGGTATTCGTCGTTCAGATGAGCGATGTGTTGCAGTACGTTTTCGGAAAGCTCTTCGGCAAGCACAAACTGGCGCCGCTGGTGAGCCCATCCAAGACGTTGGAAGGCCTGGTGGGTGGCGGTATCTCCGCGGCACTGATTGGCGGGTGCATGTTCTGGATGACGCCCTTCAGTTTTTTGCAGGCATTGTTGATGTCGATCGTCATCGTAGTGATGGGAGTCCTGGGCGGGCTGGTCATGTCAGCGATCAAACGCAGCCTTAGCGCCAAGGACTGGGGAACCATGATCAGCGGTCACGGCGGGATGCTGGATCGAATGGACTCGGTGTGCTTCGCTGCGCCAATCTTCTTTCACCTTACCCGATACTTCTTCTCCGCTTAGTTCGGCGCAAAGTAACTCGAAACCAGAAGACGAAATCCATGGCTTCATTGTGCTGACATCGGCACGACACACTGGCTTTCAACCCTTCGGCGCCACCAGTCCCGGCAACTGCTCCTTGAGCTTCTGGTTGTTCAACGGCGCGCGGATGAAGCCGCGCTGGGTGCCGTCCGGCCCCAGCACCACCAGGTTGCCGCTGTGGTCGACGGTGTAGTTCTCCTTGCTGGTATCGGCCGGAATGAAGGGAATGCTCACGGCGTTGGCAAACTTCTGCAGGGTCGGCACGTCGGCGGTGATACCGACGAACTCCGGATCGAAATAGCCCAGGTACTGCTTGATCTGCTGCGGCGTATCGCGGTGCGGGTCGACGCTGACGAAGATGAAGCGCACGTTGTTCCGCGCCTCCAGTGGCAGCAGCCCCTTCAGCTCACGCATCTGCGCCAGGGTGGTGGGGCAGATGTCCGGGCAGAAGGTGTAGCCGAAGAACACTAGGCTCCACTTGTCCTTGAACTGGTCTACCGCCACCGTCGCGCCGTTCTGGTCGGTCATGCTCAGCGCCGGTAGGCTGCGGCTCTGCGGCAGCAGCACGATACCGGCATCGAGCAGCTTGGTGGGGTCCGCCTGGCCTTGGTTGTTCAGCACCTTGTGCACGGTAAGGCCGAGCACCACGGCAACGAGGGCGACGAGGACGAAGACTGTTTTCTGGATACGGGTCATAAGGTCAACAACAGGTAGTGGTCCACCAGTAAGGCGATGAACAGCAGGAAGAGGTAGGCGATAGAGTACTTGAAGGTCTTGATCGCCGCGTGCGGTTTGGCGTCACGGTACAGCACCCAGGCCCAGTGCAGGAACCGCGCGCCCAGCCCGACGGCGCACAGCAGGTAGAGCAGGCCGCTCATGTGAATGGCGTAGGGCAGCAGGCTGACTGCGAACATCACCAGGGTGTAGAGGAGGATATGCACCTTGGTGTAATGCTCGCCATGGGTCACCGGCAGCATGGGGATGTCGGCCTTGGCGTATTCCTCCTTGCGGTGGATGGCCAGTGCCCAGAAGTGCGGCGGAGTCCAGGCGAAGATGATCAGCACCAGCAACAGCGGCTCGGCCGAGAGATGGCCCGTGACCGCGACCCAGCCAAGCAGCGGCGGCGCGGCGCCGGCGAGGCCGCCAATGACGATGTTCTGCGGCGTGGCGCGCTTGAGAAAGCCAGTGTATAGCACCGCGTAGCCCACCAAGGACGCCAGGGTAAGCCAGGCGGTCAGTTCGTTGGTGAAGGTCAGCAGCAGGGCCTGCCCGGCCACCGCGAGAACGAAGGCGAAGGCCAGGGCTGCTGCCGGTGAAACGCGCCCGTTCACCACCGGGCGCTTGAGCGTGCGCGCCATGATCGAGTCGATGCGTCGGTCCACCACATGGTTGACCGCCGCCGCCGCACCGGCGCACAGGCCGATGCCGAGGTTGCCGAACAACAGCACCGTCCAGGGCACACCAGCGCGGGTGGCGAGGAACATGCCGACCAGCGAGGTGATCAACATCAGCACCACCACCTTGGGCTTGGTCAGCTCCAGGTAGTCGCGCCAGCTGGCGTGGGCCTGGCTTTGACCTTGGCTGAGCAGAGTGGCCATGGCGTCTTCTCCTTAGCGATCCGATTACTTGCCGTGTGAGGTCAACGCCGCAGGAGCGAGCTCTGCTCGCGAAGCCTCGGTGTTCCCTCTTTCGCGAGCAGAGCTCGCTCCTACAAAAAGAACGGGGCTGCGTACCCGGTAGTTCACTGAAACCAGCACCAGCAGCAACAGGGCACCGCCACCGTTATGTGCGACAGCGACCGGCAGCGGCAGGTGGAAGAGCACATTGCTGACACCCAGGCTGACCTGCAGCAGCAGGGTGGCCAGCAGCAATCCCGCCAGCCTGTTCAGGCCCGCGCGGTAGAGCTGCCAGGCCAAGCCCAGCAGGGCGAGGGTCACCACCAGGGCGCCGAGGCGATGAGTCATGTGGATGGCGGTGCGCGCATCGCTGTCCAGCTGGCCGCCCAGGTAATTGGGCCCGATGTGCTGGGTGAGGTGGAAGCCGTTGGCGAAATCCATCGACGGCCACCATTGGCCGTGGCAGGTGGGCAGGTCGACGCAGGCCACGGCCGCGTAGTTGGAGCTGACCCAGCCGCCGAGGGCGATCTGTGCGATCACCAGCACCAGGGCAACGGCCGCCCAGCCTCGCAGGCGTGCGGGCAACTGCCGGGCCGGGAAGGCATTGGACAGGCGCAGGCTGAGCAGCAGCAGCAACGCCAGTGTGGTGAAGCCGCCGAGCAGGTGAGCGGTGACCACCTGCGGCCAGAGCTTGAGCGTCACCGTCCACATGCCAAAGGCAGCTTGGGCGATCACCACGCCGAGCAGCAGCAACGGCAGTTTCAGCGGCCGGCCATCACACCTGCGCTGGCGCAACGCATGCACCGCCAGGCCGAGGATCAGCAGGCCCAGGGTGCCGGCGAAATAGCGATGGACCATTTCGTTCCAACCTTTCTCCGCCTCGACCGGGGCATGGGGGAAAGTGGCCTCGGCGTGGGCCAGTTGCGCTTCGCTTTGCGGCACGCCGATGAAACCGTAGCAGCCCGGCCAGTCGGGGCAACCGAGGCCGGCGTGGGTCAGGCGGGTGTAGGCGCCCAGCAGCACGACGACCAACGCCAGCAGGGTGGCGATCAGGGCGAGGTGGAATCCGGGCCGGTTCTTGTATTTGTCCACAGCAGCCGCTCCTCACCTTTCCGAGGAAAGGGGTCGTTCAACCTATGTTGGAAAGCTTCAGCAGGTGGCGCAGGTCGTTGAGGATCTGCTTGCCGTTGGCGGTGGCGTCGTAACGCAGCACCAGGTTGCCGTGCGGGTCGACGATCCACAGCTGGACGCCATCCAGGCCCTGGGTGGCTTTGCCGTAGGCATCGGGGTCCAGGCCGTAGCGACGCAATTGCGGGTATTCCCGCTCGAGCTTGGCCGCGTAGCCCTCGGGCAAGGCGGCAGAGGCCAGGGCATGGTTGGCACGTCCGGCTTCGCGGCCGAGGCCGATGTGGATCTGCCTGGCCACATAAACCATCTGCTGGCATTCCTCGCCGCACTCAGCCGGTACGGTGACCAGCAGTTGCCAGATCGCTTCCTGCTGCGTGCCCTGTACGCCCAGGTCGGCCAGGCCCTGGCCGTTACCCAACAAGGCGCCGTGGTAGCTGCGGCCCTCAGGCACCCAGAAGCTCCAGTGGTACATGGCCGAGGCGAGGAGCATCGGGCCGATGACCACCATCAGGATCAGTAGCAGCTGCAGGCGCCCACGTCGGCGCGGCGGTGCGGCATCAGGCATGACGAGGCTCTGAGTCATTGTTGTTCTCCCGTGCTTTGCGCAATCCCAGAAAAATGAAAAGGCCGAGCAGGGCGATCGCCAGGGCGAACCACTGCACGGCGTAACCGATGTGCTTCTCCGGCCCCATGGCCACCACCGGCCAGTCGACCCGGTAGGCGGCGGGGCCGCTCTCCAGACGCAGCTCCAGGGACAGGCCTTCGCGGTCAAGGCGTTGCCAGAGCGCCGCGGCGTCGACCTGATTGACCAACTGCGGCCAAGCGTTATCCGCCGTGTGTTTGAGTTCGAAGCCGGTGCCGGGCGGTACGTAGGTCCAGGCACTCAGGACCTGCTCGCCGTCGGGAGTGGTGAAGGCCGGCGCCTCGCGCCGATCTGGCCAGGGCAGCCAGCCACGATTGACCAGCAGCCAGAGGCCGCTGGCACCGTCCAGGAAAGGTTGCAGCAGCTCGACACCAGCCTTGCCGTCGCGGATACGGCTATCGAGCAGGACGCTATGCCGGGCATCGAAATGGCCGCGGAGCTGCACGCGCAGGAAAGCAGGTTCGGGATGCTCACGCAGGGTTTCGACGCTGACCGGCACTGCCAGCTGCTTGGCTTCGGCGGCAGCGAGCAACTGGCGTTTCTCCTCGCCGCGCGCCAGCTGCCAGAAGCCCAGCCCCACCAGCACAGGCAGGAGTGCCAACACCACGAGGGTCGGCACCAGGCCCGGGCGAAAGGCGCTCATCGCTGCCGTCCGCGACGCAGAACAGGGCTGGCTATACTGCACAACATCCCCCTTCCCCCGGAGTCACGCATGCTCAAAGCTGCGATCGTCCTGTTGCTTCTGACCACAGTGGTCAGCCTGTTCAGCGGCCTGTTCTTCCTGGTCAAGGACGAGGGCCGCGGCTCCCGCGTGGTCAATGCGCTCACTGTTCGGGTGACCCTGACCGCGCTGACCGTGGCGCTCATCGCCTGGGGTCTCTACACGGGCCAGCTGGCCTCCCACGTTACCTGGTGAACCCCGGCTGCAAGCCCCCGCTTCCAGCCGGCTGCTTTGGGCGTCCCGTGCTCAGAGCACGTACACGAAGGTAAACAGCCCGATCCACACTACGTCGACGAAGTGCCAATACCAGGCCGCCGCCTCGAAGCCGAAGTGGTGATCACCATCGAAATGCCCGCGCAGGATGCGCACCAACATCACCGTCAGGATGATGGCGCCCAGGGTCACATGGGCGCCGTGGAAACCGGTAAGCATGAAGAAGGTGGCACCGTAGATGCCCGAGCCCAGGGTCAGGCCCAGCTCCTGATAGGCATGGACGTATTCTTCCGCCTGGAAGCCAATGAAGGTCACGCCGAGCAGGATTGTCAGCGCCAGCCAGGCCTTCAGCGGGCCACGCTTGTTCTTCTTCAGCGCGTGGTGGGCGAAGGTAACGGTGAAGCTTGAACTCACCAGGAGGATGGTGTTGATCAGCGGCAGGTGCCAGGGGTCAATCACTTCCTTGGGCGGCGGGAACAGCTTGGCATCCGGGTTGCTCAGCGCCGGCCAGGCGAACTCGAAGGCTGGCCAGAGCATGTTGGCGATGCCCTTGTCGCCCTCGCCACCCAGCCAGGGACCGGCAAAGTTGCGGACATAGAACAGGGCGCCGAAGAAGGCGGCGAAGAACATCACCTCGGAGAAGATGAACCAGCTCATGCCCCAGCGAAAGGAGCGGTCCATCTGGGCGCTATAGAGGCCCGAGCGGCTTTCGCGAATCACGGTGCCGAACCAGCCGAACAGCATGTAGGCGAGGAATAGCCCGCCGACGAAGAAGATGATCGGCCCGTTGGAGTCGGCGCGACCGGCCTTCATGTCGTTGAACCAGGTGCCGACCCCATAGACCGTGATCAGCAGGCCGAGGGAGGCGATGATCGGCCATTTGCTCTGGGCCGGTACGTAATAGTGCTCGTGACTTGCCATTGTTGTTGTTCTCCTTATCGGCCCGTCAGCCGTCGTTCCTGGCGACTGGAGGCTTGCGGGCGGTGATATCGAACAGCGTGTAAGCGAGTGTCAGGTGATGCACATCGGCCGGCAGGTCGCGGTCGACGATGAAGCGTACCGGCATCTCGATGCGCTCGCCGGGCTGCAGGACCTGCTGGGTGAAGCAAAAGCATTCGGTCTTGTGGAAAAAAGCCGCCGCCTTGGACGGTGCCACGCTGGGGATGGCCTGGGCAGTCATCGGTTTGTCGGTCGGGTTGAAGGCAACGAACAGCATCTCGTTGCTCGCCCCCGGGTGCACCACCAGGTCATCGGCCGTGGGACGAAACTCCCAGGACATCCCCGCCGCGTTGGTAGCGAGGAACTGCACGCGCACCTGGCGCTGCTCGTCCCGGGTCTGTGCACCTTCGTAGGCCGAGGCGGTGGTCTTGCCATTGATGCCGAACGCCTGGCACATCACGTCGTAGATCGGCACCAGGGCAAATCCGAAGCCGAACATCGCCACCACCAGCACCAGCAGGCGAACGATGAGGCGACGGTTGCCCAGTTCCTGGCTCATCTCACTTCACTTCCGGCGGGGTGGCAAAGGTGTGGTAGGGCGCCGGAGAAGGCACCGTCCACTCCAGCCCCTCGGCCCCGTCCCAAGGCTTGGCCGGGGCCTTGGCGCCGCCGCGAATGCATTTGATGACGATGAACAAGAAGAGGAACTGGGTGGCTCCGAAGGTGAAGGCGCCGATCGACGAGATCATGTTGAAGTCGGCGAACTGCAGGTTGTAGTCCGGAATCCGTCGTGGCATGCCCGCCAACCCCACGAAGTGCATGGGGAAGAACGCCATGTTCATGCCGATGAAGCTCATCCAGAAGTGCAGCTTGCCGAGGGTCTCGTCGTACATGTGGCCGGTCCACTTCGGCAGCCAGTAGTAGGCCGAGGCGAAGATCCCGAAAATCGCCCCCGGCACTAGCACATAGTGGAAGTGCGCCACCACGAAGTAGGTGTCGTGGTACTGGAAGTCCGCCGGGGCGATGGCCAACATCAATCCGGAGAAGCCGCCAATGGTGAACAGGATGACGAAGGCCACGGCGAACAGCATCGGCGTCTCGAAGGTCATCGAGCCTTCCCACATGGTGCTCACCCAGTTGAACACCTTCACCCCGGTGGGCACTGCGATCAGCATGGTGGCATACATGAAAAACAGTTCGCCGGTCAGCGGGATACCGACGGTGAACATGTGGTGCGCCCAGACGATGAACGAGAGGAAGGCGATCGACGCGGTGGCGTAGACCATCGAGGTGTAGCCGAACAGCGGCTTACGCGCGAAGGCAGGAATGATTGCACTGACCGCGCCGAAGGCGGGCAGGATCATGATGTACACCTCGGGGTGGCCGAAGAACCAGAACACGTGCTGGAACAGCACCGGGTCACCACCGCCAGCCGCGCTGAAGAAGCTGGTGCCGAAGTGGATGTCCATCAGCATCATGGTTACGCAGCCAGCCAGTACCGGCATCACCGCGATCAGCAGGAAGGCGGTGATCAGCCAGGTCCAGACGAACAGCGGCATCTTCATCAACGTCATGCCGGGGGCACGCAGGTTGAGAATGGTGGCGATCACGTTGATCGCTCCCATGATCGAACTGATGCCCATCAGGTGGACCGCGAAGATGAAAAAGGTGACGCTCTCCGGCGCGTAGGTGGTGGACAGCGGTGCGTAGAAGGTCCAGCCGAAGTTGGGCGCGCCGCTGGCGCTGAACAAGGTGCTCACCAGCAGGCCGAAGGCCGCCGGCAGCAGCCAGAAGCTGAAGTTGTTCATCCTCGGCAAGGCCATGTCCGGCGCGCCGATCATCAGCGGGATCATCCAGTTGGCCAGGCCGACGAAAGCCGGCATGACCGCACCGAAGACCATGATCAGGCCGTGCATGGTGGTCATCTGGTTGAAGAGCTCTGGCTGCACGATCTGCAGGCCGGGCTGGAACAGCTCGGCGCGGATCACCATCGCCATGGACCCGCCCAGCAGGAACATGGCGAAGCTGAACCAGAGATAGAGCGTTCCGATGTCCTTGTGGTTGGTAGTCAGCACCCATCGCATCAGGCCCTTGGCCGGACCGTGGTGGTGATCATGCCCGGCATGATCGTGGTCGATCACTGCACTCATGTCAGTCTCCATATAGGCCGGTGTCTTTTTCATTGGCTTTCGGCCTGTTTCAGGGCCAGTACTTCCTTGGGCGTCACCATGTCGCCGGTGTTGTTACCCCAGGCGTTGCGCTCGTAGGTGATGACGGCCGCGATGTCCACTTCCGAGAGTTGTTTGCCGAAAGCGGCCATGGAAGTGCCCGGCTTGCCGTGGAAGACGATGTTGAGGTGATCGGCCTTGGGTCCGGTGGCGATCTTCGAGCCCTTGAGCGCCGGGAACATCGGCGGCATGCCCTGGCCTTCAGGCTGGTGACAGGCTGCGCAGGTGGTGTGGTAGACCTTGTCGCCACGCTCCACCAGCTCCTGCAGCGTCCACTCCTTGTCGGTCAGCTCCTTGAGCTTGGCGGTCTCTTCCTTGCGCGCGGCCATCCACTTGGTGAAGTCTTCCTTGGACTTGGCCTCGACCACGATCGGCATGAAGCCATGGTCCTTGCCGCACAGCTCGGTGCACTGCCCGCGATAGATGCCGGGCTTCTCGATGCGCGTCCAGGACTCGTTGACGAAGCCGGGAATGGCGTCCTTCTTCACCGCCAGCGCCGGTACCCACCAGGAGTGGATGACGTCAGCGGCGGTGATCAGGAAGCGCACCTTGGTTCCGACCGGCACCACCAACGGTTGGTCGACCTCCAACAGGTAGTGCTCGTCCTTCTCGGCGTGGTTGTGGATCTGCTCGCCGGGCGTGGCCAGGTTGCTGAAGAACTCCACATCCTGGCCCAGGTACTTGTAGTGCCACTTCCATTGGTAACCGGTCACCTGGACGTCCAGCTCCGACTCGGCGGAGTCGTAGATGTCGATCAGGGTCTTGGTCGCCGGTACGGCCATCAGCACCAGGATGATGAAGGGCACGACGGTCCAGAGAATCTCGACCGTGGTGCTCTCATGGAAGTGCGCGGGCTGTTGGCCGGTGGAGCGGCGGTGGATGATCATCGACCAGAACATGGCACCGAAGACCACGACGCCAATGACGACGCAGATCCAGAAGATGGTCATGTGCAAATCGAAAACGGTACGGCTGACCTCGGTGGCCCCGGGCGTCATGTTGACGGTCCAGGCAGCCTCAGCCTGGCTGAGAATCGACCACAGCAGGAGTCCCATCCAGACTCGTGGATGTCGCATCATTGCGGGTTCCCCTTCTCGTTCTTGTTATCCCGCCGGCTGGGCCAACGGCTTGGGGACGGCTGTCCATATACCAACTCGGACCGCCGGCCTCGGCACGCAGGTGCACAGTCGGGTTCCATCAGGTACTGCCTTTCGAGTCGGAGTATAGACAGGGACTTCGGGCGCGCAACGCGAGCTGAAAATTGTCTGAATCGCCGCAGGCCCTGTCCTAAAGCCCACGGCTGGCAAGCGCCTGATCTAGATGGCAAAGTGCAGTTATAACAGGGACGAATAACCGTTAAGGAATTATGACAATCCGGTCTTAGCGGTTTGAAATGGCGAGCTAAGGTCTTTTCTTCACCTCCACTCACCCCATGTCCTATCCAGGAGCAGTCATGAACACCGCAGCACTGCGCGAACTGATCCAGCGCGCCCTCCAGCACGAAGCCGCCTCCGCCCAACTCGCCCAAATCCTCGGCGCCCAGGTCGCCAGCCTGCATCCCGCCATTCGCCTGCCCAGTGAAGACGCTGAGGGCGTCCTGGCCAGATTCATCGCCGCCTATGTCGAACAAGTACCGGACGTGCTGGATGCCGCCGCCAATGTCGCCCTCGAGGCAGGGATCGAACAGCAAATCAAGCCAGTGCTCCAGGTAGCCGAGCAGTTCTTCCTGCAACCGCCGTCACTGATGACCGGCCACAATGGCCTCGAAGGTTTGCTGGACGAGGCTTACCTGGCCCATCGCCTGGTGGAGGAAGTGAACGACCGCTACATCACCCACTTCGGCCAGCCCCTGATTCCACTCGACACCACGGTGGCGAACCTGATCGCGCACCACCTGATCGGAGAGCCCTTCGCCAATGAACTGGACGAGGTGGTACACCAGGCGGTCGATGGCCTGGCCGACGAGGAGGTGTTTGCCCGCCCCTCAGCCCAGGCCTACCGCCAGCGACTCAACGATCCCAAGGTGGAAGCCGCCTGGAAACGCTGGCCCTGCATGTCGCAGCAACTCGGTGTGGAGCTGCAGCTGAACCAGCGGGAGCACGCCTCTGCCTGAACAGCAGCCCGCGCAGCGTGCGTCATGTGCACCGCGGACTGATGTCCAGCCACATACAATCGCCGCGCTCCGGTGGGTGCGAATTGATTGGCTCTGTCTGCATTAGCTGTTGCTAGCAGTCAAGGGCCGAGCTGAGAGCATTGTTGGACCGAGCTTGCTCGCGAAAGGGTCCGGTTCGCGAGCAAGCTCGCTCCTACAAGGAATGCAGCCACTTGCAACACTTAGCGCAGACAGAGCGAATTCATTCACAATGGGCCGCAACGCGCGCCCTGCGAATCACCTACTCCGGCAAATAGCGCGCTCGCGGTGTCGCCATGGGCAGCGGGCCCTCACCTATGGGGCGGAAGCGGCCCTGCTCGGCGTCATAGGCCTTGATGCCACAGGTCTCGATGTCATAAACCCAGCCATGGATGAACAACTGGCCGCTGGCCAGGCGCGCCGCCACCGAGGGATGGGTGCGCAGGTGGTCGAGCTGGGCGACGACGTTCTCCTCCGTCAGCACATCGAGGGTTTCGTGGTTAGCACAGCCGCAGTTCTCCTGCACGACGATCTTGGCGACCTCAGCGTGGCGCAGCCAGGCCTTTACCGTCGGCATGCGCTCCAGGGTCTGCGGGTCGAGCACCGCTTTCATCGCGCCGCAATCGGAATGGCCGCAGATGATGATGTGATGCACGCCAAGGGCCATCACCGCGAATTCGATGGCGGTGGACACGCCTCCGTTCATTTGGCCGTAGGGCGGCACCACATTGCCGACGTTGCGAGTGACGAACAGATCGCCCGGCGAGCTCTGTGTAATCAGCTCCGGGACGATGCGCGAGTCGGCGCAGGTGATGAACATGGCGCGGGGTTTCTGCTCGTGGGCAAGCTTCTTGAACAGCGCCTCCTGCTGCGGAAATACCTCATCACGAAAGCGCTGAAAGCCCTCGACGATGTTTCGCAGCGCCAATTCCGCGCTTTCAGCCGCCTCAGACTGGTGGTCGTACTCGTTGCTCATGCTGTCAACCTCGGTCGTCGTAAGAATTCGTGCCTCTGCCGCTCATTATCCCACTGAGCGATTATGTAGGAGTTCCTACAGGACTATCGTTACAGGCCGACAAGTCACACTTCAAAGCAACGACATCTGACCTCCAGGCGGGCAGAAGCGCGAGCAGTCCAGCTCATAACCGCCCCGACGGTTCAGACCAAGCTTGCGGATCGCCACGGCAAAGCGCTGTGCCAGCAGCTCGGCGAACGGGCCTTCCCCCTTGAAGCGGTGGCCGAAACGGCTGTCGTAGATCTCCCCGCCCCGGCACTGGCGAATGATGCTCATGACGTGCGCAGCGCGCCGCGGGTAATGCGCCTGCAGCCACTCCTCGAACAGCGGCCCGACTTCACGCGGCAGGCGCAGCAGCATGTAGGACGCGTTCCGCGCACCGGCATCGCGCGCCGCCTCCAGCAGGGTCTCCAGCTCCATGTCGTTGATCATCGGGATCATTGGCGAACAGAGCACGCCCACCGGCACGCGGTTCTCGCGCAGCACGCGGATGGCGCGCAGGCGTGCGGACGGCGCAGCCGCTCGCGGCTCCAGGGTACGCTTGAGCTCGTCGTCCAGCGTGGTAAGGCTGATCATCACCGCCACCAGGTTCTGCTCGGCCAGTTGCACGAGCAGGTCGAGGTCACGCAGTACCAGCGAGCCCTTGGTGACGATGGTCACCGGATGCCTGTAGCGCAGCAGCACCTCGAGGGTTTGCCGGGTCAGCCGGTGTTCGCGCTCGATCGGCTGGTAGGGGTCAGTGTTGGAACCCAGGTTGATGGGCGCGCAGACGTATCCCGGCTTGGACAGTTGCTGCTCCAGCAGGGCGGTCGCGTTACTCTTGGCGATCAGTCGCGTCTCGAAATCCAGCCCGGGTGACATGTCCCAATAGGCATGGCTCGGCCTCGCGTAGCAGTAGATGCAGCCATGCTCGCAGCCACGGTAGGGGTTCACCGAACAGTCGAATGGCAGGTCCGGCGACTGGTTACGGGTGATGATGCTCTTGGCCGTCTCCAGCCGCACTTCGGTGGCGCGGCTCGGCGGCACCTCCTGGAACCAGCCATCGTCGAACGCCTCCGACCTGGTCGGCGCGTAGCGATTGAACGGATTGCTGGCAGTGCCGCGACCACGCGGCGCAAGAGGGGCAGCCATGGGACGATCTCCACAAATACTGGATATAAACACAGTATATGCAGCGCTTTCCTGCGCCAAGACTGTTTCAGCCGGACGGCAGGCCACGAACCTATGAGAGCGAATTCATTCGCGACTGAATTCGCTCTCACGGCAATGACAGGCGACGCCTCAGGCGCTGCGGATATTGAGAGCGATATAGCCCTGCTCGCCCGGCGCGCCGTCCAGTTCCACCAGACCGCGTGCGGCCAGCTCGCGAGCGCGCCAGAAGGCAAAGTAATCAGTGACGAAGAAACCATCGGTAGTGGCCATCACCTCGGCCATGACCCGTGCCAACGGCCGCCATTGGGGGGTGCAGGCGGACAGAAGCATGGCGTCCAGCGCCTGATGGTCCTCACCCGCGAACTCACCGTCGCGCCAGCGACGGATATCGGCACTGGCCGTCACTGCAGCGTGCCACTGGTCGGCGAGCCGGGCCTTGCGTCCGGACTCGACCAGGCACGGCTGGTAGTAGGTTTCAAGGGCCTCGGGCGCAATCATGCCCACCGCTCGCTGGGTGCTGACGCGGCTGTCGCCCGTACCGCAGGGGACTTCCCAGAGGGGAACTTCGCTACGGACCAGGGCGGCAGCGACGCGGGACAGCAGCAGCTGCTCGGAGCAACTGTCAGCGTGCCAGACGGTGACAGCATGGGGTTGCCCGGCCAACTCGGCAATCCAGAGGGCATCGGCACTGAGCGCTGGACCGAAGTCCGGACGGGACGCCACCGCCTCGGGCCAAACGCCCAGCCAGAATGCCGCGCGACCGCTGCAGGGCGGCTGGTCAATATCCGCCAGCGGCCCCACCGCCAAGTCATCCCGCAGCACCCGCAAGCCGTGGGCCGCTTCCTCGCCAATGGCCCGGCTGACACCGGCTACCGCCACATCACCACAGACCAGATGCCACATGAGCCCTCCCTGGCTTCATGTCACTCGCTGGGTTTCTTCAGTTTCGGATTGGGGAAGAACTGCACGCCCTGCACTTTGGGATCGGCTGCCTTCGGCTTGGCCTGGTTGACCCGCGTTCCCAGTTCCTTGGGCACCGACTGGCCCTGGGCGTTGAGGGTGTCGGCATAGCCGCAGGCCACGCACTGGCGGTGCGGCACGCCGTCTTCATCCCACATCTGGATTTTGTCCATTTCGCTGCATGCCGGGCATACCGCCCCGGCGATGAAGCGTTTCTTGGTAACGGTCATGCTGCGTCCTCCGCCAGGCCGCTATGGCGCAGCAAGGCATCGATCGAGGGCTCACGGCCACGGAAGTCGACGAACAGCACCATCGGCTCCTGGGAGCCGCCGCGGGCAAGGATGGCTTCGCGGAAGGCACGACCGGTGGCCGGGTTGAGCACGCCGTCCTCTTCGAAGCGGGAGAAGGCGTCGGCGGACAACACTTCGGCCCACTTGTAGCTGTAGTAACCCGCGGCGTAACCGCCGGCGAAGATATGCGCGAAGCTGTTGGCGAAGCGATTGAAGGCCGGCGGACGCATGACCGACACCTCGGTGCGGATCGCTTCCAGCACGTCGAGCACGCTGCGGCCGTCGCCGTGGGTGGCATGCAGTTCGAAGTCGAACAGGGAGAACTCCAGCTGGCGCACCATCATCAGGCCCGACTGGAAGTTCTTCGCCGCCAGCATCTTGTCCAGCAGATCCTGGGGCAGGGGTTCGCCGCTCTGGTAGTGGCCGGAGATCAGCGCCAGGCCCTCAGGCTCCCAGCACCAGTTCTCCATGAACTGGCTGGGCAGCTCCACCGCATCCCAGGCCACGCCATTGATGCCGGACGCGCCGGCATGCTCGACGCGGGTCAGCAGGTGGTGCAGGCCGTGACCGAACTCGTGGAAGAGGGTGGTGACTTCGTCGTGGGTCAACAGTGCCGGCTTGTCGCCGACCGCCGGCGTGAAGTTGCAGACGAGGTTGGCCACCGGGCTGACCAGATTGCCTGCTGCGTTGCGGCGCTTGTCGCGGGCGCCATCCATCCAGGCACCGCCGCGCTTGTTGGCGCGGGCGTAGAGGTCGAAGAAGAAGCGGCCGACGTGCTGGCCGTTCTCGCTGATCTCGAACAGGCGCACATCCGGGTGCCACGTGTCGAAGCCGGAAAGCTCCTTGATTTCGATGCCGTAGAGCTTCTGCACGATGGCAAACAACCCGCCCAGGACCTTGTCGATGGGGAAGTAGGCGCGCAGGGTTTCCTGGGAAATGCTGTAACGCTGCTCACGCAGCTTCTCGCTGAAGTAGCCGACGTCCCAGCTCTGCAGGTCGGCGACGCCACGCTCGGCGGCGAAGGCCTTGAGTTCTTCCAGATCCTTGGCGGCGAAGGGCTTGCTGCGCTTGGCCAGGTCGCGGAGGAAGCCCAGCACCTGTTCGGTGGACTCGGCCATCTTGGTGGCCAGGCTAAGTTCGGCGAAGTGGGCGAAGCCCAGCAGGTGGGCCAATTTCTGGCGCAGGTCGAGGATCTCGGCCATCACCGGGCCGTTATCGTTCTGCCCGGCATTGGGGCCCTGGTCGGAGGCGCGGGTGCTGTAGGCGGTGTAGACCTCCTCGCGCAGGGCCCGGTCGTCGGCGTAGGTCATGACCGCGTAGTAGCTGGGGAATTCCAGGGTGATCAGCCAACCGTCCAGTCCCTTGGCCTCGGCAGCCTGCTTCATCTGCGCCTTGGCCGAATCGGTGAGGCCAGCCAGGGCGGCTTCGTCGGTGAGGTGCTTGGTCCAGGCCTGGGTGGCGTCGAGCAACTGGTTGGAAAAACGGCTGCCCAGCTCGGAGAGCTTCATCTGGATTTCGCCATAGCGCTGTTGCTTGTCCGCCGGCAGGTCGATACCGGACAGGCGGAAGTCACGCAGCGCGTGCTCAAGGATAGTCTTCTGTGCCACTTCGAAACCTGCCGCGTCCGGGCTATCGGACAAGGCCTCATAGGCCTGGAACAGCGCACGATTCTGGCCCAGCTCGGTCCAGTATTCGGACAGTTTGGGCAGGCAGGCCTCGTAGGCGGCGCGCAGCTCGGCACTGTTGCACACGGCATTGAGGTGGCTGACCGGGCTCCAGGCGCGGCCCAGGCGCTCGCCCAGTTCGTCCAGCGCCAGCACCAGGCCCTGCCAGGTCGGGGTGCCGTCCTGGCGTTCCAGCAGCTCGGCGATGGCCGCCCGGTTGTCGGCGAGGATCTGGTCGACTGCCGGCTCCACATGCTCCGGGCGGATGCTGGAGTAGGGCGGCAGGTCGAAGTCTTGCAGGAGGGGATTGCTCAGGGTCACGGCATTCACCTGTATTCGGAAGAGAGCGAGGAGAGCTGGCCGGGAAAGGTGCACAGCGCGAATGACGGCCATCTTAATTACAATCGGCGCTGGACGCAGCCTCAGGAATTGCTATGAAAGCCATCAGAACTTATCAGGACATGACCCCGCAGCTTGGCGAGCGGGTCTTCGTCGACGCCTCCGCCGTGGTCATCGGCGACGTATGGCTGGGCGACGACAGCTCGGTCTGGCCGCTGGTGACCATCCGTGGCGACATGCACCACATCCGCATCGGCGCACGCACCAGCGTGCAGGACGGCAGCGTGCTGCATATCACCCACGCCAGCGCCTTCAACCCGGGCGGCTATCCGCTGGAAATCGGCGACGACGTGACTATCGGCCACAAGGCGCTGCTGCATGGCTGCAAGGTCGGCAGCCGAGTGCTGATCGGCATGGGTAGTATCGTGATGGACGGTGCGGTGATAGAGGACGACGTGGTGCTCGGCGCCGGCAGCCTGGTGCCGCCCGGCAAGCGCCTGGAAAGCGGCTTTCTGTACGTCGGCAGCCCGGTGAAGCAGGCTAGGGCGCTGACCGAGAAGGAAAGGGCCTTCTTCACCTACAGCGCCGCGAACTACGTGAAGCTGAAAGATTTGCATATCGCCGAGGGGTACGGCGCCCAGGGCGAATGATGACCATGCACTACCAGAACCTGCTCTTCGACCTCGACGGCACCCTCACCGACCCGCGCGAGGGGATCACCCGCTCGGTGCAGTACGCCCTGGCCAAGCTGGATATCCATGAGCCAGAGCTGGCGCGGCTGGAGCACTTCATCGGCCCGCCGCTGCTGCAATGCTTCATGCAGACCTACGACCTGGAGGAGGCCCGCGCCTGGGAAGCGGTGAACCATTACCGCGATCGTTTCAAGGTCACCGGGCTATACGAGAACCGCGTCTTCGACGGCATCGACACCCTGCTTGGCCGGCTGCGCGACCAGCGACGAACCCTCTTCATCGCCACCAGCAAGCCGACGGTGTTCGCCCGCGAGATCGCCCGGCACTTCGGCTTCGACCGGCACTTTACGCATATCTACGGCAGCGAACTGGATGGCACCCGCACCGACAAGGTGGAGCTGATCCGCCACTTGCTGGACGAGGAAGGGCTCGACCCGGCCGACACCCTGATGATCGGCGACCGCAAGCACGACCTGATCGGCGCCCGGCGTAATGGCCTGCATGGGGCCGGTGTGGGCTACGGTTTCGGCAGCCGAGAGGAATTGCTGGGGGAGGAGCCGGCTTATTACTTCGCCAGCCTGGATGAGCTGAGCAGGGCGTTCGATTGAGGGGACAGCCCAGTGGGGACGATTTCATTCGCCATGTCTGCGTTAGCTGTTGCTAGCAATCGATAGCCGAGCTGAGATCCTTGTAGGAGCGAGCTTGCTCGCGAAAAGGTCCGGTTCGCGAGCAAGAAATCGGCGTCCCCCCGCTCCTTCAAGGAATGCAGCCACTTGCAGCACTAAACGCGGACAGCGCCATTTCATTCGCCCCCCCACGAGGCTCACAGTCCCGCAGGATGGGTGGGGAGGCGCTCCGCTGGGCGTAGCGATACCTAACTGTGCCTTCCGCCCTTACCCAAGTGAAGGTCAGCCGCCGTTGCGCTGGTAAATGATCTTCTTGGTGCCGAACTCGCACGAGCCGACCACCATGCTCTGGTCCTTCACCTCGTCGTTCGGCACGATTTCCAAGGTGTAGCTGGTGACGCCAGCGGCCTGGATCTTCACCTCGATTTCCTTCTTCAGCTCCTCGCATGGCTTGGGCGCGGCCCAGGCGGTGCTGGCCAGCATACCCAGCAATATGACGATCCCGATTTTCTTCATTGCCGACTCCTTTTCCTTGGGAACCTGACCATTCGACTGACGGCCAAGTCTCCAAGTTCTAGCGTTTTGCTATCAGGCTTTCCAGTGCCTTTGAACGTTCTGCGGTCGACAACCGCCCCAGGAGCCCCGCCCGCTCGTAGAACGCGGACCAGTCGCCTTCCACTTCGCGGAACAGCACCGTAAAGGCCGGCACCCACTGGTCATAAAGTCCGAATGGCAGCAGCTTGGCGTTGTTCATCGGGCCCTCGACCCAGCTGTCGTAAGGGCCGACACCGCCCCACTCAGCATTGCGCAGGGCGCGATAGTCGCGGCGCAGACGTTCGAATTCGGCCTGTTTGGCCTGGCGCATGGCCTCGACGGGCAGCTCGCGGGCATAGAGCTGTTCCAGCCGCACACGGGAAGCCATTACCAACTCGGTGAAAGCTTCGCCACGTTGCCACCGCAGGTCATCCTTGGGCGGCAAGCCGCGGCTGGCACGCCACTGGCGCAGGCCCTCGCGTTCCACGAAGCTGGCGAAGGATTCGTTGAACGCGGTGTCGTCCGGCACATAAAGGCGCTGGTGGGCCAACTCATGGAAGATCAGCGCGGCCAGGCGATCGTCATCCCAGCGCAGCATGCTGCTGAGGATCGGATCGTCGAACCAGCCGAGCGTGGAATACGCCTCGACACCACCGACCCAGGTATCCAGCCCCTCCTGCTTGAGCAGCGCAGCGGCGCCCCGTGCTCGCCCCAGCTCGTAGAAGCCGCGATACGCCACGCACCCGGCGATCGGGAAGCAGTGGCTTTGCGGCTCCAGGGAGAACTCCGGTGTGGCGAACAGGTTCCAGACCACATAAGGTCTGTGGATATCCGCGTATACGCGGTAACTGCCATTGTCTGGCAGGGCCAGTTGCGCACTGGCGAAGCTCCGCGCCACCTGCGCCAGAGCCAGGCGACGCTGGAGTGTGGGATCCTGGGCCGGATCGGCAAGCAGTTCGTTCACCGGCTGGCGCGCGCGCAACAGTTCGAGTTGCCCCCGGGCCAGGTGGCCATAGTAGTCGAGGCTCGAACAGCCGCTCAGCAGCCAGGACGCCAGCAAGGGAACCCAGGGACGGCGTATGCGGTCGAGAAGGACGATAAGAAGAGAGGGCAGCATGCCGAGACACTAGCGCATAAGCCCAATAACCCGCCATTACCGGAGTCCACCATGCGCCGCCTACTCATCTGCCTGTCTCTGCTGAACCTGGGCGCCTGCTCGCTGATCATGCCGAGCCCCGATCCAAACCAGGCCTGGGTTGCACTCGCGTATCAGGATGACCAGACGCTGAAGGCCAACCGCGTGGACGAAAAACCGCTGGAAGACGACCGTTACTTTCAGGTCATGCCAGGGCGACACGAATTGGAGGTCCGTCTCAAGTTCCCCGTCGGGGGCCAGGACATCGGTCCGGATCACCAGGGCTATCTCCGCACCTGTCTGCTGAAGCTGTCCTACGGGGACTTCGCCGCGGGCGAGCGCTATCAATTGGAAGCAGGCGCCATCGGCTTCCGCCCCTGGGCCAGGCTCTACGATGAGCAACACAACGAGGTTGCGCGGGCTCGGGAAAGCCGCTGCGGCGATGTCTGAAACCTCCGCCATGGGTTTATGCTGAGAGCATCGATCCTTGGAGGACTCCGCCATGCGCACGCTGTTGGCCCTCATGCTGCTGGCCAGCCTGACCGCCTGCGCCAGCCAGTTGCCCGAGCCTGACCCGCGAATGGCTTGGGTAGAAGTGACCCCCGAACCCGGCGACACGCTGATGGCCCACCGCCTGGATGGCAAACGCTGGAATGACGGCCGCTACTTCCAGGTCCTGCCAGGCAAGCACGAGTTGGAAGTCCGCTACCAGTTCGAGGTCGGCGGCGGGGGCGGAATGCTTTCCGCCTCCGAGCCTTTCCAGATCACCTGCTACCTGGAATTCCGTTACGACGGCTTCAGTGCTGGCCAGCGCTACCGCCTGGAGGCCCGCAACGCTGCCAACCAGCCAATGGCCTGGCTGTACGGCGAAAACCGCCAGGTCCTGGCCCGCAACGAACGAATGCCACGCTGCGGACCCTTCTGAGGTCAGCCGCGCAAACCCGCGAGGATGTCGAACGCGCGCAGACGATGCTCGTGCTGGTAGAGATCGCAGGTGAAGATCAGCTCGTCGGCGTCGGTCTGGTCGAGCAATACCTGCAGTCGTGCCCGGATCTTCTCCGGCCCACCCACCATGGCCAACGCCAGGAAACTGCCCACCGCCTCTTTCTCATGGGGTAGCCAGCGCCCTGCCATGCTCTCCACCGGAGGACGCAACACCAGGCTTTCGCCACGGATCAGCGCCAGCACCCGCTGATAGACAGTGGTGGCGAGGAATTCCGCCTCTTCGTCGGTCGGCGCCGCCACCAGCGGGACGCCGAGCATTACGTAGGGCTTGTCGAGCACCGCCGAGGGACGGAAATGATTGCGGTAGACGCGAATCGCCTCGTACATGTAGCGCGGTGCGAAGTGCGAGGCGAAGGCATAGGGCAGGCCTTTTTGCCCGGCGAGCTGGGCGCTGAACAGGCTCGAGCCGAGCAGCCAGATCGGCACACGGGTATCCGTGCCCGGCATGGCGATGACCTTCTGCCCAGGCTGGCGCGGGCCGAGCAGCATTTCCAGTTCCTCGACGTCCTGCGGGAAATCATCCGCATCACCCAAGCGATCACGACGCAAGGCGCGGGCGGTGAGGTGGTCGGCACCGGGCGCGCGGCCCAGACCCAGTTCGATACGCCCCGGATAGAGGCTGGCGAGGGTGCCGAACTGTTCGGCGATCACCAGCGGCGCATGGTTGGGCAGCATGATCCCGCCGGAGCCCAGGCGCAGGGTCGAGGTTCCGCTGGCCAGGTAGCCGAGCAATACGGCAGTGGCCGAGCTGGCGATGCCGTCCATGTTGTGGTGCTCGGCGACCCAGAAACGCGAGAAACCCAGCCTTTCGACGTGCTGCGCCAACGCCAGGGAGTTGTGCAGCGCCTGCGTAGCACCGCCGTGGTCGCGGATCGGTGCCAAGTCAAGGACGGAAAGGGGCAGTTTGGAAAGGGCAGTCATGTCAGTAAGACCCGTTTCAGGGGACAGGCGCACACGCATATCCGAGTGAATTGCTGGGTCTTACTCTAGGGAATGCCGATCGTGCCGGCTAGACGGCAGGTTTCGAAAACCAGGAAACCGCCTGGCAAGGATTGGCCTGCCAGAGACACGTAGCCCAGACTTCAGCGCGGGAAGGGTGCGGCTCCCCAGATTGAGGTCCGGGCTACGGCTGACCAATCAGCCCGTAGGCTGCACGTGCCTTGGAGCGGCTGCTAGCTATCGCTGACCTTGAAACCGATCTTCAGCGTGACCTGATAGTGGCCAACGCGACCGTTCTCGATATGCCCGCGGGTATCCACCACTTCGAACCATTCCATGTTGCGGACCGACTTGGAGGCCTCGGCCAAGGCATTGTTGATCGCCTCATCGGTGCTGTTGCGCGACGACCCGATGATCTCGATCTTCTTGTACGTGTGGTGATCAGACATGGCGCATCTCCTTCGGTAGGCGCGGGTAACAAACCGTTGAAAAGCGTAGGCGAGGCAGGCAAGACAAGCCAAAAACGGCCGAAAAACGCAGTTCACGTGCTGTAAATGAGCATTTTGAGACGCCGTGTCCCGGGCCGGTTGAGCGCAGTATTGCCAACGCAGGTAGTTTTTCAACGGCCTGGTAGGTGTCCTCACCAAGGCTAGACAAGAATGCGGCTATCGGCCTGCCAACTCATTGCGCAACCACTGGGCAAGTCGTTCGGCGCGACGATCGAGCTGGCGTGCCGGCACCCAGAGCGCCAGGCGAGCCGGCGTCTCGACGAAGCCCCAGGGTGCCACCAAGCGTCCCGAGGCCAGTTCGTCGGCAACCAATTGCTGCGGCGCAATGGCCACCCCGAGGCCTGCGACCGCGGCCTCAAGCAGGTAATAGAGATGCTCGAAACCTTGCCCCAGACGAAGCTGCTCTGCCATCAGGCCCTGGGCTCGCGCCCATTGCGGCCAAGCCTGGGGCCGCGACACCGTGTGCAGCAGGGCGTCATCCAGCAATGCTGCCGCCTGGGCGTTGGCTAGCGCATCGTGGCGGGCATAGCGCGGGCTGAGGACCGGGCCGATGCGCTCGATCGCCAGCTCGAACACCCGCATGTCCGCTGGCCAGGGTGGTTCGGCGAAGCAGAGGGTGGCATCGACGCCAGGACGGCGCGGGTCCAGCTCGCCTTCGCTGGCCGAAAGCTGCAGGCGCAGTTCCGGCAGCTCGCGGTTGAGGCGATCCAGGCGCGGGATGAACCAGCGCGCCAACAAGCTGCCGGGGCAACCGAGCACGAAAGGGGCATCCTCGCTGCGCCGCTGCAGGTCGGCGCACACATCGCGCAGGCGGTCGAAGGCTTCGCCCGAAGCATCCCGCAGACGCTGGCCGGCATCCGTGAGTTTTACGCCACGCCCTTCCTTGCTGAACAGCGCCACGCCGAGCTGTTCTTCCAGCAGGCGCACCTGGCGGCTTACGGCGCCATGGGTCACATGTAGTTCATCCGCAGCGCGGCTGATGCTCTGCAGGCGTGCGGCGGCCTCGAAGGCGCGCAGGGCATTCAGCGGAGGCAGGTCTCGGCTCATGCTAATCCGTGAGTTTTATTGACAGGTCCAGGCAATCTAATCGCTTTTCCGGCGCCCTGCCAGGGGTAGAATGGCCCCATCACCCACTTCCGCCTCCCCCCCGGCCCCTCTCGGCGGGAGAGGGGAGCAAGAGCAGGAGCACACCATGACTTCATTGCGCACCGGCCCGGACAACAAGGGCCTGTTCGGCGCCTTCGGCGGACAGTACGTCGCCGAAACCCTGATGCCGCTGATCCACGACCTGGCCCGCGAGTACGAAAAGGCCAAGATTGACCCGGAATTCCAGAAAGAGCTGGCCTACTTCCAGCGCGATTACGTCGGCCGCCCGAGCCCGCTGTACTTCGCCGAACGCCTGACCGAGCACTGCGGCGGCGCGAAGATCTACCTCAAGCGCGAAGAGCTGAACCACACCGGCGCGCACAAGATCAACAACTGCATCGGCCAGATCCTCCTGGCCCGGCGCATGGGCAAGAAGCGCATCATCGCCGAGACCGGTGCCGGCATGCACGGCGTGGCCACCGCCACCGTGGCTGCCCGCTTCGGCCTGCAATGCGTGATCTACATGGGCACCACCGACATTGACCGCCAGCAGGCCAACGTCTTCCGCATGAAGCTGCTCGGTGCCGAAGTGATTCCGGTCACCGCCGGCACCGGTACCCTGAAGGACGCGATGAACGAAGCCCTGCGTGACTGGGTGACCAACGTCGACACCACGTTCTACCTGATTGGCACCGTTGCCGGTCCGCACCCCTATCCGGCCATGGTCCGCGACTTCCAGGCCGTGATCGGCAAGGAAACCCGCGAGCAACTCGCCGAGAAAGAAGGCCGCCTGCCCGACTCGCTGGTCGCTTGCATCGGCGGTGGCTCCAACGCCATGGGCCTGTTCCACCCCTTCCTCGATGACCAGAGCGTGAAGATCATCGGCGTCGAAGCGGCCGGCCACGGCATCGAAACCGGCAAGCACGCAGCCAGCCTGAATGGCGGTGTACCCGGCGTACTGCACGGTAACCGCACATTCCTGCTGCAGGACGAAGACGGCCAGATCATCGACGCCCACTCGATTTCGGCCGGCCTCGACTACCCAGGCATCGGCCCGGAACACGCCTGGTTGCACGATATCGGCCGCGTCGAATACACCTCGATCACCGACCACGAAGCACTCGAAGCCTTCCACCTGTGCTGCCGCCTGGAAGGCATCATCCCGGCGCTGGAAAGCTCCCACGCCCTGGCCGAAGTGTTCAAGCGCGCGCCGAACCTGCCAAAGGACCACATCATGGTGGTCAACCTCTCCGGCCGCGGTGACAAGGACATGCAGACCGTAATGCACCACATGCAACAGGAGCACAAGGCATGAGCCGCCTGCAGACTCGCTTTGCCCAGCTGAAAGAGCAGAACCGCGCGGCGCTGGTGACCTTCGTCACCGCCGGCGACCCGAGCTACGACGCCTCCCTGGCCATCCTCAAGGGCCTGCCGGGCGCTGGCGCCGACGTCATCGAACTGGGCATGCCCTTCACCGACCCGATGGCTGACGGCCCGTCGATCCAGTTGGCCAACATCCGCGCCCTGGCCGGCAAGCAGAACCTGGCCAAGACGCTGCAGATGGTCCGCGAATTCCGCGAAGGCAACCAGGACACTCCGCTGGTGCTGATGGGCTACTTCAACCCAATCCACTACTACGGCGTGGGGCGCTTCATCAGTGACGCCAAGGAAGCCGGCGTGGACGGTCTGATCGTGGTCGACCTGCCGCCGGAGCACAACGAAGACCTTTGCCAACCGGCCCAGGCCGCCGGCATCGACTTCATCCGCCTGACCACCCCGACCACTGACGATAACCGCCTGCCCACCGTGCTCGCGGGCAGCTCTGGCTTCGTCTACTACGTTTCGGTGGCCGGTGTGACCGGCGCAGGCTCGGCGACCCTGGAGCACGTCCAGGAAGCCGTCACCCGCCTGCGCCGCCACACCCAGCTGCCAGTGTGCATCGGCTTCGGCATCCGCACCGCCGAACACGCGGCCAGCGTCGCGCGTCTGGCCGATGGCGTGGTGGTGGGTTCGGCGCTGGTGGACCAGATCGCCAAGGCCGATAGCCCGGAGCAGGCCGTCGACGGCGTGCTCAGCCTCTGCAAAACCCTCGCTGAAGGCGTCCGCGGCGCTCGCGCCTGACGTCATCCCGAACCGTAGGAGCGAGCTTGCTCGCAAAGGCTTGCACAGGCCATTCGCGAGCAGGCTCGCTCCTACGGTGTTTTTCTCGCCTACAAATCGTATTCCACCGCCCCATCCGACAAATCGGACAGGTCCAGCGGCCGCACGGCGCCCATCCATAGGGGATAGTCGCGATGGTCGCGCAGGTCGCTGCCGGTGATGGGGTGCACCAGCACCACCAGGCCATTGCGGTGCAGTGCCAGCCAGGGGATCACCTCGCCAAAAAGCTCCGGCTTGAAGGCCAGCTGACAGCTCCAGTCGGGGTGTGGGCCAACCGGCTTCTCGTGCACGCGGCCCATCTTCAGCGGGAACAGACGCGCTGCTTCTTCGCACAGGGTGCGGGCCTGCTCAAGGGTCTCGGCGGTGAAGTAGACATGGGCGTGATAGCCCTTGATGCGGGGAGCGGGAGCCTGACTCATATTGCGATGCCTTCCGATTGCGTGATCAGCTGCCCCTGCCGGGCTTCATCGCCCAGCTCCCGTTGCAGCCAGTCGACGAACGAATCCACCAGCCGTACGCGCCGCTTGCGCGCTGGCTGGACCACGTAATAGCCAAATTCCGAGGCGACGCTGCCGTCGATCAGCCGCGTCAGCAGGCCTTGCTCGATCAACTCGTCCACCAGGTAGCGCCAACCGATGGCCACACCCTGACCGGCGATCGCAGCCTGGATCAGCAGAGTGTAATTGTCGAAGCGCAGCAGCCCCGACGCGGGCGGCTGGGCAATGCCCAGGGCACGGAACAGCGCGTTCCAGTCAAACCAGCGGGTGCGTACCTCAGGCTTCAGGTGCAACAGTGGCAGGTCCGCTAACGCGCTCACTGACAGTGGCGCCTCGCGCCCTACCAACAGGCGCGGGCTGCAGATCGGGAAGACCTCCTCGCGAAACAGCAAGAATGCGTCGCCGTGCTTGAAGCGGCCGTCGCCGAAGGCGATGGCGACATCGATCTCCGAACGCAGCATGTTCATCGTGCGGTCGCTGGTCACCAGGCTCACGTCGATGTCCGGGTTCGCCTCATGGAAGCGGTGCAGCCGTGGCATCAGCCAGTAGGCGGCGAAGGCGAAGTCGGTGGCGACCTGCAGCACCTCGTGCTGTGGGCGCGAACCGATGGCTTCGAGGCCGGTACTGATCGCCAGCAAGCCCTCCTGCACGTGGCCGAACAGCAGACGACCGCTGTCGGTCAGCTCGATGCCGCGGTAGACGCGGTCGAATAGGCGCGTCGCCAGCTGCTTCTCCAGACGCTGGATCTGCTGGCTGACCGCCGGCTGCGTGGTGCCAAGTTCCACCGCAGCGGCGGTGAAGCTGAGGTGGCGCGCAGCGGATTCGAAGACCCGCAGCAGGTCGAGGGACAGCTCAGGATTCAGTTCTGCCATAACGCTTGCTTATCCGAGTCATGTTTCACCGTGCGGTTTACCCAGAAACAACTGAGCAGGATGATCGCTCCCAGCACTTTCGCATAATTCGACCGAATGGATAAGCGAACGATGAAACGCCCGAACATCCTCTTCATCATGGCCGACCAGATGGCCGCGCCAATGCTGCCCTTCTACTCCCGATCGCCGATCAAGATGCCGCACCTGAGCGGTCTGGCGGCCGAGGGCGTGGTCTTCGAATCGGCCTACTGCAACAGCCCGCTCTGCGCGCCCTCGCGCTTCACCCTGGTGAGCGGCCAGCTACCGTCGAAGATCGGCGCATTTGACAACGCCGCCGACTTCCCTGCCGATGTGCCGACCTACGCCCATTATCTGCGGCGCCTGGGCTATCGCACTGCGCTGTCCGGCAAGATGCACTTCTGTGGCCCGGACCAGCTGCACGGCTACGAGGAGCGCCTGACCAGCGATATCTACCCGGCCGACTATGGCTGGGCGGTGAACTGGGACGAGCCGGACGTACGCCCGACCTGGTACCACAACATGTCTTCGGTGCTGCAGGCCGGCCCCTGCGTGCGCACCAACCAACTGGATTTCGACGAGGAAGTGGTGTTCAAAGCGCGGCAGTATCTCTACGACCACGTCCGCGAGCAGGACGGGCAACCCTTCTGCCTGACCGTGTCGCTGACCCACCCGCACGACCCGTACACCATCCCCGAGGAATACTGGAACCGTTACCGTGAGGAAGACATCGAGCTGCCGCGCGTGCAGTTCGCCGATGCCGAACAGGACCCGCACTCCCAACGCCTGCTAAAGGTCATCGACCTGTGGGGCAAGCCGCTGCCCCAGCACAAGATCCGCGATGCCCGACGCGCCTATTTCGGCGCCTGCAGCTACGTCGACGATCAGGTCGGCGCGTTGCTCAAGACGCTCAAGGATTGCGCCCTGGCCGAGGACACCGTAATCGTGTTCTCCGGCGACCATGGCGACATGCTTGGCGAGCGCGGCCTCTGGTACAAAATGCACTGGTTCGAGATGGCTGCGCGAGTGCCGCTGCTGGTCCATGCGCCTGCTCGCTTCAAGGCCGCTCGGGTGAGCCAGTCGGTCTCCACCCTCGACCTCTTACCGACCCTGGTGGAATTGGCCGGTGGCACGCTGGAGCCGAGCCTGTCGCTGGATGGCCGCTCGCTGCTGCCGCACCTGCAAGGCGAGGGCGGACACGACGAGGTGCTGGGCGAATACATGGCCGAGGGTACGACCAGCCCGCTGATGATGATTCGTCGTGGCCCTTACAAATTCATCTACTCGGAGCAGGACCCCTGTCTGTTGTTCGACCTGGAGAACGACCCGCAGGAACTGGAAAACCTGGCTGGATCGCAGGACCACCAGGCGCTGCTGGCGGCGTTCGTCGAAGAGGCCCGCACACGCTGGGACATCCCGGCAATTCACCAGGCTACCCTGGCCAGCCAGCGCCGCCGCCGCTTCGTTGCCGATGCCTTGCAACGCGGCAAGCTGAAAAGCTGGGACCACCAACCCTGGGTCGATGCCAGTCAGCAGTACATGCGCAACCACATCGACCTCGACGACCTGGAGCGTCGAGCGCGTTATCCACAGCCCTAAAGAGCTTGTAGGAGCCATGGGCACGCCGAGTTCTTGCTGGCGAAGCGGCTATGTCCCTTCGCGAGCAAGCCCGCTCCTACGGAAGAACAGCCAGAAATAGCGAGGAACGAAGGCATGAAGACGATCAATGCGGTGCTTGCCGGCAGCCTGTTGCTGTCGGGCGTGGTGTTCAATGCCCAGGCCGAGGACGCCAGTTGCGCGACGGTAAAACTGGGCGATCCGGGCTGGAGCGATATCGCCGTAACCAATGGCGTGGCGCGCATCCTGCTCGACGGGCTGGGCTACCGGACCGAGACACCGACCCTGGCGGTGCCAATCATCTTCGCCGGCCTGCACAAGGGTCAGATCGATGCCTTCCTCGGCAACTGGATGCCGGCCCAGCAAAGCAACTACGACAAGTTCGTCGCCGCCGGGAGCGTGGACAAGCTGGCGCAGAACCTCAGCGGCACTGAGTACACCCTCGCCGTACCAACCTATGCCTATGAAGCCGGGGTGAAGACTTTCGCCGACCTGCAGAAATTCGCTGAGAAGTTCGACAAGAAGCTCTACGGCATTGGCTCCGGTGCGCCCGCCAACGAGTCGATCCGCAAGATGATCGAGACCAACGAGTTCGGCCTGGGTGGCTGGAAGCTGGTGGAGTCGAGCGAACAGGCGATGTTGGTGCAGGTGGGCCGGGCGGTGAAGCGCGAGCAGTTCGTGGTTTTCCTTGGCTGGACCCCGCATCCGATGAACGTGCAATACGACATGAAGTACCTCAAGGGCGGCGAGAAGTACTTCGGTGAAAGCGGCAGCGTGAACACCCTGGCGCGCAAGGGCTACGCCCAGCAGTGCCCGAACGTCGGCAAGCTGTTGGCCAACCTGCAGTTCACCCAGGACATGGAGAACGCCATCATGAACCAGGTGCTGAACGAAAACGCCAACAACGAAGCGGCGATCAAGGCCTGGCTCAAGGCAAATCCAGCGGTGGTCGAAGGCTGGCTTCAAGGCGTCACGACCCGTGAAGGCGGTGATGCCCGCGCTGCAGTCCTGGCTAAGCTCTGACCCTGGTCAGTTGCACAAACCCTGTTGGGGCGAATTCATTCGCTAAGGGCTGCGATGCAGCCCCCATGGGTGTCCAATGGCAGGCCTGCGGCCTGCACCGCGAATGAATTCACCCCCCCACAAGAACACCCCGGCAGCCACTCCGAGTCGCCCATGCGTCCATCCGATCTCTTCCCCTTCCTGCGCTGGCTACCGAGCACTACGTATCGCAGCCTCGGCTGCGATGCGCTGGTGGGGCTGACCGGCGCCATCCTCGCGTTGCCACAATCCATCGCCTACGCGCTGATCGCCGGATTGCCGGCAGAGTACGGTTTGTACGCGGCGGTGGTGCCGGTGATCGTCGCCTGCCTCTGGGGCTCGTCCCGGCACTTGATCGGCGGCCCCACGGCGGCCATTTCGGTGGTGCTATTCGCCAGTGTCAGCCCGCTAGCCTTGCCTGGCAGCGGTGACTACATCGGCCTGGTGCTACTGCTGACCTTCCTTGCCGGCGCCTTCCAATGGCTGCTCGGTGCGCTGCGTTTCGGCAGCCTGGCCAACTTCGTCTCACAATCGGTCGTACTTGGTTTCACCCTCGGCGCAGCCTTGGTGATTGCCCTCGGTCAGGTGCCCAACTTACTCGGCCTGGCCAACCTGGAAGGGCGCGCCACCGCGCTGCAAAGCACTCAGCAACTCGCCGGGCATCTGGGTGAGATGCATTGGCCATCGCTGCTGGTGGCTGCCGTGACCCTGGCAGTCGCGGTGCTGGTGCGCAGCCTTTGGCCACGACTGCCGGCGCTGTTGATCGCCATTGCCGGCGCCAGCCTGCTGGTCGTCCTGCTGCCCGGTACCTTTGGCAGGGTCGCGCTGGTGCCGCCCTTCATCGGCAGCCTGCCACCCCTGGCGAACCTGCAGCTGGACTTCGAAGACCTGCTGCGGCTATTGCCCTCGGCCGTGGCCTGCGGCCTACTCGGCCTGGTTACCAGTCTGTCGATTGCCCGCGCCCTGGCCAGGCAGTCCGGACAGGCGCTCGACGCCAATCTGGAAACTCGCGGCCAAGGGCTGTCGAACCTGATCGGCGCCTGGTTCTCCGGCTACCTCTCGGCGGGCTCCTTCACCCGCTCGGCGCTGAACCTGCAAGCCGGCGCCACCTCACCGCTCGCCGGTGTGTTCTCCGCGATCTGGGTGGCCCTGTTCGCACTGCTGGGCGCGCACCTGATCGCACACATTCCGCTGCCGGCGATGGCCGCGAGCATCCTGCTGATCTGCTGGGGCCTGGTGGATATCCGCGGTATTCGACAGCTCTGGCGGGTCAGCCGATCGGAGTTCGTGGTGATGACACTGACCTGCGCCGCGACCCTGCTGCTGGAGCTGCAAACGGCCATCTACGCCGGCGTGCTGGCCTCGCTGTTCTTCTACCTCAAGCGCACTTCGCAACCCCGCGTGATGCAGGCGCGGGAAGGTGAAGACGAGGTGCTGCGCATCGAGGGTTCGATCTTCTTCGGCGCCTGCCCGTACCTGCAGCGGCTGATCCAGCGCAGCCAGGCCGCGCGCCTGGTGCTGGATGCCCACCATGTGAACTTCATCGACTACGCAGGGGTGAGCCTGCTGCATGACGAAGCGCGCCGGCTCGGTGGGGAAGGGCGCTGCCTGGTGCTGCGCCGAGCCAGGCCGCAGGTAGAACGGGAGCTGCGCAAACTGGAAGACTCGCGCAGCGGCCTGGTGATCGAGGGGTAGGGCGGCGCCAAGGCCTGCACGTTGGGCTGAGTTCGACGACGCCCAACCCTTGGGTTTCGCAGGCTCAGACCTGCGCGGCCCGCACCAACCTACAAGAGACTCAGCCCTGTGCTAGCTGCCGGCGCAGCTCGGCCAAGACCGGCGCACTGTCCGGCAGCACGCCGCGCCACAGCAGGAACGCTTCAGCGGCCTGCTCCACCAGCATGCCCAGACCGTCCAGGGTGCGCGCGGCGCCGTGCTCGGTGGCCCAGCGATTGAAGGCGGTGAGGTCCTTGCCGTACATCATGTCGTAGCAGACCGTGTGGCCCGGCTGGATCAGGCTCGGGGAGATGGGTGGCAGCTCGCCGGAAAGGCTGGCGGAGGTGCCGTTGATGATCAGGTCCACCGGCTCCTCCAGCCAGTCGAAACCGCTGGCGGAAACCGGGCCCAGGTCGGCGAAGAGTTGCGCCAGGGTTTCGGCCTTTTCCACGGTGCGGTTAGCGATCACCAAGGCCGCCGGCTTTTCGGCCAGCAGCGGCTCCAGCACGCCGCGCACGGCGCCACCGGCGCCCAGCAGCAGGATGCGCTTGCCGGCGAGCGATACACCGGCATTGCGCTTCAGGTCACCCACCAGGCCGGCGCCATCGGTGTTGTCGCCGAGCAGGCTGCCGTCGTCGAGTTTCTTCAGGGTGTTCACCGCGCCGGCGCGTTGTGCGCGCGCGCTGAGGCTGTCGGCCAACTGGTAGGCCTGCTCCTTGAACGGCACGGTGACGTTGCCGCCCTTACCGGTCTGGAAGAACTGGCGGGCGCAGCCAGTGAAATCATCCAGTGGCGCAAGCACGGTTTCGTAGGTGAGCTGTTGACCAGTCTGCTCGGCGAACAAGCGGTGGATCAGCGGGGATTTGCTGTGGCCGATGGGGTTGCCGAAAACACAGTAGCGGTCCATCAGAGCCCTGCCTCCCCGAGCCAGTCGCGATCCTTGAGGAAGTATTCGGTGAGCCGCGCCTCTTCGCTGCCCGGTTCGGGCTTCCAGTCATATCCCCACCGCACCATCGGCGGCAGTGACATGAGGATGGACTCGGTACGTCCGCCCGATTGCAGGCCGAACAAGGTGCCGCGGTCAAAGACCAGGTTGAACTCCACGTAACGGCCACGGCGGTAGGCCTGGAATTCACGTTGCTGCTCGGTGAAGGGCTGGTTCTTGCGCTTCTGCAGGATCGGCAGGTAAGCCTCCAGGTAGGCATCTCCGATGGCCCGCGTGAACGCGAAGCTGGTGTCGAAATCCCACTGGTTGAGGTCGTCGAAGAAAAGGCCGCCGATGCCGCGCGGTTCGTTGCGGTGCTTGAGGTGGAAGTAGCGGTCGCACCATTCCTTGTAACGCGGATACACGTCAGCGCCGAAGGGGGCACAGGCGTCACGGGCCACCTTGTGCCAATACACGCAGTCTTCTTCATTGGCGTAGTAGGGGGTCAGGTCGAAGCCACCACCAAACCACCAGACCGGCTCTTCGCCTTCCTTCTCGGCGCAGAAGAAGCGCACGTTGGCGTGGGAGGTGGGCACGTGGGGGCTTTCCGGGTGGATTACCAGGGACACACCGAGCGCCTGGAAGCCACGTCCGGCCAGCTCGGGGCGATGGGCGCTGGCCGACGGCGGCAGGTTGGCGCCGAAGACATGGGAGAAGTTGACCCCGCCTTTTTCGATCACGGCGCCCTGCTCGATCACCCGCGTACGGCCGCCGCCGCCCGCCGGGCGGGTCCAGGCGTCCTCGATGAATCCGGCGCTGCCATCCTCGGCCGCCAGGGCGTTGCAGATACGGTCTTGCAGATCGAGCAGGTAGGCCTTTACGGCCTCGATACGGTCAGTCACGGCGTCAACCCTGGAGCGGTGCGGGGGCAGAAAATGAGCGGGCAAGCATACCACTGCCGGGACCTGCGGGTGACTTGACGGGAGTCAAGGCGAAGCGTTGGATGGGAGCTTTTCAGACCAGGAGTCACCCGCGATGGCCAAGCGCATCCAATTCTCCGCCTATGGCGGTCCAGAAGTCCTCGAATATGCGGACTACGCACCCGCCGAACCCGGGCCGCAAGAAGTGCGCGTGCGAAACCGCGCCATCGGCCTGAACTTCATCGACACCTACTACCGCAGCGGCCTCTATCCCGCGCCCCATTTCCCCACCAGCCTGGGCACCGAAGGCGCCGGAGAAGTGGATGCGGTGGGCAGCGAGGTGACCCAGTTCAAGGTCGGCGACCGCGTCGCCTACGCGACCGGGCCGCTGGGCGCCTACAGCGAACTGCATGTGCTGCCAGCGGACAAGCTGGTGCGGCTGCCGGATAGCATCAGCTTCGAGCAGGCCGCAGCCGTCATGCTCAAGGGCCTGACGGTGCAATACCTGCTGCGCCAGACCTTCCCGCTGCAAGGCGGCGAGACCATTCTGTTCCACGCCGCGGCGGGCGGGGTTGGCCAGATCGCCTGCCAGTGGGCAAAGGCGCTGGGCGTGAAGCTGATCGGCACCGTCAGCTCGGAGGAGAAGGCCGAGCAAGCGAAAGCCAAGGGTGCCTGGGCGACCATCGATTACAGCCGTGAAAACGTGGTGCAGCGGGTACTGGAGCTTACCAACGGAGCGAAATGCCCGGTGGTCTACGACTCGGTCGGCAAGGACACCTGGGAAACATCACTGGATTGCGTCGCGCCGCGAGGGCTGCTGGTGAGCTTCGGCAATGCCTCCGGGCCCGTCGCCGGGGTCAACCTGGGCATCCTTGCGCAGAAGGGCTCACTGTTCGTCACCCGCCCGACGCTGTTCGGCTACGCCAGCACACCCGAACGCCTGCAAGCCATGGCCGATGAGCTGTTCAGCCTGATCGCCGATGGCCGCATCAAGGTGGAAGTCAGCCAGCGCTTCGCCCTGGCCGATGCGGCCAAGGCCCACGCCGCCCTGGCGAGTCGCCAGACCACCGGCTCGACCGTGCTGATCCCGTAAGCGTTGATGATCAGCTGGCGCGAATGACCTTGCCGCTGACCAGGTCGCGAATCGTGCTCGGATTACGGCGCCCGCCAAGGGCGCCGCCGAGCACGGCGTCGAGTTGGTCACCGAAGTACTGCTGGACACGCAAGCGCGAATAGGCCGCCGGCCGACCCGCCGGGTTGGCCGACGTGGAGACCAGCGGACCGGTGAGGGCGCAAAGGTCTCGCACCACCGGGTGGCCGCTGACCCGCAGGGCAACACTGTCGTGCTGCCCGGTAATCCACTCCGGCAGGAGGTTCTGGTGTGGCACCAGCCAGGTGTTAGGGCCGGGCCAGGTGCTTGCCAGGCGGTCCAGCCAGGTTTCGGGCAGGTCTTCGAGAAGAAAGTCGAACTGACGGACGTTGTCCGCCACCAGGATCAGTCCCTTCTCCACCGGACGCTCCTTGAGCGCCAGGAGGCGATACACCGCGTCCTCGTTCCAAGGGTCGCAGCCAAGGCCCCAGACCGCCTCAGTGGGATAGGCAATCACACCGCCCTCACGTACCACTCGTGCCACCTGTTGAACTCGCCAGTTACTGACCATCGTCGACTCCAGAACACCCGATGGGCGGAGTTTACAGGTCTCAGCCGGCTCGATGCACCCAGAGCCCGGCTTCCCGTGCCACGCGTCCTTGCAGCTCCAGTTCGGTGAGTTCGGCAAGCACCTGTGGCAACGACCAGCCACTGACCACCGCAAGACCTTCACTGCTGTAAGGCGCTGCGCAGAGCAAGGCGAGTAGAGGATGGTCGACCCGTTGCACCGCCGGACTGGAGGTCACCGGCGCGATCGCCTGCCAACCGCGCAGGGCTTCGAGAATGTCTTCAACCTGCTGCACCAGCGTGGCCCCTTCGCGGATCAGTTCATGGCAGCCCCGCGCGCCAGGATGATGGATCGAGCCGGGAATCGCGTAGACCTCGCGCCCTTGTTCGACGGCCAGGCGGGCGGTGATCAATGAGCCACTGGACGGGCTGGCCTCCACCACCAGCACACCCAGGGACAATCCGCTGATGATGCGATTGCGTCTGGGAAAGTTGCTCGCCTGGGGCGCGCAGTCCAGCGGCAACTCTGACACCAGAGCACCGCCCTCGGCGACGATGCGCGCGGCCAATCCCTTGTGCCGATGCGGATAGACACGCTCAAGGCCTGTGCCGAGCACCGCCACGGTCCGCCCCTCCACATCCAGGGCGCCCTGATGTGCTGCGCCGTCGATGCCCAAGGCCAGGCCACTGGTGACCACGAACCCACCACCGGCCAGGCTCTTGGCAAACGACCGGGCCGTATCCAACCCGGCAGCCGAGGCTCGACGGCTGCCGACCATGGCCAATTGCGGCTGCTCCAGCAGCGCAGGGTCACCGGCGACGAAGAGCAGCGGCGGTGCGTTGACCAATTCGGCGAGCAGGGCGGGGTAGGCGGGGTCGCCCCAGCACAGCAGGTGATGCCCGCGCACCTTTAACCAGGCCAGGGCCGCAGCTGCACGCTCACGGATTTCCGGGCTGCGGCGCGATTCGGCGCAGGCACTGGGCAAATCCAGGGAACGCCAGGCTGCAGCCGGCGCGCTCAGGGCTGCCGAGGCGCTACCGAAGGCTTCAAGGAGGTGGTGGAAACGGCGTGGGCCGAGTTCGGGAAGGCTGTGCAAACGCAGGCGAGCTTCCAGCTCGGCGGGCGAGAGAGATGGCATGTCGATCGGTCCTTGATCGCACCGCGCAACGCGGCAGGACCGCCATCAATACAACAAGCCCCCGCAAAGCGGGGGCTTGGAGGTGTTACGGGTTGTGTACCTTGTCCATCACTTCGAGAGGGCGGGTGGCCTGCAGCATCAGACCGTAACTGAGCTTGTCGTAGGTGCGGAATACCATCAGCAGGCCGGCGCGCTCATCGGGGATCTTGATGTTTTCGCCGGTGATCCGGTCGCGCACCGTCTCGCCAGTCTTGAAGACAGCCAGGACGTTGCCTTCGGCCAAGCCATCGCGCTTACCCTTGTTGATGGTCACCACGTCAAACTGGCCAACCTGGGTCACACCACGCGGTACGTCGAGGATCAGGCCGTCGATCTCGCTGGCCGGCTCGCTGGGCATGAAGGTGGAGTTCACCGCACGCTCTTCGCTGGGAAACAGGCGGTCGCCCAGGCGCACTTCCTGGGTCGAGCGGGTCAGTTCCATGGTGGCGATGTCGCCTTCTTCGGCCACCACTTCACCGCCGCCGATATCATCGGCGTTGATGCCAAGGAACTCCTGCGTATTCGGGTCTAGGTAGGTCTTGCCCTGGCGGAAGATGCCGTAAGCCGGCTGTTCCTCGGAGAAGGCGCCACGGGCATAGACACGGTCGCCAGCTCCGCTGACCACGCGCTCGGCATTGCCGGCGACGATATAGGGCGCGCTGTCGAACTGCGCGGGGTCGTCGATGATGCGGTTGCTCAGCAGGAAGCTGTTGATGGCCTCCAGCGGAATGGTTGGGATCGCCTCGGCCATCGGCGTGCTGCGCACCGTCGGCGACAGCTTGATGGTGCCGCGGGACGCGCCTCGATTGAGCATCAGGCGCGGCTGGCCGTCGACGTAGACCAGGGTCAGCACATCGCCAGGATAGATCAGGTGCGGGTTTTCAATTTGCGGATTGGCGTGCCAAATTTCCGGCCACTTCCAGGGTTGGCGCAGGAACTTGCCGGAGATGTCCCAGAGCGTGTCGCCACGCACAACGGTATAGCGCTCGGGGTGGCCGTCCTTGAGTTCCACCGCAGCTTGGGCCAAACCACTGGCTGCCAGCAGCAGCAGGGCGAGTAAAGATTTCCTCATGCGGTGAATCCCTTTATTATGTTGATTCACATGAAAAGCCCTGAAAGCCGCCCCAACTGGGCTCTACAGCCGCTTTTTCGATGCTGCTCATCATCTTAGCAGCGGATTTTTACTTTATTCTACAAGTGCATCACAAACGCATATGGCGATTCTGAACATTCTCGAATTCCCCGATCCGCGATTGCGCACCATCGCCAAACCGGTGGACGTGGTCGACGATTCCGTGCGCAAGCTGATCGACGACATGTTCGAAACCATGTACGCCGCACCGGGCATCGGCCTCGCCGCAACCCAGGTCAATGTGCATAAGCGTGTCGTGGTGATGGACCTTTCCGAGGACAAATCCGAGCCGCGGGTGTTCATCAATCCCGAGTTCGAATCCCTCACCGAGGAGATGGACCAGTACCAGGAAGGCTGCCTCTCGGTACCGGGCTTCTACGAAAACGTCGACCGCCCACAAAAGGTCAGGATCAAAGCCATCGACCGCGATGGCCAGCCTTTTGAGCTGATCGCCGAGGGCCTGCTCGCCGTGTGCATCCAGCACGAGTGCGACCACCTCAACGGCAAACTGTTCGTCGACTATCTGTCGTCGCTCAAGCGCGACCGAATCAAGAAGAAGCTGGAAAAGCAGCACCGCCTCCAGGCTTGATTCCCCCGATTCCAAAGGCTTGCCCCGGCAAGCCTTTTCTTTTAGTGAGCCCCGCATGAGCCAAGCATTGCGCCTCGTCTTCGCCGGCACCCCGGAGTTCGCCGCCGAACACCTCAAAGCCCTGTTGGATTCCCCCCACCAGATCGTTGCCGTCTACACCCAGCCGGACCGCCCGGCAGGCCGTGGGCAGAAGCTGATGCCGAGCCCGGTCAAGCAACTCGCACTGGAACACGGTATCCCGGTCCTGCAACCCCCGACGCTGCGTGACCCGGCCGCCCAGGCTGAGCTGAAGGCGCTAGGTGCCGATCTGATGGTGGTGGTGGCCTACGGCCTGATCCTGCCTCAGGTGGTGCTGGACATGCCGCGCCTGGGCTGCATCAACAGCCATGCCTCTCTGCTGCCGCGCTGGCGCGGTGCGGCGCCGATCCAGCGCGCAGTACAAGCGGGTGATGCGGAGAGTGGCGTCACCGTGATGCAGATGGAAGCAGGGCTGGATACTGGCCCGATGCTGCTCAAGGTCACTACTCCGATCTCAGCCTCCGACACCGGCGGTAGCCTCCACGACCGCCTGGCCCAGCTGGGCCCGCAGGCCGTGCTGCAGGCCATCGACGGCCTGGCCGCCGGCACGCTCAAAGGGGAAGCCCAGGACGATACCCTGGCAACCTATGCACACAAGCTGAACAAGGACGAAGCCCGACTCGACTGGACTCGTCCGGCCAACGAGCTGGAACGCCTGGTGCGCGCCTTCAATCCCTGGCCGATCTGCCACAGCACGCTGAACGGCGAACCACTCAAAGTGCTGGCTGCCGCCCTGGGCGAGGGCAATGGCCAGCCGGGGAAAATCCTCGCAACAAACAAGGACGGCCTGACCGTGGCCTGCGGCGACGGTGCCCTGCGCTTGACCCGACTGCAGCTGCCGGGTGGTAAGCCGTTGAACTTCGCGGACCTCTATAACAGCCGCCGCGAACAGTTCGCTGTGGGCACCGTGCTGGGCGCCTCGGCATGAACCCACGACTCGCCGCCGCCCGCGCCCTGGCCGCAGTCCTCAATGGCAAGGCCTCGCTGGGCGGCAGCCTGCCGCCACAGCTGGACAAGGTCGAGCCCCGTGACCGCGCCCTGGCGCAAGACCTCGCTTTTGGCGCCGCACGCTGGCAGCCACGCCTTGCCGCGTTGGCCGAGCGTCTGTTGCAGAAGCCGTTCAAAGCTACCGACAAGGATGTGGAGGCCCTCCTCCTCATCGGCCTTTATCAGCTGTTCTACACCCGCATTCCGGCCCATGCTGCAATCGGTGAAACCGTCGGCTGTGTCGACAAGCTGAAGAAACCCTGGGCCAAGGGCCTGCTCAATGCAGTGCTGCGCAACGCCCAGCGCCAGGGTGAAACGATCTTCGCGGAACTGGAGCGCGACCCGGCCGCCCGTACTGCACACCCTCGCTGGCTGCAGAAGGCGCTCAAGGCCAGCTGGCCGGAGCACTGGGAAGCGGTCTGCGCAGCGAACAACGCACATCCGCCGTTGATCTTGCGGGTCAATCGCCGTCACGGCAGCCGCGACGCATATCTTGCCGAACTGCAGCAGGTCGGCATCGCCGCCGAATCTTGCGCGTTCAGCCGCGACGGCATCCGCCTGCTGGAAGCGCAGGACGTGAAGACCCTACCCGGCTTCGCCGAAGGCCGGGTCAGCGTGCAGGACGAGGCCGCGCAATTGGCCGCCGACCTCCTGGAACTCGCCCCCGGCCAACGCGTGCTGGACGCCTGCTGCGCCCCCGGGGGCAAGACCTGTCACCTGCTGGAGGCCGAACCCCGCCTCGCCGAAGTGGTGGCTGTCGATCTGGAAGAAACCCGCCTTGCGCGCGTGCGCGAGAACTTGGCGCGGTTGCAGCTACAGGCCACCCTGATCGCCGCCGATGGCCGCAATACCGGCGCCTGGTGGGACGGCAAGCCGTTCCAGCGCATCCTGCTCGATGCCCCCTGTTCGGCCACCGGCGTGATCCGCCGGCATCCGGACATCAAGCTGACCCGCAAGGCCGAGGACATCCCCGCACTCGCACAATTGCAGAGCGAGCTTCTCGATGCACTCTGGCCGACCCTAGATGTGGGTGGTGTGCTGGTCTATGCGACCTGCTCGACGTTGCCGCAGGAGAACAGCGACAACATCGCCGCCTTCCTCGCCCGCACCCCCGGCGCCCGCGAGCTCGACGTCCACGGTCCCTACGGATTGAAACAACCCCATGGCCGCCAACTGCTGGCGCAGGAAAACGGTCATGACGGTTTCTACTATGCCAAGCTGATCAAGATCGCCGCCTCCCCCCGCGGCTAACGGAGCACGCTGTGAAGATCATCATTCTCGGAGCTGGCCAGGTAGGCGGCACGCTGGCAGAACACCTCTCGGGCGAGGCCAACGACATCACCGTCGTCGACACCGACAGCGACCGCCTGCGCGACCTCGGCGATCGCCTGGACATCCGTACGGTCCAGGGCAAAGGATCGTTCCCGACTGTGCTACGCCAGGCAGGCGCCGATGACGCCGACATGCTGGTGGCGGTGACCAACAGCGACGAAGTGAACATGGTCGCCTGCCAGGTGGCCTACACCCTGTTCCACACCCCGACGCGAATTGCTCGCGTGCGTGAGGCTGCCTACCTGACCCGCGCCGGCCTCTTTGACAACGACGCGATTCCGGTGGATGTACTGATTAGCCCGGAGCAGGTGGTCACCAACTACATCAAGCGCCTGATCGAATACCCCGGCGCCCTGCAGGTGATCGACTTCGCCGAGGGCAAGGCCCAGTTGGTGGGCGTCAAGGCCTATTACGGCGGCCCGCTAGTGGGTCAGGAGCTACGCCAGATCCGCGAGCACATGCCGAACGTGGACACCCGCGTGGCAGCTATCTTCCGTCGCAACCGGCCGATCCTGCCCAAGGGCGATACCGTGATCGAGGCCGATGACGAGGTATTCTTCATCGCCGCCAAGGCTCACATCCGTGCGGTGATGAGCGAACTGCGCCGCCTGGAAGACAGCTACAAGCGCGTGGTCATCGCCGGCGGTGGCCATATCGGCGAACGCCTGGCCGAGGCTATCGAAAGCCGCTACCAGGTGAAGATAATCGAGATGAACCCGGTGCGCTGCCGGCACCTCTCGGAGACCCTGGACAGCACCGTCGTCCTTCAGGGTAGCGCCTCCGACCGCGACCTGCTGGTGGAGGAGAACATCAATGACGCGGACATCTTCCTCGCCCTGACCAACGACGACGAGGCCAACATCATGTCCTCGCTGCTGGCCAAGCGCCTGGGCGCGCGCAAGGTGATGACCATCATCAACAACCCGGCCTATGTGGACCTGGTGCAGGGCGGCGACATCGACATCGCCATCAGCCCGCAGCTGGCCACCATCGGCACCCTGCTGACCCACGTGCGCCGCGGCGACATCGTCAGTGTCCACTCCCTGCGCCGCGGTGCGGCCGAGGCCATCGAAGCCATCGCTCACGGTGACGCGAAGTCGAGCAAGGTGGTGGGCAAGATGATCGAGGACATCGCCCTGCCGCCGGGCACCACCATCGGCGCCATCATCCGCGACGAGGAAGTGCTGATCGCCCACGACGATACGGTGATCGAGTCCGGCGACCACGTGATCCTGTTCCTTGTGGACAAGAAGTACATCCGCGATGCTGAGCGCCTGTTCCAGGTCGGCCTGACCTTCTTCTGAGGCAACGAGCATGCTCGAAGGACTGGAAAAGATGCTGGCCAAGGGCGTGGACAATGCCCTCTTGCGTTTCGGCCTCGGCAAGGGGTACCTCGACCAGGGCAACGCCGCCCTGGCCGTGGAGCATCTGCGCCGCTGCGTGGAGCAGGACCCGAAGTACTCCGCTGCGTGGAAACTGCTCGGCAAGGCCCTGGAAATCCAGGGTGAACATGACTCCGCCCGCGAGGCATGGACGCAGGGCCTGGAGGCCGCCCGCGCCCACGGCGACAAGCAGGCGGAGAAGGAGATGACGGTGTTCCTCAAGCGGCTGGACCGCCAACAGCACTGAATGGCATTGCATCTCCCTGTAGGAGCCAGCTTGCTGGCGAAGAGCTGGGCACGGCTCACATCCGACGAGCAAGCTCGCTCCTACGACTCCAGCTCGCAGGAGCTGACAGCAAACCGAGCTAGGCGCTGTGCTCCAGAAAGCGCAGGCCTGCGCCTTCGGCATCAACTCGCGTGACTTCCATCTGCAATACCGGTGCTTCGATGGGCAGGTCCTGCACTTGACCGCTGACAATGGATCCGACCGGCAGTTTGGCCAGGTCTGGATGCCGCACATAAACTCCGCCATCCGACAGATCGCGGGTCTGGGCCAGCAGCTCACCGAAGCTCGGATGGCTGATCTTGATCCTGCATTTCATCGGAGTTCGGGGAAATTGTCGCTGGTTCGCCATGGGATCGCGCCATCCTGAGCTGATTCGGTGCTGCGTTAATACGGCTTATCGTCGAATCGCACAAGGGCGGCTCGCCCCTCTCCCACCGGGAGAGGGGTTGGGGTGAGGGATGCCCAAACTCCCCAGGACCTCCCAGGGCAGACCGTTGACCTGCTTTTCGAATGAATTCGAAGCGACAAAGTCTCCAACCCAACTTTCAAACATGAAAAAGGCGCCTTCCGGCGCCTTCGTTCAGTACCACTTCTTCTCGCCCTCGGGGCGTTTCTTGAAGCGTTTCATGCTCCACATGTACTGGGTCGGGTAAGCCCGCACGTACTTCTCGACCACCCCGCTCATGGCCGCCACCGCTTCTTCGATGTCTTCGCTGTACATGGCTTCCGGCGCCGCTTCCAGGATCACCTTGAAGCCCGAACCATCGGGCAGACGCAGGGCATGTAGGAAGACACCACGAGCTTTGCCCCCGGCGAGCATGCCCGGCACGAACTTGCTGGTCAGCGCGCGGGTACCGAGGAAAGGTACGAACAGGCCCGCAGAAAGGCTCGGCTCCGGGTCGGCCGGGATACCCACCGCGCCGCCCTTACGCACTTCCTTTATGACGCTGAGGATGCCTTCCTTGGTCGACGGCGCCACACGGTTGCCCAACTGAACACGCTGCTTCTGCAGCAGCTCGTCCACCGCCTTCAGCTTTGGCGGGCGGTAGAAGATGATGGGTTTGCACTGGGCGCAGTAGAAGTGATTGAGCACCTCCCAATTACCCAGGTGGCTGGTGATGCCGACCACGCCCTTGCCACTGGCGAGCGCCTCGTGCAGCACCTCCAGGCCTTCAACTTCGTGGACCAGGCCGATGGACTTCTCCGCCGGCCAGATCCAGGCGCAGGCGCTTTCGGTGAGGGTCTTGCCAATATCCTTGAGGCTCTGCCCCACACGCTGCTCCAGCTCGGCCGGCGACAGTTCGGGGAAGCATTTGGACAGATTGATCCGTACCACGTCGCGGGAACGATTCGGCAGTTTCCACATCAGCCAGCCAATCGCCGCCCCCACCGCTTGCACGGCCCGCCACGGCAGGAGGGCAAAGAGGCGCAGGAAGCCAACCACTAGCGCGCCTTTCAGCTTTTCCACAGGCAACTCCAGGAGATCAGAAAGTGCGCATTCTAGCGTCCCAGCCAAGGGAATGCCGCCTCAATGGGCCAGTTCGCGGTAGCGGTCGCAATCTGTGGTGTGGTCCATCACCATGCCGGACGCCTGCATGAAGGCGTAACAGATGGTCGGGCCGACGAAGGTGAAGCCGGCCTTTTTCAGTGTACGGCTCATGGCCTCGGCTTCCGGGGTCACTGCCGGCACCTCGCCGCGGCCCTGGAAGTGGTTGACCCTGGGTCGCCCGCCGACGAATGACCAGAGCAGCGCCACCGGATCGTCCAGGCGCAACCAGGCCTGAGCATTCTGCCGTGCGGCCTTGAGCTTGAGGCGGTTGCGGATGATGCCGGGGTCCTGCATCAGCATTTCGATTTCCTCGTCCGCCAGAGCAGCCAGGCGCTGGACATCGAAGCCGAACATGACTTCACGATAACGCTCGCGTTTCTTCAGCACGGTGATCCAAGAAAGCCCGGCCTGGAAACCCTCCAGCAGGAGCAGCTCGAAAAGCGCCGCCGGCTCACACAGCGGCACCCCCCACTCGGTGTCGTGGTAGTCGATGTAGAGGGGGTCGTCATTGCACCAGAAGCAGCGTGGCATAAGGCTTTCCATGCGGTTGCGGCCGGGTGGATCGGGTATACTCCCGCCTTTTCAGTTGAAGACCCAGCACAGGTGAATTTCGTGAGCCAGACTACGCCCGCCGTGCGCACCTTCCAAGACCTGATCCTCGCCCTGCAGCAGTACTGGGCCGAGCAGGGCTGTGTGGTGCTCCAGCCCTACGACATGGAAGTGGGCGCCGGTACTTTCCACACCGCCACCTTCCTCCGCGCCATCGGCCCGGAAACCTGGAACGCTGCCTACGTGCAGCCCTCCCGCCGTCCGACCGACGGCCGCTACGGCGAGAACCCCAACCGCCTGCAGCATTACTACCAGTTCCAGGTAGTCCTGAAGCCGAACCCGGAAAACTTCCAGGAGCTTTACCTCGGCTCGCTGAAGGCCATCGGCATCGACCCGCTGGTGCATGACATCCGCTTCGTCGAAGACAACTGGGAATCACCGACCCTCGGCGCCTGGGGCCTGGGCTGGGAAATCTGGCTGAACGGCATGGAAGTGACTCAGTTCACCTACTTCCAGCAGGTTGGCGGCATCGAGTGCTACCCGGTCACCGGCGAGATCACCTACGGCCTGGAGCGCCTGGCCATGTACCTGCAAGGCGTTGACTCGGTCTACGACCTGATCTGGACCGACGGCCCCTTCGGCACCGTCACCTACGGCGACGTGTTCCACCAGAACGAAGTGGAGCAGTCCACCTTCAACTTCGAGCACGCCAATGTGCCGAAGCTGTTCGAGCTCTTCGACTTCTACGAGAGCGAGGCCAACCGCCTGATCGAACTGCAGCTGCCGCTGCCGACCTACGAGATGGTCCTCAAGGCCTCCCATACCTTCAACCTGCTGGATGCTCGCCGAGCCATTTCGGTGACCGAACGCCAGCGTTACATCCTGCGCGTACGCACCTTGGCCCGCGCCGTGGCGCAGAGCTATCTGCAGGCGCGCGCGCGCCTCGGCTTCCCCATGGCCACCCCCGAACTGCGTGACGAAGTACTGGCCAAGCTGGAGGCGGCAGAATGAGTGCACAAGATTTTCTGGTAGAGCTGGGCACCGAAGAGCTGCCACCAAAGGCCCTCAAATCCCTCGGTGACGCCTTCCTGGCCGGCATCGAGCAAGGCCTGAAAAGCGCCGGCCTGGGCTATACCAAGGCCCAGGTGTATGCCGCGCCGCGCCGCCTCGCGGTGCTCATTGAGCAGCTGGCCACCCAGCAGCCCGACCGCAGCGTCAACCTCGATGGCCCGCCGGTGCAAGCCGCCTTCGATGCCGAAGGCAAGCCGACCCAGGCCGCCCTCGGCTTCGCCCGCAAGTGCGGCGTGGACCTGGAGCTGATCGACAAGAGCGGTCCGAAGCTGAAGTTCAGCCAGAGCATTCCAGGCCAGCCGGCCGCTGGCCTGCTGCCCGGCATCGTCGAATCCTCCCTCGCGGCCCTGCCGATTCCGAAGCGCATGCGCTGGGCAGCCCGCCGCGAAGAATTCGTGCGTCCAACCCAGTGGCTGGTGATGCTGTTCGGCGAAGAAGTCGTCGACTGCGTAATCCTTGCCCAGAAGGCCGGTCGCGAATCCCGTGGTCACCGTTTCCACAACCCGGACAACATCCGTATCAGCAAGCCCTCAACCTACCTGGAAGACCTCCGCGCAGCCCATGTGCTGGCCGACTTCGCCGAGCGTCGCGAGATCATCGCCAAGCGTGTGGCCGAACTCGCTGCCGAGCAAAAAGGCACTGCCGTGGTTCCGGCCGACCTGCTGGACGAAGTAACCGCGCTGGTCGAATGGCCGGTTCCGCTGGTGTGCTCGTTCGAGGAGCGTTTCCTCGCCGTGCCGCAAGAAGCGCTGATCTCCACCATGCAGGACAACCAGAAATACTTCTGCCTGCTGGATGCCCAGGGCAAGCTGCTGCCGCGCTTCATCACCGTGGCCAACGTGGAAAGCAAGGACTCGATGCAGATTATCTCGGGTAACGAGAAGGTCGTGCGCCCGCGCCTGACCGACGCCGAATTCTTCTTCAAACAGGACAAGAAGCAGAAGCTGGAAAGCTTCAACGAGCGTCTGAAGAATGTGGTATTCCAGGCCCAGCTCGGCACTGTCTATGAAAAGGCCGAGCGCGTATCCCGCCTCGCCGGTTTCGTCGCCGAGCAGATCGGCGCCGATCCGATCCGCGCCGCACGCGCCGGTCTCCTCGCCAAGTGCGACCTGGCCACCGAAATGGTCGGTGAGTTCCCCGAGATGCAGGGCATCGCCGGCTACTACTACGCCCTCAACGACGGTGAGCCGGAAGACGTCGCCCACGCGCTGAACGAGCAGTACATGCCTCGCGGCGCCGGCGCCGAACTGCCGCAAACTCTCACCGGTGCTGCAGTGGCCGTGGCTGACAAGCTGGACACCCTGGTGGGCATCTTCGGCATCGGCATGCTGCCGACCGGCAGCAAGGACCCGTTTGCCCTGCGTCGTCAGGCTCTTGGCGTTCTGCGCATCCTGATCGAGAAGCAACTGGGCCTCGACTTGGCGGCTGCCGTCGCCTTTGCCGTCGACCTCTACGGGGCGAAAGTGAAAGCCGAAGGCTTGGCCGACCAGGTGCTGGAATTCGTCTTCGACCGCCTGCGCGCGCGTTACGAAGACGAAGGTGTCGATGTGGCCGTTTACCTGGCCGTCCGCGCGGTGCAGCCGGTTTCGGCACTCGACTTCGACCAACGCGTCCAGGCCGTTCAAGCCTTCCGCGCGCTGGCTGAAGCCGCTGCCCTGGCCGCTGCCAACAAGCGTGTCTCGAATCTGCTGAGCAAGGCCGATGGCAGCGTACCGGCAGCCGTCGATAGCGCCCTGCTGCAGGAACCAGCCGAGCAGGCCTTGGCCAAGGCTGTCGCCGAGGCCGAACAGGCCCTCGCCGTCGCCGGCAGCTATCGCGAAACCCTGGAGCGGCTGGCCAGCCTGCGTGAGCCAGTGGATAGCTTCTTCGAAGCGGTGCTGGTCAATGCCGAAGACGCAGCTGTGCGTAGCAACCGCTATGCGCTGCTGGCCAAGCTGCGCGGGTTGTTCCTCGGCGTAGCAGACATTTCGGTACTGGGCTAAACAGCAAGCCGGAAGCAGGAGCCTTGAAGCCAGGATCAACCTGGGCTTCAGGTTCCCAGCTTCGTGCTTCAGGCGTTGTTCATGAAACTTGTGATTCTCGACCGCGACGGCGTCATCAACCTTGACTCCGACGCGTACATAAAATCGCTCGAGGAGTGGATCCCGATTCCCTCCTCGATCGACGCCATCGCTCGCCTCAGCAAGGCAGGCTGGACCGTGGCCGTGGCCACCAATCAGTCAGGCCTGGCGCGCGGCTATTACGACCTGTCGACGCTGGAAACCATGCATGTACGCCTGCGCGAGCTGGTGGCGGAGCAGGGCGGCGACGTCGGCTTGATCGTACATTGCCCGCACGGGCCTGATGATGGCTGCGATTGCCGAAAACCCAGGCCTGGCATGTTGCTGCGCATCGCCGAGCACTACGGCGTGGACCTTGCTGGCATCTGGTTCGTCGGCGACAGCAGTGGTGACCTGGAAGCCGCCCAAGCCGTCGATTGTCAGCCCGTGCTGGTAAAGACCGGCAAGGGTGAACGCACGCTGGCCAAGGCCCTGCCGGCCGGCACCCTGGTATTCGACGATCTGGCGGCCGTCGCCGCGCATCTTCTTCAATAAGGTCAATTAGCTCCCATGACGACTGTGCAGACCATCAGAACCGTTCTCTTTTATCTGCTGCTGTCGTTGAGCGCCTGCATTTGGGGCACGCTGAGCTTGTTCATCGCGCCATTCCTGCCGTTCCACGCGCGCTACCGCTTCATCGTCTGGCGCTGGTGCCGCTCTGCAGTCTGGCTGGCCAAGGTTGTGGTCGGTATCCGCTATGAGGTGAAGGGCCTGGAGAACATCCCAGAGCGCCCGTGCGTGATCCTCGCTAAGCATCAGAGCACTTGGGAGACCTTCTATCTCTCTGGAGCCTTCGAACCGCTTAGCCAGGTCGTCAAACGCGAGCTTCTGCGCGTGCCGTTCTTCGGCTGGGCGATGGCGCTGATGAAGCCCATTGCCATTGACCGCAGCAACCCCAAAGCCGCACTCAAGCAATTGGCTAGCCAGGGCGACGAACGCCTGAAGCAGGGCGCGTGGGTGCTGATATTCCCCGAAGGCACCCGCGTGCCCGCCGGCCAGATGGGCAAATTCTCCCGTGGCGGCGCAGCACTCGCGGCTAATGCCAACCTTCCCGTATTGCCCGTGGCGCACAACGCTGGAACTTATTGGCCGAAGGAAGGCTGGGCCAAGTACCCTGGAACCATCCAGGTTGTCATCGGCCCGCCAATGTACGCCGAAGGAGAAGGCCCTCGGTCCATCGCCGAACTCAACGACCGGGCGTATGCCTGGGTTGAGCAGACCCAGAAACAGATCGAAGGCTTCGCGGATCTACCTGGCTCGAGCAATCCAAGCGTTCCGCGTGATTCTGTGGATAAGCTGTGAACAAAAAATTGGCGTGAGTGCCATTCAGCATTACATTCTATTGATTTTATTGAATAAATTTAAAAGGCACGGGTTTGACGGAAAAGTGCATAAAACTTTTCCGCAGGCCCATGACGTCATCCCTTCAGGTAGGTCGAATCCAGGGCGTTGAAGCACTGGATGATTCGCTCCCTGCTCACCTCGGGGAAAGCCTTCTCGGTCAGGACGACCATAACCGCAGGCTTGACTCTGCCTGACCGCAACTGCCGCAGCATGAAGGCGCTAATCTCCTCGTCGGTCACAGCACCTGACTTAGGCTGTTCGTCCATCCTCATCTCCTCCACCCGTCACAAGAAAGCAGCTTAAGGCATGCAGGGAGCACCAGGGCACTTTGCACGTCTTCGGTCGACCACTTTTCGGATACCAGAGCAATCCCTCTCCCGATCGCTCACGCATGCATAACGGACTCATGGACGACGTTAAAAGCTTCCAACATAGTGGCCATCCATATTGGGGTATCCACAAATGGGGCTTGGAACGACGAGGTAGGTCAGGCAAAGCTTGGAAGTCGGTAAGCGGTAAATCCACCTGGACAACTGCCGCGTCCGGTGAACCCGGCTTTGGAACCAGAGAGAAAGGGAAGGAAGTCAGAATCCCGGAAAGCACTGAGGGGAGCCTGGGCTCCCCTCAAATTTTTTTTTGGTGCTTTGTTCTTCTTCTTGATCGACTTGTTGTTGTTGTTAGCGATCTTTATTTCAAACTAGCAGTTGTCGGATCCCATAATGGATCCAGGGCAAACATATTTTTTTGGACGCCGATCTTGCAACTGTCACGCTGTGAGCCGACTGATACCTGAGCTACTTTCAAGTAGTCTTATTCTGTGGACCAGTTCGCCGGGGAGAGCCCGGAGCCGAACACCTTCTCCAAAAAGATCTGTTTGCTTCTCCTCTGCCCTGTTGTTTTTGTTGTGTCAGAGTCGAGATATCTTCTTTTTTGCAGCTTTCTTGTTTTTGTTGTGCCAGCAATAAAGCATTTGCCATGCCAATTATATAAAAACCTTACAAATCAATAGCTTATAAAAATTCAGATCGAACACCACCCCCTCAGTAGCCCATTATTGTTCCCTTTCAACCCGGACTCACATCCTGATACACATGACCGGTAACACTCCTCCCTGCCCACAAGGCCACACTTCGTTACCTTTTTAGAGGCCTTCCCTAGCTCGCGGCAAAGCGTGTATCGCAGGCAAAGGTTAATCGCTTGGTGCGACGCCCTCGCGGCACGGCCTCAAGCCAACACAGCGCTTCAGGAATGGCGCAGACATCCAGGACAAGTCCTACTCCGGGCGGCGCTCCGCAGAAGGTAAGACGCACTGTCGAGTGCCCACCGGTCCAGATCCGTGTGATAGCTCAGATGGGATTGGCCTGGCCGCGGGTGACCCACGCATTCTGAAGGCGCTCATGCCTGCAGTCGACTGCAGGCACTCATTGAACCCGTAGAACACTCCGTTGCCAGGGATCTCACTCTATGCGCCCCTAGGTTCAGGCGCTTGGTTGCCAGGACAGCGTATTCGACGGGTCAGGGCCAAAGGAGAAATTTGGGGGGCAGCGAGCCCAAGGCAGAACCATCGGATCAAGAGCATCCACCTTTAGTATCTCGGCAATCTGCAGCCAGCCCCTGATCAGGTGGCGCAGGGCGTTATGTGGATTGAATCACCAGCCGCTTTGTGTTTGTGCAACTGTACGAAACAGGCCGAAGAACAGGAAGGTATCCCCCGACTGTACGCAACGCTGCCGAAGTGAAACCCGCCAGCCAGCCATTCCCCGACATGCCTGGTTCGGCGAATCATCGCTTTGCAGATGGAAAGGTTGTGGCCAAAAGGATCGGGCGCAAAGCCAGTGTCCTAGGTCAACTTGCAGCTCAACAGTTTCAAGACGAGCGTATCCTGCGGACTGCATGCACCAGGCGAGTACCCAACAGAATAACGAACGGCAAAACACGGCTCGATCATGCAGAGCGACACAATGAAAGCATTCCCGAATATGCGCTGGGGGACGAGCGGGGCAGCGGTCAATCCCGACTCAACGCCCATCGACACCTGCCTACCTGCCTACCTGCCTACCTGCCTACCTGCCTACCTGCCTACCTGCCTACCTGCCTACCTGCCTACTGAGCATGGCGTCACTTCCGATGAACCCGCAACGATGTTCAAACGCTCCGCCCATCGGCCCTGCGAGCCAACCTGACAGTGGATTCGACGCCCCTAGATCGAACGGGCAGGGCAGCACGGCGGCTTGCTGATCCAAAAGAAAAACCCCGGCACAGAGGCCGGGGCTTGGAGCTGGATCGCGACATTAATTCCGCTCAAACGCGACAATTAATATGCCCGTTCACACATCATGTCGACGGGCGATAAACGTGTCATTCACCGCTCTATAAATATCAATGACTTACGGGCGAAATGGGCACGATTACTGGCATGATTGAGCCACATAAAGTGGCATTTTCCGCCGAAATGACCGCAATTAATGGCATTTTCCGCACAGCCCACAAATCAGGTACTACAGGCCGGACATGTCGCTACCTTCAGGTCACGCTGAGCCAGACAGATTGGCTCTATCCGTTTGCCCTGGCGTCTTCCGCATACCAAAGCAGAGCATCTAGTTCGGCTAAATTTTTAGCAGGGTAGCCCTTGGTTCGCCTGAGAGCCGTGCGGAGGTGCCTAGCTGCATAGATGTACTTGTCTCCCTCGGAAAGCCCCCTAGGACGTACAAGGCCGCTTGCCCTCAACCAGCCTTTGATGGGGCTGTTTGCCACATGGTAAACACTCGGGAAGAACTGGCAGAGCATCTCAGTAAACAAAGATCCTCGAGTCTCGAGGACGATATCACTCATCCTGTTGATCTCTCGAACAACCACCAAGTCCCGTTCTACTCCTGGAGCATCCAAAACACGAACTAGGCTCCTGGAAAGCTCCCTGTGATCGCCGTGCTTGCCCTTGATCTCCCATCCCTTAGCCTGGAAGCGACTTCCCCCATCCATCGACCAGAGTTCGCGGAGGCTGTCGTAGAAGGCCAGATTTTTGTTCGGGCTCCACCTTGCAGCACCAGCAGCATCCCTAAATAGCTTCTCCAGATCGTCCCTATTCGCCTTGAAGGCTCTCATAGCAGTTCGACGAGCACGAAGGATGCTATCCAGCATCTCCAGGTCGGTCGGGAGCGGGAGGACATATTCGACGGCATAGCTACCGCCATCATCATTCTCACCTGCTGCTCCGTTCGTACCCTTCTTGCTTGGCTTGGGTTGGCGAGCGGCCTCTACATAGCCTTCTAGCCACTTGGTATCAACAACGGCCGACTGCGGCGGCTCCAACCCCAGAACCCAAGCTTTGGCCTGCTGGAAAGACTCCTCCGAAATGGCGGTGAAGCCATTGATTTCGTGGTTGTCGGAAAAGGCAGCCACCGAGAGATTGGAAGAACCGATCAAGGCGTAGCACTTGCCGTCAGTCTCTCTCCAGAACATCGCCTTGGGATGGAATCCCTGAATACCCTCTGCGGCGAAGAGCTGCGTTTTGTACCGAATGGGGAGCCACTTCAGGACGCTTTCGCAAGCGGCCTTACGAGTAAGGCCAAAGTCCTCACCCACCACCATCATGAACTCTTCACAATGGGTTCCGAGTTTTTCCTCGATATCCCAGTTCGTCAGGTATGCGCTGACGATGTACAGCTCCTTGGATTCGGCGATGGCTCGATGGTAGTAGCTTTTCAGGCTTTTTTGATCGGCCTGGTGGGGCAGAAAAATAAGCTCCATCAGAAATCCTTTTCCGGATTGAGGCGCCAGAGAAAAGCCGGCGTTAGCCGGCTCATGGAAGCACTAATATGCCTATAGGGTTCGCTTTTCCGCTAGCCTGCTCAAACCATCAATCAGAACCTCGTGGTCGTACTGCCTCCACCGACCTGGATGATTAGCTTCGAAAGCCGCACAGCCAAGGCCGGACAGGGTTTCAGTTCATTCCCGCCTGATTTCAGGTCTATAGGGGATTATAGAGTGACTATAGAGCGATTATAGGCAAGTCGCGGCACCCCTCCCTACAGCCTGCCTGTACGAGACTCCCACGATTGCGGGGCAGGTAGCCCAACCTTGGCTACTGGCACGGCTCAAGTAACTCCATTGAACTCGACGGATCCGCGAGGCGATAGCCCATTGCCCGGTAGCCGGCCTGACGCTTGTTCCACATCCGCAACAACGCCGGATGTCCGGCATCGACGAAGTCGACAATGCGTACGTCGGTTTTGCTCGCATGCTCGCGGTGCAGTCGCCCGGCATACTGCTGAAGGTTGCCCTTCCAGGAAATCGGCATGGCCAGGATCAAGGTATCCAACGGCGGATGGTCGAAACCTTCACCGACCAGCTTGCCGGTAGCCAGGAGTACCCGTGGGGTCTCGGGTGGTAACGCTTCCAGCTCAGCAATCAGCGCAGTCCGCTGCTTCTTGGATAGCCGGCTATGCAGCGCAAACACATTTTCCACCCGCCCAACCAGCCGTTCTTCGATAGCGCTCAGGTGGTCGGTGCGCTCCGTCAACACCAGGATTTTTCGAGCTTGCCTGAATGCCGCTTCGACCGCCGCAATGATTCTGTCTGTTCGCTCGTTATCGTCAGCGACCTGTCGAAAGACTTCCTGAATGCCAGCGTTCTCGGCCACCACTATCGGCTGACGCAACCACTGCGGCGTGACCACCAGATCAACCGGCGCACCGGCCGGCCTCGAGGCCGTGTGCCGAATGGGCCCGCATTGCATGAAGATGATCGGTTGCTGGCCATCCCGGCGCATCGGCGTAGCGGTCAGTCCGAGCACATACTTGGCGGCGGAGCTCTTCAGGATGGCTTCGAACGAAATGGCCGACAGGTGATGGCACTCATCGACGATGATCTGTCCGTACTGTTTCACCTGCTCACTGACTTCACCCTGGCGCGACAACGACTGCATCACCGCGACATCGATGAGCCCGCTCGGTTTGGCTTTACCTCCCCCGATGGTGCCAATCATTCCTTTCTCAACACTCAGGAAAGTCTGCAAGCGCTCCTTCCATTGCTGAAGCAGCTCAGTGCGATGCACCAGCACCAGCGTATTCACGCCTCGCCTGGCAATCAGCGCAGCGGCCGTCACGGTCTTACCAAAGGCCGTCGGCGCACACAGGATTCCGGTGTCATGCTCCAGCACGGCCTCAAGGGCAGTCTCCTGATCCGGCCGCAACGTACCCGCAAAGCGGATATTGATGGGCTCACCCCGGCAACGCTCATCGTGCAGCACCAGGGCAATACCGTTTTCCTGGAGCAATTCCTGGGCGGCCTCCAGGCAGCCACGCGGCAGTGCAATGTGCTGAGGAAAATTCTCGGCACAACCAATCACGCGTGGCTTGTTCCACACCGGTAGGCGCATGGCCTGAGCCTTGTAGAACTCCGGATTTTGAAACGCCGCCAAGCGGATGAGCTGATTGGCCAACGGCTGGGGCAGTTCGGACTTGTTGAAATAGAGCTGATTGGCCAAGGTCACATTCAACGCGGCGGGCAGCGGACAGGTCAGCTTCCGTGACTTGGGCGCCTGCTGCTCCCAGGGCTGTCGCTCTTCAGTATCGTCACCGATCACATCCAGGGGATGGCGGTGCCCAATGGCCCTGACTATCGCGGGCTCGATGTCGTCGCGGTGCATCGGCCGAACGCTCGCGAGGAACGCCCACTGGTCGGGATAAGGAACCAGCTCCTCGTCGACAAACACGCTGGCATTTCGCGCACGCGCTTGCTTCTGCAATGGCAAGGCAATCAGATTTCCGAAGCCGCCTTTCGGCAGGCTGTCCTGATTCGGGAAAAGCCGATCATAGGAGGTCAGGGCCAGCTGCCGGGTGCGCTCGCAGGTGTGGCTGATGATCGCGGTACCCAGGCGTCTCGCATCGGCTGCGGGTACATAGCTCGCGAAGAAAATCCAAGCATGTGCCCCATGACCGGAGCGCGAAATTTCCACCGCAACCGGCACCTCCAACTCTCGGCATGACTGTGCAAAGGCTCGGACATCGTCCCGCCAGTCGGCCTCGTCGAAGTCCACAGCTAGGAAGTGGCAGGTGTCATCCGGCATGAGTGGATAGACGCCAATGACGATCTCACCGGCCAGATGCCGGTACAACACCTGGTCACTCAGGGGTATCAACTGACGATGGGGGCACTCGCCGCATTTGATCCGGGGCTTCTCGCAAACGCCAACACGCCACTCGTTGGCGCAGGCCGGGGAGTACCCCGATTTGCCCGTCTTGCTTTCCCAGCGCAGCGGAAAGACATCGGCTCGCCCCTGGAACAGGCGCCTAAAGAGCTCCAGCTTTGCATCGGTAGCCAGCCTTAGCGCTACGGGTTCGATTACCGGGCGCGAAGCCTGCTTGGCAGCGACGACAGGGACACGCCACTCGATACCGTTGGACTCCAGCAGCGCAATCAACCGGGCGTTTTCGGCCTGGAGTTGCGCCAGCAGATCAGCGTCGCTCATAGGTCAACCAGTAACAGTCTGTGTGCCATGCAAGCTTGTTCACCCTGCCGGCGCAATCATCAATGTCCATGAACACATGTGGCGTAACGCTAGGGTGGGCAGGCCATGACTCATTATTGTTGCCAGCTGCTAGGTCAAAGGTTCTTGGACTTGGATGCGATTCGACAGATCAGCCGCGCGTCAAGAAGCGCATGGTGAGGTGCATCCTCTACGTCTGAATCGTCTTCAACGGCAGTCAACTCGACCTCCCGGCAGCCCACGACATTATCAGGTAGGCCGGGCGAACCCAGCAGTTCAAGAAGCAACGGCCAATCCCATTTCAACGCATCCCCTACCACCTCGACTGGCCCCTGTTGAACCAAAAACGCCTGCAACATTCCTGATGCATTTTCACGCGTGGCCCCGTATCTCTCGAGATCCAGCTGGGGTAACACTGTCGCCCGCGTGAACTCACTGCATTCGGCCTCAGACCAGCCATCTAGCAGCTCAACATAAAACTCGGCACCGTCCTCTGCCACCAGCGCTAGCGAAATCAGACAACGGTCGAGGGTTAGGCTTGTGAATTCGGTGTCCAGATACAACGTACGCATCGCCATCATGAGTCACTCCTGTTTGCAGGCAATGCTCGAGAATGCAGCCTCCTTCGGCCAGATCCCAAGGTTTGGGTTGAAGCCAGTATGCCTAACCGCCTCACTAGGTGCATTCAACAACGGCCACAAAAACATGGCCAATTGCCACCAATGCGAATAGCCTTTATCTTTGGTTATTGGGTTCGAGCAATGGATGCTCGAATAGATCGTGAGGCCTCCGTGACAAAAATTGCTTATATCGAAGACCATGTCGTCCCACAATTATTCACGACGGCCATTGAGGCATATGAATTTACGCACCAGAGCACTGCAAATGCCAAAGGCTACACAAAACTGGAAACCTTCGGATTGCTTTGGGGCTACTCTATTCCGGCAAAAGGTGAAGGGCCTGCGCGCGTAATTGCGACTATGGCCACCACTGAAACTTCGGCAGTTCGACATACGGACTGGGTCAAGCCAAACTTCAACTCAATAAAAGCCAAAAAAGAGTTCTTCGAGCGCTATTGGCCAAACATCGAATTGGTTGGAACATTTCACTCACACCCATATGACAGCATAGCTGAAATTAATAAGATCAAAGGCTGGCAAGCGTCCCCAGGTGATGAAAAATTCTGGCCGCATTTCCATAAAGAGATCGCGCCCGATCAGCCAACTCTGTGCCATCTGATTGTGTCTATCACCAAACTGCAAAAACGGGGCTGGGCCTTCCCAGACCGTCTCGCCAATAGCGAAAGTAACAAGGGATATGTGCTATCAGCCGACTATAGAAAGCTGTGGCTCCGCGTGTACTCCAGCAACATGGTCATGACGAGAGATGAAAATCAGTGTATCTACAGTGACGATATGACACTTGAAATCCCCGCTCTGCAAAAGCGTTTTCAGTAGCACCCTTGATAAACCATCAAATAATATCTATAAACAGATGACCACTGCACCAATCATGCATACGCGAAGGTAACCCCCTTCTCAATCAACGATAAATACAAACCTTAAAAGGACTTAAAATGATAAGAGGCATTGCGTTACCAATCGCGTTCTACCGTTCCCACGGAAAGAAACTGATACACAAAGAAATTCAAATCTATTTCTCCTTTGAACCAATACCTCCTGAGAACAAAGAGTTCCTTCATAACGGGGACTTGGATAAGCGCCTGCTTAGCGAGCTGATCAACAAGAGCTACCCCAGGGGCTTTGACTTTTTGGTGCCATACAAAATCACCAAAGGACTTTCATACGAAGTTACCTATGGCGTTAGACACAAAATAGCCATCCTAGATCTAAACCCCACGACTGCAACACTCAGAAACCACATTGGACTGATGCCATGCTCGCACAATAACTTGCAGCCGTTGCTCGAAGCATTTGGCCATCCCGACTTCTACCTAGAAAGCGATACTGACTCAATTAAGTTACATGTCAAGAGTGGAAACCGATACTTCTCAATACCCTCCCAGAGTTATTCACCAAATTGCTGGGCCGAATTTGCACACCCCTCTATTATATTGGAAGGTCGTGGCCAGCCGGTGGAGTATGAAGAAATAAACTGGAACCAAGTAATTAGTGATATAACAATGTATTCTCACGAAATCCGATATCTGGCCTCAAGCCCTACCTAACACCATAATTTCATTTTATCCCTTGCCAACATCTGATCGGCGCAGGGCGAGCCTCGTCAATCAAAGGACATGAAGGCAATGGGTGAGAGTAAAAGATACGGATAAGGAAATATCTGTGGGTCAATCCAGCCAACGTTACGTGAACTTTATTGCCAACCTGATGCCACTGTATCAGCACGAAGAAGTGAACAACCTGTGGTGCGCCCGCTCACTGCGCGATGGAACGATACTGTTACCGCAGCACGATATCGATGACAGCCTGGACGACGACTGGATCACTGTGTGGTGGCAGGGCAATCCTGAGCGCGCTTGTGAGGTTGACGGTACGCAACTAGCGAGCATTGCCCTGGTGGACTACGTGCAGTTCCACAGTGCCGGCAAAGCGCCCCAACACGTGACCGACCTGCTGGAGCACTTGAGTCAGCATTTCACCTTCAAGACTGGCGGACACCTGCACCTTCCATACGCCGAGGAGGAATTGCAGGCCTTCGGGAAAGTGCTGGAGGCGGTCAAACGCTATGGGCCAGACTTGGCGTGGGAAGGATTGAAGAAAAGCCTTGGGCTGTAGCTGGAACCTCGCCCTCTCCCCACCGAACGGCACTCGCACTACACCTCCAAGCCCAGTGAACTGGCGACTCACGCGCGGACAAAATTCCTTACCTATCGTTGGGCTCAGCCTGCTTTGGCTGCCGAATCTCCTCCTCCTGACGAGCCCGAATAACAGGTTCCAAGTCTTTGATATGGCGCCGGGTGAGCTGGCCAGGCAGAGAAAATGACAGCAGCATGGCCAGGCACGCCAGGAACAGCAAGAAGCCCTCGACGCCGAGCCGTTTGCGCCTCAAGGCATCACGCCGTGCTCAATACGCCCGAGCAAATCACATACCGCCTCGGCGCCAACCTCAGTCGAAAGTAGCTCCACTGGGCGACGCCCACCCAGGCCCCATTGAGGCTCCTGGAGCCACATCCTCGCCGCCTCCCAGTTGCCCTCAAACAATGTCTGGGCTGCCGCGAGAACACGCGCGACGCGGTACAACTGATGACTATGCGCCATCGAGAACCTTCCCCGTTTGCGACTTTGGCGCAACGCGTAACGGGACAGCCCCACCATTGCGGCCAGCTTATACTGTGGAACGCCCGAAACCGCCGCCAAGCGTTTCAAGACCACAAAGGCAAACCCTGCTTGCAAGTGCTCAAGCAATGCTGCACCTGGCTCGGGAATACCCAATTGCGCCCAATACCCAGGCAACGCGCTGAGGGGAGAGGAGTGTGCTCTCGACATCTCCATCATGGTCTGTCTCCGAATTTTCAGACTGGAACCTGAATGCTCGGGAATGGGATTTGGTGCTGCCACCATCCAGATGACCCGCTTGTTGAGCTCACCGTCCATGCGCGGGTGCACGCCGTTGCGAATAGCATTACCAAACCCGTCGCCACTCTGGATCTGCAATCGTTCGGATCGTGTGTACTGGTAACGTGGCCAGCAGCAGCTTGGCCCGGTCGCGCTCTTCACGCATCGCGATGCCTCCTCCGGCCGGTTGGATTACATAGCCCTCGTATGGATTCGACTCGAAAGGCAGAGACTACTGAACACGCCAGGGCGTCAGGTGCACGCCTTGGGCGCGAAGTTTGAGAAACGTCTGAAGCGATTGCCTACCACCACGCGGGTGGAAGCTGACGATTACGTAAAAGCTCCCGCTGAGCGTGCGCAATATCCAAAATGATCCCCGCTGCTCAGCATGGAGAATGTCAGACGTTCTCACTCGGTGGCCGTCCTGAAACCGCCCCAAAGAATCAGCTTTAACATGTCGATGCACCACGCCGATGCCGCAGCAAGAAACTATCGTGGCGCTGGTGAGGTATGCGGTTACCGGCTCACCGAATGGGTAGTTAAAAGCTTGCGCCAGGCGGCCTGCCGCGTACTGAGAGAGTGTGTTCATGACAAGCCCCTGGTGACTAAAGCGTAAGTATCAAGGTTGCGTTGAAGCCCGTTTCTTCGCCGGGATACCCTCGCGGATTGCACACGACCCGTGTACCGGCCACGTCATAGTCGACCGCCACATGCGAATGGCCATGCACCCACAGGGCCACCCGATCATTACCCATAAGGTCTTCCCACCGATTCGCATAAGCGGCATCCAGATGGGTGCCGGCGTGCGGATTGCCCTGAAGTGAGCGCAACGTGGGGGCGTGGTGGGTAATCACCACCGTCTGGCCATCAAAAGGGGCCGCTAACCTGTCACGCAGCCAGTCTTTCGTTTTTACCGACTGCTCCACCAGGTCTGTGGGCCGGATGCGCCGATAGTTTTCCGTACGAATTTGACGAAAATCATTCATCGCATTTTGAGCACTGAGGAATGCCATGGGCGGATTACCCGTTGCGGCAAAATCTGTCCACATCGTCGCGCCCAGAAATCGCACGCCACTAATGATGACTTCATCGCGATCCAACAGCCGCACTCGCTCATCACCCGCTAGGCGCATCTTCTCCAAACTGTGATAGAGGTGCCCACCGTAGTACTCGTGATTACCTGGCACATACAGCACCGGACAGGGAAAAGCCTGCTTAGCCCAAGCCACACCACGTGCTTTGCGGTCGATATCACCAGCCAAAATGACTACATCGGCATCGGCCACTTCAGGTACGAAAGGGCTGAATTCATTGTGCAAATCTGACAGCAGGTGAAGACGCATCATCGTGTCCTCGGGAGTGGCTTAGGCACTCGGGTTTGCTTTGCGCGGGGCGGACTAGAACAGCACTCCGCTAGAAAATCCGCAGCCCGGTCGACAGTTGCGCGGATTTACGCACGCCCCGCCCCAGCAGCAGGTAGCGGGTATTCACCGTCTCAAAAAAGCAGCCCTGGCGGAACGCGACCAGCGGCGTGCTGCGGATCCAATCCCCGGGCCGGCACCGGTCGAGGCTGTCAAAAACCACTTGGTGCGCATACAACATCACCGGCTGACGTCCCGTCCGCTGCAACTCCGCCAGTACCGACTCGGGCATTTCCAAGTCAATCCAGATCCACCGCCGCACCACACAGAACGACATCACGGGCTGGCATGCCCGTGCCCGCGCGATAGCCTCCTCGTCAGCCAGTTCCGGCCCCAGCATCGGAATCCCGCCTTCGTCGAGCAGCTCCATTACGGCTTGGAGAATGTCCATAGGCTGTTCCTTGCTAAGGTCGGCGGACGCAGCTGCGCACCAGCAGCCCACGAGCGGCACCACCTGCCGCCAGTTCGGGGTAGTCCTCCAGCAACTTGGCTGTCTTGTGAAGACTCTTCATGCGCACGCCCCTAGCTGCTCTGCAAGCTCGCGGATTGTCGGTTTCCGGAGCTGAGCGGCCCGCGCCAGATCGGCATTTCGGACGAGCAAGCCTCGCTGCCCACCACTCGTGTCTTGCGGCGGTGTCAGGATCTCGATCTGGGCAGGACGCCAGGACTGAATCAGGTACTGGGTTTTCGTGTTCAGTTGACTGGAGAGCTCGGCAGTCGGGGTGTAGGTCAGCAGAAACTTGATCAGGGCTGATAGCTGCACGACGTCGCGCTTGGCTTTCCCATGGCGCTCTTCAACCGCTCGGAGGAAACCTCCTTGGATCCATTTTTTGATCACACCTGCTTTCCAGCCGGACACCTTCGCCAAATCGTCAACACTGAACGAAGCATCTGGGTCGCTGTCCCGGATGCACGTCTCGATATCGGCCTTGTCGAACTGAAGCCCAGCCAGCCCAGACAGCTCTGTCACATGGGCAACGGGACAGATCGTCCCGTGCAGAATGTCTTGCAGCACCGATATGATCTTGGCGTTAGAAATTCCGTGCTTGGCCGAGATGTCTTCAAGCCCGATCAACCGGGATGGCCGAGGCTTCTTGCGGACGCGTCCCACTAGTTGGTTGATCACCTTGTCGACGTCCTCGACCCGGAATTCGCCGGCTACCAGCAGTGGACGCTCATCGCGCTTGTAGCGACGCAGCCCACCGGCTTGGGTAAAGCGCTCGAAACACGTCTTTGAAATGTTCAGCCGACGTCGCGCATCGGTGGCGGAAAGATAGCCACCACGGTGTTCCTTAATCTGGTCAATCGTCTCGCGGTGAATTGCAACGAAACGGTTACTGCCCTCTTGGTGCACTCGCCCGGGAACCTTCTGCTTGACCACTAGGTTGGTCAGGATATCGGGAGCGATGCCAAGCAATCGCGCCGCCTCAGCGGCTGAAAACCATTGCAAAGCATCGGCGTTTTCCGATCTGAGCAACATTCCCCTATGTCTAAGAGCAAAGCTCCCATCAAAGCGTTCATGCAAAACACGCTCGACCACTTCAGCAAAAAAGCCATAGACCTTCGGATCAAACTGCCGCTGAAATATCGCCAGCCAACGCCCTACGCGCTGATGCACGGAACGACCCTCGCCTTCGCGAATGCGTGCTTCAATGAATGCCTCAACGCCTGTCGGCCACGGCGTGAGCGCTGACCAAGCACGCCTCAACACACCGCGAGACTCCTGGATCGTTTTAGGACGCGGCTCCTTGCCAGCTCGAACAGGTATCGAGTTGGCCGGTTGAATATGGGTCGCGAGGTAGGCCAGGAAAGCCGCGATGTCCGGAGGCGGGCTGCCGGACTGCAAAGCCATGGGGAGCAGTGCTCTAGCCGGATGCGCTGCTCCAGCAATCAACGCAGAAAGGGCCAGGTCGTAGCTCTCAGCTGACTCCGCAACGGTTTCGGAGAAGGAGCGGTTGCAATGCTGGCAATGGGTGATCGACTCACGCTCGCGCGTAATGGGCTCGCTACAGCCTGGACATACATCCATCAGGAGCACGCCATGCAGCGGGCACGCCGTGATCAGCTCGTGATCCCACAGGGCTCGAATATAAGGAGCCTCACGTACGCAGCAGGGGCAAATCGGACTGCCGGCTGAGCGCTGATGCTTCAGGTTCAGAATCGGCGTGCTGGACTCGGGTGTCGGGTTCATCGCCACCAGTACATCGACGCTCAGTCTGAACTCCTCGGCAAACAACCCGAGCTGTTGTGCGTCATAAGCAAGACGAGGCTTCAGGCTCACCGCTTTCAGCAGCTGTTTGCTGTTCTGAAGACCGTAGCCTTGCGCCAGGCGGAGCAGGTAGCTATGCAGCGCTTCACCAGCAAAGGGATTCAGATGAATCTGCATCATCACTGGCTCCCCCCATCAGCGTGGGCAGCCATCCCCGGTGCGCTTTTCTGACCTCGTTTTGGGCGCGCCGCCCGCAATCCAGCTTCATTCAACACGGCAACATAACGCTGTACCAGAACGCTGTCGCTGAGCTCAGCATCAGACGCAAATGGATTCCTCGTATCTCCATCGGCAGCAATACTCGCTTGATATGCATCGTGCAGGGTGTTTCGGGTAATGATCTTGGACTTCGCTTTCTTAGCCAGATGCCTGGCCTCCTCGAACAGCTTGATCACCATGCCGTAACGCCCATCGGTAGCCGCATAGCAGCGTCGGACAACGTCAAGGTCAGTCATGTTGGGTAGCTCGTACCCCTGCTTGGAGAGCAACTGAGATACGGAAAGAAGGCAGCGGCAAAACTCCGCGATGTCGCCCGGCTGGTTCCAGTTGTAGGGATAAATAATGTGAGCTGGTCTGACACGAGTCCGCAGTTGATCGTTCTCCGAAAAAATTTCACGGGCTTTCGGCAAACCGATCAACAGCAGTGACAAATTGAGCTTATCTGACAAGACCTTGAGCCAGTCGGCAATCTCGTACCAACTCTTGGAGGTATTGCGCTCGACCACATGCTGGATTTCATCGAAGAGCAGGATACGTACCTGGGCTCTCTCCAACAGAAACATAGCCCGTGCAGTGGCCTGATCAGCGCTGAACCGGCCATAACGACGCGAGTCCAGCGTGTCGATGATGGCCTCCGCCATGGATTTTTTAGTCGGACTGGTCGGCGTTACGACACGAATGATGGGAATCGATTGCTGACCGTGTACTGATTGCGCTGGAAAGTCCTCCAACAACAAGTCGCTGACCAGAGATTTCCCCAGCCGGGGGATGCCCAGCAGAAGAGCAATCAGACGCTCACCGTCGATAGACCTTGCGACGATGCCTCGCGCAAAGTCATACGCCATTTGGAACTGCTGGTGCATCACGCGCTCTGTAGAGAGTGGCTGAAACATCCGGATCACCTCACTTGCGCGTCGGTACAGGCGTGAGCGCCTGCAAGTCTAGGGTTGCAGGCGCGTCAGCCTCGGCCTTATGGACTGGCTTGGTCGCCTGAAGCGCTTTCGTTTGGAGCTGCTTGTCCGACGCCCTGGCCGCCCGCTTGCGCTTGGCGACCGTGGCCGCTTTGTTCAGTGCATGGATGTCTCGATAGAGTTCCACGGCAGCTTGGTGATAATCCTCCTCGGTCAACTCGGCATCTGACTTGTAGAGCTTGCGGCGAATCTGCTTCGCCTCACCAAAGCTCATCGGCGGCAGATTACGCAGCTTGTTCGGCACCGTGATCATGACCTTCTGATCCAGTGGCGACACGACCGAAATGGCGCTGACATCCAGGGGATGCCAACGAATCTCGACCTTAGATTTTCGCGGCGCCGCCAGGAACAGCTCATAGAGCTCCTGGCTGTTGTAGTGGAACGTGTCGAACACGACGCCCTTGCTGGTCAGGGAAACTTTCTTGCTGCGATATTGCAGGCAGGCCTCCCGAAACTCTTCGGGGGTTGGCGGGGGTACCAACGGGTAAATTTTCGTCAGCGCATCCATGGCTTGTCGGGGAGAGCAGCGGTACCCAAAGCGATATGTCAGACGCGCCAGGGGCCTGTTCATATAAACATCACAGATCCACCGTGCCACCAACTTTTCCAATTGCGGCAACGTCAATGCAGCTTCGCGCAGAGCACGCCCTTCAGGGTCTTTCTCCAGAACTTCTTCCGACAAATTGGCCCCGCACAGTTTTTTGATCAGGCCGGTCTTACTGGAGCCGTGCGTGCGCTCTACATAGGGATGTTTCTGCGGTTTACCCGCCTGCGAAAACTCATTAGCCACCCCGAGATACCACAATGCGTGATACATGCCTTGCCCGTGATGGGCCGCGCTGTTATCACCACCCATCTTGTGCCATAGCGCCGGCGCCGGGAGGGCATGCTTGACGCCGTAGCGCTGCAAGAAACCGTCGTCTCTCGGCATAAACGCCATTTCAAGCAAGCGCAGAAATGCTTCCTCGGATTCCGCTTGAATGGTCAGATAGAACGCAATGATGGCGCCGGTGGCACAGTCAATCAGCAGGTAAAGCGTAGGTTTACCGATGACCTCACCCTGGTCGTTAACCAGATGCACGTTCAAAACTGTCGAGTCATACTCGACGCGCTCGTAGGGCGCCTCGATAAGCAACAGCTCTAGCGCCGCATGCAAAGTTTGATTGGCCGCTCTTGTCCCCAAGCGGCCTTGCACCGACTCCAAATTACCAATTTTGTAAATTGCTCGCGTAACCGAACGCCTGGAAATGCCAGTAAAGGGCAGTTTCAGCTCCGCGCAGATATCTTTGGCTCTGGCGTTCGCCAGTTCTGTGATCGACTGAATGCTGAAGCGTTCGGTGCCTTTGTAAAACTCAAGCAGGGCCTCTTGAAGCGCTTGCTCCGACACCTCCGACAGCTTTGAGCCGCGATTCCCCCGCGCTGAATAGAGCGGCGCAACATGCTGCTTATTAACGACGCGTTCATACTTCGCATACCAGCGCTGAATTGTTCGGATATTCGGTATCTGTTTCCCCAGCATGGGCCCGATGTCTTGCCAGGGCACACCGTTCTCGCGCAGGCTTTTGACTTTAGAAAGCACGTCCAAACGAACTTTGAGCGCGGCCTCCTCGGTCAGAGAAAGTTCCCTGGTCGGCGCTTCCTCATTCGCAGCCCGTCGCGAAAAGATCGGCTTGGTAACACCCTGCGCGATACGGTTGTTGAACTCACCCACACCGTAGAACACGAGATTCCCTGCACGCCCTTCCAGCAAGACCTGGTCGGTCTGCAAGCGAATGTCGTGGACATTGAACAGCTGGCCGTTGTCTTCAACCAGGTCGCCCTTCTGGATCAGCCGGTTGTTCATACAAACCCCACCTCTAGATGAGTAAGGTTTCCATGTGCAGGAGTGATTTCCCCTCGCCCCGCCAGCAGATCGGCATTTAGATCTGCTTGAAAGACACCATTTGCGATACCGACAAACACGCCAAAGCCGCCGTACGGCGCTTTATCCGCCAGTTCCGAGAACTTCCACTGCGGCTTCTGGTGCGACAGTTCCACCAACTGCTCAAGCGTTGCAGGTAGGTGCTTCTTGAAGTACTCAGCCGAGGTTCTCGTCAGATATTCACAGTTTCGGACAAGTACATCCGTGATCTGGCCACCCTCCAGCACCCTGAACTCAAAACCGTGCTGCTGACACTGGCGCTGCGCCAGCGTGTACTTGTCGGTGAGCTCAGAAGAAGGGGAGGACTTCTTCACTTCGATAATCAGAATGCGGCCATCAGCTAGCCGCACCGTGAAATCCGGCGTGTAGAACACACGATCAGCCGACGTTGGTTTGAAATGCTCACGAGACGGCTGAATCTCGCCGCTGAGCACCTCCATCGTCCAGGGTTGCTCGCCGAACCGCACAACCCGTGGGTCAATCTCGAACAACAACGCGCGCCTCAGCTCTTCATAGCTCTCCAGCGAGATCAGTCCGCCCGCCTTGGCAGACATGAACACGTAACACGCCTTGCCACGACGGGTGCGCTTCGAGACGTTGCGTGCCACAGGAACAGGCTGAAGACCGCGATGCATTTGCGCTCCAATATCGTTAACCGGCTACGTTATTGACGGTAAGTAATAGCCAGCCTTTCCTTGCCCGTCAACCTTTTCCCGTAATAGGCTACGAATAAATTGACAAGCCTTACCGGGAGCCTCATGGCGCGCACGGTCGACAGCCGCTGGTTTGAGACGTATCGCAACGCGAAGAATGCCTTCGAGCAGCAGGGGCAAAGCGCCACGCTGGCGAGCGTCGCCCAGGCCTTGGGGATGAATCAGAAGACCCTCAATCGCATGGTCGCAGCCGGGCGCTACCTGGAGCGCTGTTTGCCGGCGATTGAGCAGCCGCAGGTACGGTGCAGCTACGTGCACATAGAGTTGCTCGACAAGATTTCGCGCATTTCCGCACCCCTGGCGGATGAACTACTGCCTCCGGCCTTGGTGAATCAGATCAGCATTGCCGAGCTGTCGCAGCGGCTCGACGCGCTGCGCAGCCAGAGCCCCTTTCTCGCCCACGCTATTAATGCGCGTGCCGATAAGCGCCGCACGGCCAAAGGCTTGGTCAGAGACTTGTTCAGCTTCCTGACGCACACGCCGCTGGAGTTCTTCGAGGCGCCAGGCGGAACCGTGCTGAAAGCCGCCACCACCAGCCTGTTTCAAGCACCCACCGCCGCCTTGCTCGACAAGCAGGGCAGCCCGCAAGTCGTGCTCTTCTGTAAAGTCGGCGGCGACTCGCGCCCCGCCAGTGGGGTCGCGATGGATCTCTACGAACTGGCCATGGCACGACGGCACATGGCCCGCAGGGTCTGGATGGTCTTCCCAGAACGCAGCGATGTGTTCCTGCACTTGGCCGAGCTGTCACTCTGGCTCGGCGGCAGTCCGCTGCACGAAGACACCGGCTGGCTGCGCCTGGCCTATTTTCACGACTTCCAAGAACGACTGGTGCTCAATGTGTTCTTCGAAGATGCCTGCTCGGAGCTGCTCGCGGAGGTTTCGGCGGGGAACCGACGTTTTGAACCGGATCAACTGACCTGGGCCGGCGCTCCACCCGGTAAACCTGGCGAATTGACTGCCTTAGGGATTGGCTACACCCCCAAGCTTCCTCGCGCCGGATCGAGCCGCAGCTATACCGAATACCTCATTGCATCCGCCGATGAACTCACTCCGTACCTGACAAGGTTGAAGGTGGAAGCTGACCTCGAGCTCTGAGGTGACGCAGCAGGGCTTGGCTGCATGTAATGGGGCGTTATAGTCAATGGCCTGAGCGTATGACTACCGGGATGCTAATGCCCGTCCACCATACCCAGGGCGCTGGTGGGCCAGAACGATCTCTGCCAGTTCGCGCCAGCTACCCCGTCCTGGCTGATCGGGAAGCGGCACAGCAAAACTTCGAGTTATCGCACGGCCAGGGACGATGCCGAGGTCAGCGAGCAGCGGTCAGTCAGTGGCCTTACAATAGACGTCCGGACTCCACCCGCTACTGTTCTCTTCTACCAACGACGTCAACTGCGCCATCAGCTCCCGCGCGCGCGACTTCGTCTCCGGGTCGGCATATACACCAGCACTGAGTAGCGCTTCCACCGCCTGCAACCACTGGCCGCTGGTGAGTATCGACTCGCCGTAAGGCGCGACGTAGCAGTCCTCGCCAAACTCAATATCCATGACCTCCTGAATCAGGTAGGCCCCCTCGTCGGCAAAATAGCGCGCCGGTTGCGCCACTGACAGCAGCGCTTGCTGGGCTTCAACCGATTCAGGAGCGATCTCGATGGCCGCCCGCAGCTCCAGGTATTTCCAGTGCTTCAGACTGAGGGTATTGCTTTGGCTTTCATCCATACCCAACTCTGGCGGCGCGAAGCCTGACGCCTGTTCCAGGAAGGTCTGGGCCTCCCGCGCCACACTCAGGCACCTTGAAAATTCGGCCCGAGCAAAGGCCTGGTGGTAAGCGCGACGCAGCAGGTTGCCTTTCAGCAATGAAAACTTTCCTTGCTGCTCCTTGGCCACCGCGTCAACCAAGCCCCTGAAATAGCTCATCAGCTCATCCAGTCCCGAGGCGGCAGCGTGCCAAGTCAACGCATGGAAGAGGGCCGGCTGGTGCAGGATCACCGACAATAGATCCCATCCCGCTACTTCGCGCAAATCCGTGAGAAAGCTCTGTCGCGCTGCCTCATAGCCAGGCAGCCCGAGCACAGAGCGGACATGCAGCAGCTTGAGCTTGGTGAAATGATTGTTCGATTTCCACCAACCTTGCTGGAAGAAGTAATAATCCGGAGAGCTGTTGGGGTACTGAGCTGCCCACTCATCCATTTCTGCGCAGATCCGCATGGCCACTTGGGTTTCCACGTCTGAAAGGCAACGGACGCTGCCAGCCTCTCCCACCCATCGGTCATAATGCTTCTGCGGGTTTTCCTTCCAGGAACATGGCGAGATTCGGCCTTGTGCCTCAGCGGCACGCAGCCAGTCCACGCCGGTCGACAGACACCGGGTTTCCGGTTGAGTCAGGACAAATAACCAGTCAATGCATGAATTACGGATCTGCTCGTAGTTCTCGCGATACCGATAGCGTCGATGCGGGTTTTCGTGGTCTCGAGGCCAGTAGAGCAGCGCCGGGAACACCACCGCGCGATGTTCAGTCAGAGCCTTGGCGCGCCGGTCTTCCGCCATATCCCGCATTTCCTCGGCCCAACGCTCCTGGCCAGACATCGGGTCGGCCTCTTCGCGCTGGAATTCGTAGCGAGCCACCTCTTGATCGGCAGAGCGCTTCTCGTTGATGCAGTGAATCGCCAGCAGCATCCAGGCTTCTGAATGCTCGGGATCCGCCTCGACGGCTTGTTGAGCCGCCGCCATTGCCTGGTCGGACAGCCCCAACCGATAAAGCGCCCAGGCTTTCTCGGTGAGCTGATCCGGGCTGAGCAGCGAACTCCGGCCCTGCTCCTCAACCCGTTCCAGCAACTGGACGGCCCGCAGCGCATAGGGAGTGCCCTTGCCCGCAGTGCTGCCCTGGCCATCCACCGACAGCCGGTCTTCCAGGGCAAAGTCCTCCAGCGACGGCTGCTCACTGAGTACCGCCTCTAGCGAGTTCAACCGGTCGACCCAATAGCCATAGGCATACAGCTTCTGCTCAAGACGCGCCCTGGCGCGTTCGATCTCCTGATGCAGCACCACTGCCGATACCTGGCCCTCGGCCAGATCACAGACCAGATCCTGACTGTTGAACACGGCATCCAGCGCCAGCAGGTTCTTGATCAGGTTGTCACACGCCGTCGAGCGCTTGAAGACATTCGAGCCCTTGTCCGGGTCGAGCCGATGCTTCTTGAGCGGCGTTCTGCCAGCGAGCTTGGCTAGCAAGCTGCGATCATCGTCATGCCCAAACAGGCGTAGCAGGGTTTCTTTCACACCATTCGATTCAGGCTTTCTCGCCATGTCTCTCTCCTTGGAGGCCGGGGAATGGTTCCCCCGACCTTGGCCGTCCGGTTACTTGCCTTTTTTCCCACCCTGACGACTGCTGTGGTACGCCGGGCTGTTCGGGTTCAGCTGGCTGGCCCGATTGTTCTGACCAGCCTGGTGGGCCGGATTATTCGGATTGGACTGGTTGGCGCGATGGTCTTGCTGGCTCATGGTGGAGCTCCTTTGGGTGTTTGGAGACTCCAGCGTAAAAATGCACCGCGTGCAGAAAAGCTTTTTTGCGTCGAAGCTGCAAAAACACCTGCACGTGGAGACAATCTCATGCGCCAGCCCATCGATCAGGGCACCCTGCCGGCGTTGGTGGGAACCGGAGTAACCAGAGAGTGTCGCGCGTTGCGCCATGGTGATCGATGGCGCCTGGAATTCCGCCTCGCCACTCACTGGCTGCCGATTCGCTCGCGACCGGAGCCAGTACGGTATTGGCGCTTGCTCACCGCTATCGGACGGTATTACTTCACTCAGGGCATCAAACTGCTAACCGTCAAGCTATCGCTCCACAGCGACGTCGTCCTTCTGCCGGTAAAGCCGGTAGCTCTTCAACACTTGCTCGTACAGGGCTCTGCGCACCACGGTACAGGCGGGATGAAAGGCATTGATGAAGGGCACTCCGTCTAGCAGATGCACACGGGAAGATGCTTTCTCCAGCTCGGGAAAAACAAACGCCTTGATGATGTCGTACGTCCCACCCATGACCAAGACATCCGGCGCTATCGCGGCAATCTGCTCCCGCAAGAAGAGATGGTGCTGCTGCGCGAACGCTCTCACCTTGTCCGTCGCGCGGCGGCCCCCCGTGGTTTTCTTGAGATTGATAAACGCAGACGAGAGCAGGGCAGACTTTCGGTTGCGGTGCGCGACCTCGTACTCGGGGACGTTCTCCGCGAAGTGCTGCAAGCCATACGCCCAGCGACCAACATTGTGGAAAGTCGGGCGTCGCCAGAGCTTACTCTTGGGCCGGCTCACTATCGCATCATGGATCAGACCGGCCAGATTTGAACCCGAGTAATCATTCGTCTCTTTGAGGACGAACAGCACCTTGACCTGACAGGAGTGCCAGTCTTCGGGCGAGATGATGCCATCCTCGATGTAGGTGGCGTTCGGCTCATCCTGGAGCAAAGCCTGGCGGAAGGCCTCATGATCAAATTCCAAGCAGGTCGGGCTGGTCATCCTGTCCATGTGCCAATCTCCCAAATTGTTCTATTCGGCAGGCCATCCGCCCTGGGCAACTGTCCTGGGATGGACACGACAACCACGCCTTGCACAACGTTTCTGCCTGGCTGAGCACCAGTTGCGCCGCTTCGTCGAGGGTGCAGCACAGGGTGAAAGCCTTGCTCATCGCCAGCGCGAGGTCGGTCAAGCGCTACTTACCATCCCCCAGCCCAGCACAGGTTGGCGGCGCCGGCCAGCAGCTTGTGGCCACCGGTGAAACAATCGCCGTCGTCGAAGCCGTGCAGCAGGCGGCGCAGGATAGTCGACCTGAGCTGGCCCCAACCCGGTTACCCCCGCTGCCATACGATCCAAGACCTGACTTGCTGTCACAGTCCGTTGGGCAGGAACTTGGTGGCGCCACTCACATCATCGATTTTCTTGATGCGGAAGGCTTTCAGGCAGGTTTCGTTGCGCGTGTTGGTATCCGGGCAGTACTGCTTGATGAAGTCGGCAAAGGCCATGTCCTGACCATTCACATTGAGGACACGCTTGTAGTAATCGCCCTGGATACCTTGGGCCTGGCGGCTGTCAGTCATGGCCTGGTCAACCACCAGGCGCCCGTGCAGGTCGACCGTGGGAAACTGGGCTTGGGGATCTTCCTTGGAGCAGGCGCTGAGCAACAGCCCGGCTGCTAGCAGCGTAGAACGACGCAGCATGGTGAATTCTCTCAGAGAAGATCAGCCCCAACACGGGGCTGATCGAAGGGCGGACTACTCGCCGAACAGGCTGTTGGAGCGATTTACCTCGGCCTTGCCGGCATCTTCCAGCAGCGACTTGGTGCCGGAAGTCACGTTGCGTGCGGAGTCAGCTTGGGACTGAATTACATCAGTGCGGGCGGCGCTATCGCGCAGCTCTGCATCAATGTAGTCATTAGCACGGGACACCTTCGCCCGTTTGGCTTGCAGTGCTAGGCGGCGCTCTTCCAGTTCGAGTGCGCGCAATTCGTCCTCGTAGTTCTCCTCACGGCTGCGCACACGCTTCTGCTCCGCAGCTTGGGCTTGGCGCTGAGCGTCAGCACGCTGAGCAGCAGCCCTTTGGGTAGCAGCGCGCTCCTTGCGGGCAGCTGCCTCGCGCGCCTCCGCGCGCTCTTGCGCAATGGCGGCCTGCCGGGCGCGCTCAGCGTCGGCAGTCGCCTCCGCCTGCTTGGTTTGCTGCTCGATCTGGTACAGCTGGTCAAACTGACCGGCCAGTAACGGGAGGGTCATCAGGGCGAGCGCCGAACCCAGAACGATTCGTTTCATGTCCTAGGGCCTCAGCCTTTCTTGGGTTCCGGGCAAGCAGCGTTCGGCTGGATGCGCGTTTCGTTGGAAACGGTCATGACCATCAGGGAGATTTCGCCGACTTGGAATTCGCACGGACGACCGACTTGGGCGGAGGTGAAGATCTTGCCGTTTTCGGAGTAGCCGATCAGCACACCGGGCACCAGGGACGTGTCGTTGACCAGAGAACCTGCGGCCGCGCCGGCAGCGCCACCCGCGACCCCACCGACTATGGCGGTATCGCGATTGTGCTGGTTGCCCAGTGCCGCACCGCCGATGGCGCCGAGCACCCCGCCGACCATCATGGCGGCTTTCTTGTTCTTCTCGTTGCTAACTTTGATCTTGGTGGGCGAAACCGTGATGATCTTGACGGTCTTGGCCTCTTGTTGCGTGTTCACCTGACTGGCGTCAAACACATCGGCTTGGTACTGCTCACCGGTAGCCTGGCAGCCAACGAGAACGGCGGCCACGGAGAGGGCCAGACAGTGTTTCAGCATCATCATTTCTAACGTCCCTGGTGTGTGGAAAAGCATGCAGAGCAGTCCTTGGCGACGTGCATCATTTTGCCATCATTCTAAACACACTGATCCGCAGGGGTAAAGCCAACAGAAATTGAAAGGACTCTATCTAGATCATTCAGAAATAAGTGATGCGCGACCGATGCGGTGAACGGCAGCGAACCCGCAGGTAACTCCGCGAATGCCGTCCTCGCGTGCAGTCGCGGAGGACGGCTATGCGTAAGAGACGTTAGGGTCAATCAGGCTCCACACCGGGCCGGGCCCTGGCGCACCTGCATCGCAGGCCTGGACGCCGATTCGCGCGCCTGCGCCATACCAGAAGTATGCGGTTAAGGCAGTAGACCTTGATGGCATCAGTGATGTCATTACCCCGATTCTGGTGCAGCAGACGACACCATCAGCGCCGGGTCATGGGTCGCTCACCACGAATATCGACTCGGTACCTCGATCACCTTGTCCAGCCATTCATCAGCAGCCTCAGTAAAGGGGTCGACCCAGTCGGCTTTTGCCCGCCCCCAGCTCAGGTGATCCAGCTGATCTGGGGTCAGTTGACCGTGCCGACGCCAGGTCTGCTCAACCTCATCAAGGTACCGACGTAGCAAACAGGCCCGCTCCCATTGCCGGGCCTGTTTCAAAAGGCCAAGCAGTCGTTTGCGCTCAGCCTCCTGCATCGCCTTCTGAGCCAATGCAGCGTCGCGCCTGCGTTGGCGCTCAGCCTCGGCGATGGCTTGCTGTTCGCGACTCACTAAGAAATGCACGGCCCGGCGAGCGACGTCACAGATCACCTGATTGAGTTGTTCCTCAACAGTTGCTTTGGTGGAGTCAGTGACCTTTCCTCCATATCCCTCGTCGACCAGCACCTGGAGCAGCCCAGTCGGGTGGTACTGCCAATCGGGGATTCGCACCCATTCGTCGCGCGCCAGTTTCTTCAGCTGCTGCTCGGTCGGCTGGTACTTGGAACGTCGCGCGGACTCAAAAAACGTCAGCTGGATCTGAATACCTAGGATGCCGACATGGGTAGCCTTCCTTTCGACCGTGATTGGATAGCCCCGGTTTTCAAGCGCCTTGATCAAAGTGTCCGCGACGCGGAGCGCTCGGGGTTGCATCGCCTTGGAAACCCGAAGATCCAAGGCCTCGCCATGGGGCCTGGGAAAGTCGCGTTGATCCAGGTATGGATCAGCCAAGGCCTTTTGCGTCTTAACCACTAGGACATGGGGATTTCGCAGGCTTTGGGGTACTACGATTCGATGATCAGGATGTTGCTCGTACTCGAGAATTGCTTGAAGACGGGGAACCTCAGGCGCGCTGCTTTGAATTGAGCGGCCTAATGTAGCCGGCTGCGGCTCTTTCGGCTTGAGCAGGTGGATTGGCAGGCCCGTGTAGTCCCTCAAGGTTGGAGTACCGGCGACTCGCTTTCCAGCCCTGAGTTTTGCCCAATGGCCGCGCAAAGGGGTTGGAATCTGCAACCTGGAACACAGCTTTTTAAGGCCCACGTCAGATAGGCCGTATCGAGTGGCAACCACGCTCAAAGGCTCAGACCAAACTTCCTTGAGTAATAGAGCTCGGTCGTACTGGTCTTGCATACGGGCAGCACTCCGCAGAAAGCAGGGGCAGCAGAAAGCACAGAGGGGAGCCGTAGCTCCCCTCCCAAGATCATTGCGTGTGTTGTTGTTCTTCTATCGATCTGTTGTTGTTTTTAGCGACCGGGCGCATTGCGCCAGTCTTAGCCGACCCGACGTTGGGTCGAAGGCAAACAGATTTTTTTGGACGCTGGCCTTGCCATTGTCATGTACTGAACCAACCAGTGCAGGCGCTACCTTCAGGTAGTTTTATTCTGTTGCGCTGGTCGCCGGGGCCGGAAACGGCACACCCTCTCCAAAAAAATCGGTTTGCTTCCGCTCTGTCGTCTTGTTCTTGTTGTGCCAGAGTCGAAGTGTTTTTGTGGCTATTGTTTTTGTTGTGCAACCGATTAAGCACAGTTCATGCCAAAAATAAAAAATACATATTTTTCAAACCTTAACAAAATTCAACGTCGACACTACAAGCCACGCACGCTGGTTTTTGTTCCCATCCGACCCGAGCTGCTACGGAAAAGTAGACGCCCCGTAACACCGGCGGCGAAACGACCATCGCAACGGGTGGGCTTCCGGATTGGATCACCCGCCGTCGCTCCCAGGCGGGAGCTCAATCTGCTGAATCAGCAATTCATCCGGCGTCTTGAGCAGGGGATCCAGCCAATCTACCTTTGCTTGGGCCCATGCCGGCTAGCGCGACGCCCACGGAGAAGGGCAAGGTGTTGGCAGACGATTTGGGGCTGGGAGCGAGTCGTGCTACTCCATTCGTACCTTTGGACGCCCAACCAGCCACCAAGTTGATCCACGCCAGCGCGAACATAACCCGGCTGAGCCGCCGACAGATCGGCGCCGTGCCAGAAAGTGGTGACCACACTGCCATGGAGTCCTGATGAGTCCCGATGAGCAATTGCGCGCCCTCAAGCCGTCACAATGCCGACGCATTTACGACGTCGTGGCGGAGGCCGGGCTCGATGTCAGTCCCTGGCACGTCAACGAGGACGGTGAGCCTGTCGAAGACTTCCGAACGAATCCCCACTATCGCTCCCGCTGGGCGTTCATCGACGCTCAGAGCGGGGCCAGCCTGCTCTGTCTGTGGTACGACCAGATGCGTGTCGAAGGTTCGCTGATTGTTTATGCGGGCAATGCTCAGGCCGAAGCGCTGGCGTATGAGCGCATGGGCGAGGACTACCGGCAGCTCCGAGGAGACGCGAAGAAACGCGCCCGGAGTGACTACCAGCGGGGCCGCACCTGGGCCCGGCACGCGCGCGAGATGAATCGCGCCATTGTCCAGTGTTACGGCAGACGGGCCTCATTGGCCGTTGCGATTGTCGACCGTGCGGCGCCCAAGGAGCAGGAGCGGGAACGCGCCGACCGGCGCGAGTTGGATCACGAACTGTGGCACGTCCACAGCTACGACCGCGACAGCGGGGCGTACGTCCTCGTTCGGAGCCCAGCCTCCGCCACCCTGGACGCCGTCGCAATGGTGTCCGCCGCCGAGCCTGCCCCGAACGCCCCTCCAGCACCGCGCCAAGTGCCCATGGAAGCCCTACCACCGGCCATCACCACCGACTCCTACGGCATCGATCTGGACGACCAATTCATCGTTGACGACCGCGTGCAAGCGGAAGAACGCACCACCTCGGTGTATCCCCGCAACCCCGCGCACCGCCAGACGGTGCTCCTGCGCTCGCACGGCTGCTGCGAATACTGCCTCTCGCACGGTTTCCTCAAAGCCAACGGCAAGCGCTACCTGGAAACCCACCATATCCGGCCGTTGGCGGACGGAGGCCCTGACCACCCCCTCAACATGATCGCCCTGTGCGCCAACGATCATCGGGCCGCCCACCACGGGGCCAACCGGGCCGAACTACAGGCCGCCTTTACACAGATCGCCAAGCGCCAGGAGGCTGCTCGATCCGTAGCGAATAGCTGAGCCAACCGGGCGAGCAATCATGCGACCAGAGCCACGCCTCGGCCTCCACGTGGGCCGGCAAGCTATCCGCGCAGCGACTACCGCGCCGGGCGCTGCGCCTAATGGGGCGTTATGGTCAATCGCTCCCCACACCTAGCCAGGTGCCGGTTTCCACTTGGCCAATGGCGGCATCCGGTCATTTCCCCTGCGCTATACCAGAACCCGGGTGACTGGTTCGACGCGAGAGTAGGGGGGGGCATACATGAGAAAAGCCGTTGAGCAAGAGACCTTGCAGGCGCTGGTGGAGACCGGGGCGGCGCGGGAGTTTCGCGCACTGCGCGACGGGGAGGGGTGGCGCCTGGAACTGCGCCTGGGCGCCAAGTGGTGGCCGGTGCGCTCGCGACGCGAACCGGTGAGGGTCTGGCGCTCGCTGACGGCAGTGGGGCGCTTCTGCGAAGGGATGGGGATCAAGGTGCTGACGGTCGAGCTGTGAATCCAGTGTTGCTACCGCCACTCCATTGCACCAAGCACCGCCGGGCTGCTGCCCTTGCTGTCAGCACCATATGCCTCGGTGGGGGCTGATAGGTACACGTGCGTCGGCCACTACACGCGCTACAGACGCGCTCTTTTAAGCCTTACCAAAGAGCTTTGAAAAGGTTGAATGTTTCGCTTCGCGCCAGGTTTCCGTCAAATCGCCATTGAGCTCCAGGGCTTCGAAAATGCTCTTCACCTGCTCGTTGGTGATCAATTTTGCCGTGAGCATCTTCTTCAGTAACTCATGACCATGCCAAACCGTAATGCCAAAGTCCGTGGCCAACTGATGCATCCCCAAATCATCGGTGACCACAATGGCATTTCTGATCTGACCGAATGCGAGCACTCGACAGTCTGTTGAGGACGGAGGAGAGCGCTTACGCGTGGTATAGGCAACTGGGTTCATCAAGACCCATCCGTGCAGCACGCTTTGTGCTGCATCCAGCTGAGCTTTTTCTTCTGCCTTGAGGCGTACCTGCTTCGCCCCCCGTTCAGCGGCCACATCCTCGCCGTCGAACCAGGGATACTTGAACTTCAGTGCACCGTTGCGATGCACTTCCGTCTCGACGTCTTTCAGAATGGTCAGCACATAGTTTTTTTGACCAAACGCGACCCCAAGCATTGGTCTTATACGCTTGGCGAGGCGGAGATAGGCATTCGTATCCAGCAGCACCAGCGTATGCGCAGAACTCAACTCGCCAGTTCCTCATGGATCCCCATCGCATCCACCAGTGAAATGTCCATAATTTGCTGAACATACGAAGGGCCCGTGCCATGTTCACGAATCATGCACTTCAGCGCATGGAAAAACGCCGACTGGAAGACATTTTCTGCGGCTGCCATGTACTGCGCAGGCTTCGGCGGGACAGGGTCAAACAAGACCGCACTCACCCATTGAGGGTCTGAGCTGTTCCGAACCGCGTGAATGGTCTTGTCTGCCACACGCAGCGGCGGAAGTTGATGCTCCAATGCGTAGGCCTGAACCTGCTGATACACCGTATTCAGCGAGATCTCATGGTGTGTAGCGCATTTTTGCAGGACAGCAATCTCTCCAGCAGCACCTGGCGCACCCGCCGCTTCGGCATATGCTAGTTGAGCGCTGGCCTCAGGAAACAGTAGGGCACCGGCAAAGGCATCCGCAAAATCTTCCCCTTCATTACTGCCGGCAAGCTCGGGGGTATAGACATGCGCTAGCTCATGGGCCATCCAAAACTTGAAGTCTTCCAGCTTGGTGTCCAGGTTAACGAACACGAAGGTGACGTCTGAAGACGGCAACAAAATGTGCAAAGCATTCTTGTGCTGCTGCTTCTGTCCCCAGAGCACCGGCACAAGCACCGCGCCACACGCCTTGAACTCGGCAATCAACGCTTGATAACCAAGAACGCTACGTTCGCCTATTCCTAGCTTACTGCGCACCTGCAACGCATCACTTTGCAGCCGCGCATAGGACGTAGAAGGGGAAGAAATCTGGGTACGTAGCGTCGGCAGTTTTGGCAGAAAGTCCACAAGGGGCTTGAGCAGGCCACCGATGCCGATTGCTTTAGCAATGTGCGCGTCAGTGGTCTTGGTGCCGGCTCGCTTACGGAAAGCCACGATGGGCTGATCCTTAGGCGGCTCGACCAACTGAGCAAAAGTCAGGTGCAGGGTTGTCGCCAGCTTGAGCAGCTTGTCCGGCCGTGGGAAGTCCTTGCCTTTGAACCAGTTGGTCACGGACTGCGCCGAAACCCCCAACTGATCCGCCAGGTCTTTTTGTGTCCAGCCACGCTCGGCTAGAGCCGCACGGAGCGACTCGACTTGAAGGGTATTTTGCATAGCTGGCCAGTGTAATAGCGAGCCACAAAAAATCAAGTTTAATCAAGTTTTGCTAGGCCCATGGCACCATCACACTGCATCCCCAAAAGCAGCTTGTTCCAGCACCTGATGCTGCCGCTGCCAACCCGGCATATGGCTAGCCACCAGCGCCCAGAAGGCCTTGGTATGGTTCTTTTCCACCGTATGGCACAGCTCATGGACGATGACGTAGTCCTGCACGCTGGCCGGCAGCTCCATCACCCGAGGATGAAACTCCAGGATATGGTTCGCATCGCAGCTCGCCCAACGGCTTTGGAAGTGACGTATACGCATACCCGCAGCCAGTAGACCGGTTTCGCGCTGCCAGTGGCGAACACGCAGCGGGAGCTTCTCCTGAGCGCGTTCCCGATAGAACCGCTCCAACAAGGGCATCAGCGCGTCGGGGTGAATACTCAAACCATCAGGGTTATCAACGATGAAGCGTGACGCAGTGAAGGCCAATCGCGGCTTGAGGGCGTCCGGCACATGACGAACTTCGGTGTAATAGGTGCGCCCGGCGTAGCGCAGGCGACTGCCCGTCACGATGGGCTCGCTGGCTTGGGGCTGATTCACCTGTGCCAGCTTTTCACGAATCCAGCGTGCACGACGCAGCACCAAAGCCTCTTGCTCAGGTTCATCCACCTGCGGCCCGCGCAATAGAACGGGCCGCCCCCGTTCTACCGTCACGTAATGGCGCTTGAGTTTGCTATCGAGCTGGAAGTACCACTCGATAGCCGTTTGGCCGTAATTCAATACTGGCATGGGTGGCGCTGCGTCAGTTTTTCAGCAGGATATCGAAGATTCGCTTAGCGTGATCACGCGCCACTGAACGCTCCCAGCCCGCCAGAGGCATCAATACCCCGCGCAGGTGGTCTCTAAAATCAGGGTGCGTATCCGGCATTTTCTTCCAGTTTTCAGTCGCCAGCGCACGACTCAGCATTTCATCTTCGAACAGCTTGGTCGTAGCCACTCTGGCCGTGTCCTCAGCCAGTAGGGCAGCAAGATAGTGGTACACCGCTGAGTGCGCTGGCTTATTAAACCCGGTGTTGTCCTTGTCCTGAATCCGCTGGCTGAACAGCTCCAGTTGCTCCAGGAACTTGGCTTGGGTAATGCGACCCGCCTTTTCCTCTTCCAGCAGCTTTTCCAGCTCCTCGGCTATCTTGTCGAAGAATGCCGGATCCTTGTCCTTGCCGGTGACGATGGTCTGCTTCAGCTGGTTTTTCATCACCAGGGCGCGACTACCTGGGCTCGCCAGCTTCTTTAAACGCTCCATATCACTGGCATCCAGAATCGATACCTCGTGGCCCAGCAGGCTCTTGGCCGGACTGGCAGCGATGTACTCATCCAGCAGCTGTTGCAGCAGCGCGGACTCCAGTTTGGTGATGCGTTCCTTGTAGGCACTGCCCGGAAGCTTGTCGCGCAGCATCAGGCGAATCTCACCTAGCAGGGTGAAAAAGGGCTTGAAAGGTACTCCACGGACATCCGGCAGGATGATGTCCACCGAGCGGTTGAACTGCTTCACCAGGTCGAGGAATTCTTCGACCATGTCCAACCGGGTGGCGGGGTCAAGGAAACGCTCGGCGTCGTCTTTGTAGGCCTCGCGCTGCGCCACCGGGTCATGCTTTTTCGGCAGCAGCTTGAGGATGCGGTCGAGTGTGGCTTGCAGTTTGGGCAGTTCGGTTTCAACACCTTCCCAGACCTGGGAAGGCTTCACGTCGCCGCCATAAATCTTCAGCGCATGGTCAAGGTGCTCAACCACCCCGTGGTAATCCACGATGTAACCGGCATTCTTGCCGGGCAGGGTACGGTTCACCCGCGCGATGGCCTGCAACAGGGTGTGTTCCTTAAGCGGCTTGTCGAGGTACATGGTGCCGACAATCGGGGCATCCCACCCGGTCAGCAGCATGTCGGAAACGATGATCAGCCCGACGTTGTTCGCCTGCGGCTTACCATCGAGCCCCTTACTTTCTTCCCCGTAGGGCAGGGGAAACAGCTTGCTGACAAAGTTGCCGATCTGCTCGGATGGCATGGCCACCGGGATCTTTCCGGCTTTCACCTCGGCCTTCACCCGCTCCTCGATGCTGCGGATCTTGTCGGCCTCGATCTCGTACTCTGCCGCCTCTTCCATGGCAGAAGCCCCGGTACGGGAAGAGGTGATGCTGGCCAGGGAAATAACTACCTGGCTGTCAAAGGTTGGCAGCCCTGTTTGCGCCCGCTCGACCATGATCGCATCGAGCAGATCCTTGTAGCGTACCGCCATGTCGCGGCCATCGCACACCAGCATGGCCTTCAAGCCCTTGGCTTTTACGTTACTGAGGAAATGCTCGACTAGATGTTCCGCGACCTGTTCCATGCGGTCACCGGCCTGACGCCAGCGGCGCAGCAGTTCACGCTTTAACTCGTGCTGGCGAACCTCACTCTGGTCGGCGAACTGCTCTTGGAACGCGGCATCCAACTCAGCATTGGCCGACAGCGCCACCCAGGCATCGTGGTATTTGATCGGTAGGGTGGCACCATCCGCCACCGCTTCATGCAGGCGGTATTCGTCGATGTACTCGCCACCACCAAACTCGCCCAGCGTGTGTTTGTCTTCTTGCAGCAGCGGCGTACCGGTGAAGGCGATGAACTTGGCGTTGGGCAAACTGGCGCGCATAAAGGCTGCGAGGAAGTCGTACTGGCTGCGGTGAGCTTCGTCGACCAGCACATAGAAATTGGGCTTGGTACTCAGCACGCGGAAGTGCACCTTCTCCCGGCTGATCTCTTCCCACTGGGCCTTCACCGGCGCACCGTTCTCATCCACCGCCAGGTGGCGAACGTTGCGCTCATGCACGATGAAGAAGTCCTTGTCCTCACGAACACGCCGATGGCGAGTCGCTTGCAGGTCATCTTCTTCGTCAGGTGTCTCGGCGGCCTGTTCACCGGGCTGATCGTTCTCCTGAAACTTCTGCACCGTGCTGGTAAATACGCTGCCGTAGTCGTTGGACAACATCTTCACCAAGCCATCAACCGACACAGCCTGAATGGCATGGATGCCCACCGCATGGAAGGTATCGAAGATCTGCTTATCGAGGTCTTTGCGGTCGGTCAGTACCAGCACGGTAGGGTTGTTCAGCCCCGTGCTATCGGCACGCAGCATGCGCGCGAGCAGGGCCATGGTCAGTGATTTGCCGCTACCCTGGGTATGCCAGACAACACCGCCCATGGGCTTCGGCGCGCACAGGCGACCCACCGTTTTGCGCACGGCCCGCCATTGTTGATAGCGCGGCAGCTTCTTCACCGTCTTGCCGTCGCGGGTTTCGAACAGCACAAAATGAGTGATCAGTTGCAGGAAGCGGTTCGGCTCGAACAGGGCCCACAGCAGGCTCTCCTGCTCACTCGGCGCCTCGCCTAATAGGGCAGCAACAGCAGCAGTCTCCTGTCCCTGCAACCGATAGCGGGCGTAATACGCTGGCTTGGTCAGTATCGCGCCATATAGTCCTTCACGCCGATTCAGCCCAACACAGACCTGGTTGAAGACAAACTGGGTTGGGAAGGTGCTTTGGTAGCCATCCAATTGCCCCAGGGCTTCATCCAGGCGGTGATGGCTGGCTTTGCATTCGATGATGGCCAGCGGCAAGCCATTCACAAACAGCAGCAGGTCAGGGCGGAAAACATCCCCATCCGCATTGCGCCCCACGTACTGATCGACCACATGGAAGTCATTGTTGCTGGCATCGCTGGCGTCGAAGAAGCGCACACTGCGCGGCTTGCCTTCGACATCCTTCACCTGGATATCCGAACGGTGAACCACCTGTTCCCAGAACGCCTTGTTGGCGGGCAACAGCTCATCGTTGACGCGCTTGCGTAGCTCGATCAGTGCGGCACTGATGCCACCGGGTGCAGTCTTCAGCCATGGGTTGAGGGTCAGCAACCGAGCCTGCAATACATCATCCAGTACCGGTGCCAGGTGACGATGCTCAACCTGCACCTGGTTACCGGGCAGATGGGTGTAGCCCAACTTGATCAGCCAATTGATGGCGGGCAGCTCGACCCCGACCTTCTCCGGTGACTGGCTCATTGCTTACTCCTGTTCCTTGGAGGTTTCCCTCGGCCGACTGCGATACCAAACCACCGTAGCGCCATTATCGGCTTGGCTTTGCTTACGAATTTCAAACTGCTGCGACTCATGGATGACATGACGCCAACTGCCACAGCCATAGCGTTTGGGCGTCTGCTCGGGGTAGGTCTTGGCAATCCAGTGAATGGCCTCGAACAGAGGTGTCCACCCCGCCTGAGCGAGCTTGGTTTCCGCTTCACGCAAGCAGGCCGTTATCCCGCTGCTGGGCCAGTGTACGGTGCCATCGACCCAGATGCCGTTCAAAACAGCATCCTCGTACTCTTTGGTTTGCATGAACGAAACCATTAGCTGTCGAGCCTCATCCATGGATTTGGCCCAGTCGCGTAACGTCAGGTAGTGGCCGTGGATGGTTTCGTAACTCTCATCGAGATATGTCTCGGCGGCTACACAGCCATCCACGGCCCAAAGGTCGAAGCGCTGAAGGAAGTGGTGCACCAACTCATTGCGCAGGTCGACCAACTCCTTGAGCGCAGCCTTGGTCTCGACGTAGCGCTCTTCGGGTAACTCCATTTGATACCGAAAGCTAAACCACATCCGGTCGCCATTATCGGCTTCGGGTTGATCCTGCGTATCAGGCAAGTCCGGCAGCTTCAGATAGCTCTCGGTCAGCATCCCGACCAAAGTGCCCAGGGTTTTCTTATGGGCACAGGCGACCTTCTCGTCACGGAGTTCCTGAAGTCGTTCCGCTGGGCCGCTTAGCTCGCTATGGGCCACCATGGCCTTGAGCAGCCGCTCGTACTGCTGCAACTGCAACATGCAGCGCCCAAGCTTGCGCTGCACGGTACGCTGAAGGTCAGGTACCGGTTCCGAGGGCAGGGGGGTGATTTCGTCCATGAAGAAAGACTCAGGCTGTACCGGTAGGGCTATCGAGCTTGACCCGCCATTCGCCGGTTAACAGTTTTTTCATCAGGCCTCGCTTGAGGGTTTGGTAGTGGGCCTTTTTCGTGCTCAGTATTTCAATGCGAGCATTGGCGGCAGCCACAATATCGGCAATCCGTACTTGCTCATCCAGAGGTGGCAAAAGCACCGGAAAGGCCTTTAACTGGGATGAGTTGATGCTAGCTAGATTCGTAGTACGCTTAGCGCACGAGAGAAAATACTGGCGGCCATAATCACTTGCGGCTAACGCCGCAAGGTAATAGGAATTCAGTTTGGAGGGAGCTGGTCGTACAGCAAAGACGTGATTCTGATGAAGACAAGGGGATATCTGTCCCTCCCAAACATCCCCACGGCCTAGCTTGTCGAAATCCCCACCTTCGGTCATCAGTACATCACCAGACTGAAGCGCATACCGCCCAACTTGGGCCGCTTCCACCGTAATGGTCTTTACCTCAGTGAGGTCGATATGCCCATCCTGCACATTGGCAACCCGCAGGTACGGCAGTTCGATAGGTTCCTTCAGCCCCTTTTTGCCTTTCGCAACACCAGTACGAACTTCCGCAACCTCCTGTAACGAAACCGAGGGCCAATTAGCAACGCCCTGGCTGAACAGGGTTTGCATCAGACCCTGCTTGAGGGCCTGGGTGGCTTCAATCTGGCGGGCAATCACGTCCAGCTTGCCGTCAACAGCTGTGAGAACGGCGGCGATTTTTTGCTGTTCGGGAAGCGGGGGAATTGCTGCGGTTAGGTTCTGTAAGTCCTTGGTGGACAGGTGCTTAACCGTTGTCGCCGAAATACCGTCCTGTATCTTTCCTATAACACTGGCAACGAGGAAAAAAAGGAAACCTACATCTGAATGCCCTGGCTTCTCTGAAATCTTTAAAACTCGCTGATTCAAGAGTGCCGGTGAGCCTTTCCATCGCACAACATGGAATTCGCCGTCCATGCCGACCAATACGTCCCCAGCATTTACGAGGTATCGGTCGTCGTATTCGCCTACATAACCTGTTTCGCTGAAGCCTCGCAGCAAATCACGGATACGAATTAGCGGAATGCCCCCATCCGATGAGAAAAGCTCAGACTTGAATGGTGCGCCGGTCAGAAGGGTTAGGTAGCCTCCCAGTTGTTCACATCTCCAGTCTTCTGGCACCCAACCGACAGCCGTTTCTTTGTATCCGTGCTTACCAACTAAACTCATGCCTCGGCCTCCAGCAACCCCAACTCAACCAGATAGCCACTGAGTCGTACATCTATCTGAGCTTCTTCCTCATCCAGTTCTGCTAGTTGTGCCAAGGTTGCAGCTACATCGATGGACTCTTCTGTTTCACCATTGTCGATATAGCGAGCGATGTTGAGGTTACCGTCGTTGCTACGGATTTCGTCCAGCGTCACGACCCGGCAATAGCTCTCGACCTCGACTTGCTGCTCAAATGCGGCCTTGTGGGTACTAACGATGCGGGTGATATCTTCAACGCGAAGGCTGTTTTGCGCCTTGCCTTCCAAGTAGTCACGGCTGGCATCGATGATGATGACCTTGCCCTTCAGAGCAGCAGGTTTCTGCTTATTGAGTATCAACACACAGGCCGGGATACCGGTGTTGTAGAACAGAGCAGAGGGCAGGCCGACAATGGCTTCAATCAGATCACCAGGCTGGTTGCCGCTAGCAGCGTCAGTACCGAACAGCAGCCCCTCACGAATCTTGCCCTCCTCGCCGCTACGGAACAGTACACCGTGCGGCAGGATAACCCCCATGCGACCATCTGCCTTAAGGCTGGCCAGCATATGCTGAGCAAAGGCGAGGTCGGCATAGCCCCGTGGCGGGATGCCATAGACCAGTCGACCGTAAGGGTCACTGACCTGCTTGTAGTTGGGCGCTTTAGCCTTCTTGCCATTCTCCTGCTCGTTCTCGTTGCTTAACTCCAGCGGAGTCCACCAGGACTTGGCCGAGAATGGTGGGTTGGCGATCACCCGGTCGAAGGTCTTCAGATAGTCGCCGTCGAGGTGCTTAGGCTCCACCAGGGTGTCGCCGCGCTCAATGGCAGCGTGCATGTTGTGCAGGTAAAGATTGAGCTTGGCGATAGCCCAGGTGCCCAAGTTCTTTTCCTGCCCGTACAACAGCACATTGGGTTTACCCATCAAGGTGCCATTGGGCAGACCAGATACATGGTGAGCGCTCTCCACCAGCATGCCACCACTGCCACAGGTGGGGTCATACACGCTATGGCCGGGCTGCGGGTCGATTAACTCAACCACCAGTTGTACCACAGCCTTGGGCGTATAGAACTCGCCGCCTTTCTTACCGGCGTCGTCGGCAAACTGCTTGATCAGATACTCGTACGCATCGCCCAGCATGTCGGCCTTGTAAAGGTCGTCATTGCCCAGCTTGTACTGGTTGAAGTGACGCAGCAGACGCTGCAAGGTGGCGTCCGCCAGCACCCGCTTGTCGCCGTACTGAGTAGCCGTCAGTACATGTTGCAGCTCAGGATTGTTGGCCTCGATGGTCGCGAACGCCTTGTCCAGGGCTTCGCCAATGTTCTCGGTGCGTGAGATCAGATCGAACCAGCGGGCACTGATAGGGAATTTGCCCCATTTGTCCTCGACTTCTTCCTGAGCATCGCCATAGCTCAGGCTTTCGTCGTTCATCAGCTTAGCGACACGCTCATCGAACACGTCGTTGTAACGTTTGAGGAAGAGCAGGCCGAAGATGTAGTTCTTGAAGTCAGAGGAGTCGATGGAACCGCGCAGAATGTTCGCGGATTCCCAGAGCCAGGACTCCAGCGTTTCGAGTGACAGCTTGTCAGCCATGGGTAAATCAATCCCTATAAAAATACGGCGCCCAGCACCCGGCGATTGCTGCCATTGCGCGTAGGCACATCAGAAAAAGTGGGTCTGATTGTACAAGTCGACGTCACTTGGAGCCCGAAAAATCAATCCCCATAAAATAACAAAACCCCGGTAGACCTTTCGGTCAACAGGGGTTTGTTGACAGGGCAGTGGGCTATTAGCTTCGTCCTAAACGCTTAACTCTGGCCGAAACGGCAAATAACTTTGCCCGCCTCCAGCAGGGTGGCAGGGTGGCAGGGTGGCAGGGTGGCAGGGTGGCAGGGTGGCAGGGTGGCAGGGTGGCAGGGTGGCAGGGTGGCAGGGTGGCAGGGTGGCTCAGCATGCGGTTCGGTTAAATGAATCCGCAAGCGGGTCGCACTGGCCCACCCATCAGCGGTGATTCTAAGCAGCTGATGGGTGATGCTGCTTCGATTGACCCAATTTACCCGCCAGCATCTCCCTCTCAAACCTCCTAAGTTTTCACCTCCCAAAAAACGAGATTATCCGGGCCTTCCGTGTAGGTTCACTACAGAACGAGCTCCTGCTGTAATGCACAGCGATCCCTAAAGCATTGGCCCATAAAGAAAAACCCCGGCGCTAGGCCGGGGTAGTGACGCTTTTTGTCATGACAATAACTTGCACGAACATGACAATTAATATGCCCGTCGACACATCAATCAAACATCGAGGTTCGAAACCGCCAGCGCGTTGCTCTCAATGAAGTCGCGACGCGGCTCTACGGCATCGCCCATCAAGGTGTTGAAGATCTGATCGGCTGCAATCGCATCCTCGATGGTCACTTTGAGCATCCGGCGCACGTTCGGGTCCATAGTGGTTTCCCAGAGCTGCTCCGGGTTCATCTCACCGAGACCTTTGTATCGCTGAATCGTGTGACGCTTGGTGCTCTCAGTCATCAACCAGGCCAGGGCTTCCTTGAAGCTGGTCACAGGCTTCTTCCTTTCGCCACGCTGCACGTAAGCACCTTCCTCGAGCAGGTTATTGAGCTGGTTACCCAGTTCAGTCACTTGCTTGTAGTCGTTGCTAGCGAAGAAGTCGCGATTGAAGGTGATGTAGTGCGCCAGGCCATGGGCGGTCTGTTCCACTTCTGGCAGCCACAGGTGACGCTCGCGGTCTTCACGCAGGCTGGCGGTGTAAGTAAGACCCGACTTCTCGGCACCTTTCAGGCGCTCCTTGAAACCGTCAAGCCAAGTCTGCATGGCAGCTTGGTCGGAGAGCTGTTCAACGCTGACACGCGGTAGGTAGACCATGTGCTCGGTCAGCTCCAGCGGGTACAGACGGGACAAGCGCTTGAGCGTACGCATCACACCGCGATAGTCATTCACCAGCTTCTCGAGCGCCTCGCCGGATAGGCCAGGAGCGTTCTCGTTGACGTGCACGCTGGCGTCTTCCAGGGCCGATTGGGTCATGTATTCGTCCATGGCCTCATCGTCCTTGATGTACTGCTCCTGTTTGCCTTTCTTGACCTTGTAGAGTGGCGGCTGAGCGATGTAGACGTAACCACGCTCGATCAATTCAGGCATCTGGCGGAAGAAGAAGGTCAGCAGTAGGGTACGAATGTGCGAACCGTCAACGTCGGCGTCGGTCATGATAATGATGTTGTGATAACGCAGCTTCTCGATGTTGTACTCCTCCCGACCAATACCGCAGCCGAGTGCGGTAATCAGGGTCCCAACTTCCTGGGAGGACAGCATCTTGTCGAAGCGAGCTTTCTCAACGTTGAGGATCTTACCCTTGAGGGGCAGGATAGCCTGCGTCTTGCGGTTACGACCCTGCTTGGCAGAACCGCCCGCGGAGTCACCCTCCACGATGTACAGTTCGGAGAGGGCAGGGTCCTTCTCCTGGCAGTCCGCCAGCTTGCCGGGCAGGCCGGCGATGTCGAGGGCACCCTTGCGGCGGGTCATCTCACGGGCCTTGCGAGCGGCTTCACGAGCCCGAGCAGCATCGATCATCTTGCCAACGACTGCTTTGGCTTCGTTCGGGTTCTCCAGGAGAAAGTCGGAGAAGTACTTGCCCATCTCCTGTTCGACCGCTGTCTTCACCTCGCTGGATACCAGCTTGTCCTTGGTCTGCGAGCTGAACTTGGGATCCGGTACCTTGACCGATATGATCGCGGTCAGGCCTTCGCGGGCGTCATCGCCCGTGGTAGCGATCTTGTACTTCTTCGCCAGGCCTTCCTGCTCGATGTAGTTGTTCAGGTGACGGGTCAGGGCAGAGCGGAAGCCAGCCAGGTGGGTACCGCCGTCGCGCTGCGGAATATTGTTGGTGAAGCAGAGGATGTTCTCGTTGAAGCTGTCGTTCCACTGGAGCGCTACTTCTACACCAACGCCATCTTCCTCACGTTGGATATTGAAGTGGAAGACCTCGTTGACGATGGTCTTGTTGGTGTTCAGGTATTCGACGAATGCCTTCAGACCACCCTCGTACTTGAACAACTCCTCCTTTCCACTGCGCTCGTCACGCAGGACAATGCCTACCCCAGAGTTGAGGAAGGAAAGCTCGCGCAGACGCTTGGCCAGGATGTCCCAGCTGAAATGGATGTTGGTAAAGGTCGCAGCAGAAGCCTTGAAGTGAACTTCTGTGCCGGTGCCGTCAGTCTCGCCCACTGGGCGCAGCGGGAACTGCGGCACACCATGGTGGTAAATCTGCTCCCACACTTGGCCCGCGCGGCGGATGGTCAGGCGCAGCTCTTCGGACAGGGCGTTCACTACGGACACCCCTACACCGTGCAGACCGCCGGAAACCTTGTAGGTGTTGTCGTCGAACTTACCGCCAGCGTGCAGCACGGTCATGATGACCTCTGCCGCGGAAACCCCTTCTTCTTTGTGGATATCGACCGGAATGCCGCGGCCGTTGTCGCGGACGGTGATGGATTCATCGGTATGGATGGTGATGCTGATCTCGGAGCAGTATCCGGCCAGGGCTTCGTCGATGGAGTTATCGACAACTTCGAACACCATGTGGTGCAGACCGGTTCCATCATCGGTGTCGCCGATGTACATGCCGGGGCGCTTGCGTACGGCATCCAGCCCCTTCAGCACTTTAATGCTGGAAGAGTCGTACGTGTTGTTCTCGCTCATGCTTCACTCCCGATGATCAAAGGTCTGGGTAATACAGCCATGTTCCACGTGGAACATGCTAACCGGCGTGTCCATGCGCCAGCCGTCCCTCAGAAATTCATGGTCAACGCAGGTGATGAACACCTGGCAATCCAATTCTTCCAGCAATCGGCACAATGCCTTTCTATGCTGGTCGTCCAATTCAGACGGTAAGTCGTCAACTAGGTAGATACACTGGCCACGCTTGGCTTGATTAACCAGATGCCCTTGAGCGATGCGCAATGCACAAACCACCAGCTTCTGTTGACCCCGTGAAAGTATGTCGGCCGCGCTATGTACACCAGAGCGCAGCCGCAAGTCAGCTCGTTGAGGTCCAGCCTGGGTATGCCCGATCTGTTGGTCGCGGGGTAGGGAAGTGACCAGCACTTCAGAAAGCTCCCGATCCTTATCCCAGCCGCGGTAATAGCTGAGGGTAAGGCTGTCGAGCTCAACAAGATCAGCAAGCGTCCTTTCGAAGACGGGCTTCAATGCCTGGATATAAGCTCTTCGATATCGATCAATCTCGTCGCTGGCAAGGCACAATTCACGGTCCCAAGCCGCCTGCGAAGCAGGGTCAAGTGTACCATGCCGGAGCCACGAGTTCCGCTGCCGCAGGGCCTTCTGGAGCCGCTGCCAGGCCGATAGGAACCTAGGTTCCACGTGGAACACTCCCCAATCCAGGAACTGCCGGCGTATCTTCGGTGCCCCTTCCAACAGCCGAAAGCTGTCTGGATTGATCAACTGCAGCGGCAATGCTTCAGCCAACTGTGCAGTACTACGCGCATTCTGCCCATCTATTCGAATCTGAAACTCACCCTGGCGATCACGTGATATCCCGAGGCTGCATTGACCGCCTTCAGCCAGCGCTACTTGTCCGAAGACTGTGCAGGCAGGTTGCTCATACTGGATGACGGGTTGCAGACGATTGCTGCGAAAGGACCGGGCAAGTCCAAGCAAGTGGATGGCTTCAAGCAGGCTGGTTTTACCGCTGCCGTTGGCGCCGTAGAGGATATTGATTCGGGGGGAGGGGGAGAGGGTCACCGGCTGCAGGTTACGCACACCGGTGACCGTGATACGACTGAGGGACATCGAGTGATTACAGACGCATCGGCATCACGACATAAGAAGAATCGTCGTTACCGGCTTCCTGGACCAACGCACTGCTGTTAGCGTCGGACAGGATCAAGCGAACCTGTTCAGTAGACATAACGCCCAGCACATCGAGCAGGTAGCTGACGTTGAAGCCAATTTCCAGATTGCTGCCATTGTAATCGACTGCCACTTCCTCCTCGGCTTCCTCCTGCTCAGGGTTGTTGGCCTGGATCTTCAGCAGGCCGGAGGCCAAGGTCAGACGAATGCCGCGGTACTTCTCGTTGGACAGAATTGCAGTACGACTGAACGCCTCGCGCAGGGCCTGGCGATCGCCAACAACCAACTTGTCACCGCCGCGCGGCAGCACGCGCTCATAGTCCGGGAACTTCCCGTCGACCAGCTTCGAAGTGAAAGTGAATTCCCCGGTGGTCGCGCGAATATGGTGTTGGCCCAACACGATACGAACCTCACCGTCCTGCTCAGTCAGGAGGCGAGCAAGCTCCAGGATGCCTTTGCGAGGCACGATGACCTGGTGACGGTCCACACCCTCGATCCCGGCTTCCATCGCGCACATTGCGAGACGGTGACCATCGGTTGCGACCGCTCGCAGGATGCCTGCATTGACTTCCAGGAGCATGCCATTCAAGTAGTAACGGACGTCTTGTTGCGCCATTGCAAAGCTGGTTCGCTCAATCAGACGACGCAGCTTGCTCTGCACCAGGCTGAACGAGAGTGAACCCGGGCCTTCTTCAACAGTGGGGAAATCGTTGGCAGGCAGCGTCGACAGGGTAAAACGGCTGCGCCCTGCCTTGATCAGAAGCTTCTGCTCATCCACACGGATATCGATCAACGCGTCGCTCGGCAGGCTCTTGCAAATATCCATGAGCTTGCGAGCCGGTACAGTGATCTCACCCGGTTCAGCCGGCTCTTCCAGGGCCACGCGCCCAACCAGTTCGACCTCTAGGTCGGTACCGGTCAGGGATAACTGCTGGCCTTCAACCACCAGTAAGACGTTGGAAAGTACCGGCAAGGTCTGGCGGCGCTCGACGACGCCGGCGACCAGTTGCAGGGGTTTCAACAGGGCTTCGCGTTGAATGGTGAAATGCATGGTCTAGTCCCTTGCCTCGTGGGCTGCGATCAGGTGGTCAATGTACGCAGCAGATTCTTGTAATCCTCGCGGATATCCGCATCGGATTCCCTAAGTTCCGCAATCTTACGACAGCCGTGCAGAACAGTGGTGTGGTCCCGTCCGCCAAACGCATCGCCGATCTCTGGCAGGCTATGATTGGTCAGTTCCTTGGACAGGGCCATTGCGACCTGCCTTGGCCGGGCCACCGAACGTGACCGTCGTTTGGACAGCATGTCGGACATCTTGATCTTGTAGTACTCGACTACGGTGCGCTGGATGTTGTCGATGCTGACCAACTTGTCCTGCAGCGCCAGAAGATCCTTCAGCGATTCGCGAATCAGATCGATCGTGATATCACGCCCCATGAAGTGTGCATGGGCAATGACCCGCTTCAATGCGCCTTCCAGCTCACGCACGTTGGAACGAATGCGCTGAGCAATGAAAAAGGCTGCGTCGTGCGGCAAATCGACTTTCGCCTGTTCCGCCTTCTTCATAAGGATGGCGACCCGCGTCTCCAGTTCAGGAGGCTCTACAGCTACTGTCAGCCCCCAGCCAAAACGCGATTTCAGGCGCTCTTCAAGACCTTCGATCTCTTTCGGGTAGCGGTCGCTGGTCAGGATGACTTGCTGCCCACCTTCAAGCAGTGCGTTAAAGGTGTGGAAAAACTCTTCCTGAGAACGCTCCTTACGGGCGAAGAACTGAATATCGTCGATCAGCAACGCATCTACCGACCGATAGAAGCGCTTGAACTCGTTGATTGCGTTCAGCTGCAACGCCTTCACCATGTCGGCGACGAAGCGCTCCGAATGCAGGTAAACGACCTTGGCATTCGGGTTCTTCTTGAGCAGGTGGTTGCCGACGGCATGCATCAGGTGCGTCTTACCCAGGCCTACGCCACCATAAAGGAACAGCGGGTTGTAGCCATGCTTGGGATTGTCCGCCACCTGCCAGGCTGCGGCCCGTGCCAACTGGTTCGACTTCCCTTCAACGAAATTCTCGAAGGTGAAGGTGCGATTCAGATAGCTGGTGTGCTTGAGGGCGCCCTCGACCTGAACTGAACGCTCAGTGCGCAGGGCAGGCATCGGCGAACCAACGGCGGCCAACGGGTCCAGATTGTCACGCGACTCATCCACAGCCTCGATGCGCATCTGGCGTGGAGCAGGAGCGGCCGGTGGTGCGACGATGGGTTGAGGCGGCGGTGGTGGCGGTGGTGGCGGCGCTTTACGCGGAGCGGGACTACGTTTGCTGCCAATCAGCAGCGAAAGCGCAGGGGCCAATCCATTTCCACGCTCACCGAGCAGTTCAAGCAGACGGCCCATGTACTTTTCGTTGACCCAATCGAGCACGAACCGGTTGGGTGCATAGACCCTCAGTTCGTCTCCATCAGCCTCAACCTGTAGCGGGCGGATCCAGGTGTTGAATTGTTGGGCAGGCAGTTCATCGCGGAGAAGCTCCACGCACTGCTGCCAAAGTTCCACTGACACGGATATCCCCCAGGGTCGGAAAGGTGTCTAACCTAAAAATCAGCCGACATTGTAGCTTCCAGAGGAAAAGTTATCCACACGAAGAAGCGCAAATGGGCAAGTAAAATCAACGTGTTATTCACTTCCAACAGAAGCTGTTGCACTTGGCATGATTCTTGTGGATAACCACCTGATAAACCCTATTGGCTGCTTGGGGAAAAGGCGCTGGATAACCAGCCTGTGCATAAATCAGCGATCACTCCCCAGCTTCCTCCCAAGCGCCACACAGCCTGATCACTGCTTGTCGACAAACTTATCAGCCTGGCTCCGACCGCGAGGTTCGCTGGCCCCAGCGTTTTATCCACAGAAAAAAAGGCGCTAATACATAAAAAACACAGTCAAGCTTTTCTTAATTTCCTTTCCTTCTATATCCTTCTACGCAAAGCACACTGGTTGGAAATTGACCTGACCGTGCCGTTTCTCTAGAATTGCCGGTCTCTTTAAACGGGGGCCACTTCCGGCCCGTAGTGACCACCAGGTAAAGCATCATGAAACGCACTTTCCAACCCAGCACCCTCAAGCGCGCTCGCACCCACGGTTTCCGTGCCCGTATGGCCACCAAGAACGGCCGCCAAGTCCTGTCGCGTCGTCGCGCCAAGGGCCGCAAGCGCCTGACCGTCTGATTTATCCGGAACGGGTGGTGAGTCAGGGCTTCGGTCGGGAAAAGCGTCTGCTGGTTCCCCGACAATTCAAGTCAGTCTTCGACTCACCTACCGGGAAGGTTCCCGGCAAGCACGTCCTGCTCCTAGCGCGCGACAACGGTCTCGATCATCCCCGTCTGGGTTTGGTGATCGGCAAAAAGGCCGTGAAGCTCTCCGTCGAACGCAACCGTCTCAAACGCCAGATTCGAGAATCCTTCCGCCATAACCTTGAGTCGTTGGCAGGTTGGGATATCGTGATCGTGGCCAAAAGAGGCATTGGCGACCTGGAGAATCCTGAATTGAGACATCAGTTCGCTAAGCTCTGGAAGCGCCTCGCTCGCAGCCGGACCCGCCCTGAACCCCAGACCGGATCAGGGGTGTCCGACAGTCCCCATGCGTAAACTGGCCCTCGCTCCGATCCAGTTCTATCGCTACGCCATCAGCCCCCTGATGGCCAGTCACTGTCGTTTCTATCCCAGTTGTTCCTGCTACGCGCAGGAAGCCATCGAACAGCATGGCGTCCTGCGCGGTGGCTGGCTGACCCTGAGTCGGCTCGGCCGCTGTCATCCGTGGAATCCGGGCGGCTATGACCCGGTGCCACCTGCCAAAACTTCCCAATCCTCTTCGATGGCCGAGTAATCATGGATATTCAACGCTCGATCCTGATCGTCGCCCTGGCAATCGTGTCCTATCTGATGGTTCTCCAATGGAACCAGGACTACGGCCAGGCTGCATTGCCGACGACTGGCAACATTGCCAGCAGTCAGCAGGCGACACTGCCGGACACCACGGCAGCCGCCAAGACCAGTGATGACGTCCCCACTGCAAGCAGCGAACGCAACGAGCCGGTGGCAACCCCAGTCGCTACCAGTAGCGAACTGATCCGCGTTGAAACCGACGTGTTGAATCTGGCCATTGATCCACGTGGTGGCGACATCGTCCAACTGACCCTGCCTCAGTACCCGCGTCGCCAGGACCACCCGGATGTGCCGTTCCAACTGTTCGACAACGGCAACGAGCGCACCTACCTGGCACAAAGCGGCCTGACCGGCGCCAATGGCCCTGACGCCCGCGCCAGTGGTCGCCCCCTCTACTCCGCTGCGCAAAAGGCCTACAAACTGGCCGATGGTCAGGACACATTGGTCGTCGAACTGACTTTCAGCGAAGCCGGGGTGAACTACACCAAGCGCTTCACCTTCAAGCGCGGCCAATACGATCTGGGCGTCGCCTACAAGATCGACAACCAGAGCGGCCAGGCATGGAGCGGAAACTTCTTCGCCCAGCTCAAGCGCGATGGCAGCAGCGACCCGTCCTCCAGCACCGCAACCGGCGTTTCCACTTACCTCGGTGCCGCCCTGTGGACTCCGGATGAGCCGTACAAGAAAGTGTCGATGGGCGACATGGACAAGCAGGCCTTCAAGGAGAATGTGCAGAGTGGCTGGGTAGCCTGGCTGCAGCACTATTTCGTGACCGCCTGGGTGTCCGACAAGGACGAAGCAAACCTGGTCCAGACCCGCAAGGATGCACAAGGCAACTACATCGTCGGCTTCACTGGTGCTTCGCTGAACGTTCCGGCTGGCTCTCAGGCCGAAGCAGGTGCGACCCTTTATGCCGGTCCGAAGATGCAGGACAAGCTGAAGGAGCTGTCGCCAGGCCTCGAGCTGACTGTCGACTACGGCTTCCTCTGGTTTATCGCCCAACCGATCTTCTGGCTGCTGCAACATATCCACAGCCTGCTGGGTAACTGGGGCTGGGCGATCATCTGCTTGACCATCCTGATCAAACTCGCGTTTTTCCCGCTCTCCGCTGCCAGCTACAAGTCGATGGCACGCATGCGTGCGGTATCGCCGAAGCTGCAGGCACTGAAGGAACAGCACGGCGACGATCGTCAGAAGATGTCCCAGGCGATGATGGAGCTGTACAAAAAGGAGAAGATCAACCCATTGGGCGGCTGTCTGCCGATCCTGGTCCAGATGCCAGTATTCCTTGCCCTCTACTGGGTGCTGCTGGAAAGCGTCGAGATGCGCCAGGCTCCCTGGATGTTCTGGATCACCGACCTGTCGATCAAGGATCCATTCTTCATCCTGCCGATCATCATGGGCGCCACGATGTTCATCCAGCAGCAACTTAACCCGACGCCGCCCGACCCCATGCAGGCCAAGGTGCTGAAGCTGATGCCAATCATCTTCACCTTCTTCTTCCTCTGGTTCCCGGCAGGTCTGGTGCTGTACTGGGTCGTCAACAACGTCCTGTCGATTGCCCAGCAGTGGTACATTACACGGCAGATCGAGGCAGCCAGCAAGAAAGCCGCCGCCTGATAACCGCGCTAACCTAGCTTGAACAAGACGCCCCCATCGAGGGGCGTCTTGCTATCCGCAGCCCGAATCCTGGGGATATCCACAGATGAATCCTGCACGTGAAACCATTGCTGCCGTTGCTACCGCCCAAGGGCGTGGTGGCGTCGGTATCGTCCGTGTCTCCGGGCCCCATGCCATGCGAATCGCCGAAGATATCTGCGGTCGCGTGCCCACGCCCCGATACGCCCACTACGGCCCGTTCCTCGATAGCGCCGGACAAACCCTGGACCAAGGGCTTGCGCTGTACTTCCCCGGCCCACACTCCTTTACGGGCGAAGACGTCCTCGAACTCCAGGGCCACGGCGGGCCTGTGGTGATGGATCTGCTGCTTCACCGCTGCCTGGAATTGGGCGCACGCCAGGCTCGACCAGGCGAATTCAGCGAGCGAGCCTTCCTCAATGACAAGCTCGACCTCGCCCAGGCCGAGGCCATTGCCGACCTGATCGAAGCCAGTTCCGAACAAGCCGCACGCAATGCCCTTCGCTCGCTTCAAGGCGAGTTCTCACGCCGGGTAAATGGCCTCACCGAGAGGCTCATCGAACTTCGTATCTACGTTGAAGCTGCCATCGACTTCCCTGAGGAAGAGATCGATTTCCTTGCTGACGGCCATGTGCTGAGCTTGCTGGATGGCGTTAGGGATAACTTATCCACAGTGCTGCGAGAAGCCGGACAAGGCGCGTTACTGCGTGACGGGATGACCGTGGTGATCGCCGGACGCCCCAATGCTGGTAAATCCAGTTTGTTGAATGCGTTGGCCGGCCGTGAAGCCGCCATCGTCACTGACGTCGCCGGCACGACACGTGATGTGCTGCGGGAACATATCCACATCGATGGCATGCCCCTGCACGTTGTGGATACCGCCGGTCTGCGTGATACCGACGACCATGTGGAAAAGATTGGTGTGGAACGTGCCCTGAAGGCCATCAGTGAAGCCGACCGTGTGCTGTTGGTGGTCGATGCCACCGCTCCGGAAGCTGCCGACCCCTTTGCCCTATGGCCAGAATTCCTCGACCAGACGCCGGATCCGGCCAAGGTCACGCTGATCCGCAACAAGGCGGACCTCAGCCAGGATCCGGTTGGACTTGAGGTCAGTGCTGATGGCCATGTGACCCTCAGCCTTTCGGCTAGGTCCGGCGACGGTCTGGACCTGCTTCGTGAACACCTCAAGGCTTGCATGGGTTACGAGCAGACCGCCGAGAGCAGCTTCAGTGCCCGCCGCCGGCACCTGGAGGCCCTGCGCCAGGCAGCCACCTACCTCGACCATGGCCGTAGCCAATTGACCCTTGCAGGCGCTGGCGAGCTCCTGGCAGAAGACTTGCGCCAAGCTCAGCAAGTACTAGGCGAAATCACTGGCGCCTTCAGCTCAGACGATTTGCTCGGACGCATCTTCTCCAGCTTCTGCATCGGCAAGTAACGCTTTCTCGAACTTACTCACATGACAAAAAGCCGCCTCCGGGCGGTTTTTTCGTATCTGCGCGTCCATCCACAGGTTGACCTAAGCTCTGTTGATAAGTTGCGTTTAACTCAGTCCGGAAGCCTGTTGAAAACGGAAGGTATAATCCTCCTGTGGATAACCACGCATTCCGCCCACAGCTTACCTACGGCATACACAGACGCTTCCCGCAGGATCAGCACAGTCTTATCCTGCCCTGTAACTACCGGTTTAGAGGCTCTCATAGCAGTTATCAACAGAAAATAGCTTCCCTAAGGTATAAACATAAGAACAAGCTTTTTTAAAAATTCTTCTCTTCTATTTTTCTAATGGCTTGTCCACATCAGCCCAAGGGAAAGGACACGATCGACAAAAGAAAGCTCAAAGCAGAGCAGGAGAAGGAGCTGGCTATTTTTTGTGCAGAAGGCTTCATTCAACGAGTCGAAGTCCCTATACTTGCCGCCTTTCCCTATTCCCCATCTATGAACAGGCACGAGGTGCGTGGTGGATTTCCCTTCCCGTTTTGACGTGATCGTGATCGGCGGCGGTCATGCCGGTACCGAGGCTGCATTGGCAGCCGCACGCATGGGCGTGAAGACGCTGCTGCTGACCCACAATGTGGAAACCCTCGGCCAGATGAGCTGCAACCCAGCCATTGGTGGCATCGGCAAGAGCCACCTGGTCAAGGAAATCGACGCGCTGGGCGGCGCCATGGCAACTGCAACCGACCTTGGTGGAATCCAGTTCCGTGTGCTGAATAGCCGCAAGGGACCTGCCGTTCGCGCTACCCGTGCTCAAGCGGACCGTGTTCTGTACAAGGCAGCTATTCGGGAGATTCTGGAGAACCAGCCGAACCTGTGGATATTCCAGCAGGCTTGTGATGACCTGATTGTGGAAAACGATCAGGTCAAAGGCGTTGTCACCCAAATGGGGCTGAGGTTCCACGCTGAATCCGTCGTTCTGACCACAGGCACCTTCCTCGGTGGACTTATCCACATCGGTCTGCAGAACTATTCCGGTGGCCGTGCAGGGGACCCGCCATCCATCGCCCTGGCCCAACGCCTGCGCGATTTACCGCTGCGCGTCGGTCGCCTGAAAACCGGTACGCCACCGCGCATCGACGGTCGCTCGGTCGATTTCTCTGTGATGACAGAACAACCTGGCGATACACCGATTCCAGTCATGTCATTCCTCGGCTCGAAAGAGCAGCACCCGCGCCAGGTCAGTTGCTGGATTACCCACACCAACGCGCGCACCCACGAGATCATCGCGAGCAACCTCGATCGTTCACCGATGTATTCCGGTGTCATCGAAGGCATCGGTCCGCGCTACTGCCCATCGATCGAAGACAAGATCCATCGCTTCGCCGACAAGGACAGCCACCAGGTCTTCCTCGAACCGGAGGGCCTGACTACCCATGAGCTTTACCCGAACGGGATCTCCACCTCGCTGCCGTTCGACGTGCAACTGCAGATCGTCCGCTCGATCCGCGGCATGGAAAACGCCCACATCGTGCGCCCCGGCTATGCCATCGAATACGACTACTTCGACCCCCGCGACCTGAAGTACAGCCTGGAGACCAAGGTCATCGGCGGCCTGTTCTTCGCCGGCCAGATCAACGGCACCACCGGTTACGAAGAGGCCGGTGCCCAGGGGCTGCTCGCTGGTGCCAACGCCGCACTCCGCGCCCAGGGCAAAGAAGCCTGGTGCCCGCGTCGAGACGAAGCCTACATCGGCGTACTCGTCGACGATCTGATCACTCTGGGTACCCAGGAGCCTTACCGAATGTTCACCTCGCGCGCCGAGTACCGGCTGATCCTGCGCGAAGACAACGCTGACCTGCGCCTAACCGAGAAAGGGCGTGAACTGGGTCTGGTTGACGACCGCCGCTGGGCCACCTTCGAGGCCAAGCGCGAAGGCATCGTGCTCGAAGAGCAACGCCTGAAGAGCACCTGGGTACGCCCTGGCACGGCTGAAGGCGACGCGATCGCCCAACGCTTCGGCACTCCACTGGCCCACGAATACAACCTGCTCAACCTGTTGAGCCGCCCCGAGATCGATTACGCCGGGCTGGTCGACGTGACCGGAGGTGGCGCCGAGGACCCGCAGGTCGCGGAACAGGTGGAGATCAAGACCAAGTACGCTGGATACATCGACCGCCAGCAGGACGAAATCGCACGTCTGCGCGCAAGCGAAGACACCCGCCTGCCTGCGGACCTGGACTACGCGACCATTTCTGGTTTGTCCAAGGAGATCCAGCACAAGCTCGGACAGACTCGTCCCGAGACGCTCGGACAGGCTTCGCGCATCCCCGGCGTCACCCCGGCAGCCATCTCCCTGCTGCTGATCCACCTGAAGAAGCGCGGCGCAGGCCGCCAGCTGGAGCAAAGCGCCTGATGTCCCTGGTCACCCAACGCCATGCAGACGAACTGTCCCTAGGCGCGCAACAACTCGCTGTTGAACTTACCCCGGTCCAGCAGGAGCACCTGCTGGCCTACCTGGCGCTGCTGATCAAGTGGAACAAGGCATACAACCTGACCGCAGTGCGCGATCCGGATGAAATGGTCTCGCGCCACCTGCTGGACAGCCTGAGCGTCCTGCCGCATGTGGCTGCACTTGGGGATAACTGGCTGGATGTCGGCAGTGGTGGGGGCATGCCTGGTATTCCGCTGGCCATCATGTTTCCCGAACGCCGTTTCACCCTGCTCGACTCCAACGGCAAGAAGACCCGTTTTCTGACCCAGGTGAAGCTGGAGCTGAAACTTGCCAACCTCGAAGTTGTCCACAGCCGCGTCGAAGCGTTCACACCTGAACGTCCGTTCGACGGGATCGTCTCCCGCGCCTTCAGTTCGCTGGAAGACTTCAGCAACTGGACGCGTCATCTGGGGGACGGTGAGACCCGCTGGTTGGCCATGAAAGGCCTGCATCCGGACGAGGAACTGCAAGCTTTGCCGGAGGACTTCCGTGTGGAGTCCGAACACGCCCTGGTCGTTCCAGGTTGCCAAGGCCAGCGGCATCTGCTGATACTGCGCCGCACGCTATAAGGGGATAGGGCTGCCATGGCCAAGGTATTCGCAATCGCCAATCAGAAAGGCGGGGTCGGCAAGACCACCACCTGTGTCAACCTGGCTGCCTCGCTGGTCGCCACCAAGCGCCGCGTGCTGTTGATCGACCTCGACCCTCAAGGCAACGCCACCATGGGCAGCGGCGTCGACAAGCTCGCGCTGGACCACTCCGTCTATGACGTCCTGACCGGCGAGTGCGACCTGGCGACCGCCATGCAATTCTCTGAGCACGGGGGCTATCAGCTGCTGCCTGCCAACCGCGACCTCACCGCGGCGGAAGTGGCTTTGCTCGAAATGCCGAACAAGGAACATCGGTTGCGCGAGGCCCTCGCACCGATTCGCGAGAACTACGACTACATCCTCATCGACTGCCCGCCTTCGCTGTCGATGCTGACGATCAACGCCCTGGTTGCCTCTGATGGCGTGATCATCCCCATGCAGTGCGAGTACTACGCACTCGAAGGCTTGTCCGACCTGGTCAACAGCATCCAGCGCATTGGCAAGTTGCTGAATCCGAGCCTGAGGATCGAAGGCCTCTTGCGCACCATGTACGACCCGCGCATCAGCCTGACCAACGAAGTGTCGGCGCAGCTCAAGACGCACTTCGGCGACAAGCTCTACGATTCTGTCATTCCGCGTAACGTGCGCCTGGCCGAAGCTCCGAGCTATGGCATGCCGGCACTGGTCTACGACAAGCAATCCCGTGGCGCCATCGCCTACTTGGCGCTGGCAGGCGAGCTGGTCCGTCGCCAGCGCGCGAACGCCAAAACCGCTACCGCATAAGGAATCCGCATGGCCGCGAAAAAACGAGGTCTGGGCCGTGGCTTGGACGCCCTGCTGGGTGGCAGTTCCGTCACAAAGCTGGAAGAAGAAGCCGTTCAGGTCGATAGCCGTGAACTGCAATACGTGCCGCTGGACCTGATCCAGCGCGGTAAGTACCAGCCTCGCCGCGACATGGACCCGACCGCCCTCGAAGAGCTGGCCCAGTCGATCAAGGCACAGGGCGTCATGCAGCCCATCGTCGTGCGTCCGATCGGCGGCGGCCGTTTCGAGATCATCGCCGGCGAACGCCGCTGGCGTGCCAGCCACCAGGCTGGACTGGACAAGATTCCGGCCATGGTCCGCGAAGTCCCTGATGAAGCCGCCATCGCCATGGCGCTGATCGAAAACATCCAGCGCGAAGACCTCAACCCGATCGAGGAAGCCATTGCCCTGCAACGCCTCCAGCAGGAGTTCCAGCTCACGCAGCAGCAGGTCGCGGAAGCAGTCGGCAAATCACGCGTCACCATCACCAACCTGCTGCGCCTGATCGGCCTGCCGGAGGAGATCAAGACCCTCCTCTCCCACGGTGACCTCGAGATGGGGCATGCACGGGCGCTTCTCGGTCTGCCCCTTGAGCGGCAGGTAGAAGGGGCGCGACATGTTGTCGCACGTGGCCTGACCGTGCGCCAGACCGAAGCACTGGTCCGGCACTGGTTGACCAGCAAGGAGAAAGCTGTCGAACCGGTCAAATCGGATCCGGACATCAGCCGCCTTGAACAGCGCCTGGCTGAGCGGTTGGGCGCTCCCGTGCAGATCAAGCATGGCCAGAAAGGCAAAGGCCAACTGGTCATTCGCTACAACTCCCTCGACGAATTACAGGGCGTCCTGGCCCACATCCGCTGAAACAATTGGTGCTGTAGCGACAGTCGGAATTCACTACCCGACAGTTGAACGGGGGGATTCCCCCCCCTATACTCTGCGCGCAATTTTGTCGGCACAAACTATGCCAAGTTATTGATTCAAGGCGCCGACGCCAGAGGATTCGCCGCGATGGATACCCGCACGCCAAACCGCCTGCCCTTCCATCGTTTGCCGGTTTTTCCGGTGCTGCTGGCCCAGTTGGTCGTGTTGTTGATTGCCGCCGTCGTTCTCTGGCAGTGGCGAGGCACGGTCGCTGGATACTCTGGGTTGTGTGGTGGCCTGATCTGTTGGCTGCCGAACCTGTATTTCGCCCACAAGGCTTTCCGCTTTAGCGGAGCCCGGGCAGCCCAAGCGATAGTCCGGTCTTTTTATGCCGGTGAGATGGGCAAGCTGATTCTGACGGCAGTGCTGTTTGCGCTGACGTTCGCAGGAGTGAAACCCCTGGAGGCGCTGGCGGTATTCGGCGTCTTCCTGCTGACCCAGGCGGTCAGCTGGTTCGCGCCCCTGCTGATGAGAACAAGATATTCGAAACCTTAGGGCGTTTGAGGCAAACATGGCAGAGCAAACCGCTTCGGGCTATATCCAGCATCACCTGCAGAACCTGACCTTCGGTCAACTGCCTTCGGGCGAGTGGGGCTTTGCCCACACCGCTGAGCAAGCCAAGGAAATGGGCTTCTGGGCCTTCCATGTGGACACCCTGGGGTGGTCCGTGGCCATGGGTCTGATCTTTGTCCTGCTGTTCCGTATGGCGGCCAAGAAGGCCACCTCCGGCCAGCCGGGCGCCCTGCAGAACCTCGTCGAAGTGATGATCAGCTTCGTCGACAGCAGCGTGAAAGACACCTTCCACGGCCGTAACCCGCTGATTGCTCCTCTGGCGCTGACCATCTTCGTCTGGATCTTCCTGATGAACGCCATCGACCTGGTGCCGGTGGATTGGATTCCGGTCCTCGCTGCCAAAATCACTGGTAACGAGCACCTGTTCTTCCGCGCTGTGCCGACCACCGACCCGAACGCCACCCTGGGCATGGCCCTCTCGGTATTTGGCCTGATCATTTTCTACAGCATCAAGGTGAAGGGTATCGGCGGTTTCCTCGGCGAACTGACCCTGCACCCATTCAGCAGCAAGAACATCCTGGTTCAGATCATTCTGATCCCGGTCAACTTCCTGCTCGAGTTCGTAACCCTGGTGGCCAAGCCGATCTCCCTGGCCCTGCGTCTGTTCGGCAACATGTACGCCGGCGAGCTGGTGTTCATCCTGATCGCTGTGATGTTCGGCGCGGGCATTCTGCTGCTGAGCGGCCTGGGCATTGCACTGCAGTGGGCGTGGGCTGTGTTCCACATCCTGATCATCACCCTGCAGGCCTTCATCTTCATGATGCTGACCATCGTCTACCTGTCGATGGCGCATGAGGACAACCATTAAGAACGTGAAGCGCACCTGACGACCTTCTCCCTTCCGGGAGGAGGCGCCCGAAGGGCGCAAGAGGGTGTCTTCAAGTTCGAGATGGTCCCACGCCAACCAGCGTGGGAAAGCCCGAAAGGGCAGTGGGAATAAACGATTTCGCTTTACCGCTTCACTTAACCCTTAACCAACACGACATAAAGTCGGGAGGAAAAATGGAAACTGTAGTAGGTCTGACCGCGATCGCCGTAGCTCTGCTGATTGGCCTGGGTGCCCTGGGTACTGCCATTGGCTTCGGTCTGCTGGGTGGCAAGTTCCTGGAAGGCGCTGCGCGTCAGCCGGAAATGGTTCCGATGCTGCAAGTCAAAATGTTCATCGTTGCCGGTCTGCTCGACGCCGTAACCATGATCGGCGTTGGTATCGCTCTGTTCTTCACCTTCGCTAACCCGTTCATTGCTCAGGTAGCCCAGTAATCCTCGTTGATCGAGGATTCGACTGACAACGAACGAGCGAGGTGTTGGCGTGAACATTAATGCAACCCTGATCGGCCAGTCCGTTGCTTTCTTCATCTTCGTACTGTTCTGCATGAAGTTCGTGTGGCCTCCGGTCATCACTGCTCTGCGGGACCGTCAGAAGAAGATTGCCGATGGCCTGGACGCTGCCAACCGTGCGGCTCGTGACTTGGAGCTGGCCCATGAGAAAGTGGGTCAGCAACTGCGCGAAGCCAAGACTCAGGCAGCTGAAATCATCGAGCAAGCCAAAAAGCGCGGTACCCAGATCGTCGACGAAGCTCGCGATCAGGCACGTGCCGAAGGCGAGCGCCTGAAGGCGCAGGCTCAGGCCGAGATCGAGCAGGAACTGAACAGTGTCAAAGACGCGCTGCGCGCCCAACTGGGTAGCCTGGCCGTTAATGGTGCCGAGAAGATCCTGGGTGCCACTATCGATCAAAACGCGCATGCGGAGCTGGTTAACAAACTGGCAGCCGAAATTTAAGCGAGGGCGATCATGGCAGAACTGACCACGCTGGCCCGACCTTACGCCAAGGCTGCTTTCGAGTACGCCCAGGCCCATCAGCAGCTGGCCGCTTGGTCGGCCATGCTAGGCCTGGCCGCTGCGGTGTCGCAGGACGACACCATGCAGCAAGTGCTCAAAGCCCCGCGACTGACGAGCGCAGAGAAAGCCAACACCTTTGTCGAGGTAGTTGGTGACAAGTTTGATGCCCAGGTAGGCAATTTCATCCACGTCCTTTCCGAGAATGGCCGCCTCGTGCTGCTGCCGGAAATCGTCGAACTGTTCGAGCTTTACAAGGCCGAGCAGGAGAAGTCGGTAGACGTGGAGGTCACCAGTGCCTTCGCATTGAGCGATGAACAGCAAGACAAACTCGCCAAGGTTCTCAGCGCACGGCTCAGCCGAGAAGTGCGTCTGCACGCCGCGGAGGATGCCAGCCTGATAGGCGGCGTCGTCATCCGCGCCGGCGACCTGGTTATCGATGGCTCGGTTCGCGGCAAGCTCGCGAAACTGGCCGAAGCGTTGAAATCTTGAGTTTGAAGGGGCAGCAGAGCAATGCAGCAACTCAATCCTTCCGAAATTAGTGAAATCATCAAGGGACGTATCGAGAAACTCGACGTCTCTTCGCAAGCCCGCAACGAAGGCACCATCGTTAGCGTGTCCGACGGTATCGTGCGCATCCACGGCCTGGCCGACGTGATGTACGGCGAGATGATCGAGTTCCCTGGTGGCGTCTATGGTATGGCGCTGAACCTGGAACAAGACTCCGTCGGTGCCGTGGTCCTCGGTAGCTATCTGACCCTCGCTGAAGGCATGAGCGCCAAGTGCACCGGCCGCATCCTCGAGGTACCGGTTGGTCCGGAACTGCTGGGCCGCGTAGTCGATGCCCTGGGCAACCCGATCGATGGCAAAGGCCCTCTGAACAACGTCGCCACCGACGCTGTAGAGAAGGTCGCGCCGGGTGTGATCTGGCGTAAGTCGGTCGACCAGCCGGTACAGACCGGCTACAAGTCGGTCGATGCCATGATTCCGGTAGGCCGTGGCCAGCGCGAGCTGATCATCGGTGACCGTCAGATCGGCAAGACCGCACTGGCAGTCGACGCCATCATCAACCAGAAGAACAGCGGCATCCGCTGCGTCTACGTTGCCATCGGTCAGAAGCAATCGACCATCGCCAACGTGGTACGCAAGCTGGAAGAAAACGGCGCCCTGGCCAACACCATCGTGGTGGCTGCCAGTGCTTCCGAATCCGCTGCGCTGCAGTTCATCGCACCGTACGCCGGCTGCACCATGGGCGAGTACTTCCGCGACCGCGGCGAAGACGCGCTGATCGTGTATGACGATCTGTCCAAGCAAGCCGTTGCCTACCGTCAGATCTCCCTGCTGCTGCGCCGTCCGCCGGGCCGCGAAGCCTACCCGGGCGACGTGTTCTATCTCCACAGTCGTCTGCTGGAGCGCGCTTCCCGCGTTTCCGAAGAGTACGTCGAGAAGTTCACCAATGGCGCCGTGACTGGCAAGACTGGTTCCCTGACTGCTCTGCCGATCATCGAAACCCAGGCTGGCGACGTTTCCGCGTTCGTTCCGACCAACGTGATCTCCATCACCGACGGTCAGATCTTCCTGGAATCGGCCATGTTCAACTCGGGTATCCGTCCGGCCGTAAACGCCGGTATCTCGGTATCCCGTGTTGGTGGTGCGGCCCAGACCAAGATCATCAAGAAGCTCTCCGGCGGTATCCGTACCGCTCTGGCGCAGTACCGCGAACTGGCGGCTTTCGCCCAGTTTGCTTCTGATCTGGACGAGGCTACCCGCAAGCAGCTTGAGCATGGTCAGCGCGTCACCGAGCTGATGAAGCAGAAGCAGTATGCGCCCATGTCGATTGCCGACATGTCGCTGAGCCTGTATGCCGCCGAGCGTGGTTTCCTGCAGGACATCGAAGTCGCCAAGATCGGCGCTTTCGAGCAGGCCCTGATTGCTTACTTCAACCGGGATCACGCCGCTCTGCTGGCGAAGATCAACGAGAAGGGTGACTTCAATGACGAAATCGACGCAGGCCTGAAAGCCGGTATCGAGAAGTTCAAAGCCACCCAAACCTGGTAAGCCGCAGCGGGGGTCGCAAGACCCCCGCCTGCTAACCTGATAGGTGTCAAATGGCAGGCGCAAAAGAGATTCGCAGCAAGATTGCGAGCATCAAAAGCACGCAGAAGATCACCAGCGCCATGGAAAAGGTGGCGGTCAGCAAGATGCGCAGAGCTCAAATGCGCATGGCTGCCAGCCGTCCCTACGCGGAGCGCATCCGCCAGGTGATCGGTCATCTGGCCAACGCCAACCCGGAGTACCGCCATCCGTTCATGATCGAGCGCGAAGTGAAGCGCGTCGGTTATGTCGTGGTGAGCAGTGACCGTGGCTTGTGCGGCGGCTTGAACACCAACCTGTTCAAGGCCCTGGTCAAGGACATGGCGGGTTATCGCGAGCAAGGCGTAGAGGTCGACCTCTGCGTGATTGGTAGCAAGGGTGCGGCCTTCTTCCGCAACTTCGGCGGTAACGTCGTTGCAGCTATCAGCCATATCGGCGAAGAGCCGTCGATCAACGATCTGATCGGCAGCGTCAAGGTGATGCTCGATGCATACCTGGAAGGCCGTGTCGATCGCCTGTTCGTGGTCTCCAACAAGTTCGTCAATACAATGACGCAGAAGCCGACCGTGGACCAACTGGTTCCGCTGGTGGCCGATCCGGATCAAGAGCTCAAGCATCACTGGGACTACCTCTACGAACCCGACGCCAAGGAGCTCCTCGAAGGGCTGCTGGTGCGCTACGTGGAATCCCAGGTGTATCAGGCGGTCGTCGAGAACAACGCAGCCGAGCAAGCGGCGCGGATGATCGCGATGAAGAACGCCACTGACAACGCCGGTGACCTGATCAGCGAACTTCAGCTGGTCTACAACAAGGCCCGTCAGGCTGCGATCACCCAAGAGATCTCGGAAATCGTCGGCGGCGCTGCTGCGGTTTAAGAACGGTTCAAATATTCAGAGGAACCAGATATGAGTAGCGGACGTATCGTTCAAATCATCGGCGCCGTTATCGACGTGGAATTTCCGCGTGACCAGGTGCCGAACGTCTATGAGGCGCTGAAAGTACAAGGCGCTGAAACCACCCTGGAAGTCCAGCAGCAGCTGGGCGACGGCGTGGTCCGTACCATTGCGATGGGTTCGACCGAAGGCCTGAAACGCGGCCTGGACGTCAACAGCACTGGCAAAGCCATTTCCGTACCGGTGGGCAAAGCGACCCTGGGCCGGATCATGGACGTGCTGGGCAACCCGATCGACGAAGCTGGCCCGATCGGTGAAGAAGAGCAGTGGGAAATCCACCGCCCTGCACCCACCTATGCCGAACAAGCTGGCTCCAATGAGCTGCTGGAAACCGGTATCAAGGTTATCGACCTGGTCTGCCCGTTCGCCAAGGGCGGTAAAGTCGGTCTGTTCGGTGGCGCCGGTGTCGGCAAGACCGTGAACATGATGGAACTGATCCGTAACATCGCCATCGAGCACAGCGGTTATTCCGTGTTCGCGGGTGTGGGTGAGCGTACTCGTGAGGGTAACGACTTCTACCACGAGATGAAGGACTCCAACGTTCTGGACAAAGTGGCCCTGGTATACGGCCAGATGAACGAGCCGCCGGGCAACCGTCTGCGCGTTGCACTGACCGGCCTGACCATGGCCGAGAAGTTCCGTGACGAGGGTCGTGACGTTCTGCTGTTCGTCGACAACATCTACCGCTACACCCTGGCCGGTACCGAAGTGTCCGCGCTGCTGGGTCGTATGCCGTCCGCTGTGGGTTACCAGCCGACCCTGGCCGAGGAAATGGGCGTTCTGCAAGAGCGCATCACCTCCACCAAGACCGGTTCGATCACCTCCATCCAGGCCGTATACGTTCCTGCGGACGACCTGACCGACCCGAGCCCGGCGACCACCTTCGCCCACCTCGACGCCACCGTCGTACTGTCCCGTGACATCGCCTCCCTGGGTATCTACCCAGCTGTCGACCCACTGGACTCGACCTCCCGTCAGCTGGACCCGCTGGTGATCGGTCAGGATCACTACGACACCGCTCGCGGCGTACAGTATGTTCTGCAGCGTTACAAGGAGCTGAAGGACATCATCGCGATCCTGGGTATGGACGAACTGTCCGAAGCGGACAAGCAGTTGGTATCCCGTGCTCGTAAGATCCAGCGCTTCCTGTCGCAGCCGTTCTTCGTGGCAGAAGTCTTCACTGGTTCGCCGGGTAAGTACGTGTCCCTGAAGGACACCATCGCTGGCTTCAAAGGCATCCTTAACGGTGACTACGACCACCTGCCCGAGCAGGCGTTCTACATGGTCGGCGGCATCGAAGAAGCCATCGAGAAAGCGAAGAAACTGTAACCCCCTGAGCGCCCGGCAACGGGCGCTTACGTGAGGCAAGCGTATGGCTATTACTGTCCATTGCGATATCGTCAGCGCCGAAGCGGAGATCTTCTCCGGTCTGGTAGAGATGGTGATTGCGCACGGCAACCTGGGCGATCTGGGTATCGCTCCGGGCCACGCCCCGCTGATCACTGACCTCAAGCCGGGTCCCATCCGCCTGGTCAAGCAGGGTGGTGGGGAAGAGGTGTATTACATCTCCGGTGGTTTCCTCGAGGTCCAGCCGAACATGGTGAAGGTCCTGGCCGACACCGTGCTGCGTGCCAGCGATCTGGACGAAGCTGCTGCTCAGGAGTCCCTCAAGGCTGCTGAAAAGGCCCTGCACGAGAAAGGCGCGGAGTTCGATTACTCCAACGCATCTGCTCGTCTGGCCGAGGCTGCAGCCCAGCTGCGAACCGTCCAGCAGATCCGCAAGAAGTTCGGCGGCTAATCCCGCAGGCTTCATTGCAATCGAGTTAAAGGGTAGCCTTGGCTACCCTTTTTCTTTTCCGCTTGTTTGTTAACAGCCTGACTCGGTGATTCACGTCATGTCCCTCGATATCGTCATCCTCGCGGCCGGCCAAGGCACGCGTATGCGTTCCGCGCTGCCCAAAGTCCTGCATCCGGTGGCCGGCAAAGCCATGCTGGGTCACGTCATAGACACTGCTCGCAAGCTGCAGCCGCAAGGCATCCATGTGGTGATCGGCCACGGCGCCGAGACCGTGCGTGAGCGCTTGGCAGCAGACGACCTGAGCTTCGTCCTGCAAACCGAGCAGCTGGGAACCGGCCATGCCGTCGCCCAGGCGTTGCAGCAATTGAGTGCCGAGCGTGTGCTGATCCTCTACGGTGATGTGCCGCTGATCGAAGTGGAAACCCTGGAGCGCCTGCTGCAGAAAGTCAGCGAGGATCAACTTGCCTTGCTCACCGTGGAGCTGGATGACCCCACCGGTTATGGCCGCATCGTCCGCGACGTGGCTGGCGTAGTGAAGGCCATCGTCGAACACAAAGATGCCTCGCCGGAGCAGCGCGCCATTCGCGAGGGCAACACCGGCATCCTGGCGGTACCGGGTAAGCGTTTGGCTGACTGGCTGGGACGATTGTCAAATGACAATGCCCAGGGCGAGTACTACCTGACCGACGTCATCGCCATGGCTGTTTCCGATGGGCTGGTGGTGGCCACCGAGCATCCTCACGACACGATGGAAGTGCAGGGTGCCAACGACCGCATCCAACTCGCAGAGCTCGAGCGGCACTACCAGAAGCGTGCAGGCCGCCGCTTGATGGCCCAGGGGGTGACCCTGCTCGACCCGGCACGCTTCGACCTGCGCGGTGAAGTTACTGTGGGCCGGGACGTGCAGATCGACATCAACGTGATCCTCGAAGGCAAGGTGGTGATCGAAGATGGAGTGCTGATCGGTCCCAACTGCGTGATCAAGGACAGCACCCTGCGCCGCGGAGCCGTGGTCAAGGCCAACAGTCACCTGGAAGGTGCCGAGCTGGGTGAAGGCGCAGATTGCGGTCCGTTCGCCCGCCTGCGTCCTGGCGCGGTATTGGGTGCAAAGGCTCATGTGGGTAACTTCGTCGAACTGAAGAACGCCGTGATGGGCGAGGGCGCCAAAGCTGGCCACCTGAGCTACTTGGGTGACGCCGAGATTGGCGCACGGACCAACATTGGCGCCGGCACCATCACGTGCAATTACGATGGTGCGAACAAGTTTCGGACCGTCATGGGCGAAGACGTCTTCATTGGTTCCAACAGCGCCCTCGTCGCTCCGGTGACCCTGGGTGACGGTGTGACTACAGGGGCGGGCTCCACCATTACCCAGGACGTGCCGGCCAACACCCTGGCGGTTGGCCGCGCCAAGCAGCGCAATATCGAAGGCTGGAAGCGCCCGGAAAAGATCCAGAAGTAAGGCTTATCTCTAACAAGAGGCGGCTCAGGCCGCCTTTTGTCGTTTCCAGGGTTGACGTATCCGTGCTGTTAGGTTTTGATTTGCTCTATTATCTTTCGAATCGAAACTTAGCTAATGACGAAACGGAACACTCCCCAGCGTCGCCATGCAATCCTCGCGCTACTCAATGAGCAGGGCGAAGTGAGCGTCGATGAACTGGCCAGAGCTTTTTCCACGTCGGAAGTGACGATCCGAAAGGACCTCACTGCGCTGGAGAAGAACGGCCTGCTGCTGCGGCGGTACGGTGGGGCTGTACCCATGCCGCAGGAGCTGATTGGTGAGGGTAGCCATCCCGTTTCCTCATACAAGCTGGCCATCGCCCGCGCGGCTGTAGGCTGCATACGCGAGCATGCACGGATCATCATCGACAGTGGCAGCACCACCGCGGCGATGATTCCGGAGCTGGGCCGCAAGCCCGGACTTGTGGTCATGACCAACTCCCTGAGCGTGGCCAATGCCCTGCGCGAACTGGAGCACGAACCTGTGCTGTTGATGACCGGTGGAACCTGGGACCCGCATTCGGAGTCATTCCAGGGGCAGGTTGCCGAGCAGGTCCTGCGGTCGTATGACTTTGACCAGCTGTTCGTCGGTGCCGACGGCATCGATCTGCAGCGCGGCACCACCACTTTCAACGAGCTGCTGGGCTTGTCCCGCGTCATGGCCGAAGTTGCCCGCGAAGTCATCGTGATGGCGGAAGCGGACAAGGTCGGGCGGCGGATGCCCAACCTCGAGCTGCCCTGGAACAGCATCACCACCCTGATTACCGATGAGCGCCTTTCGCAGGAAGCGCGCGACCAGATCACTGCGCGCGGGGTCAAGTTGATCTGCGCGAGTGTCGATTGAAATAGGAGAAACAAGCATGTGTGGCATCGTTGGCGCCATCGCTGAGCGCAACATCACCGCAATCCTCATCGAGGGCCTGAAGCGCCTTGAGTACCGTGGGTACGACAGCGCTGGCGTTGCACTCTTCAATGGCGAGGGCACGCTGGTGCGCCGTCGTCGCGCCGGCAAGGTGGCCGAGCTGGAACAAGCCCTGGCCGCAGAACCAGCCGCAGGTCGACTGGGCATTGCCCATACTCGCTGGGCAACCCATGGGGCCCCTTGCGAGCGTAATGCTCACCCGCACTTCTCCGGTGACGAATTGGCGGTGGTGCACAACGGCATCATCGAAAACCATGAGGCCCTGCGCGAGCAGCTCAAGGGGCTCGGCTATGTATTCAGCTCCGACACCGACACCGAAGTCATCGTCCACCTGCTGCACCACAAGCTAGCCGAGCTGGGCGACCTGACCGTCGCGCTCAAGGCTGCCGTTGCCGAACTGCACGGTGCCTACGGTCTGGCGGTGATCAGCGCGAAGCAACCTGATCGCCTGCTGGCTGCTCGTAGCGGCAGCCCGCTAGTCATCGGCCTGGGGATCGGCGAGAACTTCCTGGCTTCGGACCAGCTGGCTCTGCGTCAGGTCACTGACCGCTTCATCTACCTGGAAGAAGGCGATATCGCCGAGATCCGTCGAGACAGCGTGCAGATCTGGGACCAGGCCGGCCATCCGGTGCAGCGTGAGCAGGTCCAGTACCACGAAGGTGCCGAGGCCGCTGACAAAGGCGAATACCGCCACTTCATGCTCAAGGAAATCCACGAACAGCCCAAAGTGGTCCAGCGCACCCTGGAAGGCCGCCTGGGCACTGACCATGTGCTGGTAAATGCCTTCGGCCCGCGCGCTACCGAGCTGTTCGCCAAGGTGCGCAATGTGCAGATCGTCGCCTGCGGCACCAGTTATCACGCTGGCATGGTTGCACGTTACTGGCTTGAAGAGCTGGCCGGTATTCCCTGCCAGATTGAAGTGGCCAGCGAGTTCCGCTACCGCAAGGTGGTGGTGCAACCGGACACCCTGTTCGTCACCATTTCCCAGTCGGGCGAAACCGCCGATACCCTGGCCGCCCTACGCAATGCCAAGGCACTGGGCTACCTGAGCAGCCTGGCCATTTGTAACGTCGGCACCAGCTCCCTCGTTCGCGAATCGGACCTGACCCTGCTGACCCAGGCAGGTCCGGAAATCGGCGTGGCCTCGACCAAGGCCTTCACCACCCAGCTCGTGGGGCTGATGCTGCTGACCCTATCACTGGGCCAAGTACATGGCACCCTGGAGCAGGGCGTGGAAGCCGGTCTGGTGGAGGAATTGCGTCGCCTGCCGACCCGCCTGGGTGAAGCCCTGGCGATGGACAAGACGGTGGAGAAGGTCGCCGAACTGTTCGCCGAGAAGAACCATACCCTGTTCCTCGGCCGCGGCGCCCAGTACCCGGTGGCAATGGAGGGTTCCCTCAAGCTCAAGGAGATCTCCTACATCCACGCCGAGGCCTACCCGGCTGGCGAACTCAAGCACGGCCCGCTGGCCCTGGTGGATAGCGACATGCCAGTGGTTACGGTTGCGCCTAACAACGAGCTGGTTGAGAAGCTCAAGTCGAACCTGCAGGAAGTCCGCGCGCGGGGCGGCGAGCTGATCGTTTTCGCTGATCGTGAGGCCGGAATCGACAACGGCGAAGGCACCCACGTGGTCAACATGCCGCATATCGACGATGCCCTGGCGCCGATTCTCTACACCATCCCGCTGCAGCTGCTGTCTTACTACGTCGCTGTACTCAAGGGGACGGACGTCGACCAGCCGCGCAACCTCGCCAAGTCGGTGACGGTCGAGTAAAGCGGTCACTGCCGCGTCGAAGCGTCCATCAGCAACAGAAGCAGAAGCCGGTATAGGTTTGCGCCTCCACCGGCTTCTGCAGTTTCAGCTGAATTCGGGTGAATGTGGCGAAGCCACAAACCAGCCGATCCACTCTCAATTCATGCTCATACCGAGTGCTTGATCCAGAGCGTCAAGCATCAGGTCGGCATGCTCCTTCTTGAAAGCGAGAAGCGGACGAATCTTGAGGATGTTCTCCCGAGGGCCTGCGGCACTGATCAGCACGCCGCGCTCGCGCAGGTCGTTGACGATGCGTCGGGTAACCAGTGCTGCCGGCTCTTTTGTCTCCCGATTGCTGACCAGTTCGATACCGAAAAACATTCCTGCTCCGCGCACGTCGCCAATCAGCTCGTGGCGTTCGGCGAGGCGGCGGAAACCTTGTAACAAGTAGCCGCCGATCTCCGCTGAGCGCTGCTGCAGGCCTTCTTCCTGGATGACGTCCAGCACCGCCTTGGCGGCAGCACAGGAAACCGGATTCCCACCGAAGGTATTGAAGTAGCGCACGCTGCGGCCGAAGCGTTCGATCACCTCTGCGCGGGCCACCACTCCGGCGATGGGCTGACCGTTCCCCATGGGCTTGCCCAGGGTGACGATGTCCGGCTGCACGGCGTGCCTCTGGAAACCCCACATAGTCGCGCCGGTACGAGCAAATCCGGACTGGACTTCATCGGCGATGTAGAGCAGTCCCTCGGAGCGAGCAACCGCTACCGCTTCGGCGAGGAAACCAGCGGGGTCGGCGAATACGCCGTCGCTGGCGAAGATGCCGTCCAGGAGCAGCGCAGCAGGCTTGATGCCATTGGCGCGCAGGTCGGCAATCGCCGCGCGCACATCGGCGGCGAACGTTGCTGCGACGTTCTCGGCGCCTAGCCTATAGGCGTCCGGCGCGCGTACGGTGCGAGCGTGCGCAGGCAGGGTGATGCCCGCACCGAGGGACGGCGAAAGCTCCGAAATGTCCCCGGTGACACCGTGATAGGCGAATCGGGTAATGATCACCCCTTCGCCGCCGGTGAAGTGACGGGCGATACGCAGGGCCAGGTCGTTGGCCTCGCTGCCGGTGCAGGTGAACATCACCCGGTCCAGGCCGTCGGGAAACGTCGCCAGCAACTGTTCGGCGTAATCGAGGATGCCTTCCTGCAGGTAGCGGGTGTGGGTGTTGAGGCGGGCGGCCTGGGCGCAGATTGCTTCGACCACACGTGGGTGGCAATGGCCCACCGAGGCCACATTGTTGTAGGCGTCCAGGTAGCGCCGACCCTGCTCGTCAAAGAGCCAGACCCCTTCGCCGCGTACCGTGTGCAGCGGGCGCTCGTAGAACAGTCGGTAGGCCGGGCCCAGCAGGCGTTCGCGGCGCTCGATCAGGCGCCTTTCCTGTTCGTCCAGGCGCTCGGCGTCGGTCGGGCTGAATCCGTTGATCATGCTCATGCGTGCGATTCCTCTTGGCAGGCCTTGGCAAGCTGCGCCTGGGCCTGGGTACGGGATAAGCGGGCCAGCCCCTGCAGGCTCTGCCAGGCGTGATGGGTATTGCGCAGGATGTACTCGCGGTTTTCAGGGTGCAGGCTGGCGCGCCAGGCTGTTATGCACAGGGTCATCACCAGGCGCGTGGCAATCAGGTCCGCGAGGATTGCTTGCTCGTCCGGCAGCAGCGGGTTGCGGCGATGATAGGCCGCGACGAACTCGGCTGCTGGTGACAGGGGGTCGTCGAGGCCACCCAGTTGGTAGGCCGCAGCGACTGCCAGGTCATTGAGCAGCGGCGCATACACCATGTCGCCGAAGTCGAGGATGTTGAGAATTCGCTCGGGATGCTGTTCATCGACGATGACGTTGTGCGGATTGAGGTCGTTGTGGATCACCTGCGCTCGCAGTTTCGAAAAGTGCGGCAGGGCCTGTTGCTCGAAATTGTCGAGGAAGCGTTCTACCAGGGCCCGCTTGTCCAACTCGTCGATGTGTGGCAGCAGGCGACGAAGGCGTGAGGCATGCTTCATGTCCCAGAGCAATTCATGGCCGGAGGCAGGGTGGTTGAAGTCCTGCAGTGCACGATCGAGGCGGCCCAGGGCGTCACCCAGGTTCCGTCGGAGGGTCGGGCTGCGCTCAGCGACGCGATGCAAGGGTAGCCCGTCGACGAACGACATCATCCGGGCAAGCATGGGTTGACCGTCAACCTCGACAACGAACTGGTACGCCCCGTCCAGCGCCGGGTAGACACGTTGCACCGGAAGGTCTGGGTCGGCGCGCTGGATATGCAGCAAGGCGCTGTTCTGGAAATCCACGACCTGCGGATCTTCCAGCGGGTGGGACAATTTGAGCAAACGCGTCACGCCGTCCGTGCTGGAGATACGGAAGTTCAGGTCGCGTTCGCCGGCGAGACGATGTGCGGCACCATGAAGGCCGAAACGTTCGGCGGCGATCGCGACAGCCTGCTCGAGGCTGACGTGGGCTGGCGCGACTTCCAGCAGGTGGTCATGGACGGCAGCGGTATTCAGGGACACTGCGGATACTCCATTGGATCATGCATGAACAGCCCACCCGGCAGTGCCGGGCGGGCTTGCCGGGTTACTTGCTGGCCCAGGCGTTGAAGCGTTGTTCCAGTTCCTCGCCATGGTCGATCCAGAACTCCGTATCCATGGCCCGCGCATACTCGAGGTTTTCGGGTGCAGTGGGGAGTTTGGAACGGATCGCCGGATCGATCAGGCCGAGCGTATGCACGTTGGTCGGACCATAGGGAATTGCCTCGGCAAAGACCTTCTGGTTCTCAGGCTTGTTGGCCAGCGCGATGAATTGCTCGGCCAGCGCTTTATTCTTGCTGCCCTTGACGATGGCCCAGTGGTCGACGTCGTACAAACTGCCGTTCCATTGCATAGCGAACGGCAGACCTTCCTTTTGCGCGGTGGTGACGCGGCCGTTGTACGCCGAGGTCATCACCACATCGCCGGCGGCCAGCCATTGAAGCGGTTGCGCACCGGCCTCCCACCACTGGATGTCGGACTTGATCCGGTCGAGCTTGCGGAATGCCCGGTCCACGCCTTCCTTCGTGCCGAGCACCTTGTACAGATCTTCCAGCTTCACGCCATCGGCGAGCAAAGCGAACTCCAGGGTGAACTTGGCGCCACGACGCAGGCCGCGCTTGCCAGGAAAGCGCTCGGTGTCCCAGAAGTCTGCCCAGCTCGTGGGCGCCTGGGCCAGCTTCTTGGCGTCATAGGTGAGCAAGGTGGACCAGATGAAGATTCCTACGCCGCAGTCGCTCACCGCCGCATCGAGAAAGTCCTCGCGCTTACCCAGCCTGGACCAGTCCAGTTGCTCGAACAGCCCTTCGCTGCAACCTCGGATCAGCTCAGGTGACTCGACCTCGACAACATCCCAGGTGGCGTGGCCGGTATTGGCCATCACCTTGATCTTGGCCATCTCGCCGTTGTACTCGGTGGCCTGGACGGTGACTTTGTTCTGCGTCGAAAAGGGTTGGTAGAAGGCTTTTTCCTGGGCCTGTTTGTTATCACCGCCGAACGACACCACGGTAAGGGTGTCGGCTGCGTGGACCTGGACGGCAGCGCCGGCCAGCAACATCAATGCTGCGACTTTCTTGAACATGCGAATGCTCCTTGGGGAACCAGGGTGGTCCGAAGTACAGGGGGCAGCTTGAAGAGTGGGAGGTGTCGACTCGGCCTGGGGAGTCGGACCTTTCCCATGGGTCATGGGGACGAGCCCGATGAATAACGACGCATCGAGGGATTGGGCTTGTGCATGCGATGTCCTCCGTTTCCTTGTTCTTGTCATCGGTAGGCGAGGTGATTAAATCATCATTCAAAACATGATGCATCATGTTTTATTTTGGAGGATATTGAGACATGATTCGTTCGGCATTCATTCACGACCTAGCCACTGCAGAGGAAGGAATCGATCATGAGCGGTCCCAAGACATTGCTACTCACTGGCGCTAGCCGCGGTATCGGCCATGCGACGGTGAAGCACTTCAATGCTGCCGGCTGGCGGGTGTTCACCGCTTCGCGCCAGGACTGGGGGGCCGAATGCCCCTGGGCGGAGGGGCAGCAGAATCACATTCACCTGGATCTGGAAGATATCGACAGCGTCGAGCGCAGCCTTCCACTGATTCGGGAGAAGCTCGGCGGTCCACTGCACGCGTTGGTGAACAATGCGGGCATCTCGCCCAAGTCAGCGGGCGGGGGACGGTTGGGCGTGCTGGAGAGCGACTACGCGACCTGGCTGCGGGTGTTCAACGTCAATCTGTTTTCCACCGCGTTGCTCGCCCGGGGACTGTTCGAGGAGCTGAAGGCGGCGCAGGGCACCATCATCAACGTCACCTCAATCGCCGGGTCACGGGTACATCCTTTCGCCGGCGTTGCCTATGCCTCGTCCAAGGCCGCGCTGGCAGCGTTGACCCGGGAAATGGCCTACGACTTCGGCCGCCACGGCGTGCGCGTCAACGCCATCGCGCCGGGGGAGATCGACACCGCGATCCTCTCTTCAGGCACCGAGCTGATCGTCGAACGAGACATCCCGATGCACCGCCTGGGCAAGCCGGAGGAGGTCGCCTCGCTGATTCATTTCCTCTGCACCAACGGCGCGTCCTACGTGAACGGCGCGGAGATCCATATCAACGGAGGTCAGCACGTTTAGCGCTCTGGCAATCGCGCCTGGCAACAACGATCATTTGCGAATGACGATTGCCGGGCGCCGCTGCGCCAGTACCTGACGAGATGCGCATGAACTACCCAATCGAAGGCCTCAACCATTCCTACCTGGGCAGCAGTGTTTACGCATTGTTGCGCGAGGCGCTGATCACCGGCCGCTTCAAGCCCGACGACAAGCTGCGCATTCGCGATCTGGCGCAGCAGCTAGGTACCAGCGTCACGCCGGTCCGCGATGCCATTCTGCAACTCGCCAAGGAGCAGGCGCTGGTGCTGAAGACACCCAAGGACATCCGCGTGCCGGTGCTTGGCAAAGAGCAGTATCTGGAGATTCGAAGCATCCGCCTCGCGCTGGAAGGACTGGCAGCAGAAACTGCGGCGACGCGTGCGACGGCACAAGAGTTGGCCCTGCTGGAGGACAACATCAATGCCAATTTGCGGGCGATAAAGAGTGGCGACTTCGTCGAGGCGCTCAAGCTCAACCAGGCCTTCCACTTTGCACTTGCCGATATCGCCGCCATGCCTTTGTTACGGAGCTTCCTCGACAGTCTATGGATGCGCACCGGGCCGCTGATTGCCCAGGCTTACCATAACTTCTCCGAGCAGATCGCCATCGAGCACCACTGGGAGGTCCTTGGCGCTTTGAAGAAGGGAGACGGCGTTGCGTCGAGGGCGGCGATATGTGCTGACATCCTGGACGGGAATGAACATCTGCTCGCCTTCATCGAGCGCAATGACCTCCCAGAAAAATGAAATGAAGTCAGGCTCCTGGCCTTCCCTTCATGTTTCGAGGTGCCCACCGCGCCACGTGACCGAGCTTGGCTGCAGCCACGATCGGGTCCAGCTTTCGGGTGGCTTGTGCCCTGGCCCAGCTACCCAGTGGCTTCCAGTTGCCTGTAACGCGTAACGACCATCGACGTGTCTACATGGTTGATGGTGGCGATGATGCGCGGCGCTTCGCAGAGGGCCGGAGCCATGGTCCAGCGCTGGGCGCGGTCGTTCCCGATACGAAGCATTCCGGTGTGGGTCGAGAGGTCGTCATCCACCTCCGGAACTGGATCAAAGAAGCCAAGGCTGTAGCGCAGTCGCCTGACGTCTTCGGGCTCACCGGTGAGGAACAACCAGCCAGGCTTGACCCCGTGTTTCTCGGCATAAGCCTTGAGCACTTGTGGGGTGTCCAAGTGTGGCTGCAGGGTAATGGAATACATGAAGATGTCCCTGCCCAGACGGCTGCCGAGGAGTTCCTGAACCTTGCGCAGATTGGCGGTCATGGTTGGGCAGATGCCGTCGCAGTGAACGTACATCATGTTGATGGCGACGACTTTTCCGCGAACCAGATCGTCGTAGAAGTGCACTTCTACTCCATCCTGGGTGTAGAGCGCGACGTTGGCGAACGGCGGCCGGGAAACTTTGCGAGGTTTCGAGCCGCCAACTACCTCAGGCACTCCATACCAGATCGCGCCGCCCAATGCGGCAAGACTCATCCCGGCCAGCAGGTTGCGGCGAGTGTTCATGACAGGCCTCCTGTTGTCGTGGTGCGGCTTTCACCGCTCATTGAGGGGCTGCTGGCATCGCTCTCGATATCGAACCGCACCATCATGGCGTGGTCCTCGTGGATCAGGTTGTGGCAGTGCATGGGGTATTTGCCGAGGAAATCGCGGAAGCGAATGAACACGCGGATGGTCATGTTCTCGCCTAGCACGTAGACGTCCTTGCGGCCCTGCTCATGGGAAGGGATAGGCACGTTCTGGCCATTGACCGTCTTGCTGAGGATTCGGCCTTCCTCGAAGTGGATATGGATCGGGTGGTCCCATCCGTCTTCGGGGTTGACCAGTTCCCAGACCTCCGCGCTGCCCTGACGGATGCGCGCACTGATGAAGGCCGGGTCGAAGAACTGCTCGTTCACGGCCCACAGGCCATTACGGCGATCGAAGACCCAGCGCCGGACCGGAGCCGAGGCTATCTCTGCAGGATCCAGCGGGCGAAGTGGACGTAGCACGGGCGGCACTTGGCTGACGTCCTGCTCGGCCGGGAAGCGATCGACGATGATCTTCAGGACCCGCACGCCCGGCTCCCGCACGTCCTTGGGCTGGCGAGTATCTTCCGGTCGATGGGTGAGGCGGTTCACCAGATACAGCTCTGTACCAACCGGGTAGCGCGAAAAGTCGACCACGATGTCGGCCCGCTCGGCAACGCCGAGACGTACCTTGGTCTGGTCGAGCAGGGGCGCCGGCAGCAGGTTGCCGTCATTGGCGATGTAGGTGAAGGTCTGCTCCCTCTCCTGTGGTGACACCAGGTAGAGCTCGTAGAAGCGGCTCGGGCCGGCGTTGAGCAGGCGGAAGCGGTATTTGCGAGCAGCGACCTGCAACACCGGTTCGATGTAGCCGTTGACGCAGACCTTGTCGCCCAACACGCCTTCAGGATTTACCTGATCCCAGTACAGGATGCCGTTGGGATCGAAGCGCTTGTCACTGAAGCTCAGCGGATAGTCGAAGGGGTGGCTGGGCAGGCGCAGGGCGCTGGGGCTCGGGTCTCGCTCGTTGCCGGAGTCGATGTCGTCGAACAGGAAGAAGAATCCGAACAGACCGCGGTACAGGTTCGGCGCTGTGAAGTCGAACGTATGGTCGTGGTAGAAGAGGGTGCCCAGTGCCTCACGCGGGTCGCCTACAGCGTTCTGGAATTCGTCCACACCTGCGTAGATGTTGCCGTAGTGGTGGTCCTGGAACTCGCCTGGCGAGGCCAGTGTCGGTCCGGCCTTGGTGGCGCTGTAGAAGTCGCCAGGGAAACCGTCGCTCTCCGAGCCGACGTGGGCGTTATGCAGGTGAGTGGCGATTTCCGGCGAGCCGAATCCGACATGGTCCTGGGGTAGCTCGTTGTGAATACGCAGCACCATCGGCTGCCCGTAGTGGGCAAAGATAGTCGGGCCGGGTGTGGTGGCGCCTGCAACGTTGCCTTCATAGCCCCAGATTCGTTGCAGGGGATATGCCGGGTTGAACAGCCAGTCTGGCCGCTCCTTAGCCCGCAGTTCACAAGCTACCGCGACGCCCAGTTCGCTGAAGCGCTGATGGGGCGCCCTGCCCGCCTCACCTGCTGCGGTATTCGCGGCTTCGGTCGGGGTGGGATCCAGCACCACAGGTTGGAGCACGGTGATCTCGTCGGGTAGCCGGATCGCCCAAGGAATGGTGGGTGGGCTGGGGGGGATGACGAAATTGCTGCGCTCATCGTCATCCTCATCATCATCTCGCCTGCCTCTCCCTTCGACCAAGAAGGATTGGGTGATTGCGGGTATAGCCAGCACGGCCGCTGTAGCCTTGAGAAATATCCGTCGTCCTGGAGGGGGCGCGTGATCTCCCTGGCTGCGGCGTGTTGGCGATTTCATGGGGACTCCTTCCCCCCAAGCTATGGCTTCTAGTGTTTCTCGAGGCGGTTAGGTATTGATGAATCAAAAGGAGTATTCCAAACCCGCCGAAAGTCACTAATTTGACATTTGTCAAATCTACTTGCTATGAAATGAATTTTAGTCAAATTAATGGCTAACTGATGCCGAAGGTGAGCTCGTCCCGACACGCGGGCTGCCTTTCAGGTGGGCCTTGACCTTCTAAGAGCCAGTCGTCGCCATCGGGCGGGATAGAGTTGAACTATCAATTCGATAGCCTGACAACTGAAAAAGGTGGTCTACCTTTCAAGTGTCTTTGGCTAAGGAGGGATTCACATGCTGGCGCACCTTCCTCCGGTCCTTCGGGAACTGCAATTGCCGCTTCGCCTGCGCTTGTGGGATGGCAAGGAGGTTCAGTTCGGGCCGGATCCAACAGTCACGATGGTGGTCAAGGATCCCGGCCTGGTGTCGCTGTTGGTCAATCCCAGCCTGGACACGCTGGGGGCCGCTTACGTGGAGGGACGGCTGGAGCTTGAAGGGCCGATTCTCGAAGTGATCCGGGTCGGCGATGCGCTGACCGAAGCGCTGATAAGCAGCGAAGACAACGGGGCACCGCCCGAGTACGCAGCCCACGACAAGGATACCGACGCCAAGGCCATTTCCTATCATTACGACCTGTCCAACGACTTCTACCAGCTCTGGCTAGACCGCGAGATGGTCTATTCCTGCGCCTATTTCCCCACGGGAAGCGAAGACCTGGATACCGCCCAAGCGGCCAAGTTGCACCTTCTCTGCCGCAAGCTTCGGCTCAAGGCTGGTGAATACTTGCTGGATGTAGGCTGCGGTTGGGGTGGCTTGGCGCGCTTTGCAGCGCGTGAGTACGGTGTGCGGGTGTTTGGTATCACCCTGAGCCGTGAGCAGCTGGCGCTGGGACGTGAGCGGGTCAAGGCTGAGGGACTGGAAAGACAGGTGGAGCTGGAGCTGCTGGACTACCGCGACTTGCCTCAGGACGGCCGCTTCGACAAGGCGGTCAGCGTTGGTATGTTCGAGCATGTTGGCCACGCCAACCTACTCGGGTACTGCCAGCGGTTGTTTGGTGCAGTGCGTGACGGCGGCTTGATCATGAATCACGGCATCACTGCCCGGCATCCGGATGGGCGCCCGGTGCCTCGTGGCGCCGGCGAATTCATCGATCGCTATGTCTTTCCCCATGGCGAGTTGCCGCACCTGTCCACGATGGTGGCGCAGCTCAGTCTGGCGGGGCTGGAGGTGGTTGATGTCGAAAGCCTGCGCCTGCACTACGCGCGTACCCTGGAGCTCTGGAGCGGCAACCTGGAGGCCAGGTTGGAACAGGCGGCACAGCTGGTTCCGGAGCAGGCGCTGCGGATCTGGCGTCTCTATCTCGCCGGATGTTCCCATGCCTTTCAGAAGGGCTGGATCAACCTGCACCAGATCCTTGCGCTGAAGCCCCATCCAGACGGCTCCCATGAGCTGCCGTGGAGTCGTGCGGATATCTACGCATAGTGGGTCCAGCGGCTTTCGGCGACGGCGTCGTGTGCGTGGAGGCTCTCCGCGTGCACGACCCTGAGGTGGAAACCATCCAGCCAGCTTTCCCCGCGTAGCGCCTGATCCAGGCGGCGCGCCGCGTCCTCGCAGAACATCAGGTTCTGTCCATTGGCCAGGGCGAATGCCTGTTCGTCCGCCCGCTTGACTGCCGTCTGCACCGCCGTGCCCAGGGCCTGCTCGGCGAGGTCGATCAGACGTTGCAGAGGTAGCTCGTTTATGGCGGTCAGGCGGACCTGGATCTGCGCGCAACTGCGTTGGCTGTGCGGCGTGGCGACTATCCCCTGGCTGCTGCCGAGCCATTCGAGGACCGCCTCAGGGTCCAGCGGCTTACCGGCGAAGTCCTCCTTGAAACGGTGCTGGATGAGTTGGCGGGCGAGAGCCGCAGAGCATGGGCAGGTGGAGGAGTAGGCCACCTGTAGTCGTAGTTCCACGTGAAACCCCCATGAGTCCTGGCGTGCATCGATCTCGAAGGGGTAAGCCTTCCACCCGGACAGCGGGCTGACCAGAGCAGGGCGACTCAACAGAGCCTCCCCACGCAGGCGAAGGTAAGCGTTGCTGGAAAGGCCCTGGTGGCTGTCGAGGAACTGCCTTAGCAGCCCTTGCAGCACGTCCGGCGTCAGTCTTTGGTGTTGCAGAGCACCCAGTGCCAGGTACAGACGCGACATGTGAATGCCTCGTGCGCCGGGGTCATCAAGGCTCACGCCGGCGTCGGCACGCGCGTTGATGCGCTGATCTTCCAGCAACAGCGGCACGGCGATGTCGCACATGCCGACCCAATCCAGCGAGGCTGGTTCGGTGGTGGATTGGGCTGCGATGTCCGGAAGGGTGAGGGCGTTCATCGAGAACCTCGGCTTGGAATGAATTCAACATGTTATGTTATAACACTTAAAACACCAAGCGAACGTGACCATGTCCGATACCCAGTTCAGCCAGGAAGACCTGCTCGCCCAACCTGCCGATGCCTACATGAATGAGGCCCAGCAGGCGTACTTCCGAACCTTGCTGCATGGCCAGCGCGAGGAGTTGCAGCAGCGCATCGAGGATGAGTTTGGTGAGTTGCGGAATGTCGAGCCGGCAAGTGATGAGGCCGACCTCGCCTGCCGTGAAGAACGACGCCAGTGGCAACTGCGTCTCCTCGAGCGCGAGAAGAAGCTGTTGGACAAGATCGACCTGGCGTTGGAGCGCCTGGCCCGCGGCGAATACGGCTGGTGCGCCGAAACCGGTGAACCGATCGGCCTGCAGCGCCTGCTGTTACGCCCCACCGCAACCCTGTGCATCGAAGCCAAAGAGCGCCAGGAACAAAGAGAGCGCCACCAGCGCCATACCTGAGGAGACCCCCATGCCATCCCGACTTCCCGTAACCGTGCTGTCAGGCTTCCTCGGAGCCGGCAAGAGCACGCTGCTCAACCATGTGCTGAAGAACCGCGACCAACTGCGCGTGGCGGTCATCGTCAATGACATGAGCGAGATCAACATCGACGGTAGCGAAGTGCAACGCGACGTCAGTCTGAACCGTGCTGACGAGAAACTCGTCGAGATGAGTAACGGCTGCATCTGCTGCACCCTGCGCGAAGATTTGCTGGAGGAGGTCAGCCGCCTGGCCCGCGAGGGGCGTTTCGACTACCTGCTGATCGAGTCCACCGGCATCTCCGAGCCGCTTCCGGTAGCTGAGACCTTCACCTTTTGTGACGAACAGGGCCGCAGCCTGTCCGATCTGGCGCGGTTGGACACCTTGGTCACCGTGGTCGACGGGGTCAATTTCCTTGCCGACTACCAGGCGGCTGACAGCCTTGCCAGCCGCGGCGAGACCTTGGGTGATGAGGATGAGCGATCCGTCAGCGACCTGCTGATCGAGCAGGTGGAGTTCGCCGACGTCATCCTGATCAGCAAGGTCGACCTGATTTCCAGCGCTGAACGCGAGGAGCTGACGGCGATCCTGCAACGTCTCAATCCCGGTGCTCGAGTCCTGCCGATGATCATGGGCCAGGTCGATCTGAAGCAGATTCTCGATACTGGCCATTTCGACTTCGAGCGCGCGGCCCAAGCGCCCGGATGGCTCAAGGAACTGCGCGGCGAGCATGTGCCGGAAACCGAGGAATACGGCATCGCCTCCGCCGGCTACCGCGCACGCCGGCCGTTCCATCCACAGCGTTTCTTCGCTTTCCTGAATCGGGAGTGGACCAATGGCCGCCTGCTGCGCTCGAAGGGCTTCTTCTGGTTGGCCAGCAAACCGGAAGAGGCAGGCAATTGGTCCCAGGCCGGTGGGTTGATGCGTCACGGGTACGCGGGGCGCTGGTGGCGCTTTGTGCCCCAGGCACATTGGCCGCAGGATGGAGATGGGCTCCAGCAGGTCATGAAGAACTGGATACCCGATGTTGGAGACTGCCGTCAGGAGCTGGTGTTCATCGGCCAGGGCATCGACTTTGCTCGCCTTAGCGCCGAGCTTGATGCCTGCTTGCTGGACGATGGTGAGATGGCCCTGGGTCGTGAAGCCTGGGTGCTGTTCGCTGACCCATTCGGCCCCTGGCATGAGGAGCCCGCCTGATGCTGGCGTGGCAGCGGGAAGCTGCGCCGCGACAGGTGCTGGGTGATAGTCCGGATGTACTCAGCGAAGTTCTGCGAGACGGGACTAACCTGGCCGTCTGGCAACGCCGCCTGCCGTTGCACGTCGCCGGGTTCGCCAGCGCCTTGGTAGCGCTTGGCGAACCGCTCAGCGAGTCCATGACGATCGAGCTGCAAACGTCGGACAGTGAGCCTTCGCTTGACGGGCTGGCGACCGGCTTTGCCCACCTGGACGGCTACGCAGGTTTCGTTGCGGACGTCGCCTGGCTGGTGCGTGGATTTGCCTGCCTGGTGGACGCCCGACATATAGGCTTACGGCTGCGCCGATTGGACAAGGCCATGTGCCCACGCTTTCACGTCGACCACGTGCCGCTGCGCTTGATCACCACCTACGCCGGTTGCGCAAGCCAATGGTTGCGCGAGGATGACCTTCCGCGAGCCCGCCTTGCTGACTCGCCAGCCGAACCCGTCCAGGTTGTGGATAACCAGCAGTTGGCTGCAGGCGACGTGGCGCTGTTCAAGGGGGAAAAGTGGCTGGGGAATGAGGGGAGGGGAATTATCCACAGGTCTCCGCAGCAGGCGCCTGGGGAAAGCCGCCTGCTGCTTACCCTGGACTGGCTGGGCTGAACGGACGGTGGGTCGACGCGGAGCCAAAGATGACGCGCCGCGAGGATACCAAGGCTGACCATCGAACTGTGGCTACGGCACAGCCCTTGGCGAATGAATTCGGCCCCACAAGGTCGCGATGCCAGTGCTACTCCCACGTTCCTTGGCTCTGCCCTTCGCAGAACGGCTTGAGGTAACGGGCATCGCTGGCTACACCGTAGTAGTGGATATCCTGGCGGTACGGCTGGTTGCTCACCTGGGCATTGCGGCAGATACCGAAGGCGCCGGAGGGGCAGTGCGGGGCGAAGCTGACCTCGACTTTCTGCCCCTGTATTTGCGGTTGGCAGAAGCCTTCCCGGAAGAGTGTCGGAGGAATACTGCGGTTTTCCTGGCAAAGCTTCACTTCCAGCCGCTCGGCTTGGGTATGAACGACGCAGGCTTCGGCGTGCACCTCGGCGGACAGGGCCAGCAACATCAGCAACCACACACGCATTGGGATCGCTCCTGAACTGAATGGCGGCGACTCTAACACGCAGCTTTCCTCGAGGGCTGTGACGCAGCACCATGGAGCCATGCTTACACATATCCCCACCCATCTCATTGCCGGCCCTCTGGGGGCTGGCAAGACCAGTCTGATCCGTCAGTTGCTGGCACAACGTCCTGCCCACGAACGCTGGGCAGTGCTAATCAACGAATTCGGCCAGATCGGTCTGGATGCCGCCCTGCTCAGCAGCGATGACGACGGCATCAGTCTTGCGGAGGTGGCAGGCGGTTGCGTCTGCTGCGTCAATGGCGCGCCATTCCAGGTTGGCCTTGCGCGCCTGCTACGCAAGGCAAGGCCGGACCGGCTACTGATAGAACCCTCCGGACTCGGCCATCCCCTCGAGATTCAGCGTCAGCTACGCGAACCCCCCTGGGAAGGGGTACTGGCGCTTCAACCCAGCGTCATGGTGCTGGACGCAGCGGCCTTAGCTACAGGCCAAGCCCTACCGGACAGCCAGCGGGAGGCCCTACCGAATGCTGGCCTATTGATATTAAACAAGTCGGAAAACCTGGACTCATCCACATGTGGAAAACTTCTCAAGCAATTGCCCCCTATCAAGGTGCTGTGGGCAAGTTGGGGAAGGCTCGATATCTCGGAGCTACCGGGTATCCATGCACAAAGTGGAAAAACTGTAGATATCAACCAGTTACCAACAGCTGTGGGTGAAACTCCGACTTTGTGGACAAACCCGGCACAACCGATCTGCCAGATCCAGTCCCAAAACGAGGGTTGGAGCATTGGTTGGCGCTGGCATCCGAGCCAGTATTTCGAGTTGATGCGGGTCCAGATATGGCTTTCCAGACTGCCGTGGCGACGGGCCAAGCTGGTGCTGCACACCAATGCCGGCTGGCTCTCTGGCAATGCGCTGGAGGGGGCGGTGATCCATTGGCAGGCCAGTGAATGGCGCAAGGATTCGCGGCTGGAGCTGATCTTTGCCGAGGCTCAGGACGAGGCGGCATTGAAGGCCGCGTTCGAGGCCTGTCGCCTCGTATAGCTGTAGGGAATCACGATTGTTGCCGGCCCTAGGCCAGTGAATTTGCCCCCACACCGAGGAGGTCGCGCTTTGTTGGGGCGAAATCATTCCCCTGGCGGCCTATAGGCCACCTTCTGGCCCCAAAACGAAAACGGGCCCCGAAGGGCCCGTTGATGGCGATAAAAAGGCCCCTGGAGATGGGGCATGAGCCTTCAGGGCTCCTTCATTCCTGGTTCATCCGGGAGTGGGTGCGGGTGTCCTTCATGAAGACGTACACCAGCAGAGAGCAGGCGATGCACGCGGTGACGTACCAGTAGAAGCCGCTTTCCATGCCGATGCTCTTGAACCACAGCGCCACGTATTCAGCGGTGCCGCCGAAGATCGACACGGTCAGCGCATAGGGCAGGCCTACGCCCAAGGCGCGGATCTCGGTGGGAAACAGCTCGGCCTTCACCACGGCGTTGATCGAGGTGTAGCCACTGACGATGATCAGCGCCGCCATGATCAGGAAGAACGCGCCCCACCAGGTTTCGATGGTGTGCAGGGTGCTCAGGATCGGGTAGGTGAACAGAGTACCGAGGACGCCGAAGGCAATCAGGATCGGGCGACGGCCGATCTTGTCGGAGAGCCCACCCACGATGGGCTGCAACAGCATGAAGAGGAACAGCGTGGCGGCCGAGATCATGGTCGAGTCGCCCTTGCTCATGCCCACGGTGTTCACCAGGTACTTCTGCATGTAGGTGGTGTAGGTGTAGAAGGCCAGGGTACCGCCCATGGTCAGTCCGACTACGGTGAGCAGCTCCTTCGGATGGCGCATCAGGGTGCGCATCAGGCTTTCCTTCGACTTCTCCTTCTTCTTGGTGAAGGAGTCGGTTTCTTCCATGCCGCGACGCAGGAACATGGCCACCACCGCGCAAAGGGCGCCGATCAGGAAGGGTACGCGCCAGCCCCAGCTTTCCAGCTGTTCGGTGCTCAGGGACTGCTGCAACACGATCAGCACCGCCAGCGCGATGAGCTGGCCGGAGATCAGCGTCACGTATTGGAAACTGGAGAAGAAGCCGCGTTGCTCGTGGGTCGCCATTTCTGACAGGTAGGTGGCAGAAGTACCGTACTCACCGCCTACCGACAGGCCCTGCAGCAGGCGTGCGACCACTAGCAGGATGGGCGCGGCAATGCCGATGGATTCATAGCTGGGGGTCAGCGCGATGATCAGCGAGCCAAAGCACATCAGCAGAACAGAGGCCAGCAGCGCAGCCTTGCGGCCCTTGCGATCGGCGTAGATGCCCATCAGCCAGCCACCGATGGGCCGCATCAGGAAGCCCACGGCGAAGATCGCGGCAGTGTTGAGCAACTGGGCGGTCAAGTCGCCCTGGGGGAAGAACGCCTTGGCGAAGTACAGCGAGAAGGCGGCGTAGACGTACCAGTCGTACCACTCGACCAGGTTGCCGACCGAACCGCTGAAAATGGACTTGATGCGTTGCGATGTGGTGCGGTGTACAGCTGAGGCAGTCAGGGTGCTGGAGTTATCCATCATCTTTCCTCGAGTCATCGTTGTTGTTGTGGGCACAGCGCTGGGCGGTGCATGAGCGATGAGCACTTAGCAGGACCTGTGCCAGGGGAGGAAAGGCCCGGAATAGAGGGGTTTTAGCGGCTTCTTCCAAGGGGTATGCGCGGAATATTGCCGATGCCTACAAGCCGATGAGCAAGATTCCGCCGATCAGGCAGTGATGTGATGGCCGTGCTCGCTTGTAGGTGCGAATTCATTCGCAAAGCAGGCCGATGACCAGCCCTACAGAGTCGCCAGGACCAGCAGACTATTACGCTGCGTAGGTTGGCGCTGAGTCTGCAAAACCAACATTGCGCGGTCCCTATCTGGGTTGTTGGCTTCGCTTCGCTCAGTACCCATCTACATCAGCAGTTTTCCACAGGGTCAGTCATCCTCGCCGCGCAGGAACTCGCTGCGCGCCAGGCCGTGGCGCACCATCTTCTCGTTGAGGGTGCGGCGGGGCAGTTGCAGCAGGCTCATGACCGCCTTGATATCACCTTGTGAGCGAGCCAGCGCCTGGCGCAGGCACTGGGCTTCGTAGGATTCCATCAGTTCAGCCAGGGACGGTTCGACCTCGGCACCCTGCGTGCTCCTTGTGGATAACCCCAGCACATGGCGTTCAGCGGCGTTCGCCAGTTCGCGCACGTTGCCCGGCCAGTCATGAGCCAGCAAATGTGCCAGCTCAGCCGGTGTCAGCGTTGGGGAGGGGCGGCCGAGTCGCTCGCTGGCGACGTGGGCGAAGTGCTCGAACAACAGCAGGATGTCTTCGCGGCGGTCGCGCAGGGCTGGCAACTGCAGCTCGGCGACGTTGAGACGGTAGAGCAGGTCCTCACGGAATCGCCCCGCGCGGACTTCGTCGCGCAGGTCTGGCTTGGTGGCGGCAATCACGCGGATATCCACAGCGATGCTCTGATTCGAACCCAGCCGCTCCAGGCGCTGTTCCTGCAGCACCCGTAGCAGCTTGACCTGCTGTGCAAGAGGCATGCTCTCGATCTCGTCGAGGAACAAGGTGCCGCCGTGGGCATGCTCGATCTTGCCGATGCGTTTGCCCTGGGCACCGGTGAAGGCGCCGCTCTCGTGGCCGAACAGTTCGCTCTCGAAGAGGTTCTCCGGGATGGCGGCGCAGTTCAGTGCGACGAAAGGCTTGCCGGCCCGCGGTCCGAAGTCGTGCAGGCAGCGGGCTACCATTTCCTTGCCGCTGCCGGTTTCGCCGCGCAGCAGGACGTTGACCGGCGTCTGCGCCAGATCCAGCACCTGCCGACGCAGGTGGACCATGGGACGGGATATCCCCAGCAGGCGACCATCGAGCTGATCCTTGAGGTCGACCTGCAGGCGCAGATGACGGTTTTCCTGCACCAGCCGGCGTTTCTCCAGGGCACGGCGCAGGCTTTCCAGCAGACGCTCGGCCGTGAAAGGCTTCTCGATGAAGTCGTAGGCACCCAAACGCATGGCCTCGACCGCCTGGGGTACGTCCCCATGGCCGGTGACCATCAGTACCGGCAGCTCCCGGTCCCGTGCCTGGATGGCTTGCAGAAGGGCCATGCCGTCCATGCCGGGCATGCGCAGGTCGCTGATCACCACTCCGGGGAAGTCGGCGTCCAGGTGCTTCAGGCACTCCTCGGCGCTGGCTTCGGTGCGTACCAGGTAGCCGGACAGCTCCAACCATTCACGTACGGCGTCGCGGATGGCCGCTTCGTCATCGACGAAAATCACCTGGACGGGCATAGGGGGTCCTCTCGGGTTTTATCCACAGGCAGGCGCAGTCTGAACACGGCGCCTTCGCCCTGGTTGGCGGCGCTCAGGGTGCCTCCCAGCTCATGGACGATGGCGAAGGATACCGCCAGTCCGATGCCCAAACCGGCACCCGCCGGCTTGGTAGTGAAGAAGGGGTCGAATATCTGCGGCAAGTCGGCGTCGGCTATCCCGCCGCCATTGTCTGCGACGCTGAGCAACCAGGAGTCTTCCTCGCGGCACAGGGTTATCCACAATTGTGGGTGGGGCTTGTCCGCGACGGCGTCCAGGGAGTTTCGCAACAGGTTGACCATGACTTGCTCAAGGCGGATGGCGTCGCCGGAAATCCAGGCCGGCACGTTCAGCTCCTGGTGGATCTCCACCTGGGCATCGCGGAGGTTGGGTGCCAACAGTTGCAGGGACTTATCCACAACGCTGCCCAGTTCCAGGCATTCGCGTAGCCCGCCGGGTGTCTTGCGGGCGTAGGTTTTCAAGTGACTGGTGAGTGCCGCCATGCGCTGCAACAGCTCCTCATGCCTGGGCAGGGCCTTGCGCGCCTGTTCCAGCTGATTGTTATCGAGCATCAGACGCAGGCTGGCCAGGTGCATCTGCAGGGCAGTGAGTGGTTGGTTGATCTCATGGGCCAGGGCTGTGGACATCTGCCCGAGCGCCGCGAGTTTGGCTGCCTGCACCAGACCGTCCTGTGCTGTCCGAAGAGCGGCTGTGCGCTGTTCAACCAGGCGCTCCAGTTCCTCACGGCTGCGCTGGCGCAGACGCGCCATGCGCCAGCGCTGGTGCAGGAAGAGGCCGAGGAAGAACAGCGCGAGCCAGGCACCACCCGCCGCCAGCGCCGCACTGCGGCCGCTGCTGGCAACGCTTTGCGGGTTGCGCAGCAGGTGCAGCGTCCAGCCTTCGCTGGGCAAGGGCAGACTTTCCCACAGGTAGTCGGCGCTTCCGCCCGGTCCGTCAACGCGTGCCATCCGGCTGCCTTCGCCCAGCGTCTGCAGAGTGCGATGGGTCAGCGGCGCCAGGGGCTGCTTGTCATACTGCCGGGTCGTGGCCAGCTCCGCACGGCTTTGCGCGGAGAGTGGCTGCAACTCGCGGTAACGCCAGCCCGACTGGTTGGCGATGAACGCTACACCCTTGGCATCGCTGACAAGGATGATATCCGGGCGCTGGCTCCATTCCTGCTCGAGTTCCGGAAACTCCAGCTTGACCACCACGGCCCCGAGGAATTCGTCCTGCTCGTTGCGCACAGCCTGGGAGAGAAAATAGCCAGGGATGCCGCTGGTCACGCCCACCGCATAAAAACGTCCACTGCCCTGTGTGCGGGTCTGCTGGAAGTAGGGACGAAAGCCGTAGTTGTGCCCAACGAAACTGGTGGCCAGGCGCCAGTTGCTGGCTGCGACCGCGAGGCCGGTCCGGTCCAACAGTTCAAGGGTGGTGGAGCCAGCAGCCTCGTTGGTGCGCTCCAGCTTCAGGTTGAGCTGGCGCTGCAAGAGGTTATCCACAGGGCCATCGAGCGCAGTGCTCAACTCCGGGTCCAGGGCCAGCACGGCGGGCAGGGCGCGATAACGGTCGATCAGCGTCTGCAGCGTGCCGGCATAGAGCGCCAGTTGTTCACGGGCCAGCTTGCCTTCCTCATGCAATGCTTGCTGCTCGGCGTGGCGTCCGGCGAGGTGCATCACCGTGAACAGGCCAGCGAGCAGCAGCAGGATGAGCAGTGCGATGCGCAGGGGGCGGGTCAGCAAGGCCGGCAGTCCTTGGGTTTGGGGCTGAAACGATACCACGGGTGCTCTCTCCATCTGCCTTCAACGCGGCACTATGGCTAAACTGCGCGCTGTCATTTCGAGGCCTGTTCGATGCAATTGATCCCCTGGTCCCATTCGAGTTCGGCAGGATTCACCCTGCGTGGCTGGCACAGCCCGGTGTCCGGCAAGCCGCTGCTGCACTTTCTGCACGGCAATGGTTTCTGCGGCCGCATCTACGCGCCCATGCTGCAGCTGCTGGCGCAGGACTTCGACCTCTGGCTCTGCGATATCCAGGGTCATGGCGACAGCGACCACGGTGGCCGCTTCCTTGGCTGGAATCGCAATGCCGAGTTGGCCGTGGAAGCCTTCGAGGCAGGGCGCGCCCGTTTTGGCGAGGTGCCGCGCTTCGCTGCCGGGCATAGCTTCGGCGGGGTTCTGAGCAGCCTGATCCTGGCTCGCCACCCCGACCTGTTCGGGCGTGCAGTGCTGCTCGACCCGGTGTTTTTCACTACGGCGATGATTGGCGCCATGGCCTTCTCCGAGGTGCTAGGGCTGCACCGTCGCACCACCATGGCCAGCCGCGCCAGGGCCCGTCGCCACCATTGGGCGGATCGCCAGGCGGCCTGGGCCAACTTGCATGGACGCGGCATCTTCAAGGGCTGGGCGGAGGAGGCCTTCCAGGGTTACATCGACCATGCGCTCAAGGAGGTGGATGGCGGTGTCGAGCTCAAATGCCGACCAAGCCGCGAGGCCGAGATCTTCAGCTCGTTTCCCAAGCGTCTTTGGCCTTCGTTGGGCAGGATCGTTACGCCGACGCTGGTGCTCCACGGGCAGAACAGCTATCCATTCGTGGCTAAGTCGGTGGCGCGCCTGACCGCGCAGAATGGCCATGTCAGCGCCCTGGTGGTGGACGGTGGACATTGCTTCATGCAGGAGTTTCCCGCATCCAGTGCGGAACGCACTGCGGCGTTCCTGCTCCGGCCTGCATGATCGATCTCACCTATCCAGAAGGGAACTCGACGATGAAAAAGTTATTCACAGGGCTGCTGGTCCTGTTTGCCAGCCACGCCTTGGCTGCGCCCATCTGGCAGGAGAGCCCGGCAGTGGCGCAGCTGTTCAGCGCGGCGAAGCTACGCGGGACCTTCGTGGTCTACGACGTCGCCGCCGATCGCTACACCGGCCATGATCGGGCGCGGGCCGAAACGCGCTTCGCGCCGGCTTCTACCTTCAAGATCCCCAACAGCCTGATTGGTTTATCCACAGGCGCCGTGAAGAGTGTCGACGAGGTGTTGCCCTATGGCGGGAAGCCGCAATGGATGAAAGCGTGGGAGCGCGACATGGACCTGCGCGAGGCTATTCGGATCTCCAACGTGGCGATTTACCAGGAGCTGGCGCGTAGGGTGGGGCTGGAACGAATGCAGGCGAGCGTCCGTCAGCTCGGCTATGGCAATGGCGAGATTGGTCAGGTTGTGGACAGATTCTGGCTGGATGGCCCCCTGGCGATCAGCGCCATGGAACAGACCGGCGTCCTCGCCCGTCTGGCCCAGGGGCAGCTTCCGTTCCCGGAGGAGGCCCAGGCCGCGGTCCGCCAGATCACCCTGTTGGAGCAGGGCCCGGGCTGGGAGCTGCACGGCAAGACCGGTTGGGCTGACAGCAGCACACCGGCGATCGGCTGGTGGGTGGGCTGGGTGAAGCAGGACGACAAGGTTTACGCCTTCGCCCTCAACATCGACATGTCCCAGCTTAGCGATGCGCCAAAGCGTATCGAGTTGGGCAAGGCAAGCCTGAAGACGCTGGGGCTGCTCTAATCGACCCGGCGCTGCTCATCCGCCTTGGGGTGGGTGCGGCGCCACTCGGTCATCTGGATGACCTTGCTGTCATGCTGCGCCTGGGCCTGGAAAGGGTGGGCCTGAAGCTCGATGCGCCCGAGCTGCTGGCCGAACATCTGGATGCTGCCGGTCAGGCGCTGTTCGCCTGTGACGGTGAACTCGAAGTCATAGAGGCGGGCAAGGCGTCGGGTGCCCTTGGCGTCGCGGACCATGGCCAGGCGGCGAAAAGCGACGTTACCGTCGAGCAATTCCACATCCAGGCGAGCGCAATGTTGCTTGGCCAACTGCAGTGCGCGTTCACGCACGCCATGGCTGCGCCACAACCAGGCCGCGCCTGCGGCGAACAGCATGAAGAGGAAGACGTCGGCGAGGCTTAGCATGATGACTCCAGGAACCTACGCAAAAGCTTAACTCATCCAGGGGAATTCAGCGGACCAGTTCGACGCGGTTTCGTCCCCGCTCCTTGGCCTGATAAAGGGCCGCATCGGCAGCTGCCTGCAAGCCCAGCAGGTCCTGGTCCTCGGTGAGGGCGGCCAGGCCGATGCTGACGCTGACCCGCAGCGGGCCGTCGGGGCTTTGCAGTTCCAGGCACTCCAGGGTCTGGCGGATGCGCTCCAGCAGGTGCGTGGCCGATTCCGCCGCCGTGTCCGGGAGCACGAGGATGAACTCTTCGCCCCCGTAGCGGGCGAACAGGTCAGTACGTCGGGCCTGTTGTTGACAGAGATGGCTGAACTGGCGAAGTACCTCATCACCGGTTTGGTGGCCATGCCGATCGTTGATGCGTTTGAAATGGTCAAGGTCGAGCAGGGCCAGGCACAGCGCCGTGCGCTGCCGCCGGGCGCGCTGCAGCTCCTGTTCGGCGCGCTCCTCGAATGCCCGGCGATTCAGAGCACCGGTCAGGGGATCGGTGGTCGCGAGGCGCAGCAGTTTGTTCTCCAGGGCCTTGCGATGACTGACGTCGCGAATCTCCACCAGCCGTTGGCAGCTATCGTCCAGTGCTGCGACGGCCAGTTCGGCGGGAAAGCCTGCACCATCGCCACGCAAAGCTTCTACGTCATGCGGGCGACCATCGGCCCGATTCAGCAGGTCATGCACCAGAGGCGCCTGGCCGGTGCTGAAGAGCAGGCTGAGCGGTTGGCCGAGCAGCGCATCACGGCGAAGCGCAACCAGCCGTTCAAGCATGGGGTTGGCGTCCTGGATACGGCCTTCCTCCACCACCAGCATTCCTGCGTTGGCCACGTTCATCAGACGCTCGAACCGGCGTGCACTGGCTTCGGCCTGGCGCGCGTTGCGTTGGCTGTCGCTAAGGATCCGGCGCATCGTTAGCAGGGCCAGGCCCACCAGGGCGATAACCCAGAGCGGGATGCCGAAGTTGTAGGGCAGCAGGTAGCTTACCGAGCGGGTGACGTCGGCATGCTCGATATGTTGCAGCCAGTCGTGCACACCGATGGCACCGCGCAGAAGGGTCACCAGCGCATAGCCAGAGAGTGTGATGGCGACGAACAGACGGGCACTGCGCAACTCGGCTTCGCTGCGTTCGATGAACAGTGCCCAGCAGGCCTGCAAGGGCAGAATACCGGCGATACCGGCGTAGATGGCGATCAGCAGCTCCGAATTAAGTGGGCTGAACCAGTGCCAGGTGTTTACGGCAGCCATCAGACCGGCGCTGAACGGCACCGTCCAGTACGGGAGGCGGCGTCCGAGAAAGCGGAAGACACCCAGCAGCAGGATCGCTTCTCCAGCCAGTTGGGTGGCATTGCCCAGCACGTTGAGCGTTCGGCTGCCGCTGGCCATGAAGCCCATGAAGAAGAGGATGCCGAGGATGAGCGTCCAGGTGCCGGCCATCCAGAATCCAGGCCCCTGGTAAGGCCTCGAAAAGTACCAGAGGCCCGTGCAGGCTACCGCGCTGGCCAGCATCAGGTTCAGCCCCAGCAGCATCGGCGAGAAGTAAAGGTTTTCCACGGGGCACACCTCCTTGGTGCTCCAGCAAAAGCCAGCGATTCTCGCATTGCGCACTCCAGCTGTCTTGGGGCTCCCGCCGTGAAGCACGCTGCCGGTCGGTGCGGATTTCTTAATGTACGGCCTGCGGCCATCTGCCCCAGCGGCTAGGCTTTCTCCCAGCGAGGCGCTTGGCTAGCATAAGCGCCCTTCCGACGGACCGGCCCGGGAACTCCTGTGACCTACGGCAGACGACATCAGCGTGGTGCCTGGCTTGGCCTTCTGGCCATGCTGCTGGTGTTCGCCGGTCCCTTATTGTCCCAGTCACTGACGCCCGCTCGACAGGCCGTACCCGCGTGGATGGGCGAACTGGCCTGTGCCACGGATCATCAGCTCTCGACCGAGCAGCCGGCGCAGCCCGGGCACGAGACCGCCTGGGCCAAATGTGGCTACTGCACCCTGTTGTTCAATTCGCCGGCCCTGAGCCCGGCACTGTTGCTGGTCGGTTTTCTGACGAATCCTGTCAGCCCCCGGACCTTTGCGGCCGTCCACCGCGGCCATGCCGCTTCTGCGGTGTTCCCCAATGCGCTGACCCGCGCTCCCCCTGCCGTACTTGCCTGAATAGAACCAATCCGCCCCGCAGCTGGACATGAGCAGCCTGGTCCTGGCGCTGCCGTGGGCTGCACCGCGTACCTGCGTGGCCGCTCATGAGCCACGGGCAGGCGGAGGCACATCCTTATCCGGGAGTACGACAATGGCCAACAACAGGGTCTCCTTCTATAACCTGGCGTGGCGCTGGCATTTCTATGCCGGGCTCTTCGTCATTCCGTTCATGATCATGCTGTCCGTGACCGGCGGCATCTATCTGTTCAAACCGCAGCTGGACAATCTGCTCTACAGCGACCTGATGAGTGTCCAGCCGGGTTCCCAGGCGCTCAGCGCCGATCAGCAACTGGAGCGGCTGCGGCAGGCTTACCCTCACGCTGCCGTCAGCCAGTACCTGCCACCGACGGACGTCGACCGCAGCGCGCAGTTCGTGGCCACGCTGGACGGCCGCAAACAGAATGTCTTCGTCGACCCCTACAGCGGCAAGATCCTGGGTGTTCAGGATGCGGAGAACAACCTCCAGGCCATCTCGCGTTCGTTACACGGCACTTTGCTGATCGGCACCCTGGGTGACCGACTGATCGAGCTGGCGGCGGGTTGGGCGATAGTACTGGTGGTTTCCGGACTTTACCTCTGGTGGCCGCGTGGGCAAGCCGTGCGCGGGGTGTTCTGGCCACGCCTGGCCAGCCGCGGTCGGCTGTTCTGGCGCGATCTGCATGCGGTGACCGGCTTCTGGGGCTCATTGCTGCTGCTGTTCATGCTGCTGACCGGCATGACCTGGACGGGTTACTGGGGCGAGTCCTTCGCCGCCGTCTGGAACCGCTTCCCGGCGGCGATGTGGAACGAGGTGCCGAAGTCCGGCCTGCAGGCTCGCACCCTCAACAGCGCTACCGACCAGACGGTGGCCTGGGCGGTGGAAAACACTCCGCTGCCGGTCTCCGACCCTCATGCCGCGCACAAGGGGCATGTGACCCAGGAAGATGCTCCGTCTGCCAGTCAGGTCAGCCTGCGGCAAGTGGTCGACACCGCTCGCGAGCGCGGCGTGCTGCCTGGCTACAGCATCACCTGGCCAGCCGATGCTACAGGTGTGTTTACCATTGCCGTGTTCGCCAATGATCCGCGCAACGACGCGACCCTGCATATCGACCAGTACAGCGGCCGGGTCCTGGCCGATATCCGCTGGAAGGACTACGGCATTGTGGCCAGAAGCGTGGAAATGGGCGTGGTGCTGCACGAAGGCAAGTTCTTCGGGCTGGCTAACCAGCTGCTGATGTTTGGCGTGTGCCTGCTGATTCTGCTCAGTGCCGCGAGCGGACTGGTGATGTGGTGGAAGCGCCGTCCACAGGGGAGCCTGGGCGTGCCGCCGCTGCGCCATGATCTGCCGTTGTGGAAAACCGCAGTGATGATCATGATCGGCCTCGGCATTGTCTTTCCGCTGGTAGGCATGTCCCTGCTGGCGGTCTGGGCGCTGGACTGGCTGGTGCTGTCGCGCATCGGCGCGAGCAAGGCGATCGCGAGGTAGCTCGTGAATGGAAAGCAGTTGGCGCCCGCTGGGGTCGGCGCCAGTCAATCGAACGAATGGAGTTCCAACATGCGTAAGACATTGCTGGCCCTGGGGGCCTTGCTGAGCTGTTCCGCCACCCTGGCCGCCCATGACTACAACTTTGGCTCGCTGCATATCGAGCATCCCTGGGCCCTGGCGGTACCCGCAGTTTCACCCAACGGCGCTGCCTACCTGGTTATCCACAACAAGGGCGAGCAGGTCGACAAGCTGCTCGGTGCCGATACCGCTCGCGCCGGCAAGACGGAGATCCACGAGCACCTGCACAGGGACGGCATGATGAAGATGCGGCAGGTCCAGGGCGGTGTAGAGATTCCCCCGAGTGGTGAAGTGCGCCTGGAGCAGGGCGGTTACCACCTGATGATGTTCGGCCTCAAGCAGCCGCTGAACGACGGTGACAAGTTCCCCCTGACTCTGCACTTCCAGAAGGCCGGTGACGTGGAAGTGGAAATCCATGTGCAGAAGGAAGCGCCGGCTGCTGCGGCCGAGCACCAGCACTGACGTTATGCCCAGCGCGCGGGCCGAGCGTTTCTGGCCGGACCATTCCTTCTCCTTCTCCTTCTCCCTCCGCTGACGGAGGGAGGAGGTTATCCACAATGGCCGTTCGGTGGCTTGATCTACCAGTAATTACCGCCCCCTCCTAGCTTCCATCCATTGCAAGGAGCACCCGCCGGCGCGGGTATGGCAGAACCGGGGTAGCTGGAACGGCAATTGGCAGATGACCGAGACGGGCAGCATCTAGGTTTTCGGCTGTTTCGGGGGATAACGGTGAGGGCGGAGAGCATGATCAGAAAATGAACAGATTTATGGAGGCCACGCCACATCGGGCTTCCAGCAATGCCCGCACAGCTTGTCCACAGGCGGCTGCACAGATTCTGTGTGCAGCCACTTCGCTATCTTGTTGAAATTGCTCGAAAAACATTCAAAAGCTCGCAGCCCATGGCAGCTGTGGGCCCTAGAGTTCCATGGACAACTTACCCACAGTTCCTTCCACGGAATTTGGGTAGAAAACGGGGAAAGTACCCGGTTGCCTGTGAATAGATCGACGCTCGCTGCATCGCTTGCAGGTTGCGTTTCATTTTGCGATGAGCAACGACGGGTAAATTCTGGACTTGATGGCCACAGGAAATATCAGGCTGCACTGAAGCACAGCACCAAGTTGGCGGGTTATTCACAGTCTTGGCCGCGTATCGCTCCTTTGCTCGAAAAATGATCAGCCGGCTTAAAGCCCCGTACGACAAGGGGGCTAGGCATTCCCTCACAGATTATCCACAGATGGCCTAACAGTTATTGTGCGCAATGTTTGGGCTAACTAGTTGAAATGGAACGAAAAATGATCAAAGTGGTGCAAGCCAAGGCTGGCTTCGGTCGCAGCGATCGAACTACAGCTTATCCACAGTTGCATCCACGGGATTTGGGCAAAACATGAAAAACTTCTCCGTCTTCTGTGAACAGTTCGCCGCTTGCCGCGGGAACTCCAGGTTTGGTTGACCTTTGCGAAGGCCAACAAAGGGCAAAGCCTGGATTTCATGGGCCACAGGAAATGTCAGGCTTCGCTGCCGAACAGCGCATCCTGGCGGCTTATGCACAGTCTTGGCAGCGCATGGTTGGTTTGCTCAAATAATCATCAGTCGGCTTAAGGCCAAGTACGACAAGGGATCTAGGCATTCCCTCACAGATTATCCACAGATACCCCAACAGTTTTTGTGCGCAATGTTTGGGTTAACTACTTGAGCTAGAACGAAAAATGCACAAAGTCCTGCAGGTCACGGCTGGCCTCGATGCCAAGGATTGAACTACAGCTTATCCACAGTTGCATCCACGGGATTTGGGCAAAAGATGGAGAATTTTTCCCTCTCCTGTGAACCGTTCACCGCTGGCCGCATGATTCATAGCTTGGGCTCAGCTTTGCGAGACCCGATAGCCGGTGCCAAGCAGATTCACGGATCATTCGGATTCGTTGAGCCTTGCCCCGACTGCGTGGATATGCACACTCAGGGGCGAGGGCGGCGCAGCTGATCAAAAAACACTCGGATCGCTGAGCGCCATAGACAACAAGGCTTACAGCAATGCCCTCACAGTATATCCACAGCTGCCTGCACAGATTCTGTGCGCAAGGCAGGAGTTATCCCTATGATTTTGTTCGAAAAATGCCCATTCAGTGGAAAGCACCGGCTGGAGTGGCTCCTGGGCATCCATGGACAACTTATCCACAATGCTATCCACGGAATTTGGGGGAGGAGGCGTCGCTACGGCGCTGTTGCTGGGCTGGAGGCTTGGCTTGTTGGTTTTTCCTGCGCTTGGGCCCAATCCGCGGAACACCACTGATCAAAAGATAAGCATGCATTTGGACGTCAGGAATGACGCGGGCTGGAGACCTGGCCTCACAGGTTGTCCACAGGCTGGCGCACAGTATCTGTGCGTAGTGCATCACCCAACTTATTGAAAACGTACAAAAAATAGTCGAGTTCCCAGAGAGCGCGCAGCCTCTGGGCTACAGCGCTTGCTCTACAAGTTACCCACAGCACCATCCACGGGTTTTGGGTACAAGGCGGGAAGTGAGGGCTCAGCTGCCCTCACGCATTTCCTGGTAGCGCTTTTCCAGCTCCTGACGGATCTGGCGGCGCTGCTGGGCCTGGGCGTAGCGGCGTTTCTCGTCGGCGGTAAGTGGCTGCAGGGGCGGCACCTGGGCTGGGCGACGCTCGTCGTCGAGGGCCACCATGGTGAAGAAGCAGCTGTTGGTATGGCGCACCGAGCGTTCGCGGATGTTTTCGGTGACCACCTTGATGCCGATCTCCATCGAGGTATTGCCGGTGTAGTTCACCGATGCGAGAAAGGTGACCAGTTCGCCGACGTGGATCGGCTCGCGAAAGATCACCTGGTCAACCGAAAGTGTCACCACGTAGCGGCCGGCGTAGCGGCTTGCGCAGGCGTAGGCCACTTCATCAAGGTACTTGAGCAGCGTGCCGCCGTGGACATTGCCTGAAAAGTTGGCCATGTCCGGGGTCATTAGCACGGTCATCGACAGCTGGGCGGTTCCGGGTTCCATGATGGCCTCATCAGTCTGGTGGCGGGAACAAGTAGACGCGGCCTGTGCGCTTGGCGCCACAGATGCCGATTCCGCGCAATTCCCTGACCAAATCGCCCGGCGAGGCAGTCGCTGTGGATAACCCTTTGCGTCAGGGTGTTCCTGCCGCCGCGGGGGCGGTGCACGCCGGGCTGTCCTCAGTGAGGTCGCTGGGACTGCAGGCCAAGCCATGGGTACGGCGTAGCTGCGCCAGTTCATCGGCATGCTCGGCGAGGAAGCGGTCGAAAGCTTCCAGGAGCTCCGGGTGTTTCAGGCTGCTGGCATGGAAGGCGGTGCGCGCCAGGGGCAGGTCCGGGTCGAGCACCAGGCGGTCACCGCCCAGGTCGGTCTGCTGCTTGAGGTAATGGCGCAGCACTTCGGGGTTGGCATACAGCGCGTCGATGCGCAGGCGCAGGATCATCCGCACCAGGCTGCCAATATCACTGGCTTCCACCAACTGCACCTGACCATTCTGCAGGCGTTCACGCCAGGCCTCCGGGGTGAAGCCGCGCACGGTACCCAGACGGCGAACGCTGTCGATGCCACGGCCGAGGTGCTCGCGCAGCACCAGGCTGCCGTCGATGATGCGAATGGCCGGGCGGCTGTACTGCATGTGCTGGCTACCCTTGAGCTGGCGCGACCAGTCGGGGTTGTCGGGGAACACCAGCATCAGCCGGTCGGTGGTTTGCAGGTTGCGGTGCAGGCGATTGATCGGCAGCGCTTCGAGTTCCAGTGTCATGCCCTGGCTGCTGGCGAAGCGCTGCAGCAGGGCGATGGCGTAGCCCTCGGCGGGGCGCCCGGGCAGGGCGCGGTAATAGGGCAAGTAATCCTGGCTTTCCAGACCCACGCGCAGTGGCTCGGCCTCACAGGTGCCGAGGATCAACAACAGCAATGCGAGGGTACGCGCCTTCATCGAGCAGGCCTGGATGAGGTTTGAAGTCAGCCTAGCCGATTTCCTCCTGCTTAGGCATGGGTCAGGTACCAGCGCCAGTCCTGCTCACCGACCTCGCCCATGAACTGGCGGTATTCCTCTTGCTTGATGGCCAGGAACACTTTGAGGAAATCCTCGCCCAGGGCTTCTTTTGCCCATTCGGATGACGCCAGCGCACGCAGCGCGGTGAGCCAGTCGGTGGGGAGGAATTCCTTGGCCTGTGCATAACCATTGCCTGTGATGGCTTCCCCTGGGTCCAGTTGCTCGCGGATACCGCGGTGGATGCCGGCGAGGATCGCCGCAGCGGCCAGATAGGGGTTGGCGTCGGCGCCGCAGATGCGGTGTTCGATGTGCCGGCTCTTGGCAGGTCCGCCCGGAACGCGGAACGACACGGTGCGGTTGTTTACGCCCCAGCTCTTGGCCAGCGGAGCATAGCTGTTGGCCTGGAAGCGGCGGAAGGAGTTGGCATTGGGGCAGAAGATCGCCAGCGAGTCGAGCAGGCTGGCCATCATGCCGCCGATCGAGTGGCGCAGCAGTGGTGTTCCGTACGGATCTTCGCTGGCGTAGAGGTTGTTACCCTCAGCATCAGCCAGGCTGACGTGCATGTGTAGACCGCTGCCCGCGAGGTCGCCGAAGGGTTTGGCCATGAAGCAGGCCTGCAGCCCATGCTTGTTGGCTACGCCCTTGACCAGGCGCTTGTAGCGCACGCCCTCGTCGACTGCTTGCAAGGCGTCGAAGCGGTGCTCCAGGGTCAGTTCGAGCTGGCCGGGGGCGTACTCGGAAATTGCGGTGCGCACGGGCAGTCCCTGCACTTCGCACGCGGCATAGAGGTCGTCGAGGAAGGGCTGCAGTTGTTCCAGCTCATACACGCCGTAGACCTGTGGTGCGGCCGGGCGCACGCCGTTCATCTGCACGGCGGGTTGTGGCTGACCGTTGGCGTCACGGTTCTTGTCCAGCAGGTAGAACTCCAGCTCCACGGCCATCACCGGGTGGTAGCCGTCGGCCTTGAGGCGGTCGATGGCTCGCACCAGAACGTGGCGCGGATCGGCCGGGGAGGCCGGCAGACCCTGGGTCGGATGCATGCTGACCTGCAGTTGCCCGGTCGGTGTTGCCCGCCAGGATTGCAGGGTCAGGCTGCCGGGCAGGGGATAAGTCCAGCAGTCGGCGTCGGCCACTTCCCAGACCAGGCCGGTGTCTTCCACGTCTTCGCCACGAATGGTCAGGGCGAGGATGGAGCTGGGCAATGGGCGGCCGTTCTCGTAAATGGCCAGCAGTTCGTCGCGGTGCAGCAGTTTGCCGCGCGGTACGCCGTTGGCGTCGATCAGGATCAGCTCGAAGCTGCGCACTTCGGGGTGTTGGTCGAGGAAGTCGCGGGCTTCCTGGATATTGGCGAATTGCATGGTGATGTCCTTGGTTTTCCCTCTCCCCCTGGGAGAGGGGCGGGGTGAGGGAAGCCGGGCTCCCCTCATCCGCTCTTCGGGCACCTTCTCCCAGAGGGAGAAGGCAGGTTCAAAGTCGGGCGCCGGGGATGGCCAGCAACTCGCTCAGCGCTTCGTCGAGGGTGGTGATCAGCTTGTCCACGTCGGACTCAAGGGTGTCCGGGCAGCACAGGGTCATGTTGTGGAACGGTGTGATCAGGATGCCGCGGTTGATCAGGTAGAGGTGCAGGGCCATCTGCAGTTCGTCATGGAAGGCGGCCTCGGCCTCGGCACCGGTGCGCGGTGATATGGGGCAGAACTGGAATTCGCTGCGCGCGCCCAGTTCGGTCACGGACCATTTCAGGTCGTGCTTGGCAATCAGTCGACGGAAGCCCTCGGCCAGGCGCTTGGCCATTGGCAGCATGTGGTCGTAGGCCGCCTGGGTCATCACCTGCTCGAGGTTGGCGCGCATGCAGTGCATGGCCAGGGCATTGGCCGAAAGGGTGGTGCCCATGCCGCTGTGGCCGTGGCCATGGCTGTCTTCCTGGGCCTTCCTGCGCGAGGCGAGCATCTGCTCAGCCATCTCCGCGCTGCAGCCGAAGATGCCGCAGGGCACACCGCCGGCAATGGGCTTGCCCACCACGAAGAAGTCCGGGTCGAGGTTCCACAGTTTGGTACAGCCGCCGATGTTGGTGGAGATGGTGTGGGTCTCATCGATGATCAGCAGACTGCCGTACTTGCGGGTGAGTTCGCGGCACTTCTGCATGAAGCCCTGATCGGGCAGCACCATGCCGATGTTGGTCATGGCCGGCTCGCAGAGCAGGGCACAGACGTCACCTTGGGCCAACGCGGCTTCCAGCGCCTCGACGTCGTTGAAGGGGATCGAGCGGCTGTACTGGGTCAGGTCATAGGCCTGGCCGACCAGGCCCGAGCGCTGCACGGTCTGGCCGTCGCGGTAGCGCACCATCACGTCGTCCACGGTGCCGTGGTAGCAGCCGTCGAACACCAGCAGGGTCTTGCGCCCGGTGATGGCGCGGGCCCAGCGCAGCACGTAGCGGTTGGAGTCGGTGGCGGTGGCGGTCACCTGCCAATACGGCAGGCCGAAGCGCTCGGCAAGCAACTCACCGCAGACCACGGCGTCCTCGCCCGGCAGCATGGTGGTCAGGCCGTTGTTGGCCTGCTCGGCAATGGCGCGGGCTACGGGGTCCGGCGAGTGGCCGAACATGGTACCGGTGTCGCCCAGGCAGAAGTCGATGTACTCGTGGCCGTCAACGTCATAGAAGCGGGCGCCTTTGGCGCGCTCTACGAACAGCGGGCAAGGGGTGGACCAGTCGGCCATCCAGTGCATCGGTACGCCGGCGTAGAGGGATTTTCGCGCACGTTCGGCGAGGGCGACGGATTTCGGGTTGCGCTCGAGGAAACGGGCGCGCTCGCGGGCGGCGAACGTTTCTACGCTGGATTGGCTGATTCCACTGGCAGTCATGTTGAACACCTCGTTCGAATTTTTGCACATCCTGCATTTGTGATCACAATCATGTCAAGAATTGGCGTAATCACTCAGATCAGTTAGCCTGAGCTCATATTTGTGATCACAAAGAGGTCGAGATGACACAAGCAGTATGGCAGGGCCAGGTGGCCCTGGTGAGCGGAGCGGGCAGTGCGTCGGGGATCGGCATGGCCATTGCCCGGCGCCTGGGTCAGGCTGGTGCGCGGCTCCTGATCACCGCAAGCAGCGCACGGATCGCCGAGCGCGTGGCTGAACTGCGTGCTGAAGGCTTCGAGGTCGAAGGGCGTCCGGCGGACCTGACCGACGAGCAGCAGGTAGGTGAGCTGGTTACCTGGGCCGAATCCGTCTGGGGCCGCGTGGATATCCTGGTGAACAATGCCGGCATGGCCATGCAGGGCAGCCCGGAACCCTTCGCCGAACTCGCCGACATGGATTTCGCGACCTGGAACCTGTCGCTGGCGCGCAACCTCTCCACCGCTTTCCTGCTGACCCGCGCCGTGCTGCCGGGCATGCGTGCGCGTGGTTACGGCCGCATCGTCAACATCAGCTCCACCACCGGCACCCGTGGCAGCAATATCGGCGAGGCTGCGTACAGCGCGGCCAAGGCTGGCATGCTGGGCATGAGTATGGGCCTGGCGCTGGAGGTGGCGCGCCAGGGCATCACTGTGAACAGCGTGGCGCCGGGCTGGATCGGCACAGCTTCCAGTACGGAAGAAGAAATCGAGGCCGCGCGATACACTCCGCTCGGCCGCGCCGGCCGCCCTGAAGAAGTGGCCGCCGCCGTGGCGTTCCTCGCCTCCCCCGAAGCCAGCTACATCACCGGTGAAATGCTGGTAGTGGACGGTGGCAATTGTCTGATCGAAAACAAGGCCCCCTGATATGCGCAACTGCAGCCTGACCCTGAACCAACTGCCGGCACCACCGGCCCTTGCACGGTGATATGCCCATGGCCGAGAACCTGCAGGAACAGCTTTACCAACGACTACGCGAAGGCCTGCTGGCAGGCCAGTTCAAACCCGGCGAACGCTTGAAGATCCGTGATCTCGCGGCCGCCTGGGGGACCAGCCCGATGCCGGTGCGCGCCGCCTTGCAGCGCCTTGTGGCAGAAGGCGCCCTGGAGGGCGAGCCGCAGCGCTCGGTGCGCGTCCCGCCCATGACCCGCGAGCGCTTCACGCAGATATTCCAGGTGCGCATGGCCGTGGAAGGCCTGGCCGTGGAAGCTGCCGCAGCGCGCTTGTCCGCGGCCGAGCTGGAAACGCTGCAGGGCTGCATGAGGCGCATGGACATTGCCATCGAAGGCCGCGATGTACAGGGCTACTTGAATGACAACAGCCTATTCCACATGACTCTTTACCGCGCCTGCGCCAATCCCATCCTGCTGCGCACCATTGAGACGCTGTGGTTGCAGGTCGGGCCCTTCTTCAATCGTCTGTTCACCGAAGCGGACCTGTCGCTGCGCCTGAACGACTTCCACGAGGATGCCTTCAAGGCGCTCCAGGCCGGTGACGGCAAGGCCGCCCGGGCAGCCATCGAGCAGGACCTGAGCTACTTCGGCCAGTTCCTGCTCAACCTTCTCGAACTGGACAATATCCAGGCGCGCAGAAACGGTTGAACTGTATCGGCATATTGCGCCGCCCTGGCGCAGTATCCGCCGATGGTACTCTCCGAAAATTCTTCAGCAGAACATCCATATTTCTGACAAGGGTCCCACTGGAACCAAGCGAGTACTTCGCCTGGGCCTGCTGTGCTGCGTATTGATTCAAGGAGGTCGTTGCCATGCATGCCATCAGTTTCATTCAGGATCTTGCCGTGATCATGCTGGTCGCGGGCATGGTGACCATCCTCTTTCACCGCTTCAAACAACCGGTTGTGCTGGGCTACATCGTCGCTGGGTTCATCATCGGCCCGCACACCCCGCCCTTCGAGCTGATTCATGACGAGGATACGATCAAGATCCTCGCTGAACTCGGGGTGATCTTCCTGATGTTCTGCTTAGGCCTCGAGTTCAGCCTGGGCAAGCTGTTCCAGGTCGGCGCCACGGCGTTCATCGCCGCATTCCTGGAGATCGTCCTGATGATCTGGATTGGTTACCAGATCGGCAGCCATTTCGGTTGGGGCGCCATGGATTGTCTGTTCCTCGGTGCGATCTTGGCGATTTCCTCCACCACCATCATCGTCAAGGCCCTCAGCGACCTGAAGATGAAGAACGAACGCTTCGCGCAACTGATCTTTGGCGTCCTCATCGTTGAAGACATCCTCGGCATCGGCATCATCGCCCTGCTTTCCGGCATCGCCGTCAGTGGCTCCGTGGAGCCGGGGCAGGTCTTTGCCACAGTGGGCAAGCTGAGCCTGTTCATGATCGTCGCGCTGGTCGTTGGCATCCTGCTGGTGCCGCGCCTGCTGGCCTATGTGGCGAAGTTCGAGAGCAACGAGGTGCTGCTGGTGACGGTGCTCGGCCTTTGCTTTGGATTTTGCCTGCTGGTGGTGAAGCTGGAGTACAGCATGGTTCTGGGCGCGTTCCTGATCGGCGCGATCATGGCGGAGTCGCGCCAATTGGCGCAGATAGAGCGGCTGGTGGAGCCGGTGCGCGACATGTTCAGCGCGATCTTCTTCGTGGCCATCGGCCTGCTCATCGACCCCAAGGTCCTGTTGGATTACGCCTGGCCGATCGCCGTGATCACCCTCGCAGTGGTCCTGGGCAAGATGCTCTCGTGCGGGCTGGGCGCCTTCATCGCCGGTAATGATGGACGTACGTCGCTGCGGGTCGGCATGGGGTTGTCACAGATCGGCGAGTTCTCCTTCATCATCGCCGCGCTGGGCATCAGCCTGCAGGTCACCAGTGACTTCCTTTACCCGGTGGCGGTTGCGGTCTCGGCGATCACCACGCTGCTGACACCTTACCTGATTCGGGCGGCGGACCCTCTATCGGTGCGGCTCGCGAATGTGATGCCGCAGCGCCTCGCTCGCGTATTCGGCATGTATGGCGAGTGGTTGCGCAGTATCCAGCCGCAGGGGCAGAGCGCCGTCCTGGCCGGGATGATCCGCAAGATCCTGCTGCAGGTCGGGGTGAACCTGGCTCTGGTGGTGGCGATTTTCCTGGGTGGCGCTTACTTCGCCGATCCCCTTGCCAGTCGGCTGAGCGATTGGGTGGCTTCACCGAACCAGCAGAAGGCTTTGATCTGGGGCTGTGCGCTGCTGTTGTCGCTGCCCTTCCTCATTGCGGCCTATCGCAAGCTGAAGGCGCTCTCGATGCTCCTGGCGGAAATGGGCGTGACGCCGGACAAGGCCGGTCGCCATACCGAGCGGGTGCGCAAGGTGATCGCCGAGGTGATTCCGCTGTTGTCCCTGCTGGGCATCTTGCTGCTGCTGATGGCATTGTCGGCGAGCATCCTGCCGACGCTGGAGCTGCTGGTGATGATTGCGCTGCTGGCTGCGGGTGTCAGTGCCTTGCTCTGGCGCTGGCTGATCCGCGTGCACTCGCGTATGCAGGTCGCTCTGATGGAGACCCTGGAGCAGAGCCAGGATAACCACCATCGGTAAAGGCCAGGCGGGCGGGGCTCAGCTCGTCAGCCAGACGTCGCGAGCCCAGTGCCAGACCGAGTCCCAGCTTTCGTCGGTGAGTTCGCCTTTTTCTCCGGACCAGAGCAGCACTTCGCCTTCGCCGTCGACCACATAGTAATCGCGGCCATCCTGACAGAGCGGCACCAGGTCGCGGGGTACACCCAGATCCCAGGCAACGGCCGCGACCTCGGGCAGATAGGTATGGGACTGCGGATCGGTGGCGGTCACCGGCTCCAGACGACCGTAGACCACATCGCTGACCTTGAGCAGGAACTCGCGCAGCTCGAAGGGCAGGTTGATCAGCAGCTGCTCCTCGATCTCCACCAGCAGTTCCTCGTCCGGCAGCTCCAGGGGAACGGGCACCGTCTCATTGAGTTCGCGCAGCTGTTCGATGACTTCTTCCACGGCAACAGGCCCTCATGGTTTGGGATGCGCTTTATACAGTAGCCGGCGTTCGGGGTGAAACGCACATCGGCACTGCGCAGGCTTAGGCCAGGAGCTGCGGTTGGCGCGCTTTTTCAGCACCAAGCGCTCCAGCCTGGCCTGTTCCTGCTGTCTAAACTTTGAGCACTGAAACAACGTTGCTCAATCAAGCCCGAAAATCTGCTTATCCACAGGAGGTGCATCATGCGAATGGCCGCTACATTGCAGCGCAGCCTGGAGCGTGCGCATTGTCAGTTCGATCTGGTCCCGCACCCGCACTCGGCCACCAGCCTTGAGTCGGCGCGGGTCGCCAACATTCCCGCAGAACGTTTGGCCAAATCGGTCATCCTCGATGACCGCCATGGCCACTTCCTGATGGCAGTAGTGCCTGCCAGCCGCCATCTTGATGTCGGCAAGGTGCGCAAGGACGCCAGGCAATGGCAACTCACCAATGAGGCAACCCTGAGTGGCCTGTTCAAGGACTGCGAACTGGGCGCCGTACCGGCGGTGGGCGAGCCTTATGGGATGAACATGCTGGTGGACCCGACACTGACCCGGCAGAAAGACATCTACATGGAGTCCGGGGATCACGAAAACCTGGTGCACATGCGCATGGACGAGTTCCTCAAGCTGGTGCCCGATGCCGAAGTCTGCGAGCTCTGCCATTAAGGGTGTGAAGCCGCCGCCCGTGCCGGCGCGCTTCTACTTCCGCCGGTCGATTGCCTGCCGCCATTGGCGGCGCGGAAAGCGCATGGCCTCGTAGGGCGAGCCGGACGGCACTCCGCTCTTCAGCGCACTGTCGGGGCCGCCGTTGGGCTAAACGTGGGCTGCGTGTGGGATGGAGATAGCCATAGAAAACCCCCGGGCAAGCCCGTAATGCTGTTCACTTAGGCATTGGCGGCAGCGCATATGAGGAGGGGCGTGATCGGCCTTCGGAGCAGTCTGCCACCTCGTAGCCCGGATGAATCCGGGTGCAGCGGCTGGACTTTTCCCGGATTTCATCCGGGCTACCAATCTGAAGGCCCCGTAGGAGAGATAACTGCCCAACAGAAACAACTTCGTGATGATGTAAAGCCAAAAACGCCGCCCTCCTGCTGAAGGAAAAGCGGCGTTTTTTCTTATGTGAACAGCACTACGGGCAAGCCCGGGGTTTTCGTGAACCGCTGCGCAATCAGTTCTGGCGGATGCCGGCCAGCAGCCAGGGCTGGTTGTCGCCGTGCACACGCTCCATGCGCCAGCTTTCGCTGAAGCCTTCACCCTGGTCGAAGCGGGAAGACTTGGATACGCCGTTGAAGGTCAGGGTGGCGACGGTCTTGTCGCCCAGTTCGTCGATGCCGTCCAGCTGGACCTGCAGGTTGTCGATGTAGGTGGACTGGTAGGCATCACCCAGGCTGGCGCGCTCTTCCTTGAGGAAGCTGAGCATCTGCGGAGTGACGAATTCGGAGATCTTGTCCATCTCGGCCGCATCCCAGTGTTGTTGCAGGGCCATGAAGTGCTCGCGACCGGCTTCGATGAAACGCTGCTCGTTGAACCAGCTCGGGGCATTGAAGGCTGGCGCCGGTTGGGCCGTCGGGGCGGTGCTGCCGAAGATAGGCGCCTGCTGCTGCGGCATTTCACGCTGGAATGGCGCATGACCCGCAACGGCCGGGTGACCTTGCTGCTGGCGCTTGCGAGCGGCGAGGAAGCGGAAAAGCAGGAAGGCGATCAAACCGATGATCAGGAAGTCGAAGATCTGCATGCCTTCGAAGCCGTCGCCCATGAACATGGACGCCAGCAGGCCGCCTGCGGCGATGCCGGCTAGCGGACCGAGCCAACGCGAAGCACCGCTGGCAGCGGCGGGCTGACGGCCAGCGGCCGGCGCGGTGGCGGCATTCGGGGCCTGGGCGGGTTGTGCCTGGCGGGTCTGGTGAGTCGGCGCGGAGCCGAAGGACTTGCCACCGCCCATACGCTTGGCGGCGTTGATATCCAGGCTGAGCGTCAGGCCGACGCAAAGGGCCAGGGCAATACTGAGAAATCGGCGCATCACAGGGCTTCTCTTGGTTATGAATCTACGCGCGCCATGCTGCACAGTCGCGCTGACGATGGCTAGTGGCAGAGTGTTTCGGGATTTTGTCGGACAGGCCCGACGCGGATGTTCATTCGCGCAACAGCAAGGCCAGCGGCCCACAGCGCAGTTGACGGCGGAGCAAGGCGCGCAGGTCGGCATCATCCTCCTGCGGATGGCGCAGCCAGTGAATGAAGGTGCGCAGATAGGCGGTGGTCAGCAGCCCTTCTTCGATGATTCGGCTGAGGTGCAGGGTTTCCCGCCGCGCCGCCTCCCGCCACCACTGCACGGTACGGCTGATACGCAGCACGCCGAGCACCTGCAGGTGGATATGCCCGGGTTCCAGCTTGTAGAGCAGCATCTGCCCGGTCACGGCACGGTGCCCGCCGAGGCTCTTCAGCCAGGCGATAAGCAGTTCCTCCAGGCGTTTCTCCGGGCTCAGGGCCGCCAGGTCACTGGCTTCGCCGCGTACGAGCAGGGCTTTGTCGGCACGGTCGAACCACGCCTCCACCAGGTCGTCCTTTTGCGCGAAGTGCTTGGCGATGGCGTCCAGGCCGACACCGAGATCGTTGGCGACGTCGAACAGGTGCAAGCGTTCCCAACCGCACGTGTCGGCGAGACGCAGGGCGCTGTCGAGTATCTGTTGGGCGCTGGGCGCGCGAGCCATGGCGTTACCTCCGCACCTCAGTATGGCCAAGGTGCGGGAGGTGGCAGGTGCACCTGACGGGCGGCCATGGCGCCTGTCAGGCAAGGTTGTCGGGTATTGCGCTTGATCGGTCCACCAGTGGCATGCGACCAGGCCGTCGCTCGTGAATGTGAAAAGCGACATCCTCCCGACGTGGCTACGAGTTACCGGATCAGAGCGGCTGCAGCTTGGCGTAGGCCAGCATCAGCCACTTGCTGCCTTCGCTTTCGAACTTCACCTGTACGCGGGCCTGGGCGCCGGCGCCCTCGAAATTGAGGATGGTGCCCTCGCCGAACAGCGCGTGCTGCACACGCTGGCCCAGCGAGAACGGCGTTTCCGGAACTTCCGCGCCGGCGAAGATCGAGCCGCTGCGACCGCCCGAACCCATCGGCCGGCTGATGCTGTTGTTCAGGCGCACTTCGCGGATGAACTGCGGCGGCACTTCGCGGACGAAGCGCGAGACCTTGTTGTAGGTCTCGCTGCCATAGAGGCGGCGGGTCTCGGCGTAGGTCATCACCAGGCGCTGCATGGCGCGGGTGACGCCGACATAGGCGAGGCGGCGCTCCTCTTCAAGGCGGCCGGGCTCTTCCAGGCTCATCTTGTGCGGGAACAGGCCCTCTTCCATGCCTACCAGGAACACCAGGGGGAATTCCAGGCCCTTGGCGCTGTGCAGGGTCATCAGCTGCACGCTGTCCTCGAACGCGTCGGCCTGGGTTTCACCAGCTTCCAGCGAGGCGTGGCTGAGGAAGGCCTGCAGCGGGCTGAGCTCTTCGTCGTCTTCGTTGTTCTCGAAGGCACGGGCGGCGCTGACCAGTTCCTCCAGGTTCTCGACCCGGGCCTGGCCTTTCTCGCCTTTCTCGTCCTTGTGGTAGGCGATCAGGCCGCTCTGCTCGATGACGGTCTGGGCCATCAGGTGCAGCGGCATCGAGAGGACTTTGGCGGCGAGGTTCTCGATCAGCTCCATGAAGGCCGCCAGGGCGCTGGAGGCGCGACCGGGCAGGGCCTTGTTGGCGATCATCAGGCGCATCGCTTCCCACATCGAGACTTCATTGACGCGGGCAAACTCGCGGATGCTCTCGACCGTCTTCTCGCCGATACCGCGCGCCGGCACGTTGATCACCCGCTCCAGCGCCGCATCGTTGCCGCGACCGTCGAGCAGGCGCAGGTAGGCCATGGCGTTCTTGATCTCGGCACGCTCGAAGAAACGCTGGCCGCCGTAGATGCGGTAGGGGATCTTTTCCCGCAGCAGCGCTTCCTCCAGCACCCGCGACTGGGCGTTGGAGCGATAGAGAATGGCAATTTCGCTGCGCGCCAGGCCGTCTTTCAGCGCCCTTTCGATGCTTTCCACCACATAGCGCGCTTCATCGTGCTCGTTGAAGGCGGCATAGAGGCCGATCGGCTCGCCGTCTTCGCCTTCGGTCCAGAGCTCCTTGCCGAGGCGGCCCTGGTTGTTGGCGATCAGGGCGTTGGCAGCCTTGAGGATGCTCGCGGTGGAGCGGTAGTTCTGCTCCAGGCGGATGACCTCGGCATCGGCGAAGTCGCTGGAGAACTGCTGGATGTTTTCGATCCGCGCGCCGCGCCAGCCGTAGATGGACTGGTCGTCGTCGCCCACCACCATCAGGCTTTCGCCATTGCGGGCGAGCAGTCGCAGCCAGGCGTACTGCACGGCGTTGGTGTCCTGGAACTCGTCCACCAGCACATGGCGGAAGCGCCGCTGATAGTGCTCCAGCAGGCTCGGACGGTCGCGCCACAGGTCCAGGGCGCGCAGCAGCAGCTCGGAGAAGTCGATCACGCCGGCGCGGGCGCAGGCGGCCTCGTAGGCCTCGTAGATTTTCAGCATGGTGCCGAGGAACAGGTCACCGCCGGCCTGGATGTGTTGCGGGCGGATGCCCTCGTCCTTCTGCCCGTTGATGAACCACTGGGCCTGGCGTGCAGGCCAGCGCTGTTCGTCGAGGCCCAGTTCGCGGATCACCCGTTTCACCAGGCGTTGCTGGTCGTCGCCATCGAGGATCTGGAAGTTTTCGGCCAGCCCGGCTTCCTGCCAATGGGCGCGCAACAAGCGGTGTGCCAGGCCGTGGAAGGTACCGACCCACATGCCAGCCGGGTTGATGCCCAGCAGTTGCTCGATGCGCTGGCGCATTTCCGCGGCAGCCTTGTTGGTGAAGGTCACCGACAAGATCGAGTGCGGCGAGGCCTGCTCCACCTGGATCAGCCAGGCGATGCGGTGCACCAGCACGCGGGTTTTGCCGGAACCGGCGCCGGCAAGCACCAGTTGACGTCCAAGCGGGGCCGCTACGGCCTGGCGTTGGGCATCGTTGAGGGAGTTCAGGAGTAGGGAGAGATCGTCGCGCATCGCGGCATTTTAGGGACAGGGGGTGCGGGAGGGCAAACCGACGACTGGACGGTCAGCCGGACGGTCGCAGATTAGAGCAGCCGAGACTCGCCGAAAGTTGGACAGCAACCGAGCCAAACCTCGCACATAAAGCTTTGGCTGACCGATTCGCTCGGGTAAGCTCCGGGCCTCGCTTAGGCAGATCCAATACAAAAAAAGCGCCTATGACCGTTATGCCAATGCTGTCCAATCCGCTCCCTGCGTACGCCGACACTCGTGACATCCGTCAGCAGTTCGCCACGGACATCGCTGCCGAACGCACACGCCTGCTTTACCAGGGTTCGCAGGTGCCGACCCTGTTCATGCTGCTCAACGGCCTGGTCTGTGCCTATCTCCTGTGGCAGCCCGGTAACCGCCTGCTGCTGGGCGGTTGGCTCGCCTGGCTGGTGTTGCTGGCGGTGCTGCGCCTGACCCAGGTGGCGGCGTTCAAGGACGCATTGCCGTCGCTGCAGGCCGGCCCTTACTGGCGACGCACCTTCCTGCTGGGGGCCGGTGCTTCCGGCCTGACCCTGGCCTTTGCTGCCGTCGCCCTGGTGCCGCCCGATGCCTTCCTGCAGCAGGCGGTGGTCTATGGGCTGATCGCCGCCGCCATCCTCTCCGCCAGTGTCGCCTATGCCGTCAGCCTCTCGGCCTTCCTGACCTTTGCCCTGCCATGCCTGGTGCCTTCAATCGGCTACCTGCTGCTCAGCGATGCGCCACTGCAGCAGGGCTGGGGCCTGCTCGGGCTGATCCTGCTTATTGCCCTGATGGTGGTGGCTCTCCAGGTCAATCGGCTGGTGCTGCGCAGCCTGCTGCAGCGTTTTCAGAACCAGGCGCTGATTCTCAACCTGGAGCATGCCAAGACCCGCGCCGAAGGCCTGAACGAAGAGCTGGCGCGGGAAGTGGAGCAACGCCGCCGGGTTGAACGCGAGTTGCGTAGCACCCAGGCCGAGCTGGAGATGCGGGTTGCGCAGCGCACCCTGGAGCTGGCCGATACCAGCCATGCCCTGAGCAAGAGCGAGGCGCGCCTGGCGCTTGCCCTGGAAGCCAGCGAACTGGGCCTGTGGGACTGGAACCTGGAAACCGACGAGGTGCACCACTCGCAACTGCAGGAGATCTTCGGTATTCAGCAGGAGGACGTTACCCGGGTCCTCAGCGACCTCAAGCCGCGTCTGCATCCCGACGATCTGCCGCTATTGCGCCGGGCCTTGGTCGAGCACCTCAAAGGCCGTACCGACGGCTACTCCATCGATTACCGGGTGCGCCACAGCGACGGCCGCTGGGTGTGGCTCGAGGACCGCGGGCGGGGGGTCGAGCGCGACGCCGAGGGTCGCGTGCTGCGCATGCTCGGCACCCGCCGTGACATCACTGCGCGCAAGGCGCGCGAAGAAGAGCAGCGCCTGGCTGCCACGGTATTCGAGGCGGCCAGCGAAGGCATCGTCATTCTCGATCCGGAGTACCGGTTGATTCAGGTGAACCAGGCCTTCAGCGAGCTCACTGGATATTGTCAGGATGAAGTGCAGGGCCAGAGCGTGGCCAGGCTGATTGGCAGCCGCGAGGCTCGTCGCCAGTATCTGCAGGTTCGCCAGGAACTGGAGGAGACCGGCAGCTGGCGCGGCGAGCTGATGGACGCCCGCAAGAACGGCGAACTTTACCCTCAATGGCTGCAGCTGAATGTGGTGCGAGATTCGCGGGGCAACGTCAGCCATATCGTGGGCTTCTTCGCCGATCTGACCGCACGCCGCGAGGCGGAAGAACGCCTGCGCTACCTCTCCAGCTATGACGAGCTGACCGGGCTCGCCAACCGCACCCTGTTCAAGGATCGCCTGCTGGAAGCCAGCCAGCGTTCACGCCAGAGCGGGCGCAGCCTGGCCCTGCTGCACATCGACCTTGACCGTTTCAAGGTGCTCAACGACAGCCTCGGCCATGATGTGGCCGACCAGTTGCTGCGCCAGGTCAGCCGCCGCCTGACCCAAGCGGTGCCCGAAGCCGACACCATTGCGCGGATATCCGGTGACGAGTTCGCCGTGCTGCTGGATGCCTATGGCAGCCTCTCCAGCCTGGCGCGGCAAGCCAGTCGCTTGCTTGGCAAGCTGCGCATGCCGATGACCGTGGGTGGCCATGAGTTGGTGATCAGCGGCTCGCTGGGCATCAGCCTGCTGCCGGACAATGCCCGCGACATTTCCGCCCTGATCAGCCAAGCCAACATGGCCATGCAACATGCCAAGCACCTGGGCGGCAATACCTTCCAGTTCTTCACCGACAACCTCCAGGCCTGCACCCTGGAGCGCCTGCAACTGGAAAACCAGCTGCGCAAGGCCATCGAGGAAGGTCAGTTGGAGGTCTTCTACCAACCCAAGCTGAACCTCGCTGACAACGGCCTGAACGCCGCCGAGGCGCTGGTGCGCTGGCGTCATCCACAACAGGGTCTGGTGCCGCCGGGGGACTTCATCGGCCTGGCCGAGGAAACCGGGCTGATCGCCCCCATCGGCGAGTTCGTGCTGCGCCAGGCTTGTCAGCAGGCACGCGAGTGGCAGCGCCAGGGGCTGGCGGACATCCGCGTCTCGGTGAACCTGTCGATGCACCAACTGCGCCAGGGCAACCTCACCAGCCTGGTGCGCGAGGTGCTGGAGGAGAACGGCCTGCCGGCGCGTCTGCTGGAACTAGAGCTGACCGAAAGCCACCTGCTGGAGAATGTGGAAAACGTCATCGCCACCTTCCACCAGCTACGCCAGTTGGGGGTGAAGCTGGCCATCGATGATTTCGGCACCGGCTACTCGTCACTCAGCTACCTCAAGCGCTTCCCGGTGGACTACGTGAAGATCGACCAGACCTTCATCCGCGACCTCTCTGTGGGCAGCGAGGACGCGGCGATCACCCGCGCCATCATCGCCATGGCCCATAGCCTTGACCTCAAGGTGGTGGCCGAGGGTGTCGAGAGCCAGGAACAGCTCAACTTCCTCAGGAGCCAGAGTTGCGACGAGATCCAGGGGTACCTGATCAGCCCTCCGGTGGAGGCACCGCAATTTGCGCGACTGGTCAGGGAGCAGGCCACGGCCCCCTGGCGCTGAGGGCCCGCAGATGCACGGGCCCAGCGTAGGGAGGATGGCGCTTTTCACATCCAGCAGCGGCGCTCGGCCGGGCAACCGTGGTGGCTCGATCAAGCGTGACCGGCCCTACCGGGCCACCTGTGGCGTGCGGCTGTTGCCACTGCCGAAGTAGCGCAGCAGCAAGCCATGATCCAGGTCCATACCGACCGGTTGCGGCAGGTAGAGGGTATGGCCGTCTCCCGGTGCGACCACCTGGCGTTCGCCAAAGCGGTTTTCCAGGGCGTCCAGGCGGAAGTCCAGGTTGCCGGCCGGGGTCATCAGCTGCAGCCGGTCGCCGACCGCAAATCGGTTTTTCACCCGCACTTCTGCCAAGCCGTGGCGGGATGCCCCAGTGAGCTCACCAACGAACTGCTGGCGTTCCGACAGGGAATAGCCGTGCTCGTAGTTCTGGTATTCGTCGTGCACGTGGCGGCGCAGGAATCCTTCGGTGTAGCCACGGTTGGCCAGGGACTCGAGGTCTTCCATGAGGCTTCGGTCGAACGGGCGACCCGCGACGGCATCGTCGATGGCCTTGCGGTAGGCCTGGGCCGTGCGCGCGACATAGAAATGCGACTTGGTACGGCCTTCGATTTTCAGCGAGTGCACACCCATGCGCATCAGCCGTTCGACGTGGTGCACGGCACGCAGGTCCTTGGAGTTCATGATGTAAGTGCCGTGCTCGTCTTCCCAGGCGGCCATCAGCTCGCCGGGTCGGTTGGCTTCCTCCAGCAGGAACAGGCGCTCGCTGGGCGTGCCGCAGCCCAGGGTCGGCTGTGTGGTGGGAACCAGTTCGCCGTGCTCGTCCTGCACGGCCGGCTGCGCGCTGTACTGCCAGCGGCAGGCATTGGTGCAAGTGCCTTGATTGGGGTCGCGATGGTTGAGGTAGCCGGACAGCAGGCAGCGTCCGGAGTAGGCCATGCACAGCGCGCCATGGACGAACACCTCCAACTCCATGCCGGGGACCTGCTGGCGGATTTCGCCGATTTCATCCAGCGACAGCTCACGAGAGAGGATCACCCGCGTCAGGCCCTGGCGACGCCAGAACTCGACGCTGGCCCAGTTGACTGCGTTGGCCTGCACTGAAAGGTGGACCGGCATCTGCGGGAAGTGCTCGCGAACCAGCATGATCAGGCCCGGATCAGACATGATCAGCGCATCCGGCCCCATCGCCACCACCGGCTCCAGATCCTTGAGGAAGGTGCGCAGCTTGGCGTTGTGCGGTGCGATGTTCACTACCACGTAGAAGCGCTTGCCCTGCGCGTGGGCCTCGGCGATGCCCAAGGCCAGGTTGGCATGGTCGAACTCGTTGTTGCGAACCCGCAGGCTGTAACGCGGCTGGCCCGCATACACGGCGTCGGCGCCATAGGCGAAGGCGTAGCGCATGGCTTTCAGGGAGCCGGCGGGGGAGAGCAGTTCGGGGGCTTGGAGGCTGTGCATGGCGGGGCTCGGCGGAACGCAAAGCCGCGGATTCTAGGGAGAACCGCTCGGGCCGTTATTGCTCCAGAGCAATTCCAGGTGAGCTTCGCCTGTAGGAGCGGGCTTGCTCGCGAAGGGGGGATTCGCTTTCGCGAGCAAGCTCGCTCCTACAACATCCAGGTCTCGGTCTCTGCTACGTCCGCTCAACCGATTCTGCGATCCAGATTGGCCGTGCGAGGGCGGTATTGAACCGGCGCAATGCCCGTAGGAGCCAGCTGGCCGGCGAAGGGGGGCGTCAGGCTTTCACGAGCAAGCTCGCTCCTACGTCAATCCGCTGTTGCCTGTTCAGTCATGCCACTGCCGTCCATGCAGTTCCAGCAGGCTGTGGGCCTGCTCCGGCCCCGCTGTGCCGGCCGCGTAGGGGCGGGGGCTCTGGTAATACTCGTGCCAGCCCTCGAGGATCGGGTCCACCCAGCGCCAGGCGGCTTCCACTTCGTCGCGGCGCATGAACAGGGTCGAGTCGCCCTCTATCACATCCAGCAGCAGGCGTTCGTAGGCGTCCCAGCGGCGTTGCCGACTGAAGGCCTGGGCCAGGTTGAGGTCCAGCTCGACAGGCTCCAGGCGCATGCCCTTGCCCGGTGTCTTGGCCATCAGTTGCAGGCTGATACGTTCTTCGGGTTGCAGGCGGATCAGCAGGCAATTGGCCTCACCATCGGCGAACAGTCGGTGCGGCACGGGCTTGAACTGGATGACGATCTCCGAATACTTGCGCGCCAGGCGCTTGCCGGTGCGCAGGTAGAACGGCACGCCGGCCCAGCGCCAGTTGTCGATCTCTGCCTTGATGGCGACGAAGGTCTCGGTATCGCTGTCGTTGTCGACGTTTTTCTCGAAGTAATACGCCGGCACTTCCTGCCCGCCGATCTTGCCGGCGCTGTACTGGCCGCGCACCGTCTTGTCGCGCACGTCGAGCCCGGAGATGGGTTGCAGCGCCTCGAGGATCTTCACTTTCTCGTTGCGCACCGCCTCGGCATCGAAGCGCACCGGCGCTTCCATGGCCACCAGGCAGAGCAACTGCAGCAGGTGGTTCTGCACCATGTCGCGCATGGCTCCGGAGCGGTCGTAGTAGGCGCCGCGGTTCTCAACACCCAGGGTTTCGCAAACACTGATCTGCACGTGGTCGATGTGCCCGGCTCGCCAGATCGGCTCGAACAGCGCGTTGGCAAAGCGCAGAGCCATGAGGTTCTGCACCGTTTCCTTGCCCAGGTAGTGGTCGATGCGGAAGACTTGGGACTCGTCGAACACCTTGCCGATGGCGGCGTTGATCGCCCGGGCCGACTCCAGCGAGTGGCCGATGGGTTTTTCCAGCACGATGCGTGACTGCGGGCCGGCCAGCCCAGCGATGGCCAGGTGCGCGGCGATGTCCTCGAAGAGATGGGGTGCGGTCGCGAGGTAGTGCACGCGACCGCAGCCCTGGTCCGGCCCCAGGTAGCGGGCCAGGCGGCCGAAGTCGGCGCTTTGCGAAACGTCCATGGCGAAATAGTCGAGGCGTTCGGAGAAACTGCGCCAGGCCTCGCTGGAGAAATCGGCACGGGCCACCTGGGCGCGGCAGTGACGTTCGGCCAGGGCGAGATAACGTTGGCGGTCGAGTGCGTTGCGGGCCAGGGCCAGGATGCGCATCTTCGGGTGCAGGCGCCCGTCACGATGCAGGTGGAAGAGGGCTGGCAGCAGTTTGTGCAAGGCCAGATCACCGGTGCCGCCGAAGACGAGCATGTCACAAAGGGTAGTCAAATCGCTCTCCGTGCACGGTTCAAGTGGGCGGGAAAGCGGCTCATGTAGTATAACTACAAGCACGCTACAGCCCGATGTCCGCCGATCATAACCGAGTTGCGGCTCGAAACAGGATCGGAGCAGACGGCAAACCCTCTTTCCAGACAGAGCCTGCCCTGTGAATCTGCTGCAACATATCGCCCAGTCGCGCCACCTGCTGCGCAAGTCGGAACTGAAAGTCGCCGATCACGTCCTGCTCGATCCCGCTGCGGTGATGCACAGCTCCATGGCTGACCTGGCCCAGGGTGTCGGGGTCAGCGAGCCGACCATCGTGCGCTTCTGTCGCGCCATTGGCTGCGGCGGCTTTCAGGACCTCAAGCTGAAACTGGCGCAGAGCCTGGCTGCCGGTGCCAGCTTTGGCCAGTTCGCCATCCATGAAGACGATTCGGTCGCCGACTTCAGCCTGAAGATCTTCGACACTACGCTGCACACCCTGATGGAGGTGCGCGAGAAACTTGACCCGGAAGCCCTGCAGCGCGCCATCGCTGCCTGCGCCCAAGCCCAACGGGTGGAGTTCTACGGCTTCGGCGCGTCCGGCGCGGTGGCGGCGGATGCCCAGCACAAGTTCTTCCGCCTGCTGCTTACCGCGGCGGCCTATTCCGACCCGCACATGCAGGCGATGTCGGCAGTCACGCTGAAGCCTTCCGATGTGGCCATCTGCATCTCCCAGTCGGGTCGTTCGAAAGACTTGCTGATCACCGCCAACCTGGTTCGTGAGGCCGGTGCGACGCTGATCACCCTGTGCCCGAGCCAAACCCCGCTGGCTGACCTGGCCACGGTGAACCTGGCCATCGACGTCCAGGAAGATACCGAGATCTACACGCCGCTGACCTCGCGTATTGCCCACCTGGTTGTGATCGACGTGCTGGCCATGGGCGTTGCCATGGCGCGTGGCCCAACCCTGGTCAACCACCTCAAGAGCGTGAAGCGCAGCCTGCGTAGCCTGCGCCTGTCGCCCAAGTCGGTGAAAGCCGCCGAGGATTGAGTGTGACGGCACGACCGGACGCCAGAAGCCGCGCGCAGTCGAGGTATCGGTCGATCGCCTGAAACCTTGCCTTCACCACAGGTTCATTGAGCTGCCGCGAAAGCGTAACCAGCCCGGGGGATGCTGCCCTTACCGCATCGACCCAGGGAGTAACGCCATGAACCGTGCTCACGACGACCTCATCCACCTGGACAGCAAGGCCCGACGCAAGTTGGAAGACCAGCGACGCATGCAGTTTCGTCGCGCCATCGAGGACCACTGCGAACAGCGGCGCCTACGGATGGAGCTGTCGGATTACCCCGAGCTCATCGCTGCTAACTACCTGTTGTCGTCAAAGGCAGTGCGCCGGAAAACCGGTGGGAAAGCGCGCTGATCTGGGCGCGTTCTTCGCGGATAAAGGCTAGAAATGCCTGGGCAACCGGCGACAGCCGCTTGCCCTTGGCGTGCACTGCACACCAGCTGCGGTAGAGTGGCAACTCCTCTACCGGCAGCTCGCGCAGCAAGCCGGTGGCCAGCTCCAGGCTGACGGCGTGGCGAGGCAGCAGGGCGATCCCCAGGTCTGCAACCACGCACTCCTTTTGCGCATCCAGTGAGGCCACTTCCATCGTCTGGGCGAAGTGCGCGCGTTTCTGCTGGAAGTATTCCTCGCAGGCCTTGCGTGTGCCGGAACCGGCCTCGCGCACCAGCAGCGTATAAGGCTCCAGGTCCTTGAGCGCCAGCTTGGCAGCACTGCTCAGCGGATGCGTGGGCGGCGCTACGGCGACGATGGGGTTGTTCAGGAAGGGCAGGAACTCCAGGGCCATGTCCTGCGGGACCAGGGACATGATCACCAGATCATCGCGATTGTCCGAGAGGCGTTTGATCACCTGGGCGCGGTTCACCACTACCAGGCTCAGGCTGACATCAGGATGCTGCTCCTTGAACGCAGCAAACAGGTGTGGCGCGAAGTACTTGGCGCTGGATTCCACCGCCAGGTTGAGCTGCCCCTGCAGCGAGCCCTGGAGGTCGGAAAGCTGCATGTCAAGGCTGGCCAGGCGCTGGAAAATATCGCTGCTGGCGCGCATCAATGCTTCGGCGGCATCGGTCACGTAGAGCTTCTTGCCAACGTATTCGAACAGCGGTTGGCCCACCAGCTCCTCGAGCTGGCGGATCTGCAGGCTGACGGCCGGTTGAGTCAGGGCCATCTCCTCCGCCGCACGGCTGTAGGAGCGGCTCTCGAACACGGCACGGAAAACCTGTAGCTGGCGCAGGGTCATTCGCAGCAAAGTCTTGCGCATTCGCATGGGTCTGGGGCCTCTGTGAATGGGGCGTGGCGGCAACTATAAGCCAATCCTAATGGATACCCCAATAATTATTGATTTGGGGTAATCACGTCTGCGGCGTAGGGTAATGACGCGACCGCTACACGATCTGCGGTCACCCGCCGACCGGCCTTGCCGTTCGCCTGTTCACTTGGTCGAGGGAAAGCTCGTGATCAAGAAAATCCTGATCGCCAACCGTGGTGAGATTGCCGTCCGCATCGTGCGCGCTTGCGCCGAGATGGGTATCCGCTCGGTGGCCATCTACTCCGATGCCGACCGGCACGCCCTGCACGTCAAGCGTGCCGACGAAGCCCACAGCATCGGTGCCGACCCGCTGGCCGGCTACCTGAATCCGCGCAAACTGGTGAACCTGGCGGTCGAGACGGGCTGCGATGCCCTCCACCCGGGTTATGGCTTCCTCTCGGAGAACGCTGAACTGGCGGAGATCTGCGCCGAGCGTGGGATCAAGTTCATCGGACCAAGCGCGGAAGTGATCCGCCGCATGGGTGACAAGACCGAAGCCCGACGCAGCATGATCAAGGCCGGCGTGCCGGTCACTCCCGGCACCGAAGGCAACGTCGCGGACCTCGAAGAGGCCCTGAGCGAGGGCGAGCGCATCGGTTACCCGGTCATGCTCAAAGCCACCTCCGGTGGTGGTGGCCGCGGTATCCGTCGCTGCAACAGCCGTGAGGAACTGGAACAGGCCTACCCACGGGTGATCTCCGAGGCCACCAAGGCCTTTGGCTCGGCCGAAGTGTTCCTCGAGAAGTGCATCGTCAACCCGAAGCACATCGAGGCGCAGGTGCTGGCCGACAGCTTCGGCAACACCGTGCACCTGTTCGAGCGCGACTGCTCGATCCAGCGCCGCAACCAGAAGCTCATCGAAATCGCACCGAGCCCGCAGCTCACCCCCGAGCAGCGCGCCTACATCGGCGACCTCTCCGTGCGTGCGGCCAAGGCCGTGGGTTACGAGAACGCCGGTACCGTGGAGTTCCTCCTTGCCGAAGGCGAGGTGTACTTCATGGAGATGAACACTCGCGTGCAGGTGGAACACACCATCACCGAGGAAATAACCGGCATCGACATCGTCCGCGAGCAGATCCGCATTGCCTCGGGCCTGGAATTGTCGGTCAAGCAGGAAGACATCATCCACCGCGGCTTTGCGTTGCAGTTCCGCATCAACGCCGAGGACCCGAAGAACAACTTCCTGCCATCCTTCGGCAAGATCACCCGCTACTATGCCCCTGGCGGCCCAGGTGTGCGGACCGATACGGCGATCTACACCGGCTACACCATCCCGCCGTACTACGACTCCATGTGCCTGAAGCTGATCGTCTGGGCACTGACCTGGGAAGAGGCTCTGGACCGTGGCCTGCGCGCGCTCGACGACATGCGCGTACAGGGCGTGAAGACCACTGCGCCTTATTACCAGGAAATTCTCCGCGACCCCGAGTTCCGCAGCGCCGAGTTCAACACCAGCTTCGTCGAGAGCCATCCGGAGCTGACCCAGTACTCGATCAAGCGCAACCCGTCGCACCTGGCCATCGCCATCGCCACCGCCATTGCCGCCCACGCCGGCCTGTAGGGGAAGGATTCAGACCATGAGCAAGAAGATCACCGTTACCGATACCATCCTGCGCGACGCGCACCAGTCCCTGCTGGCCACCCGCATGCGCCTGGAAGACATGCTGCCGATCTGCGACAAGCTCGACCAAGTCGGCTACTGGTCCCTGGAAGTCTGGGGCGGCGCCACCTTCGACTCTTGCGTGCGCTTCCTCAAGGAAGACCCGTGGGAGCGCCTGCGCCAACTCAAGGCTGCCCTGCCCAACACTCGCCTGCAGATGCTCCTGCGCGGGCAGAACTTGCTCGGATACCGTCACTACAGCGACGACGTAGTGCGTGCCTTCGTGGCCAAGGCCGCGGTCAACGGCATCGACGTCTTCCGCATCTTCGATGCGATGAACGACGTGCGTAACCTGCGTGTGTCCATCGAGGCGGTGAAGGCTGCCGGCAAACATGCCCAGGGCACTATCTGCTACACCACCAGCCCGGTGCACACCATCGATGCCTTCGTCAGCCAGGCCAAGGCCATGGCTGCCATGGGCGTCGACTCCATCGCCATCAAGGACATGGCCGGTCTGCTGACCCCGTACGCCACTGGCGAGCTGGTCAAGGCACTGAAGGCCGAATTGAGCCTGCCGGTGTTCATCCACTCCCATGACACCGCTGGCGTGGCCAGCATGTGCCAGCTGAAGGCCATCGAGAACGGCGCCGACAACATCGATACCGCCATCTCCAGCCTGGCCTGGGGCACCAGCCACCCGGGCACCGAATCGATGGTCGCGGCCCTGCGTGGCACCCCGTACGACACCGGCCTGGACCTGGAACTGATCCAGGAGATCGGCCTGTACTTCTACGCCGTGCGCAAGAAGTACCACCAGTTCGAGAGCGACTTCACCGGCGTCGACACCCGCGTGCAGGTCAACCAGGTGCCGGGCGGGATGATTTCCAACCTGGCCAACCAGCTCAAGGAGCAGGGCGCACTCAACCGCATGAACGAAGTGCTGGAAGAGATCCCGCGCGTGCGTGCCGATCTCGGCTACCCACCGCTGGTGACCCCGACCTCGCAGATCGTCGGCACCCAGGCGTTCTTCAACGTGCTGGCCGGCGAGCGTTACAAGACCATCACCAACGAAGTGAAGCTCTACCTGCAAGGTCGCTACGGCAAGGCGGCCGGTGAGATCAACGAAGAGCTGCGCCGCCAGGCAATCGGCAACGAAGAAGTCATCGACGTGCGTCCGGCCGACCTGATCAAGCCGGAACTGGACAAGTTGCGCGGCGAGATCGGCAGCCTGGCAAAGTCCGAAGAAGACGTACTGACCTACGCCATGTTCCCGGACATCGGCCGCAAGTTCCTCGAGGAGCGTGCTGCCGGCACCCTGACCCCGGAAGTGCTGCTGCCGATCCCTGAAGCCGGTGGCGTGAAGACCGCTCCAGGCGAGGGCGTGCCGACCGAGTTCGTCGTCGACGTGCACGGCGAAAGCTACCGGGTCGATATCACCGGCGTCGGCGTGAAGACCGATGGAAAGCGCCACTTCTACCTGTCCATCGACGGCATGCCGGAAGAGGTGGTGTTCGAGCCGCTCAACGAGTTCGTCGCCGGTGCAGGCAACAAGCGCAAGAGCGCCAGCGCACCGGGTGACGTCAGCACCACCATGCCGGGCAACATCGTCGAAGTGCTGGTGTTGGAAGGCGATAAGGTCAAGGCAGGCCAGGCCGTGCTGATCACCGAAGCGATGAAGATGGAAACCGAGGTCCAGGCGCCCATCGCCGGTACCGTCAAGGCCATCCATGTCGCCAAGGGCGACCGGGTGAACCCGGGCGAAGTCCTGGTGGAAATCGTCTGACCCGCGAAAGAGCAAGTCCCTGGGGGAGCCGTGAGGCTCCCCTTTTTTGTGGTTCTTCGCGGAATCTGGGGGCAGAGCGAGTTGACAGTCAGGGAAGTGGGTAGATTGGCAGTCGCCAAACACACCAACCCCTACGCCCAGCTGTCGCCGTGCATCCTATTGATCTTGCTGCTTTCTGGCCAGGCTACGAGGTCGTCGCCTGTCGCCAATCCACTCACGACACCCTGCTGATCGGTCTTGAGCCCCATGCGAGCGCTTGCCGATTTGCAGCCGGTGGGCCAAACCCAACCCGTTGATCCACGAGCAGCACATCCGCCAGGTGTGGGGTCGTGACCCGCTGGATCAGCGCGTCCTGCTGCAACTGCCGGTGCGTCGTGTCGACTGCCTGTACTGCGGACGCGTATCCGAACGGATCGGCTGGCTGGCGCCGGCATCCCGCCTTCCCCGGAAAGCAGCCTGCAACACCTCCTTGGCGGTCTTGTCGGGCGGAGTGACACATCGAAGGCGCGCGAAACCTTGTAGGAGCCAGCTTGCTGGCGAATCGCGAATGGCACATGTTCGCCAGCAAGCTGGCTCCTACAGAGAGAGTACCGGCTATCCGGCTGTCAACTCGCATCTCCCCCAGATTCCGCGATGAGCCTTTTTTGTTTGTGGGGAACAGGTGCGGAGCCCACACCCCTCACCCCAACCCTCTCCCAGGGGGAGAGGGGGCAGTCCGAGCAGAATTGGCAGTAGTACTCGGCGCGAGTCACCTCTCTCCCTCCGGGGCGAAGAGGCACGCTTTCGAAAGCACTGCCTTCGGCGCCGATGAGCGCCTGAGCGCGGATCGAACAGGCCGGGGCGGGCGAGTTCTCTTTACTCCACCCGCTCCCCGCAAAGGTCCAGCCCGAACCAGCGCTCCACCTCCGCCTGGTCAAGGCCGGCCCCGAGCAGGGCGAACAGCTTGCCCAGCGCCGCTTCGCGGGTCATGCCGCCCGCCGAAACCAAACCGGCTGCGGCCAACTGGCTGCCGGCGGCATAGATGCCGAACGCCACATGGCCCTGCGGGCACTGGCTGATGGCGGCCAGCACCACCCCGCGAGCATGGGCCTCCTTCAGCACGGTCAGCAGCTCGGCGTCGTCCGAAGGCCCGGTTCCGCTGCCGTAGCACTCCAGCAGCAGTCCGCGCACGCCGCTGTCCAGCAGCGCCCGCACATGACTGGCCTGAATACCCGGAAACATTGGCAATACGGCGAGGTTCACCGTCTCGCGCTGCTGGCGGTAGTCGAGGCGGGCGGGAATGTTTTCAACGCGCTCGCCCTGACGCTGGCGTGGCAGCACGGTAAAGGCATCGAAGGCGTCGGAGCGCAGCTTGCTGACCCTCGCTCCATGCAGCAGCCCGCCATTGAAGTAGAGGTGTACGCCCGGCTGCACGCCCTGTTGCAAAGCAGCGATGGCGCCGTTGAGGTTGGGCCAGGCATCACTGCCCTCGGCCCCGGCGGGCAGCATGGCGCCGGTCAATAGCACTGGCACAGGCAGGCCGAGCAGCAGAAAACTCAAGGCGGCGGCGCTGTAGGCCAGGGTGTCGGTGCCGTGCAGCAGCAGCACGCCGTCATGACCGCGCGCCACGGCGTCGACTATGGCGTCGCGCATGGCCAGCCAGTTGGCCTGGCGCATGTTGGCGCTATCGATCAGCGGCAGCAGTTCCTGGAATTGCCAATTCAGCACCGTACCCTGGCTGTCCAGCTGCTCGCGCATGCGTGCCTCGAAGCCGCTGGCGGGGGCCAGGCCTTCAGGAGTCTGCAGCATGCCGATGGTGCCGCCGGTGTAGAGCACGAAAAGGTTCTTCACAGCATTCATGGGTGTGGATAACTCAGGAAGTGGAGATGCAGAAACGACAGTGCCGCTCCCCGCGCCAAGCGGGGAGCGGCACCTAAGTATTGCAGGAACGCGCGCTTAGCGGTGGCTTTGCGCCAGGCCGGCGACGGGTTCGGCTACCGGGGTCGGTGCAGCCGGGTTGGTCGGCCAGGCAGCGCGGTCAAGGTCGAGATCAGCGAATTTGGCGGCGTCGAATACCGGGGACTCGATACCGGCCTTCACCTGTGCGTCATAGTCGTGCATCAGGCGCTTGCCCACCTTGAACAGCAGCGTCAGGGCCACCAGGTTGACCAACGCCAGCAGGCCCATGGTGACGTCGGCGAAACCGAACACGGTGGAAAGGTCCTGCATCGAGCCCCACAGCACCAGAGCCATGACCAGGACGCGGTAGACGATCAGCAGCGGGCGCTTGGTGCTGAAGAAGCTCAGCGCGTTTTCACCGAGGTAGTAGTTGTAGACCAGGGTGGTGAAGACGAAGAGCAGGAGTGCCATGCTCACGAACACACGACCCCACTCGCCGACCTCGGCCGCCAGTGCGGTCTGGGTCAGGACCACGCCTGCCATTTCACTGCCCGGCTGGTAGACGCCGGAGAGCAGGATGATCAGCGCGGTGCTGGTGCAGACCAGCAGGGTGTCGATGAATACGCTGAGGGACTGAACGATGCCCTGGGCTGCCGGGTGCTTGACCTCGGCAACCGCGGCGACGTTGGGCGCACTACCCAGGCCCGCTTCGTTGGAGAACAGGCCGCGCTTGACGCCCATCAGGATCGCTGCGCCGATGCCGCCGGCGAAGGCCGGTTCCAGGCCGAAGGCACTCTTGACGATCAGCGCCAGGGTCGCCGGCACTTCGCTGATGTTGCTGCCCAGCACGAACAGGGCCATGGCGATGTAGCTGCCTGCCATGATCGGCACCAGCACGTCGGCCATGCTGGCGATGCGCTTGATGCCGCCGAACACGATCAGGCCGATCACGCCCACCAGGGCGACCCCGCTGATCCAGGTCGGCAGGCCGAAGGTGTCATGCAAGGAGGTCGCGACGGTGAAAGACTGCACGGCGTTGAAGCCGAAGCCGAAGGTCACCAGCAGCAGAATCGAGAAAACCACCGCCAGCCAGCGCAGGCCCAGACCGTGGAGGATGTAGAAAGCCGGGCCGCCTCGGTAGGTGCCGTCGGCTTCACGACGTTTGTAGAGCTGGGCCAGGGAGCATTCGAAGTAGCTGGTCGCCATACCGAGCAGCGCCACCACCCACATCCAGAACACCGCGCCGGGGCCGCCGAGCATGATGGCGACGGCGACGCCCGCGATGTTGCCCGCGCCGACACGGCCGGCAACCGACAGCATCAGTGCCTGAAAGCTGCTCAGTTGGCCTTCCTTGCGCTGCAGTGCCTGGCCGAAGATGCGGAACATGTCGCTGAAGTAGCGGAACTGCACGAAGCGCGAGCTGATGGAGAAGAACAGGCCGAGACCGACGAGGACGACGATCAGCAGCTTGCCCCAGAGGAAATCGTTGAGGATATCGAGCATGACGATTCACCTGATCCAGTTTGAATTGTTGTTGGGACCGGCAGCGAGACAAGCCAGGCGCGATGGCGCGAATCGCTGGAAGGGAGGCGAATGGTTGTGCATATGCAGGTTGAGAACAATTTCGCGGGTTGCACCGAGTTTGCGCGAGTTGACGCTATAATCGCGCCATTCGCATCAGGCGGGACGGTGGTATGGCGGAGTATCTCGGCAACAATCTCAAGCTTCTTTGCAGCCATTACCGCTCAATCGCGGAAGTCTGTCGCAAACTCGGAATCAACCGTGCCCAATTCAACAAGTACCTGAACGGGCAAAGCCGGCCGACCACCTACAACCTCAAGCGCATCTGTGATTTCTTCGGCGTCGAGGACTACGAACTGGCGCTGCCGCCGGAGCCGTTCGCCCGCCTGCTGGGAACGCGCGCTCCGGGCCAGGATTCCTCCAGCCGGAGCGACCCGCTGCTGGAGCTGCTCGCCCCGCTGCGCGAACAATCCGGCGACCTGTCGCGCTACTGCGGCTTCTACTTCGAATACTCCAACTGCATGTCGGTGCCCGGCACCGTCCTGCTGTCGCTGGTGCGCCTGTGGGAAGACGACGGCAACTTCCTCTTCGAGCGCCAGGAGCGGCAAGAGCGATCCAGCAGCACCAACGTGGAGGCCGCGGATTGGGTGCGCTGCTGCTACCGGGGCGCGGCCTTCCAGTTGCAGGACCGGCTGTTCCTGGTGGACTACGAGTCGCTCACGCTCAATGAGATGAGCCAGACCATCCTCATTCCCAGCTACAAGAGCCGCATCACCCGCCTCAACGGCTTGAAGACCGGCGTCTCCAGCGGTGACCGGCGCAACCCGGCCTGCACCCGCGTGGTTTGGGAGTTCCTCGGTCCGGAGATCAACCGCGTCGCCGCCTACCGTCAGGTAAAGCTCTACCGCCCCGACGACCCGCGCATCGACGACGACGTGCGCCAGCGCCTTAATGTTGCGCCGCTGAAGAACGGTCTGTTCGAGATCGAGTAAGCAGGCGGCGGGAACGATATAGGAGCGAGCTTGCTCGCGAATGGGTAGGCAGGGTGCCTTTTCGCGAGCACGCTCGCTGCTACGGGGAAGGCTCGCTGTTGGGCTTGGCTCCGTACAATCGGATCATTCGCCAAGGACCGTGCAGCGGTCCCGGAAGGGCTCAGCCCCGCAACTCCTCCAGCCGCCGCTTCTGCCGGCCCTCGGCATCGAAGTTATCCACAGCCAGCCAGCGCTCGAAGGCCTCGCGCCGCGCCGGCCATTCCCCATCGATGAGGGCGAACCAGGCCGTGTCGCGGTTGTGCCCCTTGATCACCATGTGCTGGCGAAACAGGCCCTCGTAGGTAAAGCCCAGGCGTTCGGCGGCGCGCATGGAGCGAGCATTCTCGGCATTGCACTTCCACTCCAGTCGTCGATAGCCGAGGTCGTCGAAAGCGTGCCGGGCCAGCAGCCAGACCGCCTCGGTAGAGCCTGGCGTTCGCTGCATGGCCTTGCCAAAGGCAATGTGTCCGATCTCGATGCAGCCGTCCTTCGGCGCGATGCGCAGGTAGCTGAGCACGCCCAGCGCACGACTACTGGCGCGGTCGATCACGGTGAAGAACAGCGGGTCGGCGCTGGCTGCGTTGCCGGCCAGCCAGGCATCGAAGGGTTCGCGGTTGGCGAAGGGACCGTAGCCCAGATAGTCCCAGAGCGCCGGGTCAGGGCCTTGCAGCGCCAGCCACAGGTCGTCGCCATGTTTGGCAGGGTCGAGAGGCTCCAGGCGCACGAAGCGGCCCTCCAGTGGTTCGCGCACCGGGGAAGGGCGGGGCTGCCAGTCGGGCAGGGCTTGCGAGTTCATGGCATCACTCCTGTTCAAAGCAATTTGCGGTACTGGAGAAAGCCCGAGCGATCGGCGATGTGGTTATAGAGCTGCATGGCGTCGGCATTGGTTTCGTGGGTCAGCCAATGCACGCGCGAAGCACCTGCCGCGTGAGCCTGGGCGTAGACGTGCTCGATCAGCTGGCGGCCAATGCCTTCACCGCGCAGGCCCTCTGCCACATACAGATCCTGCAGGTAACAGTAGTCGCCGACCGTCCAGCAGGAGCGGTGGAAGATCCAGTGCACCAGACCCACTGCGCGGCCATCCCTCCAGGCCAGCGCGGCGTGCATCGGCTCGGCCGGATCGAGGAAACGCTGCCAGGTCACGGCGCTGGTTTCCTCCGCGATGGCGGTCTTGTAGAACTGCTGGTAGCCCTGCCAAAGCGGCAGCCAGGCGGCGTGGTTGGCTCCACTGACGGGGCGGATTTCGAGCGGCGTGGAGGACATGGTCGTTCCTTCTGGTGGGTTCAGTCGTTGGCTTCAGCCATGCGCGCCGCCAGTTCGTGGTCGCGGACCTTGGCCGAGGCGCCGAGGCCTTCGCGCACGCCGGCCTGGTCGGCGGCGGAGCGGTTCTGGCTGAGCTTCCATTTGCCTTCCAGGCGACGGATCGGCAGGACGAAGCCGACGATAGCGCGGAGCATGCTGTCCAGGTAATCGCGCGGGGCTTCCTCGACCGACCAGGGCTGCGGCCGCCCAGCTTCGTGGTGGTCGCTGAGGCGGCTGACCAGCTGCAGCAAGCGCTCGGGTTCGTCGAATACTTCCGCTTGGCCCCAGGCATGCACGCTGATGTAGTTCCAGGTCGGCACCACCTTGCCGTGCTCGGCCTTGGCCGGGTACCAGGACGGGCTGACGTAGGCGTCCGGACCGGGGAACACCACGAGTACTTCGGCGCCTGCGGCCAGGTCGCGCCACTGCGGATTGGCCCGGGCGAAGTGGCCGTAGAGGGTGCCGAATTCGCCTTCGCCGGCCTCCAGCAGCAGCGGCAGGTGACTGGCTTGCAGGCCCTGGCTACCCGTGCTGGTGAGGATTGCCAGGGGCGTCTGGCGGATTTGTGCGTGCAGTTGGGCCAGGTCGTTCTGGCGGAAGGTGGCGGGCAGGTACATGGCGGATCTCCTGGCGATATGGGTCCATGCTAGGCAGGATATTGGTCTGTTGTAAGATCCAATTTCAGCCAGATAGAGAGTGCCAATTAGAGGCCCGTCATGCCCGCCACGCCGCCCCTTCCCATCGACCTGTCAGGTATCCGGCTCGACCCGAGCCAGGGCCTCGCCCGCCAGCTCTATCAGGCCCTGCGCGAGCGCATCCTCGATGGTCGCCTGCGCAGCCGCTCACGCTTGCCCGCAAGCCGTGACCTGGCGACGCTGCTCGGCGTGTCGCGGAATACGGTGACCCGTGCCTTCGACCAACTCTACGCTGAGGGGTACATCGACGGCCGCGTGGGTGATGGCACCTATGTCGCCGAACTCGCCGGTGGCCAACGCCCGCCCGCGCCGGAAGCCAGCGGCCCTGCGCCGGGCACGGCGTTGCAGCGTCTGCAACGGCACCATCTGCCCGCACCCGTGGCGGGCCCGCCCCGTGCCTTCCGTGTAGGCGTGCCAGCCTTCGACCTGTTTCCCTTCGAAACCTGGGCGCGGTTGCAGGCGCGCTTCTGGCGCAAACCTTCTGCGGCCCGACTGGGCTATGGCGACCCGGCTGGCGACCCGGTGCTGCGCGAACTGGTCGCTGCCTACCTGCGCAATACCCGTGGACTGGACTGTGATCCGACCCAGGTGGTGATCACCTGCGGCGCGCAACAGGCTATCAGCCTGTGTGCCCAGCTGCTGGTCGAACCCGGCGATCGCGTGGCCGTCGAAAACCCCGGCTACCGGGCCGCCGGTCATGCCTTTGCCGTGGCGGGCGCTCAGCTCTGCGGCGTCTCTGTGGATGACGATGGATTGGACACTGCCGAACTGGCGCGGCTGGGCGATTGCCGGCTGGCCTACGTAACGCCCTCGCACCAATACCCCACCGGCGTCACCCTGTCCCTGGCGCGGCGCCTGGAGTTGCTGGAGTGGGCCGAGCGTTGCGATGGTTGGATAGTCGAGGACGACTACGACGGCGAGTACCGCTACAGCGGCACGCCGCTGGCGCCCCTGGCCGCTCTCGACCGTCTGGGGCGGGTGCTCTATGTCGGCACCTTCTGCAAGATTGCCTTCCCCGCCCTGCGCCTTGGCTACCTGGTGCTGCCCAAGCGCCTTGCCGGGGCTTTCGCCCAGCGACGGGCGCTGGATATGCGCCATTCCGAGATCGGTACCCAGGCGGTGATGGCCGAGTTCATCGCCGCCGGTCACTTCCAGCGCCATATTCGTCGCATGCGCAAGGCCGCCCGCGCCCGCCGCGACGCGCTGTTGCGGGACTGGCCCGTGGCGATTCCCGGTTGTGCCCCAATGCCGCCGGTTGAGGCGGGGCTGCACCTGTGCGTGCGCGTCGACAGCTTGGCCCGTGAGCGCGAACTGATTGCGGCTGCGCAGAAGGTTGGTGTGGAGCTGAACGGCCTCAGTGATTACTGGCTGGAAGAGTCGGAAGTCCCTGTGGATAACCGTGCCGGACTGGTGCTGGGCTTCGCCGCCGTACCGGAGGCGCAGATCGCTGAGGCGATTCGCACCCTCAGGACGGCCTGGCTCTTGTAGGAGCGAGCTGGCCCGCGAAGCTTTCTGGCCAAGCTCATTCGCGAGCAGAGCTCGCTCCTACGGCTAGGTTTTCCACAGGCAAAAAAAAGGATGGCCGGTGGCCATCCTCGAAGGATGAAGGGGCGAGGCCCCTCCTGGTGAGTTCGTTGGCTGATCAGGCCTTCAGCGGCACGAGGCGCGGGGCGATCATGTTTTCCGGGCGCAGGATGTCGGCCAGCATGGATTCGTCCAGCAGCCTTTCCTCACGAACCAGTTCCAGCACGCCGCGGCCGCTTTCCAGCGCGTCCTTGGCAATGCGGGTGGCGTTCTCGTAACCGATGTAAGGGTTCAGCGCGGTGATCAGGCCGATGGAATTCTCCATCAGGTGGCGGCAATGCGCCTCGTTGGCGGTAATGCCGTTGATGCAATGCTCGCGCAGCATGTCCATGGCGCGTTGCAGCAGGCGAATCGAGTCGAAGATCTTGTAGGCGATCAGCGGCTCCATCACGTTCAGTTGCAGCTGACCGCCTTCGGCTGCCAGGGTCAGGGCCAAGTCGTTGCCGATGACTTCGAAGGCCACCTGGTTGACCGCTTCCGGGATCACCGGGTTGACCTTGCCCGGCATGATCGAGCTGCCCGGCTGGCGCGGCGGCAGGTTGATCTCGTTGATGCCGGTACGCGGGCCGCTGGAGAGCAGGCGCAGGTCGTTGCAGATCTTCGACAGCTTCACCGCGGTACGCTTTAGCATGCCGGAGAACAATACGAAGGCGCCCATGTCGGAGGTGGCTTCGATCAGGTCGGCTGCCGGAACCACCGGCTGGCCGCTGATGGCGGCAAGGCGCTGGACGGCCAGGTGCTGATAGCCGGGGTCGGCGTTGATGCCGGTGCCGATGGCGGTACCGCCCAGGTTCACTTCGGTCAGCAGCTCGGGTGCCAGACGCTTGAGGCGGTCGAGGTCTTCACCCAGGGTGGTGGCGAAGGCGCGGAATTCCTGGCCCAGGGTCATGGGCACGGCGTCCTGCAGCTGGGTACGGCCCATCTTCAGCACGTGGGCGAACTCTTCACCCTTGGCAGCGAAGGACTGGATCAGGCTGTCGAGGCTGGCCAGCAGAGCGTCGTGGCCGAGGAGCAGGCCCAGGCGGATGGCAGTCGGATAGGCGTCGTTGGTCGACTGCGCCATGTTCACGTCGTTGTTCGGGTGCAGATACTTGTACTCACCCTTCTGCTTGCCCATGGCCTCCAGGGCGATGTTGGCGATCACCTCGTTGGCGTTCATGTTGGTCGAGGTGCCGGCGCCACCCTGGATCATGTCCACCACGAACTGGTCGTGGAAGTCGCCACGGATCAGGCGTGCGCAGGCTTCGCTGATAGCGGCGTGCTTCTCGGTGCTGAGGTGGCCGAGCTGCTTGTTGGCATCGGCGGCGGCCTGCTTGACCATGGCCAGGGCGATGACCAGTTTCGGGTAGTGCGACAGCGGTACGCCGGACAGGCGGAAGTTGTTGACTGCGCGCAGGGTCTGGATGCCGTAGTAGGCCTCGGCAGGTACTTCAAGGGTGCCGAGAAGGTCTTTTTCGATGCGGAAGGATGCAGCAGCGGACATGATGCAATTCATCTCTGAAGGAGCACGGCTAGCGCCGCGATGCCCAATAATCTAGGCCTGTAGCCGTTTGGCGGCCAATGCTGTTATTCGCTGGGGTATGCAAAATCGGCATAATGTCCGTGTGACGCGGATTGCCCCGCAAACGTGCGCACCAAAACAGAGCACCCCGGAATTCACCATGAACCTGGAAACTAAATGGCTGGAAGATTTCGTCGCCCTGGCCAGTACCCGCAGCTTTTCCCAGGCCGCCGAGCGGCGTTTCGTCACCCAGCCGGCCTTCAGTCGGCGTATTCGCAGCCTGGAGTCGGCGCTGGGCCTGACCCTGGTCAACCGCGCACGTACGCCGGTGGAACTCACCGAGTCCGGCCAACTGTTCCTGGTGACGGCGCGCAACATGGTCGAGCAATTGGGCGAGGTGGTGCGTCACCTGCACCACCTGGAAGGCCAGCAGGGCGAGGTGCTGCAGTTCGCCGCCGCCCACTCCCTGGCCCTGGGCTTTTTCCCGCAGTGGATCGCACGCCTGCGGGCCGACGGCCTGAACATTGCCAGCCGGCTGATCGCTACCAACGTCGGTGAGGCGGTGCACTCGCTGCGCGAGGGCGGCTGTGACCTGATCCTGGCCTTCTACGACCCGGATGCGGCCCTGCAGATGGACCCGGAAATCTTTCCGTCGATGCACCTGGGCCGCACCGAGATGCTGCCCGTCTGCGCCGTGGGCCCGGATGGCAAGCCGCTCTACGAACTGGACAGCGGACAGAGCGTGCCGCTGCTGGCCTACAGCGCCGGCGCCTTCCTCGGCCGGTCGGTGAACCTCCTGCTGCGCCAACGCGCCCTACGCTCTACCACCGTCTACGAGACGGCCATGGCCGACAGCCTGAAGAGCATGGCCCTGCAAGGCCTGGGGGTGGCCTGGGTGCCGCGCTTCAGCGCCCAGGCCGAGTTGGCGCGCGGTGACCTGGTGGTATGCGGCGGCAGCCAGTGGCATGTGCCGCTGGAAATCCGCATGTACCGCTGCGCCCTGGTACGCAAGGCGGCGGTGCGCTTGCTCTGGCGCAAGCTGGAGGCGGGTCTGGGCAGCGAGGACTGAGTTAGCGGTAAAACACTTCGAGCACTGCACCCGCGTTGAATTCGCCCAGCTTGGGCGTGCTGGTGCGCCATTTCAGGCTGGCTTCGAATTCGCGGACATTACCGGTGGTATCCACGCGCGGGGTGATCGTGAACTGGCGCTTGAAAGGAATCGGGTTCTGGCTTTCCTGATCGAAGATGGAAATGCCCACCGAGCTATTGTCGTTTGGCACCAACGTGCCCTGGTTATCCGCCAGGGTGGCATTGCTCGTCGGCGTCAGCATGCCATTGAGGCCATAAATGGTCGGACTGGTGCAGGTTCGCTGCTCGGCGATGCGAAAGGTTCTTCGAGCGATTTCTTGTCCCGCCGTTGCGTTGGACGAGCTGACGTTACCGAAATCGATCGTCGTAGGGCTGATGCTGACCGTGGATTGGCAAGGGATGACGCTTGTGTCCAGGTTTTTGAGTTCCACAGAAAGCGAGGTGTACAACGAGCCGCCTTGTTTTCCGATCCGATACAGAGTGAGGTTGCTGAGCGGGACCGTGGTGTTTTTTTCCGGCAGGCCGGCCGGCGATTTCTTCACCAGATACAAGGACAGGGTGTAGTACCTGAAATCGTTGGCATTAATCTGGCCTCCAACGCCATGGTGGCTGGGAAGATAGTGTCCATCCACTTCTTGGCCAATGGAGAGGAGGTGATCCTTGCCATCGATGGTGACGCCCAGGCCGACGTCGGGGCCAAAGATTATTCTGTCTGGATTGAGTTTGAATTTTGTTGTGAACCCGGAGGGGCCAAGCCAGCACTTGTAAGCGAGGTGTTGTTCAGCTGAACGCCAGAAGATGGTGCCAGCCGGAACGGAGTTCGGCACGGTGACCGTTTCATTGATACCTAGGTAATAGTGTGAACTGTGACCTAGGGTGGTGGTGCAGGTGTATTGGTCTGCATGGCCTTCAGGGGTGTACGAGCATGCAAACAATGCGGCGATGGCAAATAAATTGAGTCTCATTGGAAGCGGCCTCGGCAGATGTCAGCGCGTACTGATGTGGGCGCGGTGCGGGTGGGCAACGTTGCCGTCGTCGATGGTGCCGTAGGTCAGCGTGGTCACTGGCTTCATGCAATCGGCAACGGACAGGTCGAAGGTGGAGATCGGGGCGACCATCAGGTGTTCTGTCTGGGTTCCGCAGGCGTTGCCCTGTTCGTCTTGCAGGCCGATTTCGGTCAGGGTCACGTAGTAGGGTGAATCATTGCGGACCTTCAGCTGTGCCGGGCCGACAGCGCTTGCGCGGGTCCAGCGCAGCGACTCCGCTGCCGCCAACGGCGTGCCGGGCAACTTTGGGCGATACAACAACTTCAGATTGTGTTTCAGGGCGATCTGGATGACGTTTTTTGCCGATGCTTGTTTGGGGACCTCCAGCACACTGAGCAAGAAGTAAGACTCCCGGTCAACAGGGAGCCCCTGACCCTGGTAGAGGATGTCCACCGAGGCTTTGCCATGGGCGGGGATCTTCAGCAGTGGCCGTGAGATGGCCA
>NZ_JAGTIS010000065.1 GCF_018704125.1 Metapseudomonas boanensis | reverse complement strand
GATCAGGAACAGCTCCTTGCGGGTCTGCTTGCGTTTGCCGGCGTACTCGGCGTCGGCGAAGGTCATTTGCTTCATCGAAAAACTCGGGCAACGGGATCGGCGTATTTCACCAGAAATAGGAAGTCTTATTCAGGGTTTCCTTAGGCTTCGACCATTTCACAGGTCTGCTTTCGAACCTACCAGGAGCAACTGCCTTTACCCATTTGCGGAAACCATGGGGCGAAACTCCGAGTCGTGCGGTAGTTTTCGGCGCTGAATAACCGCGCTCGACGATCTGACTGGTCGTCTCTGCCTTTAGCTGCGGTGTGAACCGCAGGGTGCTATCTACCTCCTTCGATGTTCAATAGATGGACCGGGGATGTATGACGTGACGGGTTAGTACTGGGCGATTCAGCGGGATGACAAAAAAGTTTCAATATAGTGTTGACGGCGCGTTTTGGATCCCTATAATGCGCACCTCTTCCGGCGCAGTCGCCAAGTAAAACTCCTTGAGATTCAATGAGTTAAGCTTGATAGACGA
>NZ_JAGTIS010000064.1 GCF_018704125.1 Metapseudomonas boanensis | reverse complement strand
AAGTTGACCTTGTAGCGGCCCTCCAGGTCGATGTGGCTGTAGAGGTCGTCGGGCTGCGGGCTGGTGACCCGGGCCGGGATGGTGCCGGCGATCACGGGCTTGGCCAGCAGCGCCGGACGGAAGCAGAGGTGCTCGGTGTAGGGGATGGCGGTGAAGCGGGCCTCGAAGCTGCGGTCGCGGGCGGCGGTGGTGACCAGGCGGGTGATGACGGCGCCGGGGGCGAAGTCCTGCGGCGCGCCGCCGTCGACCTCGAGCACCTGACCCGGTGCCAGGGCGGCGCTGCTGGTGAGGCCCGCGAGGCGGGTCTGGCCGTTGAGGTAGCGCTCGTGGGCGAGGCGGGCGTAGAAGTAGCCGCTTTCGCTCTGCAGATCTTCGTCCCGGGCGTGGGGGTCGTCCAGTTCGGTGTAGGGCTCACCGTAGTGATAGGCCTCGCCGTAGGTGGTCGGGTCGCCCCGGGTCTGGTCGAGGTCGCCATCGAGGTAGGCGGCGGCATCGCGGGGGTAGTAGGCACGGATGCGGAGGTTCTTTTCCACCACGCCATGG
>NZ_JAGTIS010000063.1 GCF_018704125.1 Metapseudomonas boanensis | reverse complement strand
ATGGCGCCCCCGTGGATACCGGCGAGGGATGACGAGGGGCTGGCGGGCCGTCGCGCCAGCGCTGGTATCCGTCCTTCAGGGCATCAAAGGTGTCGATGATGAGTGCGAGCATGGAAATCCGTTCCTTGATCGTTGGGTGGCTCAAGCTTCTTCGAGGCAGTTCCTTATTCAGCGTCAGCCGGAGTAGCCGCTCATTCGCTGGTGCTGCTTCGGGTGTTCCGTCAGTTGCGGTGACGCCGGCATGACCACTGCTTGCGCTGCTGGGCCCTGGTAGTCGAAGTGCACCGCCTTGATCAGGTGCTCGCCCTGGGTGCCGGACTCGATGCCGTACGGATCGAGGGTGATGTAGCTGCCCCCGGCGTTGAGGGTGATCTTCTGCTTCGCGCTGATGCGGATTTCGTCCTCGGTGCTGGTGATGTCCAGGCCATGGCGGGCGAGTAGTTCCAGGCGGTCGTTCTGCGCCTGGATCTGCACCGCGCCTTGGTTGGTGATCAGCTTCAGGCCGAGCTTGCGCACGAACAGGCTGACGCCCTCGCCCACGCCGATGAACAGGCGCTTGACCACGCTGATATCGGCCTCTTGGCCGGCGTTGAGCATCAGGTTGCGCTGGGCCGCC
>NZ_JAGTIS010000062.1 GCF_018704125.1 Metapseudomonas boanensis | reverse complement strand
TCCCTGCCGAGATTTGCGGTGGCATCAAGGCCCTCAAGGCCTTCGGCGGCCCCTTCCCGGGCATCCGCTTCTGCCCCACGGGCGGCGTCAACCCGGGCAACCTGCGTGATTACATGGCGCTGCCCAATGTGATGTGCGTCGGCGGTACCTGGATGATGGACAAGACCTGGATTCGCGAAGGCGATTGGCAGCGCGTCGAAACGTCCTCGGCCGAGGCGCTGAAACTGCTGGGGTGATACCGGCCGAGGCTCTGCTTGCTTTTTGTGGGGGCGAATTCATTCGCTGAGGGGCATGCAGTGCCCCCAAGGGACTTTCATGGCAGGCCTGCGGCCTGCATAGCGAATGAATTCGCCCCCACAGGTTCTCTACCTGGAGGTTCCACTAGCGTGCATACCCAACCTCACCACCTGTCTCCCCTCGACGCGACCCGCCTTGAAAATTGGCGAGCACTGGCGAACCACCGCAATGAGATGCAGCAATTCAGTCTGCGTCATGCATTTGCTGACGACCCGCAGCGTTTTGACCGTTTCTCCCTCAATGCCTGCGGCCTTTTCCTCGACTTCTCGAAAAACCTGATCGGCCCCGAAACCCTGGCCTTGTTGGTGAAGCTGGCCGAAGAGGCGCAACTTGGCGATGCGATCAAGGCGATGTTCCGCGGTGAAATGATCAATGCTTCCGAAC
>NZ_JAGTIS010000061.1 GCF_018704125.1 Metapseudomonas boanensis | reverse complement strand
GCCAACCTGCGCGACAGCCTCAGCGTGCTCGACTGGGTCAACCTCTACGCCCTCGCGGTGAACGAGGAAAACGCCACCGGCGGCCGCGTGGTCACCGCGCCCACCAACGGCGCGGCGGGCATCGTGCCGGCGGTGCTGCATTACTACAGCCGCTTCATCCCGGGCGCTAATGACGATGGTATCGAGCGTTTCCTGCTCACCGCCGCCGCCATTGGCATCCTCTACAAGGAAAACGCCTCGATTTCCGGCGCCGAAGTCGGTTGCCAGGGCGAAGTCGGCGTGGCCTGCTCGATGGCCGCCGGCGCGCTCTGCGAAGTCATGGGCGGCACTCCGCAGCAGGTGGAAAACGCTGCCGAGATCGGCATGGAGCACAACCTCGGCCTGACCTGCGACCCGGTCGGCGGGCTGGTGCAGGTACCCTGCATCGAACGCAATGCCATGGGCTCGGTGAAGGCGATCAACGCCGCGCGCATGGCCCTGCGCGGCGACGGCCAGCACTTCATCTCGCTGGACAAGGTGATCCGCACCATGCGCCAGACCGGCGCCGACATGAAGAGCAAATACAAGGAAACCGCCCGCGGTGGCCTCGCCGTGAACATCATCGAATGCTGATACCTCCCCTCTCCCATTGGGAGAGGGGCCGGGAGTGAAGGCCAGCCCAGTCTCGCTCCCGGCATCCCTC
>NZ_JAGTIS010000060.1 GCF_018704125.1 Metapseudomonas boanensis | reverse complement strand
GGCGCCAGGTGGGATTTGACGCCGATCGGGCCAACGCCCGGGCCGCCGCCGCCGTGGGGGATGCAGAAGGTCTTGTGCAGGTTCAGGTGCGACACGTCGCCGCCGAACTGGCCCGGGGCACAGAGGCCGACCATGGCGTTCATGTTGGCGCCGTCGATGTACACCTGGCCGCCGTTGTCGTGGATGATCGCGCAGATTTCGCGGATGCCTTCCTCGAACACCCCGTGGGTCGACGGGTAGGTGATCATCAGCGCGGCCAGGCGATCCTTGTGCTCTTCGGCCTTGGCCTTGAGGTCGGCGATGTCCACGTTGCCGCGGGCGTCACAGGCGGTCACCACCACGCGCATGCCGGCCATCCTGGCAGTAGCCGGGTTGGTGCCGTGGGCGGAGGCTGGGATCAGGCAGATGTCGCGCTGGTCGTCGCCACGGCTCTGGTGATAAGCGCGGATGGCCAGGAGGCCTGCGTACTCGCCCTGGGAACCGGCGTTGGGCTGCAGGGAGACCGCGTCATAGCCGGTGGCCTTGCACAGCATGACCTCCAGCTCGGTGGTCAGTTCCTGGTAGCCGGCGCTCTGCTCGGTGGGAGCGAAGGGGTGCAGGGAGCCGAACTCTGGCCAGGTGATCGGGATCATCTCGCTGGCGGCGTTGAGCTTCATGGTGCAGGAACCCAGCGGGATCATGCTGCGGTCCAGCGCCAGATCCTTGTCCGCCAGCTTGCGCAGGTAGCGCATCAGCTCGGTTTCCGAGTGGTAACGGTTGAA
>NZ_JAGTIS010000006.1 GCF_018704125.1 Metapseudomonas boanensis | reverse complement strand
CTTTACCGGGATAGCAAATGGGATGCCCTGGACGATGTACTGGGCCATACCACCTCGGCACCGATACTGAACTGGATGGCGGAGAAAGAGCGAATAAGGAAATTGGCGTGGTGGGCGGAAGTGGCGGCTCGGGGGATATTTCCTGAAAACGGAAAGGTTTATCACCTACAGCCAATTGGACTGAAGTTAGCGCCACATCAAGAGGAATCACTATTGGTAACCAGGGAACAACTATCTCTAATCATGAAATCAGCATCTGGAGAGACTATAGATAAGTATCTATTACCAATAAATAAAGCCATGGCGATTTTTGAGATAAATAGCCACCTTAGGATTTCTCACTTTCTAGCCCAAGTCGCTCATGAGACTGCCGAACTGAAATACTCCGAAGAACTCGCTTCGGGCTCAGCCTACGAATGGCGAGAAGACCTTGGAAATACACAAGCAGGAGATGGAAGGCGCTTTAAAGGCAGAGGGCTGCTTCAGTTGACAGGCAGATCTAACTACGAAGCATGCGAGAATTACCTAGCAGCCTTGAATATGGTGACAGATATAACGTCCAGCACAGAAATGGCAAAAAGAGTATCTGACTCTCCTGAAATATCAGCTTTAGCCTCTGGATATTTCTGGTCAAAAATCAAACCAAGGATAAACGAGGCGGCCGATATAGATGATCTTTACTGGGTGTCCGTCTATGTAAATGGATGGGCTCAACAATCCAACCCTTACTATCCCAATAGAGAACTTGAACCAAACCACATGAGAGAGCGAGCCGCAATGCTCGCCAGAACAAAAGAGATATTGGCAATTAAATAATGAAGTCAAAAATAGCCTACTCAATATTGCTATACCTACTCTCTAGCCTAGCCTGTTCCAGCGAGCAAAAAATTAGCGAAACCATATTCTATAGAGGATTTATTGCTCGCCACCCGATAAGTATGAAGTTAACGTTTATCGAAAATCAAGTGAAAGGCAGATACATTTACAACAAATATGAAAATCCTATCAACCTATCTGGAAAATATAGAACAAAAAAGCTTGAGCTAAGTGAGGCGGAGGGAGTTAGCTTTATCTTGAATGAAAACAATGGCTGGTTCTCTGGAGTATGGAGCGACGGTACATCATCTCACAAGGCTAACCTGGCCCCTTCATCAAAACCATTGCGAGAAACCATAAGATCCATATCAGTAGCAGCAGACGAAGTGGAAATAATTTTTACTGAAGGGATGAGTCAGAAAATCTCAATATCAAGTGCAGAGGGCTTGCCAAAATTAGAGTTTGAGGACTTTAATTTTGATGGATACCCTGACATGAGAATACTTGCCGTCTCTGGAATTCCCAATTCCTCATACATTAACTACGAATACGACCCAATAAAAAAGGCATTCATCTCATCACGCAATGAGATTAAAGAAATAAACAACCCAAGGGTCATGCACCTCAGGCGCACTATTATGGGATTCAGCAAGGGTGGGTGCTGCGACTATAAATACATCTTGATTTCGAATGATATCCACACCGTGGCTGAATATGATTATATTAAAGAATCAGGCTATATTGAGAACACCTTCCCTAAAGCCGCCTCACCCCAACGAAAAACAATTTCAAGATCTGAGTTTGAATATTATGTAGAGCTGTACAATTCAAGACTTCCTTAGATCTTTCCCAGAAGCCATTGTTTGACAAATCGATTACCGCGAGCAGTTTTCTAGCCCACGCCCAATCCATTGCTCAACTGATTATCTACTACGAGAGCGAGTGGTATTACCGGAATAGCAAATGGGACGCCCTGAACGATGTACTGGGCCATACCACGTCGGCACCTATGCTGAACTGGATGGCGGAGAAAGAGCGAATAAGTAAATTGGCATGATGGGGAGATGTGGCAGCGAAGTGGATATTCGCCAAGTACCGGGAAAGCTTATCACTTGCACCATCTTGGAATGGCGGTGAATTTTGATAAAAAGCATGTTGTAACGGTTGAAATGCTAGCTAGAGCTGAGCCAACCAATACAGCGAAATACCACCAAGAAATTGCTTGGCCACTGAATGAATTTTACAATATTTTTCAAGTAAATACCCCAACTAGGGAAGTTTGTTATTTTTTGTGGTTTTGCTGTTTTCCTGTCAGTTGGTTTTCGCCGGTGACCGCTATGTAGGTATGGCTGATACGTTATCCGAGGAGGATGAGGACGTATATATAAGCCGCTCACTAGATACGGGGCCTACTCCTAATAATCAGGATGGGCCGGTGGATTCAGTATGTGCAAGTGATAACTCATCGCCAAAGCATGGATATTTGGTCATCGGGCAAAGCTCGCCGAAATCAAACAGAAGCTATTGGACTAACCAGACGGCCCTCTAGCGTCGATTTCGAAAGAAACATGATCAGGGCGCGTACTACATAGATCAATAACCACGCCCCCACTCAAATTGAAATCGAAACCAACCTCTCCGAGTCGGAGTGCGCCAGCTACCACGGCTTCAACGATGTCTGCAGCACCAAGTGGGTGGCGAGCCTGAGCAAGAGCTTCTGAGATCGGGCCGCTCCCAGGGCTCTGCTGCTTTGTAGGCTGTGAGGGCGATCTCGATCGCCAAGGGGTACGAAGCAGCCGCCTTGAGCCACGCGGGGCATCACAGCGGAAAACTGTGCCGCCAATTTGAAGGCAAGTTGTAGATTGCGCCGCCCGCCGGGCGGCGTCATCGTGCGCGCTCCCCCTGCAAGGAGCGTCCCATGAAACCCGCCGATCTCATCCGCCTGCTCAGCCTCGCAGCCATCTGGGGAGCCAGTTTCCTGTTCATTCGCCTGCTGGTGCCGGATATCGGCGCCCTGCCGACAGCCTTTCTACGCGTACTGCTCTCCAGTATCGGCCTACTGGTGATTCTCGCCGTGCTCCGCAGCCAGTGGGATTTTCGCGGCAAACTGGGCAAGACCCTGGTGATCGGCATCGTCAGCTCGGGTGTGCCTGCCGCCATGTACGCCCTGGCCGCGCAAGTGCTGCCGGCTGGATATTCGGCGATCTTCAATGCAACGACGCCATTAATGGGTGTCCTGATCGGCGCGCTGTTCTTCAGCGAGAAGCTGACCGGCGCCAAGGCTGGTGGTGTGTTGATGGGGCTGGCCGGGGTCGCCGTGCTGACCCGGACGGGTCCGGTGGCGTTTGACCAGGATCTGCTATGGGGCGCTGCCGCCTGCCTGCTGGCCACCACCTGCTACGGCTTCGCCGGCTTCATGACCAAGCGCTGGATCACCGAGGCCGGCGGCATGGACAGCGGCCTGGTGGCCCTCGGCTGTCAGATCGGCGCCACATTGTGCCTGGTGCCGGCTTTCGCCTGGAACGCCCCAGCCATGCCACTGACACCGCTGCTCGATATGAAGGTCTGGCTGTCGCTGGCAGCGCTGGGTTTCGTCTGCACCTCGTTCGCCTACATCCTCTACTTTCGCCTGATCGCCAATGTCGGGCCGGTCAAGACCATGACGGTCACCTTCCTGATTCCGCCCTTCGGCGTGTTCTGGGGCGTGCTGCTGCTAGACGAATCGCTGTCGATGGCCCACCTGCAAGGTGGTGTGTTGATTGCGTTGGCGTTGTGGCTGGTGCTCAAGCCGGCGCCGGTAGCGGCGGAGACTGCACGCTCGGTTTAGGGACGAAGGGATCAGCGATGTGCAACCCCTCAGGTGCCGAGCGACGCCTGAGGGGCTGTCTCGGTCTTACTGCTGCAGTTCCTGTTCGCCGAACAGACCGTCGAACAGCATGCTCGACAGGTAACGCTCTCCCGAGTCGGGCAGGATCACCACGATGGTCTTGCCCTGCATCGATGCATCCTCAGCCAGGCGTACGGCAGCTGCCATGGCTGCGCCACCCGAAATCCCGCTGAGAATGCCCTCTTCGCGCATCAGGCGAAGGGCCATGGCCTTGGACTCGTCATCGTTGACCTGCTCGACCCGGTCGACGATGGACAGATCGAGGTTCTTCGGCACGAAGCCGGCACCGATCCCCTGGATCTTGTGCGGGCTGGGCTTTACCTCCTCACCCGCCATGGTCTGGCTGATCACCGGCGAGCTGATCGGCTCCACCGCCACCGACAGGATCGGTTTCCCGCAGATCTTCTTGATATAGCGAGAGACACCCGTAATGGTGCCGCCGGTACCGACCCCCGCGACCAGTACATCGATGGAGCCATCAGTGTCATTCCAGATTTCCGGGCCGGTAGTCTTTTCGTGGATCGCCGGGTTGGCCGGGTTCTCGAACTGCTGCAGCAGCAGGAACTGTTCGGGATTGGCGGCCACCAATTCATTGGCTTTCTCGATGGCACCCTTCATGCCCTTGGCTGGCTCGGTCAGCACCAGCTCGGCGCCCAGCGCCTTGAGCACTTTGCGACGCTCCAGGCTCATCGAGGCGGGCATGGTAAGCACCAGCTTGTAGCCGCGCGCAGCCGCGACGAACGCCAGACCGATACCGGTGTTGCCGGAGGTGGGCTCAACGATGGTCATGCCCGGCTTCAGACGGCCAGACTCCTCAGCGTCCCAGATCATGCTGGCGCCAATGCGGCACTTCACCGAATAGGCCGGGTTACGGCCCTCTGTCTTGGCGAGGATACTCACGCCCTTGGGCCCCAGGTGGTTGATCCTGACCAGAGGCGTGTTGCCGATGGATTGTGAATTGTCAGCGAAGATACGGCTCATGGCGGATTCCTTCTCATGCCGGAAAAACGCCAAGCCTATGTCGGCGCCAAGGGGAGCGTCCAGCGTATTGGTGCCTGCAGTCGCGAGGTGACCCACCATTCAGTGACTGAATGAAGGTTCTGCGTTCACAGTCGACCGGCGCGCAAGTTATAGTCAGGTTTTTCCCAAATACTGAACCGCCCGGTTTCGTGCCGAGGCGCCCGAGTTCGAGGATTCCCTGATGAAGTTCGAAGGCACCCAGTCCTACGTCGCCACCGATGATCTGAAGCTCGCGGTGAACGCCGCCATCACTCTGCAGCGCCCGCTGCTGGTCAAGGGCGAACCGGGTACTGGCAAGACCATGCTGGCCGAGCAACTGGCCGAGGCCTTCGGCGCCAAGCTGATCACCTGGCACATCAAGTCCACCACCAAGGCACACCAGGGCCTGTACGAATACGATGCCGTGAGCCGCCTGCGCGACTCCCAGCTCGATTCCGACAAGGTCCACGACGTTCGCAACTACATCAAGAAAGGCAAGCTGTGGGAGGCCTTCGAGGCTGAAGAGCGCGTCATCCTGCTGATCGACGAAATCGACAAGGCCGACATCGAGTTTCCCAACGACTTGCTGCAGGAACTCGACAAGATGGAGTTCTACGTCTACGAGACTAACGAAACCATCAAGGCCAAGCAGCGCCCGATCATCATCATCACCTCGAACAACGAGAAGGAGCTGCCGGATGCCTTCCTGCGCCGCTGCTTCTTCCACTACATCGCCTTCCCGGATCGCGAGACCCTGCAGAAGATCGTCGACGTGCACTACCCGAGTATCAAGGCCGAGCTGGTTTCCGAAGCGCTGGACGTGTTCTTCGACGTGCGCAAGGTGCCAGGCCTGAAGAAAAAGCCCTCCACCTCCGAGCTGGTGGACTGGCTCAAGCTGCTGATGGCCGACAACATTGGCGAAGCCGTACTGCGTGAACGCGACCCGACCAAGGCCATCCCGCCGCTGGCCGGCGCCCTGGTGAAGAACGAGCAGGACGTGCAGCTGCTCGAGCGCCTGGCCTTCATGAGCCGCCGCGCCTCCCGCTGAAGCTGAACAATCCATCACCGTAGGAGCGAGCTTGCTCGCGAAGCCGTCCGCCCATGTTCGCGAGCAAGCTCGCTCCTACGAGACAAGCGTATTTGGAGGGGGTGTAGCCATGCATAGCGGCAGCTGCCTATGCGGTGCAGTGAAATACGAGATCGACGCACCGATCAGATCAGCCACCCATTGCCATTGCTCCATGTGCCGCAAGGCCCACGGCGCGGCATTCGGCACCTACGGCAATGTCCGCCGCAAGGACTTCCGCTTCACCCAGGGGCAGGATTCGGTGGCCGAGTTCCACTCCTCGCCTGGGGTGACCCGCACCTTTTGCAAGCACTGTGGCTCGACACTGCAATGGTTTAGCGAACAGCCTTATCCCGAATGGCTCTCCGTGGCCTTGGGCACCCTGGACACACCGCTGGGCGAGATTCCGCAGAAGCATATCTACCCGGAATCCAAGGCCGACTGGTACGCCATCGCCGACGGCCTGCCGCAGGAGCCACGCTCCTAGCGCTTCACACAGATAAATAGATGAGGGTGCAGCCATGCTGCTCAACCTGTTCAACGAAATGCGCGCGGCCAAGGTTCCGGTCTCGGTGCGCGAGCTGCTCGACCTGATCAACGCGTTGAAACACAACGTGGTGTTCGCCGATATGGACGAGTTCTACTTCCTCGCCCGCACGGTCCTGGTCAAGGACGAGCGCCATTTCGACAAGTTCGACCGCGCCTTCAGCGCCTACTTCAAAGGCCTGGAGAAGCTCGACGATTATCTCCAGGCACTGATCCCGGATGAATGGCTGCGCAAGGAGTTCGAGCGCATGCTGACCGACGAGGAAAAGGCGCAGATCCAGACCCTGGGCGGCCTCGACAAACTGATTGAGGAGTTCAAGAAGCGCCTGGAGGAACAGAAGGAGCGCCATGCCGGCGGCAACAAGTGGATCGGCACCGACGGGACCAGCCCCTTCGGCTCCGGCGGCTTCAACCCCGAAGGCATCCGCGTGGGCGACGCTGGCAAGCGCCAGGGCAAGGCAGTCAAGGTCTGGGACCAGCGCGAATACAAGAACCTCGACGACCAGGTGGAACTCGGTACCCGCAACATCAAGGTCGCCCTGCGCCGCCTGCGCAAGTTCGCCCGCGAAGGCGCTGCGGAAGAACTCGACCTCGAAGGCACCATCGACCACACCGCCAAGGATGCCGGCCTGCTCAACATCCAGATGCGCCCCGAACGGCGCAACACGGTGAAGCTGCTGCTCCTGCTGGACATCGGCGGTTCGATGGATGCCCACGTGAAGGTCTGCGAAGAGCTGTTCTCGGCCTGCAAGACCGAGTTCAAGCACCTGGAGTACTTCTACTTCCACAACTTCATCTACGAATCGATGTGGAAGAACAACTTGCGCCGTACCTCGGAACGTACCGCCACCCTGGACGTACTGCACAAGTACGGCCCGGACTACAAAGTGGTCTTCGTCGGGGACGCCGCCATGGCACCCTACGAAATCACCCAGGCTGGCGGCAGCGTCGAGCACTGGAACGAGGAGCCGGGTTACGTCTGGATGAAACGCTTCATGGAGAAATACAAGAAGCTCATCTGGATCAACCCCTACCCCAAGGACACCTGGAACTACACCGCCTCCACCAACATCGTCCGCGAGCTGATCGAAGACCGGATGTACCCGCTAACACTGAGCGGACTTGAAGACGGGATGAAGTTCCTCTCCAAATGAAAACGGGCCCTGCGGGGCCCGTGTTTGTTTAGGGGTTCTGGCGTTGCTTTACGAGGCAATGCGCGGTTGAACGGGCTTGCCGATGCAGGCGGGTCCGTGCCCTACACCTATTTCTGCTGTTTGCTGCCTTTGATGTTGCCGGCAACCCCGCCGGCGACGGCACCGATCGCCGCGCCGGTCCATCCACTGCCGCCGGCGATCGCAGCAATGCCGGCGCCGGCCGCAGCACCGATGGCCGCGCCGCTCATCGTCCCCTGCTGCTGGGGGGTCATCGAAGTGCAGCCAATCACACTCACAGCAGTGAGGGCTGCGGCAATTGATAGGAACCGCTTCATGTTCATCTCCGCTACCTATTCTGCTGCAGGCCAGGCAAGACCATCTCAAACCAGATGGTCTCGATGACGGGTCGTTTCACACGGTCGGGATTGGAGGCGTACCACTGGTTTAGCCCTTCGCGCACACTGTCGAGCGTGTGACCCTTCAGCCCTCTGCTGAAACGCGGGATCAAGCTCTGCTCATCAGACGGCGGCTTCGCCTCATAGTAGGCCGCCTCCACCTGGTAGGCGTTGGCGATGCCGATGAGATAGGCCTTCTTCAGTTGCTCCGACGACTGCATCCATTGCTCGCCGGTGATCATGGGCACCTCGCCGGCACGGGCATTTCCCGATGCCGTCGCCAGGGTCAAGCATGCTGCCAATGCCAGCATGCCCAATCGCAATATCCGCATCGTCTCCCCTCCTCACTAGACTGAGCCTCGACACCTAAGCGTAGCCTGCACCGGCAGCCCTGCGTCGCCTCACCGGATAGCGCTTCGAACCAGTCGAGAACACCGGATTTACATCGCGCTCCCGCCGGGCCCAGATGGCAATGCCAAGGCGAAAGCCCGGGCTACTGCAGTCAACGAGAGACGATACTGGTCAGGTGTTGATGTTCGATGCGGTAGGGCCTACGGAGGGGAGTGACAGCCTGGCTCATTCGTCCCCTGCTCGGAAACGACAATTTAACCAAGAGCGTATCCCCCTTCCTGGCAACAGCAAGTCTAGTCGAGGGCATACCAGACGTCAGAAAGAGGAACGGGGAAAGCCGTTCTTGGCTGGTTCGTCATTTAGGTACCTGCAGCGGCACGCGCAGCCAAGACTCGTCCATCTGTCTCCGCTCTCTGCCGATCGTGCCTACGACGTGCGTTGGCCAAACCGACCACAAATGGGCGTCAGGAAAGTAACTTGAACAACCAACGGGGGCTCAGTCGTCTCCGGGCCAAAGTGCAGAAGGGGCAATCGCATCATCCGCAACCGGTCGCCAAAGGAGCCGACTAAAATCCCCTCGCAAGTACGACATCAAAAACACCACGCCGCACCTTGCCATCCTGTTTCAAATCAATCACCAGCGATGGTTTCAGGCCCGCCCAGGGATCGTCGGCAATGAAGGGGTCGCCCTTGAAATAGAGCTGCGTCGTAACCGGCACATGCAGCGATTCCATGACTCGCATGTGGATGTGCGCGGGGCGCGTCATACCCGCATATTTCTCGAGCCCCGGGAGATTGGGCGGGATCGGGTATCGGCCAGGCACAATCGTCTCGATCTCGTATTGCCCCTTTTCATTCGTGTACAGCATTCCCCGCAAGTTGAAGGTTCTGGCCTCGGTGAAATTGCCTGGCTTGTTGGTGTCATATAAGCCAGCCGCATTCGCTTGCCACACTTCAATCAGTGCTCCGGGGAGGGGCATAGCGCAGTCAGAACTGAACACCGTACCTGTCAGGACGAGCCTGTCACCGGGTTCACCGAGGCTTGCCAGTTGGGTGCGAAAGGGAGCCCCGAACCGATAGTACGGACCGATGATATCGGATTGCGTGGGATGACAGAGTTGCTTGGCAGCCAGTATGGGCCGAGCCAGAAGTGCGCTTCCTACCATCACCGCACTCCCCTGCAGGAACACCCGCCGAGGAATGGCCACAGCCGGATTAACAATCGGCGCCTTGCTCATGCTTGCCTCCTGTTCGGATATTCGCCCGCGATAGACAAATACGGTTAAGCGGCATGTCATGTAACGAATCGGGTTGCGATGGCGTGCCGTATGACGTTCCTGGCCGTCCTGCTGTCCTTATCTAGCCTAGAGCCGGTGGTGGCAAACGCGAATTTACCGAGTGAAATTGCCTCGTCAGGTGATCCGTGATTCGGCGCGTGGTGAGAAGGTTGCCCAGTCTTCCCTCACCCCCGCGCCTTTCCCGCGGGGAGAGGAGAGACTCGTGTCGGATGCCGATCAGTACATCGAAGCATCCGTAGAATGTGGTTGAGCGCAGCGATACCCTTTTCCACGGGTGAGCTGCCTGGCGGTTTGAAAACAGGCCCTGCTGGACGCGTTCTGGCAGGTTAGCGCTAGCTTTCGCCAGAAATAGACTCTCGAGCGAAGAGCCTAGTAGGAGCGAGCTTACTCGCGAAAAGGTCCGGTTCGCGGGCAGGCTCGCTCCTACCCTGAATGCAGCCAGTAGCAACACTTGACTGGGGCAGAGCCAATTCATTGGCTCCGATAGGACATTGCCCACAATCGCCCGGCTCAGCGCCAATGCCGTTCCTGCACTTTGCGGCTACGCCCGCCGCTGATGGCCCACCCCAGCAGCACAAATTGACTTTCGACCAGCCAGGCCAGCAATAGCCCGGCGCCAAGGCCCCAGGCAATGGCCCCGGGCGCCAGCAGCACCTGATAGTTGTAAGCAGCCAGGGTTTCCTTGCGCAGTTCGGGGTCGGCGCCGAGCACAACATGCCAGGCGCGCAGATACCAGGGGCCCTGCATGGCCCGCCACTCCCGCTCCAGCAGCTGGGCTCGGCTGACGAGGCTGGACACGCTCTGGGCATCGTTACGCATCACCGGGTCGTCGCTGACCCGATAATGGGCTACCAGCGCATCCAGGTCACCCTTGAAGAAGCGCTTGGCCGTTGCGCGAAAGCCCTTCAGGCCCTGCTCCGCCTCCAAGCGATGGGCCTCGACACGCTTGGCGTAATCGTCGATGAAACCGGGCACCTGCACCCCGACCAGCAGGCCGAAGGTGAACAGGATGAGGCGCAAATAGCTTCTGAACATTCCCTGTCCTCCTCGGGACTCAGGTTTGACCCTGGGCAACGATTTCGCCACGGCGCCAGAGGATCCACTCGCCCGGCTGGTAGAGCGACCAGGTTTCGTTGTCAGTCAGAGGCTCGGTGGCGATGACGGTCACCACATCGTTCGGCGTGGTCTCGGCCTGGAAGTCGACGGTCAGGTCGGCATCCTTGAGCCGTGCGGGACCGAAAGGCGCACGGCGGGTGATATGAGCGAGCTTGGTCGAGCAGAAACTAAACAGCCAGTCGCCGTCGCTGAGCAGGCAATTGAATACGCCCTTCTGACGGAGTTCGAAGCAGACCTGGACCAATACAGGCAGCAGGATCTCCGCCATCACCGGCCCCGGAAAGGCGCCCCGGACCCGATTCAACAGGTTGCAGAAAGCGGCCTCACTATCGGTATCGCCCACCGGCCAGTAGAACCCCTGGGGCGGCTCGAAGCCCTCCAGTTGGCCGTTATGCGCAAAACACCAGTTGCGCCCCCAGAGCTCCCGGACGAAGGGATGGGTGTTGGACAGGCAGACCTTGCCGACGTTGGCCTGGCGGATGTGGCCGATCACCGTTTCGCTCTTGATCGGATAGCGCTGCACGAGCCGCGCCACCTCAGATTCGACGCTGGCGGCCGGGTCCTGGAACAGCCGCAGCCCGCGGCCTTCATAGAAGCCGATCCCCCAACCGTCACGATGCGGCCCGGTGCCACCTCCGCGCTGCATCAGGCCGGTGAAGCTGAAGACGATATCGGTGGGGACATTGGCGCTCATGCCAAGCAATTCGCACATGGTTCAGGACTCTAGCTTCAAGGCATTCTTCAGTTGTTCGGCTTCACGCTCCAGCCGTGCTTGCAGCCTGTCCCGACCAAACGGCAGGAAACGCGTGAAAGCCCGCCAGAGCAGGCCGACGAGGTCGCCTCGCTCCCGCGGGATCAGGTGCAGGTGCAGATGGGGCACATGCTGGTTGGCGGCCGGGCCGTCGTTGATCAGCAGGTTGATGCCGTGCCTGCCATAGCCGGCCCATTGCAGCGCCTTACCGATCTTGTCGGCGCAGGCCAGCAGGCGTTCGCGGGTATCGACGGAAAGGTCTGATAGGCGGGGAGCATGCTCGCGCGCCACGATGAGCACATGGGCCGGGCGAAGTGGGTAGATGTCGAGAAGCACCAGGAAGTGCTCGTCTTCATACAGCAGGTGAGTCGGCAGTCTGCCGGCGGCGATGGCGCAGAACACGCAGTCCATGGGCGTTCCTTTTGTTGGATGGCTCATGCTGAACGCGTAAGGAAGCGGGCGCAATAGCGCCCGCTGTGTCAAAGCCTCGGCTCGATGCGCAAACGACGATCGCCGTTCTCGTCGATGCGGGTATCCACGCCGGGCGCGTGGTCACGCTCCTGCATCATTTCACGCAGCGTGGGCTCACCGTCGGCCTGATCAGCTGCCTGGCGCTCAGCACGGCGGGCGTGGAGCTTTCGCTCGATCGGCCAGCGCAGGCTGGCGAACACCAGGTAAAGGGTTAGGCCGATGATGCTGTACATGGTCAAGTCCAGCGCGGCCTTCCAGGCGTTGTTGCCGACCTTGAAGATCAGATCCAGGGCTGTGATGGCGATGGCCGGGGCGAAGAGATCCTTCGCCGGGTCGACGATCGTAGGCGTCAGCAACAGCACCGCCACCAGCAGCCGCAGGGGCTCACGCAACCAACGCCACATCCAGCCGGTCAGGCGGAACCAGACCAACAGGCAGCCGAGTGCGGCGAGTCCGTAGGCGGCCCAGGCGAGGAGATAGTCGTTTTCAGTCATTGGCGTCCGTGGCATGGCTGGCAAAAGGGCGCTTATGATAACGGCTTTTCCTGGCTCCGGCGCCCCCGCCGACGTCCGGAACCTCCCTGCCCTCGAGAGTACACATGCCCGAAGCCCCCATTGCCCGTATCGAACCCGGTGACGACCCCTACCGCTGGTTGGAACAACGTGACGCCCCGGAGGTACTTGCCTACCTGGAAGCAGAGAACGCATGGATGGAGTCCGAACTGGCCGGGCAGGCGGAGCTGCGCGAAAACCTGTTTCAGGAGATCAAGGGCCGCATCCGCGAAACCGACCTGTCGCTGCCCGTGCCATGGGGCCCCTGGCTCTACTACCAGCGCACCACCGCCGGCGACGAATACCCACGCCATTACCGCTGCCCGCGCCCTGCAGACGGCAGCCTGACAATCGACGTCGGCGCAGAGCAGCTGTTGCTGGACCCCAATGAGCTGGCGGCCGGTGGCTTCCTCTCGATCGGTGCCTTCAGCATCAGTCCGGACCACGCCCGCTTGGCATACAGCCTGGATACCAGTGGCGATGAGGTGTATCAACTGTTCGTCAAGGAGCTGGGCAGCGGCGAAATCCATGCCCTGCCCTTCGAGCACTGCGACGGTAGCATGACCTGGGCCAACGACAGCCAGACCCTGTTCTTCGGCGAGCTGGACGAGACCCACCGACCCCATCGCCTGCATCGCCATCGCCTGGGCAGCGCAACCGCCGATGCAATCTTCGAGGAGCGCGACGGTCGATTCTTCCTGAGCTGCTACCGCGCGAGCTCCGAGCGTCAGTTGATCCTGCTGCTGAACAGCAAGACCACTAGCGAGGCGTGGGTGCTGGATGCCGACACGCCGGAGGCTGAATTCCGCTGCCTGGCGCCACGGGAGGAAGGCCACGAGTATTACGTTGACCACGGCAAGCTGGCAGGCGACTGGCACTGGTTCATCCGCAGCAACCAGACCGGTATCAACTTCGCCCTGTACCGGGCCGCCGAAGCCACACCGACCCGCGAGCATTGGCAAGAGCAGATCGCCCACAACGAGGCGCGGATGCTTGAAGGCGTCAGCCTCAACGTCGGCGCCTTCGTTCTAAGCCTGCGCGAAGGCGGCCTGCCGATCATCGAAGTGCACCCCGAAGGCGCATCCGCCTACCCTGTCCAGCTGCCGGATGCTGCCTACAGCCTTTACGTCCAGGACAGCCTGGAGTTCGACAGCCCGGTGATCCGCCTGCGCTACGAGGCGCTCAATCGTCCGGCGCAAGTGCGTCAGCTGGAACTGGCTGGCGGCGCTCAGCTGGTGCTCAAGGAAACTCCGGTCGAAGGTCCCTTCGATGCCGACGCCTACGTCAGCCAGCGCCTCTGGGCGACCGCAGTCGATGGCACGCGCATCCCCATCAGCCTGGTCGCTCGGCGCGAAGTGCTGGGCACGCCTGCGCCGCTTTACCTCTATGGCTACGGTGCCTACGGTGAGAGCCTCGACCCCTGGTTCTCCCACGCCCGCCTGAGCCTGCTGGAGCGCGGTTTCGTCTTCGCCATCGCGCACGTCCGCGGCGGCGGTGAGTTGGGCGAGGCCTGGTACCGTGCGGGCAAGCTGGAGAACAAGACCAATACATTCGGCGACTTCATCGCCTGTGCCGAGCATCTGATCGCCCAGGGCTACACCACTGCTGCCCAGTTGGCTGTCAGCGGTGGAAGCGCGGGTGGCCTGCTCATCGGCGCGGTGCTCAACCAGCGCCCTGAGCTGTTCGCTGCCGCCATCGCCGAAGTGCCTTTCGTCGACACCCTCAACACCATGCAGAACCCCGACCTGCCCTTGACCGTCACCGAGTATGACGAATGGGGCGACCCCGCCGAACCGCACGTTTTCGAGCGGATTCGCGCTTACGCCCCCTATGAGAACGTACGTGCCCAAGCCTATCCGGCCCTGCTGGTGGTGGCCGGCTACAACGACAGCCGGGTGCAGTACTGGGAAGCTGCCAAATGGGTGGCCAAGCTGCGCGCGACTCGGACCGACGATCATCCACTGCTGCTCAAGACCGACCTCGGCGCCGGCCATGGCGGCATGAGCGGCCGCTACCAGGCACTGCGCGATGTGGCCCTGGAATACGCCTTCCTGATCAAGGTACTGGGCCTGCCGCAACGCTGATCAGGGGTTGCCGGTGGAGGTCCCCAGCCCTTTGCCATTGCGCTCCTGGCGCTCCTCCAGCAGCGGGATCGAGCCGTCCCGCTGCTCCAGGGAATCGTTCAACCGACGCAGGCTCTGGGAGTCGTTCTTGAGCATGGGGGGATTGCCACGTTGGGGGGCCGGCGTCGTCACGGTGCGCGGTGTCACCTTCGGGAACGGCTGAGGCGTTGCGCTGCCGGGCCTCGCCCCCGGCACCGACACTGGCTGCTGCGCCTGAGCGACGCCCACCAACAGCGCCACGAACGCCAGCGCACAACGAATGGATTGCTTGATCACAAGCCGACTCCCGAGCGTTGAACTTTTGTTCAGTCTAGGCCCGCCATCCAGATTCTTAGCGGCCAAGCGACGGGTAGCCTGCGATCTGCCGAGCGGGGTCTAGACTTTCTTCAGGCCCCGGTCGTTGGAGCACAGTGAATGGGCAGCGATAAGCCGACATCCTCTCCGAGCAAGCTGGACAGGCTGCTCGAAGAAGAGCGCAAGCGTCGTGAGCACAGTTACCGCGAGCAGGCGCTGAAGCTCTACCCCTGGGTTTGTGGCCGTTGCGGTCGCGAATTCAGCGGCAAGCGCTTGAGTGAACTCACCGTCCACCATCGCGACCACAACCATGACAACAATCCACCCGACGGTTCCAACTGGGAGCTGCTCTGCCTTTACTGCCATGACAACGAGCACTCCCGCTACACCGATCAGCAATGGCACAGTGAAGAACAACCCGGTGCCCGCCCGGCCCCGCGCACCACCTACAAGGCTTTCGCCGCCATCGGCGACCTGTTGAAGAGCAAGGAATAGCCTGGCAACTGGCCATTCGGTAATAGACCGTTGAAGAACGCAGGCGAGGCAGGCAAGACAAGGCAGAAACGGCCGAAAAAGCGGAGTTTGCGTGCTGTACATGAACCTTTGAGACGCCGCGTCCCGGACCGGTTTTAACGCAGCATTGCCAACGCAGGCAGTTTTCCAACGGCCTGCAAACGGATCCGCAAGGAGATCACAATGAAGATCCTGATGGTACTGACCTCCCACGACCGCCTGGGCGACACCGGCCACAAGACCGGTTTCTGGCTAGAGGAATTCGCCGCCCCCTACTTTGCGTTCCGCGATGCCGGCGCCGAGGTGGTGCTCGCCTCGCCTCGAGGCGGCAAGCCGCCGCTGGATCCGAAAAGCGATGACCCGGCCGCGCAGACCGCGGCCACGCAGCGCTTCAACGAGGATGACGAAGCCCGTCGAGTGCTGGCCAATACCTTGAGGCTCGACACACTGGTGCCGTCCGATTTCGACGCCGTGTTCTATCCCGGCGGCCATGGCCCGCTCTGGGACCTGGTCGACGACCCCCACTCCATCGTGATGATCGAATCGCTCTACGCCGCGGGCAAACCTGTAGGCGCTGTGTGTCATGCCCCGGCCGTCCTGCTCAACGCCAAGGCCCCGGACGGCGCGCCGCTGGTGCAGGGCAACGCCGTGACCGGATTTGCGAACTCGGAGGAAATCGCAGTGGGGCTGGCAGAGGTGGTGCCCTTCCTGCTCGAGGACGAGCTCAAGGCCCAGGGCGGCCACTATTCCAAGGTTGCAGACTGGCAGCCGCACGTGGTGGCTGACGGCAACCTGGTGACCGGTCAGAACCCTGCCTCATCCGAACCTGCGGCCGCGGCCTTGCTGGAGTTGCTGAACCGGTAATGACACAGCAGATCCAGGTAGCCTTTGTTGGAGCGAACTTGCTCGCAAACGGGCGCGGCTGGTTGCCTTCGCGAGCAAGCTCGCTCCTACGAGGAGTCGTACGACCAGGTATCGCGCGGTTTACCGCAGCAGCTTGGTTCCCAGCACTTCGGAGCTGCCACCGATCAGGTTCTCGCTGATCTGGATGAAATCCTTGGTGCTGGCCTTGTCCAGGCGCATCAGGCCGCGGGTGACATCGTCCACCGAATGTTTGCCATCGGTCTTCAGGCGAATTTCCTTGTCCAGGTCCTGCAACAGCAGCACCGCACGTGCAGTGAGCGGCCCGCTGGCATGCTCATCGCGCAGGGACTCGACCTTGCGGCTCCACTGCCCCAACTGCTTGCGGATCAGCGCATAGCGATCATCGCTGAGGCCACCGGCGCGGCGCATCAACTCGATGGCGTAGTACTCAGCGATGCCTTCGCTGATCCAGTCGCTGCGGTCTGTATCCCGGATACGGCTGAACACATGGACCAGCTCATGCAGCAGTGAGCTGGTGCCGTTCTCGCTCACCAGCGGCCGCGCCGAATGCATGAAGAAGGAATTAGGTGCAGACAGCCCGCCTCTCCACATAGGGTCGTTGGCGCCGACGATGAGCAACTTGCCCGGCTCACGCGGGAAAATCTCCTGTGCATGGGGCCAGACGAAGGTCAGCAGCGTCAGGATGTCCATACGGCGCATCCCCTCACCGACCGGCGCGCTGACTGTGATGTCGGTATTGCCCAGGGTGGCGCGCCGGCTGCCAAGCTTGCCGGCCAGAATCCAGCCAGTGGGGCGATCGAAGAGTCGCTCGGGGTTATCAATGCGAAAGCGGTTCTTTCCTATCCGCGGCCATCCGGTTTCGACCGCTTTCCAATCCTTGGGCAGCTCGACGGTCATGCGGGAGACCAACTCGTTGCCCTCGACCAGGTCCAACCGGGCACTGGGCACCAGGTCATCGCCGCGCAGCAGGGCCCAATCAGGCGTCATACGGGCGTCGAAGCGACCGTCTTCGCGCGGGTGGCTGATTCGCACCCGGTAACTCAGGCTGGCCTTGCCGGCAGCGGGCGTCCAGGTGCCGTGGCCTGGGTCTTCTTGCTGCCAACTCCCGGTAGCCTTGAAGTCGCTGTAATAGCCCTTGTCGCCAAGGTCGAAGCGGAGGTGACGCACCGCTTCCCCTTGCTCCAGGGTCAGGCTGACTTCGGCCTGGTCGCTCTCCGGCAAAAAACGAACCTGATAGTCGAGATCGACCCGCTTGGCCGCCAGTAGTGGCGCACTCAGAGTCAGCAAGGCAGTGGATAGCAGCAACTGGCGAGGGGCGAACATCGAGGAAGGTTTCCTTAAGGACATGACGGTCAATCCCTGAGACTCGGTTGGCGGCGGTTTGATCCCTGGGCGGAATCAACCCGCGCGAAAAATCAGGTAATCCTCCCAATCGTCTTCCGCGACGCTGTTTTCGCTCAGCATGCGTCCAGACTGAGAGATGCCCGCCTTGTGCACCGCTTCCGGGTCATTGCAGACCAGTGGATGCCATGGCGGCAGGTCTTTGCCCTCGGCCACGAGGCGGTAACCGCAGGTAGGCGGCAGCCAGCGGAACTCATCGGCCTGGGCTGGCGTCAGCTGGATGCAATCGGCGACGAACTGGCGGCGGTTGGCGTAGTTGGTGCAGCGGCAGGTATTGAGGTCGAGCAGCTTGCAGGCGACGCGCGTGTAATAAACGCTGCCATCGTCCTCATCCTCAAGCTTCTGCAGGCAGCAGAGGCCGCAGCCATCGCAGAGGGATTCCCACTCCTCCTGATCGAGCTGGTCGAGGGTCTTGCGCTTCCAGAAGGGTTCTACTTTGGCGGCCATGGCATGAGGACAACGATAAAGGGGCGCGTAGTCTAGTCGTGCTGAGGGTACGGGCCAAGCATAGCTGACCGTTGGTTACGGATGATCGGACAACTCCATCACGGAGCTGGAACTACCCTGCAGGAGCCAGCTTGCTGGCGAATGCCGTGGATGCGGGCTTCGCCAGCAGGCTCCCTCCTACGACGGAGTCTGCCGTTCAATAACCACGCTTGAAATCCACCGTGCCCCGCAGGGGCTCAGCGGCATGGAACCGACGCAGGTTATCGATGAACAACCGTGCCATGGCGCTGGGCAAGGTGGGCGCCGAGCTATGGCCGGTCAGCAGCAGGTTGGGCGCGGTCCAGAAGGGATGCCAGGTGGGCAAGGGCTCTTCGCGGCATACGTCTATTACCGCGCCGGCCAGTTGTCCTGCCTCCAGAGCCGCCACCAGGTCGGCATCCACTACCGCGACACCGCGGCCTGCATTGATGAACAGTGCGCTCGGACTCATCCGGGCAAATAGTCCGGCGTCATAGACATCGCGGGTTGCCGGCGTGTCCGGTAACAGGTTGACCAGGTAATCCGCCCAGCCAGCCTGCTCGACAAGGGCGTCCAAGCTGTGGACCTGCTCGAAAGGCTCCAGCGGACGCGGTTCGCGGGCGATGCCATGTAGCTCGACCCCGAACGGTGCGAGAAAACCCGCCACGCTCTGGCCGATGTCACCGCTGCCGACAATCAGAACTCGCTTGCCCTCCAGGCTGCTGGGCAGGCGGTTGTCCCAACGCTTCTCACCCTGGCTGGCAACCCGTGACAGCAATTGCCGCTCATGGGCGAGGATGTAACCAAGCACATATTCCGCCATCACCTGACCGAAAATGCCCACAGCCCGGCTCAGCCGGTAGTCGTGCGGGAGGTCGGCAGCCAGCAGTGGGGTGATGCCGGCCCAAGTCGACTGGGCCCAGTCAGGCTTGCAGCCGTTGCGCAGCAGTTGGGCAAGCAAGTCCGGCTCCCCCAGCCAGACCGGGCATTGCCCGGCAATAGCGAGCAGGTGCTCGACCTCGCGCCCCGCATGTAGCTGCAAGCCGGGCTCCGCTGCCCGTAACAGGTCGGCGTAGAGCGCAAAGTCGTCTTCGGCGATCAGGACATTCATCAGATTGGGTCGTTCATCCGCAGCAGTTCTTCCGGCAGGTGCTCGATGTACTCCTCCTCACCCGGCGGCATCTGCAGGTGGAAGCCCTGCTTCTCGATATTCTCCAGCACCTTGGCAATATCCTCGCGGGCCAGATTGCGCTCGGGCGTAAGCACCAGGTCGAAGGCATGCACGGGAGCACCGAAAGCGGTCAGCAGCGCTTCAGGCACCCGGGTCAGGGCTTCGCTCCTGTCGACGTAGAGGTACATCTCGTTCTTGCGCGGACTTTTATAGATGGAGCAGATTCGTTTCATGTTCAGGCTCGCGGGGCATACCGTGCCATTTGGCACGGCGAAGTCAATCATTGGTTTGAAGCAGCCAGCGTATCCAGCAACGCCTGCCCCATCAGCTCACGGCGCCAGCCCTTCAGGGCATCGGGCAACTGATAGGGTCCGTTGGGGAAACCCGTCTTGAGCAAGGCCTCGAGATGTTTCTTGCGCAGCATCAGCTCAGGTGCCATGCCCAGCCGCTCAGCCTCGGCCTGGCCGACCGCACGCAGTGTCTTCAGCAAGCCCGACGCCTCTGGCGGCAATGGCTCAGGAATGGCCTCCGGCCAGTCGGCCGGTGGCGTTTCGGCAGCCTCTCGGATCAATTTAAGCAACGTATTGCCGTCCTGGCGCACTGTCCGCGGGTGCATATCGTCGATGCGTGCCAAGGCCACCAGGTTGTCCGGTTGGAACCGCGCAAGGGGCCATAACGAGTGTTCACGCAGTATGCGGTTGCGTGGCATATCACGCAGGCGAGCCTCGATCTCACGCCAGGCGCAGAGTTCGCGGAGCACGGCGAGCTGGGCGCGGGACAGTTTCCAGGCGAGCTTCGCTTCGCGATACAGCTCCTCGGGCACTACTTCTCGGCGCAGGTTGGCGATCAGCTCGGCGCCATCCTCCAGAATCCACGACAGTTTCGGCTCTACGAGGCGCGGCGCCAGGGCTGCATAGAGCTCCGCCAGATGCTGGGCGTCTTCGGCGGCATAGCGCACTTGCATCTCGGTCAGCGGACGCTGCAGCCAGTCGGAACGGGTTTCGTCCTTCGGCAAGTCGATGCCCAGGACACTCTGCACCAGGCGCGAGTAGCCCATCGAATAGCCGATGCCGAGGTAGCCCGCGGCCAGCTGGGTATCCAGCAAGGGTTGCGGCAAGGCCCCCGTCAGGCGCAGGAAGACCTCCAGGTCTTCACTGCAGGCATGCAGTACCTTGAGCACGGCGCTGTTTTCCAGCAGCGCGGCAAAAGGCGCCCAGTCGCCGATCAGCAGAGGGTCGATCAGGTAGGCCCGCTTGCCGTCTCCGACCTGGATCAGACCGGCCTTCGGGTAGAAGGTGTCGACCCGCATGAACTCGGTGTCCAGGGCCACGAAAGGCAGGCGCTGCCACTCGGCGCAATAGCTCGCCAGCTCAGCGTCGTCGCGTATCCAGGTAATGTCGATAGCCACAGGGCTCTCCTTGAATCAATGGCGCGCAGTATATATCGACCCTGGCAATTGCTGAGCATTCGCGGCTTGCCGCATTTTCTTGCGCTCCCTATCCTGCGCGCGCCTTGTCCGACAAGATCCATTAAAGGGAATGCCATGAAGAAGCTTCTGGGCCTGATCGGCCTCCTCGCCGCCGCCCTGGCGATCTACCTCGCCGTCACCCCCAGCCCCATCGACCCGCTGGCCTGGCAGGCACCTCAAGCGCCACTGATGACCGGCCCTCTAGAGCCCAACGACACCTTGATGAAGGCCGACCTACTGGCCAAGGGGCAGATCCACGGACCGGAAGATACCGCCGTCGACGCCCAGGGCCGCACCTATGCCAGCCTGCACGACGGGCGGATCGTGCGCATCACCGCCGACGGCACTCCGGAAACCTTCGTCGAAACCGGCGGACGCCCGCTGGGCATGGACTTCGATGCCGCAGGCAACCTGATCGTTGCAGATGCATACAAAGGCCTCCTGCGCCTTGCCCAGAGCGGGAAAACCCAGGTCCTGGCCACCGAAGCCGACGGCGTGCCATTCCGCTTCACCAATGACCTGGATATCGCCCGCGACGGTCGCATCTACTTCACCGACGCCTCCAGCAAGTTCCAGCAGCCGGACTACCTGCTCGACCTACTCGAAGCCCGGCCGCACGGCCGCCTGCTGCGCTTCGATCCGGCGACTGGCAAGACCGAAGTCCTGCTCAAGAACCTCTACTTTGCCAACGGTGTGGCGCTGTCGGCCAAGGAAGACTTCGTACTGGTCAACGAGACCTACCGCTACCGAATCACCCGCTTTTGGCTGAGCGGCGAGAAGGCGGGCACCCAGGACGTGTTCATCGACAACCTGCCGGGCCTTCCGGACAACCTGCAGGGTGACCGCCAGGGCACCTTCTGGGTCGCCCTGCCCTCGCCACGCAAGGCCGACGCCGACTTCCTGCACACCCAGCCGTGGCTGAAAGCCCAGCTCGCCAAGCTTCCGCGCATGTTCTGGCCCAAGCCGGTTACCTACGGCCTGGTGCTGGCCATCGATGAGAACGGGCAGATCACCCAGAGCCTCCACGACGCCAGCGGCAGCCACCTACGCATGATCACCTCAGCCAAACCCGTGGGCGATTACCTCTATATGGGCAGCCTGGACAACGACCGGATCGGGCGGCTGAAGATTCATTGAGACCTATCGTAGGAGCGGGCCTGCTCGCAAAGAGCCCTGCGCTAGCGTATTCGCGAGCAGGCCCGCTCCTAGAGGTCTTACAGGTCCACGCGACTTCGATCGCGCCGGTCCTTATGATGTCGGGAATCATCGATTAGCCCCGCCCGCAGCGACCAGCACGGACCCGCGCCATGGACAAGAAAGACCTGCAGATACTGAGCCTCCTGCAGCAGGACGCATCGATCTCCCTCGCCGACCTCGCGGAGGCCGTGAACCTTTCCCCCACACCGTGCTGGCGTCGCCTGCAGCGGCTGCGCGAAACAGGCGTTATCCATAAGCAGGTGGTGCTCTGCGACCCCGAACAGCTGCAACTGGGCGTCACAGTCTTCGTCACCATTCGCACCAGCCGCCACAGCGATGACTGGACCCGGCAGTTCGTCGAGGGCACGCGCGCGATACCCGAGATCGTCGAGATCTACCGCATGAGCGGCGACATCGACTATCTGCTGAAGATCGTCGTCCCCGACATCAAGGGCTACGACGCTGTCTACAAACGGCTGATTCGCGTCGCGGACCTGTCGGATGTCAGCGCCGGCTTCTCCATGGAAGTGATCAAGCACACCACGGCCCTGCCGATGGGTCACCTGAGCCAGAGCTGACGACGCTGCATGACGCCCCTCCATCGCCGATCAGGCTATTCGATCAGTGCAAGACAGGCGTGCAGGAAAATATTTCCTCTAGATATCAGTCCCGTAGGATATTTTTCTATTGGCTCGCCTTACTCCTGCTATGAACGCAAACTTTTTCTCACGATACTTGCGTAAGGTTTGCCCTATCAGAGCGCCTGCGTACAACCCGCCACAAAGCGCTCGAATCAAGACTTTGCAGGCATGAGGAACACCCAAGTGGACGACCGGAAACTTCATATTGAAACGCTGCTGGCCCATGAGGGCCGCGAGCGGGGCCAGATCGGCGGCACCGTCAACACCCCGGTCTACCGTGCCTCCACGCTGCTGTTCCCCACCGTCGAAACGCTGCACGCACAACACGGCACGCTCAATACCTACGGCCGTCACGGCAACCCCACAACCCGCTCACTGGAGCAGGCGCTCTGCCAGCTGGAGGGCGCCTATGGCGCCATGCTCACGCCCAGCGGCCTGAGCGCGCTGACCACCGCCCTGCTGGCAACGCTGCAACCAGGCGACCACCTACTGATGACCGATTCGGTCTATGACCCGACGCGAGCCTTCTGCGACGAAACCCTGAAGCGCTTCGGCATAGAAACCACCTACTACGACCCGCTGATCGGCGCCGGCATCGCCGACCTGATCCGACCCAATACCCGCGTGGTCTTCGTCGAATCTCCCGGCTCCTTGACCTTCGAGGTTCAGGATATACCGGCTATTGCTGACGCGGCTCACGCTCGTGGAGCACTGGTCATGCTCGACAACACCTGGGGCACTCCCGCGCATTTCCCATCCTTCAAGCACGGCGTCGACATTTCGATCCACGCGGCCACCAAGTACATCGTCGGCCATTCCGACGTGTTGATGGGCGTGATCATGACCACCGAGGCGCTCTACCCGCGTATCCGTGGCTTCTACAAGCAACTGGGCCTTTCGGTCAGCGCCGATGACGCCTACCTGGCACTTCGCGGCCTGCGCACCCTGTCGACGCGCCTGGAACGCCACCAGCGCAACGCCCATGCCGTGGCCGAGTGGCTATCCGCTCAGCCGGAGGTGGAGCGTCTGCTTTACCCAGCGCTACCTGGCGCTCCGGGCCACGACATCTGGAAGCGCGACTTCACCGGCGCTTGTGGCCTGTTCGGTGTGGTGTTCAAACCCATCACCGAATCCGCCATTCGCGCCATGCTGAATGACATGCAATTGTTCGGCATGGGCTTCAGCTGGGGCGGCTTCGAAAGCCTGATCCTGCTCACCCGACCGAGTTCGCATCGCACCGCCACCACCTGGAATGCAGAAGGCCCACTAGTGCGACTGCACGTCGGCCTGGAACATCCCGACGACCTCATTGCCGACCTCGAAGCCGGTTTTCAGCGCCTGCGTGCAGCGCGCGACTGAGCAATCCCGCGGGTAAGAGCATGCGCAGCAACGCGACTTACGCTGCGCACCTCCCTATGATGTTGGTTACGGTCAACTTCCCGACAAGGAACACACCATGTCGCTCGCGCAACTCATCAGCCCTGAACAGCTCAACGCCCGCCTGCATGAACCCGGCCTGGTCGTCCTCGACTGCCGTTTCGCACTCGAAGACCCCGCCTATGGCCAGCGCAGCTACGCCGAGAGCCACGTCCCCGGCGCGCTCTTTGCTGACCTGGAGCACGATCTCTCCGGTCCGGTAAACAAGGGAGTAACCGGCCGACATCCCCTGCCCGCCGCCACAGAACTCGTCGAGAAGCTGCGCGCCTGGGGCGTTAGCGCCGACAGCAACATCGTCCTGTATGACGATGGCCCTGGCGCCTTCGCCGCCCGCGCCTGGTGGCTGCTGGCCTGGTTGGGCAAACGGGACGGGGTATTCCTCCTCGATGGGGGACTGAAGGCCTGGCGTGATGCCGGTCTGTCGCTGACTGCCGTGCCGCCGACCATCAAAGCAGGCGACTTCCAAGGAGAACCGGATGCCAGCCTGCTGGTGGACGCACAAGGCCTGCAAAGCCTGCTTGGCCAAAGCGACCTGACCTTGCTGGACGCCCGCGCACTGCCACGCTTCAAGGGCGAAGTCGAACCCATCGACCCGGTGGCCGGGCATATCCCAGGAGCGCAATGCGCCGCCTTCACCGACAACCTGGGCACAGACGGCCGGTTCCTGCCCGCCGCGCAGCTCAAGCGACGCTTCGCTGCCCTGCTTGGAGAGCGCCCGGCTAACGATCTCGTGGCCTACTGTGGCTCTGGCGTAACCGCCTGCCACAACCTCTTCGCCCTTAGCCTGGCCGGCTACCCCCTGGCGCGCCTGTATGCCGGCTCCTGGAGTGAGTGGATCACCGATCCGTCCCGGCCGATGACCACGGGCGAGTAGGCTTGCATCCAAATCCTGCCTGTGGATGTGAATGAATTCGCCTCGACAACAGCGACGCAAGCTGTAAAGCACAGCCAGCTATATAGACAATAACCAAAAGCCTTAAACGGTTTAAAAACAGTCCTTTACAGCCGACATATCGCACTAGACTTGAAATTGAGCGGCTAACCCCGCTCCCGGCGGGGCCTTCACGATAACGATGAGAAGCTGCCAAACGCCCCGGTCCCGCCGGCAATCTCCGCGAGGGCTATATGGGAATTGCCGCCAGCGACCTCTGTGAACTAGTCATCCGTCCGACGCTCCTCTACCTGCGCCGCCCCTCCCCTACCGCCGAAGCCCTGCTACTGGGCGCCGCTGCCTGTCAGTCGGCGCTCGGCAGTGCACTCGACGACAAACTCGGCCGTGGCCTTTATCGCATCAGCGATGAACGCCACCAATGCCTCTGGGACCAGCACTTGGCGCACGACCCCGACCTGGCCAGCCAGGTGCGCGGCCTGGCCAGCCAGCACGCGTTCCTCGCCGCACCGCACCTAGAGCTCACGGTCAACCTCCGCTATGCCACGGCCATTGCCTGGATGCTGGTGGAGTCGAGCATCCTGGTCATGCCCGCCGCCGATGACCTGATCGGCATGGCCATGGTCTGGCGCCAGGTATTTCGCCCGGACGGAAGCCCCCGGGAGTTCCTCGATGCCTGGCGGGATCATGTCAGCGGGCTGAGCCGCGTAGCGTGAAATCGTTCACTGACCGATCAGTCAGAAAAGCATTCACTCTGGCGAAATACACGATCGAAGACGATAACTACGTTTTTGTCCTACAATCCAACATTATTGCGTAGTTTGGCTACAAACTCCGAGCTGGAAAGGGCGTGCGAATCCTGTTAGCGTGCCGCCCCTTTCGCGACACCGCTCAGGAGTTAACCGTGATCAATCGCGCCCTCAAAACCGGCCTCACCCTCGCGATCGGGGCCGCCTCCAGCTACAGCCTGGCCTCTGGATTCGCCATCAACGAGCAGAGTGTGAGCGGCATGGGCACAGCCTTCGCAGGCCGCTCCTCCTCGGCTGATGACGCCACCACGGTATTCGGTAACCCGGCCGGCATGTCCCGTCTCAAGCGCGAACAGATCAGCGCCGGTGCAGCAATGATCTATGCCCGCACCGATATCGACGATGCCCGCAGCACCCTCGGTGGCAGCAACGACGGCGATATGGTGCCGGCTGTGGCGGCGCCCATGGGTTATTACGTCAAACCGCTGGATGACAAATGGAGCTTCGGCCTTGGCATGTACGTGCCGTTCGGCCTGATCACCGACTACGAAACCGGCTACGCAGGCCGCTACTACGGCGACCGCAGCGAAGTCCGCGTGATCACCCTGCAGCCGACCATCAGCTACCGCATCAACGATCAACTGTCAGTCGGCTTTGGCCCCACCATCAACCGCATTGATGGCGAACTGACCTCCTCGGTCCTCAACCCGCTGTCCCCCGGTCGCAACGACGGCAAGGTGAAGGTCAAGGGCGATGACACCGCGCTCGGCTTCAATGCCGGAGTGCTGTTCGAGCTGGACGAGAAAACTCGCTTCGGACTGACCTACCACTCCAAAGTGGACTACACGCTCCAGGGGGACACCACCGTCTCCGGTAGCGGTCCAGTGCTCGGCAGCTCGGCTGGCAAGTACGATGCTTCGCTGGACCTGGAGACGCCAGAGTCGGTCGACTTCTCGATGACCCACGAACTCAATGACGCGTGGACCCTCTATGCCGGCAGCACCTGGACCCGCTGGAGCCGCCTGAAAGAGATCAAGGTTGAGAACGAAGGCTTGCGCGGCCTGCTGGCCCCGGCCCTCGGCACCATTACCGAAGAACAGGAATGGCGTGACACCTGGGCCTACGCCGTGGGCACAGCGTACAAGCTGAACCCGCAATGGACCTTGCGTGCGGGCCTCGCAATCGACCAGTCACCGACTCGAAACGAGTTCCGTTCGCCGCGCATTCCCACCGACGATCGCAAGATCTTCAGCCTGGGTGCCGCCTGGAGCCCAAGCGACGATGTGACCGTCGACGTCGCCTATTCCTACCTGAAGGAGGACGACGCCGACATCAACCAGGCCAGCCCGGGCAAACTGCGCTACAGCTCCACCTTCAAGAACAGCGCCCACGGCCTGGGCGCCCAGGTGACCTTTCGTTTCTGATTCGAGGCATCACCCACAAAAAGCCCGGACGGCTCCGTACTGCTGTTCACTTAGGCATTGGCGGCAGCGCATATGAGGAGGGGCGTGATCGGCCTTCGGAGCAGTCTGCCACCTCGCAGCCCGGATGAATCCAGGTGCAGCGGTTGGACTTTTCCCCGATTTCATCCGGGCTACCAAGCTGAAGGCCCCGTAGGAGAGATACCTGCCCAACAGAAACAACTTCGTGATGGTGTAAACCAAAAACGCCGCCCTCCTGCTGAAGGAAAAGCGGCGTTTTTTCTTATGTGAACAGCATTACGGACTGCTCCGGGCTATTTTTTATTTCGTTGTCAGGGCTTGCTGGCCAAGGCCTGTTCAACGGCCTCGATCAGGTCTGGATCATCCGGCTTGGTCAGGCTGGAGAAGTGGGCAATCACCTTGCCTTGGCGATCCACCACGTACTTGTAGAAGTTCCAGCGCGGCGACTGTCCGGACTGGCTGATCAGCTCCTTGTAGAGCGGTATCGCTTCGTCGCCGGTGACATGCTGCGGCTGGGTCATGGCAAAGGTCACGCCATAGTTCACGTAGCAGACCTTGGCGGTTTCAGCGGTGTCAGCGGCCTCCTGCTTGAAGTCGTCAGAAGGCACGCCGAGCACCTCCAAGCCCTGCTCCTTGTAGCGCTTGTAGAGCGCTTCCAGCCCCTTGAACTGCGGCGTGAAGCCGCAGTGGCTGGCAGTATTGACGATCAGCAATGGCTTGCCCGCAAAGCGCTGGCACAGGTCGATGGTTTCCTTCGAGCGCAATTGCGGCAACTGATGTTGCAGCAAGCTCGGACATTCGGCGGCCAGGGCCTGCCCCCCGAATAGCGCCAAGGCCAGGGATAACACTGGCAATGCTCTCATGCTGAACTCCTGTTCGATCGATCCGCTTACGCTACCCCTGGCACAGTCAGACGACAATCAGGGCTTCAGCAAAGGCTCATACCCAGTTGCAATAGAGCCAGGCCGCCCTGCTGCCAGCCCCACCAACCGAGTGCCAGCATCAGGGCGAACAACCCCGCGCCCAGGGTCCAGGCCAGGTTCCGGTTCATACGGCTCCGGCCGTCTGCAACCGGGCCACCGGCTGCTCGCGTACCGGCCAGTTCAGAACGGCGGCCATCAGGCTGAGAAAGATGGATATTTGCCATACCAGCTGGTAACTACCCGTTTGGTCATAAAGGTAACCGCCCAGCCAACCGCCGAGGAAGGCGCCCAACTGGTGGAAGAGGAACACGATACCACCAAGCATGGACAGGTTACGGACACCGAACAACGTTGCCACGGTGCCATTGGTCAGCGGCACAGTGGAAAGCCAGAGCAGCCCCATGGCCATGCCGAAGGCGTATGCACTCCAGATGCTGAGAGGCGAATAGACGAAGGCGACAATTACCACGCCGCGCAGCAGATACAGCACAGTCAGCAGCTTGGGTTTGGAAAAACGTCCACCCAGCCAACCGGCGATATAAGTTCCGAACACGTTGAACAGCCCCACCAACGCCAGCACCGTGGTACCGACCTGGGCAGGCAGATGCTGGTCCACCAGATAGGCCGGCAGATGCACGCCGATGAACACTACCTGGAAGCCACAGACGAAGAAGCCCAGCGCCAGCAGCCAGAAACCGGGATGCGCAGTCGCCTCGCGCAATGCCTGGCCCAGGGTCTGCTCGTGGGCCTGGGGTGGCAGCGGATTGTCCTTGAGCAGCCCGACCAGCGGAACGATCAACGCCACCAGCAAGCCCAGCGCCAGCAGGGCCGAAGACCAGCCCAGCCAGCCAATCAGCCCCAGGGTGCCCGGCAGCATGGCGAACTGGCCGAAAGAACCCGCTGCACTGGCGATACCCATCGCCATGCTGCGCTTCTCCATCGGCACCGCGCGGCCCACCACGCCGAGAATCACCGAAAAGGAGGTCCCTGACAGACCGATGCCGATCAACAGGCCGGCGCTCAGCGAGAGCGACAAGGCGGAGTCCGAGAAGCCCATCAACACCAGGCCAACGGCATAGAGCACGCCGCCAACCACGACGGTCCTGGAGGCGCCGAAGCGGTCCGCCAGCGCCCCGGTAAAGGGCTGCGCCAGCCCCCAGATCAGGTTCTGCAGGGCAATGGCGAAGGCGAACACTTCACGCCCCCAGCCAAACTCCGCACTCATTGGCGCCAGGAACAGACCGAAGCCGTGCCGGATACCCAGCGATAGCGCCAGGATCATCGATGCGCCAAGAAGAATCCATCCACTGGTACGCCATACCGAAGTCATAAGAGGTTCCTTTACGGGTAGATACCCGCTTTATCGCGAAATAATCAGTCGAGATGTTCCAGATCATCCAGCAGCGCCATCAGCGCCGTACGCTTTTCCGCCCCGATCCGCTGTGCCAACTGCGCTTGCACATGCTCCCAAGCCACCAATGCCTGAGTCAGGACATCGCGACCCGTTACGGTCAGGGACACCAGGCGATTGCGCTGGTCCTCCCCGCCTTCGAGCAGCACCAGCCCCTTAGCCTCCAGCACCCTCAGGTTTCGCCCTAGCGTGCTCCGGTCCAGGCCCATGGCTTCAGCCAGGCTGGTGATGCTTGGCTGATCGAGGCGCGAGAGGTTCTTCAACAGCGAATACTGGGCGGCATTGAGCCCAATGCTGGCAAGGGCTTCGTCATAGAGCCGATTCACATTGCGTGTGGCACGGCGCAGTTTTGTGCAGAGGCATTGGGTCGGCAACATGAGTGCGTGTATATACCCGCAGTCGGTTTCGGGTCAACGGGAAGTTGTGTCGGGTGACGGGTGGCATGGTCTCAATCAGCGTATTCGAGCATGCGCCAGGAGCATTCCGAACCGGACTGGGCACCATGATCGGGCTTTTCCAGGAATCGAAGGAAGGGTCATGGAGAGACTTCAGTTGGCCAGGCAGTTGAGGTCGCAGCAGACGGATGCGGAGCAGAAGCTCTGGCAGCATTTGCGCGCAAAGCTATTGCAGGGATTGAGGTTCCGCCGGCAGAAGCCGATGGCGCGCTATAAAGTCGATTTCATCTGCCAGGAACGGATGCTGATCGTGGAACTCGATGGTGGCCAGCATCTGGAAAGCGGCGAAAGAGGCGTTTCCTGACTGACCACAGCCCTCTCGCCTGGCTCCTCTCTCCTCTTCAAGGAGAGGGGCCAGGCGAGAGGGCAAGGGCCATGCCCACCAAAACAGAAACCTCAACCAACTCCACCATCGCCCCCGCCGTATCTCCCGTCGTACCACCCAGGCGCTGTACGAACCGCCAACGCAACCAGGCAAACGCCAACAGCGAAATCCCCAGCGCCAGCAGCCCCATCCATCCAAACAGCAGCACCGCCGCGCCGTTGACGACCAACACCCAAGGCAGCACCCGGCGCGGCAGATGCGAGGCCAGCGCCTCACCCAAGCCGCCCGCCCGCACATAAGACGTAGACAGGAACAGCAGCGGTAGCAGCCCTCGCGCCAGCCAAGGCGCCAGCAGCAAGGGGGCAAGATGGCCGGACCCGAGCAGCGCCACCAGAGCCGCGAACTTCAGCAACAGCACTACCACTAGCACCACCACGGCAATGGGCCCGCTACGCGGGTCCTTCATGATCGCCAGGGTGCGTTCGCGGTCGCCGTATCCGCCCACCCAGGCGTCAGCCGTATCGGCCAGGCCGTCCAGGTGCAGCCCTCCACTGATACCAACCCAAAGCGCCAACAGCAGGGCCGCCTGCAACAACGGCAAACGCCCGCCCAGCAACTCAGCCAAGCCAAGCAGCATCGCGCCCACCAGCAACCCCACGAGGGGATACCAGAGCAGCGACTGCCCCAGCTGGGGCGGTGCCGGCATTCCGGATAGGCGAACCGGCAAGCGGGTGAGAAATTGCAGGGCGATCAGCAACGGCGTCATGGCTGTTCCCGCAGTCCGCCAGCCTCATCGAATTGCAAGCGGAACAAGGCGCCATGCGGCACCTCCACCTGCATCAGCTGCGCACGGGGCAATTGGCGGGCGCGGGCCACCAGCATGCGGATCACCCCGCCGTGGGTGACCAGCAACACGCGCTGGCCGATAAAACGCGGCAACAAGCGTTCGGCGGCAGCCAGCACCCGCGCCTCAAACTGCAACAACGGTTCCCCCTCGGGCGGCGTGAAGCTGTAAGGATCATTCCAGAACTGGCCCAGCGCTTCGGCGTGGTCCTCCATCAGCTGGGCGGCGCTACGGCCCTCCCAGAGGCCGAAATGCAGTTCCCGCAGGTCCGGTTCCAACTGCAGCGGCAGAGCATGGCGATGCGTCAGGTCATGGGCGAAGGCCGCACAGCGCTGCAATGGCGAACTGACTACCAGATCCCAGGGCCCGCCACCTTCGATGCCGGCATGCATCTGCGCCCATCCGGTTTCAGTCAGCGCATCATCCAGGCTGCCGCGAAAGCCACCGCCCAGCTCGGTTTCGCCGTGGCGCAAGAGGTCGAGCCTCATGCCGGCCGGTCCGAAACCGCCGCCTCGGCGAAGGTGGCCATGCCATCGTGCAGCTCGCAGGCCAGGCGCAGCAATGGCAGGGCAACCGCCGCGCCGCTGCCCTCGCCCAGACGCAGGCCGAGGTCGAGCAAGGGCTCGGCTTGCAACTCGGCAAGCACGGCAGCATGCCCCGGCTCCGCAGATCGATGGGAGAACAGCAACCAGTCGCGGCAGGCCGGATTCAGGCGCACCGCGCACAGGGCCGCCACGCTGCAAATGAAGCCATCGACCAGCGCCGGCAACCCGCGCTGGGCACAGGCGAGATAAGCTCCGGTCAATGCCGCCACCTCAAACCCGCCAAGCCGGCGCAGGGTTTCTTCCGGGCTGTTGCATTCCGCCACGTGCAGCGCCAGGGCGCGTTCGATCACCGCCATCTTGCGTGCTACGCCACTATCGTCCAACCCAGTGCCGGGACCCGCCAGCCTTGCGACGGGCAGGTCAAGCAGCGCAGAAGCCAGTGCGCTGGCAGTGGTCGTGTTGCCGATCCCCATCTCACCACCGACATACAGATCGGCCTCGGCGGCCAGGGCACGCTCCACGCTGGAGCGCCCCGCCTCCAGGGCAATCAGGCATTGCGCGGCAGTCATCGCTGGCTCTCGGGCGAAGTTCGCCGTGCCCGCCCCGACTTGCAGATGCAACACACCGGCCAAGGGCTCCAGCGGTAACGCCGTGCCCAGGTCCACCAATTCCAGGGTGGCGCCCAGGCTGCGCGCCAGGACGCTGATGGCCGCGCCACCCCGCACGAAGTTGCGCAGCATCTCGCCGGTAACTGCCTGCGGATAAGCGGACACGCCCTCTTGCACCACACCATGGTCGCCGGCAAAGACTGCGAACCAGGGCCGAAGGATCTGCGGTCGTTCGCACCCCTGCAGGGTTGCCAGGGTGATGGCCACGTCTTCCAACTGACCCAGGGCACCGCATGGTTTGGTCAACTGGTCCTGGCGGGCCTGCGCCCTGGCGCGGGCCACCATGTCCAGGGGTTGGCAAGGGGACTGCCACCATTGAAGACTCATCAATTCGCTCCCTTCAGCAACATGGGGAGGCCGGCGACGGTGAAGGTCACGCGCTCACAACGCTCGGCCAGGGACTGGTGCAACCAGCCGGCTTGATCGACATACCGACGGGTCAGTTCACCGAGGGGGACGACCCCCAACCCGGTTTCATTGCTGACCAGCAGCACCCGGCCAGGCAGTTCGCCGATGCAACCCAGCAACGCTTCGCGCTCTGCGTCCAGGCGTGCCAGGTCGTCCAGCATCAGCAGATTGGTCAGCCAAAGCGTCAGGCAATCCACCAACAGGCAGGTGTCAGGCGCGGCGTAATCGCGTAACACCCGTGCCAGTTCGACGGGTTCCTCCACCAGCCCCCAATGATCGGGACGGCGGGCGCGGTGGTGTGCCACCCGCGCGTTCATCTCGGCGTCCAGAGGCTGGCTGGTGGCGATGTAGATCACCTTCAAGCCACTTTCCGCGGCGAGCTTTTCGGCTAGGCGGCTCTTGCCGGAGCGGGCCCCGCCCAAAATCAATTCGCGCATTCGGCTTCTCCTCGACTCAGGGCCGAGAGGCCGCAGAGTTCGCGCAATTTCCCCGTATCCAGGAGCGTTTCTACCTGGTCGGCCAGGCGCTCGATATCACGCTCGCGCAGGGCGTGGTAGTCGACCTTCTGCACTGTCTGCAAGCCGGCCCAGCGCAGGATGGCAGAGCAGGCTGCGGTGGACTCGAACAGCCCGTGCAGGTAGGTGCCCATGACTTGGCCGTCGGCACTGCGGGCACCGTCCAGCCGGCCGTCATCCAGTGTCACGGCAGGATTGGCCAGACCTTCGCCGGAGCTGACTCCGGCATGGATTTCGTACCCGCGCACCAGCGCATCTTCCAGGCGCAGACAGCCGCTGACGTTGCGCAGTTGTTTCTCAGGCGCCAGTACGGTGTCGATTTCCAGCAGGCCAAGGGCTTCGCTTTCCCCCGCGGGTCCTTCCAGGCCATGCGGGTCGGTAATGCTGCGGCCGAGCATCTGGTAGCCGCCGCAAATGCCCAGCACCTTGCCGCCATAGCGCAGGTGGCGCTGCAACGCCGTGTCCCAGCCATGCTCACGCAGCCGGGCGAGGTCAGCGCGTACGCTCTTGGAGCCGGGCAGGATGATCAGGTCGGCCGGCGGGATCGGTTGGCCGGGCGCGACGAAGATCAGCTGCACCTGCGGATGCAGGCGCAGCGGGTCGAAATCAGTGTGGTTGCTGATGCGTGGCAGCACCGGCACCGCCACCCGCAGCAGGTCGTCCGCCTTGGCGGACTGGCGCAGGTCGATGGCGTCCTCGGCCTCCAAATGGAAGTCGGTGAGGTAGGGCAGCACGCCCAGGACCGGTTTGCCGGTGCGCTTCTCCAGCCAGTCAAGGCCCGGCTGGAGCAAGGCGATATCGCCGCGAAAACGGTTGATCACGAAGCCTTGGACCCGCGCCTGCTCGCTTTCGGAGAGCAGCTCCAGGGTCCCCACCAGATGGGCGAAGACGCCGCCGCGATCGATGTCGGCGATCAGGATCACCGGGCAGTCCACCGCCTCGGCAAACCCCATGTTGGCGATGTCGTTGGCGCGCAGGTTGATTTCGGCCGGCGACCCTGCGCCTTCGACCATCACCACCTGATAGCTGTCGACGAGGCGTTGGTGGGACTCCAGCACTGCTTGCATCGCCACCCGTTTGTAGTCGTGGTACGCGGCGGCGTTCATGCTGGTCACCGCGCGGCCATGGATGATTACCTGGGCGCCGACGTCGGTGTTCGGCTTGAGCAGCACCGGGTTCATATCGGTGTGTGGCGCCAGGCCCGCGGCCTGCGCCTGGACTGCCTGGGCGCGGCCGATTTCGCCGCCATCGGTGGTTACCGCGCTGTTCAGCGCCATGTTCTGTGGCTTGAAAGGCGCCACGGCAACGCCCTGGCGCTTCAGCCAACGGCACAGGGCCGTCACCAGGGTGCTTTTACCGGCATCGGAGGTGGTGCCTTGCACCATCAAGGTCGTCATGGGCGCTCCCTGATGTATTCGGTCAGGGCTCGCTGCAAGCGAGCCCAGGAGGTTGCGTCCGGCGGCAGGCCAAGCCGCAGGCTGGCCGGGTGCTCGAACAAACGAGTGAGAATGCCGCGCCGGGCGAGGAAGTCATGCAGGATTGGCGCATCATTGCGGGCGAGCCACTGGAACAGCGCCGAACCTCCCGTGGGTGGCAGACCACAATCGCGCAGCAGGCCCTCCAGGCGCTGGCCGTCCTGCAGCAGGCGCTGACGCTGGAGCGCCCGGCCGGGCTGATCGAGCAGAATAGCCTTGGCGACCGCCCGCGCCGGGCCACTGATGGTCCAGGGGCCCAGCCATTCATTCAATGTATCCAGCAGACGCGGCTCGGCCAGCACAAAACCGAGGCGAATGCCGGCCATGCCGAAAAACTTGCCGAAGGAGCGCAACACCAGCAGGCCGGGCCGCGGGCAATGACCCGCAAGGCTCTGCTCCGGCGTGCAATCGATGAAAGCTTCATCCACCAGCAGCCAACCGCCCCGCTGCGCCAGCCGAGCATGCCAGGCCAGCAGCCGCTCCGGCGAAAGGAGCAGGCCGGTCGGGTTGGTCGGGTTGACCACCAGCACCACGTCGAAACGGTCCAGCTCACGCTCGGCGGTATCCGCATCGATCTCCACCAGCTCATGGCCTTCGCGGCGCCAGGCAGCGGAATGCTCGGCGTAACACGGCGAAAGGACGCCGACCCGGCAGCGCTCACGCAAGCGCGGCAGCGCCTGGATCGCGGCCTGGGAGCCGGCCACCGCCAACAGCTGGTCAGTGCCGTAGTACTGGCGCGCAGCTTCTTCGAGTCCGTCGTCCAACTCGGGAAGCCGCGCCCAGGCCGAGATCGGAACGCTCGGCAAGGGCCAACTATAAGGGGCAATGCCGGTGGAGAGGTCGAGCCAATCGCCCTCGGCTATGCCATAGCGCTGCGCAGCGACGCGCAGCCGTCCGCCATGTTCAAGCAAGGAGCCAGCCTCCCAGGATCAGCACGGCCAGCCAGAGCAGCACGCCCTGGCGCACCAGGTCCATGGCCCGACCAATATCGTCCGCACAGGCAACCGGGCCTTCGCCCAGCCTCGGTCGCTCGTGCAGTTCACCGTGGTAGATCGCCGGTCCGCCCAGGGCCACACCCAGTGCGCCGGCGCCAGCGGCCATCACCGGCCCGGCGTTGGGGCTGTCCCACAGCGGTGCCTGCTGCCGCCAGCAGCGCAGCGCCAGACGAGTCTTGCCGAGCAGTGCATAGGTCAGCGCCACCAGACGCGCGGGAATGTAGTTGAGGACGTCGTCGATGCGTGCTGCAGCCCAGCCGAAGCGCTCAAAGCGCTCGTTGCGGTAGCCCCACATGGCGTCCAGGGTATTGCTGAGGCGATACAGGACGACGCCCGGCGCCCCGGCGACAGCAAACCAGAACAATGCGGCGAACACCGCATCGCTGCCATTCTCCAGCACGGACTCGGTGGCCGCACGGGCCACGGCCGGATCATCCAGCTCACGGGTTTCGCGGCTGACCATATAGCCGACCCGTCGCCGCGCCTCATCCAGATCGCCGGCCTGCAAGGCATTGGCCACCGGCTCGGCATGTTCGTTGAGGCTGCGCAGACCGATGGCCGCATACAGCGCGATCACGCCGACCAGCCAGCCGATATGGGGCAGCTCCGAAAGCACCCAGACGGCGATCGTCAGCGGCAGCACCGCCAACCCCCAGGCGGTGACGCCGTGGCTGCGCCAGCCACGTCCACCCGTGTTGAAGCGATGCTCAAGGCGATTGGCCAGCTTGCCGAAGGCTACCAGCGGGTGCCAACGCCGTGGTTCACCGAGCAGGGCGTCCAGCGCCACAGCCCCCAGGCTCAGCAATCCGATGCTCATTCGCGGTGCCCCCACTGATTGTCGAATACCAACTCACCCAAAGAGCGCGGCTGCGCCCAGCCCTCCAACGCCAGCATGGGCGCCGGGTAGAACTCGGTCACCGGTCCCAGGCAGAGCACCGCAACCGGCTTGCTGCCCTCCGGCATGCCCAGCAACTCGGCCAGCGCCTGCGGCTCGAACAGTGAAACCCAGCCCATGCCCAGACCTTCGGCACGGGCCGCCAGCCAGAGGTTCTGGATCGCGCAGGAAAGCGACGCCAAGTCCATTTCCGGCAGAGTACGGCGGCCAAACACGTGGGCCTCGCGGCCATCCATCAGTGCAGCCACCAGCAGTTCCGCACAGTCGCGAATGCCCTCGACCTTCAGCCGCATGAACTCATCCGAGCGCTCGCCCAGTGCCTCGGCAGTGCGTACCCGCTCCGCCTCCACCAGGTGATGGATGTGCCCGCGCAACTCCAGGCTACTGATGCGGATAAAGCGCCAGGGCTGCATCAGCCCAACGCTCGGCGCCTGGTGCGCAGCTTCCAGCACACGGGCAAGTAGCTCAGGCGCCACCTTGCCACCGCTGAAATGGCGCATGTCACGGCGCTCGGCAATGGCGCGGTAGACCGCCGCACGCTCCTCGAGGCTGAAGCCTTGGTCGCTCATGGTCGGAACAGCTCCGCAGCCGCCCGAGGGTTAGACGGCAGGTAGAAGTGGATGTAGGAGGCCGTCAGACGGCCGATGCGGAACACCGATTCGGCCACTGGCTTGTCGTTCGGGCACAGGCCACGAACGAGCGGCTCCAGCGTGGTTTCCAGCAGTGAGTGGTGGAAGGTATGACCGCGCAGATTCCCCTCCGGCAAGGCCGCTTCCTGCAACGCCAGGGCTGCCAGGCGCTTCTGCATGCGCGCTTGCCCCGGCAGCAGGCCGAGCAACTCGGCGGATTCGCCTTCGACTTCAGTCAGGGCGTCCAACAGATAAAGCATGCCGCCGCACTCGGCGAGGATCGGTTTTCCCGCCGCGTGGTGGGCGCGGATGGCCTCGGCCATGGCCCGGTTGCTGGCCAGCTGCGGTAAGTGCAGCTCGGGGTAGCCTCCAGGCAGGTAAAGACTGTTCACGTCCGGCAGCTGCGTATCGGCCAAGGGGGAGAAGAACACCAGCTCGGCACCCATGCGCTGCAAGAGGTCGAGATTGGCCTGGTAGAGGAAGGCAAAGGAGGTGTCACGAGCTACGCCGATTCGCACCCCGCCCAGCCACTGGTCCAGCGCGTCGCCTTGCGGCGCGGCGAACTCGACGGCAGGTGGCAACTCCACGGAGGCTGACGCCGCCAGCGCATCGGCGGCCGCATCCAGCCGCGCGTCCAGGTCTGCCAGCTCCTCGGCCTGCACCAGGCCCAGATGCCGGCTCGGCAGCTCGACATCAGCACTGCGCGGCAGCGAGCCGTACCAGCGGATCCACTCCGGCAGGCTGTCGCGGATCAGGTCACTGTGGCGCTGGCTACCAACGCGGTTACCCAGTACACCGGAAAACGGCAGGTCCGGCTGATAGGTCGCCAGGCCCACGGCCAGGGCACCAAAGGTCTGGGCCATGGCGGCTCCATTGATGACCGCCATCACCGGCACAGCGAAGCGCCGCGCCAGGTCGGCGGCCGAAGGCGAGCCGTCGAACAGCCCCATTACGCCTTCGATCAGGATCAGGTCGGCCTCACCCGCCGCCTCCCAGAGCAGCCGGCGGCTTTCCGCCTCGCCCACCATCCACAGGTCGAGCTGGTAGACCGGTGCGCCAGAGGCACGGGCGAGGATCATTGGATCGAGGAAGTCCGGCCCGCATTTGAACACCCGCACGCGCTTGCCCTGTCGGGCATGCAGGCGCGCCAGGGCCGCGGTGACGGTGGTCTTGCCCTGGCCGGAGGCCGGCGCGGCAATCAGCAGCGCGGGGCAGCGCCGATGCTCGGCTAGAGTTTGTCTCTCCTCTCCCTTCGGAAGAGGGACGGGGGTGTGGGATCCCGGGTCAGACACGAATACCGTCTCCTGCCGTTCTTGCCACCCTATCCCCAGCCCTCTCCCCGAAGAGAGAGGAGGCAAGAACAAAAGCAGCGTCCATCAGAACTCCACTCCTTTCTGGGCTTTCACCCCGGACTTGAAGGCGTGCTTCACCAGACTCATCTCGGTAACGGTATCCGCTGCGTCGATCAGTTCCTGCGGGGCGCCACGACCGGTGGCGACGACGTGCTGGTGCTCCGGGCGGGACTCGATGTCCTTGAGTACCGCATCGAGCTCAAGATAGCCATGCTTGAGGGCGATGTTCAGTTCGTCCAGCACCAGCAGGCCGATCTGCGGGTCGTCCAGCAAGGAGCGCGCCACGGCCCAAGCCTGCTGGGCCTTCTCGATGTCGCGCTGGCGGTCCTGGGTGTCCCAGGTGTAGCCCTCCCCCATCACGTGGTAGCTCACTTCCTCCGGAAAGCGGCGGAAGAAGGCTTCCTCGCCCGTGGACATGCCGCCCTTGATGAACTGCACCACGCCTACCTTGATGCCGTGGCCCAAGGCACGGGCAACCATGCCGAAGGCTGAGCTGCTCTTGCCCTTGCCGTTGCCGGTGTGCACCAGCAGCAGGCCATACTCGTCCTGGGCTTGGGCAATCTTCTCGTCGATCAGCGCCTTCTTGCGTTGCATGCGCGAGCGATGGCGGGCATCGCGTTCAGCGGATTCAGTCATGGTTTCGCCTTTTGATTTCGGGATTAGAGCGCCTGGTAGCGCACGCTGAAGAAAACCGCCTGCCCCGGCTCGTTATAGTCCAGGGCTGTTTCGTAGTCCGCATCGAACAGGTTGGTGACGCGGGCCTGCAAGCGCCACTCCTCGGTCAACCAGTATTCGCCGCGCAGGTCCAGGGTGGCGTAGCCAGCCATACGCTCGGTGTTGGCCAGGTCGTCATAACGGCGCCCTTCGGCATGCACCGTCGCCCCGAGCCCTATCTGGCCGAACCGACGGTCAACGTCGAGGTTGAAGACCTGCCGCGCACGCCGGGGCAACTCGTTGCCACGATTGGCATCATCGCCACGATTCTCGCCATCCAGGAAGCTGGCGTTGGCATTCCAGTCCCAACCCAACCACTGGCTGCCCAGCACCAACTCCAGGCCATCGATGCGCGCCTTGCCGATGTTGTTCGGGCCGCCCCACACGCCGATGGTCGAGTCAAAGGCAATAAGGTCATCTACATTCGTGCGGAACGCATTGACGGACCAATGGCCCCAGTCATGCATGCCACTGAGGCCGACCTCGAAGCTCTCCGAGGTCTCCGCATCGAGGCCCGGGTTGCCGTAGCCAGGGAAATACAGCTCGTTGAAGCTTGGCGCCTTGAAGGCTGTGCCGTAGCTCAGGCTGAAGCGCAGCTCATCGGTGAGTGCATAGCCCCAGGCGGCGCTGCCGGTGTCGTGGTTACCGAATTGCTCGTTGTCGTCACGACGCAGGCTGAGCTGCCAGTCCTGTCGACCGGCTTCGCCGATGTACTGGGCGAACCAGCCCTCATTGATGCGGGCGTCCTTGTCGAAGACCGTCGAACTGCTGACCTCGTCCTGCTGCCAGTCATAGCCCAGGGTCAGCACATGACCCTCGGCGAGAGTCAGGTCGTTGAGCCAGGATGCACTGTCGCGCTGAGAGTCGAAACGTGCGTCGAATGCGCCGTCAACCCAACTCTTTGCCTTGTCCTCGCTACGCCCGGCCTGGAGCGTCACTTTCCAGGGATCTAGAGGGCTGAAGCGCGCTCGGCCACCCGCCAGTTCCTGGCGGTTATCGGCGTTGGCATTGTGCCCACCAGCAGGGTGCAGGAAGCCGGAGGTGTCGATATCGTCATAGTCGTTATGGCCACGGGCCTGCATCAGGGTGCCGTCCAGCTCCAGGCCGTTGTCGAACTGGTAACCGGCGCGCAGGGAGCCGGAATGGTTGCGGTAGCCGTCGGCATCCGTTTCGTAGTAGGCACTTCCCTGCCGGCGGGAGTTGATGCCGTCGGTGTCCTGGCTGCTGACGCCAAGACTGAACCAGCCCTTGCCATCGCCACCCGACAATCCAGCGCCGCCTTCGCGGTTGTCATGGGTGCCGTAACCGGCGGAGAACCAGGGCTTGAGACCCTGCTTGTCGCCTTTGCGGGTAAAGATCTGGATCACACCACCGATGGCTTCGGAGCCGTACAGGCTGGAACGCGGCCCTCGAACCACTTCGATGCGCTCGATCAGTTCAACCGGGAGGTCCTGGAAGGCCGTAAGGCCGGCGCTGACGGACCCCACCTTGATGCCATCGATCAGCACCAGCACATGATCGGACTCACTGCCACGCAAGAAAACCGTGGTGTTCTTGCCGGGGCCACCGTTGTTGCTCACCGAGACGCCGGGGACCTTTTTCAGCAGTTCGGGCACCGAACGGGCCTGAGTGCGCTCGATCTCTTCGCGCTCGATCACGGTGGTCGGAGCCAAGCTGGCGCGCACCGGCTGCTCACTTCGAGTGGCGGTAATCACCTGCTCGTCGAGGGTCAGCGGCTCAGCCGCCAGGAAAGGGGAAATACAGGAACTGCCAAGCAGCGCAAAGGCCGCCGGCCTGAAGGAAGGCTTGCGAATCAAGGTCTGGATCTCCGTCGTGCCACCCGCGCGACATCTATGGGTATTGCATGCGAAGCGCACTCCGCCATGCCCTGCTTGCACCAGGCCGGTCTCCGGGCTTGCGAGTGGGGCCATGGCTCCCGGGCCGCGCCTTCCCATGCTGCGCACAGTGGCTGTGGATGCGGACCTTGACTCGCCTACCGTTGCGGGGGCAGCGCCGGATTCTTCGAAGAATGGACCGGCTTCCCTGTTTCACCCTTTCGGAACAAAGGGCACCTGAGGCAAGCCGCGAAGGTTAGAGGGTTGGCTGGCGAGCGTCAAACGTCGAGCACATGCTCAGTGCCTTGGTGTGAAGCCTGCCGGCTTGCTCGCCAGCCACTCGACGAAGGTGCGCAGGCGCGCATCACCGAGCAGGGCTTCACGGCTGTTGTAGGTCAGGGCCAGCTCCTTCTCGCTGAACAGTCGGTGGATCTGATTGTGGCAGGGCCGGCAGACCCAGAGCGTCGCGGTGATGCGCTCACCCTTGTCGAAGCGCTTTTGCACGTACGGTTTGTCGTGCAGGGCCTTGGGAATCAGGTGGTGACGAGTCAACGCTGCAGCGCGCCCGCAGAGTTCGCAGGCATCCGGTTGGGGTGGCAGGCGTATGGGTTCTGGCATGGTCGTCAGGTACCTCCCCCGTAGCCGGGAGAGGGGAAGTCAGCGTTTGCGGCAGAGGGTCAGCCCATCACCGATGGGAACGAGCGACAGGTCGACGCGCACATCGTCTTTCAACGCACGGTTCAAGGCCTGAATCGCCCGCGTGTCGGCACTGTCCGGCTCAGCCTCCAACACACGACCACTCCAGAGCACGTTATCGAAGAGGATCAGGCCGCCCTTCCGTACCAGCCGCAGGGCTTGCTCCAGATAGGCCGGGTAGTTGGCCTTGTCGGCGTCGATGAAGATCAGGTCGAAGCTACCCTCCTCCAGGTTCGCCAGGGTTTCCAGGGCCGGCGCCAGGCGCAGGTCAACACGATCAGCCAGCCCGGCCTCCTGCCAGTAACGGCGAGCAATGGCGTTGTAATCGCCCGGCAGGTCGCAGCAGAGGATGCTCCCTCCTTCGGGCAGCTCAGCCGCCATGCACAGGGCGCTGTAGCCGGTGAAGGTGCCGACTTCGAGCAACCGCCGGGCACCGGTCAGCTTGACCAGCAAGGCCATGAACTGCCCCTGCTCCGGCGCGATCTGCCAACGCGCCATGGGCATGGCGGCGGTTTCCGCACGAAGGCGAGCGAGTAACGGTGTTTCCCGCAGCGACACATCGAGCAGGTAGCCGTAGAGGGCGTCGTCGAGGTTCAGTGTGCGGTTGGTCATGGGAATTCTCAGGGCGTACGGGCGAGGCTCGGATCAAACAATACGCGCTTGGCGTTCAGGTAGCTTCTTTGCCAGTAGCTGTTGGACAGGCTGTCCAGACGCACCGTTCCGCCACTGGACGGCGCATGCACGAAACGGCCTTCACCGACATAGATGCCCGCATGACTGACTTGGCCACCGCCATTGGTGGCGAAGAACACCAGGTCACCCGTCTGCAGTGCGGAGATGCCGACATTGGGCCCACGCATCACGATCATCTCGCGAGTGGAGCGCGGCAGGCTGATGCCAGCAGCATCGCGATAGACAAAACCGATCAGTCCGCTGCAATCGAAGCCGCTGTCCGGCGTATTACCGCCCCAGCGATACGGCGTGCCGACCAGGCCCAGGGCACGAAACAGCACGTCCTCGGCTACGGGCGAGAACTGCTGGACTGAAGCAGTGATGACGGGTTGCGGCGGAGGCGGCGCTTTGCTCGCACAGGCAGCGAGCAGCGAGGCCAGGGCAAGAATGACGAAGCGATCCAGTGCGCGCATGGCAAGTCAGTCCTGACTTGAGGAATACTCGCTAATTTGCTGATCTCACAATGATATTGCAAGCAAAAGCTGCATTACCGTCAGGAAAGTTATGCAGGGGCCGAAAACGACGATGCCGCCCCTGGGGGCGGCATCGGCATGGGACAGGATCAACGGTGCAGAGGATGATGCGCCGGAGTATTCATCGCCAGGACGCGCTTGGCTTCTATGTAGCTGGCTTTCCAGTAGCGGTCATCGAGGCTGTCGACGCGCACGCCGCCGCTGCGGCTGCTGGAAGAATGAATGAACTGATCATCGCCGATATAGATGCCGGCATGGCTGACGCGGCCGCGGCCACGGTTGTTGAAGAACACGATGTCGCCGGGCTGCAGCTCGTTGCGGGCGATCACCGGGGCATTCAGGTTGATCATTTCACGGGTGGAACGCGGCAGCTGGATGCCGGCCTCTTCCTTGAACAGGTAACCAACGAAGCCACTGCAGTCAAAACCAGTCTTCAGCGAGCGGCCACCGAAACGATAAGGCGTACCCACCAGTTCGAAACCACGTTCGAGCAGGCCATCAGACAGGGACGGCATCTGGTACGGCTGATCATCGGTCAAGTCCGCGAGGTCGCGGGCGGAGGGCTCGTTGAGCAGGGAATCCGGGGCGCCGTCAGCAATGGGCTGTTGCGGCTGCGGCTGCTGTACATGGCCTGCACAAGCAGCGAGGAACAGAGCGAAGGTAAGGGGCACGAGGGGTGCGAAGCGATTCAGCATGGGCACGACCGTGTCGGTGATGTTGATAAAGAAGGCGCGACTATGCCCTCTATCAACTTGATTTGCAAATTTAATCGCCAGAAATGTGACTTATCAGTCCCTGCAGAACATCTAAGGCCTTCCCCTTGAGATGCACATCGACGATTGGGGTCAGATCGGTACTGGACGGGTTGATTTCCACGGTGAAACCGCCTGCCTGGCGGGTGCGGACAACCGGTTCGATGATGTAGGGAAAGCTCGCCGTGGTCCCCACCGAGATCACCGCATCGAATCCCTTGCGCAGCTCGGCGTAGAGCGTATCGATGGCTTGCTCTGGGAGCGATTCCTCGAACAGCACCACGGGCGGACGGAGGATACCACCACATTCATTGCATCTGGGAGGCAATTCTCCTGCCAGATGCTGCGACAGTTCGACGCTTTCCGCGCCACAGGACTGGCAATACAGCGGCGAAATCTCGCCATGGATCTCGATCAGGCGCTCCGGCGGCGACCCCGCCTGCCGGTGGTAACCGTCGATATTCTGCGTCAGCACCCAGCACTCGGGCTTGATTCGCTGCAGCTCGGCAATGGCCTCATGCCCGGCATTGGGGCGAGCGCTCAGGCAAGCGCGCCCCAATTGGGCGAGGTACTTCCAGCAGAGCGCCGGATTGCGTTGCAGCATGGGGCCGGACAAGGCCGACTCGATGGGTAGCCCCTCCTCCGTCATGCCGTTGTAGAGACCACCCAGGCCACGGTAGGTTGGCAGGCCCGAATCCGCGGAGAGGCCGGCGCCAGTGATGATCAGGATGCGCCGGGCCTGCTTCAGCACCTTGGCGACGCGCAGCAGTTCACTCTCCATCGTCACTCCCCCACCGCTACTCGAAATGCTAGTGATTGACCGTATGCGCCAGCATCACCGAAAGCTGGCACAAGGGCCGACCGCTTTCCGCATGCCACTGCTTGAAAGCGGCCTGGACCTGGGCCAGGTCCTTCTGGCTGGTGGGTGCCTTGTCGATGACGTCCTGGGCCTTGAGGGCGGCGACCATGTCGTCGGTGGGGATGAAGGTATCCTTACCCACCATGCGAAGGAAACGCGGCGCAGACAGACCGCCCAACTGGTGGCCGTGTTTAGCCAGGTACTTCCAGAGCCCAACGATATCGGTCACCGGCCAATCGGCGATCAGCGCGCCGAAACTGCCCTTCTCCCGCTCCACGTCGAGGACGAACTGGGCATTGCGCGGCACACTCTTGAGCTTGCCGAGATGGCGGATAAGTCGGGCATCCTGCATCAGCCGCTCAAGATGCTCGGCACCCATCAGCACCACTTTCTCCGGATCGAAGCCGAAGAACACCTCTTCGAACGCCGGCCACTTGGCGTCCACCAGGCTGTGCTTGAGGCCGGCACGAAATACACGCAGCGCGATCAGCGACAGGTAGCGGTCGTCAGGCAGCTGACGCAGCTCGGCATCCGTGCGCGGCTGCGGCAGCCGTGCCTCCAGCGCCTTAGCCGAACCGAATCGGTTCAGGCAGTACTCGTGCAACCAACGATAATCGCGCATGCGTTGTCCTTGCGATCCGGCACGACCCGTTGCTCATTGGAGCGAGCTTGCTCGCGAGCTTGCTCGCTCCTACAAAGGCCTGGGTCAGATGTTGACGACGTCCAGCGTACGCGGCGCGGCGTTTTCGTCGATACGCAGGTTGGTGAAGTCGAACAGGTTGCGGTCGGCCAACTGCGAAGGCACGACGTTCTGCAGGGCACGGAACATGATTTCGGTACGGCCCGGCGATTTGCGCTCCCAGTCCTGGAGCATTTCCTTGACCACTTGGCGCTGGAGGTTTTCCTGCGATCCGCACAGGTTGCACGGGATGATCGGGAACTCCTTGAGGTTGGAGTAGGCCTCGATATCCGCCTCGTTGCAGTAGGCCAGCGGGCGGATCACCACGTTGCGGCCATCGTCTGCACGCAGTTTCGGCGGCATGGCCTTGAGGGTGCCGCCGTAGAACATATTAAGGAAGAAGGTTTCCAGAATGTCGTCGCGGTGGTGCCCAAGGGCCATCTTGGTCGCACCGATTTCGTCGGCGAACGTATAAAGAGTGCCACGACGCAGGCGCGAGCACAGCGAGCAGGTGGTCTTGCCCTCCGGGATTTTCTCCTTCACCACCGAGTAGGTGTCCTTCTCGATGATGTGATACGGCACACCGATGGACTCCAGGTAGGCCGGCAGCACGTGTTCGGGAAAACCGGGCTGCTTCTGGTCCATGTTCACCGCGACGAGCTCGAACTTGATCGGCGCCACCTTCTGCAAGTACAGCAGCACGTCGAGCATGGTGTAGCTGTCCTTGCCACCGGACAGGCAGACCATCACCTTGTCGCCGTCCTCGATCATGTTGAAGTCGGCGATGGCTTCGCCGGCCAGGCGACGAATACGTTTCTGCAGTTTGTTCTGATTGACCGAAAGGGTGCCCATGGTGCTTTGAAATCCGGGGAGAGATGCGAAAAGCTGGCTATTTTACGCACAAAGTGCGCTTCGCCCCAGCCCCATCATCGCCCTGTGCTAGGCTCCGGCGATGACCACCGACCTCGACCCCGCCCAGGACCTCAGCGAACAGCTCCACGAGCTGCTACGCGAGGCCCCGCTCGGCCTGAGCGAATACGAGTTGATCCAGCGCCTCAAGACGCGCCACTCCACGCACATTCCCCACCTCGAACTCACTGACAAGCTGGTGCTGTTTCGCACCCACTTCCTGGTGTTCAACGCACTCTACCTGCTGCGCGACCAACTGCACGCCGACCGCAGCGCCCACCTGGCCATCAGCCCGCTTTGCGTCCAGCTCATGCCTTATAAGGCTGGCAGCGCCGCCATCAGCGAGCTCGACTCCTTGCGTGACTATTATCTGGACTTGGCCAATCTGCGGGACACCACCGAAGAGGACGTGGAGAAACTCCTCGCCAGTTTCTGGACCCGCATGCAGGGCAGCGAAGAAAAGAGCGCCGCACTCGAACTCTTCGGGCTGCACGACAGCAGCCAGCCGCTCAACCTCGCCCTGATCAAACAGCGGTACCGCCAATTGGTGAGCGTGCACCATCCAGACAGGGGTGGCAGCACCTCGCGCCTGCAGTCGATCAACAAGGCGATGGAAATACTTCAACGCTATTACAACTGAACTTTAATCTTCGATTCGCTCTAAAAACCCCGCCCCCTTGGCACGAAACTGCTGCCTATACTGCGACATAAGGTCGCATAGGTCGGCCGAGCACCGTTCGGCGCTGGCTACGCGTCACCGGCGCTTCGCTGGGGGGCGACCTCATAATAATGAGGAGGTGTTCAGCATGATCCACCACGTTTGGGGGCTCTTCACTCATCCCGATCAGGAGTGGCAGGAGATTCGTGGCGAAGACGAAAGCATCAGCCACATGTACCTCACCCACGTCCTGATCCTTGCTGCAATTCCCGTAATTTCCGCATTCATCGGCACGACCCAGGTGGGCTGGGTGCTGGGCAAGGGCGATCCCGTCATGCTCACGCAGGCCAGCGCATTGCAGATGTCCATACTTTCCTACCTGGCGATGCTGGCCGGCGTGGCAGTCATGGGCGGATTCATCCACTGGATGGCTCGCACCTACGACGCCAATCCAAGCGTGACCGAATGCATCGTCTTCGCCGCCTACTGTGCCACCCCGCTGTTCATTGGCGGCCTGGCTGCGCTCTATCCGCACCTGTGGCTGGGCGCGACAGTCGGCACTTTGGCGATCTGCTACACGGTGTACCTGCTTTATGTGGGCATTCCCACATTCATGAACATTCCCAAGGATGAAGGCTTCCTGTTCTCCAGCTCCGTGCTGGCAGTGGGCCTGGTGGTACTGGTAGCGATGATCGCCGCAGCCGTGATCCTCTGGGGCTTTGGTCTGGGCCCGGTTTACACCAGCTGACAGGAGTAGCAAGCACAGAGGCCGCCCTCGGGCGGCCTTTTTCATTGGGCACCCGACCGCTCGGCGTCATCGCATCCGGCTAGCGCGGGCTTTGCGGCATAATCGCAGCCCACTGGAGTTTCACTATGCCCGAGCAGATACACGCCCGCGTCGAGGCCTGCTACCAGCAGGCCGAAGCCTTCTTCAAGCGCGCCTTCCCCCGCCCCGAGGTGAGTTTCAAACTTCGGGGGCAGAAGGCCGGTGTCGCCCATCTCCACGAGAACAAACTGCGCTTCAACCCGCAGCTCTACCGCGAGAACCAGGACGACTTCCTCAAGCAGACCGTGGCCCACGAAGTCGCACACCTCATCGCGCACCAGCTGTTTGGTCCCCGTATCCAGCCGCATGGCGAGGAGTGGCAGCTGATCATGCGCGGCGTCTACGAGCTGCCGCCCAATCGCTGCCATACGTATGAGGTGAAGCGACGCAAGACCACCCGCTATCTCTACCGCTGCGCCTGCCCGGATAACGATTTTCCCTTCTCCCCTCAGCGCCACGCATTGGTGGCACAAGGACGACGCTACTACTGCCGACGTTGCCGGGTGACCCTGGTATTCAGTGGGGAGCAGCGACAGGAATAGTCGGGGCCTTGGGAGTGCAAAGCGCTCCTTGGCTAACCCTTATCCCGTTACCTGAGCGGCCTTCAGCGCCGCGACCTGCTCGGCCGAGTAACCCAGTTCCGCCAGCACTTGGGCGGTATGGGAGCCGACCGCCCCGCCAGCATGGCGTGGCTCTGGCAGGCCGGAGGAGAACTTGATCGGGCAGGCGATCTGCTTCTGCGCGGGCAGGCCTTCGCGAGGGACTTCCACCACAAGGCCGCGTGCCTTGATCTGCGGGTGCTCGACAGCTTCGGACAGCGGCAACATAGGCTCGACGCAGGCATCAAGGGTGGCGAATACCTCGCACCAATCGGCGAAATCGCGCTTCTCGAACTCGACTTCGATGGCGCGCTTCAGTTCACGCTGATCTTCCGGCTTGGGAGACAGGCCCCGTGCAGCCAGTTCAGGACGGCCAATTGCGGCGCAAAATGACTGCATGAACTGCGGCTCCAGGCTGCCGACTGAGATCCAGCGGCCATCGCGGGTGCGGTAATAGTCATAGAAGCTACCGCCGTTAAGCACCTGACTCTCCATACCCGGCTCCACCCCCGCGCCCAGATAGCCGGCGCCGGCCATCGCGTGCAGGCTGAAGGCGCAGTCAGTCATGCTCACGTCCACCTGCTGCCCCTCCCCCGTTGCCTGGCGCTGGATCACCGCGGCCAGCAAACCCATCACCCCATGCAGCGAGCCTCCGGCAATGTCCGCGAGCTGCACGCCCAATGGCAACGGACCGCCGTCGCGACGCCCGGTGTAGCTGGCGATGCCGGAGATGGCCAGGTAGTTGATGTCGTGGCCTGCGCGGTCGCGGTAAGGCCCCGTCTGGCCGTAGCCAGTGATGGAGACATAGATCAGCCTGGGATTCACCGCTTTGAGCGCTTCATAGCCGAGGCCCAGCTTGTCCATGACCCCAGGCCGGAACTGCTCCAGCACGATGTCGTATTCACGCACCAGCTGCTTGACCACCTCCACCGCCTCGGGCCGCTTGAGGTCCAGCGCGATGCTGCGCTTGTTACGATTGAGATAAGCGTGGCTGGTGGACGTCCCGCCGTCATGAGGCGGCAGCGCGCGCACCAGATCCATGCGGCTGGGCGACTCCACACGCAACACCTCGGCGCCCATGTCGGCGAGCAGCAACGAAGCGAACGGCCCCGGCAGCAGGGTTGAGAAATCAAGGATCTTCAGTGAGGAAAGCGGGCCTTTCATGGCGACTCCTGGATTCATGGGACAGGGCATTGGCCCTTCACAGTTTGAACACTCGGCGCGCATTGCCGTGGAGAAACTTGTTCCGCACCTCCTCCGACAACTCCAGTTCGGCTACCTGTTCCATACAGCGCGAAAGCGAAAGCTGGGGGAAGTTGCTGCCAAACAGTACCTTGTCCTGACCATAGCTCTGCATGTACTGCAGCAAGGCCTGCGGGTAATAGCGCGGCAGGTAGGCCGAGGTGTCGATATAAACGTTGTCGTGCTTCCAGGCGACGCCGATCATCTCGTCGGTCCAGGGATGGCCGATGTGCCCGGCGACGACGCGCAGCTCGGGGAAATCCAGTGCCACCTCATCGAGGTAGGGCACTGGGCGACCGGTTTCCGAGGGCATCAACGGGCCAGTGTGACCGACCTGGGTGCAGAACGGGATGTCCAGCTCGATGCACTTTACGTAGAGCGGGTAATAGAGACGGTGGTTTGGCGGCAGCTTCCAAAGCCATGGCACCACGCGCAGGGCTTTGCAGCCCAGCTCGGTAACAGCGCGCTCCAACTCGTGCACGGCGGCCATGGGCCGGCTCATATCAACCGCGGCAACGCCGACGAATCGCCCAGGATAGGCGCGGGTGTATTCAGCCACCTCGTCATTACTGCTGACCCAGCGTTCGGGCCGGCACCAGGCGCTGATCATCAGCTTGTTGATGCCAGCCTTGTCCATCTCGGCCACGGTTTCCTCGGGGCTGAGGCCCTTGTCGAGCAGCGCCGTGGTGCCGGATTTCTCGAACAGGCGCACCGCTTCGGGAATGAGCTCGCGGGTACGGCCGGTGGCCAGCTGGGCCCAGGCGTCTATGGCGCCTTGTGCGTTGGACATGACTGTTACCTCCCTGGTACGCGGGGAACCCCGGACTGATGTCCGGGCTACGGTAGGCGAAAGTTAGATCGTTGGGTGCGCCATGCGGAGAGCTCGCCTGACTTAGATCTTCATCCCACGACTGATGATCTCTTTCATGATTTCCGAGGTGCCGGCGAAGATGCGCTGGATGCGCGCATTCGCATACATCTTGCAGATCGGGTACTCCCACATGTAGCCCCAGCCGCCGTGCAATTGCACACCTTCGTCGACCACCTTGCACAGCAGCTCGGTGGTGAAGAGCTTGGCCTCGGCCGCCACTTCCGGCGTCAGCTTCATCAAGTTGTGATCCATCACGCAGCGGTCGGTGAACACCTGCGCAACGTCGATCTGGGTTCGCATCTCGGCCAGCTTGAAACGGGTATTCTGGAAACTCGCCACGGTCCGGTCGAACGCCTTGCGCTCCTTCACATAGTCGATGGTGGTGAGCAACGCCGCCTCGGCTCCGGCCACCGCACCGCAAGCGTTGGTCAGACGCTCCTGGGCGAGCATGTTCATCAGATAGAAGAAGCCTGCCTTGGCATCGCCCAGCAGGTTTTCCTTGGGCACCCTAACGTTGTTGAAGAACAGCTCGGCGGTGTCCTGGCTCTTCATGCCGAGTTTCTTGAGGTTACGTCCACGCTCGAAGCCCTCCATGTCACGCTCGACCAGAAACAGTCCCATCGCGTGCTTGTTCGCCGGATCGGTCTTGGCAGCAACGATCACCACATCGGCCAGCAGGCCATTGGAGATGAATACCTTGGAGCCGTTGAGCAGGTAATGGTCGCCCTTGTCGACGGCCGTGGTTCGCATGCCGGCAAGGTCGGAGCCGGCGCTCGGCTCGGTCATGGCCACCGCGAGAATGGTTTCGCCGCGAATGATCCCCGGCAGGAACCGCGCTTTCTGCTCGGCATTGCCGTACTCGGCAATGTAAGGACCACAGAGCGCCGAATGCAGAGGGATCATGAAGCCCGGCTCGTTGATGTAGGCCAGCTCCTCCGCCATGATCTGCTCGTAGCGGAAGTCCTTCAGTCCGGCGCCGCCATACTCCTCATCAGCCCATGGCAGGAGAAACCCCATCTCCCCCGCCTTTTTCCACACATTGCGGTCGACCACGCCGGCGGCCTCCCAGGCCTCCTGATGCGGCACCACCTCTTTCTGCAGAAAGCTGCGGAAGGACTCGCGGAACATGTTGTGTTCGGTCTCGAAATGAATGCGCTGCATAGGGAGCTCTCTGGGCTGAAGTCGTGCCGCAGGTTAGGCGCCAGCCGCCAACGCTCTCAATGACGCAAGCGCTCAGAGCGAATTGACGCAATCGATCAGCCCCTCTCCCCGGAGTGGAGAGGCGCCGGGGGAGAGGGTTTTACGCTTACCGTTGATCCACAAAAAAGCCCGGCACAACGCCGGGCTTGAAATGCCTCCCCACCAGGAGGAGAACGCTGTTTCTTTAGCCGATCAGGCAGCCGTCTGCGGGGCGGCGCTCGGCTCGGCGACCTTGCCGCCGCTGGCCAGTTCGCTCTGCAGGATGGTTTCATCGAGCTGCTTGCACCACTTGGCGACGACGATGGTGGCCACGCCATTGCCGATCAGGTTGGTCAGGGCACGGGCTTCGGACATGAAACGGTCGATACCGAGGATCAATGCCAGGCCAGCAACCGGCAGATGGCCAACGGCGGACAGGGTGGCGGCCAACACGATGAACCCGGATCCGGTCACGCCAGCAGCGCCCTTGGAGGCCACCAGCAGCACCAGCAGCAGGGTGATCTGGTGAGTGATATCCATCGGCGTGTCAGTGGCCTGGGCGATGAACACCGCAGCCATGGTCAGGTAGATGGACGTGCCGTCGAGGTTGAACGAGTAGCCAGTGGGGATTACCAGACCGACTACGGACTTGTTCGCACCCAGCTTCTCCATCTTTTTCAGCATGCGCGGCAGAGCCGATTCGGAGGACGAGGTGCCCAGCACGATCAGCAGTTCTTCGCGGATGTACTTGATGAAGCGCAGGACGCTGAAACCATGGGCGCGGGCGATGCCACCCAGGACCACCAGGATGAAGAACACGCAGGTGATGTAGAAGCACAGCATCAGTTGGCCGAGTTGCACCAACGAGCCCACACCGTACTGGCCGATAGTGAAGGCCATGGCGCCGAAAGCACCGATGGGGGCGACCTTCATGATCATGTTGATGATGCCGAACATGACATGAGCGATACGGTCGATGAACTCCAGAATCGGCTTGCCGTAGTCACCCATGCGCTGCAGGGCGAAGGCGAAGATCACGGAGAAGAACAGCACCTGGAGGATGTCACCATTGGCGAAGGCGCCGACGACAGTGCTCGGAATCACATTGAGCAGGAAAGCCACGGTGCTCTGCTGCTCGCCGGCAGCGGCGAAGGCAGCGATGCCCTTCGTATCCAGGGTGCTCGGATCGACGTGCATGCCAACGCCCGGCTGCACAACGTTCACCACCACCAGGCCGATGAGCAGCGCAACGGTAGAAACGATCTCGAAATACAGCAGCGCATAGCCGCCGGTCTTGCCTACTGCCTTCATGTCCTGCATACCGGCGATGCCGCTGACCACGGTACAGAAGATGATGGGCGCGATGGCCATCTTGATCAGCTTGACGAAGCCGTCGCCCAGGGGCTTCAGCGCGACGCCGGTTTCCGGATAGAAATGGCCCAGGAGGATGCCGACAGCAATGGCAACGATGACCTGGACATACAAGCTCTTGTAGAACGGTTGGCGGGACATGGCAGTGTTCCTTTCGTGTGGCACCAAGCGTGTTCCGTACACCCCGGCGTCACCATGTTCGACACATCTCCCTGGCTGGGAGACTTTGTTGTTGTGCGGTCCAGTCGAATGGACGGCGATTTCCCTATCGCAAGCCCTGTGCCAATCCTAAAAAAATATAAAACCCTTATAAATCAATGCCTTGATAGAGCACAAACAAAACACCAATCCAACCGAATGGCGGGTTTCCGCCTGCGCCCCAGGGGGAAATCCGCCACTTTCGCCCTTGTCGCCGCCCGAGCAGGCGACCTACCATCGCCCCTCTCCCGCCCCAGGAAGTCATCGATGCGCGAGCGCACCATCGCCAGCCATTTCGTCCGCGCCGCCCTCAGAGGGCCGAAACGCCACGGCCTTGACTGCGAACTACTGCTGCGCTCTGCCGGCATCCAGCCTGCACTGCTCATGGAACCCCGGGCACGGGTCGCGCCGGAGCAGTTCAGTCGGTTGATGCAGGTGCTCTGGGCAGCCCTGGACGACGAATACATGGGCGTTGGCCAGCAGCGCAGCAAGCGCGGCACCTTCGCCATGATGTGCCACGCGATCATCCACTGCCGGACTCTGGACAAGGCGCTCAATCGAGGCACCCTCTTCTACAGTCTTTTCCCCGATGGGCCGGGCATCCGGCTGGAGCGCGTAGGCGACCTGGCACGACTGTCCGTGGACGACTCGGCGCTCTGGGACCCGGACCATTTCCTGGTAGAAAGCCTGCTGGTCATCTGGCATCGCCTGGCAAGCTGGCTCATAGGCCAGCGTATCCGCCTGACAGAAGCCACCTTCTCCTACGCTGAACCGTCCCACGCCGGCGAGTACGAACTGCTCTTCCCAACCACCCGGTGCTTTGGGGCGGAACGCACCAGCCTGGTGTTCCAGGCGCGCTACCTGGCAATGCCGCTGCTGCAAGACGAACGCACCCTCAAGCACTTCCTCGAACACTCGCCCGCAGATCTGCTGGCCCGCCCGGATGGCGGCGACAGCCTGACCAGCCAGATCCGCCGCCTGCTCGGCCGCGACTGCCGCAACTGGCCAGACCTGGAAACGGTGGCGCAGCAATTGCACATGAGCCCACAGACCTTGCGTCGCCACCTGCGTGAAGAAGGACCGAGCTTTCAGGAGCTGAAAGACCACCTGCGCCGTGACCTGGCCATCTACCATCTCGGTCGGGACGAACTGTCGATCCAGGATATCGCCGAGCAACTCGGCTTTTCCGAGCCCTCGGCCTTTCACCGGGCCTTCAAGAAGTGGACCGGACTGACGCCAGGCGCCTATCGGGCGCAGAAAAGCTGACCGCAGAGACTTATCTGACCTGTAGGGGAGAATTCACTCCCCACCGGACTTCCGGATCAAAGCAGTGGAAAACGAATCCGAAAATCGGCGCCACCCAGGTCCGAATCTTCGAGGAACAGCTCGCCCTCGTAGCTCTCGACAATGTCCTTCACTACCGCCGTGCCAATACCCTGCCCTGGGTGCTGGCTGTCCAGCCGCTCGCCACGTTTGAGGATGCGGGCACGCTGATTGGCCGGCACCCCGGGGCCATCGTCTGCCACACGCACCTCGCAGAATCCGTCTCGCACGTCGGCGCTGATGCGGATATGCCTCAGGCAAAGTCGATAGGCGTTCTCCAGCAGGTTGCCAAGCATTTCCAGCAACGCCCCCTGCTCCATCGGAACCATCAGCCCCGGATCAAACTTGCGTTCGATCTGAACGCGCTTGTCGCGGTAGACCTTGTCCAGAGCATCGCAGAGGGTATCGATCAAGGGCGCCAGGCGTACGCGGTGGCGCACCAGGCCACTCTTGCGCAAGCTTGCACGCTGCAACTGATAGCCGATCTGCTGGCTCATCCGCTCGACCTGGTTCTGCAGCACCCGCGCCTGCTCACCCTCGCCGGACTTGTCGGCCAGCACCTCGCTGACACCCTGCAGGACTGACAGTGGGGTTTTCAGACTGTGGGCCAGGTCATCCAGGGAATGGCGGTAGCGCTCGCGTTGGCGGCGTTCGCCATCCAACAGACGGTTCAGCGAGCGAGTCAGGCGTAGCAACTCTCGCGGGTGCTTTTCACTCAGGCTATCGCGACTCCCGGCCTCGACCTCATCCAGCTCGGAGCTGAGCCCGCGCAGGCTGCGAAAACCCCAGGTCAGGCCGAACCAAAGCAGGGCCAGCAGCACCACCGCGGCACCACTCAGCCAGATGTATAGCTGCTCGATGAAATCGTCGTACAAACCCTGGTAGTCACTGGCCGGCTGCATGGAAACGACATAGAAGGAAACCTTCTGGCCACGTAGCTGATCGACCTCCATCTGGTGAGCGAAAAACTCCCGCCCATTGACGTCCTTCAACTGCATGAGTTCATGATCATGCCGACCGAGTTGCGGCCGGTAAGGGACGCTCTCGTTCTCTGATGACCGGGACCACCAGACCAGCTTGCCTTCGCCGTCATAGATGTAAGCCAGTTGGCTGGCATCGAGGTCGTCGTACTCCGAGGACGGCAGATCGTCAGGCATATCCAGTCGGCCATCAGTGATGTATGCACTTGCGATCAGCGCGCTGGCATCGGACTCCAGGCGCATATGGATGGATTCCTCTAACGCAATGACGAATGCCCCGCGCAAGGCGGGTAGCAGCGCTAGCATGAACAACACCGAAATCGCGGCTGCCCCCAGCATCAAACGCAGCCGCAGGGAGTTGGCCACACCTCGTAAACAGTGCGTCACCAGTACTTTCACGCTCATCGGCACCGCTCGGTAAACAGGTAACCCAAGCCGCGAACCGTCTCGATCGGTTTGAAACCACCGTTGCCTTCAAGCTTGCGGCGCAAGCGTCCGACCAGCACCTCGATCACGTTCGGGTCACGTTCTTCGTCATCTGGATAGAGCTGCTCCATCAGGCGCTCCTTGGCCACGACCTGCTGATGATGGCGCATAAGGTACTCGAGAATGCGGTACTCGAAGGCAGTCAGTTGCAGCGCCTCGCCGTCGATCTGCGCCTGCTTTCGATTGAGATCCAGCAGCAGCGGGCCCGCCTCGATCGTGGGCTGGGTGAAACCCGATGAGCGCCGCAGCAAGGCGTTCAGCCGAGCCTCCAGCTCTTCGAACTGGAACGGCTTGACCACGTAATCGTCAGCACCGGCCGCCAGCCCCTCGACCTTGTCCTGCCAGTTGCCACGGGCCGTCAGGATCAGGATCGGAAAGCTCTTTCCCTGGCTACGCAACTGTCGGATCAGCTCCAGGCCACTCATGCCCGGCAGGCCGAGATCGATGATGGCCAGATCATGGCTGAACTCAGCAACCCGGTACAGCGCTTCCTCGGCATCGGCAACAGCATCCACCACATGGTCATGCTCGCCCAGACGAGTGAAGAGATGGTGGCGCAACAGCGCCTCGTCCTCAACAACCAGCAACTTCATCGGCAAGCCCCCAAAGAGAGGACTCCAACAGGAGGTCGACAGGCCCAAAGGCCATGTCCGAACAGGACTTCATACATCTGGATGCCCTCCAGGCAACGGTGACGGCGAGAGTGGGGAATAGCTTGCCAGCTGATTACTGAACCGCACCTGAACCTTCCCTGAACAACCGGCCCACTCCTTCAAAGTTTACGCGCACGCCACCCGGCCAGCAGGAACAACGAAACCAGCACGGCCAGCAGTGGCAGCCAGCCGGCATGTTCCCATACGTAGCCGCCGGCATAGCCGACCAGGCTCGAGCCCAGGTAATAGGCGCAGAGGTACAGCGCCGAAGCCTGCGCCTTGGCTTCCTTTGCACGCTGCCCCACCTGGCCGCTTGCCACGGCATGAGCAGCAAAAAAGCCCAGTGTCACCAATGCGAGCCCGACTACCGAGGTCACCAGCAACGGCAGGGCGCACAGGCCAGCACCAATGACGATGGTGCCCACACCACCTTGCACGACTCGCCGCGCCCCGAGTCGCGGAACCAGCCGTCCGCTCCAACCGGCACTGAAGATGCCCACCAGGTAAACCAGGAACAACAAACCAATCAGACTGTTCGACAGCCCGAATGGTGGCGCCGCCAAGCGGAAACCAATGTAGTTGAACAGCGCCACGAAGCCGCCCATCAGCAGGAATGCCATGAGAAACAGGCCACGCAGCTCAGGGTTGGCCAGATGCCCGGAGAAATTGCCCAACAAGCCCGACAGCGACAACGGATGTGCTTTGAAATGCCGCGACGGGGGCAGCCACCAGAGGAACAATCCCAGGGCCAGCAATCCCAGCAGGCCGATTCCGCCAAGAGCCAGCGGCCAACCGCCCAGGTCACTGAGCAGGCCGGCCAGCAAACGGCCGAGCAGACCACCGAGCGCGGTTCCGCTTATATAGAGCCCCATGGCCGCCGGCAAAGAATCGGGATCGAACTCCTCACCGACATACGCCATCGCCAGCGCCGGAAGCCCGCTCAGAGCCAACCCCAGCAGTGTCCGCAGAATAAGCAGCACCTGCCAGGAATCCACCAGCGCACACGCAATGCCAAGCAGGCTGGCCAGCCCCAGCGCCGCCGCCATGACCGCTTTTCGCCCCCAACTCTCGCTGAGCGCGCCGGCCAACAGCAGGCACAGGGCAAGGCTCAGGGTGCTGAGGGACAAAACCAGACTACTGCTGGCTGCGGAAACACGGAAATGCGCAGCCAGCAAAGGCAGGAGTGGCTGCACACAATAGAGCAAGGCGAAAGTGGCGAAACCGGCGCAGAACAACGCCAGCGTCGCGCGCCGATACGCGGCGGAACCTCGGGTGAGATGGGTATCTGAAGCATTCGACGCCATTGCTGAGCTCACACAAACGGCCCCAGTGAACCGCGTTGCAAGCCTAGCACGCCGTCTGGTCGAATTAGCCGACTACGCGGCAGCCGGGCTTCGCTGCGCTCTGCGTCAACCTACGGGTCGCACGTTGATGCGAGCAAAAAAAAACGGGAGCCCAATCGGGCTCCCGCACTCAATTCAGAGAAAATGTCCGGAATCGGCATTCGCCAGGATTCCAAACTACAACCTCACCTGCGTTCCAGAAGAAACGCACCTGCAGTTTTGCAAAAGACTGCCCGGCAATCCGTTTCGCTTTGTTGGCCATTTGCAAACATATGTAACTGCTTACCTGGCTGGTCGATTGCCAACGGGCCATGCAAAATGCCGCCATGACCTCGAACCATCCCGCCTGCTGCAGTGCTATCGAACCCGCCTGGCCATTCAATGATGCGCTGCCGGGTATCGTCATGCGCTCGTGCCAATTTGATCCCTCGCGGCTTACACCGAACGACTTCGCCCTTACCGCCATTGCAGCGCCTTCGAGCATTCAGCGTTCCGTAGCCAAGCGGCAGACCGAATTCCTGGCCGGCCGCCTCTGCGCTCGCGAGGCCCTGCAGACCCTCACCGGCATTCCCAACGTGCCCGGATTGCATGAAGACAGGGCGCCCATCTGGCCCGAAGGCATTTGCGGTTCGATCAGCCACAGCCACGGCCTGGCCTCGGCACTGGTAGCCAGCCATACACACTGGCGCGGCCTGGGCCTCGACCTTGAAACCCTGCTGCCCGCAAGCCGCGCCCAACGCCTGGCCAAGGAAATCCTCACGCCAGCCGAGCTAAACCGTCTGGGTAGCCTCGACCCAAGTCAATACGCCGAGCGGATCACCCTCACCTTCTCGATCAAGGAAAGCCTGTTCAAGGCGCTCTACCCGCTGGTTGGCCAACGCTTCTACTTTCAGGATGCGGAGCTGCTGAACGTCGACTCAAATGGCCGCGCACGTCTTCGCCTGCTGCTGGATCTCTCCAGAGAATGGCATGCAGGCCGCGAGCTTGGCGGGAACTTCTGCTATTTCCAGGAAAGGCTGCTGAGCCTGGTGGCGATTCCGGCGTAAGGCTTAAGGCCAGGCACGCCGGTGGGCAGAAGAGAACCATGTAGAAGTGAGGGGGGACACCGAGTTCTTGCTCGCGAAGAAATCGGCACGCGCGCCTTCGCGAGCAAGCTCGCTCCTACAGTGAATGCAGCCAGCCATTCAGGGTGGGCTTCATTGAGCAGCGCGAGACCCATCAGCCAGCGCCAACGGCGCCGCGCGAATTCACTCGCCAGGCAGACCAACAAGATGCTCCCTACAAGGTTTCCGCTTCGGATTGCCGCCTTGGCCAGACAAGGCTGAAGCGCGCGCCGCCCAGTGCATCACTGTGACCAACCTGTGCGCGACCGGCGTGCCAATAGATGATCCGCCTGACGATGGAAAGCCCCAAGCCATGCCCGCCAGAAGCGCGGGTGCGGCTGTCGTCCAGGCGCATGAAGGGCGTGAAGATTCGCTCCCACTGGCTCTCAGGCACGCCGGGACCGTCGTCCTCGACATCGATACGGCAGCGCCGGTGGCCGATCTGGTAGTTCAGCGTCACCCGTGCCTCGGCGTGGCGCATGGCGTTGCTCACGAGGTTCTGCAGGGCCCGGTGCAGATAGCGGGGTTCCGCTTCCACCCAGGCCCCCTCGGCATCCACGTTCAGGCACAGCCCGCGTTCGACATGCACGGTGGCACGCAAGGGCGAGAGCTCGGCGATCACCTGATCGAACAGCGCGTCCAGGTCCACGCGCTGGAAGTGCAGGGCTGGCGTACCCTGCTCCAGGCGCGCGTAGGTGAGCATCTCGTCGACCAACTTGTCGAGTTCTTGGATGTCACCGTCCATGCCATCCATGTACTTGCGCCGGGCCTCTTCGGTCTCGGCATCGGCAATCATTTCCAATCCGAAGCGCAACCGCGCCACGGGGGTGCGCAATTCGTGGGACACTGCGCGCACCAACTCGCGCTGGACCGACACCAGCCGCTGCAACTGCTCGGCCATGCCATTGAAGGCAGCGGCGAGGCGTCCTACCGAATCAGCGCCGCGGGCTGGCACACGAGCATCCAGCTTGCCTTGGGCAATGCTCGTGGCTGTGCTCTCCACCGTCATCAGGCGGTGCTCCAGCTGCCGCACCAGGAAATAGACCGTCAGGCCGATCAGCGTCAACCCCAGCGCGCCGATCAACACCAGCAACTGAGGCGGATAGGGGTTCATCTGGTATATCGGACCCATCTCCAGAACCCAGGGCGTATCCACCATTCCGGCGAAGACCCGGATCGAGTCGCCGTCCTTGCCCAGGGCCATCACCGTATCGCCTTCATCCACGCGGCGGCGCTGGTCAGCATCGAGGTCAGCCTCCTTCAGCGGAATCAGGCGAAGGTCGAAACCGAACTGCTTACGCTCCTTCAATGAAGCCAGGCGCTGCGGTTGCTCGTTGACCGGGAAGCGCACCAGTTCGTCCATCAGCAGGTACACCGTAGCGCGCGCCAACTGTTCGCTGATCTGCTGCACCTCGCCCGACAGCAACACCCCTTCGGCAACGCTGAGCAGGCTATAGACCCGAGCCGCGTGGGGGCCGGTCTCCTGCACCAGAACCTGGCCACGGTTCAAACGTCCGCGGGCACTGCTATCCAGGCGCGCCTGCTCCATCGGCAGGAGCTCCAGCGGGATGCCGAGCAAACGCGCCCAGAGCACCACGGCCCGGCGCCGCTCCACCTCATCCATCGGCTGCAGGTTGTCTGCCATGAGGCGAAACGTGCCGCGGGCCAGACTCTCGCGGTACTGGTCGGCGCGTACCTGGTTGACCTGGTGAATGGTGAACACGCCGAGCAGCGCGACCAGCACCAAAGCCACCAACATGCCGCCATAGATGCGCAGGAAGATCGAGTTCATCGCAGCCCTGCCCGTAGGAGCGAGCTTGCTCGCGAAAGGGTCCACGCGAGATTTTTCGTAAACAAGCTCGCACCTACAAGGTAGAAACCATGCACTCTCGCCACCTCAGACCAACCCTTCAGCGGCTTCCCGGACAAACAGGTAGCCCTTGCTACGCACCGTCTTGATCAGGCGCGGGTGCATGGGGTCGTCCCCGATCTTCGGGCGAATGCGCGAAATGCGCACGTCGATTGAACGGTCCTGACCGTCGTATTCGATTCCGCGCAGGGAATTGAAAATCTCCTCGCGGGAGAGAATGCGCCCGGCATTCACCGCCAGCAGCCAGAGCAAGTCGAACTCGGCGCTGGTCAGCTCAATGCTGCGCTCGCTCAACCAGGCCTCACGCATGGCGTTATCGATAACCAGCGGGCCGAATTCCAACCGTCGCAGGCTCTCGGGCGCGGGTGGCTCGATTGCCGCCTCACTGCGGCGCAACAGCGCACGGATGCGCGCCAGCAGCACGCGCGGGCGCACCGGCTTGCATACATAGTCATCGGCGCCCAGTTCCAGACCCAGCACCTGATCCATATCGTCGGTACGCGCGGTGAGCATCAGGATGCGGCCGTCGTACTGGCCGCGCAGCTTGCGACAGATCGACAGGCCATCCTCGCCCGGCAGCATCAGGTCCAGGACCACCAGGTCCGGGCGGTCCTTGAGAATGCGCGCCACGGCCAGGCCACCATCGGACTCGATCGACACCTCCAGGCCGTTACCTTCCAAGTATTCCCTCGTCAGCTCGGCCAGACGTTGATCGTCTTCGACAATGAGGATTCGCCAGGCTTCTTGCTCCACCACGCACTCCCACAAACAGACATCGGGCCATAGAAAATGGCCAGCATTGTAGCAATGCCAATGGTTTAGCACAGCGCGGACCAACTCGGCATGAAAACACAACATATTGTGTTAGCTTGCGACGCGCTCTACAGAGTCGCCCCCCCGAAAAAATACGCCATTTAGCGGCGACGAACGGCAGAGCCTAGAGCCAGCGGGGCTTAGCTCTTGTTACCCAAGAGTCACCCACAAATCACCCACAACTTATCCACAGGCTAGATGTTGTGGGTCGCCTTGCAATACCCCCAATAGCGCATTATCTTGTACCCCCATCGAGCCCAGCCCCTACATATTGGGGTCAGGGCAGGCCACCGGACACAATTAGAATCAAGCGCAACAGGCTTTTTCAGAGCCCAACCACCGGTGAGCCACAAGCGTTGATCGACCCACCACCCGCCACCGGCGAGCGGTGCCGGCCCAGGACACAAAGAACGTGACTGGGAGCTGGAATGAGGTGTCGCGCTGAACGTGCGCACCACTAGGTATTGTGTTGTCACGGTGGTTTGACACCGAGACGTTTGACTTGTAGGGCCAGGGAGGCACTTGAGTCCCGCCCCTCACAGCCTCGAAGCATCGACTTTCGCGCCCGGCGCCTTGCCGTGCGTATTGCGTTGCGGAAAGGAAATGAAGAGCAGCTCAGGCGCCCATCAATAAATTGAGAACATGGAGAACCCCATGCAGACCGACACCACTCGCGAGAACCCGCAGGCTGTAGCGCCGCAGGCCGCCGAATCCAACCAGGATCTGGCAGCCACTGCGCCCGGCCAGCTGCGCGTGATCAAACGCAACGGCACCGTCGTCGCCTACACCGACGACAAGATCACCGTTGCCATCACCAAGGCGTTCCTCGCCGTGGAAGGCGGTACTGCCGCAGCTTCTTCGCGTATCCATGAAACCGTCGCGCGCCTGACCGAGCAGGTCACCGCGACCTTCAAGCGTCGCATGCCCTCGGGCGGCACCATTCACATCGAAGAAATCCAGGACCAGGTCGAACTGGCCCTGATGCGTGCCGGTGAGCAGAAAGTCGCCCGCGACTACGTACTCTACCGCGATGCCCGTGCCCAGGAACGCGCCAAGCGCAGCGCCGAAAGCGATGTGGCCCAGCCGCACCCGAGCATCCGCATCACCCGTGCCGACGGCAGCCGCATCCCGCTGGACATGGGCCGCCTTAACACCATCATCAGCGAAGCCTGCGAAGCCCTGGCCGAAGTCGACGGCTCGCTGATCGAGCGTGAAACGCTGAAGAACCTGTACGACGGCGTTGCCGAGAAGGACGTCAACACCGCCCTGGTGATGACTGCCCGTACCCTGGTCGAGCGTGAGCCGAACTACTCCTACGTCACCGCCCGCCTGCTGATGGACACCCTGCGCGCCGAAGCCCTGAGCTTCCTCGGCGTGGTCGACAGCGCCACCCACCACGAAATGGCCGACATCTACGCCAAGGCCCTGGCCGTGTACGTCGAGAAAGGCGTCGAGTTCGAACTGCTCGATCCGAAACTGAAATCCTTCGACCTGGAAAAACTGGGCCGCGCGCTGAACCACGAGCGTGACCAGCAGTTCACCTATCTCGGCCTGCAGACCCTGTACGACCGCTACTTCCTGCACAAGGACGGCATCCGCTTCGAACTGCCGCAGGTCTTCTTCATGCGCGTCGCCATGGGCCTCGCCATCGAAGAGCCGCAGAAAGAAGAACGCGCCATCGAGTTCTACAACCTGCTGTCGTCCTTCGACTACATGTCGTCGACCCCGACCCTGTTCAACGCCGGCACCCTGCGCCCACAGCTCTCCAGCTGCTACCTGACCACCGTTCCAGACGACCTGTCGGGCATCTACAACGCCATCCACGACAACGCCATGCTGTCGAAATTCGCCGGCGGCCTGGGCAACGACTGGACTCCGGTGCGCGCACTGGGCTCCTACATCAAGGGCACCAACGGCAAATCCCAGGGCGTCGTCCCCTTCCTGAAAGTGGTCAACGACACCGCGGTCGCCGTGAACCAGGGTGGCAAGCGCAAAGGCGCCGTCTGCGCCTACCTGGAAACCTGGCACCTGGACATCGAGGAATTCCTCGAGCTGCGCAAGAACACCGGTGACGACCGCCGCCGTACCCACGACATGAACACCGCGAACTGGATTCCGGACCTGTTCATGAAACGCGTATTCGAAGACGGCACCTGGACCCTCTTCTCCCCGGCTGACGTCCCCGACCTGCACGACCTCTACGGCAAGGCCTTCGAGGAGCGCTACGAGTACTACGAAGCCCTGACCCAGTACGGCAAGCTGAAGCTGCACAAAGTCGTCCAGGCCAAAGACCTGTGGCGCAAGATGCTCTCCATGCTGTTCGAGACCGGCCACCCGTGGCTGACCTTCAAGGACCCGTGCAACCTGCGCAGCCCGCAACAGCACGTGGGCGTGGTCCACAGCTCGAACCTGTGCACCGAGATCACCCTGAACACCAACAAGGACGAGATCGCGGTCTGCAACCTGGGTTCGGTGAACCTGGTCAACCACATCGTCGATGGCAAGCTGGACGTCGAGAAACTCGGCCGCACCGTGAAAACCGCAGTTCGCATGCTCGATAACGTTATCGACATCAACTACTACTCGGTTCCGCAGGCGCAGAATTCCAACTTCAAGCACCGCCCGGTCGGCCTCGGCATCATGGGCTTCCAGGACGCTCTGTACCTGCAGCACATCGCCTACGGCTCGGACGCTGCCATCGAGTTCGCCGACAAGTCCATGGAGGCCATCAGCTACTTCGCCATCCAGGCCTCCTGTGACCTGGCTGACGAGCGCGGTGCCTACCAGACCTTCGAAGGCTCCCTGTGGTCCCAAGGCATCCTGCCGATCGACTCGCAGAAGCTGCTGATCGAGGCCCGTGGCGCGAAGTACATCGAAGTCGACCAGAGCGAAAGCCTGGATTGGGCGCCGGTGCGCGAGCGCGTACAGAAAGGTATTCGTAACTCGAACATCATGGCCATCGCGCCGACCGCGACCATCGCCAACATCACCGGCGTATCGCAGTCCATCGAGCCGACCTACCAGAACCTCTACGTGAAGTCGAACCTCTCCGGCGAGTTCACCGTGATCAACCCCTACCTGGTACGCGACCTGAAAGCCCGCGGCCTGTGGGACCCGGTCATGGTCAACGACCTGAAGTACTACGACGGCTCCGTGCAGCAGATCGAGCGCATCCCGCAAGACCTGAAAGACCTGTACGCCACCGCCTTCGAAGTCGAAACCAAGTGGATCGTCGACGCCGCCAGCCGCCGTCAGAAGTGGATCGATCAGGCCCAGTCCCTGAACCTCTACATTGCCGGCGCCTCGGGCAAGAAGCTGGACGTGACCTACCGCATGGCTTGGTACCGTGGCCTGAAAACCACCTACTACCTCCGTGCCCTGGCCGCCACCAGCACCGAGAAGTCGACCATCAACACCGGCAAGCTCAACGCCGTGTCCTCGGTAATCGACGAAAGCCTGCAAGCCGCTCCGGCACCGGTCCCGCAAGCCTGCTCCATCGACAACCCGGACTGCGAAGCCTGCCAATAACGCGGTCCCCGGAGCGGCCCCACGACGGGGCCGCTCCCTCCCCTCCCCCCCCCTGAGAGAGGGTGTGGGAGCGGGCCGCGCTCGGATGAGGGACGTTTCAGAGCGCACGCTCCAAGCACCACCGATCCAACAGCCCCGCTCACAAACCGGGCGGGCACAGGCCAGGGCAAACCATCGCCCCGCCCTCCGCCATGAGCGGACCGTTGCCTTGCATGCACCGCGCAACGAACTAAGATTTTTACTGTATATCCATACAGGCCGGTAACTGACCGGCCCTCAAGCAGGAGAGCAACCGCCATGCTGAGCTGGGACGAATTCGACAAAGAAGACAGCGCACCCGTAGCCGCCAAACCGGCTAACGCCGCCACTGCCGCCGCCGCAGGGGCCAACCTCGACAAGCTCGACAACGAAGCCGCCGGCTCCGTCAGCGACGCCCGCGCCGTTTCCGCCAGCGACTCCGATGCGGTTGCCCGCGCCAAGAAGGCCCTGGACGACCTCGACATCCAGGAAGGCCTGGACGACCTCGAAGGCGCCTCCGCGCGCGTACAGGTTGGCGACAAGCAAATGATCAACGCCCGCGCCGACCTCAACCAGCTCGTACCCTTCAAGTACGACTGGGCCTGGCAGAAGTACCTGGATGGCTGCGCCAACCACTGGATGCCGCAAGAAGTGAACATGAACGCCGACATTGCCCTGTGGAAGAGCAAAGACGGTCTCAGCGAGGATGAGCGCCGCATCGTCATGCGCAATCTCGGCTTCTTCTCCACCGCCGACTCCCTGGTGGCCAACAACCTGGTGCTGGCCGTCTACCGCCTGATCACCAACCCCGAGTGCCGCCAGTACATCCTGCGCCAGGCCTTCGAAGAAGCGATCCACACCCACGCCTACCAGTACTGCATCGAATCGCTGGGCATGGACGAGGGCGAAATTTTCAACATGTACCATGAGATCCCCTCGGTCGCTAAAAAGGCATCCTGGGGCCTCAAGTACACCCGCTCGATCTCCGATCCGAAGTTCAACACCGGCACCCCGGAGACTGACCGCCAGTTCCTGCGTAACCTCATCGCCTACTACTGCGTACTGGAAGGCATCTTCTTCTACTGCGGCTTCACCCAGATTCTCTCCATGGGCCGTCGCAACAAGATGACCGGCACCGCCGAGCAGTTCCAATACATCCTGCGCGACGAATCCATGCACCTGAACTTTGGCATCGACGTGATCAACCAGATCAAGATCGAAAACCCGCACCTGTGGGATGCCCAGATGAAGGACGAAGCTACCCAGATGATCCTCCAGGGCACCCAGCTCGAGATCGAATACGCACGCGACACCATGCCGCGCGGCGTACTGGGCATGAACGCCGCAATGATGGAGGACTACCTCAAGTTCATCGCCAACCGCCGCCTGACCCAGATCGGCCTGAAAGAGGAATACCCGGGCACCACCAACCCGTTCCCGTGGATGTCCGAAATCATGGACCTGAAGAAGGAAAAGAACTTCTTCGAGACCCGTGTCATTGAGTACCAGACTGGCGGTGCGCTGAGCTGGGATTGATTTGGGGTCGCGTAGTTTTTCAACAAACACTGAAACTTTTTCACTGAATGTTGAAACGAATGCACCGAGGCGGTGCACAGCCGCTGCCTGGGGAGGCAGCGGCGACAGCCATCCACGGGCGGCTGTAGTAACAGGGCAAGGCCATTAGCCCCAAAGGAGTTGGGGTAGAAAGGAGTAAGAAAAAGGGCCGGTGAGCAACGCTCACCGGCCCTTTTTCATTGGTATGTGGTTCGCTTGCTGCCACTATTAAGGACACTAGCACCTTAGGGCGGCCGAAGCCTTTGGCCGGGATAAGTCGGGACGCCGCATCAGGCTGGCCCAGACGTGCACGTCGATGGTCATCAGTGGCGATAACGACACCAGCACTGCCGTCCAGAACTGGTTCCCGCTAATTGGCCAGCTTCTCAACGCGCCGTTCGTTTTATATCCACCATCGGGGATAGCCTGCAACACCAGTACCCGGAACTGTCAGCCCAGCACATCGCCGACCTCATTGCGCGCACATCCAAATAACGACGCCGACCTCCGCTTTTGACTGCGAATCCTTGCGCCCATTTGATGGATGCGGCCGGCCTAAAGGGCGCGCAATCAACTTACTGGCAGATGGCTCATCTTATCCAGGCGAGCTACTTCCCAGGCGTCTCCCCTCGCCATCGAGGGTGCGTAGGGTTTTCGCCAGGTACAGCGCCACTGCATTTGGTGCCCAGTTTCCGGCCGGTTCAAGCAGGCGCCGGCGCACGAAACGATAGTCCCGGAGTGGAGCCTTCAGCGCCTCCGCAATGCCACCGTCGCGCTCGGCCAGTTCGGCGAAGCGTCGCTCGATGTCAGTATCCAGTGCGGTGAGCGCCTGCTCGTCGAGAATCCAGATATCGCCCCCGAAGTTAGGGAAGGAGGCCATCTGGTATGACAGCAGCATCCGTCCGATATCGTGGCTGAGCACATGCAGCCCGCTTTGCGCCTGCGCCACCTCGGGCGCAGCGCCGTAGCGTTCGGATAGCGATTTTTCCAGGTGAACATGTGCCTCTATGAGGCCCGGCAACCAGCGTGCGTAGGCGGGCCACACCGAACGCAAGTCTGCGACGCTCTGCGGCAAGTTCTTGAGGTGGGCAACCGCATCATCGAGCCGGCGAACTTGTTCGGAGAGCGAGGCATCGTCGGCTTGCTCGGACAACTCGCGCAGCCGTTTCAAGTTTTGGGTGAAGGCCTCGAGGTTCTCGGTCTCGTAGGGCATGCCGTTGAGGTTGTAGTAGAGCAGCACGTTGGCCGTCGCCATCGTCGCCATCGTGCGCATCTCCTGAAGCGCTTGGCGGTCCGGGGCCCCCAGCGCCTCGCCCCTGGCGCAAGCCAGCAGCATCAGTATCAGCAAGTAGTTCAGCAAACGGCTTTTATCGTTATTGTCGCGTTTCAAGACGCTCATCCTTCACCAGCTTTGTCGGTACCTATCCCGCGAGCGACGACTCAAGTCCCTACTCAGACTTGAAGAGAGTATCGTCGAGCTACTCTGGGCATCAGCTGAAATCCCCATCGGTCAATACCGACCAATCGCGCCACTGTTCAATCTCCCTAGCCACCGCCGCAAGCTTTCCTGTCACCACCTGCAGGGCGTCGGAACCTGCCAGATAGCGCAATGGCGGACTTTCTTCGGCAGCCAACCGCACCAGAACAGCTCCCAGCTTGGCCGGGTCGCCTTTCTGCCTATGGTTATTGGTCTCCGACGAAGCCCTGATCTTCCTGCTGAACTCGGCGTAGTCCTCCAGACCCTTTCCGCCCAGGACAGCCGAGGTGCCATCGAGGAAATCGGTGCGAAACGCCCCCGGCTCGACGATAGTGACGCGGATGCCGAACTGCGCCACTTCCTGCACGAGCGCTTCGGAGAAGCCCTCCACTGCAAACTTCGCCGAGCAGTACAACGCGGCGCCGCCCATGCCAGCCAGGCCGGCGATCGACGAGACATTGAAGATGTGCCCGGCCCGCTGCCGACGCATCACAGGCAACACAGCGCGGCACACGTGAAAAATGCCGAAGACGTTGGTTGCGAACTGCCGCTCGGCCGCCTCAGCGTCGTTCTCCTCGAATGGTCCCAATTGACCATAGCCGGCGTTGTTCACCACCACATCGACACGTCCGAAATGCCGCACCGCCTCCTCAACCACCGCAGCAGCTTGGCCTTCATCAGTCACGTCTAGTTGCAGCGGCAGCACACGGTCTCCGTAGCGCGCATACAGCACCTCGAGTTGAGCGAGATCGCGCCCCGTCGCCACTACGTTGGCTCCGGCCTCCAGCGCCGCCTTGGCGATTTCTGCGCCGATGCCACGGGAAGCCCCCGTGACGAACCATGTCTTGTTCATTGTTGTTCTCCTGGTTCGGTGGACTACGCAACCTGCCGTCACCCACATCGCAATGGCAGGTGCATTCGAAGCATATGAACAAATTTTTTATTTATGTTCAAATAGTATTCACAAGAATCTGGCGCGAAGTCGACGCCACCGCCTTGCAACCCACCCTGAGGAGTACGCCGTGCTGATCGATATCCATGCCCACCTTGTGACGAAGGGAATGCTGAATCGCCATGAGTTCTGGGGCCCGTTCATGAAAACCACCGGCTTCACCGTCGGGCACTTCTCCCTGGGCACCAAGCAGCCGTCCAAGGCACGGAACGACGCTGAAGCCGAGGCCAACTTGCTGGCACGTATGACCCACGAAAGCCGTCGCCGGCTGATGGCCGAGCGCGGCGTGGACAAGCTGGTGGTTTCCGCGCCCTCGCATGCTTTCATGTACTGGGCCGGAGAATTCGGAACCGAGTACGCGCGCATCTGCAATGACGAGATGTCCGCCTATTGCCGCCAGGACCCACAGCACTTCGACTTCTGGTGCCATGCCAACTTGGCCGAGCCGGATGCGGCGGTGCGGGAAATTGAACGCGCCGTTACCCAACTGGGCGCCAAGGGCGTCTGCGTCGGCGGCACTAACTTCAACGGCATCGAGACCCATGACGAACGCCTGTTCCCGGTCTGGGAGAAGATCGAGCAACTGGACGTGCCGGTCATGGTGCACGGCTTCAACCAGTCCATTTACTGGGGCGAGAAGCACACCGACGACAAGTTCGAGACCACGTCGATCATTGGCGACTGCGTCGACGAAACGCTGTTTTTCTGGTACCTGATCTGCGGCGGTGCGCTGGACGCATTCCCCAACCTCAAGGCTTACATCACTCATGCCGGAGGCATGGCGGTATTCCAGCTCGGCCGGCTATGCGAGTTGAACAACGCCATGGCGCCGGACGCGCGCAACCAAAGGCCGTTGATGGAGTACCTGCCGAACTTCTACTTTGATCTCGATGTACATGCGCCCGGCTTACGCCGCGGCGTAGTCGAAGTGGTCGGAGTGGACCGTCTGGTCTATGGGACAAACTTCGGGGGTGCCTATGCGCATGGCGATCTCACCGCGAACCTGGATCTGTCCGATGAAGACCGGGAGAAGATTCGCAGCGGCAATGCCATCCAACTGCTCAAACTTGATGTACCTGGCGCAATCTGATTCCGACCAGTAAAAGCTGCGGCCCGCGATGTCGTGGGCCACGCTTCCTTAAGCATCGAGGCGCTGAATCACCAACTCTGCTCGATCACCGTTCGGAGTGGTCTTGGGCGCTCCTTGCACAACCGCGACTCCAATCAAAATCCACCCGCCGCCAAGTGGCAGACGCCTACGTCCAGGGGGTGGCAGGTAACTGCCATCCCTACAGCGACCCTTAGGTGGGCGTTCGCGCAAATTCCGCGCAGAAACACAAGTTTTCGGGGTAAACGATTTCGCTCAAACCGCCATATTGTCGATCAGGCGAGTGGTACCTAGCCACGCCGCAACCATGAGGCGGGCAGGAGATAGCAGAATATCAACTGGCTCGAGGGTGGCTGCATCACGAAGGTCTAGATAGTCAATTGGAGAGAAACCAGCCTGTTCCAACCGACTCTTGGCTGTGAGAAGAGTTTGGGAGACGGGTTCTCCCATCCTAAGTGACTCGGCCGCAGCACCTAAGACTCTGGGAATTGTCGCTGCGTTAATGCGTTGATCGGGGCTGAGATAGGCGTTGCGTGAAGAAAGCGCTAGCCCATCCTCCGCGCGATCAGTTGGGCAACCTACGACTTCAACGCCTGTGTCCAGGTCATGGGCCAAGCGTCGAACCATTGCGAGTTGCTGGAAGTCTTTTTCTCCAAAAATCGCCACATCCGGACGAACCTGGTTGAAGAGCTTAAGTACTACGGTTGCGACTCCCTCAAAATGCCCCGGTCTTGTGGCACCGTCTAAGTCGCGAGTAACGCCTGATACTGAAACGCTGGTTGCGTAACCCGCCGGGTACATCGTTTCGACACTCGGTGCCCAAACCAAGCTAACACCAGCGTCTTCAAGCAGCCTTAAATCGGTCTGTTCCTGGCGTGGGTAGTCCGCATAATCCTCATTGGGACCAAACTGACGGGGGTTTACAAAAATAGACACAACAACGTGCTCTGCTCGCATGGCGGCCGCGTTTACCAATGCCAAGTGGCCGTCATGCAGTGCACCCATGGTAGGTACCAAAACCACACGACCACCTGTGCGACGAAGATCTGCAATTGCTGCTCTCAAGCAAGAAACAGTACGAGCGATTTGCATCTGACCGATGAATCCTTCTGCGCTGAGTAGTTGTTAGGCTGATACTGCCGCAACAATATGGGATTAAAATGCGCCCTGCGCTGGAGCGCGCCCAGCTGGCGGTTCGCGATCAATCATGAGTCTGGCCTGCTGTAATCATGAAAGGTGTGTTGACCGGACGCTTACAATGGAGCCAACGGCAAGGCGGTTGACTACAGTGCTTCCCGCCCAAATCAACGCGGCAAAAATGGGAAGCAGAAGGATCATCAGAGGCTCACCCCGTCGCAATCACGCCATCAGCAAGACAGGCGCAGATTGGCCAAACGCCGGCCCTGGGAACCCCTTAAGTCGACGGACCCAGATAGTACCCAACCGCAACGGCGTACTTGCCTACCTTGCGTAGCAGTGTGCTCTTCTGTTCGATGCGGCCGTTCGCGGGATTACGCCATGTGTAGACAACCTCGCCCACCTCGTTGCTCTTCAGTACGTCCAGCATCTGTATGCCAATAGGCTGCTCGTCGGCAGACTGCAGAGCGCGGAAATCAGTACCCACAAGGCGCAAGTTGAAGCCATGGGCACTGAACTTCTGCGTATCCAGATCAACGACAAATACATAGAGATCGTCGCGGATGAAATCAGCATCCAAGGCATTGATACGCTCGATGGTTTTCTGTGCGTCGGCAGCGATCGCCGCGCTGGCACGCCCAAGAAGGTCGACTGCCGCGGACTTACTGGAACGAGGCATGTAGTAACCCGCAGCGAATATTTGCTCGCCGACGCGCTGATAGAACACCCTCTTGCGCTCCGTCTTGCCATCGTTCCAGTTCAGCCAGCGATACTCGGCACTACGCACCTTCCCATCCTCCGGAACAGACAGGGCTTCCTTGAAGGCCCTATCTAACTCACCGTCGAGAACGCTGCTGACGTTCCGCCCAACCAAAATGACCGAAGGCCCTCCGCTGGCCAACATCACCCCATTGGTATCCACGACATAGACATACATCTCACCGTCGACGAACCCGCCTTGGCGACTGAAGTCAGCCAATGCGGCCGGCCCTTTGATTCTGTACAAGGCAACGGCCTTGTTCAGGAGCCGAGTCGCGCGTTCAGTTTCTTGCGCATAGTCTTCGTCGATCTGCGCAAATGCGCTGGACAAGGAAGCCAGCCCAAACAGCAGTAGCAAGACGTCACGGAAGATTGACCACATGTGTGTCCCCACCCTTCAACTGCGGTTCTTCGACAATGGGAGCCTGTTTGCTCAAAGGTTACGGCCAATGATCTCCTTCATGATTTCAGACGTACCTCCATAGATACGTGCGACACGAGCATCGACCCAAGCCCGACTGATCTTGTACTCGCTCATGAAACCGTAGCCGCCGTGCAACTGGAGGAACTCGTCGAGTAACTTGCCCTGCATCTCCGAGCCGAGCAGCTTGGCCATGGCGGCGACATCCGCCGGCAGTTCGCCACGCATCACCTTGGCCAGGCAATCGTCGACGAACACTCGCAGCATGGTTGCCTGCGCCTTGGCCTCGGCCAGCTTGAAGCGGGTGTTCTGGAAGTCCAGCACCGGCTTGCCGAACACCTTGCGTTCGCGGGTGTACTCAATGGTTTCCTCGAGCAGGGTATGGATCGACTGCGCCGCACGGATAGCGATGATCAGGCGCTCCCAGGCCAACTGGTGAGTCAGGTACTTGAAGCCCTGCCCCTCCTCGCCCAGGCGGTTACTGGCCGGCACACGCACCTCGTCGAAGAACAGCTCTGCGGTGTCCTGGCCCTTGAGACCGATCTTCTCCAACAGACGCCCCTTGGAGAAACCCTTTCGCTCCTCTTCGATGCAGATCAGCGTCAGCTCCTTGGCCGCTGGATCGAGCTTGGTGGCGGTCACCATCAACCCGGCGTTGCCGCCATTGGTGATGAAGGTCTTCTGCCCGGAAACGATGTAATCTTCGCCATCGCGGCGCGCCAGGGTGCGCATCGAGCGCAAGTCGCTGCCGATGCCCGGCTCGCTCATGGCGATCACGCCGATCAGCTCGCCGCTGACCATGCGCGGCAGCCACTTCTGCTTCTGCTCCTCGGAGCCATAGGCGACAATGTAGGGCGCAACGATCTCCGAGTGGGTGGTGAAACCCACGGCGGTGGCATTGGCCCGCGCCAGTTCCTCGATCATCACTGCGGAGTGGCCGAAATCGCCACCGGAACCGCCATATTCCTCCGGCACTGTGGAGCACAGCAAGCCAAGCTCGCCGGCCTTCAGCCAGACGTCCTTGGGCACGATGCCGTTCTTTTCCCATTCATGCAGGTGGGGCACGATCTCACGGTCGACGAAACGTCGTGCCAGCTCGCGGAACATATTGTGGTCTTCACGGAAAACGCCACGCATTGCACTTACTCCAATTCAGTCGGTTTCTCAACGATCCAGATAACCCGGCTTGCGCTTGTCCATGAAGGCAGCGACCGCCTCCTGGTGATCTTCCGTGTGATGGGCCAGGGACTGGTAGGCGGCAGACAGCTCCAGCAGAGAATCGAGGCGCATGTGCTGGCCTTCACGCAGCAGGCGTTTGCACAGGCGTAGGGCATGGCCTGGGTTGCTGGCGATACGCTGAGCCAGGGAGTGCGCTTCGGCCTGCAGGGTTTCATGGGTGCAAACCTGCTCCACCAGCCCCCACTCCAGCGCCTTGGCGGCGTTGATGGTGTCACCGGTGAAAGCCATCAGGCTGGCCTTGGGGATGCCAATGATGCGCGGCAGCAGCCAGGCGCCACCATCGCCAGGAACTATGCCCAGGCGCACGAAGCTTTCGGCGAACAGCGCCGAACTGGAAGCCAGGCGGATGTCGCACATGCAGGCCAGATCCAAGCCGGCGCCAATCGCCGGACCGTTGACCGCGGCGATCACCGGGATGTCCAGCTCATACAACGCCAGCGGGATACGCTGGATGCCGTCGCGATAGGTATTGCGCAACTCAAAGGGTGAGCCGGCGAAGATCCCCTCGCGGCTACGCATATCCTTGACATTACCACCGGCGCAGAAAGCGCTGCCGTTGCCGGTCAGCACCATGACCCGTGCCGAGCGGTCCCTGCGCAGTTCAGCGCAAAGGTCGACGAACTCCTGGATCTGCTCCGGCGAGGTCAGCGCGTTACGGGTTTCCGGATGGTTCATGCGCACGGTGACGATGCCGCCATCCCGCTCGATCTGCAGAAAGGGATTCATAGCGTATGCCCCTCGAGTCCTGGTAGAGGTTGTTTCGCATGCTCGGTGAGCAACGGCCAGTAGCCTTCGCCACCACTGGCACAGACCAGTTGGCCAATACGCTGGCTCCACAGACTGGCCGAGCCGAACTCGCTGCGCCAGGCCCACAGGCGCCGCGATAGCAGGTGCAGCGAATATTCCTGGGTGAAGCCTATGGCGCCATGTACCGAATGGGCGATGCCGGCAGCGCTACTGGCCGCCTCTGCGGTGCTGACCTTGGCAGCGGCGATGGTGAGAGCGGCCAGCGCCGTGTCCGACTCGACGAAAGCCGCCTCCGCGGCGATGCCGGCAGCGGCCGCCTGCTCGGCGAACACCGCGAGTTGCTGCTGGATGGCCTGAAAGGCGCCGATCGGGCGACCGAACTGGGAGCGCTCGCCGGCGTATGTGGAAGTCATCTCCAGCAGCGCCCGCGAGGCGCCGGCGATCTGTGCGGAGCGCAGCAACGCACCACCCAGCAGCAGGACATCAGCAGGGATTCCTGGCGGCAAGGGCGCACTGGCGAGCACCGGGGCCGTCCTGAAGCGCAGGCCGTCGCGCGGCTCGCCGGCCACGTTCAGGCCCAGACTCTGTTCGGCTGCCTCGGCGCGGGCAAGCAGCACTACGCAAGGCGTGCCGGCATCGTCGGCAATGGCCACCACGGCTTCGGCATGCCGGCCCCAGGGCACGTCATGCACTGCACCGTCCACCTTGCCATCACACAGATCGAGCCGGGCATCCGCGGCAAAGCTGAGGACGCCGCTCTGCCCCTTGAGGCCGGCCTGGCCGAGCAGCCAGTTGGCCAGCAGCGCCTCGCCCAAGGGTATTGGCGCGGCAAAACGTCCGGCGGCGCGGACCAGCACATGGAGGTCGGCCCAACCCGCCTCGGCGCCCCCCAGGAGCTCCGGCACACCGGCCAGAGTAAACCCGGACTCCTCCACGGCGGTCCAGAGTTCGGCAGGCCACACGCCGCCTTCACAGCCGAGCACGTATTCCGGCGTGGCCAGGTCGCCGAGCAGACGCTCGATGGTCGATTCGAATAGTTCTCGCATGATTATCGCAACCCCAGACCGCGCGCGATGATGCCGCGCAGGATTTCGCGGGTGCCTCCGCGCAGTGAGAAGGACGGCGCCATCTGCATCAGATAGGCCAGGACCCGGGCATGCTCGCTGCCGCCACTCAGGCGCGGCTCGGCCTCGACCAGCAATTGAGCGACCTCGGGAATCTCCTGCTCGAACAGGTTGCCCAGGTCCTTGACGCAGGAAGCGGCCCAAGTAGGGTGCTCGCCGGCGGCCAATTGCGCGGTGACCGCCAGCGACATGTTGCGCAGAGTCACCAGCTTCGCCGTGAGGCGGCCGATTTCGCGGCGTTGCAGGGCGTCCGGGGTACTGCCCAACGCGTCGACAAGTGTTTTCAGCAACGCCATGCAGCTCAGGAAACGCTCCGGACCGCTGCGCTCGAAAGCCAACTCGGCGGTCACCTGCTCCCAGCCCTTGCCCTCGGTACCGATCAGCGCGTCCGCGTCGAGCTGGACATTGTCGAAGAACACTTCGTTGAAATGCTCGCCGCCGGCCAAGTCGCGGATCGGGCGGATGCTGATCCCCGGCAGGCTGAGGTCGACGATGAACTGCGACATGCCCTCATGGCGGGCCGCCTGCTTTTCGCCAGTACGCACCAGGGCGATCATGAAATGCGAGTGCTGGGCGTTGGTGGTCCACACCTTCTGCCCATTGAGCAGCCAGCCGGCCTCGTTGCGCCGGGCAGTGGTCTTGATCGACGCCAGGTCGGAGCCGGAGTTCGGCTCGCTCATGCCAATGCAGAAGTAGCTTTCGCCACGGCAGATCGGCGGCAGATAGCGGTCTTTCTGCGCGGCACTGCCGAAGCGGTTGATCAGCGGCCCACTCTGCCGGTCGGCGATCCAGTGCGCCGACACCGGCGCACCCACGGCAAGCAGCTCCTCGATGACCACGTAGCGCGAGAAGGGTCCGGCCTCGCTGCCGCCATACTGCTTCGGCAATGCCATGCCGACCCAGCCCCGACTACCGAGCTTGCGACTGAAGTCCGCATCGAATCCCATCCAGGACTGCGCCCTGGAGGTCGCCTGGTACTCGGCGAGGTTGTCCTTGAGAAATTCCCGCACCTCGCGGCGAAGCGATTCCGCCTCGGGAGGAATCCTGCTGTAGGTAAATTGAGCAATAGACATGCGTACTCTCGAAAACTGGCAGGCGATCGAACCTGTACGCCCTCTCCCGTCACGGCGGGAGAGAGCACGTCAGGAACCCCTCAGAGAGCGGTACCGGCATCCGCCTTGGCGAACATCGCATTGATGTCGCCAGAGGTGACCGGCTTGCCGTCCGCACGCCCATGATCGGCGCCGCCGAGGCCGAGAGCCGGCTCGGTCTTCACATGGGCGGCCTTGGCACGCAGGGCGCCAACGGTGCAGTTCTCCCGGCCGAGGATAGCGAACGGATCGTAGGAGAACTCGCGCATGGCGTTGAGGTGGGTGACCTTGTCGATGGTTTCCTTAGGCAAGTGCTGCAGGCCGACCCAGGCGCTTTCTGGCGAGTACGGCCAGGTGCAGTCGGAGTGCGGGTAGTCGCTTTCCCAGGTGACCATGTCTTCGTTCATGAACTTCAGGTTCTGCAGACCGAAGTTGTCTTCGATGAAGCAGGTGATGAAGTGCTTGTGGAAAATGTCGCTGGGCAGCTTGCCGTCGAAGTTCGAGTTGGTCCAGGCGTTGTGGTGGCGATGGGTGAAGTCGGCACGCTCCAGCAGGTAGGGAATCCAGCCAATGCTTCCTTCGGACAGGGCCATGCGCAGGTTGGGGAACTTCTTCCACATCGGCGCCCAGATCCAGTCGGCCGCCGAGTTGGCAATGGAGATCGGCATGGAGGTGATCCAGGCGTCAATCGGCGACAGGTCGGAGGCGTGGTTGGCCTTGACCCCGGTGCCGATGTGGCAGCAGATCACCACGTTGTTGTCGGCACAGGCCTTCCACAGCGGATCCCAGTAGTCGCTGTGGATCGACGGGAAGCCGTGCATCGCCGGGTTGTCGGACAGCGACACGGCATGCACACCCTGCTTGGCCAGGCGCTCGACTTCGGCGGCAGCGGCCTGCATGTCCCACCAGGGCACCAACATCAGCGGGATGAAACGGCCCGGCGCGGCATTGCACCAGTCATGCAGGTGCCAGTCGTTGTAGGCCTGGATCGCCGCCAGGGATACCGCACGGTCGGCATGCACCTGGAAACGCTGGCCAGCAAAGCCGGGGAAAGTCGGAAAGCACAGCGAACCGAGCACGCCATTGGCGTTCATGTCATCGACACGGTCGCTGATGTTCCAGGTGCCACGGCGCATCTGGTCGTAGCCCAGCGGCTCCATGCCGTACTCCTCCTTGGGACGGCCAACCACCGAGTTGAGGCCCATGTAGCCGGTAGCCTGCTCCTCGAAAACCCATACATCACGCTCTCCGCGCTTGACGACATGCGGCTCGCGTCCCTTGAAGCGGGCAGGCATGTGGCGAGCAAAGGCATTTGGCGGCTCGATTGCGTGATCATCGACGCTGACGAGAATCAGATCTTCAACCTTCATTGTTGTTTTCCCCTTCGCTTAATGGGTTCTTGAAGTGCCTTTGATCATAGAGCACGCCAGAGAAAAACTAAACACTTTTTTTAAATATGTTCAACTAATCGATCTACCTACAATCTCTCGCTTGCGCCACCAAGCCCCCGCGCGCGTGGCCAGGCATTGCCGCCCCCACTCCGCCCGGCAATGCCACTCAGTCCCAGATCACGTGCACGTGATGAGGACCGCGCAACTGTGCCCCGATGATCTCCGGAGCCGGCTTGTCCGGATCGAGGCGGATGTTCGGCATCAGGTCGAGGATGGCGTTGAGCGCACAGTTGATCTCCGTCTTGGCGACGAACTGGCCGATACACATATGCGGGCCGAAGCCGAAGCCGAATGACGGTTTAGCGCGGCGGTCGATGTCGAACGTATCGGCATTCTCGAACGCGTCCTCGTCGCGGTTGGCCGAGGTGACGATGCACGAGACCATGGCTCCCTGGGGAATGGCCACACCACGGATCTCCACGTCCTTGGCCGCCTGGCGCACCTTGAAGGTGGCCACCGGCTCGTAGCGCACGGCTTCGTCGATGGCCTTGGGTACCAGGCTGCGGTCCTCGCGAATGCGCGCCAACAGCTCCGGCCTTTCCAGCAGCAATGTCATCAGCGTGCCAAATGTACGCGTGGTCGTTTCGCTGGCCGCGGGCAGCAGCGAGCGGACGAAGGTGGTGATCTCGTGATCGTCCAGCGAACGGCCTTCGTACTCGGCGCGGATCAGCCGGCTGATCAGGTCGTCGCCTGTGGCGCCCTCGGAGCGGCGCTGCGCCACCACCACCTTGACCACGTCGTAGAGTGCCTGCGCGGCCTCCATCGCCGCACCGCGCGCGGCCGCGGCTTTCTCGGGGTCGACCTGCGGTCCAGCCAGAATGGCCAGGGCCCAGGCGGCGTACTGTTCGATTTCCTCGGGGCGGTCCTCGGGGAAGCCGATTAGCGAGTAGATCACGCGGATGGGGAAGTACAGGGCGAACTCCATGATGTCCGCCCCCTTGCTGGCCACCATGGGCTGCAGGTATTCCTCACGGATTACCCGGTCAATCTTGGTTTCCTTCCAGCGATTGACCGTCTCGGGCATGAACACCGGCTGCAGCAGACTGCGGATGTTCTTGTGCGCCTCACCGTCCATCGCCGTGAGGATCAGGCCATCGAAGAACGAACCCAGCCCCTCGGCGATGAAACCACTGGTGAAGTTGGTCGCATCACGCATCACCGCCATGACGTCGTTGTACTTGAACAGGGTGAAAGCGGGGCGGTCAGGATCCAGCCCGGCAATCGACGGTACGCCCAGGCGCGCCATGAAGTTCTCCGGGAGAACGGGAGATTTCTCGCGCATTTCGCGATACACCGCGTGCAGATCGATGTCGGCGCCACGGTAATTGCTCGCGACATTGGCGAAGACCTGTTCCAGATTGCTTTGGGACGGGGCGGACATGGACATCTCCTTTCTTATTGTGCACTGTCGGAATGCATGGCCTGACGGGGCTGTGCCTTACCGGGCATCTTAGGCACTCCCCGCCAACAATTGAACGATTTTTTACATTATGACTAATTATCCAAGAAACCCCACGAGACCAAGTAGCGACAAGCAACCAGGTCAATAGGCCTGCTGGACATAAGTCATACGGCCACCAGCCAGCATCAGGGCGCAGAACATGTTGATCTCCGTCACCTGCGCCGAGCTGAAGAACTCCTCCATCCGCGCATAGTGCCCATCGTCGATGGCCATGTAGTCGCCGGCGAACAGTTCGGCAAAACGCAGGGCCGCCCGCTCGGCGGGCGTGAAGCGCTCACTGTCCGTCGCCAGGCAGGCGATGTCCTCTTCGCTGACCGCGTCGGATTTGCGCGCCAGCTGGCAGGCCTGGCAGGTGGTGATGCTGGCGATCTTCAGTCGCAGCAGTTCGCGCAGCCGCTCGTCCAGCAGGCTGTCCCGGTAGAAGCCGCTCATCAACTCCAGCCAGGCCTGCGCCAGGGCCGGGCGGTGTGCCCAGACCTGAACCGGCCTGCTGGAGCTGAGCATGCGGCTTGCCCGCCCCTGGGCGATGGCATCGCGCAATGCGGCCGGCATCTCGTCCAGCGGTACCATGGGGATCCGAGGCATGCTCAATCGAGGCGCTCGATGACGGTCGCGGTGCCCATGCCGCCGGCGCAACAGATTGCTTGCAAGCCATAGCGGGCGCCACGCCGCTCCAGTTCGTTGAGCAGCGTGGTCATCAGCCGCGCACCACTGGCACCGAGCGGATGGCCCAGGGCGATGGCACCGCCATTGACGTTGAGCCGCTCGTGCGACACACCGGTTTCGCGCATCCAGACCAGCGGCACCGAGGCGAAGGCCTCGTTGACTTCGAACAGATCGATGTCGTCGATGCGCAGGCCGGTCTTCTCCAGCACCTTATAGGTGGCGGCGATCGGTCCGGTGAGCATCAGCGTAGGGTCGGCGCCCACGGTGGTAAAGGCGCGAATCCGTGCACGCGGCCTGAGCCCCAGACGTTGCGCCGTTTCCGCCGACATCAGCAGCAACGCCGCCGCGCCGTCGGAAATCTGCGAGGAGTTTCCGGCAGTGATGCGCCCACCCTCCGGGCGGAAACTGGTTTTCAGGGTCGACAGTTTCTCCCGCGAGGTGTCGCGGCGAATGGTCTCGTCGGCACGCAACGGCGCTGCGGGTTCACTCAGGCTGTGCTCGCGCAGGGCTTCGACCGGCACCTCGACGATCTCGTTAGCGAAACGCCCGGCATCCGCCGCGGCCGCCGCACGGCTGTGACTGGCGAAGGCATAGTCATCCAGCTCATCACGACTGAGCGACCACTTGTCGGCTATGCGTTCGGCGGCCTCGCCCTGGCTGGTCAGCTCGTGGCGCTCGGCCGCCATCCAGCCGAAGGCCTCGCCATGGATCTCACGGTTGCTACCCATGGGCACTCGGCTCATGTTCTCCGCCCCGCCGGCGACCACGATGTCGGCGGAGCCGGTGGCGATGGCGCCGGCGGCAAGATGCACTGCCACCTCGCCAGAGCCGCATTTGCGGTCGATGGTCAGGCCGGGAATGGTCACCGGCCAGCCGGCGCTGAGCAGTGCGGTGCGGGCGATGTTGGCCGACTGCTCGCCGATCTGGGTGACACAGCCGAAGATCACGTCATCGACTTGCGCGGGCGACAGATCGACGCGCTCCAGCAACTTGCCGATCACCAGCGCACCCAGATGGTCGGCACGCACACCGGCCAGGCTGCCACGGAAGCGGCCGATCGGCGTACGCACCGCATCAACGATCACGATGTCTTTCATAGTGCACTCGCCTTGAGCCCGGAACCCGGCACCCGCTTGCCCTCGTCATAGCGATAGACCCCATGTCCGGTCTTGCGCCCCAGGCGGCCGGCGGCAACCATCTTGATGATCAGCGGACATGGACGGAATTTCTCACCCAGGGTCTGGTGCAGGTAGCGCAGCACCGACAAGCGGGTATCCCAGCCGGTCAGGTCACCCAGCTCCAGTGGGCCCATGGGGTGGTTGAAACCCAGACGCAGAGCTGTGTCGATGTCCTCGGCACTGGCCGTGCCCTCTTGCAGCATGTACATGGCCTCGTTGCCGAGCAGCGCGGACATGCGGCTGGTGGTCAAGCCGGGGGATTCGTTGACCACGATCGAAGTCTTGCCCATGGCGTCGCACAGAGCGCGTGTGCGCACCAGGGCCTCGTCGCTGGTCGCCAGGCCGCGCACCAGCTCCACCAGCTTCATCTTGTGCACCGGATTGAAGAAGTGCATGCCGATGACCCGCTCGGGAGCGGCCAGCGAAGCGGCGATCTCGGTCACGCTCAGCGCCGAAGTGTTGGTGGCGATGATCGCGCCGGGCGCCAGCAGGGGCTCGGCCTGGGCGACTACCGCCTTCTTCACTTCCAGCTTCTCGGAGACCGTTTCCACCAGCCAGTCGGCGCCCCGTGCCGCCTCGCTCAGGTCGCCACTGGTTGCCAGGCGTGCCAGGGAGGCCTGCGCCGATTCGGCGGTAACCTTGCCGAGCCCCACACCGTCGCTGAGGATCTTGCCGATATTGTCCCTGGCACGGGCCAGCGACTCCGGATTGGTGTCCACCAGCACGGTGGGATAGCCGGAACTGGCGAAGCCATGCGCAATGCCGGTCCCCATCAGGCCGGCACCTACCACTACGATTTTTTCTTCTTTATCAATGCTCATGTTTCGCTCTCGATTTAGACGCGGGACTTCTCGCTCACCACGTTGCGCAATGTGCCTATGCCTTCGATGGTCGCCTCGACCACATCTCCCGGATTGAGGAACAATCCCGTACCCATTCCGACGCCGGCCGGCGAACCGGTGAACAACACGTCGCCACAGGCAAAGCTGGAGCGTTGCTGGACGAAACGGATCAACTGGCCGACATCCCAGGTCATTTCGGCGGTCGAGCCATCCTGGCGGATCTCGCCATTCACCTTGAGGACCAGGCGCAGCTTGGGCGAGCCGGCTGGGAACTCGTCCTTGGTGACGATCCAGGGCCCCAGGCCGGTGGTGCGGTCCTGACTCTTGGCTGCAAACAGGTCCATACCGATACCGGCCGGCCCACTACGCTGCAGGTCGCGCGCGCTGACGTCGTTACCGACCGTGTAGCCCAGCACGCAGGCCAAGGGGTCCGCCAGGTCGATGTCAGCACTGCCGATCACCGCCACCAGCTCGACCTCATGATCGAGCTCCTCGGTCAAAGGGGGATAGCGAATCGCATCATGGGCGCCGATCAGAGCGCCGTAGGCCTTCAGGAAGGCTACCGGCTGGGTCGGGCTGGAAAGGCCGAAGTCCTCGGCCAGGTGCTTGGCGTAGTTGGCCCCCGCCACCACTACCCGGTTCACCGGCTCGATCGGCGGCAGCAAGCGCACCTTGGATAACGGTAGTGCCGACCCGGAAAGACGCAGCGCACTGATTCCAGCCCCTTTGGCCACAGCGGGTGCCCAAGAGGAAAACTCGCCGGTGATGGCGTGTACTTCGTCCCGTTCAGGATCGACCACCGCCCAGAAAGGGCCGGTCTCAAAATAGGAGCAACGCGCCAGTTTCATCAGACGCCTACCTTGCCCAATTTTGCCGGATCGATATGCAGCAGCTCGCAGGCATTCTTCCAACGAATCTTCTGCAGATCCTCGTCCGACAGGCGCAGCCCTTCGGTCAGGTCATGGCGCACGGCATCGCTGCCACCGAAATTGGAACCGTAGAGAATCCGGTCTGCACCGATGATGTCGACCAGGGCCTGGCGCATGGGTACCTCATGCAGCTCCACGTCGAAGTAGAAGTTGGACAGATAGTCCAGGAAGGGCTTCTTGTTGTGATAGACGTCGAGATTCGGATTGGTCTGCGCCAAACGCCCCAACTGGTAGGGAGCGAAGCCCCCACCGTGGGTGATGTAGACCTTCAGGTTCGGGAAGCGATCCAACACGCCACCATTGATCAGGTACCAGAGGCACTTGGTTTCGTCGTAGTTCATTCCGACGATGGCAGTGGTTTCGAAACGGTCGGTGTTGGCTCGGCTGCCCCAGGTCACGGACTGGTTGTAGCCATGCACGAATATCGGCAGATCGAGATCGCACAACGCCTCCCAGACCGGATACAGCTCAGGCGAATCGAATTCCATACCACCGAAGTTGGAGCCGCCGGCCACCAGCCCCTTGGCACCCAGCTCGGTACAGGCGCGGCGGATTTCCTTGGCCGCCTCATGCGGTACGTTCAACGGCGCATGGGCCCAGAACATCAGGCGATTGGGTGCAGCCGAGCAGTAACCGGCCAGCACGTCGTTGACCTTGCGGGCGAAAGGCACCGCGAACTCGGCCTCGGCCCAGTACATGTAGCAATGGCTCGGCACCGACAGAACCTGGGCGGTTTGGCCGGCCGCGTCCATTGCGGCGAGGCGGTGGTTCGGGTCGCGCCACTTGGCCATGTACTCCGCAACGTTCAGTGTTTCGCCGCGGGCATGCGCCTCGCGCAGCGCCTTCTTACGCTCCGGTGCCCCCAGGGTCAGGATCCAATCGCCCACACGCAACTTGATATCGCCATCGGGCTGGGACTCGAAAGCAGGCCCCCAATAGGGATGCTGGTCGTAGTAGTCAGGATGAGGCGCATGAGCGTGGAGATCGATAAGCATAGTCCGGTACCTCTGAAGTGACATTTTTTGTGGTTGTGTAACGTGGCGCTCGCAGCGCGACCGTTCGGCCCAACATGCACGAAAGAAGCGCACATCGGCCCGCCTTCAAGGCAGAGAATAAGTTTAAAATGATCATAAATCAAAAATCTGTTCATATTATTTTTTGATTTGGGCGAAAAAGCCCGTGCCAGAGCCTCACCGCAGACGTGCGAGGACCCGAAGGGGCAACCAGCCGAACAGGAATTCAGGCGAAGAGATGGGGGCGAGCGAGACGCGGGGAAGAAAGAAGAGCGGCCACCCTCATCCAGAGGGCGGCCGAGAACACCGAGGGATCAGCGGCGGGAGCGGGAGGTGGAGCCGATGGTCAGAGCAGCAACGAGCTTTCTCACACGGACTGGGAGAAGACGGCGGCCACTGCCCTCCGGCACGAGAATCTCGCTCAACACGTAGCGGATGACCATTTCGCAAACCAGCTCACGATCGAGCTTGACCCCGAGACGGGCATCCCACTCATCGAAGACTATGCCCAGCAGATCCTGAAAACGCACGATGGAATCATGGAAAATGCGCCGGAAGAAACCCAACGCATACTCAGGCGCCACCACCAGCAGACGCCGTGCGCGACTCTGTTCGAGATAGGTATCGAGGTAGGCGATCAGCGCATTCAGGCGTGCGTCAGGATCGGCTATATCCTCCAGGGCCTGGGACAGGGAGCTATGGAAGCTGTCCCGCTTGTGCCGGGAGAAGGTGTCCAGAAGGTCTTCCTGGGATGAGAAGTAGCGATAGAAGGTGCCCCGCGACACCCCCGCCACCTGGCAGACATCCAGGATCGAGATCCTGTCCGCCCCGGAGCGCAGCACCACCTCTTCGGTGGCGGCGAGGATATTGCCAATGGTCTCCTCGGAGCGCCGGTTGGGCTTTACGTTGACTCCGGCCACCGATGACGCGCGACCATTTTTCTGAACAGCCTGTTTAACCGCAGTGGAAGGCTTCTCTGCAGGGGCGGTTTTCCTCCTGGCAGGAGCGACAGGCTCTATTTTGCTGGACTTCGTAGCGTTCCTTGACATTGATAGGGATTCTCAGTTGGTAAATTTTCGTCACATTAGCACAGGATATAGGCAGTACTACATGGATTTGTTCAAATCTTAGCTGGAGACAAGCGACAAATTTGAATTTAGAATGGCATTCTCCCACCAAAATAAAATCTGCCATCCCACAGCGGGAAAGGCCTCCAAAGGAGATGAGCTATGAGTGGCATTGGTCATCCGGACACATGGTCCGTAGGCGAGAGAGACACCGCCATCGCAGCGCTCGATCGAGCGGTTGCACGGCATCCAGACAGGGTGCTGCTGGATTTCAGCGGAAATCTATACACATATGCAGAAGTTGACTCTCTGTCTACCCGCATGGCTCACGCCCTGGCCACCCTTGGCGTGCAACCGGGCGAGACTGTGCTGACCATGCTGGACAACAACATCGACGCGGTCGTCTGCTGGCTGGCCATCAACAAGCTCCGCGCGGTGAGCGTGCCGATCAACACCGCGCTCAAGGGCGAATTCCTGCGCCACCAGATCGCCGACACGAGGACCCACCTGGTCATCTGCGAAGCCGACTACCTGCCGCGCATCCTCCCACTCGCCGAGCAGCTCAGCGAGGTCAGCCAAATCCTCTACCGTGGTGAACTGGCCGAGCCCACCGAATGCAGGATTCCGATTGCCGCCCTGGACGAGTTCCGCGGCGAGGACGACACGCCTTTCACCAGCAAGCCCGAGCCTTCCGACCTTGCCTGCCTGATCTACACCTCCGGCACCACCGGCCCTTCGAAAGGATGCATGATCAGCTACAACTTCATGTGCAATCTGGCCCGCCTGCAGTTACGTGCCGGCCCGGCCGACGAGAACGACGTGACCATCACGCCGCTGCCGCTGTTCCATATGAACGCCCTGTGCGTCAGCATCATCGCCAGTATCCTGGTCGGCGCGCGGGCTGCCATCCTGCCGCGCTTCTCGGTCTCCAATTTCTGGCAGGAAGTCGAACGCTCCGGAGCGACCATCGCCTCCATCCTAGGTGGCATGGGTGGCCTGCTCGCCCAGGCGCCGGACAATGATGCGATGAGGCGCTGTTACGGCCAGATCCACACGGCGCGTGGCAACCCCTACACCGAGGAAACCAAGAAGATCTGGCGAGAGCGCTTCGGTACCAAGTTGGTCGGAGGCAATGGCTATGGCCTCACCGAAGCTTGCGTGGTCACCTCCCTGGCGGCCGGCGAATACGCGGCGCCCGGCTCATCCGGCAAGCGAATCCCGGACTTCGACGTGCGCATCGTCGACGACAACGATCAGGAACTGCCGGCCAACACCCCCGGCGAGATCGTGGTTCGTCCGCTGCGCCCGGACATCATGTTCCAGGGCTACTGGAACCGCCCGGCGGACACCCTGAAGCTGATGCGCAACATGTGGTTCCACACCGGTGACATCGGCAAGTTCGACGACGACGGTTTCTTCTATTTCGTCGACCGCAAAAAGGACTACCTGCGGCGCCGTGGCGAGAACATCTCCAGCTTCGAAATGGAAGCAGCCTTCGCCGTACACCCGGACCTCGCCGAGGTTGCGGTGCATGCCGTTCCATCCGACAAGGGTGAGGATGACGTCAAGGTGACTGCCGTGCTGCACCAGGAGGCCCGATTGACACCGGAAGAGCTGTTCCACTGGGCGACCGATTCGGTGCCCTACTACGCCCTGCCGCGATATATCGAGTTCCGCCGCAGCCTGCCGAAGAATCCCCAGGGCCGCGTGCTGAAGTACCAGTTGCGCGACGAGGGCAAGACGGCCGATACCTGGGATCTGGAAGACACAGACATCAAGGTCGCAAAAAAATGACCCGCACGCCAGGCTGGCATCCCCAGCCTGGCCCCCCCCACGGAACAAAGGCGCGGCGCCACCCGCACCGGTCGCCTTGTCAATATTCGCGAACCGGAATGTCCGCCGGACGGGAGTTATAGCCGGGCAGGTGCAGCCCACCATCGACGTGGATTGTTTCGCCAGTGACGAAGCGCGACATTTCCGACGCCAGGAACACCACCACCGGCCCGATGTCCTCCTCCGGCTCGCCGCAGCGCCCCAGCGGTCGCATGGCCGCGGAGCGCTCGGCGAAGCCCGGGTTCTCTGCAGCCAACTTGTGGAAGGTCGCGCCCATGGCAGTTGGCGCGATCGCGTTCACGCGAATGTTGAAACGCCCCCACTCCGAGGCAGCACTGCGGGTCAGGCCGACGACGCCCGACTTGGCCGCGTTGTAGTCGCCATGCAACCAGGCCCCGACCTCGGTGTCGATGGAATAGAAGTTGATGATTTTGCCACCTCCACGCACGCGCATATGCGGCAGGGCGGCCTTCATCGACCACCAGGCGGCCCACAGAGTGGAGTCCAGGGTGCGGGCCAGCATCTCGTCGGTCTTATCCTCCAACAGCACGTTGGGTGTGGGAGCGAAGGCATTGTTGACCAGGATGTCCAGGCCGCCGAACCGCTCGACGGCCACCTGGATGGCCGCCTCGACATCCACCTTGCGGGTAACGTCGGTCTTGACGAACAGGGCCCGGGCTCCCAGTGCCTGCAACTCCTGCTCCACGGCCCTGCCGCTGATCTCGTCGAGCTCGGCGACCAGCACTGCGGCACCGGCCTTAGCAAAACTCAGCGCCACCCCTCGCCCGATTCCACCGCCAGCACCGGTGATCAGCGCCACTTGCTCTTGCAACAGCTTCATAGCGAATTCCTTCTTGTTTTTTGGTGAACATTTTTACATATAGTGTTCAAATATACTGCAATCCTTAGCGACAAGCACCTGCGAAAACAGCAAAAGGAAACCACGATGACCAGCATGTTCCGGCGCCGGGTGGAAATAGTTTCGACGATACAGGATGCCACTAGAGAGGTACGCGCGAGCCTGGAGGACGACTTCCACCACTTCCGCGTCTGGCTGCGCCACCGCGACGGTATCGTGAGCGAGATCGGCGGCGAGGCCGTGCGCTATCCCTACTCCGCCTGCCCGCAGGCCGCCGAACAACTGGAGCGGCTGATCGGCATGCCGCTCAGCCAGATAGCCCACTCAGTGACCCGGCAGACAGATGCCCAGCACCAATGCACGCATCTGCTCGACCTGGCTGGCCTGGCCATCGCCAACGCCGCTCGAGGGGCGTCCCGGCGTCGGTACGACATTCAGGTTCCAGACCGCATCGACGAGCGCACCAACCCGGTCCTGCTACGCGACGGCGCCCCCCTGCTTAGCTGGGACGTGCATGGCTCGACCATTGAGGGACCACCGCCCTACTGCGGGGTCAATCTCCGTGAAGGAATGGCTCGCTGGGCGTTCAACAATCTGTCCGAGGAGGAAGCGGAAGCTGCACTGCTGCTACGCCGCTGCACACAGATCTCGCTGGGTCGCATGAACAACCTGGATGCTCAGGTGCATGCCTCCAGCACTGGCCGCTGCTACAGCCAGCAACCGGCACGGGCCACACAAGCGCTGCGGATCAAGGGTTCCACCTGGGACTTCAGCGAAGCGGCGTCAGCGCTGTGCATGGACGACCAGAACTGGCTAGCCGGGAAAGAGGAGGCCCGCCCCTCCTGACGAGGGGCAGGCCAAGGCCATCAGAGGAACACGGCGAGGTTAGGCGTCCCCAGCACAGCCTGATCGAGGATGACCTCACGGCGCGCCAGCTTGAAGCCTTCTTCGGTCAGGCGTAGCACATCCCGGCGCTCACCACTGATGATGTCGACATGGTGGTCCTTGAAGCGGTTACGGGTCAGCAGCAGATAGCTGGTCACCACGAACTCGTCGCCCTTCTCCGTCTCTTCAACGAACACGTTGGTTACCAGGCGACGGGTACGGGAGGGTGGGTCTTCCGCCCAGGCGCTCTTGCCGGACAGGCGCAGGATCCGTCCCATGATCGAGCGGTAGTCGTCGTGGTAGTGCTGTACGCTGCGCACGATAGTGGTGGACAGCTCGGACTGCAGACGGGTATGCCGCAGAGGCACGGTGTAGACCAGGTCGGTGGCCAGGCGCGCGGCCCATTCCTGCAGGCGAATCTGGTCCAGCAACGTCGCCTCCTCGTAAAGGAAGGTCACTACCTGGTTATAGATCTCGGTACCGACCGGGACACGCTTGATGCCAACCGGCGATCCAGGCTGAATCTGGTCGGCGCCACGTTCTTGTACTTGGGCCATGAGTAACTCCTGAAATTGTTGTTGTGCCTGGAGCGACGATCAGTCTTCCGCCGTCATCAGCTCGTGCCAGTACTGCCACCAATGCCACTGGGTGTCGTCCTTGGTGAAACCCTCGTTGACGATACCCGGCCCCGGCCAACCCTCGGGAGCGCCGGTCTCGTAACATGCCTGGTATTTCAAGGTCATCTGGCGGCCCATCGCTCCCTTGGCGGCCAGCGTCATATGCGGCCAGGTATCGGAGTCGTCCTGCTCGACCATGCCGGAGGTGCCGAACAGTTGGATGGTCTGCTTCAGCATCTTCTCGCGCAACTCGGCCGGCGCATCCTTCTCGGCGAAGATCCAGTTGACGAACTCGAGCTTGTCCGGCCCCTGGGGCACGTAGGCGTGCATGGTCATGGAGCCGACCACCGAACCATCGGGCTGTGGAATATAGACAAAACCGAAAAGAATGTTCGGGAACATTCCACCCACTTGCGGCGGCATGCTGGTCAGCACCTTGAGCTGGTCCTCGCTCAGGTTGCGAGACAGCTGCTCGACCATGTCGCGGGTCATTCCAGCCGGCGGCAGCGCGTTCAGCTTCTCCTGCACGGACAGCTCCGCCGGATCGAGGCCAGTCAGACGCTTGATCTTGCGTGCGAGGTCGATGCAGCGCAGGGCGTGACCATGCGGCGAGCTAATCTCCACGCCGATCATCTCGGGGCTGAGATCTGCCCCCTCACCTTCCCCCTGGCCTTTCTTCGCGTAGTTGCCCACTTCGCCCAGCCAACGGTGCAGTGTCAGGGTGTGGAAACCATCGGCGGCCGACTGCTCGCCGGCAGTCTTCCAGTTGGCGTTGACGATGAAGCGCTGTGGCGGACCGAGCACCTCCATACCCTTGTCAGAGCGGCAGAACAGCATGTCGTAGTACCACTTGGCATCGCCGAGGAACTCCTCGAACGACGGACCGTCGACATTCCAGGTAGCGAAGACCAGGCCACCGTAGAGGGTTACCCGGGCTTTTTTCAGGCCCAACTCCTCTTTCGACAGCATCTTGCCGTGCATGCATTCTCGCTCGACCGGCGAGCCGATGAAGTCGCCATTGGGACGGAAGGCCCAGCCGTGGTAGATGCATTTGTGGATCTGTGTGTTACCACAGTCGGCCGTGCTGATACGCATACCACGGTGCGGGCAGACGTTGAGGTTCACATAGACTTCGCCGTCCTTGCCCCGGGCAACGATCACCGAATCGGAGCCCATGTCACGGACCACAAAGTCTCCGGAATTGGGGATCTCGGACTCGTGCCCGAGGAAGACCCAGATCTTGCCAAAGATTTTTTCCATCTCCAGCTCATAGATCTCACGGTCCGACAACACGCGCATCTGCACTTCACGGGTATCGGGGTAGATGAGATCGGAAACCTTGGTTCCGTCGGACAATACAGGGCTTGTTCTTGTTAGCATGATTGCCTCCTGTTCAGGGCGCTACGGCGAATTTAAGCCGGAGCAAATATAAGACACTTTTTATAAAAATGTACATAGAAATCGCCACTCGGAAAGTGAGTGAATCCTTCCACCCACCCCTGGCATACCCGCTACCATCGACCTCTCATGCCCGGGCCGGGTGATTCGGGCATATCAGGTAACAACTTGCCCGGCGCTGCCGACGCGAGTGCTCAGCACTCCGATGCCATCCACCTCCAACTCGACCAGGTCACCCGGCCGCAGATAGCGCAGTTGCTCCAGACCGCAACCATTGCCCACCGTGCCGGAGCCGAGGAATTCGCCGGGATAGAGGGTTTCTGAACGCGAGATGTGGGCGATCACATCCTCGAAGGACCAACGCATGTCGCGGGTGTTGCCCCGCCCCCACTCCTCGCCGTTGACCCGCGCGACCATGTTCAGGTCATAGGGATCGCCCAACTCGTCGGCCGTCACCAGGCATGGCCCCATGATGTTCGCCGTGTCGAAGTCCTTGCTCTTGGCCGGGCCAAGCATGCCGGGCATCTCCGCCGCCTGCGCATCGCGCGCGCTCATGTCGTTAAAGATGGTGTAGCCGACGATATGCGAACGGGCCGCATCACGGCTGATGTCCTTGCCGCGTCTGCCGATGTAGCAGCCGAACTCCAGTTCGAAGTCCAGCGCTTTGCTGAAGCCAGGCCACTGAAACTCGTCGTCGATTCCGATGACCGCGAAGCGGTTGCACTTGTAGTAGATGGGCTGCCGATTGAAGGTCTCGATGACCCGCTCGTCGGCGCGCGTATTCATCGCCTTGAGGGTCGCCTCCGGGTCCGGCGTGCGCAGTGCCCGGGCGCGACGTGCGGCGGCGAAGCTCTGCCGCAGGTGCAGCTCGAAGCAGGAGCAGTCGCGCATCTGCGGCGGCGGCTGGATCGGTGCGCGCAGCTTCACCAGGGCGCGCTCGCGCACCGCCAGGGCGGGCGCCCGCTCCACCAGCGAGCGGGCCAGCGCCAGACCGTCCTCGCCCGCCTCGACCAGCGCCAGCACGCTGCTCAGTTCCGGACATTCACGCCCCTGCACCACCCGATAGGCCGCCTGCAGGTCGAGAACGACCTGATCGTTCTCCAGAAGCACCCCAGCACGCTCGAAGCCGCTGCCATCGGTAAAGGTCACCAGTCTCATGGTTCTTGTACTCCAGTCGAGTGCCAGCAGTTTAAAGTGGGCGTCATACCCGGCCACTCACGGGCAGGCAGGCGCCGGTGATGGGTGCGGCGTCGTCCGAAAGCAGGAAGGCGATGACCCGGGCCAGGGCCTCCGGCGTGACCCAACGGCCAGCATCGGCATCCGGCATATCGGCTCGGTTTGCCGGGGTATCGATAATGCTCGGCAGCACGGCGTTGACGGTGACGCCACGGTCCTTCAGCTCCTCGGCCAAGGCTTCGGTCAGGCGAGCCACGCCGGACTTCGAGGCGGCATAAGCGCCCATGCCCAGCCCTGCCTTCAGCGAGGCCAGCGCGCCGACGTTCACGATTCGCCCCGCCGGCGCTTCGAGCAAATGGCTCAGAGCCGCTTGGCTGCTAACCAGCGCGGTACGCAGGTTGATCTGGTACAGGCGGTCCCAGGTTTCCAGGCTGCCGCCCTCCAGGGTCTCCCAGGCGAAGCCGCCGGCCACGTTGACCAGCCCGTCGATCCGCCCGAAATGCCCGACCACCTTGGCCACGGCCGCCTGCGCCGACTCGGTGGAAGTCAGGTCGACGCCTCCCAACGGAAGCAACCCAGGGGCCTCACCTAGGCTGGCAGACGCTTCGGCGCGGTCGAGCAGGGCGATCTGCGCACCGCGCTCCAGCAGCAGGCGACCCAAGGCACTACCCAGAGCGCCGGAACCGCCAGTGACTATGATTGTCTTGTCTTGCAAAGGCAGGGACATGGCAAAAGGATCCTCTTGTTGTTTACCGCGAGCCTGATTGTGCGTGCTCGTATCGCCGCCAATATATGACACTTTTCAAAAATATGTACAATTGTTAAAGTCATCGGCATCCCAAGCCAGCGCACCCGCAGGTTCCGCGAATGCCCAGAAAACTGCCCGCCCTCAACGCCGACAACCGTGCCTTCTGGCAGGGCGGCGAGCACGGCCAACTGCTGATCCACAAGTGCAACGGCTGCACGCGCTTCTTCCACCCGCCCGGCCCGATCTGTCCGCGCTGCGCGAGCCTCGATGTGGCGCCGTGCGCGGTCTCCGGAAAGGGCAAAGTGCTGAGCTATACCCTCAACTACCAGCAATGGAGCAGCGACCTGGAAGTGCCCTACGTGGTCGCAATCATCGAGCTGGCCGAGCAGGAGGGCCTGCGCTTCGTCAGCAACGTCGTCGGTATGGATCCACAGCGGGTGTATATCGACATGCCGGTACGGGTCAGCTTCCTGAACGTCGAGGACGTCTGGCTACCCTTGTTCGAGAAGGATCAATGATGATTGAGCAGCGCTACGAGAAAGATGTCGCCATCACCGGCATCGGCCAGTCCGAGGTAGCCCGGCCATCCAGCAAATCAGCCATGCGCCTGACCCTCGATGCCTGCTTGGAAGCCATCGCCGACGCCGGCCTGGAGCGCCACGACATCGATGGCGTGGCCTGCTGGCCGGGGGACAACAACAACGGCGACCCCTTCTCCCCGGTCGGCCCCAGCGCCCTGAAAAGCGCCCTGGGCCTGAACCTCAACTGGTTCGGCGCCGGCTACGAGGGTCCCGGTCCACTGGCCGGCATGATCAATGGTGCCATGGCCATCGCCGCCGGCCTGTGCCGGCACGTCCTGGTTTTCCGCACCATTACCGAAGCCTCGGCGCGCCTGCACAACAAACAGGCTGGTGCCCTGAGCAACAAGACCCAAGGGCGCGACAGCAGCTATGCCTGGCAGTGGTTCACGCCCTTCAATGTGCTCTCCGGCATCAACCTGATGGCGCTGTACGCACAGCGTCATTTCCACGAATACGGCACCCGGCCCGAACAGCTCGCGCAGATCGCACTGACCTGTCGGCAGAACGCCATGCGCAACCCCAAGGCCATCTACCGCACCCCCATGTCGCTGGACGACTACATGCAGTCGCGGATGATTTCCACGCCGCTGCGCATGTTCGACTGCGACGTGCATTGCGACGCCTCCACCGCTATCGTCCTGTCGCGCCGCGATGCCGCGTGCGATGGCCGCCACGCACCGATCCGCATAGAGGCGATAGGAGCCGCGTTGAACCAACCGTGGTCCTGGGATCAGATATCCCTTACCGGGATGGCGGCCTTCGACGTTGGCCGGATGATGTGGCAGCGGACCGACTACACCCCGGACGACGTCGACTCGGCACAACTCTACGACGGCTTCTCGATCCTGACCATGATCTGGCTGGAGGCGCTGGGCCTTTGCCCGGTGGGCGAGAGCGGCGCCTTTGTCGAAGGCGGCCAGCGCATCGCCTTGAACGGCAAACTGCCGATCAACACCAACGGCGGCCAGTTGTCCGGTGGCCGCACCCACGGCCTGGGCTACGTCCACGAGGCGTGCTTGCAGCTATGGGGACGTGCCCAAGGGCGTCAGACCAAAGAGAATCGTGTATCCGTGGTTGCCGCTGGCGGTGGACCGCTGGGCGGCAGCCTACTGCTGGTTCGGGAGTGACCCATACTCGGCCTGCGTCAAAACAGGACGTCGGCCAACTCGGAGCAGAACTCGGTGAGTGCGCCCGCCAGCTCCTTGATGCCTTCGTCATCGCGCTGGCCACGAAACATCACGGCTGAAACGGTGTAGTCGATTGCCCCCTCGGGGGAATAGACAGGTGCAGCAACGGCCAGGATGCCGACCGAGAAATAACCATCGTCAATCGCCCAACCCCGCTCAGCGGTCAGTCGCACTTCCTCGCGGTAGGTCTCTATGGGGAGTGGGCGCGCCCAGCGAATCTTCTCGTAGATGGCCTCGAACTCCGAGGCATCCAGGTCCAGCTGCGTTGAGAACAAGCGCCCGCTGGCCCCCATCAGCATGGGAAAGCGCTGCCCCTCGGCCATGTCGATGCGGACATCAGTAGGACTGGCCGCCGAACTGACAATGACGATGCGGTCCGCCCCCATGCGCCGCCACAAGGTGATGGTCACCCTCATGCGCGCCGCGAACTCCTGCAGCAGCGGTTTGACCAGTTGCACACGCTGCCCTTGGGTGACCAACTGCCCCACCAGGCGGGCTAGTCCCAGCCCCGCCGAATAGCGCTTCGACATCGGATTGAAATCGACGACATCCTCCATCACCAAGGTGCGCAGAATGTTGAAACAGGTGCTGGGGTTGATCGACAGCAACCGGGCGATGTCCACCGAACGTTCCGGCGCCCCGGCCTGGCTCAAGTGACGAAGGATGCGGATCGCGTTGACGACCGGTTTTACAGTGACCGCCCCCATTGCCTTGCGATCACCGTCGGCTTCCACGGTCTCTGAAGTATCCATGCGCTTATTCTCGGTTGGCTTGACTCTGCAATTCTATACCGAGAACACAAAGCCCCTGCAAATTTAATATAGAGATTAATTGACCTCAGATCTGCTCCATCGGTGCCTGGTAGATGTAGCGCTTGATCTCCCGCCGCACGTCGCGGAATCGCATCAGGGCCACCTCCTGAACTTCGTCATTCTGGGTCAGTCGCCCGCACTGGCGCAGGTAATCCAGCCACGACTCGACGATGAAGCGCTCAACATAGTGGTCGGTCTCGGCCAGATCGCGATACAACCGCCAGTTCTGCGCACCGTTACGCCGCCGCGCCAGACCTACGGCATATACGGTACGAAGAAAAGCCTCACGCTCGGCGACCTCCACCCGGTAACTGACTTCGATGCAGACGGGCCCGTCGTCGTGGGCGACCTCCCCGGCCAGCACCAGCTTGTCGGTCTGCTGCGCGTCGGCGAAATCCGCCTCCCGGCCCATGGCGATCTCTCCGCGGCGCGTCAGGAACAACCCGAGCAGGATGCTCGACGCCGACAGCAGCAGGCTGTTGTCCAGTCCCAGGTACTGCGCCAAAACGCCCCACAGGGCGCCACCCAGGGCCATCGAGCCCATCAGCACCAACAGGTACACCGAGGCGACGCGAGCGCGCACCCAGTTCGCGGCGTAGGTCTGCACCACAGTGGAGATGGTTGCGTTCACCGCCATCCAACCCATGCCGGCCAGCACCAGCATGGCGCAGACCACCGCCTGGCTGTGCGACAGCGCCGCCGCCAGGGTTGCCGCAGCGAAGGCAAAGGCGCCGACGACAATCAGCCGGCGCAGAGGGAAACGGCTATAGACGCTGGTTAGCCCGAGCGCGGCCAGCACCGCACCGGCCCCCAAAAAGGCCATCAGCAAGCCGTAGCCACCAGCGTCCATGCCCAGTTCTTCCTTGGCCACCAGCGGCAACAGCGCCCACAGCGCACTGGCGCAGCTGGTGAAGACGAATACCTGCTTGAGCGCGCTGGACAGCACTGCAGAATGGCGGATGTAGCGCAAGCCGCTGCGCATACCGCCAGCCAGGGTTTCCGGTGGAAGAGCGTCGGCGTGGGCACGGGCCGGCAGGCGGAAGATGAAGACCAGTACAGCAACCATGCACAGGGCGATTACCAGGAACACGGCGGCGCTGCTCCACCATACGATCAACGCCCCGGCCAGGGCCGGTCCCAAGGCACGAGTGGCGTTGATCGAAATGCCACTGAGGGAAATCGCCGCCGGCACTTGCTCACGCGGCAGGACACCAACCACCGTCACCATCCAGGCCGCCATCCCCAAGGCGCTACCGGTGCCCAGGACGAAGGTGCACAGCAGCAGTGACCAGGCTTCCAGTCCTCCCCCCCAGTCCAGCAGGCACAGCACCACGGCCGCTCCCAGGATGATCGACTGAGTAAACAGCAGCAGGCGGCGAGGGTCCATTCGGTCGGCGAGCACACCGCCCGGTAGACCGAACAGGAAGACGGGCAGAGTGATCGCCGTCTGTACCAGGGAGACCATCAGCGGCGACGCCGACAGCAGTGTCATGATCCAGGCTGCCCCGACCGTCTGCATCCAGATTGCCAGGTTGGCGACGGCGCAGGCGAGCCACAGTCCGACGAACAATCCATGACGTAGCGGCGCCCAGAACGCAGAGAGCTCCGTATCAGCCAGCGGCTCCCCAGAGGGGGCGGAGGAGGTCTGTCTGTCCATGCTCATTCGCCGTCGGGCCGTCCCAGCCGCCCGACGCTGCGCGCAGCATTCAGGACGCGCTGGGGACCGATCCGGTTGTGCAGCGTGCCGAGCCCCTCGATGCGCGCCTCGACTAGGTCCCCCGGTACCAGGAAGCGTCCGTCCTCCAGCCCCACGCCATGAGTCGAGCCGGTGAACACCAGATCCCCTGGACGCAGACTGATGCGTGCATCGAGAAAATTGAGAAGTTCGTCGATCGGGAAGATCATCTGCCGAGTGTTGTCCTGCTGACGCAGCTCACCGTTGACGCTCAAGCTCACCTCCAGCTCCGGCTGCCCGGAGCCGCCAAGCTCGTCGAGCGTGACGATCCAAGGCCCGACCGGCGTGGTACGGTCCATGGCCTTCTGGGTCAACAGGTCGAGGCGGCCGATGCGCCGTCCCGCGTCCCGCGCACTGATGTCGTTGCCGACCGTGTAGCCGAGCAAGCAGGCGCTGGCCCGGGGCTCGTCACATAGCGGTCGGGCGACCACGGCGACCAGCTCGACTTCGTAGTCGAGCTGCCCGGTAAGGGGCGGATAGGCGATCTCGTCGTGCGCACCGACCAAGGCAGAATCCGGCTTCAGGTAAGCGAGCGGATGGGCTGGCGGTGAACTGCCCAGGCGCTCCAGGTGGCTGCGATAGTTCAGCCCCACACCGAAGGCCCGCGCCCCCGGCTGCAGGGGCGGCAGCAGACGGCAGTCCGACAGCGCAAGGGGCGCCTTGTCGAGACCAAGGTCGGCAGCCAGTCCCAGCCCCACAACCGGTGCCCAGGCCTCGAACGGTGCGCGAATACGATGCAAACGACAGAAGTCGGAATCGAGCAGCGCCCAGAACGCCTCGCCACCCGACTCGACCCTCGCCAGACGCATGCTCAGCGCTTCTTGCCTGCTAGATACTCGGCGTCCAGCACTTCCTCGGGCGTGCGCACGCTCGGCCCGAGGATCGGCCCGACTATCTCGTGGCCCCACAGGCTCAGAGTCTCAGGGTTGAGCTCATAGGGGTCGCCCTGCCATGGCTCGATCTCGGCGATGGTTTCGAAGGCGAAGCCGGAGGGGTTGAAGTGATAGAAGGAAAGATGCGGATCCTGACTGTGCTGGCCGAGGGTCATCATCATCGGCAGCTCACGCTTGCGTACGATGTCATAGGTCTCGCCGACGTCGCGCACGCTGCGCACAAACAGGCCGACATGCTGAACCCCCATGCGCCCCGGCCCATGCCCATAGGCAATGTCGTGACTGGTATGGTTGTTCAGCTTGGCCCGAAAGAAGCCGGTGCGCCCCTTGCCCGCTCCCGCGCCATACCAATGGAACCCCATCACATTGAGGAGGAAATGTTCCAGTTCTGGAGTGTACTCCGGAGTGATCACCACCACATGCCCGGCCCCGCGCTCGTCGGCCAGAAAGCCAGTATGCGGACGACCAGGAATGAACGAACGCGGCGTCCATTTCTGCGCGTAGAACAGCTCGTACTGGTAGCCCACTGGGTCGCGGAAGCGCACCACCTCACGTACCCCACGCAACTCGCAGAAGGCAGCATCGCCACGAGTGAACTCGACGCCTGCGGCCTCGAGCCGCCTCAGGCCATCCTCGAACGCCATGCGTCCGAGCGCCTCCCAGCCGATGTAGGCCAGGCGGTCGACCTTGCCGGGGTGGAAGGCGAAACGATGGCGGCGGTCGTCGATGCGAAAATACAGCGATTGCGGATCACTCTCCGGCGACTTGCCGATGCCGAAGCCCATGACCTGCGGGCCATACTCACGCCAGGCGTCGAGGTTCGCGGTCTCGAATCCCATATAACCGATGCCGATGATATCCATGATTTCACCTTATTGTTCGAATACCGTAGGAGTGGTGGCTGCGGAGGCTAGATGGCCAGGAGACCACCATCGATGACGAAATCGGAGCCGGTAACAAAAGAAGCCTCGCTGGACGCCAGGAACAGCGCCAGAGCGACCACTTCCTCGGGCTCCCCCGGGCGATCCATCAGTACGCCGTCGAGCAGAGCGGCCCGTGCCACCGGGTTTTCCAGGAACTCCGCGGTGCCAGGAGTGGCGATGAAACCAGGGCTGAGACTGACGGCACGGATACCGAGTGGAGCCCCTTCCACCGCCAGTTGGCGGGTGAAAGAAACCACCGCCCCTTTGGCAGCGGCATGCGCAGAGATGCCGGCCACCTTGGAACCGCCCCAGGCCGCCGTGGACGAGACGTTGATGATCACTCCGCGTCGCTCGGCCAGATGATCCCAGGCGTATTTGGTCGTGTAGAAGAGCAAATCGACTTCGTTACGAATGGTGTAGTGCCAGTCCTCGATGGAAAACTCGCTGACTTTGCCAAAACGCGCAGCCGAAGCATTGTTGTAGAGGATGTCGATAGCGCCATGTTCGGTCACTGCCGCCTCAACCCAGGCCCTGGCCTGCTCGTGGTCGCCGAGATCGACCGGCGCCTGACCGTACAAACGCAGTCCTTCTGCGTGCAACAGGGCAGCGGTTTCCCCATGCGCGACGGCATTCACGTCGCAGCCCACCACAATCGCTCCTTCACGGGCGAAGCGCAATGCTGCTGCCCTGCCCTGACCACCGCCGGTCCCGGTAATCAGAGCAACCTTACCTTCAAGACGCCCCGTCATTGCACCCTCCACTTCTTGTTCTTATTCATCCAGGCCTCACGACAACGCCCCTGCTATTCACCCTCTGGCTTGATCTCCTCGAGCCAGATCGCCTCGGCCGGACAAGCCTCAGCCCCCTCGCGCGCTTCCTCTTCGAGCTCCGGGGGAACGACCTTGCTATCCACATAAACCAAACCATCGGCATCCAGCTTGTAGACGCTTGGGCAGATCGCGGCACAAAGCCCGTAGCCGCAGCAGCGACTGCGATCGACCACAACCTCGAATCGAGCCTTGTCAGAATTCATCTTATTCTCCTCATCTAGGCAGGCAGAAAAATAATGAACACTTTTCGAGTGTTTGTAAATAATCCACTGAGCACAGCTCAATAAAAATCAAAAAATTGCTTATTAATCATATATTTAAAACTGCAAGAACCCCCTTCACCGCAATGCTACAGCTCGCACAGAAGGACAGAACCAGCCAGATAATCAAATTTATATGATCATTAATTTATTTTTTGTATAAGTATTTCGAGATGTGAGCAATGACACCGACTGGACCTACGCTGAGGGTGCAGATCAACCCTGGAAACGAAAGCGGCTCACCGCCAGATTCAATTCCTCGGACAACTCACGCAGAGAAATCACTGCGCTAGAGACCCGGTGAGCAATCGCATCCCCCTCTCCCGCCATTCGCGCGATGCGCTCGACGTTCGAGGCGATATCTCGCCCACCTTCGCTCTGCACCCGCACCGCATCAGCAATCTGGTCCACTCCACGGGTCGAGTCTCCCACTAACTCTGCCGCCTGCTGCAGAGTGCTCTCCAGCTCAACCAGCAACCTGCCACTGTCTTCCAGTGCCACAGATCCAGCGCGCAAGGCTTCATCCACCACCTCAGACTGCCCCTCCAACTTTGCGGTCAACTCGTTGATGGAGTTGGCGGCCAGCGCAGAGCGCTGAGCAAGGTTGCGCACTTCGTCGGCAACCACGCTGAACCCCCGCCCGCTCTCGCCAGCCCTAGCTGCCTCGATCGCGGCATTGAGCGCCAGCAGGTTAGTCTGCGCAGAGAGGTCCTTGACCTGAGTAATGCTTGCTGTAATAGCCGTGGTACTTTCGACGAAATCGCCCACCGAGCCCCGAATGGCGGAGAACGCGTGACGCACACTGTCGATCTTTTCGAGCAAGTGCGACAGGGCCAGATGCCCGCCCTCCGCTCCATGCAAGCTGGCCTCAGCCGAGCTGCGCAGGTTCTCGGCATGACTGGAAATCGCAGCGATGCCGTCGCTCATCTGCTCAATGGTCATCGAAACCGCTCCCACAGCTCCGGCCTGCGCCGTGGAACTCTCGGCCACCCGTGCCGAGGCCCCCACCAACTCCTCAGCCGAGGCGCCGACGGAAGCCGCCACACTTGCGACCTGGCGCATGGCCTGCTGAAAGCTGTCGATCAGTTCGTTGAAGGCCTGCGCCGTGTGAGCGATTTCGTCGCGACCGATAACTCGCACACGCCGGGTTAAGTCGCCGTCGCGCAACCTGATCGACGCCTGCTCGATCTCCCGGATGGAGCGAACGATCTGACCGCGTAGCAACAGACTGACAAGCAGCGCCAAGGTGCTGGCCGTCAGCAGCACGCCAATCAGCATCTTCGACACTTGCCGCTGCATGGTGCCAGCCTCAGCGAAAGCGCCGGAGGTAAGCTCTGCCTGCAGGCCCAACAGACGGTTGAACTGGCCTTGCAAACCGTTGTATTCGGCGCGTACACGACCGAGCAGCGATGCCGCTTGCAGCTGGTCGCCCAACGCAGTGCGCTTGAAATCGGAGAGCCCCTCGCCAACGACGCCAGCCTGCTCCTCCACCGCACGGTAAAGAGCCTTCTCCTCCTCTCCCAGCCCTGTCTCGCGCGCAAGCCTGTCCAGCCCGGCACGCATGTCGTCGACACTGGCTTGCATATCTTCGAGATAAGACTCCAGCTCCTCGGCGGAGGTCGAGCCATTCGATTCGAGAATTCGCGCAACCGTGGCATAGGCGCCGACCATAGCAGCCTGCGAGGCGGCGGAGGTTTCAAGTACCTGACGGTACTGCTGGAAACGCAACTGGTCGATCTCTTCGATCACCGCCTGCTGCCTGGCCAATCCCCGGTAGGCCATACCCGAGACGATCAGCAGCGCGAGCACGAACAGCCCTGGCAGCACGAGTAGCTTGGCGCCAATGGAGAGTCTTTTCAGGAATAGCATGATGCTCACCGTTCTTGTTGTTATGGGACATGACTAGACAGGACACCCGTCTCGCCATACTATTTATACATTATTCAGATTTATGTTCAGATCATCAATCGGCAATATCCGCGCATCTCTCCACAGCTTGGCCCCACAAAACCAATAAAGGACGCCAGACCATGCCTTCCTCCCAAAATGAAGCGGCAATCGACTTCAGTGAGTTCCGCCGCGGATGGCGAATCCTCTTGCTCTCCGTAGTCGGCGTTGCCATTAGTATCAACGCGGCCCTGCTCTACGGCTTTGGTACCCTGGTTGTGCCACTGGAACAGGCGTTCGGCTGGAACAAGAGCGAATTGCAGGCAGCGATCACATTCCTGTTCGGCGGCGCGGTGGTTTCTCTGCAGCTGGTCGGATGGTTCAACCTGCGTTTTGGCATGAAGCGCATGACAGTCATTTCGCTGGTCCTGCTCTCGCTGGGCTACCTGGGCACCACCCAGCTTAGTGGCTCGGTCTGGTCGCTCTACCTGGCCTTTGCCATCCTGCCATTGATCGGTATGGGCGCGTTGGCGGTGACCTGGACCCAGTTACTCAGCCTCTGGTACGACCGTAATCGCGGACTAGCCCTTGCCATCGGCCTGTCCGGTACCGGTCTGACCGCCGCGATCATCCCGAGACTGATGTCCTGGGGCATCGAGCAGTGGGACTGGCGCGCCGCCTTCATCATCCTCGCCCTGCTCAACCTGCTGGTACTGCTACCGCTGACCCTGCTGTGGTTCAAGCTCGCCGGCAGCGCCGACAAGCATGGCCAGGACGACGCCAGCGCACTGCTGGAACTACCCGGTCTGAGCTTTCGCGAGGGGATGAGCTCAACCAAATTCTGGACATGCAACCTGGCCCTGGCGCTGGTGATTTCTTCGATCGTCGGCATGGTCACCAGCACCGTGCCCATGTTGCAGGCCAGGGGGCTTTCGGCCGCCGAGGCCAATCAGATTTTCAGCGGATTTGGCATCGCGCTGATCTTCGGTCGTATGCTCATCGGTTACCTACTCGACCGTCTCTGGCCACCAGCAGTGGCGGCCTTCAGCTTGGCCCTGCCGGCCATCGGCTGCCTTATCTATCTCGGCAGCACCATCGAATTCGGCCCATTGTTGCTGGCCGCTGTTCTGGTCGGCTTCGGCGCCGGTGCCGAGTTCGACATCGCGGCCTTCCTGGTCGCCCGTTATTTCGGCCTGCGTGAGTATGGCCGCCTGTTCGGTGTGCACCAGGGTCTGAACACCGTGGCTTCAGCCATCGCACCGCTGCTGTTCGCCCTCCTGCTCAGCCGTACCGGCACCTACTCGGCAATGCTGGTGTACTGCCTCGCCTGCAGTCTTGTCGGCCCCCTGTTGTTGCTTACCCTGGGTCGCGTCCCACGCTTCGCCTCCACACCGTTCGCTGCCCATTCCTGACCTGACTCCCTAGGAGAAGACCATGCCCACACTGACCTTCATTGAGCACAACGGTACCGAGCACAAGGTGTCTGCAGACATTGGCCAATCGGTGATGCAGGCCGCCACCTTCGCCTCCGTTCCCGGCATCCCTGCCGACTGCGGCGGAGCCTGTGCGTGCGCCACCTGCCACGCCTACGTCGACGAGGGGTGGCTGGCGCGCCTCCCGGCTCCCGACAGCACCGAAAACGACATGCTCGACTGTGCCTTCGAGCGCCGCGATACCAGCCGCCTGACCTGCCAGGTGTTCATGACCGAAGAGCTCGACGGCCTGGTGCTGCACCTGCCCGCGTCGCAATTCTGAAGAAGAGGTTCCCATGTCACTCGCCTCAGTAGTCATCGTCGGTGCTGGCCAAGCCGGCTTCCAGGTTGCAGCCTCACTGCGCCAGGAGGGATACGACGGAAGCATCACCCTGATCGGCGACGAGCCCGGCCTGCCCTACCAGCGCCCACCGCTGTCCAAGGCCTACCTGCTCGGTAAGATCAACGAGAACGCCCTGCTGTTCCGTCCAACCGAGTTCTTCACCACCCAACGCATCGAGCTGATCCACGACCAGGCGACGGCCATCGACCGGCAGAACCGCCGAGTCCTGCTCGCCTCCGGCGAGGCGGCCGTCTACGATCACTTGGTATTAGCCACCGGCGCACACAACCGTCCGCTGCCAGTACCCGGTGCCGAGTTGCAGGGCGTATTTGGCGTCAAGACCAAGCAGGATGCCGATGCCCTCGCCCCCCTGGTGAAGGAGGTACGCAACGTGGTGGTGGTCGGCGCCGGCTTCATCGGCCTGGAATTCGCCGCGGTCGCCGCCGAATTGGGCGCCAGTGTGCACGTGCTGGAGCTCGGCGATCGGCCGATGGCGCGTGCTGTGTCGACGGAGATGTCCCAACTGTTCCGCCAGGCGCACGAGGCCTGGGGGGTGAAGTTTGACTTCCGCCAGGGTCTGACCCGCATCGAAGGTGACAATGGCAAGGTAAGCGCGGTGGAAACCTCGGACGGCCGCAAACTACCGGCCGACCTGGTGGTCTTTGGCATCGGCGTGATCCCCAACACCCAACTAGCTAACGAAGCGGGCCTAGCCATCGAGAACGGCATTCGTGTGGACGCCAACCTGCTGAGTTCCGACCCGCACATCTCCGCTATCGGCGACGTCGCCTGCTTCCCCTGCCTGCAGAATGGCGAGCGTCCGACCCGCCTCGAATCCGTGCAGAACGCCGCCGACCAGGCACGTAACGTGGCCGCCCGCTTGCTCGGCAAACCGGCCCCGTACAGTGCGCTGCCCTGGTTCTGGACCGACCAAGGCAACCTCAAGCTGCAGATCGCCGGACTTTCCACCAGCTACGACAGCACCGTCACCCTCGGCTCACCGGAGACCCACCAGCTCTCCGTTCTGTGCTTCCGCAACGACCAGTTGATCGCGGTGGAGTCCTGCAACCGCCCAGGGGATCACATGGCTGCGCGCAAGATCCTCTCTCGCCCACCCAAGCTGACCGCTGCCGAGGCCGCCGCCGAGGGCTTCGAGCTCAAGGCTTGGGAAGCCGCCAACCGCGACTGACCACCCGAGGCCGCGCCCGCTCTCGGACGCGGCCACCGCCCGGGCGCCGGGCGCCCTGCCCCCTGTCGTTACCCGCCTCGCCAACTCCGGCGCCAACTCCGCGTCCGCACAAGGCGACATGCCATGAACGCCCGCAGCCAATCGCTCCCCACCAGCCTGTCGATCATCTCGATCGTCTGCTTCAATTTCGTCTCCTTCATCAGCAACGGACTGCCGCTGGCCGTGCTGCCCGGCCATGTGCTGAACACCTTGGGTTTCGGCAGCGCGGTGGCCGGACTGGTGATCGGCACGCAATACCTGACGACCCTGCTGTCGCGTCCACTGGCTGGCCAGCTTGCCGACCGCTTTGGCGCCAATCGCACGGTGATGGCGGGGCTGGCCGTGCTGACGAGCAGCGGCCTGCTGACGGCGCTGGCGATCGTCCTTCCGACTTCCCCCTGGGTCAGCCTGGCGCTACTGATAGCCGGGCGGATCCTCCAGGGCCTCTCTTCGGCCCTGATCTCCACCCCCTGCTGCACTTGGGCAATCGGCCTGCACGGCACGGCACGCACTGCGCAGGTCATGTCCTGGAACGGCATCGCCGCCTATGGCGGCACCGCCATTGGCGCACCACTCGGGGTACTGATACGGGATCACCTGGGGCTCGCCGGCATCGGAATCAGCATCACCCTGCTCGGCTTCCTGTCCCTGCTGTTCGCCCAGACTCGTCGCCCCGCACCCTTGCTCTCGGGCGTGCGGCTGCCGTTCCGCAGCGTGTTCCTCGCCGTGCTGCCCAACGGCCTGGCCGTAGCCTGCAGTTCGGTGGGCTTCGGCAGTCTGACTGCCTTCATCGCCCTGTACTTCGACAATCTGGGCTGGGCCAACGCGGCCTACTGCCTGAGCGCCTTCGGCGTCGCCTTCATCTTCGCCAGACTGGCCTCGCCCAGTGCACTATCCCGCTTTGGCGGCTACCCAGTGGTCGCGGCCTGCATGGCGGTGCAGACCCTCGGCCTGCTACTCGTCTGGCTGGCACCCTCGCCCCTGGTGGCGATCCTTGGCTCGGCGCTGACCGGTCTGGGCGTTTCCTGGGTCTATCCGGGGCTGGCGGTGGAAACCCTGGCGCGCACGCCGCAGGCCAATCGCAACTCGGCCCTAAGCACGCTTTCGTTGTTCTTCGACCTAGCGGTGGGGCTGGCTGGCCCGTTGATGGGGTTGGCGGTTTCAGGCTTCGGCCTGGCGCAAGTATTCCTTTGCTCCGCCCTGCTGTCGGCCGTCGGCCTGCTACTGGTGCTGAATCTCCAGCGGCAGCCACGCCGGAGACTGGGGGAATAACGGAACAATTGCCAATGTACTGTCCAATTGTTTCCCAGACAGGCCACTCGGTTGCTCGACGTCAAAAAACTATCTGGTGCCTGGGCGAACGGTAGCTAACCGCCGTACAAACAGAGCGCGACCGTCGTCGCGCCCCACGTTCCCACTCACGCCTTGATGAAGTAACGCACCCACAGCCTGCCGTTCTGGAAACGGTACAGCTCGATGGTCTCTATACCACCGCTGCCGTCGCGGAGTGCATTGCGATGGTGGCAGGCGGCCTCCTCACCGTTGATGATGGTTTCCTTGACCTCCACGCGGAAACGCGGCTGCTGGTTTTCCCACATGCCTTCCAGGATCTGCCACGGGTCGGTCGGCAAGGCACGACCGACGTACTCAATGCTCAGGCCGGCGGGCGACATCTGGCGGTAATGCTCGAAGAACCCCTCCTTGTCACCGTTGTTCCAGCATTCGATCTGGCCATGCAGGAAATGCTCGATGGCTTCTTGCGCACTCATTGATTTCTCCTCTGTTTCCATGGGCGAGTCAGTCCCGCCGGATTTGTGCACACCCGCTTAGGTGGGCTGTTGTTGGGCCACAACCGCCGCTGTCGGCTGCAACCAGAGCAGCATCGACGGGCCGATGATGGAACAGGCCAGGCAGCACAGCAGCACCGCCGAATAATTGCCGTAGGCCTCGTAGAGATAGCCGAAGAACACCGGCATCAGCCCCGAGACGATGGTGATCAGCGCCAGGTGCAGGCCGAAGATCCGCGCGTACTCGCGCAGCCCGAAATAACGCGCCATGAGAAACGCCGCCAGGTCGAACTCCGCGCCAGCGCTGGCGCCGATGCATAGGGTGGCTAGCACCAGCAGCGCCGTGCTCTGCACGTCACCGTACAGAAAGATCGCACAACCGATGGCTGGCAGCGCCAGACTGATCACTGCAACAAGGATCGGTGGGTAGCGGTCCAGCAGATAACCCACCAGCAAGCGCCCGGCGATAATGGAAACGCCGAAGCTGCTGAAAATCTGACTTGCCGCCTGGGCGGAAAGCCCCTTTCCCTGCAGCATCGGCACGATATTGGTAACCATGCCGACGGTCAGACACACCGAGAGGATTAGGGCAACGTTGAAGCTCCAGTAGACTGGCGAGCGCAGCGCCTGGCGGAAGCTGAAACCATCCATCTGCGATACCGTCTCGCTCCCCGCTGGTGATTCCGGCCCGACCTCGCTCGGCAGGCGCATCCACAGCAATGCCATCGGCAAGGTGAACAGCAACGGCAGCGCCGCCAGGGTGAAAAAGCCCGCCTGCCAGCCGAACAGGGCGATCAGCCTGGCCAGCAGTGGCGGCAACACCACCGCCATCAGCCCGGTGCCGCAGAGAATGGCCGCCAGGGCCAGGCCACGGTTGCGCTCGAACCACAGGTTGACCAGTTGCGTCCAGGTAATGGCAATGGTGCCCGCGCAAACCAGCGGCATGGCGAAGAACGCCAGGTACAACCAGCCGATGGAATGCTCGATCCGGGTGATCGCCGCATAGCCGATCACCTGCAGCATGATCGACACGATTGCCACCCGCCGCGGGCCGAAACGGCGGTACAGCGGACCGACAAGTTGGGTGGAGATCGCCACGCCAGCGAACAGGAAGGTGATCGACGCCTGCAGTGCACCACGGCTCCAGCCAAAGGCCTGTTCGAGGGGAATCACCAGGGTGCCGAAGCCGTAGAGCAGGCCCACGCTGATGCTGGTGCAGATGCCGACGAGGCCCAGTAGCAGAATGCGCCAGCCGCGCTTGAACTCGGCGAGGTCGATGGCGGCCCGCGGGCGCGAAGTGGATGTATCGGACATGCGAGGACTCCTATCTCGGCCCACCGTGCCAGTCGGGCCGTACAACCCGGGCTCAATGCCCCTTGAGAATTTCTTCGACCTTCGGCATGGCCACCATGGTGGCGCCCCCGTCAACCAGCAACGAGGTGCCGGTAATGTAGGAGGCCTCGTTGGAGGTCAGGAACAGCGCGGCGTCGGCGATATCGGTCGACTGCCCCAGACGTGGCACGGGGAAGTGCTCGGCCAGACGGTGTGGCACTTCCTCGCCCAGAGACTCGAACATATGGTCGGTGCCGATCAGCCCCGGCTCGATCACATTGACCAGGATGTTCAACGCGCCGAACTCTACGGCCAGCCCGCGGGCAAAGGCGTTCATGAACGCCTTGCTGGAACTGTAGGGAATCAGCGTTGGCGTGTACTTGCGATTGGCCTCACCGGAGGAGATGAAAATGACCCGTCCCTTGTCACTCGCCCTAGAAAGGTAGGGGGCGCAATCCTTAGCGAGCCAGAACAGCGACTGGATATTACTGCGCACCAGATGATCGAAAGTGTCGTCCGCCATCTCGCTAATCAACCCACGCGCCGTATCGGCGGCGCAATGCACCAGGATGTCCAGTGCGCCGAAGCGTTCCATGCCACCCTCGACCATGGCCTTGACAGCCGCGCGGTCGGCGATGTCGCCGCCGACTAGATGGGCCTCGCCTCCCAGCGACGTGATCTGCGCGACGGTTTCCTCGCCATGACGTGGCGTGCGTGCGGACACTACCACTCTGGCCCCCTCCTGCGCATAGGCCAGGGCGATGGCGCGTCCCATGCCACGTCCGGCGCCGGTGACCAGCACCACCTTGTCTTTGAACCTCATTGCCTGCTTCCTCTGGTGTTGTTCTTGTTCGGAAGAACTCCCGCGGCAATCAAGCCGCGGGAAGCTCGTCAGGTTGGGTCAGAGATCCCGGCCCGGCACGTTACGCGCCGAACCGTTGCGCCGGTCCGACTCGCCCCAGCCCAGCCAGTGCGAGGGCTCGCGGGTATCACCCACCCGGCGCCAGCGCCCCTCCTGCTGCGCGGTGATCGGGAAGCCGCCGACGAAGTCAATCATTTCGCCCTTGGGGTCTGGGAGGAATTCCCACTCTTCCTTGCCGTCGAGAACGATCCGCGCCGACTCCAGGAAATAGCTGCCGTCCTTGTGCCGAGTCTGCCCTTCGATGTCGGTGGTGACGCGCACCTCGCCCTTGTCGTTGCTGAAGATCGCGTAGCCTAGGTGGTCATGGCCAACCATGAAGGAGCCGGCGTCCCAACTTCCGTCCTTGTACACGGTGACGAACGACCACCACAGGACATGCTTGTTGTTGTTGACCACCAGGTCCTTCTTGAAGTGGATCGCACCGCCCTCGGCCATGTAGAACTGGTCGAGCGCCATCGCCCCCTTCACCGGCCGGCCTTCGCAGACGCCGGCCAGCTCCCAGAGCTGCGACACATAGAAGGTGCCCCATTCCACCCCCGGCAGATACCACTGCAGGCCAGGGCCGAGCAGGCGGCCCTCCAGCTGGAACAATCCATCTTCCCGCCAGGTCAAGCGCTCGCTGTTGGCTGTGATCTCCCAGCTGTTGCCGGCCTCGCCGGGCTGGTTGGTCCAGCGCACAGTGTCGCCGTCTAGGGTCTGCACCGGCATCGGCGTCAGCGCCTGGAGAGCCATCTTCTCGTGGTCCATGCGCAGGTTGACGCCGTCGACATGGTTGTTCAGGTAGAAGAACTTGGTTGGATTCGGCGTGCCGCCCGGGGCCAACAGAGAACGCACGAACGAATAGATGTTGCCCTCCTCGTCACGCACCGAGCCGAACGGCGCGGACTTGCTCAGTTGCAGCCCAAAGAAGCCGCGACTGCCGCCCATCGCAGCGCCGGTGACCTGGTGCGGGCCGACCAGTTGCTGGAAGCCGAAGTCGCCGCGTTCTGGAATCGTTTTGAAAGCTTTCATGAAAATCGTCTCTTGTCGTTATTGTCGAAATGCACGCAAGGCAAGGGATATTGATGCTCAGTCCCAGATCACCGGGAGCGACGAGGTGCCACGCAACTGCGCGCCCTCGATTACAGGAGCAGGTTGTGTCGGGTCGAGGCGGATATTGGGGAACAAGTCGAGGATGGCGTTGATAGAGCAGTTAATCTCGACCTTGGCGATAAACTGGCCGATGCACATGTGCGGGCCGAAACCGAAGCCGAAGGAAGGCTTGAGCTTGCGGTCGATGTCGAACACCTCGGGATTCTCGAAGGCATCCTCGTCCCGATTAGCGGACACCACCATGCACTGCACGAAGGAGCCCTTCGGAATCTTCACGCCGTGGAACTCTACGTCCCTTGCCGTCTCACGCACCTTGAAGGTAGCCACCGGCTCGTAGCGGGTGGTTTCGTCCATCAGCTTGGGTATCAGAGAGCGATCAGCCTTGACTCGCTCCAACAGTCCCGGTGTGGTGAGTAGCAGAGCCATCACCGAGCCGAACATCCGCGTGGTGGTTTCACCAGCAGCGGGTAGTAACGAACGGGTGAATGTGATCACCTCGTGATCGTCCAGGGTGCGACCTTCGAATTCGGCACGTAGCAGACGACCAATCACGTCGTCGCCTTGACTACCCTCGGCGCGGCGGCGCACCACGACTTCCTGGATAGCGTCATACAGCCCCTTCACCGCGATGCCGGCCCGCTTACGCGCGTCCTCCATCTTCGCTGGATCGATCTGGTTGCCACCGACCATAGCCAGCGCCCAGGCAGCGTACTGCTTGTATTTCGAGGGGTCGTCGGAGGGGAATCCCATCAGGGCGTACATGATGCGGATCGGCAGTTCCAGACCGAACTCCATCAGGTCGGCCTTCTTCTGCGGTACCAGCGGCTTGAGGAACTCCTCACGGATCAGCTCGTCGATCTGCCCACGCCACTTGTTCACGCTCTCAGGCATGAAGGCCGGTTGCAGCAGTGCGCGCACCTTGCGGTGGGGCTCACCGTCCATGGCCAGGATCACCAAGCCGTCGAAGAAGGCGCCCAGGCCCTCGGCGATGAAACCACTAGTGAAAGTGTTGCCGTCGCGCAGCACAGCCATCACGTCTTGGTACTTGAACAGAGCGAAAGTAGGTCGGGTACCCTGCTGGACGCCAGCATTGGTGGGAACACCAAACTGAGCGATAAAGTCCCCTTCGTAAATCGGTGACTTCAGGCGCTGCTCACGGCATACGGCATGGATGTCCAGATTGGTACCACGATAGGTTTCGGAGACAGCGGAGTAGTTATTCTTGAGGTCCAGGGCGGAAGTGCTATTGGTGCTCATGAGATTCAACACTCTGTGGAATTGTTGTTGTTGGAAATCGAGTGACGCCGGCGCGAAGACAGGTCATCAGGATCGCGGTAGCGAGCGTGCGGCTGCGTTTTTCATTTGGAAACACGCCATTTCGCTCACCTCACTGCAAGGAACGGTATCCTTTCGGATCCACCGACTCGGGATACTAACGGGCTGCCCTGTTTCTGCGACCCGATTCGTTTTACCCAGGGTCAAACGAAGTACATCGACCCGTCGTTGTCATAAGGAGGCATGGGTGAAAACTGCCGTGCAGAATGAACCCGGAAAACGCAATACGATCCGCCGCCTGATCGAGGCGGCCCGCCAGGAATTCTCGGAGAAAGGCCTCTCCGGTGTACGCATGGAAGAGGTAGCCAGCGCGGCGGGGGTTACCAAGCAGTTGATTTACCACTACTACGGCTCCAAGGAGGGCCTGTTCGTAGCCGTGCTGGATGAGTGCTCGGAGCGGATCATGTCCGAACTGGTGGGGCTGGAAGTGGATGATCTTGCCCCCTCGGAAGCCATGCGCACCATGCTCAACCACTTCTTCGACCAGTACCGCGAGGACCCCCTGCTAGGTTCCCTGGCCCACGAGGGTATCCACTATCACAACAGCCACCAGACGCCGCGCAACCGCTTCCTGGAGATGGCGCCAGCGTTGATCGACAAGTTCGACAATATTCTGCGCCGCGGCGCCAAGAGCGGCGACTTCAAGCCCGACGTCAACTCTCGCCTGTTTCTCGCCACAGCTGCCTTGGTGACAACCGGCTGGTTTACCAATCGCTATTCGATGTCCACTCTCGCCGGCCTGGATACCACCTCAGAGGAAGGCATGAATACCTGGCGGTCGTACTCGGCCGATTTCATCCTGGCCGGCATCACACTGCGACACGAATAGCTCGCCGACTGAAAATACATCTTGGCAGTCGAACTCCCGCCGTGCGGGAGCTCTGTCGGCAGACCTTGCCTCGTGCCCGTTACTGCCGGGCCTTGGCGAGGAAGCGCTTCACCCTATTGGCAGCCAAACGTCCAGCCATGCCATTGACCCCGCCTCCTGGGTGAATGCCGGCGCTGCCCAGATACAACCCTTCGACCGGCAGCGTGTCGCCACCGAGCCCATAGGCCGGACGCATGGCACTGGAGCGCATGGAGGTGGTGTCGATGTGCACCACGCAGCCGTTCACCGTGTTCAGGCGGGCGGTAAAGTCCGGTGCCGCCTCGATCCAGCGGCCGATGACGTGCCCCTGGATGCCCTCGACGTATTCGGACAACTGCTCGACCACCTGGTCGGCCACTCGCTCCCTGAGTGCGTCCCAGCCCTCGCGCGGGGCGACCGGCATCACCGGTGGGTAGATGTAGAGCACGTCCTGACCCGGCGGCGATTGCGAGGGGTCAACCGAGTTGGGCGCGACCATGGTGATGTACGGTAGGCGCGGCACTTCGCCACGGGAACTGGCAGCGAAGTTCTCCAGTACCGCCTCTTCCGTACCGATCATCAGGCAGGCCTTGCGCAGATCGACGCCGTCGCCCCTAGCCGCCTCGAAACGGGGCACGGAAATCTGCCCGTCAAGCGCTAGGTCGACCTTCAACGGCCCCGAGCCCCTGGCATTGGCCGGTGCCATGGCAATGCGGGTCAGCAGGTTCCTCGGCATTTCCCCGGCACTGACCATCTCCAGCGCGACCTTGGGGTGACAGCCGGCGATGACCGCGCGCGCCGTGAACTCACGCCCGTCGACCAGCCTGACACCTCGGACCTTACCTTGACTGGCGAGGATTTCACCGACGCGGGCCGAGGTCATAACGTGGCCACCCAACTCCTCCAAGCGAGCACGCATGGCATTGCTGAGCTGCTGCATGCCACCGATCACCCGGCCGACACCGAAGCGGTGGAGGAAACCAAGCAGGGCGTAATAAATGCCGCCACCGTCGGCGCTAATGTCACCGGCCAATCCGGTCAGCGCGCACATGGCGGAAATGGTCACCGGGTGCTCGAAGCGCTCCCGCGCGGCCTGATGGGCGGAGCCAGTCATAAGGGCCATCAGCTCGGGCTTCAGCTTGCGGTGCTTGAGCGCGGTGCCCACCACCTTCAGCTTGGTCATGAGGTTGGTCCGCGCCGGATCGACCCGCATCATCGGCAAGGCAATGTCGAGGAACAGATCGATGACCTTCATGAACTCGAGGAACACGTCGGCGTCTTTCGCGCTGTAGCGACGGATTTCCGCAGCCGTCCGTTGCCGATCGCGCCAAAACACTAGCGAGGTACCGTCGGGATGCAGGTAGACGTAGCCCGGCGACAGCTCGATCGACTTGAAACCATGCCGCTCGAGCTCCAACTCACGGGGCACATGGGCATGCACGCGCATGGACATCATATCCATCGCGCAGGGGTGCACTAGATGCTGGGGCGCCTCGGGAATTAGGTAGCCCGATGAAGCCATGCCACCTATCTTGTCCAGCGCCTCGAGCACCAGCACCTTCTTGCCATCCATCCCCAGATAGCAGCCGGCCGACAGACCATTGGTCCCGCCGCCGACGATTATCACATCGTAATCCGTGTTGTAGTTGTTCATGACTTGATTGTTCTTGTTCGTCGCTGTTTATGGTGAGTCCCTGACGGCCCGGCATACCTGCTGCCGAGCAGCTACGCCTTGCTTGAAAGCAGGCAGCGCTTCGGCCCCAGGCCATGCCAGCCGCTCTGGAAGCCCGCCGGGAATGCCACGCTAGCAATAACCGCCGGCGAACAGTTGGGTATCCGTTTTACCGCCGGTAAAAGAAATCGCCACACGCCGGCCTTGCGCCGTATAGCGAAGCATGCGCAGAAACAATCAAGACACTTTTTAATTTTTTGTCTAAAATCACACAAAACCTCCCCCTGGCAACGTGCCACGGTCGACGACGCGACGACGGAAGGCTTCCCTTGATTTCCCCTGCCACGGCAAGACTCCTGCCCATCCTGCTTGCCGGCCTGGCAATGCTGGGTCCGTTCACCATCAACATCTACATGCCCTCCTTCGCGCAGATGAAGGCGGTGTTTGACGTGACGGACATCGAGCTGCAGATCACCCTGTCCCTGTATTTCGCCGCCTTCGCCTTCATGTCGCTCTGGCATGGCGCAATCTCCGACAGCCTGGGACGGCGACCGGTAGTGATAGTCGGCTTGGTGGTGTTCGCGCTGGCATCCGCAGGCGCCGCTGCCGCAACTCGCATCGAGCAGATCTATGTCTGCCGCGTATTGCAAGGCGTCTCCGCTGGAGCCGGCATTGTGATCGGCCGAGCGGTGATTCGGGACCTGTACGAAGGCGCAGCAGCCCAGCGTCTATATGCACTGGTGATCATGTTGTTCGCGCTGGCACCAGCTATAGGGCCGATCGTAGGTGGCTGGCTTCAGGTCCACGCCGGTTGGCGCGCAAGCTTCGGATTCTTGGCAATGTTCAGCACTACATTGCTGGTCCTGGTGATTGCTTTCCTTCCAGAAACACTCCCGCCGTCGAAACGACATTTATTTTCAGGCCACGCTTTGCTGATTGGCTATCGGCAGGTGTTGGCTAACAAACCCTTTGTCCTTTGGGCGATGACCTTTGCCTTGATGTTCGCAGGCTTTTTCATTTACGTGCTGTCTGCACCCGTATTCCTGATGCGACATTTAGGGTTAGCAGAAACCGACTTCATCTGGCTCTTCGGCCCCGCCACTGCAGGAATGATGCTGGGCTCATTTCTGGCCGGCCGGTACGCGACGCGGTTTCCGACTGGCTTCTGCATTGTCACAGGGTTCGCCATTATGGGATTGGGCAGCCTCTGGAACCTTACTGTCAGCTATCTCGCACCTGCAGCATTCGGATGGTATCTACCCTATCTATTCATCTACACACTCGGCATGACGCTGATCCAACCCACCATCACGCTGCTAGGACTAGATTGCGTACCAGATCGGCGTGGCCTGGGCTCTTCATTGCAATTGTTCACCCAGACCGCTTTCAACGCAGTTTTGTCGGCGCTCATCGCCCCCCTCTTCTGGCACACACCACTGATGCTTGCCACGGGTGCGGCACTCGCCTTGGTACTGTCGCTGGGGGGCTTCGCGCTTGCGTGGACACTGTCGGTCAAGCGAAATACAGAGTTCGATGAGAGCCTCAAGGGCAGAGGTTCACTCGCTACACCGATTGGTATCGACGGAAGAATTACCTGATTGATTCTAGCGCGCAGTCACTGCGTCCAGGGGCATTAGGACAGCGATCGTGGCGTCCTGAGATAGTTGCCAACCATAAAAGATACGGCCCGCAATTCGAACCGAATTGGTTACTAGTTGGGCATGTAGGGCAGACGATGTATCAATTGGATGCTTACTGACAGGAGCAGCAAAGGTGCAACTGGTAATGCGCTTGCCGCTTTTGGAGGCGTAGAGCACAGCGACTGCTGTGCCCCACATCCCTGACTCCCGCTCGCGCGCAGACAGGGCACAGTCCCTCCGAATGACCAGATTCGTCCTTGCTGAGGATTGTCACTGGCCTCGCCGACTACATCCCAGTACGGCCCATTTGCTCAAACAGTTTCCGCATTTCCACAAGCGAAGGCGTATGGCTGCTGAAGCCGCCGTCGGCCACAAGCGTTGTCCCGGTGACGAACGAAGACTCGTCGGACGCCAGAAAGGCCACCACGTCAGCAATCTGCCGTGGGGTACCGAGCTCCGGTGTACAGTGATTGTCGCGCATGATGTCCAGCAAGGCGTCCGGCAACGGGTGCTGCGGCGCCAATCCAATCTGCACGGCGTTACCACGAATACCACGCTTGCCGTATTGGGCTGCCACCAGCTTTGGCAGCATCATCAGCGCGGCCTTGGAAGTGGCATACCCCGACAACGACATATCACCCTGCATTCCTAGACCGGACGTGGCAAAGATCACTGAGCCTTTGCTCTGCTCAAGCATCACCGGAACTACATGCTTGGTGCAAAGCACTGCGCCGCGCAAGTTAACCGCAATTGCCCTATCCCATGCCGCCATGTCGAGGTTGCAGAGATCACGGTCGCGCTGACGCTGCTCGGCATCCAGCACCGCAGCGTTGTTGTGCAACACATCGATGCGACCGAATCGCTCCTTGACCCGCGCGACCATCGCATGCACGTCCTCTTCCGATGAAACATCGGTTCGGATACCCAGTGCCTGACTGCCTGCCGAGCGCAAAGATTCCGCCACTGACTCCGCAGCATCGCCGTTGATATCGACCACCGCGATACTAGCCCCGTGTGAGGCTAGTACCCGAGCGCATTCGGCGCCCAGACCGCCCCCGGAACCTGTGATGATTGCAACCCGCCCCGCAAGCTTTCCTGTACTCATGAAACTGCTCTCTTTCGTGACTTAACGGGAGTAAGTGCTATTCGCCGGTGAAACGCGGCTCACGGCGCTCGCTGAATGCTAGAGCAGCTTCCTTCACGTCCTTGGTCGGGGCCAGCAACGCGAACAGATCGAGCTCCAGGTTCAGACCACTTTTCAGATCCAGCTCTAAGGATGCGCGAGCCGCCTGCTTGACGAATGCAGAGGCCGCCGGTGGCTTATTGGCAATTCGCAAGGCGAAGGCAGCCACTTCGGAGAGAAGGGATTCCACGGAGCCGGCCAAGCGACTCACCAAGCCAATCTGCCGCGCCTCCGCGGCGTCCATCCGGTCACCAGTCAGGAGCATGTCCAGTGCCCGTCCAGGCGCAACAACTCGCGATAGGCGCTGAGTACCACCACCACCAGGAATCAGGCCAAGCCCGGTTTCTGGCAGTGCAAAGATTGCGTTCGGCGCGGCGAAGCGAATATCGCAGGCCAATGCCAGCTCCAGACCGCCCCCCATGCAGTACCCGTGGATCGCCGCGATGACGGGTTTGGCCATCGAATCCAGCGACTCGATCCAGCGTGAGCCTTCCATCCGCTGACGAACCTGCAGAGAAGATTCAACACCGCGACGCTCTTTGATATCGGCGCCTGCGCAGAACCCACGCTCCCCTTCCCCACGGATAACAATGACCCGCACCTGAGGATCTTTGTCGAGTTGTGCCAGCGCCTGAGGTACGCCCTGCCGGATGCTATCGTTGATCGCATTTATCTGCCCGGGTCGGGTTAGCACGATCCATCCAACGGCAGCGTCACGTTCAATGCGCACCGCTTCGTTGATGATCTGAGGAAGAGAATCGATAGCACTCATGCGGTGCACTCCTCAAACTCAAAGACCTGACCATCCAATTCTTTCGGATCGATCTTGATCAGCGGCCTCCCCCCAACCGCCTCGGACGACTCGATCCACTCAAAGGCAGTGCCACGCGCGCGCAGGTCCTCAGCCTTGGCGGCCAGATCGTTGACGCCGATGCGAATGTAGTACGGGCCCGGCCCCCAATTGTTCAGGTAGTGGCCAGCGTCAGTGTTCCAGTAGGTCGCTTCGATCACGTCGAGGGTCGCGCTGTTGGCCACCGTGAAGCCCATGCGCGCACGGCGATAGCCTTCTTCGCGCAGATGCTCCACCGGGCCGTTGGGCTCCCAGTCGAGGTTGGCGGAAACCTTGCGCAGAGTTTCATCCAGATCGCGTACCAGGAAGCCGCGGGCGGTCACCCGAACCATTCCACCTGGCGCCAGGTCGCGCGGCTGGGCCGGTGGCAGGGCGTAGGTCTCCGGAGGCATCTGCAGTGGCTCAGTCTCCATTATCTCGATGCACAGGCCACCATCGACCGAGGGCTGATAGTAGGGCTTCTCCGGCGTAGCACCGAGCCACAGGCGGTCGAACGGCATCTCCGGAGTACGCTGCGCCATGCGGAACGGCAGGCGGCGGCGCATCAACTTGTCCACCAGTACGGCAAACTTCTCACGATGCAGGGCAAGGACGATGGAGTGAGTGATCATCGGCCGGTGATGCCCCTGGTAGTCCTTGAGGCTTTCCAGGAAGTCGTGGAACAACGGATCACCGGGATTCGGTTTATCGAGGTGCCATTGAGGCTCAATGCGTGTCGGCGCCACAGCTAATGACTTATGCACACGCAGGAAGTGCGCGATGTAGGGATGGTTATCGAACGCCTGGCGCCAGCGCTCATGCTTGTAGACACCGAGCTTGTCTACCAGCTTCTCCGTCATCCCATCAGGATCCCGAACCATCATGTCGGCACTCATCAACAATTCGAACATCTGACTTCCCTCCAATTGCTAGCCACGGCACAAGCCCGACCGCTGGGATCGGCTGATGCCTTCGTCTGTACGTTGGTTTACTAATGTGCGGTGACCGCTTGGGTATTCACTCGCTTGCCCTGCTCCACAGAGCCTGCGACCTTCTCGCCTCGCGCAGCTTCAGGCGATGTTGCAGTGGTCTTGGGGTTGAGCAGGAAGTGTGACAATGCGGGAATCAGTACCAGCGCCCCGAGCATGTTCCAGAGGAACATGAAGGTCAGCAGTATTCCCATGTCGGCCTGGAACTTGATGGGCGACCAGGCCCAAGTGACGACGCCTGCGGCCATCGTCAAGCCTATGAGCGCCACAACCCTGCCCGTAAAATCGAGCGAGCGCCGGTAGGCCACGGCCAAGCTGCCGCCACGCTCCTGGACAGCCAACTGCACGCTGAGCAAATAGAGCGCGTAGTCGACGCCGACGCCAACGCCTACTGCAATTACTGGCAATGTGGCCACCTTCAAGCCAATACCTAGCCAGACCATCAGCGCCTTGCAGATGATTGTGGTCATAAGGAGCGGAATCAGTGCGACAACAGTGGCCCGCCAACTGCGGAAGGTCAGCAGGCAGAGCAGCGCCGTGGCACCGTATACCGCGAGATACATGGTGACGATGCCCTTCTCAACCTCAATGTTGGTCGCAGCCTCGATGCCGGCGTTACCGGCAGCCAGGAGGAACTCCAACGGCTGCTCAGATTCCGCGGCGGTATTGTGTTGCGCGGCGAAATCTTCGGTGACCTTGAGTACCCGGTTGAGCGTATCGGCCTTATGGTCCGCCAGATAGGCAATAAGCGGGGTCACTGAGCACTTCTGGTTAGTGATACCTGGTGCCGAAATCATTGCGGCATCCACCGACGAGTTGGTGATCGCCTGATCACGACTGATGGTCAGCCACTTACCACTACCCTCAGCCATCCCCGCAGTGATGAAGCGCACCGTTTCGGCAAGTGAGTTAGTGGTCTGTACACCCTCGGTCTGACGCAACTGCCAAGCCAGTTTGTCCATTGTTTGCAACGACTGGTAAAGACGGCAGCTGTCTTCGCTGGTTTTCATAATCACTACGAACTGGTCGCTGGAAAGCCCGTAGTGCGCGGTAATGTAAGCGTTATCACGGTTATAGCGTGATTCTGGGCGTAGCTCCGGAGCCCCCGGATCAAGGTCACCAACCTTGAGATCCAGCATGACCACGCTGCCAATCGCAGTAACACCCAGAGATAGTGCGATCACTGCTGTCGCCCAACGGCGCTCAGTAAACCGATCGAGACCATGCCAGACGTGCCCCAGGAAACCGCGATTCTCCTCGCCAGCGCGATCCTTCTCGATAGCGATACGCGCCGCCTTTTTGCTTACGCCGATATAGGAGAGCGCCACAGGAATCAACAGCAGCTTGGTGAAGATCAACACGGCCACACCAATGCTGGTTGTCAGCGCGAGATCACGAATCACCGGAATATCGATGATTACCAGAACCGCGAACCCAACGATGTTGCACAGCAGGGCCGTTAGCCCTGTGAGGAACAGGCGGCGGAAGGTATAGCGCGCGGCGACATACTTGTGTGTGCCGCGACCGATGTCCTGCAGGATCCCATTCATCTTCTGGGTGCCATGGGAAACACCTATGGCGAAGATCAGGAACGGCACCAAAATCGAGTAAGGGTCCAGTTCATAGCCGAGCAACTGCATCAGACCGAGCAACCAGACCACGCCTGCTACGGCAATGCCGACTAGCAGCAGAGTACTTCTCAGGCAGCGGGTATAGAGATAAACGAACACTGCGGCGATGATCACAGAAGCGCCGAAGAACAACATGACGGCGTAGAGCCCGTCGATCAGATCACCAACCAGCTTGCTGAAACCGACGATGTGGATACCAATCTTGTCGCTCTCCATTGAGCGCAACTGTTCTTCAAGCTGCCTGGAGAATTCGCCATAGTTGAGCGGCTCCCCAGTCTGAGGGTTGGTATCTAGCAGGGGCGCGACGATCATGCTGGAGCGGCCGTCATTGGCCACTAGGCCTCCGATGATGCCGGCGCGAGCAATATTACGACGCAGGGCACTAATCGAGGCTTCGCTCCCGTCGTAGTCGGCAGGCATCACGGCACCACCCTCGACGCCCTCCTCCGTCACCTCTTTCCAGCGAACGATGGGCATCCACAGCGACTTCATCCACGACCGGTCGACGCCGGGAATTAGGTAGAGCGTGTCGTTGACTTTCTGTAAGGCGAGCAGGTAGTCCGGGTTGTAGATATCACCTTGCTTGTTCTCGACCACCACGCGAATGCTATTGCCCAGTCCCGGCAGCTCGCTCTTGTAGGCCAGATAGTTCTTGATGTAAGGGCTGGAGCTCGGAATCATCTTCTCGAAGCTGGCATTGACCTGCAGTCGAGTCGCGAAGAAACCGAGCACCACAGTAGCGAGCAAACAGGCAACGATCACCAGAATGCGGTTGTTAAAGATCACCCGTTCAAAGAACCCGCCGGACGACATGTCAAAGTCCTTGAGGTCCGGAACCACCGGCATTCCGCTGTTGTATTTCTGCTCTACCATTTCTTCATTCTCTTTGGAGGTCTGCGACGGCTGGCTCACTCTGCGCTGGTGATGTCGACAAGCTTGGCGCCGGAGAACTGAGTCACAACCAGCATGCCGGCCTCGCCGGAATAGCTTGCCGCGTAAATTTCGCCGATCTCTGCGGGCTGCAGCGAGGTGATACCGAGGTTGTGCTGATTGAGCGACACCATCTGTCCACCCTGGCTGACGACAAGCAACTCACCGCCCTGCTCCACAACATCGACGATGCTGGATTTCAGCCCGGTCTCGATCTTTTGCCAGTGCAGGGCGTTATCTCGACTGACAAATAAATTGCCGCGCAGGCCATACACCAACAGCAAGCCGTCGAAGGACCTGACGCCGAAATAGGTTCCTGTGTACGGGGTTTCCAGGGTCACGAAGCGCTGTGTCTGGGAATCAAGACGCATCAACAAACCCTGTTCCCCGCTGACATAGAAGACGCCTTCTCGCTCAGCCAGTCCGTACAGATGCATGCGTCGTTCGTTGGAGGTACGGTCGACCCAGGGTTCCCAGGTCGTACCAGCGTCCCGACTGTGCAAGATCATGCCGAATGCACCGACTACGAAGCCGTTGCCGTTATCATCGAACAGCACATCGAGGAAAGGAGCGGCCAACACATCGGGTGTTGCGGAAGTGCTCATCGCAAGATTGATTTCGCGAAGCATGTCGTCAGCTACTTGATCGCCTGCATTGGCGCGACGACCGTACTGATCCTGCAGCAGCGCAAGCACACTGCGCCCATCAAGTTGTACTTTCCAGCTGGCGCCGCCGTCGGCGGTATGTAGCAATACTGAATCGTGACCAACGACCCATCCATTCAACGCATCACTGAAACGCACCTGGACCAAATCGCTGGATACCGGACTGGGCACCTGCCGCCAGGACTTGCCACCATCTTCAGAACGTTGGATAAGACCGCGTGGCCCAACGCTGACCAAGGCTTTGCCAGCTCGAGCAATACCTATCACCGGCGCAGGCATGCGCGAATCAAGGATCTGCGCAGGCTCCCGTAACGAATCGGTGCCCGAGACTTGCTCAGCAAAGGCAGAAACAGGCAGCAGCAGTGAGAACAACAACGCTGTGCTGAACGATCGACGGGGCAATCCCACGATCGCACGACGGAGCAGCGAATGAATTACGTCAAGGCCCGGGCTAATCATTGTTTTTATCCTCAACCGCAGGGTGGGACGCAGCGGGCACTCAACGATGCGCCCTTGCGGCCCATTTCAGCTTACCTGCCCACACGGACCTCCCAGTCCGCGCGGGCAAGCAGCAGATATCAGCGCTGGGTTACCCGCGAGACAATCGCTTCCGGGTTCATCTCACGCTCGCTGTATGCCTTGCTGGAGAACCAGTAGCCACCCTTCAAAGCATCGTTAAGCAACGCCCACATCCCCTTGTTGAAGTCATACACAACGTTCTTCACGTTGTAGGGAATATTCTTGTCGTACAGCTGCACACCACTCAGGAAGATCGAACGATACAGCGCACCGCTCTTGTCCCAGGCGTCATACAGGCCGATGCCGAAAGTGTCTTCGTCCAGGTAGTAGGTGCGTTTGCTGTAGACGTGACGTTGACCCGGTTTGAGTGTGGCCTCGACCACCCAGACACGGTGCAGCTCCCAGCGCTCGCAAGCTGGATTGGCGTGGCTCTTTTGGAATTGCTCGTCCTGCTTGCAATCGAAGTAGAACTTGTAGGCGTTGTAGGGGATATACATTTCCTTACGGCCAATCAGCTTGTAGTCGAAGCGGGATTGGCTACCGGAGAACATCTGGAGCTCATCGAACAGAGTCACGCCACCCTGGCTGGCAACCGGGGTATCGAAGGCGAACTCAGGAGCCAGCTTGACCCTGCGTTGACCCGGGGTGTAGCTGAAAGAGCGCCGTGGCTTGGACGTCGGATCGAGGTAGTCATTCAAAACGATGACTTCTCCAGAGCGCCGCGCGGGAAAATTGTTCAGGGAGAACACACGGGCATACATCTGCGGATCACGATCAGACAGACTGACCTGGTAGTACGGGGTTTCCTCGAAGGTCGCCTGCTCCGCAGTCTTGGTTACCTGACCATTGCTGTCGATCACCCAACTGTTGGACGACTTGGTGGTGGAGTAACCGGGACCGATCTTGTATCGCAGCTGCTGATTCCAGATCACCTCGTTACCATTCTTGGGGATCGGGAACGGCAAGCCACCACGACAGGCTGGATCAACTGCCAAGCCGTCCTTCTGAATCTGGCAACCGGTAGCGTTGCGCAGAGTAGCCTCCACCACTTCCTGTGGATAGGCAGTGGTGCGGTGGCTCGGATAAACATCCATGTACCAGGTATCAGGATTCTTCTTCAGCAGCTCCTTCTGACCTTCACTCAGCTTGTCAGCGTACTGATCTGCATTCTTCGCATCGATCCGGAACAGGGGCTTCTCGTCCTTGAACGGATCAACCCAAAATCCGCTGTCCGGCTTGAAACCGGGCGGAGCCTGGCGGAGGCCGCCTTCGTAGGCAGGAATTGTCCCGTCTGCATTGCCGGCCTGGATAGCTCCCCAAGGCGTCAGCGATTTACCCAGTTCGGCAGCTTCTTCCGAACTGACAGCAGCAAAAGCACATACAGACAGTCCACTTAAGGCAAGGCTCAAAGCGAGTTGGAGTTTCATAGCCAGTCTCCGCTCTTGGAATTATTAAAAGGAGGTTTTGTAAGTGAAGGTCAGCCAGCCACGGTCTGTCCCTCCGACGTTGCCATTGCCGTTGACCATCCTGTCCCCGTTGGCATTGAGCACATTTTTTTCCTGTGCAGAAGTATCGGCGTAGCGCACGCTGAACTCATGCTCCTGCCGATAGGTCATCTTGGCTCCGACAGACCAGGAGAGAGCACCCTCGGCACCTCCACCAGCGCTCGCCGCGTTGCCATGCAGGCCGTAGTTCACGGTGAAGGGCACATCCAGAGTCCATGACGGCAGAATTTCCACGTACTGCGGCGTGTAGTTCACCGCAATGGCGTAGTAATCACGAGTCGAGCATCCATCGGACTTGTTGCCGGATCCAGGAATTCTGGGGGTCCGGAGATCCGTACAGCCGGCGAAGCCTTCGCCTTTGTACAGTTCTTCGTGAGAGGTCACTTTGTCCAAATGACTGTACGCGAACTCAGCCACCAGAGTGGCGTTGTCCGCAATGAAGTTGCGCGGTACGCCATATACAGCGTTCGCCACGAAATGAATGGTGTCACCACGCGGGCCTTCGTCATCCAGAAGGCTCACACCGGTGGCGTTGAGCGCACCGTCCTTTCGATACGAAAGCTCTGCCCCAACTGCGACAGTGGCAATGGCCCTGGAGAAGCTCAGACCATACAGCTTCACGTCACGGGGATAAACCAGCCGGTACTCACCCGCAGCCAAGTTGATCTGAGGGGAAAGCCAAGGTTGATAATCGTCGAACTGGCGATAGTAAGCACCGAACGTTGTCTCAATGGACTCCACATTCAGCTTGGCCATAAGGCCCCAGTTCTCACCGTCCCGGCCGCGCTTCGACGAGACATGATTGAGGTTGAAACCTGGAGCGGCCGGCAGTCGGTCAGGCCCCTCGAAGAACGGGTCGGCAGCACCGAAAAAGGTCCCCCCGTAAGGGAAACGAGTGTTATCCCATTCATAGAAATACTGAGCAGCGACAGACAACGAGTCGGTCACCTGGGCTTTGGCGGAAACCTGACCGATCGGCAAGAAGACTTCCTTGGTCTCGATACCAGGACTGGTAACTGCCTTAACCCCATCCGTCGGAGCCTGCGAATAGGAAACTGCGTGAGCCCCAAACAGTAGGCCTTCACCCCAGAACACTGCGTGGCGACCCGCCTTCAGGTTGACGGGAGTCGCACCGAGACTGAAGTTGGTCCAGAGAAACGCATCAAGGATCTCGCCAGAAGGGCCGTTGGTGTAGCGTGCCACCTCGGAGCTGTAGCGATCCCTGTTGTAGCTGGTTGAGAAGCCGGGAACGTTACTTTCCACGGAGTGGCTGTGATAGGCGTCGTCATACCAGCCGGCGGCACTGACACGTCCACCGAAATCCTGCCGATAGGACAAGTCGAGCTCGGTCAACAGATCGAGGCGATTGGTAACAATGTCGCCCTTATCGAACTTCCCGTCGGACTCATCGAAGTTCGGGTTGTTCATGATCTTCTTGTCCTGATCCTCCATTCGGAAGCCCAGGTTGTAGCGCACCGTATTGTCCCACCGCAGGCGCAGATCCGGATTTCCGACATCGAATTCCATCGCTGCGATCCCGCCACTGCAGCCCATGACTACAAGAGCCAAACTGCTGCGTACAAACGGCCAATCGCCTAGCTGTTTCATCACGTTCATTTGAGATCCTTTTATTTTTATTTTCAGATGCTTAAAAGGGAAAACCACTCCATTCCAGACCAGGCACGCCCAAGGAATGGATCGACCATCTGCACAGGAACTGAGAAACCGTTCCGTTTTGCGTGAAGCCTAGACTAGCCGATAAAACCCACCAATTCCAGATACAGATTGCAATTCCATATACAGAATCGTTACTGCCCTCCCCGTCCTTGTGCACTTCTGCTTGGGTACGCATGCATCCAAGCTGATGCGCGGCTCGACAAATTAAACACATTGCTGTTTTATGTTCAACACAAGCTTTCCCATGGCGACCGGGGGCGGCCAGCTTAGTGCCCGTGCCAAACCCGCATCAGCGCTGCCGTTGAGGTGGCGACCCCGTCTACTAGCAAGGAGAACGTATGAACATTGACCTCAGAGGGAAGCGAGTAATCGTAACTGGCGCTTCACGAGGCATCGGCCGAGCAATCGCTCAGGCTTTTGCTGCAGAAGGTGCGAGAGTGGCCATTTGCGCCCGGAGCGAAGACGCAATATCAGCGGAGGGGAAGTCCCTTGAAGGCTCCGCAATGGACGTCATCGCGCGCGCCGTTGACGTAACGGACACCACCGGGGTGAAAAGCTTCGTCGACGAAGTGGTAGAAGCCTGGGGTGGCGTCGATGTGCTCGTGAACAATGCAGGCCAAGGCAAGGGTGGCAACCTTGATACGTTGACGCCCGAGGACATTCTTGCCCACGCCAATATCCTGCAGATGGGCCACTTCCGCTTCGTTCAGGCGGTGGTCCCACACATGCGCGCACAGCGCTGGGGCAGGATCATCGAAATCAACGCTCTCGCCGGCAGCATCCCCACCCCGGACGGAATTCCCTCGGTGATCAACCGCGCTTCCTGCATCGCCCTCTCACGCTCGCTGGGCATGTCCCTGGCCAGGGACAATATCCTGGTTAACAGCCTGAACATGGGCTGGATCGACACCGGACAGTGGGACCGCCACTACAAGGAGATGCCCCCAGGCGTGAGCCGCGAGGAGTTCAACGAGATGGTACTCAAGGTGGTGCCGCTCGGCCGCTTCGGCAAGCCCGAGGACATCGCCGGCATGGCCCTGTTCCTGGCCAGTGAGTACGCCAGCTTCATCAGCGCCGCTTCCATTGACATCAGCGGCGGAATGGGCGGGCAGATCGCCTATTTCCCGACCCTAAAGCGCGATTTCGCGGAAGCCGCTCGCAAGCGCAACGAAAACGCTTGAGAGTGACCCTCCCCCTTTTCCCCAACCGCAAGGAGCAGAACGGCATGACCCAGACGATCTACGACATCCCGCTCAAGACCATCGAAGGCACTTCCCTGACGCTCGACCGCTTCAAGGGCAAGGTGCTGCTGGTGGTGAACGTCGCCTCCAAGTGCGGGCTCACCCCGCAGTACGAGGGCCTGGAGAAGCTCTACGAGGACAAGCGTGAAGCCGGGCTTGAGGTACTGGGGTTCCCGGCCAACGACTTCAGGGAGCAGGAGCCGGGTAGCGACGAGGAGATCAAGGCGTTCTGCAGCCTGAACTACGCCGTCCAGTTTCCCCTGTTCTCCAAGATCACGGTGACCGGCGAAGATCGCCACCCGCTGTACCGGCTGCTGACCAAGGCGCAACCGCACACCATCGGCGAAGGCCCGATGCGCGAGCGCCTCAAAGGCTACGGCATAGATCCCACGCCAGCACCGGCGGTGCTGTGGAACTTCGAGAAGTTCCTGGTCAGCCGTGACGGGCAGGTGATCGGTCGCTTCGCTCCAGACGTGGCGGCGGACGATCCCCGCCTGCTCCAGGCCGTCGAAGCCGAGCTGGAGAAGCACTAGGGGCATCCCGGGGAGCGCGCAACGCGCTCCTTTGCGGCTAAAGCCTCACCTATTGATAGGCCCTGCCGACCTCTCGGCGAGATTGAAACGCCGACGCCCCCTAGGAAGCACAGGCCATGATCAGGAATTGCCGGAACGCCTGGGCGGGCTCCGACAGGCTTGCGCCGGGGCGCCAGATCAGTCCGAGTTCCATGGACGGTATGGCGTCGGCCAGTGGACGTGCCTCGATCTTCTTGCCTTCCAGAGACCAGGCACGGTAGAGCATGTCGGAGAGAATGGTGACGCCGAAACCGTGGGCCACCAGGCCGCGCAGGGCCTCCATTGAGGAAGTGCGGAACGCCACGTCCGGCACCAGTCCGCGCGCATCCCAGTATCGGCTGGTGGATACGTCGCCCTCATCGACCGTCGCCAGGATGTAGGCATGCCTGGCAACATCCTCCAGGGTGACCGAGGTCGCCGTCATCAACGGATGCTGGCTGGCCAGCCAGAGCTGGCGCCGTGAGCGGATCAGCACATGGTGCTCGAAACGGGACAGGTCCGGGCTGTTGGAAATGATCGCCAGCCCCAGGTCGAGTCGGCCATCGGCCACCGCCGTCTCGATGCTCTCGCGATCCATATCGATCAGGTCGATCTCCACCTGCGGGTAACTGCGCTTGAAGCGCGCCAGCAGAGAAGGCAGGAAGTAGCCGAGCACTGTATACGAGGCGCCGACACGCACCTCGCCCTGCATTACATGGCTGAGGAACAGTGGTTCACTCAAGGCGTCCTGCAGAGTGTCGAGGATGTGCCGGGCGTGCTGGGCGAACTTGTGCCCCTCGGCGGTCAGCGCCACGCCATAGGGCAGGCGCTCGAACAGGCTGACGCCCAAGCTCTCTTCCAGTTGCAGGACCGCCGCGGTAATCGCCGACTGCGAAACATGCACCTTGAGCGCGGCCTGGGAGAACTGGCCAGCATCCGCCGCCGCCACGAAGTAACGGAGCTGACGCATGGAAATATCTTTGCCTTTCGCCATCTGCTTTTCTAATACCTGCCTCTTATTTTTATGAATCGCTTTCGCAATCGTGCTGGGTAAACTCGGGGACTCGTGGCGATCCCTGCCCACCACGAGTCGGCAATCGGGATGCCCGGCGGTTTCGCGACCGTTCGAATTTCAGCACCAAGAACAAGAATTGCTGAAGGTTGAAAATGACCGCGATCAATTATTGCGAGTACGAGTCTGAACACTCGGGCGACTTTCTGACCGAAGCCTCGCTCAGCAAGAAAGGTTTCGACGTCCGGCTGGAACATGCCCAATGGCCCAGTGCGGGGACAGCACTGATCGAAACCCGGAAAAGCTGTCTGGTGCGCATGCTGCTCACGCCGTCCGGCCTCGAGTGCAACGACACATCGCATAACCTCGGCAGCTTCCGCGGACACGCCACACATCGATTCAAGCCACTTGGCCAACTTCTGTTCATTCCTCATGGCACTGAATTCCACCTCAAACATGGCGCCTGCCAGCAAAAGGCGCTGATCTGCCTATTCGATCCGGCGGACCTCGGCCCCCTGGCGGCCTATCACTGGAACTGGGATGGCCATACCGACGAGAACATGCTGAACCTGCAGAGCCTGTACCTGCAGAGCACCCTGCAACGCCTCGCGGAAGAAGTCGCCGCACCGGGATTCGCCAGCGAGTTGCATACCGAATGCCTGCTGACCAGCGTCGCTCTGGAGCTGCGCAGGGAATTCCTCAGCAACCGGAACGACGATGAGGACACCAGTAAACTCGGCCCCAGCCAACTCAATCTGCTGCGAGAGATATTGGAGGCTGGCCCGAACGAGGACACTTCCCTGCACCGGCTGGCCGATGCCTGCGCCCTGTCGGCGAGAAAGCTGTCGACCCGTTTTCGGAACACCACCGGCAAGACCCTGCGCCGCTACGCGGCGGAAATCCGGATCAGGAAAGCCATTGCGCTGCTCGCCGACCAGCATCTGCTGATCAAACAGGTCGCCTATGCCGCCGGCTTCCAGAATGCCGCAGCCTTCACGGCGGCCTTTCGCAAGGAGGTCGGGCTGACGCCGGAGGAGTTCCGTCGTCAGCGCAGCAGTTGAAATCCCTCCTGACACGTCAAGTAATCGTTCGGCTTCGGCCTCAGCGTCTGATGCTTGCCGTGATCTTCGCGTGTGGGCCGGACACCTGGGCGGCCCAGGCTTCAGCGGCCTGGTCCAGGGTGTAATCCAGATAGTCGACCTGGATGTCCTGCTCCTTGGCGATCTTCAGCAGTCGCCGCCAGATCTGCTCGCGCTCTGCCGGTGGACGCTGGCCGGTGCCGATGCAGGACAACGAGCGGAACAGCAGGTCGGCGATGTCCAGGTTGACCTGCCGACCCGCCCCGGTGCCGATGGTCATGATTCGCGCCCCCCAGTTGGTGGCCTTCAGCGCGGTGAGCATCGGCTGGCCGCAGACCAGATCAAGGACCACGTCGAAGCCGCCGGCGGCGGCGTCCTTCAGTGCGGCTACGTCGTCGGTGCCGCCCAGGGTCACCACCTCGTCGGCAATGCCGCGCGACTTCAGGCCCATCAGTGCTTCAGCCGAGCGCGCCGCGCCCACCACCTTGCCGGCGCCCATGCTGCGCGCCAGTTGCAGGGCGATCTGGCCGAGAGTGCCGGTGGCGCCGAGGATCAACACCTTCTCGCCCTTCTGGATTGCAGCCTTCTCCAGCGGCACGATGGCCCCGGTGGCGGCGATGCCCATGCTGATAGCGGTCTTGTCGTCCACCTCGTCCGGCACCTCCCACACCTCGGCGGCGGGCACCAGAGTACGCTCGGCCCAGGCTCCGAACGGCGCCACCGAGCGCTCGCCAAAATACACGCGGCGGCCGTCGGGCGCGCGGCCCACGCCTTCGCCACGGATCACGCAGGGATATTCCACGCCCAGACGATAGGCGCCCAGCACATCCCAGCCGCCGAGGCCTGCGGTGTCGACGTCGATCAGTACCGCGCCGTCCTGCGGCTCGGGTTCACGGAAATCGCCCACCACCGGCGGGGCATTGCGTTCGGAAATCACAGCAGCGCGCATACAGCCTCCATCTTGTTGTTCTATGCATGAATTCGGAAGCCATTTAATTGAACACATTTTTATAATTTGTCCAGTATTTTATCCGTGCGCCACTGCCGCCCCCTGCCTGAACAGCGGGTAGCCGCCCAGCGTCAGCAGCAGCAGCGGGCCGACCAGGAAGCAGACGAAACAGAAACCGAGCATGCCGGCATAGCCGCCGCTGATCTCGAACAACTGGCCAAACAGCAATGGCGCGGCGGCGGCACCGGCGGTGACCAGTCCCAGATGCACGCCGAACAGGCGACCGTAATCACGCATGCCGAAATAGCGAGCGATGAGGAACGCGGCAATATCGAACTCGGCACCGGCACCGATGCCCACCAGTAGCGTGGCGACGGTGAACCACAGCAGCCCGGGTTCGGCGTAGGCGAAGATCAGGCAGGCGAACGCCGGCATCAGCAGCGCCAGGGCAGAGACCCCCGGAGCCCACAGCCGGTCAATCAGATAGCCCACTACCAGGCGGCCAAGGATCAATGAAATGCCGAAGCTGCTGAACACATGGCCGGCCTGGGTGGCGCTCAGGCCACGGTCCTGCAGCAGCGGCACGATATTGGTGACCATGCCGACCACGCAGGCCACTACCAGGGTCATGGACAGGTTGCAGACCCAGAAGCGCCAGGCGTGCAGCGCATCCCTCAGCATAATGCCCGGCAACCTCCGCACGGTCTCGCTCACCTGTGCCGCAACCCGGCGCGTCGCCGCCACAGGCTCCAGCCAGCGCAGCGCCAGCGGCAGGGCGAAGAGCACCGGCAGCAGGCCGAGCGCGAGGAAGCCGGCCTGCCAGCCCCAGCGTGTGACCGCCCAGGTGGTGATCAGCGGCAGGGCTATAGCCGCGAGGCCTGAGCCGCTGAGGATGATGGCCAGAGCCAGCCCACGATTCTCCTCGAACCACAGGTTGACCAGGTGCGACCAGGTGATCTGCAGGGTGCCCACGCCCGCCAACGGCACCAGGAAGAATCCCAGGTAGAGCGTCCATATCGAGCCGCCGATGCGAGTCAGCATAAAGACGCTCAGGGCCAGTACGACCAGCGACACCAACGTGACAGCGCGCAGGCCGTAGCGCAGGTTGAGCCAACCGGCCAGTTGTGCACCGACGATAGTGCCCAGCGACAGGGCGGTAATGGCCGCCTGCAGGTCGCTGCGCGCCCAGCCCATGGCCCGCTCCAGCGGGATGACCATGGAGCTGAAGCTGTACAGCAGCAGCGAGCTGGAGCTAGTGGCCACCCCGACCACGGCCAGGATCAGTACGTGCCAGCCGCGCTTGAATTCCGCGTTGTTGAAACTCTTCATGCTCAAGCCTCGTCGCTCCGGTGGGAAGTGTGTCAATCGTTGCCGATGAAAGCCGCCGCCTCGGCGCTCTTGGCGATCACATGCTCGCGCCGTACCTGTCCCGGCGACTGCCCGTAGCCGGTGGCATCGATATCTTGCGGATGGATCAGGGTCGGTCCGTTGTGCAGTTCCCGCAGGGCCAGGGCGACGATGTCCGCGGCCTGGGGCAAGGGCATGCCCAGGGCATCAGGGATGTTCAGCCTGACCATCGCTTCGCGCATCGTCGGAGTATCCACGGTGCCAATCAGCAGGTTCAGCACGTCGATGCCGCGATCCTTCCACTCGGCCCATAGCGACTCGCCAAGATTCATCGCGAAGCCCTTGGAGGCGCTGTACATGGCCAACTTGCGGATGCCACCTAGGGCCGCCTGTGACCCCACCAGGATCATCCCGCCACGACCACGGCCAAGCATCCGCCCGCCGAAGGCGTGACAGCACGCCATCGGCGTCGATGCATTGAGACGCAGCAGCGAGCTCCAATCCTCCACCGGGGTATCGAGGAAACGGGTAAGGAAAGAATCGCCACCGGCGTTGTAGACGAACAGGCCGATCTCGCGATCTGTCACAGCGGCGAGCAGCCTGTCCGCCGCATCGGCATGGGACAGGTCCTGGCTGACCGCCAGTACCTCGACGCCGTGGCGTGCGACCAGCTCCAAGCGCAGTGCGTCCAGGGCGTCCTGGCGCCGCGCCACCAGCACGCAATTCAGGCCGCGCGCCGCCAACTGGTGGGCGAACGCCGCGCCCACCCCGTGCGAGGCCCCGGCGATCAGCGCCCAGGGGCCGTACTTCCGTTTGAACGCCAGCGCATCGCCGGCCTGTTGCAGTCGTTCCGACATGGGTCTTCCTCGTCTGGTCGAAGGGGGGCCGTCAGCGCGGCTCGATGGGCGGCAGGTCAATATGGCTGGCCGACACGCCGATGGCAGTACTGCCAAATACCTGGACACGGCGTTCGATCTGCGCCATGAACAGGCGCAGCAAACGCTCGTCGTACTCAGGCCCGGCATCCCGGACGAAAACCTCCAGAGCGGCGTCAATCTGCCCGTGATCCTCGAAGCGCCGCCCCAGCAGCCCCTCGGCGTCCTCTCGCTCCAGGCGCCGCAGCTCAACCTCCATGGCATCGGCACGGCCGAGGTACTCGACCAGCTTGAGCGCGGCGGCGCGCCTGGATTTCTGGAAGTCGTCGCTCACCTCGATCTGCCCGACCGCGTCCTCGAGCATCGTCAGCAACCGTGCGTTCGGCCCCGCTTCGATGAGCACCAGCGGCGGCGCCTCGATGGCAACCCCCATCGCCTCGGCAAGCGCATGCGCGACAACGCGGCGCAGGGCGAGGTCGAACTCGATGTAGGTGTCGTGCGGATCGCCCGGCCGCGGAGTGGCAACGGTGGCGGAAAACTGCATGGCGCTGACGGTGGAGAACAGCACCGTGTGGTAACGCACGACATCAGGATCGGCCGGCTCGCCGGTGACCTCCTGGTAATAGCGGTACAGCTCGCTGAAAGTCTCTCCCAGCGGTTCGTAGTTGTCGCGCATGCGCGCCGAGGCGAGGTCCGCCAGCGGGTCGCCGATCATGGCGAACTCGAAGTCGTAGAGCGCGTTGACCCGGCCGTTCTCGAACAGGTACTGGCCGGAGTCGTACTGCACGAAACCTGCTCTGGTGCGATGCCGGGGTACGTTGCGGCGCAGCCAGCCGAGGGCGAACTCGGCCAGCGGCTGCGGCCGGGTCTTGTTGCGCAGGTACAGCGGGTAATAGGCCTCCAGCCCGGCCAGGGTGATTTCGTCGGCGCCCTGCGGCAGGCGGATACCCTGTGCCACGAAGGGCTCCAAGGGCAACCGGTGCATGGCCGCCATGGCGCGCACGTACTGGCGAGCCAGTGAACGTCGCTCCTCGTCGCTGGCCGCGGCGGAGAGGTCCCGCGTCCCGGGCACCCGTTCCATGACGATGGCCGACGGGTCCTCGCAGAAGCCATGGATATGCGGTACGGGGATGCCCTGCTCGCCGAGCAGCCTGAGAATGTCAGCCTCGCGGCGCAGCTCCGGGAACGGGCTGACATCGCCGCCGCGTTCGCCGCGGATGTGCAGCCGGAGGACCTCCTCTCCGCGGCGCACGTCCAGGTTCCAGGCCGGCCGCCAGCGCGGCAGGCGCTCCATGACCGTCACCCGCCCGCCGGTGAGCTGCTCGACAAAGGTTCGCAGCTTCTGTTCGATGAGCGCTCCAGCGCTTTCTTGCGTGTCTAGCGATTGCATCCACTTCTCCAGATTTTATCCATGACTCAGCGTGTCGGCTCATCAAGGGCCGGCCCACCGACCAGGTCGATCTCCACCCCCTTCTTCTTCGCCAGGTCAGCGGTATCCAGGTACTCACGCCAGGCCTTGATCAGGCCCTGCTCGTCAAGCTCGTAGACCGCGACCATCGAATGCGGCATCGGCTTGCCACTGGACACCGCGTAGTCGTCGCGCTCGGTCATCACCAGCGTGTCAGAGGAAACGATGTGCCTGATGGTGCAGAGGTTGTGGCTGGTGTAGGTCATCTGCCGCTCGATCTCCCGGCGCAGCGCGGCGCGCCCACGGATGACCGGCCCGCCCGGCACCCAGAGCTGCCAGACGGCATCCTCGGCCAGCATGGAGACGATCTTGTCTACCTGCGGTCGCGACTGTTCGCTGCCGTCGCCCCAGGCAGCACAGAATTTGCGGATGAAATCTTCTTGTCGTAAGCCCATTGGAAAGTTCCAGGTTCGTTCGGCGCGAGCACCGGGCCCGCGCCGGGGTTCAGAGATAGGCGCGCACCACTGGCACCATCGGCGTGGTACAGCTCATGCCGCCATCGACGCGCAACAGCGCGCCGTTTACGTAGCGGGACTCGTCCGAGGCGAGGTACAGCGCCATGCCGGCGATGTCCTCCGGTTCGCCGAGGCGTGGGACGTTCTGGATGTCGAGGAAAGCCGCCTGCATAGCCGAGTTGGCCCAGCTCTCCATCGCCGGGGTGCGGATCACGCCCGGGAGAATCGCGTTGCAGCGCACACCGCGTTTGCCGAAGGTCGCGGCGATGCTCTGCACGTACCAGTTCAGCGCCGCCTTCGAAGCACCGTAGCTGAACTGGGCGACCTCGCCGGCAATCGAGCTGGTTGACGAGGTAAAGATGATCGACCCGCCTCCCTGCTCCAGCATTTGCGGCAGGGCATGCTTGCAGGCCAACACGCCGCCGAGCACGTTGACCCGCATGTTGGCGTGGAACAGCTCCTCGTTGAAGTCGAGGAAGTCCACGTCGCGCACGGTCGCCGGGTTCTTGTTGACGGCGTTGTTGAACAGCACATCGATGCGCCCGAAAGCCTTCAGAGTGCTGGCGATCATTTGTCGCAACTCATCCTCCACGCCGACATCGACCCTCAGCGCAATGGCGCGACCACCAGCCTCGGCGATACTTTGGGCGACCGTCTCCGCCGCACTTTCATGGAGGTCGGTCACTACCACCCGAGCGCCCTGCTCGGCGAACATCCAGGCCGTGGCCCGGCCGATGCCGCTGCCGGCCCCGGTGAGCACGGCCACTTTCCCTTCCAGACGTTGCATGGGTCGGTTCTCCTCAGGGGGATTAGCGGGTCTGCCCGCCTGCGATGGTCTGCGGATTGGCCTCGCGCTCAACGACCGGGGCCGCGCGGTAACGGGTCGGGCCGTTGCCGAACATGCCGTACTGGTCGCGGGTGAAGTCGTACAGCGAGTAGGAGTCCTGCAGCGGGTTATTCGGCATGCCGTAGGCCTGAATGTTGTACTGCGCGCCTGCGCGGAACATCGCACCACTGTCGTCCCAGGCGTCGTACAACGCGGCGCCAAAAGTGTCCTCGTCGATGTAGTAGCGACGCTTCTTCTGCGCGTGGCGTACGCCCTCCTTGCGCGTGGCCTCGACCACCCAGACGCGGTGCAGCTCCCAGCGCTCGCAGGCCGGATTGATGTGCTTCTCCATCAGCTTGGTGTCCATGTCGCATTTCCACTTCAGGTCGTAACTGCTGTAGGGGATGAACATTTCCTTCTTGCCCAGCAGCTTCCAGTCGAAACGGTCCATCTTCCCGGAGAAGAGGAATATCTCGTCGTAGAACGCCACCCCGCCGAACGCCGAATTGGGCGTGTCGTAAGCGAACTCCGGCGCCTTGCGCACGCGGCGCTGCCCGGTCGAGTAGCTCCAGGCATAACGCGCGTTATCCACCGGGTCGAGATAGTCCCAGTAGCCCGAGGCCTGCCCGGCGGTGCGTGCCGGGGCGACGATGCGCGACCAGATGCGCTGGGCGATCTTCGGATCACGCCCAGACACATCGAGCTGGTAGAAGGGCTTTTCGCCAGTGGAGCGGTTGGTGTTGGTCAGGGTCGGGCGCCCCTGGTTGACCACATAGGCGCTGTGGTTCCAGTCCCAGCCGTTCACACCCTGGTAGTTGAGAATGTAATTCCACATCACCTGCCGGCCATCCTTGGGCAATGGGAACGGCAAACCGCCGCGACAAGCCTCGCTAATGGACAGCCCGTCGTTCATGGCCTTGCAATCGGGGTCGCTGGCGTTGCGCTGGGTCGCCGCAAGGAAATTCTCCGGGAACGCGGCGGTACGGTGAGTCGGGTAGATATCCATGAAATAGGTATCCGGGTACTGCTTGAGCAGCCTCATCTGCCCTGCGGATAGCTGTTCGGCATACTGATCAGCATTGGCCGCAGTGATCCGCAGCCGAGGCTTCTCACCCTCGAACGGGTTGGGCCAACTGCCGTCACCGGGTTGCAATCCGGCCGGCACCTTGAGGCCCCCGTCATAGGGTGGGATGGTACCCTCCGCATTGCCGACGGCAATGGCACCAAAACGCGTCAGCTTGCCGCCGAGATCGCTTGGCAAATCGCTGCCTTCGGCCAGAGCCGGGCCGGCCAGTACGATGGCAAGCAGCCCCGTCGTGTAGATGTTCGGTTGCATGGAAATCTCCAGTCATGGTCTTGGGAAACACCAGGCGGGCGCGCCGCGCGTCTTCGTCACAAGCGCAGTGCCGTGGTGTCGCACCGGCCGCGAAGCCGGCAGCGGATCAGAACGCGGTGCTCAGGGTTAGCGAGATCCAGTTGCGATCGGACAGCCCGATGTCGCCGGCACCGCCGACCACCGTCTTGCCCACGCTGGGGATGTCGGCGTATTTGCGAGGGCTGCCGTAGCCGATGTAGGCCAGGGTCACGTCATAACGCTCATCCAGCGTGCCCTTGATGCCGATCTTGTAGCTGTACTTACCCTCGCTGCCGCCGCCGGTGGCGGCATTGCCCGACACGCCGTAGTCAAAGCTCATGGGCGCGGAGATGTTCCAGCCCGGAAACACTCCCAGCCACTGCGGCGCGAAGCTGAAGGCGACACCAACATAGTTGCGCGTGGCACAGCCCCACTCTTTGTCCTGGCCTGTCGGACAGCCGGAGTAGCCTTCGCCCTTGAACAGCTCCTTGCGGTCGGTCACGCGTTGCACGTGGCTGTAGGCCATCTCGGCTATGACGTTACCGGTGTCGAAGAAGTCCGTACGTGGAAGCAGCCAGAGGCCGTTGACCACCAGGTGCCAGGTGTCGCCACGCGCCCCTTGGTTATCCACGGAACTGAAATTGCTCGAGATCAGCGAAGTGTTCTGCCGATAGGACAGGTCCACCCCTACCGAGCCGCCCCCCAGCACCGGCCCGGCCGACCAGCTCAGGCCATAGAGCCTGACGTTGTCGGCATATACGTAGCGGGCGAAGTTGCCACCCACCTGCAGGCCCCACGGGTTGTAGTCGTCGAATTCGCGGTAGTACAGGCCGATATCGGAGTGCAGGAAATCGAGACTGTAGGTGCCCATCACCCCCCAGTTGCCGCTGTCGCCCGGAGTCAGCGGATCGATCAGAGGCCGCACGAAGCCAGGCGCGACCGGCAACTGGTTCGGCCCTTCCAGGGCGATGTCGGCCGAGGCCAGGTACGTGCCGCCTTCTGGCGCGCGAGTGGTGTCCCATTCGAAGAAGTACTGGGCGGCGACCGACAGCCTATCGGTCACCTGTGCCTGGGCTGAGAGCTGGGTCAGCGGCAGGAATATCTCGCGCGTCTCAGTGCCGGGGTTGCTCACCGCTTTGCGGCCGTCGAGCGGAGCCTGCGAGTAGGAAATGGCGTGGCCGGCGATCAGCAACCCGCTGCCCCAGTAGACCGTGTGCCGGCCGGCGCGCAGGCTGACTGGTACGTCACCGAGGTTGAAACGGGTGAAGGCGAAGGCATCCAACAGTTCGCCGCTGACGCCCCGGTGATAGCGCTTGGTGAAACCGGAGTACTCGCCCCCCCGGTAGCTCGGCGTGCTCGGCCCCGGAAAGGCGCCGGGGTAGAAGACGTTGCCCTCGGCGGTCTCCACGTCGCCATCCGCGTAAGCCTGGTCGTACCAGGCCGCGGCGCTGACACGGAAGCCATGGTACTGCTGGTAGGCCAGCTCGAACTCGCTCATCAGGTCGAGGCGGTTGGTCACCACATCTCCACGGTCGAACTTGGAGTCGGATTCGTCATAGGTAGCGTTGTTGGCCAGCGCGCGCTCCCGCTCCTCGGCCCGTACCCCCAAGTTGTAGCGCAGCGTATTGTCCCAACGCAGGCTCAGGTCCGGATTCCCGGTCCCGAACTCCTTCGCCTGGAGCACACCGCCACAGGCCAGGGCCGCCGCCAAGCCAATTACCAAACGGCCGCCGATCAGGTTGGCACTCGACATCAGAAATCTCCGTCTCGCTCGTTGTTGTTGTTTTCAGCCGGTGCTGGCGCTCCCTCTCAGCGGGACCGCAAAACGAGTAAACGGAAGGACGGAGGCGGAGACAACGAATCGGGCTATCGCCGAAATGCAAAAGGCTATCGCCGAAATACAGCAGGGGGATCACCCAGGTATTTGATAAACAGATACCTAAGACTAATTTTTATTGCTTAACGATATCTGAACACTAACCAATAATCTGTTCAAAGAAAAATGCGACGCCCACAGGTTGGCCGCATCGAAGAACAATTGGAGGTTAGCCATGAGCACATCGCCCTCGCTGGAAGACAAGTACGTCCAGCAAACCGGGAAAGCCCTGATGACCGGCGTCCAGGCACTGGTGCGCCTGCCCCTGATGCAGCGTCAGCGCGACCTCATCGACGGCCTCGACACCGCCGGCTTCATCTCCGGCTACCGTGGTTCGCCGCTGGGCGGCTTCGACCAGGCGCTGTGGAAGGCCCGCGACCACCTCAAGCAGAACCACGTCAGGTTCCAGCCGGGGGTCAACGAGGACCTCGCAGCCACCTCGCTATGGGGCACCCAGCAGGTCAACCTGTTCCCCGGCGCCAAGTACGACGGCGTGTTCGGCATGTGGTACGGCAAAGGCCCCGGCGTGGACCGCTGCGGCGACGTGTTCCGCCACGCCAACGCCGCCGGCACCTCGAAGTTCGGCGGTGTGCTGGCTATCGCCGGCGATGACCACGGCGCCCGCTCCTCCTCGCTGCCTCACCAGACCGAGCACATTTTCAAGGCCGTGATGATGCCGGTGCTGGCACCATCCGGCGTGCAGGAATACCTCGACTATGGCCTGCACGGCTTCGCCATGTCGCGCTACTCCGGTTGCTGGGTGGCGCTCAAGGCGGTGGCCGACACTGTGGAAAGCGCGGCCATCGTCGATCTCGACATCAACCGCGTGCAGCCGGTCATTCCCGATTTCGATCTGCCGGAGGGCGGCCTCAACATCCGCTGGCCGGACCCGCCGCTGGCTCAAGAGCAGCGCCTGCTGGAGCACAAGCTGTACGCCGCCGCCGCCTATGCCCGCGCCAACGGTCTGAACCGCGTGACTCTCGACTCACGCAATGCGCGCATCGGCATCATCACCTCCGGCAAGTCCTACCTGGATGTCTGCCAGGCGCTGGACATGCTCGGCATCGACCAGGAGATGGCCGAACGAATCGGCATACGGGTGTACAAGGTGGGCATGGTCTGGCCGCTGGAAGCTGAGGGCGTGCGCCAGTTCGCTGAAGGGCTGGAGGAAATCGTGGTGGTCGAGGAAAAGCGCCACATGATCGAGTATCAGCTCAAGGAGGAACTCTACAACTGGCGCGAGGACGTGCGCCCGCGCATCGTCGGCAAGTTCGATGACAAGGGCGAGTGGAGCCTGCCGCACACCGACTGGCTACTACCCGCGATCAACGACCTGACCCCGACGCTGATCGCCCGCGCCCTGGCCAAGCGCATCCTGCACCTGCATCCGCATGGGCCGCTGCAGGCGCGACTGGGTGTGCTGGAGGCCCAGCTCGGCTGCAAGCAGCAGTTCAGCAACCTGATGGACCGCGTGCCGCACTACTGCTCCGGCTGCCCGCACAATACCTCCACCAAAGTGCCGGAAGGCAGCCGCGCGCTAGCCGGCATCGGCTGCCACTACATGGCCGCCTGGATCTACCCGCGGACCGAGACCTTCAGCCAGATGGGCGGCGAAGGCGTGGCCTGGGTCGGCCAGGCGCCATTCACCGAAACCCGCCACGTGTTCGCCAATCTCGGCGACGGTACCTACTTCCACTCCGGCCTGCTGGCCATCCGCGCGGCCGTGGCGGCCAAGGTGCCGATCACCTACAAGATCCTCTACAACGATGCGGTGGCGATGACCGGCGGCCAGCCGGTGGACGGTAGCCTGACCGTGTCGCAGATTTCCCGCCAGCTCGCCGCCGAAGGCGTGCAGCGCATCGTGGTGGTCAGCGACGACCCGGACAGGTACCGGGATGTGCACGACCTGGCGCCCGGCGTGCCGGTCCTGCGCCGCGACCAGATTGAAGAGGTGCAGAAGGAACTGCGCGAGTTTCCCGGCGTGTCGGCAATCATCTACGACCAGACCTGCGCCGCCGAGAAACGCCGCCGCCGCAAGCGCGGCAAGTTTCCCGACCCGGCACGCCGGGTCGTAATCAACGAAGCCGTCTGCGAAGGCTGCGGCGACTGCAGCAGCAAATCCAACTGCATGTCCGTGGTCGCGGTAGAAACAGAGTTCGGCCGCAAACGCGAGATCGACCAGTCATCCTGCAACAAGGACTTCACTTGTCTGTCCGGCTTTTGCCCGAGTTTCGTCACAGTCGAAGGCGGTAACCTGCGCAAACCCAAGGCTATGGCAGAACACCCAGAGGACCGATGGGATCTTCCAGCCCCTCCGCCTATGAGTCTGGATGAGCCTTACAGCATCCTGGTCACCGGCGTAGGCGGCACCGGGGTGGTCACCATCGGCGCCCTCCTCGGCATGGCGGCTTTTATCGAGGGCAAAGGTGCGCTGAACCTTGATATGGCCGGCATGGCGCAAAAAGGCGGCGCGGTCTGGTCACATATCCGCATCGCCGCGCACCAGGATCAACTGTTCGCTCCACGCATCGCAGAAGGTGAGGCCAGTTTGTTGCTGGGCTGCGATCTGGTAGTCAGCGCCAATACCGAGACTCTCGCCAAAGTCCGCCAGGGTGTCACCTATGCGCTGATCAATAGCGAGGAAAGCATCACCAGCGCATTTATCCGAACCTTCGCGCAGCAAGCCGAAAGCGGTGACCTAACGGCCCATCCTGACCCACAATTTCGTAGTCAAGGGATGGCCTCACAGATCCGGGAGGCTGTCGGGGACAGCCACGCCACCTTTATCGATGCCAGCGATATTGCGACAGCGCTAATGGGCGATTCGATTGCGACCAACACCTTTATGCTCGGCTATGCCTATCAAAAGGGTTGGCTGCCGGTGGGTGAAGCTGCCTTGCTTCAAGCCATCGAACTCAATGGTACCGCCGTGGCGTTCAACCGCAGTGCCTTCGCCTGGGGGCGTCGCGCCGCGGTGGACCTGCAACGCGTACGAGGCATTCTTGAAGCAGGGAAGGTGGTCAGCCCTGACAGGCAAATATCCCAGAGCCTGGATGAAGCCGTTGCGCGGCGCGTCGAGTATCTCACGGCGTACCAAAACGCAGAGTACGGCAATCGCTACCTGAGTCGTGTTGAACAGTTCAGCGCAGCGGAACGCGCTTTGTCGGGCAAGCCCGGCGAGCTGACCGAAGCGGTGGCCCGATACTACTTCAAGGTCTTGGCGATCAAAGACGAATATGAAGTCGCTCGTCTGTTCACTCACGGCGAGTTCCTCAAGAAGATCGAGGCAACTTTCGAGGGCGATTACAACCTGCGCTTTCATCTTGCCCCGCCGCTGCTCAACAAAGCAGGCCCCGGTGTCGAGCCGGCCAAGCGCAGTTACGGTCCCTGGATGCTCAAAGGCTTCAAGCTGCTTGCCAAGCTGAAGGGCATACGCAACACGTGGCTCGACCCGTTCGCCTACACCCATGAGCGCAAGGTCGAACGCGAGTGGCTACGTAACTACGAGCAAATCCTTGAGGAACTGCTGTCCGGGCTCACGCCTGACAAGCTCGACACTGCCGTGCAGTTGGCCAAGCTACCGGATGCCGTACGTGGCTATGGCGCAGTCAAAGAGCGCTATCTGGCGCACGCCCAACAGCAGAAAACACGCTTGTTGGAGCAGTGGCATGGCACTCCCTCGCAGTTCCACGATGCGGGCCAGGTCGACAAGGTGGTGCGCATACATGCGGCCCAGCTTTGATTAGGCCCCATCCAAGTGAGTTTTCTGCCCCCCGTTTGGCAGACCGTGGCTCCGACTCAAAAGGTTATAGAGCCACGTCTTTTATTCAGAGGTGATCATGCAAGAGGCCGTAATAGTAGCCGCCACCCGCACTGCTATCGGAGCTTTCCAGGGCAGTCTGGCCGACGTCAGCGCTATTGAACTAGGCAGCATTGTCATTCGCGGTTTGCTGGAGCAAACCGGCCTGGATCCTGCCAACGTTGACGAAGTAATTCTCGGGCAGGTGCTGACAGCGGGGTGTGGACAAAACCCCGCCCGACAATCCGCACTGAATGCCGGGCTACCCCAAACGGTTACGGCCATGACTATCAACAAGCTGTGCGGTTCCGGCTTGAAAACGGTGAGCCTGGGCGCCCAGGCCATTCGCAGCGGTGACGCCGAAATCGTTATTGCCGGTGGAATGGAAAATATGAGCCAGGCTCCCTTTACCCTGGCCAAAGCACGTAGCGGCTTGCGTATGGGCAACGCGCAGTTGACGGACTCGCTGCTGCAAGACGGGCTGACAGATGCGTTCAACGGCTATCACATGGGGATCACTGCCGAGAATCTGGTCGACTGCTACAAGCTGACCCGCGAACAACAGGATGCTTATGCGGCGCTCTCCCAGCAGCTGGCAGCGGCAGCCATCGAAGCAGATCGATTCAAGGAGGAGGTCACGCCGGTCATGCTCCCGCAACGAGGAGGTGAACCGACTTCATTCGCGACAGATGAACAACCACGGGACGGAACCTCGCCTGAATCACTGGCCAAACTTCGCCCCGCCTTCAAGCCCGACGGCAGTGTCACGGCGGGAAACGCCTCAACCATCAACGATGGAGCAGCCGCAGTCCTTCTAATGAGTTCGGCTAAAGCTCGAGATCTGGGTCTACCGGTACTGGCGACAATCAGGTCCTATGCCAGTGCTGGGGTCGATCCCGCAATCATGGGCATCGGACCTGTGTCGGCGACTAGGAAATGCTTGGAGAAGGCGGGCTGGACCCTGGACGACTTGGACCTGATCGAAGCCAACGAAGCCTTTGCCGCACAGTCCTTGTCAGTTAGTCGAGAGACTGGCTGGGACATGAGCAAGGTCAATGTCAATGGCGGTGCAATTGCTCTCGGTCACCCAATAGGGGCGTCTGGCTGTCGCGTGCTAGTTACCCTGATTCACGAGATGCTCAAGCGCGACGCCAGGAAAGGACTCGCGACCTTGTGCATCGGCGGTGGTCAAGGCATTGCTCTGGCTCTGGAAAGGAACTGAACAATTGCTTCCGGCCTCCGCTTCCTCAATCACTCCGTCGCCAGGGCATTGCATGGAAAGCCCTTCGCCGAGCCAGCTCCTCCGTCAAGTCGCGCTGGAACTGTTCGTCGACCGGAGTTTCGACGCGGTAAGCCTGCGCCAGCTGGCCACGGCAATAGGTATGCAAGTCGGCTCGCTGTACAACCATATGGATAGCAAGCAATCACTGCTGTTCGAATTGGTTGAGGAGTACGAGGCGGACCTGCTCGACACCCTCGTCGATGAAAGCAGTAACATCCCGCATCCAATCCAGCGCCTCGAAGCCTTCGTGCGTGCGCACATCGAGTTCAACTTGCAGCATCGTCAACATCACGATCTGGCACGTCGGGAACTACGCAGCCTGACAGATGAACAACAGTCGAGCATCCAGTCGCTGCGGCGACTACAACGAGAGTGTTTGCAGAACATTTTACAGCAGGGCGTTGCACAGCAACTGTTTCAGCCACTACCCCCGGAAGTAGCCGCCCATGCGATTCTTTCCATGCTTGAAGGTGCAACGGCCAACTTCCAGTCCAATGTGATTGGACTATTCAGCTGCATGGTTGCCAATGCAATGGGAATGAGGGCTCTTCCTGCTCTCCAAGGATCAACTCTATTTAGTACGCCTCTAGCCAAGGACGAGCGCAGCAATGGGAATCACCATGAAAGATAAGATGGCAGAACACTTCCGACAAATCATCATTGGTCTGGGTGAAGATCCAAACCGAGAAGGCCTGCTCGATTCTCCCAAACGCGCCGCAAAAGCCATGAGCTATTTATGCCAAGGCTATACGATGTCGCTAGAGGAGGTAGTTTCTGACGCCCTTTTTGCGTCAGATACCGATGAAATGGTGATCGTGCGCGACATCGAACTATATTCGCTCTGCGAGCATCACCTGCTGCCCTTTATCGGTAAGGCACATGTCGCCTATATGCCCACAGGGAAGGTCCTTGGACTCTCGAAGGTCGCGCGAATCGTCGATCTGTTCGCCCGTCGCCTGCAAATTCAAGAGGACCTCACCAAGCAAATCGCCAACGCAATACAAAGCGTCACTCAGGCCGCTGGCGTCGCCGTCGTAATAGAGGCAAAACATATGTGCATGATGATGCGCGGTGTGGAAAAGCAGAACTCGGTGATGACCACATCAGTGATGCTCGGAGCCTTCCGCGAGTCCTCCAACTCTAGGCAAGAGTTTCTTCAACTCATAAGGAGCAAGTAAATTCCCAACTGGCGTCTCGCCTCATCGGCGAGTTTGCATGCCCTCCTCTCCCCATGCTTGAACATTCTCGACATCTGCGTAGTAGTAAAGGACTCGGGACAACGTCGTCAGGCCTGGATCATGAACACTCCTTGCGGCGGACATTATCCACCTTAAGCAAGTGTCCACTCAGCCCAGTCTGGACAGGGCAGAACTACATGCAATTAGTACGTAGTACTCATTATGAGGAATACACGCCATGAACCCCGATCTAAGCAGCCTGGGCTTCTTGATCGCAGACGTTGCCAAATTGATACGGCGTTCTTTCGAACGCCACCTGCAAGGCAAAAGCCTGACCCTTAGCCAGACACGGGCGCTTCTATACGTGGCAAAGCACCAGGGCTGTCGACAAGTCGAGCTCGCAGACATGTTGGAGATCAAGCCGATCACGCTGGCCCGGCTCATCGACCAGTTGGAGCAGTCAGATCTGGTTGAGCGCCGACGGGATCCAGGCGACAGGCGCGCCTACCGGCTTTTTCTGCGCCCCAAAGCTGGTGCTGAACTGTCGACCATTGCTCACGTAGCTGAGGTGACACGGCAAGAAGCGCTTCGCAACTTCTCAGAGGACGAGGCCCGCACCCTGATTTCTGCCTTACAACACATGCGTACCAATCTCACTTCTTGAGTCGGCCGAAGACTAGCGAAATCCATTCTTCAAACAGGTCAGGCAGGCGTCCACAATCTCAGTTCGCCAGCGGACTTCATGAAGCTAGACAGGGAAGTAGTACGCCAGGCGTCGATCTTGGCCTACCTGCAGGACTACCGCCTGATGATATTCATCACCCTACCCGCAGCCCCAATGACGCTACTGCTGTGGGCCCCAGCCAAACGCACGTAACTCGCACTCGCCATGGATTGAGGGATCAGCGGTATCTGGCTGCCAAGACAAGAAAGAGAATTGGGCATTTACTTATGAGTGGCGCTTGGCATCCGTATAAGCCGCCGTGAGCAGATACTGATTTCCTTGTCGAAAGCCTCATCCAGCCGGAGGCAAACCATGAAGCGCAAACAGCACCTTGCAGCAATCGCGATTGCTGCAGGCCTGGTCAGCTGTGCATCAGTAGAAGACCGCCAAGTGGTCAACATTCCCCTTGTCGCCAGTCAGCACAATGTAGGCCAGATTGGCCAAGCAACCCTCGCCGCCGACGGAGAAGAGACTTCCATGTCGATCTTCATCAGCGGGGTACCCAGCGAAACGACGCGGCCGGTCCACATCTATTCCTATATCTATTCAGGTACCTGCACGAAGAGGCAAAATTCAGCCCCTGCATTCGAGATGAACCAGCGAGTATTGGCAGATAAAGACAACAGACATGGCTGGACGCTTTCGAGAAGGGCGAACGTGCCTCTGAATACTTTACGGTCCGCGGCCTACTCTATTGTGCTACGCACCGGCCCTGCAGACGGAAACCGGGAGATATTCTGCGGAGAAATCAGCTGAATTCGCGCTACCCAGGAGCACAAGTTGCGAATGGCCGGATTTGGTAGCTTGCAGCGGCTGACAATCGTCGGCGCTGCGCCTACCGATACTGCTGCATTATGGGTGTGAGGAACGTTTAGCCAGTAGCTTCATAGGACTGCGTTCGACCTATACGCCAGCAACCGGCCGACTCTGTTGAAAAACTCCCATGCCGGCACAGAGCCTGCCCTGGATGAAATTGCAATCGGATGGGTGCTGCCCCAGCAGGGAAATATCAGGTGGCCGAGCTCCCGCCGTCATTGGACAGATCATCGCGAGCAACGCGCCCAAAATCGGTGAGGTCTTGATCCTCCTCGCTGAACATGAAGTTCACCATGCGGTCGCGTCTGAGGCCTGAAAGCGTGCTGAAAAAGCAGGGCTCGCACAGATGGACCTCATAGCACTCGCCATCATGGGCCGAGCCATAGCCCCAACTGGCGCGAAGCGTGCCAAATTGCAATCCACCCCCTTCAACACGCGTGCTAGCGCCGCAAACGTCGCACAGGACATCACTGACCGATTCGGCCTGCTCCATAGCAGTGATCTTCATCGAGAACCTCCTACCAAGGTACATGTACGCCTTCGTTTATCTGGCACACGATACTCCTGTAGAAGCTTTGCTCGGTGGGGGTGACGTGCTCCCCCGAATACGGCCCTTCGGTGCTCCGGACCCGCAGCAGAACTCGGCAGTGGTTTGCACATAGGCTGGGGAGACTGCCCGCTTGTAGGCTCGCCACACAACTATGCTCTGTCTGCGAGAACAATCTGCCACGGGCGCCTCATCAGCTCCTGACAGGCTATTTCCCCGCCGCCGAAGCAATACCCGACTGGTTGATTGAATGTCGCCGGTGTCGCGTAGCCCAGGGCCTGTCCCTGTTCGTTCCAAAGGCCACCGCCACCTGCCCGCAGCAACGCGTGACCCGCCACCACATCGTGGGGCGACACCGCGTACAAGGATACTGCAGCGATCCCATCCCCCGCCGCCACCCGGGCAAGCCGATAGGCAACGCTCGGCATGGCATAGAAGGTGGCGGGCGCGCAGAGCTCGGCGTTCTGGGTGGGCCGGGCACGCGCCGCGAGACTGACGAAGACTTGGGCACCTTCCGCCAGTCCGCCTTGCGCGACATTCTGCACGATCAACGCGCCATTACGGAGCAAGTGCGGCATCCCCTCAGTCCAAGCAACACAATCCGCCCCGCGCTCCGTCATCGGCGCATAGACGACGCCCAGCACCGGCACACACTCTCGTAGCAAACCCACGGAAATCGCCGAGCCCAAGTGCCCCTGCAGGAAGTCACGGGTGCCATCGTTGGGATCCACAACCCAGCAATAGTGATGCCCCGTCAGTTGCACACCGGTTTCCTCACCGACAAAGTCGCAAGGGAGCAGCTTCGTCAGTCCCTGGTGCAGCATGACCTCGACCTCGCCATCAATTTCGGCCTTGTCCCCGGCGCCTCTCGGCCCTCCAGGTCGCACCACCTCAGCAGCGATCAGGCACCCCGCTTCCCGTACCAGCGCGATCACCGCATCGAGCAGCACGCGATCGACGCCTTGGCGAGCTAACGCCCCCGGTGACAACGGGACAGGTCGTTCACGCATGCCGGTACCCTCACAGTGGGCTTGCAAAGGGGATAGCAGGTCACGCCAGGCCGCCAACGGCGGCCTTACAACTCAGGGTCAGTGATAAACCCCATACTCGATGCGCCCAAGAAAGGTCTCGAGCACTTCCAGGTCCTCTTCGTTGGCGAGCATGTCGATCGGACGACGCCGCTCGAGCCCCAAGGCGGGCGCCACCATCCAGCGTTCGGCAGCCTCCCGACTGCCGAAAACTTGCGTGGCGCGCTTCAGCATTCTGGAATACTGCACAGCAAAATTCTCAGTCATGGTGGTCGCTCCTCGCCGGGCCATGCAGGCGCCCGGTCCCAGTTAGCCAAGCCTAAGCTCCCTGCCCTCCTACGCCGATGCTGATGGGTGCTAGGGTAAGTCCAATCGGATCGGCTGCCCTCCTGTCGGCAGGCTCGCTCGCGCGTTCCCCACCTGCCCCCGCACCCACCGGGCAAATCGGAACAAACAACCAATAACGGGCCCTTCACTGCGAGCGGCGCAGCTCGCCAAACGGCATCTCCGGCTCAACATAGCGTAAAGCGGCCTTGGCATCGCGCCAGCCGACATAACTCATCAGCGCCTTGACGCTCCACTGGTTGCGACTGGCCCAGGTGGCAAAGCCGCGACGCAACGAGTGGCTGCTGTAGCGCTCACCCTCCAAGCCACTGCGCACCATCGCCCGACGGAGGATGCGCGAGATGCTGTACGCGTGCAGCCCTTCATCCGCCAAGTTGCCCCAACGGTCCACCGCACGAAACACCGGGTCCTGGTGCAAACCCGATACCGCGAGCCAGTCAAGATAGGCCTCCACCGGACACAGACGTTTCAAGGCCGGCACCGTGAACGACCGTCCGGTGTTGTCGCGGTCGCCTTTGCTGCTGGGCAAAAACAAGTCCATCCCCTCCCCTGGCCGCGCCTCAATAAACTCCACGCGCAGCCGGCACAGATCATCGCTGCGAAACGCCCGCCAAAACCCCAGGAGGATCAGGGCGCGATCGCGGCGGCAGCTCAGCAGGGCGTGGCGGTCGATCTGTTCCTGCGCCATCAGCCAGTCGATGCAGCGGGCCAACTCGGTCAACTGCAGCGGCTCCGCCTGCCGCTCCAGCCGGGGATGCAGGGCCTGGATGCCGCGGAGCACCTCGCGCACGTACGGCGCCTTGGTCGGATCGGGAAAGCCCTGATTCAGGTGCCACTTGGCCAGCGCGGCGAGGTTCGCCCGCAAGGTCGAGCTGGCCAGGGTCTCGGCGTAATCCGCCAGATAACGGGCAATCGCCTCACTGCTGGCGGGCAGGAAGCCACCCCAGGTGTCCTCGAAATGGGCGAGCGCCTGCTGATAGCGGCGCTCGGTGCTTTCGCGCCGCGCGGCCTGCCGGTAGCGATCGACCTTCTCCGTCACCGTCGCGCCCTCCTGTGTACTGGAAAAACCGCCCTTTCCCGCCTCCACCGCCGCTGAGGTTTGAGAATGCCCGCTTCGCAAACGTCAGTTTGTCTGGATCTATCACGTCGAGCCGGATGCCGATACAGCTCTACTTCCGTACTTGATGACACACCATGAAACCGCTGGTGCGACAGATAGGCGCCTGACACGTTGCAGACGCGGTCAGTTGTGGAGCAACGTCTGGTCACCGTAGGTAGAATGCCTGGCAGTCTTCGGTTAGGATGACAACTGACCATAACCCCCACGCCTCGGGCGGGACGCTCCCGTACTGCGCACCAGGGGGTTTGTTTTTTGGTTGTTGCGCACAAATCCTTGAGAGGAGGTTGTCACATGACAATGCCTCATGAGCGAACCCGAGCAGTCATACAGACCCACGCGTTTCTGCAGCGATTGGAAGCAGACGCGTCGCTAAGCGAGGACGTTCGCTGTATGGCCACGCAGTTGCTCCGCCACTACCCCAGTCGCGCGGAAGTCCTACTGCAAGGGCTGCTCGAAGAAAGGCTCCCAGCGAAGCTTCTTCTTTCTCCATTTTTCACTTCGAGCCCCACTTACCGACCTGTCGATCGCTGGCGAGACAGGCTCTGCCGCAAATTGGCCGCCATCTTGCTGAATTGTCAGAAGTGACTGGCCACACGATCGCTCCCCACGGGCCAGCAAATAGCTCGCTGACTATGGGAGGACAGCCTGTAGCCCACCTTGCACGCACACAAGGCCTCGTAGTTCATCCGCGCAGGATTACCGCTGCAGTCCTCTGATATACCGTCCCTGAAGCGGGGGGCGAGGAACGGGTCAACCCGCCGATCCAAACAGTGGTTTCTTTTAGCTCAAATGGCTTGTTTAGCTGTCCAGCTAATCATGGGATTTGGGCTAATGATTAGCCCATAAGGCAAGATTTGCTGGCTGACTACTCACTCCAAACGACCCAACTCGCCATGGAAGATTCCACTAAGCAGGCACGAGGGTGAGCACCTGCAGGTAGCCCGTTGTCTGGCTGGCGGAGCGTACTCGTGACCGAACTGATGACAATGCGGCCGCCTCGCTGCGCGGTCAAAAAACAGCCCATGCGGCATCGACAGCGCGATCCAGCCCTCAGCCACGCGAGATGCCAAACTGATGCCCCGCGCCTAGGCGTATATCGGCCAAAGCGGACTGCAGGCCAGACCACTGAAGCTGATCAACCACCTGGCGGCGTAGTTAGGTCCGACAGGCCCGGCCTGAACTCGACCTCAAGACCGGGCATCAATGGGTGGAGTTGCCCGGGGAAGGACCCCGTGCTCTCGACATAACGCAACGCGGACTTGGTATCGCGCCATCCCACATAGCCCATCAACGCCTTTATGTCCCAGCCATTGAACGTCGCCCAGGTGGCGAAGCCACGACGCAACGAGTGACTGCTGTACAGCACAGCCGGCAGCCCGGCGCCGTGCAGCACCGCCCGCAACAGTGGAATCACGCTATGCGGGTGCAACGCTTGCTTGCTCAAATGCCCCCAACGATCGATGCCCGGGAACACCGGTCCATTGGTAACCTCTGCTACTTCGATCCAGTCGAGATAGGCCTGGACTGGACACAGGCGCACCAGCGCTGGCGCGCTAAAGGACTGGCCCTGGTTGTCACGATCACTCTTGCTCCAGGGCAGAAACAGCCGCAGGCCCTCCCCGGCTCGCGCTTGGATATGCTCGACCCGCAGTCGGCATAACTCGTCACTGCGAAAGGCCCGCCAGAAGCCAATCAGCAGCAAGGCCCGGTCCCGCCAACAGCGCAGCCATCGTGGTCGGTCTCCCGCGACCCGAGCCGCTTCCCCTATCCGCTCCAGCCAGGCGACACATTGCTCCAGCTCGCGCAACTGCAGCGGTTCGGCCTGCTTTTCCGGCTTCGGGTGGAGGGTGCGGATGCCTTTCAACACCTGGCGCACCAGGGGACTCTTGGTCGGATCCGGAAAGCCCTGAGCGACGTGCCACTGCGCGAGCGCGGCCAGACGCAGCTTCAGCGTATTGGCAGCCAGCGTGCCGGCATGGTCGACCAAGTAGCGCACGATGGCGTCGCTGGTGGCGGGCAGGAAACCGCCCCAGCTCACTTCGAAATGCTCGATCGCCTGCTGGTAGCTGCGTCGGGTGTTGGCCCGGGTACCGGCCTGCAGATAGCGCTCCACCACCTCATTCATCGCGCCTCCCCGCCTTGGCATACCGCCTCAAGGCCGGAATTGGGTCGAATTGCGCTCTCACATGAGATAACTCCGCATTATCCCATGTTAGTCCGTCAGCTCGAATGCTTCGTCACGAGCGCCGTTACAGCCGTAATCCCATAATCCATGGCATGACACGAAATCGTCAGGAGAGACGCTATGGCACGCGGTGGCGTGAACAAGGCAGTCGTCAAGATAGCGCGGGACGCGCTACTGGCTCGCGGGCTACGGCCGACAGTCGACGCGGTGCGCATTGAGCTGGGGAATACCGGCTCGAAGAGCACCATCCATCGATGCTTGAAGGAACTGGCCGAGCGGATCCCGCCGCACAATGCCCCCGGGGAGGACGACGTGATAATCACCCTGGCGCATCAGATGGGGGACCACTTACGCGAAAATGCTCAGGCGGCAGTAGCGGCAGAACGCGAAACCCTTACCCGCCAGCAATTGGAGTTCCGCCTGCAACGCCAGCAATGCGAGGAGCGGATACAGGATCTGCAGGGGATCGTCGCCGCACTAACGGAGCAGGTACAGGCGCAACGGCAACTGGAGCTGACCCTGCAAAACCGTATGACAGACAGTGAAATGGAGCGGAGCCGACTGCAGGAGGTCGAACAAAGCCTGCGGGCCCAGCTAGAGAAAAGTGCTCTACAAGTGCAGTCACTTGAGGAGAAACACCTGCGGGCTCGTCAAGCCCTCGAGCATTATCGACAGAGCCAGCAGGATCAGCGAGCTCAAGAACTCCGCCGTCATGACGAAGAACTTCAGCAACTGCGCCGGGAAATCCGATCATTGCAGCAAAGCCTAATCGGCAAGCAGGACGAGTTGACCACCCTCAACCGGGACAACGAGCGGCTACTCAGCGACGTCAGGGCCCAGCAACAACAACAGCGCCAATGGGAGCGCGAGTTGATCGCTCAGCGCCAACAATTCCAGGAGACGTCCTCTGCTCTATCCACCGACCTGGCCACCGCGCGCGCTCTACTAACCTCGTCGCAGACAGAAAACGCCACCCTGCGTGAACGACTGAAGCGGCATGTGGGGGAGTATCGCCAGTGCCGACGCCAAATACATCGACAAGAGAAACAGCTACATCAGCTTCAGGCAATATCTCCGACTATGTCCCCTCCATCGCCTCCTGCTGGGTAGCGGGTAAGTTTCGAGTAACGCATACGAAGCCTGGAGTAAAGCATTGTTGCCCGGTGAGTTGCTTAAGTACGTCGAGTAAGAATACCTGGTGAAATGCAGGTGACGCGCATTGACCATCAAGAAACTGTGTTAGCCAATGTGATTGCGTCAAGCCTTAACACCCACACGCCGCATTATCCGGAGATCACCCTTGGCGACGTCGCGACTCAGGCCTATAGCTGTCCAAGGCAGCGAAACCCGCGCTGTTAAGATGGTTTTCTTCGCACGAGACCACTGCATGCGAAGTCGATCAGGCATTACCATTCTGGTTTTTGAATTCAATAGCGCGTTAACAAGCTCCATATCTTCAAGCGCTTCCCACAGCAATAAGAAAGCCTCGTCATTCCACGCATGCACCCACTCGTACTCGAACATGCATTCCAAGATATCCTGGTAAACATTCAACGTGTGGTTAAGGTTTTTATATTTCCTTTCCCACGCCCTCAGTTCACCATCCACCAATAGCTCACAGTCAAGCAAGGCACTAATCAGATCCAGTAGCTGGTATCTGATATGCCATAACGGCGAGCGCAAGCAGGCCAAGTAAAAATACAGGGAGAAATTCTTCTTCAGCCAAGCACGCTGCCCCACAAGCGACCTCGCCTCGCTGCGCATCAAGATCAGCAAAGGGCCGATCTTGGTCCAACTGGGGCTACTGCATAGCCGGGCCATTGCTAGGTTGGTGAAGTCGGGTAACGGTTTACCATCCATTCGGAGTGCTGCTGCACACCTATCCCAGAAGGATCGGTCTGCAGAAAGCCCGCTAAGTGCCAGCCATAGTGGGTCACACAAGACCTGCCGCAAAACTGGAAATTCTCCAAGCATCTGCTGCAAAAGCGCATCGCGAGGCAAGCTGCCCTCGAAATAGGCGATCCACTTACTACTGTATGGATCGTCGTGCTGCAGACCGTGGGTCTTGACCCACCAAACCCCCAGTGCGTGCCCGTTGTGCGGCACACCCGCTAGGTCCGCCAACGTATGCGCAAACAGCATGGCCCGCGTTTTACGCACCGCGGAGTTGTACGTATCGCGCACGGCCACATCACACCATGGCCTGTTTCGCCCACCTTCTGAACTGTTCATAAAGGTCCGCCCGAACAAACTGGAACTTGTTGCACACCTACAACCAGCGTTGTAGAGCCATCGGAAAACTCTAGCCGGGCGTCTTTGCTGTACTAGACCAGTTCCTGATTAGGGTTCACAGTCTTATGTAATAAGCGTAATGGCCCCTTCCTCGGAGGCTGCGAACCTCGATTCGTGGCAGGAGGTTTGTCATGCCCTCTCAACCGAAAGCCCCTCATCTTGCAAAAGGCGGTACTGGCCGCCACCGGGCTAACTTCTCCTCGCGTAAGAAACCTGCCTAGCGGCAATTCCCGGAGGCAATGCGATGATCTCGATACCCGAAGAACTGAGAAGTACTCTTTCGTTAAGGCCAGGCCCCAAACTCCGACGCGGCAAATATGGAAAACATGTCACATGCGTTCCCTCGCGCAAAAATGGTCGAACAATAGTCTGTGAAACCATTCTCGAAACGCATTTTTGTATCGAGCTCGAGCGCAGCCCATGTATCACTCACTACCAGGCTCAGCCATTCACTTTGGCCCTAACCAACAGTCGTAAGTGCTATACCCCAGACTTCGTAGCATGCCATCGGGACGGAACAATCGTGCTCTACGAAATCAAGCATGACGCCGTGCGAAACGACTTGTTAACACTCGATCGGCTAGACGGTTGGCGGGAGCTCTTAAACGAGTGCGGCTATGAACTAGAACGTGTATTCGAAAACCAATTTTTCCATCCCATCAAAACCGACAACCTCCACCTTCTGTATCAGCAAAGCTTTGGCTCCAATTTTCGCTCAGCCTCAACTATTCGATCACTAATACAAGAATCACCCCAAAAACAACTATTAGTCGAGGACTTGATAACCAAACAAATACGTACTGAGGACATTGCCCATGCAGTATTTTATGGATCGATCGTAACTAATTTAACCCGCCCATTTACTTTACATTCCCGGCTTCGGTGTGGAGTCAATGATGGAAAATGAAAACACTAATCAACTAGATCTTCGCATTGGCGAGCACTATCACTACCGCAGCCAAGGATTTGTAATAATTTCCATTGATGGCAACAAGATACAACTGAGAAGCTTACTCCAGAGAAAAAATATTTGCTTCCAGAGTTACGAAACACTAGCACTCGCTTACCGACGAGGTATCTTCTACAAAATACAGGAAGCGCCTCTACTTGCAGAAGTAAACAAAATCATAGCCGCCCTAAGCACAAAAGTCCGCGAGCAACTGGACAAACGCTTGGAGTATGTACGCCGGGTCTTGGAAAAATTTGAGGGGTCTCTCCCTAGACAAGAAACCACCACGTTTCTGGCCGAAATCGGAAAAATAATCGGCGACGCCTCTCCCCCTGGTTACACGACCATTTACAACTGGGTGAGAACATATCTTCACGCCGGCGAAAACCCCACCTCATTGATTTCAATGCGCGTTAGGAAGAGAAAATACAGGCTCACACGACAGCCGGAAGAAATCCAAGAGCAAATCAATTACAACATTGAATTGCTATACCACTCGAGTACACCCTGCCCAGTTAAAGCTGTCATTGAAGCCATTGAATTTAGCATCGAAGACCTAAACTCCAAGAGACCCATTTCAGATCAACTTCAGGTACCCAGTAGGTCGACACTGCGTCGAATCATCAATGAAATTGATACTTTCCTGACAGAGTCTCATCAACTTGGGCACGGAGCTGCGATCAAGAACCAACGTTGGAGTAGGGTATACAGGAAGCTACGTCGAAGACTGCAGCGTGTAGAGTGCGATACACACGTCCTTGACCTGATCGTCGTCAATGAGCACGGGGAGGTCCTTGGACGACCTTACCTGACGATTGCTCTTGATGTTTATTCACGCCGAGTGATCGGCTGGGACATTTCTCTGAATCCCCCCAGCATCGAGAAAACTATCCGCGCGATCAAAATGTCGTTGTCTAGTGCGTATGAGCGCAATGGATTGGCGGAACACTATATTGTTGACAACGGCGCTGAATTTATAGCCAAAAAACTTCAGGACTGCTTGCGACTGCTGGGCGCCGAAATAACATTCTGTGAACCTGGCGAACCCAATCAGAAACCCTTCGTCGAGCGCTGGTTCAAAACACTGACGATCAGCCTTATCCATCATATGAAGGGGACAACGTTCTCAAACATACTTGAGCGGGGCGATTACGACTCGGAAAAAGATGCCGTGTTCACCCTGGGGCAACTGAGCGAGACTTTCAAGGATTGGTTAGACACCGTGTACCACAGTGACTTCCATCGCGGACTTGGAACGTCGCCGGACATCTTCTGGAATACCCATACTGATAACGCCTTCCCCCCGAAAAGGTATTCGCATGAGGATCTGAATCGCTTCTTTCTCAGCAAGAGGAGCGCGCTTCCGGCAAATGGTCGCATCGGCTTCCAGGATCTGCAATGGACGGGCCCAGCTGTCGCGTACCTAAGCACCCTTAAGGGCAATAAAGACAAGTTGACTCTCTTCTATGACCCGAGTGAATTGGGCACTGCTTGGGTGTGTCACCCCGATACCCCGGACGAGCTATTTAGCATAGAGGCGGCCGATCCGGATTATCAGATTGGTCTGACTATGCACATGCATAAGCTAATTAGGAAAGAGCTGCAAGAGAAACACAGCAAGTTTAATTACAAGGATGCCCGTAATAATCGCGTGAGGATCAACCTCCGATTGGCCGCAGCCAAGGGTAAGCGTGCCCGCAAGCAGCAAGCGCGAATGGCAGAGAATGGCTCGTATAGCCCTCCCCTTCCCCTAGCTTCGACGCCGTCAGAAACGAATGAGACCTTCATGATCGACCCGTCCAAACACTTGGCCAACAGTCAAGTACCCGGACTTTCTCAAGTGATTGGAGCCAAGCATGATAAACACAACGGAGAAAGTTAAGCTTTTTGAGCAACAAATCGTTTTCTTTCAAAACTATCGCCAAGCGTTTGCCAAACTCGAGAAGGCAGTCGAATGTACACGACTACGAGGCATACCCACCTCTGCGGTTTTAATTGGCCCTTCTGGCGCAGGAAAATCCACACTCAGTACCATCTTCCAAAATTCTTTTCCCTCACCTCACATAGAGCACAAACACGAGGGGATCTACCACGTAATTCCGGCATTCTATTGCAGCGTGCCTGCCAAAGTAACGATTAAGTCCTTCTGCAAAGCAATACTCAGCGGACTTCACTGCAATGACACATCCGGCGACACTGTCGACCTGGAACTACGAATCATCGAACTCCTGAAAACCTGCCAAACACAGATAATCATAATAGACGAGTTCCAGATACTCGCGAAACGAGGCAATTATAACCATTTAGAAGGATTGAAGGACTGGCTCCTGGCACTTTCAAATAGCATAAACATTCCCATAATCATCGTAGGTACGGAAGAATGTGCGGAAATAATCTATCGGGAGCCTCAACTTGCCAGGCGCTTTCCCTTTCTGGTTAGGCTTAAGTACTTGGAATTCAATGAAAAACTGGACTCGGAGTACATTACAACGCTTCGCGGGCTCGATGAAAAACTCTATGAAATAGGAAACTTAAAGCCCGGAATACATTTGACCGACCCCAGCATTTGCACTCGCCTGTACGTCGCAAGCCAAGGCAATCTCGAGTACCTCCGACAGATTCTTTCCCTCGCATTTAGCTTCTGCCTTAATCGGAATGACAAAAAGATCATTCTCGCCGACTTTCACGATGCCTGCGCTCTTATAGAACTAGAACTTAGTCTCAGCCCGAAGCAGAACCCTTTTTCACTAGACCTAGCTAAGTGCTATTCAATTATTGAGACGCACTCACAATGAAGGATCTGCATTTCATACCTATACCCTTACCAGAGGAAAGCCCGTTAAGCCTTCTCAAGCGCGCCGCTATTAGAAATGGCTACAGTACCTGTAGACAATTCCTCTCTTGGCAAAATGCAGCATATAAGGCCCAAAACCATCCCATGTTGGTTGACTCTCAATTTGCTATGCTTTTGTGCGCCCAAGCAGGAGAGTATGCACACGAGGTCAGACAATCATTTTACGAAATTAACTATTCTACTTACTCAGGAGTACGAGTATGCATTAACCAGATGGCAATTGATAGAAGACTAATACGCTATAGCGCGGCCGCAATTTGCACAGACTGCGTTAGAGACGGCTGGGAAAAGCAAGTCAAAGACCTCTTACCTGTTGAAAACTGCCCATATCATTCAAAAAAATACATTTCGCATTGCCCAAGCTGTGAACGAAAAATAACTTGGGTAAACCAGGTACTCCTTGCGTGCAAATGTGGTAACCGACTAGAGTCCCCTAGCTGCCCTGCAAATGACGTTATTCTCGATAGAAAAATCTTATTCTTACTTCGGCTTAAGTCTCAAAAAGCCTTCGACTTACTCGCCACATCATTAAAAAACTTGTACTGGAACATAGAAAATAGCTCCTATGAAGAACGAAGAAAGATTTTATCAATTGCGCTAGCTATTTCACTGGACGAACCCGAAAAAATAGCCTCATCACTAGTTAATCTCTACGGAGATAGCCGCGGCAACAATTTGGATTTTTATATTGCCAAGTTGAATCCCTTTACCCCCGAAAAAACCTTAACCACGGTTAAGGATATTCTTTATAGGGAGTATGCCCACAAAGGAATCTCTAAAGAAATTCCAGCACCACTTACCTGCCATCAATTGAAGATCTACCTAGGCCTCTCACAAACTGAATGGACCAAGATCCAAAGGCATGAAGAATTCACCAATTTGGGAAACCATAAATCCCGATTCGATCATTCGAAAATTATGCGAATCAAGGAGATTCATGAAGATCTAATCTTGCAATCTTTGAATGACACTCAAGGACTTGAGGAATCGTTAACCGCACACGAAGTCGCAGGTCAATTTAAAACAAATCTAGACGTTATTTACGAATTAAAAATCGCGAACTTGCTGGGAAATGTCAACAAATCAATAAGACCCCATCGAATTTCTTGCAACGCCATATCAAATTTTAATGAAAACTACATTCTCGCCCATCAACTGGCTGAAGAATTGGAAATTTCTGTTCGTACGCTCAGAAAAGTCATCGTAGATCTTAACCTATTAACTCCACCACTTCCGCACAAACATATACTTACCACAGTAATACTCAAGAAAGACATAGAAAAAATTAAGAACCACCTTACTCCCTACGAAAAGCCTATGCATCGATCCCCTAAGCGCTCAGCGAATCTTCTACGTGTAAAAAGCGAAGATCGAAGCTCCTATTACAACACAAAAGAAGCGTCACAGATATCAAGTCTGTCCACGACCTTATTAAGGCAACTTGTTCGAGTCAATATCCTGCATGTTCACTATAGAGAAAATAAACCAGGATACCTGTTCCACAAAGATGAAATCCATCAAATACAACGTAAATACATAGGTGTATCTGAAGCAGCATCCCTCTTAGAAATCCCCACAGTAAAAGTTTCCTGCACCCTAGCCAGCAATGGAATACAACAATGTACCGGACCGCTCGTGGATGGAGAAGCTAATGTTTTATTTTTACGAAGCGATTTTATCGGACGAAAACTAGTCAAGCTCAAATCAAAACTCAGATGCCATACGGAAAGCCAGGCAGAATCGAATTTAATTCCCATAAAGCACGCAGCCAAACAAACCGGTTTAACACAAGCGGATATGCTGGCTGTAAAAGCCGCCCTGATCATTCCCCTCCGCGCTCAAGATAACAAGTCAATAGTTGGCATTTCACCAGCAGAACTACAAACCATAACCGACCATTTGAGTAACTATAAAGCCACTAGAGAAGTGCTACGTGGCACTTGGATGTCTCGAAAAACTTTCTGCAAAATATTCTTGAACACTCACATTATCTCTGAGTTATTCATCAAAAGGATACCGCACATCAACAAGGAGGACATTACTAAGCTAACTGAGTTTACAAGCAAATATTGCAACTTAAAAATGGCCGACGTGATCATGGGCGCACCTAAGGGCCACGCATACCAATTGTTAAGCCGGGGGTTACTTCGCGCTGCGCACTGTCCAGAAGCTCTGCTAACCGGAAAATTACTCCTGGATAGAAAGGAAATTGAATCAATGGATTACAAACCACTAATACGCCGCAAAATAAGTAAACCTATCAACATAGAATCGTCGACCTAGTCAACTTACCCGCCCGTCTTTTAGCCCATCAAAATTCAGCGCCTGCCGTTCAGCCAGATCTCGCGATTGACTCCATACAAGCCCATAGCCCATAGCCCATAGCCCATAGCCCATAGCCCATAGCCCATAGCCCAATAATCTACTGCTCAGCTATTTAGCCAAATTAAGTATTTTTTATTTACGTTATTCCAGTACCACTGAATTTATTGTTAATTTATTCATTTCATCCCCCCCCTCGAACGAATATTCTCAACCACTTTCCTGTTAGAGTGCTCCCTAAGAAAGCCTCCTTCAATCGGGGGGCTAGGGCTAGAACCTAGATTTCCGACCATTTTGCGCAAAAAAATCTGTTATTTCTTTTTTTTGACACGTCATTTCACTTATAGGTGATCGCCAGCTTTGTAACCCATTGATTTTCATAGCACCAATTTCTTCTCCGTTAGATATCTTTCGGGTCGCGTAGTTTTTCAACAAACACTGAAACTTTTTCACTGAATGTTGAAACGGATGCACCGAGACGGTCCACAGCCGCTGCCTGGGGAGGCAGCGGCGCCAGCCACCCCAGGCTGGCGTTAGCAACAGGGCAAGGCCATTACCCCCAAAGGAACTGGGGTAGAAGGGAGTAGGAGAAAAGGGCCGGTGAGCAATGCTCACCGGCCCTTTTTCACTGTTGGGAAGAGCTGCGCACAATCAACCTCGTGGCTCACCTAGACGTCGCCCCGCTGCGGGTCTGTGAATTTTTTCTGTCTTTTCGGGGCATGTCCCATCGATGGATGGCTTAGGCCACGCCGTCACTAGTGACCACGACCGAGGTCGTAGTTAAGTGTGTTCCTGGGACGGCCACTGCCAAATCACAATGCAAGAATGCGCACACCTAGCGGCGTGCGCTTCTTGATCCAACCGTGTCTAGCCAGCTGCGCTTAACATACTCTGCGGCGAATTAGCCTCAGTTGTGGTCTGAGGAGTGGGTCTCTTGGACCGCTTGGATGATGACCTTAGCTACATCACCTGGGCGAGACTGCTGCGGCACATGGCTGGCATTGACCTCAGTGACCTGGGCGCCGATTTTCTTCGCGAGTTCGCGCTGCAGATCGGGCTGGATCATGCGGTCTTCGCTGGCAACAACAAACCAGCTCTGTTTGTTTTTCCACGCCGCAGCGGTAGTTCTGTCGTCGAATGCCGACGCGCGGATAGGCCCTTGCGTGGCGACCATGACAGCGGTTTGCTCTGGGGAAAGGTCCTGAGCGAAGCCGTTAGCCATGCCTTTGGGAGTCATGTATAGGTAGCCGTTCTTGTCAGTTGCAATTTCGCTTACACCGGACGGTGCGGGATAGTCTTTGCCTATCTCTTTGCTGGCTTGACCTGCGTCAGGGGCGAAGGCTGCAACGTATACCAAGCCACGAACTTTTTTGTCAGTGCCGGCCTGACTGATCACGGTTCCACCCCAGGAGTGCCCGACCAATACGACATCGTTTTCCTGGTTGTTCAAGGCTCTCTGCGTGGCCGCCACGTCATCGGCCAGCGAAGTCAGCGGATTTTGCACCACGGTGACCTTGATGCCTTCGGCCTGCAACAGCGGTACTACCTTGGCCCAGTCGGAGCCGTCTGCAAAGGCACCATGCACGATCACGACCGACGGTTTCGGGGTGGACGCGTAGCTGCCCACGGCGAAGAGTGAAGCCGTTATGGCGAGTGCGAGGGCGAGTGTCTTGGGTTTGAACATGGTGAAATCTCCTGTGTTTGGTGACATTCAGTTTCAGAGACTCTCGGCTGTTCAGGTATCGGTCGTTTATCCGAGGCCAGCAATATTCAGGCGAGGATGTGGAGAGCGATTTGGTGGAGAGTGACTACATCGGACTGGAGGGGGCGATCCTGGCGTTGTCCATGGTGGGCGACCTGAGCATGGGACAGCCCCTCGACCAATCACGCCGCACTGCGCGCCTGGTCCAGTTACTCGCACAGTCCTGCAACGGTGTGGGTGAACACACAGAAGGCGCTCGACAAGTGGCTTTGCTGCGCTGGTCGGGTTGTACTGCCAATGCTGAGGGCTTCGACCGTCTTCTCGGCGATGACGTTGAGGGCCGCAACGCCATGCTCAGCCAGACGTTAGGTGCGGCTGGCCTGCGTGCCATGCGTAAGTCCGCTCCTTTGGCTGTAGTGCATTGCGAGGTATCGGGCGACATCGCTCACACACTCGGCCTGAGCGCGCCGGTCGAGCAGGGGCTTCGACATGTGTTCGAGCAGTTCGACGGTGAGGGCAAACCCTTTGGTTTGCGACATCCCGAGGTACCGGAGGTGGTGTATCAGGTAATGCTGGCAGGTGATCTGGAGATCCTCTCACGGGTTCACGGGCTGGATGCTGCACTGAAATGGATCGCGTCCAAGGCCAATCGGCGGTACCCGGCATCGCTCGCTGCGGAGCTCTCGCGGCATGCCAGGGATTGGCTGGAAGCATTGCGCATACCCGAAGCCTCTGATTCAGAACCTCGCGAGGGGGGCGGGAAGGTACCGCTCACCCTAGTAGGGGATGTGATCGACCTGAAATTGCCCTGGCTAGCTGGCTACTCGCGTCGCTCGGCCGAACTGATACGGGAAGCCGCTAGGCTCTGGGGCCTGTCGGAACTATCAACTGAGCAGGCAGCGAAGGCAGCATTGATTCATGGCATCGGTCGGGCTGCAGTGCCCAACCGAATCTGGAACACGACAGGCGCACTGCTGGATGGCGATTTCGAACAGGTAAGATTGGTGCCCTATTGGACGTCGCGTTCATGCAGTCAGATTCCTGAATTGGTAGTGCCAGGTCGACTGGCTGGCAACGCTTATGAGCGACTGGATGGGAGTGGATACTTTCGGGAGCTCGAAAGTGATGTACTGAAACCTGAACATCGCTTGCTGGCGGCAGCGCTAGTTTGGCAGGCACTGCGTTCCGAGAGGCCTTGGCGCCCAGCCTTCAATGATGGTGATGCAGAGCGGCTTCTACTCAAAGAAGCTGGTCAGGGGCGTTTTGATCCCCAAGCCTGCCAGGCGGTCATCGCTGCAGCCCGTGGCGAAAGCGTTGTAGCCCTAGGCAAAGTAAATAGCAGTCCACTGACCGAGCGTGAGACGCAAATTCTTCATCGCATTAGCATTGGCGAGAGCAACAAAGAGGTGGCACGCCAGCTTGGTATTAGTCCGAGCACAGTACGCACTCATGTCGAAAGTGTGTTCCGCAAGCTGCAGTGCACTACTCGTGCCGCGGCGACTCTGAAGGCACTGACTATGGGATTTATGTGAGTGGCAAACAATCGCATCGGGTTCTGTAGCCCTAGTGACAGCTGCTTATGGCCGGTAGGAGCCGCTGACCATGACTGCTACCGGCCGATTCTGTTGAAAAAGGCGATTTTGCGGTAGCCAGCCGGCCAAGCGTGACAGCTTTCGAACTGGCTGCAAGCCACTTCAAATTGCCTTTCGGCGTTTCGCTGAGCGTCCGGGCTCAGGTTTGCGGGTTGATCCGAGGGGTTCTGCTCGCGGCAGGCGTACCTATCCCGTGATTGGTGGCCCGTGAGACATGAGCTTGGCCATGCGTCGCAGGTTCTGCACCGTCGCGGCCAAGGTGAATTCGTCAGTCGCACCGGTCAGGCCACGCAGTCGTAAACGATCGAGTTTCATGATTCGTTTGAGGTGGGCAAAGAGCATCTCCACCTTCTTGCACTCGCAACGGGAGCGGAGGTACTCCGGCGTCTTGGCGATGCGTCGCGCCACGTCGCGAGCAGCCTCATGGATGCTACGCACGATCTTGCGGTTCGGCGTGTTGGGGCAGCACTTGGCTTTCAGCGGGCAGGTGGCGCAGTCGGCTTGGCTGGAGCGGTAGATGATGGTGTTGGCCTTGGTTACCCGCGACCGTTGCCGGGTGAAGGCGCGCCATTCACTGCGTAGCGGTTTGCCGGTTGGGCAGCGGCATTCATTGGCTGCCTGACTCCAGTGAAAGTCGTGGCTGGAGAAGCTGTCGTCCTTGCGCTCGGTCTTGTCCCACACCGGCACATGCGGCTCGATGGCCTTCTCTTCGACCAGCCAGGCCAGCATCGGGGCCGTGCCACAGCCGGTATCGCCGATGAGGCGTTCCGGCGTGAGGTCGACCGGCTGGCATCCGCCTTGATGATGCTGGCGTCGACGGCGAAGCCTGCGCCCTTGATCCAGGCACTGGTCGATGCTGCGCAGGAGGTGTTGGGGCGGGACGTGCTCTTCCAGATTGAACGAGTAGAACAGGCGAGCCTGTCCTCCCGGAATCCGCCCCATCATGCTGCCTACCCCACACCCACTGAGCGCGTGATTTTGCCGGCGGCATGGGACGGCAGCTACTTTTTCAACAGAATCGGCCAAGAGCTGCCCATCAGCACCAATACCGTATCCCTGATTTTTATAGCCAGCCTTGCGTTCTGGGTGATCGAATCGAGTACACAACGAGACTCGTTACCCTGCAACAAACGCCGCTATATGTGCCGCGCTGGCAACGGGATACTGCAGTTGCGGGCCATGCCCCGAGCTGGGCAGGGTCACCAGGTGCAAAGTGGGCAGGGTGCGGTTGAGCGCGTACCAGTTTTCCACGGGAAAGACGATGTCGTGATCGCCACCAAGGTGCAGCACTGGCGTTTGCGTTTGCTTGAGGGCGTCCAATGCCACCTGCACTGGGAACATGGGGTTGCGCGGCCCGTCGCCCAGCGACTGCGCGGCCCAGGCATAAGGCACCGGAGTGCAACGCCCTTCACTGCGCCGGGCAATTCGTTCGGCCGAACGCACCGCAGCTTCCCGGCTGCTCGCCGAGGTTGGCTCGAAAAACAGGCTGACGAAGTCCTCGAAATCATTCGAGCGGGCGGCCAACTGGTAGAACAACGGCTCACCGGTCTTGACCAGCGGTCCGGGTGGCGTGGTGGCGATCAGCAACAGGTGACTGAGCAGTTGCGGCGCTTGCAACAACACCAGTTGCGCCGCCACGCCGCCGATTGACCAACCACCCAGCACCACCCTGCCCAGCTTCAGCGCGCCGATAAGATCGACGGCATCCTTGGCCAGCGAAGCTGGGTCATAGGTCGGCTGGCCTGTGGACCAGCCGAGGCCACTGTAGTCGAAAACATAAACCCGAAAACGCTGCGCGGCGAGCGCATCGAGAAAAGCCGGGTCCCAATCGTCCATGATGCCCCTGAAGCGCAGGCAGAGCACCAGTGGCGTGCCTTCGCCGATGACTCGATAAGCCAAGCGGCGTCCGTCGACCTCGACGAACTGATTGGGAACTGCGTAGGCGGATGTGGAAATGGTCATGATCGCTCGCTCCAAGTCAAAGGGAGGCAGATTCAGCGCGCCAGCCCGAGCGCCTTCGCCACACCTGCGCCGTAGGCCGGGTCTGCCTTGTTGCAGTTGTCGATATGACGCAGTTTCACCTCGTCGGGCGCATCGCCCCTCCCCCTCGCCGTGTTGTCGAATAGCGCCTGTTGCTGCGCCTGGCTCATCAGACGAAACAGGTCGCCGGGCTGCTGGTGATGATCGTCGTCGACCCGCTGGTCCCGGTTGGTCGCATTGCCGTCGAGCAGCAACGGCGGCTCGCGCAACTCCTGCTGATCCTCCCAGACGCCATGACTATTGGGGTAATAGCCGATGGTCGAGCCCTGATTGTCATCAGTGCGCATCTGACCGTCACGGTGGTAGCTGTGGTAAGGACAGCGCGGGGCGTTGACCGGGATCAGGTTGAAGTTGACGCCCAGCCGATAGCGCTGGGTATCGCCGTACGAAAACAGCCGCGCCTGCAGCATCTTGTCCGGTGAAAATCCGATACCTGGAACGATGTTGGCCGGCGAAAAGGCGACAGTAGTCATAAGCGCTTCCTCTTGGTTGTTTAGTCCGTTTAACCGCGCAGGAAGGCCAGCATGTCGGCGTTGAGCTTTTCCTTGTGGGTATCGGTAATGCCGTGCGGCGCACCGGGGTAGATCACCAGTTTGGCGTGCGGCACCAGCTTGGCCGAGGCACGGGCGGCGGCATCCACGGGCACGATCTGATCGTCGTCGCCGTGCAGGATCAGCGTGGGGATATCGAATTTCTTCAGGTCTTCGCTGAAGTCGGTTTCGGAAAAGGCCTTGATGCAGTCGTAGGCGTTCTTGTGCCCGGCCATCATGCCCTGCATCCAGAAGGCGTCGATCACGCCTTGGGAGGGCTTGGCACCGGGGCGGTTGTAGCCAAAGAAGGGGCCACTGGCGACATTCCGGTACAACTGCGAGCGGTCGGCGAGCGAAGCGGTGCGGATGCCGTCGAATACCGAGAGGGGCAGGCCGCCGGGATTGGCCTCGGTCTTGACCATCAACGGGGGAACCGCCGAAATCAGTCCAGCCCTGGCCACCCGCGCGGTGCCATGCCTACCGATGTAACGCGCCACCTCGCCGCCTCCGGTGGAGAAGCCGAACAGCGAGGCCCCACGTACGTCCAGATGGTCGAGCAACTGGGCCAGGTCATCGGCATAGGTGTCCATCTCATTGCCATTCCAGGGTTGGCTGGAGCGGCCATGACCACGGCGGTCGTGAGCGATCACCCGATAGCCGTTGCTGGCCAGGAAGAACATTTGCGCTTCCCAGCTATCGGAGTTGAGTGGCCAGCCGTGGCTGAGGACGACAACCGGGCCTGTGCCCCAATCCTTGTAATAGATCTCGGTACCGTCGCGAGTAGTAATGGTGCCCATGGTCTTGCGCTCTCCATTCTCAGGTTGCGGACGGGTTGCTGCGGAGCCACTGCTGCGCATACAACCGCCTAAGGGTAACAACATCGTCGTAGCCAGCACGGCCGAGCCGAGCAACAGCTGGCGACGGCCTCTATTCAGAAGTAGTTCAGGGTTTTGCGGCATCGGCTAACTCTCCCTTGGTTGGCGATTGCGGCAGGCGCACGCGCATCAGGTTCCAGGTGCTCACCCGCTCTTCCCACTCGTCGCCCTCGACAGGCGTCAGCGGCAGGGCCAGGTTGCTGACCACCATCCACTCGCCTTGCACCACACTGCTGGCGGGAAACAGCAGGCCACGCGGGGCACCGTTGCTGGCGATGCCCTGAAAGCTTCCCGCACGTATGCGAATCAGCCCGCGCTCATCGAGCCCCAGCAGTTGGTCGATCTGATTGGCCAGCAGCCACAGCAGGTGATCGTGGAACAGCAAACCGTCGGCTCCGGGCAAGCTCTCGGCCAGCACCTGCAGCTCGCCGCTCGGCAGGCGCATGCGCAGCAGGCGGCCGTCGCCGGCATTGTTGATATACAGCAGGCTCTCGTCGGCGTTGAAGGCCAGGCCATTGGCGCAGAAGGGCAGAAAGCCCGCGGTGGCCAGCAGCGGATCGCGCGACAGCACCTCTATCGCGCAGGGGGCGCAGCGCGTGGCGTTGGCGATGCGGTAGAGCGCCCCCTGGAAAGAGTCGGAAACGTAGAGGTCACCGTTGTCGGCGAACACCAGGCCATTTGGCGCAGGCGCACCAGCAGAACCGAAGTAGATCTGGTCCTGGCTGCCGTCCGGGTTGGCAACGCTGCGCGGGGCGGGTGCCGCCGGGCTGAGCCGGGGGAAGTCGAGCAGGTCCTCGACCGGAGTGTCCGCGGTGAAATCGGCCGCGATGCGTTGCAGCTTGCCGGCGCCGAAGTTGAGGATGTAAATCTGGCCGTCGGCATAGCCCAGACCGGTCAGCGGCGTAGCGACAAAAGAGCGTTGCGCCAGCAGCTGGCCGTCTGCCGCGTAGCGCAGCAATTGGTTGTTACGCACACTGGAAGGCTGACGAGCATCGAAAGTACCCACGTAGATTTCGCCGTTGACCGGGTTGACGGCGAGCCCTTCCGGGTAGCGCACACCGGCGGGCAGCTCGGCGAACAGCTCGACCTCGAGCAACTGCGGCCCCTGCGCCTCGGCCCACACACCGGCGGTAGCTGTGGCCAGAAACAGGCTCAGGATGCCCATGCAGCACTTCGACATTTTCATATCGCCTCCACTCGCGTCGACGCTGGTCGAACGCGTCCGGGGGCTCGTCAGGACGCCGAATGCCAGGGCAGCGGATGGCGAGCGATGCGTCGATGCTCGCTGCGCGCGGCAGCAGGCGGCTACGTAAAATCGGCAAAAATGCCCGACGCTCAGGATCTGCCTGTTTTACGTAGCCGCAGCGCCTGTCTCGGCGCAGCCTGGGGCCGTCACCCTTGGCCAGGACATTGTCATGCCACCGCGAATCACGCCACGCCAACGCGCCCGCCAGGCCTCCTACGAGCGGCTGCTGAAGCGGGTGCTGGAGTTGTTGTCGCTCGGCAGCGGGCGCACGCCGCGCCTGACCGAGCTGTGCCGCACGCTCGGGGTCAGCGAACGCACCCTGCGCAGCGCCTTCGTCGCCACCCTGGGTATGGCGCCGGCACGTTATCTGCGTCTGCGCCGCCTGCACCTGCTGCGCGCCGCACTGGCGGTCGCCGATCAGCATCAGACCAGCGTCACGGAGATCGCCCGGCACTTCGGCTACACCGATTGCGGGCGCATGGCGGCGGACTACCGCGCACTGTTCGGCGAGTACCCCAGCGCCACCCTGCTGCGCGGGGTCAGGCCTGGCTGAGCGGCGTCGGCAGCGAGCGCCGGCCGCGCAGCGACTGCGACGGCAGTTCGCCGAAGTAGCGGCGGTAGAGGCCGGCGAAGCGGCCGAAGTCCCACACGCCGAAGCGCGTGCAGATCTCGGTGATGGTCTCTCCCGGTGCCGCGCGCAGAATGGCGCGGCGGATTGCGTGCAGGCGATGCTGCATCAGGTAGCGGTGCGGGCTCATGCCCAGATGGCGGGTGAACAGGTTGCGCAGCGTGCGCTCCGAGGTGTTGCAGGTCTGGCACAGGTCGGCCATGTGCAGCGGGGTATCCGGCATGGCGTCCAACAGTTCCAAGGCACGCCGCAGGATCTGCTGATGACTGTGCAGGGTAGCCTGACCGCGCTGTGCCGGAGTCGCCGGCAACAGGCTGCGGAACACCCGATCCATCAGCTCGCTGCGCGCCGCACACTCGGCCGCTGGGGCGTGCAGCTCCTGCGGTGCGCAGTGATCGATGCGCAGCAGGCGCAGCGCCAGCCAGATCAACGGCGCCAGGTCCTGCTGGGCCAGGCAGACCAGATTGCGCGAGAGGATCGACGCGTCGAACTCGTCCTCGTGCTGCTGCGCCCAACGCAGCACCAGTTCGCAGGACATGGCCACCGTCATCCAACTGGCCGGTTGGCTGGCGTCGATATGGAACATAGCCTCGGGCACCATCCAGCCGATCAGGCGCCGATCCAGGCGCTGCCCGCCTAGCACAGTGCACTCGTGTCGGCTCAACGGCAGGAAGATATTGAAGAAGCCGGGCAGGCCGATACCACTGTAGACGGTGCCGGCGCCCTCGCGGCCGAACATCAGGGCCACACCGTCCAGCTCGACGACGCGCAGACGCCAATCGCGCTGCTGCCGCGAGCGCAGAACATAATGTCCCGCTACCCCATACAAGGCTTCTTCGAACTCGTCGAAGTCGGCACAGATCAGCCGGCTCATGCTACCCCCCCCCCAGAAGAGTGCCCTGCGCCGGGACTGGACAACCGCAGTTCAGCAAGCATCCAGTGTAGAAGCATTCGCAGCTGCCCGTTGTGCACAGGGCAAATGGAAGTAAGCAGACTAGTGTCGCGTCAACCATGATATGTCAGGCGGTTGCAGAAGCTGAGTGCAACACGGTTCTTGAATTGAAGCGGACGCATTACGCTGCATCGCCATCGTTTCCCATCATCTCTGGCATTACCTCAATCGGGCACCTCCAGTCGAAGTGCTTACGTGCGCGTGAGTCAGGGGGCAGGCCGCTCCTTTTGCTTATGAGAAAAGAGGACGCGCATTTATTTTCATGGCCCTAAGTCAGAGTGTTGGACCGATGGGCCGCTTCTGGCCCAGACCGTGTAAAAAAACGTTGGCATCGACCTCGCTGTGATTTGATCGATTCAAATCAGCGGGGGACGCCAATGAAGCGTTTTTATTCAGGGAGAGCACCGAGGCCAAAGCGCGCTGCTTCCCGAGAGCCTGGATGACTACGTGGCGGTCATGGGTGTCGAGGATCTATCGTCGGTCGCAGATAGAGGGGTACTTCAAAGGCGAGGAAATACTCGCTTGTCATGAGGCTGGAATCACCGTTTTTGTGCCCAAGGCGCTGACCTCGGGAGCAACAGCCGCGCACCGATTTGGCAAAGGCGATTTCATCTATGACGCAGCAAGGAACGAGTCCCGATGCCCGGCAGGGCAAAGCCTGATCTGGCGTTTCTCTAGCGTCGAGAAAGGGCTGAAGCCGCACCGCTACTGGAGTTCACACTGCCAAGGTTGTGCCTTGAAAGAACACTGTACGCCTAGCTCAGAGCGGCGAGTGAGCCGCTGGGAGCATGAGGCAGTGCTCGAGGCGATGCAGAGTCGCCTGGATCAAGCGCCCGAGATGATGCGGATCCGCCGCCAAACGGTCGAGCACCCGTTCGGCACGCGGAAGTCCTGGATGGGCGCCACCCACTTCCTCACCAGAACACTCGACCGGGTGAGTACTGAGATGAGCCTGCATGTGCTCGCCTACAATCCCAAGCGCATGTTGAATGTGTTGGGCAGCGGTGCCTTGATGGCTTACGACTCTTGCCGCCCTCCGGCAGGCGCGCCGAAGCCGGAGGTGCCCATGACGATTGCGCCTGATTGAGCCTCTCACGGCCTCCTGGGACTAAGAAAATCACTCAGCAGTTGATTGCCATCGCTTGCTGCGTTTTTACAGGGTCTTGGCCAGAAACAGACCATGGACAAGCTGCTATCGACTTCATCATCTCCGTATCGCCCATGTCACCAAGGAATCAGTCAGGAACAGGAGATTGGGATTGATGTTGCTTGATTGAGGGCTGGCTGTTCACTATGCAGTACAGCGCCCCTGCGAGTACCAGGCCCACAGCCCAACTAATGTCGGCCCCTAGCCAGTTCGCTACAAAGCCGTTGTAGAACGAAAGCTTCATGAACGGGATCGTGCCGATGATCGAGACGGCATACACCATTAGCGTGCGTCGATTGAAGCGCCCGTATCGACCTTTGGGATCGTACAGCTCGCCCACCTCATAGTGACCGCGACACACCCAGTAGTAGTCGGCCAGGTTGATCGCACTCCAGGGGATCAGCAGATAGAGCTGTCCAATCAAAATGTCTGCAAAGAAGGTGTCAAAACGATACTGGGTGGCGATGGCGATCAGGGTTGCAGCTACGGTCAGCACTGCCATCACCAACGCTTTTGCAGTAGCTGTGACGTATCGCAGCCCACCAAAGGCTCCGAAGATCGTCACCGAAGACATGTAGGCGCTGTACAGGCAGAGCACGTTGTACTGGATCACCCCGAGCGCAATCACACCCAACGCCAATGGTGCCCAGGGGCCGAACAGCATGGCGATTGCGGTTGCAGGGTCATGCCCAAGCGCTGCCGGGATCGCAACGGCCACTAGAGCGCCCAAGGCCATCATGGCGAAAGAGCCTAGCGCGCAGCCGCAGTATGTTGTCCAGAACGTGGCGCGTGTGCTGACATTGGCCGGAAGGTAACGCGAGTAATCCGCCACGTAGGGGCCGTAACCTAACGTCCAGGAAGCCGCCTGCGCGACGACCAGGTTAAAGGCCGTCAGCGAAAAGCCCTCGCCTGCTACCGTGGTCGATATCGCGTCGCTGGGGTGCAGCAGGATCAAAGCCAGCGCACTGGCAAATACCAGAGTTGACATCAGGCTCATCCACGCCCCTAGACGGTGGATCAGCTCATAGCCTACGAAACCGATAATGAAGGTCAGAATGCCCACCGCCACGATGGCCTGGTCATCGCCGATGGGCACCAGTGCCTTCAAGGCATCGCGCATCAGGACGCCACTGGCGGCCAGGAATAGCACCGCCGCCGTGACCATCACCAGTAAGGGAATCGCAGCGCCGTAGACACCAAATTGTGCGCGGCTCTGAATCATCTGTGGGACGCCCAAATGTGGGCCTTGGGCGGAGTGTGCGGCCATGAATATGGTGCCGACGAGATTGCCGATCAGCAGGCCGAGCAATGTCCAGGCGAAGCTCAACCCTGAGGCGATACCTAACGTGCCGACGACCAGAGCAGTCACTTGGAAATTCGAGCTGAACCAGATAGTGAACAACCGTCTGGGTGCGCCATAGCGCTCAGAGTGAGGGACAAACTCAATACTTCGCTTTTCAAGCTTCACGATCGCCTCCTGATTTATCCCCGCAATTATCAGTTGACGATTGAGAGCACTTCGGCCCGAAGCCGAACACCTCGTAGCTATTAACGACCCCTGCGATCAGCGGTTCGTCTCCCCTTGAATAGCCCCGGAATCGCTAGAGACCTTCCTGCCTTAGAAAGACGCCGGCACTACTGGAGAAATCATTCCGATTTGACCAATGGTTGCCTACCGCCACCGGCAGCTTCGGGTTGATTCTGTTGAAAAAGGCGGTTTTGCAGTAGCCAGCCGGCCAGGGGTGACAGCTTTGGAAGTGGCTGCAAGCCACTCCGAATTGCCTTTCGGCATTTGTCTGAGCGTTCTTGCTCAGTTTTGCGGGTTAATCCGAGGGTTTCTGCTCGCGGCAGGCGTACCTATCCCGTGAGCGGCGGCCCGTGAGACATGAGCTTGGCCATGCGTCGCAGGTTCTGCACCGTCGCGGCCAAGGTGAATTCGTCAGTCGCACCGGTCAGGCCACGCAGTCGTAAACGGTCGAGTTTCATGATCCGTTTGAGGAGGGCGAAGAGCATCCCCACCTTCTTGCGCTCGCAGCGAGAGGCGAGGTACTCCGGTGTCTTGGCGATGCGTCGCGCTACGTCGCGAGCAACCTCATGGATGCTGTGAACGGTCTTGCGGTTCGGCGTGTTGGGGCAGCACTTGGCTTTCAGCGGGCAGGTGGCGCAGTCGGTTTGGCTGGAGCGGTAGATGATGGTGTTGGCCTTGGTCACCCGCGATCGTTGCCGGGTGAAGGCGCGCCATTCACTGCGTAGCGGTTTGCCGGTTGGGCAGGATTAGAGCAAAGGAGATAAATCTGAGAATCATCTAGCCGGCCTCCCCACCTCCATGAGGTGGGGAGGCCGGCTAATGGGTGTCCCCTTTTCTCATATACCCCTGCTCACAAAGCATTCATTTCAGCAATATCACGCACCACCTGATCTGCAGAGTGGTCGAACATCGCCTGCTCCTGCGCATCCAGAGGTAACTCGATCACCCGCACAAGCCCCTCCGCTGCCAGCACACAGGGGACACCCATGGCAATACCTGTTCGCCCGTACTCGCCCTCGAGAATCGCGACCGTCGGCAAAATGCGGTTTCGCCCATTGGCGATAGCATCCACCATCTGTGCAATTGCCACGCCCGGCGCATCACAGGCGCTCCCCAGCTTCTTCAAACCCAGAATCTCGCCGCCACCCTGACGCGTGCGCTCCACAATCCGCTCTAGCTGCTGACTGGACAGGAAGTGAGACAGCGGCACCGAACCGACCGCACAGTATCGCATCAGCGGCACCATGCTATCGCCATGCCCTCCCAGCACCAGCGCCGTGATATCCCGAGCAGAAAACCCTGTCTCCTCGGCAATGAAACACTTCATGCGCGCTGTATCCAGCACCCCCGCCTGCCCGAACACCCTGTCGCGTCCCAGCCCACTGAGACTCCAAGCCCGATAGGTCAGCACGTCGACCGGGTTCGACACCACCAACACCGTCGCTGCCGGAGCATGACGATTAATATCCAGCATGATGCTATCGAGAATTGGCAGATTGATACTCAATACATCCTGGCGCGACTGACCAGGCTTGCGGGGCACACCCGCCGTAATCACCACTAGGTCAGAATCCTGCAGCATTTCGGCATTGGACCCGCCGTAAACCCGGGTATCAGAACCTGACTCAACAGCCGCCTGCCAGACGTCCAGCGCCTTGCCCTTTGCCAACTCACCCTGCACATCGATCAACACCAACTCACGACAGAACTCTTCCCGGGCGATGATCTGAGCCGCCGCCTCACCCACCATACCGGCACCCACAATTGATAGCTTGTTCACCTCACACCTCCGCGCGCCACCCGCAACACGCCCACCTGTGCAGAAAAGTATTACCCGCTAATGCAAAAAGGCCACCCGAAAGCGGCCGAAGCCGTCGCTAATGGGCCGGTCGAAAAGCGGTCGAAAAGGGGACAGATCTATTTTTCCTACCCTAATGTCCCCTTTTGGCCGATTCTGCTGAAAAAGTAGCGGCCGCCCCATGCCGCCGGCAAAATCACGCGCTCAGCGAGCATGGGGGCAGGCAGCATGATGGGACGGTTACCGGGAGGACAGGCTCGCCTGTTCTACTCGTTCAATCTGGACGAGCACGTCCCGCCCCAACACCTCCTGCGCAGCATCGACCAGTGCCTGGATCAAGGGCTCAGGCTTCGCCGTCGACGCCAGCATCATCAAGGCGGATGCCAGCCGGCAACGTGGGGTGGCGGGCGATGAAGTCGACTGGCGCGATCCGGCGCTCAGCAGCCGCCCCGTGCGCGAGTACCTCGAAGCGCTGGATGAGGAAGCGTGGGCCGAAGCCCTCCCCAAGAAGATGTCGTTCACCGATCCGCTGGCGCGTTGGACCGCCGCGCCAGGTGGCCCAGCCTACTTTGTCTACGCCACCAACTACCTGATCGACACCGCGCACGGCGTGATCCTGGATGTGGAAGCCACGCCGGCGCATCGGACCGCCGAAGTCGAGTCGACCAAAACGATGGTGGAGCGCGTCGAAGCGCAGTTCGACCTCACGCCGGAACGCCTCATCGGCGATACCGCCTATGGCACGGCCCCGATGCTGGCCTGGCTGGTCGAAGAGAAGGCCATCGAGCCGCATGTGCCGGTGTGGGACAAGACCGAGCGCAAGGACGACAGTTTCTCCAGCCACGACTTTCACTGGAGTCAGGCAGCCAATGAATACCGCTGCCCAACCGGCAAACCGCTACGCAGTGAATGGCGCGCCTTCACCCGGCAACGATCGCGGGTGACCAAGGCCAACACCATCATCTACCGCTCCAGCCAAGCTGACTGCGCCACCTGCCCGCTGAAAGCCAAGTGCTGCCCCAACACGCCGAACCGCAAGACCGTTCGCAGCATCCATGAGGTTGCTCGCGACGTAGCGCGACGCATTGCCAAGACACCGGAGTACCTCGCCTCTCGCTGCGAGCGCAAGACGGTGGATCCGAAAACCGGTTTCGCCGAAGCGCACCTTCTGCGCCATATCCGTCAGCGCCTTGAGCGACACATCCGCCGCCACGACCCCGGAAAACTCCCCAGCGTTATCCTTGAAGCCCCTGAGCACCGCGACATAAACCGCGTCATCCGGTTCCCAGTAATAGCCGTCGCGGCGGGCCAGGGTGAAGTTGGCGTCATGGCCAATGCGGTACCACTCGCGCTTGCGCGGATCCCAATCGCCGTAATCGCCGGTACCCGGCCACTCCACATGGCCACCAAGGGTATCGCCTATGTAGACGTAGCCAAGCGTAGGGTTGCTCTTACCGATACTGAAAAAGTAATCGAAAATCTGCCTCTCACGCCCGCCATTGGACGTGGCGACCTGGCCAGGCTTGCGCGCCTCACCAAAATAAGTACTCAGCGCACCGCTCTTGGCATCTTTTACTGCGGGGTATTCTGCCAAGGCCGAAACGGTGTAGCCCACCGAATCAAAAAAGGTGGTGAAACTGCTGTTAACCAGTTTCATGTCCAGACTGCTGAATACCAGAAAGTTTTCTCTGGCCTGCTGCGTAACATTGCGAGTAGTCAGCAGCGCCACCACCAATACTGGAATCAGCGTGGCAACCAGAAAGCTCACCTGCAGCTTGGATTTAATCTTCATTGATTCTGGCCTTCGTCAGGTTTCCCTAACTGATCAGCATTTTGAGTGCTGCCCCCGTTATCCGGGGAGCAGCACTATTGTGGATATGCAGGGGGCAGGATCACTTCATCGTGGGCATAGAGAACGAGACGCTCTCGCGCACCCCTGCCGACGGCCAGCGCTGTGTGACGGTCTTGCGCTTCGTGTAGAAGCGAACGGCGTCCGGGCCATAGGCGTGCAGGTCACCGAAAAGTGAACGCTTCCAGCCGCCAAAGCTGTGGTAGGCCACCGGCACCGGTAGGGGCACGTTGATACCGACCATGCCTACCTTGATGTTGTCGGAAAAGTAGCGCGCTGCCTCGCCATCACGAGTAAAGATACAAGTACCGTTACCGTATTCGTGAGCATCGATCAGGTCCATCGCGGCCTGCATGCTATCGACTCGTACTACCTGCAGCACCGGGCCGAAGATCTCTTCCTTGTAGCTGAGCATGTCGGGGCTCACCCGATCAATCAGCGTACCGCCAACGAAGAAACCGTTCTCGTGCCCCGCCACCTGTGGGTTGCGGCCATCGACCACGATCGTCGCGCCCTGCGCCTCGGCGCTGTCGATGTAGCCGACCACTTTCTGCTGATGGGCCTTGGTAATCACCGGGCCGAAGTCGTTGCTCTTGTCCGAGTAGGCGCCGACTTTCAGCGACTGCATGGCGGCCTGCATTTTCTCGATCAGTGCGTCGGCGGCCGCATCACCCACGGCGACGGCCACGGACAGCGCCATGCAGCGCTCGCCGGAGGAGCCGAAGGCAGCACCCAGCAGTTGATTGACTGCGTTGTCCATGTCGGCATCGGGCATCACGATGGCATGGTTCTTCGCTCCGCCCAGGGCTTGGCAGCGCTTGCCGTTGGCGTTGGCGGTTTTGTAGATGTACTCGGCGATCGGCGTCGAACCCACGAAGCTGATGGCCTGCACGCGCGAGTCGCCGAGCAGGGTGTCGACCGCTTCCTTGTCTCCGTTGACCACGTTCATCACCCCATCGGGCAGACCGGCTTCCTGCAGCAGCTGGGCGATGAACAGGGTCGAGCTGGGGTCGCGCTCGGACGGCTTGAGCACGAAGCAGTTGCCACAGACGATGGCCATCGGGAACATCCACAGCGGCACCATCGCCGGGAAGTTGAACGGGGTAATGCCGGCCACCACGCCCAACGGCTGGAACTCGCTCCAGGAGTCGATGTTCGGGCCGACGTTCTTGCTGTGCTCGCCCTTGAGCAGCTCCGGGGCACCACAGGCGTACTCGACGTTCTCGATGCCGCGCTGCAGCTCGCCCAGCGCGTCATGGGCGATCTTGCCGTGCTCCTCACCGATCATCTGGGCGATGCGCTCGGCGTTCTGCTCTAGCAGCTCCTTGAAGCGGAACATGATCCGCGCGCGCTTGATCGGCGGAGTGTTGCGCCATTCCGGGAAGGCCGCTTCGGCGGCGGCGATGGCCTGCTCGACAGTGGTCTTGGAGGCCAGTGCCACTTGCTTGCTGACTTCGCCGGTGGAGGGGTTGTAAACGTCCTGCAGACGGGCGGCGTCGTTGACGATCTGGCCGTTGATCAGGTGTCCTACTGTGTTCATGGGGTAACTCCTCAGATGTGAGCGACAGGGCGCAGAGCCGCTGCCTGAACGTTGGGAAATGGGGCCTACCAGAGGCTGCGGTAGAGCTCGATCATTTGCTCAACCGTGGGCACGCGCGGGTTGTTGCCCGGCGAGCCGGATGCCAGCGCCTGCTGAGCCATGGTCGGCATCAGTTGGAAAAAGCGCTCGCGGTCGATGCCGAACTGCGCCGGTGTCGGAACCTGCAGCTCGTCATTGAGCGCCTGTAGTTCAGCGAGCAGCTTGGCGTTGGCCTGCTCGGCGCTGTCCTGCCCAGTGGCGACCCCCATGGCCCGCGCACAGTCGGCGTAGCGATCTGCAGCGGCGGGGATGGAAAAAGCTGTCACGCTGGGCAGCAGCATGGCGTTGGACAGGCCATGGGGCACATGGAAGAAGGCGCCGATCGGCCGGCTCATGCCATGCACCAGTGCCACCGAGGCGCTGGAAAAGGCGACTCCTGCGAGGGTCGAGCCCAGCATCATGGCCTCGCGGGCGGCCTTGTCGGAGCCGTCATGGTAGGCGCGGCGCAGGTTCGGACCGATCAGGCGCATAGCCGCTAGGGCCTGGCTGTCGCTATAGAGGTTGGCCTTCTGGCTCACGTAAGCCTCGATGGCGTGAGTCAGGGCATCGAGGCCTGTATCTGCGGTGACACGCGGCGGCAGACTAAGCGTCAGGCTGTAGTCGACCAGCGCGGCGACGGGCATAAAACCAATGCCGACGCAGAGCATTTTCTCGTCGTTCTGCTCGTCGGTGATGATGGTGAACCGGGTCACCTCCGAGCCGGTTCCAGCCGTGGTCGGCACCGCGATGATCGGCAGGCCGGTCTCGGTGACGTTGCGCGGAAACTTGTAGTCGCGCATTTCGCCGCCCAGTTTGGCCAGGATGCCGATGGCCTTGGCGCTGTCGATTGGGCTACCTCCACCCAATGCGATGATGCTGTCGTAATCGCCAGCGCGCGCCTTCTCCACCCCGGCCCGAATCGAATCGACCGTGGGTTCGGGGACGGTGTCGGCAAAAATGTCAGCCCTGAGCCCGCTGGCGGCCAGAGTATCCTGAATACGCGCTGCGTAACCGAGTTGAACCATCATCTTGTCGGTGATCAGCAGCGGCCGTGAACAGCCAAGACTGCCCAGAACGTTGGGGATAGCCTCGCTGGCACCGGCACCTAACTGCATGATGCGGGGCAGTATCACTTGATTGGTCATGTGCACTCCAGGTTGTTTTGGCATGAGAAGACCTCGGGGAACTGGCGAGGCCATCCCATGCGTTGTCGAAGAAATGTTTGGCGCAGTCCGGGTAGTGACGATGCCCGGCAGTTACCCTACTGGTTTGAACTCAGTGGCGCCGCAGGACTAGGGGCTGCGCCGTAGGCATAGTGCGACCCCTCAGCAGCTGCTGCGCTCTGGCTAGAAGAAGCCACACTATCGACGGTAAGCGTCGGCGAACTCAGGCGCTTGCCAAAGTCCTGCTCGAGCATGCGCAGTAGCGACCAAGCAAGGATGCCCAGCACCGGAATCAATGGCAGGGCCACGATGATCGTGGAAGTCTGCACTGCCTTGAGCCCACCGACCTTGATCAGACCGATGCCAACGACCGCCAGTAGCAGAGCCCAGGTGATGCGAATCCAACGACGAGGCTCCTCATAACCGGACAGCTCGCGCGAAGTGACCGAAGCCAGGACGTAGGCGGCCGAGTCCAGGGTCGTGGCCAGGAAGACGAAGCACAACAAGATGAAGACCACGATGACCAAATTAGCCATCGGCATGGTTTGCAGGATCGCGAGCACCGTCGCCGGGATGCCTTGCTGATTCAGAATGGCGCTGACGTCCAGGGCCCCCGAAAGCTGAAGATCCAAGGCGTAGCCGCCCCACACCGCAAAGAATACCCAGCATCCCAGGCTGCCCCAGATCAGCTCGGCGAACACCAGCTCCCGGATGGTTCGACCACGGGAAATGCGCGCGACGAACAGGCCCATCATCGGTGCATAGGCGATCCACCAGGCCCAGTAGAAGATGGTCCAGTCCTGCGGAAAGCTGCCCTTGGCGATAGGATCAGTCCACAGGCTCATCTGCACGAAGTTGTTGACCATCAGGCCGAAGCTGTTGGACCAACCGTTGATAATGATCAGGGTTGGGCCGATGGCCAGAACGAAGAGCAACAGCAGCACCGCCAGATAGACGTTGATGTCGCTGAGGATCTTGATGCCTTTGCTCAAGCCGAACCATACGCTCAAGCCGAACAGGCCGGTCCACAGGCACAGGATCACCATGTCGAAACCGAACGACGGCTGCAGGCCGAGCACATTCGAAGCCATTGTCGACACCAGTGGTACAGCCAACCCCAGCGAGGTACCGACGCCTCCAACGATGCCAAACACCACAACGGTATCCAGCAGAATCCCCAGCCAACCGTTGGCCTTGTCGCCCAAGATCCCGCGCGCGGCAACCGAGAGACGAACACCTGGCTGACGACGAACGTACATGGAATAGGCAATCGGAATTGCCGGCAAGCAGTAGAAGGCCCAGGGCGTGAGACCCCAGTGGAACTGCCCGTAGGCGAGCGCCCACTCGGCAGCCTCCTTGCTGTGACTGGCGAGGCCGCGGGGCGGGCCATCGAAGTAGTAAATCGGCTCGACCCACGCCCAGTTGGCGATGGCAATACCGATGCCGCCACAGAAAATCATGGCGACCCAACTGAAGTAGGAAAACTCAGGGAGATCTTCGGCACGCCCGAGACGAACGTGCCCATAGCGACCCAGGGCGAGCCACAGCAGAAACACCACCGTGCCAAGGCCAGCGATCAGATAGAGCCAACCGAAATTGCCGGTGGCGAAGCCGAACAACTGCTTGATGATCAAATTTCCGGACTCAGGAAACAGGGCCAGGGGAATGGTGACACCAAGAATGACGGCTATTGAGGGCCAGAATACTCGCCCGTCTAGGGCAGAGCCGTGGTTGATGTTGCTCATCGCTAAATATCCTCTTATGGGGTGGCAACAGCGGCTGACTTTGAATAGCCGCCGCAGCCGTAATCCGCGGAAACAGCTTGTGGGTTATCCGTCGTATCACTCAGCGCGAAAGCGCTGCCGGTCGAAGAGAGGGCGATGAACATCGGGCATAGCTTTTTTGTATTTGTTATTCATGATGCTTCTCATAAGGTCGTTTCAGGGGAAATCGCCCCGGCCTGCTGGGCAGCGGCCTGCCAGGGCGACAACTGGCACCGGGCGGTTAGCTCGGCAGATACTCCTCACTCCAGCTTTCGCTGATGCAGTTGCGCTCGATCAGCGCGTCAATCTGGGCTTGGCTGTAGCCGAATTCCTGCAGCACGCGGCGGGTCGATGCACCGAACTTCTCAGCCGGCGGCAGGGCACGAATGGGCGCACAGCGCGGACGGATCGCGTAGGGATCCAACTGCGTGACGCAATGACCGCTCGGGTGATCGGCATAGACGCTGAACGAATAGCTGCCGTTGTCCGTGCCAGGGCGACCGTCAGCAGGGCGGCTGTAGCGTTGGCGCAGGCTGTCGAGGTTGTCCGGCGCCACCGCGGCGATATCGGCAGCGTGCAGGCGCTGCTGCCAGGTGGAAGCCGTTTCCGAGACCAACGCCTGGCTGAGGAAGGCCGCCCGGTCGGTGGCGGCGCTGATTCCGGCCAGGCCGGCCACGCGCTCCAGACGCGCCAGTTCCTGCTCACTGCTGTCCAGGTACAGCCAGTGGTCGGCAGTACGGTAGAAACGCGACAGATCGCTGTACCCCACCGCATCACGGCCGGAGGGCTCATTGAAGGGGCCACGGCCTGCATAGTCGAAACAGAAGGGAATCTGTACCAGGTTGCCCAGCGACGCCAGGGAGGTGCGCGCCCGGCTGACATGACCGGTTGCCGCCTTGCGGTAAAGCGCGGCGGCGACGCCCAGGGCGGCGGCGAAGCCACACATGACGTCGATGGTGCCGACGTGGGCGTGCTCTTCCGGAGTTTCCATACCACCACCGAAACGCAGCATGATGCCGGTAGTGGCCTGAATCAGGTCGTCATAGCCCAGATAATCGGTACGCGGGCCGCGACGCGGACCGCCAAAGCAGTCCAGCTGGCAGAAGATCACCCCGGGATTCACGGCCTGCAGGCTGGCTTCATCGAGGCCCAAGGGCGCCAATTGCCGATCAGGTGCGTTCATCACGATGACGTCCACCGAACGCACCAGGGTGTTGAACACCTCACGGCCATCGGCCTGGTTCAGGTCGACCAGAATGCTTTGCTTGCCACGCGCCGAGGACATGCCGAATACCACGGTATTCCACGGATCGTAATTGGGGGTTGCCGGGTCGAGCTTGATCACCTCAGCGCCGAAGCGGCCCAGGAACGAAGCCGAGTGCGGGCCAGCAATGACGTTGGTCAGGTCGAGGACACGCAACCCGTCCAGCCAGCCAACGGCCTTTTCGGCGGGAGCAGGCAGGGGGGGTGACACACACTCGGCCAGGGTGGCAAGGGCTTCTTTGACACTGACGGTGCGGCGCGGGCTGGGGGCCAGCATCATGGCGGCGCTGTCTTCCAGCCAGCTGATCGCACCCGGCTGCTTCATCCTGCCGTATTGCGGATCATCGACCTCGACCACCAGGCCGGCGGTGTTGGCATGCTCATCATGCAGCCATTCTTGAGTGGAGCGATGCGGGGCTCCCGGGAACTGGCCTTCACCGAAGATCTTCTCCCATTCTGCTGCGGTCTTGGTGCGGAATACTTCTTTCATGCGCGTCGAGATACGCTGGGCCCAGTGCGCTGGCAGCGGATAGACACCAAGCGAGGCATCGCCCTCCCACTGCTCCATCGGCAGATAAGGGTTTTCGACCTTGGGCAGGCCGGCGGCGAGCATTTCCTCATACAGCCCCATGGCCTGGAGACAACGCTTGGCGTGGGAACGGTGCGACGGGCACACCGCATAGAATTTGCGGCCATCGGCGCATTCATAGGTGCGGTAGAACGGGTCGAGGTATTCCTGCAGATCCTCGTAGCTGAGGTTCATGGGCAGGTTCTCGGCGCGGCGGCGTTCGATTTCCTTCTCGCGCAGCGTCTTGTAGCGCAGCGGATAGCCATCGATCTTGATCGAGTTGTACGACAGCCCCTCCATCACGGCAGAAGCCAGAGGCACTTCGATTTCATCGCCCTGGCCGCTGCGCTGGCGAGCTTGCAGGGCCAGCACCACGGACGAGACGGCCAGCATGGTGCCGTAGGACGAGGCCAGCGGCAGCGGCGAGAAGCTCGGGTTGATCCCCATCAGCACACGATTCTGCCCCATGTCGGTGAACACCCCGGATGCCGACGCGATGATCGACTCAAAGGCACGCCAGTCGCGGCGCAACTCGTCGTTGCTGGCGAAGCCCGGGATGGACAGCGTGATCAGTTCGGGGCGCTGGCGGCGCAACTCGGTGAAATCCAGACCCAGTCGCTTCATGACGCCCGGGCGGAAGTTTTCGATCAGGATGTCGGCGCTGGCGATCAGCGCCTTGGCGTCTTGCAGACCTTGGACAGACTTAAGATCAAGCTGCAGGCAGTACTTGTTGCGGTTGAGTACGGCGTTGGCCGGGCTATCCCACATTGGCCCGCTGGGGGGGTCGATATGGATGACCGTGGCACCGAGATCCGCAAGGATCATGGCCACGGCGGGCCCGGCGATGTACTGACCGAAGTCGATGACCTTGACGCCATTGAGGGGGAGTTGGCTGAGCTGTCCCATGATTCACCATCGCTTGCAAAGCCCGCTGCAGTGCGGGCTTTTGTTGTTGTGAGTGATCGTCGACACGCCAAGCCCCTGCTTTACCGGAAGAGCTGGCGACGCCTTGGGGTCGTACTTTGGGAAAAATGGAGAAAGGCGAAAAGCAATAAAAAAAAACCCTATGACACGATTTTTTTTATGGATGGATAAGGGTGCTTATGGGTGACCAGGCTCTGGCGTCCGGCTCACAGGCGTTAAAGCCGGCTCCTGAGGCAGGAGCCGACTATTGAGCGGGAAGGACTGGGAGATGTGCAGGCCTGGCTGGCGCGGGCCTTGGGGCGAGCGGTGAGGCTCAGTTTTCGAGGTGCACGGCCTGAGCCTGCGATACCAGCCAAGCAATGAATGCAACGGCCTGGGGATTGGCCATAGCAAGGGGGGAATACACCAGGTAGAAGGCTTCTTGGGTGGTGAAACGCTGCTCGAAGGGCGCGATCAGGGCGCCTTGGTCGAGCATATGCTCGACCAAAGACGAGCGCGCCAAGGCCACACCCTGGCCCAGCTCGGCCATTCTCAAGGCCGAGATCAATGTATCGAACTGCAGCCCCTGGGATGAATCCACTCGATCTGCCCCGGCCTTTTTCAACCAGTAGCCCCAACCTTCTTCATACCCCAGAACATGCAGCAATTGATGACGCGCAAGATCCCCAGGCGTGTTGAGTGGCTTCTGTTCGGTCGCCAAGGATGGTGAACACACCGGCACCAGACAGTCCCAGGTCAGTCGATCCGCTTTCAGGCCAGCCCATTTGCCTTGGCCGTGTCGGATCTCCAGGTCGGCCTCGACGTCGGTGTCGCCGACCCAGATATTGCTGGTGATGTGCAGGTTGATATCGGGGTGCAGCCTGCGAAACTCGGGCAGGCGCATCGCCAGCCAGTGGATGAAGAAAACCAGATTGACGCGCACGGTCAGCACCTTGCGGTGCCCCTGGCCAAATATCTCATCGGTGGCAGCGCTCAAGCGCTCAATGGCTTCGTGAACAGCCGGCAGATAGGCCTGACCGGCTTCGCTGAGCTCCAGTCCTCTGGGAAGGCGCTTGAATAGCGCAGCGCCCAGTCTCATCTCCAACCCCTTGACCTGCTGGCTCACGGCTGCCTGTGTCAGGTTCAGCTCATCTGCGGCATGGGTAAAGTTGAGGTGGCGAGCCGCAGATTCGAACGCCCGCAACCAATTGAGCGGCGGCAAGCTTTGTCTCATAAAGGGCAGTCTCCAGGAATTGTGAATCACCCACTGCGGATCTCACTGCAGCGGGTTGATAGGGGGATGGGCAGCAAGCAGATACAAGCAGATACAAGCAGATACAAGCAGATAGCAGTATCCGGCCTTGCCCTCGAAGCAGAAAATGACATTACGACGTCCTGAGGTCTCGAGTTCGGACCGAGCACAGGACACACAGAGAGCTTAAGCAAGCTGGCACGCATGGGGTCACGGCAGCGCATTACAGCGGTGTACCGTATCGCGTCTACTCTTGGCTCCAGGATCATCTGAGGGCACAAAATTACCGTCTTGGATCATGCTGGTGAGCTCGCTACTCGTGCTTTGGGGTGTGTTCTACCCCACTTCCATGTATGTACCAATAGCAACCGTTCTTTAGCGCGTGCACGCCAGCGTCTGCTTTTGGCCGATTCTGCTGAAAAAGTAGCGGCCTCCCCATGCCGCCGGCAAAATTGCTCTGTCAGCGAGCGCGGGGGCGAACAGCAGGATGGGACAGTTACCGGGGGGACAAGCAGCGCCTGTTCTACTCGTTCAATCTGGACGAGCACATCCCGCCCCAACACCTCCTGCGCAGCATCGACCAGTGCCTGGATCTCAGTGATCTGCGCGCCCACCTGGCCGACTTCTATAGCCCCATCAGGCGCCCGTCGATTGACCCGGAATTGATGGTGCGCATGCTGGTGGTCGGCTCCTGCTATGGCATTCGCTCCGAGCGACGGCTATGCGAAGAGGTGCACCTGAACCTGGCCTATTGCTGGTTCTGCCGGCTGGGATTGGAAGATGAAGTGCCCAATCACTCGACCTTCTCGAAGAATCGCCACGGCCGTTTCCGTGACAGCGATCTGTTTCGCTGGTTGTTCAATGAAGTGCTGCGGCGCTGCATGGCAGCCGGTCTGGTCAAAGGCGAAGGCTTCGCCGTCGACGCCAGCATCATCAGGGCGGATGCCAGCCGGCAACGTGGGGTGGCGGGCGATGAGGTCCACTGGCGCGATCCGGCGCTCAGCACCCGCGCCGTGCGCGAGTACCTCGAAGCGCTGGATGAGGAAGCGTGGGCCGAAGCCCTCCCCAAGAAAATGTCGTTCACCGATCCGCTGGCGCGCTGGTCCGCCGCGCCAGGTGGCCCAGCCTACTTTGCCTACGCCACCAACTACCTGATCGACACCGCGCACGGCGTGATCCTGGATGTGGAAGCCACGCCTGCGCATCGGACCACCGAAGTCGAGTCGACCAAAACGATGGTGGAGCGCGTCGAAGCGCAGTTCGACCTCACGCCGGAACGCCTCATCGGCGATACCGCCTATGGCACGGCCCCGATGCTGGCCTGGCTGGTCGAAGAGAAGGCCTGACGCAATCCGGGGTGGCGTCGACCAATCCCCGGATTTCATCCGCACTAAAGAACATGCAGTGGAACAGTTCGAAGGCCGCACGTCGGGTCGCTGCCAGGTGATCTGGGCAGAATGCGGCGCTGTACTAGACTGCACCCTTGCCGCGCCGGCAGACCTGCCTGGCTGCAGTTCCGGTCGTGGCATCAGCAATCCTGCATCTAGTCATTCGCTGGCCAGGAGGGCCGACGTCCAAAGTGGAGAGCGAGCGTACTCATGCCGTATCGAAAACGTCTGATGGTCGCTGCCGCAATGGTTGCGGCCGGCCTCATGTCCAACGCCCATGCCAGCGATTCGGCTACTCAGGCGTATTGCATGGAGAAGTGGAGCGGCGAGGCCATGCGTGCCTATTGCCAGGAAGAACAGCGCGAAGCCGCCGAGGCCATTGCCAGCTACGGCGGCCCGGTACGCAGTCGCTGCGAGTCCGAATGGCGTGCCGATTTCCATATGGTCCTGTTCTGCATCAAGGAACAGCAACGCCTGTCCCAGGCCGCCGTTGCGGATGCGGCTCGGGACGCGACGAACTCGACCACCGACCTACTGCATGGGTCCGGCTTGTAGCTATTGGCCAAAGTACCGCAGTAGCTCACGCAGCGATTCTTCTAATCTTGGGGTAGCGTTATGCGTTGTCACCGAGACCTGCCCATCGGTAAACCCAATTGCCCGCTCATACCGTCGCTCCAGGCCATTTCGGGATTGGAGCCCTACCCTCTGGGTACTGATAAACGCCCAGCAAGACCAGCCCACCGGAGTCATGCCATGACAATAAAAAACGATGAGCTAAACCCCGAATCACTCAGCCTGGAACCGATCGAGCCGGCCGGAGCGACTCCGTCTCCCCGTGGTCCAGCCAAATTCCAGATCGATACCCGTGGGGCGGGTGATCGGCGCAAGTCCGATGATCGCCGCCAGACCATTCGGTTTGAGAAGGATCGCAGGCAGGGGGATCGACGGGCGAAGAGCGACCCGTGGGACCACCGGGTTGATCTTTGACCCGCTGGCAGCGAGATAGCCGGCAGACCAATCAGCCAAATCCCACACGGCAATGGCGTTGCTCCTTCCCTGCCTCATCCAAACCCTCTGTCCCCAGTGCCTGAGAAACGCCTTCACCAGAGCGGTCCTCTGCACCCGATAGCAATGCGGCTTTTTTGTGCTCGCGGCATAATCGCGCCTGCACAAACCTCTGCTCTGTCCGTAGTTGACTAATACAAGACCCGAAAGGGAAGTACGTCCGGCCCGTCTCTGGTGGTTTTCTTAGCTCCCACTCCAATCACGCACTAAGAAGCGACCAGATGTCATGGAAATGCCTGTCTCCCCTCGCTTTCGGCATAAAGGCCAATCACCGCACTCCTCCGATCACCAGTCAAACCTCGAAGTCCTGATGCCCGCCCTCTTCGTCCGCCACAAACGCCAGCTGCGTGCCCTGCTGCTGGATGACGAGCCCTGGTTTGCCGTCAGCGATCTGAGCCGTTTGATGAACCACCCACCACTGGCGAGCGCGTGCCACGCAATCTGGACGAGGACCAGTTGCAGGTGGCCTGGCTGCGCAATGGCCACGGCGAGTACCAGCAGGAATTGTTGATCAGCGAGTCCAGCGTCCATGCCACGCTGATCCATTTCTACCACCCGGAAAGCCGCTGCATCCGCCAATGGATTACCCAGCAGGTGGTTCCGCGCCTCCGGGAAGACGAGCGTTTCGACGACCTTCGCCCCGACTGCTTGGTGATGCATTGGCTGGGGGAAGTAGAAGTTCCGCATTGGCGAGGCACAGCGTGGCTACCTCTTGGCGACGGCCCGCGCCTGCTACGGCGACCGCCGCTCGTGATCGGCTAATTGCGATGAAAGGTGGGTTGAGGCGCAGCTGATACCCACCACGGCAAAAAGGAGCACTGCTCGTTCTTTACCGGCAGAACATCACTGCGCAGATTTTCCTTCAACGCCAGAGCGTCCCGTTTCAAGGTCGTGGTGCTCAGCGCCTGGGCGACACCGGCGAACCCGAGCAGTTTGGTCATGGCCGCTGGGTCACCGCGGTCAGGCAGCAGCAGGATAATTGGGGGGCATGGCAGCTCTCTGGCCTGTCCCGGAGCCAGGGTTCATGCAGCGCTTACGAACAAGCCCCTGAAGCTACACTTAAGCCTGTACTGAGGCCCCATCACGCTTTGAATCCCCTCGCCAAGGGCTGCACAAGCACGATCAGTTGCTTCGGCGTAGGGGATCGAACCAGCCATCGCGTTTATGCCATCAGCGATGAAGGTGCATAGATGAACACGCCGCCATTGCTTAACGCAGAAGATGACGCAGCAAGGGTTGTGGTGCTTCAACGATTCAAAATCCTCGATACGTCGCCAGAGGCCGCTGCTGCATATCGAGATTGGTACCTTTCGCGAGATCAACGAAACCCTTGGCTATCGTGAAGGAGACAGGCTTCTTCAAGAAGTCGCAACCAGGCTGCGCACGGCGCTTGAGGAGGGGCAGACGGCCGCCCATATCGCGGAGTCATCCTTTGCGGTCTTACTCCCCAAGGCAGATGCGGCCCGAGCTTGTCGGGCGGCGAAACGCATACTCGATACGCTTGCCGAGCCCTTGGAGCTATCCGGACTGCTACTGGATGTGGACTCCAGCATAGGTATTGCGTTGTTCCCAGGTCACGGCAACGATCCAGATGCTCTGCTTCGTCGTGCAAACGTGGCTCATTATCAGGCGGGCCCTCTCAATAAACGAGTCGCCATTTATGCCGGGGCGTTGGACAACGAAAATACCCAACGCCTCACGTTGATGACGGATCTGCGCCGCGCAATCGATTGTGAAGAGCTGCTCTTACTCTACCAACCAAAGTTAAAGGTAGTTTCTGGAAGGGTCTGTGGTGCGGAAGCTTTGATCCGCTGGATACACCCAGAGCATGGCTTGGTGAATCCAGACAGGTTCATCAAGCTCGCCGAGAATGCCGGACTCATCACGCGCGTTACCTATTGGGTACTTAATGCAGCCCTTCGTGAAAGCTACGCATGGCATAACTCAGGCGAGGCTGTTCCGATAGCGGTCAACCTCTCATCTCATGATTTACGTGATCCCAACCTGCTGGGCCATATCCAGGAATCGCTGACAACGTGGGGGGCTCAACCGACGTGGATTCAGTTTGAGTTGACGGAGAGCTGCCTCATGGAGGACTTGCCCGTTGCCCAAAAAGTACTGCAGCAATTACACGACTTGGGGTTCAAGTTGTTCATCGATGATTTCGGCACAGGCTATTCCTCTCTTTCCTATCTTCGAAGATTGCCGGTCGACTACATCAAGATTGATCAATCCTTTGTCACCAACATGGAAAGTGATGAAGATTCTGCGGTGATCGTGCGCTCCACCATTGACCTTGCTCACAATCTTGGCCTTGAGGTTGTGGCCGAAGGAGTCGAATCCAGATCCATCATGGATTTACTTGCCGGCTGGGGGTGTGAGGAAGCTCAGGGGTACTGCATAAGCAAGCCGATCCCCGGCAACGACTTTCAAGAGTGGAAGAGCAGTTTCCTGTGGTCTGTGTGACCTGCTCCCCGGTTTCAGTACCACGCTTGACTTGGCAGAGGCTGGTGCTGCCGTGGAGAAAAGGCAATGGAGAGGCTTTCCCTTGCTTTTGCGAACCAGAGCGACAAGACCTAGGCTGCACAGGGCGATGAGTTCCGCTCCGGCCATGTCGTGACCCTGACGGAGCCGACGTTGTGATCTGCATGCAGACCGGATGGACCAATGCCGAAAAGCGATGATCCCATGACTGAAGAATCGGCGGCGGCAACAAATCTTGCAGCCAGCGCTCCGGTTCGTGGCTGGCGGGCGGCCTTCCCTCCGGCTCAGTGGCTCCCTGCGTACCGGGCTCGATGGCTTCCGAGAGACGCCATCGCTGGTATTACCCTCGCGGCCTACGGCATTCCGGTATCCCTCGCCTACGCCCTGCTGGCGGGTCTTCCGCCGCAATACGGCATCTACTGCTATATGGTCGGTGGCCTGTTTTATGCCCTGTTTGGCTCTTCTCGCCAGCTGGCCATCGGCCCTACATCCGCGATCTCGATGCTCATTGGCGTCACGGTCGCGGACATGGCGGGGGGCGATCCGGGACGCTGGGCCGATATTGCGGCGCTGACCGCGCTGGTCATTGCCGCCATGTGCGCGCTGGCTTGGCTGCTGCGCCTGAGTTCCCTGGTCAACTTCATCAGCGAAACCATTCTGCTTGGCTTCAAGGCTGGCGCAGCGCTGACCATTGCGATGACTCAGCTGCCCAAGCTGTTTGGGGTCCAGGGGGGCGGGGACCATTTCTTCGAGCGCATCATCGCCCTGGCCGGCCAGCTACCCGATACGAACCTCGCCGTGCTGGCGTTTGGCATCGCGGTCATTACAGTGCTGCTGCTCGGGGAAAGATTTCTGCCGGGCCGTCCGGTGGCTCTGGTCGTCGTGGTGATATCGATCATCGCCTTGTCGGTGACGCCGCTGAGTAGCCTTGGCTTCAATGTCGTCGGAGCGCTGCCGACCGGCTTGCCCGACTTCCACCCCCCCGAGCTGCGGCTGAAGGATGTGGACGGGGTGATTCCTCTGGCCTTCGCCTGCATGCTGCTGGCCTACGTGGAAAGCGTTTCTGCGGCCCGCGCCCTGGCCGAAGCCCATGGCCAGGAGATTGATCCGCGCCAGGAGCTGCTTGGCCTGGGGGCAGCCAATCTGGGGGCGGGCTTGTTCCAAGCCTATCCGGTGGCCGGTGGCCTGTCCCAGTCCTCGGTGAATGACAAAGCCGGTGCCAAGACGCCGCTGGCATTGGTCTTCGCCTCGGTCACCATCGCTGTATGCCTGATGTTTCTGACGGGTTTGCTGGCCAACCTGCCCAACGTGGTGCTCGCGGCCATCGTGCTGGTGGCCGTCAAAGGCTTGATCAACATCCGCGAACTGCTCCACGTGTGGCGCGTGAGTCGCTTCGAATTCAGCGTATCGATGGTGGCCTTCGCCGCCGTGCTGCTGCTGGGCATTCTCAAAGGGGTGATTCTGGCGGTCGTGGTGTCGCTCCTGTTGCTGATACGGCGCGTCGCGTACCCCCGCGTGGCCTTTCTCGGCCAGATCCCCGGCACCCGGAAATATTCCGACATGGATCGCCACCCGGACAACCTGGCCGTACCGGGCGTGTTGGTGTTCCGCGTCGAGGCATCGCTGCTGTACTTCAACGTCGAGCACGTGCGTGATGTGCTCTGGCAGAGAATCCGCTCTACCCCAGACACGCTTAAGCTGGTGGTCTGCGACATGTCTTCCTCCCCCTTCATCGACCTGGCCGGCGTACGCATGCTTGAGACCTTGCACCGGGAACTGCATGCGGCCGGGATACGCCTGCGACCCGTCGCGGCCCATGCGGCGGTGCGGGATCTGCTGCGCGCCGAAGGACAGGAGGAACGCTTCGGCTACTTCGGTCGCAAGCTCTCCGTGGCCGATGTCATCGACGAGTTCCAGGGCAAGGCCGCAACTGAAATCCCTCCAGATTTGCCTGAGCCTGCGTAATCAGGCCGAACATGCCTGGGGAATGGCCCGGGTTGGCGCTCCATCGAGCTGTCTGAGTGGATCATGCCCACGCTTAGCGTGGGAATTGCGCATTGGGCACTCCAGCGTCCACCTGCAAGCCACCAAACTCCGGCAACCATCCGCGAAACCCACTGTTTCCTGTGGGAGCCGGCCGGGCAAAGGGTTTACCATGGCGGCCTTTCTCACTTTGTGGCTGTACCCATGACCGACCCAATCCGTTTGTCCAAGCGTGTTATCGAGCTGACCGGCTGTTCGCGCCGCGAGGCAGAGCTGTATATCGAGGGCGGCTGGGTGACGGTCGATGGCGTGGTGGTGGGTCAGCCTCAGTTCAAGGTGGCGGACCAGACGGTAAACTTGCTACCCGGCGCCACACCCACTCCGCTGGAGCCAATGACACTGCTGCTGAACCAGCCGGCCGGCCTAACGTTCGAGGCGGCCCAGCGGCTGCTGACGCTGGCGAGCCACTGGCCAGAAGACCGCGCTGAGGTGCGTCCGCTCAACAGCCACTTCTCCCGCCTGACCACCGCCCTGCCGCTCCAGTCACAGGCCAGCGGCCTGCTGGTGCTCACCCAGGACTGGCGCACGCTGCGCAAGCTCAACGAAGACGTCGCCAAGCTGGAGCAGGAGTATGTGGTTGAAGTCAGCGGCACGCTGGCGGAGAACGGCCTGGAGCGACTCAGGCGCGGAATCAAGGTCAAGGGGGAGGAGCTGCCGCCGGTCAAGGCCAGCTGGCAGAACGAAACCAACCTGCGTTTCCCCCTGAAGAATCCCCGGCCAGGTTTGGTCGCCGCCCTGTGCGCCGCCGTTAACCTGCAGGTTGTCACCATGAAGCGCATCCGCATCGGCGGCGTTCCCATGGGCAAGATCCCTGCCGGCCAATGGCGTTACCTGGCGCCGGGTGAGCGGTTCTGAGGCTGAGCGCGCTCGTGGGCCGCGATCAAACCGTTTGGCTATCCGGTCCAGGAATCCGGGAGGGTGCATCCGAGCGACGACCCACCCTCGTACGCCAATGTCACTCGATCGTCATCGCCATTCATCGTCCGACTTTGCTGACGATTGCGGCCGATTCTCGACGCTTTCCTCTGCATTGGGCGCTTCAGGGAAGCTCCCAGGAGGGACCATATGGGTCTGCAGATCGCTGGCATCGATGTCGATGACACCGTGAATCGAGCGGGCCAGGCTTATAGCCTGTTCACACTGCTTATGCGTCTTGACGCGGCCGCTCAACGCCACCATGCCCGCGTGGGTTTTGACGTTGATATGCTCGCTGCGGGTCTGTTCGGAAAATGCCAGGGTCGACTTGACCTTCGCGGTAATCCACGCGTCGTGAACAGCCATCCCCAGATCATGCGAGTAATGCTGGAAGGAGTGCATTTTCATGGCAGGATCCTCTCTTACAGAATCAGAAGTGCCTTCCGTGCCACCTACTGTGCTGCCCTCCGGGCGAGCGCCGCGGATAGCTGATGCGCTTTGCTGCGTCCACCAGGAAGACATGCACACAAAACGATTATAGTGCGACCGCCTGCGGGCCGTGCGCCGCGCCTTGCTCCACCCCGCGCGACGCCAGCCAGCCAGCCATCGTGTCCAGCTACGGGCCAAGGCCGACCAGCTGGATCGCACCATCCAATGGCTTTGTGCGATACGTGACGGTCTCCGTCATGCAGCATCCCGCCCAGAAGCCAGCCACCTTGAATGTCCCTAGCTCCAGCGGCTGATGAGTATCGCTGCCACGTCAATAGCCAAGGACAGAAGCCCCAAGCATCCGCTCAAGTAACCATAGAGAGACAGACGCTGGTAGGCGCCCTGTGGAAGCGAATTCATTCACGATGAACCGCGCAGCGGGCCTGCAGGGCAGGCCAGGCAGGCTTGGTCTCGACCGCCGAGTCCAGGTGCCTAAGGCGCCCCGAACAGCGCCGTCCAGTAGATCCCCGCATCACTCTTCGGATCGACCGCATAGGCCGCGCCCAGCTCAAGGAACTTCGGGTTCATCAGGTTGGCGCAGTGGCCAGGGCTGGCCAGCCAGCCGTCGACCACCTTGCGAGCGGTGTCCCGCCCGGCGGCGATGTTCTCGCCGATCGTCTGCCCGGTATAACCCGCGAGCTCCGCCCGGTCGCCTGGGGTGCGGCCATCGCGGTCCCGGTGGCCGAAGAAGTTACCGTTGGCCATCGCCCGGGTATGGGCCTCGGCCGTCGTTGCCAGGGTGGCGTTCCAGGCCAGCGGAGACGCAACGGCGAAGGGCTGTGCGCCGCACTGGCGCGACTGCGCGCGTGCGGCGTTGATCAGTTCGAGTAGCTTCTGCCCTTCCGCCTGCCAGTCACCCAGGCCCGCAGCCATCAGCGGACGCGCTAGCACGATGCGCCAGCTTTCCCCCTGGCGGCTCACTCCGATATCGACGAACTGTGGGTCCAGCACGACCTGGCAGAAGCTCTCCTGCAGCGCCTTCATGGCCGCCCGCGCATCGCGCGGCCCCGCCAGGCTGATCGCCTGCACGTTGACCAGCGGATACGCCGCGCGCCCAAGTGCCTCCTGCAGGTCACCGCCACCACTGGCAGGCAGGACCAGACGCGGATCGGAGGCCAGCGGTGGCAGTTCCTCGGAGGCCTGTCCCGCACAGCGCTGGACCTGGCTGCGGTAGGCGTTTATCGACTCGACCAGCTGCGCTTCTTCGGCCGCCACGGCCGTAGCGGCAATCACCAGTCCCAGCGACAACGTGGCAAAACGCCCAACGAATGACATAACGCGCATGGAAGTCTCCCTCGACCTGACTGCGTCCATGATGCTCGATTCCGCCCCCTCCTGTGCAACGCCGTGGCACATCGAACGGAAATTTGTTTGGCGAACTCTGCGGGGCCAGCCGGGGGCCGTAGCCCGGATGCAATCCGCGATGTCCGTGCGGCTGCATTCCCTGCAGCGACTTACAAGGGGAACGCCGAGTTCTTACTCGCAAATAGGCGCCGTTCGCGAGCAAGCTCGCTCCTACAAAGTTGTGCATCCCCCGTTGGGTTAGGTTCAGGTATCGACGCCAGACGCGATATCCTGTCGTGCTCGTTCGATCATGGTCCATTGTCCCGATGTCCCCAGTTCTGCCGTCTGCCCAGGAAAGCCTACCTTCCGTCCTCGCCGGCCCCATGCTGCGCCGGCTCGAAGCCCGGCGCGTGGTGCTCTGGCTGGTGGGCTCCCGTGCACTGGCGCTGAGTCTGCGGTTTTCCTTCGATGGCCACAGCACCGAGTACCGGCTCGAAGGTGATGCCTGCCGAGTGATTCCCTTGGGCCGGCACGCCTTCCTGCACCTGATCGACCTGCATCTGGACGCCCCCCTGCCCTGCGACCAGCAGATCGACTATGACCTGCGTCTAGGCGACGAGGGCATCGCCCAGTGGGCGCCACACCTGACCTATGGAGCCGCCCGGCAGCCCAGCTTCGTCCTGCGTTCGCGCATCGACCAGTTGCTCCACGGATCCTGCCGCAAGCCCCACTATCCCTCTGCAGAGGGCCTGCTCTGCGCCGACCACCTGCTGGCCACCGGCCCGGCACCGGAACAGCGCCCTGCCCTGCTGATGATGAGCGGCGACCAGGTCTACGCCGACGATGTGGCCGGCCCCATGCTGCGGGCTATCCACCAGTTGATCGCGCGTTTGGGGCTATTCGGCGAGCGCCTGGAGGGCGCCGTGGTGAGCGACAGCGCGGTGCTCTATAGCCACCCGGCAAGCTACTACCACCGCGCCGACCTGCTACCCGCCCTGGAGAGCAACGAAACCCTCCGCGAGCGCTTTTTCGGCGGCGCGAGGAAGCCCATCTTCACCAGCAGCAACGCCGACAACCACCTGGTGACGCTGGCCGAGGTGCTGGCCATGTACCTGCTGGTCTGGTCGCCGGTGCCCTGGACCCTGATCGAGCCGCAAGTGCCATCGCTCGGGACCAAGGAGGAGGAGCGCTACCGACTGGAGCAGGAACGGATCGACGCCTTTCGGGCCGGCCTTGCCGGCACTGCGCGGGTCTTCGCGCACTTGCCGACGCTCATGATATTCGACGACCACGACATCACCGACGATTGGAACCTCTCCGCCCAGTGGGAGCAGACCGCCTATGGCCACCCCTTCTCCAAGCGCATCATCGGCAACGCCCTGCTGGCCTACATGCTCTGCCAGGGCTGGGGCAACAACCCGGATGCATTCACCGATGTGCTGGACAAGGCCCAGTCGCTGGCCGCCACTGCCGAAGCCGACCACCACTTCGATAGCCGCGCGCTGGATGAACTGATCGACGAACTGCTGGTCTTCAACCGCTGGCAGTACGTAATGCCCACCACGCCGGCGCTGCTGGTGCTCGACACCCGTACCCGGCGCTGGCGCAGCGAAATCAACCTGAAGCGGCCCTCCGGCCTGCTGGACTGGGAGGCCCTGAGCGAGCTGCAGCACGAATTGCTGGACCACCCCTCAGCCATCATCGTCTCCCCCGCCCCCATCTTCGGGGTCAAGCTGATCGAGACGGTGCAACGGGTATTCAGCTGGTTCGGTCATCCGCTGCTGGTGGATGCGGAGAACTGGATGGCCCACCGCGGCGCGGCCCAGGTGATCCTGAACATCTTCCGCCACTCGCGAACGCCGGGTTGCTACGTGGTCCTCTCGGGTGACGTGCACTACTCCTTCGTCTACGAGGTGTTGATCCGCCATCGCAAGCAGGGCCCGAAGATCTGGCAAATCACCAGCAGCGGCGTGAAGAACGAATTCCCCCGGCGCCTGCTGGATGTCTTCGACCGCCTGAACCGCTGGCTCTATGCACCGCGCTCGCCGCTCAACTGGCTGACCAAGCGGCGCCGCATGCAGGTGGTGCCGCGCACTCCGGAGCACAGCAAGGCTGGCGAGCGGCTGTGGAACTCCGCCGGTCTCGGCCAGGTGTTCTTCGACGTCCAAGGCCGACCAACGCGCATTTTCCAGCTGAATGCCGATGGCTCCGCGCCTACCGAGTTCCTCGAGGACCGCGACGAGGTGGCTGCTGAACATCCCGTGGTACGGCGGATCTGATTCCCCGTCTCAATAACCGGTCATTTCCAGATAGCCCACCCCTTGATGGCTGCCGCTGAATCGAACCGGCCCCTCCCAATACGGGAAGCGGGTATCCATCCATGCATTTTCCTGAACAGGCGTACTGGTGATATCGAAGCCCTCGCTGGGGACGCGCAGCGACCATCGGGTCGGTAGCTGGCGACCGGCGACCCGGCTTTGCTGCAAGGGGGTCAGGACGACGTCCTGATTACCCAGCATGCGCGGCTCGCCGGCTGCGCTGATCCAGGTACCGGCGCGATAGTGCTTGCCGTCGGTCTGGCGTAGCTGGAACAGCATGAGCTTTTCGCCGCTGTCCAGATGCAGGGAGAACCAGTCCCAACCCTGTTGGTCGGGCGCCAGGGGCTGGCTGCTCCATTCACGATCCAGCCAGGCCTGGCCCTTGACCCGGTAAGTCGTGCCCTCCAGCCGAATTGTGCCGCGTGCCTGGAAGAAGGGCTGGCTGTAGTAGTAGGAGGCCTGCCCCTGCCCGGATTTACGACTGAAACCCTGCTCGCCATGCAACACCAGCGGGCTGCGGCTGGCGAGGAACAACTGGTACTCGAAGCTGCCGCCGCTGGCGAGTAGCTGCAGATCGCTCAACCCCTCGTTGGCCGGCGATTGGCTGCTGAAGCGCCAATCATCGATCCAGGCCTTGAAGGGCGAGGTCTCGACGCCGGCCTGGCCGACGCCGCCTCGGGCGAAGCGCTCCGCCGAGCGATGGCCATCGGGTCCGGTCAACCCAGCATGGCCCATCCACAGGTTCTGGTTGTTCCAGCCCGGCTCGGTGGAGCCGGGCTGCAGGGCGTTGCGGAACAGGGTCCATTGCACGCCCCAGGCGCGGCCTTGCTCATCTTCCAGGTTGGCTGTCACGTACCACCATTCGATGCGGTAATCCGGGTGCGCGCCGTGATCGGCCGGGAAGCTGAAAGCCCTGTCCGGTGTCACCTGGGCAAACTGCGCTGCAGCGCTGCCGAGCCCGGCAAACCCTTCCTCCAAGGGCGGCTCGGCATCGCAGCCAACCAGCAGCAGTCCCGTAAATAGCGCCACACGCAAGCTAGGGCTCATGGGTAAAGGTCCTCAACAACTCGGCCGGGGTGCAGCGGCCGAGTTTCCACAGTGGCCAGGCAGCCGCCAGCAGCGTGGCGAGCAGGGCCATGCCCGACAGCTGCAGCAGCTGCCAGGGAAAGATATGCAATGGCAGACGCCAGCCGAATGCCCGCACGTTGATCACCGCCACCAGGCACCAGGCCAGGAGCAGCCCCAGCGGAACCGCGAGCAGCAGCGTTAGCAGAGCCAGCAGCAGGGTCTGGCCGAGGCTGAGCATCGCCAGCTGCCGCCGCCCTACTCCCAGCGCCCAGAGCGGTGCAAGTTGGTTGAGGCGTGCCTGACCGAGGGTCAGCAGACTGATGAACAGCGCCAGACCGGCAACCCCAAGGGTCAGGCTGTTCAGGGCGGCGGTCGCGGCGAAGGTGCGCTCGAAGACCCGGGTCGACCACGCCTTGAGTTCGCTCTGGTCAATGAGCCGGCTTCTGTCCAGGCCGAACTTCATCTGCAAGGCCTGCATCAGCGCAGGCACCTCCGCGGCTGGCAGGTGCAGGCTGTAACTACGCGGGCCGAGCCCCGGCCAGTGACGCAGCAGGCCCTGCGCATTGACCAGCAGATGGCCCTTCGGGTTGCCGTAATCGGCATAAATGCCAGCGACCTCCAGTGCCCATTCACCCTGGGGGGTAGCCAGGCTCACGCGCTCGCCCAGATGCAGGTTGAGGCGGCGCGCCAGTTGTTCGCTGAGCATCAGGGCCTCCTGCCGGGCCAACCGGTCCCAGGCATCGGGGCTGGCGCTCAGCAATGGCCAGCGGTCGCGGTAAATCGGGTGGTCGAGTATGCCGCTGAGCTGTGCTGGCCACCCCTCCAACCGCAGGTCGAGTCGCCAGCTCGGCAGTACCGCGCGAATCTGCGGCTGACGGCTCAGCCAGTCACCAATCGCAGCCGCCTGCTCAGCGTCGCGAGGGGTCAGGTAGATCTCAGCGAACAGGCGCTGGTCGAGCCAGCCGCTAAAGGTCTTGCGAAACCCCTCGGTCATGCTGCCGACGCCGATATTCGCCGCCAGCGCCAGCAGCAAGGCCATCAGCGCCAACGTCAGGCCGGGCAGTTGCTGCCGGCTGTCGGCAATGAACCATTGCGCCAGCGGCCCACGGCAGCACGGTAAAAGAGCTTCCAGCAGCAGGTTCAGGCACAACGGTAAACACAGGGCAGTAGCCAGCAGTATGGCGGCGAGCAGGACTAACCCGGCGATCAGGCTGTCGCCTGCGCCGAGCGCGATCACTGCCAGCACGCTGAGCGCCCCGGCCAGCAGGGCCTCGCGACGCAGCCAGAGGGCCTGGGCACGATGCCACGCCTCGGGCTGGGCCAAGGCCAGCAGCGGCAGCCGTGCGGCCCGGACCAGGCTGCTGACTCCAGCGAGCGAAGCGCCCAGCAGGCTGATGGCCACCCCGCCCAGCCACCAATACGGGCCGAGGCTGAGCTGGCCGGCCACCTCTGCGCCATACAGTCCCCGCAGACTGGCCACCACATCGGGCAGGAGCAGGCTGGCCAACCCGTAACCGCTGAGCACGCCAGCCAGGCCGCCGAGCAAGGCCAGTGCACCGAGCTCCAGCGCCAGGGCGCCGAGCAGCAGGCGCAGGCTCACTCCACAGGCACGCAACGTACGCAACAAAGCGCGTCGCTGCTCCAGGGCCAAGCCAACGGCGGCATGCACGATGAACAACCCCACGACAAAGGCCAGCAGGCCGAGGGCGGTGAGGTTGAGATGAAAACTCTCGGTGAGCCTGCCCAGATCGGCGGCCTCGTCACGCCGGGTGAGTACGAGGTGTTCGGCCAGATGTGGCGGCAGGCGCGGGGCGCTGCGGACGAATTCGCCGGTCAGCAGCAGCGATGAGAGCTTTTCCGGGGCATCGAGCAGCCGCTGGGCAACGCCGATGTCCACCACCAACACGCCAGGCGCCACTTGAGGGTGCACCTCCAGCGGCGGCAAGGCCTGCCCGGACTCGCTCAGCGGCCGCGCACCGGCGACCAGCCCCAGGTCCGCCAAGGTGTCGGCGGCGATCCAGGTACGTCCCGGCTGGCCGAGGAAGGCTGCAAGGTCCAGCGTATCGAGCGCTTGCCCGGCTAGCGCGGTACCGGTCGGCAAGGTCAGGGGTTCGATGCCGATGAGTTGCAGGCGTTGGTCACCCTGCCCTTGCAACCGCAGCCGGCTCTGCAGAATCGGCGATACCGGCCAGCCGGCCTGGCGCAACTCGATGAAGGTGCGCTGGGCAATCAATCCACCGTTGCTAGCGCCAAGCAGATATTGCTCATCTCCGAACAACTGACTCGCCCTGGCGTAGCTTTCCCGCGCCTGGCTGTTCAGCGCCTGCACACCGGTCCACAGGCTGGTGGCCAGCCAGAGGCCGGTCAGCACACTGAAGAACTGCACGGGGTGCCGGCGCCAATGGCTGAGCAAGCTGCGCAGCGTCCAATAGAACACCCGCATGTCAGGCCTCGCCCCGCTCCAGAAGATGGCCGTCGTGCAAGGTCACCTGCCGTTCCAGGTGCGCGGCCATGCGCGGGCTATGGGTCACCATCAGCAGGCTGGTCGCACTGCCGGCGAGCAGTTCCAGCAGCAGCCCCAGCACCTCGTCGCTGGTGGCCTCGTCGAGGCTGCCGGTGGGTTCGTCGGCCAAGAGCAGGGGCGGCCTGGCCGCCAATGCGCGTCCCAGGGCCACCCGTTGCTGCTGCCCGCAGGAAAGTTGCTCGGGATAGCGCTCGAGTAGATCGCCGAGGCCCAGCCGCTGGACCAGTTCAGCCTGCCAGCTCGGATCATCGCGGCCAGCCAGGCGCGCCTGGAAAGCCAGGTTGTCTTCGATGCGCAGGCTGGGAATCAAGTTGAACTGTTGGAACACCAGGCCGATCCCCGTACGTCGCCAGGCCGCCAACTGGCGCTCATCAAGCGCGGCCAATTCGCGTCCGCCAATGCAGATGCTGCCGGCGTCGAATCGATCGAGCCCGGCGACCAGGTGCAGCAAGGTGCTCTTGCCGCTGCCGGACTCACCCATCAGCGCCAGGCTGTGGCCCCTCTCCAGTTCGAGGTCGATGCCCCGTAGCACTGCCAGCGGCCCTTGGGGCGTCGGGTAGCTCTTGCATAAACCCTGGATTTTCAGCATCGGTGAGGAGCCTTCGAGGGGGACGGGTATGTCCTTCCAGCTTAGAACCTGACTCGGATTTGCTAAGTGTCGACCAAAGGCGACGTTGGCCCGGCAGGTAGGCTTCGCTTTCCAGCAGGTGATCGACAACTGCGCGGACGCCGAAGTGGTTTATGTTTGAGTGACTCGCCCACCGAGCCTGCAAATCGTGCCCGTGCTGATCGCCCTGTCACTGCTTCTCCTGCTGTTCGGCTGCACCGCCACGCAACCGGGCAAGGCATCGTCCTCCGAGAGCTGCGAGCTGACGCGGACCTTCCATGTGGTGAATCACGGCTGGCATACCGGGATAGTGGTCGCCACTCACGACTTGATTCGCCAGTTGCCTGAACTTGGCAAGGACTTCAGCGGCGACGATTTCATTGAGCTGGGGTGGGGCGATGAAGGCTTCTACCGGGCTCCGCAGGCTGGCGTGGCTCAGGCGCTGAGCGCCGTGTCCTGGTCGGGCGGCAGCGTACTGCATCTGGTTCAGGTGCCAGGCGAACCAGGCGGCTACTTCCCGAGCGGCAGTGTGGTCGCGCTGGCGGTCAGCCAGGATGGCTATCAACGCTTGCTGGCCCATCTCGCGGCGAGCTTCGCACGCAACCCTGAAGGCGCTGTGCAGATGCTAGGCCCGGGCCTTTATGGCAGCAGCCGCTTTTACCAGGCTCGCGGCCGCTACTCGCTCTTCAACAACTGCAATACCTGGGTCGCCGAGTCGGTGGCGATCAGCGGAGTGCCCATGTCATCGACTCCAGTGCTGACGGCCAAGGGCGTCATGTCCCAAGTGCAACAGGCATCGGAGGTGAGCGGCGCCTGTGGGCTCGAGAAGCCCACGGACACTCACTGACAAGGCAGGACCGACGTGCGGCCCTTCGGAGTGTCTGAAAGCGGGCGACGCCGGACCGCCACCTAATGATGTCGCTGGTAACGGCCGACCAGATCCGTCTGGGCCAGGATGTGCCCCTTCATCGACTGTTCCAGCATCACCTTGGTTGGGTGACGCAGGTCGGCGAGCACCTTATCCAGGGCATACAGCTTGTGGAAGTAGCGGTGATTGCCGACCGGCGGGCAAGGACCGCCGTAGCCCGTTCGCTGCCAGTCATTGAGCCCCTGCAGGGTGCCAACCGGCAGGTCTGCATCAGCCACCGCCGCAGGCAGGCTGCCCGCGGTTGGCGGCAGGTTGTACAGCAGCCAGTGGACCCAGGTCATTTTCGGCTTTGCGGGATCGGGTGCGTCCGGGTCGTCGACTATCAGCACCAGGCTCTTGGTGCCGACCGGCGGCTTCGTCCAACTCAGGGGAGGTGAAATATTCCGACCGTCGCAGCTATGCACGGCGGGGATCGCCTCGTTGTGAGCGAACGCTGTGGAGCTGAGCCTGAAGGTCATGGCCGTATCTCCTGAGTTGCCAGGTTGATTGAGCGCAATCGCGACAGGCGGCTTTGCAAGTCGGCCCGCCCGAACACTCCATAGAATAATAGTGGTCCGGCGGCGGCTGCCCAGGAAAACCGCTGGCGCTGGAACCTTTCAGGCCCCCCAGCCTTTGCGCTTTTCCATCAGGAATTCGATGAACGCGCGCAGGCGCAGCGGCACATGGCGCCCGTGGGGATAGAGCAAGGTATAGGGCCGGGAGCGGCCTGCGTAGGATTGCAGCACCTCCACCAAGGAGCCATCCGCCAGTTCCCGTTCGACGATGAAGCGGTAGGTCTGGAACAGACCGGCACCGTACTTGGCCAACGTCACGCCACCCAGCACGTCGTCCGAGCAAACGTAGGCTCCTTCGCCAAGGATTTCGCAAGGCGCCCCGTTGTCCGTGAACAGCCAGGAGATGCGCCGGCCACTGCTGGGTAGCTCGAACTGGATGCATTCGTGCCGTGCCAAGTCGTCGAGGTGCTGCGGTACGCCGGCACTCGCCAGGTATTCGGGCGTTGCCACCACGACCAGCGCGGCATCTTCCAGCTGCCGTGCAATCAGCCCGGAATCCGGTTGGGCACGCACGCGGATAGCCATGTCGTAGCCTTCGTCGACGAAGTCGATGTTGCGGTTGCTCAGGTTGATATCCACTTTCACCTGCGGGCAGCGACGCCGGAACTCGGGCAACAGCGGCAGGATGCGGTAATGCCCGTAGGTGGTGGGAAGGCTGATGCGCAGGGTGCCGGTAGGTTCCTGCTGCTGGCCCATCAACTCACGCTCGGCTTCGAGCATCTGATTCAGCGCACTGCGGCACTGCTGGTGATAGGCACGCCCACCTTCAGTCAGACGAATACTGCGCGTGGTGCGGACAAACAGCCGGGCCCCGAGACGCTCCTCCAGCCGTGACACCGAACGGCTCACCGCTGCAGGCGTCACCCCGGCGGCCAGGGCGGCGCCGGTGAAGCTGCCGATCTCCGCCGCCAGGCAGAACAGCTCAATGCTGCCCAGCAACACATCGTCGAATTGGCGCCGCATGATTGATTACACCATGTATCAAGTGAAGTGCCTTGCGCCGTATTTATCAGCACCCGACGCACAAATAAAGTCTTGTCCAACAGCGCGAGACCCGCCGCTGCCCAATTCACTCAATCTTCAGCACAGGACTATCGCCATGAACAACAGAACCGTCGTCATCACCGGCGCCTCTAGCGGCATTGGTCTCGGCCTGGCCAAGGCCTATCTCGCTCAGGGCTTCAATGTAGTTGGCAATGCGCGCTCCGCCGAGCGTCTGGCGGAAGCCGCCGAACAGCTGGGCGGCGCCGACCGCTTCCTCGACGTGGCCGGAGACATCGCCCAACCGGATACCGCAGTGGAGCTGATCGAACGCGCCGTCGAGCGTTTCGGCAAGGTCGATGTGCTGGTCAACAACGCAGGTTTCTTCCTGCCCAAGCCCTTCATCGACTACAGCGTCGACGATCTGGAGAGTCTGCTGGCGACCAACCTCAAGGGCGTGGTGTACGCCTCGCAGGCCGCCGCCCGCCACATGATCGAGCGGCGTCAGGGGCACATCATCAACATCACCGCCAGCATCGCGCTGCAGCCGAACCTTGCCGTGCCGGCCGCGCTGCAGGTACTGATCAAGGGCGGTCTGAACCAGGCGACCCGCGCCCTGGCGCTGGAGCTGTCGCCGTTCAACATCAAGGTAAACGCGGTAGCGCCGGGGATCGTCGATACACCCATGCACGATCCGGCAGCGCGCGACTTCCTCAATGGTCTGCAACCCGCCGGCCGCGTGGGTCGTATCGAAGAAATCGCCGATGCCGTGCTTTATTTGTCCGATGCCGACTTCACCACGGGCGCGGTCCTGCCGGTCGATGGCGGAATGAGCGTCGGCAAGTGGTAACCCTTACGGGAGGCCAGCGCGCCTCCCGTTCCACCCCCTGAAGGAGAACGAACATGCCTTTCGTCAATGTGCGCATCACCCGCGACGGTGTCACCCGCGAGCAGAAGGCCCAAGTGATCCGCGAGATCACCGACACCCTGCAACGCGTGCTGGGCAAACGCCCGGACCTGACCCACATCGTGATCGAGGAGGTCGACACGGATAACTGGGGCTACGCCGGCATGACCACCACCGAGTACCGACAGCGAACGTCCGAGTGACCTGCTATTGCTGACGCGCTAGCCAGAGTTCCAGGCCTTCTTCCGCAACACGCAGATGCCATAGCTGATCATCTGGGGCAAACACGACCCGTTCTTCATCCCGCCGGGCGCCGAGGCGTTCAAGCGCAACAACCCGAACGCTGTCGTCGAACTGCTGGACACCGGTCACTTTGCCCTCGAAACCCACGTGGACCACATTGCGTCGCGGATCCGGGAAGTCATCGGCAAAGCGCAGGCCGGACGCCATGGCGGCTGAGCGCCTCGGGAGTGCTCGGCCGCGCTTGGCTCTGGCGGTCCCGGCGAGTATCGATCCAGGATTGAAAGGGCTTGAAACACGACCCGGTCGGACTTGATCGCTTCCAGGGCACTCTGCGGACGATCCATCCCAGGATTCGAGTCTGGACGACGACCTACGCTTTCCCTGGCTGGCAGCCTCCCCCACCCGCCCAGTAGAATCCCCGACCTATTTGCGAGCGGGGCGAAGCCCGCTCCCCATTCCCAACCAGCGAGTGAACCGCCATGGGCGCCCAGTGGAAAGCCAAACCAAAAGAAGCAGCCGCCAATGCCAGAGGGAAAATCTTCGGCAAACTGGTGAAAGAAATCATGATTGCTGCGCGTAACGGCGCCGATCCTGACATGAACCCCAAGCTGCGCCTGGCCGTGCACCAGGCGAAGAAAGCCTCGATGCCAAAGGACACCTTGGAGCGCGCCATCAAGAAAGGCGCGGGGCTGTCCGGCGAGGTAGTCAACTACGAGCGCACCCTATATGAAGGTTTTGCCCCGCACCGCGTGCCGGTGATCGTCGAGTGCCTGACCGACAACCTCAACCGCACCGTTGCCGAAATCCGCGTGCTGTTCCGCAAGGGCCAGCTGGGCACCTCCGGCTCGGTGTCGTGGGACTTCGACCACCTGGGCATGATCGAAGCCGAACCGACCGGTGCGGACGCTGATGTGGAACTCGCAGCCATCGAGGCCGGCGCCCAGGATTTCGAAGCCGGAGAGGAAGGCAGCGCGCTGTTCTACACCGAGCCGACCGACCTCGACGCCGTGTGCAAGGCGCTGCCGGAGTTCGGCTTCACCGTGCAGTCGGCCAACCTCGGCTACAAGGCGAAGAACCCGGTCAGCCTCTCCGGCGCCGAGCTTGCGGAAGTCGAAGCCTTCCTCGAAGCGCTGGATGGCCACGATGACGTGCAGAACATCTATGTCGGCCTGCAAGCCAACTGAGCCCAAGAGCCGCCGGCAGTTCCACCAGGAGCATGCCGAGCAGGCTCGCGCCGAAGCGCTGCGCCTGTTGGAGCAGCGCGAAGCCCTGGGCGCGCGCTGGCTGGCCTGGGTCGCCAACGAGCTGTACCACTTCAAGCCGCCCGAATTCGCCAACATGGTGCGCCGCGAGCTGGAGCGCCTGAGCGCCGCCCATCGCCAGTTCGGGGATGCCTCGCAGCACGTGCATTGATAGCCCGGTGGACACGGCAAGATTGCAACGTAGCGCCCTGACGTAGGTTGGTGCTGAGCTTGCGAAGCCCAACGTGTGAACGGTAGGGACGCTCAACAGAAGTGGGTGACGCAAGCCCTACATTGCCGGCCTTCGCTCTGCCCAGCACCAACCTTGGCTGTGCCCGGCCAACAATTCGTTGACCGGGCCGAACCATCCGTCGCCGCTTATAGCGGAATTCAATCAAGCCAATCCAAATAATCTATCTAGCACCCTCGAATACCGGATTAGCCTTAATACGGTCACGACCGCAAGGCCGTCTCCTGCACTTCCATCTCAGCCCGACGCACGAGGTGATGTCATGAGCATGCTGAAAGGTTCCAAGACCGAGCAAAACCTGAAGGACGCCTTCGCCGGCGAATCCATGGCCAACCGCCGCTACCTCTACTTCGCTGCCAAGGCGGACGTTGAGGGCTACAACGATGTTTCCGCAGTATTCCGCTCCACGGCCGAAGGCGAAACCGGCCATGCCCATGGCCACCTCGAATACCTGGAGCAATGCGGCGACCCCGCTACTGGCCTGCCCTTTGGCGGGACCGACCTGAATCTCAAGACCGCCATCGCTGGCGAAACTCACGAGTACACCGACATGTACCCGGGCATGGCGAAGGTCGCGCGCGATGAAGGTTTCGAAGAGGTCGCCGACTGGTTCGAGACCTTGGCCAAGGCCGAGCGCTCCCACGCCAATCGCTTCCAGAAGGCGCTGAACGAGTTGGGCTGACGGTCTCTTGCCGGCGACCCCGCCGGGGTCGCTGAGGCAGTGCATGCCCTGAACAGGGCACCGCCGACAATCGGGGAGACGCACATGGCCAACCCAATCGACAGCACCCGCGAAGGCAACCTGGAGGCCCCAACCCGCCATCCGCTGGGCTGGGAAGCCCCGGAGTTCTGGGACCACTCGGCTCTGGAGGCCGAGCAGGAGCGCATATTCGACATCTGCCACGGCTGCCGCCGCTGTGTCAGCTTGTGCCATGCCTTCCCTACGCTGTTCGACCTGGTCGACAGCTCCGACACCCTGGAGGTCGATGGTGTCGCCAAGGCTGACTACAAGAAGGTCACCGAGCAGTGCTACCTCTGCGACCTCTGCTACCAGACCAAGTGCCCCTACACGCCACCACATCCATGGAACGTGGATTTCCCGCACCTGATGCTGCGCGGCAAGGCGGTGGAATTCCGCGAGCACGGTGCGTCACTCTCGGCACGAATTCTCTCCAACACGCGGGCCGTTGGCCGGGTGGCATCGGTACCGGTGGTGGTACAGACCGTCAATGCCGTCAACCGCAACCCGACCGTGCGCAAGCTGCTGGAAAAAACCATGGATGTGGATGCCCTGGCGCGGGTGCCGACCTATCACTCACCCAGCGCGCGCACGCGGCTGAAGACCCTCGACGGGGCCGGCACCCCGCAGGCAGCAGGCCGCACGCGGGGCAAGGTCGCCCTCTTCACCACCTGCTATTGCGACCACTCCGACCCCGGCGTGGTCGAAGACCTGGCCGCGGTGCTGAAGCACAATGCGATCCCGACCCGCCTGGTGGAACGGGAAAGCTGCTGCGGCATGCCCAAGCTGGAGCTGGGCGATCTGGAAACCGTGCGCAAGTACAAGGAGTACAACATTCCCGTGCTGGCCAGGATGGCGCGCGAAGGTTGGGACCTCATCGCGGCCATGCCCTCCTGCGTGCTGATGTTCAAGCAGGAACTGCCGTTGATGTTCCCCGACGATGAGGACGTGGCCCTGGTGCAGCAGCGCTTCTTCGATCCCTTCGAATATCTGCACGAGCGCCACCGCGCAGGCCTGCTGAAAACCGACTTCAAAACAGCGCTCGGCAAGGTCGCCTGGCAGGTCGCGTGCCACCAGCGCGTGCAGAAGATCGGCCCGAAAACCCGGGAGATATTGCAATTGGTGCCGGGCACCGAAGTCGTCACCCTCGAGCGCTGCTCCGGCCACGACGGCACTTACGGCGTCAAGCACAAGAGCTATGCACTCTCACGCAAGCTGGCCCGGCCGGTCGAGAAGTTGGTGGCCCAGACCCAGCCTGAACACTTCACCAGCGACTGCCCGATGGCTGGCGGCCACATCGCCCATGGCCTCGGAGACAAACCTGCGGCAGAGCACCCTCTGTGCCTGCTGCGCAAGGCCTATGGCATCTGACCGATGAGCCCGAGCCCATGAGACCGCTTGCCCGAGAAGACCTGCTCACCCTGGAAAGCTACGCCCAGCAGCGGACGGAGTTCCGCGCCCGCGTGATGGCGCACAAGAAGGCGCGCACGGTGCACATTGGCGACCACTTGACGTTGATCTTCGAGGACCGCCTGAGCATCCAGTACCAGGTGCAGGAGATGCTGCGCATAGAGCGGTTGTTCGAAGCCGACGCCATTCAGGATGAACTCGACGCCTATAACCCGCTGATACCCAGCGGCAGTGATCTCAGGGCCACCCTGCTGCTGGAATATCCCGACGTGGAGCAACGCAAGCGCGAACTGATGCGCTTGCGCGACATCGAGCATGCGTTCGAGCTATCCATCGATGGCTTTCCACCCGTGCTCGCGATCGCCGACGAGGACCTGCCGCGCAGCAATGAGGAAAAGACCGCTGCCGTGCACTTCCTGCGCTTTCCGCTGACAGCCAAGCAGATAGCCGCGTGGAGAGCGGGCGCAACGGTAACGCTGGCCTCGACCCTGCCCGCGCTACCTGTGGAAGTGGTGCTGAGCCGTGAGCAATGGCTGGCGTTGGCGGCGGATTTTGATTGACGATTACGCCCTGGTGAAGGGCACCACCCTATGTGTTGATCTCCGCTTCTGGACGAAGGAAACCATCGCCATGCAACTGCCTCCGCATCTCAAGGAAGGAGACAAGGTCGTGCTGTTCGACGGTGTCTGTAAACTCTGCAATGGCTGGAGCCAGTTCCTGATCCGCCATGACACCGCTGGCACCCTGAAACTGTGCAGTGTTCAGTCGCCCGAAGGGCAGGCAATCCTGGCCTGGTTCGGTTTGCCGACCGATCACTTCCCCACGATGCTCTTCGTCGCTGGGGCCCGCGTCTTTGATAGGAGCGACGCCGTCCTGTATGTCGTGCGCGAACTGCCCTCCCCTTGGCGCTACGCGCATTGGCTGAAAGTCATTCCCCAAGGGATTCGGGATTGGTGCTACGACCGCATCGCGCTAAACCGCTATCGGTTATTCGGACGATACGACCGATGCATCGTGCCGTCGCCGGAGCATCGGAACAGGTTTATCGGGCATGGACAGCAGCCCGCGGGCGGTGGCAATAGCGGACGTGCGGGTGGGATGGGCAGCGAAGCAGCCCCGTAGGACGGTTGGGCTGCGCCCGGCTGAGCGCAGCGATACCTATCGTCAGCCGATCGGATCGATCACCTGAGTAACCAGGTGTTCGGAACCCTCGATATGCCAGTTGGCCCATAGACGATTCTTGCCGTTCTCATCCGGCTCGATGGCGAGCCAGTTCCGCGCAGGAATCAGATACCGGCCGCGCGTCCCGAGCGGCACCATCGATCCCGTTACCCGATAGCTGATCTGCTCCTGGGCCGCGCCGAGCGACTCCAGGAAGTACACCCCGAGTGCCGGCGGGGATGGATGGACGATCCCGGTCGAAATGAGCTGGAAGATCACGCCTGCACCGTCGGTTCGATGCTGCGCCAGTTGCGACTCGATGATGCAAGCGCCTGCCACGTGTACATCACCCGACAACAGCGTCACCTTGCAGCCGCCAGGGGCGCTTGCGTAGTCGAGCAGACGCATGATCAGGCGCTTGCGCTCGTCCCGGTGCGGGAGGCTGCGCCAGTGGTCGCGCAGGTCGTCCTCGAGTTCCTGCTGTCCGGGGATGAGGTCCAGCGCTTTTTCCGCGGCCTGCAAGTCCAGGTAGCCGACCGGAATGCTGGTCATCACCAGCAGGTGCTTGTGCTGCGTCACACCATCGAGCCAGGCGTAGATGGCCTTCCAGCTGTCGAAGGAGATGATCTGGGTGGGCTTGGCGGTCGGCGCCTTGAGGTCCGGGTGGCGCTCGCTGCGAAGGTCAGGGACCAGGATGGACAGGCCACCCAGGTCCTTGAAACCCAGGTGGAAGCCATCGGCAACACCTGGAATGGCACAGGGGTGGGTTTCCGCCGATGGTTTGAGGTGTGGATGGGTCTGGACGAGCTGCTGCTGGAAGATCCTGAAATACCGCTTCGCCGTCGCAAACAGCCCTTGGAACACCGGGCTGGAGTGTAGCGCCTCCGGGTAGGAGCCCCAGCCGTCGATGATGTCGTGGTCGTCCCACATCATGATCGTTGGGACCCTGCTGAACATCAGCGCAGGCTCGGGCTGCTTCCAGCGGTCCAGATAAAGCCTGGTGAAGAACCGATCGAGATCGGCTTCCATCTGCTTGGTGTACTGAGCCTTGGCGCGCTCGGCGAAGGACTTTCGAAACCAGGATTTCATCGACGGCACGGTCACCCGCATCTCGTCGCTGTAGATCTGGTCACCGCCCATCAACAGGAGGTGGTACGGCTTGGCCTCGTGCACCGAAGCCATGTGCTCCCAGCGCTCGAAATTCCTGTCGACCTTCTCCATGTACTTCGGGTCGGAAAAGCCATTGCAGGAGGCATAGGCCAAGCGTGGCGCTTGCCCTTTGCGCGGCACCGTGAAGCTCGCGGCGCCACCATCGATATCGATCCAGAAGGTCGCTTCCTGGGCCGCAGGCGTAGCTTTGAAATCGACACGCCACACTCGATACAAGGGATTGAACAGCGGAATGTCAGCGATGGGGATCGGTTTTCCCGCGGTAATCCCGACGGGCTTCTTCACCACTGGAGTGGCGGCGTTCATGTCGGTCACCACCAGAGCCGAGACGTTGTAATCAGGGGCTGAATGACCGCGAAATTGCAGGATGGGGCCGAGTACAAGGCTCATGAGCTGTCCTCCTTGACGATTGTTATGTGCAGCGCTCGCTTGACCTCCCGGTCACACCACGCTGATTTCAGGCAACGCCTATCAGACTTCCGAATTGGCGGCGGGTTCTGGCGCAAGACCCTGGGCATCCGTGCAGATGCCCCATCTCACCCTCGGCAAGTGACGAAGGGTTAGCCGTGCCCTTGGCGCTGTCGCGCTAGAATGCGGCTTTTCCGGCTGAGAATCCGTGTTGTGAGCAGCAATCCTCTTTTTGGTGTTGGCGATGCCTCTTACCAGGCTGCCGGCGGCATCGATGGCCTGCGCCGCCTGGTCGATGACTTCTACCGTCTGATGGACGAGTTGCCCGAGGCGGCGGCACTGCGCGGCATGCACCCGCAGAGTCTGGAGCAATCCCGCGACAAGCTGGCCTGTTTTCTCAGCGGCTGGTTGGGCGGCCCGAAGCTGTTCAGCGAGAAGTACGGTTCCATCGCCATCCCGTCGTTCCACGCGCAGTGGCCTATCGATGAAACCCGCAGTGGCATGTGGCTGGACTGCATGGCGCGGGCCATTGCCCTGCAGGATTACTCGCCGGACTTCGCCGAATACCTGCTGGCGCAGTTGCGCGTGCCGGCAGAGCGCATCGTCCAGGCCAGTCGCAATCGCCACGGGTCGGGCCAGACCTGACTCCCGTCGGCGGCGGCTGCGAGCGCCGAAGTCTGTTGGTATAAGGGTCGGGCCTCGCCCCAGGTCATGACCGAATCAACCAGTACGGGACAACCATGAAAGACGAAGTCGAAACCAATAACGCGGTCTACAAGACTCTGCTGGAGTCGACCAAGGCGATACCATGGAAGATCGACTGGAAAACCATGACCTTCGCCTATATCGGGCCGCAGATTGAAACGCTCCTGGGCTGGAGCCGGTCAAGTTGGGTGAGCGTGAACGACTGGGCGGAACGGATGCACCCCGAGGACCGGGAGAAGGTCGTGGCCTTCTGCGTGGCCCAGTCCCAGGCGGGCACCGATCATGAGGCGGACTACCGCGCACTGACGGCCGCCGGTGACTACGTCTGGATTCGCGACGTGGTGCATGTGATGCGCCATGCCGACGGCGAGGTCGAGGCCCTGATCGGCTTCATGTTCGACATCAGCGAGCGCAAGAAGGCCGAAGAGGAGCTGATCCGCCTGCAAAAGCAGCTTGAGGAATACTCCTACAAGGATGGCCTGACCGGCGTGGCCAACCGGCGCATGTTCGATTCGGTGCTGGACGTGGAGTGGGCCAACGCTCGACGCACACACCAGCCGCTGTCGCTGATCCTGTTGGATATCGACTATTTCAAGCAGTACAACGACCACTACGGCCATATCCAGGGTGATGACTGTCTGAAGAGCGTTGGCCAACTGCTCGCGGCTGCCGCTTCCCGGCCGCGAGACCTCATAGGCCGCTTCGGTGGCGAGGAGTTCGTGCTGATCCTGCCGGAGACGGATGGCGCTGCGGCGAAGCGAGTGGCCGAACATTGCCGCAAGCTGATTCACGAGCAGTGCATCCCGCACTCGAACTCCGACGTGGCCTCGCTGCTGACCATCAGCCTGGGCGTCGGGACCATCATTCCCCAGCAACACGACCAGCCACTTGCGTTCATCGAGGCGGTGGACAAGCTGCTGTACCGGGCCAAGCAGACCGGACGGAACCGCGTCGAGGCCGCACAGTGGGGCATCGAGGATGCTGTGGAGCTGCGGAGCACCAAGCCTGCGTAGCCCGGATCTCAAGCTGGCCTGCAACGTCGAAAACCCAACACCTGCTATGCCAGCAACCCACCTGCGCTGTAGAGTTCAGGACGACGATCCTCATGTAGATGATTGTTGTCGCTGATGCGCTTGTTGCGCGCATCGACGAGGTTCAGCGTGGCCATCAGGATCTGCTCACCCCCGGTGTCGACTGGCCCCACCAGCGGGTAACCGTCCGCGTCGACGATCACCGATCCCTGCACCCAGTTCACCCCGCGCTCCAGCCCATGCCGATCACAGGCCGCGATGAACAGGCGGTTCACCGAAGCATTGGCCTGGACTCTCACAACTTCGGCCCAGGCTCGCTCATGGTCTCGTAACCAGAGGGGAATACGGTCTGAAACAGATTGAGTAAAGACTTACAAAGGGACGGAAGGCCAACCCTTGCCGGCTCGCACGCAAGGGTTGGCCCGCCATACCGCTTCTGCCGCTCAGCTCGCCCCGCGAAGCGGCTCCACCGCTTCGGCGCTGCCGAGCGAGCGACGGCCCGGCTGATACCAGAGGAATGCCAGGATGGCGGCGGCGCCTACCACGCCCGGTACGGCGAAGGCCAGGAAGCTGGCCTGGATCGGCAACGCCGCCGCATGCAAGGCACCACCCAGCAACGGACCGATGATGGCCCCGACTCGCCCAATGCCCATGGCCCAGCCAAGGCCCGTGGAGCGGATATGGGCCGGATAGAACTGCACCGTGCAGGCGTTGGCCAGGATCTGCGTGCCGATGGTGCTGGCCCCGGCGATACCGATCAGCAGGTAGAGCACCGGCAGCGGCGACTTCAGCGCCAACAGGCTGAGCGCCAGGGCACCCATGACGAAGAACGCCAGCAGCACCCGCCCGAGGCCGATTCGATCGCCGAGCCAGCCGCCACCGATGGCGCCGAAGATGGCCCCGAAGTTCAGCACCAGCAGGAAGGCCAGGCTGGAGTTCAGCCCATAGCCGGCGGCGTTCATCAGTTTGGGTAGCCAGGAGCTCAAGGCGTACACCATCAACAGGCAGCAAAAGAATGCCAGCCAGAGCATGAGCGTGTTCACCGCCCTGCCCTCCTGGAACAACTGCAGGATGGACACCTTGCTCGCCTGTCCCTTGGCCAGGCTCAGTTGGTCATCCGGCTGGGGCAGATAATCCGGCACAGCGTGACACAACAGCTGCTGGGCTCGGCTCACCTGCCCATCGCGCAGCAGGAAGTTCAGGGACTCCGGCAACTGCCGCACCAGCAGCGGCAGCACCAGCAGCGGGACCAGCGCCACGAAGAACACTGCCTGCCAGCCCCAGACCGGCATCAGCAGAATCCCCAGGCCGGCCGACAGCATGCCGCCAATCGAGTAGCCGCTGAACATGATCGCCACCAGGGTGCTGCGTATCTTCCGTGGCGCGTACTCATTCATCAGCGCTACCACGTTCGGCATTACACCGCCGATGCCGAGCCCGGCGATGAAGCGGCAGAGCGCGAACTCCACGGGGTTGCGCGCAAAGCCGTTGATTACCGTGAAGCCGCTGAACAGGATCACGCAAGTCATGATCGTCTTGCGCCGCCCGATGCGATCAGACAGCGGGCCGAAGAACAGCGCCCCCAGCATCATGCCGAATAGCGCGCAGCTGCCGAGCAGACCGGCCTCAAGCGCAGTCAGGCCCCAGCCCTTCATCAGGGCAGGCAGGACGACGCCATAAATGACCAGGTCGTACCCATCGAAGATGATGATCAGCGCGCACCAGAACAACACGCGCCGGTGAAAGGCATTGAAGCAGGCCCCGTCTAGCAGGGCCGATACATCGATAGTCCGCATGGCATGGCTCTTCTTGTCATTGTTATAGAGCCGGGAGCGAAGCCTGGGCACGCCCCCGGTAACCGCACCGGAACTTCAGTCGCAGGTGCTCAGGGCCGCCCAACCCAGGCGTTCGCGGGCTTCGGCCACGTCGGCATCCAGGTCGTGGTTCCACAGCCAGTCGAAACGGCTCGCCAGCATCGCACCCAGCGCTTGCTCGTCCGCACCCACGACGGAATCGCGCAGCTCGTACAGCTCGCCAGCCTCCCAGGAGGTGCGCTGCACACGACAGGCGCGGGGACGGCGCAAAGCGTCGTAGGCCGCCAGCAGGGTGGAGAGGTTGCCGCCATCCACCTGCGGGTCGCCGAGCAGGCGCGCCAGGAAGTAGGCGTCTTCCAGCCCCTGCCCGGCGCCGGCCCCCTGGTGCGGCAGCATGGCGTGGGCAGCATCGCCGATCAGCGCCACGCGACCGTGTACATAGCCCGGCAACTCGGCCAGATCATGCAGCGCCCAATGGGTCGGCGCGGGGATGCACTCCAGCAGGACCCGCGCCGCCTCGCCCCAGCCCGCGAAGGCATCGAGCATCTCGCGCTGGCTGGCCTCGCGCACCCAGGGCGCGTCCTGTGGCCAGGTGAGGTTTGGCTGGCTGCGGTCGGAGACGAAGGCCACCACGTTGATGATGCGGCCGTGCTTCACGGGGAAAGTCAGGATGTGGCCGTCGAGCCCCAGGTACATCTGCGGCACGTCCACCAGATGCTCATCGATGCCATGGGCCCGGTAAGCTTCGCGCAGACGCAGGCTATCGATCATCCCGCGATAGGCACAGGTGCCGGTGAAGCGCGGTGCCACCGCCTCGCAGCCCAGGCCTTCCAGGACATGATTGCGAACCGAGGACTTGATACCGTCCGCAGCAATCAGCAGGTCGCAGCGGTAATCCGTGCCATCGGTGAACACCACCCGAGCCTCATGGCCCTGCTGCTCGACGCGGGCGGCACGCTTGCTGAAGCACGCGACGCTGGCGGGCAGGCCTGCGGCCAGGGCATCCAGGAAGTCCGCCCGGTGCACCGATGACTGGCCCACACCCGGCGCCACGCTGGCACCCAAGTAGCCGGCATCGTTAGCGCGGCGCCACTCGAACCAGACGTCCTGCCAAGGCTCCGGCGTGCGGTCGGCGATCTGCCGATAGGGCTCGCCCAGCCCCAGGCCGGCGATGGCACGGACCGCATTCGCCCCGAAGGAGACACCCGCGCCCACCTCGCCGAACGCCGGCGCGGACTCGAACAGCTGAACGTCGAGATGGCCGTGACGGCAAAGATCCAGCGCCAGCGCGACGCCGGAAATGCCGCCGCCAATGATGCCGATACGCAAGGCAGGTGCAGGCTTCTTGTTCATTCTCGTACCCATGACGGTGTTGTTGTTGGTGTGCGACCGATCATGGAGAAGGCAGTAGTATTGATAAATGCACCAGACCGCATACAGACTATTACGAGTATGAATATTCCTGCCGACCCCACCCGGCGGCGACCCGTCAGGACGCAACTGCGCGAGGGCCTATGGAACTGCGAGACCTGGACCTGAACCTGCTAGTGGTGTTCAACCAGTTGCTGGTTGACCGGCGCGTGTCCACTGCCGCGGATAACCTGGGCCTGACCCAGCCCGCTGTCAGCAACGCCCTCAAACGCCTGCGCACCGTTCTGCAGGACGAACTCTTCGTGCGCACGTACCAGGGCATGGAACCCACACCCTATGCCGCACAACTGGCCGAGCCCGTCGCCCTTGCCATGCACACGCTGCGCGACGCCCTGAACCGGCAGGACCACTTCGACCCGCATACCAGCGAGCGCACCTTCACCCTGGCGATGACCGATATCGGCGAAATCTACTTCATGCCCAGGCTGATGGATGCCCTCACCCGCCTGGCGCCGAAATGCGTGATCAGCACCGTGCGCGACAGCTCCCTGAGCCTGGTCGAAGCCCTGCAGAACGGCACCGTCGATCTAGCCGTTGGCCTACTGCCCTACCTGCAGGCGGGATTCTTCCAGCGCCGGCTGTTCCACCACCGCTACGTGTGCATGTGCCGCAAGGACCACCCAGCCACCCGCGAGCCCCTGACCCTGGAACGCTTCTGCGCCTACGGCCATGTGCGCGTTATCTCCGCTAACACCGGGCACGGTGAAGTCGACGCCCACATGGCCCGGATCGGTATCCAGCGTGATATCCGCCTGGAAGTGCCGCACTTCGTCGCGGTCGGCCACATCCTCCAGCGCACTGACCTCCTCGCCACCGTGCCCGAACGTTTCGCCGCATGCTGCGAAGAACCGTTTGGCCTCACCTCCCTGCCCCACCCGGTGGCCCTGCCGGAAATCGCCATCAACCTGTTCTGGCACGCGAAGTATCACAAGGACCCGGCAAATCGCTGGTTGAGGCAATTGATGTTTGACCTGTTTTCCGATTGATCGCCAGCGACATCCAGCCCGTTCGAGCAAGAGCCGCACTGGACACCATCCCTTCGCAGGGTTGGCTTCGGCCAACCGGCGCTTTCCATCGCGGGCAAAAGAACGGAGCGCTTCTGCCCTGATTCCGGAAGTTCCGAAACGCCGTCCCCCTCACTGCAGGAAACGGCTGACTGCGCCGATTACACGCTCCGACATCTCCCGATGGGGAACATGATGGCAGCCGACCAGAATGAGTGTTTCTGCGCGCCCCTTGGCCAGTCCGGCAATCCGCTCGGGGTGTTGCAGCGACCCGTACTCATCCTGTTCGCCATGAATCACCAGCAAGGGGCATTCGATGGGTGCCAGGTTCTCCGCGAGCGACCATGCGGCAAAGGCGTCGGCGAGCCAGGTTTCCGTCCAGGCCTCCAACACCCAGCGGGCCTTGTCACCGTGATACCTCTGCAGACGCTCCAGTTGGCCGGGTTTACGGAATTCGTCCTTGGCACCCCGGATACCCTGCAGCGTCCTGTCTTCCACGAAGGCCTGCGCCGACTCGGTTATCAGCGCCTGGCAATGCGCTGGATACCGGGCGGCACAGTTGACCGCCATCGCTCCGCCAACACTATGGCCAAAGGCAATGAAACGCTGGATGCCCAGGCTCGACAGCAGGAGGGGGAAAAAGCGCTCCGCCTCATCGCGGATAAAGTCCACCGACCACTCCCCCGGATGGGGATCCGAACGCCCGAAACCGAGTCGGTCGTACGCGATCACCTCCCTCCCGGTCGCCGCCGACAGTCGCCCAGGGAAATCCCGCCAGAGCTCAACGCAACCCAGCGAGTCGTGGAGCAGGATGATCGGCGCCTCATCCGCAGCCTCGCCCGCGGCATCGGGCTGCCATCGGCGTACGAATAGTTTCCCGAAGGGGCTTTGAATCCAGTGATCCTCATGGGGGCTGGTGGAAAGCATGACGCTCCTCGAAGCAGTTGGCTGAATCGCGCGTTCCGGCAATTAGCGAATAGCCTGGATTAGTGGGGCGATTGGCCAGAGTGATCCGCCAATAGTCAGGGCCACAACGGCTGTAGCTTGCGAAGGTAACAATCGAGTTGGCGGTGGTCGAGATCGGGAGGAAACGGCCAGAAGCACGCTATATGGTCGAAGGCGCATTCATGGGTGCTACCCAACGACCTATCTCGGCGTCTCTTGCACACATGTTTCCGCCGGCAATGCGATGTTCGGCAACTTCCGCCGCGTACCAGATTGGTACCGCACGGGGGGATGTTCGCGCCGGGCTCTGAGATGGCTATGATCGTAGTCCATGACACCCTCATTCCCGATCCGCCAACCCTGCCCACCCGGAGTCTGCGACTGCGGGCTTGAGCCACTCCTGGAGACGCCAGGCGCCGATCTGCGCATCTTGCGCCTGACTCGCCAGGAGGAAAGGCGTCTGCTCGACCGACTGGAAAATATCGAGAGCCTGGCCGACCTCCAGCATATGCAGCGCCGGATGTACGAGCAGCTGGGGATCAGCCTGGAAATCGCCCCGGGCTTCAACGAAGTACGCAGCATGCGCGGCATCGCTATTCACATCGGCGAACTGCCAGGACTCTGTCGCAAGACCCGCCAATCGATTCCAGCGGCGATTCGCCGGGGCTTGGAAAAGCATCCGGAGATTGCCTACAGGCTGCTCGATGCCCACGACCTCTTGCGCGATGCCTGAGGTATCGTCTGCCTGCAACGGCCTGGATCGGTACTCAAGTTGCCGCTATACCGAAAAGATCCGAACTGGACAGGGCCCTGGTTTTCCGGACTGCGCGCCCCCAGGTCCCCTGCCCCGGAGTATCGATCGTGAACACGACTAGCGACTGAGGAAAACATGGCAGTGTCGAATCAGCTTGTCATACGCAACATGACCCGCCCCGAGCTGGATGAACTCGTCGGCTGGGCTGCCCGGGAGGGCTGGAATCCCGGCCTTCACGATGCCGAGCTGTTCTGGGCAACGGACCCTGAAGCATTCATCGCGGCGGACCTGGAAGGCGAGTTGATCGGCGGCGGAGCCATCACTTCCTACAACGGCGAATTCGGCTTCATGGGCTTCTTCATCGTGCGGCCCGAATATCGCGGAAAGGGGCTCGGCAATACCCTCTGGCACGCCCGCCGCAATCGGCTCCTCGCCCGCCTGCACCCAGGCGCGAGCATCGGCATGGACGGTGTCTTCGCGATGCAGGACTACTACGCCAAGGGTGGTTTCGTCTTCTCCCACCGCAACATGCGATTTCGTGCCGACATTCCGGAACGCTGGGTGACCCCGCGTATTGGCGAGCAGGACATCGTCTCGCTGGCGGCCTTTCCCTTCGATCAGGTTCTCGATTACGACCGCACCTGTTTTCCCGCCCCACGCCCGAGCTTCCTGAGCGGCTGGATAATCCAACCCGATGCACTCGCCCTGGGGTGCCGGCGCGAAGGGAGGCTAAGCGGCTATGGCGTGATACGGCGTTGCCGGGAGGGTTGCAAGATCGGCCCCTTGTTCGCCGATGACGCCCTGGCGGCCAACGCCCTCTACTCGCAGCTGGCAGGGTTCGCGGCAGGCGGCCCGCTGTTTCTCGACGCCCCGGAGAACAACCCTGCCGCGATGGAGCTTGTGCGCCAAGAGGGAATGATCGAGGTCTTCGGCTGCGCGCGCATGTATCTCGGCCCGCCCCCGGCCCTCGCACACGAGCGGGTCTTTGGCGTCACGACCTTCGAGCTGGGTTGATGTCCACGCGCGACCTGGTCGGTTACGGCGGTTGCCCACCCGATCCGCGATGGCCGGGTGAGGCACGCATTGCCGTTCAGTTCGTGCTCAACATCGAGGAAGGTGCGGAGTCGTGCATCCTCAATGGCGATGCCCAGTCAGAAGCTTATCTCCACGAGCTGCCGGGCCGCCCACCGCGCCAGGGAGAACGGGACTTGAGCGTCGAGGGCATGTACGAATACGGGTCGCGCGCCGGCGTGTGGCGCATCCTCGAACTGTTCAGCGCCCGAGGCCTACCGCTGACCGCCTTCGCCGTCGGCCGGGCACTGGAACTCAATCCGCAGATCGGTCATGCACTCTGCGCGGCCGGCCACGAGATCGCCGGGCATGGCTACCGTTGGCTCGACTATCGCGACATCCCTGAAGATGATGAGCGACGCCACATACGCCTTACCCTCGACCTGATCGAGCAGATCTGTGGCAAGCGCCCCGTGGGCTGGTACACGGGCCGGGTCAGTCAGAACACTCGCCGCCTGTTGCGCGAGGAAGGCGGGCTGCTCTACAGCTCGGACGCCTACAACGATGACCTGCCCTATTGGCTCCCGGGCTCGCCCGCACACCTGGTGATTCCGTACACGCTGGTCAACAACGACGCCCGCTATCTGCTGCCGAACGGTTTTTCCTCCGGGGAGGACTTCTGCCGGCTGCTCAAGGACGCTTTCGACTTCCTCTGGCACGAAGGGGCGCGCCACCCGAAGATGATGAGCGTCGGCCTGCACGGCCGCATCAGCGGTCATCCCGCACGCGCCATGGCGCTGGCGCGCTTTCTCGACTACGTACAAGGCCATGACTCGGTGTGGATCTGCCGACGGGAGGAGATTGCCAGGCACTGGATCGCCGAGTTCCCCGCGTAGGGCTGCTCATCTCCATGGTCGATTTGCCTTGCCGATCATCCGTGTGGCAGCGCCGCGTAGTCCATGCTCCGGGCGGTCAAGGCCCGCGTGGCGTCTGCGGACTTGCCGAGAGCTGTCGTGGGTTGAAGGCGGAACGCCGGCGATTCACCTTTCCAACTACGGAGTTGTCAGACCTTGAAATGGCTGCGCTTGCGGAACATGCCAGGGGCAATATCGAACATTTCGCGGAAGCAGCGCTGAAAATGCGGGAGGGTAACGAATCCGCTCGCCACGGCTATTTCGATCAGGGATTTGTTGGTGTGCTGCAGCAATTGGCGTGCATGCGTCAGTCGCAATTCCAGGTAATAGCGCGGAGGCGTCGCCTTGACGTGACGTCGGAACAGGCGTTCCAGGTGCCGCCTGGAAATACCCACGTAACGAGCGATGTCGTCTATCCCGATAGGATCCTCAATATTGCTGTGCATCAGCTCCAGTGCGAGCTTGAGGCTTTGCGGCAAGGTCGGATCGAAGTCGATCGATACGACTGAAACATCGATGATGTCTTGCTTCTTGTCGCAGCTCAGCACCTCCTCCACGGCACTCAGCAGCTCCTGACCGGCGCTGTGGCGCACCACCTCCAGCATCATGCCCAACGAACTGTTCGCGCCGGCGCAACTGATCCGTTTACGGTCGAGCACATGAGAGTGGTTGGTCACATTTACCTTGGGGAAGAGCTCGGACATCATCGCCCGACCATCGGGGTGAAATGCGCAGTCATGACCATCCAGCAACCCAGCCTCGGCCAGGAAGTAGGCGCCATTCCACAGGCCGCCCAGCACTGTGCCCGCCGCATCAGCCGAGCGCAGCTTGGCGCGCAGCAAAGGCTCACCTTCCAGGCGGACGCGATAACCGCCGCACACAACAATGATGTCCTGATGCTTTTCGTCCAGTTCGGCCAGGGAGCAATCGGTGGAAATAGAAATCCCCAGGTCGCTCACGACCAGACTGTCTGCCCCGACTACCTGAACCTCGAACACCGGCGTCGAACTCATGAGGTTGGCAGTGACCAGGGCATCTACCGCGCCGGTGAACGCCATCATCGAGAAATGCTCGCGCAGGATGAAAGACACTCGACGTACCGGTGTCGTCAACCCTGCGCGACTGGCCTTGTCCAGATGCGCCAGGTTCTTGCTCTTCAAAACGCTCTCGAAGGAGGTTCTCATGTCTCGACTCACGGGCACTTAGGGTACGAATCGACAATCCCCTTGCTGATACTCGGATATCGGTCCGTAGGCCGGCACCCACGTAAACAGCTTGTCACAGTTGAGACTTCCGGACAGTGCCGCAATCGCCACTTCCATTTCCCGACGCGACGCCGCGCCTGGACTGATGGCGGCCAGCAAGAAGCGGCCGCCTTTTCCTCATGCACCTTGCAGCGCACTCGCGCCAGTATGTTCGGGTCGTCAACCCCGGCCACCAGATTGACCGTGACTGGCGCCGGAGAGAAATGAGGGAAAGAGCGGGCAAGCGCAACTGGAGTGCTTGCGACAGGAAGGAGCGTTATGTGTATTGGGGCGCTGGCGAGTAACGTCCCTCTCTTACAAGGTCCGCAACCGGCCGGACGATGTCGTCGCCGATTCAGATCCCTACCCTCACCAGCACTTCCCCATGCCCATGTCCGCTTTCGACTGTCATGGGCATCACTTGGGCTTGAGCTGTAACGGCATCGACTGGGGGCAATGCTAAATGCTGACCGTTTCGATAAAACTTTTCGGTAGATGGGACGCTTCTGGCTGAATGCTTCGCGGCGTCTCCCGTCATTCACAGCGAGCCGCATCCCTCCTCTGCCCTAAGCCTTGGTTGCGGCCAGGTAAGCGCCCAGGCGCTGGCCCATCTCCTGGCCAAGGGCCTGCAGGCCGCTCATGGGGCGGACCATCACCTCGAACTCGACGATCTTTCCATCCTCATCGAAACGGATCATGTCGATGCCCTTCAATTCACGCCCATCGACCCGGGCGCTGAACTCCAGCACCACACTGAGGCCATCGGCCGTGACCAGCTGGCGGTGATAAGTGAAGTCGACGAAGACTTCGATCACCGTATTGAGGATGGTCGAGACCACTGCCGGCCCCGGATAAGGGGTGTGCGCCATGGGCGATCGAAACACCACGTTCGCAGCCAGAAGCTCGGGCAGCGCGGCAAGATCGCGCTGGTTCAGCATGTCGTGCCAACGCTGCAGCGAGGCGGCGGCCAGGGGATGCAGGTTCAGTTCGGACATTGGTGCTCCTCTCGATCGTTCTTCTTGTGGAGGCCCGCTCGGCGCGAATCGCGGCGCGGATCATTCTGGTGAGCACGAACGATACGAACCGAAGCACCCAGGCTCAATGATCGAAAATGACAGTTGAATGATCCTGTCGCACAGCTTCCGCCAGGACGCATGCAATCCGCCTGGGTGAGCCGAGCGCAGGCAACCCTGAACCGCTCAGTGGGTTGCCCGTGTCACCATGAAACTCAACAGCTGTGGATCGTCATCCGGCTCGATGGCCTGCACCGGCCGCGGCAGTTCATCCAGCACCGTGCGCCAGAACGCCAGGGCCGTTTCATCCTGACGGTAGAAACGCACCAGCCAGGCATCCGCCCCGCCCATCAACACCTGCGTGGCCACAGCCCGGCCGATGCCCTGTCGGCGGTACTTCTTCAGGATGAACAAATCTGCCAGCTCCAGGGCGTCGAGCCCTGGCAACTCGCTGCGCTCGATCAGCAGAAAGCCGGCGATGAAGCCGTCAACGAGGATCAGATGAGCACTCCAGTCCGGATCCTGCCAATAGCGCGCCAGATGATCTTCGTGGATGTAATAGCGGCCGTCCACCTCCACGTCTTCCTGCTCCCAGTCCGAGGACTCGTAGGCATAGAACTGGTACAGATTGCGGATCAGCTCGGCCTGTTCCGGGCCGGTCTGCACCAGTTCGACCGGGGCGCCGCTCATGGTTGAGTCTCGCGCCCGGGCTGGCGAGCAAGTAAGAAATCGGCGATCGAAGGCATGAGAATCTCGCTGAAGGGAACAGATTGCGACGGTCCCATTCAGGGCTCGCCGTTTTGCGTGGCGGTATTCTTTACAAAACGAGTTGCCAATGCCATCGGGAAATACACCCGGCGGGGTCACATGTAAAAAGCCGGCGCCTGTGGCAGACCTAAACCACTGTGCAGGTCCTGTCGCGAGCGCCGGCGATCGCCAGCCAGTCTCAGCCCAGGTCGCTGAGGGAATCAGGCGTGCTGGGTGAAGCCCACCTGTCCTGGCTTGCGGTTCGGCGCGAAGCCGTTCTTGGCCAAGGTCTCATCGGCGTTCTCGTAGAAGGTACCGATCTTGTAGATCTCACGGGCCTCCTGGCCATTGGCGACCTCGCGGCCGAATTCGCGGGAGATGCGCACCAGTTGCTCGATCTGCTCGACGGTAGTGATCTTGGCGGTCTGGCGTTGGTTCCAGATATTGTCCTCGATGCCGCAGCGCACGTGCAGACCGAGGGCGATGGCCATCATGTTCAGCGGCAGCACGTGGCGCATGCTGGTCTCGAGAGTCAGCACCGAACCGTCCGGGCAGGCGCGCACGAAGTTGGCCATGTCGTAGGGGTTCGGCGAGTCGAAGCCACCGCCGATGGCTACCCAGGTGAGGATCAGCGGCACATTGCACACACCCCGGCGCATCATGCGCTCGACGGTATTGAGCTGGGTGATGTTGGCCAGCTGGAAGTGGGTCTGGATGCCCTTGGCGGACAGGCGGCGGATGTGCTCCTCGACCCAGGCCGGGCCGGCCGGGATGGTCATTTCCTGGTAGGCCTTGAGCATCGCCGGGTCTGCCAGCGAGGTGCCGCGGATGTCGGCAACGGTCATCTGCTCGCAGACGTTCATCTGGTTGGTGTTGATGGCAATGGTCACCTGGTCCGGGGTCGGTGTCAGCTCAGCCAGCATGTGACGGGTATCGTCCGACAGCCACTTGGCGACGTCGCCCTCGCTCTCGGGGGCGAAGGAGATCGAGCCACCGACCTGCAGGATCATTCCCGGGCAGGCTTCGCGGATACCGGCCAGCAGCTCGTTGAACTTGGACAACCGCTTGGAGCCCTTGCCGTCCTCCTCGCGAACATGGACGTGCAACACGGTGGCACCCGCGTTGTAGCAGTCGACTGCCTTCTGGATCTGCGCCTCCATGCTCACCGGGATGTCTTCCGGGAAGTCGGACGGCATCCATTCCGGGCCATAGGGGGCGGCAGTGATGACCAGTTTCTGCATGTTTTCGACAAACAGGGAACCATCGATGAAGTTCATGGTGTGCTCCTCGGATTAGCGGTGTTGTGCTTGTTGTGCTGTTCGGAACGTTTAAAAAGGCTTGTCGCCGACGATGGCCGCGCGCTCCATCTTGCGATGGCAGGATGGGTAATCCATGACCGCGTAGTGCTGGGTGCTGCGGTTGTCCCAGATGGCGATGCTGTTTGGCTTCCAGCGCCAACGAACCTGGTACTCGGGCACGAAGGCCTGGCTCACCAGGTAGCGCAGCAGGTCAGCGGCGCCGGGGTTGGCGTCCTGGCCAAAGCGCACGCGCTCCTTGGTGTGGTAGTTGGTGAAGTGGGTGGTGAAGGCGTTGACGAAGAGGACCTTCTCGCCGGTTTCCGGATGCGTGCGCACCACAGGATGCTCGGCATCGGGGTACTGGGCCTTCATCGCCTGGCGCTTGTCCAGCGGCATAGCGGCGGCGAAGGACGCCTCGAAGCTGTGGTTGGCGCGCAGGTCTTCGATCCGCTGCTTGATCGCCTGCGGCAGGTTTTCATAGGCCAGCGCCATGTTTGCCCACATGGTGTCGCCACCCACCGGCGGGCACTCCACGCAGCGCAGCACGCAGCCCATCGCCGGGGTCTCGCGCCAGGTGCCGTCGGTGTGCCAGGCGTTTTCATAACGGTCGATCGGCTGGTCGGGGCGCTTGTAGATCTGCACCAGGCCCGGTGCCTCCGGGTGAGTCGGCGCCATCGGATGATCCTCCAGCTCGCCGAAGCGTCGGGCGAAGGCCACGTGGTCCGGACGGGAAATGTCCTGATCGCGCAGGAACAGCACCTTGTGCCGCAGCAGCAGTCCCTTGATCTCGTTGAACAGGCCGTCGTCGCGGACGGCATCGGCGAGGTTCACGCCGACTAGTTCAGCGCCGATACTGCAAGTGAGTTGTTCTACGCGCATCTTGTTGTTCTCCTCAGAGCGAAGGTTGTTCGGCCAGGCATTGCGCCGACCGGGTGAGCCACCAGACAGGGGCTCACCGCGCAGGCCGTGAGGAGGAATCTATGGACGGGTGGGGCTGTCGACCTCTCATTTGGCGACAGCACATTTTCATTTCATGACAAAACCCAGACGCCTTATCTGGGATCTGGCCTGGCGTTGACTTGCGTCAGTTTTTGAGCAGGCATCAGCGAGCAGGTTGGCTTGGCTTTGGGGTACCACACTGCCTGCCCCGGTCCCCTCGATCGGCGTTGCGCCATCAGGGTGAAAAGGAATTCCAGGATCATCAGATCCACTGGTCATTACGCTTGCGCCGCACCCGCAGCAGAGTCGGCAGGAGCAGCCCGGCGAACAGCCCGGCACCGGCGATGCCGCCGCCGTAGAGCATGTAGCGCATCAGCACGTGCTGATTCTCCTCGCCCAACTGCGCCTCCAACTCGCGCACCTCGGAGCGGGCCTCGCTCAGCTTACTGTCCAGCGTCGTGCGCGCCGCCTGCAACTCGTCAATCAGCACCTTGCGCGAATCCAGCGTCTCCTGCATGCCCTGCACGCGAGTCTTCCAGGTGTCGTTGATGCCTTCCAGCTCGGCACTGAGCTCGGCGACCTTCTGTTCCAACTGCGGCAGGCGCTCGGCCTGGCCGGGCATCTCCTGCAGATCGCGGCTGGGAATCCATACGGTGTTGCCGTTCTCGCCACGCACCTGACTGTAATCCCCCTGGGTGCCCAACAGCTCGACCTTCTGCCCGGAGGTGAGCGTACCGACGATGCGGTAGCCGTCGGTGGGACCGCTGCGCACATAGGTGTTCAGACTATCGCTCACCCAGCGCGCATTGCCGGCGGTGTCCTCGGCCTGCGCCGGGGCACCGGTCGCCAGCAGGCCCCCTAGCAGGCAGGCGCCGAGGGCGAGGGTCTGAAGCGGGAAAACACAGGCGGTGAAATGACGGGATAGGGACATTGGGCAATCTTCACATGACGTTAGAGCGAAACCCTGCAAACGGGCGCGATAAAAGCCGGCCAGGCAATTTGTTGCAGACCGGAATGCGATCGGAGTGAAGGGGGCACAGCGCAGCCGTCCAAGTTGCAAACGGCCATACACCCCCCTGATGAGCCGACAGGAGACAGACACCAGGCCACCTGCGGGAGTTCACTCGGGGTAATGGGCGTGGGATAGGTGGTATGAAAGGACTGCAGCGAAACACATGCAGCCGTGGCCTGGTTCGGGTCATCCCAAACCAGGTCACGGCTTAGAGGCATAAACCTTTGTGTCTAGCCTCAGAGATCACGCAAGGTCGAAGCGATCAAGGTTCATCACCTTGTCCCAGGCGGCCACGAAGTCACGCACGAACACGTCCTGTGAGTCGCTGCTTGCGTAGACTTCAGCGAGGGCCCGGAGCTGGGAGTTCGAACCGAAGATCAGGTCAACGACGGTTCCCGTCCACTTGAGCGCACCCGTTGCCCGATCTCGCCCCTCCAGCACCCCGTCATCTGCCGCCGATTTCTCCCACTTCGTGCTCATGTCGAGAAGATTCACGAAGAAATCATTGGTCAGTGTTTCCGGCCGTTGGGTGAAGACGCCGTGTGCGGACTGCTCGAAGTTCGCATTCAGGGCGCGCAGACCGCCGATCAGCACTGTCATTTCAGGCGCGGTCAGGGTCAGCAACTGAGCTTTGTCCACCAGCACCTCAGCCGCCCATTCCTTGTGTTCCTTGCGCAGGTAGTTGCGGAATCCATCTGCGATAGGCTCCAGCACAGCCATTGCAGCCATATCGGTCTGGTCCTGCGACGCATCCATGCGCCCCGGCGAGAAGGGAACCTTCACGTCGTGGCCGGCTTGCTTCGCCGCTGCCTCGACGGCAGCGCAGCCGCCCAGCACGATCAGGTCAGCAAGCGAGACCTTCTTGCCGCCGGACTGCGAGCCATTGAAGTCCTTCTGGATCGCTTCCAGCTTCGGCAGGACCTTGGCCAGTTCGGCCGGCTGGTTGACTTCCCAATCCTTCTGTGGCGCCAGGCGAATACGCGCGCCGTTCGCCCCACCGCGCTTGTCGCTGCCACGGAAGGTTGCCGCAGACGCCCAGGCCGTCGTGACCAGTTGGGAGATGGAAAGGCCCGCCGCGAGGATCTTGGCCTTCAGGACAGCGATGTCCTGTTCCTCGATCAGCTCATGGTCCAGCGCGGGAATCGGGTCCTGCCACAGCAGTTGTTCTGCCGGAACAAGCGGACCGAGATAACGAGCCACAGGCCCCATATCCCGGTGCGTCAGTTTGAACCACGCCCGAGCGAACGCGTCGGCGAACTGATCCGGGTTTTCAAAGAAGCGCCGTGCGATTTTCTCGTAAGCAGGGTCGAGGCGCAGGGAAAGGTCCGTGGTCAGCATGGAGGGTGCATGACGTTTGGACGGGTCGTGGGCATCCGGTATGGAGCCGGCGCCGGCGCCATGCTTCGGTATCCATTGATGCGCACCGGCAGGGCTCTTCGTCAGTTCCCATTCGTAGCCGAACAGGTTCCAGAAGTAGTTGTTGCTCCACCTCGTCGGTGTCGAAGTCCAGGTGACCTCCAGGCCACTGGAGATCGTGTCACCCCCTTTGCCTGTGGCAAAGCTGCTGATCCAGCCCAGGCCTTGTTGCTCGATGCCGGCCGCTTCCGGCTCAGGACCCACCGCCGTCACATCGCCGGCACCGTGAGTTTTGCCGAAGGTGTGACCGCCAGCGATGAGCGCGACCGTTTCTTCATCGTCCATCGCCATGCGAGCGAAGGTCTCGCGGATATCCCGCGCCGCGGCGATCGGATCCGGGTTGCCGTTCGGTCCTTCCGGATTCACATAGATGAGGCCCATTTGCACAGCGGCGAGAGGACTCTCGAGCTGACGGTCGCCGCTGTAGCGCTCGTCTGCCAGCCACTTGCTCTCGGCGCCCCAGTAAATGTCTTCTTCGGGTTCCCAGATATCCTCCCGCCCACCGCCGAAACCGAAGGTCTTGAACCCCATCGATTCCAGGGCGACGTTGCCCGCGAGGATCATCAGGTCGGCCCATGAAATCTTCCGGCCATATTTCTGCTTGATTGGCCAGAGCAGCCTGCGCGCCTTGTCGAGGTTGACGTTGTCGGGCCAGCTGTTGAGGGGAGCGAAGCGCTGGTTCCCGGTCCCCGCGCCACCGCGACCGTCTCCGACGCGGTACGTGCCAGCACTGTGCCATGCCATGCGGATGAACAAGGGGCCGTAGTGGCCAAAGTCCGCGGGCCACCAATCCTGCGAATCCGTCATCAACGCATGGAGATCCTTGATCACGGCATCCAGGTCGAGGCTCTTGAATTCCTCGGCGTAATTGAACGCCTCCCCCATGGGATTGGACAGAGCGGAGTGCTGATGCAAGACCTTCAGGTTCAGCTGATTGGGCCACCAATCTGCGTTCGTAGGGCCTGCCGCCGCTGTGTGTTTACCAGCCCCGCCTGAGAACGGGCACTTTGCTTCGTCTGACATGGTTCGCTCCTGTCGTTATCTTCATCCAACCGCTCGATACAGACTGGGCTGTCGGGCACGGACCTATCCAATAAGTTTCGGCAATGGGATTCATAGTAGTCAGGGAATCCGAGTCCGATGAGCAGAGCGTCGCCGTTCGGAAGAAATCCTGCACGCGTGGATTCTGGATAACGCCATTGAGCGTGATGGACAGGTTGTCGACGGCTTTATGGGCAACTCCCGTAGAGCGCTTGCCGTGATCCGATCTTGTCGTGGAGGCGTTCGGCTTTGACCTGAGCAACGGCAGGCTCCTGACGATCTGCGGTATCGAGCGCCGTCAGCTAACCATTGATGCTGGACTCGATCTCCGCCATTCGCCTTTGCAGCTTGGCGCTGTTGAAGTTGCGGTCACGATTGTTGACCACCTTGAACTTGCTGCCATCGATGGCCACAAGCGCTTCCGCGAACAGGCCAGCTGCCGGCACAGCCCTACGAACTGCCGACAGACGCCGCGGATTGCCTCGCCGTTATCCTTGCGGAAATTGGCGATGGTCTTGAAGTCCGGTATCCGACGTCCGGTCAGCCACATCAATTCGACCTTGCGCTGGGCCTCTCGCTCAAGACGGCGGCTGGACTGGATGCGGTGGAGACAGTCGTAGATGTAGATCTTCAGGAAGTCGGCAGAGTGGTCGGCCGGTCTGCCAGTTTGCGCCGGGACGACACCGTCGAAACCCACCGTGCCGAGGTCGAGTTCGTCGACGAACACATCGACCACCCGCACCGGGTTGGTGTCCGCTGCGTAGTCAACCAGGCTCTCGGGAAGCAGCGTGCTTTGGCCTTGACGCTCTCCCTGGATAAAACGCTTCATGGGCCAGGAGCAGCCACCAAGCTCCTTCAATGACTCCTTGCGCAAATTTCCAGAACCAGGTTTCGAAGCCATCGATGAGCTGGGTCAGCACTGAATCGCGGATGCCAAAGCAATGAAACGGTGAACTCCGGAGTACGGACTGGAAGCGGAAAGCTGTACATCCCCTGGCGCAAATTCGCAGTATGGCGTTCGGGAACGCTGGCGATCAGGTCGGATCCACGAGCCAAACCCAGAGCGGTCGAAAAGCCGCCAACGATCGTGACAATCTTTCGCTCCAATCCAAGTGGCAGCAACGCGTCATCAATAGGACCTTTGTCGCCCCCCTCTCGCGACACGAAGATATGCTTGCCTGCAGCATACTTCGCCGGTGTGATCTTCCCTCGGCTCAGTGGATGCCCGGATCGCACAACGCCAATGTAATTGTCTCGGAACAACGCTTGTCCCCGCAGCTCTGGAGCGGTCGACAGCTCTACAACACCGGTTTCCAGATCAACAACTCCATCGCGAAGTGGCTTGCTGTCTTTGTCTGGTTTCTGCAAAAAGCACAGCCGCACTCCAGGGGCCTCTTCCCCGATGCGCGCGATAAGCTCCGGCCCAAAGCACTCTGCAAAGCCTTCGCTGGTCCTTAGCGTGAACGTCCTGGAGAGTTGTTTGAGGTCGAGTATTTCTGCGGGACGCAAAACCTCCTGCACATCCCGTACGAGTTGACTGACCCGGTCACGGAGCTCCATCGCTCTGGGGGTGGGGACGAGCCCCCTGCCCGCCCTGACTAAAAGTGGATCGCCAGTTGTCTCTCGCAATCGCGAAAGTGCTCGGCTCATCGCCGACGGGCTAAGCCGCAAGCGTTTGGCTGCACGAGCAACACTCCCCTCAGCGAGCACTGCATCAAGAGTAATGAGCAAATTGAAATCTGGAGTCGGCATGCGTTGATGTTAGCTCAGCCTGCTGGTGACATAGCGTCAAACGCATCAATAAAGTGCAAATGGTGCGCCTTCCGCCATATCCAAACACTACTTACAGTCCGATCCATCGGCACATCCGTACCGAACAGGATCGGGAAAGAACGTATGAATTCGTTGGAAAAATTTGTTGGCGGAGTCAGGTCAATTTGGGGAGCTCTAAGCTCTGAAGTGGTCGCAGGCTGCCAGCAGCAACTGGATGAACTCTTGAAGACTCCGCTCACGGAGCAGTGGCTGGCGGCATTGCACCTGGAAGCATTGGCTCAACAGGAAATGTACAGAGATCCGACTAATGGATTTGTGCTGCTGGCGCACACTGAGCCTGAAGGGCTCTACAGACCACCGCATGATCATGGCAGGGGATGGGTCATCTATGCGGTTCAGCAAGGTGAGATCGAAATGGGGACCTATGCCCGAATCGAGGACCAGGACGGCAGGGTGAAACTCGTGAAGCGGGGCTCCACTCTGGTCCGCCCCGGTCAGACTCAGGTGTACCTGCCCGGAGACATTCACGATACACGCTGTATTTCAGGGCCTGCGCTGTTATTCCGCTTTACAGATCGGGATCTGAAGAAGGAGGACAAAGAGGCCCATAGGCTGACGAGGTATGTAGAGCAGGACGGCGCCTGGATCCCAGGGGCGAGGCTGTGAGCCCCCGCCTGGCTAAAACCATGGAGCTCCGGTTGCCTGCGGAGCCCATTCGCCCTGGCGAAAAGTGTGAATCGATATCGCCTGTCCGACGCCCTTCAGGGCATGCCGCTGACGCGCTGTCAGGTCTGCCTGAGCCAAGGCATGCGATTGCTATCGGCTCCGTGCTGGCTGCCATGGTGCTAGTGGTGCTGAACACGGCGGTAGCAAACGTCGCCCTACCAACGATCGCCGAATCGCTGCAAGTGACGCCTGCCATGTCCATCTGGATCGTCACGGCTTACCAGGCAGCCCTCCTGATGGCTTTGCTGCCTTGTGCGGCGCTCGGGGAAAGTCTTGGTTATCGACGGGTATTCAGGTGGGGAGTTGCGCTGTTTACAGGCGCCACCTTGTTTTGCGCATTAGCGCCGTCCCTGTCTTGGCTTATCGCTGCCCGTTTCCTGCAGGGGCTTGGGGGAGCGGCCGTCATGGCACTCGGGATTGCGCTGCTTCGTCTCGAGGTACCGCATCGGCAGCTAGGGGCCGCTATCGGCTGGAATGCCCTTGCTGTTGGTCTGTCATCAGCTGCCGGCCCGGCAATCGGCGCGGCGATACTCTCAATGACAAGCTGGCCTTGGCTCTTCGCTGCCCACCTCCCCTTAGGGGTGTTGGTGCTTCTGTCTACCAGTGCGCTAGCTGACGTCGAGGGCACTGCTCGCCGAACAGATCTGTTGAGCGTCGTGTTGAATGCCGGAGCCTTTGCGTCGTTGGTCATTGCTGCCGGGCTCTTGGCAGACAGGCCCCTTCTGGCTGGCGCGCTGCTCGCCATATCAGCCATTCAACTGATGCTGCTGGTGAGGCGGGAAATGCCAAAGGAAGCACCACTGATCCCGCTTGACTTGCTCAGATCCAATTCATTCTGCGTTTCAGTGATCGCCTCGACTTGTTGCTTTGCAGGACAGACCGCAGGCATGGTGGCGCTACCTTTTTACCTGCAGAACGGCCTTGGGCAAGAGCCTCTAATGGCCGGCCTCTATATGATTCCTTGGCCATTGACCGTTGCAATTGTCGCTCCGCTCGCTGGCCGCCTTGCAGACCGATGGTCGACAGCCTGGCTTTGCTCCGCAGGCGGCTTATGTCTTGCGGTCGGGCTAGGGGCCGCTTCACTGTGGCCGCTCAAGGGCATCCCCTTTCTGCTCGTACCATTCACCATGCTGTGTGGTCTCGGTTTCGGCCTGTTTAATATCGCCAACAATCGCAAGATGTTCCTATCGGCACCGATAAAGCGAAGTGGCGCTGCCGGAGGCATGCAGGGCACCGCTCGACTACTTGGACAAACCGCTGGTGCAATAATCATGACGCTGCTCTTTAACCTGTTCCCAACCGACTCTGCGCCTCAGATCGGTCTTGGTGTCGGAGCTGTTTTAACCCTGCTCGCAGCCCTGACGAGCACGCTACAAGGCAGACGGACGGAAAGCACCCATTCGGAAGTTTCATAGGCTCTTTATCGCCGCAATTTGCTCCTGCTCACGTGTTGCCGATGCCTCCTTGGGGTCAAACCCGGCTTGTCACGACTGAAGGTTAATCGCTGGCCGAGCGTCGTAGCGATGACGGGGGCACCCCCAGCAAGCGCATGAAGCTGCGCCGCATGCGCTCGACGTCGCCGAACCCACATTCGGTGGCCACGCGTTGTACCGAGTTGGCACCGTTCTCCAGCGCAGTACGAGCAGCCTCCACGCGCAGGCGCTCCACGGCCTTGGCCGGGGTGACACCTGTCTTTGCGCGGAACTCCCGCGCGAAATGGCGCGGGCTCATGCAGGCTATGGCCGCGAGGTCTTCGACGCCATGACGCTGTGTGAGGTGGCAGCGTACATAGTCGAGCAGCACGTTGAAGCGGTCGTGCGATCCCTGCATCGTGAGCAGCGCGGAGAACTGCGACTGCCCGCCTGGCCGACGGTAGTAGACGACCAATTCCTGCGCGACGCTGCGAGCGAGCTCGTGGCCATGGTCCTCGGCAATCATTGCTATCGCGAGGTCGATGCCGGCGCTGATACCGGCACTGGTCCACACGGACTCCTCCTTGACGAAGATGCGGTCGGCGTCGAGGTGCACATTTGGGAACTGGCGCTCGAACTGCCCGGTGCGCGACCAGTGCGTAGTCGCACTGCGACCATCGAGTACACCTGCCGCGGCGAGCAGCAGGCTGCCCGAGCACACGCTGGCAACGCGCACCTGCCGAGCCACCGCGCAGCGCACGAAATCCAGCAGGCGCCCGTCGTTCATTGCCTGGTCGACACCATCACCGCCTGATACCAGCAAGGTGTCGATGTCGGACAGCCGTGGCAGCTGCTCGGCCTGCCAGGCCACGCGCGACGAACTGTGCACCAGACCAGGTTCGAGGGCGACCACCTGGATGGCGTAGCCCCCCGCCGCCTCGAAGGCCGCGATCGGCCCGGCAGCATCGAGTAGCTGGAAGTCCGGAAACACGAGCATTGCAACGCGGTGCGACATGGCAGGAATAGAGGTTTAGTTAGAGATTCAGCCAGCACGTTAGTCCACGGCGCTAGCCGCGTCAAAACGGTCTGCCTTCCCCCCCGTGGGAAGGGCTCTCACCGGCTTCGATCGCCGAGCCCATCTGGCTGCGCCGGGGCGTGCGGATGCCATGCGGCGCGTCGATGAATGCAACGCTGGCCACACGTCGCGGTTCGCGCATCGCGAGCAGCGCGGCCAAGGTGCCCCCCATCGAGCTGCCGGCGATATGGACACGCTTGAGGCCCAGGCGCACGAGCAACATCACGAGCCGTTGCATCTGCGCGGCATAGCCGTACGACTCGCCGGTCAAGCGGCTGCTGCCGCCGAATCCGGGAAGATCCGGAACGATGACGCGGTAACGATGGGTGAGTTGCCGATCGTAGTCGACCCAGTGATCCTTCTCGCCGAAGATGCCGTGCAGCAAGACCACCACCTCGCCCTGGCCACCCTCCAGATAGCGCACCTCATGCGTACCCACACTCACCGTTCGTTCCGAGGGCCCGGCGACCTTGCGATTCAGTTCCACCAGAGGCAGTTTCCACAACGCCGGAGCCCGGTAAAAAGCTGCCACGGCGCTGGTCAGCACCGCGGCGGCAAGGGGGACCACGCGTTTAAGCTTGAAAATGGGATTTCACCTGCAACTCAGCATTCATTGGGTAGCCCGTTGCGAGGCCGAGGTGATCAGGCGGTGATAGAAGGCGATCATCTCGGTGTAATTTTCGATCGAGATGCGCTCGTTGGTGCCGTGAAAACGCGACAGGTCGCTCTCGGTGGCACGCACCGGTGAGAAGCGGTAGATGTGGTCGGCGATTGGCAGCATGTGGCGCGAGTCGGTGGCCGCCACCATCAGGCCTGGCGCAACGATGGTGCCCGGAAAGACCTCGCGGATGGTGGAGTTGATCAGGTGATAAGAATCCGACTGCGTACCCGAGATCGGCGAGGCTTCAGAGACCATGCCCTGACGACTCACCTGAACGGAGGGGTTATCGATAACCGCATGCGTATGCTCGATCACCTCGTCCTGAGTGTCCCCTGGAAGCATGCGCACGTTCACGAACGCCTCGGCGTGTGCCGGCACCACGTTCACCTTGTTGCCCGCGTGAATCACCGTCAGCGCCGACGTCGTGCGCGTGAAGGCATTCGAGCTCTTGGTCTTCTCGAGCTCGCGCTTGACCAGCGGGCCGAACAACCACAGATTGGACAGCAGCACGCGCTGGACTCCGCGCATCTCGGGGGCGAGGGTGTCGAACATCTCGGCGGCCACCCCTCCAATCGCAGCCGGCATGGGGTTCTGCTCAAGGCGCGCCAGCGCGGCGCTGAGCAGGCCGATGGCCGTCTCGCGCGGAGGCATCGAAGCATGGCCGGGCCCGTCATGCGTGGACAGCGACAACGTCATGATGCCCTTCTCGGCCACGCCGATCAGCGCAACCGGCTTGTCGAGGCCCTTGAGCACGCCCTCGGTTATCAGCGTGCCCTCGTCCATCACGAAGTCCAGTTGGACCGACCGCGCGGCCAACAGCGCGGCGATCTCTTTTGCGCCGCGACTGCCGCCGACTTCTTCGTCGTGGCCGGCCGCGATGTAGATCGTTTGCCTCGGCCGGAAGCCCTGGGCCAGCAGGGTTTCTATGGCCTCCAACATTGACAGCAGATTGCCCTTGTCGTCCCAGGAACCGCGGCCCCAGATATAGCCGTCCTTGATGGTGCCCGCGAAGGGATCGACAGACCAGTTCTTCTCCGTGCCTTCGGCGATGGGTACCACATCCTGGTGCGCCATCAGCATGAACGGCTTGGCCTGCGGGTCGCGCCCCTGCCAGGTGTAGAGCAGGCTGTAGCCTCCCACCAGTTCGCGCTTGAGCGTGCGGTGCACCAACGGAAACGCGTCCTGCAGGTGCTTGTGCAGCTTGAGGAACTCGGCCGCCGCAAGGTTCGGCTTGCCGTCGTACGAAACGGTGCGCAGCCGCACCGCCGCGGCCAGCCGTTCAGCGGCTGCCAGGCCATCTATCTCGGTATGCTGCACTGCCTGTACCTCAATCTGCTTCGACTCCTTGAGGTAGGTGTTCGCCAACAGCACGAGCGCCAGGGACACCAGAGCCGCCAGTAGCCCTAGTAACGATTTCTTCAACATCAACGAGCTCCTCCACGAAACTGCTCGATTGCGGCTCACGGTTCATGCTTCGGCCGGAGGCCCGGCTTCGATGGAAGCCGCACAAGCAAGCCTGCCCCGGTGATCGCCGGCGCGCTGCTATTGCCGCGCCACCGCCTGGGCGATGCGCGCTTCGACATAAGCCACGCGCTCGGCCTGCAGCGCGCACAGACGCTCAACCAGCGCAGGGCCGGCCTTCTCGGGCGAGCCGCAGTCGAACGGCGGCTCGGGGTCGTACTCGAAGGCCAACTGCAGTGTCTTGGCCACGTCGTCACCGGCCAACTCGGCGGCCAGGGCGAGACCGAAGTCGATCCCGGCCGTCACCCCGCCGCCGGAGATGCGATTGCGGTCGCGGACGATGCGTCGAGCCACAGGCTCCGCACCAAAGCGCGGCAGGTACTTGCGCCACATCCAGTGACACGCCGAGCGGTAGCCCTGCAGCAGCCCGGCGGCGCCGAGCAGCAGCGCGCCGTTGCACACCGAAGTGACGTAGCGTGCGTCCTCGCCGTGGCGGCGCAAGAAGGCCAGCGTCTGGCTGTCGTTGAGTTGGTCGCCGATGCCGAAGCCGCCTGGCACACACAACACGGTCAGTGGCGGGCAGTCGGCGAAGGTTGTGGTCGGCACGATCTCGAAGCCAACGTCGGTGACCACCGGATCGAGGGTCTTCCACACCAGATGCACCTTGGCATCCGGCACACGGCTGAGCACCTGGGCCGGCCCGGTCAGGTCGAGCTGGGTGACATGGGGAAAGAGGAGGAATCCGATGTGGATGGGGGTGTTCATCGTTGCACCTGGCGACGTAGTGAGGACAGGTCACCAGAATCGTCGCCTGGCGTTATGGCTGCCATGTCACACTTACAGCTTTTTCTGCCATCCAAACCGAACCGCACCGAACGCGTTGCCAGGATTACGGATCTCGGCGCCGACTACGAAAATGTCATGCACTAACCCGACATAAGTTTGCCCTCGACGCTTGGCTTCCCGCTGCGCGAACTACAGAGTGGCCGGGGCGGTAACCCCCACTACAGATCGGATATATGCATGCAACCGCACTGACGGCAGGGCAGCATGAATAGCCTCGGCTTCTCCTGAGCCCGTCCAGTGTCCTTGGCTCGTGGTGTTCTGCCTCGGCTGAGGCTAACGCCGCTATAGCCCCAATCAATTCCCGCCGCCGCGGCCCGTTGCAGCCGTCTGCTTCGTTGCAGCCTGCCCGATATTGGCCCGAAGCAATGGGATGGACTCCCCCTCACTTCGGCATCTCGAGTGACAGACTGAAGGTGCGAACCAGAGTCAACCGTGAGAGGGAGTCCAGACATGAAGCTGTAGAGATCGCCATTGCTGCAGCGGTTCTTGATGATGCCCATCCAGCTTTTGCCAGCCTTGAGGTAGTCCCACATTTGCCCGAATACCTGCTCTGGCATGTCCGGGTGGCGTACCGGGTTTTTGCGGGCTTCCGATCAGTTGCTCGCGGTTGAAGCCGCTGACAGCGGCGAACTCGTCATTGCAGTAAATGATGACGCCGCGGCAATCGGTGACCGAAGTCAGATGCTGGTGGGCCGGGAAGTTGCGTTCCCGTTGGGTGATCGGCATGTTCTTGCGCATCTGTATACCTGCTAATAGCAACGCTGCGGATGTGTATGGGAGCCAGGGAATCCCATCCTCGACAGGCCAAGGAATATCGGTATGCAGGGTCACGTTGCTGCGTGACGCAGTCCCGGTCCGGTGCTCAAGGCCCTAGGAATGACGGTTCGTCCCGACTTCGCTTTGGCTGCCAGGCACTTTCTGGTTCGCGACAGACGCCAAAGGGCGGGTTCGTCAGAGACGGGCCGATTGCCCGCCGTCTGTTGGACTGCAGGCACTTGGGAGGCAGCCGCATCAGCGGCTGCAAGGTGGGGGGAGGTATATCCAGTTCAGGGGGCGGGTGTCAGCACCGCAACCGCCAGCTCGTCCAGATCGACGGAGGCGCGATTGAGATAAAACTCGGCACCACCGCTGCCAGCGTTACCGCCACTCCTCACCTGCTGCAGTTGCGGACGTACGAACAGGTAGCTGGCCTTGACCTTCGACAACGCATCGGCATGCTCGACATGGCGCGCCAGTAACGTCTCGAAACGCTGCTCGATCGTCTGGTCTAGCTCCTTTGCCTGGTCTGGCGTCAGCGTCAGGCCGCCCTTCCGCGGCAGCGGGTAGAGACGAACCTGATAGTCCAGCAACACCGTGGCCAGGGCCTGGCTTTGCGCCTCCAGGTCGGCGGCGGCCAGATCGGGCCCGGCACTGGCATAAGCAGTGGAGGCGGCTTGCTGCAGCTGTTGCTGATGGCCAAGCAGTTGCTGGATCAGCTCCGGGTAACGCTCGCGCTCGGCCGGAGGCAGTCGATCGAGGGTTTCGAAAACTTCCTTCATGGCCCGCAGTGGCTGCACCAACGCCTCGGGCTGCCCCAGCTGTACCATGTAGGTTTCCATTATATTGAGGTGCTCGAAGGTAGCGTTTAAACCTCGCGGGTCCGGTGTGCGTTCGGCCGGATTGAAATAGACCATCGCGCTGGCACACATCAATTGGCTGCGACTGAGGATTTCACTCAACTTCCCGGCGCTTCGTCCATCCCCCCAGACCAGCGGGCAAATCAGGCACAACAGGAGCAGCAGCAACTTCTTTTGCATGATCCATATCCTCAATTCTTGTTGTTATGTTGGGTTGCAGCGCAAAGCCATGCAGCCCGTCCGACCGGCTCCCCATGCGTCCTGCCTCCGGCGCAACGAGGTTCATCGTGGCTCGCCAGGCCTACAACAACGGGGCATCAAGACTCCTGCACAGGTGAGAAGCTGGTCGGCCAGCTGGCGGATAGTAATCGGGACCCAAAAGGGGGGCATACTCCAAAAGGAGGACAGATTAACTTTCGCTACTCCAATCTTCCCTCATACGCCACGCATCTCCATGCGCCATGCGCGCAGATAAAAAGAGCAGAAAGTTAATCTGTCCACGTTTCCCTGGTCAGGCTTGTACACTCGCCAAGCCCATCTGCCAGGTGTCTGCCTCCAGGCGCGACGCCTAGGCGAACACGGCCACCAATTCCTCGAAACGTCGCTCCGTCATGCTGCCCGCCGCCAGTTCGTCGAGGTGTTTGCATGCCGCTGCGGCCACGCCCTGATACACCTAGCCTACGTACTCGCCAATCCACTCGCGGTCGGGAAGATCACCCAGTGCCGCAACACCGTCGGGCGTCAGGTTGCGACCCAAAGCGAACTGTGGATGGCGAATGGTCGCGTGTACATCGAAGTGTTTCCTGCGGCGATAGCTGATCATCGTAGCCCAAGTAGCGCTGTAGGCCCCGCGGGGGCGTGCACGCACGTGCGCATTGCCTACTCAGCTAAGTTGGCTGGATATATAGTGCGTGCCCACCCTTGATGCCCACCAAGCAGCGCAACCCGGCACGGCATGGCGAACGTTCCGAATGTGCGACTGGAAGGACACCCGACAATGCATCCGAAGAACCTCGATGGAGCCACCGATGAAACGCTGCTGCTCGCGGAGCTAAAGCGCTTATTGAAGGATCGCAATATCCGCTATTGCGATATCGCCGAGCAGCTGAACGTGAGCGAGACAACCATCAAGCGCAAGTTGACCGGGCATGGTCTGAGCGTCGCGATGCTCGAGTCGGTTTGTTCCATTGCAGGCGTCCGCCTCATCGATCTTGCCGAGCTGGCGGCGCGACGCAGCGATACCAAGATTCATGCGTTGAGCATCGAGCAGGAGCAGGGATTGGCCGACGCCCCGTTCACGGCGTTCATCTTCCTGCTGTTGCGCTATGACTGGACACCCCGGGAGATACAACAGGAGTTCGAGCTAGACGAGCCGGGCATCTTCCTTCATTTGCGGCGACTCGAAAAACTCCGTTTGCTCGACTTGTTTCCCGGCAACCGTGTCCGTCTGCTGACTGTGCGGCATCCGGAGTGGATTCCGGGAGGCCCGTTGCGACGGGCAGTGGACGATGCGATGCGCCGGCATTTTGAAACGATGGATTTCCACGACCCGCAGTCGCTTTGGCAGCTCGAAACCGTCAAGTTGTCGCGCGGATCAATAGACCAGTTGCGCCAGATGATGGCGTCGCTTTCGCAGCGCATGCGAGAACTCGCGACCGACGACCGCTCCCTGCCTGCCGGGCAGACAGACTGGTACAGCATGCTTTACGTGGCTCGCCTTACCGATCCCCGAATCTTCTGGGCCAAGTGACACTGGCCGTGGTGCTGCCATTCGTGCGGCGTACCGCAATGCGCCACCGAAAAGTATCACCTTGAGATACTTTATCGAAAGTCCACTATTGAGCGGTTATTGTCGGATCTTCTGCTGATACTTTTCCTCAACGACAACGTGTCGATATACCGAGGACAGGAGAGGCAAAGATGAGCAAGAGCGGATTCCCAGATGGCGCCACATTGGTTTTTGGCGGTAGCGGTGGCATCGGACAAGGCGTTGCCCTTGAGTTCGCCCGCGCTGGAGTACCGGTCGCAGTCGGCTACCGGAGCAAGGCCGACGTGGCACAGCGTGTCGCCGACCAGATCCGGGAAGAGGGCGTCAACGCGAGCACCCACCAGGTTGACGTAACCGATGCCGCCCAGGTCAAGGCAACGCTGGTTGCAGCCATTGAAGCCCACGGCCGCGTGCACACCATCGTCTGGGCGGCTGGCCCTTTCGTGAACCAGCTCCATATCAGCGAAATGAGCCGTGACGACTGGCGGCGCGCCATCGATGTCGAAGTCATGGGGTTCTTCAATGCCGCCAAGGCTGCGCTGCCACATCTGCGCGCCTCGGGGGGCGGTTCGTTCGTTACGCTGGGCTCTGCCGGCCATTTGCGCTGGCCGGATCGCGACGGCTTGTCGGTCGCGCCGAAGGCCACCAATGAATCGCTTGTAAAGGGCCTCGCCCGCGAGGAGGGCCGCCACAACATCCGTGCGAATTCCATTCTGGTCGGTGTCATTGAGGCCGGCATGTTCCCGCAGCTCCTGGAGCAGGGTCAGTTCAACCAGAAGTGGATCGACGAAACGATGACGATGCTTGCACTCAAGCGCTGGGGCAAGCCCGAGGAAATCGGTCGTGCCGCCGTGTTCCTGGCATCCGATAACGCAGCCTACATCACTGGGCAGCAACTGAACGTGTCAGGCGGATACGGCATCTAGGGCATTGGTGATGACGCACATTGCGTGGCGAGGCCGCCAGCTGCGCAATGGCGCCGGTGTACCAGACCAAGGTTGGACCGCTGCCGGATCGGTATACCCGTAGCTGGCATTGCCTCGAGCTTGCGACGAATGAATCGCTCCCAATTTCGTAAACACCTCCAAGTCTCAAAATGAGGTCCATTAAGAGGTGTAGTCTGTTCACTCAGTCCGGGACAGACCAGGCCCTGGATGGCGCGTCATTAGGTGCCAGTGCTTTGAGTTGAGCTTTCATCAGGGACACGATCATCAGCGCCTGGTTGGAGCCCAGCAACTTGTCCAGTTGGACCTGCTGCTCGGGCTGGCGCAGATTTTCCGGATTGCGCAGCAATAGCCAACGCGCCTGCTTGATGCCCCGTCGCGTCGATTTGCCATGCTGGCGACGGTTCACCGGACCTCACGAATCAAGCTGCAGAAATAGGCTGGCCTGATGAGTCAGCAGAATTTCCAGGAGAGTTGCCGTCGCCGGCGACTTGTAACCCTCAGAGCGATAGCTCGCCCCGATTACCCGCGTCATGGTGGTTTCCGCCAAGGGTATTTCCCGCAGACTGGCCTCCGCCTTTCCACCTAACAGGTGTTCACGCGCAATGAAGCTGAGTAAGTCAGTACGGGCAATCAAACGTGGCATCAAGGAAATCGACGTGCTTTCCACCTGCACCATGGGTGTCGGCAGTTGCCGGCTGATGAAGGCATTATCAATCCACTTGCGCGCACTGGCTGAGAGAGGCGGCAGCACCCAGCGGTAACGGCACAGATCGCGCTGGCTGATTGGCCCGCTGAAAAGCGGATGATCGCGGCGTGCCACAACCACGGCTTGATCTTCCAGCAGAGCGTGGGTCTCCAGTCCCTCTACCTTGTCGACGTAGGGGCTGATGACCAAGTCCAGATTTCCCTGCAACAGACCCTCGCGAAGCACATCGTCCATCCCAACCGTAAGTGTCAATGTCACATTGGGAGCGAGGCTCAGCAGCGTCGCCGTGAGCTGTGGCAGCAGGTATTCGGCCATAGAGACTGCACAGCCCAGTCGAATATTTCCTACCAAACCATTGGCAAAGTCGCGTACCTCACGGCGCGTCTCATCAACGCTGTGCCGTAGCTGACGGCTTCGCTCCAAGAGCAAATGCCCCGCTGGGGTCAGCTTGATGCGTCGGCCATCACGCTGGAACAAGCTGGCTCCAAGGGATTCCTCCAGGCGTTGAATGCTCTTGGTTAACGCAGGTTGGCTACGACACAGGCGCTCCGCAGCGCGGCCTAGGTGGCCTAGCTCAGCAATGGTCTCGAAATAGGCAAGGTCACGCAGATCCATAATCGATAACTCTTAATTATCGGTTCTTCACAATTAGAAAATAGACTTGATGAATCAGCACCAGAATACTGCCGATGCGCGTTGGACACACCCTGCCCCACAGCGCGTACGGAGAATCGCCTTGCCTACCCGCCACTCTCTCGACTCCTTTGCCCTTATGCGGCAGTGGCTGCTTCTGCTCGTTCTTGCGGTAATCGCAGGTCAAGTGCTGCGACTGATCGGAATGCCAGCGGCTGACTTCCTCGGCTCCATGCTGGTAGCCATTGGACTTGGCGTGCGGGGCGCGCGCATCCGCGTACCAACGCTCGCTTTCAAGTTCGGTCAGGGTTGCATCGGCTTGCTGGTGGCTCATTCACTGAGTGCCGAAACGCTTGCCAGCATTGCTCATGATTGGCCTGTTATGCTGCTGGCCACCGCGATAACGGTGGTTATGAGCTTGCTCGTGGCGCTTTTCCTCGTTCGCTACGGTGACCTACCGGGTAGCGCAGCGGCCTGGGGCCTGTCTCCCGGGGCGGCGTCCGCCATGGTGGCTATGGCCGAGGATCACGGAGCAGACTCCCGAGTGGTCGCCACTATGCAATACGTGCGAGTGGTCTGCGTCGTGCTAATAGGTGCAGTCGTCAGCCACGCCCTCGGTAGCGAAATTACTTCCCCCCAGATCCCGGCTGGCACAGCCTCCCTCGGCTTCGCTGTGCCTGCCAACGGCATCCTCACTATCCTTGTTCTGATCGGCAGTGTGTTGATCGGTGCTCGCTTCCCAGCAGGCGCTCTGCTCGTTCCGCTACTGGTTGGAGCGGTGATGCAATTGGGCGGTGTATTCATCATCGACCTGCCACAGTGGCTGTTGTGCTTGGCCTACGGCGCCCTTGGTTGCTACGTGGGATTACGATTCGATCGCGAAACCTTCGACTTCGTCGTCCACCGGCTTCCCGCCATGCTCCTCAGCGCACTTGCTCTGATTGCTCTTTGCGCCCTGTCCGCACTTTTCATTGCGAAACTGCTGGGCAAGGACTTTCTCTCCGTTTATCTCGCCACCAGCCCGGGAGGGCTGGATTCCATGGCAATCATGGCTCTGGATACCGAGGCGGATGTCGGTCTGGTGATGGCCATGCAGACCATGCGCCTGTTCGGCGTCATTCTGGTCGGCCCATACTTGGCGCGACAGATCATCCGCCTGTCTCGATGAGCGCACCGTCAAATGCTTAGATTGATGGCGCCAGTAAGCAGGGCCACAAGAGTCATCACCAAGGAAGTCAGCATTGCCCACTTCCAGGCGAATCTCTGGAAGTCGCCGATATCACGATCCAGCATCCCCACTAGCAACAGTGTCGAAGCTACCAGGGGGCTCATCAGGTGCACCGGTTGGCCAAGGATGGACGCACGGGCGATTTCCACCGGGTCGATACCGTAGGCGGCGGCCGCCTGGGCGAGGATGGGTACCATGCCGAAGTAGTAGGCGTCATTGGACAGCACGAAGGTCAGCGGCATGCTGGTGATGGCCACCACCAGCGGGAAAAAGCTGCCCCACGAGGTCGGGATCATCTCTACCAGGGAGTTGGCCAGGGAATCCACCATCTTGGTGCCAGAGAAGATCCCAGCGAACACGCCAGCGGCGAACACCAGTAGCACCACAGTCAGGGCATTGCCCGAATGGGACAGGATGCGCTCCTTCTGCTCCTCCAGGCGCGGGTAGTTGATCATCAACGCCACCACGAAACCGAGCATGAACAGGACCGCCGCGTTCATCGCGCCGATCACCAGCGCAGCCATCAATGCAATTACCAGCAGCAAGTTGAGTAACAGCAACCGTGGCCGCTTGTGCGGACTGTCGGCCAGGATGGCCTTGATGTAGCAGTCATTACCGCCGGTCTTCAGGTGAGTGTTGCCGATGCGTTTAAGCTCCTTTCGCCCGAGAATCCAGGCCGTGAACACCACCCACAGTGCGCCGCCGGCCATGGTCGGCACCATGGGTATGAAGTACTCGCTGGCGTCCAGTCCAAGCACTGCAATGGCGCGAGTTGCCGGACCGCCCCAAGGGGTCATGCCGCTCATGACGCTGAGTGAAAGCATGGCGAGACACGCGAGAATCAGCGGGTTCATGCCGATGCGCTTGTACAGCGGCCACATGGCGGCCACGGTGATCATGTAAGTGGTCGTGCCATCACCATCGAGCGCCACCAGCAGCGACAGCACTGCGGTGCCGATGGCGATCTTCACCGGGTTGCCGTTGACGGTCTGCAGAATGCGGCGGATCAGCGGGTCGAATAACCCGGAATCGATCATGATGCCGAAGAACATAATGGCGAACAGCAGCAATGCCGCCGATGGAGCCACGGTCTTGATGCCGTCCAGCATCAACTTGCCGAGGTCGGGGGCGAAGCCGCCAAGAACTCCGAAGACGATGGGAACCACTGTCAGGGCCACTACCGGGGACAGGCGTTTGGTCATGATCAGATAGGTGAACACGACCACCATGGACAAACCGAGCAGAGAAAGCATGGCGTTGGACTCTTGTAATTATGGGGTTCCCCCCTCGCGAAACCTCCCCAGTTGAACTGCGGTGGTCGCGAAGGTGCTCATTCGCCGGGGCGCACGGACGCCCCGGTGGCCGCAACTTGAACGGATGGCCGGTTCCGGTACTGTCTAGGTGAGGGACCAGACCTCTGTGGCGCTAAACCAGAGGTCTGCTGGACGTGAACGCGCTACTCGCTGCCGAGATTGACTTTCTCTAACTGGCGCTTTTCGATTGCGAACTTCAGCAGCGCGGCGCTGCGAAATATCCCGTGTGCAAACTTGCCGTAAGGCAGTGTCAGGAAGAACGCCATCACGCTTCCCAAATGGATAGCGAGGAGGATTGCCATTGCAGGGCTATCGCGACCAACCAATAGGGCCAGGCCGGTGAGACTCACAAGCAGCAACAGCACGATGAAGCCACGATCCATTGGTTGCTGAGTGATGTCGCCCTGGAGCGGGTCACGGCGATAATTGAGCACCAGAAGGCCGGCGGGCCCGATCAGCAAGCCGACACCACCCAATGTGCCAAGCACCACTGGGAGACTCAGCACCGAATAAGGAGCCACTTTACCTAGCAGGTAGTGATAGCTGGTGGCGACACCTGTAGCGGCGAAGCACAGCATGAAACCGTAGAACGTCAGATGGTGGAAACGACGACGCCAGAGCGTATATCGATCACTTTCATTGTTGCAGCCCTGTCCATGTCCACCATCCAGGTACTTGAGGGTAAGCACGGCCGCTGAAGCTTCACGGACTGCACCAGGTTGTGTTTCCACTGGGTCGGAGGCAGGTGTCACATTGCGCCAGAAGCGGCGCACCGCCACTGCCAAGGCAAGCACCGCCCCACCGAACACACCACCGAACATCCACGCCAGGGTGTTATGCGGGAACACTGCGTAGAAGTCACCTTTGAGGCTGCCCGGAAGCAGCGTGCCCTTCATCACCAGGGTCAGTACCAAGAACAGCGAGAGCCCAACCGCCAGCGCAACAGCAAGGAATGTACCGTTGTGCCGGTAAAAGCGACCAAACAGGCTGGGCCAGGCGTAGTCACCGTAGGTCTGCACGCGCACCTTGGCCATCGCCTGCGGCACGTTGACCGCGAACTCATGGGGTGCTGCGTACTGACAAGCATGCAGGCACGCGCCACAGTTGTGGCAGAGGTTAGCCAGGTAATGAATATCGGCCTTGGAGAAGTCCAGCCGGCGCGTCATGGCCGGGAATACGGCGCAGAAGCCCTCGCAATAACGACAGGCGTTGCAGATTCGCATCTGTCGGTCCACTTCGCTCTCGTCAATGTTGAGTAGCGGAATCAACTGGCGGCTCGCCTCTGCGGGATCGACTAATCGTGGTTCAGGCAGTTGCGCAGTCATGTTCGTTCTCTCTGGAAGTGGTTCGGTAGCCAGCAGCCATTGCTGCTCTGGTACCCGCTATCCGGCCGAATGCGGTGCCAATGGACATGCCAACGCCCGCGGTGTAGCCCTTGCCAAGGACATTGCCGGCCATCATTTCTCCCGCTACGAAGAGATTTGGGCTGGGTTTTCCGTCGAAGTGCACGGTGGCTGTCTCATCGGTGCGTAACCCGAGGTAGGTGAAGGTCACCCCTGGACGCAGCGGATAGCCGTAATACGGCGGCGAGTCGAGCGGGCGCGCCCAATGAGTTTTGGCAGGTTGGATGCCCTCGGTATGGCAGTCATCCAGGCTGGTGTGGTCGAAGGTCCCGACTCGGCAGGCTCGGTTGTAGGCTTCTACAGTGGCAACGAAGGTAGCTTCGGGCAGCCCAAGCTGGCGTGCCAGTTCATCCAGGGTGTTGGCTGTGGTGCCGGGGAATACTGGCGGCATGAAGCGCCCCAATGCCTTCTGGTCGATGATGGAAAAGCCCACCTGCCCCGGTTGCTGAGCGACCAGACGTCCCCAGATGGCGTAACGCTTTGGCCAGAAATCCTCGCCTTCGTCATAGAAGCGCTCGCCATTGCGGTTGACTACCACACCCAGCGATACGCAATCGATCCGGGTGCAAATGCCTCCGTCGTAGAGCGGCGCGCGAGCATCGATGGCTACCATGTGGGCTTGAGTTGGATCGCCGATGGTATCGGCCCCCTGCCCCATCAGTTCGCGCAGCAGTACCCCATTGTTGAATCGGGTACCCCGGACCAGGAAATTTTCCGCCGGCCATTCGCCTCGCTCATTCTGGCCCCAGGCTTCGCGTAGCCATTCGCGATTGGATTCGAAGCCACCGGCAGCCAGAACACAGGTCCTGGCCTCAAGGCGCTCAGCAGGCAGGCGTCGGCCGTCCACCTCACGCTCACCGATGTGCGCGGCGATGAAGCGGCCACCTTTAACCTCGACGCGAGCCACGGGCGAGTCGTAGCGAATCTCGACGCCCAGCTTTTCAGCGCTGCGGTAGTAGGCGTTCACCAAGGCCTTGCCTCCGCCCATGAAGAAGGCGTTGGTTCGAGCCGTGTGCAGAGCTCCAGACAATGAGGGCTGAAAGTGCACTCCATGGCGACGCATCCAACCTCGGCAGTTAGAGGACGCACGAATCACCAAGCGCGCCAGCTTCTCATTGGTCAGGCCACCCGTGACCTTGAGCAGATCCTGCCAGAACTCCTCTTCGGGATAGGCATCCACCAGCACGTCCTGCGGCGCATCGTGCATGCAGCGCAGGTTGCGGGTGTGTTGCGAGTTACCACCGCGCCAGGCCCGCGGCGCCGCCTCCAGCAGCAGTACGCTGGCGCCAGCTTCTCGAGCCATCAGCGCCGCACACAACGCCGCGTTGCCGCCCCCTATGACGAGGACATCGATCATCTTCCCTCCTCTGAGCGAGGAGACGGAAGTTAAGCTGCTCCCCGCAATGGCGAGGACTTTAGAGCGGGGGCGTTTGGCCCGAAACGCGCTGCGGCTGCGCAGGTATTTAGTTTTTCTAAAGATCTACGAACACAAAAGCCGTGCGCCCGGCCATTGGCCACGCGTGACCAGATCACGAGCCACATCCAGGAGGACAATACGAGTGGCCAGGGCCGCCGGGGACAGCTCATCGTCCGACAAACTGGCCAGCAGATTGCGTCGCTCTGCGTCCACGTCAGCAATCGGGAGAACCCTGAGACCCGCGTGCAACGAACGCGCCACCGTTGCACCAGGCTGAATCGTCGCAGCGTGACCAGCGATAACCGCATCCATCAATAGTGACAGGCCATCAATCTCCATGATTACCCGCGGCTCATGTCCGATACGTTCGAAAGCGGCATTGAGCGTGGTACGCAGGCCGTGCTGTTGGCTGGGCAATACCAACGGCAACTCATCGAGTTCAGCCAATGACAGCTCCTCACCCCATTCGGGTCGAACCAGTTTGGGCGGCACAATGACGAACAGGCGCTCCTGCAGCAGCGGGCGAATACTTAGGCGAGGCCCCACTTCTGACTGGAACAGTACCGCCAAGTCCAGATGACGCGCGTTTAACTGGCTAACCAGGTACCCCGATAGCATCTCGACCAGATGCAGGCGCACCTGCGGATAGCGCTCACGCATGGCGGCAATCAGCGGCAATGCAAGGACCGAAGCTGTAGTCGGTGCCAGGCCGACGCTGGTATAGCCGCTCATACGGCCACTCTGGGCTGCTAGTACGGCGTGCTCTGCTTGACGCAGGGTAAGGCGTGCATGGTGTTCGAAGGCAAGGCCAGCCGCAGTTGGGGAGACACCTGTAGTGGTGCGGTTCAGCAGCCGCGTGGAGAGTTCGCTCTCCAGCTTGCTGATCTGTTGGCTCAGGGCCGAGGTGCCAATCCCCAATTCCAGCGCTGCGCGTCCCAGACTGCCATGTTCCAGTACACTGAGGTAGTAACGCAGCTGACGCAGTTCCATACAGGACCTCGGCGATGGGTAGAGGGCAGGATGGTAGCCGGATTGCTAGCACTACTGCAGCTTGGATCCCACTCCATACCTGGCTAGCACCGAGATCCAGCAGGCGCGCCGTCTGACTAATTGGCCAGCGCTGATGTTCGCGCACGCAGCAATAGACCTACGCCCATCACCAGGGCAGCGCCACAAGCTGCAGCCAGGTGCTTCGACCAGACATCGTTCGAAACCCAGCTCGCCACGGCGATGTCGGTTACAGCCATACCTCCGGCAATCCAGCCCAGTAAGCCACCACCCAGCGGTACAACCTGCGGGAAACGATCCATCAGCTTGAGCACCAGTTGGCTGCCCCAGACGATTATGGGGATGCTGATCAGCACACCCAGACTGACCAGGAACAGGTTGCCGCCCGCGGCGCCGGCCACGGCAAGCACGTTGTCCAGACTCATCACTGCATCAGCGACGATGATGGTCTTGATCGCCGCAAGAAAGCTCGCCCCGGCCTTCACCTCATGGGCTTCCTCCGGTTCAGGCAACAACAGCTTGATGCCGATCCACAGCAACAGCGCCGCCCCCACCAGCTTCAGGTACGGCAGGGCCAGCAGTTGCATGGCGAAGAACAGCAATGCGATGCGCAACAAGATCGCCCCTGCCACGCCACCGACGATGGCCTGGCGTCGTTGTTCCTCGGGCAGGTGCCGACAGGCCAGTGCGATGACCACGGCATTATCACCACCCAGCAAGATGTCGATGGCGATAATCTGCATCAGCGCCATCCAGAAAACTGGGTCACTCAGCCACTCCATAAGTCCGTGTCTCCGCTATCGATAAAAAAATGCCAGGGGCAAAGCCCCCGGCTCCGGAACCTCTGCTGGCGCGACGGTTAGTCGAGACGGCAGGTCGGAAAGCGTGGTTTGAGAAAGAAGGGCCCGCGCGCCTTGTGAGCACACGGGCGCGGCGCCCGCTCTTCTAAGCGCCACTTCGGGCTGGTAAACCCGCATTCGGGACCTACCAGAGCACGATGTCGTAGGTGAAATACAGGCGATTGTTGTCGCGGCCCCGGCTGTAGCTGGAGCGATAGGCGATGTTGCGCAGCTTCACACCAAGCCCCTTGAGAGCCCCCTGCTGCACCACGTAGGCAAGATCAATATCCCGCTCCCACTCGTGGGCGTTCACTTCGCTGCCACGCAGTTCGGTCGTGCCATCCTGGCCTTTGAAATAGCGAACGCCAGCAGTCAGTCCGGGCGCCCCGATGGCCGCAAAGTCGTACGCGTAACCGAGCATCCAGGTGCGCTCGTCCTCCTCGACGAACTTGCCAACACCGGCGTTGCTAAAGCTGTACACCGTGGCGCCGTTGACGAATGGGAGGCCGCCTTCGCCATTCAGTTGCTGGTAGCCTGCGCTCACAGCATGGCCCTTCCGGGTGTAGGTCAGCAGTCCGCTGTACATGTCGTTGTCCAGTTCGCCATTGCGCGCCTCTCCCGCATCCTGGCTGTGGAAGTAGCGCAAGTCGCTGAGCAAGGTGCCTGCACCGAGCGCAAGGCTGTGCACCAAACCGACATAGTGCTGTTGGTAAAACTCCTCCAGCTCGCCGTAGTAGTAACTGAGCGTCAGCGTCCTGCGAGCTTTGTAGTCGGCACCGGCAAACCAGAACCCCTCACCGTCGTCGCCTGCGTAACCATCGGCAGTGATCGAATGGTTGCCACTGGAATCGCGCATGCGGAATTCATCGAAGTAACCACCGGTGAGGCTAAGGTCGGCAATTTCGGTGCTGGTGACCTGGGTGCCTTCGAAGGTCTGCGGCAGCAGGCGCGCATCGTTGCGGACCAGAACCGGCAGCTTGGGCTGATGCGTGCCGTGCTTGAGTGTGGTACCGGAGAAGCGCGCTTTGGCGGTGAGTCCCAAGCTGGAAAAATCGTCGGCGGCACGGCCGTCGCCATGCACGGGCAGCAGGTTGGTACCAGCTCGGCCGCGGCCGGAGTCCAGTTTCACGCCAAGCAATCCCAACGCATCGAGGCCAAATCCCACCTTCCCTTCGGTGTAGCCGGATTGAGCATCGAGCAGGAACCCTTGTGCCCATTCCTCGCGCTTGGACTGTGCGCTGGCGGCAGCGCGAGCGGACATGCCCGACTCGTCCTTGAAGTCGTCGTTGAAGTAGATGTTGCGCAATTGCAATGTTGCCTTGCTGTCGTCGAAGAACCCTGCGGCCCCAACATCAGGAGCAATGCAGGCGGCCAGACAGGCCAAGGATGCGCCGGGCAAGTGGCGCGCTAATGCGGACATGATCTTCACCTCTAAGTCTTTCCGGGCGAACCCGGCCCGCAGGCCATTCAGGTGGCCCGCAGCAGAAGTTGGTCAGGGGGCGCCCGAGTGACGGGCTACGAAGTCAAGCGAACAGGCTGATGGCGCCGGTCAGGAGGGCCAGCACGGTGATGACCAGGGAAGTCAGGATCGCCCACTTGTAGGTGAAGCGCTGGAAGTCACCGATATCGCGATCGACCATTCCCACAAGCAGCAGGGTGGAGGCCACCAGCGGGCTCATCAGGTGCACCGGTTGGCCAAGGATGGACGCACGGGCGATTTCTACCGGGTCGATACCGTAGGCGGCGGCCGCCTGGGCGAGGATGGGTACCATGCCGAAGTAGTAGGCGTCATTGGACAGCACGAAGGTCAGCGGCATGCTGGTGATGGCCACCACCAGCGGGAAAAAGCTGCCCCATGAGGTCGGGATCATCTCTACCAGGGAGTTGGCCAGGGAATCCACCATCTTGGTGCCGGAGAATATGCCGGCGAATACCCCGGCGGCGAACACCAGCAGCACCACGGTCATGGCGTTGCCCGAGTGGGCGAGGATCCGTTCCTTCTGAAGGTCCAGCTGCGGGTAGTTGATCATCAAGGCCACGACGAAGCCGAGCATGAACAGCACCGCCGCGTTCATCAGCCCTGCCACCAGAGCGACCATTACCGCGATTACCAGCAGCAGGTTCAGCCAGATCAGCTTCGGTCGCTTGTTCGGGTTATCGGCCAGGATGGCCTTGATGTAGCAGTCGTCACCGCCGGTTTTCAGGTGGGTGTTGCCGATCCGTTTCAGTTCTTTTCGCCCCAGAATGTAGGCGGTGAACACCACCCAAAGAGCCCCGCCCGCCATAGTCGGGAGCATCGGAATGAAGTACTCGCTGGCGTCCAGCCCGAGTACGGCGATTGCACGGGTGGCCGGACCGCCCCAGGGGCTCATGCCGCTCATGATGCTCAGCGACAGCATGGATATGCAGGCGAGGATCAGCGGGTTCATACCGATGCGCTTGTATAGCGGCAGCATGGCGGCCACGGTGATCATGTAGGTGGTGGTACCGTCACCGTCGAGGGCCACCAGCAGCGACAGCACGGCGGTGCCCATGGCGATCTTCACCGGATTACCGTTGACGGTCTGCAGGATGCGGCGGATCAACGGGTCGAACAGCCCGGAGTCGATCATGATGCCGAAGAACAGGATGGCGAAAAGCAAAAGCGCTGCCGAGGGCGCCACCGTCTTCAGGCCGTCGAGCATCATCTTGCCGAGCTCCGGCGCGAAGCCGCCGATCAGGGCGAAGACGATGGGCACCACTGTCAGGGCCACTACCGGGGACAGGCGTTTGGTCATGATCAGATAGGTGAACACGACCACCATGGACAAACCGAGCAGAGAAAGCATGGCGTTGGACTCTTGTAATTATGGGTTCCAGCTCCATTTGGGCGTACGAGCCGCCGCACATGAAGCCGCTAATCGCCAGGGCGTGCAAGCGCCCCGCCCAACCTCACGACGAGCGTAGGTGGCCGGTAGCGGCGCAGCGGTGATGCAAGCAGAGTGGGATCAGAAGTTTCATATCAGTTACCCGTCTTGTGATTGTTGTCGGGGCGTTACGAGACGCGTGTCAGTTGAATGCGTTCAGTGGATTGCTTCAGGCATGCGGTAGTAGAGGCGGCCATCCATGATCTTGCGGGCGGTCCTTATTAGCGAAACTCGCGCGATGTCCATCGGGTTGCCATTTCGCAACTCAACCCGCAGGTCCAGATGACCGGATGGATGCTCGATTCGGATCGACTCCAGAGTGCCTCCGGCTTCCAGACGGCCGCTTTCCTGGACAATGCGCTGGGCTACGCTGCCGGGGACATTCACCGCTGCTCCGAGAGCAATGGCGCCGGTAACCGCCAGTGCCTTATGGCAGCGCTGCGGCACGAAGTAACGGGCGCAAACCGTCGCCTCACCATTGACGGCCGGTGACAGCAGAATCGGTTTGGGCAACACGGACTGACTGACATCTCCCATGCCCATGCGGCGACCAGCTTCGCAGCGGATGCGCTCCAGGCGCTCCAGCATGGTGCTGTTGGCATCCAGCAGAGCCGGTTCGGCATGCCCATCAACACCGAGGTCGCTGGCACGAATAATCACCGTGGGAGTAGCGGCATCCAGGCAAGTAACTTCAACACCTTCAATCTGCTCAACGGCTTGGCCAGTAGGCAGCAGCGCACCAGTCTTGGCTCCGGCGACATCAAGAAAGCTCAGGCGGATACCCGCTGCAGAACCGGGTACTCCACTGATACAGGTGTCACCCTCGTATTCCACTCGGCCCCGCGGAGTCGGTACGAAGCACTCGATGATGCGCTGAGTGTTGATATTGAACACCCGCACCCGGGTCTCCCCGTAGGTCGCCGCGACCAGACTGGTCTCGATCGCGAACGGGCCAACGGCAGAGAGCATGTTGCCGCAGTTTGGAGAGAAATCGACGCGGCGCTCGGTTACGTCTACTTGCGCGAAGAGGTAGTCCACGTCCGCATCAGGGCGATCGGAGCGGCCAACGATGGCCACCTTGCTGGTGAGGGAGTTACCACCGCCAATGCCATCGACCTGAAGAGGATGGCCGGAACCCATGAGATCGAGTAGTACCTGGGCTCGTGCTTCCTGCGATTCAGGCAGATCGGCCATGTGAATGAAGGGGCCGCGTGAGGTGCCGCCACGCATAATCATGCAGGGGATGCTGTTCATCATTTTGGTCTAACCCGTGACCGATCCAACGATGGCTACAGCTTGTCAGCACCCTTTTAATGCTTCAAATGCAAATATCATGTCCGACTGATAGAATCCAAGCATTAATGCGCAAATCAACGCCAAGCGAGTATTTCCATGCATAGAATAGAATTTCTGGACCTCGCAACCTTTGTACGAGTTGCTGAATCCCAGTCCTTTCAGGAAGCCGCCCAGGCACTCCATTTGTCACAGCCTGCGCTCTCCCGCCGGCTTCAGAAACTGGAAGAAACCCTTGGCGCCAAACTGCTTGAGCGCACCACCCGACGCACCTGGCTAACCGAAGTAGGCAAGGAATACCTGCCCCGCGCCCGGCGCATGTTGGAAGACTACGAGTCTTCCCTCCAGGGCATCCGAGAACTCAAGACCCATCAAAAAGGTACGGTCACCATCGCGTGCATCCCGACTGCGGCGTTCTACTTCCTGCCCAGCGTGATTCGAGTCTTCAATGAGGCGTATCCAGGCATACGGATCCGAATCCTTGACGTCAGCGCCAATGAAGGCCTTGAGCGGGTGGTAAGCGGTGACGCCGACTTTGGCATCAACATGATCAGCGCCCAGCATCCGGACGTGAGCTTCACGCCGCTCCTTCGTGACCCTTTCGTGCTTGCCATGCGCAGCGACCATCCTCTCGCCGCGCTGCCTGAAGTGAGTTGGCAAGATTTGCAGGGAGTGCGACTCATCACTGTCAGCCGGGACAGCGGCAACCGCATGTTGCTTGACAGCGCCCTATCCGGCCACGGAATTCGTCTCAACGGCTTTTATGAAGTGCAGCATCTGTCCACCTCACTTGGTCTGGTCGAATGCGGTCTTGGTGTAGCAATTTTGCCGCGTATGGCAATGCCCGATGCCGAGCATGAAAACCTCTGCTCCCGGGACCTACCTCCGCCTCACATTGAGCGCACTATCGGTCTGGTGCGTCGGGATGGCGAACCGCTGTCGAGCACCGCAGAGCTCTTTATCGAGATGCTACTCAAGCGATGGCGTGAATAAGCTTCTGCAGCATGTTCACTTAAGCAAGAAGGGAGGCAGCTACGTCCGTTCATGGACTCCCACTCACTTCGGCATATCGACTCCCTGACTTAAGGTGCGAACCAGAGTCAACCGTGAGTGGGCGTCCAGCCACATCAACTCGATGTTGCATGGCGCCTGGCGTTCGATGCGACGGCTGGACTGGATCCAATTGAGGTGGCCGTAGATGCAAATTTTCAACAGAACGGCGAGGTGGTTAGCGGGGCGACCAGTTTCGGCGGGGACCATTCCGCCGAGACCCAGCCGACCAAGGTCGAATTCGTCGACGAACACATCGACCACTCGCACCGGATTGGTGTCCGCGACGTAGTCATCCAGGCTCTCGGGAAGCAACATGCTTTGGCCTCGATGCTCTCTGCGGATAAACGCTTCATGGGCCGCCCCTGCTGAGTCTGCATCCATCAAATCACAGCAAGGTCGATGCCAACGTAATGGGCGGTCCCCCCTGCCCACGCCCAAGGCTACGCTCTCGCAGGGCCTTGTATCTTGGAGACCATCGCCATGAATCCAGACGCACAGGTAGGCATTGATCTGGGCAAACACAACTTACATCTGCTCGAGACAGTTGAGATAACCCAGTCCCTGCCTTGGCGTGAGAACCCGGATCCCATAGCCCTACGAAATCCGCATCTGGGCCGTCAGGTTCTGCTGCATAAAGTCGAGGAAGCGGCGCTGGAACAGCATGGTGTGCTCGTGCGCTGCATTCTCGGCGGCATCCGCGTCTCGCGCAGCGATGGCCTCGACAATGTCCTCGTGATCTCGCCACAAGCCCGATGAGGTCGCAGCGCTGACGATGAAATCGAAATGCAGGTGCAAGAGCCGCTGTCCCTCGCCCAAAGAGTACGAGCAGCGTCGCTTACCAATTTTGTGTCGGGCTGATTGTGCCGACGCTGTTCGCACCCGCAGATCGTGATTGCGATTTGCGGTCCCTCCCGGCGTCGAAATGCCCACGTGCCGGGAAACCCCAGACAGATGTGACTTGGTCGAAGGCCAAAAGCCTGAGACCTCGCCGCTGCCACACTGGCGGCTTTTTATATCTAGTGCACCACGATGTCCGCTTTCGGCTGCCAGAAGCAGACAGTGGAACTCGTCAATCGTCAGTAATCAACTGCGCGTACCGCCTGAACCAGGATGATGTTCTCTCCAATGCAGCGCTAGCCCTGAGAATCGTGTCCTCATCACCGAAGCGCCCGATCAGCTGAATGCCGACTGGAATTCCCTGCTCATTCCAGTACAGCGGTACGTTGGCTGCCGGCTGGCCGGAGGCATTGATGATCGCCAGGAACATCGTGAACCTCGCCGCCTTCAGCCTGAACGTTCTGAAGTCCTCGTTCATCGACAGGGTTCCCAACTTGACGGGGAGTTGCGTGAGCGTTGGAGTCAACACCAGGTCAAAGCCGAGCATGTACTGTTCCATCACACGCGATATCTGATGAAAGCGCGCAATCGCTGCAATGTAATCCGTAGCGCGAAGTGCCTTGCCGTATTGGTAGGCATCCAGGATTGCAGGCTCCAGAAGTCTGCCCCAATGATCAATCCGCTGACTTTTGACTACGGTATCGACGGAAATGACCGCATTGGCAGCAATCACGTTGATAAGTGAGTCTACAAACCCCTCGAAATCGATTTCAGGCGGGTTGACCTCGACGACCTCGTGGTCGTTCTGAACCAGTAATTGTTCAGCCCTATCCACGGCAGCCAGACAGTCAGGGTCGACGTTGATATCGTTCCACGCCGACACCCATTTGGCCACGCGGAGCGGTCGATCGAAAGGTCTATCCAGACTCGCCAGGTACGAGGCTGGAGTTGGCGGCGCCGCGTACGGCGCCCCGGGATCAGGGCCCTTGATCGCATCGAGAACGGCGGCCGTATCCCTGACCGTCCGGGTAATCACGCCGTCCGTGGCGAGGCCTCCCCAGCCCTCCCCGCGTGCGGGGCCCATCGGCAGAAGTCCACGTGATGGCTTCAAGCCGAATACACCGCAGCAAGACGCCGGGATACGGATGGATCCGCCGCCGTCGCTTCCATGCGCAATGGGTACGACGCCCAACGCGACGGCTACCGCCGCGCCGCCGCTGGAACCGCCAGGGGATCGGGTCGGATCCCAGGGATTCAGCGTTGGGCCGCCGTACACGACTGCTTCAGTCGTGGGCGCCATGCAGAGCTCGGGAACCGTCGTCCTGGCGAAACTGAGAAAGCCGGCGGCCTCGAACCGCTCCACCAGGGTGCCATCAAAGGTGAATGGCGTATCGCGGAATAGCCGCGATCCCAACGATGCAGGCAAATGCCTGGATGGAAGGCCAGAGTCCTTGAGCAGAAAAGGCAGGGCTCCAAATGGCCCGGTCAAATGCGCCGTCTTTGCGATCTTCAGGGATTCTTCAAAGCGCTGGGAGCACAGCGCATTCAAAGGCATCGCCCTCTCCTGAGCGAGCTTCACAGCGATGCTCATCAGTTCGAACGGAGAGATTTCTCCGCCGCGTAGCATGGAGGCAAGTGCGACCCCATCAAGCCTGTCGTAGTCCGCTGGAGACATGGCTCCTCCTGACGAAAGCATTGCTATCGCTGATCCAACTACCTTCGCTGCTTCTCAACTCAATGCTGCCTTCACGACCAGGCCGCTCTGAACCACGGGAGTTGCTGCTATCAACGCGATAGTAACAATCTGGGACCGTTTTCACTCCCGAACAAGCGGCAGGTGTTAGCCCAGCCTTTCGAGTATTACGCTCGCCGAAAGTGCTCCCAACATGCTCGAGGGTTGGACGCCCCCATCAAGATGGAGGAGAGAACCATGAAGATCGTTGTAACGAGTGTGCTCGTTGACGACCAGGCGAAAGCATTGGCTTGTAGTGGTCTACTGATTCCGGACACCGATTTAGAAATAATGGGGCAGATTTATTCTTCTGCTCCGGCCTCTATAGGCCCAGACCGTGTAAAAACCCACCAAGCGATAGCGATCGACTGCTGAGTGATTTTCTTAGTACCAAGAGGCCGTGGGAGACGCAATCAGGCGCAATTTGTGATTCTGGTTGTTATGAACACTTCCGGCTTCGGCGCGCCTGTTGAGAGGGAACAGGACTCCTAAAGCAAGCCTCAGGCCTTCATCGCGGCCATCACGCTACCTAGCAAGCTCAATACGCGCTTGAGATTGTAGGCGAGCACATGCAGGCTCATCTCGGTACTCACCCGGTCGAGCGTTCTCGTGAGGAAGTGGGCGGCGCCCATCCAGGACTTCAGCGTGCTGAACGGGTGCTCGGCCGTTTGGCGGCGGATTCGCATCATCTCGGGCGCTTGATCCAACCAGCGGGCGCAGCTCACGATTGCGCTCGCTATAGGATTGATGAGCGATCAATCATTACTTTTGGATCGGGCCAGCAACTGAGCCCATAGGGGTATGGGCTCACCAGGAACCATAGGGAATCCCGAACTTCTCGATATAGGCTTTGGACTCCGGCTCCAATGGCAAGGCATATTGGCCGCCGCTCTGGCCTCCATCCGGGCCTTCCCTCACGACAGTACCCTGCACCCGCGCCACGTCGATAGCAGACAGACAAGCCCCCATGAGCCAGACCCTGGCGATGCCTCCAGGCGCGAGTCCAACCGTCAGCACATCGCGATAGCCAGTGATCCACTTGGCGTCGGCTTGGCAGAATGCCTTTTCTCCCTTCAGCATCGCCTGCCGGGTGGCCTCGGGAATAACGAGATAGGCCCCGTAGGTCTGCGGCTCGGCCAGCGACTGCCAGCGCACATAAATCAGCCGTGGCAGGTCGGCCCCCAGTACCTGCTTACCCGCGCCGGCCCCTGGCCTCTCCGGCCAACCGCGAGGATCGCTTTTGAGGTTTTTCGGACTCTGGGTCGAGGCAATCCCGCTCATGGCGCGGCGAAACACGCGATCCTGCACGTCCACCGCGTCGGCGGTCTCGATCCATACCTCCATATAATTTGGGGTGCCGAAGCCCAGTCGCCACGAATCATACGGCAGCCGATGGGCACCGTTGGCACAGCCAGCCAGCCATAGCAGCAGCCCCAACCACACTGCGGCTCGGAACTTAGTCATTGGGATGCTCCTTGCGCTGCATGCCCGCAGCCGGGCGGTTAATGAAGACGACATCCAGCGCGCTGTTGTTCCAGCCTTTGGCGGCATTCCAGTGGGCCGAGAGATGGATGTAGCGGCGGCGCAGCAGGGCGGCTTCCTCAGCGGTCAGCGGCGAGAACGCTTCGCGCAGGGCAAAGGTCTGGAGTTTGGCAGCGATAGGTTGCAGCTCGGCGGGCAAGGCGAAAGCCTGAGTGTTCGGCACTGCTCTATATGCCACCCCAGCGCGCACCGCCAGCTCCCGCATGATGCGCAGGTATACCAGCGACAGTTCGCCGCGCACCTCACGCTCGCTGGCGATGGCGGCGTACACGCGCTTTTCGGCCAGGGTGTCCCGCGCTCGGTGCTGGGCGGGTACCGCCCAGGTGACGATATCGAGCCCCTCGGGCGGCACATAGGCCAGCCAGTGACGCGCCTCCTGATTGAAGCGCAGTTTGGTGCGAGAAAAGGCGGTACTGCGCTCGTTGGCGAGCAGGTCGAGTTCGACACTGCTGTCCGGCTTGCTCAACAGCAGCTTCTCCCGCATCAGGGGCAGGTAGCCGCCGCCGATGTCCGAATGGCAGCCTGGGAGTACGATGTCCTGCTCGGCCTGGGTCAGGGAGAAGTTGTGGCGGTACTCATCCCCGGCCACCAACTGGACCACCTGGCGGGCCATGCCGGGGGCAAGCCGCAACTGGAGCCCGGGGTTGTCGGCATTGTGCGGGCTGAAATCGCCCTCGCCCAGCGCGACGATGCCGGCCACGGTGTCGAACAGCCCAATGAAGTTGAGGACAAAGTCGCTGCGATGGTGCCAGGTGAACCCGGACACCAAGAAGGGCGAGCCGGCGGGCAGCGACCGGGCCAGCACGCTGTTCGGCCCCTTGAGCAGGTCATTGGCACAGTGCCGCGCCGCCGCCGCGCCCCGGCTAAAGCCGAACAAATCGATCTCGATCCGACGGATCTTGAGGCTGGGGTTAGCATCTCGTAGCAACCGTAATTGCTTCAGAGCTACTGCTGGCATCTGTTCGACCCGCGCCACCACGCCGGTCTCTCCCCGACCGCTGCCCTGGCTGTAAACAGAGTCACCCAGGCCGCTGCGGGTGCCGATGCCTTCGAGATAAACCTTGAGATAAGCCTCTTCAGCCTCTGGTGGCAGTTGTACGAGCGTGTCGTCCGGATAGAGGCCATAGAGGCGCGCGACGTTGCTGACATCGTTGCCGTAGCTGTTGTCCGGCGTGCCGCCCTGGCCGTCATAGCCGTAGGCGGCACAGTATTGGCGAATGTCCTCGCCGACCTCTGCCGACATCCCCAAGTTGACCGCATAGCATCCAGCCGTTGCGGCACTATTGGCCTGGTTGTTGCCGGTGCCGTCGAAGAACAGCCCCAGGCGCAGCACGATGCCGGCCTCCTCCAGCTCCTCCTCTTCTTCCTCCTCTTCCAGCAGATTGTGCGCGGCCGGCTTGGGAGAAGTCCTCAAGGGCGGTGCGGCAAGCGGTACCGCAGCAACGGCGGGCGAAGAGATGGTTGTCGCGGCTTTGGCTTCACCGCGATCCGACTGATAGGTAGCGCTGAACAACGAGGGCAGCAGCCTGGCCCTGCACGGGCAGCCGCTGAGGCTATCGAGGGTGCCCGCCACCGGAGATCCGTGGCTGTGGATGAACGAGACTCCGCCTATGATCCGGTAGACCTTTCCATCCTTGCCGCAGGAAACCCGATCCCCCTGGCGAGCATGCGCAATGCCGAACATCATGACGCGATGATCTGCTTCCAGCACAACGCCACCACAGGTGGTCTTGTCGCCGCGACGAATGAAATATCCGATAGCCACTGAATTCCCTCTCTACAAGTCGCCCCACGCGGGTAGGGCGCACCTTTCCATTGACGATGGAGGCACCGACTCACCAGCAGACTGGTGTTGAGCAAGGCACCTAGTCCAAGGCTCTGCGGATGGTGTGTCGCAAGTAAATAGGAAAAGTCCGAAAGCCCTGGGGCAGGGTCAGAATCATCAGTGCGGTGGATCACATTCACTGTATTGGGTGGGTCAGAGCCTCCAGCGCCGATGGGTCACAATCACTGGAATTGGGCGTCAACAGCTCTGGAATACACAGTTGGGTGAACGTTCCTTTATCTGCGGCGATCGCTAAAGCATTGCAGATGCACTCTTGACGCCAATGCTCGACGACCTGGCTGCCGTCCCCAGGCCGACCGGTTGGCTGGAGCGCTGGCCGCGGCTTCGTACCTTTCGTGACCGCACGCAATCGTGCCCATCCGGCCGTGCCGTGCTACGGGCTCGTGACCTGAAGGACGCGTAGGGAGAATCCGATCCAGTGCTGGTTGGCGTGGGCTGTCTCACGCTACGGCTCGCGCAGCGCGCACTTTCGCGTATTTCGAGAATCCGATCTTGATGCCGACCAGCACGGGGGCGGCGGCTACAAAAAGCAGGGCAACTGCGTTGAACGCGGTGTCGAAGGCAATCACACTGGACTGACCTGACACGAGCCGGCCCAGCAGGCTCGTCGCTGCCCGGCTAGCGGTCGCTGCATCCATCCCTTTCACCGTCAGCATGGCTGTCGTGGTCGTCAACCGCTCGATGACCGAGGTCCCCCCTGCGGTGACATTAGTGCCGAGAACCACGACATTGGTGACGACGTTGTGGTCGATCAGTGTCTGAAGTCCTGCAACCCCCATCAGGCCACCCAACTGGCGACCGGTGTTGAAGAGGCCGATTCCACAGGCGAGATTTCGGCTGTTGAGGTTGCTGAAAGCGATCAGCGTGATCGATAGAAACAGAAAGCCAAGCCCCAAGCCGCGCAGCAAGATGGCCGCCATCATGTCGTCGGCGCCGCTTTCGCTGGTCGAACCGGACAGCATCCACATCGCCACCATGATCATCAGGATTCCAAAGGGCACAGTGGCAAACGGCGGAACGCGGCGGACCTGCATGAGAAAGGCAGCAAGGAGGAGCGCACCGATAAAGAAAGCGCCACTGGGCAACAGGAGCTGGCCGGCATCGGTAGGCGTGAACGCGAGGACGGACAGGGCGAACGCCAGAATCAGGAACGCGCTGCCGAACAAGGCTGCACCGGCGACAAAACTGACGATAAAGGCGAAGGAAAAATCACTCGATTTGAACAGGTTGAAGTCGAGCATACCTTGGCCTTTGGCTAACACTTGCTGGCCGAGAAATGCCAGCAGGGCGGCTGTACCGATCACGCTCAGCCACAGGATGTGAGGCTCCTCGAACCAGTCCCATCGACTGCCCTGGCTGAGAACATAGGTGAAACAGAAAAGGGTGGCAGCGATCAGCGAAAAACCAATCCAGTCAAACGGACTGGGCCGGGTCTTGATGGGCATTGGACCGTCTGCAATCAGCAGAAGTCCGGTAGCCGCCAATGCAATCGGAACAACGCTGAAGAAAATCCATGTCCAGGATTGGCTGTCGATCAACCATCCTTGGAGAGCCGGGGCGATCGTCGCAGGCGCAACAACGGCCCCCATGGCAAACAGGGCCTGATGGATGGGTTGATGGGCGCGCTGATAGGCGCGAAATATGACCACTTGGCCCCCGACCAGCAGGGTGCCGCCGGCGAAGCCCTGAACAATGCGAAGTGCGACCAGCAGGTCCAGCCGTGCGCTGATGGCGGCAATAGCGCACGCCAGGCCCATCACCAGGGTCGAGCCGATGATTACATGCCGCGGATAGAAGCGGCTCATCAACCAAGGGGCGGTCATGAACCCGATCAGCTTGAACGCGGTGTAGCCGATATCCAACCAGGCAAACTCATCAGGTGTTGCATAGATGTCGCCGATGATGTCGCTGCGTCCGAGAGACAGAACTGTGCTGGCGATCGCTTCTGTCAGTGCGGCAAGCACGATGCCCGCAATGAGAAGGACGCCGGTCGTTGCTCTGCCGGTGCTCGGCATGGCGGTGGCAATCGTGTTCATGAGCCGCCCCCTTGCGCAACCTCGACACGCGCAGACAGGCCAGGAACGATGCGCCCTGGTAAAGGATTGTGGGCAAGCCGGATCTTTACCGGAACGCGCTGCACGACACGCACGAAGTTCCCGGTCGCGTTATCCGTGGGGAGCAAGCTGAACGCCGACCCACTACCCGGAGCAAAGCTGTCGACCACACCTTCAAGTGCCCCGTCGGGGTAGCCGTCGACCGTGATGCGCGCGCTCTGACCGGGGCGGATATGTTCGAGCTGGGTTTCCTTGAAGTTCGCCACGACCCACACATCATTGACCGGCACGATATCGAGCAAGGAAGCGCCCGGCGTAACGAACCGGCCGATGCGAACCTGGCGGTTACCGATAACGCCATCGATAGGCGCGCGTACCACGGTGCTGTCGAGATCGATCTGGGCCAGATCGCGGGCGGCTTGTGCCTGTGTCACAGCAGCAACGGCAGCTTCTCGCTGGGCCACCAGGACAGAAATGTGTTGCTGTTGCGCCTCCACCGATGCCGATGCTGCCGATACGACCGCCTCGGCTCTGGATCGTGCCGTGCCGGTTTCATCGACCAGGGCTTGGCTGACCGCGTTGCTGACGATAAGTTTGCGGCTACGATCATGGGTCTTGGTCGCCAGATTCATCTCGGCTGCGGCCGAACGTCTTTGGGCTTGCGCCTGTCGAATCAGGGCCCGCTGAAGCTGGGTCTGGGCATCGACATGGGTCAGGCGAGCCTGGGCAGCGCTGACATTGGCCACGGCTTGCGCAAGCCGTGCGCGATAGTCCCGGTCATCGATGCGGAACAGGACGTCGCCCGCCCGGACGGTTTGATTGTCCTCCACCTCCACCACCGTGACGTAGCCGGCAACCTTGGCGGCGAGCGAGGTGACGTCTCCGCGCACATAGGCGTTGTCGGTCGAGACCTCGCCGCTCGACAGAGCCATGGCCCCCCCGGCAGCCACAACCACGACTGCGCCTACACACAGCAGCAAGCCGATCATCTTTCTCTTGTTTTGCCGCACCACTACGACACCGTTCTCTGAGCTTGCGCCGGTGGCGATGGCGATCTTGCCCCTGAGCGATTTCATTTCTCGTGTCCTGTTCAATGCCAATGACCCCGGCAGCCCAGGCGGAAGTCGCCTGGGCTGCCGAGCGTCGACCAGCGCGTAGATCAACTATTTCTTGGCGGGCGTGACGAGTTCCTTTTCGTTGCTGTCGAGGACGAACACGGCCAAGAGGCGTGCAGGTTCCGTATCACTGGCGTTCGCACTTACGCCGTGAAAGGAGCCAGGCTCTTCGACGAAGTTTTCGCCGACCTTGTAGACCCTCTCCGGGGTGCCGTTGACGCTGCTGCGGACCGCACCCTCAAGGACCGTTGCATAGATGAAGGCAGAGCGCGGATGCATGTGGGCCGGCGACGCGGCGCCCGGCGCGTACTCGACAAGCACCCCCTTCATGCTCTTGCCAGGGACGTTCGGAAGGGGGCGATCGAATACGACCGTCACCTTGCCTGGGGGCGGGTCACCGGCCGAAGCTGTGGTGATCGAGAGCGCTGCGAAGACAGCGGATAAGAGATAGCGAGTGAGCATGGCAACTCTCCTTGGTCGATATGTTTCGTGGAGGCGCGGCCCGGGAGCAGGTCGACGCTTTGCTGGTTTGTCCTTGGGCGCCTCAGCGCCCCGCTTGCGCTGTTGACTGGCCAAGCCAGTCCTCGAAGTGGATTACGCCCAGGCGCGGGTTCTTGCCGGGGGTCAACGATTGATCGTCGAGCAAGGCGCCGAAGTAGCGCGCGTGCACGTCCGGCACGACCTTGCGCGTGTCTTGAGTTGCCCTCAGAAAGCGCCTGACCAGCTCGTCAAGTGGCATGGCCTCGGGACCGGCGATTTCGACCGTGCCATTGACCGGTATTGCCAGTGTGAGATCGGCGAGTGCCGCCACCACGTCCTCGGACGCTATCGGCTGGATCAGCGCCGGCGACAGGCAAATCTCCTCGCCAACGGTGGCCGACTGCGCGATGCCGCCGACAAACTCGAAAAACTGCGTGGCACGCACGATGGTGTAAGGAATGCCGGACGCCTTGATGAGGTTTTCCTGCGCGACTTTGGCCCGGAAATAGCCGTTCTCGGGAAGCCGTTCGCTACCGACTATCGACAAGGCAACGTGATGGCGGACGCCAGCGGCCGCTTCCGCAGCCAGCAGGTTACGGCCCGACGTTTCGAAAAATTCGAGGACGGCCTTGTCCTCCCACGAGGGCGCATTCGCCACGTCGACGACGATCTCTGCACCATCCATCGCTTCGGCCAGGCCCACGCGGGTGATGCTGTTCACGCCCGTATTGGGAGAGGCTGCGAGCACGTCGTGGCCGCGCTCGCGGAGGTTCTTCACAAGTTTCGATCCGATGAGGCCAGTGCCTCCGATGACGACGATCTTCATGGTTTCTCTCCGCATTCCGACGGCAACCATTTGCTGTCGATCTAGAGAAAGAGTGCCTGCGCATGTGGGGGAAGTCCTTGTGGCGTCCTTGAGTTTGCCTCCGGCCATGCTTGTTTTTTCGTCCAAAGGCACCGTTGGCAGACGGGCATTCCTTGCCGTGGGCAATGCGGCGACTCAGGCGCTGCCGTAATATCGATAGCACCTACTAATCGCCAACTCGGACACGGAGTCGAGGGCGCTCGACTCGGGGATACTCACCTTGCAATTCGCCTTTGAAGACTACGTGCTCGATCAGGAGCGCCGGGAACTGACCTTGCGCGGGCAAGTCGTGGCCGTCGGGCCGCAGGTCTTCGATCTATTGCTGCAGCTTGTCAGCAACCGCGATCGCGTCGTCAGCAAGGATGACCTGCTCCAGGCGGTATGGGGCGGCCGGATCGTCTCGGAATCGACCGTCACCAGCCACATCAACGCGGTGCGCAAGGCAATCGGCGATACCGGTGAAGAGCAGCGCCTGGTGCGCACGGTCGCCCGCAAGGGTTACCGCTTCGTCGGCCAGATCAAAGTCGACGAGCGCGACGAAACGCGACAACCGGACTGGCCAGGCACCGGCGAGCGCGCGGCCGTTGACTCGACGCAAACGCCTCCAGCCGCGCTCGTGCTGCCGGACAAGCCCTCCATTACCGTCTTGCCCTTCCACAACCTGAGCGGCGATCCAGATCAGGACTATTTCGCCGACGGCATGGTCGAGGACATCATCGCCGCCCTGTCGCGTATCCGTTGGCTGTTCGTCATCGCGCGCAATTCGAGTTTTACCTACAAAGGCCGGACGGTGGACGTCAAAGGCGTCGGACAGGAACTCGGTGTGCGCTACGTGCTCGAAGGTAGCGTGCGCAAGTCCGGGAACAAGGTACGCATCACCGGGCAGCTCATCGACGCGACGACCGGGATGCATATCTGGGCGGAGCGCTTCGAAGGGATGCTCCACGACATCTTCGGGCTGCAGGATCAAATTACCGAAAGCGTCGTCGGCGCTATCGCGCCGCAGCTCGAACGGGCGGAAATCGAACGTGCCAAACGCAAACCGACCGAAAGCCTGGACGCCTATGACTATTACCTGCGTGGGATGGCAAAACTGCACAGCGGCACCCGCGAAGCCATCGAGGAGGCACTGCCGCTGTTCTACAAGGCCGTCGAGCTCGATCCGGAGTTTGCATCGGCCTATGGCATGGCGGCCTGGTGCCATTTCTGGCGCAAGGTGAATGGCTGGATGACCGATCGGACGCGCGAGATCACCGAGGGCGTACGACTCGCACGTTTGGCGGTGGAGCTCGGCCGAGATGATGCGGTGGCGCTGACGCGAGGCGGGCATGCACTTGGCCATCTCGCCGGCGATGTCGATGGTGGAATTGCCCTCCTCGACAGGGCACGCCTGCTCAATCCCAACCTCGCCCCCGCCTGGTACCTCGGCGGTATCCTGCGCGCACTTCGCGGTGAAACAGACGCCGCGATTGAAAACCTGACGCACGCCACTCGCTTGAGTCCGCTAGATCCGGAAATGTTCCGGATGCAGATCGGGATGGCGCTCGCGCACTTCTTCGCCGGGCGCTTCGACGCCGCTTCGACCTGGGCGGAAAAGGCTCTGGGCAACCTGCCCAGCCTCCTGGTTCCGGTTGCCCTGGTGGCGGCCAGTCATGCGCTCACCGGACAAATGGACAAAGCGAAGCAGGCGATGCAGCGCCTACACGAATTGGATCCAGCTTTACGCGTCTCCAACCTGAAGGACTGGCTGCCAATCCAACGGCCCGAGGATCTCGCGCGGTTCGCCGATGGACTGCGGCTGGCCGGGTTGCCCGAGTGACCGGCCGGCGAACGTGATCTCGGGGCCAATCGCGCCGGATCGAGTACTGGAGCGTCATCACTGATCCTCCAGCCTTTTCTTGCCCGTGCCGGGATCCGCTACAGCAGGTTGGATCTGCCGGATTTCTCTAGAAGTATTTCAGCCAGGTCATGTCTCGGCGGCGCGCCTTCAACCGGGCAAACCAACACACCGGCAGATAGAGTCCCACCGCCAGTAGCACCGTCGTCAGCCACAATGCCGAAACCGAGTCGAACCCGAAGTACTGCCCGTGGTTGGGGCCCCAGGTTGCCAGGCAGGCCACGTAGAGCGCCTTCAACACATAGAGGTGGAGCAGGTAGAAGAACATCGGAGCAGCGCCGAACCCCGCCAGCCATCGGACCAGTTGGCCATCGCCGCGACGCTCGAGAACCACCAGCAGCAGCATGCCCACCCCCAGCGTCAGCGCCAGGAATAGCAGGGATGGCGGGTACTTGGTGACGTTCAAGAAGCTCATCAGCGTCTGGACGACGGTTTCCCCAGTGAACCAAGGCTTCTCGCCATAGCCGTTGAACAGGCGCAACACCAGGAACGCAACTAGCGCAGAGGCGCCTGACGTGAGCAGCCAACGGTAACGCCGGTCAGCATCGCTCGCTCGGGCGAACCAGGGGCCGATGGCATAGCCCAACGCAATCACACCGATCCAGGGCAGCACCGGATAGGAGGTGCGTAGGCGCAGCCCCTCGGACACCTCGATCCAGCCGCGGTCATGCAGCACTGCCCATGGAATGTGAAACCAGGACGCCGCGGAGAAATGCACGCCATCGAGCAGGTTGTGCCCGCCAATGAGCAGGAGCGCCAGGGCGATCAGAAACGCTCGCGGCAGCCAGATCAGCGCAGAGAGTGCCAGCATGCTCAAGCCGATGGCCCAGATCACCTGCAGATAGATCACACTGGGCGGTAGTTGGAAAGTCCAGGCGAAGTTCACCAGGGTGATCTCCAGCATGACCAGAAACAGCCCGCGCTTGAAGAGAAAGCTGGAAACCGTGCCGCGCTCGGCCTGCCTCTCGCCGTAGAGGAAGGCCGATAAGCCGGTCAGGAGAATGAACACGGGTGCACAGAGATGCGCAAACGTCCGACTGGCAAACAGAGCGGGATCAGTCTGCAGGACGTCCATGGGGTCTAATACCTGCAGGTGCAGGTAAAAGGTCTCTCTGACGTGATCCAGCAGCATGAACAGAATGACCAGGCCACGCAGGGCATCGATCGAATGGAGGCGGGTCGAGGGGGATAAGGTCATAGAGAGCACTTCATGAAATGTAATATAATTACATTTCATTGAACCCATGCCAATTCGCCTCGATCAAACCTTGGCGATACCCCATCGCAGACCTGCCCTACTCCCCGCCACGAACGGTCCCATAGCGACCGGGCACCGGCCTGGGCAATTGAGATGGCGGCCGCCGCTTGGGCCCATGCATCCCACCCAAGCCCCCATTCGAGGTCCACCGCCTGCATTACGCCGAGTCTTCGCCGGTCAGATTGGCCCGCTCTCGGCCCAGGTCGGAGCAAGCGATCCAGAATTTGCTGTCTCAGCCCGAGAGCAAGGGGTACCTATCGTCGGCAATTGACCGAGAGCAGGCATTTGTATAGGCCTACGAAACTGGGGACCACCAATGGTGATCGATCACTGGACGATCTTTGCCATCTCGGTGGTAGCCACCCAGCCCAGTCCTTCATAGACGGGTTTGCCGCTCGTCGTCGCATGCAGCACCGCGAAATTCAGCCCACGATGGGCAAACTCAGCTTCGGCCAACTTCATCAGAGCAGAAGCTAGCCCCCGGCGCCGGTAGCTGGGTTCGACGTACACATTGAGCACATAGCCGCGCTGATCCAGGGTCGGATGAGAAGGATGGGGCGGCCAGTCGATGCTCATCAAGCCTATCGCAGCCACCGCCTGCTGACCCTCCATCAGCGCGAAACCGTAGTAGCGCCCATCGAGCAAACGCTCGCGCAACCAGGGCCGGAAATGCTCGGTCATCAATCGCAGTGCCGATAGCTCTCCTCCCGCTTCCAGGAACATCGTCTCGCGCTGTACACAGATGAGTTCGAGGTCATTCGGAACCAACCGACGCGCCGCCAACCCTGAAAAATCAATACCGCCGGGAATCTCATTCATAGCAAGCACCTTGGTAAGGGAAACGATGCTAGATCGGATCAAATGACAGTGTCAGACACAGAGTGAACTCAAAATTTGCATACAGTGATCACAGCACAGACCGGCCGCACGTAGTTTCAACGGCGTGCCGGGTCTGGAAATCGGTAAGTGGCTAGCAAGGCAAGCGTCTGCCACAGGAATGTTTGGCTACGGGTCTCACCCCGTCTTTCCTATCAGAGCGACAGGGTTCGATGTCTGCTTTCTTTGGGCCGCATGTTGGGACACGATCCGTGAGCGTACCGCCTGCCCACACGGCCATTCGACAAGCCCCTACGCCAATGCAGGAACCGCTCCTGCTGATCGGTTGAAGCCCTGCGGCCCGTCTGGAAGCGCAGAGGACTGACCTCAATCCGAGGCTCCTACCCAGACCCGGGCTGAGGTCCGGGCTAAAGCTTGCTGACTGGCGAGCAACCGATTCAGAAAAGGCCGAGCTGTCCATCGATCAAGCGGCTGAAGTCTGCCTGCACGAAGGGCAGAATCGCATCCGCCACTGGTTGCAGCTGGCGGGTCACGTAGTGGTCGTAGTCGATGGGCGCGCGCCGGGTTTCCAAAGGCTCCGGACCGGCTGTGGTGATCACATAGCTGATCCATCCACCGCTCTGGTACTGGAGCGGCCGCCCCTGGCGGGCGTTGTAGTCATCGGCGATGCGCGCCGCGCGTACGTGCGGCGGCACGTTGCGCAGGTAGTCGTCCAGTCGACGGCGCAAGCGCTTGCGATACACCAGCAGGTCGTCCAGTTCGCCCGCCAGGGTACGGCGCACGTATTCACGCACGTAGTTCTCGAAGGGCTGCTGGTTGAAGATGCGCTGGTAAAGCTCCTGCTGGAACTGCTGGGCCAGCGGTGACCAGTCGGTGCGCACGGTCTCCAGCCCCTTGAAGACCATCTGCTCGCTGCCGTCCGCACGCCCGACCAAGCCGGCGTAGCGCTTCTTGCTACCCTCCTCCGCCCCTCGGATGGTCGGCATCAGGAAGCGCCGGTAATGCGTTTCGAACTGGAGCTCCAACGCACTTTCCAGGCCGAACTCATCCTGCAGGTATTCACGCCACCACTGGTTGACCCGCTGAACCAGCGCCCGGCCGATGCGCGTTGCGTCCTCTTCCGCGTGGGCGCGGCGGAGCCAGACGAAGGTGGAGTCGGTGTCGCCGTAGATCACCGCATAGCCCTCGGCCTCGATCAGCTCTCGCGTGCGGCGCATGATCTCGTGGCCGCGCATGGTGATGGACGAGGCCAGGCGTGGGTCGAAGAAGCGACAGCCGCTGGAACCGAGCACACCGTAGAAGGCGTTCATGATGATTTTGAGCGCCTGCGAGAGCGGCTTGTTGTGCTCGCGCTTGGCTACATCGCGGCCCTCCCACACGCGCGCCGCGATGGCCGGCAGGCAATGCCTGGTGCGCGAGAAGCGCGCCCCACGAAAGCCTGGTACCGAGTCGGTGTCGTCAGGATGTTTGAGGCCTTCCACCAGCCCTATCGGGTCGATCAGGAAGGTGCGGATGATCGACGGATAGAGGCTTTTGTAATCCAGCACCAGCACCGACTCGTAGAGACCGGGCCGCGAGTCCATCACGAAGCCGCCGGGGCTCGCCTCCGGCATCCGCTCGCCAAGGTTGGGCGCGACGAAGCCCTGGCGGTGCATCAGCGGCATGTAGAGGTGAGTGAAGGCTGCCACCGAGCCGCCGCTGCGATCCGCGGGCAGGCCGGTGACAGTGGCGCGCTCAAGCAGGAAGGTCAGCAGCTCGGTCTTCTCGAAGATGCGCGTCACCAGCTCGCAGTCCTTGAGGTTGTAGCGCGCCAGGGCGGGCTTGTCCTCGGCAAACATGCGGTCGATTTCGTCCATGCGCTGGTAAGGGTTGTCGATGGACTTGCCTTCGCCAAGAAGGGTCTGCGCGACGTTCTCCAGGCTGAACGAGGGGAAGCTCCAGGTGGCTGAGCGAAGTGCCTCGATGCCATCGATGATCAGCCTTCCGGCGGCGTCCGCGAAGTAGTGGTTGTTGCGACTGCCGTGCTCGCGCCAGCCCATCTCATCGCCACCGCGCCCAAGCCGCAAGGGTACCTTCAGGCGCTGGGCATGGTCGCGTAACACGCGCAGGTCGAACTGCACCAGGTTCCAGCCAATGATCGCATCAGGATCATGGCGGGCCAGCCATTCGTTCAGCCGTTCAACCAGCTGGCCACGGCTGTCGCAGTACTCCAGGCGGAATTCGAGCGCATCGCCCTGCCCGTTCGCCGGGCCGAGCATGTAGACCTGGCGCTGACCACAGCCTTCGAGGGCGATGGAGTACAAATCGCCATGGGCATTGGTCTCGATGTCGAGGGAGACCAGCTTCAACGCCGGGCGATAGTCCGGCGCGGGCTTCATCTGCGCGTCGAGCAGCACGCCGCTGCCGTCTGGCGTACCGCCGAACAGCACCGGCGCCGTGATGAAACGCTCCATCAGGTAACGTTCTGGCGGACGGATGTCGGCCTCGTACACGTCCACACCCGCGCCCCGCAGCAGCTTGTCGAGGCGCATCAACTGGCGGTGTTGCTGGCAGTACAGACCAACCACGGGGCGATGGCGAAAGTCACACAATCCCAACGGGCGCAGTTCGACGTCACGCTCGCCGCGCAGCAGCGTCTCGGCGCGTTCGCGTTGTTCCGCCGGAATGAAGGCAACCGAGGTCTGGAGCGGTATACGAATTCGCCGGGAGCCTTCATCGGTCGCCAGCCAGAACTCGACTTCCGCGCCGGCGGACGTATCGCGCCAGTGTCGGGTCAGGACGAAACCCAGATGTAGATCCACCGCAGCAACCTTGAAAAACCTTCAATGGCGTGATTCTACTTGTCTTCGCCCCGGTTGAAGCGAACCGGAAGTGTGGGGTTTGCCCGGGCGCCTCTTCATCAGCTCCCACTCGGCACATGAGTCGGGCACCATGGCAAACCTTTCAAGCATTTCGAGCCTCCCATGCCCCTGGTCATTCGCACTGAATCACCTGCCGACTGCGCAGCCATCGAGCATCTGACCGCCGCCGCATTCGAGCATGCGCCGCATACGAACCATACCGAGCAGTTCATCGTCAACGCGCTACGCCGTGCCGGGCAACTGTCAATATCGCTGGTGGCGGCGGATGACGACCAGATCGTCGGCCATGTGGCCTTGTCACCGGTTTCGATCTCCTCTGGCGCAACCAACTGGTTCGGCCTTGGCCCAATCTCCGTACTGCCTGCGCGCCAGGGCGAGGGCATCGGCACGCTGCTGATGGAGGCGGCCCTGGCTGACCTGCAACGTCGTGGTGCTGCCGGCTGCGTGCTGCTTGGCGATCCAGCGTTCTACCAGCGATTCGGCTTTGTCGCACGGCCTGAGCTGGTTCTGCCCGGCGTACCCGCCGAATATTTCCAGGCGGTTTCCTTCAGCGAGACCTGGCCGGTGGGTGACGTGAGCTATCACGAGGCGTTCAACGCCACGGTATGAAGCCGGTTGTGTAACGACTTACAAGGGGGGCGCCGAACTCTTGCCCACGAACCGGACCTTTTCGCGAGCAAGCTCGCTCCTACAAGAGATGCATCCAGTTGCAATACTGAGTAGGGGCAGAGCCCATTCATTCGCCCCACAAAAAACATTCTATGGATGAAAAAAGCCCCGAAGGTCAGTGACCTTCGGGGCATCAGGCTTCAGGACAACGCTATGAGCGCTTGATCACGCGACCACGGGGATCAGCGGATCCGCCGCCGCCAGCGCTTCGGCACGTTTTGCCGCCGGCGGGTAGATCCAGATGCTGTTGATCTGGGTCTTGAGCTGCTTGCCGGCCTCCCGCACGAACTTGATCTGGCGATCCCAGCCCTCGGTAAAGACCGCGCCCCAGCCACCCAGGTCCAGGCAGGTCACATACTTGGGCTGGCTGTAGGGGATTGGCTCGACGCCGAGCAGGCTGGCGGCCACGTTGTTGCCGGCCGAGCGGCCCAGGGCGATTGCGTGCTGGCAGGTCATCAGCGCGTAGTTGCCCTCGTCATCGGTCGCGGCGTAGGCGACATCGCCAGTGGCGAACACATCGGCGTGGCCGAGCACCTGGAGGTTGCGATCCACATGCAGGCGGCCGAAGCGGTCACGCTCTGCCGGAACCTGTTCGGTCAACGAGCTGGCGCGCACGCCTACGGTCCAGATTACCGTCTTGGCCTCGATGCGTTGGCCATCCGCCAGGGTGACACCGCCAGCATCGACCGACGCCACCATGCTATTCAGCCTCCACTCGACGCCCAACTCTGCCGAAGCCTCCGCAATGAGCGGACGCGGGCCATCGCCCAGGGCGGCGCCGATCTCGCTGCCACGATCCACGACGATCACGCGGATGTCGGCATCCGCGCCCAAGGCGGAACGCAGGCGGGCCGGCATTTCGGTGGCGGTCTCGATCCCGGTGAAACCACCACCCGCGACGACCACGGTATTGCGGGCGCTCGACGCCGGCAGCTGGCTCAGGGATTTGATGTGTTGCTCCAGGCGCACGGCTTCTTCGATCTGATCGACGTCGAAGGCATGCTCGACACCTGCCAGGCTCGGGCGGAGGACTTTACTGCCACTGGCCAGGACGAGCCGGTCATAGACCAGTTCGCCGGCCACCCCCTGCTCATCGCGGTACTCGACTTTCTTGCCTGCCACGTCGATCCGCTCGGCCACGCCTTTGACGAATCGCACTCCGACAGCTTCGAAAAGTTCACCGAGTGGCGCGCTCATCTTATGCACGTCTGCCTCATAGAAGCGCGGGCGAATGCGCAACTCGGCCTGGGGTGCCAGCACTACCACCTCGGTATCCGTGTGACCGTGCAGGTCGAGCAGTCGAGCCGCGCTCAGCGCGCTCCACATGCCACCAAAGCCAGCGCCGACGATCAGAATGCGTTGTTTCATGCTTGTCTCCAGATTGGGAAAGGAATCGTGTTCCAAACGAATACGCACAGGCATCGAGTCGAACGGTACGGGATAGGCAGGCTTGTCAGCAGTGCTGGTTTTGCGTCATCGCCCATTTCGTAACTACGACTATATTGATCGTAGTTAATAGGAGCAAGCTTTTTCCCTTGCTCCAGCCGCCGCTCGTCGCCATCATTTCTCCAGCGAGACTCCGGAGCAGCACTGAATCTCAGCAAATACAGGAATTAAGCAGAGGAAAAGTGCCGCATCGGCGGCAACATACAACCGCTCGCCGGGGTAAAAAGCTTGTGACAGCCCTGGATAAGCCGCAGAATAGTGCGACCAATATTGTCGGAGTTAAAGATGGCTCTTTATAGCGCAGGGGTTGAATACGGCATCCACTGCCTCCTCTACCTGGCGGATGAGAAGGGAGACAGCCGCGAGTCCAGCGTCCGCGCCCTGGCCGAACTGCAGGGAGTGCCTCAGGAGCTGCTGGCCAAGGTGTTCACCAGACTGGCGAAAGCGAATCTGGTGGTCGCCACCGAAGGCGTGCGTGGAGGCTTCAAGCTGGCAAGGCCGGCCGATGAGATCACGGTGCTAGATATTGTTCGGGCCATCGACGGGCAGAAGGCAATTTTCGAGTGTCGCGACATCAGGGGGCGGTGCGCCGTCTTCGATGGCTCGCCTCCGGACTGGGCTCTGAGCGGCACCTGCGCGATTCACGCGGTCATGCAGACGGCGCAGAAACGAATGGAAGAAGCGCTGGCCCAGCAAACGGTCCTCGACCTGGTGCGACGGGTCGGTCGCAAGGCTCCCCCCGGCTTCAACGAGGAGATCGTCCGCTGGATGGATATGCGTCGCGAAAGCAAGGCAAATGCTGACTCATAGCGGCACCCGCACAGGGTAAAAGGTAGGGCCTGGGCGCCTTCAATTCGAGTGCGCAAACGTAATCCGGAACCAGCTGCTTCCGCCCCCACATTCCTTACCCCCCAGGTCAACTCCAAGGAAACGCGCCATGACCACTGCACTCCTGATCATCGACGTCCAGCAAGCACTTTGCACCGGGGAAGAAGTAGCCTTCGATATCGACCGGGTCATCGAGCGAATCAATGCGCTTAGCGAAAAAGCACGCAACGCTGGCGCGCCAGTCCTTCTGATCCAGCATGAAGAAGTCGACGGGCCTTTTCAGTTCGCCACGGATGGTTGGCAGCTCGCCGAAGGGCTGAATGTGCAGCCGGAGGACATTCGAGTTCGCAAGACGACTCCAGACTCCTTCCACCGGACCGAGTTGAGCCAATTGCTAAAGGAGCGTGACATCACCAGGCTTGTGATGTGCGGCTTGCAGAGCGACTTCTGTGTAGACACGACCGTCCGGCGCGCACTGGCACTGGGATATGACGTGGTGCTCGCAGGGGACGCGCATTCGACCGTGGACAACGGCGTCCTGACTGCTGCGCAGATTACCGCCCATCACAACATCACCTTGGGGAACATGACGAGCTTCGGCCATCGGGCGGTCATCACCCCCGCGAGCGACGTACGAATCGAAGCCTGACGCATCGCCCGGGAGCGGGCCCCGGTTCATCCATCAGCCACCGCTCCCGTCGGCACTTCCAGTCCAACCTTGACGTTGCCCATGGAGACCAGCGTCTTGAAGCGTTTGACGTTGTTGTTCTCGAAGAACAGTTGCCGGGTCAGCTCGGTGTACTGCTCCATGCTGGTCACGCTCAGCACCAGCACGAAGTCCCACTCACCGGCGACGTAGTAGCACTGCTGCACCTGGGGGCACGCCGCGAAGCTACGCTTCATGGCGTCCAGCAGGTCGATGCGCTCACTTTCCACCTCCACCTCGGCAATGATGGTCAGTGGGTGGCCCAACGCTGCCGGGTCGACCAGGGCGACTCGCTTCCTGATCACACCCTCGGCGCTGAGACGTTTGAGGCGGCGGTTGACTGCAGCAGGTGAAAGGCTCACCCGCTCTCCCAGCTCGCTCTGCTGCAAGTCGGCATCCCGCTGGACTTCGGCCAGCAGCTTGAGGTCGTAGGCATCGAGACTCATGGCAGCTCCTGAAATTCTATTGATCAAACACCCATAAATTAGAAATCAAAGTGCGGAGTATTTCGCAAAAGCGAGCATGAAAGGCACAACCCAAGCAATAACATTTCACTTCAGACGCAGCGACACCTGAACCGAGGAGAAAGCAGCATGCACGAGCCCGAGCTGAAACTGGATGGGGCAAAGCTCCTGACCCAGCTCCGTGAATTGGGCGAGATCGGCCTGGATCAGGAGTTAGGTGGCCGCACGCGCATCGCACTGACCGATGACGAAAAAGCCGGCCGCGACCTGGTGTGCCGCTGGATGCGCGAGCTGGATCTGGAGGTACGAATCGACCGCATCGGCAATATCTTCGGCATCCTGCGCTCGCCCAGCGATGACGGCTCGCAAGCGCCGCTGATGCTGGGGTCCCATATTGACACAGTGACCAACGCCGGTGCGCTGGATGGTTGCTATGGCGTGCTCGCTGGCCTGGCCGTGATCCGCGCTTTTCGCGCAGCCAGGCTCATACCGACGCGCTCGCTGTGCATCGCCGCCTTCACCAACGAAGAAGGTGTGCGCTATCAGCCGGACATGATGGGTTCACTGGTCCACGCTGGCGGTCTGACGCTGGAGGCGGCGCTGGCCAGCATCGGCACTGACGCCAGCCGCCTGGGCGAAGAGCTGGCTCGCATTGGCTACGCCGGGGACCTGGAGCCGGGCTCGATCGTGCCGCACGAGTACCTGGAACTGCATATCGAGCAGGGCCCGATTCTGGCAGCGGAGAACACGCTGATTGGCGTTGTGGAGAACCTTCAGGGCATTTCCTGGCAGCAGATCACCATCCAGGGCAGCGCGAACCATGCCGGCACTACTCCGACGAGGCTGCGGCATGACGCTGGCTGGGTCGCCAGTGCCGTGGTTCATCACCTGCGCGAGATCGCCGAAGACTCCGGCGGCAGCACTCTGGCCACCGTTGGCTGCATGCGTTTCGAGCCCAATGTGATCAATGTGATTCCGCGCAAGGCAACCTTCACCGTGGACCTGCGCGACCCGGACGAAGGGCGCTTGCAGGCCGCCGAGCAGCGTCTGGCGGACTTCCTGGTCCGCACCGCCGAAGCGGAAGGCGTGGGCATCCACAGCGAGCAGCTGGCGCGCTTCGAACCGGTGACCTTCGACGCGCAACTGGCCGACGAAATCGAAACTTCGGCCAGCCGCCTGGGGCTTACTCACCGTCGCATCACGTCCGGGGCCGGCCACGATGCCCAGATGATCGCCCGCATTGCGCCGGCGGCCATGATCTTTGTGCCTAGCCAAGACGGGATCAGCCATAACCCCCGCGAACACACGGACGACGACCAGTTGATCAAGGGAGCCGAGGTGCTGCAGGACGTGGTGCTGCAGCGTCTCGACGTGACCCGCTGAATCGATCAGCCCCTCTCCCGTCTGTGGGAAGGAGGCCAGGCGCTCACCTTCATTATTTGCCGCGAACCTGGAGCATCCGATGCTGACCCGCAACCCGCAAGCCACCTTCTCCCCCTACCCTGCAGATCTGCAGCAGATCATGAATGTGCACAAGGCTGGCGAAAGCCGCGTCTGGCTGTCGAGCTGGAAGATGCTCCGCCCCAGCGCAACGCCCCTCTGGAGCCTCCCCGACCTGGCCAGCCGACTGGGCCTTGGCGGGTTGAGCGTCAAGGATGAGTCGATGCGCTCGCCCCTGGGCAGCTTCAAGGCACTCGGCGCACCGATCGCCCTGGTACGTCTGATCCTGCGACTGTTCCCGAGCCTGAGCTTCGACGCTCAGCGGCTGCTGGCCGGTGATTATGAAAGCCAGTTGGACAACTTCACGGTGATCAGCGCCACCGACGGCAACCACGGCCGCGCCCTGGCAGCAGCTGCACAGAGCGTCGGCTGTCGCTGCGTGATCGTGCTGCATGCCCACGTCAGTCAGGAGCGCGAGCAGGCCATCGCGGGCTACGGCGCCAAGATCGTGCGGATCTCCGGTAACTACGATGCATCGGTCACCGAAGCGGCCCGCCTGGCCGCTGAAAACGGCTGGCAGGTGGTCTCCGACACCTCCTATGACGGCTACGAAATCATCCCGTGCGATGTGATGCAGGGCTACGGCATCATCGCTGCCGAGATCGTCGAGCAGGCCGGCAATGGGGCCTTCACGCACGTATTCCTGCAAGGAGGGGTCGGCGGGCTGGCGGCTGGCATCGCCAGCTATTTCTGGGAAATTGACCGATCGGGCCGCCCGACCTTTATCGTGGTCGAGCCGCAGCAAGCTGACTGCCTGTACCAGAGCGCGCTACGGGGCGAGGCAGCGAACGCGACCAGCTCGGTGGACTCGGTGATGGCGGGCCTGGCCTGCGGTGAAACCTCGCCCCTGGCCTGGAGGTTCCTGCAACCCGGAGTGGATTGGTTCATGACCGTCGACGATTCCGACGCCGTGGCGGCGATGCGCACCCTGGCGGCAGGCAGCGAGCGAGACATACCGATCGTCTCGGGCGAGTCCGGCGCAGCCGGACTGGCAGGACTTTCCGCGCTATGCCGCGATCCCCGACTGGCCGAGCAGGTCGGGCTGAATGCCGGCTCGCGCGTCCTGCTGATCAGTACCGAGGGCGATACCGCGCCTGGGGTGTATCAGGAGCTGACTGGCGAATCCGGGCAGTCGGTGCGCAGCCGCCAGTCGGCCTGGCGGCCCGACAAACGCTGCGCCGAATGTCTTCACGACCAATAGCATTTCTCGATTCCTGCGATGGACTAGATTCAGCGACGAAGTCTGGAAATTCATATATGATGACCGAAATATCAAAAGCCACCCAGGCAGGAGAACAACATGCGCTACACCACATTTGGCCGCCGGACCGGCCTTCGCGTTTCCGAGCTGGCCTTGGGTACGGGTAACTTCGGTACCGGCTGGGGCCACGGCGCAGAACGGGAAGAAGCCAAGAGGATTTTCGACGGGTACGTCGAGGCCGGTGGCAACTTCTTCGATACCGCCAATGGCTACCAGGCGGGCCAGTCGGAAGTCCTTCTTGGCGAGTTCATCGCTGCGCAGCGTGATGACTTCGTGATCGCAACCAAGTACACCATGGGCACGACACCTGCTGCCGGTCTTTCACGGACGGGCAACAGCCGCAAGAACATGGTTCGTGCCGTCGAGGAAAGCCTCAAGCGTCTGAACACGGATCGCATTGACCTGCTCTGGGCGCACATTACCGACGGCGCTACACCGATGGACGAAATCCTTCGTGGCTTCGATGACCTGGTCAGCGCCGGCAAGATTCATTACGCCGGGCTCTCCAACTTCCCGGCATGGCGTATCGCACGCGCCGATCTCCTGGCAGACGTACGGGGCTGGGCACCTCTGGCGGGGATCCAGCTGGAATACAGCCTGGCCGAGCGAACCGCTGACCGGGAGCTGCTGCCGATGGCCGAAGCCCTGGGGCTGGCGGTCACCCAGTGGTCGCCCCTCGGCGGTGGGTTCCTCACCGGTAAGTACCGCACCAGCACCGATGACACCCGTGCCACCAAGCTCGGCATGCTGGTCCATGGCGAGAAGAGCGCGCGTGAAACTGCCATCCTCGACGCCCTCCTCGCCGTGGCGGCCGAACAAGGCACGACAGCAACCCAGGTCGCCATTGCCTGGCTGCTGCACAACGCCCGCCGCTCCAGCACTGCGATGATTCCGATCCTGGGTTCGCGTACCCGCGAGCAGTTCGACGCCACCCTCGGCGCGCTGGACGTAGCACTGACCGAGGAGCAGTTCGACCGGCTCAGCACCGCCAGCGCAGTGTCGCTTGGTGTGCCCCATGAGCAGGCGGGTGAGATGGCACAGCAACTGGCCGGAGGCCAGGACCTGCGACTGCCGATCATTCCGGTCGTTTGATCACGCAAACATTCACGCAGCCCGCCTCGGTTCACCGGCTGCCGGGGTCACGCAAGACCTCCGGAAAAATCATCCTTAAACCCTGGGCCGAATGAGTCTTGCGCGATGCCCTGCCAATGGCCGGGCATTGCGCTGCCAGCCCACGGGGAACACCCAATTTTCCATGGACTATAATTGCCATGGTTTTCGCCCTTGATAGACAGGGAATATTGCCAAGTCGTTCGGGAGGCTGACGGACAGTCAGCCGATGTTATCGGGTGTCGCTACATCTTCATGGTCAGCTAGCAAGCGCCACAGGATGAAGAGAACATGGCGATCGCAATCATCTTGATGCTGCTAGTCGTTGCATCAGTCCTGTTTCACCTGCTGGCTCCCTGGCATCTGACCCCGGCTGCATCCAATTGGGGCTCGATCGACACTACCCTGCTCATTACGCTGGTCATTACCGGCATCTTTTTCATCGCCGTTACCGTTTTCATGGCCGTGGCCGTGATTCGGTTCCGTCACCGGGAAGGGCTCAGGGCGGCCTACCAGCCGGAAAACAAGCGACTGGAGTTCTGGCTGATCGTCGTGACCTCCCTGGGCATCATGGGCATGCTGGCCCCGGGACTGGTGGTCTATAAGGATTTCGTCCAGGTCCCGAAGGACGCCTATCAACTCGAAGTGATCGCCCAGCAATGGCAATGGGCATTCCGCTTTGCCGGGCAGGACGGAAAGCTCGGCCGCGCCGGTGTGAACTGGGTCGATAGCGCCAACCCCTTGGGGCTCGACCGCGATGACCCCACCGGGCAGGACGATGTCCTCATCCGCAGCAACGAAGTTCGACTTCCGCTCAATCAACCGATCAAGGTGCTGCTGCGCTCCAAGGATGTCCTGCACAACTTCTACATCCCGCAGATTCGCGGAAAGATGGATATGGTCCCGGGCATGGTGTCCCACTTCTGGTTCACGCCGACCCAGCCCGGGAAGTACGAAATACTGTGTGCCGAGTTCTGTGGCGTGGGGCACTTCAATATGCGCGGCCATCTGGTGGTCGAGCAGCCGGAAGCCTTCGACCGGTGGCTCGCCGGCCAGCAAACCTTTGCCCAGACGTTGCAGGCGGCCGCACGCCCCAGCCAAGAAAGCCTGCTGGAGAAAGGCCGCCAATTGGTGGAAAGCCACGGCTGCAGCGCCTGTCATAGCCAGGATGGCAGCACCAGCCTCGGCCCAGGCTGGAAAGACCTGTACGGCCGCACCGAGCAGCTGGCCGATGGCAGCAGCGTCAAGGTCGACGACGCCTACCTGGCCGAGTCGATCCTCGATCCGAAGGCCCGCCTGGTCCAGGGGTTTCCCCCGGTGATGGTGCCCTATACTTTCAGCCAGGATGAGCTGGGCGCCGTAGTGGCCTTCGTCAAGTCGTTGAGCGAGGCCGGACGCAAGGAACTGGACGCACTGCGCAGCAATGACACGCCTTCGGTCAAGGGTCAGCAGCTGGCCGAGAAGCATGGCTGCCTGGCCTGCCACAGCGTCGACGGTGCCACGGGTGTCGGCCCCAGTTGGTACGGACTGTACGGCCGGACGGAAACCCTGGCCGATGGCAAGCAGGTGAAGGTCGACGAGGCGTATCTGAAACAATCGGTCATCGAGCCGGCAGCCATGATCGTGAAGGGGTTTGCTCCGGTGATGCCCGCCTACACCCTGGACGACGAGGAGCTGAATGCGCTGATTGCGTACATTCGGTCCAGAACCCCAAACGACGCTGATCCCGGCAAGGGAGCCCCGAGCCAGTCGCCTTAAGGAGCCGATACGACTCTGCAACCTCCCTGGAGGATGTCCTCATGGCGTATGTGGAACAGGCTGAAGCAGATGTACTGCACGAACCCAAGAGCTTCCTGACCCGCTATATCTGGAGCCAGGATCACAAGGTCATCGCCATTCAATATGCCTTGACGGCTATCGCCGTGGGCCTTGTCGCCCTTGTGTTGTCGGGCCTTATGCGCATGCAGATCGGCTTCCCCGGCAGCCTGGAATTCATGGACGCCAGCGCTTATTACCAGGCCATGACCATGCACGGGATGATCATGGTCATCTACCTGTTGACGGCCCTGTTCCTGGGCGGCTTCGGCAACTACCTGATTCCGCTGATGGTTGGCGCCCGGGACATGGTCTTTCCCTACGTCAACATGTTGAGTTACTGGTTCTACCTGCTATCGGTGCTGGTCCTGCTGGCGAGCTTCTTCGTGCCAGGCGGCCCCTCCGGTGCCGGCTGGACGCTCTACCCGCCCCAGGCCATCACCCCGGGCACACCGGGGACCGAATGGGGCATCGTGCTGATGCTGGTGTCGCTGGCGATCTTCATCGTCGCCGCCACCATGGGCGGCCTGAACTACGTGACCACGGTGCTGCAGGCGCGCACCCACGGTATGACGCTGTTCCGCATGCCGCTGTCCGTATGGGGCATCGTCATGGCCTCGATCCTGGCGCTGCTGGCCTTCCCTGCCCTGTTCGTCAGCGCCGTCATGATGCTGTTCGATAAGCTGCTGGGCACCAGTTTCTTCATGCCGGCGATCATCTCCATGGGGCAGGCGCTCGAGCATCAGGGTGGGAGCCCGATCCTGTTCCAGCACCTGTTCTGGTTCTTCGGCCACCCGGAGGTCTACATCGTCGCCCTGCCCGCTTTCGGACTGGTCTCGGACCTGATCAGCACCCACGCGCGCAAGAACATCTTCGGTTACCGCATGATGGTCTGGGCCATCGTCGCCATCGGCGTGCTGAGCTTCGTGGTCTGGGCACACCACATGTACGTCAGTGGGATGAACCCCTACTTCGGTTTCTTCTTTGCCGTCACTACCCTGATCATCGCGGTACCAACCGCGCTGAAGGTCTACAACTGGACCCTGACCTTGTGGCACGGCGATATCCACCTGACTGTTCCGATGCTCTTTGCCCTGGCCTTCATCGTCACTTTCCTGGTCGGCGGGCTGACGGGACTGTTCCTCGGCAACGTGATCGTCGACATCCCCCTTTCCGATACCTACTTCGTCGTCGCCCACTTCCATATGGTCATGGGCGTGGCGCCGATCCTGGTCGTGTTCGGTTCGATCTATCACTGGTTCCCGAAGATCACCGGGCGACTGATGAACGACACCCTGGGCAAGCTGCATTTCTGGATCACCTTCCTCGGCACCTATGCCATCTACTTCCCGATGCACTACCTGGGTTTCCTTGGCATGCCGCGCCGCTATTACGCCTATCCGGACTATGAGTTCATCCCGCAGTCGGCCCAGGATCTGAATGCATTCATCACTGTCGCCGCCCTGCTGGTCGGGGTCTCCCAGCTGCTGTTCCTCTTCAACCTCTTCTGGAGCACCTTCAAGGGCAAGCCCGCAGGTGGCAACCCCTGGCACGCCACCAGCCTGGAATGGCAAACGCCGAATACGCCGCCGGTACATGGCAACTGGGGCGCCAGGTTGCCGGTGGTGCACCGCTGGGCTTACGACTACAGCATGCCGGGAGTCGAACAGGACTACGTCCCGCAGACGGTCTCCGCCGAAGAACTGGAAGCCATGCAGAAGCGCTCCACTACGGCCGACGCGGAGGGCGACAAGCCATGAGCAGACAGCTGTTGAAAGGCACCAATGGCTCTGGCTCCGGGGGCTGGAGCAGCGACCCTACGGGAATCGAGGCCCCTCCTTTTGATCGCCGAAACACCGCCAAGGTGGGTCTGCGCGTGTTCCTGGCCGTGGTGACCTCGCTGTTCTTCCTCTTCCTGATCGCCTTCATCGCGCGCTCGCAGGTGTCGGACTGGCAGCCGCTGACGGCCCCGTTGGCGCCCCTCGCCCATCCATGGATACTCTGGCTGAACACGCTACTGCTCGCTTGCGGCAGCATCAGCCTGCAATGGGCACGAGTGGCCGCCCGGCGAAACGATGACGGCAGCACGCTGCTCGGCTTTGCACTAGGCGGCGTCTTCGCCATGGCTTTCCTGGCGGGCCAACTCTGGGTCTGGCAGCAATTCATCGCGTGGGGTTACCCGGTTTCCAGCAATCCGGCCAACAGCTTCTTCTACCTGCTGACCGGGTTGCACGGGCTTCACCTGCTGGGTGGCCTGGTCGCCTGGGGCTGGACGGTCATCAGGCTCCTGCGCCGCACCCCGTTGGAGAAGCTTGGCTCAGGCATAGAGCTGTGCGCGACCTACTGGCACTACCTGCTTGCCCTCTGGGTCGTTCTCTTCGCCCTACTGACCAGCACGCCCGAAACCTATCAAGCCATCGCGGCATTCTGCGGGTTGAGGTGAACCATGGAACCGTCCCACGCGCCCCGAGAACCCGCGCCTGCCACTTCTGACAATCAACTGGCGGGATGGCCAGGCATTGCCAATGACTGGTCCTCGGATCGGGATGCCTTCAAGCAGGTGCCTTGGGGCAAGGCGATGATGTGGATCTTCCTGCTCAGCGACACCTTCATCTTCACCTGCTTCCTGACCGGCTACATGTCGGTGCGCATTGCCGCAACCGAGCCCTGGCCCAACCCCAGCGAAGTGTTCGCCCTGAACATCGCCGGCAACGATATCCCGCTGATCCTGATCGCCATCATGACCTTTGTCCTGATCAGCAGCAGCGGCACCATGGCCATGGCCGTCAACTTCGCCTATCGCCGTGATCGCGTGAAAAGCGCCGCGCTCATGCTGACCACTGCCGCCTTTGGCGCGACCTTCGTCAGCATGCAGGCATTCGAATGGAGCAAGCTGATCGCCGAAGGGGTGCGCCCCTGGGGCAATCCCATGGGCGCTCCACAGTTCGGTGCCACCTTCTTCATGATCACCGGCTTCCACGGTCTGCACGTGTCAGTCGGTGTCATCTACCTCTGCACCGTGGCGCTGAAGGTGCTGCGGGGTGATTACGAGAGGAAGGGAAACTACCAGATCGTCGAGATCGCCGGGCTTTACTGGCACTTCGTGGATCTGGTGTGGGTCTTCATCTTCGCCTTCTTCTACTTGTGGTGAGGCTCAAGAGGAGCACCGACTATGGCGCACGCACAAGGTCAGCAACATCCCATCGGCTTGTACCTGAAGATCTGGGGGCTGTTGTTCGTGCTCAGCACCCTGTCGTACCTGGTCGACTACTACCACTTCCAGGGTTATCTCAGGTGGTCGCTGATCATCGTGCTGATGCTGTTGAAAGCGGGGTTGATCGTCTCGATCTTCATGCACATGGCATGGGAGCGATTGGCGCTGGTGTACGCCATTCTCGTGCCGCCATTGTGCCTGCTGGTATTGGTCGGGCTAATGGCTGCCGAAGCGGACTATGTACTCTTCACCCGGGCGCTCTTCCTCGGGCAATAGCCGCTCGACAGCCACTGAGCAGGTAAACGCACTAGATCGTGCGCTTGAACTGATGCCAACTGTGCAGCCAGGCCACTATCCAGTGGGGAGCTGCTACGCCGGTACCTGCAAGTTTCAGGTTGGGGTGATGGTTGATGACTCGATCCAGTTCCGTTTCCTGGCCAGGCTCGACATCGACAAAGAGCACATGCTCGCCTTCGTGGAGCTTTTCCTTGAGGTTACGGAAGTGAGCATTGGGTACCTGGATTCCAAAGAATCCACCCTCCCAGATGCTGAAGCCCAGCACGATAATGGCCAGGAAGATGAAGGGCATCCAGCCTGCCGCTGACTCGGTCCACCCTGCCAGGTAGGCACCGCCAAGAATCGCTATTGCCAAAGGCACGCCAATGAGGGCGCCGATCTCGCCGGAATGGACGACGTCCTGCTTCATGAACGAATTGACATCGTGAAGATGATGTTTCTCTACCTCGGCATCCTTGTCGCTGAGTACATGAATCTGTTCGGTATCGATACCACGGGCTTCCAATTCACTCTCAACGCTTTCCAGCTCATCAAGATCATTGCTGATGTAATAATGCCGGTTCATCGCCCACCTCCTGCTACTTTATTGTGCTGCTGCTTCCCCTCCAATTTCGCTGCGTGTTGTTCTCGATCATTATTTTTTTCCCGCAACAACAGGCACATTGCACGTTTATTGCGCTCGAACGGAGTATAGCACCCGCCCCCTGGCACCATTTCAGCCCCGACAGGTTGCACTGTCGAGCCATGCAAGACACTTCATCGGACTTCGGCCACTTGCATTCCAAGAGGCACGGAAGACGCTCGCGTATTGTCTAAAATTGCGTAGGAGGCGCGACAGCATCCGAGCAGCTTCGTCTGGAGGTTCCGCCATGAATACCTTGACCATCAAAGGCTGGTGCAAAACCAGCGATGCCCAGAAATCCACGCCCATGGGCGACATCCATTTCCGGGTCAACGAGGCCGACCATCTACGTCTGGAAGAGGCCGAAGAGCGCCTGCAGGAAACCCACGAGCCAGAGGCGATGATCGACGTCGACATGAGCACCATGGAGTTGATTACTCCTGATGAATGCGGCCCGTTGGCCGATTGCCAATTGCGCGTCTACTTGAGTGCCGACGACCAACGCGGCCAGTTCCACTTGGTCGGGCATCGAGCGAGCGATGGCAGCCTGATCTACACCAACGCGGTGATGATCGACCAACTGGGTTAGCCCGCGTCTACGCTACTCCAAGAGCCGGCGTGGAAACGCTGGGCGGAGGGCGGTATTTGCTCAGCGACGGGCTTGCAACTTCGGATGTGGAGGCTGGCGTGGAGCCATTTATCCCGTACTATCGGGAATCCGGCAATGGGCCCGGCGTCGTGTGTTTCCATGCCAATGCGAGCAGTTCGGCGCAATGGCGAGGGCTCGCGGACTCTCTGGCGTCGAAGTTCCATGTGTTTGCACCTGACTCACTCGGCGCAGGCAGGGGTCCTGCCTGGCCCTCTGACCGGGTGGTAACCCTGAGCGACGAGGCCGCGCTCGCCGAGCCTGTCCTGGCCATGGCGGGCGAGCCGTTGGTGCTGGTCGGTCACTCTTATGGCGCCGCCGTTGCGCTGATCGCGGCCTTGCAGAACCCAGCCCGGGTGCGCGCCATCGTCCTTTACGAACCCACGCTGTTCGCACTGCTCGACGCAGAAACACCCCCTCCCAACGAGGCGGACGGAATCCGCCATACGGTAGCAGCTGCCGGACGGGCCCTCGATTGCAATGACCCGGATGCGGCGGCTGAACGCTTCATCGACTATTGGATGGAACCTGGCGCCTGGCAGCGCACGCCTGAGGAACGCAAGGCCCCGATCGCCAAGGCGGTGGCCAACGTGCGGGGGTGGGCCCATGCGTTGCTCAACGAGCCGACGCCATTGCAAACCTTTCGCTCGCTGGAGGTCCCGGTGCTGTTCATGGTCGGCAATCGCTCGCCGCAGTCATCGCTCGGCGTCGCAAGACTGCTGACCGCAACGCTGCCCCGAGTCGAGCTTGTTGAATTCGAAGGACTCGGCCACATGGGCCCAGTCACCCATCCAGACGTCGTCAATGCCGAGATCATGGCTTTTCTTGAGCGGGTCTGAAGCATCATCAAATCGTTTCGAGGTCTGCGAGCAGGAGCATCGCTATCAAGGAGGACAACGAGATGAACCCTCGTTATCGCGAAATCCACAAAACGGAAATCAAAAGGCAATTGGCCCAGGACATCGACCGCAAATGGGATGGGCTTTATGGAGCATTCACAGCGGGCATAGTCCTGGTCTGCTTCGGAATCGCCTTCTTTCTGAGCCCCCCGCCAGGCAGCATTATTTGGGGTTCGATATTCGTTTTGCTTGGCGGATCGTTCCTGGCGGTTTACAGGTGGATGCTTCGCTTCATGAGGAGACGCGGGATTGCTGGCGAGTGGCTGACACTGCGCGACCAGTGGATCGTAGCAGCGATCATTGCCCTCTCCGTCTGGTTATCCAGTCATACGTGGATGTGGCTTCTCACTTTCCTTTCATCTGGGGCTTACGGCACCTGGCGTCTCAGGCAGCAACTGCGCCCCTACTGGAAGAGGTACTACTTCGGCGTGGCCCGCGACTACCTCAGGGAGATCAACAGATACGGCTCCAGACGCAAAGACCCGGGGGGGTGAACTGGGCCAACGCTGACCCTTCGCCCATTGCATATCGCAACTCCTGAAGCCGTGGCAGCAAGCCGGCAGCAATCGTGAAGATCAGCACGTTCCGGAGGTGACTATCCTCGAATGACAACAGCTGCCTTGTAGGATCAGCTACACGCTCGATCCGGTCCAGATGGGGAACGCGTAATGCCCAAGGGATGGCTCGATCCTGCCTTGCTCGGCTTCACGATCATCGCTCTCCTTGCAGGGCTGGGGTTGCGCTGGCTGGGCCATGCCTCGATCCCGGACTATCTCTGGTCAGGCAGTGCCTTGGTGGTCGCCGCAGTGCTGGCGGTCGAGATCGTCGTGCGCCTGCTGCGTCGGGAGGTAGGCGTTGACCTCATTGCGCTGATATCGATAGCTGGAGCCCTCTGGCTGGGGCAGGCGCTGGTGGCGTCGGTCGTCGCTGTCATGTTGGCCTCGGGGCGGACTCTCGAATACTTCACGTCCCAGCGCGCAGAGCGAGAGCTGCAGCGTCTGATCAACCGGGCGCCCAGATTCGCGTGGCGACTGGAAAACGGCGATCTGGTCCAGACACCCATCGACCAGGTACGGCCGGGCAATCACATCCTGGTGCGAATGGGTGAGGTCGTTCCGGTCGATGGAACGCTGATGAGTCCGAGCGCCACCCTGGATGAGTCGGCCCTGACCGGGGAACCCATTCCCGTCACGCGACTGGCCGGCGCGGCGTTGCGCAGCGGCGGCGTCAATGCCGGCAGCCCTTTCGAGCTCGATGTCAGCCAAATGGCAGAGCAAAGCACCTACGCGGGGATTGTCCGGATGGCGGAGGCTGCCCGGCAGTCCCGGGCGCCGTTCGTTCGCCTGGCCGATCAATACGCGCTGACCCTGATCCCGCTGACGCTGCTCATCGCCGGCCTTGCGTGGCTGGTCAGCAACGACCCCATCAGGGCGCTAGCCGTGGTGGTGGTGGCCACACCCTGCCCGCTGATCCTGGCCGTGCCCATCGCAATCATGTCCGGCATCTCCCGCTGCGCGCATCGAGGGATTCTGGTCAAGGATGGCGCGACCCTCGAGGCCCTGGCCGGAGCCGAGCTGCTATTCCTGGATAAAACGGGCACGCTCACCACAGGCCACGCCACGGTCCAGAGCATCGAGCATTGTGGCGAATTGCCCCCGGAACAACTGCTGTTTCTGGCCGGCTCTCTAGCGCAGGCTTCACCCCACCCTATTTCAGCGGCGATCGCCACCGCTGCCCGCCGCGACAACGCGTCCCTGGCTACTCCGACGCAAGTGGAGGAAAGCCCGGGTGCCGGTCTGCGAGGGCAGGTGGAAGGCCGTGAGGTCATGATCGGCACCCTGGAATTCACGGCTCCTGCCCAGCGCGACGGTGCCTGGGCCGCATCGGTGCTCAGGCGGATGGATTATCAGGCCTGCGGCGGTAGCTTCATCTCGGTACAGGGCACGCTCGCGGGCGCGGTGCTGTTCGCCGACAGGTTGCGTGTCGAGTCGCCGCAGGCGTTGCGTCGCCTTAAGCAGGCGGGCATTCGCAAGGTGGTGATGCTGACCGGGGACCGGCTGGAAACTGCGCAGATGATCGGCCTGGCTGCGGGCATCGATGAAGTCCGGGCCGGGCTGCGGCCAGAGGAGAAAGTTGCGGCCGTCCAGCGTGCCTGCGCCGAAGGCAAGACGCTGATGGTCGGCGACGGAGTCAACGACGCCCCTGCCCTGGCTGCCGCTCACGTCGGCATTGCGCTGGGCGCCAGCGGCGCAACGGCCTCTTCGGAAGCGGCTGGCGTTGTCCTGCTCGTCGATCGCCTTGATCGAGTGGCGGAGGCCTTGGATATCGCCAAGCGATCCCGCGCGATCGCCAAGCAGGGTGTGCTGGTCGGGATGGGCCTCTCACTGCTGGCCATGCTGGTTGCGGCACTGGGTTATCTGCCGCCGATATCCGGCGCGATCCTCCAGGAAGTCATCGACGTTGCTGTGATCTTCAATGCACTACGAGCCCTGGGCGCGGGATTCGGCTCAAGATCAGGGAAGATGCAAGGCGCGCGGGTCGATCAACTGGGCGCCGAGCACGACGACCTGGCATCTGTGCTGGAGAAGGTCAGTCTGATGGCTACCAATTTTGCGCGGTACCCGGCAGAGCAGGCTCGTGATGAGCTGGGCGGCCTGGTCGCGCTCCTCGAGCAAAAGCTGGTGCCCCATGAGCAGAACGACGAAGCTGAGCTCTACCCTTCATTGATCGCGCACCTGAAAGGTGAGGACCCGCTGGCGGCATTGAGCCACACCCATCGGGAGATTTTCCGTCTTGTGAAGCTGCTTGGACGGATGCACAAGGATTTTTCCGTCGACCGTACCGCCATCTCGCAGGAGGAAATCCAGGTGACACTGATCAGGCTGGACACGCTGTTGCACCTGCACTTCGACCAGGAAGATGAGCTCTACCACAATCTGGATAGCCGCTAATGCTTGAGCGTACGAAGGCCTCTGCAGGGTCGCTTGAGGTGTGCAGGTGGATGTGAAAAGCGACATCCACCCTTGCACTGCAACCCAACCCGTCACTGCGCAATCGGCTTTACCAACGGCGTCTTGCCATCGGACAGCAGCCAGGCCACCAACGAGGCCGGTTGCGTGGTGCTGACATTGCGCGTGACACGGTGCAACTGCTCCGGCGCCTCGTACCAGGCATCGCCCGCCTTGAAACGCTTCGGCGCTTCACCCTCCAGGGCAGACTCCACCTCGCCGCTGACCACCACCACGAACACGGCGCCGGGGTGGGTGTGTGGGCGGGAAGTGACGCCCGGGGCGAAGTCCACACGCAGGGCCTTGGCGTGGGAGCTGGCCTGCTGCGGCAGTCGGGCCTCGGCCACCGGCGTGACGGCTTCGTCACCCGCACCGCCGTGGGCCAGTACCGGCCCACTCACGAAGGTCGCCAATGATAGGGTCACTGCTGCAATCGACTTGTTCATGGCGGTTACTCCGGCTGCAGGGCGAATCCAACACCAAGACGGTTCCAGGCGTTGATGGTGGCGATGGCAAAGGTCAGCTCGGCCATTTCTCGGTCGCTGAAATGCCCGGCGACCTGCCGATAAATCGCCTCGGACGCATGCCGCTCCGACACCAGGGTGAGGGTTTCGGTCCACAGTAATGCAGCACGCTCGCGCTCACTGAAGAAGGGGGTTTCCTGCCAAGTGGTGAGGGCCAGCAGCCGGCGCACGGAATCACCGGATTTCAGCGAATCGCTGCTGTGCAGGTCGACACAGTAGGCGCAGCCATTGAGCTGCGAGGCGCGGATCTTCACCAGCTCATGCAGCAAGGGCTCCAGCAGGCTTTCGCCAAGGGCTTTCTCCAGGCCGAGCATGGCCTTGAAGGTGTGTGGGGCGACTTCACGGTAGTTGATGCGAGAGGTGTTCATGCTGTATCTCCAGGCGGGGTGCCGACGACATGTCGGGGTTGGAGACACTGTATTGAGCGACCTGATAAGGATAAATTAGCCAAACCAGCAAACATTGTACGAAGTACCGGACAATCATGGCTTTCGACCGACTCGACGCGATGCGCGCCTTCTGCCGTATCGTCGAACTGGGCAGCTTCACCCGCGCCGCCGATGCCCTGGCAATGGCGAAGACCACCGTCTCCGGCCAGGTCCAGGCGCTGGAGACGCAACTTGGCGTCAAACTGCTGCACCGCACCACCCGCCGCGTGACCCCCACCACCGACGGCAGTGCCTACTACGAGCGCGCCCGCGCCCTGCTCGATGACATCGATGAGCTGGAAGCGACCATGTCACAGAGCCATAGCGTGGCCCGCGGCCGGGTAAAAGTGGAGATGCCCTCGCCCGTGGGACGTTTCCTGGTCATCCCTGCCCTGCCCGACTTCGTCGCCCGCCATCCGCAAATCCAGCTCGACATCAGCTGCAGCGAGCGCATCGTCGACCTGGTGCAGGAAGGCGTGGATTGTGCAATTCGGGGCGGCGTCATCACCGACCCAGACCTGGTCTGCCGGCCGATCGGCCAGATGCGCTTCTGCCTCTGCGCCTCCCCCACCTACCTCGCCGGAGCGGCGCCGCTGTACAGTCCGGAAGACCTCGCCCAGCATCGTTTCCTCGCGTTCGTGTTCCCCGCCAGTGGACGCCAGATGCGTCCGGAGCTGTCCCACGGCGCTGAGTGCTTCACCCTCGACCAGCCGCCCACCATGCGCTTCAACAGCGGCGGCGCGTACATCGCCGCGGCCGAGGCCGGCCTTGGCATCGTCGCCGTGCCGATGGCCGAGGCGCGTCTCTCGATCGAAGCCGGCAAGCTCGTGGAAGTGCTGCCGGCTTGGCGTCCTGCGAGCATGCCAATGAGCCTGGTCTACCCCTACTCCCGCCACCTCTCGGCGCGGGTGCGAGCCTTCATCGACTGGGCCATTGCGGTGATGGGCGATGATCCGTTGTGGCGCAGCCAGTAGTTGCGCTGGCTATTCGGTGGGTATGGCTACGCTCAGCGGAGCGCCGCCCCATCCCGCGGCTGGTATCGAGCCCCTTTCTCGTTTCGGGAGAGGGAAGACGAGACGCGAACGACCGCTAAGCTTTCGAAGGGGTTCACCAACCTTGGAGGCGCAACAACGTGATCCTCGCAGCCAGCTTCGCTTTGGCCTTACTGATGGGCTTCGCCATCCAGCGCGGTAGCACCTGCATGGTGGCTGCGATGGAAGAACTGGTCCAGAAGCGCAGCTGGAGCCGAGCGAGCGCCCTGCTGGAAACCTCGCTGTGGGTGGTGGGCGGGTTTGTGCTGCTGCGCGCATTCGACCTCTTGCCGCAGGTGCCCATGGGCCGTCCTTTGCATTGGCACGCGGCAGTGGGCGGGGCGCTACTGGGCCTTGGAGCCTTCGTCAATGGTGGCTGCGCGTTTGGTGTCGTGGCGCGGATCGGCTCCGGGCAATGGGCCTGGCTGGCTACTCCAATCGGCTTCCTGCTGGGCTTTGCGATCATTGCCCGCTGGATGGGAGCCGCACCGGACATGCCGGTGGAGCTGCCGACCTGGCTGCTGGATGCTCCCGCAGCGCTGATCGCCGCGGTGATGGCGGCTCGTATCGCCTGGCTGCTATGGCGCCAGCTCAGCAACCGGGGGAGTCAGGACCAGCGCGCCTGGTCTGCGCACCTCGCCACCCTGGTCATCGGCATGACTTTCCTGCTGTTGTTCGTCTGCGTAGGCGCCTGGGCCTATACCGACATCCTGGCGGAACTGGCGACGGGCCATTTCATGGTGCTTGGGCTTCGCGGTCTGCTGCTCCCGGCGCTGTTCGCCGGGGCCTTGTATGGCGGGTGGAGCGCCGGGCGCTGGCAGCATCAGCGTCCCAGCCTCGGCCTGGTGCTGCGCTGCCTGTGCGGCGGCCTGCTGATGGGGGTAGGCGCGGTACTGGTGCCCGGCGGCAACGACAGCCTGATCCTGTTCGGTCTGCCGCTGTTGTGGCCAAATGCCTGGCTCGCGATTGTGACCATGTGTGCAGTGGTCGCACTGGCCATTCGATTCCATCGCTAACGGATATGCGAGTCCTGCCGGACACTTCATGTCCGCCCGCGCGACGGGGTAAAGGTCGCTCAATCCCTCAGGAAAAAGGCAGGTTGGCGCAATGACAGCCCAGAGCGACAAACCGGTGACGCAGCCGGATGACACACAAGATGCCGACGGCGCAGCTCCGGTGGCTCGCAGGGCAGGTTCGCGCAGCGATAGCGCGGTGATCGCCACGTTGCTGCCCTACTTGCGACCTTACATCGGGCGCATCCTGCTGGCCCTCGGCCTCATCCTCTGTGCCAAGCTGGCCAACCTGTATGTGCCGGTGGCCCTCAAGCAGATCGTCGATGGGCTGAATGTCGAACCCAGCCTGCTGTTGCTGCCGGTGGGCCTGCTACTGGCCTATGGCGCATCACGGATCGGTGTCACCCTCTTCACCGAGCTGCGCCAGGTGGTCTTTGCCCGCGTCATGGCACGGGCCTCGCGGCAAATCACCCTGGAAGTGTTCCGCCACCTGCATGGCCTGAGCCTGAAGTTCCACCTCGGCCGGCGCACAGGCGGCGTGGCCCGCGACGTGGAGCGAGGCGGTGGCGCCATTTCCGACCTGCTGGACTGGACGCTCTACACCATAGTCCCGACCCTGCTGGAAGTTCTGCTGGTCACCACCGTGCTGGTCTGGGCCTACGACTGGGGCTTCGCCTTCATCACCCTCGGCACCCTGCTGGCCTATGGCACCTGGACCTTCGCCGTCACCGAATGGCGGACGCGTTACTACCGCGCTGCCGTGGAAGCAGACACCCGTGCCAACGAGCGCGCCGTGGATTCGCTGCTGAACTACGAAACGGTCAAGTACTTCAACAACGAGGCCCACGAGGCCGCGCGCTACGACGAAAACCTGCGTCACCTGGAGAACGCCAAGGTCAACGCCACCAAGTCCCTGGCCCTGCTCAACCTCGGTCAGGCCACGGTGGTGTCGATCGGCGTGACCGCCATGATGTGGCGCGCCGCTGCTGGCGTGGTCAGCGGCGAACTGACCATTGGCGACCTGGTTCTGGTCAACGCCTATCTGCTGCAACTCTCCGCGCCGCTGTTCATGCTCGGCATGATGTACCGCGAGGTGAAGCAGGCACTGACCAACATGGAGCGGCTGTTCGGCCTGCTGGATGAACGTCAGGACGTACAGGATGCCCCGAATGCCAAACCGCTGGTACCGACGCGCCCGCGGGTCTGTTTCGAGAACGTTCACTTCGGCTACGACCCGCGCAGGGAAATCCTTCACGGCGTCGACTTCGAGATCCCTCCCGGCGGTACCGTGGCCGTGGTCGGCCACTCGGGGTCCGGCAAGTCCACCCTTGCCCGCTTGCTGTATCGCTTCTATGACGTGAATGCCGGGCACATTCGCATCGACGGCCGGGACCTGCGCGAGCTAACCCAGGCCTCGTTGCGCGGCGCCATTGGCATCGTTCCGCAAGACACCGTGCTGTTCAACGACAGCATCTACTACAACATCAGCTACGGTCGTCCCGTGGCCAGCCGCGAAGAGGTGGAGGCCGCAGCCCGCGCCGCACACATCCACGAGTTCATCCAGCGCCTGCCGGATGGCTATGCGACCCAGGTGGGCGAACGCGGGCTCAAGCTGTCCGGCGGCGAAAAGCAGCGCGTGGCCATCGCCCGCGCCCTGTTGAAGAACCCCGCCATCCTCATCTTCGACGAGGCCACTTCCGCACTGGACTCCAAGTCGGAGAAGGCCATCCAGGACGCGCTCGATCGCATCCAGGTCGGCCGCACCACCCTGGTGATTGCACACCGGCTCTCCACCGTGATGGACGCCGACAAGATCATCGTGCTCGACGCCGGGCGCATCATCGAAAGCGGTACCCACCGGGAACTGCTGGAGGTAGGCGGTAGCTACGCGCAAATGTGGACACTGCAGCAGCAGGAGCCTGAGGGGGCCGAATCCACTCCGATCGTCCCGCTGGATTGAAGGGCGGTAATTCTCCGACCGTCGTCATGCCTGCCATCGACGAAACCATCAATTGACAAGACAGATCCTCAGACGCAGGATGCACAATAAATCGAACATGGCGTTCAAAATGCACTTCGCCCACACGCATCCCTGGCGTGGGTGACACCGCTCTGATCTGCGCCAAGCCTTGTCCGGCCTGGCTGTTTTTTTCTCAATGCTCCGAGGAGTGCTCCATGACTCAACCCGTGGTACTGATTACCGGCGCGGCCGGTGGTGTGGGCAGCGCGCTGGCTCGACGTTTCCACCAGGGTAAATGGCGGGTGACAGTGACCGACCAGAACGCCGAGGGTCTGGCGCAACTCGGCCATGAACTACCGCTGGCCAGTAATGTCCACGCGGATATTCGCAGCGCCCAGGCCTGCTCCGATGTCGTGGCCCGCGTACTCGCCGAAACCGGCCGCCTGGATGCCCTGGTCAACGCCGCTGGCGTCTGGCGCGAGGGCCCGGTGGAAGAATTCAGCGAGGAGGATTTCGACCTGGTGATGGCGGTCAACCTCAAGGCCGCCTTTTTCATGTGCTCCGCTGCCGTCCCGCACCTGAAGGTCACCCAGGGTGCCATCGTCAACATCTCCAGCGATGCAGGTCGCCAAGGCAACCGTAATGCCGCCGCCTATTGCGCCAGCAAGGGTGGCCTGACCCTACTGAGCAAGACGCTGGCGCTGGACCTCGCGCCCGCGGGTGTGCGCTGCAATGCGGTTTCCCCGGGCGACATTGCCACGCCCATGCTGCGGTTCCAGGCCGAGCAGTATGGCAATGGCGACCCGAAGGCTTACTACAACGAGTTGCTGGCCAAGTTTCCGCAAGGCGCCGCCGCCCGCTTCGTGCAGCCTGAGGAAGTGGCCGAGTTGGTGTTCTTCCTCTGCCAGCCGGGAGCCCGGGCAATTACCGGGGCGGACATGGCGATAGACCTCGGGCTGTCGGCTGGTATCTAGGCCACACCTTCCTTGACGGTAGGCCGGTTGGATGTTTCACCCAACCGGCCTACTCCTGTTTCTGCCCCACCACATCCTCGACCCAGCTCATCGCTGCGATCACGGTCGGAAAACCGATGGTGCTGGTGAGGACGAGCAAAGCGTGATGGATATCCTCCAGACTCGCCCCGGCTTCGAGTGCACGGCGGGCATGGCTGTGCACGGCGCCCTCGGAACGGATGGCCGCCGCAGCCGCAAGCTGCGTGAGCTGGATGGTTCGCTCATCCAGCGGCCCGGCGCGGTGGACGGTGGCGCCCAACGCTTCCACGGCCTTGAAATAATCGGGGAACCGGCTTTTGAAACGCCGGTAGGTCTCGAGTCCTTTTTTCCTTTCCATGCGGGTCACCTCAGGTCGGAATTAGGCAAGCTTGCACTTTCAGCTTAGGAAATCCTGGGTCTAAGGTGTTGGATGCGGCCACGTCCGAGGAGCTGATTGCCGCCGCCATCCCCCATGTAGACGGTCGGCATATCAACTGCCACGCCCCGCCTGCGGAGATCCCCCCATGAAGCAACCGCTGAACTGACATGACTCGCACCCTGGCCTCCATTGCGCTATTGATCTCGGTCGTCTACCTGGGGCTGTGCGTGGCACTCTTCGTGTTTCAACGCGCGCTGATCTACTTCCCGCAGCCCCGCGCCGCAGGAGGTCCTGACACCGTTCTCAAGATGCCGTTAGAAGACGTGGAGATCGTGGTATCGACCCGACTGCATGAAGGGCGCAAAGCGCTGATCTACTTCGGAGGCAACGCCGAGGACGTGTCCTGGAACCTGTCCTCGTTCGCCGAGGCCTTTCCTGACCACGCCCTCTACCTGATGCACTACCGGGGATTCGGCGGCAGCTCCGGCTCGCCCTCAGAGGAGGCGATCCAGCAGGACGCCCTCGCACTGTTCGACCGGGTCCAGACCCTTCATCCCGAGGTGCTGCTGGTGGGCCGCAGCCTGGGCAGCGGCGTCGCGATTCGCCTGGCCAGCCAACGCCCGGTATCGCGGCTGGTGCTGGTAACGCCTTATAACAGCATCGAGGAGTTGGCGCGGGAACAGTTCGCCATCTTCCCTGTACGGTGGTTGCTGCGGGACAAGTTCGAGTCATGGCGCTACGCGCCGGGGATCAACGTTCCCACGCGAGTGATCGTGGCGGAACACGACGAGGTGATCCCGCGATGGAGCACGGAAAAGCTCTTCCGCCAGTTCAGCCCAGGCGTGGCCACGATGGCGGTGATTCGTGGCAAGGGTCACAACACCGTCTCCGACAGCCCGGAGTACCTCAGGCTGCTGAGATCAACGCCATAGCGCAACCCCACGCAGGGTGCGCTGCTCGCATCAACGGCGCGCCAGACTCGTAGCCCTCGTCTGGTGCGCACGGTCCACGCTACTGAATGGCCTCAAGCCGTGGCGGATGACCGGCTCAGCATCTCGACCTCGTGAATCTCGAAATCCTGCCGCAGGTAGTCCATGCGGTTTTCATGGAAACGGCGCATATGTGGCAGCGCGGAGTGGACTTCCAGATGTGCCCGGGACTGCCAGACCTCATAGAAAATGAACAGCGTCGGGTCCTGCACATCACGCAGCATGTGGTACTCGATGCAACCCTCTTCGGTCCGGCTTGGCTCGACATAGGCGCGGAACAGTGCCTCGAACTCATCGGCTTTTTCCGGCTTGGTGTGGGCATGGAGGATGAATCCATATGGCGTACTCATGATGCGGAGTCCTGATGGTGGCTTTGAGATTGACCACGTTATCGCAAGGCTCGGCAACCATTCATGACTTTCAGGCAAATATCATTTGCACCACCGCCGGTGTTTCCGTGACGACTCGCCCGGTAGTCTGCCGCCATCCCAAATTGCTGAGGCATTCGCCATGAAAAAGGTTCTGCTGATCAACGGCGGCAAACAATTCGCCCACTCCGATGGTCGCTATAACGCCACCCTGCACGAAGCGGCTCTTGCCTTCCTCGACCGGGCAGGTTTCGACGTGAAGGAAACCCAGGTCGACGCTGGCTATGACATCGCCGAAGAAGTCCAGAAGATCCGCTGGGCCGATGCGGTGATCTACCAGATGCCGGGCTGGTGGATGGGTGCCCCCTGGACGGTGAAGCAATACCTGGACGAAGTCTTCACCGCTGGCCACGGCAGCCTCTACGCCAACGACGGCCGCACCCGCTCGGATGCATCGCAGAAGTACGGCAGCGGCGGCCTGTTGCACGGTAAGCAATACATGATTTCGGCCACCTGGAACGCGCCGCAGCAAGCCTTCGACGATCCGACTGACTTCTTCGAGGGGAAAGGCGTGGATGCGGTGTACTTCCCCTTCCACAAGGCCAACCAGTTTCTCGGCATGACCGCCCTGCCGACCTTCCTCAGCGTGGACGTGATGAAGCGCCCAGCCATCGCAGCGGACGTCACCCGCTACGAGCAGCACCTGGCGGAAGTGTTCAAGGTTTCAGCCTGACACCTGGCCAGGGCTACCCAAGTATCGTGCCGGGTCCTGCTTCAGGGCATCAGAGCATGGTTTTCGCCGCCACCGCGCCGGCTACGGCAACCACCAGAGCCAACACACCCAGCAACAGCCTGTTGGGTGATGGCCTCGCCTCGGCTACCGGCGTCGCGTGACTCTGCGTTGCGGCAGCCCGCAGTGGGTTGGCCATCGAAGCCTTATTAGCAGGCGTGGACACGAGCGGTTTCGACGCAGGCAAGTCAACTGCGCGCATGAAGACGGTGGCGTCTTCATCCACCGCCTGGGGTGCCGCCACCCTGGGACCGATCACCAGCAGCGTCACTGACCCCATGCGCACCTGGTCACCGGGCTGCAGCACGGCGGTGCTGACCTTCTGCTGGTTGACGAAGACGCCATTGGCGGAGGCCAGGTCTTTGACCTCGAGCACATCGTCCTTGAGGAAGAACTCGCAATGGCGCCGCGACAATTCCAGGTCGCTGAAGACCAGTTCGCACTTCACCGAACGGCCGAAGGTCATCGAACCGGTGACGTGGTACTTCTGCCCTTCATGCTCCCCCTTGATCACCTGCAGGAACCAGCGCGCAACCGCCGCGGCCTTGGGCCTGACCTTCGCCGGGTCGACCAGCAGCAGTTCCATGCCGCCGATGCGCACCCGGTCGTCCGAGCGCAACTGGAAGCGCGCCCCGACACGCTCGCCGTTGACGTAGGTGCCGCCCGGAGAACCACAATCGCTCAGGTAGTACTGGCCATGATCCTGGCGGATTTCCGCATGGAAGGGACTCACGTCTGCTTCCGTCAACACCAGGCTGTTGCGGCTGTCCTGGCCAATGGTGAAGCGCTCGTCCGCCAGCCAGATGGGCGCGTGGCGGTTGTCGGCAAAATGAATCCTGAGCATGTAGGTATCCTTGGAAAGGTTGTGCCAGGCCTGGCCAGCGGCCGCCTGCCCCATTGGCGATCAGACTTCAGTTTCCAAAAAGGTTGTTCCACATCCGCTTGATCGGGTTCTCCTGCTTTGCCTCTTGGCGCGCGGGGGCAGCGGTTGCACGCTTCGCCACGGCACGACGGGCCGCCTGTGCCTTGCGCACCCGCTGCTCGTGGGTGGCCTGGAGCTTCAGCAGGGTCTCGTTGTCGGGCTGCACGACCAGGCCGCCTTTGATGTACTCCAGGGCCAGGGTGAATTCGCGCTGGCGGTAGGCGCCTTCACTGAGGTCGATGAAGCGCTGCACCACCTGCTGCAGGCCGGCCAACGCTTGCTCGTTGCCCGGTGCCCATTCCAGCACCTGGTAGTAATGGAAAACCGCGCTGTCCTGTTCGGGCTGCAGCAGGTGACCTTCGGTGAAGCGCTGCGCGGCCAGTGCCAGGCTATTGGTGATGCGCGCGGCGAGCACGCGCTGCAGGCCGGACTCGGCCTCGGCGTTGTCTTCGTCGAGCTTCAGCGCCTGACGGAAGAAGTAGTCGGCGTTGTCCTGGGCCGGCTCCACCAGCCGGCCTTCGGCCAGGCGCAGCTCGCCGAGCTCGAGGAAGTCGGCGATCTTCATCTGCAGGACAACGTAATAGCCTCCTCCAGCGGAGAGCGTCACCAGCAGCACGCCGAGCAGGCCCCACAGCACGCCCTTGTAGACGCGCCGTCCGGCGGGCCGCTGCAACGGCAGCGCCGGGATGATGCGCGTATGGTCCAGTTCCGTGTCGCTCAGCTCAGGCAGGCTCGCTAGCAGTACTCGGCAATCGGCGAAGCGCTCGTCCGGGTCCTTGGCCAGCATGCGGTCCAGCAGGTGCTGGTATTGGCTGAGGTGCTCCGGCAGGGCTGGCGGCTCCAGTTGCACATGGTTCATCAGCGTCTGGGTGTAGCTTTCGCCACGGAAGGGGTTCGTCCCACCGAGCAGTTCCAGAAGGATGACGCCCAGGCTGTAGATGTCGCTGCGCGCATCCAACGGCTGGCACTGCGTCTGCTCCGGGCTGCTGTAGGCCGGGCTGCCGACGGCGACGTTGAACTGGGTCAGCTCGCTGTCCAGTTCCAGCTCTTTGGCGATGCCGAAATCGGTGAGCACGGCCGTGCCGTCGTCACAAAAGAGGATGTTGGCCGGTTTGATGTCCCGGTGTACCAGCCCCTTGTCGTGCACCACGACCAGCGCACTGGCGATCTGCCCGACGATGGTCAGGGCACGCTGCGGCTCCAGCCGCTGGCCCTTGTACTGGCCCAGGTCGCCCCCGGAGAGGTACTCCATGGCCAGGTAGTAGCGTCCATCGTCCAGACGGCCGATATCGTGGATGGTGACGATCGAGGGGTGATGCAGCGAGGCGACGAGGCGTCCTTCCTTGACGAAGCGCTTGCTGAACGCCTCGTCATTCATTTCCTGCAGGACCTTGATCGCCACCTTGCGATTCAAGGACTCCTGCGTCGCCAGGTAGACCTCGGCCATGCCGCCCTTGCCCAACAGGCCGTGCACGGTGTAGCCGGGTATATCAAGCAGATCATCGTTCATAGGGAACCAGGGAATTCAGTGTCTGAGGGGTTTTAGGAGCTTGCTGAGAAAACTGCGCGGCGGGCTGGCGACGGCTGTCACCCGCGGCAAGGCCAAGCCCAGCACGATGCAGGAGATGTTGTCCCTGCCGCCGGCCTGGCAAGCCTGCTCGACCAATTGCGCAACCAGTTCGTCCAGGGTTGCGGCGCTGGCGCAGAGCTGCTGGATCACCCCGTCGTCCAGTTCGCCCGTCAGCCCGTCGCTGCACAAGAGGAGCAATTCGCCCGGCGCCAGCGTCGAACGCAGCAGCCCTACCTCCAGGGCTTGTTGTTCCTGGCCGAGGCACTGGGTGATGACATTCCGCCGGGGGTGGCTGCGTGCCTCTTCGCGGGTCATCTGCCCGGCATCGACCATGGCTTGCACCCAGCTGTGGTCACGCGTCAGCGGACTGATGCTGTCGGCGCCGACCCGATAGGCGCGGCTGTCGCCGACCCAGGCGAGTTCGAACATCGCCCCTGTGAACTTCACCGCCACCAGGGTGGACCCCATCCCTCGGCGACCATCCTGACCCGCTGCTGCGCTATCAAGGATTGCCTGATGGGCCGCCTGCACCGCCACTTCCAGCTCGCTGCCCTGCGCTGTCGCCTGCTGCAAGGTTTCGATTGCCAGGGCGCTGGCGACCTCGCCGCGCTGGTGGCCGCCCATGCCATCGGCTACGGCCCACAGGCCGAGCCCAGGCGCGCAGAGCACAGCGTCCTCGTTGTGCTCACGGACCCGGCCCGGCACGGATTGCGCCGCGTAGACCAGGAAATCCTCGGTGTGCGTCGGTGGCATGCGATTCTCTGCTGATGGAAGGGTCGGTTGCCGGGGCTGCGCGCGGTCACGAGGGAAAGGCCAGCAACAGCAGCGAATGATGCGACCGCCGCCAGGAGCTGTCATCACCCGACGCGGCTTTGCGTCGGAAGTGTTAAGCAGTCGAGGATTTGATCGGGAAAGCCGTCATGGCCCCACGCGCTGCCGCTTCCAGTCTATGCTTTCCTCATCGGTTTCCCCCAGCGACAGGCTCGTGCAGCCCAGGAGGTGGTAATGGCCATTGAGCGCACCAAAGCAGGGATGCGCTGATCCATCTACCCACCCTCGGAGGTCAAGATCATGAGCAAAGGTCTCGATGCAAAAAAGCAGGCGAAGAAGAAGCCTATGAAAACCGCCCATGAAAAGCGTCTGGCCAAGCGGGCCAAGAAAACCGGCTCAACCTTGCTTGGCAGCCACGCCGCTAATCCATAGGCTCCAGTCATACAGCAAGACGCCCTCCCGCAGCCGGCCTGCGCGGAGGGCTTTTCATTTGGCCCGTGGAGCCTGACGGTTCGATCTACTGCAGAGCAGGCGCTCGATGGGCTTTGGACTATGGGCAGGGTAACCCCGTGCTGGCTAACGAGGTGCATTCGCGAGCAATCTCGCGCCTACGGGTGCGGCATCTGCTCAGTTTGCAAGGCCCACTCTCTGAGCAAGCATCCAAAACCCAAAAGGCGACCCGACGGTCGCCTTTTTGATGGCAAGATCAGCTGATCTTCCCGCCATGTGCCTGCTGGTCGGCATGGTACGAGGAACGTACCAAGGGGCCTGCGGCGACGTTCTTGAAGCCCATCTCAGCGCCCTGCTCGGCGAGCCAGGCGAAGGTGTCCGGATGCACGAAGCGCTGCACCGGCAGGTGGTTGCGCGACGGCTGCAGGTACTGGCCGAGGGTGAGCATGTCGATCTCGTGCTCGCGCATGCGCTGCATGACCTCGATCACCTCCTCGTCGGTCTCGCCCAGGCCGAGCATCAGCCCGGACTTGGTCGGCACGTGCGGCACGCGCTGCTTGAAGTTCTGCAAGAGGTCCAGCGACCACTCGAAGTCCGAGCCCGGACGCACCGCCTTGTACAGGCGCGGCACGGTTTCCAGGTTGTGGTTGAACACATCCGGCGGCTCCTGCTCGGTGATCGCCAGGGCCACGTCCATGCGCCCGCGATAGTCCGGCACCAGGGTCTCCAGCTGGATGCCCGGAGACAACTTGCGGATTTCCCGCAGGCAGTCGACGAAGTGCTGGGCACCGCCGTCGCGCAGGTCGTCGCGGTCCACCGAGGTGATCACCACGTACTTCAGGCGCAGGTCGGCGATGGCCACCGCGAGGTTCTTTGGCTCGTCCGCATCCAGCGGCTTCGGCCGGCCGTGGCCGACGTCGCAAAAGGGGCAGCGACGGGTGCAGATGTCGCCCATGATCATGAAGGTCGCGGTGCCGCCGGAGAAGCACTCGCCCAGGTTCGGGCAGGAGGCTTCTTCGCAGACGCTGTGCAGCTTGTGCTTGCGCAGCAGTTGCTTGATGCGCGACACCTCGGGCGAGGCCGCGATTTCCACGCGGATCCAGTCGGGTTTGCGCGGTACATCCTCGGTGGGAATGATCTTCACCGGAATGCGCGCCACCTTCTCGGCACCGCGCAGTTTGACGCCCACTTCGATCTTGCCTGTCTGTGTCGAACTCATGATCTCGCCCCGCTAGAAAGAGGATTGTCTGGGGGTGTAGGAGCGAGGGGGACGCCTAGTTCTTGCTCGCGATCGCAAGCACGAAGTCCTTTTCGCGAGCAAGCTCGCTCCTACCGGGTCGTGGGTGGAATATCAGCCGCGGTAGTAACGCTGCGGCACGAAGGGCGTCTTGACCACGCGCATAGGCACCGGCTTGCCGCGCACCAGGGCGAAGATTTCGGTCTCCAACGCGGTGTAGCGGCTGTCCAGGTAACCCATCGCCAGCGGACCGCCCAGACTGGGACCGAAGCCGCCGCTGGTGACTTCGCCGATCACCTGCTGCTCGGCGTTGACGATCTGGGTACCCTCGCGCACCGGTGCGCGTCCGCTGGGCAGCAGGCCAACGCGCTTGCTGGCGACGCCCTCCTGCTGCTGCGCAAAGATGCGCTCTGCACCGGGGAAGCCACCGGCACGCAGGCCGTCGATGCGGCGCGCCTTGGAGATGGCCCAGCCCAGGCTGGCTTCGATCGGCGTGGTGGCGGTGCTCATGTCATGGCCATAGAGGCACAGGCCGGCTTCCAGGCGCAGTGAGTCACGGGCGCCAAGGCCGATGGCCTGCACTTCCGGCTCGGCCAACAGCGCGCGGGCGAGGGTTTCGGCCTGCTCGACTGGCACGGATATCTCATAGCCGTCTTCGCCGGTGTAGCCGGAGCGGCTGACGTAGCACGGCGCGCCCAGCAACTCCAAGGTGGTGAACTGCATGAAGGTCATGGCCTTCACTTCTGGTGCCAGGCGGCCCAGTACCTCGGCGGCCTTCGGCCCTTGCAGGGCCAGCAGCGCGCGGGATTCGAACAGCGACTCCACCTCGCACTGCCCTTCCAGGTGTTGCTTGAGGTGCACCAGATCCTGCTCTTTGCAGGCAGCGTTGACCACCACGAACAGATGGTCACCGGCGTTGGCCACCATCAGGTCGTCGAGGATGCCGCCTTCGGCGTTGGTGAACAGTGCATAGCGCTGCATACCCGCTGGCAGGTCGACGATATCGACCGGCACCAGACTTTCCAGGGCCCGGGCAGCATGCTCGCCACGCAGGATGATCTGGCCCATGTGCGAGACGTCGAACAGGCCGGCCTGCTCGCGGGTGTGCAGGTGCTCCTTGAGCACGCCGAGCGGGTACTGCACCGGCATGTCGTAGCCGGCGAAAGGCACCATGCGCGCACCGAGTTCGAGGTGCAGGGCGTGCAGCGGGGTTTTGGCGAGGATTTCAGTGGTCATGTATAAGCTCCGATCTGGTTGTTCCCTTCTCCCCCAGGGAGAAGGTGGCCCTTGGGCCGGATGAGGGATGCCGGGAGCGAGACTGGGCTGGCCTTCACTCCCGGCCCCTCTCCCAATGGGAGAGGGGAGGTATCAGCATTCGATGATGTTCACGGCGAGGCCACCGCGGGCGGTTTCCTTGTATTTGCT
>NZ_JAGTIS010000059.1 GCF_018704125.1 Metapseudomonas boanensis | reverse complement strand
GATCAGCTTCAGGCCGAGCTTGCGCACGAACAGGCTGACGCCCTCGCCCACGCCGATGAACAGGCGCTTGACCACGCTGATATCGGCCTCTTGGCCGGCGTTGATCATCAGGTTGCGCTGGGCCGCCAGTTGCAGGTGCTCACCGCTGGTCAGGGCGATGCCCTGCGGCGCGCTGACCAGCGCGACAGCCGCCTGCAACTGGTCAAGCCGCTCGCGCAGAAGCGCGAGTTGGGCGGTTACGTCGGCCGGATCGGCATTAACCCGTTCGGCATCGCGGGACAGCTGCTGCATCTCCTCGCCGGCCTGCTGCAGGCGAGTGACCGCTTCCTGCATGGCCAGGGCCTGGCCTTGTGCACGGGGTTGTTCGTCGGCACTGATGAACAGCCCCTTGCCCGCGCGAAGGGCGCCCCAGCCGTCGGTGCGCAGCTCGAAGCCTGCGCCGCGCTTCTGCCGCTGCCCGTCCACCAGGTGGCCGAGGTTGAGCTGGCTCTTGCCGCTGTGTTCGGTGCTGAGCTTGATGTGCTCCTGGCCGCAGGTGTCGTCCAGGCGCAGTTTGTTGTTGGCCGGGGTGCGCAGGACGTTGCGCTTGTAGTTCTTCAGGGTGACCAGGTCCGGGTGCTGGCTGTCGTGCAGGGCGAAGGCGATGAAGCCCCGGTCGGGGTCGCCGTGCTCGAAGGCGATGCCGACCTCGGTGCCCTGGATCAGCGGCAGGTGCAGGCCGTAGGTGTCGCCGGCATAGGGCCGCGCCAGGCGCAGCCACAGGCTTTCCTGGCCGGCGGGCCAGGTGTCCTGATCGAAGAGGAAGTTGACCTTGTAGCGGCCCTCCAGGTCGATGTGGCTGTAGAGGTCGTCGGGCTGCGGGCTGGTGACCCGGGCCGGGATGGTGCCGGCGATCACGGGCTTGGCCAGCAGCGCCGGACGGAAGCAGA
>NZ_JAGTIS010000058.1 GCF_018704125.1 Metapseudomonas boanensis | reverse complement strand
GGCCTTCAACTAGTGAGGTTTTTCAACGAACCCCGGAGTTGCGCAAGGCGGCAGGGGTGTAGTCGGCGGCGAGTGTCTTGACGCCGAACTCGACACCCTGACTTTCCTCGTTCTTCAGGCCCGAAACGATGTAGCGACCGTTCAGCAGGTCATACAGGGTTTCCACAGCCAGCCAGGGCACCTGGACGTTGTAGTAGGGCTGCAGATGGCCTTCGCCGACCCGCCAGAGGGTGCCGCGTGCGTCGTAGTGGTCGGCCAGGACGATCTGCCAGGAGTCCTCGTCGATAAAGAACACGCGCTTGGCATAGACATGCCGCTCGCCGGGCTTCAGGGTGGCCTTCACTTCCCAGACCCGGTGCAGCTCGTAACGGTTGAACTCCGGGTTGAGGTGCCCGGCCTTGACGATGTCGTCGTATTTCAGCTTGGGCGAGTCCAGCTTGAAGCTGTTGTAGGGGATGTACAGTTCCCGCTTGCCGACCAGCTTCCAGTCGTAGCGGTCCTGCGCGCCGTTGTACATGTCGAAGTTGTCGCCGACGCGCAGGCCCTCGGAAGCGGGATAGGGGCCGTCGTAGGCCACCTGGGGGGCACGTCGCACGCGGCGTTGGCCTGCGTTGTAGAGCCAGGCCAGGCGCGGTTCCTTCACCTGGTCGAGGGTTTCGTGTACCAGCAATACGCTCCCGGCCAGGCGCGCGGGGGAGACGACTTCCTCCTTGTAGTAGAACAGCACATTGCCCGGATTGGCCGGATCGAAGTCCTTCAGCTGGTCGCGGTAGGTGAACTCCATCTTGAATGTCACCGGCGTGAAGGCACCGCCTTTCTCCGGGGTCGCCTGCACGCTGGTGCGTTTCATGCTGCCGCCGCGGTAGCGCGTGAGGTGGTTCCAGACGACTTCCTGACCATTCTGCGGGATGGGGAAGGGATAGGCGGTCTGGAAGTTGGTCAGGCCATTGCCCCCTGCCACGAGCTGGGTGTTCTGGGCGTTGGAGCGCACGGCGGCGTAGACG
>NZ_JAGTIS010000057.1 GCF_018704125.1 Metapseudomonas boanensis | reverse complement strand
CGATCAGGAACAGCTCCTTGCGGGTCTGCTTGCGTTTGCCGGCGTACTCGGCGTCGGCGAAGGTCATTTGCTTCATCGAAAAACTCGGGCAACGGGATCGGCGTATTTCACCAGAAATAGGAAGTCTGCTTCAGGGTTTCCCTAAATCGGTGTCCGGGATCAGTAGACCACTACAATTGACTTAGCAGGGGGCTGTTTGTTAGCGTAAAAAATAGTTATTTGGCAAGGACGCCATATGAATACCTCTTTATCGCCTTCCATACTTGAATTTTTCCGCTATAGCACTGCATTAAGTCAACGCGGTGCAACTCGCTGCTGTTTTATACATCGGGTTTAGCTGAGATCTTGCACGAGCTGCAAAGATGCAGTTCTGCTTGTGCGAAAGGATCAATGCCCCCGATAGTGCAATGTGATTTCTAACATCAAGGAAGATGTAATGCTTAATCAACTTACCGATTATGAGCTTGCTGGGCTGCGAGGGGGGTATAATCTCTCAGATGGGCATGCATATCACGATATAAATGAGAGTTTTCCTGACTTTCCGCTGGCACTTCTAGATATCTGGAAGGATAGCGAATCGACAAAAGTCAACTTAGCAGAGCAACGGTTCAAGGCCTCATTTTCTAAGCTCATCGGTTCAGATGCGCTGGCCTCAAGCTCCAATTTCAAAGTGTCACCAACAGCATCTAATTCTATTGATCTGGTGGCTGCATATTTGGCAGTTAAGGCACCTCGCGTTCTTTTGGTTTCGCCAACCTTTGATAACCTGGCCCTTCTTCTGAGGCGTCGCGGGTGCGAATTAAGACTAATTGAAGATGGATATTTTCGATCTAGCAGCAATTCCGCCAGGCTGTTTGAAAGGCTTGATTCGTTAGATTTCGACACATTGTTCCTTGTGAATCCGAATAATCCAACCGGAACAGTTATTGGTCGGGAGTACATGTCCCTGATCGCTGAATACTGCGCGCAGCGTAGGAAGACATTAGGGAAACCCTGAAGAAGACTTCCTATTTCTGGTGAAATACGCCGATCCCGTTGCCCGAGTTTTTCGATGAAGCAAATGACCTTCGCCGACGCCGAGTACGCCGGCAAACGCAAGCAGACCCGCAAGGAGCTGTTCCTGATCG
>NZ_JAGTIS010000056.1 GCF_018704125.1 Metapseudomonas boanensis | reverse complement strand
TCGCAGCGGCTTCCTTGTACTCGGCGATCTGGTCGAAGGACAGGTAGCGGTAGATATCGGCCGCCATGCTGTCGATGTTCTTCGCGTAGGCCATGTACTCCTCGACGGTCGGCAGTTTGCCCAGGATCGAGGCAACGGCCGCCAGCTCGGCGGAGGCCAGGAACACGTCGGTCGCGTCGCCCAGGCGGTTCGGGAAGTTCCGGGTGGAGGTGGAGACCACGGTGGAACCGGTCTGTACGCGCGCCTGGTTACCCATGCACAGCGAGCAGCCCGGCATTTCCATGCGCGCACCGGCCTTGCCGTAGATGCCGTAGTAGCCTTCTTCGGTCAGCTGGTGGGCGTCCATCTTGGTCGGCGGGGCCAGCCACAGGCGGGTCGGAATGCCCCCCTTGACCTTGTCCAGCAGTTTGCCGGCGGCGCGGAAGTGACCGATGTTGGTCATGCAGGAGCCGATGAACACTTCATCGATCTTGCGACCTTCCACGCTGGACAGCAGGCGGGCGTCGTCCGGGTCGTTCGGGGCGCAGAGTACCGGCTCCTTGACCTCGGCCAGGTCGATCTCGATGACGGCGGCGTATTCGGCGTCCGGGTCGGCTGCCAGCAGGTTCGGCTTGGCCAGCCAAGCCTCCATCGCCTGGGCGCGACGCTCCAGGGTCCGGGCGTCGCCGTAGCCTTCGCCGATCATCCAGCGCAGCAGGGTGATGTTGGACTTCAGGTACTCGGCGATGGCCTCTTCCGGCAGTTTGATGGTGCAACCGGCAGCGGAACGCTCGGCCGAGGCGTCGGACAGTTCGAAAGCCTGCTCGACGGTCAGGTCGTTGAGGCCTTCGATCTCGAGGATGCGGCCGGAGAAGATGTTTTTCTTGCCTTTCTTCTCGACGGTCAGCAGACCGGCCTGGATGGCGTAGTAGGGGATGGCGTGTACGAGGTCACGCAGGGTGATCCCGGGCTGCATCTTGCCCTTGAAGCGCACCAGTACCGATTCCGGCATGTCCAGCGGCATCACGCCGGTGGCGGCGGCGAAGGCGACCAGGCCGGAGCCGGCCGGGAAGCTGATGCCGATCGGGAAGCGGGTGTGCGAGTCACCGCCGGTGCCGACGGTGTCCGGCAGCAGCATGCGGTTCAGCCAGCTGTGGATGATGCCGTCGCCC
>NZ_JAGTIS010000055.1 GCF_018704125.1 Metapseudomonas boanensis | reverse complement strand
AGACTTCCTATTTCTGGTGAAATACGCCGATCCCGTTGCCCGAGTTTTTCGATGAAGCAAATGACCTTCGCCGACGCCGAGTACGCCGGCAAACGCAAGCAGACCCGCAAGGAGCTGTTCCTGATCGAGATGGATCAGGTGGTGCCTTGGAAGGGCTTGGTTGCCTTGATCGAGCCGCACTACCCCAGAGGCGAAGGCGGCCGTCCGGCGTACCCGTTGATGGCGATGCTGCGAGTGCATCTGATGCAGAACTGGTTCGGCTACAGCGATCCGGCGATGGAGGAAGCGCTGTATGAGACGACCATCCTGCGCCAGTTCGCCGGACTGAGCCTGGAGCGCATTCCCGACGAAACCACCATCCTCAACTTCCGTCGTCTGCTGGAGAAACACGAGTTGGCGGCTGGGATTCTGGCGGTGATCAATGGCTACCTGGGCGACCGGGGTCTATCGCTGCGCCAGGGCACCATCGTCGATGCCACGCTGATCCACGCGCCCAGTTCGACCAAGAACCAGGACGGCAAGCGTGATCCGGAGATGCATCAAACCAAGAAGGGCAGCCAGTATTACTTCGGCGCGAAAGCCCACATCGGTGCCGACGAAGAATCGGGCCTGGTGCACAGCGTGGTGGTAACCGCCGCCAATGTCGCGGACATCACCCAGGTCGACAAACTGCTGCACGGCGAGGAAAACGTGGTGTGCGCTGACGCCGGTTATACCGGAGTCGAAAAGCGCCCTGAACATGAAGGGCGTCAAGTCATCTGGCAGGTCGCGGCCCGACGCAGCACGTACAAGAAGCATGGCAAGCGCAGTGCCTTGTACAAAGCGATCCGCAAGATCGAGAAAGCCAAGGCTCAGGTGCGGGCGAAGGTTGAGCATCCATTCCGCGTGATCAAGCGGCAGTTCGGCTACACCAAGGTGCGCTTCCGCGGATTGGTCAAGAATGCCGCGCAAATGGTGACGCTGTTTGCCCTGTCGAATCTGTGGATGGCCCGCCGACATTTGCTGGCCAGCGCAGGAGAGGCGCGCCTGTAATGCGGAAAATGGCTGCTGCGAGGTGCTCGCGGCAGCGAAAAAGAGCGTGAAGCGCAACGGATCTGGGTGTTATGGATCGAGTGGACGCTTTCAAAAACGGCAGGCGCTGAAGTTAGCCAGAAACGCATGGCTACTTCAGACCATCC
>NZ_JAGTIS010000054.1 GCF_018704125.1 Metapseudomonas boanensis | reverse complement strand
TGAACTGGTCAAGTAATTCTGGACACCAGTTAAGGCTTCACGCCGCCAGCCTTTCCATCGCAACTGGCGACCGATACCCGTTATAGCTATGGAGCCTGGCGGTGTTGTAGCGCGTGACGTAGCGCTGCACATCTGCCCGGGCCTCATGTTCTGATGCATAGCCCGCTTCGGGCACCCACTCTGATTTCAGACTTCCAAAGAAGCGCTCCATCGGGGCGTTATCCCAGCACTCACCTTTACGACTCATGCTTTGCCGGTGCCCGTGCTCCAACAGTTCATTTCTGAATTTATGGCTGGTGTATTGGCAGCCCTGATCGGAGTGGAACAGCACGTCCTTGGGATGGCCTCGTAACTCAACCGCCATCCGCAGGGCTTCGCAGACCAACTCAGCATCGGAAATCATCGAGAACGACCAGCCCACAATCCGTCGGGCGAACAAGTCCAGAACGGCGGCGAAGTACAACCATCGCTTGCCGACCTGGATGTAGGTCACATCTCCGCACCACACCTGGTTAATCGCCGAGACAGCAAATTCACGCTTGAGCACATGTGGCGCCACCAAGGATTCGGTACCCGATGACTTGTACTTATGACGCCTACGCTGACGGCTGACGATGCCTGCTTCGCGCATCAAACTACGCGCCATAAAGCGTCCGACACGATAGCCATTGGCTTGAAGCTCCTTGGACAAGGTGCGAGAGCCTGCCGATGCTCTCGACGCCTTGTGATGCTTGACCAGCGCGGCTTTGAGCTTTTCCCTCTCGGGATTCACTTTGCCTTGGCGCTGACGCCAGGCGTAAAAGCTGCTGCGGCTGACTTCAAACACGCGACAGCAGTCGTTAACACTGAATTGCTCGCCCAACTCGTCGATCAACGAGAATGATCTTTGGCGTCCAAAAGCAGGAGAGCACTGGCCTTTTTTAGGATTTCGATATCCCGGTCTTTTTGCCTGAGCAGGGCTTTGAGTTCTTGGATTTCTCGCTGGTCAGCCGTGATCGCCTTGGCCCCCGCTGGTGTCGATCCCAAGCGTTCTTGGCGAACCTGATCGACCCACCGGCGCAGTGCTGTAGGGCCAACGTTCAAACTGGCGCAGACCTCGGGGACTGCCTGTCCCTCGTCCAGAACCATGCTGGCAGCCTTGAGTTTGAATTCATTCGAGTAGGACTTACGCATTCCGACATACCTCAGATTTGGGCCATCATAGCGCCCGAGTGAGGTGTCCAAAATCATTAAGCCAGTTCA
>NZ_JAGTIS010000053.1 GCF_018704125.1 Metapseudomonas boanensis | reverse complement strand
GATGCCTGGGGCCGCACCTCGGTCCAGGATCGCTCGAACATCCTGCTGAAGATCGCCGATCGCATCGAGCAGAATCTCGAAGTGCTGGCTGTCACTGAAACCTGGGATAACGGCAAGGCCGTGCGCGAAACCCTCAACGCCGACATCCCGCTGGCCGCCGACCATTTCCGCTACTTCGCTGGCTGCATCCGCGCCCAGGAAGGCGGTGCCGCCGAAATCAACGAAGGCACCGTGGCCTATCACATCCACGAGCCGCTGGGTGTGGTCGGACAGATCATCCCGTGGAACTTCCCGCTGCTGATGGCCGCCTGGAAGCTGGCCCCGGCCCTGGCCGCCGGCAACTGCATCGTACTCAAGCCCGCCGAGCAGACCCCTCTGGGCATTGCGGTGCTGATGGAGCTGATCGGCGACCTGCTGCCGGCCGGCGTGCTCAACGTGGTGCAAGGCTTTGGCAAGGAAGCGGGTGAGGCCCTGGCCACCAGCAAGCGTATCGCCAAGATCGCCTTCACCGGCTCGACTCCGGTGGGCTCGCACATCCTCAAGTGCGCCGCCGAGAACATCATCCCCTCCACCGTGGAGCTGGGCGGCAAGAGCCCGAACATCTACTTCGAAGACATCATGCAGGCCGAGCCCGCCTTCATCGAGAAAGCCGCCGAGGGCCTGGTGCTGGCCTTCTTCAACCAGGGCGAGGTGTGCACCTGCCCGTCCCGCGCACTGGTCCAGGAATCCATCTACCCGGCGTTCATGGCCGAGGTGATGAAGAAGGTCAAAGCGATCAAACGCGGCAACCCGCTGGACACCGAGACCATGGTTGGCGCCCAAGCCTCGCAGCAGCAGTTCGAGAAGATCCTCTCCTACCTCGAGATCGCTCAGCAGGAAGGCGCCGAGCTGCTGGCCGGCGGTGCAGCCGAGAAACTGGAAGGCGACCTGGCCACCGGCTACTACATCCAGCCGACCCTGCTCAAGGGGCACAACAAGATGCGTGTGTTCCAGGAGGAAATCTTCGGGCCGGTAGTGGGCGTCACCACCTTCAAGGATGAAGCCGAAGCCCTGGCGATTGCCAACGACACCGAGTTCGGCCTGGGCGCCGGTCTGTGGACGCGCGACATCAATCGCGCCTACCGCATGGGGCGCGCCATCAAGGCCGGCCGCGTCTGGACCAACTGCTATCACCTCTACCCGGCTCACGCCGCCTTCGGGGGTTACAAGAAATCCGGCGTCGGCCGTGAAACCCACAAGATGATGCTCGACCACTATCAGCAGACCAAGAACCTGCTGGTCAGCTACGACATCAATCCGCTGGGCTTCTTCTGAT
>NZ_JAGTIS010000052.1 GCF_018704125.1 Metapseudomonas boanensis | reverse complement strand
GCGCTGACTGCCAGGCCGCCGCGCGAGGTTTCCTTGTACTTGTCGTGCATGTCGGCGCCGGTGTCGCGCATGGTGCGGATCACCCGGTCCAGCGAGATGAAGTGCTCGCCATCGCCGCGCAGCGCCATCTGCGCCGCGTTGATCGCCTTCACCGCAGCAATCGCGTTGCGCTCGATGCACGGCACCTGCACCAGCCCGCCCACCGGGTCGCAGGTCAGCCCGAGGTTGTGCTCCAGGCCGATCTCCGCCGCGTTCTCCAGCTGCGCCGGGGTCGCTCCCAGCACTTCCGCCAGCCCCGCCGCCGCCATCGCGCAGGCCGAGCCGACTTCGCCCTGGCAACCCACTTCGGCGCCGGAGATCGAGGCGTTCTTCTTGCACAGGATCCCCACCGCCGCCGCGCCGAGGAAGTAGTTCACCACGTCGTCCTCGCTGGCCTCGGGGTTGAAGCGCATGTAGTAGTGCAGCACCGCCGGGATGATGCCCGCCGCGCCATTGGTCGGCGCCGTCACCATGCGCCCGCCGGCGGCGTTCTCCTCGTTCACCGCCAGGGCGTAGAGGTTGACCCATTCCATCGCGCTCATGGTCGAGCCGATCACGTTCGGCTTGCCCAGTTCCTGCAGGCTGCGGTGCAGCTTGGCGGCACGCCGGCGCACGTTCAGCCCGCCGGGCAGGATGCCCTCCTCGCCCAGGCCGTTGCGCACGCAGTCCTGCATGGCGTCCCACAGTTTGAGCAGCCCGGCGCGGATCTCCGCCTCGCTGCGCCAGGCTTTCTCGTTGGCCAGCATCAGCTCGGAAACACGCAGGTTGTGGCGTCGGCACAGCACCAGCAGTTCCTCGGCGCTGGAGAAGTCGTAGGGCAGCGGGGTGTGGTCCTGGTCCAGCTGCCCAGAGGCGGCCTGCGCGGCATCCACCACGAAGCCGCCGCCAATCGAGTAGTAGGTGTCGCGGTGCAGTTCACCACCCTCGCCTTCCGCGATCAGGGTCATGGCGTTGGGGTGGTACGGCAGGTTCTCCTCCAGCAGCAGCAGGTCGCGCTGCCAGTCGAACGGCACTGGCTGAGCGCCGTCCAGCAGCAGCTCGCCGCTTTCCAGCAAGGCGGCGATGCGCAGGGGTATCTGTTTCGGGTCGATGCGGTCCGGCCATTCGCCCATCAGCCCCATCACCGTCGCACGGTCGGTGCCATGGCCGACCCCGGTGGCCGACAGCGAGCCGTACAGGCGCACCTCGACGCGGCTCACCCGCGCCAGCAGGCCGCGCTCGCGCAGGGCGCTGGCGAACAGGGCGCCCGCCCGCATCGGGCCCACGGTATGCGAGCTGGAGGGGCCGATACCGATCTTGAACAGGTCGAA
>NZ_JAGTIS010000051.1 GCF_018704125.1 Metapseudomonas boanensis | reverse complement strand
TCGCTGGCGAAGGCCCCGGCCTCGCCGTGCTCAACCCGTCCCTGGGCACTGCCCTGGTAGAAATCGCCGAGGCCAGCCCGGCCCAGGTCGATGCCGCCGTGCAGGCCGCCGAGGCCGCCTTCCCCGCCTGGGCGCAGACCCCGCCGAAAGACCGCGCCGCCCTGCTGCTCAAGCTCGCCGACCGCATCGACGCCCATGCCGAAGAACTGGCCCGCCTGGAATCGAACAACTGCGGCAAGCCCTACAACGCGGTGCTGAATGACGAACTGCCGGCCATCGCCGACGTGTTCCGCTTCTTCGCCGGCGCCAGCCGCTGCATGAGCGGTTCCGCCGCCGGGGAATACCTGCCCGGCCACACCTCGATGATCCGCCGCGACCCGATCGGCGTGGTCGCCTCCATCGCGCCGTGGAACTACCCGCTGATGATGGCCGCCTGGAAGCTCGGCCCGGCGCTCGCCGCCGGCAACACCGTGGTGCTCAAACCCTCCGAGCAGACCCCGCTGACCGCGCTGAAACTCGCCGAGTTCATCAATGAGCTGTTCCCCGCCGGCGTGGTCAACCTGGTCTTCGGCCGCGGCCCCAGCGTCGGCGAGCCGCTGGTGACCCACCCGAAAGTGCGCATGGTGTCGCTGACCGGCTCGGTCGCCACCGGCTCGCGGATCATTGCCGGCACCGCCGACACGGTGAAGCGCATGCACATGGAGCTGGGTGGCAAGGCCCCGGTGATCATCTTCGACGACGCCGACATCGACGCCGCCGTCGAGGGCATCCGCACCTTCGGCTTCTACAACGCCGGCCAGGACTGCACCGCTGCCTGCCGCCTCTACGTGCAGAAAGGCGTCTACGAGCGCTTCGTGGCGAAACTGGGCGAAGCCGTGGCCAGCATCCAGCCTGGCCTGCAGGACGACCCGAGCACCGAACTCGGCCCGCTGATCACCGAGCAGCACCTCGAGCGCGTCGAGGGCTTCGTCCAGCGCGCCGCCGCCCTGCCGCACATCCGGGTGGTCACTGGAGGTCAGCGTGTCGACGGTCCGGGCTTCTTCTTCCAGCCCACCGTGCTCGCCGGTGCGCGCCAGGACGACGAGATCGTCCGCCGCGAAGTGTTCGGCCCGGTCGTCTCGGTCACCGCCTTCGACGACGAGGAGCAGGTGCTGGCCTGGGCCAACGACTCCGACTACGGCCTCGCCTCCTCGGTCTGGACCGCCGACGTCGGTCGCGCCCACCGCCTGTCCGCGCGCCTGCAGTACGGCTGCACCTGGGTCAACACTCACTTCATGCTGACCAGCGAAATGCCCCACGGCGGCGTGAAGCATTCCGGCTACGGCAAGGACATGTCCATGTACGGGCTGGAGGACTACACCGCCGTGCGCCATGTGATGTTCAAGCA
>NZ_JAGTIS010000050.1 GCF_018704125.1 Metapseudomonas boanensis | reverse complement strand
CTCGACTTCTCGAAAAACCTGATCGGCCCCGAAACCCTGGCCTTGTTGGTGAAGCTGGCCGAAGAGGCGCAACTTGGCGATGCGATCAAGGCGATGTTCCGCGGTGAAATGATCAATGCTTCCGAACGCCGCCCGGTGCTGCACACTGCATTGCGCCGGCCGATCGGCGACAAGGTGCTGGTCGATGGCGTCGACGTGATGCCCGAAGTGCACCGCGTGCTGCACCAGATGACCGAGCTGGTCGGCGCCGTGCACAACGGCCTGTGGCGCGGCTACACCGAAAGGCCCATCACCGACGTGGTGAACATCGGGATCGGCGGCTCCTTCCTCGGCCCGCAACTGGTCTCCGAGGCCTTGCTGCCCTTCGCCCAGAAAGGCGTGCGCTGCCACTACCTGGCCAATATCGATGGTAGCGAGTTCCGCGAACTGGCCTGCCGACTGAATGCTGAAACCACTCTCTTCATCGTTTCCAGCAAGTCCTTCGGTACGCTGGAAACCTTGAAGAACGCTCAGGCTGCGCGCGCCTGGTACCTGGCCCAGGGCGGCAGCGAGGAAGAGCTGTACCGCCACTTCATCGCGGTCAGCAGCAACAAGGAAGCCGCCGTCGGTTTCGGCATCCGCGAAGAGAACATCTTCCCCATGTGGGACTGGGTCGGTGGCCGCTACTCGCTGTGGTCCGCCATCGGCTTGCCGATCGCCATGTCCATCGGCATCTCCAACTTCAAGGAGCTGCTGTCCGGTGCCTACAGCATGGACCAGCACTTCCAGAGCACGCCGTTCGAACGCAACATCCCGGTAGTCCTCGGCCTGCTGGGCGTCTGGTATGGCGACTTCTGGGGCGCGAAAAGCCATGCCATCCTGCCTTATGACTACTACCTGCGGAACTTCACCGATCACCTGCAGCAGTTGGATATGGAGTCCAATGGCAAGAGCGTGCGCCAGGACGGCAGCCCGGTCAGCGCCGGCACCGGCCCGGTGATCTGGGGCGGCGTGGGCTGCAACGGCCAGCATGCCTACCACCAGTTGCTGCACCAGGGCACGCACCTGATTCCGGCAGACTTCATCGTCCCGGTGAGCAGCTACAACCCGGTGGCCGATCACCACCAGTGGCTGTTCGCCAACTGCCTGTCGCAGAGCCAGGCGCTGATGCTCGGCAAGTCCCGCGCGGAGGCCGAGGCCGAACTGCGCGCCAAGGGCCTGTCCGAAGACGAAGTGCAGCGCCTGGCGCCGCACAAGGTGGTGCCGGGCAACCGTCCCAGCAACACCCTGGTCATGGAGCGCATCAGTCCGCGCCGCCTGGGCGCACTGATCGCCATGTACGAGCACAAGGTGTATGTGCAGAGCGTGCTCTGGGGCATCAACGCCTTCGACCAGTGGGGCGTCGAACTGGGCAAGGAGCTGGGCAAGGGTGTCTACTCGCGGCTGGTCGGCCAGGAAGACGCGGCCGCCGAAGATGGCTCGACCCAGGGCCTGATCGA
>NZ_JAGTIS010000005.1 GCF_018704125.1 Metapseudomonas boanensis | reverse complement strand
CTCTCTGGGACCTGGAGGCCAACGTCGGCACCGGGCGCGAACTGTTCGCCTTCATGCGCGAGGCCTTCAGCTCGGCCGAGCAGGGTGCCAGCGCCTTCACCCGCAACCTGGAGGGCCTGAAGTGAAGTTGGCATTGGTCGGTGATATCGGTGGGACCAATGCGCGCTTCGCGCTGTGGCGGAACGAGACACTGGAATCGATTCGGGTGTTGGCCACTGCCGACTTTGCCAGCCCCGAACAGGCCGTCAGCCATTACCTGGCCGGGCTTGGCCTGGCGCCGGGCAGCCTGGGTTCAGTGTGCCTGGCCGTTGCCGGGCCGGTGGGCGGCGAACATTTCCGTTTTACCAACAACCATTGGCGCCTCAGCCGCGCGGCTTTCTGTCGGACGCTGCAGGTCGAGCGGCTGCTGCTGGTCAATGACTTCACCGCCATGGCACTGGGCATGACCCGTCTGCGCGAGCATGAGCGCGTCCTGGTGCGCCCAGGTGTTGCCGAGTCGGACAGCCCCGTTGTGGTGATCGGACCGGGAACCGGCCTGGGCGTCGGCACTCTGCTGCCCCTGGGTGATGGGTGCTGGAAGGCACTGCCGGGCGAGGGCGGGCATGTCGACCTGCCCATCGGCAGCCTGCGCGAGGCGGCGATTTGGCAGCATCTGCATGGGCAGCTCGGCCATGTCAGCGCCGAGAATGTGCTCAGCGGCAATGGTCTGCTGCTGCTTTACCGTACGCTCTGCGCACTCGACGGCCATTCGGAGCGTCTGGCGACGCCAGCCGAGGTCAGCGCTGCCGCGCTGGCCGGCGATCCAGTGGCGGTGGAAGTGCTGGAGCTGTTCTGTTGCTGGCTGGGGCGTGTGGCCGGCAATAATGTGCTGACCCTTGGCGCGCGCGGCGGAGTGTATATAGTCGGCGGCGTTGTGCCGCGCTTCGCTGCCTTCTTCCAGGCCAGCGGGTTTGTCCGCAGCTTTGCCAGCAAGGGCTGCATGAGCGGCTATTTTGAGGGCATACCCGTTTGGCTGGTGACGGCCGAATATCCCGGCCTGGAAGGCGCGGGCGTGGCCTTGCAACAGGCGAACTTTCGTCGGATGGGTGGAGCGTAGCAATACCCAACGCTGCGGATTGATGGGTGTCGCGGGCTCAACCCATCCTACATAAGTGCCCCGCAACGCCGAAGTTTCGGCAGGGGCTCAGCCCGACGACGCTGGTGGATAGAAAAAGCGCTATCCATCCTAGGGTCAGGTCCGGCATCGAGTGAATTGATAACAACAAAGGACGGCCACTGTGAGCCAATCCGGGAAATCCATCCTCCTGGTCGACGACGACCAGGAAATTCGTGAACTGCTTGAGACCTACCTGAGTCGCGCCGGCTTCCAGGTACGCACCGTCGGCGATGGCGAAGGTTTTCGCCGGGCCATGGGCGAGGAGGCCGCCGACCTGGTGATCCTCGATGTCATGCTGCCCGACGAAGATGGCTTCAGCCTGTGCCGCTGGGTGCGCGCGCACCAGCGCCTGGCGCAGGTGCCGATCATCATGCTTACCGCCAGCTCCGATGAGGCCGACCGGGTGATCGGCTTGGAGCTGGGCGCCGACGACTACCTTGGCAAGCCCTTCAGTCCACGCGAGTTGCTGGCGCGGATCAAGGCATTATTGCGCAGGGTCGGCTTCGGCCTGGAGCGCGCCCCCGTGGAGGTGCTGGCCTTCGACGAGTGGCGGTTGGACATGGTCAGTCACCGCCTGTTCCACCTCGATGGCGAGGAGGTGATCCTCTCCGGTGCCGACTTCGCCTTGCTCAAGCTGTTCCTTGACCATCCACAGCAGATCCTCGATCGCGACACCATTGCCAACGCCACCCGTGGCCGTGAGGTAATGCCACTGGAGCGCATCGTCGACATGGCGGTGAGCCGCCTGCGCCAGCGTCTGCGCGACACTGGCAAGGCGCCGCGGCTGATCCGCACCGTGCGGGGTGCCGGCTATCTGCTGGCGGCGCAGGTCACGCCGCACGTCCATGCTTAGGCTTGTGCCGCGCTCGCTGCTCGGGCGCATGCTGTTCCTCACTTTGCTGGTGGTTCTGGTCGCACAAGCGTTGTCCAGTGTCATCTGGCTCTCGCAACTACGTGCCAGCCAGATGGAGGGCCTGCTCACCAGCTCCCGCAGCCTTGCCCAGTCCATGGCTGCCAGTGTCAGTTACATTCGCTCGCTGCCTCTGGGCTATCGCCCCATGGTGCTGGACCAGCTGCGCTCGATGGGCGGCACGCGTTTCTTCGTTTCCCTCAACGATAAGCCGCTGGAAATGCGTGTAATGCCGGAAACCCCGCGAAAGCGAGCGGTAATGGACGAGGTGGAGGCGGTGTTGCGCGAGCGTCTGGGCAAGCAGGTGGACCTGTCCCTGCACTTCGTCAGCCCGGATGATCTACGCATCTTCAACAGCGGCCTGAAGCTCGACGAGCTGCCACGCTCCTGGGCCCACTACGCCCTGACCCTTGAGCCGGTGAACCCGCCGGTACTGGTGACGCAGATCCAGATCGGCCCCAGCGAATGGTTGTATCTCGCCTCGCTGCTGCCTGAGCCCTACGCCAGTCTGGAGGACCAGGGCCAGCCGACCCAGCAGCTGTGGTTCATCTTGCTCACCAGCAGCTTCCTCCTGCTGTTCATCGGTCTGCTGGTGCACTGGCAGAGCCGGCCGTTGAAACGCCTGGCCACCGCCGCGCGGGAGATGTCGCTGGGCGCCGAGGTGGAGCCCCTGCCTGAGGCCGGCGGCAGTGAAGTGGTGGAGGTGAGCCGCGCCTTCAACAGCATGCGCGAGCGCATCAGCCGTTACCTCAGTGAGCGCAGCCAGCTGTTCAGCGCCATATCCCACGACCTGCGTACGCCCATCACCCGGCTGCGCCTGCGGGTCGAGTTGCTGGACGATGAAGCCTTGCAGGCCAAGTTCAGCCGCGACCTGGACGAACTGGAATTGCTGGTGAAGGGCGCACTGCAATGCGTGAAGGACACCGACATCCATGAAAATATCGAGCAGGTGGACCTCAACCACCTGCTGTACGGGTTGATCGAGCCCTATCTCGCCACCGGTCAGGTGACGCTGGAAGGCAAGGCTATTGCCAGTTACCCCGGCAAGCCGCTGGCCTTGCGCCGCTGCATCGGCAACCTGGTGGACAACGCCCTGAAGTACGGCGAGCGCGCACACCTGCATGTCGAGGACAACACCGAGGCCTTCGTGCTGCACGTGGATGATGAAGGCCCCGGCGTGCCGGAGCAGCGCCTGGAGCAGGTGTTCGAACCCCACTTCCGTCTCGCCGGACAGCAGCAGGGCTACGGCCTGGGCCTGGGCATCGCACGCAACCTGGCGCACAGCCATGGTGGCGAGCTGAGCTTGCGCAATCTACGAGAGGGCGGCCTTCGCGTGACGCTGTGGTTGCCGAGAGTGGCGGGGTGATTGTCTCCCCTCTCCCTGAGGGAGAGGGAGCTGATCCGAGTTTTGTAACCACCCCGTGACCAACCACTATCCCTTTGTTACCCGCCGCCTTGAACGCCGTGGTTAGACTGCAGGCAAGCGCAAGCACCGACTTGCACAGCCATAAAAACAAAAAGGTGTCCCATTCATGAATGCCCTGTCTCGCCTGGCCGCTGTCGTTTCCCTCGCTTCGCTGTTTCCGCTTTCCGCTCTCGCCGGTGAAGTGGAAGTCCTGCATTGGTGGACTTCCGGTGGTGAGAAACGCGCCGCCGATACCCTGCAGAAACTCGTCGAAGAAAAAGGTCATACCTGGAAGGACTTCGCCGTCGCCGGTGGTGGTGGTGAGGCTGCGATGACCGTGCTGAAGACTCGTGCCGTGTCCGGCAATCCGCCGTCCGCTGCGCAGATCAAGGGGCCGGACATCCAGGAGTGGGGCGAACTCGGCCTGCTCACCGAGCTGGACGAAGTGTCCGAGGAGGGCCAGTGGGACACCCTGCTGCCCAAGCAGGTGGCTGACATCATGAAGTACGACGGTCACTACGTGGCCGTGCCGGTCAACGTGCACCGGGTCAACTGGCTGTGGATCAACCCCGAGGTGTTCCAGAAGGCCGGTGCCACGCCGCCGGCCACCCTCGACGAATTCTTCGCTGCGGCTGACAAGCTCAAGGCCGCCGGCTTCATCCCGCTCGCCCACGGTGGCCAGCCCTGGCAGGACGGCACCGTGTTCGAGGACCTGGTGTTCAGCATCCTCGGCCCGCAGGGCTACCACAAAGCCTTCGTCGAGCAGGATAAGGCGACCCTCACCAGCGACAAGATGGTCGAGGTCTTCGTGGCCCTGAAGAAGGTGCGTGGCTACGTCGATCCCGACGCCGCCGGCCGCGACTGGAACAGTGCCACGGGCCTGGTGATCAACGGCAAGGCCGGTATGCAGATCATGGGTGACTGGGCAAAGAGCGAGTGGAGCGCCGCAGGTCTGGTGGCGGGCAAGGACTACCAGTGCCTGCCGTTCCCCGGAACCCAGGGCAGCTTTGCCTACAACATCGACTCCCTGGCCATGTTCAAGCTCAGCAGCGATGAGAATCGCAAGGCGCAGAACGATCTGGCGCGTACCATCCTGGATCCGCAGTTCCAGCAGTTCTTCAACCAGAACAAGGGCTCCATCCCGGTCCGTCTGGACCAGGACATGAGCAGCTTCGACGCCTGCGCCCAGCAGTCCATGAAGGACTTCAAGGAAGCCGCGGCGGGCGACGGCCTGCAGCCCAGCCTGGCTCACGGCATGGCCGCCTCCAGCTACGTGCAGGGCGCGGTGTTCGACGTGGTGACCAACTTCTTCAACGACCCCGCAGCCGACCCGAAAAAGGCCGTGCAGCAACTGGCCGCCGCGATAGAAGCGGTGCAGTAAGCGCGCTTCCGGGCGGGCCCGAGCCCGCCCACCCCTGGTTCTGATTTCCGGTGCTTGCCCAGGCATGTGCCACGGGATTTGTCGCGCATGAATTACCTGTAGGAGCCAGCTTGCTGGCGATTCGGAACTGGTCGGCAGCCCCGACGCCGGTCGCCTGCGCCTGTTCGCCAGCAAGCTGGCTCCTACGAGGTCCGTGCCACCGCTCTTTCCTCGCGAGGAGTTACCGATGTCTTCAATTGCAGTCTTCGCCAAGGCCTCACCGCTGGACGCGCTGCAACGCTGGCTGCCCCAAGTGGTACTGGCGCCCAGCGTGCTGATCGTGCTGGTCGGCTTTTATGGCTACATCATCTGGACCTTCCTGCTCTCCTTCACCAACTCGCGCTTCATGCCCAGCTACAAGTGGGTCGGGCTGCAGCAGTACGAGCGCTTGCTGGACAACGATCGCTGGTGGGTGGCCAGCCAGAACCTGCTCGTATACGGCGGACTGTTCATCGGCATCAGCCTGGTGCTAGGCGTGCTGCTGGCGGTGTTGCTGGACCAGCGTATCCGCCGTGAGGGCTTCATCCGTACCGTCTACCTCTACCCGATGGCGCTGTCGATGATCGTCACCGGCACCGCCTGGAAGTGGCTGCTCAACCCCGGTCTCGGCCTGGACAAGCTGCTGCGTGACTGGGGCTGGGAAGGCTTTCGCCTCGACTGGCTGGTGGACCCGGACCGCGTCGTCTACTGCCTGGTGATCGCCGCCGTGTGGCAGTCCTCGGGCTTCGTCATGGCGCTGTTCCTCGCCGGCCTGCGTGGCGTCGATCAGTCGATCATCCGCGCCGCCCAGGTGGATGGTGCGAGCCTGCCGACCATCTACCTGCGCATCGTCCTGCCGAGCCTGCGCCCGGTGTTCTTCAGTGCACTGATGATCCTTGCTCACATTGCCATCAAGAGCTTCGACCTGGTGGCGGCGATGACGGCCGGCGGCCCTGGCTACGCCTCCGACCTGCCGGCGATGTTCATGTATGCCCACACCTTCACCCGCGGCCAGATGGGCCTCGGCGCCGCCAGCGCGATGCTCATGCTCGGCGCGGTGCTGGCGATCCTGGTGCCGTACCTGTACTCCGAACTGAGGAACAAGCGCCATGACTAGCCTGGCCGGAAAACCTGCCTTCAGCTTCAGCCGCCTGGCCATCTACGCCACCTTGATCCTGGCGTGCGCCGTGTACCTGGTGCCGCTGGTGGTGATGCTGCTGACCAGCTTCAAGACCCCGGACGACATTCGCACCGGCAACCTGCTGTCGATGCCGGACGTGTTCACCCTGGTAGGCTGGGCCAAGGCCTGGGCCAGCGTCGGTGGCTACTTCTGGAACTCGGTGAAGATCACCGTGCCCGCCGTGCTGATCTCGACCCTGCTCGGTGCGCTGAACGGTTACGTGCTGTCGATGTGGCGCTTCCGCGGCTCGCAGCTGTTCTTCGGGCTGCTGCTGTTCGGCTGCTTCCTGCCGTTCCAGGTGGTGCTGCTGCCGGCGTCCTTCACCCTCGGCCAGTTCGGCCTGGCCAACACCACCGGCGGCCTGGTGCTGGTGCACGTGGTCTACGGCCTGGCCTTCACCACGCTGTTCTTCCGCAACTTCTACGTGAGCATCCCGGATGCCCTGGTGCGGGCGGCGCGGCTGGACGGGGCGGGGTTCTTCACCATCTTCGGGCGCATCCTGCTGCCGATGTCGGTGCCGACCATCATGGTCTGCCTGATCTGGCAGTTCACCCAGATCTGGAATGACTTCCTCTTCGGCGTGGTGTTCGCCAGCGGCGACACCCAGCCCATCACAGTGGCCCTGAACAACCTGGTGAACACCAGCACCGGGGTCAAGGAATACAACGTCGACATGGCCGCCGCGATGATCGCTGGCCTGCCCACCCTGCTGGTCTACGTGCTGGCCGGTAAATACTTCCTGCGCGGCCTGACGGCCGGCGCCGTCAAAGGCTGAAAGCTACTGCGCTCGGTCATGCTGTGTTGGAATCAGGCTCGGAATGCTCATTTGGCGGCCTAAACTCCGCTTCCTCGCCTGATTCCGCCTTGCCTGACCTTCGCTCGTGACGCTTTCAAAGTAGCTTTCGGGATTGGAGAAAAGACATGGCAACCCTCGAACTGCGCAATGTGAACAAGTCCTACGGCAGCGGCCTGGCGGACACCCTGAAGAACATCGAGCTGTCCATCGATTCCGGCGAGTTCCTGATCCTCGTCGGGCCGTCGGGCTGCGGCAAATCCACCCTGATGAACTGCATCGCCGGACTGGAGAGCATCACCGGCGGCGCGATCATGGTCGACGACGCCGACATCAGCGGCATGAGCCCGAAGGACCGGGACATCGCTATGGTGTTCCAGTCCTACGCCCTGTACCCGACCATGAGCGTGCGCGAGAACATCGCTTTCGGCCTGAAGATCCGCAAGATGCCGGCTGCCGAGATCGATGCCGAGGTCGCGCGCGTGGCCAAGCTGCTGCAGATCGAGCACCTGCTGGAGCGCAAGCCCGGCCAGCTCTCCGGCGGCCAGCAGCAGCGCGTGGCCATGGGCCGGGCGCTGGCGCGGCGGCCGAAGATCTACCTGTTCGACGAGCCGCTGTCGAACCTCGACGCCAAGCTGCGGGTAGAGATGCGCACCGAGATCAAGCTGATGCACCAGCGGCTGAAGACCACCACCGTCTACGTCACCCACGACCAGATCGAGGCCATGACCCTGGGCGACAAGGTGGCGGTGATGAAGGACGGCATCATCCAGCAATTTGGCACCCCGCAGCAGATCTACAACGATCCGGCAAATCTCTTCGTCGCCGGGTTCATGGGTTCGCCGCCGATGAACTTCATCCCCCTGCGCCTGCAGCGCCGTGACGGTCGCCTGTTTGGTCTGCTGGACAGCGCCGACGGCCACTGCGAGCTGCCGCTGGGCGAGGTGGAGGACGAGTTGGACGGGCGTGAGGTAATCCTCGGCGTGCGTCCGGAGCAGATCCTCGTCGCTGCGGCTACTGCCGAGCTGCCGGGCATCCGCGCCGAGGTGCAGGTGCTCGAACCTACCGGGCCGGACACCCTGGCCTTCGTCGAGATCAATCAGACCAAGGTCTGCTGCCGTCTGGCGCCGGATGCCGCGCCGCGCGTGGGCGAGACCCTGGATCTGCAATTCGCCCCGGACAAGGTGCTGCTGTTCGACGCGCAAAGCGGCGAGCGCCTGGGTCGTCTGGGAAAGGCGAGCCCCCCTGAGCGCGCCAAAGTGGCACGCCTGAAGGGGATGTAGGAGCGAGCTCTGCCCGCGAATGGGCTCGCGCAGAGCTGTTCGCGAGCAGAGCTCGCTCCTACGGGGCATTCAGGAAACGATCCATCGAAACACAACAATAAAAATCTGGAGTGGACATGAGCACGACGATCAAACGTTTGTGGGTACTGCCTTGCGCGCTGTTTGCAGTTTCCGGAGTTGCGCAGGCGGTGGAGTTCACCGGTTACGTGCGCAGCGGCGCCGGCGGCTCAAGTGAGGGTGGCACGCAATCCTGCTTCCAACTGCCGGGGGCGCAGTCGAAGTACCGCCTGGGCAACGAGTGCGAGCAGTACATCGAGCTGGACCTGCGCCAGGACCTGCTCAAGCTCGATGATGGCTCGGTGATCAGCGTCGAAGGCATGGCGCAGCTCTACAACGAATACGGCCACACGCCTGAGTTCACTGGCGACCACGGCTTTGCGCGGATGAACCAGATGTACGCCGAGTGGAGCAACATGCCGGCGTTGAACGGCGGCTCCTTCTGGGCGGGGCGTCGCTTCTACAAGCGGAACGATATCCACATCTCCGACTACTACTACTGGAACCAGAGCGCCACCGGCTTCGGCTTCGACCAGGTAGCCATTGGCGATTTGAAGTACAGCTACGTCTTCTCGCGCAAGGACAACTACGATCAGGACCCCTACATCAACCGTCACGACTTCAATGTCGACGGCTTCCAGACCAATCCTGGCGGTGAGGTGGGCTTTGGCGTCAGCTACATCGACAAGCCCGACAGCCTGGACGCCCACAGCGGCTGGTCGGTGGCCGTGCAGCACAAGCAGAAGGAATTCCTCGGCGGGCTGAATACCTTCGCCTTGCAGTACGGCCGAGGGCCGGGTACTGCCCTGGGCTATACCGGCGACCCGACCCTGGATAACGCCAACAAGAGTTGGCGTGTGGTGGAGTTCTTCGACTGGCAGGTAACGCCACGCTTCGGCGGGCAGTTCCAAGTCGTCTACCAGAAGGACACTCGCCCGGACGGCGACGACCAGAACTGGCTGTCGGTCGGCGTACGCCCGAGCTATGCGATTACCGAGCAATTCAAGCTGGTGACCGAACTTGGCCGCGATCAGGTGGAAGCTCCCGGCGGCACTCGCAAGCTGACCAAGTTCACCATTGCGCCCACCTGGTCGCCGGCTGGCCCCGGCTTCTGGGAGCGCCCGGAAATCCGCCTCTATTACACCTACGCCAGCTGGAACGAAGCGGCGCAGCGCGCGGCGAGCCAGATGGCAGCGGGCTCGGCGCTGTCCGATACCGGCGCCTTTGGTGATGCCCTGCACGGCTCCAACTTCGGTGTACAGCTCGAGTATTGGTGGAAGTGATGCGGAGCCGCGATGGGCGTCAGTGAGCCACGGCATGCCAGGCCGCATCGGGTGAAAACGGGGGAGGGCGTCGACCATCCCCTGGCCGATCTGTTGCGGCCGGAAGCCGGGCAATCATTCCGCTGGACCGAGCAGCAGGGCCGCGAGCTCCTGCTAGTGGAGCACCCGCGTTGCACGGCGGTGTTCAGCCGCCAGGGCGGGCAGTTGCTGCACTTCCAGCCGCGTGGCGAACGCCCGTTGCTCTGGTGCGCCGCGCGCTGGCCGAGGATCGGCGCCATCCGCGGTGGCGTGCCGGTGTGCTGGCCCTGGTTCGGCCGTCACCCGATGGAGAGCGGCTGGCCGCACCACGGCTGGGCGCGGTTGAGCGACTGGCGCTTGACCGGCAAGGAGGCGGACGCCACCGGCGTGCGCCTGAACTGGCGGCTGGAACTGCACGACTGGGTCGTGGAGCTGGAGGCGGAACTGGGCGATGAGATGCACCTGCGACTCACCACCCGCCACCGGGACAGCGAGACCTGCGTGCTCAGCCATGCGCTGCATGCCTATTGGCGGATATCGGATGTGGCACGGGTCGGGCTGCTCGGCCTGGACGGCGCCGAAGGCCGCGACCTATTGGTCCGCGAGGCGTGTCGACAGGAGGGCGAGCTGCGCATCGTCGATGGCTGCCACCGCGTGTTCCGCCGGGGCGGCAAGGTAACTATCCAGGATGCTGGCTGGCAGCGGCGTATCTGCATCGATGGGGGTGGCAATGCCAACACCGTGGTCTGGCATCCCGGCAGTCGGCCGCTTGGAGAAGTGAGCTGGTCGGAAGGCCTGGGGTTTCTCTCTGTACAGGGTGCCGCTTGTGGGCAGGATGGTGTGACGCTGGTCGCGGGGGAAGAAGCGAGGTTGAGCTTGAGGGTTTGGGTGGAGTGAGGTGTGGGACTGGATGTCGTTGCCCTCTCCCCCAGCCCCTATGGGCTGGGGGAGAGGGCATAGCCCCCGCGCAGAACCCTCAGGACGGCTCCTCATCGCTCGGATACCTGCTTGCGTTGAGGCTTTCCTTGATCTTGCGCAGGTGTGGCTGGAAGTCCACGCCGCGGCGCAGGGTCATGCCGGTGGCGAGCACGTCGAGCACGGTGAGCTGGATGATGCGCGAGGTCATCGGCATGTAGATGTCGGTGTCCTCGGGCAGCGGGATGTCCAGGCTGATGGTGCTGGCCTTGGCCAGTGGCGAGCCGGCGGCGGTCAGGCCAAGCACGGAGGCGCCGTTCTGCCGGGCGATGCGCGCCACTTCCACCAGCTCGCGGGTGCGGCCGGTGTAGGAAATGATCACAAAGAGGTCTCCGGTATGCGCCACCGAAGCCAGCATGCGCTGCATCAGAACGTCGGAATGGGCCGTCACCGCGAGGTTGAAGCGGAAGAACTTGTGCTGCGCATCCAGAGCCACGGAGGCGGAGGCGCCGAGACCGAAGAAGTGGATCTGCCGGGCCTGGATCATCAGGTCCACCGCACGGCTGATCTGTTGCGGATCGAGGCTCTGGCAGGCGCTATCCAGGGAGGCTATGGCGCTGCCGAAGATTTTCCGCGTGTAGGCCTCGGGGCCGTCTTCGGCCTCCACGGCTCGGCTAACGTAGGCGGCGCCGCTGGCCAGGCTCTGCGCCAGCTGCATCTTCAGTTCCGGGTAGCCGTTGACGCCGAAGGAGCGGCAGAAGCGGTTCACCGTCGGTTCGCTGACCTTCGCGGCCTGGGCCAGCGCGGCAATGCTGTAGCGAGTGGCCTGCTGCGGATCGCGCAGGATCACTTCAGCGACTTTGCGTTCGGCCTTGTTGAGCGCTTCGAGGCGGTTCTGGATCTGCTCCAGGAGGTTGTGCACGCGGTCCATTTGGAGTCCTGGGAAGGGTCTGGCATTCGGTGGCCTATCGTACTGAGCGTAATAGGACGGGGCCATAGGAATCTCGGATATTGGAAAATGTAGTTTTATTACTACATTTTGTCTTGATGAAACGCTTATCTGGGTGTATTCATAAGCTCATGTTTGAAAGAAGAACAAATACCATGGCCTCACAACCTGTTGAATCCTGCACCCTGGCGCTGTTCGGCGGCCTTGGTGACCTGGCGCTACGCAAGCTGTTCCCGGCGCTCTACCAACTGGATCGTGCGGGATTGCTGCCCGCCGAGACCCGCGTCCTGGCCCTGGCTCGTGAGAACGACGAGCCCGCCGCGCATCTGGCGGCCATCGGCGAGCACCTGCGCCGGCATGTTCCGGTGCGGGAGCAGGAGGAGGCTGTCATGCAGCGCTTCCTGGCGCGGTTGGACTACCTGTCGATGGACTTCCTCGAAGCTGACGGCTATGCGGTGCTGGCGGACAAGATCGGCCCGGCGAGCCGGCTGATCGCCTACTTCGCCACGCCGGCTTCGGTCTACGGCGCGATCTGCGCGGGGCTGGCGGCCACGGGCCTCGCCGAGCGCACCCGCGTGGTGCTGGAGAAACCGATCGGCCATGACCTGGCGTCTTCCCGCGCGGTCAATGACGCCGTGGCGGCGCACTTCCCGGAGAACCGCACCTATCGGATCGACCATTACCTGGGCAAGGAGACGGTGCAGAACCTGATTGCCCTGCGCTTCGCCAACAGTCTGTTCGAGACCCAGTGGAACCAGAACCATATCTCCCACGTGGAAATCACCGTGGCCGAGCAGGTAGGCATCGAAGGTCGCTGGGGCTATTTCGACCAGGCCGGCCAGCTGCGCGACATGATCCAGAACCACCTGCTGCAGTTGCTTTGCCTGATCGCCATGGACCCGCCCAGCGACCTGTCCGCCGACAGCATCCGCGACGAGAAGGTGAAGGTGCTCAAGGCACTGGCGCCCATCGGCGTCGAACAGCTGAGCCAGCAAGTGGTGCGCGGCCAGTACGTGGCCGGCAACATCCTCGGCAAGTCGGTGCCCGGCTATCTGGAAGAGGACAATGCCAACGCCCAGAGCGACACTGAGACCTTCGTCGCGCTGCGGGCGGAGATCCGCAACTGGCGCTGGGCCGGCGTGCCGTTCTACCTGCGCACCGGCAAGCGCATGCCGCAGAAGCTGTCGCAGATCGTCATCCACTTCAAGGAACCGCCGCACTACATCTTCGCGCCCGAGCAGCGCCCGCTGATCAGCAACCGCCTGATCATCCGCCTGCAGCCGGACGAGGGTATTTCCCTGCAGGTGATGACCAAGGACCAGGGCCTGGACAAGGGCATGCAGCTGCGCAGCGGCCCCCTGCAGCTCAGTTTCTCCGATACTTACCGTAGCGCACGGATTCCCGATGCCTACGAGCGGTTGCTGCTGGAGGTGATGAAGGGCAACCAGAACCTCTTCGTGCGCAAGGATGAAATCGAATACGCCTGGAAGTGGTGCGACCAGCTCATCGCCGGTTGGCAACAACAGGGCGACGCGCCCAAGCCCTACGCGGCGGGAACCTGGGGGCCGGTGGCCTCCATTGCATTGATCACTCGTGATGGTCGGAGTTGGTATGGCGATCTCTAACATCAACCTGCCGGAACAGGTCATCGGCTTCAGCCTGAACAATCCCGCGCAGCTCGCCGGCGAGCTGGCGGTCACCGTCGCCAACGCGCTGCGCTCGGCCATCGACGCACGCGGTGTGGCTACCCTGGTGGTGTCCGGCGGGCGCAGCCCGGTGGCTTTCTTCGAGCGACTCGCCAGCCAGGCGCTGGACTGGTCGAAGGTGGTCGTCAGCCTGGCGGATGAACGCTGGGTACCGGTGAGCCACCCCGACAGCAATGAGGGGCTGGTGCGTCGCCATCTATTGCAGGGCGAGGCGGCCAGGGCCCGCTTCATCGGTCTCTATAGCGCGGCAGCCAGCCTGGACGAGGCCGCGAGGCTGGCCGACCAGGCCCTGGCCGAGCTGCCGCTCCCCTTTGACGTGCTGGTGCTGGGCATGGGCGAGGACGGCCACACGGCCTCGCTGTTCCCGACCAGCCCGAACCTCGAGGCAGCACTCAGCCCGGAGTGCCCGCAGCGCTGCCTGGCGATGCTGGCACCAACCGTTCCGCATCAGCGCCTCAGCCTGACCTTGCCGATGCTCGAAGGCGCGCGCCTGTCGCTGCTGGCGCTGCAAGGGCAGGGCAAGCTCGCGACCCTGGCCGACGCACTGGCTGGCGAAGACGCCGCGCAGATGCCGATCCGCGCCTTCCTCCGTCGATCCCTGGAAATCTACTGGTGCCCCTGAGCCCGAAGGAACGTCCCATGACCAGCATTCCCCACAGTCAGGCCAGCCACCGCGAAACCGTTCCCAGCATGGCCGACAAGGCTGCCCTGATCGATATCATCTGTGGCGCCGCGCGCATCCTGCCAGTGATCACCATTGAGCGTGAACAGGACATCCTGCCCCTGGCCGATGCCCTCGCCGCCGGTGGCCTGCGCACCCTGGAAGTCACCCTGCGCTCGGAGCATGGCCTCGCCGCCATCCGCCTCCTGCGCGAGCAGCGCCCCGAGCTGTGCGTTGGTGCCGGCACCGTGCTCGACGAGCTGATGCTCGCCGAAGCCGAGGCCGCGGGGGCGCAGTTCGTCGTGACCCCGGGCTGCACCGCCGAACTCTTGCGCGCGGGCGTCTACAGCCCATTGCCGCTGATCCCCGGCATCAGCAGCGCCTCGGAAATCATGCTCGGCTATGCCCTCGGTTACCGCCGCTTCAAGCTGTTCCCTGCCGAGATTTGCGGTGGCATCAAGGCCCTCAAGGCCTTCGGCGGCCCCTTCCCGGGCATCCGCTTCTGCCCCACGGGCGGCGTCAACCCGGGCAACCTGCGTGATTACATGGCGCTGCCCAACGTGATGTGTGTCGGCGGTACCTGGATGATGGACAAGACCTGGATTCGCGAAGGCGATTGGCAGCGCGTCGAAACGTCCTCGGCCGAGGCGCTGAAGCTGCTGGGGTGACACCGGCGGAGGCTCTGCTTGATTTTTTGTGGGGGCGAATTCATTCGCTGAGGGGCATGCAGTGCCCCCCCCATGCGACTTTCATGGCAGGCCTGCGGCCTGCATAGCGAATGAATTCGTCCCCACAAGGTTCGCTACTCGCCGCCGTCCAGTAGCCCGGATGCAATCCGGGAATCGACTACCAGAGGCCCCCCGGATTTCATCCGGGCTACCGATCCAATCTCTTTCGATCTCATGCAAGGGATTCCGCCAAGCGGTTTGCTGAAACGATTTACCAAACGAAGAAAGCGCGCTACAAACTGAATTCTCCATCACCCGCCCGTGTCCGAGGGATGAGCAATGACTCACAACAACAATCTCGATGCCCTGTTTCCCACTGCTGCCCAAATTCCTGAGCGCTACCGCCCTGAAGCGCCGATCGAGCAGCGCGAATACCTGGTGAATGGCGAGCTGGTGCGCTGGGATGGCCCGCTGGCCACCGTGCGCAGCCCGATCTTCCTGGCCAGCGATCAGGGTGATGAGCAAGTGGTACTGGGCAGCACGCCGCTGCTCGATGCCGATGCCGCGCTGGCAGCGCTGGATGCTGCCGTCAAGGCCTATGACCACGGCCAGGGGCTCTGGCCGACTCTGCGTGTGGCCGAGCGCATCCAGCATGTGGAGAAGTTCCTGGCGTGCATGCGCGAGCAGCGTGAAGAGGTGGTCAAGCTGCTGATGTGGGAAATCGGCAAGAACCTCAAGGACTCGGAGAAAGAGTTCGACCGCACCTGCGACTACATCGTCGACACCATCGAAGCACTCAAGGAACTGGACCGACGCTCCAGCCGCTTCGAGCTGGAGCAGGGCACCCTTGGCCAGATCCGCCGCGTGCCGCTGGGCGTGGCACTGTGCATGGGCCCGTACAACTACCCGCTGAACGAAACCTTCACCACGCTCATCCCGGCGCTGATCATGGGCAACACCGTGGTGTTCAAGCCGGCCAAGTTCGGCGTGCTGCTGATCCGTCCGTTGCTGGAAGCCTTCCGCGACAGCTTTCCGGCAGGTGTGATCAACATCATCTACGGTCGTGGCCGTGAGACCGTCAGCGCGCTGATGGCCTCCGGCAAGATCGACGTGTTCGCCTTCATCGGTACCCACTCGGGCGCCAGCGACCTGAAGAAGCTGCACCCGCGCCCCCACCGTCTGCGTGCGGCCCTTGGGCTGGATGCGAAGAACCCCGGCATCGTCCTGCCCAAGGTGGACCTGGACAATGCCGTGAGCGAGGCCGTCACCGGCGCGCTGTCCTTCAACGGCCAGCGTTGCACCGCGCTGAAGATCCTGTTCGTCCACGAGGACGTGCTCGACCCCTTCCTCGACAAGTTCACGGCCAAGCTGGCCGCGCTCAAGCCCGGCATGCCTTGGGACGATGGCGTGGCGCTCACCCCGCTGCCCGAACCGGGCAAGGTAGATTTCCTCAACACTCTGCTGGAGGACGCCGTCGCCAAGGGCGCCAAGGTGGTCAACCCGGGCGGCGGCAGCCACCGGCAGAGCTTTTTCTACCCGGCGCTACTGAGCCCGGTGAGTCCGGAGATGCGCCTCTACCACGAGGAGCAATTCGGCCCGCTGATCCCGGTCGTGCCTTACCGCGAGCTGGATGAGGTGATCGACTACGTCCTGCATTCCGACTACGGCCAGCAGCTCAGCCTGTTCGGCAACGACCCGGGGCAGGTCGGCCGGTTGGTCGATGCTTTCGCCAACCAGGTGGGCCGCATCAACATCAACGCCCAGTGCCAGCGCGGGCCGGACACCTTCCCGTTCAATGGTCGCAAGAACTCCGCCGAAGGCACGCTGTCGGTACATGACGCGCTGCGCGTGTTCTCCATCCGTACCCTGGTGGCGACCAGGTTTCAGGAGGACAACAAGGCGCTGGTCAGCGAGATCATCCGCAACCGCGAATCGAACTTCCTGACCACGGATTACATTTTCTAAGGACCCGCACGGGCTTTCCCTTTCCCTGTTGGGGGGCGAGTTCATTCGCTGAGGGGCATGAAGTGCCCCCAGGGAGTCTGAAGGGCAGGACGGCGTCCTGCTTAGCGAATGAATTCGCCCCCACAGAAGGGGTGAGGCCCACCTGCCACGGAGACCTGCAATGCCCCGCTCCATCAGCCGCGACACTCGCCTGTGCATGTCGCTGTCCGGCCGCCCAGGCAACTTCGGTACTCGCTTTCAGAATTACCTCTTTGAGGCCCTGGATCTGGACTTCATCTACAAGGCCTTCACCACCACGGATCTGCCGGCCGCTATCGGCGGTATCCGCGCGCTGGGCATCCGTGGATCAGCGGTGTCAATGCCATTCAAGGAAGCCTGCATCCCGCTGCTCGATGAGCTGGATGCCTCCGCGGCTGCCATCCAGTCGGTGAATACGATCGTTGCCGACAACGGTTGGCTGAAGGGATACAACACCGACTACAGCGCGGTCGCCAGCCTGTTGCAGAGCCATGGTGTGCCCAAGGATATTCACTTCGCCCAGCGCGGCAGCGGTGGTATGGGCAAGGCCGTGGCCAGTGCCTTTCGCGACAGTGGTTTCAGGCATGGCCAGATCATCGCCCGAAACGAATCCAGCGGGTCGGCCCTGGCCCAGGGCTGCGGTTATGCCTGGCAGGCCGACCTTGGCGAGTTGCGCCCGCAGATGTTGGTGAACGTCACCCCGCTGGGCATGGAAGGCGGCCCGGAGGCGAACAGTTTGGCATTCACGGCCGAGCAGGTAGAGGCCGCCGAGTGGGTCTTCGATGTGGTGGCGCTGCCAGTGGAAACCCCGCTGATCCGCCTCGCCCGCGGACTTGGCAAACCGGTGATCACGGGTGCGGAGGTCATCGTGTTACAGGCCGTGGAGCAGTTCGTGCTCTACACCGGCGTGCGACCCGAGACCGAACTGATCGAGCGGGCCGCAGCCTTCGCACGCGCCACTCAGTAAGGGCGCAGCCGCCTCAAGGCTGGCGGCGCTGGCCGAGCATGTCCTGGATTTCCTGGGTGGCGTCGCGGGTGCGGCGGGCGAGGTTCTTGACCTCGTCCGCGACCACCGAGAAGCCTCGTCCCACTTCCCCTGCGCGTGCTGCCTCGATGGCGGCATTGAGGGCCAGCAGGTTGGTCTGGTCGGCAATGCCCTTGATCACGCCCACCACCTGGGCGATTTGCTCATAGGTCGCCTGCATCGCCGCCTTTTCGCGCAGGCGCGCGGCCTCGGCCTGTCTCTCGTCGCTGATGTCACGTACCGCACCGATCACTCGCACCAACTGGCCGTGCTCGTCGCGCAGGCAACGGGCGCGTTCGCGCACCCAGGTTTCGCCCCGCGTCTTGTGGCGCATCCGGTATTCGGCGACGTAGGACGCCTCCGGGTCGGGACTGTGGATCAGCAGGTTGAACTGCCGCATCACTACCTTGAGGTCGTCCGCGTGGGTGACCTTGTTGTAGCTGTCCCAGCCACCGGGAAGCTCCTGGCGGGTGTAGCCGATCAGCGCGCAGAACTGCTCGGACCAGTGGATCTGGCTGTCGGGGTGATCGGGGTTGCCGTGAGCGACGGCCAGGTCCCAACTGCCCTCGGTGAGGGTCTGCCTGGTCAACTCCCAGGCGTGCCGCTCCTGTTCCCAGTTGGCCAGCCGGGCTTGCTGCTCAGCCAGCAGTTGGCGGGCCTCGAACAATTGCGCCGCTAGCCGTGTTTGCTCGCTCTGGCCGTCATCCAGCTGACGCTGTAGAGCGGTGAGTTCTTCGGCGCTGCAGGGTGGGGGCTCGATGTTGTCCAGCGCAGTGCGCTGCCGCCGCCAGGCGAGTTGCAGGCGTTCCATTGCATGGCGCAGTTGCGGGTGTGGGGCGAGGCAGGTGCCGGCCTCGATGGGCTGGCCATTGAGCAGGCGGGTCACCCACTCGGTCAGGTGCGCTGCCACGCGCGCGGACTCAGGCTTGAACCACATGGTGATGACTCCTCGAGGGGGCGCCGCTAGCGGCGCACCCCTGCACTCAGAACGCTTTGCTGACCCCGGCGACCAGGGTGGACGAACACACATCGTCGAAGCCCATGTAGTTGGCGCATTCCGCGTCGGACAGGTCGGTGTCGATGTAGCTCAGCGTCCAGTTCATGCCGACGAGGGTCCTGCTCAGCTTGACCTCCCACTCGTCGTAGCTCTCGCGTGTGCTGCCACTGCTGGAGATCCACACCGGGTCCTTGTAGTCGGCCACGCCGTAGCGCAGCTCCAGGCCGACCTCGGCGGGCAGGATGGTGTTGTAGCCGACGTAGCTGTAAAGCATGTTCTGCTCGCCGGCCACGTCGTCGGAGTAGTAACTGCCCAGGCGAGCGCCGTAGGCGCTCAGCTCAGCGAAGTATTCGCTGTAGTTGAGGCCGCCTTCCTTGGGATAGGCGTAGTCGAAGTAGGCCAGGTCCAGGGCGACCTTGTCGCTCATCTGCCAGTAGTAACCAGCGTAGGTATCGATCTCCTGGCGGGTCTTGCTGTCGAAGCCGAAGTCGACGTTCGAGCTCCATATCCCGGCGTAGAGGCCGCTGCTGTGCATCAGCGTGGCCGAACCTTGCAGGGCAGGGTCGCCCTGGGTCTGCGAGATGCCGCGCGAGCGGTAGTCACTGAAGGCACCGGCTTCCAGCGCCAGGGTGAAATCGTCGTTCAGGGGAATGGCCTGGGCCAGGCTCCAGTGGGCCAGCAGGGCGCCGGCCACGGCAAGGTTGCGTGCGTACATCAAGGGTCGTTCCTTTTCTTGTTTTTCAGGGGTGGGTGAATCGCAGGTTCAAAGCCAGCGGGGGTCGCGGGTGAAGGCGATCGCCAGCCAGCGATTGGGGCCTTCGCGGCCGATGGCGGCGGCGATTTCGGCGCGCACCTGGTCCAGCTCGGCGACGCTCCAGCGGTTCATCGCCTCCGGCAGGACGATCTGGATCTCGACGAACAGGCCACGGCCGATCTGTGCCACGCAGTGGGAGAAGCGCTCGAAGCCGTAGCGCTCGCGGAACGACGCCATCAGCCCGGTGATCTCGCGGTCCAGTTCGCTGGGGGTGATACGCAGGATCTGCTTGACCGCCTTGAGCACCGTCATGGCCGGTGAGGGGATCAGCGCCAGGGCCAGCACGGCGAGAATCGCCGGGTCGATCCACGGCGTGAGAGACGCGTAGGGCGTGCCTTGCAGCAGGTAACCGAGGACGAAGGCGAGGAGCAGGGCGGCGCTGATCAGCGTCGACATCAGCCAGCTCTGGATATCCAGCTGGATCAGCTCGGAACGCAGGTTGCGGTTCATGTGCCGGATGTAGCTCAGCATCACGCCGGAGCCGACCAGCACTGCCAGCGAATAGAGGAGCGCCGTGCCGAAGGCGAGCTCGCGCCCGCCTTGCATCAGGCTGTCCAGGGACGTCAGGAAGGCATGGGCGCAGAGGATCACCAGTACGCTGCCATTGAGGGCCAGCGCCATCGGCTCGATATGCCAGTAGCCCTGCTGGAAACGGCGGCCCGGCTGCTTCACCAGCAGCTTCGAAACCGACAGCGAAAGCAGCGCCATGCCCGAGTCGATGGCGTTGAACAGGCCATCGAAGATAATCGACTGCGAGCCGGCACAGAGACCGACACCGATGGCGCTGCAGGCGATCAGGGCGGTGGCCAGGATCGATATTTTGAGGACACGCTGTTCGATCCCGGCCATGCCGAGGTTCCTCCGTTACAGGTCGAGGGTCAGGGTTGGCGTGAGGGCGCGCGAGACGCAGAGCATCATCACGTTGCCGCGCGCCCGCTCGTTCTCGCTCAGCAGCATGTCGCGGTGTTCCGGCACGCCGTCGAGCACGCGGGTCTCGCACATGCCGCAGACGCCTTGCTCGCAGGAGGAGGCGACCTCGTGACCGGCCGCCCGCAGGGCCGCCATGATTGTGCAGCCGTTCGGCACCTCCACTTCCTTGCCGCTACGCGCGAGGATCACCCGCAGTGGTTGCTCGCCCGCCTCCGTGGCAGAAGGCGTGGGTGCGGCCGGAGCGAAACGCTCCAGGTGGAGCTGCTCGGCAAGTCCCGCCACGGCAAAGCGTTCGGTCAGCGCATCAAGCAGGGCGGACGGGCCGCAGCTGTAGGTGTGCACGCCACTGGTGGCGCGCGCGGCGATGTCTTCCAGGTCGAGCAGGCCGACCTCGTCGGTCGGTAGCACCGACACACGCTCGCCACCCAGGGCCAGCAGTTCGTCGATGAAGGCCATGGATTTGCGCGAGCGGCCGCCATACAGCAGATGCCACTCGGCACCGGCGCGCTGCGCTTCCTGCGCCATGGCGAGGACTGGCGTGATGCCGATCCCCCCCGCGACGAACAGGTAGCGCTGGCCGGCTTGCATCGGGAAGGCGTTGCGCGGCCCCCGGATCATCAGCTTCTGGCCGACCCGCAGGCTGCCGTGCACTTCCCTGGAACCGCCGCGACCGTTGGCCTCCAGCAGCACTGCAATACGCAGCCGCTGGCGGTCCCGTGGATCGCTGCACAGGGAATACTGGCGGACCAGGCCGGAAGGCAGCAGCAGGTCGATGTGCGCCCCCGGCCTCCATTCCGGCAGCGGCGCGCGGTCGACGGCCTGCATTTCGAGGGACATCACGCCATCGGCTTCCAGCCGCATGCCAGTGACCTGTACCTCGAGCGGGGCAGCCAGGGCGCTCACGGGGCTACCCTCTGCTCGTCCACCAGGCGTACCGGGGCGTGCTGGCCGCGTTCGATGAACTCGCGGAACGCGCGACGGTAGTTGAGGGTGTAGAGGTCCGACGGGACCGAGTGCTCGACGAAGTTGCCGTCCCAGTCGATCTCACGCGGGGTGATGGTGGCGGCGACCGGCAAGTCTTCCAGATAGAGCAGCTCTTCGACGCGCAGGCATTCCTGGAGATCGCCACCCTTGTAGTCGCGGTCGTTGGCCACGCCCCAGAAGATCTTCACGTGGTCATAGGCCTCCGGGCAGGGGAAGCCGGCGACGATGCGCTTGCCCAGGCGCTCGTAGTCGTAGGTGATGGCGACCAGGCCCGGCGCGACGATGTGGTAGTGCATCATGCAGTCGCCGTCGTTGGCCCACTCGCCTTCGCAGGAAATCAGCGGGCGATCCATCCAGATGTCCAGGCCTTCGCGGCGAACGTTCAGCGGTTCAACAGCCGGCGGCACGTGGCCCATCATGCCGCGGTGGATATAGCTGAAGTGCGCCACATCGCCGAAGTTCTCCACTGCCACGGCCACGCCGGTGGGGGAGTCCAGCGGCTCGGCGGCCAGCCACTCGAGATTCAGCTCGCGCCATTCCGCCAGGTCGTAGAGCTCGAACATCGGCTCTTCCAGGGCAGTCCAGACGTGCCCGTAGCGTTCCTGGCAGGGGAAGGTGCGGATGGCGGCGGCATGGGGGATCTTGCACTGGTCTTCCAGCGACGGCACATGGCTGCACTTGCCGCTTTGTGCCGAAAACTGCCAGCCGTGGTACGGGCAGGCGATATTCTCGCCATGCACTTCACCCAGGGACAGGTTGGCGCCACGGTGCGGGCAGCGGGCTTCCTGCACCACGGCCTGGCCCGAGGCGGTGCGGTAGACCACCAGCTTCTCACCGAGCAGGGTGGCAGACTGTGGCTTTTCGAGATCCACCGAGCGGGCAACCGGGAACCATTGGCGGCGCATGGCCTGTTCAGCGCGCTGGCGTTGGGTCACTTCAGTAGTCATGGGATTTCCTCACAGGTTGTTCTTGTTGTTCAGATGCCGACTACCAGGGCGCCGCCGTTGACGGGCAGGGCCTGGCCGGTGATGAAGGCCGCTTCGTCCGAGGCCAGGAAGGCCACGGCAGCGGCGATCTCCTCGGGGTGGACCAGTCGGCCCAGCGGGATGGCGGCCTTTTCGGCCTCGATGTACTGATCGGGCACCATGCGCGTGAGGATGGCGCCGGGGGTGATGGCGTTGACCAGGATGCCCTCGCCGACGAACTCCTTGGCCAGGGTCTTCATCAGGCCCAGCTGGCCGGCCTTGGAGACCATGTAGCCGTAGGAGTGGCCGTCCGGAACCTGGCCCCACTGCGAGTTGATGAAGATCACGCGCGGTGCGCGGCTCTTGCGCAGATACGGCAGGGACGCGCGGGTGAGGTACAGCGGGGCGTGGATGTTGATCGCCAGCAGGCGGTCGAAATTGGCGTCGTCGGTCTCCTCCAGGCCTGTCATGGAATAGATCAGGCCGGCGTTGTGCACCAGGATGTCGAGGCCGCCCAGTTGCTGCGCGACATTGGCGACCAGGCGTTCGGCCAGGCCGCGGTCGGTGATGTCGGCGGCGACGGCGATGGCCTTGCCGCCGGCTTCGACGATCTCCGCCGCAGTGGCCGTTGCGACGTCTTCATCGATATCGACGATGGCCACGGCGGCACCGCGAGCAGCCAGCAAGCGGGCATGGGCACGGCCAGCGCCGCGACCGGCTCCGGTGATCAGCGCGATGCGGCCTGCCAGCTTGTGAGCGTCCGGTGAAAGGGCGAGAACCGCCTCGGGCGCCTGGCGAGCCAGGGCCCCTTGAGATGTAGCAGTCATGGGAATTCTCCGCGTGCGGGGGTCAGACGGTCTTGTGTGGCTCGGTGACGTAGAACATGTTGCCGTCCGGGTCGAACATCGGGCGGTAGCGGTAATGGGTGCCGTTCGGGTGCTGCCACTCGATGGGCTCGGCGGTCACCCACTCGACCTTGCCATCGAGGTAGGCGATGGCTTCGTCCAGGTTCTCCACCTCGAAGGCGAAGGAGTCGAAGCCTGGCTTGTCTTCCAGGTTCACCGCGGTGCGGCGCTCCACCGGGGCGGTGTTGGTGGTGTGGAAGATGTAGAGGGTGACGTTGCCCATCTCGATGGCAGCCCAGCGCTCCTCGGCCACGTAGGGCAGGAAGAAGCCGAGGCCGAGGGTGCCGTGGTAGAAGTCCACCAGGCGCTGCACGTCATTGGTGAGGATGTCCATGTTGTCGAGGCGTTTGAGCTTGAGCATGGGAGGGCTCCTTTTTTGTTCTCTGGATAAAAAGTGTTCAGTGGTGGGCCAGCCACTGCGGGTGACCGCAGGGGCCGCCGGACAGCGCGGTCAGGGTGCCGCTGGCGACGTCGATGACGATGCTCGCCAGGGTGGCGTACTGGCCGGCGCGCGGCTGGCCCGGGTCCGGGTGGCAGCACAGGGCGCCGATGCTGCCCAGGTGGCTGTTCATCGCCGCCAGCACGTGCCGCGGGGTGAGGCCCTGGCGATTGGCCAGGCGGCGCACCAGCAGGTCGTAGCGCACCAGGGTGTCCGGGTAGGCGCGGGGTTCGGTATCGCCTTCGCGGGCCGGGGTGGAGAGGAAGTGGTTGGTGTGCACCAGCAGCCCGTCGCGGTCGGGGAACACCAGGCCCGGGCCGCCCGGGTGCAGTTCCACCGAGACGGCGGCGCTGGAGTTGTCCACTGCGGCGATCAGGGTCAGCGAGCTGGAGGCGGACACCGCCGCCGAACCCAGCAGTTGCAGGGCCTGGTTGATGTCACTGCGGGTATCCAGCATCCAGCGCGAGAGCACATGCACCGGCACGCCGATATCGCGGCCGTCACGCTCGTGGTGGAGGATGTTGAAGTGCACCCCGAGGCCGCGGGTGTTGACGCCGGCTTTGCCGAGGATGCCGAACTCGGTGACGGTGGTGGTCAGGCTGCCGTCGGCATGGGGGATTTCCCATACCAGCCATTGATCGGCGAACTCCGCGTACCAGTCCCAGGTCTGCACGGCCACCGGCTTGCCGCTGAAGGGCTCGAGGCGGACCACGGTGGAGCACTCGCCGCGCAGTTGCGCGCCGAGGTAGGCGAGGATTTCGGTGCGCGCGTTGATGGCGCCCAGGTACTCAGCCTTGATGCCGGCGCCTTCGGCCATGCCGAGCAGTTCCTGGTACAGCGGCTGAGCGAACGCCTCGATCTGCGCAAGGGCGTTGGCGCCCAGGGCGCAAAGGTCGAAGGGGCGGGACGCGACGCGCTCGAACAAGGCGTGATAGTTCTCGACGCTGGCGAGGATTTTCTCCGCGTGCTGCTGGCCGAACTCGCGACCGCGAGCAGCAGGTTCGGTCTGGGTGGATCGAAATACGTAGGTCATTTCGGTTGCTCCAGTTGCGGGGCCACCTGCCGGGCGACCTCATCCAGACGGGCGAACCAGACATCGCCATCGCTCACCAGACGCTCGACGAAACGCTCCAGCTGTTCGAAGCGCGCGGCGCGGCCGATCACTTCCGGGTGCATGGTAAAGCTGGTGTGGCGACCGTCGCGGCGGGCGGATTCGTACTCGGCCAGCCAGGTGTCAGCCAGGGTGCGCGGGTGGGTGAAGTTGCCGCCGTTGTCGATGCCCCAGCCAAACATCGGCCAGTCATCCAGCGACCAGTGGACCGGCAGCTCGAGGATCGAGGCACCGTTCCAGGTTTCGTAATACGGACGGTCGTCACCCATGCAGCTGGAGTCGTAGGTGAAGCCGTTGGCCAGCACCAGCTCGAAGGTTTCCGGCGTCAACTCCCAGGACGAGGAGCGGTAGCCGGCCGGCTTGGGCGCGCCGGCCCGGGCCAGGGATTCCAGCCCCTGCTGCATTTCCTCGACCTGCTCAGCGGTGGAAATGCGGTCACTGCGCAGGTGCATGTGGCCGTGATGGCCGATTTCATGGCCATCCTTCAGCAGCATTTCCACCAGGTGCGGATGTTCTTGCGCTGTGTGGCCGGGCACGAAGAAAGTGGCCGGGATCTTGTGACGACGCAGCAGCTCGAGGATGCGCGGCACACCGCGCACTACACCGAAGCGCCCCTCGGAGAGGCTGGTCAGGCGGCGCATGAAGGTCGGGCTTTCGCCGAGGACGCCGGCTTCGGCGTCCACGTCAAAGGTCAGCGATACGGCGACTGGGCTCTTCTTCGGCCACTGCAACCGGGCCTTGTTATCAGTGCTCATCAGGGCGGTTCCTGTTCGAGGGGTTGGACACTGGATGGATCAATGCGATGGCGTGGGCGCCGGGTGGGCGCGGTCCTGCAGGCGGCGCAGGCGGTACAGCACCTGGGAGATGGCCAGCACTGCGACAGCGATGCCGACTTCCTTGAGGCTGCCGTAGCCGGTGATTGAAGCGCTGGTGGTGCCGACGATGAGGATCAGCGCATCGAACACGGCCAGTGCGGCGGCGATCCCGACCCAACCACCGGGCAGGCGGATCGGCCGCTTGGCTTCCGGGCGGTCCTTGCGCAGGACCACGAAGCCGGCCACCGCCAGCAGGTGGGCGAGGACGTAGCCGACGTTGCCGGCGACGATCACGGCCAGGGCGTTACCGACGAACAGCACCAGGGCGATGTTGATCAGCAGCTGCACGGTGACGGCGCGGGCCGGGACGCCTGACTTGCTCAGGGTGCCGAACTGGCGAACGGTCAGGCCGTCGAGCGAGCTCTGGTACAGCGCGCGGCCAGCGTCGGCGGTGCCCATGACCGACAGCACGAGGATGCCGGCGATCAACACCAGGGTGATTAGTGTGGCGCCGCCGCCGAGCAGGGCTTGCGCGCCGGCCTGCAGGAAGCCGTAGGGGTGATCGGCCAGGGCCTGTTCACCGAGCAGGCCAGCCAGGCCCAGCGGGGTGAGGGTGAACACCAGCAGCAGGATCAGCGCGGAGATGCGCAGGGCTTTGCGGGTATCGCGCACGGTGTCGCGGAACTCCGGAATGAAGGAGGCGGCGGCTTCAACGGCGTAGGCCGACCAGGCCATCACGAACAGCCAGGCGAGCACGGTGCGCACGCCGTTGGCGTCGCCAGTGATGCGCCAGCTGAAGCTGTCGGTGCTCCAGCCAGGAGCCATGAAGCTGCCGCCGAAGATCAGCACCGGAATCATCAGCAGCACGCCGGCTGCGGTGATGATCACCATGGTGAAGCGCAGGTGGACCATGGAGAGCGCCCAGGAGAACAGCGCGACGCCCAGCGCGATCAGCTTGGGCAGGTCCAATTGCAGCAGGCCCAGGTCCAGGCTGTAGCTGGCGTTGGGCCAGAACTGCTCGGTGAGAATCTGCGCCACCGCCAGGCCCCAGATGGCCGGTGCGGTCGCCCAGGCGAACCAGTAGGCGTAAGTCGCGAGCGGGCCGAGGCAGGGGATGCGCTGGCTCCAGGCTTCGTTGGCATAGAGAGCGATGCCGCCGGACTTCTCGCTGAACATGGCGCCCATTTCCGAGTAGACCCAGTTGTGCAGCACGGCTACGGCGGCGATGACCGCCCAGAGCACGATGGCGGCCCAGGCACCGATGGCGCCGATGGAGTAACCGAGGCCGACGAACAGGGCTGCGGGCAGGCTCAGGGTGATGGCTACCCCGTCCCACCAACGGATGGATTTTTCGAGTACTGCGGACGGCTCGGAGCCGGAACTGGCCTGTTGCATGTGCATCGCCCTCATCTTGTGCTGTGTTTTGTTGGAAGGTTGCGATGAGTGAATGCTAGGTCGTTTTATTGCGCATGTATACGTTTGTATTGATTGAAAATACGCATCGCGCAATAGATGATTGATTGATATGCGCTTTGCGTTTTTTTGGCACAGCTGATGCATCAGCGTGGAACCCGGCCTGGAAGGCCCGTTCTCAACGCCTCGATGGCAGGTCAGGGGAGGGAAGGGGATCGACTATGCGCGAAGAATTTAGCGGGGTTGATTTGAAATGCGCTGAATTATGAAATTTTGAATACGCAATGCGCAGGCGAGCGGTGGGGAAATCGGGGGGGATTTATGGAGTGGAGTGCTGACCTGTGGGGGCGAATTCATCTGCCAAGCAGTTCGCAGGGCTGCCTTCGGCGCAGTGCCCAGCTCAGCATCCCTCCCCCGGTCCATACACCAGGGAGGAGAGGGGTGACTCGCGCCGGAAAGCGAGTTCAGGCCTGCGCGGACAATTCCCCTCTCCAATTCAGGGAGAGGGGCTGGGGGCGAGGGGGAGTTTCAGCTGGCTTCGCGAATCACTCGTCGGTCTGTACCGGCGGGATGGTGAAGCGAATCTTGTGCACCTTCACCTCCTGCATCATCCGCACGTCGCGCACGCCGGGCAGGCTGCGAACTTTCTGCTGCAGGTCCCAGAGGGTCTCGTCATCGCGGCAGAGTACCTGCGCACAGACATCCGCCGAGCCCAGGGTGGTAGAGAGGTAGCTGACTTCCGGCCAGCGGCCCAGGGTATCAACCAGGCGGTCGTGATCCTGTGGAGTGACCTCGATGAAGAACAGGGCCAGCTTGGCCTGTCCGAGTTTCGAGGGGTTGGTGAAGGCGAGGATCTGCAGGATGCCCTGGTCCTGAAGGCGCTTCACCCGGGTGCGCACTGTCGCTTCCGGCACGGAGAGGTTTCGGGCGACTTCGCGAAAGGCCCGGCGACCGTCTTCTTGCAGTTCACGAACGATTTCGTAGTCGAGGGCGTCGAGTGTCGAGATTGGCATCGGTCCAGTGCTTCCATGGCTGGGCCGGAACGGGGCAGCGACCGGCCGGCAGAAGGCCGAAAGGCTAGCAGCCGCTGGCGGTCGTGGGCAAGGGAAGGTCGGGCGCCTGGCGTAGTCTGCCCGGTCAGTCTTCGGGCAGGTTCTCGAAGATCTTTTCCAGCGTGGCGTTGAGCTTGGCGATCTGGGCTCCGGTGAGGTCCCTGAAGCTATTGGTGAAGATATGCGCAGTGTTGACCTGGATTTCTTCCACCATGTGCAGGCCTTTCTCGGTGATCGATACCTGGGTCACCCGACCATCATTCGCACACGGCTTGGTGTCCACCAAACCATCTTCTTTCATGCGGTAGACGATCTTGGTGACGGTGGAGAGCTTGGCGATGGCGTGTTCGGAGATTTCCGAGATGCTCGATTCACCGTTCTCCTTGAGAATGAACAGGATGCGCCAGCGCGGGATGTCCAGGTCGATCTTCTTCAGCGACTTTTCCATGGCCATGTTGTAGCGGCCGTAGACGCGGGCGATCCAGTAGAAGGGGAATTCTTCTTTCTTGAAGTCGTCACTGGCGGGGTTGTAACGGTTGAGGCGCTTCTTCGGGGTGCTCATGCGAAAGGGGGCATAGGTTCCTGCTGACAGGGGGAGAGTTATAGGGGGTTGCGTCGAGCCTGTCGACAGCCAAGTGGCCTCGACTTGGCCTTGGTCGGTCCCTGCGGGTGGCCCGGCCTCGCGGCCGGGCCGGGAGCGATCAGCCGGCAAGCATTTCCTGGTGTTTGCTGGCCAGGCCCAGGTAGGCCTCGATCACCCGAGGGTCGTCCGCCAGTTGGGCGGCGGGGCCCTGCATGGCGATTTGCCCGGTTTCCAGCACATAGGCATAGTCCGCTACGCGCAGGGCCGCGCGGGCGTTCTGCTCCACCAGCAGGATCGACACACCGTGCTGGCGAAGGGTGGTGATGATGCGGAAGATTTCGCGGGTGATCAGCGGCGCCAGGCCGAGGCTCGGTTCATCCAGCATCAGCAGCTTGGGCTTGGCCATCAGCGCGCGGCCCACGGCGAGCATCTGCCGCTCGCCGCCGGAGAGGGTGGCGGCAAGCTGGTCGCGGCGCTCCCACAAACGCGGGAACAGTTCGTACACCTCGGCCTGGGTGGCGGCGTAGTCGCGCTTGCCGCTGCGGTGGCGCTGGAAGGCGCCGAGCAGCAGGTTGTCGGCGACGCTCATGCTGCCGAACAGCTCGCGTTTTTCCGGTACCAGGCCGAGCCCGCGAGAGACCATCACCTCGACTTCCGGAACGGCCTCCAGGCTGCCGTCGAAGGCCACCCGGCCGCGCGAGCCGAGCACGCCCATGATGGCCGAGAGCAGGGTAGTCTTGCCGGCACCATTGGGGCCGATCACGGTGACGATCTGCCCTTGGCCCACCCGCAGGTTGGCGTTGGACAAGGCCTCGACCTTGCCGTAGGTGACACAGAGGTCGCTGACCTCAAGCACGGCGTTGCTCACTGTGTTGCCGGTCTGTGCCGGGGATTGCACCTGCATGTTCATCACTCAGTCACTCCGAGATAGGCTTCCAGCACCGCCGGGTCTTTCTGCACTTCTTCTGGCAGGCCGTGGGCGATGCGCTGGCCGAACTCCATCACCACTACGCGATCCACCAGTCCCATGACGAAGTCCATGTCGTGCTCCACCAGGAGGATGGCCATGCCCTCGCTGCGCAGGCGACTGAGGAGCAGCCCGAGCGCTTCTTTCTCCTTGTGGCGCAGGCCGGCGGCCGGCTCGTCGAGCAACAGCAGGCAAGGGTTGGCGCAGAGCGCGCGGGCGATCTCGAGGATGCGCTGCTGGCCGAGGGCCAGGCTGCCGGCCTCCGTGTTCAGGTAGTCGCCGAGCCCGACGCGCTCCAGCTGGCGCCGGGCCTCATTGAGCAGTTCGGCCTCTTCCTGGCGGTCCAGGCGCAGGGCAGCGGACAGTACGCCCTTGTGGCCGCGCAGGTGGGCGCCGATGGCGACGTTCTCCAGCACGCTCATCTCCGGCAACAGCTTCACATGCTGGAAGGTGCGGCTCATGCCCATGCGGGCAATGCTGCGCGAGGGCAGGCCGTTGATGCGTTGGCCGCGGAACAGCACGTCGCCGCTGGTGGGGTTGTCCACGCCGGAGAGCTGGTTGAACAGGGTGCTCTTGCCAGCGCCGTTGGGGCCGATCAGGGCGAGGATTTCGCCTGCGCGTACTTCCAGGTTCATTGCGTTGTTGGCCACCAAACCGCCGAAGCGCTTGGTCACGTCGCGGGCTTCGAGCAAGGTCTCGCCATGCGCGGGCTGCTCGCGGCAGGGCAACTGCGCGGCATCGGCGAACTGGGCTATCGCCTTGCGCGGCTTCCAGTTGGCCGGCGCCAGGCGCGTCAGGACCGGCCAGAGGCCGCCGGGGCTGCGCTGCATGAGCAGGATGATGATCAGGCCGAAGACGATCGTCTCGTAGTTGCCGACGCTGCCCAGCAGTTGCGGCAACAGGTCCTGCAGCCATTGCTTGAGCAGGGTGAGGATGCCGGTGCCGAGCAGGGCGCCCCAGACGCTGCCGACCCCACCGATCAGGGCCATGAACAGGTACTCGATACCCATGTGCAGTCCGAACGGCGTCGGGTTCACGAAGCGCTGGGTATGGGCATAGAGCCAGCCGGAGAGGGCGGCGAATAGCGCGGAGATGACGAAGATCACCAGCTTGGCGCGGAAGGTGTTCACGCCCATGGACTCGGCCATCAGCTGGCCGCCCTTGAGCGCGCGGATCGCTCGGCCCTCGCGCGAATCCAGCAGGTTCTGGGTGAGCAGCATGGCAAGCAGCAGTACGGCCCAGATCAGGTAGTAGATCTTCTCGCCCTTATCCAGCTGCCAACCCAGCAGCGAAATCGACGGCAGGCCGCTGACCCCGGTATGCCCGCCGAGGGATTCGACGGTGCCGAACAGGTAGTAGAGCGACAGGCCCCAGGCGATGGTGCCGAGCGGCAGGTAGTGGCCCGAGAGTTTCAGCGTCAGCGCGCCAAGCAGCAGGGCGACGGCGCCGGTCAGCGCAAGGCCTACCAGCAAGGTCAGCCAGGGCGAGCCGCCGGCCCAGGCGAGCCAGGTGGGCAGCTCCTGCACCGTGGTGAGGAAGGCGCTGGTGTAGGCGCCGAGGCCGACGAAGGCGGCCTGGCCGAAGCTGGTCATGCCGCCGACGCCAGTCAGCAGAACCAGGCCCAGCACCACCAGGGTATAGAGGCCGATGTAGTTGAGCAGGGTGACGTAGAAGGGCGGCAGCAGCAGCGGGGCGACGCCCAGCGCGGCCACCAGGGCGAGGATCAGGTAGCGCGGTTTCATTCATCATCCTCCACGTGACGGCTGGTGAGGGAGCGCCAGAGCAGGACGGGGATGATCAGGGTGAAGACGATGATCTCCTTGTAGGTGCTGGCCCAGAACATCGAGAAGGCTTCGATCAGCCCAACGCCGAGGGCGCCGACTGCCGCTGCGGGGTAGCTGACCAGGCCGCCGATGATGGCACCGACGAAGCCCTTGAGGCTGATGACGAAGCCGGAGTCGAAATACAGCGTGGTGATCGGTGCGATGAGGATGCCCGACAGCGCACCGATGGAGGTGGCGAGGCCGAAGGTAGCCTTGCCCGCCAGGGTCGGTGAGATGCCCATCAGGCGCGCGCCCATGCGGTTCACGGCTGTGGCGCGTAGCGCCTTGCCGTAGAGGCTGCGTTCGAAGAACTGGAACAGGCCGATGATCAGCGCCAGCGACACGGCGATCACCCACAGCGTCTGGCTGTTGAAGGTCACCGGGCCCAGGGTCAGGCCTGCCTCCGAGAAGGGGGCGGTGCGCGCGCCTTCCGGACCGAACAGCAGCAGGGCGATGCCGACCATGGCGACATGCACGGCGATGGAAACGATCAGCAGCACCAGCGAACTGGCCGAGGCGATCGGCTGGAACACCAGGCGATACAACTGCGGCCCGAGCGGCACCACCAGTGCCAGGGTCAGCAGGGCCTGGACGGCCATGGGCAACTCGGCCAGGGGCAGGGTACGGACTAGTGCGACCAGCGCAAGGGCGTAGCCGAGCTTCAGCGCAATGCGCCTGGGGAAACGGAAGGCGTGGTTGGCGCGCGTCGCGTCGACTAGATCCAGGGCGCAGTCCAGCAGGGTCAGGCCGAGCAGGAGCCAGATCAGCGCCGTGGGCTGGCCGGCCTGCAGGCTGGCCATGGTCAGTGCGCCGAAGGTGACGAATTCGCCCTGGGGGATCAGCAGGATCCGCGTGACGGTGAAGACCAGCAGGAGCGACAGGGCCAGCAGGGCATAGATCGCCCCGTTGGTGATGCCGTCCTGGCCGAGCAGCATGGCTATCTGGAAATTCATGGTGGGAACTCTTTATTGCGAGGTGAAAAGCACGCGGCGCCGGACCGTGGCCAGGCGCGGCGCGACCATCAGTTGCTGCCGAGCAGGGTCCAGGTGCCGTTCTTCACCTGGATCAGCTCGCGACCGCGCTCGTCGAAGCCGCTGTGGTCTTCGGCGGTCATGTTGTAGACGCCCTGGGTGGCGGCGATTTCATGGCTTTGCTCCAGGGCATCGCGCAGGGCTGCACGGAATTCCGGGGTTCCCGGTGCGGCCTGCTCGGCAGCGACAGGGATGGCGCGTTGCAGCAACAGGCCGGCATCGAAGGTGTTGGCGCCGAAGGTGGCGGGCTTGCTGCCGTTGAGCTTTTCGTAGGCGGCGATGTAGTCCGCGGCGACCTGCTTGGACGGGTGGCTGTCAGGGACCTGGTCGATCACCAGCATCAGACTGGCAGCGAGGATAGTGCCTTCGACCTTCTTGCCGCCGAGCTTGAGGAAGTCCGGGAGCGCGGCGCCGTGGGTCTGGTACATCTGGCCGCGGTAGCCCTGGTCGAACAGGGTGGTCTGCGGCATCACCGCGGCGCTGCCGGGGGCGGCTACCAGCACCGCGTCAGGCCCTGCAGCGAGCACTTTCAGACTCTGCCCGGTCACGGAGGTGTCCTGGCGCTGGAAGCGTTCGCTGGCGACGATCTCGATGCCGTGCTCCACGGCCATCGCGCCCATCACCTTGGCCCAGTTCTCGCCGTATGGGTCGGCGGTTCCGATGAAGCCGAGGGTCTTCACGCCCTTGGCGACCATATTGCCGACCAGTGCCTTGGCGATCAGGTCGTCGTTCTGGGTGGTCTTGAATACCCACTTCTTCTGCTCGTTCATCGGCAGCACCACGGATGCGGTGCCTACCGGCGCCAGCAGCGGCACGCCTGCCTCGGCGGCGAACTGGATCACGCCCATGGCATTGGGTGAGCCGCTCGGGCCGATGATGGCGTCGACGTTTTCCTCGCTGATCAGCTTCTTCAGCGCCTTGACGGTAGCAGTGGGGTCGCTGCCGTCATCGAGGGCGATGTAGGTCACCTTCTGATTGCCCGCCTGGGTGGGCAGCAGCGGCGTCGAGTTTTTCTGTGGCAACCCGACCAGGGCGAGCGGCCCGGAGGAGGAGGTGATGACGCCGACTTTCACGTCTGCCTGGGCGAAGGTGGCGCAGGCGGCGCTGAGGAGCAGGGTGGACAAGGCTTTTTTGAGGGGCATGACGGTCTCCGAGGAGTAGCAGGGCATTCAAGTGGCAGGGTCCCGCAGGGCGCCTGGCCCTGATGCTCGGAGCCGGCGCAGTGGATTGCCGCTTTGTTGTTGTTCTGGTGCCGGTCCGCTGGCCGGTCGGCGAGGAGCGAAAGTGCAGGTTGCATGCCAGGAACCTGCTCGAACGATCTGGGCATCCGGCAATTCAGGTCTTGTTGCCTAGACGATTTCCGCTCCATTTCCTCCTCCGTGACCCGGTTCGGAGTGGCCTGCCGAACGCTTGCAAGAAACGACCTCGAACCCTGTTCATGTCTCGCTCTGAGGGATGTGGGGACAAGGCGGAAAAAGTCGTTTTTCCTGTCCAGTAAACCAGATTTTCTGAGGTTAAAAATCGTCGTTTTTATCTCTAAAAAATACAGCTGAATCTCAATTAAATCGTTCGATTATCGACCGCTTCAAGGGTGAGATTTTTAACGGTGTTTCTTGGGTAGGCATTCGATAATCATTTTCATAATAATCTTAAAGCATTGAAAATTAAGTAATTAATATTAAATTTTAGGTGAATATTCATGTTTTTGAGTGTTACCAAACTGCACGCAATCAGTGCGTTCGAGGGTGAAAATGCACCGAATCTACACATTCATTTTCCTGTGATAATTCAATTGACAATTCACGTAATTATTCCGATTTTAGATTTACGCAAGCCGCCACCGCTTCAAGGTGGGCAAGGCTGATCTGACTCACCGTGTGCAGAGGGGATGAACATGACGATCGTCGTCGAGCAGTTGGCGTTGGGAGGCGAAGGCCGGACGGTGATGGTGAAGGACACTATCGACATCGCTGGCTACCCCACCCGCGCTTCCAGCCGTGCGCTGGACAATGCCCCGGCTGCCTCGTGCCATGCCGATGTGGTACAGGCCCTGCTCGACAGCGGTTGCCGCATTACCGGCAAGACCAGCCTGCATGAACTGGCCTTCGGCACCACCGGGTTGAATGCGTGGGTCGGTACCGCCGAAAACCCGCGCTATCCGGGCCGCGTCCCGGGTGGTTCATCCAGTGGTTCGGCCGCTGCGGTTGCCGCCGGCCTGGCCGACTTCTCCTTGGGTACCGATACCGGTGGTTCGGTGCGGGTACCCGCCGCTTGCTGTGGCGTGTTCGGCCTCAAGCCGACTTTCGGCCGTGTCAGCCGCGCGGGAGTGATGCCGGCACAGACCTCGCTGGATTGCGTTGGCCCGTTTGCCGCCAGCATCGACTTGCTGATCGAGGCGATGGAGATCATCGATCCGACCTTCAAGGCGCTGCCGATCATGGATGGCGTCCGTATCGGCGTGGTGCCGGTCCAGGCCGAAGCGGAAATCCAGGCCGCCCTGGACTCGGTGCTGGAAGCCAGCGGCTTCCCCCTGGATGTTGCCCCGTTGCCCGGTATGCAGGCGGCCTATGACGCCGGGCTGAAGATCATCAACCGTGAAACCTGGGAAGGCTGCGGTCATCTGGTGGAAACCGGCCTGGTGGGCGCGGATGTCGCGGCCCGCTTGCTGGCGGCGCGTGATACCACTGACGCCGAACTGCGTGATGCCGAAGCCTGCCGCGCAGTCTTCAGCGCCGAGGTGGATGCCGCTCTGGCGCGCTGCCCAATCCTCGCCTTGCCGACCATGCCGAGCTACCCGGCGCGGGTGGCGGAAGCCGCCGACGCCCGCGCGGCCATCGGCATGACTGCCTTCGTGCGGCCTTTCAACCTTTCTGGCCACCCGGCAATCAGCGTCCCGTTCGAAGGGCCCTCGAAGCTGCCGGTCGGTCTGCAACTCATCGCCGCCAAGGGCGCGGACGAACTGCTCTGTGCAGTCGCCCGTGAACTGGTGCGGCGCCTCGAACAATAAAACTCATGCCCACCCTGGAGAGCCACATGTCTTCGCTAAGCGAGCTGGATTACCAGCAACCCGCCCCGATTACCGCGAGTGAAGGATTTCAGGCACTGCTTGCCGATATCCGCGAGCGTGCCAGGAACGAGGAATTCGACCGGCAGAAATACATCTCCCAGGACGTCATCGAGCGCTTCAAAAAACTCGGTGTCTACCGCGCCCTGGTACCCACGCGTTTCGGCGGCGACCAGCGCTCGCCGATCGAGTTCTGCCAGATGATCGAGGAGATCTCCGCCGCCGACGGTTCCGCCGGTTGGGTGGCGAGCTTTGGCATGAGTCCGGTCTACCTGGCGGCGTTACCGCTGGACACGCTGAAACAGGTGTACGCCAAGGGCCCGGACGAGGTGTTCGCCGGCGGTATCTTCCCGCCGCAGCCGGCGTCCTTCGTCGACGGTGGCCTGGAGGTCAATGGGCGCTGGAAGTTCTCCAGCGGTTGCAAGGGCGCCACCCTGATCGGTGTCGGCATCAGTCCGCGCAATGGCGAAACCCTCGGCCTGCCGCGCCTAGCCGTGATGCCGCGGGAGAAGGTGAGCATCGAAGAAACCTGGGATGTGGTCGGACTGATCGGTACCGGCAGCCATGACGTGGTGATCGACCGCGTGGTGGTACCGGAGGAGTGGACCTTCGTCCGTGGCGGCGCGGCCAACCTCGATGAGCCAATGTTCCGCTACCCGTCGCTGTCCTTCGCCACCCAGGTGCTGTCCGTGGTCGGCCTCGGCGTGGCCCGCGCGGCGCTGGACTTCCTCAGCGGCATGGCCAGTGGGCGCTTCTCGGTGACCGGCGCCCCGGCCTTGTCCGACCGTCCGCTGGCGCAGATGCAGATGGCCAAGGCCGAGGCCGAGCTGCGTGCCGCCCGCGCCTGGTTCTATGAGGCCATGGATGACGCCTGGCGCAGCGTGCTCGCCGGCGACCCGGTGTCGGTGGAGCAGACCAACCTGCTGCGCCTGTCCTCGACCCACGCCACCCGCGTGTCTGCCGAAGTGGCGCGCACCGCGCAGATGCTCTCCGGCATGAGCGGTGTGTATCGCGAGAATCCGTTGTCGCGCTTCGTCAACGACACCCTGGTGATCACGCAGCACGCCTTCATGGGGGACATGACCTACCAGAACGCCGGCGCGATTTTCTTCGGCAACAAGCCGCTGCCTGGCTACCTGTGAATTTCAACTGACTGATCGGTGATTGTGATGATCGAGAAAAAAGCCCTACGCGTCCTGTTCTGCATGGGGATCAACCAGAACTTCTTCGACGCCCCGCGAGAAGAGCAGCTCCAGGTCTGGGCCGCCTTCAGCCAGATGTGGAATGGCATCCACGACCTTCCCGGCGTGAAGGTGTTCGGCAACATGGACGACGACCAGAGCATGGTCGGCCCGTCCGCCGGTTACCCCTGGACGACCTACCTGCTGGCCGATGTGCCGGACATCGAGACCGTGCACGCCGCCTGCAACCTGTTCCGTACCACCGCAGTGGGTGATAGCCCATACAAGCTGTGGCGCTACTGCAAGATCGAGGCCCGCACCGGCCGCGAATTAATCATCCAGCGCGCGTGACCGCCATGAGCCAAGCCCTCGAACAGCGCCTGCGCCAACTGGAAAGCGAACACGCCGTGCGCACCTGCATGAACCGCTACATGGAGCTGTGCGACGCGCTGGATACGAGCACTCCGCTTGAGGAGTTGGCCGGCCTGTTCACCGCAGATGCTGTGTGGGAAGGCAAGGGCGCCAAGTATGCCAAGAGCTTCGGTGGCTACCAGGGCCGCGAGGCGATCCGCGCCATGTTCGCCGGCTACATGACCGAGCCCGCGCACTTCGCCCTCAACGTGCATTTCCTCTGCTCGGAGCTGATCCGCGTGGAGGGCAGCGCTGCCCACGGCAGCTGGGTGATGTTGCAGACCTCGACCTTCGCCTCCGGCGCCTCGCACCTCAATGCTGCGCGCCTCACCGTGGCGTTCCGCGAAGAGGAAGGGCTGTGGCGCATGGCGCATTTCCAGACCGAGAACCTGTTCAGCCGTCCGGTGGAGGCCTGGAACAGCGACGCGCACCTGCCGGTGCCTGAGAAGTGAAGATGCCTGCCTTCACTTCTGTAGGAGCGAGCTTGCTCGCGAACAGCGCCCGACGGGGCGCCAACAAGAATTTCTGTGAGTCGGTGCCCTGCGCCGACGAGGAGTGATCGTGACCAACCTGATCGAAACTGTAACCCTGGCCAGCTCCCCGGCCGACCTCGTGCAGCACGACCGCGTGCACACCTCGCTCTACACCGACGCCCGCCTCTTCGACGAGGAGCTGGAGAAGATCTTCTACAGCACCTGGGTCTGGGTAGCCCACGCCAGCGAGATCCCCGAGGCCGGCAACTACAAGAGCACCTACATCGGCAAGCAGCCGGTGATCGTGGTGCGCGACCGCAAGAAGGACGTGCACGTGCTGCTCAACCGTTGCCGCCACCGTGGCGCCACCGTGTGCGAGCACAAGAAGGGCAAGGCCGCGAGCTTCGTCTGCCCCTATCACGGCTGGAGCTACGCCCTGGATGGCAGCCTGCGCGGCGTGCCGCACCCGGAGAGCTATGCCGACTGCCTGGACAAAGGCGAGCTGCCGCTGGTGAGCCTGCGTGTCGAGGAATACAACGGCATGCTCTTCGCCACCTTCAAGGACGATATCGAGCCGCTGGTGGATTTCCTCGGCCCGGCGAAGAAATGGATCGACCTGTTCATGAAACAGGGCGCCGGCTACCCGGTGAAGCTGGCGGGCGAGCACCGCTTCCGCTTCCCCGGCAACTGGAAGATCCAGTTGGAAAACACCACCGACGCCTACCACTTCCCGCTGGTGCACAAGTCGTTCCTGTCCTCGGTGGATGAACAGACCCTGGAGCTGTTCGATTTCGTCCAGGGGCCGGGCTATGTCGAAGACCTCGGCAACGGCCACAGCGTGATGGTGATGATTCCCGACCTGGTGGACCTGGAAGCCAACCTCGACCTGCCGATCCCCGAACGCTTCGAGGCCCTGGCCGAAGAGTTGCGCGCCGAAGGTCATGAAGAGCAGCAGGTGCGTCGTATCGTCCGCGCTGTCGGAGGCTCCGGCTTCAACCTCAACCTGTTCCCCAACGTGGCCTGCTCCATGGCCTTCTTCCGCGTGCTGCAGCCGATCTCGGTGAACGAGACCGAGATCCATCATGCGGTGATCACCATGGACGGCGGTCCGGCTGTGGCCAACCGCTACCGCCTGCGCCTGCACGAACACTTCCAGGGCCCCATGGGCTTCGGTACCCCGGACGATTCCGAGGCCTGGGAGCGCGTGCAGAAGGGCGCCCAGGCGGGCGCCGACCTCTGGATCATGCTCAACCGCGGCCTGCCCGGCGAGACGCCGAGCGAGGACGGGCTGATCAGCGACGTGAGCGCCGAGACTGGCATGCGCGCGGCCTATCAGCAGTGGAAAAAGATGATGTCGGCCTGAGGAGAAAATGACCATGAATCTTGAATTGCTCAACCACGTCAGCGCCTTCATCTGGCAGGAAGCGGACATGCTCGACCACGGCGAATTCGACGCCTGGCTCGACCTGTGGACCGAACAGGGGACCTACATCATCCCCATCGATCCTAACGAAACCGACTTCGAGAACACGCTGAACTACGCCTACGACGACCACCACATGCGTCAATTGCGGGTGAAGCGGCTGATCAGTGGCGAGTCCATCTCCACCACTCCGCGTGCCCGTACCGTGCGCGCCCTGTCGCGCTTCCGTGTGCTGGGCGAGGCGGATGGCGTGGTCACCGTGCGCTGCGCGCAGAACCTGCGCGAGTTCCGCAAGGACATGCTCAAGCACTACACCGCCGATGTGACCTTCCAGCTCAAGCGCGAAGGCGAGGGCTTCCGCATTCAGCGCAAGCTGATCCAACTCATCAACTCCACCGATACCCTCGCCGGCATCGGTTACATCCTCTAAGGCGCCGACCATGAGCCAAGTAGCCCTTGTCACCGGCGCCGCGCAGGGACTCGGTAACGAGATTGCCCGAGCCCTGCACGCTGCCGGCTATGCGGTGGTGATCACCGATCTGTCACTGGAGCAGGCCCAGGCTGCGGCGGATCGGCTCGACCCGAGCGGCGACCGCGTGCAGGCACTGAAGCTGGATGTCGCCAGCAAGCGGGACTTCGAGGACGCGCTGGCGGCGGTGCTTGAGCGCTGGGGTGCGTTGCACGTGGCGGTGAACAACGCCGCCATGACGCTGACCACGCCGCTGATGCAGATCAGCCCGGAGGAATTCGACCGGGTCACCAGCATCAACCAGCGCGGCACCTTCGTCGGCTGCCAGGTGTTCGGCGCCCACATGGCCGCTGCCGGTTACGGGCGGATCATCAACATGGCCTCGCTGGCCGGGCAGAACGGCGGCACCGCCACGGGCGCGCACTACGCAGCATCCAAAGGCGCCATCGTCACCCTGACCAAGATCTTCGCCCGTGAGCTCGCCGCCAGCGGCGTCACCGTCAACGCCATTGCCCCGGGACCCATCGAGTCCCCGGCGGTGCGCGCGGCGGTACCGCCGGAGCGGCTGGAGACGCTCATCGAGGCGATTCCGGTGAAGCGTCTCGGCAACGCCGCCTTCCTTGGCAGCCTGGTCGTGCAGTTGGCGTCCGAAGACGCCTACTTCACCACCGGTGCCACCTGGGATGTGAATGGTGGCATCTACATGCGTTGAAGCAAGTGAACCGCATGGCGCCAGTCGCGCGGTTCTGAAAGATCCATAAGAAACAAACAGCACCACAAGGTGCGGGAAGGCCGGTATGAGTGAGCAAGTGTTGAAGCTGGTGGTGCGCAAACGGGTGGAGCAGGGCGAGGGCGTGGTAATCCTCGACCTCGCCGACCCAGCGGGGCAGCCGTTGCCGGCGTTCGAAGCCGGAGCGCATGTGGATGTGCACCTGGCCCCTGGTCTGGTGCGCCAGTATTCCCTGTGTGGCGACCCTGCCAACACAACGGCCTATCGCCTCGGCGTGCTCAAGGACCCAGCCTCGCGAGGCGGTTCGGTCGCCGTGCATGAGCGTCTGCAGGAAGGCAGCGAAGTCGCCATCGGTGCGCCACGCAACCACTTCCCGCTGGCCGCTGACGCCAGCCGCTCGATCCTCATCGGCGGCGGTATCGGGATCACCCCGATGATTGCCATGGCCCATGCCCTGGCCGCGCAGGACAGCCAGTTCGCGCTGCATTACTGCGGACGTTCCCGCGGCCGCACGGCCTTCCTCGACGAGTTGGGCGAAGCCGACTTCGCCGCCTGCGTGCACACCCACTTCGACGACGAGGCCGATGCCCAGAAGCTCGACCTTCCCGCCGTGCTGGGTCGCCCTGAGGCGGGCGCACATGTCTACGTCTGCGGCCCGGCTGGCTTCATGGATTGGGTGATCAGTGAAGCACGCAAGGCTGGCTACGCCGAGGACAACATCCACCGCGAGTACTTTCAGGTGGAGCTGGATGCCAGCGGCAGCGGCTTTGAAGTAGTGGCCTCGCGCAGCGGCAAGACGGTGCAGGTGGCCGAGGGCCAGACCATCGTCGATGCCCTGGCCGGGGTCGGCATCAAGGTCGAGATTTCCTGCGAGCAGGGGGTTTGCGGCACCTGCCTGTGCGACGTGCTCGAAGGCGAGCCGGACCACCGCGACGTGTACCTGACCGATGACGAAAAAGCCGCCAACGACCAGATCCTGGTGTGTTGCTCGCGGGCCAAGTCGAAAAAACTCGTGCTGGATATCTAAGCGCCTTTTCAAAGGAGGCAAGACCATGGTCGATACCACTGGATTCCGTAATGCGATGGCCCTGCTCGGCGGGGCGGTTTCGGTCATCACCACCGACGGTGCCGCCGGGCGCTTCGGCTTCACCGCCTCGGCGGTGTGCAGCGTCACCGACCAGCCACCGACCTTGCTGGTGTGCATGAATCGTTCGTCCTTTTCCAACGGCCACTTCAAGAGCAATGGCGTGCTCGGCGTGAACGTGCTGACCGCCGAACTCAAGGATATCTCCGCCGTATTTGCCAACCGCGAACTGGACTCCGACCAGCGCTTCGCACAGGCCAGGTGGAACACCCTGGAGAGCGGTGCACCGCTGCTTGACGAGGCGCTGGTCAGCTTCGACTGCCGCATAGCCCAGGCCCACGAAGTGGGTTCCCACACCATCTTCTATTGCGAAGTGCTGGGCATCCGCCACGGCAAGAGCCAGGAGGGCCTGGTGTATTTCAACCGCGCCTACCACCGCCTGGGCGACGCCTCGCGCGCGTCCTGCTGATGCCAGGGCCGCACGGTTGCTCGCTCCTGCGATCGGGGTGAGGGGCGGCGGATGTCTTGTAGGAGCCAGCTTGCTGGCGAATGGCCTTTGCGCGGTCTTTCGCGAGCAAGCTCGCTCCTACAGGAGATAACGCTGAGTTTCAGCAATAAGTTCTACCAAAACAATAAAACGAGGGTGCCCGTTACTTGTTCGGGTAGCGGGTTGATTTGCGCCTTTTTGCAGTAAGTGGTCATAAAAACAACACTGCGGATTAACTGCCGAAGTTTTGCCTTTGCGAATTAATCTGCTCCCACCTTATGTGCCTTGCACGTGTAAGAAAGGAACATGTCATGTTTCAGAAAAGCTGGCTGGCTCGCGGTGTTGCTGCTGCGAGCCTGATTGGAATATTCGTGCCGGTTTCCGCTCTGGCGGACTTTGTCAAAGATCGACAAGTCAGTCTTGGACTGCGCAATTTCTATATTGATCGCGACTTCAAGCAGGACGATGCACCCAAGTCGCGGATTGGAAGTTGGACCCAGGGTTTCGACTTTCGCGCCATCTCCGGATATACCGAAGGCATTGTCCAGTTCGGCCTGGATATTTCCGGGCAATATGCCTATCGCCTCGATGGCGGCGGTGGTCGTGGCCCGGACACCATCATTCCCTACGACGACAGCAAGGGTGAGCAGGTCCGCGATTACGGCCGCACCGCGCTGACCGGCAAAGTGCGTTATTCCAGGACCGAGCTTAAGGTCGGCGAGCACCGTCCGATGCTGCCGGTAGCCTTCTACGACGACTCCCGCCAGCTGATCACCACCTTCCACGGCTTCCTGCTGGAGTCACGCGAGGTGGACAACCTGACCCTCACCGCCGGCCGCTTCACCGAGATCAGCAGCCGAGAATCCTCCAACCGCGAGAAGATGTACCTGTTCAACGGCCCGGATATCCAGCGCCGCAGCGATGGCCTGAACTTCGGCGGCGCCACCTATGCGTTCAATCCGGCGCTTTCGGCCAGCTACTTCTACGGCCAGCTGGAAGACATCTACCAGCAGCACTATGCCGGTCTGACCCACAACGCAAACCTCGGCAACGGCTTCGGCCTGAAGACCGACTTGCGCTATTTCGATAACAGCGAGGACGGCAAGGCACTGTACGGGGACATCGACAACCGCTCCTACGGCGTCATGACCACCCTGCGCAAGGGGCCCCATGCCGTGGGCGTCGCCTACCAGCGCATGCTGGGCGAAAGCGCCTTCCCGACGCTGAACGGCTATGCGCCGCAACCCTACCTGGTGAACTGGTCGACCGTGGCCTTCGTCAAACCCAACGAAAGCTCATGGCAGCTGCGCTACGACTACGACTTTGCCGCCCTCGGCGTGCCCGGTCTGCGCTTCATGACCCGCTACCTGCGCGGCACAGGCATCGATCGCGGCAACAACGCCCTGGACCAGAACGTCGAGAGCGAGCGCAACATCGTCGTCAACTACGTGGTGCAGAGCGGGGCGTTCAAGGGCGTCGGTTTCGAGTGGCGCAACATCGACGTGAAGACCCGCTACGGAAACGGCGGCGCATCAGGGCCGGACTACCAGGAGAACCGCCTGATCACCTCGTACACCTTCAAGTTCTGACGGCCGGCTTTGATCTCGGTGATGCGAACTCATTCGTCAAGGGTCGCGCAGCGGCCCCAGTAGGAGATGGGCAGGGCAGGCCGTTGGCCTGCTCGCGAATGAATTTGCCGCCACAAGAGCCGCTGTACCGAGGCTAGTTGCTCCGCCCCTTCGACAGCTCCTCGACCAGCGCCAGGCAATGCTTGAGCGCCGGCGCGGGTTCGCCAACACGGCGGCTGATGACGATGGGCGAGGTGGCCTGGCTTTCCTGCAGCGGCGCGTAGTCGATATCGGAGCGATGCAGCACTTGCACCGAGGCCGGCACCAGGGTGATGCCGATGCCGGCGGCGACCAGGCCGATGGCGGTCTGCAGTTCGTTGGTCCACTGCGCCACCTCGATCTGCAGGCCATAGGCGGCGAACAGCGCGATCACGTGGTCGGCATAGCTCGGCCGTGGGTTGCCGGGGTAGAGCACGAAGGGTTCGTTGGCCAGGTCGGTCAGGCTCACCGGACCCGGTAGCAATGGATGCCCGGCGGGCAGGGCGGCCACTAGCGGGTCGAGGGTAAGCACTGCCTGCTGGATCGCCGCGTCGTCGATGCGGATGCGGCCGAAGCCGATGTCGATGCGGCCCGCCTTCAGCGCTTCTACCTGTTGCAGGGTGGTCATCTCCGACAAGCCCAGTTCCAGGCCCGCATCCCTGCGCAGTCGGCGGATCAGGTCCGGCAGTACACCGTAGAGCGTCGAGGGGGCAAAACCGATGCCCAGCCAGGCTTTTTCGCCGGAACCAATGCGGCGGGTATTGTCACAAACCTTCGCCAACTGCTCGAGCAGGGTGCTTGAGTGCTCGTGGAAAAAACGCCCGGCTTCGGTCAGGCGCAGTGGCCGGCCACGATCCAGCAGGGCGACGCCCAATTCGTCCTCGAGCTGTTGGATCTGCCGGCTCAGCGGTGGCTGGGCAATATGCAGGCGCTCGGCGGCGCGGGTGAAATTGAGGGTCTCGGCGAGCACCTGGAAATAGCGCAGGTGGCGAAGCTCCATGGGGCCTCCGGGGCGGTTTCGGTTCGTTTCTTTCAATACCTGGAAGGTATCGAACTAGACAAACTCTATATTGGATTCCGTTGGGCGAGGTGATCAATATCAAGCACCAGAGGAAAACAACCTGATGGGTATTGAAATGATCCACACCGCGATCGAGTCGCTCGAGGCGATCATCGTCGACTTGCCGACCATCCGCCCGCACAAGCTGGCGATGCACACCATGCAGAACCAGACCCTGGTGATCCTGCGCATCCGCTGTGCCGATGGCATCGAGGGGATCGGTGAGGCGACCACCATCGGCGGCCTGTCCTATGGCAACGAAAGCCCGGACAGCATCAAGACCAACCTGGATCGCCATTTCGCACCGCTACTGGTTGGCCAGGATGCCTGCAACATCAATGCGGCGATGCAGCGCCTGGATCGCGTGATCAAGGGCAACACCTTCGCCCGCTCCGCAGTGGAAACCGCGTTGCTGGACGCCCAAGGCAAGCGCCTGGGCCTGCCGGTCAGCGAACTGCTCGGTGGCCGCGTGCGTGACAGCCTGGAGGTGGCCTGGACCCTGGCCAGCGGCGATACCGTCAAGGACATCGCCGAAGCCGAACACATGCTCGAAATCCGTCGCCATCGCATCTTCAAGCTGAAGATCGGCGCCGGCGAGGTGAGCAAGGACCTGGCCCACGTCATTGCCATCAAGAAGGCCTTGGGTGACCGTGCCAGCGTACGCGTCGACGTCAACCAGGCCTGGGACGAAGGCGTGGCCATACGTGCCTGCCAGATCCTCGGCGATAACGGCATCGACCTGATCGAGCAACCCATCTCGCGCAACAACCGCGCTGGCCAGGTGCGCCTCAACCTGCGCAGTCCGGCACCTATCATGGCCGACGAGTCCATCGAATGCGTCGAAGACGCCTTCAACCTGGCTCGCGACGGCGCGGCCCCGGTGTTCGCCCTGAAGATTGCCAAGAATGGTGGCCCGCGCGCCGTGCTGCGCACCGCCTCGATTGCTGAAGCGGCCGGCATCGGCCTCTACGGTGGCACCATGCTGGAAGGCAGCGTCGGCACCCTGGCATCGGCCCATGCGTTCATCACGCTGAACAAGCTGGCCTGGGATACCGAACTGTTCGGCCCGCTGTTGCTGACTGAAGAGATCGTCAGCAATCCGCTGCAATACCACGATTTCCAGCTGCACGTTCCCGCGCTTCCTGGCCTTGGCCTGGAGCTGGATGAAGAGCGCCTGGCGCATTTCCGTCGCAAGTGACAACTGCCTGAGGAGGAGAGCAAACCATGCTGTTCCACGTGAAGATGACCGTGAAGCTTCCGGTCGACATGGACCCCGCGAAGGCGGCCAGACTCAAGGCCGACGAGAAGGAACTGGCTCAGCGCCTGCAGCGCGAGGGCAAGTGGCGCCACCTGTGGCGCATTGCCGGGCATTACGCCAACTACAGCGTGTTCGACCTGGCCAGTGTCGAGGAGCTGCACGATACCCTCATGCAACTGCCGCTGTTTCCGTACATGGATATCGAGGTCGACGGTCTCTGCCGCCATCCGTCGTCGATTCACGAAGACGATCGTTGATCGTCTCGCCACCGATAACAACAAGATGAGGACCCAAAGATGACTATCAAACTGTCCAACACCGAAAACGTTCAGAAGTTCTTCCAGGAAGCCAGCGGCTTCAACAACGATCTGGGCAGCCAGCGCATGAAGAAGCTGGTGAACCGCATCCTGATCGACACCGTGAAGATCATCGAAGACCTCGAAGTCACCACCGAAGAGTTCTGGAAGGCCGTTGACTACCTCAACCGCCTCGGCGCTCGCCAGGAAGCTGGCCTGCTGGTCGCTGGCCTGGGCCTGGAGCACTACCTCGACCTGCTGCTGGACGCCCAGGACGAGCAGGCCGGCCTGACCGGCGGCACTCCGCGCACCATCGAAGGCCCGCTCTACGTGGCCGGCGCCCCGATGTCGGAAGGCGAAACCCGCATGGACGACGGTACCGATCCGGGCACCGTAATGTTCCTCCAGGGCCAGGTGGTCGACGTTGACGGCAAGCCGGTAGCCGGCGCCGTGGTCGACCTGTGGCACGCCAACACCAATGGCACCTATTCCTACTTCGACACCACCCAGTCCGAGTTCAACCTGCGCCGCCGCATCGTCACCGACGCCGAAGGCCGCTACCGCGCTCGCAGCATCGTGCCGTCCGGCTACGGCTGCCCGCCGGATGGCCCGACCCAGGAGCTGCTGAACCTGCTCGGCCGCCACGGCAACCGCCCTGCGCACATCCACTTCTTCATCTCCGCACCGGGCTACCGTCACCTGACCACCCAGATCAACCTGTCGGGTGACGAGTACCTGTGGGACGACTTCGCCTACGCCACCCGCGATGGCCTGGTCGGTGACATTCGCTTCGTCGACGACGCTGCCGCAGCCAAGGCCCGTGGCGTGGAAGGCCGCTTCGCGGAAATCGACTTCAACTTCCAGCTTGCGCCGGCCCTGACGCCAGAGCAGGAAGCGATCCGCGACCGCGTTCGCGCCCTGAGCAATTGAGTTGAGTTGACCGACGGGGGAGGCTGGTTCCCCCGTCTGCTCCTTGAGCCGGCCTTCGGGTCGGCTTTTTTGTGGGCGGGATTAGTGTTCGGGCGGGCTTCCCTCACCCCAACCCTCTCCCCAGGGGAGAGGGGGCTGTCCGTGCAGGATGGGTTGCTTCAAGTTTTCCAGCGAGAGTCACCCCTCCCACCGGGAGAGGGGCAGGGTCGGGCCGCGTTCGGATGAGGGAAAGTGGGCCATGCAGGGACTTGAAGTGACACGCCGTTGCGAATGAATTTGCCCCTACAGTGGCCGTCCCCCGCAGGCCCTTCCACACGAACTAGCTGGATAGCCATCCCCAACTATCAGGATTTCGGACATTCGCTGGCTGCCGCCTAATCGGTTGGACCTAACCAGGAGCATTCCATGACCGCCCCGACCACCCTAGCCGATCTGGCCGCCTACTTCGACGTTCAATACAACGCCCGCGCCAGTGTCGATGACTTCGACCAGTATCCGCGCCAGTACCGTGCGCTCAGTGACGCGGCCCACGCCAGCCTGCCCTGCTTCAAGGATGTGGCCTATGGGCCGGGAGCCGGTGAGCGGCTGGATATCTTCCCCGCCAGCCGCCCCGACGCGCCGGTGCTGCTGTTCATCCATGGTGGTTACTGGCGTGCCCTGTCCAAGGCCGACTCCGCTTTCATGGCGCCGGCGCTGACGGCGGCGGGAGCCTGCGTGGTGGTGCTGGACTACGACCTGGCGCCGACAGTGACGCTGGACCATATCGTCGACCAGGCCCGTCGGGCACTCGCCTGGCTCTACCTGCACATCGGTGAGTTCGGCGGCGATCCGCAGCACCTCTACGCCAGCGGCAGCTCTGCGGGCGGACACCTGGCGGGTATGTTGCTGGCCGGCGGCTGGCAGACTGAATACGGCGTACCGGCGACGGTGCTGCGGGGGGCGCTGCCCATCAGCGGCCTGTTCGATCTGCGGCCGCTGCTGCTGACCCATATCAATGGCTGGATGAACCTCGACGAAGCCGCGGCGATCCGTAACAGCCCGGCCTTCCAGTTGCCTGCCGAAGGCGGTGAGCTGGTGGTGAGCTACGGTGCGCTGGAGACCGAGGAGTTTGCCCGGCAGTCGGAGGAGTACCTGGCTGCCTGGACCAGCCAGGGGCTGCCCGGCCATCTCGTCGCGACGCCGGGCAAGAATCACTTCGATGTGGTGCTGGAGCTGGGGCAGGCGGGTACGCCGCTGTACCAGGCGGCAATCGAGCTGATGGGGTTGTAAGTGGCGGGATTTGCTGTGGGGGCGATTTCAATCGCTGAGCAGGCCGCAGGTCTGCCATCCGGCCTCGTGGGGGCCAGCTGCGCTGCCCTTGGCGAATGAATTGGCTCTGTCCCAGTTAAGTGTTGTCACTGGCTGGCTCCCTGGTAGGAGCCAGCTTGCTGGCGAACGGGCGCATTTCGCGAGCAAGAGCTCGGCGTCCCCCTCGCTCCTACAGGGCTCTCAGCCCGACCGTCGATGGCTAGCAACAGCTAACGCCGACAGAGCCAATGAATTCGCCCCCCACAGTAAAAGCAGCCCCTTGGCAAAGTCAGGTGCCGCGGGCATCGTCGATTCAGTCCAGCAGCTCCCTCAACTGCCCGGTGATCCGCTGCTTCTCATCGAGGCGCAGCATAATGCGCTGGACGATCTCGTAACGCGCGGTTGCGACGGTCTTCATTTCAACCAACGCCTGCAGCGCCAGGTCGGACTTGTCCAGGCCGGCCCGCGTCGAGCCGTCTACCTGCCGCAGTCCGGTGCGCGCATCTTCTGATGCTGTCTGAAGGCCGCCGACGATCTGCCGGATCTGTTCGCTGGCCTCATTCGCGCGACGCGCCAGCTGGCGTACCTCATCAGCCACCACGGCAAATCCGCGACCTTGTTCACCGGCACGTGCAGCCTCGATGGCCGCATTGAGGGCCAGCAGGTTGGTCTGCTTGGCAATCTCCTGGATGCTGCCGACGATGGAGCCGATGCGCTGCGACTGGTCGCTCAGGTCATTGAACACCTCGGTGATGTGGCCCATGTAGTCAGCGAGCTCGCTGATCGAGGTCTTCGAGTCCTCGATGCTCTGGGTGGAGAGCTTGAGGCTCTCACCGGCCTGGCGGGCCAGTGTGTTGGCCTGCTGCATGTCCGCCTCGCTGTCGGCGATAGCGCCGCTGAGTTCGGCCAGACGGGAGAGGAGTTGTTCGAGGGGCAGGGCGAGCGCCTGCGCCACGGGGAGATCCACAGGGGGTGGTGGTGCGGGTAGCGCCTCCGGGGCTGGCTGGATAACCGGTATCTCGATTACCTGGGCGGGGAGGCGGTGGTAGAGCAGCCCTCCGCAGGAGGTGCAGGCGATGGCCAGCGCCAGCGGCCAGGGGCTGGCCAGCAGCCAGGCGGCGAGCATGAACAGGCCGCCGAGGCAGAGCATAAAGGCAGCCAGGGGTTTTCGGGGCATGGGGATTTCCTTGTCGGGCAGGGACTATGGGCGGGACACCCGTGGGGGCGAATTCGTTCGACCCCACGGGTGGAGCAGGCCGTGCCGTGGCCGGGCGGCGGCACGCGGTCCTAGAACAGTGCCAATGTGTAATTGAGGATCAGGCGGTTTTCGTTGATGTCGGTGCGGTAGTTGGAGCGCGCAGTGACGTTACGCACGCGCACGCCCAGCCCTTTGAGGGCACCGCTCTGGAACACGTAGCCGATGTCCAGGTCGCGCTCCCAGTCCTGGCCTTCGAAGCCTTTGCCGGTGTCGACGTTGTCGCCCGTGATATAGCGCAGGGTGGTGGTCAGGCCGGGGAGACCGAAGGCGGCGAAGTCATAGTCGTGGCGGACCTGCCAGGAGCGCTCGTCGGCCGAGGCGAACTCGTAGGTGGGCACTTCGTTACCCAGCGGGGTGACGTTGGCGAACACCCGCGGGAAGCCCTGGCCGCCGAACATGCCCTGGTAACCGACGAAGAAGGTGTGCCCGCCGCGCTTGGCCGAGAACAGCGAGTAGAAGGCCTGGTTGTCCAGTTCGCCGATCAGCTGCTTGCCGTCTTCGGCCGAGTCGTAGAAGCCGAGGTTGGCACCCAGCACCCAGTCGCCGACGGCTTCGCTGTGCTTGAGGCTGATCAGGCGCTGGTTGTAGATGTCCTCCAGTTGTGCGTACCAGGCACCGACCGTGGTGCGGTTGGCGTTGAAGGCGTAATCCGCGCCGGCGTAGTTGAAGGCATCGCTGGTGCCCTGGCGCTGGGGCTGGTAACCGACGATGGCCTGCATCTTGTCGTCGCCGGCCTCGTTGCGCAGGCTGGTGGAGACCAGGTGGCCTGCTTGCAGGGTCAGCCCTGCGATTTCATTGGAGATGACGCTGGCGCCCTGGTAGGTGGGTGGCAGCAGGCGGATGTCGCTGAAACTCAGCACCGGCAGGTTGGGTTGCAGTTCGCCGACCTTCAGCTCGGTCTTCGACAACCGCGCCTTCACGGCGGCGCCCACACGACTGTAGTCATCGGCGGCACGGCCGTCGTCCTGCACGGGCAGCAGGCCGGTGTTGACCCGGTCGGGGCTGCTGTCGAGTTTCAGGCCGAGCATGCCGATGGCATCGACGCCAAGGCCGATGGTGCCCGGCGTGTAGCCGGACTTGAAATTGAGGATGAAGCCTTGGCCCCACTCCTCGGCCTTGGACTGCTTGCTGGGGCCGACGATGTCCGAGTAATCGCGGCTGAAGTAGTAATTGCGCGCCTGCAGGGTCGCGCTGGAGTCTTCGAAGAACCCACCCTCGGCCGCGACGGCGGACAGGGGAAGGGTGGTGCACAGCATGAGCGGGAACAGTCGGGTGTTGTACGTCATCGCAAGGCTCTTCTTTTTCTGGTTTTGAGATGAACGCCCAGCCGCAGGCCCGCCGCCGGACGCGTGGCCGGTGGCAATGGTCAGTGACGGGACGGTGGGCCGCCCGGCCCGCTTCCTCCCCGGGTCGGGCGGAACGGGCGGCGGTCAGACGCCCAGGTAGCGGTGCGACAGCGCAGGTTCCGCGGCCAGTTCGTCCGGCGTGCCCTGCCAGACCTGGCGGCCTTTCTCGATGATGTGGTGGCGGTCCACCACGCGCGCCATTTCCTTGAGGTTCTTGTCGATCACCAGAATGGTCTCGCCCTCGGCCTTGAGGGTGGCCAGACAGTTCCAGATGGTCTCGCGGATGATCGGCGCCAGGCCTTCGGTGGCCTCGTCGAGGATCAGCAACTGCGGGTTGGTCATCAGCGCGCGGCCGACCACCAGCATCTGCTGCTCGCCACCGGAGAGGGTCCTGGACAGCTGGTCCTGGCGCTCTTCCAAGCGTGGGAACAGCTGGTAGATGCGCGCCAGGTCCCACTTGCCGGCGTTGCCTCGGCTGGCCGTGGCCAGCAGGTTCTCGCGCACGCTGAGGGTGCCGAACGCGCGGCGGCCTTCAGGCACCAGGCCTAGGCCGGCCTGGGCGATGCGGTAGGGAGTGGCACCGCGCATTTCCTGGCCATGGATGCGGATGCTGCCGGCGTTGGGTTTGAGCAGGCCCATGATGGATTTGACCGTGGTCGTCTTGCCCATGCCGTTGCGGCCGATCAGCGATACCACCTGGCCCTGTTCGATCCTCAGGTGCATGTCGAACAGCACCTGGCTCAGGCCGTAACCGGCCTGCAATCCACTGACTTCAAGCATGTTCTTCCCCCAGATAGGCGGCGCGGACCTGCGCATTGTTGCGGACCTCATCGACCGTGCCGGTGAGGATGGTCTGGCCGTAGACGAGCACGGTGATGCGGTCGGCCAGGGCGAACACTGCATCCATGTCATGCTCCACCAGCAGGATCGCGTAGCGGCCCTTGAGCTCCTGCAGCAGTTCGGTCATGCGCGCGGACTCCTCCGCACCCATGCCGGCCATGGGTTCGTCGAGCAGCAGCACCGAGGCTTCCTGGGCCAGCGCCAAGGCCAGTTCCAACTGACGGCGTTCGCCGTGGGACAGCTCGCTCACCAGGTCTTCGGCACGGTGGCCGAGGCCGACCCGCTGCAGATAGCCGCGTGCCGGCTGCATCAGGCGTTGGTCGCGGCTGAGCGGGTTCCACATACCAAAGGTCCGGCCCTCGCGGGCGGCGATGGCCAGGGCGAGGTTCTCCAGCAGGCTGAAATCCGGGTACAGCTGGCTGACCTGGAAGGAGCGGGCCAGGCCCAGGCGCGGCCGCTCGTGGGCGGGGATGTCGGTGATGTCCTGCCCGGCGAAGAGGATCTGCCCCTTGTCCGGGCGGATTTCCCCGGCGATCTGCGAGATCAGCGTGGACTTGCCGGCGCCGTTGGGGCCGATGATGGCGTGCAGCTCGCCGGCAGCCAGTTCCAGGTTGGCGCCGTTGGTGGCTTTCACTGCGCCGAAGGCCTTCTCCAGGCCGCGGATCGACAGTTGTGCGCTCATGGGTGCACCTCGCGGGTGGTGGCGACCGAGGCGGCCTTGGTGGCCGGTTTGCGCGGCTTGGCGCCAGCCAGCAGGAAGCCGTAGACGCCCTTGCGGCCGAACAGCACCACGGCCAGCAGCAGCGGGCCGAAGATCAGCATCCAGTGCTCGGTCCACAGGCTCAGCAGTTGCTCCAGGCCGAGGTAGACGGCTGCGCCCAGCACCGGGCCGAGCAGAGTGCCGACGCCGCCGAGGATGACCATGGCCATCAGCTCGCCGGATTTCTGCCAGGCACCCATGTCGGGGCTGACGAACAGCGCGTAGTTGGCCCAGAGCACACCGGCCAGGCCAGCGCCGAGGCCGGCGATGACGAAGGCGGTGAGGCGGTAGCGCAAAGGCTTGAGGCCCAGGCTGACGGTGCGTCGCTCGCTCTGCTTGAGCCCGCGCAGGACGAAGCCGAAGCGCGAGGCCACCAGTCGGCGGCAGAACAGCAGCCAGGCCACCAGCAGGCCCACGCACAGGTAGTAGAACTGCGTCGGGTTGTTCATATCCAGACCTGGCAGGCTGTTGCGCTCGTTCATCAGGATGCCGTCGTCGCCGCCGTAGAGGGACAGGGATCCGAGGATGAAATAGAGCATCTGGCTGAACGCCAGGGTGATCATGATGAACTGCACGCCGCTGGTGCGCAGCGACAGGTAGCCCATGACCAGGCCAAGCAGGGCGCACAGCAGCAACGCCAGCGGCCAGACCAGCAAGGCGCTGTTGCTGCCCTCCCAGCCCCACAGCGGCATCATCTGCGAGGTGTGGAAGGCGATGATGCCGACCACGTAGCCGCCGAGGCCGAAGAAGGCCGCGTGGCCGAAACTGACCATGGCGCCATAGCCGATCAGCAGGTCCAGGCTGGCGGCGGCCATGCCATAGATGGCCAGGCGGGTGAACAGGCTGACCAGGAAGGGTTCATCCAGCAGTGCCGCCAGCAGTGGCAGCAGCGCGAAGGTGGCCAGGCAGGCCAGGTCGATAAGCAGTCGACGGGACATGGGATTCTCCTCAGGCACGCGCCGGCAGCAAGCCGCGCGGACACACCAGCAGCACCAGGGCCATGACGATGTAGGCGCTCGCGGAAATCAGTCCGGCGCTCAGGGCGCCACTGACCTCGGCGGGCAGCAGTTGGTCGAGCAGCGGCGGGATATAGGCGCGGCCCAGGCTGTCGACCATGCCGATCAACAGGGCGCCGACCAGCGCGCCGCGGACCGAGCCGACGCCGCCGACGACAATCACCACGAAGGTGGTGATCAGTACTTTCTCGCCCATGCCGATCTCCACCGACAGCAGTGGGGCGGCCATGAAGCCGGCGAGGCCGCAGAGCACGCAGCCGAAGACGAACACCAGGGTGTAGAGGCGCGAGATGTTCACGCCAAGGGCACCCACCATCTCGTGATCGTCGGCCCCCGCGCGGATCAGCATCCCCAGGCGGGTGTGGTTGATCAGCAGCCACATGCCGAGGGCGACCAGCAGGCCGGCGGCGATGAACAGCAGGCGGCTGACCGGGTACATCAGCCCTGGCAGTACCTCGACGAAGGCGTTGTACCAGTCGGGCGTCGGCATGGCCGGCGGGCTGCGGCCGAACACCAGGGTGACCAGTTCGTTGGTGAAAAACACCACGGCGAGTGTGGCCAGCACCTGGTCCAGGTGGTCGCGGTTGTAGAGACGGCGGATGATGCCGGTTTCGATCACCAGCCCATAGAGCGCGGCGCCGGCCAGCGCGGCCAGGCCGCCGAGCCAGAAGGAGCCCGTAGCAATCGCGGTGTAGGCCGCACAGAAGGCACCGACCATGTAGAAGGCGCCGTGGGCCAGGTTGATGACGCCCATGATGCCGAAGATCAGCGTCAGGCCGGAGGCAAGCAGAAACAGCAAGGCGCTGTATTGCAGGCCATTGAGAAGTTGTTCGAGCAACAGCATGGCAAAGGTCCTACGCGGGGCCCGCCGCCGGAGGGGGGCGGCAGGCGAGGGGACATCAGCGGAGGGTTACAGCGCGCACTGGGCGGCGTAGCTGTCCACCTGGGCCTTGGCGATGGTCTTCACCGGGACTTCGGTGAGCTTGCCGTCGGCGCCGGCCTGGACCTTGAGCAGGTGCCAGTCAATCACCGCGTGCTGGTTGCTGCCGAAGCGGAAGTCACCACGTACCGAGTCGAAGCGCGCCTCGCGCAGGGCTGCGCGGAAGGCGTCCGCATCCTTGAGGTTGCCGTTGGTGGCCTTGAGCGCCGAGCCGATCAGCCGTGCGGTGTCGTAGCCCTGGGCGGCGTAGACGGTGGGCGCGCGGTTGTACTTCTCGGTAAAGGCCTTGATGAAGGCCTGGTTGGCCGGAGCGTCGGCCTTGGGGTTCCAGCCGCTGACCACGTTCACGCCTTCGGCCACGTTACCGGTGGCGCTGAGCATGCGCTCATCCATGGAGAAGATCGGCACCACCATCGGGATGCTCTTGCCGAGGCCCGCGCTGCCGTATTGTTTGGCGAAGTTGATGCCGGCGCCGCCCGGGTGGAACTGGAATACGGCGTCTGGTGCCAGGGCGCGTACGCGGGCCAGTTCGACGGAAAAGTCCAGCTGGTTGAGCTTGGTGTAGATCTCGGTGACTTCACCCTTGTAGGTGCGCTTGAAGCCGGCGAGCGCATCGCGACCAGCCTGGTAGTTGGGGGCGAGAATGACCATCTTCTTGTAGCCCAGGTCGTTGGCGGCGACGCCGGCCATCTCGTGGGGTACGTCGTTCTGGTAGGAGGCGGCGAAGTAGTTGGGCTTGCACTGCGCGCCGGCGAGGTTGGACGGTGCGGCGTTGGTGCTGATGTAGAAACTGTCGCCTTTGGTGGCGCCGTTCACCACGGCGGCCAGCACGTTGGAGAACATCACGCCGGTGTAGAGCGAGATGCCGTCCAGGCTCATGCGGTCGATGATCTGCTTGCCGCGGGCGGGCTGCAGCCCATCGTCTTCTACCACCAGCTCCACCGGCACGCCACCGAGCTTGCCGTCTTCCTGCTCCATGGCCAGGCGGAAAGCGTCGCGGGCGTCCTCGCCGAGGTAGCCGGCGGGTGTCGACAGCGTGGTGATGAAACCGATGCGCACAGGGTCCTGTGCCAGGGCGGGGAGGGAAGAGGCCAGTGCGGCCCCGAGCATCGCAAGGTTCAGGGTGTTTTTCATGGTTACCGCCTTGGTGGCGCAGTGCCGCGTGACTCGGCCTGCTGATTGTTGTTGGTGGGCAGTGGGTGAAGCGGGTGTCGCAAGGCTTGTTGTTGTGGCTACAGCGGTTGGTCGTAGGAGCCAGCTCGCTGGCGAATCCGTGGTGCGTTAGCGTGTAGGAGCGAGCTTGCTCGCGAAGAGTTGGGACGTTCGCCAGCAAGCTGGCTCCTACAGTGGCGATGAGCCTTGGCCTTCAGCTATTGCTTTCGGTGAACTTCTCGAAATACAGGTGACCGTTGTCGATACCGTTTTCGGTGAGCCAGGTCTTGACCGACTCGACCATGGGGGGCGGGCCGCACAGGTACATGTCGAACGGTGCTTCACGCAGCGCGGCGGCATCGAAGTGCTGGGGTACATAGCCACGCTTGCCATCCCATTGCTGGTCTTCGTCGCTGATCACCGGAATGAAGCGGAAACCCGGAATACGCGCGGCATAGCCCTGGATGCGTTCCAGTTCGCACAGGTCGGCCACCTGGCGCACGCCGTAGAACAGATGTACGGGCTGGCCGCAACCGCCGCCTTCTGCGATTTGGTCGAGCATGCCGAGGAAGGCCGAGAGACCGGTTCCGCCGGCCACCAGGATCAGCGGTTTCTCGATGTGGCGCATGTAGAACGCGCCCAGCGGAGCCTCGAAGCGGATTTCGTCACCCACCTTGCAGCGCTCGCGGATGTAATTGCTCATCACCCCGTCCGGCAGCAGGCGAATGAGGAACTGCAGCTTGTTCGCGGCGTTGGGGCGGTTGGCGAATGAGTAGGAGCGCTTGGCGTCGGTACCCGGTACCTGCAGGCGGGCATATTGCCCCGGCAGGAAGTCCAGCTGCTGACCGTCGACACCGGCATCCAGGTGGAGGATGGCGGTGGTCGGTGAGACCTGCTCGACGTGGGTGACGAGGCCTCGCTCTTCCTCCGGCTTGGCTGCAGAGCAGAGCGACGAGTCGAAGTCGAAGTAGAACGACGCATCGGACTGCACGCGGGTCTGGCAGGTGAGGATCTTGCGCTGCTCCAGGTCCTTGGCCGACAAGGCCTCTTCGTCCACGTAGTCCATTGCGTAGCGACCGGATTCGCAGCGGCCCATGCAGGTACCGCAGACGCCCTCGCGGCAGTCCAGCGGGATGTTGATGCCGTTGCGCAGGGCGGCGTCGAGCAGGATCTCGTTGCCTTGCACGGGGAAGAACAGGGTTTTGCCGTCGGCAAAACTGAAGGCGACCTTGTGGTTCATGGCGCGTACATCCAGTCGATCAGAGGTGGTAGAAGTCGAGCACCGAGTTGATGGTGTCGTTGAGCAGCACCATGTGCTTTCGGGTGATCTTCCAGCTCTCGCCCGAGGGTCTCAGGTGGTAGGTCGCGTGGCCGAAGAACTGCTCGCTCTGGCCCAGGCGGTAGTACAGCGTGTGCCAGTTGGCCTTCACCTCCAGCTGCCCGTCGGCCATTTCCGCGATACGCACGTTGCTGATCTGGTGCAGGGTGCGCGGCATCGGCACGGTCGAGGCCGCCTTGCCGGTGCGGATGCGGAACACGCGATCCTCTAGGCCCGAGCGGTTGCTGTAATAGATCAGCGACATGCCGCGCTTCGGATCCTGGGTGTACTCATGCTCGGACTCCCACTGCGGCAGGTGGTATTCGCACTGCTCGTCGAACAGGTCGAGGTAGGCGTCCCAGTCCTGGGCGTCGCACAGCGCCGACTTGCGGTAGAGGTACTGTTCGATCTGGTATTGCAGTTGCTGGTTCATGCCTGCACCTCCTGCAGTTTCAGGGCTTTCTGGTCCAGGCCCTTGAGCAGGAACCGCTGCCAGTTGGCGTGCTGGTTCACGTACAGGCCTTCATGGGTGAATTCGGTGCCGGTCAGCACCGGCGCGATGCCCAGGGTCTGGCTGTTCGAGGTGACGCCGGTGACCCACTTGTCATAGCCGCGGGAGATGTCGCTCCAGCGCTCCAGGCGGGCCTGGAAGCCGCGCTGGGCCTCGCGGAATTCCACCAGGTCGTCCGGGGTGCCCATGCCGGATACGTTGAAGAAATCCTCGAACTGGCGGATGCGGCTTTCGCGATCCTGGTCCGACTCGCCCTTCACACCAATGCACTGGCTGATGATTTCGGTCTTGTTCCAGGCCACCGGCCGCACGATGCGCAGCTGCGAGCTGATCTGGTCCATGAAGAACAGGCTGGGGTAGATGTTCAGGTTGCGCAGACGATGCATCATCCACTCGGCCTTGGCCTGGCCGTGCTCCTCCACCAGGCGCGGCATCACGGTGGCGTAGCCGGGGCGCACGGCGGGGTTGGGCATGTCGCTGAACAGCACACTGTGGCCGTTGTTGAAGGAGAACCAGCCGTCGTCGGTCTCGGCATCGCCGGCGCCCAGCTTGCTGTAGTCCAGGGTGCTGCTGGCACCGCCTTTGGCCGAGTTGACCTGCTGACGGTGCTGCACGGTGGCCACGTAGTTGTAGTGCACGGTGCTGACGTGATAGCCGTCCAGACCGTTCTCGTTCTGCAGCTTCCAGTTGCCGTCGTAGGTGTAGGTGGACTTGCCGGGCAGCACTTCCAGTTCGCCGGTGGGCGACTGGGCGACCATCATGTCGAAGAACACCTTGGCGTCGCCGAGGAAGTCTTCCAGGCTGTCGGTGCCGGTGGCGTCGAGGCTGATGAAGACGAAGCCCTTGTAGCTCTCGATGCGCGCTTTCTTCAGGCCGCGAGTGGCCTTGTCGAAGCCCTCGGGGTATTCACCTGGCGCCTTGACCTTCACCAGACGGCCGTCGCTCTTGTAGCACCAGGCGTGGAAGGGGCAGGTGAAGGTGGACTGGTTGCCCTTGCCTACGCGGGTCAGGGTGGCGCCGCGATGTTGGCAGGCGTTGATCAGGGCATGCAGCTGGCCGTTGCCGTCGCGGGTGATGATCATCGGCTGGCGGCCGGCGCGCATGGTCATGAAGTCATTCGCGTTGGCGATCTCGCTTTCATGGCAGGCGTAGATCCAGTTCTTCTCGAAGATCAGTTCCATCTCCAGGTCGAACAATTCCGGCTCGGTGAACATGTCACGGGCAATGCGGTACACGCCTTCGTCAGGACGGAAGTCCAGGCAGCCGCTGACGTATTCTCTCCACTGCGCAACGCTTTTATTCGAAGTATTCATGGGTTGGCACCTTCCACATCGGGCGAATCAGTGGGGTTCATTAGAAGGAGCCACGGGTAATCCGGTCTATCCGCTTAGTTGGCAAAGCCGATCCGTAAAATTCGGCCTGGCAGGTGGAGTTCGGCCGCAAGCCAGGGGCGCTCTGGGGGGAAGTGCTCCTTGAGCCGGACGGGCCAAAACAAGTGGATAGTCTTGGTCGAAAATGGGGATAGCGAGCGAGCCGTCCAACTGGCCTCATCGACAGCGACTAACGCCGTGCAACCTTGCGAGGTAACAGCCTTTGTCGGGATTCCTGGCAGGCGGTAACGCTTGTGGATCGATTTGCCTGCCGCTATCAGGAAGGGGGGCGGCAGGGCTATCCGATAAATGAGGTTTTCCTATCCGCTGGCTGCGAAAGCCGGGCGCGCGCCGCCGTGGGTGTTTCCAAAGGAAGTAACACCTACCTGTCGCTGAGGTCGTGCGGTGGGCGTGGGAGGTTGGCAGGGCTCGAAATCGTGGAGTTCCGCTGCCTGACCAAGGCAGGGCAGCGTCGCCCCAATGCTGTGCCCAGTGAGTCACGAGGCCGCTCTGGATTGCCTGTTAGGGGCGTCTCCTGGGCGTCGCCCGGCCGTTGGGCGGCCATTCCTGTCCGGAAAGTTGGCCAGTGCTATCCTCGAATTTCGTAATGTCCGGACGACCCGGGGACTGGCATGGACATTGCTGTACGTGGAGAGTGACGCGCCGCAAGAGCGCGCACGTTCAGAACAGCCGTGATGGGTGCCGCGTGATGACGACAAAAAATGACCTGCATTTCCGTGATATCTCCGCCGATCGCTATGATCTGGCAGGAGCGCGATCCTGGATGTCGGACATCTGTGGACCGCACCTGCTGAAAGCCAGTCAGCCAAACCGGATCCAGTTTCATCACAGCGGCAATGTCCTCCGGTCGATGTCTACCACGCTCGGCTACGTCGAGTACGGTACCGACGTGGTCATTGGCATTGGCGAAGAAACCAACCTCAATTGCTACAGCGTCAGCCTGCCGTTGTCCGGTGAGCAGGAGTTGGCCAAGTCGGGCCGGCTACTGCGTTCCGATCGTGATCACGGCGTGATCGTCTCGCCCTATGAGCATCAGGAGCTGACTATCGGCGGCGACTGCCACAAGCTGCAGGTGGCCATTCCCCGGGCGGCCATGCAGCAAACCCTGGAAGACCTGTTGCAGCGCGCCGTGGATGTGCCGCTCTGCTTCGAGCCGGAGATGGATGCGGTCAACGGTGCCGCCGCCTCCTGGTGGCGTATGGCTCGCCACCTGATCGACGAACTGGAGCGCAGCCGAGACCTCTACGGCCAGCTGTTTTTCACCCGTGATCTGGAGAGTGCGCTGATCAAGGGGCTGATCCTCGCCCAGCCGAACAACTACTCCGAGGAGTTGCGCGCACGGCTGGAGATCAAGCTGCCGTATTACCTGGTCCGCGCCCGCGACTACATCCATGCGCATGCCCGTGAAGAACTCTTCCTGGAAGACATCGAGCAGGCCTCGGGTATCTCGCGCTTCAAGCTGTTCGAGGGGTTCAAGAAGTTCTTCGGCCTGTCGCCCATGGCCTACCTGAAGAAGTACCGACTGACGGCTGTGCGCCAGGAAATCCTCGAAGATCGCTCCCAGCGCAATATCTCGGTGATCGCCATGGCCTGGGGCTTCAACCACCTCGGCCGCTTCTCCAGCGAGTACCGCAAGCTGTTCGATGAAACCCCGAGCATGACCGTGCAGCGCGCTGAGGCGCGGCGCGTGCGCTAGGTGGCTGTCGCAGGTGCTCGTCCACCTTTGGTCGAGTGCCTGTCACGGTGTTGTCGATTGGCCGCAAGCCCGGACGACTAGGAGGTGAAAGCCCCCCAGGCTGGGCTGCGGATCAGGAGAGTCACCATGAACATCGACAACCACCCTGTGGTTTCCCGGGAGCAATGGGTGCTGGCGCGTGAAGCGCACCTGCGCAGGGAGAAGGAGTTCACCCGACTGCGCGACCAACTCAGTGCCGAGCGCCGCGCACTGCCCTGGGTTCGGATCGACAAAGCCTACGTCTTTGAAGGGCCGCAAGGGCGCGAGACGCTCTCGGACCTGTTCGACGGGCGCAGTACCCTGGTCATCTACCACTTCATGTTCGGCCCCGGTTGGGAGGAGGGCTGCCCTGGCTGCTCCTTCCTGGCGGATCACATCGACAGTGCCAATCAGCACCTGAAGCATCACGACGTGACCCTGCTGGTGGTATCACGGGCGCCCTGGCCGGAATTCCAGTCCTTCAAACGGCGGATGGGCTGGCAGTTCAAATGGATGTCGTCCCATGGCAGTGATTTCAATTACGACTTCGGCGTAGCGGTGAAGGCGGATGACATCGCCGCCGGTACCGCCCGCTACAACTACGGCACCAGCAAGGATCCGGGCGAGGACATGCCTGGACTCAGTGTGTTCTACCGCAACCACGCGGGTGAGATTTTCCACACTTATTCCACCTACGCGCGTGGCCTGGACATGCTGGTGGGCGCCTACAACTACCTGGACCTGCTGCCCAAGGGGCGTGATGAGCAGGAAATCATGGACTGGATGCGCCACCACGATCGGTATGAGGAAGCGCCGGAGGAGAAGGGGAGTTGTTGCAGCGCGTAGCCTTAGGTCGCGCTGCCTCTCCTTGCGGGGTGACTTCATTCGCCAGGCAGGTCGGAGGTCTGCCTCTCGGATTCCCAGGCGGCAGCTTCACAGGCCTTGGCGTGTACCTGACAAGTGTTGCAACGGGATACCTTCTTCGTAGGAGCGAGCTTGCTCGCGAACCGGACCTGTTCGCGAGCAAGCTCGCTCCTACAAGGCTCTCGGCCAGGTTCGCGAGCAAGAACTCGGCGTCTCCCCTGCTCCCGCAAGGTTCTCAGCCCGGCCGTCGATGACGGGCACCCGTTAACGCAGACAGAGCCAATGAATCCCCCACACACAGCGGCTAGCCAATTCATCCGGGGCAGGCAATTCGTCGGCGAGGGCTCAAAAAATTATGGATATCATTTCAAGGAGGATATATATGTTGATCGTAATTTAATTGCTGCCGGTCTGGCGGCACGGTCTGCGGGGAATCGAAGATGGTGGGCGAGCAACGAGGTGACGAAAGCTTGGTCGGGTGCCAGGCGAGCGATTGGATCAGCCACGAAAGCTGGCAAATGTTCGAGCACCAGTTGATTGCACTGGCGTTCGAAGAGGGATGGTCCGCGACAGCGGATGCCTATCCATCCAGTCAGGGAGATCTGTCATGAGCGCCGGAGCTTCGCGCCTGCTGCTGGCGATCCTGATGGTGCTCACGGCACTGGGCGAACTTTCGACCCAACTGATCATTCCTGCGCTCGCCGGCATCGAGCAGGGACTCGGGGCTGAGCGCGGTGCCAGCCTGACGGCTCTGTCTATCTTCGTTGCCGCTTTCGGCCTGGGGCAGCTGGTACTCGGACCGCTGTCCGACCGGGTCGGCCGTCGACCGGTGCTGGTTGGCGGACTGATACTTTATCTGGTTGCAACGTCCTGGATGCTGCTGGCCGACAGCATGGCTGACTTCATTGTCGGGCGCATGCTGCAGGGCCTGGGGGCTTGTACGGCGATGGTCCTGGCACGGGCGATCGTACGCGATGTGTGGCAGGCACAAGCAGCGCCAGCCCTGGCGCTGACGGTGATCGGTATGCTCTGCGCCATTGCCCTCTCACCGATGCTGGGTGGCCTGCTGACCCAGTGGGGTGGCTGGCACGCCCCCATCTTCGCCTCCCTGGCGGTGGGCGGTTGCGCGCTATTGGCGGTGCTGGTGGTCTACCGGGAGAGCAACCTGAACCTTGACCCGAAAGCCGGTCACTTGCCGACACTGCTGAGCAGCTACCTGGACTTGCTGAACAACCCGTCCAGCCGCGCCCTGGCCCTGGCCCTGGCCGGCACCTACGGCGCGATGTTCGCTGTGGTGGCCGGATCTTCGGCAGTCTACATCGGCCTGCTCGGACTGACGTCGGCAGAGTACGGCCTGGTGTTCGGCGCTACCATTTCCGGGCTGATCGCCGGGGCTCTGTTCACCCAGCGGCAGATCATGCGTCTCGGGCCGCGGCGCATCGTCGGCATCGGCGTGACACTGGTCGCCTTAGGAGCGCTTGGCACGATGCTGGTACATGCCGTACTTGGTTTGTCGGTGCTGGGGGTTTCCCTGCCGCAAGTGCTGGTGACCTTGGGCGGCGGCATGTTGATCCCCGCCTCGGTGGCCGGAGTGGTGATCCCCAACGCCCACCGAGCCGGCCTGGCGGCGGGGCTGATGGGCTTCGCCCAGATGTCCGGTGCCACCTGCAGTGGCTTGCTGCTCGGCGTACTGCAAGATGGGACCGCCTGGCCCATGATTGGGTTGCAAGGGGCTTTCGCCTTTGCCGCCATCACCAGCTTCAAGGTGCTGAGCCGGGCCGGGCGATCGGCGGCTGCCGCAACAGCTGGGTGAGTGCTGGTCAAGCGCATGACACTGCACCGGCGGCCGCAGGACCGGCAGCCGGTCAACGAGAGGCTGTGCCGAGAAACCCACCCGTTGCGTGCGCCCTTGCAGGCCAATGGCCAGCGCTTGACAGAGCCATGAGCGACACGGGAATAGCTATCCCCGCCAGGCGCGGCGACGGCGGGCGGAATAGGGCCTTAAGATCGCGCCATCTATGAGAGGACGCATCGCCCCAGGCCTGAATCATGAAGATCCATCCCTTGCCTCCCCTGAATAGCCTGGTCGGCTTCGAGGCTGCCGCCAGGCACCTGAGCTTCACCCAAGCCGCGAGCGAGCTGAACGTCACCCAGGGTGCTATCAGCCGTCAGGTGCGCCATCTGGAAGAGTACCTGGGCAAGCCGTTGTTCGAGCGCAATACCCGCACTATCCATCTCACCCCCACTGGCAACCAGTACTACGAAACGGTACGCGACAGCCTGCTGCACCTGGCCCGCTCGACGGACGAGATCCGCCACTGGCGCGGCGATCAGCAGGTGACTGTGGTCACCAGCACCGCGCTTGCCGCGCACTGGTTGCTGCCGAGAGTCCCTGAGTTCAAGAGCCGCTTCGAAGAGATCGACCTGCGCATCGTCGCCAATGACCAGGTGCGGGATTTCGCCCGCCTGGATTGCGACCTAGCGCTCTACTACTGCAGCAAGCCACCCAAGGACATGCTGGCCACGCCGCTGTTCGCCGAAGAGGTGTTCCCGGTGTGCAGTCCGGCTTATCTGGCGCGGCACCCGCACCTTGCTTCGGCAGATGGCCTGGCGGACTGCACCTGGCTCTGGCTGGAAGCGGCCCAGCGGGACTGGATCGGCTGGCCGGAATGGCTCGTCCGTCTCGGGCTCGGGCCCATGGCGCCGCGGCAGCGGATCAACATCAACAGCTACAGCCTGCTGATCCAGTCCGCGCTCAATGGACAGGGTGTGGCGCTGGCCTGGCACCAGTTGGTGGACGATCACCTGCTTACCGGCGCCCTGGTGCGGCCGAACGACCTGGTGTTGAACACCGAGGGCCACTTCTACCTGCTGGAGCGACCCGGGCCCGGTAGCCCGCGGCAGAGCGTGCGGCAGTTCCGCCAGTGGCTGATCGAGCAGCATCTGGCCGACACTGTCCGGGGCTCGGAAAGCACGAAGCCGGCAGCCTAAGCTGCCGGCTTCGTGAGGGGCGGGCGGAGTCAACCGGTCTTGCGTGCGCTCAGTGCGCCATCCAGGCTGCCGCCCGGCATGGTGCGACCGGCCGGACTGGCGCCATCCCGCTGCGGGTCCTGCAGCGGCATACGCTGCCCTCCCGGGTGGCCGGGCAGCGCGCCCATGGGTTCCTGGCGCAGGCAGCACATCAGTGTGTAGCTCAGCAACAGGACGAAGGCGGCGATGGGCAGGCCGGCGGCGATGCTGGCCATCTGGATGGCCGTCAGCCCGCCGGCCAGCAGCAGCGCGATGGCGATGCCAGCCTGGAGGACGCACCAGAGCAGGCGAATGCTCTTGGGTGGGTTGGTGCTGCCGTTGGAGTTGAGGGTGCAGAGCACCTGGGTACCGGAGTCCGCCGAGGTGATGAAGTAGGTTGCAAGCAGGATGCAGACCAGGATGCTCATGGCCTTGCCCAGCAGGCCGCCGTCGATCCGGTCCATCAGGACGAACATGGCCGAGGTGGCGTCCTGCTGGGTGGCCAGCAGCAGCGGGCCGCCGTCGAACCTGGCCTGCTCGCCCACCAGCTCGCCGGCGGTCACGCGCTGTTCATGCTGGATGCGGTCTTCCTGCTCGGCCTTCAGCGCCGAACCACCGAACACCGACATCCAGATGATGGTGACCACGGTGGGCACCAGCAGCGCGCCGACAATCAGCTCGCGAACGGTCCGGCCCTTGGAGATGCGGGCGATGAACAGGCCGACGAAGGGGCCCCAGGTCAGCCACCAGGACCAGTAGAAGGCCGTCCACAGGTTCTGCCAGCCATTGTCCTTCTGCGTGTCGCTCCAGAAGCTCAGGTGCATGATGTTCTGCGCGTAGTCGCCGGTGCTCTCCAGCATCAGGTTGAGGATATAGCGGGTGGGCCCCAGGCAGAGCACCGCCACTACCAGCACCACGGAGAGGATCATGTTCCATTCCGAGAGGATCTTCATGCCGCGGGATACGCCGGCCATCACCGACAGGGTGGTGACCAGGCTGATGATGACCACCAGCGCGACTTGCACGTTCAGGTTCACCGGCAGGTTGAAGACTTGGGCGAGGCCGGTGTTCATCTGCACCACCCCCATCCCCAGGGAGAGGGACACGCCGAATGCGGTGATCACCGCTGCGATGATGTCCACCGCATGGCCCAGGGGGCCGTGGATGCGCTCGCCTATCAGCGGGTAGAGAATGGAACGCATCGTCAGCGGCAGGCCCTTGCGGTAGGCGAAGTACGCCAGCGCCAGGCCGACCATGGTGAAGATTGCCCAGGGATGTAGGCCCCAGTGGAACAGGGTGATGCGCATGGCGGTGGTGGCGGCTTCGTCGGTCAGCCCTTGGGCGAAGGGGTTGTCGGCGTAGTGCGACATTGGCTCGGCCACCGACCAGAAGATCAGGCCGATGCCCATGCCACCGCTGAACAGCATGGCGATCCAGGAGCCGAAACTGAACTCAGGCGCGTCTTCGTCACGCCCGAGCTTGATGTGCCCGAAGCGGCTCATCGCCAGGTAGATCAGCAGGCCCAGGACGCCCGTGACCAAGCCGAGGTAGAACCATTTGAAGTCCTTAAGGATCAGGTCCGAGGTGGCCTTGAAGACTTCCCCCGCCTGCTCGGCTTGCAGGGCACAGCTTACGACGAAGGCGATCACCAACAGCACGGAGCTGAGCGTCACCACGGGGTTGAGGCCCTTGAACAGGCCCGACTCTGCACGCATCTACATCCCCTTTTGTTTTTGTTCAAGGGTTTTTACAGGGCGCCAAGGCCCAATTTAGGGCGACAAAAATGGGTCAGAGCGGATTGTCGGGCAACTCATTTTTAGTCATGCCTTGATGATATTTCGGCATGGGTAGTGGGGGGGACGAGAACAGGGCCGTCCTTTGCAGGGGAGAACTCATTCGCCAAGAACCGCAAGGCTGTGCCTTCGGGGGACTGATGGGGCGGGCCGTTGGCCTGCATTGTGAAAGTGCCATGCAGAGGCACCAGGGAGTCCCGATCAGCGCCCCATATCGCCCAAGCCACCTGGCCTGCCTGATCCCGGCGGTGATCGGTAGCGGGGTCAGCAGCTGGCTGTCCACCGATTCGCTGACGCTGTAGCGCGGAACCAGCGGATCAGCGTGCGCATCCCTGCGAGCGGATTCATCTTGAAGGGCTGTTTAGTGCGAGCTGGCGTTGCGCACTTCGCGGGCGGTGCAGCCGTACTGCTGGCGGAAGGCGCGAGTGAACTGGGCCTGATCGCTGAAGCCCCAGCGGTAGGCGAGTTCGCCGATGGACAGGTGGCAGTGCGGATCACGCAGTTGGCGATGCACGGCTTCCAGGCGTTGCTGGCGCACCCACTCGCCTAGGGTGTAGGGCGTAGCGGCGAAGAGCTTGTGCAGGTAGCGCAATGACAGGCCGCAGGCGCTGGCGATGGATTGCGGGGAGAGCTCCGGGTCGGCGAGGTTCTGCGCAACGAACTGCTCGACTCGTTGCAGGTGCAGGGCGCTGAGGTTGGAGCTTTCACTGCTGAGCACGCGTTCGTCCTGCTGCAACACCAGCAGCAGGGTCGACAGGGTCTGTTCCAGCAGCAGGTGGCGGGCGGAGGACGGGCAGTCGTCGAAGTTGGCAGCGCACAACCCCAATTGCTCGATGAAAACCCGCCCCAGGCCGCGTTCGGCGCCGAAGCAGAAACGGGTGTAGCGCTCGGGGCCGCGCAAGTGGCCTCGTAGTGCCCGTTCGGGCAGCTTGAGCACCCAGAGATCGTTCTCGGCACCGTAATGGAAGCGATAGGGCGCGTCGCCGCGTTCGACGATGAAGCCGCCCGGCGCGCAGCTCAGTTGGCGGCCGTCCTGCTCGAAATGCACATCGGTACAGCGGGGCACAGTGACCAGGTAGAACGCCTCGTTGTCCTGGCCAACCTGGGCCTTGCTGCGTGAATAACCCAGCGTGCTGGAGCGCAGGCGCGAGAGGCTGACGGGGCTGCTTGGGGTATCCCAGACCTGCAGGTGGCCGTCGAAGGGCTTGTTTGTGTCGAACTCCAGCGACAGCGGGAAGTAGGTATCGCTGATCGCCTCGGCCCAGCGCACCTGTCGTTCATGCTGCGACCAGCTGTCGGTCGACAATTCATGGGGCATGGCGTGTCCTCGTGCTTATTGCTTTTGTGAGGACAGCGCGGCAGGTCGAACCTGCCGCGCTGTGTGTCAGCCAATGATCCGCGTGATTCAGGGCCGCATCAAGCGCAGCACGTCACCCGGTAGGTGGCGGACGGTTCGAGAGTCGCCTGCCAACCCGGTGGCACCACGATGTTGGTGGTGTCTTCCTCGATCACGCAGGGGCCTTGCACTGTCTGTCCGGGCAGCAGGCGGTTGCCATTGAACACGGCGGTGGACTGCCAGTCGCCATCGGCGCTGAACAGCATGGGGCGCAGGCTGTTCGGAACCGGTGCCGGCGGGTTGGCCGGGCCTTGCAGCTCGGGCTGCGGCGGGCGCGGCAGATGGCCGATCACCGAGCACTCCAGGTTCACCAACTCCACCGGGCTGCCCTTTTCGCTGTAGGAATAGAGGGTTTTGTGAAGCGAGTGGAAGGACTCGCAAAGGGCGGCAAGGCCCGCTTCGTCGAGTTGATGCTCCTTCAGTTCCACGCTGCATTCATGGATCTGCCCGAGGTAGCGCATTTCCAGGGTGTAGTGGCAGCTGGTGGTCTCGTCGCCGAAACCATCGTCGCGCAAGTTGGCCAGCCCTTGCTGGCGCAGGTCGGCCATGGCGCGGTTGAGCTGGCCCAGGTCCACGTGTTCGGCGTCCAGGCGCATGGGCAGGGTGGTCAGCTGGTCATAGCGGACATCGGAGAGGATCTGGCCGAAGGCGCACAGGCCCGAGGCGACCTTGGGAATCAGGACGGTATGGATGCCGATCTCCTCGGCCAGGCGAACCACGTGCATGCCCGCCGCGCCGCCGGCTCCGATCAGGGCGAAGTCACGCGGGTCATGGCCGCGCTCGATGGACACGCGGCGGATGCCGTTGACCATGTTCAGGTTGACCAGCGTGGTGATGCCGAAGGCCGCGCGTTCGATGCTGATGCCCAGGGGATCGGCGATTTTCTGTCGGATGGCGTCCAGCGCCGCCTGGCGATTCAGGCGGATGGTGCCGCCGAGCAGGGCACCGTCCGGCAGGTAACCAAGGGCCAGGTTGGCGTCGGTCACGGTCGGCTCGGTGCCACCCTTGCCGTAGCACACCGGACCGGGTTTGGAGCCCGCACTGCGCGGACCGACCTGGAGCATGCCGAACTCGTCGAGGTAGGCGATGGAGCCGCCGCCGGCTCCCAGGGTTTCCACCTGGATCATCGGCACGCCGATGCGCTGGCGGAGGAAGTCCACGTCCTTGCTGAAGTTGGTGCGGCCAGCGTTGGTCAGGGTGATATCGAAGGAGGTGCCTCCCATATCGACGGTGATCACGTTGTCGATGCCGAAAGGACGAGCCACCGAGAGGCCTGCCTGCGGTGCCGAGGCTGGACCGGAGTTGATCGCATTCACCGCGCGGTCGCGCATCACATTGCCCGGAGCCAGACCGCCGTTGGACTGGAAGTAGCGCACCGGCTGCTGGGCGCCAAGTTCCTCGAACAGGGCGTCGATGCGCTCCACGTAGCGGCCCATCACCGGGCTCAGGTAGGCGTTGACCACGGTGGTGGAGGTGCGGGTGTATTCGCGGATTTGCGGGAACACTTCGTTGCCGGTGCAGACGAAGACGCCGGGCAGGGCAGCGCGCACCAGCTCGGCGGCGCGCTTCTCATGGCTCGGGTTGCGCACCGACCAGACGAAGGAGATGGCGACTGCTTCCACGCCCTCGGCGCGGAAGTAGTCGATGGCGTCATGAATGGCACGCTCATCCAGTGGGCTGTGCTCGCAGCCGTCGCTGAGGATGCGCCCGGCGATGGGGCGACGCAGGTGGCGCGGCACCAGCATGTGCGCCGGCGGGTAGTGGGCGTCGTAGCGGTGGCCTTCTTCCTTGTGGCCCAGACGGATTTCCAGGCTGTCTTCGTGGCCTTCGGTGCAGAGCAGCCCGACCTTCACGCCGGTGCGCTCGATTAGCGCATTGAGGGCTACCGTGGTGCCGTTGATGCACAGGTCGCAGTTGGCAATGATGTCCGCCGGCGTGCGGCCGGTGGCGTCGGCGATCTGCGCGAGGCCGGCGCGGATGGCCAGGGTGCCATCCTGCGGGGTGGAGGGTGCCTTGAACAGCTGCACGGAGCCGTCGCGGTTGGCGAGGATGAAGTCGGTGAAGGTGCCGCCGGCGTCGATGCCCAGGCGAAATTGGTTACGCATGTCGAATCTCCGATCAGTACTGGGCGCGGGCAGCGCGGGTGGCGGTTTCGTCGAGGTGACCGTCGGCGTCGAGGATCACGCCGTATTCCAGGGCTGCGCCCTTGGGCGAGACCAGGCCGTTACGCACGTCTTCCAGTACGGCGGCCACGGGGCGACGCAGTGGGTCGCCGTAGCCGCCACCACCCGGGTTGATGTTGATGATCCGCTCGCCCGGACGGACGGTGAGCATGGGGTTCTGGGTGTAGTGGGTTTCCTCGCCGTTGGCCTTGCAGTGGATCAGCCGGCCGAGCTTGGGCTCGATCAGTGCGTTGCGCGCACCGGCCGCTCCGGCCGTCGGCAGCTGCCGGCCTTCGCCGAAACCGACCATGGTCATGTCGTGGGCCAGGGGCTCGATCTCCAGGCGTGTGCCGGAGCCTCCGCGGAATTCGCCGGCGCCGCCGCTATCGGTCATCAGGCTGTAGCGGTGGATGACCACCGGGTAAGCGTGTTCGAGCAGTTCGATGTCGCCGCTCATCAGTGCGCCGAAGCAGCACAGCGGGCCACGGGAGTGCCAGCCATCCATTTCCTTGTTGGCGCCGGCGCCGGAGATGATCGAGGCCAGGACCATGGTCACGTACTCGCTGTTCTCGTTGCGCGGGTCGCGGCCAGCGATGTTGATGCCGCTGGTGTGGCCCCAGGAGGCGGTGACGCGTTGTGGCGAGGCCTGCTCCAGGGCCAGGCGCACGGCGTCGGCCAGGGTTTCCATCGGTGTGGTGGTGCAGTTGACGTGGGGCGCCGGCTCCTGGGCGTTGCACAGGGTGCCGCGCGGGCCGACGTCGACGCTGACGCAGCGGTACAGCCCTTCGTTATAGGGCGGGGCGACCTGGGCGAACATCATCAGCCCGAGGTAGACGCCGGAGACCGAGTTGCCCTCGTAGGAGTTGATGAAATAGGGCACCTGCGGTGGACTTTCGATGCGCACGTGGGCCTGGTCGCCGCGGATTTCCACATGGGCGGTGATGGCCAGTTCACCCAGGCCGTGGCCGGAGTCTTCGAGCACGGCGGTGCCGCTGTAGTGGCCATCCGGGACGTCGCGCAGCAGGGCGCGCATATGGCGGTCGGCCATGTTCTTCAACTCGGCGATGCAGGCGCGGACCTGCTCGACGCCGTACTTGTCGAGCAGATCCAGCAGGTGCCGTTCGCCGACGCTGCAGGCGCCGAACTGGGCATTGAGGTCGCCTTCCTGGTAGGCACGGGCGCGCATGTTGGTGAGCAACAGGTTGATCACGTCTTCACGGCGCTTGCCATTGGCCCACAGCTTGACCGGTGGGATGCGCAGGCCTTCGGCGTAGATCTCCTTGGCGTCCGGGTTGTAGCCGGCCGGCACCGGGCCGCCGATGTCGGTGAGGTGGCCCTTGCAGACAGTCCAGAACACCAGCTCGCCCTTGTAGAACACCGGCTTGTACATGCAGCAGTCGAGGATGTGGCTGCCCTTGTAGGCGGGGTCGTTGTGGTAGATCACGTCGCCTTCGGCAATGTCGTCGCCGAAGAACTCAGCCACGCACTTCATGGCGGGAATCAGCGAACCCAGGTGGATCGGGATGTCCTGGCCTTGCAGGATCATCTCCGGGAGGTGGTCGAACAGGGAGTTGGAGTAATCGTGGGCGAGGTTGAAGACACTGGAACGGCCCGTCTTCTCCAGGGTCAGGGTCATTTCGCGCTGCGCTGTTTCCAGCGCGCCTCGCACGACCGCCAGGGTAATGGGATCTACTGTTTTCATGGGGCACCAACGCTTGTTTTTATGTTTCGGGTGAGGGCCGTCTGCGCGCGGCCCGTGGGGTATACGCTACGGCTGGGGCGGGGTGGCTGGATTGTCGCTGGGTGTACCCCTTGTTGCGTTTTGGCGCACTCGGCGTGAAGCATTGCCAGGGCACAATCCATGTAGGAGCGAGCTTGCTCGCGAATGGGCCCAGCGCCTTCGCCAGCAAGCTGGCTCCTACAGGAGCCGCAGGCCGACGCCGATCCTCCGTCGGTAGGAGCGAGCTTGCTCGCGAATGGGTCCAGCGCCTTCGCCAGCAAGCTGGCTCCTACAGGAGCCGCAGGCCGACGCAGATCCTCCGTCGGTAGGAGCGAGCTTGCTCGCGAATGGGGCCAGCGCCTTCGCCAGCAAGCTGGCTCCTACAGGAGCCGCAGGCCGACGCCGATCCTCCGTCGGTAGGAGCGAGCTTGCTCGCGAATGGGCCCAGCACCTTCGCCAGCAAGCTGGCTCCTACAGGAGCCGCAGGCCGACGCCGATCCTCCGTCGGTAGGAGCGAGCTTGCTCGCGAATGGGCCCAGCGCCTTCGCCAGCAAGCTGGCTCCTACAAGAGACCTAGGCGGACGCTGATCTTTCGTCGGTAGGAGCGAGCTTGCTCGCGAATGGGCCTGCGCCTTCGCCAGCAAGCGGACTCAGGTCGGGCGGCTAGAAGTAGTACCCAATGTTGCTGTAGAGCTGGTTCTCCCAGCGGTCGCTGCCGCCGGCCCCAAGGCTCTGGGTGTAGCTGCTGCCACCGATGTACGGGTCGTTCTTGCCGTGCAGCCATTCCAGGGCAATCCACAGTGGGCCGAAGCTGAAGGAGCTGCCGGCAATGAAGCGTTGGGAGTCCTGGAAGGCGCTCTCGTCCTTGTCGAACAGGCTGTAGTTGGCGTAGAGCTTGATACCCGACAGCCAGCCGTACTGCCCGGCGATGTCGTAGCTGAGGTCGGCCAGGTAGAGGTTGCCCTTGGCGGCGACGTTGAAGGTGCCGTCGAAGCTACCGAAGGTCACCAGGCGGTCGTCGCCCGGATTCTTCGGCGTCATCTGCTGCCTTGCCGCCTGGGCTTGTACGCCCCAGGCGCCGTGCTTGCCGGAGAAATGCAGGGCGGCGGTATAACGATGGCCGTCGCGGTCGGTGTCCTGGTTCTCCAGCGTCGAGGCGAGGCCCGAGAGGCCGATTTCCGATTTCCAGCCGCCGGCCTCGAATTGCCGCGCCAGGCGCCCGACGAAGATGTCCTGCTCGTGGTTGTCGCTGCCGTCGACCACATAATCATCGGCTGTGGCCACGTTGGTGCCATAGGTGCGACCGCCCCGGCTGGTGCCTTCGCCCTGCTCGGCGGGGATCGGGTAGTAGGCCGCCTGCAGATCCCAGTCGCCGCTCTGTTGCAGGTACTTGAAGCCGATGTTCTGGGTGTCTTCCAGGCCGATCACGTTGCCCAGGCTTTCGAAGAAGGTGCTGCCGAAGTAGGGCAGCAGGCCAAAGGGAATCGGCGTCTGGCCCACCTGCAGCTGCTGCTCAGGGGAGAACTTGTAGCCAACCCAGGCGTACTCGGCGAAGGAGATGTCGCCCACTTTGTCGGTGTAGTCAAACGGGTAGGCATCGCCGTAGAAACGGTACTTGGCGGCGGCGATCCAGGTGTCGGAATGGTAGTCCGCCGTGAGGAAGAAGGTATCGAAGCTGAACTTGGAAAGGTCCCGGTCCGGGTCATAGTCCAGGCGTCCGCGGATGGCACCGCCGAGGTCGAGGTTGTCGGTAATTTCCACGGCGCTGGCTGGCAGGGCGAGGCCGATGGCGAGCAAGGTTGCAAAAATCGAGTTAAGCCGAGTGTGTTGCAGGTTCATTGACCGCTCCGGTGTTCTTGTTGTGGGCTGCGGAGTAAAGGGCCGCCCGGAGGCGGCCGGGGGATATCAGCCGAGATCGCCCTGGGGCAGGGCACGGCGGAACAGCACGGGCACCGCCAGGTAGCCGACGAAGGCCACCAGGAAGGCTGCTGGCGCAGAGCTGGTCGCCAGGTCGGCATTGCCACTGATGTGCAGGGCGATACCGACCGACGCCGAGACGAACCAGGCGAACAGGCCGCGGGCGCGGAAGGCTGGCAAGCCGTCGAGGCAGTACTGCGCGGTGCGCGAGAAGAGGATGTGCGCCAGGGTGATCGCCACCCAGCCGACAATGAAGATGCTCTGGTAGGCCAGCGCCTGGAGGATGTAGCTGAACACGTCGAGCAACATCAGCAGGTAGACCACTACGCCGCTCAACAGCGCCCAGACTACATAGGGCACTCGCGCCAGGCCCAGGTGGGCGAAGAAGGCTTGCATGTTGGTGGCGGCGAGGAAGAAGTTGCCGGTGTTGATACGCGTCTGGCTGATCCAGACGAACAGCAGGCCGCCCAGGCCCATCAGCTTGATGATCGCCAGCACCACCGAGACTTCACTCAAGCCGCCTTCGGTCGGAATGGTGGCGGCGAGGAAAATGCCCACCAGACCGTTGAGCAGGAAGGCCACGGCATAGAACGGCATGCCGAAGTTGAAGCGGGCGTGATAGTTGCTGTCTTCCTGGCGCCCAAAGCGGGCGTAGTCCCAGGTGTACATCATCAGAACCCACACACCCATGAAGTAGGTGAAGCAGTTCCACCAGCCGTGCTCGACCGGCCCACCTGCCGGTGCCATGGCCAGCCAGGCGGGCGAGTAGCCGTACTCGGCGATGGCCATTGCCACCGCTGCCACCAGACCGAGCAGGTAGAAGGGCAGCAGCACGCCGTTGAGCTTGTCGAGCCAGCGCATGGCGTTGCCGAAGATCAGCAGCACGCTGTAGCAGACCACCAGCAGGAAGGCTGCATGCAGGCCGATGGCGGGGAAGTAGTGCTGCAGCGCCACCGCCATGACCGAGCCTTCAAAGACGCTGTAATAGATCGCCGTAGCGCTGAAGATCAGCGTGGCCAGCGCCGCGCCCGTCTTGCCGAACAGCACCTGGGAGAACTGCGCCACCGACAACCCGGTGGCGATGGCGTGGCGGGTGATGACCGCATTGATCACGCCGTAGCTGATCACCGACAGCACCAGACCGATGATGGCGTTCACCGTGCCGTAGCCCATGGCCAGGGCGGCGGCGACCACCAGGTAGAACATCGCACTGCAAATGCCCCACCAGGCCATCGTCAATGAGCCACGGCTGAGCCGCTGAGAGTCCGGCACTGCGCCTTGGGATTGTTCAGGGGATGAATCGTTGTTCGAGAGTGCACCAGCCATGACCGTACCTTTCTTGTTGTTGGAGTGAGAGGCTCCGAAACAGTAAGGAAATCCGGTCGAGCTGAATTTGCGTTTGGCGCATGGGTTTTTGCGCTTGGGTGTACAGGTCAGGGCAGGCCGTTGGCCATCTCCGTGAATGAACTCACTCCCCCGATGGTGCTGTGCTCGGGGCGAGTTTTTGCTGTGGGGGCGAATTCATTCGCAAAGGGCCGCGCAGCGGCCCCAAGAACATTCCAATCAGCGCGCGGCGTTACCCAGGCCACCCGCCTGCATGATCTCGGCAATGATCGGCACCGGGGTCATCAGGTGGCTGCGCATCATCTCGCTGGCGCGCTTTGCGTCACGGGCAAGGATGGCCTCGACCAGTGAGGCATGCTCCTGGCGCTTGAGCTCCAGGGCCTGTTCCGAGAACACCGTCTGCGTCAGCCACAGGTGGCGGTAGCGCTCGGCCTGGTCGAACAGATAGGTGCGCGCCTGCAGCAGATGTTTGGAGCCGCAACCGGAGGCGATGGCAGAGTGGAACGCCTTGTGGCGTTCGTCCCAAATATCCAGGCGCTGCTCGCGGGTCTTCACTTCCATCACCTTGGCCAGCGTGTGCGAGCTGGCCAGAACCGAAGCCTCCCAGGCGTCGTCGCCACGCTCGATGGCCAGGCTGACGATCATCGCCTCCAGGTTGGCGCGGGCATCGTAGATGTCCTTCATTTCTTCCAGCGACATCGGGGCGACGCGATAGCCCTTCTGGCTGATGGCGACCACCAGGTGCTCGGCTACCAGTTGCGACAGCGCCTCACGCAGAGGGCCGACGCCCAGGTCGTAGCGTTCCTTCAGGGCACTCATCAGCAGCTTCTCTCCGGGCTTGAACACGCCACGGATGATGTCCTGCTTGAGCCACTCATATCCGCTGAATGCTGAGTTTTGACGGGGAGCGAGAGCTTCCAAGGTCCTGTTCCTCAAAGCGTTTTGCGGATCATACCCAAACGTCGTATAGACGAAAAACAATAGACAAACGTGTGTTTTGAATTCGTTTGATAAAAATGTAGACATTTTTGTTTAGTGGCGATATTTTTGAATCGCCCGCCTGATCCAGATCATTGCTGGACGGCGAAATCCAACACCAATGTCAGGACACCGCCATGAACGCCTTTACGAAGATCGAGGACCTTGTGATGCCACTGCCGCTCGAGACCCGGGGTTACACCGTCACACCCTCGAAGCAGTCGCCCCGCCTCCTCGAGCTGACCTTCGCCCGCGAAACGGTCGAAGCTTTCGTCAAGGCCGTGGCCGAGTGGCCGGTCCAGGCGCTGGAGTACAAATCCTTCCTGCGCTTCCGCGTTGGCCAGATTCTCGATGACCTGTGCGAAGGCACCCTGCGCCCGGTCCTGCTGAACACCATCCTCGGCCGTTCCACTGGCGGGATGCTGATCAAGCCTGAAGGCCTGGATGACGTTTCCCAGGCCGAGGACATGGTGAAGTTCACCACCGCCTGTGCACACCTGATCGGTCGTTCCAACTTCGATGCCATGAGTGGCCAGTACTACGCCCGCTTCGTGGTGGTGAACACCGATAACTCCGACAGCTACCTGCGCCAGCCGCACCGCGTGATGGAGCTGCACAACGACGGTACCTTCGTCGACCAGATCACCGACTACGTGCTGATGCTGAAGATCGACGAGAAGAACATGGAAGGTGGCAACTCCCTGCTGCTGCACCTGGACGACTGGGAAGATCTGGACGCGTTCTTCACCCACCCGCTGGCTCGCCGTGACATGCGCTGGACCGCGCCGCCGAGCAAGAACACCACCAAGGACGTGTTCCACTCGGTGTTCGATATCGACGCCGAAGGCCGCCCGACCATGCGCTACATCGACCAGTTCGTGCAGCCGGCCAACTTCGAGGAAGGCGTCTGGCTGCACGCCCTGTCGGAATCCATCGAGGGCAGCGAGCAGAAACTGTCGATCCCGGTGCCGGTGGGCAGCTTCCTGCTGATCAACAACCTGTTCTGGCTGCACGGTCGCGACCGCTTCATCCCGCACGACGGCCTGCGTCGTGAGCTGATGCGCCAGCGTGGCTACATCAGCTTCCAGAAGCCGATGTACCAGCGCGGTCAATAATCAATGGAGCGCGGCGGAGGGTTGTCCTTCGCCGCGCGCAACAGTTGTAGGAGCGCGCTTGCTCGCGAAGGTCCCGCGCACGGACATTCGCGAGCAAGCCCGCTCCTGCAGGCAGTTTTCAGCTACGCCAGTGCGCGAGGTAATGGCTGTGTACGACTTCATCATCATCGGCGGCGGCATCGTGGGTATGTCCACGGCCATGCAACTGACCCAGGTCTACCCGGACGCGAAGATTCTCCTGCTGGAGAAGGAATCCGGCCCGGCCCGTCACCAGACCGGCCACAACAGCGGTGTGATCCACGCTGGCGTCTACTACACCCCGGGCAGCCTCAAGGCGCGCTTCTGCCTGGAAGGCAACAAGGCGACCAAGGCCTTCTGCGACAAGCACGGCATCCGTTACGACGAGTGCGGCAAGCTGCTGGTGGCCACCAACGAGCTGGAAATGGAGCGGATGCACGCGCTCTGGGAACGCACCGCGGCCAACGGTCTGAAACGTGAATGGCTGTCGGCGGCCGAACTGCGTGAGCGCGAGCCGAACATCGTCGGCATGGGTGGCATCTTCGTGCCGTCCAGCGGCATCGTCAGCTATGCCGAGGTCACCGCTGCCATGGGGCGCGAGTTCCAGGCCGCCGGTGGCGAGATCCGCTACAACGCCGAAGTGGTCGCCCTTGACGAGCGCGCCGACGAAGTCGTGGTGCGCACCACCACCGATGAGTTCCGTGGCCGCTACCTGGTGACGTGCTCCGGGCTGATGGCCGACCGCATCGTGCGCATGCTCGGCGTCGAGCCGCAGTTCATCATCTGTCCCTTCCGTGGCGAGTACTACCTGCTGCCGAAGAAACACAACCAGATCGTCAACCACTTGATCTACCCGATCCCCGACCCATCCATGCCGTTCCTCGGCGTGCACCTGACCCGGATGATCGACGGCACCGTCACCGTCGGCCCCAATGCGGTGCTGGCGATGAAGCGCGAGGGCTATCGCAAGTCCGATATCTCCTTCTCCGACATGTTCGAGACCCTGACCTCGCCCGGCATCCTCAAGGTGCTGGCGAAGAACCTGCGTCCCGGCCTGATCGAGATGAAGAACTCCCTGTTCAAGGGCGGCTATCTCAAGGAAGTACAAAAGTACTGCCCCAGCATCACCAAGGGCGACCTCACCGAATACCCGGCCGGCGTGCGTGCTCAGGCGGTCTCCCGCGAGGGCAAGCTCATCGACGACTTCCTGTTCGTCAACACCGCGCGCAGCGTGAACGTGTGCAACGCGCCGTCACCGGCCGCCACCTCGGCCATCCCGATCGGCGCCTACATCGTCGAGAAGGTCCGCGAGCAGATCGCCAGCCAGGGCGCTGCCTTCGTAAAGCCAGCCACTCATAACAACCAGCGGGCCGCCGGCTGAGCCGACGTCACCGCCCCGACACATGAGGATGACAAGCGTGCAACTCAACGATTCCAACCTGTTCCGCCAGCAGGCCTACATCGATGGCGTCTGGGTCGATGCCGATAACGGCCAGACCCTCAAGGTCAACAACCCGGCTACCGGCGAAATCATCGGCAGCGTGCCGAAGATGGGCGCGGTCGAAACCCGCCGCGCCATCGAGGCCGCCGAGCGTGCGTTGCCGGCCTGGCGTGCGCTGACCGCCAAGGAACGCGCCAACAAGCTGCGCCGTTGGTTCGAACTGATGATGCTGCATCAGGAAGACCTGGCTCGCCTGATGACCCTGGAGCAGGGCAAGCCACTGGTGGAGTCCCGCGGCGAGATCGCCTACGCGGCGTCTTTCCTCGAGTGGTTCGGTGAAGAGGCCAAGCGTGTCTATGGCGACATGATCCCCGGCCACCAGGCCGACAAGCGCCTGATGGTGATCAAGCAGCCGATCGGTGTCACTGCGGCGATTACCCCGTGGAACTTCCCCTCGGCGATGATCACTCGCAAGGCCGGCCCGGCCCTGGCCGCCGGCTGCACCATGGTGCTCAAGCCTGCTTCGCAGACCCCGTATTCCGCCCTGGCCCTGGCCGAACTGGCCGAGCGCGCCGGCATCCCGAAAGGCGTGCTGAGCGTGGTCACCGGCAGCGCTGGCGAAGTCGGCGGCGAGCTGACCAGCAACCCGATCGTACGCAAGCTGACCTTCACCGGCTCCACCGAAATCGGCCGCCAGCTGATGGCCGAATGCGCCAAGGACATCAAGAAGGTGTCCCTGGAACTGGGCGGCAACGCACCGTTCATCGTCTTCGATGACGCTGACCTGGACGCCGCCGTCGAAGGCGCGCTGGTCTCCAAGTACCGCAACAATGGCCAGACCTGCGTCTGCGCCAACCGCCTGTACGTCCAGGACGGCGTGTACGACGCCTTCGTCGACAAGCTGAAGGCCGCTGTCGCCCGCCTGAATATCGGCAATGGCCTGGAAGCCGGCGTCACCACCGGTCCCCTGATCGACGAGAAGGCCGTGGCCAAGGTCCAGGAGCATATCCAGGACGCGGTCAGCAAAGGTGCCAAGGTTGTCGCCGGTGGCAACCCGCACAGCCTGGGCGGCACCTTCTTCGAGCCGACCATCCTGATCGACGTGCCGAACAATGCTGCCGTGGCCAAGGAAGAGACCTTTGGCCCGCTGGCGCCGCTGTTCCGCTTCAAGGACGAGGCCGACGTGATCGCCATGTCCAACGACACCGAGTACGGCTTGGCCGCCTACTTCTATGCCCGCGACCTGGGCCGCGTGTTCCGCGTGGGCGAAGCGCTGGAGTACGGCATCGTCGGAATCAACACCGGGATCATCTCCAACGAAGTCGCGCCATTCGGTGGCATCAAGGCTTCGGGCCTGGGCCGTGAAGGCTCCAAGTACGGCATCGAGGATTACCTGGAAATCAAATACCTGTGCATCGGCGTGTAATCACGGCGGACATTCATCAAGCGTCAATTGGAGCGAAAATGAACACCAACCAGAGCCTGCAACAACGCCGCATGGCTGCCATTCCCCGTGGCGTCGGCCAGATCCACCAGGTATTCGCCGAGCGCGCCGAGAACGCCACCGTGTGGGACGTCGAAGGTCGTGAGTACCTCGACTTCGCTGGCGGCATCGCCGTGCTCAACACTGGCCACCTGCACCCGGGCGTCATGGCTGCCGTGCAGGAGCAACTGGCGAAACTGACCCACACCTGCTTCCACGTATTCGGCTACGAGCCCTACGTGACCTTGGCCGAGAAGATCAACCAACTGGTGCCGGGCAACTTCGAGAAGAAAACCCTGCTGGTCACCACCGGCGCCGAAGCGGTGGAAAACGCGATCAAGATCGCCCGCGCCGCCACTGGCCGTAACGGCGTGATCGCTTTTACCGGCGCCTACCATGGCCGCACCCAGTACACCCTGTCGCTGACCGGCAAAGTGGTGCCGTACTCCGCCGGCATGGGCCTGATGCCGGGCGGCGTGTACCGCGCGCAGTACCCGAACGCCCTGCATGGCATCTCGGTCGACGAGGCCATGGCCAGCATCGAGCGCATCTTCAAGAACGACGCCGCTCCCAGCGACATCGCCGCGATCATCCTCGAGCCGGTGCAAGGGGAGGGCGGCTTCAACGTCGCACCCAAGGACTTCATGGCCCGCCTGCGCGCCCTGTGCGACCAGCACGGCATCCTGCTGATCGCCGACGAAGTGCAGACCGGCGCTGGCCGTACCGGCACCTTCTTCGCCATGGAGCAGATGGGGGTAGCCCCGGACCTGACCACCTTCGCCAAGTCCATCGCCGGTGGCTTCCCGCTGGCCGGTGTCGCTGGCCGTGCCGAGGTCATGGACGCCGTTGCCCCGGGCGGCCTGGGCGGCACCTACGCGGGTAGCCCGGTTTCCTGCGCCGCGGCCCTGGCGGTGATCGAAGCCTTCGAGAACGAAAAGCTGCTGGACCGTGCCAAGTCCGTGGGTGAAATCCTCACCACTGGCCTGCGCAAGATCGGCGAGCGCCATGCCAGCATCGTCGAGGTTCGCAACCTGGGCGCGATGGTCGCAGTCGAGCTGTTCGAAGGCGGCGATCTGGCCAAGCCAGCGGCCGAGCTGACCGGCAAGATCGTCGCCAAGGCGCGCGAGAAGGGCCTGATCCTGCTGTCCTGCGGCACCTACTACAACGTCCTGCGGATCCTCGTGCCGCTGACTGTCAGCGACGCCGACCTCGAGCGCGGCCTGGCCATTATTGGCGAGTGCTTCGACGAACTGGCTTAAGGCTTCCGAGCGTCACCCCTGGTCTATTGCTCAACCCGTCCCTGCCCCGGAAACCGTCCCGGGCAGGACGGGCTTTTTTTGATTTCGCGTCAGGCTCCTGCGGGTGCCGACGCTGCTCTCACGGGCATGACAACAACAAAGGTAATGCCATGCAGACTCACAAGAACAACCTGAGTCATGGGTTGAAATCGCGGCATGTCACCATGCTGTCCATCGCCGGTGTCATCGGTGCCGGCCTCTTCGTCGGTTCCGGCCGCGCCATCGCCGAAGCCGGTCCGGCCACCATCCTGGCCTACATCTTCGCCGGTGCGCTGGTCGTCCTGGTGATGCGCATGCTGGCCGAAATGGCCGTCGCCTCGCCGGATAGCGGCTCCTTTTCCACCTACGCCGATCAAGCCATTGGCAAGTGGGCCGGCTACACCATCGGCTGGCTTTATTGGTGGTTCTGGGTCCTGATCATCCCCATCGAAGCCAACATCGCCGCCACCATCATCAACACCTGGGTACCGCAACTGGATATCTGGGTGCTGTCGCTTGTGATCACTCTATTGCTCACTGCCACTAACCTGTTCAGCGTGAAGAACTACGGTGAGTTCGAATTCTGGCTGGCGCTGGTCAAGGTGGCGGCGATCGTCGGCTTCATCATCCTCGGTGCCTGCGCCATCCTCGGCCTGCTGCCGAACACAGGCGTCAGCGGCGTTTCGCGACTGTGGGACACCGGCGGATTCATGCCCAACGGCTTCGGTGCCGTACTCAGCGCCATGCTGATCACCATGTTCTCGTTCCTTGGCGCGGAAGTGGTGACCATCGCCGCGGCCGAGTCCGATGCGGCTGAGAAGCAGATATCCAAGGCCACCAACTCGGTAATCTGGCGGATCACCCTGTTCTACATCCTTTCGATCTTCATCGTCGTCGCCCTGGTGCCCTGGACCGATCCACGCCTGGCCACCGAAGGCTCCTACGTCACAGTGCTGGACACCCTCGGCGTGCCGCATGCCAAGGCCATCATCGACGTCGTCGTGCTGACCTCGGTGACCAGCTGCCTCAACTCCTCGCTCTACACCGCCTCGCGCATGCTCTATTCCCTGAGCCGTCGCGGCGATGCACCGGCCTGCGCGCGCGTCACCACCAGCACCGGCACCCCGATCTACGCCGTGCTGCTGTCCACCGCCGCCGCCTTCCTGACCGTGATCGCCAACTACCTGGTGCCCGCCAAGGTGTTCGGCTTCCTCATGGCCAGCTCCGGCGCCATCGCCCTGCTGGTGTACCTGGTCATCGCCATCTCGCAACTGCGCATGCGCAAGCGGATGATCGCCGAGGGCAAGCCGATCCAATACCGCATGTGGCTGTACCCCTGGCTGACCTGGGGCGTGATCGCCTTCATCGTCAGCGTGCTGGTGGTGATGCTGTTCCGTCCGGATCACCGCATCGAAGTCCTCGCCACCGCCGTGCTGAGCATCCTCGTGGTGTGCTCCGGCCTGCTGGTGACCCGCCGCCGCGCGAAAGAGGAAGGCATTGTGGGTAATTTGCAGGTATCTGAGCGCTGATCCTGCAAACGTAGCCCGGACTTCAGTCCTGGGAATGCCTGTACCAAGCCCCCGGACTGAAGTCCGGGCTACGTGTCTGAGACGTCTTGAAGAGAATCCCCCTACAAAGCTGTCAGCACTTTCTCGGGGGTCATGACGTTAGATCGCCATTATGGGTAGACTGCAGACTCCTATGGCCGATAAACGCCAGGCGGCTCATTACAGTCCTGGCGAAGCAGAGTCCAGATGCAGCCCTTGTACTCTCTCAAGGTGCCGGAGAGCGCCAACGATGAGCGATTCGATGGTCTGGCACGCCTGGCCAGATGCCATTTCGGCGTCATGGCTGTGCTGGTCACGACTGGCATCGAAGACCGGCAAGAGGTCAGGACATGCGACGGCATGGCCTTCAGCAATGCATCCCGGATTGGTTGCTTCGGCAAGCCCTGGGGAGGCGCCGACGTGCTCCTTGTCGTCCCCGACGCCCATTGCGACGAGCGCTTCCGTGATCACGACCTGGTAGTGGCTGCTCCCCATGTGCGTTTTTTTGCCGGTTGCCCGCTGCGGGGCCCGGATGGCGGCCTGCTGGGCATGTTGTGCCTGCTGCACGACCAACCCCGTGAACTGGACGCAACCCAGCAGCACGTGTTTCGCGAACTCGCCCAATTGGCAGCTGACATGCTTGCGCGGGAAGAGACGCACACCCACCTTCAGCGGGAACTCGATGCGTTGCGCGAAAGCGAAAGGCGCATGGCGCTCGCCATGGCCGGAAGCGGTACCGGTATCTGGGACCGCAACGTGGCGACCGGCGAGATTCATTACTCCACCGGTTGGAAAGCGATGCTGGGGTATGCCGAGCACGAAGTCGGCAATCGCATCGAGGAGAGCTATACCCGTGTCCACCCGGCGGACCTCGATTATGTGAGAGCGACCATCCTGGCTCACTTCGAGCAGCGAACCGACGCGTACGAAGTGGAACACCGCATCCGCTGCCGGGACGGTAGCTACAAATGGGTCTGCAGCCGCGGCAAGGTCGTCGAGCGCGATGGGGCCGGCAAACCATTGCGCATGATCGGCACGACCACGGACATCACCGCCATGCGCACCCTGTCGGAGCGGGTGCAGCAGACCGCCGAGCTGATGACCGACCTGACCAACGAGATACCGGGCATGGTCTTCCAGTACCGTCGGCAGCCGGACGGCACCTCGCGCTTCTCCTATGTCAGTGCCGGGGTTCGGGACATCTACGGACTCACGCCGGAGCAACTGGCCGGAAGCGCGGAGGCGCTGCATGCAATCATCCACCCGGACGACTTGCCGCGATACCTGGCTTCCTTCGAAGTCTCCGCGAGCGACCTGACACCCTGGCACCTCGAGTACCGTGTGCAGCTGCCGGGGCAGGGGATCCTCTGGCGCCAGGGCGATGCGCGTCCCAGGGGGCTGGAGGATGGTGGCGTGCTCTGGCACGGCTTCATCACCGATATCACCGAACGCAAGCAGATCGAGGCCGAGCTGCAGGTGTTCGCCACTACGGACTTCCTTACCCAGCTGTCCAACCGCCGGCATTTCATGCACCAGCTCGAAGCCGAACTGGCCCGAGTGCAGCGCTCCGCAGACCATTGCGCAGCTATCCTCATGTTCGACCTGGATCATTTCAAGTCAATCAACGACCGCTGGGGCCACTCCGTCGGCGACCAGGCTTTGCGCCATTTCGCGAGGATCCTGTGTGCGCAGCTGCGCAAGACCGATGCTGCTGGCCGGATGGGGGGTGAAGAGTTCGCAGTGGTGCTGAGCAACGCGAATATCGACGAGGCCAAGACCTTCGCCCAGCGCATCCAGCACGAACTCGCCGAGTCACCCCTGCTGCATGGCGACGAGCGAATCTCCCTGGCCATCAGTGTCGGCATTACGGCCATCGACGCCGATGACGCCACCGCCGAGTCCGCACTCTCGCGCAGCGATATGGCGCTGTACCGCGCCAAACGCAGCGGCCGCAACCGCATCGAGTGCTTTTGAGCACCGATCCTGCGGGTGCGAGTTCATTGGCAAATGACCTCGCCCCGAAGTGGGCCTCCTGGAGAGCCGGTAGACAGCAAGAGTGGTGTCCACCAAGGGAGATCCAGGCTGCCTCGCTGTTGGAGACCGGTTTGAGTCGACCCATTGCCGCCATCCACTTCACCGATGTCAATGCCAGGTAGGCAGCGGAAACGGCACTATCTGGGAGTGGCTGGGGACCGCATTCCGAAGGGGCTGTAGCCCGTCATTCGTGAACGGTTCGGTTGCCTCCAAACCATCCGCGTCTAGGCTAAGGCTGACATGAAGGTCCGGAGCAAGGCTGGGCATTCCTTCATCGGCGCATCGCCTGCAAGCGGAATGCGATTGGCAAGTGCTCAGAAACAGGTGGTCTAGCTATGTCGCTCGTGCTCTACGGTCATCCTTTCTCCTCGTACACGCAGAAAGCCCTTATCGCGCTGTACGAGAACAATACGCCGTTCGAGTTTCGCTGCCTTGGGCCGGACACTCCACAGCACTCGGCGGACTGGCTGCGGCTGTGGCCCCTGGGCAAGTTCCCTGTGCTGCTCGATGGCGAGCGCAGCATCGCCGAGACGAGCATCATCATCGAGTATCTGCAATTGGCGCATGGGGGGCCTTTGCGTTTGTTGCCAACCGAACCGATGGCGGCCCTGGACGTGCGCTTCCTTGATCGCTTCTTCGACCTCCATGTGATGAGCCCGGTGCAGCATGCGGTCAGTGGGGCTCTGACGGGCGACGCGACGAAGCGCCGGGACGGCCTTGAGACCGCAGTGGAGAAGCTGGAGCGCGCGTACGCCTGGCTCGAAGGGCATCTGGCCGACAGGCTGTGGGCGGCGGGTGAAGATTTCACGCTCGCTGACTGTGCGGCGGCGCCGTCGCTTTTCTACGCCGACTGGACGCACCGCATCTCCGATGTCTACCCCGTGCTTCGAGCGTATCGCAGGCGCCTGCTGGCACGCCCCTCGTTCGCCCGGGCCGTCGATGAAGCTCGCCCATACCGGCCGCTCTTCCCGCTCGGTGCGCCCGACCGGGATTGAGCTCGTCCGCGCACGTTGGGGCCTGCGTTTCGCGCGGCTGACGCTTCCGCTCACAGCCGAAGCGGCCAAGCGGTCCGTGAATCTGAAGCGTCGCTGCTGACCGATCTCTGTCAGTCATGACCGGCAGAAGTCGGCCTTTGCAGTCGTTTAGCTGCTAATTTTACAGCGACCGATAATGGCCATCGGCGAGGTCACGTCGGCGCGTCACTCGGGAAGGCCGGCCTTGCGGTAGCCATCAATCAGATGCTCTAGCCTCGCAGCGTCGCGGAATCGCCCCGTCGTGGCCCAGCGGGTGGAGCATCGTGGACGCCTGCTTTATAGATCTCGACATACTGCTCACAAGATTCCGGCACGCGCAGTCGAAGGTTTATTTTCTCGCCGCTGTAAAGCCTACAGCCGAAAAGGCTGGCGAATCTTTCATGAATGCCCGACAGGGCTCGTCGTAAGCATTCCGATCGCTTGATTTTAGAGGAGACGCAGCATGGAGCGATTCAGGGGCGGTTGCCTTTGCGGCAACGTCCGAATTGTGGCGTCGGGACTCCCATACCGGGTCGGCCTTTGTCACTGTCTCGACTGCCGCAAGCATCATGGGGCGCTTTTTCACGCATCCGCGGTATTCCCTCAGGATGCGGTGACGATTGAAGGCGAAACACGCGACTATGCCGGGCGGTTTTTCTGTCCCCGCTGCGGCTCGTCCGTGTTCGCACGCACTGCCGACGAAATCGAAGTGAACCTGGGATCCCTGGATGCCCCTGACCAACTGATGCCAACCTACGAAAGCTGGATCATCCGTCGCGAGTCCTGGTTGCCTCCGTTTCCGCTGGCGAGACGATACGAGCGCGATCGTGACGCCACGAGTCGCTTTGAGGAATAGGTGGCACGAACGGTGCGAGGTAGCCTCTGCAGCAGTTGGGCCCGAGCAACGAGCTCCCTTATTGTCACCGCTGCTGCGATAAGGCTATGTCCGCTGCTGGCCCTGGCTGTAATTCGCCGCTTTGAAGTCGACTGGCAAGCAACCATCAGCACCCGAGCCCGTCGGGCTTCGCTCCTCTCATCGCATTCCACAAAGAAAGCGCCGCCCCCTGGGCGGTGCTTTCGTTTTCAGCCTCGCCACCACCTCGGCGGCAGGCTGCCAAAGCATCCGCTGCTTTCTCATACACCATCAGGTGCAATCGCGCCTGCTGCCAATGGGGCGCCAAACCCAATCACGGGAATGACCGTGACGGGACGCTGGATAGGCAGGCTTGGAGGGGAGGGCAAGTGAACAGCAAGCAACGCGGCCCGACTTGTCTTTGCTCCCAGGTTGGGCCGCTTCAGTGGTGAGCGCCGGCCAGCGCCCTTGTGATTCTTCGCAAAGGGCGCTGCAGGCTATCAGTAGTTCCTGAACTCGGTGCCGAAGAACACGCCAAAGCGCGGGTCGTAATACTGGATCACCACCCGTGGGCGATGGGGGTAGTAGTAGCGATCGTAGTAGTAAGGCTGTGGCCCGATGACGAATCCCACATGTGGCGAGATGATGACTCGCGGATGGTGGTGATGCTTGAAGCCCCTGTGGCGCGGGGCGTAATACTTGTGGCCGTAGTAGGGACGGTGGAAGCGGGCGCCGTGACCGCCGCCGTTCCAGGCCAACATCATCTCGCCGCTGCCGTTGCTGCTGGCCCAGGGTTGCTGACCGAGGGCCTGGCCTGCCACTAAGCAGGCGAAGATCAGGAACAGGAATTTGAGGATACGCATGGCCAATCCTCCACGCCGTCCCCCACTATTACCCCGCTTTTTCATTATAGGTTTGACCTGACGACCCCCAAAGCTCTGGGACCGTCCCTTCGTCGGTGCGTTGCCGTGCAGCCTCTGGTGCTTTTCGGGCTTCAGTCGCTGTTGTCAACGCAACATTTTCCATTGGGGAAACAAGAACCACACACTCCCCGTCAGGAAAAACAAGAATTCAGGACCGCGCCCGTGCGAAAATGCGCCATCTGCAGGACTTAATTTGCTGGAGACTGTATGGAAATCCTGGATCACCAAGACAACCTCGAGGGTTACCTCAGTGAACTGGTCGACAAGAGGATCACGATCGTTTCCGCCTTTGCGAGCGGCACCGAGCCCCTGCTCGGCGCACTGCGCGAGAACGGCAACCAACTGGATATCGTTGTCGGCAGCATCAACTCGTTCACTTCGCCGGATTTCATCGACTTTTGCGTGAACGAGGCCGATGAGGGGCTTTCGTTGTCGGTGGATTTTCGCTACCAGGGCAGCGTCAACTGGAAGCTCTATCTGATCGAGCCTGACGTCGTGATCGTGGGCAGCGCCAATCTCACCCAGGTTGGTCTCAGCCTGGTTCGTGATACCTGCGTGGTCATACAGGATGCCGATCTCTACCAGGCCTATATGGACAAGGTCCAAGCCCTGAAGGCAACTGACGGCGTCATGGCTTGCAGTCATTCCCAGGCATTCGAGGATGCGCTGGAGGAATATCGGGTCAACCACCGCCGTATGCAGGCGGGTCTGGCGCGGACTTCGGAATACCTGGACAGCGAAAGCTGGCTGGGGGATGACTCCAACCAGAGCATTCCGCTGTTCATCTGGTACAGCGACCATTCCGAAGCGTCCGAGGACGAAGCGCGCAAGTACCTCAAGTCCAGCAGTGATGGTGTTGCCTGGGACGACGTGCGGGAGTTCTTCACCTACGAATGCGCCGAAGGAGCATTGCCGTACGAAGAGGGCGACGTCGTGCTCACGGCCCGCTGCAATGGCTCGCACATCGGCTTCTACACCTTCGACCGTATCCTGTATCGCGACGGCGTTTACTACATCTACGCCTATCGCAAGAAGCGCTACACCATGCCGTTCAAGCTTGAAGGTGCCAAGGACCGTCTCAAGGAAGCCATTCCGTCCTGGTACGAAGAGAGCCGAACCGAGCTCAATCGCGCCGATATCGCCCGCTTCATCAACTGACGGACGATCCGTTCGGCTCTGCCGAGGTTCGTTGCCGGGTGCCAGCAGAGCTCGCTCCTACAGTCCATCAGCGAGCTCGATAGTGGGGCCTTGTACGGTGGAGTATCCGCTCAGCGGTTCTCCACCGTGGGGGCCAGGCTACGCCGCTTGATCCAACGCCCTCACTGGGCGTTGGGCAACGCGACGCCTTTTGGCCACAACATCCAGATCTGTCCTTGCTGCTTCATGTTGCCCGCCAGTTCACCGGCCTCGGCGCCAGTGCCCCAGAACAGGTCGGCGCGGACTTCGCCGGCAATGGCGCCGCCAGTGTCCTGGGCGGCCACGGGCCGGGTCACCGGGCTGCCATCCGGTCGTGTGGTCGATAGCCAGAGCAGACTGCCAAGCGGAATCACCTTGCGGTCGATGGCCACGCTGTAGCCGGCCGTCAGCGGCACGTTGAGCGACCCACGTGGGCCTTCGTTGCTGTCGGGGTTCTGGGTGAAGAACACATAGCTGGGGTTGCTCGCCAATAGCTCAGGCACGCGCTCGGGGTTCGCCTGGGCCCATTCTCGAATTTTGCCCATGCTCACTTCTTCTCGCTTGAGCTGACCTTGCTCGACCAACCAACGACCCACGGGCCGGTATGGGTGGCCGTTCTGGTCCGAGTAGCCGACGCGCAGCTGCCGGCCATCGTCCAGCTGGATGCGACCGGAGCCCTGGATCTGCAGGAACTGCAGATCCATCGGGTCGCTCAGCCATGCCAGCACCGGGGCGTTCACGCCCTGGCTGCGGATGGTGGCCGCATCGTCATAAGGCTTGAGTACGCGCCCTTCGAGGCGACCACGCAAGCGCTTGCCCTTGAGCTCGGGGTAGAGGCTGTCGAGCGCCACGACGATCATGTCGTCGGGGATGCCATAGACCGGCACGTGGGTGTGCTCGCTGCGCTCCAGGCTGCCCGGGTAGACGGGCTCATAATAGCCGGTGATCAAGCCCTGAGCGCTGTTCTTGGCCGAGCGCAGGCTATAAACGTCGAGTTGCGCGCTGAGGAAGGTCCGAATTGGCTCGGCGCTTTCCGGCACGGTGGCAGCGGTGCTGCACGGCGCGGCCCAGATCGGGTCCTTGGCCAGTCGTGCGCAGGCCGAGCGCCAGGCGTTGAAGCCGCTGATGAGGTCTTGATCGCCGGTGGCGGGCAAGTCGCTCCAGGCGGCTTTGGCGTAGGGGGAGACTTTCGGCGGCGGGGGGCTGGGCTTGTCGCCGTCGCATCCCGCCAGCAGGGCAATGAGGGGAGCCGAGCACAGCAATAGCCGGCCCCAGCGGAAGAAGGGGGCAATCACGTGGTGGTGTTCCTGGTGGACGAATCAAGGCGGGTAGCTTGGTGAAACCCACGCGTGGCGTCAAACGCCGTGGTCCGCCATGCCCAGGTTGAGCGGCTCTCGATCTCGCGCCAGCTAGTGGCCCAGCGTTCGGCGAATCCCCTCGATGCGGCTATCGATCAGTGGTGTGAGCAGGGCATAGAGCTGCGTGGGCTGGATGCCCGGTTCGCCCTGTCGGAGCAGTTCATGGCGCAGGCGCGTCAGGGCTTCGTGCAACGGTCGATCCGCGTCGGTATGGAGGCGGTCGTGCAAGTACTGCAACTGGATGCGCAGTTCCAAAGGGCATTGCTGCTGTGCTGCTGCGCGTATCGAGAGTCCGCGCAGGCGCCCCAGGTCTTCGACTTGCCAGCAACGTTCGGCGATCACCGGCGCGGTCTTGAGCAGGTAGCAACGCCGATACTCCAGATGTTGGATACGCCCGAGCAAGCGTTCGAGGAGGCGGCAGTGTCCTTCGAAATCACCCGGCGTGCGCTGCAAATCGTTCCAGGTCAGGAGATGTGCCTTGTCCGTCCAATCACGCCACGCGGGGCCGAGTTGTGCAACCAGTTCCTGGCAGCGCTGCACGGCTTCACGGCCAGTCTGCCCGCCGAGGGCGCGATGACGCTGGACGCCCTGCAATAGCTCAAGGCCGCGCAGCAGCATTTGGCTCAGTTCCTGTTCGTTGCGTTGCCATTTCGCTCGGCCAGCGAGCATCGCAATCGTGCAGCCGAGGATCAGGAGACCCAGGGGCAACAAGGTTTGAATGGATTGTTCGGTCATCGCGCGGCCTCGCCGGTCAAGCGCGCCAAGTGGCGGGTCAGGTCGTGCAGGCTGCGGGTCTGCACGCTCTGCGCCTGCAGGCTGTCGCTGATCTGCTGTAACTGTTCACACAGGTCCTGGTTGGCCTGGTGATGGTCGCCCAGCGCGTGCTGCATGCTGCTGAAGCTTTGCAGATTCTCCTGGCTGCGCTGGGCGAGGCGATCGAGGCTGACGGCCAACCGATAGCTGTGCTCGCTGCCGCGCTCCAGCAGCTCCCTGTGGTGGCCAACCTCGCGATCCACCTGGTGGACGGCCGTCGCAATGGAGGTCGCCGCGCTGGTGATGTCACGCGTTGTTGCATCGGTTGCCGACGCCATCCGCCGGACTTCCTCCGCCACCACCGCGAAGCCACGGCCTTGCTCTCCGGCTCGGGCTGCCTCGATCGAGGCGTTGAGGGCGAGCAGTTGCGTCTGCTTGGCAAGGTCCTGGATTCCCTGCACCGATTGCTCGACCAGGGCGGTGCTGTGCAGGAGGTGTTTCACAGCCTGGGCGGTGTTGCCGAGGCTATCGCGTATCTCGCTCATCCCGACGCCCAGCTCCTGCGCTGCCTGGCGGCCTTCTTCGCCTTGGGCGAGGGCGCTGGAGAAGGCTTGCCGGGCGTCTTCGACCAGGACCTCGACACTCTCCAGGCTGCGTTCGATCTGTTCGCTGGCGGCGGCGATCATGCTGACCCGCTGGCTCTGTTCGCTGCCCTGGGTATGTGCTTTTTGCGCCAGTTGCTCCAGCGCCTGGCCCGCGAAGCGGACCTCGCTGTGAAGACGCTCGCTGCCGCGCAGATGCTCGTTGCAAAGCACCAGCAGGCCGGCGGAATCCTCATTTACTCGCGCGCGCAACAGCCGGGCCAGTTCCTCGAACCAGAAGTGCTCGCTGGCGCGACAGCGGCGCAGATGCAGGTGCAGGGCCGCGCCCAGGTAGAGCGAGGCGATGAGCAAGCCGAAGGCTCCGCCATTCAGGCCGGCATAAGCGAGGGCGGACGCCGCGAAGGCTGCGCTCATGGGCAACCACACCGGCGCGGGGGTACTGGCCAGCAGTGCGATGCCCGGCTCAAACAGCGGACCGAGGGGCCCGGCCCCGAGAGCGGATGCGTCGAGTTCGCGCCGGGAAAACGTCATGGTAGGGCTCTCGCTCATGCTCATGGTCTCGTTCTGAAGGGGCGGAGCGCGGCATCAACCGCACTCCGCTGCAGTGCCCTTGGCGGGCAGGCAAAGGTCAGAAGGTGTATTGCAATTGCAGCCAGACCTTGTCGGTATCGACGGTGCGGGCCTCGTCGTCCGAGCTGTAGCTGGCGTACTTGGCCAGGCCGACCAGGCCCTTCACGCCCGGAATCGGGTGGGCATAGGACAGGTCGATTTCATCGCCGTAGCTGTCACTGTTCCGCTCGGTTTTGAAGTCGTGGTACCAGGCCTGCAGGGTCCCGCCGGCCAACGGCGCGGTGAAGCCGATATAGGCGTCCTCGATGCCGTCGGCGGGCGTGGTGAGGAACTGGTCGGCCCAGCCCTGGAAGATGTGCTTGGTTGCCAGGGGCGTCTGGAAGGCGCGGTTGCCGGTGCCGTTGTCGCCGCCGAGCACCTCGTAGCCGCCCTTCAGTTGCACGCCTTTGAGCGTGTAGCCCAACTCAGCCAGGTAGTACTCGCTGTCCAGGTCGACCGGGTTGTCGGCGTAGTCCTTCTGCTGCGCGTACTCCAGCGCGTAGCTGAAGCCCGCGACGATTCCGTTGAGGCGCAGGCCGCTGGTTTTGCTGGAGAGGCTGCCCAGCGGGGCGGTGGTGGTCACGGCGATGTTGTCCAGGCCGAGCAGGTAGCCGTAGGCCGTCACCGTCAGTTCCGGCATGACCACGTACTGGGCATTGATCAGGTGGCTGTGGCCTTCGATGTTGGCCGGGTTGGTGCGGTTGTCGTAACGGCCGTTGTCCGGGCCGAAGATGGTGTTGATGTTGTCGACGTAGGCGTAGGTCAGGGTCAGGCCGTCGAGCGGTTTCAGCTGGGCGAGCGCGCCGTCGTAAGTCTGCTCGTTCTGCCGCCAGGCCACTCCACCGATGAAGCGCTGGTTGTCCAGATTGATGCGCTGGCGACCGAACACGCCATTGCCGTATTGGTGGTCGTAGCGAACCAGGGCCTGATTGAACTCGGTGCCGTCCGGGTCCACGACCATGGCGTATTCCTTCTGGCCGTTGCGGGTGTCGTTGTAGGCGGCGTCACCCAGGCGGCTGACGTTGTCGACTTCGACAAGGCCGGACAGGCCGTACCATTTGCCGCTCTGGAAACCGACGCGGGTGCGCAGGGTCTGGGCGTTGGCGTCACGCAGGGCGTTATCCTGGTCGACGTTCTCGAAGCGGTAGCGGGCGTCGAGGATCGGCTTGCCCTGGGTGAGCAGATTGCCGAGATCCTCTTGTGCAAGTGCGGCGTGGCTGAAGGTGGTAGCGGTAACGGCCAGCGACAGCAGGGACAGCTTGATCATGCGCATAACGGATTTCCTGTTTGCCAAATTGCGCAAAAAAAAACGCCACGGTGCCCGCGCTCCTGAAGTGGAGGGGGAACGGTGACGTCGTTGTCGGTTGAGTGGCAGACACGCCGTTGTGCTGACCGGGGAGGGTCATAGCAGGCAACGTGCCATTTTGGTCAAGTTGTTGATTGTTAAGTATTTCTTGTTTCTTTAAGAACACTTGGCGATTAAGCGATGCACCGCCCTAGCTCATTCCGCATTGAATAAGTGCAGGTGCTGGGAGGTTCGATCGGCATGGCCTGGAATTGATGCGACGCGGACACGGAACGGCGGGCAAAGAAAAGCCCGGCTCAAGGCCGGGCCTGGCGGAGGGGCTGGGGCTCAGGCCGCGGGGCGTTGCTGGCGTTGGTAGAGGAACTCCAACACGGCGGTGCGGTACTGGTGGTAGCGCGCATCGTTGGCCAGGGTCAGGCGGTCGCGCGGGCGGGGCAGGTCGACCTGCACGATATCGCCGATGGTGGCAGCGGGGCCGTTGGTCATCATCACGATGCGGTCGGATAGCAGCACGGCCTCGTCGACATCATGGGTGACCATCACCACGGTGCTTTGCGTTTCGCCCACGATGCGCAGCAGCTCGTCCTGCAGGTGCGCGCGGGTGAGGGCGTCCAGCGCGCCGAAGGGTTCGTCCATCAGCAGCACCTTGGGTTCCATGGCCAGGGCGCGGGCGATGCCGACCCGTTGTTTCATGCCGCCGGAGATCTCGTTGGGGTGTTTGTGCATGGCATGGTCCAGGCCCACCATGTGCAGCGCGGCGCTGGTGCGCTGCTTGAGCTGCGCCTTGCTTTCCTTGCCGCTGAAGACCTTCTCCACGGCCAGGAAAACATTGCCGAAACAGGTCATCCAGGGCAGCAGGCTGTGGTTCTGGAACACCACCGCACGCTCCGGCCCGGGGCCGTCGATCTCACGGCCGTTGCAGATCAGCCCGCCTTCGCTGGCCTCCAGCAGACCGGCAATCAGGTTCAGCACGGTGGATTTGCCGCAGCCGGAGTGGCCGATCAGCGAGACGAACTCTCCACGGGAGATGTTCAGGTTGACGTCCGAGAGGGCCTGGAAGCGGCCTTTGCGGGTGTCGAAATGCTTGCTGACGCGGGTCAGCTCCACGAATTTTTCCATTTACGGTTCTCCCGCTCTTGGTAGGAGCCAGCTTGCTGGCGAATGCCGCTCGCCCCCGGAGGAATGTTCAATTGCTGTAATCGAAACGCTTGGCCAGCCACACCAGGCTCTGCTCCAGCGCCAAGCCGACGAGGCCGACGATGATGATGGCGATGAGGATGTGCTCGACGTTGAGGTTGTTCCACTCGTCCCACACCCAGAAGCCCAGGCCAGTGCCGCCGGTGAGCATTTCTGCGGCGACGATCACCAGCCAGGCGACGCCGATGGCCAGGCGGATGCCGGTCATCAGGTGTGGCAGCACGGCGGGGAAGAGGATGCGCGTCAGCACCTTGAACTCCGAGAGCTTCAGCACCCTGGCCACGTTCAGGTAGTCCTGCGGCACGCTGGCCACGCCTGCCGCTGTGTTGAGGATGATCGGCCAGATCGAGCTGATGAAGATCACCCAAATCGAGGCGGGGCCGGCGGCCTCGAAAACCAGCAGGCCGATCGGCAGCCAGGCCAGCGGAGAGACAGGACGCAGCAGGCTGATGATCGGCGAGAGCATTTTGGCCAGGAAGGCGAAGCGGCCGATGGCGAAGCCCAGCGGAATGCCAATCAGCGCCGCCAGGCCGAAGCCCAGTCCGACGCGACCGAGCGAGTGGAGGATGTTCCAGCCGATGCCCATGTCGTTCGGACCGTTGTCGTAAAACGGATCGGCAAACAGTTCCAGCGCCGAATACCAGGTGGACAGCGGCCCCGGCAGGCCTTCGCTGCGCGCGGCGACCAGGGCCCAGACGCCGATGAACAGCAGAATGCCGAGCAGGGGCGCAATCACGGCTTTCGCCAGTGTGGCCAAGGCCTCCGCGCCAGGCAGGGCCTGGCGCGGAGCCGCGCTGGGCGCGACTTTGTTGGCCACGGTCAGTGGCGTTATCAGGGGAGCGTTCATTCTGGGCCTCCGCTATCAGGCTTTTATCGCAAAGGATTGGGCATAGGCGGCAGGGTTGGAGCCGTCCCAGAGCTTGCCGTCGATCAGGGTGCTGCTGCGCATCTGGGTCAGCGGCACGGGCAGGCCGAGGGCGCTGGCGGCTTCAGCGAAGAGCTTGGTCTGGTTGACCTTGGCGGCCACCGCGGCGTAGTCGGGGTCTTCCTTGATCAGGCCCCAGCGCTTGAACTGGGTCATGAACCACATGCCGTCGGAGTGGTAGGGGAAGTTCACGCTGCACTCTTTGCAGAAGGCCATGGCGTGCTTGTCCTGCCAGCTGTTGCCCAGGCCATCCTCATAGTTGCCGAGGAAGCGCTGCTCGATGACTTCTGTCGGCGCGTTGACATAGGCCTTGCCGGAGATGAGCTTGGCAGTGGCCTTCTTGTTCTCCTCGCTGGCCTCGATGAAGCGGCTGGCGTCGAGAAGAGCCATGACCAGGGCGCGAGCGGTGTTGGGGTTCTGCTCGACGAAATCGCGCGAGCAGCCCAGCACCTTCTCCGGATGGTCGGCCCAGATCTGTTGGGTGGTCACGGCGGTGAAGCCGATCTTGTCGAAGATCGCCCGCGCGCCCCACGGCTCGCCGACGCAGAAGCCGTCCATATTGCCGACGCGCATGTTGGCGACCATCTGCGGTGGCGGCACGGTGATGGTCTTGACGTCGCTCATGGGGTTGATGCCATGGCTGGCCAGCCAGTAGTACAGCCACATGGCGTGGGTGCCGGTGGGGAAAGTCTGGGCGAAGGTCAGCGGATTGCCACCTTTCTTGATGTGCGCGGCGAGCTGTTCGCCGTTGGTCACGCCTGCTTCCTTGAGCTGCCTGGACAGGGTGATGGCCTGGCCGTTCTGGTTCAGGCCCATGAGCACGGCCATGTCCTTCTGTGGGCCGGCCACGCCGAGCTGGGAGCTGTACATCATCCCGTAGAGGACGTGCGAGGCATCCAGTTCACCGGTGTTCAGCTTGTCGCGCACGCCGGCCCAGGAGGCTTCCTTGCTGGGGGTGATGGACAAGCCGTATTTGGCAGCGAAGCCCTGGGTGGCGGCGACCACCACCGAGGCGCAGTCGGTCAGCGGAATGAAACCCACCTTCAGGGCAGCCTTTTCCGGTGCATCCGAGCCTGCGGCCCAGGCGGTGCTGCGCAGGAAGCCGGGGGCGGAGAGCCCCAGCGCGGTGATACCACCGACGGTGCCGGCGACGGCGATGGACTGCTTGAGGAAGTTGCGACGGCTGTTGTTAACCGGGTCTTTGGAATCACGCTCACTCATGGAGTTGTCCTTGATAAGAGGCAAAACAAAAACGGCGTCGCCAGAACACCGGGTATGCAGGTGTTCGAGCGGACGCCGTTGTCCGTGATCCGCGGCCCGCCGCCGTTGGCGCGCTACGCAGGAGTCTGCAGGAGGAACTGCAAAGGCCTTGCCAGTTTTGCCTGAGGCTCACATCGCCCTGCCGGCGGGCAGGGGCGGTGGGCTCTGCCGAAGGCGTTCGCGCCCCTCGATGCCTTTAAAATCAAATATTTGTAAACGCGGCGAGAGCCATCCTGCTGGCATCCGCAGGGCACTGAACGCCGTTGGGGGGCGTGGTGTAATGAGCTATTTGCGTGCGCGCCTGGAAGGTGCTGTGCGCTTTTGGTTCGGCGTGGCGGAGTGATGTGATGGGCGTGCGAAGAGGAGCCATTCCCTGGCCCCTGGCGGGACGGGGCAGGCTTCAGGCGCCCAGCATCTCGTGCGTGGCGATGATCTGCTCGGCCACTTGGATCAGCTTCTGCTGGCGGCTCATGGCCTGGCGGCGCATGAGGGTGTAGGCCTCGTCCTCGTTGCAGTTTTTCATCTTCATCAGCAGCCCCTTGGCCAGTTCGATGCGCTTGCGCTCGGCCAACTGCGCATCGCGAACCTGCAATTGGGCACGCAGCGCCTGGTCGCTCTCGAAGCGGGCCATGGCGACATCGAGGATCGGTTGCAGGCGTTCGGCGTGAATGCCCTCGACTATGTAAGCGCTGACACCAGCCTGGATGGCCTGGCGCATCACGCCCGGGTCGTGGTCATCGGTGAACATGACGATGGGGCGAGGTTGGTCGCGGGTGACCAGGACCACTTGTTCCATCATGTCGCGGCCTGGGGATTCGGTATCGATCAGCACTACATCGGGGCGAACCGCTTCGAGCCGCTCGGGCAGGTCGATGGTCAGTCCGGACTCGTCGATGACATCGAAGCCTGCCTCGACCAGGGCGTTCTTCAGGCGGCCGACCTTCTTTGGCGTGTCGTTGATCAGGAGAATACGTAGCATCGGGGGGCTTCTCCAACCGTCACAGGGCAATGGCTGCAGCGCGGCGGCTGCGGGCATGAAGGGCAAAACTGCGGGCGTAGCCGACCGGGTCGCTGCCGTCCCAGGTGCTGCCGTCGAGCAGGGTGCTGCTGCGCATCGGCTGGTTCGGCACACTGATGCCCAGTGCTTCAGCGGCTTGCCGATAGAGCCCCAGTTGATGAATCCGGCGGGCGATGCCGAGGTAGTCCGGGTCGTCCCGGAGCAGGCCCCAGCGACGGAACTGGGTCATGAACCAGATGCCGTCCGACAGCCAGGGCATGGTCACCTCGCCATCGGCGAAGAAGCGCAGCGGATGGGCGTCCCGCCAGGCATAGCCGAGACCGTCCTCATAATGGCCGAGAAAGCGCGGCAGGATTGCCGAGAGCGAGGCGTCGACGTAATCGCTGCCGGAGATCAGTTGTGCGGTGCTGCGCTTGTTCTCCTCGTTGGCGTCGATGAAGCGGCTGGCTTCCAGTACGGCCATGGTCAGTGCGCGTGCGGTGTTGGGATATTGCAGGACGAACTCGCGGGTGCAGCCGAGCACCTTTTCCGGGTGGTCGGCCCAGATCATCTGGCTGGTGGCCAGGGTGAAGCCTTGTCGTTCTTCCACGGCCAGCCCGCCCCAGGGTCCGCCGGCGCAGAATCCGTCGATCCGCCCGGCCTTGAGGTGGGGGACCATCTGCGAGGGCGGCACGACCACTGTGTTGACGTCGTCCAGCGGGTGGATGCCTTGGGCTGCCAGCCAGTAATACAGCCACATGGCGTGGGTGCCGGTGGGAAAGGTCTGGGCGAAGGTCAGTTTTGCACCAGCCTGGCGCACGTGAGCGGCCAGTGCCTCGGCACTGGTCACCCCGGCCTGCTTGAGGGGTTCGGAGAGATTGATCGCCTGGCCGTTCTGGCACAGACCCATGAGGATCGCCATGTCGGTTGCCGTGCTCCCCAGGCCCAGGTGGATGCCGTAGACCTGGCCGTAGAGCATCTGCGCCGCATCCAGTTCTCCGGACAGCAGTTTGTCGCGCAGTGTGGCCCAGGAGGCCTGCCGTTTCAGGTTGAGGGTCAGGCCGTAAGGCTGGGTGAAGCCCTGGGTGGCGGCGACTATCAGCGGGGCGGAGTCGGTCAGGGCCATGAAGCCCAGGTTCAGCGCACTTTTTTCAGGGGCGTCGCTCCCGCCGACCCAGGCCAGGTAGTCGTCACGGATACTGCTGTTATCGGTCATTTGATTGGTTCCGCCGTTGAACGAAAAAGGCGCCGCTCCGAACACCAAATGATTGGTGGCCGGAAGCGACGCCATCGTCTTTGAACTGACTCCGCCGTTGGAGAGAGTTCTGCGGCTAATCCACTAGCAAGTGGGGTGCCACTGTCACGGTGCTGGAATCACAGTCACGGGAAGCGCAGGTCGAACTTCAGCGGGAGGTGGAGTCAGTAACGGGTTGCTGCAGCGGCGACCTGTGCATGCTTTTGTCGTCTTGGCCTTCCCCCGTGACGGGAGCACTGAGCAACATCCTGAGCACTGCACTCCGACACCAGAACACTGTCCCGTTGAAGCGGGGCACGGGGTTTGGGCGAAGAGGGTCGCCCGGGACATGCGTCACTGAGCATGACGATGCGCTATGCGCACCTGGCTCCGGAGCATTTGCACGATGCAATCAGGCTGGGTCCGCTGGCCGATTTCGACACTTTTTCGACACCGGCAGAGCCCAGAAACGAAAAAACCCCATAAATCAGGGGCTTAGGCAGAGGATTTTGGAGCGGCGAAGGGAATCGAAGTATTGCATAGTTGCTGGCTTTCAGGCTGTTTCAGAGTTCAGGCATACACGTAGGCATACAAGGTGCCTGCTGCTGGGCTCGATTTGATCATTATTTGATCAGTCCTTTTTAGTGTTCGAGCGGTCCGAGCGAGCGCGCTTTTTGCCATTGAAATGACATCTCTCGCCCCTCATCTTGATCGTTCCCACCAACCGAGGAGATATGGGATGTCCGAGATCAAGAAAGGTGATGTGGTTCAGCTGAAGAGCGGTGGCCCGAAGATGACCGTGGAGGATGTGGGTAACTACGGCGGGATGGGAATGGGGCCGGAGCATGGCGCCAAGTGTGTGTGGTTCGAGAAGAACAAGGCCGAGCAGAAGGTGTTCGATGTGGCCGTACTTGTGAAGGTCGCCACTGCCACTGTCGGCGCTCTTTAGTTTCACCTGGCCTGAGAGAGCCCCGCTTCGGCGGGGCTTTTTCGCTCTTTCCTGCAGGCGATCACACGACGAAGGGCATTGTGGACCAGGTTGCCGGTCGCATTCTCAGGCAGCCGTAGCGCACCGCATCCGCGCCATGGTCGGGGCCGGTGCTGTCCACGTCCTCCACGCGCTTCTGATCACGCGCCAGGGTGGGCAGGGTCTCCCACAGGTAGGTGCAGTGCCGGCTGATGTACAGGCCGGGCTTGTCGGGCTTGCCGGCATCGGAGAGCAAGCGGCGCATGATGTTCCAGCCGGTAATCCTGTCGGCCTTCTTCGCCGGGTCGAAGGTCACGCCACTGATGCGGAACTCATCGGCAATCGAGCCGGCGGCATGGCCACCCTTGGCAAAGATCGCATCGTCCGCCACGCCGATCGGTCGGACATCCCATTGCTTGCACCACTTCACGATCTCTTCTGCCAGGATGGGTACGGTCCAGTTCAGGCCCACGTTCGGGTTGTCACGCTTGGCCGTGACCAGTTCATCCACCAGCACCAGGCTGTTGCGTGCGTAGTACTTGCCATCCGGGCCCAGGCCGCCGGGAGCCTTCGCGAAGATGTACGTGGCGCTCGGGGCCGAGGATCCGAAGTCGTGCGCCAGGTAGGTTTCCCACTCGTCCGGGATGTGGTCCCACGGGTCGACGGCATTGCGGCTTTCATCGAGCACCGACGCGAAGTAGGCGCCGCGGTTCACTGCCCAGTCGCCAGTAGTCCAGGCGCGCAGCAACTCGGGGTCATCGGGGCAGGCGGACTCCAATTGGTCGCGGTACTGAGCCGTGTCGATGAAGCGGTTGCCCTCGAAGGTGGACGGGGCATAGATCCATTGCCGTTTGCTCTTCTCCTCCAGGAACGGCTTCCAGGGAGCCGCTTTGAACACGTAGCGCTTGGCCAGCCAGTAGTGGCCAGGGCCACCCGGGTTGGCCGAGACGATCATGCGGATGGGCATGTCCTTCGGGCCGCGCAGGTTCGAGCGCATGATGTCGAGCAGGTCGGGGGTGGGGTACTGGCCGGCCTCGTCCACCAGCAGCAGGGTGAAGCTGCGGCCCTGATATTTGGTGTAGTCGGCGTGGGTTTCCAGCTGCCCCAGTTCCAGGTAGCCGCCATTCGGGAAGCGCCAGACGTGCTCGGCGGCGTTGTAACGGGCGGCGCTGCCGTAGATGGTGCCGTACAACTCGCGACAGATCAGCTCGAAGTCGGCCAGGCCCTTGTAGGTGCGGCGCAGGTAGAGGATGCGGGCCTTCTCGGCGTACTGCTCGACGTGACGCAGGCAGAGCAGCGCCAGGCCGTAGGACTTGCCACCACCACGCCCACCGCCACAGAACACATCGAGTTCTTCGGGGAGCAGCATCACCCGCTCCTGGAAGCGGTTGAGTTCAATCGTGTTCATGGGTTACGCCCTTGGTGAAGTCCTCCAGGCGAAGCGCACCGGGGAGCTGGAAGTTGATGCTGACCTTGTTGGCAATCTCGGACTGATCGCCTTCGCGGTAGCCGTGGCGGGCCTTCAGCAGGAAGATCGCGGCGGTGACGTTGCCACCCTTGGTGGCGTTCTCGAACAGCGCGTTGAACAGGGCTTGGTGCTCGCGCTCGCGGCCTTCATCGAGGGCCTGCTGCAGTTCGGGGTAAAGCTCCAGCCACTTCTTCAGGGTGTCGTAGCTGGTGCCCAGCCGGTACGCGAGGCCCTTCATGTTGTAGCCCTGGGCGGCCAGTTCCATCAGCTTCTGTGCAGCATTGGCCGGGGGCTTCTTGCGGGTGCCGGTCACGGGCCGGCGGGGTGCCTTCTCGGTCATAACGACAAAGGGGGCATTGCTGCCCCCTGCCTCGCTTACTTGGTGATCAGGAATGCCAGGGGAACGGCCTTGCGTTCCACCACGCGCAGCCAGTGCGAGGCATCGGCCAACTCGGCGATGGTCGGGCTCTCGCCGTCGACGGTGCCCTCGGCCCAACTGAAGCCGCTGGGGTGAACCGCCAGGTTGAGGCGGCTATGCAGAATCTGCTGGCCACCGCCACGGCCGGCGCTCGGCAGGTTCTCGACTTCGGTACCCGCTGCCACACGAGGCTCGGCTACGGCATAGCCCACGGCACCGGCGCCGAAGAGCACGGTGGTGTAGTTGCCGGAGGCGAGCGGCAGGCCGTCATCCACGATCACCGCGAGGCCGCGGAAGGTGCGGATCACACTGCCGTCGCTCTGCGGAACGGTATCGATCAGGTCGTTCTTCAGCGCCTGCCGGTAGATGTCCGAGTGCATGCCGATGGCAGTCACGGTGTCCATCGCATCACCCAGTTCGGCAGTGGCGTCGATCACGGCGGTGGCGCTGAACTTGGCCGCATCGCCCACGGCGCCGCTGATGTCCAGCACCATGTCAGAGCTGTTGTTGGCCACGTTGCCGGCCAGCACGCCCTTCAGGCTGGCCACCAGGCGGCGTTGCATCTGCCGCTCCCAGTAGGCGCTGACGCGGGACTGGATGCGCGCCAGGGCGTCGGAGCCGGAGATCTCGCTGGCGAGGTTCATCGCCGACCAGGAGTTGTGCAGGAAGGCCTTGCGGATGAGTTGCTTGCCGGAGCCGATCTTGTTCGGCGTGGAGAGGTCGGCCGGGTCGTCGTTGACCACGTTGGCCTCCTCATTGCCGATGTCGTTCCAGAACGGCACGTTGAAGGAGTGGGCGCCGGCGCTGAGCTGTTCAGCGATAACGGCGTTCAGGGCCATGACACCGGATTGGACCAGGGCGGTCTTCTCCATGGTGTTCTGGACGATGTAGTCGGTGAAGACTTGTGGCTCGATGATGTCGGCCAGGCGTACGGTTGCCATGGGGCATTACCTCGAATCAAGTGTTGGGGTTGATTCGCGGCGTCACAAACTTCGCGAGGTGGCCACAGGCCAGAGGGTATTGCAGGGTGGGTGGTCACAGACCGAAGGGGAGGGCGGCCCCACAGGAGCCGCCTGTGCTCTGCTCAAGCACTGTTACAGTATAACGCTATTTAAGGCCGAAATTAGGCTTGGCCTGCGCGGGCTGTTGCGCCTTCTCCTGCTGCGTGGTGAACGTGCGGGCCGCTGAGGGTATGGCACCGCTACCGGAAGCACGACTGCCCCGGATGATGTGGTTGAAGTTGCCGGTGTTCACCAGGTAACGCCAGATGTCCATCTCCTCGAAGCGTACCGAACGGGTGACTTCTTTCCCGTCCACCTTCTCGGCGACAGTGACCGGGTTTCCCTCCAGATCGCGCATCTCGATCTCGCCGGCCTCGTTCAGCTCGAACTTGTAGTGCTCGGCCAGCTCCTGCGCAGAGTACTTCGGACTGACCAGCACGCCTTTCAGCATCGCGGCGACGGGCTTGTGCAACTTAAGGTCCAGTACTTCGGCGCGCAGGGTCTCCAGCTCGCTGAGCCCTTCGGGCTGGGCGGCCTCCAGCTCCTTGAGTCGACCTCGCGCCTTCTTCAGTTCGTCCAGCAGTTCAGCGTTCTTCTGACGCAGCCGCGCGTTTTCGGAAGAGAGTTCTTCATAGGTCGGATCAGCCATGGTTAGCTCCTTGCTTGAACAGACGGGCCATCAGGCCCTGAGGTTGGGGTTGAGTCAAGATCGCGCTCACCTCCAGAGTGAGGTAGGCGCGGGGTTCGCCCTTGTCGTTCAGCACCGGCACCACACGCAGCAGGCCGGAGACAGAAATGGGAGAGCCGAAGGGCAGGGCGAGCAGCTGCTCGGAGAGGGCCTTGCGGCGGCAGGTGAGCCGCACCGAGCGCTCATCGTCGAAGGTGCAGACGGTAGCCTCGCAGGCGCCATTGCTGGTGATGTGGGCCTCTTTCACCAGACGGCCGGCAATCAGCGCGCTGATCATGGCGTGATCTCCTGCTGGCGCGGCGGGAAGTCGAAAGCCTTCTCGATGGTGATGCTGTCCCGGCGCACCTCGGCGATGAGGAAGCGACCACCAGCGGCGAGTTCAGGCATCCGCTCACGCGCCAAGCGGCTCTGGTGTTGGGCCAGGGTCATCATCCCGGGACGATCAGCCGGGATATCGTTCGGCAAGTCATCCCAGAACGGCGCCCGGTACCGGATAGGGATGCGGTCGACCTGAATCTCTTCGCTGCCGATTGCCCGTCTGAACAGATGGCCGACCACGCACCCCTCAACCTGCGAATAGCCGACAAGGGCCAATTCCAGGCCCAGGGCTTCCTCTGGCGCCTGGTAATGCTCTCGGCAGAAGTCGACAGATCGCCTGAGATGGTCGGGCAGTGCTTCCGCCATTGCCTCCAGCGAGCCACCAAAGCAAACGATGGAGTTGCTGGCGGCCATCACCACGTAGTCCGTGCCGCGGAAGGCGACGACCGCACCAGCTGCAGGGGCCACGATCATCTTGCCGAACTCTTGGATCGTCCCGTCTGGCAGGGTGCTCTCGGTATCGACCCCAATCAGTCCCGCCTCGGGCGTGACGAAGACATTGAGAATGCTCATGCCTGGTCGCCCTCGCTCAGATGCTTGGAGACGGGGCCGCGGTCCTGCTGATTGGGTGCCGGATCCAGATCACCCGCGATCTCGGCGCCGACCTGGTAGCCAGTGAATGCGCCGGCCGGGCCGCCGACTGCGCCGCCGATTGCGGCACCAACGATCGAGGCGACTATTTGCCCAGCGGTTTGCCCTGGGGCGAGAGCGTTGCCGCCAAGTATTTGCTGTGTGCTCATGGTGTTTCTCCTTTCTCGGGTTGCATAAGTGCAGTTACTGATCGGGGGCTAGGTCCGCGTCCGGCCAGCGCCAGCGAGCGGCGTCCAGGGCTTCGGTGCGGGTCATGGGTTCACCGATCATCACGCAGAGGACTTTGCCCCCGCGGGTGATTTGCCAGTTGCTGCGGCGCTCCTGGCCATCGTTGGCCGCCAGTTCCGCCAACAACTCTAGGCGGTGGGCCTTGATGTACTTGCGCACGTCTTCGGTCAGACGGCTGGCTGGGGAGATCACCAGCCGCTTGCCGGACACACGGGCGGAAAACCCGTGTTCTGTGAGGTAGTCGAGGGCGGCCATCAGAAGCCCTCCATGTCCGAATCGTCGAAGGCGGGCGGCGGGGCTTTGCAGAAGGTGCTCACGTTTTCCAGAAGGTGCTCACTCTTTTCTGTGAGCACCTTCTGCATTTGTTGAGCACCTTCTGCGACGAGCCGCCAAACCCACTGCTGTTTCTCGTCGCCGAGACGGCCACCTTCCTTGACGGCGATAGCCCCAATTACCTTCTGTGCGCGGCGTACCGTTGCCCATGACAGACCGGCATCATTCGCTTCCGCTTTGATCTGCTTGGTAGGTACGGGGCCGTGTTTGAGGGTGTCGCGCAGGAAGTCGCAGGCCTCCTCCAGTTCGGTGCGCTGGTCGTCGTCGCCTGTGCTCTCGACATCGGCCAGGATGTCGCGGGCGCTGCCCTCGATGCGGTCGCCCCACAGAACGCGGGTCGTCTCCAGCCCATCCCCGACGGTGCAGGGTTCCACCAGGTAGCCGACGCCACCCTGATCGTCGCTGATGTTCGACTTGGCGCGAGCCAGGACGCGAACGTCCGAGTCTTCCTGTTTGGCAGCCACCAGCACGGCGCGGGCGAGGGCCCCGAATGCCTGGCTGCCGATCACCCGATCAGCTGGAGAGGCACCGCCGCTGCCCTTGCTGAAGTGGCTGATGCCCAGCACCGCGCACCAGTGTGCCTCGGCGAAATCCACCACGGCCTGGAGCGCTCGGCGGACATCGTTGGCCCGATGCATGTCGCCCTTCACCACGTTGACCACGGGGTCGAGCAGCAGCAGGGAGGCCCCGCCAATCGAGTCCACGGCTTCGCGCAGCAGGTCGAAGTCCGTAGCCGGGTCGAAGGGTTCACGCTCGCCCAGGACATTCACACGGCCCTGGATGATGTGCACACGCTCCAGGTTCGCCCCTGCAGCCATCAGGCGCGGGATCAGCGTGTCCGCCGGGTCGTCCTCCGACGACCAGATCAGGGCATTAGCGGGCTCGTGGCAGATCTCGCCATCCGGCCAGCGGCCGCCGCTGGTGAGGGTGCCAATCAGCCCCATGGCCAGGGTGGTCTTGCCGCTGCCGCCGGCGCCCGCCAAGACGGTCAACTTGCCCCGGGCGATCCAGCCGGGCCATAGCCAGCGGATCGGTACCGGGACGATGGACGCGGCCGGAGTCAACTCGGCGCGCCATGCGGGTTTGAGGGCTTCCGGTTTGGTGACCGGTGTCGCGCCTTCCCATTCCTTTGCAAAGCGATCCTGAGCCGTCATGGCGTGACCCCCAGTCGCTGCTTGGCGAGGTCGAAGCGGGCCTGATCCTCGGCGTTCAGGCGGCTGCCGTTCGCCTGGATCGACAGGCCGATCTGGTACACGACGTGCTCATGCTCGACGGCAGCGCGGCTCGGTCCCTTGCGGGCCTGGTGCTCGCCGGGGAACAGGTCGCGCAGCTCCAGGCCGACTGCCGTGGTGATGTCAGATGCGGAGCAGCCTGCCCAGCAGTGCAGCAACACTTTGCCGTCGCCGGCTTCGCGGATGCTCAAGCTGGGCTCCCTGTCGTCGTGGCCGGGGCAGCAGGCTTTCCACTGCCCCGGTTTCACGGCCTTCACCTTGTCCAGGCGAGCCAGGAGGGTTTCGATTGGGCTGGTCATACTCGGCCCTCCAACTCCAGCATGGCCATCGCGGTCGCATGGACGACGCGCTGCCCCCAGGCCTTGGCCCGTACCCGGTCGATCAGCCCCGCCAGGGATAGGGCGTCGATGCGCCCCAGCGTTTTGTGGGCTTCGAGCTCCAGCGTCCGGATAGTGCCGGCCGCGGCGATGAGCGACAGGCTGCGCTCGAGGATTTCCTCGGGAGAGAGGCTTTTTTCAGATAAGCCGGTCCCCTCGCCGCTGCTGCGGCGTTTTTTGTCATCCATGGTTAGGCTCCCAGTGCGTCTAGTTTCGCGAGCGCTTTGGCGTACTCGGTATCTAGCTCGGTATCGGTCACAAGGTCGTCAGCCAGGCCGCATTTGCGGCTGACGATGGCCGCGCCCGGGAATTTCGCCTTGATCCTGCCGATCGCTGCCTGCATTTCATTGGGGCTCGGGAAAGGCCCAACCTTGCCAAACGGGGCAATTTGTTCGACGGCATTGTCGAGCGTGTAGTAGGTCACGAACCCGAGCTCGTGGTGCCATTTGTGGGCGGATACACCTACTGAACAGCCGGCGATCGCGCGGGCGGTAAGCGTTTGGATGGGTGCGTTCACTTGGCACCTTCCTGGAGCTTCAGCTCCTGCTCTTCGACTTCGCCTTGCAGGCGTTCTGCTTCGCAGTCGAGGTAGTTCGAGCAGTCATCAGCCAGGTACTGCCCCAAGCTGGCCAGATCCCTTGCGGTGCTCACTCGAGCCTCAAGCACGGCTTTGCCCTGTGAAAGCTCGTTGTGGATCGCAGTCATGAGTGCAGACAGCCAACGGGTGTGGAGCCTTCCGTAGCGGATGAACTCAATGGAGTCATCGGCGATCGACGCCATTTTGTCGCGGGTGAAATTTGCCTTGGCGTTCATTGGGCACCTCCAACACTTGCGGTTTCGAGAGCGCGGGCGCGCTCCATATGAGCGTTGTAGCGAGCCAGGCGAGTGGCAAGGCTGGAGTCAGAACGCAGTGCGGCGAGGGCTCGGGCCCTCCAGGCGGCAGCGTGGGAATTGGACGAACTGGGGGCGTGTTTCATATGGTCGGTTCCCTTGTGTGTCAGAGGACCGCCACAAACCTTCCTACGGGTTATGGTGGCGGAACGTACCGGGGTAGGAATCGGGACACTCCCAGCCACAAAGGAAACCGAAAGGCCCGCCCGATACGTCCCGCCATAACAAGAAACTGCGGGCATAAAAAAGCCCCAGTTCTGATGGGGGCGCATTAGCGCCTTTGTGCTGTTAGTCCGCCGGTTCCTACGCCGGGTTGCCATGTTGGCAACTCGATTACGACGATACATGCGGGGACGTGTGGACGCAAGCATGGGCATGGTTTTCATGCTACGTCCCTCGCCTGGATCTTCGACTGCAGCCAGGCATCCACCTCGGCCACAACGTAGAAGGCAGCAGCCTGGCGGCTCTCGCCATCCTTGAGCGGTTTGGGGAACGTGGGGTCTTTCTTGCGGAGCTTGTCCAGGCCGGAGCGGGACAGATCCAGCCACGCGCAGAGCGAGGTTTGACGGATCAGGGCCTTGTTGGGTGCGGGCGTGTGCATATGAGCGACGTCCTCGAAAGAGTTTTCAAGGCTCACGCTCCAGAAACGAAAAAGGGAAGCGTGAGCGTTTAGGCTCAATCGCTTCCCCCTCAGGGACTTAGGAATTTACTCCTGCACAGGCCTCAGGCCGCCCCCTTGGGGCCTCGTCCCACAGGGACTTTGGTGCAGTGCCTCATTCCAGCAATTGCGGGGCAGAACGGCACAACCGTGCTGCTGGTGGCGATGTTAGGAAGCGCCTGTACGGATATACAAGCGTCTGGCTGAAAAATGTCGTATATGTCGTGTCATTTGGCGGCTATGCCAGCTTAATCAACTCGATCACATTGTCCTCCACCACGTTCACCTGGCGGTCAAACTCGGTGCGCTGGGCCGGGGTGATGCCCACCGCCAACTGGTCCAGATAGTCGGCGTACCACTGCATCATGGCGCGCCGTTGGGGCAGGTACTGGGCCTGGTTGTAGACGCCGGAGACGCCGGCTTCCTTGTGGGCGAGCTGGGCCTCGACGTGCTCCTTGAGCCAGCCGTGCTCGCGTAGCAGGGTGCTGGCGGTGTGGCGGCTGCCATGGCCTACCAGCTTGCCGCGATAGCCGACCTTGGAGAGCGTCAGGTTGATGGTGTTCTCGCTGATCACGGGCTTCTTTGGGCCGATGCCGGGGAACAGGTAGCGGCTGCGCCCAGTCATGCGGTGCAGGTCGCGCAGGGCATCCAGCATCTGGCGGGAGAGGGGGACCACATGGTCCCGGCGCATCTTCATCTTGTCCGCGGGGATGGTCCACAGCGCATTGTCGAAGTCGATCTCCGACCACTCGGCAGAGCGCACCATGCCGGGCCGGCTGGCCGTCCACAGGCACATCCAGGTCGCGGTACGGGCAGGCAGGCGGCTGGTGGTGTTGCGCAGGCTGTGCAGGAAGGCGGGCAGCTCAGGCTCCAGCAGGTGAGGGTACTGCTTGGCCTTGGGGGTCTTGGTGGAGATGGCCAGCAGCTCGCTTGCCGGATTGTTCTCGCACAGGCCGCGGGCAATGGCCTGGCTGAAGATCTGGCGCAGGGCCACCCGTACCTTGTCCCGGGTGTTCGGGGCGTTGCGTGCCTCGATGCTAGCCTGCAGGTCGGCGCAGTCCTTCCGGGTCACTTCGCTGATGGGTTTGTCGCCCAGGGCCGGGAGCACGTCATTGTCCAGATAGCCCCGCATCAGGCGCAGGGTACTGTCTGCGAGGCCATCATCTACCTTGCGCTGGTACCAGTGTTCGGCGGCGGTGCGAAAGGTGTTCGCGGCGGCAATGGCGTCGGCCATCTTGGTTGCTGCCTTGTGCTCCACGGGATCCACACCAGCGGCCAGCAGCTTGCGCACATCGGCTGCCTTCTCCCGGGCCTTGGCGCCCGACAGTTCGGGGTAGCCGCCCAGGCCATGCCAGGACCACTTGCCGTCTGGCTTCTTGTAGCGCAGCTCCCAGGACTTGGTGTCGTTGGGCTTCACGCGGAAGTACAGGCCGTTGCCGTCCGCCTCGCGGTAGGCCGTAGGCTCGGGCTCCAGAGTCGCCAGAACAGTGTCAGCCAGGGGGCGGCGTTTGATGTCTGATCGCTTCATTTCTTGTATGCCCAAGTTCGTGTTTGTCCTGAGCATACAAGCAGGCATACACGGTATCAAGGGTTATGTGGAGGCATACAGGGATATGCGGGCACAAAAAAACCGGCTCAAAGGTCCGGTTTCTGTGGGTTTCGTCGCCATGCGGAAGCATGTGGAAACAGAGTGTTGGAGCGGGCGAAGGGAATCGAACCCTCGTCATGAGCTTGGGAAGCTCAGGTAATGCCATTATACGACGCCCGCAGCGGGTGCCTTTTTACCAGAAGCTGGCCCATAGGTGAAGCCCGGAGCAGTCACAAGTTACTGAAAATACTTGCACCTGCCCGGGCGCTCGCGCGTTCAAACCGCAATTGCCTGGTAATCGGCAACCGGCTGCGGCCGTGCGAGGCTGGAGCTCACCGGGGCCTTCAGGAATCCCAGCAGGGCTTGCTGGGTTTGCAACCAGCCTTCCTTGTGTTCCACATCGACGAAGTGGCCGGCGTTGTCGATGGTGACGAACTCGCAGTCACGCACGTGCTTGGCGAAATGGCGCGCGTCGGCGGCCGAGGTGTATTCGTCATGCTCTCCATTGACGAACAGCATCGGGATGTCGACGTTCTGCAGGCAGTCCACGTAGCAACGCGAATCCATGTTCAGGACCTGGCGGACGTGGTAGTGCATCTGCAGGTATTCGTGATCGTCGAGGCTGCTGCAGTGCTTATGGTTGAAGCGCTTGTACAGCGACGGCAGGTATTTGCCGATGGTGTCATTCACCAGATGGCCGACGTTGTCGCGGTCGACGGCGGCAAGGTAGTCCAGCCCACGGGTGAGGTAATCCATCATCGCGTCGTTGAGGATCGGCGAGAAGGAGGTGATGACGGCCTTCTTGATCCGTGCCGGGCATTGGGCCAGGGCCAGCAGGGCGGAGACACTGCCCCAGGAGAAGGACATCAGGTAATCGACGCGGAAGTGCTCGATCAGGTGCAGGAGGATGTCCGCCTCGGTTTCCTTGCTGATGAAACGGGTATTGTCGTTGTGTGGCTTGGACTGCCCGGCATAGGGCTCGTCGAAGAGCACGACGTTGAAGTGCGGTTGCAGGTATTTCACGGTCTGCGCGAACGAGGCTGTCGTCGACAACGAGCCATTGACCAGAATGATGGTCTGTTTGGCTTCGGGATTGCCGTAGAACTCCGTGTGAACCTTGTACTGGCTGTGAATCTCGACGATGGCGGTTTCCGGCCTCATGTCGTTTTCCTCCTGGCGCAGATGGGTCATGCGGGTCATGGACAGGCATGGCTCGCTGTAAGTCTTGGCAGTAGGAAAGCGCCTTTGGATGACAATCCGATGTCAGGCGAAAAATTTAAAAATTTCTTAATTTTCAGGCGGTTAGGTCGAAAAAAGACGGCGAGTTCCGGTGCTTTTCGGCACCAGACAGTGTCTTCTAACCAGGCAGGAAACCTTCATGTGCAGAGCACAGGGGACCGCAGGAACGCTTAGATGATCGGTGTGACTCTTTGGTCACACTCTGACCTTGTGTCCGATTTAAGCAGGGCCTCTTTACACCTGCAAGCTCATTGAAAGGAAAAATTCTTGCAGTTCGTCGGTTTATTCAAAACCGATGTGACTCGGGTGTGACCTAGCTAAAAGTGGGCCACTTCTTCGGCGGTGAGCGACCGGTAGTCGCCCGGTTGCATTTCCGGGTCCAATTTGAGCGGGCCGACGCTTTCGCGATGCAGGCGCACGACCTTGTTGCGAAAGTGCCCGAACATGCGCTTGACCTGGTGGTAGCGACCTTCATGCAGGGTCAGGCGGGCGGCGCGGGTGTCGAGGATTTCCAGCTGAGCGGGGAGGGTGGTCAGGTCTTCAAAGGCGAAGTAGAGGCCCTGGGCGAAGGTCTCGGCGTACTCGGCGCCGATGGGCTGCTCGGTTTCTACGTAGTAGACCTTGGGCTGCTTGCGTTCAGGCTGGGTGAGGCGGCGCGACCAGAGTCCGTCGTTGGTGATCAGCAGCAGCCCGGTGGTGGTCAGGTCGAGACGGCCGCCCAGGTGCAGCTCGTGTTTGTCGGGCTCGTCGAGCAGGTCGAGCACGGTGGGGTGCTCAGGATGCTCGGTGGCGCTCACCCAGCCAGCAGGTTTGTACAACATGAAGTAGCGTGCCGGCTTGCCGAGTTGCAGCAGGCGGTCGTCGAGTTCGATTCGATTGAATTCGCGAACCTCAGAGCGGCCATCGGTGACCGTCTGTCCATCCACGCGGACCCGACCAGCGGCGAGCAACAGGCGCGCATCGAGGCGGTTGAATTCATCGAGGTTGCTCAAAAAACGATCGAGGCGCATCAGCTTGGTGCGTCAGTGGGCAATGCGTGTGCACAGCGGGGACAGAGGCAGGCGCGGTTGAGGTCCTGTTCCGGGACCTGCTTGAGCTGTTCCGGGGCGATCCGCACCTCGAAGCACCAGCAGGGCTGGTCGGCAGTTGCCGGGTTTGCCTGGATGCATTGGTTGCTCTGGCCGCAGAGTGGGCAGCGGGTGGGGTCGGTCGGGGCGTTCATGCCGGTGTGTCACAGGTGGGAAGGGCACTCAGGGTGCAGGGGCGACGCCTGGGATGCAAGAGGGGCGCACGGTATTGGTGGGCGTTTCTCTGTAGGAGCCAGCTTGCTGGCGAATGCCGAAGTGGGCAATTCGCGAGCAAGCTCGCTCCTACCAGGTTGCGCATGGTCAGTGGTCAGGGAACGTTGCCGTCCGCCATAGATGACCTAGCATCGAATATGCAAGTGGAAGGAGTCTGAAAGCGACGATGACGTTTTCTGAAATGTCTGAAGGCCGTCAGAAGCTGACGCATAATTGCGGTCTATCGAATCTACTCCCCCATCACTTTGAGCAGAACTGCCGTGTCCGCCAATATCAACGTAGTCAATAAAGCCAAGGCATGGTCCGCACACGGTGTCACTGCCACCGGTGTCGTGCTTGCCCTGATGGCGATACTTGCCCTGTTCGACAACCAGCCCCGCGATTGCCTGCTCTGGCTTGGCGCGGCGCTACTGGTGGATGGCCTGGATGGCACCTTCGCCCGTCGTGTGCAGACCAGTACCATGCTGCCGAACTTTGACGGCTCCACGCTGGACCTGGTGATCGATTACCTGACCTATGTGTTCATCCCGGCAATCTTCATCTACCGCTACATTGACCTGCCCGATCACACTGCACTGGTCACGGTGAGCCTGATCCTGGTGTCATCGCTGTTCTGCTTCTGCAACCTGAACATGAAGAGCAGCGACAACTACTTTGTCGGCTTCCCGGCTGCCTGGAACGTGGTGGCGCTGTACATCTGGATCATCGACCCGCCACCGGTTGTCAGCCTGTTGCTGATCTGTTTCCTGGCCGCGTTGACGCTGACCAAGCTGAAGTTCCTGCACCCCTTCCGCGTGCGCAAGCTGATGCCGCTGAACATTGTGGTCACCTTCGTGTGGATGATCAGCAGCATGCTGCTGATCATCCAGCATCCCTTCTACAAGTCGCTGGTGCTGGGCATCTGGTGGCTGGCTTCGGCCTACTTCGTGGGCATCTGCCTGTGGCGCAGCCTGCTGGACTGGACGCACAAGCTGAAGGCCTGAATCGCCTCGCGCAATGCCGTGCCGCTGCGTAGCCCGGACTTCAGTCCGGGCTACGGCTTGCAAGGATAAGGGCGACCAGCGGCCACCCTCGCTGGGCTGCTCACCACAATGGCAGCGTGTAGCTGAGGATCAGTCTGTTCTCGTCGAGATCGTTGCCGAAGTTCGTTGTGCGCACTGTCGCGTTGCGCCATTTCAGGCCCAGGTTCTTCAGCGGGCCGCTCTGCACCACGTAGGCGATGTCGGTGTCGCGCTCCCATTCCTTGCCATTGGCCTTGTTAGCGCCCAACTCGATGTCGTCGCCCGAGAGGTAGCGGGTCATGAAGGTCAGGCCCGGCACGCCCAGGGAGGCGAAGTTGTAGTCATAACGAGCTTGCCATGAGCGTTCTTCGACGTTGGCGAAGTCGCTGATCTGCACGAAGTTCACCAGGTAGGCATCACTGCCGTTGACGTAGGCGAAACCGGTGTCGCCGCTCATGCGCTGGTAGCCAAGTCCGAAGGCGTGGCTGCCGAGGCTGTAGGTGAACATCGCGCCAAACGCGCTGTTGTCGACGTTGCTGCCACCTTCATCGGTTGAGCGGGCGTAGCGGATATCGCTCTTCAGTGCCTGGCCTGAACCCAGCGGCTGCAGGTGATTGAGGGTGAGCATGTGCTGGCGATAGAAGTCGTCCAGCCGACCAAAGCCGTAACCGGTGCTCAGGCTGTCGTTCCACTTGTAGCTGAGGTTGGCGAAGTCGAAGGCGTCGCTGGTGGCTTGGCGGGCGCGGATATTCTTCACGCCAACGGTGGTGATGCCCATGTCCTCGTAGTCGGAGGAGTCGCGTTGGTTCACCTGGGTCAGGCGCCCGGCGTCGAAGGTCAGGCCGTCGATCTCCAGCGAATTGAGCTGGCCGCCTTCGAAGGTCTGCGGCAGCAGGCGTGAGTCGTTGGCCAGCAACACCGGCACCTTGGGCATCAGGGTGCCGAGCTTCAGCACGCTCTTGGAGGCGCGCAGCTTGGCAGTCAGGCCTAGTTCGCCGTATTCGTCCTGCGCACGCTTGGGCGCTTCGCGGTCACGCTTGAGCAAGCCGGAACCCGCGCGGTCCGGGCTGGAGTCGAGCTTCACACCGAGCAGGCCGATGGCGTCCAGGCCGACGCCGATGCTGCCCTCGGTGAAGCCGGAGTCAATGCGCAGCAGGAAGCCCTGGGCCCACTCCTCGGCCTTGGCCTGGGGGGCCCCTTGCTGGCGAAAGTCACGGTTGAAGTAGAAGTTGCGCAGCTCAAGTCCGGCCTTGCCATCGGCGATGAAATCCGCCTGGGCAGGGGCCGACAGCGCGGCGGCGCCGCAGGCCATGAGCAGGCCGGAGGTGAGGGTGTTGCGGTCCATGGTCTTACCTCTTCTTGTTGTTGTGGAAAAGCCGGTCCCGCATCGGGCCGTTCGGCCCAATGGTTGGTGGGGGAAGAAAAAGGCGCGGTCCGAAGGAGCTCAGACCGCGCTGCTACACGCTAAGCGTCAGAAGTGCTCAGCCTTCAACTCGTAGAGCGAGGTGCTGCCGGCGCGGATACTGGCCTCCAGGCTCAGGGTGCGCGGCAGCAGGCGCTGGAAGTAGAACGCCGCGGTGGCCAGTTTGGCGCCGTAGAAGTCCTCGTCCTCGCTGCGTTTTGCCTCGGCGACAGCGGCCATGCGTGCCCACATGTAGGCGTAGGCGACGTAACCGAACAGGTGCAGGTATTCCACCGAGGCGGCACCCACCTCGTTGGGGTTGGTCTTGGCGTGCTCCAGCAGCCAGCCGCTGACGGTCTCCAGGCGCTCCAACGCTACGACCAGCTCGCTGCCGTACGGCACTTCGTGGCGGTGGGCGAAGTTGCGCACTTCGGCGCAGAACTGGCGCAGTGCGGCGCCGCCGTTGGCGACCACCTTTCGGCCCAGCAGGTCGAGGGCCTGAATGCCGTTGGTGCCTTCGTAGATCTGCGCGATGCGCACGTCGCGCACATGCTGCTCCTGGCCCCATTCGCGGATGTAGCCATGACCGCCGAACACCTGCTGGCCATTGACGCAGCTTTCCAGTCCCATGTCGGTGAAAAAGGCCTTGGCCACCGGGGTGAGCAGCGCCACCAGGGCCTCGGCGCGCTGGCGCTCGTCGGTGTCCTCGGTGAACTTGGCCAGGTCGAGCTGCTGGCCGACGTAGCAGGCGAAGGCGCGGCCGCCCTCGGTCAGGGCCTTCATGCTCAGCAGCATGCGGCGCACGTCGGGGTGATTGATGATCGGGTCGGCCACCTTGTCCGTCGCTACCGGGCCGGTGGGCGCGCGGCTCTGGATGCGCTCGCGGGCGTAGCCGACAGCGGCCTGGTAGGAGGCTTCGGCGCAACCGATGCCCTGGATGCCGATGGACAGGCGCTCGTAGTTCATCATGGTGAACATCGCCGCCAGGCCCTTGTTGGCCTCGCCGATCAGGTAGCCGGTGGCGCCATCGAAGTTCATCACGCAGGTGCTTGATGCCTTGATGCCCATCTTGTGTTCGATGGAGCCGCAGCTCACTGCATTGCGTGTGCCCAGGCTGCCATCGGCGTTGACCAGCAGCTTGGGCACCAGGAACAGGGAGATGCCTTTCGGCCCCGCTGGTGCGTCCGGTAGCTTGGCCAGCACCAGGTGGATGATGTTCTCGGTCAGGTCCTGCTCGCCGCCGGTGATGAAGATCTTGGTGCCGCTGATCTTGTAGCTGCCGTTCGCTTGCGGCTCGGCTTTGGTGCGGATGATGCCGAGGTCGGTGCCGGCGTGGGGCTCGGTGAGGCACATGGAGCCGGCCCAACGGCCTTCGTACATCGGCGGTAGGTAGGTGGAGCGCAGCTCAGCGCTGGCGTGGGCGTCGATCGCCAGGCAGGCGCCGGAAGACAGCGCGGAGTAGAGGGCGAAGCTCGAATTGGCGGCGTAGAGCATTTCCTCGAACTGCACGGCGAGCATCTTGGGCATGCCCATGCCGGCGAAATCCGGGTTGCCGGAGAGGCCCACCCAACCGCCTTCGATATAGGTGGCGTAGGCCTCCTTGAAGCCGGCCGGAGTGGTCACCACACCATCGCGCCATTGCGCGCCCTCTTCGTCGCCGCTGCGGTTGAGCGGGGCGATGAGCTGCCCGGTGACCTTGGCCGCTTCTTCCAGGATGGCATCGGCGGTGTCGGCGTCGACCCGTTCGGCCAGCGCGGGCAGGCGCGCCCAGATAGCGGGGGCGTCGAAGACCTCATGCAGGACGAAGCGCAGGTCGCGCAGCGGGGCATTGAACTCGGGCATGGTGTGGAACCTCTTTTTTCGGTTGTACATCGGGCACGACCCACACGGGGGGAGCCGTGCCCGGTCGGTCAATGGCTGCTGGCGGCAGCGGCCCCCAGGCCGGTCTGGGCGCGGACGAACTGGTCCTCGAAGGCGGCCCGCTCGCGGTCGGCTCGGGCGCTGCGGTCGAGGTTGGACACGACCACGATCACCAGGAAGGCCAGCGGCATGGAGAACAGCGCCGGGTGGTCATAAGGGAAGATAGCCTGTGCGTGACCCAGCACCGTGACCCAGACGGCCGGCGAGAGGATCACCAGCAGCAGGGCGCAGGCCAATCCGGCAAAACCGCCCCAGAGCGCGCCGCGGGTGGTCAGGCCCTTCCAGTACATGGCCATGATCAGCACTGGGAAGTTGGCCGAGGCGGCGACGCCGAAGGTCAGGCCGACCAGGAAGGCGATGTTCATCTGCTCGAACAGCAGGCCCAGGCCGATAGCGATCACACCCAGACCGACGGTGGCGAAGCGGGTGACGCGCATTTCATCCTTCTCGCTGGCGCGGCCCTTCTTCAAGACGGTGGCGTAGAGGTCATGGGAGATGGCCGAGGCACCGGCCAGAGCCAGGCCGGAAACCACCGCCAGGATGGTGGCGAAGGCCACGGCGGAGAGGAAACCGAGGAACAGGTTGCCGCCCACCGCCTGGGCCAGGTGCATGGCCACCATGTTGCCGCCGCCGATCAGTGCTCCGCCGACCTTGCCGTCGATGAAGTACTGCGGGTCGGTGCCGATGATGACGATGGCAGTGAAGCCCAGGGTGCACACCACGAGGAAGAAAAAGCCGATGAAGCCGGTGGCGTAGAACACCGATTTACGGGCTTCCCGCGCATTCGGCACGGTGAAGAAACGCATCAGAATGTGCGGCAGGCCGGCGATCCCGAACACCAGGCCGAGCGACAGCGACACGGTGTTGATCGGGTCCGCCAGCATCGAGCCCGGCCCCATGATGGCGCTGCCGGCGACGTGCACGTCGATGGCGCGGCTGGCCAGTTGCTCGTAGCTGAAGCCGAACTCGCTCATGGCCAGGAACACCAGGGTAGTGCCGCCGGCCAGCAGCAGGACAGCCTTGATGATCTGCACCCAGGTGGTGGCGATCATGCCGCCGAAGATCACGTAGACCAGCATCAGCGCGCCGACCACCATCACCGCAATGGGATAGTCGAGGCCGAACAGCAGCTTGATCAGCTGGCCGGCGCCGACCATCTGCACGATCAGGTAGCAGCACACCACGGTCAGCGAGCCGATGGCCGCCAAGGTGCGCACGCGGCTCTGGTCGAGGCGGTAGGAAACGATGTCGGCGAAGGTGTAGCGCCCCAGATTGCGCAGGCGCTCGGCCATCAAGAAGGTGACGATGGGCCAGCCGACGAAGAAGCCGATGGTGTAGATGAAACCGTCGTAGCCCTTGGCGAACACCAGGCTGGAGAGGCCCAGCAAGGTCGCAGCGGACATGTAGTCGCCAGCGATCGCCAAGCCGTTCTGGAAGCCACTGATGCCGCCGCCAGCAGTGTAGAAGTCCGATGTAGAGCGGGTGCGTCGTGCCGCCCACCAGGTGATCAGCAGCGTGCCGAGGACAAACACGAAGAACATGCCGATGGCGTGCAGGTTCAGCGGCTGTTTTTCGGCGGTGATGGGTGCCGCCAGAGCGACCAGGGGTGAGCAGGCGAGGAGGGCGAGCAGGCGCTTCATGCTTGGGCCTCCTCGACGATCTCCGCGCTCAGCGCATCGAAGCGGGTATTGGCGCTGCGCACGTACCATCCGGTGAGCAGCCAGGACAGGACGATGATGCCCGCGCCCAAGGGCAGGCCGAGGGTGAGCTGGCTGCCATCGGCCAGGGGCAGGCGCAACCAGCCCGGCGCGAAGGCCACGATCAGCATGTAGCCGTAGTAGACACCGAGCACCACGGCGCTCAGTGACCAGGCCAGTCGCGCGCGCTGGCGGGCCAGGCGCCGGAACTTGGGGTTCGACCGGATGCGGTCGAAGTGTTGGGCGTGAGGTGTGTTGTGAGTGGTCATTGCTGGCTCCGCTTGTTTTTGTTGTCGATGCCTGGTTCGGGTTGCCGCTGCTTTTTCGGGCATGAGGCAGCCTTGGGCGACCGCCGGGGACGGTCGCCTTGTTCATGACGCGCTGCTGTTAGAGGTTTTTGGCCATATCGCGCAGGACGTACTTCTGGATCTTGCCGGTGGAGGTTTTTGGCAGCTGGGTGAAGATCACCGTCTTCGGCACCTTGAAGCTGGCCAGGTGCTCGCGGCAGAAGGCGATGATTTCTGCCTCGCGGGTGTCCTGCTGGTCGGCCTTGAGGGTGATGAAGGCACAAGGCGTCTCACCCCACTTCTCGTCGGGGCGCGCCACCACGGCTGCTTCCAGCACCGCCGGGTGACGATAGAGCACGCCTTCCAGTTCGATGGTGGAGATGTTCTCGCCGCCGGAGATGATGATGTCCTTCAGCCGGTCGCGGATTTCCACATAGCCGTCCGGGTGCCACACGGCCAAGTCGCCGGTGTGGAACCAGCCACCCTCGAAGGCTTCGGCCGTGGCGGTGGGGTTCTTCAGGTAGCCCTTCATCACAGTGTTGCCACGCATGAAAATCTCGCCGATGGTCTGGCCGTCTTTGGGCGCAGGCTCAAGGGTTTTCGGGTCCGCGACCATTACCCCTTCCAGGGTCGGGTAACGCACGCCCTGGCGGGATTTGATGCTGGCACGTTCTTCCAGCGGCAGCTCGTCCCATTCGGCGTGCCAGGCGCAGACCGTCACCGGGCCGTAGACCTCGGTCAGGCCATAGACGTGGGTGACGCGGATGCCCATGGCTTCGACGGCGCCGATCACCTTGGCCGGCGGCGCAGCGCCGGCGACCATGGCGTTCACCGGGTGATCGATGGCGGCCTTGGCCGAGTCAGGCATGTTCACCAGGGCGTTGAGCACGATGGGCGCACCGCACATGTGGGTCACCTGGTGTTCGCGGATCAGGGTGAGGATCTTCTGCGGGTCGACCCGGCGCAGGAACACGTGCACACCAGCCAGGGCAGTGACCGTCCAGGGGTAGCACCAGCCGTTGCAGTGGAACATCGGCAGGGTCCAGAGGTAGACCGGATGGTTGCCCATGGCCCAGGTCATCTGGTTGCCCAGGGCGTTCAGGTAGGCGCCGCGATGGTGATAGACCACACCCTTGGGATTGCCGGTGGTGCCGGAGGTGTAGTTCAGCGAGATGGCCTGCCACTCATCGTCCGGCCAGCTCCAGGCGAATTCCGGGTCGCCCTCGGCCAACAGTGCTTCATAGTCCAGGTCGCTGACGGCCTGGCCTTCGCCGTATTCCGGGTCGTCGACGTCGATCACCAGCGGCGGGTGGTCGAGCATGCCGATGGCAGCGTGGATTACTGCATGGAACTCGCGGTCGGTGATCAGCACCTTGGCCTCGCCGTGCTGCAGCATGAAGGCGATGGCCTCGGCGTCCAGGCGCACGTTGAGGGTGTTGAGCACGGCGCCGATCATCGGCACGCCGAAGTGCGCCTCAAGCATGGCCGGGATGTTCGGCAGCATCACCGCTACCGTGTCGCCCTTGCCGATCCCGCGGCCGGCCAGGGCGGAGGCCAGGCGCCGGCAGCGCGTGTAGGTCTCGGCCCAGTTGCGGCGAACCGAACCGTGGATGACGGCGGGGTAGTGCGGATAGACGCTGGCAGTGCGCTCGATGAAGCTGAGTGGGGAGAGGGCGATATGGTTGACGGCAGCAGGGGCTAGGCCCTGTTCGTAGATCGACATGCTGGACACCCGACGGCTGATTATTAGCTCTTCTGTATCGCCCCGGCAGAAGGGGCGGTAGATTTCGTGGTGAATTTATATACCAATCTCTACTAAATATGGAAGTGCATCTATAGTTGTATAGTAAAACTACTATACGATGACGCTGTAGGAGCGAGCTTGCTCGCGAATGGCTTCGGTACGGGGCCAAGCCTTGATCCCCATGGGACCGCCAATTCGCCAGCAAGCTGGCTCCTACAGGGGGGCGACGCGCCCTCGCGAACGTTCCGGCATCCGTCCACCACGCTATCCTTGTCCACCCCCTGACACTGGACCTTCGATGACCCAGACCCCGGTTCGACTGCACACCTGGCTGCGCCTGCAGCGTGAAGACGTGCCCCTGGCGGCCCGCGCCGATGCCCTGTGCCGGGCCTTGCGCGGCTGCCCGGAAGTGCGCCAGGCCTACTACTTGAGCTGGCTGCCCGGTGCGCGCATCTATGGCCACGAGGGCAGCGGCCAGCACCTGCCGCCCGGCCAGGGCGACCCGATGCAGGCCAGCGACGAGGAGTTGTTCGCCCGTCTGGAAGTGGAGGGCCGCCTGGGGCTGGACCAGGTGCGCCAGCTCGACTGCTGGTTGGCGGGGCGCCTGCGCCGTGCAGCCATCAGCCATGGCCAGGCCTTCGACCTGGCGCTGGTGCCCGGCCAGCCGGGCCTGCTGCTGGTGGACGTGCGTGAGGGTGTGAGCCTGGACTGGCTTGGCTGGCTGCATGAGTTGTTGAGCACCCTGCTGGCCAGCGTCAGCGGCCTTCTGCGGGCCTCCCCGTTGCTGGGCCTCGACCCGCAACCCAGCCTGCTGCTGGATGCCGAGGCGCGTCCGCTGGAACTCAACGCCGCACTGCTGGCCATGCTCGGCGAACTGCCGCTGGCCGAGGTATTGCGCTTCCTGCCGGTCAACCATGCCTCGCTGGTGCGTGCCGCCCTCGAGCAGTCGCGGGCCATCGAAGGGGTGGAGGCCGAATGCGGCGAGCGCATGCTGATCTGGACGTACATTCCTGACCCGCAGGAGCGACGTGTCCTGGCGCGTTGCCGGGAGGCCACTGCGCAGATTCGCGCCGAACGCGAGGCTGCCCGCGCGCGGCGGCTGTACCGACTGATCACCGAGAACACTACCGACCTGATTTCCCGTCATACGCCGGACGGGCGCTTCCTCGACGCCTCGCCGGCCTCCTGGACACTGCTTGGCTACTGGCCGGAAGAGTTGCGTGGCCAACTCGCGCAATGCCTGTTTCACCCGCAGGAGCTGGCGCAGCTGGTGCAGCGTGCCCGTGATGCGCTGGAGCAGGACGGCTACCACACGATGACTTACCGCATCCGCCATCGTGCCGGGCATTACCTCTGGTTCGAGACGGCCAGCCGTGCCATCCGCGAGACCTATACGGGCGCCGTGGTGGAGGTGGTCAGCGTGTCCCGCGATATCACCGCGCGGGTGCAAGCCGAGGAGAACAGGCGGCGCCTGGCCGAAGTGGTGGAAGCCAACACCGACCCGGTGCTGTTCGTCGACCCCGCCGGCCTGATCACCTACCTCAACCCGGCGGCACGTCGCACCCTCAAGCTCGGCGCACGGGATGCCATGCCGGCGTTGGCGCAAGTCTTCGCCCCGGACGATCTCGCACGGATCAGCCGTGAGGGCTGGAGCACGGCCGAGCGCAAGGGGGTGTGGAGCCTCGACGCGCGCCTGCATCCGCCCGGTGGTGGTGCCTCGGTGCCGGTCTCCATGGTGCTGCTGGCCCACACCGCGGCGGGCGGCGAGCGTTACTACTCGCTGGTCGCCCGTGACATGACCGAGCGCGAGCTGCGCGAGGCACAGCAACGCCGACATCAGGACGAACTTGCACACACCGCTCGCCTGGTGACCTTGGGCGAGTTGGCCTCCGGTATCGCTCATGAGATCAACCAGCCGCTGGCGGCGGTGGTCAACTACGCCAGCGCCAGCCAGCGCTATCTGCAATCGCTGGCCAGCAACCCCAAGGCTGCCGACCGCGTGGCGCAAGGCCTGGAGCGCATCACCGAGCACGCCAACCACGCCTCGGAGGTGATCAAGCGGCTGCGCGCCTTCCTGCGCAAGGGCCAGCGCAAGATGCAGGCGCTGGACGTAGCCGAAGTGGCACGCGAGGCGGTGCGCCTGTGCGCTTGGGAGGCCAGTGCCAGTCAGGTGGCGATCGTCGAGCAATTACCGGAGAATCTGCCGCCGGTCTACGCCGACCGGGTGCTGCTGGAGCAGGTGCTGCTCAATCTGCTGCGCAATGCCATCGATGCCAATCGCGAGGCGCACCCAGGGCAGGATTCGGTCATCGTCCTGGCGGCTCGACCGGAGGTCGAAGGCCGGCTGGCCATCGAGGTTCGTGATCAGGGGCCGGGGCTGGACGAGGCGGAGCTGGCACGCATCTTCACCCCGTTCTACACCAGCAAGCCGGATGGCCTGGGCCTGGGGTTGTCGATGAGTCGAAGCATCATTGAAGGCTTTGGCGGCTCCCTTGATGGTGAGCCGGGCGAGGAGGGCGGCTTGCTGATGCGTTGTCGTCTGCCGCTGCAATAACAAGAACGGGATAGGAGAGGAACGATGTCGATCGGGGCGGAGCAGGTGGTCTACGTGGTGGATGACGACCAGGGCATGCTCGACTCCACTGTGTGGTTGCTGGAGTCCGTGGGCCTCAAGGCATTGCCCTTCACTAGCGGCCGTGCCTTCCTCGACGCCTGCGACGACAGCCTCAACGCCTGCGTGCTGCTGGATGTACGCATGCCGGGCATGGGCGGCCTCAACGTGCAGGAGGAGATGCGTAACCGCGGTCTCGACCTGCCGGTGATCTTCGTCAGCGGTCACGCCGATGTGCCCATCGTGGTGCGCGCCTTCAAGGCCGGCGCGCACGACTTCATCGAGAAGCCCTACAACGAGCAACTGCTTCTCGACAGTGTGCAGCAGGCCCTGAGCAGCATGGACGAGCGTCGCTCCGGCACGAACGGCCACAGCCAGTTGCAAGAGCGCCTGGCCAGCCTCACCCCGCGCGAGCGCGACGTGCTGGTGCCGCTGGTGCAGGGCTACACCAACCGCGAAATTGCCGAGCAGCTGGACATCAGCGTGAAGACCGTCGATCTCTACCGCGCCCGTGTGATGAAACGCATGCAGGCAGAGCGGCTGCCCGACCTCGTGGCCATGGCGATCGTGGCGGGGTTGGTGGATCCGTTGAAGTTGCGGTGAGATCGTGTTGGCTGGTGTGGGAGCGATTTCAGTCGTGAATGAATTCATTGCCACAGGGGCAGTCGACGGGTTGCCTGCAGGAGTGAGCTTGCTCGGAAGTCGCCATGCCATTCTCCAGCAAGCTGGCTGCTACAGAATGTTTAGCCAGCGCTGAACCAAAGATAATCAATCCTGCATTTTATTGACCCATGACGCCGTGCGAGTCTCCTCGCATTCCAATAACACGACGCTTGCTCATGGGTTGTCCCACTCCACATACCTCGCCGCTCGCCGCCTTGTCCCTCGGGCAGGTCCGTGCCGCTCGGCGTGCGCCTGGAGTCGCGCCCAAGGTCCTCTTCTCCCGCAAGTGGGCCGTTGACCTGTTGATATCCCTGCCGCTCGAACTTGCCTTCTGGGCGCTATGGCATTGCCGCCACGCCCGCCCGCCGGATAGCTCTCCCGTCTGACCCAGCTCTGCCGCCCATATCGCGGCGGTCGCTCCACACTTCAGATCATGACGTTTCGTCCCTGCCAGTTGGGCGGGGGTCGTTTGCGTGCCCTTGGGCACTAAATAAGAGAGCCATATGAATTTTGCCAGCGTGCAGGACGCCCGGGATTTCCTCGAGCAGAACCCGGATATCGACGCCTTCGAACTCTTCATCCTTGACGCCAACGGCGTGCCGCGCGGCAAGCTGCTGCACCGCGACGAACTCCTGGCCGTCTATGAAACCGGTCGTCCACTGCCCAGCACCATCCTCGGCCTGACCATGCACGGCGAAGACGTGGAGAACTCTGGGCTGGTCTGGGAGGTGGGCGACATCGATTGCCGCGCCTACCCGCTGGAGGGCAGCCTGGTGCGCTTGCCTTGGCGCAAGATGGCCACCGCAGCGGTGCAGGTCAGCATGCACCCGCAGGAAGGCATGCCGGCCGCCATCGCCGATCCGCGCCATGTGCTGATCGACGTGATCGATCGCCTCAAGGCCGACGGCTATTACCCGGTCATGGCCTGCGAGCTGGAGTTCTACCTGCTGGACCAGAAGCGCGACGCCCAGGGCCGCCCGCAACCGGCGCTGGACACCGACGGCAACCGCCCGCGCGGCACCCAGGTGTATGGCCTGCGCGAACTGGAGCAGATCGAACCCTTCCTCGCCGACCTCTATGCCGCCTGCAAGGCCCAGGGCATTCCGGCGCGTACGGCGATTTCCGAATATGCGCCGGGCCAGGTGGAAATCACCCTGGAACATGGTGATGCGCTGGAAGCCATGGACCAGGCCGTGCGTTACAAGCGCGTGGTCAAGGGCGTGGCCAACGCCCACGGCATGCAGGCCTGCTTCATGGCCAAGCCGTTCGCCGAAATTGCCGGCACCGGCATGCACATGCACGTGAGTCTGGCTGACGCCGGAGGTCGCAACCAGTTCGCCAGCGAAGACCCGGCCGGCACTCCGCTGCTGCGCCAGGCTGTGGGCGGCATGCTTACCAGCCTGCTCGACTCGCTGCTGCTGTTCTGCCCCAACGCCAACTCTTACCGCCGCTTCCAGGCCAACAGCTATGCGCCACTGGCGCCGACCTGGGGTGTGGATAACCGCACCGTCAGCCTGCGCGTGCCGGGCGGCCCGGCCAACAGCCGGCATATCGAACACCGCATCTGCGGCGCCGATGCCAACCCTTACCTGGCCGCTGCTGCCATCCTCGCCGGCATCCATCGTGGCATCCGCGAGAACATCGATCCGGGCGCACCGGTGGAAGGCAATGGTTACGCCCAGGCCAAGGAGCTGCTGCCCACCGACTGGCTGACCTCCATCCGCGCGCTGGAGCAGTCCAGCTGGGCGCGCGATGCCTTCGGCAACGCCTTCCTCGGCGTCTACCTGGCGGTCAAGCGTGCCGAGTACCGCCAGTTCATGGCCGAGGTCGGCGAGCAGGACTGGAGCTGGTACCTGACCCAGGCCTGAGCCCACTGATCATCTGTTTGCCCGTAATTCTGGGGGGCGAATGAATTCGCACCCACAGTGTTGAAGGCCCGATGGGCCAAAAGGATTCACCCATGACCGCAGCAATCAAGCACATACTCCCGGCAGCCGAGCGCAGCCCCTCCTACTACTCGGCGACCCTCAACGAGGAAACCGCCTACCCGACCCTGCAAGGCGAGGTGAATGTCGACGTCGCCATTATCGGCGGCGGCTTCACTGGCGTTGCCACGGCAGTGGAAATGGCCGAGCGCGGCTACAAGGTGGCGTTGGTTGAAACCCACAAGATCGGCTGGGGTGCCACCGGCCGCAACGGCGGCCAGGTGACCGGCAGCCTGTCGGGCGACGAGGCCATGCGCAAGCAGATGAGCCGCCGCATCGGCGCCGAGGTGGATGATTTCATCTGGCACCTGCGTTGGCGCGGTCACGAGATCATCAAGAGCCGTGTGGCCAAGTACGGCATCCAGTGCGATTTGAAGCACGGCCACCTGCACGCGGCGATGAAGCCGGCGCACATGGACGAGCTGAAGGCATCCTTTGAGGAAGCCGTGCGTCGTGGCATGGGCGACGATGTGACGCTGCTCGATGCCGCCGGCATGCGCCAGCATCTGGACTCCGATCTCTACTGCGGGGCCATCAAGAACACCCGCAACATGCACCTGCACCCGCTCAACCTATGCATTGGTGAAGCCAAGGCAGCGGCCAGCCTGGGGGCGCAGATCTTCGAACACTCCGAGGTGCTGGACATCATCCACGGCGACCGCCCCGCTGTGGTTACTGCCAAAGGCCGGATCAACGCGCAGCAGATCCTGCTGGCCGGCGATGTCTACCACAAACTGGAGCGACGCAAGCTCAAGGGCATGATCTTCCCGGCCATGGGCGGCATCGTCACCACCAAGCCGCTGGGCGACCTGGCGCGCGAGCTGAACCCGCAGGACATGGCCGTGTACGACTGCCGCTTCGTGCTCGATTACTACCGCATGACCGCCGACGGACGCTTGCTGTTTGGCGGTGGCGCCAACTACTCCGGGCGCGATTCTCGGGACATCGAGGCCGAGCTGCGCCCCTGTATCGAACGCACGTTCCCGAAGCTCAAGGGTGTGGAGATCGACTTCAAGTGGAGCTGTGCCATGGGCATCGTGATCAACCGCATCCCGCAGTTGGGCAAGGTGTCGAAGAACGTCTGGTACTGCCAGGGCTACTCCGGCCACGGCGTGGCGACTACTCACATCATGGGCGAGATCATGGCCAACGCCATGAGCGGCAGCCTGGAGCGTTTCGATACCTTCGCCGGTTGTTCACACATCCGCGTGCCGCTGAGCGAGCGTCTGGGCAACAGCATGCTGGCGGTGGGCATGTGGTACTACCAGATGCTGGAAAAGCTGCGCTGATTGCAGTCTTGCCGTTCCGTAGGAGCGAGCTTGCTCGCGAAGCTGTCCGGAGGTGTTCGCCAGCAAGCTGGCTCCTACGACGGTGAAGATTTTCTCGCATTGGCCTTTTCTCCCCTCTCCCTCCGGGAGAGGGGCCGGAGGTGAGGGAGGTATCCGCCCGAATCGGCGCTCCCCACCGGCCCGACTTCGCTATATAGTTCGCAACATAGCGAAACTCGGTTACTGGGCCATCCCATGACTTTCCCTCTCGACCGCTCCGACCTGGCGGCCATCTGGCTGACCCTGGAACTGGCGACCCTGACCACGCTGCTGCTGTTGGTGATCGGTACACCCATCGCCTGGTGGCTGGCGCGAACATCGTCGCGGCTCAAGGGCGTGGCGGCGGCGGTGGTGGCGCTGCCGCTGGTGCTGCCGCCTACGGTGATCGGCTTTTACCTGCTGGTGAGCATGGGCCCCCATGGCTTCATCGGGCAGTTCACCCAGAGCCTGGGCCTGGGCACTTTGCCCTTCACCTTCGCCGGCCTGGTGGTGGGCTCGGTGATCTACTCGATGCCCTTCGTGGTGCAGCCGTTGCAGAACGCATTCAGCACCATTGGCGCGCGCCCGCTGGAGGTGGCCGCGACACTGCGGGCGGGGCCTTGGGATACCTTCTTCAGCGTGGTGCTGCCGCTGGCCCGACCGGGCTTCGTCACGGCCTCGATCCTTGGCTTCGCGCATACGGTGGGCGAGTTCGGCGTGGTGCTGATGATCGGCGGCAATATCCCCGAGAAGACTCGTGTGGTCTCGGTACAGATCTTCGACCATGTCGAGGCCATGGAGTACGCCCAGGCCCATTGGCTGGCGGGTGGCATGCTGCTGTTCTCCTTTCTCATCCTGCTGGCGCTCAATACCAGCCGGCGCCTGAAACCTGGCTGGACCTGAGCCATGCAGCAGATTCGCGCGCGTTTTCGCCTCAAGCACCCTGGCTTCGAACTGGCGGTGGACCTCAGCCTGCCGGGGCGCGGCATCACGGCGCTGTTCGGCCACTCCGGCTCAGGCAAGACCAGCCTGCTGCGCTGCATTGCCGGGCTGGAGCGGGCGGCTGACGGGTACCTGGAGGTCAACGGCGAACGCTGGCAGGACAGCGCCAGTGGCGTCTTCCTGCCGACTCACAAGCGACCTCTGGGCTACGTGTTCCAAGAGGCCAGCCTGTTCGAGCATCTTTCGGTACGGCTCAACCTGGCATTCGGGGAAAAGCGAATCCCGGCGCGGGAGCGACGGGTGCGCCTGGAGCAGGCGGTAGAGTTGCTCGGTATCGAGCATCTGCTGGAGCGCATGCCGGAGCGCCTGTCCGGTGGTGAGCGCCAGCGCGTGGGGATCGCCCGCGCGCTGCTGACCAGCCCGCGCCTGCTGTTGATGGACGAGCCGCTGGCGGCGCTGGACTTCAAGCGCAAGGCGGAGATTCTGCCGTACCTCGAGCGCCTGCACGATGAGCTGGATATCCCGTTGCTCTACGTCAGTCACTCGCCGGACGAGGTGGCGCGGCTGGCCGATCACCTGGTGTTGCTGGAGGGCGGCCAGGTACTGGCCAGCGGTCCCCTGGAGCAGACATTGCCACGGTTGGATCTGCCAACTGCCCAGGACGACGATGCCGGCGTGGTGATCGAGGGCCGCGTGCAATCCTTCGACGCGCACTACCAACTGCTCAGCCTGGCGCTGCCTGGCGGTGCCCTGAGCGTGCGCGTAGCCCATTCGCCGGTGGCGGAAGGTCACCCGCTGCGCTTTCGCGTATTGGCGCGGGACGTCAGCCTGAGCCTGGAGAAGCAGCACGACAGCAGTATCCTCAACCTGTTGCCGGCACGAGTCGTCGCCGAGGCCCCGGCGGCCAATCCGGCCCATGTGCTGGTGCGCCTGGAAGCCGATGGCACGCCTCTGCTGGCGCGGATCACCCGCTACTCACGCGACCAGTTGGGGCTGTACCCCGGCCAGGCGCTCTGGGCGCAGATCAAGTCGGTGGCGTTGCTGGCCTGATCGCCGCACTTTGGGCTTCGCTGCGCTCTGACCTGCGCGGCCCGCAGCAACCTACAGCGCGTCGAGATTGCCCGTGGGCTCCACGCAGACACAGTCGCGCCCCGACTGCTTTGCCCGATACAGGCCCTTGTCGGCGCGGCTGAGGAGGCTGTCCAGGGAATCGTCCGGATGCATTTCCGCCAGGCCGATGCTGGTGGTGACCGACAGGTTCACGCCTTTGTACGGGTAGCGCTTGCTGGCGATCTCCTTGCGGATCTTTTCCGCGAGTTGGCGCGCGTTCGCGTTGCCGGTGTCCTTGAGCAGGATGATGAATTCCTCTCCGCCCCAACGACAGATGATGTCGGATTGCCGCAGGCTGTCGCGCAGATTCTGGGAGAAGCCCTGAAGCACCAGATCGCCGGCCTGGTGACCGTAGGTGTCATTGAGCATTTTGAAGTGATCGAGATCCAGCAGCAGGGCCACCAGCGGCTTGCGGTCGCGCCGCGCTTCCTGCAGGGCCTGTCCGGCAAGGAGCTGGAAACCACGGCGGTTGGGCAGGCCGGTTAAGCTGTCGGCATTGGCTAGATCGGTGATTCGTGTCTGGTAGCGGCGGATCTGTCGGTTCACCAGGATCAGCACCACCACGGTGACGATCAGGCAGATCAGCAGGTTCAGGTAGAGCGTCTTGCGTACGCTTTCCAGCAGCCCGCCTTCGTGTTTGTCGACGAAGAGGTACCAGTCCAGCTCGGGGATGTAGCGCACGTTGAGGAAGTGATTGCGGCCCTGCTCGTGGTATTCGAACTTGCCGCTCTGCGGGCGCTTCAGTTTCGCCTGCAGTTCCTTCAGGCCGGGGATCTCGCTGAGCGACTGGCCGACCTTGGCGCCCATCGGGCCGCTCTGTGCGCCGGTCAGGACTATGCGCCCCGTGGTGTCGACGAAGTAGATGCTGCGGTCGTAGCGACGCTGGTAGTCGTCGATCAGCTTGATCACCGCGTCCACCGCCAGGCCGACACCCGTGGCCCCCAGGAAGCGGTTCTCGTAGTCGAACACCTTGTAGTTGATGAAGATGGTCAGGCGGTCCTGGTTGGCCAGGTCGACATCGACATTGATCTCGTAGGGTTCCTTCATGTCGCGCACGCGGAAGTACCAGACGTCGCGTGGCTCCTGCCGGCTCACCTGCTTGAGCACACCTTTGCTCTGGTAGTAGGTGAGCGTACGGTCGGAGACGAAGAAGCTGGTGAAGGCGCCGTAGTGGTCCTGCACTTCATGCAGGTAGCGGGTCATCTGCTCGACGTCCTTTTCGCCCTTCATGACCCAGTCGCGGACGAAGGTGTCGCGGCTCATCATCGAGGAGATCAGGATCGGGCGTACCAGATCCTTCTGAATTTCCGAGTAGACGTTGTCGGAGGTCAGCGGTAGCTCGGTATTGACGATGCTGTTGCGGATGGATTTCAACGAGGCCTGGTAGCTGACCAGCGAGGTTGCCAGGAAGCCGCTGCCAAGCAGAAGCACCAGCATGAGGACCAGCAACTGCTGGCCGTTCTTGGAATGTTCTTTCAGCAGCATCAGGGACGGCGACCTCAATTTTAATGGCGCAATGCTAGCGTGCGGTGGAAATGGCGTCACTGCTGGCTTGCAGTAAATTCATACAGCTATTCAATCAATTGCCAGGCGCGTCCCTGGCCTTACCGCTCAAGGTCAGGGGCGGCGCTGACCCAGGGCTCCAGGCTCTGGCCAAAGCTGACCTGTACTAAGAATTGGGCTTTTTCCGAGGCCAGGCGCTCGCCCAGGGGGTGGCGCCAGGCGTACGGCACATTGATCGTGCTGATGCGCAGTTGGCTGAGCTGGCCTTGCAGCTGCCCTTCATGGAGCCAGGCCTGAACCGTGCCGGGTACGATGGCGTAACGCTCGCGATCGGGATAGCGCTGGCGCAATGCCTGGCGGTCCAGCCCGACGTCCACGGCGAAGAGTCTGCTCTGCTGCGTTTTTTCACGTTCCAGGGCTTGTTGCGCGGCGCGGTCGGCATCCTGCAGGTGCTTGTCGCCGGGCTCTGCCGCGAGGGCCCGGCGGGCGCGTTCGCGGCGTTGCGATTCACGTTCCAGTTCTGCCAGATAGGCGGGGCCATCGAGTTCCAGTACCACCAACGCTTCACGACGACGATTGTTGCGCTGAGGGCGGGGTTTGCCCTTATCGGGAGCGCGAAAGCCCAGAGCAAGCAACTGCGCTTCGTCGAGCGGCTGGCGCAGGTAACGATCGTCGCCGTCCGCCTTGCTTGGGCGGCGCCAATCCAGCCGAAGCGTCAGGCCTCTGTTCTCCTTCCGCGACCATTCGTGGTCACGCTGCAATTCGCGCCCGGAGAGCAGCAGGCGACTTTCCGGCTCCCCGGTTCGGTTCTGCCAGACGCCGGCCAGGGCGACGGCATTGGCCAGGAGGATGATGGCAAGGCCCGCGAGCAGACCGTGACGGGGTTTGAGAATGCTCATGCTGCGGTCCCTCCCTTGCGTCCCTGGACGCGGCGCAGGCGGCCGAGTACCAGCAGGATCAGGACCGCGACCAGTCCAAGCACGAGGAAGAACAGGTATTTGGGCATGACCTCCCACCACCAGTCGAACAGCTTGATGTAGAGGAAGATCACAAAGAACAGCAGGCCGGTGTGTACCACCTCTGGCCAATCGCGGCGATTGCCAAACCAGATGGTCAGGGCTGCGCCGGTGAACCCGAGGAGCTGGTAGAAGCCTTCCACCAGATCGTCATCGAACGGCAGGTAGCTGCCATTGCTCCAGTTGGCCAGGGCCAGTACGGGAATGAACAGCCCGAGCAGCCCGATGACCCGGTAGGTACTGGCAAAGCCCTGGTAGCGTGCCTGGGAGATGAACAGTGGCACGAGGAAGATCAGCAGTGCGGCAGGCAACAGGTGTTCCGGCCGCTCGACGACGTCGAGCCAGTAAAAGCCGGTCCAGCTCGCCAGGCGGGTGGCGATCAGCGCCAGGATGCAGACCAGGCCGGCGCCCAGCAGCAGCCGGGATTCGCAGGCATAGGCCAGGAGAAGCGCATAGGCAGCCCAAGGTAGCAGGGCGCGGTCGCTCGGCGTGATGTTGAAAATCTGGCCGAGCATGCTGATGTTCAGCACGAAGCAAGCAAAGGCGAGGGTGGCGGCCAGTCGGCAGAAGTAGCCCGATGGGTCGCGCTGGCGGACCAGAAAGGTCAGCAGGAGGGTGCCGATAGACGACCCGGCGAGAATGCAGACCTGGGCCGTTTCGGTGAACAGTCCCCAGAACTGGTAGAAGAAGAACAGCAGGCTCGCGGCCAGGGCCAGGGCGCCGAGCAAGGAAGCGATGCGCATGCTCAGGGACAGCCGACGGGCCTGGGCGTCCTGGTCGATATCGTAGGCGGCGCGAAAGTCGGCTAGCAGCCGCTGGTGGTGGCCGCCCAGCCGATCGAGTTGCTCGGGGGGCAGCAGCAGTGCCTGCTCCTCGTGCAAACGCTCCACCTCGCGGTAGAACGCCTGGATATCGTCAGCGCGTTGTTGCGCCTGGTCGCGGGTGAGCGGCGGCATTGCGGATCCTTGTGCGATGGGGCCGTACTGAACTCTAGCGGCTGCGGCGACCTGCGCCAAACCGCGGTGGGTCATCGGCTGTTCTGTGGTGGGAACTTTGCAACAACTGGTAATGGATTATTCCCATAGGCAACGGCGCAATGATCGGCTGGAAATGCTGTCAAACCGAGTGGGAGAAATCCTAGGTGCTGACATCGGTCTGCACCATCCTTGCGGTCGAAGGAGGCCGCCATGTCTTATCGAGCATTCTTACTCGCCGTGCTGAGTCTGACCCTGAGCGGTTGTGCGGTTTACGACTATGACTATGACGATTACCGTGGCCGTTATTACGATGGTGGCGATTACCGGGTCTATCACCATTACGACGCCCCACGCTCGGACTATTACATCGCGGATGAACGCCGCTATGGCACCCATCGCTATTACGACAAGCGCAGCAAGTACCACAACCAGCCTTACTACAACCCACCCCGCCATAAGCCGCCTTACCAATACCGTCATGACCGGCGCTATGACGACCGTGATCACAATTATCGCTACGACCGCCGCTATCAGCCGCGGTACGACAATTATCAGGAACGCCGCCATGACTACACGCCGCGGCTGAAGAGTTGGGGACAGAACAACCCGGGCCACTACCAGGTCCAGACGGGTTACAAGGCTCGTCCGCATAACAATCCAATGCGCCATGATCGGAGCGACTGGTCGCAGCGCAATCGTTACTAATCCCTCTCCATGATGCTCTGCACCTGCCTGCCCGCTTGCGGGGTAGCAGGTGCAAAGTGCATTGGCCCACCTCAAGTGCAGAGGGCAGCCGGGGCGGGGCGAGGCAGACTGCGAGGCCAGTCCATCCTCGGAGAAATCCTATGCACGTCCTGTCGTTCGCCGAAGGCGCACTGGCAATGTTGGGGCTGGTGGCCGTGCTGTTGGCGTACATCGCCGAGGCCATGCTGTTCGATCGGCGTATCAGGAGCCGGCCATTCCCCTGGCTGGAGCGCATTCAGGTGCTGTTGTTCGGCATTCTTCACTTGCGTGGCACGCGCTGAGCACTGGGCTTCAGATAACCCCGGAATCTTCGTCCTCGATCAGACGGTCGAGGCCTCCGAGGTTTTCCCGTGCCTGGGTGCGGCTGAGCAACTTGGACTGGGCGGCGGCGGGGAGATCCGTGATGCGGATGATGCCCTGCCTCATCAGTACCTCGATCAGGTCGTCGAGCACCCGGATCATATCCAGGTCGCTTTGCTTGAGTTGCAGCAGCCTGTTCTGGACTTCGAGTCGCTTGTACCAAGTCTGGACTTCCGGGGCATCGGGCTGAAGCGTTCCGTTGGAGCCGTCGAATGGGTCTGCCTCCACACGGATCAAACGTCCCTGATCGTCGCGTTGGATATGGAGCATTGTCTGGCTTCTCCCTGTTGACGCGCAGTGTGATGGGACCCGCTTGCCGCTGCTTTCTCATTGAAGCCCAGAAAATGGCTTCTGTCGTAGACGCCCCTTGGGCGCAGCTGACGTCGAGCTTCGGCAGCGGCCAGTTTGCCGGCTCACTCCGTGAACAGCTTCTGCACCACCGAGAAGTCTTTCTTGCCCTTGCCCTGCTTGAGCAGCAGGCGATAGAGCTGCAACGCCAGGGCGCCCATGGGCGTACTGCTCAGGCTGTGCTGTGCGGTTTCCTGGGCCAGGCCGAGGTCCTTGGCCATCAGTTCGGCCATGAATCCGCCATCGTAATCCTTGCTCGCCGGTGCATTGAGCATCACGCCGGGCCAGGGGTTGTAGCGTTCCAGCACCCAGTTGCCACCCGAGCTCTGGCGCATGATTTCTGCCAGCGTCGTCGGGTCCAGGCCGTTGGCGACCCCCAGGGCCATCGACTCGGCGGTGCCGATCATCTGCACGGCGAGCAACTGGTTGTTGCACACCTTGGCGACCTGGCCAGCACCATCGGGGCCGGCGTGGAAGATGTTCTTGCCCATGGCAGCAAAGAGCGGGCGGGCCTTCTCCAGTGCCGCCGCGTCGCCACCGACCATGAAAGTCAGGGTTCCAGCGGCGGCGCCGGCGGTGCCACCGGAAACCGGCGCGTCCAGCATTTCGATGCCCCGAGCCTTGGCGGCCGCGTGAACCTTGCGGGCGGAGTCCGGCGCAATGGTCGAGCATTCCAGCACGAGGCTGCCGGTTGTGATGCTTTCCAGCAGGCCGCCTTCACCCAGCAGCAACCCTTCGACATGCTTGCTGGCCGGCAGCATGGTGATCACCACCTGCATGCCCGCAACCGCATCGCGAGCATCCCGGGCGGCCTTGGCACCTTCTGCGGCCAACTCGTCGATGGCCTCCTGTACCAGGTCGTAGACCTTGAGTTCATGGCCGGCCTTGAGCAGGTTGCGGGCCATGGGCAAGCCCATGTGTCCAAGGCCGATAAAGGCGATCTTGCTCATCGTGCGTCTCCTTTGCGTTGAAGCAGGCCGGTGGCCTGCTCCGTCTCTTGGATCAAAGGTCCTGCAGCGGGTGGGGCCCTTCCCAGACTGGCTCGAAGTGCGCCTCGATCACAGCTTGTGGAATGGCCGCGACGTCCGGCCAGTGCCAGCGCGGGGCATTGTCCTTGTCGATCAGCCGGGCGCGCACGCCTTCGGGAAACTCCGGGTGGCGGCAGCAGTTCAGGCTCATCGCATATTCCATGCGGAACACATCGGCCAGGGACAGGTGTTTGGCTCGGCGGATCTGCTCCCAGACCAGATGCGCAGTGAGTGGGCAGCCGGCGGCGAGGGTCTTGGCGGCGCGGGCCAGTGGCACGTCGCTGTCGTGTTGCAGCGCTGTCATGGCCTTCCAGGCCGAAGGCAGATCGGCGACGTCCAGCAACTCGTCGATACGCTTGCGCCGGGGCAGCCATTGGGCCTCGGGTAGCTGGCCACGGGCCTCATGCTCCAGCGCCTTGAGCAGGCTGTTGAGCTGGGCCTGCGGTTTGTCGCGCCAGTTGAGCTGTACCAGGCCGGCGAGCAAGGCGTCCTGCTGGTCATCGAGCAGGAAGCGGTCGGCGAGGTCGAGGTCCAGCGCGTCATGTGCGTTGATGGTGCTCGCACCGAGGCCGAGGAACAGGCCCAGCTTGCCGGGCAGGCGAGCCAGGAACCAGCTGCCGCCGACGTCAGGGTAGAGGCCAATGTTGATCTCCGGCATACCCAGGCGGCTGGACGGCGTGACGATGCGAATCGAGGCACCCTGCATCAGCCCCATGCCACCGCCCAGCACATGGCCGTGGGCCCAGCAGATCAGTGGCTTGGGGTAGGTGTGGATGCGATGGTCGAGGCGGTACTCGTCGGCGAAGAAGCGACCCGCCAGCGGCGGCACTTCGCCCGGGTGTTCGCGACAGGCGTCCACCAGTTGGCGCACGTCCCCACCGGCACAGAAGGCCTTGGGCCCGTTGCCGCGCAGCAGGACGCAGACGATTTCAGGGTCGTCCGCCCAGGCGCGCAGCTTGGCATCCAGCGCCTCGATCATCGGCATGGACAGGGCGTTGAGGCTGCTTTCGGCATCCAGGCTGGCGATGCCGATACGGGCGCCATGCAGGCCAATTCGTTCTTCAAAACTCACATTCATGGTCGTTCTCGTCGCGCTCTTGATTACTTGTTGCGCCAGTGCGGATCGCGTTTTTCCAGGAAGGCATTGACGCCTTCGCGGGTGTCATCGGCGTCGAACAGGTCGACGAAGCGCTCCCGCTCCTCGGGCAACCAGCCGTTCGGTCCGCGTTCGCGCGCACCCTGGATCAGCGGCTTGATGGTGCGCACGGCCACCGGGCTCTGGCGCGCGACCTTGGCCGCAAGCAGCAGGGCCGTGCCACGTGCTTCGCCGCTGTCCACCACTTGTTCCACCAAGCCGATGCGCAGCGCGGTTTCAGCATCGACCCGTTCGCCACAGAGGATCATGCGCTTTGCCCAGCCTTCGCCGATCAGCCACGGCAGGGCCTGGGTGCCGCCAGCGCAGGGCAGCAGGCCCACGGTCGCTTCCGGCAAGGCCATCTGGGCCTGGCGTTCGGCAATGCGGATGTCGCAGGCCAGGGCGCATTCCAGGCCACCACCCATGGCGTAGCCATTGATCGCGGCGATGGAAACACCACGGAAATCGCGCAGCGCTTCGAAGGCTTCGCCAAAACGGCGGGCCATTTCCCGCGCGCGGGCCTTGTCGCCGTCGGCGAACAGGTTGAGGTCGGCCCCGGCACTGAAGAACTTCTGCCCCTGGCCGGTGATTACCAGGGCGTAGATGTTGTCGTCGTGGTTGAGATGCTCGATCAGCTGCTTGAGGCCGATCAGCGATTCGCGATCCCAGGTGTTGGCCGGCGGATGGTTGATGGTGAGCAGCGCGGTGTGCCCATGCTTCTCCACGGTCAGCTTGTGGGTCAGGTCGAATACGCCGGGTTGGTACTGTTCAACGGCAGTGGTCATCAGGTTCTCCTCACAGCAGGCGGTCAAGCATGCCGCCCTGTTCCAGTAAACGGCGCGCCATGATGACGCGCATGATTTCATTGGTGCCTTCAAGGATCTGGTGCACCCGGGTATCACGCACCCAGCGCTCCAGAGGATAGTCGTTCAGGTAGCCGTAGCCGCCGTGCAGCTGCAACGCATCGTTGCATAGTTCGAAGCACTGATCGGTTGCAAAACGCTTGGCCATGGCGCAGTAGAGACTGGCCTCGGCATGCCGCTGGTCCAGCCGGTGGGCGGCCAGGCGCACCATCTGCCGGCTGGCGGTAAGCGCGGTGAGCATGTCGGCGAGCTTGAATTGCAGCGCCTGGAACTCGGCCAGTGGCTTGCCGAACTGCTTGCGTTCCTCCACATAGCGCAGGCTCTGCTCCAGGGCTGCCTGGGCCGCGCCGAGGGAACAGCTGGCGATATTCAGCCGGCCGCCGTCCAGGCCTTTCATGGCGTAGACGAACCCCTGGCCCTCGGGGCCGATGCGGTTGCCCACCGGGATGCGCACGCCTTCGAAGGTGATGGTGCGGGTCGGTTGGGCGCGCCAGCCCATCTTGTCTTCGTTGCGCCCATAGCGGACGCCTTCGGCATCGGCCGGCACCAGGAAACAGGAGATGCCCTTGGCGCCGTCTTGACCTGTACGCGCCATGACGATCAGCACCTGCGTGCTGCCAGCGCCGGAAATGAAACATTTGCTGCCATCGAGCACATAGTCATTGCCATCGCGGCGCGCACGCGTGCGCAGGTGAGCAGCGTCGGAGCCGGCATCCGGCTCGGTCAGGCAGTAGGACGCCAGCAGCTCGCTACCGACCAGGCCGGGCAGCCAGCTCGCCTTGAGTTCGGCATCGCCGAACGAGGCGAGCATCCAGGCGGCCATGTTGTGAATGGTCAGATAAGCGGTGGTGGCCACGCATCCGGCCGCCAATTGCTCGAAGATCAGCGATGCGCTGAGGCGTGAAAGCCCCAGGCCACCGTCTTCTTCATTGATGTAGAGCGCCAGATAACCCTGCTCGGCGGCGCGGCGGATCACGTCTACCGGGAAGTGATGGTCGCGGTCCCAGTCCGCCGCTCCGGGAGCCAGTTCGTGGCTGGCGAAGGCGCGGGCGCTCTCCACCAGCAGGCGCTGTTCCTCGTTCAGGTCGAAATCCATGTTCTCTGCCTTGATCACGTGTAGGAGCAAGCTTTGCTCGCGAACCTTGTTCCGGAGCTTTCGCGAGCGGAGCTCGCTCCTACGGGCCTATTTCAAGTGGATGGTCATGTTGGGGCCGGTAACCGGCGTGTCGTCGAACCAGCGGCTGGTGACCGTCTTGGTCTCTGTGTAAAAGCGCACCGCCTGTTTGCCGTACGCGTGCAAATCGCCATAGAACGAGCCCTTCCAGCCGGTGAAGGAGAAGAAGGGAAGGGGCACCGGGATCGGTACGTTGATGCCCACCTGACCGACCTCCACGGCGTGCTGGAAGTGTCGCGCAGCGCCGCCTGAGCGGGTGAACAGGCTGGTTCCATTGCCGTATGGGTTGGCGTTGACCAGGGCGATGGCCTCTTCCAGGCTGTCCACTTCCATGCAGATCAGCACCGGACCGAAGATCTCCTCACGGTAGAGGCCCATTTTCGCCGTCACACCGCGGAACAGCGTTGGGCCCAGCCAGTTGCCGTTCGGATAACCGGGGACCTGGCAGTGCGAGCCGTCCAGCAGGCACTCGGCGCCTTCCGCCTTGCCTTCGGCGATCAACCGCAATACACGCTGCCGAGCCTGCTGGCTGATCAGCGGGCCATAGGCGGCATGGCCGTCCTGCCAAGGACCGGGGCGCAGTTCAACCATCTGCTTGGCCAGCTCGGGAATCCATTGTCGCGCCTCACCGACGAATACCGCCACGCTGATGGCCATACAGCGCTGCCCCGCAGCACCGCAGCTGGCGCCGACGAGGTTGCTCAGCACCTGGTCCTTGTGGGCGTCAGGCAGGACCACCATGTGGTTCTTGGCGCCGGCGAAGGCCTGAACGCGCTTGAGGTGCGAGGTACCGGTGCGGTAGATGTGCTGGCCCACCGGCACCGAGCCGACGAAGGAAATGGCGCGGACATCCGGGTGGGTAAGCAGGGCGTCCACCTGTTCGCGGCCGCCATGGATGACTTGCAGTACGCCTTTGGGTGCACCGGCCTCGAGGAACAGTTCAGCCAGGCGGTTGGGTGTCAGCGGGTCCTGTTCGGAAGGCTTGAGGACGAAGGTGTTGCCGCAGGCGATGGCCAGCGGAAACATCCACAACGGGATCATCGCCGGGAAGTTGAAGGGCGTGATGCCGACGCAAACGCCGAGCGGCTGGACCCAACTGGCGGTATCGATCTCGCGGGCGACGTTCTCCACCGTCTCGCCCATCATCAGGCTGGCGACGTTGGCCGCGTGTTCGACCACCTCGATGCCACGCCACACGTCGCCCTTGGCATCGGCGAAGGTCTTGCCGGTATCGCTGGCGAGCAGTTCGGCCAGTTCGTCGTGATGGTCCTTGAGCAGCTGCTGGTAGCGCAGCATCAAGCGGGCACGTTCGGGGACCGGGACTTCGCGCCAGTCCTGGAAGGCCTGTTTGGCACTGGCGACCGCTTCCTCGATTTCCTCCGCCGTGGCCTTGGGTGCCAGGGCGAGGACTTCCTGGGTTGCCGGGTCGGTGATTTCGATCAGCTCGCGAGAGCGGCTTTCACGCCATTCGCCGCCGATCAGTAGCGGGATTACCTTGGCCATCTTGTCCTCCAGCCGGAAGGCGGGACTTGTTGTTTTTTGTTCTTATAGCTGCCACCAGCGTAGATGTGGATTGACGATCTTGGGTGGGGGATGGACGATCTTGCTATTGCTGATGACTTCAAGAGCCCCCATGAGCCGCTCCGTCGAGACCTCCAACTGGCCGCTGCCGGCAAACGGCGTGCGCTTCACCACGCCGCCGCGCCTGCGCCGCTCGCTGGCCCGCCACCCGCTGACGGCGGGCTGTTACCCCTTGGCGCTGGGGTTTTACCCAGAAGCCGTGGGGCATCGCATGGAACGGTTCGAACCTGAGGATCACCTGCTGATCTACTGCCGCGCTGGGCAAGGCTGGCTGGAGACCGGGGATGGACGATTCGAGGTGGGCGGCGGCGACCTGCTGCTGCTGCCCAGGGGACAGGCCCACGCCTATGGCGCTGATTCGCAGCGGCCATGGAGTATCTATTGGGTCCACTTCGAGGGTGAGCTGGTGGAGGAATACCTCCGCCCCTTGGGGCCGGCCGCGTTGCGCCGTATCGGCGTGCTGCCGCGCCTGCTAGCGGATTTCGATGCACTGCTTGGCCTGCGTCGGCAGGGGCTCAACTTGCCGCACTTCGTTCACGCTGCCCATCAGCTGCAGACACTGCTGACTTCGCTTGCGGTACTGCCGGTGCGCGGGTTCCTGAAATCGGGCCGGGTCCTGGACGTGGATGCCGTGCAGGCCGTCATGCGCGCCCATCTGCATGACAGCCTCAACCTCGATCAGCTGGCGGCGCAGTTCAAGCTTTCTCGCTTCCATTTCGCCAAAACCTACCGTGCGCTGACTGGCCACGCGCCGATCCAGGACTTCATCCAGCTGAAGATGGCCCACGCCTGCCGGTTGCTCGATGAGGGCAACCAGGGTGTGCGTCAGATTGCCGAGCAACTGGGCTACGAGGACGTCTATTACTTCTCGCGCCTTTTCCGCAAGGTGGTGGGCATGGCGCCGAGTCATTATCGGGCGCTGCACCAGGGTTGATCGGGGGTTCGCGGAGGTATTTTTGTTGCGGTTCGGCCACCCTCACGCCCCCGGCCCCTCTCCCAGGGGGAGAGGGGAGGCAAGCGGTTCGTGAGAATCTCCAGCATCACACCAACTGCCCCAACTCCTTATCGGGAGAGGATTTGGGGGAGGGAAGGGCGGCGCTGCAGTTGGTCAGTCGACTTCGTTTGGACGACCACCCAGCAGCTTGAGCCAGAGAGCCACCGATTCTGCCAGCTCGGGCCGCAGCTCTCGGGGGGGCGGCAGCAGCAGGCGCTGGAAAGCGGGAAGTCGCGCGAGACGGTCGTCATCGCGGGGTTCCTCGAGCAACTGATCGGCAACCTGGACGACATCTGCGAGGTCAGCCGGTCCTTTGTGCTGACGGCACCAGTCACGGCGCAAGCGCGCGCAATCGACCAGGGCAGGTTCCAGTTGCCAGGCGCTGAGCAGCATGGCACCCAGCTCGGCCGAGAGCTGGTCGCAGAGGCGTTGCAGGTCGCATTCCAGCCGCGATACCTGGGGCCAGTGTTGCAACTCCTCGAGGAGTGGGTGGCAGCCGATGTCTTGCACAAGGCCAGCCAGCAAGGCATCGACGCTATCCAGATGGGGCACGTGTTGGGCCAGCCCTGCGCTCAAGGCGGCGCGCCGCAGGGAGAGAGCCCAGCGTTTGTTGAGCACTTTCTGCAAACGAGGCTCCCGGATTTCGGAGGGGCAACACAATTCTAAGGCAAGCACCAGATGGCCAAGGTGCTGCGGCCCCAACTGCGCGACAAGTTCGCTGAGGTCTGCCTCGTCATCAGGATGGTGACGCAGGTGCAGCGCCGCGAAGTGTTGCAGTCGGCTCTCCAGCAGCGGATCGTGCCGCAGGAGTTGGTCGGTCTGCGCGGGCTGGGGTGCTTCGCTGGCCGACCAGTGGCGCAGTCGTTGGGAGTTTGGCGGTAGCGGCGGGAGCGCAGCGGCTCCCGTGGAAAAATGGTTGCCCAGTTCTTGCTTCACCGCATCATGTCGATTATCCATTCCGATGAACTCCAACCGTCCTTGATTGACAAGGGTAGTGGGCATTTTTTAGGGTGCCCGACCATCGGGCGGGAACCGCCCCGGCATGCGCCACGGAAACCTGAAAGTGATGACTGAAAGCGACAACCGCATCAAGCTCGAGCCGAGCTGGAAAGAAGCCCTGCGTGAGGAGTTCGAAAAGCCTTATATGAAGGCCCTGGGCGAGTTCCTGCGCCAGGAGAAAGCAGTAGGCAAGGTGATTTTCCCGCCGGGGCCGCTGATCTTCAACGCACTCAACTCCACGCCGTTGGAAAAGGTGAAAGTCGTCATCATCGGCCAGGACCCGTACCACGGACCGGGTCAGGCACATGGCCTGTGCTTCTCGGTGCAGCCGGGGGTTCCGGCGCCGCCGTCCTTGCAGAACATCTACAAGGAACTCAAGCGCGACCTGAACATCGACATCCCCAGTCATGGCTACCTGCAGTCATGGGCGGAGCAGGGCGTGCTGTTGCTCAACACCTCCCTCACCGTCGAACAGGCCAAGGCCGGTTCCCACGCCGCGGCTGGCTGGCAGCACTTCACCGACAAGGTGATCGAAGTCGTGAGCCAGCAACGCCCGCACCTCGTGTTCCTGCTCTGGGGCTCACACGCCCAGGGCAAGGAGCGGCTGATCGACCCCACCAAACACCTGATCCTGAAGTCCGCTCACCCGTCGCCGCTTTCAGCTTATCGGGGCTTCCTGGGCAATGGCCACTTCAGTCGCTGCAATAAGTTCCTTGTCCAGCACGGTCTGGAGCCCGTCGACTGGAGCTTGCCTACGCTCTGAGACGGTGCCCGGTCCTATTTGGGATAGCAGGACTGGTTGCGAAGGTCGCTGATCATCCCGCTCAGGCGCTCCCGCAGGTGGTAGCGCTGCGTGCTGTCAGCGGCATTGAACAGATCGGCCAGCAGGCTGGCCAGTTCTTGTTCCGAAGGTTCGAAGGCTTCCCGGAACTCCCGGGTCCAGAAGGCTTCTGGTTGCTGCAGCAGTAGCGTCAGGCGCCGCGCGAAGTCCGGCGTACGATGGACGTACAGTGCCGCACGAAGCTCCCGTTGCCAGAGCTCGCGATTCTCGACCCAGGCGCGGTCATAGGGCGACTGGGATGATGCCCAGTCGCGGATACGTTTGCTTTGCCGTTCACTGGTCGAGCCCAACCAATCCCGGATGCGGTGCTCCATTCGCCGGGATCTGGCCTCGATCAGCTCTTCCGGCTCACCAACCAAGTACTTTTTGCGGATCTCCACGTTCTTCTCATCCAGTGAGACATACAGCTCGCCCAACTGCCTGGGCGTCAGGCTTTCCGCCAGGCTGATCGCGCTCGGTGTGATTTCCACGGCGATGGTCTGGATGGCACTGCGCACTTTGGTGGTTTCTTCGCGCAGGTCCTTGGCTTCGAGTCGAGAGTGGTTGGCCAGTTCGCGCAGGTGAGTAAGCCAGTCGACGTAGTTCGGAAGCTGGGTTCTGCAGTGCCAGGCCAGGTGTTGCTGCAGGCGGGGTTCGAGCCATTCTTCCTGCGCGTCGTCGAGGCTGACGTAGCTGTCGATCCACCAGGGGATTGCCAGATCGAGGTTGCGGTAGGCCAGGTCCAGGCGGCTGCAGGCGGCCAGCAGGAGTGCGGCTATGCAGATCAGGAGTTGCCTGATGGTGAGGGGGCCGGACATTTGGGGGCTCCGGGCGGGGGGTAGGGGAGAGGATAGCCTGCATGATCGGGGATTTGGTGGCGGGAGCCGATCTGGTGTGAACGCTCAGCGGAACAAAAAAGCTCGCACAAGACGGGCTAAGCGTGGCTCTTGAGCCGCTGCCAGCGCCTGAACACCGGCTCGGCCAGAAACAGCACCAACAACAATCGCAACACCTGCAACGCCGTCACCAAGGGCACTGAAAGCTGCAGCGCCTCGGCGGTCAAGCAGAGCTCCGCGATGCCTCCAGGCATCATCCCCAGCATCAGCGAGCGATGGTCGAGCCCGTCCAACCAGCCAAGCGCCTCGGCGGCCAACGCGGCGAAGGCCATCCCTAGCGAGGTGGCGAGCAGCGTGCGGGTGATGAAAGAGGGTGCGCGGCGGAAGAAGGCTCGGTCGAAATGACAGCCCAGCGCACTGCCGATCAACCATTGGCCCAACTGACTGCCGCCTTCTGGCAGACCGAGTTGCAGGTCGAAGCCAGTGCTGAAGGCTGCGCTGACCAGCAACGGCCCGATCAGCCAGGGGTTGGGCTGGTGAAAGCGCTGCATGAGCCAAGCCAGCGCTGCGCCAGCGGCCAGCAGGATGGCAAGCCAGCCCCAATCTGTGGATGACGCATGGGCCAATGCGGGTGGAGCGCCGAGGAACCATTGGAATAACGCCGGTACGCTGAGCACTACCAGCAACAGGCGCAGGCTCTGGCCGGCGGCAACCCGGCTGAGTACCGCGCCATTACGCTGGCCGAGGTTGACCATCTCGCTGGCGCCGCCCGGCATGCTGGCGAAGAACGCGGTGGCGCGATCCTCGCCGCTGCGCAGCATTAGGCTGATACCGATCACGCTGGAGAGGGTGGTGGCGATCGCGCCGAGCAGGATGATCCCGCTGTGGGCCAGCACCTGTTCGATCACCGCCGGGGTGAAGTGTAGGCCGATGCCGATACCGACTATCCATTGCCCGCACTTGCGCCCGCCTGGTACTTCAGCCAGTGGCCTGTTACCGATGCAGCGTACGGCGATCACCGCCAGCAGCGAGCCCACCATCCAGGGCAAGGGCCAGCCGATCAGGCTGGCCAGCCAGCCGCCGCCGGCGCCCACCAGGGGCGTCAGGAGCCATTTAGGCATGGGCCAGCTTCGCCTTGGCCCGGCGGGCACGCAACCAACGGACGCCCGGCAGGGCCAGCATCAGAATGGTCAGCGCCCAGAGGGCGATGGTGATCGGGCTGCTCCAGAGAATGCCCAGATCGCCGTTGGTGATCGACAGGGCGCGGCGCAGGTTGGACTCCATCAACTCACCCAGTACGAAGCCGAGGATCAGCGATGACAGCGGGAAGTCCATCTTGCGCAGCAGGTAGCCGAATACGCCGAGGGCCGCCATCAACACCAGGTCAAAGGTGGTGCTGTGCACGGCGTAGACGCCGACCACGCTGACGATGGTGATCGCCGGCACGAGGATCCAGGTTGGTACGCTGAGCATGCGGGCGAACATGCCCACAAGCGGGATGTTCATTACCAGCAGGATGACGTTGCCGATGAACAACGAGGCGATCAGGCCCCAGACCACATCGGGTTGCTGCTCGAACAGCAGCGGGCCGGGGGTGATGTTGTAGAGGCTCAGGGCGCCGATCATCACGGCAGTGGTGCCTGAACCTGGCACGCCCAGGGTCAGCATGGGAATCAGCGAGCCGCAAGCCGAGGCATTGTTGGCGGCCTCTGGAGCCGCTACGCCGCGCAGGTCGCCCTCGCCGAAGCGGCCGGAACTCCCCGCCATGCGCTTCTCGCTCATATAGGTGATGGCACTGGCGATGGTGGCGCCGGCTCCCGGCAGCACGCCGATCACGAAACCGGCCAGGGAGCTGCGAATGCTGCTCCACCAGGTGAAGGTGAACTCCTTGAAGTTGAACAGCATGCGGCCGCTGGTCTTGACCGCCTGCTGGCCAGTCGTCGTGTGCTCCAGCATCAGCAGCACCTCGCTGACGCTGAACAGGCCGATGACGACGATGACGAACTGGATACCGTCAGAAAGGCCGATGCTGTCGAAAGTGAAGCGGTAGACGCCGGTGGTGGCGTCCACGCCGACAGTGGCCAGCCCCAGCCCGATCAGCGCCGAGAGCAGGGTTTTCACCGGCTTGTCGCCGACCATGCCGCCCAGGCAGGCGATGGCGAAGACCATCAGCATGAAGTACTCGGCCGGGCCGAAAGCCACTGCCCAGTTTGCCAGCATCGGTGCGAAGAGCACCACGCCAATGGTGGCAATGGTACTGCCGATGAAGGAACTCATGGCTGACAGCGACAGGGCGATGCCCGCCTTACCTTGGCGCGCCATTGGGTAACCGTCCAGGGTGGTCATGATCGCGGCGGCGTCGCCGGGCACGTTGAGCAGGATCGCGGAGATGCGACCGCCGTATTCGCAGCCCAGGTAAACCGCAGCCAGCAAGATCAGCGCGGTCTCCGGCGGCAGGCCAAGGGCGAAGGCCAGCGGCAGCAGGATAGCCACACCGTTGATCGGACCGAGGCCCGGCAGCAGGCCGACGACGGTGCCGACGAACGCGCCGAACAGGGCCACCAGCAGGTTGATCGGGCGCAGGGCGACATCGAAGCCCTGGGCCAGGAAGTTCAGGGTTTCCATATCAGTTCTCCAGGATGCCGAGCACGCCGAGCGGCAGCGGGACGTCCAACAGGTAATCGAACAGACCGTAGAGCAGCACACCCATCAACACGCCGCTGACCAGACTCGGAAGTGGTCGGCCCATGAAAAGCAGGCCCATGCTGAAGCCCACCAGCGTGGTGCTGACGACGAACCCCAGTGGCTCGAACAGCACGGCATAGGCGACCAACGCCAGGACGCAGAGCACGACCTTGCGCGCCAGCGGCCAGGAAATCGGCAGGTCTGGGCCGTCACCGGGTTTGTAGATCAGCCAGAGAGCGGCTGTGGCCATCAGGCATAACAGCAGCAGCGGATAGGCGCGCGGGCCTACCGGGTCGTAGCTGAAGGGTGCCTGGAAGCCCCACGCCACCACGGCGAGGAACGCGCAGACGATCAACCAGACCGCAGCGAAAATTCGTACGTACATGACGAGTTACCTAGGAATGCATGGATCTCCCCTCTCCCCTGGGGAGAGGAGCCGGGGGTGAGGGAGCCTTGCGTTTGCGCGCCTCCCTCACCCGGCCCATCGGACCACTCTCTCCCGACGGGAGAGGGCATCAGTTACTGGGCGAGACCAAATTCACCTGCGAGCTGCTTGTACTGCTTCACCTGCTCGAAGACATAAGTCTTCAGCTCGTCACCGGTCAGCGTCAGCGGGAACAGGTCGCGTTGCTCACGCAGCTTGGCGAAGTCTTCGCTGGCCAGCAGGGTGTCGAACTGCTGCTTCCACCAGTTGAAGTCCTCGTCGCTGACTTCCGGGCCCATGTAAAAGCCGCGGATCACCGGCCAGCTGATATCGAAACCCTGTTCCTTGGCGGTCGGCAGGTTCGCCAGTTTGCCGGGCAGGCGCTCCTCGGCGAGCACGGCCAGGACACGGATCTTGCCGGCCGCGAGTTGCGGGGTGACTTCGCCAAGGCCGCTGCTGGTGACTTGCACGTGGCCGCCGAGCATTGCGGTCAGTGTTTCGCCACCGCCCTCGAAGGCCACATAGCGCAGCTTCTGCGGGTCGATACCGGCAGCGCGGGCAATCAGCGCGGTTTGCATCCAGTCCTGGCCGCCGATGGTCGCGCCTGCGCCGAAGACGATGCTGGCCGGGTCTTTCTTCACAGCCTCGACCAGGTCGCCCAGGGTCTTGTACGGCGAGTCCGCGCGAACCGAGATGGCGCCATAGTCGGTGCCGATGCCGGCCAGCCAGCGCACGGCGCTCTCGTCATAGCGGCCGAACTTGCCCTGGGCCAGGTTCAGCAAGGATCCGGAGGAGAACGCGGTGATGGTCCCGGCGTCCTTCGGTCGCTGCGCCACCACGGCGTTGTAAGCCACCGCACCGACGCCGCCTGGCATGTAGGTGACGCGCATCGGTGCATTGAGCAGCCCGCCATCCTTCAGGCCGCTCTGGGCCAGCTTGCAGGTCAGGTCGAAGCCGCCACCAGGCTTGGCCGGGGCGATGCATTCGGGGCGCTTGGGTTCGGCCAGCAATTGGGTCGAGAGCAGCAGGCCGGAGGTGATCAGGGCAATGCGGGAGAGAGCAGTTTTCATCGATGTTCTCCTGTGGAGTTTTATTGTGGTTCAGGCTTCACCAGATCGGCAGGGCGTAACTGACGATCAGGCGCAGTTCATCCGCATCGCGGGCGATGTTGGAACGAAAACTGGCATGGCGCGCGCGCAGGGTCAGGTTCTTCAGGCTGCCGCTGGGCACCACGTACTTGAACTCGGCATCACGTTCCCACTCGCGACCTTCCTCGGTGCTGCCGGTGATCTGCGCGTTGTCGCCGCTGATATAGCGGGTCATGAAGCTCAGGCCGGGTACGCCGAGGCTGGCAAAGTCGAAGTCGTAGCGGGCCTGCCAGGAGCGCTCGTCGGCGTTGGCGAAGTCGTTGATCTGCACGAAGTTGACCAGGAAGGGGTCGCTGCCATCGATGTAGGCGTAGCCGGTGTCGCCACTCATGCGCTGGTAGCCCAGGCCGACCTTATGGCTGCCTTGGCCGTAGCTGAGCATGCCGTTGAGGGCGCGGTTGTCGACCTTACCTGCCGCGGCCGTCCCGGTGTCGTCGCTCAGCGCATAGCGCAGATCGGCGCTGAGGGTGCCGGCGCCCAGCGGCTGACTGGCGAGCAGGCCGAAGAAGTGCTGGCGGTAGACATCGTCCAGTTCGGCGGCGTAGTAGCGGCCGGTGTGGTGCTCGCTGAAGGCGTAGTCCAGACCGGCGAGGTCGAAATGGTCGCCCGTGGCGGCGCTGGCGAATCGCTTGTTCTTGTTGTTCAGGGCCAGGTCTTCGGAGTTGGTGGAGGCACGGTCCTTGACCTCCCTGAGGCGACCGCCGGTGAAGGTCAGGTCCTTGATCTCGCTGGAGGTGAGCAGACCGCCCTCGAAAACCTGGGGCAGGATGCGGCTATCGCTGGCCTTGACCACCGGCAGCTCGGGGATATGCGTGCCGAGGCGCAGTTCGCTCTCGGAAACCTTGATCTTGGCAGTCAGGCCGAGCTTGCTGTACTCGTCCGGGGTGCCCCCGTCGTCCTGGACGGGGAGCAGGTCGGTACCGCTGCGGCCGGGACCGGAGTCCAGCTTGACGCCGAGCATGCCAAGGGCATCGAGACCGAAGCCGACTGTGCCTTCGGTGTAGCCGGATTGCAGATTGAGAATGAAACCTTGTGCCCATTCTTCGCGCTTGGATTGGCCGTCACCTTCGCGGAAATCGCGATTCAGGTAGATGTTGCGGGCCTCCAGGGTGGCCGAGCTGTCCTTGATGAAGTCAGCCTGGGCCAGCGGGGTCAGGATGCAGCCTGCAATGGCGAGGCTGAGGGTGCGAACAGGCAGGCGTGCCTGTAGTGCGGCAGTGAGCATCGAGTGGTCTCCATTGTTGTTTTTGTCACGCCAGTGCAACCACGGGCCGGCGTTCTTTTGGTGGTTCTTGCCACCTTGTCGCGATGCTATGCAGTGAAACTTTCGCCAGGCTTTCAGCGAGAAAGAATTTCGACATGGCGTCCACAGGTGGTGTCAGGCCGTTAAACTTCAGTCCGATCGCTGCCCATTCGGAGACTTCGTCGTGCGAATCCTGCTGGTCGAAGACCACCCCCAACTGGCTGAGAGCGTGGCCCAGGTACTCAAGGGCGCCGGCTGGACGGTAGACGTGCTGCACGACGGCATTGCCGCCGACCTGGCCCTCGCCAGCGAGGACTATGCATTGGCGGTACTGGATGTGGGGTTGCCGCGCATGGATGGATTCGAGGTCCTGGCGCGCTTGCGTGGGCGCGGCAAGACCCTGCCCGTGCTGATGTTGACGGCGCGGGGTGAGGTCAAGGACCGGGTCCATGGCCTCAACCTGGGCGCCGATGACTACCTGGCCAAACCCTTCGAGCTGACGGAGCTGGAAGCTCGGGTCAAAGCACTGCTGCGCCGAAGCGTGCTTGGCGGCGAGCAGCAGCAACGCTGCGGCGTCCTGGTCTATGACCTCGGCACCCGTCGCTTCAGCCTCGAGGATGAAGTGCTCAGCCTGACCTCCCGCGAACAGTCCGTGTTGGAGGCGCTGATCGCCCGGCCAGGGCGGGTGATGAGCAAGGAGCAGCTGGCCTCCCAGGTGTTCGGCCTGGACGAGGAGGCCAGCCCGGATGCGATCGAGATCTATATCCACCGCCTGCGCAAGAAGCTGGAGGGCAGCCCGGTGCGCATCGTGACGTTCCGCGGTCTGGGCTACCTGCTGGAGAGCCAGGATGCGTGAAGCCGGCAGCCTGCGTGGGCGGCTGCTGCGTCGTCTGGCGCTGCTGCTGGGCGCGCTTCTGGTGATTGCCAGCCTGAGCTCTTACTGGAATGCACGCGAGGCCGCGGATACTGCCTACGACCGCACCTTGCTGGCCTCGGCCCGGGCCATTGCCGACGGCCTCTACGAGAATGACGGACGGTTGAACGCGGATGTTCCTTATGTGGCGCTGGATATCTTTGCCTACGACAGCGCCGGTCGAATCTTCTACCAGGTGATGGATCCCGACGGGAAACTGGTGTCCGGTTACGAGAATCTGCCGGCGCCGCCTCCAGGGACCCGGCGGACCGATGACTATCCCGCGCTGGCGCGTTTCTACGACGGCGAGTACCAAGGGGTAGGCGTACGCGTGGTGAGCCTGTTGCAGCCGGTGAGCGAGCCGGGGCTCAACGGCATTGCGGAGATACGCGTGGCTGAGACGGAAAGCGCTCGCGAGCGCCTGGCCCGGGGTCTGCTGATGGACAGTTTGTGGCGGCTGGCGCTGCTGGTGATCGCAGCCTTGCTGCTGGTGTGGCTGGCCGTCAGTGCCGCTTTGCGACCGCTGCAGAAGCTGCGCATGGCCGTGGAGGAGCGCCAGGCCGACGATCTCCGCCCTCTGCCTGAGGTGGCGGTCCAACGGGAGCTGCGCCCGCTGGTCGAGGCCCTCAACCAGTTCACTGAACGCTTGCGCGGTCTCTTTCAGCGCCAGGCTGACTTCATCGCGGACGCATCCCACGAGTTGCGCACACCCCTCGCCGCATTGAAGGCTCGGGTCGAACTGGGCTTGCGCGAGCAGGACCCGGTGGTGTGGCGCGCAACGCTCGAAGAGGCTGCGCAGAATACTGATCGACTGACCCATCTGGCCAACCAGTTGTTATCGCTGGCGCGGATCGAGAGCGGTGCGCGGGCTATTGCAGAGGGCGGTGCCGAGCGGATCGAACTCGGCCAGTTGGCGCGTGAGCTGGGCATGGCCCTGGCACCCTTGGCCCATGCGAGGGGCATCGCCCTGGCACTGGAGGCCGAAGACCAGGTTTGGGTGATGGGGGAGCCGACCTTGCTCAACGAGCTGCTCTGCAACCTAGTGGATAACGCCCTGGCTCACACCCCGAAAGGCGGCAATGTGGTGCTCCGGGTTCGGGCACCAGCCGTTCTGGAAGTGGAGGATGACGGTAGCGGGATTCCGGCCGACGAGCGAGACAAGGTGTTCCAGCGCTTCTACCGGCGCAACGTTCAGGGCACTGGAGCGGGGCTTGGATTGGCCATCGTTGGCGAGATCTGTCGCGCGCATCTGGCGGAAATAAGTCTGCACGATGGCGCGGCAGGAGGACTTCTGGTCCGGGTCAGCTTTCCGCCGGCTTAGCAAGACCTCAGGGGGCGAGGCCAAGGGGTTGCTGGATCTCCATCAGGTACTGGCTGACTTTTCCGCTTTTGCGCAGGCGGGCGAGCCCTCGGTTGAAACGCTCCATCAACTCGCGACTGCCAGCCACCTCTCGAGAGAGCAGGAGGTGAAGGCTGTCGGTACGCAAAGGTTTGGGGTGAAAACTGAGCCGGGCGCTTTCGGCTGCGCTGAAGCGCTCACGGAGCAGGACGGAGGCCACGACCGTATCCATGGGGAATGCATCCAGACGTCCCGCAAGCAGCATGCGCAAACCTTGCTCTTCATTGCTCAGGCGCTTCACTTCGAGCTGCTTGTCGTGTTCAGCCTGCTGGAAGGCCTCGCCATAGTCGTAATCGATGGCGCCGCCCAGGCGGAGGCCGCGAAGGTCGGCCACCCGCCGCCATTCCAGCGGACGTTCCTTGAGGTGAAATAGGTAGTAGCTACATTCGATGACCGGGTCGCTTATATGGAAACGACGTTCGCGCTCAGGACTTCGCATCCACACCGCCGTGCCGCCACGTTCGCCGCGTTCGGCCAGGTGCAGTGAGCGAGCCCAGGGAAAGAATTCCCAACGGACCTGAACGCCTTCAAGTCCGAAGGCTTCTTCGACGATGCGGGAGGCAACGCCGTGGTGAGGCAGCTGTGCGCCAAGGTAGGGAGCCCACTCGCCGTTGGTCAGACGCACCTCCTCCGCGGCGGCGAAGCCATGGCAGAAGAGGCACAGGATCAGCAGCAGCGCGCGCATTCGACTCCATCCAGCGACACCAGGCGATGCCGCAGTCTAGCGCTGGATGGGCGAGTGCGCTCGAGCCTTTACTGGAGCATGCTCATGGCCGCTTCCATGGCGGCGGAGAGATCTTCGTCGGCCTGGATGTCGACATTCGGGTCGATGCCGAGTTTTGCGAAGGCAGGAATCGCACCCCAGTCGAGCTCGGTGTAGGGGTGCCCGCTTCCCAGGTAGCTCTGCAGGGTGGCGACCTGGACGATGTCGGTGTAGTCGGCACGCACTGAATTGCGTGTGAAGTCGCCATACTGCGACGGCACGGCGGCAATGGGATCGGGGAACTCCCAGGCACGCAGGATGCGATCACCAATGATCGGATGGATACGTTCGATCACGTGGTTGAGGCTGATCGAGTCCGCCAGCAACTCACTGTGTTCTTCCGCGTAGGTGAGGATGGGCAGCACGCCGATCTGGTGCACAAGGCCGGCAAGCGTGGCCTGGTCCGGCATCAGGCGGGTGTAGTGGCGGCAGAGCGCGTGGCAGATGCCGGCGATTTCCGTACTTTTGTTCCACACCTCGCGCATCTTGCGATCGACCACATCGGAGGTCGCCTGGAACATCTGCTCCATGGCAAGGCCCGTGGCCAGGTTGCAGGTGTAGTTGATCCCCAGGCGGCTGATAGCCATCTGCAGGTCGGTGATTTCCTTGTTGGTGCGCAGTAGCGGGCTGTTCACCACCTTGATGATGCGAGCGGTCAGTGCGGCGTCGTTGCCGATCACCTTGGTCAGCCCTTGGATACTGGCGTCAGGATCCTCGGCGGCTTCGCGGACCTTGAGCGCCACTTCGGGCAAGGTCGGAAGCACCAGCGCATCGTCATCGATGGCCTGGATCAGCTCCTGTTGGACTTTATCGGCAAGCTTGCTCATTGACATTCTCTTGTAAGGTCGACGACGGACCTAGCGTTGAATCTCGCGATCAGCGTCCAGGGTATAGGGCAGGTCCAGCAGCGACAGCGTTGGTCCGTCGGCCGCACCGAGGTGGATACGTCCATCGGTAACGGCGTCTTCCTGCAGGACTGCCAACAACTCACAGCCACCCTCTGCCGGTGCAGCCAGGACCACTTCGCCAACTGAACTTTGATGTACGGGCGAGAACAGCTCCATGCCGGGCGTCGGCAGGTCACCCTGGGTGAGGGCCAGACGATAGAGGCGCCGCTTGAGCTTGCCCAGGTACTGCATGCGCGCAACGATTTCCTGGCCGGTGTAGCAGCCTTTCTTGAAGCTGACGCCGCCAAGTGCCTGGAGGTTGATCATTTGCGGGATGAACAGCTCGCGGGTCGCGTTGACCACCTGGCCGATGCCAGCGCGAACCTGCGCCAGCAACCAGGCGTCGAGTGGCGCTTCCGGCAATTGAGCAGCGAGGCGTGCCTGCAAGGTGGCTGCATCGGCCTGGGCGGCCCAGAGTTCGGCGCGGCCGTCAGGTAGGCGCAGCGCGATCAGCTGGCCATTTCGGCATACGCTGTCGGCGGTTTGCGGCAGGTCGAGTCCGAGCGCGAGCAAGGCACCATCGCCCTGGCTGAGGCCGTAACGAACCCAGGAGGCGCTTTCGTCGCCCAGGGTGGACTTGGAGAACACTGCGTACTTCTTCAGCTCGGAAAGCTGCGACTCGACCAGGTCGGCGGCCATGGCGAGGAGAAAACCGTCCCCTTGCGCCAGGATGCGAAAGCTGGAGGTCATGCGGCCCTTGGGCGTGCAGCGTGCCCCCAGGCTGCAGGTGTCCTGGTCCAGATAATTCAGGTTGCAGGTCAGCTGGCCCTGAAGGAACTTCGCGGCGTCCACGCCGCGGATGGCGAGCAGGCCCTCGTGGGTGAGCGGGCAGAAAAATGCGGGATTGGCCATTGCGAATCGCTGGTTGGAGACTGGGGCGCCATCATAGAGCGCCGCTGGTGGCTTGTCAGCGGGTGCTTGGGGATGTGGCTGTGGTTATAATGCCGACCTCTTTCCCGGAGGCGCTGTGATGGCCGACACAACTGAACTGAACCGACTCTTCTGGCACAGCCGTCGCGGCATGCTCGAACTCGATGTGCTGCTGGTGCCTTTCGTCAAGGAGGTCTACCCGACCCTCGACGAGGCGGATCAGGCCCGCTACCGCAAGCTGCTGGAGTGCGAGGACCAGGACTTGTTCGGCTGGTTCATGCAGCGCGGCGAGCCCGAGGATGCAGATCTGCTGCGCATGGTGCGAATGATCCTGGACCGTGTCCAGCCGAAGTGACCGCTTCGAATGCCACTGGCGCCCGTCGCGGCGCCTGCTGGCGCTCTACCTGATCCTGCTGGGCTTGGCGGCGGCGGCTCCCTTTGCGGCCGAACTGCCCGGCTGGGCGCGGTTGGGAACCTTGTTGGCCTGCGCCGGTCATGCAGTGTGGTGCCTGCCCAGATACGTGTTGCTGAGCTCAGCCTCGGCGTTCAATGGCCTGTGCCTGGATGGGGACGGTTGGCAGCTCTGGCGATCAGCCGATGGTTGGCAGCCGGCACAACTTTTCCCGGACAGCCTGGCCTTGCCGTCTGTGGTGATTCTCAGGTTTCGCCTGGCTGGCGAGCGTCGGGTCAGGGGCATCTGCGTACCGGCGGATGCGCTCGATCCCGAACAGCATCGCCGGTTGCGGATGCTCCTGAAATTCAGTCGCCGAAGGTGGGTGGCGCCAGAATAGTATCCCGGGCATCGGGGAGCTGATCCGGGTAGTCCAGCGTGTAATGCAGGCCTCGGCTTTCGTGGCGCAGCATGGCCGAGCGGATGATCAGCTCTGCTACCTGCGCCAGGTTGCGCAGTTCGATCAGGTCACGGCTGACCTTGTAGTTGCTGTAGAACTCATCGATTTCGCTGAGCAGCAGGCGCACGCGGTGCTGGGCGCGTTGCAGGCGCTTGTTGGTGCGCACGATGCCAACGTAGTCCCACATGAAGCGCCGCAATTCGTCCCAGTTGTGGGCGATGATCACGTCTTCGTCCGAGTCCGTTACCTGGCTGGCGTCCCAGGTCGGCAGGTTTTCCGGCATCGTCACATCGGGCAGCTGCTGGACGATGTCCTCGGCGGCCGAATGCCCGTAGACAAAGCATTCCAGCAGTGAGTTGCTGGCCATGCGGTTGGCGCCGTGCAGGCCGGTGAAGCTGGTTTCGCCGATGGCGTAGAGGCCCGGGATATCGGTTCGGCCGTGCTGGTCGACGACCACGCCGCCGCAGGTGTAGTGTGCGGCGGGCACCACCGGGATCGGCTGCCGGGTGATATCGATGCCGAAGTCCAGGCAGCGTTCGTAAACCGTCGGGAAATGGCTTTTCACGAACTCGGCCGGCTTGTGGCTGATGTCCAGGTAGACACAGTCGATACCCAGGCGCTTCATTTCATGGTCGATGGCGCGCGCCACGACATCGCGCGGGGCCAGTTCGGCGCGTTCGTCGAAGCGTTGCATGAAGCGTTCGCCGTTCGGCAGCTTGAGCAGGCCGCCCTCGCCACGCACTGCTTCGGTGATCAGGAAGCTTTTGGCCTGCGGATGATAGAGGCAGGTCGGGTGGAACTGGTTGAACTCCAGATTGCCGACCCGGCAGCCAGCGCGCCAAGCCATGGCAATACCGTCGCCACAGGCTCCGTCGGGGTTGCTGGTGTAGAGGTAGACCTTGGAGGCGCCGCCCGAGGCCAGGATGGTGAAGCGAGCATGGAAGGTGTCCACCTCACTGGTGCCGCGGTTCAGCACATAGGCGCCGAGGCAGCGTTGGCCTTCGAGTCCCAGCTTGCGCTCGGTGATCAGGTCAACGGCGACCCGTTGTTCCAGCAGTTCGATGTTCGGCCGTTGGCGCGCCTGCTCCAGCAGTGTATTGAAAATGGCTGCGCCGGTGGCGTCTGCGGCATGAATGATGCGCCGGTGGCTATGCCCGCCCTCACGGGTGAGGTGGTATTCGAAGCCGTCTTCGTGATCGCTCTTGTCGTCACGGGTAAAGGGGACGCCCTGGTCGATCAGCCACTGGATGGCTGCGCGGCTGTGCTCGACCGTGAAGCGGACAGCATCCTCCTGGCACAGCCCGGCTCCAGCGACCAGGGTGTCCTGGACGTGGGAGTCGATAGTGTCGGTGTCGTCCAGCACGGCGGCGACGCCGCCCTGGGCCCAATAGGTTGAACCATTGCTCAGGTTGCCTTTGCTCAGCACGACGATCTTCAGGTGCGAGGGCAGGGTGAGGGCGAGGGTCAGGCCGGCTGCGCCGCTGCCGATGACCAGAACGTCATGCTGGAAATGTTGGCTCATGTCGGTTTCCGCGAGAAAAGCGGCCACTAGTATATAGAGGGGGTGGCCTGCACAATAGCGGGCTCATGACTGGGTAGGGCGGCAGGGAACTTTTCCAGCCGTTCGGGCTCCATTCAGAGTCACCAATTCATAGGGACGGTGCTTGCTTTCAATCACGCAACGAACGCACGCGAATGTGCTATCCGGATGCCTGTAGATCAAGCGACTTATTTTCAGCGCAGCAGAGCGGTGGGCCCTGCTGCGTTATTCCGTGCAGATGAAAAAAACTATCTGCAGGAAGCTTGCTTGGAGGGGAGAACTTTTGCGCAGTGCACGAGTCTATTTTGGCAAGCCGATCCATTGGCTGGCGCAGCACCCCTTCGAGATCGACGAGGAGTGTTCATGCTAACCCAGGAAGAGGATCAGCAGCTGGTCGAGCGGGTGCAGCGGGGCGACAAGCGGGCTTTTGATCTGTTGGTGCTCAAGTACCAGCACAAGATTCTCGGGTTGATCGTGCGATTCGTACACGATGCCCAGGAAGCCCAGGATGTCGCTCAGGAAGCCTTCATCAAGGCCTATCGCGCGCTCGGGAATTTTCGCGGTGACAGTGCGTTCTATACATGGCTGTACCGGATCGCCATCAATACGGCGAAGAACCATCTGGTGGCGCGTGGTAGGCGTCCACCAGATAGCGATGTAAGTGCCGAGGACGCCGAGTTTTACGACGGTGACCACGCCCTCAAGGATATCGAGTCCCCCGAGCGAGCTTTGCTGCGGGACGAGATTGAGGCAACTGTGCACCGGAGCATCCAGCAATTGCCTGAAGATTTGCGTACTGCACTGACTTTGCGCGAGTTCGATGGTCTGAGTTATGAGGACATTGCGAGCGTCATGCAGTGTCCGGTCGGCACAGTGCGCTCACGCATATTCCGGGCGCGTGAGGCCATCGATAAAGCCTTGCAGCCCTTGTTGCAGGGCACCTGAGACAGCGGCGACAGCCAAGAGGGGAACCGCCATGAGTCGTGAAGCTTTGCAGGAATCGCTGTCCGCGGTGATGGATAACGAAGCGGACGAACTGGAGTTGCGTCGAGTTCTCGCTGCGAGCGGGGACGCAGACGTGAGAGCTACCTGGTCGCGTTACCAGATTGCTCGTGCTGTGATGCACAAGGAATTGCTGGAACCACGCCTGGATATTGCTGCAGCCGTATCCGCTGCGTTGGCCGAGGAGGCTGTACCTGCGAAGGTCGTGCCCGGTCCGTGGCGGAATCTGGGGCGCTTGGCAGTAGCAGCGTCGGTAACGGTCGCGGTATTGGTTGGCGTGCGCTTCTACAATCAGGGCGACGCCGTAGGTACCCAGCAACTTGCCCAGCAGCAGGCAGGGCAGCCGATGATGGTATTGCCTCAGGCTCAGCAGGGGGCAGTCCTGGCGGGTTATAGTGAGGGGACACAACAGGTGGCGGCACCTGCGGGTGCGACACAGGGATCGTCTGGTTGGCACGAAAAGCGTCTGCCGGCATACCTGCGCCAGCATGCTCAACAGGCCGCCATGAGTGGCTCTGAGGGGGCTCTTCCGTATGCTCGGGCAGCCAGTCTGGAGAGTCGCTGAGGGAGAACATGCGCGCACTTCCGGTTTTCATTCTGCTGGGCGGATGGCTAGCCCAGTCCGCCCAGGCCGCTGACGCCCAGGACTGGCTGAAGCGCCTCACTGAGGCCGAACTGCGCCAAAGTTTCCATGGGGCTTTCATCTACGAGCGAAACGGCAGCTTCACCACGCATGAGCTGTGGCGCAAGGTCGAGTCGAGCGGTGAAGTGCGCGAGCGTCTGCTGCAACTTGATGGTCCGGCGCAGGAGGTGGTGCGGGTGAATGGCCAGACCTGGTGCGTTAGTAGCACACTTTCTGACCAGTTGCCTGAAACCCAGGCCTGGCCGTCTCGAAGTCTGGATACCGCGGCACTCGCTCAATGGTATGACCTGCGTCTGGTCGGCGAGTCTCGCGTTGCTGGCCGGCCTGCAGTGGTTTTGTCGCTTTCCCCGCGGGACCAGCATCGTTATGGCTTCGAGCTACACCTGGACCGTGACACCGGTCTGCCGCTGAAATCGCTTCTGCTGGGCGACAAGGGGCAGTTACTGGAGCGGTTGCAGTTCACCTGGATCGATACCAAGGATGCGCCTGCTGACGGCAGCGTCCAGCCGAGCCAGGCCTGCGAAGCTGTTCGAGTCACCGAGGCGCCCAGGGGCCAGAAAAGCCGCTGGCGCTCGGAGTGGCTTCCGCCGGGATTCAGTCTAGCCAGCGAGCAGGAGCGCCGAAGTCCGGCTTCGTCTGATTCAGTTTCCTGGCTGGTGTACGACGATGGGCTTTCCCGTTTTTCGGTGTTCCTCGAGCCTCTGCATGGTGCGGTGGTGGAGGATGCCCGGAGTCAGCTTGGGCCTACTGTCATGGTGGCCAAGCGTGTGAGTACGGCGGATGGTGACGTAATGGTGACGGTCGTAGGCGAGATCCCGCTGGGGACCGCTGAGCGCGTCGCCTTATCCATGCGTGCTGCGGAGGCGCCAGCTGCTCAATGACATCTGGTACAGCTGCATGTCGCGGAACCTTGGTGATGCCTGTGGTATCGCCGGCCAGGGATGGCTTGAACGAAAGTTCCACATTTTTCCTTGATATTTGACGGAGCCTGGGGATATCCCTATTGGCTCCTTTTTTTTGTTCGTCGTGCCGAAAGGCCCGAGGAGCTCATACCACTCGTTCTGCAACGGGAGCAGTATGTCGATGTTAAGTCTCAAATCCTGCATGACCGCCATGGCAGCCGTGTTGCTGCTTGGGCAAACACTGATCGCGCGCGCTGAGTTGCCTGATTTCACGCCGCTGGTCGAGGAGGCGTCTCCGGCCGTCGTCAACATCAGCACTCGGCAGAAGCTGCCGCAGCGCAGCACGGCCGGTGCCCCCGTGATGCCTGACCTGGAGGGCTTGCCGCCGATGCTGCGGGAGTTCTTCGAGCGCAACATGCCGCCGGCGCCGCGGAATCCTCAAGGTGGTCGTCAACGCGAAGCGCAGTCCCTGGGTTCCGGCTTCATCATCTCCAAGGACGGCTATGTCCTGACCAACAACCATGTCGTGGCCGATGCGGACGAGATCATCGTTCGCCTCTCCGATCGCAGTGAGCTGGAGGCCAAGCTGGTTGGGGCGGACCCGCGTACGGACGTCGCGCTGCTCAAAGTTGAGGGCAAAGGGCTTCCGACCGTCAAGATTGGCAAGTCCGAAGATCTGAAGGTTGGTAGCTGGGTGCTGGCCATTGGTTCGCCGTTCGGCTTCGACCATTCGGCGACTGCTGGCATCGTCAGTGCCAAGGGGCGGAGCCTGCCGAACGAGAACTACGTTCCGTTCATCCAGACTGATGTGGCGATCAATCCGGGCAACTCCGGCGGCCCCCTGTTCAACCTCGATGGTGAGGTGGTCGGCATCAATTCGCAGATCTTCACTCGTTCGGGCGGCTTCATGGGCCTGTCCTTCGCCATTCCGATCGATGTCGCCATGACGGTGGCGGACCAGCTGAAAGCCGAGGGCAAGGTCAGTCGTGGTTGGCTGGGTGTGGTCATCCAGGAAGTGAACAAGGACCTGGCCGAGTCGTTCGGCCTGGATAAGCCAGCTGGTGCCCTGGTGGCCCAGGTGCTGGAGGATGGCCCGGCGGCCAAAGGCGGCCTGCAGGTCGGCGACGTGATCCTCAGCATGAATGGCCAGCCGATCATAGTGTCCGCGGACCTCCCGCACCTGGTGGGTACGCTCAAACCGGGCAGCAAGATCGAACTGGAGGTGGTTCGTGATGGCTCGCGCAAAACCCTCGGCATGGCCATTGGCGCCTTGCCTGAAGAGGGGGCGGAAGTGACTGCTGCCGGCGCACAGGGTGTCGAGCGCAGCAGCAATCGCCTGGGCGTCAGCATTGTCGAGCTTACCGATGATCAGAAGAAGGCCCTGGACCTGCAAGGAGGAGTGGTCATCAAGGAGGTTCAGGACGGTCCGGCCGCGATGATGGGCCTGCGCCCGGGCGACGTGATCACTCACCTCAATAACCAGGCGATCGACTCTGCCAAGACATTTACCCAGATCGCCAAGGACTTGCCGAAGAATCGCTCGGTGTCCATGCGTGTTCTGCGTCAGGGGCGGGCCAGCTTCATTACCTTCAAACTGGCCGAATAACGACACTGCACGGAAAAAGGCGGCCCGCGGGCCGCCTTTTTCATGCCGGCCTTCCGCTGCGCGGGCGTGACGTGTTGACTGGCGATCAGGTAAACTCCCTCGCTATTTTTCGGCGAGCAACCTGCTCGCGGCTTTTTTGAGTGTTAATCCGTGAGTGACCTGAGTCATATCCGCAATTTCTCCATCATCGCCCATATCGACCATGGCAAGTCGACCCTGGCTGACCGCTTCATCCAGATGTGCGGCGGCCTGTCCGACCGCGAGATGGAGGCGCAGGTACTGGACTCCATGGACCTGGAGCGGGAGCGTGGTATCACCATCAAAGCCCACAGCGTCACCCTGCATTACAAGGCGCAGGACGGGCAGACCTACCAACTGAACTTCATCGATACTCCCGGCCACGTGGACTTCACCTATGAGGTCAGCCGCTCGCTGGCCGCCTGTGAAGGCGCGCTGCTGGTGGTCGATGCCGGCCAGGGCGTCGAGGCACAGTCGGTTGCCAACTGCTATACCGCCATCGAGCAAGGCCTTGAGGTCATGCCGGTGCTGAACAAGATGGACCTGCCCCAGGCCGAGCCGGAACGGGTCAAGGAAGAAATCGAGCACATCATCGGCATCGACGCCACTGATGCCGTGCCCTGCAGCGCCAAGTCCGGCATGGGCGTAGTGGATGTGCTGGAGCAACTGGTCAAGGTCATCCCTCCGCCGGAAGGGGAGATCGACGCTCCGTTGCAGGCCCTGATCATCGACTCCTGGTTCGACAATTACTTGGGCGTGGTGTCGCTGGTGCGCGTCAAGCACGGCCGGGTAAAAAAGGGCGACAAGATTCTGGTGAAGTCCACCGGCAAGATCCACCAGGTGGACAGCGTCGGCGTCTTCACCCCGAAGCATACCGAAATGCCTGACCTCAAGGCCGGCGAAGTAGGCTTCATCATCGCCGGCATCAAGGACATTCATGGTGCGCCGGTGGGCGATACCCTGACCCTCTCCAATACCCCGGATGTCGATGTTCTGCCGGGCTTCCAGCGCATCAAGCCGCAGGTCTATGCGGGCCTGTTCCCGGTCAGTTCCGATGATTTCGAGGACTTCCGCGAAGCGCTGCAGAAACTGACGCTGAACGATGCCGCCCTGCAGTACGAACCGGAAAGCTCCGAGGCCCTGGGCTTCGGCTTCCGCATCGGCTTCCTCGGCATGCTGCACATGGAGATCATCCAGGAGCGCCTTGAGCGCGAATACGACCTGGACCTGATCACCACGGCGCCGACTGTAGTCTTCGAAGTGGTGCAGAAGAACGGTGAGATCATCTACGTCGATAACCCGTCCAAGCTGCCCGATCTTTCGTCCATCGAAGAGATGCGCGAGCCGATCGTCCGCGCGAACATCCTGGTTCCCCAGGAGCATCTGGGCAACGTCATCACCCTGTGCATCGAGAAGCGTGGTGTCCAGCGTGACATGCAATTCCTCAGCTCCCAGGTTCAGGTTTGCTACGACCTGCCGATGAACGAGGTGGTGCTCGACTTCTTCGACCGCTTGAAGTCGGTAAGTCGTGGATATGCGTCGCTGGACTACAGCTTCGACCGTTTCGAACCGGCTAATCTGGTCAAGCTGGATGTCCTGATCAATGGCGAGAAGGTCGACGCGCTGGCGCTGATCGTCCATCGCGACCAGGCCCACTACAAGGGGCGGGCGTTGACCGAGAAAATGAAGGAACTGATCCCACGGCAGATGTTCGACGTGGCGATCCAGGCGGCGATCGGTGGACAGATCGTTGCGCGTACTACCGTAAAGGCGCTCAGGAAGAACGTTCTGGCCAAGTGCTACGGCGGCGACGTCAGCCGTAAGAAGAAACTGCTGGAGAAGCAGAAGGCCGGTAAGAAAAGGATGAAGCAGGTTGGCAGCGTGGAAATCCCGCAGGAAGCCTTCCTCGCTGTGCTCAAAGTGGATAGCTAGGGTCTATGTCGATCAATTTCCCGCTGTTGTTGGTTATCGCCGTTGCAGTCTCTGGTGTGCTCGCGCTTGTTGACCTGGTTCTGCTGGCGCCTCGTCGGCGCTCGGCGATTGCCGCCTACGAGGGACAGGTCGGAGAGCCTGATCCGAATGTGGTCGACAAGCTGAGCAAGGAACCGCTGCTGATCGAGTACGGGAAGTCCTTCTTCCCGGTGCTGGCCATCGTACTGGTGCTGCGTTCTTTCCTGGTTGAACCCTTCCAGATTCCGTCCGGCTCGATGAAGCCGACCCTGGAAGTGGGCGATTTCATCCTGGTCAACAAGTTCGCCTACGGCATCCGCCTGCCGGTGCTGGATACCAAAGTGATCGAGGTGGGTGACCCGCTGCGTGGCGACGTCATGGTGTTCCGCTATCCAAGCGACCCGAACGTCAACTACATCAAGCGTGTCATTGGCCTGCCTGGTGACCGGATTGCCTACAGCAGTGACAAACGACTGACCGTCAACGGCCAGCCGGTTGCGGAAAAGCTGATTGGCGAAGAGCCTGGCACCCTGGGTAGTGCGATGTTGTTCCAGGAGAAGCTGGGTGAAGCCGAGCACCTGATCCGTAAGGAAATGAAGCGTTATCGCATGGAGCCGGGTCGCGAATGGGTAGTACCGCAGGGGCACTACTTCATGATGGGTGACAACCGTGACAACTCCAACGACAGCCGCTACTGGAACGACCCGAACATTCCTCGGAACCTGCTTGGCATGGTCCCGGACCGGAATATCGTCGGCAAGGCCTTTGCGGTGTGGATGAGCTGGCCCGATCCCAAGTTGCGTAACGTGCCGAACTTCTCCCGAGTGGGCCTGATCCACTGACAGGCAGGCTCGCTTTGCGAAAATGCGGCGTTGTTCATGGCAGCGTCGCACGCGCCATATAGTCTTGCTTGCGGGCCTTCGGCCTCCACAACAATACAGACATAGAGGTCGATCATGACGTTCGCGCGTTCCCAAAAGGGTTTGTCGATGCTGGGCTGGCTGTTGGTCCTGGCGGTTGTAGCCTTCCTCGCCAGCACAGCCTTCAAAGTCATCCCGCATTATCTCGACTTCTTCTCCCTGGAGAAGATCATAAGCTCGGTGGAAACCGAGAAGGCCCTGGAAGTCAGGACCATCCCCGACTTTTACAGCCATGTCAGCAAGGGACTTCAGGTCAACGGCATTCGCGACCTGGACCTGGACAAGGCCCTGAAGGTGACGTTGGAAAACAACGAGTTCCATGCCCACCTGAAGTATGAAAAACGCGAACCTCTGGTCGAGAACCTCGATCTGGTGGTGCGCTTCGATAAAGAATTCCGTGTGCGAGTCCAGTGAGCGTATCCCTCAGCCGTCTCGAGCGTAAGCTCGGCTACACCTTCAAGGACCAGAGTCTGATGACCCTGGCCTTGACCCACCGCAGTTTCGCCGGTCGTAACAACGAGCGCCTCGAGTTCCTCGGCGATGCCATCCTCAATTTCGTCGCGGGCGAGGCGCTCTTCGAGCGCTTTCCGCAGGCTCGTGAAGGCCAGTTGTCGCGGTTGCGCGCGCGCCTTGTCAAAGGTGAGACCCTAGCGCTGCTGGCGCGTGGCTTCGAGCTTGGCGAATACCTGCGCCTGGGCTCGGGTGAGCTGAAAAGCGGCGGATTCCGCCGCGAGTCCATACTTGCTGATGCGCTGGAAGCCCTGATCGGGGCGATTTACCTGGATGCTGGCATGGATGCCGCCCGTGAGCGGGTGCTCGCCTGGTTGGCTAATGAGCTCGAAAGCCTGACGCTGGTGGACACCAACAAGGATCCCAAGACGCGCCTGCAGGAGTTTCTGCAATCGCGCGCCTGTGAACTCCCCCGCTACGAAGTGGTGGATATCCAGGGTGAACCGCACTGCCGGACGTTTTTCGTCGAGTGTCAGGTCACCCTGCTGAATGACAAGACCCAAGGGCAGGGCGCCAGCCGGCGCATCGCAGAACAGGTGGCCGCCGCCGCTGCCCTGATCGCCCTCGGCGTGGAGAATGGCAATGACTGACAATACCCCCTTCCGCTGTGGCTATGTCGCCATCGTCGGTCGCCCCAACGTGGGCAAATCCACGCTGCTGAACCATATCCTTGGACAGAAGCTGGCGATCACCTCGCGCAAGCCGCAGACCACCCGCCACAACATGCTCGGGATCAAGACCGAGGGTAATGTCCAGGCGGTCTATGTCGATACGCCCGGCCTGCACAAGAAAAGTGACAAGGCGCTGAATCGCTACATGAACCGCAGCGCGTCCGCTGCCCTGAAGGACGTCGACGTGGTGATCTTCGTCGTCGACCGCAACCGCTGGACCGAGGAAGACCAGTTGGTGCTCGAGCGCGTGCAGTACGTGCAGGGCCCGGTGATCATTGCGGTCAACAAGACCGACCGGCTTGATGAAAAGGGTGACCTGATCCCGCATCTGTCCTGGCTCCAGGAACAGTTGCCGAATGCCGAGGTGGTGCCGATCTCCGCCCAGCAAGGCCACAACCTCGATACGCTGGAGCGCCTCGTGGCGGAGCGCCTGCCAGAAGGCGAGCATTTCTTCCCGGAAGACCAGATCACCGACCGCAGCAGCCGCTTTCTGGCCGCTGAGCTTGTGCGCGAGAAAATCATGCGCCAACTGGGCGCCGAACTGCCCTACCAGATCACCGTGGAGATCGAGGAGTTCAAGCAGGAAGGTCGCATTCTGCATATTCATGCGCTGATCCTGGTCGAGCGGGAAGGGCAGAAGAAGATCATCATTGGCGACGCTGGTGAGCGTATCAAGCGCATCGGCCAGGAGGCCCGCAAGGACATGGAGGTGCTATTCGACTCCAAGGTCATGCTCAACCTCTGGGTGAAGGTAAAGGGTGGCTGGTCCGACGACGAGCGTGCCTTGCGCTCGCTGGGCTACAACGACCTCTGAATTACCCATGCAGACCAGTGCGCAGCTGGCTTTCGTCCTGCACAGCCGGCCCTACCGTGAAAGCAGCGCGTTGGTTGATTTCTTCAGCCCCGAAGGGCGGTTCCGTGCTGTTCTGCGTGGAGCGCGGGGCAAGGCCGGCACCCTGGCACGGCCGTTCATCCCACTGGAAGCGGAGTTTCGTGGCCGGGGCGAGCTGAGGAATGTCGCTCGCCTGGAAAGCGCCGGCATTCCCAACCTATTGGCCGGCGAGGCCTTGTTCAGTGGCCTCTACCTCAACGAGCTGCTGGTCCGCCTGCTGCCGACAGAGGATCCGCAACCGGCGCTGTTCGATCATTACGCCCTGACCCTCCAGGCACTGGCGGCCAACCGCCCGCTGGAGCCCCTGTTGCGCGCGTTCGAATGGCGCCTGCTGGATCAGCTGGGCTATGGTTTCCCGCTGGATATTGACGTCGCCGGACAACCCATCATCCCCGACCGAATCTACCGTCTGTTGCCGGACGCCGGCCTGGAGCCGGTGGCGCAGTTGCAACCTGGACTGTTTCATGGCCGGGAGCTGTTGGCCCTGGCCGACGCGAACTGGGACGCCCCAGGTGCCCTGGCAGCCGCCAAGCGCCTGATGCGCCAGGCCCTGGCACCTCACTTGGGCGGCCGGCCACTGGTCAGCCGCGAGCTTTTCATGACGATCAAGGAACCTCCCCGTGACTGAAGCGAATCGCGTACTACTTGGCGTAAACATCGACCACGTTGCCACCCTTCGACAAGCTCGCGGCACCCGTTACCCGGACCCGGTCAAGGCGGCGCTGGATGCTGAAGAGGCCGGTGCCGATGGCATCACTGTGCATCTGCGCGAGGATCGCCGGCACATTCAGGAGCGCGATGTGCGCGTGCTGAAGGATGTGCTGCAGACGCGCATGAACTTCGAGATGGGTGTGACCGAGGAAATGCTCGCCTTTGCTGAGATCATCCGCCCCGAACACATCTGCCTGGTGCCGGAAACCCGCCAGGAGCTGACCACCGAAGGCGGTCTGGATGTCGCTGGCCAGGAAGCGCGGATCAAGGCAGCGGTAGAGCGCCTGTCCAAGCTGGGCTGCGAGGTGTCGCTGTTCATCGATGCTGACGAGCGCCAGATCGAGGCCTCCCGCCGCGTAGGCGCGCCGGCCATCGAACTGCACACCGGCCGCTATGCCGATGCCCACACCCCGGAAGAGGCGGTCCGTGAACTGGCGCGTATCCGCGATGGCGTGGCCTTTGGCCTCGGTCAAGGTCTGGTCGTCAATGCTGGCCATGGCCTGCACTACCACAATGTGGAGCCGGTGGCGGCGATCCGTGGGATCAATGAGCTGAACATCGGCCATGCGCTGGTCGCCCACGCTCTGTTCGTCGGCTTCAAGCAGGCCGTCGTGGAAATGAAACAGTTGATCGTGGCGGCTGCGGCGCGAGGCTGATTCGTAGGATGGACCGAGCGCAGCGATTCCCTTCGATTCCTGCGCGATGGCGATGGGTATCCCTGGCTCAATCTGCAGGCCTGCTTGGCGGATGGATTGGCTCTGTCTGCGTTGAGTGTTGCAAGTGGCAGGATTCCTTGTAGGAGCGAGCTTGCTCGCGAACCGGACCCTTTCGCGAGCAAGAACTTGGCGTCCCCCCCGCTCCTACAAGGCTCTCAGCCCGGCCATTGATTGCTAGTAACAGCTAACGCAGACATATCCAATGGATTCGCCAAGGACCGCGAAACGGTCCTTGGCCAGGTCAGGGCTTGCGTGCGATCAGCACAGCCCGTGCAGGGGCCGGCAGGCCTTCGACGGTCCGTGTGTGATCGGCAGGGTCGAGGAATTCCGGCAGCGACTGGAAGCGCATCCAATCAGTGCTGCGCTGCTCTTCGACGCTGGTATAGCTGACATCCACACAGCGCACATCGAGGAAGCCCGCACGACGCAGCCAGAGCTCCAGTGCCGGTACCGAAGGCAGGAACCAGACGTTGCGCATTTGCGCGTAGCGATCCTCGGGCACCAGTACCTGCTGGGCGTCACCCTCCACAACCAGGGTTTCCAGGACCAGTTCGCCGCCACGGCGCAGGCAATCCTTCAGTTCGAAGAGATGGTCGATGGGCGAGCGACGGTGATAGAGCACGCCCATGGAGAACACGGTGTCGAAGCCTTCCAGCTTCGGCGGCAGTTCCTCAAGTGCCAACGGCAGATGCCAGGCCGGCAACTCGGGCAGGAAGTGCTTCATCGCGAGGAATTGGCAGAAGAACAGCCAGTTCGGGTCAATGCCCACCACGCAGTCGGCGCCCGCCCCAAGCATGCGCCACTGGTAGTAGCCATTGCCGCAACCCACATCCAGCACACGCTTGCCGCGCAGGTCCAGGTGGGGGGCCACGCGGGCCCACTTCCAGTCCGAGCGCCATTCGGTGTCGACGTGTACGCCGAAGAGTTCGAATGGGCCTTTACGCCAGGGAATGAGCCCCTGCAGTGCTGTTTTCAGTGCAGTACGGGTGGGCTCATCGCAGGGGGTGTCGAGGTGGAAACGCTGCGCAAGGTCGACGACTTGCGGTTGCAGGGGCGGCAATGCGCGTACGGCGGCGCTCCAGCGCTCCAGATCGCCATGCCCGACTGCCAGCTTGGTGTCGAGTTGTGCCGGGAGGTCGGCCGCCCAGTCCTGCAGCGGGCTACCCGCCAGGCGTTGCTGCAAAGCGTCGAGGTCAAGCGTGGGAATCATGGCAGGGCGATCAGTGAGGCAAAGTTGAGGCACTGGAACCAGGGCACCACTTTGGAGAATCCAGCCGCTTTCAGGCGTGCCCGATGTTCTTCGAGGCTGTCGGGGCGCATGACGTTCTCCAGGGCGCTGCGCTTCTGGGCAATTTCCAGCTCGCTGTAGCCGTTAGCACGCTTGAAAGCAACGTGCAGGTCAGTGAGCAACTGGTGCTCTTCGGCATCTTCGAAGCGCAGTTTTTCCGAGAGGATCAGTGCGCCCCCGGGCAACAGGGCCTGGCGGATGCGGCCGAGGAGTTCCAGGCGCTGTTCGCGCGGCACGAACTGGAGGGTGAAGTTCATCGCCACCAGGGAGCAGGGCTGGAACTCCATGTCGAGGATGTCCGCCTCGATCACGTCCGCCGGCAGCAGCTCCTGGAACATCGAGTCCTGGGCGTGCAGGTACTCGCGGCAGCGCTCGACCATGGCGCTGGAGTTGTCCACAGCGATCACCCGACAGTCATCCGCTTTCACATGGCGACGCAGGGCCTGGGTCACGGCGCCGAGAGAACTGCCCAGGTCATACAGAGGTGTGCCGGGCTGGGCGAACTGGGATGCCAGCACGCCAATGTTCTCGACGATGGTGGGATAGCCCGGGACCGAGCGTTTGATCATGTCCGGGAATACGCGGACCACGTCTTCATTGAAGGCGAAGTCGGCGACCTGCCCCTGGGGGGTGGCGTAGATGCGGTCTGGGCTTTCTGTCACGGGCCGTTACCAGCGTTGGAAAAGGCCGGCATTCTAGCGGACTGCGCGGCGCCGCCAAACCACCCCTACTTCAACTGGTCGGAAAAGAACTCGCCTGCACCCTGCAGGGGGCCCAGCGGATTGCGTTTGACCTCGTAGCGACGAATGTTCGGTTCGCCATTACTGACCTTGTGCACCAGGACGTCGTCAACCAATACGAACACCGCGCGGAATACCCAGCCCTGATATTCGCGGTTCTTGCGGAAGTTGAAGACGTCTGCCCAGAAACTGCCGACCCGTTGGGTGTCGGTCTTGGTGAACTCGAAGGCATAACCGATGCAGCGGTCCTTGGCCTCCAGGCATTTGATCAGCCCGTCCGGGAGGTAGTCGATCGGTACGTTGGGCTGGACGAACATCAAACGGACGTCGATGAACGAGAGCATCCGGCCATTACCCTGGATCAGCGGATCGAACCCCAGGGAGAAGAGCTCAGGCCTGGTGGTCGTACCTGGCATTGCCTGGGAATAACGGATCTCTGCATCCGTGTAGTCCCGGAAGGGTGAGAGTACTTCTGCACGCTCGCTGGGCAACAGGCTGCCGCATCCAGCCAGCAGCAATGCCCAGGACAACAAGCCCAACAGTCTCGATAGGCTGCCCATTTCTCATCCTCTGAATGAGGGTCCGCCTAATTGCTATAGCTGATTTCCGGGCGGCTTGCCGGATCTGTCTGAGCGGTTCAGGGCGTTTCTGATTGGGCCATCACGGATGCGGCGATGGCCCATTGTCCGAGCCAGTAAGTGAGGATGATCGCGTAACTGGCTCCACCGAAAGGGGACACGAAGCGGTTGATGCCAATCAGGCTGTCAGACAGCACGAACAGTATTGCCCCGGCCGCTGCGAGCACGACCGACTGGCGGTCAAGACCCGTGCCCAGGCGGGCGAGGGCGCGCCAGAGCATGGTGCTGATGGCTAATGAGTAGCAGGCTACAGGAACCAGCAGAGGTCCCAGGTCGCGGGAGGCGAGCAGGCCGAACATGCCTCCGCCAACCGCGATCGATACGATCAGTGGCAATGGTGAAAGCCGCCGGCAGGTGCCCAGGTAAGCGTAAAGATAGGCGAGGTGAGCGAGCAGGAAAGCGCCAAGGCCGAAGACGAACTGATCAGTGGGCCAGGCCAGCAGCACGTCGCCAACCAGTGACAATGCCAGGCCCAGCGTGATCCAGCGACGATAGGCTCCGGCAGGCGCGCCGCGCAGCCAATAGAGCATCGCCAGCACTGGAACCGGCTTGCTCCAGAAGCACAAGGCATCCCAGCCGCTGGAGAGCCCGAAAATGAATGCCAGCGCACCAGCAAGCCCAACCAATAATGCGTACATCCAGGCGCTCCTGTGTTATCGGAAGGCCGAACTATGCGCAGTCATGGGGTGTGCTTCCAGGCTCAAGGCGCCACTGGCGGTAGCCGATGGCGCAGCACTGTCCGGGGATCAGTTGACGCTGATCTGGCAATCGAAGGTATCGGCAGGCTCGACGTCGGTTTCCCAGGGGCGTTGGTAGTCCAGCAGCAAGCGACCCTGCCCGGCATGGCTAGCGCGAAAGCGCCAGGTGGATTGCCCGGCGCTGCCGACCAGGCCGGCGTCCTCCGGAGTCGAGTACACCTCAGGCCCCAGGCTCTGCAGGATAGTGGCGGCCGAGTCCCTGACCACCCAGCGGAAACCGGTGGTGGGATTGCTTGGCAGGGTGAGCACCAGTGTCTGGCCCTGATAAAGCTCCAGCGGGCATTCGCGTTCCTGGCCCATCACGATCGGGCCAGTTTGCTGTTGTGAACAGGCTGTGAGCAGGACCAGTCCCAGGGGTAGCAGCAGACGGGGGAGGCGGGTCAGCGTCATCGGAGGGGCTCCATCATCCAAGGGCCGGGCCAGCATAGCTGCTGACCCGCCCTCGCGTAAGGGGATCCGCTCAGTCGAAGAGCACCTTGGCGACATCGGTGAAGCGCTTGGCAAAATGCACGGCCATGCCTTCCTTCAGATATGCCGGCAGTTCCTCGAATGCGCCCCGGTTGGCTTCCGGCAGGACCAGCTCATGGATCTTCTGTCGGCGCGCGGCAATGACTTTCTCTCGAACGCCACCAATTGGCAGCACCTGGCCGGTCAGAGTCAGCTCGCCAGTCATGGCGACGCCTTTCTTCGGCGCCTGGTTGCGTGCCAGGGAGAGCAGGGCGCTGGCCATGGTGATGCCGGCGCTGGGGCCGTCCTTCGGCGTTGCACCTTCAGGAACGTGCAGGTGCACGAACGCCTGGTCGAAGAAGCCCTGGTCGCCGCCGAACTTCTTCAGGTGCGAACTGATGTAGCTGTAGGCGATCTCTGCTGACTCCTTCATCACGTCGCCCAACTGGCCCGTCAGCTTGAACCCGCGATTGAGCGTATGGATGCGGGTTGCTTCTATCGGCAGGGTCGCGCCGCCCAAACTGGTCCAGGCCAGCCCGGTGATGACGCCGATTCCGGCCAGCAGCTGTTCCTTGCGAAAATGCGGCAGGCCCAGGTAACGCTCCAGGTCCTTCTGGCCCACCTTGATCTTCGCCTTGGGGTCTTCCAGGAGCTGGACCACGGATTTGCGGATGATCTTGCCCAGCTGTTTTTCCAGCTGACGAACGCCGGCCTCCCGGGCGTAGCCTTCAATGACCGCAGTCAGTGCGCCATCGGTAATGCTCAGGCGCTCCTTCGGTACACCCGTGCGCTCAAGCAGACGGGGCCAAAGGTGACGCTTGGCGATGGCGTGTTTCTCTTCGGTGATGTAGCCGGAGAGGCGGATCATTTCCATCCGGTCCAGTAGCGGTCCGGGGATCGAGTCCAGGGTATTGGCCGTGCAGACGAAGAGTACCTTGGACAAGTCCAGACGCAGGTCCAGATAGTGGTCGAGGAACTCGACGTTCTGCTCGGGATCGAGGGTCTCCAGCAGCGCGGAGGCCGGGTCGCCCTGATAGCTGGCGCCGAGCTTGTCGATCTCGTCGAGCATGATGACCGGGTTCATCACCTCCACTTCCTTGAGTGCCTGTACCAGCTTGCCGGGCAAGGCGCCGATGTAGGTGCGACGGTGGCCCTTGATCTCCGCCTCGTCGCGCATGCCGCCAACACTGAAGCGATAGAAAGGCCGCCCGAGGGATTCGGCGATGGACTTGCCGATGCTGGTCTTGCCCACACCCGGTGGACCCACCAGCAGGACGATGGAACCGGAAATCTCACCCTTGAAGGCGCCCACGGCGAGGAATTCGAGGATGCGGCTCTTCACGTCCTCCAGGCCGGCATGGTGTTGGTCCAGCACCTTGCGCGCGTGTTTGAGGTCGAGCTTGTCCTTGCCATAGACGCCCCAGGGAACCGAAGTGGCCCAGTCGAGGTAATTTCGGGTGACGGCATATTCCGGCGAGCCAGTTTCAAGGATCGACAGCTTGTTCAGTTCTTCGTCGACGCGCTTGCGTGCCTGTTCCGGCAATGTTTTGCCTTCCAGTCGTGCGCGGAATTCGTCGCTATCGGCACTACGATCGTCCTTGGTGATGCCGAGTTCCTGCTGGATGATCTTCAGTTGTTCCTTGAGGAAGAATTCGCGCTGATGCTTGCCGATCTTGCGGTTCACCTCAGCAGACAGCTCGCTTTGCAGGCGAGCGACCTCGACTTCCTTGCGCAGCAGCGGCAGCACCTTCTCCATCCGCTTGAGCACCGGCACCGTGTCCAGCACTTCTTGCAGCTCGGCAGCGGAGGCTGTCGTCAAGGCTGCGGCAAAGTCGGTGAGCGGCGAGGGATCGTTGGGACTGAAGCGATTCAGGTAGTTCTTCAGCTCCTCGCTGTACAGTGGGTTGAGCGGCAGCAGTTCCTTGATCGCGTTGATCAGCGCCATGCCGTAGGCCTTTACCTCGTCACGCGGGTCGGCCGCCGGTTGCGGGTAGTCGACTTCCGCCAGGTAGGGCGGATGCTGGCGCCGCAGCCAGCCGCGGATGCGCACCCGCGACAGGCCCTGGGCCACGAACTGGAGCTTGCCATCGGCCCGCGTGACATGGTGCACGCGCACCAGGGTGCCGTGTTCCGGCAGATTGCCGAGATCGAACTGGCTGGGGTCCTCCGACGGGTTGTCGACGAAGAACACGGCCAGGCAACGGTGGGCCGTCTTGGTCACCAGTTCGAGGGTTTCTGCCCAGGGTTCTTCATTGACGATGACGGGCAGCACCTGCGAGGGCAGGAAAGGGCGGTTATGGATGGGAATGATGTACAGTTTGTCGGGCAGCGCCTGGCCGGGCAGCGCCAGGCCCGTGCCGTGGGCCGGGGTGGCTTCTTCGACGATTTCCGCTGTGATGTCCTGATCGCTCATGGGGGCACCTGGCTGTTGGCTCATCCAAGCTAGATGGGGCAAGGCGTCGGGCATTTCAACCTCATTGTCGGACTTGTCGCTGCCGCCCGGTGCTGGGCAAGTCAGGGGCGCTTCGCTAAACTGCGCAAAATTTGATCGAAATCCCCATGCTCAAGACCCGTCTGATGAGCCTGGACGACCAGGCTCACGAACATGCTCACGATCATCACCAGTTGGTGATGTCCCTTTCCGGCCGCGCCGAGTTCGAAGTGAACGGCCGCGCGGGAGAGGTGTGCCGCATGCGCGCGTGTCTCGTTCCAGGGGATGCCGGGCATCAGTTCGCCGGTGTCGGCGAGAACCGCATGCTGATCCTCGATCTGAATGAGCAAGGCACGTCCGCTGAGGACCTCGAGCTGCTCGGCCGCTTGTTCGAGGCACCACGCTATCCCGCCCTGGATGCTGATTTCCAGAATCTGCTCAGCTACGCAGGAGCCGAACTCGCCCGTTATGGCAGTGATCCCATGCTGGCCCGTTCGCTCGGCGGCATCCTGCTCCGGGCCCTCTATCTGCGCCTGTTTGGCGAATCGGGCAAGCGGCCAGCCGGTAGTCTGGACCTGGGGCGCCTGGACGGCTACATCCTTGAGAACCTGTCCCGGCGTATAAGCGTGGCAGAGTTGGCGCAGGTCACCTGCCTGAGTCCCAGTCACTTCCACGCCCAGTTCAAGGACAGCGTTGGCCTCACCCCTCACCAGTACCTGCTCAAGACTCGCCTGGATCGTGCTGCCCGCATGTTGCGCGAAAGCGAGCACCCTCTCGTTCGAATCGCTGAAGAGTGCGGCTTCTCAAGCCAGAGTGCCCTCACTACGGCCATGCGCCGTTATCTGGGCCTGACGCCCAAGCGTCTGCGCGACGCCCATTAATCCTGAAATATCAACCTTTCTGAGAGGGTTGATCACACCAGTGTCATGACTTGCGTGCATCCCCTGCTGCAGTGACCGGGGTGGCTTCAGTTCGTCACGATTGGCCTGGTGGCCAAGCGGCTGTCATTCCTGGGGCGGGGGCGAACAACCCGTTGTCGCCATTTGGGTGCAACCGATGCTGGAGGTTGTACCTGTTTGGAGCAACCGGATGACGCCAAGCATTGAGAGACTTCAAGGACCCTCACGGATTGCAGGGGGTGCAATTGGTTGCACCTTTTGGCGGAAAGTTCCCCGGATCGGAGGATATGGAAAGGAAATCGGAGGATTCAGCAAGAAAGGGGTGGTGGCATATCACTACATTCCGCTCTCCCGGCGTTGAGCCAAGGGCAGAAACTTTTCCTTGCGTGCCGGCCGGGTTGTACTAGACCCAAGTTAATCGTTCAGAGATGAGGAGGGGCGTGATGTTGGCTGCAGGTCACGTCTTGTTGCGCAGTGCGAATGAGCCGCTGCTGCGTCACTTCCCTGTGCGGACGACCATGGAGGTCGACCGGGGCTCTTCCACTGCCGATTGTCATGGTTTCCTGCTGCTTCGCGATATTCGCGACATGGCAATCAGCGAGGCACACAAAGACTTCCAGTAATACGCATGGTGCGCGTAAGCCCCAAGGCTTGCGTGCGCTGTCGCATTGGCAGGGCTGGACGCCCTGCGACCGTTTCTCGACCGGGATTGCGTTGGCCTGATGTGGCTGGTGCGGTCGAGGCCAGAACCGGCGGCCGCCATAAGCGGCTGTCAAAAGCCAACTACGGGCGCGGACAACCCGCTGTGCCCGAATAAGAACAATCGACAGGGGAGACCCCCATGAGTGTGAGTAACCCGACACTGATCACGTTCGTGATCTACATCGCGGCCATGGTGCTGATCGGCTTCGCCGCCTATCGCTCCACCAACAACCTTTCCGACTACATCCTTGGTGGTCGCAGCCTCGGCAGCTTCGTAACGGCGCTGTCCGCCGGTGCCTCTGACATGAGCGGCTGGCTGTTGATGGGCCTGCCTGGCGCCGTTTACCTCTCCGGGCTGTCGGAAAGCTGGATCGCTATTGGCCTGATCGTTGGTGCCTACCTCAACTGGCTGTTCGTTGCCGGCCGCCTGCGCGTGCAGACCGAGCACTGTGGCAACGCCCTTACCCTGCCCGACTACTTCACCAACCGCTTCGAAGATAACAGCCGCATTCTGCGCATCTTCTCCGCCGTGGTGATTCTGGTGTTCTTCACCATCTACTGCGCCTCCGGGATCGTTGCCGGTGCTCGCCTGTTCGAAAGCACCTTCGGCATTTCCTACGAAACCGCCCTGTGGGCCGGTGCCGCCGCCACCATCTGCTACACGTTCGTTGGTGGCTTCCTGGCGGTGAGCTGGACCGATACCGTTCAGGCCAGCCTGATGATCTTCGCGCTGATCCTTACCCCGATCATTGTGATGATCGCCACCGGTGGCATGGATCCGACCTTTGCTGCCATCGAGTTGAAGGACGCGACCAACTTCGACATGCTCAAGGGCGCTACTTTCGTCGGTGTGATTTCGCTGCTGGCTTGGGGGCTGGGCTACTTCGGTCAGCCACACATCCTGGCGCGCTTCATGGCGGCTGATTCGGTCAAGTCGATCCCCAACGCTCGCCGCATCTCCATGGGCTGGATGATTTTCTGCCTGGCTGGCGCCGTAGCGGTGGGCTTCTTCGGTATCGCTTACTTCTCCGCTCATCCGGATCAGGCTGGTGCTGTTGGCGAGAACCACGAGCGTGTGTTCATCGAACTGGCCAAGATCCTCTTCAACCCGTGGGTCGCCGGTGTCCTGTTGTCGGCCATTCTGGCGGCCGTGATGAGCACTCTGAGCTGCCAGCTGCTGGTGTGCTCCAGCGCCTTGACCGAGGACTTCTACAAGGCCTTCTTCCGCAAAAACGCCAGTCAGCTCGAGCTGGTATGGGTCGGCCGCGCCATGGTGCTGCTGGTGGCCGTAATCGCTATCGCCATCGCCGCTGACCCGGATAGCAAGGTGCTGGGCCTGGTGTCTTACGCCTGGGCCGGCTTCGGTGCCGCCTTCGGGCCGGTGGTGATCCTTTCCCTGCTGTGGAAAGGCATGACCCGCAATGGCGCCCTGGCTGGCATGGTGCTCGGTGCGGTAACCGTGGTCCTGTGGAAGAACTTTTTTGGCTGGACCGGCCTGTACGAAATCATCCCGGGCTTCATCCTTTGCACCCTTGGCATCCTGGTCTTCAGCCGCATTGGCAACGGCCCGTCCGCCGCCATGCTGAAGAACTTCGACGAGGCGGAGAAGGAATACCAAGACGCCCACATCTGATCTCTCCGCGGTACGCGGCTGGTCGACCGCGTCCCGTTTGCCGGGCTGATGTCCGGGCTCTCACCGACGACCCGATAGTGCTTCACCGGCCCATATCCTTGGATGTGGGCCGGTTTTTTTGCACTTGGCAAGAGGGCGTAGCGGGGCGCTGGATCACACGGGATTGCCTATCTGGAGTGTACGTGGTCCCAATGACATGCATGAGCAGCCTTTGCCTGCCGGCCCAGCGCACATTTCCTAGCCAATCTCGCGCCCCAGCCAATCGAAGAGCGCTTTGGCCGGCGGATGCCGTTCCCGCCCTGGAACGCAAAGCGTTAAATATACGCCCCCGCCACACTGACGTCCGGCCGGTAAGGCATCAGCCGCCCCCTTGCGAGGCTTTCTGATTGGCCCGCGCCAGACCCTGGCCGGCGATGGTTGCCTGCGGGGCGTAATGCTCTTCGTCGTATTCGCGCTGGGTGGCTTGGGTCAGCCGGTTTTCCACCCCTGCGGCCTGGCACCAGGCCTTCCAGCCCAGTTCGTAGAGTTGCGAGTTTCGCCAGCGAACGGCAATCAGTTCGGGCAAAGCGCCCCCCCCCAGCCACCGCGGCGGGGGCGCCGTAAACGTTAAAGCATTCGTCGAGCAGGCACTGGTTGTGCAGGTTGGGGGATTCGCCCGTGCCCTAGCGGATTACCAGATCGACGCTGGCATCCTGGTGCAGGTCTATCAGTGCGGTACTGGTGTCCAGGCGCAGGCTGATGTCCGGATATTGCGCATAGAAACGGTTCAGCCGGGGAATCAGCCAGAGCGCGGCGAACGCAGGCGTCGTGGACAGGGTCAGGCTGCCGGCGCTGCGTGGCGCTAGCGCCGGCTCACTTGGACGGCCGGCGCCGGGGTCTGGCATTGGGTGCTTAAGCCGGGCTCCAGGTACGGCTGGAGAATCGGCGCCATGCCTTTGAGCACTTGGACGGGTAGCGCCGAAGTGAAGCTGAACTTGTCCGCCTGGCTGCCTTCGACAAAGGCTGTCAGGGTGCCGAAGTGACGTGGTCCGAGGTAGAAGACGAAGGTGGCGGTGCGGTTCATCGCCTTCGAACTCTTCACGGCGCCATAGCGCGTTACGGTCTGGATGCGGTTGTCGCCGGTCCCGGTCTTGCCACCCAGCACCAGCGGTTTTCCGTCCGACAGCGTGAAGCTGCCTTGCAGACGCCGCGCGGTGCCGCCTTCCACCACCTTGGACAGGGCGTCGCGCAGGGCTGCGGCGACTTCGGAGGTCATCACGCGTTTGCCCGTGTCATTCTGCCGGCCTACCAGGGTTTCGTAGGGCGTGCCAGCGGCGAAGTGCAACTGGTCGATGCGAACGGTGGGTTGACGGATGCCGTCGTTGAGGATGATCCCCATCAATTCCGCCAGCGCAGCCGGACGGTCACCGGAGCTGCCCAGTGCGGTGGCCAGAGAGGGCACCAGGTGATCGAAGGGGTAGCCCAACTGGCGCCATTGCTGGTGAATATCGAGGAAGGCCTCAACTTCGAGCATGATGCGGATGCGCTTGTCGCGGGCGTACTTGCGCTTGGACTTGAACAGCCAGCCATAGACCTCGCGCCGCTCATCGCTGCTGGCTTCCACTGCGTCGCGGTAGCTGGCCTGCGGAAACTTCTGCAGGTAGCCGAGCATCCAGAGCTCCAATGGGTGGACACGGGCGACATAGCCCTGATCGTTGAGGTTGTAGGCGCCGGGGCCGTAGCGCGTGTAAAGCTCCTCGATGCGTTTTTCGGTCAGCGGCTCCTTGGGCATGCGTTCGCGCAGGAAGGCCTTGAAGGTCGGCAGGTCGGCCTGGGGTTGTAGGTATCGATGGATCGCCGCGAGGCGCGCCGGCCAGGGGTGAAGGCCGTCGAGGAAGGTGCTGAGGCGCTGTTCGGCATCCTTGCCGCGATATTTCTTCCAGAAGCGCAGCAGGTAGGTCTGGCTTTCGCGGGAGACGAACAGGTCCAGGTATCCCTGGCGCCGCGGGTCCTTGTCGTCACTGAGCAGTTGCATCTTGCCGCCTTCAGGGCGGTACATGTCGTGGCGCACCAGATCCCGCATCAGGCGTACGAAGGGCAGGTTGATGGATTCGCGCAAGGCATCGCGCAGGGTCGGCCGGCGGCCGTTGTCTTCCTTGCGGAAGTTGTTGAAGGTGTGCAGGCCGCCTCCGGTGAAGAAGCTTTCATAGGGGCTGGCGGAATACTTCCTCTCCAGGGCAGCCTCCAGCATCGCCGGAAGGTTGCGGTCGTTGTTTTCGATCAGGTAGTCGATGGACCAGCGGGTGATGAAATCAAGCGGGTCGACAGGGACCTTGCGCAGCTCCTCGACGGTCAAGCCGGCGTAACGCTGGTGCAGGGTCGCCACGTTCTCCAGGTAGGTCGCCAGGACCCGCAGCTTGGCAGTGGACCCCAGTTCCAGCTTGCTGCCTTCGTTGATGTCGAAGGGCTGGTTGGTGTTGTCGGTCTGCACCCGCACGCGGTTGCCGGAGGGGGTGCGTTCGAACAGGGTGAAGCTATAGCGCACCTCGCGAGTCTTCTCGGGGGAGAGCAGCCGCTCACCATAGAGGCCGACCTGTTCGGCGAAGGCCGGGTCAGCGAGCTTGACCAGATAGTCGGTCACGGCATTCTGCAGTTCGGCCTGCAGTGTGCTTGTGGCTGTGAGGTCAAGCCGGTCGAGATCGTAAAGTGGCATCTTCAACAAGCCGGACAGTCGGCTGCGGGCGATGCTGATGCCTTTGTTCGCCTCCACCTCCTGAATCGCGGACTCCTGCTCCCAGTTGCGGAAGCGCAGACGCGCCGAGAGCGCTGCTTCGCGCAGGTCCGGATCGATCACCCCGGCAGTGGCCAGCACGCGGATATGACTGTCGGTAAGTTCGTTCAGCTCCTCGTGCTCACGCGTCAGGTAGTAGGAAGGGCGTCGCTGGGCGATGAACAGCGAGAGCACCTGGCGCACAGCAAGCCCGCGCGCCCTGACGTCCGCATCCTGATCGGCCAGCAGGCGGTTGACCGTGTTGAAGTCGGCCCCGTACCAGACCCGCAATCCATCAGCGATACCGTGTACCTCGCCATGTCCCGGTGCGGCCGAGAGCGGCACGCTGTTGACGTAGTCCATGACGATGCGTTCCCGTGCCTCACGGGTTTCGGGGCCATCCCGATAGGCGCGCACGCTGGCCGAAACCATCTGGCGAATCTTCTCGCCTGCGGAAACCGTGCGGCCTTGGGGGGAATGCCGGTACTTCTCCAGTTGGGTGGCCAGCGTACTGCCGCCGGCGGACTGTCCGTCCAGGTCGAACGCCTTGCCGACCTGGGTCAGGGCGGCCTTGCTGAAGCGTGGCCAGTCCACGGCCGGGTTCGCCAGGGGTTCGCTCTCGTCCAGCAGCTTGCGGTTCTCGATGAACAGCAGGCTGCTGACCAGCAGCGGTGGGATGCTGTCGAAGCTGGTGTAATGCTGCTGTGGATAACTGAATTGATAAAAGGGCAGTCCACGACAGTCGCAGATATTGATGCCGGCCTGAACCTTCTCGTGATAAGGCGGGAACAGTCCGTGCTCGGCATAGTTCAGCAGAGCGGGGGAGAAACGAGTCTGTTGCTGGATTTCAAAGCCACGTTTCTGCAGTCGCTCCAACATCTGCGGAAGATGGGCATAACCCAGTCGCCGATCGAATGGGCCGTCGCCCGGAAACTGGATGGCGTCACTGGGGCCGTTTTCCAGCGAGTAGTCCAGAGAGGCGGCATATCGACTGATTTCGTGGGATTGGAGTTTCGAAGTGCGCATTTCATAGGAGATCGCTACCGCCAGGCCGCTGGCAACGAGTACGCACCCGCCCCAGAACAGCAGGCGGTGTTTTCGTCGGGGTTTTTCAGGGGAAACAGCGGGCTCGGTGAGATCACCTTTGGGTAGCTCTTTCTTGATTTCACCTGACTGCTCAATAGCGCCCATATTCCACCGGACTGGCCTACCATCGCTCTTGCTTCCAGCTTAGTAGCTTGCGCGCAAGCTGCATTCCACAAAGTTGGCAAAAAGGGGAAGAAGTGATGGCAGCCGATGATCGGAAGCAACCGAGTCGCGGCTGGTGGGGCAGCGCCGGGGCGGAAGCGGGAGTGTGGCGTCCCAGGGCGGCCGACTGGTCCGATTGCGGCCGTGACGTTGATCTTTCAGGAGAGCGATATGCGACAGATTGAATTCCCCGATGGCGCGGAGGTTCCTGTCATCGGCCAGGGGACTTGGCACATGGGCGAAAGCCGGAGCGAACGCAAGCGCGAGGTGGCTGCCTTGCGCGAGGGAGTGGCGCTGGGCCTCAGGCTGATCGATACGGCGGAAATGTACGCAGAAGGAGGCGCTGAAGAGGTCGTTGGCGAAGCGATCGCCGGCGTGCGTGACGATGTATTCCTCGTGAGCAAGGTTTACCCCTGGAATGCCAGTCGCAAGGGCATTCCACTGGCCTGTGAACGCAGTCTCAAGCGGCTTGGGACTGATCGCCTGGATCTGTACCTGTTGCATTGGCGGGGCGAGCATCCGCTGGATGAAACGGTGGAGGCTTTCGAGCGCCTGCGCGAGCAGGGCAAGATTGCACGCTGGGGCGTCTCCAACCTTGATCTCGATGATCTGCTTGAGCTGCCGTCAGGATGTGCCGCCAATCAGGTGCTGTACAACCCGGCGGCGCGGGGCATCGAATTCGATCTCCTGCCCTGGCAGCGGCGGCGGGGCATGCCGCTCATGGCGTACTGCCCGGTGGGGCGGGGTGGCAAGCTGCTGGACAATGGTGCCCTCAGGCAGGTTGCCGAGCGTCATGCCGCCACGTCTGCCCAGGTGGCGCTTGCCTGGGCCTTGCGTCAGGAGAATGTGTTGGTCATTCCCAAGGCCGTTGATCCATTGCACCTGAAGCAGAATGCCGAAGCGCACCGTATTGCCCTTACTGCCGAGGATCTTGCCCTGATCGACCGCCACTTTCCGCCTCCCGCTCGCGAACGTCCGCTGGAGATGATCTGAGGTGGGGCGCCCAGGGTTCCCTTAGCGGGGCGAGCCTCCCCGGTGCACTCGTTTTTTTAGGCTAAATACCGATTTCATATCGGGTTTTTCATCGCGAAAGGCTTGGGTTTCGCCTGGAGGTAACAGTCCTCGTTACGCTGCGCACCCGTTCGGGGCGAATGGAAACGAACTGGTGCAAATGAGGGGGGCAGTTCTCGCTGGATGGGTAAGTCGAAGTCCGGTAAATCGCTATCCACAAGGGTGATCAATTTTTTGGCCTGATAATTGCCTTTTTTATTGGTTTGCAAATGTGATCTCTGCTGCACTTTTTCGGGTGCCTGTCAATCTGCCTCTTGTGGCTCTTTTGTCCTTCTGTAATTTGTTGTCGCATTGAAGAAATATCGACTTCGGGGCTGTGGCTAGAATGCCGCTCACTCAGTCGGAGCCTTTTGCCTGCAATCCCATGTCCGGCAAAGACGACGACTCTTTCTACAATTCGTGGACGGTCTGGGCGAATTCCCAAGTTGCCAACAGAAGCCATTCCCCTTTGAAGGAGTCATAAGATGAAGAAGATTGCACTTCTCGGCGCCATGGCGCTGTCCCTGTTGTCGCCGCTGGCAGCCATTGCCGAAGACGCCAAGCCCCTGCGCATCGGTATCGAAGCCGCTTACCCACCCTTCGCCTACAAGACTCCCGACGGCAAGATCACTGGTTTCGACTACGACATCGGCAACGCCCTGTGCGCCGAGATGAAGGTCGAGTGCAAGTGGGTCGAGCAGGAGTTCGATGGCCTGATCCCCGCGCTCAAGGTGCGCAAGTTCGATGCCGTGCTGTCGTCCCTGAGCATCACGGAAGAGCGTCTTAAGTCTGTGGATTTCACCAAGAAGTACTACCACACGCCGGCTCGCCTCGCGATGAAGGACGGCTCCGTCATCAGCGACCCGCTGGTGGATCTGAAGGGCAAGAAGGTCGGTGTGCAGCGTGCCTCCATCTATGACCGCTATGCCACCGATGTGTTTGCACCGGCGGGGGTCGAGGTTGTTCGCTACAGCTCGCAGAATGAAATCTTCCTGGATCTGGCGGCAGGTCGCCTGGACGCTACCCTGGCGGACGTAGTGAACATCGACGACGGCTTCCTGAAGACTGATGCAGGCAAGGGATTCGCCCTGGTCGGCCCGGCCTTCAACGAGAAGAAGTACTTTGGTGAGGGTGCCGGCATCGCTGTACGCAAGGGTGACAAGGCTCTGGCTGACAAGATCAGCGCTGCCATCGCGGCCATTCGCGCCAATGGCAAGTACAAGGAAGTACAGGACAAGTACTTCAAGTTCGACGTCTACGGCGAGTAATCGCTTTTCCCTGAAAGTGGCACAAACTTCAAGTTGCGGTTTGTGCCACTTTTTCGTTGTGGCGGTGCCGCCCGGTGTTTCCCGGCGCGCTGCATGAGGATCTGAATCATGCTCAACGGCTACGGCTCGACCATTCTCGATGGTGCCTGGCTCACCCTGTTGCTGGCCTTGTCTTCCATGTCCCTGTCGATCCTGCTTGGCCTGGTGGGCGCGGCGTTTCGGCTCTCGCCGGTCAAGTGGCTCGCGATCATGGGTGAAGCCTATGCCACCGTGGTGCGTGGCATTCCCGACCTGGTGCTGATCCTGCTGATCTTCTACGGTGGCCAGCAGATCGTGAACCTAGTGGCGCCGATGGTCGGCTACGAGGACTACATCGACCTCGATCCCTTCTGGTCCGGCGTGTTCACCCTGGGCTTCATCTTCGGGGCCTACCTCTCCGAGACCTTCCGCGGTGCCTTCATGGCTATCCCGAAGGGGCAGGGCGAAGCGGGCCTGGCCTATGGCATGAGTCATCTCCAAGTGTTCTTCCGTGTGCTGGTGCCGCAGATGATTCGCCTGGCCATTCCCGGCTTCACCAACAACTGGCTGGTGCTGACCAAGGCTACTGCGCTGATTTCGGTGGTCGGCCTGCAGGACATGATGTTCAAGGCCAAGAGCGCAGCGGATGCTACCCGTGAACCCTTTACCTTCTACCTGGCGGTCGCGGCGCTTTACCTGGTGCTGACCAGCGTTTCCCTGCTGGCGCTGCGCTTCCTGGAAAAACGCTACTCGGCGGGCATCAAGGCGGCTGAACTATGATCTTCGACTACAACGTAATCCTGGAGAACCTGCCGCTCTATTTCGGGGGAGTGCTGGTAACCCTCAAGCTCTTGGCGATCTCCCTGGCCCTTGGCCTGGCGACTGCGGTGCCGTTGGCGCTGATGCGGGTCTCCAAGCAGCCGGTGGTGAACTTTCCGGCCTGGCTCTTCACCTATGTGATTCGCGGCACGCCGATGCTGGTGCAGCTGTTCCTCATCTACTACGGTTTGGCTCAATTCGAGGGAGTACGCGAAAGCGTGCTGTGGCCTTATCTGTCCAATGCCACCTTCTGCGCTTGTCTGGCCTTCGCGATCAACACCAGCGCCTACACAGCGGAAATCCTCGCCGGCAGCCTGAAGGCCACTCCCTATGGCGAGATCGAGGCGGCAAAGGCGATGGGCATGTCGCGCGCCAAGCTGTATCGCCGCATCCTCCTGCCTTCGGCGCTGCGCCGTGCGCTGCCGCAGTACAGCAACGAAGTCATCATGATGCTGCACACCACCAGCCTGGCGTCGATCGTCACCCTGATCGATATCACCGGGGCTGCGCGTACGGTGAACTCGCAGTATTACCTGCCGTTCGAGGCCTTTATCACTGCCGGCCTGTTCTACTTGTGCCTGACCTTCATTCTGGTGCGCTTGTTCAAGAAGGCTGAGCTGCATTGGCTGGCCTACCTGGCGCCGCGCAAGGCCTGATGCCATGCAAAGGATCGATCACGACCTGCCCTGGGCCTGCCCGGGTACCCGCCGCCAGTTGACGGTGTTTCGCTTCGGCAGCGGTCCTTGCAAGGCCTATGTCCAGGCCTCGTTGCATGCTGACGAGCTGCCGGGTATGCGAGTCGCGGCGGAGCTCAAGCGCCGGCTGCGCGAGTTGGAAGCTCAAGGGCGCCTGACCGGTGTTATCGAGTTGGTGCCGGTGGCCAACCCCATCGGCCTTGGTCAGATGCTTCAGGCTGCCCCGCAAGGGCGTTTCGAGTTCGGTAGCGGCAAGAACTTCAATCGCGACTTCATTGACCTCGCAGAGGCGGTAGCACCGGCGGTGGAAGGGCGTTTGGGGCGGGATGGACCGACCAATGTGCGCGTCATCCGTGAGGCCATGCAGGCGGCATTCAACGTGTTGCCACCAGCGGGTTCCGAGCTTGTCGGGCTCCAGCGCCTGCTGCTGCAGCATGCTTGCGATGCTGATGTGGTGCTCGATCTGCATTGCGATTTCGAGGCGGTCGTCCATTTCTACACTTTGCCGCAGCAATGGCCGCAATGGCGTTCGCTCGCTGCAAGGATGGGGGCTGGAGCCGTGCTGACCGCCGAGGAATCCGGTGGCAGTTCGTTCGATGAGTCATGCTCGTTGCCTTGGCTGCGGCTTGCCCGCCACTTTCCACAGGCCGAGATTCCGCTGGCCTGCTTGGCGACCACCGTCGAAGTAGGGGGCATGGCTGATACCGACAAGCAGAAGGCTGAGGCCAGTGCCGAGTCGATCCTGGCGTTCCTTGCCGAGCAGGGCCTGATTGCCGGTGACTGGCCGGCGGCGCCGGAAGCCTGTTGCGAGGCCACGCCGTTCGAAGGTGCTGAGTATGTCTACCCGCCGCATGCAGGCGTGGTGAGTTTTCTGCAGCCAGTTGGTGCCCGGGTCAGTGCGGGCGACCCGTTGTTCGAGGTGATCGACCCTCTGGAGGATCGTCACAGCATCGTCCGTGCTTCCACTGACGGTGTGCTTTATGTGCGTGAGCGCCTGCGCTTCGCGCAACCTGGACTATGGCTGGCCAAGGTGGCAGGCCGTGAACCTATCCGTCAGGGACGCCTGCTGAGCGACTGAGCCAAACGAGACCGAGACCATGTACAAACTGGAAGTCCAAGACCTGCACAAGCGCTATGGCAGCCACGAAGTGCTCAAGGGTGTGTCCCTGGCGGCCAAGGCCGGTGACGTCATCAGCATCATCGGCTCGAGTGGCTCCGGCAAGAGCACCTTCCTGCGCTGCATCAACATGCTGGAGCAGCCCCATGGCGGCAAGATTCTGCTTAATGGCGAAGAGCTGAAGCTGGTGGCGAACAAGGATGGTGGCCTAAAGGCCGCTGATCCCAAGCAACTGCAGCGCATGCGTTCGCGTCTGGCGATGGTGTTCCAGCACTTCAATCTGTGGTCGCACATGAGTGCCCTGGAGAATGTCATCGAAGCGCCTGTCCATGTGCTCGGTGTGCCGAAGAAGGAGGCCATCGAGAAAGCCGAGCATTACCTGGCCAAGGTTGGTGTGTCGCACCGCAAGGACGCCTATCCGGCACACATGTCCGGCGGGGAGCAGCAGCGCGTGGCCATTGCCCGCGCCCTGGCCATGGAGCCCGAGGTGATGCTGTTCGACGAGCCCACTTCGGCGCTGGATCCGGAGCTGGTCGGTGAAGTGCTCAAGGTCATGAAGGACCTGGCCGTTGAAGGTCGCACCATGGTTGTGGTGACCCACGAAATGGGCTTTGCTCGTGAGGTGTCCAACCAGTTGATCTTCCTGCACAAAGGCCTGGTGGAAGAGACTGGTTGTCCGAGAGAAGTGTTGGCCAATCCGCAATCCGAACGCCTCAAGCAGTTCCTTTCCGGCAGCTTGAAGTGATACCGCATGGCGGCGGCTCGAAAGCCGCCGCCATGCCCTGCAACGCGGGATAAATCCTGCTCTCGCCACAACATCTTCCTATCCTCAGGGTCTGCTAAGCTGCCTGCCATGACTGCCCATCGAATTGCTTTTCTCCTCTGGCCCGGCACCAAGGCGCTGACCCTGGCCCTGGCCGAGGATGCCCTTCGCGTTGCCCAGCGACTGCACCCTGAAGTGGTCTACGAAATTTCATTCCTACATGCCGAGCCCTTGGCCGAGGGAGCTTGGCGTCTGCCGGGCGAAGCGTGGACGGGCAAGCTGGAAGGGTTCCAGCGCCTGTTCCTGTTGGCTGATGAGCCACCGTTGCAGATGTCGCCCGCGCTGTCGTCCGCCATCAAGCATCTGGTGCGTACCGGTTGCGTAGTCGGGGGGCTGTCCGCCGGTGTCTACCCGCTGGCGCAGCTCGGCCTGCTGGATGGTTACCGTGCCGCGGTGCACTGGCGCTGGCAGGACGACTTCGCCGAACGCTTCCCCAAGGTGATCGCCACCAACCACCTGTTCGACTGGGACCGCGACCGCCTCAGCGCCTGTGGCGGTCTGGCAGTGCTCGACCTGTTGCTCGCCGTGCTGGCGCGTGATCATGGTGCGGAGCTTGCTGGTGCGGTGTCCGAAGAGCTGGTGGTGGAGCGCATCCGCGAAGGCGGTGAGCGTCAGCGCATTCCGCTGCAGAACCGCCTTGGCTCCAGCCATCCGAAGCTGACCCAGGCCGTGCTGCTCATGGAGGCCAATATCGAAGAGCCGCTCACCACGGACGAGATTGCCCAGCACGTCTGCGTCTCCCGTCGCCAGCTGGAGCGCATCTTCAAACAATATCTCAACCGCGTGCCCAGCCAGTACTACCTGGAGCTGCGTCTGAACAAGGCTCGGCAGATGCTGATGCAGACCAGCAAGTCGATCATCCAGATCGGTCTGTCCTGCGGCTTCTCCTCCGGTCCGCACTTCTCCAGCGCCTACCGCAACTTCTTTGGTGTCACTCCGCGCGAAGACCGCAACCAGCGGCGCAGTGGCAGCCCCTTCGACACCCAGCCTGCCGTTACCGAGCGCGGCTGATCCCGCGCTTTTTTGGTCGGATGGGAATCGCTGCGCTCGACCCGTCCGGCGATCTGCATATCCCTGCAAGCTGGCCCTACGGGCCGGTTGGCGAATGAATTCGCCCCCACAGGAAATCCGGTCTTCCAGCGCACTAATACCCGCCGGTCACCCCGTGGAGAAAATTTGCCGCCCTGTGCGTGGGTGCGGCGATCAGCGTTTAAACTGCGCCTTCCCGACGCTTTCTGTCGCATTTCCATAAGCGCCGGAATTTCCCGGGGTGGCGCTATAAGAAGTTGTCGCATGGCGGCAATGCCAGCCCTGAATCTGTCCCTACAATCCTTTCATCACTAGCCGTTCATGGCAGGAGAAACTGATGTCCGTTGAGCATGCGCAGGTCGAGCGCGCCGATTTCGACAAGGTGATGGTTCCCAACTATGCCCCCGCCGCTTTCATTCCGGTGCGTGGCGAAGGTTCCCGAGTCTGGGATCAATCTGGTCGCGAACTGATCGATTTTGCGGGCGGTATTGCCGTGAACTCCCTGGGTCATGCACACCCGGCCCTGGTCAAGGCCCTCACTGAGCAGGCCCACAAGATCTGGCACGTGTCGAACGTTTTCACCAACGAGCCGGCCCTGCGCCTGGCCAAAAAGCTGGTGGATGCCACCTTCGCCGAGCGTGTGTTCCTCGCCAACTCCGGTGCCGAGGCCAACGAGGCTGCGTTCAAGCTGGCTCGCCGTTATGCCCACGACGTTTACGGGCCGCAGAAGCATGAGATCATCTCCGCCACCAACAGCTTCCACGGTCGCACCCTGTTCACCGTGACCGTTGGCGGCCAGCCAAAGTACTCCGATGGCTTCGGGCCGAAGATGGAGGGCATCACCCATGTGCCCTTCAACGATCTGGACGCCCTGAAGGCCGCCATTTCCGACAAGACCTGCGCCGTGGTCCTGGAGCCCGTGCAAGGCGAGGGCGGCGTACTGCCGGCTGATCAGGCCTACCTGGAAGGCGCACGCAAGCTGTGCGACGAGCACAACGCATTGCTGGTGTTCGACGAAGTGCAGAGCGGCATGGGCCGCAGCGGTCACCTCTTCGCTTACCAGCATTACGGTGTGACCCCGGACATCCTCTCCAGCGCCAAGAGCCTGGGCGGCGGCTTCCCCATCGGCGCCATGCTGACCACTACCGAGATCGCCAAGCACTTGGCCGTCGGCACCCACGGCACCACCTACGGTGGCAACCCGCTGGCCAGCGCCGTGGCAGAAGCGGTGCTGGACGTGATCAATACGCCGGACGTGCTGAAGGGCATCAATGCCAAGCACGACCGCTTCAAGACCCGTCTTGAGGCGATTGGCGCCAAGTACGGCATCTTCACCGAAGTGCGCGGCCTCGGCCTGCTGATCGGTGCCGCCCTGTCCGATGCCTGGAAGGGCAAGGCCAAGGACGTGCTCAACGCTGCCGAGAAGGAAGCCGTGATGGTTCTGCAGGCCGGCCCGGACGTGGTGCGCTTTGCCCCCAGCTTGGTTATCCCGGATGCGGACATCGACGAAGGTCTCGACCGTTTCGAACGCGCAGTGGCCAAACTGACCCAAGCGTAATTGCTGCAGGACGCGGCGCATGGATGCGCCGTGCTTCAACCAAGGACGATCCAGATTCATGCATGCCAGGGCCATTGGGCTTCAGGCTTTCTCCGGGCGACTCAGCGCGAATTGCCCGGAGCTTTTAACAAGAAAAGGAGTGACACCATGCTGGTGATGCGCCCCGCGCAAATGGCCGATCTAGCTGAAGTCCAGCGTCTGGCCGCGGATAGCCCCGTGGGTGTCACTTCGTTGCCGGACGACGCCGAACGCCTGAGCGAGAAAATCGCCGCGTCCGAGGCGTCCTTCGCCGCCGAGGTGAGCTACAACGGTGAAGAGAGCTATTTCTTCGTCCTTGAAGATACCCAGACCGGCCGCCTTGCCGGCTGTTCGGCGATCGTTGCCTCCGCCGGTTTCTCCGAGCCGTTCTACAGCTTCCGTAACGAGACCTTCGTGCATGCCTCGCGGGAGCTGAAGATCCACAACAAGATCCACGTGCTTTCGCTGTGCCACGACCTGACGGGCAACAGCCTGCTGACCAGCTTCTATGTCGAACGCGATCTGGTTAACACCCCGATTGCCGAACTCAACTCCCGTAGCCGCCTGCTGTTCATGGCCAGTCACCCGGAGCGTTTCGCCGATGCCGTGGTGGTGGAGATCGTTGGCTACAGCGACGACCAGGGCGAGTCACCTTTCTGGAATGCGGTGGGGCGTAACTTCTTCGACCTCAACTACACCGAGGCCGAGCGCCTTTCCGGCCTGAAGAGCCGTACCTTCCTCGCCGAACTGATGCCGCATTACCCCATCTACGTGCCGCTGCTGCCGGACGCCGCCCAGGAATCCATGGGCCAGGTGCACCCGCGTGCGCAGATCACCTTCGACATCCTGATGCGTGAAGGCTTCGAGACCGACAACTACATCGACATCTTCGATGGCGGTCCGACCCTGCATGCGCGGACGTCGAGCATTCGCTCCATCGCCCAGAGCCGCATGGTGCCGGTCAAGTTCGGCGACCAGGGCAAAGGTGGTCGCCAGTATCTGGTGTGCAACGGCCAGTTGCAGGATTTCCGCGCCATCGTCGCCGAACTCGACTGGGTCCCCGGCAAGCCGGTAGTGCTGGGCGAGGAAGCCGCTGAAGCACTAGGTGTCGGTGAAGGCGCCAGCGTTCGCCTGGTCGCACTTTAAGTCGTTAGCCCTCTCCCCGTCGGGAGAGGGCGGCCCACTGGGCCGGATGAGGGCTCGGCCCTCACCCCTGGCTCCTCTCCCTGAGGGCGGGGGGATGCATTTTCTGGAGGCACTATGATCGTTCGTCCCGTACGCAGCGCCGACTTACCGGCCCTGATCGACCTGGCGCGCAGCACCGGCGCAGGCCTGACCACGCTGCCGGCCAATGAGGAGCGCCTGTCGCACCGCGTCGGTTGGGCGGAAAAGGCATTCCGTGGCGAGGCGGAGCGCGCCGATGCGGATTACCTGTTCGTCCTCGAAGACGATGACGGCAAGGTGGTTGGCATTTCCGCCATCGCCGGCGCCGTAGGCCTGCGTGAGCCCTGGTACAACTACCGGGTTGGCCTGACCGTCAGTGCTTCCCAGGAGCTGCACATCCATCGGCAGATTCCGACCCTGTTCCTGGCTAACGACCTGACCGGTAACTCCGAGCTCTGCTCGCTGTTCCTGCATTCCGGCTACCGCAGCGGTCTCAATGGTCGCCTGCTGTCCAAGGCACGGTTCCTGTTCATCGCCGAGTTCCCCGAGTTGTTCGGCGACAAGGTAATCGCCGAGATGCGCGGCATGTCCGATGAGAATGGCGTGTCGCCGTTCTGGGAGAGCCTCGGCCGACACTTCTTCAAGATGGAGTTTTCCCGCGCCGACTACCTGACTGGCGTCGGCAACAAGGCCTTCATCGCCGAACTGATGCCCAAGTTCCCGCTCTATACCTGCTTCCTCTCGGAGGATGCACGCAACACCATCGGCCGCGTGCATCCGAATACCGAACCGGCGCTGGCCATGCTCAAGGGCGAAGGCTTCAGCTACCAGGGCTATGTCGACATCTTCGACGCGGGCCCGGCCATCGAGTGCGAAACCGCGAAGATTCGAGCCGTACGTGACAGCCAGAGCCTGGTGCTGGCGGTCGGCACGCCGGGGGATGACGCGACGCCCTACCTGATCCACAACCGCAAGCGCGAAGACTGCCGCATCACCGCCGCGCCTGCTCGTCTGGCCGCGGGTACCCTGGTGGTCGATGCGCAGACCGCCAAACGCCTGAAACTCTCCGCCGGCGCCCAGGTGCGCGCCGTGCCGCTGTCGGCCAAGGAGTCCGTGAAATGAGTACCCATTACATCGCAGGCCGTTGGCTGGACGGCCAGGGCGAGACCTTCACTTCGCTGAACCCGGTGACCCAGGCAGTCGTCTGGTCCGGCGCTGGCGCTAGCGCAGAGCAGGTCGATGAAGCGGTCAAGGCCGCCCGCGCTGCTTTTCCGGCCTGGGCCCGTCGCCCGCTGGAAGAGCGCATCGCCATCCTCGAACAATTCGCCGTGACTCTGCGCAGCCATGCCGACGAACTGGCCCGTTGCATTGGCGAAGAAACCGGCAAGCCGCTTTGGGAGTCCGCCACCGAAGTGACCAGCATGGTCAACAAGGTCGCCATCTCCATCCAGAGCTACCGTGAGCGTACTGGCGAGAAAAGTGGGCCGCTGGCCGACGCCACCGCCGTACTGCGCCACAAGCCGCACGGTGTCGTTGCGGTATTTGGCCCCTATAACTTCCCTGGCCACCTGCCTAATGGCCATATCGTTCCGGCGCTATTGGCGGGCAACGCAGTCGTGTTCAAACCCAGTGAGCTGACACCCAAGGTCGCCGAGCTGACGGTCAAGTGCTGGATCGAAGCTGGCCTGCCGGCTGGCGTGCTCAACCTGGTGCAGGGGGCTCGTGAGACCGGTGTAGCCCTGGCTGGGAACCCGGGCATCGACGGCCTGTTCTTCACCGGTTCCAGTCGCACCGGCAACCTGCTGCATCAACAATTTGCCGGCCGCCCGGACAAGATCCTGGCGCTGGAGATGGGCGGCAACAACCCGCTGGTGGTCGACCAGGTGCAGGACGTCGACGCCGCCGTCTACACCATCATCCAGTCCGCCTTCATTTCCGCAGGCCAGCGCTGCACCTGTGCCCGCCGCCTGCTGGTGCCGCAAGGCGCCTGGGGTGATGCCCTGCTGGCGCGCCTCGTGACGGTGGCCGGCACCATCAAGGTCGGTGCCTTCGACGCCCAGCCGGCACCTTTCATGGGGTCGGTGATTTCCCTGGCCGCGGCACACCACCTGATGCAGGCCCAGGAGCAACTGGTCGCCAAGGGCGCCAAGGTCCTGCTGGCCATGACCCAGCCACACCCCAATGCGGCGTTGCTCACCCCCGGCATCATCGACGTCACCAGCGTCGCCGATCGTCCGGACGAAGAATTCTTCGGCCCGCTGCTGCAGGTCATCCGCTATGACGGTTTCGACGCCGCCATCGCTGAAGCCAATGCCACTCAGTACGGCCTGGCGGCCGGCCTGCTGTCCGACTCCAGTGAACGCTATCAGCAGTTCCTGATCGAGAGCCGCGCAGGCATCGTCAACTGGAACAAGCAGCTCACCGGCGCCGCCAGCAGCGCGCCGTTCGGCGGTGTGGGTGCCTCCGGCAACCACCGTGCCAGCGCCTATTACGCGGCCGACTACTGTGCTTATCCGGTGGCGTCGCTGGAAAGTGAAACCCTTGCCCTGCCTGCAACCCTTACTCCAGGAGTCAGCCTGTGAACGCCTATGAAGTAAACTTCGACGGACTGGTCGGCCCGACCCACAACTACGGTGGCCTGTCCTACGGTAACGTTGCCTCGCAGAGCAACAGTCAGGCGGTTTCCAATCCGAAGGAAGCCGCGCTGCAGGGCCTGGGCAAGATGAAGTCGCTGATGGAAATGGGCTTCAAGCAGGGCGTATTTGCGCCGCAGGAGCGCCAGGACGTCGCCGCGTTGCGCAGCCTGGGTTTCGCCGGTACTGACGCCGAGGTGATTGCCCAGGCCGCCAAGGAAGCGATGCCACTGCTGGCTGCCTGCAGCTCGGCGTCCAGCATGTGGACTGCCAACTCCTGCACCGTCAGCCCCAGTGCCGACACCGCCGATGGTCGCGTGCACTTCACCGCCGCCAACCTGAACTGCAAGTTTCACCGTTCGATCGAGCATCCGACCACCAGTCGCGTGCTGGGGGCCATGTTCGCCAACGACAAACACTTCGCCCACCATGCCGCCTTGCCGGCAGTGAGCCAGTTCGGTGACGAAGGTGCGGCCAACCACACGCGCTTCTGCAAGGGCTATGGTGATGCCGGTGTGGAGTTCTTCGTGTTCGGCCGCAGCGCATTCGACAGCCGCTTCCCGGCGCCACAACGCTACCCCGCACGGCAAACCCTGGAGGCCTGCCAGGCGGTTGCCCGCCTGCACGGCCTGGGTGAGCAGGGCGTGGTCTACGCCCAGCAGAATCCGTCGGTGATCGACCAGGGCGTGTTCCACAACGATGTGATTTCCGTGGGTAACGGCGAGGTGCTGTTCTACCACGAAGACGCCTTCCTCGAGACCGACAAGGTGCTGGCCGAGTTGGACACCAAGCTGGGTCGTCGTGGCGGCCGTTTCAAGGCTGTCCGCGTGCCGCGTGATGCCGTGAGCGTCGAGGATGCCGTGCGCTCCTATCTCTTCAACAGCCAGTTGCTCAGCCGTGATGACGGCAGCATGCTGCTGATTGTGCCGGAAGAGTGCCGTAGCAATAGCAACGTGTGGAACTACCTGAGCCAGCTCACCGCCAGCAACGGACCGATCCGTGAAGTCAAGGTCTTCGATCTGAAGCAGAGCATGCAGAACGGCGGCGGCCCAGCCTGCCTGCGGCTGCGCGTGGCGCTGAAGGAAGATGAGCTGGCGGCAGTCAATCAGGGGGTGATCATGACGCCAGCGCTCTACACTACGTTGACGGCCTGGGTCGAAAAGCACTATCGCGATCGCCTGAGCGAGAGCGACCTGGCCGACCCGCAATTGCTCATTGAGTGCCGGACGGCATTGGATGAACTGACGCAGATCCTTAAACTGGGCGCGGTTTATCCGTTTCAACTGACATAAGCGGCAAGCTGCAAGCCTCGAGTACGAGCTTGTCGCTTGCAGCGAACAACCTGGAGTTTTTCCCCCATGTCCGATGCCCTGCAACTCATCCTCGAAGATACCGACGGTACCCAGCTCGAAACCTCCTGCACCCGGTTCGCCGTCGTCTGGCAGGGCAGGGAGGTCTGGATTCAGCAGGCCGGAAATGGTCAGCTGCTGATCGGCGTAGATGTGGAGGAGGGCGACACCGAGTACGCCAACCTGTTGCTGCGCCCGTTGGCCACCAATCTGGTCAGCCTGCAGCTGGAAATGGAAGCGGCCGATGCTGACGATGACGACGACCATGTCCATGGTCCGGACTGCGATCACGATCATTGAGGTAACAGGATGCTATCCCTCGGTAAATTGCTCGAATTGACCCTGGCCGGCCGTGAGCCGACCGAGAAGATCCAGCTGACCTCCGGGGGCGTGCGTCTGCACTGGCTGGGCGAGGGCGCGCTCGACGTGACCCCGCCCGCCGCCGACGACAGCGGCTTCGACCTGCTGCTGTCGGCCGGGGTGCACGGTAACGAGACTGCGCCGATCGAGTTGCTCGATCGTTTGATCCAGGGCATCGCCCGTGGGCATCTCAAGCCCCGCGCGCGGATTCTCTTCCTGCTCGGTAATCCCGAGGCGATTCGCCGAGGCGAACGCTTTGTGGAGCAGGACATCAATCGCCTGTTCAATGGACGCCATGGCGAGTCCAGCGGTTTCGAGGCCATGCGTGCAGCCGAGCTGGAACGTTACGCCGCCGCCTTCTTTACCAAGCCCGAGCGCTCGCGCCTGCATTACGATCTGCATACTGCGATCCGCGCTTCGAAGATCGAACAATTCGCGCTCTATCCCTACGTCGAAGGACGAAAGCATTCCCGCCAGGAGCTGGCTCGACTGCGCGCTGCCGGAATCGACGCGGTGCTGCTGCAAAACAAGACCGGCATCACTTTCAGCTCCTATACCTATGCGCAACTTGGCGCCGAGGCCTTTACCCTGGAGCTGGGCAAAGCGCGACCGTTCGGCAGCAATGCCGAAGTCAACCTCGATCGCCTCGAGGAGCGGTTGCACAGCTTGATCGAAGGACGTGAGCCCGAGTTCGACGGCGATCGACTGGATGGCCTGCAGCTGTTCTCGGTCGCACGCGAGATCATCAAGCACAGCGAATCCTTCCTGCTGCATCTGGCGCCGGATATCGAAAACTTCAGCGAACTGCCGGTCGGCTACCTCCTCGCCGAAGACATCGCCGGTACCCGCTGGGTAGTAGAGGAGGAGGGCGCACGTATCATTTTCCCCAATCCCAAGGTCAAGAACGGCCTGAGGGCCGGCATCCTCGTGGTTCCCGCAGAGGTCTGACGCCCTCACACCCGTTCTTATCTGTACCTGTACCCGTGGGGCCCGGGGCCTTAGGATCGGGCTCTTAGCCCATCCAAGGAGCCCGGCATGAGCCTGATCGACCTGCGCAGCGACACCGTCACCCAACCCTCCGCCGGCATGCGTGAAGCCATGCTGCGTGCCGAACTGGGCGACGACGTGTACGGCGAAGACCCCACCGTCAACCGCCTGGAGGCGAGCCTCGCCGAACGTCTAGGCTTCGAAGCCGCTTTGTTCGTGCCGACCGGCACCATGAGCAACCTGCTGGGCTTGATGGCGCACTGTGAGCGCGGGGACGAGTACATCGTCGGCCAGCAGGCGCACACCTATAAATACGAAGGTGGTGGCGCGGCGGTGCTCGGCTCGATCCAGCCGCAACCCATCGATGGAGAGGTGGATGGCAGCCTGGACCTGGGCAAAGTGGAGGCTGCCATCAAGCAGGATGACTTCCACTTCGCCCGCACCCGTCTGCTGGCGCTGGAAAACACCATGCAGGGCAAGGTGCTGCCGATGGCTTACCTGGCTGCTGCTCGCGAACTGACCCACCGCCGCGGTCTGGCGCTGCACCTGGATGGCGCCCGCCTCTACAACGCGGCGGTGAAGCTGCGCGTGGACGCCGGCGAGATCGCGCGTCACTTCGATTCGGTCTCGGTGTGCCTGTCCAAAGGTCTGGGGGCCCCAGTTGGTTCGGTGCTCTGCGGTAACCGGGCGTTGATCGCCAAGGCGCGCCGCCTGCGCAAGATGGTTGGCGGTGGCATGCGTCAGGCCGGGGTGCTTGCTGCCGCGGGGCTTTACGCGCTGGACCACCAGGTCGAGCGTCTGGCCGAAGACCATGCCAACGCCGAGCGACTGGGCGCCGGCTTAGAGGCGATCGGCTTTGTCGTGGAGCCTGTGCAGACCAACATGGTTTACGTGCAGGCCGGCGATCGGGTGCAGGAACTGGCGGTGGTCCTGGCGGAGCATGGCATCCGCGTCAGCCCTGCGCCTCGGTTGCGTCTAGTCACCCACCTTGATGTGGGGGCTACCGATATCCCGCGGATAATCGAGGCTTTCGCCGCCTTCCCCCGCGCCTGATTCGCCAGGGCGGTCAAATAGGCGGAATCTATCGCACAAAGGCACTATCCCAACGGCGCGGGGCCGATATAATGCGGCCCTTTGCCGGCGATTCGTACGTCAGTCGAAAGACTGCTGCGAGCCTTGCGAGCAATGTAGGGAACGGGCGCGAAGTTCCGGGTTATCACCGGTAACTCGACCTCATCTGTGCTCTTCCTGCGTTCTCGCTTTCGCTGATAACGATTTGCACCCGCCTTCGTGGCCGCAGTTTCCGTGGAAGAACCTATGAAAAGCGCAGAAATCCGTGAAGCCTTCCTCAGCTTCTTCGAAGAGAAGGGGCATACCCGAGTCGCCTCCAGCTCCCTGATCCCGGGCAACGACCCGACCCTGCTGTTCACCAACGCGGGGATGAACCAGTTCAAGGACTGCTTCCTGGGCTTGGAAAAGCGCGCCTACACTCGCGCCACCACCAGTCAGAAATGCGTGCGCGCCGGCGGCAAGCACAACGACCTCGAAAACGTCGGCTATACCGCCCGTCACCACACCTTCTTCGAAATGCTGGGCAACTTCAGCTTCGGCGACTACTTCAAGCGCGATGCGATTCACTACGCCTGGGAATTCCTAACCGGCGACAAGTGGCTGAAGCTGCCGAAGGACAAACTTTGGGTCACCGTCTACGCCAGCGATGACGAGGCCTACGATATCTGGACCCAGGAAGTCGGGATTCCCCACGAGCGCATGGTGCGTATCGGCGACAATAAGGGCGCGCCCTATGCGTCGGACAATTTCTGGGCCATGGGCGATACCGGCCCGTGCGGCCCTTGCACCGAGATCTTCTATGACCACGGTCCGGACATCTGGGGCGGCCCGCCCGGGTCCCCGGAAGAAGACGGTGACCGTTACATCGAGATCTGGAACAACGTCTTCATGCAGTTCAATCGCACAGCCGACGGTGTGATGCACCCGCTGCCGGCACCAAGCGTGGACACCGGCATGGGCCTGGAGCGTATAAGCGCCGTGCTGCAGCATGTCCACTCGAACTACGAGATCGACCTGTTCCAGAGCCTGCTGAAGGCATCTGCCGAAGCCATCGGCTGCGCTAACGACGATGCGCCTTCGCTGAAAGTGGTGGCCGACCACATCCGTTCCTGCAGCTTCCTGGTTGCCGACGGCGTGCTGCCGTCCAATGAAGGCCGTGGCTATGTGCTGCGCCGAATCATTCGTCGCGCCTGTCGCCACGGTAACAAGCTGGGTGCCAAGGGCAGCTTCTTCCACAAGATCGTTGCTGCCCTGGTGGCCGAGATGGGCGAGGCGTTCCCCGAGCTCAAACAGCAGCAGGCGCACATTGAGCGCGTGCTGAAGACCGAAGAAGAACAGTTCGCCAAGACCCTGGAGCAAGGCCTGAAGATCCTCGAACAGGACCTGGTTGGCCTCAAGGGCAAGATGATCCCCGGCGAAACCCTGTTCAAGCTGTATGACACCTACGGTTTTCCCGTCGACCTGACTGGCGACATCGCTCGTGAACGCGGTCTGACCATCGACGAGGCCGGCTTCGAGCGCGAGATGGAAGGCCAGCGTGAGCGCGCCCGCGCCTCCAGCGCCTTTGGTATGGACTACAACGCCCTGGTCAAGGTGGACGCCGACACCAATTTCACCGGCTATGTCTGCACTTCCGGCGAAGGCAAGGTCATCGCCCTGTTCAAGGACGGCCAGGCCGTCGAGCAACTGGGCGAAGGCGAGGAGGGCGTGCTGGTGCTCGACCGCACTCCGTTCTACGCCGAGTCCGGCGGCCAGGTCGGTGACTGCGGCTTCATTGCTGCGGCGGGCCTGCGTTTCGACGTGCGTGATACCACCAAGGCCGGCGGAGCCTTCCTCCATCATGGCGTGGTCGACAGTGGCACGCTGCGTGTCGGTGCCGGTGTTACGGCCCAGGTCGACGCAACCGTGCGCCAGGCCACCGCGCTGAACCACTCGGCCACCCACCTGCTGCACGCCGCCCTGCGTCGCGTGCTGGGTGATCACGTACAACAGAAAGGTTCCCTGGTGGATAGCCAGCGCCTGCGCTTCGACTTCAGCCACTTCGAGGCGATCAAGCCCGAGCAGCTGAAAGCCCTGGAAGACATCGTCAATGCCGAGATCCGCAAGAACAGCGAAGTCGAGACAGAGGAAACCGATATCGACACCGCCAAGGCCAAGGGCGCCATGGCGCTGTTCGGTGAGAAGTACGGCGAGCAGGTTCGTGTGTTGAGCATGGGCGGCGACTTCTCCGTTGAACTCTGCGGCGGTACCCACGTCTCCCGCACCGGCGATATCGGCCTGTTCAAGATTGTCAGCGAAGGCGGCGTTGCCGCTGGTGTGCGCCGCATCGAGGCGGTAACCGGCTCGGCGGCCCTGGGCTACCTGAATGGTGCCGAGGAGCAACTCAAGGAAGCGGCGGCGCTGGTCAAAGGCAGTCGCGACAACCTGCTGGACAAATTGTCCGGCCTGCTGGAGCGCAACCGTCAGCTGGAGAAGGAGCTGGAACAGCTGAAGGCCAAGGCGGCCAGCGCTGCCGGCGACGATCTGGCGTCTTCCGCCATCGAGGTGAAAGGCGTGAAGGTATTGGCTGCCCGTCTGGACGGCCTGGATGGTGATGCGCTGCTGGCACTCGTCGACCAACTGAAGAACAAGCTCGGCCGCGCAGTGATCCTGCTCGGCGGTGCGCTGGAGGGCAAGGTGACACTGGTCGCTGGCGTCACCCAGGACCTGACCGGCCAACTCAAAGCCGGCGATCTGATGAAGCAGGCTGCGGCAGCGGTCGGCGGTAAGGGCGGTGGTCGCCCGGATATGGCCCGTGGCGGCGGCACCGACGCCGCAGCTCTGGAGCAGGCCCTGGCACTTACCGTACCGTTCGTCGAAAAAGGGCTCTGAGCAACCGCTCAGGGAACCTTGGTCAAGGCCCATCCCACGCCCGGCGGGCCTTGGCAGTGCTTTGCGTTGATTGTTTAATGGGCGCCCTTCACGGGATTAGGCGGCTTTTGAAATGGCTTTGATCGTACAGAAGTTTGGGGGGACCTCGGTCGGCACTGTCGAGCGCATCGAGCAGGTGGCCGAGAAGGTGAAAAAGTTCCGCGAAGGCGGTGATGACATCGTGGTCGTGGTTTCTGCCATGAGTGGCGAAACCAACCGTCTGATCGATCTGGCCAAACAGATCAGCGACACGCCGGTTCCGCGCGAACTGGACGTGATGGTCTCCACCGGTGAGCAGGTAACCATCGCGCTGTTGTCCATGGCGCTGATCAAGCGCGGTGTGCCGGCTGTTTCCTACACCGGCAACCAGGTGCGCATCCTCACCGACAGCGCGCACAACAAGGCCCGCATCCTGCAGATCGATGACCAGAAGATTCGCGCTGACCTCAAGGCCGGTCGTGTCGTCGTGGTCGCGGGTTTCCAGGGCGTGGACGAGCACGGCAACATCACCACCCTGGGGCGTGGCGGTTCCGACACCACCGGCGTGGCCCTGGCGGCAGCATTGAAGGCTGACGAGTGCCAGATCTACACCGATGTAGATGGCGTCTATACCACCGACCCGCGCGTCGTGCCGCAGGCTCAGCGTCTGGACAAGATCACCTTTGAGGAAATGCTGGAAATGGCCAGCCTCGGCTCCAAGGTGCTGCAAATCCGCTCGGTTGAGTTCGCCGGCAAGTACAACGTTCCGCTGCGCGTGCTGCACAGCTTCCAGGAGGGTCCAGGCACCCTCATTACCCTTGATGAAGAGGAATCCATGGAACAGCCGATCATCTCCGGCATCGCCTTCAATCGCGACGAAGCCAAGCTGACCATCCGTGGCGTGCCGGATACCCCCGGCGTGGCTTTCAAGATCCTTGGTCCGATCAGTGCCGCCAACATCGAAGTGGACATGATCGTGCAGAACGTGTCGCACGATAACACCACCGACTTTACCTTCACCGTACACCGCAATGACTACCAGAACGCTCTGCGCGTGCTGGAGCAGACTGCCAGTGAAATCGGTGCTCGCGAAGTGGTTGGTGACACCAATATCGCCAAGGTTTCCATCGTCGGCGTTGGCATGCGTTCCCACGCAGGTGTCGCTAGCCGCATGTTCGAAGCACTGGCCAAGGAAAGCATCAACATCCAGATGATCTCCACCTCGGAAATCAAAGTGTCCGTGGTCATTGAGGAGAAATACCTGGAGCTGGCGGTACGCGCTCTGCACACCGCTTTCGAGTTGGACGCTCCGGCCCGACAGGGCGAGTAAGGCGTTCAACAAAAGGCGCGGCTCACCCCGCGCCTTTGTCGTTTTTGGCTGCTACGGTGGAGCTTTCCTTTTGCCGGGGCTGGTCAATACTTGGGTGAAGGCCTTGGCACTTGATTTTGCCTGAGGCTGCAACCATTTCTTTTTTGCAGACTGTTGTCCCGAACTGAATCCGTAAGGAGAAAGGAATGCTGATTCTGACTCGCCGGGTCGGAGAGACCCTGATGGTGGGTGACGATGTCACTGTGACCGTACTAGGTGTCAAAGGTAACCAGGTGCGCATTGGCGTGAATGCCCCGAAGGAGGTGGCCGTGCACCGTGAGGAAATCTACCAACGCATACAAAAAGAAAAGGACCAAGAACCAAGCCACTAATTTTTCTGCAATTTTTGGCTTTGCAAACGGGGAAAACATGGTTATCATGCGCCCCGTGTTGCGGAGAGGTGGCCGAGTGGCCGAAGGCGCTCCCCTGCTAAGGGAGTACACCTCAAAAGGGTGTCGGGGGTTCGAATCCCCCCTTCTCCGCCATATTTAGTGTTCTAGGGATGGTTGGCGCCAAATCGATAAGTTATTGAAACTTCTCGATAAAGTAGTTGACTGATGCAAAAATATCCCTATAATGCGCGCCCACAACGCACTCATAGCTCAGCTGGATAGAGTACCCGGCTACGAACCGGGCGGTCGGAGGTTCGAATCCTCCTGAGTGCGCCATATTCAAGATGTACCAGCCGAAGGTTGGTGGTCCTGAAGATAACCAGCGGTGATCTGGTATAAAAACACCACAACGCACTCATAGCTCAGCTGGATAGAGTACCCGGCTACGAACCGGGCGGTCGGAGGTTCGAATCCTCCTGAGTGCGCCATACAGAAAGGGCCTGCAGAAATGCAGGCCCTTTTTATTTGTCTGTTCAGCGCCCTTCTTTCACGCAGCCCGCTTCGTCGAAGCTCACTTGGTGGCTCGCGCCTTTGCGTGCCTGGTAGTGGTAGCGCAGCTGCCCATTGCGACTGCTTATCTTGTCTGGCTTGCCCAGCGCGCTCTCGACGTCCGAGCGAGTCATGCCGGCTCGCGCTTGGCGTTTGATAATCGCCTGGCGACGTTCAGTCGGAGTTATCAGGTTCCCGCACACGACATCCTGCTCGCCGACTACGACGATTTCGCGGCTCATTTCCTCTGGGGCTGACGGTGCCCTCGGAAGGAGGGCTGAGCTCGGTTCTCCTGAGACGCGGTGTCCTTGGATGAGGTTGGAGGCGCCGAGACGATGTTCGTGGGCCTCGCTATCTGCCGGGCAGCCGAGATGGGTGAACGTTGTTCTGCCTCCAGTATCGATGCAGCGATACAGCGGGCCCGCCTGGGCGGGGCTGCTGAGGTGTAGGGACAGAGCGCAGAGCAGCGCTAGCGATCGTTGCTTCATTAGCCTTCTCCTTGGCAATGGCCCATCAGGGTAATGCTCCGGGAGTGCTGCGCGGGGGTGTCCTACAAGGTCTCTTCGGCGTCGTAGCTGTGTTGATGACAATCTCAGCTTTACGATGCAAGCGATTGTTCTGTCCGGTTTTTGTAACGCGAAAGCATTTCGGCGGTGCTATCATTGCGCGGTCAGCCCCGCCGGGGCTTTCGGACAACCATCATGGACTTACCCAGTAGTTACTCAGAATCTCGATTGCACAATCGCGTTTTGACTGTTTGACCCCTCTTGGCGTGCTCTGCCACTGGGGGTGGAGCGCGCTATATGACTGAAGTAGAAGCCAAGAAGCCGCAAGAAAGCCTGCAGGATCGCCTTGCTCAGGTGATCGAGCTCTTGCATCGCCACAAGCTGGTCGAAGACCTGACCCATCGTCAGGAAGGCCAGCACCACGACCTCGTCGAAAACCTCGTCCACCGGCAGAACCTTGCCGAGCTGCAGCGCAAGCTGGACGAGCTGCACCCGGCCGACATCGCCCACATCCTTGAGGCCCTGCCGCTGGATGACCGCCTGATGGTCTGGCAGCTGGTAAAGGCGGAGCGTGACGGCGACATCCTCCTCGAGGTTTCGGACGCCGTCCGTGAATCGCTGATCGCCAACATGGACGATCACGAACTGCTCGCCGCAGCCAAGGAGATGGACGCCGACGAACTTGCAGACCTGGCGCCTGAGCTGCCGCGGGATGTGGTCCACGAACTGATGGAATCGCTCGACGCGCAGCAGCGCGAGCGCGTGCGTTCCGTCCTGTCCTACGAAGAGGATCAGGTCGGCGCTCTGATGGACTTCGAGATGGTTACCATCCGCGATGATGTGACTCTCGAAGTGGTATTGCGCTACCTGCGTAGGCTCAAGGAGCTGCCGGGGCACACCGACAAGCTGTTCGTGGTCGACTACGACGGCATCCTTAAAGGTGTGCTGCCGATCAAGCGTCTGCTGGTCAATGATCCAGACAAGCAAGTGGCCGAGGTCATGGCGACCGATCCGGTGAGTTTCCACCCGGATGAGGATGCCTACGATGCGGCCCAGGCGTTCGAGCGTTACGATCTGATTTCGGCGCCGGTGGTCGACAAGAACGGCAAGCTGATCGGCCGTCTGACCATCGACGAGATGGTCGATCTGATCCGCGAGGAAAGCGAGAGCGAAGTCCTCAACATGGCTGGTCTGCGTGAAGAGGAAGATATCTTCGCATCTGTCTGGAAGTCGGTGGGCAACCGCTGGGCTTGGCTGGCGGTCAACCTGGTAACGGCCTTCATTGCCTCGCGGGTGATCGGCCTGTTCGAGGGGTCGATCGAGAAGCTGGTCGCCCTTGCGGCGCTAATGCCTATTGTTGCCGGCATTGGCGGCAACTCCGGAAACCAGACGATCACCATGATCGTTCGCGCGATGGCCCTGGATCAGGTTGGGACTGGCAATACGTCACGACTGGTTCGCAAGGAACTGGGCGTCGCCTTGATCAACGGCCTCCTCTGGGGTGGGGTGATTGGCCTGGTGGCCTACTACCTTTATGGCAGTTGGTCGCTGGGGGTAGTGATGACCGGTGCCATGACCTTGAACCTGCTTCTGGCCGCGTTGATGGGTGTGCTGATTCCGATGACGCTGGTGCGCATGGGGCGAGATCCAGCCATGGGCTCCAGCGTGATGATCACGGCCATGACCGACAGTGGTGGATTCTTTATCTTCCTCGGCCTCGCCACGCTATTCCTGCTCTGATTGGACATCGCCATGAGAAAAGCCGCCTGAAGGCGGCTTTCTTGTTTGTGCGGTCCTGCCGATACTTTTCGTGGGCATGAAAAAACCGGCACGGGCCGGCTTCTTCACACGATGCGGGACTTCAGGACTCTTCGGCCACCAGCTCTGCGTCGTGCGCGATCAGTGCAACCAATGCATTCTGCTGGCGCCGCGACAATTGCCGAAAGCGTTGCAGCAATTCGCGCTCATGCAGGGTCAGTTCAGGGCTGTCCAATCGCATGGATACGCCCTCATCAAGAGCGCCTTCCTGAAGCATGCTCTGCTCCAGGCGAGCGATGATCTCGGAGTTCATGCTGCGATGATGGTTGCGTGCGACGAGGGCGATGCGTTCGCGCATGCCTTCGGGCAGGCGGACGACGAATTTGTCTGCCGTACGACTGGAATAAATAGCCTGTTTCATAGGGCGCATACATTCAACCGGTTAGTTCAGGAAAGCGGTGCTGGCAATGAGCCGCAAGATTGTCACCGGTTTGACTGTCTTGGGCGGCAATTGTTCAACCAGTTCCGCGATTCGAATCGGTATGACCGACGGGGCCGTAAACGGTTCCTTGACGTCAATTTGGCGTCGAATTGTGCTTGGAATAGCGGCGTTTCGCCAGCACCATTTCTCCAAATTGCGAGTGGATGAACGAAGGCGTTCGAATGCTTCCTTGCGCTGCAGCCACCTAATGGTCTGGGCTGCAGTCTGTTTGGTGAGACGTGGGCCTTGCTTGTCCTGCGGTAGCGGCAAATTGACATTTAATAGCCATTACTGTGAATGATAGCCGCAGAAATGAACCGACGCCTTCGCACGCAAGGTCTGACAAATTTTTGCGATGGGTGTTCAGTCTTACTTCGCCTGGGGCCATACTTTTTTTGTTTCCTGTCGCTAGCCTGCGTGGTGGCCGGTGAGAGAGCGAGGCAAGGCGAATGAACCACTCCCGGGAATGATGATGAACGGCAGGATGATCTACCTGATAGGCCCCTCCGGTTCCGGCAAGGACAGTCTGCTGGACTCCGCGCGTGATGCTCTTGCGGCGCAGGGCTGCCGGATAGCGCGGCGGGTGATTACTCGTTCGGCCGACGCGCAGGGGGAGGCGGCCGAGGTGGTGGACCCGGACACCTTTGCCCGCCTCGAAGCTGAAGGCGCCTTTGCCATGAATTGGTATGCCAATGGCCTGTCGTACGGCATTCCCAGGGTGGTCGATGAGTGGCTGTCAGCAGGCGACGATGTGCTGGTGAATGGCTCCCGTGGCTACCTCCCGGAAGCGCGTCGCCGCTACCCGCACATGCTCGCGGTGCTATTGACGGTGGACCATCACGTACTTCGTCAGCGCCTGCATGCCCGCAGCCGTGAATCGGCAGAGGAAATAGAGGCGCGCCTGGCGCGCAATGCCGGGTTCGCCGAAACACTCATGACGGGCGAAAGTGACGACCTATGCCTGTTGGACAACTCCGGGTCCCTTGCCCAGACCCGCGAGCGCCTGCTCAAGCTCATCGCCGAGCACCGGCTCCCCGACTGAGACTCAGTCCAGCGGCAGCTCTGTGGTGCGCTTGACCTCGCTCATGGCGATGTTCGAGTGCGCCTCCTGCACGTGAGGCCGTTGCAGCAACTGGTCCCGCAGGAAGCGCTCATAGCTGCCGATATCCCGCGCCACCACCTTGAGCAGGTAATCCGAACCGCCTGCCATGGTGTAGCACTCCAGTACCTCCGGATACCCAACGATGGCCTCCTCGAACTCGGTCAGGTTGTTGCGACCGTGTGCTGAGAGCTTGATGTTGACGAACACCGTGATCGAAAAGCCCAGACGTTTGGGATTCAGCAGGGCGACCTTGCGTTCGATCAGCCCCTCTTCCTGCATGCGATGGATACGCCGCCAACAGGGGGACTGTGACAGCTCGACCTTCTCCGCCACTTCGGCGGCCGAGAGGTCGGCGTTGTGTTGCAGCAGGCGGAGAATCTTGCGATCGATGGGGCTGAGTGGGTTTTGCATGAATCAGTCCGAAATCTTGTTGTTGTTGGAAAACTCATGCGAAATAGTGGCGCTCAAGACCAAAAATAGAAAGAAAAAATCGGTACCGTCCAGTCATATTCTTGCCCATGCGCCGACGGCAGCGATCCTGTCCTAGGCTGAATAAATAGATGGCAATGACCCTTGCCATCGAGGTCGCCATAAAAACAACAGGAGCGCCCGCATGTCTCTGGCCGAGATCCGCCTGGATGACAAATACCGACTCGCAACCGGTCATCTTTACCTCACCGGCACCCAGGCGCTGACCCGCCTGCCGATGCTGCAGAAGCAACGCGACAAGGCCCATGGGCTGAATACCGCCTGCTTTATCTCCGGCTACCGGGGCTCGCCGCTTGGCAACCTCGACAAGAGCCTTTGGGAGGCCAAGACCTTCCTCAAGGAAAATCACATCCACTTCCAGCCCGGCGTGAACGAAGAGCTGGCCGCGACTGCCGTGTGGGGCAGTCAGCAGACCAGCCTGTTCCCCGGCGCGCGCTATGACGGCGTGTTTTCCATGTGGTACGGGAAGGGGCCAGGCGTGGACCGCTGCGGCGACGTGTTCAAGCACGGCAATTCGGCTGGTGTGTCGTCCCACGGCGGCGTGCTGTTGCTGGCCGGCGACGACCATGGCTGCAAGTCCTCCAGCATTGCTAACCAGAGCGAGCATGCGTTCATCGCAGCCTCCATCCCGGTGCTGAACCCGGCCAACGTCCAGGAAATCCTCGACTACGGCATCATCGGCTGGGAGCTTTCGCGTTACAGCGGTTGCTGGGTGGCGCTCAAGACCATCGCCGAGAACGTCGATTCCTCCGCGGTCGTGGATGTCGACCCGCTGCGGGTCGACGTGAAGATCCCTGAAGACTTCGCCCTGCCCGAAGATGGCGTGCACATCCGCTGGCCGGACCCGCCCCTGGCGCAGGAAAAGCGCCTGAACATGTTCAAGATCTATGCGGCCCGCGCTTTCGCCCGCGCCAACAACCTCAATCAGGTGACGCTGGATTCGCCCAACCCGCGCCTGGGTATCATCACCACCGGCAAGTCCTACCTCGATGTTCGCCAGGCCCTCAATGACCTGGGCCTGGACGAGGAGCTGTGCGCCAAGGTTGGACTGCGCGTGCTCAAGGTCGGCATGAGCTGGCCGCTGGAACCGGTCTCCGTACACGAGTTCGCCCAAGGCCTGGACGAAATCCTGGTCGTCGAAGAGAAGCGCAGCATCATCGAGGACCAACTGACCGGCCAACTCTACAACTGGCCGGTGGACAAGCGTCCGCGTGTGGTTGGTGAGTTCGATGAGCAGGGCGTTTCCCTGCTGCCCAACCTCAGCGAGCTGACTCCGGCGATGATCGCCCGCGCCATCGCCAAGCGCCTTGCGCCGATCTACTCCAGTGAGCAGATCGAATCGCGCCTGGCCTTCCTGGCTGCCAAGGAAAAGGCTCTGGCCGAGCCCAAGCACACGACCGTGCGCACCCCGCACTTCTGCTCCGGCTGCCCGCACAACACGTCCACCAAACTGCCCGAAGGCAGCCGAGCCCAGGGAGGCATCGGTTGCCACTACATGACCCAGTGGATGGACCGCAACACCGACACCTTCACCCAGATGGGGGGGGAGGGCGCCACCTGGATCGGCCAGGCGCCCTTCACCGAAACACCGCACATTTTCCAGAACCTTGGTGACGGCACCTACTTCCACTCTGGCCAGCTTGCCCTGCGTGCCGCCGTGGCGGCCGGGGTCAACATCACCTACAAGATTCTCTACAACGACGCCGTGGCCATGACTGGCGGCCAGCCCATCGACGGCGAACTGCGCGTCGACCAGCTCAGCCAGCAGGTGTTCGCCGAAGGCGTGAAGCGCATTGCGTTGGTCTCCGACGAGCCGGAGAAGTACCCGAATCGCGCCACCTTCGCGCCCATCGTCACCTTCCACCACCGCCGCGAACTGGATGCGGTACAGCGCGAGCTGCGCGAGTTCAAAGGCGTGTCGGTCATCATCTACGACCAGACCTGCGCCACCGAGAAGCGTCGTCGGCGCAAGCGTGGCAAACTGGTCGACCCGCAGAAACGCGCCTTCATCAACCCCGCAGTGTGCGAGGGCTGTGGAGATTGCAGCGTTAAATCCAACTGCCTGTCGGTGCTGCCGCTGGAAACCGAGCTGGGGCGCAAGCGCCAGATCGACCAGAACGCCTGCAACAAGGATTTCTCCTGCGTCGAAGGCTTCTGCCCGAGCTTCGTCACCGTGCACGGCGGCAGCCTGCGCAAGCCGGAAGCGGTGGGCGCCAAAGCGCTCTTCGTGGCGCTGCCGGAACCGCGCCAGCCGAGCCTGGCTCGCCCCTGGAACATCCTCCTCCCAGGTGTTGGCGGTAGTGGCGTGACCACAGTCGGCGCATTGCTTGGCATGGCCGCGCACATCGAAGGCAAGGGCTGCACCGTCCTCGACCAGGCAGGCCTGGCGCAGAAGTTTGGCCCGGTGATCACCCACATCCGCATCGCCGCCAAGCAGGACGACATCTATGCCGTGCGCATCGCCGCCGGCGAGACCGACCTGCTGCTGGGGTGCGACCTGGTGGTCTCGGCCAGCGAAGAGGCCCTGGCCAAGCTCAACGAGCGCATCGCCCATGCGGTAATCAACAGCCATGAGGCGGCGACTGCCGAGTTCACCCGCAACCCCGACGCCCAGGTGCCGGGTGCGGCCATGCGCGAAGCGCTGGTGGAAGCGGTCGGCGAGGCCAAGACCCACTTCGTCGATGCCACCCGCCTGGCAACCCGCCTGCTTGGCGACAGCATCGCCACCAACCTCTTCATGCTCGGTTACGCCTATCAGAAGGGCCTGGTGCCGGTCTCGGCCGAAGCCATCGATAAGGCCATCGAGCTGAACGGCGTGGCCGTGCAACTCAACCAGCAGGCCTTCCTCTGGGGCCGCCGCGCCGCCCATGACCCGGCGGCCGTGGAAAAACTGGCCAAGCCGCAGGAAGTGGACGCGCCCAAGTGCGAAACCCTGGAGGAAATCGTCCAGTACCGTGCCGATCATCTGCGTGCCTACCAGAACGCCGAATACGCAGAGCGTTACCGCGCCCTGGTGGAGCGCGTGCGCCAGGCCGATATGGCTGACGACAAGGCACTGACCCGCGCCGTGGCTCGCTATTACGCCAAGCTGCTGGCCTACAAGGACGAATACGAAGTGGCCCGTCTCTACAGCGACGGCAACTTCCGCAAACAACTGGAGGCCCAGTTCCAGGGCGACTACCACCTGGAATTCCACCTGGCGCCAACCTGGTTGGCCAAGCCCGATCCGGTCACTGGCGAGCCGCGCAAGCGCCGCTTCGGCCCCTGGATGCTCAAAGCCTTCGGCGTACTGGCCGGCTTCAAGTTTCTGCGCGGAACTGCCTTCGACGTCTTCGGCTACAGCGCCGAGCGCAGGCTGGAGCGCGAGCTGATTGCCCAGTACGAAGCCAATATCGACCTGCTGATCAAAGAGTTGAAGCCCGGCAACTATGCCGCGGCCAAGGCCCTGGCCGAGCTGCCGGAGCAGATCCGCGGCTACGGGCCGGTCAAGGAGCGCGCCCTGGTCAAGGTACGCGAGCAGGAGAAACAACTGCGCGCACGCCTCACCGCCAGCGAGATCCAGGTGCTGCACCTGTTCGATCCGGCCGCCTGAAGGTAACCCCTCTCCCTCCGGGAGAGGGGTGGGGTGAGGGATGTTCTGGCCTCCTGGCGCATCTCTCATCCATCGCTTCGGGTCACCTTCTCCCTGCGGGAGAAGGAAACTTATTTCCCCTCCGTAAGTAACAACAAATCCGAGGAACTCCCATGTCCGTTTTTACCCACGTCGAATTCGATCATCACGAACAAGTAGTTTTCGGCCACGACAAGGCTTCCGGCCTCAAGGCGATCATCGCGATCCACAACAGCAACCTCGGTCCGGCCCTCGGGGGCTGCCGCATGTGGCCCTATGCCAACGACGAGCAGGCACTGCGCGATGTGCTGCGTCTGTCCCGCGGCATGACCTACAAATCAGCCCTGGCCAATCTGCCGCTGGGCGGTGGCAAGGCCGTGATCATCGGCGATCCGCACACCGGCAAGAGCGAGGCGTTGTTTCAGGCCATGGGCGATTTCGTCGACAGCCTGGGGGGCCGCTACATCACCGCCGCCGACTCCGGTACCGGCGTTACCGAAATGCGGATCATGGCCGAGCGCAGCCGCCATGTGGCGGGCGCTGGTACTCGTGAAGCCCTGGGGGGCGGCACCCGCGACGGCGACCCTTCGCCGTCCACTGCCTATGGCGTATTCGTCGGCATCCAAGTGGCGGCCAAACACCGTCTGGGACGTGATGACCTCAAAGGCCTCAAGGTTGCGATCCAGGGCGTCGGCCAAGTCGGTTTCAGCCTTGCCCGGCACCTGAAGGAAGCCGGCGCCCAACTCTGGGTCTGCGACATCCATGAGGCCAACGCCCGCCGTGCCGCCGAGCAACTGGGTGCCCAGGTGGTCGGGCAGAACGACATCTACGGCCTGGGGGTCGATGTATTCGCCCCGTGTGCGATGGGCGGCATCATCAACCTGCAAACCCTCGAGGCACTGCGCGCCCCCATCATCGCCGGCGCCGCCAATAACCAACTGGCCGATGCAGGCCTGGCTGAAGACCTACGCCGTCGCGACTGCCTCTATGCACCGGACTACGCCATCAACGCCGGCGGCATCATCGACGTCTGGTACGAGCGCAGCAATGGCAGCGCTGAAGCCTTGAAGGCTCATGTTGAAGGCATTGGCGAGACGTTGCGCCAGATCTTCGTTCGCGCTGACCAGGAAGGACGAACCACCACGGCTGTCGCCGACCGCCTGGCCGAGGAGCGCTTCGGCCTCGCGAACTGAATTCGGAGGAATTACTGCTCCCGCCCTGAGGGCGGGGCAGGTGATGGATAGCTCGTACCAATCAATACAACAACAAGACGGTATGCCTCATGACTCAAGAAAGCATTGCCGCCGGCAGCCTTGCCGGTGATGCCCAAATCAGCACCGGTGCGCGCGGTCAATGGTCGTCGCGCTGGGTATTCTTCCTGGCCGCCACCGGCTCGGCCGTGGGCTTGGGAAACATCTGGAAATTCCCCTATATCACCGGCGAAAACGGAGGCGGCGCCTTCGTCATGGTTTACCTGGCCTGCATCCTGGTTATCGGCATTCCCCTGCTGATGCTGGAAGTGATGATCGGTCGCCGTGGCCGCGCCAATCCCGAGGGCGCCATCGGCGTGGTCGCTGCGCAGGCCGGTGCCAGCCGCCACTGGAGGGCTCTTGGGACTATGGCGGTGTTGACCGGCTTCCTGATCCTGAGCTTCTATACCCTGATCGCCGGATGGGCCGTGGCCTATGTGCCGGATGCGCTGCTCGGCAGATTCGCCGGGCTGACCGGCGAAAGCAGTTCTGCGCTGTTCGGGGCACTGCTGGCCGATCCGCTCAAGTTGATTGCCTATGGCACCTTGGTGCTGCTGGCAACCTTGCTCATCGTCGCGTTCGGTGTGCACAAGGGGCTGGAACGGTCGCTGCGCTTCCTCATGCCCGGCCTGTTCATACTGCTGCTGGTGCTGGTCGGCTATGCAGCTACTACCGGACATTTCGCTGCTGCCGTGCACTTCCTGTTCGATGTCGACTTCAGCAAGCTGACCGGGCAGAGCGTGCTGGTGGCCCTAGGCCATTCGTTCTTCACCCTCAGCCTGGCCAGCGGCGCCATGATGGTCTATGGCTCCTATTTGCCAGCAGGAACCTCCATCGCCAAGACCTCCATCATGGTTGCGGTGGCCGACACTGCGGTGGCATTGCTGGCGGGGCTGGCAATATTTCCGCTGGTTTTTGCCAACGGACTGGAGCCAGGTTCCGGCCCGGGGCTGATCTTCGTGACCTTGCCCATCGCCTTCGGGCAGATGCCGCTGGGGGCGCTGGTGGGGGCCTTGTTCTTCGTCATGCTGGCAATCGCCGCACTGACTTCGGCGATCTCCCTGAGTGAACCTACCATCGCCTGGCTTACCGAGCGGTTTGGCCTCAGCCGGCTCAAGGCAGTCCTACTCAGCGGTGTCGCCCTTTGGATACTAGGCCTGGGCTCGGTGTTTTCGTTCAACCACTGGGCTGAGTTCACCGTTTTTGGCAAGAACTTCTTCGATGCCCTGGACTACTTGACTGCCAACCTGATGATGCCCATCGGTGGACTGCTTACTGTGCTCTTCTGCGGTTGGTCGCTGCGACAGGCAACCGTCAGAGAGGGGCTTGGAGTTGGCAGCACAGGCCTGTTCAGGCTGTGGTGGCTGATCGTACGTTTCGCCACTCCTCTGGGAATAGCGATCGTCTTCCTGCGCAGCCTGGAACTGCTGTAATAACCGCTCGGCCAGGCGCAGGATCGAGCCTGGCCCTGGTGGTCCTGGTGACCTTGGTGGCTGGCGCTTTGCTGGGGCTCCAAAACCAGTGACTGGCTACGCTGTAGCGGCTGACAAATCTGTCGAACGTCGCTAACATGCCGCCCGTCCCTCGGATCTCGCTTAGCCCTCGCGAGCCCGCCGCGTCCCAGTAGCTCAATTGGATAGAGCATCCCCCTCCTAAGGGGAAGGTTGGTGGTTCGAACCCACTCTGGGACGCCATATATTCTGCGGCTTCTAGGCCGATACCGTAACAACACCCTGATCCCTTACCAGCACGGTACCAGCAAAAATTGCGGCACTTGCCCTGAGTTGGCTAGCGATATTTGTCGATCAGTAGCCGCAAATGTTCCTCCGAGAGCGGTGAAGATTTCCTCTCGCCCAATAGACTGATACAGATCCATGGCAGCTTCGAAAGCTTGCCTGACCGCTTCTACCTGCTCATCGGAAAGGCCAATTTCATCAACGGTGAATGTTGCCGCCGGCTGCTCGGCAAACACCTCGTCATGGAGCCCTTTTAACTCCTCCGGAAAAGGGGACACCCATTAGCCGGCCTAGCGTCAAGATCCAAAGCGCACTCGTCCCGCTTTCGCCAGCGAGATGATCCACTCGCCCAAGCCGATTGGCTGAACCGCTCGTACCCGTTTCCTCGCGGTTGGCGACGACCGTGTCGTGCCAGTCACCCATCTGGTTCAAGCGGCTGGGATTGCTCGCGTGCCGCCCTGGCGGTGTCTCGCCCCAGAGAAACGTTGGTGCCGCCCCATGTCCACTTGGTTGCACAGAGTTGTGGCTTGCGTGATGTCCGACGCATCCAGTCTCGCAGGGCTGGCATTGCTCACGAGGCGGTCGATGACGAGCAGCGCATTCAGAGGACCAGTCGCTTAATGAACTGGATGCCAGTCTAGTCATCCTCGTCCTGATCGGCGCGCTGCCAAGCTTCTAGGAATTCCTGGACTTCTGGGTTCGTGCCCACGGCAGCAACAGCCTTGACCCGCGGCCGGAACGCATCCAGGTCCATTAATTGCGCCATGCTTTCGGGGTTGACTCGTGTCTCGCGTTTTGCGACTACGTCGCCCATCCCTACGAAGCCCATTTCCTGGGTCCAGGCATATGAGGTGAAGGCCTTGGCGAGTTGCCGGACGCCGTCATCGGTGGCGAAGGCTACAGATGTCCATGCTCGGGCTGCGGCACCATCGTCGTTAGCCAAGCGCCCCCACCAATGCAAAAGAAAGGTCAAATCCCGGTGTGCGAGCAGGGTACCGTCCGCTGCTGCGACTTCGATCCGTGAACGCAGCAGGCTACGAAGTTCCTTTGCGTCTGCTTCCGTGGTCAGACATTTTTCAGGAGGCTGGCGCTCCTTGCCTTCCCTTGGGTGATAGTCCGTCCAGGCCGACCTGGTGAAGTCGGCAAGCCAGCCAAGGGAGGCCGTGTTGCATGCCTGCCGGAAGGTCGCAGAGCGTTCGTCGAGTGACATACGCTCCTTTGTTAGCGCCCGCAGCAGCCAGCGCAGGTGAAGCGCATTGCTACCCATGCTGAAACCCTTCGCGACATCAGCTTCAACGTTGAGCTCGTCCGCGATTTCGAACAGTGCCGTCAGGAGTGGCTGAACCTTGTCGCGATTCACGCGTTCGGCATGAGTTGTCAACTCGCTGATCCAGACGGCTGCCTTGGTGCCGCCCGACCGGCGAGCCACGGTTAGGGCGTGGCGCAGTGTTGCCTTCACATACTCGACGTCATCCGCGCGGGCCAGAAACGCTTCCAGTTCGGCGCTCGTGAGCACCTCGTCGCCGATCGCGAAGCGGAAGTAGGAGTCGAAATGGTCGGGTGAACACACACGGCGTTCCATAGCCCATTGCCTTGCGAACCCTTCACCGTAGCCCATGTTGGCCCAGGCGGACTCCAGTGCTGGAAACAGCCGCATCAGCAGGCGCCGCGTTCTGTCGTGCTCTGGCGGTGGCGTGGCCCCGAAGAGCAGCTCGTTGAAATGCTGCGCTGCTGTTCCGCGATCTCGTTCTTCTCTGCGCCTGCTGCCGCTTAGTTGGTCCTTGTTTTGGCGGATGGTGCGATAGATCGTGGGATGCAAAAGCCGGAGCATCTCCAGCGCGAGGAAATCGGCGCGGTCCACCTCGCCGGATACGGCCGGCCATGACACGCTCAGTGAGTTGGTGAAGCGTGTAACATCCCGCGGCGTTCGCATCGCCGGCGAGATTCCTTCGTAGAAGATGTTCATGAAGCGGACCATGTCCGCGTCCGCGGGTGCGCCGCAGATCGATTCGATTAACGACAGCAGATGTCGCTGAACATCGAGCGCCGACGGATCGGGTAGCTCGAATGCAGCCTGCACGATCTTTTCTAGGTAGTGCGGACCTTCCGAAGGGTAGCGTTCGCTGACAATCCTCTCGGCAAGCGGGCGGTCATAAACCAGCAAGTACATGACGTTCGGCAAACGCCCAACGGACTTGACCAGCCGGAAGATCAGTAATGCTTCGTCAGGTGAGAGCCGGTCGATGTCATCTATGACGATAAGGAAGCGCTTCTTCTGTTCGCGCAAGGCCTTCGACAGCTGGGCGTGAAGCGCCTCGACGCTTTCGTCTTGCTCAATCAGTCCCGCGAGCCACTCCATACCCTTTTCGGCGATGCCCCCGGCGACCACCGCGCCCGCGGCTTCTGCTACCTTCCCGACTAGCGCACCGGCCCGAAGCATGCGTGCCCCGAGCTTTGGCAGCTTCTTCTTGACCTTGTCGCCGAGGCTCGGGCCTATACCGGCATACAGCTCTCGAAAGAAGGCTAGTGCAAGAGCATCCTCACCTCTAAACCACCAGCAGGCAAAGTCGATGATGACAAGCTCATTCGCCTGGACTGCTTCGGTCAGATGGTGCTTGCAAAGATTGACTGCGCTGCTTTTGCCAGACCCCCACGGACCATTGAGACCGATCACAGCTCCGAGGGGCGACTGCATCTTGCGAACGCTCGCGGCGAGGGCACGTGCAAAAGGGTCGACTCCGAAGCGATCCTCGTTTGGGTTTTCGATCGGTTGGTCGTTGTAATGCAAGTGCTCGGTCATGGTCGCATCTCAGTACGTAGGTCGGGCGATTGCCTATGTTAGCAGTGACATTGCTGGCATTTGGCGCCATGCCGCATGGATGCCTCAATGACTGGAAAAGAACTGATGCCGTGATTTGTGCGGCGACCGCGACCGACTGGACTCGCTGCAATTGAGACGATCGCCATGCTATGCACAAGCGGCAACTTTGGTTCGATTCTGTTGAAAAAGTCCCGCTTTGATCTCAGGCAACGAAAGTACGTGCCTGACGCTGAAATCTCAGTCAACTCGGCCCTTGCACTGCTCCAGATTTCGCGCAGCGACGCCCAAATTTGGCGTTTCTGAGGCTCTTCGCAGGCGAAGCGGGAAGGCACCGACTTTTTCAACACAATCGGCCGAAAGCAGCCCCTCGAAAGAGGCAGCAATCGGCCAGAAGCGGACGATTAGAGCAGGGAAAATAAATCTGTCCCCTTTTCGTACTGGCCTGCAGGAATCGGGCTTCATCATCGCCGCCTGTCAGTCCTGGCCAATGTTTCTCGGTTTGTCCTTACCATTGAATTATTCGAAGCCCTTCTGAAAACGGTTCGAAGCAGTCCTCCAATTTCGGTTTGGGCGAGTGGATATCCCAATAGGAAGGAGCACAGCCATGAACCTGAGTCGCTTCAAGCGTTACCCGCTGACCTTCGGTCCTTCTCCCATCACGCCGCTGAAACGCCTCAGCGCTCACCTGGGCGGCAAGGTGGAGCTGTATGCCAAGCGTGATGACTGCAACAGTGGCCTGGCCTTTGGTGGGAACAAGACGCGCAAGCTTGAATATCTGGTTCCCGAAGCCCTCGACCAGGGATGCGACACTCTGGTTTCCATCGGCGGTATCCAGTCGAACCATACCCGCCAGGTAGCTGCCGTCGCCGCCCACCTGGGCATGAAGTGTGTGCTAGTACAGGAAAACTGGGTGAACTATTCGGATGCCGTCTATGACCGGGTGGGCAATATCGAGATGTCGCGCATCATGGGAGCTGACGTAAGACTGGATGCGGCAGGTTTCGACATCGGTATCCGCCCCAGTTGGGAGAAGGCCTTGGCCGATGTGACCGAGCATGGTGGCAAGCCGTTTCCAATTCCTGCGGGTTGTTCAGAGCATCCCTACGGTGGCCTTGGATACGTTGGCTTCGCCGAGGAAGTGCGGCAGCAGGAAGCGGAACTTGGCTTCAAGTTCGACTACATAGTGGTCTGTTCGGTGACTGGCAGTACCCAGGCCGGCATGGTGGTCGGCTTCGCAGTGGACAACCGCTCGCAGCGCGTTATCGGCATAGATGCGTCGGCCACGCCGGAGAAGACCAGGGCGCAGATTCTGCGCATAGCCCGGCACACCGCTGAACTGGTCGAGTTGGGGCGTGAGATCACGGAAGAGGATGTGGTCCTTGATACTCGCTTCGCCTACCCGGAATACGGTCTGCCCAACGAAGGCACGTTGGAAGCAATCCGGATCTGTGGGTGCCTCGAGGGTGTGCTGACAGACCCGGTATACGAGGGAAAATCCATGCACGGGATGATCGAGATGGTCCGTCGGGGTGAATTCCCCGAAGGTTCCAGGGTGCTTTACGCGCATCTGGGGGGGGTGCCCGCACTGAACGCCTACAGCTTCCTGTTCCGCAATGGCTGAGAAGGCTGTCTAGCGAAAACGATGCAGTGCAGGTGACGAAAGTACCGCACTTCCCCCTCAAAGCCATGCGTGGTACGGCTTTGAGGGTATCGTCCCTGTGTTGATTGACGCTGCTTAGTGGCTACTGTGGGCCGACTTCGGTCTGTCGCGGCCGGCAGCAGTCGGCCCAAAGATGACATTCGCGTTTGCTTGCCTGGTACTCGGCTGAACGGCAGCTTTCGGGAAGAGCTGACGTTCAGAAACCGTGTAATCCACTCTGGTCCGATGAGGTTTCGGCCGGTCGTGGGCCATCTGATGGCCTGAACTCGCTGAATCTGCTTAATAGCACACTTGTGGAGGCCATCGGGGGGGGAACCGAGGGAGATAAAGCGAAAGCATATTGTCAAGGCGCAGGGCCGGCGGGTTCTTGGCTCACCTCGGCGCTGGCGATAAGTGCGTCGTACTCGCCCGTGAGACACATCGAAGAGTTGTGGACGATTGCACAACATCAACATGGGGTTGTCTGTCGGGACGCGGACCGTCAGCGGCTGGACCAGCATCGGCGCTCTGTCGATCGGTGGATTGCCGCCGCCAACTCGACAGGCTGGGTCCTTGGCCCGACCCGGCAACGATCGTGGGAACGGACCTACAATAAAATTGTAGCCAGGTGGGGTCTGAACATCGCAACAGAATCCTGCGGTTTTGGCCCGGTAGCTCCGAGTTGACACCTACCAAGCTGCCGATCGGCTTGTTATCGACATAGGCGGGAGAGACGGCGGCCTGTGAGAGCTGGACCGCAACCAGGGCACGAGGGCAGCCCTATGCCGAGTGACACGAGCGGGATCGGTGGCCAACGGCCGACGCGGTTACAGGTCCGACTTCTGGGTGCAGTCGAGATCATCCTGGACGGCCGGCGTCTTCGCGCCTTCGACTCGCTTCGTCTGCAACGGTTCCTCGGGATGATCGCGTTAGGGGCGGACCCGCAGCAGCGCTCCAGACTGGCGTTCGAACTCTGGCCCGACTCCGACGAAGTGCAGGCGCGCACCAACCTTAGAAAGCTGCTCCACGATTTGCGTCATGCCCTGCCCGATATCGGTGAGTTCGTCGAGATCGACCACGAAATTGTGCGCTGGATTGTGCCCGGGCCGAGCGAAGTCGACGTGCTCAGGTTCCAGGATGCCATGGCCGCCGGTGATTTCGAGCTCGCCGCGCGCCTCTATGCGGGCGATCTCCTACCGGCTTGTTATGACGACTGGGTCCTGGATGCGCGAGCGAAACTTCGAGCGCAAGCCTATGGAGTCCTCGTGCAGCTGGCAGAAGAGGCTGCGGGGCACGGCGACCACCGAGCCACGCTCAGGCATGCCCAACGCATCATCGACCTGGAGCCGACCGACGAAACAGCCGTGCGCATCCAGATGCAAGCGCATCTCGCGCTGGGCGATAGGACCACTGCGCTGCGCGCCTACCACCGCTACGCGCAGGTGCTTGAGCGTGACCTCGCGGTGGCCCCGGGCGCGGCGATCGGGGCCATGGTCCAACGGCTCCGCACCGGTACTTTCGAGCGCGACCAGGCGCAAGGCAAGGAGCTGTCAGCAGTCGGCGAATCGCCTTTCGTCGGCCGCGAACTCGAATGGAGCCAGCTCAACGAGGCCTGGAAGGCCGCACGGGCGGGTCGGGCACATCTGTTGTTGCTGACCGGGGAACCGGGGATCGGCAAGTCGCGTCTGGCGCTGGAACTCGGCCGCCGCGTTCGAGCCGAGGGACACCTGGTGGCATCGGCGCGCGCCTACGCGGCTGCGGGCCGACTGCCGTGGGGACCGGTCGTGGACCTGCTTCGCTCGGCCGCTATCAGAAGCGACATTGACACCCTTGACCCGGTCTGGAGGGCCGAGCTCGCTCGTCTGCTGCCCGAACTGCGCGACCTTTCCCTGCCCTCCGAACCAAGCCAGTCGGGCGACCCGGCGCAGCGCCATCGGTTGTTCGAGGCGGTGAGCCGAGCCATGGTCGCCGGCGATCGCCCGCGCTTGCTGATCATCGACGATCTGCAGTGGTGTGACGCCGAGACCATCGAGTTGCTCGGTTTCGTTGTCCGTTGCGGACCGACTGCCCCTATCCTCATCGTCGGTACCGTCCGCTGGGAGGAGATCCCAGAGCATCATCTCCTGGTTGCACTGGTCGACGCCCTGGGCCACGACCAGGCAGTGACCAGCGTGCCACTCGAGCGACTCGACCAAGCCACCACTGCGATGCTCGCTGCTCGGCTACGCGCCGTGGACAGGATCGAGCCGCAGCTGGCGGCACGCCTCTGGAGCGAGACCGAAGGCAATCCACTCTTCGTCATCGAGGCGCTTCGCGCCGGGATCTCCGCCGCTGGCAGTCAGGCAGTGCTCACCCCGACGATGCGGGCGGTGCTGCGCACCCGCCTGGAGCAGCTCACCGACGGCGCGCGGCGACTGGCCGAAGTCGCGGCCGTCATCGGTCGACCCTTCTCGGTCGATCTGCTGGTCTCGGCCAGCGGGATCGATAAGCACGCGCTCATCGATCAGGTCGACGAACTCTGGCGTCGACGGATCATCCGCGATCAGGGGCTCAGCTACGATTTCAGTCACGACAAGCTGCGGGCGGTAGCCCTGGAGCTGCTCAGCCCGGCTCGTCGACGCCAGCTCCACCGGGCCGTCGCCGAGGCGATCGCGCTCGAGCGCCACGGCGACCTCGACGCAGCCAGCCCGCAGCTGGCCGCCCACTACGACCAGGCCGGCCTGCTCGAACCGGCCATCGCCGCCTACCGCGTGGCCGGGGGGCGAGCGGTGGCCGTGTCGGCCCTCGCAGAAGCGGTCAGCCTGTTCCAGCGCGCGCTCGCCCTGCTCGCCGAGCTGCCACCGGCGACCGACCGCGATGCACTCGAACTCGACATCCGCATCGCCCTCGGATCCCCGCTGGTTGCCCTCGAGGGTTACGGCTCCAGGGCTGCGCACCAACTCTACGAGCGAGCCCTGGCACTGTGCCGCAGGCTGCACCGCCCCGTGGCGCCGCCGATCCTCCGGGGTCTCGGCCTTGCCCGGCTGCAGGGCTGCCGCTTCGAGGATTGCGACGAACTAGCGCGGGCCTTGCTCGAGCATCAGAGCCAGGATCCGGTCGCCAGGACCGAGGGCCGCTATCTGCTCGGCGTGAGCGCGTTCTGGCGGGGCGATCTGGCCGAAGCCCGTCACCATCTCGATGGCGCCATCCAAGCCTATGACGCATCCCATCGCGACCAGCATCTGGCCTTGTACGCCCAGGACCCGAAGGCGGTTTGCCTGGTACGGCTGGCGCTCGTCGAACTGTGGGCCGGAGATGCCGGCCGGGCCGACGCGACTGCCCGAACTGCGCTTGGGATCGCCGTCGAACTCGATCACCCGATGACCCTGGCGTACGTCATCACCTACGCGGCGATCCTCGCGGCCGAAGCCGAAGATCTCGCCCGCCTCGCCGAGCTCCTCACGGACGCCGAGCGGCTCTGGCAGCGCTTCTCGGACCGCTACCTGATGGTCGTCCTGGAGGCGCTGCGCGGCTGGCTGGAGGTGTGCGGGGGATCGGCCGGGGGCATCGAGAAGATCCTGCGGTCGGTGGCGCGCTCGCGTAGCGAAGGGGAGACCCTTCATCTGAGCTACACCCTCCTGCTGCTCGCCCGGGCCCGCGGCATGCTCGGCGAGATCCGCGACGGACGCGCCGCCACCCGCGAGGGGCTGTCGTGGACACAGCGCTGCAACCAGCGCTACCTCGAGGCCGAGCTGTGGCGAGTCGAGGGTGAGCTGGCCTATCGCACCGGGGAAACCGAAGCCGCCGCCGCTACCCTGCGCGGTGCCGTCGAAATCGCCCGCGCTCAAGGGACGGGCTGGTTGGAGCTGCGGGCGCTGCACGCCTTGGCCAGGCGTTTTCCCGATCAGACGATGTGTGAGCAATTAGGGAACCTCCTCGAGACCATTCCGTCGGGCCATGATCTCCCGGCGTTCCGGGCCGCCAGCGGCTTTCTGAGCGAATCCGCTTGAGAGGGAACGCTTCGGGAACGCTTGAGGGCGCAATCTCAAGGCGAAGCAGAGGAACACCCGAAGCGGAGGAACACCCCATGAGCGACATAATCAAGGCACTGACCGAAAAGGTACGGGGGCGGGTGATCACCCCCTCGGATTCTGACTACGACGACGCGCGCGCCGTGTACAACGCCATGCACGACCGCAAACCCCACGCCGTCATCCGCTGCGTGGATTCGGCCGACGTGATGGCCGTGGTCGCGGCTGGCCGCGACGCCGGCCTTGACCTGGCGATTCGTGGTGGCGGCCACAGCGTTCCCGGATTCGGCACGGTGGACGACGGTCTGGTCATCGACCTGTCGCGGATGAACTACGTGAGGGTCGACCCGCTCAAGAAGATCGCCCGGGTTGGGGGCGGCGCGACCTGGGGCGATGTCGACCATGCGACCTACCCGTTCGGCCTGGCGGCGCCCGGCGGGATCATCTCGACGACTGGGGTGGGTGGCCTGACGCTGGGCGGCGGCATCGGCTACCTGACCCGCGGCGTCGGGCTCTCCATCGATAACCTGCTGGCGGTCGATGTCGTTCTCGCCGATGGCCGGCAGGTCAGCGCAAACGATTACCAGAACGAAGATCTGTTCTGGGCGCTGCGCGGCGGCGGCGGCAATTTCGGTGTCGTCACCAGCTTCGAGTTTCAGCTCCACGAGGTCGGTGACATCGTCGGCGGCCCGCTGTTCTACGATGCCGAGGATGCCGCAGCGGTCCTTCAGTGCTACCGCGAATACATCACGCATGCGCCCGAACAGCTCGGTTGCTTCTTCGGCTGGCAGATTGCCCCTGACCTGCCGTTTATCCCTAGGGACCGGGTCGGGGATCTGTTCTGTGTACTGGTCACCTGCTGGAACGGTCCGCACGAGGAGGCCGAGCGAGTCCTCAAGCCACTACGCGCTTCTACCGAGGTGAAGGCCGAGCAGGTCGGCGTCATGCCGTTCCCGGCCCTGCAAAGCGCCTTCGACGGCCTGGTCCCGAAGGGCCTGCAGCATTACTGGAAAGCCGACTTCATCACCGAGCTCAGCGACGCGGCGATCGCGGCTCACATCGAGCATGGCAAGAAGACGCCGAATATCAGCTCGAGCATGCATCTGCATCCGATCAACGGTGCGGCGCAACGGGTCGGCGCCGACGAGACGGCCTTCGGCCACCGGGACAAGAGCTTTGCCCCGGTAGTTGTAGGAGTCTGGCCGGACCCCGCCGACAACCAGGCCAACATCAAGTGGGTGAAGGACTACTACGCCGCCATTCATCCCCACTCGGGCGGCGATGGCGGCTACGTCAACTTCATGTCCAGCGACGACGATCAGCGTGCGCCCGCCAACTATGGCGCCAACTATCAGCGGCTCGCGGCAGTGAAGGCGACCTATGACCCGGACAACCTCTTCCACATCAACCAGAACATCGTTCCGGCGAAGGGGCGCTGAGCATCACGGCGTTCATCCAGTCAGGAGGATCGACGACATGCGCGATCAATGGCTGTTCAAGAGCGAAACCTACGACAACTGCAGTTGCGCGGTGAATTGTGGTTGCCAGTTCAACTTGCCCAGCACCCACGGCTATTGCCAGTCGGCCTTCGTCGGCAACATCGTCGAAGGCCATTTCAACGATACGCCGCTGGTGGGGCTGAACTGGGCAGCGCTGTACAAGTGGCCCGGCGAGATCAAGGAGGGAAATGGCAAATGTCAGATCATCATCGATGAACGGGCGGATGCAGCGCAGCGGATGGCACTGCAAACCATTATCTCGGGCGGCGCATGCGAGCCATTGAGCAATCACTTCTCGGTGTTCGCGTCCACCTGCTCGGAGTTTTGCGAGACCTTGATCCTGCCGATAGATCTCGAGGCGAACTTGGAACTCAGAACCGCCAGGGTCGATATACCAGGCATCATGCGGAGCAGCGGCAGACCCATCATCAACGAGTTTACGGGTGAGCCGTTCCACATCGCCTTGGCACGCCCGAGCGGCAGTTTCGAGTTCACCTACGCGGAGATCGGACAGGGGACGACCTCGGTGACCGGTGATATGGCGATGGCGTTCGAGGATTCATGGGCGCATTTTTGTGTTCACCACTACAACCAGGATGGGATGGTCCGCGAAAGATCGAGGCTCACGGCATGGCTTGGTAGGTGACGTCCGGCAGGGGCCGGTGGCGAGGTGGCGCAGAAAAGTCCTATCCCGAATTCGGCGAACAGGATCGGGGGAACAGTGTTTGGTACCTTTTGACGCCATACTTGAGGCAGTGATCAGGCGCGATCGCCTGGTTGTCATTACCGCGCTTATTGCGGTTATCGCGCCGTCGTGGGCGCATCTGCTGGCCGGTGCCGGCATGGGCATGTCGGCGCTCGAGATGACCCGCGTGTCGGAGCTCGGGATGGCAGGGGCATATCCGAAGGTGGCATGGTCGGCATGGCGATGATGACGCCCGCAGTCTGGACACCCGGCTATGCAGTCCTTATGTTCCTCATGGGGTGGGTCATGATGGTGGCGATGATGCTGTCCAGCGCGGCGCCAATGATCCTTTTATTCGCGACGGTCAATCGCAAGCAGAACGAAATCGGCCATCCCCATGTCGCGACGAGCATATTCGCGGTCGGCTACCTCGCCGCTTGGGCCGGCTTTAGCCTGGTCACGTTGATCCTGCAGTGTGGTCTAGAGCAGAGCGGTATCCTTTCACCGATGCTCGTCGGGACCAGCGTGGTCTTCGATGGCGTCCTACTGCTCGCCGCGGGCGCCTATCAACGCACCCCGATTAAGCATGCCTGTCTTCGCCACTGTCGATCACCGCTTGCATTACTTAGCACCCATTGGCGGCGGGGGGGGCCGTGGCGCGCTACGCACGGGCCTTCTGTACGGCGCTTTCCGCGTCGGCTGCTGCTGGTTTCACATCGGGCTCCTATTTTTTGACGAGGTGATGAACCTCTACTGGATCGCGGGCGCTGCCCTGCTCGTTCTGTTCGAAAAGACTGTCCCTGCCGACCACTGGCTCGGCTAGGCGACCGGTGTAGCTTTGCTCGTCTGGAGTGCCGGGGTCCTGGCGCTTACGTTTTAACTCTAATGCGAAACGCAAAGCAGAAGTCGGATTTGGGAGGAAAGGAAGGCGGGTTTTCCGCAGGACTTCGTTGAGTTCATGGAGCACGAGATCATTAACGCTGACGAATGGCCGCTTTCTCGAAAGCAGCCGCTCAGGATGTGCGTGCTTGGACCGAGCCGAAGGACGGCTTTTGGCCGATTGCTGCCACTACGGAGAAACGGCATGTGTCCGCATGGCGTGTTAAGCACATATGACGGCTTAACGGATCCTTCCGGGTAGGGGGAACAAGTGGGAGGGGGCGCTGAGCCGCGATCTCGAAAACTGCGGGAAGCTGCCTAGTCCACCGTTGCTGAATCACCACGTGCTGATTGAATAGCCGCAGGCCCTAAGCTCCGTAACTACTTTCAACTTCCATGCGCCATGTTGGTCATGAAGGACGTAGGCCACTCCGCTAATGTCATTCGGCGTCTCAATATCGCCTTTCACCAAAGCGCAGACATTTTCTCTACCAAGCTTGGCCATGAGGTAGCCATGCTCAAAGACAACATTCTGTCGAGCGCGGTCCTTTGGACGAGCGTTTCCTTCATGGTATCCACGGCCTTGATCGCATGGCGTATAGAGGACAAGTGCAAAATCGGCATCGTTGGTATATCGCTCTATTTTTTCGATGATCGTCATGCCTGCGTTGGCTTGCTCGTGCAGTATGATCGCTTCAAGACCGAGGCTTTCGATAAACCGACTGACCTCAACTCTCGCGAGATCATCTCTTCCGTGAACGATGAATACTTTCCGCTTGTTCCTGGCAACAACTGGCGCCGGAGTTTCAAATGGAGCTGCAGTTGAGGGGCCAATACCGTTCGGCTGTATGAACTGGGGAGGGGGAGTCGGACGCGAGAGCGGAGGGAATTCCAACGAGTCTAAGAGCGGGGTGAACTGCTCTGAAAGGAACGTTCTCCGCTCGGCGTACGTTTGGTGTTTCCCCTTTATCCAAGTCCAAAAAGTATCAAGGGAGCCATGTTGCCTCACGAATGCTGGGAGTGCTGCGCTCATTACAGGATCACTCAGCAGTTCACGTCGAAGATGGAGATACTCATTCGGATCCGCAGCATTGCCCGTAGCTCGGGCCACCAAGAGGTTTTGCAGGTAGCTTACCTTGTCGAAAGTGCTAACCAGGAATTCTATGGACACGGGGGAGTCTCTTTATCTTACAGAGTGTCATGAGGAAACACGGATTTAGGCTGAGATTGTTCAGCACATAACCTTGTTCCAGTCGATTGCATAGCCCGCCTGTTTCAACTCGCGTGCCAGTGCGGTTTTCCACTCGCCGGACATCTCTGTCCAAACTACCCCGGCAAAGTCGGTAGGTATTTCCACTTTTCCAGATCTCAGCGCGCAGACTTTGTCACGACCCAGCGCACCAATAAAGTAACCAAGCTCCAGTAGCACATTCTGCCTCACGCGAGGTTCCACCTGACCGCCCGCTTTGCAGCCAACATCGTCGGGCGTTAGCAGCACCACGGCCATTCCCACATCAGAATTGTGCTCGATTTTCTCAATGATCGTGCGCCCACTATTGGCCTGCTCGTGGAGGATGATCACCTGAAGGCCGAGCTTCTCTAGGAAGCGTGCAACGGTTTCACGGACAGCTTCATCGTGCCCATGGACGAGAAAAACTCGAGAGGAGCCCGCTGATGAACTAGCTTTCGTTGCTCGCGCAAGAAGGCTAGGTCCAAGGTCTTCAAGGTCCGCTTTTAAGGCATTTATCGCTTGGCCTAGCAGCGCTTTCGCCGCTTCTATATTTGTTTTCGTGTGTGCTTTGTAGTTGGGCTCTGGCATTCCAGATACCCAAACCATCTGATGGTAATGCAGCTCCTGCGCCGCTTTATAACGATTGGCTGCGGTAGTGTTTACTCCGAAATAGCGCTCCAACGTATCTTCAATACTGCGCTCTAGAGCTTGGAGTTCGGGAGATGTCCCACTCTTCAATGTGTTGAGATCAAACGCATCAAGATCCGCGATTCTTTGCTCAAGCCGGTCAATTCCTTTCTGCAGCTGATCTGCCGTCAAGTGAACCTTTGGTTGAACAACCGGGGATGGGGGTGACTTCCGAGCCATAGCTACTCCTTGGTATGTGGCTATGTCCCATCATGCCATTACGCGGGGTGGAGCAAAACTGCAAAAGGCTCAATAGCCACGATGCCGTTGTTCGTCAGCACGAATTCAAGCGTCTTCGGCGCCGGCATCTCGAAGTCGTAGTCCGCATTCAGTGCCAGGCTCTGTACCATTCCGGAAATAGCGCGTGTCCGCTTCTGGCCGGTTTCTGCCGGTTCCCACCGGCTATACTGGGTCGACTGCTACCGGTAACGATCGGCAGAAGCAGGCCAAGCGCGGATCCGAATTAGTTTGCCAGAGCCCCCGGCTTCTCAGCGAAGGGGGCAATAACTCTGCCAGAGCCCCAAGGTCGACTTGCCGGCTTACCTGATATCACCTCGGGTAGAACGTAAATTCACTTACCGCTACCGGCTATTTGCGACACCGCGCGTGAGGTCTCGGTCAAGCGCTGCCGTCTACCGCACGTTTTTCTTTGCGAGGCGGTTCAGCCATGCCTCCAATTCCTTGACCAGGATGAGTCGGCGCTTACCCGATTTGAACGAAATCAGTTCTCCCTTGGAAATGGCTTCATAGGTCGCGGAGCGAGTATGGCCGGAGTAACGAGTGCTTTCCTCAACGCTCACGGCGATAGGGGTGATGGGATCTGCTTTGCTCATTCTTCTTTCTCCTAAACACACCCAAGATGAATTGGTGATTTTTACAGGGGCTGGTCTTAGTTAGAGCGAGTTGTTACTAGGGTTAGTTGTGCAAAGATTTCTGCGGAAATTGCTATTTCGATTGCGGATGTTTAATGGTTGTTATCTATGTTTATTAGGCGTCCTGAGGTTTCTCAAAAAGCTGGGGCGCGTAGTTAGGAGGGGGCAAAAATAAAGTCGGTATCGAACTTGAGCGCCGCTTTCTTTATTGGAGCGGTAACTTTTAATTAATCATCCGATTGGAGGGCTAATTGGCTTCTGAACTTCCGCCTAGAACTGCTATTAAGACCCGGGGTTTTCGGAGTTGTCAGGCAGCGCGCAGTTGTACGACATGTCGTGTTGATCTGCTTCCTTAGTCATGCCATTCAGCCAGAGAATCGAATGGCCGTTCCTAGTCAGCAATGCGCTCTAAGGCCATACGACCGTTCTATCTGGGATATCGCTGGCCGTATTCGTCGAACTTAGGGCGGAACAGGCGGTAGTCGCATTCCTTTGTCCCGTGCCACTCGATGGTCTTGCGGAGGTTGCTGGGGTTGAGGGTGCCAGCCTCGATCTCCATGCAGACGATTTCGTCATTAGCCCAGGTTGGTTTTGCAGCGGCTTCGTCCTTGATATCCATGTGCCTATATCCCTTTGCTGCTAGTCCTCACGTTGGCTATCACCTTTCAATCTAAGTAAAGATCACACCCTGATTTTCTGCCCAAAAAATCTCTGCAGGCCCCGGATTTACTGGATTTGTTATTGCGCGGAGTGGTGCTGAGCGACCGCGTCGCGCGGCTGACCCAGTCATGGTGACCAGTCTGGGTGAGAGGTGTTTAAATAATTCGCATTTTCCTTTGTTTGGTGCGCGGCAAGGCTCATGGGCATGAGCGTTTTGGGGGGGCCAGATTCACGGCAGAGACGCTATGTTGCGTAACGTTCACCGACCGCACAGCGTTACTGCTGGAATAAGGCTCGGGGTGCGGCAACAGCCGCGAAGAGGTGCTGCCGACGTGTCAGCAGAACCTGCACGCCATTTGGTGCCTTCTTCGATGCCTCTTCGACGGTGTAGGCAAAGCCGAGGAGGGGGAGGTGGCGGGACGCCAACTTGTCATCCTGTTCTAGAACCCCTTGCGCCTGGGGCTGTATTACAAAAAAAGGTGGGCACACACCATGAGAAAATATATCTACGGTGGGTGGTGAGGAGTCCATATCGACGACCGCCGCCTGTATCTATTCGGCCGTTTCAAGTCAGCATCACTTTAATCGCAGGTGCGACTGACAGATATATTTTTCGTCGCGCAAGAGGGGAATAAGACTTTAAAAAAGAGAGTGGCTGTATTCAGCGTTCCGATGTGGTGGCGCAATGGTGCTGGATTCTGTTATTGATTGCGGATTTTTCAGGGTTTTAGAATGAGCTTGTACAGAGTACCGATGGGATTTTAAGTGAGGTAGAGGTGAAGAGGAGGTTTGTCGTTGGTGGCGGTAAAAGCTTATTTGTAAAAGTTGTGGATGGGGTGCTTTGTTAGTTGGGTTTGTACTTGGTGTGAAAATATTTAGTTTTTGTGTTGTATATCGCAATGCCATCTATAGAGTTGTCGTGATTAATATGGTTAAACGTTGCGGGTGCGTATATAAAATCTACGTGACTGGTTGCATGTTTTGTTTTTCGATAATTGCCTACTGGTTTTTTTTAATTTGTCCTGCCAGGAAGCCTCCCAATAGGGCTGGTGCAACGATTGGGGAGATCACTCGGCGGGACAGCTGTTTCATGCCCAACTGGTCGTGGCCGCCCAGGAAGGGGATGAGCTCGACCACATTTCCGTCGCCGCCAGGTGCAGTAGGAGCGAGGGATTACCCAGGCCGACGCCAAGCAGCTGCGCCGCGCCGGCAAGTAACCGACTCGCTTTGGGGCAGGCCCTGCCGATAGGTCGGGGTCTGTCCGGTACTCTGTACCAATAGAGTCGTTTTCGGCTTGTGATAGGCTACTATCACAACGTCTATAACCCCTGTGGGAGGAAACCATGCCAACCGGCCAATTTGTGGGGTACGCGCGTACCTCGACCGCCGATCAGGAGGCGGGACTCGAAGCGCAGCTGCGCGAGCTGGAGCGCGTGGGCTGCGAGAAAATCTTCAGCGAGAAGGTCAGCTCGGTGGCCCAGCGGCCCCGGCTCCAGGCCGCCCTGGACTACTGCAGGGAGGGCGACACCTTCGTGGTGACCAAGATCGACCGGCTGGCCCGCTCGGTGGCGGACCTGCTGGTGATCGTCGCCGGGCTCACCGCGAAAAAGGTGCGGGTGAAGATTCTGTCGCCCGACCTGGACACCGAGACCCCGGCCGGCAAGCTGATGCTGAATATCTTCGGCGCGGTCGCGCAGTTCGAGCGCGAGATCATGCTGGAGCGGCAGCGCGAAGGGATTCAGCGGGCGCGGGACAAGGGCAAGTACAAGGGCCGCAAGCCGACCAGCGAGAGCAAGCGCGAGGCCGTGCTGCTGATGTTGGCGCAGGGTGCGCAACGCGCCCAGGTCGCCCGCGATCTCGGCATCGGGATCGCCACCGTCTACCGCATCCAGGCCCAGGAGCGGGACAAGCAGGCCGCAACGGCCTGAGCTATGAACGCGACGGCCTGGTCCGCCAGGGCTAGGCCGAAGTCACCCCACTCGAACTAGGAACGGGCCGTTTGAACCGCTGGCAGGCAGGCCGGCGGCAGCCCGTCTGTGGCTGCGTATATGCCTGTATGTTTTGTTAATAATATTTTTTATAAGAGAAAAAATTATTACCAGACTATATAGGCAAAAATGTGGATAAGTAGGAGTGTAAAAAATAATGAACGGAGCACTTTACACAAAATCTATCTAACTAGTGAACTAGTGCAACTAGTTAGATAGATTTACACGAACCTCCGCGCACTCCCCCACACGGCCGCCCTCCAAAACCAACAAAAAACCCGAGGGAAATCAGCCAGTTACCATATCCAACGGTCTGCGCGCATGAACCCCCCTCCGCTACCACCTACCAACTTCTAGCTCAACCCCCAAGCCAGAAGTCAAGTACCCCGAAAAAATAAATTTTGGTAGCCCGGTAGAAAAGGGGGGTTCATGCGCGCGACCCCTCCGCACCCGGTACTTGCTCGAAAAACCCAGCAAGTCGGGCTATGAACGGGCCATTCGGCCCCACCGAAACCCCCGCCAACCCCCACCCCCTGCCCCAGGGAAGGAGTCCACCCATGGACACCCTGCTCCAGCTCTTCTCCGACATCGGCGACGCCCTGATCCAGGCCGCCGCCCCCCACGGCGACTTCGCCGTGCTGTGGGCCTACGCCCTGGCCATCGTCTGGCCGTTCGCCCTGGTGTTCGCCACCCTGTTCGGCATCCTGCACATCGTCGAACGGGTCACCATCCGCCGCACCCGCAAGGGCATCGCCCAGCGTGCCCGCGCCCAGCGCCAGGCGCTGGACAACGACTGCCTCTAACCTCAACCCCACCCTCGAACCGGGAAGGAGTCACCCATGGCCGCCCGCACCGACGTGCCCGACGGCACCATGCTGGTCAGCTTCCGCCTGCACAACGAGCTGCGGGCAATCCGCCGCGCCCTCGGCGCCGAGAACCTGCCGTTGACCCGCGCCCAGCGCCGCGAACTGCACCAGCGCCTGACCGAGGCCCTGGAAGGCTTCTAGGACCCGCGCGGCGCCAACCTGTAGCCCCACCCTCACGCCCCCACCACCACTAGCGAAGGGGGCTGCCATGGACGCCTTGCTCCCGCCCTACCTGCAACTCGGCCAGACCCGAGCTTCACGCCGTCGACGGCGCCCCCGCTGGTGCCTGCCCTTGCCTACGTGCTCGTCACGCTGTGGCCGATTCTCGCCGCCCCGGCCCTGGTGCTCACGACCTGGAAAACGCCCCTCAGCAAGCTGCAGAGGGTGCAATGGATCAGTCTCGGTACACGGTCGCTAATCGACTCAAAGAGAGCCATTACCAGTTGAGGATCAGCATGAGATCGTCACCTAGTGGATGTCGGGCCGATATGTCCAACTGCAGTTCAAGCTGAATGGATGATCTTTAGTTGTCGCGAGGGAAGGGCCATTGCAGGCATCGACAAGAGCTCAATCAACAGATTGCAAGCGCAAGGCGAGCGCGGAGACTTGCGAATCTTTGGAGCGAATTTTCTCCTATCGCGCTAATATTCAAAAGTTTTAGCTCTGTAAGTCCATTTCGGAAAAACAATGGCATTGTGGATGGGGCCTTCTCGCGTCCCGGTGCATGAGGCCTTGTCAGGGCGCTACCGAATATCACCACAGAAAATATCGTAGCCACCGTCTGCGGGCGCCGTGCGAAGTACGATGGAGTAGTCGCCCGAGCGAAGTGTCGAGAGCGGCACGGGAGCGGACTTTGACAATCGCCAGACATCACCCTGGACGAGGCGGTAGGTAGTTATGGTCCTGTTCAGCTCATAGGCCGGCGAGGCGCCCGGATTCGCACAGGTTCCAGGGTAAATGAAGGTGTAAAGGTGGACGGGTCTTATCACGTAGAAAGGCACGCCACCGACCCTTAAAGAAATGTCCGTTTCATCTCCCAGAGGTGCGAGCGTTGCCCAAGCGATTTCCCCTGCGTTCCTCGGTGTGGCGTTCAATTTGACTGAGACGATCTCTTTCTTCGCATCGTTGGCTGGGCTTGCGCATCCGCAAAGGCCGACAGCGGCCATGATCAATACCAGGCATTTTGCTGCGTTCATTGCTGCCCTCCTGCTGTGAGAAGCGCCGTTGCAATGGTCACATTTTCACTATAGGTGCCGGCCTGACGGTGGGTGCTCCAGCCCTGCCCAGTGGTCACGGCTGAGATGTGCAGGCAATGAGGCCGCTATTTCAACAGATACCGCGGAGCTTGGTCAGAGCTCCCATAACCGCCGTGCTTAGCAGTCGTGGCAACCAAGGAAATACGCTTGGAGAAGCAGGCGAGACGGATCAACTGAAGGGTCCGCGCCACTACCGGTACGAAGTGAGGTACGCACGGTTTGCGCATTTCGGCATCGCGTACCTGATGAGATCGAATCTGGTCCTCGGTATTGGTTAGCTCCCTGACCCGAGTTCACGGGCCAGAGCGATGAAGGCGACAACCTGAATCGTCCTTGAACTTGGGCGGGGTTGCACCGTGACCGTTACTTCGCTGCTCTCCGAGAGTTTCTACACTTCTTGCACGGCACTCCTTCTTTTGCCATGCCTCCGAAGGTCCGGTGCAATGATGCGCCAGTCGGCGGAGAGGTCCGCGGCGATTCAATCCCAGTTTCGGCAGTGGTCGAGCCCACCATGCACCGGCAGCGGTGGTGCATTGGGCTCTCCCCATTCGACGTAGTGGAGTTTCAGGCGCCGCGATTCGAAGAATTTCAAAACTGGCAAATGGCTGGTCACGGGGCTCCAGTTTCAGCGCGGGTACTGGGCGTCATCGACGCGCAGGCAAATGCCGGTGACGAACTCGGAGGCCGGTGACACGAGGTAGAGCAGGGTGCTGTCCAGTTGCTCCGGCAGGCCCGCGCGTTTGCGCGGCAAGCGCTCGACCATGCGTTCGCGGAAGCGTGCCAGGCTCTCTTCGGTCATCTCGGTTTCGAACAACCCCGGGGCAATGGCGTTTACGTTGATGCCGTGCTTCGCCCACTCCAGTGACAGGGCTTCGCTCATGCGGATAACCGCAGCCTTCAGTGAGCAGTAGAACGCCGCACCCATGCCGCTGCTGTAGTGCAGGGCACCGACCGAGGCAATGTTGACGATGCGCCCAGGGCGGCCGGAGGCGATCAGTTGCCGGGCCACCTCGGTGGCGAGAATGTAGGGTGCGCGCAGATTGGTGGCGAAGAGTTCATCCATCTCCTCCAACTGAGTATCCAGCGCTGCACCAGTCCGCCCGATACCCGCGTTGTTGACCAGGATGTCGATGGTGCCGTGGGTTCGGGTCATCTCCTGGATGCACGCCGGCAGTGCAGCGGCGTTACGTAGGTCAAGGCATTCGACCAGGGCCTGGCCACCGGCTGCGGTGATTTCCTCGGCCACCTGCACCAGGCGCTCACGGCGTCGACCGCAGAGGATCACGCGAGCACCGGCCATGGCCAGCACGATGGCGAAGCGCCGGCCCAGGCCACTGCCTGCGCCGGTTACGAGGGCAAGTCGGTCGGACAGATCCACGCGCAGGGACACGCCCGCATTCAAGGATGCGTCGTTCATTTGTTTGTCTCCGTTTTGCGGAAGCGGCCGCGAACCCGGAGGGTCGCAGCCGCAGGGTGAGGGATCAGGCGGACTTGGGAACGAAGATCGACTTCGGCTGGGTGAACTCCATGAGCCCGGCGACGCCGTTCTCTACGCCGATGCCGGACTGCTTGTGGCCGCCCAGTGGCACCAGCGGCGAGGACTCCAGGTTCTGGTTGATCCACACGGTGCCGGTCTCGAGGCGCTTGGCGATCTCCAGTGCCTTGGCCACGTCCTTGCTCCACACGGCGCCGGCCAGGCCGTAGTCGCTGGCGTTGGCTCGGTCGATCACCTCGTCGATGTCGCTGAAACGCAGTAGCGGCAGGATCGGGCCGAAGGCCTCTTCGGCGACCACGCGGGAGTCCTCCGGTGGGTTGTCCACCAGGGTCAGCGGCATGAAGTAGCCGCGCTCAGGCACAGCAGCGCCCTCCAGCAGGACCAGGCCTGCGTCGCGCGCCTCATCGCGCAGCTGCAGCACGCGGCGGTACTGCGGCAGGTTCTGGATCGGGCCGAACAGCATGCCCGGTTGCATGCCGTCGCCGATCGGCAAGGTCTGCGCCAGCTGGTGCAGCTTGTCGCGCAGGCGCTCGTAAATGGACTCGTGGATGTACAGGCGCTTGCAGGCCACGCAGACCTGGCCGCTGTTGAAGAAGGCGCCCATGAACAGCTTCAGCGCCACCTCGTCGACGTCCACATCGGGAAGCACGATGGCGGCGTCGTTGCCACCCAGTTCCAGGGTGATGCGCTTCAGGTCCTTGGCTGCGGATTCCATGATGCGTTTGCCGGTAGCGGTGGAGCCGGTGAAGGAAATCTTGGCGAAGCCCTTGTGGCTGGTCATCAGCGGGCCCAGGTGGTCGCCGCCGCTGATGATGTTGAGTACCCCGGCGGGGAAGATATCTCGGGTCAGCTCACCGAGGCGCAGGGTGGTCAGCGGGGTGAAGGGCGAGGGTTTGAGCACCATGGTATTGCCCGTGGCCAGGGCGTGGGAGATCTTCCAGGCGGCCAGGAGGATTGGGAAGTTCCACGGCACCAGGGCGCAGACCACACCCAGCGGCTCATGGTGCACCTCGACACGGCGGGCGTCGGTTTCCTCGACCACTTCCACCGGCAGTTCCAGTTGGGCGATGCCGCGAATCCAGAAGGCAGCGCCGAGGATTTCCTCCTTGGCCATGGCCAGCGGGCGGCCATGTTCCAGGGTGAACAGCTCGGCCAACTCGTCGGCATGCTCGACCATGCGCTGGGCGAACTGCTGAAGCAACTTGCTGCGTTGTTCGTGGGTGGTGGCCTTCCACGCCGGGAAGGCCTTGCGGGCGCAGGCCACGGCCTGGTCCAGCTCTGCCTGCCCTGCGTCGGGAGCGTGGCCGATGACCTCGGCGGTAGCGGGGTTGATCACTTCCAGCAGGCGTTCGGTGGTGACGGGTTCTGCGCCTATGGTCATCTGCGCGGCAAGGGCGAGAGGCATGGTGACTCCTTCTAGGGCTCTTGTTGTTGTGGGTCCACCGGGACCTTGGCGATCCGGCGGGCGGGGAAATCGAATTATTTAACTACGGTAGTTAGATAAAAAATCAGCGTCAATCACCTGTTTGTCCTTTTTCAGGTGAGCTTGCAGCTTGTCATGGCCAGGGGCTTTTCAAATTAAATCTATTGCGGTTAGATTAATTGCACCTGGCGTCACTCCCCTTACGGAGCGCTCGGCACAGAACAACAACAAGGGCCCGGCCCATTGCCTTGAGGAACTGCAGATGCTCAATCCTGCTACCACCGCGGTGATCATTGGCGTCGGCGAACACGTCGATCGTCCCGCCGAGCTGCAACAAGCCCTGGAACCCCTGGCGCTCATGGAGCACGCCGCGCGCGCAGCTGAGCGCGACGCCGGCGTCGAACTGCTGGCGCAGGTGGAGTCCCTGGACGTAGTGGGGTTCGTCAGTTGGCGTTACCAGGACCCGGCCGCCAGCCTCTGCCAGCGCCTGGGAATGAATCCGTCCCGGCGGGTGAACGCCTCCATGGGTGGCGAGACACCGGTGCGCTTGCTGCATGAGGCTGCGCTGTGTATCGCCTCGGGTCAGACCCAGTGCGTGCTGATCGTTGGCGGTGAAGCCATGAGCTCGATTGGCAAGGCGCGCAAGCAGGGCATTCGCCTGGACTGGACGCCGATGGCAGACAAGGACAACGCCTGCCGCTTCGCCAATGACTCCATCGCCACCCGGCCGTTGGCCAGGGCGCTTGGCATCCGCGAGCCGGCGCAGATGTACCCGCTGTACGAGATGGCCTGGCAGGCGCGCCAGGGCATCGCACCGGCCCAGGGCCGCGAGATGTCGGCGCGGCTTTGGGCGCGCTATGCGCAGGTCGCCGCGAACAATCCTAATGCCTGGCTCGGCCAGGCGCCGTCGGCGGCGGCCATCGCCGAGCCAGGCGAGGAGAACCGCCTGATCTGCTGGCCCTATTCGAAGTGGATGGTGGCCAATCCCAACGTCAACCAGGCCTCGGCGATTCTCGTCACAAGCCTGGCCCGCGCCCGCGAGCTGGGTGTGCCGGAAGAGCAACTGATCTATGTCTGGGGTGGTGCCAACGCCAGCGAACCGGATGACTTCCTCGACCGTGCCGACTATTCCCGCAGTACTGCCCAGGAGGCGGTGCTAGACGCAGCGGTCGATCTGGTTGGCGGGCGTGCGGCAGCCTTCGACAGGCTGGAGCTCTACAGTTGCTTCCCGGTGGTGCCGAAGATGGCGCTGGCCAACCTCGGCCTGGATCCCGACGGCCCTCTGGAACCGACGGTATGCGGTGGCCTGAGCTTCTTCGGTGGCCCGCTGAACAACTACATGGGGCATGCCGCCTGCAGCATGGTCCGGGCCTTGCGCGAGCTGCCCGATGGCCGTGGCCTGCTGTACGGTCAGGGTGGCTTCGTCACCAAGCACCAGAGCCTGGTGCTTGGGCGGCGTCCGGCGGAATATCCGCTATCGCCCACGGCATCCCTGCAGCAGTTGGTGGATGTACAGCAGGGCGTGGTGCCGGCGTTGCTGGAGGACTACAGCGGACCGGCGCAGATCGAGACTTACACCGTACTGCATGCCCGCGATGGCCAGCCGCAACAGGGCGTGCTGGTGCTGCGTACACCCAAGGGCGCACGGACCATTGCGCGGGTCTGTCCGGAAGATGAAGAAGTCATGGCGCTGTTGCTGTCGCTGGAGCGCAACGCCGTGGGCACACAAGGCTTCGTCTATACCGACGTGTTCGGCAAGCCCCGCTGGCGTCTGCGTGAGACTGCTGAACCAGCTGCCTACCGCTACGCCCGCGTTGAGCGCCGCGATCACATCACCGTGGTGACCATCGACCGCCCGGAGCAGATGAATGCCCTGCACCGGGATGCGAACGCCGAGCTGGCGCAGATCTTCGACGATTTCGCCCGTGATCCAGAGCAGTGGGTGGCGATCATCACCGGGGCGGGGGAGCGCGCCTTCTCCTCCGGTAACGACCTGAAGTACACCGCCAGCGTCATGGCCCGGGGCGAGCGTGTGGAGGTGCCGGTAACCGGCTTCGCCGGCCTGACCGCGCGCTTCGACCTGAACAAGCCGGTGATCGCCGCCGTGAATGGCGTGGCCATGGGCGGCGGTTTCGAGATCGCCCTGGCCTGTGACCTCATTGTCGCCTCCGAGAATGCCTCGTTCGCCTTGCCGGAACCCAAGGTCGGCCTCGCAGCCCTGGCCGGCGGCCTGCTGCGCCTTCCGGAACAAGTTGGTCTGAAGCAGGCCATGGGGATGATTCTCACCGGGCGCACGGTGAAGGCCGATGAGGCGCTGGCGCTGGGGCTGGTCAACCAGGTCGTGGCGCCGGCGGAGCTGCTGGATGCGGCGCTGCACTGGGCCGAGCAGATAGTCGCGTGCAGCCCGATGTCCATCCGCGCTTCCAAGGAAGCGGTTCGCTGCGGCCTGGAAGAGCCTTCGCTGGAGCAGGCCTATCAGGCCCAGGGTGGTTACCCGGCGACCCGCGCGCTGTTCCGCTCGGCGGATGTGCTGGAAGGGCCGCGCGCCTTCGCCGAGAAGCGCAAGCCGCGCTGGACCTCGAACTGAGTGGAGGTCGGGCCATGAATATCCAATGGAGTGAACAGGAAGCGGCCTTCCGCCGCGAGGTCCAGGACTTCTTCGCCAGCGAGCTCGATGATGAGCTGTGCGCAGCGGGGCGCTGGATGACCAGTGTCTATGGCGATCATGAGCTCTGCCTGCGCTGGCAGCGCAAGCTGCTCGAACGCGGCTGGCTGGCGCCGGCCTGGCCGGTGGAGCACGGCGGCTGCGACTGGAGCGTGGCGCAGCATTACATCTTCGCTCAGGAGAAGGCCTACGCCGGGGCACCGCCGGTTTCACCGATGGGCATCCAGATGTGCGCGCCGGCGCTGATCGCCTTCGGCACGCCAGAGCAGAAGGCCTTCTTCCTGCCGCGCATGCTCAGCGGCGAGCACTTCTGGTGCCAGGGCTACTCCGAGGCGGAAGCCGGCTCGGACCTGGCGGCCCTGAGCATGTCGGCGGCAGAGGAGGGCGAAGAGCTGGTGTGCAACGGCACTAAGCTGTGGAGCACCCACGCCCACGTGGCCAACTGGGTGTTCTGCCTGGTGCGCACTTCGCGCGAAGACAAGCCGCAGAAAGGCATCACCTTCCTGTTGATCGACATGCACAGTCCTGGCGTTGAGGTGCGGCCGATAGTTTCCCTCACCGGCGAGCACATCCAGAACGAAATCCACTTCAGCGACGTGCGAGTGCCAAAGGCCAATGTGGTCGGCCGCATTGGCGATGGCTGGACGGTAGCCAAGTACCTGCTGGAGTTCGAGCGCGGCGGTGCCGCCTATGCGCCGCAGATGCTGGTGCGACTCGACGAGCTGCGCGAGTTCGCGCGCAGCGCGCCGGCCGACCGCGGCGGCTACCTGGTGGATGACCCGCTGTTCTCGGCTCGCCTGGCCGATGTCGAGTGTCAGGTCAACGCCCTGGAGCTGTACGAGCTGGAGACCCTCTCCACGCTGTCCCTCGGCGGCTCGCCCGGGGCCGCTGCCTCGGTGATGAAGATCCTCGGTACAGAACTGCAGCAGGCGGTCACCGAACTGGGCCTGGAGGTCGCGGGGCACTACGGCGCGGCCTTCCAGCCCCAGGCCGGGCGACCCGGTGGTCCGGTGTTGCGGCCCCACGCTGGCGCCACCTTCCTCGGCGAACGCACGGCAGCCCTGGCGCCACTGCGCTACTTCAACGAACGCGCCGGGACCATCTACGCCGGCGCCAACGAGATCCAACGCAACATCCTGGCCAAGACCGTCCTGGGTCTCTGAGCCGCGTCCGAATCCGCAGAACAAGAACGGCCTCGAGCCATAACGGGAATCAGGAGTCACAAAGTGAAAGGCATAGGCGCCGATGGCGAATACTGGGCCGCGCTCGCCCAGGGAAAATTGAAAATGCAGCGTTGCGACGGCTGCGGACACTGGAACTGGCCGGCGGTCTGGCGCTGTGGCGAATGCGGCAGCTGGGAGCAGAGCTGGCACGAAGTGGAACCGCGCGGCCGCATCTACAGCTGGACCCGCTCCTGGTACGACTTCGGTGCTCCGCGCGACCTTCCGGTGCCCTACGTCAGCGTCGTGGTGGAACTGGATGGCGCTGGTGGCAAGCGCCTGCTCGGCACCCTGGATACCTCTGACCTGGAACCGGCCATTGGTCAGCGGGTCAGCGCCCGGCCGCGCGCGGATGAATTCGAGGGCGAGCCGCTGCTGTCGCTGCGCTGGAGCCCCGATCATTCGACTCTCGCCGTAGGGGAGGGCCGTTGAGATGACCAGCCCGAACCTGATGGGAGCGGTATCCGTGGCAGGCGTGGGCCTGCGCCAGTACAAGCGTGGCAAGGCGCCGCTGCCGGAACAGGGCGTGCTGGTGCACGCGATTGTGGACGCTTGCGAGGACGCCGGCTTCGACCCGGCGCTGATCGATGGCTTCGTTTCCTACGGCGACGACAAGAATGAGCCGGTACGCCTGATGTCCGACCTGGGCACTCGCGAGTTGCGCCTCAACGCGCAGATGTGGGGTGGCGGCGGCGGTGGTATCGCCGGCGCTTTCGGCCTTGCCGCCTCGGCTATCTCCACAGGCCAGGCGACGGCTGTGGTGGTATTCCGCGCCCTGGTGCAGAACAACAGCGGCCGCATGTCGGCGGCAGTGATGCGCCACCACCTCAACGACCATCTTGTCGGTGCGGGGTTGGTGTCGCCGGCGCAGATCTGTGCCCTGCGCGCTCAGCGTCTGTACGAGCACCACAAGGTGCCGCAGTCAGTGGCGGAGGAGTTGGTGCGTGCCTCCTATTACCACGGCTCGCGCAACCCCGAGGCGACAGCCTTCGGCCAGCCCCTCGACCTCGACGCCTATCGTCACGGGCGCTGGATCGCCGAACCGTTCCGGCTGTTCGATTGCTCGCGTGAGAACGACGGCGCAGGTGCGCTGCTGCTGGTTTCCAGCGAGCGCGCCCGCGACCTGCGCAAGGCGCCGGTACGCCTGCTCGGCGTGGCCAACGGCACGGCCAAGGGCTGGGGCGATCTTTGCGAGAACGACCTGGATTACGCCTCGGCCGGTTTCCGACCCATCGCCCGGCGCCTCTGGGAGCAGACCGGGGTAACGCCGGCCGACGTTGACGTGGTGCAGCTGTACGAGAACTTCAGCGCCCAAGGCGTGGCCTCGTTGATCGACCACGGCTTCTGCAGCTACGAGAACGTCGCCGAGTTCATCCGCTTCGACAACCTGATCGCGCCGAGCGGCCGGCTGCCGGTGAACACCGCTGGCGGCAACTTCGCCCACGGCTTCGTCCACGGCATCGGCATGGCCATCGAGTCGGTGCGGGTGCTACGCGGCGAGTCGGCCAACCCGGTGCCCGACGCGAAGATCTGCCTGATGGCCGGCGGCCCTGGAGCTCCGACCGTGAGCTCGGCGCTGTTCGGCCGCGACGACCTGTAACCGGCTGCGACTGGAGGACATCATCATGTTGAACCCACCCCACTGCATCATCGTCGGCGGCAGCCACGCCGGCGCCCAGGCCGCAGCCAGCCTGCGCCAGGAAGGCTACACCGGGGCCGTCACGCTAGTCTCGGCGGAGGGGCTGCTGCCGTATCACCGGCCACCACTGTCCAAGGCCTTCCTTTGTGCCGACAAAGGTGACGAGGAGCTGCTGATCCGCCCGGCCGAGTTCTACGAGCGGCAGAACATCGAGGTGCGCCTCGGCACCCGTGTTACCGAGGTGGATGCGCCGACCCGCAGCCTGCTCTGCGACAACGGCGAGCGCCTGGACTACACCCAACTGATCCTGGCCACCGGCGCCGACGTGCGCCGCCTGGCGCTGCCCGGTGCCGAGCTGCCCGGCGTTTGCTATCTGCGTACCCGAGACGACGTACTGAAACTGCGCGAGTTCATGCGTCCGCAGGGACGCGCGGTGATCATCGGTGCTGGCTACATCGGCCTGGAAACGGCGGCTTCGCTGCGCAAGCAGGGCATGCAGGTGACCGTGCTGGAGGCGCAGTCGCGTGTCCTGCAGCGCGTCACGGCGCCTGAGGTATCCGAGTTTTATAGCCGTGTGCATCGCGAGGAGGGCGTGGAGATCATCCTGGACGCCGCTCTCGAGTGCATCACCGGCGAAGGACGTGTGGAGGCCGTGCTGCTCGCCGACGGCCGGCGGCTGCCCGCCGATCTGGTGGTCGTGGGAATCGGCGTGCTGCCCAATGTCGAACTGGCACGACAACTGGGCCTGGACTGCGACAACGGCATCGTCGTCGACGAGCAGGCTCGCACGGCCTGCCCCGACGTGTACGCCGTGGGCGACTGCACCCGTCATCACAACCCCATCTACGACGCCTGGCTGCGTCTGGAGTCGGTGCAGAACGCCACCGACCAGGCGCGGGTTGCGGCTCAATCCATCTGCGGTAAACCGGCGGCCTACCGGGCACTGCCCTGGTTCTGGTCGGACCAGTACGACCTCAAGCTGCAGATCGCCGGGCTCTCGGCGGGCTACGACCGCGTGGTGATCCGTGGCGATCACCACCAGGGCCGCAGTTTCTCGGCCTTCTACTTCCACGGCGATCGCCTGCTGGCGGTGGACGCGGTGAACCGACCGAAGGAGTTCACCTTCAGCAAACGCTTCCTGGCCGAAGGCCGCACGGCCGATCCGCGCCTGCTGGCCGACGAATCGGTCGATTTCCAAGCCTGTTTCAATTGAGAGGCCCCCTATGCCGCTGATTACTTTTGTCGCCCACGACGGCTCCGCCTACGAGGTGGAGGCCGCGACGGGCAGCAACCTGATGCAGGTGGCGCTGGCCAACGGCATCGACGGAATCCTGGGTGAGTGCGGCGGTTCTTGCAGCTGCGCGACCTGCCACTGCTACCTGGACGAGAAAGACTACGCGCGACTGGAAGCGCCCAGCCGCATCGAGCGCGAGATGCTGGACTGCGTGGCTGAACCGCACGCCACCAGCCGCCTGGGCTGCCAGGTGGTGGTGAACGCGGAGATGGACGGCATGGTGGTGCACATGCCGGCCTCGCAGTACTGATGCGCCCCGCCCTGAACACAAACACAAGATCGAGGAGATGGTCAGCATGATGCCGCGGATGATTTTCGACGCCGAGCATGAACAATTCCGGGACAGCGTGCGGCGCTACGTGCAGGGCGAAATCGCCCCGCGCGCCGAGGCCTGGCGCAAGGCCGGGCGGGTAGACCGGCAGGCCTGGCGCGACCTTGGCGCGCAAGGCTACCTGCTGATGTGGGCGCCGGAGGAGTACGGTGGCCTGGGCATCGACGACTTCCGCTACGACCAGATCCTCTATGAGGAGAACGTCCGCCATGGTGAGGTCGGTTTCTACATGCAGCTGCATTCGCGCCTGGTGGCGCCCTACATCGGTCATTTCGGCAGTCCCGAGCAGAAGGCGCGCTTCCTGCCCGGCTGCATCAGCGGCGAAACCATCCTCGCGGTGGCGATGACCGAGCCGGGGGCCGGTTCAGACCTGGCCGGCATGAAGATGCGCGCGGAGGACAAGGGCGACCACTGGCTGCTCAACGGTTCCAAGACCTATATCTCCAACGGCCTGATCGCCGACGTGGTGCTGGTGGCGGCGCGTACCGTGCCGGACTCGCGCTACGGCATCGGCCTGTTCCTGGTGGAGGAGGGCATGCCCGGCTTCAGCCGTGGGCAGAAGCTGCACAAGATGGGCCTGGACGCCCAGGACACGGCGGAGCTGTTCTTCCAGGACGTGAAAGTGCCCAAGGCCAACGTGCTGGGCGACGCGACCAAGGGCTTCAGCTACATGATGCAGGGCCTGGCCGAGGAACGCCTGACCGGCTCGGTGCTGTCGCTGGCCAGCGCGCAGACCGCCTTCGACCTGACAATGGAGTACATACAGGAGCGCAGCGCTTTCGGCACCACCATCGGCAGCTTCCAGAACTCGCGCTTCAAGATGGCCGAGCTGCGCTCGCAGCTGGACAGCGTGCAAACGTTCCTTGACCAGTGCGTGCTGCTGCACAACCGCCGCGAGCTGAGCGGCGAGGTGGCGGCGCAGATCAAGCTGCTGACCTCGGAGCTGGAAGGCAAGGTGATCGATGAATGCCTGCAACTGTTCGGCGGTGCCGGCTATATGGAGGAATACCGTATCTGTCGCATGTATCGCGATGCCCGCATCACGCGGATCTTTGCCGGCACCAGCGAGATCATGAAGGAAATCATCGGCCGCAAGCTCGGCCTGGATGACCGCCGGCGCTGATGCGCCGGCTTTTCTGCGCCAACGGGAAGGGCGCTGCGTTCGCGCAGCGCCCTTCGTCGTTCAGATCAACTGCATGTGCCGGGCCAGCGATACCGCTTCGGTGCGGCTACGCGCGCCGAGCTTGGCATTGATGCTGCGCAGGTGGGTGCGCACGGTGGTTTCCGAGACGAACAGCTTCTCGGCCATCTCGTTGTTGCGCATGCCGGTTTCCAGCAACGCCAGCACCTCAATTTCACGCGGCGAGAGGACGACGCTTTCCTGGGACTGCCTGGTGTCACTGGCCAGGGCCTGGCCGAGCTGCGCCATGAAGCGCTCCAGCAGTGGATCGTGGCCGCTGTCGTTGCGCAACAGTGCGCGGTTGGTCTCGCACCAGCGCAGGGCCAGGCGACAGATGTCCGACCCTTCGTCGAGGAACAGGCGACTATAACCCTGGTCGATGGCATGGCGCAGCGGTGCGGCCAGCAGTTCCAGGGCACGCTCGTCATTCTGGTCCAGGTTCAGATGGGCACGCGCCAGGAGGATCTGCAGCTCCAGGCAACGGCGTACCCGGCCATCCTGGCGGGCTACGGCGATGGCCTTCTCCAGTTCGTCCAGTGTGGACGGACCGGGGCGGCCCTCGACGGCGAGGCGGAACTGCATCAGTGCCGGCCAGTCCGCCTCGTGCTGGTGGGCCACCAACTGGCCGGCGCCCTGTTGCCCGGACTGCGCCGTGGCGCGCCGATAGGCATAGTTGGCGCCAGCCATGTCGCCCTGTTTCCAGGCCATCCAGGCGCGGCCCAGCCAGGCGCTGTTGCCAAGCCGCGGGATGTCGTGCACGCAGCTCAAGGCGTCCAGTTCGTCCAGGTACTCGTTGGCCAGGTTCGGCTCCTGGCGCAGCAGGTGAATGCGCGCCATCAGCAGGTGGGCGTAGATCAACTGGTCGGGGGTACCGTTCTCGGCGATCAGCGGCAGGATCTCGCTCAGCAGCTGCTGGCTGCGACCCAACTCGTTGCGCTCGTAGAGGGCGATGGCCAGCGTCACGTCGTTGAGGCTGCGCCCGCCGGTGCGGTACAGCGGATGCGGCGGTGGCCCCGGGGCGTAGTCCGGGGACAGCTGGCCAAGGGCGGTGCTCAGGCGGCCCTGGATCAGGTCGATGGCGGCGCTGAAGCTGTTGGCCATGAGGTGAGTGAAACTGCCTCGCGGACCACCTCCACCGACGACGACGGTCAGGGACTGGGCCAGTGCACGACGGGCCGCGGCGAAGTCGTTGGCGGCGATCTGGCCGTAGATGATGATGTGCAGCATCACCTGCTGATGCAGGGGGTGGGCTTCTTCCAGCAAGTCGCGCTCGCCATCGAGCAGCGCCAGGCTTTCGTGGGTGCGGTCGACCATGGCCAGGCTTACCGCGCGGATGGACTGGCACTCGCGGCGCTGCGCCGGGGCCAGCTCGGCCTCCAGGGACAGGGCGCCGAGGCGCTGCTGCACCTCGCTGTGGCGGCGACCCAGGCCCAGGGCCCAGCCCAGGGTCAGGCTGAGGGTGCGGTGGCCGCGCACGCTGTCCGCCGGTAGCTGGTCGAACCAGCGCAGCAGCAGGCGCGAACGGCCCTGGGCCAGCAGGTCCGGGGATATCTGCTCGATCAGGCGCAGGGCCTGCTCGGCGCAGCCGGCCTGCAGGAAGTGGTTCACCGCGGCCACCGGCTGGCCGTGCAGCGCGTACCACTGCGCCGCGCGGCGGTGGATGTCGCGGTGACGTTCGGCGCCGGTGCCGCCCTTGAGGATGTCGGCGAACAGGCCGTGATAGCGGTAGCGTTCGCGGCCCGGGTCGACCCGGCTGATGAACAACTGGTGGCGCTCCAGGTAGGCGATACGCTCGCGGCTGTCATGGCGCCCCAGGGCATGGTCGCAGAGCTCGGCATCGAACTCGCCGAGGTTGCTCGAATCGGCGAGGAACTGCTTTACCTCGGCAGTCAGGCCGTCGAGCACATGACGCGAGACCAGCTCGCCCATGGAGGCGCCGCCGGCGCCGATGCGCTGCCGAAGCTGCTCGTCGCTCAACGGGCCGTCGAGGGTGCCGCTGAACAGCCCGAGGAAGGCCGCCCAGCCGCCGCTGCGGCGCTGCAACAAGGCCAGCTGCTGGTCGTTGAGACAATTTCCGGCGCGTTCGCGCAGCAGCCGACGGGTTTCCTCGGGGCTGAAGCTGAGCTGGTGCGCGGTGATCTCCAGCACCGCGCCCTTGGCGCGCAGCCGTGGCACGCCGATGGCCGGGATGCTGCGCGAACCGATGACGATTTCGCTGTCGCTGCCCAGGCGCTTGAGCAGCTCGCGCATGAAGCTGAGCACGCCCTCGTTGACTATCACCTCGAACTCGTCGAGGAACAGGCAGAAGGGCGTCGCCAGCAGCACGCTTTCCAGACGCTCGACGGGGTTGTGGCCGACGTCTTCGGCCGGCTCGCGAGCGAACACCTGATCCAGGCGGCGAGCGAAGTGCTCGATGTCGTTGTCGTGTTCGGACAATGTCAGCCAGTGGCACTCGCGGCGTTCCCGGCGCGCGGCGAAGAACTGCCGGAGCAGGGTGGTCTTGCCGTAGCCCATTGGCGCGTGGACCAGCGTCAGCGTGCGTGGAACCTGGTTGAAGCGTTCCAGCAGTTGTTCGCGGGGGAGCACGCAGGGCTGGTCCCCGCGTGAGTGGGCGCGAAAGGTCGCGAGATTGGTTACATCCGTCTGCAGTGGGCGGATGGCAGAGGTCTTGTTGTTGATCATTGGGCCCCCTTGCCGAAGTGCGAATGGGCAATGCGCGGCGGGTGCCGCGCGGATGCCTCAGTTCATGTGCTTTTCCAGGGTCTCGTACTGCATCAGGATGCAGTGCTCCAGGCCCGAGTAGACGACGTCGATCTCGTCCAACGCGCCGGTTCGCAGGCCCTTGTAGCAGTACTCGGCGGCGACGAAGTCCTCGTTGCCGAAGACCCCGAGAACGGTTTCGTAGGAAGTCTTGTAGAGCGCCTCGGACTTGGGGTTGTCCGGCTTGTTCAGGGTGAGCATGTGGTACATCACCCGGGTTTTCCCGGCCGCCACCGGCACCACGATCATCACGCTCATGTAGTAGGGGCTGGTGATGATCACGGTGTTGGGGAACAGCAGGTAGGCGTGGGTGATGGTCTTGTGGATGTTCTTCTCATTCTCCAGGCCGCCGGGGGCGAACTCCACCTTGCCGGATACCTGGCGGATGTGATCGCCGATGCGTGTGACCACTGTCGGCACGTCGGCGAACAGCGGGCCCACCGAGTTGGCGTGCAGGCGTTGCACGTGGTAGCCCTCGAGGAACGGTTCGATGACCTGCTTCCAGTTGGAGTCGAGGTCGAACTGCTTGTGCCCGTAGAGATGCTGCTGGCCCAGTTGCAGGGCGTCGAGGTCGGCGACGATCGCGTCGTCGATCAGGCTGAAGTCAGCTTCGGCGTCGCGGTCGAGGATGGCCCAGACGATACCGCCGGCCTCCTTGCTGGGCAGTTCCACCAGGTTGCGCTTCTGCTTGTCCAGGCAGTCGAAGGTCTCGCCACGGGCGACCCCGGCCAGGCTACCGTCCAGGCGCCAGGACCAGGCGTGGTAGGGGCAGGTGATGCGCGCGCCTTTCTGCGCCTCGCAGCCGGTCACCAGCGTCGAGCCCTTGTGCATGCAGGCGTTGATGAACACATGGACCTTGCCATGCTGGTCGCGCGAGACGATCAGCGGCACCCCGTAGGCGTCGTGGGGCAGCAGGCTACCGGTGTCGGGCACCATGGCCGAGGGGGTGATGGCCACCGGCAGGCGGCGGAACACTTGGCTCTGCTCGCGCTGGAAGACGTCGTCGTCGAGGAACATGGCCACCGGGCGGGTGGCGCGGATGGCCTCGCAGGCGGCTTCGTCATGGGAGGGGATGGCGCGGATGGCCTCGATCTGGCTGGCGGTCAGGTCGCCCAGCTGCTGGTAGCGAATCGGGGTTTCGGTGCTCATCGTGGGTTCCTTCTGATTGTTGTTCTACTGGTTCGAGGAATTAACTAACGACGTTAGATTATGGCTCGCAATCGGTATTTGCAAGTCACCGCTGGGCGCCTCGCCGGCCGATGGCGGAATCGTCGGAAGCGACGAAGGCGCGCGCGTTGGCCGACGCTAGCATGCGAACCGTCAGCCTCCCGTGGGGAGGCCCATTCACGCATTGGAACGGAGTCGACGGTGACAGACGCATACCTCTACGACCACGTCCGCACGCCCCGTGGCAAGGGACGGATGGATGGAGCCCTGGCTCAAATCACCCCCGTGCAACTGGCTGCGCAGACGCTGATGGCGCTGCGCGAGCGCAACCGCCTGGACACTGCCCAGGTGGACGACGTCATCCTGGGCTGCGTCGCACCCATCGGTGAGCAGGGCGCCAACCTCGGGCGCCTGGCGGCGATCGTCGCCGACTACGCCGAGGGCGTGCCCGGGCAGCAGATCAACCGGTTCTGCGCCTCGGCACTGGAGGCGGTCAACCTGGGCGCCGCACTGGTTTCCAGCGGCCAGGCCGACGCCATCGTCGCCGGCGGTGTGGAGTCGATGTCGCGCACCCCCATGGGCGGCGACGGCGGTCCCTGGTACGCGGACCCGCAGACCAACTGGAAGTCTTACTACACCCCGCAGGGGGTAGGCGCCGACCTGATCGCCACCCTCGACGGCTACAGCCGCGAGGACGTCGACGCTTTCGCCGTGGAAAGCCAGCGCCGCGCCGCCCATGCCTGGAACGAAGGCTACTTCGCCAACTCGGTTGTGCCGGTGCGCGATGTGATCGGCGAGGTGGTGCTGGCCCATGACGAGTACATGCGCCCCGGCACCCGCCTGGAGGACCTGGCGCGGCTGAAGGCCGCCTTCACCGCGATGGGCGAGTCCGGTTACGACGCCCTGGCCCTGCAGCGCTATCCGCAGGTGGAGCAGATCCGCCACGTGCACACCGGCGGCAACTCCTCGGGCATCGTCGACGGCGCCAGCGCGGTGCTCATCGGCAGCCGCGAGTTCGGCCGGCGCAACGGCCTGCAGCCGCGTGGCCGGGTGCTCGGCTTCCAGTCCATCGGCAGCGAACCGACCATCATGCTCACTGGTCCCGCACCCTGCAGCGCCAAGTTGCTGCAGCGACTGGGACTGGGCTTCGACGACATCGACCTGTTCGAGGTGAACGAGGCCTTCGCTTCGGTGGTGCTGCGCTTCATGCGCGAGACCGGAGTCGGTCACGAGCGGGTCAACGTCAACGGCGGCTCCATCGCCCTCGGCCACCCCCTGGGCGCGACCGGCGCCATGCTGGTGGGCACGGCCCTGGACGAACTGGAGCGGCGCGGCGGCAAGCGCGCGCTGATCACCCTGTGTGCGGCAGCCGGCATGGCCACGGCGACCGTCATCGAGCGCATCTGAGGCGGAGTGGACATGCAAACCATCAAGTTCGAAATCGAAGACGGCGTTGCCCTGGTCGGCATCGACGTACCCGGGCGCAGCCTGAACATCCTCACCCCGCAACTGCAGCGCGAGCTGGACGAACTGTTCGCCCGCCTGGCCGGCGACGACGCGGTCAAGGGCGTGGTCATCCATTCGGCCAAGGCCCGTGGTTTCATCGCCGGTGCCGACCTCATGGAACTGGTCGAAGCCTTCGAGCACGGCACCAGCAAGGTCGAGGCGCGCGAGCAGAGCGCCTACCTGCAAGGCCTCACCCGGCGCATCGAGACCCTCGGTAAGCCGGTGGCCACCGCCATCGGCGGCCTGGCCCTGGGTGGCGGCCTGGAGTTGGCCCTGGGCACTCATTACCGGGTGCTGAGCGAGCGCGCCGATGCCCAGCTCGGCCTGCCCGAGGTCAGCGTCGGCCTGCTGCCCGGCGGTGGTGGCACCCAGCGCCTCCCGCGACTGATCGGTATCGCCCAGGCATTGCCGATGCTGCTCGACGGCAAACCGGTGGGGCCCCAGCGTGCGCTGGAACTGGGCCTGGTCGACGAGCTGGCGGCGCCGGAACAGCTGCTGGCGCGGGCCAAGGCCTGGGTGCTGGCCAACCCCGATGCCCGCCAACCCTGGGACCGCAAGGGCTGGAAGCCCCGTGACCTGGGCAGCCTGGCGTTCCCCCACGGCCCGCTGACCTCGCGCATCCTCCAGGCCCACGTGGCCTCGCGCGGAAATTATCCGGCACCGCTGGCGATCCTATCCTGTGTTGGCGAGGGCATGGTGGTCGACCTCGACACCGGCCTGCGCATCGAACGCAACTACTTCGCCCAACTGCTCACCGGCCCGGTAGCGCGCAACCTGATCCGCACCCAGTTCATCAACAAGGCCGCTGCCGACAAGCTGGTTCGCCGCCCGCAGGGCTTCACCAGCCGCAGCTTCACCCGCATCGGTGTACTCGGCGCCGGCCAGATGGGCGCCGGCATCGCCCGGGTGGCGGCTGTGGCCGGCATCGAGGTGGCATTGCTGGACGCGTCCCTGGAACAGGCGCAGGCCGCCCATGCGCGCCTCGCCGATGAACTGGCGCGCGCCGTGAGCCGTGGCCAACTGGCGGGGGACAAGGCCGAAGCCGCGCTGGCGCGCATCCACCCGACTGCCGACTACGCCGAGCTGGGCGCGGCCGAGCTGGTCATCGAAGCAGTGTTCGAGGACCTGGCGGTCAAGGCCGAGGTCACCGCCCGCGCCGTGTCGGCGATGCCTGCCGACGCCCTGTTCGCCAGCAACACCTCGACCCTGCCGATTTCCCTGCTGGCCGGGCAGTTCCCGCGCCCGGCGGACTTCATCGGCTTGCACTTCTTTTCGCCTGTTGAGCGCATGCCGCTGGTGGAGATCATTCGCGGCCGCGAAACCTCCGATGCGACCCTGGCAGCGGCCATGGACTTCGTCGCCCAGCTGCGCAAGACGCCGATCCTGGTCAACGACAGCCCCGGCTTCTTCACCAGCCGCGTGTTCGGCAGCTTCGTCGACGAGGGCTTCCTGATGCTCGAGGACGGTATCGCCCCTGCGCTGATCGAGCAGGCCGCGCGCCAGGCCGGGATGCCGGTGGGGCCGCTGGCGGTGGCCGATGAGGTATCCCTGGAGCTGCAGCTGAAGGTCAATCGCCAGGCCATCGAGCTGGGCTTCGAAGAGCGCTTCCAGCGCGGTGCCGCCATCGACCTGGTGAAAACCATGGTCAACGAGTTCCACCGTCCGGGGCGGCGCGCCGGTGGCGGTTTCTACGATTACCCGGAGGAGGGCGGCAAGCGGCTCTGGACGGGCCTGGCGCAGCATTGGCCGCAGGCGTCGCAGCAGCCAACGCTGGAGGAACTGCGACTGCGCATCCTGAGCATCCAGGCGCTGGAGTCGGCCCGTTGCGTGGAGGAGGGCGTGATCACCGACGCCGCCGACGCCGACCTCGGCTCGACCCTGGGCATCGGTTTCCCGACCTGGACCGGCGGGGTGCTGTCGTACATCGACACCCTGGGCCTTGCGGCCTTTGTCGAGCAGTGCGACGGCCTCGCCGAACGCTGGGGCGAGCGCTTCCGGCCCTCGGCCTGGCTGCGCCGCCGCGCCGAGACCGGCGAGCGTTTCCATCCGCGCCCGACCCAGGCCGGGAACTGAGGCGCATGAGCGTGGCGGGATTCCCCCTCGACCCTGGCGACGGCGACGCCTTCGCCGCCTCCCAGGACCTGCTGCTGCGCACCTGTGTGGTCGGCGCGGGGGTAATGGGCACCGGCATCGCCTACACCTGTGCCTGCCACGGTCTGCCGGTGCGCCTGAAAGATGTCCGTGCATCCGCCCTGCAGCACTCGCTGCAGGAGATGGAGCGCCTGCTCGCCCGGCGCAGCGATGCCACCGGCGCGGCGGTCCGCGCACAGCTGGACTACCAGGGATTCGAGTGCGCCAGCGTGGTGATCGAGGCGGTAGTCGACAACCTCGGCATCAAGAACAAGGTGCTTGGCGAGGTGGAAGGATTGGTGGCGGAAGACGCGGTGCTGCTGTCCAACACCTCGTCGCTGCGCATCGACGATCTCGCCACCGCTCTGCAGCGCCCGCAGAACTTCGCTGGCATGCACTTCTTCAACCCCGCGCCGGTGATGCCGCTGGTGGAAGTCATCCGCGGCCGCCAGACCAGCGACTACGCAGTACAGACCGCGGTCAAGCAGGCCCTCGCTATGGGCAAGATCCCCATCGTGGTGCGCGACGGCCCGGGCTTCCTGGTCAACCGCATCCTCATGGCCTACATCCACGCCTTTCTGCGGTTGCTGGCCGAGGGGGTCGACTACCAGCGCATCGACCGGGTGACTGAGGCGTTCGGCTGGCCAATGGGCCCGGCCTATCTGGAGGATGTGGTCGGCCTGGATGTCGGTACCCAGTCCTGCGACCTGATCTTCGCCAGTTACCCCGAGCGCATGCCGGCACTGCCGCGCAACGCCTTCCGGGTACTGCTGGACGCCGGCCTCTATGGGCAGAAGGGCGGCGCCGGCTTCTACCTGTACCGGCCCGGCGCCGACGGCCGACCGGAGCGCAGCGTCAACCCACTGGCGCAACGGCTGCTGCGCGAGCGGCTTGCCGCCGAGGAACGGCCCATGGACGAGACGCAGATCATCGACCGCCTGATGTTGCCGATGATTGTCGAATCCGTGCACGCCCTGCAGGAATCGGTGGTGGCCAGCGCCATGGAGCTGGACCGCGCGCTGTCCCTGGGGATCGGCTTTCCGCCACTGCGCGGCGGTGCGCTGCGCTATGCCGACGAACTGGGGGCGGCCGAAGTGCTGGCGCGCTGCGAGCGCTACCGTCACCTGGGCGAAACCTATGAGGCACCGCCGCTGCTGCGCCAACTGGCGCGCGATAACGGACGTTTCCATGCCATCGGCGACGGCCGCTAGCCGTCGCCCGAGATTACCAACCGAAGGACACAGCAGATGACCGAGTCGTACCGCTACATCAGCTACCAGGCCGAGGGTTCGCTCGGCGTGCTGACCCTGAACCTGCCGGACAAGCTCAATGGCCTCAGTGGTCCGATGCAGGCGGAAATCCGCGATGTGCTCGCGCGGCTGCAGGCGCAGCAGGAGGTGCGCGCACTGATCATCACCGGCGCCGGACGGGCCTTTTCAGCAGGTGCCGACCTCGCCGATATCCTTGCCAAGGGCGACGGTCGGGCCCAGGCAGAGCAGACTTACCAGGCCATGGTAGAGCAGTCCAACCCACTGATCCGTGAGTTGCGTGCATCGCCCATTCCGGTGGTGGCAGCGGTCAACGGCATCGCTGCGGGGGCCGGCGCCAGCCTGGCCTGGGCCGCCGATCTGGTGGTAGCCGCCGAGTCGGCCGGCTTTCTCATGCCCTTCATCCCACGCCTGGGCATAGTTCCCGACCTCGGCATGACCTGGATGCTGCCGCGCCTGTGCGGGGAGGCGAGGGCGCGCGGCATGCTGCTGCTGGGCGAACGCCTGGACGCACGTCAGGCTGCCGACTGGGGGCTGATCTGGTCTTGCGTAGCCGACGCCGAGCTGATGGCGGCTGCCCGCGGCTTGGCCGAGCGCCTGGCGGCCATGCCGCGCCATGCCACTGCTGAGCTGAAGGCCTCGCTGGCCAGCGCCACGCGTTCGTCACTGGCCGAGCAGCTGCAGTACGAGGCCGAGCGCCAGCGTGAGCTGATCGCCCACGAGGCCTTCCAGGAAGGGCTCGCGGCCTTCCTCGGCAAGCGTGCACCCGTATTTCCGTGAAGGGAGCGAACGGTGATTGATTAACTATTGATGTTAGGTTTAGCTTAAGGCGCCACAACAACAAAAAGGCGCCTTCCACGGATTCCCGGCGGCGCCACGCGAGTGTCGAAGTTATGCCTACCATTCGTTCTGATGCCGGATCTGCGGGCTTGGCGTCCCAGGATGTATACGCAGTGCTGGCGGACTGCGCAGTCGAGCTGCGGCCACTGGTACGCCCTCGGCTGATTGCGCCACTGCTGGAAAATATCGAACGACAGAAGGTAACCCTGATCCAGGGGCCGGCCGGCAGTGGCAAGTCCGTGCTTCTCGGTCAACTGCTCCAGGCCCTGGGGCCGGGCATGCACTCGGCCCTGTTGTCGCTGGGTGCCGGCCTGGCTCCCGGATCTTCCCTCCGCGCCACCCTGCTGTCGCTGTTCGCCCGACTTTCAGCCATGGGACGCGGGCGTTCGCGCTTCGTGATCTTCATCGACGACGCCGACGAACTGCTGGCCCGCGAGCCCGGTGCCCTGGAGCAGTGCCTGGGCAGCTTGCCGCCCCAGGGCAGGCTGGTCATCGCCAGCCGGCGGCCGTTGCCGGCCTTCCACCGTGGTGTGGTGTCTGAACGCGAGCAGGCGCTGCGTCTCGAAGGCCTGCTGTTCACACTCGACGAACTCAGTGCCGCCTTGGCCCAGGCCGGCCGGCCGCTGAACGCCGCGGCGTTGATGAGTGTCTGGCGCTGCACCGAGGGCTGGCCGGCGGTGGTCGCGCTGCTCTGCGCCAGCGACCCGGGCGATAGTGCGCTGGACGCCGAGCATCTGTTGCAGGAGTGGTTCCAGGAGGAGGTGTTTGCCGCCCTTGAGCCCGGCCTGCTGGCGTTTGCCCAGGACGCCAGTACCGTCGATCCCATGCCCCCCGAGTTGCTCGACCGCGTGCGCGGCCAACCCGGTAGCCAGAACCTGCTGCGCCGGCTGGCGAGCGAGCATGACTTGCTGATCCGCGAGCGCAGCTGCTTTCCCCGGCCCTTGCTGTTCAGCCTACGCCAGCTGATCCGGCGCAACGCCCCCCTGCGCGTGCGTGAGCTGCACCGCGCGGCGCTGGAAACCCTGCTTGATGGACACCGCCCGGAGGTGGCCCTGGAACACGCCTTCCTGATGGGTGACCGGCGCCTGCTATTGCGCTTGTTGGAGCAGCACGAGCAGGTACTGCTGTGCGCCGGTCGCATGCGCTCCCTGGCTCGCTGGTTGCAGGCCCTGGACGCCGAGGGCTGGCTGGACGGGGCACCGCAGCTGCAGCTGACCCTGGCCTGGGCGCTGCTGTTCAGCAATGACCAGGATGCCGCCCTGGGTATCGTTCAGCGTCTACGGCGGATGCCGCTTGCGGTGGAACAGGAGCGTGCTCTGCAAGCGCTGGAGCTGACCTGGCTGATCATGCATGACCGTGTCGAGGCGCTGCGCGAACGCGCCAGACCCTGGTCGGGGGAAGGTGAGGCAAGTCCTTTCGCCCGGGGCATCCATCACTGCACCCTGGCACTTGTGCAACTGATCGGTGGCGAGTTGGAGAGTGCGGAGCAGGGCCTGGCACTGGCTGGTCTGCAGCCCGGTGGCTTCGTCGGCGACTATGCGGCTTCGATCTGCGCCATGGCCGATCTGTTCCGGTCCGAGCCCATGGTCGCCCGCGAGCGGTTGCAACGTCCGCCGCTGCCCGGTTGCAGCAGCGCGCGCGGTAGGCGCGGCAACTCCCTGGTGGCTACCCTGGATGCCCTGGCGCTTTACGAGATGGGGCGCTGCGACGAAGTGCTCGGGTTGCTCGAGCTGCATATGCCGCTGCTGCGCCAGACCGGCTTGCTGGACCAGATCGTCCTCGCCCACAAGCTGCACGCGCGCATTCTCATCGGTCGCGGCGACACCAGTCAGGCGCAGGCGACTCTGGCTGCCCTGGAGTGTCTGGGGCGCGCCAGCAAGTTGCCACGCCTGGTGTTTTGCGCCCGCCTGGAAGGGGTGCGCTGCGCCTTGGTGCGCGGCGACACAGCGTTGGCCAGGGAGCTGTTGCAGGCGCTGCGTGGCGACGAGTGCGCCAGGCTTGTTCGCGAGCTGTACTTCCTGCCTTGCGACGCCGACACCTGGGAACTGATGGACGCCAGGGTACGCCTGGCTGAAGGCGACAGCGGGCAACTGCCAGAGCGCCTGGCCGAGGAGCTCGAGCTCGCCCTCGGCGGCGGACGCCTGCGCCGGGCCCTGAGCGTGCGCATCCTCCTGGCCCTGGCCCTGGAACAGCGCGGCAACGAACACGCGGCGCTGCGTACCATGGAGTCCGCGCTGGAGTTCGCCGAACCGCGCCAGCTGCTGCAGCCGTTTCGCGACGAAGGCCGTGCGGCGTTGGCCCTGGCCCTGCGGGCAAGCCAATCGGCCCCTGCGTGTCGAGCTTTTGCCCAGCTGCTTGCGGAGGGTAGCGGCCTGAAGCTGGCCGACGGCCCGGCTGGCGCGGCGGCCAACCTGACCGCCAAGGAGCTGCAGGTGCTGGCGCTGGTAGCCAGCGGCCAGAGCAACGACGCCCTGGCGGAGAAGCTGTTCGTCTCCGAAAGCACGGTGCGCACCCATCTGCGCAGCATCAACGCCAAGCTCAACGCCCGCAGCCGCCTGGAAGCCCTGGCCATCGCCCGGCGCGACGGACTGATCGCGGTCTGAGGTGGTAGCCCTCGTCGGAAGCGACGGGGCCGGCCGGCCTGGCCGGGCAGGGCGCAACGGCACCTTGATGGTGCGTCCCGTGTCGCTGTCCGGCCCGTGCCGAAGCACAGCGCCTGGGAACCCCAGCGCCGATTCGTCGCTTACGACGATGCCCGCCCCAGGGGCCTCCCCGATACTCGTTGCAGAGCCCGGGAGAAATGCCTGAAAGCCGCTTCCTTGCTGGTCTGGCGGGCTCTTCGGAATGCCATCCACAATCCAAGAATCGAGGCAAGACATGCAGTCACAAGACCTGGACAGCCTGACAGCGGACTACGTCATCGTCGGCGGCGGCAGCGCCGGTTGCGTGCTGGCCAATAGGCTCAGCGAAGGAGGACGGCACCAGGTCATCCTGCTCGAAGCCGGCGGCGAGGCCGACTCCTTCCTGGTACGGATGCCGGCGGGCATGTCGCGGCTGATCGGCAACCCGCGTTTCGACTGGCAGTACCCGAGTGAGCCAGATGCTTCTATCTCCGGCCGCCAGTTCATCTGGTCCGGCGGCCGCCTGCTCGGTGGCAGCAGCTCGATCAATGGCCAGGTCTACATCCGTGGTAGCCGCGCCGACTACGACCACTGGGCCGCCTCCGGCTGCCCTGGCTGGAGCTTCGACGAGTGCCTACCGTACTTCCGTCGTGCCGAGGACTTCGCCGGCCCGGCGCACCCTGCCCATGGCAAGGGTGGGCCACTTTGCGTGTCATTCCAGCGCGATCCGCACCCGTTGTCCGAAGTGTTTGTCCAGGCTTGCTCCAGCGAGGGTCTGCCGTCGCTGGCGGACTACTGCGGGGGCGATCAGCACGGCGCTTTCCTGTCCCTGGCGACACAACGCGACGGCCAGCGCTGCGGCACCGCCCAGGGCTATCTGGCCGCGGCCCGAGAGCGGCCGAACCTGCGCGTGTTCACCGGTTGCCTGGCTCGCCGCGTGCTCTTCGCGGGTCGCCGTGCCGTGGGTGTCGAGGTGCTGCGCGACGGCCGCCTGCTCCGGGTCAACGCCCGCTCCGAAGTGGTGGTGAGTGCCGGCACCGTCGGCTCGCCGGCGCTGCTCATGCGCTCGGGGGTGGGCCCGGCGGAGCACCTGCGCGAGCTGGGCATCCCGGTGGTTGCGGACCTGGCCGGTGTTGGCGCGAACCTTCAGGAGCACGTTGGAGTGGGCATCAACAAGAGGGTCAGCGTGCCGACCTACAACAGCCAGATGGGGCCGCTGGACGTCATGCGCCACCTGGGCAACTACCTGTTGCGCAAGCGCGGGCCCATGGTCACTCCGGCGGTGCAGGCGATGGCTTGCGCCAAGTCTCGTGCGGGGCTGGACGAGCCGGACCTGCAGCTGCACTTCCTGCCGTTGAGCTACGACATGGCGCCCGATGTGCGTTGCGCGGCCCTGGCGGAGATGACCCGCGAGCCGACGGTGATGATCCAGGCCAACGTCTGCCATCCCTTCAGCCGTGGCAACGTCCGCCTGCGTAGCCGCGAGCCCGACGTGCTGCCGCAGGTGTCCCATCAGTTGCTGGGCGACGAGCGTGACCTTCGCACCCTGGTGGACGCCTGCAAGCTCATCGAGCGGCTGTTTGCAGCCGAGCCCCTGAGTCGCTACGTGCAGGCCGACCGCACACCGTCGCCGCGCCCCACAGACGATGCGGGCTGGGCGCAATTCGTTCGCAACAATGCCAACGTCTGCTACCACCCGGTGGGGACCTGCCGTATGGGCAGCGATTCCGCTGCCGTGCTCGACCCTCGCCTGTCGGTGCGAGGCCTGCACGGTCTGCGTGTGGTGGATGCCTCAGTGATGCCGCGTCTGCTCAGCGCCAACACCAACGCGGCGGCAATCATGATCGGCGAACGAGGCAGCGATTTCCTGCTGGCCGACGCCCGCAAAATGGCCGCGTGAGGGAGGAGGGTGACGATGAACGACTACCTCGACCCGCAAGCCCTGGACGCGACAGCCCTGAATGGGCGCCTGGCACAAATGCGCGCAGCGTTCCTGCGCGAATTGCCGGTCTCCTACGAAACCCGCCGCGACCGTATTCGCCGGGCCATCGCCATGACCCTGCGGCACGCCGACGCCTTCGTTGCCGCCTCGCAGGAAGACTTCCCCAACCGCCGCGCCGAGCTGGCGCGCCTGACAGAAGTGTTCATGCCGCTGGACGCCATGCACCACGCCGAACGCAAGCTGGCTGGCTGGATGAAGCCGCAGAAGCGTTCCGCGCCGCTGCCTTTCGCGCTCTTCGGCGCGCGGGCCCAGGTGCAGTACCAGCCTCTGGGTGTGGTCGGCGTGATCGCTCCATGGAACGCCCCGCTGACGCTCCTGCTGCTACCCCTGGCTACCATTCTCGCCGCTGGCAACCGCGCCTTCCTGCGCCCCAGCGACCAGACGCCAGCCTGTGCGGCGGCTATCGACGCGGCGGTGCGCGAGTATTTCGATCCAGACGAGGTGAGTGTGGCCCTTGGCGGCCTGCAGACTTCCCAGGCTTTCTCCTCGCTGCCTCTGGACCACCTGCTGTTCACCGGCAGCACCGGTGTGGGTCGCGCGGTGGCGGCGTCCGCAGCGGACAACCTGACCCCGCTGACCCTGGAACTGGGCGGCAAGTGCCCGGTGTTCGTCCTGGCCGACGCCGACGTGGCCGAAGCCGGCCGCCGCCTGGCCCTGGGCAAGCTGATGAATGGTGGCCAGGGCTGCCTCTGCCCGGACACCGCCTTCGTTCCGGCCACGCTGCAGCAACCGCTGCTACGCGCCATGGACGCGGAAGTGCGGCGCCAGGCGATGGGCGAGGATCTGTGCGGGCTGTTCAGCGCTCGTCATTACGAGCGCCTGCAGGCGATCGTCGACGAAGCGCGACATGCAGGCGCGCGGGTGATCACCCTGGGTGCCGAGGCCTCCGATCCGACGAGCCTGCGCATGGCGCCGACGGTGATCGTCGACCCGGCGCCGGAGCTGCGTGCCAGCCGTGAGGAGCTGTTCGGCCCGGTGCTGGTGCTGCGCAGTTGCGATGAGCCGCAGGCCACCCTGGCCGAGCTGCGCCAGGGCGACAAGCCGCTGGGGCTCTATGTGTTCGCGCGCGACGCTGGCGCCGCGCAGCGGGTGCTGGACGCCAGCTTCTCCGGCGGTGCCACGGTCAACGACACGCTGATGCACCTCTCGGTCAAGGACCTGCCGTTCGGCGGCGTGGGGCACAGCGGCATGGGTGCCTACGGTTTCGGCGTCGAGGGTTTCCGCCGATTCAGCCACGCCCGAGCGGTGTACTGGCAGAGCGGGCCCTTCAGCCTGCTGCGGGCGATGCACCCGCCCTACGGAAAGCTCTACCAGCTGGCGGTGGAGGGCACCCTGCGCCGCCTGGCACGGCGCTACGCCGACGTACTGCCGCGAATGAGCCGTCACGACACGGATTCCGGAATTCCAACGACAAAGCCGATGCAGGAGTAACCCATCCATGCTGCCCGAGAAGAAACTCGACGTCGCGGTGAGCGAGGCCGTCTCGCAACGCCTCGTCACCCACCTGCGGGAAGACACCACCGACCTCGCCGAGCATGACCTGTTCGTACCCGTTGCCGATTTCGTCAGCCCTGAGCGGGCCGCCGCGGAAGTGGCGCTGCTGAAGTCGCTGCCGACCGTGGTCGCACATGCTTCGGAGATTCGCAACAACGGTGACTTCCTCACCCGCGAAATCCTCGACATGCCGCTGTTGATCGTGCGCCAGACCGACGGCCGGGCGCAGGTCTACCTGAACATGTGCCGCCATCGCGGTGGGCGGGTGGAACAGGCCGCAACCGGCAACAAGCGCGTGTTCATGTGCCAGTACCACGGCTGGTCCTACGACCGCGACGGCGGCGGGCTGCGTACCGTGCCTTACGAGTCGTCGTTCGAGAAGATCGAACGCGGCTGCAACAGCTTGATCGCGTTCCCCACCGAGGAGCGTCACGGCCTGGTCTTCGCCGTGCTCTCGCAAACGCCGGCGCCGGCTCTGGCCGATTACCTGGGCGACGCGGTGGATGAGCAGATGGCACCCTGGCAGCTGGATGCCTCGAGCGTGGTGCTCGACAAGACCTTTGTCATGGACATCAACTGGAAGCTGATCATGGATGGCGCCATCGACATCATCCACCCACGCTTCCTACACCCGGGCGGCGTCGGCGACCTGATCGAATCCAACGTCGGTGTGTTCAAGGACTACGGCCGCCACTGCCAGCACTTCGGTGCGCGCACCAAGCTCAAGGCGCTGGCGAAATCCGAGGCAACGGTGAGTGGTGGCTCCAAGTACATCGGATCGAACCTGGTCATCTACCCCAACTCGATGATGATCGCCGCGCCTGAACACGTGGAGTTCTGGACAGTCTGGCCTTGCGTCGGTCACCCGGGACGCTCGCTGACCCACCTGCGCTTCCTGGTGCGCGATGCCATCCTCGACGACGCCCTGCTGGCGCGGGTCAACAAGAGCTGGGAGATCCTCCAGCGCGCCGCTACCGAGGAAGACTGGCCGATGGAACGGTTCATCCAGCAGAACGCCGAGGCCTGGCCCCACGGCACCTACCGCTACGGCCGCAGCGAGGTGGCCTGCGCGCACCTGCACCGACAACTGCAGAGCGACCTCGACGAGGCGGCGCGCAAAGCCTGACGCGGCCTGCCTTGCGTGCGTCGACCACAACAATAACGAGGAAAGACCTGATGTCCGGTTATGACTTTCTGAATGGGGTGCGCGTACTGGAAGTCGCGCAGCTCGGCCCCTCGAGTCTGGGCGGCTACCTTGCCGACATGGGCGCCGAGGTGATCAAGGTGGAGGGTGCTGACGGCGACCCGGTGCGGCGCAGCGGCCAGTATGCAGTGGGCGCCCCCGATGGCCTGAGCTTCCTGCACCTGCGCTGGAACCGCGGCAAGCGCAGCCTGGGGCTGAACCTCAAGCACCCCGAGGGTGCAGCCATCTTTCGCCAGCTGGCGTCGCAGGCCGATGTGGTGATCGAAGGCATGCGCGCCGGCGTGCTGGAGCGCCTGGGCCTGGGCTACAAGGCATTGCGCGAGCTGAATCCGCGGCTGGTGTTCTGCTCCATTTCCGGTCTGGGCAGCAGCGGGCCCTATCACACCCAGGGCTCCCACGGGCCGTCGTTCGACGCCTTCGGCGCGTTGTCCTCGGCCAACCCATACGCGCTACCGCCGGAGCAGCAGGCCGAGGCCGGCGCGGTGCCGGTCGGCATGCACGCCATGGGGCTCAACGGGGCGCTCGGCACGTTGTCGGCGCTGCTTCGCGCGCAGCGCACCGGACAGGGCGCCTACATCGAAGTCAGTGGCGCGGAGTCCGCCGCGCACTGGCTGCCCGACGCCGCCAATAGCCGGCTCAACGCCGAGGTGCTGCATGAGCGCCCGGGTTTTCTCAACAGCCAGAAGCGCATGGCGGGCTGGCCGCGCCTGAGCGCCTACCGCACCCGTGATGGCCGCGGCATCTTCTTCCAGGGCCTGTTCCCGAAATTCTGGAACCGCTTCTGCGAGGTCGTCGAGCGTCCGGACCTGCCGTTGATCTACCAGCAGGTAGCAGACTCCGGTGCCGCCGACGAGGCAGTGCAGGCCGCGCTGGCCGAGTTGTTCGCCAGCCGCGACTACGCCGACTGGATGGCCCTGTTCGTGGAGCATGACATTCCCGCCGGCCCGGCCAACAGCGCCGACACCCTCGTGCAGGACCCGCATTTCCTTGCCCGAGACAACGTGTACGAGGTGGAGCAGCCCGGCGCGGGCCGCCTGCGCCTGTCGTCCTCGCCGGTCAAGACCACCGGCCAGTCCTTCGCTCCTGCCGCTGCGCCCGAGCAATGGCAGGATTCCGCAGCGCTGCTGCGCGAATGCCTGGGGCTGGACGACGAAACCCTGGCGCGGCTGCGCAACAGCGAAGCCATCTACCTGCAACCAGCCGACTGACCGAGCGGGATACACGACATGCAGAACTTGAATGAAACCCTGCGCTACTGGGCCCGCCGCTGGCCCGAGCGCCTGGCCCTGCGCGGCCATGGTGGCGACCTCAGCTGGGGTGAGCTAGACCGTGGCAGCGACAGCATCGCCGCCGGCCTGCTCGCCTGCGGCGTGCGCCAAGGCGACCGCATCGGCATCCTGATGCACAACCGCAACGAGTTCATCGAAACCCTGCTCGGTGCCTGGAAGCTCGGCGTGGCGGTGACTCTGCTCAACGTCCGCTTCACCGCCCGGGAGATGCTCTACCCGGTGCTCGACGCTGGCCTCTCGCTGGTCGTCACCGAGGCACAGCTGAGCGGCATCCTCACCGAAGCGCGCGAGGCGGTACCCGGATTGCGTGTGTTCTCGGTGGATGTGGCGCCCGGTGCGCGCCCGCTGGACGAGCTGCGCCGGCCGCCGGAAGAGCTGCCGGAAGTGCAGGTGAAGCCTGAGGATATCGCCCTCGTCTGCTACACGTCCGGCACTACCGGGGTACCCAAGGGCGCCATGATCAGCCACGCCAACCTGATGGCCTCGAGCCTGGCACGGGTGATCCCTTGCGGCATCACCCACGCGGACAAACTGCTGATCTCGCTGCCGCTGGCCTACACCGGCGGCATGTGCAACTACATCCGCGACGGCCTGTTCCCCGGCTCGACGACTGTGCTGGCATCCAGCTTCGACACCGACGAGCTGATGCAACTGATCACCCGCGAGCGGATCAACACCTGGACCGTGGTGCCGGTACTGCTGGAACGCATGCGCCAGCACCCGGCCTTCGCCGAAATGGATTTTTCCAGCCTGCGCAACCTGGTGGCCGGTGGCGCGCCGGTAAGCCCGTTCCTGCTGCAATCGTGGCAGGACGCGGGGGTGTCCATTACCCAGGGCTATGGCCTGACTGAGGTGTCCGGCGGCTTCGCTACCTTGCTGTTCCATGACGAGGCACAGCGCAAGTTCGGCTCAGCCGGGCGCGCGGTGATGCAGGCTGAAGTCCGTGTGCTTAACGCCCAGGGCGAGCCCGCGGCATTCGGCGAGGTGGGGGAAATCTGTGTGGCCGGGCCCATCGTCATGGAGGGCTACCTGAACAAGCCGGAGGAAACCGCGGCCATCCGCAAAGGCCGCTGGCTGCTGACCGGCGACACCGGGCGGATGGACGAGGAGGGCTTCCTCACCATCGTCGACCGCAGCAAGGACATGCTGATATCCGGTGGCCTCAACGTCTATCCGGCGGAGTTGGAGCACGCGCTGGCCGATGTCCTTGGCAGCGGCGAGTTCGCCATCATCGGTGTTCCCGACGAGCGCTGGGGCGAAGTCCCGATGATCGTTGCCCATGGCGGTCAGGTGGACCTCGAACTGCTCAAGGCGCGCTGCCTGGAGCAACTGGCGGACTACAAGCGCCCGCGTTTCCTGGTGCAACTGGATACGCCGCTGCCGCGCACCTATTCCGGTAAGGTGCTCAAGCGCGAGCTGCGCCAGCAGTTCAGCAGCGTGCCACTGCACGCGGTGAGCCTGAAGGAAGCGCGCTAGTCCAATCGAAGGAGGAACACATCTATGTATTGCGATTCATCCACCCCGGCACTGCGCGGCACCTCACTGGCCGGCAGTCGCGGAGTCAGCCTGGCCGCCGACATCGCCGGCGGCACCGGGCAGGACAGCGTGATCCTGCTCCACGGCGGCGGCCAGACCCGCCACTCCTGGGGCAAGGCTGCGGCCGACCTGGCCAGTGCCGGCTACCACGTGATCTCTCTGGACCTGCGTGGCCATGGCGACAGCGACTGGGCCCCGGATGCCGACTACACCCTGGAAGCCTTTGTCGGCGACCTGCACGCGGTCATCGCGACCCTCGACAGTCCGCCGGTGATCATCGGCGCGTCCCTGGGCGGAGCCACCGCCCTGGTGACCGTCGGAGAGGCCGAAGCCGGCCTGGTCCGAGCGCTGGTGCTGGTGGATGTGGTGCCGCGTATGTCCACTGCCGGGGTGGAGCAGATCCGCAATTTCATGCAGGGCAATATGGACGGATTCGGCTCGGTCGACGAGGCCGCCGAGGCGGTCGCGCGCTACCTGCCCAACCGGCCGCGGCCCAGCTCCAGCGAGGGCTTGCTGAAGAACCTGCGCGAGGGGGCTGACGGTCGGCTCTACTGGCACTGGGACCCCGCCTTCCAGGTGGGCGAGCGGCGCATCGACTCCAGCGTAATGACCCAACGCATGGAAGCGGCTGCCCGCCGGGTGCAAGTACCAACATTGCTGGTGCGTGGCAAGCAGAGCGACGTGGTCAGCCACGAGGGGGCCGGCGAGCTGCTGGCGCTGATCCCCCACGCCCGTTGCGTCGACGTAGAGGGTGCCGGCCACATGGTGGCCGGCGACCGCAACGATATTTTCAACTCGGCCATCCTGGCCTTCCTCGACAGCCTGGAATTGCCGGTATAAACCCGCCCTCATCGGTTCCGACAGGGAAAATCGTCGGAACCGATGAGGAAGCCATCTTCGCCCCTGCCGGATACTCGTGACCAACGCGTCCGCCGCCCCGCCCAGCCTCGAATGGCGGAGTGTGCGGCTCGCAGCACGAGTCAGAACAAGAGGCAGCAAGATGGACAATCCCACTGCGCAAGCGACCCTCCCGTTGTCAGGCATCCGCGTGCTGGAGCTGACTTTCGGCCACCTGGAAGGCTGCGGCCGCTTCCTCGCCGACCTCGGCGCCGAGGTGCTGCTGGTCGAGCCCAAGGGCGGCCTGCCGTCGAGGACCCGGCCGCCGTTGAAGGACGGTGTCAGCCTGCACTTCGCCAGCCATAACGCCAACAAGCTCAGCGTCGAGCTCGACCTTGACGACCCCGCCGACCTCGAGCGCCTGGCTGCACTGCTGGACGGTGCCGACCTCTTCCTCGATTCCACCCCGACAGGCTGGCTGGAGCGAAGCGGCCTGGCCGCGCGGCTGCGTCCGCAGCTGGTGACCCTGAGTCTCACCGATTTCGGTCGCAGCGGGCCCTATGCCCCCTTCGCCGGCAGCAATGCTGTACTGCTAGCCATGGGTGGGGTGCTGGCGCGCTCCGGGATCAAGGGCTCATCGCCTTTGTTGCCGCCGGGAGAGCTGGCTTACGAAACAGCGGCAATGCAGGCCGCCTGGGTGGGCCTGAGTGCCCTTTGGAATGTCAGCAACGGCGGGGCGGGTGGTTACTTCGACTTTTCGGTCCACGAGGCCACGCTGCAGATCCTCGATCCCGGCATGGGGGTTACCGGCAGTGCCGCCGGTGGCCGCAGTGCACTGGAGCTGGCGCCTCGCGGGCGACCACCGCTGGGCAATGGCTATCCGATCTTTGCCTGTCGCGACGGCGCCGTTCGCATCTGTCTGCTCAACCCCCGGCAATGGCAGGGCATGTCGGCCTGGCTGGGCGACGACCATCCCTTCACCGATCCTGCCTTCGCCAGCCTGTCGCGGCGCTTCAAGGTAATCCGCGAGATCAACGCGTTGATCGCCGAATTGTTCCGCGAACGCGGCGTCGCCGAACTGGTGGCGGAGGGGCAGCGTCGTGGCGTGCCCATTGCCGCCGTGTCGCGCCCGCAGGAGGTACTGCGCGACGAGCATTTCCGTGCCCGCGACAGCTTCGTCGACCTACCCCTGGGCAATGGTGCGGTGGGGCGCGTGCCCTTTGGCTTCGTCGAGATCGATGGCCAGCAGGCGGGCGTGCGCAACGCGGCACCGGAACTGGGCGCAGACAACGGCGTGCAGTGGTCCGCTGCGACATCGCCCACCATGAGCCAGCCAATGCGCCGCCCGTTCGTCGGCATCCGCGTACTGGACCTGGGGGTGATAGTCGCTGGCGCTGAGCTCGGTCGTCTGCTGGCCGATCAGGGCGCCGAGGTGATCAAGGTGGAGAGTGGCGCCTACCCGGACGGTCTGCGTCAGTCGCTCGACAACCGCCCGATGAGTATTTCCTTCGCCCAGGGCTCGCGTGGCAAGCGCTCCCTCGGTCTGAACCTGCGAGATCCGCGCGGCGTGGAACTGTTCAAGCACCTGGTGGCGCAGTCCGACGTGGTGCTGTCCAACTTCAAGCCCGGCACGCTGGAGTCGCTGGGTATCGATTACGAGGTGCTGGTGCGCATCAAGCCGGACATCATCATGGCCGACAGCAGCGCCCTGGGTAACCACGGTCCTCTCAGCCGTAGCATGGGCTATGGGCCGCTGGTGCGTGCAAGCACCGGGCTGACCTGGCTGTGGCGCTACCCGGAGCTGGACGAGGGCTACAGCGACAGCACCACCATCTTCCCCGACCACTTCGCCGCACGCGTTTCCGCTGCCGCCATCGCTGCTGCCTTGCTCCGGCGCCAGCGCACTGGGCGGGGAGGGCGGGTAAGCCTGTGCCAGGCGGAGAGCATCCTCGCCACCTTGGCCAGCGACTTCCTTGAAGAGTCGGTGGCTCCGGGGTCCTTCGTTCCCCGTGGCAACCGTGATCGCTTCGATGCGCCGGGCAACCTGTTCCCCTGCGCGGGAGATGACGAATGGTGTGTGGTCAGCGTGAATGGCGACGCGCAGTGGCGTGCGCTGTGCGAGGTGCTGGAGCGCGACGATTGGCTGGGTGATCCACGCCTGGTCAGCAGCGCGGGCCGCCTGGCCCATGCGGCGGAGCTGGAGGCCGGCGTCGCCGAATGGACCCGCTCGCGCAGCCCGGTGGAGGTACGCAACCTGCTTCAGGGGCATGGTGTTCCAGCCGGCGACATGCTGCGCCTGGACCAGCTTGCGGCCGACCCGCAACTGCAGGCTCGAGGTTTCTTCCGCACCCTGCACCAACCCGGACTGGACGCGCCGTTGCTGACCGAGAATGCCCCGGCCCTCGGTCCACTGCCTGAACCGCGTATCCGCCCAGCGCCGTTCCTCGGGCAGCACACCCTGGAAATCGCCGCCGAGCTGCTCGGAGTGGACGCCGCGAACTGCGCCGAACTGGTCCGCGAAGGCGTGCTGGAACCGGCCTCGTCGGAGATCGAAGCCCTGCTGGCGGACGCCGCCAGCCGCACCCTGGAGCCGGAGGCCCAACCATGACCTGCCCGAAGTTCGACAACCTGGAACTGACCCTCGACGAGGACGGCATCGCCGTGCTCTACCTCAATCGACCGGACAAGCTCAATGCCTTCACCTCGGAGATGGTCCGCGAGTTTCTCGCTGCCCTCGATTACACCGATGCCGAGGACAGCGTGCGTGCCCTTGTGGTCACGGGGCGAGGTCGCGCCTTCTGCGCCGGGGCGGATCTGTCGGCTGGCGCCGGCAGCTTCGACTATGCCGGTGATGACGTGTTCCGCGATGAGGGAGGGCTGCTCACCCTGCGCATCTTCCGCAGCCTCAAGCCGATCATCGGCGCGGTGAACGGCGCGGCGGTGGGCGTTGGCGCAACCATGCAACTGGCCATGGACGTGCGTCTGGCTTCCAATCTGGCACGCTTCGGCTTCGTCTTCGCCCGTCGCGGGATAGTCCCCGAGGCGGCCTCGTCCTGGTTCCTTTCCAAGGCAGTGGGTGTCTCCACGGCCTTGCAGTGGTGCTATTCCGGGCGCCTCGTCGCTGCAGACGAGGCGCTCGCCCGAGGCCTGCTGCATTCCACCCACGACCCCGAGAAGCTGCTCGGTGCAGCCAAGGAGATGGCGCGCAGTTTTGTCGAGCACAGCGCCCCCGTCTCACTCGCCGTGACGCGGCAGATGATCTGGCGCATGAGCACAGCCGAACACCCCATGGCGGCGCACGAACTGGACAGCCGCGCGGTGCAGGCACGCGGCCGATCCGCCGATGCCCGCGAGGGTGTCTCGGCCTTCCTGGATAAACGTCCGGCCGAATTCCCTGATCGGGTGTCGAGCGATCTTCCGGCCTGCTTCGACTGGCAGGGCGAGCCGCAATTCCGCTGAGGTAGGAAGGCTGCGTGCCGCGTTGCAAGGGGCCCGCGTAGAAAATCGTCGCATCCGACGATGGGGCATTGGGCAGGGATGCCTTAGCGTTGATTCCGTCTCCGGGCTCGCGGTCGCAATGCCGAAGAGCCCTGGCATACACACGAGCACACCCGTCTCGACGAGGGTGGTCACCGAGATTCCAAGAATAATTACAAAAGGAGAACCGCTGATGAAGGTCAGTCGGAGAGCGTCTTGCAACAAGCCGATGCAGTTGGCACTGCTGCCGGCGATGGTGATGGCGGCGTTCTGCAGCGGCAACGCGCAGGCGTTCACCTTCGAAACCGAGGACTGGAATGGTTACTGGGACAACACCCTGACCTACAACCTCGGCTTCCGTGCCCGCGACGTCGACAACAAGATCGGCAACAACCCGTCTTTCGATGAGTCGGAATACAAGTTTAAGGATCGCGGAGATGTAGTAACCAATCGCTTCAATCTGCTGACCGAACTCGGCGGCACCTATCGCGACAAGCTTTCCCTGAGGGTTTCGGCCCAAGGCTGGCATGACTTCGCCTATGACGACGATGTGAAAGGCAATCCCGGCGAATTCGCCCCGGGCGTACCCTACAGGGCACTTGCCGCTTATCCCTCCGGCCATTACCGCAGCGGCGTGGAGCATGATTACATTACTGGCGGGCGGCTGCTGGACGCTTTTGTTCAGTATTCCGATTCATTCGATGATTCCTCCTATACCGCGCGCCTTGGGCGGAATACCCAGTTCTGGGGAAACGGGCTGTTCTTCCCCTTCCAGAGCATTTCCTATTCGCAGGGCGCAGTCGATGGAATCGCCGGTGCCGCCGCGCCGGGAACTCCGACCAAGGCGCTCTTCCTTCCGCGCAATCAGGTCAACCTGACTACCCAGTTGACGTCATCCTTCGGTCTCGGTTTCCAGTATTTCCTGGAGCGTGCAGAGAACGCGCTGCCGCAGGGTGGCACCTACCTGGCGCCGGTGGATTTCCTGTTCACCGGTCAGGACAGCATGCTCGGGATTCCACGTGGCTCGAGCGAGCGCGCAGATGAGATCAATGACAACTTCGGCCTCAATGCCGCCTGGCAGGCGACCCCCGATACGACTGTGAGCTTCTTCTATAGGCGGTTGGACGAGGTGCAGCCCTGGGCACCGCTACTTAGGATGGAGGGTCGCTCCCCATCGTACTTCATATCCTACAACCAAGATGTGAATCTCTACGGCATCAGTCTGGACACACCGGTCGGCGAGAGCAGCCTGGGCATGGAGCTTTCCTACCGCGACGGCACTGCGCTCAACAGCACGCCTAGCCTAGCGGCGGACGATCCCACAAGGGGGGCCACCGGTGACGTGGTCAATCTGATCGCCAACGTCCTGGTGCCCTTGAGTACGACGCCTTTCTACGAGACGGGTACCTTTATTGCTGAGCTGGCCCACACCCGGGTGCTTTCTGTCGACTCGACGAATAAGGCGCTCTACAAGGCTGAAGGCTACGCAGGTTGTGCCGGCAAGGACAAATGGGACGGTTGCTCGACGCGTAACGCAACGGCGCTGGCGCTGTCCTTCACGCCTGAGTGGTTACAGGTCGCACCTGGCATCAACCTAAGCATGCCAACCAGCGTCACTGTGGGGCTCAAAGGTAATCCGGGCGTTCTCGGTGGCACAGCCCAGGGCTCCTACAAGTTCTCTGTCGGCCTAGCGGCTAACTTCTACGCCCGGCATACCTTGAAGGTCGAGTACATCGGTAGTCGAGCCCATACCGGAGATACCGTGCTGACGCCTGCGGGGCTGCCGGTGTTCGAAGGCGGCAACGGTAGCTTCATGCTCAACGACCGCGATTGGATATCGATCACCGCCCAGACCAATTTCTAGTCGCCGCAACCGCTTGATGGCCCCCTGGCTCCGGGGGCCATTTTTTTCAAGGCATCGCCGGACGCCTGCCTGATGGCGGGTAAGGGCCGGTCCAGAGGGATCGGCAATATCGTCGTATCCGACGATGGCAATGGGGGCGAGATCCCTAAGAATCGAATCAACCAGGTCGGGTCCTCGAGAGGGCTGGCCGTGGAACAATAAGAAGGAATCCAGTATGTGTGGCCTGACATGCTCTGAAGACAAACCCGGTAATACGCGGTTGCGGAGAAGCAGGGCAGGCTTCTCCCCGGTGCGGCAGCTCGCCGGTGCCCTGGTGGTCTGTCTTGCCACCTCTTTCGAGCCTGCCTATCAGGCCTTGGCCCAAGGCTTCACTGATCCGCTGGATACTCCGGCGCTGCTGCATCGTGAGGCGCTCGACAGCCTGCCAGTACAGGCGCTGGCCAGTCTTGGTGGTGACAAGCTGATTGCGGTCGGCATGCGAGGCGTAATCCTGCTCAGCGAAGACGGTGGTATTCACTGGCGTCAGGTCCAGGCGCCGGTCGGCTCCGATCTGCTCGATCTGTCGTTCGTTTCGTCCCAGCAGGGCTGGGTGGTGGGCCAGGACGGTGTGATCCTGGCCAGCAGCGACGGCGGTAATACCTGGACCAAGCAGCTCGATGGGCGCCAGGCGCTCGATCAACTCACTCGTTACTATCGCGAGAATTCCGGGCTTGATGAGCAGGTGCGCGATGGCTTGGTGCAGCAGCTGGAGACGAATCTAGGCACCGGACCGGTGCTGCCCTTCCTCAGCGTGCATTTCAGCGGCGCCAACGATGGCCTGGCCAGCGGTCCGTTCGGCATGCTGGTCGCCAGCGAGGATGGCGGTCAGCACTGGCGACCCGCGCTGCACGAGATCGACAACCCGGACTTCCTGCACCTCAATGCCATTGGTCAGGTAGGCGATCAGTTGTTCATCGCCTCTGAACAGGGCGTCGTGTTCAAGGCCGATGTCCGCGAGCGCCACTTCCGCCCAGTAACCACCGGCCACGTGGGCTCGTTCTTCAGCATTGCCGGGCATGGCGACGTGGTGCTGGCCGGCGGCCTCGGGGGTGTGCTCTACGCCAGCCACAACCGGGGGGAGAGCTGGGCTGCCCTGTCCACGCCCTTGACCCAACTGGTCACCCGAATCGAATTTGATCCGCAGGCGCAGCGTTTCATAGCCATCAGCGCCGGCGGGGAAGTGCTGTCGATCGCGGCGGACCTGCACGAATCCAGCCTGCAGCCGGCGCGGGCGCCGATGCTCTACACCGATGTCGCCAGGCTACCCGGACGCCTGGTTTTCGCCAGTATCCAGGGGATAACCCGGGATTCGACGGACAAGCTGCAATCGCAAGAAGGTAAGCAATGATGAAGGTTGATGTATCTCGCCTGAAGAATATGCCGGTGGTCGCGACCGTCGAGGCCTTCGACCGTTGCAGCGGCGACCTGGCCGAGCGTGTGATCTTCAATTCCCGGGGTCTGGTGATCCTGCTGTCGCTGCTGGCAACCCTCCTGCTGGGCTGGCAGGCCGCGCGGTTGACGGTTGGCTCCAACTTCAGTCAGATGATCCCGCAGTCGCACCCCTTCATCCTCAACTACTTCGACAACGCTGACTCCCTTGGCGGGCTCGGCAACGCCGTGCGCGTGGTGGTGGAGAATAAGCAGGGCGATATTTACGATCCCGAGTACCTGGAGGTGCTCAAGGAGATCAACGACAAGGTGTACCTGCTGCCCGGCGTTGACCGCGTGTACATGAAGTCGCTGTGGATGCCGGTGGTCCGCTGGACCGAAGTCACCGACCAAGGCTTCGTCGGCGGGCCGGTGATGCCGGAGAACTACGACGGGACCGCGCCGTCGCTGGAGCAGCTCGAGCGTAACGTCGCGCGCGGCAACCTCAGCGGCACGCTTGTGGCCAACAATGCGCGCTCCAGCCTGCTGTTCGTACCCCTGCTGGAACGAGTCGCCGAGACGGGGAAAGCGGTGGACTCCGCTGAGTTCGCTCGCCAACTGGACAGCATTCGCGCCTTCGAGAGCGACAAGATTGGTATCCACGTGGTGGGCTTCCCGCAATTGGTGGGTGACCTGATCGCCGGGCTGAACAAGGTGATGGTGTTCTTCGTCTTTGCGGCGCTGATCGCCATGGTCATCATCTTCGCCTACACCCGCTGCCTGAAGAGCACGCTGCTGGTAACCGTCTGCTCGATCATGGCCGTGATCTGGCAGTTGGGCATCTTTCACCTGATGGGCTATGTGATCGATCCCTACTCGATCTTGGTGCCCTTCCTGGTGTTCGCCATCGGCATCTCCCATGGCGCACAGAAGATGAACGGGGTAATGCAGGATGTGGGCCGCGGCACCCATCGCTACGTCGCGGCCCGCTACACCTTCCGGCGCCTGTTCCTGGCAGGTCTCACCGCACTGCTGGCGGATGTGGTCGGTTTCGCGGTGTTGGTGATGATCGATATTCCGATGATCCAGGGCCTGGCCATCGCCGCCAGCATCGGTGTTGCAGTACTGATTTTCACCAACCTCATCCTGCTGCCGGTGCTGCTGTCCTACTCCGGCGTATCGCCTCGGGCGGCTGCGCGCAGCCTGCGCGAGGGGCGTGCGCAGAGCCGTCTGGAGTTCCTGGTGCTGTTCACCCGCCCTGGCCCAGCGAAGGTATTACTCGGGGTCTCGCTGGTCCTCGTCGTCATCGGTTACCTGGCGAGCCGTGACATGCGCATAGGGGATCTTGACCCTGGTGCCCCTGAGCTGCGCGCCGACTCGCGCTATAACCTAGACAACGCCTTCATTACGCGTAATTTCGGCCTCTCCAGCGACCAGTTCGCGATCATCGTCAAGACCGCCCCGGGCAAGATCAACAGCTTCGAAACCCTGCTGGAGATGGACCGTCTGGAGGAGTTGCTGCGACGTCTGCCCGGCGTCCAGACGACCGTGTCGCTGGGCAGCCTGACCCGCGTATTCACTGCCGGAAACTCGGAAAACAACCCGAAGTGGATGAGCATTCCGCGCGATGAGCTGATGACTACCAACGCCACGTCGCAGATCGCGGTGACCTATCCCGATCTGGTCAATGAGGACTACTCGGTCGCTCCGGTCATCGCCTACCTGGCTGACCACAAGGCGGAAACGCTGGAGCGGGTGGTGGCGCTGGTCCAGGCGTTTTCCCGCGAGCACGACACGGAGGACCGCCAGTTCCTTCTGGCTGCAGGCAGCGCGGGGATCGAAGCGGCGACCAACGACATGGTACAGCATGCTCACTACCGTCTGATCCTCTGGGTCTATCTGGCGGTAATCCTGCTGTGCTTCATTACCTTCCGGTCCTGGCGTGCTGTGCTGGTGGCGGTAATTCCTCTGATCATCACCACAATTCTTTGCGAAGCGCTAATGGTCTGGCTGGGCATCGGTCTGAAGGTGGCTACCTTGCCCGTAATGGCCCTTGGCGTGGGGATCGGTGTGGACTACGCGCTCTACCTATTGAGCGTGCAATTGGCTCACCTGCGTGCGGGGTTGTCGCTGGCAGATGCCTATCGCAATGCATTGAATTTCACCGGCAAGGTCGTCGCGCTAATAGGCATCACGCTCTCGGTGGCTGTGGTGACCTGGATCTGGTCGCCGATCAAGTTCCAGGCGGACATGGGCTGGTTGCTGACCTTCATGTTCGTCTGGAACATGGTTGGAGCCCTGGCGCTGATTCCGGCCCTTTCCTATCTCCTGCTCAACCGGAAATTCGAGAATTCGGATTCCCGCTCGGTGGAAAACGATGTCGTGGAGAAGACCCTGATGCCCGATGGAAAAGGGCAAGAACGATTGCGTACAGGCTCGGAACGGATTGGTACGGTCCCGGAAGTTCAGTGAAGCCGACGGTTCAACAATAAAAGCGCCAACTGGAGAACAATAATGAAAGTGCGAGATTGGAAACTGAAAGTGACCACGCTGGGCCTGGCAGCCGCTGTCACGGTGGGGACGGTGCACGCCGTCGCTGAAGAGTTGACCCCCTTTGGCGCGATCAAGGGCGCCAATGCCGATGGCAGCATTCCCGCCTATACCGGCGGTATCACCACGCCACCGGCCGGATACGCAGGGGATGGCAACTACATCGACCCTTATGGCAGTGAGAAACCGCTCTACAGCATCACCAATCAGAACCTGGCGGATTACAAGGATCAGCTCACTCAGGGGACGCGGAGCCTTTTCGAGCGTTTTCCCGACTATCGAGTCGATGTCTACCCTACCCATCGCAGCATGCACTGGCCGGACTTTGTGCTGAAGAACACGGCCGAGCATGTTGGCCAGGCAAAGCTGGGTGGCACAGTGGAGGGCGACCGACTCGAGAATGCGTTCGCCGGCATTCCCTTCCCCGCGCCTAAGACCGGTTATGAGGCGCTGTGGAACCGGTATTTCACCTACATCCCTTACCTCGAGTTGAGTGCCGGTTCCTATATGGTCGACTCGCGTGGAGCTGTTTCCCTGTTGCCTCAAGGCACTATGCACAAGGCCAATGTCATCTATGAGCCGAAACTGCAGAATGCAGATAATGTCGGTCTGACCGATATGGCCAACATCGTGACCAGTGCGCCTGCCAACGTCGCGGGCTATGCGCAACTACGCAAGGAGCGCCTGGACTACGGTTCTGGCGGAACTCTGGCCTGGTTCTACGATCCGGGCCAGCGCCGCGTCCGGGTTGCGCCCAACTACACCTACGATATCCCGTCCACGACTTTTGGTGGCGCGACCTTCTATGACGAGGTTTTCCTCTTCTCCGGGCGCATGGATCGCTTCAATTACAAGCTCGTCGGCCGCCAGGAAATTATCCTGCCTTACAACAGCTACAAGATCCTGCAATCCAACTACAAGGATGTGCTTGGGCAGAAGTTCCTGAATCCGGATTTCGTTCGCTGGGAAAAACACCGGGTCTGGGTGGTGGAAGCCGAGCTCAAACCAGACACGCGGCACGCATACAAGACGCGCCGCTACTTCCTCGACGAGGACTCCTGGGTGGTGCTGGCCACCGAGGGTTATGATCACAGCGGTGCTCTGCACCGTGTCGGGTTCACCTATCCCATATTCGAGTACACCGGACTCGGCGGCGTCTCCAACGGAAGTTACGGCTTCTATGACTTCAACCGCGGCAGCTACGCATTCACCTGGATGGGCAAGTCGTCCGGTAAGCCGGCGGAGGTCAAGTTCTACAAGGAAGTGCGGCGCCCCGAAATGTTTACCCCGCGCGGCATTGCCAGCACCGCCACGCGCTAGCTTGACGGCGCTCCGGGACGGGGCGCAAATAGGTGCGGCAGACCGCTGGCTGCCGCACCGAACTCTCTCCGAAGTACGCGGGGCCATGCCCCGCGGATTAATCCAGTCTTGCAAGAACGGGTGCCCGTGGAGGGTGCCTGCGAGGAACGAAACGATGTCCGGTACGCTTATCGAGACCTTCAACTGGTGGGCGGTGGAACGCGCGGACGTGCCCGCGCTGGTGGTGGGCGACGAACAGGTCAGTTACGCCCAGCTGCGCGCCTGGAGCGAAGCCGCTGCCGAATGGCTGGTGGACCAGGGCGTGGAGCGTGGCGATCGCGTCGGGGTGATGGCCGGTAACTCGCTGCTGTGGGTGGTGCTGAGCCAGGCGGCGATGCTCGCCGGCGCTATCCTGGCTCCGGTCAACCCTCGCTTCACCTTCAGCGAGGCATCCTACCTGCTGGTGGACCGCTATCGCGCCAAGGCGATCTTCCACGATGACGAACGCGCCGAACTGGTGGGCAAGATCGGCGATCAGATTCCTGGTGCCCGCGTGTTCGATTTGGCCGAGCTGGCACGCCTGCGCCACACTCCGCCCAGAGGCCGCCTCGCAACTGACGACATTCCCCTGGATACCGAACTGGTGATCATTCCCACCAGCGGCTCCACTGGCCGGCCCAAGGGCGTGGTGCTGTCGCATCGCACCATGTCCGGCTACGTAGCCGATTCCTGCCTAGCCCGCCCCGGTGCCTTCAGCGCTGCACGCATCCTGCTGTTCGCGCCGCTGTGCACGTCGGCCGGCTACGTGGTGCTGATGCAGTACCTGGCCTATGGCGGCACCGTGTTCTTGGAGCAGGCGTTCGATGCCGAGCGGGCGCTGGACACCATCGTCACCCAGCGCATTTCCACCATGATGGGCACGCCGATCTTCTTCGAGCGTATGGCTGCTTGCGAGGGCTTCCGCGACGCTGACCTCAGCAGCCTCTACTACTGCCTGGTAGGTGGCGCGAGGGTTTCGCGGCAATTGCTGGAAACCTGGCTGGAGAAGGGCGTGTTGCTGCGCCAGTTGTACGGCCAGACCGAAGTGGGTGGGCAGGCCACCTTCAACACTGACCAGGCCTCCATCACCCATCCGGAGAAATGCGGGCGTGGCTCCATCTATACCCGCGTGGCGGTAATCGACGAGCGAGGCGAATTCTGCCCGCCTAACACCCCGGGACAAATCGTCATCAAGGGACCGGGCACCATGGTGCGCTACTGGGACGACCCCGAGGCCACCGCCGCCACCGTGGTCGACGGCTGGGTGCGCACCGGCGACCTGGGCGTGCTCGATGAGCAGGGCTTGCTGACCATGCTCGACCGTATCAAGGACATCATCATCTCCGGTGGCCTGAATATCTCCGCCGCCGAGGTGGAGCGGGTGATCTCCGAGTACCCCGGGGTCCACGAAGTGGCGGTGATCGCAGCCCACGACGACAACTTCGGTGAGACCCCGCTGGCCATCATCCACGGCCCGCAGGCCGGCGACATCCCGGAGCTGCTGCAACACTGCAGCACGCACCTAAGCAGCTACAAGGTGCCGCGCTACATGGTCTGCACTGCCGAGCCACTGCCACGCCTGGCCACCGGCAAGATCGCCAAACCGCAACTGCGTGAGCAGTACGCCGACGCGCACCTGCGCCTTCCGCGCATTCGCTGAGTTCGACGCCTGATACCAGCCATGCCCACGGTGGCTGGCTGGTTTTTTTTGCCTGGAGGAAACCCACGATGATCACCCTGTATCACAGCAAGGACACCCGCTCGCTACGTTGCCTGTGGCTGCTCGAGGAGCTGGAGTTGGCTCATGAACTGGAGCTGGTCGCCTATCCGGCGCGGCTGAAGCAACCGCAATTCCTGGACGTGAATGCCAATGGCACCGTGCCTTTCCTGGTCGACGGCGCCGTGCAGATGCGCGAGTCCTGCGCAATCCTGTTGTACCTGGCCAGCCGTTACGGCGACGGTCGTTGCCAGGTGGAAGCCGACTCGCCGCTCTACGGCGCGATGCTCGACTGGACCTTCTACGGCGAGACGTCCCTGGCCGTGCCCCTGGCGACGGCGCTGCGCTATTCGATGTTCCTGCCGCGTGAGCAGCGGGTGCCGGCGGTGGCGCAGGACTATCGCGAGCAGATGCTGCAACGCCTTCCAGTGTTGGAACAGGCGCTGGAACACTCGCCGTATCTGTGCGGCGAGACTCTGACGGTGGCGGATATCTCGGTTGGTTACGGCCTGTTGCTGGGTGAGCTGTTCGGCCTGGCCGAACACTATCCGCCGCGCCTTGCCGCTTATCTGGAGCGTCTGAAGGCGCGTCCGGCGTTGGTCCGAGCGCGCGCCGTCGGAGCCTGAAACCAGTCCTGGCGGCCGAGGCCGCCAGGACTGGGTGCTAGCCCCACTGCAAGGGCAGATCCAGCAGGGCCAGGGCGTAGCCCATGCGATAGCGCGGAGTCGTGCCGGCAGCCAGGCGGAAGTTTGGAATGCGCTTGAGCCACTCCTCGGTGAGGATGCGCATCTCGGCGCGGGCGAGGAAGTGCCCCAGGCACAGGTGGGCGCCGGTGGAGAAGGTCAGTGACTCGCGCTTGGCCCGGTCCAGATCGAACTCGTGGGGGCGCGTATTCTTGCGTTCGTCACGACCGGAGATCGGCAGCAGGCAGAGGACCATGTCACCCTGCTTGAAGCGCATGCCGAAGCGCTCGCAGTCCTTAGCCACCATGCGCGGCGTGCTGATGATGCCAAAGCAGCGCAGGCCCTCGTCGACGAACGCCGGGATCAGCGTCGGATCGGCCGCCAGGCGCGCCTGCATTTGCGGGTCGCGGGCCAGCTGGCGGAAGGTGAAGGCGGTGGCGTTGGCGACGGTGTCCATGCCGCCGAGGAACAGCAGGAAGCACATATTCTGGATCTCGTCGAGGCGGATCGGCCGGCCCTCGATTTCCACCCCCACCAGGTAGCTGATCAGGTCTTCGCCCGGGTTGACGCGCTTGGCTTCGATCAGCTCGGTCATGATGCCGATGATCTGCCCGCCGAGGGCGTGCAGTTCTTCCTGCACGTTGGTGGAGAAGAAACGGTCGGACAGCTCACGGAACTCGCGTAGGCGCTCCAGCGGCATGCCCATCAGCTCCATGAAGATCGATACCGGGAAGGCCGAAGAGACCGACTGGGTGAATTCGCAAGCGCCTTCCTGTTGCACTTCGTCGATCAGTCGATTGGCCCAGTAGCGGATCTTTTCCTCCAGGGCCTTGACGTTCTTCGGCGAGAAGTGAGGCATCAGGGCTTGTCGGTAGGGCAGGTTGGCCGGCGGGTCCAGGCTAAGCGGGATGAACACCGGCGGGTTCTCGATGCGCGGAATCTGCTGTTCCGATGCGGAGAAGTGCTCGGGATCGCGCACCACCTCGGAAATCTGGTCGTAGCGGGTGACGACCCAGTGGCCACCGTTGCGCAGGGTGTAGAAAACGTCCGGGGCCTCCGCGTGCAAGCGGCGCGCGTAGGATTCGTGAAGATCTTCCACCGGCTCGTCGGAGCCGGTGACGTTGAACATGTCGAAGTCAAATAGGCAGTCTTCTTCGACGTGTTCGGGACGCGGGGAGCTTTGCATGGTCGATTCCTTACCAGGGCACTGGTTCTAGTTGTCAGTGGTGCCGGGGCCAGGCGTTGGAACGGCGTCATGGTTCCTGGGCGGCATGGTTTAATTGCAAATAAAACTAACGTTATTAGATTTATGCTTACTCCTTCGGACCATTGGACGAGTGTTGCGCAAGGTTGGAAAAGTGGAGTTGGGCTCAGCGCTGGACGAGCGGAATCTGTAGTTCGAGGCCGTCGTGGGCCGCTTCCAGGGTGATCTGGCAGCACAGGCGGGTGTACGGCTGCGGGAAGGGCACGCAGTCGAGCATGTCCCGCTCCATGTCGCTTTGCTCTGGCAGCAGGGCCTGGAAACGCTCGGGGACGACGACGTGGCAGGTGCCGCAGACAAGGTTGCCACCGCAGTCGGCGAGGATGCCGTCTATGCCGTGAGCAACGGCGACTTCCATCAGGTTGGCGCCAGACGATGCCTGGATTTGGGTCCTGCTGTCGTCAGGCTGTACGAAGGTGAGTGTGATCATGGTGCCGGTTCCTCATTGTTGTTGTCTGTGTTGACCACTTGGTAATATCTAAATAGATTAGATAAATCCTTCGGGCAAGTGTCAACTGTCCGTGGTCGCCGTCGTGTACGACCGACCGCCTCGAAAGGGACTTACACAACAAGAAGAGTGGAAGAGCGCCATGGCTGAATTCGACTACATCATCGTCGGCGCGGGGGCTGCGGGTTGCGTGCTGGCCCACCGGCTGTCCGCCGACCCCGGCGTCCGTGTCGCCCTGCTGGAGGCGGGGGGCAAGGACGACAGCTATTTCGTGAAGATGCCCAAGGGCCTGGCCAAGGTAATGCAGGATCCGCAGTGCACCTGGCTGTACCCGGCGGAGCCGGAGGCCGGCAATGCCTTCAGCGAGGAAGTCTGGGCACGTGGTCGGCTTATGGGTGGCTCCAGCAGCATCAACGGCATGATGTACGTGCGTGGCCAGCCCGCCGATTTCGATGAAATCGCTGCCCAGAGCAGCCCGGACTGGTCGTGGAAGCACATCGCCGCTGCCTACCGCGCTCTGGAGAACCACGAGCTGGGTGCTGCACCCACGCGGGGCGACGCCGGGCCACTGCGCTTGAGCCTGCCGGATCGACGCAGCGCGCTCACCGAAGCGGTTATCCGCGCCGGAGAGCGTTTGGGCCTGCCGCGCAAGGACGACGTTAACGACCCCGACGACGCCCCTGGCGTCGGCTACGCCTCGCGTACGATCTGGAACGGACGCCGGCAGAGCGCATCCAAGGCCTTCGTCGATCCGGTCCGTGACCGCGCCAACCTGGAAGTGATCAGCAACGCCACCGTCGATCGCGTTGAGTTCGAAGACGGCCGCGCGGTGGGTGTGAGTCTGGCGCCGGGTGGCTCGCGCGAGGGCAGTATTCGCGCCCGCCGCGAAGTCATCCTGGCCAGCGGTGCCCTGGCTTCACCGGGCATTCTCCAACGTTCCGGGGTCGGGCCGCGTGCGCTGCTGGAGCGTCTGGGTATCGAGGTCGTCCACGACAATCCGCAAGTCGGGCAGAACCTCATCGAGCACCGCGGGATACTGCCCCAGTGGCGCTTGAGCAAGGAGCTCTCGGATAACCGCGAGTACGCCGGCCTGCGCCTGCTGAAGAACACCCTGCAATACGTGTTGCGCGGCAGTGGTCCGATGTCCTCTGCGGCCTACGAGATCGGCGCCTGGCTGAAGTCGGACGCCAGCGTGCCGCGCCCCGACATCCAATTCCTGGTGGCGCCCTTCACCTTCGACTACTCCAATCATCGGCAGACCCTGGAAAAGTACCCTGGGTTGGGCATGGTGGCCTACCCGCTACGACCAGACTCCCGTGGCTCGGTGGATATCCGTAGCCGCGATCCACACCAGCTGCCGCAGCTGACGCCCAACTATCGTGCCAGCGAGCACGACCGCCGGCTTATGGTCCGAACCCTCGAATTGGCCCGGGAGTTCGTCGCGCAATCGCCGCTGGCGGACTACGTGATCGAGGAGACCTTTCCGGGTGCACATTGCGTCAGTGAGGAGCAGATCCTCGACGCCTATGACAAGCACGGCAGTTGTGGCTACCACGCGGTGGGCAGCTGCCGCATGGGCAATGATGCCGAGACGGTGGTCGACCCGGCGCTGCGCGTACGGGGTGTGAGAGGCCTGCGTGTGGTGGACGCGTCGATCTTCCCGCAGATCCCTGCGGGCAACACCAACGGACCGACCATGGCGATGGCCTGGCGCGCCGCCGACTTGATCCTTGGCAACCCGGACGGCTGATGCCGTCCCCAGCGACGAGGCCGCTATGGACTTCTCACTGAGCACCGAGCAGCAATTGCTGCAGAACAACCTCGGGCGCTTCCTGCGCGAAGCACCCAAAGACAACGAGGCGGGGGGCGCCTTCTGGCGCCGTCTGATCAACGAGATGGGCTTGGGCGAGTTGCTGCCGGCACCGGGGCGGGCAACGCTACATGTCGAGCACGCCCTGGTGATGGAGGCGTTGGGCCGCGAGTTGTCGCGCGAGCCGTTTCTGGAAGCACTGATGGTCGCAGGACACCTGCTCGCAAGCGGACGGAGTGCTTTGGCGCAGGTCGTGCGAGAAGACCTTGGGTGCGGTCGGGCTATTCCGGTGCTGGCCTGGGCCGAGCCCCAGATGCGCTACGACTTCAGTTTCATCGGTCTGGCTGCACGCAAAAGCGAAGGCCAGTGGCGACTCGATGGCCGTAAGTGCATGGTCAAGGCCGGTCCTCTAGCCAGCCACTTCCTGGTGGCAGCACGCACCTCGGGCGAGCCCGGCGACGCCGTGGGCCTCTCGTTGTTCCTGCTGTCCCGCGACACACCGGGGTTGCGGGTCACTGCCTGCCCGACCGTGGATGGCGGCTGTGCAGCGGACCTCGAACTGTGTGACGTGCGTCTGTCTGAGGATGCCCTGCTAGGTGTAGAGGGGGGAGGTTTGGACGAGTTGGAAACTGCGCGCGACATTGCCGTGGCAGGACTCTGCGCTGAGGCCCGCGGGGCACTGGCGCAGATGTTGGAGCAGACCCGCGCTTACCTCGGTGAGCGCCGCCAGTTCGGCCAGCGCCTGGCGTCCTTCCAGGTCCTACAGCATCGCTTGGTGGACATGTACCTTCACTTGGTGAAGGCCAGTTCGGCGTCGCGCCTGGCCACTCTCAGCCTAGCGCAGTCAGAGCGACGCGGTTGGGCATCGTCGTCGGCGCAGGTGGTGGTGGCCACAGCCTGCCGCTTCATCGGTCAGGCGGCAGTGCAGTTGCACGGCGGCATGGGCATGTGCGACGAAGTCGCCATCAGCCGGTACTTCCGCCGGGTGACGTTGCTGGAGCGTGAATTTGGCGGGCGTGACTTTCACCTTGCCAGATACGACGTCCTGCGTCGCAGCGCGTCCTGATAGAATGCCGGGTCGCTGGCGGCCTCTGGCTGTCGAATCGGGCTGTCAATCGACTCCGTCCCGGTGCCTGGGTGCGCCGGGCGAAACATTCAAAGGAAGCATGTCACTTGGGAAGACCTTCCAAACCGATCATCTCGAAGGAACTGGCCGTGCGCGCCGCCCTGGAAGTGGTGGACGACGAGGGCATCGAGGGCCTCACCGTGCAATTGGTGGCGCGCAAACTTGGGGTCAAGGCGCCATCGCTCTACTACCACTTCAAGGGCAAGTCGGAAATGCTCGAGGAGATCGCCCGGATGATCCAGATCGAGGCGATCATCCCGCACATGCGCGACAAGGGTGACTGGCGTGAGCAACTCATCGAGCTGGCAGTCGCCGTACGCGCTTCGATCCTGCGTCACCCCAAGGCGGCGCCGCTGCTCCTGCAGTTCTTCCCGCGGCACCTGATGCTCAAGTACTACGACTTCTGGGTAAACCGTTACGACATCCCCGCCGAGCGCCGCATGGTGGTCATCGAGGGGGTGGAGAAACTCACCTATGGTTCCGCTCTGATCGGCGCCATGAGTCGGGCTAACGGTGCCTCACCAATGCCCGAGTTCGACGAGCAGGAATTCCCCCACCTGGCCGAAGCGGTCAAGGCCAACCCTATGACCGACGAACAGGCCTTCATCGAGACCTTGAAGGTCTTCCTCTACGCCTTCTGACCCCAGCACGCCGCGCCTGGGCGCGGCGGTGTAGCCCTCTCCACAGATTCGTCGTAAGCGACGATGCCGAGCTCCTGGCGATACGGGACCATGCCTTCCGACCATTGGACCAAGCAGATGGCTGAAGGCATGAAGACACGTATTACGCAAATGCTGGGAATCCGCTATCCGATCATCCAGGGCGGCATGATGTGGGTGGGGCGCGCCGAGCTGGCCGCCGCCGTCTCCAACTCCGGCGGTCTGGGTATCGTCACTGCGCTGACCCAGCCGACTCCCGAGGCGCTTAGCGCCGAGATCGCGCGCTGCCGCGCGCTCACTGACAAGCCTTTCGGGGTCAACTTGACCCTGCTGCCGTCGATCAATCCGCCACCCTACGAGCAGTACCTGGACGCCATCATCGACGCCGGCGTGCCCGTGCTGGAAACCGCGGGCAACAACCCGCGTGAGTACATCGCCAAGGCCAAGGCCGCTGGCCTGACGGTAATCCACAAATGCGTCGCTGTGCGCCACGCGCTCTCGGCCGAGCGCAACGGTGTCGACGCAGTGTCCATTGACGGCTTCGAATGCGCCGGTCACCCGGGGGAGGAAGACATTCCCGGCCTGGTGCTGATTCCTGCTGCCGTGCGGCGCCTGTCGATTCCGGTGATCGCGTCCGGCGGCATAGCCGATGGCCGAGGCCTGGCAGCGGCGCTGGCGCTCGGAGCCGAGGGCGTGAACATGGGCACGCGCTTCTGCGCCACCCGTGAGGCGCCGATCCACGAGGCGATCAAGCAGGCCCTGGTGAATGCCGATGAGCGCGACACCCGGCTGATCTTCCGCAGTCTGCGCAATACCGCACGGGTGCTGCGCAATGCCATCTCGGAGGAGGTGGTGGGCCTGGAGCGTCGCGAGGGAGGGGTCGCCTTCGAGGAGCTGCGGCCGCTCGTGGCCGGGGTGCGCGGGCGAGCAGCACTGGAGTCCGGAGCGGTCGACGACGGGATCATCACTGCTGGTCAGTGTATCGGCCTGATCGATGACATCCCTGGCTGCGCCGAGCTGCTCGAGCGCATGGTCGCTGAAGCGCGCGAGCACCTGCAGGCGTCCCTGGCGCGCTTCCAGAACTAACCAAAGAACAAGAACACCGGAGCAATCAGTGAGCGAGATTCTCTTTCGCGGCCAGTCCCTGTGCCTGGCGCGCATCGCCGGCGGTTTCGCCGAGCTGAGCCTAACGCGCGACGACGCCATCAACAAACTGGACCGTCGCACCCTGGATGAACTATCCCTGGCCGCCGAGCTGCTGGAACGCACAGAAGACCTTCGCGGGCTGCTGGTGAGCAGTGGCCTGGATGTGTTCGTGGTCGGTGCCGACATTACCGAGTTCGGTGAGCTCTTCGACCGTGGTCGTGAAGAGATCGTCAGCCACACCTGGGAGGCGAACCAGCTGTTCGAGCGTCTGGCGGCGTTGCCGCTGCCCAGCGTGGTAGCGATCAACGGCTTTGCGCTCGGTGGCGGTCTGGAGCTGGCCCTGGCTTTCGATTTCCGGGTGATGTCCGATGCGGCGCGCATCGGCTTGCCGGAAGTCAACTTGGGCCTGATCCCCGGATACGGTGGCACAGTGCGTTTGCCGCGGGTCAGCAGCGTGGAAGTGGCACTGGACTGGATTGTGAGCGGTAAGCCGCAATCGGCTGCCGCCGCGCTGGTCGCTGGCGTGGTGGAGCAGCGAGTGCCCGCCAGCGAACTGCGCGATGCTGCCTTGGTATTGCTGGCCCAGGCCGCTGATGGACAGTTGGACTGGCGCAATCGGCGTCGCCTGCGCCTGGGGGCTGTGGCTGAAACACCGGCTGCCGATGCCTTCCAGAACGCCCGAGAAAGCCTGCGTGTGGCGCCCCATCAACCGGCGCGTGGTCTGCTGATCGACCTGCTGGAACGCGCGTGGAACAAGGACCACCTGCTGGCCCTGCGTCTGGAGGGGGAAACCTTCGCCAAGGTGGCCAAGACCCAGGCGGCTTCCTCGCTGGTGCGCATCTTCCTCAACGACCAGTTGGTGAAGAAGGCTGGCAAGGCCCAGCGCGGTATCGGCGCCGCCATCGATCAGGCAGTGGTGCTCGGCGCCGGCATCATGGGTGGCGGCATCGCCTACACCAGCGCCCTGCACGGCACGTCGGTGCGCATGAAGGACATTCGCCAGCAGGCTCTCGACCTCGGCATGGCCGAGGCGGACAAGCTGCTGGCCCGCCAGGTCGCCGCCGGCCGTCTGGATGAGACGCGCGCTGCCAAGGTCCGCGCAGCGATCGTGCCGCAGCTGGACTACCAGGGTTTCGATCGCGCTGATGTGGTGGTCGAGGCGGTGGTGGAGAACCTTGCCGTCAAGCACGCGGTGTTGCGTGAGGTCGAAGGTGAGGTGGGGGTAGAGACCATCCTGCTGTCCAACACCTCGTCGTTGCGCATCGATGATCTGGCTGCGCCGCTGGCGCGTCCGGAGAACTTCGCCGGCATGCACTTCTTCAACCCGGTACCGGTAATGCCGCTGGTGGAGATCATCCGTGGCGAACGTACCGGCGACGCGGCCATCGCCACGGCCGTGGGCCTGGCCCTGGGCATGGGCAAGACGCCCATCGTGGTCAAGGACGGTCCGGGGTTCCTGGTCAACCGCATTCTCTCCGCCTACATCCGCGCCTTCCTCCAGTTGCTCAGCGATGGCGCCGACTTCGAGGAAGTCGACCGCGTCGCCGAGGCCTTCGGCTGGCCAATGGGACCGGCCTATCTGGAAGACGTGGTGGGGCTGGACACCGGCTCCCACGTTTGCGACCTGATCTTCGCCGGTTTTCCCGAGCGCATGCCTGCGGTGCCTGGCAACGCCTTCAAGGCGCTGCTGGCCGAGGGCCGCTTGGGGCAGAAAAGCGGCGCCGGTTTCTACCGCTACGAAGCGGGGCCCGGCGGGCGCCCGCGCAAGTTCGCCGACCCGCGCGCCGCCGAGCTGATGGCCGCGGTACGACCCGGCCCGGCGCGGCGCTTCGACGACGGCGAGATCATCGAGCGCCTGATGCTGCCGCTGATCATCGAGTCGATTCATGCCCTGCAGGAAGGCGTGGTGGCATCCGCCGCCGAGCTGGATACCGCCTTGCTGCTCGGCCTGGGCTTCCCGGCCTACCTCGGTGGGGCCCTGGCCTACGCCGACTGGCTGGGCGCCGATCACCTGCTGCAACGCTGTGCGCACCACGCGGCACTGGGCCCCGCCTACGAGGCGCCGGCCCTGCTGCGCGAGCTGGCGGCTTGCGGTGCGCGTTTCTACGACGCCTGATTCCATTCGCTTAGAAGAGGACAACAAAAATGGCTGAAGCCTACATAGTCGCCGCTGCCCGTACGGCCGGCGGGCGCCGCGCCGGCCGGCTTTCCGGCTGGCACCCGGCGGACCTCGCCGGGGAAGTGCTCAAGGCCCTGGTGGCCCGCTGCGACGCCGATCCGGCGCTGGTGGACGATGTGATCCTCGGTTGCGTCGGCCAACTCGGCGAGCAATCGACCAACGTTGCGCGCAACGCCGTGCTGGCCGCCGGCTTCCCGGAAAGCGTGCCGGCCACCACGGTCGACCGCCAGTGCGGCTCGTCCCAGCAGGCCCTGCACTTCGCCGTGCAGGCGGTGCTCTCCGGAACCCAGGACGTGGTCATCGCCGGCGGGGTGGAAAGCATGAGCCGGGTACCCATGGGCATGGCCCAGTGGCTGCCGGAGAAGACCGGCTACGGCCAGTACATCAGCCCGGCCATCCAGCGCCGCTACCCGGGCGTGGTGTTCAGCCAGTTCGACGGTGCCGAGGCCATCGCCCGCAAGTACGGCCTGGACAAGGAACAGCTCGACTCCTTCGCCCTGGAGAGTCACCGCAAGGCTGCCGCAGCAACCCTGGAAGGGCGCTTCGAGGCTGAGATAGTGCCCATCCATGTGACCCTGGAAGACGGCTCCCAGGTTTGGCACAAGCAGGACGAAGGCATCCGTTTCGACGCCACCCTTGAAGGCATCGCCGGGGTGAAGCTGCTTACCGAAGGCGGGCGCATCAGCGCCGCCAGTGCCAGCCAGATCTGCGACGGTGCCTCGGGCGTGATGGTGGTGAACGAGCGCGGCCTGAAGGCCCTGGGCGTGGAACCGCTGGCCCGCATCCAGCACATCAGCGTGCTCGGCCATGACCCCGTGGTCATGCTCGAAGCGCCGATCCCCGCGACCCAGCGCGCTCTGCAACGCAGCGGCATGAGCCTCGCTGACATCGACCTCTATGAAGTCAACGAAGCCTTCGCCCCGGTCCCCATGGCCTGGCTGCAGGCCACCGGCGCCGATCCGGCGCGGCTCAACGTCAACGGTGGCGCCATCGCCCTTGGGCACCCGCTGGGCGGCACCGGCACCAAGCTGATCACCACGCTGCTGCATTCGCTACGCCGCGAAGGCAAGCGCTACGGCCTGCAGACCGTCTGCGAAGGCGGCGGCCTAGCCAACGTCACCATTATCGAGCGTCTCTGAGCGCACAGGAGAGAACACGGATGAAACTGGATAGCAGCATTGTCGCGGTGGTTACCGGCGGCGCTTCCGGATTGGGCGCCGCGACTGCGCGGGCTCTCGCCGTTCGCGGCGTGAAGGTGGCCCTGTTCGACCTCAATGAGGAGCAGGGCAGGGCGCTGGCCTGGGAAATCGGTGGCGCCTTCTTCAAGGTGGACGTGACCTCCGACGCCAGCGTCGATGAAGGCTTCGCCGCCTCCCGTGCGACCCTCGGCCAGGAGCGTGTGCTGGTCAATTGCGCCGGTACCGGCAACGCCATCAAGACCGCCTCGCGGGACAGGACCAGCGGCGAGATTCGCCACTTCCCCCTCGACGCCTTCGAACGCATCGTGCAGATCAACCTGATGGGCACCTTCCGCACGCTGGCCAAGTCCGCGGCCGGCCAACTGAGCCTGGAGCCCCTGGAGGGCGGCGAGCGCGGGGTGATCGTCAACACCGCCTCGGTGGCCGCCGAGGATGGCCAGATCGGCCAGGCGGCCTACTCGGCGTCCAAGGGCGGCGTGGTTGCCATGACCCTGCCGGTGGCGCGCGACCTGGCCGGCGAGGGCATCCGCGTCAACACCATCCTGCCGGGCATCTTCGACACCCCGCTGCTCAAGGGCTCGCCGCAGCCGGTGCTGGACGCCTTGGGTGCCTCGGTTCCCTTCCCGAAACGCCTGGGGCAGGTGGAAGAGTTCGCCGCGCTGGCGATCTCGATGATCGAAAACGGCTACGTCAACGGCGCTTCCTGGCGCTTGGACGGCGCCATCCGCATGACCCCGCGCTGAGCCAGGAGCAACCATGGATTTCGCGATAGATCCTTCCCTGCAGGAACTGCAGGCGCGTACCCGGCGCTTCGTCGCTGAAGTGGTTCGGGGCTACGAGAACGACCCGCGCCAGGACGGTCACGGCCCGCACGAGGCACTGCGTGACGAATTGGTCGGCCACGCCCGCGAGTGGGGGCTGCTCAGCCCCCACGCCGGCCGCGAGTTCGGCGGCCTTGGACTCTCCCACGTGGCCAAGGCCATTGTCTTCGAGGAAGCGGGCTACTCGCCCCTGGGGCCCGTGGCGCTGAACATCCACGCACCGGACGAGGGCAACATCCACCTGCTGGAGCAGGTTGCCAGCCCGGCGCAGAAGGAACGCTGGCTCAAGCCGCTGGTCGAGGGCCGCGTGCGCTCTTGCTTCTGCATGACCGAGCCGGCACCGGGTGCCGGCTCCGACCCCTCGATGCTGCAGACCACGGCGCGGCGCGAGGGTGACGAGTACGTCATCGACGGTCTCAAGTGGTTCATCACCGGCGCCCGCGGGGCCGGCTTCGCCATCATCATGGCGCGCCTGGAGGACGGCAACGCCACCATGTTCCTCGCCGACATGGACCAACCGGGTGTGCGTGTCGAGCGCTTGATGGATTCGCTGGACTCTTGCTTCACCGGCGGCCACGGCGTGGTGCGCTTCGAGGGCTTGCGGGTACCGGCCGCCGACGTGCTGGGCGAACCGGGCCAGGGCCTGCGCTACGCCCAGGTGCGCCTGGCACCTGCGCGCCTGACCCACTGCATGCGCTGGCTCGGCCAGGCGCGCCGCGCCCACGACGAAGCGGTGGCCTATGCCACCCAGCGCCAGGCATTCGGCAAGCGGCTGATCGACCATGAAGGAGTGGGTTTCCAGCTCGCCGATAACGAACTGGACCTGCACAGTGCGCGCCTGGCCGTCTGGCATTGTGCCTGGGTGCTTGACCAGGGCCACAAGGGCCGCCACGAATCCAGCGTTGCCAAAGTGATGTGCTCCGAGGCGCAATGGCGGGTGGTCGATCGCAGCGTCCAGGTGCTGGGCGGCAGCGGCGTAACCGGCGAGCGCATCGTCTCGCGCATCTTCCGCGACATGCGCGCCTTCCGCATTTACGACGGCCCCTCCGAAACCCACCGCTGGAGCATCGCCAAGCACATCGACCGGCAGGCCGCCAAAGCCGGGGAGGGCGCATGAGCGGGTCGTTCGACCTCGGCGGCAAACTCGCGCTGGTCACCGGCGCCTCTAGCGGTCTGGGCGAACACTTCGCCCGCACCCTGGCGGCTGCCGGAGCCCGGGTACTGGTGGCGGCGCGCCGCGTCGAGCGCCTGGAAACGCTGGTGGCAAGCATCGGTGCCTGCGGTGGCGTCGCCCGGGCCGTGGCGCTGGACGTGTGTTCTGCCGCCTCGGTGACCGAGGCGCTGGGTGTGGCCGAGGCCGAAGGTGGTCTGGACATCATCATTAACAACGCCGGGGTATCGGTGGCCAAACCTGCGCTGGAGCAGATCGAAGCCGACTGGGACAGTGTCATCGATACCAACCTCAAGGGCTGCTGGCTGGTCGCCACTGAAGGCGCGCGGCAGATGCAGCGCCACGGACGCGGCGGGAGCATCGTCAATATCGCCTCCATCCTGGGCGAGCGGGTCGCCGGTGCCGTGGCGCCTTACGCGGTTTCCAAGGCCGGGGTGCTGCAGCTGACCCGTGCCCTGGCCCTGGAGTTCGCCCGCCACGGCATTCGGGTCAACGCCCTGGCGCCCGGCTATGTGAGCACAGAGCTGAACGCCGAGTTCCTCGCCAGTGTGGCCGGCCAGCGCCTGATGGCGCGTATTCCGCAGCGACGTTTTGCCGAGCCACGCGACTTGGACGGCCCCCTGTTGCTACTGGCCTCGGAGGCGGGGCGGGCTATTACCGGGGCGACCCTGGCGGTCGATGGCGGCCACCTGGTCAGCTCGCTCTGAGGGGGAAAGCCATGTCCACCCTCTATTTGCTGCGCCACGGCCAGGCCTCCTTTGGTGCCGACGACTACGACTGGCTATCGCCACTGGGTCTGCGCCAGGCGCTGAGCACCGGTGCCAGCCTCGCTGCGCGTGACCTGCGCTTCGACGAAGTCTTTGTCGGCCCGCGTCGGCGCCATTTGGAGACCGCGGAGGCGCTGCTGGCTGCAATGCCCGGCGCGGGGGAACCTCGTCGGACCTCGTCCCTTGACGAGTTCGCCGAGGGCGACGCGTTGATGCGCTCGGCGCGGCGTCGACTTGGCGAGGTCGGCTGGCCGCAGGACCGAGCCGAAAGCACGCGCCTTTACGGCGAGGAGATACGCCGCTGGGCTGCGGGCGATGACGCCATAGCCGAATGCACACCCGTCGAGTCCTTCCACCAGAGCGTGACCGGATGGCTGCATGAGCTGGTTGGCGAACCCACCAGTGGTCGCCGCCTGCTCGCAGTGACCTCGGCGGGCACCATCGCTGTACTGATTGCCGAAGTGCTGGGCTTGCCCCGCACGCGCCTGGCGGAGCTATTACTGGTGCTCGACAACGCCGCCTTGAGCGAACTGGTGTTCCAGCCCGGACGGATATCGCTGCGCAGTTTCAATAGCACCTATCACCTGCCAGCGGACCTGATGAGCCGCATCTAAATGCAAGGGAAAACGATGACCACCAATCCAGGAACCCCAGTCGTCCTCGACACGCCTGAGGTGCGCGAAGCACTGGCGGTCGAACTGGCGCGGCAATTCGGCGCGCGGGCGATCCAGATTCATTCGGCGCAGCGCCTGTCCGGTGGCGCCATCCAGGAAAACTGGGCATTGGACGTCGAGGTTGAAGGTGGTGAGCAGGCCGGCCGGCAACGCTGGGTCCTGCGGACCGACTCGCCGACCTCTGTGAGCGTCAGCCTCGGTCGCCGCCAGGAGTTCGCCGTGCTCAGCCGCGTGGTCCATGCCGGTGTGCGTGCGCCCAAGCCTTTGCTGCTAGTCGAGCACAGCCCAACATTGCAACGTCCGTACTTCCTCATGCAGCACCTGCCTGGGAGTGCGGCGGGGCATCGACTGACCCGCGATCCGGCGTGCGTGCCTCAGCCGAAGCTGCTGCTGGAGGACCTGGCGCAGAGCCTGGCCAACCTGCACCGCCTGACCCCACAGGCTGCCGCCCTGGACTTCCTCGTCGAACCGGACAAGCCAGCTGCAGTTGCCGCCATCGAAGAGTACCGCGCCTACCTCGACAGCCTGGCCGAGCCGCAGCCGGTACTGGAGTGGGGCCTGCGCTGGTGCGAGCTGAACCTGCCCGAGGCGCTTCCGGCGCGGATGATCCATCGCGATTTCCGCACTGGCAATTACCTGGTCGAGCAAGGCCGTCTGAGCGGCATCCTCGACTGGGAGTTCGCCAGCTTCGGCGACCCTCGCGAAGACCTCGGCTGGTTCACTGCGCGTTGTTGGCGCTTCGCTGCGCCGGAGCGGGAAGCCGGTGGTATCGGCGCGCTGACGGACTTTCTCGAAGCCTATCGGCGGGCTGGCGGCCATCCTGTCGAGGTCCACGAATTGAGTTATTGGCAGGTCATGGCCCACTTGCGCTGGGCCGTCATCGCCCTTCAACAGGCCCAGCGACACCTTAGCGGTCAGGAAGTCTCGCTGGAGCTCGCCTTGACCGGCCGTCTGCTGCCTGAACTGGAAATCGAAATTCTCCACCTCACCAAGGAGGGATCGTCATGAGTCGACTACCGGATGCCACCGACCTGCTGGTCACTGCCCGCGAGGCGCTGCTGCGGCGCCTGCTGCCCTCCCTGCCGGAGGCGCTGCACTACGAGGCCCGAATGATAGCCAATGCAATGGCCATCGCCGCCCGCGAGTGCCATGCCACTACTGCTGTCGACCTGGCACGCGAGCGAGAGCTGTCTTCAGGGATTCGTCGAGGCCTGCGCGATGACGCTTCGACCAGGCGTGAACTTCTCGCCATAACCCTCCGCAAGCTGGAGGTAAGCAACCCTCGACTCCTGGCCATCTACTCCGAGAAGGGCGACTAGAGGAGTCCCCCGATCTGCTGTCTGCATAGCACAACAAGGACAAGAATATGCGTGCGATCCTGCAGGGCCTTTCCAATCTTTCCGTCGGCAATCGCCTGTTCCTGGGGTTTGGCCTAACCTGCCTGCTGACCCTCGTCGTCGGCGTAAGCGGCTTCAAGGCCATCAGCCTGCTAAGTGACAGCAACCGGCGCGCCGGCGATCTTTCACGTGTCCAGGCACTGGTGCTGCAGGTTCGGGTTGCCGAGAGAACCTTCGCCCACGAGCGTTCGGTTGCCTCGGCCGAACGAGTCAAGCAGCAACTGGATGGCCTCGGGCGCTTTCTCCAGGGCCATGGTGCCTTTCCTGCCGCACCCCGGGTCCAGGCAGCGCTGCGTGAGTACCGATCGGAGTTCGAGTCCTTCGACCAGTTGCAACGGCGTGCGCTGCTGGCGCGAACCAGCATGCAGCAGCAGGCGGATGAGGTACGGCGAAGCTTCGAAGTGGTCGAACAGGACTTCTTCGACGCGGCAAAAGGGCTGGACGAATCATCCGGTCTGAACGCGGACGAGGCGGTGAACCGTGCCAACGATGTCGCCGAACTCATGCGCATGCTGCTGACACTGCGAACGCTGGAATTCGCTCATGACCTGGTCCCGAGCGTCGACAACTTCGATGCGTGGAACACCTTCGACGCAGGCGTTACGGCGACGCTTGACAGCCTGATGCGCCAGGTTGATGGCGCCCATGAAGAAGCGCTGCAGGAGGCAAAAACCGCCTTGCAGCGCTATACGGACGCGTTTGTCGGCTATCGCACCGGGCTGCAGAACAGTCGGGCCAGCGAAACCCGCCTCGTTGAATTCTCCGAGCGGATGCTAAAGCTGGTCGACGGGGCCTATGAACAGGAAGCGCAGGCGCTAGTCAGGAAAACCCATGGGTTCCTGCTGGGCGTTGGTCTGATTACGGGACTTGCGATCGTACTTGGCCTTTCCGCCGCCTGGCTCATTCGGCAGCTCACCTTGGCTCCGCTGCGTGACACCTTGTCGATGGCCAGACGTGTTGCGGGGGGGGACCTGGGAGCGGACCAACTGCCGGAACGGCGGGATGAGTTCGGCCTGCTGCAGAGCGCTATGCGTGACATGACGGCGAGCTTGAGAGGACTTGTCGGGCATATCGTCGTGGGGATCGGTCAGCTATCCAGGGCCACGGACGAGTTGGCGCGGCTCAGCCGGAGCACCCTAGATGGCATGGACCGGCAAAGCCTCGAGACGGAGCAGACCTCCAGCGCAATGCAGCAGATGGCGGCCAGTGCGCAGTCGGTGGCCGAAGACGCTGAGCGCGCCTCTGTGGCGGCGCTGGAGGCGGATGCCAGGGCTTCTGACGGCGAGCAGCGTGTTCAGCAGACGGTCGAGCAGATCAATCGTTTGTCCGGGGGGATGCAGCAGACAGCCACATCCATCAACCTGCTGGATCAGGAGAGCCAGGGCATTGTGCGGGTTCTGGATGTGATCAAGGGATTGGCTGAACAGACAAACATGCTTGCCCTGAACGCGGCTATCGAGGCTGCACGCGCGGGCGAGCACGGAAGGGGATTCGCAGTGGTCGCCGACGGCGTGCGCACGCTTGCAGGCAGGACGCGCCAGTCGGCGGTGGAGATTGGGGACACGATTGGGCAGCTATTGAAGGTGACCACTCAGGTCGTCGAGGAAATGCAAACGGGGCTGGGGCTGATGAACGATAGCGCCATGCTAGCCGGGGAGGCCGGGGCGTCCTTGGAACAGATCACCCGCATCGTGTCCGTGATCGAGCAGCGGAACCAGCAGATCGCTGCTGCGGCCGAGCAGCAGAGTGTCGTGGCGGGACACGTCAACGCCAGTGTGGCGCGTGTCCGCAATGTCACTCAGTTGAATGTTTCCGCCACGCAAGAGATCGACGCCTCGACCCGTGAGCTGGTACGTCTCGGAGGGGAACTTCAGGCGATGATTCAGCATTTCCGGATCGATACCTGAATGTCACTGAAAGATCTGTGTTCAGGTCGCCCATACCATGAGAACAACAAGAGAGTGAGGGACTCTGATGAGAGTGTGGACAAAACTTGTTCTGTTTGCTCTGGCGCTTTTGTCATTGCCCGTTCAGGCCGACGAAGCCGGCGACGGGTATGCGATCAGGAGCCAGGGCTACATTCTTGCCAGTAGTCTGCTCGCTTACTTCGATCCTTACGAAAAATATTCTGACCCGAAATACCGAGTTGCCTACCGGCAGGCCCTGGAGCGGCTTGATGAGCTGACAGCTGATTCCGAGTTAAGGTTATCCGTAAGGCGCATCAAAGAGCTGGTGGATGGCCTGGAGAAACAATCATTGCATGAGATTCAAGGGTCGTATCCACAGTGGATCAACCCTGTTCTTGAACAGCATGCGGAAATGGACAGGCTTGCAATCCGTCTGCAGGCGCAAACCGAGCCGCGCTCTGAAACTGTCATGCAGATTCAGAGGTTGAGTCTGCTCAACAGCCAGATGCTGTTGCTGTATCAGACCAAGGCCGCTCAGCTAATGGCCTTGCACGTGAATTTCAGTGAAAACAGCGCTCTTGAACTCGATGCCGAGATAGTCGAGCTTTTCGGGCGGGTACAGTCGAAAAACGCCCAATGGCAGGAGCCTCTGCGCAAGCTGGCTCGCGAATACGAGTTTGTCAGACCGCAATTGGTGGATGGCAGGCGGCGAGTGACAACAGGAAGCGTCGGCTTTTATCTGGGTGGCATAGTTTCTGGTTTGAATGCTTTGCTGGAGTGACTTCGCGCGTTTGTGTTGCAGTTAGGAGTCAGTGATGCGGTGGTAAGTCATTTTTGACAGCCTAGCAAGATGACTGCCAATTCTCCGCAAAACCTATCCCTCAGGCGGCCACCCGAAGGAAAGCTAGTGTCACGTCCTCACTTCCCTAGCCGCTGCGCCTATGCTGCTGGGGTGAATCGAGAGCTCTTCACGATGGCGCCAACGTACTGCACGTCGACCACCTCATCCTCGTGGATAAAGATCGGGTCGGAGTCGGCGTTGACGCTGTCGAGTCGGTACTGCCCATCGCGGTGGTAGATGAACTCCTTGATCATGGCTAGGCCCTTGGTAGTCCTCACCAGGACTTCGTCGCCCGCGACGTAATCCTTGCTGGGCTCGACCAGGACGAACTCGTTGTTCTTGATCCTGGGATTCATGCTGTTGCCTACGACCCTCAGCCCGAAGGCGTCTGGATCCGAGCTGTAGATGTTGAGGAAACCCATGCTGAATCCGACGGGGTACTCGACATCCTCGAAGTAGCCTTCCGGGCTGAGCATGGCCTTGCCCACTACTGGAATACTCCCTGTCTTCACCGGTATCGGATTGCCGGAGAAGTTATTCTCTAGCCGGGGCGATGCCGCTGCAATGTCGCCTTCTCGCTCTGGACCAGTTCCATTCGCTAGCCACTCAGCGCGGAAGCCGGTTGCCTTGGCTAGCGCAAACACGCTTTCCGCTTTCAGGGCTTTGGTCTCGCCATTTATCCACTGAGTGATCGCGGATGGGGCTACTCCGCACTCATCGGCGACCTCCCGCTTTCGCTTGCCTGAGAGCTGGATAGCGCGGCTGATTCGTTCGTTCTGGTCCATGCCCATAGATTAAGCGAGCTTAATTTAAGCGTGCTGAATGTTCATGTCTTTGCTTGCGATGATAATTTAAGTGTGCTGAAATTCTGCTGTATCCAAGAGAAACTCTCCATGCGCACTCAAGATGCCGCCGACTATTTCGGCAGTAAGAAAAAGCTGGCTGAGGCGCTGCACATTCAGCCGAGCGCCGTCACCCAGTGGGGCGAGGAGGTTCCGTGGGCACGCCAATACCAGATCGAAGTCCTTACTAGTGGGGCGCTGAAGGCGGGACCGTTTCCCAAGTTAACCATGAAGGATGCGCCGTAACGGCTCACCCCTGAATCCCACCAAAATTTGCCGCCAGAATGGCTATTCGATGTGAGCAGGAATGACAACCAAGAAGTCAGGTGACCGAGTTTTCACCTCGGTCACCCATAGCCCGGTAATTGCGCAGTTTCAGCTGCTCGTGAAGAGTAACGATGGGGCATTTCCCTGGGCGCAGATGCTGAACCCCCGGGAAATGCACTTCGTGTATGACATGCTGGCGGCGGTTGAGGCCGACAAGGACTTCACACTGACACCGGCGCAGGGGAGATTCGGCTTGAGGATTATCCACAAGCTGGAACTATCCCAAAGTCACTGGGCTGCTGATTCGGCGGCAGGACCCAAGACGGGCGTAACATCGTCGAAGAAGGGCAAGGGGCTGTCGCCCCGTGCAGACGCAGTCGCCCGCCGGCTGGCCAAAGACCGGCTGAAGCGTGCAGGGGTGACGTGGACCAAGTCGACTCCTTCTGACCTTGATCTTGTCGAGATGCTTTGTTCGATTGGTGCAATCGAGCAGACCGTGCCGCGAGCTAAGGCTCGGGAAGCGCTTATTACTTGGAGCCAGTCCGCATCGGCGGCGATGAAGAAGAAGCGTACTGCGCAATGAACGGCTGCGAAGGTTCATGCCGGCTGACGTCCAATGGCTTTGGCGAATTGTTGCCCCTCTCGCAGCCTGTGCCCCCGCGAGTGGTTCGCCACAGGTACTCACGTGGTTCAGCGATGTTCCTTGGCGCTGACTTGGTATGGCTGACGAGTCCTGTAATGAGATTGAACATTGATCGTCTGGACTGCAGAGTTGGGTAAGACGTGGCAATCAAACTGAGCATTTCTTCCACCGATCCCGAAGAGGTCCGGCTGATTGAGCGGTACTGGGCGCAGGATGAAACTGGTGGATTCGTCGAAAAGGTCAATGCGCTCTTACCGTTTCGAAATATAACCAAAAGCGTCGTGTTAGCCGGATTTATCAGGCAACACTGTCAGGCCGTAGATGAAAATCAACGCTGCCCGCAGTGTGGTGGCGGCTTCTTCATCAACAGCCGTTCAGAGGCGAAAAAGTTTCCCTGGATAGCGACCAAGCCGTGTGCGGCTTGCCAGTTTGCGCTCGACGAAGTTAAGCACGCGGCGCAGGCCAAAATGGAAGCCGAGCTTCGAAGCCAATTGCAAAAGCGTATCGCGGCGGTGGCATCCTGGACCGTCGACTATGGGGCCATTCCCGATGACATGGCATTCCTGTTGCGGGCCTTGGACCGCGCGATCGAACCGCGCCTGAGCAACGGCACGTTCACACGTGGTGACTGCCGCGGCCTTTCGCCGTACTACGTGGATGATTTTATCGATCAGCTTTGGCAGGCGGGCGTGATTTTTGATGACCCTGGCAGGTCGCCGCCGGACGCTTATTTTCTGAGGAATGAAGAGCTGAGGTTGAAAAACAGCCTTGCCACTCTCTTTCTAGTCCCTGATGGGGGAGTGGGGGCAGGGGACGATGCCCTTGAGAAATTGCTGGGAAGAACGTATGGCGATCATTCCAGCCTGCTGCCGCTTTGGTTGGATTATGCGGTGGCTGATTGCATGGGTTACTTCTTTGGTCAGTGTGACCTGTATGGTCTGAGCATCTCAGCGGAAGATGAAGGCGAAATAAAAAGCATCATCAGGGTAGCGTTGCGGACTTACAGCATTTCGCAGGTCTGGTCACTGGCGTGGAAAGTGATCAAGGATGCATCCAGTCTGGCCAGTCGTGAGTATTACAACAAACATAGAGCAGCAACGACGCTTCCGGGCAAGCTTCGGCGGCATTTGGAGTCGATCTGGAAAGACTTGAAACCGGTTAAACAGTGGGATCGGCCGGAACGTCAGCCTGCCGGTACGTTGGGGCAGCTCTTTTACGAACTCTTTGGCTTGGATGAGGACTCGCTCGGCTCAGATGTGATGGCTGTGTTTTCCCAGCGGGATGCGCTCCGGGCGACTGCCAGCGAGGTTGAGGCCAAGCTCGCTCAGCCGGTACGCCGTTTTATGAGGGAGGCCTTGTCCCACGATGTGGGCGCCAATGTGATGCTCAGATTCACCGAATTGGTCCGCAGCGGTTTCGATGTGGCCGACGCAATCGACGAGATCTTTGGTACCCATCCGGCTATGGCGGCCTCGAGGTCGATTTTGGATTAGCCGTCGACGGCTGCCCTGCACCCCGTTGGCGAGCTCGGCGCTCTTTGCCGATCCATCGCTAAATCAATTCCACTGCCGCTGCTTTGCTTTCTGGCGCCAGATGCGCATAGCGGAGCGTCATCTTGATGTCACTGTGGCCCAGCAATTCGCGAACGGTGTTCAGCGGAACGCCGGCCATCACCAAGCGTGACGCGAAGTCGTGACGCAGATCGTGCCACCGGAAATCCTCGATCCCGGCATTCTTGAGCAACTCCAACCAGGCCGTTTTCACATCGGTCATCCGCTCACCGTCCTGGCCGGGGAAGGTGTATCCGGTGCCGTCGCCCTGTTTCTTCCACGCCTTCAGCGTGGACAGGGCCTCAGTGTTCAGCGGGATATGGCGCGTCTCGGTCGTCTTGGAGCCTTCGGCGACGACAGTGATGCTCTTCGCCTGTAGGTTCACGTCTTGCCAGCGCAGATTGAACAGTTCGCCACGACGCAGTCCTGTGTTCAGGGTGAGAACCACCATGGGCTTTAGGTGGTCGGTGAAGGCGACTGCGTGCAGGTCTGGCCGTAGCTCCAGCTTGCGTTCCAAGCGCCATTGGTTGCCACTCGTGCGCTCGGCCCGCATCCGCTCTTCACGCCGGTCCAGGGCCTCCCTGAGTGCGTTGGTTTCTTCCTTGGACAGGTAACGTATGCGTCCCTTTGCGTCGACTTTCAGGGCCTTCACCTTGTCCAGTGGCGAGGATTCCAGATAACCCCAGTCCACGGCTCGGCTGAAGACACCGCTGATGGTTCCCATCTTGCGGTTGGCAGTGGATGGCTTGTTGCCCCCGTTGAGCCAGCCAGTACGAATCTGCTCGAGGTCGCGGCCGGCGATCTCCACCAGGCGCCGGCCCATGATCGGCTCGAAGCAGGTGGATAGGGTGTGCTCGGTCTTCTCGAGGCCGCGGTGGTGGGCCTTGAACCACGGCAAATAGGTGTCGTCGATGAAGGCGCGCAGGGTAGGGGAGGTGGTGGCTGTGCGGCCCTCGATGACTGCCAGCGGCTCGCCGTGTTCGTAGGCGTCGGCCAGGTAGCGGGCGGCCTCGGTGCGGGCTTGTGCTAACGTCAGTGTGCCCACGCGGCCCAGTGACTTCTCACGGTTGCGGCCCCAGGTGACCATGTAGGACGCGTGCCCGGTGGGCTGGACGCGCAGGAACAGGCCGGGCTGCTCGGTATCGTGGATGCGATAGGGCCTGTCCTCGGGGGTGAGGCTGTTCAGCAGCTTCTGCGTGATCCTGGTCTTCATCCTTCCGTACCAGCAGCGTACCAGCAGAAAGAACTATACAGGTGAGTCCTGTTATGTACCAAGACCTATATTCATTGGGCTTTCAGTGGGATTGCCTAGTACTGTTAGGGGTTGGAATGGCCCTCCTAAGGGGAAGGTTGGTGGTTCGAACCCACTCTGGGACGCCATATATCCCGCAGCTTTCAGCCATTCACTGCCGATCAAACCCTTCTCCGTGGGTGCATGGTGGGTGCAAAAGGTTTTGATGCCTGCCTGAGATCACCACTTCTCCGCTGATTCCCGGAGCTCCGTCTTGGGGGCGCTCCAGCATTCCGCTCAATCGTGCGCCCGTTCCGGAGGTGATTGCCTGTGAAGGAATGAGCAATCTGGGCTCCTACACGTTGGCGCCTCAGTGTCGATCGCGGCCCCTTGTACTTCCCTTCATCCCTGGCCTTCTTGATGCCGAGGACGGGAAAGGGGACACATTAATTTTCTCTACTCTAAACTTCCGCTTCTGGCCGTCTCCAGCCTGATGCGACAGGCTCTAAGCGGCCACAAGCGGACTGTGAACTTAGTGACCCAGCGTCGCCAAAGCTTCCTTTGGAGCTAGAAGGCAGTAAGACGTGCCGTCACCATTGTCGTGTTTCTCTCTGGGCAATATCGCATTTGTCGAAAAAACGACTAAGCCAAACAAAGACTTACGTTCCTCAGGTCTCCGAACCCGCTGACGTGAATTTGCAGAGCGGATAGCCATACCTGTTGAAACAACAGCACCTAGACGGTTGAAGCCGCAGAACGGGCCGCTGGAACGGGAGCCCTAAAGACTCCCGTGTCCAGTCGGTCGATAGATCGGCCCCATGGTCAGCGATTTTCGAGCTTTTCCACGACCTCGTCGGTGGTCACCACATCGTTGGCGATGTAGCGGAAGTTGACCAGTGCGCTGCCGTATCCGTCGCCGTCGGGAAGCTTCGGACCAGCGACGGCGTCACGTACGACGACCACCTCGAAGCCTCGCTCCAGAAACTCGCGAAGGTGCGATTCGACGCACAGGTTGGAGGCCATGCCGGCAAGGACGATCTTGTCGATCCGCTGCTTGTGAAGCTGCAGCATCAGGTCGTTGCTTTGCGGGCCGTACAACTTGTGCGGCGATGCGACGATGGTCTTGCCGTCTTCGATGAAGGGTTTGAACTCCTGCATGAAATCGGCGCCCGAGTTACGGAATCCATCCAGCGTCAGGGCGCCCTTGCGATCGAAGAGGCCAAGCTTGTGCTGAACCGTCTCGGCCGGCGCCTCGAACTCCCACTTGTGGTCGTGGGGGTAGTAGTAGTGAGGCGAGATGGCCACGGTCGCCCCGGCTTTCTGGAAGGCTGCGAAAAGCCGGCCCAGGTTCGGCACCAGCTTCTGTTCGGTCACGCTCTCACCGAACACCGGCCAGCCAGCCCCCTTCGGGCTCATGAAGTCGATCTGCGGGTCGATCACGACCAGCGCGGTTCGGCTCGTGTCCCATTGGAAGGAAGAAGCCGGGAGCGCGGGCTTGACCGGATCGGCGTAGGGGTTCTCGGCGGAGTACCCGACGCCGGGTGCCAGCAGGATGGCGCCCAGCAGGGCGGCGTAGATCGTCTTCCTAGGATGGTTGCTGTTGAGGGTCATCTGCCTGTCCTCGAAGTGGGTGGGGGGGCGTAGCTAAGGTACGGCGAGGAGGAGGAACGAAAAGGACGTTTATCCTTGAGTTTCGGCCGACAAGCTCGCGCCATCAGTCAGCGTTCGAGCCTCGTCGTTGCCCCCGTTGACCATCCTGAATGGAGGGGCGTCTAATGACGCTCCAGTCAGGCTTTCGGCACCCAGATCATGCCGCGTCACGTCTGCTTCCTGGTCTACTCGGGCTTCGTATTGCTGGACTTGAGTGGCCCACTGGAAGCCTTCTCCAACGCCAATCGTGCGCACCCTTCGGGCTATCGATTCACGGTCGCCTCGCTTGACGGCGGATTGATCAGTACCTCGGACGGACTGCAGGTGGCGACCGATGCATTGCAGGATGTCGACAGCCTCGACACGCTGATCATCGTCGGTGCGCCAGCCGCTCCGGTTGGAGACTGGATGATGCCGTTGGCGGCTGCGATCCGGCAGATGTCCTTGCGCTCTCGCCGCACTGCCAGCGTCTGTACCGGCGCCTTCGTGCTGGCCGAGAGCGGCCTGCTCGACGGCCGCGTCGCGACTACGCATTGGAACTACGCGCCGCAATTGCAAACACGCTATCCCTCGCTGCGCGTGGACGGAGATCGAATCTGGACCGAGGATGGGAATGTCTGGACGTCCGCAGGCATGTCGGCTGGCATCGACATGGCCTTGGCCATGATCGAACAGGACCTGGACAAAGAGGTGGCACGCTACGTCGCACGCATGCTGGTCGTCTACTATCGGCGACCCGGGGGGCAGTACCAGTTCTCTTCATTGCTAGACTTCGACCCTGGCTCAGATCGCATCCGCGCGGTGCTGAGCTATGCGCGCGATCATCTACGCGATGATCTGTCCGTTGAGCGCCTGGCAGACGTGGCGCATATGAGCGTACGTCAGTTCGGCCGCGTATTCGCGGCCGCCGTCGGAATGACGCCGGCGAAAGCGGTCGAGCGACTTCGTATCGAGGCTTCGAGGCCACTGGTCGAGGACGGACATCAAACGTTCGAGGAGATTGCCAGGGCCTTCGGATTCGGCGATGCCGATCACATGTTGCGCTGCTTCGTGCGCGTCATCGGGCGGACGCCCCAAGAGCTGCGCCGGAGCGCTCGCCAGGCCAGAGGAAAAGTCCGGTCTGGGGAACAGGAAGGCAACCAGTTCGCGCTTGCGAAGGCGCGAGGGGTTGATGATGCGGCTGCGGGGGAAGAAGAAAACGGCTGACACGCCCATTCCAGCCAATGCTTGTCATGAACAGAACCGGTTCCCGATCGTTGCACTGTTCGCGGCTTTCCGCCCGGCTGGCGCAGCCCACAATCAATCCGTTCCGCCCTTCGCCGTCCGCATCTGCTCGCTACTGCGCCAGCTTTGTTCAGGCCGCGCCAACGGCCGCCCAACCCCGGCGACAATACGTGCACAAGAAAAGTTGTGGCGAAAGGCAATTTCGGCCGATTTCAGCCCGTCCCAGCAGGCAGCTTTTGGCCGGTGTTTGCCCGTCGCGACCGGCTGCTTTGGGTCACCTACTGCCGGTAACGATCGGCAGAAGCAGGCCAAGCGCGGATCCGAATCAGTGTGCCAGAGCCCCCGGCTTCTCAGCGTAGGGGGCAATAACTCTGCCAGTGCCCCAAGGTCGACTTGCTGGCTTACCTGATATCACCTCGGGTAGAACGTAAATTCACTTACCGCTACTGAATGCAGTCGGAATGGGCTATTAGCGCCGTCGGCGCGGTTCTTTTACTCGCCTTTCAAATCTCGTTCCTCCCACCAGTCGAAGGCCCGAAGCGCTCCACGGGCCACTCGGCCACCGACGAAGGAAAGCATGTCGTTCGGCATGGGGATCGATTTTCTGTTCACGATCCAGAAGTCGGTCAATTCGGTTTTCCGGCCGTTGAGCAGGTCCGCGATGGTCCGGCCGTTGAGGTGCGTCAGCGCTACGCCGTGACCGAAGCAGCCACCGGAATAGATGATGCGTTCGTCATCGACGAAGCTGATTTCAGGAACCATGTCGGTGTTCACCGAAACCGGGCCGCCCCATCGATAGTCGATGCGCACGTCCTTGAGTTGCGGGTATATCCACTTCAGATGGGCTTCGCAGTGCTGCCAGCTCATGGGCGAGGGCACTTCGTCCATGGCGGGCGTCCGGTAGACGATCGCGTCGCCGCCACCCATGACGATGCGGCCATCCGCGGTAGGGCGGTAGTAGTGCAGCAGTTGCCGGTTGTCGCCGAACGCCTGCCGGTCCTTCCAGCCGATGCTCGCCCATTGCTCCGCCGTGAGGCGCTCGGTGACGACCTGATAGGTCCAGAGGGGGAACTGTCGGTTCTGCAGCCTGCGGGTGTCCGGCACCTGGCGGGAGTAGGCATTGGTGGCGATCACAAGCTTGTCGGCCGTGACCTTGCCACCCGGGGTCTTGAGCGTAATGGCCGAGGCGGTCCTTTCGATGTCGGTGACCGGGCTGGTTTCGAAGATTGAAACACCCGTCGATTCGGCCAGGCGCTTGAGCTCTCGAACCTGCTTGCACGGGTTGAGCTGGCCCGTGTTGGACTCATAGATCCCGCCGATGAAACGCTCGGAATGGAAGTCCTGCTGAATCCGGGCCCTGTCCTGCCACTCGAGGTCGCCATCGATGCCCAGTTTCTGGAGCAGATGCTGGGTTTTCTCCAGGCGACCCAGCTGCTTCCTGGAGTAGCTGATGCGAACCATGCCGTTGTGGCGGTAATCCGATTGGAGACCCTGGGCCTCGATCAGGTTCTTCGTGTGGGCGACCGCCCTGTCCAGGTAGTGGTGGGCATCGATCATTCTCTGCTTGCCCCAGCGCAGCAGCACCAGTTCTGGCTCGAGCCCGAAGAGCCGGGTACTGAACCCGGCGTTGCGGCCGCTGGCGCCGAAGCCGATGACGGCTGCTTCGAGCACCACGACGCGTGCGTTGGGGTTGTCCTGCTTGAATTGCCAGGCTGTGTTCAGGCCGGTGAAGCCGCCGCCGATTATGGCTACGTCCACCTTCAGTTCTTCCTTCAGGGAACCGTTGGGCGAGTAGTGCCCGTAGTCGTGCTGCCAGAAGGACGTGCTGTCCAGGCGCGGGTCTCGATGGGTCATGTCTTCGATCTCTGCTTGGCGGTCGTGTGTTTGGGGAACCGATGGCGTCATGATTGGCAACGGGCGATCAGCGCCCGAGCATCAGCCTGATGAGCCGTTCGAAGCCTTTGCCGTACGGCGGATGCAGCAGAGGAAAGGCGGGGTGCGAGAACTGCTTGAACACCGGCCTCAGCTTGGAAATCTCCACGAAACCCTCATAGCCGTGATAGTGCCCCATGCCACTTGCACCCACGCCGCCGAACGGTAGGTCGTGCTGGGCGACATGCAGTCCGCAGTCGTTGATCGCGACGCCTCCGGACAGGGTCATGGACACTATCCGGTCCTGTACCTGGCGCTGGTTGCTGAACAGGTAAAGTGCGAGGGGGTGATCCCGGTCGTTGATGTAGTCGAGCACTTCGTCCAGGGACTTGTAGGTCCTGATCGGAAGAATCGGGCCGAAGATCTCCTCCTGCATCAGCTGCATCTCGTCATCGACATTGACCACCAGTACCGGCGCGATCTTGCGCAGGCCCTCGTCATGGAGGCTGCCCGGCAACAGCGGAATGACCTGTGCGCCCTTGCGGCGTGCGTCATCGAGGTAGCCCAGCAAGCGGGCGTAGGAGGGCGGGTCGATAATCGCGGTGTAGTCGTTTACCGCGAGCGATGGGTAGCGTGCCGGCGCGACCGACCGGCAATGGGCGACGAAGTCATCCAGCTGGGCTTCATGGACGAACAGGTAGTCAGGGGCAACGCAGGTCTGGCCGGCATTCACGGTTTTCATCTGCAGGATGCGGGACGCCGCGGTCCTGAGGTCGAAGTCCGGGGCGACGATGACCGGGGACTTTCCGCCCAGCTCCAGGGTGACGGGGGTCAGGTTGTCCGCTGCCGCCTTCATGACCCGGCGTCCCGTGTCGGCCGAGCCTGTGAAGATCAGGTGGTCGAAGGGCAGGCTGGAGAAGAAGGAACCACTGACATCCGGCACGATCGCCAAGGTGCGCTCATCGAAGTGCTCCGCCACCAGGCGGCTGAGCAGGGCGCAAAGGTTGCGTGAGTTCGCCGCCATCTTGACCAGGCAGCGATTGCCCGCTGCCAGGGCGGCGGTTACTGGGCCCATTACCAGGAACAGCGGGTAGTTCCATGGCGCCACGACCCCCACCACCCCCTTGGGTTGCGGAATGACCGAGTTGCTTGCGCCCAGGAACCAGATGGAGCCTTTCCGCTTCTGGGGTTTCATCCATTTCGCCAGCCGCTTGTGGCTGTCGCGAATGCCATCCACCGCGAGGAACAACTCCAACAGCTTGGTTTCCTGGTGAGCGCGGTTGCCGAAGTCCCGGCTGATCGCCTCGCAGATCGCCTCCTGGTTCTCCAGCAACAGTTGCTCCAGGAGCTTGAGGTTGCGTCGTCGGCTTTCCAGGGCGGGTATCGGATTCTCGCGGTGCGCCAGCTTTTGCAGCGCGAGCAGTCGCATCGCCTCTGTTTCGCTACTGACGGCGGGGTTGGCTTGGGCCGCTACATTCATCGCTGGGAACTCCCGGGCTGAGCTGAATCAGGAAGGTGCCGCTACGCGGCGGCGGATTCCGACTCGCGTTGGCGCTGCTCAGGGTAACGGGCGGCTCAAGCGGTGAATTGGCAGGGGGTGCCAGTCCTTTCAGCAGTTCGCGCCAGGCAGGAGCCGCTGGAGGGCCAGCGCTTGCCGGGGAAAGGAGCAAGGAACGTCAGCGGAGGGGGTGGTTGGCGGCGCGATACTGTTGCGGCGATTGCCCGGTCCAGCGGCGGAAGGCCCGGGTAAAGGAGCCCGACTCGGAATAGCCCACCAGCAAGGAAATCTCCGTCATGGAGTACTCCGAATCCTTCATGTAGGCGAGCGCCAGTTCCCGGCGCACATCTTCCACCAACGACGAAAACTCGATTCCGTGGTCCTTGAGGCGACGCTGCAGTGTCCGGCGGCTGACGCCAAGCTGCTCGCAGATGTCGACCAGGGAGGGCACGCCGCTGCTCATGTCCGCGGCGATCATGCGGGTGATCTGCAGCAGGAGTTCGTCCGGGATGTAGCGTTCGTGGCGTTCCCGTTCGAGGTAGGGCTCCAGGGCCTTGTACAGGCGCTCGTTGCCATGAGGCACCGGCAGATTCAGCGTCTCGATGGGCAGGTAGAGTCGATTCTTGGGCTGATTGAAATAGAGCGGGCACTGGAAGATGTGCTTGTGCTCCGACAGGTCGGCTGGCCGGTCATGCTCGAAGTCGACGCGGGACGGCCTTATCAGGCTGTCGGTGATCAGGTTGAGCTGGCGAAAGACGGATGCGACGGCGAACTCGGAATCCTGCCTGCGATGAATGACGGTCGGGTCGGTCACTTGGTACTCGAGGTAGACGAATCGGGAGTCCGTCTCGTAGGTAAATGTCGACTCCTGGGCAAAGACCACGATGAACTGGTGAAGCGTCTTCAGGACCTTTTCGACGCTGGTTGCGCAGTGCATGGCATGTCCGAGCGCGCCGAAATCATCCGCTTCGGTCTGGTTGCCGAGCACGAGCCCGATATTGGGGTGGGTCTTGCCGGCGGCCTCCCAGAGCGCGACGTACTGTTCGCCGGGTATCTCCACGTCCGCTCGTTCCAGTATCCGGGTGTCCAGACCGACTGCGTCGAGATGGGGCGCGAAGACTTCTCTGAATCGACGGAAAAAGTTCTCGGAGAGAACCGTGCGCGCTAATTTCATTCGTTCCACAGCCTACCTGTTCGTGTCGCCGCCGATCTCTCGTTCCTGCCACTTGCGGGCGCTCGTCGGCTCAGCCAGCCGGCGCGGATCATCCGCTGCTCGTTGCCAAAGGGCAATGTGCGTTTGCCGTCCTGATGCCTGATTCTGGTCCGCCGTGACGCCCATGGCGCCAGATGCCAAACGAGCTGGCACGAGCGGGCAATCCTTGGCGCCGGCCTTCCAATAGTTTTGTTCCCAAGGTGGACCTGAAGATTCTGACCAGGTCGTGATGACTGGCCTCGTTTTCCCAGCGCAAGCAGGTCGCCTACCCGAACAAGAACAAGATTAGCGGGGCCGGTTCCATGACCGCAACGACACCCAGTACCGACTCGATGCCGGTATCCACGCACCACGTCCTTTCCATGCCTCGGGCCTCGCCCTCTCGCTGACCCTTCATGTCCGCGGAGTGCCGCGTTCCTGAAAGACCACAAGAAAAACCTCAGGAGAAACCGATGAGATTCTTCCCGCGTTCCTTGCTGGGCGGCGCACTGTGCGCGCTGTTCGGTGCCACCGGCCTGCAGGCCGCCACCTCGATCGACGTCAGCCGTCTCGGCCGTGACCTCACCCCCATTGGTGCCGAGAAGGCCGGTAACGCCGATGGCAGCATTCCCGCCTGGGACGGCGGCCTGACCCAGGCGCCCGCCGGATGGACCCCGGGGCACGGCGACCCGTTCGCCGCCGATAAACCGCTGTACTCCATCGATGCCGGCAACCTCGCCCGGTACCAGGCGCAGGTGCCGGAAGGGCAGGCTGCGCTGATCAAGGCCTACCCGGGCTATCGCCTGGATGTCTACCCGACCCATCGCAGCTGTGCGGTGCCCGCCGAGGTGGCCGAGCGCACCCGCGCCAACGCCGGGCAGAGCCGTATCGGCGCCGATGGCTGGCGCCTGGAGCAGGCCGTGGGCGCGGCGGTGCCGTTCCCCATGCCGCAGAACGGCGTGGAGGTGCTGTGGAACTTCAAGCTGCGTTACATGGCCAAGGCACGTCGGGCGCAGCTCGCACTGCTGATGCGGGAAAAGGGCGGTGACCTGTTCGAGGTCAAGCAGTGGGCCACCGAGTACTACCCCTACAACGACCCGGCGGTGAAGTCGCCGGCGGACACCGACGGCATCGAGGCCAAGCTGCTCTACGACGTGCTCTCGCCGTCCTCCCGCGCGGGCGAAATGTACCTGTTGCACAGCCTGCTGGACCGCCCCCAGGACGCCTGGATCTACTTCCCGGGGCAGCGCCGGGTGCGCCGCGCGCCGTCCTTCGCCTACGACAACCCGGTTGCCGGCAGCGACAGCCTGTACTTCGTCGACCAGATCAACATGTTCACCGGCGCCCCGGACCGCTACGACTTCAAGCTGATCGGCAAGAAGGAAATGGTGGTGCCCTACAACTCCTACAAGCTGGTGGACAAGGCCAACAAGTACAAGGACCTGATGGGCGCGGACTACCTGCACCGCGACGTGCAGCGATACGAGAAGCACCGCGTCTGGGTGGTCGAGGCGACCGTCAAGGCCGATAAGCGCCACTCGTTCGCCAAGCGGGTGATGTACTTCGATGAAGACAGCTGGAACTTGCTGCACGTGGACATGTTCGACGCCAAGGGCAACCTCTGGCGGGTCCAGGAAGGCAGCCAGTGGGCCGATCCCGGCATCCAGGCCTGCACCAGCTTCGAGTACGTCAGCTACGACCTGGTGGCGCGCCGCTACCTGGCCGACGGCTTCACCCAGGAAGGCGAGGTCCTCGACCTGACCGCAGGTCTGGAAGGGCGAGTCGACGACAGCCTGTTCAACCCCAGCGAACTGCGCCGTCGCGGCGAGCGTTGATCGGACCGGAGAACCTCTCGATGAAGTACCACAAGCAATGCGCGGCTCCGGCCGCGCAGGGAGCCCCGTGCTCCCGCAACCTGCTTACCTTGGCCGTGCTGGCGGCCTCCGGCGTGCTCTGGTCGCAGCCGGGCCAGGCGTTCACCTTCGGTTCCGAGGACGGGCTCTCGGGCAGTTTCGACTCGACGCTCTCCTATGGTTTCGCCACCCGCCTGGAATCCCCGGATTGCCACCTGCTGGGCGGCGACAACGGCGGTTGCAACACCGGCACCAGCAACGCGCTTGGCCGCTATTACAACCTCGGCCGGGGCAACGGCTACGCCAACGCCGACATCAACTACAGCAACGCCGACGACGGCAACCTGAACTACCACAAGCACGACGTGTTCTCCCATGTGGTCAAGGGCACCCACGAGCTGAGCCTGAAGTTCGGCGACGGCTGGAGCGCCCTGGGCCGGGTCGCCTGGGCCAGGGACTTCAAGATGGACAACACGCGCCGCACCGAGCTGGATGACCAGGCCGAGCGCGACGCGACCGAGCGCTTCGACCTGCTGGACCTGTGGGTGGCGAAAAGCTTTGACCTGGGCGACATGCCGGCCAAGGTCAAGGTCGGCAACCAGGTGATCAGTTGGGGCGAAGAGATCTTCGTCACCGGCGGCATCAATCAGATCAACGCCCTCAGCCTGCCCAAGTACCACACCCCGGGCACCCAGCTGAAGGAGGTGTTCATCCCCGCCCCCATGGCGTCCTTCAGCGTCGGCCTCACCGACACCCTGAGCCTGGAGGGCTACTACCAGTTCAAATGGAACGCCCATGGCCTGGACCCGGTGGGCACCTACTTCTCCACCGCCGACATCGTGGGGGAGGGGCGACGCCCGATCTACTACCCGACGGGCTATGTGGACGGCATCCTCGGCGCGGGGACCTGTGCCGCCGTTACGCCCACCGGCCGTTGCGGCGACCCGCTGGTGAGCGGCCTGGACGACGCGACCCTGGTGGCCGCCGGGCTGGCCATTCCCTACGGTGGCGAGCGTGAGGCGAGGAACGGCGGCCAGTACGGCGTGGCACTGCGCTGGACCGCGGAAAGCATAGAGACCGAGTTCGGCTTCTACTACCAGCGCTACCACGACAAGCTGCCCTTCGTCGGCTACACGGCACTGACCGACCCGGACAACCTGGTGGTGGACAATTTCTTCATCAACTACGGCGAGGACAAGGACCTGTTCGGCCTGTCGATGAACACCATGGTGGGGCCGGTGGCGGTGGCCGGCGAGCTGTCCTATCGACCCAACGACAGCGTCGGCATCGACCCGACGGTGCCGTTCGGCCAGGCCTTTACCGGCACTTTCAACAAATACAGCGTCTTCGATACCGGGGTGCACAAGGGGTTTGTCGAGGAGAAGAAGTGGCAGGCCGATATCAACGCCATCTACAGCTTCTCCGCCAACGACCCGCTGGGCTTCATTCCCAGCAGCCTGGGCGCCTCCGATGGCTTCATCCTCGCCGAGGCGGTGGTCACCCACTACCCGGGGCTGGATACCTCCGGCAAGACGCCGTACTTCCTGCCGGACTACTCGCTGCCGGACAAGACCAGCTGGGGCTACGTGGCCGAGATCGGCATCAACTACCCGGACCTGTTCGGCACCGGCATCACCGTGACGCCGCAGCTGGACTTCAGCCACGACGTCAATGGCACCACGCCCAATGCCATGCCCTTCGTCGAGGGGCGCAAGTCGCTGACCACATCCTTGCTGTTCAACTACCGCGACCGCTGGAAGGGGAACCTGCAGTGGGTGCAGTACTGGGGTGGCGGTGACAACAACCTGATGGCCGACCGCGACTTCCTCGCCGGCAGCCTTTCCTACTCGTTCTGACCCAGCGGTGGCCACGGGGCGCGTCGGCCGGAGCCAATCCGGCCCGGCGCGCCGCCGGGGCCTGCGTTGAATCGAGGCATTCCATGTTGGCTTCACTCGTGTGGGCGCTCGAGCGCTTCTTCTTCCGCCAGCGTCTGGCAACCCTGGCCGTGTTGGCCGTCGTCACCCTGGTCATGGGGTTGTTCGCCCTGCGCCTGGAAATGTCGGCCGGCTTCGACAAGCAGCTGCCGCAGCAGCACGCCTTCATCAAGACTTTCAACCAGTACCGCGACGTCCTGTTCGGCGCCAACCGCATCATCGTGGTGTTGCACGCCAGGCACGGCGACATCTGGAACAAGGAGGCGCTGACGCGTCTGCATGACCTCACCCAGGCACTGTTCTTCATGCCGGGGATCGACCGGCGCAGCGTCACCTCACTGTGGACGCCCAACACCCGTGCGGTGCAGATCACCGAGGAGGGCATGAAGGCCGAAGACGTGGTGGGCGGCGATGTCACCGTCGGCACCCTCGATGACAAGGCCATCGCCGGTATCCGCGAGCGCACCCTCATCGGCGGTTTCGTCGGCAGTCTGGTGGCCAACGACCATTCAGGCGCCATGGTCATGGCCGAACTGGCCGACCCGGACCCGCAGACCGGCAAGCGCCTGAACTACCTCGCTTTCAGCCAGCAACTGGAAGATGAAGTACGCGCTCGCTTCGCCGATGGCGACTACGACGTGCAGATCATCGGCTTCGCCAAGCAGATGGGGGATATCGGCGCGGGGGCCAGGAGCGTCGTCGGCTTCTTCTTCCTGGCCTTCGTGCTCACCGCGCTGGCGGTCTACTGGTACACCCGCTCCTGGGTGCTGACCTTCCTGCCGCTGTTCTGCTCGCTGGTGTCGGTGGTCTGGCAGTTCGGCACCCTGACCCTGCTTGGCTACGGGCTGGACCCGCTGGCGATCCTGGTGCCTTTCCTGGTGTTCGCCATCGGCGTGTCCCACGGGGTGCAGCAGGTCAACTTCATCTCCCGGGAGGTCTGCGCCGGCGCGGATGGCCTGACCGCCGCCCGGCGCAGCTTCGGTGGCCTGCTGATTCCCGGCACCCTGGCGCTGATCACCGCCTTCGTCGGCTTCGCCACCCTGGCCCTGGTGCCCATCCCGATGATTCGCGAGCTGGCCATCACCGCCTCGGTGGGCGTGGCCTACAAGATCGTCACCAATCTCATCATGCTGCCGCTGCTGGCCAGCTACTTCCGCTTCGACGCCGCCTACGTGGCCCGGGTGGAGCGCCTGCGCAGCTGGCGTGACGGCGCCATGGTCGGCCTCGGGCGTATCGCCGAGCCGCGCTTTGCGGCCATCGGCAGCCTGCTGTGCTTGGGGCTGATGGTGCTGGCGGTGTGGCAGAGCCAGGGGCGCCATGTCGGGCACGTACTGCCCGGCGCGCCGGAGCTGCGTGCGGACTCGCGCTACAACCAGGATGTGGAAAGCGTCGTCAGCCATTTCGCCCTGGGCCTGGACCTCTTCACCGTGGCGGTGGAAACCCCCGAAGGCGGTTGCTACCGCCACGACGTGATGACCTACGTGGACCGCCTCACCTGGTACCTGGGAAACGTGCCCGGTGTGCTCTCGGCCCAGTCGCTGCCGGCCCTGACCAAGCTGTCCGCCTCCGGCGTCAACGAGGGCAACCCGAAATGGGCGGCGCTGCCGATGGACGAGCTCTCCCTGGGCGAAGCGGTGCGCCAGGTCCCCGAGGCCCTGCGCCTGTACAACGAGGACTGCACCCTGCTGCCGATCAACCTGTACCTGGCCGACCACAAGGCCAGCACCCTCAAGGAGGTGGTGCAGGCGGTGCAACGCTATCGCGCCGAACATCCCCTGGACGGCGTGACGGTGCGCCTGGCCAGCGGCAACGCCGGCGTGCAGGCGGCCACCAACGAAGTGGTGGAGACCTCCGAGCTGCCGATGATGCTCTACGTCTACCTGACCATCGTGCTGCTGGTGTTCCTGGTCTATCGCGATTGGCGGGCCATGGTCGCCTGCTGCCTGCCGCTGACCCTGGCCACCTTCCTCGGCTACTGGTTCATGAAGGCGCTGGATATCGGCCTGACCGTCGCCACCCTGCCGGTGATGGTGCTCGCGGTGGGAATCGGCGTCGACTACGCCTTCTACATCTACAACCGCCTGCAGATGCACCTGGCCGAGGGACAGGACATCGTCAGTGCCTTCAAGCAAGGCCTGCGGGAAGTCGGTGTGGCCACGGTGTTCACCGCGCTCACTCTGTCGGTCGGCGTCGCCACCTGGTCGTTCTCGGCACTCAAGTTCCAGGCCGACATGGGCCTGCTGCTCACCTTCATGTTCATGGTCAACATGATCATGGCCATCACCCTGCTGCCGGCCATCGCCGTGATGCTGGACACCCTGATTCCGCGACGGGGGCCGGTACGCGCGCCCCTGCTCGCGCACTGAGAAGGAGGACCGTCGATGTCCACGATTCGCTCCCTGCGCCTGCTGTTCGCGGCGCTGATCCTGGCCGGCGCAGGCAGCGTGCAGGCCGAAGCGGGTAGCCTGCAGGCCATGCCCCTGGCTGCGCCGCAACATGCGCCGCTGGTGGCCGTGGCCCATGCCGGCGAGCGCCTGGCCGCCGTGGGCGACCACGGCGTGGTGGTGCTCTCCGACGATGGCAACCGCTGGCGCCAGGCCCGCGACGTACCGGTGGACGGCCTGCTCACCGCCATCAGCTTCGCCGATGCCCAGCACGGCTGGGCCGTTGGCCATGGCGGCCTGCTGCTGCGCAGCGAGGACGGCGGCGAGACCTGGGAGCGCCAAGCGGACCTGGAGGGCCAACCGGTGCTGCTGTCGGTCTGGTTCGACACTGCCCGCCACGGCATCGTCACCGGCGCCTACGGCTATGCCGCGCAGACCCGCGATGGCGGGAACAGCTGGCAGCGCCTGGGCCTGGGTGCCGAGGGCGACGACTACCACCTCAACCAGGTCTTCCCCGGCCCCGGGGGCAGTCTCTTCATCGTCGCCGAGATGGGCAATGCCTACCGCTCGCGGGATGGCGGCTCGACCTGGGAAGCCCTGGATACGGGCTCCAGCGGCTCGCTATGGACAGGGCTCGGGTTGCGCAACGGCCGTGTGCTGCTGGCCGGCATGAGCGGCCGGGTGCTGCTGAGCGACGACCAGGGTGACAGCTGGCGCGAACTGGACAGCGGCACCCACGAAGCCATCACGGACCTGGCCGAGTTGCCCGATGGGCGAGTGGCACTGGTAGGCAATGGTGGGTTGGTGGGCGTTTCGGATAGGGGAGTAGGTCGCTTCACCACAACGATCCGGGATGACCGCGTGAACCTGGCGGCGCTGGCGCCCCAGGCCGATGGTGACCTCTTGCTGTTCGGGCCCTCGGGCGTGCTGACGCAGCCCTGACGCCAGATGACAAATGGGGTGACGCGGCCCGCCAAGCCTGCGCCACGCCCCCGCCCCTAGACTGCGGGCTCTGCGCTACGCGCCGGGCCCTCGATTGACGCCATCGGAACGACCCTATGCTGAAGCCTTCATTGCGGAACCTGCTGTGCGGCCTGTCGCTCGCCACCCTCGCGCTTCCCGCCGTGGCCACCTTCCAACCGGAGCAGGCCCATGTGGAAGTGCTGGGGGACCACAAGGGCCAGGACTGGTTCTGGATCTGGGGCAGCAACGCGCCCAACATGGTGGACGGTCGCGCCTACCTGTTCGCCGACGACGGCCGCAACCTCGGCCAGTTGAACACCGGCATCTGGTCCAACGGTCTGGTCTTCTCCCGTACCCGCGACGAGCTCTACGCCACCGAGATCTATTTCAGCCGCGGCGTGCGTGGCACCCGCTCGGACGTGGTGACGGTCTACGACGCCCGCACCCTGAGTCCCAAACATGAAATCAGCATTCCCGCGAAGCGGATGACGGCGCTGATCTCCACCGGGCTCAGTGTCCTCTCGGATGACGAGCGTTTCCTGCTGGTGCTCAACTTCACCCCGGCCCAGTCCATTTCCATCGTCGATCTGGACTCCCGGCGCTTCGTCGGCGAAGTGCCGACGCCGGGCTGCGCATCCATCTATCCGGCCGGCCCGCGCGACTTCTACGCCATCTGCGGCAATGGCGGCTTCTTCCACCTTGGCCTCGACGATGCCGGGCAGGTTCGCGTGCAATCCCGTACCGCGCCGGCCTTCGACCCGCTGAAAGACCTGATCCTCACCACCGGCGTACGCCATGGCGATACCTGGTACTTCGTCTCCCAGCAGAACCATGCCTACGGCATCCGCATGACGCCCGAAGGCATCGAGACCACGCGGCAGTGGTCGCTGGTCAGCGACGAGGAGCGCGCCGATGGCTGGGGGGTGGCCGGCAACCATGGCACCGCGCTGCACGAACGCAGCGGGCGCCTGTTCGTGCTGATGCACCAGGACAAGCCGGAGAACTACCAGAAGCCGGGCACTGAGGTCTGGGTGTACGACATCGCCACGCAACGGCGTTTGGCGCGCGTCGAGCTGAAGGAGCAGAGCACCGCCATCGGCGTCAGCCAGGGCGAGCATCCGCGTCTGTACAGCCTCGACTGGCTGGTGCCCATGCCCACCTTGTTCACCACCTGGATCTATCTGACCGAGGGCGAGGCCGGCCTGGGACCGCTGCTGCGCCAGGGCATCAACCTCTACGACGCCGATAGCGGCGAGCACCTGCGCAGCATCGGCGATATTCCCCTGGGCTTCATGAACATGGTGGCGCCATGGTGATCGCGGCCTTTCTCCAGGACCCCCTGGTTCACTTCGCCAGCGCAGGCGGCCTGGCGTTGCTGCTGGGCTCTGCTGGTTTGCACAAGGTTCGCGACGGCCAGGGCTTCGCCCAAGTGTTGATGGGCTACGGTGCGGCATTCGGCGGCCAACTGACGGGGCTCACGGGACTGCTCAAAGTGTTGGTGCCAGCCCTCGAACTGCTGGCAGCGGCCGGCGTTGTGGCGAGTGTCTGGTGGCCCCTGGCAGCACTGCCCGCTGTGTCGCTGCTGGCACTCTATGCCGGGGTGCTCGCCCTGGCGGCTCGGCGTGGAGCTGCCATTGAGGACTGCGGCTGCCACTGGGGTGGCCGACCCCAGGCACCCAGTGCGGCCCTGGCGGTGCGCAACCTGGTGCTGCTGCTGCCCACCCTGAACCTGCTGCTGCCGACCCAGAGCCGCCCCCTGGTTTGGTTCGACGCCATCAGTCTGGCCGGTGCCCTGTTCGGCGGCCTGGCCCTCTACCTGCTGGCGAACCTGCTGGTCGCCAATCGTACTTCCCTGCACGAGTTGAACGAGCCATGACATACGCACTGATGATCTCCAGCATCTTCTCCTGGCTGACCACCCTGGGCCTGGCCATCGCTGTCTGGGCCCTGGCACGCCAGATCGGCCTGCTGCACGAGCGTATCCGCCCGGTAGGCGCCTTGTCCCTGGGCAAGTCCATCAAGGCTGGCGAGACGGCGCCGCGCTTCACCTTGCCCAGCCTCACCGGCGGCTCGGTCAACCTCGGCGGAGCCAGCGAGCGGGGCCAGTCGACCCTGCTGTTCTTCCTCTCCGAAACCTGTCCGGTGTGCAAGACCCTGCTGCCGGTACTCCGCTCGGTACGCGGCCAGGAAGGCTCCCGGCTGCGCATCGTGCTGGCCAGCGACGGTGAGACCGCTGCCCATGAAGCCTTCATCGCCGCCCAGCGCCTGGAGGATTTCCCCTACCTGCTGTCCCGTGAGGTGGGCCTGGCCTACCAGATCAGCAAGTTGCCCTACGCCGTGCTGATCGACGCGGCCGGCACCGTAGTCACCCATGGCCTGATCAACACCCGTGAACACCTGGAAAGCCTGTTCGAGGCCCAGGCCCTGGGCGTGTCCTCGATCCAGGCCTGGCAGGCCTCGCGGCAGACGGCCGAACATTCCCTTTACCAGCAGGTGCACTGAACATGGTGATCCGATGGTTTGACGAAGCCACCGAACTCTTCACCCGGCGGACGGCGCGGGAAACCTCCCGCCGGGGGTTCCTCGGTGGTTTAGGCACGCTGCTGATCGGCGCCGGCGCGGCCACGCTGCTGCCGGTATATCGCAGCAACGCCTTCGCCCAATCCGGCAGCGGCCTGGTGGAGGAGGGCGACCCCAACAGCTGCGACTACTGGCGCTACTGCGCCATCGACGGCTTCCTCTGCGGCTGCTGCGGCGGCTCGCCGAACAGTTGCCCGCCCGGCACTGTGCGCTCGGACATCACCTGGATCGGTACCTGTCGTAATCCGGCGGACGGCAAGGACTACGTGATCTCCTACAACGACTGTTGCGGCAAGGGCAATTGCGGGCGCTGCGTGTGCCAGCGCGACGAGGGCGACACGCCGTTGTATCGGCCGCAGAGCTCCAACGACATCAACTGGTGTTCCGGCAGCCACGCTGACATGCCCTATCACTGCTCCCTGTCGGTGGTGATCGGGGTGAAGGAGTAGGCCATGGCTCTCCCTGTGCTCGCCGCCCCGGTGTTCGTCGTGGCGCTGGTGATGGCTGCGCCCGTCGCGGCGGCCACCGAATCGCGCCAGTTCGACTACATGCTCAACTGCCAGGGCTGCCACCTGCCGGATGGCAGTGGCAACCCGGCGCGGCAGGTGCCGGCTTTCCCAGGGCAGCTGGGCAAGTTCCTCGGCGTACCCGGTGGCCGTGAGTACCTGGTGCAGGTGCCGGGCTCGTCGCTGTCGGGGCTTTCCGACCAGGCGCTGGCAGACGTTCTCAACTGGATGCTGGAAACCTTCAGCGCGGCCGAGTTGCCAGCCGGTTTCACACCCTATACCGGTGCCGAACTGCACGCCTGGCGCCAGTCGCCCCCGGCGGATGTCGAGCGCGTCCGCCGAGAACTGCTGGAGCGCATCGCCCGGCAAGAAGAACAACAGCGCAAGGGACACTGACCACATGAAGTACCGAATCTGCATCGGCGCGCTGCTGCTCGCCGCGACCCTGCACGTCCAGGCGGAGCCGGCTCCGGCCGGCGTCCAGCTGCAAACCTGTGCTGCCTGCCATGGCGATAAGGGCCAGGGCAACCCGGCACTCGGTGCCCCCAGGTTGGCCGGTCAGCAGGCCAACTACCTCCTCCAGCAATTGCAGGGCTTCAAGGCGGGTCGTCGGGGCTACGACACGCGCGACAGCCATGGCGCCCAGATGCGTGCGGTGGTGGCGAGCCTCGACGAGGCCGAGATCGAGCCCCTGGCCCTGCACTATGCCGGGCAGGACCTGGGTCCCGGCAGCGTCGCGACAGTAGCCGATGCCAGCGGCAAGGCCGTCTACCAGGGCACCTGCGCTGCCTGCCATGGCCCCGATGGTGGCGGCTACCCACTGCTGAAGACCCCCAACCTGCGCATCCTCGATGCCGCCTACCTGGAGCGCCAGCTCAGCCATTACGCCGAGGGCTTGCGAGGTGCCGATGCCCATGCCGACCAGCACGCTATCTGGATGCGAGGCATTTCCCTCCAGGTGGGGGGCGCGGCCGAGCGCAAGGCCATCGTCGACTACATCGGCACGCTGGCGGCGCCTGCTCCCGCTGCCGGGCAATGACCCTACCGCCCCCATCACTACTCGCTACCTGGAAAGACCATGAACGTCCTGATCGTACACGCCCATCCCGAACCCCGATCCTTCAATGCCGCCATGAAGAACCTGGCGGCCGACCTGCTGCGCGAGCAGGGCCATGAGGTAATGGTTTCCGATCTCCATGCCCAGGGTTTCAACCCGGTTGCCACGGCAAACGACTTCGGTACCCGGGCCGATGCGGAGTACCTCGTCTACGCACTCGAGCAACGTCACAACCACGGCAACGGAACCCTGGCCGCCGACATCTGGGTGGAACTGGATCGGATCAAGTGGGCGGACCTGATCATCTTCAACTTCCCGATCTACTGGTTCGGCATGCCGGCGATCATGAAGGGCTGGATCGACCGCGTGTTCGTCTCCGGCTACTGCTATGGCGGCAAGCGCATCTACGACCGGGGCGGCCTCAAGGGCAAGAAGGCGATGCTCTCCATCTCGCTGGGAGGGCAGCGCCACATGTTCGGTCCGGGTGCGGTGCATGGCGAACTGGCCACCCTGTTGCAACCCATCCAGCGCGGAATGCTGGCCTATGTCGGTCTCGAGGTGCTTCCACCCTTCGTGGCCTATCACGTTCCCTACATCAGTGATTCCGATCGACGGGACTACCTCGAACAGTTCCGCCAGCACCTGCTGACCCTTCACCAGCTTCCCGCGCTGGAGTTCCCGTCGCTGGAGGATTTCGATGACACGCTCAGGCCAAGGAATGCCCTGTGATCGGCCCATCGGTTCAATCCGCCGGCCAACGCGCCGTGCGTTGTCTTTCTCAATGAGGTATTGATCGAAATGGCGTCCAAAGCCTTTATCAAGGGGTTCCGTCATGAGCTGGCCAACCGTGCCTTCGCTTTCCTGGCCATCGACCGGATGGCCGAGCGGTTTGCGGGCCATGAGCACGGATTGTTCTGGAAGTCCTACCTGGACCTGGAGGCGTTCAATCGTCCTCGCTACGCACTTGCCGCCAGACGATGGGGGCAGGGCACCGCGCCCGGGATATTAACCAGACTGAAGGCCCTGGCCGTTTCCTCGTTGCCCGCAAGGCTGCATGGACCGTTGCTGAGGCTCATCTACCGCGAAACCCTGAAGTACCTCGAATGGCTGAAAAAGCTGCGGCGACAAGGGCCGGCGAATGCCAAGCGGTTCCTGGAGTACATGGTGGAGCAGGAGGAAGTGCAGCTTGAAATGATGCGACTGGCATTGGCGGGCCGCTATGCCGAGATCGCGAGCTGCGCCGACGACTTCTTCCTCAAGTACAACGGCTCAGTGCGATTCTTCGATGACGGCGAGGCTGGCACACCTTGTTGATGCGGCGTCCTGACCGCCCGCTGCGTTGGGGGCGAGTGGCGAATGGCGCATGTTCGCCAGCAAGCTGGCTCCTACAGAGAGAGTACCGGCTATCCGGCTGTCAACTCGCATCTCCCCCAGATCCCGTGATGAACCTTTTTTCGCGGGTCCGCATAACGATGGCGGACCTTCCAGCCCCGCTCTCCCACCGTTTGTCCCCCCCCGCCCCACTCCTCGCTTGAAACCGTGGCGAGTCGATCTACCGTCTACGTGGAACCGCATGGAAGCGCCTGTCTCTGGAGGTAGCACATGCAAAGCTCTGCGAGGTTGACCCGCCTCATTCAAAAGGGGATCGAGGTAATCAAGAAAGGGCCGGCGCGGCTTGACTTCAAGGTCTGGACCGGATTCGCTTTGACCTCCGCGGGAATTCTGCTGGCCGCTCAGGTGGTTCGATCCAACTCGGAGGTCGTCCTGACCCCGTTGGAGCAACTTGGCAAGAAGCTGTTCTTCGACAACATCTCGCAGCCGGCGAAATCGCAGTCTTGCTCCACCTGCCACTTGCCCGATGCCGGGTGGACCGGAGGCGTTGCCGGCGTCAACTTGCATGGGGCCGTCTTTCGCGGCGCCGACCGGCATACCTTCGGGAACCGCAAACCACCGAGTTCGGCTTACGCGACGTTCAGCCCGCTGTTCCAGCTGGCGAATCCGGCCACCGGGAGGTTCGTCGGTGGTACCTTCTGGGACGGCCGCGCGACGGGCGAGTTGCTCGGAAACCCGGCCGCTGACCAGGCGCTAGCCCCTTTCCTCAACCCTGTTGAGCAGAATAACCCGACCCGCGAGGCCGTCTGCGAGCAAGTCGCCAGGTCGCAATACGTCGCGCTGTTCGAGCAGGTCTGGGGGGCGGGTTCGCTCGACTGCAGTACTGGCGGGATCGAAGGGACCTACGCCCGGATCGGCCTATCCATCGCCGCATACGAAGGCTCACGGGAGGTCAGCCCCTTCAGCTCGAAGTTCGATGCATACTTCACGGCGTGCCTCGAAGCTGGCAACGCTTTCGCCGCTTGTGGGCGTCCAGCGGAGGGCGACAGGAGCGTTCTGGACCCGAGGGGAATCCTCACCGACAAGGAGTTCCACGGGCTCACCAAGTTCGGACAACACTGCTCGGCCTGTCACGTGAGCCATATCCCGGGGCCCAACGGAGAGCCACCGCTTTTCACCAGCTTCGGCTTCGCGAACATCGGCACGCCGAGGAACCCGGAAAACCCGTTCTACGACATGGACACGGAGTTTCTGGACGATGGGACGCCCATCAATCCACTGGGCGAGGACTTCGTCGACTTGGGCTTGGGCGCCTTCCTGCGCACCCGGCCGGAGTGGGCTGCCCTGGCTGAGGCAAACGACGGGAAGTTCAAGTTTCCGACTGTGAGAAACGTTGATCAACGCCCCGGCGTCGGGTTTCCGAAGGCCTACATGCACAACGGTGCTCTCCGGACACTCGAAGAGGTAGTCCACTTCTACAACACTCGGGACATTCCGTCCGAGAACTGGCCGCCACCCGAGGTGCCCCAGAATGTCACGCGAGGAAATTTCGGCGGCGTCCCCTTGGGCAACCTTCAGCTCGACAAAGAGGATGAGGACGCCATCGTTGCTTTCCTCAAGACCCTGTCGGACGGCTTCGTCAACGATCGCAATAAGGGGGGAACCCAATAGCCGGCCCTTCGTCAAGACCGAAACCATGCATGCCCTGCCGTTGCTTGTCGGCAGGGCATGTTCGTTTCCAAACCTGATTGGTTGATCCGGTCGAGTCCGTTTCCTCATTCCTGGCTACGACCGAGTCGCGCCTGTCACCCATATGGATCAAGCGGCAAGGCTGGCCCTACTGCTTACCGCCCTGGCGGTAATCCACCCCAGAAAATGTTGGTGCCGCCGAAGTGTCCGGGTGCGGTCACAGACCTGCATAGCAATAGGGGACGACGATTAATTTCGCTTCTGCTTGATCATTCAAGCCAAAACCGTGGTCTGTTCCCTACTGATTAATGGGTGAATCGCCCGGGTCGAGCCTGCGTCACCATCGAAGTGAGCTCGATCGCATTTCAGCGCGCGGGCGCCTTACCCTTTGAACCCCTTCGCCACCAGATAAACCTCCCTCGACCGTGGCCGCGACGACTCTGGTTTGCGTATCACCACCTTCTCGAATGAGGTGCGAACGTCCTTCAGAAACTCGTCCGAGCCTTCGCCCTGAAAGACCTTGGCCACAAAGTTGCCATTGGGCTTGAGCACCTGCCGGACCATATCGAGGACGAGTTCGACCAGATACATCGAGGAGGCCTGGTCAGCGGCAGCGACGCCGCTGATATTGGGGGCGATGTCGGAGATGATCAGATCGGGCTGGCTGCCGTTGAGCTTGTCGAGAAGCTGTTGGAACACGGCGTCGTCGGTAAAGTCGCCCTGAATGAAGTCGACGTTATCCAGCGGGTCCATCGGCAGAATGTCGCTGGCCAGAACCCGTCCCTTTTCGCCCACGAGACGTCCGGCCACCTGCGACCAGCCGCCGGGAGCGGAGCCAAGATCCATGACCAGCATGCCGGGGCGTATCAGCTTGTCCTTCTCGTTCAGCTCGATCAGCTTGTAGCTGGCACGGGAACGTAAGCCATCCTTCTGAGCCTGTTTGACGTAGGGGTCGTTGACGTGTTCATCCAGCCAGCGACGGCTGCTTTTGGATCGTTTCATGATTGAGCCAACCACGGAAATCAATGTGAGGAGCGGACCAACGCACGGGACAGAGGGAAAGCTGTTGGACGCAAAGTGGCGGCGATTATAAGCCGATAATAATGCTCAGGTTAAATCCGCGGGGCAGGGATCGCACAGCGCCGACCCACACGGCGCTTTACGGAGAACCATCATGCCAGGCCTGACAGGGGCGGGCGGTGGCGGGTACAATTCGCGCCTTACTTCCTTCTTCTGTTCTTTCCTTTGCCGGAGTCACCGGCCAGGATTACCGCCATGATTCGCATCACCGAACTGTCCCTGCCCCTCGATCACTCCGCCGATGAGCTGCGCAAGGCCATCGTCAAACGCCTGAGTATCAGCGACGCCGATCTGCTGAACTTCACCGTGTTCAAGCGCAGCTACGATGCCCGCAAGAAGAACAGCGTCATCCTATTCATCTACATCATCGATCTGGAGGTCCGCGAAGAGGCGGCAATCCTGACGCGCCTTGCCGATGACCAGAACGTACGTCCAGCCCCGGACACCCAGTACTATCCAATAGGACAAGCGCCAGGCAACTTGAGCGAGCGGCCGCTGGTCGTAGGCTTTGGCCCCTGTGGATTGTTCGCAGCGCTGCTGCTCGCGCAGATGGGGTTCAAACCCATTGTGCTGGAGCGCGGCAAGGATGTGCGCCGCCGCACCAAGGATACCTGGGCACTGTGGCGCAAGAAGGTCCTGACCCCGGAGTCCAACGTGCAATTCGGCGAGGGCGGTGCCGGCCTGTTCTCGGACGGCAAACTCTACAGCCAGATCAAAGACCCCAAGTTCTACGCCCGTAAGGTGATGCAGGAGTTTGTACGCGCCGGCGCTCCGGAAGAGATCATGTACGTGAGCAAGCCGCATATCGGCACCTTCCGTCTCACCGGCGTGGTATCCGCCATGCGCGAGGAGATTATCGCCCTCGGCGGCGAGGTGCGATTTGAAAGCAAGGTTACCGATCTGCTGATCGACGATGGCCAGCTTGAGGGCGTGGTGCTGGCCAGTGGTGAAACAATCCGCAGTCGCCATGTGGTGCTGGCGCTGGGCCACAGCTCCCGCGATACCTTTCGTATGCTGCACCGGCAGGGCGTGTTTATCGAGGCCAAACCCTTTGCCGTGGGTTTTCGCATCGAACACCCGCAAGGCATGATCGACCAGGCCAGACTGGGCAAATACGCCGGCCATCCGGAGCTCGGCGCTGCCGACTACAAACTGGTGCATCACGCCAGGAATGGCCGCGCCGTCTACAGCTTCTGCATGTGCCCCGGCGGCACAGTGGTGGCGGCCACGTCCGAGCCGGAGCGCGTCGTTACCAACGGCATGAGCCAGTACTCGCGCAACGAACGCAATGCGAATGCTGGCATCGTCGTCGGCATCAATCCGGAGCAGGATTTCCCAGGCGGCCCGCTGGCCGGAGTGGAGTTCCAGGAGCGTCTGGAGTCCCGCGCCTATGAATTGGGCGGTAGCGATTACTGCGCGCCCGCGCAATTGGTGGGCGACTTCATTCGCGGAGTGCCGTCGACCGAATTTGGCGAGGTGGAACCCTCCTACAAACCCGGCGTGCGCCTGGGCGATCTTGCGCCCTCGCTGCCGGAGTATGCGATCGAGGCCATCCGCGAGGCGCTGCCGGCATTTGGCAAGCAGATACGCGGTTTTGATCGCGATGACGCGGTGCTCACCGGTATCGAAACCCGCACCTCTTCCCCAGTCCGCATCACCCGCGACCACGAGACATTGCAAAGCCTCAACCTGCGAGGCCTGTATCCGGCCGGTGAAGGCGCCGGTTATGCGGGGGGCATCTTGTCGGCGGGCGTGGATGGCATCAAAGTCGCCGAAGCGGTGGCCAAGTCGCTTCTGTCCGATATACAAGTGCAGAGCAACTGAGCGCCGCATTGATGAAGCTCGATGACATTAAAAAACTTCACCAGAAAAAGTACCGGGCCGAGTTCGGTCATTTTCTGGTGGAGGGCGAACATCTGTTGCTGGAATTACAAAAAGCGGCCTTGCAGAATCCGCTGCTACAGCGCAGTCAGCTGTATGTAACCGGCGCCTACGAGCACTGGCAAAGCCCATTTGAAACCCATGTGATCAATGACCGCCAAATGGCGCAGATCGCCGACACCAAGACACCACAGGGAATCATTGCGCTGGTGCCAATGCCGGCGACAGCCGCGCCGGTTTCTGCACCCGCTGGTAACGAGCGCGCCATTTACCTGCATGAGATTCAGGACCCGGGCAATCTCGGCACCATCCTGCGCACGTTGGCGTGGTTCGGTAATTTCCGCTGCCTGCTCAGTCCCGGCAGCGTTGATCCGTATAACCCCAAAGTCGTGCGCTCCAGCATGGGCGCCATTTTTCATGCGCCCATGGAACTGGATGTGGAATTGGATTCCTTACGCACGCGCTTTGAGCGCATTGCCTGTCTGGATATGAATGGCGACCGCGTCCAATCCGCCAGTTTCAAGACGTTCGATTGTTATCTGTTCGGCAACGAAGCACGCGGCGTGCCCCGCGAGCAACTGATCGCACTCAACGCCCAACCTTTTACGATTTCCGGTTGTGGCGCCATCGAATCGCTGAACCTGGCCGCGACAGTCAATATGTGCGCGTACGAACTGAACAGATAGCGGATCAGGGAGCCGTTCTCTGGTTTGGAAATCCCGCTCAATCCCAGGTCTCTCAAAGACCCGGGATAGTTCAGCCACTCGTCAATGGCCGCTATGGGCCCAGGCTGTGTAAAAACTCCTACTTCATTCGCCGACGCGACCGGAAGCCCACGCTCTGCGGCAGCATCGGTCAGTTCCCGCTGATGAATCACGAACTCAGCGAGCACGACGGTTTCGTGATCATCACCGCCGATAGCCAAAGCGGCATGGTCGACATCCACGACCGCAAGTGATGGTGTTTCCTCCCGACCTTGCCCAGGAATGGCTGGACCCAACCACGCCCAAAGAGCGCGCCGAGGCGATGATCTTGCACCAGGGCGAGCCGTCCGAAATCTTCGAATGTTTCCCGGTCAGCAAGGATGTGGGAAACCTGCGCAATGACCTACCCGGCTTGATCGAGCCGATCGGCCATCCTCTCGTCCAGGTGCCCAACGCCATCCTGCATCATGTGCTGCGCTTAAATGGACAGCTGATCAGGTGGAGGATCACACCATGAGTACAGACCCGAATGTCCGCACGCCCGATCCGAAGCCCCAAGGCCCCAGCAAGCCGCCGGAGACAGTTCCGGCTCCGGACGTTAAGCGTATGAGCAACAACGCACCCAGCAAGGACAAGCGGCCGGACGACTGGGAATAGGTTGCGAAATTGCGTCTCGCGTGGCCATCCATGTTCGTTCCCACTGACCACTGCTTGCATGACCAGAGGCCGCCAAGAAAGCGAGATGACGCTTCGCTGAAAAAAGCGTGCGAGTCGATTCGAGCTTTCTGCCAGAACGTTGTCGATAGCCTGCTCGCTGTCGCTAGATACAACGTGGCATGACGGGCCACATTCTGTCGGTAAGGGGCAGTCGCAGAGACTCACGAGGTCTTCGCCTACCCCTTGCTTTTCGTGCTTCCCACGCAAGCCCGTCTGTCAGTTCGAGCCGATAGCCCCTTATTGTTCTATTCACCTACGGCGCCCAGTCCTTCCCTGCCAGAGAATCGCAGCTGTCCCTTTTTAGCGTATCCATAGTGGTGGAGTTGCCAGCCTGAGACGGGGTCATCGTCCAAACACGGTCGTAGGCTGTTTGTGCATAAATCAACAACGGCCGTTTAAGATATTGAACCTTTCCGAGTCGGCCGATTGATAAAAAACGTTATAAAACAGTTAGTTAAAGGTGATTTCCGTGAGTGTATGGCCATTATTTTGGACGGGTGGCGGTCATATTGTTTGACATATTTAACGGCTCTGGCAGTCTATTGGGCAGGTTTCGACCGTGAATCGGCATTCAGGCTGCGTTTGCGGCAGTGCTCGGAACCTCAGGTAGCGCCAGCCTGGAGCGGCGCGCCTGCACAACAACGACAGGCTGCGCTTGTCTCAAGGTGATATATGTCCAACAGCAACATTGGCAATAAGAATCAGAAACTCCGTAAACCAGTCGTCCTGATGTCCATGGGTGCCCAGGAACGCAAGGGCCATGACTATCAGGTGATGACCCACAAATACATCGTCCCATTGGTTGAGCTGGCAGATTGCGTGCCAGTACTGGTACCGACCTGCTGCGGTACCGACGACCTCGAGCAATATCTGGATATGGCCGACGGTGTCTATCTGACTGGCGCCGGCAGCAACATCGACCCTGCGCTCTACGGCCAGGAAAACGAGACTCCCGAAAAAGGCCAGGACAGGGATCGCGACCTGTTCGACCTTCCCCTCATCCGCGCTGCAATCGCTCGTGGCCTGCCGATCTTTGGCATCTGCCGCGGTATGCAGGAAATCAACGTGGCGTTGGGCGGTGACATGTATCAGAAGCTGTATGCCGAGCCTGGCTTCAATGACCACCGCGAAAACACTGAAGACCCCGTGGACGTGCAATACAGTGCTGTCCATGGCGTCCGCCCGCTGCCGAACAGCTGGCTGCACAAGCTTCTGCAAGCCGATGAAATCCGCGTCAACTCACTGCACGGCCAGGGCCTGAAAAACCTCGGCAAGGGCATTGAAGCCATTGCGTTCGCCGAGGATGGTCTGGTCGAGGCGATCCACGCGCCAAGCATTTCGCCGTTCCTGTTCGCGGTGCAATGGCACCCGGAATGGCAGGCTGCACAGAACCCCGACTCGGTGAAACTGTTCCAGGCCTTTGGCGAAGCATGTCGCCAACAGGTGCGGGATAAGTCGCAAGGGAAGGCATTCGATACCGCCGCATAACGCAGCGACTTATCGGTGAAAAGCCCGGCTCGAGAGTCGGGCTTTTTTGTATGTGCTGTGAAACGCTCTTTCCATCACCGACCGTTCGACGATTGCATCGACGTCGGGAGGATGCACAATGCCGTGATTTTCGTGCAGCAGACGGCGGATGGAACGAACAGTGGCGAGCCACCCTAAAGGACAATCCCATGCTCAGCGCTGAGCTCAAGGCCTTCTACATGGTCGCCCGCCTGGGCAGCATTACCCAGGCAGGGAAGAAGCTCGGTCTCAGCCAGCCCACGGTGACCACGCAGATCCGCCATCTGGAAAGCCAGTACGGCGTGGAGCTGTTCCATCGTGGTGGCCGGCGGCTGGTGGTGAGCGAGGAAGGCGCTCGCCTGGTACCAATGGTTAAGAACCTGCTGCAACAGGAAGCCGACATTGAGTTTTTCCTGCGTAATTGCGGCCAGGTCCAGGGCACGCTGCGCATCGGCGCGACGGCACCGTATTACATCCTCGACCTGGTGCGCAGCTTCCGTGAGCGCTTCCCGCAGACGGACGTGTCGGTAGAAATTGGCAATTCCCAACAGGTGATCGAGGCCCTTGAAGAGTATCGCGTCGATCTCGCGGCTTCCTCCCAACGTCTGGACGACGCCCGCCTGACCCGTGTGGTCCTCGGCAGCGACCCACTGGTGCTGGCTGTGCATCGTGAGCATCCGCTGGCCAAGTGCAAATCCGTGGGGTTCGACGCCCTGAAAGGCCATTGCCTGCTGATGCGTGAGCCGGGATCGACGACCCGCCAGCTCACCGAGGCGATGCTCAAGGAGGCCAGCATCGGCATTGGACCGTTGCTGGAGATCGGCAGCCGCGAGTCCATACGCGAGGCGGTGATCCGCAACCTCGGCATCAGCATCATCGCTCGCCATGAGGTGCCGGATAACCCGGACTTGTGCGTGCTGGAGCTCAAGGGTGCGCCCTGCATCGATGAATATCTCTATTGCCTGAAGGAGCGGCGCCAGGCGCGGCTGCCCGCGGCGTTCCTGGCGTTGGCGCGGGAAGGCACCGAGCGCTAAGACGACTGTAGGATGGGGCGGGCCGCGCAGGCAGAGCGCAGCGATATCCATCGTTGCGGTCCTGATGGGTACCGCGTTGCTCCACCCATCCTACGTTCATGGCTATGCCGCTCGGACAAGCGCCGAGCTGGTCGGCTGCACGCAAAGTCATCAGGCGCGAGTCACCCCTCTCCTGTTCAGGGAGAGGCGGCGGGGGAGGGCCGCCACATCCCAAATCCACCAATGCCACTATCGGCGTACTTGGGTTAACCGCCATCTAGTCTTCGCATTCCGTCCCTAGCATCTACCTCGTCCTGTCGTGCCCTGCCGCACGCCAACCGCTTACGAGGTACCGCCATGAACCCCGCCCAGCACGCCGCCCCGCATTTGCGGGTGCGCGACATCCATAAACGCTTCGGCCATTTCACTGCCTTGGGCGGTGTTTCGCTGGATACCGATAAAGGCGAACTGGTGTGCCTGCTCGGGCCCTCCGGGTGTGGCAAGACCACGTTGCTGCGCTGCATCGCCGGCCTCGAGCAGCAGGACAGCGGCAGCCTGCACATTGGCCAGCGCGACATTTCGCTGTTGCCGCCGCAGGCCCGTGGTTACGGCATCCTGTTCCAGTCCTATGCGCTGTTTCCCAACCTGACCGTGGAGCAGAACATTGCCTATGGCCTGGCCGGCAGCGGTCGCGAGCAGGTGCGTAATCGAGTGGCAGAGATGCTCGAACTGGTCGGCCTGGCTGGCAGCGAAAAGAAATTCCCCAGCCAGCTCTCCGGTGGTCAGCAACAACGCGTGGCCCTGGCTCGCGCCTTGGCACCGGCGCCTTCGCTGTTGCTGCTCGACGAACCCATGTCGGCGCTCGATGCCCGCGTGCGCGAGCACCTCTGCACCGAACTGCGCCAGCTACAGAAACGACTGGGCATTACGACCCTGATGGTGACCCACAACCAGGACGAGGCCATGCTGATGGCCGACCGCATCGCGGTGATGAACCAGGGCCGCGTGGAGCAGTACGGCACCCCGCAGGAGATTTATCGTCAGCCGGCCACGCCCTTCGTTGCCGAGTTCGTCGGCCAGGGCAACTGGTTGCCGTTCGAGTCCCGCGAGCGTGGCCTGGCTCAGGTCGGCGCCCTCAGCCTGCGCTTGTCGGAGCAGGCAGGCCCTGCCCAGCGCGGTCGCCTGTTCTGCCGCCCGGAGGCCGTTGCCATCAACCCGGCCGATGCGCAGGACAACCGCTTCCGCGCCCAGGTGCGTGAGATCACTTTCCTCGGCAACCGTTGCCGCATGAGCTTCGAGCTGGAGCAACTGCCGGGTCATGCGCTGCTCGCTGAGCTGGATCCCGAGAGCATGCCGCGCCTGGGCTCGCCGGATATCTGGGTGGCATTGCCGCCGCGCAGCCTGCAGGTGTTCGCCTGAGATGGGCAGCGTCATCAAGCTCGAAAAAAACCAGGCCAGACGCGCCGTGCGAATCGACCTGGGTGACCGCCTGTTCGTCCAGGGCGGCAAGTTGCTGCTTCTGGCTGTTCTGACCCTGGCCGTGCTGATGCCGCTGCTGGCGATCTTCTGGCGTGGCTTCAGCGGCGAGGCCGGGCAGGGCGGTGGTCTGGTGGCGGCGAGGGAGCTGCTGGCCAGCGCCAACTTCCACTGGTTGCTGGGCAACAGTCTCAAGGTGTCGCTGAGCGTTGCCGCCATCGTGGTGCCGCTGGCCTATCTCTTTGCCTATGCGCTGCAACGCACGCTCATCCCGGCCAAGGGCCTGTGGCGGGGGATCTCCCTGCTTCCACTGCTGGCGCCGTCGATGCTGCCAGGCATTGCGCTGATTTATCTCTTCGGCAACCAGGGCCTTCTGCGCGACTGGTTGCCGGACAACATCTACGGTTACTGGGGCATCGTCCTGGGCGAGGCCATTTACACCTTTCCCCATGCGCTGATGGTGTTGCTCTCGGCACTGTCGATGGCCGACGCGCGCTTGTTCGACGCGGCTGCCAGCATGGGCGCGGGGTCCTGGAAGGCCTTTTGCAGCATCACCTGGCCGGCGACCCGTCAGGCGGTGTTCGCCGCCTTCTGCCTGGTGTTCACCCTGACCATCACCGACTTCGGCGTGCCCGTTGTCGTCGGTGGCGACTACCAGGTGCTGGCGCTGGAGGCCTACAAGGCCGTGGTGGGGCAGCAGCAGTTCGGCCGTGGCGCGCTGATCGGCATGGTCCTGCTGCTGCCGGCGCTGCTCAGCTTTGGCGTGGATGCCTGGCTGCGCCGCCGCCAGGGCGAGGCCATGAGCGGTCGCGCCCAGGTGTTCCATCCGGCCCCGTGCAAGCAACGTGATGCGTGCTTCCTGGCCTTGGTGGTCCTGGTGTGCGCGGTACTGCTGCTGGTGCTGGGCATGGCCGTGTACTCCTCGCTGGTGAAGTTCTGGCCCTACAACCTGTCGCTGTCGTTGCGTCACTACGCCTTCGAGGAAACCGCCGGCGGCGGCTGGCTGGCCTACCGCAACAGCCTGACCCTGGCCACCTGTACCGCCCTGTTCGGCAGCGTGCTGATCTTCACCGGTGCCTACCTGATGGAGAAGACTCGCGGCCAGGCCTGGCTGAACCAGGCGCTGCGCCTGCTCAGCTTCGTGCCCATGGCGGTGCCTGGCCTGGTGCTCGGCCTTGGCTATGTCTTTTTCTTCAACCTTCCGGGCAATCCTCTGCATGCGCTCTACGGCAGCATGACCCTGCTGGTGGTGTGCTCCATCGCGCACTTCCTCACCACTGCGCAGATGACCGCCACCACAGCATTGCGCCAGCTGGATGGCGAGTTCGAGGCCGCTGCGCTGTCGCTCAAGGCGCCGCTGTGGCGCCACTACCTGCGGGTGACGGTGCCGATTTGTCTGCCAGCGCTGCTGGATATCGTCCGCTACCTATTCGTCTCGGCCATGACCACGGTATCCGCCGCGATCTTCCTCTACAGCCCGGACAGCATCCTCGCCGCGGTCGCCGTGCTGAACATGGACGACGCCGGCAACGTCGGCGGCGCGGCTGCCATGTCCACCCTGATCCTGCTCACATCCGCCGTGGTTTCGCTGCTGCTGGCCTGGACCTCGCGCGGCCTCGTGCGTCGTTCCCAGGCCTGGCGGCGAGGCGCCTCGGCGACCACCTGAATAATCACTCGAGCACTGACTATCCCGACAAGGAGCTTCACCATGTTCAAACGCCTCGCCCTCGCCGCTGCCGTTGCAGCCGGCTTCAACTTCCAGGTCCAGGCCGCTACCGAGCTGACCGTCTACACCGCCCTGGAAGCCGAGCAGCTGTCCGCCTACAAGAAGGCCTTCGAAGCGCAGAACCCGGATATCGAGATCAAATGGGTGCGTGATTCCACCGGCATCATCACCGCCAAGCTGCTGGCCGAGAAGGGTCGTCCGCAGGCTGACGCGGTGTGGGGCCTGGCCGCTTCCAGCCTGGCCATCCTCGATGCGCAGGGCATGCTGGAGAAATACGCACCCAAACACCTGGACAGCATCGGCGCCAACTACCGCGACGCCGCCAGCCCACCGGCCTGGGTCGGTATGGACGTGTGGGCCGCCACCATCTGTTTCAACACCGTCGAAGCCGAGAAGCTGGGCCTGGAAAAGCCCATCAGCTGGCAGGACCTGACCAAGCCCGAATACAAGGGCAAGATCGTCATGCCCAACCCCGCCTCCTCTGGCACCGGCTTCCTCGACGTCAGCGCCTGGCTGCAGACCTTCGGCGAGAAGCAGGGCTGGACCTATATGGATGGCCTGCACCAGAACATCGGCCAGTACGTCCATTCCGGATCCAAGCCCTGCAAGCTGGCCGCAGCGGGGGAGTTCCCCATCGGCATCTCCTTCGAATACCCGGCTGTACAGCTGAAGCGCCAGGGTGCCCCGTTGGATATCGTGCTGCCGAAGGAAGGTCTGGGCTGGGAAATCGAAGCCACCGGCATCGTCAAGGGTACTGACCAGTTGGAGGCGGCGAAGAAGCTCGCTGACTTCTCCTCCAGCCCTGCCGCCATGGAGTTGTACAAGGAAAACTTCGCTGTCCTCGCTGCCCCCGGCATCGCCAGGCCGCAGACCGAACTGCCGGCCGACTACGAACAGCGCCTGATCAAGAACGACTTCGCCTGGGCCTCGCAGAACCGCGACCAGATCCTCGCCGAATGGCGCAAGCGCTACGACGGCAAGTCCGAGAAGCTGCCGCAGTAATGAACCGACCTGGCCCCTTGCTCGTCTGGCCCCTCTCCTTTCGGGAGATGGGTTGGGGTGAGAGGGGCTGGGCCTCACTCGATTCCAAGGAGTAGCCATGCCCCTGCAAGACACCGATTTCGCCATCGTCGGCGCCGGCATCCTCGGTCTGTCCCATGCCTACGCCGCCGCCCGCCGAGGTCTGCGCGTCAGCGTGTTCGAGCGTAGCGCCACACCTTTGGGCGCCTCGGTACGCAACTTCGGCCAGGCCCTGGTCACCGGCCAGCCGCCGGGGCCGATGCTCGCTATGGCGCGCGACAGCCGCGAAATCTGGGCGCGCTGGGCGCAAGGAGCCGGTTTCCACCTGCGCCGTAATGGCTCGCTGCTGTTCGCCCGCACCCGGGCGGAAGAAGAATTGCTGGAAGCCTTCTGCGAGGTTCGCGCCCCGGAGTACGGCTATCGCGTGGAGTTGCTGCGCGGTTCACGTCTGCTTGATCTCTACCGCGGCCAGTTCAGTCACCACCGCGCTGTGCTGCATGGGGTGGACGACCAGCAGCTTTATTCCCGTGAGGCCATCCCGGCACTGGTGGAGTACTTGCAAAGCGAACACAGCGTTGAGTTTCACTTCTCGACCCTGGTGCGCGACGTCGAGCCGGGACGTCTCCATACCACCTTCGGCAGTTGCCGTGCCGAGCAGATCCTGGTGTGCTCCGGCCATGACTACCAGACCCTGCTGGCCGAGCAGATCGCGCCATTGCAGCCGCAGGTTTGTCGCCTGCAAATGCTGCGTGTGCGCCCCGAACAGGATTTCGGCCTGGCCCATGCCGTGCTCACTGGCCTCAGCTGTGTGCATTACGGTGCTTTCGCCGACCTTCCGGAAGCGGAGGCGATCCGCGAGCAGATCCAGAACCAGCAGCCCGAGTTGGAGGAGCACGGCATCCACCTGCTGGTCAGCCCTACGCCCCATGGCGAGCTGATCATCGGCGATTCCCACCACTACGGCAGCGACGCTTCGCCATTCAACGCCGAGGCAGTGGACGACATCATGCTCGACCTGGCCGAGCACACCCTGGGCACCCGCCTGCAGGTGTTGGAGCGTTGGCAGGGCGTCTACGGCTCACGCGGGCCAGGGCCGTTTTCCGTGCTCAGGGTTGCGCCGGGTGTGACTGCGGTGCTGATGCATACCGGCGTGGGGATGAGCGTGGGGCCGGCGCTGGCGGAGCGGGCGGTGGCGACGTTGCTGGGGTGAGGCTCCTTTCGCTCTCTCTCCCAGCCCCTCTCCACGTCAGGGAGCGGGGAAGGGGGAGAGGGACCGGTCCTCCATCCCATGCTCCCGCTCGACCAGCGCCACACGTGTCCTGAACGCCCGATACCACTCCTCCCGCCCGCGCAGTTGCGCCACCCGGTGTTCCGCCTGCTCGCGCCAGGCACGGATGGCTTCTTCGCTCGCCCAGTAGGACACCGTGATACCCAACCAATCGGCCCCGCGCGCCGATTCCACACCGAGAAAGCCCGGTTGCTCGCGCGCCAGTTCCAGCATGCGTTCCGCGGTGGTGGCGTAATCCTGCTCAACGTCACTGCGCAGTGAGGTGAATATCACGGCGTAGTAAGGCGGCTCTGGCGTGCAGGCGATCATGCTGCCACCCGGGAGGCGCAGGCATCGATGAAGGCCGACACCAGGGGCGGCGTGCGGCCGATCAGCGCAGCGCGTTCCGGCTGGAACAAGGTGGCGACGAAAAAAGGGTGATCGTCCAGTTCCACGGCGCGCACCGTGCCGCTGGAATCGGTAGCGGCGACGCGCAACGGTCCGTCGGTGAGCTGGGCGCGGTATTCAGGATTGAGGCCATAGCCGCAGAAATACCCCTCGAACGCATAGGGCGCGTTGTAGGCGTTAGCCACTCGTGTGCCGGCCTTCAGCACCACCAGTTCCAGGGTTTCCCGCAAGGCGCAGACCAGAGGCGAAATCACCGGGCGAGTCGCCTCGGGGAAGCTTTCGGCGTGATCGGCATCCTGCCAGCCGAGTACGTTGCGCGCATGTTCCAGCACGGCATGCTGGAAGCCGCCGCAGGTACCGAGAAAGGGCAGGCGCTGTTCGCGTGCGTGGGTGATGGCGCGCAAGGCGCCTTCAGTGTCGCGGTATGGACTGCCGGGTACGCACCAGAGGCCGTTGAATCCATCGAGCGATTCTTCAGCCAGCGTCTCGGTTGGCATCCAGACCACATCCAACGTCACGTCGGAGGCCAGGGCGGCCTGCTCAAGGGCGCGGGGAATGGCGCGGTGAGCGGTAATGCTGGCGTCATGGTCGCCAACCAGGCCAATTCGCAAGGAGCGGCGCGACTGGTACGAATCCTTCATCGAAAGTCCTCGGTTGGAGGGCGCAGGTTGCGCCATTGAGGACGGACTATATAGTTGCGCAAAGGCAATAAAAATTGGCGATTCAGCAAGGAGCAATTGCGCAAATGCAATACAGGATCGACTACGCGGACCTGTCCCTGGTACTCGCCCTGGTTCGCGGCGGTACCCTGGCGCGAGCCGCTGAAATACTGAAGGTGGACGTGTCGACAGTGTTCCGTTCGTTGCGCCGGCTGGAGCAGGCACTGGGCACCGTCCTGTTCGACAAGAGCCGTGCGGGCTACCTGCCCAATGCCGCAGCGCAGTTACTGGCCCAGCAGGCGGAACAGGCCGAAAAGGCCCTGGACGCGGCGCGCCTGGGACTGGAGCAGGGCCGTGAGGCCGTCAGCGGCACCCTGCGCCTGACTTGTACCGACTCTGTGCTGCACGGTCTGCTCCTGCCGGCCCTGGCGCGCTTCATGCCCGACTACCCGGCGCTGGAACTGGAACTGACCACCTCCAACGATTTCGCCAACCTGAGCCGTCGCGATGCCGACATCGCCCTGCGGCTGACCACCACGCCGCCGGGCCATCTGGTGGGCCGTTGCTTGGGCGCGGTGCCCTATGTGCTCTGCGCGGCGGAGCGTTACCTGGCGCAGCAGGCCAGCGATGACCCGGCGCAGATGACCTGGGTTGCGCCGGACGATTTCCTGCCCAACCAGCCCAGCGTGGTCTGGCGTCGTCAGCACTACCCCGAGGTGCAACCCTCCTTCCGCTGCAACAGCATGTTTTCCGTCGCGCAACTGGCGCGGGCGGGGCTCGGCGTAGCGGCGCTGCCAGAGTTCCTCGTGAGCCAGGGCGATGGCTTGCGCGTGCTGGAGGCCGACCTGCCTGGATGCGCCAGCGCACTTTGGCTGCTGACCCGTCCGGACTGCCGGGCACTACGCTCGGTGATCACCCTGTTCGAAGAGTTGGGACGGCACATCCGGTTGCCGAGCGCCCTGGGTGGAAACGGCTAACCTGAAATCTGCACGTGATGTCGAAGTGCCGTTCAACCAGCCAGCAGCCCCCTGGAGGGCGCCATGACCAAAGCCATCATCGCCATCATCGTAGTCGCCATCGTCGGCGTGCTGGGCTACGCCGCGATCCGCCCGGACAGCTTTCGCATCGAGCGCAGTGCGACCATCGAGGCCCCGCCGGAAAAGGTCTTCCCGCTGATCAACGACTTCAAGCGTTGGAAGGCCTGGTCACCCTGGGAAAAAATCGACCCGGCCCTCAAACGCAGCTATACCGGGCCGAATGAAGGGGTTGGGGCTGCCTACTCCTGGCAAGGCGTCAACGAGGTGGGGACCGGACGCATGCAGATCATCCAGAGCACTCCGCACTCGCGCATCGAAATCAAACTGGACTTCGAGAAGCCGTTCGAAGCGCACAACATCGCCGAGTTTTCCTTGACGCCAGCGAACGGTGGCACCCATGTGACCTGGGCCATGCACGGACCCTCACCCTACATGCATCGCCTGATGCAGGTGTTCTTCGACATGGACGATATGGTGGGTGGCAAATTCGATCAGGGCCTGACCAACCTCAAGGCCGCCGCTGAACAGTGAGCTCGACCGTTTGGCTGTTCGCAGGGCTGTGGGGCGATGGGGGGCTATCCTTTATCCGTCCAGGCGGCGAATGCCGCTTTTCGTGGGGGCGAATTCATTCGCAAAGCAGGCCAACGGCCTGCCAAAGCTCACCATATGGGGCGGCTGCGCGACCCTTTGCGAATGAATTCGCACCCACAATCGAATCAATCGACGCTGTCGATTTCCGCCTCCGCCAATCGACCAATGGGTGTCAGTACCCCGAACGCCACCCCGAGGATCGAACCATGAAATACCTGTGCATGATCTACATCGACGAACGCAAACTGGCCGCGCTGCCCAGCAGCGAGTTCGACGCCATCGTCAACGAGTGCCTGGACTACAGCGAACAGCTCAAGGCCAGCGGGCACTATATCGGCGGCAATGCGCTGGAGTCGGTGCAAAGCGCCACGACCCTGCGTCATCAGGGCGGACGGGTGACCATGACCGATGGTCCGTTTGCGGAAACCAAGGAGCAGCTTGGTGGTTTCTATATGATCGAGGCCCGTGACCTCAATGAGGCCCTGCAGATCGCCGCGAAGATCCCGCCGGGGCGACTGGGCAGTATCGAGGTGCGGCCGATCCGCGAACCGGACGCCCGGCCGGCCTTCGCCACCCTCGAGGCCGCGTCCTGACTCCAGGCACCGCAGGCCAGGAAGGCAGCTGATGCAGGACGAAAACCAAAGCCATTGGCGCGAGCGGGTCGAGGCGGTCTATCGCAGCGACTCGCGCCGCGTGCTCGCCACCCTGATCCGCCTGCTGGGCGACTTCGACCTGGCCGAAGAGGCCTTGCACGACGCCTTCATCGCTGCGGTGCAGCAGTGGCCGCGCGATGGCATGCCGGCCAACCCCCGGGCCTGGCTGGTATCGGCCGGACGCTTCAAGGCCATCGATAACCTGCGCCGGCGTGCCCGCTTCGATGCCTCTCAGCGCCTGCTGGCGGAGCAGTTGGAGGAAGCGGCCACCGCCTTCGAGGAGGGCGAGGATGTGGAGGACGACCGCCTGCGGCTGATCTTCACCTGTTGCCACCCGGCATTGCCCGCCGACGCCCAGGTGCCCCTGACCTTGCGTGAAGTGTGCGACCTGAAGACCGAGGAAATCGCTCACGCCTTCCTCAGCAGCCCGGCCACCATCGCCCAGCGCATCGTGCGCGCAAAGGTGAAGATCCGCGACGCGCGTATTCCTTACCAGGTGCCCTCGCTGGCCGAGCTTCCGGAACGCCTGGATAACGTGCTGCGGGTCATCTACCTGGTGTTCAACGAAGGCTACTCGGCCTCGTCCGGGGAGACACTGGTGCGCACTGATCTATCAGCCGAGGCCATTCGCCTGGCACGTTTGCTCCTGGAACTGCTGCCGGATCCTGAAGTGATGGGGCTGCTGGCGTTGATGCTATTGCATGATTCACGTCGCGCGGCCCGGACCACTGCTGACGGCGAGCTGGTGCTGCTGGACGAACAGGACCGGACCGTATGGGACCGTGCGCAGATCGCCGAAGGCCTGGTCCTGGTGGCCCAGGCCTTCGCTGCTCGGCGTGTCGGTGTCTACCAGTTGCAGGCGGCCATCGCTGCCGTGCACGCGCAGGCCCCTGATGCCGTGCGGACCGACTGGGAGCAGATCGTCGGCCTTTATGACGTGCTGCAAAGGTTGACGCCCTCGCCAGTGGTCGCGCTCAACCGCGCTGTGGCTGTTGCCATGCGCGATGGTGCCGAGGCCGGCCTGGCGGAAGTGGATGCCTTGCTCGAGGCTGGCGTATTGCAGGACTACCACCTGGCCCACGCGGCCCGTGCCGACTTGTGCCGGCGTCTGGGACGCAAGGCCGAAGCCCGTGTGGCTTACCAGAGTGCCCTGGCGTTGATCCGCCAGGCGCCGGAGCGGCGCTTCATCGAGCGGCGCCTGCGCGAGCTGGACGACTGACGTCACCACCCGTCGGGTTGGCTCTGACCGTTGTCGATCCACATGTCCGGTGAACGACAAGGGGTGAAGCTGCTGGCTGATGCCGGCAGGGCCCGACACATGGAAACGGAGAACGACAATGAACAGCGAAACCCAGAAGGCAACTGCCGAACTCGACGTGCATGAACTGTTCAATAAGTGGCTGAAAGCGGCCCGCGCCAAGGACGTGGAGGGCGTGGTGGCCTGCTACGCGCCGGACGTGGTCGCCTATGACGCCATTCTGCAATTGCAGTTCAAAGGCATCCAGGCCTATGCCCAGCATTGGCGCAACTGCATGGAAATGTGTAGCGGTGACGGTGTCTTCGAGCCCAGCGAACCGACCATCCTGGCCGATGCCCGCGTGGCCTTCCTGCACTTCCTCTGCCGTTGCGGCGGAATTGAGGATGGCGTGGAAAAATCCAGTTGGATGCGTGGCACCCAATGCCTGACCAAGCGTGGCGGGCAGTGGATGATCGTCCACGAGCATTTCTCCGCGCCCTTCGATATGGAAAGTGGCAAGGCATTGTTCGATGCAAAGCCTTAAGCGAAGACCCCGCTCCCTCCCGAAGAGGGCTGGGGTGAGGGATGGTGGGCCCAAGACATCCCTGACGGCCTAGCCCTCCAGCCGCTAGAATCCTGCGTTTCCCGCCCATCCCGCGAGCAAGCCCATGGATATCGACCTGGCGCGCACCTTTCTGGAAATCGTCCGCAGCGGCAGTTTCATTGCCGCCGCCGAGCGCCTGCATGTCACTCAGACCACCATCACTGCACGGGTGCATAACCTGGAGCAGCAGTTGGACTGCCGGCTCTTCGTACGAAACCGCGCAGGTGCGAAGTTGACCGCCGATGGCGAGGTGTTCGTCGCCTACGCCAATCAGTTGCTGCAGACCTGGGAGGCGGCACGGCGCGATCTGCCCTTGCCCCAAGGCTATCGCGACATGCTCAACGTCGGCGGAGAGGTGAGCCTGTGCAACCCGCTGATCCTCAATTGGGTGATCCGCCTGCGCCAACGGATGCCGTCCCACGCGGTGCGCGCCGAGGTAGGGGAGGCGGGGCACGTGCAACAGCAACTGCGCCTCGGCTTGCTGGATGCCGCGCTGGTCTACCGGCCTGACTACTGGCCTGGCATGCAGGTCGAATTGCTGCTGGAAGAAAAGCTCATCCATGTGCGCTCGACGATCAATCCGGAGCCTTACCTGTACAACGACTGGGGCCCGGAGTTTCGCCAGCGCCACGATGTCGCGTTGCCTGACAAGGCGCGCGCGGCAGTAAGCACCAACCTGCCGCCGATGGCACTGCAATACATCCTGCAATGCGGCGGCAGCGGCTACTTCCGCACCCGCGTGGCCCAACGGCATCTGGACAGTGGTGCGCTGGAGCGGGTCGAGATGGCCCCCGAGTTCACCTATCCGACCTACCTGGTCTATTCGCGCGACAAGGATTCGCCCGCGTTGCGCGAGGCCATCGGCATCCTCCGCGAGGTGGTGGCCGATGACATCGACTGGTCGCTGGGTGGCGAGCTGATCTAACTGGCGAGCCTCATCGGCGCTGCCTCGTTTTCGGAGTCGTTCAGCCACAGCCGGTACAGCGTGGCGATCAGGTCGCTCTGGGTGACGATGCCGACCAGTTGGCTGCCTTCGTCCAGCACGGGCAGGCAATGCAGGCCCTGATCGGACAGCAGCGAAACCAGGTCTTCCAGTGGCGTATCCGTCCTGGCGCAACGCACCGATTGCGTCATCAGGCGCGAGACGGGGATATCCCGGCGGCTGCGCAAGCGCTCCATCCAGGTCCGCGGCGCAGCGCCCATGGCGTGGCCGAGCAGGTCGGCGAGCGTGAGGATGCCCACCAGTTTCTGCTGGGCATCCAGCACCGGAAGTGCCTTGATGTGGTGCTGGTCGAGTACGCCCCAGGCCTCGCTCACTGGCGTTTCTGGCTGGACAGTGCGCAGGTCGCGGGACATGAAGCGCTCCGCCTTCAGATCGCCCATGCGGCGGCGCAAGGCGTGCTTTTCGATCAGTTGCAGCAGGTGCTGCAAGTCATCGCGGGTGACATCGACGAAACCGCCGAACTCCTCCAGTGCCTGGTCGAGGTCGACCGGTTCGATGCCGTTGCGCTCGCCCGGCAGCGGATCCGCCGTGTGATGCGGATTTTCAGTCGGCTGGGCCAAGGCACGCGGGTAGGGCATGCCGCTGAGGTTGTTGTAGAGCATGGCGACGCCCACCAGCACCAAGGAGCCCAGCAGCACCGTGCCGAGTACGAGCAGACTTTGCTCTATTGGCAGCGCCCCCCCCAGGGTGACGGCAAGCGCCACCGCGCAACTCGGCGGATGCAGGCAGCGCAACGCGTGCAGGCTGACGATGGCGAGGACGATCGCCACACTGGCGGCCAGCAAGGGCGGCTGTACCCACTGTGCCACCAGCAAGCCGATACAGGCAGCCAGCAGGTTGCCGACCATTACCGGCCAGGGCTGGGCCAAGGGGCTGGAGGGAAGCGCGAACAGCAGCACCGACGACGCGGCGAAGGGAGCGGCCAGGCGTGACGCCAGGTCACCGCCGAAGCCGAGGCTGTTGGCATAGATGGCGAGGGTGACGGCCACGCAGGCGCCGAGGGCCGTACGCAACCATTCCCGTGGGGACGCGCTGCTGGCGGCAGGGCGAAGTCGTTTTAACCAAAGTCGCAATGGAGTTTCAGGCATGGAGAAGAAGCATTGGCAGTGAACAAAAATAAAGGGCCTTGCGGCCCTGTCTAAATCCCACTCAGGGTGGGGTGTCCGTCCCTGGACTATGGAAATGTCTGCAGCAGGGTTATTCGCCCTGGCAGCGTCTGCGCGCTGCTCATCAGGCGTTGATGGGGAGATGCTACGGAGACTGCTTGCTGAAGGCTAATGAATAGAATTGCTGGTTAAGTGCAAAAAAAATGCATTTAAAGTGGGCGGACCTGATTTCCGCCCGATACCTCGTCACTCGGCGCGAAAGCGCAGCGTTTCCGACGGCAGGCAGCCGTAGCGGCGTTTGTATTCCTGGGCGAAGCGGCCGAGGTGGGCAAAACCCCATTTGAAGGCCACGTCGGTGACCGACGCCTGGGGCTGGCGCGAGAGCTCCAGATGCACCTGCTCCAGGCGCAGGTTGCGCAGATAGGCCATCGGGCTGGTGTCGCAGAACTCGCGAAACCCGGCGAACAGGGTGCGCACGCTGACGCCGGCGTATTCGGCCAGTTGTTCGATCGTCAACGGCTCGTGGGCGTGGGCGCGCATGTATTCCTCGGTGCGCCGGACGAAGTGCGGCGAGATGCCCCGTGGGCGGCCATCACCTTCCATGCGCTCACGGAAGTTGTGCGGCTGGCCGTAGATGAGCGCGTTGAGCAGCACCGACTCGAACTGCTTGAGCACCAGCGGCTGGTGGATCGGGTGCTGCGTTTGAGCGATGGCATCCACCAGCATTTCCAGCAACTGCAGGAAGTAGCGCCCGCCGGGGTTGCGCAGGTCCAGCTCGGGGCTGAACTCCAGGGCCTTGTCCGGGACATACCCCAGATGCTGAGCGCAGTGGTGGCGCATCTCGCTCTGGTCGATGCGCAGCGCCAGCTGCGGTGCGTCGGCCTCCCAGCGCATCCACAGCGGCAGGTCGGGGGAAATCAGCGAGGCCAGTTCCGGGGTCGAGATGAAGCTGTGGCCGCCGCACTTGATGCGGGCGCGCCCTTGAATGGGCACCTGCACCAGGTAGAAGGACTCGAGCCGGCCGGGGTCGATATCCACAGTGGCGCCGTATTCCAGACGGTTCAGCGACAGGCGTCCGCGGGAAACGTGGTGCATGCTGGCGCTGACCCGCTCGCCAGGGCGCAGCGGGGACAGGTCGTGCGGCTTGAAGACGCCGCCAACGCCCTCGCGGATCGCGTTCAGGTCGTTGAGCAGGAACAGTTGGTTCTGCGGCGTGAACAAGGGTGTTCTGAGAAAACGGTTGCCGCCGTCCCCCGGGGTCGGTTCCTGGCTCATCGGTTCACCTCACTCGCAATGCACGTTATCAAGGCAGGGCGCGCGGTTGTGGAGCGGGGTAACTGCAGGATCTGGATAGTCCTTGCAGTCACCGGATAACACCGCATGCCTGTCTGTTTCTTTTTGTACCCTCGCCGGGGTCTGGTGAATGAAGCAGCAAGAGCCGCGCCAGGCTACCTCAACTCCGTCTGCCCGCGCTCCATCGGAGGGGGGCTGTAGGAGCGAGCTTGCTCGCGAATCGGACCTTTTCGCGAGCAAGCTCGCTCCTACAAGGCTCTTCGCTTGACGGTCTATTCTTGGCAACCGCTAGCGCAGACAGAGTCAATTCATTTGCAAAGCAGGCCGCAGGTCTGCCAGAAGCCCCTCTTCCCAACCAATCCATTGAGGATGATGGCCCCTGTAGGAGCGAGCTTGCTCGCGAAGGGCCGTGCGCACGATTCGCCAGCAAGCTGGCTCCTACAGGACGGCACCGGCCTTAAAAAAACACCTGCCGAAATTTCCTGCATGTAGCGGACGCTGTTTGCAGCAAGCGGATAGTGAGCCCGGCGCCGTGCGCGGAAGATCGCCTCCAACGTTCCCCCAACCGTTGGAGGCATCTCATGAAAGGCCGTTATGTCAGCGTTCCGGCAGCGTCCGGTGAACAATTCCAGGCCTACCTGGCGACCTCGGTGGACGGCCGTGGGCCGGGCATCGTCCTGTGCCAGGAAATCTTCGGCGTCAACCAGGCGATGCGAGATGTCGCGGACCTGCTGGCCGAAGAGGGCTACACCGTGCTGGTGCCGGACCTCTACTGGCGCCAGGAGCGTGGCGTCGACCTGGCTTACACCGAGGCCGACTTCGGCCGCGCCTTCGCCCTCTATCAAGGCTTCAATGAAGCGCTCGGCGTCGAGGATATCCGCAGCAGTCTCCAGGCCCTGAAGGCCCTGGACGAATGCAACGCCGGCGAACTGGGTGTGGTCGGCTACTGCCTGGGCGGCAAGCTGGCCTACCTGGCCGGCTGCCGCCTGCCAGAAGTGGCCTGCGCAGTGGGTTACTACGGCGTCGGCATCGAACACGCGCTGCAGGAAGCCGAAGGGCTGCAGGGCCGTCGCCTGGTGCTGCACCTGGCTGAACTGGACGCCTACTGCCCGGTCGAGGCCCGTGCTGCGATCGTTGAAGGACTGGGGCGTCTGCCGGGCGTCGAGCTGTACGTCTATCCGGGCGTCGACCATGCCTTCGCCCGTCCGCAAGGCGACCACTACAACAAGCCCGCCGCTTTGCTGGCCCACGAACGCAGCATCGCCGCACTGCGCCGCACCCTCGGCCCGGACTACAACCTCTCCGACCTCTGGGAAGAGCATATCCGCCACGAGTTCGACACCCGCGACGTGCCCGCCACGATGGCCACCATGGTCGCCGAGCCCTACGTCAACCACATCCCGACGATGACCGGCGGGGTGGGCTACCGCGAGCTGAGCCGCTTCTACCAGCATCATTTCGTCCACAACAACCCGAAGGACATGGCGTTGACGCCCATCTCGCGCACGGTTGGCGCCTCGCAGATCGTCGACGAATTCATCATGACCTTCACCCACGACAGCGAGATCGACTGGATGCTGCCGGGCGTCGCGCCCACCGGCAAGCGCGTCGAGATCCCCATGCTCGGGGTAGTGAAGTTCCGCGGACCCAAGCTCTACCACGAACACATCTACTGGGATCAGGCCAGCGTGCTGGTGCAGATCGGCCTGCTCGATCCCACCGGATTACCCGTGGCCGGGCGCGAGACCGCACAGAAGCTGCTCGACGAAAGCCAGCCGTCCAACACCCTGATGCCGAGCTGGGCCTCCAGCGCCGACAAGTCCCGCTGAGGAGCCGCCCATGTCCCGCAATCCTGATAAGGCAGCCATCGTCAGCGGTGGCGCTACCTTGATCGGCTGCGCCGTCGCCCGTGCCCTGATCGATGCCGGCTACCGCGTCGCCCTGTTCGACATCGACCGCGAGGGTGGCCAGCAAGCTGCCGCCGAACTGGGCGAAAGAGCGGTGTTCTTCCCCGTCGACATCACCGATGACGCCTGCGTAGCCGATGCCGTGGAGGAGGTGCGTGCCTGCTTCGGTGGCATCGACACGCTGATCAACCTGGCCTGCACCTATGGCGACGAAGGCTTTGCTTCCGGCCGCCAGGACTGGCTGCAGGCGCTGGATGTGAACCTGGTGTCGTCCGTGGTGCTGACCCAGGCCGTGCATGCCGACCTCAAGGCGCGCGGTGGCTGCATCGTCAACTTCACCTCCATCTCGGCCAAGTGCGCGCAGACCGGCCGCTGGCTCTACCCGGTGTCCAAGGCGGCGATGCTGCAGCTGACCCGCAGCATGGCCATGGACCTGGCCGCCGATGGTATCCGGGTCAACTCGGTGTCGCCGGGCTGGACCTGGTCGCGGGTGATCAGCGAAGTCGCCGGGGGCGACCGTGCCAAGGCTGATGCCGTGGCAGCGTCCTACCACTTGTTGGGGCGCCTCGGCGACCCGGCCGAGGTGGCCAACGTGGTGGCCTTCCTCTGCTCGCCGGCCGCCAGCTTCGTCACCGGCGCGGATTACGCCGTTGATGGCGGCTACTCGGTGATGGGCCCGGAGCAGAACCTGCCGGCCATCCCGCGTCTGGCCGAGTGAGCGGCCACCCATGAAAAGACTTTTGCAAAGCCTGTTCGGCGCCCGCCTTGCGCCACAGTCCCAACCGTCGCCTGTCAGGAGAACAAGAATGCGTCGAATCGCCATCGTCGGAGCCGGCCAAGCCGGCCTGCAACTGGCCCTTGGCCTGCTCGCCAAGGGCTACCACGTGACCCTCACCACCAACCGCACGGGTGAGGAAATCCGCAACGGCAAGGTCATGTCCAGCCAGTGCATGTTCAATACCGCCCTGCAGACCGAGCGCGACCTGGGCCTGAACTTCTGGGAAGACGAATGCCCGGCGGTCGAAGGCATCGGCCTGACCGTGCCGCACCCGGAGAAGCCTGGCGAGCAGCTGTTCAGCTGGTCGGCGCGGCTGGAGCGCTACGCCCAGTCCGTCGACCAGCGGGTGAAGATGCCGGTGTGGATGGAGGAATTCAGCCGCCGCGGCGGCGAATTGGTGATCCAGGATGTCGGGCTGCCGGAGCTGGAGCAGCTCGCCGCCAGCCATGACCTGGTGCTACTGGCCGCCGGCAAGGGCGAGATCGTCAACCTGTTCCCCCGCGATACCGAGCGTACCCGCTTCCAGCAGCCGCAGCGCGCCCTGGCGCTGACCTACGTGAAGGGCATGAAGCCTGTGTCGCCGTTCTCGCGGGTCGCCTTCAACCTGATTCCGGGCGTCGGCGAGTACTTCGTGTTCCCCGCCCTGACCACGACGGGCCCCTGCGAGATCATGGTTTTCGAAGGCGTCCCCGGCGGCCCGATGGACTGCTGGCAAGGCGTGCAAACCGCCGAGCAGCATCTGGACAAGAGCCTGGAGATTGTCCGCCGCTACCTGCCTTGGGAAGCCGAGCGTTGCCAGTCGCTGGAACTGACCGACGACAAGGGCTTCCTTGCCGGCCGCTTCACCCCGATGGTGCGCAAACCGGTGTTGGAGCTGCCGTCTGGCCGCCACGTGTTCGGCATGGCGGACGCCCTGGTGGTGAACGACCCGATTACCGGGCAAGGCTCCAACAATGCCGCCAAGTGCAGCAAGGTCTACCTCGACGCGATCCTAGCCCACGGCGACCAGGCCTTCAGCGACGGCTGGATGCGCCAGACCTTCGAGCGCTATTGGGACTACGCCCAGCACGTGGTGGGCTGGACCAACACCATGCTCCTGCCGCCACCACCGCACCTGCTGGAACTGCTGGCCGCTGCCAGCCAGTCGCGTGCCCTGGCCTCGCTCATCACCAATGGCTTCGATGACCCGCGCAACTTCGCCCCCTGGTGGTTCGACGCCGACCAATGCCAGGCCCTGATCCAGAAGCTGAGCCGCCAGGCCGCCTGACGCACCGGAGAATCCCTATGAATGCCAGTACTCCCGCCCCGCGCTTCGATGAACTGGTCAGTGCCCAGGAAAGCGATCCGCGCGCGCTGCGCAACCTGCTCGGCCAGTTCGCCACCGGCGTCACCGTTATTACCACCCAGGGGGCCGACGGCCGCAACGTGGGCATGACCGCCAACTCTTTTTCCTCGGTCTCCCTGGACCCGCCGCTGGTGCTCTGGAGCATCTCGCGCAGTGCGCCGAGCCTTGCGGACTTCCTCTCGGCCAGCCATTTCGCCATCAACGTGCTGGGCGCCGACCAGCACGGCCTCTCCGGGCATTTCGCCCGGGGTTCGGCGGACAAGTTCGCCGGCATCGCCTACCAGACCGGGGCCGGCGGCGTGCCGATCCTGGACGGCGTGATCGCCACCCTGGTGTGCCGCAACCTCACGCAGTACGAAGGTGGCGACCACCTGATCTTCCTCGGCCAGATCGAGCAATACCGACACAGCGGCGGAGAACCGCTGGTCTTTCATGCCGGCCAATACCGGGTTGCCGCCGCGCACCCGGCCCTCGGCCAGTAACGCTGCCTCCCGCCTTGCGTAAGGGAACTCACCATGACAAGAACGATAAGAACGTTGCAGCTGTGTTTGATCGGAACGGGCCTGCTTGGAGGGCAGGCCGCCCAGGCCTATGACCTGCCAGTGGTCAACCTGGGGCTTACCACCTTCCTCGACGGCGGCTTGCCGGCGGGGCCTGGCTGGTACATCCAGCAGTACTTCCAGGACTATCGCGCCGACCACCTGCGCGACCAGCACGGCAAGGACCTGCCGTTACCCAACCAGGAGCTGGATTACCAGGTGGCCGTGACCCAGCTCAGCTACCTCTCCAACCTGCGTCTGGGCAATGCCAGCCTCGGCCTGAATGCCGTGTTGCCGGTGGTCACCAGCATGGATGTCGATGACGGCCTGGACAACGCGGTGCTCAAGGCTCAGAGCGGGGTAGGGGACCTGCTGATCGGCCCCTTCATCCAGTTCGACCCGATCATGGGTGAGGACGGGCCACGCTTCGTTCACCGCATCGAACTGCAGGTGAACCTGCCGACCGGCAAGTACGATGATGACCACGCCATCAACCCCGGCGCCAATGCCTGGTCGTTCAACCCGTATTGGGCGGCGACCTACTGGTTCACGCCGAAGTGGACCGCATCGATCCGCGCGCACTACCTGTACAACGGCAAGAACGACGACCCGAACTACAGCTACGGCGGCGCCGATGACATCCAGGCCGGGCAGGCGGTGCACGCCAACCTGGCCACCGAGTACGCGGTGACGCCGCAACTGCGCCTGGGCCTGAACGGCTACTGGTTGAATCAGTTCACCGACACGAAGATCGACGGCCACGAAGTGTCCGGGCGGCGGGAAAAAGTCTGGGCCATCGGACCAGGAGCGATGTACAGCTTCTCCCAGGAAGACCACCTGTTCGTGAATGCGTATTTCGAGCAGGACGTGGAGAACCGACCGGAAGGCTCGCGGGTGCAGGTGCGGTACGTGCACCACTTCTGATTCGCAAGGACCACCTCTCAGGGTTGTCCCTTGGCCTGCCGCTTGCGGTGGGCCTTTTTTGGTTCATCGCGGAATCTGGGGGAGAGGCGAGTTGACAGCTCTCTCTGTAGGAGCCAGCTTGCTGGCGAACATGCGCCATTCGCCAGCAAGCTGGCTCCTACAAGGTTTCGCGCGCCTTCGATTCACTCCGCCCGACAAGTCCGCCAAGGAGGTGTTACAGGCTGCTTTCCGGGGAAGGCGGGAAGCCGGCGCCAGACAGTCGATCCGCTCGGATACGCGTCCGCAGTACCGGCAGTCGACGCGACGCACCGGCAGTTGCAGCAGGACGCGCTGATCCTGCAGGTCACGATCCCGCACCTGGCGGATGTGCTGCTGCTCGTGGATCAACAGGTTGGGTTTGGCACAGCGGCCGCAAATCGGTAAGCGCTCGGCTTGGGGCTGAAGACTGATCAGCAGGGTGTCGTGAGTGGATTGGCGACAGGCGACGACCTCGTAGCCTGGCCAGAAAGGGGCAAGATCAATAGGATGCACGGCGACAGCAGGGGTGGGATGTTTGGCGATTGCCAATTTACCCACTTCCCCGACTGTCAACTCGCACTTCCCCCCGATCCCGCAAAGAACCTTTTTTGTGGATGGCCGATCCCTGGCCACGGGGGCCTGAATGTAGGAGCGAGCGTGCTCGCGAAGAGGCGGACGCCATTCGCCAGCAAGCGGGCTCCTACAAGCTGAGCACTATCAACGCGCCGCCAATACCACCCCACGGCACTCGCCGAAGCCGATCGACGCATAGCCATCGCGCTGGCAGCGGGCGCGCAGGATCACTTCGTCGCCGTCCTCCAGGAAGGTGCGCTTCTCGCCGTTCGGCAGGGTCAGCGCTTCTTTGCCACCGAAGGTGCTCTCCAGCAGGCTGCCGAAGGCTTCCGGCTGCGGGCCGGAGAGGGTGCCGGAACCGAACAGGTCACCCGCTTGCAGCTTGCAACCGCCAACGCTGTGGTGGGCGACCATCTGGGCCACGGTCCAGTACATGTTCAGCGTGTTGCTCAGGGCCAGGCGATGGGGCGCCAGGCCCTGTTCGCGCATGGCGGCGGTGAGCAGCAGCACTTCCAGTTCGATGTCGAAGGCGCCGGTAGCCTGATCGGCATCGTCCAGCAGGTAGGGCAGTGGCTGCGGGTCGCCTTCCGGACGGACCGGCTGGGCCTTGCGGAAGGGTTCCAGGGCTTCGGCGGTCACCACCCAGGGCGATACGCTGGTGCCGAAGTTCTTCGCCAGGAACGGGCCGAGCGGCTGGTATTCCCAAGCCTGCACGTCGCGCGCGGACCAGTCGTTGAGCAGGCAGTATCCGGCGATGTGATCCTGGGCCTCGCCGATGGCGATGGAGTCGCCCATCGCGTTGCCCTGGCCGATCCAGATGCCTAGCTCCAGTTCGTAGTCCAGGCGCTTGCTCGGGCCGAAGTTTGGTTCGGTCTGCCCCGGCGGCATTGTCTGGCCGATCGGTCGGCGTACCGGCGTGCCGGAAACGCAGACGGTGGAGGCACGGCCGTGGTAACCGATGGGCACATACTTGTAGTTCGGCAGCAGCGGGTTGTCCGGGCGGAACAGCCGGCCGACGTTGTTGGCGTGGTGGATGCCCACGTAGAAGTCGGTGTAGTCGCCGACATGCGCCGGGAGGTGCAGCTGGCAGGTCGTCATGGACGGCAGGAGTGCCTGGCCCATGGCCTCGAGACGCTCCTGCGCCGGGCTGCCTTCGGCCAGCAGCTCCTGCAGTTGTGCACGCAGGGCGCGGCGGGCGGAGGTGCCGAGGGCGAATAGGGCGTTGAGGCTGTCGCCACAGGCCGATTGCGCCGCGTCGGCGGCTTCACCGCTGAACAGGCCGGCATCGCAGGCGACCTTCAGGTCGAAGATCGCATCACCTATGGCCACGCCGCCACGGGGCGAGGCGCCATGCGGGCTGAAGATGCCCAGCGGCAGGTTCTGCAGGGGAAAGTCGGGGTGGCCGTTGGCGGAGGCGATCCAGCTGCGGCGATTATCTGCTTGAGTCATGGGTTCAGTTCCTACCTTTGTCGAAGGTTTTGGCCATGCCTGCCCAGCAGGCATCGTAGTCGGCTTGCAGTTGCGGGCATTCGAGCGCGTATAGGCTCGGCCGCAGGACGCTGCAGGTCTCGAACATGAAGGCCATGGTGTTGTCGATCTTGTGCGGCTTGAGTTCCACCGCGATGGCCTGCGTGGTGGTGGCGTTGTCCGGCCCGTGGGCGCTCATGCAGTTGTGAAGCGAAGCGCCGCCCGGGGCGAAGCCCTCGGCCTTGGCATCATAGGCGCCCTGGATCAGGCCCATGAACTCGTTCATCAGGTTGCGGTGGAACCACGGCGGACGGAAGGTGTTCTCGGCCACCATCCAGCGCGGCGGGAAGATCACGAAGTCCACGTTGGCCTGGCCCGGCGTAGCGCTGGGCGAGGTCAGCACCGTGAAGATCGACGGGTCCGGATGGTCGTAACTGACAGTGCCGATGGTGTTGAAGCGGCGCAGGTCGTATTTGTACGGCACGTTATTGCCGTGCCAGGCGACCACGTCCAGTGGAGAGTGATCAAGCGTGGTGGCCCAGAGCTCGCCGAGGAACTTCTGCACGAGTTGAACCGGCGCATCGACGTCTTCGTAGTGGGCCACCGGAGCGAGAAAGTCGCGCGGGTTGGCCAGGCCGTTGCTGCCGATCGGGCCGAGATCGGGCAGGCGCAGAGCGCAGCCGTGGTTCTCGCAGATGTAGCCGCGAGCGCTGTCATCCAGCAGCTCGACGCGGAACTTCATGCCACGCGGGATCACTGCTATCTCCAGAGGTTCGACATCGAGGATGCCGAGCTCGGTGACCAGGCGCAGGCGCCCCTGCTCGGGGACGATCAGCCATTCGCCATCGGCGTTGAAGAACACCCGCTGCATCGAGGCGTTGGCGCGATACAGGTGCACGCTGACGCCCGAGGCCTGCTCGGCATCGCTGGTGGCGGCGATGGTCAGCAGGCCGTCGATGAAGTCAGTGCGCTCGACGGGAATGTCCTGCGGGTTCCAGCGCAGGCGGTTGGGCGTGATCGGGCCCAGGCGGTTGCCAGCGATCTGGCGCTCCAGGCGCTCATATTTCGGGTGGTTGGCCGAGGGCTTGATGCGATACAGCCAGGTGCGGCGCGCCTCGCTGCGGGGCACGGTGAAGGCGGTACCGGAGAGCAGCTCGCTGTACAGGCCATAGGGGACCTGTTGCGGCGAGTTCTGACCGACGGGCAGGGCGCCGGGCAGCGCTTCGCTGCTGAACTCGTTATTGAAGCCGGAAAGATAGATGAGCGGTGAGGGCGTTTGGGGGGAGACCATGGTGACCTCTCTGTTTTTGTAATTTGATTACGCATAACGTAATTTGAAAGCCCCAAAGGGTCAAGCTATAACAGCGCCCTTCATCTCCAACCAAGGCCAGGTCATGACGAGCGAAAACGACAGCACGAGCGCCCCACGGCGGCAGAAGGTGCAGGCTGCGGAAGTCGGCACCGACATCCTCAAGGGGCTCGCCGAACTGGCGCCAGCCACTTCCCTGTCGAAGCTGGCCGAGCACGTCGGCATGCCGGCGAGCAAGGTGCACCGCTACTTGCAAGCGCTGATCGCCAGCGGTTTCGCAGAACAGGACGCCACTACCAATCACTATGGCCTCGGCCGCGAGGCACTGCTGGTGGGCCTGGCCGCCATCGGTCGGCTGGATGTAGTGAAGGTTTCCATGCCGCACCTGGTGGAATTGCGCGATGCACTGAACGAGACCTGCTTCCTCGCCGTCTGGGGTAACAAGGGGCCGACCGTAGTGCATGTGGAACAGGCGCTGCGCGCAGTCACGCTGGTGACCCAGGTGGGTTCGGTATTGCCGCTGCTGGGCTCATCCACCGGCCTGGTGTTCAACACCTTCCTGCCTGAAGCGGAAACCGCGCCCCTGCGTGATGAAGAGCTGGCTGCAGGCCTGGCACCGAGCGCTGCCGAGTTGCAGGAGCAGATGGCTAAGATTCGTGCGACCGGGCTGCACCCCGTACAGGGTTTGTTGATGCCGGGGGTGAATGCCGTGTCGGCTCCGTTGTTCGCGACCGGCCACAAGCTGGCAGGGGTGATTACCGTCGTGGGTGCGGCCAGCGCCTTCCGCGCCGACACCCAGGGTTCTGCGGCCGAGCGACTGCACCAGACCGCCCTGGCCATCAGCGAGCGCATGGGCGGCAAGATGCCGGATTGACGAGGTCCCCAGCCCCAAAAAGAAACCCGGCATCAGCCGGGTTCTTTTTAGAACTCCAAACCTCAATCGGTGCTCAGCACACCACGGCGGATCTGGTCGCGCTCGATCGACTCGAAGAGCGCCTTGAAGTTGCCTTCGCCGAAGCCGTCATCGCCCTTGCGCTGGATGAACTCGAAGAACACCGGGCCCATCAGGGTTTCCGAGAAGATCTGCAGCAGCAGGCGCTTGTTGCCACCTTCTGAGGTACCGTCCAGCAGGATGCCGCGTGCCCGCAGCTCTCCTTCCGGCTCGCCGTGGTCCGGCAGGCGACCTTCGAGCATTTCGTAGTAGGTGTCCGGCGGCGGAGTCATGAAGCGCATGCCGCGAGCCTTCAGGTCATCCCAGGTCTTGATCAGGTCGTCGGTGAAGAAGGCCACGTGCTGGATGCCTTCGCCGTTGAACTGCATCAGGAATTCTTCGATCTGTCCGGCGCCCTTGGACGATTCCTCGTTCAGCGGGATGCGGATCATGCCATCTGGCGCGGTCATGGCCTTGGAGGTCAGGCCGGTGTACTCGCCCTTGATGTCGAAGTAGCGGATCTCGCGGAAGTTGAACAGCTTCTCGTAGAAGTCCGCCCAGTAGGCCATGCGGCCGCGGTACACGTTGTGGGTCAGGTGGTCGATGAGTTTCAGGCCGGCCCCTTTGGGGTGACGGTCGACGCCTTCGATGAACTCGAAGTCGATGTCGTAGATCGAGGAGCCTTCACCGAAGCGGTCGATCAGGTACAGCGGCGCACCGCCGATGCCCTTGATCGCCGGCAGGCGCAGTTCCATCGGGCCGGTGGGAATTTCGATCGGTTGGGCGCCCAGCTCCAGCGCGCGAGCGTAGGCCTGGTGGGCGTTCTTCACGCGGAAGGCCATGCCGCAGACCGACGGGCCGTGCTCGGCAGCAAAATAGGAGGCCAAGCTCTTGGGCTCGTTGTTGAGAATCAGGTTGATCTCACCCTGGCGATACAGGTGCACGTCTTTCGAGCGGTGGGTGGCGACCTTGGTGAAACCCATCATGGCGAAGATGGGCTCCAGGGTATTCGGGGTGGATGATGCGAACTCGATGAATTCGAAGCCCATCAGGCCCATTGGGTTTTCAAAGATATCAGCCATTTTCGGCACCTCAGCATGTATTGAAAGTTATAGGTCAATGCGAGGTGGGCTGTGGCGGCGCGCAGGAAATACCGCGCACGCTGCGTGCGAGGTGATCGCCGATGGTGACCTTGAAGGCGAGCGTTTGCATATTGGGCTCAGGCCGGCTTGTCGGCTTGCTGATCGGGGTGCGCCTGGCTGAACGCCGGGTGCTCCAGTGCCAGTCGTTCGACACGAGTAATCTTGGGGTAGTGCGCGAGATCCAGCTCGAAGCGACGAGCGGCATAGACTTGCGGCAGCAGGTAGACGTCGGCGAGGCCCGGTTCGCCGAAGCAGAAACCGTCATTCCCGATCAGCGCTTCGACGGCGTTGAAACCTTCGCCGATCCAGTGGCGAATCCACGCCATGACGTCGGTCTCGTCGACCTTCAGGCCGCGCAGGCGGTTGAGCACGGCGACGTTGTGCAGCGGGTGGATGTCGCAGCCGATGATAGCTGCCACCGCGCGCTGGCGGGCCCGGTCTTCGAAGCCTGTGGGCAGCAGAGCGGGCTGGGGATAACGTTCTTCGAGGTATTCGATGATGGCAGGCGATTGGGTCAGCACCTGGCCTTCGTCGGTGCGCAGGCTGGGCACGCGGCCCTGCGGGTTGATCGCCTTGTATTCGGGCTTTAGCTGCTGGCCGCCGTCCTGGATCAGGTTCACCGGAATGTGCCGGGCCTCCAACCCCTTCAGCGCCAGGGCGATACGCACCCGGTACGACGAGGTGGAGCGGTAATAGGTGTAGAGATCCATGGCAATCACTCGCGGAGGCGGCAGGCGGTCTGGCGGTGAGGGCCAGTCGCTTGCATTGTTATTTTCGTAATCAATTTACACTTTGCGTAATCTGCGGTGTGCGGCCTGGACTGTCAAGCAGGATCATCGGCTGGGGCCGCCGAGGGACACAGGTTCCGTTGTAGAAGCGAGCTTGCTCGCGAAGGACCGTGCGCACGATTCGCCAGCAAGCTGGCTCCTACAGGGGGCCGTCGAGGGACACAGGTTCCGTTGTAGGAGCGAGCTTGCTCGCGAAGGGCCGTGCGCACGATTCGCCAGCAAGCTGAACTGGCTTAATGATTTTGGACACCTCACTCGGGCGCTATGATGGCCCAAATCTGAGGTATGTCGGAATGCGTAAGTCCTACTCGAATGAATTCAAACTCAAGGCTGCCAGCATGGTTCTGGACG
>NZ_JAGTIS010000049.1 GCF_018704125.1 Metapseudomonas boanensis | reverse complement strand
GCGGCCAACGTGGCCATTGTCACCGCCTACAACGACATGCTCTCGGCGCACCAGCCCTACGAGCACTACCCGGAACGGATCAGGCAGGCGCTGCGCGATATCGGCTCGGTGGGCCAGGTGGCGGGTGGCGTGCCGGCCATGTGCGACGGCGTCACCCAGGGCGAGCCGGGCATGGAGCTGGGCATCGCCAGCCGCGAGGTGATCGCCATGTCCACCGCCGTGGCGCTGTCGCACAACATGTTCGATGCCGCGCTGTTCCTCGGCATCTGCGACAAGATCGTCCCCGGCTTGATGATGGGCGCGTTGCGCTTCGGCCATCTGCCGTCGATCTTCGTGCCGGCCGGGCCCATGCCGTCCGGCCTGTCGAACAAGGAAAAGGCCGAAGTGCGCCAGCGCTACGCCGAGGGCAAGGCCAGTCGCGACGAGCTGCTGGCGGCGGAAATGGCGGCCTACCACAGCCCCGGCACCTGCACCTTCTACGGCACCGCGAACACCAACCAGATGCTCATGGAGATCATGGGCCTGCACCTGCCGGGCGCGTCCTTCGTCAACCCGAACACCCCGCTGCGCGAGGCGCTGACCATCGAGACCGCGCGTCAGGTCACGCGTCTGACCCGGCAGGGCGGGCAGTTCCTGCCGATCGGTGAGCTGATCGACGAGCGCGTGCTGATCAACTCCATCGTCGCCCTGCACGCCACCGGCGGCTCCACCAACCACACCCTGCACATGCCGGCGATCGCCCAGGCGGCGGGCATCCAGCTCACCTGGCAGGACATGGCCGACCTCTCCGAGGTGGTGCCGACCCTGGCCCACGTCTATCCGAACGGCAAGGCCGACATCAACCATTTCCATGCCGCGGGCGGCGTGGCTTTCCTGGTGCGCGAACTGCTCGACGCCGGGCTGCTGCACGAAGACGTCAACACCGTGATGGGGCGTGGCCTGCGCCGCTACACCCAGGAGCCGTTCCTCGACGATGGCCAGCTGGTCTGGCGCGAAGGCGCCAGCCAGAGCCTCGACGAGAGCATCCTGCGCCCGGTGGCGCGGCCCTTCTCGCCGGAGGGCGGCCTGCGGGTGATGGTCGGCAACCTCGGCCGCGGGGTGATGAAGGTTTCCGCCGTGGCCCCCGAGCATCAGGTGGTGGTCGCCCCGGCGCGGGTCTTCCATGACCAGCAGGCGCTGGCCGATGCCTTCCAGGCTGGCGAGCTGGAGCGCGACCTGGTGGCGGTGATGCGCTTCCAGGGCCCGCGCAGCAACGGCATGCCGGAGCTGCACAAGATGACGCCGTACCTCGGCGTGCTGCAGGACCGGGGCTTCCAGGTGGCGCTGGTCACCGATGGGCGCATGTCCGGCGCCTCCGGCAAGATCCCGGCGGCCATCCATGTCTGCCCGGAAGCGTTCGACGGTGGTCCGCTGGCGCGCCTGCGCGATGGCGACATCGTCCGCGTCGATGGACATGCCGGTACCCTCGAGGTGCTGGTGGACGCCGAGGCGTTCGCCGCGCGTGAACCGGCTCTCTGGGACCTGGAGGCCAACGTCGGCACCGGGCGCGAACTGTTCGCCTTCATGCGCGAGGCCTTCAGCTCGGCCGAGCAGGGTGCCAGCGCCTTCACCCGCAACCTGGAGGGCCTGAAGTGAAG
>NZ_JAGTIS010000048.1 GCF_018704125.1 Metapseudomonas boanensis | reverse complement strand
CTCTCTGGGACCTGGAGGCCAACGTCGGCACCGGGCGCGAACTGTTCGCCTTCATGCGCGAGGCCTTCAGCTCGGCCGAGCAGGGTGCCAGCGCCTTCACCCGCAACCTGGAGGGCCTGAAGTGAAGGTGGCCTTGCAGGAGGAGCGGCGCCGCGTCGGCTTGCAGAAAGCCCAGGAAGGGGAGTGTCTCGATTCCCCTCTGTTGGCGCTGCTGCGGCCAGTCGACGGTCAGCCGTTTCGTTGGGCTGAGCATCAGGGGCGCGAGCTCCTGCTGGTGGAGCACCCGCGTTGCACGGCGGTGTTCAGCCGCCAGGGCGGGCAGTTGCTGCACTTCCAGCCGCGTGGCGAGCGCCCGTTGCTCTGGTGCGCCGCGCGCTGGCCGAAGATCGGCGCCATCCGTGGTGGCGTGCCAGTGTGCTGGCCCTGGTTCGGCCGTCACCCAATGGAGAGCGGCTGGCCGCACCACGGCTGGGCGCGGTTGAGCGACTGGCGCTTGACCGGCAAGGAGGCGGACGCCACCGGCGTGCGCCTGAACTGGCGGCTGGAACTGCACGACTGGGTCGTGGAGCTGGAGGCGGAACTGGGCGATGAGATGCACCTGCGACTCACCACCCGTCACCGCGACAGTGAAGCCTGCGTGCTCAGCCATGCGCTGCATGCCTATTGGCGGGTGTCGGATGTGGCGCGGGTCGGGCTGCTCGGCCTGGACGGCGCCGAAGGCCGCGACCTGCTGGCCCGCGAGCCATGCAGACAGGAAGGCGAGCTGCGCATCCTCGATGGCTGCCACCGCGTGTTCCGCCGGGGCGGCAAGGTAACTATCCAGGATGCTGGCTGGCAGCGGCGTATCTGCATCGATGGGGGTGACAATGCCAACACCGTGGTCTGGCATCCCGGAACTCAGCCGCTCAGTGATGTGAGCTGGGCTGAAGGCTTGGGGTTTGTCGCCGTGGAAGCGGCAGCCTGTGGCCAGGACAGCCTGACCCTTGCACCCGGTGAAGAGGCCCGACTGAGCTTGAAAGCCAGGGTGGGCTGAAACCGTGCCCGGGGACTGGCCGGGCAGATAGGCCAGTCTCAACTAGGTCCCGCTCCTGAATACCTGCATTGAGGCTCGAGCGCTTGCTACCGGCGGGTTCGGGCCAGGCCGGACGCTGGTGGCCGAGCTGACTTGCTGCTCTTGATAAATTTCCAGCCGGGAGGGGTGATCTGGCCTAGCAAATGTTGTTAGTATTACTACATTGTGTTGAGTTGTCAGGTTTATAAACAACGTAAAAGGTCTGTTTGATAGGTTAAATATCAACAAACGCCTTGCGTCTAGCCTTGAATCTGCCACTGGCCATGTTGCTTTACACACTTACTGAGATTCTACCGGTGCCCTGAGCCCGAAGGACCGTCCATGATCAGCATTCCCCTCAGCCGGGCCAGCCATCGCGAAACCGTTCCCAGCATGGTCGACAAGGTTGCCCTGATCGACCAGCTCTGTGACGCTGCGCGTATCCTGCCGGTGATTACCATCGAGCGTGAACAGGACATCCTGCCGCTGGCCGATGCCCTCGCCGCCGGTGGCCTGCGCACCCTGGAAGTCACCCTGCGCTCGGAGCATGGCCTCGCCGCCATCCGCCTCCTGCGCGAGCAGCGCCCCGAGCTGTGCGTTGGTGCCGGCACCG
>NZ_JAGTIS010000047.1 GCF_018704125.1 Metapseudomonas boanensis | reverse complement strand
CTGACTACAAAGCCCCCTTGCGCGACATGCGCTTCGTCCTCAATGAAGTCTTCGACGTGGCCAAACTGTGGTCAGAACTGCCGGCGCTGGCCGAAGTGGTTGACGTCGATACCGCTGCGGCGATCCTCGAAGAGGCCGGGAAAGTGACCGCCGGAGTGGTTGCACCGCTCAACCGCAGCGGCGACGAAGAAGGCTGCCAATGGCAGGATGGCGTGGTCACGACGCCGGCCGGCTTCCCCGCGGCCTACCAGACCTACGCCGAAGGCGGCTGGGTCGGCGTGGGCGGTGACCCGGTCTACGGCGGCATGGGCATGCCCAAGGTCATCTCCGCCCAGGTGGAGGAGATGGTCAACGCGGCCAACCTGTCGTTCGGCCTGTACCCGATGCTGACCGCCGGCGCCTGCCTGTCGCTCAACGCCCACGCCAGCGACGAGCTGAAGGCAAAGTACCTGCCGAACATGTACGCCGGCGTCTGGGCGGGCTCCATGTGCCTGACCGAGCCGCATGCCGGTACCGACCTCGGCATCATCCGCACCAAGGCCGAACCGCAGGCCGATGGCAGCTACACGATCACCGGCACCAAGATCTTCATCACCGGCGGCGAGCACGACCTCACCGAGAACATCATCCATCTGGTGCTGGCCAAGCTGCCCGACGCACCGGCCGGTCCGAAAGGTATCTCGCTGTTCCTGGTGCCCAAGGTCATGGTCAACGAAGATGGCAGCCTTGGCGCACGCAATGCAGTGAGCTGCGGCTCGATCGAGCACAAGATGGGCATCAAGGGTTCCGCTACCTGCGTAATGAACTTCGATGGCGCCACCGGCTACATCGTCGATGCGCCGAACAAGGGTCTGGCGGCGATGTTCACCATGATGAACTACGAGCGCCTGGGCGTGGGTATCCAGGGCCTGGCCTCCGGCGAGCGTTCCTACCAGAGCGCCGTGGAGTACGCCCGCGAGCGCATCCAGAGCCGCGCGCCGACCGGCCCGGTGGCCAAGGACAAGGCGGCCGACCCGATCATCGTGCATCCCGACGTGCGCCGCATGCTGCTGACCATGAAGGCAGCCAACGAAGGCGGCCGTGCCTTCTCCAGCTACGTCGCCATGCAGCTGGACACCGCCAAGTTCAGCGAAGACCCTGTCGTGCGCAAGCGCGCGGAAGAACTGGTCGCCCTGCTGACCCCTGTGGCCAAGGCCTTCCTCACCGACCTCGGTCTGGAAACCACCGTGCATGGCCAGCAGGTCTTTGGCGGCCACGGTTTCATCCGCGAGTGGGGCCAGGAGCAACTGGTGCGTGACGTGCGCATCACGCAGATCTACGAAGGCACCAACGGCATCCAGGCGCTGGACCTGGTGGGGCGCAAGGTGGTCGGCAGCGGCGGGGCGTTCTACAAACACTTCGCCGACGAGATCAAGGCGTTCGCCGAGAGTGCGCCCGCCGAACTGGCCGAGTTCGTGCAGCCGCTGAAGGCCGCCATCGCCAACCTCGACGAGCTGACCGCCTGGGTCCTGGACCGCGCGCAGTCCAACCCCAATGAGATCGGTGCCGCCTCGGTCGAGTACCTGCACGTGTTCGGCTACACCGCCTACGCCTACATGTGGGCGCTGATGGCGCGGGCCGCCTTGGGTAAGGAAGGCCAGGACGAGTTCTACGCCAGCAAGCTCGGCACCGCGCGCTTCTACTTCGCGCGCCTGCTGCCGCGCATCCACTCGCTGACCGCCTCGGTGAAGGCCGGTAGCGAATCGTTGTACCTGCTGGACACTGCGCAGTTCTAAG
>NZ_JAGTIS010000046.1 GCF_018704125.1 Metapseudomonas boanensis | reverse complement strand
CTTTACCGGGATAGCAAATGGGATGCCCTGGACGATGTACTGGGCCATACCACCTCGGCACCGATACTGAACTGGATGGCGGAGAAAGAGCGAATAAGGAAATTGGCGTGGTGGGCGGAAGTGGCGGATCGGGGGATATTGCCGGGGGATGGGAAGGTCTATCACGTGCATCCAGTGGGCTTACCCGGAGCATTCGCACCGATCACAGAACCTTTGAAGGATCTAATTAGAAAGATCGGAGACATCATTTCTCATGGTGAGGGAAACTATGACTCCTACAACACCGGAACAAAAAATGTGCCTGGCGGAGGGGTTGGATTTTCTTTTCTATCTCCGAGCCCCGGAACAGTTACTAACAAAACAATTAACGAGATAATTTCAACAGAAATACTCCCAGGCACGGACAAGAGCAGAATGTTTGCAACCGGCAAATATCAAACCATCATCTCAACTCTAAAGTCTGCAAAAAAAGCCTTGGCTCTGACAGGCGAGGAAAAGTACACGCCTGACCTTCAGGAGTTTATTTTTTCTGATTATCTTTTAGAAAAGGCAGGCGGAGGGTACCTCGCTAGATTCGTCAAGCACGGAAAGGGAAGCATTGACGACGCTCAGTATGCTGCAGCCAAAGAGTGGGCATCAATTGCAGCGCCTTGTAATTACTTGATCAAAGACGGCAGATCATCAGATGGAACACTATCCTACTACGAGTCACGCGCCAACCGGGCAAACATAGACTCCACCAGAGCTCTAATAAAAACCCTTGAGGCGACGCGCAGAACAAAATGAAAAATACACTCATAAAAATAGCGCCAATAATTATGCTTTCGGCAAACTGCATTGCTGAAAAGTCCTCCAGCCCCATAACGATTTCCATCAAATATAGCAACCAGGAAGGGTGCTCGTTCTCATTTAGCCCAATTAATTTCTGCGACAAGAGGCGCATCCAAGAAATGGAGAAAGCGCTAATCAACACTCCCCCAAATTTTAACAAGCACTACATCATCGCAATAATCCCGGAACGAATGGAATACCATCAAAACTCAATAGTCGCCATCGACAGTAGAAGTGGAGTGGCATACCCAGTACCCATTGATGCTTATTCAGGAACGCCAAACAAAGACGACCCAAAGGGAAAAAATGGAAGTGTTATTTTCGAAATTGGAAGCAACAAGCTATGCATTGAAGGAGAAATCTTAGCAGCTCGCGCCCTTGAGAGCGGATTATTCTGCTTTTATTTCAAAGATGAAAAATTTACAGGCCACAAAACTTCTTATATGCATGATTAATCGTGCCATTCCTATCTAAAAAGCAAGAAGTGAAAATGGTTTTTACTGAACAGCAGTCATTAGTAAAGGAAGGAGCAGGGTCAGTCGACGACACCCAATCTGCAAGTCCTAAGGAGTGGGCGTCAATCGAAACCAACTTCGACAGGAGAATATTTTATGGAAGAATTTCGGGCGGAAAAGTGTCGTTTTGCTCAGGGGTGGCGAATAGTTCCAATCAAGAGTTTACAAATAAACCTCATGCAATTCCTTAGATGATTTGAAAAGCAGACCCTGATCTAACGAGTATTACAGTTTCCTTGCTGTCGGATCGACTCTGAAAGTTTCAGTAATCAAGGATTTTATGGGTGAGTTATGAACGGAATCATTAGGGAAACCCTGAAGAAGACTTCCTATTTCTGGTGAAATACGCCGATCCCGTTGCCCGAGTTTTTCGATGAAGCAAATGACCTTCGCCGACGCCGAGTACGCCGGCAAACGCAAGCAGACCCGCAAGGAGCTGTTCCTGATCG
>NZ_JAGTIS010000045.1 GCF_018704125.1 Metapseudomonas boanensis | reverse complement strand
GCCTCTGTGCCCCGGGCCAGTTCGGCGGCGACGTGTCGCACCTGAACCTGCACAAGACCTTCTGCATCCCCCACGGCGGCGGCGGCCCGGGCGTTGGCCCGATCGGCGTCAAATCCCACCTGGCGCCCTTCCTCCCCGGCCACGGCCAGGGTCACCTGGCGCGCAAGGAAGGCGCAGTCAGCGCCGCGCCATTCGGCAGCGCGAGCATCCTGCCGATCACCTGGATGTACATCCGCATGATGGGCGGTGAAGGCCTGCGCCGCGCTACCCAGCTGGCGATCCTCAACGCCAATTACATCGCCCGCCGCCTGGAAGAGCACTACCCGGTGCTCTACACCGGCAGCAATGGCCTGGTGGCCCACGAGTGCATCCTCGACCTGCGCCCGCTCAAGGAAACTAGCGGCATCAGCGTCGACGACGTGGCCAAGCGCCTGATCGACTTCGGCTTCCACGCGCCGACCATGTCGTTCCCGGTACCCGGCACGCTGATGATCGAGCCGACTGAGAGCGAGTCGAAGGAAGAACTGGATCGCTTCTGCGACGCCATGATCCGCATCCGTGAGGAAATCCGCGCGGTGGAGGAAGGTCAGCTGGATGCCCACGACAACCCGCTGAAGAACGCCCCGCATACGGCAGCGGAGCTGGTCGGCGAGTGGCGCCACCCGTACAGCCGCGAGCTGGCCGTGTACCCCAGCGCCAGCCTGGTCGAGGCCAAGTACTGGCCGCCGGTAGGCCGCGTCGACAACGTCTACGGCGACCGCAACCTGGTCTGTGCCTGCCCGTCCATCGAGGCCTATCAGGACGCCTGACGGCGAGCCCGTCGTAGGAGCCAGCTTGCTGGCGAAGCGCTTCTGCCGGAGCCATTCGCGAGCAAGAACTCGGCGTCCCCCTGGCTCCTACAGGGTGTTTCTACCACTCGGCGGTCGGGTCTTCGGACCCGATGCGCCCGGCTGTCTACGCTGACTAGTAAGCATGAGCCGAGCGCGAGCTCAGGAGCACGACATGTCCCTCAGCGTCTTCGACCTGTTCAAGATCGGCATCGGGCCCTCCAGCTCCCACACCGTGGGCCCGATGCGCGCCGCCGCGCGCTTCATTGACGGCCTGCGCCGGGAAAATCTGCTGGCTGACACCGAGCGCCTGAAAGTCGAGCTCTATGGCTCCCTCGGCGCCACCGGCAAGGGTCACGGCAGCGACAAGGCCGTGCTGCTGGGGCTGGAAGGTGAACAGCCCGATACCGTCGACACCGAAAGTGTCGACGCTCGACTGGCGGTCATCCGCGAGAGTGGCGTCCTGTGCCTGGGCGGGGAAAAGTCGATCCATTTCGTCGAGAAGGAACACCTGGCGATGATCCGCAAACCCTTGCCCTACCACCCCAACGGCATGATCTTCCGCGCCTTCGACGACGCCGGCATCCAGATCCGCTCCCGCGAGTACTACTCGGTGGGCGGCGGTTTCGTGGTCGACGAGGAAGCAGCCGGCCTCGACCGCATCGTCGAAGACCGCACGCCGCTGCGCTATCCCTTCAAATCCGGCAAGGACATGCTCGCCCATTGCACTGACACCGGGCTCTCCATCAGCGACCTGATGCGCGAGAACGAAAAGGCCTGGCGCAGCCCTGAGGAAACCAGTGCGGGCCTGATGAAGATCTGGCAGGTGATGCAGGATTGCGTAACCACGGGCTGCCGCAAGGAAGGCATCATGCCTGGTGGCCTCAAGGTCCGGCGCCGCGCTGCCGCGCTGTATCGCCAGCTCAGTGAGCACCCGGAAGCCAACCTGCGCGACAGCCTCAGCGTGCTCGACTGGGTCAACCTCTACGCCCTCGCGGTGAACGAGGAAAACGCCACCGGCGGCCGCGTGGTCACCGCGCCCACCAACGGCGCGGCGGGCATCGTGC
>NZ_JAGTIS010000044.1 GCF_018704125.1 Metapseudomonas boanensis | reverse complement strand
GCCACGTCGACGATCATGTCTTCCTGGCCGCCGACCATGCGGCGGCGGCCCAGCTCGACGAGAATGTCGAGGGTCTTCAGCCCGTACTTGGCCGCGGCCACCTCGGCATGGCGCAGGAAGCTGGAGTACACCCCGGCATAGCCCAGCCCCAGGGTTTCCCGGTCGACGCGCACCGGGCGGTCCTGCAGCGGCCGCACCAGGTCGTCGGCGGCATCCATCAGGCGGTAGAGGTCGGTGCCGTGGTTCCAGCCCAGGCGCTCGGCGGCGGCGATGAACACCTCCAGCGGCGCATTGCCGGCGCCGGCGCCCATGCCGGCCAGGCTGGCGTCGATGCGGTCGCAGCCCTCCTCCACCGCGGCGATGGAGTTGGCCACGCCGAGGCTGAGGTTGTGGTGGGCGTGCATGCCGGTCTGGGTCTCCGGCTTGAGGATCGCCTTGAAGGCGCGCATGCGCTCGCGGATGTCCTGCATGTTCATGGCGCCACCGGAGTCGGCCATGTAGATGCACTGGGCGCCGTAGCTTTCCATCAGCTGGCCCTGCCGGGCGAGTTCGTCGGCGGGGATCATGTGGCTCATCATCAAAAAGCCCACGGTGTCCATGCCGAGCGAACGGGCGTATTCGATGTGCTGCTTCGACACGTCCGCCTCGGTGCAGTGGGTGGCCACGCGCACGCAACGGGCGCCGGCGTCATAGGCGGCCTTGAGGTCATGCACGGTGCCGATGCCCGGCAGCAGCAGCACGGTCAGGGTGGCATGCTCGATGACGTCGGCTGCCGCTTCGATCCATTCCAGGTCAGTGTGGGCGCCGAAGCCGTAATTGAAGGACGAGCCTTGCAGGCCGTCGCCATGGGTGACTTCGATGGAGTCGACCTTGGCCTGGTCCAGCGCGCGGGCGATGGCCTGCACCTGCTTGATCGAATACTGATGGCGGATCGCGTGGCTGCCGTCGCGCAGGGTCACGTCGGAGATGTAGAGCTTCTTGCCGTTCATGGTCGGTCTCCTCAGGCCTTGAGCATCGACTGCGCCATGCGCTCGGCGGTGGCCAGCGCGGCGGAGGTCATGATGTCGAGGTTGCCGGCGTAGGCCGGCAGGTAATGGGCGGCGCCTTCCACTTCGAGGAACACCGAGGTCTTCAGCCCGGAGAAGCGGCCGTGGCCGGGAATGTGCAGCGGCGCGGATTCGGGGATCACATCGAACTGCACCCGCTGCTTGAGGCGGTAGCCTGGCACGTAGGCCTGCACCGCGGCCGCCATCTCTTCCACGCTGGCCTCCACTTTCGCCTGGTCGGCCGCTTCGCTGAGGACGAACACGGTGTCGCGCATCATCAGCGGTGGCTCGGCCGGGTTCATGATGATGATCGCTTTGCCCTTGGCCGCGCCGCCGATTACTTCGATGGCCTTGGACGTGGTTTCGGTGAACTCGTCGATGTTGGCGCGGGTGCCGGGGCCGGCGGACTTCGATGCGATCGAGGCGATGATTTCGGCATAGTGGACCTTCGCCACGCGCGACACCGCGGCGACCATCGGGATGGTGGCCTGGCCGCCGCAGGTGACCATGTTGACGTTGAGTTGCTGGAGGTTCTGCTCCAGGTTGACCACCGGCACGCAGTAGGGGCCGATCGCCGCCGGGGTCAGGTCGATCAGGCGGATGCCGGGTTTGACGCTGCGCAGGAAGGCGTCGTTCTGCACATGGGCGCCGGCCGAGGTGGCGTCGAAGACGAAGTCGATCTCGGAAAAGATCGGCAGGCGGGTCAGGCCCTCCACGCCTTCATGGGTGGTGGCCACCCCGAGACGCGCGGCACGGGCGAGGCCGTCGGACGCCGGGTCGATGCCGACCATGGCGCCCATCTCAAGATGCTGCGCGTTGCGCAGCACCTTGATCATCAGGTCGGTGCCGAT
>NZ_JAGTIS010000043.1 GCF_018704125.1 Metapseudomonas boanensis | reverse complement strand
AAGGAACGGATTTCCATGCTCGCACTCATCATCGACACCTTTGATGCCCTGAAGGACGGATACCAGCGCTGGCGCGACGGCCCGCCAGCCCCTCGTCATCCCTCGCCGGTATCCACGGGGGCGCCATCGCCGCTGTTGCCTGCCACATCCGAGCCACCGATTGCCCAGCCAACCTCGTTGCCTGCGGTCAAACACTGGTGCCACCCCTTTGGTGATCGCGCTAATCCGCTGCTGCAACTGACCCAGCTCGCCAAGGCCGCCGCTGGCTACTACCCGCTGGGGCGTAACGGCATGTGGCATGGCGGTGTGCACTTCGATGCCGGTACCGCCGGCGTGTTGGATCAGTCCCATGTGCGTTGCATCGCCGACGGCGAAGTGGTGGCCTATCGCATCCCCGAGCAGACACCTGAAACCCTTTACTACCCTGGCCCGGGCGTCACCGTGCGGGCTCCCTTCGCATCGGGCTTCGTACTGGTACGCCACCGCCTGGAAGCGCCGGCCATAGCCAACAGCTCCGACACGCCGCCGAGCCTGACCTTCTTCAGCCTCTACATGCACCTGCAGGACTGGGTCAGCTATCAAGCCGACCCAGCGCTGAAGCGCCCCGCCTTCTGGCCGGAGGCTTCCACCTTCCACGTCAGGATGACCGTCGATGACCCCGCCCCCGGCGATCCGGCCCAGCGGGGTCTGAATGTACGCAACCAGGCTCGCAAGGGCGCGATCATCGGTTTCTTGCCGCGGGGTGCGGCCGTCACCCTGAGTGGCGAGGGGAGCTATCGCAAGCTGGAGGGCACGCGTGGGCCAGAGAAACTGCAGAACCCCGACGGTACGCTGAAGGGCTACATCGCAGTTCGCCTCCTGTTAGCCATTGGTGACGGTGTCTACCGCGTGAATACCGTCAGCGATCCTCTTACCGTACGCGTGGCACCTGACGGCCAGAGCACAAAAGTCGGCGAATTACCCAAGGGGGCCGAAGTCACCATCAGCGGTGAGGGTGCATACCGCAAGCTGGAGAGCGTTGCCCAATACGTCCACTTCGCTTCGCTGGAGGGGGAGCGCAAACCGCAGCTGTTCGACCGCGTCGTGGTGCTCGAGAGGCCGTTACCGATCAAGGCTGGCGACCTGATCGGCCACCTCGGGCCCTATCAGGAAGACGGCGAGACCGCACCGCAGGAAAAGCTGCACCTCGAAGTCTTCAGCGCCGATGACATGGAAGCCTTCCTCACGGCGAGCCGGGCATGGGCCGCACGCTTGCCGGCCAAGAACAGCACCTGGCTGAAACTCGCAGCGGGCACGCCCGTCATGCCCCACCAGGAGCGCTACTGCACCGCCCAGCCGCCCATGCCGTTCGATCCCCACAGGCCCAGCGAAACGGACCTGCTGGTCCCCAGATCCCTGCTCGACGGCTTGCCGGCCGAGCGCAAGATCCAGCTCCCCGCTGAGCATGGCCGAGCCGCCATCAACTGGTATCGCCTGGATGCCCTGACCCGGGACAGTGCCGGCAAACTGCTTGACGGCTGGGTACGGGAAGAAGTCGGCGTCACCCCCTGGATGAGCCCCTGGGCCTGGGAAGGTTACGACATCATCTACAACGACGACCCACCCGAGAATGGCCTGGCCTACGTGCTGGACAGGCTGGGCTTGTCCAGCGAAGAGGACCGCGAGCGCAACCGCCCGCGTGCCGACGCTTCGGACAAGGCCCCCCTGAAATCCCGCCTGTATGACCTCATCGACAGAGACCGCAACGGAAAGATCACCGCCGATGAAATGGTGGCCGCGATCAGCATGCCGGCCTCTGCCCAATCCATTGCCCAACTGATCATTCACTCCGAGAGCGAATGGCTTTACCGGGATAGCAAATGGGATGCCCTGGACGATGTACTGGGCCATACCACCTCGGCACCGATACTGAACTGGATGGCGGAGAAAGAGCGAATAAGGAAATTGGCGTGGTGGGCGGAAGTGGCGG
>NZ_JAGTIS010000042.1 GCF_018704125.1 Metapseudomonas boanensis | reverse complement strand
GGCCTACTGCTGTCCTTCGCCAGCAACCGCGCTCAGGTGGCCGAGATGCAGGCTGCACTGGCCACCCTCGATCAACCCCGCGAAGGTGATGAGCAACTGCTCGCCTTCAACGAACTGGTCCACGAGCTTGAGCGCCTCGACCATCGCGCGAAGCACGGCGTGCCCTGGCATCAACGCTTCGGCCTCAGCCAGAACGACGGCCTGCTCGCCGCGCTCTGGCCCCGCTACGTGATGGCCAACCACCGCCTGATCCGCGACCCGGCCGCCGCCGGCCTGGAGCGCGAGCTGCGCGAGTTGCTCGACCTGCCGCCGGAGAGCCGCGAGCGGGCGATCCGGGCCCGAGACGCCTACGACCCGCTCAAGGCCTACCTGATGATGGCGCGCCCGGAAAAGGCCGATGCGGCCTTCCTCGGCAAGACCCTGGCGGCCTACGAAACGGAGCGCGTCGGCGTGGCGGACGGTCTCTGGCAGGGCATCGCGCCCAACCTCTGGCGCTTCTATGCCGAACACCTGGCGGAGCACCCCGAGTGGCGTATCGAGGAAGCGCCCGGCCTGGTCGCCGCGTCCCGCCAGTTGCTGATCGGCCAGCTCGGCCAGCGCAATGGTGAGGCCAACCTGTACCGGCAGGTGCTGCAGCGCGCGGCCAACCAGTACCCGCCTCTGGGCTTGGCGCAGCTGGTCGGCGACACCGACGCCCAACGGCTGTTCTCCACCGCCGCCGAGGTGCCCGGTGTGTTCACGCGCCAGGCCTGGGACGGCGTGGTGCGCCAGGCCATCGACGACATCGCCGCCGCGCGCCGGGAGGAAATCGACTGGGTACTCAGCGACGACCGCAGCCAGATCGCCGCCGAGCTGAGCCCCGAGGTCCTGCGCGAACGCCTCACCGCGCGCTACTTCCAGGAGTACGGCCGGGCCTGGCTGGAGGTGCTCAACAGCCTGCGCTGGCGCGAGGCGGGCAGCCTCGCCGACGCCATTGACCAGCTCACGCTGATGACCGATGTGCGCCAGTCGCCGCTCATCGCCCTGGCCAACACCCTGGCCTACCAGGGCCAGGCCGGCGCCCGCAGCCAGGCCCTTGGTGACTCGTTGCTGCAGTCCGCGCAGAACCTCATTGGCCAGGACAAGGCGCCGGTCATCGACCAATTGGCCGGGCTGCCGAAAAGCCCGCTGGACGAACGCTTCGGCCCACTGCTCGCGTTGCTCGGCAAGGGGGCCGATCAGCCAGGCAGTGACGACAACCTCAGCCTGCACGCCTTCCTCACCCGCGTGACCCGGGTACGCCTGATGCTGCAACAGGTGGGCGCTGCGCCGGACCCCCAGGCCATGATCCAGACCCTGGCGCAAACCGTGTTCCAGGGCCGCAGCGTCGACCTCACCGACAGCCAGTCCTACGGCAGCCTGATGGCTGCCAGCCTGGGCAGTGAGTGGAGCGGTTTTGGCCAGGCGCTCTTCGTCCAGCCGCTGGAGCAGGCCTGGCAACGGATCCTGCAACCCTCCGCTGCCGGGCTCAACGGTCAGTGGCGGCGGGCCATCGTCAGCCCCTGGAACAGCGCGTTCGCCGGGCGTTATCCGTTCGCGGCGAGCAGTAGTGACGCCTCGTTGCCGATGCTCGGGCAGATGATTCGCGCCGACACCGGGCGTATCGAGCAGTTCCTCTCCCGGCAGCTGGGCGGCGTGCTGCGCAAGGAGGGCAACCGCTGGGTGCCGGAAAGCGACCACAGCCAGGGGCTGCGCTTCAACCCCGAATTCCTCGAGGCGGTCAATCGACTCGCGGACCTGGCCGACGTGCTCTATACCGACGGCGGCATGGGGATCGGCTTCGACCTGCGGGCCAAGCCGGTACGCCATCTCGTGCAGACCTCCCTGGTCCTCGATGGCAGCCGCCTGACGTACTTCAACCAGCGGGAGCGCTGGCAGCGCTTCGCCTGGCCCGGCACGAGCGACTACCCCGGCGCCCGCTTGAGCTGGACCCACGTCAGGACCGGCGAACGGCTGTTCGGCGACTACCCCGGTACCTGGGGCCTGATCCGGTTGCTGGAGCAGGCCCGGGTCACCCCGCTGGACGACAGCGAAACCCGCTATCGGCTGCTGCTCGAAGCGCCCGACGGCCTGGGGCTGACCTGGCACCTGCGCACCGACCTGGGGGCCGGCCCCCTGGCGTTGCTGCGACTGCGTGGCTTCACGCTGCCGACGCAGATCTTTCTCGACCCCGGCGGCTCATCGATGCCGCTGGCGCAGTACGGAGATCGACCATGAGCCTGTCCGCACTCATCG
>NZ_JAGTIS010000041.1 GCF_018704125.1 Metapseudomonas boanensis | reverse complement strand
GCTCGTGGACCAGTTCGTTGAAGGCGAGCAGTTGCTCATCACCTTCGCGGGGTTGATCGAGGGTGGCCAGTGCAGCCTGCATCTCGGCCACCTGAGCGCGGTTGCTGGCGAAGGACAGCAGTAGGCCCAGCACCCAGAGCGCAAGCAGCCCCAGCAGCGCGACAGTGCCGACGCGCCACCCGGTCCAGCCCTGCGGCCGGCCGCCGGGATATCGGTCAGCCAACACGCCGTTCCAAGCGGGATGGGCTCGCCAGTGGTGATCCCCACTATCCCGGGGTGTGGGCAGGGGAAGGCTGAACCACAGGCCACGCAGCATCAACTCGGGGCCGCGCCGCAACTGCGTCCAGGCCTGCTTCCAGCGGGCGATGCCGTCGTTTTGCAGGTCGTGGGCCAGACGCAGAAGGGCGTCATGGCGATTGTCGCCCTGCATCCGCGCCAGGCCCCGTTCACGCAATGGTTGCAGCAGGCAGTCCAGGTGGCTCTCCAACTGCGCCTGACCGGCGCGCGACGACAGCGCGCAGCCCACCGCGGCATCGGCGGCTGGCTGCTCCCATTCGCTGCGGCGCACCTCCCAAAGGTGCACCGGTGCCTGCCAACGCAGCCGCCGCGCCAGATCCCGCAACTGACGCTGGTAGCGGCCCAGGTAGTCGGGATCGAGGCTCTGCTGCGGGCTCAGCGCCCAGACGATGCCGTCCAGGGGGCGGCTACGGCGCAGCCTCCTCAGCACCTCCGGGGTATCCGTTCGACCCTCCGAATGGTTGTCACACAGCAACAACGCATCATGGCCTTCCAACCAGCCCGCGCGCGTCAGCGACGGCGCAATGGCCTCGACCTCTTCGGTCTCGCCCACCACCAGGTAGACACGAATCCGGCGCCTCCAGAGATACCCGTAGTGCTCCCTGAGATGGTTCTTTATCCCGGCCAGGGCATCCCGAGGTGCGACCGTGGCTTTCTGGACGCCAGAGGAAGATTCGGCATCGTCGGCCAGCACTTCTCGGTAGGACACCGCTCCGACTCGCCGGCCCAGGAACTGCTGAGCCATTGGCAACAGCAGAAGCAGCGCAGCCAGTCCGGCAGTCATGATAAGCCCCGCGGATTGCCCGCTGCCTCCGGAGCTCAGCCCCACAAGTTCCGGAAAACGCCAGAACACCAGTCCAACCAGCAGTCCAGCCAATACGACCAGAGCAATCAGCACCATCATCCGACGAGGCAGCATCGATACATCCTTATTCCGATTCCAATATCAGTGTCGGCCTCACCACCGAGCACCAGAGTCCAGCCTCGACGACACCATCACCACTGAAAATCAGTTGCGGCCTTCCTCCGGAACGCGCGCTCTCGGTTGCCGCGGCAATGGCAATCCAAGGAGCAGCAGAGCCGGGATCACCCAGCGATGGCTGTAAGTCATGCAAGCCCTGACCACGCTTCAACGGGGAAGACAATTCGAGAAGCACCTGGGTGATATCGCCATGGCGCAGAGCGTCGACCCCAGTCAGCCAGACATCCCCAAGAGCTTCTGCGCCTATCGGCACCCAACCCAATGCCTGACGGACTGCGAGCTGCAACGCGTCAGCCGTCGCGCCACGCTCCTGCTCAGGGCGATGCAGATAGGTCATTGGACGAAGAACCGTTTGTGTTCGCTGATTGCCGAATAGAAGGCCAACGGCAACCTCTGCCGTGTTGTCCGGCGGCGATGGCGCCATTTGGGCGGCCACCACGAGCAGCAGCGACGGGTCGTCGTTGTGGGCGTCCAGCCAATGGTCGATGGCATCCAGTCCCTGGCGCTCCAGGGGAGCTACCGTTTGCCGAAGCCCAAGCTCCGACCAGACTTTCCGCCATTCAGCAAGCTTGCGCGTCGAGCCAGACTCCAATACGAGAGCCAGTGGAAGCTCGTTGGGTAGCGTGCGCAAAACCCTGGACAAGTCAGTCAGCACCCGGCGATAGGCTTCTATCAACAACGCATCGGCATCGAGAGGGTCCGAGTCCAGCTCCGGGTCAAACGACAACCGGCTGTGTCGACAAACCTGATCCGGCAGCCCTCGCAGGGCCTGGGTCTTCAAGGCGCACTTGTCCGCCATCAGGGCCTGGTTTTGCGCCACTCCGGACCTGTCCGAAGCCTCACGCAGGGCGGTGTAAAGACTGACTGCGAGGATCTGCTGGGAGCGCCGTCCTCGACGCAGTCTTCCGAGCCAATCCTCTTCACGCGCCCGATCCCAACCGTCGGCAGCACTGACGACACCCACATGCACTAGACACCGGATAGAGATCGAGGCGAACCACACAGCAAAGGGCAGGCCCAGCGCCACTCCCCAGAATTGCAGGAGATGTTGGCGCAGGGACTCGTCGCCAAATACCAGGGTCAGCCCCAGGCCCATCAACAAGGCAATCGCCAACAGGCCCAGCCATATCCAAACGCGTGGGGAACGCGGACGTATGGCCATTGGCGGGACGTTATCCAGTCGGACCGGCATGGCTAGTTCGCCGTGGCCTCGGGCAATGACGTCAACAACGCGCATCCGCAGGCACAGAGATGGCCGTGAAACGCCACGGGGACGCCATGATCCTTGAATACATCATGTCCTTCGGCAATCACCGTGGGCCCATGGCCAGGTAATGGGCAACAGACAGGGTCCCCCACGCGCGCTACTCCGATACCACGAAATTTCATAGTGGTAGAGCCGGCTATTACGACACCGCCGCCAGTGGCCTTATCTCCGACTCTAAGGATGGTCTGAAGTAGCCATGCGTTTCTGGCTAACTTCAGCGCCTGCCGTTTTTGAAAGCGTCCACTCGATCCATAACACCCAGATCCGTTGCGCTTCACGCTCTTTTTCGCTGCCGCGAGCACCTC
>NZ_JAGTIS010000040.1 GCF_018704125.1 Metapseudomonas boanensis | reverse complement strand
GCCTCTGTGCCCCGGGCCAGTTCGGCGGCGACGTGTCGCACCTGAACCTGCACAAGACCTTCTGCATCCCCCACGGCGGCGGCGGCCCGGGCGTTGGCCCGATCGGCGTCAAATCCCACCTGGCGCCGTTCCTCCCCGGCCACGGCCAAGGCCACTTAGCCCGCCAGGAAGGCGCGGTCAGTGCCGCGCCGTTCGGCAGCGCGAGCATCCTGCCGATCACCTGGATGTACATCCGCATGATGGGCGGCGAAGGTCTCAAGCGTGCCTCGCAACTGGCGATCCTCAGCGCCAACTACATCGCCCGCCGCCTGGAAGAGCACTACCCGGTGCTCTACACCGGCAGCAATGGCCTTGTGGCCCACGAGTGCATCCTCGACCTGCGGCCGCTCAAGGAAACCAGCGGCATCAGCGTCGACGACGTGGCCAAGCGCCTGATCGACTTCGGCTTCCACGCGCCGACCATGTCGTTCCCGGTACCCGGTACGCTGATGATCGAGCCGACTGAGAGCGAGTCGAAGGAAGAACTGGATCGCTTCTGCGACGCCATGATCCGCATCCGCGAGGAAATCCGCGCGGTGGAGGAAGGTCAGCTGGATGCCCACGACAACCCGCTGAAGAATGCCCCGCACACGGCAGCGGAACTGGTCGGCGAGTGGCGCCACCCGTACAGCCGCGAGCTGGCCGTGTACCCCAGCGCCAGCCTGGTCGAGGCCAAGTACTGGCCGCCGGTGGGCCGCGTCGACAACGTCTACGGCGACCGCAACCTGGTCTGTGCCTGCCCGTCCATCGAGGCCTATCAGGACGCCTGACGGCGGCCCGTTGTAGGAGCCAGCTCGCTGGCGAAGCGCTTCTGCCGGAGCCATTCGCGAGCGAGCCCGTTCCTACAGCTCGACCTTTGCGCTGCATCCAACCGAACAAGAAGGATACGACCATGTTCCACAAGAGCCTTACCCTGTCCGATTTCGACCCAGCGCTGTTCGACGCCATGCGCCGCGAGGCCCAGCGCCAGGAAGACCACATCGAGCTGATCGCCTCCGAGAACTACACCAGCCCGCAGGTGATGCAAGCCCAGGGCAGCGAGCTGACCAACAAGTATGCCGAGGGTTACCCGGGCAAGCGCTACTACGGTGGCTGCGAATATGTGGATGTAGTCGAGCAACTGGCTATCGACCGCGCCAAGCAGCTGTTCGGCGCCGACTACGCCAACGTCCAGCCGCACTCCGGCTCCCAGGCCAATGCTGCTGTTTACCTCGCGCTGCTGCAGGCGGGCGATACCCTGCTGGGCATGAGCCTCGCCCACGGCGGTCACCTGACCCACGGCGCCAAGGTCAGCTCTTCCGGCAAGCTGTACAACGCCGTGCAGTACGGCATCGACGGCAATGGCCTGATCGATTACGACGAAGTCGAGCGCCTGGCCGTCGAGCACAAGCCGAAGATGATCGTTGCCGGCTTCTCGGCTTACTCGAAAACCCTCGATTTCCCGCGCTTCCGCGCCATCGCCGACAAGGTCGGTGCACTGCTGTTCGTCGACATGGCCCACGTCGCCGGCCTGGTCGCTGCTGGCCTGTACCCGAACCCGCTGCCCTATGCCGACGTGGTCACCACCACCACCCACAAGACCCTGCGCGGTCCACGTGGCGGCCTGATCCTCGCCAAATCCAACCCGGAGATCGAGAAGAAGCTCAACGCTGCGGTTTTCCCGGGCGGGCAGGGCGGTCCGCTGATGCATGTGATCGCCGCCAAGGCCGTGTGCTTCAAGGAAGCGCTGGAGCCCGGCTTCAAGGACTACCAGGCCCAGGTCATCACCAATGCCAGAGCCATGGCCAAAGTGTTCATCGAACGTGGCTACGACGTGGTCTCCGGCGGCACCGACAACCACCTGTTCCTGGTCAGCCTGATCCGCCAGGGCATCACCGGCAAGGACGCGGACGCCGCACTGGGTCGTGCCCACATCACCGTGAACAAGAACGCCGTGCCCAACGACCCGCAGTCGCCCTTCGTCACATCCGGCCTGCGCATCGGCACCCCGGCCGTCACCACCCGTGGCTTCCAGGAGCCGGAGTGCCGAGCCCTGGCCAGCTGGATCTGCGACATCCTCGATCACCTCGGCGATGCCGATGTCGAGGCCCAAGTGGCTAAGCAGGTGGCCGCGCTCTGCGCGCGCTTCCCGGTCTATCCGGCCTGACCGCCACCCTGGGCTTGCTTCGGAGTCGAATTATGTCGCTAAGCGTTTTCGATCTGTTCAAGGTAGGCATCGGCCCCTCCAGCTCCCACACCGTGGGCCCGATGCGCGCTGCGGCGCGCTTCGTCTCGGGCCTGAAGACGGAAGGGCTGCTGGACCGGGTGGAGAGCGTGCGGGTGGAGCTCTACGGCTCCCTCGGCGCAACCGGCAAGGGCCACGGCAGCGACAAGGCCGTGCTGCTGGGGCTGGAAGGGGAGTACCCGGACCTGGTGGACACCCGCACGGTGGACCAGCGATTGGCTGCCATGCGTAGCGCCGGAAGCATCTCGCTGCTCGGGGAAAAACCGATCCGCTTCGTCGAGAAGGAACACTTGGCGATGATCCGCAAACCCTTGCCCTATCACCCCAACGGCATGATCTTCCGTGCCTTCGACGAGGCTGGTCTGCAGGTCCGTTCGCGCGAGTACTACTCGGTGGGCGGCGGCTTCGTGGTGGACGAGGAGGCGGTCGGTCTGGATCGCATCGTCGAAGACCGCACGCCGCTGCGCTATCCATTCCGCACCGCGCGTGAGCTGCTGGAGCAGTGCGCTACCCACGGTCTTTCCATCAGTCAGCTGATGGCCGAGAACGAGACCGCCTGGCGATCCCCGCAAAAGACCCGTCTGGGGCTGCTGCATATCTGGGAGGTGATGCAAGCCTGCGTGCGGGCGGGATGCCAGAACGAAGGCATCATGCCCGGCGGCCTCAAGGTCCGGCGCCGCGCTGCGGCGCTCTACCGGCAGCTCAGCGAGCGGCCTGAGGCCAACCTGCGCGACAGCCTCAGCGTGCTCGACTGGGTCAACCTCTACGCCCTCGCGGTGAACGAGGAAAACGCCACCGGCGGCCGCGTGGTCACCGCGCCCACCAACGGCGCGGCGGGCATCGTGC
>NZ_JAGTIS010000004.1 GCF_018704125.1 Metapseudomonas boanensis | reverse complement strand
CAGCGCTACGTCACGCGCTACAACACCGCCAGGCTCCATAGCTATAACGGGTATCGGTCGCCAGTTGCGATGGAAAGGCTGGCGGCGTGAAGCCTTAACTGGTGTCCAGAATTACTTGACCAGTTCAGCTTGCTGGCGAACGGGCGCATTTCGCGAGCAAGAACTCGGCGTCCCCCTTGCTCCTACAGGGCTCTCAGCCCGACCTTTGATGGCTAGCAACAGCTAACGCCGACAGAGCCAAACAAAAACGGCCTCTCCAGCCTAGGGTCCAGGACGAAGAGCCCCGCTTATGCTTCGGACAATCCCGGCATAACTCGATCGTCTATCGCGCTGTGTCGCCGGGGTCGCGCCGTGCCGCCGTTTGCACGATTGGTGCGACATTCTCAACTGCTTGCGTTGGTCTGTGCAGAGGGCATAAAGAATCGAATCACGGTGATAAGCGGATCTTCTGCGCCTGCCAGGGCAGTGGCCCCGGCTTCAAGAAGATCAAAGCCGCCTTGCCCGGTAATCCGTCGGCACCACGAAAAAGGCCGCATCCAGCGGCCATTTTGTGGCGCTTGTCCCGTCAGGCGTGGAGCGTTTCGGCTGCGTAGAGGGTGTTTTCTAGCAGGCAGGCGCGGGTCATTGGGCCAACACCGCCTGGAACCGGGGTAATCCACCCTGCACGCTGCTCGGCGATGTCGTACTCCACGTCGCCAACCAGTTTGCCATCTTCCTGGCGGTTGATGCCGACATCAATGACAATCGCGCCAGGCTTGATCCATTCGCCTTTGACCAGGCCGGGCTTTCCTACGGCCACTACCACAAGGTCAGCATTGGCCACGTGGCCGGCCAGGTCCTTGGTGAAGCGGTGGGTGACGGTTACGGTACAGCCTGCCAGAAGCAGTTCCAGAGCCATTGGGCGGCCAACGATGTTCGATGCACCCACCACCACGGCGTTCATTCCATAAAGGTTCGCGCCGGTGCTTTCCAGGAGGGTCATGATGCCCTTGGGGGTGCATGGGCGCAGCAGCGGTATGCGCTGGGCGAGTCGGCCAACGTTATAAGGATGAAAGCCGTCGACATCTTTGTCGGGGCGAATGTGCTCCAGCAATTGCGAAGCATCAAGATGCTCGGGCAGCGGAAGCTGCACGAGGATGCCGTCGATGGCGGGGTCCTCATTGAGTCGGCCGATCAGTGCGAGGAGTTCTGCTTGGTCGGTGCTGGCCGGGAGATCATGGGCTTGGGACAGAAAGCCGACTTCCTCGCAATCCTTGCGCTTGTGGGCAACGTAGACTTGCGAGGCGGGATCGCTGCCAACCAGGATTACCGCGAGTCCGGGGATGCGCAGACCTTGCTGGCGGCGCTCAATGACGCGTTGGGCTATCTGCTGGCGGAGGCGGGCGGCGATCGTTTTGCCGTCGATCAGTTGTGCGGTCATGACGCTAGATTAACCATCGGGAAGGCCTAAAAAGGGCGCTTATTCTCGCATGGCGGGCCCTGCGGGCAAAGGCGGCTGGTCAGCATTTTCCCGTAACTCCTTTATCTTTCTGATTTTTTTTAAATTTTCTGTTGACGGGGTGTAGGTGTGTCGATAACATGCGCCCCGCTTGTCGAGCACAGCCAGTCGCTGGGTAAGACGGCAAGACTGAATCTCCTGATTCTTTCGAAGCCGATGCTTTATAGTCTGCCTGCAGATTTAAGCGCCCGTAGCTCAGCTGGATAGAGCATCCGCCTTCTAAGCGGATGGTCGCAGGTTCGAGTCCTGCCGGGCGTGCCATTTGGCAGCTTAGGCGCAAGCAAACGCAATATGGTGGGCGTAGCTCAGTTGGTAGAGCACAGGATTGTGGCTCCTGGTGTCGTGGGTTCGATTCCCATCGTCCACCCCATATTCGAGAAAGCGCCAGGCCTAGAGCCTGGCGCTTTCGTTTCAAGCGTTGCCTCCGCGGACGTGGTGGAATTGGTAGACACACTGGATTTAGGTTCCAGCGCCGCAAGGCGTGAGAGTTCGAGTCTCTCCGTCCGCACCACCTTTCTCATATTCTTATCTCTTCGTTTTGCCGGCTGTTTCTGCTGGGTGACTTCTTCATTTCGACCCACTAGAATGCATGCCCTTGATTCTGGGGCCGGAACGGCCGGCTAACGTCTGTGCAACGAGGAATATCCATGCAAGTTTCTGTAGAAAGCACCTCCGCTCTTGAGCGCCGCATGACCATCGGCGTGCCGGCCGAGCGCGTCGAGAACGAAGTGACCAAGCGCCTGCAGCAGACTGCCCGTCGCGCCAAGGTTGCCGGTTTCCGTCCGGGTAAGGTACCGATGAGCGTGATTCGTCAGCGCTTCGAGGACTCCGCTCGTCAGGAAGTCCTGGGTGACCTGATCCAGTCTTCCTTCTATGAGGCGGTCGTCGAGCAGAAGCTGAATCCGGCTGGCCAGCCTGCCGTCGAGCCGAAAGTGTTCGAGAAGGGCAAGGACCTGGAGTACGTGGCCATCTTCGAAGTGTTCCCCGAATTCCAGGTTGCTGGCTTTGACGGCATCGCCATCGAGCGCCTGCAGGCTGAAGTTGGGGATGCTGATGTCGACAACATGCTGGATATCCTGCGCAAGCAGAACACCCGTTTCGAAGGTGTTGAACGTGCCGCCGAGAATGGCGACCAGTTGAACATCGACTTCGTCGGTAAGATCGATGGCGAAGCCTTCGCTGGTGGCTCCGCCAAGGGCACCCTGCTGGTGCTGGGCTCCGGCCGCATGATTCCGGGCTTTGAAGATGCCTTGGTTGGCGTCAAGGCTGGTGAAGAGCGCGTGATCAATCCGACCTTCCCGGCTGACTACCAGAACCTGGATCTAGCCGGCAAGACCGCTGAGTTCACCGTTACCGTGAACAGCGTATCTGCGCCGCAGCTTCCTGAGCTGAACGATGAGTTCTTCACTCTGTTCGGTATCAAGGAAGGCGGTCTGGATGGTTTCCGTGCCGAGGTTCGCAAGAACATGGAGCGCGAGCTGCGTCAGGCTATCAAGTCCAAGGTCAAGAACCAGGTAATGGACGGCCTGCTGGCTGCCAACCCGGTCGAAGTACCCAAGGCTCTGATCGGTAACGAAGTGAACCGTCTGCGCGTTCAGGCCGTTCAGCAGTTTGGTGGCAACATCAATCCTGAACAACTGCCAGCTGAACTGTTCGAAGAGCAGGCCAAGCGCCGCGTCGTGCTGGGTCTGATCGTGGCTGAAGTCGTCAAGCAGTTCGAGCTGAAGCCTGACGAAGCTCGTGTGCGTGAGCTGATCGAAGAAATGGCGTCGGCTTATCAGGAGCCGGAACAAGTCGTGGCCTGGTACTACAAGAACGACCAGCAGCTGAACGAGGTTCGTTCGGTTGTGCTGGAAGAACAAGTTGTAGATACTGTCCTGCAGAAGGCCAACGTAACCGACAAAGCGGTTTCCTACGAAGATGCAGTCAAGCCGGCGGAAGCTCCAGTAGCCGACTGATTGTTCCACCTCGTTCGAATACACCATAAGCCAGCCTCGAGCTGGCTTATGCGTCTTTGAGACATGACTATTTAATTAGGGAGTGATCGCAGGACATGTCCCGCAATTCTTATATGCAGCAAATGCCTGACATCCAAGCTGCCGGCGGCCTGGTGCCGATGGTCATTGAGCAGTCTGCCCGTGGCGAGCGCGCCTACGACATCTATTCGCGCCTGTTGAAGGAGCGTGTGATCTTCCTGGTTGGACCCGTGGAGGACTTCATGGCCAACTTGGTCGTCGCGCAGCTCCTATTCCTCGAGGCCGAGAACCCAGACAAGGACATCCATCTCTATATCAATTCACCCGGTGGCTCGGTGACGGCTGGTATGTCGATCTACGACACCATGCAGTTCATCAAGCCTGATGTCTCGACCATCTGTATCGGTCAGGCTTGCAGCATGGGGGCGTTGTTGCTCGCTGGTGGTGCTGCCGGCAAGCGTTACTGTCTACCGCACTCGCGGATGATGATTCATCAGCCGTTGGGCGGATTCCAGGGGCAGGCCTCGGATATCGAGATCCATGCCCGTGAAATTCTCACTATCCGCGAGCGCTTGAACAAGATTCTGGCCGACCATACTGGCCAGCCGATCGACGTCATTGCCCGCGACACGGACCGTGACAACTTCATGAGTGGCGACGACGCCGTCAAGTACGGGCTCATCGACCAGGTTCTCAGCAAGCGCCAGTTGGCCGGCTAAGTCCTTCCGCAATGCCGCGGCCGGAAATATCCGGCCGCTTCGCGGGGTTGAAAATGCCCGCATTTGCCTTCATCTTGTGTTTCATGCCTACCCGATTGGATCGATCGAATGACTGACACCCGCAATGGCGAGGACAACGGCAAGCTGCTTTATTGCTCCTTCTGCGGCAAAAGCCAGCACGAAGTACGCAAACTGATTGCCGGCCCCTCGGTCTTTATCTGCGACGAGTGCGTGGACCTGTGCAACGACATCATCCGCGAGGAGGTGCAAGAGGCCCAGGCAGAAAGCAGCGCGCACAAGCTACCTGCGCCCAAAGAAATCCGTACCATCCTTGATCAATACGTCATTGGCCAGGAGCGTGCAAAGAAGGTGCTGGCGGTAGCGGTGTACAACCACTACAAGCGTCTCAATCAGCGCGACAAGAAAGATGACGTCGAACTGGGCAAGAGCAACATTTTGCTGATCGGACCTACCGGCTCCGGTAAAACGTTGCTTGCTGAGACGCTCGCTCGGCTGCTCAATGTCCCGTTCACCATCGCTGACGCTACCACGCTGACCGAAGCGGGTTATGTCGGCGAAGATGTCGAGAACATCATTCAAAAGCTCCTGCAGAAGTGCGACTACGATGTCGAAAAGGCCCAGATGGGTATCGTCTACATCGACGAGATCGACAAGATTTCCCGTAAGTCCGACAACCCCTCGATTACTCGAGACGTGTCGGGAGAGGGCGTGCAGCAGGCACTGCTGAAGCTGATCGAAGGCACTGTGGCTTCTGTCCCTCCGCAAGGCGGGCGCAAGCACCCTCAGCAGGAATTCCTTCAAGTCGACACTCGCAACATCCTGTTCATCTGTGGTGGGGCGTTCGCTGGCCTGGAAAAGGTCATCCAGAATCGTTCCACCCGGGGCGGCATTGGTTTCAACGCCGAAGTCCGCAGTAAGGACCTTGGCAAGAAAGTTGGCGAAGCCTTGCGCGAAGTCGAGCCGGAAGACCTGGTCAAGTTCGGCCTGATTCCGGAATTCGTTGGCCGGCTACCGGTCATCGCGACTTTGGACGAGCTTGATGAAGCTGCCCTGATGCAGATTCTCACTGAGCCCAAGAATGCGCTGACCAAGCAGTACGCCAAGCTGTTCGAGATGGAGGGTGTGGATCTGGAGTTCCGTCCAGATGCGCTGAAGGCCGTAGCCCATCGTGCGCTTGAGCGCAAGACGGGTGCGCGTGGTCTGCGCTCAATTCTTGAGGGCATTCTGCTCGACACCATGTACGAAATTCCCTCGCAAACAGAAGTAAGCAAAGTGGTTATTGATGAGAGCGTGATTGAGGGCTCTTCCAAGCCATTATTGATTTACGAGAACAACGAGCAGCCTGCCAAGGCGGCGCCAGACGCTTGATGGAACGAAGGGGCCTACGGGCCCCTTTGTATTTCCTGCCGCAATGCTTGTTTTTTCTTGGTCCTAACCCCATCTTAGGGCCAAGGGTTCTCCCATCTGTTTACGGCCCGAGGGCCGCCGTAGAGCTGATACCATGAAGACAACCGTCGAATTACCTCTCCTGCCATTGCGTGATGTTGTGGTTTATCCGCATATGGTCATCCCTCTGTTCGTGGGGCGTGAGAAGTCGATCGAGGCGCTGGAAGCCGCGATGACCGGGGACAAACAGATTCTTCTGGTGGCACAGCGGAATCCGGCTGATGACGATCCAGGCGAAGATGCCCTGTATCGCATGGGTACCGTGGCGACTGTGCTGCAACTCCTGAAATTGCCCGATGGCACCGTCAAGGTCCTGGTCGAGGGCGAGCAACGTGGTGCCATCGATCGATTCATCGAGGTCGATGGCCATTGCCGCGCAGAAGTCAGCCTGATCGACGAAGTTGATGCTGGCGAACGCGAGTCTGAAGTGTTCATTCGCAGCCTGCTCAGTCAGTTTGAGCAGTATGTCCAACTGGGCAAGAAGGTGCCTTCCGAGGTCCTTTCTTCGCTGAACAGCATTGATGAGCCTGGTCGCCTGGTTGATACCATGGCGGCCCACATGGCGCTGAAGATCGAGCAAAAGCAAGAGATTCTAGAGCTGACTGAGCTCTCTGAGCGTGTTGAGCACGTTCTGGCTCTGTTGGATGCAGAAATCGATCTGCTGCAGGTCGAGAAACGTATCCGTGGTCGCGTCAAGAAGCAGATGGAGCGCAGCCAGCGGGAGTACTACCTGAATGAGCAGATGAAGGCCATTCAGAAAGAGCTGGGCGATATCGACGAAGGCCATAACGAAGTCGAGGAGCTGAAAAAACGGATCGATAATGCAGGCCTGACCAAAGAGGCCATGGCCAAGGCCATTGCCGAGCTCAACAAGCTCAAGCAGATGTCGCCGATGTCTGCCGAAGCGACGGTTGTGCGCTCGTACATCGACTGGTTGGTCAATGTGCCGTGGAAGGCGGAGAGCAAAGTCCGTCTCGACCTGGCCAAGGCCGAAGACATTCTCGATGCAGATCATTACGGGCTGGAAGAGGTCAAGGAACGTATCCTTGAGTACCTCGCTGTCCAGAAGCGTGTGAAAAAGGTCAAGGGCCCGGTCCTTTGCCTTGTTGGTCCGCCCGGCGTCGGCAAGACTTCGTTGGCCGAATCCATTGCGCGGGCAACCAATCGGAAATTCGTGCGTATGGCGCTTGGCGGTGTGCGGGACGAGGCTGAAATCCGTGGCCATCGCCGTACCTATATCGGTTCGATGCCGGGTCGCCTGATCCAGAAGATGACCAAAGTTGGTGTGCGCAATCCGCTGTTCCTCCTTGACGAGATCGACAAGATGGGCAGCGATATGCGTGGTGATCCAGCATCGGCTCTGCTGGAAGTGCTCGACCCCGAACAGAACCATAACTTCAACGACCATTATCTAGAGGTCGACTACGACTTATCGGATGTGATGTTCCTCTGCACCGCCAACTCCATGAATATTCCAGCTCCCCTGCTGGACCGCATGGAGGTGATTCGGCTGCCGGGTTACACGGAAGATGAGAAAGTCAATATCGCGGTCAAGTACCTGGCGCCCAAGCAGACCAAGGCCAATGGACTGAAGAAGGGCGAGGTGGAGTTCGATGAAGCGGCGATACGCGACATCATTCGTTACTACACCCGTGAGGCCGGCGTGCGTAGCCTGGAGCGTCAGCTTGCCAAGGTATGCCGCAAGGCGGTGAAAGAGCATGCCCGGGAGAAGCGTTTCCAGGTGCAGGTTACTGCTGAATCTCTTGAGCACTTCCTCGGCGTGCGTAAGTATCGCTATGGTCTCGCTGAGCAGCAGGACCAGATTGGCCAGGTTACCGGCCTTGCCTGGACTCAGGTGGGTGGCGAGTTGCTGACGATTGAAGCGGCCGTCGTTCCCGGAAAAGGGCAGCTGACCAAGACTGGTTCTCTGGGCGATGTCATGGCCGAGTCGATCACAGCGGCTCTGACAGTTGTCCGCAGCCGTGCGAAAAGTCTGGGAATACCTGCTGATTTTCACGAAAAGCGCGACATTCACATCCATATGCCCGAGGGCGCTACTCCCAAGGACGGCCCGAGCGCAGGTATTGGGATGTGCACGGCGCTGGTTTCTGCGATGACTCAGATTCCTGTGCGGGCGGATGTTGCAATGACCGGCGAAATTACGCTGCGGGGCCAGGTGCTGGCGATTGGTGGCCTTAAAGAGAAGTTACTGGCCGCACATCGTGGTGGAATCAAGACGGTGATCATTCCCGAAGAGAATGTGCGGGATTTGAAAGAAATTCCCGAAAATATCAAGCAAGACCTCGCCATTAAACCCGTTAAATGGATTGACGAAGTCCTGCAAATTGCGCTGCAATACGCCCCGGAGCCCTTGCCCGATGCGGCTCCGGAGATGGTTGCAAAGGATGACAAGCGCGAGACTGATTCCAAGGAGCGAATCAGCACGCATTAGCCGGGGGGCTTCCTTGACACATTTTTCAGGCCCTTGTTATAAAGCGGCTCTTATGTGTTAGCGGGCCGTCCAGCACCCGCTTTGCTTACGCCAAACAATTAAGAAACAACTCAACAGAAATAAGGGGACTTAAGAGTGAACAAGTCGGAACTGATTGATGCTATCGCCGCATCTGCTGATATCCCGAAAGCTGTTGCCGGCCGCGCGCTGGACGCAGTAATCGAATCCGTCACTGGCGCTCTGAAGGCTGGTGACTCCGTGGTGCTGGTTGGTTTTGGTACTTTTGCTGTCAAAGAGCGCGCTGCTCGTACCGGCCGTAACCCGCAGACTGGCAAGCCGATCAAAATCGATGCTGCCAAGATCCCAGGCTTCAAGGCAGGCAAAGCTCTGAAAGACGCCGTAAACTAAGCGTCTTTCGGGCTCTGCCCGTAGCGGAGGCTAATAAGCAGCGACGGAGGATGATCCGTCAGTTGCAGGAGGGGGATACCCCCAAGGCTCCGCAAACTACGAGAAGGCGCATCCTCGGATGCGCCTTTCTCATATTTGGACACTACCCGCGTTACACGGCTGCACAATCCGTTCGGCCGCTTCTGGGGGATGCATGCTGCAGAACATCAGGGACAATTCACAGGGGTGGATTGCCAAAACCATTATCGGCGTCATCATCGTGCTGCTCGCATTGACTGGCTTCGATGCGATCTTCAACGCTACCAGCAACCGCCAGAATGCTGCCGAGGTCAATGGCGAGGAGATCAGCCTGGATCAGCTGAGCGAGGCGGTGAATCTTCAGCGTCGTCAGTTGCAACAACAACTAGGTAAGGATTTCGATGCCTCGCTGCTTGATGAGAAATTGCTGCGTGAGGCAGCTCTCAAAGGGCTGATAGAGCGCAAACTGCTGCTGCAGGGCGCTCAATCGGCTGACTTCGCCTTCTCTCAAAGTGCTGTTGATCAACTCATCCTGCAGACACCGGAATTCCAGGTTGACGGCAAGTTCAACGCTGATCGTTTCGATCAGGTCATCCGCCAGATGAACTACAACCGTCTGCAATTCCGCGAGATGCTCGAGCAAGAGATGCTTATCGGCCAACTTCGTGCCGGCATGGCTGGCAGCGGCTTTGTAACCGATGCTGAGGTTGAGGCGTTTGCCCGATTGGAGAAGCAGACGCGTGACTTCGCAACCCTGACTCTGAAGGCAGACCCGGCAATGGTCAAAGTCTCTGACGAGGAGCTCAAGGCCTATTATGACGGCCATGTTGACCAATTCATGAGCCCTGAGCAGGTTGTCATCGAGTACGTTGAGTTGAAGAAGGATTCCTTCTTCGATCAGGTCGAGGCCAAGGAGGAGGATCTTCAGGCTCAGTACCAGAAGGAGATCAGCAACCTCGCCGAACAGCGTCAGGCTGCCCACATTCTGGTTGAAGTCAACGACAAGCTGAATGACGAGCAGGCCAAGGCCAAGATCGAGCAGATCAAGCAACGCCTGGACAAGGGTGAGGACTTTGCCGCTCTGGCCAAGGAGTTCTCTGATGACCCGGGTTCCGCTTCCAATGGTGGTGACCTCGGCTTCGCAGGTCCTGGTGTCTATGAGGCGCCTTTTGAAGAGTCACTTTACAGCCTCAAACAAGGCGACGTGTCCGCCCCGGTCCGCACACAGTACGGTTGGCACCTGATCAAGCTGCTCGGTGTGCAAGCACCTGAGATCCCGACCTTCGCCAGTCTGAAGGACAAGCTGGAGCGGGATAGCAAGGCGCAGCAGGTTGAACAGCGTTTTGTTGAAGTCAGCAAGGAGCTTGAGGACGCAGCTTTTGAGGCTTCCGATCTGGCTCAGCCGGCCCAGGAGTTGGGTCTTGCGGTGAAAACCAGCGCCCCCTTTGGTCGTGAGGGCGGCGAAGGGCTGACAGCCAATCGTCAGGTCCTGCAGGCTGCCTTCAGTCCCGAGGTTCTAGAGGATGGAGCCAACAGCTCCGCCATCGAACTGGATCCAGAAACAGTTGTGGTCCTGCGCGTCAAGGAGCATAAAAAGCCTGAGCAACTGCCGCTGGAAAAGGTCAGTGATAGCATTCGCCAGCACCTGGTGCAGCAGAAAGCCAGCGAAGCGGCAAAGAGCAAGGGCGAGACCCTGATGGCAAGTCTGCGTGAAGGCAAGACACCGGTTTCCCAAGCTCAGGAAGGGCAGGCCTGGAAGGTGGTAGAAGCCGCTACTCGCAGTCAGGAGGGTGTCGAACCCGTGTTGCTGCAAGCGCTGTTCCGCATGCCCAAGCCTGCAGCTGCGGACAAGCCTGAGTTCACGGGCGTCGCGCTCGGCAATGGCAACTATGTGCTGATTCGCCTGAATGGCGTCAATCAGCCTGAGGCCAAGTTGTCGGACGAGGAGAAGGCGATGTACAGCCGCTTCCTGGCTTCGCGTAGTGGTCAGCAGGATTTCGCAGCCTACCGCCGTCAACTGGAAGCTAAGGCAGAAGTCGAGCGCTTCTAATCCGAAAGATGGAACGGAAAGGCCGCATTATGCGGCCTTTTCTTTGCCCATCAGTCTTCAATATTGCCCATCGCGGTGGTATTGAAGCCTCCGTCGACATAGAGGATCTCACCACTGATGCCGGAGGCAAGGTCGGAGCAGAGGAAGGCGCCGGCGTTGCCGACTTCTTCGATAGTGACATTGCGACGCAAGGGCGTTTGCTTCTCGTTGGCTGCGAGCATCTTGCGGAAGCTTTTGATGCCTGAGGCTGCCAGGGTGCGGATCGGGCCGGCGGAGATGGCGTTGACACGGGTGCCTTCCGGGCCGAGGCTCCCGGCGAGGTAGCGGACGCCAGCTTCCAGGCTAGCCTTGGCCATGCCCATGACGTTGTAGTTCGGCATGGTGCGCTCAGCGCCCAGGTAGGACAGGGTCAGCAGGCTGCTGTTGCGGCCCCTCATCATTTCACGGCCGGCCTTGGCCAGCGCCACGAAACTGTAGGCGCTGATGTCGTGGGCGATACGGAAGCCTTCACGAGTGGTGACTTCAGTGAAGTCGCCATCGAGTTGGTCGCCTGGGGCGAAGCCAACGGAGTGGACGATGATGTCGAGACCGTCCCATTTCTTGCTTAGAGCCTCGAACACGGCCTTGATCTGGTCGTCCTCGGCTACGTCGCAAGGGAAGCACAACTCCGCATTGGAGCCCCAGCCTTCGGCGAATTCCTCTACACGGCCTTTCAGTTTGTCGTTCTGGTAGGTGAAGGCGAGTTCGGCACCTTCGCGGTGCATCGCGGCAGCGATGCCCGACGCAATGGAGAGTTTGCTGGCGACGCCAACGATCAGTACACGCTTACCGGCGAGAAAACCCATTTGCATTCATCCTATTGTTGTTAACGGGCAGTACCCGGAGCCAGGTAGGCGGCTTCGAGCAATTGCTGCGTATAGGTGTGCTGCGGGGCGGCGAAGATGGCATCGGCTGGACCCTGTTCGACCACCTGTCCCTGCTTGATCACCATCAGCTGATGACTCAGCGCCCTGACAACGGCCAGGTCATGGCTGATGAACAGGTAGGTCAGGTCGTATTTCTTCTGCAAAGTCCGCAGCAATTCCACCACCTGGCGCTGGACCGTTCGGTCGAGTGCTGAGGTCGGCTCGTCGAGCAGGATCAGGGCTGGTTTCAGCACCAATGCACGGGCAATGGCAATCCGCTGCCGCTGCCCGCCGGAAAACTCATGGGGGTAGCGGTGTCGGGTTTCCGGGTCCAACCCTACCTCCAGGAGTGCGTCGATGATGGCCTGCTCCTGCTCCGCTTCAGTGCCCATCTGGTGGATGTTCAAACCCTCGCCGACAATCTGGCCAACGCACATCCGTGGGCTTAGGCTGCCGAAGGGGTCTTGGAAAACCACCTGCATCTGGCGCCTGAATGGGCGCACCTCTTTCTGTGTCAGGCCGTCCAGGGACTGTCCCTGGAAGCGGATCGCTCCCCGGCTGCCGAGCAGTCGAAGGATCGCCAGACCCAACGTGGATTTGCCGGAACCGCTTTCGCCTACGATGCCGAGGGTTTGCCCTTGGAGCAGGCTGAAATTGACGCCATCCACGGCTTTCACATGGTCTACGGTGCGTCGCAACAGCCCTTTCTTGATCGGGAACCACACGCGAAGGTCATCGACTTCCAGCAATGGAGGCCCAGGTGGGGTGTCTGCTGGGCGGCCGGACGGTTCTGCGCCAAGCAGTTCCCGGGTGTAGGGGTGCTGTGGTGCGTGGAACAGCTCATCGCACGACGCCTGTTCGACAATGCGACCGCGCTGCATCACACATACGCGATGCGCGATTCGCCGAACGAGGTTCAGGTCGTGGCTGATCAGCAGCAGGGCCATGCCCAGGCGCGCCTGCAATTCCTTGAGCAGTTCGAGGATCTTCAGCTGAACGGTAACGTCCAGCGCAGTGGTGGGCTCGTCGGCGATCAGCAGCTCCGGCTCGTTGGCGAGCGCCATGGCAATCATCACTCGCTGCCGCTGGCCGCCTGACAGCTCATGCGGGAAGGCTTTCAGCCGCTTGTGTGGCTCCGGTATGCCAACCATCTCCAGCAGTTCCAGCGTGCGCTTGGTGGCTGCCTTGCCGGTGAGGCCTTTGTGCAGGCCGAGTACTTCGTTGATCTGCTTCTCGATGCTGTGCAGGGGGTTGAGCGAGGTCATCGGCTCCTGGAAGACCATGGCGATCCGGTTGCCGCGGATGCTGCGCAATTTGGCTTCAGGCAGCTTGAGCAGGTCCTTGCCCTCATAGATGATGCTCCCGCTCGGGTGGCGAGCGAGGGGGTAGGGCAGCAGGCGCAGGATGGAGTGGGCAGTGACCGACTTGCCCGAGCCACTCTCGCCCACCAGGGCCAATGTTTCACCCTTGCGGATATCGAAGCTTACGTCCTCGACTGCGCGCTGGATTTGGTCGCCTGCAGTGAATTCGACGGCCAGGTCGCGGATTTCAATCAGGTTGTCGCTCATCTCACTTCCTCGGGTCGAAGGCGTCACGCGCGGCTTCGCCGATGAACACCAGAAGGGTTAGCATCAGTGCCAGTACCAGGAAGGCGGAGATGCCCAGCCATGGGGCCTGCAGGTTGGATTTGCCCTGAGCGACCAGTTCGCCCAGCGAGGGCGCTCCAGGAGGCAGGCCGAATCCGAGGAAATCCAGCGCGGTCAGGGTGCCAATGGCACCGGTGAGGATGAATGGCATGAAGGTCATGGTGGAGACCATGGCGTTGGGCAGGATATGACGGAACATGATGGCGCCATTCTGCATGCCCAATGCCCGGGCTGCGCGGACGTATTCCAGGTTGCGACCACGAAGGAACTCAGCGCGTACCACATCCACCAGACTCATCCAGGAGAACAGCAGCATGATGCCCAGCAACCACCAGAAGTTGGGCTGGACGAAGCTGGCCAGGATGATCAGCAAGTAGAGCACTGGCAGCCCTGACCAGATCTCCAGGAACCGCTGGCCAACCAGATCGACCCAGCCGCCATAGAAACCCTGCAGCGCCCCGGCAATTACGCCAATGACCGAGCTGAGCAGAGTCAGGGTCAGGGCAAATAGCACCGAGACGCGGAAGCCGTAGATCACCCGCGCCATCACATCGCGGCCTTGGTCGTCAGTGCCCAGCCAGTTGTCGGCGGAGGGCGGTGCGGGAGCCGGAACCTTGAGTTCGTAGTTGATGGTTTCGTAGCTGTATGGGATAGGGGGCCAGATCATGCTGCCGCCCTTGGACTCGATCAAGTCGCGGATGTATGGCGTCTTGTAGTTGGCTTCCAGAGGAAACTCGCCGCCGAAGGTGGTTTCCGGGTATCGCTTGAGAATCGGAAAGTAGAGCTGACCGTCGTAGCTGACTGCCAGTGGCTTGTCGTTGGCGATCAGCTCTGCGCCGAGGCTGAGGATGAACAAGGCCAGAAACAACCAGAGCGACCACCAGCCGCGCTTGTTGGCTTTGAAGCGCTGAAAGCGGCGGCGGTTGATGGGGGAGAGTTCCATGCTCAACCCTCCCGGCTTTCGAAGTCGATGCGAGGATCGACCAGGGTGTAGGTCAGGTCGCCGATCAGTTTCACGATCAGTCCCAGTAAGGTGAAGATGAACAGGGTGCCGAAGACCACCGGATAGTCGCGGTTCAAGGCGGATTCGAAGCTGAGCAGGCCCAGGCCGTCGAGGGAGAAGATCACTTCGATCAGCAGCGAGCCTGTGAAAAAGATGCCGATGAATGCTGAAGGGAACCCGGCGATGATCAGTAGCATGGCGTTGCGGAATACGTGACCGTAAAGGACCCGGTGCTCCGAGAGACCCTTGGCGCGGGCGGTCACCACGTACTGCTTGTTGATCTCGTCCAGGAAGCTGTTCTTGGTCAGCAGAGTAAGGGTGGCGAAGTTACCGATCACCAGAGCTGTGACCGGCAGGGCCAGGTGCCAGAAGTAGTCCAGGATCTTCCCGCCCAGGCTGAGTTCGTCGAAGTTGTTCGAGGTAAGCCCGCGCAGAGGGAACCAGTCGAAGTAGCTGCCACCGGCAAAGAGCACGATGAGCAGGATGGCGAACAGGAAGGCGGGGATCGCGTAGCCGACGATGATGGCGGAGCTGGTCCAGACGTCGAACGCGCTGCCGTGGCGAACTGCCTTGGCGATGCCCATCGGAATGGACACCAGATACATGATCAGGGTGCTCCAGAGCCCCAATGATATGGACACTGGCAGCTTTTCCAGGATCAGGTCGGTGACCCTGGCATCGCGGAAGAAACTGGTGCCGAAATCCAGGTGCAGATAGTTCTTGATCATCAGCCAAAAGCGTTCCGGCGCCGGCTTGTCGAAGCCGTACATCTTCTCGATCTCGGCGACCAGCTCAGGGTCAAGGCCTTGGGCGCCGCGGTAGTTGGAACCCGCCACCGCTACTTCGGCACCGCCACCGGAGATGCGCCCGGTGGCGCCTCCTGCAGCGGAGTCGAAGCCCTCGAGCTTGGCAATCATCTGTTCGACCGGACCACCGGGAGCGGCCTGGATGATGAGGAAGTTGATCAGCAGGATGCCGAACAGCGTGGGAATGATCAGCAGCAATCGACGCAGTATGTAGGCGAGCATTTACTGGGAATCCGGCTCAGGTTGGTTCTGCCCGGACTGGCTAGCAGTTTCCATGCCCGGCTTTACCCACCAGGTGAATAAACCGTAGTCGTAGAGCGGCGTGGATCCAGGGCGCTGGAAGTGGTTCCAGTAGGCGACGCGCCAGGTGTCGACGTAATAATTGGGCACCACATAGTGACCCCAGAGCAGTACTCGATCGAGAGCGCGGGCATGTTCGATCAGGCTTTGTCGGGAGTCGGAGCGGATCAGACCCTCGACCAGCTTGTCGATGGCCGGGTCACGCAGGCCGATGAAGTTGCGGCTGCCAGCGCTGTCTGCACTGCGCGAATGCCAGAACTCCATCTGCTCGTTGCCTGGCGAGTTGGATTGACCCCAAGTGGCCGGGACCATATCGAAGTCGCGGGAGCGGAGCCGGTTGATGTATTGCGAAACATCGACGCGACGGATTTGCAAGTCGATGCCGAGTTCAGCCAGGTTGCGTTTGAACGGCAGGATCACGCGTTCGAGGTTAGCCTGGGCGATGAGGAACTCGAATGTCAGCGGCTTGCCATCCGGGCCGACCATCTTGTCGTTCTCGATCTTGAAGCCCGCTTCGGTGAGCAGTTGGTAGGCGCGGCGCTTCTGCTCGCGGATGATGCCGCTACCGTCGCTGACCGGCGGGGTGAAGACCTGGGTGAAGACTTCGTCCGGAACCTGCCCGCGCAGCGGCTCGAGGATCTTCAGCTCAGCGGCATCTGGCAGTTGGTGTGCCGCCATCTCGGAGTTTTCGAAATAGCTACCGGTGCGTTTGTAGGAACTGTAGAAGAGTTGCTTGTTGGCCCACTCGAAGTCGAATAGCAGCGCGATGGCCTCGCGCACGCGACGATCCTGGAAGACGGGGCGACGGATGTTGAAGGCGAAGCCCTGCATGCCTGTGGGGTTATGGTTGGTGATGCTTTCCTTGATGATCTTGCCGGCGCGCAGGGCCGGGCTGTCGTAACCCGTGGCCCAATCCTTGGCGGAGTATTCCAGGTTGAAGTCGAATTGCCCGGCCTTGAAGGCTTCCAAGGCGACGGACATGTCGCGGTAGTAGTCGACCGTGATGACGTCGAAGTTGTAGTAGCCACGTACGACAGGCAGGTCCTTGGCCCACCAGTCCTTGACTCGCTCGTAGCGGATCGAACGGCCGGCATCCACCTTGGCGATGCGGTAGGGGCCGCTACCCAGAGGCGGTTCCAGGCTGGTCTTGCCGAAGTCGCGCGTTTCCCACCAATGCTTGGGCAGGATCTGGAGCTGACCGAGGATTAGCGGCAGTTCCCGGTTGCCCGGATGCTTGAAGTCGAAGCGGACCCGCTGGCTGTCCTCTGCCACCACTTTGGAGACATCGGCATAGTAGTGGCGATACATCGGATCGCCCTTTTCGGTCAGGATATTGAATGTGAAGACCACGTCTTCGGCCGTGACTGGTTTGCCGTCGTGAAAGCGTGCCTTGGGGTTCAGATAGAAGCGCACGAAGCTGTTGTCCGGCGCTTTCTCGATCTGTTCGGCGAGCAGGCCATATTCGGTGAAGGGCTCGTCAGGCGAGTGGAAGGTCAGGCTGTCGTAGATCAGCCCCAACTGGTCTGCTGAATTGCCCTTGGGGATGAAAGGGTTGAGGCTGTCGAAACCGTTGAGACCTGCCAGGCGTAGTCCGCCGCCCTTGGGAGCATCCGGGTTGACCCAGGAGAAATGGGTGAAGTTTGGTGGATACTTGGCAGGCTCGTCATACAGTGTTATCGCATGCTTGGGCTCGGCGGCTGCTAGGCCGGCGAAGGCCAGGAGCAGGGCGCCAAAGCCTTTCAGGCAGCGGTTGCGCAGCGTCATGTTCATCGGGCGTTCTCCGAAGGCTTCAGCCACCAGGCGCGCAGGCCCAGGGTATAGGGCGGCGTGGCGACGAAGGCGAACCGGTTACGGTACGCCAGGCGGTGATAGTTGATGTACCAGTTGGGAATGCTGTAATGCTCCCAGAGCAGGACGCGGTCCAACGCCCGCGCGGCTGCCACCTGCTCGTCGCGGTTCTGGGCGCCGAGCAGCTTGTCGATCATTGCGTCGACTACCGGGTTGGCGACCCCTGCATAGTTCTTGCTTCCCTTCACGTCGACCTGGCTGGAGTGGAAGTAAAGTGTTTGCTCCAGGCCAGGGCTCAAGGATTGAGGCAGCGTCATCAGAATCATGTCGTAGTCGAATTGGTCCAGACGCTGCTTGTACTGGGCGCGATCGACGGTGCGCAGGCTGACGTCGATGCCGATGCTGGCCAGGTTCTCGCGATACGGTTGGAGGATACGTTCAAGGTTCGGATTGACCAGCAAAATCTCGAAGCGCAGTGGTTGTCCATTGGCGTTCAGCAGGCGTTGGCCCGAGAGCTTCCAGCCTGCGTCTCCCAACAGACCCAGAGCGCGGCGCAAGGTTTCCCGCGGGATGCCACGGCCTTCCGTGGTCGGGACATTGAACGGCTGCTTGAACAAGGCCTCCGGAAGTTGCTTGCGATACGGCGAAAGCAACAGCCACTCATGGCCCTCCGGCTTTCCGGCGGCGTGGAATTCGCTGTTCGGGTAGTAGCTGGCGGCACGGATATAGGCATTGTTGAACAGCGTGCGATTGGTCCACTCGAAGTCGAACATGAGCCCCATGGCCTCGCGGACCCTCCGGTCGTGAAATGCGGCGCGGCGTGAGTTCATGAACAGCGCTTGCGTCTGCGTGGGAATCTGGTGGGGGATTTCCGCGCGGATCACGTCACCTCGGGCGATCGCTGGGAACCGATAGCCGTTAGCCCAGTTTTTCGCCTGGTGTTCGATATAGAAGTCGAATTCTCCCGCCTTGAAGGCCTCGAACGCGACATTGCTGTCGCGATAGAACTCCACCTCCACGCGGTCGAAGTTGTACTTGCCCCTGTTAACTGGAAGCTTTTCGCCCCACCAGTCCTTGACGCGCTCGAACACCAGCCCGCGGCCAGGCCTGACCTCGGTGAGCCGATACGGGCCGCTGCCCAAGGGGGGCTCATAGCTGGTGCGTTTGAAGTCCCGACCTTTCCAGTAATGCTGCGGCAACACCGGCAACTCGCCGAGGCGCAGGATCAGCAGCGGGTTGCCAGCGCGCTTGAGGACGAAGCGGATGCGGTGACGGTTGAGGATATCGACCCGCTTCACTTCCTTGAGGCTAGTGCGGTACTGGGGGTGACCGTCCTTGACCAGCGTGCGGTACGAGAACGCCACGTCGTAGGCGGTGATTGGCTGGCCATCATGAAAGCGGGCCTCTTCGCGCAGATTGAAAACCACCCAACTGCGGTCCTCGCTGTATTCGACGCTCTGGGCAATCAAGCCGTAGCTGGACGCAGGCTCGTCGCCTGACGGGTCGTATTGCCCTGTACCGACCATGAGCGGCTCGTTGAGCTCCGTTACGCCGTATTGGGCGAAGTTGGGCGTTGCGACTGGGCTTGTGCCCTTGAAGGTATAGGGGTTGAGCGTATCGAAAGTCCCGAACGCCATGACGCGTAACGTACCTTTTTTCGGCGCGTCGGGATTGACCCAGCTGAAGTGGCTGAAGTTGGCAGGGTACTTGAGCGAGCCGAATTGGGCGTAGCCGTGGCTTTCGACAATGGTGGCGAAACAGGGCTGCGCCAGGAGGCCGATGAGCAGGGTGAGGAGACGACGCATCAGGCGAGTGTCCGATCCATGGCTAACTTGTCGGGCATTTGGGCGCTGGCCTCGCGGCAATGGGCCTCGGGCGATCGCAAGGGCCTGCAGAATTGTTTCGTTCGTCACATGCGTCAGATATCAGCTATGACGGCTGAAAGGTACAGTAACAGCTTGTATAAGCAGGAAAAAGGGCTTCTCCGCCAAGGAGTGACCATCATTCAGGCCCCCGACTTGAGCCCCATGTACAGGAATGCCCAACTTGGGTGAATGCCTCCATGGTTTGCAGTCGTGGGGCGAGCGCCTCAATCAGGCGAGACTCCCCACGTAGGTCGCAGTGGTGCACGATCTTCGCCAGTTGGCGCAGACGGATAAATCATCTGTGCAGCAATTGGCTGACGCCCTGCATCCCTGATGCAACGTTGACGTCCAAGGTCCTGCGCGTTGCCAACAACGTGTATTGCAACCCTTCCCAGGAACCCGTCAGGACCATCTCGCGGGCCATCGTATTGATCGGCTTCGTCGATCTCAGGCTGATCGACCTGACAGTCAGCCACCTTAGGGGCGAGCAGGCTCGGTGACCTGATTCCCCATACCGATCCCGAACGGATCCGCTTACAGCGCGAGCTGCACCAGGCAGCGCTTGCTGCAGCCCAACGAGCAGGTAGACCTTGCAGGGGCTTGGTGGCTGGTTTTGCAGCGTGCGGACATCAACCAGGTACTGGAAGCGGTGCTTAATGGCCTTAGCCAGGGTAGCGGCCTGACACCCATGATGATGCCGTGCTGAACGATCAGCGCAGTTGTCTAAAGTGCGCCGGGTTGTGGGGGAGGAAATTGCTCGTAGATTAAATGGTTTTACGCTGGCTGCGGTGCCTGAGCAGCCGAACCTGTTCAATTACGTGATGCGGACGCTTGAAACACTTTGGATGGGCGTGTCCGCCAGCTATTCGCTGAACGACCTGGTAACGCAACCAGTGCGCGATTGACTGGGGCGGAGGATGTTCTTCCTGGCTCCATTGCTGGCGGGCAAGCACGGGATCGGAAGTGATCTACGCGGGGATATCCAGTGCGTGCACTCAATCACGAGAGGTTCGTGGTCTTCCAACGCTTCGCGAAGTTGGCGAGGCGCTACCAGGAAGCGATGGTATTGAAGGGTTAGCGCAGGTACAGGGTAAGCGTCTGACCAGGCTTGAGGCTGCCACTGCGGGGGTTCCAGCGCTGCAGGTGTTCCATTTCAACATTGAAACGCTTGGCGATCAGGTACAGTGAATCGCCTCGCTTGACCTTGTAGTAGGTCACCGCTTCGCGACTGTTTGCTTTCTTGCTGCGGGTGGCGGCGGTAGTGGCACTGCCCTGCAGGGCGAGGGTCTGGCCGGCCTTGACGCTGTTGCCGGAGAGCGAGTTCCAACGCTTCAGGTCTTTGACGTTGACCTTGTACTGCTTGGCGATCTGCCACAGGCTTTCGCCGCTCTTTACCTTGTGACTCTGCGCCTTCGCAGGGGCTTGATTGCTAGCGACATTCTGGAATAGCGGTTGTTGAGGCTTGAAGCCCGGCTCGACCGGAATGCTCAGCTGCTGGCCCACGCGCAGACGGTTGCCGGACAGGCCATTGATGTCCTTCAGGGTCTTGACGGTCACGTGGTAGCGGTTGGCGATGCCATGCAGACTGTCGCCGTTGCGTACGCGGTATTTCTGCCAGTCCACCAGTTCAACGGGCTTCATCATTGCCAGGTTGGCTGTCAGCAGTTCAGCCTTTTCCGTCGGCACCAGCAGGTGCTGGGGGCCGTCCATGGTGATGCGCTTCTTGAAGGCCGGGTTGAGTTGGTACATCTCGTCCTCGTCGACGTCTACCATGGCGGCGACGCGAGACAGGTCAAGACGCTGCTGCTTGACCTCGACCACTTCGAAGTAAGGCTCGTTGGCGATGGGGCTGAGGTTCACGCCGTAGGCTTCGGGCGCCATCACCAATTGGGACAGGGCGAGTAGCTTGGGCACGTAGTCCTGGGTTTCCTGCGGCAACGGCAGGTTCCAGTAGTCGGTAGGCAGGCCCAGCTTCTGGTTGCGCTCCATCGCGCGGCTGACAGTGCCTTCACCTGCGTTGTAAGCAGCCAGCGCTAGCAGCCAGTCGCCATTGAACATGTCGTGCAACCGGCTCAGGTAGTTGAGTGCGGCATTGGTGGAGGCGGTGATGTCACGACGGCCGTCGTACCAGTTCGTCTGGCGCAGATTGAAGTGGCGGCCGGTGGACGGGATGAATTGCCAGATGCCCACAGCGTGGGCGCGGGAATAGGCAAAGGGGTTGTATGCGCTTTCGATCACCGGCAGCAGCGCGAGCTCAAGGGGCATGTTGCGCTCTTCCAGCCGCTCCACGACATAGTGGATATAGAGGCTGCCGCGCGAGCTTGCACGTTCGATGAAGGACGGATTGCTGACGAACGAGAGGCGCTGGCGCTCTACGCGCGGATTGACGCCGATCTCATCCTGCAATTTGAAACCGGTGCGCATGCGCTCCCAGATATCCTGGGGTTCGCGCTCTTCTGCTGCGTCTTCCAGCCACTGAGGCTGTTGGCTCATGGCCAAGGCTGGGTCGGTATCCACGCCCTGGTCCTCGTCCCTCTGCCCCGTACTTTGGCAGCCGGCGAGGATGGCGGCGAAGACCACCACGAGGGCTCGTGCGGCTCGTGCCAATGCATCCAGGTCGAAGATTCGGATCGGCGAAGACAACATTGGCTGAGGGGGGTATCCGGGGGAAAGGTCGGGCGATTCTAGAAACCGACCTGAGGCTGGTCAAGTTTTCACCAGTCGGCATCTTCCCCGGATAAGCTCAGAATTGATCCTTCCAGGCACGCAACGTCGCAAAAACCTCGGTGGGCGTGCGGTTTTTCTTGCCAGCCCGCTTGTCGGCCATTTGTTTAACGGATGTTTCGGTAGCTCGCAAGAACGGGTTGGTTGCCCGTTCCAGTGCTATGGATGATGGCAGGCTGATGCCGCCTGTCTCGCGCAGGCGCTGCACATCGGTAAAGCGCTTGGCCGTCGCCTCGTTGCCCGGCTCGACGGCCTTGGCGAAGCGCAGGTTGCTCAAGGTGTATTCGTGGGTGCAGTAGACCTGCGTTTCGCCGGGCAGTGCCGCGAGGCGGCTGAGGGAATGGTGCATCTGCTCGGGCGACCCCTCGAAGAGGCGGCCACAACCCGCTGCAAACAGGGTGTCGCCGCAGAAAAGTAGTGGCGTGGTCGCGTCGGCGTGAAAGTAGGCGATATGACCCAGGGTGTGGCCTGGCACCTCGAGTACCTGGAAGTCCAGCCCGAGCACCTTGACGTGGTCACCATCCGAGAGGGCCTGATCGCGGGCGGGGATGTTTTCCCGTGCTGGGCCAATGACTCGGGCGCTGCAGGCTGCCTTCAGCCGTGCGACCCCGCCGATGTGGTCGGCGTGGTGATGGGTAACGAGGATGTCGCTGAGCTGCCAGCCCGGGTGGGCGTCCAGCCAGGCGAGCACAGGCGCGGCGTCGCCCGGGTCGACCACGGCGCAGCGGCGGGTTTCGTCATCCTGCAGCAACCACAGATAATTGTCGGAAAAAGCGGGAAGAGCATCGATTTGTATCATGTCGGGTGTCGCCAATCGGGAAGCATTGGCGCATCTTAGGGCTCTAACGCAGGAGATTGCCATGACCGAGAAAGCATTTGCTCAGGCCGATGCCAACTGGCTGGAGCTCATAGGAGATGCCCGCGACTGGCTGTCCGGTCCGTTGGGCGGAATGATGCTGTTTGAGGAGCAACGCCTGCTCGAAGATGAGTTGGCGCGATACTTCGGTGGCTACCTGGTGCATTACGGTCCGCGGGCGGAATTGCCGCCGGGCGCAAAACAGATCCAGCGCAGCGTTCATCTGGGGGCGCCTTTGCCAGGTGTCGAGATAGCCTGTGAAGAGAATGCCTGGCCGCTCAGCGAACATGCCGCCGATGTGGTGGTACTGCAACACGGCCTGGACTTCTGCCTGTCGCCCCACGGCCTGCTACGCGAGGCTGCGCGCAGCGTGCGACCGGGCGGGCATCTGGTGATCGTCGGGGTCAATCCCTGGAGCGCCTGGGGTGTGAGGCATTTCTTCGCCCACGATGCATTGCGTCAGGCCCGCTGCATCTCGCCGCTGCGTGTAAGCGACTGGCTCAACCTGCTGGGCTTTGCGCTGGAGAAACGCCGCTTCGGGTGCTATCGTCCGCCGCTCGCTTCAGCCGCCTGGCAAGCCCGACTGGCTGGAATGGAGCGTTGGGGCGCCGCCGGAAAGGGCTTCGGCGCAGGCTTCTATCTATTAGTGGCGCGTAAGCTGGTGGTCGGCTTGCGTCCGCTGCGTCAGGCCCGGCGCGAGCCGATGGGCAAGCTGGTGCCGATGCCGGTGGCGAAAGTCAGCCGGTGCGATTCCAAACACGAGGCATAAGTGAGCGAACTGGTCGAGATTTACACCGACGGTGCCTGCAAGGGCAATCCCGGCCCCGGTGGATGGGGGGCATTGCTGGTCTACAAGGGCGCCGAGCGGGAGCTATGGGGTGGTGAACGTGAAACCACCAACAACCGGATGGAGCTGATGGCGGCTATCCAGGGGCTGGCGGCGCTGAAGCGCTCATGCGAGGTGAAGCTGATCACCGACTCCCAGTATGTAATGCAGGGCATCACTGAGTGGATGCCCAACTGGAAGAAGCGCGGCTGGAAGACGGCCGCCAAGCAGCCGGTCAAGAACGCTGACCTCTGGCAACTGCTGGACGAGCAGGTGAACCGTCACCAAGTGCGTTGGCAATGGGTGCGCGGCCATACTGGCCACTCGGGCAACGAGCGTGCCGACCAGTTGGCCAACCGGGGTGTCAGCGAGTTGAACGCTCGATAGAATTCCGCTGCGGTGCTGCGGGCAACATTATTCATGGGTTCTGAAGATGCGTTACGTCGTACTGGACACTGAAACCACCGGCATGCCGGTCACCGATGGCCACCGGGTCATCGAGATCGGCTGTGTCGAACTGGAGGGACGCCGTCTGACCGGCCGTCATTTCCATGTCTACCTGCAGCCTGACCGTGAGGTGGATGAAGGCGCGATCGCAGTGCACGGCATCACCAATGAGTTCCTCGTCGGCAAGCCGCGCTTCAAGGATGTAGCCGACGAGTTCTTCGAGTTCATCAAGGGCGCCGAGCTGATCATCCATAACGCGGCGTTCGACGTCGGCTTCATCAACAACGAGTTCGCCCTGCTGGGTCAAAGCGACCGCAGCGACGTCAACGAGTACTGCACGGTACTCGACACCTTGCTGATGGCCCGGGAACGTCATCCGGGCCAGCGCAATAGCCTCGATGCCCTGTGCAAGCGATATGACGTAGACAACTCCGGCCGCGACCTGCACGGCGCATTGCTGGACGCCGAGATCCTTGCCGACGTCTACCTGGCGATGACCGGTGGCCAGACCAACCTGTCGCTGGCGGGCGAGGGGAGCGATAACGACGGTACCGGCCGCCAGCAGGCCAGCCCGATTCGCAGGCTCGCTGCTGAACGTGTCCGGACCCGCGTCATCCGTGCTGGCGAGGATGAACTGGCGGCTCACGCCGCTCGCCTTGCCGTTATCGAGAAGTCTGCCGGCGCGCCAGCGCTGTGGGTGCAGATGGAGTCCGGCGAGTCCTGAGTCGTCGCTTCCGAATTGCGACCTTTACGTACAGCCTGACGCAGCGGGGGTTCCGCCCCCGCTTGGTAGCTTCTACCCTGAGGGCATCGGCGGGCAGTCTCGCCATCCTCAGGGCATCAGAATGTACAAAGAACTCAAGTTCCCTGTCCTAATCGTCCACCGCGACATCAAGGCCGACACAGTCGCGGGCGAGCGAGTGCGCAGCATTGCTTGTGAGCTCGAGCAGGACGGCTTCACCATACTTTCCACTGCCAGCTCCGCCGAAGGGCGCATCGTCGCCTCCACGCACCACGGACTGGCCTGCATCCTGGTGGCGGCCGAGGGAGCCGGGGAGAATCAGCGGCTGCTGCAGGATGTGGTGGAACTCATCCGCGTCGCGCGAGTGCGCGCGCCACAGCTACCGATCTTCGCCCTCGGCGAGCAGGTGACCATCGAGAACGCTCCGGCCGAGGCCATGGCTGATCTCAACCAGTTGCGCGGGCTGCTCTACCTCTACGAAGACACCGTGCCCTTCCTTGCCCGTCAGGTGGCCCGTGCCGCCCGAGGCTACTTGGAGGGGCTGTTACCGCCTTTTTTCCGGGCATTGGTGGAACACACTGCACAATCCAACTACTCGTGGCATACGCCCGGTCATGGCGGCGGCGTGGCTTACCGCAAAAGCCCCGTGGGGCAGGCGTTTCATCAGTTCTTCGGGGAAAACACCCTGCGCTCGGACCTTTCGGTCTCGGTGCCTGAGCTGGGCTCGCTGCTCGATCATACCGGTCCGCTGGCAGAGGCGGAGGCGCGGGCCGCGCGCAACTTCGGCGCAGACCACACGTTCTTCGTGATCAATGGAACCTCGACGGCAAACAAGATCGTCTGGCACTCCATGGTCGGTCGGGACGACCTGGTGCTGGTGGATCGCAACTGCCACAAGTCCATCCTCCATTCCATCATCATGACCGGGGCCATCCCGCTCTATCTGACGCCCGAACGCAACGAGCTAGGCATCATCGGCCCCATTGCGCTGAGCGAATTCAGCCGCGAGTCGATCCAGGCCAAGATCGACGCCAGCCCGCTGGCCAGGGGGCGTGAGCCGAAGGTCAAGCTGGCCGTGGTGACCAACTCCACCTATGACGGCCTGTGCTACAACGCCGAGCTGATCAAGCAGGCACTGGGCGACCGGGTCGAAGTGCTGCACTTCGACGAGGCCTGGTATGCGTACGCTGCATTCCATGAGTTCTACGCCGGTCGTTATGGCATGTGCACTAGCCGTGGCCCAGGCGCTCCGCTGGTATTCACCACCCACTCCACGCACAAGTTACTGGCGGCGTTCAGCCAGGCGTCGATGATCCACGTACAGGATGGAGGCGATCGCCAGCTCGACCGCCACCGCTTCAACGAAGCGTTCATGATGCACATCTCCACGTCGCCCCAGTACGGCATCATCGCGTCGCTGGATGTGGCCTCGGCGATGATGGAGGGGCCAGCCGGCCGCTCGCTGATCCAGGAAACGTTCGACGAAGCGCTGCGTTTTCGCCGCGCTTTGGCCAACGTGCGGCAGAACCTGGCGCCGGGTGAGTGGTGGTTCGACATCTGGCAACCGCCGCTGGCCGATGGTGCTGAAGCGGTCGCCACCGAAGATTGGCTGCTGCAGCCGCAGGCGGATTGGCATGGCTTCGGCGAGGTAGCGGAAGACTACGTCCTGCTGGACCCGATCAAGGTGACGCTGGTCACGCCAGGGCTGACCGCGGGCGGCAAGCTTGATGAGCAGGGCATCCCGGCCGCAGTGGTCAGCAAGTTCCTCTGGGAACGCGGGCTGGTGGTGGAGAAAACCGGGCTCTACTCCTTCCTGGTGCTGTTCTCCATGGGGGTTACCAAGGGCAAGTGGAGTACGTTGCTCACCGAGTTGCTAGAGTTCAAGCGCGGCTACGACGCCAACCAGCCCCTGAACCAGGCGCTGCCCTCGATCGCTGCGGCCCACGGGGCTCGCTACGCCAACATGGGGCTGCGTGACCTGTGTGACGCCTTGCACGCCTGTTACCGCGCCAATGCCACGCCCAAGGCGCTTAAGTGCATGTACACCACGCTGCCGGAGCTGGCGATGAAGCCTGCCGATGCCTATGACAAACTCGTGCGTGGCGAAGTCGAGGCTGTGCCGCTGGATCGCCTGCAAGGGCGCATTGCTGCCGTCATGCTGGTGCCCTATCCACCTGGCATCCCCCTGATCATGCCTGGTGAACGATTCACCGAGCAGACTCGCTCGATCATCGACTACCTGGAGTTCGCCCGGACCTTCGACCTGAGCTTTCCGGGTTTTGATGCCGATGTGCACGGCCTGCACTATCAGGACAGCCCGGATGGACGCTCCTATACCGTGGATTGCATAAAGGAGTAGGCCGCCCGAGGGCGTCGATGGCGACGGGGCGCGATGGCTTGCTCCCTGAATCGCTTGCCAGAACCAATAGGAACGAGGCGCCGGCGAACGGGCCTGGCTCCGGGCTGCTGATGGGCGGCATTCCCCTCTACACCAGGCGTCAGAGCCAATGGCTGACCGCCCACCAACCGAGCGTGCCCATCACCAGCGTATAGGGCAGGGCCATCCAAACCATACGGCCGTAGGAAAGGCGCACCAGCGGGGCCACTGATGACGTCAGCAGGAACAGGAAGGCCGCCTGGCCGTTCGGTGTTGCAACGCTGGGCAGGTTGGTACCGGTGTTGATGGCGATTGCCAGGGTGTCGAAATGTTCCCGGGTCATGTTGCCCGCTTCAAGCGCCTGCTTCACCTCGGTGATGTAGATGGTGGCGACGAAGACGTTGTCGCTGATGGCCGAAAGCAAACCGTTGGCGATGAACAGCATGCCGGGTTGTTGGTCGGTCGGTAGTGCCAGCACGGCCTGGATAATGGGCGTGAACAGGTGCTGTTGCTGGATCACTGCGACCACGGCGAAGAACGCCACCAGCAGCGCCGTGAAGGGCAGGGCATCCTGAAACGCACGGCCGATCTGGTGCTCATCGGAGATGCCGTTGAGGCTGGTGATCAGCACGATCACCAGTAGGCCAATCAACCCTACCTCGGCGACGTGCAGGGCCAGGGCGAAGATCAGGATCAGCGCGGCGGCGGCCTGGACCAGCAACGCTGTACGCTGCGCCGGGGTGCGCCGGGCATTCTCTTCGTGGGCGTAGTCGGCCAACACCTGGCGCACGCTGGCGGGCAACTCGGTGCCGTAGCCGAACCAGCGCAGTTTCTCCAGCAGCACGCAGGTCAGCAGGCCGGCGACCAGCACCGGCATGGAGACTGGGGCCACGCGCAGGAAGAACTCCTTGAAGTGCCAGCCCGCTTCATGACCGATCAACAGGTTCTGTGGTTCACCCACCAGGGTGCAAACCCCGCCTAACGCGGTGCCCACCGCAGCGTGCATCAACAGGCTGCGGAGGAAGGCCCGGAAGTTGTCCAGGTCTTCACGATGCAGGTGGGTGACTTCGTGGTCCGAGTCATGGCTGTGGTCATCGCGCATGCCCTTGCCCGAGGCAACTCGGTGGTAAACAGCATAGAAGCCCAATGCAACGCTGATGATCACTGCGGTGACGGTCAGGGCATCGAGGAACGCGGAAAGGAATGCCGCCAGCATGCAGAACAGCAGCGATAGCAGCGCTTTGCTATGCACGCCCAGCAGCAGACGCGAGAACAGTAGCAGCAGCAGGTCCTTCATGAAGTAGATGCCCGCCACCATGAACATCAGCAGGAGCAGCACGGGGAAGTTGTGCTTGAGCTCCTCATAGACGGCATCAGGCGTCGCCAGGCCCAACAGCAGGGCCTCGATTACCAGCAGCCCGCCCGGCAACAGGGGATAGCACTTGAGTGCCATGGCCAGGGTGAAGATGAATTCGGCTACCAGCAGCCAGGAGCAGAACACCGGCCCCATCAGCCACAGCGCCAACGGGTTGAACATCAGGAACGCGATGATCGTCAGTTTGTACCAGCGAGGTGAGTGGCCCAGGAAGTTGTGGCCGAAAGCCGCGGTGAGCGAGGTGGGCATCGGTGGGTCCTTGATTGTTATGGTCGTTGTAGCGGGCCGGAAAGGTGCCAGTTAGGGTCCCCGTAGATCAAGTGTTTGAGCCGGGAAATCGAAGTGGATTGGTCAGTGAGAGGCGTGGCCTGCGTCACAGTGGTCGGCATCGACTTTTACCAAGCGCTTGTTATAGTTGCCGAGCTCCATACTTTCCCCTTTTTTCTATCGCGCCCCGCCGAGGATGCCCATGTCCGACTACAAAGCCTTCCGCGTAGAGTTGGCAGACAAGATCGCCCATGTGGAGATCAACCGTCCGGAAAAGATCAATGCGATGAACGCCGATTTCTGGTCGGAGATCGTCGATATCTTCCGCTGGATCGAAGATAACGATGAGGTTCGCGTGGTGGTATTGTCTGGAGCCGGCAAGCACTTTTCGTCCGGTATCGACCTCATGCTCCTGGCCTCTGTCGGTAGCCAACTGGGCCCGGACGCCGGCCGTAATGCCCGGACCCTGCGGCGCAAGATCCTCGAGCTGCAAGCCTCTTTCAACGCTGTGGATAATTGCAGCAAGCCAGTCATCGCCGCTGTCCAGGGGTATTGCCTGGGTGGCGCAATCGACCTGATTTCTGCGTGCGACATGCGCTACGCCACGGTCGATGCGCAGTTCTCGATCAAGGAGATCGACATTGGCATGGCGGCAGACGTAGGTACGCTGCAGCGCCTGCCGCGTATCATTGGCGACGGCATGATGCGCGAATTGGCCTACACAGGGCGGACCATCGATGGCGAGGAAGCCCAGCGACTAGGCCTGGTCAATCGCACCTTCGCCGACGTTGCCGCACTGCGTGATGGAGTTTTGGACGTTGCCCGGCAAATCGCCGCCAAGTCACCGATCGCCGTGCAAGGGACCAAGGAGATGATCCGCTACATGCGCGATCACCGGGTCGACGATGGGCTCGAGTATGTCGCTACCTGGAACGCCGCGATGCTGCAGTCTGCTGATCTGCGCGTGGCCATGGCGGCCCACATGAGCAAGCAGATGCCTGAGTTTGCTGACTGATGCGTTGCCGCAAACCCGCGCGGGAGGCGCACTAGGGCATGGTTACTGGAGTTACGTCACTGGGCCTGGTACGCGACGAGCTGTTCGCCACCATGGAGCAGGCCGAGCAGAGCCTCGAGCATTTCATAGCCGAACGCCAGAATGGCAGCCTGTTGCAACAGGCCGTGGAGGCCTTGCATCAAGTGCGTGGCACGCTTGACCTGATTGAGCTGACCGGTGCCAAGTTGCTGGCCCAGGAGCTTTTGGACCAGGCTACGGATATTCCGACAGGCGCGGGGGAAGAGCGCGACGATCAGCTGTCCGCCCTCAGTAGTGCCCTGTACGTATTGCGGCGATACCTGGAAAACCTTGACCTGCATCGCCAGGAAATGCCGGAACTCCTCTTGCCGGCTATCAACGAGCTGCGTAAGACGGGCAGCCAGGCACCGCTGCCTGAAAGCTATTTCTTCAGCGTCAGGCTCGACCTGCCACGTGAGGCTGAAGGCGCAGTGTCGCTCAAGGAAGGCATTGATCGGGATGGCTTGGCGCGTCGGTTGCGCCATGTCTTCCAGCAGGGTCTGCTGGGCTTTCTTCGCAATGAGACCAGCGTTTCCGCTCTGCGACTGATGGAGCGGGCGCTGGGCGGCCTCGAACGAATTTTCGCCAATGATTCACGCGGACGGCTTTGCTGGATTGGAGCTGCGGCGATCGAGTCGCTGATCGAAGGGCAGCTGTTGCCGCTCAAGCCCCGCAAGCAGCTGTTCTCGCGGCTTGACCGAGAGCTCAAGGTGATGCTCGGCAATGCTCATTACGAAGCGCCGCGTAACTTGCAAAAGGAGCTGCTTTATCTGGTGGCGCTGGCGGATGCCAACGGTCGGCGAGCCAGCGAAGTGCGCCAGGTCTTCGGCATGCCTGCATTGCCCTTCACCGATCAACTACTCGACCAGGAATATCAGCGCCTCTCCGGGCCGGGTCAGTCGGTGATGCGTTCGCTGTCCACTGCGATTTCGGAGGAGCTTGCCGGCGTCAAGGACCTGATTGACCTGATCGAGCGGGGGACGGCGGCTGCGGAATCCTACGGCAGCCTCCAGGGGCAGCTGAGCAAGCTTGCCAAGACGTTGGTCATGGTTGGTCTCAATTCGCCAGGCAATGCATTGCTGGCACAAGTACCGATGGTCGCGCTCTGGAGTGCTGACGAACCTATCGACCCCGCGGCCCTGCTGAAGCTGGCCGATGCCGTGCTTTACGTCGAGAGCACGGTGGCCAATCTGGAGCAGGGTGATCGACGGCCATCTCGCCAGCAGCTCGCGGAGCCTGGCCGTGAAGTGGACAGCTTCGCCAGTCATCAATTGGCGGAGGCTAGAATTGTCGTATTGGATGAGGCGCAAGTGGGCTTGGCTCTGGCAAAGCGCGCCATCACCTCCTATCTGGAGTCCAATGGCGAGCGCCTGCACCTGGCCAACGTGCCGCTGAGCCTGCAAGCGGTGCGCGGTGGCTTGTGGTTCCTTGGGCAGGAGCGTGCGGCGGCACTGGTTGGCGCCTGCGCCGACTATATTCAGGGCCAGATGCTGGAGACTTCGCAAATGCCATCGGAACCCATGCTAGAGGCGCTGGCCGATGCCTTGACCAGCCTCGAGTACTACATGGAAGGCGGTGCCTCAATGCATCGTGGGTTCCAGTCTGATGTTCTCGACCTCGCAGCCAACAGTGTGCAGACCCTTGGTCTAAAGGTGGCGGCCTGAAATGACGAGTGAACGTTGGCAACCAGGGCTGCTCGATGTGGCCCAGTCGGGTGGATGGGCCGTGGCCCATACACGCCAGAACTTCCTTGCTGATAGCAACGGTGTGCTCTTTCCTCGGGAGTGGCTGAAGCGCCAGGAACTTCCTGTGCTCAGCGAGCAGGGAATCGGGCACTTCGACGGCGACCCCATCTACCTGCTGGAGTTGGCCTACCCTGCCGAGGTGCCGGGCTGCCATTGGCAAGGGCTCCGACAGTTCATGCTCCAGGGCGATGCCGACCTGTTCAGGCTGCTGGGATACGCTAGCCAGATCGGTACCTGGGCGCTGCAGAATCGCTTCTGCGGTAGTTGCGGGGTGCGGATGGAGCCTGTCGCTCGTGAGCGTGCGATGCATTGTCCGGAATGTGGCGTCCACCATTATCCGAGGCTCTCGCCGAGCATGATCGTGCTGGTCAGCCGGGGGGACGAACTGTTGCTTGCTCGTTCACCACGCTTCGTTACCGGGGTCTACAGCACCCTGGCCGGCTTTGTGGAGCCTGGGGAGTCGGTCGAGGCATGTGTCGCGAGGGAAGTGCGGGAGGAAGTTGGCGTCGAAATTCGCAACATCCAGTACATTGCCAGTCAGAATTGGCCGTTTCCGCACTCATTGATGTTGGGCTTCCATGCCGAATACCGCAGCGGTGAGATCGTCCCGCAGCCGGGAGAAATCGAAGATGCTCAATGGTTTTCCGTCGATGCCTTGCCGCCTTTGCCGGCGCAGCGCTCGATCGCCCGCTACCTCATCGATCTCTACGTGGCAAGGTGCAAGGGGCTAGCCGATCCAGTGCTGCCACACTAAGCGTGCAGTCAGCGCCAGTACGACCAGGATGAACACCGGGCGGATGAACTTGGCACCGCCCTGGATTGCCGTGCGCGCGCCCAGGAATGCCCCAGCCATCAGCGCCAGGCCCATGCTGATCCCCAGCGCCCAGGCAACCTGGCCTGCGGCGATGAACACCGCGAGTGCCATCGCGTTGCTGACGAAGTTCATGGTGCGTGCCACACCGCTGGCGCGCACCAGGTCGAGCGGATAGAGCAACAGGCTGCTGACGGTCCAGAAGGCTCCGGTACCGGGGCCAGCAACTCCATCATAGAAGCCGAGCCCCAAGCCCTGCGGCCATTGTCGGCCACGGGCGATCGGTGCGTGCTCGCTGTGTGCGACGTCTGGGGTCTTGCCGAAAAGCAGGTAGAGGCCGCAGCCGAACACCACCACCGGTAGCATCTGGTTGAGCCAGGCGGCTGGCAGCCAGTGCGCGATGATCGCGCCCAATGCCGCCCCCACGGCCGTGGCCAGCAGTGCGTTACGCCATTTGGCTGGGGCGAAGAGCTTGCGTCGGTAGAAGGTGTAGCTCGCAGTCGCTGAACCGAAAGTGGCACATAGCTTGTTGGTGCCCAGCACCAGGTGTGGCGGAAGGCCAGCAGTCAGCAGGGCAGGGATGGTGAGCAGGCCGCCACCACCGGCGATGGCGTCGATGAAACCGGCAAGAAAGGCAACGGCTGCAAGAATTGCGAGGGTAGCGGGATCGACCGCCATCTCGAAAGGAAAAGGCATAGAGAACGAGATCCATGTCAACGAGCGCCGCGTGGCGTGTGGCTGCGGTCGGGGGAGTTGCGCATAATGCCGGCAAATTTTTGCAGAAGGAATGGGCTTGATGCAGTACGACGGCCTGGCGTGGGCAATAGCTCTGCTCGCATTGCTGGTGGCAGTGGTGGCTGGGCGGATCCTGTTCGATCGCAGCTGGTTCCTGGGGTGGTTGCGCGGTACCTGCGGCTTGGCATTCCTGGCTCTGGCGGTGCTCGTTGCGCTGGTAGCGCGGGATCTATCGAGCTATGACGCGTTGCCGCAGGATCGCCCCTTGGCGACCCTGAGCTTCAAGGCCCTGGAGGCGCAGCGGTTCCAGGTCACCCTTCTGGAGGGGGGTAGTGAGCAGGAGGTGCTGCTCGATGGCGATCTCTGGCAGCTCGATGCACGGCTATTCAAATGGAAGGGCTTGGGTGATTTGCTCGGGCTGCAGCCTGGCTACCGCCTGGAGCGGTTGTCGGGGCGGTACCTGGCGATCGAGCAACAGGCCCTGGCGCAGTATTCCCGAGCCCCGCTGGCCGAGAGTCCCTATGGAGTGGATGTGTGGCGCTGGCTGCGTCTCACACAGCGAGATTTTTTCCTGTTCTTGCCTGAGGCCCAGCGGGTGACGTATCTACCGATGGCTGATGGAGCGGTCTTCTCGGTGAGCCTGTCGCCCACCGGCCTGCTGGCCGAGCCATTGAACCAGTCGGCCGTCGAGGCGCTGAAGGATTGGCGATGAGCCGGAGGAGCCTAGGATGGAACGGGCGGCGCTCAACTGATCGCAGCGATATCCATCAGAAAATCAGTCCCATGAAAAAGGGAGCCTGAAGGCTCCCATTTTCCTGTCCGAGGATCACTCAGGAGAGGAACCCGCCATCAACGTTTAGCGACACGCCGGTGGTGTAGCTGGACGCATCGCTGGCCAGGTAGAGCACCGCGCCGGCCATTTCGCTCGGGTCGGCGACGCGCTTCAGCGGAATGCGCTGCAGGGCGACGTTGCGGATGGCGTCGTTCTTCACCAGGGCAGAGGCGAACTTGGTGTCGGTCAGGCCCGGCAGCAGAGCGTTGCAACGGATGCCGAACTGCGCACACTCCTTGGCGAACACCTTGGTCATGTTGATCACCGCCGCCTTGGTCACGGAGTAGATGCCCTGGAATTCGCCCGGGGACACGCCATTGATCGAGGCTACGTTGATGATGCTGCCACCGCCGTGCTCACGCATCAGCTTGCCGGCCTCGACCGACATGAAGAAGTAACCACGGATGTTGACGTCAACGGTCTTTTGGAAGGCCGACAGGTCAGTATCCAGCACGTTGCAGAACTGAGGGTTGGTGGCGGCGTTGTTGACCAGTATGTCGAGGCGACCGAACTGTTCGCGGATCTGCGCGAACACGCTCTGGATCTGCTCCATTTCGCCAATGTGGCACGCGACCGCGGTGGCCTTGCCGCCCGTTGCGTTGATCGCATCGGCTACTTCCTGGCAGCCTTCGATCTTGCGGCTGGAAACGATCACATGGGCCCCTTGCTGGGCCAGCAGTTTAGCAATGGCCTCACCGATACCGCGGCTGGCGCCGGAGACCAAGGCGATTTTGCCGTCGAGGTCGAACAGAGTGGTCTTGGACATGGGGTTCCCCTTGTTGTAAGTCGGTTTACAGCCGTGATTGGTTGATGACCTGCAGGCTCATCTGCTCCAGCAACTTGTTCATGTGAATGAACTGCGCGAAGCGTTTGTCCTGGGTCTGGCCATGGAAGTAGCGGTAGTAGATCTGCTGCACAATGCCCGCCAGCCGGAACAGGCCGTAGGTGTAGTAGAAATCGAGATTGTCGATACGCGGCAGACCAGCGCGTTCGGCGTAGTAGTCAGCGAACTCCTGGCGCGTCAGCATGCCCGGCAGGTGGCTCGGCTGGCGGCGCATCAACTGCACCGGGGCCGGGTCTTTGGCTTCGATCCAGTAGGCCAGGGTGTTGCCCAGATCCATCAGCGGGTCGCCGATCGTGGTCAGTTCCCAGTCCAGCACGCCGATAATCTTCATCGGGTTGGCGGGGTCGAGGATCACGTTGTCGAAGCGATAGTCGTTATGGACGATGGCCGGTTTGTGGTGGTCGGAGGGCATCTTGTCCTGGAGCCAGGCCTTGATCGGCTCCCAGGTGGGGGCATCGGGCGTCAGGGCCTTCTCGTACCGATCGCTCCAGCCGGCGATCTGACGCTGTACATAGCCTTCCGGCTTGCCCAGGTCACTAAGGCCACAGGCCTTGTAGTCAACATTGTGCAACTCGACCAACTTGTCGATGAAGTTCAGGCAGAGTGCGCGGGCCTGGGCCTCGTCTAGCTTCATGTCGGCCGGCAAGTCAGCGCGCAGGATCATGCCCTTGACCCGCTCCATCACGTAGAACTCGGCGCCGATCACCGACTCGTCGGTGCAGTGCACATACGCCTTGGGGCAATACGGGAAGCCTGCATTGAGCTGGTTGAGGATGCGGAATTCGCGGCCCATGTCATGGGCGGATTTCGCCTTGTGGCCGAACGGTGGGCGGCGCAAGACGAACTCCTGGTTCGGATACTCCAGCAGGTAGGTCAGGTTGGAGGCGCCGCCAGGAAACTGGCTGATGCGCGGGCTGCCTTCCAGGCCGGGAATGTGCGCCTTGAGGTAAGAGTCGATGATGGCGGCGTCGAGCTCTTCGCCTTCACGGATGCGGGTGGACTGGTCAGTAAGCGTCATGCTTATCCCTTCTGTTTATGATGGGGGGCCAAGACTATTCGCTAATCTAATTCCAGGCTCGGGACGTAACAAGCTGAACGGGCCGTTATAGACAAAGGTGTTGCAGCACAATCAGGCTCCCTGATTCGCTAGGAGCACCGGCATCGGGCGAAAAAAAACCGGAGCCCAGGGGGCTCCGGTTTTTCGGTGCATGGCTTCGTTGTCGAAGCTTAGAGCGTGTTCTGGATCGCGCGAGCTAGAGCGTGGCTGTTCTTGGCGACCCATCGCCGAAACGCAACAGATCCAGGACAGGTTCTTAGACCGGGAATAGTTCGCCGAGCTTCATCGCCAGCATCATGTCGCCTTCGGCGCGCAGCTTGCCGGCCATGAAGGCCTGCATGCCGTCGGTCTCGCCGCTCATGATGCCTACCAGGGTGGCGGTGTCCATGATCAGGGTGACGTTCGGGTTGGCGGCGTCGCCTTGTTGCACGTCGCAGGTGCCGTCCTTGACCACGAGGTAGTGGTTGTCGCCATCTTCGATGTTGAACTGGAACACCAGGTCCAGGCCAGCGGCAGCACCGGCGTTGAACTTGGACTGCATGGTTTTGACGACGTCAGCAACGTTGGTCATGGTCATTTCCTTTTTTTCTAGGGTTTTTCTAGCGGCCGATCCGGCCGCAGTGGGCCGGGCTCAGCGGTAGGTGATGAGCTCCGGCGCCTTCAACAGTTCCAGATGCACATGACTGTTGAAGGAAGCCAGCGACACCTCGTTGCCGCGGAATTTCAGGCGGCTCAGCGAGGTGTTCACGATCTGCCAGTTGAGTTCGAAGGCACTTTCTGGCGGTATGCCAGTAATCAGGCGGAGCAGGGCGGTGATCGTGCCGCCGGAGGTAAACACGGCAATATTCTGCTTGCTCTGGGCCTGAGTCAGGATACGCTCGAGGCCATCCTGCACTTGGCTGACGAAGTCCTGCCAGCTCTGCAGGCCAGGCTTACCATGCTCACCGGAAACCCAGCGCAGGATCAACTTGGAGAACAGGCGCTGAAACTCGGCGCGGTGCTGCGCGGCGTTGCGCAGGATGTTCAGGGCTTCGGGCTCGTCCGGGAGCAGTTCGGGCAACAGGGCTCTAATCACTGCGTCAGCGTCGAACTCATTGAAGGCCGGGTCGACTTCGACGCTTGGGACATTCAGGCCGGCTGCACGAAACTGCGCCAGGGCTGCATCGGCGGTGTGCCGTTGACGAAAGAGTTCGCCGCTGTAGCAACGATCCAGGTGCAGACCCAATTGGGCTAAGTGTGCACCGAGTATCTCAGCCTGGCGGATGCCGAGTGCCGACAGCACATCGTAGTTGTCGGCGCCGAACGAGGCCTGGCCGTGTCGAATCAGGTAGATGCTGCCCACGTTCTGGCGTCCCGCAAGGTTGAAAGTTTCGCGAGGTTATGAGGAAGCCCAAGGCCTGTCAACGAAAAAACATACGCTTGTTTGAATGCATTCCCAGCATTTATGGACCCACTTTCCCGCCGCTGGCAGCTGTGGGAACGCGCCGGTATGCTTGCTCGTTGTCCGCGCTGCCAAAAGGCAGGCGCCTGCAGGGAAAACGAGGGGGATTTCGTGGAGTTTTTTGCCGAGTATGCTGGCTTCCTGGCCAGGACGGTAACGCTGGTCGTGGCCATTCTGGTGATACTGGCCGCCATCGCCGCATTGCGTAGTCGCAATCGGCGCGTTGGCGCGGGGCATCTTGATGTCCGCAAGCTCAATGATTTCTACAAGGAGTTGCGCGAGCGCCTCGAGCACGCGGTACTGGACAAGGAGCATTTGAAGGCCGCACGCAAGGCTGAGGCCAAGGCGGCCAAACGGGCCAAGAAGGCCGGTGAGCACAAGTCCAGGGTTTTTGTGCTGGACTTCGATGGCGACATCAAGGCCTCGGCCACCGATCACTTGCGCCACGAGGTCACTGCGGTGCTGAGCATGGCGACGCCGAAGGACGAGGTGGTGCTACGGCTGGAGAGCGGCGGCGGCATGGTGCACAGCTACGGTCTGGCCTCGTCGCAACTGGCGCGTATCCGCGATGCGGGTGTGCCACTTACCGTGTGTGTGGACAAGGTGGCAGCCAGTGGCGGCTACATGATGGCCTGCATTGGTCAGAAGATTCTTGCGGCGCCTTTCTCCATCATCGGTTCCATTGGTGTCGTCGCGCAGCTGCCCAATGTGCATCGTCTGCTGAAGAAGCATGACATCGATTTCGAGGTACTCACCGCCGGAGAGTACAAGCGCACCCTGACCGTGTTTGGTGAGAACACCGAGAAGGGGCGGCAGAAGTTCCAGGAAGACCTGGAAACCACCCATGTGCTGTTCAAGGACTTCGTAGGTCGCTACCGGCCGCAGTTGGCGATGGATGAGATCGCCACTGGCGAGGTGTGGCTGGGGGTTGCTGCCCTCAACAAGCGGTTGGTGGACGAGTTGCGGACCAGCGATGAATACCTGGCCGAGCGCGCCCGGGAAGCCGAGCTGTTCCATTTGCACTATGTCGCTCGCAAGAGTTTGCAGGAGCGCGTTGGTTTGGCTGCCAGTGTGGCGCTTGACCGTCTGCTGCTGAACTGGTGGACCCGGCTCAACCAGCAGCGGTTCTGGCAATGAAGTCGGGCTGACCCTTGCGGGTCAACCCAGTTCAGGAAGCAGAATGTCCTGCCAGAGGCTGCGCTCGAACTGCGGCTTGAAGAAGCCGAAGTGGCCGATGGCTTTCGCTCCCACATCCCGGGGGGCGATGCGCTTGTGCAGTTGTTCGGCCTGATTGTAGAAGCTGTGCAGCGACTCGGTATTGCGCCCCGACATCATCTCGTCGTCGGTGAAGGAAATGGCGGTAATCGGCGTGCGAACTGCCGAGAATGCCTGCCTGATTTCAGGGCCTTCAGCGCCCACCGCATATTCCGGATCAAGGCACCAGCGCCGCCATTGGCGGATCACACCCTTGGGCAGGTCGCCGACCATACCCAGGCGCTTGCCCGGGAAGTAGCCAGTCAGCGGAGTGAGCAGGGGAGCGGCCAGGAACCACAGGAGCCAGACGCGACGGCGAAGCTGCTCGGTGTTTTCCCGCCAGTAGCCGCTGCCGGTGGCAATGGTCAGGGCTTTGCTGATGCGATGGCCTCCGTCCACGAAGGGCAGGATCTGCCCTCCGAGACTGTGGCCGATCCAGTAAAGAGGTTTGCCTGTGGCTGCGTGGGCCAGCGCGTCCAGCATCGTGCTGCAGTCGTGGCGGGCCCAGTCGAGAATGTCGACGTCCAGGTCGCGTAGGTGGCCATTGCGTGACTGGCCCATACCTACGTAATCGAAGGTGGCGACCAGGTAGCCGCGCTCCGCCAGCCAGTTGGCGAAGGCTGCATAGTAGCGCTGAGGGACGCCCATCGCGGGCACTATCAGCACCGCAGCCAGGAACTCGCGATCAGGGCGGTACCAGGTGGCGCTGACGGAGTGGCCGTTGCCGTTATCGATCCGGGTTTCTGTCGGGCTGATCATTGCATCCGTCCTTGCGGTGGAAAGGGCTTCTGGAATAACGCGAACCCAGGCAGTATACGCAGGATAGAAAATTATTCTAGAAAAGTATTCTAGTAACAGGCAAAGGATTCCAATGGGCCGTCCCTCACGCAAAGACGAGATTCTCCAGGCCGCATTGGCCTGCTTCAGCGAACACGGTGTGGATGCCACCACCATCGAGATGATCCGCGATCGCTCCGGTGCCAGTATCGGCAGTCTCTACCACCACTTCGGCAACAAGGAGCGGATCATCGCCGCGCTGTATCTGGAGGGGGTGGGTGGCTACGCGCGGCTGCTGGAGGCGGGATTTGCCACGGCGGACAGTGCTGAGGCGTGCATCAAGCTACTGGTGGCTTGCTACATCGACTGGGTTTCAGCGAACCCGGATTGGGCGCGCTTCATTCTTCATAGCCGTGGCCGGGTGGAGGCGAGTGAGCTGGGTGGGCAACTACGCGATGCAAACCGGCTGCACCATGGCCGCATCGAGGAGGCGCTCAGACCCTATCGCGAGGCGGGGGCCTTCCGGGAGATGCCGCGAGATTGCTTCGTCTCCGTGGTGATCGGTCCGGCGCAGGATTTCACCCGCAACTGGCTGGCCGGACGCACGCGGACCACCCTCGCCGACTGCCGCGAGCTGTTCATGCAGGTGGCCTGGGATGCCGTTCGATCTCGGTAAAGCCTGGGCAGGGTGACTGTGGGGGCGACTGCGCTGCGCTTGGCGAATGAGTCGGATCAGTCTCAAGTGTTGCAAGTGGCGGCATCCTTTGTAGGGGCGAGCTTGCTCGCGAAAGGATCCGGTTCGCGAGCAAGAACTCGGCGTCCCCCGCTCCTACAAGGCTCTCGGTCCGGTCGTTGATTACGAGCAACGGGTAAAACAGACAGAGCCAATGACTCCGCCCCACCACGGAACTTCCGCTGGTGTTCGAAAAGCAGAAAGCCCCGCTGGTGCGGGGCTTTCTGTTGGGGCGTCACTCACGCAGAGCGGCGGCGGAACAGCGGCAGGGGCTGGTCGCTGGAGGCCTGATAGACCTCGGCAAAATCCTCGAATGCCTTGAGGGCGTCGTAGGGATCTTTATCCGCACGCAGGGCGAAGGCGTCGAAACCGCAACGCTTGAGGGCGAAGAGTTGGTCGCGCAGCACGTCGCCAATGGCGCGCACTTCACCTTTGTACCCATAGCGTTGGCGCAGCAGGTAGGCGGTGGAGGAGTGGCGGCCGTCGGTGAACGCCGGGAAGTTCAGGGCGATAACCTGGAAGTACTCCAGCTGGTCGGCGATTTCTTCGATTTCCTCATTGCTGTCGAGCCACACGCCAAGACCACCATCGCGGGCCTTGAGCGCGTGCGCATGGTCGCACCACAGTGCCAGCGGAACGATGATGTCGTCGCAGTTGGGGATGCCGTCGAGGGTGGCGTCCTTGTCCAGCAGGTGCCAGGTTTCGTCGATGACCTGGCCGTTCTTAATGATTCGCTGCATAAACGCGCTCCTTGAACGGGTCGATACCGATACGGCGGAAGGTGTCGAGGAAACTTTCCTCCTCGGTGCGCTGTTCGACGTAGACGTTGATCAGCTTCTCGATCACGTCGGCCATTTCATCCTGGGCGAAGGACGGACCGAGGATCTGAGCCAGACTGGCGTCACGATTGGCACTGCCGCCAAGCGATACCTGGTAGAACTCCTGGCCCTTCTTGTCGACACCGAGAATGCCAATGTGGCCGACATGGTGATGGCCGCAGGCGTTCATGCAACCGGAGATGTTCAGGTCCAGTTCGCCGATGTCGAACAGGTAGTCGAGATCGTCGAAGCGACGCTGGATGGCTTCAGCCACCGGAATCGACTTGGCGTTGGCCAGGGAGCAGAAGTCACCGCCCGGGCAGCAGATGATGTCGGTTAGCAGGCCGATGTTCGGGGTGGCGAAGCCGAGTTCGCGCAGTTCGCCCCATAGGGTGAAAAGCTGGGACTGCTCGACGTCGGCCAGGATGATGTTCTGGTTATGGCTGTTGCGCACTTCACCGAAACTGTAGCGATCGGCCAGGTCGGCGATGGCGTCGAGCTGCTTGTCAGTGACGTCGCCCGGGGCCACGCCGGTGGGCTTCAGCGACAGGGTCACGGCCGCATAACCAGGTTTCTTGTGGGCGAAGACGTTCCGCGAACGCCAGCGGGCAAAGCCCCGGTGCTCGGCATCCAGCTGCGCCAGCGCAGCGTCCTGGTCGTCCAGGGCCTTGTAGGTCGGGTCGACGAAGTGACTGGCGACGCGCTGCACTTCGGCATCGGTCAGAGTGGTGGGGCCGTCCTTCAGATGGGCCCACTCGGCCTCGACGCGCTCAGCGAAGACCTCAGGAGTCAGTGCCTTGACGAGGATTTTGATGCGCGCCTTGTACTTGTTGTCGCGACGACCATAGCGGTTGTACACGCGCAGGATGGCGTCGAGATAGCTCAGCAGGTGCTGCCAAGGCAGGAATTCGTTGATGAAGCTGCCGACCACCGGGGTACGGCCCAGGCCGCCGCCAACGGACACGCGGAAGCCCAGCTCACCGGCAGCGTTTTTTACCGCCTCGAGGCCAATGTCATGCACTTCGATGGCCGCCCGGTCGCTCACGGCACCGTTGACGGCAATCTTGAACTTGCGCGGCAGATGGGAGAACTCTGGGTGGAAGGTGGACCACTGACGGATGATCTCGCACCAGGGACGCGGGTCGACCACTTCATCGCGGGCAACGCCGGCGAACTGGTCGGTGGTGGTGTTACGGATGCAGTTACCGCTGGTCTGGATCGCGTGCATCTGCACGGTGGCCAGTTCCGCCAGGATTTCCGGCACGTCTTCGAGCTCAGGCCAGTTGAACTGGACGTTCTGCCGGGTGCTGATGTGGGCATAACCCTTGTCGTAGTCGCGAGCGATCTGCGCCAGCTTGCGCACCTGGGTGGACGACATCAGGCCGTAGGGCACAGCCACGCGCAGCATGGGCGCGTAGCGCTGGATGTACAGGCCATTCTGCAGGCGCAGGGGGCGGAATTCCTCACCCGAGAGCGCGCCTTCCAGATAGCGGCGGGTCTGATCGCGGAACTGCTTGACGCGGTCCTCGACGATCCGTTGATCGTACTCGTCGTATACGTACATGAAATGTCCTGTTGTCAGGCTGCTTACAGCTTTTCTGCGCGCACGGCCGCGCACTCCCCGCGGAGCCGAAGGAAGATACCAGCTCAGGGTTATGCGCAAAAGTGATGTTTGAGTATATGTAAAGAACGAAAAGTTATTGCTTGAAGGTTACGCATAACCAGTGTGCTTGAGAGGGTGCCGCTCCTGGTCTTAACTCGAAGTGCGGAGCACTTATAACCACAACAAGGGGGCAGCCATGACAGACCATTCCGATCACTCCACCCAGGACAGCAGCGTTGATGCCTGGGCGATCTTTGCCCTGATCCTCATTGCAGTGGCCACTGCAGTGTTCTGGGTTAGCCATCAGTAGATCATCTCCACCTGCCGCCCGAGCGTTCCGGTCGGGCGGCTCGCTCCTGCAACGATAGGCAAGCCTGGAAGCGGTTATACTTCGCCGCCATTTTTCCGGGTAATGGATTGTGAAAGGGTTCTGGTCCTGCCTTCTGCTGTGCTGCTGCCTGGCTGGCAGCGCCATTGCCAACGCCGCCTCGGTCGTCTTTCTCAATCCCGGGAGGTCCGACGAGCCCTTCTGGGTCAGCTATGCGCAGTTCATGCAAGCCGCAGCGGCGGACCTCGACATGGATCTGCAGATCCTGTTTGCCGAGCGGGACAAGGAGCGCATGCTTCAACAGGCCCGTGAAGTGCTGCTGGGCCCTACTCGGCCGGATTACCTGATGTTCGTCAACGAGCAGTACGCTGGCCCCGAGATCCTTCGGCTGTCCCGTGGCAGCGGCGTCAAGTTGTTCTCGGTCAATAGCACACTGACACCAGATCAGCAGGCGCTGGTTGGCGGTACGCGCGAACAGTACCCGGATTGGATCGGCAGTATGGTTCCCAACGACGAAGAGGCCGGTTACCTCATGGCCAGGTCGCTGCTGGCGCAACAGCAGCATCTGAATGCGGGCCGGCCATTCGAGTTGGTGGCCTTTTCCGGCGACAAGCAGACTCCTGCAGCGAAACGCCGTGAAAAGGGCCTGCATCGCGCGTTGGCGGCATATCCTCAAGCGCGGTTGCGACAATTGGTGTATGCGGAGTGGAACCGTCAGCGTGCCCACGCCCAGGCACAGCAGTTGTTCGTGCGCTATCCCAAGGTCGAGGTCGTCTGGTCGGCCAATGATGAGATGGCATTCGGGGCGATGGCGGCGGCAACCGCGCTGGGCCGCAAGCCAGGACAGGATCTGCACTTCTCCGCCCTGAACAATTCACCTGAAGTGCTGCGGGCTTATCTGGATGGGCAGGTGAGTGCATTGGTCAGCGGGCACTTCACCCTGGGCGGCTGGGCGCTGGTGTTGTTGCATGACTACGATGCTGGTCTGGACTTCGCCAAACATGGCGGCAAGGACCGCGAAGTTCGCTTGTTCATGGCGCTGGACAAGAAGAAGGCCGTTCGCCTGCTCACCCATGTCGAGCTGCGCGGCTACAAGATAAATTTCAAGTCCTACAGCTTGCTGCATGCGCCAAAGCAGCGTGACTACAAGTTCTCCCTGCAGCCGCTGCTTGATTGATACTTACAACCCGGCGAGGTGCAGGACCAGCTTGACCACCCCGTAGATCAGCAGCACGAAGACTGCTGTGAAAATCACGCCGAGCAGGATGAATTGACTGGGCTTGCCGCGGCTGAAGTCGCGTGCCCGGTTCTTCCCGCTCTGCACGCCAAAGGCAGCTGCCAGCACACTTTGCAGCATCTCGCGGAAGCTCAGGGGCTTTTCTTTTTCCTTGTCGTCCATAGGACACCTCCTGGCATGAGCGTAGCAGGCCGGGGGGTTACTGCCGTTAGCGAGCTGGACGTTGCAGCCGCTTGGTGTTCACCACATCTACCGCACGGGCGCGCAGCTGCCCGCAGCCGCCGTCGATGTCCTGGCCAGCAGAGTTGCGTACTTTGGTGAGGATGCCGCGGCTGTGCAGGTAGCGCACCATCTGCACGATGCGGTCACCATCAGGGCGCTGGTAGTCGTCGGCGTCGAGGCTGTTGTAAGGGATCAGGTTCATGACCGCGTACTTGCCCTTGAGCAGTCGAAGGATGCCGTCCATTTCTTCTACGCTGTCGTTGATTCCCTTGAGCAGCGTCCATTGGTACTGGATCGGATAGCCGATAGTGCGGGCATAGCGCTCGCCCAGTTCCACCAGCTCATCCGGGGCGATGCGTGGAGCCTTCGGCAGCAGCTGTTCGCGCAGGTCGGCGCGGGTGGTGTGCAGCGATAGTGCCAGGGCCGGCTTGACCCGTTGCTGTGGCAAGCGTTCGAAGACCCTTGGGTCACCCACGGTGGAGAACACCAGATTCTTGTGGCCAATGCCACCGTCGGTGCCAAGTAGGTCGATGGCCTCCAGGACGTTCTCGAGGTTGTGGGCTGGCTCGCCCATGCCCATGAACACCACTTTCTTCACTGCGCGGAATCGGCGGGCGAGGGCGACCTGGGCGACGATCTCGGCGCTGCCGACCTGGCGCAGCAGACCGCTCTTGCCGGTCATGCAGAATACGCAGCCGACAGCACAGCCCACCTGGGTCGAGACGCACAGACCGTCGCGCGGCAGGAGCACACTTTCCACCATCTGGCCGTCGGCGAGTTCCACCAGCAGGCGCGCAGAGCCGTCTGCCCCCGGATGTTCGGAACGCAGACGGACCAGGCCCTCGAGTCGCTCCGCCAGGGCTGGCAGCCCATCGCGTACGCTCAGTGGCAGGAAGTGCTCAGTGTGCTGGCGGCGTGTGCCGGCGTTCAGTGGCTTGCCCTGCAGCCAGGCGCGTACGACCCGTCCGCTATGGGCAGGTTTGGCGCCGAGCTCGGCCAGGTGCTGATGGATATCGGTGATGCGCATGGGGCGCGCATCCTACCACTCTCGCCATGGAGGTGGCAGGTCCATCGGCTTTGCTCCGATGGACCGGTTGAAGACTGTCAGGGGGCCTCGACAGTGATCGCCACGGCTGAAGTCAGGCGAATGACCACTTCCTGATTGACGTAGGAAGGCTTGAGTTCGACATCGGGCCGGACCGCTACGGTTTTGCGACTACCATCGGCGAACTCCAGTGTGGCGGTATGTTTGGCCGCGTCGATCGCTTTGACGACCGCAGTCACTTCGACGGTGTCTGCCGCCATCATGCCGGGCTTGTCGCCTTCTGGCGCAGTGGCCAGCACCCCGGCGGCTCCATCCTCCCTGGATTCGCCGGGTTCGCGCAGGTACACCACCCGCTCGCGCGTGACAGTAGCGGTTACGCGATCCCCCACCTTCATCTGGGGAAAGTTGCGTATCTCCGGCACAGCCTGGAAAGTCTGGCGGTGGCCCTGCTGATCCTGCAGGGTAAAGGTTCGTTTCTTGTAGTCGATGTCGCTGATCACCGCCGTTATCTGCTCCATCTCGGCGGTAACGCCGCCAGGAACGCCTTGGGCGTGCACCTCGGCGCTGCTGGTGCTACTGCTTAGCCCATCATTCTGGGCCTGGCTGCTGCAGGAGCTGACCAATGCAAGGCTGAGAAGGAGAAGGCAAGCTCGTTTGGTGTTGGGCATGGCATATCTACCTTGATGAAATGAATCCGGAAATCGTGGATTTCATGAATGGCATCCTCCCGGCCCAAGGCAATTCGGAGCTCGGCGGAAAAGACTCATCCAGCCTTCTTCGGCATTTTCAGCTTAGGCCAAGCTTGTGAAGTTGCTGCCTGAACCTCAGCCGACGCCAGAGTCCAGGCGTTGTCGGAGTCTCGTCGGGTGTTTGCGAGATGTGATAGGCACCCTCGTGTTATTGTGGCGCGTTGTTTTATCGAGCGATTTGGGAGCGGTTCATGAAGTTCATCCATCAGCGCGAGCACCTCAATGAGGGTGATCTGGTCATCATCCAGTGCTCGCAAACCTGCAATATCCGTCTGATGAACGACGCGAACTTTCGCAGCTTCAAGAATGGTGGCCGACACAGCTACCACGGCGGAGCCTTCGATCGCTTTCCAGCGAAGATTGTGGTGCCCAGCACTGGCTTCTGGAATGTCACGCTCGACACCGTGACCCGCCGCGCCATCAGTGTGACGCGCAAACCAACCATGACCTATACGATCAAGTTCGTTCGCCGTTCGGGTTCGGGTAGCTGATTCCGGTAAGCATGAAAAAGGCCCCTCGGGGCCTTTTTGTTGGTTCTTCGCAGAATCTGGGGGAAGAGCGAGTTGACAGTCAGGGAAGCGGGTAAATTGGCAATCGCCAAACATCCCAACCCCCACCCCCTGCTATCACCGTGCATCCTATTGATCTGGCCGCTTTCTGGCCGGGCTACGAGGTCGTCGCCTGTCGCCAATCCACTCACGACACCCTGCTGATCAGTCTTGAGCCCCAAGCCGAGCGCTTACCGATTTGCGGCCGCTGTGCCAAACCCAACCTGTTGACCCACGAGCAGCAGCACATCCGCCAGGTGCGGGATCGTGACCTGCAGGATCAGCGCGCCTGCTACAACTGCCGGTGCGTCGCGTCGACTGCCTGTACTGCGGACGCGTATCCGAGCGGATCGACTGTCTGGCGCCGGCTTCCTGCCTTCCTCGGAAAGCAGCCTGCAACACCTCCTTGGCGGACTTGTCGGGCGGAGTGACATATCGAAGGCGCGCGAAACCTTGTAGGAGCCAGCCAGTGACAACACTTAACTGGGACAGAGCCTTTTGTTTTGGGGTAGGTTGGCGCTGAGCGCAACGAAGCCCAACAAACGCGGCCGTGAGGTCTAGCCCGGTGGTCTTCGCAGTTTTGCGCCAACCTACTTCATGCCGGAGAGCGTTCGGACCTCAGCTCTCGTACCCCAGGTTCGGCGACAGCCAGCGCTCGCTGACGGTCTGGTCCTGACCTTTGCGCCTGCTGTAGCTCTCCACTTGGTCGCGCTCGATCTTGCCCACGGCAAAGTACTGCGCTTCCGGGTGGGCGAAGTACCAGCCGCTGACGGCTGCGGCCGGGAACATCGCGTAGTGCTCGGTGAGCGTTACGCCAGAGGTGCTGTGCGGGTCGAGCAGGCGGAAGAGGGTGCCTTTCTCTGTGTGGTCCGGGCAGGCCGGGTAGCCGGGAGCCGGGCGGATGCCCTTGTACTGCTCCTTGATCAGCGCCTCGTTGTCCAGGTGCTCGTCAGCCGCGTAGCCCCAGTATTCCTTGCGCACGCGCTCGTGCAGCCATTCGGCGCAGGCCTCAGCCAGGCGGTCGGCCAGTGCCTTGACCATGATGGCGTTGTAGTCGTCGCCCTTGGCCTCGTACTGCTTGGCCAACTCCTCGGCACCGATGCCGGCGGTGGTGATGAAACCGCCCACATAGTCGGTTATGCCGCTTTCCTTCGGTGCCACGAAGTCCGCCAGACAGAAGTTAGGTTTGCTGTCGGGCTTGATGGTCTGCTGGCGCAGGTGATGCAGCTTGGCCATGGCTTTACCGTGGTCGTCGTATACCTCGATGTCGTCGTGGTCAACCTGGTTGGCAGGCCAGAAGCCGAATACCGCGCGGGCCTTGATCTGCTTCCCGTTGATCAGCTGTTTGAGCATGGCCTGGGCATCGTTGAACAGCGCGGTGGCCGCTTCGCCCACCACCTCGTCGGTGAGGATACGTGGGTACTTGCCGGCCAGGTCCCAGGAGATGAAGAAGGGCGTCCAGTCGATGTACTGGGCCAGCACGGCCAGGTCGATGTCCTCCAGCATCTGCGCGCCGGTGAAGCTCGGCTTGGATGCGCGATAGCTGGCCCAGTCGAACTGTGGCTTGTTGGCCAGTGCGTCGGGGTAAGCCAATCGCTCGGTGCGGGCGGCGCGGTTGGCGGTGCGTTCACGAACCTCGACGTATTCAGCGCGGGTTTTCTCGACGAATCCCGCCTTGAGCTCTTTGGACAGCAACTGGGTGGCCACGCCGACTGCACGCGAGGCGTCGGTAACGTAGACCACGGCATCGTTGCTGTACTGCGGGTCGATCTTCACCGCCGTGTGGGCCTTGGAGGTGGTGGCGCCGCCGATCATCAGCGGCAGCGTGAAGCCCTGGCGCTGCATTTCCTTGGCGACGTGGACCATCTCGTCCAGCGACGGGGTGATCAGGCCGGAGAGGCCAATGATGTCGCACTTCTCGGCGATGGCGGTCTGGAGGATCTTCTCCGCCGGGACCATCACGCCAAGGTCGACGATGTCGTAGCCGTTGCAGCCGAGCACCACGCCGACGATGTTCTTGCCGATGTCGTGCACGTCGCCCTTGACCGTAGCCATGAGGATCTTGCCCTTGGCTTCCGGCTTGTCGCCTTTTTCCGCTTCGATGAAGGGAATCAGGTGGGCCACCGCCTGCTTCATCACGCGGGCGGACTTGACCACTTGCGGCAGGAACATCTTGCCCGCGCCGAACAGGTCGCCAACGACGTTCATGCCGGCCATCAGCGGGCCTTCGATAACTTCGATGGGACGCGTGCACTGCTGGCGGCATTCCTCGGTGTCTTCGACGATGAAGGTGGTGATGCCCTTGACCAGGGCGTGCTCCAGGCGTTTGCCCACCGGGTAGCTGCGCCACTCCTCGTTTTCAGCTTCCTTTACCGCACCGCCACCCTTGTAGTTATCGGCGATGGCCAGCAGGGCTTCGGTGGAGTCGGGGTTGCGGTTGAGCACCACGTCCTCGACCTTCTCGCGCAACTCTGCCGGGATCTCGTCGTAGATCTCCAGCTGGCCGGCGTTGACGATGCCCATGGTCAGGCCGTTCTTGATTGCGTGGTAGAGGAAAACCGAGTGGATGGCCTCGCGGACCGGGTTGTTGCCGCGGAAGGAAAACGACACGTTGGATACGCCGCCGGAGGAGAGCGCGTAGGGCAGTTCGTCACGGATATAGGCGCAGGCCTCGATGAAGTCCACGGCGTAGTTGTTGTGTTCCTCGATGCCGGTGGCCACGGCGAAGATGTTCGGGTCGAAGATGATGTCCTCCGGCGAGAAACCCACTTCGTTGACCAGGATGTCGTAGCTGCGCTTGCAGATTTCCTTCTTGCGCGCGGCGGTGTCGGCCTGGCCGGCCTCGTCGAAGGCCATGACCACAACAGCGGCGCCATAGCGTTTGCATAGGCGGGCGTGATGGCGGAAGGCATCTTCGCCTTCCTTCATGGAGATGGAGTTGACGATGCCCTTGCCTTGGATGCACTTCAAGCCGGCCTCGATCACCTCCCACTTGGAGGAGTCGATCATGATCGGCACGCGGGAGATGTCCGGCTCGCCAGCGATCAGGTTGAGGAAGGTGACCATGGCCGCCTTCGAATCCAGCATGCCTTCGTCCATGTTGATGTCGATCACCTGGGCACCGGCTTCCACCTGTTGCAGCGCCACTTCCAGGGCCTCGGTGTAGTTTTCCTCGCGGATCAGGCGGGCGAACTTGGCTGAGCCGGTAATGTTGGTTCGCTCGCCGACGTTCACGAACAGCGAGTTGCGGTCGATGGTGAAGGGTTCCAGACCTGACAGTCGGCACGCCTTCGGAATGTCCGGAATCACGCGTGGCGGGTACTTGGCTACGGCTTCGGCGATCGCCTGAATATGTGCCGGGGTTGTGCCACAGCAGCCACCAACGATGTTCAAGAAGCCGCTGGCAGCAAATTCTTCGACCACCGCTGCCATTTCCGACGGCGTCTCGTCGTACTCGCCGAAGGCGTTCGGCAGGCCGGCGTTGGGGTGAGCGGAGACGTGGGTCTCGGCCTTGTTGGCCAGCTCCTCCAGGTATGGGCGCAGGTCCTTGGCGCCAAGGGCGCAGTTCAGGCCGACGGAGATCGGCTTGGCGTGGCGCACCGAGTTCCAGAAGGCTTCGGTGGTCTGCCCGGACAGAGTACGGCCGGAGGCGTCGGTGATGGTGCCGGAGATCATGATCGGCAGCTCGATGCCCAACTCTTCGAACACGCCCTGCACGGCGAAGATCGCTGCCTTGGCGTTGAGGGTGTCGAAGATGGTCTCGATCAGGATCAGGTCCGCACCGCCCTCGATCAGGCCACGGGTGGCTTCGGTGTAGTTTTCCACCAGCTCGTCGAAGGTGACGTTGCGGTAGCCGGGGTTGTTCACGTCCGGGGAGATGGAGCAGGTGCGGCTGGTCGGGCCGAGCACGCCGGCGACGAAGCGCGGCTTGTCCGGGGTCTCCAGGGTCTTGGCATCGGCTACCTGGCGGGCCAGGCGCGCACCCTCCACGTTGAGCTCGTACACCAGTTCTTCCATGCCGTAGTCGGCCTGGGAGACGCGGGTGGCGTTGAAGGTGTTGGTTTCCAGGATGTCGGCGCCAGCATCAAGGTAGGCCTTCTCGATGGCCTGGATGACATCCGGGCGGCTCAGCAGCAGCAGATCGTTGTTGCCTTTGACATCGCTCGGCCAATCAGCGAAACGCTGGCCGCGGTAGTCCGCTTCGTCCAGTTTGTAGCTCTGGATCATGGTGCCCATGCCGCCGTCGAGGATCAGGATGCGCTGGGTCAGCGCCTGTTGCAGGGCTTGCTGGCGGGCGGTGCGGTCGGACATGGGGACTACCTGAGAGTGGTTGAAACAAAGGCAGCGATGATAACAAAACCTTAGTATTTTTTAGCTTGTTCGCTGTTTTCATGAATTCCGCTCATGTTGCGGGATGTTCAGGTTCACCGAGATGCCCCGCAAGCCAGTAGAATCCACGGTTTGGGTTTCAGGGATCGGGTCATGTCGCTGCGAAAGCTGGATATCGTGTTCGTCTTGCTCATGCTGCCGAGCCTTCCCGCCCTGGCACAGGGGCTGTCATACAGCCGCGACATCCAGCCGATCTTTACCCAGAAGTGCGTGGCCTGCCACGCCTGCTACGACGCTCCCTGTCAGCTCAACTTGGGGAGTGCCGAGGGCGCTGCACGCGGAGCGAGCAAAGTACCGGTCTATGATGGTGCGCGGACCAAGGCGCAGGAAACCACGCGGCTCTACTTCGATGCGCATGGTGCAGAGGCCTGGAAGCACAAGGGCTTCCAGTCGGTGCTGGAGGGCAATGGCGGCCAGGCTGCGCTCATGGCGCGGATGCTGGAGCTGGGCAAGTCCCATCCGCTCGTGCCCAATGCGAAGCTTCCGGGTGGGCTGGATATCAGCATCGGCCGCAAGAACCAGTGTCCGCGGCCCGACGAATTCGAGGCTTACGCCAAGCAGCATGCCCAAGCGGGTATGCCATTCGCGGTGACGGGGCTCAGTGGGACGGAGTACCAGACCTTGCAGCGCTGGCTGGACGAGGGGGCGCCAGTGGATGAGCCGGTCGTGCAACCGAGCGCCGCCGAGGCCCGCCAGGTTGCCGAATGGGAGGCTTTGCTGAATGCCCCGGGCGCCCGTGAGGCGCTGGTGGGGCGCTGGCTGTTCGAGCACCTGTTTCTTGCGCATCTCTACTTCGAGAACGGGGAGGCTGGCCACTTTTTCCAAGTGGTTCGCTCACGCACGCCCAGTGGCCAGCCAATCGACCCCATCGCTACGCGTCGGCCCAATGACGACCCCGGCAGCGCGTTCTATTACCGTCTCTGGCCGATCCAGGGCGTGATCGTGCACAAGACGCACATTACTTATCCGCTGAGCGCGCAGAAGCTGGTGCGGGTCAGGGAGCTGTTCCTCTCTGGCGACTGGGTAGCAGAGCAGGTGCCCGGCTACGGCGCACAACGTCGTGCCAACCCGTTCGAAACGTTCCGCGCCATCCCGGCGCGGGCGCGCTATCAGTTCATGTTGGATAACGCCGAGTACTTCGTACGCACCTTTATTCGCGGTCCGGTTTGCCGGGGGCAGATCGCCACCGACGTGATCCGCGACAACTTCTGGACCCTGTTTCAGGACCCGGCGCATGACCTGTACATCACTGACGCCGAGTACCGCGAGGCTGCGACGCCGCTGTTGGCGATGCCGGGTCAGTTCGACGAGATCGGTGACCTGTTGGGCCTCTGGCTCACCTACCGTGATAAACGCAATGAATACGAAGCGCTGCGCATGGAAGCCTACGCCGAGGCGCCTCCAGCCAGTTGGGCGCATATCTGGGCCGGCAACGACAATGCGTTGCTGTCGATCTTCCGCCAGCACGACAGTGCCTCGGTGCGCAAAGGCCTCATTGGGGATGTCCCGCAGACGCTTTGGTGGATGGACTATCCGCTCTTCGAGCGCACCTATTACCAGCTGGTGGTCAATTTCGACGTATTCGGCAATGTCTCGCACCAGGCGCAGACGCGCTTGTACTTCGACCTGATCCGCAATGGCGCTGAGGTGAACTTCCTCCGTCTGATGCCAGCAGAGGCCCGAGCGAAGATACTCAACGATTGGTACCAGAACAGCGGCAAGCTGAAGATGTGGCTGGACTACCAGGCCATCGACCATGAAACGCCCACTGGCTTGGCACTTGCCGGCAGTGACCCGAAACGGACGTTCGCTGACACCTTGATGGAGCGTTATGCCGGGCTGAATGCGCGCCCCGACCCGATTAACCGCTGCACTGGCGCACATTGCTCAAGGCCGACGGTAGCGCCGCTGCTGCAGGAGGCCGAGCAGGCGCTCAGCCAACTGGTCAGCCGGCCAGCGGCGGGGCTGAAGGTCATCGAGTTGCTGCCCGAGGCGACCCTGCTTCGCGTCGAATTGCCGGATGGCAGGCGCGAGGTCTACAGCCTGTTACGCAACCGGGCGCACAGCAATGTGGCCTTCATCGTAGGTGAAGAGCTGCGCTATCAGCCGGGCCTGGATACGTTGACGGTTTATCCGGGCGTTCTCAGCAGCTATCCGAATTTCATGTTCAATCTCCGGGTCGACGAAGTGCCGGATTTTGTCGCGGCGTTGCAGCAGGTGCGGGACCAGGAGGCGTTCGAGCAGATCGTGCGGCGCTGGGGCATCCGTCGTTCGCATCCGCAGTTCTGGTACTACTTCCACGATCTTTCTCGTTACATCGGGGAGACCGAGCCGGTTGAGAAGGGCGTGTTGGACATGAACCGATACCAGAACCTGTGAACCCGGGCTTGACGCGAATTATTCCTACTAATTTGGTAGGCCTTTATCCTGGGCTGCCCTTTGGCGTACACTGCGCCTACGTTTGCGAGGAGTTTCCATGAGCGCCATCACCATCACCCAAGCCGCCCAGGACTATCTGGCGGATCTGCTGGAGAAGCAGAGCACCCCGGGCATCGGCATTCGCGTCTTCATTACCCAGCCGGGCACCCAGTACGCTGAAACCTGCATTGCCTATTGCAAGCCGGGTGAGCAGAAGCCGGAAGACAGCGCCCTTGCGCTGGCCGCCTTCACGGCCTGGATCGATGGCGTCAGCGAGCCGTTCCTGGAGGATGCAATAGTCGATTACGCCACCGACCGCATGGGCGGCCAGCTGACCATCAAGGCTCCGAATGCGAAAGTGCCGATGGTCAATGAAGAGAGCCCGCTCAATGAGCGCATCAACTATTACCTGCAGACCGAGATCAATCCGGGTCTGGCCAGCCATGGTGGTCAGGTGAGCCTGGTCGACGTGGTCGAAGAAGGCATCGCCGTGCTGAAATTCGGTGGTGGCTGCCAGGGGTGCGGCATGGTCGACATGACGCTGAAGGACGGTGTCGAGAAGACCCTGATGGAGCGAATTCCCGAGTTGAAGGGCGTGCGGGACGTCACTGACCACAGCAATCGCGAGAACGCCTACTACTAAGGCGTGATCGCACTGAGAAAGGCGACCCATGGGTCGCCTTTTTCATTTGTCCACTGCTTCGAGTGCGGCAAAGCGGTAATACATGGCCGAAGCCTGGTGGGCTCCGATGGGTAGGGCGCCGAGGCAGAACAGCGGGAAATCACCCAGCCAGACCCCGAGCGCGCTGTGCGGCCCGCCTGCGATGCCGCATGTGGCGCCGATCATCAGGCCCGGTCTGCGGCCGTGGCGTTGCATGAACAACGACAGCGGTTGAGCAGCCAGCAGGTTGCCGCGTACCAGCAGGCCTAGCGGCAGGATTGCGAGGGCGTTAAGCGGGGCTAGTTGCAGGCCGACCAGTGCCTTAAGGGTTACGCCGATCATGGCGCAACTCCAGTAAAGCGCCTGGGCGGCGAACAATAATCGGATGGGGGGTTGCCGAGCAGCATGATTCGTCCTTGATTCTCAGGCTTACCAATATTTCGGGTAGCGACTTTCACGTGTCGCGTTGTTGAAGAGAAGTGCCACGGCCACCAGCAGCAGCGCGCCGGTCAGTGTGGGGTACAGAACAAAGTCCCAGCCGGGTTGCAGCAGGAACACGATCACTGGATTGGAGCCGGCCGGTGGATGCACTGTTCGGGTTGCCATCATCAGGGCGATAGCGGTGCCCACGGCCAATGCGACGGCCCACCAGTGCGGGCCCAGGCTGTGGAGAATGGCAAGGCCAGTCAGCGTGCTGAGCAAGTGGCCGAAGAGGATATTACGCGGTTGCGAGAAGGGCACATCGGGAAACCCGAAAACCAGCACACAGGACGCGCCGAATGATCCCAGTAACAATGTCAGCGAGAGCATGTCGCCGAGGCTGGCGATGCTGGCGATTGCCAGTATGCCACCCAACCAGGCGATGGCGATCTGCTTCACGCCGGGGCGAGGGGGTGGGGCGATGGCATCGCCCCGGAACTTCTTCAAGAAGGTGAGCATGGTCGTCTTGTCTCAGGCGATGGGCTGACAGCCAGATGGTTTGTGGATGCGATCGGTCGAGGCGGGGAACCTATCCAGTTTTCCGGCGGGACGGATCGGGCGTCTCACCAGCTCTCCTCCGCAGTTCGGGCAGATTCCGTGCAGGCGCTGGCCGGCGCAGTCGCGGCAGAAGGTGCATTCGAACGAGCAGATCAGAGCGTCCGGCGAGTCGGGTGGAAGGTCGCGGTCGCAACATTCGCAGCCAGGGCGAAGCTCCAGCATGGCAATTCCCTCAATGGCTTGTGGTGCGTCCGAATCGCTCCGCGTATTCCTGCGGGCTCACGGACAAGTATTTGTGAAAGCTGCGGCGCAGGTTCTCCGGATGGCCGAAGCCGGTCAGTCGCGCAACGGTGCCGATGGAGGCCTGCGCGTCCTGCAGGAGCGCGCGAGCGGCTTCGAGTCGTACTCGCTCGACATATTTGCCGGGCCCTACTCCTAGTTCCTGCACAAAGGCGCGTGACAGGCTGCGGGGGGACATGCCGGCTTGGCTGGCCAGTGCGTCGAGTGAGAGATCGTCGCCCAAGTGGGCGGGGATCCAATCGAGCAGCGCCGCCAGTTTGGGAGTCCGGCAAGGCTCTGGAGTGAGCAAGGCGCTGAACTGTGCCTGGCCGCCCGGACGACGCAGGAACAGCACCAGTCGGCGGGCCACTGCCAGAGCCATCGTACGTCCCAGATCCGACTCGATCAGGGCCAGGGCCAGGTCGATTCCGGCCGTGACGCCGGCAGAGGTGAAAACGTGGGCATCACCATCCTGGCCGCTGGCATCGAAGGTATGCAGGCGCTCACCCTGGAGAATGATCCCGGGATGTGCTTGAAGCGCTGGAACATCGGCCCAGTGAGTCGTGGCAGGGCGCCCGTCCAGAAGTCCTGCGGCTGCGAGGATCAATGCGCCCGAGCAGATCGACCCGAGCCGACGAACCCTGGGTTCGGCATGGCGCAACCAGTCGAGTAGCGCCTCATTCTTGCGCATGGCTTCCACTCCGGCGCCGCCGGGAACCAGCAGGGTGTCGAAGTCAGCTGCTGACACTTGGTGCCAGGATTGGTCTGCGACCAGTGCGAAGCCGGCAGAAAGGGTAATCGGACCGGCCTCATTGCCGAGCAGGTGAATCTCGTAGCAGGAAGGCAGCCCTTGTCGCTGGCGTTCCGCGTTGGCTGAGGCAAAAACCTGCAGTGGGCCCGTGATATCCAGGCTCATCGCATCGGCAAACACCAGGCAGGCGATCTGGCGAACGGTTTCCATGGGCATCTTCCCCGGTTGAAGGTGATGCCAGTTTGATCGGTCGGGAGGGTGGCAACAATGACAATGACCGCACAGATCTTGCCAAGTGGCCAATGCGCAGCAAAGGCTGCAGGGGCGGGAGAACGGGAACATCGCGGCGGGCAACTGATGCTGCCCGCCGCTCATTGGGCACGGAGCGGGAGTTTTACTCCGGCATGCTCCAGGGGTCGAGGCTGTAACCTTTGCTGCTTAGTTCTTCGCGGGATTGCAGCAGGACAATGGCCAGTTGCTCAGGGTCGGAATAGGTGCTGCTCGGAATCTTCGAGCGACCCAGCAGACGAGTGCTGGTGCGATCGATGACGCTGATGCTCAGCTCGCCGGTGCCGTCCTGGGGGGCCCAGGCAACGCATTGGAATGGCTTGAAGGCGCGGCCTGTAATGATCAGTGCTTCGTTGAATCGCAGAGGTGCGTTCATGGGATTGGTCTCTCCATATTGTGCCCAATGAAGGTGACGGAGGAGCCCATAGGGCTTTATGACACCGTCATGAATGTGGATGACCGAACGAAACCGATAAGTCACAGCGCGTCGTTAAAAACTAAGTAATTGTCGCTGAAATGAACGAGTGACCCGTTTCAGGAGGGTTTCGGCTAACAGTTTCATGAGATCTACGGGGCGGGTGTTGCAGGCTTTCGCGCTTTGGTAACCGTCCAGGCGGTATTGCCAAGCCTGGACGATATACCGAGAAGATCGGCGGCAGTATGATCGCCGGTCATTCAATCCTGTCGTAATCAGAGTGATGCCGTGCCTTTACCCCGCCGCCTCATCAAGCCAATCGCCGTTGCCTGCAGTCTCGTCTTCCTGGGCGCATGCGCAGAGCATTCACGCTCTCCCAGAGTCAGTGCCCTGCCCGAGGCTGTCGAGCTGAGCGGCGTTCCTTTCTTCGCCCAGAACGCCTACCAGAGTGCGCCTGCTGCGCTCGCTGCCTTGCTGACCCAGCAAGGCGAGGTCGTCACGCCTGGACTGCTCGAATCGGAATTGCGCCTGCCGCAGCAGGAGGAGAGCCTGCAACGCAGCATCGAGGATGTCGCACGTCGGCATGGCCTGCTGGTCTATCCGCTCGGTAGTGGGCTCGACGATCTGCTTGAGCAGGTTGCGGCGGGTAATCCCGTTATGGTGTACCTGAAGCAGGGCTATGGTTTGCTGCCCAGCTGGCGTTTCGCTTTGCTGGTGGGCTATGACCTGGAAAATCGGACGCTGCTGCTGCGTAGTGGACATCAACGTCGCATGCAAATGGGGTTTGGTGAGTTCGAGGCCGGATGGGACGCTGCTAGCCGATGGGCTGTGTTGCTGCAATCCCCAGACCAGTTGCCCGCTGCGGTTGAGCGCGGGCGCTGGTTGAAAGGAGCCGAGGAATTGGATGCCGCAGGGCAGGCTGAAACGGCCAGCATTGCACGGCGGCAGATGCCTTGATTGGGTAAATGAAAACGGCGCCTCAGGGCGCCGTTGACGTATTGCATTGGGGGTCAGACGCCCAGCTTGTCGCGCAGGCTGTAGTACCAAGCGCCCAGTGCCGTGAACGGTACGCGGAAAACCTGGCCGCCCGGGAACGGATAGTGCGGAAGGCTTGCGAATGCATCGAATCGCTCGGCCTGGCCGCGCAGGGTTTCCGCGATGACCTTGCCCGCTACGTGGGTGTAGGTCACGCCATGGCCGCTGCAGCCCTGGGAGTAATAGATGTTGTCGCCAATCCGGCCAACCTGTGGCAGGCGCGACAGGGTCAGCAGGAAGTTGCCGGTCCAGGCGAAGTCTATCTTCACGTTCTTCAGCTGCGGGAAGGTCTTGAGCATCTTCGGACGAATGATCGCTTCGATGTTTGCCGGGTCACGCGCGCCATAGACGACGCCGCCGCCATAGATCAGGCGCTTGTCGCCAGAGAGGCGGTAGTAGTCCAGCAGATAGTTGCAGTCCTCTACGCAGTAATCTTGCGGTAGAAGTGACTTGGCCATCTCCTCGGACAGCGGCTCGGTGGTAATCACCTGAGTGCCGCACGGCATCGATTTGGCTGCGAGTTCTGGGATCAGGTTGCCCATGTAGGCGTTACCGGCTACCACCACGAACTTGGCCTTCACTCGACCTTGCGGTGTTTGCACGACAGGGTTCGCGCCGCGCTCGATACGAACGGCCGGGCTCTGCTCGTGGATGATTCCGCCCAGGGATTCCACGGCAGCGGCTTCGCCAAGGGCAAGGTTCAGCGGGTGGATATGGCCGCCGCTCATGTCTAGCATGCCGCCGATATAGTTGTCGGTCGCCGCCACTTCACGGATGCGCTTGGCGTCCATCATCTCGAGCTGGGTGTGGCCGTAGCGTTCCCAGAGCTTCTTCTGCGACTCGAGGTGCTCCATCTGCTTCTTGGTGAACGCAGCGAAAACGCCGCCGTCCTTCAGATCGCACTGGATGTTGTACTTGGCGATGCGCTCTCGAATGATGCGCCCGCCTTCAAATGCCATCTGGCCCATCAGTTGGGCGTGCTTGGCGTTGGAGGTGCGCTCGATCACGTCGATATCGCGGCTGTAGCTGTTGACGATCTGGCCACCGTTACGACCGGACGCGCCAAAGCCCACCTTGGCCGCTTCCAGGATGGTGACCTTGAAACCATTCTCCAGAAGGAACAGTGCGGTAGAGAGACCGGTATATCCAGCCCCTACGATACAGACATCAGTCTCGGTCTCACCCTTGAGTTCCGGGCGAGCCGGGACGGGGTTGGCCGAAAAGGCGTAATAGGATTGGGGGTAGGGAGTGTGCGTCATAATGGAATCTCTGTTTTTTATTTTTTACAGATGGGATGATGCTACCTGAGTTGAGTCGGGTCGGCTAGTCTCTGTGCAAAATATTTAACGGAGCGGTGAACAGTAAAAAATCCACTTTTTCAGAGAGTTAGCGAAAAAAGGTGTTGACAGAGAAAAGTAAGTCCGTAGAATGCGCACCCATCGAAGGCACATAGCTCAGTTGGTTAGAGCACCACCTTGACATGGTGGGGGTCGTTGGTTCGAGTCCAATTGTGCCTACCAAATCGAACCCGCGTCACGCGGGGCTTAGAAGGCGATCCGAAAGGGTCGCCTTTTTTGTTTTGGGAAAATTTTGGGAAAATGACTATCGAGCCTATAGCTTCAGGTCTGCGCCCACCGTCAGGTATTGCACCTCCTTCCCTTCGTGACCGGCCTGATAGTGCTCAGTCATCCTCACGTCAGCATGGCCCATCAGCGCCTGGATGTATTCCTGCAGACAGCCCTGCTGCTCATACAGCCAGGCATCCAGCGCCCAGATCTCGTGAAAGGTTGGTCGCTCGTCCTTCGGCATCGCCTTATAGGCTTCTGAATCGTCCCGAGTCTTGCTGAAGGCCTTCGGCAGTTAATCCTCGGTCACTGCGTTCCAGTGCCGCTTCGCGTCCAGCTGCTCCCGCTTACGGGCCTTGGGCGAGTAGTGGATCAGGCGGGGGCAGACGACCGGCGAGGCCAGGCTCTCCTTTACGACGGCACGCAGCGCTTCACCCATGACGATCTCCAGATGCACCGGGTTGTCATAGTTCTGGGTTTTGCCCGGGGAGACGCGGATGGTGTTCTTCTCCAGGTCGACCGCGGCCTTCTCTCGGGTCGCGATGTCCTCCCTCCGCTGCAGGCTCACCAGTGCAAGCCGGATTCCCCGCCGCAGCCACTCCGGAGTCCACTCATAGGTCAGGATGGCGTCCAGACCTTCCTTGGTATGGCGTTGGCGTTTCTTCTCGGCCTCGACCTTCACCAGGGTCAGCTCTGCGACGTTGCGCTCAGCCAGGCCCTTGGCGACGGCGACGGCGAAGGCGAACACCTGCACCATCAGGCCCCGGTGCTTCGTGTAGGCGTTGTTGCTGAACTGGTCCAGGTACTCGGCTACGGCCAGCACGTCCAGTTGGTCAACCATTCGCGTCCCGACGTCGGCCCGGTACCTGGCCAACTTGAACTTGATTTCCGGCAGGGTGCGCTCGGAATAGCTGCGGGGCGGCAGCCATTCCTCTTCGAACCGGCCCAGCAGGTGATCGACAGTTGGGGTCTTCTCGCCAGTCAGCAAGGCAAGCAGGGTGCCGTCCTCAGCCATGAGCGGGGCCAATTTGGCGTTGGCCGCCCAGGCGAGCTTGTTGATGTTGGTCTTCTTGCCTGGGATGGGGTTGCGGTACTGCCAGTACTTCCCCGTTAGGGTACAGGTTGTTCGGCAGGCTGCGGTTTTTGCTGGTGCGTTTGCGGTGCGGAGCCGTCAGCCAAACTCCAGCATCTTGGCCAGCAGGGAATCACTGGATCCGGTTAGCTCAGTCTGCAGGTCCACAAAGTACATATCGCCTTTGGTCTCGCCGACCACGGTTCCGTTCTCGACCCATTTCGTGAGTTGCTGCAGGCTGGGCTTCCCGCCGGCATAGCGCAGCTTCCTGTATTCGCCGACCTCCATGAGGCATGGCAACTGAACGGTCATCTGGGCAATCACTCGTGCTATAGACAATACCTCGCCGCCCAGCGCAGCGCGCGAGGGGTGTTCCGGTTGACGTGTGGGGATGGAGCAATGTGCTGCAGTGCCGGTTAAGCAGCGCTGTGCTTCACTGATCCCTCGCTGCCCTCCCGACCGAGTGCATCGGGCAAGGATGCTGGTCGGGCAGGGCAGTGCTGTTCGCGGTGGTTGGCGAGGGCTGCTTCGACTGCCTTTCGCATTCGCGGTCCTACGCTTTCTGCACATGCGGCATTCACGAACTTGGCTATCAGAGCCTCACGTTCAGCGAGTAACTGGGTTTTCGCGGCCAGTCACTTCTCGTGATTCTCTTCCAGGACAACCCAAAGCTGTTGCTGGTGCTGCTGGAAGTCCACCAAGGCGTGGTGCTCGTTCGGTCATGGTTTGCCCTCCCTGGCGGTAACGCCAAGCTGTGGGGAGTAAGGGATGGATCAGAACTTGGGTGGAGCGGGGATGCAGCGGAGGCAGCCGCAAGGGGCCGGGCGCCCTGAGCTCCGGCAGAGGATGATTCGGGTCGTGACTTGGTCTTCTGGTGTGCCTGCGCTTCGGTCGGAGACGCAGGTTCGAAGAGCGGGTGGCGCTCGCCGTCCTCGGTAATCCCTTCCAGTTCGTGCATCTGGAACAAGCCACCCAGTGTCCAGTTGCAACTTTTTCCAGGTGGTGTGGCCTTCACCTGGCCGCCGGCGCCGGTGAACCTGCCAATGCAGGAAAAACCCAGGTAATGCTGAGCGGCATCGAAATCCACCCCGGCGCCAGCTGCGATCAGATCGGCGCCGGACTGGGCGGTGCAGCAGATCGGGCACTTGGATGCGTGCGCATAGGTCACCTTGTTAGTTATCTCCGTTCTGGTGATCACCAGGGCGCGAGTGGCGTCACAAACGGTCACATTTCAGGCCTAGCCTGATCCTGCGACACGGTACCCCAGTGCTTAAAGGCGCTTATACTTTGTTAGTTGGCCAGCCCGAGTGGTTGGCTTTTTTTTGCCCGCCGTTTGGTGGTGCTCATGAGGCTGATTGGCCTTTCACTTGGAAGGATGTCCATGGACATAGCGGTTCAGCGACTCACAGACCAAGGACGAGATGTATGGCAAGTGGAAGCCTGCGGGATGGCAGTGTCGTTCAAGGATCAAGCATCGGCGATCTCATTCGCTGAGAAGCTCAAGGCGCGAGTGGAATCGCCTCACTGCATCCCGGAAGACGTACTTCACCGTTGGGCCGACGAGCACGCCAGGATGTGTTCGGAGTAGTGTGCGCGACGACCTCCCCGACCAGAGAGGCCGGGGAGGGTGGCGCACGGCACTCTGCTGTGCCTAACTCTTTGAGCCCAATTCCCGGAGGACCGAGCATGGCGGGTGAAAACTACTGGCAGAAAGCTGAGCAACTCGCACGCGAGGCTGCCAAAACGTTCAACGCAGTTGGGGATTTTCTCAGCTCTGGGCCCGATCTCAGTGACGAAGATGTGCGGCTCGATTATTGGGAGCTCCAAAGCGCTGCGATTGTGGCCGCAGAGACTTTCAAAGAGCACTACGAGCATTCGTTGACAGGAGGCGGCAGTAGAGGGCTTGACGCCGGCGACTAGCAGTCGAGTTGCCGCTGGATCCGCCGGCCAATCCAACGCACCGCTGGAATAGCCTTGCTGTTGCCAATAACGCTTGTGGCGCGGGCCGTCCGGGCATTCCTCCGTAGGCTTGCTGCGCCAGGGGGTAGGGTGTAGTCGTCAGGGAGGCCTTGGCAGCGCTCCCACTCGCGGGGTGTTGTGCGTCTGACGCCCTTCGGCGTCCAGTACATATGCCTCTCGGTCATCGAGAGCGCCGCCCCCCTGAGCCGTGAGGGTAGGATGAAGTGCCTGCTCCGCCGGCCGTCTCGGCGGGCTATCCCGGCGAGAGCCTTCAAGCTCAAAAAGTACCGCGCAGGGATCGAATCCAACTCGAGCACTTGCGACAACGAACACGCGGCGGCGTCGTTGGGCCAGGCCGAAATGTTGGGCATCCAGCATCCAGCATCCAGCATCCAGCATCCAGCATCTGCCATGCGGCTGTTCGCGTGGATCCATACGCACAACCAGCGCCCGCCCATTTGCCCCCTGCCGGCTGGAGCGCATCGGATTCGCCCACCAGGGCACCGAGGAAGCAGCCGAACGAGTTGCCTTTGTCGGAGAGGACGCCGGGGACGTTCTCCCAGACGATGATGGGGGGGGCTTACCCGCTCTGGCTCTAACAAGGTCAGCTGCATCTGCGAGCTCCACGTACTTGATGGTGAGGGCGCCGCGCGGGTCGGCCAGGCCTTCGTGCATGCCGGCCACGCTGAAGGCTTGGCAGGGCGTGCCGCCGACTAGGACATCCGGCGCCGGAATACTGCCCACCAGCACCTGGCGGGCGATCTTGGTCATGTCGCCCAGGTTGGGGCATCCGGCCAGCGGTGGGCGAGGACGGAGGAACGGAAGGGCTCGATCTCGGCGAACCACTTGGCACGCCACCCCAGCGGGTGCTAGGCCACGCTGGCGGCTTCTATGCTGCTGCGCACGAATCCGTATGTGGTCATGCTTTCTCCATGTCGAGCGATGCCATGCCGCTTGTGCGGCTGGCGGGTCGGTGGGATGGGACGGGCGACCTTACGACAAGCCGCGTAGCCGCCGTTGAGCAAAAGCGATCGCGCCAGTGTCTTAGCGATATCTGGCGCCCCTCAGCTGATGCGGGGCTTTCATCGAGGCTTGTTGTTGAGGGTGCGTGATGGGCATAAAGCCTTTCGTGGGCGCGTTTCTGATGTTCGCTTCCGTTGCTGGCTTGGCTATCGCGGGTGATCGCGATGACAAGTGGGAAGACGAGTACCGGGACGGCCCGTGTCGCGTCAAAGAGGTCTCTGACAAGGGCGACTACAAGCTGGAAGTTAAATGCCCGGATGGGCGTGGCAGGACCTGGGCCCGGGGTGAATGGAAGGACGAGTACTGGGACGGTCCGTGCCGGGTAAAGGTCGAAGCAAAGCGTGACGAATACAAGAAAGAGGTGAAATGCGAGGGCCGTGACGACGGTTGATGCCTGCCCTCTATGCGTCTTCTCGGTCGCGCTTGCCGGCGATTCGCGTGCCTTCTGCGTAAAGTTCCAGCGCCACGTATTCGCGGGTCGTGAAATTGTGGCGCGGGACAGCGAGGGCCGAAGCCGAGCCTGCTGACCCTAGTGCGTGGGTATTCATGATCAGTAACTGGACCGCTTCGCTGATCTCGGTGATGCCGTGCCAGGCCATCAGCTCCTCCAGCTTCGCCCTGGTGCTGGGCCGCACCCGATGGCACAACTCCTTCTCTTCGAGCTCTTTGCGTCTTTCGCCGTTTCGGCAGAGCGTTGCTGCTGGTCCTTGGCCATGATCAGGCCTCCATCGCCATGCGTGTGCCACGCTCGATGTTGAACTCATCGAGAACCCGCAGGACGGTGGGCTTGCTGCATTCGGCCTCGGCAACCATCTCGGCGATGGTCAGATCCTGGCAATCCTCTTCCCTGTCACTGCCTTCGTGGCCATCGGCTTCGAGCATTCAATCGCGAACTGGTTCTTTCTGCCGTTCGGGCTCGCAGTGGATGCACACGACGAGGTGTCGATCGCCGGAGTCGGTAAGAACATTCTCGCGGTGACCGCGGGCAATGTAGTTGGTGGCACTTTGTTAGTAGCCGGCGTGTACTGGGTCGCCTACTTGCGAGGCGAGCACATGCGGAAAGATCGGTCCTCATGAGTCGCAACTATGATTCGGCGGTGTTGGCCGCGAACAAAAGCCTGGGGGCAGGCGAAGGTCGAGCATCTAAGTGATCTAGGGGCAGTTCGGTTACGTGAAGGTGAGCGTGGGGGCAAGATTGCGGCGCAGATGGTCACGTTGTTCGCGCGGTCGAATCTGCGAATAGCGCTCCGGCATTTGCAGGGGAGCACAGAGGAGATGCGCCTTGTAATTCGGAAAATGCCCGTTGCATGGCACTCGCAGCAGCTTATAAGGCAGAAGCGAGCGGTTAATCGGATCCCTTTTGATTGTTTGGTCGCTTTCAAAATCGGCAGGGGCTGAGGTCAACCAGAAATAAATGGCGATTCCAATCTTACTGGCGGGCTGATCCTCGTTATGAGGAGATGAGAAGGGATGCATTTGCCCTGCGCTCGAGCCTGTTAGATTCGGGGCTTGACTTGGGGTAAACGTCGACCGGCAGCAGATGGGTTTTGAAGAGGAGATGGTGGCATCTGCCAGGGGGTATCGGAGTGATGTCTCGTGCGCAGGCCGACTACTGTATGAAAATACAACGCTAAGTTATTGATTCTATTGTGGTAGACTGCGTGCTTTCGTGGTGCCTTAGAATTACCATTTTTCCTTTGGTATCAAGCATTTAGGTGCTTCCGGCAGTCACCTTGACATGGTAGGGGTCGTTGGTTCGAGTCCAATTGTGCCTATCAAATTCGATAAAAAGGTCACTCATGTGACCCTTTTTTATTGGGCGCTTGTCAGGGGCGTGGCTTTCTGGAAGCATCCCGCATCCTTATTACCTCCAGTGACTCTGGTTCGGTTCTGGTTGGCCTCAAGGGCTCCTGCCACTGTATGGCGGGTATACCTCCGGATCGCTTACTGGCTCATCCCAACCCATGTGGCCTTTGGTAGAGGTCACCACTAGGAGAGGAGGCGCCATGCCCATCATTACTCTTCCCGACGGCAGTCAGCGTGTGTTCGATAAGTCCGTTTCCGTGCTTGAGGTGGCCCAGTCCATCGGTGCGGGGCTGGCCAAGGCCACATTGGCTGGCAAAGTCAATGGCAAGCTGGTTGATGCTTGTGATCTGATCGATACGGATGCCGTGCTGCAGATCATCACGCCCAAGGATGAGGAGGGGTTGGAGATCATTCGCCACTCCTGCGCTCACCTGATTGGTCATGCGGTCAAGCAGCTCTATCCGACTGCCAAGATGGTGATCGGCCCTGTTATTGAAGAGGGCTTTTATTACGACATCTCCTACGAGCGTCCCTTTACGCCTGAAGACATGGCTGCGATCGAGAAGCGCATGCAGGAGCTGATCGAGAAGGATTACGACGTCATCAAGAAAATGACGCCTCGTGCCGAGGTCATTGAGGTGTTCAAGGATCGCGGTGAGGAATACAAGTTGCGCCTGGTCGATGACATGCCGGATGAGTCGGCCATGGGGCTGTATTTCCATGAGGAATATGTGGACATGTGTCGTGGCCCGCACGTGCCTAATACTCGTTTCCTCAAAGCATTCAAGCTGACCAAGATCTCCGGTGCCTACTGGCGCGGTGACTCCAAGAACGAACAGCTGCAGCGGATCTACGGTACTGCCTGGGCGGATAAGAAGCAGCTGGCTGCTTACGTTCAGCGTATTGAGGAGGCTGAGAAGCGTGATCACCGGCGCATCGGCAAGCAGTTGGATCTGTTCCACCTGCAGGAAGAGGCGCCGGGCATGGTGTTCTGGCACCCGAGCGGTTGGACTGTGTATCAGGTGCTGGAGCAGTACATGCGCCAGGTGCAGCGCGAGAATGGCTACGTCGAGGTGCGCACTCCGCAGGTGGTCGATCGTATTCTCTGGGAAAAGTCCGGGCATTGGTCGAATTATGCCGAGAACATGTTCACTACCTCGTCCGAGAATCGCGACTACGCGGTGAAGCCCATGAACTGCCCGTGCCACGTGCAGATCTTCAATCAGGGGCTCAAGTCCTACCGCGACCTGCCGCTGCGCCTGGCTGAGTTCGGCGCCTGTCATCGCAACGAGCCGTCCGGTGCTCTGCACGGCATCATGCGCGTGCGTGGATTTACCCAGGATGACGCCCACATCTTCTGTACCGAAGATCAGGTCAAGCAGGAGGCTGCCGATTTCATCAAGCTGACCCTGCAGGTGTATGGCGACTTCGGCTTCACTGATATTTCGATGAAGCTGTCGACTCGTCCGGTTAAGCGGGTGGGTTCCGACGAGCTTTGGGATCGTGCTGAAAGCGCCTTGGCCGATGCGCTGAATGAGTCCGGTCTCGCTTGGGAATATCAGCCGGGCGAGGGTGCATTCTATGGACCGAAGATTGAGTTCACCCTGAAAGATTGCCTGGGTCGTAACTGGCAGTGCGGTACCCTGCAGTACGATCCGAACCTGCCGGAGCGTCTGGATGCCGCCTATATCGCGGAAGACAACAGCCGCAAGCGCCCTGTGATGCTGCATCGTGCCATTCTTGGCTCCTTCGAGCGCTTTATCGGCATGCTGATCGAGAACTACGCCGGGGCGTTCCCGGCATGGCTGGCGCCAACCCAGGCAGTGGTGATGAATATCACCGACAAGCAGGCCGATTTTGCCCTGGAAGTGGAAAAAACCCTGAATCAAAGCGGGTTTCGTGCCAAGTCCGACTTGAGAAACGAAAAGATCGGCTTTAAAATCCGCGAGCATACCTTGCTCAAGGTTCCCTATCTCTTGGTTATCGGAGATCGGGAGGTTGAGACACGATCCGTTGCAGTGCGCACCCGTGAAGGCATTGATCTTGGGTCCATGCCCTTGGACCAGTTCGCGGTGTCGCTCGCGCAAGCGGTTTCCCGGCGTGGTCGCCAAGAATTGGAGTAATCACTATTAAGCGTGAAATGAGACAGGACAAACGAACTGCACCGAAAGCCCCGATCAACGAGAATATCTCGGCACGCGAGGTTCGGTTAATTGGTGCTGACGGCGAGCAGATTGGCATCGTCTCGATTGATGAAGCGCTGCGTGTCGCTGAAGAAGCAAAGCTGGATCTGGTGGAAATCTCCGCCGATGCCGTACCGCCTGTCTGCCGGATCATGGATTACGGCAAGCATATCTTCGAGAAGAAGAAGCAGGTTGCGGCCGCGAAGAAGAACCAGAAGCAGATTCAGGTAAAAGAAATCAAGTTTCGTCCAGGGACGGAAGAAGGGGATTACCAGGTAAAACTACGCAACCTGGTACGTTTCCTAAGTGACGGGGACAAGGCCAAGGTATCCTTGCGATTCCGCGGTCGTGAGATGGCCCACCAGGAGCTGGGCATGGAGCTGTTGAAGCGGGTCGAAGCTGACCTTGCCGAATACGGCACCGTTGAACAGCATCCTAAGCTGGAAGGACGCCAGCTGATGATGGTCATCGCCCCCAAAAAGCGAAAATAACCCCCAGGGCACTGGCAGGCCTTGCGGTTATGTGTATTGACTGAATGCGGAGTATCCGAACATGCCAAAGATGAAAACCAAGAGTGGTGCTGCGAAGCGTTTTCTGAAAACTGCTTCCGGCTTCAAGCACAAGCACGCTTTCAAGAGCCACATCCTGACCAAGATGACCACCAAGCGTAAGCGTCAGCTGCGTGGTAGCACCCTGGTGCACCCGTCCGACGTTGCAAAAGTGGAGCGCATGCTGCGCGTTCGTTAATCGGTCAAGATTCTAGAGGAAATTACTCATGGCTCGTGTTAAGCGCGGCGTCATCGCTCGCAAGCGTCACAAAAAGATTCTGAAACTCGCCAAAGGCTACTACGGTGCTCGCTCGCGCGTGTTCCGTGTTGCCAAGCAGGCGGTAATCAAGGCTGGCCAATATGCCTACCGCGACCGCCGTCAGAAGAAGCGTCAGTTCCGCGCTCTGTGGATCGCTCGTATCAACGCTGGTGCTCGTCAGAACGGTCTGTCCTACAGCCGCCTGATCGCTGGCCTGAAAAAAGCTGCCATCGAGATCGACCGTAAGGTTCTGGCCGACCTGGCAGTGAACGAAAAAGCGGCGTTTGCTGCGATTGTCGAGAAAGCTAAGGCCGTCCTGGCTTAAGTCCCCGACAATCCCGGGTTCGCCCGGTGCTGAACGTCACCGATAGGGGAAGGGCCTTGCGCTCTTCCCCTATTTCGTATCTGGAGTCTGTACATGGAAAATCTGGATGCGCTGGTCTCGCAAGCGCTTGAGGCCGTGCAACAAGCTGAAGACGTGAATGCCCTGGAGCAGATTCGCGTTCACTACCTTGGCAAGAAGGGCGAGTTGACCCAGGTGATGAAGACCTTGGGCGACCTGCCGGCCGAAGAGCGTCCGAAAGTCGGCGCCTTGATTAATGCGGCCAAGGAGCGCGTTCAGGATGCCTTGAACAGCCGCAAAGAGTCGCTTGAGCAGGCAGCACTTAGTGCCAAGCTCGCGGCAGAGCGCATTGATGTGACCCTGCCCGGGCGAGGCCAATCCTCGGGTGGCTTGCATCCGGTCACGCGCACGCTGGAGCGTGTGGAGCAGTTCTTCACCCGTATTGGTTACGGCATCGCCGAGGGCCCGGAGGTCGAAGACGACTACCACAACTTCGAAGCGCTCAACATTCCCGGCCATCACCCAGCCCGGGCAATGCACGATACCTTCTATTTCAATGCGAACATGTTGCTGCGCACCCATACCTCGCCGGTCCAGGTACGCACCATGGAGTCGCAGCAGCCCCCGATCCGCATCGTCTGTCCAGGCCGCGTCTATCGCTGCGACTCCGATATCACCCACTCGCCGATGTTCCATCAGGTCGAAGGCCTGCTGGTCGACGAGGGCATCAGTTTCGCCGACCTCAAGGGCACCATCGAAGAGTTCCTGCGCGTCTTTTTCGAAAAGGACCTTGGCGTGCGCTTCCGTCCATCCTTCTTCCCCTTCACCGAGCCATCCGCCGAAGTCGACATGTCGTGCGTGATGTGCAGCGGCAAAGGCTGCCGCGTGTGCAAGCAGACCGGCTGGCTGGAAGTGATGGGCTGCGGCATGGTGCACCCGAACGTACTGCGCATGTCCGGCATCGATCCGGAGAAATACCAGGGCTTCGCCTTCGGGATGGGCGTGGAACGCTTGGCCATGCTGCGTTATGGCGTCAACGATTTGCGCCTGTTCTTCGACAACGACCTGCGCTTCCTCGCGCAATTCCGCTAGGTCGTCACGTCAGAAACGAATCCCTTAGGAGAGCAGGATGAAATTCAGTGAACAATGGCTGCGGAGCTGGGTAAGCCCGCAGGTTTCCCGCGACGAGCTGGTTGCTCGTTTGTCGATGGCTGGCCTCGAAGTGGACAGCGTTACGCCGGTCGCTGGCGTGTTCAGCGGCGTGGTAGTGGGTGAGGTGCTCAGCATGGAGCAGCATCCCGACGCCGACAAACTGCGCGTCTGCCAGGTCAGCAATGGTGCGGAATCGTTCCAGGTAGTGTGTGGTGCACCCAACGTGCGCCCTGGCTTGAAGATTCCGTTTGCAATGATCGGCGCCGAGTTGCCCGGTGATTTCAAGATCAAGAAGGCGAAGCTCCGCGGGGTCGAGTCCAGCGGCATGCTGTGCTCAGCTTCCGAGCTGCAGATCAGCGACGACCACGATGGCCTTATGGAGCTGGCGGCCGACGCGCCGGTAGGTCAGGACATTCGCGCTTATCTGGGCCTCGATGACGTGATCATCGAGCTGGGTCTGACTCCCAATCGCGGCGATTGCTTGAGTCTCTCCGGCCTGGCCCGAGAAGTCGGTGCGCTCTATGCCACCCCTGTTGCCCGCCTGAAAGTCGATGCCGTCGCACCCAGTCATGACGAGGTTCGCCCTGTCGAAGTGACTGCGCCGGCTGCGTGCCCGCGCTATCTTGGTCGAGTCATTCGCAATGTAGACCTGTCCAAGCCGACGCCGCTGTGGATGGTCGAGCGCCTACGTCGCGCCGATGTGCGCAGCATCGACGCAGCGGTCGACATCACGAACTACGTAATGCTCGAGCTCGGCCAGCCGATGCACGCGTTCGATCTCGCCGAAATCAACGGCGGCATCCGTGTGCGCATGGCTGAGGAGGGCGAGAAGCTCGTCTTGTTGGACGGCCAGGAAGTCAGTCTGCGTGCCGATACCCTGGTGATCGCCGACCATCAGCGCGCCCTGGCAATTGCTGGCGTCATGGGTGGCGAACACAGCGGTGTCAGCGCAAAAACCCGTGACCTGTTCCTGGAAAGTGCGTTCTTCGACACCATCGCAGTTGCCGGTAAGGCTCGCTCCTATGGCCTGCATACCGACTCCTCCCACCGCTTCGAGCGTGGCGTGGATTGGCAGTTGGCTCGCGAAGCCATGGAGCGTGCCACCGCCTTGCTGCTGGAAATCGTTGGCGGCGAAGCTGGCCCCATCATCGAGAGCGTGAGTGAAGCGAGTCTGCCCAGCGTTGCACCTGTCACGCTGCGTGCCGAGCGCATCGCGCAGATGCTGGGCATGGAGATGGACGCGGCTGAAGTCGAGCGCCTGCTTACCGCCTTGGACCTCGAGGTCACAGCGCAAGGTGTTGGTCAGTGGCTCGTAGGCGTGCCCAGTCACCGCTTCGACATCAGCCTTGAAGTCGACCTGATCGAGGAGCTGGGTCGCCTCTATGGCTACAATCGCCTGCCGGTTCGCTATCCCCAGGCCCGCCTGGCGCCCAAGGCGAATGCCGAGTCCGCCGTCGAGCTGCCTGCGCTGCGCCGCTTGCTGGTCGCGCGCGGCTACCAGGAAGCCATCACCTACAGCTTCATCGATCCCAAGTTGTTCGAGCTGTTCAGCCCCGGCGTCAAGCCGCTCACCTTGGCCAACCCTATCTCCGTTGATATGTCGGCGATGCGCTCGTCCCTATGGCCGGGCCTGGTCAAGGCGCTGCAGCACAACCTCAACCGCCAGCAGTCCCGTGTGCGTATGTTCGAAAGCGGTCTTCGCTTCGTCGGTCAGCTGGAAGGGCTGAAGCAGGAGGTCATGCTTGCTGGCGTGGTCTGCGGCTCGCGCCTACCTGAAGGCTGGGCCCATGGTCGCGATGGCGTGGACTTCTATGACGTGAAGGCTGATGTCGAGGCTCTGCTGGGCGCCGCTGGCGCACTTGAATGTTTTGACTTCGTTCCGGGTGAGCACGCTGCATTGCATCCGGGCCAGACAGCTCGCATCGAGCGCGACGGCCGTTTTGTGGGCTACCTCGGTGCCCTCCATCCGGAGCTTGCCAAGGCCTTGGATATCGACCAGCCCGTCTATTTGTTCGAGCTGGTGCAGGCTGAGGTGATGCAAGGGCGGCTTCCGAAGTTCAGCGAACTGTCGCGCTTCCCTGAGGTTCGCCGCGACCTGGCCTTGCTGGTGGATCGTGAAGTAGCTGCCGAGGCTGTCCTCAACACGATCCGCGCAGGGGCGGGTGAGTGGCTGACAGACCTCAGGCTATTTGACGTCTATCACGGTAAAGGCATTGATCCGCATAGAAAAAGCTTGGCCGTCGGCTTGACCTGGCAGCATCCATCGCGCACTCTTACTGACGATGAGGTGAATAACACAACGCAAAACATCGTCACCTCGCTGGAAGACAGGTTCAATGCCACGTTAAGGAAGTAGCGTATGGGGGCTCTGACGAAAGCTGAGATGGCTGAACGTCTTTATGAAGAGCTTGGCCTGAATAAACGGGAAGCCAAGGAATTGGTGGAGCTGTTCTTCGAGGAAATCCGTCAGGCGCTAGAGCATAACGAACAGGTGAAGTTGTCCGGATTCGGCAATTTCGACTTGCGCGATAAGCGTCAGCGCCCAGGACGAAATCCGAAGACAGGAGAGGAAATCCCGATCACGGCTCGCCGTGTGGTCACTTTCCGTCCAGGGCAGAAACTCAAAGCCAGGGTCGAAGCTTATGCTGGAACCAAGTCATAACGACGAGTTACCGCCCATTCCAGGCAAGCGCTACTTCACTATTGGTGAGGTCAGTGAACTCTGCGCGGTCAAGCCCCACGTGCTGCGCTACTGGGAGCAGGAGTTTCCTCAACTCAACCCAGTCAAGCGGCGAGGGAACAGGCGCTACTACCAGCGCCAGGATGTGCTGATGATTCGGCAGATCCGGGCGCTGCTCTACGACCAGGGCTTTACCATCGGCGGGGCGCGCCAGCGCCTCACCGGCGATGAAGCGAAGGACGACTCTACCCAGTACAAGCAGCTGATCCGGCAGATGATCACCGAGCTAGAGGATGTTCTCCTGGTCTTGCGCAAATAAGCGTCCCTCCTGAAAAAAAACTTCCACAATTCAAAAGCTTATTGTATAGTTCGTTCCGCTTTCGGGTGACCGGGAGCCAGGTTCAAATGTCGGGGCGTAGCGCAGCCTGGTAGCGCACTTGCATGGGGTGCAAGGGGTCGAGTGTTCGAATCACTCCGTCCCGACCATATTCTTCAACGACTTAGGCCAGTTCGGAAACGACTGGCCTTTTTCGTTTCAGGGACTTTTGCGGGACTCTTCATCCTGCCTTCCTCCTCAGTATCGTCAGTACCGGCCCGCGGGAGTCGGTAGTCGATATCTTGTTGGCTTCATCGATCAGTTTGCCCAGCTCTGCCGCCGAGTAATGACTGGTGATGCTGCCGTTCTTGTGGCCCAGCAGAGCTCTCCTGTCCTCCTCCGTTACCCCGGCCGCTCGAAGCCTGCGGCCAAACGTGTGCTTCAGGTCGTGGATTCGGATCGAGGCGAATCCGGGTGGAGCAGGGCGCAGAAACTTCTCCTGGAATTTCTTTGCCGCCCGGCTCCTGGCTTTCTTCCAGGCCGAGTCGTTCATCCGGTGTACTGGCATCGCCTTGCCGTTCTGGTCGGGCATCCCATAAGGGAACACCCAAACTGGGTCCAGGCCACGCTGTCCCTCGATGACAGATTTCGCCACGTTGTTCAGTACCACCAAACGCTCGTCGCCGTTCTTGACCCCCGAACTCTCATGCCTGCCCCCGAAATCAGCCGGTATGAGGAAGACACTGGTCTTGAGTTCTGGAACCGGTATCTCCCAGTCCCAGCGCAGCTTCACGACTTCCTGCTCACGCGAGCCGCTGTTCACCTTGTAAAGGGCCATGCGGCGCAAGTGATCAGGCAGTTCGGCGAAGAGAATCGATTGCTCGTCCCAGGACAGGGGATAGGGCGACCGCCTGGTTTTCTTCTCCTCCAGCTTGGTGATCATCGTTACCACATCGAGCCAGGGACTCTTCTGCTCATCACGCCATTTCCTGGCGCAAAGATTGAGGATGCGTATGACGCGCTCCTGGGCGATGTTCACTGTTCGGTAAGAAACCCCGCGCTTCACCTTGCCGTCGCTGGTCTTGCTGGGCCTCAAGCGATCCTTGATGTACGAGGCCAGTGTTTCATCATCGATGTGAGTGACAGGGGTGTCCCCGATGTACGGGTCCAACTGCTCCAGATGGATGGCAGTGAGCCTAATCGAGGGTTGGTCCTTGTACTCAACCAGATAACGAGTGGCTGCTTCCCTCCAGGTCCTGATCCTGCGTACGCCGTAGATCTTCTGCTCGCGCAGTTTTTCCAGCTTGTTTAGGCGCGCTTTTGTGCATAGCTATCAGGGCTTATAGTTAGAATAATGCGTTTGTGGTTTACCTTACCCGCGCACGCCTCTCGAAACGCTGGAGCAGCAGGTTGCCGGGCTGGAGGCGCGGCTGACGCCTCCTGATCAGGAGTAAGGTGCATCGCCGCTGGCAGACCTAGCCGAAAACGGCCACCGTCTGGCGCCCCAGAGCCAGTAGTTGGCCGTCCGCTGACCACACGCTGGCAGAGCAGGCGCTGTAGCCCTGCTCCGAGTATTCGCTGCAAAGCTGCATGGCAAACCATGTATTGGTCGGCAGTTGTGTAAGGGGTTGGGCCAGTTCGATGCTCCAGGTGAGGGAACTGCCGGGCACGGCCCCCTTGAGAAGCGACAACACCGGTGGCGGCCAGGCATCTATTACCGCCAACAGATGCGACTCGCTCAGCCTTCCCGCTTCAGGCTCGTCCCTGAAACGGATCCAGCCCCCCGTGCGCCTGGATGTAGCTCCCATGAAGGGCATGCCACCAACACCCCAGCGAACATCGAAATTCTGCAAGTAAAGAGGTGTCATCCCGGGCAGGAAAGGAAACGGCTCGCACGCTTCGATCGCGGGCAACTCGAAGCAGGCATCCGCCGCCAGCGCCAGTGTCGACTGCCGCGGCGCACCATAGCAGGCCTGCAGGGTGGTGACGGTCTGGTCGTGCTGAATGACCCGGCAATGCAGATAGGTAATGCCGCTTCCTTCCCGCAATACCTCTATTTCGAAGAACAACGGCTGCCCGGTTGCCACCGGCGCCACGAAGGCAATCGACAGCGAACGTAGAACCCGCTCCTGAGGCACGTAAGTAAGCATGGCTTCATGAGCCAGGGCGACTACGATGCCGCCAAATACAGTTCGGTCTTGCGACCACTCGTCCGCGATAACAAGTGGGCGATACCGCAGGCGAACAGTTTCAATCAGGTCGCGCAGTTTCATCATGGGCCACCGTGGGATGGATATTGGAGTTCATATCCAGCCTGTTTTCCGTATAAAAGGAAACCCCTACTAACAGAAGCGATAGTCGCAATCCGTTTGCTATGGCAAAATTTGGATATAGTAACCTTCCTCAAGGTGTGCAACTAGCAGTGTTGTCAGTTAATATATCCCGGTGTTGGCTGGATAATTTCCTCTTTTAGAGGAAGTCCGTATGATTGTTGAAATTGGTACGCGCACAACACTCGATGAAGATTGTCTGACACGCATGCACAAACTTCGCGCAAAAGTATTCAAGGACAGAAAGCGCTGGGATGTTTCGATTATTGCCGATATGGAAATCGATGGCTATGACGCACTTAATCCTTATTATATCATTCTTGAAGACAAGGCCGCAGCGCAACAGCAGTTTGGCTGCTGGCGGATCTTGCCAACGACCGGTCCCTACATGCTCAAGGACACTTTCCCAGAGTTGTTGCATGGGGCTGAGCGACCTCGCTCAAGCCGTATTTGGGAACTGAGTCGTTTTGCCATTCTTGCACGCAATAAGCAGTCCCATGGCTTGTCCACCGACTCGGTTCTGGCCATCAAGGCCGTGATTGAATTTGCACTTGAGCAGGGCGTTGAACAGTTCGTCACCGTAACCACTCTAGGCGTGGAAAAACTGCTCAGGAAAAAAGGACTGGACATCAGCCGGTTCGGTCCGGCCTTACGCATTGGTGTCGAAAACGCGATTGCCCTGCGTATCAAGCTGAACCAGACTACCTGCAAAAGCCTGGGCATCCCGATGCTCGGCGAGCGAGCCGGGCTGCGCTGATTGGCTCACTATGGTGGTGAGCTGGATGACTTGGAGGTGAAAGCCCTCTACGACGGCTAACGTGGCTGATGTCACCCAGGTCGATAAGCTGCTGCATGGCGATGAAAACATGTTGGTGCCGACGTGGGTTACACCGGTGTCGGGAAACGCCCGGAGTATGAGGGCCGCCAGGTCATCTAGCAGATCGCCGCTCGTCGCAGTACCTATAAGAAGCTCGATAAGCGTAGCGCGCTATACAAAGCCAAACGCAAGATTAAGAAGGCCAAGGCCCAGATGCGTGCCAAGGTCGAAGATGCATTCCGGGCGATCAAGCGGCAGTTTGGCCATGCCAGGGTGCGCTTCCGAGGGCTGGTGAAGAACATCGCTCAGTTGGTGGCGTTGTTCGCGCTGTCGAACCTGTGGGTGGCGCATTGGCATTACTGGCGAATGCAGGAGAAGTGCGTCTGTAATGCGGGAAGTCGCTGCTGCGAGGTGCTCGCAGCAGCCTACAGCATGAAATAGACGACAGATCTGATCGTATTTCGACCTGTCGTCGTTTTTGCAATCTCTGCTGGCGAAGTGGCCCGTAAATGTCGGGCTAATTCAGACTATCCCAAGGTCGACTATCAGTTCTGATAGTCGACCTTGGGATTGGTTGACCCAGGGTGGAGGTAACTATCAAATGCCGAATTTGATTACGCCACGGTTGCGGCCTGACAAAAGCTGGCCAACGGCCAGACATCGAGACTAGAGGGATTCAACTCATGGCAAAGCGAATTGTAATCACGGGAATGGGTGCCGTTTCGCCGCTGGGCGTGGGTGTCGAGTGCAGTTGGGAGCGCTTGCTGCAGGGTAAGTCCGGCGTTCGCCAGATCGAGCCGTTCGGTGAACTTCCTGTGCGCATAGCGGGTACCGTACCGGACAAGAAAGATGATTCCGAAGCTGGGTTGGACGCCAATCAATTTGTCGAGCCCAAAGAGGCGCGACGCATGGACCGGTTCATTCTTTTCGCCCTGGCAGCTGCCAGCGAAGCGATTGAGCAAGCGGGCTGGAGCCCAACCGAGGAGCAGAAGAGACGCACCGCGACCGTTATTGCCTCGGGAATCGGCGGGCTGCATTTCGTCCGCGACACCGTCAACACCATCAACACCAGCGGCCATCGGCGCATCTCTCCGTTCACCGTGCCAGGCTTCCTGGTGAACATGGCCGCAGGACAGGTTTCTCTCAAGTACGGCTTCAAGGGCCCGCTGGGCGCCCCGGCCACCGCTTGTGCCGCTGGCGTCCAGGCGATCGGTGACGCAGTACGCATGATTCAGAACGGCGAAGCCGATGTTGCGGTCTGTGGCGGCAGCGAAGCCTGTATCAACGAAGTTAGCATTGGCGGCTTCGTGGCAGCAAAGGCCATGGCCACCTCCTTCAACGATCGTCCTGCTGAAGCCTCACGCCCATTTGATACCGATCGGGATGGATTCGTGATCGCCGAGGGCGCCGGCGTGATGGTGATCGAGACGCTAGAACATGCCTTGGCCCGCAACGCTACGCCGCTCGCCGAGATCGTCGGCTACGGCACCAGCGCGGACGCCTACCATATCACTGCCGCCCCTGCGGATGGAGAAGGCGCCCAGCAATGCATGCGCGCGGCACTTGAACAGGCGGGTATCGAGCCTGGCGCGGTGAACTACATCAATGCTCACTCCACGTCCACACCGGTTGGCGACAAGGGAGAGCTGGCCGCGATTAAGGCGGTGTTCGGCTCCAAGAACGTTGCCGTCTCGTCCACCAAGTCTTCCACCGGCCATCTACTAGGTGCCGCTGGAGGACTGGCGAGCATCTTCACCGCCAAGTCGCTCGCCGATCAGGTAGCGCCATTCAACCTCAACTGCCACAAGCCTGACGAGGACGCTGAGGGCGTCGACCTAGTGCTGGGCGAGCCGCGCTCAATGCCAATGGAGTACGCACTCTGCAACGGCTTTGGTTTTGGCGGTGTGAACGCCAGTTTGCTGCTCAAGGTCTGGCGCGGTTGATCGCAGACTCCTCCGCCTGGCACTCCGCGTGAGCCATCCAGCTCACCACTGGCGGGCCCGGGGCGAACCTCGCACCTGGGCCCCGTTCCCCGCTTGAAGATACAACTGGTCCTAGTGAACTCCTCCCAACAGTTAAACTACCACGCGGTGCCGGGTAACCTGATAAGTCTTGGCGTTTTTCGTTCGGCGGTTTGCCGCCGATGGCGGCAATCCCTCATATCGGCACAGTCAGCGTAATAGGCTCCAATGGTCACGCTACGGTCAGCGTCGCTGACCTCTATATATCTAAACCCAGAAATGCACATCCGTACCCAAAGGATCGCTTCGTGTCTCTTACCCGAGGCAGGAGCAGATCCGCACGTACGGATCTGTGCGGGGGGGGGGGCGGCAGGTAACTGCCGTCCCTACCACGACCATACCAGCAGCTTCGTCGTGCTCCCCAAGTTTGGGGTCGTTGAACGAACTCACGGCTGGAACGAACGTGCGCGAAGGCTCATCATGCATCACGACCGTCTCACGCGCGTCTCGGAAGCTTGAGGTTAGCTTGCAGAGGCTCGGTTTCTCCTGCGCCGGCTGACAATCTGATTATTTTTTCTAAATTCTCTCAGTCGACGTGGACATTTGAGCCAGGCTGCGTTCCAGTTCGACCGTCCAAGGCCAAACAGTGACGTGCCAATTAAACAATTGATGAAGACCACCAGTTGTTGCACTAGTAGTTGTATTAGTCATCGCTCATCGAACACAGCCTAAAGGCTCGTAAGTTAATAAGGCGCCACGAATAACGGTGGTCCTAGGCAATGGAAATATAGCCATATTGCCCTGGCTATCATTTCAGATAGCTAGGAAGGCTAATTGTTGGCGACAACTGTATGGGTTGCAAATATGCGTCCTCAAATTTCGGAGGCGCTATATGAAATATGATCCACAGGAAAATAACTGCCCATTACCGTACACACCATTTCGAAGTTGCGTGGTGCCGCGACCAATTGCCTGGATCTCGTCCATCGACGACAAGGGTAACGAGAACTTGGCTCCCTTCAGTCAGTGCGGAATCATTACTTTCGACCCGCCCATGGTCATGTTTTCGGCTAACCACTATCCCACCGGTCAACGAAAGGACTCCGCGGTCAATGCGGAAAAAAACGGATGGTTTGTCTGGAATATGGCCACCGAAGCACTGAAAGATGCCGTCAACATCTCAGCAATGATCGTGCCTTCGGACCAGAGTGAGTTTGAGCTTGCTGGCCTGGCAAAGGTCAAGGCCGACCTCTCCGACGTTCCAATGGTGAAAGACAGTCCCTGTCAGTTGGAGTGTCGCTACGTTTCGACCACCGTAGTTCAGGGGAACGGTGAGCTGGGCACTGTGGACGTGATCATCGGAGAAGTGATCCGCGTGCACATCAACGATGACTACATAACTCCAGAAGGACGCGTGGATATCGACGGCATCCGACCGATCGCGCGCATGGGGTATATCGATTACACGGTTATCAACAACTCCTTCTCAATGGAGGTGCCTATGACCGAAGAAATACGCAAGATCATGAATGAAATCATGGCCGGAAGTGCCAATAAACCCGTGACTGCAGGGGAAGAGAAATGAGCATTGAAAACGTCGTAAATAATGTCATCGGCGAACTTACCGACTACGACGTCGACGGCATCACCGAGCAGACCCTGATCAGCGATATTCACCTGGTTAGCCTAGATTACGTTAGCATTCAGGTGGCCTTGAAGAAAGAACTCGGCATAAGTATCGATGTCAACAAGCTGCCCGCCGCGAACTTGAACACCATGGGCGACTTCTACCAGTTCTGCAACGAGGCCCGCACTTAGCTCTTTTATTCGTGCCCCATGGAACTGATGTTTGAAAGGAGTTCAATGTGCAAAAGAAGAAGCGAGTCGTCGTAACGGGCGTTGGCTCGATGTGTGCCCTGGGTCGTAACACCGATGAAATCTGGGGGGCAATCAAGGACTACCAACTTGGCTACGCGCTGCACCCGATGGTCGATCCATCGGTCACGGCGAAGTTCTACGGGAAGATCGAGTTCCCGATAACGCTCAAGAGCGTACCCAAACGTATCGCAAAGACCCTGCCGCGCTTTGCAAGGATTGGCATGGCCGCCACAGAGCAGGCGATTCAGATGGCATTCGGCGACAACCCGGTCGAAACGATGGACAAACACTATTCACCGTTCGACAGAGGGATTGTCTTCGGTACCGGGTGGGGAGGCGTCGACTCCACTATCGAAAACAACGACATGTATGTAGAGACAGGCCTAGCCTCACCGCTGAGCACAATCTTTTCGATGCACAGTGTTTGGACCGGTTCCGCCTCGATGACCTGGAGCATGCGGGGCTACCAGAACACCCTGGTGGCCGCCTGTGCTACAGGCAACATCGCCATTGGCGATGCCTGCGAGCTGATTCGCAATGGCCGCGCGAAGTGCATGCTGGCCGGTGGTGGCGAAAGCATCACCGGCGCATACAACGTCTGGTCAGTGGACATCCTGGGTGCCTTGAGCAAGGAACAGCAGGACCCCGTGAAGGCGTGCTGCCCTTTCAGCCTGGACCGTAGCGGATTCGTGCTCTCCGAAGGTAGCGCCGTACTGGTGCTCGAGGACTTGGACGAAGCCCTCAAGCGCGGAGCGATCATCTACGCCGAGATTAGCGGCTACGCCAACTACTCCGACGCCTACGATATCACTGCGCCCGCCGAAGACCTGCTGGGGCGCTCGATGTCGATGCAGGCAGCCATCCAGGATGCCGACCTCGATCCGGCGGATATCGATTACATCAATGCTCATGGCACGTCGACCCAGCTTAACGACCTGAATGAGACGAACACCATTAAGAACGTGTTCGGTGAACGAGCTCATAGCATTCCAATTTCCAGCACCAAGTCCTACACCGGCCACCTGATCGCCGGGGCCGGTGCGATCGAGACCGTCTTTTGCATCAAGACGCTTCTGACCAAGATGGCGCCTGCGACCATCAACCTGAACCGCGCCGACCCTGAGTATGACCTGGACTACATCCCCAACACCCACCGGTACTTGGACAACGTCAACCACGTCTTGAATATCAACTACGGCTTCGGCGGTGCGAACAGTTGCCTTGTCGTGAGCAGGTACCAGTGATATGCAGTGCCAATTCAATGAAATGGACCTGGAAAACTGGGCACAGTTTTCCGCAGATCGAAACCCGGTGCACTTCGACGCGGACTTCGCCATCGCAAACGGGCATTCGGGGCGAATCGTGCACGGCATGCTGGCGATGATGCCGCTGAAGAACCATCTGGCCAACGAAGCCACCGAAGGCGATCAGCCCAGTGAAATCAAGCTGCACCTCAAGCATGCCATCGGGCTTCATCAGCAGATCAGCTACACCACAGCGCCACCTCAGCGCCTGAAGGTCTCGGCCGATAGCAAGACGCTTTACAGTGGCAGCGCCAAGCCACGCATCGACCCCGACATCCTGACTGGTATCGCACCGGAACGGAAGCGCCCGATCCTTGAGCGCTTCAGTGCTCAAGCCCTGCATGAAAAGCATGCACTGCTGCAACGCACCATCGACAGCGAAGTCCATCCCGCAGTGTTCTGGGATGCAATCTTGTTCTCGATCTACATCGAAGACAACCGCAAGACCGCATTGGCCAGTGACGTCCAGCGCTTTCTGGCCAGCGAAGGTATTTCCGAGCACCAGCCTTATGTCGTCTACCAAATCTCGCACACGCTGTCGCTGATCCAGGCGCAGTGGCAGGCGCTGGATGGCCAAGACTTTGAGTCGATCCACTACAGCGTCAAGGGCAAGGACTTGGTCCGCGTGAACGACTCCATCTTCGGTTCGGTCGTCTTCATGCTCTACTGCCACGACCAGCCGCTGCTCGCAGTCGAAATGGGATTGATCGCCAATTTGCTGGAGCAACAGACATGAAGCGCAGATGGATTTTCATAACGGGTGGTTCGCGCGGCTTCGGCGCTGACATCGTACGTACTGCCAGCCTCGACTACGACGTGGTGTTCACCTACAAATCGAGCGTAGCTGAGTCCGCCCAACTGGTCGCGCAGATCAACAGCGAGCCCGGCAGGCATGTACAGGCAGTTCATTGCGATGTCTCGGACCATAGCCAGGTACGCGACGTCACCCAGGAACTGGTTACTCGCCTCGGCCCGCCCTACGCGGTCATCAACAATGCCGGCATCGCTGAAGACATGCTGTTTTCCAATGTGAACGAAGCGCAGCTCACGCGGATGTTCAGCAGTAACGTGTTCTCTGCCTTCAGCGTTTCGCAAGGTTTCCTTGCTGCCATGATGGGATCAGGCGATGGTTGCCTGATCACTATCAGCTCAGTTTCCGGGGTGAAGGGGAATGTCGGGCAGACCGTCTATTCGGCAACGAAGGCGGCGCTGATCGGCATGACGCGGTCGCTGGCGCTGGAGGTCTCGCGATTCAACCTACGGGTCAACAGCATTGCGCCCGGCTACATCGAAACCGATATGACCAGCCAGTTGAAAGACGCTCTGCCGGCGTTGCGCAAGCGGATTCCGCTCAAGCGACTGGGCACTACTGCCGAAGTCTCCTCGCTGGTGAACTACCTGTTGAGCGATGGCGCGGCCTACATCACAGGCCAGACGCTGGTCATCGATGGCGGCATGAGCTGCTGACTAGGCGTCATTACCCTTTCCACCCGCCTCATAGATGGAGTATCTGCATGTCTGGAATCAGTACCATCGTCAACTTCGGCTGCCTGTCAGACGAACAGCGCTGGGATGCCAAGCGCTATGACTGGGGTTGGCTCAAAGAGCTGGACGATCACGACAGGGACCTGGTCAAGCTCATCGATTGCCTCTCGGAGGGCGAATACTCGGGCCAGGCTTCCGCCACTCAGTTCCACGATCTCCTGCTGACCGAGATCCGCAATGGTTACCCCAAGGTGCTTGCCAACGACTGGGGCCAGATACTGGCTTACATCAACATCATCTCCTATGAGGAGATGCGCCATGGCATTGCCCTCTCCACGGCCTATCACTACGTGACGACCGGTGAGCTGGACTATGTGAACACCCTGTCGACTCGCGAATACACCGAAAAGTACGTCTGGTGTTACGAAGATCGCAAATACTGGAATCTCTACAGCTACACCTTTGCTCACCTATTCGGCGAGGTCGTCAACACCGAACTGTACCGGGATCTGCGAAGCCAGGTGCATCACCCCGCGCTGCAGGAGGTGATCACCAACATCATGAAGGACGAGGCCAGACATACCCAGGCCTGGGCCGCTGTGATCGAGGAACTGGTCAAGTCTGACCCGGCTCACCTGGAACGGTCCCTGGCGGTGATTGATACGGGCCTGACCTATCACAATGCCATGGTTCACGAGACCTACTTTGAAGGTCAGAACAAGCTCATGCAACTTTTCCTACCGGCTAAGCGCGGAGAAGGTGCGATTGACCGTATCGTTAGGAAGAAGACCCAGTTGATGGAGCAAATCTTCGGTGAACATAACCCCTACACAACGGAAGAAATTCGTACCCAGCACGTTTCATTCCTGGTGAAGGGGCTGGGTCAAACAAGGGCTATCTACTCCGCGGAAACGGAAGACAGGATCCTGTTTTTGTAAAGCAAATCACGTGAAGGCGGCTGCTCGCGCGGCCTGCCTTCTCGCCAGGACGTAACAGGGTGCATTATGAAAATACGAAGAATACCGTTCGACATCGGGCAGGCCATGGGCATTGGTGTGGACTTCGACTTCCGCTGGGCCTATGACGAGCAGACCTCATTAGTCGGAGTGGGTTATTCGTTCTACCTAGAATACATCGAATATTTCTGCAACTTCGTCAGCAAGTACGCGCGACCGTACATTGACGACCAAGCGCTGCTGAACCATGAGCAGGCCTTCCTCACCCAGGAGATGCATCATGCCAAGGCACACAAGCATTTAAATTCATTCCTGAGTGCGGCACCCGCCATCAAGGACGCCTTTCATCCACGTATTTATCCCTATCTGCAGTCTTTTCATGAGGCGCATTACAAGCCCATCATGCAGGGGATAGCGGAAGGGAAACCCAGTGCCCTCAAAGACGCACTATTCAAGATTGCCGTATTCGAAAGCAAGAACTGCGTATCCAGTTTCATCTTTTTCGAACAACTTTTTTTAGGTTCCAATTTCGAACGTACTTGCGCATCGTCGGGAAATATCGGAATTCTTTACCTACTGGCGTATCATTTCGCCGAAGAAATCGAACATTGTGATATTGCTGTCGACATGTGTCAGTACATCTTCCAGGAGCCGGTATGGAACGCTGCACGGGTGCAGTCGCAGATATTCGACCTTCACCATGCTGAACAAGAGTCGCTCACAGCTGCGCTCCACTGTGCACAGCAACTGGGGGTGAAGACCGACATTGATCGTCTTTCCAGTTCACCCTTCATGACCTTTACCAAGGCCCGGCAAATTGAGCTGATTAACGTAGACTTCGACCTCAATGCCGGCACTGTCCTGGAGCAACGTAAATTCTATGTACGTCACTGGGACGAAGTCTGGGAGCCGGCACTCCGCCAGCGGGTGCTCCAGCAGATCGAGGAAAGAACGGCCGCGATAGACTAGCCGGGGTCAGAATTCCAGCAACCCTGTTTGCAGGGCTTTGACGATTGCCATTCGCCGAGAACCGACATTGAACTTGTTCCTGATCTTGGCGAAATGATAATTAATGTTGGCCTCGGAGCAGCTCAGTATCCGCGCGATTTCCCAAGTCGTTTTGCCGAACGCGCTCCATTTGAGGACTTCCAACTCACGGTGTGTGAGTTCGACGGTATTATCGGACTCCTGCTCGCCGGCCAGCGACAGAAAAGTATCGACCGCATAGTCTCTGATCAGTGCCAGCCCTGGGAGAATACGCGCCAGATGATATTTCAATTGACGCTGAGGAACCGACTCCAGCCTTACGCTTAGCACCCCTACATGCCCTGTCGCGCAATGCAGTGGCAAGCTAACACCCTGCACGAGGCCATGCCCCTTTGACTCCTCTCGAAACCTGAGCTGCTGATGCGTCTTGAAGATACTGTCGTTCCAGACGATGGGAGTCGTCGAGGATAGACAATGCGAGACAACTGGGTCGATGCGAGAGTAATCGTTGGCGTCGTAGATCTCTCTCCAAGTCTGCGAATAATCGCTCAATAGCACTGCCTGTAAATTGTCGGTATTGCTATTTTGTTTCAACGCGAAAAGAAGGCCATCGCAACCCAAGGTGCATGTATTGGCCTTAAGTGCTTCAAACCAGCTCCGCCGACATGCAAGCCCAGACATAGTCAAGAGCTCATCCATTGAGATCATAAGAATTCCCTTTTTGTCACGCCGCCGCCAAGAGGAGAACAATATCGAGAGGGAGAAGTACATCTTCAACCCATCAATGAAGCGTTCAGACCACCAGCAGCGAGTCTTTGGTGAACCGCAGCTCCAGTAGAATCTTCCGTTGTCAAATTCTCTGATCGAGTATACAGCACACAATTGCATTGGGCTTCACTCAGCTTCGCTTGATCTGCCCGGCACTGTAGACGTAACTCCTCAAGGTGCTTGGGATTCTCTGCAAGCGCGTCAGCTGACTTACCAAACACCTAGAATCTGAATCGCCCCGGCTTTCCTAGACACTTTCCAAGCTCTGGAAATAGCGCTTTTCAAACTCCACTGGCGATAGCTGCATAGCGCTGCTGTGCCGGCGTTTGGGGTTATAAAACATCTCGATGTAATCGAACACATCACTGCGGGCTTCTTCGCGGGTGCCGTAGGTTCTCTTTCGGATGCGTTCTCGTTTCAGCAACTGGAAAAAGCTTTCTGCCACCGCGTTGTCGTGACAGTTACCGCGTCGACTTGTAGTGGTCTACTGATCCCGGACACCTCTCTATGGCGAGCATTCTCGCCCTAAATGGGTGTCCGGGATGGGTTGACCACTACACATCGAGGAATTCTGTGTGAAAGCTCGATAGCTGTTTCACCCTCCCAAGCAACGCCTCGTCAAGCTGGGCACTGCCTATGGCTCGGGTTGATCGAGGCATCGACGTCCTTGCCAGCTTGGCACAGCGTCATCCAACTATTCCCTGGTGATTGGCTGCTTCATCGGTTGGGAGCAGCCACAGCTGGACTGCGCAGTCTGGTCGCGCTATAAACTGTACAAGATATACAGTTGTACAACTATTTGTAGCGATTGTAAGGCCGGGCAGGCGGAGGAGCAAGGTGGCACTAGGCTGGGTGCTTGAGCACATGCTCCCCAAGGTGAGCGGTCTCGCCCTGGCGCTATTGTTGGGCACGACAGCGGCTCTGGCAGACTGGCGTGACGATTTGCCAGGAGCGCGTGCTGTTGGTACCGGCGAGCTGAAATGGTTCGGCTTTGCAATCTACGAGGCGAGGCTCTGGAGCCGGGAGGTGAGTCCAGCGCTGGACCAGCCCTTCGCCCTGGAGCTGACCTACCACCGCGAGTTCAAGCGTGACACCTTGGTCGAGGTCAGCCTGGAGGAAATACGCCGGCTCGGTGGCGAAGGGCTCGACCCGAAGCGCTTGGCGCAGTGGAAGTTTGAAATGCATGAAGCATTTGTCGATGTGGTTCCCGGCCAGAGCATTACTGGCTTGTACTTGCCAGGCCGGGGCTGCCGCTTTTATGTGGATGGACAGCTGAGGCGGGAGGTGGCGGACCCGGACTTCGCCCGCGCCTTCTTTGCAATCTGGTTGGACCCGCGCACTCGCAACCCCGAGCTGCGCCGCCGGCTGCTTGGTTTTGAGGTAGCCGCCGAATGAAGCGCTTGCTCATGAGGCCCATGCTGCTGTCCTTGGCCTGCCTGTGCCTAGGCGGCTGCGCCGGCGTCAGCGTCGAACGCTACGCCCGCGACCAGCCGTCCCTGGACTTGGTGCATTTTTTCGCTGTTCCGGTGGAAGCCTGGGGCATCTTCCAGGCGCGGTCGGGCGAGGTGGTCAAGCGCTTCCAGGCACAGATCACCAGCCGGCGGGACGGTGACCAGTTGATCCTCGATGAACGTTTCCTCTACAGCGACGGCGTCCGTCAGCGCAGGGTCTGGACCCTGACTCCGGAAGCTCCTGGACGTTGGCGTGGCCGTGCCGCCGATGTGATTGGTGAGGCTTACGGCGAAGTAGCAGGTAATGCGTTGCGATGGCGCTACCAAATGAATCTGCCTGTGGACGGTCGGCCCCTCGAGGTGACCTTTGACGACTGGATGTACCTCATGAACGAGGACACCCTCATCAACCGATCGAGCATGAGCAAACTCGGTGTAGAACTAGGCCAGGTGACCCTGTTCTTCCGCCGGCAGCCGGGCGGGCAGGGCGTATGAGAGAAACCCTGAGTCTTCAGTCGATGGACGATGGTTACCGTGCACTAGTGATTGGCGCGAGTGGCGCATTGGGTACCGCCTTCTGCGAACTGCTGCGAGAAGACCCACGCTGCATCGCAGTGCGAGAATTAGGGCGCGGGAGCTTGCCTCGGCTTGATCTGGAAGACCCGCCGACCATCGCCCAGGCCGCGGCCGAGCTTTCAGTCGAGGCGCCGTATCAGTTGATCCTGCATTCAGCCGGCTTGCTGCACCGTTCGGGCGTGCAGCCGGAAAAGTGCCTGGCCGCGATCGAAGCAGACGCCTTGCAGGCAGTGTTCCAGGTCAATGCTATTGGGCCGGCGCTACTCCTGCGCCACTTCCTGCCGTTGCTACATGCAAGGGGGGCGATGGCGCTGCTTTCGGCGAAGGTGGGGAGCATCGGCGACAATCGCCTGGGTGGCTGGTACGCCTACCGCGCTTCCAAGGCGGCGCTGAACATGCTGGTGAAGACCGCTGCCATCGAACTGGCTCGCCAACGACCTCAGGCGCGCCTGCTGAGCCTGCACCCCGGTACAGTGATTTCCAAACTGTCCGAGCCTTTCCGAGGTGCGGCGCTGGCGCGTCCGGCGCGGCAGGCAGCAGCAGATCTGCTGGACCTTATCGATTGCCTCGGGCCTGCTGAGAGCGGCGGTTTCTTTGCATACGACGGTGAGCGCCTGCCCTGGTAAGCGTGGAGGAAGTATGAATCTGAAAGCGCTGGCCAACCTGAACGCCTGGCCGAGGATTTACAAGCCCGAGATGGCGTCGCTGGTTGCCGGTTGCGATATGGCATGCCTGCAGCAGGCGGTTCCCCAATGACGATGCCCGCCTGCCGCCTTGGGCTGGTGCTCGGCGACCAGTTGTCGTTCGACCTGAGCTTGTTCGACGCCCTGGACGCCCGACAGGACGCATTGCTGATGGCTGAGGTGGATGCCGAAGCGCGTTACGTTGCTCACCACCCACAGAAGATCGCTCTGATATTCAGCGCCATGCGGCATTTCGCTGAGGTCATGCGCCAGCGCGGCTGGCGGGTGATCTACGTGCGCCTGGACGACGCAGACAATAGCGGCAGCCTGCCCGGTGAGTTGTGTCGTTGGATGGAGGCCTTGGGGGCTGAGGAGGCGCATATCACAGAGTGTGGTGAATGGCGCCTGGAGCAGGCGCTCAAGGGCTGCGGCCTGCCGCTGGTGTGGCACCCCGACCGCCGCTTTCTATGCTCTCGCGAGGCGTTCGCGCGCTGGGCCGGCGGCCGCGGCCACTTGCGGATGGAGCACTTCTACCGCGGGATGCGCAAACGCAGCGGACTCCTGCTGGAGCCCGACGGCAGCCCGCTGGGAGGCGCCTGGAATCTCGACGCGGAGAACCGGAAGGCACTGCCGCGTGGCCTGCGTGGCCCGTTTCCCAGGCGCTTCGAAGCCGATGCCATCACCCAAGAAGTGCTGGCGCTGGTGCGGGCAAGATTCAGTGACCACTACGGCAGCCTGGAGTCCTTCGACTACCCGGTGACCCACGCCGAAGCACAGGCTCTGTGGTTGCACTTTCTCGATTTCTCTCTGGCCGCCTTCGGCGATTACCAGGACGCCATGGCCACCGACGAGCCGTTTCTGTTCCATGCGAGAATCAGTGCGGCGCTGAACATTGGGCTGCTCGATGTGCGCCAACTGGGCGCGGATGTGGAAGAGGCGTACCGCCGAGGGCGGGTGCCGCTGAATGCTGCCGAGGGATTCATTCGCCAACTGATCGGCTGGCGCGAGTATGTGCGCGGTATCTACTGGCTGCGCATGCCGGAATACGCCGAACTCAACGCATTCGGTAATCACCGTCCGTTGCCGGAGTTCTACTGGACAGGCACCACCGACATGCGCTGCATGGCCCAGGTGATTGGCCAAACCCTCGAGTTGGGTTATGCCCACCACATCCAGCGGCTCATGGTTACCGGCAACTTCGCGCTGCTCGCCGGCATCGCCCCCAAGGCTGTCTGCGAGTGGTATCTAGCGGTCTACCTGGATGCCTTTGACTGGGTCGAGCTCCCGAATACCCTGGGTATGGCGATGCACGCGGACGGAGGATACCTTGGCTCCAAGCCCTATTGCGCCAGCGGTCGCTACATCCAACGAATGTCGGACTACTGCAAGGGATGCCGCTATCGGGTTGACGAGTCGACGGGGCCACGAGCTTGTCCGTTCAATGCGTTGTATTGGCACTTCCTCATGCGCCACCGCGATCGTTTGGGGTCAAACCCGCGCCTGGCCATGGTCTACCGCAATTTGCTGAACATGGATGAGCCGCGGCGCATGGCACTCTGGTTGCGTGGCGAGGAACTGCTGGCGCAGCTGGACGCCGGGGAGGCCCTGTGAAGAAGGCTTAACTGCCGAGCAAAGTTTGCCCGGTGTGTGGTCGCCCGTTCTTTCGGCACAGGCGCTGGGCGCGCTGTTGGGACGAAGTTCGCTACGGCTCGGAGCGTTGCTGCCGCTCAGCGCGTGCCCGACAGGCGGAATGCTAGAGGCATCCAAGCCCCCCAAAGCGGTGCCAGCACCAGCGTTGTACCGGCGATGCCAAGCGGCAGTGAAACCTCAGCCAATGGCGCGCCGGCGCAGTATGCCAGTGGCCCGCCGATCCCCCCCAGTAATATTCCTCGCCAGGCTGGCCGCGCGGCCCAGGCCAGACTGTGGCGCAGGCCGCAGGCAAATACCAGCCAGAGCAGGAAAAGCCAGATCGGAAGAGGGGACTGGTCAAAGCGGAATACACCGATCGCGCCGAGTGTCGTGTCCATCGCACAGCCGCCCAGGGCCACGCGCAGTAATGCACCGGCCTCCGCCCGAGGGTGAGGACATAGCACCAAGTGTGCGAACAGCCCGGCGGCGACTGCGAACAGTAACCAGGATATCTGTGCGCCAAGCACGCAACCCCACCAGCCCAGTTGCAGCCAGAGCGCGTTGCCTATCAGCCAGGCCCGGTCCATACCTCGGCCTATAGTCGCTCCAGCAGTGGAGCGCTTCGGGATGCCGGGCCTGCCCAGAGCAACTGGGCGACGCCAATGGAGCGTTCTTCGAAGCCGCCTTCGCAGTAGCACAGGTAGAACTCCCAGAGGCGCTGGAAGGTCTCGTCGTAGCCAAGCTCCAGCAAGGGCTGGCGTGATTGCCGGAGGTTGTCGTGCCACAGCCGCAGGGTGCGGGCGTAGTGCAGGCCGAAGTCTTCCATGTGCAGAAGGTTGAGCTGAGTTTCGGCGCTGGCGGTCTGCAGCATCACGGTCAGCGAGGGCAGGGCACCGCCAGGGAAGATGTAGCGCTGGATGAAGTCCACCGAGCGGCGAGCCTGTTCGTAGCGCTGATCGCGGATTGTGATGGCTTGTAGCAGCATCAGGCCGTCATCCTTGAGCAGCTCAGCGCAACGGCGGAAGTATTCCGGAAGGTAGCGGTGGCCGACCGCCTCGATCATCTCGATGGATACCAGCTTGTCGTAGCGCCCCTCGAGGTCGCGGTAGTCCTCTCGCAACACGCGAACACGTTGCTGCAGGCCCTGGGCCTCAACACGCTTTACGGTGTGTGCGTATTGCGCCTCCGACAAGGTGGTGGTGGTCACCTGGCAGCCATAGTGGCTGGCTGCGTAAAGTGCCAGGCTGCCCCAGCCGGTGCCGATTTCCAGCAGGTGGTTGCCTGGGCGCAGGTCGAGCTTGCGGCAAATACGTTCGAGCTTGTTCAACTGAGCCTCTTTCAGGCTCTGCTCGGAGCTTTCGAACATCGCGGCGGAGTACATCATGGTGGGATCGAGTAAGCGTTCGAACAGCGCGTTGCCCAGGTCATAGTGCGCCATGATGTTACGGCGCGAACCGTTTCGGCTGTTGCGATTGAGCCAGTGGAGCAAACGCAGCATCGGGCGGCCCAGGCGCGCCAGGCCGCCCTCCATGGCGTCGAGCACGGCAAGGTTAGCGACGAACAAGCGGGTCACAGCAGCCAGGTCGGGGCTGCGCCAGTAGCCCAGGATGTAAGCCTCGCCAGCGCCGATCGAGCCATTGCTGGCGACCAGTCCCCAGGCCGCGTCGTCCAGGACCTCGATTTGGGCCTGCTGCAAGCTGGTTGGATCGCCGAAATCCAGTTGCCCGCCGCGAAACAGTATCCGTAAGTGGCCATGGCGCAGGCGACGCAATTGGGCGAGAACGGCCTGCTTGAAAAGGCCGCCTGCGAGCGGGCCGAGGTTGCCGGCTTTGCTAGCGCTCAGGGTGGGATCGGACATGCTTGGAGTCCTCGTTAGCGGGTTGGCCGACGCTTAGGTGGTGCTCGCTGGCCTGGTGATCGTGCAAGGGGGTGCCTTTGAGCAGAAGCCGAAGGGCCTGCCAGTAGATGGCGGTCAAGGTACGCAGGGACATCCACGGGAAGGCCAGAACGTGCCGGCGCAGGCCTGCAGCGTCGAGTGTCTGGCGCTGCAAGCTGAGGTGGGCCTCGAACAGCTTTTTCCCCTCGCGCCAGTTCTCCAGGTGTACGCGTAGGTGCGGGCCCTCGACCAGGAAGCGCATGCGGTAGTCCATGTCCTGTGACAGGAATGGCGATACGTGGAAGGCCTTGGCCACCCGAAACTCGGATGGTTCTCCGGGGCGTACTGGCAGCACGTAGTTGTAGCGTTCGCGCCAGGGGGTGTTGCGCACTTCGCAGAGGATCGCCGCCAGGCGCCCTGTGTCGTCATGGCAGAAGTAGAAGCTCACTGGGTTGAAGGACAGACCCCAGCTGCGTGGCTGGGTCAACAGGTGGATGGCGCCCTGAGGTGCCTCGCCCAAAGCTTCGCGCAGCAATTCACGCACAGCCTCGGCCAATGGAACGCCGAAGCGCGTCCAGGCCGGCAGGTAGTCGCGCTCACACCAGCAGAGCGGCGCCAAGCGCCAGCTCCGCAGCAGACGCGAGATGTGCAGTACCCGCTCTAGTTCGGCCAGGTCCAGGTAGAGCATTCCGACGGGGTAGCGAAAGGTGTGCGGGCAGGGCGCGAAGCGCCGATGGCTGACCCACCCGTCGCAGAGGCTGCTGTTCACAGAGATTCTCCGAAATGGGCTGCGACCTTGAGAGCGCTCACCACGCCATCTTCGTGGAAACCATTGCCCCAGTAAGCACCGCAGAAGTAACTGTGCTGGTGGCCCTGCAGGCTTTCCCGGCAGGCTTGAGCGGCAATCGCCGCTTGGCTGTACTGAGGATGTGCGTACTCGAAACGTGCCAGCACTTTGGCTGGGTCGACCGCCGCGCCCTGGTTTAGGCTGACGCAGAACGTCACCGGGGCCTCCAGGCCTTGCAGGATGTTCATGTTGTAGGTCAGCGTGGCCGGAGATTCAGGTGGGCCACCTAGCCGATAGTTCCAGCTGGCCCAAGCCTTTCGCCGCTTCGGCAGGAGGCTGTCGTCGGTATGCAGGAGCACCTCATTGCTGGCATAGGTCAAGGCGCCAAGCACCTTTCTCTCATGCACGCTTGGGGTCTCCAGCAGGGCCAAGGCCTGATCGCTATGGCAGGCGAATACGACTTTGTCGAAGCGCTCCCATCCAGCAGCACTGAGCAAGCGCACTCCGTCGACATCCCGGCTAGCTCGCTGCACCGCACAGTTAAGCCGTAGGCCCGACCGGAAACCGGCGCACAGCGGCTCGATGTAGCTGCGTGAGCCTCCCTCGATCACCCGCCATTGCGGGCGATTGTTGATCGAGAGCAAACCGTGGTTATGGAAGAAGCGCACGAAGAATTGCAGTGGGAAGTCAAGCATTTGTGCCCGCGATATCGACCAGATGGCCGAGCCCATGGGAACGATGTAGTGCTCGATGAAGCGCTGCTCGTAGCCGCGCATGTGCAGGTACTCGCCAAGCCGCGTGGCAAAGTCGATGCGCTGTTCCTGCAAGTCGGCCATGGCCTCGCGGTTGAAGCGCAGAATGTCGCGCAGCATTTTCCAGAAGGCAGGCGACAACAGATTGCGGCGTTGCACGAAGAGGCTGTTCAGATCGCGGCCGTTGTATTCAAGGCCACTGGCCGGATCGTGTACTGAGAAACTCATCTCAGTAGGCCGTGAGGCTGTGCCCAACTGATTCAAGAGGTGGATGAAGTTCGGGTAGGTCCAGTCGTTGAACACGATGAAGCCGGTGTCCACCGCGTAGCTTCGGCCTTGCCATTCGACATCGACGGTATGGGTGTGGCCGCCGATCCAGTCCGTGGCCTCGAATACAGCCACTTCGTGGCGGCGCGCCAGCAGGTACGCGCAGGTGAGGCCGGATATGCCGCTGCCGATGATTGCGATGCGCACGCTTCAATCCGTTTGTTGGGGCCGTGCCAGGCGTCGGCCCAGTGCCAGGCGCCAGCGCGCCGGAAGGCTACCGAGTAGGCGAATGGCAAGGATGAAGGGCAGCGGGAAGGCAATCTCAAGAGGCCGTTTCCGCAGGTGAGCTGCTATACGTCGGGCGGCGCGCTGTGCTGACCAGCACATGGGCATGGGAAAGTCGTTGCGGCGCGTGAGCGGGGTGTCGACGAAGCCAGGGCTGACCAGGGTCACGTCGATGCCCTCGGCGGCAAGGTCGATGCGCAGGGACTCGATGAGATATCGCAGGGCCGCCTTGGACGCGCCGTAGGCCCCGGCACGTGGTAGCGCCAGCCAGGTCACCGCACTGCAAACGACTGCGAGATGCGGGCGCTCGCTGCGGCGAAGCAGAGGCAACGCTACCTGCACGCAGTGGCTGGCTCCGAGGAGGTTGGTGCGAACCACTCGCTCCACCAGTTCTGCGTCGAAGCGCCCCGGCTCCAGATACTCGCAGGTGCCGGCATTGAGGATTGCTAGATCCAGGGCGCCCCACATGTGTTCGATGCGCCGACCGATCTCTGCGACGTGGTACCGATCGTTGATATCGCCTGCTGCAACCAGCACCTGGGTGGGAAAGCGCTCCGCCATTGCTTGCAGTGGCGCGATCTGGCGGGCGCTCAGTGCCAATTGATGGCCCTCTTCGAGCAGGACTTCCGCCAACGCAGCCCCTATGCCGCTGCTGCCGCCAGTCAGCCATATGCGACTCATGCGAGCCTCTGCTTGAGCCACGCAATCAGTCGCCCCATCAATGGCAGGTGTTCGTAAAGTAGAGCGCCGGCATCGAAGTAGTCGTGGTGCAGGTAAACCCGTTCATGCCAGCGCAGGTAACTGCAGCCCTCCAATTGGATTACTCCACCTCCGGCCAAACGTGGGTGACGAAAACGCAGGGTCCAGCGAAGGTAGCCTCGATCGGGACCAACTTCATCGAAGCCTTGGAATTCGTAATGCAGATCCCGCACGCTGGCGTACATCTGCCCGAAGTAGCGCCGAATCGCGGGGAGTCCGTTCAGGCTGTGTAGCGGATCACGGAAGTGAACATCAGGTGTGTACAACGCCTCCAGAGCGTCCAAGCGGTTCGCATCCAGTGTGGAGAACGTCTGCGCAAAATGTTGCAAGAAAGCAGGCATCTCGGCACTCCCATATATTTGTACAACAATCGTATGTGTACAACTTTATGGGGAGCGTAACGCGATTTTTGTACAAGTCAATGGGCTTTGTAGAAGTCTTGTGGTGTCTGCTCCAATGCTTGGCTGCGTGCTATGAGCAAGAGCACCGACGCAACCCATCCACATGACGATGGACAGGCCCTAGCGGTCGGCGGCGAAACCGGCGGTGGCGGTACAGTCTGTCCGAGGTAGCCCTACTTGCTGGAAAGCGGTTAGGCAAACACCTCGTCCGGGTGGTCGTGGCGGCTCAAGGCGGGCATCGCTGCGGCGGGTGTCGAACCACTCTGGAAAGGCTTCCAGTCGCTGTTCGAGCCCATCGCGCAGCGGTGCTTTGAGGAGCACGTTGGGGCAAATGAATTGGCTCTGTCTGCGTTAGCTGTTGCTAGTAATCAACGGCCGGGCTGAGAGCCTTGTAGGACTGGGGGCGTCGAGTTCTTGCTCGTTTTCCTTCGGGCGTAGCCCAGAGTTTCCTGGGCACGGTTTTCAAGCAAACCGTGCCCATATTGCTGGTATTCGGGGTGCGCCTGAACTGCCAGCAATGGCTTCGGATGCTTTCTTTCCTTGGCACCGCAGGCCAGACTTGCGACATGCCAATCCAGACCCTTGCTCGTCTCTCCGATATTGCACCGCTGCAATGGGATGCCCTGTTGCCGGATGCCCAGCCCTTCATGCGCCATGCCTTTCTCAGTGCGCTGGAGGAGAGCGGCAGCGTGGGTGGGCGCAGCGGCTGGAGTCCTGTGCATCACCTGTTGCGTGGAGCGGGTGGTGAATTGCTGGCGGCCATGCCGGTCTACCTGAAAAGCCATTCCTATGGCGAGTATGTGTTCGACTGGGCTTGGGCTGATGCCTGCCAACGTGCCGGGATTGGTTACTACCCCAAGTTGCTGGCGGCGGTGCCCTTCACCCCGGTCGGTGGGGCCAGGCTATTGGCTGTGGACGATGCGTCTGCCGTTCAGTTGCTTGATGCGTTGGAGCGCGACGTGGCGGCAGATGGGCTGTCGGGCGTGCACATCAATTTCACTGATGCTTTTGCCGATCTTCACCTGCGCGGTCGCCGCGGCTGGCTGGAGCGCCTGGGTTGCCAGTTCCACTGGCGTAATCAGGGGTACCGGGATTTCCAGGACTTCCTCGACGCCCTGAGTTCACGCAAGCGCAAGCAATTGCGCAAGGAGCGTGAACAGGTGGCGGGGCAGGGGATCGAGTTCGACTGGCGCGCCGGTAGTGAGTTGAGCGAGGCAGAGTGGGATTTCGTCTATGCCTGCTATGCCAATACCTACCGCGTGCGCGGCCAGGCGCCCTATCTGACGCGAACTTTCTTCAGTCTGTTGGCGGCACGTATGCCTGAGGCCATCCGCGTGGTGCTGGCGCTGCAAGGTGCCCGGCCGGTGGCCATGGCATTTTCACTGCAAGGTGGAGATACGCTCTATGGCCGCTATTGGGGCAGCCTGGCGGAGTTCGATCGACTCCATTTCGAAACCTGTTTCTACCAGGGCATCGACCAGGCCATCGCCAGTGGGCTTCAGCGTTTCGATGCCGGCGCCCAGGGGGAGCACAAGTTGATTCGAGGCTTCGAGCCGGTGATCACGCGCTCCTGGCACTTTCTGACTCACCCGGGGTTACGTGCCGCGGTAGATGACTTCTTGCGCCAGGAGCGTGATGGGATACAGGCCTACGCCGAGGAGGCGCGAGGCCTGCTTCCTTATCGCCAGGGCTGATCAGCCGATACTGGTCGGTGTGCTGGTGTCGGTGGTGGTGCCGCCCCATTCGAGGAAGCGGATCTTGTGCACTTCGCCCTGGCTGTCTTCATAGACGAGGGTGACCGGCACGACGCCTGTCTTGTCGGAAGTGTCGGTGCGGTGCAGCACCTTCTGAACGTCGATGTCCATTCCGTAGTGGTATTCCACAACGGGTAGACCCGCACCGTGGTTTTGCAAGCCATCCTGGGCGAATACGCTGGGCGCGAGACTGGAGATCACGGCGCTGACAACCGAGGCCATTTTCATAGGCTTTTGTTCCTCTGTTGGGTATCGCTTTCAAGGGACTTCATGTGACCGGACTGAGGCGATTAGTTCAACCATCACTCCGGGAAGGGGCTGTTTCGAACGGGTGCTGGCTGCCCGCAATCACCCGTGCTTGAGGTGGTGCGACCGTTTGTCGCACGTCGTGAGATTTCCAGGCGAAATGGGCTGAGATGGTCTAGCGGCAGCTCGAACATTCACTCCACGCCTACGAATCCTCCGGTCTGATGCTGCCAGAGGCGCGCGTACAGCCCGTCTCGCTCAAGCAGCTCGCTGTGGGTGCCGCTTTCCACGATTTGGCCCTTGTCGAGCACCACTAGCCGATCCATGCGCGCAATGGTCGAAAGCCGGTGGGCGATGGCAATGACCGTTTTTCCCTGCATCAGGGTTTCCAGACTTTCCTGGATTGCGGCTTCCACTTCCGAATCCAGCGCCGAGGTAGCCTCGTCGAGGATCAGGATGGGGGCATCCTTGAGCAGCACCCGGGCGATGGCGATGCGCTGACGCTGTCCGCCGGACAGCTTGACGCCGCGCTCGCCCACATGGGCGTCGAAGCCGCGACGCCCCTGGGCATCGCTGAGCTGCGGGACGAACTCGTCGGCGCGGGCCTTGCGCACGGCTTCCCGCAATTCGTCGTCGCTGGCGCCGGGGCGACCATAGCGCAGGTTCTCGCGGATCGAGCGGTGCAGCAGCGAGGTGTCCTGGGTCACCATGCCGATCTGCGCACGCAGGCTTTCCTGGGTCACCTCGGCGATATCCTGGCCGTCGATCAGGATGCGGCCGCCCTCCAGGTCATAGAGGCGTAGCAGGAGGTTGACCAGGGTCGACTTACCGGCGCCCGAGGGGCCCACCAGGCCGATTTTTTCGCCTGGTCTCACGCGCAGGTCCAGGCCCTGGATCACGCCGCTGCCCTTGCCGTAGTGGAAGTTGACCCGCTCGAAGTGTACTTCTCCACGCCTGACCTGTAGCGGCAGGGCGCCAGTGCGATCGATTACCTGGCGTGGCACCGAGATGGTCTGCATGCCGTCCTGCACCTGGCCGATGTTCTCGAAGATGCCGTTGACCACCCACATGATCCAGCCGGACATGTTGTTGATGCGGATCACCAGGCCGGTGGCCAGGGCGATGGCGCCGACGGTGATCAGGCCCTGGCTCCAGAGCCAGAGCGCCAGGCCGCAGGTGGTGACGATGAGCAGCCCGTTCATGCCGGTGATGGTGGCGTCCATTGAGGTCACCACTCGTGCGGCGAGCTGAGTCTTGTAGGTCTGTTCGCGGATTGCCTCGCGGGCGTAGTCCTCTTCTTCACGGGTGTGCGCGAAGAGCTTGAGGGTGGTGATGTTGGTGTAGCCGTCGACGATGCGGCCCATTAGGCGTGAGCGCGCGTCGGAAGACTCCACCGAGCGTTGCTTGACCCTGGGCACGAAGTACCCGAGGGTGGCGAGATAGCCAGCGATCCAGAGCGCCAGCGGCACCATGAGGCGCCAGTCCGCTTCCGCGAACAGCACCAGGGCGCTGACCGCGTAGATCAGCACGTGCCAGAGCGCGTCCACCGACTGCACCGCCGAGTCACGCAGGGAGTTGCCGGTCTGCATGATGCGTTGGGCAATACGGCCGGCGAAGTCGTTCTGGAAGAAGCCCAGGCTCTGCTTGAGTACATAACGGTGGTTCTGCCAGCGGATCAGGTTGGTCAGGCTGGGATTGATGGTCTGGTGCACCAGCAGGTCGTGCAGGCCGTTGAACAGCGGCCGCAGAACCAGGGCAACCAGTGCCATCCAAAGCAGCTCCTGGCCGTGCTGCTCGAAGAATTGGCTGGCGGGCGTGCTTTGCGCCAGGTCAACGATTCGGCCGAGGAAACTGAACAGAGCCACCTCGATCAAGGCGACGATAAGACCGACCAGCAGCAAGGCACTGAAGATCGGCCAGACCTGGCGCAAGTAGTAGGCGTAGAAGCGCAACACGCTGCGCGGGGGCGTTTCGTCGGGCACCTGGCGAAAGATATCGATCAGGCGTTCAAACCGTCGGAACAGCATAGCGGCTCATCCTTGCACAGGCCGCCTTCGAGGAAGGCTGATGGCCCGGACTTCCTGTCCGGGCCTGCGGTCTCAGAGGCGCTTGGCTGAGAGAATCATCACCGGCTTCAGCGGCACGTTCTGGTACATGCCGCGATTACCGGTGGGCACGGAAGCGATCTGGTCGACAACATCCAGGCCGCGCACCACCTTGCCGAACACTGCGTAGCCGAAGTCACGGCTGCCGTGGTCGAGGAAGGCGTTGTCCTTGTGGTTGATGAAGAACTGGCTGGTGGCCGAGTCGCGCTCCTGGGTGCGGGCCATGGCCAGCGTGCCGCGGACGTTGTGCAGACCGTTGTCAGCCTCGTTCTTGATCGGACCACGGGTTTCCTTCTGCTGCAGATCGGTATCGAAGCCACCGCCCTGGATCATGAAGCCGGGAATCACGCGATGGAAGATGGTGCCGTTGTAGAAGCCGGCATCCACGTATTCGAGGAAGTTCTTCACGCTGGCGGGGGCCTTTTCGGCTTCCAACTCCACTTCGATCTCACCGGCGCTTGTAGTCAGCAGCACATGTGGGTTGTCGGCGGCCATCAGGTTCAGGGAGAACAGCAGGGCACTGGCGGTCAGGGCGAGTTTTTTCAGCATGAGCATGGGTCCTAGGTACGTTCTACTTCTTCTATGAAGTCGAGCAGGGTGGTGTTGAATCGGTCCGGCTGGTCCAGCGGAGTGGCGTGGCGGGAGTTTTCGATGACCACCAGCCGCGCATTGGGCAGCTCATTCACATAGGCTTGCTTCTGCGCGACCGGGGTGTAATCGCGGTCGGCGCTGACCACCAGCGTAGGACAGGTGATCCGCGCCAGGCGTTCCCGCACTCCCCAGCCGATGATGGCGTCCAGGGCCGCGAGGTAGGCGCGCTTGTCGTTCTGCGGCCAGCGCTCCTCGATCTTCGCCCGCAAGGCGGCCTGCTCCGGGTGAGGGAACAATAGGCGGCCCAGACCCTTGGCGATGCTTTCCAGGCTCAGCAACCGCGACAGGCTCCAGCGCTTGGCGATTTCCACGTAGTCGCGCGGGGTTTTCGGCTTCACCTCGGGGCCGCTGTTGACGACGGTCAGGCTGCGCAGCAGCTCCGGGCGCTCGACCCCCAGCTGGAAGCCGATCATCCCACCCATGCTGATGCCCACCAGATGCACCGGCGCCAGGCCAAGGTGCTCGATCAGCGCGGCGACGTCGTCGGCGAACGTGCCCATGTTGTAGCGTTCGCGGGGTTTGTCGGAGCGACCGTGGCCGCGGACGTCCAGCGCAATGACGCGGTGGCGCGTGCTGAGGGCCGGAATCTGGTACTCCCAGTCGCGGGTGCTCGACCCCAGGCCGTGCACCAGCAGCAACGGTGTGCCGTGGCCGTAGTCCTCGTAATGCAAGCTGCAGCCGTCGTTATCGAAGTAGGACATGCACGACCTCCTGTCAGACACTGGGCATCGGTGCTGCGAAGGGGGCATCCAGGGGCGCGGAGTCGAATGTCCTGATCAATTCGACCAGAATCTGCGAGGCCGGGCCCAGGGCTTTCTCCTTGTTCGCATAAAGATAAAAAGATGGATGGCGGCTGCCGCCTTGCTCGAGTGGGAGCGGCTTGAGCACGCCTTCGGTGAGTTCGCGCTCGATCAAGTGACGCGGCAGCCAAGCGAAGCCTAGACCGCTGCTGACGAAGTTGGTGGCGGTCGACAGGCTGCCCACGGTCCAACGCTGCTCCGCGCCCAGCCAGCCAACGTCGCGCGGCTGCGTACGGCCGGTATCGCGGATCACCACTTGCAGTTGGCTTTCAAGGTCCTGGAAGTTGATCTGGCGGTTGAGTCGGTGCAGCGGGTGGTCCGGGTGGGCGACGGCGATGAACTCCACAGAACAGAGCGCGGCGCCCAGATAGCCCTGAATGTCCAGGGTGGTGATGGCCAGGTCGGCCGATCCCTCCAGCAGGACTTCCTCGACGCCGGACAGCACCTCTTCACGCAGGCGAACGCGGCAGCCGCGGCTCTGCGGCATGAAAGCGGAGAGGGCGCGGACCAGGCGCGCATTGGGATAGGCGGCATCCACCACCAACCGCACTTCTGCCTCCCAGCCTTGCTCCATGTGGTGGGCCAGTTCTTCGAGCTGGCTGGCCTGCTTGACCAGTTGCCGTGAACGGCGCAGGAGCACCTCACCGGCTTCGGTCAGCACGGCCTTGCGGCCTTCGATGCGCAACAGCGGCACGCCCAGTTGCTCCTGCATCCGGGCCACGGTGTAGCTCACCGAGGACTGCGATCGGTGCGTCGCTTCTGCGGCTTGGGCGAAGCCACCATGGTCCACCACAGCCTGCAGGGTTCGCCACTGGTCCAGCGTGACACGGGGGGCTTTCATGCGAGTTCGGTCCTCTAGTCGCCAGGGCCGCGAGGATCCAAGCCCCCGTGGCGTGCTGCGTGCCGCAGCGCTCTGCTAAGCTGGCGACCTCTGCGCTGGAGACCACCGATGAATAAGTTTTGCTGTGCCTTGCTCGCTCTACTACCTGCTGTCGCTCTTGCCTACCCTATCGAGGTGGAGAAGCAGTACAACGGTGCCGAAATCGTCTATGACACCACTGATATCGACGGCAACATGGCGGCGATCAACCTGCAGAACCTGGGTGAGGCCCGCGCTGAATGCACGGTGCGTTTCATCAACGGGCCGGAAACTCCAAGGGTACGCAAGGCTGTGATCGACGGTGGCAAGAGCGCTTATCTCACCGCCAAGTTCAACCGTGCCGTGATCAAGCTGCGGATCAAGTTGACCTGCAACCCCAAGTGAAGGGGCAGGGGCTTTGGGCACAGAAAACAGCCTAGTGCCGAGCTTTTGATAAATCAACTTTCCTGATGTTTTGTAGCGGATATTTACGCTTTTTTATCGATATGTGACCGCCTAATCTGCCTCCCATCGACGCACAACAACCCCCGATGGAGGTAGTCACCATGTCCCGCATTCTTGTCATCGAAAGCAGCGCCCGTCAGCAAGGTTCCGTGTCCCGTCAACTGACCCAGGATTTTATCGCCCGTTGGCAAACCGCCCATCCTGCCGATGACATCCAGGTTCGCGACCTTGCGATCGACCAGGTGCCGCATCTCGATGCCGACCTGCTGGGTGGATGGATGAAGCCTGCAGACCAGCAGAGCGAAAGCGAGAAGGCTGCCTTGGCGCTCTCCAACCTGCTGACCGAGGAGCTGCTGGCGGCAGATGTGCTGGTGATGGCGGCGCCGATGTACAACTTCGCTATCCCCAGCACCCTGAAGTCCTGGCTGGACCATGTGCTGCGTGCAGGGGTCACCTTCAAGTACACCGAGACCGGCCCGCAAGGCCTGCTCACTGGCAAGCGCGCCTACATCCTGACGGCCCGCGGCGGCATCTACGCCGGTAGCCCGGTCGACCATCAGGAGCCGTACCTGCGTCAGGCCATGAGCTTCATCGGCATCCATGACGTAACGTTCATTCATGCCGAGGGCCTGAACATGGGCGCCGAGTTCCAGGAAAAAGGCCTGGCCGCCGCCAAGTCACAACTGGCCAAAGTGGCCTGACTCCAGCTCCGCTCCAATGCTCCCCTTTGCGCGCCGTGGCTCCTTGAGCGCGCACGCCAGACCGGCCTGATGGTTCAGGCCGGTCTTTTTGTTGGTGACGTGACCTTGATGGCCGCGGAGCAGCCCGCCTTGAGAATGATTCAGCTCCCGCAGATCAGAGGGGTTTTCTGACCTGCCGTTTTCCGCAATGTCGAAGGCGTCCCTGCCCAGGTGGTCAGTTTTTCCCCTTGTTAAGCTTCCGCCCGCGGCAAGGAAGGCGTATTTTCGCCGGCTGCTTTTCGAGGTCCGAGATGACTCAGTTTCATTCCAAAACCCGCACACCGAGGCAGCCATGAGATTGTCCGGACGCGGTGTTGCGCTGTCCCTGATAGCCTCTGTGCTGTTCGCCCTGATGCCCGGCTACGTGAAAACGCTGGCCCCGCTGGATGGTGTTCAGGTATTCGCCCAGCGCGTGCTCTGGTCGGTCCCGGCGGTTCTGGCCCTGTTGCTGTTGACGCGCCAATGGCCCGCGTTCATTGGGGTACTCGGGCGTTTGCGAAGTGAACCCTTGTTGCTGGCAGCATTGCCGCTGGCTGCGGTGTTGATTGGCGTGCAGTGGGGGTTGTTCCTCTGGGCTCCGTTGCAAGGGCGGATGCTCGAGGTGTCCCTTGGCTACTTCCTCCTACCGCTGGCGATGGTGCTGGCCGGCAGGGTGTTCTACAACGAACGCCTGCGCCCCCTGCAGCTGCTGGCGGTTATCTGCGCCGTGCTGGGTGTGTTCCACGAGCTCTGGCTGACCCGTGCCTTCTCCTGGCTGACCCTGGTTACCGCGTTGGGTTATCCGCCGTACTTCATGTTGCGCCGCTGGATGCGACTGGATGCGTTGTCCGGTTTCATCCTGGAGATGGCGGTCCTGGCTCCCTTGGCGATCTGGATGATCGTCAACTGGTCGCCGCCTGGCGCCTTCACCCTGGCACCGCAGTTGTGGTGGCTGCTGCCTGGCCTGGGGCTACTCGGCACTCTGGCGTTTGCCGCGATGATGGCCTCCAGCCGCCTGCTGCCGCTGGGCTTGTTCGGCATCCTCAGTTATGTGGAGCCGGTGCTGCTGTTCGCCGTGGCGGTGATTTTCCTGGGCGAAGCATTCAATCCGGCTCAGCTCTGGACCTACCTGCCGATCTGGCTGGCCGTGTTGCTGATTGGCTGGGACAGTGCGAAGTTACTGCGCAAGCAGGCTCGGCAAGGGCTTTAACGCCGCCAACACATGGTCCCGCAGCAGCGGGGCCAGATTGCTGGGATGGACTTGGCCGGGTGCCAGCCAGGCCAGTTCTTCCAGTTCCGCCGCCGCTTCCACCGGGTGGGGCAGGCGAGCAACGAAAATGTCAGCGTTGATCCAGGTGCCAGCTTCGTTGGCGGCCGGAGCGCGGAACTGCCCGAGTGGCTGCAGCGCCGCTGCATCCAGGCGCAACTGCAATTCTTCCCAGAGTTCGCGAAGCAGGGCTTGCACGGCGCTTTCGCCCGCCTCGCGCTTGCCGCCTGGCAGCATCAGGGCTTGGGTGCCGCGCTTGCGCACCAGCAACAGGCGGTCTTGCGGGTCGAGCAAGCAGGCGGCAGCAATGTTCAGGGTGGTCATGGGACCTCGGCTTCGGGGAGGAGTTGATAGTGCAGTTGCACCACGCCGGTGCTGAAACTACGTTGCTCGCGGAGTTGGAGACGGCGTTCGAGGCCGGTTGCGAACATCGGAATACCGGCGCCCAGCAAGTGTGGGATAACGTTGACCACCAACTCGTCGAGCAGGCCGGCAGCGTAGCAGCTTCCGGCCAGCGAACCGCCCCCGACCAACCAGACGCGCTTGCAGTCTTTCCTGGCGAGTGCTGCAAGGGCGTCGCTCGGCGAGGCATGACTGATCCGGACTTCTGGAGCCTTGCGCGGTAGTTTCGCTCGGGTTAGTACGGTGCAGGGCTTGCCAGGGTAGGGCCAGTCGCCACCGAAGCCGAGGACCGACTCATAGGTCGCCCGCCCCATCAGCAAGCCGTCGACACTGTCGTAGAAGGCCTGGTAGCCATGGTCTTCATCGGTGTTCTCGACAGCCTCCAGCCAGTCGACGCTGCCGTCCGGGCGGGCAATGTAGCCGTCCAGGCTGGCGGCGACGTAGTAGATCAAAGTCGGCTTCATGGCGTTGTTCTCCGGGACAAGCGTTTAGCTTAACCGCAGTTTCGAGCTGCGCCAGGTCAGCACTCTGTGCGGAAATCGGGCTTTCCATCGCGACACCGGGTAACCTATGCAGCTATTTATGTTTTCGATCCGAGGTAGTCCTGTGTTTGCCCAATTCGCCCTGCACGAACGTCTGCTCAAGGCCGTTGCCGAACTGAACTTTGTCGAGCCGACTCCGGTGCAGGTGGCGGCCATTCCGCCAGCCCTGGAAGGGCGCGACCTGCGTGTCACCGCACAGACCGGCAGCGGCAAGACCGCTGCCTTCGTCCTGCCGCTGCTGAATCGCCTGATCGGTGATGCCGAGAAGCGCGTGCGTGTTCGCGCGCTGATCCTGCTGCCGACCCGCGAACTCGCCCAGCAGACCTTGAAGGAGGTGGAGCGTTTCTCCCAGTTCACCTTCATCAAGTCGGGCCTGATCACCGGTGGCGAGGACTTCAAGGTGCAAGCGGCCATGCTGCGCAAGGTGCCGGATGTCCTGATCGGCACGCCTGGGCGTCTGCTGGAGCACCTCAACGCTGGCAACCTGGACGTGAAACAGGTGGAGGTACTGGTACTGGACGAGGCGGACCGCATGCTCGACATGGGTTTCGCCGAGGACGTGCAGCGCCTGGCGGGCGAATGTTCCAATCGGGCCCAGACCCTGCTGTTCTCCGCTACAACAGGCGGAGCGGGTCTGCGCGAAATGGTCGCCAGCGTCCTGCGTGACCCGCTGCACCTGCGCCTGAATGCAATTGCCGAGCTCAACGAGGGCACCCGCCAGCAGATCATCACCGCCGACGATCCGGCCCATAAAGAGCGGCTGGTGCACTGGCTTCTGGAGAACGAGACCTACCAGAAGGCCATCGTCTTCACCAATACCCGTGTCCTGGCGGACAGACTTTACGGTCGCCTGGTGGCGGGTGGTTTCAAGGCCTTCGTGCTGCATGGCGAGAAGGATCAGAAGGATCGCAAGCTGGCCATCGACCGCCTGAAGCAGGGCGGCGTGAAGGTGCTGGTGGCCACCGACGTCGCCGCGCGCGGCCTTGACGTGGATGGTCTGGATCTGGTGATCAACTTCGACATGCCACGTTCTGGCGATGACTACGTGCACCGCATCGGCCGTACTGGCCGCGCCGGTGGCGAGGGCTTGGCGATTTCTCTGATCTGCCATACCGACTGGAACCTGATGTCCAGCATCGAGCGCTACCTCAAGCAGAGCTTCGAGCGCCGGGTGATCAAGGAGCTCAAGGGCAGCTACAGCGGTCCGAAGAAGGTGAAGGCTTCCGGCAAGGCCGCTGGCGTGAAGAAGAAAAAGGTCGACAAGAAGGGCGACAAGAAGCCGTCCGCCAAGTCCGCCGCGCCCAAGCGCAAGCCGGCCGCCTCCCGCGCGCCGCGTGGAGAGTCGCAGGTGGTGAGCAGCGACGGCCTGGCGCCGCTGAAGCGCAAGAAGCCGGCTGCGGAATAAAGGAGCGGGCGGAGGAATGTCGCCGATGCGCAAGGCCGGGTTGGCGGCCGGGACCTGGTATTTCTCGGAGGCGCTCCGGGCTGAGGTCTACCGTTGCGTGCAGCCAGATGGCGTCGTGCAGTTCAGCGACCGTGGCTGCGCCTCGCTACAGGCATCGCAGCCGCTCGCTTCTGAAAGTCAGGGCCTCGCCGCCCACGTTGTCCAGCTCATGGGGCAGGGGCCTGAACAGTTGCTCGGGCCTTGGCTCAGCGGCTTTGGCGCTGTGCAACTCCTGCTGCTGGCGTACGCGTTGATGAGCCTGCTGTGCTTTGTGGCGTACTGGCGGGACAAGCGATTCGCCATCGCCGGCCAGCAGCGGACTCCAGAGACCCGGCTGCACCTTCTGGAGCTGCTGGGCGGTTGGCCCGGCGGTCTATTGGCGCAACGCCTCATCCGCCACAAGAACCGCAAGCTCTCATATCAACTCAAGTTCTGGCTGATCGTGGCCGTCCATCTATCCGTGCTGGGCTACTGGCTGTTCGGCTGATTCTACGGGGAGCGGTGCTTTGGGTGAGGGCGACTGGGCAGGCCGCTGGCCTGCCTTCGCGAACGAAATCACTCCTACAGAGCGGGGACGCCTCCTTTCACGGCACCAGCACGATCTTCCCATCGCGCTCGCCACTGGCCGCAGCGGCGATGGCTTCTTTGATCTGGCTGATGTTGTAGGTGGCCGCGATGCGGGCCTTCAACTTTCCGCTGGCGATCAGTTGGATCAGCTCACCGAAGAGCTGCATCTGCTGCTGTGGCGTCGCCTGACGGAACCAGCGGGCCAGCCAGAAGCCCTTGAGGGTGACATCGCGGAAGACGAAGGAAGCTGCGTTCACCTGGCAGGGCTCGCCGCTCATGCGTCCGTAGTTCACCAGCACGCCACCCTCCGCCAGGCTGGCGGCGAGGTGGTCGGTCGAGGCACCGCCCACGGCGTCGATGCCGAGCTTGATGGCTGCGCCACCCGTGGCTTCGCGGGCGCGTTTTGGCAGGTCCGGGCCATCCACCAGCACCACGTCGCCTCCTTCGGCTTGTATGGCGGCCACGGCGGATTCGCGCCGGACCACATTGACGGTTTTCAGGCCACGGATTTTTGCCAGCTGGATCAGGTAGCTGCCGACGCCGGAGTTGGCGGCGTTCTGGATCACCCAGTCGCCCGGCTGCAGATCGACGAAATCGCGCAGCATCAGGTAAGCAGTGGGCGGGTTGACGCTCAGCATCGCCAGTTGCTGCGGATCAGCGCTGGGCAGTGGGACGAGCTGCTTGGCCTCGGCGATCAGGTGCGTGCGCCAGGTACCGCAGCCAACGGGGAGCAGCACGGTCTGGCCGGGTTTGAACTGGGCCACGTCAGAAGAGGCTTCGACGACCTCGCCCACGCCCTCATTGCCGCCAATGGCTGGCAGCGGCGGCAACATGCCGTACTCGCCGGTCAAGGTCAGCACATCCGAAGGGTTGATTGGCGCGGCCAGCACTTTCACTAGAACCTGACCTGCGCTGAGCGGCGGCAGTTGGAACTCGACGGCTTCGATCACATCTTGCGGCACCGGACCGCGGGTCCTGTATTCGGCTTTGAGCATGGCGCTTCTCCTGGGCAGGTAAGCGAATGAGTCTAGTGCCTTGACCCCGCAATGGGCTGAATCGCGAGCTATTTACCCGGCTGATTACACAACGGGGTAGATGGCGCAGAGAGAATGGCGGAGGTCGTATTGGTGGCGATGGCGGGCAGGGCCTTTGCTAGGGTCGGCGGCGAAGCTGGAGTCGCGAGCTTCCTTGGATGCATTCACACCCTAAAGGAACAAGAAGATGAAGATCGCCAAGACACTGATGTCGGCTGTGCTGTGCCTGGGAATGATAGGAGCCGCCCAGGCCGCGACCGAACTGAAGCACTGGCCGGAACCGGCCGCCAAGCAACTCGACGCGATGATCGCCAAGCATGCCAACCAAGGCAACTTTGCGGTTTTCGACATGGACAACACCAGTTACCGCTATGACCTCGAGGAGTCATTGCTGCCCTTTCTGGAGATGAAGGGGGTGCTGACCCGCGAGAAGCTCGACCCTTCGCTGAAGCTGATTCCCTTCAAGGATGTGAATGGGCACAAGGAAAGCCTCAACAGCTATTACTTCCGGCTCTGCGAGATCGATGACCTGATCTGCTATCCCTGGGTTGCCCAGGTCTTCTCCGGCTTCACCCTGCGCGAGCTCAAGGGCTACGTTGACGAGCTGATGGCCTATGGCAAGCCTGTGCCCAGCACTTATTACGAAGGCGATAAGGTCAAGACCATCGAGATCAACCCGCCGAAGGTGTTCAGTGGGCAGAAGGAGTTGATGAACAAGCTCAGTGAGAACGGCATCGAGGTCTACATCATGACTGCCGCGCTGGAGGAGCTGGTACGCATGGTCGCCTCTGATCCGAAGTACGGTTACAACGTCAAACCGGAGAACGTGATTGGTGTGACTACTTTGCTCAAGGACCGCAAGACCGGCGCAGTGACGACCAGTCGCAAGCAGATCGAAGAAGGCAAATATGACCCCCAGGCCAACTTGGGCCTTGAACTGACGCCCTACCTCTGGACCCCGGCGACCTGGATGTCGGGCAAGCACGCTGCCGTCCTCACCTACATCGATCAGTGGAAGAAGCCCATCCTGGTAGCAGGCGATACGCCCATCAGCGACGGCTACATGATGTTCCACGGTACCGACGTCGGCAAAGGCGGTATCAACCTCTGGATCAACCGCAAGCCCAAGTACATGGACCAGATCAGCGGCATGCAGAAGGATAATGCCGAGGCCCAGGCCAAGCTGGGTCTGCCGGTGACGGCCGACAAGAACTGGGTGGTGGTGACCCCCGAAGACATCCAGTGAACCCAAGGGCCGCCCCCAGTGGGCGGCCGTCTGTTCTCTCAGGGCTATCACACGACAGCCCATCATCCCGTACACCAACCCCACTCCCGGCAGGAGTGGGGCTTGCGTTCTTGCCCAGGTTGCATTGATCGGGCGATCTGCACCGCTCCTCAGCTGGGGCTCATTGGCGCTTGCACTAAAGGCAACTGTGACGGCTCGATTGGTGAGTCCGCCTGTCCTGGCTGGACAGTGGAGATGTCAGCCCCGGCTGGTAGCCTGCCGGCCTTGTCCGAACCTTGAGTGGAGTGGTCGATGAAGCACCTGCTATTCATCCTTGGCTTGAGCCTGGCCGGTTTGCCGGTCGCTGCGCTCGCCTGGTCCAACCATGCTCTGGGAACAGCCCTGGCACTCGCCGAGCTGGTGTCGATCAAGGATGCTCCGCAGGTTGAGGTCGAGACGCTGGAATCCTTTCTCGAGGAGGAGGGGGTGGCGTTGGAGCAGCTGCTGGATGAGCAAGAAGCATTCATGCGCGAGACCTATCCAGGCTACCCGGCTCGGCCCGATGAACTGCATTGGCTGCCGCTGCACCGTGGCGACCGGCGTCGAGCATTCCTCATGGCGCTGCGGGCGAACCCGGAAACCAGGCTCGCGTATTTCGTTCAGGCGCTGCCGGGAATGGACTGGCAGGGCCGGGCGCCGCTGGATGCCTCCGAAGTCATGGTGTTCAGCAAGCCTAACCTCTGGGCTGCCTGGCATTTCTACCGTGTCGAGCCCGGCGAACGATTACCGGCACTGGCGGTGCTGGCTAGTGCCTCGGATGAGCCTGATTACGGCCACGATATCAACTTGTTCAGTGACAACCCGGGGGAGGCGGGTGCCCGATACAATTTCGGCCCACAGCCGTTCGGTGACTCGCGTTACGAGTATTCCTCCCAGGCTCCTTTCCACATGGGTTACTACCACGAGTCAGAACTGGTCTATCGTGGTGCGCCATTCCTGGCACGAACCTACCCTGAAATGCGCGTTTTCCAGTACATCGGTCTGGCCCGGTTTGCCTTTGAAAGTGGTCATCCCTATTGGGGCTATCGTTTCCTTGGCTGGGGGCTGCACTACGTTCAGGACCTCACCCAGCCTTACCATGCCAAGGCACTGCCGGGGCACAGTGACACGCGCTTGCTCTGGGCAGCTCTGAAGGATGTGGTGGGCCTGGATCACGAACGGCAAGCGGTCATGGCTCAGGTCGCCAAGCGGCACACCGAGCTCGAGAAGTACCAGGTGGAAGAACTCCGCCAATTGCTGCGTGATGGCAACACAGAGAGCCCGCTGATGCGCGCCTATGCCGACCAGTCGCGTGATGGTGATTACCCTGCCTACGACGACCGTCGCTACCTGCGCTGGGCGGTTTCCCTGGAGGCTTCGAAAGGGGCTGATGACCTTGACCAGCGCCTGGGCGAATGGTTGGAAAGCGCGAACCGCCCCTCAATGAGCTTCAGCCAGGGCAATCATTTGCGGCCAGCATCGCGCGACTCTCGCCTGGATGAAGCACTGGTGCGCCTCCTCCAGCACTTCGGTGCGCACACTCGCAATGTTGTGAGAGCGGTGCTGCCCTGAGCGGATGGTGCCACCCGCGCGTCGATAGCGTGGGTGGCACGGTGATTAGTGGTACTGCGGCAGGCGCAGTTCCCTACCTTCCGGAATTGCGGTGTGCTCCTCGTCGGGACTTTCCAGGTCGTCCGCCCGACCGCCCTGCTTGCGGGCCAGCATGCCGAAGATGCTCTTGATCGGATTCAGTGGGCGTTTCTGCTCCGCCAATTGCTCGCCTGTCCCAACGCTTGGCGGCGGCAAGGCTTCGGTGGTCACACGGAAGTCGCTGATCTCGATTACGCCACGACCCTCGGCCAGCAGGTGGAACGAAAAGGCCTTGCGGGCTTCGGGGTTATCGAACGAGAAGCTGAGTTTCACTGGTTTGCCCTGCACCAGTCGGGGCAGCTCGGGTATGGCGAGGGCAACGTCGCGCTCGAATTCCTTGGCTTTCAGCTGCATCTGGGCACCCTCGCGCGCCATCCGCAGGACGCGGATCTGCAGCTGCACGTGCGTGCGGCTGTTCTTCGGCAGTTCCATATACTGCGCGCCGATCAGGTTGTCCGCCCAATCGTCCCGGGATTTCTCTTTCAGCTTGATGCGCTCGCGGGTGGCGAACTGGTACTCCTGGCCAAGCATTCCGCCCTGCAGCGATTGGTCCAGCAGCGCACCGCGCTGAGCCATCAGACGGGCTTTCTTGCCGCTGAAACTGCCGAGGTAGCGAGCTTCGTCGGCGATGAAGCCTTCGCTCTGGTAACGGCGGCATACCTGGCGGAAGTCGCACTCGGTGAAGGTGTCCTTTCCGTCATGGTGGCGCAGCTTGCCATTGGTGTAGGACATGATCTCGCGTCCGCTTGCGTACTCACGGAAGAGCGAGCGGCCAGCAAGGTTCTGCGGGACCTCATAACCGAAGTAGTCGAGGATCGAGGCCTCGAGGTCGACGTGCCCGTAGACACCGGCCTTGATTGGCGGGAGCGCGGCCTGCTCCGGCGCCAGTACCAGGTTGAAGCCCCAGGCCGAGGCAAGGCGCACCTTGTCGATACCGTGGGACTCGTCCGAGGTGACGATCACCAGGGTGTTTTTCAACACACCCTGCTTCTCCAGGCCCTGCAGGAAACTGTCCACGGCATCGTCCAGGTAGGCAATGGCGGCTTGTTTCGCGTCCGGGTAGCGTGCCAGGTAGTCGGCCGGGGCGGAGTAGGGCTGGTGGGTCCCAACCGTCAGCAGCGTCAGCATCCAGGGTTTCTTCTGCTGGCGCAGTCGCTTCACATAAGTGAGCGCGCCCTCGAAGAACGCCTTGTCATCCATGCCCCAGGGGAACTCCAGATAGGCCTTGTTAGGGAACCAGTCGCGCCCCAGGGTCTTGTCGAAGCCCATCTGCGGCATGATCTTGTCCTTGGCCATGAAGCGCAGCCCAGCGCCCTGCAGGAAGTGCGTGCTGAACCCGTGCTGGCGCATTTGCGCGGGCAGGCAGGCTTTGGCGCGAGCCGGGTTGTTCAGCAATTCGAGGCCCTTCGGTGTGCCCGAGTCGAGCTTGCTGTAGTCACCGCAGAGCATGGCATACAGACCGCGGATGGTCTGGTGGCTATGCAGCACGTAGTCCGGCGTGGTCATGGCGCGCTCTGCCCATTGGCTGAGTTTGGGCATCATGGCGACGTCGTAGCTGCTGTTGATGGCTGCGCGGTTGGCAGCCAGGTAGGCGCCGGGAATGCCTTCGAGCGTGATCACCAATACGTTGCGTGCCTGCCCCGGCCCGGGCAGGAGTGGCATACCGTCGAGGTCCAGGCGGGCAAGGCCGCTGATGTCTGGCGGGGTATCCGGCTGATCGCCGTCCAGCCAGTCTTCGAATGCCAGTTGCCCCGTGCTGGCGACGCTGGCCAGGAGCTTGTGCGGCAGGTTGAACTGCTGCCACTGGTCGGCGTCGCTCGGCTGGCTGTATTGCAGGAATACATGCCCGGCCAGCAGGGCGGCTGGTACACCGAACCAATAGCGCGGCAGCGGTTTTATCGAGCGTCGCCAGCAGATGAGGCAGGCAAGAACGCTGATGGCCAAGGCGATGGCCAGCTTCGGATGGCCTACGCCACCGCCTTGGGTGGAGTTGCTGACGAACTGCGGATCGAGCAGATAGGTCAGGTCGCTGGGCTCAGGCATACGCCCGACGGCACCTACCAGCTCGACGTTACCCAGGGTCATCAGGCTCCACGCCACCATCACGGGCAGCCCCAGCCACCACGGGCGACCGTAGATCAGGGCGATCAGGAAGCTACCCACGACAAGGTCGGACAGGTAGCCAAAGTGATCGGACCAGCCAAGCGCATAGCGCCAGGCAAGGGGAATCACCAGGAAGAGCACGCCAAGGCTTGCTAGCGATAGGAATGGTGGCAGCCAGCGGCTGGATGGGCGCACAGGGACTCCCGAAATCAGGCAGTAAGTATCCGGACGATAACGGTCACGGGTTAAATTTCACGGCATGGCGACATGATACTGAAACATCATTGTGCTCCGAGTTGATAGACCACATCGCCGAGCGAAAATTCGCGTCGCCTCAATGCATTTCTTTGCTCTGGAAGCACCATCCGTCCCCTTGGAACGTGGCCAACGGGTAGAATGCCGCCTCGACTCAAAGAGGTAGCGGATATGGCACTGATCGGGCGTTTCAACTCACTGCAGGTGGTCAAGCACACCGACTTCGGCTTGTACCTGGACGGCGGGCCGGACGGTGAGATCCTCCTGCCGAAGCGCTATGTGCCCAAGGACGAGCCCACCGAGGTCGGCGAGTGGTTGAATGTGTTCCTCTATCTGGACAGCGAAGACCGCCCCGTCGCCACCACGCTCACCCCCAAGGTCCAGGTCGGGAGTTTCGCCAGCCTCAAGGTGGTGGAAATCAACCGGGTTGGCCTGTTCCTCGACTGGGGCCTGCCCAAGGACCTGCTCCTGCCGCATTCGGAAGAGAAGCGCCCGCTCCAGGTCGGTGACTACTGCGTCGTGCATGTCTATCTGGACAAGCGCACCCGCCGGATCACCGCCACTGCACGACTGGACCGCTACCTCGACAACACCCCGCCACGCTACAAGCCCGGTCAGGCGGTCGACTTGCTGGTTGTCGAAGCGACAGACCTGGGTTTCAAGGCCATCATCGATGGCCTGCACTGGGGCCTGATCCACAAGAACGAAGTCTTCAAGTTCCTGCGCAGCGGCATGCGCGAGCAGGGCTACATCAAGGAGATCCGCCCGGACGGCAAGATCAGCCTCAGCCTGCAGCCTATCGGCGAGCGCGCAACCACCGGCCTGGCCGAGCAGATCCTCGACAAGCTGCGCAGCGAAGGCGGCGTGCTACAGATCAGCGACAAGAGCCCGCCCGAGCTGATCAGCAAGCTGTTCGGCGTCAGCAAGGGCAACTTCAAGAAGGCCATCGGCGGGCTCTACAAGCAGGGTCTGATCCGTATCCAAGAAGACCGAATCGAACTGGTCTGAGCGCATCTTGCGTGGCCCTGCAAGGTTTCGATCTTGCAGGTTGCACGCTGCCAAGAGCCTCAATCGTGCGCAATGCACGGCAAAACTTGTTTAAAAGTTTTGCAAGCGACTGATTTATTTGGCGATTCCGTTGTCATACCGCAGGCATGCATGCTGCAGCGAGGTGCAGGAGCACTTATTTCCTGGGAGAAACACATGAACCTGGACATCGGAACACTTGCCAACGCCTTTCCTGACTACGAGCTGAGCACCGCGCCCCGCCCTGATGGTGGCTACGTGCTGACGCTGGAGCGGGAGGGCAAATCCTTTCAACGGGTCGTGCCACGCATCGGCGCCGCAGCCCAGCTGGACTGGCTGATCAGCACCCTGAAGCGTGACCTGGCGCTTGAGTTTGGCGAGGTGCCGCCGGTTGAATCCCTCAAGGTGCTGCACCGCAAGCCACTGCCGCGTTACCTGCGCGCCTGAGACGCATCGCATCATCCAATGAGGCTGGAAACCAACAGGTTCCGGCCTCTCCTTCGACGTCTTCTCTGGCGCATACCCAGCCCCAGCACCTAGGCTGATCGAATCAGCTTCGTGGGAGGAGGGCATGCGCAAACTCCTGATTCTGGTGCCTGCGCTGGCGGTTCTGGGCTTGCTGCTCTGGTGGTGGAGTCGCCCGCAGCCCCTGCCTGTGCGACTGGTAACGGTCGAGAAAGGAACCGTTGAAACCCTGGTGGCCAATACCCGTGCCGGTACATTGAAGTCCTGCCGGCGCTCGCGACTGTCCTTCAATCTGGGAGGGCAGGTGACCGAATTGCTGATCGACGAGGGCCAGCGCGTCCAGGCAGGCGAGGTCCTGTTGCGCTTGCGCCAGGATGATCGACAGGCGCGCGTCGCTGAAGCACGGTCGCGCCTGGCGGGCCAGCGCAATGCCCGCGAGCAGCGTTGCCAGCAGGCCCAGCTGAACCGTCGCGACCTGGAACGATTGCGTCACCTGGCCGAGCGCAAGCTGGCCGCCGCCGATCAACTGGACCAGGCCGAAACCCGGGCCAACCTGGCACAGTTGGTGTGTGATGCAAGCGATGTCCTGATCCATGAGGCTGAGGCGCAACTGGCCCTGCAGCAGTCCTTGCTCGACCAAGCCACCTTGCGTGCACCCTTCGCGGGCATCGTGGCGCAGATCAACGGTGAGCTGGGGGAATACGTCACCCCCTCGCCACCGGGTATTCCCACGCCACCCGCCGTGGACCTGATTGATGACAGTTGCCTGTATGTCGAGGCGCCGATCGACGAAGTGGACGCTGCTCGTGTGGCTCTGGACATGCCGGCCCGGATCAGCCTGGACGCTTTCCGCAACCGCCACTTCGAAGGACGGGTCAGCCGCATTGCCCCCTTCGTTCGCGATCTGGAAAAACAGGCGCGAACAGTGGACGTCGAGGTGCAATTCGACAGCGTGCCGTCCGGCGTCACCTTGCTGACGGGCTACAGCGCCGACGTGGAAATCCTTTTGCAGCACAAAGACGAGGTGCTGCGCATCCCCACCGAGACACTATTCGAGGGTCGCCGCGTTTATCGCTACGACGCCGAGGCCGGCGTACTGCGTGAGACCAAGGTCAAGACCGGCCTCGGCAACTGGCGCTGGACCGAGATCACCGCCGGCCTGGAGCCGGGCCAGCGGATCCTCTCCAGCCTCGACGTGGAGAAACTCGCTGATGGCCTGGCAGTGGTCCCTGAGGAGGCGGTGGAGCCCGAGCCATGATCCGCCTGAGCGGCGTGACGCGTTGCTTCCAGTTGGGCGAGCAGCGGGTGATGGGCCTGGATGCCGTCGACCTGGAGGTTGCGGCTGGCGAGTACCTGGCTGTCACGGGTCCCTCCGGCTCCGGCAAGTCCACCCTGCTCAACATCCTCGGACTGCTCGATGTGCCGGATGCTGGTGAGTACTGGCTGCGTGGCGAGGCCACGGCTGGGTTGGACGAAGTACACCGGGCCGAGTTGCGTAGCCGCTGGATCGGCTTCGTGTTCCAGTCCTATCACTTGATCCCTCGGCTCAACGCCCGGGAGAACATCGAGCTTCCCATGCTCCTGGCGGGTATCGAACCGGTCGAGCGGCACCGGCGCAGTTCCGTCCTGGCTGAACGGCTGGGCCTGACCGATCGCCTGGCTCACCGCCCCGGCGAATTGTCTGGAGGCCAGCGCCAACGCGTGGCCATTGCCCGTGCCATGTGCATGACGCCTTCGCTGCTGCTGGCCGATGAGCCCACCGGCAACCTCGACAGCCAGTCCGGAGGCGAAGTGATTGCCCTGCTCGAAGAGCTCAACCGCGAAGGGCTGACCCTGGTGGTGGTGACCCATGACACCGAGCTCTCGGCGCGGGCCAGCCGCCAGCTGGCGATGCGTGACGGACGCATCGTCGAGGATCGGCGGCAATGATGCGTGCTGCCGACGCGATTGGCCTCTGGCTCGGAGCGCTGCGCGGGCACCGCTCACGCAGCCTGATGCTGCTTCTGGCGGTGGGCATCGGGGTGATCGCCGTAAGTCTGCTCACCGGGCTCGGCGAAGGTGCGCGCACCTACATCCTGGGTGAGTTTTCGGTGCTCGGGCGCAACACCGTGATCGTTCTGCCAGGGCGCAAGGAAACCAGTGGTGGAATGCCCCCGATCACCGGATTGGCGCCGCGCGACCTGACTCTGCAGGATGCAGCCGCCATCGCCCGCCTGCCGTCAGTGCTGCGGGTAGCACCGCTGCAGGCCGGGCAGGTCGAGGTCAACGTCGGCAGCCGCAACCGCGAAGCTTTCACACTAGGAACCAGCCACGATTTCTTCGCCATTCGGCAACTGGAGGTCAGCCAGGGCCAAGTGTTGCCGCTGCTCGATTTCGGTGAGGCGCAGGCGGTCTGCGTCATAGGCGCCAAGCTGCGCGGCGAGCTGTTCGGCACCCAGCCTGCGCTAGGTCATTGGCTGCGCGCGGGCGACCGGCGCTTCCGGGTGGTCGGCATCCTGGCTGAGCGTGGCGAGTCATTGGGCATGGATTTCGGCGAGATGCTCATCATTCCCGTAGCCAGCGCCCAGGCCCTGTTCAACCGCGAGGGGTTGTTCCGCATCTTTGCCGAGATGCGTGGACCTGGCCTGCTGGAGAGTGGCAAGCAGCAGATCCGCGCGACCATCCGCGAGCGCCATGAAGGGGAGGAGGACATCACCCTGATCGGGCAGGACTCCATGCTTGCGGCCTTTGCCGACATCCTCCGCGCCCTGACCCTGGCGCTGGCAGGCATCGCGGCCATCAGCCTGATGGTGGCTGGAATCCTGATCATGAACGTGACCTGGATATCGGTGAACCAGCGCACGGCAGAGATCGGCCTGCTCAAGGCCATAGGCGCTACCGCTGCCCAAGTGCGCCTGCTGTTCCTGGGCGAGGCGGCTTTGCTGGCCCTGGCAGGGGCAGTGAGCGGCCTACTGCTGGGGGAGGTTCTGCTATGGGCGGGGCGCCAGCTCTGGGACTTCCCCTTGCACGCGCCCTGGTGGGCCAAGGCCAGCGCCTTGGGCCTGAGCCTGGTGACGGCCCTGCTGTTCGCCTGGTTACCGGCCAGCCGCGCCGCCGCGATGGAGCCGGTAGATGCCTTGCGCCCGCAGGCGGGGCGATGACGGCCATGATGCGCCTCCAGGATGGCTTCGCCCTGACCGCCTCGGCGCTTACCAGCCGGCCCTTGCGCAGCCTGCTGACGATGCTTGGAGTGGCCATCGGCATCGCCGCCGTAGCCTTGCTCACGGCCATTGGCGAAGGGCTGCGCGGCTACGTACTGGATAATTTCTCGCAGTTCGGTACACGGATCATCGCCATCCACCCGGGCAAGACGCAGACCGGCGGGCTGGGTGGCATTCTCAGCAGTGTGCGCCCGCTGACCCCGGCTGATGCGGAGGCGCTCGGTCGTCTACCACATGTCGAAGCGGTGGTGCCGATCATCCAGGGTACCGGCGACATCCAGTTCCAGCAGTTCAGCCGTAGCAGCGACATCATCGGTGGCGGCCACCAGCTCGCTGAGGCCTGGCGCTTCCAGTTGGCGTTGGGGCAGTTCCTGCCGCCAGCGCGCGACGGGCGCTCACCTCCCTATGCGGTGCTGGGCCAGAAGCTCCGGACCGAACTGTTCGGGGACGCCAATCCGCTGGGGGAGCTCGTGCGCATCGGCGGTACGCGCTTCCGGGTGATCGGAGTCATGGAAAAGAAGGGGCAGTTGCTCGGCTTCGACCTCGACGACATCGCCTACATTCCCGTGGACTGGGCGCAAAGCCTGTTCAACCGGGAAGGGCTGATGGAGATCGATGTGGTGTTCAACGCCGGCATCGGCTCGGTCCAGCTGGCCGAACGCATCCGTGCCGCGCTCATCGAGCGCCATGGCGAGGAGGATTTCAGCATCACCACCCAGGACGACATGCTGGCCAGCCTCGGGCGCATCCTTTCAGTGCTGACCATCGCGATTGGCGCTCTGGGCGGCATCTCCCTGCTGGTCGGGGCGGTGGGCATCCTCACCATCATGACCACCACCGTGGGTGAGCGCACCGCCGAAATCGGCCTGCTGCGGGCCGTCGGCGCCAGCCCGCGACAGGTGCTGGGCCTGTTCCTCGCGGAGGCAATCCTGCTTTCGCTGGCCGGCGGCCTCCTGGGACTGGTGCTGATGGGGATTTTACTGGGCGGGCTGCACCTCGCCCTGCCGGGGCTGCCCTTGGCCTTGAGCCCGGGTGTGCTGATCCTGGCAATGGTGCTATCCGGGGTGATTGGTGTGATGGCCGGCATTGCGCCGGCCCGTGCCGCTGCGCGGCTGCATCCTGTAGATGCGCTACGCGGCGAGTGATTCAGTTCAGGTCTCGACGCCGGACGGCGGCATCATGTTCTCGTCTTCCTGGCCGCGGTGCTGCTCGGTGCGCGGCTCTTCGTCCCTGCGCTGCTCTTGTTTCCGGGGCTCGTTGAGTAACTCCTTGGCGGAGGCCTGGACCTCATCGACCTTCTTGTTCAACTCGTTGACGGCGTCGCCGATCGCTTCCCGGGCGATGTCCTGGGCGGCTTCCTCGGCCTTGCGCGCCAGCTTGTCGGCAGATTCCTCAGCTAGCTCGCAGCCGGCGAGGCTTGCCAGCAGGCTCGTTGCAAGGACCAGGGCGACAGGACGTGAAGCAGGTTTCATGCAGTGATTCTCCAGTGATGCGGTATGCAGCTCATTCAGCTACCGGCCATTGTCCGGCGCGGTCGCCATCATTGCCTAGACCTGTCGTCTGGAAAACCAGCCAGGGTTGGGATTCTGTATGCAGACGTTTCCGTGAAAGGCGGGCAGGGACAAGCCCCGGGTACGCAGCGGCGACTGATTCGAACCCGGGGCTTGGGGCCGACGTCCGCCAGCCTCAGAAGGACAGACTGGGAGATCATGGGCAGGGTTCCCGAGAATCTGCGTGAATGGGATGGCTTCACTAGGCTTAGCGGCATATTCGGGGGCGAGAGAGAGGCAACATGACCAGGCGGATACTGCGGTGGCTGCCGTTTTTCCTTGCCCTCCTGGCTGGCGGCACTCGAGTGCCGGCGGCTACCTTCGACGATATCCAGCCGATCCTGCAAAGTCGCTGTGTGCTTTGCCATGCGGGAGAAGCGGCGCCTCTGGGATTGCGGCTGACCAACCTCGATGACCTCCTCAAGGGCAGCAAGGTTCGCCCGGTGGTGGTCAGCGGCGATCCGTCGGGCAGTGAGCTGATCCGGCGGCTCAAGGGCATCAGCCTGCCACGGATGCCGATGACCGGACCGCCGTTTCTCAGTGATGCGGAAATCGCCCTGTTCGAGCGCTGGATTGCCGAGGGCCTGCAACCAGGCTCACGGCCTTCGTCCAGCACTGTCGAGACGCAGCCGTTGCAGCACCCGGCGGCCGGGCAGCCGGTCACCTATGCGCATGTCGCGCCGATCTTCGCCATGCGCTGCGCCAAGTGCCACTCGCGTTACGGCCTGATGGGCTCGGCGCCGGAAGGCTTCCTGCTGATCTCCTATGAAACTGCCCTGGATCACGGCGAGCGAGCGCGCATCGTGCCGGGCTCGGCCGGTGCCAGCGAGCTGGTGCGACGCATTCGTGGGCAGTCCCTGCCACAGATGCCTTATGACGGCCCACCGTACCTCAGCGAGGTGGAGATCCAGCTCATTGTCGACTGGATCGACCAGGGCGCCCGCGACGCCCAGGGCCGCCCTGCATCCAGCCCGGTCGGCTCACGATTGCGTCTTCAGGGCATGCTGGGGGAGGGCTGGACCCTCGATAGCCTGCCGCTGGTGGTCGGCCCAGGCAGCCGAATCGACAAGTCCTCTGGTGTGGGTGATTACGTCGAAGTGCGAGGGCGTTTGGGTGCTGACGGTAGGGTGATGGTGGAGCGTATCCGGCGGCGTTGAGGGCTCTACTGGCGTCGAAGCGCGCTTGCTCGCGAATCCACCCGCGCCTTCGCCAGCAAGCTGGCTCCGGCGGAGGGACGGCACCCGTGGATATCCAGCCGGCTTACGGCGGCTATCGCGCCATCAGGCTTCGGATGCGACAACCGCCCGGCGCGCCAGGCGCTCACGCAAAAGCTCGGTGCCACTCACCAGGAGAATGCCGGCGAGCACCAGGGCCGCACCGATCGCGAACGAGGGCTCGATGCTCTCGCCCAGCACCAGCACACCGAAGGCCACGCCGAACAGCGGCGTCATGAAGGACAGCACCGAAAGACGCGAGGCCAGGTATTTGCGCAAGAGCCAGAACCAGGCCAGGTAGCTGACCAGGGCGATCACCACCACTTGGAAGCCCAGGCTGAGCAAGGCGTCCTGGGTCAAGATCATCTGCGTCTGGTCGGTGGCGAAAGCCACGGCGAACAGCAGCAAGGCAGCACCGAACAATTGGTAGAAGAGCGTCTTCACCGCCGAGGCGTCCGACAGGGACGAGCCACGGATCACCAGTGTGGTAGCGCCCCAAGCCAGCGCCGCCAACACCCCGAAGGCGTCGCCGAGCAGCATGCTGCCGGGCGCATCCGTCGATTGTCCCAGGAACGCCAGCGCGATGCCGCCAAACGCAACCAGCACGCCGGCCCATTGCAAGGGTGACAGACGCTCCTCCGGCAGCATCAGGTGCAGGCCCAGGGCGGCGAACATTGGCGCTGTGTAGAGGAACACCGAGAGGTGCGATGCGCTGGTGTGGTTCAGGCCCTGGCCAATGAAAAGGAATTCCAGCGCGAACAGCGCCCCGACACTGATGCCGGGCAGCAATGTGCCGTCGTTGAAAGCGTTGCGGCCTTCGCGCCACAGGACCAGCGCCCCGAGCACCAGCGCCGCGCCGCCGGAGCGGATCGCCAGTTGCAGGATCGACGGTACGTCATCCAGCACCAGTTTGATCGCCACCTGCTGGAATCCCCAGCAGATACAGAGGAGGAACATCAAGCCACAGGCGAACCAGTCCAGGGGCAGGCGGGAAGCTTTCATCAACAAACTCGCTAGGCAGGGAAACCGCAGGTGCGGCCAATGTGCGCAGGATCGGGCTGCCGTGCCTTGCATTCAAACGATGTTTTGTCATTATGCTTTGAGCCAAACTCAAAGCGAACCGCCATGCGTCTTCCGTCGCTCATTGCCCTGCGTACCTTCGAGGTGGCTGCTCGCCGCCGTAACTTCACCGAAGCCGCCCAGGAGTTGTCCGTCACCCCTGGCGCCGTAAGCCGGCAGATCCGTCTGTTGGAGGCCGAACTCGGGGTCAGCCTGTTCGACCGTACGCGCAATACGGTCAGCCTCAACGAAAACGGACGAAAGCTGGCCGCTACCGTTTCCCAGGCCTTCGACCTGCTGATTCGCGGTGCCGATGAGCTGCGGGGCCAAGACGACGGGCCGATCCACATCACCTGTGCACCCTCCATTGCCAGCCATTGGCTGATGCGCCGGCTCAATCAGTACGCCGCCGATAATCCAGACATCACCCTCAGCCTCGAAGCCACAGAGCAGCTCACCGACCTGGAACGCGGAGAGGCCACCCTGGCGATTCGTTTCACCACGGCTGATTCCCCAGCTCAGGCCAGCGAGCGGCTGTTCTGCGAAACCTTCTTTCCGGTGTGCAGCCCGGCGTACCTTGAACAATTCGGGCCGTTCGACGCACCGCGCGACCTGCTAAAGGCGCGGCTGATCCACACGCACTGGAGAAATGCCGCGAATTTGAGGTTACCGGGATGGGATGACTGGTTTGCCGCCTATGTCGGTGAAGCAGAGCCTCAGGCGGGGGGGATGCGATTCGGCCTGATCGGCCATGCGATCCAGGGCGCCGTAAGCGGCCAGGGATTCGCCCTGGGCACCACGGCGCTGGCCAGTGACGACATCGCCAATGGCCGCCTGGTGGTGCCGTTCGCGGAACGCTGCAGGCTGCGCACGCCCTGGGAGTACCGCCTGGCGTGGAGTCGCAAAACGACACCAGCGGAGAAGGTCCGCCGATTGATCGATTGGCTGGCGGCCGAAGCCCGAGCCAGCGCCGGGCCGGAGTCAGAGGGGGAAGGCGGCGCCTGACGGTCATCCGCTCCAGGCCTACACCATCCGGTGCAGCTGATGCAGCCTGTGCTGCAACCCTTCGGCCCAGTCGGGCGTGGCCTGCCCGGTACCCGCCCGTTTCAGCACTGGGTGATGGCTGACCTCGCGCGTGAGGATTTCCTCCTGGGTCGGCTTCACATCGACGAAGAATATGCGCTTGCCATCGCGCAGGAGCTGCTCGAAGCGTTTGACGATGGGATTGGGCGTCTGGATTCCGAACAGGCTACCTTCCCAGGTGCTGAAGTCGAACAGGACCACAGCCAGGAAAACGAATGGAACCCAGCCGACGGAGGTCTCGGTTCAGCCACTGAACCAGGCCATCAGCAGCATCAGTACTGCCAGCGCCAGGCCGATGCCAACGCCGATTAGGCTGGAATGTACAAGGTCGCGTTTCATGACGGACGAAACGTCGTGTAGCTGGTGCTTTTCGACTTCGGCGTCGCGTTCGCTGAGGACATGGATCTGCTCGTGATCGATGCCGCAGGCTTCGAGTTCGCTTTCGACCTTTTCCAGATCGTTGAGGTTGTCGCTGACGTAGTAATGCCGCTGCATGGCACACCTCTCATCTCGCTGTTTCCAGCCCCCAACTGGCTTGTCCCTTTGCGGCCAATGTGGCCAGCGTGGAAGTGTAGCCCTGACTGATGCTGGTCAAGCGGCGCCTGCCCATCGGCAGACGTGGGCCGGTTCAGCCCGGCCCTGGCGCCCGGCGGAGGGGCATTGCACCCTTCCGCCCGGGGGCGCGCAAGCGTCTTACTTGTTGCCGATGCGGATATGGCGGCTCGGGGTCACCTGGGCGCTGACGCCCTTGGCGATTTCCTGGATTTCCCCGCCTTGCTTGAGGAAGGCTGCTACCTGGGCTTCCAGCGACTCGCTGGTGGCCGTTGCCGGCGGTGCTTTCGGGGTGCGGCTGTGGGAGTTCTTGATTCGCATGTCACATCCTCGTTCCGGGCCCGCCGCGATGGGGCAGCCCTGGAAGGTATCCGGAAAAAAAAACCGGCCCGAAGGCCGGTTTCTTCATTCTGTGCGTGATCAGATCACTTGCACTTCGTCGGCTTGCATGCCTTTTTGGCCCTGCACAGCGATGAAAGAGACCTTCTGGCCTTCTTTCAGGCTTTTGAAGCCGGCGCTTTGGATAGAACGGTAGTGAACGAACAGATCCGGACCGTTATCGGTGGTAATGAAACCGTAGCCCTTTTCATCGTTGAACCACTTGACGGTGCCGGTTTGGCGCTCGGACATTGGAATGTCTCCTAGAAACTGAGTTAAAGCTCGGCTGGATCTTTCCAGCCTGTCACTGAGTGCAGAAGGTCAGCAACCGATGAAGAGGGGACCGCTTGAGTACAGACCATTTCCCGGCGACACATGCATCACAGCGCCCGACACAATACCTGTGCTTTCGAGGAATGCCTAACCTTTTTATTTTCGAGCCGTCGGACGGCAGCGAAATCGGAGGCCCTGGAGCATGTCGATCGTCCAAGCGTCGCTCAGGGCACCGCGCCCGGAAACTGCGCGTAGGGCATCTTCGGCATCTGGTCCGGGGGCAAGTAGAGGGGCGCCGGCGCGCCTGAGGGGCCGAGGTGGCGGATGTAACGGAAGATCGCCATCAGGTCCTCATCGCGCATCTTGCGCAGGTTGAACCAGGGCATGGGCGGCCGCCACGGGCCGCGTGCGTGGCTCAGCCATTGCTGCTCCGTGAGGTTCTGCACCACCAGCCGCAAGTTGGAGGCATAGGTCGTCCCCCAGGGGCCTCGCCAACCGAGCTGGCTGCCGGTGAGCCAGAGTTTCTCGTCGACCTTGCCGTCGGTCTCCATGTAGCCGGGGGTGTGGCAGTCATTGCAGCCGGAGACTTGGATCAGATAGCGGCCGCGTTGAACGTCGGACTCTGCTTTGAGATCGGCACAGGCGCTGCCGACCGTGAACAGCATCAGCAGGGCGATGATGCTTCCGTACTTGCCTGTCGTGTGGCGGTGTCTGTCAGAAATGGGCGCGCTTTGGGTAGCTGAAGGACCCGGGTGTGCGAGGTGGGCTGGCTTCATGGCGGCGATCCGCTGCGGGTAAGACTACGGCCGGCAACGACCGCAGTCGTGACAATGGAACTACCTGAAAAACGATAGCAGGGTGCCCATTGCCTGCTGCCGTAGGTGAAAACCGGTCATCGGGTCGACCAATGGAATTGCGGACACCCGAAGCAGGCAAGATGTGCCCCGAGTCAAGGACCCAGCATGGCTGTTTAGCTCAAGGCTCAACCGTCGCGCAGAACCTTCATTTCCGCGTCGGCGGCACCGAAGCCGCGCTCAAGCTTGATCTTCAGGCCCAGGTCGGTGCGCGAATCGGCGAACTTCAGCGCATCGGCCAGGGAGATTCGCCCCGTCTGGAAGAGCGTGTAGAGGTGCTGGTCGAAGGTCTGCATGCCCTGTTCCAGCGCCCGCTCGGTGGCGGATTTGAGGTCATCGAGTTGATCGCGCTGGATCAGGTCGCGGATGTACGGTGTGCCCAGCATCAGCTCCACCGCCGCCACCCGATTCTGCGCCAGGCCCGGCACCAGGCGCTGGCCGATCATCGCCAGCAGGTTCTGCGACAGGTCTGCCAGCACCTGGCGCCGCGCCTCTTCAGGGAAGAAACGGGCGATGCGCTCGATGGCGTGGCTGCTGCTGGTGCCGTGCAGGGTCGCCAGGCACAAGTGGCCGGTTTCGGCGTAGTGCAGGGCGTGCTGCATGGTATCCAGGTCACGGATCTCGCCAAGCATGATCACGTCCGGGGCTTCGCGCAGCACGTTGCGCAGGGCGTCGGAGAAGCTGTGGGTGTCCAGGCCGATCTCGCGTTGGTCGATGATGGACTTCTGGTGCGAATGGAGGAACTCGATCGGATCTTCGATACAGACGATATGGCCGCTGCGGTGGCGGTTGCGGTAGTCCAGCATCGCCGCCAGGGTGGTGGACTTGCCGGAGCCGGCGGCGCCGATCACCAGGATCAGGCCGCGGTCCTGCATCGACAGTTTCTCCAGGATCGGCGGCAGGCCGAGTGCGGCGACGCTGGGGATGTCGCTCTTGATCAGGCGGATCACCATGGCGACCTCGCCACGCTGGTAGTAGACGTTGATCCGGAAGCGCCCGCTGCGCTGCACGCTGACGGCGAGGTTCATCTCCAGGTCGCGCTCGAATTCGGCGATCTGCTTCTGGGTCATCAGCTGGTAGGCCATCAGCTGGACTTCGCCTGGCTTGAGCACCTCTTCGCCCGCTGGCTGGCTGTGCCCTTCAACCTTCATGTGCGGCGGAGCGCCGACGCTGAGGAAAAGGTCGGACCCACCGCGCTCGTAAAGCTGCTGGAGGTAGGGAAATACGTCTACGGAGCGGTGATCGGGTGAGTCGTTCATGCGTTCTCCTGCGTCATCGGCGCGAAGCCTAGCAGCGGCCAACCGGCCGCAATATGACGCGCATCAAAATCAATCCTGAGCGTTGGGCGCGACTATGCCGAAGACCTTCATCCAGCGATACAGCGTCGGCCGCGACATCCCCAGCTCGCGGGCCGCGGCGCTGACGTTCCAGCGGTGACGGCGCAGGGTGTCCTCAAGGTCGCGGGCCTGGCTGCCCTGCTGTTCCTGGAGGGGCAGGGGGCGTTCGGCCTGGCGGGGATTGACGCTGGGCAGGCACTCGTCGGGCAGGTCGTTGACTGTGACTTCTTCCGTTTCGGCAGTCGCCAGGGCGTACTGCAGGGCGTTGCGCAGTTCGCGGATATTGCCTGGCCAGCCATACCCCAGCAGGGCGCTCATGGCATCGCCGCGAATCCTCGCAATGCGCTGACGCTGCTCGCAGAGCTCCCTGAACACGCGTTCGATCAGATAACCCTTGTCGGCGCGTTCGCGCAGTGGGGGCAGGCGAAGGGTAGCGCCGTTGAGCCGGTAGAACAGGTCCTCGCGGAACTGCCCGGCCTCAATCATCTGCCGCAGGTCGCGGTGGCTGGCGGCAATGACGCGGATGTCGACCTTGATCGGTTTCTCGCCACCCAGCGGCATCACCTCCTGTTCTGCCAGCACGCGCAGCAGGCGGGTTTGCAGGTGCAGCGGCATGTCGCCGATTTCGTCGAGGAACAGGGTGCCGCCATCGGCCTGTTGGATCAGTCCGCGCATGCCCTTGCTGCGTGCACCAGTGAAGGTGCCAGGCTGGTAGCCGAACAATTCGCTTTCGATCAGGGATTCGGGCATCGCCGCGCAGTTGATGGCGATGAAGGGGGCTTTGCGGCGGTTGCTGCTGTCGTGCAGCGCCCGCGCCAGGCGCTCCTTGCCGGTGCCGGTCTCGCCGTTGAGCAGCACGTTGAGTGGTTCGCTGCACAGGCGCTTGGCTCGGGCGAGCATCTTGCGCATGGCCGGGTCGTCATCGGCCAGTTCGTCCAGAGGGCACAGCGCCTGTTGCGCGGGGTTGCCCAGAGTCGCGACCGGCTGCCGGCTGGGCTCCATCAGGGCGGCGAAGAACAGTGCATTCTGCCGGTGGGTGCGGAAGGCGCGTACCTGGTCGGGGCTGGCGTGGGGAATGCTGAAAATATCATCCGGCTCGCAGTCGAACAGGTCCTGGATTCGCACTTGACGCGCCAGCGCCGAGGCGCGTTCGGGAAGTGCCAGGCCACATTCGGCGAGCAGGTTGCGGGCGGCGGTATTGGCTGCGAGCAGCGTACCGTCACCGGCCAGCGCGAGCAGGTATTGGCGATTGATCAGCACGAACTCGCGCGAGCGATCGAAGCACAGGATGTGGCTTTCGCGGTAGCGCCGCAGGAAGTAGGCATCCTCGATCATCCGCGCATACTGTTTGACCAACTGCAGGGCGAATTGCTGGGAGTCCTTCGAGGGAGGCGAGTTGAGCGCCGAGATGTCGAGTACCGCCAGCAGCTGGCCCTGGGGGTTGAAAATCGGCACTGCGGTGCAGGTCAGGGCGATGTGGTGGGCGCTGAAATGATCGTGGTGGTGGCAGGTGAGCGGCTGCTGCTCCTTGATGCAGGTGCCGACGGCGCAGGTTCCAGCGTGGTCTTCGCTCCAGTCCGCACCGAGGTAGAGCCCGGTCTTGCGGTGACTGGCCTCATCCAGCGGGTCGCCCAGGAACTGCACGGTGATGCCGCGGTTGTCGGTGAGCAGGATTACGTAACCCAACTCGGCGATGTGTCGGTACAGCTGCTCGACGCCAGCGCGGGCGACGTTGATCAACTCGTCGGCCTGGTCCTGGTGCTCGCGCAGCACCTGGCGCGGAACGAAGCGAGGTGGTGCAGGCTTGGACGGATCGAGGCCGTAGTCCTGGATACAGCGCTTCCACGAGCGAGTAATGATGGGCTCGCGGCCCGGGCCTGGCTGCGTGGCGTTGGCGTCGGCGGCGTAGGACAACACGGTGTCGATATGCAGGCTCGGAGTCGAAATGGTGCTCATGCAGCCTCCTCGGACAGCGGGCGACGCGGTGTCCCCGGTATCCGCGATGACGATCTTGTTCTTGTTCGGCGGCAGCGCGTGGCGGAGCGGGCTGGCACGTTCGACCACACCTTACGAGTTTAGACCGTGGTCGTCACCTGCCCGATGGTTGTAAAGCGGCCTTACAGCTGGCCTTACACCTGTAACTTCCAATGATGTTCATGGGCAGGTTTTTTCCATGAATTAATCTTGGGAAAATGATGAAATTCAATCGGTTAGATATGTTGGGCAAGGCGTGGCACGCATCCTGCGCCAGGGTTGTCCGGCCCCCTGGCGGGGTAGAACAACAAGAAACGAGGATGCACGATGCTGCCTGTCTACCAAGGGACCAGCCTGGCTGGCCCGTCCACAGTCGATAACAGAACCTGGGTTGCAGCCTGGAGCCTGGGGTTGCTGGTGTGTTGCCTGTCGGCCCTCCAGCCAGCCCGTGCGCTGGACCTGGATGCCGGCGACTACGTCCCGGCACCTGCCGGCACCACGCTGGGCCTGCTCTATCTTCAAGGCGCCGAACGCGACCACCTCTACCAGCAGGGAGAACGCATTCCCGATTCGCCCGGGTTGGACTCGGAGATCGGCATCCTGCGTCTGGTCCATTACACCGACCTTGCCGGTTACCGGGTGGCGCCGCAGGTGCTGGTGCCCTTTGGCCGGCTCGACGGGCGCAATGGCCTGGAAGATACCGAGGGCCTGGCCGACCCCATCCTCGCCATGCCGCTTTGGCTAGTCAACGACCCCGACAATCGTCGCCACTTCGGTATCACGCCGTACCTGTTCCTGCCCTTGGGCGAGTATGACTCCGATGACCCGTTGAATCTTGGTGAGAATCGCTGGAAGTTCAATCTTCAGGCCGGCTATGTAACCGGGCTGACCGAGAAGCTGTCGCTGGACCTTTCGGCTGATGCGATGTTCTACGGCCGCAACCGCCACTACGGCAGCGGTCGCTGGACCCATCGGCAGAAGCCCAGCTACCAGTACCAGGGGTTTCTGCGCTATCAGCTCAGCCCGACGCTGGACTTGCGCGCGGGCCTCTCGTGGCTCGACGGCGGCGAGAACCAGGTCGATCGACAATGGCTGGATGACCGGCAAGAGAACGGCAAGTGGTCGCTGGGTTTCTCCTGGTTCTTCCTGCCTCAGACGCAGGTGGCGGCCACCTACGGGCGGGACTTTGAGGTGGAGAACGGATTTCGGGAGGATGGCCGGGTGAATATCCGCTTGTTGCAGGTGTTCTGACCACCCCCCACCCCTGGGTCCTCAGCGGCAATTCTCCCGTGGACGAGCGGCTGCGGGGGGGCGGCCAGGCCCGTATGGGTTACGCGTCACCATCCCCCCTTGCGTTGTGCGACCCGAGTGGGGGCTCTTGGCAACGGCGCGTATGGCCATTGAAAAGCCCCCGGTGCCGTCAGGCAGCGGGGGCTTTTTCATCTGGAGCAGCCTCGACCTTGAGGGTCAATTCACTCGCAAGGGGCCGCGCAGGCCTTACTGCTTGTCTGGCACACCGTTCACCACGCCTGCGGTGTTATTCAACAGGCTCTTGGTCGCGGTCTGCAGGAACGCTTCCAGGTACTTCTGCAGGCGTGGGTCGCTGTCGCCAGGTACGCGCTCGGCCTTGGCATCGGCGCCCAGCTGGTACTGGTAAAGGCGCGGCGGCAAGTCCCTCGGTTGCACCAGGATGCGGTCACTGCTGACGATCGCAACAGTCTGGTCGCTACCGGACGGTTTGATCACGCCAATGCCCGGATCGCCTTCCGGCAGATTCAGCAGGTCACGCCCCCAGCACTGATGGCGTACGTCGCCGCCCAGGCGGCCCATGATGGTGGGCACCACGTCGATCTGGGTGCCGACGCTATGGTTGCGGCTGCCGAATTTCTCCTGCACACCCGGACCAATCAGCAGCAGTGGCACGTTGAAACGGAACAGGTCCATCTCGGTGAGCTGTTGAGGGCTGCTGAAGCCGTGGTCGCCAACCAGGACGAACAGGGTGTCCTTGAAGTAAGGCGATTGACGCGCCTTCTCAAAGAACTGGCCGAGCGACCAGTCGGCGTAGCGCATGGCGGTCAGGTGCTCATCCAGGGAGCCGTGCCCGGTGACCGGCTCCACAGGGAGATCCTTGGGCAGGGCGTAGGGCGTGTGGTTGGAGAGGGTTTGCAGCAAGGCGTAGAAGGGCTTGTCGCTGGGCAACTTGTCCAACTCCACAGCTGCGCGGTCGAACATGTCCTGGTCAGATACGCCCCACGTGGGGTCCATGAATACCGGGTTGACGAAGTCTTCACGGCCGACGAAACGGGTCATGCCCTGATTGGCGAAGAAGCCGGACTGGTTATCCCACTGGAAGTTGCCGTTGTAGACATAAACGTCGTTGAAATCGCGCGCGCTCAACAACTGCGGCAGGCCGGAGAACTTGTGTGCGCCCTCGGGGGTGCGCATCAGGTACTCGAAGCTAGGTAAGTTGGGGAAGCACGCCATGGAGGCGAACATGCCCTGGTGGGTGTGCGTGCCATTGGAGAAGAATCGGTCGAACAGCAGGCCTTCTTTGGCCAGCTTGTCGAAGTTGGGGGTGATGCTGTCAGTGTTGCCGAGGGCGCCGACGTAGCGGCCGGCGAAGCTCTCCATGAGGATCACCACGACGTTGCGGATCGGCAGGGTGGCTTCGACCGGAGGGGTGAAGTCACGGCGGATTGCTGCGGTGTCGGCGTCCACCAGCGTATCGTTGGGGGTCAACAGCATTTCCCGAACGGCGACCAGTGCATCCTCATCGGGCATCGTGGCCTTCCAGGCATTGTCGCGGTGGGACGAGAAGCTGTTCTTGGCCGCGTCCACCAGCGTCAGGGTGCCGTTGAGACCCAACTGGTTGGCGAACATCGATTCGGTGGTGAAGGCATCGCCCCAGCGCAGCGGAGGACCCTGGCGCACGTGACCACGGGCGGCGACCACGGCTACCACCAGACACAGGGTGAAGACGACCGAACGTGCGGCCCAGTGCGCGGGGGCATGGTGTGCAGCGTGGTGCGGTGCAGCCTTGGACTGCGGGCGGCTGAGCAGGTCGAGGCCGCGGAACATCTGGTACAGCAGCCAGGTGGCAACGGCCCAGGCCAGCAGGTAGCGACCTACCGGGAAGCCGTTCCAGACCATGCTGCCGACTGTGCCCAGGTCTTCCTGCATGTACTGGAACACCAGGCTGTTCAGGCGTTGGTGGAACTCCCGATAGAAGTCCAGTTCGCTGATGCCTAGCAGCAGGGTGAGGCTGGCAAAGGCTGTAAGCCAGAGCTTGTGCAGGTTGCGGGCGGCCATCGCACGCGTGCTCAGCAGCGACAACATCAGCGGAATGCAGGCGAACACCACCACGCGCAGGTCGAAGCGCACCCCGTTGAGGAATGCCTCGACGAATACCGAAGCCGGGCTATCTCCGATCAGCTCGCGGTTGTAAACCAGCAGGGCCAGGCGCAGCAGGCTGTACATCACCATCAGCGCAGCAGCGCTGAGCAAGGTGAACGTCAGGTGTCCCTTGACGGTCGGGATCCCCTGACGGGCCAACGTCGGGCGAGAGGTGATTGATTCCTTGGCAGTCATGCGATCAAACATCCATAAAGCAACTGAAGAAAATCCGGCGAGCGAAATGCCAGCATTGTCGGAGGGAGAAAACCTCTGAACGGCGGAAGGGTTCACGGCAGGACATATTACAGGTATGTGTCGGTACCGGGGCCGGCGGGGAACATTGCCAGATGGCGTGTGAAGAAAATGTCATGCTGGGTTGGGTGATTGTGACGAAACGATTCAAACGGGCATTCAGCAGATCGGCGCAAACCCCGAAAACTTCGGGGGATTGCGGACGATATGTTGGAGTACCTGCAGCAAGCACTCCTGATTCCTGCGGGGCCACATGGCGCACTTTGCCCTCGGCCAGGCAGGCCCGCGCGGGACGCCGGATTTCGGCAAGCCGCTTCCTGCATTCCTGGCGCGTTACTACCCGAGCGACCGCTTCGGCAGTCGCAGTTCAGCGCAGAGTCCGCCTTCGGCTCGGTTGCGCAGCTTGATGCTGCCGCCCAGGCGAGTGGCGATCATCTCGACGATGGCCAGCCCAAGCCCAGCACCTTGCGGGTTGTCCTGGCTGTAGAAACGCTCGAACAGGCGCTCGATCTTCTTCTCGTCGATACCTGGTCCCAGGTCCTCGACACGGATCACGAACTGGTCTGCCTCGTCGTCCGCCAGGCTGACTTTTACTTCCCCACCGGGTGGGGAGAAGTTTGCGGCATTAGTGATCAGGTTCTGCAGGGCGATGCCGATGGCCGCGGCATCGCTGGTCGTCCTGAAGTTTCGCTCGGGGACTTCCAGGGAAAGCTCCAGGCCCCTGTCGAAGATCAGCGGCGTCAGCTCGGCCAGGTGCTCGCGTACCACTGAGCCCAGTTCGATGGGTTGCCATTTCTGCCAGGCCAGTTCCGGCTCGACCCGTGCCATGGTCAGCAGCTGGTTGAACACCCGTGCCAGGCGGTCGACACCCACGGTCAGGAATTTCAGGGCCTCGTTGCGTTGTTCTTCGCTGGTGGCCTCCAGGGCATTCTGCGCATGCAGGCGCAGCACGGCCAGTGGCGTGCGCATCTCATGGGCAGCATCACCAATGAAGCGGCGTTCTCGCTGCAGCACCTGGTCGATCTGCCCGAGCAGCCGGTTGAGCGCAGCCTGCATGGGCTCAAGCTCCTTCGGCAGGGGCACGATCTGCAGTGGGGCGAGGGAGTCCGCGCTGCGGTTGCGGATGACTTCCGCCATGTTCTGCAGTGGGCGCAGGCCCCAGCCGATGGCTTTCCAAACCAGGGCGGCAAGTATCACCACGCCGATCAGGTTGGGCGTCAGGGTGTGGAGGACGATGCGTTCCACCAGTTCCTGGCGAACGTCGTCCCGCTCGCCAACCCAGATGAGTAAGCCCTTGGTTGGGTCCGGCAAGACGAATCCGCGCCAGCGCTCGCTGCCCAGGGCGTAATCGTGGAAGCCCGGCCGTTGTGGCCGTGCGTCGAAAGCCGGCGCACTGGCTGAGCGCACCAGGCTCTGGCCATCCAGGCTCCAGATGTGGAAGGCCAGCTTGCTTTCATAGGGGTGGCCAACTTCATGTGGGCCGACCTTGCTCAAGGCGTCATTGAATGCGGCGTAGAGCTGCTCACGTTCGGCACTGGCCATGGGCAGGTGCATCATGCCCTGCAGCATCCGGGCGTTCTGGGCCAGTTGCGCATCGTAGATTTCCGCCACCTCGTGGCTGCTGTCGAGGTAGTTGAACAGGGCGATCAGCAGGCTGCCGAGCAACAGCAGGCACATTACCAGCCACAGAATGCGGCGTTGCAATGACATCATGGGCGCGCTTCCACCACGTATCCGATGCCCCGAACCGTGCGGATCAGCTCACTGAAGAGTTTCTTGCGCAGGTGGTGGATATGCACCTCCAGCGTGTTGCTCTCCGCCTCCTCGTCCCAGCCGTAGAGGCTCTGCACCAGCCGCTCGCGGGTCAGCACCTTGCCTGGCTGCGAGAGCAGTTCGTGCAACAGGACATATTCCTTGGGCGTCAGCTGTATCGGCTGACCGTCGTAGGTAACTTGTTGCGAGGAGGGGTCGAGTGTCACGCCGGCGTGCTCGATGAGCAGCTGTGGGCGCCCGGCACTGCGCCGCAGCAGGGCGCGCAGGCGCGCTTTCAGTTCGTTGAGGTCGAACGGCTTGACCAGGTAATCATCGGCCCCGGCATCGAGGCCGATGATGCGGTCATCGGTGGCGTCGCGGGCGGTAAGGACCAGCACCGGCAGGTTCGAGCCGCTGGCGCGCAGTTGCCGGAGCACCTGGACGCCATCGAGCCGGGGCAGCCCCAGATCGAGCACCGCCAGGTCGAAGTTCTCATTGAGCAGCGCGTGCAGGGCGCTGACGCCATCAGTCAACCAATCGATTGTGTAGCCCTCCTGGCGCAGGCCGGCGCGAACGCCGGCCCCCAGGGCGTTATCGTCTTCGACGAGCAAGAGTCGCATTGCAGTCCTTTTTTACTTTTGAATTTCCTGCAGTAAAGCATCGATTTCCTGGCGCCGGCCCTGGTCGGCCAGTTCGCGGCCGGGGCGCGGTGGTGCCTGTTTGGCCTTGAGCAGCGCTTCGCGTGCTTCCTTGTCATTGCCCTGACGGTAAAGGTGGTCGCCCCAGAAGTACAAGCTGTCGATACCGTTGGGGTTGAGCTGCAGGGCCTTGCGCAGCAGTTTTTCCGCTTCATCTTCATCGCCGAAGCTTACGGGCCAGCCCGGCACGCGGTCATACAGGGCACCGAGGCTGGTGTAGGCCGAGCCTTGCAGTGCGTTCGGGTCGAGCTGGATGGCTTTCTCCAGCGCAGCGCGGGCGTCCTTGACCTTGCCCAGGGCACCCAGGCCGCCATCGGCACCGGCCCAGCTGCTGGTGACAATGCCATGCCAGATCCAGGCTTCGGCGGCATTTGGTGCGCTACGGGTGAAGGCGCTGGATTGCGCAGCCAGCTTCTCGAACTCGGCGGCTTGCTGCTTTTTTGGCGTCTGGTACTGGATTTCGGCCCAACGCTGCTGGATTTCCGTCAGGCGTTGTCCGTTTGCACCGTCGAGGGCCCAGGTCGGGCCGCTGAGGGCCAGCAGGAGGCCCAGGGAGCAGAGCAGTCTTTTCATCATGAGTGTTCCTTGGCATGAGTAGGGGAGGTGAAGCGACGGATGATCGGCAGCTGTTTGTGCAGGGCTCGATCGATCAGCCCGGGCAGCATGCTGTTGATGCGCACGAAGAGTTTTTCCGGCCAGCCCAGGTAGAGTTCGGAAAGGTTTTTCTCGATGGCTGCGATGACCGCCTGGGCGACATACGCCGGCTCGTCCATGCCGACCTTGAGCTCGGCATTCAGGGCCATGGCCGCGCTGCTGTTCATGCTGGTGCGCGTAGCCCGGGGGGCGATGTAGAGCACGTTCACCGTCGTGTCCGCCAGCTCGCGGCGCAAAGCTTCGGAGAAGCCGCGCAAGGCGAACTTGCTGGCGCAGTACACGGCATAGCCGGGATAGCCAATGGAGCCGTAGATGGAGCCGACATTCACCACCAGTGCGTGGGGTTGCTGGCGCAGCATGGGCAGCATTGCGCGGGTCAGTTGCAAGGTGGCGCAGACGTTGAGCGCCAGCATGTCTTCGATTTCGCTCTCTTCGATCTGCTCCAGCAGGGCGAAGCGGTTCACCCCGGCGGCGTTGATCAGCAAATTGACTCCGCCCAGACGGCGCGCAGCGTCCACCACCAGCTTGCGCTCATGGGCTTCCCGCAGGTCCGCACCAACCCAGGACATCGCGTCCGGGTAGCGACGCAGCAAGTCCTCCAGAGCGTCGCGGTTGCGGCTCACAGTCAGCACGCGCGCGCCCCCCGCGCAAAGTGCTTCCGCCAGCGCCAGGCCGATGCCGCCGCTGGCACCGGTCAACAATACCCGGCAATCAGCAAGTTGCATGGCGCACCTCGTTGACGGTCACCGGCACGGCGCGCGGCAGGCCACGGAACATCTCGGTGTAGAGCTGATAGACCACCTTGGCGGCGTGGATCACAGCGGCCTTGTCGTCTTCATCTTCCAGACGGTTCATCAGCTTCCGGTAGGTGACCATATGGTCCTGATCCAGGCTGCCGTGGGAGGACAGGTAGCTGAAAGCGGTCTCGGGCAGGCCAAGGCTTTTCTGGATGGTGCCGGCAGCCTGGGTGGCCAGGGCGATACTGGTGCCTTCAAGGACGTTGACCATGCCGAACAGGCCGACCGGGTTGCCGCGTGCGATCAGGTCGTAGAGGTAGGCCACCATCAGTTCGATGGGCAGCGTGGGCTGGCTGCCGGCGACTTGTTCGGCGTCTCCGCCGCAGGCGGCGATGTCGTTGAGGATCCAGCGCTCATGGCCGTATTCCTCATCTATGTATTCGCATACCGCGCCACGCAGCCATTCCAGGCGCGAGGGCAGGCGGGCGCCACAGGCCATCATCAGCGGGACGGTGTGGCGCACGTGGTGGTAGGCCTGGACGAGGAAGGCGCGATAGCCCTCCAGACTGACCTCACCGGCCAGTGCTTCGCGGATCACCGGGACGCTGAACAGCGCTTCCCGTTCGCGGGCGGTGGCTGCTTGCAGTTCGTCGAAGAAATTCATGGTGCAACCTCACTGGTTTCAAGTTCGAAAAGGGTGTCTCGGTAACGCGCGAGGATCGCCTCGCGACGGGGTCGGCCATTGGCGGTAAGCAGCCCGTTGGCCGGAGTGAAGGGTTCGCTCAGCCGGTGCCAGGCGTGTACGCGGGCGTAGTCCGGAAGCTGGGCATTGGCGCGGGATACGGCCTGAGCCAAGGTGTCGTCATCGCAGGTCGGGTCCAGCGGCAGCAGTAACGCCAGGTTGCCGGGTAAGCCCTCGCCATGGACGAAGGCCTGGGCGATCACGCCGCGCTGGGTCAGCTCGGCTTCGACCCAGTCCGGGTTCACATTGCGGCCGTAGCTGGTGATGAACTGGTACTTCTTGCGGCCCTTGAGGTAGAGATAGCCATCGGCATCGAACTCGCCGATATCGCCGGTCGGCCACCATTCCCCCGTGAACGGGGTTTCGCCCAGGTAGCCCAGCAGGTGCGAGCCGTTGACCAGCACTTCGCCGTCGTTCGCCAGCTTCACCCGCACATGGGGTAGCGGCTGTCCGACACTGCCTGGGCGGTTGGCAGTAGTGCGATTCAGGCACACCACCGAGGCGCACTCGGAGAGACCGTAGCCCTCGAATACCGGCAGCTCCAGCTTGGCCGCACGGGCCAGCAGCGCTGGCGATACCCGCGCACCGCCCACGGCGACGAAGCGGAACTGGTCAGTACGCAACAAGCCGCGCTCCAGGGCGGTGACCAGTCCGAGCAGCAGTTGCGGTACCAGGATCATGCTCTGCGCACCGCTGAGCACCAGGGTGCCCAGGAAACGCTGCCAATCCACACCGCTGGCGCCCTGGATGCCTACTTGCCGCTGTGGCAAAAGTGTCAGTGTGGCGCCGGCGATCAGGGCGGCGTAAAGCCCGAGATTCTCCAGCAGCACAGCGAGAGGTAGTACGGCCAGATATTGCTGGGGTTGGGCCGGGCGACTGACATTCTCCAATTCACGCGCCACTCGCAGCAGGGCTTCGGCGCTGAGGCAGACGCCCTTTGGCTGGCCGGTGGTGCCAGAGGTGTAGGTGATTTTTGCAGTGCCGCTTGGCAGCCCATCGTCAAGTTCAACGGGCTTGCGCCAGAAGCCTCCGTCGGGCTGGTAGCCGGCGGCTTTCAACTCGTCGGCCAGTTCCGGACCCGCCATTAGCAGGTTGGCCCTGCTTTGCTCCAGGCAATGGGCGCGTTGCGCCGGGCTGAAGAACGGCGGCAGGATCAGGCAAGGCCGCTCGGCCAGCAGTGCGGCCAGGTCCCAGAGCACGGCTTGCGGGCCGTTTTCCAGACCCAGCGCGAATACGCCTGCAGGCTCCTGGCGCAGCATACGTTCGCGCCGCTCGACCTCGGCCAGCAGCGCGGCATAGTCGTAACGCTCCGTTTCGCCGCGCAGCGCCAGGCTGCTGGGTCGCATGCGTGCATGCTCATGCAGCGTTTCACGGAAGCGCTCAAGCTCAGGCCGCATGGTCAGCCTCCAGCATGATTTGCGGGAAACCCAGGCGGTCGAAGACCCCGCACTGCTCCAGCTGTGCGTAGCCGTAAAGGATGTTGCCAGCAAAGACCTGAGGCCGCTGCTCGTAATAGGTGCCCCAGAGTTCGCGCTCCTGACCGAGGCGTTGCGGGTCTGCCTGGCCGAGCACCAATGGGTCGAGACCCAGACGGCGGAAGCTGTTGATGAGGGTTGTGGCACCGGTAAACACCACCCATTCCAGTCCGCGCCTGGCCAGCAGCCAGGTCACGGCGACGATGATCAACCGGGCATTGCCGGCACTCATGGACGCCAGGTTGCCTACTTCCACTACCTGATGACGTGCCACCGGCCTGGATGCCAAGGCGGACAACCGGTTCTCCACGGGAGACTCCAGGTATTGCTCGAGGAACAGCGGGTTGCCGTCGGCGAGACGGATGCCCACCGCCGCATTCAGTGCACCATGGTGATTACGCATGGCCAGCAGCTCAGGCATGAACTGGCGCACATCTGCGCCGTGCACGTGCCGAAAACGGTTTTGAATGAAGGATTCGACGTTGGTGCGCCCGTGGTCACTAGGCTGCATCAGGGAAAGGTAGTGCTGTTGTGGCTCATGTCCGAAAGAAAAGGGGAACGCTTCGTGCCACTCGACACTGTTCATGACTGCCCTCCAGGCAACAGTGGGAATGTGGGCAGTATCTGGAGGAAGTCTTAAGGGACTCTGAAGAAACCTTAAGGCGGGTATGCATCGCTATGCCGTGATGCAAGCGGCCCCTCGCGGCAGGCTCTTGACCTTTTAGTAACTACAGGGTTTTTACTTTTGCTGTGAGGGGCTCGCCTTGAGCGCTCTCTGCAGCCTTTGAACCGAGGGGTAACTATGAAAGATGCACTGCACTCCGCGATCGACGAAGCATTCGAGCAAGCCGGGCATTCGATGCGCAAACAGCAGAGCGACGATGCCTTTCGCTGGCTGGAGCGGGCCCACATCCTCACGCAGACTCGGCCCTACCTGCACGCAAAGTCGCATTGGATGATGTTGCAGTTGGGCTGGCAGGCCCGTGATTACCGCGAGGTGGCAGGCCAGTTACCCCGTATCGTTGCCGCCCTGTTGTTTTCCAGAATCTGGGTGCCGGCCGGGAATACGGGGCGCGCGCGGGTCAGCGCTTTCGCGCCGATGCCAATCGCCGACGAACTCCAGCAATTACTGGATGGAAAGAGCCTCCGTTGAGTTTGGGTGGCTTTGGCAGAAGCCATTACGCGGATTGCCCCTTCCCTCGTATGACCGGCGTATATCGTTCTTCCTGCCCTGGTGGCACGTCGCCTTACGGCATGTTCATAGCGGCAGTTTCTGCAGATGGCCTTTTTTCCGGGCGCGGTCATAGGCTGCTTCGTGCAGGGCTCGGGCGTCGGCCGACAGCAGGGCATTCGGTGCCCCGGGAAGCCAACGAGAGGGGCGGCGAAATTGATCCTGTCCTCCCAGACGGATAATGTGCGGCCGTCAGCAGCCTTGCACAGAGGGCACGGCCTGCTAATAGTCAGGAACACGACCATCAACACCCTCGTAATGGCGAAGTCGGACACAAGGCCGTTGCGCTGCATCGTCACCATGATCGAAAACAGTCGCGCGTGACTGGATAGGGCTGAGCGCACAGGACTGCTTTCAAATGTGGGAACCAACGGGTTATTTCGGCCTCTTCCTGGCGGCATTCGGTGCCGCCACGCTGTTGCCCTTGCAATCGGAGGCCGTACTGGTCGGCCTGCTGCTTACCGACCAGTATCCTGCCCAGGTGTTGCTGGCTGTCGCGATCACGGGCAACGTGCTGGGTTCGATGGTGAATTGGTGGCTGGGCCGTTATGTGGAGCACTTTCGCCACAAACGCTGGTTTCCCGTCAGCGAAAGCAACCTGGACAGAGCCCGGCAGGCTTACCACCGGTACGGACGTTGGTCGCTATTGGCGAGTTGGGTGCCGATCATCGGTGACCCGCTCACCGTGGTTGCGGGCCTCATGCGAGAGCCGCTCTGGAGTTTCCTCATGATCGTTATCCTCGCCAAGGGGGGGCGCTACCTGGCGCTTACCGCACTGACCCTGGGCTGGGCAGGATGACCGCCCTGGTAGATCGACAGCTTGAGGTCCAATGCCGAAACGGCACCCTCGATCTGGTGAAGTGGCTCGCCATGTTGACCATGGCGTTGGATCACCTGCGCTACGTCTGGCCCGAGTTGAGCGGCCTGTTCGTACCGGGGCGGATTGCCTATCCGTTTTTTTGCCTGGCCATCGCTGCGAATGTCGCTCGCTCAAAAGTTGGCGATCTCTTCACGTCGCAAAATGTGCGCTATCTGGGGTGGCTGTTGGTATTTGCGGCACTGTCCGAGGTGCCTTACCGGATCTACTCCAGCCATTCGGCCTCACTCAACGTGCTACCCACCCTGGCACTCGGGCTGGTGATCGCCTGGGGCGTCCATCACCAGACCTTGCCCGGCGCCGTGATGGCCTCGGCTGCTGCCGTCCTGGCCTATATGCTGAGTGCCCCGCTGATGTATGGCTTCATCGGTGCGCTGATTCCTGCTGCACTGCTGTTGGCGATCAAACAGCCTGGGTGGCTATGGCTGTTGCCCGCGGTGTTGTGCGTGCTGAGCAACTCACGGAGCCATCTGCTGACTGGAGTAGCGGAGTTGCAGCTTTACCCGCTGCTGCTCCTGACCACGGCTTTTGCGGCACCTATCCTTGGTCTCTGGCTGCTGCGCCAACAGGCCAACTTCAGCGTCTGGCCCGTGAAGCGCTGGGGGTATTTGTTCTACCCGGGGCACCTGATGGCCCTGCATCTGCTGCGCGCAGTAGTGTAGTGCACCGAACGCAGCGGCTTTATTGAGCGACGTCGGGGCAGCATTCGTGAAGCAACTGCTACCTATGTGGATAGGCTCTGGGTGGGCTGGCCGGCATCGCGCCAACCGGCGAATCCGTCAATCAGGTAGCGTGCGTCGAGTCCCAGTGCCTCCAGTGTGGCAGCAATCCCCTGGCTGATCTCGCGGCCATGGGCGCAATACACAATCGCTGGCCGGTCGCGCAAAACCTGATCTTTCCAACTGAACACGGCCTCAGGGTCACGCCATTGCGCGCCGGCAATCTCGGCTGAGTCGGCCTGCCGCGCATTCGCGCGGCGCACGTCCAGCAGGGTGAAGGCTCGGCTGGCGGCCCGCCATTCCGCCAATTCACAGATCGAGATACGACTCATCGTCCACCTCTCAGTTTTGCAGCAAGTGCACCACCAGCCCGACCAGGGCACAGCCGACCAGCACCTGGATTACGCCCCGCTTGAGGCGGAACAAGGCAACGGCCGCCCCCAGCGCGATTAGCGCCGAGGGCCAGTCGAAGCGACCACTGAAGCCTTCCGGCCAGAGCACGTGGTAGCCGAAGAACAGCGCCAGGTTGAGGATCACCCCGACCACGGCGGCGGTGATGCCGGTCAGCGGCGCGGTGAATTTCAGCTCGTTGTGGGTGGACTCCACCAAAGGGCCGCCCGCGAGAATGAACAGGAAAGAGGGGAGAAAGGTGAACCAGGTGACCAGGGCCGCGGCCACCGCGCCAGCCAGGAAGGCCTGCTCGGCACCGAACATCGGCTGCACGTAGCCACCGACGAAACCGACGAAGGCGACGACCATGATCAGCGGGCCTGGCGTGGTTTCACCCAGCGCCAGGCCATCGATCATCTGGGCTGGGGTCAGCCAGCCGTAGTGGCTCACCGCGCCCTGGTACACATAAGGCAGCACCGCATAGGCGCCGCCGAATGTCAGTAGCGCCGCCTTGGTGAAAAACCAGCCCATTTGGGTCAGGGTGCCTTGCCAGCCGAAGGCCGCGGTCAGCAGGCCCATGGGCAAGGTCCAGAGGATTGCACCGACTACCAGCAGCAGTGCCAGGCGTGACCAGCGGAAACGGACATGTGCCGCTGGCGGCGTGTCGTCATCGATCAGCGCCGGGCCAAAAGAATGCTTCGCTGCACCATGGCCACCGCCGACGCTGAATTTTGTCGGCGCGAACCGGCCGCCGAAATAGCCGAGCACTGCAGCCCCCAGCACGATCATCGGGAACGGCACATCGAGGGCGAAGATGGCCACGAAGGACGCTGCAGCAATCGTCCACAGCCAGTTGTTCTTCAACGCACGCGAGCCGATGCGATGGGCCGCCTGGACGACGATGGCGGTCACCGCCGGCTTGATGCCATAGAACAAGCCTTCCACCGCAGGCACATCACCGTAAGCGATATAGACCCACGACAGGGCGATGAGAATGAACAGCGAAGGCAGGACGAAAAGGGCGCCTGCGATCACCCCGCCCCAGGTGCGGTGCATCAGCCAGCCAATGTAGGTGGCCAACTGCTGGGCTTCCGGCCCGGGCAGCAACATGCAGTAGTTCAGCGCGTGCAGGAACCTGCGCTCGGAGATCCAGCGGCGGCGTTCCACCAGCTCCTGGTGCATGATCGATATCTGCCCGGCCGGGCCGCCGAAACTGATGAATCCCAGCTTCAGCCAGAACAGGAACGCCTGGAGCAGGCTGACAGGGGCGATGCTCGATTGGCCCTGCTCTGCTGGCGGCACAGTGGTTTCACTCATTGGAGTTTTCATCCTTTACGAAAGCGGCCAGCAACCCATCGAAGATGGCGCCGGCCGCGGCCAGAAGTTGATCGTCATCGGCAATGGTTTCACGCAGCCCCGCCAGCACCCGCTCGATACCGGCCGCCTCCGCAGGCGCAGCTCCGCCCACATCGAGGTAATGGACGAGGGCCGCGACCCGGTCCAGCCCAGGCATCTCCAGTTCGAAGCTGGCTTGCAGGGTCTCGAAGGTGACGCGATGGCCGATATGGCTGAAGGTGGCGCCGTCAAAATCAAAACCCAACGCATCGGCAGGGCAGTCGCCGGGCGCATCGAGCCAGAGAATGCGCGCATCACGGTCGATGAACCGTTGGATCAGCCAGGCACTGGCCAGGCGATCGACCCAGGGGCGCTTTCGGGTCGCCCAGAGACGGCCTTGGAAGTCCCCGCGGCTGAGTACCCTCATCGGCAGATCATGGCTACTTGGCTCATCCGCCGACAAGGCTTTGCTGACGGCGGCCTCCAGCTCCTGCAGGGCCGCATCGGTCTGTTGCCGGGCGTCTCCTGGGAAGAAGTCGATGGCGCAGAGCTGGGCAAACGCCTTGCGTAGCTTGCGAATCTGCCTGGTGGACGTCAGCGCATTCGCCGAAGTCAGCTGTTCACGGCATTCTTCAATATCGACCCGCAACGCGGCGTACTCCTCGACCCGGTCGAACAGAGCCATGAAGCGTTCGCCCTTGGGATCGTTGATTGGCAGCAGATAAGCAGTGCCCTTGATGGAAAGGATGTCTCGTTCGATGGCTACCAGGGCTTCGTGACAGGTTGCGTTATTCGGCAGCAAATAAACGCCGTCTCGCAGCACGGCAGCGCCGCAGGCCTTCAAGGCACGCCAGGCACGCATGCGTGCGGTGGCGTTGGCAGTGGGCAGGCCGATGACGAGTGCAAGCCAATGTTTCATGTAGAGATCAAAACATAAAAAGTTGAGAGGTCTACATTACGCCTGATTTCTTCAGTGCGGAAGCACTGTAAGAGTCAACGGCCTCCTGATAACCAGGATGTCAGTTAATGGCTGGTCGGCACCGGCAGATTTGGGCCGGTGCTGTCGGTTGTGAATGGCTGGAGCTGACCCGACATGAGCCTTCTGGAAAATGTCCCGTTCTCGCGAACGACTATGGTATTGCCCGCACGCGGTATATCCGTGGCCGCAACTCAGGGCGCACCGAACAGCATCGTCCAGTAGATGCCCGCGTCGCTACGCGATTGCGTCGCATAGGCCGCGCCAACCTGGGTAAACCGCGGGTTCATCAGGTTCGCGCAATGCCCGGGGCTGGCGAGCCAGCCCTCCATTGCCTTGCTCGGTGAGCCTTGTCCGGCGGCAATGTTCTCTCCGATTTGCCGGCCCCGGTAGCCTGCGGCCCGTGCCCGATCCGCAGGCGAGTCACCGTCGTGGCCTCGGTGTGCAAAGTAGTTGCCGTTGGCCATTGCCCGACTGTGTTCCTGCGCCGCCGCCCCCAGGGCGGAATTCCAGGCCAGCGGCCGTGCGGCGGCGAAGCGCTGACGACCGCACATGCGTGGCTTCGCCCGTGCCGCGTTGACCTGGGCCAGCAAGGCCTTGCCCGAAGCTCTCGTATCACCCAGATGTTCATTAAGCACGGGCCGCGCCAGCACCACCCGCCACTCGTTCCTTCTGCGACTGACGCCGATATCGGTGAACTGCTTATCCAGCAGGGCCCCACAGTATCCGCTCCGGAGCTGGGTGAAGGCTGCCTCGGCGTCCTCTGCCCCGACCAGGCGGATGGTGCGTACCGTCACGGCCTGATATCCGGAAGCCTTCAACTCCTCCCGTAAACGGCCGTTATAGCCGACCGGCAAGGCCAGGCTCGACTTCAGCGCCAGCGGCGCCAACGCCTGGACCGTGCGTCGCTCGCAGCGCTGGGGATGGGCACGGTAGCTGTTGATTGCTGTCTGCAATTGCCTTTCCCCGCTGGCATGGGCGGGGGTGGCGAACAGCGGGAGCAACGGAATGACGCAGAGCGAGACAAAGCAGGAGGTGCGGGCGGTTTGGCGCATGGATGGCGAACGGCTCTGATGGGTGGCATTGGCGTCGAAGGTGCGGAGGAATAACCGGAGACGCGTCTTGCTGGAGTTGCTGGCAACTGGACTCCGAGGCCGGGCTAAGACTGCGGGCCGCAACGTAAGGTTCACGCGCAAAGGGGACAAATTTTCGGTTTGAGAGGTGTGTCGGATTCTGGCCGGTTCCAGCCTGATACGACAGGCAGCTTTGGGATGGTCGCAAATGGCTGGGGCCGACTCATTCACTACAAGCCGGATCTGCGCAGGACGGTTGAGGGGGGCTCTATCGGATGCGCATAAATTGCCGGTGGTCTTCAAGATCACCGGAGGCGAGGTCAACGTGGGGCACCGGTGCGGCCAGAATCACTCCCTGCGAAGGCACCTGGATCCAGCAATGCCGTCTCCAATCGATTGGGCGAGACGAGACCAGCGCTAATAAAACGCCTCGAGTTGGTGGCCTGCCTGCTTGTTGGGGAGGGCGGCTAGGAAGCAACCGGCATCTCAGTCATAAAAATATGAAATAACATGATTAATCGAGGTCGATTAGAGGGCTTGGTAGGTAATCTTTCGGCTTTTCCAGGAGGTTGGTCATCTGTTTTGCGTCATTTTTCCAGGATTTCTATCCTTTCAGGGCATAAGCGATTAGGTGTTAGAAAAGATATTTCATTTGACATAAGATGTTTAAGCAGATATTTCTGAGGTGTGCAGCAATAAACACCTGCGCATCTCCTGAAGCCTGCGTATCGATAGAAAGGGCTCTATCCACTACGTCACTGCCTAGAAGCACAAAAAAGACACGAGGTAGCATGATGACTGATCACCACAAGAACATCCCCGGTGATGCTGACGCCGCACGCCTGGCATCGCTTGGGTACAAATCTGAATTCCGGCGGGACATGAGTCTGTGGGCGAATTTCGCGCTGGGCTTCACCTACCTTTCGCCAGTCGTAGGCATTTACACCCTCTTCGCCACCTCCCTCGCACTGGGAGGGCCGCCGATGATCTGGGCTCTTTTCGTGGCCGGCTTTGGCCAGATGCTGGTTGCGCTGGTGTTTGGCGAGATCGTTTCCCAGTACCCCTTGGCGGGTGGCGTGTACCCATGGGCCCGTCGCCTGTGGGGGCGCAAGTGGGCATGGATGACCGGATGGGTCTATGTGATGGCGCTGTTTTCGACCATTGCGGGTGTGGTCTATGGTGCTGCCCCCTACACCGCGTCAATCATTGGTTTTGAGCCGACCACCGAAGCAACGGTAATTTGTGCATTGGCTGTGCTGGCGCTGGCTACCATCATCAATTTGATGGGAACTCGCATCTTGGCTCAGGCCGCCATCATTGGTTTTACGGCGGAGATCCTTGGTGCTCTGGTGGTCGGTGGCTACTTGCTGATCTTCGAGCGCCATCATGACTTCAGTGTCCTTTTCGACTCGTTCGGTGCTGAAGGGAGTGGCACCTACCTCAGCGCGTTCTTGGCGGCGAGCTTGATTGGCGTGTTCCAGTATTACGGCTTCGAAGCTTGCGGTGACGTCGCCGAAGAGGTGCCGAATCCCGGGCTTCGTATCCCCAAATCCATGCGTCGCACGATCTACATCGGTGGCGCTGCAGCAACCTTTGTGTGCCTGGCGCTGACCCTTTCGGTTGTGGACTTCCGCGCTGTGATCGATGGCACTGCGGGTGACCCGGTCACGGGTGTCTTGAAGTCTGCATTCGGCACCGTCGGCGCCTGGATGGTACTGGGTGTCGTGCTGATTTCCTTCCTGTCCTGCGCGATGAGCCTGCAGGCTGCCGCCAGTCGGCTGGTCTATGCCTATGCCCGCGACAAGATGGTGTTCGGTAGCACTCTGCTGGCGAAGTTCTCTCATGAGAAGCATGTACCGCCCTACGCTCTGCTTCTGTCTGCAATCGTTCCAGGCATCATCGTCGTAGGCTCGATGATTTCTGCTGATGCACTGCTGAAGATCATTTCCTTCTCGTCAGTCGGTATCTACATTGCCTTCCAGATGGTCATCCTTGCGTCCCTGCGAGCACGTCTGAAGGGATGGAAACCCTCCGGTGAATATCAGCTTGGTCGCTTTGGCCTGCTGATCAATATTGGTGCCCTGGTGTACGGCGTGGCAGCTATCGTGAATATCTGCTGGCCTCGGACTCCTGATGCAGCCTGGTACGATAACTGGATAGTCCTGCTCTCGGCGGCAGCCGTAATTGCAATCGGCTTCGTTTACATGGCGCTATCTCGCCCCCATCACCGTAGCGATGCACCGCATGGGGATGCCGTTCCTGGCAGTTCCTTTCGAGGGGTGAGCGCGGATGCGGCCTGATCGCCAAGCCTGATCCTGCTTCCACTTATTCTTGGATGCCGATATGCCCTTGTCCTCAAGGGCATATTTCATTGTGCAGTTTGATCGTGGCAGCACCGACAGGCCGAGGCTCGAGGCAAAACATGCGGTGCAAAATGCTAAGGCAACGCAATTCACTCCTAGTCTTGCCCAAGATCATCAGGGCAATAGCGCTGTTGCCGAATCTGGATGTTCCAGGCAAAGAGCTGGGCTGTATTTGCTGGAGAGACTATCCAGGGATCAGTGGGGGGGCTCAAAGCGGCATGGGTATCGTTAGAGTCGGTTCAATAGCCTGCCGAAGCTTCGTGGCGAAGTGCTTATATCGCAGCCTCGCCCCTCATCGGACGCAAGCTAGCCAAAGTGATTTATGCTGCCCCTGTCATGTTCCGTCGATTGGGCCGCTGGATGAGTGACCAGTGAGCCGCAGCTTCGCCGAGCTCGATTATCTTGCAGTCCGCTTCTGCGCGGTTGAACGCATGATGTGCCATTTCCCCGACCGTCCAGTTGGCGGTGTTGGCTGCAACGACTCGCCCTTCTTCCGTCACGATCAGGGCTTCGTGCTCCATCTTCATCAGGCTTGAGAGCAGAACGCGCTCGAACCGGTGCAGGGCTATATCCGCTCCAGCAATGCCGACAAAGCGGCCGTCGACATAGATAGGCATGGAGAAGGTCAGGATATACATGTCGGCGCCGTACAGATCGACATAGGGGCCAACGACAATATTGTGCCCTGTGTCTCTCGGCCGGGCGAACCAAGGCATGCTTTGATAGTTGTAATAGCTTTCGCTTCGACGGTTGAAGTTGAGGGTCATGGGAACGACTTTGCCCGACGCCCCCACTCGCCACCACTCCAGATACATCTCTTGATCGGCCAGTTCTCCCGGCTCGATCACAACCCCCGTGCCATGAACAGAGGTTCTTTCGGCCTGGAGGTGGGCGTCGATCTTGGGCTTCAGCGTGGCCAGATCCTTGGAGGTAGGCTTCCTCCCTTCCGCGCTGAGTCGCCGCCAGATGTCGACAACCTCATCCGCGAGCGCGGTCAGTTGGCTAAATACGTTACCGATCGAGGCGTTGATGCGTGTTGCACATTCATCAAGCTCGTCTCGGAGAATATCTTCTGGCATGGCTTAGCGTCCCGCTGCGTGTCGTTGAATATTAGTTATTGTGGGTACGTTTCACACACAAACCGTGATCAGATTTGCTCAAGAAACGGGGAGCAAGTGACGTGCCAGTCACTCCTCTTCTTGCGCTAAAAGATTTAGTCTCAGATCTATTAAACGTTTGATCCCACGGGTCACGTGAGCTTCGGCCAGTGCTCCCGCCAGGTTCGAATCACCTGCAATGATCGCGTCAGCTATCGCGCGATGTTCGTACTGCACGGCCTCGGGCCGTTGTGCGCCTTCGACAGGAATCCATAGCAGCTCACCAATCTCGGCTTGCAAGCTCATCTCTGCGTGAGTAAGTCTCACGGATTGGGCGGCTACGGCGATTTCGATGTGGAATCGCGCATCGGCGCGACGCCTTTCCAGTCTTGTCGTCGCTTCCCCTAGTGCCTTGATGTAGTGCTCGAAGCGAGCGTGGTGTTCCGTTGATGAACGTCTTGCTGCAAGACGTGCAGCTGCACCGGAGATAGCGACGTGCTCGTCGCAAAGATCTCGCAGTTCCAATGCGCTCATCTCACTCAATCGAGAGAACAGAAGGTCTTCCGATATCTCGACAGGAGGGCAGACGAAGCTTCCGCCGTTACGTCCCCGGCGGGTTTCAATCACGCCTCGTTCCCGAAGGTATGCCAATGCTTCCCTGAGCGTTACGGTCGCGACGCCAAATTGCATCGCCAACTCGTTCTCGCTGGGTAGCTGCTCTCCCTCTGCGAAAAGTCCAAGGTCGATGACCTCGATCAGTCGGCGTACCACCTCTTCGGTTCGCCCTTCCTGACGCAGCCGCATGAAAGAGGCTGTACGTGCACTCGTAGTTTCGTTCATACCTGTTCTGTTGGCCTGAAGTGCTTTCACCTGTGACCAGGTGACCATTCCCCCGCGCCAATCCTCGTTCTCTGTATGCCTGAAGCGTGTTGGAATTTATCAGACTTGCCGTCTCTCACGCCCTTATAACCTCTTTCCAGATGTTTTGATTGTACTTGCAAGAAAAAAGGCCGGCCCCTTGCGGGAACGGCCTCAAAAAGCCCGCCTGATCAAAGCGAGCTTTGACCATCTGAGCGCAGGGTGAGGGCTGCGGTCAGTTGTTCCCGAACGGGTAGCTAAGGGAAGGCATCCACTTGCGCCAGATCTGTTCCAACTGCCCGTTGGCTTTCACTGTCGCCAGGGCGTCGTTGACCCTTGCGAGCAACTGCCCGTTCCCCTTCTTCACGGCAATACCCCACTTGTTCTGGGTCGGCACGCTAAAACCAATGCCCAGGTCTGCTTCTTCAGCCAGAGGTACCAGCGCGACGTCATCGTCGACAAACGCGTCGATTTTGCCTTCGCGCAGGGCTTGAACCATGTCACCCAGGACGTCATCGCTGTCGCCGCCAAACGGCACGCAAATGCAGCCGGTAAAGGTTTCGGCCAGTGCCATGTTCAGGCTATTGGCGATGGCTCCAACCTTTTTGCCGACAAGATCAGCAGGGCTTCGTACCGGGCTGCCACGCAGCACCATCACGGCCTCGTCAAAGACCGCATAGGGCTCGGTGAAGTCCGCGAGCGTCTTCCGGTAGTCGGATATGCCCTGGCCACACAGAATCATTTCACCTTGGTCGGCCTGCAGTGCAGGGTAGAAGTCAGCCCAGTTCTGATAGGCGAACTTGCAGGAGCGCCCCAGCGTGTTTGCCAGAAGGCGACCGAGATCTGACTCGTACCCATGCCGGTAGCCCTCGCCATCCTTCCAGAACAGGGGTGGAGCAGGCAGGTCGGCGCAGATGATCCGGAATTCCTGCAGTGCTTCTTGGTTGATCAGGTTCATGGCAGGTAATCCAGGTACATTTTGCGTTCCCAATCAGTGACCACGCCGCAGGAGCGGGCCCACTCGTCAGCCTTCAGGTCGCGATAGAGCGACGTCATCTCCGGCGGCAGCGCAGCACGGATGACTTCGTCGGCGTCGAAAGCCTGGACGGCTTCGCCAAGGGTCAGCGGCAGGCGCGCCGAGTTACCACCTTGCGCATAGCTGTCCTTGTTCTCGGACGGGCCCGGGTCGATCTTGTTACGCAGGCCATCGAGCATGGCGGCCAGCAACAGGGAGTGAGACAGGTACGGGTTCACGCTGGCGTCGGGGAGTTTGTATTCCAGGCGCCCGTTCGCGGAGAGGCGGACAGTGCAGGTCTTGTTGTCCATACCCCAGTTGAGGCGGGTCGGAGCGAACTGCCCGGTGTCCCAGAAGCGTTTGTAGGAGTTTACGGTCGACGCCATGATCATCATCGAACCTGGAGCATGCGCAAGCATGCCGCCGAGTGCGTGCAAACCTATATCGGTCAGGTGCAATTCACGGCGGCCTGGTTCGGCCAGGGCATTGCGGTCGCCTTTCCACAGGCTGACGTTGTGGTGGCAGCCGTTGCCCATGCTGCCGGTGCTCGGCTTCGGCATGAAGCTGGCTGTGACGCCGAACTCGCGAGCTACCTGGCGGCAGATCAGGCGATAAGTCATCAGGCGATCAGCGGTCAGCTCGCAGGAGTCGAACATCCAGTTCAGCTCGAGCTGGCCCGGGTCTTCGTAATCGCCCTCGATCATGTCGAGGCCCATTGCGTTCGCGTACTCCATGACGCGCTTGTAGATCGGGCGCATCAGCTCCAGGTTGCCCAGATGGTAGGCAGGGCTGGCGCCAGGACGGACTTGTACTTCCAGCTTCTCGCCGAACCACGTCATCTCGGGCTCGCAGCCCGACTTCAGGCGCATGCCAGTTTCTTCGATGAACGTTTTGTGGGTACGAATCAGGTGGCCACGAGCGTCGGTTGCCAACGGATCACCGCCATTTTCCAGGCGGTGATCCGGCTCATACAGGCGGCAGAAGAATGAGCCGATGGAACGATCCCACGGCAGGACGTGGAAGCTGTCGATATCCGGCATCGCAGTGAATTCTGCAGCCTGGGCTCCGCCGCCCAGGAGTTCGCCAGCGCGCGTTGTTTGCAGATCAGAGATGGCGGTGCGGTGAAACTGAACGCCTTTTTCCAGGTTGCGGAGCAGGTGCTTTGCCGGGACAACCTTGGCGATGACGCGACCGGAAAGGGTGACCACCTGGTAGTAGAGGTACTCCACACCCGCTTCACGAATTCGGGCGGAAAGCTCCTGTGCAGTGCTGGAGCTGGTGTTGTGTTCTCTGTGAAGGTCTAACGCTGTCATTCGAGTTCTCCTCTGGCGCAGCATTCGCAAGGCTCTGCAGCTGCTTAATTCTTGTTACTCCCTGCTCTAACGGCTTGCCGTGAGCACCTGGCAGGGACAAATTAAATTTAAGATATGGTTTTATATCTTTCAACAGATTTTTTTCTGGAACCCGATGGGTGGGGTCCCTGTTGGGGCTGCTGAGATCGCTGGGTTGGCGTCCTGCGTTGGGGCAGAGCGCGGCCATTCCGCCTGGTGGAATGGCAGTTGGAGGTGGGCGGGGATGGGCCCCCGCAAGGTGCGGAGGCTTAATGATTCAGGGAGTGGGGATCAAGAGACGGGGATGCTATACGCATGTTTCCTGAAGAACGATGCAGCCCAGTGTGCGATTTGGCTGTTATCGACTTCCAGGCTCTCAATGCTATCCAGCGCCTTGTTGGAGATTTCTTCCGGAAGCAATGTGCCTCGGAACTTGGTTGCCAGGGCCTGAATGTACGCGGTAGTGAACTCCGGATGGAACTGAACCGAGATGGCTGGGAAGTCGTAGGCGAGAACTCCATTCGTGCAGTGGGAGGATCCTCCAATGCACGACGCACCGGGAGGCAGGGTTGTGACCTGGTCCTGGTGGAAAATGAAAGAGGCTGCTGCCTTAGGGGACGCACCGTTCACATACTCATAGACTTGTGCCCCAACACCCCAGCCGTTCTTGGCTTTTGTCGTCTGGCCACCGTACGCATCAGCCATGATTTGATGGCCAAAGCAGATACCAAATACAGCGATTCGTTTCTCCTTGAGCGCTTGCAGGAAGTCAATAAGGCTCAACATCCACGGAGCTTTTTCGTAAGTGCTGTAGCGGGAGCCTGAAAGGATGTAGCCGTCGAACGCTTCAAGGTTGGGGAGTGCTTCTCCCCGCACCGGGGAAATGTAGGTGAAGGCCGCTCCTGGCAAGAACGGAGAAATCCAGCGTTCAATCATTGCAGGATAAGATCCAAACTCATCAATCAGGTCGGCGGGCGTCAGCCCATTTTCAAGGATGCAGATCTTGAGCGGTTCAGGTTTCATGTTCTACCTTCTGCGAAGTTCTGATCGGTTGTCGGCTGTTTGGCTTTATTGCAGCTTTGGCAAGGGGAGGTCAGACGCCGACTGTTGATTCAGAAATTAATATGCCGCCTGAGATTGGAATCCAAGGCGGCACTTAACTTGATGAGTTTTAGATTTCCGAGAGGATTTCCTTCGCCCACTGCATGGCGATATCGCCTGGCAGTTCGCCACTGGATGCATCATGAAGGCCACGCTCCCCAATCTGATTCGCACCCAGTTCTACAAGCTGCTCGGAGATGATTTCGCTGCCCCGGTTGTAGGTAGCGTAGAAGCTGTCACCCAAGCCAAAGACGGCAAAGCGCAGACCTGTGAGGTCGGGCTTTTGAGCTCCCAGGGCCGAGAAGAAAGGCTGCGCTGAGTTCGGGAGCTCTCCGTCGCCGTAGGTGGAGCAGACGATAATGTAGAAGTTCTCAGGGGACAGTTCGCTGATCTGGAACTTGGACATGTCTGCAGCAGAAATGTCAATTTCATGAGCGAGAGCATCTACGATGTCATCGGAAACCATTTCTGCGTTGCCAGTTTCGGTGCCGAAAAGTACTTGTATTTTCATTGGGTGACTCCCAGGGGGTTCTCTTGAGCGATGCTCAACATTTCAAGTTTGCTTCTTGTTTTTCGCCGAACTCTTCCGTCAGGAGCACTTTGCAGTTCTTTGGCATCGATACGCTTCCAGTCGTCGTAGCTAACCAAGAGATCCTTTATTCCAGTTGGGATTGCGGAAAATCCTGGTTTGCCAATCGAGAGGGTGCCGGCGCTAATTGCCTGAACTATCGAGTCCGCGACACGCTTAGAGTCTGCTCGATTTTCAGGTATTGTTCCGCGCGGGCCTCTTCTGAACCAGCCGGCACAATAAAGACCAGCGTCCATATAGCCGGCTTCGATATGTGATGCCGCGCTGGTAAGTGCATCCCTGCTCAGATCAGTCCCTTTCCGCTCTTCGAACCCAATGGCGGTGATAACGCTGTCCGCTTTGAGTTGAATGCGCTTCCCGGTACCGTCAGCGCAAACGAAGGTAATCGACTGGACTTCATCCGTGCCGTGAACCTCCTCGGGAGCCCACCCGAAGTGGAAGGTCACCATTTTCCTATGGCCTGCAGCAACGCTTTGGATTCCTTGCAAAGCCAGAAGCGATTCGATTTTTGCGTGCTCCAGCGGATTGGAGGCGGATGTCAGCGACGAGTCCGGGCCGATCTTGAACCGCACATTGCTCAGCTTGGCCAGTTCTTTGATCATCACCGTATCGAACTTCGCCAGTGCAGCGGGCGAGCGCCCGACAATGTCGATGGTCTCGACTGGGTCGGCCAGCAGGTGTGACAGGGACTCGTCCGAGATATCCGACCCATCGAACTCGTCATGCGTTTTGGCGATCAGACGCAGCAGGTCGATGGCGACGTTGCCGTTCCCCACAATGACGGTGTGCTTGCCAAGCCGGGGAGCGAAGTCGACCTCGTCAGGGTGGTCATTGAGCAGTCGGGTGATTTGACCTGCACCGTAAACATGCGTGAGGTCGTCGCCCGGAATGCCGAGTCTGCGGTCTCCATAGAGCCCCGTTGCAAGAACGACAATGTCATACGCCTGGCGCAACTCATCCAGCGCAAGATCCTTTCCGATCTCGAGATTGCCGATGAATCGGATGTTTTCCCGTTCGAACAACCTTTCGAACTGCCGCGTCACTGCCTTGGTTCCCGGATGGTCTGGGGCCACTCCATAGCGCACCAATCCGTATGGCACGGGAAGTCGGTCAATCATTACGACCTCTGCTTCAGGCCACTCCTTTCTGAGCGCCTGCGCGACGTAGCAACCCGACGGGCCAGTGCCCACAATCGCCACAGTTGGAGTCGCCATCATCGGACCTCTCGGTCGAACTTGATCGGCAGTGCAGTGGCGCCGGTGTTGCCGCTATCAGGCAGCCACGTCACTTGACCGTTGTAGGAGGGGCTTTTCAGTCGCTGGGCAAGCAGGCTAAGAGCTTCGGTCATATCACCTCGGGCGATGAAGTGGCCGATGCAATGGTGAGCGCCTGCGCCGAAGCCGAAGTGCGGCTGACGCTTGGCCGTGATGTCGAACTCTGGGTTCTCGAAGGCTTTGGGGTCAGTGCCAGCGGCTTGGCTGAACAAGTGGACAGTGGTGCCTTTGTTGATATCCAGTCCCTGGAAGTTGAAGTCCTCGAGCGCTTCCCGGGTTACCCATGTGACAGTCGGGCGAACTCGCATGACCTCCTCGACCGCCGCGCGGGCCAGGTCGGGCTGTTCCCCCAGAAGCTTCCACTGTTCTGGATGCTGGATGAAGGTGTCCATTGCCAATGCGATCTGGTTACGCGTGGTGTCGATCCCGCCAAAGATCGCGAGAACAATCATGTCGTACAGCTCTTGATCACTCAGCGCTGCCTTGTCTTCCTCGTTGGCCTTGACCAGCATGCTGAGGAAGTCATCACCCAGACCGTTCTTCTTGAGATTCTCGACGGCCATTGCTGCATAGCCGAACAGCTTGTCGGTCGCAGCGTTGATCTTGGCCTCGTCCTGCTTGAACGTGACGCCCAAGGCCAGACCCATATCGACGGCGAGCTCTGCCAGCCCGCGCCACTCACTGCGAGGCAGGCCGAGCAGGGAGCAGATCACCTGAGTTGCGTAGGGTTCGGAAAACTGGGAGACAAACTCACAATGGCCGACATCGATGAAGCTGTCGATCAACTCGTTGGCCATTGCCTGGAATTCAGGGGTCATCTTGCGGACCAGCTTCGGGGAGAAGGCCGGATTGGCAAGGCGGCGAAGGCGGGAGTGATCCGCGCCTTCTCGACTCAGGAGCATTCTCAGCCACCAGTCCGCAAAGCTTCCGGTCGCCTTGTTGTGCGCCGGCCAGGCGTAACTGCCCTGACGCAGTCGCTGATCGCGAATCAGAGCGTTGACTTCGTCGTATCGCAGAATCGCGATGCCGTAGGGCGTGCGCGCAAACCAGCTTTCCTCACGGGCATCGATTACAGCCTGGGAGCGGATTGAAAATGAAGGGTCAGCCACATCTAGGTAAGGGGCGGCCTCAAGCGTAGTTGGAACACTGGATGACATTTAGACACCTCCGATTTTTGTTAAAGGCTTCTTGAGTGGACATCTCGCCAGAGGCTCAACAGCCCAAGGCCCAGCGCTACGCCATTCGTCTCTCCCGAGGAAGCTGTCTGTAGCCGCCTGTCGAGGGAGTGGGGTGATTTCAATTTAAAATATGGTTTCATATCTTTCAACCGTATTTTTACGCCCGCTTGTCCGATTCGGTCTCTAGCCCACCTTTTCTGTTGCCCTCGTCGGTGATCACTCGGCCCGGTTTTGGCATCTGGCTGAAGAGGGATTGGCAGTTAATTAGCTTTAAGATATGGTTTCATAAGTATTTGCTTGCCCCTCAGGAGCGCCCCATGAGACCCGAACGTGCCGTCGCCATCACTCACTCGGATACCGATGTCCTTGGGAGCCTTCCGGATCTGTTTTCCGATCTAGGCGTCCAGCTAGAGGTCATTCCGGTATCTGCAGGCTTGCCCGATCCAGATAGCCTCGGCCTGGCGGTTGTGATGGGCAGTCCTGAGTCTGCTTACGATCACCGGTTGCCATGGCTGGCCAATGAACTGACTTGGCTCCAGTCCGTCCAGGCGAGGGGTGTTCCGACATTAGGGATTTGCTTCGGCAGCCAGCTTCTGGCCCGAGCATTGGGTGGACAGGTTTATCGAAACGCTGTTCCGGAGATTGGTTGGACGCCGCTTGAGACGCCTGATGGCTGGGCACACAAAGGGCCATGGCTCAACTTTCATTTCGATGCGTTCACTCCGCCACCAGGCTCCACCTTGCTGGGACTGACGGATCTCGCCCCCCAGGCTTATCGGAAAGGACGGGCAATGGGGGTCCAGTTTCATCCGGAAATCGATGCGGAGATGTTCGACACCTGGACGGCTTATTGGCATGGGACGGAAGAAGGCAAGCGCTTCCTTGCGTCGGCTGGCGATCTGCCGGAGCGGATGCGTGCCGAGATTCAGGCTCGAGAGCCCGAGAACCAGGCCAACTGCAAAGCGCTACTGCGCGACTTTTTGAACAACATCTGAGGCTTGCCTCAATAAGGACCTGGATCAGCTCCTGTGCCTGCGCTTATCCAGAATTCGCCATGCGTTGCAGCAATACGACGAGAGGAGACGACATGATCAACCTGACCCGCACCGACTGGGAATCCAGAGCAAAGGCCCTGAAGATCGAAGGTCGCGCATTCATCAATGGCGAGTACACCAATGCGACTGATGGGGAGACGTTCGACTGCATAAGCCCGGTGGATGGTCGTCTGCTCGCCGAGGTCGCCAGCTGCGACCAGGCGGATGCAGATCGTGCTGTCGTGAGTGCTCGTGCCACTTTCAATTCCGGAGTCTGGTCGCAGCTTGCACCTGCCAGTCGAAAAGCGGTCATGATCCGGTTTGCTGAGCTCGTCGAGGCGCATGCCGAGGAGCTGGCCCTGTTGGAAACGTTGGATATGGGCAAGCCGATCAGCGACTCGCTGAATGTTGATGTGGCGTGCTCGGCGTCTGCTCTTCGTTGGAGTGGTGAGGCGATTGATAAGGTCTACGACGAAGTGGCGCCCACGTCCCATGACCAGCTTGGTCTGGTAACTCGGGAAGCGATCGGAGTCGTTGCTGCAATCGTTCCCTGGAACTTCCCGTTGATGATGGCTTGTTGGAAGCTGGGGCCGGCTCTTGCTACAGGCAACTCCGTCATTCTCAAACCGTCTGAGAAGTCCCCGCTGACCGCGATCCGAGTTGCCCAGCTCGCCGTAGAGGCTGGTATCCCCAAAGGCGTTCTGAACGTGCTGCCGGGCTACGGTCATACGGTCGGCAAGGCTCTGGCTCTGCACATGGACGTTGATACCCTGGTCTTCACAGGTTCGACCAAGGTCGCCAAGCAGCTCTTGGTGTATGCCGGTCAGTCGAACATGAAACGCATCTGGCTCGAGGCCGGCGGCAAGAGTCCCAACATCGTATTCGCCGATGCGCCTGATCTTCAGGTAGCTGCGGAGTCTGCAGCTGCGGCCATCGCATTCAACCAGGGTGAAGTCTGCACTGCTGGCTCGCGCCTGCTGGTCGAGCGCTCGATCAAGGACGACTTCGTGCCTCTGGTTGTCGAGGCGATCAAGAGCTGGAAGGCGGGTAATCCCCTGGATCCGGAGACCAATGTCGGTGCCCTGGTCGATACCCAGCAACTCAACACCGTCCTTTCCTACATCGAGGCGGGCCATGCCGATGGCGCCAAGCTGCTGATCGGCGGCAAGCGGGCGCTGGAAGAAACGGGCGGGGTATATGTCGAGCCGACCATCTTCGAAGGCGTCTTGAACTCCATGCGGATCGCTCGAGAAGAAATCTTCGGCCCCGTACTTTCCGTTATCACCTTCGACAGTGCCGAAGAGGCGATCCAGATCGCTAACGACACGCCCTATGGCCTGGCCGCTGCTGTATGGACGAGCAATATCTCCAAAGCGCATCTGGTCGCCAAAGCGCTTCGTGCCGGCAGCGTCTGGGTCAACCAGTACGACGGTGGTGACATGACCGCACCATTCGGTGGCTTCAAGCAATCGGGTAATGGTCGCGACAAGTCGCTGCACGCGTTCGACAAATACACCGAACTCAAGGCCACGTGGATCAAGCTGTAAGGAGCAGGCCATGCCTATAGACAACAGTGCCTTGCTCCGTCGGCACGAATTCACGGGAGTGCCCAATCATGAACATGCCTGATCTCTCACTCGCTCAGAAGGATGTTGAGTATCAGCTACACCCTTACACGGATGCTCGACTGCACCAGGAAGTAGGCCCATTGATCATCGAACGAGGGGAGGGCGTCTACTTCTACGATGATCAAGGCAAGCAGTGCATCGAGGCCACGTCGGGCTTGGGGGGGGGCGCTGGGGTTCAGCAACGAATGCCTGATCAAGGCGGCTGAGCAACAGCTGCGCAAGCTTCCGTTCTATCACCTGTTCAGTCACAAGGCGCATAGCCCAAGCATTGAGCTGGCAGAGCAATTGATCGAGATGGCGCCGGTTCCGATGAGCAAGGTGTTCTTCACGAACTCGGGTTCAGACGCAAACGACACCGTCGTGAAGCTGATCTGGTGTCGCATCAATGCGATTGGGAAGCCGAGATTCGGCGAGTGCTCGAAACCTTCAGTCGTGCGCTCGATGATACCGATCGCTGGTTTGCTCTGGGCTACAACCAGAGCCGTCGGCACCAGTGGGAAGGGTACATCCACAAGTCACTGCGATAGTTCGCCCAAGGCGCAGACCGCTCGGCGGCAGCGTGAGTCGGTGGGGCAGGTAGGTGCAGGATGGTCGAAGCCATATAGATGCCCCACACACAGGGGCAACATGGAGCAAGACATTCGTCAGCTGTCAGTTAGAATGCAGGCGATCACAAGAGAGACCGTTCCATGGGTTGTACCAGCCGAAAGATCGACCAGTTGCGCCGCCAGATCCCCAGCTTCGCCTGCGTGCCTGGCTGCCATGATTGCTGCGGGCCGGTAACGGCGTCGTCCGAGGAGCTATCACGACTGCCCGTGAAGAGCGACGCTGAACATGACGCAGCGCTTGCCGAATGGAACTGCGTGCACCTCGGCCCGCACGGCTGTGAAGTGTACGATCAACGCCCGCTGATCTGCCGACTGTTTGGAACGACCCCCAGCTTGCCATGTCCCCGCGGCCGTGGTCCGGAAGTACCCATTGAGGCGCATGTCGAGCGCCAGGTCCATGAGCTGATTGCCAGCACCCGCCAAGTGCTGGTTTAGCCTATTGGCCGTACCGCAGGATAAATCAGTACTGACACGTCCAATCACTGCGCTGGGATTGTGATCAAAGGCAGTTTGTCATTGCTGCCGGTCTCCGACAGCGTGAAGAAGAACATGATGGCCGCCAGTGCACGTTTCGCCTGCCAGTTGGTGTCATCGATCCAGAACCAGTGACCACGATAATGCACCGTCGTGTATGCGTGCTCGGGCTTTTCCTTGCCGCTGCGAATGAGAATTCGCGACACGCGATTCTCGACACTGCCCTTTTCGACGGTAGGCACGGCACTTTGATCGTTGATGTGCTCTTCGGGCACATCTATATAACTGGAAAACGCCGTCATGATTTGCAGCATCGAACGGCTGTTCACCGCCAATTCGTCCTCTTCTCCGCGTGCCGGCGAATACTTGAGCACAAACCGCTCGCGCCCTTCCGATAAGTGAAGCAAACGACGGACTTCTTTCTGTTTTTCCAAAATCTCGGGAGCGACATCATCGCGGCGCATGAATAGAACAGCGGTCCTGCCTTTGACCTTGTCCTCTTCTACGCGCATGCCCACGGCGCCGGCGGCCTGGATATCGCGAATCAACTCCAGCGCACGCAAGAATTCCGGTTCAGCCTCGCGCAGGGCACCCGCCATTGCCGAGCGATTGCGTACACCATTGAGCGACTCGACAGTCAGGCCCAGGATGAAATCCGCTGCATAGCCTGACTGGAGCATGGAGAAAATATTCTTCGGATCGATGGGTGTCAGCAGCCCGATGAGGAATTTTTCACCGGTCAGCGGCACGTAGGTAATCGTGGGGCGATCCGTGTATTTGCCGTTGGCACCTAGCACGACGCTGTTGCCTTGAATCGCATCGGCCGACGAGATCTGCCCACCGATGCTGCCTCCGGTTTCCAGCGAATAACCGGCAACTATTGATGCGACATCGACGAATACAGGCATGTCCATGTAGCGCAGCTTGACGATGTTGAGCAGTGTCTGTTGTTTCCAGGAGTCGGCGATGGCTGAGCTGTAGTCGAAGCGATCCAGCGTCACAGTGTCGGGGCCAATGCGTGTGCAACCAGGGAGCGTCAGCGAAGCAACCAGCGCAGTGATGAGGCAGAAGGGGCGGAGTTGCCTCCACTGTTGCTCAGCTTGTACCAAGCCACCGTCATGGTCAGCCATAGTTGAGTCCAGTCGCCGTTGAATCACGGGATGAAGTCTGCCTCGGTGCGCTGATAGACGAGATGCAGCCATCTTTCCAGCGGAGCACTCAGCAAGTCCGACCTCGGTGTTTCGAGTATAGGTACGGACAGCGGCGGCAGCAGACTTCGGCGCAAAGGCGCGCGTCGGCCTCGGGGAAGCTGGCCCGCCCGGCTGCAACCTAGTTGAGCCGATATCTGGCCAGGTCCTCCGATGTCAGTACGCGCATTTTCCATGGCTCGATCGCCTGCATCTCTTCAACCAGACTCGTGGGAATGTTCATTTCCCGGAAGTAGTCTGTCGGGTTGTAGCGCACGCCCTTGTGGGTGAGGTCGGCGAGGGCGGAGTCGCCGCTCGGGAAGTACGGTCGGTGCAGGCCGACATACCCGCGTACAGTCTTCTCGCGGCCGGCGGCCAGCAGGTAGATGCAGGTGCCCTGGCAGACGCTGCTGGAGGGAACCAGGGCATCGAAACCTGTCTCACGCAGCAGGCGACCCATTTTGATAGCCTCGGGCACGCTGCCACCAATGCTGTCCAGGACCACGACCTTCTTCGCATACTTGCCCGGGTTGGCCCTGATGCCACTGATCAGTGCCTCATAGTCACCTGGGGCAATGTCTTCGGAAATCTTGGCCGCAAGTACCAGGCCGATGGTTTTATGCTGAACGGCTTGTACTTCTACCTTGGCGATAGCCGTTGCCGAACAAAGTGCAATCGCGCAGATGATGGCGGTTCGAATTGTTGCTCTCATCATGTGACGACACTTCCTTAACGCATACATTCCAAAGGCTGGCGAAGATACTCGCTGTGTGCGGTTCTACGCGATGTTTTTGCGCGCACTTTCGCTCCGACCTGGCCGTCTTGGCAAGACGGTCCCGATCATGGATGGTGAAAAGCCGCCGTGCGGTTCCTTCGAGTTTGGAGCTTACTTGCGCTTGTAGTGGATGACGTTGGTTTGCTCTGAAAAAGTAGGATTGCGCAACGGATGTGAATGCATTGGTCCCAATGATCCTGAGTTAACGATCTGTCATGAAATGAGATTTGCCTGACGTTAAATGTGGAGCTCCTCAAGGACGCTGGAGCAGTTGAAGATCGACAAGTCCTTTGTCGGAGACGTGCCGACGGACGAGAACGATGCGGCGATCACGCGGACCATCATGGCACTGGCCGACAATCTGAACGTGAGCGTCGTGGCCGAAGGCGTGGAAACCGTGGAGCAGATGACTTCCTGATGGCGTACGGCTGCCGGGCGTTCCAGGGGGATCTGTTCAGCCGTCCCGTCCCGGCGGGCCGGCTTGCGGATAGTGTCTCGTTGGCGACGGCAACTGCCTGGAGGCAGGCGATTTCCTGGTGGGTTCGTTGCCCGGTAGGTGAGAGCGCTGTTCGCGAGGAGGGGATATCGCTCTGGCAACCATGTTGGTAAAACGCTCCACCACTTCCTGATTCGACAGGGACTGAAAGCTGTGGTCCCACAGGACGAAGCTCTCCAGCATGCCTATTACGCTGCTGGCGAGGAACCTCAGCTCGATCTCCTCCCGTTCCGGGATGCCGGCCTCGGCATGGATCACCCGCTTCAAGCAGTCCAGGTAGTCACCGCGCAGGTTGTAGATTCGTTGCTGCTGCTCCTTGGAGAGATTGTTCTTTTCTCGGCCCAGAAGAATCAGTCTTTTCTTGTCTCCGGCCTGGAAGTCGATGAATGCCTGGATGAACAGATGAACCCGTGATTGGCCAGGCAGTGCGCGTTTGAGGCGGCGCCGGGTCAGGTTGAGCAGGTCGTCCATGCACTCTTCGATCAACTCGAAGAGTAGGCTCTGCTTGTTCTCGATGTGGTTGTACAAGGAGCCGGCATGCACACCAATCGAACTGGCGAGGTCGCGCAGGCTGGTGGATTGGTAGCCGTTGACCAGGAACAGGTCCAGCGCGGCCTGGCGCAGGCGGTCTTGGGTTCTGGATGTGTGGAAGTCGATCATGGCGCCCCTTGTGGTGGCGGCCGCTGGGGCGAGATCGCTCGGTGCCAGCTGCCGATAGGGCGTCATGAAGCCATAGCTCGCCGCTCCGCGCCTGATGCAGGCTGGCTAGTCCGAATGGAGGGGCGGGTTGAAACGGCCCGGCACTTCAACCCGCCAGGCGGCCGGTTGAAGTGCGTTTGCCGGGAGTAGCGGATCAGCGGCCGTAGCGTTGCTGGCCCCAACTCAACATGGCTTGCAGCAGGTTCCGGAGAACAGTTTGCAGTTGCTGTGCACGGTCTTCGACGTAGGGGTAGGGCGGGGCTTCCTCCATGTAGCAGCGTTGGCTCAGCTCCAGCTGCACGGCGTGGATGTGCTGCTCCGGCTGCCCGTAGTGACGGGTGATGTGCCCGCCTTTGAAGCGCCCATTGAGCACATGGCTGTAGTCCCGAGCTTCGCCGCAGGTGGCCACCAGTGCTTCAGCCAGGCTCGGATCGCAACTGGCGCCGGCGTTGGTGCCCAGGTTCAGGTCCGGCAGGCGGCCTTCGAACAGGTGGGGGATGAGCGAGCGGATCGAATGGGCATCGAACAGCAGCGCGTAACCGAATTCGGCCTTCATTCGCGCCAGCTCGTCGACGATAGTCTGGTGGTAGGGCGTCCAGATCTCGGCCAGGTAGCGAGCGCGCTCGTTGGCAGAAGGGGTCAGTCCCTCGCGGTACAGCGGTGCGCCATCGAACAGGGTTTCCGGGTAGAGGCCTGTGGTGGCGGTCGTGTAGAGCGGCTTGTCGTCAGCCGGGCGGTTGAGGTCGATGACATAGCGCGAATACTCGGCCGCCAGGGTGCTGGCTCCCAGTTCGGCGGCAAATTCATACAGGCGCGGGATGTGCCAGTCGGTATCGGCCAGCTCGAGGCCAGCCGCTACCATGCCGGCCTCTACTGCCGGGGTGAGCTGGGTGCCGGGATGGGGCATGCTGATCAGCAGCGGCACTCGGCCGCGATTGAAGGTCAGTACCTTAGCCAAAGTTGATCTCCTTTCCGTGTCGAATCACCCGCTTGGGCAGATCGCCGCCCAGCCAATAGGCCAGTTCGGCTGGGCGCTGGATGTCCCATGCGACGAAGTCGGCGGTCTTGCCCACTTCGAGGCTGCCGTGGCTGTCGGCCAAGCCCAGGGCACGTGCGGCGTGCAGTGTTGCCCCGGCAAGGGCCTCTTCCGGCGTGAGGCGGAATGAGGTGCAGGCCATGTTCAGCATCAGGCGCAGCGACAGGGCGGGTGAAGTGCCGGGATTGAGGTCACTGGCGACCGCCATGGGCACGCTGTGGCGACGCAGGGCTTCGATGGGGGGGAGCTGGGTTTCCCGCAGCAGGTAGAAGGCGCCCGGCAGCAGCACGGCAACTGTGCCGGCAGCAGCCATGGCGATGGCGTCTTCCTCGGTCATGAATTCCAGATGGTCAGCGGACAGCGCCTGGTAGCGCGCGGCCAGGCTGGAGCCGTGCAAGGACGACAGCTGTTCGGCGTGCAGTTTCACTGGCAGGCCCAGCCCCTTGGCGACCTTGAACACCCGTTCCACTTGCGCAGGGGAAAAGGCCAGATGCTCGCAGAAGGCATCCACGGCATCGACCAGGCCTTCGCTGGCCAAGGCAGGAAGCAACTCGTCGCAGATGTGGGTGATGTAATCATCGGCGCGACCGGCGTATTCCGGTGGCAGCGCGTGGGCAGCCAGGCAAGTGGCGCGAACCGTCAGCGGCAGGTTTTCGCCCAAGCGCCGAGCGACACGCAGCATCTTGCGCTCGCTGGAGAGGTCCAGACCATAGCCGGACTTCACTTCCAGGGTGGTGACGCCATCGCGCAGCAGTTGCTCTGCGCGGCGGGTTGCGCTGGCCAGCAGCTCGTCCTCGGGGGCTTCGCGAGTGGCGCGCACGGTGCTGGCGATACCACCGCCCTGTGCGGCAATCTCGGCGTAGCTGACACCTTGCAGGCGCTGCTCGAACTCGCCGCTACGGTCGCCGCCGAACACCAGGTGGGTGTGGCAGTCGACCAGGCCAGGAGTTACCCAGGCACCGTCGAGGTCGACCTCCACATCGTAGGGGATGGACTTCAGTTGCTGGTATGGGCCGATCCACTCGATACGGCCGGCGTAGGTCACCAGCGCGGCGTCCTCGATGATGCTGTACTTGCCGTCCTTCATGGTGACGGCGTGGCAGTTATGCCAGAGATGCTTCATTTCAGTTCTCCCGGCTCGAGTGCTGCCTGGCCATTCTGGCGATCGGCAACGTGGAAGCGTGGATGTGGGATGGCATGTATCGTCTCTTGATTCGAGCCAAGGCCCTCCGCTAGAGGAGGGCCGTACCAATTGAAGTGTGGACCTGCCCGGGCAGAAGGACATTCCCAGGCTCTCGACCTGGGTGGGGCTAAGGCCCGGCGACGTCGCCGGGCCTTAGCCATCAGTCCGCCAGATTTGCCACGGCGCTTGGCACTCCCTGGTACTTGGGGCGCACCCAGAGCCAGTAGGCGGCTACCAGCAGAAGGATCCAGACTGCCCCGACCCCAAGTGCTGCCTGGGTATCAGGGAAGTAGCCCAGCACACCAAAGATGAACAGCATGAAGGCGATGGCCGCGGCTGGTGCTGCCGGCCACAGCGGTACCGGGAACTTCAGTGCGGCGATTTCGTCAGCGCTCATCGAACGGCGCATTCCCACCTGGGCCAACAGGATCATCAGCCACACCCAGACGGTGGCGAAGGTGGCGATGGAGGCGATCAGCAGGAAGACGTTCTCCGGGATCAGGTAGTTCAACAGCACGCCGATCAGCAGGGCGACACCCATCACCACCACGGTCATCCATGGCACGCCATGGCGCGAGACCTTGGCGAAGCCGGCAGGTGCCTGCCCCTGGCGTGCCATCCCGTAGAGCATGCGACCGGCGCCGAAAATGTCGCTGTTGATAGCCGATACCGCTGCGGAGATGACCACGATATTGAGAATCGTAGCGGCCGAGCTGATGCCGAGGCTGTCGAAGATCTGCACGAACGGGCTGCCCTTGCTGCCGATTTGCGGCCACGGGAAGATCGCCATCAGCACGAAGAGTGTCAGCACGTAGAACAGCAGGATGCGCACCGGCACTGCGTTGATCGCCTTGGGCAGTACCCGCTGCGGGTCCTTGGCTTCGCCGGCGGTGATGCCGATGATCTCGATGCCGCCGAACGCGAATACCACTACCGCAAACGACGCGATCAGGCCGCTGATGCCGTTGGGCATGAAGCCGCCGTGCTCCCAGAGGTTATGAATACCGGTGGCCGCACCGGTATCGGCTATGCCGAAGCCGTACACCATGATGCCCAATCCGGCGAGGATCATCGCGACGATGGCGCCGACCTTCAGCAGCGACAACCAGAACTCCAGCTCGCCGAAGACCTTCACGCTGCACAGGTTGAGTCCACCGAGGAAGAATACGAGCGACAGCACCCAGATCCAGCGGGGCACCTCTGGAAACCAGAAGCCCATGTAGATGCCGAACGCCGTGACGTCGGCCAGGCCGACGATGATCATCTCGAAGGCGTAGGTCCAGCCGGTGACAAAGCCGGCCAGAGGGCCCAGGTAGCTGCTGGCATAGTGGCCGAAGGAGCCGGAAACCGGGTTGTGCACGGCCATTTCCCCCAGGGCGCGCATCACCATGTACACCGCTGCGCCGGCAATCAGGTAAGCCAGCAGAACCGCCGGACCCGCCATCTGGATCGCCGATGCCGAACCGTAGAAAAGCCCGGTACCGATGGCCGATCCCAGGGCCATGAAGCGGATATGGCGTGCGCTCAGGCCACGCTGCAGGCCTGTTTGATCTTTCATCCTTCTGCTCTCCTCATTGTTCTTATGGATGAGCGACACCATCCCGCTCCGGTGGGTTTATCCATCACCGGAGCAGGCTGGGTTTCACTGAGTTGGGATTAGAGGCTCGGCAGAAGCTTGGCCGGCATCAGTCCGTTCAGGCAGCCGCTGGCCAGCAGTTCACTGGCCGTCTCGATATCCGGGGAGAAGAAGCGGTCTTCCTGATAGTACGGGACCTTGGCGCGGAGCTGACCACGGGCCTCTTCCAGCTTCGGCGAGCTCTTCAGGCCTTCGCGGAAGTCCAGGCCCTGGCAGGCACCCAGCCATTCGATGGCGAGGATGCCACGCACGTTATCGGCCATGGCCCAGAGGCGCTTGCCGGCGTTCGGTGCCATGGAGACGTGGTCTTCCTGGTTAGCCGAGGTGGGCAGGCTATCGACGCTGGCCGGGTGTGCCAGAGCCTTGTTGTCGCTGGCCAGGGCGGCTGCGGTGACCTGGGCGATCATGAAGCCGGAGTTGACCCCGCCGTTTTCCACGAGGAAGGGCGGCAGTTGCGACATGTGCATGTCCATCATCAGGGAAATGCGGCGCTCGGACAGCGAGCCGATCTCAGCGATGGCCAGCGCCAGGTTGTCGGCGGCCATGGCCACCGGCTCGGCATGGAAGTTGCCACCGGAGATCACATCACCCTCGGCAGCGAACACCAGCGGGTTGTCCGAGACAGCGTTGGATTCGATCTGCAGCACCTCGGCAGCCTGGCGCAGCTGGGTCAGGCAGGCACCCATCACTTGCGGCTGGCAGCGCAGGGAGTAAGGGTCCTGCACCTTGTCGCATTTTTCGTGGGAGCGGGCGATTTCGCTGCTGGCGGTGAGCAGGTCACGGTAGGCGGCGGCGACATCGATCTGTCCGCGCTGGCCGCGAGCGGCATGGATGCGGGCATCGAAGGGCGCGCGAGAGCCAAGCATGGCCTCGACGCTCAACCCACCACAGACGGTGGCGGCGGCGAACAGGTCTTCTGCTTCGAACAGGCCGCGCAGGGCGTAGGCGGTGGATACCTGGGTACCGTTGAGCAGCGCCAGGCCTTCCTTCGCGGCCAGGGTCAGCGGCTCCAGGCCGGCCACGGCCAGGGCTTCGGTGGCAGGCAGCCACTGGCCGCGGTAGCGGGCCTTGCTTTCGCCCAGCAGTACCAGCGACATGTGCGCCAGCGGTGCGAGGTCACCGGATGCACCTACAGAACCCTTGAGCGGGATGTGCGGGTAGACCTCGGCATTGATCAGGGCGATCAGCGCGTCGATTACCTTGCGGCGGATGCCGGAGAAGCCGCGGGCCAGGCTGTTGACCTTGAGCAGCATGATAAGGCGCACCATGGCATCGTCCAGCGGCTCGCCCACGCCGGCGGCGTGGGACAGCACCAGTGAGCGCTGTAGCTTTTCCAGGTCGGCCGGGGCGATGCGGGTCGAAGCCAGCAGGCCGAAGCCGGTGTTGATGCCATAGGCGGTGCGGCCTTCGGCCAGGATCTGTTCGACGCAGGCGACGCTGGCCTCGATGGGCTCAGCGGCACTGGCATCCAGAGTTACCTGCAGCGGCGCAAGGTAGGCTTGGCGCAGCTGGGCCAGGGTCAGGTGTCCGGGTTTCAGGTTCAGCTGGTTCATTCTCAAGCTCCTTTGCCAATCATCGGCAGGTTCAGACCTTGCTCGTGGGCGCAATCGATGGCGATCTGGTATCCGGCGTCGGCATGGCGCATCACGCCGGTGCCAGGGTCGTTGGTCAGCACGCGGGCGATTCGCTCAGCCGCTTCGTCGGTACCGTCACAAACGATCACCATGCCGGAGTGCTGGGAGAAGCCCATCCCCACGCCGCCGCCGTGGTGCAGCGAGACCCAGGTGGCGCCGCTGGCGGTGTTCAGCAGGGCGTTGAGCAGCGGCCAGTCGGAGACGGCATCGGAACCGTCCTGCATGGCTTCGGTCTCGCGGTTGGGGCTGGAGACCGAGCCGGAGTCCAGGTGGTCGCGGCCGATCACGATGGGTGCGGACAGCTCGCCGGAGCGGACCATTTCATTGAAGGCCAAACCCAGTTTGGCACGTTGGCCCAGGCCGACCCAGCAGATACGTGCCGGCAGGCCCTGGAAGCTGATGCGCTCGCGCGCCATGTCCAGCCAACGGTGCAGGTGGGTGTCGTCCGGGATCAGTTCCTTGACCTTGGCGTCGGTCTTGTAGATGTCCTGCGGGTCGCCGGACAGCACGGCCCAGCGGAACGGCCCGATGCCACGGCAGAACAGCGGGCGGATATAGGCTGGCACGAAACCGGGGAAGTCGAAGGCATTGGCCACGCCTTCTTCCTTGGCCATCTGACGGATGTTGTTGCCGTAGTCGAAGGTCGGGATGCCTTGCTTCTGGAAGTCCAGCATGGCCTGCACGTGCACGGCCATGGACTGTTTGGCGGCCTTGACCACCGCCGCCGGCTCGGTCTGCGCGCGGTCGCGGTACTGTTCCCAGGTCCAGCCAATCGGCAGGTAGCCGTTGAGCGGGTCGTGGGCGCTGGTCTGGTCGGTGACCATGTCCGGGCGCACACCGCGACGGACCAGTTCCGGCAGGATTTCAGCGGCGTTGCCATGCAGGGCAATGGAGATCGCCTTGCCTTCGGCGGTGTATTTGGCGATGCGCGCCAGGGCGTCGTCGAGGTCTTTGGCCTGCTCGTCGACGTAACGGGTCTTCAGGCGGAAGTCGATGCGGCTTTGCTGGCATTCGATGTTCAGCGAGCAGGCGCCGGCCAGGGTCGCGGCCAGCGGCTGGGCGCCGCCCATGCCGCCGAGGCCGGCGGTGAGGACCCAGCGACCGGTCAGGTTGCCGTTGTAGTGCTGGCGGCCGGCTTCGACGAAGGTCTCGAAGGTGCCCTGGACGATGCCCTGGCTGCCGATGTAGATCCAGCTGCCGGCGGTCATCTGGCCGTACATGGCCAGGCCCTTGGCATCCAGTTCGTTGAAGTGTTCCCAGTTGGCCCAGTGCGGCACCAGGTTGGAGTTGGCGATCAGCACGCGCGGGGCGTTGGCGTGGGTCTTGAACACGCCGACCGGCTTGCCGGATTGCACCAGCAGGGTCTCGTCGTCATTCAGTTCTTTCAGGGTCTCGACGATCTTGTCGTAGCACTCCCAGTTGCGCGCGGCACGGCCGATGCCGCCGTAGACCACCAGTTCCTTCGGGTTTTCCGCGACCTCGGGGTCGAGGTTGTTCATCAGCATGCGCAGCGGCGCTTCGGTCAGCCAGCTTTTGGCGTTCAGCTGGTTGCCACGCGGGGCGCGGATTTCGACATCACGGAAACGGGTTGGCTTGTTCATCGTGGGCTCCGAGAAGACTGGTTGCCTGTTGTTGTTGGATTTGCCGCTTGGGCATGGACGCATATAAACATGTCTATACAACCATAATCAAGAGGATTTTATCGGACAATTTCCGGGCGCTGAAGCACGGCTGGGGGCAAAGGGCTGTGCGCCCGTTCACGGGGTGGGAGGGAAGGCGTGGCTAGGCGTTACCCGGCTGTCAATGCAGCCAGGTAGGCAAAGTGATTGCATTTAAGGAAAGGCGATCAGCCCTGGACGAATACCAGGGCCTTGAGGCCGCTGTCGGAGCTGACATCGGCGAATTCCGGCGGGTTTTCCAGGCGCTGTTCGAAACGCAGACTCGGCGCTTCCTGGGCCATGCCCGCGATGAGGAAGTCCGGGCCGATGGCGGGGTCATTGACGCAGGCCAGCACCACGCCATTTTCACTCAGCAGCTCCGGCAGCCGTCGCAGGATCTTCTGGTAGTCGCGGGTCAGGGCGAAGCTGCCTTTCTGGAACGACGGAGGGTCGATGATGACGAGGTCGTAAGGGCCTTCTTTCTTGACCTTGCCCCAGGACTTGAACAACTCGTGGCCGAGGAAGCTAACCTTGCCTAGGTCGTGCTGGTTCAGTCGATGGTTGTCGCGCCCACGGCTAAGGGCAGCCCTGGCCATGTCCAGGTTCACCACGTGTTCGGCCCCACCGGCGATGGCGGCAACCGAAAAGCCGCAGGTGTAGGCGAACAGGTTGAGCACGCGCTTGCCGCTAGCCTGCTGCTGTACCCAGCGACGACCGTAGCGCATGTCCAGGAACAGGCCGCTGTTCTGCTTCTTGCCGATGTCGAGCTTGAAGCGCAGGCCGTTCTCAGTGATGTGCCACTCCTCGATCTCATCCCCCACCAGAAATTCCGTGGCGCTGTCCAGTTGGTAGCGGTGCTGCAGCAACAGGGTGTGGGCCTTGCTCTGATGCCAGGCGGGCGATTTGGCCAAGGCCAGCAACATGGCTTTCAAGTCGGCCAACTCGTCGGCAGCGGGTTCGCGAAAGAGGGAGACCAGCAAGACGCCTTGCAGCCAGTCGGCTGTGATCTGTTCGAGGCCTTCCCAGCGTCGGCCGCGACCATGGAAGAGGCGGCGGACATCGTCGGGGGCGGTGCTGAGCGCGGTGGTGAGATGTTGCAGGAGGATGCCGAGAGCTTCTGGGGTCATGGTTCGTTGTCTGTGGAAGAGCGTGCGGCATTTTACGCGTAACCGGAGGGGGCTGCTGTGTTTGTGGTGGGCGATGGGCAGGCCTGCTTGGTGGATGAATTGGCTATGTCCCAGCCAAGTGTTGCAACTGGCTGCATTCGCTGTAGCAGCGAGCTTGCTCGCGAATCGGACCTTTTCGCGAGCAAGGACTCGGCGTCCCCTGCTCCTACAAGACGCTTCGCTCGACGGTCTATTCCTGGCAACAGCTAGCGCAGACAGGGCCAATGATTTCGCCCCTACAGGAAAAACATCCCGTCGCTCGGCTCAGCCCTCACAACTTGTAGCCGATCTGCCGCAGCAGGCTCTTGCGCCAGAGGATATCGTCGTCACCTTCGATGCCTGTAGGACGCAGGCCGTCCACCACCCCGAGCACGGCGCGGCCCTGCCCGGTTTCGGCGAGGATCACCTCTGTCGGATTGGCCGTGGCGCAGAATATGCGGCACACCTCGGGCACCATCTTCAGTGTGTTCAGCACGTTGAGCGGGTAGAAACCGTCGCCCAGGAAGAGGATGAAGCTGTGCCCCGCGCCGATGGCCATGGCGTTCTTCTGGGCCAGTTCGACCATCGCGCTATCGGTGCCGGACCAGCGCACCAGGCATTTACCCGAGGCTTCGCAGAAGGCGAGGCCGAACTTGATGCCGGGTACGGCGCCCACCAGCGCTTCGTGGATGTCTTCGATGGATTTGATGAAATGGGTCTGGCCAAAGACGAAATTGGTGTCGTCCGGCTTGTCGATCTTCACGGAGATGAGTTGCATGTCGAGCGCCTCCCAACCTGCTGCCAGGCAGCAGGTTAAGCATAGTTGCCGAGGGTGGCGCAGTCGGGTTTCAGCCGAACTTGACCAGGTTGAGGGCCGGCAGCGGGCCACCGGGGAACTGCACGAGGCTGCCGCCGACGCTGAGGGCCCCGAGGTCGATGCCGAAGAAGCCCAGCTGCTCGATGAGCCCGCCCACCTGTGCTTTGGCGTGGGCGTCGTCGCCGGAGTAGAGCAGCACGCGCCGGCCGCCTTCGGCTTTCGGGTCACCGGATACCAGGTGTGGTTGCAGGTGGTTGAAGGCCTTCACCACGCGTGCGCCCGGCACCAGGTCGGTGAACGCTTCGCTGGACAGCCGGCCGCTCAGCTCGGCGGGTTTGAACAGCGGCGCTTCGATCGGGTTGTTGGCGTCGATCACGATGCGTCCGCCGAAGTCCGGCAGGCCGTCGAGGGCTTCCGGCAGCCTGGACCAGTTGACCGCGACCAGCACGATGTCCTGGGCGGCGGCTTCTTCACGTGTTCCAGCCTTGATGCTCGGACCCAGTTCGCGAACCAGGTCCGCCAGGGACTCCGCCCCGCGGCTATTGGCGATGACTGCTGCGATGCCCTGATTGGCCAGGGCCTTGGCGAAGGCGGAACCGATTGCGCCGGCGCCGATGATGCCGATGGTGCTCATGGTGATGCTCCTTCAGTGGGGGCAGGGATCAGTAGGTCAGGCGGTGAAACCGCCGTCGGCGATGATGTCGGCGCCGGTGACGAAGGCCGCTTCCGGGCTGGCGAGGAAGGCGACGACGCTGGCGATTTCATGGGGCTTGCCGTAGCGGCCGATCGCGATGCCGGGGCCGACGATTTCGCTCACCGGGCCGCCATCCGGGTTCATGTCGGTGTCGGTCGGGCCAGGGTGCACGGTGTTGACAGTGATGCCACGCGGGCCGAGGTCCCGGACCAGGCTGCGGTTGAAGCCGGCGACGGCGCCTTTGGTCAGGGTGTAGAGCGACGCGGTGGGGAAGGCTGCGTAGTGGGTCATGGACGAGCCGATATGGACGATCCGCCCTCCGGCCTTCATGTGACGCACGGCTTCCTGGGTGGCGACGAACACGCCGGTGACATTGACCGCGATCATGCGCTCGTAGGTCTCGAAGGGAATGTCTTCGATGGGGCCACCGAGGCCGAGGCCAGCGTTGTTGACCAGGATGTCGATGCCGCCGAAGGTCTCGACGGTGGCGGCAACAGCTGCACGTACGGCGGAGGGATCACCCGCGTCGGCGGCAATGGCGACGGCGCGGCCGCCTTCGTCTTCGATAGTGCGTACGACCTCAAGGGCTTTTTCCGGCGATGCGCTGTAGGTCAGGACGACGGCGGCGCCATCAGCGGCAAGGCGCTTGGCGATGGCTGCGCCGATGGAGCGGGAGCCGCCGGTGACGAGTGCGGTCTTGCCGGCAAGGGGAAGGGTAGTGGTCATTTCGATGAACTCCATGGGTTGGGGGTGGAGTCACTATCGCTCGTTGATTACTCTTTGATTAGACACTAATGGATTGAATGATCTTCAAGCATTTGTTTAAGGAAGCCCATGGAAACCCTCGCCAACCTGGAGTCCTTCGTCCGCAGTGCCGAGACCGGCAGCTTCTCCGCCGCGGCACGCCGCCTCGCCCTGACACCGGCAGCAGTGAGCCGCAATGTGGCGATGCTTGAGCGCAACATCGGCGTGCGGCTGTTCCAGCGCTCGACGCGCAAGCTGACCCTGACCGAGGCGGGCGAGCGCTTTCTGGAAGCTATTGGTGGCAACCTGGAGGCGCTGCAGGCGGCCATTGCCAGCGTGGGGGCCGATCAGGGAGAGCCGGCTGGCGTGCTCAAGGTGAGCATGGCGCCGAGCTTCGGCATGACGTACCTGCTGCCGCTGCTGCCGGCGTTCCGCGCGCGATATCCGCAGGTGCGACCGGAGTGGCATCTGGAGAACCGCTCGGTGGACCTGATCGCCGAGGGCTATGACGTGGCCATCGGTGGTGGTTTCGAGCTCTCTTCGGGCGTCGTGTCGCGGCCAGTTGCACCGGCTCACATCATTGCCGTCGCCTCGCCCGCTTACCTGGCCGGCCGTGCGGTGCCGACCAGCCCTGAGGAGCTGGCTGACTTTGACGGTATCGTGATGCGCTCGACCCGCACCGGCCGTGTGCGCCACTGGACGATGCGGGATGTGGCTGGCGCGGAAATGGCCGCCCACTTGCCCGAGACCATCATGCTCAACGACCCTGCCGCCATGCGCGAGGCTGCGCTGCTGAATCAGGGCGTCGCGCTGCTGGCGGTGCCGGATGTGTTGCCCTGGCTGGAGCGTGGCGAGCTGGTGCGGCTGTTGCCGCGCTGGTATGCGGATGCCGGGTCGATCTCGATCTACTATGCCAGCCGCACCTTGCTACCGGGCAAGACCCGCGCGTTTATCGACTTCGTCACCGAGACATTCGCCCGCGAGCGCCTGGCCGAGCGGTTCGCCGGCAGTCTGGGTTGAGCTGGCAGGATTATTCCAGGCACTCGGCCAAGCGCACCAGGTCCGCTTCTGCCTGCAGCAATGCGGCATTGCCTTCCGTCTGCCAGCGGTGGAGCAGGGGGTGAAGGTCCGGTTCCTGTTTGGCCTTCAGGCACCACTGGAAGTGGTCATGCCAGGTGCCCAGCGCCGACTGGAGGGTTTTCAGTGCAGCTGCTGTTTCGGTCGAGATTGGCGAAAGATCAGGATAAGCGTCGGCGGCATAACGAGTGCGTTTGACCCGTAAGCGTATCTGGTGCCGGTCATGGGCCGGATCTGACAAAGCGGCTTTCAGCGATTCCACCTGTTTTTCCAGGCGATTGAGTACGCGTTTCTTCATGCCGCGCAGTTCCCCGTCCTGTTCAGCCGCACGGAATGCCGTCGGCCATTCATCCAGGCAGGTAAAGAATTGCTGGAGTGTCGAACTCTCGATAATCGCGGCGTAGCTGGCAGCCAGGGTGTCCTGGCGCACATTGGCGGGGCCGTTGAGCCCCTTGCGGCGGAGTTCCTGGATCAGCACTTCCAGGTCGCGCACGGGCGTAGTCATTTTGCCGACCTCGGCTGCGGCCTGGTCTAGATCTGTCACGTCGTCCTTGCCGCGCAGCGGGCGAAGCAGGCTGCGCAAGCGGCGCAGATTGATTCGCAAGTCATGCAGGGCTTCATCGTCAGTACCGGCGGCTAGGCGCATGTAGGCGTGGTAAAGCCCGGTTTCCAGCATCAGAACCTGGGCGACTATCCCATCGACGAATGACATTGCGTTCCCTCGCGGAACTCATTGGTCCATGCAGATTAGCCGACTGAACTTACATTGAACCAAAGCCCATTGTGACCAGATCTGGCTGCTGGGTTCGGCGCAAGGTTGGGGCGTCGGCAGCGTGCTCGCACTTTTTTGGGGCCTGCCAGTGGACGCGCCGAGGTGCGCTGCTTGTTTCCTGAAATAGAGTCATTTGGTGCTGCAAGTACCGAAATAGACGGGCCTGGCCGGTCTATTGGCGAGGTATTTCGAAAGCTGGCACAACCGCTGCATAGCCTTGATCGAGCCCACCCCGAACAGGTGGTTGGGCAGCCTGGACGATCAATGGCGATCGCAGGTCCCATCAGGACCCCAGGCTCCTGAAGGTGCGCCCGGCAGCGAGGCCCGGCGGCACCCAAGAACGAACAGGCAAAGGCGCCTGGAACCCCCTTGGTTCCAGGCGTTTTTTTTTGCCCCCGAAAACGTGATTGGCTTGGTCCGGGTGCTACTTATGAACTCCAACGTCGCTACCTTCAATGATGTGCAAACGCTGGTCGTCATCGGCAATGGCATGGTCGGCCACCATTGCGTCGAACAACTGATCGAGCGCGGTGCACTGGACCGCTATCGGTTGCATGTATTCAGCGAAGAGCCGCTGCGCGCTTATGACCGTGTGCACCTGTCCGAGTACTTCGCCGGGCGCGATGCCGAGTCGCTGGCGCTGGGCGAGGCCGCGCTGTATCAGCGCCCCGGCGTCACCCTGCACCTGGGCGTACCGGTGCTGGAGATCGACCGTGAGCGCCGCGAGGTGATCACCGCCGAGGGCTGCGTGCATTACGACAAGCTGGTGCTTGCTACCGGTTCCTATCCTTTCGTGCCGCCGATCGAGGGCGCCGAGGGCGATTCGCGCCTGGTGTATCGCACCCTGGCCGACCTCGACACCATTCGCGCGGCTGCTAACAAGGCGCGACGTGGTGTGGTGGTGGGCGGCGGCCTTCTCGGCCTCGAAGCGGCCAATGCGCTGAAATCCCTCGGCCTGGATGCCCATGTAGTGGAGTTCGCCCCGCGCCTGATGCCGGTGCAGCTCGACGATCAGGGTGGCCAGGCGCTCAAGGCGCGGATCGAAGCGTTGGGCGTGGGCGTTCACCTGTCCAAGGGCACCCAGTCCATCAGCGCGGGCAGCGAGTACCGCTACCGGATGAACTTCGCCGGCGATGATTTTCTGGAAACTGACCTGATCGTCTTCTCCGCCGGCATCCGGCCGCAGGACGCGCTGGCCCGCCAATGCGGGTTGGAGCTGGGACCCCGTGGTGGCGTAGCCATCGATGGGCAGTGCCTGACCAGCGACCCGGACATCTACGCCATTGGTGAATGCGCGGCCTGGAACGGCAGCATCTACGGCCTGGTCGCGCCGGGCTACCAGATGGCCCGCGGCGTGGCCGCGCAACTCTGCGGCGAAGCCGCCGATCCCTTCATTGGCGCCGATATGTCCACCAAGCTCAAACTGCTGGGTGTGGACGTGGGCTCCATCGGCGACGCCCACGGCGCGCTGCCGGGCGCCCGCAGCTACCGCTTCATCGACGAAGCCACCTCCAGCTACCGGCGCCTGGTGGTTTCCGCCGACGGCAAGCAGGCCCTGGGCGCTGTGCTGGTTGGCGACAACAGCTACTACGACACGCTGCTGCAATACGTGCAGAACGGCATCACGCTGCCAGCCGATCCCTCCAGCCTGATCCTGCCGCTGGGCGAGGCGGCCCCGGCCCTGGGCGCGGACGCGTTGCCGGCCACCGCCACGGTCTGTTCCTGCCACAACGTCAGCAAGGGCTCGATCTGCTCCGCCATCGATGGCGGCTGTACGGATCTGGCCGGCGTCAAGGCTTGCACTAAAGCGGCTACCGGCTGCGGCGGCTGCGCGGGGCTGCTCAAGCAGGTCGTCGAGCATGAACTCGCTGCCCGTGGCGTGGCGGTGGACAAGAGCCTCTGCGAACACTTCGCCTACACCCGGCAGGAGCTGTACGGGATCGTCCGTGTAGAAGGCATCGAGACCTTCGAGGAGATGCTCGCCAAGCACGGCCGCGGCCATGTCGGTTGCGAGATCTGCAAGCCGGCCATCGGCTCCATTCTCGCGTCCTGCTGGAACCGCCCGATCCAGGAGCCCTGGCTGGTGCCGTTGCAAGACACCAACGACACCTTCATGGCGAACATGCAGAAGAACGGTACCTACTCGGTAGTGCCGCGCATCCCCGGCGGCGAAATCACGCCGGAGGGCCTGATCGCCATCGGCGAGGTGGCGAAGAAATACAACCTCTACACCAAGATCACCGGCGGCCAGCGCATTGACCTGTTCGGCGCGCAGCTCCACGAGTTGCCGGGCATCTGGGGCGAGCTGATCGCCGCCGGCTTCGAAACCGGCCATGCCTACGGCAAGTCCACCCGTACCGTAAAGTCTTGCGTGGGCAGCACCTGGTGCCGTTATGGCGTGCAGGACAGCGTGAAGATGGCCCTCGACATCGAGCATCGCTACAAGGGCCTGCGCTCGCCGCACAAGCTCAAGTTCGCAGTAAGCGGCTGCACCCGTGAGTGCGCTGAGGCGCAGAGCAAGGATGTCGGCGTGATCGCCACCGAGAAGGGTTGGAACCTGTACGTCTGTGGCAACGGCGGTATGCGCCCGCGTCATGCCGAACTGTTCGCCACGGACCTGGATGACGAAACGCTGATCCGCTACATCGACCGCTTCCTGATGTTCTACATCCGCACCGCCGACAAGCTGCAGCGCACCTCGGTCTGGCGCGAGAGCCTGGAAGGCGGGCTGGACTATCTCAAGGCGGTGATCATTGACGACAGCCTGGGCCTGGCTGCGGAACTGGAGGCGCAGATGCAGACGGTGGTGGACCGCTACGAATGCGAGTGGGCCAATGCCATCCAGGACCCGGAAAAACTCAAGCGCTTTCGCACCTTCGTCAACGACCAGCGCGGAGACCCTGACATCCATTTCGTCAACGAACGTGGGCAGCGCCGCCCGGTGAAAGCGGCAGAGCTCAACCTGATTCCGGTAGCCGAGGAGGTGGTCTGATGGCCCAAGTAAGCGCGCAACGCATCGATTATCAAATGGCCCAGGGCGGCCAGTGGCAGGCCCTTTGCGGCCGTACTGACCTGGTGCCGAACTCCGGCGTGGTGGCCTGGGTGGACGGTGCTCAAGTGGCTCTGTTCTACCTGCATGACGCGGAGGGCGAACGCCTGTTCGCGGTGGACAATCGCGACCCGCTCTCAGGCGCCAACGTGATTGGCCGGGGCATCGTCGGCCACTTGGGTGGTGCGCTGGTGATCGCCTCGCCTTTGTACAAGCAGCATTACCGCCTGGATGACGGCGCCTGCCTGGAGTACCCGGAGCAACGCCTGCGTGTCTGGCCGGTGCGCCTGCGCGGCGAGACGGTGGAGATCGACCTGGCCTGAGGGGGGCGGTCGACGACTGGCGTGGAGCGGGCGAGGGGCTGGACTATGCTTGGACCGTCCAAGCACTTTCGACAAGCCGGAGCGCCCATGACCGTCCTACGCATCGTGGCCAATATCGCCGTCCCTGATCCGGAACTCGCCCGCGAGTTCTACCAGAAACTGCTTGGCCTCGATCTGGTGATGGATCATGGCTGGATAATGACCCTGGGCTCCGGCGCGAGCACCGTGCCGCAGCTCAATGTGGCGGAAGAGGGTGGCTCCGGCACGCCGGTGCCGGACCTGTCCATCGAGGTCGACAACGTCGACCTGATCTACCGGCGGGCACGTTCGGCGCAGCTGGAGATTCTCTACGGGATCATCGACGAACCCTGGGGCGTGCGGCGCTTCTTCGTTCGCGATCCCTACGGCGTAGTGCTGAACATCCTCACGCATCGCACCAGTGAAGGTTGAGTGCGATTCAAGTGAAGCTGAAGACGCCCTGTTTGCAGCAGCGCACAAGGGCATCTTCCAGCTTGCGATCCGGCATGGCATGTGCGCGCAGGCTGTTGACGGTCTTCTCGACGTAATCGCGAGTGCTACCGTAATGGCCGCTGGCATGGGTGAAGACCAGGCGCAGTACATGGTCGGGCAGGGCGCCGGCATAGCAGGACAGTTCACGTCGCAGGACGAAGCCGAGTGCCTGCACTTTTGCCCCGCCAGCCAACTGGCAGTTGAGCCATTTGGGCTGGTAGGCGGCGTCGGGCATCTCGCGTTGCCAGAGGGCGAAGAGGTGTTGTTCCAGTCCCTCTTCGGGCAGGCGATAAGCAAATCCAGCGCAAGAGCCGCCGCGATCGAGGCCCAGCACCAGGCCGGGGGTTTCCGGCGTCCCACGATGGAGCTGCGACCAGAGGTATAGGCCCCGGTGGTAGCCATGAATGCGCGCGCGGCGACTTTCGACGGCTGGGCACTCCGGACGCCAGATCAATGACCCGTAAGCAAACAGCCAGACTGGCCCGCCACGGTGTTGCGCCATGGTGGCGTCGAGCGATGCGTGCAATTCGGCGAGGGTGAGTTGAACTGGCTGTTCGAGCAGCGGCGGGTAGGGGGCGATCAGTCGGTCGTGCGTTTGGCCGGACATAGCGTCAGCGCGGTCTCCGGAGCGTGCTGAGAGATGTTTTACCAGTTGGTGGGCGCCAGGCGTAGGGGCTTTCGTCGATTTTTTCAGGGCTGGCTGACGTTTGGTCGCGATGGCCCGCGCGATTGGTCGGAAAAGAGCCTCGTCCGACGTGTTGTGCCGCTTGGTCGCAGCTTGTGGGCGGCGTTGATGCTAATACTGAATCAGCGCCCCATGCGTTCTTGTCAGTGCGAGGGCATGGCTGTTCAGCCTTGAGGATTTGGCAGTGGCCGCCAAGATCAGGATCGGCATTGTTGATGACCATCCGTTGCTGCGGCAGGGGGTGGCATCGGCGCTCAAGCGCATTTCGGACTTCCAGGTGGTGGAGCAAGGTAGCTGTGCCGATGATGCGGTCGACATTGCCGTGCGCTTCGCCCCGGATGTGCTGCTGATGGATGTCAACATGCCGGGTGATTGCTTTGGCGCCATTCGCTCCATCAGCTCTGCCGCTCCTGGGGTGCGGGTCATGATGCTGACGGTATCCGAGTGCGAGGACGATGCCTACGCAGCGCTGGAAGCGGGGGCTCAAGGCTACGTGCTTAAAGGCGTTAGCGGGCCGGAGTTGGTACAGGCAATCCGGAAAGTCGCGGGAGGTGAAAGTTTCATAACCCCGGCTTTCGCCAGCCGCTTGCTGAACCGCCTGAGACAGCTCCAAGAGCATGAGCGGCACCGGATCGAGCTGACCCATCGCGAGGAACAGATCATCCGCGAGGTGGCTCAGGGCCTGACCAATCGTGAAGTGGCCAACAAGCTCGGTCTCAGTGAGAAGACGGTCAAGTACTACATGACCAATGTCATGCAGAAGCTGCACGCACGAAATCGCGTGGAGGCGGTTACTGCCGCACGCCGGCAGTGGGAAGTCGAAGGTGCTCCGTCGGCGGATCACGATGCACAGGAGAAGCCGGACTAGAGCGGCTACAGGGCTTCGGATTCAGTGGTGGGAAGCTTGAAGCGTGCAGTGACCTGGGTTCCTGCGCCGGGCCGGGAGTCGATTTGGAAAGTGCCGCCCAAGGCTTCCACACGGTACCGCATACCCACCAAGCCAAGTCGCCTGCGGCCGTGCTCCTCCTCGGCGGTGCTCGTTTGCGCAAAGCCGGCACCAGCATCCTTCACGCATACCACCAGCTCTCCTTTCGCCAGGTGTGCCGAGACTCGCTGGCCCTTGCCTCCTGCATGCAGGAAGGCATTGTTGAGGGCTTCCTGTACGAATCGGTAGAGGCAGATCTTCAGTGACATGGACGCCTGTGTCGGTAGTGGCTCCAACTCCAGTTCGACAAAGGTGCCGGTACGCTGTTCATGGCGCTGTACCAGCAGGCGGAGCAACTGCTCGAGGCTGAGATCTCCGATCTCCGGCAGGGCCAGTCCACGGGAAATGTCACGGATCTCACGCAATGCATCCTGGCCGGCTTTCCTGATGGTTTCCAACGCATCGCCATCAAGCTCTTCCCCATGCTCCCTCAGGCGATCGCGGAGTTGGGCCAGTTCATCGATCCTCACCAGGATCAGCGTCAGCAACTGCGCCGGGCCGTCATGCAGATCTGCACCGAGACGCCGCAGTGTCAGCTCGCTGATTCGCGAAAACTCCAGATTGGCACTGGTGATGCTGCGCTGCAGTTGGGCGTTCCGGGCATGCAGGATTGCCTGTTCGACCATCCGTTGCTTTAGTGCTATCTGCTGCTGGTCGATGATGCGCTCGCCACGGCGTACTACGAAGAACAGCAAACCCAGCATCGCAAGGGTGGCCGACCCCACCACGGCCCAAACCTGCAGGCGTACGGTGTCGATTTCCTGCTCCAGGCTGTCGGCACGCTCGTAGAACTCGCCCACCGCAACCACCTTGCCCGTTCCGTGTTCACGCAAGGGCGCGTAGATTTCGTAAAGCGGCATGTCGAGACTGCGCTCGAAGACGTTCTCGTCCTGCTCCAGATCCTCCAGCCCAGTCACGATCCGGCCTTGCAAGGCTTCGTCAATCTCGTCAGTGGGGAACTGGCGGTTCAGCGTCGATTTGTCGGTGCTGTAGATAACCGTGCCATCGGGCCTCCAGATCTTCACGGAGGCTACATGGCGGTTCAGAGAGCTGTTCTGCAGCAATTGATCAATAGCGGCAGCGCTGTCGGGGGAAATTGTTCCAGTGGTAGCCAGGTCCTGGACAAAGGGTTCCAGAAAACTCTCCATGTAAAGCGCACCGGCCTCAGCTGCCGATTGCACGGCGGCGCGTTCGATGCGCTGGCCGACCAGGTTGCCGACCAGTGACATGGTCAGGCTCAGGATGAAGCTGGCCGCGATTACGAATTGGGTAGAGCGCTTCAGGCGTCTTGCACGATTGCAGAAGCGGCGCCACCAGCTATTGTTCCGTCCCGGCTTTGGTCCAGGGGGGGATTGGACCAAGGTCGGGTCCGGGCCCCGGCCGCAAGTCAGCTGATTTGGTTCGACCTTCGCATCTATGGGCATTCGCTGATCTCCTTGATGCTTTACTCGAACCATGTAGCCGCCCGAATCAGGGTAGGGGGTAGCTGCCTGCATAGCCTGAGAAGCTTCGCGTTTGATGTGGAGGATACTAGCTCGCTGCTGCAGCAGATCAGTTTGTGATCCTGCACATCACGGGCTACGAGTTGGATGGTGGGGCGGTGTTCGGCCGCTCTGGCTCCAATGCTTGCGGCGTGCTGGCTTGCCAGACTCGATGAATGCACTAAGCCTGGAACGTAGTGCCCGAGTGGTCCGCCGGAGATGTCTTGGTTGGTAGGGTCGGCAGTGACCTGATGTCCAGAAATCTGCAACTGGTTTGATCGTCAACCATGACTTCAACTTTCTGGAGGATTGAGATGCTACTGGCAGACATTTCTGCGAACAGGCAAAGCTCAGGTTTTCAGGTTTCAAGGGTGTAACTGGGGGAATCGATCACATCCATGTGGAGGGTAACGTCAACAACACTGCTGCAGATATCCAGATCGACCGGGTCGGGCACATCACGCTCACTGCTAACGACTTCGTCAGATTGCTGTCTCCTCCCTTGCGGTGACCCGCCTGCCCGCGGAGCACCGCATTTTTTGTTCATCGCGAAGTCTGGGGGAGATGCGAGTTGACAGTCAGGGAAGTGGGTAGATTGGCAGTCGCCAAACATCCCATCCCCCACACCTTGCTGCCACCGTGCATCCTATTGATCTTGCCGCTTTCTGGCCGGGCTACGAGGTCGTCGCCTGTCGCCAATCCACTCACGACACCCTGCTGATCAGTCTTGAACCCCAAGCCGAGCGCTTACCGATTTGCAGCCGGTGGGCCAAACCCAACCCGTTGATCCACGAGCAGCACATCCGCCAGGTGCGGGATCGTGACCTGCAGGATCAGCGCGTCCTGCTGCAACTGCCGGTGCGTCGCGTCGACTGCCTGTACTGCGGACGCGTATCCGAGCGGATCGACTGGCTGGCGCCGGCTTCCCGCCTTCCCCGGAAAGCATGATGAACCCCAAAAGGCACCCTGCATGGGGACTGTCCGTGAACCACGAATCGTTCTGTCGCATCAGCCTGCAACACCACCTTGGCGGACTTGTCGGTCGGAGTGACACATCGAAGGCGCGCGAAACCTTGTAGGAGCCAGCTTGCTGGCGAATCGCGAATGGCACATGTTCGCCAGCAAGCTGGCTCCTACAGAGAGAGTACCGGCTATCCGGCTGTCAACTCGCATCTCCCCCAGATTCCGCGATGAGCCATTTTTTATGCCCGTAATTGAAGGGCGCGAGCAAGTCGCCTTCGGGCAAGCCATCTTCGATCCCCTTTGACCAGCGCTTTCGCCCCGACAGGATGAAGGGGCCTGTAGAGCAGGCAGAGAGCCATCTTTTTGGCGGCTTTGCTAGACCACGGACAAAAAAATGGCAAGTTCTGGCTCCGTCCTCCGGGCGGTGTCAAATGGCTGACTAGTGGGGTTGGTCTTTTATGAAGGCTCTATCTCGGGTATTTCAGCGTTGGCCTGCTCCATTGATCGGGCCTCTCGAGAGCGGAATAGTTCACATTTAATCATTTTTGTAAGTATATATTTCATATGCAAGTCATTGTTAATCAATGGTTTAAGGTCATTAATTGCCTTGAATTTGGTGATTCGACGGTCTCTTGACAGTGTTTTCTGGCGAATCTTTAGTCACTTATGTAAGAAATTATTTCGACGATGGGTCGGCTGCATTTTTTGGGCACTGCAGCATTGGTCCGGGGGGATAAGAGCTAGGGAGAACACCATGAGTACCGTCTTGCGTCTGACCCTCCGGAAGGCTTCCCCGCCAGCCACCAGTCACCTCACTTCCATTCACGGGCCGCCGGACCACTGAACCTCTAGCAGTGTCGTCAGGGGAGAGCCTGGCCAGCGCTGATCAACCTGCGTTTGTGAGCTTCGCAGCAGCAAAGCCGGTGCCCTGGAATCCCCCAATAAGAATCGAACTGTCGAAACGTGGCGCCATCCGCCGGCAGCTACGCGTGGGTCCTTGTGTGCTTGGAAATGAGGAAACAGCAAAATGGCCAACTTCAACTTGTCGGACCTGGATTTCATCCTGCAGCAGATCCTCATCTCCGAGGCCCATGCGAACGGCGAGGACCTCCTTGACCTCCTGCCGAATGTCCAGGTGCCCTTCGGACTGCGTACCATCGATGGCTCATTCAACAATCTGCTGTTTGGCCAGAATGGGTTTGGTGCGGCAGACAACATTTTCCCGAGGTTGCTCGATCCTGTGTTCCGAACGGCGGGTGACAACCCCTTCGTCCCCGGTGTCCAGACGACCTCTTATGCGCAGACCAGTGGCACAGTTTTCGATCCGCAGCCGCGGATCATCAGCAACCTGATCGTCGACTTCACCGCCAATAACCCGGCGGCTGTGGCAGCAGCTGCGCAGACACCCGGTTCCAGTACTGTGGCAAGCCCCGGTCTCGACGGGATCTTTGGCACTCTGGATGACACCTCGACGTTGTTTATTCCGAACGTTGCGCCGGATGCCGGGCTGTCCGCGCCCTTCAACTCCTGGATGACCTTTTTTGGGCAGTTCTTCGACCATGGCCTGGACCTGGTGACCAAGGGCGGCAACGATGTCGTGTTCGTTCCGTTGCAGCCGGACGACCCGCTGTTCGTGCCTGGCAGCCCGACCAACTTCATGGTGATGACCCGCGCCACCCAGTTCGGCGGGCCGGGCCTGAACCAGAACACCACCTCGCCCTTCGTCGACCAGAACCAGACCTATACCTCCCACCCGTCGCACCAGGCATTCCTGCGCGCGTATGAGCTGAACGCGGCTGGCCAGCCGGAAGCTACCGGCAAGCTGATCACCAACCGTGACCTCGGTGCCGACGGGGTGTTCGGTACGGCCGACGACGTCGAGATCGGTGGCATGGCCACCTGGAAGGTAGTCAAGGCCCAGGCCCGCGACATCCTCGGGATCAACCTGACCGATGCCGACGTATTCGATCTGCCGCTGCTGGCCACCGACCCCTATGGCAATTTCATCAAGGGCCCGAATGGTTTGCCGCAGGTGGTGATGAAGGGGTTCGATGGCATCGCCGGTACTGCCGATGATGTTCTCGTGGAAGGCAACCGGCTGGCCCCGCTCGACCTGACCAATGCCGTGCGCACCGGCCACCAGTTTCTCATCGACATCGCCCACAGCGCCGATCCCACCGGTGGCCTGGTGGCCGACGCTGACACTGTGATCAACGCCGGCAGTCCGCAACCGTCAGGAACCTACGACAACGAATTGCTGGACGCGCACTACATCGCCGGCGATGGCCGGGTCAACGAGAACATCGGCCTGACCACCGTGCACCACGTGTTCCACTCCGAGCACAACCGCCTGGTCGAGCAGACCAAGAGCACACTGCTCGCCTCTGGCATCCTGGCCGAGCTGACCCCCTGGTTGATGCCGGGTACCGCACCGGCTGTATTCCCCACCACCGCCGCTGAGATCGCCGCCCTGCAATGGAACGGCGAGCGTCTGTTCCAAGCCGCCAAGTTCGGCACCGAGATGCAGTACCAGCACCTGGTGTTCGAGGAGTTCGCCCGTACCATCCAGCCGCAAGTCGATGCGTTCCTCGCACCTAATGGCTACGACACCACCATCGATGCATCCATAGTCGCCGAGTTTGCCCATACGGTTTACCGCTTCGGCCACTCGATGCTGCTGGAAACCGTGGATCGCTTCGATGTCAATTTCAATCCGGTTCTCACTGACCCGCTCCACCCGACCAATGCCCAGCAGATGGGCCTGATCTCCGCCTTCCTCAACCCCCTGGCCTTTGCCGCCAGCGGCCCGACCGCAGAGGAAGCGGCCGGCGCCATTGTTCGCGGGCTGACCCGCCAGGTCGGTAACGAGATCGACGAGTTCGTCACCGAGGCCTTGCGCAACAACCTGGTGGGGCTGCCGTTGGACCTGGCCGTGCTGAACATCGCCCGTGGTCGCGATACCGGTGTTCCTTCGTTGAACGCCGCGCGTCGTGAGTTCTACCGCATGACCGGTGATGAACAGCTGACGCCCTACACCAGTTGGGTGGACTTCGCGGATCACCTGAAGCACGTGGAGTCGCTGATCAACTTCATCGCCGCCTACGGCACCCATTCCAGCATTGTCAATGCGACTACCCTGGCCGAGAAGCGCGCCGCAGCGACCCTGCTGGTGCTTGGCGGCGCCGGCGAGCCGCTGGACCGTATGGACTTCCTGCACAGCACCGGCGCCTGGGCCAGCGGCGCGGACGGCGTGACCACCACCGGCCTGGACCAGGTCGATTTCTGGATTGGTGGGCTGGCTGAAGAAAAAATGCCTTTCGGCGGCATGCTCGGTTCCACCTTCAACTTCGTCTTCGAGACCCAGTTGGAAAGTCTGCAGAACGGCGATCGTTTCTACTATTTGTCACGGACCGCTGGCCTGCACTTCGGTGCTGAGCTGGAAAACAACTCCTTCGCCAAGCTGGTGATGCTCAACACTGATGTCACGCATCTGCCTAATGCCATCTTCTCGACGCCCACCTGGACGCTGGAGGTCAACCCTGCGCTGCAGCACACCGGCCTCGGTGTCGACGGTCGTGCAGACCCCACCGGTGGCATCCTCATCAATGGTGTCGAGGTGACCCCGCTGGTCATCCGCGACAATCCGGATACGGTCGGGCCAGATACCAACTACCTGCGCTATACGGGTCCTGATCATGTGGTGCTGGCTGGCACCGAAGGCGATGACATCATCCTTTCCAGCGAAGGCGACGACACGCTGTACGGCGACGGCGGCAACGACCAACTGGAAGGTGGTTACGGAAACGACGTCATCATGGGCGGCGCCGGCGACGACATCCTCACCGATGCGGGCGGTGACAACCGTATCGAAGGTGGCGAAGGCAATGACGTGATCGAAGTCGCCAACATGATGGCGGCAGGCGCCGGTAACCTGATTCTTGGCGGCGACGGCAAAGACTTCATCGTCACCATCGAGGACATGTCCACCACCTTTGGCGGCCGCGGCGACGACTTCATCTACAGCGCCAAGACCAGCCTGCCGCCCACCGGTAACGAGGGCGATGACTGGATCGAGAACGGCACCCAGGATGGTGCGCCGGGCGACAACTTCAGCCCGTTGTTGGCTGACGAGGTGGTCGGCAACGACGTCTTTATCGGAGGCGGTGGTTTTGACGAGTTCATCGGCGAGGGTGGCGATGACATCTTCGTCGGCAGTGATGCCCAGGACAAGATGGATGGCATGTCCGGCTTCGACTGGGTTACCTACAAGAACGACAACATTGGCGTTACTGTTGACCTGACCCTGGCGAACTTCCTCGGCATTGGCGAAGTGGGTGACCACATCGCCTTCCCTGTCGCTCAGTCCCCGGCTTCGATCTTCGATCGCTTCGCTCAGGTGGAGGGGCTTTCAGGTTCCGATTTTGCCGACATCCTGCGCGGCGATAATGCCGACGCAGCGCTGCTTGCCGGTACCACGATCACCGGGAATTTCCTGAGTAACCTCGATCTGATCGCGGGGCTGCGTGCTTTCCTCGGCGCGGCGGCCGCCGGTGCGGACGGCATCACCGGAACGGCTGACGACCAGTTTGGCGCCGGCAATATCATTCTTGGCGGCAGCGGTAGTGACATCATTGAAGGGCGTGGTGGCGATGACCTGATCGATGGCGACCTGTGGCTGAACGTGCGCATCAGCGTGCGCGCCAATGCCGATGGCACCGGGGCTGAGATCGCCTCCTTCAACAGCATGCTGGACTTGATCCCGCAGATGCTGAACGGCACCTTCAACCCCGGCCAACTGGTTGCTGTACGCGAAGTGCTGACCGGTAATGCGGACTTCGACACTGCGAACTATACCGGGCTCAATTCCGAGTACAACGTGGTCGACAATGGTGATGGCTCGTTCACCGTAACCGACCTGGTGGTTGGACGCGATGGCTCGGATCGCCTGACCAACATCGAGCGCATCCAGTTCGCCGATGGTGCGCTGGTGCTGGTTCCGGGCCTGAATGCCGAGCCGGTCGGTCAGCTGACGATCACCGATACCAATGGTGGCACGCTCCAGGTCGGTGACTTCCTGACCGTATCCAGCGCGAGCGTGACCGATGCTGATAATCCGGGGGGCACCCTCACCAACGTGACCTATGTCTGGCAGGTCGAACGCACGCCGGGCACGGGTATCTTTGAAGATATCGTCGCTGCACCGGCAGGCGACCTGGCCTTCCAGAGCGCCAACGGCGAACGCTTCAGGATTACTCCGGACATTGCCGGGTTGGCGATCCGGGTCAAGGGCGTCTATCAGGATGCCAATGGCGTGACCGAGCAGGTGTTCTCCGGCCCCACCGCGGCGGTCGATCCGTTCACTCCGCCACCGCCGACCCTGACGATCGACCCGGGGCCGGGGGTTACCCAAAGCGGGCGGGGCGTGCAGTTGGTACGTGCCGACCTGAACTTCATCCTCGACCAGATCCGCATTGCCGAAGCCCATGCCGCAGGTGCCGACCTGCTGTCGCTGGTGCCCAACGTGCGGGCCTCGGCCGGTTTGCGCACGGTTACCGGTGAGTTCAACAACCTGCTGGACTTTTCCGGTATCAATCAGAGCCAGTTCGGCGCTGCGGACAATACCTTCCCGCGGCTGTTGCCACCGGAGTTCACCAACGAGCAGGACGAAGCCGCCTTCCTGGGCGTGACCAACACCGACTACAACTCCTCGACGAACGTGGTGGACAGCGATCCACGCACCATCTCGAACCTGATTGTCGATCAGACCAACAACAATCCGGCGGTAGTGGCCGCGGCGTTGGGCACCGATGGTTCGACCCTGGTGACCAGTCCGGGCCTGGACGGATTGTTCGGTACGGCGGATGACCAACAGGTGAATTTCATCCCGAACATTGCACCTGATGCCGGGCTGACCGCACCCTTCAACGCCTGGATGACCTTCTTTGGCCAGTTCTTCGACCATGGCCTGGACCTGGTGACCAAGGGCGGCAGCGGCAACGTATTCATCCCATTGCAACCGGACGATCCGCGCTTCGTGGCGGGCAGCCCGACCAACTTCATGGTCCTGACCCGGGCGACCCAGGTTGGTGGCGTACCCGGGGCGAACGAGAATACCACTTCGCCTTTCGTCGACCAGAACCAAACCTACAGTTCGCACCCGTCGCACCAGGTCTTCCTCCGCGCCTATATCTCGACGCCTGATGGTCCGGTGGCGACCGGTGGGTTGATCACCAACCGCAATCTGGGAGCCGACGGCCAGTTCGGTACTGCTGATGACGTGGAAATCGGTGGCATGGCTACCTGGGCGGTGGTCAAGGCCCAGGCCCGTGACATCCTCGGGATCAACCTGACCGACGACGACGTGTTCGACGTGCCGCTGCTGGCGACCGATGCCTACGGCAACTTCATCAAGGGGCCGAACGGCTTTCCGCAGGTGGTGATGGTCGGTCCGGACGGATTGCCTGGCACCGCTGATGACGTGCTGGTGGAAGGCAACCCGGCGGCCAATGGCGGCGTGGGTATCAGCCTGGCCAGTGCAGTGCGTACAGGCCACCAGTTCCTCATCGACGTTGCCCACAGCGCCGATCCTTCCGGTGGCCTGACGGCAGACGTCGACTCCATCATCAACATCGGAACCCCACCGGCAGCGGGGACCTATGACAACGAGCTGCTGGATGCGCACTACATGGCCGGTGACGGCCGGGTCAACGAGAACATCGGTCTGACCGCCGTGCACGCGATCTTCCACTCCGAGCACAATCGCCTGGTCGAGCAGACCAAGAGCACGGTGCTGGCCAGCAATGATCTGGCCTTCATCAACGAGTGGCTGCTTACGCCCGTCACCACATTCCCAACCACCCAGGCCGAGATCAATGCCTTGCTGTGGAACGGCGAGCGGTTGTTCCAGACCGCGAAGTTCGGCACCGAAATGCAGTACCAGCACCTTGTGTTCGAGGAGTTCGCGCGGACCATACAGCCGAACATCGACCCGTTCTTCGCGCCGACACAGGTATACGACGTCAACCTCGATCCCTCGATCGTCGCTGAGTTCGCCCACACGGTTTACCGTTTTGGCCACTCGATGCTGACCGAGACGGTCGACCGCTTCGACGCCAGCTTCAATCCGATCACGGTCGACCCGCTGCATCCGACCAACGACCAGCAACTGGGTTTGATCGCTGCCTTCCTCAACCCGCTGGCCTATGCGGCCAGTGGTTTGACCCCGGAAGACGCCACCAGCGCCATCGTGCGTGGCGTGACCCGGACGGTGGGTAACGAGATCGATGAGTTCGTCACCGAGGCCTTGCGCAATAACCTGGTGGGACTGCCACTGGACCTGGCGGCGCTGAACATTGCCCGCGGCCGCGACACCGGCGTGGCTTCACTGAACCACGCGCGTGCGCAGTTCTATGAGGCGACCGGCGACATCAACCTCAAGCCCTACACCAGTTGGGCTGACCTGGTGCTGCATCTCAAGCACGCGGAATCCGTGATCAACTTCATCGCGGCCTATGGCACGCACGCGTCCATCACCAGCGCCACGACGCTGGCCGACAAGCGTGCGGCAGCGACCGCCATCGTTCTCGGCGGGGCAGGTGCCCCAGCCGACCGGCTGGACTTCCTCAATGGACCGGCAGCCACGACCGGGGTCGACAACATCGACTTCTGGATCGGTGGCCTGGCCGAGCAGGTCACGCCCTTCGGCGGCATGCTCGGCTCGACCTTCAACTTCGTGTTCGAGAACCAGTTGGAGAAATTGCAGGATGGTGACCGCTTCTATTACCTGGAGCGCACCGCCGGCATGAACTTCAACGCTGAGTTGGAAGGCAACTCCTTCGCCAAGCTGATCATGGCGAATACCCAAGCCACCCACCTCCCGGGCATCGTCTTCCTGACTCCGGCCTATACGCTGGAGGTCAATCCGCTCCTGCAACACACAGGGCTCAATGACCCAGGTTTGGATGGTATCCAGGGCACTGCAGATGACGTGGCAGGCGCGGACGGAATACTCGGTAATTCAGACCCGCTCAGCGGCGATCCATTGCTAGCGCTGGTGAGCCGCGACAACCCGGCTACGCCAGGCGCCGATACCAATTACCTCCAGTACTCCGGACCGGACCATGTCGTACTCGGTGGTTCTGCGGGCAATGACATCCTGCGCGCCAGTGAAGGTGACGACACTCTCTACGGGGACGGCGGCGATGACCGTCTCGATGGCGGCTACGGCAACGATTTCCTCAATGGGGGCGATGGTGACGACATCATCACGGACCTTGGGGGGGACGACAACATCAAGGGCGACAACGGCAACGATGTCATCCACGGTGGCAACGGTGTCAACCTGATCCTTGGCGGCTTCGGCAACGACTTCATCATCACCGGTGAAGACGCCAGCGAGGCTTTCGGTGGCCAGGGCAACGACTTCATCCTGGGGTCCAAGGCCAACGAGCAGGACATGGGCAACGAGGGCGACGACTGGATCGAGTTCGGAACCTCGGATGGGGCACCGGGCGACAACTTCGACCCTGCCGGTAATGACCCCATTGCCGGGAATGATGTGTACATCGGTGCCGGTGAGGGCGACAAGTTCAATGCCGAAGGCGGCGACGACATCATGGTCGGCAGTACGGGTCAGGGAGACCGGTACATCGGTGCTTCCGGCTACGACTGGGCCACGTTCAAGAATGACACCAAGGGTGTGACCATCGATATCAATGGTATCTTCTTCGACCAACCGTTGGTGCCGGGCTCCGGTGCCTCGGTGCTGACGCGCTTCGACTTCGTCGAAGGGCTGTCCGGTTCGTCCTTCGCCGATATCTTGCAGGGCGATAATGCCAATGCCACGACATTACCCACTGCAGGTGCCAAGGGCAGCGTCCTGACCAACATCGCGCTGATAGCCGGGTTGCAGGAGTTCCTGGGAGCCGGCGTCACCTTCTACGATGGCGGCAACATTATCTTGGGCGGCAGCGGTAGCGACATCCTTGAGGGCCGTGGCGGCGATGACCTGATTGACGGTGACAAATGGCTGAACGTGCGCATCAGCGTTCGTCAGAACCTGGATGGTAGCGGGCCGGAAATCGCCAGCTTCAACAGCATGACCGAGATGGTGCCGCAGATGCTCAATGGCACCTACCACGCCGGCCAGTTGGTCATCGTGCGGGAGATTTTGACGGGAGCGGCCGATTTCGACACTGCGGTCTTCTCGGGACTCAACTCCGAGTACGACGTGGCCCTCAATGCCGATGGTTCGGTCACCGTGACTGACCTTCAAGCCGGCCGTGACGGTGTGGACCGTCTCACCAATGTCGAGCGACTGCAGTTTGCCGATGGCATGCTCGACCTGACTCCCGGAATGGATGCTTCACCGCTGGGTGAGGTCACGATCAATGACGCGACGCCTGAGGTGGGTTCAAGTCTCAAGGCTTTCATTGCGCAGGTCACGGATGGCGACAATCCAGGCGGTAGCGTTACCGGGCCGGTGTCTTACTACTGGCAAGTAGAGACCGCGCCGGGTTCCGGAATCTTCACCGACATCACCTCGATTGCTGCTGGCGCGTTCTCGCGTGCCAGTGGTGAACGGTTCAAACCCACGGCTGACCTGGCCGGCTTGTCGATCCGCGTGAAGGCGATCTACAAGGACGCCAATGGTGTGCTGGAAACGGCGTTCTCGGCACCGAGCGCAGCGATCCTGGCTGACCCAGCCCCGGACGCGGCTACCGGCGCTCCGGCGATCAGCGACATGTCGCCGACCCAGTCGCTGTCGCTGGCGGCCTCGCCCGGTACCATCGACGATCCGGATGGCCTCACCACCGCGATCTTCACCTACCAGTGGCAGTCCTCGAGCGACGGCGTGACCTTCACCAACATCGCCGGGGCGACCAACCGTGGCTTCACGCCGACTGCGACGCAGGTCGGCCAGCAACTGCGGGTCATCGCCACCTTCACCGATGATTTCGGCACGATCAACTCGCTCGCGTCTGCTGCGACGGCGGTAGTCGGCGCCCTGATCGTTGGCACGCCAGGTGTTGACAACCTGGTCGGCACCATCGGCGCCGACCTGATCAATGCCCTCGACGGCAACGACACGCTGTTCGGGGGGCTGGGCGACGACACCCTCAACGGTGATGCCGGCGACGACGTGATGATGGGCGGGGCCGGGGCCGATGCGATGATTGGCGGTCTGGGCAACGATATCTATGAAGTCACCGATACCGGGGATGTGGTGGTTGAAGCGGGCAGTGCCGGACATGACACGGTGTCGACCTCGCTCGGCAGCTACACCCTGGGGGCTAACGTCGAAGGGCTGTTCTTCGGCGGCAGCGGCAACTTCGTCGGCACCGGCAATGCGCTGAACAACGTCATCGTAGGCGGCGCCGGCAACGATGTGCTGATCGGTGGCGTCGGGGCTGACATGATGGTCGGTGGCCAGGGCAATGACGGCTATAACGTCGAGAACCTCGGGGATGTGGTGCTCGAGGCGGCCGGCGGCGGGCAGGACCTGGTGGTGACATCGCTGGCCAGCCACACGCTGGGGGCCAATGTTGAGAACCTGTACTTCGACGGCAGCGCCAACTTCACCGGTATCGGTAACGATCTGGCCAACCTGATGGTGGGCGGCAGTGGCAACGACGTGCTGATCGGCCGTGGCGGAGCCGACACCCTGCGCGGCGGTCTGGGCAACGATGTCTATGAAGTCACCGACGCCGGGGATGTGGTGAACGAACTGAGCGGAGCCGGGCATGACACGGTGTCGACCTCGCTGCTGACCTATGTCCTCGGGCCGAACCTCGAGGGTCTGTTCTATGGTGGCAGCGGCAACTTCCTCGGTATCGGTAACGAACTCGACAACCTGATGGTGGGTGGCGCCGGCAATGATGTGCTGATCGGTGGCGCCGGGGCCGACTTCATGGCCGGTGGCCTGGGCAACGACCTCTACGAGGTGACCGAGGCCGGGGATGTGGTCCTGGAGCTGGCCGGCGCCGGGATCGACTCGGTGTCGACCTCGCTGTCGGTGTTCGAGCTGGGGGCGAACCTCGAGGGGCTGTTCTTCGGCGGCACTGGCAACTTCGACATGGCCTTCGGTAACGCGCTGAACAACACCATTGTCGGCGGATCGGGCCACGATGCCATCTTCGGCATGGGCGGCAACGACTACATGGTCGGCGGGGCTGGCAATGACATCTTCGTGTTCGGTGCGGGCTTCGGCCAGGACACGATCGCGGACTTCGATGCCAACCCGCTGGGGGGCCAGGATCGGCTCAATATCGAGAGCCTGGGGATCACGGCGGCCACCTTCGGCGCCAATGTGGGCATCGCTGGAGTAGCCGGCAGCACCGTGGTCACCATCGGTGCCGATAGCATCACCCTGGTGGGTATTGCCGATGCCGCTACCATCAACCAGAGCGACTTCATCCTGGCGGGTTGATCAGCTCTAGCTCCCCTGACGGGGTGAAGTGCCAGGCACTTCACCCCGTTTCTTCTGGCTCTGCCTGCGTCAAGTTTGGGACTGGGCCAGAGTCTCTGTACGAGCAATGGAACACTGAATTCTTGCTTGCGAACGGAGCCTTCCGCGTTTCCCCCCCGTTGCTCTGCCTCGCTACTTGCCTGCCAGCTTGCTAACGACCGACGCGTCAGCATTTCGTCGTATCGAACGCGCGCTGGTTTGCGCTACAAGCAAGATCGATGCCTTCACTTAGCTCGATTTGACCATATGAGCTAACGGTTGTTTTCCTGTGATAAGTGGATTGGGTTGTTCTGGGCCGCTCTAGAACGGGCATTCTGGTGCCAGCGAGAGGTGTTTCTCGAGGCGCTGGGAGGGGGGAGGACGATGGGTGTCGAGCCGTTCATCGCAGATAAATGAAGTTTTTCTACAAATTTCATGCACTTAGTATTCAGTTACATTTGGAAATACTTATTGACAATTACTTGACACTGGTTGGGGGCGGAACTTTAGTCAGGATGTAAGTGAGCGTGACTGTTTTTTGGCAGACTGCATCCGAAAAGGGACGTTGCAGCCTTAGCCTGATTGATCTGCTAGGGAGAACGTCGTCATGGCTATCGACTCGTCTTTGCATTGGAGGGGGACACACCCGCCGATGCACGCATTCATTTCCGCCCGGGTCCACGGACCTCCCTCTGCCTGAGCCAGGCCGCCACCAATTGCAGTGCGGCGCGCCAACGATCCGAATCACTCCCTGACACCTGAGCCTTTGTAAGGGTTCAGCGGCTTCGTTCGCGGATTCGATCCGGTCTTCTGAACAACATCTCCATTTCGAACGTGGAATCGCTCCCGCGTGGATGTGATTCAGCCTGACTTTTTGCTGTCGGAACTGAGGATTCAAAAAATGGCCAACTTCATTCAGTCTGACCTCGAGTTCATTCTCCAGCAGATCCTCATCGCTGAAGCCCATGCGGCTGGTCAGGATCTTTCCGCGTTGTTGCCAAACGCCCAGGTGCCCTGGGGCCTGAGAACCATCGATGGCTCCTTCAACCACCTGCTCCCAGGGCAGGATGGTTTTGGCGCAGCGGATGAATTCTTCCCGCTGATGCTCGACCAGGTCTTTCGCAACGAAGGCGATGACAGCTTCGACCTCAATGGCCCTGCACCCGGTGGGTTGCTGACCAACAACAACTACGCCACCACGGGGCCGATCGCTGGCAATGTGGTGGATGCGGATCCGCGGATCATCTCCAACCTGATCGTCGATCAGACCGCCAGCAACCCGGCGGCGGTAGAGGCCAATGGTGGCGCGCTTCCCGTGATCAGCCCCGGGCTCGATGGGCAGTTCGGCACGCTGGATGACAAAGAAGTCTTCTTCATCCCCAACACCACGCCGGATGAGGGCCTTTCCGCGCCATTCAACTCCTGGTTCACCTTCTTCGGTCAGTTCTTCGACCATGGCCTGGACCTGGTGCAGAAGGGTAACCAAGGGACGGTCTTCATCCCGTTGCAACCGGATGACCCGCTGTTCGTTCCTGGAGGAACCACCAATTTCCTGGTGCTGACCCGTGCCGACAATGTGGCGGTGGGCGCGGGCGCTGACGGCATCATGAACACCGCTGACGATGTGCATCGTCACTTGAACCTGACCAGCCCCTTTGTCGACCAGAACCAGACCTACAGTTCGCACCCGTCGCACCAGGTGTTCCTGCGCGCCTATGTCTCGACTCCGGACGGCCCGGTGGCGACCGGCAAACTGATCACCAACCGTGACCTCGGTGCCGATGGACGGTTTGGTACCCTGGATGACGTCGAGCTGGGTGGCATGGCCACCTGGGCAGTGGTCAAGGCACAGGCCCGCGATATCCTCGGCATCAACCTTACCGATGCCGATGTAGGCAATATCCCGCTGCTGGCCTCTGATCTCTACGGCAACTTCATCAAGGGGCCGAATGGCTTCCCGCAAGTGGTGATGCTCGGTTTTGACGGTGTAGCGGGAACGGCTGACGACGTGTTGGTGGAAGGCAATCCTGCCGCGCCCATCAGCCTGGTAGGCGCTGTGCGCACCGGGCATGCGTTCCTCGATGACATCGCCCATAGCGCCAATCCCTTCGACAGCCAGACCGGGGCTCTGAAGGCCGCCGACGGGGACGCTGTCGTCGGCGACGATGGCATTGCCGGTACCTATGACAACGAGCTGCTGAATGCGCACTACATCGCGGGCGATGGGCGGGTAAACGAGAACATCGGCCTGACTACCGTGCACCATGTGTTCCACTCCGAGCACAATCGCCTGGTGGACCACACCAAAGATGTGATCCTGCAGTCGGCCGATCTGGCCTTCCTCAGCAACTGGCTGATGCCGGGCACTGCTCCGGCGGTGTTCCCGACCACGCCGGATCAGATCGCCGCCCTGCAGTGGGATGGCGAGCGCCTGTTCCAGGCCGCCAAGTTCGGCACCGAGATGCAGTACCAGCACCTGGTGTTCGAAGAGTTCGCACGCAAGGTGCAGCCGAACATCGATGAGTTCCTGGCGCCAAACGGTTTCGACACCACCATCGACCCGTCGATTACGGCCGAGTTCGCTCATGTGGTGTACCGCTTCGGCCACTCAATGCTGACCGAAACCATCGACCGGATGGACCCGAACTTCGTCAACAGTGAAATCGGCCTGATCGCCGCCTTCCTCAACCCGCTTGCGTTCGCGACCAGTGGCGTAACGGCGGAGCAGGCGGCCGGCGCCATCGTTCGCGGCCTGACACGCCAGCAGGGCAACGAGATCGATGAGTTCGTCACCGAAGCGCTGCGCAACAACCTGCTTGGCCTACCCCTGGACCTGGCGACCATCAACATTGCCCGTGGTCGTGATGCCGGCGTGCCTTCGCTGAACGCAGCGCGCCGCAGCTTCTTCGAGGCCACAGGCGACAGCCAGCTGGAGGCTTACACCAGCTGGGTCGACTTCATGGGTAACCTCAAGCATGAGCTGTCCCTGGTCAACTTCATCGCGGCTTACGGCACCCACTCGACCATCACGGCTGCAACGACACTGGCCGATAAGCGCGCCGCTGCCATGGCCATTGTCTTCGGCGGTGTCGGTGAGCCGATTGACCGCCTGGACTTCCTCAACAGCACCGGGGCCTGGGCCAGTGGCCCGGATGGCGTCACCACGACAGGTCTTGACCTGGTGGACTTCTGGGTCGGCGGCCTGGCCGAGAAGCAGATGCCGTTCGGCGGCCTGCTGGGGTCTACCTTCAACTTCGTGTTCGAGACCCAGTTGGAAGCGTTGCAGAATGGAGACCGTTTCTACTATCTCGGCCGCCTGGCGGGACTGAACTTCCTGACCGAGATGGAGAACAACTCCTTCGCCAAACTGGTGATGCTCAACACTGACGTCACGCACCTGCCGGCGGACATCTTCTCCACTCCAGCCTTTACCCTCGAGGTCAATGCAGCCGTACAGTTCACCGGGCTAGGTCTCACCGGCCGTGACGACCCAACCGGGGTCGGTCTGATTGCGCCCCTGGTGATCCGCGACAACCCCGATACGGTAGGGCCTGACACCAACTACCTGCGCTACACCGGCGAGGACCATGTGGTACTGGGCGGTACCGCCGGCGATGACATCCTGATCTCCAGCATCGGCGACGATACGCTTTGGGGCGATGCAGGCAACGATCGGCTGGAAGGCGGCGATGGTGTCGACAACCTGGAGGGCGGAGCCGGTGACGATATCATCACCGACCTGGGGGGCGACGATACCCTGAGGGGCGGCGACGGTAACGACGTGCTGCATGGCGGCAACGGATTCAACCTGATCCTGGGCGGCGCCGGCAGTGACTTCATCGTTACCGGTGAAGATGTCTCGGACACCTTTGCCGGCCCCGGCAACGACTTCGTATTCGGTGCCAAGACCAACCTGCCGACTGCAGGTAACGAAGGCGACGACTGGATCGAGATCGGCACCCAGGACGGCGCACCCGGCGATAACTTCGCGCCTTTCGCCACAGATGATGTGGCAGGCAACGATGTGTTCATCACCGGTGGCGGCTTCGATGAAGTCATGGGTGAGGGCGGTGACGACATCATGGTCGGTTCCGATGGCTCCGACCACTTCGACGGCGCCTCGGGCTTCGACTGGGCCAGTTATGGCAGCGACCCGCGCGGGGTCACTGCCAACCTGTTGATCGACGACTTCATCGAACCACCGGTAACGGCCTCCAATGCCGGTCTGCTGGACCGCTTCGCCGAAGTGGAGGGGCTTTCCGGTTCGGCGTTCGGCGACATCCTGAAAGGGGATGACTCCGATGCCACGACCATTCCCACCGATGGCGCGCAAGGTAGCGTGCTGACCAATATCGCCCTGATCACTGGTCTGCAGGCCCTGTTCGACGAGGCCTTCGGCCCGGGTGTGATTTCCTTCTCGTCGGGCAACATCCTCCTCGGTGGCAGTGGCAGTGACGTGATCGAGGGGCGCCGCGGCGACGACCTGATCGATGGCGACCGCTGGCTGAATGTCCGTGTCGCGGTCACCGGCAACCCCAATGTGACCACCGTGCAGAGCCTCCAGGAGCTGATCCCGCGCATGCTCTCGGGTGAGATCAACCCAAGCCAGCTGAGTATCGTGCGTGAGATTCTGGACGATGACGACAGCCTGGATACAGCAGTCTATGCAGGGCCACGAGCCAACTACACCGTTACCACCCTCAACGGGGTCACCACGGTCACCGACAACGTCGGTGTTGCTGCGGGCACTGAGGGCACCGATACCCTGCTGAACATCGAGCGCCTGCAGTTCTCCGACCAGACCCTGGTGTTCGACCCTGTCTCCGGCACCTTCGTCGAGCCTGATCCTGTCCTGGGTCTCAACAGCCTCCCTGTGGGCCTGGTGACCATTTTCGATGCGAACACCAACACACTGGACAATACTCCGGCAGTCGGACAGTTGCTGAGAGCCTCGGTGGCAGGCGTGACCGATGCCGAGAATGTCAGCCCTGATAATCCCACCGGGTCGCTGGATGGCAGACCGGTGAGCTTCGTCTGGCAGTTCGAGGTCGAGCCTGGCTCCGGCATATTCCACGACATCGTCACGGCTGGCGGGGATGCCCCATCTACCGCGGCACGCGGTACCTTCCTCGTCACTGCTGATCTGGATGGCGTGGCCATTCGCGTCAAGGCCATCTACCAGGATGGCGACGGCGTGATGGAGACAGCGTTCTCGACGCCAACTGCCGCAGTTGACGGTCTGGTCGCTCCCACTCCACCGGTCGCAATACCGGCCGAGAGCGCGACGGACCCGGTCAATGGCGGCGTGCACCTGATTCGCGGCGACCTGCAGTTCATCCTCGATCAGATCAGAATCGCCGAACGCCATTCCGCAGGCGAGAACCTGATGGACATCCTGCCGAACTCGCGGGTTGCCTTTGGGCTTCGTACGGTCGATGGCTCGTTCAACAACCTGGTGACCGGACAGGAAGAGTTCGGTGCAGCAGACAACCCGTTCCCGCTGCTGCTGGATCAGTTCTTCCGCAACGAGAACGATGAGACACCATTTGCCGGCACCACGAACACCAACTATGCCGCGAATGGCAATGTGGTGGATTCCGACCCCCGTATCATCTCCAACCTGGTGGTCGACCAGACCATCACCAACCCGGTGGCGGTCCAGGCCTTCGTCGATGCCGGGCTGGGCGTCCTGGCAGATGGCACGCAGATCGATTCCGCTACCGGCTTGCCCTATGCAATTGGGACCTTGCTCGACCTCGGGGGTGTGGCTATTCCTCGCGGGCAGCCGCTGTTCATTCCCAACACCGCACCCGATGAGGGGTTGTCGGCCGGTTTCAACTCCTGGTTCACCCTGTTCGGCCAGTTCTTCGACCATGGCCTCGACCTGGTGAACAAGGGGGGCAACGGCGTCATCTTCGTGCCGTTGCAAGCCGACGATCCGCTGGTGCTGGGCGCAGACGGCATAGCCGGGACGACGGACGACCTGCCTGAAGCGCAACGCTTCATGCTGCTGACCCGTGCCACTAATACGTTGGTCCAGGCTGGGGCGGACAATGTCCTTGGCACCTCGGATGATGTGCACCTGCACAATAACCAGACCACGCCATTCGTCGACCAGAACCAGACCTACACCTCGCACCCGTCGCACCAGGTCTTCCTGCGCGAGTACGAACTCAATGCTGCGGGGGATCCGGTTGCGACCGGCCGGCTGTTGGACGGTGTCGACGGCGGTCTGCCGACCTGGGCACAGGTCAAGGCCCAGGCCCTGATGCTTGGCGTCATCCTGACCGATGCCGATGTCACCAACCTGCCGATGCTGGTGACCGACGCCTATGGCAAGTTCGTTCCTGGCGCCAACGGCTTCGCCCAGTTCGTCACGGCCACGGGCTTCGTGGAAGGGGTGGCCGGCGGTCTGGCGGTGCCCGCCAACGTGGTTCGCACCAACCATGCGTTCCTCGATGACATTGCCCACAGCGCCAACCCCCGCAACTCTGCCGGTGCATTGCTGACACCTGATGCTGATCTGGTGGCAGGCACCGACGATGGTATTGCCGGGACCTATGACGATGAATTGCTGAATGCACACTTCATTACCGGCGACGGCCGCGGCAACGAGAACATCGGCCTGACCGCCGTGCACCACGTGTTCCACGCCGAGCACAACCGGATGATCGAGCACATCAAGGCGGTGGTCCTGGCCAGCAATGACCCGGCCTTCGTCGCTGAATGGCAGTTCCCCGATGGCAGCTGGAATGGCGAGCGCCTGTTCCAAGCGGCGCGGTTCACCACTGAAATGCAGTACCAGCACCTGGTCTTCGAAGAGTTCGCCCGCAAGGTGCAACCCCAGGTCGACATCTTCTTCGCGCCGACCCAGGTGTACGACACCGCGATCAACCCGGCCATCGTCGCGGAGTTTGCCCACGTGGTCTATCGCTTTGGTCACTCGATGCTGACCGAAACCGTTGACCGCTTCGACGCGAACTTCACTGACAGTTCCATGGGCCTGATCGCAGCTTTCCTCAACCCGCTGTCCTTCAACCAGCTCAGCGATGGGGCGGGCGGAACCGTCACGGTCACGGCCGATCAGGCCGCGGGCGCCATTGTCCGTGGCATGACCCGGCAGCTCGGCAACGAGATCGATGAGTTCGTCACCGAGGCGCTGCGCAACAACTTGCTGGGTCTGCCGCTCGACCTGCCGACCATCAACCTCACCCGTGGCCGGGATACCGGTGTGCCGTCCTTGAATGCCGCGCGTCTGGAGTTCTACAACGCCACCGGCGATGCCCAGCTCAAGCCCTACACCAGCTGGCTGGACTTCGCGATGAACCTGAAGCACCAGGAATCGGTGGTCAACTTCATCGCCGCCTACGGCACACATACCTCGGTCACCAGCGCCACGACCCTGACCGACAAGCGTGCTGCGGCCTTCGCCTTGGTGTTTGGTGGGGTTGGTGCGCCGGACGACCGGCTGGAGTTCCTCAATGGTCCGGCGGCCACCACCGGCGTCAATGACATTGACCTGTGGATCGGTGGTCTCGCCGAGCGGCAGATGCCCTTCGGTGGCCTGCTGGGATCGACCTTCAACTTCGTCTTCGAGACGCAGATGGAGAAACTCCAAGACGGCGACCGGTTCTATTATCTGGAGCGCACTGCCGGCCTGAACTTCCTCAGCGAGCTGGAGAACAACTCCTTCGCCAAGTTGATCATGGCCAACACCGACGCCACCCACCTGCCAGGTGATGTGTTCTCGACCCCAGCCTTCACTCTTGAGGTCGACCAGAACGTGCAGTTCACTGGCTTGGGGATCACTGGCCGCGAGGATCCGCTGGGCGCCAACCCGTTGATCCCGCTGGTTCTGCGCAGTGCCAACTTCCTGCAGTACAACGGCGAGGACCATGTGGTGCTCGGGGGTAGCGCCGGCAATGACACCCTCATTGCCAGCATCGGCGATGACACTCTGCACGGCGATGCCGGTAACGACCGACTGGAAGGCGGCGACGGCAACGACATCATCTTTGGTGGCGCCGGCGACGACATCCTGACTGACAGGGGGGGCGACGACAATATCCAGGGCGGCGAAGGCAACGACGTCATCCATGGTGGTAACGGCATCAACTTGTTGCTGGGCGGATTCGGCAACGACTTCATCATCAACGTCGAAGATGCCTCGGAAGCCTTCGGTGGCACCGGCAATGACTTCATCCTCGGTGTGCGCTCCGTCGAATTCATCTTCGGTAACGAGGGCGACGACTGGATCGAACAGGGCATGCCCGATGGCGCGGCCGGCGACAACTTCGACCCCTTCGGCAATGACCCGATCATCGGGCACGACGTGTTCCTCGGTGAGTTCGGCATCATCGACCGGATGGACGGTGAAGGCGGCGACGACATCATGATGGGCAACGGCGGGGAGGGAGACCGCTATGTCGGGATGTCGGGCTTCGACTGGGCCGTATTCAAGGACGACCCGGCGGGCGTCAGCATCGACATGCGTCTGCGTGCCTTCATCGAGGCACCGATCGCTCCGGGGGCCACATCGGTCCTGGCCCGCTTCGAGTCGACTGAAGGGGTGTCCGGCTCCGCGTTCAGCGACATCCTCCGCGGCGACGATGCCGATGCGACGTTGATCGCCACGTCGGGCGCCTATGGCAGCGTGCTGACCAATATCAGCCTGATCGCCGGTCTGCAGGAGTTTCTGGGAGCAGGTGTAACTTCATTCGGCAGCGGCAACATCATCCTGGCCGGTGACGGCAGCGACATGCTTTTGGGCGGCGGCGGTGACGACCTGATGGATGGTGACAAGTGGCTGAACGTGCGCATCAGCGTGCGTGCCAATGTCGATGGCACCGGAGGCGAAATCGCCAGCTTCAACAACCTGACGGACCTGGCGCCGTTCATGGTCAACGGCACCTACAACCCGGGACAGCTGGTGATCGTACGCGAGATCATGGACGGAAACGGGCTCGGCTACGACACAGCCGTCTACAGCGGCAACGTGGAGCAGTACGACATCGTCATCAATGACGATGGCTCCCTCACCGTGACCGACCTGGTGGGCTCGGACGGTGTCGACCGGCTGACCAACATCGAACGGTTGCAGTTCGCCAACGACGTGCTCTTCGTCGCGCCTGGCAACAACAGCGGTCCGGAAGGCTTGTTGTCCGTCAATGACACCACGCCAGAAGTCGGCACCCTGATGAAGGCTTCGATTGGCGGGCTCACCGATCCGGACAACCCCGGCGGTACCATCACTGGCCAGGTGGCCTATTACTGGCAGGTGGACACCGGTGATGGTGTCTTCGTCGACATCACGACGCTGACTGCAGGCGGTGAGCTGGATGTGGCCGCCGGACCGACCTTCCGGGTTACGGCTGACCTGGTCGGCCTGCAGTTGCGGCTCAAGGCGATCTACAAGGACGCCAATGGCGTGCTGGAAACCGCGTTCTCGGCACCGACTGCGGCGGTTCTGGCTGATCCGGCCCCGGATGCGACCACTGGAGAACCGGCGATCAGCGACATGTCGCCAACCCAGTCGCTGTCGCTGGCGGCCTCGCCCGGTACCATCGACGATCCGGATGGCCTCACCACCGCGATCTTCACCTACCAGTGGCAGTCCTCGAGCGACGGCGTGACCTTCACCAACATCGCCGGGGCGACCAACCGTGGCTTCACGCCGACCGCGACCCAGGTCGGCCAGCAACTGCGGGTCATCGCCACCTTCACCGATGATTTCGGCACTACGACCTCACGCACCTCTGCCACCACCGCGGTAGTCGGCGCCCTGATCGTTGGCACGCCAGGTGTTGACAACCTGATCGGCACCATCGGCGCCGACCTGATCAATGCCCTCGACGGCAACGACACGCTGTTCGGGGGGCTGGGCGACGACACCCTCAACGGTGATGCCGGCGACGACGTGATGATGGGCGGGGCCGGGGCCGATGCGATGATTGGCGGTCTGGGCAACGATATCTATGAAGTCACCGATACCGGGGATGTGGTGGTTGAAGCGGGCAGTGCCGGACATGACACGGTGTCGACCTCGCTCGGCAGCTACACCCTGGGGGCTAACGTCGAAGGGCTGTTCTTCGGCGGCAGCGGCAACTTCGTCGGCACCGGCAATGCGCTGAACAACGTCATCGTAGGCGGCGCCGGCAACGATGTGCTGATCGGTGGCGTCGGGGCTGACATGATGGTCGGTGGCCAGGGCAATGACGGCTATAACGTCGAGAACCTCGGGGATGTGGTGCTCGAGGCGGCCGGCGGCGGGCAGGACCTGGTGGTGACATCGCTGGCCAGCCACACGCTGGGGGCCAATGTTGAGAACCTGTACTTCGACGGCAGCGCCAACTTCACCGGTATCGGTAACGATCTGGCCAACCTGATGGTGGGCGGCAGTGGCAACGACGTGCTGATCGGCCGTGGCGGAGCCGACACCCTGCGCGGCGGTCTGGGCAACGATGTCTATGAAGTCACCGACGCCGGGGATGTGGTGAACGAACTGAGCGGAGCCGGGCATGACACGGTGTCGACCTCGCTGCTGACCTATGTCCTCGGGCCGAACCTCGAGGGTCTGTTCTATGGTGGCAGCGGCAACTTCCTCGGTATCGGTAACGAACTCGACAACCTGATGGTGGGTGGCGCCGGCAATGATGTGCTGATCGGTGGCGCCGGGGCCGACTTCATGGCCGGTGGCCTGGGCAACGACCTCTACGAGGTGACCGAGGCCGGGGATGTGGTCCTGGAGCTGGCCGGCGCCGGGATCGACTCGGTGTCGACCTCGCTGTCGGTGTTCGAGCTGGGGGCGAACCTCGAGGGGCTGTTCTTCGGCGGCACTGGCAACTTCGACATGGCCTTCGGTAACGCGCTGAACAACACCATTGTCGGCGGATCGGGCCACGATGCCATCTTCGGCATGGGCGGCAACGACTACATGGTCGGCGGGGCTGGCAATGACATCTTCGTGTTCGGTGCGGGCTTCGGCCAGGACACGATCGCGGACTTCGATGCCAACCCGCTGGGGGGCCAGGATCGGCTCAATATCGAGAGCCTGGGGATCACGGCGGCCACCTTCGGCGCCAATGTGGGCATCGCTGGAGTAGCCGGCAGCACCGTGGTCACCATCGGCGCCAATAGCATCACCCTGGTGGGGGTGGCGGACTCGACAGCGGTTACCCAGACGGATTTCATCCTGGCGGGTTGAGACGCTGGCGTCATAACAGGAGGCAACCTCGAGGGTCATGGTGCTTGGCACCGTGGCCCTCCTTGCGTTTGATGCGCCTGCAATCTGCCGGCGACTCCTGTAACGCCATGGGTGCAAAGTCGGGAGGTTTTACCGGCTTCAGTTGGCTCTTTGCAGTGCTTGATATTTCGAACGCCTGGTGCGTATTTTGTACAAACCGCCACGAAGAGCGGTTGTAGTGCACAAGGACAATAACCATGGCTACCCAAGTCCGCAGCCCGCTTGAAGAGCGTTTGGCCGGCATCGAAGAAGTCGAGTGTGTCACCCCTGATCTGAACGGTGTGATGCGAGGCAAAGTCATGACCGGGGAGGGTTTTCTCTCCGGGCGTCGCCTTCAGCTGGCGCGCGGTGTGCTTCTGCAATGCATCATGGGTGGCTATCCGCCAGCCCGCTTCTACGGGAGCGACGATGGTGACCTGGCCCTGGTCGCCGAACCCGGCCAGATCCACCGCGTGCCCTGGAGCGAGCAGCCGCGAGCACTGGCCATTTGCGATGCTCAGGAACTGGATGGCCGACCGTCTGGGCTGTCGACCCGTGGCCTGCTGCGCAAGGTGGTCGAGCGTTACGCCGAGCATGGCTGGCAACCGGTAGTCGCCACCGAGCTGGAGTTTTTCGTATTCGCCCCCAACCCCGATCCGCAGCAACCCTTCCTGCCACCGGAGGGCTTGGATGGGCGTCGCGAAACGGGCTGCTCCGCATTCAGTGTGTCCTCGAACAATGGCCTGCGCCCGTTCTTCGAGGAGGTCTATCGCTGCATGGAGGTTCTGGGGCTGCCGCGTGACACCTTCATGCACGAAATGGGGGTGAGCCAGTTCGAGATCAATTTCCTGCATGGTGATCCGCTGTTGCTGGCCGACCAGACTTTCCTCTTCAAGCACCTGCTCAAGGAGGTGGCGCTCAAGCATGGCATTACTGTGGTGTGCATGGCCAAGCCATTGGCCCACACGCCGGGCAGTTCGATGCATATCCACCAGAGCATCGTGGCGAGCGATAGCGGTCGGAACATCTTCACGGCCGAAGATGGCGTGCCTACTGAGGCTTTCTCCCATTTCATCGGTGGCCAGCAGGCAGCCATGGCGGATCTCACGGCACTTTTCGCACCCAACGTGAACTCCTACCAGCGCCTTTGCCACCCCTATGCATCGCCGAACAATGCCTGCTGGTCCCACGACAACCGTGCGGCTGGCCTGCGTGTTCCCGCCAGTGCTCCTGTCGCCCGCCGGGTCGAGAACCGCCTGCCGGGTGCGGACGCCAACCCCTACCTGGCCATTGCCGCCAGCCTCGCGGCGGGCCTGTACGGCCTGGAGCAGCGACTGCAGCCCAGCGAGCCGATCCAGGGTGAATTCGAGGCACCGGATTCTTTGTTGCTGCCCTGTACCTTGCATGCCGCTCTCGAACGTCTGAAACGTAGTGATTTGGCGCGAGAACTGTTCGGCAAGGAGTTCATCGAAGGCTACATTGCTACCAAGACGATGGAGCTCAGCAGCTTCTTCGATGAAATCACGCCCTGGGAGCGGCGCATCCTCGCCTCCCAGGTCTGATTATCCGCAGGGCCGCCGAAATGGCGGCCCCTCTAGTACAAGGAGCCGCCTGGAGCGCCGATGCATCGAATCTGGAAATCTTTCCGCGCATTGTATTTTGCCACCCTGTTGATGCTGATCGGCTCCGGCTTGCTCAGCACCTACCTCGGCCTTCGCCTGGCCGCCGACAAGGTGGATGGTCTCTGGGTCGGCGCGCTGATGGCGGCGAACTATTTCGGCCTGGTCATCGGCGGCAAGCTGGGACACCGGCTGATCGCGAGGGTCGGCCACATACGCGCCTATGTGGCATGTGCGGGCGTAGTGACTGCGGCCGTGCTTGGTCACGGCCTGACCAGCCTGCTTCCTGCCTGGCTGGTCATGCGGATGTTGGTGGGCCTGGGAATGATGTGCCAGTACATGGTCATCGAAAGCTGGCTCACTGAACAGGCGGATGCCAGCCAGCGGGGCCAGGTCTTCGCCGGCTATATGGTCGCCTCCTACCTGGGGTTGGTCATGGGGCAGTTGGTGCTGGTACTGCACCCGGGGCTGGGCCCCGAGCTGTTGATGCTGGTGGCGATGTGCTTCGCGTTGTGCCTGGTGCCAGTGGCCGTCACTCGCAAGATCCACCCGGCGCCTTTACACCCGGCCCCGCTGGAACCGCGCTTTTTCATCAAGCGGGTGCCGCAGTCCATGACGACGGTGCTGGTCTCCGGACTGGTCATCGGCTCGTTCTATGGCCTCGCGCCGCTCTATGCCACGTCGCAAGGGATGCCCACCAACCAGGTCGGTCTGTTCATGGGTAGTTGCATCCTGGCCGGCCTGCTGGTCCAGTGGCCGCTGGGCTGGTTGTCGGATCGGCACGACCGGGCGGTACTGATCCGCAGCACGGCTGCGCTGCTGGCTCTCGCGGCCTTGCCCCTGGCGATCATGCCGCAGGCACCGCTGGAAGTGCTGTTCCCCGTGGGCTTCCTGGTTTGTCTGCTGCAGTTCAGCCTCTACCCGCTGGCAGTGGCCTTTTCGAATGACCATATCGAGGCTGACCGCCGCGTCTCCCTGACGGCCATGCTGCTGATCACCTTTGGCGTGGGGGCGAGTGTCGGTCCGTTGCTCACTGGCGCCCTCATGAAGCTGCTCGGGCCGAACATGCTCTATGCCTTTGTCTGCTTCTGCGCGGCAGTCCTGGTCCTCAGGGTGCGACCGGATGCGGTTACCGGCCTGCACCGGGTCGACGAGGCGCCACTTCACCATGTGCCCACCCCGGACAACATGACTAGCTCGCCCCTGGTCGCGGCGCTCGACCCGCGGGTGGATGAAAAGTCGATCCATGATCAGATGCAATCGGGGGATGCCCAGCCATCGGGTGATGCATCGACAACCGAAACGGGGGAACGGCCGCAGGCGAAATAGTGGCCCAGCGCCATCCTGCTTTTGACCAATCATCGGCGACAGTAGGTACCTGAGCTTTTAAGCCCGAGGTTCGCCTCGGGACTTGAAGGAGGACCGTGGCCGTGAATCTGAGCATCTCCCTGCACTTGCTGGCCCGATCACCACAGGCCGGCGGACTTGAATCCCGACTGGTTCCCGCCTTGGGCGAAGAGGGGGCTCTCCGTTTGCAGCGGCAACTGGTTGCACGGGTGCTCAACCTGCCACCGATGGGCTTCAGCGAGCGCATCTTCTGGCTCGAGGATGGGCCAGACGAGAGCCTTGAGGCGTTGGCCGAAGAAAACGACTGGATGGTGGTCGGACAGCCGGTCGGAGACCTCGGGGAGCGTATGAGACGCATCGCCGTCCTCGGCCTGGCAGAGAACGACGCCGTGGTGCTGATCGACCATTTCTGTCCGATCCTGGATGCCAATTATCTCGCTGAGGCCTGTGAGGCCCTGGTCGAACACCAGGCTGTGCTCGGACCTACCGAGGATGGCCGCTATGTCCTGCTAGGCTTGCGCCGGGTGGATCCGCGTCTGTTCGAATCCATCCCCTGGGGCAGCAACCAGGTGCTGGCGCTGACCTGTGAGCGCTTGCAGCAGCTGGATTGGCGGCATGGCCTGCTGCCGACGGTGTGGATGGTCGATTGCCCCGAGCACCTGCCGCGCCTGGCGCGGCTGGGGTACAAACTGGGGGCGACCTAGAACAGTTCGTCCTTTTCGAAGCGCCGGGCTTCGCGTTGCAACTGGTAGACAAAGCGTTCCACCTGGCGTTGCACCAGGCCGCTCATGTCATGGAAGCGAACGCCAGCGAAACTCACTCCCAACTTCTCCTCGTAGTGCACATGGCGCAACTCGATTGTCGTTGTCACTGCGCCGAAGGGCAGCTTCGCCGTGAAGCGCTCGTAAAGTTGGCCGGGTTGGAGCCGAGTGCTCTGGTCGCCTTCAAAGCGCAGTTTGCAGCCGGTGGCGGAAATATCCAGCATCTGTCCCTGAAGGGCGGCTGAAATCTTGTTTCCATCCAGTTCGACAGCTACCAGTTGCGACTGCTTGAGGGCAGCTCGGAAAGCATTACGGCGCTGGTGGTAGATCACTTCCTGAGGGAAGGCGCACCAATAGCAACGTGCGCCGTCCAGTTCACCGATCTCGACTGTCTGGAGGGACTCCCAGGCAATCCTGACACCTTCACGGAAACCCTCGATGCGGAAGGTTTCGCCGTTCCTCAGGAAACGCTCGCCATCATTCGGGATCATCTCGTCGAGGGCAATCAGGCCGCGATCACGGTCGACTTCGACCAGGTAACTCTGGAAGCGTTGATTGCGGTCGTGGAAGGTAATGATCAGAGGGTCGTGATGTTGCTGCAGAAGGCGAAGATTTGCCTGGATCTCCACCGGAGCCTTGAGGATCTTCGGTGGTTGCGGGCCGTTTTGCTCGGTGAATAGGTTGGACACGGTCCGGCTCTCTCTACACGCAAGGTTTGGCGTGAGCCGGGCTCCATGCCCACAGGTCTCACACTCTTCTTGTAGTTGGGGTCAGGCCTGGCTGAGTGGGCGCTGGTGGCCGATTCTAGCGGTAGTGCCGCGGCTGTCATAGAGGCTTGGCATCTCGCCGCCCCGTAGGATTCCAAGCATGCTGCCTACCGATGTCTGATTGGCTCGAATCAGGCGCCCATTGCGCTGGTTGGCGCTTTGACAGTGCTCGAGCAACTGGCCGAGTTCGTCACTTCGGGCCAACAGTTCGGCTCCACGGGGGGAGGCATTGGCGAGTTGCTCCAGCCCGGCCCGGTCAGTGCTGAGTCGAAGGTTGACCAACAACTGACTGCGCTGGCGGCCATGCTGATCAAGTTGGGCGAGGAGGGGCTGCTTCTCGGCGATGAGGCTTTCCAGGCGCGTCAGGTCTCGTTCGCCAAGTGCCTGGAATTCTTCGTCCATCAGCTCAAGCAGTCGCTTGGCGTGGTCGATATCTTGGTTGAACAGGTCTAGCAGGTTGGTGTCTTGCATTGCTTGCTCTGGGAACCGGGCGTCCAAGGTCCCCAGCGCAGCCCGAGGACTAGCGCTGGGATTCGAAGTTCAGCAGTTTGCTGGCCACGCGCTTGCTATCGACCTGGTAAGAGCCGTCGGCAATGGCCTGCTTGAGCTTTTCAATGCGCTCCTTGTCCACGGCGGGCAGGTCGCGCAGCTTCTCGCCTGCTTGCTGCAACATCTGAGCGTCGCTGCTCAATTTCACGGATTCACCGCTACCCGCAGCCTGCGGCTGTTCGCTGACTGTTTGCGCAACAGCAGGCGGGTTGCCCGTGACCGCTTCACCCTTGCCGCCGGCTTGCGCAGAACTGGTACGTGCCGTGCTGGCAGGGGTTGGGCCGTTGTTGGGCCGATTGAAGTCAATGACCATGATGTTGAACCTCGGACGCTAATTGGACGCTTACCGTGTTATCGGCCCTGTCCGGGCTAACTTTAGAAAAAATTTTCAGACAAGCAGAGTGTAGGAAACATCTGTTCTGGAGCGCCATGTCAATCATGCCTACATATCCACCTGGACCTGGCCAGGACCCTGGACCCGGGCTTTGACTACGCGCCCCGAACCCAGGTTGCGTACGCGGATCTGTTCTCCTGGAGCTCCGTTCGACAAGGCTTCTCCAGGCATCCGCACGTTGATCGCCGAGTTTTTGGCGCTGATCACCACTTGGTCGCCTTTGCTTACGACTTCAGCCATCTGCAAGTGGATTGGTGCCAATACCTGGTCAGGCAGGAGCGCGCGGGTGGTCTTCTGGCCCATCACCTGAGAACTGTTCGTAAGGAATCCTTGGCTCAAGGGGCCTACATCGCGCTCGGCGAGGGACACGTCCTCAGGAGCGATCATGGCGTCACGTCGCAGAGGGCGGGTCACCACCACGACCTCGCGGAACAGCCTGACCTGGCTGGGCACGAATATGGTCCAGGGTGTGTTGCCATCGCAGCGAAGCCGGACGGTGACGCGCCCCAGCGGCTTTGACGGGCTTTCCAGACGTGCAGTCAACTCTTTGTCGCAGAGAGGCAGGCGTAGCCGCGGGTCCAGTCGATTGACCTGGATTTCGTAGCGGCCCTGGATGCTGCTGCGCTGTAAATAATCCTCGACTGTCGCCTCAAGAAACCCCTGGGTCACGCCGATAAGCTCTTCAGGCGACGTCATGGTTGCACTCGATACCGGGCTGTAGCCGAGACAGCACAAAGCGGGTACAACGCTCGCAATCAAGTTGCGGCATTTTGATATCAAGTGTCGGAAAAGCGTCGTCGAAGCATTCATGCGCACTGAGAAGCAAGGCTCGTGCCGCCTGACAGGCTAAGACGACAGATTCATAGACCTGCAGGAGGAGTCTGGTCATGGCCGGCGTTTTGGATTCGGTTAACCAGCGTACCCAACTGGTCGGGCAGAACCGCCTGGAGCTGCTGCTGTTCCGTCTTGACGGTTCCCAGCTCTACGGGATCAACGTATTCAAAGTGAAGGAGGTCCTTCAGTGCCCTCGGCTCACCGTGATGCCCAAGTCCAGTCCGGTGGTGCGCGGGGTCGCGAATATCCGTGGGGGGACCATTCCGATTCTCGACCTGTCCCTGGCGACCGGGCGCAGAAGCCTGGATGACCTGAAGAACAGCTTCGTCATCATCACGGAATACAACACCAAGGTTCAGGGGTTCCTGGTGCGTTCGGTCGAGCGCATCGTCAACCTGAACTGGGAAGAAATCCATCCGCCACCCAAGGGAGCCGGCCGCGATCACTACCTGACTGCGGTGACCCGAGTCGACAAGCAACTGGTGGAGATCATCGACGTCGAAAAGATCCTCGCCGAGGTCGCACCGACTTCGGAGGTAGTGTCCGAAGGGGTCGTGGATGTCGAGACCCAAAGCAAGGCCCTCAGCAAGCGGGTGCTGATCGTTGACGACTCCTCGGTGGCGCGCAAGCAGGTGGTGCGATGCCTGGAAACAGTCGGGGTCGAAGTCAAGGCGCTCAACGATGGTCGCCAGGCCTATAACTACCTGCGTGAGTTGGTCGAGGAGGGCAGGGCGCCAGAGGACGAGCTGTTGATGATGATTTCCGACATCGAGATGCCGGAGATGGATGGTTACACGCTGACGGCGGAGATCCGCAACGATCCACGCATGCAGAAGTTGCATATCCTCCTGCATACTTCGCTTTCCGGTGTGTTCAACCAGGCGATGGTGAAAAAGGTGGGGGCGGACGACTTTCTTGCCAAGTTCAAGCCTGACGACCTGGCTTCCCGCGTCGTCGAACGCATCAAGGTTATGGATGGGAGCTGAGCAGCGGCTCCCTGGCATGGAATTAGATCGGTGAGGCGCCCCTAGTGTCTTCAGGCAATGTGGATTTCGAGCAGTTCCGGGTATTCCTGGAAAAGACCTGCGGCATTCTGCTGGGCAGCAACAAGCAGTATCTGGTTTCCAGCCGGCTCAACAAGCTGATGGAGCAGAATGGCATCAAGAGCCTGGGCGAACTGGTCCAGCGCGTCCAGGGTGTATCGCGCGGCGGTCTGCGTGAACAGGTTGTCGATGCCATGACGACCAATGAAACGCTCTGGTTTCGCGACACCTATCCGTTCGAGGTGCTGAAGGGGAGGGTGCTGCCAGAGCTGCTCAAGGCCAACCCGAACCAGCGCCTGCGTATCTGGTCGGCAGCGAGTTCCTCCGGTCAGGAACCTTTTTCCATTTCCATGGCGATCGACGAGTTCGAACGGAGCAGTCTGGGGCAACTCAGGGCCGGTGCTCAGATCGTTGCAACCGACCTGTCCAGCTCGATGCTCACAGCCTGCCGTGCCGGCGAATATGACAGCTTGGCCATGGGGCGCGGCTTGTCCCAGGAACGGCTGGTTCGTTACTTCGACCAGAAGGCGCCGGGGCGCTGGGCGGTCAAGCCGGCGATCCGCAGCCGCGTGGAGTTCCGTCCGTTGAACTTGCTGGACAGCTATGCGGCGCTCGGCAAATTCGACATCGTGTTCTGCCGTAACGTGCTGATCTACTTCTCGGCCGAGGTGAAGCGAGACATCCTCACGCGCATCCACGCCACCCTGAAGCCTGGCGGTTACCTGTTTCTCGGTGCGTCCGAGGCACTCAACGGATTGCCTGACCTCTACCAGATGGTCCAGTGCAGTCCGGGGATCATCTACAAGGTCAAGTGAACGAACTTGGGATCTTTGCTGCTTTCTATTTTTGCCGTTGTCAGGCCTGAAGGAGGTCAAGCTTGATATCGGCGAAGCTCCAGCAGGCCACGCCAAATTTCGTTCGGTGTGCAATGAGGCTACCAGCAGCGTATTATTCATGCCTTCGAGAGCATGATGACCTGGCGGTTAACTAGGGATCTCAGTAGTAAGGGCAGTTGCTTGCAAAATGCAGGTGCGGGCTCGGATCTTGATCTGGAAGTAGACGGTGCTATCAGCTTCATTTATTTAAAAGCTCATGGCTGACTTCGGCATGGGGCTTTTTGTTGTGTGCGAGCTTCCTATAAAGGAGGGGGTTGTGGTGCGTAAGACGCTTGTCAGTTTTAAAGGATGTATCGCAGTAGCCATTCTTGCAATGACGGTTTCCTCCGGATCTGTAGCCTCTCCGATTCCCCTTGGGGCAGAGGTGCTCAATGACAAAATTGCTGTCGATATTGCTCGAGTGACCTTGCTCAAGGAAAAGTCTGGCAAGAAATTTTCTGCAGAGGAGTTGGATGATCGAAGTGCGCAAGTAAAGTCATGGTTGGCCTCGGTTGGAGGAAATGTTTGGTATAAAGGCTACTTGGAAAAATTTGGATATCCAACTCGAGTCGAGGAGATGAAGACTTCGACTCTGATCGGTCTGAAAGATAAGACGCTGGGGAATTACTACATTCACTCACCGCTCATCTCGACCGCTTCAGTCACGACAATGAATTGTAACGGTCCAAATTTTGCGACCAGTGTTACCCAAAAGGCCTTTTGTGCGCTTGGTAATTGGGACTCTGCAAGGGCGTTCAATGACAGTGAGGCGCTGGTTAAGTTCAGGGAATTGGCGAAACTGTTCCTAGATACACAGAAAGATGGGAAATGGGAATGGGGATTCGACGTCCCCGCCCGCAACCAGAAGGCGCCTTGGATCTCTGGACTTTCCCAGAGTTTAGGTATTTCGATTCTTTTGCGTGAATACCAACTCAGTGCGGATCCTGCTTACCTTGAGGCTGCAAGGAAGGCATTGCTCTGGATGGAAAAGCCGATCAGTGATGGCGGAATTGCTGTGCGAAAAAGTAATGGTGTCTGGTATGAGGAATATCCCGATGCCAATGATCCAAGCCATGTTTTGAATGGCCACATGTGGGCGCTCTTCGGGATATGGGACTTTTACAGGGTGACCGGCGATGAGGGCGCAAAGAAAATGTTTGATGAGGGTATTTCGATCATGAAGTACGAAATCGACAGATACGACGTCGGGTATTGGTCCGTCTATGCTCAGACGAATCGGACGGACATGGTTAATGGCGCATATCAGCAATTTATTATTGAGCAGCTCCGTGTCCTTTACGCTATAAGTGGGGTTCAGGAATTTGAAGAAATTGCAGATAGGTGGAGTCTTTCAATGACTAAGGATTCCATGTTTGTGCAAAATGCTGCTGCAGAGTTCATGAAAGCAAATCCTCTCAAAAAGGCTCCTGCTTCGCCTTGACTGAGACATTAAAGTGATTTGTTCGAGAGGTTAAAAAGTCTCTCGGTCCGAGCAGCTCTTGAGCCTTTCTGCAGGGAGCTTACGTGTTCCGCGTTCTCTGAGCGGTGCATGTGTAATCTTTGGTAGACGTGAGGAGGGGTATCCTCACGCGTATCCACGCCGGCCTCAAACCAGGTGGATATCTGCTCCTCGGCATGTCCAAAGTGCTTGACGGGTAGCCTGACCTCTACCAGATGGTCCAGTGCAGTCCGGGGATCATCTACAAGGTCAAGTGAAGCGAGGGAGGTCAGTGGCCTCCCTTCTTAGTTGCATACCTTTGTAGGAGCCAGCTTGCTGGCGAACGACCCTGGCTCATCCGTTCGCGAGCAAGGACTCGGCGTCCCCCTCGTTCCTACACCAGCGTCAAGGTTACGTTGATATTGCCGCGGGTCGCGTTCGAGTACGGGCAAACGATATGCGCCTTGTCGACCAGGTCTTTGGCCGCTTGGCGATCCAGCCCGGGCAGCGAAATCTTCAGTTCGACCTCGATGCCGAATCCGCTGGGCAGGGTACCGATTCCGACGATCCCTTCTATATAAGAGTCCTCTGAGAGGGCGACCTTCTCCCGGCCTGCAACGAACTTGAGGGCCCCAAGGAAGCAGGCCGAATAGCCGGCAGCGAAGAGTTGCTCGGGGTTGGTGCCGTCACCGCCTGGACCGCCCAGCTCCTTCGGGGTGGTCAGCTTTACATCCAGCACGCCGTCCGACGACACGGCACGGCCTTCACGACCGCCATACGCTTCGGCGTACGCGCGGTACAGGGCTTTTTCGATGGGCATGGCGGGTCTCCTTGGATGGTTGAGAACCTGCTCAAGCCTAGTCAAAGGTTGGCGTTCCTTACCGGGTATCTGACTGAAGGTTTCTCAGCGGGTCAGCCAGTCGATGAACAGGGCGAAGAGTTCCGCCTGGGAGCCAATGTCCAGCTTGGTGTAGAGATTCTTGCGGTGCATGCGCACCGTCTCGGGGGATATTTCCAGCACTCGGGCGCTGGATTTGGCCGAGTGGCCGCGCAGCATCAGGTGGGCGACTTCCCGCTCGCGCTCGGTCAGCACCTCGCTGCCGAAGTTCATGAACGCGTCCCTGATCTGCTGGTTGAGTGCCGCAGGTGGGCCTGAGTGCAAGGATGATGGGCCGGCGTTGGACAGGCAGCGGGCCAGGCCACCGCGCTCGTCGAACTGCCGGATCAACTCGCGCACCATGGGTTGTGCCGCGCGCAGCAGTTCCAGTTCGGCCGGGGTGAAGCGCGCGCCGCTGAGCCCCTGGTAGACGCAGAGCGAAACCTTGCGCTGGCCGCCCAGGTCAACGATGTAGTGGCTGTCCTCCACCGAACCGCACTTGAGGTAGTAGGTCTTGTAGTACTCGCTGTTGAAGAAGTCGTCCGGGGCAATCTCAGAAAGCGGGTAGAAGCCCTCGGCGAGGCCGCTTTCAAGCGCGAGGCAGAACGGGTCCAGCATGTATCCGCGTGCGTAGTAACGTTCGATCAGCGCTTCGCGGTACTCGGTGGGAATGCCGCGCTGGTACAGCGGCCGCGGTGCCAGCCCCTTGCATTCCAGACCGAGCAGCACCGATTCGATCGGCACCAGGCAGTTCAGCGCCTCGGCCAATCGCTCGCCGAAGCCGGGTTCGGCGACGCTGGCCATGGCCCGCGCCAGCCCTGTATGCCAGGCATGCAGGGAGGTGGCGGGGAGGGTGGTTGCGGTTTGTGCTGAGGAGTCGGCCATGCCCGGCAGTCTACTGGGGCTGCCGGGCGCCTGCAAAAGGCCCAGGCTGCGCATCAGTTGCCCGCGTACTGGCCACTGCGCTGCAGATCAGCAGCCGTCTCGAGGATCGCTACCCGCAAGGTTTCGACGATCTCATCCACTTGAGCGTGGGTGATGGTAAGCGGTGGTGACATCACGTTCAGGTGCACGATGGGCCGGACCAGCAGGCCACGCTTCTGTGCGCGCAGGTGGATTTGCTCGCCAATGTTCAGCTCATCCGGGAACAGCGCCTTGCTCGCCTTGTCGGCCACGAATTCAACGCAGGCCATCAGCTTCTTGCAGCGCACGCTGCCCACCAGCGGCAGCCTGGTGAGGCTTTGCAGGCGCTCCTCCAGGTAGGCGCCAACGTCCTCGACATGGGCCAGCAGATTCTCGCGCTGGATGATCTCGATGTTCTTCAGTGCACTGACGCAGCTAACCGGGTGCCCGCTGTAGGTGAAACCGTGGCTGAAGCAGCGCCCCTTGCCCGCCTCGCCAATCACCTGCCAGATACGGTCGGAGAAAATGCATGCCCCCAGAGGCAGGTAGCCCGAGGTCAGGCCCTTGGCGGTGGTGATGATGTCCGGCTGCACGCCGAATACGTCCTCAGAGGCGAAGAATGCTCCAAGGCGGCCGAAAGAGGTAACCACCTCGTCCGAGACGTAGAGCACGTCATGTCGCTGGCAGACTTCCCACATGCGCTTGTGGTAGCCGGCGGGCGGGATGATCACGCCGCCCGAGCCCATGATCGGTTCGGCGAAGAACGCCGCGACTCGATCGGCACCAAGCGTCAGAATCTTGTCTTCGAACTCGTTCACCAGAAAGTCGAGGAACTGCGCCTGGTCCATACCCTCCGGTGCGCGGTAGGGGTTGGGGCAGGAAATGTGGTGGATGTGGTCCTTGAGGAAGTCGAACTCGGCCGGGCGGTCCGCCGCCTTGCCACCCAGCGACATGGTCAGGAAGGTGGATCCGTGGTAGGCGTTGATGCGGGTGATGACGTGTTTCTTCGCAGGTAATCCGCGGCAGTTCTGGTAGTACTGGATCAGCCGGTAGGCGGTGTCGACTGCCGTCGAGCCGCCGGTGGTGAGGAACACATGGTCCAGATCGCCCGGTGCGAGTTCCGCGAGCTTCTCGCACAGCTCGATGGCCTTGACGTTCGCCATGTCGCAGAAGGGGTTGGAGTAAGCGAGCTGGCGTACCTGCTCGGCGATGGCCTCGGCCATCTCTTCGCGGCCCAGGCCGATGTTGGTGCACCACATGCCGCCCACAGCATCGAGGTAACGATTGCCGGCCGTGTCATAGATGTAGGCGCCTTCGCCGGCGGCAATATTCAATGAGCCGTTTTCGCGATGGTCGTCGAAGATGTGGTAGCCGTGCATGTAATGCGCTTTGTCGGCTGCGACCAGTTCTTCATCATTGAACTGCGCAAAATATGCTGGATTTGGGATGGCCATTTTCATTTACCTCGGGTCGTACGTATGGGGCGTGGAGAGTCCCCTCTGACATCTACGAGAGAGGGGGAACGGTGCCGACTCACTTGCCGGTCTTCACCGTGTTCCAAGTGCGGGTGATCAGTCGCATGCTCTTGGGCGAATGCGTCTTCTGGACGAATAGTCGGGCGCGAGTAGCGGTGTCCGGGTAGATCGCCGGGTCGTTGCGGACTTCGGCGTCCACCAGTGCGGTTGCGGCCTGGTTGCTGTTCGGGTAGCGGATGTAGTTGGTGACTTCGGCGATCACCTTGGGTTGCAGCAGGTACTCGATGAACGTGTGGGCGTTAGCCACGTTTGGCGCGTCCTTGGGGATATAGAAGTCATCGAACCAGATCAGCGAGCCTTCCTTGGGAATGAAGTAATCCAGCTTGACCTTGGCGCCGGCTTCCTCGGCCCTGGCCTGCGCGGTGGCGTAGTCGCCTGACCAGGTCATGGCGATGCACTGATCGCCATTGGCCAGGCCGTTCAGGTAACTCATCGAGTCGAACTTGCGGATATACGGGCGCACGGCGAGCAGCAGATCCTGTGCGGCCTTCAAATCCGCCGGTTCGACGCTGTTGGGGTCGCGACCCAGGTAAGCGAGGGCCAGCGGCAGCACGTCGGTGGGCGAGTCGATCAGGGTCACGCCGCAGTCGGCGAAGCGTGACACCACCTTGGGATCGAAGATCATCGCCAGCGAGCCGATCGGCGCGTCGGGCATGCGCGCCTTGATCATCTCGACGTTGTAGGTGATGCCATTGCTGCCCCAGGTGTAGGGGGCTGAATAAGTGACGCCCGGATCGAAGCTTTCCAGGCTGGCCAGCACCTGCGGGTCCAGGTTACCCCAACTGGGCAGGCGGCTCTTGTCCAGCGGTTGGAATACGCCAGCCTTGAGCAGCGGCGGTACCAGAGCGGCGTTGAGCACCACCAGGTCATAGCCAGATCGCCCTGGCAGCAGCTTGCCCTGGACGGTCTCGTAGGAATCGAAGGTGTCGTAGGTGACTTTGATGCCGGTGGCTTTTTCAAAGTCGGCCAGGGTGTTTTCGCCGATGTAGTCCGACCAGTTGTACAGCCGCAGGGTGTTGCCGTCGTCCGCCGGGCTCAAGGCGGGCAACAACGCCAGTGTCGTGCCGAGTGCTGCTACCAGGGTCTTGCGCATGTCGGTTCCACCTGTGTTGTAGTTATCGGGGCCTGGAACCACTCTCCGGTACCTGGCGGTTGGCGGCCATACCCCGAACGGGTAGGTGGGACTGGATTGTTGCTGTACATTCGTTCAAATTCGCCGGAACACATCAGGAGCTGTCGGCATGACTCAGGAAGCACGTTTTTCCCGACTGGACCCAGAGCTGCGCAAGGCTCACCTGATCGACGCGACCCTGGCCTGCCTGAAGCAGCATGGCTTCCAGGGCGCCTCGATCCGCAAGATCTGTGCCGAGGCCGGGGTTTCGGTCGGTCTGATCAACCACCACTATTCGGGCAAGGACGAACTGGTGGCCGAGGCTTACCTGGCAGTTACCGGTCGGGTGATGGCGCTGCTGCGCGAGGCCATCGATCGGGCGGCACCCAATGCCCGGGAGCGGCTATCGGCATTCTTTCGCGCGTCCTTTTCCGCCGAGGTGCTGGACCCGCAACTGCTGGATGCCTGGCTGGCATTCTGGGGCGCGGTGAAGACGGCCGAGGCGATCAACCGGGCCCATGACCAATCTTATGGCGAGTACCGCGCCATCCTGGCCAGCGCGCTGACCGACCTGGCAGCCGAGCAGAGTTGGCAGGGCTTCGATGCGGACCTCGCGGCCATCAGCTTGAGCGCCTTGCTCGACGGCCTCTGGTTGGAGTCCGGGCTGAATCCGCAAACCTTCACACCAGCGCAGGGCGTGCAGATTTGCGAAGCATGGGTGGATGGGTTGCTGGCGGGCGGCATGCAGCGTTTCCTGCGTCCTGTCGGAGGTCGTTGATCGGTCGTTCAAGTGTGGGTAACCTGCTGCTCCTTGCGTCGTCCAGAACAATAAAAGCGCCCCTATTCGGAGGCGGAGGGCAACATTGATGGCTCCCAGTGTGCTGATCGTTGACGACGATCCGCTGATTCGTGAACTGCTCCACTCCTATCTCGGCCAGGAAGGTTATGACGTCCGTTGCGCCAGCACGGCAGAAGATGCCGAAGCGTGCCTGGCGGAAAGCCCGGTCGACCTGGTCTTGCTGGACATCCGCCTGCCTGGCAAGGATGGCCTGACCCTGACCCGAGAACTGCGCGTTCGCTCGGAAGTGGGGATCATCCTGATCACCGGCCGCAATGACGACATCGACCGCATCGTCGGCCTCGAGTGCGGTGCCGATGAATACGTGATCAAACCGTTCAATCCCCGGGAACTGGTGTCTCGCGCCAAGAACCTGGTGCGCCGGGTGCGTCATTTCCAGCAACCTGCGCCGGCAGCCGTGGCCGCAGGAGGCCAGCTCAAACGCTTCGCCGACTGGGTGCTGGACATCGACCGCCGCCGCCTGATTGACCATGAGGGCAGCGAGACGTTGCTCACCCATGGCGAATTCCAGCTGCTCAGCGTCTTCCTGCGTAACGCCGGGCACACCTTGAGTCGCGACCAGCTGATGGACCAGATCCGCAACCGCGAGTGGCTGCCCAATGACCGCTCCATCGACGTGCTGGTGGGGCGCCTGCGGCGCAAGCTGCGTGACGATCCTGCCGAACCGCAGTTGATCATCACCATCCACGGCGCGGGCTACCTGTTCACCGCCACGGCCTCCGTTGCCTGAAGTCATGGCGCGCCTCTGGTTGCTGGCCATCCTCCTGCTCGGCTGCACGGCGAACGCCGCCGAGGCGGTGCGCTACTGCGATCACCCGGTATACCCGCCAATCTCCTGGAGCGACGGCAAGCATATGCGCGGCATTGCCCCACGCGTGGTGCAGGCGGTGTTCGCCAGCCTTGGGCTGGACGCGGAAATGGTTGTACTGGGCAACTGGAAGCGCTGCCTGCTGGATGCTGCTGAAGGGCGGGTCGATGCGGTGCTGGCCTATCGGACCCCAGAGCGCGAGCAGTACCTGGCGTTTGCCCAGGTGCCGGTGCTGCGGGAAGAGGTGACGGTCTTCTACAACCGTCGGCATCCGCTCCAGGTCGAGCGGATACAAGACCTGACGCGTTACCGCGGCGGGCTACTGTTCGGCGAGAGTTATGGCGAGGCTTTTGACGAGGCGGTGGCCCGAGCCGGCAATATCGAGTGGGTCTCGGACAGCAAGCAGAATTTCGGCAAGCTGATCCGTGGCCGCATCGATTTCATCGCCCACGAACGTCGCACTGGTCTTCTCTATGTCGAGTACTTGCAGGGTGGTGGTGATATCCGCGCCTTGCCCCTGGCCCTTGCGGTGGACCATCTGCGCCTGGCCGTCTCGCGTCGCTCACCCCTGGCAGCGCGGATGGCGGAGATCGACCGGGAGCTGCAGCGCCTGACCGACAGCGGCGAGATCGAGCGCTGGCTGGGGGAAAGTGAAGCCACCTACCGCGACATGATCGTTCAACCGGAGCCGCGCGAATGAACGGCGTGAAGCTCCCTAGCGGTCTGCTGCGCCGCCTGCTGCTGTTCATCCTGCTGTTCAGCCTGTGTTTTACCCTGGTGGCCAGCGCTGTGCAGCTGCTCCTTGAATACCGCCGTGAAATGCGCGACATCGAGGCGCGACTGGAGTTGATACGGGTCGGCTACCTGGAAAGCTTCGAACGCAGCCTTTGGGACCTCAACCAGGAACAGCTGAAGATGCAGCTGCGCGGCCTCGCGGATTTCCCGGATATCGCCCAGGTGCGCTTGAGCAGCGCAGACTTCGATCTGCAACTGGGTTCGGACGAGTTGGCCGGCCCGCTGCGTCGGGAGCGTTTCGAACTCACCTACCTGCCGCCTGACGGCAAAGCCCGCCACCTCGGTGAGCTGGAGATCAGCATTGACCTGGGGGCGGTTTACCGACGCCTCTATGCCACCGGCCTGACCAGCCTGTTGTGGATGGGCGTGTTTCTTTGCGGCCTGGCGGTGGCGTTGTCCTGGCTGTTCCACCGCCTGGTCACTCGCCATCTACGAGTGATGGCCGACTTTGCCCGTGGCATCGCCACTGGTAATTGGCACGAGGCGTTGCGTCTGAATCGACGGCCGGGAAGGGCAGTGGACGAAATCGATACGGTGGCCCAGGCCCTGGACGATATGCGCCGGGCAATCCTCGATGATATCCAGCGTCGCGAGGAAGACCGGACCGCCCTGCAAAACATGGTCGAGCGGCGCACCGCCAGCCTGCAGCGCGCCAAAGAGGAGGCTGAGGCGGCCAACCTCGCCAAATCGCGCTTCCTCGCCACGATGAGCCACGAAATCCGCACGCCGCTCAACGGCATCCTCGGAATGGCCGAGCTGCTGCGTGGCGCGGCTCTGGGCGAGCGCGACGGCAAGCGCCTGGAAGCGCTGCACAAAGCCGCCGAAGGGCTGCTGGCGATCCTCAACGAAGTGCTCTACTTCGCTCGCCTCGAAGAAGGTGAGGGCCGGCCCGAGCTCGTGGACTTCTCTTTGAAAGCCCTGCTCGAACAGGTGCTCACTCTGCTCGAACCCAGGGCCAGCGCCAACGGCACCGTGCTGCGCTCGCGCATCGAGCCGCGGGTGCGCGTCGAGTGTCGCGGCGCCGAGCAGTTCCTGCGCCAGGTGCTGAGCAACCTGTTGGCCAACGCAGTGAAGTTCACCGAGGAAGGGGAAATCCTTGTGGAGGTTCGGCTGCTGGACGAAGTGCCCGGGGCCCAGCGTCTGCGCGTCAGTGTCAGCGACGATGGCATCGGCATCGCCCAGGAGGTGCAGGCACGGATCTTCGAGCGCTTCACCCAGGCCAGCGAGGAGGTGGCGCAGCGTTACGGTGGCACCGGCCTGGGGCTGGCCATCAGCAAGCGGCTGGTGGAGTTGATGGGCGGCCGCATTGGGGTCGAAAGCGTGGAAGGCGAGGGCAGCTGCTTCTGGTTCGAGGTCGCCCTGGAAGATGTCAGCAGCCAGGCTCCGCAGCCGGTCGCCCCGATCCTGGCAGACGCCCTCGACGTGCTGGTGGTGGAAGATGTCGCCCTCAACCGTGAAGTGGTGGCCGGCTTGCTGGAACACGACGGCCACCGCACCAGCCTGGCTGAGGATGCCGAACCGGCCCTGGTGCTGTGCCGGCAGAAGCGATTCGACCTGATCCTGCTCGACCTACACCTGCCGGGCATGAGCGGTATCGAGCTGTGCCGGCTGATTCGCGGCGATGGCCGGGGTGCCAATCGCGATACCCGCATCCTCGCCTTCACCGCCAGTCTGCAGCCAACCCTGGTGCGCCGCTGCCTGGACGCCGGCATGCAGGGTGCTCTGGCCAAGCCCCTGAAGCTTGCGGACCTGCGCCGTGCCTTGGCCGGGGATGCAGGGGGGCAGCCTACGGGAGGCGACGACGAACTTCTGGACAGCCAGTTGCTGCAGACGCACCGGGGCCTGCTTGGTGAACAGAAGCTGCAGGGTTTGCTGGAGTTGCTTCGGCGCACGCTGGACGATCACCGCATCGGCCTGCTCGATGCATTGCAGGCCCGCGACTGCGCCGAGGTCGAGCATCTGGCCCACCGGCTGGCCGGCAGCAGCGATTCCCTCGGCTTCCGCGCCCTGGCAGCAGTTCTGCGAGAGCTTGAGGCGGCTGCCCAGGACGGAGACCAGGCCAGTCTGCCGGTGCTACAGCCCCGACTGGAGGGCATCCTGCAGCGTTCCAGCGACATGCTTGACGAACTACTGCGCCCCTCCGCCTGAAATCGAACAATTTCCTTACGACTTTTTACAACTTCGATCGCAACGTTCAACGGCGTCTTACAAGGGCTTCCAATAATCGGCCTCAACCGCATCCGCGGGCTTGGCGAAGACCTCGCCGCCCGGGACCTCGGTTTTCGTGGCTTATTGGAGACAAGAATAATGACCCGCCGCCAAGTTCACCTTTCGTGCCTGTTCGCCTGCTGTGCCTCCCAGGAGGTGCGCCATGACTGATGATCGCGTCCAGCTCACCCGCTCGCTGAAAAGCCGGCACATCTTCATGCTGTCCCTTGGCGGTGTCATCGGCACCGGCCTGTTCATGGGGTCCGGCGTCATCATCAACCAGGGCGGACCGGTCGGCGCCGTGCTGGCCTATCTGGTGGCTGGCCTGCTGATGTACCTGGTGATGGTCTGCCTGGGCGAGCTCTCGGTACAGATGCCGGTCTCCGGCTCATTTCAGGCCCACGCCACGCGTTACATCGGCCCCGGCACCGGCTTCATGATCGGCTGGGTCTACTGGATGAGCTGGGCCACCACGGTGGGCCTGGAATTCACCGCCGCCGGCATGCTGATGGGCCGCTGGTTCCCCGACGTGCCCATCTGGTATTGGTCGGCGCTGTTCGTGGCGGTGCTGTTCTCCCTCAACGCCCTGACCACCCGCGCCTTCGGCGAGGCCGAATACTGGTTCTCCGGGATCAAGGTGGCCGCCATCCTCGGCTTCATCGTGGTTGGCATCCTCGCCATCTTCGGTGGTTTGCCGCTGGCCAGTGGCGAACCGGCCCCCATGTTCAACAACCTGATGGGCGACAGCCTGTTCCCCAACGGCATTTCCGCCGTGTTCGCGGTGATGATGACCGTGGTCTACGCCTTCCAGGGCTGCGAGATCATGGGCGTAGCCGCCGGTGAAACCGAGAATCCTGAGAAAAGCATCCCGCGTGCCGTGCGCAACGTGGTGTTCCGCGTGCTGATTTTCTACGTGCTGGCCATTCTCGTGCTGTCGGCCATCGTGCCCTGGCAGCAAGCCGGGTTGGTGGAAAGCCCCTTCGTCCAGGTGTTCGACATGGTCGGCATCCCCTTCGCCGCCGACCTGATGAACATCGTCATCCTTACAGCGCTCCTTTCGGTGGGCAACTCCGGCCTCTATGCCTCCACCCGCATCCTCTGGGCCATGTCCAAGAGCGGCATGGCGCCGCGCGGCCTGGCGAAGCTCAGCTCCCGTGGGGTGCCGCTCTATGCCCTGGCCATCACCCTGTGCTTTGCGTTGCTGTCACTGCTGACCAGCTTCATCGCCGCCGAGACCCTCTACATGGTCCTGACGGCCATCAGCGGCCTGGCCGGGACCGTGACCTGGATCGTCATCGCCCTGGCCCAGTACCGCTTCCGCAAGGCGCACTACAAGGCCGGCGGCACCGTGCAGGACCTGAGGTACGCAGCGCCGCTGTTCCCGCTGATTCCGATGGCTTGCATCTTCCTGTGCGTCTCGCTGTTCGTGTTCCTGGCCATGGATCCGACGCAGCGGCCTTCGCTGTACTGGGGCTTCGGTTTCATCTCCCTGTGCTATGGGGCTTACTACTTCACGCAGTTCAAGCGCCAGCGCAGCCTAGCGCCGATTCCGGCCGCCTGATCCCGGAAGCGTCCCACGAAAGCGCGGCAGAGCAATCTGCCGCGCTTTTTTGTTTGCGACCGTTTGCTCGAGCAGGAAGGGACTTCGCGCTGCGTAGGATGGGACGAGCGAAGTGATTCCCATCGATGGGGATCGCAGGCTCAGCGGACCGCCGCCCGCCCCCCTGCGGCCGTGCGCACATCCACCCTCCGCCCGGCCCATCACAGGCAGGCTCTGAGTTGTTCAAAGATGTAACAACACCTGCATCCGTTTTTTGTCTCTCCAATTAAAAGTCTTTTAAAACAATTAGATAGGCTTGTCTCTCGGTTGTTACATACCCCATTCGGGGAGGATTGTCGGCTTGCTGAACACTTGTTTAGTATGGCGTCCAGCTTTCCCATCCTCATGACCAAACACAACAAGACGAGGGCTCGCATGACTACCCCAGCCTCCCTGCTCAGCCAGGTTGAAGCCGGCATCGCCTGGATCACCCTGAACCGCCCACAGCAACGCAATGCATTGGACATCCCCACCCTCAAGGCCCTGCACGCGCTGCTCGATGCCCATGAAGCCGACCCGGCCGTTCGCGTCCTGGTGCTCACGGGGACTGGTCGCAGCTTCTGCGCAGGGGCGGACCTTGCCGAGTGGGCCGAGGCCGAGGCCTGCGGCGAGCTGGAAACCTACGGCTGGACCGAAGCCGCGCATGCCCTGATGACCCGGCTGCACGGACTGGCCAAGCCGACCATCGCCGCCATCAATGGCACTGCTGTCGGCGCGGGGATGGACCTGTCGCTGTGTTGCGACTTCCGCATCGCCGCACAGTCAGCGCGCTTCAAGGCTGGCTACACCGGTATGGCCTATGCACCGGACGCCGGCGCCAGCTGGCACCTGCCGCGGTTGATCGGCGCTGAACAGGCCAAGCGCCTGTTGTTCCTCGACGAGCTGTGGGGCGCTGAGCGTGCCTTGGGCGTCGGTCTGGTCGGTGAGGTCTGTGCCGACGACGCCTTGCTGCAGGTTGCCGGTGAACTGGCCACGCGCCTGGCCGCCGGCCCCACCTTCGCCTTCGCCCAGACCAAGGCGCTGATCCGTGATGGAGCGAGCCGCAGCCTGGCCGGGCAACTGGTTGCCGAACAGGCCGCCGGGCTGCTCTGCGGTCGCAGCGAAGACGCCGGCGAGGCGCTGCGCGCGGTCGCGGAAAAACGTACCCCCCATTTCATCGGCCGCTGAAGCGCCGCTCCCAGCAAGAGGATTCGGATATGAATTTCCAACTCACCCAGGAACAGGACATGCTGGTCGACGCGGTACGCGCCTTCGTCGACAAGGAGCTGCTGCCCCATGAAGAAGCCGTCGACCGTGCCGATGCGGTCTCCCCGGAGCTGGCCGCCGAGATTCGCGGCAAAGCCCTGGCGGCGGGGTTCTACGCCTTCAATATGCCGGAGGAAGTGGGCGGCGGTGGCCTCGACTACCTGTCCCAGGCGCTCGTAGAACGTGAACTGTCCAAGGTGTCCTGGGCGCTGCACGTGTTCGTTGCGCGCCCTTCGAAGATTCTCATGGCGTGCAAGGGCGAGCAGATCGAGCAATATCTGCTGCCCAGCGTCCAGGGGGAGAAAATCGACTGCTTCGCCCTGACCGAGCCGGGCGCAGGCTCCGACGCCAACTCGATCAAGACCCGCGCGGTACGTGATGGCGGCGACTTCGTGCTGAACGGCAGCAAGCACTTCATCAGCCACGCCGGTCACGCCGACTTCGCCATTGTCTTCGCCGTCACCGACACGTATGAGCACAACGGCAAGAAGCGCAATGCCGTCACCGCCTTCCTGGTCGACAAGGGCACCCCGGGGATGACAGTGCGCCGTGGGCCCAAGTGCGTCAGCAACAAGGGCTACCACACCTATGAGATCTTCTTCGACGACTGCCGCGTGCCGGAATCCAAGGTGCTCGGTGAGGTCGACAAGGGCTGGGAAGTCGCCAATGCCTGGCTCACCGCCGGACGGGTGATGGTCGCTGCCAACTGCGTCGGCCAGGCCCAGCGCGCGCTGGACCTCTCCCTGCAATGGGCCGCCGACCGCAAGCAGTTTGGCCAGCCCATCGGCACCTACCAGGGCATTTCCTTCAAGCTCGCCGACATGGCTACGCAGATTCGTGCCGCCGAGCTGATGACCCTGCACACCGCCTGGAAAATGGACCAGGGCACCATGACCGATGGCGAAGCCGGCATGGCCAAGTTGTTCGCCAGCGAAGTGCTCGGCCGCGTGGCGGACGAGACCGTGCAGATATTTGGCGGCATGGGCCTGATGGATGAAGGGCCGGTGGAGCGCATCTGGCGCAACGCGCGCATCGAGCGCATCTGGGAAGGCACCTCGGAAATCCAGCGCCACATCATTTCCCGCGAACTGCTGCGACCGCTGCTGCGCTGACCGGAGGTTGACCATGACCCAACGTGACAATCTCAAGCGCCTGCTGGCGCCTCGGCACCTGGCCTTCATTGGCGGGCGCAGCATGGCGCGTGCGCTCAAACGCTGTGCCGAAGGCGGCTTCACCGGCCAGATGTGGCTGGTCAACCCGCAGCACGCCCAACTCGAAGGGGTACCCTGCGTGGCCCGCGTCGCTGACCTGCCGTGCGGGCCGGACGCCGTATTCATCGCCACCAACCGCGAGCTGACCCTCGGCGTGGTCGCCGAGCTCGCCGCCAAGGATGCCGGTGGCGCCATCTGCTACGCCTCCGGCTTCGCCGAGACCGGTGAAGAAGGCCAGGCCCTGCAATGCGAGCTGCTTGCCGCCGCCGGCGAGATGGCCCTGCTCGGGCCCAACTGCTACGGCCTGCTCGACTACCTGCACGGCGCCGCCCTGTGGCCGGTGGCCCATGGCGGCAAGCTGGTGGAGAAGGGCGTGGCGGTGCTCACCCAGAGCGGTAACTTCGCCTACAACCTGTCGATGAGCGATCGTTCGCTGCCGGTGGCCTACATGGTGTCGGTCGGCAACCAGGCCCAGTTGGGCGTGGCCGAACTGATTGACGTGCTGCTGGATGAGCCGCGCGTCACGGCCATCGGCCTGCACCTGGAAGGCCTGAAGAATGTTCCCGGTTTCGCCCGGGCCGCGCACAAGGCTCTGGAGAAAGGCATCCCGATCATCGCCCTGAAAACCGGCGTTTCGCAGATCGGTGCCGAACTGGCACTCAGCCACACCAGCTCGCTGGCCGGATCTGATGCGCTGTACGACAGCCTGTTCGAACGCCTCGGGGTGATCCGTGTCAGCGGCCCGGTGAGCTTCATGGAAACCCTCAAGGCCGCCGCCTGCGGCAATCTTCCGGCTGGCCCGAGTCTGGTCGCATTGGCTTGCTCCGGTGGCGACGCCGGGCTGATCGCCGATTACGCCGAACGCAACGGCCTGGCGCTACCCAGGCTTGACGAAGGCCAACGCGGCGAGCTGGCTGAGGTGCTGCCTGACTACGCGAACATCGCCAACCCACTGGACTTCACCACCGCCATCTGGGGTGACGGCGAAGCCCTGCGCCGAATGCTCGACAGCACGCTGCGCAGCGACGCAGACGCGGCCCTGCTGGTGCTCGACTATCCCGGTGAGGAAACCGGCGAGCGTCCGCAGTGCGACCTGCTGCTGGAACTCTACTGTGAAGCGCTGCAACGTCACGGCAAGGTCGGCTTCATCGCCTCGGCCTTTCCCGAACTGCTGCCTGCACACGCCCGCGAGCTGTTACACGCCCGGGGCGTCGCCGCCCTGCAGGGGGTGGAGGATGGTCTCGCTGCCTGGGGGCGCATCGCCCACTACCGCCAGCGTCGCGATGCGCTGCTTGCGCGCGGCGACTCGGCGCTGGTGCCGATCTGCCCGCTGCCCCTGGAGGGCCAGGGCTGGCTTCTGGATGAGTGGCAGTCCAAGCAGGCGCTGAAGCCCTTTGGCGTGCCGCTGCCCAGCGCCGTGCTGAGCACGCCCGGCCAGGCCCGCGAGGCAGCTGCAGACCTCGGCTTCCCGCTGGTACTCAAGGCGGTCAGCGCCGAACTGCCGCACAAGACCGAAGTTGGTGGCGTGGCGCTCAACCTGCGCAACGAGGCGGCCCTGGAGGCAGCATTGCTCGACATGCGCGAAAGCCTCGCCCGGCATGCGCCGCAGGTGGTCTTCGACCAGGTACTGCTGGAGCGCATGGCCACACCGCCACTGGCGGAACTGATCGTTGGCATCAAGCGCGAGGAGGGCTTCGGCCTGGCGCTGGTGATTGGCGCCGGCGGCATCCTCGTCGAGTTGCTAAAGGACAGCCGCAGCCTGCTGCTGCCGACTACTGATGCGGCGATCCGCGATGCCCTGCTGGGCCTGCGCAGTGCCCCCTTGCTTAGCGGCTTCCGGGGCCGCCCGGCAGTGCACATGGACGCACTGGTGGATGCCATCCGCGCGGTGGCCGACTACGCCTGCGAGCACGCCGACCAGTTGCTGGAGCTGGATGTGAACCCGCTGCTGGTGAGCGCCGACGGTGCGGTCGCGGTGGATGCGCTGATCCGCCTAGGGGAATGACGCTCTTGTAGGAGCCAGCTTGCTGGCGAAGGTCCGGCGCACGGCCGTTCGCGAGCAAGCTCGCTCCTACAAGTCTTGGCAATTGGTTCGAGGAGACACCTCATGCAACAACAGAACACCCTCACCGGCGGCCAGGCCTTGGTCCGCCTGCTGGCCAACTACGGCGTGGACACCGTGTTCGGCATTCCCGGCGTGCACACCCTGGAGCTGTACCGGGGCCTGCCGGGAAGCGGTATCCGCCATGTGCTCACCCGCCACGAGCAGGGCGCCGGCTTCATGGCCGACGGCTATGCGCGAGTCAGCGGCAAGCCGGGCGTATGCTTCCTGATCACCGGCCCGGGCGTGACCAACGCGGCCACGCCCATCGGCCAGGCCTATGCCGATTCAATCCCGATGCTGGTGATTTCAAGCGTCAACCACACTGCCAGCCTCGGCAAGGGTTGGGGCTGCTTGCATGAGACCCAGGACCAGCGCGCCATGACTGCGCCCATCACGGCCTTCTCGGCGTTGGCATTGACTGCAGAGGACCTGCCCGAACTGGTGGCCCGTGCCTTTGCCGTGTTCGACAGCGAGCGCCCGCGTCCCGTGCACATTTCCGTGCCGCTGGACGTGCTGGCCGCCCCCGTGGCGCGTGACTGGAGCAACGATGTCGTGCGCCGTCCTGGACGTGGCGTGCCTGCCGTAGAGGCCATTCAGCAGGCCGTTGCGAAATTGGCGGCGGCCAAGCGACCGATGATCATTGCCGGTGGCGGTGCGCTGCAGGCTGGTGAGGCGCTCCAGGCGCTCAGCGAGCGGCTGGCCGCGCCGGTGTTCACCAGTGTGGCCGGCAAAGGCCTGCTGCCACCCGAAGAACCGCTGAACGCCGGCGCCAGTCTCTGCGTGGTGCCAGGTTGGCAATTGATTGCCGAAGCCGACCTGGTTCTGGCGGTCGGCTCCGAAATGGCCGACACCGATTTCTGGCGCGAGCGCCTGCCGCTCACTGGTGACCTGATTCGCGTCGATATCGACCCGCGCAAGTTCAATGATTTCTACCCCTGCGCCATAGCCCTGCGTGGCGATGCCCGGCTGACGCTTGAGGCCTTGTTGGCGCAGTTGCCGGATGCGGCACGCGACGCCACGTCGGCCATCGGTACAGTCGCTCGCCTGCGTGAAACCATTCGCCAGGAGCACGCACCGCTGCAGGCCATTCACCAGGCGATTCTCGACCGCATCGCTGCCGTGCTGCCGGCCAACGCCTTCATCAGCACGGACATGACCCAACTCGCCTACACCGGCAACTACGCCTTTGCCAGTCGGGCACCGCGCAGCTGGCTGCACCCCACTGGTTACGGCACCTTGGGTTACGGCCTGCCGGCCGGCATCGGCGCCAAGTTCGGCGCGCGAGAGCGGCCGGGCCTGGTGCTGGTTGGCGATGGCGGCTTCCTCTACACCGCCCAGGAGTTGGCTACTGCCACCGAGGAGCTGGACAGCCCGCTGGTGGTGCTGCTCTGGAACAACGATGCCCTGGGCCAGATCCGCGACGACATGCTCACCCTGGACATCGAGCCGGTGGGCGTGCTGCCGCGTAACCCGGACTTCATCGGTCTCGCCCGTGCCTTCGGCTGCGTGGTGAAGCAACCGCAGAGCCTCGACGAACTGGAAGGCGACCTGCGCGGCGGCTTCGCCCATCCGGGCGTCACCCTGATCGAACTGAAACACGCCTGCGCTCGCTGAGCCGGGCCAAGGAGCTTGCCATGCGCTTTTCCGATCTCACTCAACGCATTGCCGGCGACGGCGCGGCGGCCTGGAACATTCACTACCGCGCCCTGGAACGTCAGGCACGTGGCGACGACATTCTGCTGCTGTCCGTCGGCGATCCGGACTTCGATACCCCACAACCCATCGTCCAGGCCGCTATCGACAGCCTGCTGAACGGCAACACTCATTACTCCGATGTGCGCGGCAAGCTTGCCCTGCGTGAGCGTATCGCGGCCTGGCATAACGCGCGCAGCGGCCAGGGCGTGGCCGCCAACCAGGTGGCGGTAATGGCGGGCGCCCAATGCGCGCTGTTCAGCGTCGTGCAGTGCCTGCTCAATCCGGGTGACGAGGTGATTGTCGCCGAGCCGATGTATGTGACCTATGAGGCGGTGTTCGGCGCCTGTGGCGCCAAGGTCGTGCCGGTTCCAGTGCGTTCGGAAAACGGCTTCCGTATCCAGGCGCAAGACGTCGCGGCGGTCATTACTTCGCGGACCCGCGCAATCGCGATCAATAGCCCGCACAACCCCTCTGGCGCCAGCCTGCCGCGCGCTACCTGGGAGGCTCTTGCCGAACTGTGCGTTCGCCACGACCTCTGGATGATCTCCGACGAGGTCTACAGCGAGCTTCTGTTCGAGGGCGAGCACATCAGCCCGGCCAGCCTGCCGGGCATGGCCGAGCGCACCGCGACCCTCAACAGCCTGTCCAAATCCCATGCCATGACTGGCTGGCGGGTAGGTTGGGTGGTCGGCTCCGAGGCACTCACCGCGCATCTCGAAAACCTCGCCCTGTGCATGCTTTACGGGTCGCCCGACTTCATCCAGGACGCCGCCTGCGTCGCCCTGGAGGCAGGTCTGCCGGAGCTGGCAGCGATGCGCGAGGCCTACCGCCAGCGCCGTGACCTGGTGTGCGCGACGCTTGCCGGCTGCCCTGGCCTGCGCGCGCTGAAACCAGATGGCGGCATGTTCGTGATGGTCGACATTCGCCCCACTGGCCTCTCCGCCCAGGACTTCGCGGACCGCCTGCTGGATCTCTACGGCGTGTCCGTGCTCGCTGGCGAAGCCTTCGGCCCCAGCGCCGCCGGGCATATCCGTCTGGGCCTGGTGCTGGGCAGCGGCCCGCTGCAGGAAGCCTGCCGCCGCATCGCCCGCTGCGCCACCGAACTGATCGAGGAGAAACGCTATGCGTGAGTATCGCCACCTGTTCATCGGCGGCGCCTGGGTCGCGCCCCAGGGTTCCGGCATGGCCGAGGTCATCAATCCGGCGACGGAAGAAGTCGCCGGCCGCGTGCCGCTCGGCAATGAGGCGGATGTGGAGCGTGCGGTTACAGCAGCCCGGCAAGCTTTTGCCGCCTGGGCGCGGACACCGTCGAGCGTGCGCGCAGGTTACATCCGTGCGTTGGCCGAACAGCTCAAAGCCCGTGCGGATGAGATGGCCGGACTGATTACCGCCGAACTTGGCATGCCGGTGCAGTGGTGCCGGGCCATCCAGGTCGAGGGCCCGATTGAGGGACTGGAAAGCTACGCCGGACTGGCCGCCCACATGGACGAGGTGCGCGAGGTCGGCAACTCCCTGGTGGTCCGTGAGCCGGTGGGCGTCTGCGCCTTCATCAACCCCTGGAACTACCCGCTGCACCAGATGATCGGCAAGCTGGCGCCGGCGCTGGCGGCTGGCTGCACGGTGGTGGTCAAGCCGAGCCAGGAAACGCCGCTGCATGCCTTTCTTCTGGCCGAGCTGATCGAGGCCATTGGCCTGCCGGCCGGAGTCTTCAACCTGGTCAGCGGGCCCGGCTCCAAGGTTGGCGAGGCGCTGGCGCGTCACCCTGATGTCGACATGGTTTCCTTCACCGGTTCCACCGGCGCCGGCGTGCGGGTGGCCGAGGCAGCAGCGCCGACGGTCAAGCGCGTTTGCCTGGAACTGGGCGGCAAGTCGCCGCTGCTGATTGGTGCCGATGCCGACTTGGCGGCGGCCGTGCGTTACGGCGTACAGGATGTGATGGTCAATTCCGGGCAGACTTGTACGGCACTGACCCGCATGCTGCTGCCAGCAAGCCGCTACGCCGAAGCGCTGGAGCTGGCCAGCGCCGAAACCGAGGCGCTGCGCATGGGCGACCCGCTGGATCCGGAATCCTTCCTCGGCCCGATGTGTTCATCCGGCCAACGCCGCACTGTGCGTGACTACATCCGCATCGGAGAGGAGGAGGGCGCCCGCCTGTTGATTGGCGGCGCTGACGCGCCCGTGGGCCTCGAGCGAGGCTACTATGTGCGGCCCACGCTGTTCGCCGACGTGCACAACCGCATGCGTATTGCCCGGGAAGAAATCTTCGGGCCGGTGCTCTGCCTGATCCCCTACGCCGACGAGAAAGAGGCCGTGCTCATCGCCAATGACTCGCCCTTTGGCCTGTCCAGTGCGGTCTGGACCGCCAGCCGAGAGCGCTCCCTGGAACTGGCGCGGCAACTGCGCGCCGGGCAGTGCTTCGTCAACGGCGCCGCCTTCAACTACCGCGCGCCTTTCGGCGGCTACAAGCAGTCCGGCAACGGGCGCGAGTGGGGTGAAGAAGGGCTGGCGGAATTCGTCGAAGTGAAGGCCATCCAAATCTGATCATCAGGCCGGTACACGCCGGCCTCTCCATTCAAGGACACCCCATGAACGTATTGATCGTCCACGCCCACCCCGAGCCTCAATCCTTCACCAGCGCCCTGCGTGACCTGGCCGCGGAGACGTTGCAAGGTCAGGGGCATCAGGTGCTGGTCTCAGACCTCTACGCGATGAAGTTCAACCCCGTGGCCAGCGCGGAGGATTTTTCCGAGCGGGCCAACCCGGATTACCTGGTGTATGCGCTGGAGCAGCGCGAGGGCGTCAAGGCCGGGCGAATTGCCGCAGACATCCAGACTGAGCTGGATAAGCTGCTCTGGGCGGACCTTGTTATCTTCAACTTCCCGCTGTACTGGTTCTCCGTGCCGGCCATGCTCAAGGGCTGGATCGACCGGGTGCTGGTATCTGGCGTCTGCTACGGCGGCAAGCGCTTCTACGACCAGGGCGGCCTTGCCGGCAAGAAGGCGCTGGTGACCCTGACCCTGGGCGGGCGTGACCACATGTTCGGTGAAGGCGCCATCCATGGGCCGCTGGAGGACATGCTGCGTCCGCTGCTGCGCGGCACCCTGGCTTATGTCGGCATGGAAGTGCTGCCGCCCTTCGTGGCCTGGCACGTGCCTTACATCAGCTATGAGGCACGGCAGGACTTCCTGCGTAGCTACCAGGCACGCCTGCAAGGGCTGGAGCAGGACGTAGCGCTTGAGTTCCCGCGTCTGGAACAGTTCGACGAGCGGCTGTATCCGCTGCAGCGCCCGGCCCAATAAGGCGAGCTAGCCGTGGGGGCCACCTTCGAGCGGGGCGCTTGGTAGGAGAAAGGGGGAGGCCTGGTTCTTACTCGCGAACCCAACCCCACATTCGCCAGCAAGCTGGCTCCTGCAAGCGTGACGGGTCGACGCCGATCGCCGTGCCGTGGGAGCGAGCTTGCTCGCGATCCCAGCCCCGCATTCGCCAGCAAGCTGGCTCCTACGGGGTGGGTTCATTAGCGAAGCGGTCTTCCTCTGAGCACCTTTGCCTTGCCAAGCGGCAATGCCGCCTGCCGCCTTTGCCGCCCCTTGGCAACAGGCGGAACCGCTTTGCCGCTTTTGCCTTTGCTGTTACCGGGGTAACTTTCCAAGGCATTGAAAATAAAGGGAAAAAATAAATGGCACGGCCTTTGCTGACACTTTGGCAAGCAACCCAGCATTGCCACTGGCAAAGGTTACGGACCATGAGCATCAGTTTCGAAAAGGCACTCGGCATCCACCAGCAAGCCCTCAGCTTCCGCGCTCAGCGTGGCGAGGTGCTGGCCAATAACATCGCCAACGCCGATACCCCGAACTACAAGGCTCGTGACCTCGACTTCGCCAGCGTGCTCGCACAGCAATCGCAGAAGACTGTTGGCGGCAGCTTCCAGGCCACTCGGACCAGCCAGCGCCACATCGCCGCTGAGGGCATCCAGATGGGCGAGGCCGCGCTGCAGTACCGCATTCCATTCCAGGCGTCGATCGATCAGAACACCGTCGATCCGCAGATCGAGCAGTCGAACTACACCGAGAACGCCATGCAATTCCAGGCCAGCTTCACCTTGCTCAACAGCAAGTTCAAAGGCCTGATCGGCGCCCTGCGCGGCGAATAACGGAGAGCCAAGCCATGTCCCTATCCAGCATCTTCAACATCGCCGGAACCGGCATGAGTGCCCAGAACACTCGGCTGAACACCATCTCCAGCAATATCGCCAACGCCGAGACGGTCTCCTCGAGCATCGACCAGACCTACCGTGCGCGCCATCCGGTGTTCGCCACCATGTTCCAGAACTCCATGGGCGGCACTGGCGACAGCGGTTCACTGTTCGCCGATCAGGATCAGTCCGGCAGCGGCGTGCAGGTGCTCGGCGTCATCGAAGACCAGAGCACGTTGACTCCGCGCTACGAGCCGAACCATCCGGCCGCCAATGCCGAAGGCTATGTCTACTACCCGAACGTCAATGTGGTCGAGGAGATGGCCGACATGATCTCCGCCAGTCGCGCCTTCCAGACCAACGCAGAAATGATGAACACCGCCAAGCAGATGATGCAGAAAGTGCTGACCCTGGGTCAGTAACCGAACCTGAGGGAACAGCATGAGTATCAGCACCGCCACGAGCGCGACCAACACCCAGTCGGTTCTCGACCAGTACAGCCTCAAGACCGAGACCAAGAGCAACAAGGACCTTGGCAAGAACGAGTTCCTCGAACTGCTGGTCGCCCAGTTGAACAACCAGGACCCGCTGTCGCCTCAGGAAAACGGTGAGTTCATCGCCCAGCTGGCGCAGTTCAGCCAGGTGGAGGGCATCGAGAAGCTCAACTCCAGCATGGGGTCGTTGCTCTCCGGCTACCAGTCTTCCCAGGCGCTACAGGCGTCGTCGCTGGTCGGCCGCAAGGTCATTGTGCCCACCGAGAAAGCAGTGGTGGACACCAGCGAGACCTTCAAGGCCAGCGCCTCGCTGCCGGCCAGCAGCAGCAACGTCTGGGTCAATGTCTACGACACCAGCGGAAGCGTGGTGAACCGGATCAACCTGGGGCAGCAAAGCGCCGGAAGCGTCAGCTTCATGTGGGACGGCAAGGACTCGAGTGGGAACCTCATGCCTCCGGGCACTTACAAGTTCGAGGCGCAAGCCCAATACGACGGTGAGACCAAGGGGCTCTACACCATGCTGCCGGCCAACGTCGACAGCGTCACTCTTGGCCAGAACGGCGGTGAGCTGATGCTCAACCTCGCGGGCATTGGCAGCGTCGGGCTGTCCAAGGTCCAGGTCATCGGTCAATAACTGCCGGCAGATTCGGCAAGGAGTTATCGAATGAGTTTCAACAATGGCCTGAGTGGCCTGCGATCGGCGAGTACGGATCTCAATATTACCGGCAACAACATTGCCAACGCGGGCACTGTCGGCTTCAAACAGTCGCGCGCGGAGTTCGCCAATATCTACGCGTCGTCCGTGCTGGGCGGCGGCAAGAACCCCCAAGGCAGTGGCTCGCTCTTGTCGAGCGTTTCCCAGCAGTTCAATCAGGGGAACATCAACTACACGCAGAATGCCCTCGACCTGGCCATCAACGGCAATGGCTTCTTCCAGGTCAGCAACAATGGGGCCCTGAGCTATACGCGGGCGGGTTACTTCGGGACTGACAGCAACGGCTACATCGTCGATAACTTCGGCTACAACCTTCAGGGCTACACCACGGATGACAATGGTGTCCTGCAGACTGGTTCGATCGGCAACCTGAGGATCCGGGCAACAAGCCAGGCGCCTGCGGCCACCAGCATTGTGACTCAGGGCTTCAACCTGAACTCCACCAGCACTGTTCCAACCAATGCGTTCAGTCCCACTGATCCAACCAGTTACAACTCGTCGACATCGACGAACATTTTCGACAGCCAGGGCAACGCCCATGTGATGACGCAGTTCTTCGTCAAGACTGCCCCCAACGCCTGGACGATGAATGTGCTGATCGATGGCAGCCATCCTTTGGCCGGGGTGGCCAACCTGGCTGCAAGCACCGCGGCGAGCGCCGCTGGTGCCACGCCCGCCTCGGTTGCTACCGCGGTGGCGACCCTTGCCGGTACCGATCCCAGCGTGCTGCCCGCCCAAGTCACGGCCGCCAGTGCGGCTTCGGTGGCTGCAGGCGCCACGGTGGAGAGCGTCGTCGCCGCCATTGCCGCGGCCGGCAAGACTCCCGTCAGCGCGAACATGACCTTCAATTCGGTCGGCCAGTTGCAACCTGTCACCAGCACCAGTCCGGCCGCCTATGATCCAAACGCAGTCCCGGCCATGCCGGCTCCCCAGCCTACCGATGTCTGGGAGATGAATGCTGATGGCACCCTGAAGATCAGGAGTTGGGTGCCGTCCACCTCCAATGGTGAGGAAAACCCAGTGTTCCTGGCCAATGGAGCGGCGATCAGCAACTCGGGTGTCAGCCTCGACTTCCGCCAGGCCACACAGTTTGCCAGCGCCTTCGCCGTCAACAGTGTTGCCCAGGACGGTTACACCACGGGAGAGCTGGCGGGTGTGGAGATCAGTGATCAGGGTGAGATCTTTGCTCGCTACACCAATGGCCAGTCGCGAGTGCAGGGGCAGGTCATCCTGGCGAACTTCGCCAATGTCCAGGGGCTGACACCGGTCGGCAAGAGCCAGTGGATCCAGGCCGCTGATTCCGGAGAGCCGGTGCGCAACCCGCCCCGCTCTGGCACCCTCGGGGCGATCCAGTCGGGCGCGCTCGAGGACTCGAACGTCGACCTGTCGGATCAGTTGGTCAACCTGATCGTCGCCCAGCGCAACTATCAGGCGAGCGCCAAGACCATCGAAGCCGAGAGTGCCCTTACCCAGACTGTCATCAACCTGCGTTGATGAGTGGCTGCGCGTTGGCCGGCGTTGACAATCCGAAGGATGGGTTGAGCGGAGCGAAACCCATCAGTGCGGGTCGATGGGGTTTGCAGGCCCAAACGGTGCACCGCCCGGCCCATCCTGCCGGGCCTGCGGATTCGCGAGCTCGCTCCTACAGGCGGCAAACGTCCTTGCCGCTGGCGGCAGTTCCTCGCCGCCAGCGCTTTGACAAGGCCCTATATGGGGCTTTTTTATTTTTATAAACCCTTAATATTCAAAGTCTTACGGTTAATGTTTGGGGCTGGTACGGCGCTTGCTAGATGGAAGTCAAAGAGCAGAGGGCGGCAACGCCCACTCGGAGAATTTTCATGGACAAGATGCTGTACGTCGCGATGTCCGGCGCCAGTCAGAACACCCTGGCCCAGCGCGCCCACGCCAACAACCTGGCGAACATTTCCACTACGGGTTTCCGTCGAGATTTCGAACAGGCCCGCTCCATGCCGGTATTCGGTGACAGCCTTCCGGCGCGTGTCTATGCCATGACCGAGCGCCCAGGCACTGACTTCACCCCGGGTGCCCTGCAGGAAACTGGTCGTGATCTGGATGTCGCCGTCGAAGGGGAGGGCTGGGTAGCTGTGCAGGCTGCCGATGGCAGCGAGGCTTATGTCCGTACTGCCAGCCTGCAGATCGATGCCCTGGGTCAACTGCGTACCGGCAACGGTTTGCCGGTCATGGGCAACGCCGGACCGATTGCCATTCCGCCGGAGCAGAAAGTCGAGATCGGCCAGGACGGCACCATCAGCATCCGCGCACTCGGTGAGGCGCCGAACGTGGTGGCCGAAGTCGACCGTATCAAGCTGGTCAACCCGGATCCCAAGCAGCTGCAGAAGGGCCCCGACGGCCTGATCCGCCTCAAGGACCCGCAGCAGCCGGCCGAGGCGGATGCCTCCGTGCGCCTGACTTCCGGCTTCCTCGAGGCGAGCAACGTGAACGCCGTGGAAGAGATGACGGCCATCCTCTCGCTGTCCCGCCAGTTCGAGCTTTCCGTGAAGATGATGCGCACCGCCGAGGACAACGCCTCGGCAATGGCGCGGGTCTTGCAACTCAGCTAATCACCAGTACGCGGCGCCATGATTCTGGCGCCCGAGGAGAATGACGATGCTTCCGGCACTTTGGGTCAGCAAGACCGGCCTGTCCGCCCAGGACATGAACCTGACCACCATTTCCAACAACCTGGCGAACGTCTCGACCACCGGCTTCAAGCGCGACCGCGCCGAGTTCGAAGACCTGCTGTACCAGGTTCGCCGGCAACCGGGTGGCCAGTCGAGCCAGGACAGCGAGCTGCCCACCGGGCTGCAACTGGGTACCGGCGTGCGCATTGCAGGTACGCAGAAAATCTTCAGTCAGGGCAGCCTGCAAACCACCGAGCAACCGCTGGACCTGGCGGTCAACGGCCGCGGTTTCTTCCAGGTGTTGATGCCGGACGGCACCGTTTCCTATACCCGCGACGGCAGCTTTCACCTCAACTCCGATGGCCAGATGGTGACCTCGCAGGGCTTTGCCCTCGAGCCAGCCATCGTGGTGCCGCCCGAAGTACAGACTTTCACCGTCGGCGAGGACGGCACCGTCTCCGTGACCACCGTGGGTAACCCGGCCCCGCAGGTGATCGGCAACATCCAGACCGCCGACTTCGTCAACCCGTCGGGCCTGCAGGCAATCGGCAACAACCTGTTCCTGGAGACCGCCTCCAGCGGCGCGCCGCAGATCGGCACGCCGGGCCTGACCGGCCTTGGCACCGTGCTACAGAACACCCTGGAAAACTCCAACGTCAGCACCGTCGAAGAGCTGGTGAACATGATCACCACCCAACGCGCCTACGAGATGAACTCCAAGGTCATCTCCACCGCTGACCAGATGCTCGCCTTCGTCACGCAGAACCTGTAACGCCTGAGGTAGTTGTCATGAACCGGCCGATCATCCTTCTCTCGCTGCTTGGCATCACCTTGCTTCAGGGCTGTGTCCAGCCGGCGCCGAAGCCGAACGATCCGTACTACGCGCCCGTGCTGCCGCGCACGCCGTTGCCGGCTGCGCAGAACAACGGCGCCATCTACCAGGCCGGTTTCGAAACCAACCTCTATGATGATCGCAAGGCTTATCGGGTGGGCGACATCATCACCATCACCCTCAATGAGCGCACCCAGGCCAGCAAGAATGCCAACTCGCAGATCCAGAAGGACAGCAAGGCCAACATCGGCCTGACTTCGCTGTTCGGTGGCGGCGTCTCGGTGAACAACCCCAACGGCGGCCTCAATCCGCTGGATGCTGCGCGGCTGAGCCTGGACGCTTCATACAGCGGCGAGCGGGACACCAAGGGCGACAGCAAGGCAGGGCAGAGCAACAGCCTGTCCGGTTCGATCACCGTCACTGTCTCAGAAGTACTGCCTAACGGCATTCTCTCGGTGCGTGGCGAGAAGTGGTTGACCCTGAACACTGGCGATGAACTGGTCCGCATCGCAGGCCTGGTTCGCGCGGACGATATCGCCACCGACAACACCGTGCCTTCGACTCGCGTGGCTGATGCGCGCATTACCTATTCCGGCACCGGCGCCTTCGCGGATGCCAGCCAGCCTGGCTGGTTCGATCGGTTCTTCATGAGCCCGCTGTTCCCGTTCTGATGAGGCTGACCATGAAGCGACTGATTTCCGCCTTCTGCCTGCTGGTCGTTGCTGGCCTTGCCCAGGCCGAGCGTCTGAAGGACCTGGCCAGCATCCAGGGCGTGCGAACCAACCAGCTGATCGGCTACGGCCTGGTGGTGGGCCTGAACGGCACCGGTGACCAGACCACCCAGACGCCTTTTACCCTGCAGACCTTCAACAACATGCTGGCGCAGTTCGGTATCAAGGTGCCGGCCAGCGTCGGCAACGTGCAGCTGAAGAACGTCGCCGCGGTATCCATCCACGCCGACCTGCCGCCGTTCAGCAAGCCCGGCCAGACCATCGACGTCACCATCTCCTCCATCGGCAACGCCAAGAGCCTGCGAGGCGGCAGCCTGCTGATGTCGCCGCTCAAGGGGATCGACGGCAACGTCTATGCGATCGCCCAGGGCAACCTGGTGGTGGGGGGCTTCGACGCCGAGGGCAGCGACGGCTCGAAGATCACCGTCAACGTCCCGTCATCCGGTCGCATTCCTGCTGGCGCCACCGTGGAGCGCCCGGTGCCGAGCGGCTTCGAGCAGGGCAACTACCTGACCCTCAACCTCAACCGTCCGGACTTCACCACTGCGAAGAACATCGTCGACAAGCTCAACGAGCTGCTCGGCCCGGGCGTCGCCCAGGCCGTCGATGGCGGCTCGGTACGCGTGAGCGCGCCGCTGGACCCGAACCAGCGCGTCGACTACCTGTCAGTGATCGAGAACCTGGAAGTGGAAGCCGGCCAGGCGGTGGCCAAAGTCATCATCAACTCGCGGACGGGCACCATCGTCATTGGCCAGAACGTGCGTGTGCAACCGGCGGCCGTGACTCATGGCAGCCTGACCGTGACCATCACCGAGGACCCCATCGTCAGCCAGCCCGAGGCCTTATCCGGTGGGCAGACCGCTGTGGTGCCACGCTCGCGGGTGAGCGCCGACCAGGAGGCCAAGCCGATGTTCAAGTTCGGCCCGGGCACTACCCTCGACGAGATCGTTCGTGCGGTGAACCAGGTGGGCGCAGCGCCTTCCGACCTCATGGCCATCCTCGAGGCGCTCAAGCAAGCCGGCGCCCTGCAGGCCGACCTGATCGTGATCTGAGGACGCGGCGATGAACTCCAAGCTCTCCGCCGCTGGCGGCTCCAAATTCGATTCCGGCGCCTACACCGACCTGAACCGCCTCAACCAGCTCAAGGTCGGCAAGGATCGCGACAGTGAGGCCAACATCCGCAAGGTGGCCCAGGAATTCGAATCGCTGTTCCTCAACGAGATGATGAAATCCATGCGTTCGGCGGGCGAAGTGTTCGCCGAAGGCAATTACCTGAACAGCAACGAAACCAAGACCTACCAGGAAATGCACGACCAGCAGTTGGCCGTGACCATTTCCAAGGAAGGCGGCCTCGGCCTGGCCGATGTCCTCACGCGTCAGCTGTCGAAGACCAAGAGTTACGCCGGGCGAGCCAACCCCTTCGCCGAGGTGAATGGCGCCCTGCAGGGTGCACCGCAGAAACCGGTCGGCAGCTCAGCCACCGCTGTCACTGAGACGCGCGATGACTCCAGGCTGATCAACCAGCGTCGCCTGGCATTGCCCGGCAAGCTGAGCGAGCGCCAGGTCGCAGGCATCGTGCCATCCGCCGAACGAACCCAGGCAGCGCAGCCCCTGGCCGGCAACGACTGGGCACCAGCCAGAGCCTTTGCCGCGCCTGAGCGCGACTCGGTTGCCGACCAGGGCCGTGTCAGCGTGACCGGCGTCGGCAAGTCGGTATTCGCCTCACGCAATGACTTCATCGAAACCCTGCTGCCGATGGCCATCGATGCCGCCGAACGCATCGGCGTCGACCCGCGCTACCTGGTGGCCCAGGCTGCGCTGGAAACCGGCTGGGGCAAGTCGGTCATCCGCCAGAAAGACGGCAGCAGTAGCCACAACCTGTTCGGCATCAAGTCCCATCGCGGCTGGGATGGCGAATCGGCGCGGGTGATGACCACCGAATACAAAGGCGGTCAGGCGGTGAAGGAGGCGGCGTCGTTCCGTGCCTACAACTCCTTCGAGCAAAGCTTCCATGACTTCGTCAGCTTCCTGCAGCGCAATGGCCGTTATCAGGAAGCCCTCGACTCGGCACAGAACCCAGAGCGCTTTGTGCGCGAGCTGCAGGAAGCCGGTTACGCCACCGACCCGCAGTACGCCCGCAAGATTTCCCAGATCGCTCGTGGCATGCAGATCTACCAGACTGTCGCCAGCGTCGATGGCGAGACCACCAGGACATGAGGCTGAGTCATGGCTGACCTACTGAACATTGGCCTGTCGGGGCTTAGCGTCAGCAAGACGCAACTCTCCATCACCGGCCACAACATCACCAACGTCAACACTCCGGGCTTCAGTCGCCAGGATGCCTCTCAGGCCACTCGACTCCCTCAGTTCAGCGGGGCAGGCTATATCGGCTCCGGCGCTGCGCTGACCGAGGTTCGACGCACCTACAGTGAGTTCCTCACCTCCCAGTTGCGCAACTCCACGGCCCTGAACAGCGATGTGACCGCATACAAGAGTCAGATCGATCAGCTCGATTCGCTGCTGGCAAGCACCACCACTGGCATTACGCCGTCCATGCAGAAGTTTTTCGCCGCCCTGCAGACCGCGGCGGAAGACCCGGCCAACACTCCGGCCCGTGAGCTGGTGCTGGCTGAAGCTGAAGGCCTCGCCAGGCGCTTCAATACCCTGCATGACCGTCTCAGCGAGCAGAATGGCTTCATCAACAGCCAGATGGTCACGGTCAGCGAACAGGTCAACCGCCTGGCCACCTCGATCGGCAGTCTCAACAATGCCATTGCCGAAGCATCGGCCAACGGCAAGCAACCCAACGACTTGCTCGATGCTCGCGATGAGGCCGTACGCCAGCTGTCCAGCTATATCGGGGTGAACGTTGTCAAACAGGACGACAACAGCCTCAACCTGTTCATCGGCAGCGGCCAGCCGCTAGTGGTCGGCAGCACGGTAAGTCGCCTGCAGATCGTCAACGGTCAGGGTGATCCAAGCCGCTTCGAAGTTGAGCTGGTCAACGGCGGGACGCATCAGAACGTCACGCCCCAGGTCAGTGGTGGCGAGTTGGGTGGGCTGATCCGCTACCGCAGCGAGGTCCTCGATCCGTCGACCAATTCCCTGGGTCGCCTGGCCCTCGCTATCAGCGACCAGGTCAACGGTCAGCTGGGTCAGGGGCTCGACCTCAAAGGGCAGGTCGGCTCGATGCTGTTCGGCGACTACAACGATCCGCAGTTGGCGGACCTCCGTGCCCGTGCGTTCAGCGACAACACATCATCGGCCGATGCATCCCTGTCGATCGACGACACGCGCCTGCTCGGAACCAGCGACTATCGCCTCGAGTTCGATGGCTCCAGCTATCAGGCACGCCGCCTGAGCGACGGTGCAGTCATGACCGTCACGCCCGACCCGAGCAATCCGTTGAAGCTGAGCTTGCGCGACGCCGCTGGCCGGGATCAGGGCTTCAGCGTAACGCTCACGGGCACACCCTCCGCCGGCGACCGCTTCATGCTGGAACCCACCCGGATGGGTGCCTCATCCATTTCGGTGGAGTTGGACCAGGCCGACCAGTTGTCCTTCGCCGCGCCGCTGCGCAGCGAGTCCAACCTGCAGAACCGTGGCAACGCGGTGATCGGCGCGCCGGAGATCGTCCAAGTGCTCGATCCGGCCAGCCTGGCCAGCATGCAGGCCCTGCGTTCTGATCCGCTCGCTCAGGCTGTCATCAGCGCGTTTCCCAATCTGACGCTGACCTACGACGATGCCACCCAGCAATTGCAGTTCCCGTCGCCACTGCCAGCAGGGGTGCGCATCACCACCGTGCCGCAGTTGCCGCCAGCCGCGGCGCCGACCGACATCACCGGGCTGGCGATCACGCCCGGGCAGTCCAATGCGCTGTCTTTTGCGGTGGAAGTCACTTCAGGCGGCGTGACCCAGAGTTACACCATCCAGCAGACCTTCAGTGGTCGCCCACAGGACAACGACAGTTTCACGCTGGGCTTCAATCGAGGCGGCGTGTCGGATAACCGCAATGCGCTCAAGCTGGCGGACCTGCAGAGCAAGGCCAGCATCGGTGTTGACCCGAACCTCGGCAGCGGCAGCTCGGGCGTGAGCTTCACCGACGGCTATGGCGAGCTGGTGGAGCGCGTCGGCACCTTGACTGCCCAGGCGCGGCAGGACAGCGAAGCTTCGACGGCAGTTCTCAAGCAGGCCTCCGATAACCGCGACTCACTGTCCGGCGTGAACCTGGATGAGGAAGCCGCCAACCTGATCAAGTTCGAGCAGTACTACAACGCTTCGGCCCAGATCATTCAAGTTGCGCGCTCCCTGTTCGATACCCTGATCAGCAGCTTCCGCTAGTAGGTCATACCCATGCGCATTTCGACTCTTCAAGCCTTCAACAACGGCGTCTCGGGCCTGCAGCGCAATTACTCCGACGTGACCCGGACCCAGGAGCAGATCAGCAGTGGCAAACGCATCCTGACTCCGGCCGACGACCCGGTCGCCTCGGTACGGCTCCTGCAACTGGAGCAGCAGCAGAATGTGCTGAGCCAGTATCAGGGCAACCTGGCAGCAGCGCAGAACAGCCTGAACCAGGAAGAGGCCACTCTCGATACGGTGAGCAACCTCATGCAACGCGTGCGCGAGTTGGCGGTACAGGCGGGCAACGGCGCACTTAGCAGCGCGGATCGCCGATCCATAGCGACCGAACTGGACGAGCGCGAGGAGGAACTCTTCGGCCTGATGAACACCCGCAATGCTCGCGGCGAATACCTGTTCGCCGGCTTCCAGGGCAAGACCCAGCCGTTCGTGCGCAATGCGGACGGCACCTACAGCTATCAAGGAGATGAGGGCCAGCGGAAATTGCAGGTTGCCAGTTCGCTGGACATTGCCATCAGTGACAACGGCCGCGCAGTGTTCGAGAACGCAGTCAATGCGGGGCGCCTGAGCGTGTCAGGCAACCCGGCGGCACCTGCCGGGCCGCTGGTCAGTGGCGCCCTGGTGGATGACGAAGTGACGTTTGCCAGCTTCCCGCAGGGCGGCATCCAGCTGGACTTCAACGACCCGGCCAATCCGCTGAAATACAACCTGACGCCGTTGCCACAGCCGGCTGCCGGGCCGGTTATCAGCGGTACGCTGGCTGCGGGCAAGGACACCAAGGTGAGTTATGGTGGCGTCACCTTCCACGTCAACGGCACTCCGCCCAACGGGTCGAGCTTCACCATCAGCCCGCCCGACAGCGACCCGGCCACTGCGCCCGCCAACAAGGTCGGGATCCTCGACACCATTGCCAACCTGCGGATGGCGCTGGAACAGGGGAGTGACTCTCCGCAGGGGGCTCGTGAGGTTCGCGACTCGGTCGCACTGGCCATCACCAACCTCGACCATGGCATGACCACCCTCGATACCGTGCGTGGCCAGATCGGCGCGCGCCTGAACACCGTCGAATCTACCCAGACCTCCCATGACGAAGTCAGCCTGGTGAACAAGAGCGTCCAGGCCGAACTGCGTGACCTCGACTATGCCGAGGCACTCTCGCGCCTGTCCATGCAGTCGATCATTCTCGAGGCGGCGCAGCAGAGCTACGTAAAGGTCAGCAGCCTGAATCTGTTCAACCAGCTGCGTTAAGTGCCGGCCTGATTTTCTTCAGGGCAGATGCACGCAGCCAAACGCTCTGCTTCAGCCCATCCCTTGGATCGCTCCTTGGCAGGTGCTCATTGTTTGTCGGAGCGAGCCTGCTCGCGAACACTTGGCCAAACCTGGGTCCTTCGCCAGCAAGCTGGCTCCTACAGGTTGAGTATGTGGTGCTAAGTCCTTGTCAATACTGGCAAATTCGAAAATCTGAAAAATCTTTGAAATTGCCCTAAAGGTCCCCGACCAAGGGCCGATACAAAAGACGAATGCGAACTCTCTGGGCGCCTGAGCATGGAAGCCCGCGAGGCGCTTACTCAGGCAAACACTAGGTCCCTTTGGAGATACCACCATGGCCTTGACCGTCAATACCAACGTCTCGTCCCTCAACGCCCAGCGCAACCTGAACGCGTCTTCCAACGCGCTGAGCAAATCCCTTGAGCGCCTGTCGACCGGTTCGCGCATCAACAGTGCCAAGGACGACGCCGCCGGCCTGCAGATCGCCAACCGCCTGACCAGTCAGGTCAACGGCCTGAATGTGGCCGTGCGGAATGCCAACGACGGTATCTCCTTGGCGCAGACCGCCGAAGGTGCCATGCAGCAGTCCACCAATATCCTGCAGCGTATGCGCGATCTGTCCCTGCAATCGGCTAACGGTTCTAACTCCACGAACGAGCGCCAGGCCCTGAATCAGGAAGTTACGCAGCTCAAGGAAGAGTTGGATCGAATTTCCAATACAACCACTTTTGGTGGTCGCAAGCTGCTGAATGGCGATTTCGCGAATGTAAACTTCCAGGTCGGCGCCCAAGCTAATGAAACCATTGGTTTCTCGATTTCTTCCACTTCTGCGGCCAAGCTCGGTAACAATGAGTATAAGAAGGAAGGTACATTGACCGGTACGTTGGTTACTGCTGCAACCAACGGTACCACTGCGGTCGTGGCTGGTGACAACTTCAAGATCTCGGATGCCAAAGGTTCGACTGGCGCCATCACTTACATCGCTAACTCTTCTTCCAAAACCATTGCCGATGCTATCAACACCGCGACGGCTTCGGCAGGCGTGGGCGTTACAGCTTCTGTGAAAAACGAAGTGACCATGGGTGGGTTCGACGCGACCTTCAATGGTGGCTCGGTGACCATGACGGTCAACGGAAAAGGTGTGGCTGTTTCCAACTTCAACTCCAACGACCTTACTGAACTGAAGAACCAGATTAACTCGGCTGGTGCTGGTGTTGAGGCCAGCTTTGTCGAGAAAGCTGACGGCTCGCTGGATAAGACCCAGATCGTGCTGAAGGGAAATGACGATATTAGCTTCTTGATTGCAGAGGCAGACGCTACCCATACCTACGACGTAGGAATCAATGGTGCAGCATCTGCAGCGGTCAACAGCGCCGCGAATCGCATAGCCGTGGGCGAAGTTCAGCTCAGCGGCGTCGGCGAGTTCAGCTTTGCCGGAGCAAACACTCAGGTCTTCGCCACCGCGGGCGGTTCCTCCTCGGTCGACTCAGTCGCCCAGGTTGACATTTCCACTGCGGACGGTGCTCAAGACGCGATTGCTGTGATCGATGCCGCGATCAAGTCCATCGATTCCCAGCGCGCCGACCTCGGTGCGGTACAGAACCGCTTCGACAACACGATCTCCAACCTGCAGAACATCACGGAAAACGTCTCCGCTGCGCGCGGCCGTATCCAGGATACCGACTTCGCCGCCGAATCTGCGAACATGACCAAGAACCAGGTCCTGCAGCAGGCCGGCACTGCGATCCTGGCCCAGGCCAACCAGCTGCCGCAGGCGGTGCTCAGCCTCCTGCGTTAAGCCTAGGGGCGAGTCCGCGTAACCACCAAGGGGGGAAGTGCCTGGCGCTTTCCCCCGTCTTGCCATGCGAGGTGAGGTGATGGACGTCACTAAGTTGAATGCGCAGTCACAGTCTGGTGTGCAGCTCCGCCAAGTCCAGGGTGGCGACCCGTTGCGCCCGGTACGAAATGAGTCTGTAACGGAACTTCAGCCTCAAAAATCGCAAGGAGCGGGCGAAAAGCCCGAGCAGGGGGAGCAGCCTGTCGAGGCAGCTTTGTCGAACATCCAGGACTTCGTGCAGAACATCCAGCGCAACCTGAGCTTTGCCCTGGACGATTCCAGCGGCCGGGTGGTGGTGAAGGTGACCGACGCTGCGTCTGGCGAAGTGATTCGGCAGATTCCCTCGGAGGATGTTCTGAAGCTGGCTGAAAGCCTGTCCGAGGCACGCAGCCTGTTGTTCCAGGCCGAAGCCTGACAGCCGGCTGGAGATTCTTTGGCACGGAATTTGTTTCGAACAGGCGCGCGGTACGCAAGTGCCAAACCCTTGACGAGGTGGTGAGATGGCTGGAATTACGGGACTGGGCTCGGGCATCGATGTCAGCAGCATCGTGAACGCACTGGTGAATGCCGAGCGGGCGCCCAAGGATGCTCAGTTGGCGCGCCTTGAAAAGGCTACCACCACCAAGTTCTCTGCCCTTGGCCAGCTCAAGGGCAGCCTCAGCGAACTCCAGACCGCGCTCAAGGATCTCAACAAGACCTCGCTGTTCGAGAACCGCTCGGCAATCTCATCCGATGCCAGCCTGGTGACGGCCACGGCCACCAAGTCGGCACTGGCCGGCAGCTACACCATCAAGGTCAGTCAGTTGGCCACTGGCAGCAAGGTCGGGACCGCGGCCCTGGCCAGCGACTTCACCGTGCCGACCAATGGCGATGCTGATGCCGTGGCCGGCACGCTGACGGTCAAGGTCGGTGCTGCCGACGCGGGTACTCAGGTCGAAATCGCCGAAGGCGCCACCCTGGCCCAGGTGCGCGATACCCTCAATGCCAAGCTCAAGGACCAGGGCGTGAGCGCCAACCTGGTGACCAACCCCAGCGATGGCAAGACCCGCCTGGTGCTGACCTCGACCAAGAGCGGTGCCGGAAATGACGTGCAGGTCACCAGCGCCGACCCCGATCTCGCCGCGCTGACCATCGGCAGTGGCACGCTCGACAGTGCCGATGAGGCCAGCAGCGGGATCATCGAGGCGGCTCGCAACGCCAAGTTCAGCATCGACGGCTTGGCCCTGGAGAGCGCAACCAACAGTGTCACGGGGGCCATTCCCGAGGTCACTCTGGAGCTTAAGGCGGCTGGCACCGAAAAATCCCTGACTCTCACCGTCGACCAGGATAAATCCGGGGTCAAAAGCAATATCAAGAAGTTTGTCGACGCCTACAACAAGCTAGTGACCACCTCAAACCAGTTGACCTCGGTCGTTTCGGCGGGGGAGGGGAAAGCACCTGTCGTCGGTGGCCTGGTAGGTGATGCCACGGTACGTAGCTTGCTGGGCGGCATACGCAACGACCTGGTTGCGCCTGCCGACCAGGAGGGTGTGCGTGTGTTGGCCGACCTGGGAATCTCCACCCAGAAAGACGGCACCCTGAAGATCGACGACACCAAACTGGACAAGGCGCTGAAGGAGAATTTCGATTCAGTCGCCAGCTTCTTCACCGGCGACCAGGGCTTGATGAGTCGCCTCGACAAGCGGGTCGATGGCTATGCACAGACCGGCGGCATCCTGCAGCAACGCATGGATGGTTTGCAGAACACGCTCAAGTCGGTGGACAAGCAGAAGGAAGCGCTGGAACTGCGCGTTACGCAGGTCCAGCAGCGCCTGCTCAACCAGTTCAATGCCATGGACTCCCTGGTGGGCCGCCTGAACCAGACCAGTGACCGCCTGACCCAGGCCCTTGCCAGCCTGCCTGGTGTCGTACAGAAGGATTAAACTGCCGTGACCCATCCTATCCATACCTACAAACAAGTCGTCGCCAGTCCGGACGTCACGCCCTATCAGACGGTGCAACTGCTGCTGGCGGGCGCCCTGGAGCGTATCTCCCTGGCACGTTTCGCCATGCAGGAAGGCAAGCCGGAAGTGCGCGGCGTTGCGGTCGGCTCCACCCTGAGCATCCTCGGCGCGCTGCAGGCGGGCCTCGATCGTGAGCTGGGTGGGGAAATCGCCGCGAACCTCGACGCGCTCTACGACTACATGACCCGTCGCCTGGCCGGCGTGGCGCTGGACTCGACACCGCGTCACCTTGACGAGGTGGAAGCGCTGCTGCTGCAAATCAAGGAAGCCTGGGACGCCATTGGTTCCGAAGTGGACGTGTCCGCCGGTTGAGAGGCTCTTTGCGCTGCGCCTGGCCCACTGTAGGAGCCAGCATGCTGGCGAAAAAGACGTGAGCATGCGTTCGCGAGCAAGCTCGCTCTTAGAAGGGAGGCTTGCCGAGAATCCTGCAGAACATTGGAAATCCGGGCTAAAGGTTACCGCTGGTCGGCCGATACCTTGGGTATCAGCCAGTCAGTTCCGCGGGAGCCACCATGTACGCAGCGACAGCCCTCAGACAGTACCAATCGGTCGATGTCCAGGCGCAGGTTTTCGAGACAACACCCCATCGCCTGATCCAGATGTTGATGGAGGGCGGTCTGGGCCGCCTCGCCCAGGCGCGCGGTGCCATGGAGCGTGGCCAGACAGCGCAGAAAGGCGAGCTGATCGGCAAGGCCATCGCTATCATCGGCGGCCTGCGTGATGGGTTGGATCACCAGAAGGGCGGCGAACTGGCCGGTAACCTGGACAGCCTCTACGAGTACATGGCGTCCCGGCTCATGCAGGCCAACCTGAAGAACGACCTGGGCCTGCTCGATGAAGTGGCCGAGCTGTTGCGCGAAATCAAATCCGCCTGGGATGCCATCGCACCGTAATGGCAGTAGAGGATTACACCATGAGTTCATCCGTTCAGCGTCTCGAAACCACCGGCAGCGCCCTGCGAGCAGCGCTGGCCAACCAGGACTGGGCGGCGATCGGTGAATTGGATCAGCTGTGCCGTCAGGCGGTCGACGATGCCATGCTCGACGCAGTGCCTGATAGCAAGGCCTTGCAGGCGCGGATGGAAGAGCTGCTGGCGCTGTACCGAGAGCTCGTTAGCGTCTGCCACGCCGAGCAGCAGCGCCTTGCCGGCGAGCTGATCCAGCTCAACCAGGCAAAGCAGGGCGCCAAGGTCTATCAGCTTTTTGGGTGAAGGCTTTTTGATATCTTTCTGATGTTGTCTCGACATTGCTCTGGCGGCCACTTAGCCGTCCCGTCGACCTGATCAAAAAAACACGCCATAAAATTGACTCTGGGTGGATTTTTGACTTTACTACTGGCCAATTGCCGGTCCAGCCCATCATAGAGGCTTCTCCGTCTGCTCGTACGCCGCGCGATGCGGCGCCCATCCCTAAAAGCAAGAACTAGACAAGATGTGGCGTGAAACCAAGATTTTGCTGATCGACGACAATAGCGATCGCCGCCGTGATTTCGCGGTGATTCTGAATTTCCTCGGTGAAGAACACCTGTCCTGTGGCAGTGACGATTGGAAGCAAGTGACAGGTGACCTGGCGGCGAGCCGCTCGGTCCTGTGTGTGTTGCTGGGTGAGGTTGCGGCCAAGGGCGGAGCCCTCGAGTTGATCAAGCAGGTGATGGCATGGGATGAATTCCTGCCGGTGCTGCTGATTGGCGAGCCGACACCGCCGGACTGGCCCGAAGACTTGCGCCGACGTGTGCTGGCCAGCCTGGAAACTCCTCCGAGCTACAACAAGCTGCTGGATTCCCTGCACCGCGCCCAGGTCTATCGCGAGATGTACGATCAGGCCCGCGAGCGCGGACGCCAGCGCGAGCCCAACCTGTTCCGCAGCCTGGTGGGCACCAGTCGTGCGATCCAGCAGGTGCGGCAGATGATGCAGCAGGTGGCCGATACCGATGCCAGCGTGCTGATCCTCGGCGAGTCCGGCACTGGCAAGGAAGTGGTGGCGCGCAACCTGCACTATCACTCGAAGCGTCGCGAGGCGCCTTTCGTGCCGGTAAATTGTGGCGCCATTCCGGCGGAGTTGCTGGAGAGCGAGCTGTTCGGCCATGAAAAGGGCGCTTTCACCGGTGCAATCACCAGCCGGGCAGGGCGCTTCGAGCTGGCCAATGGCGGCACCTTGTTCCTCGACGAGATCGGCGATATGCCGCTGCCGATGCAGGTGAAGCTGCTGCGTGTACTGCAGGAGCGCACCTTCGAGCGTGTGGGCAGCAACAAGACCCAGAACGTCGACGTGCGCATCATCGCCGCCACCCACAAGAACCTCGAGCAGATGATCGAGGTCGGCAGCTTCCGCGAAGACCTCTACTACCGCCTGAACGTGTTCCCCATCGACATGGCGCCATTGCGTGAGCGCGTGGAAGACATTCCGCTGCTGATCAATGAGCTCATTTCGCGCATGGAGCACGAGAAGCGCGGCTCCATCCGTTTCAACTCCGCCGCCATCATGTCGCTGTGCAACCACGACTGGCCGGGCAACGTCCGCGAGTTGGCGAACCTGGTGGAGCGCATGGCGATCATGCACCCCTACGGTGTCATCGGCGTAAGCGAGCTGCCGAAGAAGTTCCGCCATGTCGACGACGAGGACGAGCAGCTCAAAGCCATGCGCGAAGACATCGAAGAGCGCTCGGCCATTGGTGCTGGTCTGCCGGGCGTCGCCAGCCCTGCAATGCTTCCGCCGGAAGGCCTCGACCTCAAGGACTACCTGGGCAACCTCGAGCAGGGGCTGATCCAGCAGGCTTTGGATGATGCCTCCGGGGTTGTGGCGCGTGCCGCCGAACGCTTGCGCATCCGCCGCACCACGCTGGTGGAGAAAATGCGCAAGTACGGCATGAGCCGTCGCGACGAGGAATTGGCGGAGGAATAAGCTGCCATTTCTCATGTCCTTGATTCATAGGGATATTTTTTTAGGCACGGGTCTTGCTTAGGCTCTCTCGACCGACCGTCTGCTGACGGTCGATGGAGCGAGAGAGAAGAATGAACCCAGCTGTCATCCCCGCGCAGAATCCTGAGCCCTCTGCCGCTGAGCAGGCCGGCCGTGCTGGCCTTGAGCAGGCGTTCGCCCTGTTCAACCAGATGTCGAGCCAGCTCAGTGAGTCCTACAGCATGCTGGAAGCGCGGGTCACTGAGCTGAAGGGACAGCTGGCCCTGGTCAGCGCCCAGCGCATGCAGGAGCTGGCCGAGAAGGAACGTCTGGCCAACCGCCTGCAAAGCCTGCTGGACCTGCTCCCTGGCGGCGTGATCGTGATCGACGGGCAGGGCGTGGTGCGCGAGGCCAACCCTGTGGCGCGTGGCCTGCTGGGGCAGCCTCTGGTCGGCATGCTCTGGCGTCAGGTGATCACTCGTAGCTTTGCGCCCCGTGAGGACGACGGCCATGAAATCTCCCTCAAGGATGGCCGTCGGCTGTCCATCGCCACCCGCTCCCTCAGTGCCGAGCCCGGCCAGTTGGTGCTGCTCACCGACCTGACAGAAACCCGGCGCTTGCAGGATCAGCTCTCGCGCCATGAGCGCCTGTCTGCGCTGGGGCGGATGGTGGCGTCGCTTGCTCATCAGATTCGTACCCCACTTTCCGCAGCCTTGCTTTACGCCAGCCACCTCAGCCAGCAGGTATTGCCGGTGGAGCAGCAACAGCGCTTCGCCGGCCGCTTGAAGGAGCGGCTGCACGAGCTGGAACACCAGGTGCGTGACATGCTGGTATTCGCGCGCGGGGAATTGCCGTTGCCGGATCGCCTGGCACCGCGCGCGCTGTTCGCTGCGCTGCGCGAGTCGGCCGACTCCCATGTGGAGGGTCTGAATGTTCGCTGGCAGTGCGACATTGCCGAGGGCGAGTTGCTGTGCAATCGCGACACCCTGGTCGGCGCACTGCTCAACCTGATCGAAAACGCCATTCAGGCGGCGGGTCGTGACCTGCGCCTGAAGGTGCATCTCTATGCGCGAGAGGGAAGCCTGTGGCTGGCCATCAGCGACAACGGCCCTGGGATTGATGCCGCCACCCTGGCGCGCCTGGGCGAGCCCTTCTTCACCACCAAGACCACCGGTACGGGCCTCGGCCTGGCGGTGGTCAAGGCCGTGGCGCGTGCGCACCAGGGGGAGTTGCAGCTGCGATCGAAGCCCGGTCGTGGCACATGCGCCACCCTGGTTCTGCCGCTGATTCCCGCGGTCCAGTCGGTTTCACAGGAGTAAAGGACGATGACTGCCAAAATTCTGCTGGTCGAAGATGACCGTGCCTTGCGTGAAGCGCTGGCGGACACGCTGTTGCTGGGCGGTTACGACTACCGTGCGGTGGATTGCGCAGAGGCGGCCCTGGTGGCCCTCGGGGAAGAGCCCTTCGGCCTGATGATCAGCGACGTCAACATGCCGGGCATGGATGGCCATCAGTTGCTGGGCATCGTGCGTCAGCGCCTGCCGCAATTGCCGGTGTTGTTGATGACTGCCTATGGCGCAGTGGAGCGCGCCGTCGAGGCGATTCGTCAGGGAGCGGCGGACTACCTGGTCAAACCCTTCGAGCCGAACACCCTGCTGGAGCTGGTGGCGCGTCATGCCCTCGGCCGCATGAGCGTGGCTGATCAGGACGGGCCGGTGGCCCTGGAGCCGGCCAGTCGACAGCTGCTGGACCTGGCGGCGCGCGTCGCCAGGAGTGATTCCACGGTACTCATCTCCGGTGAGTCCGGCACGGGCAAGGAGGTGCTGGCGCGCTACATCCATCAGCAATCCCCGCGTGCCGCGAAGCCGTTCATTGCCATCAACTGCGCGGCGATTCCTGACAACATGCTCGAAGCCACGCTCTTCGGTCATGAAAAGGGCGCGTTCACCGGTGCCATTTCCAGTGCGCCGGGCAAGTTCGAGTTGGCCGACGGAGGCACCATCCTGCTCGACGAGATTTCCGAGATGCCGATCGGCTTGCAGGCCAAGCTGTTGCGCGTGTTGCAGGAGCGTGAGGTGGAGCGCGTTGGTGCGCGTCGGCCGATCAACCTGGACATCCGCGTGCTCGCTACCACTAACCGTGACCTGGCAGGGGAAGTGGCGGCGGGGCGCTTCCGCGAGGATCTCTACTATCGCCTCTCTGTCTTCCCTCTGGCTTGGCGGCCGTTGCGTGAGCGTCCGGCGGATATCCTCCCGCTGGCCGAGCGCCTGTTGGCCAAGCACGTCAAAAAAATGAACCATGGCGCGGTGCGCTTCTCGGTCGAGGCCCAGGCCGCGCTGGTCGCTCACGCGTGGCCAGGCAACGTACGAGAACTGGATAACGCCGTGCAGCGAGCGCTGATCCTGCAGCAGGGTGGCAGCATCCAGCCCCAGGACCTTTGCCTTACCGCGCCCATCGGCATGTCGGTGGCACCCATCGCTCCCTTGACGGTGGTTCCAGTCGCAGTGCCAATGGCGACCATGCCAGCAGCGCCTGTCGAAGCTGCCGGCGGCTTGGGCGATGACCTGAGGCGCCATGAGTTCCAGGTGATCATCGACACGCTGCGCTCCGAGCGTGGCCGCCGCAAGGAAGCTGCCGAGCGCCTGGGCATCAGTCCGCGTACCTTGCGCTACAAGCTGGCGCAGATGCGCGATGCGGGGATGGATGTGGAGGCGTATCTGTACGCCAGCTGAATGGCGGCATCCCGAGGGGCTGATGGATTCTTTGTAGGGGCGTATTCATTCGCGATGCAGGCCCCAGCGCCTGCCGTCCGGAGTTCGAGCCAGCCGAGACATCCCTCACCCCAACCCTCTCCCAAAGGGAGAGGGGGCCGGTCCTGCGATTCTGCCGACCTTTCGAGTCGCCATTCCTGAACTCTTGGCACCCTTGTTGCAGATACCCCTTCATCAAGCCGCGCAGTGTCAAAAAAGCGCGGCAGTGGGAGGAATGTGATGAGCCAGGGTGTCGAGTTCAATCGCCTGATGTTGGAAATGCGTGCCATGCAGATGGATGCCATGGCGCGCGCCAAGCCTGTACCCGTCGCCGCGCCGGAAGTCGGGGCGCCGAACTTCGCTGAGGTGCTTGGCCAGGCCGTCAACAAGGTCAACGATACCCAGCAGGCGGCCAGCGAACTTGCAACGGCCTTCGAAGTCGGCAAGACCGGCGTGGACCTGACCGACGTCATGATTGCGTCGCAGAAAGCCAGCGTTTCCTTCCAGGCCATGACCCAGGTGCGTAACAAGCTGGTGCAGGCCTACCAAGACATCATGCAGATGCCGGTATAAGGACGGATTGAGACATGGCTGACGCTGCAGCAAAGGTCCCGGCCAAGATGGACGCATCGATCGAGCCGGGCGGGAAGAAGCCCCTGTTCGGCCTCGCCTTCCTGGAAAACCTTTCGCAGATGACCATGCTGCGCCAGGTCGGCTTGCTGGTCGGGCTGGCCGCCAGCGTTGCCGTTGGCTTTGCCGTGGTCCTCTGGTCCCAGCAGCCGGACTATCGTCCGTTGTACGGCAGCCTTTCCGGTATGGATGCCAACCAGGTGGTGGATGCCCTCACGGCCGCGGACATCCCCTACAAGATCGAACCCAACTCCGGTGCCCTACTGGTGAAGGCGGACGACCTGGCCCGCGCGCGGCTGAAACTCGCTGGTGCGGGGGTGGCGCCGAGCGATGGCAACGTCGGCTTCGAAATTCTCGACAAGGAGCAGGGTCTGGGCACCAGCCAGTTCATGGAGGCGACCCGCTACCGCCGCGGGCTGGAAGGTGAGCTGGCGCGTACCATCTCCAGCCTGAACAACGTCAAGGGTGCCCGTGTGCACCTGGCGATTCCCAAGAGCTCGGTATTCGTCCGTGATGAACGCAAGCCGAGTGCCTCGGTGCTGGTGGAACTCTATCCGGGGCGTGGCCTGGAGCCGAGCCAGGTGATGGCCATCGTCAACCTGATCGCCACCAGCGTGCCGGAGCTCGAAAAATCCCAGGTCACGGTCGTCGATCAGAAAGGCAACCTGTTGTCCGACCAGCAGGAGCTCTCCGAGCTGACCATGGCGGGTAAGCAGTTCGACTACTCCCGGCGTATGGAGACCCTTTACACACAGCGCGTGCATAGCATCCTGCAGCCGGTCCTGGGGAATGGCCGCTACAAGGCGGAAGTCTCGGCGGATGTGGACTTCAGCGCGGTCGAATCGACTTCCGAAATGTACAACCCGGACCAGCCGGCGCTGCGCAGCGAACAGAGCGTCAACGAGGAGCGGCAGAACAGCAGCGGGCCGCAAGGCGTCCCCGGGGCGCTGTCCAACCAGCCGCCGGCGCCGGGTGCCGCGCCGCAACAAGCCAACGGTGCTGCAGCGCCGGGATTGGCGCCGGGGCAACCGCTGCTGGATAGCAACGGCCAGCAGATCATCGACCCCGCCACCGGCAAGCCGATGTTGGCGCCGTACCCGACCGACAAGCGCGACCAGGCCACCCGCAACTACGAACTGGACCGCTCCATCAGCTACACGAAGCAGCAGCAGGGTCGCTTGCGTCGGCTTTCCGTCGCCGTGGTGCTCGATGACCAGGTCAAGGTGGACCCGCAAACCGGCGAGACCTCCCGGTTAGCCTGGAGCACCGAGGAGATCGCCCGTTTCACCCGTCTGGTCCAGGACGCCGTGGGCTACGACGCCAGCCGTGGCGACAGCGTCAGTGTGATCAATACCCCCTTCATTGCCGACAGCGGTGAAGAGGTCATCGACATTCCGTTCTACACCCAGCCCTGGTTCTGGGATGTGGTCAAGCAAGTGCTGGGCGTGCTCTTCATCCTGGTGCTGGTGTTCGGCGTGCTGCGCCCGGTGCTGAACAACATCACGGGCAGCGGTAAGGGCAAGGAGCTGGTGGGCGGTCGCGATGGTGATGTCGACTTGGGCGTGATGGGCCTGTCTGGCGAGCTGCCGGAGGACCGCGTCAGCCTCGGCGGGCCGCAGAGCATCCTCCTGCCTAGCCCGAGCGACGGGTATGATGCGCAGCTCAACGCCATCAAGAATCTGGTGGCGGAAGATCCCGGCCGCGTGGCCCAGGTAGTCAAAGAATGGATCAACGCCGATGAGTGAGAACCGCGCCCCCGCGAAACTGGCCAAGGTCGACAAGGCTGCCATCCTGCTGTTGTCTCTGGGTGAGACCGATGCCGCCCAGGTGCTCCGTCACATGGGGCCGAAGGAAGTGCAGCGGGTCGGCGTGGCCATGGCGCAGATGCGCAATGTCCATCGCGAGCAGGTGGAGCAGGTGATGAGCGAGTTCGTCGAGATCGTCGGCGACCAGACCAGTCTCGGCGTCGGCGCTGACGGTTACATCCGCAAGATGCTCACCCAGGCCCTGGGCGAGGACAAGGCCAACAACCTGATCGACCGTATCCTGCTGGGTGGCAGCACCAGTGGCCTGGACAGCCTGAAATGGATGGAACCGCGCGCCGTTGCCGATGTGATCCGCTACGAGCACCCGCAGATCCAGGCGATCGTGGTTGCCTATCTCGACCCTGACCAGGCCGCCGAAGTGCTCAGCCACTTCGACCACAAGGTGCGTCTGGATATCGTCCTGCGCGTATCGTCGCTGAACACCGTGCAACCTTCCGCCCTCAAGGAACTCAACCTGATTCTCGAGAAGCAGTTCGCCGGCAATGCCAGCACCACCCGCACGAGCATGGGCGGGGTGAAGCGCGCGGCGGACATCATGAACTTCCTCGACAGCTCGGTCGAAGGCCAGCTGATGGACTCGATTCGCGAGGTGGACGAGGACCTTTCGACTCAGATCGAAGACCTGATGTTCGTCTTCGACAACCTGGCCGATGTCGACGATCGCGGCATCCAGGCGTTGCTGCGCGAAGTGTCGTCGGATGTGCTGGTGCTGGCCCTGAAGGGCTCGGACGATGCCATCAAGGAAAAGATCTTCAAGAACATGTCCAAGCGCGCTGCCGAGCTGTTGCGCGACGATCTGGAAGCCAAGGGTCCGGTGCGAGTCAGCGACGTGGAGTCGGCGCAGAAGGAAATCCTCACCATCGCCCGCCGTATGGCCGAAGCCGGGGAAATCGTCCTCGGCGGCAAGGGCGGCGAAGAAATGATCTGAGGCGCGCACAATGGCCAACAAGGACTCGTCGAGCGAACTGATCCGGGGCAAGGACCTTGGCGTATTCGACCGCTGGTCGCTGCCCAGCTTCGATCCGGAAAGCCCTGTTGTCGTAGAGGCAGAACAGCCGGCCGAAGTGGACGAGGCCGAGCAGTTTGCCGCCGCCGAGCCGCTTGGTCAGGTGGAGGACGTGGAGCTCGAAGCCGTCAAGCCGCTGACGCTCGATGAGTTGGAGGCGATCCGTCAGGACGCCTACAACGAAGGTTTCGCAACAGGTGAGAAAGACGGCTTCCACGCCGGCCAGATCAAGGCCAGGCAGGAGGCGGAGGTAACACTCTGTGCCCAGGTCGAACGTCTGGAGCGAGTCATGGGCCAGCTGCTCGATCCGATCGCAGAGCAGGATCGGCAGATCGAGGAGTCCCTGGTTCATCTGGTCAGCCTGATTACCCGCGAAGTGATCCAGCGTGAGTTGCACACCGACTCCAGCCAGCTTCGCCATGTGCTGCGAGAGGCCCTGAAGTTGCTGCCCATGGGGGCCGGCAACGTTCGTATCCACGTCAATCCGCAGGACTTCGACCTGGTCAAGGCCATGCGTGACCGGCATGAGGAAACCTGGCGCATTCTCGAAGATGAGGCGCTGCAGCCCGGCGGTTGCCGCGTCGAGACCGAACACAGTCGTATCGACGCCAGCGTCGAGACACGCCTCAGCCAGGCGCTCAAGCAATTGTTCGAACGTCAGCGGGAGCACAAGGTCCATCCACCGGCGGCTGATCGCTCGCTGGACGTAGGCGCCTTGGAAATGGCCGTCCATGCGGATTGAACGCACCAGCTTCGCCAAGCGTCTGGCGGGCTATTCCGATGTCATCGAGCTGCCTGCACAACCCGTGGTGGAGGGACGCCTGTTGCGCATGGTTGGCCTCACTCTGGAAGCCGAAGGCTTGCGCGCGCCGGTAGGCAGCCGTTGCCTGGTGGTCAACGACGACAGCTACCACCCGGTACAAGTCGAGGCCGAGGTGATGGGCTTTTCCGGCAGCAAGATATTCCTGATGCCGGTTGGCAGCTTGGCCGGAATCGCGCCCGGTGCTCGCGTGGTGCCACTGCCGGACACCGGCCGCCTGCCCATGGGCATGTCCATGCTCGGGCGTGTGCTGGATGGCGTGGGGCGCGCTCTCGACGGCAAGGGCGGCATGCGCGCCGAAGATTGGGTGCCCATGGATGGTCCCACCATCAACCCGCTCAAGCGTCATCCCATCAGCGAGCCGCTGGACGTTGGTATCCGCTCTATCAATGCGCTGCTCACTGTCGGGCGCGGCCAGCGCCTCGGCCTGTTCGCCGGCACCGGCGTCGGCAAGAGCGTGCTGTTGGGCATGATGACGCGCTTCACCGACGCCGACATCATCGTCGTCGGCCTGATCGGTGAGCGGGGCCGTGAAGTGAAGGAATTCATCGAGCACATCCTCGGTGAGGAGGGCCTAAAACGTTCGGTAGTCGTGGCATCGCCTGCAGACGACGCACCGCTGATGCGCCTGCGGGCCGCCATGTACTGCACGCGGATTGCCGAATATTTCCGTGACAAGGGCAAGAACGTCCTGCTGCTGATGGATTCGCTGACCCGTTTCGCCCAGGCCCAGAGGGAAATCGCATTGGCCATCGGTGAGCCGCCCGCGACGAAGGGCTATCCGCCATCGGTATTCGCCAAGCTGCCGAAGCTGGTGGAGCGGGCGGGCAATGCGGAGCAGGGTGGTGGTTCGATCACCGCGTTCTACACCGTGCTGTCCGAAGGCGACGATCAGCAGGACCCTATCGCCGACTCGGCACGGGGCGTGCTCGACGGGCACTTCGTGCTGTCGCGCCGGCTGGCGGAGGAAGGGCATTACCCGGCCATCGATATCGAAGCGTCCATCAGCCGGGTCATGCCGCAGGTGGTCAGCGCCGACCACATGAAACTGGCCCAGCGATTCAAGCAGCTGTGGTCGCGTTACCAGCAGAGCCGGGACCTGATCAGCGTCGGTGCCTATGTGGTCGGTGGGGACCCTGAGACCGACCAGGCCATCGCGCGCCAGCCTGGCATGGCGGCATTCCTGCGTCAGGCGCTTGATGAGAGTGAGGGGCTGGCCCAGAGCAGCGCTCGCCTGGCCGCGACCCTAGGCGTCGCCCCGCTGGGTTGATGACGAATGTCGCGAATTCGAGCGGCGCGCCTGGCGCCAGTGGTGGAGATGGCTGCGCGCGCTGAGCGTGAGGCGGCCAGGATGCTCGGGCGTTGCCAGGGTCAGCTGACCCAGGCGGAAATGAAACTCGGCGAACTCGAGCGCTACCGCGCCGACTACCAGCAGCAATGGCTGGACGAAGGGCGCAAGGGTGTCTCTGGCCAGTGGCTGATGAACTATCAGCGCTTCCTCTCGCAGTTGGAATCGGCCATCGGCCAACAGAGCCAGAGCGTCAATTGGCACCGGGACAACCTGACCAAGGCCCGCGCGGCCTGGCAAGAACGTTATGCACGGCTGGAAGGCCTGCGCAAACTCGTGCAGCGCTACATCGACGAGGCCCGAATGGCCGAGGACAAGCGCGAGCAGAGGCTACTTGACGAGCTGGCGCAGCGGCTGCTGCAGCACGGCGCGGAGTAGCATTTGGCGCATGAAATCAGTGGGGGGGGGCGAGTTCATTCGCCAAGCAGGCAGCAGGTCTGTCTGCGCCCCCTACGGCTGGTCGCCTCGGGTTTCCCGAACGTGCAAAAGAATCCTAAATTTCAGGCATGCACCGCTTTGTTGTTGCCCTGCTTGGGTGTGGGTGCTAAATCTTCTCCACGCGTAAACCGAACTTGAACAAGGAGCTTTGCATGGCGATCACCTCGATGCCCTCAGACGATGGGCAGGAGTTGACCATCTCGATCCAGGGACGTTTCGATTTCGGCGCCCACCAGGAATTCCGCGATGCCTATGAGCGTGTGAACATCACGCCCACGCGCTATGTCGTAGACCTGAAAGGCACCACCTACCTGGATAGCTCTGCGCTGGGCATGCTGCTGTTGCTGCGTGACCATGCCGGCGGTGACCGAGCCCAGATACGTCTGGCCAACTGCAGCCCTGACGTTCGCAAGATCCTCGCCATCTCCAATTTCGAACAACTCTTCCAGATCGCCTGAGGACTCGTCCGTATGTCCCAGCCGTTGTCCATCCTGATTGCCGAGGACAACGCCGCTGATCGCTTGTTGCTCTCCACCATTGTCAGTCGCCAGGGCCACCGTGCCCTGGCCGCCAGCAATGGCCTGGAGGCGGTCGCGCTGTTCCGCCAGGAGCAACCGCAGCTGGTGCTGATGGATGCCCTGATGCCCGTCATGGACGGCTTCGAGGCGGCCAAGCGGATCAAGCAACTGGCTGGGGATGCGCTGGTGCCGATCATCTTCCTTACCTCACTGACGGAAAATGAGGCCCTGGTGCGCTGCCTGGAGGCGGGGGGCGACGACTTCCTCGCCAAGCCTTACAACCCGGTGATACTCGAAGCCAAGATCAAGGCCCTGGACCGCCTGCGTCGCCTCCAGGATACGGTGCTGCAACAGCGCGACCTGATCGCCCGGCACAATGAACACCTGCTCACCGAGCAGCGGGTGGCCAAGGCGGTCTTCGACAAGGTGGCGCACACCGGCTGCCTCAGCGCGCCGAACATTCGTTATCTGCAATCGCCGTACGCCTTGTTCAATGGTGACCTGCTGTTGGCCGCCTACAAACCATCCGGCGGCATGCATGTGCTGCTGGGCGATTTCACCGGCCATGGCCTGCCGGCAGCCATCGGCGCGATGCCCCTGGCCGAGGTGTTCTACGGGATGACCGCCAAGGGCTATGGCCTGGTCGACATCCTCCGGGAGATGAACGCCAAGCTGAAGCGGATCCTGCCGGTGGGCGTCTTCTGCTGCGCGGCCCTGGTGAATCTGAGTTTTCATAGGCGAGTAGTCGAAGTCTGGAACGGCGGTCTTCCCAATGGCCACCTGCGACGTGCCGATAGCGGCGAAGTGGTGCCGCTGGTATCTCGCCACCTGCCGCTCGGAGTGCTTGATCCGGCGTCGTTCGACGCCCGGTTCGAAACCTATCCGGTGGAAACCGGGGATCGCCTTGTGCTGGTTTCCGACGGCGTGCTGGAGACGCGCAACGATGCCGATGAGCTGTTCGGTGATGAGCGTCTGCAGGCGGTTTTCGACGCAAATCGCCAAGGCGACAGGCTGTTCGAGGAGATACAGCAGGCCCTGACCGCATTTCGCGGCCAGGCCCAGGACGACGTCAGCATGATCGAAGTGTGCGTCCTGGATGAGACCGTGGAGCGCGCCAAACTGGCATTCACCGACAGTGGTCAGGCCAGTCCGCTGGATTGGGCGGCCAGTTTCGAGTTCCGTGCCCAGACCCTGAAACGCTTCAATCCGCTGCCCTTCCTGCTCCAGCTGTTGCTGGAAGTCCAGGGGTTGCGTGAGCAGGGGGGCGCTATCTACACCGTACTTGCCGAGCTTTACTCCAACGCCCTGGAGCACGGGGTGCTGGATCTGGATTCATCGCTCAAGCGCGATGCTGAAGGCTTCTCTCGCTATTACCGAGAGCGCAGCGAGCGTCTGGCGGGGCTTGAGCAAGGCTATGTGCGCTTCCATCTCGAACTTGTTCCGCAAGAGAAGGGCGGCGGACGCTTGCTCATCCGCGTCGAGGACAGCGGCAAGGGTTTTGACCTGGCCGGCAGCCTGGCCCGGCAACCTTCGATGGACAGCCTCTGTGGCCGTGGCCTGACCTTGATCAGCCAGCTCGCGGCGCGCTGCGGCCCGTCAGAGTCCGGCTCCGGGGTTTGCGTCGAGTTCCGCTGGCCCAGTCAGACAAGTTGATCACCGATTCGAAAGGGGGGGAACTGAGTGTCAGAAACTCATCTCGACAACGCTGTCTTAGCCGCCCTGAAGGAAGTCATGGAAGATGAATTTCCCGTATTGCTGGACACCTTCATGGCTGATTCGGGCGAGCGTCTGCGCCAGTTTCATCAGGCGGTCCAGCAGCGTGATGCCCAGGCCTTGCGTCTATCTGCTCACAGCTTCAAGGGAAGTTGCAGCAACATGGGCGCTTTGCCACTGGCAAGCCTCTGCAAGCGGTTGGAGGAACTCGCCAAGCAAGAGCAATTGGATGAAGCGCCTCCGCTGATCGAGTCGATCGAGCAGGAGTTTGCCATTGTCAGTCGCTTGCTGGATGACGAGCGCAGTCGCTGAACTGGCTGGTTACCCGCTCTCCGGCCGGCTTTGAATAATTGGCCCGCCACTTGCTACAGCCCGGGCACGAACCAACTCGAGCGGAGAGTGCCCATGCCCGTTGCCCCCAATCTGCTTCTTCAGGCCACGCCTGACGTGAAGCCGAAAGCACCGGTTGCAAAAGCCCCGGAAAAGACGGCGCAAGCCAACAACGGCGAGGCGTCCAGCTTTGCCAGGATGTACGCGAAAGAGCGTCAGGCCACGGCTGCCGAGTGCAAGGAACCGGCCGAAACGGGCCAGCCGGACGAAGCTGGCCAGCCGGTTGCCGAGGCGGCTGACCGTGCGGAGAGTGTTGCCGAAAGCGGCAATGCCTTGCCGGCCGAGGAAGTCGATGACCCGCAAGTCCAGGGCGAGCCTGTCATTGACCCGATGCTGCTGATGGCGATGGTCGAGCAGCTACCATCCGAGGCAGCGGAGACCCAGCCAGCCTCGGGTGCATCGGTAATCGGTCCGGCGTCGCCTGTGGTGGCGGCCGACCAGGTGTCGCCGGAGCAGTCCAGTGCTGCGCTCGAGGGGTTGCCCGTCATGCCGACAGTCGCTCTGCCGGACAGTGCCACTCCCAGGATCTTGGGCGAGTCGAGCCAAGCTCCTGAGCAGGTCTCACCGGATACCAGGCCTGCCGTGAAAATGGCAATGGAACAGCTCGCCCAATCGGCCCAGTCAACCCCGCAGGTACAGGGCACCAACCAGCAGTCCGCCACCTCCGCTGAGTTCGCCAGTGCGCTATCGGCTTTTGCGGATCAGCCAGTGGAGGACGGTGAGCTTCAGCTGGAAGGCGAGTTGTCCGTGGCCGAGCATTCCGGCGGCCTGGGCGAAGCTCTGGGCGAGAGCTCTTCCGACGCCCGCAGTGAGGTCCTGGCCAGTCGCCTCAGCGCGCTTAGCCAGGCTATCGGCCAGCCGGTGGCCCAGGCGCAGCGCACGCCGAACCTGGTACCGGGGCAGCCTGTCGCCCTCCAGCAAGGGGGATGGAGCGAGGCTGTGGTGGATCGCGTCATGTGGCTGTCCAGTCAAAACCTGAAGTCGGCAGAGATCCAGCTCGATCCCGCCGAGTTGGGTCGTCTGGAGGTACGAGTGCACATGACGCAGGACCAGGCGCAGGTGACTTTCGCCAGTCCGAACGCGGGTGTCCGCGATGCCCTGGAAGGCCAAATGCATCGTCTGCGCGACCTCTTCGCCCAACAGGGGATGAACCAGTTGGACGTGAGCGTCTCCGACCAGTCGCTGGGTCGCGGCTGGCAAGGGCAGGGCGGTGACGCCGAGCGGCGTGGCGGCGGCGCGCGTGCTGATTTCGGTGGTGTGGGAGATGAAGACCCATCAGTGAGCGTCAGCGAGATTCGCTCGGCCAGTGTGGGTGCTGGGCGTGGGTTGGTGGATTATTACGCCTGATCCCATGGCCCTCTCTCTGAAAGAACGAAGGGAGTTGGCCCCGGTAAAGACTGGTTTCTACCTTCAGCCAGGCTCCACGTTGCCGGCACGCACAAAAAGCTTCAGGCGCGTGTCACCCCTCTCCTCTTCGGGAAGAGGGGGCGGGGCCGTCGGGCATGCTCTTACCTCCCGTATCTCCCAATTCCCCCTTGCTCCCGAGTGACAGTTGGCGGCGACACTGGTATATCCGCTGCCCTGGAGTGGATGCGGCACCGTCCGAATGGTTGGCGAGCTGGCATAACACTTGCTCATCACCCTGAAAAGGTGGGTCCTACCCCGCCAAGTGACGGATTATTGGCATGGCAAAGAACAACGCGAAGACCCCGGCTGCAGCCGCCGCGTCAGCGGGCGACAAGAGCAGGCTGAAACTGATCTTGCTGATTGCAGTGGCCTTGCTTCTGGCGGTATCCCTTTCGGTCGGCGCGACCTGGTTCTTCCTCAGTCGAGGCGACCGGCAGGCCGAAAGCGCAACGGACGAGGTGGCCGAGGCTGCGGCGCCAGGCAAGCAACCGGCTATCTACGAGGACCTTGCTCCAGCCTTCGTTGTCAACTTTTCGCAGAACGGGCGGCAGCGCTACATGCAGGTCAGCCTTTCGTTGCTGGCCCGCGACCAGGCGCAGCTGGACGCGCTGAAAGTGCATATGCCGCTGCTGCGCAACAAGCTCGTCATGCTCTTCTCCAGCCAGAGCTTCGACACCCTGGTCACCCCGGTTGGCAAGGAGATGCTGCGTCAGCAGGCTACTGCCACTGTCCAGGAACTGGCCAAGAAGGAGATCGGCGAACTGGTCGTCGAGCAAGTACTTTTCACCAATTTCGTATTGCAGTAGGCAAGGTGCAACCATGGCTGTTCAAGACCTGCTGTCCCAGGATGAAATCGATGCGCTGTTGCACGGCGTCGACGATGGCCTGGTGGAAACCGAGTCCGAGGCCGAACCTGGCAGTATCAAAAGCTACGACCTGACCAGCCAGGATCGCATCGTCCGGGGGCGTATGCCGACCCTGGAGATGATCAACGAGCGTTTCGCCCGATACACCCGCATCAGCATGTTCAACCTGTTGCGCCGCTCGGCGGATGTGGCGGTGGGCGGCGTGCAAGTGATGAAGTTCGGCGAGTACGTGCATTCGCTCTACGTGCCGACCAGCCTCAATCTGGTGAAGATGAAGCCGCTGCGCGGCACGACACTGTTCATCCTCGATGCCAAGCTGGTGTTCAAGCTGGTGGACAATTTCTTCGGCGGCGACGGACGCCACGCCAAGATCGAGGGGCGTGAGTTCACCCCTACCGAGCTGCGCGTGGTGCGCATGGTGCTGGACCAGGCTTTCGTTGATCTGGCTGAAGCGTGGCATGCCGTGTTGGATGTGAACTTCGAATACATCAATTCCGAGGTGAACCCGGCGCTGGCCAACATCGTCAGCCCCAGCGAAGTGGTGGTGGTGTCTACCTTCCACATCGAACTGGATGGCGGCGGCGGCGACCTGCACGTCACCATGCCCTATTCGATGATCGAACCGATCCGCGAGATGCTCGATGCCGGCTTCCAGTCCGACGTCGACGACCAGGACGAGCGCTGGATCAAGGCCCTGCGCGAGGACATCCTCGATGTCAGCGTGCCGGTAGCCGCTACCGTGGTGCGCCGCCAGCTCAAGCTGCGCGACATCCTGCACATGCAGCCGGGCGACGTGATTCCGGTCGAGATGCCTGAACACATCATCATGCGCGCCAACGGTGTGCCGGCCTTCAAGGCCAAGTTGGGATCGCACAAGGGCAACTTGTCCTTGCAGATCCTCGATCCCATAGAGCGTCAGCGCTGATAGCGACGCTGCCAACGAATCAAGAGCCAGACGAGGTCAACCGATGGCAAGCGACATGGGCACCACCACCCCTGAGGAACAGGCCCTGGCCGACGAGTGGGCTGCGGCACTGGCCGAAGCCGGCGATGCCAGCCAGGACGACATCGATGCCCTGATGAACCAGGGTGCTGCCGCACCGAGTTCGCCGCGAGCGCCGATGGAAGAGTTCGGCAGCGGGCCCAAGGCCGCTGGCGGGCTGGTGACGCTGGACGGTCCGAACCTGGATGTGATTCTCGACATCCCGGTGTCCATTTCCATGGAAGTGGGCAATACCGACATCACCATTCGCAACCTGCTGCAGCTCAACCAGGGCTCGGTGATCGAGCTCGATCGCCTGGCCGGCGAGCCGCTGGATGTGTTGGTCAATGGCACTCTGATCGCCCATGGTGAGGTAGTGGTGGTCAATGAGAAGTTCGGTATTCGGCTGACTGATGTGATCAGCCCGAGCGAACGCATCAAGAAGCTGCGCTGACACCATGCATCGTCATATCGTTGCGGGGCTCGCCCTGCTGCCCTTGAGTGCGCTTGCTGCAGAGCCGGCGGCCGTCGCGCCCGTTGCCGGCAGCGGCATGGCGGCCCAATTGGGGCAATTGGCGCTTGGCCTGCTGCTGGTGGTGGGGCTGATCTTCCTGCTCGCTTGGTTGCTGCGCCGCGTCCAGCAGCTCAGTCCGCGCGGCGGGCAGGTTATCAAGCTGGTGTCGAGCCAGTCCCTCGGCCCACGCGATCGGCTGGTGCTGGTGCAGGTTGGTTCCGAGCAGATTCTTCTTGGCCTCAGCACCGGAAGCATCACACCCCTGCACGTGCTCAAGGAGCCGGTGCAGGTTCCGGATAGCCAAGCGGCCAGTCCGGAGTTCGCCCAACGACTCATGGAACTGCTCGGCAAGGACAAGCACTGATGGCTTTGCACCGCATCCTCATGGCGTGCCTGCTGGTGCTGGCTGCGCCACTGGCCCTTGGCGCCGACAATCCGCTGTCGCTTCCGGCCATCACGTTGAGCACAAACGCCGAAGGTCAGCAGGAGTACTCGGTCAGCTTGCAGATCCTGCTGATCATGACGGCGCTGAGCTTCATTCCGGCGTTCGTCATGCTGATGACCAGCTTCACGCGGATCATCATCGTCTTCTCCATCCTGCGCCAGGCGCTTGGCTTGCAGCAGACGCCGTCAAACCAGATTCTCATTGGCCTGGCGCTGTTCCTGACGATGTTCGTCATGGCGCCGGTGTTCGACCAGGTGAACCGCGACGCACTGCAGCCCTACCTGAACGAGCAGATGCCCGCGCAGGAGGCGATCACCAAGGCCGAGGTACCGATCAAGAACTTCATGCTGGCGCAGACCCGCGCCAGCGACCTGGAACTCTTCATGCGGCTTTCCAAGCGCACCGACATTCCCAGTCCGGACGCCGCCCCCCTGACCATCCTGGTGCCAGCTTTCGTCACCTCCGAGCTGAAGACTGCGTTCCAGATCGGCTTCATGATCTTCATCCCTTTCCTGATCATCGACCTGGTCGTGGCGAGCGTGCTGATGGCCATGGGTATGATGATGCTCTCGCCGCTGATCATTTCCTTGCCGTTCAAGATCATGCTGTTCGTGCTGGTGGATGGCTGGGCGTTGATCATCGGCACACTCGCCGGAAGCTTCGGCGGCGTATAGGGGGGCGCATGACACCTGAAGTGGCCGTCGACCTGTTCCGTGAAGCGCTGTGGCTAACCTGCCTGATCGTCGGCATCCTGGTGGTGCCGAGCCTGGTGGTGGGCCTGATTGTGGCGATGTTCCAGGCTGCCACCCAGATCAACGAGCAGACCCTGAGCTTCCTGCCGCGTCTCATCGTGATGCTGCTGACGCTGATCTGGGCGGGCCCCTGGCTGACCCGCCAACTGATGGAGTACATCCAGACGCTCTATCAGAACATCCCGATGCTGATTGGTTGAGCCATGCTTGAGCTCAGCGATGCGCAGATCGGCGGCTGGGTGGGGAGTTTCCTCCTGCCGCTGTTTCGCACCGCAGCCTTGCTGATGACCATGCCGGTGATCGGCACGCAGCTGGTGCCGATGCGGGTGCGCCTCTACCTGGCGGCGGCAATTGCAGTAGTGCTGGTGCCTGCCTTGCCGCCGATGCCGGCAGTCGATGCGTTGAACCTACGCACGCTGCTGCTGATTGGTGAGCAGGTGCTGATCGGCGCCTTGCTCGGCTTCGTCCTCCAGCTGTTCTTCCATGCCTTCGTGGTGGCCGGGCAGATTATCTCGATGCAGATGGGCCTGGGCTTCGCTTCCATGGTCGACCCCACCAATGGCGTCTCGGTGCCGGTGCTCGGGCAGTTCTACCTGATGCTGGTGACGCTGCTTTTCCTCGCCATGAATGGCCACCTGGTGGTCTTCGAGGTGCTGGCGGAGAGCTTCGTCACCTTGCCGGTGGGCGGGGGGCTGATGGCCGCGCATTACTGGGAAGTGGCCGGCAAGCTCGGCTGGGTGATGGGGGCGGGGTTGTTGCTGTCGCTGCCGGCGATCACCGCGTTGCTGGTGGTCAACGTCGCCTTCGGCGTGATGACTCGCGCCGCGCCGCAGCTGAATATCTTCTCGATCGGTTTCCCGCTGACCCTGGCCCTCGGCTTGGTGATCGTCTGGATCGGCATGGCCGACATCCTGGCGCAGTACCAGGTTCTGGCCAGCGACGCGCTGCAGTTGCTGCGCGAGTTGGTGAGGGCGCGTTGATGATCCTGCTGACGTGTTCCAGGCCTGTGGTCGGGGGGCTCCATGGCGGAAAGTGAGAGCGGAGCGGACAAGAGTGAAGAGCCCACGGCGAAACGCCAGCAAGAGGCCCGGGAGAAAGGGCAGATTGCTCGCTCCCGCGAGCTGAATACGCTGGCCGTGACCTTGGGCGGGGCTGGAGGGCTGCTGGCCTCCGGCGGCAGCATGGCGAGTTCGTTGATGCAAATGATGCAGGCCAACTTCGCCCTGTCGCGCGAGGTGCTGCTGGATGAGCGGAGCATGGGCATCTGGTTGCTGGCGTCAGGGAAGATGGCCCTGGACGCCGTGTTGCCCCTGTTGGCCACCTTGCTGATCGTTTCCATTGCGGGACCGATGGCGCTGGGGGGCTGGCTTTTCTCGGGGCAGGCGATGGCGCCCAAGTTCAGCCGGATGAACCCGCTAGCCGGTCTCAAGCGCATGTTTTCCACCCATGCCCTGGTCGAACTGCTCAAGGCGCTGGCCAAGTTCGCGGTGATCCTGCTGGTGGCGCTCGCGGTGCTCAATGCGGACCGCGATGACCTACTGGCCATTGCCCATGAGCCACTGGACATGGCCATCCTGCACAGTGTCCAGGTGGTGGGTTGGAGCGCGGTCTGGCTGGCCTGCGGGTTGATCCTGATCGCTGCCGTGGATGTGCCCTTCCAGCTCTGGAGCAACAAGCAGAAGCTGATGATGACCAAGCAGGAAGTGCGCGATGAGTACAAGGATTCCGAGGGTAAACCCGAGGTCAAGTCGCGCATCCGTCGCATGCAGCGCGAGATGGCCGAACGCCGCATGATGGCTGCCATACCGCAGGCCGATGTGGTCATCACCAACCCTACGCACTTTGCCGTGGCGCTGAAGTACGACGCCGAGAAGGGCGGGGCGCCAATGCTGTTGGCCAAGGGCGGTGACTTCACGGCGCTGAAGATCCGCGAGATCGCCCAGGAGAACAAAGTGATGGTGCTGGAGTCTCCGGCGCTGGCGCGGGCGGTTTACTACTCCACTGAACTGGACCAGGAAATCCCCGCTGGGCTTTACCTCGCGGTCGCCCAGGTGCTCGCTTACGTCTACCAGCTCAAGCAGTTCCGTGCCGGACGGGGCAAGCGCCCGGCACCGCTCAACGACCTGCCGATCCCGCCGGATTTGCGGCGGGACGAGTGAACCCCGGAAAGCGGCACGGATAACTCCCTCTCCCTCTGGGAAAGGGGCCGGGGGTGAGGGATGCCGAGCTTGGGGGAGCATGAAAAGCAGGCTTTCGGTGTGCATCCACGAACGAATCCGCTCCCACGGCAGTCCTGGCAGAACTTTCTCGCCTGAAACCCCGAAAAAACAATCCCTTACCCAAGTTGGAAGGCTTCTTGCAGAGGCCCGCTGATGACCGAGTCTTGTGTCAAAAGATTGGATGGGCGGAGCGCCAATCCGTGATGGGGTAGGGGAGCAGCAGTGGATCGTACGCAACTGATCGGCAATGTCCGCACCAACCTGGTGGGCATGGGGCGCGGTAACCTTGGGGTGCCGCTGCTGGTGCTGGTGATGCTGGGCATGATGACGTTGCCGGTGCCGCCTTTCCTGCTCGACGTGTTCTTCACCTTCAACATCGCCCTGTCCATCGTCGTGCTGCTGGTGTGCGTCTATGCCATGCGGCCGCTCGATTTCGCCGTGTTCCCCACCATCCTGCTGGTGTCTACCCTGCTGCGTCTGGCGCTGAACGTGGCTTCCACCCGCGTGGTGCTGCTCCACGGCCAGGATGGCCATGACGCGGCCGGCAAGGTGATCCAGGCCTTTGGTGACGTAGTGGTGGGCGGTAACTACGTGGTCGGTGTGGTGGTCTTCGCGATCCTGATGATCATCAATTTCGTCGTGGTCACCAAGGGCGCCGGGCGGATCTCCGAGGTCAGTGCGCGCTTCACCCTGGACGCCATGCCTGGCAAGCAGATGGCCATCGATGCTGACCTCAACGCCGGTCTGATCGACCAGGGAGAGGCCAAGAAGCGCCGAACCGAGGTTTCCCAGGAGGCGGACTTCTACGGCTCCATGGACGGTGCCAGCAAGTTCGTTCGCGGCGACGCCATTGCCGGCCTGCTGATCCTGTTCATCAACCTCCTCGGCGGTATGGCCATCGGGATGGCCCAGCACGGCATGAGCTTCGCCGACGCTGGTCGCATCTATTCGCTGTTGACCATAGGTGATGGCCTGGTCGCACAAATTCCCTCGCTGCTGCTGTCCACCGCCGCGGCCATCATGGTGACTCGAGTCTCCACCTCGGAGGACATGGGGCAGCAGGTCAATCGGCAGATGTTCGCCTCGCCCAAGGCCCTGGCCGTGTCGGCCGCGATCCTGATCGCCATGGGCCTGGTGCCGGGCATGCCTCACGTGTCCTTCATCGGCCTTGGCCTGGTGGCCGCAGGCGGTGCCTGGTGGATCTGGCAGAAGCAGAAGAAGGTCGAAGAAGAGGCCGTGCAAGAGGAGAAACGCCAGCAGGAGCTGCTGCCTGCCCAGCGCGCCCAGGAAACCAAGGAGCTGGGCTGGGACGACGTCACTCCCGTTGACCTGGTGGGCCTGGAAGTGGGGTATCGCCTGATTCCTCTGGTGGACCGCAACCAGGGTGGCCAGCTCCTGGCGCGGATCAAGGGCGTGCGCAAGAAGCTCTCCCAGGAAATGGGCTTCCTCATGCCCTCGGTACACATCCGCGACAACCTCGATCTGTTGCCCAACGCCTATCGCCTGACCCTGATGGGGGTCAGCGTGGCCGAGGCCGAGGTCTATCCGGACCGAGAATTGGCGATCAATCCCGGCCAGGTGTTCGGCACCCTCAATGGCGTGGCCGCCAAGGATCCGGCGTTCGGCCTGGAAGCGGTGTGGATCGACGCCAGCCAGCGCGACCAGGCACAGTCGCTCGGCTACACGGTGGTGGACGCCAGCACCGTGGTCGCGACGCACCTCAACCAGGTACTGCACAAGCATGCCCACGAACTGCTCGGCCACGAAGAGGTGCAGCAGCTGATGCAGCTACTGGCCAAGAGCTCGCCGCGGCTGGCGGAAGAGCTGGTGCCGGGCATGGTATCGCTGTCGACCTTGCTGAAGGTTTTGCAGGCGCTGCTGCAGGAGCAGGTGCCGGTACGCGACATCCGTACCATCGCCGAGGCCATCGCTAACGTCGCGCCCAAGAGTCAAGATCCCGCCGCGCTGGTTGCGGCAGTGCGTGTGTCGCTGTCTCGCGCAATCGTGCAAAGCATTGTGGGACTAGAGCCCGAGCTGCCTGTGATCACCCTGGAGCCAAGGTTGGAACAGATATTGCTGAACAGTCTGCAGAAGGCTGGTCAGGGTTCGGAAGATGGCGTTCTCCTCGAACCTGGCATGGCTGAAAAGCTGCAACGTTCCCTGGTGGAAGCGGCGCAGCGCCAGGAAATGCTCGGCAAGCAGGCGATCCTGCTGGTGGCCGGGCCGATCCGGGCGATGATGTCGCGCTTTGCCAGGCTCGCCGTGCCAACCATGTACGTGCTGGCCTACCAGGAAATACCGGACAACAAGCAGGTCACCATAGTCGCGACTGTGGGCCAGAACTAACCGAGGTCAAGGACCATGCAGGTCAAACGCTTCTTCGCCGCCGATATGCGTCAGGCCATGAAATTGGTGCGTGATGAGCTGGGCGCTGATGCAGCCATCATCGGCAACCGCCGGGTTGCCGGTGGTGTCGAGCTGACCGCTGCGTTGGACTACCCCCTGCCTGCTGCCGCTCCGAGCAAGCCTAATCCGGCCCTTGAAGCCGAGCTACGCAAGACCCAGACCCGTATTGCCGAAGCCCAGGCCGAACTGACCACGCGCGCCCAGGCTGATGCTGGCAAGGACCGTCAATTATTCGCCGGCGAGCCGCTGGTGGCCATCGAGCCGGAACTGCCGGAATCGGCCCTGGCGGCTGCACTGAGTCGCCCACGCGCCATCCCGACGGCCATGGCGCCAGCCGAGCCCGCTATTACGGCGCTCGACCATGTTGCGCTGGATGCCATGCGTTCCGAACTGAACGGCCTGCGCGAACTCATCGAAGTCCAGCTCGGTTCCATCGCCTGGGGGCAAATGCAGAATCGCCGTCCGCAGCAGGCCGGTCTCTGGCGTCGTCTGCAGCGCATGGGGTTGCCGGCCGAGCTGGCGCGCACGCTGCTGGAGAAGGTCGGTAACGTCCAGGAACCGCGGCAGGCCTGGCGCATGCTGCTGGCCCATCTGGCCCACTCGATTCGCACGCCGCAGAACGAGCCGTTGGAAGAGGGCGGCGTGATTGCCCTGGTCGGCCCTGCCGGCGTGGGCAAGACCACCACCCTGGCAAAGCTCGCTGCGCGTTACGTGCTGAAGTACGGTGCCCAGAGCATTGCCCTGGTCAGCATGGACAGTTACCGCATCGGCGCCCAGGAACAGTTGAAGACCCTGGGGCGTATTCTCAACGTCCCGGTAACCCTGGTCGATCCCGGTCAGTCCCTGACTCAGGCGCTCGCACCGTTGGCGCGCAAACGTGTCGTGCTGATCGATACCGCCGGCCTGCCGGCCAACGATCCGGCCTTGGCCATGCAGCTCGAAGCACTGGCCAGCCGTGGTGTGAATGCCAGAAATTATCTGGTGCTGGCTGCCACTAGCCAGAGCCAGGTGCTCAAGGCCGCTTACCACAGCTACAAGCGTTGTGGCCTGTCCGGCTGCATCCTGACCAAGCTGGATGAGTCGGCAAGCCTGGGCGAGGTTTTGGGGCTGGCCATCGGCCAGCATCTCCCGGTAGCCTATCTGGCTGACGGGCCTCGAATTCCGGATGATCTGCAGGTTCCGCGCAGCCACCAACTGGTGAGCCGCGCCGTCAGTCTCCAGGCGCCGGAAGACCCGAGCGAAGAAGCCATGGCAGATATGTTCGCCGGCCTTTACCAGAATCCGGCGAGACGTGTCGGTTGAAGAATCCTGAGCTGCTCGTATCGGGCAGTCCTAGACAGCCAAGTGGCCCAGTCCCTAACAAGGTGTTTGAAATGGGTAATATGCATCCCGTACAGGTGATCGCGGTGACCGGCGGCAAAGGTGGCGTCGGCAAGACCAATGTGTCGGTGAACCTTTCCCTGGCGCTGGCCGAGCTAGGCCGCCGGGTCATGTTGCTGGACGCCGACCTCGGCCTGGCCAACGTCGACGTCCTCCTCGGTCTCTCGGCCAAGCGCACCTTGGCCGATGTCATCAATGGCGAGTGCGATCTGCGTGACGTGCTCCTTCAAGGCCCCGGCGGTATCCGCATCGTGCCGGCGGCTTCGGGCACCCAGAGCATGGTGCACCTTTCGTCGATGCAACATGCCGGGCTGATCCAGGCCTTCAGCGATATCAGCGACAACCTCGACGTGCTGGTCATCGATACTGCCGCCGGCATTGGCGACTCGGTCGTGAGCTTCGTTCGTGCCGCGCAGGAAGTGATCGTGGTCGTCTGTGACGAACCCACGTCCATCACCGACGCCTACGCGCTGATCAAGTTGCTCAACCGCGATTACGGCATGAATCGTTTCCGGGTGTTGGCCAACATGGCTCACAGCCCCCAGGAAGGCCGCAACCTGTTCGCCAAGCTGACCAAGGTCACCGACCGCTTCCTCGACGTCGCCCTGCAGTATGTGGGGGCGATTCCCTACGACGAATCGGTGCGCAAGGCCGTGCAGAAGCAGCGAGCCGTCTACGAGGCGTTCCCGCGCTCCAAGTGTTCCCTGGCATTCAAGGCGATTGCGCAGAAGGTCGACAGCTGGCCGCTGCCGGCGAACCCGCGCGGCCACCTTGAGTTCTTTGTCGAGCGCTTGCTCAGACAGCCCGCTGCGGATTCTCCCGTATGACACCAGCGAGCGGACTGCGTATGTACAGCAAGACTCAGGCGCGGGACTCGCAGCACCAGTTGATCGAACGCTATGCCCCGCTGGTCAAGCGCATCGCCTATCACTTGCTGGCGCGTCTGCCGGCCAGCGTGCAGGTGGAAGATCTCATGCAGGCCGGGATGATCGGCCTGTTGGAGGCCTCGAAGAAGTACGACGGCGGCAAGGGGGCGAGTTTCGAGACCTACGCCGGTATCCGGATTCGAGGCGCGATGCTGGACGAAGTGCGCAAGGGGGATTGGGCTCCGCGCTCGGTCCACCGCAACACGCGCATGGTCAGCGACGCCATTCGCACTATCGAGGCGCGGACGGGGCGTGATGCCAAAGATCAGGAAGTCGCTGCCGAACTTGGATTGAGTCTCGATGACTACTACGGCATCCTGAGCGACACCTTGGGCAGCCGTTTGTTCAGCTTCGACGACCTGTTGCAGGACGGCGAGCACGGCGGGTTACCCGAGGACACCGGTGTCACCCAACTCGAACCTTCGCATGACTTGGAAGAAGAACGTTTCCAGGCCGCGCTGGCCGATGCCATCGCGCACCTGCCGGAGCGCGAACGCCTGGTTCTGGCGTTGTATTACGACGAAGAGCTGAACCTGAAGGAAATCGGTGAAGTGCTTGGGGTAAGCGAATCGCGAGTCAGTCAGTTGCACAGCCAGTGCGCAGCACGCCTGCGTGCCCGGCTCGGCGATTGGCGCGCGCGCTGAATGGCGTACCGGTTTGACGATTGAATGACGCACCCGGAAGAGGGGCGTTTAAGACTGTACGGAGGTCGACTTGGACAAGAACATGAAAATCCTCATCGTTGACGATTTCTCGACGATGAGACGCATCATCAAGAACCTCTTGCGCGACTTGGGCTTCACCAATACCGCCGAGGCCGACGACGGCACCACGGCGTTGCCGATGCTGCACAGCGGTAATTTCGATTTCCTCGTGACCGACTGGAACATGCCCGGCATGACCGGCATCGATCTGCTGCGCGCGGTGCGCGCCGATGACCGCCTGAAGCACTTGCCCGTGCTGATGGTCACCGCTGAAGCCAAGCGCGACCAGATCATCGAAGCGGCCCAGGCCGGCGTGAACGGCTACGTCGTCAAGCCCTTCACTGCTCAGGTATTGAAGGAAAAGATCGAGAAGATTTTCGAACGGGTCAGTGGCTAGTGCCAGCCGCGAGGGTGCCATGGACCAGAATCAAGCAATGCTGGGAGACTTCGAGTCGACCCTGAAAGACCGTGCGCGGGAATTGGTGGATAGTCTCGAGCGAGGCAATTTCACCGATGCAGTACAGCTCATCCAGGAGCTCAACCAGGTCCGTGATCGCGGCCTCTACCAGGAAGTCGGCAAGCTCACCCGCGAACTGCATAACGCCATCGTCAATTTCCAGATCGACCCCAAGCTGCCCCTCGCCACCGAGATGTCGCAGATCGCGGATGCGACGGACCGTCTTTCCTACGTGGTGCAGATGACCGAGCGTGCCGCCAACCGCACCATGGACCTGGTGGAGGAGAGCACGCCGCTGCTGGGTGGACTGAGCGACGAGGCGCAGCAATTGGGCGAGGAGTGGGGGCGTTTCATGCGTCGGGAAATTGGCGCTGACGGCTTCCGCGAGTTGGCCCGTCGCATCGAGCAATTCCTTACCCGCAGCCAGCGGGATACCGGCACTCTGTCCGGCAAGCTCAACGATATCCTGCTGGCACAGGACTACCAGGACCTCACCGGCCAGGTGATCAAGCGCGTGACGCAGTTGGTCACTGAAGTGGAGAGCAACCTGGTCAAGCTCGTGTTGATGGCCAGTCAGGTGGATCGCTACGCGGGCATCCAGCACGACCATGCCGCGCTGCGCGCCGAACTCGAAAAAGAAAAAAATCCTTCCAGGGGTGAAGGTCCGCAGATCAATGCCGATAAACGTGAAGACGTGGTGTCCGGTCAGGACGACGTCGATGATCTGCTATCCAGCCTGGGCTTTTAGGGAGCGCTCATATGAGCTTCGACGCCGATGAAGAAATCCTCCAGGACTTCCTGGTTGAGGCCGGCGAGATATTGGAGCAACTGTCCGAGCAGCTGGTCGAGCTGGAAAGCCGCCCGGACGATATGGACCTGCTCAATGCGATTTTTCGTGGGTTCCACACGGTCAAGGGCGGCGCTGGCTTCCTCCAGCTAAACGCGCTGGTGGAGTGCTGCCACATTGCCGAGAACGTCTTCGACATCCTGCGCAAGGGCGAACGCCGCGTGGATGCGGAGTTGATGGACGTGGTCCTGCAGGCACTGGATACAGTCAACGAGATGTTCAGCCAGGTCCGTGAACGCAGCGACCTGGTTCCAGCGACTCCAGCGCTGTTGGCCGCGCTGGCACGTCTAGCCGAGCCGGGTGGTGACGCGACGGCTCCGCTGGTCGCGCCCAGCCCCGCTGCCGAGGTGTCTGCGGCTTCCGCCGATATCACCGACAGCGAGTTCGAGCAGTTGCTCGAGGCCCTGGGCGGGGCCGCTGTTGCCGAGCCTGAATCCGATCCGGTTCAGCCGGCCGCCGGGGACGAAATCACCGACGACGAGTTCGAGGCTCTGCTGGACCAGTTGCACGGCAAGGGCAAGTTCGTGGGCTCCACCGAGCCTGCTGCCGTGTCCGTGAACGCTACGGTGGTCGCAGCCCCGCCGGCGGGTGCCAGTGAAGAAATCACTGACGATGAGTTCGAGGCGCTGCTCGACCAGCTGCACGGCAAAGGCAAGTTCAACGGCGCTGCCGAACCCATCGTTACCCCGCTCGAAACGCCGGTCGTGCCGGCTGCCAACCCGGCGGGCGGCGAACATATCACCGACGATGAGTTCGAGAGCCTGCTCGATCAGCTACACGGCAAGGGCAAGTTCACTGGTGCGGTCGAAGATACCGCCACTGCAGTTGTCGTCGCTCCTGGCAAGCCTGCTGTTGCTCCCGCACCCAAGCCCGTCGCCAAGCCCACCGAGCCGGCGGCTCGTCAGGTGGCGCCGGCCGCAGCCAGCGGCGGGGCGGCGGTCAGTGAGGCTGAAACTACGGTGCGAGTCGACACCGCACGGCTCGACGAGATCATGAACATGGTCGGCGAGCTGGTGCTGGTGCGTAACCGCCTGGTGCGCCTGGGGCTCAACAGTGGCGACGAGTCCATGGCCAAGGCCGTGTCTAATCTGGATGTGGTGACGGCCGACCTGCAAACCGCGGTCATGAAGACCCGCATGCAGCCGATCAAGAAGGTTTTCGGACGCTTCCCGCGCCTGGTCCGCGACCTGGCACGCAACCTGAAGAAGGAAATCAACCTCGAACTGGTGGGCGAGGAGACCGACCTCGACAAGAATCTGGTCGAGGCGCTGGCCGACCCTCTGGTACACCTGGTGCGCAACGCAGTCGACCACGGCATCGAGCCCCCCGAAGAGCGCGAGGCCGCCGGCAAGCCGCGTACCGGACGTGTCGTACTGTCCGCCGAGCAGGAGGGTGACCACATCCTGTTGATGATTACCGACGACGGCAAAGGCATGGATGCGAGCGTCCTGCGTGCCAAGGCGGTGGAGAAAGGGCTGCTGGACAAGGACGCTGCCGAGCGTCTGACCGAACTGGAATGCTACAACCTGATCTTCGCGCCGGGCTTCTCGACCAAGAGCGAGATTTCCGACGTCTCCGGTCGTGGTGTCGGCATGGACGTGGTCAAGACCAAGATTTCCCAGCTCAATGGCACTGTGAACGTCTTCTCGCAGAAGGGCTTGGGCTCGAAGATCGTCATCAAGGTCCCGTTGACCCTGGCGATCATGCCGACCCTGATGGTCATGCTGGGGAACCAGGCGTTCGCGTTCCCACTGGTCAACGTCAACGAGATTTTCCACCTCGACCTGTCGCGCACCAACGTGGTGGATGGCCAGGAAGTGGTGATCGTGCGCGACAAGGCATTGCCGCTGTTCTACCTCAAGCGCTGGCTGGTGCGTGATGCCACCCATGAGGAGCAGGGCGAGGGCCATGTGGTGATCCTCTCGGTGGGTACGCAGCGCATCGGCTTCGTGGTCGACCAACTGGTTGGTCAGGAAGAGGTGGTGATCAAGCCGCTGGGCAAGATGCTCCAGGGGACGCCGGGCATGTCCGGAGCGACTATCACCGGCGACGGTCGCATCGCACTGATTCTCGATGTGCCGAGCATGCTCAAGCATTACGCGCGCCGCGGCTGATTCTGGGCGGCCGGGAGTGGCCGCCCGCTAGGAGCTTTCTGTTATGGCAGTCAAGGTTTTGGTGGTGGACGACTCCGGTTTCTTCCGCCGCCGCGTATCGGAAATCCTTTCCTCGGACCCGAACATCCAGGTGGTGGGGACCGCCACCAACGGTCGCGAAGCCATCGACCAGGCGCTGGCGCTCAAGCCGGACGTCATCACGATGGACTACGAAATGCCGATGATGGACGGCATCACCGCGGTTCGGCATATCATGCAGCGTTGCCCGACTCCGGTGTTGATGTTCTCCTCGCTGACCCACGAAGGCGCGCGGGTCACCCTCGATGCGCTGGATGCCGGCGCAGTGGACTTCCTGCCGAAGAACTTCGAGGACATCTCGCGCAGCCCGGAAAAGGTCAAGCAGTTGCTCTGCGACAAGGTGCACAGCATTGCCCGCAGCAATCGCCGCTTCAGTGCCCTCAGTTCTTCCGCGCCGCAAGTTGCGTCGAGCCCTGGTGCCGGCACTGCCGTTCGCCCCGCAGCAGTGCCCGCCCCGGCGCCTGCACCCTTGTCGAACTCGCCTGCCCCAAAGCGTAAGGCCTACCGGTTGGTGGCCATCGGTACTTCGACCGGTGGCCCGGTAGCCTTGCAGCGGGTGCTGACCCAGTTGCCCGCCAGTTTTCCGGCGCCTCTGGTGCTGATCCAGCATATGCCGGCTGCTTTCACCAAGGCCTTTGCCGAGCGTCTGGACAAGCTCTGCCGGATATCGGTCAAGGAAGCCGAAGACGGTGACGTACTGCGCCCCGGCCTGGCGCTGTTGGCCCCGGGTGGCAAGCAGATGATGGTGGACGCACGTGGCGTGGTGCGCATTCTGCCTGGCGACGAGCGCCTCAACTACAAACCCTGCGTGGACATCACCTTCGGCTCTGCTGCCAAGTCCTACAACGACAAGGTACTGGCCGTCGTGCTGACCGGCATGGGCGCTGACGGTCGCGAAGGCGCGCGCCTGCTCAAGCAGGGCGGTAGCCAGGTCTGGGTGCAGGACGAGGCCAGTTGCGTGATCTACGGCATGCCCATGGCGGTGGTGAAGGCCAACCTCGCCGATGCCGTCTATGGCCTGGACGAAATTGGTCGCCACCTGGTCGAGGCCTGCATGTGATGGAGGCCTTCAGCTAATGGATGTTCTCAGCCTTATCGGGGTAATCCTGGCACTTGTCGCCATCATTGGCGGTAATTACCTCGAAGGTGGCCATGTATCGGCTTTGCTCAATGGCCCGGCAGCGCTGATCGTGCTGGGTGGCACCCTGGCCGCGGCGTTTCTGCAGACGCCGATCAGCGTCTTCAAACGCGCCCTGACGATTATTCGCTGGATTCTCCTTCCTCCGCGTGTCGATCTGCCCGGTGGAATCAATCGGGTCGTGAACTGGAGCCTGACCGCGCGCAAGGAGGGGCTCCTTGGCCTTGAGACGGCAGCCGACAGCGAGCCCGACGCGTTTGCTCGCAAAGGCCTGCAACTGCTGGTGGACGGTACCGAGCCGGAGTCGATCCGTACCATCCTCGAAGTCGATCTGTTCACCCAGGAGGGCCGCGACCTGCAGGCCGCCAAGGTATTCGAGAGCATGGGCGGCTACGCGCCTACCATCGGTATCCTCGGTGCGGTCATGGGGCTGATCCATGTGATGGGCAATCTCGCCGACCCGAGCCAGCTCGGCAACGGCATTGCCGTCGCCTTCGTCGCCACCATCTATGGTGTCGGTTTCGCCAACCTGCTGCTGTTGCCGGTCGGCAACAAGCTCAAGTCCATTGCCATTCGCCAGTCGCGTTTCCGCGAGATGCTGCTGGAGGGCATTCTCTCCATCGCCGAAGGCGAGAACCCGCGCTCGATCGAACTCAAGCTGCAAGGCTTCATGGACTGACGGGGGCTCGTCATGGCGCGCAGGCGGCATCAGGAAGAACACGAGAATCACGAGCGCTGGCTGGTATCCTATGCGGACTTCATCACCTTGCTGTTCGCTTTTTTCGTGGTGATGTACTCCATCTCCTCAATCAACGAAGGCAAGTACAAGATCCTCTCTGAGAGCCTGGTAGGTGCGTTCAGCCAGCAGGACCACTCGATAAAGCCCATCCCCGTGGGCGAGGAGAAAACGAGGACCACTGAGCCGGATCGGGCTCTGGCGGAGCAGGAAAGCGAACACAGCCAGGCCGTGATCGACAACCCGAGCGCCGACCCGCTGCAAGAGATTGCCCAGGGCATGCGGGATGCCTTTGGCGACCTGATGCGTGATGGCCAATTGAGCGTGCGCGGCAATGAGCTGTGGGTTGAGATCGAGATGAACTCGAGCCTGCTGTTCCCTAGCGGCGACGCGGTCCCGAACGATGCAGCCTTTGCCCTTGTCGAGAGGGTTGCCAGGATTCTGGCGCCCTACGACAACCCGGTGCATGTCGAAGGCTTCACCGACAACCTGCCCATCAGCACGACGCATTTCCCGTCCAACTGGGAACTGTCCACGGCGCGTGCAGCCAGCATCGTGCGAATGCTGGCAATGAAGGGTGTTGCGGCTGGGCGCCTGGCGGCGGTGGGCTATGGCGAGTTCCAACCGGTAGCGGACAATGCAACGGCGGAAGGGCGGGCGCGCAACCGGCGGGTGGTGCTGGTGATTTCACGCAATCTTGATGTGCGGCGCAGCGTGAGCGGCGTCGGCAGTGCCCACGCCAAGGTGGATAGCGCCTTGCAGAGGGCTGGCACGCAACCTGCACCACCTGCGGCAGCACCGGTCCCTGCAGAGGGTGCCGTCAATTCCCCGTCACCTGCCCCATAAAGGCGGGTGCTGATTCTCGGCACCTTTATGGTCCGGCCGGGAGGATGAGAACGATGAGAGTCTGGGCAGTAGCCAATCAAAAAGGTGGAGTCGGCAAGACCACCACATCCATTGCTCTGGCGGGCCTGCTGGCAGATGCCGGCAAGCGGGTGGTCGTTGTCGACCTCGACCCCCATGGATCGATGACCAGTTACTTCGGACACGATCCGGATGCCCTCGAGCACAGCTGCTTCGATCTGTTCCTGCATCAGGGCGGGGTCCCTGCGGGCCTCCCGCGCGAATTGCTGCTGCCGACCAGCCATGAACGCATCGCCCTGCTGCCGTCCAGCACGGCCCTCGCTACACTGGAGCGCCAGTCGCCGGGGCAGAACGGGCTGGGTCTGGTGATGGCCAAGAGTCTGGCGCAGCTGTGGCAGGAGTATGACCACGCCATCATCGACAGCCCGCCGCTGCTTGGCGTGCTGATGGTCAATGCGCTGGCCGCCAGCCAGCACCTGGTAATTCCGGTGCAGACCGAGTTCCTTGCGGTGAAGGGGCTTGAACGCATGGTCAGCACCTTGGCCATGGTCAACCGGTCACGCAAACAGGCGCTGCCGTTCACCATCGTGCCGACGCTTTTCGACCGGCGCACCCAGGCCTCGCTGAACACGCTCAAACTATTGCGCAACAGCTACCTCGATCACCTTTGGCAAGCCTACATCCCGGTGGACACTCGTCTGCGCGATGCCAGCCGCGCCGGGGTGACGCCATCCCAGTACGACAACAACAGTCGCGGCGTAATTGCCTATCGCGCCTTGCTCAAGCATCTGCTGGGCCAGCAACTGGCCGCCCAGGTGGCTTGAAATGAGTGCTTGTGCCGACCCGCGGTACTCAAGTCAGGCCGATTGCCTGCCGATAGGTAGTCAAGATCAATCCGCTGGATTCTCGCCATGAGCCGTACCGTCGCCACTGCTACCGCCACACGCCCGCAACTGGCACTGCAGTCGTATCTTGATGCACTGCTGCAGGAGGCCTCGGTTGAACTGGAAGCAAGCATCAGCCTTGAAGAGTTCGAGGCTGCCGTCCTCGAGGAGCAGGTGCGTGATGCACGTATGCCCCGGATGGTGACTGCCGAACCGGTCTCCGAACTACAGGTCCCGGTTCAGCAGGAGGTCGTCGTTGAGCCGGAAGCCGAGCCAGAGCCGCAAATGGTCGTCGTAGACGCTCGGCATTTCGAGCAGGTCGAAACGAGGGTCGAACCGCTCGTCGAACTCAGTGTTCCCAGCGCGCAGCTTCTTGATATCCCGATTCTGCATGCCGAGGGCCGGCCGGCCTGGGGCGAGGAGCCTTTCGAGTGCCTGCTGTTCGATGTCGCCGGCTTGACCCTGGCTGTGCCGCTGGTTTCGCTTGGCTCCATCTACCCATTGGCAGGTCAGGAGCTGACGCCACTCTTCGGTCAGCCGGACTGGTTTCTGGGCATACTTCCGTGCCAGGCGGGCAACCTGAAAGTGCTGGATACCGCGCGCTGGGTGATGCCGGAGCGTTACCGCGACGACTTCCGTGAAGGGCTGCAGTATGTGATTTCGGTCCAGGGTTACGAGTGGGGACTGGCCGTTCACCAGGTCAGTCGGTCGATTCGCCTGGACCCGAGTGAAATCAAATGGCGCAGCCAGCGCGGCCTGCGTCCATGGCTGGCAGGCACCGTGATCGAGCATATGTGTGCGCTGCTGGATGTTTCGGCCCTGGCTGAGTTGATCGCCAGCGGCGCCGTCAAACAGATGTCGTTGAATTGAAAGGCGGCCCCGTGCAGCATGGGGCCCCGTTTGCATAACAGCGGGCAGAACCCGCGATCGCTGCCTGGGGGCAGCCCAAGACGAGGCTAGGGAACATGAAGAATACGTCCGCGCAAGGTGCTGAAGACCCCATTCTGCAGTGGGTGACTTTCCGCCTGGACAACGAAACCTATGGCATCAACGTGATGCAGGTCCAGGAAGTGCTGCGCTACACCGAAATCGCGCCGGTGCCGGGGGCGCCGAGCTACGTTCTGGGCATCATCAACCTGCGCGGTAACGTGGTGACCGTGATCGATACTCGTCAGCGCTTCGGCCTCGGCCCGGCTCCGGTGACGGATAACACGCGCATCGTGATCATCGAGGCGGACAAGCAGGTCGTCGGCATCCTCGTCGATAGCGTTGCCGAGGTGGTTTACCTGCGCCAATCGGAAATCGAAACCGCGCCAAACGTGGGCAACGATGAGTCCGCCAAGTTCATTCAGGGCGTCTGCAACAAGAACGGCGAACTGCTCATTCTCGTCGAGTTGGACAAAATGATGAGCGAGGAAGAGTGGTCGGAACTGGAGAGTATTTGAGTTGATCTGGATAGCGCTGGCAGTGCTGGGGGTGGCCTGCGCCGCTCTGGCCGGCGCTTGCCTGTGGCTTGCCAAGCGCTTTCGCCTCGAGGTCGAAGCGCAGGCCCGGCGCGATGCGCTTCGTGACCTGCGGATCAAAGAGCTTTCCAAGCGACTGGATGCCTACCTCAGCGGCAGCATCCGCATGGGCGAGGAGCTCCATGAGTTACGCCAGGTGGTTGCGCCCCTGCCGGACAAACTCAACCAGATCGAGCAGCGCGATCCCACTAGCCTTTCCTTCACCCAGGCGGCACGCCTCGTCGGTCTGGGTGCCAGCGTCGCCGATCTCACACACGCCTGCGGCTTGACAACCGCGGAGGCTGAACTGGTGAGCAAACTGCATCAGGCGCAGAGGGACCGCGGCTGACTCGCTCTCCTGCAACGCTGGTTCGCCCTTGGGCCTAAGCCACACAGCCGGCTCAGGCTAGTGCTTAGGCCGCGAGGTTCTTAGCTCCCCATCCCCGTTCGCCAATAGTTCCAAGCCGTCCTCTGCCACGGGCCTAAGCTGAAATTCCGGGGCTTCTCTCCGGGGAGGTCCGGTGATGCGTCTCCTTCCAATCCTGCTGTTCTGCCTGGCATCGCTGGTACATGCCCAAGAGGCCCCTATGGAGGTCGACGGCGCGATGACGGTCAATGTGCTCCAGGCACGTTACCTCTACGAGCGCGGGGCTGTATTCATCGACGTTCGTCCGACTCGCGAGTGGTCCTGGGGCCATGTGCACGGTGCCTTGCATTACGACCTGGCGGGTCGATTCGACGAGTTGGCCAGGCCCGACTGGCCCAGGAATATGCCGCTGGTGATCTACTGCGACAGCGATGTGTGCCCCCATGGCGCCGAAGCCGTACGCATGGCGGTGAGCTGGGGCTATCGGCAGGTGTTCTACTTCCGCGAAGGCTACTTCGCCTGGCAATTGCTGGATTTTCCGCAGGGTAAGGGGCTGCAGGGCGAGCGTCTGGTGTTCAATCGGCCGGAGCGTTGAGACGCGCGGGCGCAGCGGCCACATCCTGCTCTGGGGCACATTCCCGCTTTGGCGCAAGGTCGGGCGGACACTTGCCTTTGAGGTACCAGGCAAAGGCGATGATTTCGGCGATGGTGCGGTACAGCGACTCCGGAATCGCATCACCCAGCTCCAGGCGCGCAAGCAGCCGCACCAGTTCGGCATTTTCGTAGATCGGCACTTCGTATTCGCGGGCGATGGCCAGGATGGCTTCGGCCAGTTCGTCATCACCCTTGGCCGTGAGACTGGGCGCGGAACTGCCGTCATAGGAAAGGGCAATGGCCTGGCGGGGCGTATCGTTGCTCATTGCGTTTTCCTTGCAGAAGTACGGCCCAATGGCATATCGAGGCAGCCCGAATCGTGCAGCGAGGCGTAGCGCAAGCAAGCGGTAGCACAGGGTGCGCGCAAGGGCGTTGGTCTCATGCGGTTTCGTCCACCCAGCGCTGCTCCAGGTTGGTGCGAGGCCCTTGAGTTGGCTTGCCCTGGCAACAGGTCAGTTCGCCGACCGTGAGGCCTGCGGCAACCAGTCGTTCGTGCAGCTGCGGGAGCTCCAGGTCGATCAGGCTGGCGGTGCTGGCCCGCTCCGCCCAAAGCTTGCTGGAAACGCTGCCCTGGGCCAGTTGTGCCTGGACCTGCAGCGGGCCGAGCGGCTCGAGATCGAATGCCAGCTCGATACGCCAGAGGCTTTCCTTCTGCTCGCCGGGCTTCGCTTTGCCATCGCGCTCCTGCTGCAGCTTGATCTGCAACGGGGCGATTTCCTGCTGGTTACGAATCGGTATTTCCAGTTGCCAGGTGGTCAACAGATTGCCTTCAGGCGTCACCTGACTTTGCGTCAGGCTCGACAGTTGATGCGTCTGCAGGCGTGAAACAGCGGCTGCGGCCAGCTTCAGCAGGGCTTCCAGGTCCTCTTCGCCGTCCAGCGCCTGGGTCAGCCGCGATGGCAGTGGAAAGCTGAGGGCTTGCTGTCGAGCGTTGGCCTGGCCAAGTGCGCCCAGTGCGTTGCGGATGAAGGTCGGCAGTGCCTGGGCCATTGCACTGCTGGTGCCAGTGCCAGGCAGTGTCGTGGGCGTGGGCGTGGGCGTGGGCGTGGGCAGCATGGGCAGCAGTTGGGCGATCAGGCGTAGGAGGTTACCTTTGAAGTCCTGTGACAGTGCGGCCGTCTGGCCGGTCAGCAGCTTGCTTTCGAGCAGCAGGCCGCTGTTCTCCAGCGCCTGGGCCAGCCCCTTGGCATCGCCGAGCTGGCGGGCAGAAGGGAGGGCGCCCAGGAGTTTATCCATGGTGCCGCGCAGGGCCTCGGGCAAATTGTCCCGTCCCATGCCTTGCAAGGCTCTGAAGAGACCCTCGAGCGAACCTTGGCGACCCTGCTGGCTAGCCAGCTGCTGGCTCAGCTCCAGCTGGTCCAGTTGAGCCGACAGCGGCAGGAACTGAAGCTTCTGACTGCCTTGTACCATTGCCGTAAGCAGGCTGCCGATGGTCAGGGGGCGCGGGCTTTCGATGCTCAGCTGGCGACCGGCCAAAGGGGTGTTGAGCAGTCTTATGAGGGCCTTGTAGACAGCGGCCTGGGCTTTGCCTTGGGCTGCCACCTCAGTGGCTACCACCTTGCCTTGGAGCAGGGTGCCAACTGGCAGCAGGTCCAGGTCGAGGCTGCCCAGCGCTTTTTCTCCGCCTTGCAGGGTCACGGCCAGCCGGGTTTCGGAGAGCGCCGTGACATTGAGAAGGCTGCCTTGGGCCACCGGTCGCGAGCTGCTGGATGCGATGGTTGCCTGGCTGCCATTGGCCAGCGTCAGCTTGAGCAGGAGCTGGAAGCTTTGCGCAGTCTCCTTGACTGCAATGACCTCGGCCTGGGCGCTATCCCCCGCTGCCAGTAGGCCATCCAGCGGCTGCAGCAGCTTGAGCGCCAGGTCCGCAGCTATCTGGCTGGGGCGACTGACGGGCTGGCTGGGGGGCAGGGAGCGAGTGCCGCTGATTTCTGTCATCGAAGGGTAACAACCTGTCGAAAAAGCTCGCTTCGGGTGAAGGGGATGGCATGTATAATGCCGCCCCGTCCGGGCCGGCTGCGAGTCGTGCGTGTTCCAGTATAGCGGCCGGTACCTCCCTGACTTGAACACTTCCCGGGTATCCATGCCGTGACCAGTCCCTATCTCGAGACCGTGGCCCTCGCTTGTGAGCGGGACTGGCGTCTGCTGTTCGAGCGGCTGGACCTGCAGTTGCACCGGGGCGAGATGTTGCAGGTCAGCGGTCCGAACGGCAGTGGCAAGACCAGCTTGCTCCGATTGCTTTGCGGCCTGATGCAACCAACCGCGGGTGAAGTGCGCCTCAACGGCAAGCCGCTGGCGAGCCAGCGCAGCGAACTGGCACGTAACCTGTTGTGGATTGGCCATGCTGCCGGAATCAAGGGGCTCCTGACCCCTGAGGAAAACCTGCGGTGGCTCTGTGCCCTGCATCAACCCGCTGGGCGCGACGCCATCTGGCAGGCATTGGACGCCGTGGGGCTGCGCGGATTCGAAGACGTCCCGTGCCATACGCTGTCTGCCGGCCAGCAGCGCCGCGTCGCACTCGCTCGCCTGTACCTGGATGCCCCGCCATTGTGGATCCTCGACGAACCCTTCACCGCCCTCGACAAGCAGGGCGTCGCTCAGTTGGAGGCGCACTTGGCGCGGCATTGCGAGCAGGATGGCCTGGTCGTGTTTACCACCCACCACAGCATGGGGCAGGTACCTGCCGGTTATCGCGAACTTGATCTTGGGCAGCGCCGCGCATGAGCAGTGTCTTCACGCTTCTGGTGGCTCGCGAAGCTCGCCTGCTGGTGCGCCGTCCGGCGGAATTGGCCAACCCGCTGGTGTTCTTCGCCATAGTGGTTGCATTGTTTCCTCTGGCGGTGGGGCCGGAAACCCAATTGTTGCAAAGCCTTTCGCCCGGCCTGGTCTGGGTGGCGGCTCTTTTGGCCGTGCTGCTCTCGCTGGACGGCCTTTTCCGTAGTGACTTCGAGGATGGCTCGCTGGAGCAGTGGGTCGTTTCGCCGCACCCCTTGCCGCTTCTGGTGCTGGCCAAGGTGCTGGCACACTGGCTGTTTTCCGGATTGGCACTGGTACTGTTGGCGCCGCTGCTGGCTTTGATGCTCGGCCTGCCGACACGTTGCCTGCCCGTGCTGTTGCTCTCGCTGCTACTCGGCACGCCAGTCTTGAGTCTGCTCGGCGCGGTCGGTGCCGCGCTAACCGTAGGGCTCAAACGTGGTGGACTGCTGCTTGCCCTGCTGATTTTGCCGCTGTACATCCCGGTGCTGATTCTCGGCAGTGGGGCTTTGCAAGCGGCCCTGCAAGGACTGCCAGCGGTCGGCCACCTGTTGTGGCTGGCCAGCCTGACCGCCCTGGCGGTTACCCTGACACCTTTTGCCATAGCCGCCGGCCTGACCATTAGCGTCGGCGAATAAGAAACAAGAGTTGCCCTGATGAGAAAACTGCCAAAGTCCGAACATGTCGTATCGATGAGCGGGTGGTCCCGATGAACTGGGCGTGGTTCCACAAGCTGGGCTCGCCCAAATGGTTCTACGAGATCAGTGGTCGCTGGCTGCCCAGGTTCGCCTGGGCTTCCGTGATTCTGATCGCCGTGGGCCTGGTCTGGGGCCTGGCCTTTGCGCCGCCGGATTACCAGCAGGGCAACAGCTTCCGCATCATCTATATCCATGTGCCGGCGGCTTTCCTGGCGCAGTCCTGCTACATCATGCTGGCGATTTGTGGCGTGGTTGGGCTGGTATGGAAGATGAAACTGGCCGACGTCGCCTTGCAGGCTGCCGCTCCGATCGGTGCCTGGATGACCTTCGTGGCACTGCTTACCGGCGCCATTTGGGGTAAGCCTACCTGGGGTTCCTGGTGGGTATGGGATGCGCGACTGACGTCGATGCTCATCCTCCTTTTTCTGTACTTCGGTGTCATTGCCCTCGGCCAGGCGATCAGCAATCGTGATAGCGCTGCCAAGGCCTGTGCGGTGCTGGCCATCGTCGGTGTGATCAACATCCCGATCATCAAGTACTCGGTGGAGTGGTGGAATACCCTGCATCAGCCGGCCACTTTCAAGATCACCGAAAAACCGGCCATGCCGCCGGAGATGTGGGTGCCGCTGCTGATCATGGTCCTCGGCTTCTACTGCTTCTTCACCACCGTGGTGCTGCTGCGCATGCGCCTGGATGTACTCAAGCGTGAATCCCGCAGCAGCTGGGCCAAGGCTGAAGTTCGGGCACAAGTGGAGAAGGGCTGATGAGTTTTTCGTCTTTCACCGAGTTTCTCGCCATGGGTAACCATGGCCTTTACGTGTGGTCGGCTTATGGCATCAGCCTGGTCGTGTTGGCCATCAACGTCGCCATGCCGTTGTTGGCGCGCCGACGTTACCTGCAAGACGAGGCGCGTCGTTTGCGCCGGGAGGAGTCGAAGTGAATCCGGTTCGCAAGAAACGCCTGTTCATCATTCTCGCCATCATGGCGGGGGTAGCGATAGCCGTAGCCCTGGCGCTGTCTGCGCTGCAACAGAACATCAACCTGTTCTACACCCCTACGCAAATCGCCAACGGCGAAGCGCCGCAGGACACGCGCATCCGTGCTGGCGGTATGGTGGAGAAAGGCTCGGTGCAGCGCTCGGGTGATAGCCTCGACGTGCAGTTCGTGGTGACCGACTTCGCCAAGAGCGTGACCATCCGTTATCACGGCATCCTCCCGGACCTGTTCCGCGAAGGGCAGGGCATCGTTGCCCTCGGCAAGCTGAATGCCGACGGCGTATTGGTGGCCGATGAGGTGCTGGCCAAGCACGACGAGAACTACATGCCTCCGGAGGTGACCAAGGCCCTCAAGGAAAGCGGCCAGTTGCCGCCGAAGAACGAGGGCTGATTTGATGATCCCTGAACTTGGCCACCTGGCCCTGATCCTTGCGCTGTGCATGGCCATCGTGCAGGCCACCTTGCCGCTGGTTGGCGCTTGGCGTGGCGACCGTCAATGGATGAGCCTGGCGCAGCCGGCTGCCTGGGGGCAGTTCGCCTTCCTGGCATTCGCGTTCGGTTGCCTGACCTATGCCTTCATGGTCGATGACTTTTCGGTGGCCTACGTCGCCAGCAACTCCAACAGTGCTCTGCCCTGGTATTACAAGTTCAGCGCCGTATGGGGCGCGCATGAGGGCTCGCTGCTGCTCTGGGCGCTGATCCTTGGCAGCTGGACCTTTGCGGTGTCGGTTTTCTCCCGGCAGTTGCCCGAAGTCATGCTGGCTCGCGTGCTGGCGGTGATGGGCATGATCAGCATCGGTTTCCTGCTGTTCCTCATCGTTACTTCCAACCCCTTCAATCGCCTGTTGCCGAGCGTCCCGGCGGACGGCAACGACCTCAATCCGTTGTTGCAGGACTTCGGCCTCATCGTCCACCCGCCGATGCTCTACATGGGCTACGTGGGCTTCTCGGTGGCCTTCGCCTTTGCCATCGCTGCACTGCTCGGCGGTCGCCTGGATGCGGCCTGGGCGCGCTGGTCTCGACCCTGGACCATCATCGCCTGGGCCTTCCTCAGTGTCGGCATCGTGCTCGGCTCCTGGTGGGCCTACTACGAACTGGGCTGGGGCGGCTGGTGGTTCTGGGACCCGGTGGAGAATGCCTCCTTCATGCCTTGGCTGGTGGGCACTGCGTTGATCCACTCGCTGGCGGTGACCGAGAAGCGGGGTGTGTTCAAGAGTTGGACCGTACTACTGGCGATCGCGGCGTTCTCCCTGAGCCTGCTGGGTACCTTCCTGGTCCGTTCCGGGGTGCTGACCTCGGTGCATGCCTTCGCCTCCGATCCGGAACGCGGCGTGTTCATCCTTGCCTTCCTGCTGCTCGTGGTGGGGGGCTCGCTGACGTTGTTCGCCGTGCGCGCGCCGGTGGTCAAGAGCCAGGTGGGCTTTGCCCTCTGGTCCCGCGAGACGCTACTGCTGGTGAACAACCTGGTGCTGGTGGTGGTGGCCTCGATGATCCTCCTCGGCACTCTCTATCCGCTGGTGCTCGATGCCCTGACCGGCGCCAAGCTTTCGGTGGGTCCGCCGTACTTCAATGCGCTTTTCCTGCCGCTGATGGGGATCCTCATGCTGGCCCTGGCCGCTGGCGTGTTGGTGCGCTGGAAGGACACCCCGGTGCAGTGGCTGCTCGGCATGCTCGGCCCGGTGCTGATCGGCAGCCTGGTGCTGGGCGTGCTGGCTGCGTTCCTCTATGGCGACTTCCACTGGGCCGTGCTGGCCGTGGGCTTCCTCGCCGCCTGGGTAGTGCTGGCCGGCATCCGCGACCTGGTCGACAAGACGCGTCACAAGGGGCTGGTTACCGGTATCCGCGGCCTGACGCGCAGCTACTGGGGGATGCAATTGGCCCACGTGGGCGTTGCGGTCTGTGCCCTGGGCGTGGTCCTGTCCAGCCAGTACAGCGCCGAGCGTGACCTGCGCCTGGCGCCGGGTGAGTCGGTGGAGCTCGGCGGATACCGCTTCCTCTTCGAGGGGGCGGCGCACCATGAAGGCCCCAACTTCACGTCCGACAAGGGCACCGTGATCATCTACAAGGGCGAGCAGCAGATCTCCGTCCTGCATCCGGAGAAGCGCCTCTACACCGTCCAGCAGTCGGTAATGACCGAGGCGGGCATCGATGCCGGTTTTACTCGTGACCTCTACGTCGCACTGGGCGAGCCGCTCGATGCTGGCGCCTGGGCGGTGCGTGTGCACGTCAAGCCGTTTATCCGCTGGATCTGGCTGGGTGGGCTGCTGATGGGCCTGGGTGGCGTGCTGGCAGCCGTCGATCGTCGCTACCGCGTAAAAGTGAAGACCCGCGTCCGTGACGCGCTGGGTATGTCTGGAGCCCAAGCATGAAGCGCCTGATCCTGGTCCTGCCGCTGCTGGCCTTTCTCGCCATCGCGGTATTCCTCTATCGCGGCTTGTTCCTCGACCCGGCCGAGCTGCCTTCGGCGCTGATCGACAAGCCGTTCCCGGCCTTCTCACTGCCTTCGGTCAGTGGCGACCGCACCATCACCGAGGCCGACCTCAAGGGCAAGCCGGCGCTGGTCAATGTCTGGGGGACCTGGTGCGTGGCCTGCCGCGTCGAGCACCCGGTGCTGAACAAGCTGGCGCAGATGGGCGTGACCATCTACGGCGTGAACTACAAGGACGACAACGCCGCTGCGTTGAAATGGCTGAATGAGTTCCACAATCCCTATCAGCTGGATATCCGTGATGAGCAGGGCAGCCTCGGCCTCAACCTGGGCGTTTACGGTGCGCCGGAAACCTTCCTGATCGACAAGGACGGCATCATCCGCCACAAGTTCGTTGGTGTGATCGACGAGACGGTGTGGCGCGAGCAGCTGGCGCCTTTGTACCAGGCGCTGGTCGACGGGGGCGGGCAATGAAACGCCTGCTGGCTGCCGCACTCCTGGGGCTGGCGCTGAGCGGCGCAGCCCGGGCCGCGATCGACACCTACAGCTTCAAGGACGAGGCCGAGCGTGAGCGTTTCCGTACACTTACCGAAGAGTTGCGTTGCCCCAAGTGCCAGAACCAGAACATCGCAGACTCCAATGCGCCAATTGCCACCGACCTGCGGCGGGAAATCTTCCGCATGCTGGAAGAGGGCAAGAGCAACGAGGAGATCGTCGACTTTCTGGTGGCGCGCTACGGCGACTTCGTGCGTTACAAGCCGCCGGTGAATGCCCGCACCTTGCTGCTCTGGTACGGCCCGGCAGGCCTGCTGGTAGGTGGGCTGGTGGTGCTGGGCATCATCGTCGTGCGCCGTCGCCGTGTTGAGAACAGACCCTCGCAAGTAATGCTTTCCGCTGAGGAGCAGGCGCGTCTCGATGCCCTGCTGAACTCCGAGAACCAGGACAAGAAAGCCCCATGATCGATTTCTGGCTCGCCGCCGGCCTGCTGTTGCTGGTCGCTCTGGCCTTCCTGCTGATTCCCGTGCTGCGTGGCCGCAAGGCCCAGACCGAGGAAGACCGTACCTCCCTCAACGTCGCCCTGTACCAGGAGCGCCTGGATGAGCTGGAAGGCCAGCGGTCTGCCGGCACCCTGACCCAGGAACAGTTCGATGCAGGCCGTGCCGAAGCGGCCCGCGAGCTGCTGGCTGATACCGAAGGGGCCGACATCGCCCGAGTTTCCCGCCTGGGCAAGGCCCTGCCGCTGGTTGCCGCTATCCTGGTTCCTGCGCTTGGCTTCGGCATGTACCTGCACTGGGGTGCTAGCGACAAGGTGGAACTCGCCCGTGAAATGCGCGAGCAGCCGCGCTCCATCGAAGAAATGACTGCACGTCTGGAGCGTGCGGTAGAGGCCCAGCCGGAATCCGCCGAGGGCTGGTACTTCCTCGGTCGTACCTACATGGCCCAGGACCGCGCGGCCGATGCTGCCCGCGCCTATGAGCAAGCGGTCAAGCGAGCAGGGCGTCAGCCCGAACTGCTCGGCCAATGGGCTCAGGCCTTGTATTTTGCCGCGCAGAAGCGCCTGACCCCAGAAGTGAAGGCGCTGACGGAGGAAGCTCTGAAGGCCAATCCCAACGAAGTCACCAGCCTCGGCTTGCTGGGGATAGCCGGTTTCGAGGACGGCCGTTACCAGGATGCCATTCGCTACTGGGAGCGCCTGATCGTCCAGCTGCCTGCCGATGATCCCTCGCGCGGTGCATTGCAAGGCGGCATCGACAAAGCCCGCGAGAGGCTCAAGGAAAGTGGCGTCAGCGTCGAGACGCCGGCTGTCACTGCGGTTGTCGGTGCGCAGCTGAAGGTTCGCGTGGACCTGGCCGCCGCCCTCAAGGACAAGGTCAAGCCCGGCGACAGCGTGTTCGTTTTCGCTCGCGCAGCCTCTGGGCCGCCCATGCCACTGGCCGTCAAACGCATGACAGTTGCCGACCTGCCGGTGGAGGTCAGCCTGAGCGATGCGGACGCCATGATGCCGCAGCTCAAGCTTTCCAACTTCCCGGAAGTGCAGTTGGTCGCTCGGATCTCCCGCAGCGGCAACGCTACGTCAGGTGAATGGATCGGAAGCAGTTCGCCGTTGTCTACTGGCACGTTGGAGCCCCAACGTCTGACCATAGACAGCCCGGACAAGAAATGACCGTTCAAGAACTCGATCTGCCGGCCCGCCGCTCTCGGCTGGGCCTGCCCCTGATAGGCCTGCTGCTGGGCCTCGGCGGTTGCGTTGCACAAGGCCCTTACTACGAGCCGCGTGAGCCCGACCGCGAGCCTCCAGCGGTGTACACCCCGTCCCAACCGAAACCGCAACAGCAGCGGCCCATGCCACCGGCGCAGCCGCAGCCGGCCAAGCCGGCACCGCGGATGAGTGCGCACCCGCGCTTTGCGCCACCACCAGGCGGCAACTGCTATTGGGATACCGGGCTTGGCGTCTATGTGCTGGAAGGTGAGCGCAACATCTTCTATCGCGAGCGCATCTATTACCGTTGGGATAACGGCTGGAGCTATTCCAACAGCCCGCATGGGCCTTGGGAGCCGACTGATGCCAGCGGTGTTCCTGCAGGGCTGGGGCGGCGTTTTCACTGAGTCAGGCAGACCGTTGGCCTGCTTGGGGAGTGAATCCGCCGCTACCAGAGCTGCGGCTCCCCGAATGGCCTGAGCGCCCCTTTCCCATCTACGGGAGAGGGGCCTATTGCATCTTGCGCGCGAGGCTCAAGGATTCTCCGGATCGTGCCCCAAAGCCTGGATGAACAGCGAAAACAGCTCTGGCTGGGAGGAGATATCCAGCTTGGCGTACAGGTGTCGGCGGTGCACTTTCACCGTTTCCGGCGAGATGGCCAGGCGCTCGGCGATGGCCTTCGATGAGTAGCCACGCAGTATCAGGCGTGCGATCTCCAGTTCCCGTTCCGATAGGACCCCTGCACCAAACTGGCTTAGTGCATCACGTACTTGCGTAGCTATTTCGTCATTTCGGGCAGCCTGGGGGCGCAGGCTGCACTGGTGCCAGTGCTGCTGCATCAGCGCCAGTACCCAGGTCGAAAGCAGGGCGAGCATGCCGCATTCTTCGGCGTTGAACAGGCGCCGCATGCCCAGCGATAGCGAGAGCGCCCCATCGCCAGGCAGTTGGAGAATGAACTGCACTTCATCCTCCAGCACATTGTCATGAAAGTAGCTGAGGAAGTACTCGCTCAGGCGGAACTGGTCTGGGGCAATTTCCTCCAGGCGATACAGACCGCTGGGTAACCCCTCCTGGCAGGCCTGGTAGAAGGGGTCAAGCAGGTAAAGACCGTTCAGGTACGCGACCATCGGTGCCGGGCCGATCTGAGGCTCGACATCGTAGACCTCCAGGGGAATGGGGACGCCTTCCGCCGGGTAGTGGGTGGCCAGCGCATTGTCGAACGGCAGCCATTGGTGCAGCAGCAGGATCAGTTGCTTCCAGAAACGCTCGCGACCGATCTGCTCGATGGTGCGGCCGAGGCTGGCGTGCAGGCCGGCCTCCCGGAACAAGGTTTCCATATGCATCTCCGAATCCGCTCAGGCTGGGAGCGCAAGCTTGGCCGATCAGGCCCGGTCCGCGTCAAGGGGCGTACTCCAATAGGGTGATTGGCTCTGTAGCCATGCTTCCCCAGAATCCGCTCCACAACAACAGCGCCGCTGCGCAAGCCGGCAACGCTTCGTTCCCGCCTCAATCCCAATAACAAGCAAGAGGATCAGGATATGAGCTCTTCCAGCCCGTCCACGGGTTCGCTCAAGCCCACTTTGGGCACCTTCGATGTGGTCGCTATCACGGTCTCCAGTGTCACTCCGGCCAGCTCGGTTTTTGTCATCGCTCCCTTCGCTATCCAGCAGGCCGGCAGTGGGGCGTTCCTGTCCTTTGTCCTGGCTGCGGTGTTGGCGCTGATGTTCGCCTGGTGCTACTCGGAGCTCGGCCGCGCGCACAAGACCGCCGGTGGCGAATACGTCTATGCCAAGCGTGTGTTCGGCGGCATGGCAGGCTATGCCACTTTCCTGACGGTGCTGGCGGCGATGATATTCGTTCCGCCAGTGCTGGCGACCGGCGCGGCAACTTACCTCAATGCCGCCCTGGGAACGCAGTTCGATTCACAGATGGTGGCCTTGGTCATCGTGGCGGCGAGCTACTTGCTGGGCGTCCTCAATATCAAACTCAATGCCTGGGTTACGGGTATTTGCCTGCTACTTGAGGTCGCGGCCCTGCTGGTGATCGTCGTCCTTGGTTTTGGTAACGCAGAGCAGCCAGCGAGCGTGTTGCTGCAGCCCCAGTTATTGGAGAACGGTGTGCTGCAAGCGGCGCCGATGGCCCTGGTGGTCGGCGCGGTCGGCATAGCGTTGTTTTCCTACAACGGCTTCGGCGGCGCCGTGCTGTTGGCAGAGGACATGAAGGACGGTGGCCACGGTTTGCCCAGGGCCGTTCTCTGGTCGCTGCTGCTGGTTGTCGCCATTGAACTGGCGCCGCTGACGGCCCTGCTGATTGGCGCGCCTTCGCTCGCCGAGATGGTGGCCAGCCCGGACCCCATCGGCTATCTGCTTGCCAGTCATGGCAACGAAACCCTGTCCCGGCTGGTCAGTGCGGGGATATTCCTCTCGGTGTTCAACGCCATCATCGCCATCGTCATCCAGATTGGCCGGGTAATCTTCAGCAGCGGTCGTGATGAGCTCTGGACGCCTGCTCTCAATCGCGCGTTCACTCGAATTCATCCGCGTTGGGAGTCGCCCTGGCTGGCCACCTTGTTCCTCGCGGTCCCTTCGGCGCTGCTCAGCTTCAGCTCCAACCTGGCGGAAATGACCTCGTTCACCGTGCTGCTGATTGTCGTCGTTTATCTGATCATCGCGCTCTGTGCGCTATTCAGCCGGGTATTGCGGCGCGACATCGAGCACAGCTACTGCATGCCGTTATGGCCTCTGCCGGCGCTGCTGGCGGTAATCGGCGCGGGCTACCTGCTGCTCAACCTGGCGCTGGAGGCCTCCGGCCAGGACCTATTGACCATCCTCGGGCTACTGGCGGTATCGGTGATCCTCTATGGCACCTACGGCAAGCTCAGTCCCGCCTTCCAGAAACTCTGAATTCCAGGAGTCGTTATGCGTGCGCGTCAACTTGGTATCAATATCGGGCTCGGCATGCCGGGTGAGTTCAACGCCATCACGGACGTGCCGGGCGTGCGGGTCGGCCACAGCACGATTTGCGAAGAGCGCAGCGGCAAGCTAGTGCGCACCGGCGTGACGCTGGTGCAGCCGCGGGCCGGATCGGCCCGCGAACAGCCGTGTTTTGCCGGATGCCATGTACTCAATGGCAACGGCGACGCCACCGGGCTGGAGTGGATCCGCGAGGCGGGTCTGCTGACCACGCCGCTAGCCATCACCAACACCCACAGCGTCGGCGCGGTGCGTGACGCCCTGGTCGCTGAGGAACGTGCTCAAGCCGGCGACTCGGTGTACTGGTGCATGCCGGTGGTGATGGAAACGTACGACGGCGTGCTCAACGACATCTGGGGTCAGCATGTCGGCCCCGCTGAAGTGGCCGAGGCCTTGGCCGATGCGCGAAGCGGCGCAGTAGCCGAGGGACCGGTCGGGGGTGGTACGGGAATGATCTGCCATGAGTTCAAGGGCGGTATCGGCACGGCGTCGCGCCGGCTTCCGGCGGAGCAAGGCGGCTGGACGGTGGGCGCACTGGTTCAGGCCAACCACGGCATGCGCCGCGAGTTGCGGGTTGACGGCTACCCGGTTGGGCGTCTGCTGGGCGAGATCGAATCCCCCTTCGCCGAACACGGTACTCCAGGCATGGGCTCCATCGTGGTCATCCTGGCCACTGATGCGCCGCTGTTGCCCCATCAGTGCCAGCGCCTGGCTCAGCGTGCTTCCATCGGCATCGCCCGTACCGGCGGTGGGACCGAGGACGCCAGTGGCGACATCTTCCTCGCCTTCGCCACTGGCAATTGCGACCTGCCGCCAGCGGATTACGGGCGCAAGGACCTGCCGTTCAGCACGCCACTGGAAATGGTCAATAACGATCATATCTCGCCGCTTTTCCTGGGGGCTGCGGAGGCGGTTGAGGAGGCGATCATCAATGCCGTGCTGGCAGGGCAGGAGATGGTGAGCGCGGATGAACGGCGGGTACCGGCGCTGGATGGGGATACGCTCCTGGGAGCCTTGCGGACACTGGGTTGGCGGTGAGCCTGAGGAGTGATGCCCTGCCCGCGATCGGGCAGGGCGAACGGGTCATTGCCCGGTGTAGACCTGGTCGAACACGCCGCCGTCGTTGAAGTGCACGTTCTGCACGTCTCGCCACTCACCGAAGGTCTTCTCTATCGAGAAGAAGTCCACTTTCGGGAAGCGGTCGGAGAACTTGGCGAGGATTTCCGGGTTGCGTGGGCGCAGGTAGTTGTTGGCGGCGATGGTCTGGCCTTCGTCGCTCCACAGGTACTTCAGGTAGGCCTCGGCGGCGGCGCGGGTACCTTTCTTGTCCACCACCTTGTCGACCACGGCAACCGGCGGCTCGGCCTCGGCCGAGACGCTGGGGTAGACCACTTCAAAGCCGCCGCGGCCGAATTCGCGGGCGATCATCTCGGCTTCATTCTCGAAGGTCACCAGCACATCGCCGATCTGGTTCTGGATGAAGGTGGTAGTGGCGGCGCGACCGCCGGTGTCCAGCACCGGGGCCTGCTTGAACAGCTTGCCGACGAAGTCCTTGGCCTTGTCCTGGTCTCCGCCATTTTTCAGCACGTAGCCCCAAGCGGAAAGGTAGGTGTAGCGACCGTTCCCGGAGGTCTTCGGGTTGGGTACCACGACTTGCACGCCATCCTTGAGCAGATCCGGCCAATCCTTCAGGCCCTTAGGGTTGCCCTTGCGCACGATGAACACGGTGGCGGAGGTAAAGGGTGCGCTGTCGTTCGGCAGGCGGCTGGCCCAGTCTTGCGGCACCAGGCCGCCATGATCGGCCAGGGCATTGATGTCCGTGGCCTGGTTCATGGTGATCACGTCGGCCGGCAGGCCGTCGATCACTGCGCGAGCCTGTTTGCTGGAGCCGCCATGGGACATCTGCAGGTTGATGCTCTCGCCATTCTCCTGCTGCCAGTGCTTCTGGAATGCGGCGTTGTAGTCCTTGTAGAAGTCGCGCATCACGTCATAGGAAACGTTGAGCAGGGTAGGCGCAGCCTGAGCGGCACTTGCCAGGGCCAGGCCGGCGGCCAGCAGGGAGGCGGAGAACAGTCGTTTCACAGGGAGTTCCTTCTGGGGGGCAGTGTGACGACGTGACTATATCCGGCCTTTTTATATTCGTTTAATACTAAAAAAATATTTGTTTATTCATGTTTGTTTTCATGAAGGCATTCCCCTGGAGGGGCGAATTCATTTGCCAGGCAGGTCTGCCGAGAGGTTGCGCGGGGCGCGTTGTGGCCCTTTGCGAAGGAATTTGCACCCACCGATGGAGTACGGCCTCAAGGAGTGGGGTTACTGGTTCACTCCGGCAAGCGCCGCAGGCTTGGCAGAATGCAGCGCAGCAGAAGCGTGCTGGCCAACACCAGCCAGCAGGCAAGGATGAAGGGGGCCGTCATGGCGGGCAGGCCTAGCACGGCAAAACCGGGTTGTAGCAGAACACTCAGCAACACACCGGCAAGCACGGCCCAGGGTTGGCGGAAGTCCTTGCCCAACGCGATAGCGACCAGGGCGCCATTCAGCCCGTACAGTCCGGCCAGCAGGTCTTGCTCGGGTAGCCCCTGGAGCGTAGCCAGGCTAAGCGCCAGGGCAGAGCCGAAAAGTGCCCAGGCGGCCACGCGCCAGTTGGCCGCCAGCAGTGCGGTGAGCACACAGGCACCTGGCAACGGGGCATTGAGGAAAATCACCTGGCCAATTCCACGCACGACCGCCAGCGGTGTGCCAATCCAGCCGTGCTGCAACAGTTCGTCGGCCGATGCTGCGCTGGGGACCAGCTCCAGCGGCCCGCCCAGAGCTAGCCATAGCCAGCCGAAGCTGACGAAGGGCAGCGTATAGGCCGGCAGCCACCTGCGCTGGCGTGCGGCTGCAAGCAATGGATTGAGCAACAGTGAGGACATCCCGCCGGCGCACAGGATAACCAGCGCCAGATAGAGCGATGGCTCGAATCGTGCGCTGAGCAGCAGACCCAGCAGCACGCCGTTGTAGCCGTAGAGCCCGGCTTCGATGTCTTCCTTGCGATATCGCCGTCGAACGGCAGTGAGCCAACCGGCGGCACCACCCAGCAGTGCACCACCGAGCAGGGCAGGGGCGCCCAGCGCAATGGCAAGCAGGATCAGTGCGCCGCAGCCAGGGTGGCGCTGCAGGAATATCTGGCTGAAACCGTTCAATTGGGCCGAGGCCCAACTACGGACTTCAGGTCGTAGAGGCAGTCGATACATGGCAGTTCTGAAAAAAATCGCCCAGTCGTTTCGAACCGGGCATCTATTCCTGTAGCGAAGCTTGCTCGCGAGGGGCCGAGCGAAGCTTCGCTACAGGTGCTGCATTGGAGCGCAGGTTCTCTATGGACCCCGTCGCTTCGGGTGTTTCAAATCAGTTCAGCGTTTCGATCCGCAGGCTGTTTGTGCTGCCCGGCTGGCCGAACGGCACGCCGGCGGTGATCACCACGGTATCGCCACGCTTGGCCATGCCTTGGGCCTGGGCTATCTCCAGCGCTGTGCTGGTGACTTCCTCGACCTTGTGCAGACGTTCATTGACGACCGAATAGATGCCCCAGGCCACAGTCAGGCGACGTGCGGTGTTGAGATTCGGCGTCAGGCTGAGGATCGGCGCCTTCGGGCGCTCGCGGGAGGCGCGCAGACTGGAGCTGCCGGACTCGGTGTAATTCACCAGGGCCGCCACCGGCAGGATGCTGCTGATGCGGCGGATGGCGCAGCTGATGGCATCCGAAGCGGTAGCCTCGGCCTGTGGACGGCTGACGTCGAGCTGGCTCTGGAAGTCCGGACCGTTCTCCACCTGGCGGATGATCTTGCTCATCATCTGCACGGTTTCCAGTGGGTAGTCGCCGGAAGCAGTCTCGGCGGAGAGCATCACCGCGTCGGTGCCTTCGGCCACGGCGTTGGCAACGTCAGTCACTTCAGCGCGGGTCGGTGCCGGGGAGAAACGCATGGATTCGAGCATCTGGGTGGCCACCACCACCGGCCGACCAAGTTGGCGGCAGGTGCGAATGATGTCCTTCTGGATGCGCGGTACGTTCTCGGCCGGTACTTCCACACCCAGGTCGCCGCGAGCCACCATGATGGCGTCGCAGAGGCGGGCGATTTCTTCGAGGTGTTGCACCGCAGAGGGCTTCTCGATCTTGGCCATGAGGAAGGCGCGACCCTGGATCAGCTCGCGGGCTTCGACGATGTCTTCAGGACGCTGCACGAACGACAGCGCCACCCAATCCACGCCCAAATCCAGGCCGAAGGCAAGGTCACGACGATCCTTGGCGGTCAGCGGGCTGAGTTGCAGCACCGCTTCCGGTACGTTCACACCCTTGCGGTCGGACAGTTCGCCACCGGCTACTACTTTGGTGTCCACGCCATCGGATTGCTTGGCGATCACCTGCAGGCGCAGACGACCGTCGTCCAGCAGCAGGTTCATGCCGGGCTCCAGCGCCTCGATGATCTCGGGGTGCGGCAGGTTGACCCGGCGGGCGTCACCCGGGGTGCTGTCCAGGTCCAGGCGGAAGGCCTGGCCGCGCTCCAGGTTCACCTTGCCATCGGCAAAGCGGCCCACGCGCAGCTTTGGCCCTTGCAGGTCCATGAGGATGCCGATGGGGTAATTCAGCTGGCGCTCCACTTCGCGCACCCATTCGTAGCGTTGGGCGTGGTCGGCGTGTTCACCGTGGCTGAAGTTGAGGCGGAACAGGTTGACGCCGGCTTCCACCAACTGGCGGATGTCGTCGATGCCTTTGATCGCCGGCCCGAGGGTGGCGAGGATTTTTACTTTCTTGTCAGGCGTCATTTTTCAGGGCTCTCGAGAATCAGGATGGCGCGGAAGTCGTTCACGTTGGTGCGGGTCGGCTCGGTTACGATCAAATCACCCAGTGCGGCGAAGTAGCCGTAGCCGTTGTTGTTGTCCAGCTCGTCGCTGGAGCTGAGGCCGAGCTTGGCGGCGCGGCCGTAGCTGCACGGGGTCATGATGGCGCCGGCATTGTCTTCCGAGCCATCGATGCCGTCGGTGTCGCCAGCCAGGGCATAGACGTCGGGCAAGCCTTTCAGGGTATTGGTCAGGCTCAGCAGGAACTCGGCATTACGCCCGCCGCGGCCATCGCCGCGTACGGTCACGGTGGTCTCGCCGCCGGAGATGATTACGCACGGCGGCTTGATCGGTTGGCCGTGAAGGACTATCTGCCGGGCGATGCCGGCGTGGACCTTGGCCACCTCGCGGGATTCGCCTTCCAGATCGCCGAGGATCAGTGGGGTCAGGCCGGCGGCGCGAACCTTCTCGGCGGCGGCGTCCAGGGATTGCTGGGGCGTGGCGATCAGTTGGAAATGGCTGCGCGACAGGCAGGGATCACCGGGCTTCACGGTTTCCGAGCGCGGGTCTTGCAGCCAGGTACGCACATGGGCCGGAATCTCGATCTCGTAGCGGGCGAGAATGGCCAGGGCTTCGGCAGAGGTGGTCGGGTCGGCCACGGTGGGGCCGGAGGCGATCACGGTGGCCTCGTCGCCGGGCACGTCGGAAATCGCGTAGGTGTAGACGGTGGCCGGCCAGCAGGCCTTGGCCAGGCGGCCGCCCTTGATCGCCGAGAGGTGCTTGCGCACGCAGTTCATCTCGGAGATGGAAGCGCCGGACTTCAGCAGGGCCTTGTTGATCGCCTGCTTGTCCTTGAGGGTCAGGCCTTCGGCGGGCAGGGCGAGCAGGGAGGAGCCACCGCCGGAGAGCAGGAAGATCACTCGGTCGGACTCCGACAGCCCGCTAACCAGCTTGAGCACGCGCTGGGCGGTTTCCAGGCCGGCGGCATCCGGTACCGGGTGGGCGGCCTCGACGACTTCGATCTTCTTGCAGTCGGCACCGTGGCCGTAGCGGGTCACCACCAGGCCGGAAATCTCGCCCTGCCATTCGCGCTCGATCACCTCGGCCATGGCTGCGGCGGCCTTGCCGGCGCCGATGACGATGACGCGGCCGGAGCGGTCGGCGGGAAGGTGGTCGGCCAGCACCTGGCGTGGGTGGGCGGCGGCGATGGCGGTGGCGAACAGGTCGCGCAGGAAGGCTTTGGGATCGAGGGACATGGCTGGCTCCAGGTGGCCTGATGCTTCTTGTAGGACGGCATGCCGGCGAGTGGAATCGCTGGGCGTGTCTGGCCGATTTCAGTCCCGAACCGCCGCGCGCAGCGGCTCGGGACTGGAATCGACCTTCCTGGTCGTTGGCGCCGTGTCACCGCGGACCAGGAGGGTCGAAAGGGGTCGTAGGACGGGAAGAGCGGGCGCTGGCCATCGCGGGAGCTGCCGGATCGATGGGCAGCGCTGGCGCTCATCCCGTCCTACGAAACATCACTCCTCGCGAATCGAGAAGTTGGCCATGTGCTCCAGGCCCTTGATCAGGGCGGAGTGGTCCCAGTTGCTGCCGCCGAGGGCCGCGCAGGTGCTGAACACTTGCTGGGCGTTGGCGGTGTTCGGCAGGTTCAGGCCCAGTTCGCGGGCGCCGGACAGTGCCAGGTTCAGGTCCTTCTGGTGCAGGCTGATGCGGAAGCCCGGATCGAAGGTGCCCTTGATCATACGCTCGCCGTGGACTTCGAGAATCTTGGAGCCGGCGAAACCACCCATCAGTGCTTCGCGTACCTTGGCTGGGTCGGCGCCGTTCCGGGCGGCGAACAGCAGGGCTTCGGCAACGGCCTGGATGTTCAGGGCAACGATGATCTGGTTGGCGACCTTGGCGGTCTGGCCGTCACCGTTGGCACCCACGCGGGTGATGTTCTTGCCCATGGCCTGGAACAGCGGCAGGGCGCGTTCGAAGGCGTTCGGGCAACCACCGACCATGATGCTCAGGGTCGCGGCCTTGGCACCGACTTCACCGCCGGACACCGGGGCGTCCAGGTAGGCAGCGCCGGTCGCCTTGATCTTCTCGGCGAAGGCCTTGGTGGCGGTGGGGGAGATGGAGCTCATGTCGATCACGACTTTGCCGGCGCCAACGCCTTCGGCCACGCCGTCCTTGCGGAACAGTACGTCGTCGACCTGGGGGGTGTCCGGAACCATCACGATGATGAACTCGGCTTCCTGGGCAACTTCTTTCGGGTTGGCCAGGGCGACGCCGTTGTCACCCAGCAGGTCGGCCGGAGCCTTGTCGAAATGCTCGGAGAAGAACAGGGTGTGGCCGGCTTTCTGCAGGTTCTGAGCCATGGGCTTGCCCATGATGCCGGTGCCGATGAATCCGATCTTGGCCATGTTGAATACCTCTTTCTTAGATGGCGTTATGGGTTTTCAGCCAGCCCAGGCCGGCAACGGTGGTGGTAGCCGGCTTGTATTCACAGCCGACCCAGCCCTGGTAGCCAATGCGGTCCAGATGCTGGAAGAGGAAGCGGTAGTTGATCTCGCCGGTGCCCGGCTCGTTGCGGCCCGGGTTGTCGGCGAGCTGCACATGGTTGATCGCGGCCAGGTTGGACTCGACGGTACGCGCCAGGTCACCTTCCATGATTTGCATGTGGTAGATGTCGTACTGCAGGAACAGGTTGGCGCTGCCCACTTTTTCGCGGATGGCCAGGGCCTGCTGGGTGTTGTTCAGGTAGAAGCCGGGGATGTCGCGGGTGTTGATCGCTTCCATCACCAGCTTGATGCCGGCGGCCTCGAGCTTCTCGGCGGCGTACTTCAGGTTGTCGACGAAGGTCTTTTCGATGGTCGCGCAGTCATGGCCTTGCGGGCGGATGCCAGCCAGGCAGTTGATCTGCGTGTTGCCCAGCACCTTGGCGTAGGCGATGGCTTTGTCCACGCCAGCGCGAAACTCTTCCACACGGTCCGGGTGGCAGGCGATGCCACGCTCGCCCTTGCCCCAGTCACCGGCGGGCAGGTTGAACAGCACCTGTTCCAGCTTGTTGGCGTCCAGGCGGGCGCGGATTTCCTCAACCGGGAAATCGTAGGGGAAGAGGTATTCGACACCGCTGAAACCGGCTTCGGCAGCGGCGGCGAAACGGTCCAGGAAGTCCACCTCGGTGAACAGCATTGACAGGTTGGCAGCAAAACGGGGCATGAATTTCTCCTCAATCTTGTTCCCCTCTCCCGGCGGGAGAGGGGAGTTGAAGGCCCTCTCCCACCACGAATAGGAGAGGGGAGTCAGGCGATCAATCCAGCAACGAGATGGCGGTCGGTGCGTCGGCCCCAGTCAGGGCCAGTTCCTCGAACTCGTTGATGGCGTTGATCTCGGTGCCCATGGAGATGTTGGTGACGCGCTCCAGGATGACCTCCACTACGACCGGTACGCGGAACTCTTCCATCAGTTGCTTGGCCTTGGCGAAAGCCCCTTGCAGTTCGTTGGCGTCCGATACGCGGATCGCCTTGCAACCCAGGCCCTCGACCACCGCGACGTGGTCCACACCGTAACCGTTGAGCTCCGGCGCGTTGACGTTCTCGAAGGACAGCTGCACGCAGTAGTCGATTTCGAAGCCACGCTGCGCTTGGCGGATCAGGCCCAGGTAGGAGTTGTTCACCAGCACATGGATGTAGGGCAGGTTGAACTGCGCACCCACGGCCAGCTCTTCGATCATGAACTGGAAGTCATAGTCACCGGACAGGGCAACAACCGGGCGGCTCGGATCGGCTTTGACCACCCCCAGGGCAGCCGGAACAGTCCAACCCAGCGGGCCGGCCTGGCCACAGTTGATCCAGTGGCGCGGCTTGTACACGTGCAGGAACTGCGCGCCGGCAATTTGCGACAGGCCGATGGTGCTGACGTAGCAGGTGTCCTTGCCGAAGAACTCGTTCATCTCTTCATATACGCGCTGCGGTTTGACCGGCACGTTGTCGAAGTGGGTCTTGCGCTGCAGGGTACGCTTGCGGTCGCGGCAGGCTTCGACCCAGGCGCTGCGGTCCTTGAGCTTGCCAGCGGCTTTCCACTCGCGGGCCACTTCGAGGAAGGCGTCCAGCGCGGAACCGGCGTCGGACACAATGCCCAGATCCGGAGTGAATACGCGACCGATCTGGGTCGGTTCGATGTCCACGTGGATGAAGCGGCGGCCCTGGGTGTAGACGTCGACGGAACCGGTGTGGCGGTTGGCCCAGCGGTTGCCGATGCCGAACACCAGGTCGGATTCCAGCATCGTCGCGTTGCCGTAGCGGTGGGAGGTCTGCAGGCCACACATGCCGGCCATCAGCGGGTGGTCATCGGGGATGGTGCCCCAGCCCATCAGGGTCGGGATGACCGGAACGCCGGTCAGCTCGGCGAACTCAACCAGCTTCTCGGAAGCATCGGCGTTGATGATGCCGCCACCGGCGACGATCAGCGGACGCTCGGCGTCGTTCAGCATGGCCAGAGCCTTCTCGGCCTGGATGCGACTGGCGGACGGCTTGTTGACCGCCAGAGGCTGGTAGGCGTCGATGTCGAACTCGATCTCCGCCATCTGCACGTCGAATGGCAGGTCGATCAGCACCGGGCCGGGACGGCCGCTGCGCATTTCATAGAAGGCTTTCTGGAAGGCGTAGGGCACTTGGCCCGGCTCCAGGACGGTGGTCGCCCACTTGGTCACCGGCTTGACGATGCTGGTGATGTCGACGGCCTGGAAATCTTCCTTGTGCAGGCGTGCACGCGGAGCCTGGCCGGTGATGCAGAGGATCGGGATGGAGTCGGCAGACGCCGAGTACAGGCCGGTGACCATGTCGGTGCCTGCCGGGCCGGAGGTGCCGATGCACACGCCGATGTTTCCCGGGTTGGTGCGGGTATAGCCCTCGGCCATGTGCGAGGCGCCTTCGACGTGACGGGCCAGTACATGGTCAACGCCGCCGATCTTGTTCAGCGCTGCGTACAGCGGGTTGATGGCGGCGCCGGGGATGCCGAACGCGGTGTCGATGCCTTCGCGACGCATCACCAGGACGGCAGCCTCGATTGCTCTCATTTTGGCCATGTTTTGTGCCTCTTTCTTGTGAAAATTGTATACAAGCTACGTGGCTGGATTCTATTCAGCAGCTGACTGAAGGGTCAAGGCCATTTGTGTGGTTGAAGGTCGCAGGAGCGAGATTCTTTTAAAACGCCCGTTTTATGGGCATTTACCAGGCTTGCCAGAAAGCTGACGATAGCACTGTATACAAAAAATAATCATATTGTATCTATTGGTTGATTTTTTTGTGTTCGGTGGGATAGTGAGTCAAAGCATTCAGATGCGTCTGGCGCTTGGGTAGGACTTCCCCTGTACGGCTTGAGGGCCGGCAAACCCAGGCAGTTCCGGCGCCGCAAAAGGTCCAACCACTCACGAGGAACGCTTTAAATGAGCACTTTGACCCTGGAAACCGCTGTGACCATTTCCAATCATGCTTTGGCCACCGGTCGTGAACTGCGCACCGCGCCGCTGACCATTGCCGTGCTGGATGCCGGCGGCCACCTGATCACTCTGCAGCGTCAGGATGGCGCCAGCATGCTTCGTCCGCAGATCGCCATCGGCAAGGCATGGGGGGCCGTGGCACTGGGCAAGGGCTCGCGCCTGATTGCCGCCGATGCGCAGCAGCGCCCGGCCTTCATCGGCGCGGTGAATACTTTGGCCGACGGCAACCTGGTGCCGGCACCGGGGGGCGTGCTGATTCGTGATGCGCAAGGACAAGTGATCGGCGCCATCGGCATCAGTGGCGATACGTCGGATATAGATGAGCAGTGCGCGGTGAGCGCGGTGGAGGCTGTCGGCCTGAAGGCGGATGCCGGCGCGGCCTGATGCTTGGTGGGGCTGCTGCGCAACCCTCAGCGAATGAATTCACCCCCACAGGGTTTGTGCCAGCCAGCACCTGCCCTGTGGGGGTGAAGTCTTTTGGTCCCCCGGTAGCGCTAGCCGGGGGTGAAATTCGGGATGGGTTGAAGCTCACCCCCCTGCAAGGTGAGTGAGGGTTGCTGCTCTTTTGTGGGGGCGAATTCATTCGCTGAGCAGCCCGAAGGGCTGCCGCGGTTTAGAGCGCAGAGGCTGGCGTTGCTTTGTTGGAGGGGCTTCAGGCGCTCCTGGCCTGTGGCCTTTCTTCCACTTCGCAGCCCTTGATCACCAGGCGGATGATGGTCTCGGCCGCGGCGTCGTAGTCGGCGTCGCTGAGGGTGGCCTTGCCGGTGACGGTGGAGATCTGCCAGTCGAAGTCGGCGTATGTCTGGGTTGCGGCCCAGATGCTGAAGAGCAGGTGGTGCGGGTCGACGTTGGCCATCAGCCCTTGGTCGATCCAACGCTGGATGCACTCGATGTTGTGTCTGGCCTGGTCGTTCAGTTGCTGGGTCTGTTCGGCGGAAAGGTGTGGCGCGCCGTGCATGATCTCGCTGGCGAATACTTTGGATGCATAAGGCAGTTCGCGGGAGATACGGATCTTCGAGCGTATGTAGGCCGTGAGCACGTCATATGGGTGTCCCGCCTGCTTGAAAGGCGCAGATGCTTGCAGCAGCGGCTCGACGATGCTCTCGAGGACCTCGCGGTAGAGGTTCTCTTTCGACTTGAAGTAGTAATAGACGTTGGGTTTGGGCAGACCAGCCTTGGCCGCGATGTCGCTCGTCTTGGTGGCGGCGAACCCTTTGTCGGCGAATTCCTCGCTGGCCGCGCGCAGGATGAGGTCTCTGTTGCGCTCGCGAATGCTGCTCACATCGGCTCCTTGTTGGACTCGTCCGGGACGCCGGAAAGGCCGGCCGGCGAGAGGTCGGGCATGGTATCACCGGCCTCGCGGGGCTCTCAAGCGAAGGCCGGAGGCAGATTCCTGTATACAAAAAAAAGGTTTTCTGTTTCTATTCGGCATCCGTCCATGTCGCCGGTGTCCTGACCGGTGCGTGTTGCGGCAGACTTCACCCATGCAAGACACACACTTGCTCGACCCTTTCGGTCGACGAATCACTTACCTGCGTCTGTCGGTCACCGACCGCTGCGACTTTCGTTGCACCTATTGCATGAGCGAGGACATGGTCTTCGCTCCTCGCGCGCAGATCCTCAGCCTCGAAGAGCTCTATACCGTCGCCGATGCCTTCATTGGCCTGGGTGTCCGGCGCATTCGTATCACCGGCGGTGAGCCATTGGTGCGCAAGGGCCTGACCTCCCTGCTGACGCGCCTCGGCGCCCGCGACGAACTGGATGACCTGGCCATCACCAGCAACGGCTCGCAGCTCGAGCACATGGCCCATGAGCTTCGCGAAGCAGGCGTCACCCGCTTGAACATCAGCCTCGACTCCCTGCAACGCGAGCGGTTTGCAGCCTTCACCCGCCGCGACCGCCTCGACCAGGTTCTGTCCGGCATCGACGCCGCGCGCGTTGCCGGTTTTCGTCGCATCAAGCTCAATACCGTGGTGCAGAAGGGGCGCAACGACGATGAGGTTCAGGACCTGGTCGCCTTTGCCGTCGATCGCGGCCTGGACATCAGTTTCATCGAGGAGATGCCGCTAGGCAGCATTTCCAGTCACGAGCGCAAGGTCACCTTGTGCACCAGCGAAGAGGTGCGCGAGCGGGTCGAGCAGCGCTTCCAGTTAGTGCCCAGCAGTCACCGCACCGGCGGGCCGTCCCGCTATTGGCAGGTGGTCGGCAGCGACACCCAGGTCGGTTTCATCTCTCCCCATAGCCGCAATTTCTGCGGCGACTGCAACCGTGTGCGGGTCACGGCCGAAGGCAAGCTGGTGCTCTGCCTTGGGCACGAAGGAGCGCTGGACCTCAAAGCGTTGATCCGCCGTCATCCTGGCGATGCCGAGCGGCTGCGCGCTGCGCTGATCGAAGCGCTCAGGCTCAAGCCGGAGCGACATCACTTCGATGCGTCCGAACAGGTCCAGGTAATCCGCTTCATGAGCATGACCGGCGGCTGATCAAGGCCCTCGTGTTAGCCGTGGCGGCGTTGCTCCATCTCGCCGTACTGATCGTACTGTCTTCGGTGAAGCGCCTTGCCAGGGCGTCCACGAGAACCTTGATCCCTCTCGAACCAGATTCCGAAAATAATTGTGCCCGCAAGGGCCGAGGAGAACATGCATGCCCAGAACACTCTTGGTGAAGAACGCCGACTTGCTGGTGACCATGGACGGCCAGCGCCGGGAAATCCGGCAAGGGGGAATGTTCATCGAGGACAACCGCATCCTCCAGGTCGGGTCGAGTGCCGAACTGCCCCAGACGGCGGACGAGGTGCTGGATCTTGCGGGAAAGATCGTCATCCCCGGCCTGGTCAACACCCACCACCACATGTACCAGAGCCTGACGCGGGTGGTGCCGGCGGCGCAGGACGGCGAGTTGTTCAACTGGCTGACCAATCTCTACCCGATCTGGGCGCGGCTGACGCCTGAGATGATCCAGGTCTCCACCCAGACCGCGATGGCCGAGCTGATCCTTTCCGGCTGCACTACCTCCAGCGACCATCTGTACATTTACCCGAATGGCTGCAAGCTGGACGACAGCATCCACGCCGCTGGCGAGATCGGCATGCGCTTCCACGCCGCGCGTGGCAGCATGAGCGTCGGCCGCAGTCAGGGCGGCCTGCCGCCGGACTCGGTGGTGGAGAAGGAAGCCGACATCCTCAAGGAGTCCCAGCGCCTGATCGAGGACTATCACGACGCCTCCCACGGCTCGATGCTGCGGGTGGTGGTGGCACCGTGCTCGCCTTTCTCGGTGAGCCGCGACCTGATGCGCGAAGCCGCGGTGCTGGCGCGCCAGTACGGGGTGTCGCTGCACACCCACCTGGCGGAGAACGTCAACGACATCGCCTACAGCCGCGAGAAGTTCGGCATGACTCCGGCCGAGTATGCCGAGGATCTGGGGTGGGTCGGCCATGACGTCTGGCACGCCCACTGCGTGCAGTTGGACGAACACGGTATCGAGCTGTTCGCCCGCACCGGTACCGGCGTTGCTCACTGCCCCTGCTCGAACATGCGCCTGGCCTCGGGCATAGCTCCGGTGCGGCGCATGCGCGATGCCGGTGTGCCGGTGGGACTCGGCGTGGATGGTTCGGCCTCCAACGACGGCGCCAGCATGATCGGCGAGGTGCGCCAGGCCCTGCTGCTGCAGAGGGTTGGCTTCGGCCCCGATGCCATGACGGCTCGTGAAGCCCTGGAAATCGCCACCCTGGGTGGTGCCAAGGTGCTCAACCGTAACGATATCGGTGCGTTGGCGCCGGGCATGGTCGCCGACTTCGTCGCCTTCGACCTGAACCACATTGCCTATGCCGGCGCGCTGCACGATCCGCTGGCGGCCCTGGTCTTCTGCACGCCGACCCATGTGTCCACCAGCGTGATCAACGGCAAGGTGGTCGTCCGCGATGGCCAGTTGATGACGGTCGACTTGCCGCGGGTGCTGGAGCGCCACAACCAGTTGGCCCGCCAACTGGTCTCTGGGGAGTAAGAGGCCTACAGGAGCGGGCCAGGCTCGCTCCTGTAGGTCAGCGTCTCAATAAGAACAAGGAGAAGGTCATGAAGCCTCTTGCGTTTGGCTGGCTGCTTGCCGGCGTCTTGTACATCGATTGCAGTCAGGCCGAGACCCTTGTGGTCGGGGTCGAGCCCCAGGATTTCCAGCCTCACTACTGGGTGGACGAAAGCGGCGAATATCGGGGCTTTGCCCGCGACTTGCTGGACCTGTTCGCCCGCGAGAACAAGTTGGATATTCGCTATCAGCCACTACCGGTCAAGCAGCTGACTCAGCACCTGCTCAACGGCAGTGTCGACTTCAAGTACCCGGACAATGTCAATTGGGCCCCTGATCTGAAACAGGGCAGGGCGGTCAGCTACAGCCAGCCGGTGGTGGCGTATGTGGACGGTGTGCTGGTCGCGCCGGAGCGGCAGGGCCGGGGGCTGGACCAGCTCGCGCGCCTTGCGGTGGTGGACGGCTGGACACCCTGGAGCTACCAGGACCGCATCCAGGGCGGGCAGACCCAGGTGGTGCGCAGCACAGGCCTGGCGCAGATGATCAAGCAGGCCATGAAGCGGGAGGCTGACGGTGCCTACTACAACGTGGTGGTCGCAACCTTCTATCTGGACAACATAAGAGCTCGCCCCGGCGCCCTGGTGTTTGACCCCAAGCTGCCGCACACCCGAGGTACTTTCAACCTCTCCAGCGTCAAGTACCCCGAATTGATCGGGCGTTTTGACCACTTTCTCACTGAACACCGGGACGAGGTGGCGACGCTCAAGGCGCGCTACCAGGTGGAGGCCAACCTCGATTCCGAATACCTCGGGATGGAGCAGTGGAAGGTGGACTTTCTCAAGCGACAGCGGGACAAGGCTACGCCCTGACGGCCTGCACGGATCTGTCGGCTGGATTGGGCTAGCGCAGCTATTCCAGCCGATGGCATGCCGTTCTGATCAGCTATCACACGCGCAACCTGATCAGTGATTGATGAATGGCCAGCACGCAGCTGCATAAGGCTCTACGCCCTCTACGGAGGTAGCGTTCTGTCTCGATATGCGGGAAGTTCGCTGAGATCGGGGGATGGGATTGGCTCGACTGAAACAATATTTGTACACAATTAATGTGGAAAATGTTGTTAGAGATGTTCACAACGTGTATATAGTCGGAAAAACCTGACTTCTGAATCAGTTTTTGACTGAGATAGAACCCAGGGTGTGAACACCCTGTAAGCCCATGACCGACAAAAACAATAGGCAGGCTTTACTCATGAGTGCATCCGATCTGTCCGTAGATCGCCCCGACCTCATCTACGGGTTGAACGACACAGCTGGATTCAGAGCTTCAACCTTTGCCGCCATCCAGCTCGTCCTCGCAAGCTTCGTTGGCATCACCACGCCGACCCTGATCGTCGGCAGTATGCTCGGGCTGCAAAGTGATATTCCGTTCCTGATCAGCATGGCGTTGCCCGTGTCCGTCTTCGGCGCTTTCGTCCAGGTGCGCCGCTTCGGCCCGGTCGGTTCCGGCCTCCTGTACATGCAGGGCACCATCATCTCTCTCGTGGTCTTGTTGCTGCTCAAGATGTCCATGACAGATATGGCCGGGGGCTTTGGTGCAGCCGACCTTGGCTCGCTGAGCAATCTGGGTCTGGCTGGACTCGTGCTGGGGGCCATTGTCATCTTCTATCGCTTCGACAATCCGCTGCTACGCCTGTCGCCCATCATCATGGGGCTTGGCCTTGGCCTTGGCTTAGCCGGTGTGCCGGAGGTGCTTCACGAACTGCCCAAGGCCTTGCAGAGCATTTTCGAATCGCCAATGGCTGTGGGGGCATTCAGCGCCATCCTGCTGAGTTTCATCCTGCCGGATGAGCATGTGGAGATCGAAGAAAACGAATTCGAACCCAGGGCCTCGATGATCGAGGCCCTGCAGAACCCGCAAGACGAAGCCGAACAGCGCAATGCTGAAGACAGCCCGTCCGGCATTGGCCACCAGATCAGCCGCGGATATTCCGGCTGACGCGAGGCGCCAAACCCTCTCCAGTTCCGCAGCTGTTCCTTGCCTGCCCTCCATGCTCCGGGGCGGGCTGGGGGTGGGTGCGGGTCGGAAAAACCTGAAACCCACTACAACAAGGGAAACCCCATGAAATTGAAGTATCTGCCGCACTGCCTCGCCCTCTCGACCGGCCTCCTGGCGGGCGGCCAGGCCACGGCCGACGACCTGCTGTTCTGGCAGAACAACAGCCTGACCTACCTCTACGGCCAGGATTTCAAGATCAACCCGGAAATCCAGCAAACCGTGACCTTCGAGCATGCCGATGGCTGGAAGTACGGCGACAACTTCTTCTTCCTCGACAAGATTTTCTACAACGGTGACAAGGATGCTCTCGTCGGCGACAACACCTACTACGGGGAATTCCAGCCGCGCTTGTCGCTGGGCAAGATCTTCGACCAGAAGATCCAGTTCGGCCCGGTTACCGACGTGTTGCTGGCGATGACCTACGAGTTCGGCGAAGGCGACGTCGAGTCCTACCTGATTGGCCCAGGTTTCGACCTGGCCATTCCCGGCTTCGATTACTTCCAGGTCAACTTCTACAACCGCCAGACCGATGGCAGCCGTCCTGGCGACGACGTTTGGCAGATCACTCCGGTGTGGAGCTACACCATCCCGGTGGGCAACTCCGACATCCTGATCGACGGCTTCATGGACTGGGTGGTGGACAACGACGAGAACGATCGCGGCACCTACCACGCCAACCTGCACTTCAACCCGCAGGTGAAGTACGACTTGGGCAAGTCGATGGGCTGGGGTGAGAAGCAGCTCTACGTCGGTTTCGAGTACGACTACTGGAAGGACAAGTACGGGATCGACAGCGAGAGTTTCCTCGGCGACGAGATTCTTGACGGCACCAACCAGAACACCGCCAGCCTGCTGGTCAAGGTGCATTTCTGATCGCCACGAGCGACAGGGCAGGGGGATGGCGCATTGCGCCATCCCTTTGGCCCGAAGGGGAGGGGGGCATGCCACCGCAGCACTGTTCTGTTTCTGTGACGCTGGTTCCCTTCAGTTGGCGGAAGATGGAAAGAGCCCGCCTTGCGGCGGGCTCCAGGTCAGAAGGTGAATTCCAGGTTCACCGTTGGCGTCGAGGTCCGGCTGCCCCGGCCTCCGTCCACGCCGAACTTGTTGTGCCAGTACTCGTAGCCGACGCCGAGCCAGAGGTTCGGCTTGGTCTTGGCGCCAGGCAGTGCGGCCACCATCAGCGAGGTGCGCATCAGAGTTTCTGGGGCGGTGTCCTTGTCGAAGTAGTCCTCGCCTTTCTCCCCGACGTAGTTGACGAAGCCCTGGAACTTGGCGTTGTGGTCGCCAAGCGGGAAAGGCTTGAGCCAGGTCAGGTTGACCATGTAGGTAGAATCGAACGTGTGGTCCGGATGGCGCGCGCCGGGAATTCCCGAATGGTTCTTCTCGCGGTAGTACATCAGGCTCAGGTCGAGGACACCGGCGCCGTTGAACTTCAGCGTCGGGCCGAACACGAGGGCGCGTTTCTTGGCCGAGGCGCGGTTGTTGTTGCGGTTGGCATCGAAGCCAAAGGTGAAGGCGTAGTCCTTCACCAGGCCGGTCCCCAGCGGCTGGTCGAATACCCGCGAGGCGAACAGCTGGTGTCGATACACCGCGTAGACCTCACTGCCGCCGTGATCGGTACCCTTGCGCGGGTCGCGGCTGTCGGAGAGGAACACGTCCAGATTGAAGAAGTTACTGCCATAGCGGTACCCGTCAGCGTGGGTGAAGCTGTACACGCGTTTGGCAAACTTGTCCGGGTTGTTCGGGTTGGTGAACTGTTGGCCATAACGGAAGCCGACACTGTTGTTCATCCATTCGAAGATCTTGCCTTGTTCAGCGGCAAAGCCAGCCGGGCTGGCGGCGATCAAAGCGGCGCCAAGCGCCAGTCTGCGGTAACGAAGCATTCGGATTCTCCTTCTTGTTGTATTTCTGGAAGCGTGAAGAGGTCGCAATGCGTTTCGGCGTGGCTACCCATACGGGCAGGACCTTACTCGCCGAGAATGTCGAGCAAGAGGTTCAGCACTTCATGAATTCCTGTGCATAGAGCCTCCGGCAAGCCGATCCTGTCCGGCGACCCCGCGCGGGCGCGGGCCGGTCAAAGACGGCAAGGTTTAAAAGAGCCCGCCGGGTAGGCGGGCTATGGAGTCCCGGATAAACCTCTTGGGTTCAACCGGATGGGAGCAAATACGCTCAGTGAGCCGCGCAGTGCTGGCTGCGATCCTTCTCGCCGAGAATGTTGAACAGCAGGTTGAGCGTCAGGGCGCTGACGGTGGCCATGGCGATACCGCTGTGGGTGATGGGTTCCATCCAGTGCGGAAGTTGGGCGAAGAACTCCGGGCGGACGACCGGTGCCATGCCCATGCCGATGCTGACGGCGACCAGCAGCTGGTTGTGGCGATCGGTGATGTCCGCTTCATGGAGGATCTTGATGCCGGTGGCAGCGACCATGCCGAACATGGCGATACCGGCACCGCCGAGCACGGCCGGCGGAATCGAAGCCACCAGGAACGCAGCCTTGGGCAGCAGGCTCAATACCACCAGGAACAGGCCGGCGACTGCAGTCACGTATCGGCTGCGCACACCAGTCATTTGCACCAGGCCGATGTTCTGGGCGAACGAGGAGTGGGTAAAGGTGTTGAAGAAGCCCGCGAAGAACGACGCGCCGGCATCGCAGAGCAGTCCGCGGCGCAGGGCTTTGGGGCAGACTTCACGTCCGGTGATCTTGCCCAGGGCGAGGAACATGCCGGTGGACTCGACGAAGATGATCACCACCACCAGACACATGGACAGTACGGAGGCCAGTTCGAACTTGGGCATGCCGAAATGCATTGGCTCCACTACCTGGAACCAGGGCGCCTTGTCCAGGCCGCTGAGGTCGACCATGCCGCAGGCTCCTGCCAACAGGTAACCCAGGCTCATACCGATCAGCACCGATACGTTGACCCAGAAGCCCTTGAGGAAACGGTTGACCAGCAGGATCGCACCCAGCACCAGGGCCGCAATGGCCAGGTACTCCAGCGCGCCGAACTGCGCGGCCTTGCTACCGCCTCCTGCCCAGTTGACGGCTACCGGGAACAGCGTCAGGCCGATCGAGGTGATCACCGTGCCGGTCACCAAGGGTGGGAAGAAACGAACGATGCGCGACATGAAAGGCGCGATCAGCAGGCCGAAGAAGCCCGCGGCGATCGTTGCGCCGAAGATCCCTTGCAGGCCGACTCCGGGCATGCCGGCCATCACCACCATGCTGCCGACGGCGGCGAAACTGGCTCCCATCATCACCGGCATGCGAATGCCCATGGGGCCGATGCCGAGGGATTGCACCAGGGTGGCAATACCGGCCACAAGCAGGTCCGCGTTGATCAGGAAGGCGATTTCCTCGCGTGACAGGCCGGCGGCCTGGCCGACGATCAGTGGCACAGCGACGGCGCCGCCGTACATCAGGAGAACATGTTGGATACCAACCAGGAAGAGCTGCATCAGGGGCAGCCGCTGGTCAGCGGGCGAAAGGGGGGTAGCTGGCTCATTCTGAGCGGTCATGCAACACCTCGGCGCTTTTGTTCTTTTTAGTCGCTTAGGCGACGCTGCACCGGGTGGATGCTGCATCGTCGGGTATTCATGTAGCGGGCTGGGCCAGTCCTGCCCAGCCGGGGTACTGCTGGTAAAAAGAAGCCCGCCTTGAGGCAGGCTTATTGAAAACGGGTCCTGCTTGGGGTCAGGACCCGCCGTGGTATCGCTTACTGGGTCTTGGCGCCTTGGGCAATCCAGCGGCCGATCAGGTCACGCTCTTCCTGAGTCATCTGGGTGATGTTGCCCAGTGGCATGATCTGACTAGCAACAGCCTGGGCCTGGATTTTCGGAGCGAGCATCTGGATCTGCTGCGGAGTGTCCAGCATCACACCACCCGGTGCCGCGGTGAACATCGGGCTGGTGGGTTTGGCTGAATGGCAGACAGTGCAGCGTTCCTGGATGACGCTATGGACCTTGTCAAAGCTGGTGGAGCCATTGCTGGTCTGGGCAGGTGCAGCAGCAGGTGCAGCAGATTGCTGGGCAGCAGCAGCCGGCGTTTCGCTGGTCGCAGATGCTGCGGCTTCGTTGCTGTGCTCTACAGCCAGGCTCGGTTCGGCTTGCTTGTAGTTGGGCGCGGTGACGAAGGCCAGGCAGATCATGCCCAGGGCGCCGGCCGGCAGGGTCCAGGCGAACTTGTTGCTGTCGTGGCGGGTGTTGAAGTAGTGACGTACCAACACTGCGATCACCGCGATCCCGGCCAGGATCAGCCAGTTGTATTGGCTGCCATAGGTGCTCGGGAAGTGGTTGCTGATCATGATGAACAGCACCGGCAGGGTGAAGTAGTTGTTGTGGCGCGAGCGCAGCAAGCCTTTGGCCGGAAGCACCGGGTCCGGAGTGCGGTTCTCTTCGATTGCCTTAACCAGCGCGCGCTGGGCCGGCATGATGATGCGGAACACGTTGCCGACCATGATGGTGCCGATCAGGGCGCCGACATGGATGTACGCGCCACGGCCGCTGAATACCTGGGTGAAGCCCCAGGAGGCGCCGACGATCAGTACGAACAGTACGAGGCCGAGCAGGGCAGGGGTCTTGCCCAGCGGCGAGTCGCACAGGAAGTCATAGATGAACCAGCCAGCGATTAGTGCGCCGACGCCGATGGCGATGGCAGCTGCGGGGGCCAGGTCGCTACCGGGGGCGATCAGGTACAAGGTCGGGTTCAGGTAGAACACCACGGTCAGCAGGGCAACGCCCGACAGCCAGGTGAAATAGGCCTCCCATTTGAACCAGTGCAGGTTGTCCGGCATTTTCGGCGGGGCGAGCTTGTATTTCTCCAGGTGGTAGATGCCACCACCGTGGATAGCCCAGAGGTCACCCGAGAGCCCATCGCGCGGGTTCTTGCGGTTGAGGTTGTTCTCCAGCCAGACGAAATAGAAGGATGCGCCGATCCAGGCGATGCCGGTGATCATGTGAACCCAGCGGATGCTCAGGTTCAGCCATTCGGTCAAATGTGCTTCCACAGTTGTTACCTCTTTCCCGCCGACCGGCACGCCGATCGTTGGGCTTCTCTTATTAGTGGTGGGGGTCGAGGAGCAGTTGCTCGTCCTCAGTGAAGTAATGCTCGTCGCAGTTGTTCCCGGAACCACTGCGATCAACCACCAGGAAGTCATCCCGCTTTTCGATCGTCAGCACCGGGTGGTGCCAGACGCCGCGATGGTAATTAACGCCCTGCCTGCCATTGCTGAGGAAGGCACGGACCAAGCCCGGTACAGGTACATCGCCAAGTGGCGCGACCACGACCAGAAAGGGGTTGCCGAGCAGCGGTATGAACGCTTGGCTGCCCAGCGGATGGCGCTCCAGCATGCGTATGCGTAGCGGCATTTCCAGGGACTCGGCGCTGAAAATGCTGATGATCGCCCGATCCTCCGGCTGCGCGGTCTCCACGGTTGCCAGCTTGTGGTAGCGGCGGGTGGAGCCGTTGTTGATCATGAAGTATTCGCTGCCTTCGGTTTCGATCACATCTCCGAAGGGGGCGAAGGCTTCTTTGGTCAGGGGCTCGATCTTCAGGGTACGCATGGCTGTTCTACTTGTTCAGTTCAGTTCATCCCCCCCTCCCTCCGGGAGAGGGGGCAGGGGTAAGGGACGCCGTGCCTTGCACGGAGCATCCCTCATCCGCCCCTTAGGGGCACCTTCTCCCAGCGGGAGAAAGGGTCAAACGCTTACTTCGCCACCTTGCCGAACAGGCGCAGACGGCTTACGCCACCGTCCGGGAACACGTTCAGGCGCACGTGGGTCACCGGGCCAAGGGCTCTGATCTGCTCGGCGAACTCATGCTCGGCGTGCATCGAGAGTTTCTGGCTCGGCAACAGCTCGCGCCAGTACAGGCTCTGGGTCTCGATCTGGCTGTCGGTGCCGCCTTTGACGTAGGCCGCCTGGATCGAGCAGCTGTCCGGGTAGTTGCCCTTGAAGTGCAGGGTATCCACCACAATACGCTCGATTTCGCCCGGATGGCCCAGGGCGACGATCACCCAGTCGTTGCCCGGGGTACGGCGACGGGCGGTTTCCCAGCCATCGCCCATGTTGATGCCACGGCCCGGGTTGAGGATGTTGCCCATGCGGCCGAAGTGCTCGTCGGAGCAGGCAAGGGCGCGACCACCATTCAGCGCTGCTGCCAGGTCGACCTGCTCGTTGTCGCCGATCGCGGACCAGTCGCGGAACGGGATACCGTACACGCGCAGGCGGGCCACGCCACCGTCGGGATAGATGTTGAACCGCAGGTGAGTGAAGGCCTGCGCGTTGGCGATTTCGTGGTAGTGGTGGCTGTTGCCCTTCAGCTCCACGGACGGCAGTACTTCGGTCCACTCGGTAGCGTCGGTCGGGTCGCCTTCTGCGACGAAGCAACCTTCCAGCGAGGCGGACGGCGGGAAGTTGCCGGTGAAGTGGCTGGTATCGATGTCCACGCCCTTGATCGAGCCCGGTACGCCCAGGCGAATTACGGCGTAGTCGTAGCCTTCGAAACGCTTACGGCGGGATTCCCAGCCGTCCATCCACTTGCCGTTATCATCGAAAACGCCCTCCTTCCAGACAGCCGGAGTCGGCTGGAACAGTCGGTTTACGTCAGCGAACCAGTCGTCGGTGACGAAGATGGCCTTGGTGCCGAGACGGGCGTCGGCGAGGTTGACGTATTTCTCGAACGGGACGGCGTAGCTTTTCATCTGTTTTGTCTGCCTTGAATTGAGGGCGATATGGAGGGAGCGGTGCGCCTGCGACTTACATTTGCTGCAGACGGAACAGCGCGATCTTGTTGATCTCGACCAACGCCCTGGAAAACTCGGCTTCGGGGGAGTTGTGGATGCGCTCCTCGAATGCCGCCAGGATCTGGTGCCGGTTGCTGCCTTTCACCGCCATGATGAAAGGAAACCCGAACTTGGCCTTGTAGGCGTCGTTCAGCGCGGTGAAGCGAGCGAACTCTTCAGCCGTGCATTGGTGGATGCCGGCACCGGCCTGTTCGGAGGTGCTGGCTTCAGTCAACTCGCCACGAACGGCGGCCTTGCCAGCCAGGTCCGGGTGAGCGTTGATCAGCGCCAGCTGGGCTTCATGGCTGGCGCTGAGCAACAGGTCGGCCATGCGCTGATGCAGGCCGTCGATGTCGTCGATGCTGGTGTCCTGACCCAGGTCGAAGGCCTTCTCGGCTACCCAGGGCGAGTGCTCGTAGATGTCGGCGAAGGTCGTGACGAAGGCCTCGCGGGACAGGCAGGACGGAGTGCAGGTCTGGAAGCGGCTCATTTCGCTTGCTCTTTGAAAGGGTGGGTGGCGTGCCAGTGGCGGGCGATGTCGGCGCGGCGGGCGAACCAGACTTTCTCATGGCCCTTCACGTAGTCGATGAAACGCGCCAGGGAGGCGATGCGTGCCGGACGGCCCAGCAAGCGGCAATGCATGCCGATCGACAGCATCTTCGGCGCGCCAGCGGCACCTTCGGCGTAAAGCACGTCGAACGCGTCCTTCAGGTATTGGAAGAAGTCGTCGCCCTTGTTGAAGCCCTGCACCTGGGTGAAGCGCATGTCGTTGGTATCCAGGGTGTAGGGGATAACCAGGTGCGGCTTGTCAGTGGGGTTGTTGGGTTCCCAGTAGGGCAGGTCATCGTCATAGGTGTCGGAGTCATAGAGGAAGCCGCCTTCCTCCATCACCAGGCGACGGGTATTGGGGCTGGTGCGGCCTGTGTACCAGCCCACCGGGCGCTCTCCGGTCAGTTCGGCGAGGATGCGGATGGCCTCGAGCATGTGCTCGCGCTCCTGGGCCTCGTCCATGTACTGGTAGTCGATCCAGCGGTAGCCGTGGCTGCAGATCTCGTGGCCGGCTTCGACCATGGCGCGGATCACGTCGGGATGGCGTTGCGCAGCCATGGCCACGGCGAAGATGGTCAGCGGAATGTCATGACGCTTGAACAGGTCGAGCAAACGCCAGACGCCAGCACGGCTGCCATATTCGTATAAAGACTCCATGCTCATGTTGCGCGCGCCTTGCAGCGGCTGGGCGGCAACCATTTCGGACAGGAAGGCTTCGGACTCCTTGTCGCCATGGAGAATGTTGCGTTCGCCACCTTCCTCGTAGTTCAGCACGAAGGACAACGCGATACGGGCCTCACCCGGCCATTGCGGATGCGGAGGGTTGTTGCCATAACCGATCAGGTCGCGTGGGTAATCAGCGCTCACTGCAGTCTTCCTTTCTAGTCTGTTGGACGGTCATCGCCGTCCTGGAATGGAGGTGCGATCACGGATGGGGTGATTGTATACAAATTGATTTGCGTTTTGTAAATCAAAACTTTGCCAAATTCGTTACCGCCTGTCCAAGCAAGAAACTTGCCCGATCGGTCAAGTCATGGTGGCGTAAAGCCCGGAACCTGGCCTTTCCACTCGCAAACCAAAGATCGGCTATACCTCGGGTGAGGTATTCGGATTGGAGGTTGATATTGTGTACAATTTTCTTTGTTTGTGTCTTACATTTCATTGGGCGCATGTTATTCTGCGCACCGAACCAGGGCTTTCGGCCCTGTCCATGCACCGATTTCAACAAGCAGAGGAGGTGTGGCGTCTCGCCAGCGGCCTGATCGACCGGCCCTGAAGGCGCCCAGCGAGCAATGGGACGTTTGACCACGCATGTATTGGATGCCGCCCACGGCTGCCCTGGCCGTGACATCAAGATCGAGCTCTACCGCGTAGAAGGCGCAGGCATGGAGCTGGTTGCCACCGCCAACACCAACGATGACGGCCGCTGCGATACGCCTCTGCTGCAGGGCGCCGACTACCAGAGCGGCGTCTATCAGTTGCACTTCCATGCCGGAGATTACTACCGCGCCCGTGGGGTGAAGCTGCCTGAGCCCGCTTTCCTGGATGTCGTAGTGCTGCGCTTTGGCATTTCCGCCGAGCAGGATCACTACCACGTGCCGCTGCTGATTTCGCCCTACAGTTACTCCACGTATCGGGGCAGCTAGTATTACGGTTCTCGTTACCCTCGACTCAACGAGTCCTTCTAGCCCGCTCACACTGCGGGCTTTTTTTGTCTGAGAAAAACCAGGGCGCCCGCGCACACTGCCACGCCCAATTATAAAAAAGGTTCATCGCGGAATCTGGGGGAGAGGCGAGTTGACAGCCGGATAGCCGGTACTCTCTCTGTAGGAGCCAGCTTGCTGGCGAACATGCGCCATTCGCCAGCAAGCTGGCTCCTACAAGGTTTCGCGCGCCTTCGATGTGTCACTCCGCCCGACAAGTCCGCCAAGGAGGTGTTGCAGGCTGCTTTCCGGAGAAGGCGGGAAGCCGGCGCCAGACAGTCGATCCGCTCGGATACGCGTCCGCACGCGACGCACCGGCAGTTGTAGCAGGACGCGCTGATCCTGCAGGTCACGATCCCGCACCTGGCGGATGTGCTGCTGCTCGTGGATCCACAGGTTGGGTTTGGCACAGCGGCCGCAAATCGGTAAGCGCTCGGTTTGCGGTTCAAGACTGATCAGCAGGGTGTCGTGAGTGGATTGGCGACAGGCGACGACCTCGTAGCCCGGCCAGAAAGGGGCAAGATCAATAGGATGCACGGCGATAGCAGGGGGTGGGGGTTGGGATGTTTGGCGATTGCCAATTTACCCGCTTCCCCGACTGTCAACTCGCTCTTCTCCCAGATTCTGCGAAGAACCATAAAAAAGCCCGGCACAAGGCCGGGCTGAAACGCATCACGGGGAGATGCGCAAGGGATCAGGTCATGCCCAGCCAGTTCGGCAGTACTAGCGATATCCAGGGCACGTAGGTGACCAGGACCAGGAATGCCAGGAGGATCATCAACCAGGGCATGGCTGCATGGATGGTCCGGGTGAGGGGCATGCCGGTTACCGCCGAAGTGACGAAGAGGTTCAGGCCTACAGGTGGGGTTACCAGGCCAATCTCCAGGTTCACCACCATGATGATGCCGAGGTGGATGGGGTCGATACCCAACTTCGTGGCGATGGGGAACAGGATGGGCGCCAGAATCAGGATGATCGCCGATGGCTCCATGAACGCTCCGGCGATCAGCAGCACGATGTTCACCACCAGCAGGAAAGTCACTGGTGTCAGGCCTGCGTCAATCACCCAGGCGGTGATCTGTTGCGGTAGCTGCTCGGTCGTCAGCACGTGGGCGAAGAGCATGGCGTTGGCGATGATGAACATCAGCATGATGGACAGCTTGCCGGACTCCAGCAGCACCTTCGGCGCTTCGCTCAGGGTCATGTCCTTGTAGACGAACAGGGCGATGAAGGCCGAATACACTGCGGCCACAGCCGCCGCTTCCGTGGGTGTGAACATCCCGGAGTAGATGCCGCCGAGGATGATCAGCATCAGCAGCAGACCCCAGATAGCCTTGCGTGCTGCGGAGAGCCACTCGCGGAAGGTCGCGCGGGGCAGGGCGGGCAGGTTCTTCTTCACGGCGACGATGTAGATCGCGATCATCAGCACCGCCCCGAGCATGATCCCAGGCACGACGCCGGCCATGAACAGCTTGCCCACCGAGGTTTCGGTGGCGGCGGCATAAACCACCATGACGATCGATGGCGGGATGAGGATGCCCAGGGTGCCCGCGTTGCAGACAATGCCAGCGCCGAACGCCTGCGGATAGCCGGAGCGGACCATGCCGGCGATGGCGATCGAGCCGACGGCTGCCACCGTGGCGGGTGAAGAGCCGGAAAGTGCAGCGAACAGCATGCAGGCCAGCACGGCGGCGATTGCCAGGCCGCCCCGAATATGGCCGACGCAGGCGTTGGCGAAGTCGATCAGGCGTTTAGCCACCCCCCCGGTGGTCATGAAGGCGCCGGCCAGCAGGAAGAAGGGAATGGCTAGCAACGTGTAGTGCTCGGAGGTCTCGAAGAGCTTGATCGCCAATGAGCGGACCGAGTCGGGGCTGAACAGGATGATGGTCATCGAGCCCGCGAGGCCGAGGGAGATGGCAATGGGCACGCCGATGAACATCAGCAGGAACAGCAGGAAGAAGAGGAACAGGACGGTCATGGCTTGTCTTCCTTGTGCGGCTCGTCGTGTTCGGTCAGCTTGAGCACTTCGGCCGCCTCATCGGCCAGGCCCAGGCCCGTCTGGCGATTCTGCAGGAGGCGTACGAGGATCTCCGCGAATCGGATGAACACCATGGCGAAGCCCAGCGGCACGATCAGGCCGATGTGCCATTGCTGCACGCCATAGTGGCCCAGGTCTTCGGCGCCTATGGCTGCGGTGAACAGGGTCTGCACCCACTCAAAGCTGGCTACGCTGAGCAGGCCGGCGTAACCCAGGCAGCAGAGGCAGGCGATGATGCCGATGAGGCGCTGGACTCGCCGAGGCGTGAGCTTGACCAACGCGTCGACGCCAATGTGGCCAGCAGTGCGCACACCGTAGGCGAGACCGAAGAAGATCAGCCAGGCGAACAGCGCCTTGGTCAGCGAGTTGCTCCAGGTCATGGCCTGGGCCATGGCGAGGATACTGTCGCCGATGGCGAAGAGCGTATCGCTGGCGGCTTCCCAGCGGTCAGCGAGGTTGTAGAACAGGGTGTAAAGATTGTTGAGGATGACGTAGACGAAGGTCACCAGCGTCATGGCCGCCATGAGGAAGGCGATGAAGGCTTCCTCGAAGTGGTCCCAGACGCGCCGCAAGGCGTTCATGGATGGCATCTCCCGATGGCTGAAGCGTCGTGCCGCGAGGGGCGGGCAGAGCCAGCCCCGGTGGCGTGCGGATCATTGAGCCTGGTTGGCGGTTTCAGCGGCCTTGATCAGGTCAGGGCCGATCTCGCCCTCGAACTTCTTCCACACCGGCTTCATGGCCTCGCGCCATTCGTTGCGCTGCTCGGGGGTGAGTTCAATGATTTCGCTGGTCTTGGCCTCGATGATGCGCTGCTTGTCGCCCTGATTGAGGGCTTCGGCCTGTTTGTTTACTTCGACTGAAACTTCCTGAGTGATCTTTTCCAGCTCGCTGCGAACGTCGGCTGGCAGTCCAGTCCAGAACTTGGTGTTGGTGATCAGCATGTAGTCCAGTACGCCATGGTTGGACTCGGTGATGTACTTCTGCACCTCGTGCATTTTTTGCGAGTAAATGTTCGACCAGGGGTTCTCGGCACCGTTGACCACGCCGGTCTGCAGGCCCTGATAGACCTCGGCGAAACTCATCTTGCGCGGGTTGGCACGCACAGCCTTGAACTGCTCCTCCAGCACGGCGGAGGCCTGAACGCGGAACTTCAGGCCGCGGGCATCCTTGGGTTCGCGCAATGGCTTGTTGGCGGACAGCTGTTTCATGCCGTTGTGCCAGTAGCCAAGGCCGGTGATGTTCTTGCTTTCCATGGATTTGAGCAGGGCCTGGCCATCCGGGCTTTGCTGGAAGCGGTCTACGGCCTGGATGTCGTTGAACAGGAAGGGCAGGTCGAACAGCTGCACCTGCTTGGTGTACTGCTCGAACTTCGCCAGGGAGGGCGCGATCAGCTGCACGTCGCCGAGCAGCAGGGCTTCCATTTCCTTTCCGTCACCGAACAGCGAGGAGTTGGGGTAGACCTCGACCTTCACTTTGCCGGGCAGTCGTTCTTCCGCGAGCTTCTTGAACAGCAAGGCGCCTTGCCCCTTCGGAGTGTGTTCCGCCACCACGTGGGAGAACTTGATCACGATCGGGTCAGCTGCTTGGGCGAGGCCGGCAGCGCCCAGTGCGAGTGCGCAGGCGAGTGCTTTCAGAGCAGGTTTGAACATTGGTGCATCCTCTTATTGTTCTTGGCTGAGTAAAGCGCAGGGGCGCTGTATTGGCGAAGCAACAAGAGGAAGTCTAGGCGGCAACCATGCCTTGGCACGGTCAGGTGGAGATTATGCGCGGCTGGGCTTGTTCTTGTTGGCTCGCTGACGAAGCAATGGCAAGCAACATGCCAGAGGCGCGAGGCCCAGAGCTGATGCGGGCAAGAGGGGCGAATCGGAAGAGCTTGGAGGTAATTGGTGGCGGAATGCCGCCGTGGTTTAGATGATTTTTGGCGGAAATCCGCCATGCCCTTGTGGGGGGGCGGGCGGGTGGGGGCGGAATGTGCTCCCGCCGCCCCGACAGTGGAAAAGCTCAGCGTGATAACAAGGAAGCTGCGCCAGCACCGCTGAACAGCGCTGCGCTGGTGCGGTTGAACCAGACGTGGCCTTTTCCCGAACGCAGGTAGCGGGCCGCGCTCTGGGCGCTCAGGCCGTAGAACAGCTTGCAGCCCAGGTCCAGCACGGCCCAGGTGGCGATCATGACCAGCAACTGGGTCGGCAATGGGCGCTCGGCGCTGAGGAACTGCGGCAGGAAGGCGGCGAAGAACAGGATGTCTTTCGGGTTACTGGCGCCCAGGCCGAAGGCTTTCCAGAACATGGCGTGAAAGCCCGGGTTCACCGGTTGTTCTTCGGCGGTGGCCTGTTGGGCGGCGCGCCGCGACTCTTGCCAGCTATGCCAGGCGAGATAGAAGAGATAAAGGGCGCCGACGATCTTCAGGGCGCTGAAGAGCTTCTCCGAGGCCAGCAGCAGGGCGCCCAGGCCGAGGGCGGAAGCGCTGAGCAGGCAGATGGAGGCGGAAACCCCGCCGAGAAACGCCGGAGTCGAGCGTCGCAGACCATAGTTGAGGCTGTTGCTGACCATCAGCAAAGACAGCGGTCCGGGGATCAGGATGACGATCAGCGCGGCGCTGCTGTAAAGCAGCCAGGTTTCCAGGCTCACAGGCTCTCTCCTCGATAAATGAAAAGGCCCTGCCACATCGTGGCAGGGCCCGGTCTAGCTGAACCTGAGCTTACAGGAAGATGAACTTGGCTACAAAGATCACGCACAGTGCATACAAACTGATGGACACGTCCTTGTACTTGCCCGTGAACGCCTTCATGGCCACGTAGGTCACGAAGCCCAGGGCGATGCCGTCGGCGACCGAGAAGGTCAGCGGCATCATGATCACAGTGACGATGGCTGGGATGGTCTCGGTGTGTTCCTTCCAGTCGATGTGGGCCATGCCGCCCATCATCAGCATGGCTACATAGATCAGTGCACCGGCAGTGGCGTAGGCGGGGATCATGCCGGCCAGCGGGGCGAAGAACATCGCGGCAATGAACAGGAAGCCAACGGTCACGGCAGTCAGACCGGTGCGACCACCTGCGGCGACGCCGGCGGCGCTTTCCACATAGCTGGTCACCGGCGGAACACCGAGCACGCCGCCGAAAACGCTGGAGGCGCTGTCAGCCTTCATGGCCCTGGACAGGTTCTCGATGCGGCCGTCTTCCTGGACCAGATTGGCGCGCTGGGCGACGCCCATCAGGGTGCCGGCGGTGTCGAACATATGCACGAAGAGGAAGGCCAGGATCACGCTGATCATGGACACTTCGAAGGCACCGGTTATGTCCATGGCCAGGAAGGTCGGAGCCAGGCTCGGCGGCATGGAGAACACTCCGCCGAACTTGACGATGCCCAGGCCGACGCCGATCAGGGTGACGGTGAGGATGCTGATCAGGATACCGCCGAACACGCGGCGGTATTCCAGCACCGCGATCATCAGGAAGCAGATGGCAGCCAGCAGTGGACCGGGAGAGGTGAGGTCGCCAATGTGCACCAGGGTGGCCGGGTGGGCGACGACGATGCCGGCGGTCTTCAGGCCGATCAGCCCGAGGAACAGCCCGACCCCCGCGCCCATTGCAAAGCGCAAGCTGCTGGGGATGCTGTTGAGCAGCCATTCGCGAATGCGCGAGAAGGTCAGGATCATGAACAGCACGCCGGAAAGGAACACCGCACCCAGCGCGATCTGCCAGCTGTAGCCCATGGTGTTGACCACGGTGTAGGTGAAAAACGCGTTAAGGCCCATGCCTGGCGCCAGGCCCACGGGCCAGTTGGCGTACAGACCCATCAGGAAGCAGCCGAAAGCCGCTGCAAGGCAGGTGGCGACGAAGGCCGCACCATGGTCGATTCCAGCATCGGCCATGATGTTGGGGTTGACGAAGATGATGTAGGCCATGGTGATGAACGTTGTGAGACCTGCGGCTAGTTCGGTCTTCACGGTGGTGCGGTGCAGGCTGAGCTTGAAAAGACGTTCTAGCAGCCCATTGGTGGTTGGGGGCGCAGCGTACGTTCCTTGTTCTTGTTGTTTGATGCTTTCCACAGGCGTGGTACTCCTCAATTCTTTTGTTTTGATCACCCAGAACCTGGAGTGGGCTCCGGACTCTCTGAGGCAGGTGCGGGCATGGTGCGCTTCCTTGATTTGTTGACTCATGAGTCAGGAAGTTCACGGCGCGATTATGCCTTTGTATACAAAAAAAACAAATAATGTTTTCAGTGTTGCGAAAATCATCCTAATCAGAATTTCTGACTTGAAGGGCAAGTTTTTGGTGAGACAATTCGGTTGCTTGCTTTGATTAAAAAGCTTTTAAAAACAATGCTTTGATGGAATGCATGGGAGGAGAGAGGGAGTCAGCGAGTTTGTGCTACAGCATCAAATGCATGGGGCGAGACGGCGTCTTATGACAAAAAAATGTAGAACGGAGGGGGATTTCCCGGCCCGTTGAGAGCGCCGTGACCGTAAATGCGGGAACAGCGCCAAAAACCTGTGCAACTGGTCAGGAATGGAGCTCTTGTGGCGGTGAAACTGTGCAAGGCACTCTGATTGTGTACAATATCTGGTAAATTTTCCCTGGTTCTCCGCGCTGAATTACCCTTCAGCCGTGGTGGAGAGGGGCAAATGAACGCCCCGGTAGACCGCTGTTATCACACGCGAGCCCCCATGAACGAACAGTTGCAGCCACTCAAGAAGCAGCCGCGCATCGCCAAAAGCACTCGCAGCGGCACGCAAGACGATGTCGTCTATGCACACATTTTCGATGCCATCCTCGAACAACGCCTGGCTCCCGGCACCAAGCTCAGTGAAGAAGCACTGGGTGAGATCTTCGGCGTAAGTCGAACCATCATCCGCCGCGCGCTTTCCCGCCTGGCCCACGAAGGTGTGGTTCTGCTTAGGCCTAACCGCGGCGCAGTGGTGGCCAGCCCCAGCGTTGAAGAAGCGCGGCAGATCTTTTACGCGCGCCGCCTGGTAGAGCGCGCGATCACCGAGCTGGCCGTCGAGCACGCTACTGTCGAGCAGTTGCAGGAGCTTCGGCAGATGGTCAACGAGGAGCAGGCCTGCTTTTCCCGCGGTGACCGTGGAGCCGGTATTCGCCTTTCGGGCGAGTTTCACCTGAAGCTCGCCGAGGCGGCGAAGAACGCTCCGCTGGTGAGCTTCCAGCGCAGCCTGGTGTCACAAACGTCGCTGATCATTGCCCAGTACGAAAGCGGCAGCCGCTCGCACTGTTCCTTCGACGAGCACAATCGCCTGATCGACGCTATCGAGTCCCGCGATGCCGAGCGTGCGGTGATGCTGATGATGCATCACATGGATCACATCGACGACAAGCTCAACCTCGACGAGGGGGGCGCGTCGGACGACCTACATGCGGTGTTCTCGCACCTGTTGCAGACTAAGAAGAAGCCTGGGCGCAGCAGCCCGCGCAGCGCCTGACTTGTCCCAACAACAAGCCCCGCAGATGCGGTAATGCTGTTCACATAAGAAAAAGCGCCGCTTTTCCTTCAGCAGGAGAGCGGCGTTTTTGGTTTTACATCATCACGCAGTTGTTTCTGTTGGGCAGGTATCTCTCGTAGGAGCGAGCTCTGCTCGCGAACCCGCCTCCTTCCCGCAGATGCGGGCTTCTTGTTGGGCGAGCGGTTGCCAGTGCAAAGGGCCGCAAAGCGGCCCCGGCTTTTCAACCCCGCTGATGCACGCTCTGTCCCGCCGCAAAGGTTTCCTTCACGGTGCGATCGTCGCCGAGGATGGTCAGGGCGAACAGCTTTTCCTCCAGGCTGCGTGCCTGCTGCAGTCGGTAATCCAGCAGCGGAGTGGCCTTGTAGTCGAGCACCACGAAGTCCGCGTCCTTGCCAGCCTGGAAGTTGCCGATCCTGTCATCCAGGTACAGCGCGCGGGCGCCGCCGAGGGTCGCCAGGTACAGCGACTTGAAAGGGTCTAGCTTCTTGCCCTGTAGCTGCATGACCTTGTAGGCCTCGTTCAGCGATTGCAGTTGGGAGAAGCTGGTGCCGGCACCGACATCGGTACCCAGGCCCACACGTACGCCATGTTCTTCCAGCTTCTGCAGGTCGAACAGACCGCTGCCGAGGAACAGGTTGGAGGTGGGGCAGAAGGCCACGGCCGAGCCGGTTTCCGCCAGGCGCTTGCACTCGTCGTCACACAGGTGCACGCCGTGAGCGAACACCGAGCGCTGGCCGATCAGCTTGTAGTGGTCATAGACGTCCAGGTAGCCCTTGCGCTCGGGGAACAGCTCTTTCACCCATTCGATTTCCTTGCGGTTCTCGGACAAGTGGGTGTGCATGTACAGGCCCGGGTATTCGGCGAACAGCTTGCCGGCCAGCTCCAGTTGTTCCGGGGTGCTGGTGGGGGCGAAGCGCGGGGTCACCGCGTAGTGCAGGCGGCCCTTGCCGTGCCAGCGCTCGATCAGCTCCTTGCTGTCGGCGTAGCCGGATTCGGCGGTGTCGGTCAGGTAGTCCGGCGCATTGCGATCCATCAGCACCTTGCCGGCGATCATCCGCAGATCCAGGGCCTGGGCGGCCTCGAAGAAGGCGTCCACCGACTCCTTGTGCACGGTGCCGAACACCAGGGCGGTGGTGGTGCCGTTGCGCAGCAGTTCCTTGAGGAAGATGCCGGCGACATCGGCTGCATGGGCCTTGTCGGCGAATTGTTTTTCGGTGGGGAAGGTGTAGGTGTTCAGCCAGTCCAGCAACTGTTCGCCATAGGAGGCGATCATGCCGGTCTGCGGGTAGTGGATATGGGTGTCGATGAAGCCGGGGGTGATCAGCGCATCGTGGTATTCGCGCACCTCGGTTCCTGCTGCCAGCGTCGGCAGCAGAGCCTCGGCATTGCCCACGGCGGCTACACGGCCGTCCTCGACGACCAGCAGGCCATCCTCGAAATACTGATAGGACTGTTCGATGCCCACCTGGGCGGGGTCGGCAATGCTGTGCAGGATGGCGGAGCGGAAGGCGGTTACGTGACGGGTCATATCGGTCTCGTTCAGATCGTGTTCGGTTCGGCTTGTATCCCCTCTCCCTCTGGGAGAGGGCAGGGGTGAGGGAGGGTCGCCCATCTGCAGTGCGAGGCTTCCCTCATCCGGCGCTTTGCGCCACCTCCTCCCGGAGGGAGAAGGGAAAAATGTCAGGCTTGCTCGCGGCGGGAGGAGGGAATCAGCCTGGCGACGGTCTCGCCCTTCTTCACTTCCTGGCCGAAGCTGGCGTTGTAAGTCGCGACTACCTCGCCGGCGATGGAGATGGCTATCTCCACCGGCAGTTTGCCTTTGACTTCGGCGATGCCCATGGGGCAGCGCATACGCTGCACCACGTCGGCCTGGAAGCCGCGCTCGCGCAGGCGGTGTTCGAACTTGACGCGCTTGGTTTTCGAGCCGATCAGGCCGAAGTAGGCGAAGTCATTGCGCTTGAGAATCTCGGCAGTCAGCTCGAGGTCGAGCTGATGGTTGTGGGTCATGACGATGTAGTAGCTACCCGCCGGCATGTCGGCGATTTCGTCGATGACTTCCTCGTTGATCACCTTCTCGACGCCAGCAGGAATCTGCTCGGGGAACTCGTTTTCCCGCGAGTCGATCCAGCGCACCTTGCACGGCAGGCTGGCCAGCAGCGGAACCAGGGCGCGACCGACGTGGCCGGCGCCGAACACGGCGATGTGGGCTTGTGGCTGGCCCATGGGCTCGAACAGCACCACGGTGGCGCCACCGCAACATTGGCCCAGGCTGGCTCCCAGGCTGAAGCGCTCCAGGCGGGTGTCCTGGCTGCGGCTTTCGAGCATCTCGCGGGCGATTCCCATGGCCTTGAACTCAAGGTGGCCGCCGCCGATGGTTTCGAAAATACGATCAGCGGTGACGACCATCTTCGAGCCGGCATTACGCGGGGTGGAGCCGCGCTCTTCGATGATGGTCACCAGGACGCAGGGCTCGCCGCGCTGCTGCAGGTCTGCAAGGGTACTGATCCAGCTCATTTACTCAGTCTCCAACTGTGCAGGGGCTTGGTTGAGCGCGACAGCCGCCAATCGTCCTTGGGACGGACCGGGGCCGGCAGCGTTTCCAGCAGCACGGCGTCAGTGTCGGGCTGCGTTGTCTTGGGTCGTTCGGTGGGTGTTGTCATTGTTCTGCACCGTTTTTTTTCTATGTAGGAGCCAGCTTGCTGGCGAATCACCTTCGCCAGCAAGCTGGCTCCTACGGGTTAAGCCGGTTCGGTCTCCGCCTGGGCGGCGGCCGTGGCCGGTTGCTGCAATTTCCTAATCTGTTCCACGCCCCAGAGCACGCGCTCAGGGGTGGCCGGCGCATCGATCTGCGGCTGCGCCTTGTAGTCGCCGAGGCTGGCCACGGCGTCCTTGATGGCGCACCAGACGGCGATGCCGAGCATGAACGGCGGTTCGCCCACGGCCTTGGAGTGGAACACGGTCTGCTCCGGGTTCTTGCGGTTTTCCACCAGCTTCACCCGCAGGTCGATGGGCATGTCGGCAATGGCCGGGATCTTGTAGCTCGCCGGGCCGTTGGTCATCAGCTTGCCCTTGGCGTTCCACACCAACTCTTCCATGGTCAGCCAGCCCATGCCCTGGACGAATGCGCCCTCTACCTGGCCGATGTCGATGGCCGGGTTCAGCGAGGCACCAACGTCATGCAGGATGTCGGTGCGCAGCATCTTGTACTCGCCGGTCAGGGTGTCGACTATCACTTCGGCGCAGGCGACGCCGTAGGCGAAGTAATAGAAGGGGCGGCCACTGGCCTTGTCGCGGTCGTAGAAGATCTTCGGCGTGCGGTAGAAGCCGGTGCTGGAGAGCGAGATCTGGTTGAAGTAGGCGAGCTGGATCACTTCCTCGAAGGAGAGGTAGTGGTCGCGCACGCGAACCTGCTCGTTCTTGAACTCGACGTCCTCGGCCGTCACCTTGAAGTGGGTGGCGAGGAACTCCACCAGGCGTTGCTTGATGGTCTCGGCTGCGTTCTGTGCGGCCTTGCCGTTCAGGTCGGTACCGCTGGAAGCCGCGGTCGGTGACGTGTTGGGCACCTTATCGGTGTTGGTCGCGGTGATCTGGATGCGCGAGATGTCGACCTGGAACACCTCGGCCACCACCTGGGCGACTTTCGTGTTCAGCCCCTGGCCCATCTCGGTGCCGCCGTGGTTCAGGTGGATGCTCCCGTCGGTGTAGATATGCACCAGTGCGCCGGCCTGGTTGAGGAAGGTGGCGGTGAAGCTGATGCCGAATTTCACCGGTGTCATTGCCAGGCCTTTCTTCAATACCGGGCTCTTGGCGTTGAAGGCGCGAATTTCCTCGCGACGCTTGGTGTATTCGCTGCTGGCTTCCAGCTCGGCGGTCATCTCGGCGAGCATGTTGTGCTCGACGGTCTGGTAGTAGTGGGTGACGTTGCGCTCGTCCTTCCCGTAGTAGTTGAGCTTGCGCACCTCCAGCGGGTCCTTGCCCAGATTGCGGGCAATGGCGTCCATGATCTCCTCGATCGCAACCATGCCCTGCGGACCGCCAAAGCCCCGGTAGGCCGTGTTGGACGCAGTATTGGTCTTGCAGCGGTGGCCGTTGATGGTGGCGTGTTCGAGGAAGTAGGCGTTGTCCGAGTGGAACATTGCGCGGTCGACGATGGAGCCGGACAGATCCGGGGAGTAGCCACAGTTGCCGGCCAGTTCCAGCTGGATGCCGGTCAGCAGGCCATCGTCGTTGAAGCCCACGTCGTACTCGACGTAGAAGGGGTGGCGCTTGCCGGTGATGGTCATGTCTTCCATGCGCGGCAGGCGCATTTTGGTCGGGCGCCTGGTCAGATGGGCGATCACCGCGCACAGGCAGGCCGGGCCGGCGGCCTGGGTCTCCTTGCCGCCGAAGCCACCGCCCATGCGGCGCATGTCGATGACGATCTTGTGCATTGGCACGCCGAGCACCTCGGCCACCAGCTTCTGCACCTCGGTGGCGTTCTGCGTGGAGGTGTAGACGATCATTCCGCCGTCCTCGGTAGGCATCACCGAGGAGATCTGGGTTTCCAGGTAGAAGTGCTCCTGACCGCCGATGTGCAGGTTGCCTTGCAGACGGTTCTTCGAGTTGGCCAGGGCTGTGCTGGAGTCACCGCGTTTGTGCTGGTGACTGTCGAGCACGAAATGTTTCTTGTGCAGGGCATCGACCACGTCGAGCACCGGCTCCAGGTCCTCGTATTCGACGATGGCCGCCATGGCTGCCTTGCGTGCGGTTTCCAGGCTGTCGGCGCCCACGGCGAGAACCACCTGACCGACATACTCGACCTTGCCGTCCGCCAGCAGCGGGTCGCCGGCGACTACCGGACCGATGTCCAGCTGGCCGGGAACGTCTTCAGCGGTGATGGCGATGGCCACGCCCGGGAATTGGTAGCAGGGCGTGGTGTCGATGCGCGTGATGCGCGCATGGGCGCGGTCGCTCATGCGGGCGTAAACGTGCAGCTGGTTGGGGAATTCCAGGCGGTCGTCGACGTACACCGCTTCGCCGGTAACGTGCTTGGGCGCGCTTTCGTGCTTCACGCTGCGGCCGACGCCAGTGGTGATGTCAGCGCGGAACAGTTCCGCCAATTCGGCCTGGGTTTTGATGTGGTGTTTGTTAGACATAAGCGGTCACCCGGGTCTCGACTTCTGGTGATTGCTGCTCGAGGAAGAACTTGCGCAGGAGGTTCTGCGCGGCCAGGAGACGGTATTCCTTGCTGGCGCGGAAGTCCGTCAGAGGGGTGAAGTCCTTGGCCAATGCTTCGCAGGCACGCTCGATGGTGCCCGGGTACCAGGCGGAGCCGATCAGGGACTGCTCGCAGGCGCTGGCGCGCTTGGGAATCCCGGCCATGCCTCCGAAGGCGATTCGCGCCTTGCGCACCACGCCATTCTCGATGATCAGGTTGAAGGCAGCGCAGACGGCAGAGATGTCGTCGTCCAGGCGCTTGGACACCTTGTAGGCGCGGAATGCCTGGTTCTTGCGGGCACGCGGCACGCGCACCTTCTCGATGAACTCGGCCTCCTGGCGGGCAGTAACCTTGTAGTCGAGGAAGTACTCGTCCAACGGCAGGATGCGAGTCTGGTTGCCTTTGCGCAGGACGATCTCGGCTCCGAGCGCGATCAGCAGCGGCGGGGCATCGCCGATGGGCGATGCGTTGCCAATGTTGCCGCCCAGGGTGCCCTGGTTGCGGATCTGCAGGGAAGCGAAGCGGTGCAGCAGCTCGCCGAAGTCCGGGTATTCCCGGGCCAAAGTCTCGTAGCAGTCCGACAAGGGGGTGGCGGCGCCGATTTCGATGAGCTCAGCAGTCTCGTCGATGCGTTTCATGGCCTCGACATGGCCGACGTAGATCATCACTGGCAGCTCGCGATGGAACTGGGTGACTTCCAGGGCAAGGTCGGTGCCACCGGCCAGCAGGCGCGCCTGCGGGTTGGCGGTGTAGAGATCGGCCAGGTCAGCAATGGTCAGTGGCACCAGGCAGCGCTTGTCGCCGCTGTTCAGTTCGGCGGTTTCGCGCGGGGCGATGGCTTTCAGCTGGGCCACGGTCTGGGCTTCAGCGGCGTCGAACTGGTCCGGCTGCTTCTGGCAGCAGGCCTGCTCGGCGGCATCGATGATCGGGCGGTATCCGGTGCAGCGGCACAGGTTGCCGGCCAGCGCTTCCATGGTCTGCGCCTTGTCGTAGCCGTTGCTGTTCTTCTGCAAGGCAAACAACGACATGACGAAGCCCGGCGTGCAGAAACCGCACTGCGAGCCGTGGCAATCCACCATGGCCTGCTGCACGGAATGCAGTTGACCTTGGTGTTTGAGGTCTTCGACGGTGATGAGCTGCTTACCGTGCAGCGAGGAGACAAAGGTCAGGCAGGAGTTGAGGGTGCGGTAGCGGACGCGATCGCCCTCCAACTCGCCGACCACCACGGTGCACGCACCGCAGTCGCCGGAGGCGCAGCCTTCTTTGGTACCGGGTTTGCCGACATGCTCACGCAAGTAGTTGAGCACCGTGACATTAGGGTCGAGGGCATGCTCGGTGCGCAGCTCCCGATTGAGTAAAAACTGGATCAAGGACGACCTCCAGGCACTTATTGTTTTTACGAGGGCTCGTATGGCGGCAAATTTAAGAAAGTCTGACTTTGTGGTCAATAAATATTTGACTCTTGAGTCAGGAAATATTCATGTGTTTCAGTTATTAGCCCTACGTACCCGCTCTAGATCAAGCGCAAGCGCAATTCGTGCCACCTATCTGACAGTGTAGAAACGCCAAAGCCCCCGTGCAGGGTAATGCTGTTCACTTAGGCATTGGCGGCAACGCATAGGAGGAGGGGCGTGGCCGGCCTTCGGAGCAGTCTGCCACCCCGCAGCCCGTATGAAGGCCCCGTAGGAGCGAGCTCTGCTCGCGAAGGAGGCAGGTTCCCGAGCAGAGATCGCTCCTACGAGAGATACCTGCCCAACAGAAACAACTTCGTGATGATGTAAAACCAAAAACGCTGCCCTCCTGCTGAAGGAAAAGCGGCGTTTTTTCGTATGTGAACAGCATTACCCGTGCAGGGGGCTTTGGCTTGATGGAGCCAGGTGCGGCATCAATTGAGGAAGGGGGCAAGCCTGCTGCGATCGGGTCAGCTGATGCCCCGTACTGATGTTGGATTGTCGGACGATCATTGCGCCGGTCGACCCGTTCCGCGCGCGGTCTTCAGGTTTGAAACCTCGCGACCGGTCACCTTTAGCCCATAACACCCTGTGTTACACTTCGCCGCCTGTACGCGTTCTGCTACAGCGCCTGGCAACACCCCGCACGCTCTTGCATTCCCTGCCGGTACCCGTAGTACTGTCGGCGCTGGAGCGTTGCCGTGGAAACCCCTCGGCGCACTGTGCAGCCGTTTTCAAGTTCGAAGGAAAACCATGACGTTCAAGGCACCGGACAGCCTCGCTGAGCAGATTGCCCACCACCTGGCCGAACGCATCATTCGCGGGGAGCTGAAGGAGCGGGAGCGCATTCAGGAGCAGAAAGTCACCCAGTCGCTGAATGTCAGTCGCGGTTCGGTGCGCGAGGCGCTGCTGATCCTCGAGCGCCGTCATTTGATCAATATCCTTCCGCGCCGCGGTGCTCAGGTCTCCGAGCTCACCCCGCAGCATGTGCGTAGCCTCTACACCTTGGTGATGGAGCTCTACATCCTGTTGGGCAATGCCGTGGCCGAGCGCTGGCGAGTCGAGGCCGATCTTGCGCCGTTCCTGGTCATCCAGCAACGTCTGGCCGATAGCTTGCTGAAGCAGGACATCAATGCATTCGTCGATGCCAGTTTCTCGATCATGCAGGCCGCCTATCCTTTTGCCGACAATCCGTACTTGCAGCAGACCCTGGATAACCTGCAGCCGGCCATCAGCCGCACCTACCACATTGCCCTGGAGCGTCGTAAAGGCGAGATGGGGCAGTTCATCGAGGTGTTCACCGAGCTGCTGCAGGCGGTCATTGCCCGCGATCCCGCCAGGATCCGAGAAGTACTGATCGGTTACGGCAAACAGAACTGCGGGCTGGTGCTCGCAGCCCTGGCCGAGCGTTGAGCAGGGCGCGCCGATGCGGTTGAAGAGCATCAAGCTGGCCGGGTTCAAGTCCTTCGTCGACCCGACGACGGTCAGCTTTCCCAGCAACATGGCGGCCGTGGTCGGCCCCAACGGCTGCGGCAAGTCGAACATAATCGACGCCGTACGCTGGGTGATGGGCGAGAGTTCGGCGAAGAACCTGCGCGGCGAGTCGATGACCGACGTCATCTTCAACGGCTCCAACACCCGCAAACCAGTGGCCCAGGCCAGTATCGAGCTGATCTTCGACAACTCCGACAACAGCCTGGTTGGGGAATACGCGGCTTTCGCCGAGATATCCATTCGCCGCCGCGTCAGCCGCGATGGACAGAACACCTATTTCCTCAACGGCACCAAGTGCCGTCGTCGTGACATCACCGACATCTTTCTCGGCACTGGCCTCGGGCCGCGCAGCTATTCGATCATCGAGCAGGGCATGATCTCCAAGCTGATCGAGGCCAAGCCCGAAGACCTGCGCAACTTTATCGAGGAAGCCGCCGGCATTTCCAAGTACAAGGAGCGCCGCCGCGAAACCGAGAGCCGCATCCGCCGCACCCAGGAAAACCTGGCGCGCCTGTCCGACCTGCGCGAAGAGCTCGAGCGCCAGCTCGAGCGCCTGCATCGCCAGGCTCAGTCCGCCGAGAAGTACCAGGAATACAAGGCCGAGGAGCGCCAGCTCAAGGCCCAGCTCGCCGCACTGAAGTGGAGTGCGCTGAATGAGCAGGTCGGACAGCGCGAAGCGGTGATCGGCAACCAGGAGGTCAGTTTCGAGGCTCTGGTGGCCGAACAGCGCAATGCCGATGCCAGCATCGAGCGCCTGCGTGACGGCCACCATGAATTGTCCGAGCGCTTCAACCTGGTGCAGGGTCGCTTCTATTCCGTGGGCGGCGATATTGCCCGCGTCGAGCAGAGTATCCAGCACGGCCAGCAGCGGCTTCGCCAGTTGCAGGATGACTTGCGTGATGCCGAGCGCTCGCGCCAGGAAACCGAGTCCCATCTCGGGCACGACCGCACCTTGCTGGCCACCCTCAGCGAAGAGTTGGACATGCTCGGCCCCGAGCAGGAAATGAGCGCCGCCGCCGCTGAAGAAGCCACGGCCCAACTCGAAGAGGCCGAGGGCGGCATGCACGCCTGGCAGGAGCAGTGGGACGCCTTCAACCAGCGCAGCGCCGAGCCGCGCCGCCAGGCCGAAGTGCAGCAGTCACGCATCCAGCAGTTGGAGCAGAGCCTGGAGCGCCTGCTCGAGCGTGGGCGCCGGCTCAACGATGAGCGTGCCCAACTGGCCGCCGACCCGGAAGATGCCGCAGTACTTGATCTCAGCGAACAACTGGCTGTCAGCGACATGCGTCTGGAGGAGCTTCAGGTCGCTGAGTTGGCACTGGTGGAGCAACTCGAAACGTTACGCGAAGAGCTGCAACAGGCCGGCCAGTCTCAACAGCAGGCCCAGGGCGAGCTGCAACGTCTGAATGGGCGCATTGCGTCTCTGGAGGCGCTGCAGCAGGCCGCACTGAATCCCGGCACGGGCGCTGCCGAATGGCTGCGTGATCAACAACTGGCTGAGCGACCGCGCTTGGCGGAAGGTCTGCGCGTCGAGCAGGGCTGGGAGCTGGCGGTGGAAACGGTGCTGGGCGCCGATCTGCAAGCGGTACTGCTGGACGACTTCGCTGGCCTCGACCTGAGCGGGTTCAGCCAGGGTGAGCTGCGCCTGGTGGACGCCGCACATAGCGGAGCTAGAGCGCCTGGAGCGTTGCTGGACAAGGTGGAAGCGCCGATCGACCTGGCACCCTGGTTGGCCAAGGTCATTCCGGTGGAGAGCCTGGACCAGGCATTGGCCCAGCGCGCGAGCCTGGGGGAGGGCGCAAGCCTGATCAGCCGCGATGGCTATTGGGTTGGCCGCCACTTCCTCCGCGTGCGCCGTGCCAGCGAGGCCGAGAGCGGGCTGTTGGCGCGTGGCCAGGAGTTGGAGCGCCTACAGGCCGAGCGCGAGGAGCGCGAGGCTTCGCTGGAGCTGCTTGAAGAGCGCCTGCAACAATTGCGCGACAGTCAGCGCCAGCAAGAGGAATTCCGCGAGCAGCAACGCCGTCTGTTGCAGGAAGAATCCCGTAGCCAGGGTGAGCTCAAGGCGCAACTTTCTGCCCAGCAAGCCAAGATGGAGCAGCTGACGCTGCGTCGGCGTCGCCTCGAGGATGAGCTGCGCGAACTGGATGAGCAGCGCGCCCTCGAACACGAGCAGTTGGGCGAAGCGCGCCTGACCCTGCAAGACGCCCTGGATGCCATGGCCAGCGACACCGAGCAGCGCGAGCAGCTATTGGCGCAGCGTGACGGCCTTCGCGAACGGCTTGATCGCATCCGTCAGGAAGCTCGGCAGCACAAGGATCATGCCCACCAGTTGGCCGTGCGAGTCGGCTCGCTGAAGGCGCAGCACGATTCCACTCGTCAGGCACTGGAGCGCCTCGCCCTGCAGTTCGAGCGTCTCAACGAGCGCCGCGAGCAGCTCAGCCTCAATCTGGAGGAGGGCGCCGCACCGCTCGAGGAGCTGCGCATGAAGCTGGAAGAGCTGCTGGAAAAACGCATGAGCGTCGAAGAGGAATTGAAGCAGGCGAGATTGACGCTGGAAGATGCCGACCGCGAACTGCGCGATGCCGAGAAACGCCGCTCCCAGGCCGAGCAGCAATCGCAGCTCTTGCGTGGCCAGCTGGAGCAGCAGCGTCTCGAATGGCAGGCCCTGAGCGTGCGCCGCAAGGCCCTGCAGGACCAGCTTCACGAAGATGGCTACGACCTGCACGGCGTGCTCGCCACCTTACCCGGTGAGGCTACCGAGGCCGGTTGGGAAGAAGAGCTGGAGCGCCTTGCTGCGCGCATCCAGCGTCTGGGGCCGATAAACCTGGCGGCGATCGACGAGTACCAACAACAATCCGAGCGTAAACGCTACCTGGACGCGCAGAACGATGACCTGGTGGAGGCGTTGGAGACGCTGGAAAATGTCATCCGCAAGATCGACAAGGAAACCCGCAACCGCTTCAAGGAAACCTTCGACCAGATCAACGCTGGCCTCCAGGCGTTGTTCCCCAAGGTTTTCGGCGGCGGGCATGCCTATCTGGAACTGACCGGCGAAGACCTGCTGGATACCGGTGTCGCCATCATGGCGCGCCCGCCAGGCAAGAAAAACAGCACTATCCATCTCCTCTCCGGTGGCGAGAAGGCGCTTACTGCGCTGGCGTTGGTCTTCGCCATCTTCCAGCTCAATCCGGCACCCTTCTGCATGCTGGATGAAGTGGATGCCCCGCTGGATGACGCCAACGTCGGTCGTTATGCAAGGTTGGTGAAGGAGATGTCCGAGAAAGTGCAATTCATCTATATCACCCACAACAAGATCGCCATGGAAATGGCTGACCAGTTGATGGGCGTGACCATGCACGAGCCGGGTTGCTCGCGCCTGGTGGCGGTGGACGTGGAGGAGGCCTTGTCGTTGGTTGAAGCCTGATCGGCAGGTGCGTAGGTTCTTCGGGACAAATTCACCGATCATGCCGTGTAGGGCCCTATCAGAGGTTTCTCTGCTGGGCTGGCCGTGCTAGCTTAATGCCCAAATTTGTTGCACGTGGAAAACGCCATTCAGAACATGGAGTTGGGCGCCACGTTTCAGGGGACGGGATGTCCTTTCTTTACCTTTTGTCATTTTTACCAGGGGATACAGGACTACATGGATATCGGTCTGCGCGAGTGGCTGATCGTCATTGGCATCATCGTAATTGCCGGCATTCTGTTCGATGGCTGGCGCCGCATGAGCGGCGGCAAAGGCAAGCTCAAGTTCAAACTGGACCGCAGCTTGTCCAATGCCCCGGATGACGAAGAAGATCCAAACCTGCTGGGCCCGGTGCGGGTCAAGGACAAGCAGCATCAAGAGCCATCGCTGGACGAGGAGGATCTGCCGTCGCTGAGTGCGCGCGATCTCAACAAGCGTCGTGGCGAGCCGCAGCAAGGCGACCTTAACCTCGACGAGCCAGTGCCGACCCTGCTGACGCCCGTCGATGAGGGCAAGAAGAATGGCAAGTCGCATCCCAAGGCCCAGCCTGAAGCCCAGGACGTTCCAGTCGAAGAAGTGCTGGTGATCAACGTGGTCGCCCGTGACGTCGATGGCTTCAAGGGCCCGGCTCTGCTGCAGAACATCCTGGAAAGTGGCCTGCGTTTTGGTTCGATGGACATCTTCCATCGTCACGAAAGCATGGCGGGCAATGGCGAGGTGCTTTTCTCCATGGCCAATGGTGTCAAGCCGGGTACCTTCGACCTGGACGACATTGACCACTTCAGCACCCGCGCCGTCAGCTTCTTCCTCGGCCTGCCTGGCCCTCGTCATCCGAAGCAGGCCTTCGATGTGATGGTGGCCGCTGCCCGCAAGCTGTCCCAAGAACTGAATGGCGAGCTGAAGGACGACCAACGTAGCGTGATGACTGCGCAAACCATCGAGCATTACCGCCAGCGCATCGTCGAGTTCGAGCGCAAGCACCTGACCCAGAAACGCTGAGCACGCGCCAGTGACCAAAAGAGCAGCCCCGGCTGCTCTTTTCGTTTGGCTATGCCGGCACCAAGCGTTGTCTCCGACTGAGCCCCTTGTAGGAGCCAGCTTGCTGGCGAATGTCGCGGATTCGCGAGCAAGCTCGCTCCTACGGGGCGCTCCGTTTGACGCCTCTGACCGGGCAACAGCTAACGTTGACATAGCCTTTTGTTTCAAGAGAAAGAGCCAGAACCATGACCGACGCCCAGACTGCCGCCCAGCGCATTTTCCATTTGCGCGCCGAACTGGATGAGCACAACTACCGCTACTACGTACTGGACCAGCCGAGCGTTCCGGACATCGAGTACGACCGCCTGTTCCGTGAGCTGCAGGCCCTGGAGGCGGAGCATCCCGAGCTGGTGACCCCCGAGTCCCCGACCCAGCGGGTCAGTGGCGCTGCCTTGGCAGCATTCGGCGAAGTGCGTCATGAGGTACCGATGCTAAGCCTCGGCAACGCCTTCGAAGAGCAGGACCTCCTGGACTTCGACCGGCGCGTGCGGGAAGGGCTGGGGGACCTGCTGCCGGCCGGCGACCTGTTTGGCGGTGGCGTCGACGTGGAATACACCTGCGAGCCGAAGCTGGATGGCCTTGCCGTCAGCCTGCTTTACGAAAATGGCCTGCTGGTGCGAGGGGCCACTCGTGGCGATGGCACGACGGGCGAGGACATCAGCAGCAACGTCCGGACCATTCGCAATGTGCCGCTCAAGCTCCAGGGCGAGGGCTGGCCGGCGGTGCTGGAGGTTCGTGGCGAGGTATTCATGTCCCGCGCCGGCTTTGATGCGCTGAACGCCCGCGCCGCGGAAAGCGGCGGCAAGACCTTTGCCAACCCGCGCAACGCGGCTGCCGGCAGCCTGCGCCAGCTGGATGCGAAGATCACCGCGAGCCGCCCGCTGGAGTTCTGCGCCTACGGCATTGGCCGTGTAGATGGCGAATTGCCTGGCAGCCAGTACGAGGTTCTTCAAACGCTCAAGACCTGGGGCGTGCCCATTAGCCGAGAGTTGAAGCTGGCCAAAGGCGCGACGGGTTGCCGCGAGTATTACCAGGATATCGGCGAGCGTCGCGATAGCCTCGCCTACGAGATCGACGGCGTGGTCTTCAAGGTCAACAACCTGGCCTGGCAGCGCGAGCTGGGCTTCCGCGCCCGTGAGCCTCGCTGGGCCATTGCCCACAAGTTTCCGGCGCGCGAGGAACTCACCGAGTTGCTGGACGTTGAGTTCCAGGTGGGCCGCACTGGCGCGGTGACCCCGGTTGCACGTCTCAAACCCGTTCAGGTGGCAGGCGTGACCGTCTCCAACGCCACGTTGCACAACATGGACGAAGTAGCCCGCCTGGGCCTGATGATCGGTGACACCGTGATCATTCGTCGTGCCGGCGATGTGATTCCGCAGGTCATGCAGGTGGTGGCTGAGCGTCGCCCCGCAGGCGCGCGCCCCGTGCATATCCCCGAACACTGCCCGGTGTGCGGGTCGGCAGTGGAGCGGACCCAACTGATCAAGCGTGGCAAGGGCAAGGAAACCGTCAGTGAGGGCGCCGTGTACCGTTGCGTCGGTCGCCTGGCCTGTGGAGCCCAACTAAAGCAGGCGATCATCCACTTCGCCTCGCGTCGTGCCCTGGATATCGAAGGCTTGGGCGACAAGATCGTCGAGCAGCTGGTGGATGCTGGATTGGTTGCTTCGCCAGCCGACCTTTACACCCTGACCTATGACCAGGTCGTGGTGCTTGAGGGATTCGCCGACCTCTCGACTCGGAACCTGCTTGGCGCGATCGCGGACAGCCGCACGCCAGCCCTGGCGCGCTTCATCTACGCACTTGGCATTCCAGACGTCGGTGAGGAAACCGCCAAGCTCCTGGCGCGTGCCCTGGGCTCGCTCGAACGCATCCAGCGTGCCTTGCCGGAAGTGCTCACCTACCTGCCGGATGTGGGGTTGGAAGTGGCCCATGAGATTCACAGTTTCTTCGCCGACGAGCACAACCAGCAGGTCATTCGCGACCTGTTGGCGCGAGGCGTGACCTTGCAGGACGAGGGTGATGTGTCGGCCGAATTTGCGGCTTGCACAACGTTGGCGGGATTCATCGACAAGCTGAATATCCCGGGCATCGCGGCCACTGGCGCGAAGAACCTGGCGGACAAAGGAGGCAGCCTCGATGGCGTGATTGCGCTGAGCCGGGACTGGCTGGAGCTGAGCGTGATGAAGGGGCTGAACGAGAAGGCCAAGCAGGCACTGCGCGAGTTCTTCAGTGATGCTGGAACCATCGAGCGGGCCAGGGCCATCGACGTGCAGCTACGCGACTTCGGCATGCATTGGGAGAGCGAAAAGAAGATCGTGGAAGGGTTGCCACTCGCCGGCCAGACCTGGGTGCTGACCGGTACCCTGGAGACCATGAGCCGTGATCTGGCGAAAGAGAAGCTGGAAGCCTTGGGCGCCAAAGTGGCTGGCTCGGTTTCCGCCCGCACTCACTGTGTGGTTGCGGGCCCCGGGGCTGGCTCCAAGCTGGCCAAGGCTAGCGAACTGGGCGTCAAGGTACTGGATGAGGCCGGGTTCATTGCCCGGCTGGCAGACCTGGGCGGAGGCCGTTAGGCCGTGATGCTCTTGATCACCTGTTCGAGCTTCGCAGCGGTGGCATCATCGAGTACCTCGCTCTCGCTTTCTTCCTGACGCAGGCGTTGCCGGAACTCGCTGGGCGTGCAGCCGGCAAACTGCTTGAAGGCGCGGGCGAAGTAGGACGGATCCTTGAATCCTGCCTCGTAGCCGATGCTGGTGACGGGCATCTGGCTGTTCGCCAGCAGGTCCTTGGCGAACTCCATGCGCTTGCCGAGGACGTATTCCATGAAGCCGACGCCGTTGACCTCCTTGAACAGGCGGCTGAAGCGAAAGGGCGTCATGCCGCAACGTCGGGCCAGTTCCTTCTGGTCGATGCTCTCGCGAAAGTTCTGGTCGATGTACGGCATGATCCTGCCCAGCGCCTTGTGCTTCTGATGGTTCGACGTCAGGCGGATGCTGCCCGGCAGGGAAGGGTTGTGGTCAACCAGTGGCTTCCTGCCCAGGCTGGGAACGTCCCGCCGTACTTCGCGAAGTTGCCGAAGCGAATGGAGATAGCGGCTTTTATCCTCGCCGGCGAGCGGCAGCACCATGTATTCCCATACCCTGGCGCGCATGGCCCAGACGGCGAGCTCTTCGGAGTGCTGCACGGTGAACATGGTGATCGGGATCGATGGGTTCGTCCGCTTGATTTCCAGCAGAAGGTTCAGGCCGTTCGCGTCGGGCTTGTCGAAGTGGATGCAAAGCATGTCCACCTGCCTGGAGCCTTCCCAGCCGACAGGTAGCGAAACGTCGCCCCGCCTGCATTCGCAGTAATCCTCGAACTGCTGCATCAGCTTGTGTGTTGACTTATCGCGCGTCAGGTCAAGCCAAAGCAAGATTGGTCTACCGGCTGAGTAGGACTGCATGATCGAACCCTGCACTCGTTATTGTCCCTTCCCCGTGATGCAGTATTGCCACTGTGCCACCAGTGTAAAGAACGAACCCTTATTGTCCGTCAGGTTTTCCTGCACTTTCTGTTCTAGTCAGGTCTGAGACCCCCATTTCTAGGGGATTTCCGCGCGACTACTCCGTTCGTCGCCCGACCAATCACCTTGGTTCTTTTTATGCGGGGCGCCAGGCCTGCTCAGGCCGCATCCGGCCTGACTTCCATTGATTTCCGCTCCGTTGTAATCCGCAAAAAAGTCCTATCGATCCGCAAAAAACTCCTAACCGCTGATTTTGGGCCGGTCTAGGGTCCATCACAGGCGGGGCGAGCAGTGCCGCCGAATCCTTGCAAAGACAAACGTGAGTGAGGTGGGCGAAATGACTTTTGAAGCAATCAAACAATCGGTGATGAAATTCATTGAGGATGAAGAGGGGCTGACCGTAGTGGAGTATGCGATCGCGGGTGGCCTTGTAGCCTTGGGGGTGACCGGGGCATTCACAATGCTTGGTGATGGTGTGGAAATAACTATTGATAAACTCAGTAATTGCCTCGGTCAAACCAGTGGTCAAACCTGCCCCAATTGAGCATTTCTGAGTGTAGATCTCACTACATATGAGCATCAGCCAGGGGGGGCGCTATGAGCTATCCATACTTTTCGATCATAGCGCTTTCTCTGTTTGTTTCACTAGCAGCCGTCTGGGATTGTGCTTTCAAGAAAATTCCTAACATATTGGTCTTCACTGGGATTTTGGCATCCTTTCTTCTTTACGTTTTGGATAAGGGAGCGTCGGGGGTTTCGAATTTTTTATTAGGTGTTCTGGTCGGATTTTCAACTTTTTTTCCATTCTATTTTTTTAAGGGTATGGCAGCTGGTGATGTGAAATTAATGGCAATGGTTGGTGGCTATCTTGGACCGTTAGGGGCTTTTGAAGCCGCACTTTTAGCATTAGTTGCTGGCAGTATCCTTGGTAGTTTGATTTTGATTCACAAGGGGCAGCTAGCGCGCTTTGTTAAAAGGTATTGGATGATGCTCGGATTACGGACATACATTGAACCAGAGCCAGATGATGCTTCTCGGCAGCGATTCCCTTTTGCCGTTGCCATTCTTGTGGGCACCTTCGCTAGTTACCTTTGGAAACCCTTCGCTCAGTAGCCTGGGAGAAAAATCATGTATGCCGTCAGCGACAGCAATGCCTACGCTTGTGAGCGGGACGCCGTACAGCGCCTAGCCCCACAACCGCGCACGATTCGCGAGACCGGCCTGGCGGACAACTTCCTGGGCGATCTGGTATGCAAGCACTTGCACGATGCCGGCGTTCTGGATATGCCGCGTTTGGTCGAACGCCTGGCGCTGACCGGTGCTGTCCTGGAGGAGATTCTATCCTTCCTGCGCAAGGACGGTCGCATAGAGGTATTGGGTCAGACCGGCGGGCAGGCCCTGCGCTATGGACTGACTGAGCGCGGTCGCAGCACCGCCCGAGATGCCTTGGCGCGCAGTGGCTATATCGGACCTGCCCCCTTTCCGGTAAGCGCCTATCGTTCCTTGCTCAAAGTGCAAACCATTCACCATGGCCGCATTACCGCTCGTGACATGCATTCGGCCTTTCAAGGCGTAGTACTGTCAGAAAATATGCTCGACCAGTTGGGCGTCGCACTTAACTCTGGGCGCGCCATCATGATTTACGGGCCAGCAGGCACGGGTAAGACCTATATCAGCTCTCGCCTGATTCGCCTGTTTGGTGAGGCCATCTGGGTTCCTCACGCCATTGCCGTTAACGAAGCGGTGATCGAGATCTACGATCCTCAGGTGCATCAGCGCCTGGACGATAACGCGCAGGCAAACAAGTTGCTGCTTGACGAAGGTATTGACCGGCGCCTGCTATGCTGCAAACGACCGATTGTCATAACAGGCGGCGAGCTCAGCATGGAACAGCTGGATATTCGCTACGATCCGTTCTCCCGGCAATACCAGGCGCCCTTGCAACTCAAGGCCAGCAATGGCTTGTTCATCATCGACGATATGGGGCGCCAGCGCATGGCACCGGCGGAGTTGCTCAATCGCTGGATTGTGCCCATGGAAGAGAAGCGCGACTTTCTCAACTTGGGTGGCGGGCGCCATTGCGAACTGCCCTTTGACCTGGTCCTGGTGTTTTCCACCAACCTCAACCCGCTGGAGTTGGCCGATGAGGCCTTCCTGCGGCGCATTGGCTACAAGCTGCACTTCAACTACCTGCAGCCAGACGAGTACGAACGCATCTGGCGCCAGGAAACCGAGCGTCTGGGCATCCCCTTCGACCCAGTCCTGTTGCGTTATGTGCTGATGGGGCTCTATGAACCTCAAGGCATGCCGTTAGTGCCTTGCCACCCACGGGATCTGCTCGGGATGGCGCTGGACCGCCAGCGCTACCTGGACGATTCCGGCCCGCTGTCACCCCGTGAGCTGGAATGGGCCTGGCAGAACTACTTTGTCCAGCTCGATTCGCTTGGCTGAGGAGATCTAGACATGAGTGCGCGTACCTTGACCCTCGTTGCCCTGTCCCTGGTCCTTGGCCTGGGCGCCGCCTGGATGGCCAACAATTGGCTGAGCGCCAAGCTCAATGCCAGCCCTGACGACAACCTTCAGGCCGTGGTAGTAGCCACGGTGGAAATTCCTTTTGGACAAATGATTGAGGCACAGCAGGTGACGCTTGTGCGCATGCCCAAGGGAACGGTCCCGGATGATGCCTTTGATGCTACTGATAAAGTGGTGGGCAAGATCGCCACATTTTCAATGTTGCGTGGGGATATCTTGAGGGGAGCAAGAGTTGCAGAGCACCTGGGAGGCAGCACGCTGGCCTCGTTGATCGCGACCGACAAACGCGCAATTTCGGTGCGTGTCGATGATGTGGTGGGTGTTGGCGGTTTCCTGCTTCCGGGAAATAGAGTCGACGTGCTCGCGACCAAGAAAGTCAGTGGCAGCAGCGAAGCCCAGTCCAAGACCATTCTTGAAGACTTGCGCGTTTTGGCCGTGGACCAGACGGCTAGCACCGACAAAACGCAGCCGGTAGTAGTTCGTGCTGTAACCCTGGAAATGTCCCCGAAGGAAGCGGAAATCCTGGTCAAGGCTATGACGGAAGGCCAACTGCAGTTGGCGCTGCGCAACCCGCTGGATGATCAGAAAAAGCCGGTGCAGCCGGCTGTTGCTGCAATTGAAAAGCCGGTACCCGCTGTCGTTGCGCCCAAGCCGGTCGTGCGGCGCAGTGGCGGTGGGGGGGGGGTGATCATCATCCGAGGCACTGCGGTGAATACAGCGAAGGCACAGCTTTAGGTCCAACCTGCCGCCAGCCGAATGGCAAGGCGGTCAGGCAACTGACCAGTCACGCAAGGAGAGGCATATGCAAAGCGTTCGGAAAGTAGGTTCTGTGGCGGTGTTCCTGTTTGCCTGGGCGATATTGCCGGCCCCAGTGTTCGCGGCTGAGCCATCGCCTGCCGTATCCGCGATGCCAGCGGCCAACACTGGCACTATCCAGGTTCCCATCTACAAGTCTCGGGTGCTGCATACCCGCGCGCCGGTCAAGCGGATCTCAGTGGGCAATCCAGAAATTGCCGACATCCTTATCACCAGTCCGACCCAGCTTTACCTGCTGGGACGGTCCCTGGGCAGCACCAACGTATTGCTCTGGGATGGCGGCAATCGTCTGATCGACAGTCTGGATCTGAATGTGGTGCATGACCTCGGCGGACTCAAGGACCAACTGCACCAGTTGCTTCCTAATGAGCGTATCGAAGTGTTCAGCTCCCAAGGCTCCCTGGTGCTACGTGGCCAGGTTTCCAGTGCTGCAGCCATGGATACTGCGGTCAAGGTAGCCAAGACCTATGCCGCCCAGACGTCCAGTGTGGTACAGGGTGAGGGCGAGGCGGCGAAATCCGCACCAACCCAGACCTTGGAGGTCATCAACCTGCTCAGCGTGGGGGGGAGCCAGCAGGTGATGCTGGAGGTCAAGGTGGCAGAGATGCAGCGCAGCCTGTTCAAGAGTATCGATGTACGCTTCAACGCCCTTGACTTCGGTTCGTCCAGCCGCTGGTCCACCGGCGGTTTCAATAATGGTGACGGGCTGGGCTTCGATGCTGACGGCAACGTCAACCCCACCTCCCTGTTCAGTAATGGCAAGGGCTTCTTCGGCCAATTCCTGTCGGACGAATTCCTCTTCAACGTAGTGCTGGAGGCAGCCAAGGACAATGGCTCGGCCAAGGTGCTGGCTGAACCAACCCTCACCACCCTGAGCGGGCAGCAAGCGGAGTTCATTTCTGGTGGTGAGTTTCCGGTCCCCGTCAGCGACGACGATGGCATCACTATTGAGTACAAGGAATTCGGGGTGGGCGTGAAGTTCATGCCGGTCGTGCTGGAGGCTGGGCGTATCAACCTGAACCTCAACGTCTCGGTCAGTGAACTTTCCAATGCCAACGCGCTGGTGCTGGATACCGGGACTGACGGCGCCCTTGGCAGTATTGGCCAGGTCGTCCCCTCTCTGACCAAGCGAAGTGCCCTTTCTACCGTAGAACTGGGTGATGGGCAGACCATCGCCATTGCAGGCCTGATCAGCGAGAACACCCGTGACTTTGTCAGCCGTTTCCCTGGCCTGGGCGATATCCCAGTGCTGGGACATTTGTTCCGCAGCCAGCAGTTCCAGAATGGTGAAACCGAACTGGTGATTCTGGTGACTCCCCACTTGGCCAAGCCGATCGATGCCAAGACTGTGCGCTTGCCCACCGAGAAGTTCGTCGAGCCCAGTGACCTGGACTTCTACCTGCTGGGCAAGACCAAGGGGCGTGAGCCCGGGCGCGTGGTGCCGGTCAGCCTTGGCGTCAGCGAAGGCCAGTTTGGCCATGATCTCAACTAGCCGGAGCCCACGACCATGAAAAAACTAATCCCCCTTTGCTTCCTGGTACTGCTCCCTGGCTGCATGAGTTACGAAGAGGGGCGGGTGGGGCCGATTGGCTACACCGTCTATTCGACCCACTACCAGCAGATTGCCGATAAGGAGCGGGCTGCCAACCCTGGAACTGAAGTATCGTCTGCGGGCGTGGATGGGCCGTTGACGGAGAAAGTCATGGACGGCTACCGCGGCGTGACCGGCGATGCACAGCAGGTCGGGCAGCCTGTCCAAATCAACATTAATAACTGAGGGCTCGATGATGAACCCTCAGATCCCGAAACCGTTCAATGCATTGCCGAGGCGTCAACGGGGGTCGGTGCTGGTGCTTGTTGCGGTGGCCATGCTGGCCATGCTGGCGATGGCAGCTCTGGCGCTGGATGGAGGGCATATGCTGGTGAACAAGACCCGGCTGCAGAACGCCACTGATGCTGCAGCGCTAAGTGCAGCAAAGCGGATGAGTCAGGTGCAGGGAATGACTGGTGCGATAAGTGAGGCTCAGGCAGCTGCCTACAAGACCTTCGAACTCAATGCTGACGCAGTTGGTAACGGGGAGTTGAAGGCAGCCATGGGGGCGACCGCCAAAGGCTTTATCAAGGTCGAGTTCTCGAACAGCGTCTATGGAGCTTTCAGCGAGACAGGGCCGGCTGATGCGAGTTTTGTCCGGGTTTCAGTGCCGGATTACCCCCTGACGCATTTTTTCTGGGGTATCCGACAGTTTTTCAATGACGGTGTTACTCCGGATAAAACAGTAGCGGCTATCGCGACCGCTGGCCCCGCTCCGAGTCAGCCCTGCAAAATCGAGCCGTTGTTGGTTTGCGGAAATCCTGACGAATCGGCCTATAACCCCAAAGACGGCTTGTATTGGGGCTTCAAGTCCGGAGATGTGACTGTATTGAAGTCAGCTGCCCAAAACACAGATCCGATCGGGCCGGGTAACTTCCAGTTGCTGGATTTTGGCAGTGGTGGCAACACAGTCCGAGACGGATTGGCGGGCGGGATTGAAGACTGCAACGTAGTGGGTGAAACGGCTACCACCGAGCCAGGGAATAAGGTTGGGCCAGTTTCCCAAGGATTAAATACTCGCTTCGGAGAAGGTTCTACGACCCAGTATCCTGCTGATTATGTGACGACCTACGATAAATGGATTTCACTTGATGGCGAGGTCGCGAAGTTCAATGGCAGTCCTGTCCTGTCCACGAATGGTGAGCTGACTGCAGGGACTGCTTCACTGTTCGATTACGTAGACTGGAAAAAAGCATACAAGGATGCGAGATGCCCAGGGGATAATTGCACTTTGGTGGGAGGGAAACCAAATCGACGAATTCTGAATATCGTGATTGGTGACTGCACTGGTAAAGAAGCTGGCGAGTTTAGTGGAAAGAGCGATATTCCAGTCATGGGGTTTGCCTGTTACTTCACCTTGCAGCCTGTACAGCAGGGCGGGCAGACATCGCAAATTTTCGGCCAGTTCGTCGATGAGTGCAACGGTGACAGCGTGCCGAGTTCGACCCCTTGGGATGATAGTGGTCCGCAGATCATTCAGTTGTACAAAACTTATATCAATACCACGACTCCAAGCACCGACTCTTAGGGAGGTGTCTCATGGTCCGTCGCCAAATCAAACAATTCAACGCCGAGCGAGGCGTTGCAATGGTGGAGTTCGCCATAACCTTGCCGTTGTTGCTGCTACTTTTGCTAGTGATCGGGGAATTTGGGCGCATGCTTTACCAATACAACAGCCTGCTTCAGGCCAGTCGGGATGCCGGGCGCTTTGTTGCGGGTAAGGCCTGGAATCGCACACTTGGTCGAGTTGACCTGACCAGTGACCAGCAGTTAGTGCCCAAGACGAAAAATATAGCGGTTTATGGTGTGCCTACGGCACAGACTGGCAATGAAGTTGTCGCGGGACTGAAAACAAGCGATGTAACAGTTATAACGGCGCCGGGCACAACGGATCATGTTCAAGTGAGTATCGCGTTCACTTTCGTTCCGGTGATCGGGAGCAAGATTCCAGGGTTCTTCGGAAGCTCTACTCCGCTAGGTATTTCACTCATGTCCACTGTTGTGATGAGGGCGTTGTGATGGGCAAGAAGCGAATGCAAGGTCTTTATACCGTGGAGTTCGCGCTTGTTGGGTTGGTGCTCTTCGTGCTGTTGTTTGGCGTGTTGGAAATGGGGCGGCTTTATTTTACTGTGAATGCGCTGAATGAAGTGGTTCGCCGCGGGGCGCGATTGGCAGCCGTCTGCACTGTTACTGATGAAGATATACGTCAAAGGGCGATCTTCAACGCGGCAGGCACGGGTGGCGTTGGTGAAAGCCAGTTGGTTCGTGGCTTAGAAACCGCCGATGTGAAGTTAAGTTATTTGGATGAAAACGGTTTACCGGTTTCTGCACCTTCAACGACAGATTTCTCCAAAATTCGCTATGTCCGGCTAGTCATCGATCAGTTCAGTTTTTCACTATTGATTCCTGGGTTTGGTGGGGGAGTTACCCTGCCGACGTTCAGGGCGATCTTGCCCCGTGAAAGCCTTGGCTACGATGGCGCGACAGAGGTACCCACAAGATGTTGAAGACTAGTGAAACACCCGGCGCATCTGGATCTCCTGACAAACAAGGGCTTCGTCTGCTGATTAGTAGTCGTGACGCTTCCGCTTTGCGCCACTTGCAGGGGTGCTGCCAACGCTTGCCTGGTCTATTGGTCAACACTCGCTTGGTCACCAACGGACATACAGATCCACTTTATGGGTTGGAGCAGATGCCGGACTTTCTGCTTCTGCGGGTCAGCCATTTGTGGCGCGAAGAACTAGCGGCCCTGCTGCAGAGGCCAGCTCACGAGCGTCCTCCACTGCTGGTGTGCGGGCCATTGGACGAGCGCGAGGGCATGCGCTTGGCCATGCAGGCTGGCGCTCGGGATTTCTTGCCCGAGCCAGTCGCGGAAGAGGAGTTGCGCGAGACGCTTGGCCGTATGGTCGTGGAGTCGCGCTCGGGGGCTAGCACAGGCGGCAAGTTGATCGCGGTGATGAACGCCAAGGGAGGCTCTGGCGCCACCTTGGTGGCCTGCAACCTGGCTCAGCAACTCAGCGTTGGCGGCGGTAGCACCCTGCTGTTGGACCTTGATCTGCAATTTGGCAGCGTGGCCCATTACCTGGATGTTCAAGCGTCCCACAGTCATCTGGACGTACTGCAGCAGATTGATGAGCTGGATAGCGTTGCCCTGCGCGGCTTCTGCAGTCACTTCAGCCCCACTTTGCATGTGCTCGGTGGACGTACTAGCGAACTTTGTCTGGCTCAAGACGTACGTCTGGAGCAGTTGGAGGCATTGCTGAAGCTGGCGCGTAGTACGTATGAATGGGTGGTGGTCGATCTGCCGCGGCAGATCGACCACATTACGGGCGTCACCCTCGAGCAGGCCGATCGAGTCTACATTGTGGTGCAGCAAAGCCTTAGCCATCTGAAGGATGCTAGCCGCCTAGTGCGTATCCTTAGGGATGATCTGGGAGTGCAGGGCAATCGGCTTCAGCTGGTGGTCAATCGCTATAACAAGACTGCCCCCGTAACTCTTAAGGACATCGCCGAGTCGCTTCGGTGCGCAGACGTTCAGAAGCTGCCAAATGATTATGCAGTGGTAAGCGAAAGCCAGAATACTGGTGTGCCCCTTGCTCTTCATGCCCCTCGGGCACCCGTCAGCCTCGCAATGCGCGAACTTAGCCAGGAACTGCTTGGCACTGAAGCCGCCAGGCAAGGCTTGCTTAAACGTACCTTCGGCCGACTGTTCGGGGGATAGACCATGCTCAGTGAATTCCGCAATCGCCTGCGTCAGCCGGCTACCAAGAAAGCCGATAATGCTCAGCAAGACGTATCTGAAGGGGGAGGAGAAGGAGACGGTGCGTTAATGGCCTGGGAGGTCAGTGCTCCGGATGCGGTATATGAAACGAGGACCCACCTCAACCCGGTGGAGTCTGAATGGCGAGAGAAGATTTATCAGCAACTGCTGAAGGTGATGGACCTGTCCCTCCTGGACTCTCTCGAGCCGGCGGAGGCAGGGCGACAGATACGCGATATTTGCCTTCGGTTGCTTGACGAGCATTCCGCGCCGGTAAGCTCGGGCGTCCGTCAACTGATCATTAAACAGATCACCGATGAGGTGCTCGGCCTGGGGCCGCTGGAACCCCTGTTGGCCGACCACAGTGTGTCCGATATCCTCGTTAACGGACATGCCTCGGTATATGTCGAGCGGCACGGAAAGCTGCAGCGCACTGACGTGCATTTTCGCGATGACCAGCATTTGCTCAACATCATCGACCGCATCGTGTCCAGTCTGGGGCGGCGTATTGATGAGTCTTCGCCACTGGTGGATGCACGATTGAAGGACGGCTCACGGGTCAACGCTATCATCCCACCCTTGGCAATCGATGGGCCGAGTATGTCAATTCGGCGTTTCGCGGTCGATCTGCTCAACACCGAAAGCCTAGTGCAAATGGGCACCCTGACCCCGGCGATCGCCCTGGTGCTCAAGGCCATCGTGCGTGGGCGCTTGAATGTGCTGGTGTCGGGCGGTACTGGTACCGGCAAAACCACCATGCTCAACGTGCTCTCCAGCTTCATCCCACACAATGAGCGGATCGTCACGATTGAGGACTCGGCCGAGCTGCAGCTGCAGCAGCCTCATGTGGTGCGCCTGGAAACCCGTCCGGCAAATATCGAGGGGCGCGGTGAAGTGAACCAGCGTGAATTGGTTCGCAACAGCCTACGCATGCGCCCGGATCGCATTGTAATTGGTGAGGTCCGGGGCGCCGAGGCGCTTGACATGCTAACCGCCATGAACACCGGCCATGACGGCTCGCTGACCACCATTCACGCCAACACCCCACGCGACGCATTGGGAAGAATCGAGAACATGGTATCCATGACCGGCGCTACCTTCCCAATCAAGGCGATGCGCCAACAGATTGCCTCAGCCATTGATGTGGTAATTCAGTTGGAGCGCCAAGAAGACGGTAAACGCCGCTTGGTCAGCGTGCAGGAAATCAACGGCATGGAAGGCGAGATCATCACCATGACCGAGATTTTCGGCTTCGAGCGGCGTGGGGTCGGTGAGCAGGGTGAAGTACTAGGTGACTTCCGTCCTACCGGCATGGTTCCCGCCTTCCGCGATGTGCTGGCCAAGCGTGGCATTGAATTGCCATTGAACTTGTTCCGCCCAGAATGGATGGAGGCCATGCAGTCATGAGTCAGTTGCCGACTGAGTTCATCCTGGCCTTCCTTGGAATGGTTTTTGTCGCGGTATTCCTCCTTACTCAGGGGCTTGTAGTGCCTGTGTTCGGCGAGGCGAGCAAGGTTCGCAAGCGTATTCGTGCGCGGCTGGATGTGCTGGAGCACGCGAGCAACATGCCAAACATGCAGTCAGTCCTGCGGCAGAAGTATCTGAAACGCCTGTCTCCATTGGAGGCGGCTATGGAGCAATTGCCGCTCATGGAGCGCCTGGCCCAAATGATTGAGCAGGCTGGCCATGAGTACCGTGCCTATCGGGTGCTGCTATTGGGGCTGCTGCTGGCCATCGCTACTGGGGGGGCTCTTTGGCTGATCCTGAAGCTCTGGTGGGCATCTTTAATTGTCGCAGGACTGGTGTTCTGGCTACCTTTCATCAAGATCTCGGGAGACCGTAACAAGCGCTTCGCGGCCTTTGAAGAGGGACTGCCAGATGCCCTGGATGCCATGTGTCGTGCTCTGCGTGCGGGGCACCCCTTCAACGAAACTTTGCGTCTAGTGGCTGAAGAGCACAAAGGGCCTGTCGCTCATGAGTTCGGTCTGACCTTTGCGGACATTAACTACGGAAATGATGTGCGTAGGGCCATGCTCGGTCTGCTGGAGCGTATGCCGAGTATGACGGTGATGATGCTGGTGACCTCGATTCTGATCCATCGGGAGTCTGGCGGTAACTTGACTGAAGTGCTGGAGCGCCTGAGTGGTCTGATTCGAGGGCGCTTTCGCTTTCAGCGCAAGGTCAAGACATTGTCCGCAGAGGGGCGGATGTCGGCTTGGGTGTTGGTGTGCATACCATTCGTGCTTTCCGCAGCAATCATGGTGACGACTCCCGAATATTTGCCCTTGCTGATCAAAGAGCCGATTGGTCAGAAGATGGTAATGGGCGCCTTCGTGGCCATGGTGGTGGGCATTTTCTGGATCCGTAAGATCATCCGGATTCAGGTTTGACTGGCGCAAGCCAGCTAGAGATAGGAGGGAAAATTCATGGACTATCTGCTCAGCTTGATCGGAAGTGCTGTAGGGGATCAGGAGCTGGCGCGCTTGATATTTCTCATGGCTGTTGGTCTTAGCGCGGTCCTTGCCGTTGTCACTATCGGTTTGCTCGTGTTGGGCCTGCAGAGTCCCGTTCAGAGACGCTTGGCCTTGATCAAGCGGGGGCAGGTTGACCTGGCGGTTGGGAACCGGTCACCCAGCAACCTGCAACTGCTTTTGGAGCAGGTGGGTGACCGCTTGGGCGGTGGCGAAGAAAGCAAGACTTCAAGCACACGCACTCTGCTGATGCATGCCGGATACCGTTCGGGTTCTGCGGTCCAGGTTTACTGGGCTATCCGTTTGTTGTTGCCACTTCTGCTGGTGGGTATTGCGGTGCTAGTGCTTCCATTATTGCCGAAGCTTTCGATGTCGATCGCCTTGCTGATGACAGTCGGGGCTGCAGGTATAGGCTGGCTGGTGCCTGCGGTGTATGTGGACAAGCGAAAGGAGGGGCGGATGACGCGTCTGCGCGTTGGCTTTCCTGATGCTCTCGACCTGATGGTGGTCTGTGTGGAGTCCGGTTTGGCGCTACCGCAAGCCATCGAGCGAGTGGCTGATGAGCTGGCGGTAAGCCATTCGGAGCTGGCCGAGGAGTTGGCCTTAGTCAATGCGGAGATTCGAGCCGGTATCCCTAATTCACTGGCGCTCAAGAACCTGGCGGATCGAACTGGCCTTGAGGATGTGCAGGGGCTGGTTAGTTTGCTGTCGCAAAGTATTCGTTTCGGTACCAGTGTGGCCGATACATTGCGGATCTATGCCGAGGAGTTCCGTGACCGCCGGACCCAGGCAGCTGAAGAGCAAGCTGCGAAAATCGGCACCAAGCTGGTTTTCCCACTAATCTTCTGCCTGTGGCCAAGTTTCTTCCTAGTCGCCATCGGCCCTGTAATCGTAGGGGTACTAAAACTCTTCGGGAAGCTATGACATGAACAAAGCCAGTCTGCTGGTGGCCATGGTGGCCGTGCTGTCGGGATGTCAGACAATGGGGCCGGAAAAGGCAAATAGTGGAATCCGCTCACTCTACAGCGGCGACAACTCAGTGCTTTACCAGGTTCAGAAACAAGTCGACTCACCCGACCAGGCCATGCTGAATGCGGGGCGTGCATATCAGGCTGGCGATCTGGATCAGGCCTTGTTCCAATATCTGCGGGCCATTGAACTGGACCCTAAACGCTATGAGGCACTGGTGTGGGTCGGGCGGATCCATCGTGACAGGGGCAATACCCAACTGGCCGAGATGGCTTTCACTGAGGTGATGGACGCTGCCCCGGACAACATCGATGCCGTGATGGAGTTGGGACTGCTGAAGTTGTCCGTGCGCCAGCAGCAGGCCGCGGAAGAATTGCTGCTCAAGGCAGTGGGCATGGATCAGCAGCGTCTGGGAGCCACCAAGAATACCGCTGGGCTGGCCGTGGCCGATATCAAGGTCGATAGCAAGTCGCCGGTCAAGTTGTACAACGGCCTAGGCGTATTGGCCGATTTACGCAATGATTTCCCGTTGTCCGAGGCGTATTACCGCCTGGCCTTGCAGATCGAGCCGCGCTCTGTACTCGTGCAGAACAGTCTTGGCTACTCCTACTACCTCGCCGGGCAATGGCCTGAATCCGAACGGGCCTACAAGCGCGGCATCAGCTACGAGCCGTCCTATAAGCCAATCTGGCGTAACTATGGGCTATTGCTGGCGCGGATGGCACGTTACGAAGAGGCCATCTCCGCGTTCGAGCAGGTCGAGAAGCGGGCCGAGGCTAGCAACGACGTGGGCTATATCTGCCTGGTCGAAGGCAATCTGGATATGGCCGAGCAATTCTTCCGCAGCGCTATAGAGCAGTCGCCGGCTTATTACAATGCTGCCTGGGACAACCTGAACAGGGTCCAGCAGATTCGTAAGCTGCGTGAGTTGGGAGGGAGCGCGCCGGTAGTTGAGCCGGTTGCCGCAATGCCCGAGTCAGTGCCAGCAGCCGAGCCGGTTGCTACCATTTCAGCCGCGGTGGCGGAGCTGCCTGACGCTGCGCCGATTGCTGCAGTGCCCAGTGCTGTCGAGGCTGGAGCTGCGCCGGCTGTCGTGGTCAACACGGCGACGGTGCCGTAACGGGCATGATCAGTGCGGTTTGAGAGGGCAGGCAATAGGCCTGCCCTCTGCATGTGTGGCCTTACTTGTTGACTGCGTCGGTCAGGGCCTTGGTTGGCACGAACTTGACCACTTTCTTTGCAGCGATCTCAATGGTCTTGCCAGTCTGCGGGTTGCGGCCGGTGCGTGCCGGGCGCTCGGTGATCTTCAGTTTGCCGATGCCTGGCAGGGTGATCTCATCGCTGTTCTCCAGCGTGTCGTTGACGATCTCGCTCAGCTGCTCAAGCACAGCGCGTACGCTGGCTTTGGTGTTTTCGGTCGCTTCTGCGATGTCGGTGATCAGCTGGTCTTTGGTGATTGCCATGGTGTAGCTCCATTCAGTGAGTCCGGCTTGTGGCCGGGTTGGTCAGTCCAACGTCGAGTGAGACAGGCGCAATCGCGTAGAGTGCCGTTGCAGGCTGTCGCAGGGGCGAAAGCCCGCCGAGCCTAGCATGGAAAAAGCGTGCTGACCTTTGACCTGGGTTGGGTTTACGCCGGCTTCACCCAGCGTGAGCCCGCGTCCAGCAACGCGAAGCGTGGGGTGATTGCAAGTGCTTGTCACAAAAACGTTTTTAGCGGTTGTAAGTTGGCGCGGAGCCGGTACAATGGCGCGGCTCGCCGATCTGGCGAGTCTCGTGATGGTGGCCCTGCCGGTCCCCCCGCAACGATCAGCCGTGAACCCGGTCAGGCCCGGAAGGGAGCAGCCGCAGCGGTGAAATTGTGTGCCGGGGTGTGGCTGGTGGGGTCCACCTCCAATCTATAAATCCTTGATTTTATGAGGATTTATCAGCCAAAAATGCAGAGTGAAACAGAGCTTCGGTACACCTGAGCAGTGCACCTTGATGCAATGCTGACTCTGCTAGATGCCTCAATTCATTCTCTTCTCATTCATTACTTTGTCCGAAGACGTGCAAAGCATGATGCTGTGCTCGACAAGGTGCGGCCCGTGCTGGGCGAGCCCGGCCGGGCGGGGTTGGGGGAAGTCACGGCGGGGCACATTCTTACGCAGACTAAACTGGTAGGTACCTACCAGATGCGGTGAGCAGCCATGCCGGCCTCCACCTCTGACGTTGTACGCCTGTTCCCGACCTTCGTCTGGCAGAGCCGGCTTGAACTTGCGTGCTACGAACCCCTTAACCGGGATCTCCTCGCACATGTCCGCATGCTAATGGGGGCGGGCGCCGGAGCCTACACAGGCGCCGCCTGGCAATCTGGGTACGTGCTACATCAACAACCAGAATTTGTTGCCCTGGTCACGCACATCGAGGCCGCCGTGAGCAATGTGCTTGCGTTTATCAAGGTAGTCGATGCTCCGTTCCGCATCACTGGCTGCTGGGCCAATGCTCTGGGGCCTGGGGCGGCACACGCGATGCACAGCCATCCCAACAATTTTCTGAGCGGCGTCTACTATGTGCAAACGCAGGAAGGCGCAAACACGATCAACTTTCATGATCCGCGCCCCCAAACTGCCGTCATTCGTCCGCCGGTCACCGCATTGATGGCATACAACACCGATCAGGTGGTGGTAACCGTCAGCGATGGCACCCTTCTCATATTCCCGGCCTGGCTGCCGCATTCAGTCTCTGTGAACACAAGCGCCCGCCTACGTGTCAGCGTAAGTTTCAACGTCATGTTCACCTCGTACGACACGACCATGAGCCCGCCGCTATGGGGCGAGGGCTAAAGACCGGCCTCCCTTTGGGCCTGGCTCTTTCATCAGCAAATCAATGGCCATTCAGAAACCATCATCACCACATTTTCGTATCTGCTCCTTTTCAGTCAGGGTGCTGATGCGCTGCGTGACCAACGGCGACGCTGTAACTGGCGTTGAGCAGAAAGAAGCCCGCTCACTCGCATCGGATGCAATTTGCGGTTCGCTCCGCTAGCATTAGCTCCTTCTGTTTCTCAGACGCGACGGTTTTCAATGAGTTATCAGGTTCTTGCACGTAAATGGCGCCCGCGCTCGTTTCGCGAAATGGTCGGCCAGACCCATGTGCTGAAGGCCTTGATCAATGCCCTGGATAACCAGCGCCTGCACCATGCCTATCTGTTCACGGGTACGCGTGGCGTGGGGAAGACCACAATCGCGCGGATCCTGGCCAAGTGCCTGAACTGTGAGACTGGCATCAGCTCGACGCCCTGCGGTCAGTGCTCGGTGTGCCGCGAGATCGATGAGGGACGCTTCGTCGACCTGATCGAAGTGGACGCTGCCAGCCGCACCAAGGTCGAAGACACTCGCGAGCTGCTCGATAATGTGCAGTACGCTCCCAGTCGTGGTCGCTACAAGGTCTACCTGATCGACGAAGTGCATATGCTCTCCACGCACTCGTTCAACGCCTTGCTCAAGACCCTCGAAGAGCCACCGCCGCACGTCAAGTTCTTGCTGGCCACCACGGACCCGCAGAAGTTGCCTGTTACCATCCTCTCGCGTTGCCTGCAGTTCTCTTTGAAGAACATGCCGCCGGAGCGGGTGGTTGAGCACCTTTCCCATGTGCTGGGCGCCGAGAATGTCCCATTCGAAGAGGATGCGCTCTGGCTGCTGGGCCGTGCTGCCGATGGTTCTATGCGAGATGCCATGAGCCTTACCGACCAGGCTATCGCCTTCGGCGATGGCAAGGTATTGGCTGCGGATGTGCGTGCCATGCTCGGTACTCTCGACCATGGTCAAGTGTATGGGGTGCTCCACGCGCTGCTGCAGGGCGATGCGCGCGCTCTGCTTGAGGCAGTGCGGCAACTGGCTGAGCAGGGTCCGGACTGGAATGGCGTGCTTTCCGAAATGCTCAACGTGCTCCACCGCGTGGCCATCGCCCAGGTGCTGCCGGATGCCGTCGATAACGGCCAGGGTGACCGTGACCGCGTGCTGGCCTTGGCTCAGGCGTTGCCTGGCGAAGACGTGCAGTTCTATTACCAGATGGGGTTGATCGGTCGTCGCGATCTGCCGCTCGCACCCGATCCGCGCAGTGGTTTTGAAATGGTGCTGCTGCGGATGCTGGCGTTCCGTCCGGCGGATGCTGATGGCGTACCGAGGACCATACTAAAGGACCCGGGGATCAGTCAGGCCACGACTGATCCCAAGGAAAACCCAGTGGCCGGAGTCGTCTTGTCGGCTCCGGTTTCCGTTGGTGCGTCGGCTCCGCCGGCCGATGTTGTCCCGCCCGCCGTGTCGCGCGAACCGGCTGCGGCTCTGATGGTCGAGGCGCCTGCGATCTCGGCTCAGTCTGTGGCTCCGGCGCCAGTGGCGGTCGTCGCTGAGCCCGCTGTTGCTGATGAACCACTTGCTACACCCCAGTCTCAGCACAAAGCGGAGGAGCTTGCTCCCGAACCTGTCGCGCAGGCCGAAGTGATCGACTTGCCATGGGAAGTGTCTGCACCAGTCGAAACCGTTGTTGACTTGGCGCCGGCCGAGCCTGAAGTTGTTGTCGAAACCTTGGCGGTCGCTGAGCCAATACCCGCTACTGAGCCTGAGCCTGAGCCAGTGGTGTCGCAGTCTTTACCCGAGGCTGTGGTTGCCCAGGACGACGCGGACGACGAGCCTCCGCCCGGTGATTACGACGATTATTACGAGGCAGAGGCCGAAAGCATCGCCTTCCTGGATGAATTGACCCCGGCGGTAGAGGCTATTGCCGAGCCACAAGTCGAGCCTGCTGCCGCGCCGGCGACGGGGCTGGCTGCCGAGTGGCTGGACTTGTTCCCGCGCCTTGGTCTTTCGGGCATGACGGGCAACATCGGTGCCAACTGCACACTGGTCGCGGTAGAGGGTGATGTCTGGCGTTTGCACCTGGATCCGGCGCAGAGCGCGCTTTTCAACTCGAACCAACAGCGCCGGTTGAACGATGCCCTTGACCAATACCATGGGCGTAACCTGACCCTGGAGGTCGAGGTTCGCCGTCCTGAGCAGGAAACGCCGGCGCAAGCCGCCGCGCGCAAGCGCGCTGCTCGTCAACGGCAGGCCGAAGAGGCCATTGCCAGCGACCCGTTGGTCCTGAAGATGATCGAACTGTTTGGCGCCTCTGTTCGCGCCGATACCATTGAACCCCTGGAACGCTGAGGATATTCACCATGATGAAGGGTGGCATGGCAGGCCTGATGAAGCAGGCCCAACAGATGCAGGAAAAGATGCAGAAGATGCAGGAAGAGCTGGCCAATGCCGAAGTGACCGGGCAGTCCGGCGCCGGCCTGGTGAGCGTGGTGATGACCGGTCGTCATGACGTCAAGCGCGTGACACTGGACGACAGCCTCATGCAGGAAGACAAGGAAATCCTCGAAGACCTCATCGCTGCGGCTGTGAACGATGCAGTGCGCAAGATAGAGCAGAACAATCAGGAGAAGATGGCTGGTATGACGGCGGGGATGCAGCTCCCTCCCGGTTTCAAGATGCCCTTCTGATTCAGGCACCCTCTCTCGTTGACGGGGAAGGGTCGAGGGGGAGTGCATACCTGTGCCACTTCTCCCTCGGCCCCTTGCCTATGTATGGGAGAGGGGAGGTCGCGGCCAATGGGCCGCTTTTTATTGCGAGAAATCCATGAGCTTCAGCCCTCTGATCCGCCAATTGATCGACGCTTTGCGAATCCTGCCTGGGGTAGGGCAGAAGACTGCTCAGCGTATGGCGTTGCAGCTGCTGGAGCGCGACCGCAGCGGTGGCTTGCGTCTGGCGCAGGCGCTGACGGCGGCGATGGAGGGTGTAGGGCACTGCCAGCGTTGCCGTACCCTGAGTGAGGAAGAGCTTTGCCCGCAGTGTGCCGACCCCCGCCGTGACGACACATTATTATGTGTGGTCGAAGGGCCGCTGGATGTATTTGCTGTCGAACAGACTGGCTATCGAGGTCGCTTTTTTGTCCTCAAGGGGCATCTTTCGCCTTTGGATGGGCTAGGACCGGATGCTATTGGCATTCCCGAGCTGATGGCTCGCATCGAGGCTGGCAGCTTCAACGAGGTGATCCTTGCCACCAACCCTACGGTCGAGGGTGAGGCTACTGCTCATTACATCGCCCAGATGCTTGCAGCCAAGACGATCACGGTTTCACGTATCGCCCACGGCGTTCCGCTGGGCGGGGAATTGGAGATGGTTGATGGCGGCACGCTGGCCCATGCCCTCGCTGGACGTCGTCCGATCGGACATTGAGTCCCCGCGCGTCGTAGCTGCTACTTTTCCACTTCCTTGAAATAGACTCGCAACAGCTCCTGTCGGCCAAGTTCTTTGTGCCTACTCGGGAGTTCTTGGCCGCCTCCTTGGTTTGTTCGCTCTGCCGGAGGGGCGCGGCTGAAAAGCCCTATTTGATGGCGTGACTCGCGGCTTGATGGCCAAGCAAGCGCTTGGTACGTTCGGTTGAACCTGCCTGGAGCTATGCCATGCCCGCCTGCCAGCAATACTTCGATGAGACCCATCAGCTGATCCGCGACTCCGTCCGTCGCTTCGTCGAACGCGAAATCCTGCCCCATGTCGCCGAATGGGAGGAGGCCGAGGAGTTTCCGCGTGAGCTATACCTCAAGGCTGGAGCTGCCGGGATCCTCGGCATCGGCTACCCGGAAGTGTTCGGTGGCAGTCACGAGAGCGATATTTTCGCCAAGGTGGCTGCCAGTGAAGAGCTGATGCGCAGTGGATCCGGCGGGTTGGTGGCCGGGCTGGGCTCGTTGGATATCGGCTTGCCGCCGGTGCTCAAGTGGGGGCGGCCTGAGTTGCGTGAGCGCATCGTGCCCCAGGTGCTGGCGGGCGAGAAGATCATGGCCTTGGCGGTCACTGAGCCATCTGGCGGTTCCGATGTGGCCAACCTCAAGACTCGTGCTGTGCGTAATGGCGACTTCTATCGAGTTACTGGTAGCAAGACCTTCATAACCAGCGGTGTGCGCGCTGACTACTACACGGTGGCGGTGCGTACTGGTGGGGATGGATTCGGTGGGGTGAGTCTACTACTAGTAGAAAAGGGGGCTCCGGGTTTTAGTGTGGGTCGCAAGCTGAAGAAGATGGGTTGGTGGGCGTCTGACACCGCTGAACTGTTCTTCGACGATTGTCGAGTGCCAACGGAGAATCTCATCGGTGCTGAGAATATGGGCTTCGCCTGCATAATGGCCAATTTTCAGAGCGAGCGGTTGTCCCTTGCCATCATGGCCAACATGACAGCCCAGTTGGCCTTGGAGGAGGCGGTGAAGTGGGCGCGTGAGCGAGAGGCGTTCGGTAAGCCCATCGGTAAGTTTCAGGTCCAGAAGCATCGCCTTGCTGAGATGGCTACCCAATTGGAGGTGTCCCGCGAGTTCACCTATCGCCAGGCATCCCAAATGGCGGCGGGCAAGAGCGTGATCAAGGAAATCTCGATGGCGAAGAACTTTGCCACAGATGTCGCCGATCGCTTGACCTATGACGCGGTGCAGATCATGGGCGGCTTGGGCTACATGCGTGAAAGCCTGGTGGAGCGTCTCTATCGCGATAACCGAATCCTGTCGATCGGTGGTGGTACGCGGGAGATCATGAACGAGATTATCGCCAAGCAGATGGGGCTCTGAGTCTTGGCGCAACGATGGTTGTACGGACGCGATGCGTCGTCGCTCCGTACCGCCACATTTAATAGAGCAAATACGACTCAGCATGCGGTCGCATGGGGTGGTCGTCGGTAGCGGGAGAATAGACTTAAATTAATTGTTGACGGCGCGTTTTGGATCCCTATAATGCGCACCTCTTCCAGCGCAGTCGCCAAGTAAAACTCCTTGAGATTCAATGAGTTAAGCTTGATAGACGATGAGCTGGAAGGTTCTTGCCTCGCAAGGCTCGCCAGTGGCGAGGGAGGCTGGAAAGGAGGTGTTGACAGCGAGTTTGAATGCTGTAAGATTCGCCTCCCGCTGACGAGAAGAGAGATCGGATCGAAGGCGCAAGCGGTTGAGTAGAAACGAAAAATTTCGAAAAACAGCTTGACAGAAAGAAAGGCTGCTGTAGAATGCGCGGCCTCGGTTGAGACGAAAGACTTGATCGAAACGCTCTTTAACAACTGAATCAAGCAATTCGTGTGGGTGCTTGTGAAGTAAGACTGATAGTCAACTGATTATC
>NZ_JAGTIS010000039.1 GCF_018704125.1 Metapseudomonas boanensis | reverse complement strand
GGGGCATCAACGCCTTCGACCAGTGGGGCGTCGAACTGGGCAAGGAGCTGGGCAAGGGTGTCTACTCGCGGCTGGTCGGCCAGGAAGACGCGGCCGCCGAAGATGGCTCGACCCAGGGCCTGATCGAGTTCTTCCGTGGGCGGCATCGGGGGTGACCGGCCAGGGGAGCGTCAGGCGTTCCCTTGCCATTTCGATCGGTAGTGACCGGGGCTCTCTCCGGTCCACTGCTTGAAGGCGCGGTGAAAAGCACTCGCTTCTCGGAAGCCGGCTTTCTCGGCTATGGCCACGATGCTCAAGTCCGTGTTTCGCAGGCACTCGAAGGCGGTGGTCTTGCGTACCTCGTCCTTGAGCTCCTGGAAGGAAAAACCCTCACGCTGGAGTTGGCGGCGGAAGCTGGCGATGCTCAAGCCTCGTTCTTCCGCCATCTCGGCCAATGTAGGCCATTGCTCATAACGGCAATGCCGGAGCTGCTTGTAGACCTGGTTACTGAGCCCCTCTCGATTGCTGAAACGTACGATCAACCATTGCGGTGAGGTGCGCAGGAATTCCTTGAGCGAAGCCTGGTCCTGCACCACGGGTAGATCGAGGTAACTGGCATCGAACTCGATTTCCGTCTGCATGGCCTCATAGGTCAGGTTCGGCCCCCAGAACAGGTGATCGTCGCCATGGGCGGGGCGGGGGTGGCGGAATTGCGAGCGGTCGATCGGAATGCGTCGTCCTGCAAGCCAGCACAGCAGGCCAAGCACCACCGTCAGGAAGGTCTCCTCGGCGATGCAGCGCACGTACGGGTCGTCCCGTTTGTTCTGCACCGTGATCACTGCACGATCGCCGCGCACGGAGAGGCTGCCCTGGATATCCCTGAGGAACAGCCGAAGGCCGCTCAGGCACTGGCGCAGTGCCTGTCCAAGGCTGGTTGCCTGGATCAGCCCTCGGCAGATCAGGGCAAAACTGCCGGTCGGCATGCCGTGCGAGTCATGGCCAAGAAATTCGTCATCCAGTTCGCGTGCGACGGCCAGCCACAATTTGGCGAACGCCGTAGCCGCCACCCGGGTAGAACTGTCAGTCAGCTGTTCTTCGGGGATTCCCGCCTCGGCCAATACAGCTTCAATACGCTCTGGTTGCCCGCGCAGCCCATAAAGCGCTGCCTGAACAAAATACAGGGACACCGAATCCTTCTCTTGCATCGCTCTCGCTCATGGCGGGTTCCCCGCCAGGGGTTGCAAAAAACATCAGCCAAACTCGTCATTTTCGGCATAGGCCGCGAACCATCGCGACTCTAGACTGATCCGTGCGCGACCAGTGTGCCGCCCCGGCGTTCACGCCGGACGCCAATCAGTCGCACCAGTTGGATCCCAATGTCACCGGAGTCTCCTATGCCCAACCCCGAAGTCTATATCGTCAGCGCTGTCAGAACTGCAATCGGTTCCTTCGGCGGTTCGCTCAAGGATACTCCGCCGTCCCAGTTGGCCACGACTGCGGTCAGTGCTGCCTTGCAGCGTAGCGGTTGTGCCGCCGAGCGCGTTGGGCATGTGGTGATGGGCAATGTCATTCCGACCGAGCCGCAGGATGCCTATATTGCTCGGGTCGCCGCAATGAATGCCGGTATCCCCAAGGAGACGCCTGCGTTCAACGTCAATCGCCTCTGCGGTTCCGGACTGCAGGCGATCATCTCCGCAGCGCAGAGCCTGCTGCTGGGTGAAACCGAAATCGCCATCGGCGGCGGTGTCGAATCCATGAGTCGCGGTCCTTACCTGATTCCCGGTGCTCGCTGGGGTGGTCGCCTCGGGGATATGCAGGCCATCGATTACATGCTTGGCATCCTGCATGACCCGTTCCACCGCATTCATATGGGCATTACCGCCGAAAACATCTCCGAGCGCCTCGGTATCAGTCGCGAGGCGCAGGACGCACTGGCGCTGGAGAGCCAGAAGCGTGCGGCGCGAGCGATTGCTGACGGGCATTTCCTCGGCCAGATCGTCCCGGTCGAGGTCAAGACGCGAAAAGGTACGCAGCTGTTCGAGGTCGATGAGCATGTACGAGCTGAAACGTCGCTCGAGCAATTGGCCGGTATGAAGACAGCGTTCAAGAAGGACGGCACGGTGACTGCCGGTAACGCTTCTGGTCTCAACGACGGCGCATCGGCGGTGGTCATGGCCACGGGGGCGGCGATCAAGTCCGACAACCTGCGTCCGTTGGCCCGTCTGGTGAGCTATGCCCATGCCGGCGTCGAGCCTGAGTTGATGGGCTTGGGGCCGATTCCGGCCACCCGTTTGGCATTGCAGCGCGCAGGCCTGAAGGTTTCCGACCTGGATGTGATCGAGTCGAACGAAGCCTTTGCCGCCCAGGCTTGTGCTGTCGCCCGTGAACTCGACTTCGACCCGGCCAAGGTCAATCCGAATGGCTCGGGTATCTCCCTCGGCCATCCGGTCGGGGCGACGGGCTCAATCATCGTCACCAAGGCGATCCACGAGTTGCACCGAATCCAGGGCCGTTACGCCTTGGCGACCATGTGCATCGGCGGCGGCCAGGGCATTGCCGCTATCTTCGAGCGCGTCTGAATCGAGCGGGGATGGGTTGAGTATGAGCAGCGAACGTATTGGCGTGATTGGCGCGGGCATCATGGGGAGCGGTATTGCACAGGTATGCGCGGTTGCTGGCCTGCCGGTGACATTGGTCGATATTTCCGGAGCCGCGCTGGAAAAAGCCATCGCGACCATCGGCAACAGCCTCGACCGTCAAATTCAGAAGGGCGTTCTGAGCGAGGAGGAGCGCGTTGCCGCTCTGGGCCGAATCAGTACCAGTTCCGACTATTGCGAGCTGAGCGGGGCCGCCCTTGTGATAGAGGCGGCGACCGAGAGCCTGGAGTTGAAACTGCACATCCTGAAGCAGGCCGCTGAACAGGTCAGCGCGGACACGATCATCGCCAGTAACACCTCGTCGCTGTCCATCAGCCAGCTGGCGGCCCAGGTCAGTCATCCGGAACGCTTCATCGGGCTGCATTTCTTCAATCCCGTGCCGGTGATGACCTTGGTCGAGGTGATCCGCGGTTTGCAAACGGCAGACGCCTCCTATGCCCGGACCATGGAATTCGCCACGCGGATCGGCAAGACGGCGATAACGGCCGGAAACAGGCCAGGGTTCGTGGTCAACCGCATCCTGGTGCCAATGATCAACGAGGCCATTTTCACCCTGCAGGAAGGTTTGGCCAGTGCCGAGGATATCGATACCGGGATGAAGCTTGGCTGCGGTCAACCGATGGGCCCATTGGCCCTGGCTGACCTGATCGGCCTGGATACCCTCCTGGCGATACTCGAATCCTTCCAGGAGGGGTTCGGAGATCCCAAGTACCGCCCTGCACCCTTGCTGAAGGAGCTGGTGGCTGCGGGCCGTCTTGGCCGCAAGAGCGGTCAGGGATTCCATCGCTATAACTGAGCCGCAGCCGGGCATGGATAGGCCAGCACCGCTCCAAGTCGCGCATGTCGGCCATTGTTCTGCTCGAGGTACCAGTTGATATGAATACCAAACGCCTGATCGCCAGCCCTTCGACCGAGGAGCGATATTCAGCTTCTGGCGAAGAGCCAGTCTCGCGCCTCGAGCAGATCCGCACCAAAGCGCTCGAACTGTTCGCCGAGCGTGGTTTCGCTCAGGTGGGTATGCGCGAGCTGGCCCTTCATCTGGGTATCGCCGCGGGCTCGTTCTACCACCATTTCGAGAGCAAGGAGAAGCTGCTGTTCGAAGTGATCGAGGAGCTCTATGAGGATCTGCTCGAAGCCGCTGTGCTGACAGAGAAGGGCAACGCCTACGGCCGCCTCCAGGGATTGCTGCGGGCACATATCGCCCTGCACGAGCGTCGTCGCCTGCATTTTCTGATGGCCGAGCAGGAGTTCCGTTGTCTCTCGCCGCAACACCAGGAGCAGATCCGGCAGTTGCGCAAGCGCTATGAGGAGAAACTCGTCCGGCGCCTCCTGGAAGCGGGTGCAACAGGTTCCATGCCGGTGCTCCAGGCAACGATGCAGGGTGTCGTTTCCTGGCTGAACAATCTGCCGACCTGGCTGGATCGATCCGGCCTGAACCCGGCACAGAGGCAAGAAGTGATCAATGGGATCGTCTTAGGCTCCTTGTCTGGCGTTCTCAAGCAGCCGCCAGCTGCCGCAGATAGCAAAACGGTAGTTCCGTTGCGAGTCCTGGGTGCAAGCCTGCAAGGCTGACATTCCGATTAATAGATCAGGGCATGGTGAATGCCCTCACATTGTCTGAGTAAACCAATCATGTCTGACTACAAAGCCCCCTTGCGCGACATGCGCTTCGTCCTCAATGAAGTCTTCGACGTGGCCAAACTGTGGTCAGAACTGCCGGCGCTGGCCGAAGTGGTTGACGTCGATACCGCTGCGGCGATCCT
>NZ_JAGTIS010000038.1 GCF_018704125.1 Metapseudomonas boanensis | reverse complement strand
GGGTGGTGGCCACCCCGAGACGCGCGGCACGGGCGAGGCCGTCGGACGCCGGGTCGATGCCGACCATGGCGCCCATCTCAAGATGCTGCGCGTTGCGCAGCACCTTGATCATCAGGTCGGTGCCGATATTGCCGGAGCCGACGATGGCGACTTTTAATTTCTTGGTGCTCATGAAGATTCTCCAGATCGGCGGCTCAATAGAAGTGGCAGCCGACTTCGCCCAGGCGAGTCAGGCGCAGGTGCAGGTGGTCGCCGGCAACAACCGGCGTCATCGGACCCAGTGCGCCGGACAGCAGTACGTCACCGGCCACCAGCGGGCGATCGAACTCGGCCATGGTGCGGGCCAGCCAGAGGCAGGCGTCCAGCGGATTGCCCAGGCAGGCGGCGCCGACGCCGATGGAGGCCTGAGCACGGTTCTTCTCCAGCAGCATGCCTTCCAGGCGCAGGTCCAACGCCGACAGCCGGGTCGGCTGCTTGCCCAGCACATAGAGTGCCGACGAAGCGTTGTCCGCCACGGTGTCGACCAGGGTGATCTTCCAGTCGGCGATGGCCGAGTCGACGATCTCCAGCGCAGGTAGTACATAGCCCACGGCGCTGATCAGTTCGGCCAGGGTAGTGTCCGGATTGGGCAGGTCGCGTTCGAGGACGAAGGCAATCTCGCCTTCCGCCTTGGGCTGGATCAGCTTGCTGCAATCTATGCCGCCGCCATCGACCACTTCCATGTCGGCGAACAGCATCCCGAAGTCGGGCTGATCGACGCCCAGTTGCTGCTGGACGGCGAGCGAGGTGAGGCCGATCTTGCGTCCGACCAGGCGCCGTCCTTGTTCTTGGGCCCGCTTGGTGTTGATCTCCTGCACGGCGTAGGCGTCGGCCAGGGTGGCGATGCAGTATGGCGTGGCCAGTGGCGCGATCGGCGCTTGCCCGGCGCGTGCGGTGCGCAGCGCCAGGGCGGCGGCTTCGATTTGTTCCAGACTGGCAGGGGACTGTCGATTCATGAGGCCTCCCGCTGGCCGTTGACTGCCTTCAGGCCGAGCTGCTCGAGCAAGCTGTGGATTGCTGGCTGGACCGCACCGGGGTTGGTCATGGCGAAGACGAAGCGGTCGGGGCGGACGACGGCTACCGCGCCCAAGGGGTAGCCGGCCTCCTTGAAGCGGCGGATGCATTCGCCGGTCATGTCTTCCCACTCGTCCACGCCTACTGGCGCGCTGGGCGAGACCTTGCCTTGCGGGCGACCACCAGCGGGATAGAGCGTGAGGTAGCGGGTGTCCAGGCGCGCCAGTTGTTGCAGGTCGGCGTCCGCCAGCGATTTCCGCGGATCGACCCCGTAGCCAATCAGCGCATAGCCTTGGCCCATGGCTTCATCCATCAGCAGCGTGCGGCTTTCACGATCCACCAGCAGCGGTTGTGGCAACTGCTCGCCTTCCAGTCCCGCGCGACGCTGACGCGGCAGGCCGAAGTAGGCGCCAGTCTCGTAGCGGGGGCGCGGCTTGAACTTGGCCTCGCTGAGAAACTCGCGTAGGCCGGGGGTGCGACGTGCCGTGCGGGTAGCGACGTTGCGCAGGGAACACAGTAGCGGGTTGGCGGTGGAGACGAAGTTCTTCATGTGGATCGACAGGTCGATCATCGCCTTGGCATGCGGCCGGCGTTCGCTCTGGTAGCTGTCCAGCAGGCTGTCGCGGGCCTGGCCGCGCAGAACGGCATCGAGTTTCCAGGCTAGGTTGTAGGCATCGCGCACACCGGCGTTCATGCCCTGGCCGACGAACTGCGGGGTCATGTGTGCGGCATCGCCGGCGAGCAACACCCGGCCGTCGCGCCATTTCTCGGCCACCAGTGCGTTGAATGTGTAGACCAGGCTGCGCAGGATCTCGATCTTGTTCACATCCACGTACTTGCTCAGATAGGCCCGTACGGTCCGCGGGTCTTCCATGTGTTCCTTGGCCTGCCCGGGCATCAGCATGAACTCGAAACGGTGGTGGCCATAGGGCTGGCGGCAGCTGACAGTCGGGCACTCGGGGTCGCAGATAAAACTGAAGTAGGGCAGGTGGCGCAGGCAGTCCTCTCCTTCCTTCTGCTTGATGTCGACCACGATCCAGGGGTTGGGGAAGCTCTTGCCGGTCATCTTGATGCCCAGTTGCGCGCGCACGGCGCTGCGGCCTCCGTCGCAGGCAACGAAGAAGCGCGCGCGCAAGGCCTCCTCGCCTTCCTGCGGAGCCGGTGTCTCGCCAAACACCGGCGCCTGCTTGCTGTACTGCGCCCCCTGGCTTGCGATGTGCATCACGGTGACACCATCGGCATCCTGGATGAAGCGTGTGAACTCACGGCCACGTCGCACGCTGACCTGCGGGTAGCGGGCCAGTCCGTCGGCCAGGGTGGTTTCCAGCAGCGGCTGGTAGAACAGGTTGTTGGCCGGCCAGCCATGGGGACGGGCGGTCTGGATCAGTTGGTGAAGTACCAGCCCGTCGGGCAGAACCCACTGAAAGGTGGCGTTGACCAGCATGTCTTTGGTGAGTTCTTCGGCAATGCCGGCAGCCTGGAAGATGCGCAGGCACTCGTCATCGGTGTAGACCGCGCGAGCATTGCCGTAGAACTGCGGCTCGCGCTCAAGCACGATGACCGATAGGCCGCGCTTGCCGAGCAGGTGGGCGAGGGTCAGACCGGTTGGGCCAAGACCCGAGATCACGACGTCGACTTGCGGATCATTGTTCTTGTTATTCATGTGGAGCACCCTCGGTACTTGGATTAGAAAGGGGTGTATTCACGGCGCATCAGCGAACGGATGGCGCGTACTGCCTGGCGCAGTTCATCGCCTAGGTTGTGGTCGAGCGGCTTGTGGCCCCAGGTGCTGATGCCCTGGTGCCGCATGGGTTGCCAGCTCTCCTCGTCCACCGCAATAGGAGACCAGCCGTACTCGATCTCGAAGCCGGACGGGCTCTCGACGTAGAACGACAGTTCACGGTCGTTGGTGTGCTGGCCGACGCCCATCATGATGCGATAGCCGAGTTGTCGGCAGCGCTGGTAGGCAGCGGTCATGTCCTCCAACGTCGCGCACTGGATGTTCATGTGCTGGATACGCGTGCGGATCGGATCCATGCGCCGGCCTCGGGTGCAGGCCACTGCCACCGAGTGGTGGCGCTCGTTCAGGCGCAGGAAGCGGATGTCCAACATCAGGCCGCTCATGCGTTGCTCGATGTCGTCGCTCACCCGGGCATTTAGGATCTCCTGCCAGAAGCCCAGCATCGCTTCTGGTCGGCGCGAGGTGATCGCCACGTGGCCCATTCCGGCGCTGCCAGTGACATAGCCGCTGGCCAGCATCGAGAGCGGAGCGTCAGTCAGCTTCGGAGTGACATAGAACTCGATCGGCAGTTCCTTGGGGCCGGTACAGCGCCAGTAGCGTTCCACGCCGCGCAGGGCGGCACCGCTCGCATCGCCGGCTGCGACCGCCACGCCTTTGTGTTGCAGGCGCTGCAGGACGATTTCCAGGCTGTCCTGATCCTCGATCTCATAGCCCAGTGCTGCCATGTCTTCGAGTGGGCCTCGAGTGATCACCAGGCGTCGTGCATGTTCATCGAGACGGCAGACCAGCGTGTCGTCTTCCTCTCGCACATCCATCCCCAGTGCATCGCGGGCAAAACGAACCCAGTCATCCAGCTTTTGCGATTCGACCAGCGCATAGCCCATGCGGCTCTTGCCGAAGAGGTCGGTACGTGTGTTGTTCGCTTGCACCATGGTTCACAGGCTCCTGAAGTCGAGGGTGGGCTACTGCTGCGTGCGTGCTGCCAGATAACTGCAGACCAACGAGTTGAATTCCTCGGCGCGTTCCCACTGCACCCAGTGGCCGGTCTTGCAGAACAGGTAGAGGTCGCAGTTGGGCATCCGCTTCTGCAGGATGGGGCCGCCGCTAGGGCGGTTGACCTTGTCTGCAGTGCCCCACAGCACCAGCGTTGGCACCTGGCAACTGGCCAGGCGTGGGTCGCGAGTGAAGTCCATGCGCAGCGCCGCCTTGAGGCTGTTGGGGCCACGCAGGGGCGGCGCGGCGACCACCTCCGGGTCGATGCTGGAGCGATAGCGTTCTTCGATCATGGCGTCCGACACCTGGCTGCCGTCGTAGACCAGGTACTCGCGGATGAAGCGGGTGATCTTCTCCAGGGAAGGACCGCTGCCCTTGTAGTAGTTCAACAGTTGCTTCAGGCCGGCTGTCGGCAGGCCACGCGTGGTGCCGACTCCCCCCGGCCCCATCAGCACCAGGGCCGAGACTCGGGATGGGGCCTCCAGCGCCATGCGCAGGGCGCAGGCACCGCCGAGTGAGTTACCGACCACATGTGCCGATTCGATCTGCAAGGCATCGAACAGGTCGAGCATGGTGTTCGCCAGGTCACCGAAGGGGTCACTGCGATCCACGCCCTTGGTGGATCTGCCGTAGCCAGGCATGTCCACCACCAGCACGCGGAAATGCCGAGCCAGTGCCTCGATATTGCGCGAGTAGTTGGACAGGCCTGAGGCGCCGGCACCGCCGCCATGCAGCATCAGCAGCGGATAACCCTCGCCGATCTCGCTGAGGAATATCTGCCGGCGACCCACGCCGACCATACGGGAGGTGAGGCCTGGAATTGCTACGTAGCTGTTCATTTGCGCTCCAGAAATACCTGCTTGTTATTGTTAGTATTAGAGTATACGTGCTCAATTATGAGCACAAGTGTTCATATTGGTGCTGTGCTGTCCCTTTCTGCTCCGAAAGCAACCTTGGTCGTTCAAAGGAGCCGCCCGGCAGGGCGGCGAAGATCTCGGGTGGGGGCCTTCAACTAGTGAGGTTTTTCAACGAACCCCGGAGTTGCGCAAGGCGGCAGGGGTGTAGTCGGCGGCGAGTGTCTTGACGCCGAACTCGACACCCTGACTTTCCTCGTTCTTCAGGCCCGAAAC
>NZ_JAGTIS010000037.1 GCF_018704125.1 Metapseudomonas boanensis | reverse complement strand
CAAACCCCCGACACGCCTGGGCGTATCGGGGGTTTGGGATAGGAGCTTGACGATGACCTACTCTCACATGGAGAAGCTCCACACTACCATCGGCGATGCGTCGTTTCACTACTGAGTTCGGGATGGGATCAGGTGGTTCCAACGCTCTATGATCGTCAAGCAATTCGGTGGGGGCCTCGCCGCTGGCGCGACCCCGAATCAGGTATGTGACAGTCTGGTTTGCAAGTTCAGGCCAATTTTCGGTCTGTCGACTTCACCATCCGCACCCACAATCCGCAGATTGTTTGGGTGTTATATGGTCAAGCCTCACGGGCAATTAGTATGGGTTAGCTCAACGCCTCACAGCGCTTACACACCCCACCTATCAACGTCGTAGTCTTCGACGGCCCTTCAGGGGATTCAAGATCCCAGTGAGATCTCATCTTGAGGCAAGTTTCCCGCTTAGATGCTTTCAGCGGTTATCTCTTCCGAACATAGCTACCCGGCAATGCCACTGGCGTGACAACCGGAACACCAGAGGTTCGTCCACTCCGGTCCTCTCGTACTAGGAGCAGCCCCTCTCAAATCTCAAACGTCCACGGCAGATAGGGACCGAACTGTCTCACGACGTTCTAAACCCAGCTCGCGTACCACTTTAAATGGCGAACAGCCATACCCTTGGGACCGGCTTCAGCCCCAGGATGTGATGAGCCGACATCGAGGTGCCAAACACCGCCGTCGATATGAACTCTTGGGCGGTATCAGCCTGTTATCCCCGGAGTACCTTTTATCCGTTGAGCGATGGCCCTTCCATACAGAACCACCGGATCACTAAGACCTACTTTCGTACCTGCTCGACGTGTCTGTCTCGCAGTCAAGCGCGCTTTTGCCTTTATACTCTACGACCGATTTCCGACCGGTCTGAGCGCACCTTCGTACTCCTCCGTTACTCTTTAGGAGGAGACCGCCCCAGTCAAACTGCCCACCATACACTGTCCTCGATCCGGATGACGGACCAGAGTTAGAACCTCAAGCATGCCAGGGTGGTATTTCAAGGATGGCTCCACGAGAACTGGCGTCCTCGCTTCAAAGCCTCCCACCTATCCTACACAAGCAGGCTCAAAGTCCAGTGCAAAGCTACAGTAAAGGTTCACGGGGTCTTTCCGTCTAGCCGCGGATACACTGCATCTTCACAGCGATTTCAATTTCACTGAGTCTCGGGTGGAGACAGCGCCGCCATCGTTACGCCATTCGTGCAGGTCGGAACTTACCCGACAAGGAATTTCGCTACCTTAGGACCGTTATAGTTACGGCCGCCGTTTACCGGGGCTTCGATCAAGAGCTTCGCTTGCGCTAACCCCATCAATTAACCTTCCGGCACCGGGCAGGCGTCACACCCTATACGTCCACTTTCGTGTTTGCAGAGTGCTGTGTTTTTAATAAACAGTCGCAGCGGCCTGGTATCTTCGACCGGCATGGGCTTACGCAGTAAATGCTTCACCCTCACCGGCGCACCTTCTCCCGAAGTTACGGTGCCATTTTGCCTAGTTCCTTCACCCGAGTTCTCTCAAGCGCCTTGGTATTCTCTACCCAACCACCTGTGTCGGTTTGGGGTACGGTTCCTAGTTACCTGAAGCTTAGAAGCTTTTCCTGGAAGCATGGCATCAACCACTTCGTGTCCTAAAAGAACACTCGTCATCAGCTCTCGGCCTTGAACACCCGGATTTGCCTAAGTGTTCGGCCTACCACCTTAAACTTGGACAACCAACGCCAAGCTGGCCTAGCCTTCTCCGTCCCTCCATCGCAGTAACTAGAAGTACGGGAATATTAACCCGTTTCCCATCGACTACGCATTTCTGCCTCGCCTTAGGGACCGACTCACCCTGCGTCGATTAACGTTGCGCAGGAACCCTTGGTCTTTCGGCGTGGGTGTTTTTCACACCCATTGTCGTTACTCATGTCAGCATTCGCACTTCTGATACCTCCAGCAAGCTTCTCAACTCACCTTCACAGGCTTACAGAACGCTCCTCTACCGCTCGTCTTGCGACGAACCCGTAGCTTCGGTGTATGGTTTGAGCCCCGTTACATCTTCCGCGCAGGCCGACTCGACTAGTGAGCTATTACGCTTTCTTTAAAGGGTGGCTGCTTCTAAGCCAACCTCCTAGCTGTCTAAGCCTTCCCACATCGTTTCCCACTTAACCATAACTTTGGGACCTTAGCTGACGGTCTGGGTTGTTTCCCTTTTCACGACGGACGTTAGCACCCGCCGTGTGTCTCCCACGCTGACACTTCCAGGTATTCGGAGTTTGCATCGGTTTGGTAAGTCGGGATGACCCCCTAGCCGAAACAGTGCTCTACCCCCTGGAGTGATACGTGAGGCGCTACCTAAATAGCTTTCGAGGAGAACCAGCTATCTCCGAGCTTGATTAGCCTTTCACTCCGATCCACAGGTCATCCGCTAACTTTTCAACGGTAGTCGGTTCGGTCCTCCAGTCAGTGTTACCTAACCTTCAACCTGCCCATGGATAGATCGCCCGGTTTCGGGTCTATTCCCAGCGACTAAACGCCCTATTAAGACTCGCTTTCGCTACGCCTCCCCTATTCGGTTAAGCTCGCCACTGAAAATAAGTCGCTGACCCATTATACAAAAGGTACGCAGTCACCTAACAAGTAGGCTCCCACTGCTTGTACGCATACGGTTTCAGGTTCTATTTCACTCCCCTCTCCGGGGTTCTTTTCGCCTTTCCCTCACGGTACTGGTTCACTATCGGTCAGTCAGTAGTATTTAGCCTTGGAGGATGGTCCCCCCATATTCAGACAAAGTTTCTCGTGCTCCGTCCTACTCGATTTCACTTCCTGGACCCTTTCGCGTACGGGGCTATCACCCACTATGGCCGCACTTTCCAGAGCGTTCCGCTAAAATCCAAGAAGCTTAAGGGCTAATCCCCGTTCGCTCGCCACTACTAAGGGAATCTCGGTTGATTTCTTTTCCTCAGGGTACTTAGATGTTTCAGTTCCCCTGGTTCGCCTCTTGCACCTATGGATTCAGTACAAGATACCTAGGTTATCCTAGGTGGGTTCCCCCATTCAGATATCTCCGGATCACAGTCTGTTTGCCGACTCCCCGAAGCTTTTCGCAGGCTACCACGTCTTTCATCGCCTCTGACTGCCAAGGCATCCACCGTATGCGCTTCTTCACTTGACCATATAACCCCAAGCAATCTGGTTATAAGCCTCGAACGTGAAGACGACATTCGCCGAAAATTCGCGCTTGAACTCGCAAATTTTACCTTGACTTGATTAATCACCAGTGAAAGAGATTAATCAGTCTACTTCTATCACATACCCAAATTTTTAAAGAACGATTCTGAAACAAAGTCCAGAATTCAATATCCAACTACGGATATTCAATTCTGAGCTCTTCAGGTCTAACTCGCCGAGAGTGGTGGAGCCAAGGAGGATCGAACTCCTGACCTCCTGCGTGCAAAGCAGGCGCTCTCCCAGCTGAGCTATGGCCCCAATGTCAACCGGTCAACCGACCCCGCGACAATTGGTGGGTCTGGGCAGATTCGAACTGCCGACCTCACCCTTATCAGGGGTGCGCTCTAACCAACTGAGCTACAGACCCAATCGCCTTCGCAATTGAATCAAGCAATTCGTGTGGGAACTTATGAAGAAGCTGAAGTCTTCGATTAAGGAGGTGATCCAGCCGCAGGTTCCCCTACGGCTACCTTGTTACGACTTCACCCCAGTCATGAATCACTCCGTGGTAACCGTCCCCCTTGCGGTTAGACTAGCTACTTCTGGAGCAACCCACTCCCATGGTGTGACGGGCGGTGTGTACAAGGCCCGGGAACGTATTCACCGTGACATTCTGATTCACGATTACTAGCGATTCCGACTTCACGCAGTCGAGTTGCAGACTGCGATCCGGACTACGATCGGTTTTATGGGATTAGCTCCACCTCGCGGCTTGGCAACCCTTTGTACCGACCATTGTAGCACGTGTGTAGCCCTGGCCGTAAGGGCCATGATGACTTGACGTCATCCCCACCTTCCTCCGGTTTGTCACCGGCAGTCTCCTTAGAGTGCCCACCATTACGTGCTGGTAACTAAGGACAAGGGTTGCGCTCGTTACGGGACTTAACCCAACATCTCACGACACGAGCTGACGACAGCCATGCAGCACCTGTGTCTGAGTTCCCGAAGGCACCAATCCATCTCTGGAAAGTTCTCAGCATGTCAAGGCCAGGTAAGGTTCTTCGCGTTGCTTCGAATTAAACCACATGCTCCACCGCTTGTGCGGGCCCCCGTCAATTCATTTGAGTTTTAACCTTGCGGCCGTACTCCCCAGGCGGTCGACTTATCGCGTTAGCTGCGCCACTAAGATCTCAAGGATCCCAACGGCTAGTCGACATCGTTTACGGCGTGGACTACCAGGGTATCTAATCCTGTTTGCTCCCCACGCTTTCGCACCTCAGTGTCAGTATCAGTCCAGGTGGTCGCCTTCGCCACTGGTGTTCCTTCCTATATCTACGCATTTCACCGCTACACAGGAAATTCCACCACCCTCTACCGTACTCTAGCTCAGTAGTTTTGGAGGCAGTTCCCAGGTTGAGCCCGGGGATTTCACCTCCAACTTGCTGAACCACCTACGCGCGCTTTACGCCCAGTAATTCCGATTAACGCTTGCACCCTTCGTATTACCGCGGCTGCTGGCACGAAGTTAGCCGGTGCTTATTCTGTCGGTAACGTCAAAACAGCAAGGTATTAACTTACTGCCCTTCCTCCCAACTTAAAGTGCTTTACAATCCGAAGACCTTCTTCACACACGCGGCATGGCTGGATCAGGCTTTCGCCCATTGTCCAATATTCCCCACTGCTGCCTCCCGTAGGAGTCTGGACCGTGTCTCAGTTCCAGTGTGACTGATCATCCTCTCAGACCAGTTACGGATCGTCGCCTTGGTGAGCCATTACCCCACCAACTAGCTAATCCGACCTAGGCTCATCTGATAGCGCGAGGTCCGAAGATCCCCCGCTTTCTCCCGTAGGACGTATGCGGTATTAGCTCGAGTTTCCCCGAGTTATCCCCCACTACCAGGCAGATTCCTAGGCATTACTCACCCGTCCGCCGCTCGCCGGCATCCCGAAGGACCCGCTGCCGCTCGACTTGCATGTGTTAGGCCTGCCGCCAGCGTTCAATCTGAGCCATGATCAAACTCTTCAGTTCAATACTGCTTGGGTTTTGAGAAAACCCTAAACTTGGCTCAGCAATCGCAAATAAACTCTTTGAATTCACGAAGAGTTACTTGTGTTGCTGATAATCAGTTGACTATCAGTCTTACTTCACAAGCACCCACACGAATTGCTTGATTCAGTTGTTAAAGAGCGTTTCGATCAAGTCTTTCGTCTCAACCGAGGCCGCGCATTCTACAGCAGCCTTTCT
>NZ_JAGTIS010000036.1 GCF_018704125.1 Metapseudomonas boanensis | reverse complement strand
GCTCGTGGACCAGTTCGTTGAAGGCGAGCAGTTGCTCATCACCTTCGCGGGGTTGATCGAGGGTGGCCAGTGCAGCCTGCATCTCGGCCACCTGAGCGCGGTTGCTGGCGAAGGACAGCAGTAGGCCGAGGCCCCACACAACCATCAGCGCGAGCGCAAGCGCCGTGCCAGCGCGCGGCAGCGTCCAGCCGTGGGGATGGCCGCCCAGGGTGGTATCGCCCAGCACGCCGCGCCAGGCCGGGTCCATGTGCCAGCTGTTCTTCGGCCCTCCGCCGGGCCTGGGTAGCGGCAGGCTGAACCACAGCCCACTCAGGATCACCCCGCGCGCTCGCAGCAATGGCGCCAAGGCCTGCTGCCAGCGGACGATGCCTTCGCTGTGCAGGTCGCCAGCCAGGCGCAATAAAAAATCGTGGCGCGGGTTGTCCTGCATCTGCGCCAGTCCCTGCTCGCGCAGTGGCTGCTCCAGGCGCTGCAGGCGGCTTTCCAGTTGAGCAGCACTGACTCGCGGCGACAACCGACAACCCACCGCCTCAGTCGGGCGCTCGGCCTGGCTCCAGGCACTGGCGCACACCTGCCAGAGGTGCACCGGCGCCTGCCAGCGCAGCAGGTGCGTCACTTTCTGCAGATGGATAACGCCGTTGCTGATGTGCCCGGATTCACCGCTCTGCTCAGGGGTGAGCGCCCAGACGATGCCGTCCAGCGGGCTCCGTGGGCAGAGCGCGCGCCACTGCTCAAGCTGCGCCGTATCCGGCTCGCTCTGGGTGCTACCACCCCACAGCAACAGCACGCCCTCACACTCCAGCCAGCGCTGCTCGGACAAGGTCGGGGCGATGGCTTCGATCTGGTCGGGCTCGCCAAGCACCAGCAGGAGGCGGACATTGCGGCGCCAGAAGAGGCCCGTGGTGCCACGCAGGCCTTCCTTTATCGCTTCGATTTTTACTGAGGCTGCGAGTGACGTATGGGCCTCCGCTCCTACGGCCTGCACCGGGGCCGACACATCATCCAGCTCCCGATACATCGAACGGCCCACCCGACGCCCCAATAGCGCGTAACTACTCACCATAACCAGCAACATGATCGTCATGCCTGCTGTGGTCAGCCGCCAGACTGCCTGCTCCTCACTGCCCGAAAGCACCCCTAAAAGCATCGGCTGCCACCAGAGCAGGACGCTCAAGATCAGGCCGATCAGCAACACCAGACCGACCAGTACCCCCAACCACATCGCACGACGAGAGCGCATCAGATACCCCTAATCCCTATTCCGAAGCAGGTTGCACGGGCATCACCACCGTGCTCCATAGCCCCGCCTCTGCGGTGCTCTCCCCACTGAAGATCAGTTGCGGCTGCCCTTTCCCTTTTTTGCCCTGGATAGCCTCAGCGGCAGCGGCAATCGCCACCCAGGGCGCGGCCCGCCCCGGATAGCCCAAGGTCGCATCCAGATCATGCAAGCCCTGGCCCGGCTTCGCCGGTATCGACAACGCTTCCCGTAGCCTGCCCAGTGCACCTTGACGCGTAGCGTCGACTCCGGTCAGCCACACATCCTGAATGGACGAAGCCTCCGCCTTGGCCCACTCCAGCGCCTGACACGCTGCACGGTCCAAATCCTTGGCTGTCGGCTTGCGCTCCCGCTCGGGACGGTACAGATAGGCCCTAGGTTCCAGTGTCGCTTGCGTCAGACGGTTGCCGAGCAATAGTCCGACTGCCGCCTCTGCCGTCCCTTCCGGCTGTACCGGCGCGATTTGGAACGCCACCACCAGCAATAGCGCCTGATCGCTGATACGCTGATCCAGCCACTGATCGACTGCCTCCGGCCCGCTCCCGTTAACCGGCGTGAGCGGCTGACGAATGCCGGATTCACGCCAAACGTGGCGCCATACCCGCTGCAATTCGTGAGGGGACAACGCACTGTCTGCTTCCAGCAAGAGGGCCAACGGCCTGTCTCCAGGCAATTGCGCCAGGACGCTCGCCAGTTCGGCCAGCACAGGCGGCAGCACGCGCAGCAGCAACTGTTCCGGCGATTCGTCCGCAGTGCGTGGGAGATGGCTATGACGCACCGCGCTTCCCTGCCATGAGGCTTGAACTGTCAAGGCCTGAGCGTCGCGACATAAGGCGTCCAACTGCGCAATTCCCGCCAGGTCCTCCGCGCTCCGTAGCGCGGTTTTCAGGCTGACGCCCAGCACTTGCAACGAACGACGGCCGCGGCGCATTTTCCGGATCAGGTCCAGATCGCGGGCCTCATCCCAGCCATCGGCCACACTCAGTGTTCCGAGGTACATCAGGGCCCGTAGAAAACCCAGCACGCACCAGACCAGAAAGGGCACACCCAGGGCCATGCGCCAGAATTTGGCCGGCTGCTGGGTCATTGAGTCGTCGCCCAGCCACAGCGTCACGCCCAAGCCCAGCCCCAACAACGACGGCAGTAGCAGCAACCAGAGCCAGGCGCGCGGTGGCGCGGGCGCCGCCGCCGAAGGCGGCACCTTGTCCAATCTGACCGGCATGATTCAGCTCGCCGTCGCGGCCGGCAGCGAAGAAATCAACGCGCAACCGCAGACGCACAGGTGCCCCTGAAAGGCGATGGGTACACCATTGTCACGAAACGTCGGATGCCCCTCGGCAATTACCGTAGGGCCATGCCCCGGAATCGGACAACTGACCGGATCGCCCAGACGGGCCACGCCAATACCGCCGAACTGCATGGCGGTGGAACCCGACAAAACAGTGCCTCCGCCCGTGGTTTTATCGCCAATGCGGATGATGCCTTTCATATTGTCCTCCTGACATAAAAATAAAATCGACAGCCCATAGTCCTACTATGGCTCTTCGCTCAATATGTTCTGCGCAGCAAACACATCGTTGCGCAGTACATAATTTGTTGAGCTTATAGACCTTCCAGAGTCATCGACGTTGTAAAACCAACGAATGGAGAAACCATCACTACTCCACTGCACGGCAGAAAAGTCCGCGTCTTCTTGCTGCACGCCCGTATCCAACCCGATCATGGACAGTGAGCGCAGGCAGCTACTCACCAAAACCCTGGTCTCCGCCTTCAGTTCCGCCCCAGCAACCTTGTATACATAAAACCAGACCTCACTTCCTGAGCCGCAGTATTTTGTTGGCTTTCCAGGATTGGACGGCGATACCTGGAATACTGAAACATAACTCTCCCCATTTATTTCGTGCTTGGATTTATCAAAAAAAACACCTTCCACATCAGAAAACAACTTCAGGTGATAAGCGCTGCCATCAGCGAGCAGCAAGTGTGCGCCTTCCTGCTGGCTAGCCACCCATGAAGTTTCTCCATCAGCAAATGCGTCATTCGCCAAGCCCAGTATTAGCATCAAAAGAACAAGCAGGATTATAGCCCTACTTTCCGAGTACATGGTCCGCATAACACACCCCTGTATAAAGCCATGGATGATCGCTGGACTGCCCTTTCGTTCCGAGCTTGTAAGTTTCCTTATCTCGATCGCGAAGCTCGGACTCCGTCTTATCCTTATTTTCTTCCTTGCCCGTCAACCAACCGATGTTTCCTGTTTGGGAGTCGCATAACAGATTTTTCTTCCTCAGCCAGACTTCAGAATTGGGATCCCACTCATGGTAAGAACCGCCATTCCAACGACTGATGGTCTCACGCTGTAACTGTTCATCCGAATAGTCCCTGCCACTTTGCCCCAGGTACTTCTCGGCCAGCCGTACTTTCTCCTTGTACAACGAAGAGCCTGCCGCAATATTTTCCTTCCAGTTCCAGGCTTGTTCGTAAGTGGGGGCAGGATTGGTCATTTGCGTGATCCCATAACCTTTATCAAAGGCAACGATGGGCTCACCATCCAGATTGATGAAGTGCTTCGAGCCTGTTTCCTGCTCCAGCAATTTGTCGAAACCGCCCACGCCTTCGAGGCCGGAAACATAAGTGGCAATATCTTCCTTATTCGGGTTATGACCGCGAATCGTAACGCTGCGCTCAAGCATCTTGCCGCCCACGAGAACCGTCACCGTCAATTCCCCACCCAGGACTTTCCCGCCGAAATCGGCCACCCACTTTTTATCTTTCCCAACGAAACTTCCGTACTCACTGAATGTTTGCTGCGTCTTGCCATTACGCGCGCGCTCTCTCAGGCCACTCGTTTTCGCTTCCCACTCGATAACCCAAGACCACTCATAGTCGCCATCGACATCCGCCTTGAATTCAAAGACGATTTCAGGAAGCGCAGGTTCTGACGTGATCTCGAACACCTCATTATCAGGCGGCGAGACCCACGACAAGGGACTGGCTGCCGATATCAATCTGACAACACTGCCTTCGGTGTTATTGCTTTTTCCGGCATTTCTGGCTTGTTGCACAACACTGTCCTCCTTGGGGATTGAGAAATAACTCCAGCAACTTCATGGCTGTGCGAAATCACTTGGTTGCAGTTTCAGCAGAACGCGGCTGCATTGCGCTATTGATAGTCCTTACCAACTGTCATAGGGAATTCCGTGCTGCTCGATATAGGCCTTGTTCTCTGGCTCCAGGGGGATGTACTTGCCTTTTGATTTTCCCTTGTACGGCCCCAACGGCTCGACCTTGGCCTGGTAGCGGCCCACTTCTTTGAAGGGCAGGCAGGGGCCCCCTACCCAGACCTTGACGATGCCGCCCGGCGCCAGGCCTAGCGAAATCATCTTCCGATAATCGTCCTTCCACTTCTGCGAGCCCTGGCAAAACACCCGCTCCGACCTGACCATCTCATCGCGCACCCACTGCGGAATCGGGATGGTGGCTTTGTAGGTCTGCGGCTCCACCAGCGATTGCCAGCGCACGAAAAGCATCTCCGGCAGGTCAACGTTGTTCACCGGCATCATCTTGCCGCCACCCTGGTGCCAGCCCTTCGCTTTGTTCGTATAAGCGGCCACACCTCCATGCACGTCGAAATACGCCATGCCGCGCTGGTCCAGCACATCCACGCTTTCCACCCACACCTCCATGTAACGCGGCGCGGCCAGGCCGACGTACCACGTGTCATACGGCAGCCGCGGCGGGCCAGGAGGGGCCCAGCCATGGTGATCACGGGCACAGGCACCCAGGCTCAGCAGCAGAACGGCACACAACGCCAGGCGCCTCATAAGAACAACGCCCGAAATGTCACTCTCCGGAATACCCTTACCAACTGTCATAGGGAATTCCGTGCTGCTCGATATAGGCCTTGTTCTCTGGCTCCAGGGGGATGTACTTGCCTTTTGATTTTCCCTTGTACGGCCCCAACGGCTCGACCTTGGCCTGGTAGCGGCCCACTTCTTTGAAGGGCAGGCAGGGGCCCCCTACCCAGACCTTGACGATGCCGCCCGGCGCCAGGCCCAAGGTAATCATTTCCCGGTAAGCATCTTCTGGCTCTTTTGAACTGGGACAAACCACCCGCTCCGGCCTGACCATCTCATCCCGCACCCACTGCGGGATCGGGATGGTGGCTTTGTAGGTCTGCGGCTCCACCAGCGATTGCCAGCGCACGAAGAGCATCTCCGGCAGGTCGACGTGGTTCACCGGCTTCATCGCCCCGCCCCCCTTGTGCCAGCCTTCCGGCTTGCGGGTATAGCCCGCTACACCGCCATGCACGCGGAAGAACGCCATCCCCCGCTGGTCCAGCACATCGACGCTTTCCACCCACACCTCCATGTAACGCGGCGCGGCCAGGCCGACGTACCAGCTGTCATACGGCAGCTGCGGTGGCCCTGGGGGAGCCCAGCCGTTGTTATCGCCGGCACAGGCACTCAGGCTCAGCAGCAGAACGACATACAGCGCCAGGCGTCTCATAAGAACAACGCCCGAAATGTCACCCTCCGGAATACCCTTACCAACTGCCATAGGGAATTCCGTGCTGCTCGATATAGGCCTTGTTCTCTGGCTCCAGGGGGATGTACTTGCCTTTTGATTTTCCCTTGTACGGCCCCAACGGCTCGACCTTGGCCTGGTAGCGGCCCACTTCTTTGAACCCGCCAGCGCAAGGTCCCCCTACCCAGACCTTGACGATGCCGCCCGGCGCCAAGCCCAGGGAAATATCCTTCCGGTAGTTTGCTTCCCATTGATGAGTGGCCTCGCAGTAGGCTCCGGCCTGACCATCTCACCGCGCACCCACTGCGGGATCGGGATGGTGGCTTTGTAGGTCTGCGGCTCCACCAGCGATTGCCAGCGCACGAAGAGCATCTCCGGCAGGTCAACGTTGTTCACCGGCATCATCTTGCCGCCACCCTGGTGCCAGCCCTTCGCTTTGTTCGTATAAGCGGCCACACCTCCATGCACGTCGAAATACGCCATGCCGCGCTGGTCCAGCACATCCACGCTTTCCACCCACACCTCCATGTAGCGGGGCGCGGCCAGGCCGACGTACCAGCTGTCATACGGCAGCTGCGGTGGCCCTGGGGGAGCCCAGCCGTTGTTATCGCCGGCACAGGCACTCAGGCTCAGCAGCAGAACGACATACAGCGCCAGGCGTCTCATACCGGATAATCCTTTTGCGGCTGGTTGGGGTAGACATTACGGGTAGCATTCTCCGCGGGCTTGTTGACCAGGATGCCGCTGCTGGGTGTCCAGTGCGCGGATTGGTGGATGTAATGGCCTCGCAGCAGGCGCTCCTGCTCCGGGCTGAGTTGCACCCCGAGGCCGGCCAGGGCTAATTCCAGCGTGGTGGAGGCAATGGCCTGCAGCTCGTCCGGCAAGGCCAAATCCGGACGCTCATCCAACCCCTTAAAGGGCACCCCATGCCGCACGCCCAGCTCGCGCATTACACGCAGGCCAATCAGGGCGAGCTCGCCACGCACGGGCCGGTCAAGGACGGCGGCCACCAGGAAGTGGCGTTCCGGGTTGTCGCGGTCGCCCCGGGCGGGCATGGCGATCGGCCAGGTCGAGATGTCGATGTCGCCGTCCCCGGCCAGGCCGCTGGCGAACAGGGCATTGACCCGCGCGCGCGTCTGTTGCCAGAGCGGATGCGCCGTTGGCGTTTGCCGATGCGTCAGGATCATTCGCCGCGGTTGGGTCAGCAGCAGGCGCTCCCGTCCACGGGGCAGGTAGCCACCGCCAATGTCGGAATGCACACCCGGCAGGCTGATTTCCTCATGCTCCGGCTCTACGCTGTTAAGGGCGAAGTTGTGGCGGCATTCATCGCGGGCGCGCAGCTGGACCACTTTCCGGGCGCAGCCGGGCGGCAGGTAGAGGTTGAGGTCGGGGTTACTGGCGTTGCCAGCGCTGAGGTCGCCATGTGACAGGCTGACGATACCGGCCACGCTATCGAACAGGCCGATGAGGTTGAGGCAGACGTGCGTGGCAGGCTCGAACCCCGGCCGTAAGCCGAAACGGCCGGCGCGCAACAGATCCTGGAACACACCGCGAGCGGGCTTGAGCAGTTCGTTGGCACAGTGCCGTGCCGCCGCCGCGCCCCGGCTGAAGCCGAACAGATCGAACTCCACGGCGCGAACACGGATGCCAGGGTTGGTTTGTTTAAACGCATCGAGTTGTTCTTCTATCTTCGCCGGCGCCTGCTCGACCCGCGCCACCACCCCCGTTTCGCCTCGACCGAAGCCCTGGCCGTAGAGCGAATCCTTGCCGCCGCTGCGCGTGCCGATACCTTCCAGGTAAACAGGCACATAACCAATGTCAGCATCGGCCGTAACCGGCACTGCCACGTTATCGGGATACAGCCTGAACAGATGCGCCACGTTACTCGGCGCATTGCCATAGCTGTTGTCCGGTGCTCCAGTAAAGCTGCCGCCGTCGAGCCCGGTGTAGCCATAGCCTTCGCATTGCCGGATGATCGTCGCCAGTTCGTCCTCACTAAACTGGTTCAAATCGTCGCGTTGGCATTGCGCGACAGCGGCCGCGTTGGCCAGGTTGTTGCCGGTGCCATCGAAGAACAGACCCAGGCGCAATACGATGCCGTCGGGCAATTCTTCCTCCTCTTCCTCCTCTTCCAGTTCCAGCTCCTTGCCAAAGGTCACCGAGAGCGCCTCGGGCGTGGGGGTGTACACCCGCTGAGTGAAACCCTGGCTGTCGGTGACGCCGCGCCAGGTGCGCCCTGAGGCGCCCGTGATCTTGTAAGGCATGGCAGCCAGAGTCCGTTCACCATCGTCTGCGAAGAGTTGGAATTGCTCGTCAAAGCGCAATGGCGGCTGCACCTCCAGGGGCAAGACTGGCAGGGACCTGACCTGGGGAGCCTTGGTTTGCTGGTAGTCGAAATGCACCGCCTTGATCAGGTGCTCACCCTGGGTGCCGGACTCGATGCGATACGGATCGAGGGTGATGTAGCTGCCCCCGGCGTTGAGGGTGATCTTCTGCTTCGCGCTGATGCGGATTTCGTCCTCGGTGCTGGTGATGTCCAGGCCGTGGCGGGCGAGTAGTTCCAGGCGGTCGTTCTGTGCCTGGATCTGCACCACGCCCTGGTTGGCGATCAGCTTCAGGCCGAGCTTGCGCACGAACAGGCTGACGCCCTCGCCCACGCCGATGAACAGGCGCTTGACCACGCTGATATCGGCCTCTTGGCCGGCGTTGATCATCAGGTTGCGCTGGGCCGCC
>NZ_JAGTIS010000035.1 GCF_018704125.1 Metapseudomonas boanensis | reverse complement strand
TCAACACTCACTTCATGCTGACCAGCGAAATGCCCCACGGCGGCGTGAAGCATTCCGGCTACGGCAAGGACATGTCCATGTACGGGCTGGAGGACTACACCGCCGTGCGCCATGTGATGTTCAAGCATTAACGATCCGGCCCAGTGGTTCTTGTGGGGGCGACTTCAGTCGCCAAGCAGGCCGCAGGCCTGCCCTGGAACCCCCAAGGGGCAGCTGCGCTGCCCTCAGCGAATGAATTCGCCCCCACAATGAATACGGCCCTGGCCCCGGTGGCGAAACTGGCGCAGCACATCCACCAAGGGTCGACTAGGCTCCAGATGCGCACGCATTCATCGGTGCCAACCGAAGCGATCCAAACCACCAGGAGAATAACAATGCGAAAAACCCTGCTTGGTTTCCGTCTCATCCTGATCGGCGTCCTGGCCGATCTGGCCCACGCCTCAGCCTGAGCCTCACCTCAAGCAAGCCCCTCCGGTACAGCAGCCCTCCGCCAATTCGGCTGAGGGCTTTACCCATTGCTCAGAGGAACATCCCGCCCGATGCCTCGATCCGCTGGCCATTGATCCAGCGGCCGGCATCCGAGAGCAGCATGGCCACCGCCGCCCCGATGTCTTCCGGCTGGCCGACACGCCCCAGCGCGGTGTTGCCCGCGATGAAGGCATTCACCTCCGCGTTGTCGCGCACCACGCCACCGCCAAAGTCGGTCTCGATGGCCCCCGGAGCCAGCACGTTCACCGCAATGCCGCGTGCGCCCAGCTCCTTGGCCTGGTAGCGGGTAAGCACTTCTATTCCGCCCTTCATCGCCGCGTAGGCCGCGTAGCCCGGCAAGGCAAAGCGTGTCAGGCCCGTGGAGACATTGAGGATGCGCCCACCGTCGGCGATCAGCGGCAGCAACCTCTGGGTCAGGAAGAACGGGCCCTTCAGCTGGACGTTCACCAGTTGGTCGAACTGCTCCTCGGTGGTTTCGGTAAAGCTGGCATGGATGCCAATGCCGGCGTTGTTCACCAGGAAATCGAAGGTGTCGCGGCCGAATTCGTTCTTCAGCAACCGACCAAGGGTCGCAACAAAGGTGTCGAAGGTAGCGCTCTTGCTGACGTCCAGCTGGAGCATGGCCGCGTGGCCACCGAGGTCGATGATCTCCCGACTCAGGGACTCCGCGTCCTCCAGCTTGCTGTGGTAGGTGCCGATGATGTCGATGCCCTGGGCGGCCAGGTGCTGCGCCATGCTTTTGCCGAGGCCACGGCTGGCGCCAGTGATAAGTGCGAGCTTGCGGATCATGGTCGTGCTCCTGGTTGCCGGGTGGAAGGAGACGCCGCAGGGTGAAGTCGGCGCTAAAGGAAACCTTCGTACGGGTACACGAGGTGTCAAGTTTGCCGCCGATCATCGGCAGAAGCTGGCTGGCTCGCGAACACGCACGGCACAGCCAACCCTGTATCGGTGAATGAGGTACTGCGACACTGTCGCGCCGAATGCCCAGGAACGCTGAGCGACCGCCCTGCATGCGCGGGACCTGGAAAGCCGTTGAGCCCGACCCGAGCCGCTATCGCTCGGGCCGGACAACAGCGACCGACTATCGATCGGGTGTGCGCGGATCCCACAGCAGCCGCTGCGAATCCTCCGCGTAGCGCATCCCTTCGGGGAAGCTGACCAGTTCTAGCTGCAAGCCCCAGGGCGCGAGGAAATAAACCCAGGTAAGCCCCGCCGCCGGCCCGTCCGTGAAGGTCGAGGGGGTATCCAGCACCTGCACACCTCGAGACTTCAGGTACGCCACCGCCGCCTCCATGTCATCGACGTAGAACGCAAGATGGTGTCCGCCAATATCGCTGTTGCGCGGCAAGCGCTGGTTCTGGTCTGGCGCTGTGTACTCGAATATCTCCAGGTTGGTGCCATTGCCGCAGCGAACCATCTGAAAGTCCCGGATGGTTGCTCGTGGATGCACATTGAGGTGGCGCTCCATCCAATCGTCCTCGAAACGGAACTCGCCGAACCGGAAATACGGCTCGCAGCCCAGTACATCGACGAAGAAGGCAACGGCTTCAGCCAGGTTCGGCACGGTGATCCCGATATGCTGCATACCGCGCATGCCAGGCAGCTTGTCGTTCGAACGGCAATGGTGAGTCATAAAGCTCTCCAGACGAATTGTTGTTGTAGAGATTGAGCAGCGCACGGCGCCGCCCTTGCTCTCCAGCACAACCAATGCCACTCGCCAAACTATTGATTTTGTTGAGGTTACCTCTCCATCACGTCCACCAACCTGTAAAGGCGCTGACAGGTGTAAAGCGCTTTGGACACGCCCGGATCGCGGCTGAAGTCCCGATATCACGTACTTCTGGGAACTGGCCCGGTTGTTGCTGAGAACCCCATGAATCCCTTTAACCCATCGGAGAAACATGTGGAGTCTCAACACACGACCGCGAAGCCGGACAAGGACGAAATCGGCGTGAAGCTACGCGGCGCCGAGAAGGTGGCGCGCATTCCGGTGAAGATCATTCCCACCGAGGATGTACCGCGCAAACCCGACTGGATCCGCGTGGAAATCGCGGCCTCGCCCGAGGTGTCGCGCATCAAGCAACTGCTGCGCAACCACCTGCCGGTGCAGCGCTTCGTGCATCCGGACACCTTCACCTGGTTCGCCGAGCAGGGCGCCGAGATGGGCTTCAAGAACGTCGCCGCAGGCCCCTTGGTACGTTCCTCGTACCATGCCGACCAGCAGGCTCATAGGCAGACAGGCGCCTTATCCCTATAGAAGAGACATGCATGGGCATCTTTGACTGGAAACACTGGGCGGTGATTCTGCTGGTGGTGTTGGTTCTGTTTGGCGGCAAGCGCCTGCGGCACTTGGGCTCCGACCTGGGAGAGGCAATCAAAGGCTTCCGCAGGTCCGTGGAGGACGCCACGGAACGCCACCTTCCATCCGAAGAGGACCGACCTTGAGCATTGGCCAGGTCGTGCCGCCCTGAAAACACGCCAGAAACACTTCAGCCCACCGGCGAGTTCGATCGTGGGCTGAAGCAGCGCGCCGCCCGGCCTACTCCTGGGGGCTCACAGGCAGACAGTCAGAGCAACTGAGCCTGTGAGCCAGCCAACCGCAATCAGATCGCGAGACGCGCCTGGCTTTTCCCCGCACCCGCCGGCGGTAGCCAGGACTCCCGAGGCGTACCGAAGCAGCTCCCAAGGCTGGCTGTCTCCGACCAGACCGACGTTACCCACTCATCCAGAGCCACATGGCTCGTCGCGCGGCAGCGTTGGTCCAGGCCGCAGCCCTGGTAGAAGCGGTTGACCACATCGACCATGGTCTCCCGCTCGTCTTCCAGCAGGATCGCCCCGTGGACCAGCACCTCCAGGCGACCATCGGCCGCCCGCCGGCGCCAGCGCTGGGCGGTGCCCACCAGCTTGCGCCGGCCGAGCGTGACGTTGAAGCGACCATCGCAGAAAGCACCCGGCACCTCGCCCAGACCAGGGACCAGGCCCAGCTCGCGCAACCATTGGCAGATCGGCTCGCAGAGGCCCAGATAGGCATTTTCTATCCGCGCCTGCTCGTCGTCTTCCACCGGCAGCGCATAGGCCAGGGCTACGTTGAGGACCGCCGGTGACTGCGGCACTGGCTCGCCGCCGGTATCGCGCAGGGCGATAGGCCATCCGAGGGCCGCGCAGCCGATGTCCGCCACCAGAAAACCCGGCAATCGGCTAAACCGACGCGGCATCACCAGCGCGCGATCGGAGGGGCGCCAGAACAGCAGCCCCCGCTCCTCCTCCCCGGCATGCACGGCATCCAGCAACTGTCGCTCGGCCTCCAGACCGGCTTCGACGCTGAGCCGCCAGATCGGGCTCATGGCAGCTCGTCTCCTTCGAGCCGCCGGCACAGGTCGTCTAGGAACTCCGCCGCCGGCGCGCCATTCACCGCGCGATGGTCGAAGGTCAGCGACAGGCCGATGAACTCGCGCTCCACCAGCGAACCATCCGCCTCACGCTGCAACCGCCGCTGAGTGCCGCCGATGCCGATGATGGCCACCTGCGGCACGTTGAGGATCGGCGTGAAGAAGCGCACTCGCGACAGCCCCAGGTTGGACACAGTGACGGTGGCCCCGGTCAGTTCCTTGACCGAGAGCTTTCCCGCCTGGGCCTTCTCGACCAAGGCCCGACGCGCTCTGGCCAGGCCCTCCAGATCGAGTTGGTCGGCATCGAACAGCGCCGGGGCCACTAGCAGGTCATCCGGCAGCGGGATGGCCAGGCCCAGATGAACCGCCGCGTGGCGGGTGATCAGGTTGTCCTGCAAGGTGGCGTTGAGGTCCGGGTGGGCCTTCAGCGTGGCGACGATCTCGTGCAGCAGCAGGTCCTGCAACGAGGCCTGGCTGCCCGCCGCCTTCAGGCGCGCACGGCGGGCCTGGAGGGCGGTGAGTTCGCACTCGGCGTGGTGGGTGAGCTGCGCGGCGGTCTGCAGGCTCTCGCTCATCTTCGCCGCGATCATCTTGCGCATGCCCTTGAGCGGCAGCGTGCTGTTTTCGGCTGCCTGCGGCGTTTGCATCTGTCCCATGGGTCACTCCACTTGGGCGATGGTCGCGCCCTTGGCGACCACCGCGTCTTCTTCCTCGAGGATTTTCAGCACGCCGGCTGCCGGGGCTTCGATCTCGAACTGGGCCTTCTCGGACATGATCTCGGCGACCAGGTCGCCCTGGGCGACTTCAGCACCATCACTGACCAGCCAGGAGGTGATCACCGCTTCGGCGTCACCTTCCCAGAGGTCATCGGCAATCACGATTGGGGTCGACATGGTTTACTCCTCGTTCTTCAGGTTCTGGTAGGCCGCGACGATCTTCGCGGCGGATGGCAGCGCCCACTGCTCCATGGGCGGCGTGAAGGGAATCGGGATATCGGGGAAGGCCACCCGCTGCGGGCGTGCCTTGAGCATGCCGATGTCGTGCTCGACGACGCTGGCGATGATTTCGCCGCTGACGCCGAAGCTGTGGTAGTCCTCGTCGACGACGATCAGGCGGCCGGTCTTGCGCACCGAAGCGATGACGTGTTCGCGATCCAGCGGTACCAGGCTGCGCAGGTCCACCACCTCGGCACTGACGCCCTGCTGTTCCAGCTGCTGGGCGGCACGCAGCGCATGGTGCACACCTGCGCCGAGGCTGACGATGCTGACGTCGCGGCCTTCGCGCACCGTCTTCGCCTTGCCGATCTCCACGGTGTACGGATCCTCGGGCACGGCCACGGTGGCGCCCTTCTCGGTGCCCAGCCAGCCCATGCCTTGCAGGGCCTTGTGGAACAGGTAGATCACCGGGTTGTCGTCGCGGATGGCGGCGGTCATCAGCCCCTTGGCGTCGTAAGCGTTGCTCGGCACCACTACCTTCATGCCCGGAAGATGGGCGAAGGTACCGTAGAGGCACTGCGAGTGCTGCCCGGCATCGGAATAGCCGGCGCCGGTGGAGGCCATCAGCACCATCGGCACGTTGACCTTGCCGCCGGAGAAGTAGGTGTTCTTCGCCATCAGGTTGTAGATGGCGTCCATGCACACGCCGAAGAAGTCGACGAACATCAGCTCGACGATCGGCCGCATGCCATCGGAGGCCGCACCCACGGCGGCGCCGATGAAGGCGGTTTCGGAGATCGGCGTATCACGGATGCGCTCACCGCCGAACTCTTCATGAAGCCCGCGGGTATTGCCGAACACCCCGCCAAGCTGGCCGATGTCCTCGCCCATCACGAAGACGCTCGGGTCGAGGCGCATTTCCTGGGCCACCGCTTCGGCCATGGCGCGGGCGATGGTGAGTTTGCGTTCTTTCACTGGGCTGCTCATGTTGCTGCTCCTGAATTCGGATTGGGGCCGTGGGGCTCAGACGAAGACAAAGTCGAGGGCCTCTTCCGGCGCCGGGTAGTCGCTGTCGCGGGCAAAGCGCACCGCAGCGTCGACCCGGCCACGGGCGCACTCGTCAATGCCGGCGGCGGTGATTTCGTCCAACACGCCCAGTTCCAGCAGACGCTGGCGGTACGCGGGGATCGGATCTTTCTGCAGCAAGGCTTCCTTCTCGCCAGCCGGGCGGTAGGTTTCGCCGTCGCCCATGAAGTGGCCGGCCAGGCGGTGGGTTTCGATCTCGATCAGGCTCGGCCCTTCACCGGCACGGGCACGGGCGATGGCCTCACCCGCTGCGGCGAAGATGGCGTCGGCGTCATTGCCGGGGACGAACACTCCGGGCATGCCGTAGGCCGCCGCGCGCAGGTAGTTGCGCTCGATGGCGGTGGAAGACTGCTTGGCCACGGAGATGCCCCAGGCGTTGTCCTCGATGACGAAGACCACCGGCAGCTTCCACAGTGCGGCCAGGTTCAACGTCTCGTGGAAGGCGCCCTGATTCGCCGCGCCTTCGCCGATGTAGGCCACGGCGACGCCGGGCTTTCCTTGCATCTGCCGCGACAGTGCCGCGCCCACCGCTGGGCCCATGCCCTGGGCAATGATGCCGGAGCAGCAGAAATTCACCCGTGGGTCGAACAGGTGCATGTGGCCGCCCCGGCCGCCGGAGAGGCCGGTCTTCTTGCCGAAGATTTCGGCGACCATTGCGTCCAGGTCGACGCCCTTGGCGACGGCGACGTGGTGTGGTCGGTGGGTGGCGGTGACGATGTCCTCAGCCGTCAGGTGGGCGCAGACGCCCACGGCGCAAGGCTCCTGGCCGTTGGACAGGTGCATCTCGCCGGGGATCGGCCCGTTGGCCATGTTGAAGACCGGGGTCTTGCCTTCCATGTAGATGCGCTCGATGGACTCTTCCAGGTAGCGGCTGACGAGCATCTGCTCGAACATCCAGAGTCGCTGCGCGTTGCTCGGTACGGTCATGGGATCGGCTCCTTGTGGGGATCAGATAGCGCGCTGGTTGAGCAGCGAGCCGATGTGTTCGGCCTGGCGCAAGGCCAGGGCGACGATGGTCAGGGTCGGGTTCTGCCCGCCGCTGGTGGTGAACTGGCTGCCGTCGGAGACGAACAGGTTGGGGATGTCATGGCTCTGGCCCCACTTGTTCACCACGCCGTCGGCGGCCTTGGCGCTCATGCGGTTGGTGCCCATGTTGTGGCTGGCCGGGTAGGACGGAAGGCGGATGACCTCGGTGGCGCCGACCGCCTCATAGCACTTGCGGGTCTGCTCCACGCCGTGGTCGCGCATGGCGTTATCGAAGGCGTGGTCGTCCTTGTGCACCACCGGGATGGGCAGGCCGTACTGGTCCTTCTCGGTGCCATGGAGGGTGATGCGGTTGCTCTCCATGGGCAGGTCCTCGCCGCACAACCACACGCCGGACATGTGGTCGTAGCGCTCCATCTTCGCGGTGAAGCCACGGCCCCAGCCCTGCGGGGTCGGGTCGAGGAAGGCGGACATGAACGGCAGGCCGAGGGAGAGGATTTCCAGCCGGTAGCCGCCGACGAAGCCGCGCGAGGTGTTGTTGTAGGACTCGTCGGAGATGATCCCGGCGCAGGTGGTGCCGCGGTACATGTGCACCGGCTTGGGCATCACCGCGTAGATGCCGGCGGTGGTGTGGCACATGTAGTTGCGCCCGACCTGGCCGGAGGAGTTGGCCAGGCCGTCCTTGAACATCGACGACTCGGAGTTGAGCAGCAGGCGCGGAGACTCGATGGAATTGCCGGCCACGCACACCACCCGCGCCTTCTGCCGCTGCTGGCGACCCTGGGCGTCGGCGTAGACCACCGCGCTGACCCTGCCACGGGCGTCGTGCTCGATGCGCAGCGCCATGCTCTGCGGGCGCACCTCGCAATTGCCAGTGGCCTCGGCGCGGGGGATGTCGGTGTAGAGCGTCGACCACTTGGCGCCGATGCGGCAGCCCTGCATGCAGAAGCCGATCTGCATGCATCCGGGCCGGCCGTCGTAAGGCTGGGTGTTGATCGCCATCGGCCCGGACTGGATTTCCTTGTAGCCGACGCGCTGGGCGCCGGTGGCCAGGACCTTGAAGGAGTTGTGCCACTGGTGGTACGGCATGCCGGTGCTCGAGCCGGTCACGCCCATGTGCTGCTCGGCCTTGACGTACCAGGGCTCCAGTTCCTCATAGCTGAGCGGCCAGTCGAGCATGTTGGCGCCCTTGATATCGCCGTTCTCGGTGCGCATGCGGAATTCGAAATCGCGAAAGCGCAGGGCTACGCCCGCCCAGTGCACGGAACTGCCGCCGACCGCCTTGACGATCCAGGCCGGCAGGTTCGGGTGGTTGCGGGCCACGTCCCAGCCACCGGTGGCGATGCGTTTGTCGAGCCAGGAGATCTTGTTGAACATGGCCCATTCATCGTTCTCGATGTCGGACATCTCATAGCGCTTGCCGGCCTCTAGCACCACGGTGCGGATGCCTTGCCGGGCCAGGGCATGGGCCAGGGTGCCGCCACCGGCGCCCGAGCCGATGATGACGACGACGTCGCCGTCGTCCTGAGAGAATTTCGCTGCCATGGGGTTAACCCTCATTGTTGGAATAGGTGGAGCTGCGAAGAAGGACGGTTCAGAGCCAGTCGATGTCGTTGAAGCCGCGCGCGAGGTAGCCGCCCTTCTCCACCGAGGAGCCCTCGTAGCCGAACAGCGGGAACAGCGCGGTGTTGTCGTAGAGGCCGAACATCAGCGCGCTACGCACTTCGCGGAAGAACGGGCCGGTCTCGATCTCACGCAGCAGCGCGACACGGTCGTCCTCGCTGGCAATCGCCTCGAAAGCCTTGCCATGGCGTTCGCGAGCACGGGCCTGGAGGGCCTTCAGGCCGTCCTTGATCAACTTCGGCTGCTTGCCGACCAGTTCGGCCAGCGGCGTGGCGTAATGCATGTCGCCCAAGCGGTCGTGGGGGTAGATATCGCGGCCCATGCACAGCAGGCCGGCAGGCAGGTCGGGCAACGCCTCGTTGGCAAGCAGGGTGACGGGGATCAACTGGCTGGTGACGGCGGTGGCACCCAGCACCAGCAGGGACTGGCCCGACAGGCTGATGAAGCGCCTGCGGCTGAGGGAGGCGCCCAGGGGAGGTGAGTCATGCATGGCAGAGCTCCAGGCTATTGCCGGCACAGCTGCAAGGTGGGGACAGGTGTGACCAGCGTTCGTTGTTATCGTTTGCGGGGCCTTTTTCGGCCCCTCGATAGCCAGGGAGCAGCTTGCGTGCCAATTGCACGAAATTAATTCAAGCTTTTGTTTTATATACGTTTTTTATTCTTATAAAACGAAGTACAGGTTAGTTGGAGGCTTTTCTGTAAAGGGTCCGCCTTTACAGGTGTAATGAGGGGAGCAAAGGCTTTACACCTGTCCGGCCCTTCGCGAGCAAGCTCGCTCCTACAACGGAACCTGTGTCCCTCGACGGCCCCTGTAGGAGCCAGCTTGAACTGGTCAAGTAATTCTGGACACCAGTTAAGGCTTCACGCCGCCAGCCTTTCCATCGCAACTGGCGACCGATACCCGTTATAGCTATGGAGCCTGGCGGTGTTGTAGCGCGTGACGTAGCGCTG
>NZ_JAGTIS010000034.1 GCF_018704125.1 Metapseudomonas boanensis | reverse complement strand
CGCTGGCGGCGTTGAGCTTCATGGTGCAGGAACCCAGCGGGATCATGCTGCGGTCCAGCGCCAGATCCTTGTCCGCCAGCTTGCGCAGGTAGCGCATCAGCTCGGTTTCCGAGTGGTAACGGTTGAAGACATCGTGCTCCAGGAACGGCGATTCACGCAGCAGTTCCAGCGGCAGGCAGTCGCCGGTGACGCCAGCCAATGCTGCGAAGTCCGGCAGGTTCTTGCCCTGGGTGGCGAAGACCGCCCAGAGGGCCTCGACGCTGGCCTGGTCGCAGGTTTCATCCAGCGAGAGGCCGACGCGCACGCTATCCAGCACTCGCAGGTTAATGCCCTTGGCCTTGGCGGCGGCGTGAACCTCGTCGACCGGGTTGGCAGTGACGACGCTCAGGGTGTCGAAGAAGTGGTACTGCTCGACCTTGTGCCCCAGCTGTTGCAGGCCTTGAGCCAGGATCGAGGTCAGGCGGTGCACACGCCGGGCGATACGGGTCAGACCCTGCGGGCCGTGGTAAACGGCGTACATGCTGGCGATGTTGGCCAGCAGGACCTGGGCGGTGCAGATGTTGCTGGTGGCCTTTTCGCGGCGGATGTGTTGTTCGCGGGTCTGCATGGCCAGGCGCAGGGCCGGCTTGCCATGGCGGTCGATCGAAATACCCACCAGTCGACCCGGCATGTCGCGTTTGAACGAGTCTCGGGTGGCAAAGTAGGCGGCATGCGGGCCGCCGAAGCCCAGCGGTACGCCAAAGCGCTGCGCACTGCCCAGAACCACGTCGGCGCCGAATTCGCCGGGCGGGGTCAGCAGCGTCAGGGCCAGCAGGTCGGCGGCCACAGCCACCAAGGCGCCGGCCGCGTGGGCGCGCTGCACCAAGGCGCGGTGGTCAGGTATGTCGCCGTTGCTGGCGGGGTATTGCAGCAGCACGCCGAAGTAGCCGGAGAGGTCCTCCAGCTCAGCCTCGTCACCGATCACCACTTCGATGCCCAGCGGCTCAGCACGGGTGCGGAGCACATCGAGGGTCTGCGGGTGGCAATGCCTGGAGGCGAAGAAGGCGTTGCTGGCCTTGTTCTTCGACAAGCGCTTGCAGAAGGTCATGGCTTCGGCAGCGGCGGTGGCTTCGTCCAGCAGGGAGGCGTTGGCGATTTCCATGCCGGTAAGGTCGCTGACCAGGGTCTGGAAGTTCAGCAGCGCTTCCAGGCGGCCCTGGGAAATCTCCGGCTGGTAAGGGGTGTAGGCGGTGTACCAGGCCGGGTTTTCCAGCAGGTTGCGCAGGATCGGGGTCGGCGTGTGGCAAGGGTAGTAGCCCTGGCCGATGTAGTTCTTGAACAGCTGGTTCTTCGCGGCGATGGCCTTGATCGAAGCCAAGGCCTCGGCCTCACCCTGCCCGGCCGGCAGGTCGAGTACGCTGGTACCCTTGATGCTCTCGGGAATCACGCTGGCGATCAGCGCTTCCAGCGAGTCGTGGCCGGTGAGTGCCAGCATGGCGGTAATATCCGCCTCACGCGGGCCGATATGGCGGGCGATGAACTCGTTGTCCGTGCCCAGTGGGATGTGTGCTCTGGTCATGTCGGCCCCCGGGCTCAAGCGTTGTCGGAGAGGAAGCTGTCGTAGTCGGCCTGGTCCATCAGGCTGGCTACGGCTTCGGGGTTCTCCGGACGAATGCGGAAGAACCAGCCATCTCCCATGGGGGCTTCGTTGACCAGCTCTGGGTTGTCGGCCAGTGCCTGGTTGACGTCCAGCACTTCGCCGGTCAGCGGCATGGTGATGTTGCTGGCGGCCTTCACCGACTCCAGTACCGCGACTTCCTGACCTTCTTCGTAACGGCCCGGCTCCGGCAACTGGACAAACACCACGTCCCCCAAGGCCTCCTGGGCGAAACTGGTAATGCCGACGGTCAGCTCACCAGACGCTTCCAGGCGCAGCCATTCATGCTCGGGAGTAAAACGCAGAGTGCTCATGGATCTTCCTCTTGTTATCAGGTGGGGTCCCGAGCGTGGAATACAGCTCGGCTGACTGAACAAGAGCAAGGCGAATGCCAAGTTTTATAAACCCTTTTAAATCAATATCTTAAGCGATATTTGGAATTTTCACGGCCAAGTTTTGGAACGAAATCGCTCCAGACTTGAATGAGTTTATGGATAGCCGATGAACACACACACCGCGGATAACGAGGCCTTCGCCAGCTTGGAGCGAAATCGCTCCGCTGGAACGTAATCGAACCACACCATCAGCAATGTAGAGACGCAGGGCAATCAAGCCTCATCGATCCACCCAGAGTCGTGCGATCAGGGGAACTGCTGTCTCACTGATCCAGCCTACGCCTTGGTAGAAATCCCGTACTTACGCAGACGCTGGCCGATAGCAGTGTGCGAGGTGTTCAGACGCGCAGCCAACTGGCGGGTGGAGGGATATTCAGCATAAAGCCGCTCCAGCAGGGACTTTTCGAAAGCCTGTACGGCCTCCTCCAGGCTGGAGACCTCTGCGGATTCAGCCTGTTGGGCACTCAGCGCAGTACCCGCAAGTTCCAGCCCATCGCAGTCGATCAGGTCGCCCTCGCAGATCGCTGCGGCGCGGAAGATCACGTTCTGCAACTGACGAACGTTTCCCGACCAGCGATTGCCGAGCAGCAGCGGATGGGTCGCAGGCGCTAGCCGGCAAGGCGGCCGCTGGATCTGCGCGCAGGCCTGGCGCAGGAAGTGCTCGGCCAGCAGAAGGATGTCATTCCCGCGCTCGCGCAGTGGCGGCACCATCAGGTTCAGCACGTTGAGGCGGTAGTAGAGGTCTTCACGGAAGGTTCCCTCCCCGACCATGCGCTCCAGATTGCGGTGCGTCGCGCAGAGCACCCGCACGTTCACATGCACCTCCCGATCCCCCCCCACACGACGGAAGCAACCATCGCTGAGAAATCGCAGCAGCTTGGCTTGTAGGTAAGGCGACATTTCGCCCACTTCATCGAGGAACACCGTGCCACGATCCGCCATTTCCAGCAGGCCCGGCTTGCCGCCGCGCTGGGCGCCAGTGAACGCCCCGGCGGAATATCCAAACAGCTCGCTCTCGGCGAGGCTCTCCGGGAGGGCCGCGCAGTTGAGCGCCAGGAACGGCGCATCGTGCCGCGCGCTGAGGGCGTGGCAGGCGCGTGCCACCAGTTCCTTGCCGGTGCCGGTCTCGCCCTGGATCAACAACGGCGCATCCAGACTGGCCACCTTGAGCAGTCGGACCTTGAGTTGCTTGAGTGCCGATGATTGGCCGATCAACGCATCCATGCCCTCGGCATGGTCGTGGTGCAGCGAGGCCAGACGCTCGCCGATACGGCTCGGCGGGTAAAGGGTCAGCAAGCCACCGACCAGCGCATCCGTTCCACCGCTGATGGGTGTGGCGTCCAGCAGCAGCGCCTGCCCCTTGAAGCTCACCTCGCACATCGGCAAGCGGAAACCCTTGTCGATCAGGTTCTGCGCCAGATCCGGCTCGGCGAACAGGTTGGACAGCGGCTCTCCCGCCGGCTCGTGGCCGTAAAGGCTGACCAGCGTCGGATTGGCCAGCAGCACATGGCCGTCCGGCCCTACCGCAAGCACCGGGTCGCTCATGGCCGCCAACAGGGCATCGAGCTGCAAGCGCCGCTGCTGACCTGGGAGGATGTCGACCAGCTCCACCGCCTGCACACCCTCCACCCGCAGCAGGGCGTCATGCAACTCATCGAGCACCGCTTGGCTGAGGGCCGGAGCATCGATGTAGACGTTCGGCGGGATCATTTCCACCGCGTCGAGATTGAGGTTGCGCGCACCCAGCAGCGCCAGGACTTCCTGGGTGATGCCGACGCGGTCGATGAAGGTGACGTGGATTCGCATGGTGGACCTTGGGATCGATCTATTTCTACACGGTCAATGCGCGCGTGCACTGCATCAGCTCATCGAGGAATGCGCGCAAGATCAACGGCGGAGCTGCCCCTCGACGGGTAATGACCTCGAAGGCAGACAGCAGGCGCAGGCGTCCTGGCTCAAGGTGCTCCAGATCGCCACTCTCCACCCACTGGCGCGCATAGTGTTCTGGCAGGAATCCAGCATAAGCCCCCGAGAGGATCAGCATGGCCTGGGCTTCGACGTTATCCACGGTCGCGGCTGGCTTGTCCACGCCCAGGGCTTGGAGATCGCGCTGCTGCAGGTAGCCACGTGCCACGACACGGCTGGCGGCGATGCGCTCCAGCAGGTTGACCTTGGGCCCCAAGCTACCGAACAAGGGATGATTTCGCCCGCAGTAGAAGCCATGGCTTTCCTGGTACAGCGGCGAATAGGACAGGCCCGGCACGCGCAATGGGAAGTGCCCGACCGCCAGATGCAGGCGGCTATCCAGTACGCGCTCCTCCAGCTCGGCCGGCGTTCCGATGTAGACGTGCAGGTGCACCTCGTGGCCACGCTGGACGAAGCGTTGGGTCGTCATCTTCAGCGGGCAAGCCGGGTCGGTAATGGTGGTATCGATCACACCCAGATTAAGGGTGCCACTGATCTGGCGCTTGAGCACATCGGCATCGACGCAGAACTCCTCAACTGCTTCCAGCAACCTCTGGGTGGCCTCGTAGATCGCCTGGCCCTGCTCCGTCAGCCGAAACCCACTTCGCCCACGTTCGCAGAGTTTGACCCCGAGACGCGTCTCCAGGTGGCCCATCTGTTCGCTGATAGTGGACTGGGCAACGTTGAGGGCGGCCTGGGCCGCAGAGAAACCACCGCATTTGACGATGGTATTGAAGACCCTGAGCAGCTTCAGGTCGACATCATGCAACTGGATCATGGGGCACCCGAAGTGTCAGTGATTACATCGGAAATCACGATTTGCGCATCGCATCATCATCATTTTTTCAGGCGTTGGTAAAGCCCATAGTGCGCCCATGGACGAGGAACCCGCCCTCCTCCCGTAACCGACAACAACAATGTGGAGACGCCTGAAAATGTCCAGCAACAGCTATGAAAACGGTCGCTTGAACCTGCCCTTCGTCGGTCATTGCACCTTCGCCAAGTCCCCCGTCTGCCTTGACTGGGAAAAGCTGGACGCAGACGTTGCAGTGCTCGGCGCGCCCAACGACATGGGCACCCAGTGGCGTTCTGGCGCACGCTTCGGACCGCGCGGGATCCGGGAGGCATCCACTCTGTTCTCCTTCGGTCACAGCGGCGCCTACGACTTCGAGGACGACGTGATGTACCTGCAGGCAGCAGATGTACGCATCGTCGACGTAGGTGACGCCGACATCGTTCATACCGATATGAATACCAGCAACGCCAACATCGAGTACGCCGTGCGCAAACTGCTCGATGCCGGAGCCATGCCGGTGGTGCTGGGCGGCGACCACTCGGTGCATGCACCGGTGATCAAAGCCTTCGAAGGCCGCGGCCCGATCCATATCATTCACTTTGACGCGCACTTGGACTTCGTCGACGAACGCCACGGCGTGCGCTATGGCCACGGCAACCCACTGCGCCGCGCCTCGGAAATGGATCACATCGTCGGCATGACCCAGATGGGCATCCGCAACGTCTCTTCGTCCAACCGCAGCGACTACAACGCAGCCCGCGAATGCGGCTCGAATATCCTCTCGGTTCGAGACGTCCGCCGCCTCGGCCGCGATGGCGTGCTGGACCTGATCCCCGAGTGCGAGTCGTACTACATCACCATCGACATCGACGGCTTCGACCCATCCATCGCTCCCGGTACTGGAACCCCTAGCCATGGCGGCTTCCAGTACTACGAAGTGCTGGAAATCATCCAGGGCCTGGCAAACCGAAGCCAGGGGCGCATCGTCGGGATGGATTTGGTGGAAGTGGCCCCGGCCTATGATCCCACCGGAATCACATCCATCCTCGCTGCACAGCTTCTGATGAACAGCATCGGCTTCGTGTTCCACGCCCGCGCCCAGGCCAAGCGCTGACAGCCGTCCCCTCTTCCAGGGAAGGAAGAGGGCTTCAGCCCCGCAGGTGACTGCCCTGCCCCAACCTCTCAGGCAATCAGACGCAACCGGCCAGCTGCAGCTGCTCGCATTTTTTACCGATGTGGAATTACAATCACCATATCAATGCCCCGCCTGAGGCAACTGCCATGCGTTATCCCGAAGACCACAAAGCCGAAACCCATAAACGAATCGTTACCGAGGCTTCGCGCCGTTTCCGCAGCGATGGCATCGACGCCACCGGGCTACAGCCACTGATGAAAGCCCTGGGCCTGACCCACGGCGGTTTCTATGCACACTTCAAGTCCAAAGACGCTCTGGTCGAAGAGGCCCTGCAGGCCGCAGCCAACGACGCCAATGCCCATTGGGCCAAGGCATTCGCCAAGGAGCGACCACTCCAGGCCTTCTTCGAGCGCTACCTGTCACCCCAACATCGCGCCCAACCCGAACAGGGTTGCCCGCTGCCGACCATGTCGGCGGAACTCGGCCAGCGTGGAAACGCCAGCCCGATCACCGACGAGGTGGTAACCGGTCTGCTGGCCCTGATCGAAAAGGAGATCGGCGACCCGCAGGAAAGCCTGGCGATGCTTGCAACCCTGGTCGGTGCCCTGAGCCTGTCACGCAGCGTGGCTAACGAAGAGTTGTCCAACCAGATTCTCGACAGTGCCCACCAAAGCCTCCTACGTAAGCTCGAATCGCTCAAACCTCGTTAATTCGTCCTCCCGCGCCGGGCGGTTTTCCAGATGGCGAACTGCCCAGAGCTCGCCATCCGTCGACTCTTCTTGCCTGCCTCCTGCTTCCGCCACGAGCCGCCTATGCTGTCTTAGGCGTAATGTCGGTATTGCAGGGGCTCGTCTATCGGGTACGGCTATCCCAGGGTTGCACCCCAGGAAACCTCTTGATTTCAGTGCAGCGTACACCTGCAGCACCTGCTAGCTGGAGTAGCGCCTAAACCTGCTACGCGCGATAGCAGCGCAACTCCGCACCCATCCGATGGGCGACCTTTCATCCGGAGACCGTTCTCAGGATTGAAACTTTAGGTTGCACCAGGTTGCACCTCATTTGCGACACCGCTACTCTTGGCGCCGCTAACGCCGTTGCAACCACGGCTGATAAGAGGACAAGAAATGGCTACGAGCACCACCCTTGGCGTGAAACTGGATGAGGCAACCCGTGACCGCCTCAAGGAAGCTGCACGACGGATCGAGCGCACCCCGCACTGGCTGATCAAGCAAGCGATCTTCAGCTACCTCGAAAGCCTGGAAGCCGGCGTAACGCTGCCGGAACTCCAGGGCATCGCCCAGCGCCTGGCCGAGGGCGACCATGAGGCTCTTGAAGCCCTGGCCGACCCGGTGCACCAGCCATTCCTCGACTTCGCTGAAAGTATCCTGCCGCAATCCGTCTTGCGCGCCGCCATCACTGGCGCCTATCGCCGCCCCGAGCAGGAAATGGTTCCTATGCTGCTGGAGCAGGCGCGCCTGCCAGCAGATATGGCTGAAAACACCTACAAACTCGCCTACGGCATCGCCGAGAAACTACGCAACCAGAAGAGCGCCAGCGGCCGCGCCGGCATCGTCCAGGGCCTGCTGCAGGAGTTCTCCCTGTCTTCCCAGGAGGGCGTCGCCCTGATGTGCCTGGCCGAAGCCTTGCTGCGCATCCCGGACAAAGGCACCCGTGACGCCCTGATCCGCGACAAGATCAGCAACGGCAACTGGCAACAGCACCTGGGCCAGAGCCCGTCGATGTTCGTCAACGCTGCCTCCTGGGGCCTGCTGATCACCGGCAAGCTGGTGTCCACCCACAACGAATCCGGCCTCTCCAGCTCGCTGAACCGCATCATCGGCAAGAGTGGCGAGCCGCTGATCCGCAAAGGCGTGGACATGGCCATGCGCCTGATGGGCGAGCAGTTCGTCACCGGCGAAACCATCGCCGAAGCGCTGGCCAACGCCACCAACTTCGAGGCCAAGGGCTTCCGCTACTCCTACGACATGCTCGGCGAAGCCGCACTGACCGAGGAAGACGCCCAGCGTTACTACGCTTCCTACGAGCAGGCCATCCATTCCATCGGAAAGGCCTCCCACGGCCGCGGCATCTATGAAGGCCCCGGCATCTCCATCAAGCTGTCCGCCCTGCACCCGCGTTACAGCCGTGCCCAGTACGAGCGCATGATGGACGAGCTGTATCCGCGCCTGCTGTCCCTGACCCTGCTCGCCAAACAGTACGACATCGGCCTGAACGTCGACGCCGAAGAAGCCGATCGCCTGGAAATCTCCCTCGACATGCTCGAGCGCCTCTGCTTCGAGCCGGGGCTGAAAGGCTGGAACGGCATTGGCTTCGTCATCCAGGCCTACCAGAAGCGCTGCCCGTACGTGATCGACTATGTGATCGACCTGGCCCGCCGCAGCCGCCACCGCCTGATGATCCGCCTGGTGAAAGGCGCCTACTGGGACAGCGAGATCAAGCGTGCCCAAGTCGACGGCCTGGAAGGCTTCCCGGTTTACTCCCGCAAGGTGTACACCGATGTTTCCTACATTGCCTGCGCCCGCAAACTGCTGAGCGTTCCGGAAGTCATCTATCCGCAGTTCGCCACCCACAATGCCCACACCCTGTCGGCCATCTATCACATCGCCGGGCAGAACTATTACCCGGGCCAATACGAGTTCCAGTGCCTGCATGGCATGGGTGAGCCGCTGTACGAGCAAGTGGTGGGCAAGGTCGCTGAAGGCAAGCTGAACCGTCCGTGCCGTATCTACGCTCCGGTCGGCACCCATGAGACGCTGCTCGCGTACCTGGTGCGCCGTCTGCTGGAAAACGGCGCCAACACGTCCTTTGTGAACCGCATCGCCGACCACTCCATCTCCATCAAGGAGCTGGTAGAAGATCCGGTCACCCACATCGAATCCCTGGCAACGGTAGAAGGCACCCTGGGCCTGCCGCATCCGCGTATCCCGCAGCCCAAGGCTCTCTACGGTGATGCCCGCGTAAACTCCAGCGGCATCGACATGGCCAACGAACATCGCCTGGCGTCACTGTCCAGCGCCCTGCTGGGAACCGGCCATGCTGACTGGCGCGCCCAGCCGATGCTCGGCTGCCCCAGCAGCGAAGGCCCGCTCGAACCCGTACTGAACCCGGCAGACCATCGCGACGTGGTCGGCCACGTGCAGAACGCCACCACCGCCGACGTCGGCAATGCCGTCCTGGCCTCTATGGCCGCCGCACCGATCTGGCAAGCCACTCCGCCGGTCGAGCGCGCCGCCGCCCTGGATCGCGCCGCCGACCTGATGGAAAACGAGATCCAGCCGCTGATGGGCGTTCTCGTCCGCGAGGCCGGCAAGACCTTCAACAACGCTATCGCTGAAGTGCGTGAGGCCGTGGACTTCCTGCGCTATTACGCTGCTCAGGCACGCCACGACTTCGCCAACGACAGCCACCGTCCGCTGGGCCCGGTAGTCTGCATCAGCCCGTGGAACTTCCCGCTGGCAATTTTCAGCGGCCAAGTAGCTGCTGCCCTCGCCGCCGGGAACACCGTGCTGGCCAAGCCGGCCGAGCAAACCCCGCTGATCGCCGCCCAGGCTGTGCGCATCCTGCTGCAAGCCGGTATCCCGGAAGGCGTCGTGCAGCTGCTACCGGGCCTCGGTCACACCGTGGGCGCCGCCCTCGTGGCTGATGAACGCGTCAAAGGCGTGATGTTTACCGGATCTACCGAAGTCGCCGGCATCCTTGCCCGCAACGTCGCCGGTCGCCTGGACGCCCAGGGCCGCCCGATCCCGCTGATCGCCGAAACCGGCGGCCAAAACGCGATGATCGTCGACTCGTCCGCGCTGGCTGAGCAGGTGGTCACCGACGTCGTCGCCTCCGCCTTCGACAGTGCCGGTCAACGCTGCTCGGCCCTGCGCGTGCTGTGCGTCCAGGAAGACGTGGCTGACCGCGTGCTGGAAATGCTCAAGGGCGCCATGGCGGAATGCCGCATCGGCAACCCCGAACACCTGAACGTGGACATCGGCCCGGTGATCGACGCCGAAGCCAAGGCTGGCATCGACAAGCACATCCAGGCCATGCGTAGCAAAGGCCGCGGTGTGTTCCAGATCGCCCGCACCGAAGGCGATGCTATCCAACGTGGCACCTTCGTGATGCCGACCCTGATCGAGCTGGAAAGCCTGGCCGATCTGGAGCGCGAGATCTTCGGCCCCGTCCTGCACGTGCTGCGTTACAAGCGTGAGGACATGGACTCCCTGCTCGATCAGATTAACGCCACCGGCTATGGCCTGACCCTGGGCGTGCACACCCGCATCGACGAAACCATCGCCAAGGTGGTGGACAAGGCCCATGCCGGCAACCTCTACGTCAACCGCAACATGGTCGGCGCAGTGGTAGGCGTGCAGCCCTTCGGCGGCGAAGGCCTTTCCGGCACTGGCCCGAAAGCGGGCGGCCCGCTCTATATGTACCGCCTGCTGGCCACCCGTCCGACCGACGCGGTCAGCCGTACCTTCAAGCGCCTGGATGGTGAAACCGTCGCAGACACCCAGCAACGCGCCGCCTTCCAGGAACAACAGGGCAAGCCACTGGATGCCCTGAAGACCTGGGCCACCAAGAATGGCAAGGAAGCACTGGCCGGCCTCTGTGGCAGCTTCGCCGAACTGTCCCAGAGCGGCCTGACCCGCACCCTCCCCGGCCCGACCGGCGAGCGCAACTCCTACATGCTGCTGCCGCGAGACACCGTGCTGAGTCTGGCCGATGACGAAGGCGACCTGCTCTGCCAACTGGCCGCTGCGCTCGCAGTGGGCAGCTCGGTCATCTGGACCACCAGCGATGCTACCAGCAAGCTACGTTCCAGCCTGCCGAAGCAGGTTCAAGCGCGCATCCAACTGATCGCCGACTGGACCCAGCCCGAGGTGAGCTTCGATGCAGTGCTGCATCACGGCGACTCCGATCAGCTGCGCGCCGTCTGCAAGCAAGTAGCCGCTCGCAAGGGCCCGATCATCGGCGTCCAGGGCCTCTCCCAGGGCGAAACAGCAGTTCCGCTGGAACGCCTGCTGATCGAGCGCGCCCTCAGCGTCAACACCGCGGCCGCCGGCGGCAATGCCAGCCTGATGACGATTGGCTAACCAATAGCCGCGCCTTCGGGCGCGGCAACGTTTCTCCCGACACCGACCCACAAAGTCGGCTGCCGAATGCAATACCAGGAAGTTCCGACTTCCGAACGGGCCACCCTACCCGGGTACCCCGTCTTTCCCTTCGACGGCTAGCCGTCACCCCGCCTAGCGGCAAAAGGGCACGCCACAAGCGTGCCCTTTTTCTTTGCGTTGTCCCGAACTGCCAGTGGGACGCTCCACGCCCCGCCTCTGCTGCGACTGCACCACCAAGAACCTAACAGCGTGAGCAGACAGCCCCAACGGCACGAGCGAACTAGCGCACAAATAGCCTCCTGAAGCCGTGCTGCTCCATGCCAAACAGTGATTCGAACTGACCGACTCCTGCAAACCTGGCAGATATCAGCCAGGCAGGGGCGAGTTTGTTCCCAATTGGCATCCTGAATCCCTACCCCCAGACCAGGCGATGCTGCGAGCTGGATGACGCTACGGAACATGGCCAAGATCTGCCAGCCAGGATCGAGCTTGCCCGCAAATAGTCTCGAGTAACTGCAATACTGCGGGCCGCTGTGATGGTTCGCCGTCAGCAAGCGGCCACCTGCCTGATCAGGATCTGCCTGCCAGGCAAGCGATGTCCAGGTTACGGCAGGTGCGGCACCGCAAATCAGACAATGATCACGCGGGCGTCAGCACATCTGGGGCAGTGCAGCGAAGTCCACCTTATGCTGCCTATACATTGGGACGCTCTGCGCCATCCGGAGCAAGAATCCACCCATCCTGACTCGTTTCGCCCGCCTGAAATCGAACAAGAGTCGAGCAAGATTACGATCATCGCCTGCACGCGGAAGTGCGGGTCATTCTGGATGATGCTGCGGGATAACGCGCACTTCGAGTTGAGGAAGGCCTGGCTTCCCCCTCCGGTAATGCGCCAACGGCCGGACCGAAGCCGGTTTTTCCCGTGCCCAAAGACAAACCCCCGACACGCCTGGGCGTATCGGGGGTTTGGGATAGGAGCTTGACGATGACCTACTCTCACATGGAGAAGCTCCACACTACCATCGGCGATGCGTCGTTTCACTACTGAGTTCGGGATGGG
>NZ_JAGTIS010000033.1 GCF_018704125.1 Metapseudomonas boanensis | reverse complement strand
GGCGACCAGGCCGGAGCCGGCCGGGAAGCTGATGCCGATCGGGAAGCGGGTGTGCGAGTCACCGCCGGTGCCGACGGTGTCCGGCAGCAGCATGCGGTTCAGCCAGCTGTGGATGATGCCGTCGCCCGGACGCAGGGACACACCGCCGCGGGTCTTGATGAAGTCCGGCAGGGTGTGGTGGGTGTTGACGTCGATGGGCTTCGGATAGGCGGCGGTGTGGCAGAAGGACTGCATCACCAGATCGGCGGAGAAGCCGAGGCAGGCGAGGTCTTTCAGCTCGTCGCGAGTCATCGGGCCCGTGGTGTCCTGGGAACCGACGGTGGTCATCTTCGGCTCGCAGTAGGTGCCTGGACGGATGCCTTGGCCTTCCGGCAGGCCGCAGGCGCGACCGACCATCTTCTGCGCCAGGGTAAAGCCCTTGCCGCTGTCAGCCGGGGACTCCGGCTTCTTGAACAGGTCGGAAGCGCCCAGGCCGAGCTCGGCGCGGGCCTTCTCGGTCAGGCCACGACCGATGATCAGCGGGATACGGCCGCCGGCGCGGACTTCGTCGAGCAGCACCGGAGTTTTCAGTTCGAAAGTCGTGACGACTTCGCCGCTGTCATGGCGAACGACCTTGCCTTCGTACGGGTAGACGTCGATGACGTCGCCCATGGCCAGGTTGGTGCAGTCGAACTCGATCGGCAGGGCGCCGGCATCTTCCATGGTGTTGTAGAAGATCGGGGCGATCTTGGTGCCGAAGCAGAAGCCACCGGCGCGTTTGTTCGGCACGAACGGGATGTCGTCGCCGAAGAACCACAGCACCGAGTTGGTGGCGGACTTGCGGGAAGAGCCGGTGCCGACCACGTCACCGACGTAGGCGACCGGGAAGCCCTTGGCCTTGACCGCTTCGATCTGCTGCAGCGGGCCGATGGCGCCGGGCTGGGCCGGTTCGATGCCGTCGCGGGCCATCTTCAGCATGGCCAGGGCATGCAGCGGGATATCCGGGCGGGACCAGGCGTCCGGGGCCGGGGACAGGTCGTCGGTGTTGGTTTCGCCGGGGACCTTGAACACGGTCAGGGTGACTTTTTCCGGCACGGCGGGCTTGTTGACGAACCACTCGCCATCGGCCCAGGACTTGAGCACGGCTTGGGCGGCGGCGTTGCCTTGCTTGGCGCGTTCGGCGACGTCATGGAAGGCGTCGAACATCAGCAGGGTGTGCTTCAGTTGCTCGGCGGCGACAGAGGCCAGTGCGGCGTCGTCCAGCAGTTCGACCAAGGTGGCGATGTTGTAGCCGCCCTGCATGGTGCCCAGCAGTTCGGTGGCGCGGGCCTTGCTGATCAGCGGGGAGTTGGCTTCGCCCTTGGCGATAGCGGAGAGGAAACCGGCTTTGACGTAGGCGGCTTCGTCGACGCCCGGCGGAACACGGTTGGTGATCAGGTCGAGGAGGAAGGCCTCTTCGCCGGCCGGCGGGTTCTTCAGCAGTTCGACCAGGCCTGCGGTTTGTTCGGCGTTCAGCGGCTGGGGCACAACGCCCTGGGCGGCACGCTCTTCTACATGTTTGCGATAGGCTTCAAGCACAGTTTTACCCTCATCAGTGGCCCTGGATTCTTCCAGGGCGCTCATCCAGGAATCCGCCGAACGCATGCGCCGCACAGCTTTGTGAGCTGTCTGGCCAAGGTTTCGGCGGCCTCCATCGAGAAGCTGTTTTCAAAGTTTTACGCCGTCAGGAAGGCCTGATGAGGGCTGGCGCTGGACACCTCAAGTGAGGGGGCCAGCGCCAATTTTTCCTGCCGGATGAACTGTGCTCGTGACGCTTTGAAAACAGCTTCCAACGGATATCGGCGCCTTAAATGGCGGGCTGATTCTACTGGAAAGGTTCGGCAAAGTTAAGACAAAACCCCCTCCTCGCCATGGGTGACCCCGATTAGACAAAGGGCTAAGATGGCGCGCCTGATTCACCCGCCGAACCTGCCATCATCATGTCCAACCAGCGAATCAAGACGCCTTGCGTCGGCCTCTGCTCCACTGTCTATGGCGACCTGGTGTGTCGGGGCTGCAAGCGCTTTCATCACGAAGTGGTGAACTGGAATCTCTATGGCGAGGAAGAGAAGCGCGCGGTATGGCGACGTCTTGAGATTCTCCTGGTGCAGGTCATGACCGCCAAGCTGGAAGTGTTCGACCCTTCGCGCCTGCGTGCGCAGCTCGAGCAGCATCAGGTGCGGTTCGTGCTTGAACAGTCGCCTTACTGCTGGGCCTACCAGCTGATTGCCAGGGCCGCACGGGTGATCAATCGTCTGGATGCTTACGGGGTTGCGCTGCTTCCCGAGTTTCGTGACTGGGCCTTGCCAAATCTTCGCGAGGCCATTGATCGGGAGTTTTTCCTGCTCTCCGAGGCACATTACGAGCGTTACATCGCTCCGCGCTTTCTTAGGGAAAGGATGGAAATTCGTCTTTGACGCTTTAAAAAGAGAGCCGCCCGATGGGCGGCTCTCTTTTTCATATTGTCAGCGTTGGGCTACCAGTTCCTCGAGATGGCTGATTATGTCGTCAGGTTTCAGGACCAGTACATCGCTTTCCAGCGTGTCGAGCACCACTTCGGCCGTATTGCCGACCAGGGCTCCGGAGAGGCCGGTCCGCGCAACGGTTCCGATGATCGTGACCACTGCCTGTAGCTTGTGGGCAATGTGAGGAATGAGGACATCGGCTGGGCCTTCCTCGATATGCAGACGCTCGTCGCTGACATCGAATTCGGCCTGGAACGCCCTGCATTCTTCGCGATAGCGTGCCTCAATGGTCTCCTTGAGCTGGAAGGTCGGGTCGGCCGCCGACAGCATCGGCGAGGGGTGCGCGGAAATCACGTGCAAGGTGCCCTGGGCCAGGCTGGCAATGTCGTAGCCGTGGCTGACGATGCCAGCATGCAAGGTACGATGCTCGCCATCACTGTTGCCCACATCGACAGCAGCCAGGATTACGCCGCCGGTCCAGGGGCGGTCCGTCTTGACCATCAGGACCGGGGCGGGACAGAAGCGCAGGAGCTTCCAGTCATCCGGTGTCAGCAGTGCCTTTTTCAGCGGGTTGTCGGGATAGTGTTGCTTGATCACCAGGCCACAGCCTTCTGCCTGTTGTGCAGCAATGACGGTCTGGTGCAGGTTGTCCAGCCAGTCCTGCTGGGTGGTGGCGCTGAAACCCTCGGCTGTGAGCGAGGCTGCCAGGTCGCTGAGGTAGGCGCTGTGGTCGCTCTTCTTGTCGCAGATCAGCAGGTGCAGGTGCGACTGGGTGACATTAGCGATCAGTTTCGCCCTCTTCAGGGCAAGGCCCTCTGGTCGGTCCGGTTCCAGTACTACCAGGATGCTGCGAATGGCTTGCATGGTCCTCATCTCCCTGTCGATGGCTTATAGCCAAAGCAAATGTAGTACTGATCAAGCTTTGGTGTTCTTGACATATGTCAGAGCGCCGGACTGGTCGTTGCGACTCGCATTCGTATAATGCTCCGCCTTTGCGGGAGCGGCCAGCAGTCAAGAACTCCCGCTCCGTCGAATCAGTGACGCATCTGCATAACGGAAGACCCGCCAGTGACCTTGCCTGAAATTCATGACTTTCTTGGTTGCCGTACGCCTGACGCCTGGGTGGCGGCCGCGCTGGCCGATCAGGAGACCATGCTGATCGACCACAAGAACAACGAGTTCAAGGCAGCCTCGACGGCGATGGCCCTGATTGCCAAGTACAGCACTCATTTGGATCTGATCAACTTCATGTCGCGACTGGCCCGCGAGGAGCTGGTACATCATGAGCAGGTGCTGCGGATCATGAAGCGCCGGAAGATTGGCCTGCGGCCGGTTTCTGCCGCGCGTTATGCGTCCGGCCTGCGTAAGGTGGTACGCACACATGAGCCACAGAAGCTGGTCGATACCCTGGTTGTGGGGGCATTCATCGAAGCGCGCTCCTGCGAACGTTTCGAGGCGCTTGTGCCTCATCTGGATGAGGACCTTGGCAAGTTCTACGGTGGGTTATTGAGGTCCGAGGCCCGCCATTTTCAGGGTTATCTGAAGCTTGCCTATCAATACGGGGACGCGGCTGATGTCGATCTGGTGATCGAGAAGGTCTGCGCGGTCGAGCGAGAGTTGATCGAGTCGCCGGATAGCGAATTCCGTTTCCACAGCGGCGTGCCCGCTTGAGGTTCAGGGCATCAGGCCCGTCGCGCTGACAGTCGGCAGCTGCTCAAAAGGAAGCGCCCAAGTGGGCGCTTCTTCATTCCTGGCGATGAAAGGTGTCCTTCTGACTCGCACCTTCTTGTGCGGACATGCTGCCACGTGGGTCGGCACCAATGCGCGGTATCGAGCGAATCAGGCGAGGCTGAAGGGCGCTTGCTGGAAACCTTGTTCGTCTACCTGGAGGGCCCAGCCTTGTCGATCCCAGTCGCCAAGCACGATGCGCCGCGCAGGCTGGCCGTCGAGAGCAAAGTCGTGGCATGCCGGGCGGTGGGTGTGGCCATGGATCAGAGTCCTGGCGCCATGTTCGCGGAGGATCTTCGGAATCTCTTCGACAGTGACATCGGTGATCTCGGTCGTTTTCTGCCGGGTCTGCATGCGACTTTCATTGCGCAACTTCCGGGCCAGCTTGTGGCGGGTTCTCAGCGGCAGGTTGCGCAGTATCCACAGCGAGACAGGGTTGCGCAGCCATCGACGCAGGCGCATGTAGGCCTCGTCGCGGGTGCACAGGCTGTCGCCGTGCATCAGCAGGACGGGTTCGCCGTTCAGCTGGACCAGGCTCGGGTCCGGGATCAGCGTGCAACCAGCCTCGCGGCAGAAGGCGCTTCCAATCATGAAGTCGCGATTGCCGTGCATCAGGTAGATGCGGGTGCCGGTGTCGGAAAGCTGACGGAGCGCTTGGGCGATCGAGCGCTGGAAGGAGGTCATGGCATCGTCACCGATCCAGGACTCGAAGAAGTCGCCGAGGATGTAGAGAGCTTCCGCCTGGGGCGCGCGCCTCTGCAGGAAATGAAGGAACGCCCGGGTTATGTCCGGGCGCTCCTCTTCAAGGTGCAGATCGGAGATCAGCAATATCACTCAGCGATCTCGGCCTTCTCGATAATGACGTCGTCGACCGGTACGTCCTGGTGGCCAGCCTTCATGGTCGTGGAGACGGCCTTGATCTTGTTCACTACGTCCATGCCTTCGACCACTTCACCGAATACGGCGTAGCCCCAGCCCTGGACGGTCGGTGCGCTGTGGTTGAGGAAGCTGTTGTCAGCGACGTTGATGAAGAACTGGGCAGAAGCCGAGTGCGGCTCCATGGTGCGAGCCATGGCAATGGTGCCGACCTTGTTCGACAGACCGTTGTTGGCCTCGTTCTTGATAGGCGCGCGAGTCGGCTTCTGCTTCATGCCCGGCTCGAAACCACCACCCTGGATCATGAAGTTGCCGATCACACGGTGGAAAATGGTGCCGTTGTAATGGCCGGACTTCACGTATTCCTTGAAGTTGGCCACGGTTTCCGGGGCTTTGTCTTCAAAGAGTTTCAGGGTGATGACGCCATGGTTGGTGTGCAGCTTGATCATTGGGGTATTCGCTCTGTCGAGAAATCCAAGGCCTGTCAGGGGATTGACAGCTTCGGCTATGATAAGCGCTTTGATTTGGCCGGCCTACCCTGAGCCGCGCACCAGCATGACCAAGGACACCATGAGCAAGCCAGAGACTCCCGCCGCCTCCAACTTCCTGCGCCAGATCGTCCAGGCCGATCTGGATGCCGGCAAGCACACGAAGATCGTCACCCGATTCCCACCGGAGCCCAACGGCTACCTGCATATCGGTCATGCCAAGTCGATCTGCCTGAACTTTGGCCTGGCCAAGGAGTTCGGCGGCGACTGCCACCTGCGCTTTGATGACACCAACCCGGCCAAGGAAGACCAGGAATACATCGATGCCATCGAAAGCGATGTGACGTGGTTGGGCTTTCAGTGGGCCGGCGAAGTGCGCTATGCCTCCAACTATTTCGACCAGCTGCATGCTTGGGCAGTAGAGCTGATCAAGGCTGGCAAAGCCTTCGTTTGCGACCTGTCCCCGGAAGAGGCACGCGAATTCCGCGGTAGTCTGACTGAGCCAGGCAAGAACAGCCCGTTCCGTGATCGCTCGGTAGAAGAGAACCTGGACCTTTTCGCACGCATGAAGGCGGGCGAGTTCCCCGATGGTGCCCGTTCGTTGCGAGCCAAGATCGACATGACGTCGCCGAACATGAACCTGCGCGATCCGATCCTCTATCGCATCCGCCACGCGAATCACCATCAGACCGGCGACAAATGGTGCATCTACCCGAGCTACGACTTCACCCATGGTCAGTCGGACGCCATCGAAGGCATCACCCACTCCATCTGCACTTTGGAGTTCGAAGACCATCGTCCGCTCTACGAGTGGTTCCTGGCCAACCTGCCGGTGCCCGCAGAACCGCGCCAGTATGAGTTCTCGCGCCTCAACCTGAACTACACCATCACCAGCAAGCGCAAACTCAAGCAGCTGGTGGACGAGGGGCATGTGAGCGGATGGGATGATCCGCGCATGTCCACCCTGTCCGGTTATCGCCGTCGTGGCTACACGCCCGAGTCCATCCGTAATTTCTGCGAGATGATCGGCGTCAACCGTGCCAGCGGTGTGGTGGACATCGGCATGCTCGAGTTCAGCATCCGTGATCATCTGGATGCCACGGCCCCGCGCGCCATGTGTGTACTGCGCCCGCTCAAGGTGGTGATCACCAACTATCCGGAAGGTCAGGTGGAGAATCTCGAACTTCCACGTCATCCGAAGGAAGACATGGGCGTTCGCGTCCTGCCGTTCGCCCGTGAGCTGTACATCGACCGTGAAGACTTCATGGAAGAGCCGCCCAAGGGCTACAAGCGCCTTGAACCCAATGGCGAAGTGCGCCTGCGCGGCAGCTACGTCATCCGTGCTGATGAGGCGATCAAGGATGACGACGGCAACATCGTTGAGCTGCGTTGCAGCTATGACCCGGACACCCTGGGCAAGAACCCGGAAGGACGCAAGGTCAAAGGCGTGATCCACTGGGTGCCTGCCGAGGGCAGCGTGGAGTGCGAGGTTCGCCTCTATGATCGCCTGTTCCGCTCGGCTAACCCGGAGAAGTCGGAGGAGGGCGGTAGCTTCCTCGACAACATCAACCCGGGGTCTCTGCAGGTACTGTCCGGCTGTCGTGCCGAGCCGTCCCTGGCTCAGGCCCAGCCGGAAGACCGCTTCCAGTTCGAGCGCGAAGGTTACTTCTGCACCGACCTGAAGGATTCGCAACCCGGCAAGCCGGTGTTCAACCGTACCGTGACCCTGCGTGACTCCTGGGGCCAATGATGACACTGTCGATCTACAACACGCTGAGCAAGACCAAGGAAGGGCTGAAGCCCCTGGTGGGCAATCAGGTGCGCATGTACGTCTGCGGTATGACGGTCTATGACTTCTGCCACATCGGCCATGCCCGTGTGATGGTGGCCTTCGACGTGGTGGCGCGCTGGTTGCGTCACCGCGGCTTTGAGTTGACCTATGTGCGCAACATCACCGACATCGATGACAAGATCATCCGACGTGCCAACGAGAACGGCGAGCCGTTCGAGGCGTTGGTCGAGCGCATGATCGCTGCGATGCATGAGGACGAGGCACGCCTTTCCGTATTGCGTCCGGATATCGAGCCACGTGCCACCGGCCATATCGCCGGCATGCACACCATGATCCAGACCCTGATCGACAAGGGCTTCGCCTATGCGCCCGGCAACGGTGATGTTTATTACCGGGTCGGCAAGTTCGTCGGCTATGGCAAGTTGTCGCGCAAGAAGATCGAGGATCTGCGCATCGGTGCCCGTATCGAGGTGGATGAGGCCAAGGAAGATCCGCTGGACTTCGTGCTGTGGAAGGGCGCCAAGCCTGGCGAGCCGAGTTGGGAGTCACCGTGGGGGCCGGGGCGTCCCGGTTGGCACATCGAATGCTCGGTGATGTCCACCTGCTGCCTGGGCGAAACGTTCGATATCCACGGCGGTGGCCCGGATCTGGTGTTCCCGCATCACGAGAATGAGATCGCCCAGAGCGAGGCGGCCACTGGCAAGCTTTATGCCCAGGCCTGGATGCACGCCGGTGCCGTTCGGGTAGATGGCGAGAAGATGTCCAAGTCCTTGGGCAACTTCTTCACCATTCGCGAAGTGCTGGAAAAGTATCACCCGGAAGTGGTTCGCTATCTGCTGGTGTCCAGCCACTATCGCAGCCCCATCAACTATTCCGAGGAAAGCCTCAAGGAAGCCAAAGGCGCGCTCGAGCGTTTCTATCATGCATTGAGAGGGCTGCCTGATGCGGCACCGGCAGGCGGAGAGGCTTTCGTCGAGCGCTTCGGTGCGGCCATGGATGATGACTTCAACAGTCCTGAAGCCTGTGCGGTGCTCTTTGAGATGGTGCGTGAGGTCAACCGACTGCGCGATACCGATCTGCAAGCTGCTGCCGCCCTGGCCGCCCGGCTGAAGGAGCTGGCTGGCCTGCTCGGCGTGTTGCAACTGGAGCCGGACGCATTCCTGCGTGCGGGGGCTGAGGGCAAGGTGGATGCGGCCGAGGTGGAAGCATTGATCCAGGCTCGCCTCCAGGCCCGCGCGGAAAAGAACTGGGCGGAATCCGACCGGATTCGCGATCAGCTGACGGCCATGGGCGTTGTCCTGGAGGACAGCAAGGGTGGCACCACCTGGCGTTTGGCTGATTGAGTGCGGTGTGACCTGCGGGGGTCTGTTCCTGTCAGGTCCGCGGCTCGGGCAGATGTCCACGCAGAACCAAGCAAGAGGCCGCTACTCCTAGCGGCCTTTTTTCTTGGCTGCCGGTATCACTTGCCCCCAGTGTTGGGCGGCGATGTGTCATCAATCCGCCGCGCACTGGCCGCAGCATGGATCGCTGAAGCATGACCCACCCTGTGCTTTGCGCCTCCGACGGGCCGAGTTGGAATTGTCTTGTCGGTTACACAGCGTCTTTCTTGCTTAACAAAACATAACGTCCCGCTGATTGTGCAGCCTTTCCAAAGCTGGCTAGGATTAGGTCGCTGCTGCCTCCCTGGGCAGCTTTACCTATAACAAAAAGGGGAAAGGTGTATGAGTGAGCCCGTCATGCGGCGCACCCAGTTCGGCCTGCCTGTGGATTCCTTCCACGCGCCGACGTTTCGCTTCCACTCGCCGCTGGCCAAAGCGCTCTCGCTGTTCAGTGTGCTGTCCGTCGTCGCCGTTGCCGCTGTGCCAATCACCGCATCCGCGCTTGCCGCCGATGCTTCGTCTTCCTCAATCGAATCTCCCAAGGCCGTCAGCAGCCTGTTGCTGGATGTCGTTCATGCCGGAAAGCGCCTGGTGGCTGCAGGCGATCGTGGCCACATCCTGTACTCCGATGACGATGGAAAGTCCTGGAGCCAGGCGAAGGTGCCGACTCGCCAGATGCTGACTTCTGTCTACTTCATCGACGACAAGAAGGGTTGGGCAGTTGGGCACGACGCGCAGATTCTTGCGAGCGAGGATGGTGGCGCTACCTGGACGCTGCAATTCGAAGACCTGCAGCGTGAAGCCCCGCTGCTGGATGTCTGGTTCAAGGATACCAACACCGGTTTCGCCGTGGGGGCCTACGGCGCCTTGCTGACCACCGCAGATGGCGGCAAGCACTGGGAAGACGTCAGTGACCGCCTCGACAACGAGGACCAGTACCACCTCAACGCCATCACAGCGGTCAAGGACTCTGGTCTGTTTGTGGTCGGCGAGATGGGCAGCATGTTCCGCTCCGCGGACTGGGGTGAAACCTGGGAGCGCATCCAGGGCCCCTATGAGGGCTCCCTGTTCGGCGTTCTGGGGGCGGCCGACTCCGGCGTGGTGATTGCCTATGGCCTGCGTGGCCATCTATTCCGCTCTGCCGACTTCGGAAACACTTGGGAAACCATCCCTTTGAAAACCACCGGTGGCGAGCTGGAGTTCGGACTGTCCGGGGGCGCTTTGCTGCCCAATGGCAGCCTTGTGGTGGTCGGCCACGGCGGTAGCGTCCTCAAGAGCAATGACAGCGGTCGCAGTTTCAGTGTGGTCAATCGCGCTGATCGCATGTCGCTGGCCGGCGTCATCGCCGACGACAAGGGCAACCTGATCCTGGTGGGACAGGGCGGTGTGCGTGTGGCATCACCGACCGGCGCCGAGCTGGGCCAACTATAAGAAAGGCGGGAGCGTTTTATGAGTACCCATCACCAGGACAAGGCGACCTTCCTGGAGCGTCTGATCTTCAACAACAGGCCGGCGGTGATCATCATCTGCCTGCTGGTCAGCGTCTTCCTATTCTGGCAGGCCCTGCAAGTGCGGCCCTCGACCAGCTTCGAGAAGATGATCCCGCTGCATCACCCCTACATCCAGAAGATGATCGAGCATCGCAATGACCTGGCCAACCTCGGCAACACCGTGCGTATCTCGGTGGAAGCGGTCAACGGCGACATCTTCAACAAGGAGTACATGGAGACCCTTCGACAGATCCATGACGAGGTGTTCTACATCTCTGGCGTCGATCGCTCGGGCTTGAAGTCGCTGTGGAGTCCCAGTGTGCGCTGGACCGAAGTGACGGAAGAAGGCTTCGCCGGTGGCGAGGTGATTCCACAGACCTATGATGGTTCCGCGGCCACTCTCGAAGATCTGCGTAACAATGTGCTCAAGTCCGGCCAGATCGGTCGTCTGGTGGCGAACAACTTCAAGTCCAGCATCATCGACGTGCCGTTGCTCGAGTCCTACCCGGACCCGAACGACCAGGGCAAACTGCTCAAGCTCGACTACCGCCAGTTCTCCCATGAGCTGGAAGAGAAGATTCGCGAGAAGTACCAGGCGCAGAACCCGAACGTGAAGGTCCACGTGGTGGGCTTCGCCAAGAAGGTCGGTGACCTGATCGATGGTCTGATCATGGTGGTGGTGTTCTTCGGCATCGCTTTCCTGATCACCCTGGTGCTGCTCTATTGGTTCACCTGGTGTATCCGCAGCACCATCGCCGTGCTGTCCACCACCCTGGTGGCGGTGGTCTGGCAGCTCGGCCTGATGCACAGCGTCGGTTTCGGTCTCGATCCCTACTCGATGCTGGTGCCGTTCCTGATCTTCGCCATCGGGATTTCCCACGGCGTGCAGAAGATCAACGGTATCGCCCTGCAGTCCAGTGATGCCGACAACGCCCTGACGGCGGCACGTCGTACGTTCCGTCAACTGTTCCTGCCGGGCATGATAGCCATCCTGGCGGACGCGGTGGGCTTCATCACCTTGCTGATCATCGACATCGGTGTGATCCGTGAGCTGGCGATTGGCGCCTCCATCGGCGTGGCAGTGATCGTGTTCACCAACCTGATCCTGCTGCCCGTAGCGATCTCCTATGTGGGCATCAGCAAGAAGGCCATCGAGCGGAGCAAGAAGGACGCCGTACGCGATCATCCGTTCTGGCGCCTGCTATCTAACTTTGCTCACCCTGTGGTGGCTCCGATCTCCGTTGTCATTGCGCTGATCGCTTTCGGTGGTGGCCTCTGGTACAGCCAGAACCTGAAGATCGGTGACCTGGACCAGGGGGCCCCCGAGCTGCGTCCTGATTCCCGTTACAACCAGGACAACAACTTCATCATCAACAACTACTCCACCAGTTCCGATGTGCTGGTGGTCATGGTCAAGACCGGTCCTGAGGGCTGCTCGACCCATGAGGCGCTGGCGCCAGTGGACGAGCTGATGTGGAAGATGGAGAACACTCCTGGCGTGCAGTCCGCCATCTCCATGGTCACCGTCTCCAAGCAGGTGATCAAAGGGATGAACGAGGGCAACCTGAAATGGGAAACCCTGTCGCGCAATCAGGACGTGCTGAACAACTCGATCAGCCGTGCAGAAGGCCTGTACAACTCCGACTGCTCGCTGGCGCCGGTGTTGATCTTCCTCAACGACCACAAGGCCGAAACCCTGTCCCGCGCTGTCAAAGAGGTCGAGGCGTTCGCCAAGGAGCACAACAAGGAGGGCCTGCAGTTCCTCCTGGCTGCCGGTAACGCGGGCATCGAGGCGGCCACCAACGTGGTGATCGCCCAGGCTGAACTGACCATCCTGATCCTGGTGTACATCTGTGTGGCGGTGATGTGCCTGATCACTTTCCGCTCCATCGCTGCAACCCTGTGCATCGTGCTGCCGCTGATCCTCACCTCCGTGCTGGGTAACGCGCTGATGGCTTGGCTGGGCATTGGCGTGAAAGTGGCGACCCTGCCAGTCATTGCGCTGGGTGTGGGTATTGGCGTGGACTACGGCATCTATATCTATAGCCGCCTGGAAAGCTTCCTGCGCGCGGGCCTGCCGCTGCAAGAGGCGTACTACCAGACCCTGAAGTCCACAGGTAAGGCCGTGCTGTTCACCGGGCTGTGCCTGGCGATTGGCGTGGCAACCTGGATCTTCTCGGCGATCAAGTTCCAGGCTGATATGGGCTTGATGCTGACCTTCATGCTCCTCTGGAACATGTTTGGTGCGCTGTGGCTGCTGCCGGCGCTGGCACGGTTCCTGATCAAGCCCGAGAAGCTGGCGGGCAAGGTCGGTGGTTCATTGTTAGCCCACTGAGCCTGATAGCTCGACGAAGAAACCGCGGCTCTGGGCCGCGGTTTTTTTAGGTTCTTTGCGGAATCGGGGGGGAAGAGCGAGTTGACAGTCGGGGAAGTGGGTAAATTGGCAATCGCCAAACATCCCAACCCCCACCCCCTGCTGTCGCCGTGCATCCTGTTGATCTGGCCCCTTTCTGGCCAGGCTACGAGGTCGTCGCCTGTCGCCAATCCACTCACGACACCCTGCTGATCAGTCTTGAACCCCAAGCCGAGCGCTTCCCGATTTGCAGCCGCGTGCCAAACCCAACCTGTTGATCCACGAGCAGCAGCACATCCGCCAGGTGCGGGATCGTGACCTGCAGGATCAGCGCGTCCTGCTGCAACTGCCGGTGCGTCGCGTCGACTG
>NZ_JAGTIS010000032.1 GCF_018704125.1 Metapseudomonas boanensis | reverse complement strand
CGTCCAGAACCATGCTGGCAGCCTTGAGTTTGAATTCATTCGAGTAGGACTTACGCATTCCGACATACCTCAGATTTGGGCCATCATAGCGCCCGAGTGAGGTGTCCAAAATCATTAAGCCAGTTCAAGCTGGCTCCTACAAGGGAGCCAGCCAGTGACAACACTTAACTGGGACAGAGCCAATGATTTCGCCCCCACAGGGGCGTGGCCCATCCACGAAGCTCTACTTGGGGCTGCCCTTAACAACAAATGCCAATGCCCAAACCCGCTAAACGTGTGATAACGGCTCATCGCAATTCACAGGCAGCACGCCATGAACCTGTTCGAAGACATGCGGGTGTTCGTGGTTGTCGTGGAGGCCGGCGGCTTCTCCGCGGCGGCGCAACGCCTGAACATCGCCAAATCAGTGGTCAGCCGGCGTATGAGCGCGCTGGAAAAACATCTGGAATGCCGCCTGTTCAACCGCACCACCCGGCGCCTGAGCCTGACCGAAACCGGTATCGACTACTTCGAACGCACCCAGCGAATCCTTCGTGACTTGGCCGAGGCCGAGGAGGCCACCCGCAGCCTGCAGACCGAGCTGCGTGGCCGCCTGCGCCTGGCCGCGCCGATGTCCTTCGGCCTCAAGTACCTGTCGCCGGCGCTCAACGACTTCATGGCCGCACACCCAGGGCTGGACGTGGAACTGGACCTCAACGACCGCTACGTCGACCTGGTCAGCGAAGGCTACGACATCACCCTGCGCATCGGTCGCCTCAGCGATTCGACCCTCGTCGCCCGTGAACTGGCGCCGTGCCCCCACGCAGTCTGCGCCAGCCCGGCTTACCTGGATGCCCATGGCCGGCCGCAAGTGCCGGACGACCTGCGCGAGCACACCTGCCTTGGGTACAAGAACCGAGCCAACAGCAGCCAGTGGCAATTTCTCATGGGCCGCGAGTGGCGTTCAGTGCCGGTGCGCCCGCGACTGCTGGCGAATAACGGCGAGGCATTGGTGCAGGCCGCAGTGAATGGACTTGGGCTGGTATCGCTGCCGCGCTTCCTGCTGGAGGAAAGCCTGGCCAGTGGCAAGTTGGAGGAAGTGTTGCAGAATTTTCCGCTTCCCAGTTCGCAGATCTACGCTGTATGTCCACCCGGACGGCCCTTACCGACCAAGGTTCGGGCGTTCATCGACTTCCTCGTGGAGCGCTTTTCCCAATAGCTGCTGCCGACTGGCGCCAGTCACGTTAGGCTAGTGGCACTTTTCAGCAGACGGATACCGCAATGTCCACCGAGATTCATGCACTGTTCGCCGAAGACCCCCTCACCGCCACAGAGGCCCGGTTACTCGGCAGCCTGATCGAGAAGCAGGCCACCACGCCCGAGGCCTATCCGCTGACCCTCAACGCCCTGGTGCTGGCCAGCAACCAGAAGACCAGCCGCGAACCGGTGATGAACCTGAGCCCCGGCCAGGCTGGTCAGGGAATGCGCAGCCTGGAGGCCCGTGGGCTGGCAAGGCTCGTCATGGGTAGCCGCGCAGACCGCTGGGAGCAGCGCGCGGACAAGACGCTCGAGCTGGTGCAGCCGCAGCTGATTTTGGTCGGTTTGCTGCTCCTGCGTGGCCCGCAAACCCTCAGCGAACTGCTTACCCGTAGCAATCGCATGGCCGACTTCGACGATACCGAGCACGTCCGCCATCAGCTCGAACGCCTGATCGGCCGCGGCCTTGCCACGCTGCTGCCGCGCCAGAGTGGCCAGCGTGAGGATCGCTATATGCATCTGATGGGCGATCCTGCTGACCTCGAAGCGCTGCTGGAGGCCCGTGCCAGCATGCCCGAGCGTGCCGAGTCCCGCGCCACCGCGGATGCCCGGATCGACGAACTGGAAGCCCGCGTCGCCGAGCTGGAAGCGCGCCTGGCCCGCCTCGAACAGGCGGACTGACCCGCCGTGGGGCGCTGGCTGTCCGTCCATGTCGCCCCGACGATTTCCACCCCGTGCCCGACCTGCGATCCTGTCGGGCACCGTGAAGCACTCGCCATGAGGTACCCATGAAGATCAGCTCGGACTTCGACAGCGGCAACATCGAAGTGATAGATGCCAGCAACCCGCACCAGGTGCTGCTTGCCATGCGCCCAGACCTGAAGAGCCACCACTTCCAGTGGTTCCATTTCAAGGTCGAGGGGCTCAAGCAGGGCGAACGTTATGGCTTCAGCCTGACCAACGCTCCTCAGTCCGCATACAGCCATGCCTGGACCGGTTATAACGCTGTTGCCTCCTATGACCAGGTCAACTGGTTCCGCGTGCCGAGCAGCTTCGACGAGAAGGGGCTGCACTTCAGCCTGGAACCGACCCACGAGCAGATCTGGTTCGCCTATTTCGAGCCCTACAGCCGTGCCCGCCACGACTGGCTGGTCAGCGAGGCCTTGGACAAGGCCGGCGCCGAGGTGGTCGCCATCGGCAAGAGCATCGAAGGACGTGAGATTCCGCTGCTGTGCATCAGCCGTAATCCCAACGCCAAGCGCAAGGTCTGGATCATCGCCCAGCAGCATCCTGGCGAGCACATGGCCGAGTGGTACATGGAGGGTGTGATCGAACGCCTGCAGAAAGGCGATGACACCGAGCTCGATGCCCTGTTGCAGAAGGCTGACCTTTACCTGGTCCCGAACATGAACCCGGACGGCGCCTTCCGTGGCCATCTGCGCACCAACGCCGCCGGCAAGGACCTCAACCGCGCCTGGCAGTCGGCCAACGACACTGAAACGCCCGAGGTTTTCTTCGTCCAGCAGCAAATGCGCAAGATCGGCGTCGACCTGTTCCTCGACATCCACGGCGACGAGGAGATTCCCCACGTGTTCACCGCCGGCTGCGAGGGAAACCCCGGCTACAGCCCACGCCTGGAGTTCCTGGAAAGCGAGTTCCGCCAGCGGCTGGTAGCTGTGGGTGCCGAGTTCCAGACCCAGTTCGGCTATCCACGCGACGAACCGGGCCAGGCCAACACCACCTTGGCCTGCAACGCCGTCGGGATGGCATTTGACTGCCTGTCGTTCACCATCGAAATGCCCTTCAAGGATCATGACGACAATCCCCACCCGCATACGGGCTGGAACGGTGCTCGTTCCAAGCGCCTTGGCAAGGATGTGCTGTCGGTCATTGCGGCGATGGTGGATCGGTTGCGTTAAGTCGGCGTCCTGGCCTCTCTCCCGGCCCATCTCCCTGAAGCGGAGAGGGGCCGGGAGATAAGGTTGCTTGCGCCGCTCCTCAGGCCCCGAACCCGATGAGGCCCCTCATCATGTCCAACACCTGCGAACTCTTTTCCCGTCAGTCCGACGCCTACCGCGCCAACCGCCCGACCTACGACCCCGCGCTATTCGTCTGGCTCAGCCAACAGGCGCCGGACCGTACTCTGGCCTGGGACTGCGGCTGTGGCTCCGGCCAGGCCACCGTCGACCTGGCGCGTCATTTCGAGCGGGTGGTGGGAACCGATGTGAATGCCCAGCAGTTGGCGAAAGCCGAGGCGGCGGCGAACATCGAGTACCGCTGCGAGCCAGCCGAAGCGACGTCGCTGACGAATGCCAGCGTTTCGCTGACCGTGGTCGCCCAAGCGCTGCATTGGTTCGATCTCGATCGGTTCTACGCAGAAGTACGGCGTGTATCCCAGCCTGGCGGCCAGTTGGCGGTGATTTCCTACAACCTGTTGCAGATCACGCCGGAGCTGGATGCGCTGGTCAATCGTCTCTACTACGACATCCTCGGGCCTTACTGGGCGGAGGAGCGCAAGCACGTCGAGCAGGGCTATCGGACCTTGCCATTCCCCTTCGAACGCATCGAGGTGCCAGTCTCCGCGCTGAACGCCCGCTGGGACCTGACGCGATTACTCGGTTACCTGGAGAGCTGGTCCGCCCTGGCGACCTACCAGGCCATCCATGGCCGCAATCCCCTGGACTCGCTACGAGCGCAGTTCGAAGCTGCCTGGGGTAAGCCGGGTGCCTTGCGCGAGGTGAGCTGGCCGCTAACGGTCAATCTCGGGCGGGTGGCCTAGTCCACGATCCTACGCCGCGATGGAGAGTGCGCCGCGCGCACCGGATTCCGCATGGGTGAACTCATGGTGCACCCGGCGCAGCTGAGTGAGCGAATTCATTCGCGAAGGGCAGCCACTGCGCCCCCACTGCAGGGTGAGCCTATTCCAGGCTATCCGGATCACCGCAGTACATCTGGATGCGCGAGCGCAGCCAGCGTTCGGCCGGGTCGTTGTCCTGAGCGCCGCGCCAGGCCATGGAGAGCTCGAACGCCCGCGTGGGCAGCGGCGGATCTTCAGCGCGCAGTCCGCCTGCGGAAGTCAGGGCTGCGGCGGTGTAGTCGGGCACCATTGCCACCAGGTCGGTGCCGGCGAGCAGCGTGCCGAGGCCGTTGAACTGGGGTACGGCCAGCACGACCCTGCGTTGCCGGCCCACCTTCGCTAGTTCTTCGTCGACGAAGCCGGCCAGGTCACCGGCAAAGGACACCAGTGCATGGGGGCGTTCGCAATAATCGTCCAGTGACAGGGCGCCCGGAACCGCGTCCGCCCGTAGCAGCTTGGGCTTGGAACGCCGCAAAGTCTTGCGCTTGGCGTTGGCGGGAAGCTCCTCGGTATAGCTGACGCCGACGGAAATCTCGCCTGAGGCCAGCAGGTTGGGCATCAGCAGATAGTTGGTGCGGCGCACCACCAGCACCACGCCCGGCGCTTCGGCTCGCAGGCGGCGGAGCAGGGCGGGGAGCAAGGCGAACTCGACATCGTCCGAGAAGCCAACGCGGAACACTGCGGTGCTGGTAGCGGGGTCGAAATCTGCGGCGCGGCTGATGGCGGTGGAGATGGAGTCCAGCGCTGGCGTGAGCAGGGAGTAAATCTCGATCGCTCGCGCCGAAGGTTCCATGCTCCGGCCGGTACGGACGAATAGCGGGTCGTCGAACAATGTGCGCAGGCGGGCGAGCGCGGCGCTGATCGCCGGCTGGCCGAGAAAAAGCTTCTCGGCGGCGCGCGTAACGCTGCGCTCGTGCATGAGTGTCTCGAATACGATCAAAAGGTTGAGGTCAACCTTTCTCAGGTCGTTCCGGTTCATGGAATCATCCGTAATTAATGTGTGAAAGGTGAAGGCCTCGCGCGCTGTCGTCAAGGTTCGCATCATCCGCATTCATGACAACTATTGATGGGCACGGGTGGTTTTGTGTTCTAAGCCCGGATAAAGTCCGGGGCTATAAAGAGTCAAAAGGCGAGGTATGTGATGTCCCGCATGATCCGTTTCCATCAATTCGGTGGCCCCGAAGTGCTCAAACTGGAAGAGCTGCCGAGCCCTGTTCCGGGGCCGGGCGAAGTTCTGGTACGCACTCAGGCCCTGGGTGTGGGCTGGAAGGACGTGCTCTGGCGGCAGAACCTGGCGGCTGAGCAGCCGACCCAACTTCCATCTGGCCTGGGCTTTGAGCTGGCGGGTGTGGTCGAGGCCGTCGGCCCCGGTGTCGATGACCTTGTTCCTGGCACGCCCGTGGCCAGCTTTCCTGCCAGTACGCCGAACCGTCATCCGGCCTGGGGTGACCTCGTGGTGATGCCGCGCAATGGCCTGGTTGCCTATCCCGATACCCTGACGCCCATCGAAGCTTCTGTGCATTACACGCCGCTGCTGATGGCCTATTTCGCCCTGGTGGACCTGGGTGGGCTCAAGGCCGGCCAGCATGTGCTGATCACCGAGGCTGGGCACTGCCTGGCACCACAGACCGTGCAACTGGCCAAGGCACTGGGTGCCAAGGTCATTGCCTCGACCAGTCATCCGGAGAGCCGTGCGTTCCTTCGCGAACTGGGTGCCGACAAGATCATCGTGACCGAGGAGCAGGATCTGGTCCTCGAAATCGAGCGCATCACCGAAGGCAAGGGCGTCGAAATCGTGCTCGACCAGTGCGCCGGCCAGCAGCTGAAACTGCTGGGTGATGTTGCCGCTACTCGTGGCAAACTCATTCTCTACGGTGTCAACGGTGGCAATGACGCCGCGTTCCCAGCCTGCGCCGCATTCAAGAAGCACCTGCAGTTCCATCGGCATTGCGTGCTGGACTTCACCGGTTCGCCTGAAATGGGCATCGAGCCCAACGAGGCGCTGGTCAAGCGTGCCCTGGAGCACATCAACCAGCTGACTCGCGACCAACTGTTGAAGCCACCGATTGATCGCGTGTTTGCCTTCGAAGACTTCGCCGATGCCAACCGATACATGGAGACTTGCCCTCCGGGTGGTCGCGTGGTGATGCAGGTCGCCGACTGATCCAGCGGGCTGTAGGTGGTTGCGGCGTGCAGTGAAGCCCAACACAGGATCGATTCCCTTGTTGGGCTTTGCCTTTGACCCAGCGCCAGCCTACGGTTTCAGATGTCGGGCAGTTTGCCGCGCGAGGCGGCAGGGAGGATAGCCGGATTCTACTGGATTCTTGCCTGATCCTCCTGAGGCGCTGCCCCGCGCGAGACGCAAGGGCAGGGCTTGGATAAAGTTGGCCCATCATTGCCCGGGGTCGAGACCATGAATCCACAAGCCTCCCTTGCGCCAATACAGAGCCTGGCGGTCGCGCCACAGCAGCATGAACTGGTGCGTTTGATTGATCGATTCACTGGGCAGGACGGCATCCGTCCCACGGCTATCCACGGCTTGACACTGTACCGCGCATCGCTCCCAAGCGAGCCTCTGCATTGCCTGTACGAGCCCGCTGTCGGTCTGGTGGTACAGGGGCGCAAGCAAGTGCTGCTGGGCGAGGAGCGCTATCTGTACGGCCCGTCGCAGTACCTGGTGGTGTCGCTTGACCTGCCGGTGATCGGCCAGGTCATCGAGGCCAGCCCCGAGGTTCCCTTTCTCAGCTTGCGGCTGGACCTGGACCCGGCGGAAATCGGCAGTCTGCTGATGGACCTGGATATCCCGGCGCCAGACGTCCAGGGCTGTCCGCGCGGCATGGCCGTGAGCGGTCTGGGCGCTCCCTTGCAGGATGCCGTACTGCGGATGCTGCGTCTGCTGGACAACCCTGAAGATATTCCTGCGCTGCTGCCGCTCATTCGCCGGGAAATCCTCTACCGCCTGCTACGCGGCGAGCAGTGTGCACAGTTGCGCCAGATCGCCAGCAGTGGCACGCAGGGGCACCGCGTCAGTCGGGCGGTCAACTGGCTCCGGCAGAACTTCCACCAGCCCCTGCAGATCGAACGTCTGGCCAGCGAGGTGAACATGAGCACGTCGTCGCTCCACCATCATTTCAAGGCTTTGACGGCCATGAGCCCGCTGCAATTCCAGAAACAACTGCGCCTGCAGGAGGCACGCCGGTTGATGCTGGTGGAGGCCCTGGATGCCGCCAGCGCCGGTAGCCGCGTGGGATACGAGAGCCCGTCGCAGTTCAGCCGCGAATACAGCCGGGTGTTCGGCGCGCCGCCGATGCGCGATATCGCGCGATTGCGCCAGAGCGCCTGAAACGCTCCGCCGGTTGCGCCAATCGGCGGCGAAGATCCGACTAGCTTGGAAAAAACCGTGCCGAGCCAGGTTCGTCCGGCCGGCGAACTGTAGCCATCCCGACAGAGGTTGGACGCCTGATGATTACCCTGAACCTGAATGGCAAGGACCACGAACTCGACACTCCAGCGGATATGCCCCTGCTGTGGGCGCTGCGTGATGTCGCAGAACTCACCGGTACCAAGTACGGCTGCGGCATGGCGCTGTGTGGCGCCTGCACGGTGCACGTGGAAGGCCAGCCAACGCGGGCCTGCATCACCCCGCTATCGGCCGTGGTGGGCAAAAAAGTCACCACCATCGAAGGCGTTGGCCAGGATCCGGTGGGTGCGGCGGTCCAGGCGGCCTGGCGCAAGCTCGATGTGGTGCAGTGCGGTTACTGCCAGTCCGGGCAGATCATGTCCGCCACGGCCTTGCTCAAGGCGAACCGTGCACCGAGCGATGCTGACATCGACGCGGCCATGGGCGGCAACATCTGCCGCTGTGCCACCTATGTGCGGATTCGTGCCGCCATTCATGAAGCCGCCAGCACGCTGGCTTAAGGAGAATCGTCATGGGCAAGTTCGAGCGTGAATCAGTGGCGGGCAATGGAATTCTCAATGTCAGCCGGCGTGCGTTCCTGCAGGGCAGTGGTGGGCTAGCCCTGGGGGTGTTCTTCGCGCCGCTGATGCATGGTGGGGAAGCACTGGCCGCGCCGGAGGGCTTTGTGCCAAATGCTTTCGTGCGCATCGGCAATGATGGCCGCGTCACCGTCCTGGCCAAGCACCTGGAGATGGGGCAGGGCAGTTATACCGGGCTGGCAACCTTGCTGGCCGAAGAGCTGGATGCCGATTGGGCACAGGTGCGGGTGGAAGGCGCGCCTGCTGATGCGGCGCTCTACAAGAATCTGGCTTTCGGCACCATGCAAGGGACTGGCGGCAGTTCCGCCATGGCCAACTCTTTCGAGCAGATGCGCAAGGCAGGTGCCAGTGCCCGCGCGATGCTGGTCGCGGCTGCCGCCAAAGAGTGGCAGGTGCCGGTCGACAGCATTGAGGTCAGTCAGGGTGTGGTCAGCCATTCGGGCTCTGGTCGCAAGTCCGGGTTTGGCGAGCTGGCCGATGGCGCGGCCAAACAACCCATCCCGACCGATGTGAAACTGAAGGACCCAAAGGACTTCAAGCTGATCGGCAGGGCCCAGCTCAGTCGCAAGGACAGTGTGGACAAAACCGACGGCAGCGCCATCTTCACCCAGGACATCAAGCTGCCTGGCATGCTGGTGGCCGTAGTTGCCTACCCGCCGCGTTTCGGTGGCGTGCCAAAGGCCGTGGATGCCGCCAAGGCCAAGGCAGTGCCGGGTGTCGTGGAAGTGGTCCAATTCACCGACACACCGCATGGGCGTACCGGAGTGGCGGTGCTGGCGAAAAATACCTGGGCCGCGCGCCAAGGGCGCGATGCGTTAGTGGTGGAGTGGGACGAGAGCAAGACGTTTCGCTTGGGCAGCGAGGAGATCCTGGTCCGCTATCGTGAGGCCCTGAGCAAGGAGGGGTTGCTTGCAGCGAAGCGCGGAGATGCCAACGCCGCTCTTGCAGAGCCAGCCAAGGTGATCGAAGCCGATTTCGAGTTCCCCTACCTGGCACACGCGGCGATGGAGCCGATGAATTGCCTGGTCAAGGTTTCCGATGGCCAATGCGAAGTCTGGAATGGTGAGCAATTGCAGACCGCAGACCAACTGAGCATCGCCAAGTACCTGGACATTCCGGTGGAGAAGGTCAGCCTGACCCAGCTGTATGCCGGCGGTAGCTTCGGTCGCCGCGCCAGCCCGCAGTCGGACTACCTGCTGGAGGCCGTTGCGATCACCAAAGCGGCGCGGGCCAAGGGCCACGACGCGCCGGTGAAACTGGTATGGACCCGCGAGGACGATACCCGCGCCGGTTATTACCGGCCGGTCTACGTGCATCGTGCGCGACTGGCACTGGATGAGCAGGGCATGCTCCAGGCCTGGCACCATCGCCTGGTGGGCCAGTCCATCGGCAAAGGCACGGTGTTCGAGGGGGGGCTGGTCAAGGACGGTGTCGACCATACCTCGGTGGAGGGACTGTCGAACCTCTCCTATGAGGTGCCCAACCTTCAGGTGGAGCTGCACACGCCCGAGGATATCGGTGTGCCCATTCAGTGGTGGCGCTCCGTCGGGCATACGCACACCGCCTATGCGGCCGAGGTACTGATCGACACGGCGGCATCGGAGGCCGGGAAGGACCCATACGAGTACCGCCACGCGTTGCTGGCGAAGCACCCGCGCCACCGTGCGACCCTGGAGTTGGCCGCGCAGAAGGCAGGCTGGAATACGCCGCTGGCACCTGGCACTGCCGGGGAGAAGCGCGGTCGCGGCATCGCCGTGCATGAGTCTTTCGGGTCGTTCGTGGCCCAGGTCGCGGAGGTGACGGTCAAATCTGACGGCAGCTACAAGGTGGATCGCGTGGTGTGCGCTGTGGATTGCGGCCTGGCGATCAACCCTGATGTGATCAAGGCGCAGATGGAAGGTGGTATCGGCTTTGGCTTGGCAGCGGCGCTGCACGGTGCCATCACGCTGAAGGATGGCGTGGTCCAGCAGTCGAACTTCCACGACTTCCAGGTACTCAGGATCAACGAAATGCCGGCGGTGGAGGTGCACATCGTGCCATCAGCCGAGGCGCCCACGGGCGTGGGTGAGCCGGGTGTTCCGCCGATTGCACCAGCCGTGGCCAACGCCTTGCACGCGGCGGTCGGTCAGAGGCTTCATACGCTCCCGTTCCCCCGGCAACTCAAGGTGTGACGGGCTCTGCGGTGAGATCAGCTGGCCTCGCCGCAGATCAGCTCCCGCAGGGCCTTGCGTTCGGCGATTGGCGTAGGCGCCTGGCGAACTGCCAGGCTGCCGTCCTCCAGGCTTACCGCCACTTCGGTCTCGAAGCGCAGGCGCAAGTCGTCCACGGTCACGTGGGTGACCTGGTACAGCTGTTCAGCAAGCTTCTGGTCGGCGGACATGTCGGTTGCCTCGAACCTGTTGGCCGAATGGCCGATGGCGCTAGATTGCCGGCAGGGAGTCGAGGAGAAAATTGATTCGGCCTGATGGTGGCCATCACTGGAATCGATTGCGCCCAGGTGCAGCGGTTGTGGGGCTTCTCGGTGCTCGCGGAGCGCCGCTGGCCCACCCTACAGACCGCAGCCCGGACTTCAGTCCGGGGCTGCCGCCGGTGGGCCTGGAGGAGGTGGCGGGATCTACTTGGATAGCAGCATCGCCAGCTCATCGACCTCTTCTGCCCAGTCCGAATCCTCCTGCAAGGCCTCGCGCAGGAAGGTGGCCTGGGCAGGGGTCCAGAAGGGGGCATCGGCTACGGCCAGGCCTGCGGTGAGACGATGGCTGGCAATGAACTCATCGATCTCGGCCTTGCTGGAGGCCAATCCAAGCTGTTGGAAAAGGGTGCCGAGGTTGTGCTGGCTGGTGTCCATGACGAAGCTCCGTTGGCGGAAAACGTAGGGGAGACGTCAAAGGACTATAGACCTTGGACGATCCGGCGACGGCAGCTTGCTGAAGGTCGTGGATGCGATCCAAATCACGAAAGTCGTGAGGAAAGTACGGAACTGGGAAAGACCCAATTGTTCAAATGGGGCTATCTGCAGCTGACTGGCGGGACATTGGGCGGTCAGCCTGTCAGTGTCCCCCTGGTCCGGCAGTTCCCGCTGGGTTGCCCTTGGTACACGGAGTCACTTCATGAAGATCAGCACGAAACTCACTCTGGCCGCTCTACTGGCTCTGCCTTTGACAGGTTGCCTGCAGCAGGGATCTGAAGTCGATCAGGCAATGCTTTGCACCTACACCACCGATGCTGAGGCGAAGCTGTGCAAGGCCGGCCAAATGTCCTGGTTCAAGGCAGCACGAGCGGGCAATCCACAATTGCCGCTTAGCGTGGCAGCGGCCTACTGCGACTTCAACCATCCGGTGATGTACAACGAGGCCGGCGTGATCTGCGTCTTTACCGACAAGCGCCTGAACCTGGTCAAGCAGTAAAAACGGGGTATATCCGCAGCGCCTGGACGCGCCCGGCGCTGCGAAGGGCTGGCTCGGTGAGTCAGCGCTTGCCCATCGAGCGGCGGGTGCCGCGTGGCGCGGGGCCGGGACGTTGTCCGCGGTCGTGGGACTTGAAGCCCTGGTACCAAGGGGCGTTCTGTTTCTTGGCGGCGGGTGCGGGGGCGGTGGATTCGCCTTCGGCCTCGGTCGCCGGGTTCTGCGGAATGAGTTGGTCTTCGGTGGTCATGCTGTGCTTGCCGTGAATCGCCGGCCCGGGTTTGGGCCAAGGGCGCGCATAATACCGCAGAACGCCACGGACCCCTAGATTGCACCTGCGCCTGTCATCGGTAGTGACTAGTATCCAGTTGCCGGTCGTCCTGATGGGGCTGGAAAGCCGGGGCTGCAGGCCCCGAACTGATTTGATCAGGGGCTTTGGGGGAGGGGACAGGTGCCGATCTTCGATAAAAATGCGCTCAACGAGGGCGTTCCGCGTCGTGAGGTGTTGGCGTGGGCGACCTACGATTTTGCCAATTCCGGATACACCACCGTCGTCCTGACGGCAGTGTTCAATGCTTACTTCGTGGGGGTTGTGGCTCGCGACCTGAGCTTTCCAACCTTGCTCTGGACCCTGGCGGTCGGGTTCTCCAGCATTCTGGTGTTTTTCCTGCTCCCTGTGCTGGGGTCATATGCCGACGTGCACGCCCGCAAGAAGGAAGTGCTGGCCGTGGTCACCTGCGGGTGCGTCCTGGCCACGGCTGCGCTCGCCTTGGCCGGCCCGGGAGATGTTGCCGTCGCGATGGCTGCGGTGATCGTCTCGAACCTGTTGTTCCAGGCGGGTGTGGCGCTCAACAGTGCCTTCCTGCCCGAGCTGGCCAAATCGAGCGCGTTGGGCAAGGTTTCCGGCTGGGGCTGGAGTTTTGGCTACCTGGGAGGGCTGTTCTCCCTGGGCTTGTGCCTGGGCTATGTGACCTCCGCCCAGGGGCGGGGTGAGCCGGCCGAGGCCTACGTACCCATTACCATGCTGATCGTGGCGCTGGTCTACGGACTGGCCGCCATTCCCATGTTCATCTGGCTCAAGGAACGCGCCCGGCCGCAATCGGGCATCGCGGCGACCGGGGCGCTGGGTCAGTCGATTCGGCGAATGTGGGAGACCTTGCGGAACATTCATCGCTTTCGGGACTTCGGCTGGCTGCTGGCATGCGGCTTGTGCTACCAGGCGGGCATTGCGGTGGTGATCGCCCTTGCGGCCATCTATGCCCAGGAAGTGATGAACTTCACGGTGACCCAGACGATGCTGCTGATTCTTCTGGTCAACGTCACCTCTTCCATCGGTGCTTTCGCCTTCGGCTATGCACAGGATCGGCTTGGTCATCGCCGGGCCCTGGCTTTCACCCTGGTCGGATGGGTGTTGATGGTTTCGATCGCCGCGCTGTCCACGACGGTTGCGGCATTCTGGCTAGCGGCCAATATCGCTGGGCTGTGCATGGGCGCGAGCCAGTCGGCGGGGCGTGCACTGGTCGGTTATCTCGCCCCGGAAACGCGGCGGGCCGAGTTCTACGGGCTGTGGAACGCCGCCGTTGGGGTGTCGGCGATCATCGGGCCGCCCACATACGGGCTGGTGACCTGGGTGACGAACAACGACCACCGCCTGGCTATCCTGATTTGCGGCCTCTACTTCGTGCTCGGTCTGGCTCTGCTCGGCAAGGTTGATGTCGAACGTGGTCGAGTCGCCAGTTTGCCTGTCCAGGTGTAAACCTGGGCAGGCAAGTTGGCTCAGGCGTTGGCGTCCTTCGGTGGATTCGGCCAGGCAGCATGGTCCACACGCAGGTCGACGTGGTTGATGGCGGACATGATGTGGTCAGGCTCCGTGAGGGCCGGTGCCATGGTCCAGCGGTCGATGGGTTCGTTGCCGATACGCACCATGCCGGTGTGGGTGAGCTGGTTGCTGTCCACTTCCGGCTCGACGTCATAGAAGCCGAGGCTGTAGCGTAAGGCCCGGATATCTTCCGGCGCTCCAGTGAGGAACTGCCAGCCGGGCCCGATGCGGAACTTGTCGATGTATTCCTTCAGGTGGCGGGGCTGGTCCAGCTCCGGCTGCAGCGTGATCGAATACATGAAGACGTCCCGCCCCAGGCGGTCGCCCAGCAGTTGCTGGACCCGGCGCAGGTTGGCGGTGGCGGTGGGGCAGGTGTTTCCGCAGCTCGTGTACATCATGTTGAGCACGACCACCTTGCCACGGATCAGGTCATCATAAAAGCTCACCTTCTTCCCTTCATGGGTGAACACCGGGACATTCGGGAACTTGTCGCCGAGGGTACGCTGGCGGCTTTCACGCTCGTTGGTTCTGCCGTACGCGCCCAGGGCCAAAAGGCCCAGTGCGCCAACTCCCAGGCCGCCGAGCAGGTTTCTACGAGTGTTCATCTCAATCTCTCCGGCCCCGGCTGCCCGGGGCATGGCTCAGGCCTGTACGACGTCGAAGCGCAGCATCATCGCGTGGTCTTCATGGATCAGGTTGTGGCAGTGCATGACGTATTTGCCGACGTAATCACGGAAGCGGATGAGGATCCGAACGGTTTCATTCTCATGAATGACATAGACATCCTTGCGGCCTTGCTCGTAGGCCGGAATGGGAAGTTGTTGGCCATTGCGGACTCGCGAGAGGATTCGGCCTTCCTCAAGGTGAATATGGATAGGGTGGGACCAGCCATCATTGATGTTGACCAACTCCCAGACCTCGAAGCCCCCCTTGGGTATGCTGAAGCGCGGCCCAGTAACATTGACGAACTGTCCATTGATGGCCCACATGTTGTTGGACCGATCGAAGATGAATCGTCGAACCGGGGCTGCGGCGACTTGGGCTGCGGTGTAGGTTGGCAGGGGCCGCAGGTTGGCTGGCACCATGCTCAGGTCCTGGCTGGTAGGCCAGCGATCGACCACGATCTTCAGCACTCGCACGCCAGTGTCGCGGATGTCTTTGGGCCCGCGCGTCTCTTCCTGGCGCATCCGGTTGACCAGATACAGCGTGGTACCCACCAGGTATTTGGAGAAGTCGACCACGATATCGGCACGCTCTGCCACACCGAGGGTCACGATGTTCTGATTCAACAGTGGCTTGGGTAGCAGGTTGCCGTCGTTGGCGATGTAGGTGAATGTTTGTTTGACGTTGCTCCCGTTGACCAGGGAAAAGGCGTAGAAACGGCTCGGCCCGGCATTGAGGAAACGGAAGCGATAACGGCGCCTGGCAACTTTGAGCACGGGTTCGATCATGCCATTGACCATCACCTTGTCGCCGAGCACGCCTTCAGGGTTGACTTGGTCGTAGTAGAGTTTTCCAGCGGCATCGAAACGGCGGTCGGCAAACGCTAGCGGGTAGTCGTACGGATGGCTGGGCAACCGAAGGGCGCCGGGTGTAGGGTCGGCCTCATCGCCCGAGTCCAGATGGTCGTACAGCAGGTAGAAGCCCACTAAACCCCGATAGACGTTGGCAGATGTGAAGTCCAGCGTGTGGTCGTGATAGAAGAGTGTCCCTAGAGCCTCGCGGTAGTCGCCGATGTTGTCCTGCAAGCTCTCAAACCCGGCGTATACGTTGGGGTACAGGAGATCCTTGAACTTGCCTTTGGTGGTCAGCGTCGGGCCAGCCTTGTTCGGGCTGTAGTAGTCACCCGGGAAACCATCGCTTTCGGAACCGCAATGCAGGTTGTGCAGGTGCGTCGATATCTCGGGAGTGCCGAAGCCGACATGATTTTGCGGCAGGTCGTTGTAGATGCGGCAAAGCACTGGCTTGCCGTAATGGGCCATGACCGTCGCGCTGAACTCTTTGTCGGGCGTGTTGCTTCCTCGATAGACCCAAACAGGCTGGGGAGGATAAGCCGGATTGAAGACCCAGTTGGGACGTTCTACGGCATGCAGTTCGTAGTACTCCGCGTACGAAAAGAACTTGTTCCAATATTGATGCGGTGCTCGCCCGGCTTCGCCGCCGGCGGTGTTGGCCGTTTGCGTTGGCGCCGGCGTCAGGGTCGTGGTGCCGGCCAGTGGCACGATGGCCTTTGGCAACTCCATGACCCAGGGAATAGTGGCTGGGCTCGGGGGTAGCAGCGGGGCCGTGCTTTCATCATCATCGTCACCCGCGAAACTGGTGCTGGCAGAAATGATCGCTGGCGCGGCAATCGTTGCGGCGGAAAGCTTGAGGAATGAGCGCCGCGCATCGTCTGTCTGCTTATCGTTATTGTCGTCAATCGGTCCAGCAGTCTTGCCTTTCATGGATGTGCTCCACCTCCCCGAAAGCCAATCAGCATGAGCAGCTCGCCCTGGATGCTGTGCTCCAAGGCTTTTCCTCCCCGCCGCTCACACATTTGACGGGCCGCTAAAGGACCAGCAAAACGGCCAACTCGCCAATAATTCGACTAAAGACCGTCAAGTTAGGGGGTGCAATTGGCGAAATGACAATTATTCGTCGATTTCTCTTCTCGGCAGGGCATGGCACTAGGGATGGCGGCAAGTGTAACTAGATATGTCTCGAAGACGTGCGGCAGGGATTGGGCGGCAGGCGGTAGGGGGCTCTGGAGCGGGAGTGAGCCGCCCGGGAGATGGGGGTCCCGGACGCACTCGGAAGGCCTGTCACGATAACGGCTATACCCTGCTGGCCCTTGCTGCTTTCACTTGCCGTACTTGGAGCGGAAGAGGGCGATCTGCTTCTCCGGCTTCGGCTCTTCCTTGGCCAGGACGTAGACCACGCGCTCGCCGTTCGGACCGCCGCCGATATCGACGTAGCTGAAGGTGGGTTCACCGATCTTGTACATGTCCATCATGTCGCCGTAGCGGCTGAACACATAGATGATGCCTTCCTCGTCGCGCAGCTCGCCGTAGAAAGGTTGTGCCGGCGGCAGGCTGACGTCGAGGAAGCGCTTGACGGACAGCGTATTCACGTCCTTGCCCTGGTCGCCGGACTTGGGCACCAGAACGATGTCACGGCCAAACCCATCCTGTTTGCCAGTGCTCACTTTTGCCGCTGCCTCGCCGCTATTGGCAAAGTCACGGTAGGCGGCGTAGTCGTCGAACAGGAACAGTTCCTTCTCGGAGCGAATCTGGTACCAGTCTTCGTTGTCCAGCGATGCAGCTTTGGCGGGCGCGGGAGCCTGGTTGCTGCAGGCGCTCAGTGCGGCGGCGAGCAGGGCTGTGGCGATCGGTTTGATCAGGGTCTTCTTGTTCATTGCAGGTCCTCCCCAGGAATGTGGAGCAGAGAATCTGCCTGCGGCGAGTGACTGATTGATGACGGGATTGTGTCGTGATGATTAAAGAGGTGGGGGCTTTTGATTCAGTGGCTTAGGGAGAGTTTTTGAAGTTGTGTGTCTGATTTCGAACGGCATCCCCCGAATAAAGAAAAGGGCAAAGGCTCTCGCCTTCACCCTTGTAAAGGCCCCGCGCGTGGCAGGGCAGTCGAGGGGTTCTTGATTAGCCGCGGTAGTAACGCTGCGGCACGAAGGGAGTCTTGGCGACTTTCATGGGGATGCGCTTGCCGCGCACCATGGCCCAGACTTCGGTGTCAAGCGCCGCATGGGCAGTTTGCACGTAACCCATGGCCACCGGCGCGCCCAGGCTGGGGCCGAAGCCGCCACTGCTGACACGACCGATGACGGTACCGGCGGCGTCGACGATTTCCGCGCCTTCACGAACCGGCACGCGCTCCAGGGGGAGCAGGCCGACACGCTTGCTGGCGACGCCTTCGCGTTGTTGTTCGAAGATTTTTCCGGCGCCAGGGAAGTTGCCGGCACGCAGGCCGTCGATGCGGCGCGCCTTGGAGATGGCCCAGCCCAGGCTGGCCTCGATCGGCGTGGTGGCGGTGCTCATGTCATGGCCATAGAGGCACAGGCCGGCTTCCAGGCGCAGCGAGTCACGGGCGCCAAGGCCGATGGCCTGCACTTCCGGCTCGGCCAACAGCGCGCGGGCGAGGGCTTCGGCCTGCTCGACCGGCACGGAAATCTCGTAGCCGTCCTCACCGGTGTAGCCGGAGCGGCTGACATAGCAGTCGACCCCTTGCAGGCGCACGCTGGCGAACTGCATGAAGGTCATGGCCTTCACTTCTGGTGCCAGGCGGCCCAGTACCTCGGCGGCCTTCGGCCCTTGCAGGGCCAGCAGCGCGCGGGTTTCGAACAAGGATTCGATCTGGCACTGCTCGCCGATGAACTGGCGCAGGTGGTCCAAATCCTGTTCCTTGCAGGCGGCGTTGACTACCAGGACCAGGTGATCGCCCGCATTGGCCACCATCAGGTCGTCGAGGATGCCGCCGTGCTCGTCGGTGAACATGGCATAGCGCTGCATGCCTGCTGGCAGGTCGATGATGTCGACCGGTACCAGGCTTTCCAGGGCCCGGGCAGCATGCTCGCCACGCAGGATGATCTGGCCCATGTGCGACACGTCGAACAGGCCGGCCTGCTCGCGGGTGTGCAGGTGCTCCTTGAGCACGCCGAGCGGGTACTGCACCGGCATGTCGTAGCCGGCGAAAGGCACCATGCGCGCGCCGAGTTCGAGGTGCAGGGCGTGCAGCGGGGTTTTGGCGAGGATTTCAGTGGTCATGCATAAGCTCCGAACTGGTTGTTCCCTTCCCCCCCTGGGAGAAGGTGGCCCTTGGGCCGGACGAGGGATGCCGGGAGCGAGACTGGGCTGGCCTTCACTCCCGGCCCCTCTCCCAATGGGAGAGGGGAGGTATCAGCATTCGATGATGTTCACGGCGAGGCCACCGCGGGCGGTTTCCTTGTATTTGCT
>NZ_JAGTIS010000031.1 GCF_018704125.1 Metapseudomonas boanensis | reverse complement strand
CACCCGCCACCTGGCCCACCGAGCCGATATCGCGCAGCGCCTGCCTGATCCGTTCCGGGTAGTGCTCGTAGGGCTGGTGCGCCGAGAGCATGTCGTTGTAGGCGGTGACAATGGCCACGTTGGCCGCGTCCATCAGGCGCAGGCGCTGCTTGTCGCCCCCGCCGCAACCGGCCACGCCGTGGGCAAAGTTGGCGCATTGCAGCTTGCCGCGTTGCGGCCCCTCGCTGGCCGCCTGATGGATCATCGCCAGATAGCGCTCGCGGGTCGCGCGGCTGCGCTCGATCAGGCGCTCGGTTACCTCAAGGACGCGGGGATGCATGGAATCGACTCCAGATAGCGGATGATTTTGTTTTAATGCCGAACAAAATACGACCATGAAGGGTAAAAAACCACAGATCACAGCAAAATATTTTGTTATTACAACAACAAAATCATCAACAGTGGTTACCGACCTGACCACCTCGCCCGGTGGCGAGTGCTAAAAGAATACGCTTTGGAGCGTCTTGGCTCATCCTGGTTCGGGATTCCGCCCCTCGCCCTGTAGTGGGGCTATGCTTCAACCCTCTTTGAACAGCCAGGAGCGCGCCATGATTCTCTCCACCACTCCCACCCTCGAAGGCAAGGCCATCCGTGAGTACCGCGGTATCGTCTGCGGCGAAGCCATTCTCGGCGCCAATGTGTTCCGTGATCTGTTTGCCGGCATCCGCGACATCATCGGCGGGCGTTCCGGTGCGTATGAGAAGGAACTGGCCCGCGCGCGGGAGATCGCTTTCGAGGAATTGAAGGAGAACGCGGAAAAGCAGGGAGCCAATGCCGTGGTCGGTATCGATATCGACTATGAGGTGGTGGGCCAGAACGGCAGCATGCTGATGGTGAGCGTCAGCGGCACGGCAGTGGTGGTCTGAGCTGCCGCGCGGCGGGGTAATCATCCCTCATCCGAACGCGGCCCGCCCTGGCCCCTCTCCCAAGGGGAGAGGGGCGGTTGGGACTTGTCCCTTTCCTACAGCACTTCGGGCTCTACCCGGCGCTCGCGCAGGAAGAAGTAGGACAGCGCGGGGATCAGGATCAGCGCGCCGAGCATGTTCCAGATGAACATGAAGGTCAGCAGGATGCCCATGTCGGCCTGGAACTTGATCGGCGACCAGGCCCAGGTGATCACGCCCGCTGCCAGGGTGATGCCCACCAATGCCACCACCCGGCCGGTGAAGGCCACGGCCTTCTTGTAGGCGGCCGACAGCGACAGACCCTCGCGCTGGTACTGCAGCTGCACGCTGAGCAGGTAGAGTGCGTAGTCCACGCCAATACCCACGCCCAGGGCGATCACCGGCAGGGTCGCCACCTTCACGCCAATGCCCATGGCCACCATCAGCGCCTCGCACAGCACCGAGGTGAGGACCAGCGGCAGGACGGCCACCAGCGTCGCCCGCCAGCTGCGGAAGGTGATCAGGCAGAACACCGTCACCGCCAGGTAAACGTAGAACAGCATGGTGCGGTTGGCCGAGTGCACCACGCTGTTGGTGGCGGCCTCGATGCCGGCCGTGCCCGCAGCGAGGAGGAACTGGCGGTCCGGCTCGCTGTTGTCGGCGACGAAGCGCTCGGCGATGGCGGACACTTCCGCCAGCGTCTGGGCCTTATGGTCCTTGAGGTAGGCGATCACCGGCATCACCGAGCAGTCGGTATTGAACAGCTCCGGCGTGTTCACCGAGGCCTGCTGGGCGGCGTAGTTGAGTACGTCCTGGTTGCGCTGCAGGCTGAGGAACTTGGGGTTGCCCTCATAGGTTCCGGCCGTGATCTGCCGCACGGCATTGGTCAGAGACACCGTGGTCTGCACGTTCGGATGCTGCTGCAGGGCCCAGGCCAGGCGATCGGCCTGCACCAGGGTCTGGTAGTTGAGGCAGCCTTCGGCCGGGGTCTTGACCATCACCGCGAACAGGTCGCTGGACAGCGCGTAGTGTCCGGTGATGTAGGCATTGTCACGGTTGTAGCGCGAGTCCGCACGCAGCTCCGGCGCACCGGCATCGAGGTCACCGATCTGTAGTTGCAGACTGACCACGAAGCCGGCCACGCCCATGAGGCCAGCCACGACCACCGCAGTCAGGGCCCAGCGCCGCTCGGTGAAGCGGTCGAGGAAGTCCCAGATGCGCCCGAAGCCCCGGTGCGCGGCGGCGTTGGAGTCGATCCGCAGCGCGCGCTCAGCGGCCTTGGCGCCGACGCCGACGTAGGACAGCGCCACCGGCATCAACAGCAACGAGGTGAAGATCAGCATGGCAACGCCAATGCTGGCGGTGATGGCCAGGTCCTGGATCACTGGGATGTCGATCAGCAACAGCACGGCGAAGCCCACGGCGTCGGCCAGCAGCGCCGTGACCCCGGCGAGGAACAGCCGGCGGAAGGTGTTGCGCGCAGCCACCTGGCGGTGGGTGCCGCGGCCGATGTCCTGCATGATGCCGTTCATCTTCTGCGTGGCATGGGACACGCCGATGGCGAAGATCAGGAACGGCACCAGGATCGAATACGGGTCGATGGCGTAGCCGAGCCAGGCGACGATTCCCAATTGCCAGACCACCGCCAGCAGCGAGCAGAAGATCACCAGCAGGCTGCTGCGCAGACAGCGGGTGTAGGCCAGGATGATGAAGAAAGCGGTCACCACGGCCAGGCCGAAGAACATCATCACGCGGATGAGGCCGTCGATGAGATCGCCCACCAGCTTGGCGAAGCCGATCACGCGGACCTTGATCTTGCCCTGCCCTTCCTCGCCAGAGGCTTGCGCCGCTGTGTCACCGGCGTATTCGAAGCGCAGGCGGAACTTGTCTTCCAGGGTGCGCGAGAACTGGTGGTAGTCCACGCCCTTGGCCCCGGCCGCGGCCTGGTCAAGCAGCGGGATCACCAGCATGGTGGATTTGAAGTCGTTGGCCACCAGGCTGCCGACGATGCCGGCGCGGGCGATGTTCTGCCGCAGCTGTTCGATACTCGCCGGTGAGCCGTCGTAGCTATCGGGCATCACCGGGCCGCCCTGGAAACCTTCCTCGGTGACTTCGGTCCAGCGCACGCCTGGCGCCCAGAGCGACTTCATCCAGGCACGATCGACGCCCTGGGTGAGGAACAGCTCGTCATGCACCTGTTTGAGCGCATCGAGGTAGTCCGGGTCGAAGATGTCGCCCTGGGTGCTCTCCACCACGACACGAACGCTGTTGCCCAGGCCGCGCAGGGATTTGCGGTTCTCCAGGAAATTCTGGATGTAGGGGTGCCCCTGGGGAATCATCTTTTCGAAGCTGGGGCGCAGCTCCAGGCGGGTGATCGCCATGTAGCCCAGCACCAGCGTCATCAGCAGGATGCCGATCACGAACGGCAGGCGGTTGTTGAAAACGATGCGCTCCAGCAAATTACCGCTGTGCACGTCGAAGTCGTTCAGATCTTGGATCACCGGTATCACGCCTTCTTTCATGCCACCCATGATGGGTTCGCCTCTCTTTATTCTTGTTGGGCAGGAGCCAGCGCCCGCAGGCTCAAGCCACGGTTGCCGGCCAGCACCAGGCCGGTCTCAGCCTGTGCCACGGCGCCGGAAACCGGCACTAGCGGGCCCGTCTCAACGGCCTGGAAGCTCGCGCCGCCATCGAGGCTGCGCAGGGTGTGGCCAGCCTGGCTGAGCAGGTAGAGATGGCCGGACGCGTCGCGAGCGGACGCGGTGATGCTCACCGGCAAGCCGGTATTCACTTGCACCCAGTTGGCGCCGCCGTCAGTGCTGCGGAACACATGGCCGCGCAGGCCGTAGACCAGCACGGAACCCGGCTGGCCGATAACGCCGAAGAACGAGCCCTGGTACGGCGAGGTCAGCGCCTCGAACCGTTCGCTCGCCGGGTTCAGGCGCAGCACCAGGCCCTGCTCGCCGACCACGAACAGGTCACGGCCGTCGTAGCCGATCGCGTTGAGGTGAAAAGCACTGGGGTTATCAGTGCGATCGGTCCAGGGCTCCCAGCTTTGTCCGCCGTCGCGGGTGCGGAAGATCAGGTTAAAGGCGCCGACGATGAAGCCATTACGCTCATCTTCGAACCAGACGTCGAGGAAGGGCTTGTCCGCACCCTCGCTTTCGATGCGGCGCGCCTCTTCCAGCCAGCGCTCGGCGTCGGGATGGTTGGCATAGGCGTCCAGCATCAGGCGACCCAGTTGGCGGCCGTCGAGCTGCTTCGTCCAAGTCCTGCCACCATCACTGCTGTGCAGCACCACGCCATCATGTCCCACGGCCCAACCCAGGGTTGGCGTGGCAAAGTGGACGGCGGTCAGGTCCGAACTGACCGGCACGCTGGCCTGGCTCCAGGTCTTGCCGCCGTCATCGGAATAAAGGATATGTCCACGCTGCCCCACCGCGACCAGGCGCTTACCGGCCTCGGCCAGGTCGAGCAGCGGGTTGCTGGCGGCCAGTTCGCTGCGCTGGGCCGGCAGGTCCAGCACGTCGATGAAGGGCGCAGCCTGGCTGATGCCTGCAGGCAATGCCAAGGCAAGTGCGGCCAGGGCGATCCGTTTGCTAAACAACATAAGGCTACCTCGAAAGCGGAGCCGCCGCCCCGTGGTTCAGGGCGGCGGCCAGGCTGGATCAGCGAATGCCGGCGCCGGCCAGGGACTCGGCGGACCACTGGGCCTTGCCCAGCGGGTCGATGTAGCGGATGCCGCCGTACGGGCCAACCACGCCGTTGATGTTGTAGGAGTTGCCAACCAGGTCGTAGATCATGAACGGCGTGGAGTCCGGGACCTGCTTGTCATAGCTCTGGCTGAGGAAGGCGAAGGAGCCGCGATAGAGCTGGCCACGCGCGTCGTACTGATCGGAGGCAAGGGCCACCCAGCTGTCCTCGTCGAGGTAGAAGCGACGTTTGGCGTAGATGTGACGGGCGCCCGACTTGAGCGTGCCTTCCACGACCCAGACGCGGTGCTTCTCCCAACGCACGTAATCAGGCGCCAGGTGGTTGGGCGTGGTCAGTGCCTTCGGGTCCTGGGCATAGGTCAGCTTGTAGGTGTTGTAGGGCACGACCATGTCCTGCTTGCCCACCAGCTTCCAGTCGTAGCGATCCAGCGCACCGTTGAAGACGAATACGTCGTCGTAGGTACCGGCGCCAGCGGTGCCCGGGTTAGGCGTGTCGTAGGCCAGGTTCGGCGCCAGCTTTACGCGGCGCTGGCCGGGCAAGTATTGCCAGGCGCGGCGCGGCTGCTCCACGGCATTGGCAGCGTCCTTGAGCATGATCGCCTCGCCAGCGCGGCGAGCCGGGCCGGTGTATTGCAGCTTCATCTGGTAGTAGACACCCGAGCTGTCGATGGTCTTCGACAGGTCCTCGTAGATCGGATAGTTGATGAACGCCATGCCGGTGGTGGCCAGGGTCGCCACGCCCGCGGCATCGACGTTCCAGGAGTCGTACTTGGAGTTGATGGTCACGCCCTGGTAGCGCAGCAGGAAGTTCCACATGGCTTCGCTACCCGATTGCGGGATCGGGAAAGGTACGCCCGGCAGCACGTTCTCGATGGCCAGGCCGCCATTGGTGGACTTGGCGCCGGTGGCATTCTTCTGGCTGTTGTCCAGCACGCCCTGGGGCATGGCCACGGTGCGGTGGGTCGGGTAGACATCGACGCGGAAGCTGGGATAACGCTTGGCCAATTCCACGGTCGTGGCGCTGAGCATGCCCTTGTACTGCTCGACGTTCTTGCCGTCGATCACCAGCACCGGCTTCTCACTGGCGAAGGGGTCCGGGCGCATGCTGTCGCCAGCCTTGAAGTTGGCCGGAGCGGTGGTCAGGCCGCCCTCATAGGCGGGGATCGAACCATCGGCGCTGGCGCCCTTCTCGGCCCCCACCAGGGTCAGGCTGCTGCCCAGCTTTGCGGCTTCTGCGGGGGAAACGGCGGCTTGCACCGAACCAACAACAGCCACCGCAAGGGAAGCCGCCAGTAGAGTTTTCACGAATTTCATCTCGTAGGTCTCCTGCTCGTTTTCGAGCAATGCGGATATCAGAAGGTGGTCTTGAAGGTCAGGTACATCGCGCCGCGGTCTTCCGTGGTGGCCCCGCCGCCGGAGAAGGAGGAATAACCTCCGGCGAAGCAGGTGTAGCGCTGCGTGGCGTCCAGTGCATTGGGGGTGGAGCCGTCAGTGGCGCCGTTTTCACATTTTTCGGCATCGCCGAAGGAATCGACGTACTTCAGGTCGACGAAGTACTGGTTGTAGATGGCTGCGCCGACACCCACCGAATAGGTGCCGGTGTCCTCGGCGCCGCCACCCTGGACCGGGGAAACACCGTCCAGGCCGACGTTCACCGACATCGGAGTGCTCATATCCACGCCCGGGAACACCTGGTACCAGGTGGGCGTGAAGTTGACCGCCAGGCCCCAGTTGTCACGCGTGGGCTGGTCAATACCGCGGTAGGTGCTCTTGCCCTTGTAGAGCGCCTCGTTCTTGCTATCGAGCTCCAGCAGGTTGCTGTAATACAGCTCGCCCAGCAGGGTCGCCGCGTCGAACAGCGGCGTGTCGCCGATGGCCATCAAACCGTTCACGGTCCAGTGCAGGGTGTCGCCGGTGGCGCTCATGCTGTCGCCGTCCCGGGGCACGTCGGTGACCACGCCGGTCCCCGGGACACGGGGCGGGAGCAGCCCGAGGCCTGCCGCCAGGCCACCGTTACCGGGCGCGCTGGTGATCGCCGGAATGCTCGCCAGCGGCATGTTGTGGCGAACGTTCAGGTCGCTGCCCACGCTGATGCCGCCGATGTCCTTGGACAGGCTCAGGCCGAAGATGTCGATGTCGTCGCCATAGGCGAACTTATAGCTAGTCGTGCTGATGGACCTTTGCACGTTGGCGATGGGGCCGGCGGCGCCGCGGGCCGTCAGCCCGGTACCGTCCAGCACGGCCTGGGGGAGGATTTCCGAAGAGTTGCGGTAATAGGCGCCCAGGGTGCCGTCCAGCCATTCGGGCGACCACTTGAGCATCAGGCCCCAGTCGCCGCGCTTGTCGGGCTCGAAGTCATGGCCACGACGAATGGTGGTCAGCGTCCCGTTCGGCCCCGCCAGGCCCGGACCACCGGTGTGGCCGAGCAGGAAGGACTGCGCCCCGAAGCCCACCAGGTCGGAGCTGCCGTAGTAGGTGCCCGCCTCAGGCAGGCGCGCGGCATCCCAATCAAGGAAGTACTGGGCAGCCACGGTCAGTTCGGGGTTGATGGTGAAGGACGCGGAAATCTGGTTGCGCGGAACGAACAGCTCCTTGGCTTCGGTACCGGGTGCGGCAGCCAGCTTGGCCAGGTCCAGGCCGGACTGGCCGTAGCTGATCCCGTGCACCGGGTTGAGGATGGTCTCGCCCCAATAGACGTTGTGCTGGCCGGCCTTGGCGCTGAACATCGACTCCTCGCCCACTTCGGTGCTGTAGAACACGAAGGCGTCGAGAATCTCGCCGGACGGGCCGCTGTAGTAACGCTGGGCATAGTTGCTCAGGTGCGGACTGCCGAACGCCGGGTTGGTGGTGCTGGGCTGGCCGACAATGCGCGAGAAGTCCTCGTTGCCGTTGACGAACGGGTTGGAATTGGAGCCGGCATTGTCATAGGCCTTGTCGTACCAGCTGGCAGCGCTGACACGGAAACCCATGTTGTTCTGGTAGACCACGTCCAGCTCGGTCAGCAGGTCGACGCGGTTGGTGATGTTGGTGCCGGACTTGCGGAAGTTGTAGTCGCCGTCGTTGTTGTTCGGCGTGCCTAGCATGGTCTTGTCGGCACTTTCGGTGCGAACGCCGTAGTTGTACTTGACGGTGTTGTCGAAGCGCACGGCCCAGTCCGGATTACCGGTATCGAGTTCAAAGGCCTGGGTCGACGACGCGCCCATCCCGGCAAGGACAGCCGAGGCGAGCAGGCACCTGCGCAGGTTCGGACTGTGATTCTTGTTGTTCATGCGTTGGCTCCGCTTTTTGTTGTAATGATTGCTGCAACCTTCGGGCGTGCTCCTGCTACCTGGCCGGGGCGCATCCGGTTGGTTTGATGCGCCCGGCCCCGCCGAACTACCCGGCGATCTCTGGAAGTCCTGGATCAGTGATCCAGGATCTGGATGAGTGCTTCCGCGCGCGGCCAGTCGCCGTAGCCGGAGGCAGGATTGAGATGGCCGACTTCACCGAGTTCGACCAGGGCACCGCCCCAATCGGCCGCCATGCCACGGACGGCGTCCAGGCTGGCGAGGTGATCGTTATCGCTGGCGGCCACCAGGCTGGGAAATGGCAGCCGCTGGCGCGGCAACGGCGACCAGCCATTGGCACGCAGGGAGTCGGGAGTCGGGTAGCCTTCCGGCCAGGTAGCATCGAGGTCTGGCGGGGTAGCCAGCAGCGCGCCCTTGATGGGGCGGTCGTAGCGAGCAGCCCAGTGCACGACCATCAGCACACCGGCGCTGTGAGCCACCAGGATCACCGGACCCTCGATGCTTTCGAGCTCGCGCTGGATGGCCTCGACCCGAGCATCGAGGCGCAGTTTGTCTTCGGTCAGCGGCGCGACGGTACGCACCTTGGGCAGGCGTGCGGCGAGCAGGGTCTGCCAGTGCTCGGCCACGTGGTCGCGCAGGCCCGGGACGATGAGGATGGTTGCGCTGTCTTTATTGTTGTTCACGTCTTTACCCTTGAGCTGTCGATGGGATCGCCATCGGGTGCTGGTGGACTTTGTAGGACAAACAGTAGAGACGCAGGGGATCAGCTGCTTTTCATTGGGCGTCAGCCGCTTCGCATTTGATGACAATTGACGGCGCGCTCGTCCCCCTGCCCAGGGCACTGGATTCCCCGTGAACCGCCGAAGCCACTAGGCCTGAGCGGATCAAAGGTGTCCTCAAGCGTAGGCACAACCCGACAATCTGGCATAACCTGCTGGGGTAGCGTCGAACGAAAAAGGGCGCGATCCTGTCGCCCAAGGTATGGATGACGCAGACACAACCGTCAGCTCAACTTGCCTTTTCATGACAAGAACAACCGAAGCCAGGACCAAGAGCCTGCGCTCGGCAGGACGGATGCTTCAGGAGCGTGGCGATCATCATGACCACAATGGTTCGCGCAGCAGCCTTGACCAACTACTTCGAAGTGGCCCAGCACCTGGGTCTGAATCCCCACCAGCAACTGCGCCAGGTGGGCCTTAGCGCTTCACTGCTGGAAAACCCCGAACAGCGCCTGCCCACCTCAGCGGTAGCGACCCTCCTGGAAGAGTCCGCGCAGGCCGCCAACTGCCCGAACTTTGGCCTGCGCATGGCCGAATCGCGCCAACTGTCCGACTTCGGTGCGATCAGTCTGCTGCTCTCGCACCAACCGAGCCTGCGCAATGCGCTGGACACCATCGTGCAGTACCGCCACCTGCTCAACGAGTCGCTTGCGCTCTACGTGGACGAGGTGGGCAAAACGGTGATCCTGCGGGAAGAGATCGTCACTGACCCGCCGGTGCCGATCCGCCAGGGCATCGAATTGGCCATCGGCGTGCTGTTTCGCATGTGTAGCGCCCTGCTCGGCGCACACTGGCGCCCACTCACCGTGAACTTCACCCACGACGCTCCGCCCGAGCTGCAGGTGCACCGCCGACTGTTCGGCTGCAAGCTGGAGTTCGGCAGCGAGTTCAACGGCATCGTTTGCCAGGCCGCTGACCTGGACAAGCCGAACCCGCTGGCCGATCCGGCCATGGCGAAATACGCGCAGCGCTTCGTCGAGTCCCTGCCTGGCGCCACCGAGCAATCCGCCCTCGCCGACGTACGCAAGGCAATCTACCTGCTGCTGCCCATGGGGCGCGCCACGATCGAGCAGATCTCCCAGTCCCTCGGCATGAACGTGCGCACCCTGCAGCGCCGCCTGGAAGACAGCGGCGTGACCTTCTCCGACCTGATCAACGACGTGCGCAAGGATCTGGTGCTGCGCTACATGGAAAACCCGCGCTACTCGCTCAGCCGCATCGCCGACCTGCTGGGCTACTCCGTGGCCAGTTCCTTCACCCGCTGGTTCACCAGCCAATTCGGCATGGCCCCGGCAGCCTGGCGACGCGAGCGGCAGATCAAGTTGGAGGAGTGATCCGTTTCGCAACCGGCAAGGAGGCTGCTGTGACGGCGGGGGAATTCATTGGCTTTGTCTGCGTTAGCTGTTGCCAGCAACGAACGGCCTGGCTGAGGACCTTGTGGGAGGACCTTTTCGCGAGCAAGCTCGCTCCTACAAGAGATGTATCCCGTTGCAACACTTGACAGGGACAGAGCCCATTCATTCGCCAAGGGCAGACCTGCCCTCTCCGCCTTCACACAACAAAAAAACGCCGCAAACTGGAACCCGACGGTAGAACGGTTCCAGCGCGGCGAAGGCCCTGTTTTCACAAGGCATCGATGACCCCAACCACAGGGTTCTAGAAGCCCCAGTGCAGCATCCCGAGCACCAGGGCGGCGAGGAAGGCGGTCTCCCCCACCATCAACAGGATCGGCTTGATCCCGACCGACGCCAGCTCCTTGAGCTGGGTCTTCATGCCTAGCGCACTGATGGCGATCACCAGGCACCAGCGCGACAGGCTATTACCCGCATCCTGTACCACTTGCGGGATCAAGCCTGTGCTGTTGGTCGCGGCAAGGACCACGAATCCCACCGCGAACCACGGCAAAAGTGGCGGTCTCTTGGTGCCAGGCTCGGCCCCGCGGGCGCGAGTGATCATGGCGGCGCAAAGGATCACCGGCAGCAGCATCGCTACCCGCATCAGCTTCACCACCGTGGCGCTGTCGCCGGTCTCATGGGACATGCTGTAGCCAGCGCCGACCACCTGGGCGACGTCGTGGATGGTGCCGCCGAGGAACAGGCCGGCTTGCAAGGGCGTCAGGCCGAACGCCTGGGCGATCATCGGGTAGAGGATCATCGCCACGGTGGACAGTGCCGACACGCCGATGACCGTGAACAGCGTCGCCCGCTCCTTCTTCTCATGGCTGGGCAAGGCTGCCGCGAGGGCCAGGGCCGCCGAAGCACCGCATATCGCGGTGGCGCCGCCGGTGAGCAGACCGAACAAGGTGTTGAAGCCCATGGCGCGAGCCGCGACGATGGACACCAGGATGGTCACCACCACCAGCGCCACCACCATCGCTACGGGCTGCCAACCCAGGGCAGCGATTTGTTCGAGGGTGATGCGAATACCGAGCAAAGCGACGCCCACCCGGAGGACCTCGCGGGCGGTGAATTCAATCCCCGGTTTGCACACCCCATCACCCGACAGGAAGTTCATCGCCATGCCCAGCAGCAGGGCGAAGAGCATCACCGGGGCGCCGTAATGCTCGGACAGGAAAGTCGCGGCGGCAGCAACGGTGGCGCTGGCGATAAAGCCCGGCATCAGCGTCCGGCTGCGCGAACCCAGGGCTGCTATTGCAGTGGCAGTCATGCGGAAGGCTCCTGCGGTCTGGAGTCGGAAAGATCGATGAAGCAGGCTTCGCCTCGCTGCTCGACCGGATAGGTGGCAACCCCGAACCCATACAGATTGGGGATGCAGCCCGTGGCCAGGTCGAAGCGCAGGCCGTGTGCCGGGCACTGCAGCAGGCGACCATCCAGCTTGCCGCTGAACAGTGAAGCACCTTTGTGGGGGCAGCTGTCGTCGATGGCATAGAGCGTGCCGTCGAGGTTGAACAGCACTACACACTTTTCATCGTGGCGGAACAGGCTACGACCGCCGACAACTGGCACCTTCTCCGATGGGATCTCGACCAGCCGCGTCATGCTTGCAGCTCCGGACTTGGCATGGCGCGGAGCAAGGTCGCCAGGATTATCTCGGGTGGCTGGGCACCGACCAGCGGATAGCGCTGATCGACGACGAAGGCCGGTACGCCCGAGACACCCAGGCTCGCGAAGTCACCCGAGTACGGAGTGGCGTCATCGTGCAGCACATCGGCCAGGTCACGGGGATCGAAATCGCAGGACTGCGCCAGGCGCAGCAGCAGTTCCTGCTGCCCCAGGTCGTCACCCGACTGGAAGTAAGCGGCGAACAGACGCTCCAGCAGGGCATTCACCTGCTCTTCGGTGCCGATTTCGGCGGCACGGGCGAACAGGCGATGGGCATTGGCCGTGTTCGGCATGACACGGATGCGGTGCAAGTCAACATCAGCACCAGCCAGCGCAGCGGCGGCCTTCACCTGGGCCTGGCGCGCCAGCACCGCGGCCTCGCTGCCAAGACGGCGAGCGTAGAACTCACCAAATGGCACGCCTTCGGCAGGCAGATCGGGCAACAGTTGCACACCCCGCCACAGGACCCGGACAGGCACACCAGGCCGACTTGCGGCGAGCAACTTCAGTGCCCTCTCCAGGTTACGCTTGCCGATCAGGCACCAGGGGCAGATGAAGTCGAAGGCGACTTCGATAAGCAATGGCTTCACGAATGGGCTCCAACAGGAACGGCCAGCACCGGGCTCAGCCGCTCGATATCACTGTGGTAATGGCGCTTGGCATAGAAGAACACGACGGCAGCCGCGAGGCTGGCCAGCGGCATCAGCTGGAAAGCCGTATCCAGGCCAAAGCGGTCAGCCAGGGCGCCCGTCACGAAAGGACCGGGGGCGAGGCCGAGCAGGTTATTGGCCAGCGTCAGGGTCGCGAATGCCGTGCCGTGGATGGCGTAGTGAGTCAGGTTCGCCACCATCGCGCCGGCCGGCCCGGTCGTTCCGGTGGCCACCAGCATGCCGAGGGCGATCATCACCAGTTGCAGCGGACCAGGCGGCAGCATGAAGGCCAGCGACAGCAGCAGGCAGCTGCTCAAGCAGAAGCTGATGGCCAGGGCGATCTTGCGATCGGGCGAATTACGGCACAGGCGATCGCTGAGCATCCCGCAAAGGATCATTCCGGTGCCGCCGATCAGCACCAGCACGGCCGCGGTAACGCCGGCGCGGTCGGTGCCCATCTGGTAATAGCGGTTCAGGTAGCTGGGAATCCAGGCCATTATGGCGCCGCCAACGAACAACTGCAGGCCACTGCCGACATAGGCGCAGATCACCGAACGACTGGCGAACAGCGTGGCCAGGGGGCTCTTGCCCTCCGCTGCCATCGCCCTGGCCTCTGCTTTGGACTGGCGCGGCACCGCGATGCGTCGTTCACGAACGATCAATGGATAGAGTACGGCCAACACCAGGCCGAACAGGGCCATGCCGGCGAACGCCATGCGCCAGCCCAGGTGCGCAGCGATGATGCCGCCGAGCGCCATGCCCAGCACTGAGCCGAACATCCCACCGGCCATGAAGGCGCCAGTCAGCGTGGCGCGCATGCGCTTGGGAAATACCGACAGCACCACGGCAATGCCGACGCTGCCATAAGCCGCCTCGCCAACACCGACCAGCAGGCGCGCCACGAACATCTGCTCGTAGTGCTCGGCCAAGCCACAACCGAGCGTTGCCAGGCTCCAGAGGAAGGCCATCAGGGCCAGACTCTTGGCCCGCCCCCAGCGGTCTGCCGCCAAGGACAGCGGAAAGGTGAGCAAGCCGACCATCAGGGCCACCACGCCGCTGAGCGAGCCGAGCTGGGCGTCGGACAAAGCCCATTCGCTCTTGAGCAGCGGGAAGACCGCGTTGAGCACCTGTCGCGACATGTAATCGGAAATCAGCAGGCCAAAGGTCAGGGCGAACACGACCCAGGCATAGGTGCGGGGGACGCTGACAGTTGCGTCCTCAATGTCGTCGGCAGTAGCGGTGGCATGATGGAAAGCCATGTTGGCTCCTTGAATCGGTGCGTCTAATTGTTCTTGTCACGCTAGACGGCAGGGGCGGCTCATCGCCACCCCGCCCCAGCCAGCCTTGTGGGCCGGCCGATTGTTGCGTCGGTCAGCCACGCATGGGGACGTGCTTCTGACCCGGCTGGCGGTTTGGCGCCATGCCGTTCATGCGCAAGGTTTCCTCAACATCCTTGTACTGCACGCCGATCTTGTAGATCTCGCGTGCTTCCTTGCCGCTGGCGATTTCGCGGCCCAGCTCGTGAGCGATGCGCACGGTCTGCTGGATCTGTTGCACCGAGGTGAAACGCTTGCCGTGCTGGTCGATGATGGTGTCTTCGATGCCGACGCGCGGGTGCAGGCCCATGGCCAGGGCCATGGCGTTGAATGGCAGGACGTTCTTCAACAGCGACTCGGCGGTGACGGTAGCGCCGTCCGGTGCGCGGTGAATGAAGTTGAAGAAGTTGAACGGGTTGGGGCCGTCGAAACCGCCGCCAATGCCGATCCAGGTCAGGTTCAGCGGGCCCTTGTAGACGCCCTTGCGCACCAGGCGCTCGAGGGTTTCCAGGGCATGCATGCCGGTGAGTTGGAAGTGCGGCTGGATGTTGGCAGCCTGCAGGCGCTTGAGGTGCTCCTCGACCCAGGCCGGGCCGGCCGGAACGGTCATCTCGCTGTAGGCGGCCTGGTAGGCCGGGTGCTCCAGGGAAGTACCTTTCAGGTATTCCGGGTAGAGCAGCTCCATGATGTTCATCTGGGTGGTGTTGATGGCCACGGTGACCTGGTCCGGCTTCGGAGTCAGCTCTGCCAGCATGTGACGGGTGTCGTCGGACAGCCACTTGGCCGCCTCGCCATCGCTTTCCGGCGCAAAGGAGATCGAACCGCCGACCTGGATGATCATGTCCGGCACTGCCTCACGCACACCGGCGATCAGCTCGTTGAACTTCGACAGGCGCTTGGAACCCTTGCCGTCCAGCTCACGCACGTGCAGGTGCAGCACGGTGGCGCCGGCTTCATAGCAGTCCACGGCCTTCTGTACCTGCTCTTCCATGGTTACCGGGATGTCTTCCGGGAAGTCTTCCGGCATCCACTCGGGGCCGTATGGCGCCACGGTGATGACCACTTTTTCCTGATTTTCGGGGTGCAGCGAATCGTCGAAGAATTGCATGTTAGTGTCCTCGGTTCGTTCTTGTTCGGATGTCCCGGCCGGTGGCTGACCAGCCGGGTGGATCAGGGAGTCAGAAGGGCTTGTCGCCGATGATTCCGGCGCGCTCCATCTGGCGCAGGCAAGGCGGGTAGTCCATCACTGCATAGTGCTGGGTAGAGCGGTTATCCCAGATGGCTACGCTGTTCTTCTTCCAACGCCAGCGCACCTGGAACTCCGGGATATACGCCTGGCTGATGAGGTAACGCAGCAGGTCGCTGGCGCCAGGGTTGGCGTCCTGGCCGAAACGCACATTGGCCGGGGTGTGGTAGTTGGTGAAGTGGGTGGTGAAAGCATTGACGAACAGCACCTTCTCACCGGTTTCCGGGTGGGTACGCACCACTGGATGCTCGGCATCCGGATAGGTAGCCTTCAGGGCCAGGCGCTTCTCGATCGGCATCGCCGCACCGAAGCTCGCTTCGATGCTGTGGCGTGCACGCAGGTCAGCGATGCGCGCCTTGATGTCGGCGGGCAGCATTTCGTACGCCAGGGCCATGTTCGTCCACATGGTGTCGCCACCTACGGGCGGGCACTCGACGCAACGCAGCACGCACCCCATGGGCGGTGCCTCACGCCAGGTGGCGTCAGTGTGCCAGGCGTTCTCGTAACGGTCGTTGGGCTGGTCAGGGGACTTGTAGATGCGCACCAGGCCCGGATGCTCCGGATCGCTGCCGGCTACCGGGTGGTCTTCCAGCTCGCCGAAACGGCGGGCGAAGGCCACATGCTCGGCACGGGTGATGTCCTGGTCGCGCAGGAACAGCACCTTGTGCTTGAGCAGCAACTGCCGGATCTCGGCGAACAGCCCTTCGTCGCGAGCCGCATCACCAAGGTCCACGCCGCTTATTTCGGCGCCAATGCTGCAGGTCAGTTGTTCTACGTGCATGGCCAACCCCTTAGATGACGAAGATCGAAGAGCCAGTGGTCTTGCGCGACTCCAGGTCGCGATGAGCCTGGACGGCATCTGCCAGCGCGTAGTGCTGGTTGATGTCGATGCGGATGCGGCCGCTGCCGACGTGGTCGAACAGCTCGCCCACCAGATCTGCCTTCTCCGCCGGGTCGGCGATGTAGTCGGCCAGCGCCGGGCGAGTCATGAACAGCGAGCCTTTCATGGCCAGCAGTACCGGGTCGAACGCCGGGATCGGACCGGAGGCCGTACCGACGCAAACCATCAGACCGCGGCGCTTGAGCGAGTCCAGCGAGGCCATGAAGGTGTTCTTGCCAACGCTGTCGAACACTACGTTGACGCCGACGCCATCGGTCAGCTCACGCACACGCTTGGCGATGTCTTCTTCGCTGTAGTTGATGACGTGGTCGCAACCGTGGGCACGGGCGACTTCCGCCTTGGCCTCGGTGGACACGGTGCCGATCACGTTGAGGCCGAGGATCTTCGCCCACTGCGAGACGATCAGACCGACGCCACCAGCAGCGGCGTGCAGGAGGATGCTATCGCCCGGCTTGAAGTCATAGATGCGGCGCATCAGGTAGGCCGACGTCAGGCCACGCATGGTCATGGCGGCGGCGGTTTCGAACGCGATGGTTTCCGGCAGCTTGATCAGCGGCGCAGCCGGGATCAGGCGCTCAGTGCTGTAGGCGCCCAGGGTGTTGAGAAAACCGGTGTAGGTGACGCGATCGCCCAGGGCGACATTGGTCACGCCTTCGCCCAGCGCCACCACCACGCCAGACGCCTCGACGCCGATGCCATTGGGCAGCGGAATCGGGTAGGTGCCATTGCGGAAATAGGTGTCGGCGTAGTTCAGGCCAACAGCAACGTGACGGATGCGGACTTCACCCGGCCCCGGCTCCCCGACTTCGACGTCTTCATAACGAAGTACCTCGGGTCCCCCGGTCTCATAGAAGCGAACGGCTTTGGCCATGCCTTTTCTCCAATCTGGATTCTTGTTGGCGGGTCACGGACCCATGGATTGGACTGTAGGGAGGCACCGCCTGGCATGCTTCTCATCGCACGACAGCGGCTTTTCATTTCATGACAGGCGAGGAACAAGTCCGTTCTGTAGGACCCAGCTTGCTGGCGAACTGGGGGATCGGTTCGCGAGCAAGCTCGCTCCTACGAACAGCCAGTCCGCCTCAGCCGTAGAATCCGGCCTGCTGGCGAAAGGGTGGATCGGTTGTCGAGCAAGCGGGCTCCTACGAACAGCCGTAACGCGTGGCTTGATTGCTGCTATGGCGTCCAGTCCACTCGATGCTCGTCAAGATAGGCTTCGACCGCAGCGCCCACGGTCGGATGGAAGATGGCGAACCCCGGGGACTCGAGCAGGCCGAAGCGTGTCAGCTTGTCCTTGACCGGGTCCTTCATCTCGGCGAAACACAACTCGATCTGCGACTCCCGCAGAATTTTTTTGAGTTCGGCGAGCATGTCCGCCGAGGTTACGTCGACGCTGGTCACCGGCTCGGCCGCAATGATGAGTCGTCGCACCGGCGTAGGTGACTGCTCCACCGCGTCCAGCACTGACTCCTGAAATAGTTCGGCGTTGGCGAAGAACAGCGGAGCATCCCAACGAAACAGCACCAGGCCCGGCACTCGCCGCGCGTCAGGGTAGCGTTTGATGTCGTGATAGCCGCGAATGCCGTCCACCCTTCCCAACACTGCGAAATGCGGGCGCCAGCCATCCCAGAGGAACTCGATGACGGCCATCACCACCGCCAGCCCAATGCCAGGCACCGCACCGAGGACGGTCACGCCCACCAGGCAGGCAATGGACAGCCAGAACTCCCATTGCTGAATGCGGTAGATGCGCCACAGGTCCTTGAATTCGAACAGGCCAATGGCCGATGCGATCACCACGGCGGCCAGCGCGCTGCTGGGCAGATGGCTGAGCAGGTCAGGCGCGAACAGTAACAGCAGGGCCACCGCTAGCGCCCCGACGACGCCGCTGAGCTGGGTCCGGGCCCCGGCCGCCTCGGCGACGGGCGTACGGGACGAGCTGCTGCTGATTGGAAACCCCTGGAAGAACCCCGCCGCCAGGTTGGCCGCGCCCAGGCCTATCATTTCCTGGTTTGGATCGACGTAGCTCTTTGTCTTGGCGGCATAGGCACGCGAAAGCACACTGGTATCGGCAAAGGACACCAGGGCGACAGCGAAGCCGCCAACGATCACGCCCCCCAGGTCGACCGGAGTCATCCAGGGCCACGCGAATGACGGCAGGCCCTGCGGCAACGAGCCGAGCACCTTGACCCCGGCACGGCCATCGAGCTCCAGCAGGCCGACGGCCAGTGTGGCCGCGACCACCGCGATGAGGATGCCCGGCGCACGCGGGAAGTGCTTCAGCAGCAGGATCGCCGCCAGCGTTCCGCCGCCGACCAGGAACGTCATCCAGTTGGATTCGCCCGCGAGCAGCGCCTGCCCAAGGCTCCAGACGTCGAGCAACGGCCCCTTGTCGTCAATGGAGATACCGAACAGCTTGGGCAGCTGGCTGATCAACACAGTCAGCGCAATACCGTTCAGGTAGCCGTAGCGGATCGGCTTGGACAACAACTCGGTAATGAATCCCAGCTTCAGCACTCCAGCCAGGATGCACACCACACCCGACACGACCGCCATCATGCTAGCCAGGACCACGGCACGCTGCGGGTCGCCGTTCGACTGCGCCAGCACGACCGTCAGAATGACCGCGACCAGGGAGGAGTCCGGCCCCAGCACCAGGATGCGGCTGGGGCCGAGCAATGCGTAGACCAGCAACGGGACGATGGTGGCGTAGAGGCCATAGATGCCAGGCACACCAGACGCCTCCGCATAAGCAATGCCGACCGGAACCAGCATGCTGGTCAACACCAGACCGGCGACCAGATCGTGCGGCAGCCACCGGACCTGGTAACGGCGTAGCAATTGCAGGCCCGGCAACCAGCGCTGCCAGCCGGAAACTTCGGAGGATCGCAGGCGCGCAAGACGTCCGGGTTCAGGCGGGGGGCTGGTCGGGCTGTGGTCGCTCATGGAGGCCTCGTCGTGCATGGGAACGTCACGTCCACTCCGCGCGCAGCAGCGCCACTACGCACGCTCTTTCTCGCTCAGCCCGCAGCCCGGGCCTGACCGAGTCCCGGACTGCGGGGCTCCGGTGCAGGCGTTGGGCGGATCAGTGGAAGGGGAAGATATAGTTCATCCACGCGGCCATGCGAAGGAGGATCTTGCGCATCACAGCGACGTGGTGGAAATGCTTGCTGTAGAGCGCCGCCTGGCCATAGGAACCACCCGGCATCAACGCTGCGTACTGCTCGTACTCTGGGTCGATGATCTCGATGGTCACGGGCACACGTCCCGGCGGCGGGGAGCCAGTGAAGCTGATCAACGTGCCCGAGGGCTGTACCTGACCCTCGCCGATCACCGCGAGGACTTCCTTGACCCGGCCCTTGAACACCCTGCCCGGTATGCCATCGAAAGCCACTTCCGCCTCATCGCCAGGGCTGAGGCGCAATTGACTGTTCTGCCTCATCCAGGCCGTGAAGTAATGGCCCTCTTCGGGGATGAAGACCATCGAGGGCCGCAGCGGCAGCCTGGTGGCCATCATCCCCGGCCGCAGCGAAACCTGGGTCACGAAGCCCTTGCCCGGCGCCCGCACCACGGTATTGTCCAGCTCGTACTGGGCGATGTTCAGTTGGGCCTGCAGGTCGTCCACCCGAGCAGTGGTGAGGTCCACATCGCGGCGGTTGCCGACATTGCGCTTGAACAACTCACTGGCGCGAAACTGATCAGCCCTGGCCGACACCAGTTGCGCCTTGAAGGACTTGACCCGGTTCTCGAAGGGCGTTGGGTCGATGCGGAACAGCACATCGCCTTTTTCCAGGGGCCGGTTGGTTTCGACCGGAACCTCGACGACCTGGCCGGAGACCACAGGGATCACGGGCGTCGAGACGAAATAGGAGCGCGCCACCTCACTGTAGGGGTGGTTGTAGTTCATGGTGAAGATCAACGCGCCGATAAGGACCACGCCACCCAGCACCGCAGTCGGTACCGACCACTTGTTGAGCGGGATCTTGAAAATCTTGAAGATCGCGATACAGATGGCGGCGTACGTGAGTATCAGTAACAGGTCCATGGATCAGGCCTCCTCGTCCTTGGGTTGGGGGCTCGGCGCCTGGCTGGTCAATCGCTGGCCTTCGAGCACTTCCAGGCGCCGCTGCAGATCGGCCAGTTGTTGCTGCAACTCCGCACCACTGACTTGTGCCGTGCTGTCAGTGAAACCCCAGCCACGGTCCTCGCGGTACAACATCGCCCAGATCCACAGGAACGGCCACAGGGCGTGCAGAGTGAACAGGCTCACCCAGCCAGCGGCGTGGATGGCGTCCTGGTGAGGATGATTGCGGTGCACGGCGATCTCGTATGGGATGTCATGCAGCACGATGATCCCGTAGAACAACACGATGCCGACGAATATCAGCACCCCCAAGGCAAAGTAATCGAGCATCTGACGCCCCCTTCTCCGCAGCCAATCCGGCCGTCGCAATGACAATCCTGCTCAGTATGGATGAAGCCCGGCATTTCGCCGGTCTCACCCGCGCTTCAGGATGTCTCACCAGGGACGGGACCTCTTGCCCCGGGGCACCAACCTTAGCGCTTGGCTTTCAGCCGTACCTTCTCCAAGGACAGCTTGTAAGCCACGTAGTACTTATAGATGTTACCGACGTAATCCACCGTCTCACGCCCGACGATGCGCGCAGCCGCATGTTCGACGTTGCCGAACCAGACGTTCTTGTCCAGGCCGGACTTCTCCGCCAGCCGGCGGAACTTGCGCAGGTTGCCGGGGCCGGCGTTATAGGCAGCAAAAGACATCAACGTGCGATTCATCGGTGTCAGAGCCGGATCATCGAGGTAGGTGTCGGCAATCAGGCGCAAGTACTTGCTGCCGGCCTCGATGTTGCGGTCAGCGCTCTTGTCGATTTCCTGAACCCCCACTTTAGGGTCGGCGGCCGTGCTGGGCAGCAGTTGCATCACCCCCACCGCGCCACGGTGACTACGCGCTTTCTGGTCCAACTGGGACTCCTGATAGCCCTGGGCCATGAGCATCAGGTAATCGAAGTCGTAGGTCCCGGCATGTTTTTCGAACAAGGTCACCAGCTCGGCGAAACGCCCGAGCTCCTCCTCCGTGGTGGCGTTATGCAGCTCCTTGCTGTTCTTCACGTACTTGTTGCGGATGCTGTTGCCGAAGGCAGTCCCGATCTTGTGTGTCTTGGCGAAACCCGCGAGCACTTCCTTGAACTTCGGGCTGCCCTTGCGGATCGCCCAGGCCAGTTGCGAGTCATCGCGCAGGTAGAAGGCGTCGTGGATCAGCAGATCCCTGAGCACCACCTTCCAGCTGTCGGCGATGTAGCGGTCCACGACGATAGCATTCACCAGGCCGACGTTGACCATCTCCAACAGGTCCTCGGACTCCAGGTTCTCGTCCGCCAGCTTGATCTTTACCGGCGCCAGCCCCTGGGCCTTGAACTTCTCGTTGAGTTCAGTGAGGTGTTCGAAATAGCTGCTGGACTGGCGTACCGTCACCTCCATGCCAGCCAGGTCCTCCAACCTGGCCAGGGGGGAACTCCCGGGGCCGGTCACCAGGGCCTCGCGAACGCCGGAAGCGAAGGGAGGGCTGAAATCAACGGTCTCCAGGCGCTTGCCGGTGATTGTCAGACCACCCGCCGCTATGTCACCGACGCCCTCGACGAGCTTGGGTAACAATTCGTCCCGCGCCACCGGAATGAACAGCACGTTCCAGCGCAGGGATTTGCGCTGGTAGGGATACTTCGTGTTCAGCCAGGCCTCCAGCCCCTTGCCGATTTCATAGGCAATGCCCAGTTGGCGTCCGCGGTCCACGGCATAGAACGTCTTGCTGTAGGGAACCAGGATGCGCACCAGCCGGCGCTCGCGCATGCCCTCGAAATCACCGACCCAGGCCTTCGGCACTGGTAGGACCATCGCCTGAACCTCAGCCTCTTCGGCAGCGCTCAGCTCCACGCTCGGCAAATCCTGCGCTCGGGCAACCTGCATCAGGCACACCAGCACCATCCCGATCAGCCGGCGCGCGGGGAAGGACAGTCTCATCGGAGTTCACCTTCGTACAGCCTGGCGGGAGGGGCGCAATTACCCCGCCCTTGTTTCAAGACTGGCCCACAAACCTTCCGCCCGCCATCACCCGTCCAGGGTTCTTTACAACCCAGGATTCAGAAGCGCTCCTCAACGATCTTGAAAGGATACGGAGCCGCCTTGTAGCGCCCAAGCGTGCCGCGCTTGGGCAATTTGATCGCGGCGTCCCTGGTCAGGTCCCCATAGGGAATCTGCTTGAGCAGATGGCTGATGAGGTTGAGGCGGACCCGCCGCTTGTCCTCCGAACGCGCCATGAACCAAGGAGCCCAGGACGAATCGGAAGCCGCGAACATTTCATCGCGGGCGCGGGTGTACTCATCCCAGCGGCTGAAGGATTTCAGGTCCATGGGCGACAGCTTCCAGATCTTGCGACCGTCGTTGATACGGTCCTCCAGGCGCCGGCGTTGCTCCTCTGGACTGACCTCCAGCCAATACTTGAGCAGGATGATGCCGGACTCGACCATCATCTTCTCGAACAGCGGCACCACGGTGAGGAACTTGTGGGTCTGCTCTTCGGTGCAGAAGCCCATCACCCGCTCCACGCCGGCACGGTTGTACCAACTACGGTCAAAGATCACGACTTCGCCCGCCGCCGGCATATGAACCAGGTAGCGCTGGGCATACATCTGCGTCTTCTCCCGATCGGTGGGCGCTGGCAGCGCCACCACGCGGAATATCCGCGGACTGACGCGCTCTGTGATCGCCTTGATCGTTCCACCCTTGCCTGCGCCATCGCGCCCCTCGAAGACGATGCACACCTTGAGCCCCTTGGCCACCACCCACTGCTGCAGCTTGACCAGCTCGACGTGCAGCGCTTTGAGCTCCTTTTCGTAGACCTGTCTCGACAGTCGCTCCTGGCTACCCTCGTCGACGCTCTTTGCGGCTTTCTTCTTGCGCTTTGCCATTGCAGGTTCCCTCATGCCCGGGCCCATCGCCCATCTGTCCATTAAACCTAGCGGACGAACCGACTTTTGCAGGCCTGACCGATCGACCATGGCAGACTCATGCTGAATCAGAGAAACACCGGGTGAGGGCAAAGCAGACCTCGCTGGCACGCTGAGCACGGCCAATCTTCTGCCAGCCGCTCAATCTCCTCCCTGATAGAAAATGCTCAGGCAGGATTGCGGATCACCATCCTGAAAGCCCGCATTGAACCAGCGAGTACGCAGTTCAAGGGTGGCATGGGTAAGCGGGTCCGGGGCCACGGTGCCACTCGCCAGCTTCTGCTGGTGTTCCTGGGCAATGGTTTCGACGGCTTTCAACGCTTCGTCCATGCTTCCCTGCGCCAACCAGGGCTGGCGACGCTGCGCATAACGCACCCAGACTCCAGCCAGGCAGTCAGTTTGCAACTCCTTGCGCACGAGCAGGCCATCGACCCCCTCCATCGCGTCGCCGCGCTGCCGTGCCTGGTTGATCAAACTGTTGATGCCAGCCAGGTTCTGCACGTGGTGGCCGATCTGGTGGGCTATCAGATAGGCCTGCGCGAGATGGCGGACTGAGGCAAATCGCTCGTCCAGGTCGCGAAACCAGCTGCTGTCGAGATAAATGAGCTTGCGCTCCGGGCAATAGAACGTGCCGCTGGCTGGGCGATCGAGGCCGCATGCCGAACTGATGCTGCGATCGAAAAACTCGGTCTTCGGATTCTTGAAGCTGTAGTCACCACGCGCCAGCAACTCACCCCAGATATCTTCTGAACTGGCAAGAACCGTGCTCAGCATTTCCGCGTGGGTCTTGGGAGGCTGAACAGTGGGTGGGGCAACCGGAGCGGCCTGCTCCGCAAGGGGTGGATAACCCTGATCATCCGGCACAAAGGCATCTGGTTTTTGCATCGGGCCCGTCATCAGGAAAATACCGATCGTCGCCACGACGGCAAGTCCGCCGATGACGTAGGGCCAACGCCTGCGCCGACGCGGTTCGGAAACACGGGCGGGCTCGTTGGTCGGGTCAGTCTTCCCTTGCATGTGGCTCACTCCGTCAAAGGTCTAGCAGCAGTGTTGCTCCAACTGCGAGCGGCTGCCAGTGCGCCAGGTCAATTAGCTACGATCAGGTTCCGCTGCGTTCAGCAGGGCATCTGCTCGCTCGCCCGGCTCATGGCCTCGACCAGGAAATCGATGAAGGCGCGGGTTTTCTGCGGCAGGCGCCGGGCGGTGGGGTAGACGGCATTGATGCTGATGGGCGGTGCCTGCCACCCGCAGAGCACGGCCATCAGCCGGCCCGCAGCCAGGGCTTCATCGACGATGAAACTGGGCAGCAGGGCGATGCCCATGCCGGCCTCGGCGGCTTGGGCGAGGAAGTCACCATTGTTGGCGTGCAGCGGGCCGGTGACCTGCACGCGGCGAGTTTCCTGGCCCCGGCTGAGGGACAGGCTGACCCCACTCTGCAAATAGCCGTAGCCGAGGAAGGCATGGTTGGCGAGGTCTTCCGGCGATTCCGGCATGCCGGCAAGTTCCAGATACGCCGGTGATGCCACCAGGAAGCGCGGCGCCGGCGCGATGGTGCGGGCAACCATGGAGGAATCCGTCAAGCTGGCGATGCGAATGGTGACGTCGAAGCCACCGCGCACCGGGTCCACTTGCTGGTCACTGAGCACCAGTTGCAGCTCGATCTGCGGGTGCAGCTCATGAAAACGCGGGATCAGCGGCCCCAGCTTGCGCAGCCCGAACGACATGGGCGCGTTTACCCGCAACACCCCGCGCAGCTCCCCTACCCCGTCCCGCGCCCTCTGCTCGGCCTCGTCCAGGGCTGCCAGCAGGTCCCGCGCCGATTCGAAGTATTCGGCCCCCGCCTCGGTGAGGTGCAGGCTGCGGGTGGTGCGCACCAGCAGCTGCACGCCGATGGCCTCTTCCAGCGCCTGCACCTGCTTGCTCACGGTGGAGCGCGGCAGGTCCAGCGACCGCGCCGCAGCAGCGAAGCCATTGCTGCGCACGGTTTCGATAAAGGCGCGCATACACTCGACCCGGTCCATCAGTGTCTCCAATAAAGAATCAATGAAGTTCAATTTTAGCTAATTGTTTCTCTCAATGGGCGAGAACAAACTTTATCCCACGTCGGAACCAAACAGCCTCCCGGACGGAGGCACCGGCCAGGAAGAAACCACTACGCCACCGCTCCAGGAGAAATGCCATGTCCATCCGCGAACTGCTGAACCCAACCAACTCCGCCCTGATCCTGATCGACCACCAGCCGCAAATGGCCTTCGGCGTGCAGTCCATCGACCGCCAGCAACTGAAGAACAACACCGTGGGTCTGGCCAAGACCGCCAAGCTGTTCAATGTGCCGACCATCCTGACCACCGTGGAAACCGAGAGCTTCAGCGGCTACCTCTGGCCGGAACTGCTGGGTGCGTTCCCCGGCCAACAGCCCATCGAGCGCACCTCGATGAACTCCTGGGAAGACAAGCAGTTCGTCGCCGCAGTGGAAGCCACTGGGCGCAAGAAGCTGGTGATGGCTGCCCTCTGGACCGAGGTCTGCCTGACCTTCCCGGCGCTCGAAGCCCTTGAAGCCGGCTATGAGGTCTACATTGTTACCGACGCTTCCGGCGGCACCACCAAGGAAGCGCATGACATGTCGGTTCAGCGCATGATCCAGGCCGGCGCCATCCCGGTGACCTGGCAGCAAGTTCTACTCGAGTACCAGCGCGACTGGGCGAAGAAGGAAACCTACGACGCGGTGATCGCCCTGGTACAGGAACACAGCGGCGCCTACGGCATGGGCGTGGATTACGCCTACACCATGGTCCACAAGGCTCCGCAGCGCCAAGTGAAGTAAGCCCCCGGGGCCGGACGCGGACACCGCCTCCGGCCTTCTCACAGCACCTGCCCGGAGCACGCCGCAATGACCACCGACGATGTCGTGACCCTGCTGATCCGCCACCGGGTCAGGGAAGGACGGGAACAGGAATACGAAAGCTGGCTGCGCCGCATCATCGGCATCGCCAAGGGCTACCCCGGTCACCTCGGCATCGATGTCGTGCGTGACCGCAAGGATGGCCTGCATCTCTTCACCAGCGTCCTGCGCTTTGCATCGACCTCCCAGCTCCAGACCTGGCTGGATTCGGACGAACGCCGCCGCCTGATCGAAGAAGTCAGCCATCTGCTTGCCGACGGCGACCAGGTGGAGATCAACCCCGAGCGGGAATTCTGGTTCACCCCGGCCCCGGCCGATGTGCGCCAGCCACCGCGCTGGAAGCAGGCCTGCGTCACCTTCCTGGTGATTCTGCCGCTCTCCCTGCTGGTACCGCTGCTCTGGCAGCCGCTGTTCCAGTTGCTGCCCTGGCTCGGCGGCTACCTGCCGAGCAACGTGCTGATCACCCTCAGCATCGTGCTGCTGGTTGTCTATCTTTTCATGCCGCCGGTAACGCGTTTCTTCGCCGGTTGGCTGAACGTCCGCTAATCCAGGAGGGAACCATGAGCGAAGACCCATCCAGCAACAGCCGCCGCCACTTCCTTGCCGCCAGCAGCGTGCTCGGCGCCGCCGGCGCACTCTGGTCCGCACTGCCCTTCGCCGGCGCTGCCGGCTCCGCCCATGCCACTGCTAAAGGGGGCTCCATGAGCGCCGATCTGATTCTGTTCAACGGCCGCTTCCACACGGTCGACCGCGAGAAGCCCAACGCCAGCGCTGTGGCCATCAAGGACGGCAAGTTCATCGCCGTCGGCAGCGACGCCGAAGTGATGGCCCATCGCGGCAGCGCAACCCAGGTGATCGACCTGAAGAAGCGCACCGTCATCCCCGGCCTCAATGACTCGCACCTGCACCTGATCCGCGGCGGCCTCAACTACAACCTGGAGCTGCGCTGGGAAGGCGTGCCCTCGCTGGCCGACGCCCTGCGCATGCTCAAGGAGCAGGCCGAGCGCACGCCCTCGCCGCAATGGGTGCGGGTGGTGGGCGGCTGGAACGAATTCCAGTTCGCCGAGAAGCGCATGCCCACTCTGGACGAGCTGAACAAGGCGGCGCCGGACACCCCCGTGTTCGTGCTCCACCTTTACGACCGCGCCCTGCTCAACCGCGCCGCGCTCAGGGTGGTGGGCTACAACCGCAACACCCCCAATCCTCCTGGCGGCGAGATCCAGCGTGACGCCAATGGCGAGCCCACTGGCATGCTGATCGCCCGTCCCAACGCGATGATTCTCTACTCGACCCTGAGCAAGGGGCCGAAGCTGCCGCTGGAGTACCAGGTCAACTCCACCCGCCAGTTCATGCGCGAGCTCAACCGCCTGGGCCTGACCAGCGCCATCGATGCCGGCGGCGGCTACCAGAACTATCCGGACGACTACCAGGTGATCCAGGAACTGGCCAAGCAGGGCCAGCTCAGTGTGCGCATCGCCTACAACCTGTTCACCCAGAAGCCCAAGGAAGAGCTGGCCGACTTCCAGGCCTGGAGCAAACTGGTCAAACCCGGCCAGGGTGACGACTTCCTCCGCCACAACGGCGCGGGCGAGATGCTGGTGTTCTCCGCCGCCGACTTCGAGGACTTCCTCGAACCCCGTCCAGACCTGCCACAAACCATGGAACAGGAGCTGGAGCCGGTCGTGCGCCATCTGGTGGAGCAACGCTGGCCGTTCCGCCTGCACGCCACCTATGACGAATCCATCTCACACATGCTCGACGTGTTCGAGAAGGTCAACCGCGACATCCCCTTCAACGGCCTGTCCTGGTTCTTCGACCACGCCGAGACCATCTCGCCGAAGAACATCGAGCGGGTCCGCGCGCTGGGCGGAGGCATCGCCATCCAGGACCGCATGGCCTTCCAGGGCGAATACTTCGTCGACCGCTACGGCGCCAAGGCGGCGGAGCAGACCCCGCCGATCCAGCGCATGCTCGCCGAAGGCGTGCCGGTGGGTGCCGGCACCGACGCCACCCGCGTCTCCAGCTACAACCCCTGGACCTCGCTCTACTGGCTGGTCAGCGGCCGCACCGTCGGTGGGATGGAGCTCTACCCCCAGGGCCTGCCCCGCGAAACCGCGCTGCAGCTGTTCACCCACGGCAGCGCCTGGTTCTCCAGCGAACAGGGCAAGAAGGGGCAGATCAAGGTAGGCCAGCTGGCCGACCTGGCGGCGCTCTCGGCGGACTTTTTCAGTGTCGAGATCGATGCCATCAAGTGGATCGAATCGGTGCTGACGGTGGTGGACGGCAAGGTGGTCTACGCCGCCGCCGAGTTCGACAAGCTCGGCCCGCCGCAGCTGCCGGTGCTGCCCGAGTGGTCGCCGGTGGCCAAGGTCCCCGGCCACTGGAAACCCGCCGCCCCGCTCACCGCCCAGGTCCACCAGTGCGTCGGCGCCTGCGCGGTGCACGCCCACAGCCATGAACGGGCACGCCAGTCGAATGTACCGGTGAGTGACTTCCAGGGCTTCTGGGGGGCGTTTGGATGTTCCTGCTTCGCCTTCTGAGCGCAAAGAGGGGCCTTTCTTGTGCAACGAACTCATTGGCTCTGTCTGCGTTAGCTGTTGCTAGTAATCAACGGCCGGGCTGAGAGCCTTGCAGGAGCGAGGGAGGACGCCGGGTTCTTGCTCGCGAACCGGACCTTTTCGCGAGCAAGCTCGCTCCTACAAGAGATGCATCCATTTGCAACACTGAACAGGGACCGCGCCAATTCATTCGCCCACGGGCAGACCTCAGGTGATATTGCCGCAGAAGATGTCGCGGTTGCCGTCCGCCGGGGTGGTTCGCACCACTATGGCGTAGCCGCCGGAGCGGAGCTGGTCGAGGGACGCGGGAGCGCTCTTCGACAACCACCAACCGGTCGTCCCGCTCCATCGCTGGGTGACCACTGTATTGTTCATATCAAAGGCCGGTTTGGCGGCGAGGCGCCCGCAGGAGCCGGGGTAGATATAGGTGTAGAGGCGCAGCGGCCTGGTAGTGCCGAGCGGTACGCCGCCAATGAAGAAGGAAATTGAGGTGCGCTCGCCGACAGCAGCCAAGGTGGCCTGGGCGATATGCCCCGCGTTCTGCGGGGTGGCTTCCAGAGGGATACTGACCACCTGGCGATCCGTCGTCGCGCACCCCGTCGCCACGCCGACCGCCAGTATCAGCGCCAGCCGGGTCAGGTTACTCATTGTCGATCTCCCGCCTTGCAGAGAGGCATTGGTAGGCCTGCGGAAGATTCTAACGCTGGCCAGCACGGCTGGAACGGCCCGCTGCAGCTGCAGGGAGGGGATAAATTGCCTAGGATGATCTTCTTTTCACCCTGGGAGCCCTACCGTGACCATCCAGATCCGAGACGCCGTTCAGGAAGACGCGGCGCTGATCCACACCTTCATCACCGAACTGGCCACTTACGAGAATGCCGCGCACGAAGTCGTCGCCAGCGTGGCCGACGTGGAGCAGAGCCTGTTCGGCAGCGATACCCCGGCCCGGGCGCTAATCTGCAGCATCGACGGCGAGCCGGTGGGCTTTGCCGTGTACTTCTACAGCTACTCCACCTGGCTCGGTCGCAAGGGTCTGTACCTGGAAGACCTCTACGTCTCTCCCAACCACCGCGGCGCCGGCGCAGGCAAGCAGATCCTCCGCCGCCTGGCGCAACTGGCCGTCGAGCACGGTTGCGGCCGCCTGGAATGGAGCGTGCTGGACTGGAACGAACCAGCCATCCAATTCTACAAATCCCTCGGCGCCGAGCCTCAGGATGAATGGATTCGCTATCGCCTGGCCGGCGATACCCTGGAGCGGTTCGCACGCGGCGACTCCTGACAACTCAGCGTTATCTTCTGTAGGAGTGCCAGCTTGCTCACGAAAAACCGCGCGAAGGCCATTCGCCAGCAAGCTGGCTCCTGCAAGAACTCGGTGTCACCGTTGTAAGGCTTTACTCAATCTACTTTAGGGATGGTCTGAAGTAGCCATGCGTTTCTGGCTAACTTCAGCGCCTGCCGTTTTTGAAAGCGTCCACTCGATCCATAACACCCAGATCCGTTGCGCTTCACGCTCTTTTTCGCTGCCGCGAGCACCTC
>NZ_JAGTIS010000030.1 GCF_018704125.1 Metapseudomonas boanensis | reverse complement strand
CGTCCAGAACCATGCTGGCAGCCTTGAGTTTGAATTCATTCGAGTAGGACTTACGCATTCCGACATACCTCAGATTTGGGCCATCATAGCGCCCGAGTGAGGTGTCCAAAATCATTAAGCCAGTTCAAGCTGGCTCCTACAAGGGAGCCAGCCAGTGATAACACTTGACTGGGACAGAGCCGTTTTTTTAGGGAAAAATGCATTCTCCAAGCGCCCCATCAGGGCGCCCGGAAGAAAGGCATGACAGGAGAACCGGCCCCCGCACTCCCGGTGAAGACGCCTGCGGCGCTGACCGATCAGTCGTCCAGGCCGAGAGCAGCGAAGGCTTCCAGGATCTTATCCTGAACCTTGTCGATGCTGAGATGGGTCGAATCGAGGATCACGGCATCGGGAGCCGGCTTGAGCGGAGCTACCGAACGCTGGCTATCACGCTCGTCACGCTCCTGGATTTCCTCCAGCAGCGAGGCCTGATCCGCCTCCATACCCTTGCCTTTCAGTTGCAAATAGCGACGACGGGCACGCTCTTCGGCGCTGGCGGTGAGAAATATCTTCAGCTGGGCCTCAGGAAAGACCACGGTCCCCATATCACGGCCATCAGCCACCAGCCCAGGCGCCTCGAGGAAGGCACGTTGGCGCTGCAGCAATGCCTCCCGAACAGCAGGCAGAGCGGCGACCTGAGAAGCACCGGCGCCTACCTGCTCGGAGCGAATGATGTCGGTGACATCCTCACCCTCCAGCACGATGCGCTGGCCACCGCCAACCTTTGCACTGAACTGCACATCGAGATGCGCCGCCAGCACCTTGAGCGACTCCTCGTTCGTCAGGTCGACGCCATGGTTGCGCGCAGCGAATGCCAGCAGCCGATACAGCGCCCCGGAGTCGAGCAGATGCCAGCCCAGCCGCTTCGCCAGGAGGCCCGCAACTGTGCCCTTGCCCGAACCGCTGGGTCCGTCGATGGCGATCACGGGCACATTAGTGCTCATGGCTTACCCTCTTCAGCTACGCGGATACCGGTCTGGCCAGCCAACCCGAGGAAGTTCGGGAAGGAGGTAGCAACGTTGGCGCAGTCATGAATACGGATAGGCGCGCTAGCACGCAGGGATGCGACGCTGAACGACATCGCGATACGGTGATCGCCGTGGCTCCAGACTTCGCCGCCACCCATCGGGCCGCCCTCGATTACGATGCCGTCCGGGGTCGGTTCGGCCTTGACGCCCAGGGCTTGCAAGCCGTCGGCCATGACTTGGATGCGGTCGGATTCCTTTACCCGCAATTCCTCGGCGCCACGCAGCACAGTGTGGCCTTCGGCGCAGGCGGCGGCGACGAAGAGCACCGGGAACTCGTCGATGGCCAGCGGAACCAGGTCTTCAGGAATGTCGATGCCTTTCAGCTTGGCTGCCCGAACGCGGATATCTGCTACCGGCTCGCCTCCGACTTCACGCTGGTTTTCCAGGGTGATGTCCCCGCCCATCAGGCGCAGGATATCGATCACCCCCGTACGGGTCGGGTTGATACCAACGTGCTCCAGGACCAGTTCAGAGCCCTCGGCAATGCTTGCCGCCACTAGGAAGAAGGCCGCCGAGGAAATATCAGCCGGAACTTCGATGTGCGTGGCGCTGAGCTTATGGCCACTTTCGACCGTGGCGGTGTTGCCGTCGACATTTACCGGGTAGCCGAAGCCTTGCAGCATTCGCTCGGTATGGTCGCGGGTTGGCGCCGGTTCACTCACGGAGGTTTTGCCAGCCGCGTAGAGCCCCGCCAGCAGCAGGCAGGATTTGACCTGGGCGCTGGCCATGGGCATTTCGTAGCTCATACCAGTGAGACGCTGGCCCCCGCGGATGGTCAGCGGCGGACGGCCTTCGGGACCAGTCTCGATCACCGCACCCATCTCGCGCAGCGGCTTGGCCACACGGTTCATCGGGCGCTTGGAGAGGGACGCGTCACCGGTCAGGGTGGTGTCGAACGACTGTGCGGCGAGCAGGCCACTGAGCAGGCGCATGGAAGTACCGGAGTTCCCCAGGTACAGCGGACCGGGCGGCGGCTTCAGACCGCTCAAGCCCACACCGTGGATGGTCACGCGACCGTGGTGTGGCCCCTCGATAACCACGCCCATGTCGCGGAAAGCCTGTAGGGTCGCCAGGGCATCCTCACCCTCGAGGAAGCCCTCGACCTCGGTGGTGCCCTCAGCCAGCGAGCCGAGCATGATCGAACGGTGGGAAATGGATTTGTCGCCCGGCACGCGAATGCGCCCGGAGAGTCGGCCACCCGGCTGGGCCAGGTAAATCAGGTCATTGTTGTGCATGGCGTCCACATAGGCCCGTCGGGCCAGGATTTTGCTGAAATGCTCGCGGGCGAAGCGGGCGCGCGTGAACACGCCCAGTAATTCATGCCCATCCCCAGCGTCGACCGCGCCGCGCAGGGCGTCGAGGTCAGCGCGAAAATCGTCCAGGATGCGCAGCACTGCCTCGCGGTTCGCGAGGAAGATATCGTGCCACATCACTGGGTCGCTGCCGGCGATCCGCGTGAAGTCGCGGAAACCGCCCGCAGCGTAGCGAAAAATTTCCAGGTTCTCGCTGCGCTTGGCCAGCGAGTCGACCAGGCCGAATGCCAGCAGGTGCGGCAAATGGCTGGTCGCGGCAAGCACCTCGTCGTGATGCTCGACCTCCATGTGCTCCACATCGGCACCGAGCTCACGCCAGAGCAGGTCGACGAGGTCCAGAGCAGCCTTCTCGGTGTTCTCCAATGGCGTGAGGATCACTTTATGGCGACGGAACAGGCTGGCGTTGGCCGCCTCCACTCCGCTCTTCTCCGAGCCCGCGATCGGATGGCCGGGCACGAAACGGGGAGGCATACCATCGAAGACCCGCCGCGCGGCCCGCACCACATTACCTTTGGCACTGCCGACGTCGGTTAATACCGCCTCACCCAGGTCCAATTGAGCCAGCTCGGCCAGGAGCTTCTCCATGGCCAGGATTGGCACGGCCAACTGGATCACACTGGCACCTCGACAGGCTACGGCAAGGTCGCTTTCGCAACGGTCGACCACCCCAGTCTCGACGGCGATGCGGCAGGACTCCTGGTCCTTGTCGACCCCAACCACTTCGGCAAATAGACGCTTCTCGCGCAGCCCCTTCGCGAAGGAGCCGCCGATCAGACCCAGCCCGATTACGACCAGACGCCCGAAGATAGTTGCGCCTTGTTGCGCCGAGATGACATCAGGCACGGTCAAGCACCTTGGCCAACGCTGCCAGGCAGCGTGCGTTCTCAGCCTGCAGACCAATGGAGACGCGCAGGAAGTTCGGCATGCCGTAGCCGGCCACTGGACGCAGGATCACGCCCTCGCGCAGCATGGCTTGGTTGATCGGTGCAGCATCGCGACCGAAGTCGACAGCGATGAAATTGCCCCTGGACGGAATCCAGCTCAGGCCCAGCGCGCGGAAGCCCTCTTCCAGCTGTGCCATGCCGGCGTCGTTGATACGACGACTCTCCACCAGGTAGTCGGCATCGTCCAACGCCGCGCAGGCAGCAGCCAGGGCCAGACTGTTGACGTTGAATGGCTGGCGCACCCGGTTCAGCACATCCGCCACTTGAGCCGTCGAGATGCCATAACCGACGCGCAGCGCAGCCAGGCCATAGGCCTTGGAGAAGGTGCGCGACACCAGCAGGTTCGGGTAACGGGCCAGGTACCGAAGGCCATCGGGCAGATCATCGCCTTCGGCGTATTCGATGTAGGCCTCATCCAGGACAACCAGAACGTTTTCCGGAACGCGGGCAAGGAAGTCCTCCAACGCCGCGGGACCGAACCAGGTTCCAGTGGGGTTATTCGGGTTGGCGATGAAGACAACGCGGGTGTTGGCGTCGATGGCTGCCAGCATCGCCGGCAAGTCATGGCCCCAGTCCTTCGCCGGAACGACTTTGCCCTGCGCACCGACGGCCTGGGTGGCGATTGGGTAAACGGCGAACGCATATTCGCTGAATACGGCGTTCAGGCCCGGCGCCAAGTAGGCGCGTGCGACCAGATCAAGAATATCGTTGGAGCCGTTGCCGAGGGTCACCTGAGCAGAAGTAACGCCGCAGCGCTCGGCCAGACGACGCTTGAGCTCGAAGCCGTTGCCATCGGGGTAACGAGTCAGCTCGGCGAGCTCGTTACGGATCGCCTCTAGTGCCTTGGGGCTCGGGCCTAGAGGATTTTCGTTGCTGGCCAGCTTGACGATGCTGGCAGGATCCAGGTCCAGCTCGCGAGCCAGTTCATCCACCGGCTTGCCGGGCACGTAGGGCGAAAGCTTCTGCACGCCCGGCTGAGCCAGGGCGAGGAAATCACAGCTCATAACAAAGCCTCAAGCTTGAAGCTGCAAGCCGCAAGCGAAGCCAGGCGTCGATACGCTTGCAGCCTGTCGCTCGCAGCTTGTCGCTGTCGTTAAAGTACGGCCTTCGGATAGGAACCCAGCACCTTCAGGGCCACGGCTTCCTGGTTGATCTTTTCCAGCACATCCTTGATCAGCGGATCACGGTGATGGCCGACAAAGTCGATGAAGAACACGTAGGTCCACTTGCCGCTGCGCGACGGACGGGTCTCGATACGGGTCAGGTCGATGCCGTTGTTGTGGAAGGGCACCAGCAACTCGTGCAGCGCACCAGGTTTGTTGCGCATGGAGACGATGATGGAAGTCTTGTCGTCGCCCGTCGGCGGCACTTCCTGACTACCGATTATGAGGAAGCGCGTGGAGTTGTCCGGCCGGTCCTCGATCTTCTCGCACAGCTTGGTCAGGCCATAGAGATTGGCGGCCATGTCGCCAGCGATCGCCGCCGAGTTCCACTCGCTCTTGACCCGCTTGGCCGCATCGGCATTGCTGGAAACCGCAACACGCTCGACGTTCGGGTAGTGCGCGTCCAACCACTTGCGGCACTGCGCAAGCGACTGGGCGTGCGAATAGATACGGGTGATGCGATCGGTCTTGGTGGTATCGCCCACCAGCAGATGATGGTGGATACGCAGCTCGACCTCGCCACAGATCACCATGTCATGCTCGAGGAAGCTATCCAGCGTGTGGTTTATGGCGCCCTCGGTGGAGTTCTCCACGGGGACCACGCCGAAATTGACCGCGCCCGCGGCCACCTCACGGAATACTTCGTCGATGGCGGCCATCGGCACGCTAATGACGGCGTGGCCGAAATGCTTCATCGCTGCCGCCTGGGAGAAGGTTCCTTCCGGGCCGAGATAAGCGACTTTGAGTGGCTGCTCCAGCGCCAGGCAAGAGGACATGATCTCGCGAAACAGCCGCGCCATCTCCTCGTTGTCCAGCGGCCCCTGGTTACGCTCCATGATGTGCTTGAGGACCCAGGCCTCACGCTCGGGGCGGTAGAAGACCGGCTTCTCGCCTGCCGGCAGCGACAGCATTTTCACGCGGGCCACGTCCTGTGCGCAGCGAGCACGTTCGCTGATCAGCTCGAGAATCTTCTCGTCGAGACTGTCGATGCGCAGGCGCAGGGCCTTCAGTTCTTGTTCGGACATCAGCCCTGCTCCTTCTCGAACTCCGTCATGAAGGCCACCAGCGCCTCGACAGCATCAAGACCGACGGCGTTATAGATGGAGGCGCGCATGCCGCCCACCGAGCGGTGGCCTTTGAGGTTCAGCAGCCCACGCGCGTCGGCGCCCTCGAGGAATGCCTTGTCCAGGCGCTCGTCCGCAAGGCGGAACGGCACGTTCATCCAGGAACGGGCATTGGTGGCTATGGGATTGGTGTAGAAATCGCTCTTGTCGATGTAGCCGTAGAGCAGATCTTTTTTCGCCTTGTTGAGCTTCTCCATGGCCTCGACGCCGCCCTGCTTTTTCAGCCACTCGAATACAAGGCCGGAGAGGTACCAGGAGAAGGTGGCCGGCGTGTTGTACATCGAGCCATTATCCGCCGCAATCTTGTAGTTGAGCATTGTCGGGCAGATGGAACGTGCACGTCCCAGCAAGTCTTCGCGAACGATGACCACCACCAGCCCGCTCGGGCCGATATTCTTCTGAGCACCGGCGTAGATCAGGCCGAAACGGGAAACATCCAGCGGACGCGACAGGATGTCGGAAGACATGTCCACCACCAGCGGGACATCACCCACCTCGGGAACCCAGTCGAACTGCAGACCACCAATGGTCTCGTTGGAGGCATAGTGCAGGTACGCGGCGTTCTTGCTCAGCGCCCACTCGTTCTGGCCAGGGATGGCGAAGTAGTCATAGGCCTTGGCGCTGGCAGCAACATTGATGTTGCCAAAGCGACGGGCCTCCTCGAGGCTCTTCTTCGACCAGATGCCGGTTTCGACGTAGTCAGCTACGCCGTCTTCAGGCAACAGGTTCAGGGGAATCTCGGCAAATTGCTGGCTGGCGCCGCCCTGGAGGAACAGCACCTTGTAGTTGGAGGGGATGGCAAGCAGATCACGCAGGTCCTGCTCGGCCTTTTCTGCAATAGCGACATACTCGTCGCTGCGGTGGCTCATCTCCATCACCGACAGACCCTTGCCCTGCCAGTCGAGAAGTTCCGCCTGGGCGCGTTGCAGAACAGCTTCCGGAAGCGCGGCCGGGCCGGCGCAGAAGTTAAAGGCTCGCTTGCTCACATCCACTCTCACTAGGTAGCGCGGAGGACGCCATCGCCCGTCCGCCGATTATTCCAACCGAATGGACAGGCCGGCGCCGGCCTGCCCATTCAGTTCACGCTTACTCTTCGCTGGCAGGTCCTGCATCGTCAAGCTGGACTTCGTCCACGACGACATCATCCGCAACATCCATACCCTGCTCTTCGCCTTCCAGCTCATCAGCTTCGCCGTCGTCGGAAGGCTCCTGCACGCGCTCAAGACCAACAAGGGTCTCATCCTTGGCCAGCTTGATCAGGGTAACGCCCTGGGTGTTGCGACTGGAACTGGAGACTTCGTCGACACGGGTACGCACGAGGGTGCCCTGGTCGGAGATCAGCATGATCTCCTCGCCGTCCTGCACCTGGACTGCGCCGACCAGCTTGCCATTGCGTTCGTTGGTGACCATCGCGATTACGCCCTGGCCGCCACGGCCACGACGCGGATAGTCTTCCAGCGGGGTGCGCTTGCCATAACCACGCTCGGAGGCAGAAAGGATCTGCGCGCCCGATTCCGGAATCAGCATGGAGATCAGGCGCTGGCCTTCCGGCAGGCGCATGCCGCGGACACCACGAGCGATACGGCTCATGGTGCGCACGTGCTTCTCCTTGAAGCGGATGACCTTGCCGCCATCGGAGAACAACATCACTTCCTTGGCGCCGTCAGTGATGGCGGCGGCAATCAGGGTGTCACCCTCCTCCAGCTTCAGGGCGATCAGGCCGCTGCTGCGCGGGCGGCTGAATTGCACCAGCGGGGTTTTCTTCACAGTACCGAAGGCAGTGGCCATGAAGATGTAGGCCCCGGTCGGCTCGTCCTGCTCGTCGTCAGCGATCTCGGCGTCGCTGTCGTCACCGTTCTCAACCTCGACTACTTCACCTTCGATCACCACGCCTTCGCCCTCGTCCAGCTCCTCGTCGGCACCTGCGCTCTGCTGTAGGGCTTCCAGGTCAATCTGGAGCATTGCGGTAATGCGCTCGCCTTCATCCAGCGGCAGCAGGTTCACCAGCGGGCGGCCGCGCGCGGTACGCGAGGCTTCGGGAATCTCGAAGGTACGCAGCCAGTAGACCTTGCCCTTACTCGAGAACAGCAGCAGGGTCGCGTGACTGTTGGCAACCAGCAGGTGCTCGATGTAGTCCTCGTCTTTCACGCCGGTGGCCGACTTGCCCTTACCGCCACGACGCTGGGCCTGGTAGGCGGCCAACGGTTGGCTCTTGGCATAGCCACCGTGGGAAATGGTCACCACGCGCTCTTCTTCGGTGATCAGGTCCGCGATGGTCAGGTCGACCTGGGACGCGACGATCTCGGTACGACGGGCGTCACCGAACTCTGCCTTGACCTTTTCCAGCTCCTCGCGGATGACTTCCATCAGCCGCTCGGGGTTGGTCAGGATGCGGATCAGCTCACCGATCAGGGTCAGGATTTCCTGGTACTCGGACAGCAGCTTCTCGTGCTCAAGGCCGGTCAGGCGGTGCAGACGCAGTTCGAGGATGGCCTGGGCCTGTTCCGGCGACAGGTAATACTTGCCTTCGCGCAAACCGTATTGAGGATCGAGGTCGTCCGGGCGGCACGCATCCGCCCCGGCGCGCTCAACCATCGCTTCGACCGCACTGGACTCCCAGGGAGTCGCGATAAGACGCTCTTTGGCCTCGGCCGGGGTCGGCGAAGCCTTGATCAGCTCGATCACCGGGTCGATGTTCGACAGGGCGACCGCCTGGCCTTCGAGGATGTGACCGCGCTCACGGGCTTTGCGCAGCTCGAATACGGTCCGACGGGTCACTACTTCGCGACGGTGACGGACGAACACTTCGAGCATGTCTTTCAAGTTCATCGTGCGTGGCTGGCCATCGACCAAGGCCACGACGTTGATGCCGAATACGCTCTGCAACTGCGTCTGGGCGTAGAGGTTGTTGAGGATGACCTCGGGCACCTCGCCGCGGCGCAGTTCGATGACCACGCGCATGCCGTCCTTATCGGACTCGTCGCGCAGTTCGGTGATGCCTTCGAGCTTCTTCTCCTTCACCAACTCAGCGATCTTCTCGATCAACCGTGCCTTGTTCAGCTGGTAAGGCAGCTCGGTAATGACGATCTGCTGGCGGCCGCCGACCTTGTCGATATCTTCGATTTCGGCGCGCGCGCGGATGTAGATACGGCCACGGCCGGTGCGATAGGCCTCGATGATGCCCGCGCGACCATTGATGATGCCGGCGGTTGGGAAGTCCGGACCCGGGATGTAGCGCATCAGCTCATCGACCGTGAGCTCCGGGTTATCCATCAGCGCCAGGCAACCGTCGATGACTTCGCTCAGGTTGTGCGGCGGGATGTTGGTCGCCATGCCAACGGCGATACCGCTGGAACCGTTGACCAACAGGTTGGGGATCTTGGTCGGCATGACCGCCGGGATCTGTTCGGTGCCGTCGTAGTTCGGCACCCAGTCCACGGTTTCCTTCTCCAGGTCGGCCAGCAGTTCGTGGGCCAGCTTGGACATGCGGACTTCGGTGTATCGCATGGCCGCGGCGTTGTCGCCGTCCACCGAACCGAAGTTGCCCTGACCATCGACTAGCATGTAGCGCAGCGAGAAGGGCTGGGCCATGCGCACGATGGTGTCGTAGACGGCGGTGTCGCCGTGGGGGTGGTACTTACCGATGACGTCACCGACCACACGGGCGGATTTCTTGTACGGTTTGTTCCAATCGTTGCCCAGTTCGCTCATCGCGTAGAGAACGCGACGGTGTACCGGCTTCAGGCCGTCGCGCGCGTCCGGCAAGGCGCGCCCGACGATGACGCTCATCGCGTAGTCGAGATAGGACTGTTTCAGCTCGTCTTCGATATTGACCGGGAGGATTTCTTTGGCCAGTTCGCCCATGAGAAGCCTGGTTCCTTTTTCTGGTGAAACTCCGCCCCACTCGTCCTGAGCGGCGCGAAGCTCGTCGCTGTGGCTTGAAACCACAACGACTCACGACAAATCAACGAGTTAAGCCAAGGATCTGTGCAATTCGACCGCCTCTTCAGGGCAGCCTCGATAACTGCCGGAGCTTACCACAGTCACCGCCTCGCACCTACCCCGCCGCCTGCCGACCAATAGCTCAATGCAGGCGCTTGCGGCACATCAGCTGGGCCATCTTGGCCGCATCAGGACGCTCCACCACGCCACGCTCGGTCACAATTGCATCAATCAGATCCGCGGGAGTCACGTCGAAGACCGGATTGACCGCATGAACATCAGCAGCCACGCGACGACCACCCAGATCCAGCAGCTCCGCACCGTCACGCTCCTCGATCGGAATGTCGTCACCGCTTTCCAGGGACATATCGATGGTGGAACTGGGCGCGACGACCATGAAGCGGACGCCGTGGTGCATGGCATTGACGGCCAACTGGTAGGTACCGATCTTGTTCGCCACATCGCCATTGGCGGTAATGCGATCAGCGCCGACGATGACCCAGGTGATGCCCGCCGTCTTCATCAGGTGTGCGGCCGCAGCATCGGCATTCAAGCTGACCGGAACACCTTCATTGGCCAGCTCCCAAGCGGTGAGCCGCGCACCCTGGAGCCAGGGTCGGGTTTCGTCGGCATAAACTCGCTCCACCAACCCGTCCAGATGAGCTGCGCGGATCACACCAAGCGCCGTACCGAAGCCACCGGTCGCTAAAGCGCCGGTATTGCAGTGAGTCAGCAAGGCCTGCGGACTCCCCTGATGCTTGCGAATCAGCTCCATGCCGAGCTGAGCCATGGTCAGGTTGGCTTCCCGATCGCTGAGGTGGATGGAAATCGCCTCGGCCTCCAGCGCCTGCAGTGGCGCCTCACCCGGCTTGAGACGTCCCAGCCGCTCACGCATGCGATTCAGTGCCCAGAACAGGTTGACGGCAGTCGGTCGCGACGCTGCCAGAATACTGAAATCCGCCTCCAGCGCTTCACGCCAGTCACCCCCGGCAGCCAGACGGGCACGCGCGCCCAGAACCACGCCGTAAGCGGCGCTGATGCCGATGGCCGGAGCGCCACGCACAACCATCTGACGGATGGCGCTGGCAACCCCTTCTGCCGAGTCATAGGCGAGCCAGATTTCCTCAGCAGGCAACAGGCGCTGATCGAGCAGATGAAGGGATCCGTCTCGCCAATCGATCGCCTTGACCTTCTCGGCTGCTAACAGTTGTTCACGCATCACCCACCTCACCACCCGTAACTCGCGGAAAAACCGCAGATTATAGCGAGCCGGACCGTGTCTGGCTCGGGTATACTGCCGCCACCCTATTTTGCGCCTAGGATGCGCCTCCATGCCCAGTGCCAATGCCCCGCTCGACCTGCTTCTGCTCCCGACCTGGATTGTCCCGGTAGAACCCGCCGGCGTGGTACTTCGGGATCACGGCCTGGGCATCCGCGACGGCCGCATCGCACTGCTGGCGCCACGCGAGCAAGCCCTTCGCCATCCGGCCCGCGAGTGCCGCGAACTTCCCGGCATGGTGCTGACCCCTGGACTCATCAACGCCCATGGACACGCTGCCATGACCCTGTTCAGAGGGCTGGCCGACGACCTGCCACTGATGACCTGGCTACAGGAGCACATCTGGCCAGCAGAAGCCAAGTGGGTCGACGAAACGTTCGTCCGCGACGGGACGGAATTGGCGGTAGCCGAGCAGCTCAAGAGCGGCATCAGCTGTTTCTCGGATATGTACTTCTACCCCTCGCAAGCCAGTGAGGTCATCCATGGCGCTGGAATCAAGGCCCAACTGGCCATTCCGGTGCTGGATTTCCCGATTCCCGGCGCCAGTGATGCGGCCGAGGCAATCCGCCGGGGCGTGGAGCTGTTCAGCGACCTCAAGCACCACCCGCGGATCAAAGTGGCCTTTGGCCCCCATGCGCCCTACAGCGTCAGCGACGACAAGCTCGAGAACATCCGCGTCCTGGCTGAGGAGCTGGACGCAAGCATTCACATGCACGTCCAGGAAACCGCGTTCGAAGTGCAGCAGAGCCTCGAACAGCGTGGCGAACGCCCGATGGCGCGGCTGGCCCGCCTTGGCCTGCTGGGGCCGCGTTTTCAGGCCGTCCACATGACCCAGGTGAGCGATGAAGACCTCGCCCTGCTGGTTGCCAGCAACACCAACGTGATCCACTGTCCCGAGTCGAACCTCAAGCTGGCCAGCGGCTTCTGCCCCGTGGAGCGCTTGTGGCAGGCAGGGGTCAATGTCGCCATCGGCACCGACGGCGCCGCCAGCAACAACGACCTGGACCTGCTCGGCGAAACCCGCACTGCGGCACTCCTGGCCAAGGCTGTCGCCCACTCGGCCAGCGCCCTGGATGCCCACCGGGCATTGCGCATGGCCACCCTGAATGGCGCGCGGGCGCTTGGACTCGACCAGGACACCGGCTCACTGGAAGTCGGCAAGGCCGCCGACGTGGTCGCCTTCGACCTGTCGGGCCTCGCCCAGCAGCCGGTCTACGAGCCGGTCTCCCAACTGATCTATGCCACCGGGCGCGATGCAGTGCGGCACCTGTGGGTCGACGGCAGGCAACTGCTCGACCAGGGCCGCCTGACCCGCCTGGATGAACAACGCCTTGGCGCCGTCGCCCGTAGCTGGGGCGAGCGCATTGCCGGCCGCTGAATTCTGTCTCGAGGAAATCCCATGACCAACGTCGACCACGTCGAAATCGCCAAATTCGAGGCCCTCGCCCACCGCTGGTGGGACCGTGAGAGCGAGTTCAAGCCTCTGCACGACATCAACCCGCTGCGCGTCAACTGGATCGATGAGCGGGTCAAACTGGCCGGCAAGAAGGTGGCAGACATCGGCTGCGGCGGCGGCATCCTCAGTGAGTCCATGGCCCAGCGCGGCGCGACCGTCACTGGCATCGACATGGGTGAAGCGCCACTGGCCGTCGCCCAGCTCCACCAATTGGAATCCGGCGTACCAGTGGAGTACCGACGCATCACCGCCGAAGGGCTGGCCGCCGAGATGCCCGGCCAGTTCGACGTGGTCACCTGCATGGAAATGCTCGAGCACGTTCCCGACCCCGCCTCGGTCATCCGCGCCTGCTACACCTTGGTCAAGCCTGGCGGGCAAGTCTTCTTCTCGACCATCAATCGCAATCCCAAGGCTTACCTATTCGCCATCGTCGGCGCCGAGTACCTCATGCGCCTGCTGCCGCGTGGCACCCACGACTTCAAGAAGTTCATCCGCCCCTCTGAACTGGGCGCCTGGAGCCGCGCCGCGGGCCTGCAGGTCAAGGACATCATCGGCTTGACCTACAATCCGCTGACCAAGCACTACAAGCTTGAAGCCGACGTCGACGTCAATTACATGATCCAGACCCTGCGCGAGGAGTGACCAGCATGCGACTCAGAGCAGTTCTTTTCGATATGGACGGCACCCTGCTGGACTCTGCGCCGGACTTCATCGCGATCTGCCAAGCCATGCGAGCGGAGCGTGGCATGCCGCCGCAGGATGAGAAACAGATCCGGGACCAGGTCTCCGGAGGTGCGCGCGCCATGGTCGCCACAGCATTCAGCATCGCCCCCGAGGCTGAAGGGTTCGAAACGCTGCGCCTGGAGTTCCTGGAGCGCTATCAAAGCCACTGCGCCGTCCTGACCCGCCCCTTCGAGGGTATCGATGAGCTACTGCAAGACATCGAACGGGCCAATCTGATCTGGGGCGTGGTGACCAACAAGCCGGTGCGCTATGCCGAACCCATCATGCAGCAGCTTGGCCTGGCCGAACGCTCTGCCGTGCTGATCTGTCCGGATCACGTGAAGAACAGCAAGCCTGACCCCGAAATGCTGCTACTGGCCTGTAGCCAGCTGAACCTGGACCCGGCCAGCGTGCTTTTCGTCGGTGACGACCTGCGTGACATCGAATCCGGCCGCGCCGCCGGGACGCGCACTGCCGCCGTGAGTTACGGCTATATCCACCCAGACGATAACCCGACGCAGTGGGGCGCCGACGTTGTGGTCGACCATCCGCTCGAGCTGCGCACGCTGCTCGACCGTGCGCCTTGCTCTTGATGAGCAGCCGGTTCAGGCCGGAACGCTTCTGGTACAGCTGAAACCAGACGTACAGCCTCAAGCTTCACGAAGGAGTTTCCATGTTCCAATATTCCGCTCGCCCTGACCTGCTCAAGGATCGGGTCATCCTGGTCACCGGCGCTGGCCGTGGCATCGGCGCTGCTGCCGCCAAGACCTTCGCCGCCCATGGCGCCACCGTGCTGCTGCTGGGCAAGACCGAAGCCAGCCTGAATGCCGTCTACGACGAGATCGAAGCCGCCGGCCATCCGCAACCAGCGGTAATCCCCTTCAACCTGGAAACCGCCCAGCCGCACCAGTACGACGAATTGGCCGCAACGCTGGAGGCCGAGTTCGGCCACATTGACGGGTTGCTGCACAATGCTTCGATCCTTGGTCCGCGCACGCCGATCGAGCAGCTCTCCGGCGACAACTTCATGCGCGTCATGCAGGTCAATGTCAACGCCATGTTCATGCTGACAAGCACCTTGCTACCGCTGCTGAAACTGTCGAGTGATGCCTCGGTAGTTTTTACCTCCAGCGGCGTTGGCCGCAAAGGTCGGGCCTATTGGGGCGCCTATGCCGTCTCCAAGTTCGCCACCGAAGGCTTGATGCAGGTGCTGGCCGATGAAGTGGACGGCGTGGCGAATGTCCGCGCAAACAGCGTCAACCCGGGCGCCACGCGTACCAGCATGCGCGCCCAGGCATACCCTGGAGAAAATCCTGACAACAATCCGGAACCCGCCGACATCATGCCTGTCTACCTTTACCTCATGGGGCCAGACAGCACCGGCGTAAACGGCCAGGCTTTCGACGCGCAATGACCGCCCTCCGCGGCGGTCATTCGACCGCCGCAACCTCCGCCAGAATTCCGGCAGCCATATTCCGTGAACGGCATCACATTGCCATGCTTTTGCCAGTATCCCGGCAACGGCTTGCCTCAAGGCACCCTGCGAACATTGTAACCATTTGAAATTCAATGGTTTTTCAATAGATATCAACGACTGGCACGAAAATCGCTCTAAGTCCGTAGTCGCCGCTTACTGCGCCAGAGGTTCAACTGAATGGCTCCTCCCAACCGGACCAACACCATCGATTTCGACGCCGCCAAACTGCAGCGCCTGGGCTTCACCGGCAAACGACAGCCGAAGCTCAAGCCGGTCAGCCTGGCCGAATTGCATCGCCAGCTCAACCTGCAACTGCAGACCAGCCTGGACGTCGAGCGCATCGTAAACCTGTTCTTCACTGAAGTTCAGCGTCTGGTGTCTCTGGATGCCCTCACCTACCTCCATCAGAGCAGCGACGTTCGCCTGGAGTTTGGCACTCTCGCCAGCCATTCAGCCGGATACCGACTAAGCAATGAAGGCGAATACCTGGGCGAACTGATATTCCGACGCAACCAGCGCTTCGACGAACAGGAGCTGAACCAGCTGGAATCGCTGCTTTCCAGCCTGCTCTTTCCCTTGCGAAATGCTCTGCTCTACCGAGCCGCGGTGCAAAGCGCATTGCGCGACCCCCTCACCGACACCGGGAATCGCATCGCCATGGAGCAGACGCTTCAGCGCGAGGTCGACCTGGCGCGACGCAGTCTTCAGCCAATGTCGGTCCTGATGCTGGACATCGACCACTTCAAGCGCATCAACGACCAATACGGCCACAGCACCGGCGACGAAGTGCTCAAGGCCGTGGCAACGACCCTCAAGGGCAAACTACGCAATGTCGACATGGTGTTCCGGTTCGGCGGAGAAGAATTCCTGGTGCTGCTTTCCGGCACCTGCCGTGAAGCGGCTGCCATGGTAGGTGAGCGACTACGCCTGGGCATACTGGAATTGCAGTATCTGGTCCAGGGCCGGCCGCTGGATCTTTCCATCAGCCTGGGGTGCGCAACGTTGCTCCCGGCCGAGTCGGTGGAGAGCCTGCTGCGCCGGGCGGACAACGCACTGTATGTGGCCAAGCGGGAAGGCCGCAACCGGCTATCCATGGCGGGCTGACCCGCCACCCGCCTCTGGGGCGCAGAGCCCGTAGAAGCTTCTTTATTATTTTCACTCCCTCTGGTTGCTGTACCACTGAACAACCAAATCCCCAGAACTCCATCAAGTAGGTCGGAGTCACACTGCCGCCCGTTCAGGTATGAGGCGAGGTCTCCCCAGGCAAGAGTGCAATCCTTCACTGCGCGGCCGCTGGATGCACGCCGCCCCCTTGTAAGGTGTGTAGGGAACTCCACCTCCAAGTGAGTGCGCCCTGCCGGGCGCACAAAAAAAGGTTCTTCGCAGAGTCTGGGGGAAGAGCGAGTTGACAGTCAGGGAAGCGGGTAAATTGGCAATCGCCAAACATCCCAACCCCCACCCCCTGCTATCGCCGTGCATCCTATTGATCTTGCCCCTTTCTGGCCGGGCTACGAGGTCGTCGCCTGTCGCCAATCCACTCACGACACCCTGCTGATCAGTCTTGAGCCCCAAGCGGAGCGCTTCCCGATTTGCAGCCGCGTGCCAAACCCAACCTGTTGATCCACGAGCAACAGCACATCCGCCAGGTTCGGGATCGTGACCTGCAGGATCAGCGCGTCCTGCTACAACTGCCGGTGCGTCGCGTCGACTGCCTGTACTGCGGACGCGTATCCGAGCGGATCGACTGTCTGGCGCCGGCTTCCCGCCTTCCCCGGAACGCAGCCTGCAACACCTCCTTGGCGGACTTGTCGGGCGGAGTGAATCGAAGGCGCGCGAAACCTTGTAGGAGCCAGCTTGCTGGCGAATGGCGCATGTTCGCCAGCAAGCTGGCTCCTACAGAGAGAGTACCGGCTATCCGGCTGTCAACTCGCCTCTCCCCCAGATTCCGCGATGAACCAATCGGCATAGGGGGCGGCCTTCACAGGCCGCTCCCCTGCCACACCACCCGGCATGCGGGTCCGCACCGGGCGGTTCGAGAGATTGAGGTTAGAAGAGGCGCGGCACGCCGAGACGGTCAAAGTAGGCAATCGTCAGCACGCGGTGCACAGCGGAGAGGCTGTTATGCCACCAGCGGCGGCTCAGTGCTGCCACCGATTGCGCCACCTGGGGACTGGCTCCAAGGCGGAGTAGCTCCCGGTAGGTCGTCTTGCCATGGCGCCAGTGCTTGAGGTGAAGGGCACGCAGGCGGCGGCGTATCCACTCGTCCAGCGCTCGCCAGATTCGAGGGGTTTGTGCCAACCCGAAATACCCTTTCCATCCCAAGAGGTAGCTGCGCAGTTTCCCGGCCACATCAGCCAAACTACAGCCACCGGACCGGCGGGTCAGTTGCCTGACCCGTTGCTTGAGCGTTTCCCGCGCCTTCATCGACACCCCGCGGCACACCTCGTCATTCGGGGCCAGCCAGAGGGCATAACCGAGGAACTTGCGGCCAAACGCACTCGCCACCGCACTCTTGCTCTCGTTGACGCTCAAGTGCAGCCGTCCATACAGACGCTTCAACCAGGCCATCACGCGTTCACCTGCCTTTTGACTGCGGACGTAGACGTTCGAATCATCGGCGTAGCGCACGAAACAGTGGCCTCTTCGCTCCAGCTCCCGATCCACTTCGTCCAGCAGCACATTCGCCAGCAACGGCGACAGCGGGCCGCCTTGCGGCGCCCCGCAGCGGCTTTTCTCGATCACGTCAGCCTTTAGCGTTCCAGCATCCAGATAGGCGCGGACCAGCCGGATTACCGGCCGGTCCGCAATCCGTTGGCTCAAACGATCAATCAGGATGTCGTGATCGACCCGGTCGAAGAACTTCTCCAGGTCCACATCCACCACGATCCGCCGTCCTGACGCGACATAACGCTGCGCCGCGAGAATCGCGCCGTGGGCGTTACGACCCGGACGGAAACCGTAGCTGTGTTCACTGAAGGTGGGATCGAGGAGCGGCTGCAAGACTTGCAGCAGCGCTTGCTGGATCAGCCGGTCGGTGACCGTCGGAATACCCAGCTCGCGTTCGCCACCATCGGGCTTGGGAATCACCACGCGGCGTACCGGGCTGGGCCGATACGCCCCTGACAGCAGCTGATGGCGAATCCCGGCCCACTCGGTCAGCAGGTGCTCGGCCGTCTGCTCAATATCCAGACCGTCGACACCCGCCGCCCCCTTGTTAGCCTTGACTCGTTTCCAGGCGCGTTGCAGGTTGCCTCTCGCAAAGGCGCGTTGCAGCAGCCCTTGCCCTGCGCTTTCGGGATCACCTTGCGGGCGCAATGCCTCGTCGCTGACGGAGCGATTCGCGGTTTCACCGCTTCTCGTCTGCGTCCGCCCCGCGTTTGGCGGGCATCTGACTTCCGGTCATGTCGCATCAAGATGGCCTCCGGCGCTTTCTCTCGTTCGGCCCTTCGTCGAAAAAAACAACTACTACGGCCTCTGCTGACTTCTCGCTCCGGCTGCCGCCGTCGCCCTTTCAGGCACAAGGCGAGATCTCCCCAGGTAAGGACGCAATCCTTCACCGCACAACCGCCGGATCTACGCCGCCGCCCTTTGACCACGAGGGCTTCGCGGCTTTTTGCCCGCTCGCCCTGGTCGGCATCGCCTTCTATCCGGTTCTTGTTCATCGGCTCGCGGCTTCGCTCCACGCTTCCTCCCCACACTCGGTCGCCCTCATGCAGTTGCGCTTCACTTCGTTCGCTGTGGTCAACTCACGGCGGGACTCTCACCCACAAGATTGCGCCCATGCTGGGCGCACAAAAAAAGCCCCGCCGAAGCGGGGCTGAGCACTAACTCATAGAGGCGTGATGCATCACGGGATGCAGACACCATGCTGGCCGCTCTGGGCCAGGTCCATCAGCTCACGATTAGCCACCGCATACATCGCATAGTCGGTCGCAGTCGCGGCACGCAGCTCAACGAGCATCACCTTCCAGCGCTCCACCAGCGCACGATGCTGGTCCAGCCACAGGGCAACGCGCTCTTCGATGTCTGCCGGGCCATCGTTCATCTGCAGGACAGAGACGGTGATGGCACGCTGTTGCCAGTCCAGGTCATCACGGAAAGCTTCCCGCGCCAGCGCCTGCCAGTTGTTTTCCACCGGCAGACTGGTGATCTGCTGCAGGTACCAGGACAGGTCCAGTGCCCCGCCAACGGCAAAGTAGGCGGCGGCAACTTCTGCCGTGTCCTTGCCGGTGACGTCCGAGGCTTCGATGATCGGCAGCAGGGTGTAAAGGTGGGTGGTGCCTGCCACTACGCGAGCAAGTTCCTCCGGTGCACCGGCTTCGACATAGGCCTGGAAGCGCGCCAGCCACTGCTCGCGCGACGGTCCTTCGAGTAGCTCGTCAAGGCGACCAGCCAGCTCCGCCACACGCGGGGCAAAGTGACCGACGTCACGGGCAGCGTCCAGGTCTTCGCGGCGACTGCGCAGGAACCAGCGGGTCGCGCGGCGGCCCAGGCGCATCAGCTCGTCCATCAGGGTCAACTGCAGCTCAGCCGAGACCTTGTAGTCCAAGGCCTCGATCTGCTTCCACCAGTGCGGCAGACGGAACACGTCACGCACGATCACATAGGCGCCGGCCACGTTGGCGGCACTCATGCCTGTGGACTCCTTCAGGCGCTGCACGAAAGTGATGCCCATGTGGTTGACCAGGTCATTGGCGATCTGGGTGCTGACGATCTCGCGCTTCAGGCGATGACGACGCATGGCGTCACCGAATTTCTCCGCCAGGAGCTGCGGGAAGGCGGTTTCCATCTCGCGGGCGAGGTAATCGTCATCCGGCACCAGCGATTTGAGCAACGACTCCTTGAGGTCAATCTTGCTGTAGGAAATCAGCACCGACAGTTCCGGACGGGTCAGGCCCTGTCCGCCGGCGATACGCTCGTTCAGCTCCTCGTCCGTAGGTAGGAACTCCAGCGCGCGATCCAGCTTGCCGGCGGCTTCCAGCGCGGCGATCAGGCGCTTGTACTCGCCGATCTTTTCCCGCGCGCGGCGCTGCGCCAAGGACAGGGCCTGGGTCTGCTTGTAGTTGTTGCCCAGCACCAGGTTGCCCACGGCGTCGGTCATCTCGGCCAGCAGCTGGTTGCGCTGCTTGCCGGTCATATCCCCTGCGCCAACGATCTCGTTGAGCAGGATCTTGATGTTGACCTCATGGTCCGAGCAGTCCACGCCGCCGGCGTTGTCGATGAAGTCGGTGTTGCTGGCGCCACCGTTGAGTCCGTACTCGACGCGCCCCAGCTGGGTCATGCCAAGGTTGCCGCCTTCGCCCACCACCTTGGCACGTAATTCACGGCCGTCTACGCGCAGGGCGTCGTTGGCCTTGTCGCCCACGTCAGCGTGGCTTTCCTTGCTGGATTTGACGTAGGTGCCGATACCGCCGTTCCAGAGCAGGTCGACCGGTGCCTTGAGCAGTGCATTGAGCAATTCGGTCGGGGTCAGCTTGTCCGCGTCGATCTCGAAGCGCTGCTGCATCTGCGGACTGATGGCGATGCTCTTCGCGCTGCGCAGGAAAATGCCGCCGCCTTCGGAGATCAGCTTGGTGTCGTAGTCGGCCCAGGAGGAACGCGGCAGGTCGAACAGGCGCTTGCGCTCATGGAAGCTGGAAGCCGCATCCGGATTCGGGTCGATGAAGATGTGCATGTGGTTGAAGGCCGCCACCATCTGCAGCTTGTCCGACAGCAGCAGGCCGTTGCCGAACACGTCGCCGGCCATGTCGCCGATGCCGATGACGGTGGTGTGGTCCTTCTGTACGTCGATGCCGCGCTCACGGAAGTGGCGCTGCACGGATACCCAGCCGCCCTTGGCGGTGATGCCCATGCCTTTGTGGTCGTATCCCGCCGAGCCGCCGGAAGCGAAGGCGTCGCCCAGCCAGAAGCCGTACTCGAGGGCGATGCCGTTGGCGATGTCGGAGAAGGTTGCGGTGCCCTTGTCAGCCGCCACCACCAGATAGGGATCGTCGGCGTCGTGGCGTACCACGTTGGCCGGCGGCACTACCTTGCCTTCTTTCAAGTTGTCGGTGATGTCCAGCAGACCGCTGATGAAGATGCGGTAGCAAGCGATGGCCTCGGCCTGGATATCGTCACGGCCACCACCCACTGGCAGACGACGTGGGATGAAGCCGCCCTTCGCCCCCATTGGCACGATCACCGCGTTCTTCACCTGCTGTGCCTTGACCAGGCCCAGCACTTCAGTGCGGAAGTCCTCTTCACGGTCCGACCAGCGCAGCCCGCCACGAGCCACGTCGCCAAAGCGCAGGTGCACGCCCTCGACTCGCGGCGAGTAGACGAAGATTTCGAACTTGGGCACCGGGCGCGGAATCTCCGGAATCAGGCGCGGATTGAGCTTGAAGCTGAAGTAGGACTTGTGCTGGCCGTTGGCATCCATCTGGTAGAAGTTGGTGCGCAGGGTCGCCTTGATCAGGTCCAGATAGCGGCGCAGGATGCGGTCTTCGTTAAGCACGGCGACGTTGTCCAGCTCACCAAGGATGGCCTGCTCCAGTTTCTGCTGCTTGTCTTCCAGGTCTTCGCCTGCCAGCTTGCGCGCCAGGTAGAAGCGCGTCTTGAACAGACGCACCAGTTCCTTGGCGATATTGGCGTGGTTCAGCAGGGTGCTGGCGATGTAGGAGAGGTCGAAGCCCAGGCGGATCTGCTTGAGGTAGCGCGCATAAGCCCGCAGCAGAGCCACGTCGCGCCACGGCATGGAGGCGGTCAGCACCAGGCGGTTGAAGGCGTCGTTCTCCGCATGACCACCGACGATGTTGACAAAGGCATCCTGAAGCGTGTCGTTCAGCTCTTGGATATCGACTGCCTGGCCGAGGGCGCTGGTGAAAGCGAAATCGTGGATCCAGTATTCGCGACCGTCCTGGCGGGTGAGGCGGTACGGGAACTCGCCAAGCACGCGCAGGCCGAGGTTCTCGAGGATCGGCAGGACATCCGACAACGCCAGCGGCGAATCGGCGTGGTAAAGCTTGCAGTGCAACTGCTGCTCACCCTGGGCCAGCGGCTGGTAGAAGCTCATCACCAACTGGCGGTCATCGGATAGGCTGTGCAGGTGCTGCATGTCGACCACCGCCGAGTGCGGGGCGAAGCGCTCGCGGTAGCCGGCCGGGAAGCCTTTCGGGAAGTCGGCCAGCACGCGGTTACCCTGAGCCTCGCCGAAACTCTCGACGATCAGGTTGGCGTAGTCGTCCTTCCAGGAACGGCAGGCCTGAATGACTTCCTTCTCCAGCAATGCGATATCGACCGGGACCTTGTTCTTCGGGTCCAGACGCAGGATGAACTGCACGCGCGCAAGCACCGACTCGGAGAAGAAGGTCCAGAACTCGCAATCGCTCGCCTTCAGGCGCTCCATCAGGATCTGCTGGATCTTCACGCGGGTTTCGGTGGAGTAGACATCACGCGGCACGTAGGCCAGCGCATAGGCGAAACGCCCGTAGGGGTCACGGCGCAGGAACAGGCGGATCTTGTTGCGTTCCTGCATCTGCACGATGGACATCGCGGTGGCGAAGAGGTCGTCCACTGGCGTCTGGAACAGGTCGTCACGGGGCAGTACTTCCAGAACCTGGGACAGCTCCTTGCCCAGATGGGCTTTCGGCGCGAAGCCCGAGCGACGCTGGATTTCGGCGACCTTGCGACGGATGTAGGGAATCTGCTCGACACTTTCGGCATACACCGACGAGGTGTAGAGGCCCATGAAGCGGCACTCCTTGACCACCTTGCCCTTGGCATCCAGCGCACGAATGGAGACGAAGTCCGGGTAGGCCGGGCGATGCACGCGGCTCGGTTCGGCGGCCTTGGCGAAGGAGAGCAGCATCGGTTCGCGCAGATAAGCCAACGCCTCCGGCCCGATGTGCACGTCATCTTTCTTCAAGCCACCGCGACGCAGGACTGAGATGCCCAGGAGGGATTTCTCGTCGTATACCAGGCTCCCACCGTCGGCCTCGTCGACAACGGTGAACTCTTCATAGCCCAGGAAAGTGAAGTGATCGTCCAGCAACCACTCCAGGAATACCTTGATCTCACTGAGTTCTTCAGTATCGACCTTGAGCTTGGCCTTGCCGAGCCAGGCCAGCAGCTCTTCGGCCTTGGCCTTCATCGGTTGGAAGTCGGCGACGGCAACACGTACCTCGCCCAACACTTCCAGCAGCGCCTTCTCCAGGGTCTTCTGCGCCCCCACATTGGCACAGCGATCGATCTCCAGGAACATCAGCGACTCTTGGCGCACGTCCTTGCCCGGGGTGCCCTTGGGCAGGACTTCCAGCAGTTCGCCCTTGGCGTTACGGCGCACGCTGAGCACGTTGTTCTGCAGGGTGTGGATGCTGTAACCGCGACGGTTGAGCTCCATGCGTACCGAATCCACCAGGAAGGGGATATCCGGGTGCAGCACTTCAACGGCGGTGTGGGTCGACTGCCAGCCGTGCTTCTCGTAGTCGGGGTTGAACACCCGGACCTCGGGACTGGCAGGATCGAAACGCTCCAACAGGCGCCAGGAGGACAGCGTGCAGCCGGCCAGGTCGGAGAGCCGCCGCTGGGTCAGCTCGTCGAGCGCGATGATGCCGAAGAATTGTTCGGCGAACAGGGCTACTTGTGGCAATGCCTGTTCGTTGACGTGCTGCGCCAGAACCGCTTGCAGTTGGTGCTGGAAGTCGGCTTTGCTGGCCGCGGTGAAGAACGCCATGGTAGTGCTCCGCTTGGCTCGTTTTATTAGGGGTTAAGCGTAGATCGCTTGAACGAGGACGAAGGGCCGCAAGTCGATCCAGGCAGCGCGCCCCTTCTCCGGGTGTCATGCCGGGAACAACTGCGACCCGGCGGTCACCATTGCCGCGAAAGCTTAACGAGGGATCGCTGCTGCGCGCTTACCGTGCTGCGACATATTCGTTCAACGCCGGCCCTTTCCAAACCACTCGAAAATACCGCCCAGCTCACGGAACCAAAGTTCGCCAGCAGGCTCTCCTAGGTCCCGAACCCGTGCGTACATTAAAGTGATACCCCATAATCCGAGGCGTTTGCAGCCACCCTTCCCCACCCGAACGAGTTCAGCGATGGAACACCGTGAAGCGCTCGTCGCTCTTCGAAACTATCTTTCCACCCAGATTCTCGGGCAGGAAAAGCTCATCGACCGGCTACTGATCGCCCTGCTCGCCGACGGACACCTGTTGGTGGAGGGGGCGCCCGGGCTGGCCAAGACCAAGGCGATCAAGGACCTGGCCGACGGCGTGGAGGCCGAATTCCATCGCATCCAGTTCACGCCCGACTTGCTGCCCGCCGACATCACCGGCACCGAGATCTATCGCCCCGAGACGGGCAGTTTCGTGTTCCAGCAGGGGCCGATCTTCCATAACCTGGTGCTGGCGGACGAAATCAACCGGGCGCCTGCCAAGGTGCAATCCGCGCTGCTGGAAGCCATGGCCGAGCGGCAAGTCTCCATTGGCCGCTCCACCTATGACCTGCCGCCGCTGTTCCTGGTGATGGCAACCCAGAACCCGATCGAACAGGAAGGTACCTACCCGCTTCCGGAAGCCCAGCTCGACCGCTTCCTGATGCATGTTCGCATCGGCTTCCCGGATGCCTCGGTGGAACGCAAGATCCTCCAGCAGGCACGAGGTGAAGCGCTGCATGGCGAAACCCGCGCTGAACACCAGGTGAGCCAGCAGGCTATCTTCGCCGCGCGCAAGGAAATCCTTGGCCTGTATATGGCCGACGCGGTCGAGGAGTACCTCGTGCATCTGGTCATGGCCACCCGCACCCCGGCCAAGTTCGACAGCGAACTGGCCGAGTGGCTGGCCTGGGGCGCCAGCCCCCGCGGGTCCATCGGGCTGGACCGCTGCGCGCGCGCGCATGCCTGGATGGCGGGCCGCGACTTCGTCAGCCCGGAAGACATCCAGGCGGTGCTCTTCGATGTGCTGCGTCACCGCCTGATCCTCTCGTTCGAGGCAGAGGCAGCCGGTATCGATCAGGATCGTGTCATCCAACGTATCCTCGACGTGGTGGCGGTGGCCTGAATGCGCCTGCGCGCTGCGAATTGGAAGCTTCGGATCAAGCGGCGCAAGGTCGCGCCATCCAGTTTCGAGCCGCCGGCCGCGAGTGCATCGGGCATCCACGTCAGCCTGGCCGAACTGATCGAAATGCGCCATCGCGTGCGCGAGGTCCATCTCTTCTCTACCCCGGCCCGGCGCAGCCCATTGATTGGCCTGCACCACTCCAAGCTGCGCGGGCGCGGCATCGACTTCGACCAGGTGCGTGTCTACCAGCCGGGTGACGACGTGCGCACCATCGACTGGCGCGTCACCGCGCGAACCCAGGAGCCGCACACCAAACTGTTCCACGAGGAGCGCGAACGGCCAGTGTTCATCATGGTCGAGCAGAGCCAACGCCTGTTCTTTGGCTCGGGACTGGTCTTCAAGTCTGTCCTCGCTGCCCAGGCCGCCAGCCTGATCGGCTGGGCAGCGCTGGCCCACAACGATCGCATCGGCGGGTTGGTGTTCAGCGATCAGGAACACCACGAGATCAAGCCGCGCCGCAGCAAACAGAGCCTGCTGCAACTGCTCAACCGACTGGCCCGTGCCAACCAGGCACTGGGCACCCAGGCCGGCACCCCTCGCGAAGGGCTCAGCCTGGCGCTGCGCCGTGCGCGCGAAGTGCTGCGCCCGGGCAGCCTGGTGGTGCTTCTCTGCGATGAGCGCACGCTGTCCGATACCTCGGAGCAGCAGATCACCCTGCTCGCCCGACACACGGACCTGATCCTGTTGCCAGTTTCCGATCTGCTCGACCACGCCCTTCCCGCGGCGGGTCTGTTGCGCTTCTCCGAGCAAGGCGCCCAGTTGGAACTGGACACCCATAACGCCGAGCTGCGACGTGCCTACCGTGAACTGGGCGAGGCCCGCACGGAACGTTGGGAACGGCTGGCGCAGAAACTGGGCGTGCTGCTGATGCCTCTGAGCACACAGGAAGGAATGATCGAACAGTTGCGCGACTACCTGCAGCACAAGGAGGGGTCGCAATGAACCCGCTGGACGCCCTCGAGCCCCTGATCGCACCGCCCCCCATCCCCTGGTGGCCGCCTGCCCCCGGCTGGTGGCTGCTGCCACTGCTGCTCGCGGGGCTCGGCTGGGGCCTATGGTCACTGGCTCGACGGCACCGTGGCGAGGCTCAACCCGAGTCCGAACAGCCCCTGGATCCGTCACGCCAGGCTGCACTCGCTGAGCTTGCCAGCCTGGTCAAACCCTATGACGGCGCGCCCGCCGGTACTTGGCTGCAGGAGCTCAACGGCCTACTCAAACGGTTGTGCCGCATGCACTATCCCGACGACCACAGCCATACGCTCAGCGGTCGTGCCTGGCTGGCCTATCTGGACAACCGCTGCCCCGCAGCCGGCCTGACCCGCTGGATGATCTTGGTGGAAGGTGCCTACCGCCCCCAATGCAAGTTGGACGACAAAGCCATCAACGGCCTCTACCAGGCAGTCGACACCTGGATTCGCAAGCATGTTTGAATTCACCTGGCCTTGGGCCTTCCTGCTCACCCCCCTGCCCTGGCTGCTGCGACTGCTGCTGCCTGCAGCCGACAGCGGCGAGGCGGCGCTGAAAGTCAGTTTCCTTTCCGATCTGGAAGGCCTGGTCGGACGCCGCGCCCGGGCCAATCTGCCGGCATGGCGGCAGCAGGCGCCCTTTATCCTGCTCTGGCTCCTGTTAGTGTCCGCGGCCGCTCGTCCGGAGTGGGTCGGCGAACCACAGCCGCTGCCCACCAGCGGCCGCGACCTGCTGCTGGCCGTGGATGTGTCCGGGTCCATGGACTACTCCGACATGCAATGGGAAGAGCAGGAGGTCAGCCGACTGACGCTGGTCAAGCACCTGATGGGCGAGTTCATCGACGGTCGACAGGGCGACCGGATCGGACTGATCCTGTTCGGCAGCCAGGCGTACTTGCAAGCCCCGCTGACGCTCGACCGGCAGACGGTGAAGACCTGGCTGGACGAGGCGCTGATCGGCATCGCCGGCAAGAATACCGCCATCGGCGATGCCATTGGCCTGGCAGTGAAGCGCTTGCGGCAACAGCCAGCCACCAGCCGGGTGCTGGTCCTTGTCACGGATGGTGCCAACACCGGCGGTGAGATCGAGCCGCTCACTGCTGCCCGCCTGGCCGCTGAAGAAAGCGTGAAGATCTACACCATCGGCATTGGTGCCGACCCGCAACAGGGCAATGCGCTCGGCATCCTGGGCCTGAACCCCAGCATGGACCTGGACGAACCCACCCTTACCGCGATTGCCGAGCAGACCGGTGGCCGATACTTCCGCGCACGCTCCAGCAAGGAACTTGCAGAAATCGAAGAAATTCTCGATCAACTGGAGCCGGTGGCGCAGCGTCCGAGCCAGGCGCGCCCGGCCCTCGCGCTGTACAGCTGGCCCCTCGCTGGCGCCGTCCTGATGAGCCTGCTGCTGGTCTGCCAGGCCCTCTGGCCGCACGCCCTGCAACAACGGCCACAGCTAAGCAAAGGTTGGCGGAGGCGCACATGAGCGAACTCTGGCCTTACTGGCTACGCCCCGGCTGGCTGCTGCTCGTTCCTTTGTTCGGCTGGCTGCTTTGGCAACTCTGGCATCGCGAGCGTCGCAGTGGCCGCTGGGAGCAAATCCTGCCCGTTGCATTCCAGCCCTGGCTGTTGAACGGTGCCAGCCAGCGCCACAATCGCCTGCCCTGGTTGGCCCTTGGCTTGGCCTGGCTGCTGGCCCTGCTGGCCTTGCTGGGCCCAAGCTGGCAACGGGTCGAGCAGAGTACGCAAAAACGTGCGGATCCATTGGTGGTCATCCTGGAGCTGACCCCAAGCATGCTCGCCACCGACGTTGTGCCAAGCCGGCTGGAACAAGCCAAGCGCAAGATCAGGGACCTGCTCAATGCCCGGCATGATGCGCAGACGGCGGTGGTCGTCTATGCGGGCAGCGCCCACAGCCTGGTACCGCTCTCGGACGACCTGATGACCACATTCAACCTGCTCGATGCGCTGAAGCCGTCGATCATGCCGAGTCCCGGTCAGCGTGCCGATCTCGCCGTGGACAAGGCACTCAAACTGCTGGAACAGGGCGCCCGGGGCCAAGGCCGGCTACTCCTGGTCACCAGCGGCCTGGACGAGGCAGAACAACGGGGTATCAACAAAATCCTCGGCTCCAGAGGCGGGCGCCTTGCCATCCTGGGCCTAGGCACCGCTGCAGGTGCACCGATCACCCAGGAGGACGGTGGCTTTCTCAAGGACTCTGAGGGTGCGATCCTCCTGCCTAAGCTCGATAGCGCAGGGCTCCGTCGATTTGCCAGGGAATTGGATGGACGCTACGCCAGCGCCCAACTCACTGACGGTGACCTACGCAGCCTGGGCCTGCTCAATGGAGCAGAAAGCTTTCGTGAAAGTGGCGAAATTGCCCAACTGGCCACCTGGGCGGACCAGGGCCATTGGCTGCTTCTGCCCCTGCTCCTGCTTGCCGCCTGTGCAGGACGTCGAGGCTGGCTGTTCTGCCTGCCGCTGCTCTTCGTCCTACCAAGCCCGGCAATGGCCTTCGAGCTGGAGGACCTCTGGCTACGTCCGGACCAGCAAGGCCAACGCCTGCTCCAGGCCCAGCGTCCGGCGGAAGCAGCGCAGCGATTCATCGACACGAACTGGCAGGCCTTCGCCCTGTATGAAGCAGGCGACTATGCAGCCGCCGCTGATCGTTTCTCCCAGGGCGACAATGCAACCGACCACTACAACCGCGGCAATGCCCTGGCCAAGGCTGGCGAGCTTGAAGCTGCCGTGGACGCTTACGACTCGGCCCTGCAACGCCAGCCTGAACTACTGCCTGCGCAAAAGAACAAAGCCTTGGTCGAATCGCTGATACGCCAGCGCCAGGAGCAGTCCTCGCAACAACCCAGCGAAGACCAGCAATCTGCTGAGACTCAATCGCAAGCCAACCAGAGTAACGCCAGTACTCGCCCGGACGAGGCCGCTGACACACGGCAACCCGATGGCCGGACAGCCAAGCCCGACGAGGCGCAGACTGGGCAGGCCTCACCCAGCGAGGCAGCTCCGGGGAAGCCCGGCGAAGGCCAGGCCGAGCAGGATCTCGCTCAAAGCCCAACGGCCGGGACCGAGCCTCTGGCTGACGAGCGCCGCCAGGCACTGGAGCAATGGCTGCGCCAGATTCCGGACGACCCAGCAGAACTGCTTCGCCGCAAGTTCTGGTACGAACAGCAACAGCACCAGGAAGACTCGCAATGATTCGCCTGCTTTGTGCCCTCCTAATCAGCTTCATCGCCTTGCACGCCAGCGCGGCAGGCGTTACCGCCACGATCGACCGGACACGCCTGAGTGAAGGCGAAACGGTCGAACTAACCCTCGAGTCGGCGGACCCAACCCTGTTCGGCAAGCCCGATCTGACACCGCTCAATGAGCAGTTCGAAGTGCTCGGCACCCGCCAGATCAACCAACTCGGCACACTGAATGGGCAGAACGAACGGGCAACGCGCTGGATCGTCACCCTACAGCCGAAGCAGACTGGTTTTGTCGTGATCCCGCCGCTCCAGCTGGGAGATGCCAGGACCCAGCCCATCACCCTGCACATACAGAAGGCCAGCAAAGACACCAAGACCAACCTGGCCCCAGTGTTCATCGACGCCAGCCTCGACCAGGAAAGCGTCTACGTGCAGGCCCAGGCCGTCCTCACCCTCCGCATCTATCACTCGGTATCGCTGTATGACGACAGCAGCCTCAGCCAGCTACAGATGGACGACGCCCGCGTCGAACAACTTGGCGAGCCGCGCACCTACGAAAAGGAAATCAATGGCGTGCGCCATGGCGTGATCGAAATCCAGTACGCAATATTCCCGCAGAAAAGTGGACTGATCACGCTTCCGGCCCAAGTCTTCAGCGCAACCCTGGTCGATCGCGGCAAGGTGGGGACTTACCAGCCATTCGGTCCGAAGCCAGGTCGACTGACTCGGGTCCTATCTCCCCAGATTCCGCTCACGGTCAAGCCGAAACCCGCGGACTACCCCGACAACGTCCCCTGGCTGCCGGCCCGAAACCTGACCCTGACTGAAGCCTGGAACCCCGATCCCAGGGGCGCCAAGACCGGCGACTCCCTGACCCGTAGTCTGATGCTTCAGGTCGACGGCCTTTCCAGTGCGCAGCTGCCCCCGCTGCCAGCCACGCAGGTCAAGGGACTGCGTCGCTACCCCGACCAACCTCAGCTGAGCAGCCAGAATGGCGAACGCGGAATGATTGGCAGCCGGGAAGAACGCGAAGCGCTGGTGCCAACGGCCAGTGGCCGCCTGGAGCTTCCGCCCGTGGAAGTAACTTGGTGGAGCACCAGGGACGACCGGCTGATGCGCAGCGAACTGCCGGCACGCACTCTGGAAGTCGCCATCAATCCCGAACTGGAGGCTGCCAACGTGCCACAGGCCGAAGCCTCCACCGACGCTCCGTCCACACAGGTCCGACTCTGGCCCTGGCAACTCGCCAGTGCGCTGTTCGCTTGCACGACCTTCCTGGGATTCAGCCTCTGGTGGCGCGCCCGTCGACAGCCGGCGATCCTGCCAACCGCCCAGACGGGACCGAGTCCTCGGACACTCCTCGATGACCTCAAACGTGCCTGCCAGTCGAACGACCCGCACGCCACACGCCAGGCCTTGGACGCCTGGGCCCGTCAGCAACCAGAAACCCTGGCCGACATGGCCGCACGCTTCGTCCCACTGTCCGACGCCCTGGATGAGTTGAACGGAGCGCTATACAGCGAGGCTGGCCAGCGCTGGCAAGGCGAGGATTTGTGGAAGGCCATCCGGGCACTGCCTGCACAACAGACAGCGCAACAAGTTACGGTCGAGGCCAGCCAACTGCCGCCGCTCTACCCGCGTTGACCGTTGGACTGCCCCTCCATGTAGGGTGAATTCATTCGCGAAGCAGGCCGCAGGCCTGCACTACGAGTTCCGACATGCTTCGGAATCCCGATCCGCCGTCACGCTCTGCTTCCCAGCCTGAACGCCTGGCGTTCGGGCGCATCTAGCCCCACATAAGCGCGCCTGTTTGCCTATTCAGCGGGAAATTGCTGACCATGCAGAGAATGACCTTGCGTCCGTCCCTTCTGGTGAACGAATCCATTCACGGTGTTTGCGTCAGCTGTTGCCACGCCCCCCGAGTTGGGGCTCGAAACGACGACAAGGGTGGGCTGAGGCCCCACCCTAGGGCCCAAGTGCCAAGCCCCAACAGCTAACGCGAACAGCGCTAATCCATTCGCAAGCGCCCCAAAAAATTCAGCCATAAAAAAAGGTTCATCGCGGAATCTGGGGGAGAGGCGAGTTGACAGCCGGATAGCCGGTACTCTCTCTGTAGGAGCCAGCTTGCTGGCGAACATGCGCCATTCGCCAGCAAGCTGGCTCCTACAAGGTT
>NZ_JAGTIS010000003.1 GCF_018704125.1 Metapseudomonas boanensis | reverse complement strand
CGTCCAGAACCATGCTGGCAGCCTTGAGTTTGAATTCATTCGAGTAGGACTTACGCATTCCGACATACCTCAGATTTGGGCCATCATAGCGCCCGAGTGAGGTGTCCAAAATCATTAAGCCAGTTCAAGCTCGCTCCTACAGGGGGGCGGGCGGCGGGCTTTTCGTAGGAGGCAGCTTGCTGGCGAATGCGGGGGTGGTGTTCGCGAGCAAGCTCGCTCCTACAGGGGTGGGCGGCGGGCTTTTGGTTGGAAGCGAAAGCGGAGGATGTTCGCGTACAAGAATTCGGCGTCCCCCCCTCGCTCCTGCAGGCGGATCAATCTATGCCCAGCTTCTTCAACCGATAGCGCATCGAGCGGAAGGTCAGGCCCAAGCGCTGGGCAGCAGCGGTGCGGTTCCAGCGCGTCTCTTCCAGCGCCTGCATGATCAGTTTGCGCTCGATCTCTTCCAGGTAGTCCTCAAGGTTATCGATCTGCGACAGGTCCGCTTCGCCCGTCTCGCCGTTGCTGGTCGCCTCGGTCAGCCGCAGATCACGGGCCTGGATCTGGTCGTCCTCGCAGAGGGTGTAGGCGCGCTCGAGCATGTTCTCCAGTTCGCGCACGTTACCCGGGAAGCGGTAGCACTTGAGTTTGTCCAGTGCTTCGGTCGTGAGCCGCGCAGCGGGCAGGCCGCTTTGCTGCGCCAGGCGTTTGAGCATGGTCTCGGTAAGCAGCGGAATGTCTTCGCGGCGTTCGCGCAGGGGCGGTACGCCAAGTTCGATGACGTTCAGGCGGTAGTAGAGGTCCTGACGGAAGCGCCCAGCGGCCACTTCGGCGGCGAGGTCCTTGTGCGTGGCGCTGAGGATGCGCACGTCGACCACCACTTCCTGCTGACCACCAACGGTCCTTACGGCCTTTTCCTGAATGGCGCGTAGCAGTTTCACCTGCATTGGCAACGGCAGGTCTGCCACTTCGTCGAGGAACAAGGTGCCGCCATTGGCCGCCTGGAACAGGCCCTGCTTGTCTTCGAGCGCGCCGGTGAAGCTGCCTTTCTTGTGGCCGAAGAATTCGCTTTCCATCAGCTCCGAGGGAATGGCGCCGCAGTTCACCGGAACGAAGGGGCGTTCTGCGCGCGGCCCTTGCTCGTGGATCAGGCGTGCCACCAGCTCCTTGCCGCTGCCGGATTCGCCGCTGATGTAGACCGGCGCCTGGCTGCGGGCAAGTTTCTGGATCTGATTGCGCAGGGACTTCATCGGCGGCGAGTCGCCCAGCAAGCGACTATCCACCGGCGCTTCGCTGGCTTCCGGATTGCTGAGACGCAGGGCCGTATTGACCAGTTCGCGCAAGCGGCCGAGGTCAACGGGCTTGGTGACGAAGTCGAAGGCGCCGGCCTTCAGGGCGTTCACGGCAGTGTCGAGGCTACCGTAGGCAGTGATCATCGCTACCGGGACCAGCGGGTGGCGCTGCTGGATGTACTGCACCAGGTCAAGGCCGGTGCCATCGGGCAGGCGCATGTCGGTCAGGCACAGGTCGAAGGGTTCGCGCGCAAGCCATTCGCGGGCTTCCTTGAGATTGCGTGCGCTGCGGGTGTCGAGCTTCATGCGCCCGAGGGTGATCTCCAGCAATTCGCGGATATCGGGCTCGTCATCGACGATCAGGGCTCTCTGTCGGGTCATGGTCAGCTCAGTTTGCGCGGATGGGCAAAGGTGATGCGGAAGCAGCTGCCGCCTTGCTCGCGGGGTTTGTAGTCGAGGCGAGCCTGGTTGCTCTCGCAGAGTTCACGGGAAATATACAACCCGAGCCCCGTGCCTTTGTTTTCGGTGGTGTAGAAGGGCTCGAAGATGTGCGGTCGGTGCTCTTCCGGCACGCCCTCGCCGTCGTCCTCGACCTCGAGCACCGGCAGATCGCTTTCCGGGTCGCGGAACAGCTTGAGCCAGACCTGGCCTTGCGTGTGCTTCTGGGCGCTGTAGCGCAGGCCGTTCTCGACCAGGTTGGTCAGGACCTGAGTCAGCTGGTGCGGGTCCATGCGTGTCTGCAGGGTGCTGCCAATGCTGGCCAGATGGAGGGTCTGGTTAGCACTGGCGGAGCTGCGAAACTCACTGGCGAAGCGGGTCAGCCAGTATTTGAGGTCCAGCAACTGAGGGTCTGACTGGCGGCGACGGGACAGTTGCAATACGTTCTCGATCACCAGGTTCATGCGTCGTGAATGGTCCTGGATGATCTGCGCCAGACGCCGGTCGGGTCCTGGCAGGTCCTCCGACTCATGCAACAGCTGCGCAGCATGGCTGATGGCCCCAAGCGGGTTGCGGATTTCGTGGGCGATGCCCGCGGTGAGGCGCCCCAGGGAGGCGAGCTTCAGTTGCTGGGCCTGCTGCGCCACCTGGGATATATCGTCGAGAAACACCAGGATGTTTTCCTGCCTGCCCTGGGGTAGGGGAACGAAGCTGGGCTGCAGTGTCGGGCCGTCAGTGAAGGCCTGGAAGCTTGGCGGTCGCAACGTGGGGTTGCTGACCCACTGTTCGTAGCAATGCAGCAGCTCCGGGCATTGCGGGGCAAGCGGCTTGCCGGCAAGACCTTCCTTGCCGAGCAGGGTCTGGGCGCCCTGGTTGGCCAGGAGGATACGGTGCAAGGGGTCCAGTACCAGGATGCCGGTGCGCATGCGCTCGAGGATCTGCGCATTGAGCGCTTCGAGGTTGGCTACGTCCTCCGCCCGTTGCTCGGCCAGGCTTTCGCTGCGTTGCAGTCGCTTGCTGGCGGCCTGGACGAACAGCGCAGCGGCGAAGCAAAGGGCGCCCAATGCGCCGGCCTGGACGAACTGGCTGGACACCTGCGGGTAGATGAGGCTGAGGTAGAAGGTCAGGTAGATCAGGCCGATGGCCGCCACCGCCGCCACCAGCAGACCGATGCGACCGCGCAGCAGTGAGTTGGAGATCGCCACCGAGACGATCAGCAGGTTGCCGATGCCGCTGGGAGTGCCGCCTGCAGCGAAGAACAGGCCGGACAGCAGCAGCACATCCACCAGGGCAAGGCTGAATATCTGCACCATGCGCCGGGGTTGGGCGACCAGCGTCGCGACCAGTACGTTAAGGATCAGGTAGAACCAGCTGCCCTTGCGGAACAGGTCCGCATTGACGGGGTTCAGCAACTGGTCGTCGAGCTCGCTGGAAATCAGTAGCACGAGTAGCAGGCCGATCGACAACCGATAAAGGTTGTAGAGGCGGAAAATCCGTCGTGCCTGCGGACCGACTCCGTTCAGGCTCTCAGCGCTCACCAGAGCTCTTGTCCTGTTCGAGGTGGGCCTGACTGCAGTACCAGCGGTCATCGCGGGACAGAGCATGGGCACGCGGCAGGTGAACACCGCACTGGGCGCAGCGCACCATGGGCTGGGTTTCATCGTCCTGGCGTGGGGCAGGGCGCGGCGGGGTTGGGGTCTTGAACCGGCGCCAGAGCCAAATGGCGGCGAAGATCACGGCAATCCAGAACAGCAGGCGAAACATCCTGTTGGTGCTCTCATCTAGTTTGGAGTCTGGCAGTTTATCCAAGCCGGTTGTCCACGCACAGAGACCAGCCGCACGGCTGTGGAGCCTTGGGCAGTATCCGCTGCGCGTGATGCGGAGTATGGTGGCGCTGAGACGCATTCCACGGTGCTCGGCGCATTGTGGACAACGCTGAGGAGGCGGCCATGAGCCAAAGCCTGCGGGTCGTGATGGCGCAGCTCAATCTGCGAGTCGGTGATGTACACGGCAACGTGGAACGAATCATCGAGGCCGCGAATTCGGCGCGGGAACTCTGGGAGGCGGACGTCATCGTCTTTCCGGAACTCGCACTGAGCGGCTATCCACCGGAGGACCTGCTGCTGCGCTCCAGCATGCAGCGGCGTATCGAGCAAGGGCTGCAGCGGCTGCGCGAGGAGGTTCGCGGCATCTACCTGGTGGTTGGCTACCCCTGGCTGGACGCTGACGCGCGCTACAACGCCTGCGCAGTGATCGCCGACGGCGAACTGCTGGCCACCTACTTCAAGCAGAAGTTGCCCAACTACCGGGTCTTCGACGAGAAACGCTACTTCGAGCCTGGCCAGCAGGCCTGCGTGGTGGATATCAAGGGCATTGCCGTGGCCTTGTCGATTTGCGAGGACATCTGGTTCCCCGAACCTATGGCGCAGGCTCGCGCAGCGGGGGCCCAGCTGATGCTGAGCTTGAATGCTTCCCCATTTCACCTGGATAAACAGCGCGAGCGGGAGGAGGTGCTGGCCGAGCGCGCCGCCGAGGGCGAGATGCCGATCATCTATGTCAACCAGGTAGGTGGGCAGGATGAGCTGGTCTTCGATGGTGGCAGTTGCGTCATCGATGTCTATCGCGCGGTTTGCCAGCGGACACCAGCGTTCATCGAAGGGTTGTATCCAGTCGACCTGCAGTGGCAAGGCGACTGCCTGAGGCCGCGCCAGACTCATTGCGAGGAGCTACCCGGCCTTGAAGCCAGTGTCTACCAGGCACTGGTGGTAGGCGTGCGTGACTACGTGCGCAAGAACGGTTTCAACGGTGTGGTGCTGGGGCTGTCCGGCGGCATCGATTCGGCCCTGACCCTTGCCGTGGCCGTTGATGCCCTGGGGGCGGAGCGGGTCGAGGCGGTGATGATGCCTTATCACTACACCGCGCAGATCAGCCAGGAGGATGCCGAGGCCGAAGCGCGGGCCCTGGGCGTCAGTTACCAGGTTCTGCCAATTGCCGCTGCTGTCGATGCCTTCATGCAGACGCTGGCGCCGGTCTTCGATGGCTCCCCGCGCGACACCAGTGAGGAGAACCTCCAGGCCCGCTGCCGAGGCACCATGCTGATGGCCATTTCCAACAAGAAGGGCTACCTGGTCCTGACAACTGGCAACAAGAGCGAACTGGCTGTGGGCTATGCCACGCTCTACGGCGACATGGCGGGCGGTTTCGACGTCCTCAAGGATGTACCCAAGACCCTGGTATTTCGCCTGGCCGAGTATCGAAACAGCCATGGGCGGGTGATTCCGCAGCGGGTCATCGAGCGCCCGCCTTCGGCTGAGCTGGCGCCGGGCCAGTTGGACGAGGACTCGCTGCCGCCGTATCCGTTGCTGGATGAAATCCTCAAGCTCTACATCGAGCATGACCTCTCGGCCAACGCCATCATCGCCGAGGGCTTCGATGAGGATACGGTCAACCGGGTGCTTCGGCTGGTCGATCGCAATGAGTACAAGCGACGCCAGGCGGCGATTGGCATAAGGGTTACCCAGCGCGGATTCGGTCGCGACCGGCGCTATCCGATCACCTCGGGGTGGCGGCTGGGGGATTAGGCGGTTCGATCCAGCGCAATGCCTTGCGCCGAAGGAGCGAGGAGGGCACCGGGTTCTTGCCCGCGAATCTCGGCCGCGCCTTTGCTGTAGGAGCGAGCTTGCTCGCGAACCACGGTAGCGAATTCGCCAGCAACCTGGCTCCTGCAACGAGCTCTGCGCTCGCATGATCCAGATGGATATGAAAAAGGGAGACCCTTGGGCCTCCCTTTTCGCATTCAGGCGTTGCTTTAGTCGAAGATGCCGAAGGTCATGCGGCTGAACCAGGAGCGGTCGCTGCTGGTGGCTTCTGCTTCGTGTTCTTCTTCCTCGACCGCTTCCTGGTTTTCCGGCAGCAGCTCCTCGGGGATCGCGTCCTTGGCGTCCTGGTACTGGCGGATCACGTCTTGAGCCGCACGGGTCCCGCCTGGAGGAGGAGGGGTTTCGCTTTCGATCAGGCCGAGGGTGGCCTTGGCCAGCCAGGAGCGGTTGTCCGCTTCCTCTTCGCGCGGCACGAACTGGCCGTCCACCAGGGTCGGGTGATCCGGGTAGTTGAGCTTCAGGGTTTCCAGGCTGGTAGCGGCCAGGTCGTTGAGGCCCAGACGCTGGTAGGACTCGACCATCACCGCCAGGCCGTCGCCGACAGCCGGGGTTTCCTGGAAGTTTTCCACCACGTAGCGGCCGCGGTTGCCGGCGGCGACATAGGCCTGGCGGGTCAGGTAGTAGTGGGCAACATGGATTTCATAAGCAGCCAGCAGATTGCGCAGGTAGATCATGCGCTGCTTGGCGTCAGGCGCGTAGCGGCTATTCGGGAAGCGGCTGGTCAGTTGGGCGAATTCGTTGTACGAGTCGCGTGCGGCGCCCGGGTCGCGTTTGGTCATGTCCAGCGGCAGGAAGCGCGCCACCAGGCCGCGGTCCTGTTCGAAGGAGGACAGGCCCTTCAGGTAATAGGCATAGTCGACGTTCGGGTGCTGCGGGTGCAGGCGAATGAAGCGGTCGGCGGCGGAGCGTGCGGCCTCGGGCTCGGCATTCTTGTAGTAGGCGTAGATCAGCTCAAGCTGCGCCTGTTCGGCATAGCGGCCGAAGGGGTAGCGCGATTCCAGGGCTTTCAGCTTGGCGATTGCGGGGGTGTAGCTGCTGTTGTCCAGATCGGCCTGGGCCTGCTGGTACAGCTCAGCCTCGCTGAGGTTCTCGTCCACCACTTCCTTATTGGAAGAACAGGCGGCGGTAAGGGCGAGAATGGCGATCAGCAGCAGGTGTTTCACTTGCATGGCGGCTTGCGTCCCTGTGACGGCTAGCTGTCGTGGCTGGAGCCGTCCTGTTATGATGGGCGCCCCGGAACCCCCGGGACAAAGACGCAGTATTTAACCACAAGCGCGTAACCGAAACCAAAGGCTGCGCCCCCCTCCGTTCCCGAGCATGTCTTCCATTACCAAGCAGGTCATTCAACTCAGCGCCGAGGTCCCGTCCGAAATGGGTGGGCAACGTCTCGATCAGGTCGCTGCACAACTCTTTGCCGAGCACTCCCGGTCCCGCCTGTCCGGCTGGATCAAGGACGGCCTCTTGAAGGTGGACGGCAAGGTCCTGCGCCCGCGCGATATCGTGCATGGCGGCGCGCATCTGGAACTCGAGGCCGAGCAGGAATCCCAAGGCGAGTGGGTGGCTCAGGACATCGAGCTGAACATCGTCTATGAAGACGACCAGCTGCTGGTGCTGGACAAGCCCGCCGGGCTGGTGGTCCATCCGGCGGCGGGGCATGCCGATGGCACTCTGCTCAACGCCCTGCTGCACCATGTGCCGGGCCTGGCCAACGTGCCGCGCGCGGGCATCGTCCATCGCCTGGACAAGGACACCACCGGCTTGATGGTGGTGGCCAAGACCCTGGAGGCCCATACCAGCCTGGTCGCGCAACTGCAGGCGCGCAGCGTGAGCCGTATATATGAGGCCGTGGTGGTTGGTGTGATCACCTCGGGCGGCAAGGTCGATGCGCCCATCGGTCGCCACGGCCAGCAGCGCCAGCGTATGGCGGTGGTCGCTGGCGGCAAGCCTGCGGTCAGCCACTATCGCGTGCTGGAGCGCTTCCGCTCGCACACCCATACCCGCGTCAAGCTGGAAACGGGCCGTACGCACCAGATTCGCGTGCACATGGCCTACGTGAACTTCCCGCTGGTGGGTGACCCGGTCTACGGCGGCCGCTTCCGTATTCCGCCGGCCGCGAACCCGACCATGGTGCAAACCCTCAAGGAATTCCCGCGCCAGGCCCTGCATGCCCGCTTCCTGGAACTGGACCATCCGATAACGGGCGAGCGCATGAAGTGGGAGTCGCCGCTGCCGGATGATTTCGTCTGGCTGCTGAGCCTGCTGCGCCAGGATCGCGAGTCCTTCGAGCAATGAACAGCTGGCTGACGCCTGACTGGCCCGCACCTGCCAATGTGCGAGCTTGCGTCACCACCCGTGACGGTGGCGTCAGCCTGCCGCCCTTTGAGGGCCTCAACCTTGGCGACCATGTCGTCGATGACCCCCAGGCTGTACAGCACAACCGGCAGGTCCTGAGCTCATCGCTGGGCTGCCAGCCTGCCTGGTTGAGCCAGGTCCATGGCGTGCGCGTGGTCAAGGCCGATCCCGCTTCGGTGGAACAGGCCGATGCCAGCTGGACCGATACGCCCGGCATTGCCAGCGCCGTGCTGACCGCAGATTGCCTGCCGGCGCTGTTCTGTGACCGTTCGGGCACCCGTGTCGCGGCTGCTCATGCCGGTTGGCGCGGACTGGCCGGCGGTGTGCTGGAAGCGACGCTGGACGCGCTGGCCGTTCCGCCTGGCGAGGTACTGGTCTGGCTGGGGCCGGCGATCGGCCCGGAGGCGTTCGAGGTCGGACCGGAAGTGCGTGAAGCCTTCCTCGCCTGCCACGCGGAAAGTGCGGCGGCTTTTCGTCCCAGTCTCAATGACGGGCGTTACATGGCCGATATCTACCAGCTCGCGCGTATCCACCTCGCCGCGCGGGGCGTCGAGGCCGTCTTCGGGGGCGGTTTCTGTACGGTCAGCGACCCACGTTTCTACTCCTACCGCCGCTCGCCGCGCACCGGGCGTTTTGCCAGCCTGGTCTGGCTCGCCGAGTGACCTTCGTGGTCACCCTGGCGGGTTCGTGAACTCGCTGCTATAGCCCCCCCCCCCACGCCCCCGCCCCTCCTGTAGGAGCGAGCTTGCTCGCGAATATAGCCCCGTGTTCGCCAGCAAGCTGGCTCCTACAAAAAACACCGCCCGTCCTCCTGTTAAGAGCTCGGTGTCCTCTTGCTCCTACAAGATGGGATGTCCAGCCTGACGGTTTCCCGTAACGCCACATGATGTCGATCAATTCGCCGCCAGTTGAATCGCACAGAATCATCCCTATCTAAGCTTCATCCCGAGGGCTTTTCGTATGTGGCGCCTCCATCGCGCCGGCCCGCTATCTGAAGAAAGGACGAACCCATGCGAATCGATCGTTTGACCAGCAAGCTGCAACTGGCGCTTTCCGATGCCCAGTCCCTGGCAGTTGGCCATGACCACCCAGCCATCGAGCCCCTGCACCTGATGCTTGCCCTGCTTGATCAGCAGGGTGGCTCGATCAAGCCCCTGTTGATGCAAGTCGGATTCGACGTCATGGCCTTGCGCCAGACGATGACCAGCGAGCTCGACCGGCTGCCGAAAATCCAGAGCCCGACGGGTGATGTGAACCTCTCGCAAGACCTGGCGCGCCTGCTCAACCAGGCGGATCGCCTGTCCCAGCAGAAAGGTGACCAGTTCATCTCCAGCGAGCTGGTGGTGTTGGCTGCGATGGACGAGGGCACCCGTCTGGGCAAGCTGCTGCTGGGCCAGGGCGTGACCCGAAAGGCGCTGGAGAATGCCATCGCCAACCTGCGTGGTGGCCAAGCGGTGAATGACCCGAATGCCGAGGAGTCGCGCCAGGCTCTCGACAAGTACACCGTGGACCTGACCAAGCGCGCCGAGGAAGGCAAGCTCGATCCAGTCATCGGCCGTGATGACGAAATCCGTCGCACCATCCAGGTCCTGCAGCGCCGCACCAAGAACAATCCGGTGCTGATCGGCGAGCCGGGTGTCGGCAAGACCGCCATCGCCGAAGGCCTGGCCCAGCGCATCGTCAACGGCGAAGTGCCGGACGGCCTCAAGGACAAGCGCCTGCTGTCGCTGGACATGGGGTCGCTGATCGCGGGCGCCAAGTTCCGCGGCGAGTTCGAGGAGCGCCTGAAGGCTGTGCTCAATGAGCTTTCCAAGCAGGAAGGCCGGATCATCCTGTTCATCGATGAGCTGCACACCATGGTCGGCGCCGGCAAGGCCGAGGGCGCCATGGATGCGGGCAACATGCTCAAACCGGCGCTGGCGCGCGGTGAGCTGCACTGCGTCGGCGCGACCACGCTGGACGAGTACCGCCAGTACATCGAGAAGGACGCCGCCCTTGAGCGGCGCTTCCAGAAAGTGCTGGTGGATGAGCCGAGCGAAGAAGACACCATCGCCATCCTGCGCGGCCTTAAAGAGCGCTATGAAGTGCACCACGGCGTCACCATCACCGATGGCGCGATCATTGCCGCGGCCAAGCTGTCGCACCGCTATATCACTGACCGCCAGCTGCCGGACAAGGCGATCGACCTGATCGACGAAGCCGCCAGCCGTATCCGCATGGAGATCGACTCCAAGCCGGAGGCGCTGGATCGCCTGGATCGCCGCCTGATCCAGCTGAAGATCGAGCGCGAGGCGCTGAAGAAGGAAGACGACGAGGCCACCCGCAAGCGCCTGGCCAAGCTGGAGGAGGACATCCAGAAACTCGAGCGCGAGTACGCCGACCTCGAGGAAATCTGGAAATCCGAGAAGGCCGAGGTGCAAGGCTCTGCCCAGATCCAGCAGAAGATCGAACAGGCTCGTCAGGATATGGAGGCCGCCCGGCGCAAGGGCGACCTGCAGCGCATGGCTGAACTGCAGTACGGGGTGATCCCGGACCTGGAGCGCAGCCTGCAGATGGTGGACCAGCACGGCAAGACCGAGAACCAGTTGCTGCGTAACAAGGTCACTGACGAAGAGATCGCCGAGGTGGTTTCAAAGTGGACCGGCATCCCGGTGGCGAAGATGCTCGAGGGCGAGCGTGAGAAGCTGCTGAAGATGGAGTCCATGCTGCACCAGCGCGTGATTGGCCAGAATGAGGCCGTGGTCGCCGTCGCCAACGCCGTGCGTCGCTCGCGTGCCGGGCTCTCCGACCCGAATCGCCCAAGCGGCTCCTTCCTCTTCCTCGGCCCGACCGGGGTGGGCAAGACCGAGCTGTGCAAGGCGCTGGCCGAATTCCTCTTCGACACCGAAGAGGCCCTGGTGCGCATCGACATGTCCGAATTCATGGAGAAACACTCGGTTGCCCGCCTCATTGGCGCCCCGCCGGGCTATGTGGGCTATGAGGAGGGCGGCTACCTGACCGAAGCGGTGCGTCGCAAGCCTTATTCCGTGGTGCTGATGGACGAAGTGGAGAAGGCGCACCCAGACGTCTTCAACGTTCTCCTGCAGGTGCTCGAGGATGGCCGTCTGACCGACAGCCACGGCCGTACCGTGGACTTCCGCAACACGGTGGTGGTGATGACCTCCAACTTGGGGTCGATGCAGATCCAGGAGCTGGTGGGCGACCGCGAAGCCCAGCGTGCGGCGGTGATGGATGCGGTCAGCACCCACTTCCGGCCGGAATTCGTCAACCGCATCGACGAGGTGGTGGTCTTCGAGCCCTTGGGCCGTGAGCAGATCGCCGGTATCGCCGAGATTCAGCTGCAGCGTCTGCGCAAGCGCCTGGCCGAGCGCGAGCTCAACATCGAGCTGAGCCCGGAAGCCCTGGACAAGCTTATCGCCATTGGTTACGACCCGGTCTATGGCGCACGCCCGCTCAAGCGTGCGATCCAGCGCTGGATCGAAAACCCGCTGGCCCAGCAAATCCTCGCTGGCCAGTTCGTGCCTGGCGCGACAATCGCGGCCAGGGTGGAAGGCGAGGAAATTGTCTTCGCCTGATCCCGGGAATGAACAAGCCCCGCACTGCGGGGCTTGTTCATTGTTGTTGGCTAATGTTGACGTGCTCATTGGGATCGGGAGCCTTGGCGGAGCGAGCTTGCTCGCGAAACCAACCCCGCCTTCGCCAGCAAGCCGGCTCCTACGGAGTGGCCGCCCGTAGCGGCGAGCTTGCCCGCGAACATAGCCGCGCCTTCGCCTACAGAGCTTTATCACATCTGGTGGAGCAAGTTCTCCAACAGCGCCTCCTGATCCTCGGCCAGATCGATGATATGGAACCCTGCCCAGCAATGCTGGCCATCGGCTGCGGGGCGGGTCCATAGACAGTCGGCGCCCAGGCGAATCTCTTGGACACCCTCGATAGGGGAGAGGGGAATCAATCGGCACTCCCAGAGCGAATCGCAGGTCAGCAGTGCTTCGCTGAACAACATGAAGCCGTCCATCGACAGATCGACAATGCGGCCCAGGCGCTGCCCCGTGTGCGCATCGACAACCTCCAGCAGAAGCTCTGTCGAGCGGCGACCTTGCTGGCGACGTTCTTCCATGGTTGCTCCTTGAAAAGCTTCAGGCTGTGCGCCCGGTAAAGCGTTGCAGCACTCGGTAGATGGTGTTCATCGCACGATCGACCAGCGGTGCGCTGCGTTCGCTGGGAAGCAAGCGGATCAGTCCTTGCTCCATGTCTTGGGCCAGCTGGGCAATCGGCATGATAGCCACCCGCTGGCCACTATGGTCGACGAACATGTAGTTCCGTGTCGTTGGGCTGAACCAGGACAGCTTCAGCGTACGAACCTGCGGGCCATCAACGAATTCGAACCAGGTGCCGAACTCGATATGTGCGAGATCCCGCGCCAGTGCCAGGGCTCGGGGTGAAAGGCTGGATGGACTCGGCGTAGTGGCGAGTTCTGCGTCCTGCCCCAGCATTTCGCCGAGCTTGCTGTCCGGCAGGGCGCTGGCGATGCGCGCGGCAACCTGCGGTTGTTGCGACTGGATGGCATGTTGGCAGGCAACCAGGTCCTGCAGCAGGCGGCGGATGCCGTCCTCATGGTAGCCGCCGAGCAGTTCGAGGCCTTTGCGCAAATCCTCCAGCAGCGGAACGCGCAGCTGCTGGAGACGCTCGCGCCCAGTCTGGTCCAGCGGGGTACCGCTCCAGGCCAGTTGCTCCGCCACCTCGACCGAGCGCTGCCATTCGCTGCTGCGCTCACCATGACGCAGGAGCACGAAGACCAGCACATCGGCCCAGGTCTGTTCGAGAAAGCGCTGCATGGCTCCAGGAAGTTCGCGTCCCTCCAGGGCATTGCTGATGGCATCGACGGCCTGCTGGCGAGCGCCCAGCAGTTTGTCGCGCCCTTTGGCGGCTTCGACGGCGCGCTGTTCGCGCAGCTCGACCTTGTGGCGCAGTGTCCCGACATACGCGTTGAACTCATCCAGCAGGCTGTCGAACAGCAGCAGGTCGCCACTGAAGCCGTGGGCAACGCGCTCCACGACCCAGTGCATCTTCGAGAGCAGGCCGTGCTCCTCGCCCTCGCCCGAATAGAGCACACCGGCCTGGGCCATGCTGTTGAGCAGGCGTCTGGCAGGGTGGTGGTGCTGGGTGAAAAGCGCTTTATCCAGCAGGGCAACCTTCAGATAGGGCGTGTGCAAGTGGGAGAGGGCGGTCTTGTAAACGTCGGCCAGGCTATCGTCGTCAAGGATGAAGTCGAACAGCATGCCCACCAGGTCGATCACGTCCGCCTCGAGGTCCGCGACCTTCTGCTGCCCCGGCAGGCGGCTGTGGCTTTCCAGTTGTTGCTGCAGGTCGGCCTTGAGCCCTTCGACGCGTTGGGGTTGGCCTATCCGGTTGGCCAGTTCCTGCGCGGATTGCTTTTGCAGGCGATTGAGCGCTTCCAGCAACTCCGATGCGGTGTAGACCCGAGTCGCCCCGCTGGGTGCGAAGCTGGAAATACTGGGCGTGCCACCAGGCAGCGGGGAGCGGTCATGGTGCAAGCGCCGTTCCCCGAGCAAGGAGGTCAGGCCGCTGAAAAGCTGCCCAGGGTCGCTGGGTGGGGGGGCGCCCGGGGTAAAGGGGGCGCCCGTTGTGGAAACAGTGGGTTGGAACGGTGGAGCGCTACCGGTTGGGGGGCGCAGTTGAGCATTCGGGGCGGTGGTCGAACGCTGAACGGTGTATTTGAGGTCGGGTAACACGCCTGCCTGCACCAGACGCTGGTTCAGGGCATCGTAGATGCTGTCGAGCCCCAGCATCACATGCCGCTCGAACAGCATGTAGAGGATGGTCTTTATGCGCATCTGGAAGGGGCAGGGCACCAGGGCCTCGCGAAACGCCAGGGCCACCGCTAGCGGGCCGAAGGGGTTGTCGTCGTCGCCCAGCTTGCGCCCATTGTTGAGTACGGCCAGGCGCTGATCCAGCGCAAAGAGCGATTGCGTGCAGCGCGCCTTGACCCGGCTGACCATATTGGTGACCAGCAGCGTCTCTTCGAAATCCTCGTCTTGCACCAGTTCCAGGTGATCGGCATTAAGCTCACCAGCGTTGAGCTCAGGCTTGAGTTTGCCTTCCAGGAAGTCGTCGAACTGCCGGGCGATGCGTTGGTGATAGGCGCGTTCGATCTGCGGGCGCTGCTTGCGGATGTCGCGCATGCTGTCGAAGAACAGCGTCTGCACCTGGTTGTTCTCGGCCTTGTCCGCGCATTCGAAGAGTGTGTCGTCGACTTGGCCGAAGACACTGCCCATGTGTTCCGCCAGGCGATTCATCACCAATTTGCGGCAACCCTGCACGAGCTCCCCGAAGCGCGGCTGGATGCCGCGGCTGGCGAGGTTGGTCGCGGGGGGCTGAGTGGGTGGGGGTTGGTCGTGGTTACTCATAACGATCCTGTGTAGAGACAGGCAGAGCGCCCGGCCTGAAACGATCTCTCCACGGCTGAGGTATAGCACTCGGACGATTATCTGCAAATCATTGTCATATTTCGCTTTTTAAGGCTTGACATGTGTTTCTGGAACCGTAAAATGGCGCGCCTCTGAAGCGCTAAACCAAATACAGGTCAGCGCCGAAGAGTTGGAAGACCGAAGTTCCGCGATAGCTCAGTCGGTAGAGCAAATGACTGTTAATCATTGGGTCCCTGGTTCGAGTCCAGGTCGCGGAGCCAACTTCCAGCCGGGGTATAGCGCAGTCCGGTAGCGCGCCTGCTTTGGGAGCAGGATGTCGGGAGTTCGAATCTCTCTACCCCGACCACCTTACATTGGGTCGTTAGCTCAGTCGGTAGAGCAGTTGGCTTTTAACCAATTGGTCGTAGGTTCGAATCCTACACGACCCACCACAAAAGACTTCGCATGAAGTCCGAGAAAGCCCGCAAGCCAGTAGCTTGTGGGCTTTTTTGTTTTTCTGGCTGCCTCCGTAGGAGCGAGCTTGCTCGCGATTCTCACTCCGCCTTCGCCAGCAAGAACCCGGGTCCCCTGGCTCCTACAAAAAACACCGCCCTGCGGGCTCTCAGGGGCTGACGCCCAGGTCCTCTATGGCCTGGTCCAGGCGTTTTCTCAGGGCGTCGTCCACGGCCTTGCTGCACATCAGGTAGCGCAATTGGCCCGCCGGGATATCCGGCATATTCAGTTTTGTCAGCTTCGCATCGCGTAGATCGGCTTCGGCGAGGATGTAGGGCAATTCCCGTTCGTCGATCAGCGTGAAGTCGATCCGCTCCGCAGCCAGCATGCGCACCGTCTGGGCGGGAGGTGCCGTCACTTTATGGCTGCTGGCCGTCTTCAGCATGTGGTCCAGCCCACCGTAGGAGAAGCCGTCGACCAGGCCCAGGCGCAACGGGCTCTGCACCAGGGCGGACAGGCTTGAATAACTGCGGATCTGTTCGGCCAGGCTATTGCGAGTCAGCACGAGCATGGGGGCGTCGCGGTGGATGGGTCTGGAAAACCAGGCGAACTGTTGCCGCTCAGGTGTCTTGAACCAGCCGATCGAGCAAGCCGCATCACGTCCTTGTTGAAGTTCGTGGAGGATGCGCTTTGCCGGACGCGCGTCGAAATGCACAGGCACATCCGCCTTGCTGAAGATCGCTCGGGCGCGTTCCAGCAGGAAGCCCGTCGGCTCGCCGCGTTCGGTGTGGTAGTAGGGTGGTTTCTCGATGTAGTAGACCGTCAGCGACTCGGCGTTGACGAAGGTCGGGAGCAGCAGGCACAGCAATAGGAAACTGCGCATAGGGTGATTCGATCCGAGAATGCCCATGCGCAGTATAGGTCCGGCTTAGTGCAGCTTCAGCCGCGGGTCGGTGCTGCGGCCGATCCGGTCGCTCAGCATCAGCAGGAAGGTTCTGAAGGTGCCATAGAGCGCCATCTGGTGCATGCGGTAGAGCGAGATGTAGAACATCCGCGCCAGCCAGCCTTCCAGTTTGACGCTGCCCATCAGGTTGCCCATGAGGTTGCCGACTGCGCTGAAGCTGGAAAGGGATATCAGCGAACCGTAATCCTTGTACTGGTAGTCCGGCAGGGGCTGGCCTTCCAGGCGCAGCTTCATCGATTTGACCAGCAGCGAGGCCTGCTGGTGCGCGGCCTGGGCGCGCGGCGGCACATTGCGCTCGCTGCCGTCGCCAAGCGGGCAGGCCGCGCAATCGCCAAAGGCGAAAATATCGTCGTCGCGAGTGGTCTGCAGGGTGGGGCGCACCACCAGTTGGTTGATGCGGTTGCTCTCGAGGCCATCCAGATCCTTCAGGAAACCTGGCGCGCGAATACCAGCCGCCCACACCTTGAGGCTGGCGGGAATCTGTTGGCCCTGGGCGGTGACGAGCCCGTCAGCCGTGACTTCCTTGACTGCGGCGCCGGTCATCACCGTGACGCCCAGTTGCTCCAGGGTGCGGTGGACCGGGGTGCTGATGCGCTCCGGCAGTGCGGGCAATACGCGTGGGCCGGCTTCGATCAGGGTAATGCGCATGTTCTCCGGCTGGATACGGTCAAGCCCGTATGCCGCCAGTTCATGGGCCGCGTGGTGCAGTTCGGCCGCCAGCTCGACACCGGTAGCGCCCGCGCCGACGATGGCCACGCTGATCTGGTCGTTCGCATTCTGCTGCGCGTGGGCACGCAGGTAATGGCTGAGCAGCTTACGGTGGAAGCGCTCGGCCTGCTCGCGCGTGTCGAGGAAGATGCAGTGCTGCGCAGCCCCTTCCGTACCGAAGTCATTGGTGGTGCTGCCAACGGCCAGCACGAGGCTGTCGTAGGCCAACTCCCGCGCCGGAACCAGCTCTCGGCCGTCCTCGTCATGGGTGGCGGCCAGCTGGATGACCTTGCGCTTGCGGTCCAGCCCGCTCATGCGGCCGAGCTGGAATTCAAAATGGTTCCACTTGGCCTGGGCGACGTAGTTCAGCTCGTTCTCCGTGGAGTTCAACGAACCGGCAGCGACTTCGTGCAGCAGGGGTTTCCAGATATGGGTGAGGTTGGCGTCGGCCAGCACGACCTTGGCCAGGCCTTTCTTGCCGAGGGTTCTACCCAGGCGGGTAGCAAGCTCCAGGCCGCCGGCGCCGCCGCCGACGATCACGATCCGATGGGACATGGGACATTCTCACAAGGCTATAGGAATTCGGTGTCGCCGAGGGCGAGCGCAGGAGGCAGCTCATAGCACCAATCGGCTCAGGAGGCGGCTGAGAATGCCCAGGGCAATGACCACGGCCAGCAATATCCACACCAGGCGCCAGGGTCGGAACGGCTGGCGTTCGACCTGGTGCTGCGGCAGGTTGAGGTACTGGTCGACCTTCTGCTGGTCTTCGGGAGTCAGGCGGCTGGGCATGGAGGCCTCGACTGGGGAGTGTGGGGCATTCTAGCCGGCGTTCTCACAGCGGCTCAACGCGAAGCTCGAATAATTCAGCTCTGTCTGCGTTGCCTATTGCGGGTTATCGGTACACGGATGGCGGGCCGTTGCCCTTGTAGCGAACGCACGGCAGACGTCCACGATTTCGGCGTCCCCATCGCTCCGACACAGGAGAGACAGGACAGTCGTGCTTTTGCAGGAGCCAGGGGCGCCGAGTTCTTGCTGGCGAAAGCGTGGCAGATGTTCGCGAGCAAGCTCGCTCCTACAGGAGATGCACGGCTTGATGGCGGCGGGCTCACAGGCCTACCCCGACATCGAACAGGATCGTTCGGCCCAGGTTGCTGCGCAGGAAGTCAGGCGCATCGGCGTGGGCGAACAACACGCGGGCGAAGTTCGACCCCACCAGTGAAAGCGAACGCCAGCCTTGGCGCAGGAATTCGGTGGGCGGCGGAAAAGGGCTGTTGAAGTCCGGTGTTTCGCGTTTCAGGTTGACGAAGGCCAGCAGGTCGAGCTCACTCACGTCGAGGCCACGCTCGTTGTAGTTGCTGGCTTTCTTGCGCAGCGTGGGTGCCAGGCGCGCCTGGAGCTCGGCGGCTGGGATTCGCTTTGGGCGGCTTTCACGGCGCACCAACTGACTGAGGGAAAACGCGCTGCGCCGGCGCTCCAGTTCCGCGCGCCATTCTTCATTCAGGCGACGGCCTTCATCGAGCACGAAAAAGACCTCGAAGTTGGCGTCGCGGTACTGCACGTCTGGCGGCTCTTGCCCGGTGCTGAAGTCGTCCAGGCGATAGGGGAGGTTGAGCGCTTGCAGCAGGCGCTGACAGACCCAGCGCTCCCGTTCCCACTTGCGGGCATTGGACAGGAAGTCGTTGGCTTGCTCGGCCTGCCGCGTCAGCAGGCGCAGGTAGTCGTGCTCGTTCATGTTCTGGAGCTTAGCCTCATGGCCCCGTCCCTGGGTACCCCCGAGCCTGCAACTGCGTGAGGGTCGCGACAAATGCGCACAGGTCGTCCGGCCGAGCGCCGGTGTACACTTCTAAAGCCTTTCGGGAGCCTGCCATGCGGATTCGCTCGATCCACCCCGCCGATCACGCCCAACTGCTTCAACTCTGGCGTCGCACGCCGGGCATTCGCCTGCGCGCCGAGGATGAATTGGAACCGTTTTGCGCGTACCTGCAGCGCAATCCCGAATTGAGCTTGCTGCTGGAAGACGACGCCGGGCATGCCGTTGGCAGCTTGCTGGTGGGGCATGATGGACGTCGCGGTTACCTGCAACACCTGCTTGTCGATTCGCCCTTCCGGGGCCAGGGCTGGGCAAAGGCTCTGCTGCAGGAAGCGCTGCGGCGCCTGGCTTTGCTGGGCATCCGCAAGTCCCATGTTTTCGTACTTGAGGATGCGCCCGAAGCCCTTGCCTTCTGGCAGATGCAGCGAGGCTGGGCAGCGCGCGATGACATCCGGGTTTATTCCACGACTGGAGACTGAATTGATGCGGATTGGCTTGGGATTGGCTCTCTGGCTACTGGCCTCACTGTGCCAGGCGCTGGAGCAGGGTGAGCGCCTGGCACCGTGGACATTGCTCGATCAGTTCGAGCAACCCTACAGCCTAAATGACGAGCTGCAGGTGCTGCTGGTCGCTCGTAGTATGGACGGCGCCAAGCTGGTCAAGGGTGCCCTCGAGGGGCAACCCAAGGGCTACCTGGAGGGGCGGCGCACGGTGTTCGTGGCGGATATCAGCCGCATGCCGGCTCTGGTCTCCAAGCTCTTCGCCCTGCCAGCGATGCGTGATTACAACTACCGCGTGTTGTTGGACCGGGAGTCGAGGGTGGTCAGCCGTTACCCCGGCGATGAGGCCAAGGTGCTCTGGTTGCGACTGGACCATGGCGCGCTGGTCGAGCAGCGCGAGTACGACAGCGCCGCGGCATTGCGGGAGGCTCTGGAGTCGCTCGCGCCGTGATCGCTGCCGAGCTCCTGTCCACGACCAGCCTGGGCCTCGGCTGGGCGGTCTATCTGCCTGTGCTGGCCTGGGCCGCCTGGCGCGCGCCCTGGGTGGAATTGTTCAGCGATACTCGCCGTCAGCATCTGCTGTTCGGTACCGTGCTGGCGGTATTTCTACTGTGGCTGTTGAGGCGGGACTTTGCCTCCGGGCTGTCGTACCACCTCATCGGCATGACGGCGGTAACCTTGCTGCTGGACTGGCCACTCGCGATCCTCGGCGGCCTTGCCGCCCAGCTTGGTCTGCTGGTGCTCGGCCGCCAGGACCTGGCTGCAATGGGCATCAACGGCGTATTGCTGGTGCTATTGCCGGTCCTGGTAACCGAGTTGTGTGCGATCTGGGTCGAGCGCTACCAGCCGCGCAATCTGTTCGTCTACATCTTCTGCTGCGGGTTCTTCCCGGCGGCGCTGGCGGCCTTGGTGTGCGTCCTGGTCGGGCTTGGGCTGCTGTGGAGCGACGGCATCTTTCCCATGCCGCCGTGGCTGGAGGATTTCATCGGTTACTTATGGCTGGTGATGTTCCCGGAAGCCTTCATCAACGGTACGGCGGTCACTGCCCTGGTGGTGTTCTGCCCCGAGTGGCTGGAAACCTTCAATCGAACCCGCTACCTGCAAGCGCCCTGGAAGGACGACGAAAGTCCCCGCTGATACCACCCGATTCATGCGCTGCATGGCTTGCTGGCGATTGACCTGCATCAACCGGCCTGCTGTTCCCAACCCCAAACTGCAATCTCATAGAGCCCTGTAGGAGCCAGCTTGCTGGCAAATGTTGGAGATGCTCGCGAGCAAGAACTCGGCGCTCCTCTCGCTCCTACAGCGGGAGGCGGCGATCGGTCGAAATCCAATGGCGGATGTGAAAAGCGACATCCACCCAACACACTGGAGGAACGCAGAATGGGCATACATGATTGGGCGCGGGACTCGCTGCGGCAGGCGTTAGCCGACGCCGTGCAGGAAAACTTCACTGAGGAGCAAGCACTGCGGGCCATGTTGAGCGTGGTGGTAGAGCGCAGTGCAGCTCTCCGCTCCGCCGACGACCTGGCTCAGGAGTTGATATTCCTGGCGGACAATCTCGATCCGGACCGTGACTACACCTTCATGCGCCCGTGAGGGATCAGGTCGTCGTACGCTTCCGGATTTCCACCCAAGCAATCCGTCCATTCGCTCAGGGCAACGGCATTGCTCCTTGCCTGTCGCGTCCATGGGCTCTGTCCTCGGCGCCTAAGAAACGCTTACTCACCTAGCGGCCAGACCGCTCCCGAAAGCTCAGCCGGGGAACAACGCAATTTCGTAGGATGTGGTTGAGCGAAGCGATACCCATCAAATCACTGGCAAGGAAGCCTTTCGATGACCAACTACCGCCGCGACCACACCCCAGGCGCAACCTGGTTCTTCACCCTGAACCTCGCCGACCGCGACAGCCGTCTGCTCACCGACCAGATCGACCTCCTTCGGGCCAGCTTCCGCTACTGCCTGAAGCGCCATCCCTGGAACATTGACGCCATCGTCATCCTTCCCGATCACCTGCATGCCCTTTGCACATTGCCCGCAGGCGATGCCGATTACGCTCTGCGTTGGCGACTGATCAAGACCGGGTTCTCCCGCGTCTTGCCCCGGCGAGAGCAGGCTTCGGAAAGCAGATTGAGCAAAGGCGAACGGGGCATCTGGCAACGCCGTTTCTGGGAACACCGCATTCGCGATGATGCGGACTTTGCGCGGCATGTGGACTACATCCATCACAACCCACGTAAACACGGCTATGTGGAACGGGTGGCCGATTGGCCGTGGTCGTCGTTTCACCGGTATGTGAAGGCGGGAATCCTGCCGCTCGATTGGGCTGGGGATGGAGGCGACGTGGAACATGGTGCGGGGGAATGGTGATGGGTTTCGCAGGCGCAAAGGAACGCCGCTCGCCCCCTCCTTGTGCTGACCACGGGGATACCCATCAAATCACTGGCAAGAAGGGTGATGGATATCGCAGGCTCAGCGGAACGCCGCCCGACCCCTCCTTGTGCTGACCACGGCGATAGCCGTCAAATCCGCAATGATGGGTATCGCTTCGCTCAACCCATCCTACGTGCTCACCTAGCGGCCAGACCGCTCCCGAAAGCTCAGCCGGGGAGCAACGCAATTTCGTAGGATGTGGTTGAGCGAAGCGATACCCATCAATTCACTGGCAAGAAGGGTGATGGGTATCGCAGGCTCAGCGGAACGCCGCCCGACCCCTCCTTGTGCTGACCACGGCGATAGCCGTCAAATCCGCAACGATGGGTATCGCTTCGCTCAACCCATCCTACGTGCTCACCTAGCGGCCAGACCGCTCCCGAAAGCTCAGCCGGGGGAACAACGCAATTTCGTAGGATGTGGTTGAGCGAAGCGATACCCATCAAATCACTGGCAAGGAAGCCTTTCGATGACCAACTACCGCCGCGACCACACCCCAGGCGCAACCTGGTTCTTCACCCTGAACCTCGCCGACCGCGACAGCCGTCTGCTCACCGACCAGATCGACCTCCTTCGGGCCAGCTTCCGCTACTGCCTGAAGCGCCATCCCCGGAACATTGACGCCATCGTCATCCTTCCCGATCACCTGCATGCCCTTTGCACATTGCCCGCAGGCGATGCCGATTACGCTCTGCGTTGGCGACTGATCAAGACCGGGTTCTCCCGCGTCTTGCCCCGGCGAGAGCAGGCTTCGGAAAGCAGATTGAGCAAAGGCGAACGGGGCATCTGGCAACGCCGTTTCTGGGAACACCGCATTCGCGATGATGCGGACTTTGCGCGGCATGTGGACTACATCCATCACAACCCACGTAAACACGGCTATGTGGAACGGGTGGCCGATTGGCCGTGGTCGTCGTTTCACCGGTATGTGAAGGCGGGAATCCTGCCGCTCGATTGGGCTGGGGATGGAGGCGACGTGGAACATGGCGCGGGGGAATGGTGATGGGTATCGCAGGCGCAAAGGAACGTCGCCCGACGCATCCTTGTGCTGACCACGGGGATACCCGTCAAATCCGCAACGATGGGTATCGCTTCGCTCAACCCATCCTACGTGCTCACCTAGCGGCCAGACCGCTCCCGAAAGCTCAGCCGGGGAACAACGCAATTTCGTAGGATGTGGTTGAGCGAAGCGATACCCATCAAGTCACTGGCAAGAAGGGTGATGGGCATCGCAGGCTCAACGGAACGTCGCTCGCCTCCTCCTTGTGCTGACCACGGGGATACCCGTCAAATCCGCAATGATGGGTATCGCAGGCGCAAAGGAACGCCGCTCGACGCATCCTTGTGCTGACCACGGGGATACCCGTCAAATCCGCAATGATGGAACCGCTCCGAATCCTTGGTTCAATGTTCCCGAGGCGGCAGGCTGCCGGAGAACACATCGTCTTCCAGATCGTCACCTGGAATCGCATGTGCCTCTGCGGCCCAGGCGCCCAGGTCGATCAACTTGCAGCGCTCGGAGCAGAAAGGGCGGTTCGGGCTCTGCGGGCCCCACTCGACGGGGGCGCCACAGGTTGGGCATTCCACGGTAACGGGTTGGCTCATGGCTGGCCTCCACGCAAGGTCAGGTAGAAATTGTGCAGACGCTCCACTTCGGCCCGCAGCCAGTTGAGGTCCCGGTCGTTCACCAGCACATCGTGGGCATGCTGCAGTCGATGTTCGCGGCTGGCCTGCACTTTCAATATGGCGTGTACCTGCTCTTCGGGCACCTGATCGCGATGCATGGTGCGCTGGATCTGCAGGGCTTCCGGCGCATCGACCACCAGCACGCGCTGGGTCAGGCGATGCTGGCCGGACTCGACCAGCAACGGAGAAACCAGGATGGCGTAAGGCGATTCCGCGCTCGACAGGTAGTTGTTGATCTCCTCGCCGATCAGCGGATGCAGCAGGCTTTCCAGCCAGCGGCGCTCTTCCGGGCTCTGGAAAATGCGCTGGCGCAGGGCGGCGCGGTCGAGTTGGCCGTCGGCCTGCAACACATCGCGGCCGAAGTGTTCGGCGATTCGCTCGAGTGCCGGGCGGCCGGGCTCCACCACCCAGCGCGCGGCGTGGTCGGCGTCCACCAGGTGTACGCCAAGTGCGCTGAAATGGGCGGCAACGGCGCTTTTGCCGCTACCAATGCCGCCCGTAAGGCCAAGAATCCAGGGTTTGTTCATTTGAAACCGGCGAACTGCAGATAGGTCCCGGTTATTTGATCACCCCAGAGCAGCGCAATCCAGCCGGCAATGGCCAGGTAAGGACCAAAGGGGATGGGCGTGGCGGTGTCCTGGTCGCGCAGGCGCAGCATGATCACGCCTAGCACGGCGCCCACCAGGGAAGAGAGCAGGATGGTCAGCGGCAACACCTGCCAGCCGCCCCAGGCCCCGATCATGGCCAGCAGCTTGAAGTCGCCATAGCCCATGCCTTCCTTGCCGGTAATCAGTTTGAACAGCCAGTAGACCGACCACAGGCTCAGGTAACCGGCCACCGCGCCCCAGAGTGCATCTTCCAAGCTGGCGAACAGGCCCTGGCTGTTGAGGATCAGCCCGAGCCAGAGCAGCGGCAGCACCAGGGCATCCGGCAACAGCTGATGGTCGACGTCGATCAGGCTCATGGCCAGCAGGCCCCAGGTCAGTACCAGCAGCGCACCGGTTGCCCAGCCGAAGCCGAAATGCCAGGCCACATAGGCCGAGAGCAGCCCGCAGGCCAACTCCACCAGCGGATAGCGTTTGCTGATCGGCGCCTTGCAGGCCGAGCATTTGCCGCGCAGTGCCAGGTAGCTAAGGATGGGCACGTTTTCCCACACCTTGATCTCGTGGTTGCAGTGGGGGCAGCGGGAGTTCGGCAGGATCAGGTTGAACACCGGACCCTTGGGTTCTTCCGGCAGGCTCAGGGCCTCACGGGCTTGCTCCTGCCAATCCCGAAACATCATCTGCGGCAGGCGATAGATCACCACATTGAGGAAGCTGCCAATCAGCAGGCCGAGGACGAACACGCACAAAACAAAGGCCAGCGCATGGCTGGCCAGGAATTCGATCAACTGCATGGTTACACAACGTTGCCGAGTTGGAAGATAGGTAGGTACATGGCGATGATCAAGCCGCCGACCAGTACGCCAAGAACGGCCATGATCATCGGCTCCATCAGAGCAGTCAGGCCATCGACGGCGTTATCCACCTCTGCCTCATAGAAGCTGGCCACCTTGTCGAGCATATCGTCCAGTGCGCCGGACTCTTCCCCAATGGCCGTCATCTGTACGGCCATCGCCGGGAATACACCTGTCGAGCGCATGGAGAAGTTCAGCTGCATACCGGTGGAAACGTCCTGTTTGACCTTCATCACCGCATTCTTGAACACCACGTTGCCGCTGGCGCCGGCCACCGAATCAAGGGCGTCCACAAGCGGGACGCCAGCGGCGAATGTAGTTGCCAAGGTTCTGGCAAAACGGGCAACGGCCGATTTATAGAGAATGTCACCGATGATGGGCAGCTTCAGAACTGTGTGGTCTACCCAGTCGCGGAATTTTTGTGATTTTTTGTGAGCTTGTTGGGAAAGAAAACCTAGAGCAAAGAAGCCGAGGAGAACGATAAACCACCACTCTTGCAGCGCTTCGGAAATGCCTATAACAAATAATGTAAAGGCAGGTAGTTCCGCCCCGAAGTTGGCAAATACCATCTGGAACTGTGGAACCACCTTGATCAGTAGAATGGCTGTCACGATGATGGCCACCACAACTACCGCGATGGGATAGTTCATCGCCTTCTTGATCTTGGCCTTCAGGGCCTCGGTCTTTTCCTTGTAGGTGGCGATGCGGTCCAGCAGGGTTTCCAGGGCGCCTGCCTGTTCGCCCGAGTCCACCAAGTTGCAGTAAAGCTCGTCGAAATAATCCGGCTTCTTGCGCAGGGAGTTGGCGAGGCTGTTGCCTGCGGAGACTTCCTGTTTCACCTCATTCACAAGGGTGCGCATGGCGGGCTTCTCAAAGCCTTCGCCGATGATGTCGAAGGACTGCATCAGCGGCACGCCCGCCTTCATCATGGTTGCCATCTGGCGGGTGAAAAGGGCAATGTCCATAGGCCTTATCTTCTTCCCGGCTTGCAACAGGGAAGTGGACTTCTTGCGCACTTTCGTCGGGTTGATGCCTTGCTTGCGCAGTTGCGCCTTGACCAACGCGGGGTTCTGCCCGCTGAGCTCACCCTTGATCTTAGAGCCTTTCTTGTCAGTGCCTTCCCAGGCGAATGTGCTGGTTTTTTGCGCTTTTGCCGCCATGGTTAATCCTTGGTCACGCGGTTGACTTCTTCGAGGCTGGTGATGCCGTTCATGGCCTTGACCAGGCCAGAGGTTCGCAGGTCGTTGAAGCCGTCTTTGCGCGCCTGCTGAGCAATCTGGATCGAGTTCCCCTCTTCCATAATAAGGTGTTGCATTGCTGGCGTGATTTTAACCACTTCATAAATCCCCACTCGGCCCTTGTAACCCTGGTTGCAATTTTCGCAGCCAACAGGGGCATAGAGCTTGAAACTGCCAATCCGGGCTTCCGGAAAGCCCTCCTTGAGTAGGGTCTCCTTGGGCACGTCCAGTTCCTTTCTACAGTAGACGCACAATTTACGTGCCAGGCGCTGGGCGATGATCAGGTTCACCGAAGTGGCAATGTTGAAGGCCGGCACGCCCATATTGCGCAGGCGTGTCAGGGTTTCGGCGGCGCTGTTGGTGTGCAGGGTGGAGAGCACCATGTGGCCGGTTTGCGCAGCCTTGATGGCGATCTCCGCGGTTTCCAAGTCACGGATCTCACCGACCATGATCACGTCCGGGTCCTGACGCAGGAAGGAGCGCAGGGCCTGGGCGAAGTCCAGGCCCTGCTTGGGGTTGACGTTGACCTGGTTGATGCCTTCCAGGTTGATTTCCACCGGGTCTTCGGCGGTAGAGATATTGATGTCCACGGTGTTGAGGATATTCAGGCCGGTATAAAGCGATACTGTCTTGCCCGAGCCGGTCGGGCCGGTGACCAGAATCATCCCCTGGGGTTGCTTCAGTGCGGTCATGTACAAGTCTTTCTGCTCTGCCTCGTAGCCCAACGCATCGATCCCCATCTGCGCGCTAGTGGGGTCAAGGATCCGCATCACGATCTTCTCGCCCCAGAGGGTCGGCAGGGTGTTCACACGGAAGTCGATGGATTTCGTCTTGGAAATCTTCATCTTGATCCGCCCGTCCTGGGGCTTGCGCCGTTCGGAGATATCCAGCGCGGCCATCACCTTCAGGCGTGCGGCGATACGTGTGGCCAGTTGCACGGGCGGCTTGGCCACTTCATGCAGCATGCCGTCAGTCCGGAAACGCACGCGATAGAGACGTTCATAAGGCTCGAAGTGCAGGTCGGAAGAGCCGCCACGAATGGCGTCCAGCAGCATTTTGTTGACGAAGCGCACCACTGGAGCATCGTCGGCATCGATTCCGCTCGCCCCTTCATTCTTGTCGTCATCTACCGCCTGAACGTCCACACCATCCAGGTCGACATCTCCGAGGTCGTCCATGCTGCTGTTGGTCGAGTCGAAGAACTTCTCTATGGCATCGCCGAGCTTGTCGTCCTCGACCAATATCGCCTCAGTGTTCAGTCCGGTGCTGAACTGGATATCGGTTACGGCCTGGTGGTTGGTGGGGTCGGAGATGCCTACAAATAGCTTGTTTCCGCGCCGCCAGAGGGGTAAGGCGCGGTGTTGGCGAATCAGCCGTTCACTGACCAGGTCCCTGGGTAGAGCTTCTTTATCCACACTGGCTAGGTCGAGAAATGCAACGCCGAACTGCTCTGCCGCCATCTCGGCCAGGTCACGACTCTTCAGTAATTTGTTCTGCACCAAGTAGGTGATCAGCGGAATCTTGTTCCGCTGCGCCTGGGTATGGGCCTGCAGGGCGCTCCTCTCGTCCAGCAAATTGGTCAGCACCAGTTGCTTAGCTAGGCCGGATAGGGTGGGCGCAGTTTCTGTCATGAGGAGGGGCCAGTTGTGGTTTGCTCTAAGCCTTATAACGTAGAAGGTCTATGGCGCCAAATGCCATGAAGCTGACTGACAAAAAATGGCAGTTATTGTCAGAAAAAAGGGGATGATTGCGCTTTGAAATGGGTGAATAGGAGCAGATTCTTCGCTGTGGATTCCACTTCGTGCCTGTCGTTTTATTAATGAGAGGCTTTTATTGGATGCTCGGGGGGGTTGGCATGTACCTTGCTTTTCTCGAGGTGGGCAAATGGCCTGCTAGAGATGAGGAAGTTTATATGAAGGCTCAAAAAGGCTTTACTCTTATTGAACTTATGATTGTTGTGGCGATCATTGGTATCCTTGCTGCTATTGCGATTCCGGCGTATCAGAACTATGTTCTTCGGGCTAATGGCGCACGTGCCGTCAGTGAACTGGCGTCTGCAAAGCTTGCAGTTGCTGAGAATTGGGGTAACAACGTTGCAGATACTTGTGATGGCATCGACGCCGCAAACGTTACTTGCGCTGCTGGCGGGATTCTGAGTGCCACCGAAGGGACTGTAACGGCTACGCTGACCCCTACTTTCCCGGCTGCTACTACCGTAGGGGCGAGTATTTCTTGGGCATGCGAGGTTGATGTTGCGGGTGCTGCAACCAGGGATTGTCCGGCCGCAGCGCCGTAAGCTGGATGGGTGGGTGAGCCAATACCCATCACCTAGCTATCGCGAAAGCCTTGCCAATACCGGCGGGGCTTTTTGTTTTTATATGCCTGCCTTTTGGTCGCTATGAGCGATCATCCATTGGCGTTCAATCACAAGCTGGTATTTTTCGCTGTTGGACGCTTTTCAATGTCGCTTTCAGCGTTTATCTTGAGCGCCGCCGTGCCGGTGTAGCTCAGTCGGTAGAGCAGCTCATTCGTAATGAGAAGGTCGAGGGTTCGATTCCTTTCACCGGCACCAATGAAATCAAGGCTCGCAGCGATGCGGGCCTTTTTCATTTCTGGAGCGGGCTAGCACCGGGCTAGCACCAGCCAAAAAATGAAGCTTCAAATGCGCTGCCCTGTGCGCAGACAGCTTTGAGCGTCCGCCTCCCCGTTACTCCCCCAGAACGCCGTATCTTCCTCCTCGCGCGCCCGTCGACTGTCGTATATCCCCAGCAATCTTCGTCTGGCATCATCTAGCCATCGCGCAGCCAGTCCGGGATGACCGGGCATGATCTTCAAGGGACGGAACATGGCAGAGAGCAGTAACTTCGCCTTCCTCAAGGAGCACGATCCGGTCTTCCTCCAGCTCGCTAGCACCGCCGAGCAGGTCTTCGTCGCCGATCCCAATACCACCCTGATCAAACTTCGCCAGCTCGGTGAAGCTCTGGCCCAGGATCTGGCCAGTCGTGCTGGCATTGAGTTCGACAACCAAACGACTCAGGCGGACCTCCTGTACAAACTCGGCCGCGAGATTCAGCTGGATCGCAGCATCGCCAGCCTGTTCCACACGCTGCGTATCGAGGGCAACAAGGCCACCCATCAGTTCCGCACCCAGCACCGCGAGGCGTTGGATGGCCTCAAGGTCGCCCGCGCCCTGTGCGTCTGGTATCACCAAGCCTTCGGCAAGACCGGCAGCGGCTTCAAGTCCGGCCCCTTCGTCATGCCCAGCGACCCCAGCGCGCCGCTGCGCGAGCTGCAGGGCGAAATCGAACAGCTAAGGGCGCAGCTGCACGAGTCCAGCCAGCAGGTGGAAAGCAACCAGCAGCTTAGCGAGCTGCTCAAGCGCGAGGCCGAGGAATACGCCGTGCTGGCCGAGCAGATGGATGCCGAGTCGCGCCGCTACAAAGAGCAGGCCGCCGCCCATGAGGCCGCTCTCGCCCAGCTGCGCACCGAGCATGAGCAAAGCCTCAAAGCACTGCAGCAGGAACTGGAAGCCAGGCCTCAGGCCAGTCAGCAGGTGCTGCACAAAACCCAGCAGGCCAGCAGCCATTTCGACCTGTCGGAAGACCTCACCCGCATCATCATCGACCAGCAGTTGATGGAAGCTGGCTGGGAAGCCGACTCCCTCGACCTCACCCACGCCAAGGGTGCGCGCCCGGAAAAGGGCAAGAACAAGGCCATTGCCGAGTGGCCTACCAGTAGCCCCAAGGCCTGCGCCGACTATGTGCTGTTCGCCGGCTTCACTCCCATCGCCATCGTTGAAGCGAAGCGTAGACGCATCAATATTGCCGACCGTATTCCCCAGGCCGAGCGTTATGCCCGCGAGTTCAATCTCACCGCTGAGCATCAACAGCCATGGTCACTGGCGGGCCAAGCACAGCCCTGGGGCGATGGCCAAGGTGGCCAATTTCGCGTGCCGTTTGCCTTTGCGTGCAACGGCCGACCCTTTATCAAGCAGCTCGCCGAGCAGTCCGGGACCTGGTTCCGTGACCTGCGTAGCCCCTCCAACACGCGCCGGCCACTGGCAGACTTCCATACACCGAATGATCTACTCGACCTGCTCAAGCGCAGCCAGCTGGAAGCCGAGGCCAAGCTCAAAGCCGAAGGATTCGCCTATCTCAAGCTGCGCGATTACCAGGTGAAAGCCATTCAGGCTGTGGAGCAGGCCCTGGCCAGCAACCAACGCGACTGCCTGTTGGCCATGGCAACCGGTACCGGTAAAACCCGTACGATCATTGGCCTGATGTATCGATTCCTGAAGGCTGAACGCTTCAAGCGCATTCTATTTCTGGTCGACCGCAGTGCCCTGGGCCAGCAGGCCATCGACTCGTTCAACGACACCACCCTTGAGCAGAACCACACGCTGGCGCAGATCTACGACATAAAAGAGTTGGGCGACATGGCCGCCGAGGCGGAAACCCGTGTCCAGGTGGCCACCGTGCAAGCCATGGTCAGCCGTATCTTCCGCTCGGACACACCGCCAGCAGTGGGCGAGTTCGACTGCATCATCGTCGACGAAGCTCACCGGGGTTACACCCTCGACCAAGAGATGACCGAAGGCGAGCTGGCCGTGCGCGATCACAGCCAATACCTCTCACAATACCGCCGCGTGCTCGATCACTTCGACGCCTGCCGCATCGGCCTCACGGCCACCCCAGCCAAGCACACCAGCGAAATTTTCGGCAAACCGGTGTTCACCTACAGCTATCGCGAAGCCGTGGCTGACGACTGGCTGGTCGATCACGAACCGCCGATCCGCTACGAAACCCAGCTCAGCCAGCACGGCATCCGCTTTGAAAAAGGCGAGACGGTCAGCGTCATCAACACCCAGACCGGCGAAGTCGATGTGGCGGAACTGGAGGACGAGCTCACCTTCAACATTGAGTCGTTCAACCGCCGCGTTATCACGCCGGCCTTTGACAAAGTCATCTGTGACGAGCTGGCCAAGGAACTGGACCCCTTCGGCGAGGAGAAGAGCATGATCTTCTGCGTCAATCAGGCCCATGCCGAGCGGGTGAAGAACCTGCTCGATGACGCCTTCAAGGCGGCCTACGGCGAGCAGTACAACGAAGCGGCGGTGCGCATCATCACCGGCCAAAGCGACAAGGTTGAACAGCTGATACGCCTCTATAAGAACGAACCTAACCCCAACATCGCCATCACCGTCGACCTGCTCACCACCGGTATCGATGTGCCAAAAATCTGCAACCTGGTGTTTATGCGTCGCGTGCGCTCACGCATCCTTTACGAGCAAATGAAAGGCCGCGCCACCCGCCGTTGCGACGATATCGGCAAGACCGTATTCCGCATCTACGACCCCGTCGACCTATACGCCAGCCTGGAAGCGGTCGACACCATGAAACCCCTGGTGAAGAACCCCAACGTCTCTCTGGAACAACTGGTAAGCGAACTCACCAGCGGTGCCAGTCACGATGCCCCCGGTAGCCAGGAGGACAGCAGCCACGCCCATGACGTGCTGGACCAATTGAGCCAGCGCGTCATGCGCATCCTGCGCAAGGCCCAGCACAAGGCGGAGAGCAAACCCAGTCTCAAGCAGAAGCTCGACGAACTGCAGGATGCCTGGGGCGTCGAGCCCGCCAAGTTGCACAGCCACCTACATAAACTCGGCCCGCAGCAGGCCGCTAACTTTGTCCGCCAGCACAGCCAGTTGATCAACCAGTTGGCCGCTGTTAGCGCCCTACTCGGTTCGGAGAATTACCCGGTCATCTCCACCCATACAGACAAGCTGATGGTGCGCGAACAGAACTACGGCCAGAACCAGAAGCCCGCCGACTACCTGGAGAGCTTCCACGAGTTCATCCACAAGCAGCTCAACCAGTCTGCCGCCTTGGGCGTGGTGGTCAACCGCCCCAAGGACCTGACCCGCGAGCAGCTACGCGAAGTTCGCCTGTTGCTCGACCAGCACGGCTTCAGCGAAGCCAGCCTGAAAAGCGCCTGGCGCAACCAGACCAACCAGGAAATTGCCGCCAGCATCATCGGTTTTATCCGCCAGGCCGCCATCGGCGAAGCCCTGCTGCCGTTTGATCAGCGCGTGGCCCATGCCATGCAGAAGATCTACGCCCTGCAGCCTTGGACACCTGTACAGCGTCGCTGGCTGGATCGCCTGGCTAAGCAACTGGTACACGAAGTGATCATCGACCCGCAGCAAGTCAACGACGCCTTTCGCAACGATGGTGGCCTCAAAGGCCTGGACCGCAACCTGGGCGGCAATCTGGACCGAGTTTTGGAAGCCTTGAACGACAACTTGTGGTCGGCCGCAGGATGAGCCTTGACGCTCCATTGGGTTCCCGGCAGCCGGTGTCCGCAGTTCTGGGACAGAGGAAGCCTGCGCTCATGCCCAAGCACTCGCTATTTCTGAGCGGCCGGCTATGTCCGCTGACCGCCAAACCACAAGACAAAACGGCGCATCCGCCCATCACTTCAGTGCCAAAAATCTTGCAAAACTATGCAGCTGTGCATAGTCTCTCCCGCAACACACCCGCCATGCCTATGGTTGCTTCGGCAGCTATGCACAAATTGAGCGGGTTTTTTATGCCCGGTAGTTTTTCAGCATGAAGCCCTTCCTCAAGCCAGCCATTGATATTCCGGCGCAGCTGGCCCTGCTCAAACAACGCGGCCTCAGCATTCAGGACGAACGCAAGGCGCATTGCTTCCTCGAAGCTGTCAGCTTCTTCCGCCTTACGCCCTACATGCGCCCGTTCCAGATTCCGGAAGATGCCAACCACAGCTTCAAACCGGGCACCAGTCTGCGCGCACTAACGCAACTGTACGACTTCGACCGACGTTTGCGCCTGCTGGTCATTGATGCCATCGAGCGCATTGAGGTAGCCGCGCGTGCTGCTATCAGCAACCACATGGGCCCCCGATATGGCGCGCACTGGTATCTGGAGGCGCGTTTCTTCCAGCGCGACTATCGCCACCAGGCACTGCTCGACAGCATTCGCAACAAGCAGGACAAGGCGCTTCAGGATCATGTGCGCGAATGCCAGCGCATCGATACCTCCCAAGCGTCTGACGCCCGCAAGGCGCAACTCAAGAACCTGCGTGCCAAGGAAAGCTATGCACGTCATTACGCGCTGACTTACGACGCACCCGACCTCATGCCCGCCTGGGCTGCCATGGAAGAAATCACCCTGGGCGAGCTTTCGCACCTGTTCAAGGGCCTGGCCCGCGATGCCGACAAAAAGGCCATCGCCAGACGCCTGAACCTGCCGGGCCCACTGCTGCAATCCTGGCTGCACACCCTGACCACCATCCGCAATATCTGCGCGCATCACGCACGGCTGTGGAACCGCGAACTGGGTATCCGCCCCGAGCTGCCCAGAACGGTCAATTTCCCCTGGCCGCAGCACCTGCAACGACCCGGTCAACATGCCCGCCTGTTCACCGTACTGAGCATCCTCAACCTGCTGATGCGCCAGGTCAGCCCGCATACCAGCTGGGATAGGCGTTTGCATGAGCTGTTGGACGAGTTTGCCGAAATCAACCTGCCGGCCATGGGCTTCCCGCCCGACTGGCGAAGCGACCCGTTCTGGCAAGCGCCCGGCTGAGCGCACCACGCCCCATTCAATCCTGTGAGCCGAATAGCCGGTTTATTCGGCTCACGCCCCGAACCAATCAGTGAGCCCCCCATGACCAACTCCGACATCGTCCAGAAGCTCTGGAACCTCTGCGACGTACTGCGCGACGACGGCATCAACTACAGCGACTACGTCACCGAGCTGGTGTTGCTGCTGTTCATCAAGATGGAATACGAGCAGGTACAGAACAACGACAGCTTCGCCCACAAGCTGCCCGAGGGGGCGCGCTGGCCGGACCTGGCCGGTAAATCCGGCCTTAACCTGCTCGGCCACTACCGGCAGATGCTGCTGGACCTGGGCAAGAACACCGACCCGCTAATCGCCGCTATCTACGCCGACGCCCAGACCCGCCTGAAAGAGCCGCGCCACCTGGAGCAGCTGATCAAAAGCCTGGACGGCATCGACTGGTTCAGCGCCCGCCAGGACGGCCTCGGCGACCTATACGAAGGTCTGTTGGAAAAGAACGCCAGTGAAACCAAGTCCGGCGCCGGCCAATACTTCACCCCGCGCCCGCTAATCGACAGCATCATCCGTTGCATCAAACCGCAGCCCGGTGAAACCATCCAGGACCCGGCCGCTGGCACCGCCGGCTTCTTGATCGCCGCCGACGCCTATATCAAAAGCCACACCGACGACCACTACGACCTCGACGCCAAGGCCCAGGCCTTCCAGCGCAACCGCGCTTTTGTCGGCGTCGAACTGGTGCCCGGCACCCGTCGCCTGGCGTTGATGAACACCCTGCTGCACGGCATGGAAGGCGACGAAGAAGGCGTGGTGCATCTCGGCAACGCCCTCGGCCAGATCGGTGCCAGCCTGCCCAAGGTCGACGTGATCCTCTCCAACCCGCCCTTCGGCACTGCCAAAGGCGGCGGCGGCCCGACCCGCGACGACCTCACCTACAAGACCAGCAACAAACAGCTGGCCTTTCTCCAGCACATCTACCGAGGCCTCAAGCCCGGCGGCCGTGCCGCCGTGGTCCTGCCGGACAACGTGTTGTTCGAAGCCGGCGTCGGCACCGACGTGCGCCGCGACTTGATGGACAAGTGCAACCTGCACACCCTCCTGCGACTGCCCACTGGCATCTTCTACGCCCAGGGCGTGAAGACCAACGTGCTGTTCTTCCAGAAAGGCACCGCCGAAAACCCGCGCCAGGAGCAAGGCTGTACCCAGCGAGTCTGGGTCTATGACCTGCGCAGCAACATGCCCAGCTTCGGCAAGCGCACCCCCTTCGGCGCCCAGCACCTCAAGCCCTTCGAAGACGCCTATGGCGAAGACGCCAACGGCAACAGCCAACGGGCCGAGAACGTCGAAGGCATCGGCGAGCAGAGCCGCTTCCGCGTCTTCACCCGCGAGCACATCCGCGAACGCGGTGACTCCCTGGATATCAGTTGGCTGAAGGATGCCGACAGCCTCGACGCCAGCGAACTGCCGGCGCCAGAAGTGTTGGCTGGCGAAGCCATGGCCGAGCTAACCGAGGCACTGCATGAGCTGGAAGAGCTGATGAAGGCGCTGGGGGCTGGGGATGAAGTGGCAGCGCAGAAGCAGTTGATGGCGGAGGTGATGGGGTTGGCGGTGGTTGAGGGGAATGGGGATGAGTGAGTTGCCGAAGGGGTGGGTCGAAGTGACCTTGGGCGACATCGCTGACTGGGGCTCGGGAGGAACACCTTCACGCAGCGAGTCGAGCTATTACGGTGGAACGATACCGTGGATAAAAAGCGGTGAGCTCGATACTCGCTATGTCACAACGACAGAGGAGTTCATCACAGAGGCTGCACTCAATGGCTCTAGCGCGAAGATCTTTCCTGCAGGCTCAGTAGCGATTGCTATGTACGGTGCCACCATTGGTAAAACGGCCATTCTCGGTGTAGATGCGGCAACAAATCAGGCTTGTGCTGTTGGTGCTCCGATCAGGGGAATTACTGATAAGGAGTTCTTATACCGGCTTTTGCAAAATGAAAAAGACGCTTTCATTGAAAAGGGTAAAGGTGGTGCTCAGCCCAATATTTCGCAAGCAGTGATAAAAGCCCATTTTATCGGTCTTCCGCCACTCGCCGAACAAACCCGCGTCGTCCAAAAACTCGATGAACTGCTGGCCCACGTCGACACCCTCAAAGTCCGCATCGACGCCATCCCAGCCCTGCTCAAACGCTTCCGTCAATCCGTTCTCGCCGCAGCGGTTTCCGGGCGGTTGACGGAGGAGTGGCGTTCTACTGGCGCAACTATGGGTAGCGCTCATGAGCTGCATCAGCAAATTAAAGAAGCACATGCAGCGGAAGGGGGGCATGCCCGTGGCAATGCATCTGACCCGACAGAGGAAGCGCACGATCTCAGTGCAGATGATTTGCCGGATTGTTGGGATATCGCCGAACTGCGCGATGTCTGCGCACCAGGACGACCAATCACCTACGGCATTCTGAAACCTGGCCCCGAGTTGGAGGAGGGTGTGCCATATATCCGTGTTGCCGACTTCCCGGGCAACAAGCTGAACATGAGCAACATCAAAAAGACCAGCATCGAGATCGATCAACAGTTCAAACGAGCACGTCTGATAGAGGGTGATCTGCTGTTATCTATACGAGGTAGTGTAGGTCGCCTGATCAAGATTCCAGCCTGCCTCGAGGGAGCGAACATCACGCAGGATACTGCTCGACTCTCAATATCACCGTTGGTTTCGACTGACTTTGTCTATTGGGCGCTGCTGGCAGAGTCAACCCAACGTCGAATGAAAAATGCCACTCGTGGCGTCGCGGTTCGCGGCATAAACATCGGCGACGTACGAGCCCTTCAAATTCCGTTGCCATCTTGCGAAGAGCAATCCGAAATCGTTCGCCGCGTCGAACAACTCTTCGTCTTCGCCGATCAACTGGAAGACAAGGTGGCCACGGCTCAGGCCCGTATCGACCGCCTGACCCAGAGCATTCTGGCCAAGGCCTTCCGTGGCGAACTGGTGCCCCAAGACCCGAACGACGAACCGGCCAGCGTGCTGCTGGAGCGCATCCAAGCCCAACGTGCCATCGCGCCCAAGGCGAAGCGCGGCCGCAAGGCATCGGCATGAACACGCCATCCATGCACTGACGCAGGAGCACCAGCATGAACCCCAAGGATTGGATTGATCTGCTGCAGCGCCTGCTCGCCTGGATCAGTGAACGACGTAACCCGGTGCGTCAGCAGGCCTCGCGCGTGCTGGAGACCTTTGAGGCTCATGGCGTGGCCCGCACCGAGATCAACTCCTTGCTGCCAGAACCATTGCAGCTGCCGGCTTACCAGTGGTCGAACGCCGACCAGCTCAAGCTGGTTCTGCGTCAGGCACATATCGATTGGCTCAATCAGCATTTCGCCCTGGAAGACGGCTGGCTTACCGGGCGGAGTGACTCTGCCCATCAGCACGTGTTCAGCTATAAGTCACCAGGCGAGCTGCACGAGTGGTTTCTGCAACATCGCCGGCCCGAAGCAGATCTGGCGTGCCGGCTGTACTTTTTAACACCCGACACTCGAGAAATCGGGCCGGACTCAGAGGGTTACTACGCTCTGGTTCTGGAACAGATGGATGAAGACCTCTCTGCCGGGGCGCGCTTTTATCATCTGACCGAAGGCGGCCACTTCGAGCACTGGCCCAGCCTGGTTCATCTGCTGCAGGTACTGGCAATCGCCCATTACCACGGTGCCATCCTGTGGCGTTCGCAGCTGGATTCCACATCCTTGTATCAGCTGAGCCATCACAAGGGGCTGATCCCCCGCTGGCTGGATCAATGCCGCCCCCACCCGCTGGAGGCCGACCATGAGTTGTGGCCGCACCTCTCCGGGCATTCCCCGTGGCTCGACGCGCTGCGCGCAGACGCTGAGCAAGGGCTGCGCCGGGTAGGGGTGATAGGGGTTGTCGAACGGCTGCACGCTGACACCCAACGCTTTTCACGCCAGGAGGGGGCGACGAGCTAACGCCTAACCTCCGGCAGATACCGCAGCGCATTGAATACATAGGATTGGAAATTTAATTGAGTGGCAAATGCACAGGAGTCTGCCAATGAGCAAGAATGTCAAACTTTTCAACGCGCAAGCTGTGAAGCTTCTGGATAAGCTTTACGAGAACTTTCCCTTTCCTTTAAGTATCGGCGCGGATGGCCTCATCACGCGACCTGCTGCCCCAAATGTGCCCGAGATGTTTGGTTGGTTTGTCAGAGAAAAATACTTCCGAAGCGCCAACGACCTGAGCACCGACGAGAGAAGTCAGGCGTGTGAGAAGTTCAAAGAGATAATTAGCGACGGACACTCTGTGCAAAGCATGCTGGACTGGAAGGAAAAAATAGAACAATTGACTGTGGATCGTGAAGCGTTTGATCGTGACAGGGAGTTGCTGGTTTATACAATTTGCTTTCTTAATTCTGAAGGCCATGTTCGAATCCTGAAAGACAAAAAGAGCTTCAACTCTGTAGATTTTGATGACCGTCTAATTTTCGAGAGCTTGGAATGCCTAAAACTAACTTTAACTAGTAAGGGTTTTGCTCAGCTCAGCAAGACTGTGGCCAATGGAAAAATCGCAAACAGCCAGAGTGAGACCATTGCAGAGATGATCTCTGAGGCGGCTAAGGAAGCCTCAGGCAAGGCCGCATCATCTCTCTCGGAGGAGGCGTACGGATGGGCCAAGCTTGCGTTCGGTGCATTCCTGAGCGCGGGCTCTCTCTGACCTGACTGCCCAAAGTCCTTCCCGGAGCCAGAAAAAGACAGGCTTGATGAATTCAGCCGCCAAGGATGCTCCTACTCATGCCATTACAGAATCGCGTTGATCCCAGAGGCCGGCTGCAGGCGGTGAAAGAACGCGGCACCTTCATGGGTAATCGCGGCCGCCTGCACAACGCCGGTCAACGGATCGTCAGCCAATGGAAGATCCGGCCGTGGATCACTTGCGCGCTGTCCTTCAAAGGCCTCAAGCGCGAGCTGATGGCACCGAACAGTTACACCGAACTGTTCTTCCTCGACGAGCCGACTGCCTATGCCGCCGGCCACCGCCCTTGCGCGGAATGCCGGCGGCCAGCCTACAAGCTGTTCAAGGAGGCTTGGGCCAGGGCCTTCCCGCTGCAGCAGGACTTGTCGGCCAAGGCAATCGACAACCTGCTGCACGCCGCCCGCTTGAACGATGACGGCAGCCAGCGCACCTGGAACGCGACGCTTGCCGAGCTGCCAGAAGGCGTCATGATCGAGCACGCCGGCGAGTGCACGTTGCTCTGGCAGGGTCACCAGTGGCTCTGGTCGTTTGCCGGCTACACACCGCTGCAGTCCGCGATCCCCGCCGAGCAGGAAGTTACGGTGCTGACGCCGGAGCCCATCGCCCGTCTGTTCGCAGCAGGGTTAGCAAAGACCCTCATGGTGCACTCGTCCATCGATCCCCGAAGTTTCTGATCCAAGAACTCAGCTGATTCACTGTGGCGCAGTGAGCGAAACCACTGCCTGCTGGATAGGCTTCCCGACTGTTAGCATCGCCGTCGTGTTGGGGAGGCTGGCTGCGGTGATCCCAGCAGCGCGCGGGGCGTGTAACTGCAGCTCGACTTGCGGTCACCGGCAGCCTCAATGGTGACTAGCGGCTGCGCATTCAGCCAGGTTTCGAGGCGTTGCCACGCGGAATCGGTGAGATCGGCAACCCTCTCCCCGCGCCGGCCGACGTTCATACGCAGACCAAAGTCCTCTGGTAGAAGGGGACCGAAAGCGCCGAAGCGCCAAGCGTGATCGAACACGAGGACGTTCAGCCCGCCGGTGTCGCGATCTTGGGCCTCAGGTCCGTGAACGGGATTTGGTTGCCAGGCGAAGCCGCCGTTGCCGGTAGGCTTATAGAAGTTGTCCGGTACGACGGTACGGTCAGGCTTCTTCGAGGCGAAACGGCGGTCGTTCCAGTATTCGGCGAAGGTCAGTACCTCGGAGACGATGCCGGTCCAGACGACGCTGTGGCCTGAGATGGGATTCACTGTTGAACCTGCAAATGCGAGCACGAGTTCGCCGACCTTCGCCTTCTTGCGGATGCGCGGCTTACAGACCGCCAGCGTAACGGCCGGTGGATCGTAGTTTGGCGCGGAGCCTGCGTCCGTGGCGATCACATACGTGTGGACTCGCATAGTCATGCCTCCTGTGCAAAGAGCTGATCAAGCCACGCGAGCGCATCGGCACGATTCGTAATGTTTGCGACGAATTCCTGACCACGTGCAGCGGCCCTGTGGCGTCAGGTAAACCGGCTCAGCAACTCATACCCCACGTAGGTCAGCATCGAGACGAAAAACACGCCCGTGGTGATCGTCAGCCGCCGTAGCTTGGCCTGGCTCTGATCAAGCCGGGCGTTCAGCGCTTCGGCATGCTGGTTCAGCGCGCTGATGATCCCGGCTTGGCCACTGACGAGTGAGTCACGCAGCGCGTGCCCGGCTTGCAGGTTCTCGGCCATCACCGCTTGCGTGTGTTCCGCAGCGCCTTTCATGCCGTTGAGCAGGGCTTGGTGTACCGCCTGAGCGGCCTTGTGCTGGTGCTCCAGGCGTTGGCCGATCTCGGCCACGGCCGCTTTCAACCCGGACGCCACAGCGGCGTTGGCCGTGACCACCTCGGTCTCCCAGTGTACGAGGGCGTTATCCAGCGCTGCCCGGTTGTCACTGAACTGCGCGGACAGCGCCGCAAGGACGTGCGCGGCGCTGCGTTGCGCCTCGCCCACACTGGCTAGGGCATCGAGCACACGGCGCTCGCTTTGCGCCAGCGCCGTGAGGCTTTCACTCAGGCGTGCGTCCAGGGCCTGAGCCCCGGCCTGGGCGTGCTCGGCAAGGCTGGCCCGAAGGGTGGGCACCCATTCGGCCTGCTCATCGCGTAACGTGTGCAGCGCCTCCAGGGCTTCGTTGTTTCTTCGTTTGGCTGCGTCATCGCTTTTTTTCAGCCCGTCAGCAACGGTACCACTGAACAGTTCAAGCTCCGCCTTGATATCGGATAGCTCACCCTCCAAGCCTTGCACCGACTCACCCAGCGGCTTGAGCGGCTCCTTGAGAATCCTCACCATCAATTCGGCGAGGCTTTTTTCTTTTTCCCGGGTTTGATCACTCACGATGCGTTCTCTAAAGCATTGAATGAAGCGCGTTAACCACGCGGGGTGCAATCAGCCGACCGCCCGCTGGTTGAACGCCAAGAATTCGTAGTACTGCTGGCTCAGCGCCGCGCAGGAGAACAGCCGAAGCAAGGCGTCACTGGCGTCATGCTCGGCCATCGCGGCGGCATACTGTTCATCCAGCGCGACGCTGTACTCTTGTTCGAGCAGGCCGATGAAGCGCTCGCAACGCTCGAGGTCCTCTTTCGAGTTCTGGGCGATACGCCTGCGCTCGGCGTTCTGCTCGAGGATGGCCTGCTCGATCACGCTATGTCGTGCCCGGGCCTGCCTGGTCTCTTCCTCATGCATGGCCGCCTGGGCTTGGGCCTGCTGAAGCGCCTGGCGAAACGCGCGCTCGGTACCCGCAAGGGCCGCCAACCATTGCTGCTGCCAGAGTGCGGCCAGGCGGGCCAGTGCCGCAACGCTGGCCCTATGCACGCGGGCGCAGTCTTCCTGGTAGTTGCTGGACGACAAATAGGTGTCGAACCAATAGTCGTTGAGTATGCGCTGTACTGGCCCGAACTCTCTGTCCAGGGTGCCGTCTATCAAGTGCTGCTCGGGCGCCTCGAAGCTCGTGCGCACCTGCCGCCAGTACGGGAGCGGGCAGTTGCCCTGCTGCACTTCCAGGCGCACCCCGCCCAGCGCACGGCGATAGTTTCTGATCAACGCATAAAGGGTTTCACGGTCGTCCTTTACGCTGCCTTCCTTGAGCCTGTAACGCGCGCCAGAACTGGCCAGCAAGGCCTCGGCCGCCTGGGTGATCGCCGCCGTGCCCCGTTCGACCGGTTTCTCAGCCAACAGCTCGGAGAGCTTTCTGACCCTCTGCTGCGAACTCTCCACCAACTTCGCCCAGTTCTGTACATCTGCTGCCGAGGCAGCCTTGCGCTCCTCAAGCGCCCGAAGGGCCTCTTCGATAGCGCGGGTCTTCTTCTGCTGGATGTAGCGCACGCTGATATGGGTATCGAGTGTGCTGCGCAGGCGCCCCATGGGCGTGGTGCTGCCGGTGATCTGCTCGAGCAGCTCGTTGCGCAAGGCGGTGATGATGGGTGCCATCCGCGAATGCAGCAGCGGGTCATCTCGTTGCGTTTGCTGCCAGCTGTTGCCGAACTCGAGCGGGAAATACAACCGAGCTTCGCGGGCGGGCTCGCTGAGTTTACCAAAGCGCTCGACCTGTTCGATCAACCGCTGGCGTACCTGCGCGGCATCGACGTCAGGCTCTTTGCGCAGGATGTCCTTCACTGATTTGGGGAAGTACGAGTAGGTCGTGACGATCCGAAAGCGGTAGGGCATGGATTGCCAGTCTTCGATGCCCGGCAGCGTGATGGCGCCGGGGCGCAGGAAGCCGAGGTCATCGCCTTTGCCCACCAGCAGGATCAGGTCCGCGAAGGGCAGGTAGGTTTTGGCCATCAGGTGTACGTGGCGCTGTTCTTCCTCGTTGGCGGGGTTGTCACCAGGCAGGTCGAGCATCCGCACGCCGGGCCCCTGGGCACCGCCCAGGAAGCAGCTTTTGGGTATGTGCACGACACAGGGCGCCGCCTCGGTCTTCAGTTGGCCGCGCTCCATCTGCGCACGCAAGGCGCCCAGTGCCTGGGTCATGTCCGCGTCGCGCTCCAACCAGAGGGTTTCGCCCTTGCGGGACAAACCCCAGCGTTCGCTGGCCGAGCGGCAGTATTCCATGGTCGTGGCGGTGGCCGACTGGCCCGCGTCGCGCCCGCCGCGCAGTACCTTCGAAATCCTGGCCATGTGGGTAGGTGCAACGCCCATGAGGTCGAGCAGCAGCGTGGTTTTGCCAACCTGGGTTTTACCGAACACCACCACGTACGGCTCGGCCACCGCGTCTTTGAGCTGCAAACGCTGCTGAACGTCCTGGCTCAGCGTCTGAACCAGCCGGGCGTAGGCGCGCAGCGCCCACTCGGGCTGGCGCACCTGGAGGGCGTGCCAGTACTCCACTGCCGAGCTCGACGGCATCTCAGGCCCCGCGCCCGGTGGCGAAGACGTGCAGGCCCGCCGCCGAGGCGTCCAGGTCATGGCGAAGGTCGCTGGTCAACGAGGCCACATCGGCGATCGTCCGGGCCAAGCGATCCTTGCGCATCAGGGTTTCGTCCATTTTGTAGCGTGCCCGTATGGCCTCACGGATCCGGGCGCGTGCCGCGGCCATGGTGCTATCGAACTGTTTGCGCATGTGCCCGACGTGGGCATCATGCACGCTATGCAGCATGGCGTGCGCTTGCGCACTGGCGGCTTTTTCGAAGGTGCGCAGCCGCGACACGGCAGCCGTGGTCAGGTAGGCTGCGGCCACCACGGCGGTGACTGCGACTGCGGCCGGGTGAAGGGTGGTCGGCACTACGGGCGCGGAGGCATCACCTGACGGCTCCGGCTTGCCGAAGATCGCAGCCAGGATATCGGCCTTGCCGTCGCTGACGACATCCACCGCCATCACGGTCGCGAGCGAGCGGATCGCGGTTTTCCCCACGTCAACGCTGGCCTTGAGGCTATCCACGCCATCTTCCACCAGGTTCTTCGCTGGCGCACCGGCCCCTGGCTGCACGCCCTCCTTGAGCCCGACCACCTCTGGCATGGCGTAGAGCAAGCGGGTGTACTCCAGCGAAATCGCAGGTACCAGCTCAACGCTTTCACCCAGTGCCTTGCTGGCCGCCGCGTGCGCCTGGGCGTCCTCTTGCGAGTGGTGGCCAAGCAACAGCTGTACATCGCTGACAATCTCGGGGGTCAGCTTTTTGAAGGTCGCCATCTGCCCCGACGGATGCATGTAGCCCACCTGGATCAGCGAGCGTGATTGCTCGGGCGCCAACAGCGGCTTGGGGCTGCCGGCAATGGGCGCCGCGTTCGTACGGCCCAGCTTGCGGGCAGTGAGCTGAGTCAGCTCGCCCGAGTACTGCGTGAAGAGCTCGGAGGCGCCGCTGCGCCATGCGCCCAGCACGACCTGCTGCAGTTTCATCTTGGTTTCACTGGTAGTGTCGAACGCGTTCGAGACCCAGTTCACGAAACCTTCGTGGTGATCCTTCAGCGCCTTGTCCAGCGTACGACTCGCCTCGTCGAGCGCCTTGCTTGCTAGTTTGCCTACCACCTCCAGGTGCTCGGCGCGCAGGGCCTCGGCGGCATCATCGAATTTCTCGAGTACCGCTTGCAGTACTTGAGCGCCTTCGGTTTCCGTTTCGCTGCTGAAGTACAACCGGGACTTGCTGCGGATCAGATTCAGCACCCGCGTCAGGTCCTTGCCGACCAGGTCAGAGAGGTCACTCATCTGTAGGTGGCGGTTGGCCTGCCCGGTGAAGTTGAGGTCGTGGATCGCGCGCTCCAGGTGCGGCATCCAGTGCTCGACATAGTCGGGGTCGTCCGTGCCGGTCAGGATGATGTGGTGCTCGGCGGCCTCGGCCGGAACCTGGAACGTCGCTTGCGCGCTGTTGCGCAGTTGCTGGCGCTCGGCCGGGTCTTCGCGGCTGTCTTCGGTCTTGGTGACCACCACAAAGGGTCGCACGCCCGCCAGCTCGCCTTCGAGCATGTCCTTGACGATCTCGACCTGCTGCTGGTTCGCCATGCGGGTTTTGTCGGTGACTACGATGCAACCACCGGCGGCCACCATGGCCTGGCGCATCAGCTCTTGCCAGGCGCGGTTGTCGCGGTCTTGTTTTTCATACCCCGGCAACAGCAACCAGGCCTGGTTGTCACGCTTGAAATAGCGACGTGGTACCCGTAGCACGGGCAGCAGGTCACCGGTGGCGGGGTCGCTGATCACCCGTTGAAACTCGGCGACCTCGACCGGAACGTCCCGAAGGGTGAAGCTGCTGGCCCCGTCGTCTTTCACCAACCGGCGCACAAAGCCCTGCACCTGCTGCAGGCCGCCCTGCTCCAGCACCAGCACAGGCATTTTCTCGCCCCGCCCTTCGTTGCCTTCAAGCCACTTGTCTTCCGCGTCAAGCAAGCCATAGAGGCATGCCATCAAGGTGGTCTTGCCCGCGCCTTGGGAGCCGCCGATCGCAACGACCCAGGTGTCGCCCAGCACTTGGGCAAGCAACAGCCGGCGCATGACCTCCAGCAGCTTATCGTCGATTTCTTCATTGCCCAGGTCAGTACAGGCGCCGCGCAGGTGGCGCAGTGCATTGTTCAGGCTTTCAAGCAGGACTTCGGGGGACTGCAGGGTCACTGTCGTTTCCTCGTTCGATCTTCGGAGTTGCCGCGGCGGGGCGGCCCTGAATGCAATACCTTGTCAGGGGCGGCTCAGGCTAGGCCCGGAGGCCCTTGAGGTACAGGTGCTCAGCATGGCACTGAGGGTGGGAAATGATGCCGGTAACCATGCCTACGGGAGCACTTATCACCGTGCCAAGACCAAAAATCTTATGGTCTACACGGTCACCTTTCGCCAGCGGGCATCCCTGTTTCGTCATGACAAACTCCTTTAGGTATTGATCCATCATCACGCCGGTATTATGCATGCATGGCGGCACTGTGCTATCTCGAAAGCTGGCTTACAGAGCCTGGCCATGGGTACACAAAGTGAGTACACCCCGCACTTCCCGACCTTCTTGGAGGGCGCTTCCCGCGCGGGTTCACAGGTCCTCAGGCAGTGCCGGCCATTCGATTCCTAAACAGGTCAAAGCTGCTCTGATGATGGAGGGCTCTGGCCAGGCGGACAAACTTCGTCAACCTGACACTCATGCTCTGGTGGCGCAGAGGGGCCAGGTTCAGCGGCCTTCAATCCTGGCCAGTTCGCGCTCGTACCTCTCATAGCAGTCTTCCATCGCCATCATCGATTCCAGCACATACCCAGTATGTTCGGCCTTCAGGCGATTAAAGGTTTTCCAGTGCATCCCCTTGGGTTTGACTCCGTCACCATTGAAGATGCCCGGCGTCCAGTTCAGCTTCTTCCGGATTCTGTCGGCACGCAGCATCGCCGGATCACGGAAGCGCGTACGCTGGCTGGGATATGCCAACTGGTGGCAGTGCCGACAGGCAAAGACTGACCCGCCGAACAGTATCGCCACGCGCCGCCCGCAATCTCGCCCAGGGCACAGGAACCATGGCCGTTGTCCGCCATAGGTGCAGCCTGTCCATTCCAGAAAGACGGGGTACTCCCTCGTCTGCAATTCATTGCCGCTGATGCGGGTTCGGTAGTGGAGAGTGACACGGCCAGTCTTTGCCCGAATCTGGATGGACCCGAGATTTTCGCCATTGAGCGACCAGCACCACGAGGCGGTCTTGCCTGGTGCAAGCAGGCCATCTCGCTGCAGGAGACGAACATCCAGCGCCAGCATGTCGACTGTGGTGACCTTGCCAACCCGTCCGCGCCCACTACCCCATCCGCCCATTTTTGCTCCCAAGGATTTGTCGAAATCATTTGGCAATTTGAAGAGAGGTTTCCGTCAGAAGGGACATGCGAGCCAGGTCCCCCCTTACGGCCTTGTGTCGATTCTGGTGATGTAGGAAACCAGGGCAAATTGGCGGTGACCTCGTTCCGCAGCGGCCAGGCCAATCGACGTTTTTCCCCGAAAACGGGGGAGGGGATGCCTTCAAAACCTACAAAACTAGGTTCTGTTGGTTTTGTAGGTTCGGCCTCGACCCTTTTGGCGATTTTCTGCATCCACCGACCCATTACGCGTCCCTGCGCCAGACGTATCGTTTCGAAGGGCGGCCGCCCTTGTCGCCGGCCACTTCGTAGCCGATAACGAAACGGTGCTCGCTCAAGGTGGCGAGCGCCTCATTCACGACCTCCAGAGAATCGAGGCCAGCCCACCCTTTGAGGCGGACTTCCCGTGGTGTGAACGGCTCGGGCAGCTTGTCCTTACGCGCCAAGATCAGGCGGGCGCCCATCAGCGGAGCATTGATTGCCGCGCCATACAGGCGGCCAGCGTGCGACTTGAGGTAGTCGGCCCAGGCCAGGGCGCGGGCTGTTGCCTTGACGCCTACGGCATCCCGTCCACCACCAATCAGCTCAAACAGCAACGCCAGGCCGGCAATGGTCTGCGGCATCTTCATCAAGTGCGACTGCAAGGCCGGATGCATCTCGCCGTGCCGGATTTCCTGCATGTGTGCGGTGTACCAGGCGTTGAACAGGTCCTGTGCCGCCAGGTCGAAGCGCAGCGCCTGCCGTGGTTCATCCGGCACCTGGTCAAGGTCGTGAATGACGGCCCCGACACGTTCTTGGGCCGCTTTGTTCGGCCTGCGGTCAACAAGCTGCCAAGCCCGATCATCGTCGGGCCAGACGGCCAGTTGCAGCCGCTGTACAAGGCCATCATCCAGTTCTCCGGTCACCGCACCACGCACCAGGGGAGCGATACGAGAGGGTTGAATGCCACCGACCAGGGAAATACAGCAGGATTCGATATGTACGGTGCCCCGGCCAATGCGGTCATAGGTAAACGTGCCGTTGCCGTCGAAGCATTCGAGGTAGAAGGCGCGCGCAACAGCGCCATCCTCGGTCTGCATCAGGGCCAGCCAGCCGCCCAGTTCGTCGCGGGCCAGCAACAGGCCGTTGGGGTTTTCGTTCAGCAACTCCCCCAGCTTCTCGACGCTGGCATCGTTGACGATGTAGCGACGCGGAATCGGTGTCGGCAGATCGTTGGCGAACTCTGTCAGTGCTGTTAGTGCCGCGTCCCTTTTGTCCTCCGTCATCAGCTTCTTAGCCTTGTCCTTGGCCGCCTTGCGCTCCAGCTCCAGCACCTCACTGGCAGCCTTGTACTTGATCAAGGCCTGGCCGTGTTTCTCCCGTTCCTTGGCTTCCAGGGCGACCAGCGGGCGCAGGGCCTGCTTGAGTGCCGGTGACTTCATGGCGGACGGCCTGCCGATGATGCAGCCCCACTGATTCGGCACGACTTCCCAATCGTCGCGCTGCTTCGGGTGGATGGTGAACTTGCGGCCAACCACGGCGCTGATACCAACCACCAGGGCGACTGCCATGAAATCGGGCGGGCACTGGGTACGATCGGCAGTGTCGCGGACAAAGCCGCGAAGCGCCTCGGGCAACAGAGCATCTTTCCAAGCCATCGCCGGGGGCAGGCCATTCGGCAGCGGTTGTGGTTTGATCGCCGGATTGAGGTAATCCGCCAAGGCTTGGTCCGGCATCTCCTCAGCGAAGGCCGGCAGGTTGTCCACCAAGCTTTCCCACTGACTGGCAGAAAGGTCTTGAACTGAGGTCATTTGCGGCCCTCCAGTCGAGCCAGGCGACGGCGGGCAGTTTCCAGACGCTCCAGATCGGAGAGCGGCAGCTTCGCCCCCTGCGCCAGCAGCAACAGGCCAAAGACCACGATGCGGCGTTCATGGTCGATGGCGGCACGATGCGGGCCACGTCGCGCCGGACGCTGGTGATCCTCGGGGAACAGATCGCGCAGCGTCAGCTCGACCGCTTCGACGATCTCAGCAGCAGTACAGCCGGCCCAGCACTTCAGCAGCAGCGTCCCGTCCGCGGTTTCCACAATTCGCAGGCTGGGGGTCTGGTCATCATGCGCCGGGCAAAGTGCTGTCCACTGCTTCGGCTTCACCTGTTGCACTCGGCTTAGCTGCGGCAGCAGTTTGTCGGCGGGCATCATTCCGAGTGCACCACGCCGGTGTGAGTGGCGGTGCGGCGTGCCAGGAACTCGGCAAGGTCGCTCAGGCGGTACTTCACCAAGCGGCCGACCTTGAGGAACGGCAGGTTGTAGCGGCCGGTCGAGCGCCAGACCGCAAGAGTGGTCGGCTGCAAGCCAAGAGCGGTGGCAGCCTGCTTATCGTCTACGTTGACAGGCGGGTTTTTCGGGTCGTAGCCGAGCTGAGCGGCGATCTCAGATTTGATCGCGGCAATGTTTGCGGAATGAGTGGTGTTCATGTGAATAACCCCGTCTAGGTTGATTTAACGGGGCGATGATCCGGAGCGGTTGGCGGTAGCGGCAGTCCGGTCTGCGCGCAGACTGTACAGCGTGCGCGCAAACTGTAGGGGTTAGTCCGTGGTTTTCTCCGTGGCTTTGCAATGATCGCTAATCCAACTGCACAAGGTGCGCTGAGTAACGCCATAGTCCTTGTGCCGACTTCGGGCGAAGGCGGCTACGCTGCTGACGTTTTCTCCGTATGCGTCCCATGCTGCCAAGGCGGCGGCTTTCTGCTGGTTGGTGTGGTGGTGGCGTGCATGGGCGGCCTTGCGCGCTGAGGCTGACGTTTGCTCCTGCACCGCCTTTTTAACCTGCGCGTCCTTGTCCTCGCCTAGGGCGATTACGTTAGCCTCAATCAGAGCCAGAAGAAGAATTTTGAAGCCTAACTTCAAGTCGTCTGCGACATCGGGGTGCCGGTATATCGCCAGGTCGATGCAGCCCAGCTGACCTAAGAGCCCATCCCGAATAACCCCCGAGTTATCGAGTACGCGGGTGTCCAACCGCTCGACAACGTCGAAGAAATGTTCCAGGGGCGTTTCTTGGCTCAGCTGGATGACGCTGCTAGCGCCTTCCTCAAGCCCGGCAATTTTTTCTAAGTAATTCTTATCGTCGTTCACGATTCAGGCGCCTTAACAAGGACTCCCACTTACGGAATAGACCGACTGGTCGGGCGGGTGGGAAGTCCGCTTTTCGGGAGGAGGCCCTAGGTCAGCCGATGCTCGGTGAAGCCGGTGATCTAGTTCTTCTTCGCTCTGCGCTTTGCCGGCAACGTCACCACTTCGGTGGGCTGCTTGATCCCTGCCGCCTCAAGCATGGCCAGCGTTGCCGTCTCGACAGACTGGCGCACGGGATCAAGGTCGAGGCGGGCATAGATCGCCGTGGCCTGATGCGTCTTGTGGTTAAGGCTCTTGCCGATGATCGCCATGGATGCACCGGTCTTCGCTTGCCAGCTGCCGAGGGTACGGCGCAGGTCATGAATGCGTAGGTCGGTCATGTCATAAAGCGCCGGGTCGATTTCCAGCGCGTCGGCGATGGCTCGATAACGCTTCTCGGCGGCGGCTGGCGCTTCGGTGATCTGCTTGTCGGCGAGCTGGCGCTCCTCGGCAGTCAGCTTGCCGAGTCCTTCCAGGTGGTCGAGGAGGCGGCGCAGACTGGCGCGCAGCAGGATGGCGGCCCACGCCTTCTTCGGCTCGACCAGATGGCCGGTCTTGCCCTCGCCGGGAAACACGAAAGGCGAGGCGCCGGTCGTGCGCTTGCGGGCGACCAGGGCAGCGGCGGCCTCGGGCGATAAGGTGACATTCTGTGGGGTGCCATTCTTGGTCATGCCGATGCGCCAGATGCGGGTATCGAGGTCGAGGTCGCGCCAGGCCATTGCCTGTACGTTGGAGCGACGCGCACCAGTCAGCAGCGACAACAGAAAGAAGTCGGCGAGGCTCGACTCGCCGATGGCAGCGAACAGGTGCGGCAGTTCGACGGACTGGGCGAAGCGGTCGCGCGACGGCGCCGGGTTCTTCTGAATGCGGCTGGCGGGGTTGGTGCCCTCGAACAGCTCCAGGTCGGCGGCGAAGTTAAAAACCGAGGAGACGACGGCCATTGCCTTGTCGGCCTGTGCGGCGCTTTTCTTCGATGCCTTCGAGTGAATGGCCTTCAAGTCTTGTTTGGTGATATGCGACAGCTTCCTTGACTTGATCGTCTCCAGGTACAGACGCAGCAGGTCGAGGTAATCGCGCTTGGTCTTTTCGCCCAGCGGGGTGCCGTCGCGCTTCTTCTTCTCGGCGAGGAACTGCTTGAGCATCTCGGCAAAGGTCGGCTCCCCCCGAATCGCTCGGCGGGCGGCGGCGGGGTTGGCCCCGGTGGCGAATTCGCCGAGGATCTTCTGCGCCTCGGCGCGGGCCTGCTCGACGGTCATCTCGGGGAGGGTGCCGAGTTTTACCCAGGCCATTGATGCGCCGGCACGCTTGACCACATAGAAGGTGCGGGTGCCGGCTGCGGTGATGCGCATCGCCAGCTTCGGTATTTCTGTGTCATAGACCGCCAGACGCTTTCCAGCCTCAGGTGGGGCTAGCGCCAGCAGTGCCGTTTTGGTGAATTTCAGCTTCGCCATACAGTTACCTTGCGGGCCTCAGGTTCTCGACGGGCTAGCGCCGGGCTATCACTGGGCTAGCGCTGGCTATCAAATTTGGTCGATTTTGGTGATAGCCCGTAAAGGCGACAATAAGCTGAAGGCCCTATTCTGTATAGGTTAGTAAAGGTTGAAAAATGAGAAGGTATCCACACGCCCTCGCATTCGTAATGAGAAGGTCGAGGGTTCGATTCCTTTCACCGGCACCACGATCCCAACAAAAAGCCCCGTCTGGTACGGGGCTTTTTGTTGTCTGAAATTTGATCAGAGGCTGAGGCGCATCGACAGGTCGATGGCTTTGACGTCTTTGGTCAGGGTGCCGATGGAGATGTAGTCGACGCCGGTCTCGGCGACGGTGCGCAGGGTGGTTTCGTTGATGCCGCCGGAGGCTTCGAGTTTGGCGCGGCCGTTGGTGAGCTGCACGGCGGTGCGCATGTCTTCGAGGCTGAGCTCGTCGAGCATGATGATGTCGGCGCTGGCGTCCAGGGCCTGTTGCAGTTCATCGAGGCTTTCCACTTCCACTTCCACCGGCTTGCCGGGGGCGATCCGGTGGGCGGCAGCGATGGCTTCCTTGATGCCGCCGCACGCGGCGATGTGGTTTTCCTTGATCAGGAAAGCATCGTAGAGGCCAATGCGGTGGTTGTGGCCGCCGCCGCAGGTGACGGCATATTTTTGCGCCAGGCGCAGGCCGGGCAGGGTCTTGCGGGTGTCCAGCAGTTTCACCTGGGTGCCCTTGACCAATTCCACGTATTGGCTGACGCGGGTGGCCACGCCCGACAGGCACTGGAGGAAGTTCAGTGCGCTGCGCTCGCCGCTGAGCAGGGCGCGGGCCGGGCCGTGGAGGTGGAACAACGCCTTGTCGGCGTGGGTGTGTTGGCCGTCCTGGACCAGCCATTCCACTGTCACGCTTGGGTCGATCTGGCGGAACACCTCATTGACCCAGGCGGTGCCGCTGATCACGGCGTCCTCGCGGGTGATGACCGTGGCGCGGGCCTGGCGGTCGGCGGGGATGAGTTGGGCGGTGATGTCGCCGCTGCCGATGTCTTCGCTGAGTGCGCAGCGAACATTGGCCTCGATTTCGGCGGTCAGGTCGGCGAGGGTGAGGTTGGGCATGTTGGGCTCCGCGGGCAGATTGGCAGCGATTATAAAGGCTATGTCTCGCTTGGGTGCCCATCCGACGTGGATTTTCCGGTCAGCGTGGCGCTGGGGTGGTGTTTTCGTAGGCGCCAGCTTGCTGGCGAAAGTGCGGTGATGTTCGCGAGCAAGCTCGCTCCTACGGAGGGCGGGGCGGGGCGGGGGCGGTATCTGGGGTGGCGGTGGGGTTTATTATCTGTGACCTGAGTCATGTCTGAAGGAAAACGTCGCTTGGTTGTCATGGCTTCGTCCCTATAATGAGTAAGTTCCATCATATTTTGACGCCAGACACTTGACGTTATGGATGACTCCCCGTTGATCGACGTTCGGACCTGTCTGCCCTGTGCGGGTAGGCGGCCTGTGGGAGGCCCGTGATGCACACCGACGCGAAGGTGGTTCCTTTAACCAAGGATGCCGCCGAGCCATCGCCAATTTCACCGGTAGGCAGGCTGCCCGTGGCCTTGATCCAGGTGCGCGACAAAATGGCTCTGCGCTTGAAGCAGGCGCTTCAAGAGCTGTTCGACAACGCGGACGATACCCTCTTCGAGATGGCCGACCGGTCGACCAGCAACGTTGAGCAGAACGCGTTCTTCGAGGCGATGCGGGACATGCGCTTGAAGCGCAAGAGCATCGAGCGTGCCTTTCTGCACAAGGTTTCCGAGTCTTTCTCCGTGCTCGGCCAATACGATATCGGCAGGGCTCCGCAGCTGGATGCGCTGTCGTTCGACGGCCTCGCGCTGGTGCAGAACGATGAACTGGAAGAGGCCGTGGCGCAGGATGCCATGGTCGCCAGGGTGATGAGCCGTGATGCGGTTGCCATTGGCCATCTGACCGCCCGCCTTAATGTGCTGGTCAGCAAGAAGATCGAGGACAAGACCAACCCCCTGGGCCCGCGCCTGCTGTGCGAGGCGTTTCTCGATGCCTGCCGCAGCCTGGGCGTGGAGATCAAGGTCAAGCTGATCGTCCTCAAGCTGTTCGAGAAGTACGTGCTCAGCGAGCTGGAGCAGTTGTACGCCGAAGCGAACCAGTTACTGGTGGCCGCGGGCGTGCTGCCGGAACTCAAGTCCGCGCCGGTGCGGCGCCAGCAGGAGCACGCCAGCCCCACGCGGCAGGCGGCCCCCGCCGAGCCGCCGGTTGGCGCTGTCGGTTCGGTGGAGGGGAGCGTCCAGGAGGTGTTCGGTGTCCTCCAGGAGCTTTTGTCCCAGGCGCGGGGCACTGCGCTGCCGCGACGCGAGCTGCCGGCCGATGCGGTGCCGATCAGCAACCCTGACCTGCTGCGCCTGCTTTCTCATCTGCAGCAGCGCCTGCCTCAGCAGGTTGAGGGCAGTGCCGACCTGCGCATCAGCCTCGATCAGGTGCTGACCCGTGCCACTGCCCGGAGCGGGCGGACGCGGGTGATTGGCCAGGTGGATGACGATGTCATCAACGTGGTTTCCATGCTGTTCGAGTTCATCCTCGATGACCGCACGCTGCCGGACGCCTTCAAGGCGCTTATCGGCCGCATGCAGATACCGATGCTAAAGGTCGCGCTGCTGGACAAGACGTTTTTCAGCCGGGGCAGCCATCCGGCGCGTCGGTTGCTGAACGAAATCGCCTCTGCTGCGCTTGGCTGCGGGGATCGCGACGATGCCCAGCGCGACAGTCTCTATCAGCGCATCGAACAGGTCGTGCAGCGCTTGCTGAACGACTTCGACGATGATCCGGTGATTTTTTCCGACCTGTTGGCCGAGTTCATCGCCTATACCGGTGACGAGCGTCGCCGCAGCGAATTGCTGGAGCAACGCACCCGCGATGCCGAAGAAGGGCGCGCCAGGGCCGAACTGGCCCGCAAGCAGGTGGAGGGCGCCCTGAACCAGCGCCTGCTGGGCCGTACGCTGCCGGAGGTGGTGGTACGCCTGCTGCGCGAGGCCTGGAGCAAAGTGATGTTGCTCGCCTGCCTGAAGCACGGCGTGGAGTCGGATGAGTGGCACGCCGCCCTGCAGACCATGGACGAGCTGATCTGGAGCGTGGAGCCCCACGAGGCCCCGGAAGATCGCTCGCGGATGCTGGGTTTGGTGCCGGGTCTGCTGAAGTCCCTGCGCGAGGGGCTGGCGAGCGCTGCCTTCGACCCGTTCTCCACCAGCGAGTTTTTCAGTCAGCTGGAATCCCTGCACGTCCAGACCTTCCAGCGCTTCAAGCGTTCGGAGCCAGTGTCTTCGGTGGGTGATTCGGTGGTGCGGCCGTTGCTCGATCCTGGCAGCGCTGCACCGATGGTCGCCGTGGTTGAGGAGATTGTCCTGCTAGCGCCGAGGGAAGCCCCAGCGCCTGATCCGGAGCCTGTGGTGGTGGTCGACGACGAGGCTCTGGGCTTCGTCGATAACCTGAGGGTCGGCAGCTGGGTCGAGTTACAGGAAGACGACGAGCACAAGCTCCGCTGCAAGCTGGCGGCAATCATCCGACCGAGCGGCAAGTTCATCTTCGTCAATCGCACGGGGATGAAGGTGCTGGAGAAGACGCGCACGAGCCTGGCGGTGGAGTTCCGCCGCAAGACGATTCACCTGCTGGATGATGCCTTGCTGTTCGATCGTGCGCTGGAGTCGGTGATTGGCAACCTGCGGCGCATGAAAGGGGCTTGAGGGGCGGTTGCGAGCGGCCGGAAATCCTTGTAGGAGCGAGCTTGCTCGCGAAGATCCCCCGCGTTCGCCAGCAAGCTGGCTCCTACATGGGCATGGCGAAGGCATTTGCGCCCATGCGAATGCAGCCTGCAGGTTGGTTCATTCCTGGATAATGGCCTGAGTTCGGGCTCGCTACGGCCGGAGCCCTCGCTAAAATGGCTCCACTGCGCCTAAAGTGAATGGCAGTTCAAGGAGCCAACATGCAGCTGGATCTCGCAAGCGGCTGGTGCCAGGGCATCAGTCACTGTCCTTCACCCAACTTCAACCAGCGTCCGCTGGGTGAGGTTTCCTTGCTGGTGATTCACAACATCAGCCTTCCGCCGGGCCAGTTCGGCACGGGCAAGGTCCAGGCGTTCTTCCAGAACGCCCTGGACGCCAATGAGCATCCGTACTTCGCTGGCATCAGCGGGCTTACCGTTTCCGCACATTTTCTGATCGAGCGCAATGGCGCGGTCACTCAGTTCGTGTCCTGTAACGATCGGGCCTGGCATGCCGGGCTGTCGCGTTTTGCCGGCCGCGAGAACTGCAACGATTTTTCCCTGGGTATCGAACTTGAAGGGACGGACGAACTCCCTTTCACAGAGACCCAGTATGCTTCGCTCATTGCCCTGGTGGCCCAGCTGCGGCGCGGCTATCCGGCCATTACCCCGGAGCGTATCTGTGGCCACAGTGACATCGCGCCCGGTCGCAAGACCGATCCGGGGCCCGCATTCGACTGGGGGCGACTGCGGACCGCCCTCGAGCAATAAGGAGTTTTACCCATGAGTTTTCTGGTGCTCTTGCTGGTGCTGTGGATCGAGAAGTTTTCTGCCTGGCGTCGACATATCCAGCAGGACGGCGCCTGGCGGCGCGAACTGGCCAAGGCCGAAGCCAATCCGAAACTGGCGCAGCGGCCCTGGGCGCTGATGGGGTTGTTGGTGGTGCTGCCGCTGGTTTTGCTGGCGCTGTTGTTGGCGGCGCTGGAGCCGCTGGCCTACGGCTGGTTGGCGCTACCGGTGCATATCCTGGTGATCATCTACAGCCTCGGGCGCGGTGACGTGCTAGCCGACCTCGGACCGTTCCGCGACGCCTGGCGGCGTGGCGATACCCAGGGCGCTTATCACGTAGCCGAGCGTGACCTGGGCCTGGAAGCCGATGCGGGTGATGACCTGCTGCAGCAGGTGCAGGGCTATCAGCTTTGGCAGGCGTACCAGGGCTTTTTCGCGGTGATTTTCTGGTATGCCTTGCTCGGCCCTGTGGCTGCGTTGGCGTATCGACTGCTCGCGCTGACCGTCGAACATGCCAGCCTGCCGGCCCTGCGTGAGCGCGCCGAACAGGTTCGCCATGCCTTCGACTGGGTGCCGGTGCGGGTCCTGACCGCGAGCTTTTCCCTGGTGGGCAACTTCGTTGCCGTCAGCCGTGTCCTGCTGCATGAGCTGCTCAGCTGGGAAATCTCGGCGCGCAGCTACATCGATCTTGCCGGTCGCGCTGCGGCCGAGGTGCCTGCAACTGACGATGGCGAGGCCGGTGTGGCAACCCTGGATGCCCTGTGGCAGTTGGTGGTTCGGGCGGCCGTCCTCTGGTATGCAGGCTTCGCCCTCTGGGCCCTGGTGTTCTGAATACCCACTTCCTTCGCTCGCCCGACGGTTGATTGCTACCGTTGGGCGGGGCCTTCCTGCTTAACCTTTAGTTACAGAAACTCTGGTCGATATCGGGTACACAGGTGTCCGAAATCTGCACGAATTTTCTGAAGCGGCTCACAAAAGAACGAGAGCTGGCTTAGGAGTCACGCGGAGTCGTGACCTGCCACAGATGCAGGCTGGCTGCGTTTCAGCGATGCAGTGGACGCCCATAACAAGAAATGAGAACGGGAGACGTCGTGTGAAGACTCTGTTGTATCCTGCCATCGCGCTGATGAATCGCCTCAGCTTCGGCATGAAGTTCAGTCTGATCAGTGTTCTGTTTTTCCTGCCGATGCTGATCACCAACTTCTATCTGGTGCGCGATTCCTACCGCCAGTACGTCAGCACCCGCGCCGAGTTGGAAAGCCTCGATCTGCTGGGGGCCAGCCTCAAGGTGCGGCGCGATCTCGAAAGCCTCAGCGACCAGGTGCAGATCAACGCCATGATCGGTCAGTCCGGCCAGGCTGGTGATCTGGACAAGCGTATCGCCGGCCTGGAGCAGCAACTGGCGGCGGACCTGAAGGCACTGGAACCGGTGACTCTTGACCCTGCGCAGATCGAAGCTTTCACCACCAAGCGTGATGAGATGCTGACTGCGTTGCAGGCCGCCAGGAGCGAAACGTCCTTGCAAAGCAAGAGCGCGATGATCGAGAAGCTGCTTGGCGGCGCCCAGGTCTTCATCAAGATTGTCGCGACCCAGGCCGGGCTCAGCCAGGATGACCAGGCCGATGTGCGGCAGGTCACCGAACTGGTCACCTCCGTCACCCCGGTCGTGAGTCGGGCCTTGGGCAAGGGGCGCGCCACCGGCTCCTACTCGCTGGGCCAGGGCTTCCTCAACTCTGCGGCCAGTACCCAACTGGATGAACTGCTCCTGGATCTGGACAAGCTCAATGCCGAGTACGGCCTGAAGATCGCCGATGCGTTGTCGGGGAGCCCGCGAGCTCACCAGGCGCTGGATGCGCTGAGCGCTGCCAGCCGCGACACCATCAAGCAGAGTGCATCGCTGTTCGAGGAGAAGGTCATCATGGCCGACACCCTGAGCATGCCCTGGCCACAGTTCTATGACCAGGTCAGCGCGGCCCTGGAGAAAACCTACCAGCTCAACGATGCCTCCCTGGTGTTCCTGAAAGCGGAGCTGGAGGACCGCCTGGCCGGCAAGCGTACCCAGACCGGCCTGCTGGTGGTGGCGCTGGTGGTGGTGTTCCTTGCCATCGGTTATCTCTACAGCGGTTTCTATGTTTCCACCCGGGCCACCTTGAAGAGCCTTGGCAAGGTCATGGACCAGGTCGCGTCCGGTGACATGACGGTCAGCTTCAAGGCCGATAGCCGGGACGAGTTGGGTGAGCTGGGCCAGGTTTTCAACGGCACGGTGGCGAAGATCCATGACCTGATCGAGCTGGTCGGCCATACCGTGGTCGAGGTCGAACGCCAGGCGGGCCGAGTCGAGACCGTTTCCGGCGAAAGCAACCTGGCCGTTGCCGGTCAGCGCAGCCAGATCGAACAGGTCGCTACGGCAATGAACGAGATGTCCGCTACCGCCCAGGAGGTGGCACGCAGCGCGGCTGCCGCGGTGGACAGCGCACAAAGCGTGAATCAGGAGACGGTTAGCGGCCGTGCCCTGGTGGCGTCCCAGGTCGGCAGCATCGAACGTCTCGCCAGCGAGATCGACCAGTCGGTGGCGGTAATCAATCAGCTGGCTGCTGACAGTGCCTCCATCAGCCGGGTGCTTGAGGTCATCAAGGGTATCGCCGAGCAGACCAACCTGCTGGCGCTCAACGCTGCCATCGAGGCTGCGCGTGCGGGCGAGCAGGGGCGCGGTTTTGCGGTGGTCGCCGATGAGGTGCGGACCCTGGCTAAGCGTACCCAGCAGTCCACCGAGGAAATCGAGCAGATGATCGACAAGCTGCAAGGCGGCGTGGGCGCAGCGGTGAAAGCCATGAGCGTCAGCCACCAGATGGCTGATGGCACCGTCAGCCAGTCGGGCAAGGTGCAGCAGGCCCTGGAGAACATCCTCGGCTCGGTGGGCATGATCGTCGACCAGAACCAGCAGATCGCCGCGGCTGCCGAACAGCAGACTGCCGTGGCCCATGACATCGATCAGAACATCGTCGAGATCAACCACGCTGGCGAACGTACCGCCCAGGGCGCGAACCAGACTGAGCAGGCCAGTCGCCAGCTGTCCGAGCAGGTGGCACAGCTCAAGCAGCTGATTGGGGCGTTCAGGGTCTGATCAGCGCGTAGTCTGGGCCTGTAGGAGCGAGGGGGACGCCGAGTTCTTTCGCCAGCAAGCTGGCTCCTACAGCAAAGCCCGCCCCTGGGCGGCTCGGTGAAGCGTGGACTACGCTTCGCTCCTGGATTGGTCCATGTTGTGGATTACCAGCCAAATACCGCGCAGGCATTGCGGCTGCTGGCGGTGGCCAGCTCCTCGGGCGTGACGCCTCGGATTTCGGCCAATGCTGCGCAGATATCCGGCAAGAACTCAGGGCTGTTGCGCCCGTAAGGGTGCATGGCGGGAGCCATGTCGGGTGAGTCGGTCTCCAGCACGATGGCGTCCAGCGGCAGTTGCGCCACCACTTTGCGCAGGCGGTTGGCTTGGGGCCAGGTCGGGGCGCCACCCAGGCCCAGGTGGAAGCCGAGCTTGAGGTATTCCTTGGCGTCTTCGACGCTGCCGGCAAAGGCGTGGATGATCCCGGCGCGTTTCAGGCGGAAGCGTTTCAGCGTGGCGATCACCGCTGCGTGGCTCCGGCGAACGTGGAGCAGGGCTGGCAGTTCGAAGTCCGCGGCCATTTGCAGTTGGTTTTCGAACAAGTCCTGCTGCGCTGCGCGGTCCAGTTCAGGGATGAAGTAATCGAGCCCGATTTCGCCCACGGCGCAGAGCTTTGGATGGCCGATGTGGGCCTCCAGTTTCTGTCGCAAGGCATCGAGGTGGGCCGGCTGGTGTTGTGCCAGATAAACCGGATGCAGGCCGAACGCGGCATGGAGTCCCTCCTCGGCGAGCGCCATGTTCCATACCCGCTGCCAATTCCCTTCGAACACCCCCAGCAGCACCTGACGCTCCACGCCGAGGGCTCGGCAGTGCGCCAGCACGTCGTTGCGATCCGCGTCGAACTCCGGGAAATCCAGGTGGTTGTGGGTATCGATCAGCATGGCAGCCTGTTCAGTCAGGGCGGGCCTAGCAGCATATACCCAGCGCCTGGCGATGGGGCATGGAGGGCTGATTTCGGCCTTCCCTCACCCCAGCCCTTCTCCCGAAGGGAGAGGGGAGACCCGCGCTTGCTCGCTCGGATTCAGATTAAACAGCTCAGCAAACAGGCCACTGGAGCTCTTCTGGGAAAACGTCGCAAATCGCTATTGAACACTCGTTCATGCTGGGCTAATGTTGGGCCACTTGCCGGTTCGCCGATCCACCAAGCGGTCCGGAATCCACCATTTTCAAATGGGGCCAGCACATGCGTTTCGCTTCGCTTGTAGACCGGATGGCAGGGCCAGGCACAGCCGCCTGGGACATTCATTACGCGGCCATCGAGGCCCAGCGTGCCGGTGAGGATGTGATCGTCCTCAGCATCGGCGACCCCGATTTCGCCACGCCCGAATTCATCACCGACGCTGCCGTCGATGCGCTGCGTTCCGGGGATACCCATTACTGCGACGTGGCGGGCCGGCCGGAACTGCGCCAGGCCGTCGCCGACCTGCACGGCCGGCGCTTCGGGCAGGCGGTTGCCGCCGAGAATGTGATCGTGGTCGCCGGGGCGCAGAACGGCTTGTTCGCCGCTGCCATGTGTTTGCTGGAGGCCGGAGACGAGGTCATCGTCTTCGATCCCGTCTACGTGACCTACGAGGCCACCCTCAAGACCACCGGCGCGACCCTGGTCAGGGTGCCTTGTCCTGCCGAAGGTGGTTTTCGCCCGGATATTGCCGCCCTGAAGGCTGCGATCAACGAGCGCACCCGCGCCATCTTCTTCGCCAATCCGAACAACCCGACCGGTGCCGTGCTCAGCGCTGCCGAGCTCGAAGGCATCGCCGCGCTGGCGCAGGAGCACGATCTCTGGGTGGTGGCGGATGAGGTGTACGAAAGCCTCTGTTTCGAGAAGCCTCACTGCTCGATTGCCACCTTGCCGGGCATGCGTGAACGCACCGTCAGCATTGGCAGCCTGTCCAAATCCCACGCGATGACCGGCTGGCGCGCCGGCTGGGTGATTGCCCAGCCTCAACTGGTTGCGCACATCGAGAACCTGGCGCTGAACATGCTCTACGGGCTGCCTGGTTTCGTGCAGGAAGCGGCGCTGGCCGCCGTACTGGCCTACGACGATGTCACGCAGGGCATGCGCGACATCTATCGGCGCCGGCGCGACCTGGTGGTGGATGCCCTGTCGGGCTGCACGCCGCTCAAGGTCCTGGCCCCAGAGGCCGGCATGTTTGTCCTGCTGGATGTGCGCGAGACTGGCTTCAGCTCGCTGGATTTCGCCTGGCGCCTGTTCCGTGAGACCGGTGTTTCCGTGCTCGACGCTGCCGCCTTCGGCCCTGCAGCGGAGGGCTTCGTACGGCTGTCCTTCACCCTGGGTGAAGAGCAGCTGGCCGAGGCCTGTGCGCGCATCCGGCGTTTCGCCGCCGGCCTGGAACCTCGCCCGGCCTTCGCCGCTTCTGTGCGGACGACCTCGATCCCGACGCCAGCAGAGCGGCCGAAGATGATCGAGGTGGATTCGATCCACAAACGCTTCGGCCAGTTCGAGGTGCTCAAGGGCGTGTCGTTGACGGCGCACGAAGGCAGCATCGTCTCGCTGATCGGCGCCAGCGGCTCCGGCAAGAGCACACTGCTGCGCTGCATCAACATGCTGGAAATCCCCAACGAGGGCTCGGTGAAGGTCGATGGCGAGCGCATCGAACTCAGCCGCAATCGCCTTGGCGAGCCGGTGGTGGCCGACCAGAAGCAGCTGACGCGTATCCGCTCGCGGCTCGGCATGGTGTTCCAGGGCTTCAACCTCTGGCCTCATCGTACCGTGCTGGAAAACCTCATCGAGGCGCCGGTCCAGGTTCTGCGCGAGAGCCGTGCCGAGGCTACGGAGCGTGCCGAGGCTCTGCTGGATCGGGTCGGCCTGGCGGCCAAACGTCACGAGTATCCGTCCTTCCTTTCCGGTGGCCAGCAGCAGCGCGTGGCCATTGCGCGGGCCCTGGCGGTGGAGCCGAAGGTCATGCTGTTCGACGAGCCGACTTCGGCACTCGACCCGGAACTGGTGGGCGAGGTGTTGCGGGTGATCCGGTCGCTGGCCGAGGAAGGTCGCACCATGATCCTGGTCACCCACGAAATGGCCTTCGCTCGGGATGTTTCGACTCACGTGGCCTTCCTGCACCAGGGCAGGATCGAAGAAGAAGGCCCTCCGCAGGAGGTATTCCTCCGGCCGCGCAGCGAGCGCTGCCGGCAGTTCGTCAACGCTCACCAGAATCGATGACCGTGGCCGCCAGACGCGGCCGCCTCGACAAGCTCGAACCACAACAAAAACCAAGCAGGGCAGGGGATCACGATGAAGAAGTCTGGACTGGCAGGTTGGATGGCAGGTGCGGTAATGCTCATGGCCGGCGCAGCGGGAGCGCAGGCGGAAACACTCAAGTTCGCGATGGCGGCCGAGCCCTATCCGCCGTTCTCGGTCAAGCAGCCGGACGGCCAGTGGGTCGGCTTCGAGCCGGACCTGATTCGCAAGCTCTGCGCTGACATGCAGGCACAGTGCGAAATCGAAGAGGTGGCCTGGGACGGCATCATTCCGGCGCTGCTGGCGAAGAAGGTCGACGTGATCTTCAACTCGATGTCGATCACCGAGGAGCGCGAGAAGCAGATTTCCTTCAGTCGTGCCTATTACGACTCGCCGGCCGTGATCGTCGCGCCCAAGGCATTGAATTTCAGCCTCAGTCCTGGGGCGCTCAAGGGCAAGGCCGTGGGTGTGCAGATCGCCACCAACAACGCCAACTACCTGAAGAAGCACTACGAGGGCATCGCCGACGTGCGCTACTACGACACCCAGGATTCGGTGAATGCCGACCTCGTGGCCGGACGCATCGACGTGATGCTGGCCGATGGCCTTGCCGTGACCACCTTCGTCAAGTCGGCGGACGCCCAGGCTGCCGGGATCGAGATCGTTGGCGAGGTTCCCCACGACCCGATCTTCGGCCGCGGTATGGGAGCTGGGCTGCGCAAGGAAGACCAGGCGCTGAAGGCCAAGCTCGACGATGCCATCGGCAAGCTGCTGGCCAGCGAGGACTACAAGACCATCTCCGCCAAGTATTTCGACGTCAGCGTTGCGCCGAAACAGTGATTGCCGGAGCCATTCGCCAGCAAGCTGGCTCCTACGAGCGCAACCGGCGTTGCCGCGTAGGAGCGACCTTGGTCGCGAACATCGCCCGCCATTCCGGCTGAGCCGGAATGGCATCTTTCCGCTTCGCGCTGAGGTTCTGCGATGCAGTCTTATTTCGATCTCGTCGGCTTCGGCTCCCAAGGCTGGGGGCCGGCGCTGCTCAAAGGGTTGCTGGTAACCCTGCAAATTTCCGTTGGCGCCTTCCTGGTCGGCATCCTGATTGGGCTTTGTGTTGCAGTCGCCAAGCTGAATGGGCCACGCCCGCTGGTCCAGGTCATGCGTGGCTACACCACGATCTGCCGTGCGGTGCCCGAGTTGTTGCTGATCCTGGTGCTGTTCTACGCCGGCTCCATGGGCCTCAACAAACTGTTCGCCTGGCTGGGGTTCGGTGAGCTCAAGCTCAACGGCACCCTGGTCGCCATCGTGGTTCTTGGCCTGGTGCAGGGCGCCTATGCCTCGGAGATTTTCCGCGGCGCTATCCAGGCCATCCCCTTTGGTCAGATCGAGGCGGCCCGCGCCTTCGGCATGAGCGGGCTCGGGCTGTTCCAGCGCGTCACCCTGCCGATCATGGCGCCCAATGCCCTGGCAGGCATGGCCAACCTCTGGATCAACCTGATCAAGGACAGTGCGCTGATCAGCGTGGTCGGCACCAGCGAGCTGCTGTTCACCGCCAAGCAGGCGGCAGGCTCCACCCGCGAGTACCTGACCTTTTACCTCACCGCAGCAGCCTGTTACTACCTGCTGACCCTGCTCTCCAACCTGTTCTCCGGCTGGCTCGAGCGACGTTTCCGTCGCTGGGCCCCTTCGGTGTGAGCGAGTGACTGTCATGACCGCAGCCTGGATTTTTGACTACGGCAAATTGCTTCTGGATGGCCTTGGCACCACGTTGCTGATGCTGCTTATCTCAGCGGTGCTGGGCTTCGCGCTGGCCTTGCTGGTGGCGCTGGCTCGGATGTCGCGCAATTCGCTGGTCTCGGGCGTCAGCCTGGCTTACACCAGCGTGATTCGTGGCACGCCGCTGCTGGTCCAGATCTACATCTTCTATTACGGCTTAGGGAGCCTGTTCGCGCAGTTCCCGCTGATCCGCAGCAGTTTCCTCTGGCCATACCTGCGCGATGGCTTCTGGTACATCGTCCTGGCGCTGGTGCTTTCGGTTGGCGCTTACGTCGGGGAGGTGATCCGGGGCGGCATGAAATCAGTGCCCAAGGGCGAACTGGAGGCGGCGGCTGCCTTCGGCATGCGGCATCGGCTGGTGTTGATGCGGGTCTGGCTGCCCCGGGCGATCCGTCTGTTGCTGCCGACCCTGGCGGGCGAAACGGTGATGCTGCTCAAGTCCACCGCGCTGGCGTCGACCGTTGCCGTGGTCGATCTGTTGGGCGCTGCCAACGTGGTGCGCGCGCAGACGTTCCAGATTTACCAGCCGCTGTTGCTGGTGGCGGGGATCTACATCTGCCTGACCTTCATGATCGAGGCCGGTTTTGCGCGGGCTGAGGGACGAGCGATGTTTCGTCGGGCGAGCTGACGAAGGGGCCGCGGTGCGCCCTCACAGCGCTGGCGTTCCGATTCTGTAGGAGCGAGCTTGCTCGCGAATGTGCGCTGTTAGCCCGCACGCTGGCTACAGCCGTAGGATGGGTTGAGCCTGCGATACCCGTCAGTCGGGGCAGCCGCCATCGATGGGAATCGCTTCGCTCGTCCCATCCTACAAGTTGAAGTCCGGCTATGCGCGCTCAGGCATAGGCGCCGCGGCGCAGGCTGTCTACCCAGCGGCGGCAGATGTCCAGGCCTTCTTCGGCGCTGAAGTTGTCGGGGTTCAGGCACCACTCGAGCCATAGGCCGTCGAGCATTGCCGAGAGCGCAATGGCGGCCAGGCGCGGCTTGGCGATGTGGAAGCCTTCCTTTTTGGCAAGGTCGGACAAAAGCGTCTCGAGCAGGCCCAGGGAGCTGCCGTAGGTGCGCTCGTGGGCGTCATTCACCTGCGGTGAGTGACGGATCAGGCTCCAGAACACCACCCAGGGGCTGAGCAGGTCAGGGTCCAGTGTCACGGGGGAGAAGTAGCCGACGAGGAAGGCTTCGAGGCGCGCTGAGGGGTCGGTGCCCGCTTGCTCGATCTGCGCTTTGAGGGCCTGGCTCACTTCGTTGGCCAAGGTCTCGTAGGCCAGCGCCACCAGGGCATCGATGCTGCCGAAGTAGTGGTTGATCAGGCCGATTGCGACGTTCGCCTCCTTGGCGATTCGGCGCACTGATATCCCCGCGTGGCCTTCGGCGACCAGGCACTTCAGGGTGGCGCGCACCAGGTGTTCGCGGCGCTCCTCGGGGTTGGTCCTTGGCTGTCTCTCGCGTGGGGTGTCCAAGCTGCGATTTCCTTCGAGGCCGGGCAATAAGGGGCTTACACCGTTCGGGATGGTACCGCCTGACCAAGGAACAAACCAATCGCCGATCCCGCCCCGGTGGGGCGAGAAAACCTGAACGGATCGGGGAGATTTCGCGGAATGAAGGCGGCGCGTAGGCGGGGTTGTAGGAGCCAACTTGCTGGCGAACGGTGAATGTTCGCGAGCAAGCTCGCTCCTACGGAGTGCTGATCAGTGGTGCTCGCGGGTGGCGCGGAACTTGATGTCCGGCCAGCGCTCTTCCATCAGGCTGAGGTTGACGCGGGTGGGGGCCAGGTAGGTGAGGTGGCCGCCGCCATCCACCGCGAGGTTTTCCATCGCCTTGTCAGAGAATTCATTGAGCTTCTTCTTGTCAGCGCATTCGATCCAGCGTGCAGACCAGACGTTGATTGCCTCGTAGGCGCACTCGACCTTGTATTCCTCCTTCAGGCGGCTGGCGACCACGTCGAACTGCAGCACACCCACGGCACCGAGGATGATGTCGTTGTTGCGCTGCGGGAAGAACACCTGGGTGGCGCCTTCCTCGGCCAGCTCCTGCAGGCCCTGGCGCAGCTGCTTGGATTTCAGCGGGTCCTTCAGGCGCACGCGGCGGAACAGTTCCGGAGCGAAGTGCGGGATACCGGTAAAGCCCAGCACCTCGCCTTCGGTGAAGGTGTCACCGATCTGGATGGTGCCATGGTTGTGCAGGCCGATGATATCGCCGGCAAATGCCTCTTCCAGCTGCTCACGCTCGGAGGAGAAGAAGGTCAGGGCGTCGGCGATCTTCACGTCCTTGCCCAGGCGCACGTGGCGCATCTTCATGCCCTTTTCGTACTTGCCCGAGCAGATGCGCATGAAGGCGATGCGGTCGCGATGCTTGGGGTCCATGTTCGCCTGGATCTTGAACACGAAGCCGGAGAACTTCTCCTCGGTGGGCTCCACCTGGCGCTCGTGGGTGGCCCGCGACAGCGGCTGCGGCGCCCAGTCGACGATGCAGTCCAGGACCTGGTCGACGCCGAAGTTGCCCAGTGCGGTACCGAAGAATACCGGGGTCATGTGGCCCTTGAGGAACTCGTCCTTGTTGAACTCGTGGCAGGCGCCCTGCACCAGTTCCAGTTGCTCGACGAAGTCGTCGTAGAGGTCGCCCAGGTGGGCGCGGGCCTCATCCGAATCAAGTTTCTCGATCACCTTGATCTCGGTGCGTTCGTGGCCGTGGCCGGGCGTGTAGACGATCACCTTGTCTTCGGCGAGGTGGTATACGCCCTTGAAGTCCTTGTAGCAGCCGATCGGCCAGGTGATGGGTGCGGCCTTGATCTTCAGTACCGCTTCGATCTCATCGAGCAGTTCGATAGGGTCGCGGATGTCACGGTCCAGCTTGTTGATAAAGCTGACGATGGGCGTGTCGCGCAGGCGGCACACGTCCATCAGGGCGATGGTGCGCGGTTCGACGCCCTTGCCGCCGTCCAGCACCATCAGCGCGGAGTCCACCGCGGTCAGGGTGCGGTAGGTGTCTTCCGAGAAGTCTTCGTGGCCGGGGGTGTCGAGCAGGTTGATCATGTGCTCGCGATAGGGGAACTGCATCACCGAGGTGGTAATGGAGATACCACGCTGCTTTTCCATCTCCATCCAGTCGGAGGTGGCGTGGCGGTCGGACTTGCGCGACTTCACCGTGCCGGCGACGGCAATCGCCTTGCCCATCAGCAGCAGCTTCTCGGTGATGGTGGTCTTACCCGCGTCGGGGTGGGAAATGATGGCGAAGGTGCGGCGCTTCGCGACTTCGGCAGCCTGAATGCTCATGGAGAAGGAACCCGTCGACGAATAGTCGGTCTGTCAAAAAAGGCGGCGATTATAGCGGCAATCGCAGGTCAAGCGGCGGCTACCGGGCGAGTGGGGCTTGCAGGCTTCGTGCGGTATTTTGGGGCGCCCTGTTGCATATCCAAAACAGTCAACTGGCGATGCGACAAAGGGATGCTCCAAAGCGGCAATTTTTGATTGATCTAGAGCCCCCATGGCCCTAAAGTTCGCGCCCGAACGTCCATGCTGGCAACGATCCATCCGGCTCAAGTACTGACGACGAGAGGTTGGCAGTCAGAAATGACTGTAAATCCTCGGCGACATGCCTTGGGAAGTAGGCGAACCAAAGTGGGGAAACTGATCAGACGTTCCGGCCAGGTAACCACCGGCCACCCCTGACAACTTTTGTTTGTTTTGCCATATGGAGTCCCTCGCATGTCGATCAAGGTCGAAGACTATTTCTCGCCCCAAACTTTCCAGCGTATGAAGGCGTTTGCCGATAAGCACGAAACCCCGTTCGTGGTGATCGACAAGCAGACCATCGTCGATTCCTACGACCAGCTGGTCAGTTGCTTCCCCTTCGCCAAGATCTATTACGCGGTGAAAGCCAACCCGGCTACCGAGATCACCGAGCTGCTGCGCGACAAGGGCTCCAACTTCGACATCGCCTCCATCTATGAGCTGGACAAGGTGATGAAGACGGGCGTTGGCCCGGAGCGCATCAGCTACGGCAACACCATCAAGAAAGCCCGCGACATTCGCTACTTCTATGAGAAGGGCGTGCGCCTGTTCGCCACCGACTCCGAGGCTGACCTGCGCAACATCGCCAAGGCCGCGCCGGGCTCCAAGGTCTACGTGCGTATCCTCACCGAAGGCTCCACTTCGGCTGACTGGCCGCTGTCGCGCAAGTTCGGCTGCAACCCGGACATGGCCCTGGACCTGCTGATCCTCGCCAAGCAACTGGGCCTGGTGCCTTACGGCGTGTCCTTCCACGTTGGCTCGCAGCAGCGCGATATTGACGTTTGGGACGCCGCCATTGCCAAGGTCAAGGTGATCTTCGAGCGCCTGAAGGAAGAAGACGGCATCACCCTGCAGATGATCAACATGGGCGGTGGCTTCCCGGCCAACTACATCCAGCGCACCAACAGCCTGGAAACCTATGCCGAAGAGATCATCCGCTTCCTGAAGGAAGACTTCGGTGACGAGCTGCCGGAAATCATCCTCGAGCCGGGCCGCTCGCTGATCGCCAACGCCGGTATCCTGGTCAGCGAAGTGGTGCTGGTGGCGCGCAAGTCGCGTACTGCGGTTGAGCGCTGGATCTATACCGACGTGGGCAAGTTCTCCGGCCTGATCGAAACCATGGACGAGTCCATCAAGTTCCCGATCTGGGTCGAGAAGAAGGGCGAAGTAGAAGAAGTGGTGATCGCCGGCCCGACCTGCGACAGCGCCGACATCATGTATGAGAACTACAAGTACGGCCTGCCGCTGAACCTGGCCGCCGAAGATCGCCTCTACTGGCTGTCGACCGGCGCCTACACCACCAGCTACAGCGCGGTGGAATTCAACGGCTTCCCGCCGCTGAAGGCCTACTACCTGTAAGTTGCCCCGGTGCAAACGAGCCCGCCTAGATGGCGGGCTTTGTTTTTGGCGGGTTGAGGTGTGGCGGCTTCTACTTCCTTTCCTTTTGGGGGCAGGAGTGAGGGGCGCCTGGTCTTTGCTCGTGGAAAAGACCTGTTCGCGAGCAAGAACTCGGCGTCCCCCTCGCTCCTACCGGGGCAGCGGTGTCTCGGCTGGCGGTCGTGTTGCGCTTTTGTAGGAGCCAGCTTGCTGGCGAAGGCGTGGCTGATGTTTGCGAGCAAGCTCGCCCCTGCAGTCTTGGTCGTACTGGCGCGTGCGGCACTTCGCCTCAGGTTTCTCGACGCGGCTCCTCCAAGTAAGATGCGCAGCAATTCTATTTGCAAACGCTTATCAGCCAGGGCGCCCGCAGGGTGATCCTGGCCCCGGCTCGATGGAGGGCGATCCCCGTGATGCTGCAGATTCCCGATGTGCTCACCGCCGATCAGGTCCGCAAATGCCGCGAGGCCCTGGACGAGGCCAACTGGCAGGACGGCCGGGTTACCGCTGGGCATATGGCCGTGCGCGCGAAGGACAACCAGCAACTGGCCCAGGACGATCCACTGGCCATCGAGATCGGTGACTTCATCGTCGAGCGCCTTGGCAGCAACCCACAGTTCATGGCCGCAGCCTTGCCGCTGAAGGTGCTGCCGCCGCGCTTCAACCGCTATACCGGCGGCGGCACTTATGGCAATCACATCGACAACGCCATTTTCAGTGTGCCGGGCACTCCGCACAGGGTGCGCAGCGACCTGTCCGCCACGTTGTTCTTCAGTGACCCGGACGAGTACGAGGGCGGCGAACTGGTGGTCGAAGACACCTACGGCAGCCACAGCGTCAAGCTGCCGGCCGGCCACTTGGTGCTCTATCCCGGCAGTAGCCTGCATCGGGTCAACCCGGTGACCCGTGGCGCGCGCCTCGCTTCGTTCATGTGGATCCAGAGCCTGGTCCGCGAGGACAGCCAGCGCGCCATGCTGCTGGACCTGGACACCGCCATCCAGCAACTGACCCGCGAAACACCGGCAAGCGAAGCCCTGGTACGCCTCAGTGGCGTCTACCACAACCTGCTGCGGCAATGGTCGAATACCTGAGGGTGCCCACGATGACTCCCTTGCCAAAGCTTGTGCAGATTCCTTCCGAGATTGCGGCCGTCGCCGACTATGAGTCTTTCGCCCGCGAGCGAATGACCGCTCAGGCCTGGGCCTACCTGGCAGGTGGTGCCGCGGACGAACTGACCCTGCGCGACAACCGGGCCGCCTTCGAGTGCCTGCGCCTGCAGAGTCGTGTCCTGGAGGACCTCACGGACGGCCATACGCGGTTGCAGCTCTGCGGGCTGGACCTCGACTATCCCATCCTCCTGGCGCCCGTGGCGTTCCAGAAGCTCGCGCATCCTGACGGCGAGTTGGCCAGCGTGCTGGGTGCCTCGGCCATGAAAGCCGGAATGGTCGTCAGCACCCAGGCCAGCGTGTCTCTGGAGGCTATCGCCCAGGCCGCGCAGACGCCGCTCTGGTTCCAGCTTTACATCCAGCCAGATCGCGACTTCACGCTGGATTTGGTGCGGCGCGTCGAAGCTGCCGGTTACAAGGCGCTGGTGGTCACCGTGGATGCGCCGGTCAACGGCATGCGTAACCGCGAACAGCGCGCCGGCTTCGTCCTCCCCGAGGGTGTGGAGGCGGTTAACCTTCGCGGCATGCGCAGCCTACCGCCCAGCGTGGCGCAGCCCGGCGCGAGCCCGCTTTTCGGCAGCCCATTGCTGGCGCATGCGCCAACCTGGACGGATCTGGAGTGGCTGCAGTCCCTGACCCGCCTGCCGGTGCTGGTCAAAGGTGTGATGGCTCCAGCGGATGCGATGCGCGCGGTGGAGCAGGGCATTGCCGGGGTGATCGTCTCCAACCATGGCGGACGAACCCTGGACGGCCTTCCCGCCACACTCGACGTGCTGCCTTCTGTAGTTCGGGCGGTAGGGGGCAAGCTTCCCGTGCTGCTCGATGGCGGTATCCAGCGGGGCACCGACATCTTCAAGGCGTTGGCACTGGGCGCCAGCGCCGTGCTGGTCGGGAGGCCGTACGTCCATGGGCTGGCGACAGCGGGCGCCGTGGGTGTTGCCCACGTCCTGCATTTGCTGCGTGCTGAGCTTGAAGTGGCTATGGCGCTGACCGGCTGCCCCGCCTTGGACGCGATCGATGCCTCGCGTCTCTGGCGGCCTGCAGGCCAGTGATTACCGAGCTTGGTTTTTGTCGTTCTATTTGTGACTGATCGGTCACCTGTTTCAAGCCGATCTTTTCTTTCTCCGCATCGGCAGGCTCGCCATGAGAGAGGCGGCTCAAGCATGCGCTTTCTGTCGCTTTTCTTGCGGATTTTCGTTTCTTTACGAAAACAAGAAGCTCCGCATCGAATGTAAAGAAAGTGTAAAGATCAAATAAAAATGTTTACTGATAAACATTCGCAAATAGAATCGCGCCTCAAATTCACTGGGGAGTGATTCTTATGACCATTAAGACCAAATCTGCCAAACAGCCACAGCGTGCCCTGCTGGCCAGCGCCATTGGCCTGGCCATCGCCTCTTCTACCAGCTTTGCACTGGCTGCCGAACAGAACCAGGCCCTTCAGCTCGATAGCGTCAAGGTCGATGGCAAGGCGGAGAAGACTTACAAGGTCGAGCAATCCTCCTCCGCCAAATACACGGCGCCGCTGCTGGATACCCCGCAGACCATTACGGTAGTGCCCAAGGAAGTCATCCAGGAGCAACAGGCGCTGAGTCTGCGCCAGGTGCTGTCCAACGTCTCCGGCATCACCTTCAACGCCGGCGAGGGCGGTGGCGGCTCTGGCGACAGCATCAACATCCGCGGCTTCTCCGCCAACAGCAACATCCAGATCGATGGCCTGCGCGACAGCGCCCAGACCAGCCGCACCGACACCTTCAACATCGAGCAGGTGGAAGTGATCAAGGGGCCGAACTCCGTATTCGGCGGTGCCGGCACTACCGGCGGCAGTATCAACATCATCAGCAAGCAGCCGCAGGACAACGCTTTCACCCAGCTCGGGGGTGGCCTGGGGACGGACAACTACCATCGCCTGACCCTGGACACCAATCAGCCGCTGGAAGGGGTCGGCACCGACAGCTCTTTCCGCCTGAACCTGATGGCCCATGAGAATGACGTGCCCGGTCGCGATGAGATCGACCGCGAGCGCTGGGGCATCGCGCCTTCCCTGCGCCTGGGCTTCAGCGACTCCACCCGCCTGACCCTCAGCGCCTTCCACCAGACCGACGACAATCTGCCGGACTACGGCGTGCCCGCCCTGGACGGCAAGAAGCTGTCGGGTGTGGACCGAGAGGACTACTACGGCTGGAAGAACCTGGACAAGGAAGAGATCGAGCAGAACGCCCTGACGGCCAACCTCGAGCACGACTTCAACGACAATCTGCGGCTGCAGAACCTGACTCGCTACAGCCGCATCGACCGTGACACTGTAGTTTCCGCCTCCCATGTGAACCTCACCGGCGTGCCGGCGGGCCGCTATCGTCCGGCCGGTCCCCAGGCCTATGGTCGTGACATCACCACCGAGATGTGGATCAACCAGACCAACCTGCGGGTCAGTTTCGACACGGCTGGACTGGGCCACGAGCTGGTGACCGGCGTTGAGATTTCCCGCGAGGACTTTGACCTCCAGACTTATAACCACGGCCTGGGCACGGGTGCCGCAGGCTATCCAGCTAACGGCTATGACCTCTACAACCCGCCGGGTTACTGGACCGGCCCGGCTATCAAGACCACCACCGGCTACACCGAGAACCAGCTGGATAACAAGGCGATGTACGTCTTCGACACCATCGCCCTGAACGAGAAGTGGGACCTGAACCTGGGCCTGCGCTACGACTGGTTCGACGCAGTAAGCGACACCTACTCGGCAACCCACGTGAAGACCGGCGATTTTTCCTCCAAGGATGAAGAGCTGAGCAGCCGCGCGGGCCTGGTCTACAAGCCGACGGACAATGGCCGCATCTATCTGGCCTGGGGCACCTCCTTCAACCCGTCTGCTGAAAGCGCGGCGAGCAGCGGTGGTGGCCTGAACGCCGGCACCCAGAGCCTGGACCCGGAGAAGAACGAGACCTGGGAGCTGGGCACCAAGTGGGAGTTCCTGGATGGCAGCCTGATGCTGGATGGCGCGTTGTTCCGCGTGGAGAAGACAGATGCCCGCGAGCAACTGGCTGACGGCAGTTACATCCTGGCCGGCGAGCAGCGCGTGCAGGGTGTCGAACTGGGCGCCACCGGCAAGATCACCGACCGCTGGAATGTCTTCGCCAACTACACCTTCCTCGACAGCGAGACGATCAAGTCCGAGGTGGATCCCGCACGAGAAGGCCAGGCCCTGGGCAACACGCCGCCGCACTCCTTCAACCTGTGGAGCACCTACGAGCTGCCCGAAGGCTGGACTCTGGGCTACGGTGCGCGCTACGTCAGCGAGCGCAACGTCAGTTCCAGCACCAGGGCCAAGCTGGATGACTACTGGGTCCACAACGCCATGGTCGGCTACAAGGTCAACGAGAACCTGGACCTGCAGCTGAACGTCAACAACCTGTTCGACGAGGACTATGTCGAGCGCGTGCGCCAGAGCATCGGCACAAACGCCCGCACCTCGGCCATCGAATACGGTGATGCCCGTTCGGCGATCCTTTCCGCTACCTATTCGTTCTAATGAACGACCGGAGGGCCCTGCTGGTATGCAGGGCCCGCCGGTTCGGTCCGATGATGGGAGCAGGCTGTAAATAATGGGTAAACCTTCCGAAACATCATTTAATGCATCCCGTTCTCAAATAGAATCTCGTCGCGGTCAGGCATGGGGCCGACCCTGAATGCGATTTCGCGCACCGCCAGGCGCGCACCCGAGGTAATCCACGTGTTGAAGAAAACCCTGTTCCAGCTGCACTGGTTGTTCGGCATCAGTGCCGGGCTGGTGCTGGCTTTGATGGGCGTGACGGGAGCGGCCTACAGCTTCCAGGACGAGATTCTCCGCCTGCTCAACCCAGCGACCTTGCAGGTCGAAGTTCGTGACAGCGGCGTTCTGCCGCCTGCAGAACTGGTGCAGAAGATCGAGGCAGCCGAAGGCAAGAAGGTCGCCGGACTCTGGGTCGAGACCCACAGCGACAACGCCGCGCGGGTATTCTTCGCGCCGCCGCCCGGCGAGCGTCGTGGGCCGATGCGTTACTTCGATCCATATACCGGCGAACTGCTGGGCCAACCCGCCGGCCAGCAATTCTTTGGCCTGATGCTGCAACTGCACCGTTTCCTCGCCATGGGCGAGTTCGGCAAGCAGATCACCGCTGCGTGCACGCTGATCCTGATTTTCTTCTGCCTCTCCGGCCTGTATCTGCGCTGGCCGCGCAAGGCCGGCAGCTGGCGTGCCTGGCTGACCCTCGACTGGTCGCGCAAGGGCCGCAGCTTCAACTGGGACCTGCATGCCGTGGCCGGCACCTGGTGCTTGCTGTTTTATCTCATGGCGGCACTGACCGGCCTGTTCTGGTCCTACGACTGGTACCGCGAAGGGCTCAATCGGCTGCTTTCGGATGCGCCTGCCGGGCAGCAAGGCAAACCGGGCGAGCGCCGAGGTGAAGGCCGTGGCCGCCCCGCCATGCAGGCGCCCTCCGGCCCGCCGCTGGTGGTGGACTATGACGCCGTGTGGAACAGCATCCGCCGCAGCGTGGGCGCCGACATGGCAGCCTACAACCTGCGCCTGCCGCCCGTCGGCGGTCAGCCGGCCACAGTCTTCTACCTCGAAAGGGGCGCAGCGCACCCGCGCGCCTTCAACCAGATCACCCTCGATCCGGCCAACGGCGAGATCAAGCGCCACGAGCGCTACGCTGACAAGAGCTTCAAGGCGCAGCTGCTGACCAGCGTCTATGCCCTGCATGTGGGTGAATACTTCGGCCTGACCGGGCGCATCCTGATGATGCTGGCGAGCCTCGCCATGCCGCTGTTCTTCATCACCGGCTGGTTGCTCTACCTCGATCGCCGTCGCAAGAAGCGCGCAGTCCGCGACGCCCGTGGCGAATTGGCAAGCAGTGCGGACCAGGACGCCTGGTTGATCGGATTCGCCAGCCAGAGCGGCTTTGCCGAACAACTGGCCTGGCAAAGTGCCGGTCAGTTACAGGCTGCGGGCTTGCCGGTGCGCGTAGAGCCGCTCGCCACGCTGGACGGTAGCGCCTTGGCGCAGGCGCGTAATGCGCTGTTCGTGGTCAGCACCTTCGGTGACGGTGAAGCCCCGGACAACGCACGAGGCTTCGAGCGCAAGGTGCTGGGCCAGGCTTCCCAACTGGCGGGGCTGCGTTTTGCCGTGCTCGCCCTGGGCGATCGGCAGTACGAGCAGTTCTGCGGCTTTGGCCGACGTCTCCAGGCGTGGCTGAAAGGGCAGGGCGCCAGCCAGTTGTTCGAGCCCGTCGAGGTCGATGGGGGCGACGGCGCCGCTTTGCAGAAGTGGCAGGAGCAGCTTGCTGACGTTTCGGGCGGCAGCGTGCTGACGCCCTGGAGCGGCCCGGTGTTCGAAAGTTGGACCCTGGAGCAGCGCGAACACCTCAATCCGGGTAGCCAGGGTGAATCCACCTGGCTGCTGCGCCTGCGCGCCCCGGCTGGCAGCCATATGAGCTGGCAGGCAGGTGACCTGGTGGAGATCCTCCCGCGCCAGGCCGAGCCCCGTATCGCGGCATGGCTGCAACAGCATCACCTGGACGGCGACGCTCAGGTCGAGCTGGATGGTGTGCGCCAACCGGTGCGTCAGGCCCTGGCTGGGCGCCTGCTGCCGAACTCCTTCGAGCATCTGGTGGGCCTGCATCCGCAAGCCTTGGTGCAGGCGCTGATTGGCCTCTCCGTGCGGCAGTATTCCATTGCATCGCTGGCCAGCGATGGCGTGCTGGAACTGATCGTACGTCAGGAGGAGCACGCCGATGGCAGCCTGGGCATCGCTTCCGGCTGGCTGACCCACTACTTGCCGGAGGGCGCTGCCGTGCCGCTGCGCCTGCGCCGTAACAGTCGCTTCCATCTGATCGACGAAGAACGCCCGCTGATCTTCATCGGCAACGGGACCGGCCTGGCCGGCCTGCGCAGCTTGCTGAAAGCGAGCATCGCCGCCGGGTGCCAGCGCAACTGGCTGCTGTTTGGCGAGCGCAACCAGGCCCATGACTTCTACTGCCGCGATGAACTGCAAGGCTGGCTCACCAGCGGCGACCTGCAGCGTCTCGACCTGGCCTTCTCCCGCGACCAGATGCACAAGGTCTACGTGCAGGACCGTCTGCGCGAGGCGGCTGGCGAATTGCGTGGGTGGTTGGCAGACGGCGCGGTGATCTACGTCTGCGGCAGCTTGCAAGGCATGGCTGAAGGCGTTGACCGGGCCTTGCGTGACATCCTCGGCGACGAGGGACTTCAGCAGCTCGCTGATGAAGGACGCTATCGCCGCGACGTGTATTGACGGGCGTTGCGCCGAAACGAGTGATCCCGCTCCTGGGGAACGTTCGCCCCGCCGAGTGCGGGGCTTTTTTTGTGCCTGAGTCAGGTTGCCCTCATCCCCGCTCATCCCTTGCAGGAGCGAGCTTGCTCGCGAATATTCCCGCCTTCGCCAGCAAGCTGGCTCCTACGAAACAGTCACCCCTCCCCCTCTGGGAGAGGGGCCGGGGGAGAGGGATATTGAGCACCGTGCGGACTTGTGTGGGCAGACCTGCGGTCCGCTTTCGCGAATGAATTCGCCCCTACATGATGAGGGCGCCTCCTGCACGCTTTTCTCCGTTGGTGCCCGGTTTTTTAGCCATAATCCCCTCCATGAACAGACGAATCCTGCTGAACTGCGACATGGGTGAAAGCTTCGGCGCCTGGAAGATGGGCGACGACGAGCACGCCATGCCGCTGGTGGACCAGGCCAACCTGGCCTGTGGTTTCCACGCCTCCGACCCCCTGACCATGCAGCGCACGGTGGAGCTTGCCATCCGTCACGACGTGCGCATCGGGGCGCATCCGGCCTACCCGGACCTGGCCGGGTTCGGTCGCCGCCATATGGCCTGCATGCCTGAGGAGGTTCGCGCCCAGGTGCTCTATCAGATCGGCGCGCTGGAAGCCTTCTGCCGCGCGGTTGGCACCCAGGTGGCCTACGTCAAACCCCATGGCGCGCTCTACAACGACCTGGTGCGCGATGACGCCCTGCTGGCTGCCGTGCTCGATGCCTGCGCGAGCTATCGCAAGGGCCTGCCGCTGATGGTCCTGGCGCTGGCCGACAACAGTCGCGAGCTGCAATTGGCCGATGCCGCGGATGTCCCGCTGATGTTCGAGGCCTTCGCCGACCGCGCCTACCTCTCCGATGGCCAGCTTGCCCCGAGGCGCCTGGCCGGAGCGGTGCACCATGACCCCGAAAGAATTATCGACCAGGCACTGGCCATCGCCACGGGCGAGCCGTTCCCGGATATCGACGGCAAGCCCCTGTGCCTCACCGCCGATAGCCTTTGCGTGCATGGCGACAATCCCGAATCCCTCGCCGTGCTGCGCCGGCTGCGGGGCAAACTGGACGCTCTATGATCCGTCTCGAACCTGCCGGCGCCGAGGCGCTGTTGCTGGTGCTGGCCGATGAACCGGATGCCGGCCTGCCGCTGCGTATCGCCGCCCTGGCGGAGACGCTGCGCCAGCGCTTCGACTATCTGCTGGTCGACCTGGTGCCGGGTTGGACCACTCTGCTGTTGCACTACGACCTGACGCTCACCAACCATCAGGCCCTCGCCGCACACCTGGGGCCCTTGCTCGAGGAGTGGCTGGCGACCCCTGTGCCGGAGTCAGCCGCTCGTCTGCATGAGATTCCCATCTGGTACGGTGGCGAGGACCTGCCCTGGGTCGCTGAGGCCTGTCGGCTTTCGGAGGAGCAGGTGATCGCGATGCATTCGGACGTCGAGTACCAGGTCGGTGCGATAGGTTTCGCACCAGGCTTCGCTTATCTCGGCGGGCTGGATGCACGTCTGGCCCTGCCGCGCCGCGCCAGCCCGCGTATCCGCGTACCGGCCGGCAGCCTGGCCATCGCCGAACGACAGACGGCCATTTATCCACAGGCCTCTCCCGGTGGCTGGCATCTACTCGGTCGCTGCCCCTGGACACTGTTCGACGCCCGTCGCGAACCGCCTTGCCCACTGGCGCTGGGGGATCGGGTTCGCTTTGTCTCGATTGACGAGGCGACTTACCTGGCGGAAGGAGGGGAGCCATGAGCGCCCTGCGGGTAAACAAGCCGGGCCCGCTCAGCCTGCTGCAGGATGGTGGCCGGTTCGGCTGGCAGCACCTCGGCGTGTCGCCTGCCGGCCCGATGGATATCCAGGCGGCGGCCTGGGCGAACAGATTGTTGGGCAACCCTTGGGGTAGCGCAGTGCTGGAAATCGCCCTGGGCGGTGTCGAACTGGTAGTGGAAGAGGACGCCTGGGTGGCGCTGGCGGGTGCGGATATGCCAATCACCGTCGACGACGAGCCACGCCGCAACTGGTCGCGCTTCCATGTGCAGAGCGGGCAGTACCTGCGGATCGGCTTTGCCCGCAGCGGCCAACGTGCCTATCTGGCCATCGATGGCGGTATCCAGGCCGAGGCGGTGCTGGGTAGCGTCGCCTGCCAGTTGCGCGAGGGGCTGGGCGGGCTGGACGGGGAAGGGCGCAAGCTGGCCGAAGGTGATTGCCTGCTGGGCCGGCCGGGAGGAATGATCCGCGGGGCCAGCGTGCCTTGGCCCTGGCTACCCGATTATCAGGCTCCACAGCTCATCAGGGCGGTGATCGGTGGCGACGCAGCGAGTTTTGCCGACGAGCAGGCGCGAGCTTTTTTCGAACAGCCCTGGCAGCTCAGCCCACAGTCCGACCGGATGGGCGCCCGATTGCAGGGCGAGCCGATCGAGGCTCCGCAGCAGCAGTGGTCGCAGGGGGTGGTCAGCGGCGCCATCCAGGTGCCGCCGGATGGCCAGCCTATCGTGCTGATGGCTGACCGTCAGACCATGGGCGGCTACCCGGTCCTCGGCTGGGTTCATCCCCTGGACCTGGGGCGCCTCGCGCAATGCGCGGCGCATCAGGTCATGCGCTTCATCCCGATGAGCCTGGAGGATGCCCAGGCAGAGCTGCGCGAGTTCTATCAGTTCTTCGGCCGCTGATCCCCCCTCTCCCGGAGGGAGAGGGGGCTGTCGATGAAGTGGGTTACTTCGGCAAATGATTCAACGGCAACGGGCCCGGTGCCTTGACGGTCTGGATCGCGAAGTTGCTGCGGATGTCGCTGACACCAGGGAGCTTGAGCAGGGTGCCGGTGAGGAAACGCTCATAAGCCCGCAGGTCTGGCACCACCACTTGCAGCAGGAAGTCCGACTCGCCTGAAACCAGATGCACGGAGATGACTTCTTCCAGGCGGGTCACCGCTTCGCGGAAGGCATCTGCCTCTTCCTGGTGATGCCGCTCCACCTTGATGCCGACGAATACGGTGAGACCCAGGCCGACTTCGTCGCGGTCGAGGCTGGCGTGGTAGCCGCGTATGACTCCTGCTTCTTCCAGCAGACGCACCCGGCGCAGGCAAGGTGAGGCGGAGAGGCCGATCTCGTCGGCCAGCTGCACGTTGCTCAGGCGACCGTCGCGCTGCAGCGCGGAGAGAATCCTGTGATCCAGGGCGTCGAGTTTTATTTTTGGCATAGATGGCCTGTCTGGTTTTTTCTGTTGGCAGGAAATGCCAGAAATCATGGAGCTATCGAGCGAATACGCAAGCACCTGCCTCGGCCTTCGGGCCTAGAATTTTTCCTCCACACACTGTTCTGGAGCGCAAGAATGGCCGGTTTCCTTATCGCCCTGGCGGTGGTCTACCTGCTACCCGGGCCGGACATGATCCTTCTGTTGCAAACCGGTGCCCGCCAGGGCCGCGCGATGGCGCTGGCCACGGCGCTGGGGCTGGCCCTGGCGCGCAGCTGCCACGTGGCGCTGGCAGGGCTTGGCCTGGCGGTGCTGTTCAAGACCGCCCCCTGGACCTTCGACCTGGTGCGGCTGGTCGGTGCGGGCTATCTGCTCTGGCTGGGGCTGCGGTTGCTCCAGGCGGAGACATCGGCCCTGGTGGTGGCGGGCGAGCAACGGCCGTCGCGAGCCTACTGGACGGCGCTGCGTCGGGGCCTGTTGACCAATCTGCTGAATCCCAAGGCGCTGGTGTTCTGTTCGGTGCTGCTGCCGCAGTTCGTCAGCCCCGAGGCCGGGCCACTGGGGCTGCAGTTTGCCCTGCTGGGTATGGTGCTGGTGGCGGTGGGGATGGTGTTCGACGCGGGCTATGCCCTGGCGGGCGCCGGGCTGGGCCGCTGGCTGGGGCGACGGCCGCTGGTGCAGCGGGTGCAGCAGTGGCTGTTCGGCGGAGTGCTGGTGGGATTCGGGGTGCGGTTGGCGCTGTTGCAGGAAATCTGATGGCTGGGGCGCTTTTCATTGTGGGGGCGAATTCATTCGCGAAGCCGGCCAACGGCCTGCCCTACGATGCAAAAGGGGGCCGCTTTGCGGTCCTTGGCGAATTCGCCCCCACAGAAGGGCGGGCCGCCCCGATGCAGTGCTAGCCGTTAATAGTCTCCGCATGGTGGCAGGCCACCTGGCGGGCATCGAGCAGGCGCAGTTCAGGCACTTCCACCCTGCAGCGCTCGGTCGCGTAGGGGCAGCGCTTGTGGAAGGCGCAGCCGGATGGCGGGTCGAGCGGGTTGGGCAGTTCACCGACGATCTTGATCTTCGGCTTCAGCGGATCGGGGTGGATGGTCGGCGTCGCCGACAGCAGTGCCTTGGTGTAGGGGTGCAGCGGGCGGCTGTAGATCAGCTCGTTGGGGCCCATTTCCACCGGGCGGCCGAGGTACATCACCAGTACATCGTTGGCGACGTGGCGTACCACCGCGAGGTTGTGGGAGATGAACACATAGCCGGTGTTGAAGCGCTCCTGCAGGTCCATGAACAAGTTCAGCACCTGGGCCTGGATGGACACGTCGAGGGCCGAGGTCGGCTCGTCCGCCACTAGCACCTTGGGGTTGAGCATCATGGCGCGGGCCAGGGCGATGCGCTGGCGCTGGCCACCGGAGAACATGTGTGGGTAGCGCTGGTAATGCTCGGGGCGCAGGCCCACCTGCTGCATCATCGCTTGCACCTGCTCGCGGCGCTCGGTGCGCGACAGCGGGGTGTTGATCAGCAGCGGCTCAGCGAGCTGGTCGCCGATCTTCTGCCGCGGGTTGAGCGAGGCATAAGGGTTCTGGAACACCATCTGCACGTCGCGGCGCAGTTGCTTGCGGTCTTCCTTGCTGGCGCCGGCCACTTCGCGCCCGGCAATCTGCAGCGAACCGGAGGAGGGCTCCTCAATCAGCGTCAGGGCGCGGGCCAGTGTGGACTTGCCACAGCCCGACTCGCCGACCACGGCGAGGGTCTTGCCGGCTTCCAGTTCGAAGGACACGCCATTCAGGGCGCGCACCAACGCGGTAGGTTTGAACAGGCCACGGGAGATTTCGTAGTGGCGGGTCAGTTCGCGGGCGGTCAATACGGCACTCATCGCGCCACCTCGATCAGGTTCAGGGGGTAGAAGCAGCGCACAGCACCATGGGCGTGGGCGTCCAGGGTCGGCCGCTGGGCGACGCAGTTGGCCTGGCCGTAGGGGCATCGCGGCGAGAGCAGGCAACCGTGGGGCCGGTCGTAGCGACCGGGGACGATGCCGGGCAGGGTGGACAGCCGGCGGGCGCCGAGGCTGTGCTCGGGAATTGCCTTGAGCAGGGCTTCGGTATAGGGGTGCGTCGGGGTGTCGAACAGGCGCGGCACCTCGCCGATCTCGACGGCCTGCCCTGCGTACATCACGCAGACGCGGTCGGCAGTCTCGGCGACCACGGCCAGGTCGTGGGTGATCAGCACCAGGGCCATGCCCTGATCACGCTGCAGGTCCAGCAGCAGGTCCATGATCTGCGCCTGGATGGTCACATCGAGCGCGGTGGTCGGTTCGTCGGCGATCAGCAGCTTGGGTTCGGCGGCGATGGCCATGGCAATGGCCACGCGCTGGCTCATGCCTCCGGAGAGCTGGTGCGGATAGGCGTCGAGGCGGCTGGAGGCCCCCGGGATTTCCACCCGCTCGAGCAGTTCCAGGGCGCGTTGGCGCGCAGCCTTGCCTTTCAGGCCGAGGTGCTGGTGCAGGACTTCTTCGATCTGGAAACCCACGGTGTAGCTGGGATTGAGGGCGGTCATGGGGTCCTGGAAGACCATGGCCAGGTCCTTGCCGACAATGTGCCGACGCTGCCGGCCCTTGAGCTTGAGCATGTCGTGGCCGTCGAAGTGCAGGCTGTCGGCAGTGACGATGCCGGGGGCGTCGATCAGGCCCATCAGCGCCATCATGGTCACGGACTTACCGGACCCGGACTCGCCGACGATGGCCAGGACTTCGCCTTTATCCACAGACAGGTCGAGGCCGTCGACCACGGGTACGGCATTGGCGTCGCCGAAACGCACGCTGAGGTTCTTGATGTCGAGGAGGCTCATACGACGGTCTCCTGGCAATGCGCAAGGTCCGAACGGAGCGCCGTAGGAGCCAGCTTGCTGGCGAAGCGCTTGCGGTCATTCGCGAGCAAGCTCGCTCCCACAGGGGGGCGGCGCGGGGCGGATGTTTTCATGTCGGTCTTCCTCACGCCGCGTTTTTGAGTTTCGGGTCCAGCGCGTCGCGCAGGCCGTCGCCCATCAAGTTGATCGCCAGCACGCTGAGCAGAATGGTCAGGCCGGGCAGCGACACCACCCACCAGGCGCGTTCGATGTAGTCACGCGCAGAGGCGAGCATCGTGCCCCACTCAGGAGTCGGTGGCTGTACGCCGAGGCCGAGGAAGCCCAGGGCGGCGGCGTCGAGGATGGCAGAGGAGAAGCTCAGCGTGGCCTGGACGATCAGCGGCGCCATGCAGTTGGGCAGCACGGTGACGAACATCAGGCGCGGCAGGCCGGCGCCGGCCAGGCGCGAGGCGGTAACGTAGTCGCGGTTCTGCTCGCCCATCACGGCGGCACGGGTCAGGCGCACGTAGCTGGGCAGGGAGACGACTGCGATGGCGATCACGGTGTTGATCAGGCCTGGGCCGAGGATCGCGACGATGGCGACCGCCAGCAGCAGCGAGGGCAGGGCCAGCATGATGTCCATCAGGCGCATGATCGAGGGCCCCAGCAGGCGTGGGAAGAAACCCGCGACCAGGCCCAAGAGGATGCCGGGGATCAGCGACATCACCACCGAGCTCAGGCCGATCAGCAGCGACAGGCGCGCGCCGTGGATCAGGCGCGAGAGCAGGTCGCGACCCAGTTCGTCGGTGCCGAGGATGAACTGGATCTGGCCGCCTTCCAGCCAGGCGGGAGGCGCCAGCAGGAAGTCGCGGAACTGCTCGCTCGGATCATGGGGCGCCACCCAGGGTGCGAACAGCGCACAGAAAACCACGAGGATCATGAACACGAGGCCGCCGACGGCGCCCTTGTTATGGGAAAAGGCCTTCCAGAACTCCTTCAGTGGCGAGGGGTAAAGGATGCTCGGGTCGACCTGGGTCTGCTGCAGATTGGTCACGTCAGGTCTCCTCAGCGTTGATGGCGGATGCGCGGGTTGACGAAGCCGTAGAGGACGTCCACGACGAAGTTGACCAGGATCACCAGGCAGGCGATCAGCAGGATGCCGTTCTGCACCACCGGGTAGTCCCGCGCGCCAATGGCCTCGATCAGCCATTTGCCGATGCCGGGCCAGGAGAAGATGGTTTCGGTCAGCACCGCGCCGGCGAGCAGGGTGCCCACCTGCAGGCCGAACACGGTGAGTACTGGAATCAGCGCATTGCGCAGGCCGTGGACGAAGACCACGCGAGCCGGCGACAGGCCCTTGGCACGGGCGGTGCGCACATAGTCCTCGCGCAACACTTCGAGCATGGCCGAGCGGGTCATGCGCGCGATCACCGCCAGCGGGATGGTGCCGAGAACGATGGCGGGCAGGATCAGGTGGCGCAGGGCGTCGACGAAGGCGCCTTCTTCTTCGCTGAGCAGGGTGTCGATGAGCATGAAGCCGGTGACCGGCTCGATGTCATAAAGCAGGTCGATGCGCCCGGAGACCGGCGTCCAGCCCAACCACACCGAGAAGAACATGATCAGCAGGAGGCCCCACCAGAAAATCGGCATGGAGTAGCCCGCCAGCGAGATGCCCATCACTCCGTGGTCGAACAACGAGCCGCGCTTGAGTGCGGCGATCACCCCGGCCAGCAGGCCCAGCGTGCCGGCGAATATCAGGGCCGCGATGGAGAGCTCCAGAGTGGCGGGGAACAGGGTGAGGAACTCGTGCCAGACGCCTTCGCGGGTGCGCAGGGATTCGCCCAGGTCGCCTTGGGCCAGCTTGCCGACATAGTCCAGGTACTGTTCCGGCAGCGGCTTGTTGAGACCGAGGCGCTCCATGGCCTGGGCGTGCATTTCCGGGTCGACCCGACGTTCACCCATCATCACTTCGACCGGGTCGCCGGGGATCAGGCGAATCAGGGCGAAGGTCAGCAGGGTGACGCCGAAGAAGGTGGGGATCAATAACCCCAGTCGGCGTGCAATGAAACTGAGCATCTTGGCGAGTCACTCCTCATTTCTTGTTCATGCCGGCCAGCGCGGCCGGCCGTTCCCTGCAGTTTAGGTCGCATGGGTGAAGGCGTTTTCCCGGCTTCGGGCGGCTGTTCTGGGCAGGTGAGATAGGCCTCGTCCGGTCTGGCGCCGGTTGGAGGATGCAGGCGGCGGCCTGCCGGGTTCGAATGCCTAGCGTTCAGGTCGCGCCGGGTATTGAACGAGGGGCGAGGGCGCGTCGGAGCCGGTGCCGGGGATCCGGCTGCTGGAGAGCACACTCTGGGTTTGGTAGTTCTGACGCATGCAAACCTCGTTGTTGTTGTTTTGAGGGCGGCACTTCGGCGGCCTTGTGGGCCGCGCACGCTGCCTGACAATCGCATGCCGGGGTCACATTCTGGCGGTCCCGGGCGGTCGGTGACGGCGGCATGCGCGGGGTGGTTTCGCATTCGCCGGCCGTGGCCGAACTTAAGTCATGCTGAAATTAAGGTCAACTTAAATTCAGTGGCGCTTACTTCCAGTCGCTAGGCAGTCAGGCGGTGGGACGGTCGTCGAACAAGCCCATTGTGGTGACGGTGAGGACCTCGGCCACTTCGTCACCGACATTGGCCAGGCAATGTGGTTTGCCGGCGTCGAAGTGCACCGAATCGCCGGCCCCCAGCGGATAGCTGCGGCCTTCGATGGTGTAGGTGATCTGCCCGGACAGGACAAAGGCGAATTCCGCCCCCTCGTGGGAAATGAGTTCCGATTGGTAGCCCACCGGCATGCTCATCTTCACCGCGTTGATCAGGTTGCCGGGGAAGTTGCTCGACAGGCGCTCATAGGCCAGCGGCTGGCCACCGATGGTGTAGCGCACGCGCTGGCCGTGGTGCGAGTCGGGCTGGTGCTGGCTGGGCTGGTCGAACAGTGCGTTGAGAGGAATACCGAGGGACTTGGCGATATTCGCCAGGGAGGTGATCGAGACGCCCGTCAGATTGCGCTCCGCCTGGGACAGGAAGCTGGCCGTGAGGCCGGATTCGGCGGCCACTTCGTTGAGGGTCTTGTTGGCGGCTCGGCGATAGCGGCGCAGGCGCTCGCCGATGCGATCTACGGTCATGGGCATGGCTCTTCTTGTGAGGTGGCCAGTATACCGGCCGGCGCTTTTTGGGAAAGGTTTGTCGCGTTCCTGAAATTAAGTGGGGCTGAAAATTTACTTTGACGTGTATTTAAGCTGCACTTAAATTTCGCGGACGATAACGTCACCGGACCAAGAAGAGGAGAACAACATGGCACTGGGAGTGGGCGGCAGTACCCCCGAGCAGGCACTGGCACGCCTGGCGAACATGACCGCGCGTGCCGAACCTATTGGTCTTGGCGAATACCAGGCGCGTATCGCCAAGGCCCAGGCGCTGATGTGCGAGCGTGGCGTTGCGGCGATCTACCTTAACGCCGGCAGCAACCTGCGCTACTTCACCGGGGTGAAGTGGAGCCCGAGCGAGCGGATGGTCGGGGCGATACTGCCTGCCAAGGGCGCGCTGGCGTACATCGCACCGGCCTTCGAGGAAGGCACCATCCGTGATTTTCGCGAGGTCGAGGGGGTTATCCACAGCTGGCAGGAGCATGAGAGCCCCTACCGCTTACTGCTGGACATCCTCCAGGGCCTCGGTGTGGAGGCCGACCCTGTTGCGCCGCCGGTCGTGGGCCTGTGCCCGTCGATGGCGTTCTTCATGTTCGACGGCATTCGCCGCCTGGCCCAGGGCTATGACTTCATCGATGCCGCCGCGGTCATCGATCCTTGCCGCTTCCACAAGTCAGCCACTGAACTTGCCCTGATGCAGCAGGCCAAGGACATGACGCTGGAAGTGCACAAGGCGGCTGCCAGCATCCTGCGTGAAGGCATCAGCACCCTGGAGGTGGCCGAGTTCATCCACCAGGCCCATCGCAAGGTGGGAGCGCCGGGTTCGACCTTCTGCATCGTGCTGTTCGGCGAGGCGAGCGCCTTCCCCCACGGTGTGAAGCATGCCCAGGTGCTCAAGGATGGCGACATGGTGCTGATCGACACGGGCTGCCAGCTCCATGGCTACCAGTCGGATATCACTCGTAGCTATGTATTCGGTACGCCGAGCGAGCGCCAGCGCTCCTTCTGGAATACCGAGAAGGCGGCGCAGCAGGCGGCGTTCGAGGCGGCGCGCCTCGGTGCGCCTTGCCAGGTGGTGGATGCCGCAGCACGTCGCTGCCTGGAGGCTGCAGGCCTGGGGCCGGAGTACCAACTGCCGGGCCTGCCGCACCGCACCGGTCATGGCATCGGCCTGGATATCCATGAGGGGCCTTACCTGGTGCGTGGCGACGGGACACCACTGGCCGAGGGTATGTGCTTCAGCAACGAGCCGATGATCTGCGTGCCAGGCGAGTTCGGCATTCGCCTGGAGGATCACTTCTACATGACCGCTGAAGGTCCGCGCTGGTTTACCCAGCCCAGCCACTCCATCGACGATCCGTTTGGGCTCAATGTCTGACCAGCAGGCCTCCGGCCTGCTTTGCGAATGAATTGGCTCTGTCCGCGTTAAGTGTTGCAAGTGACTGCATCTCTTGCAGGAGCAAGCTTGCTCGCGAAAGGGTCCGGTTCGCGAGCAAGAACTCGGCGTCCCTCCGCTCCTCCGGGTGGCAGGCATGCCGCTACGGCTTGATCCACACCCGCGAGAAGTTGTTCGACCCCAGCGGATTGAGCACGAAACCCTCGACACCCTTGCGCACCACGCTGAATTGCTTCGGGTGGGCGAGGGGGATCCATGGCGCCTGCTCGTGGAAGATCGCCAGCGCCTGACGGTAGAGTTCGGCACGCTTTGTGGGGTCGTTCACAGCCCGCGCCTGCTGGATCAGGCCATCAAAGGCCGCATTGCACCAGCCCGCCTGGTTCTCGCCTGACTTGGCCGCCGCGCAGGAGAGGTTGGGCGTGAGGAAGTTGTCCGGGTCGCCGTTGTCGCCCGCCCAGCCCATGAATATCAGATCGTGTTCGCCGTTCTTCGCGCGCTTGATCAGCTCTCCCCATTCATAGACACGAATGTCGGCCTTGATACCAATGGCGGCGAGGTCGGCCTGCAGCATTTGCGCGCCGATGCCAGGATTCGGGTTGGTCGGGCCGCCGCCTGGACGCGTCCAGATGGAAAGCTTGAAGCCGTCCGGATGGCCCGCCTCGGCCAGCAGCTCGCGCGCCCGCTCGGGGTCATGGGGCCAGGGTTCCAGTTTGTCGTTGTAGCCCAGCAGCGTGGCCGGGTAGGGCGCGACTGCGGCGCTGGCATTGCCTTCGCCGTACTGCGCACGCAAGTAGGCTTTCTTGTCGAAGGCGAGGTTGATTGCCTGGCGCACGCGGACATCGTCCAAGGGCGCATGGCGGGTATTGATGCCGACGTAAGCGGTGAGCAGCGAGTCGAGTTCAAGAATGCTCAGCCTTGGGTCGTCGCGCAGCGAAGCGATGTCGGTCGGACGCGGGTAGACCGCCACCTGGCAGGCCCCGGCCTTGAGTTGCTGCAGGCGCACATTCGGGTCAGGCGTGATGGCGAACAGCAGACGGTCGACTTTGGGCGCGCCGGCCCAGTAGTCGGGGTTGGCGCGGAAGCGGATCTGCGCGTCCTTGCGGTAGCGCTCGAAGATGAACGGGCCGGTGCCCACCGGTTGGCGATTGAGCAGGTCCGGTGTGCCGGCCGCCAGCAACTGCCCGGCGTACTCGGCGGAATAGATGGAGGCGAAGCCCATGGCCAGGTTGGCCAGAAAGGGCGCCTCGGGGTGGGTCAGGGTGAAGCGCACGCGGTAATCGTCAAGCTTGTCGATGCGCTCGATCAACTGCCCAAGGGCCATGGATTCAGCATAGGGGAAGCCACGTGGGGATAACTTGTGCCAGGGGTGAGCGTCGTCGAGTTGGCGCTGAAAACTCCAGAGCACGTCGTCTGCATTGAAGGCTCGGGTCGGCTTGAATCCGGCCGTTTCATGGAATTTCACGCCACGCCGCAGCTGGAACTCGTAGACCAGTCCGGCCTGGCTGATGCTCCAACTCTCCGCCAGACCCGGCTGTAGCCGGGTGGTGCCGGGGGCGAATCTCACCAGACGGTCGAAGACTGTTTCGGCCGAGGCATCGGCGGTGGTGGCGGCGGTGTATTGGACGATGTCAAAGCCTTCCGGGCTGGCCTCGGTGCAGACCACCAAGGATTGGCTGGCGGTGGCGTACAGGGGAAGACTCAGGGCGAGCGAAAGCAGACTTCGACGCATGGAATTTCCTTCGCTGAGGAGAGCGGGGCCCGGAGGCCCCGCCAGGCCGGCTTACTTGCCGACGCTCACACCATAGAAGGAGTTGAGCGCGAACGGGCTGATCTTGAAGTCCTGCACGTTCTTGCGCATCGGTTGGTAGACAGTGGAGTGAGCGATCGGGGTGATCGGCACTTGTTGCTTGAGGATCTGCTGGGCCTGCTTGTACAGGTCGATGCGTTTGGCCTGGTCAGGCGTGGCCTTGGCCTGCTTGACCAGCTTGTCGTAGCTGGCATCGCACCACTTGGAGAAGTTGTTGCCGTTGATCGCGTCGCAGCCGTACAGGGTGCCCAGCCAGTTGTCCGGGTCGCCGTTATCGCCGCTCCAGCCAATCAGCATGGCATCATGTTCACCCGCCTTCGAGCGCTTGATGTACTCGCCCCACTCGTAGGTCACGATCTTGGCCTTGATGCCGACCTTGGCCCAGTCGGACTGGAGCATCTCGGCCATCAACTTGGCGTTGGGGTTGTAGGGGCGCTGAACGGGCATGGCCCAGAGGGTGATTTCGGTGCCTTCGGCAACACCGGCAGCCTTCAGTAGCTCCTTGGCTTTCTCCGGGTTGTACTCGGTGCCCTTGATGGTCTCGTCGTAGGACCATTGGGTCGGCGGCATACCATTCACGGCCAGCTGGCCCGCGCCCTGGTAGACGGCATCGATGATGGCTTTCTTGTTCACCGCCATGTCCAGCGCTTCACGTACTTCAAGCTTGTCGAACGGCTTGTGGGTGACGTTATAGGCGATGTAGCCAAGGTTGAAGCCGGGCTGCGACGGCATATTCAGGTTCGGGTCTTTCTTCAGCGACTCCAGGTCGGCGGGACGCGGGAAAAGGGTGACCTGGCATTCGCCGGCCTTGAGCTTCTGCATACGCACCGAGGCGTCGGTGTTGATGGCGAAGATCAGGTTGTCGATCTTCACGTCCTGCGGCTGCCAGTAGTCCTTGTTGCCGGTGAAACGGATCTGCGCGTCCTTCTGGTAGCGCTTGAATACGAACGGACCGGTGCCGACAGGTTTCTGGTTGATGTCGGCGGCCTTGCCGGCCTTCAGCAACTGGTCGGCGTACTCGGCCGACTGGATGGAGGCGAAACTCATCGCCAGGTTCTGGATGAAGGCGGCATCGACGCCGTTCAGGGTGAACTTGACGGTCTGGGCGTCAACCTTCTCCACCTTGGCGATGTTGGCGTCCATGCCCATGTCGGTGAAGTAGGGGAATTCGGTGGGGTAGGCCTTACGGAACGGATGCTCCTTGTCGAGCATGCGCTGGAAGGTGAACAGCACGTCGTCGGCGTTGAACTCGCGACTCGGCTTGAAGTACTCGGTGGTGTGGAACTTCACGCCCTTGCGCAGGTGGAAGGTGTAGGTCAGGCCGTCAGGAGAGACGTCCCATTTTTCCGCCAGGCCGGGGATAACCGCGGTACCGCCACGCTCGAACTGGGTCAGGCGGTTGAAGATGGTTTCCGCCGAGGCATCGAAATCGGTGCCGGTGGTGTATTGGCCCGGGTCGAAGCCTGCAGGGCTGCCTTCGGAGCAGAACACCAGGTTGCTGGCGGCACTGGCGAAGGGGGCGCTGGCGATCAGCCCAGCGGCCAGGAGTGCCTGGATGACGGCGTTTTTACGCATGTTGACCTCATGTTTGTTGTGTTTGTCATCTAGAGGGGCCCCTTGTGGGGGCCTTGCGAGAAGCTATGCACGGCATATGCCTGGCGCAATAGCCAGCCGGGAAAGAGTGTAGTTGGCGGAATAAAGCTGTAAGGGCTTGTCGCATTTCTGCAAGTTCGAGCCGGCACAGGAGGTGGGGCGTCGGCAGACCCCCGATCGCAATCAAGGTTGTTGCACCTCGATGGTGCCATCAGCACTGACGACGACGCGGCTGGTACCGGCCTCGATCTCCGGGCTCGCGCCGCTATCTGCATACATCGCTGCCTTGGCCGCCATGCCACGCATCATGATTGGCTGCGGTTGGAAGCCGGCGCTGTTGAGGTTCAGGTTGACCAGCTTGTAACCCTTGCCGCCCAGGGCATCGGTGGCCAGTTGGGCACGTGCCTTGAAGGCATCGACCGCCTGCTTGATCAGTGCGTCTTCATGTTGCTTGCGGGTCTTCTCGGCGATGCTGAAGTTCATTCCGGCCATTTTCAGGCTGCCCAGCAGGTCGGCGCTGAGTTGCGACAGGGCGGCGAAGTCGGCGCTTTCCAGCCGCAATTCGGCGCGTTCGCGCCAGGCGGTGATCTTCTGTCCCTTGTCGTCGTAGACCGGGAAACTGCTGCGGCTACCGAGGCTCACAGTCACGCCCTTGGCTTGGCGGGCTTTTTCGACGGCCGCATTGAGGGCGCGGGTGGTTTCTTCGGCGAGCTTGGCCGGGTCAGTGTTCTGCGACTCGCTGTAGAGCGTGACGTGCATCAGGTCGTGGGCGACTTCCTGGCTGACTTCAGCGCGCACCGCCACCTGGTTGTAGTGGAGTTCATCGCTGGCCTGTGCATTGACGCTGCCAAGGCTGGCGGCGCAGAGGGCGAGGGCGGCGGCGAGGCGGGGATATGCGGTCATGAAGACTCCTTGTGGGACTGTTGTTGCGCGGGTTGCGTGGTGATTCTCCGTATTGGACGAGGGTAGCCGCCCATTCGGGTTAACTGGCGCAATTGACCCGTAATCTGGACGAATGTTCCAGAAAGGCCAGGGCTTTGTAGGGGCGAACTCCTTCGCGAAGGGACATGCAGCTTCTCTCGCTGATTCCAACGGCAGACCTTCGGCCCGCTTGGCCAATGAATTCGCCCTCACAGGGTTCGTGCAAGCCTCAGTTTGTTCGCTGCGGCGAGTTGCCGCAGTCAGGCGGGGCGGGGCGAGCCTTGGTTATACTCCGGCCAACTTTGGGAGTACCCATGCTAGAACCCGTACAACTCTTGTCTGCCAGCCGTCAGAACCTCCTGCGTCTGACGCTGATCCGCATCCTCGTCCTTGCCGCCCAGGCTGGCTCGGTCGGCCTCGCCTACAAGGCTCAACTGCTGCAACTGTCCTGGCTCGCCCTGAGCCTGACGCTGGGTGTGTCGCTGGTGCTCTGCCTGGGCACAGCGTTGCGCCTGCGCGGCCCCTGGCCGGTGACCGAGTTGGAGTATTCAGTGCAGTTGGGGTGCGACCTGATCATCCACAGCGTGCTGCTTTATTACTCAGGAGGGTCTACCAACCCCTTCGTGTCCTATTACCTGGTGCCGCTGACCATCGCCGCGGCCACCTTGCCCTGGCTCTACACCATTACGCTGGCCGGTCTGGCATTGGCCGCCTACACGCTGCTGCTGATGCTGTTCCACCCGTTGGAAATGCCCACGGGGCAGCGCGAGTCGCTGTTGATCTATGGCATGTGGCTGAGTTTTGCGCTGGCAGCGGCGTTGATCACCTTCTTCGTCGCGCGGATGGCCGAGGAACTGCGTCGGCAGGACCAGTTGCAAGCGGTGCGTCGTGAAGAAAGCATGCGTGACCAGCAACTGCTGGCAGTGGCGACCCAGGCAGCGGGCGCTGCCCACGAACTGGGCACGCCGCTGGCCACCATGAGCGTGCTGCTCAAAGAGTTGCGCCAGGAGTACCGTGACAAACCGGGCTTGCAGGACGACTTGGCGCTGCTGCAAGAGCAGGTCATGCTCTGCAAGGACACCTTGCAGCACCTGGTGCGTGCCGCCGAGGCGGATCGTCGTCAGGCAGTGGTGGAGCAATCGGTGGTGGAGTGGCTGGAGACGGCCCTCAACCGCTGGCACCTGATGCGCCCCGAGGCAACGTATCGCTTCCAGAGTCTGGGCACAGGCGTAGCGCCCAGGCTGAAACCTCCGGCGGATCTGACCCAGGCCTTGCTGAATTTGTTGAACAACGCGGCCGACGCCTGCCCGGAGAAGCTGGACATTCGCCTCAACTGGGATCACCAATGGATGGTGCTGAGCATCCGCGACCATGGCGCGGGTGTGCCCCTGGCCATCGCCGAACAGCTGGGTCGGCCCTTCTTCACCACAAAGGGCAAGGGCTTCGGACTGGGGCTGTTTCTCAGCCAGGCCAGCGTCACCCGTGCCGGCGGCACGGTTAAACTCTATAACCATGAGGAGGGCGGTACCCTGACCGAGCTGCGCTTGCCGCGTGCTTACGGGGTCGCCTGAGTGCCTTGACGAGGAAGCGAGATGACTGACGAACCCCTGATCGAAGGCGAAGAGCACCCGCACTTGCTGCTCGTGGACGATGACGCCACCTTCACCCGTGTCATGGCGCGTGCGATGAGCCGCCGCGGGCTGCGTGTGTCGGTCGCCGGTTCGGCCGAGGAAGGCCTGCTGATGGCCAAGGAGGACCTGCCGGACTACGCCGTGCTGGACCTGAAGATGGACGGCGACTCTGGGCTTGTGCTGTTGCCCAAGCTGCTGGAGCTCGACGCCGAGATGCGTGTGGTGATCCTCACCGGGTACTCCAGCATCGCCACGGCTGTCGAGGCGATCAAGCGCGGCGCCACCAACTACCTGTGCAAGCCGGCGGATGCCGACGATGTGCTGACTGCGCTGCTCTCCGAGCATGCCGACCTGGACAGCCTGGTGCCGGACAACCCCATGTCGGTGGACCGCCTGCAGTGGGAGCACATCCAGCGCGTGCTCGCCGAGCACGATGGCAATATCTCGGCCACGGCGCGTGCACTGGGCATGCATCGCCGCACCTTGCAACGCAAATTGCAGAAGCGGCCTGTGCGGCGCTGATTCCTCTGCGCGTGCTGCCTGCTCTTCGTGGGGGCGAATTCATTCGCTAAGGGATACGCAGTGTCCCCCAACGGTCCATCGGGCAGGCCTGCGGCCTGCTTAGCGAATGAATTCGCCCCCACAAGGTGATTTGCCTTCCTTCTGAAGACCCGACGAAAGCCTTTTCCCCCTGCCCCTTGGTATCCTTAGCGCCCTATCAATTCGCCCAGGTGCCGAGGTCTGTCCATGCTTGCCGTCGTCCAGCAAACCCTCGGTATCACTGCGCCGGTGTTCTCCATGCTGTTCGTCGGCGTGGCCCTCAAACGCCTGGGGTGGATCGACACGGCCTTCATCAATACCGCATCGGAACTGGTGTTCAAGGGCACCATGCCCACCTTGCTGTTTCTCGGGATCGTCCAGGCAGACCTGCGCACGGCGCTGCAGCCGGGACTGATCGGCTATTTCCTGGCTGCGACCGTGGTGTGCTTTCTGGTGGGGTGGGGCTGGGCGATCCTGCGCTGCCCTGTGACGGATCGGGGCATTTATACCCAGGGGGCGTTTCGCGGCAACAACGGCATCATCGGCCTGGCGCTGGCGACCAGCATGTACGGGGCCTATGGTCTCTCGGTGGGCGGCATCCTCGGTGGCGTCGTCATCCTCAGCTACAACACCTTGTCCGCCATCGTCCTGGCGATCTATAGCCCAAACGCCAAGACCGACCCCTGGAGCATCGCCAAGAGCATCATCACCAATCCACTGATCATCGGGGTGCTGGCGGCGATCCCGGTGGCCTACTTCCAGCTACAGCTGCCGGCCTGGCTGATCACCTCCGGCGAATACTTCGCCCAGATGACGCTACCCCTGGCGTTGATCTGCATCGGCGGAACGCTGTCGCTGACTTCGCTGCGGGAAAGCAGTCGTATGGCCATCAGCGCCAGCCTGATGAAAGTGTTCTGGCTGCCATTACTGGCGACCTTCGGAGCCTGGCTCTGCGGCTTCCGCAATGCAGAGTTGGCCATTCTCTTCCTCTATTTCGCCAGCCCAACCGCCGCAGCGAGCTTCGTGATGGCGCGGGCGGTGAACGGCAACCATGAACTGGCGGCGGCGATTATCGTGATCACCACCCTGGCGGCGGTGGTGACGACCAACCTTGGGCTATTCGTCCTGCAGTGGGCCGGATGGATCTGAAGTCCTCCGGGGCTGGGTCGACTCAGCCCTTCTGATAGTCGTCGATCACTTCCTGGGCGGCGCGGAAGGCATCGATGGCGGCGGGGACGCCGGCATAAACTGCACAGTGCAGCAGCGCTTCGCGAATTTCCTCCACCGTGCAGCCGTTGTTCAGTGCGCCGCGTACATGACCTTTGAGTTCTTGCGGGCATTTCAGCGCAGTCAGCGCGGCGAGAGTGATCAGGCTGCGGGTCTTGCGCGGCAGCCCTTCGCGGGCCCAGACCGCGCCCCAGGCGTGTTCGTTGACGAAGTCTTGCAACGGTTGGGTGAAGTCGGTGGCGTTGCCCATGGCTCGGTCGACGAAGGCATCGCCCATGACTTCGCGGCGCACCTGCAGGCCCCGCTGTTGTTCATCGTTCATTGTCGTTCTCCTGTCAGTCGAGGCTCTCCACCCGCACCGGCACGACGCCGGCACGCAGCATGCCGAGGCTCTCTGCGGCCTTGCGCGAGACGTCGATGATGCGGCTGCGTGAATAAGGCCCACGGTCGTTGATGCGAACCACCACCGAGCGGTCGTTCCTGAGGTTGGTCACCCTTACCCGGGTGCCAAACGACAGGGTACGATGTGCGGCGGTCAGCGAGTTCTGGTTGAAGCGTTCACCGCTGGCGGTGCGTTTGCCGTGGTGCCGGGCGCCGTAGTAGGAGGCCTTGCCTTCGGCACGGTAGTCACCAGGCGTGCCGCTTCCTTGGCCAAAAGGGTTGTAGGCGCAGCCGGCGAGCAGGCCGGTGAAGGCGAGGATGCAAAGCAGGCGCTGCATGACGAAGGCTCCTTTGTACCGGGATAGGGCCACCCCTTGTAGGAGCGAGCAAGCTCGCTCCTACAGACTCATCGGCTGTCCGCTGACAATTGGCCCGGTTCAGTCTTCGAGCTTTTTCTTCAGCAAATCGTTCACTTGGCCCGGGTTGGCCTTGCCCTTGGAGGCTTTCATGGCCTGGCCGACGAAGAAGCCGAACATCTTGCCGCGCTTGGCTTCATCGCTGGCACGGTACTGCTCGACCTGGGCGGCGTTGGCGGCCAGGACTTCGTCGAGCATCGCCTCGATGGCGCCGGAGTCGGTAACCTGCTTGAGGCCCTTTTTCTCGATGATCTCGTCGGCGCTGCCCTCACCGGCAGCCATGGCTTCGAAGACCATCTTGGCGATCTTGCCGGAGATGGTGTTGTCCTTGATGCGCAGGATCATGCCGCCCAGTTGTTCGGCGGAGACCGGCGACTGGTCGATCTCCAGGCCTTCCTTGTTGAGTAGGCTGGACAGCTCGACCATGACCCAGTTGGCCGCCAGCTTGGCATCGCCGCAGGCCTTGAACACCGCTTCGAAGTAGTCGGCCACTTCGCGGCTGGCGGAGAGCACGCTGGCGTCGTAGGTAGATAGGCCGAACTCGTTCTGGAAGCGCTCGCGCTTCTGCGGCGGGAGTTCCGGCAGGCTGGCGCGCACGTCGTCGAGGAAGCTACGTTCGATGACCACCGGCAGCAGATCGGGGCAGGGGAAGTAACGGTAGTCGTTGGCTTCTTCCTTGCCGCGCATGGAGCGGGTTTCGTCCTTGTTCGGGTCGTACAGGCGGGTTTCCTGGACGACCTTGCCACCGTCCTCGATCAGTTCGATCTGGCGCTGGATCTCATGGTTGATCGCCTTCTCGATGAAGCGGAAGGAGTTGACGTTCTTGATCTCGGCGCGGGTGCCGAAGGCTTCCTGGCCTTTCGGGCGCACGGAAACGTTGCAGTCGCAACGCAGCGAGCCTTCGGCCATGTTGCCGTCGCAGATGCCGAGGTAGCGCACGAGGGCGTGGATGGCCTTGACGTAGGCCACGGCCTCCTTGGCACTGCGGATGTCCGGCTCGGAGACGATCTCCAGCAGCGGGGTGCCGGCGCGATTGAGGTCAATGCCGGTCATGCCGTGGAAGTCTTCGTGCAGGCTCTTGCCGGCGTCTTCTTCCAGATGCGCGCGGGTGATGCCGATGCGCTTGACCGTGCCGTCGTCAAGGGTGACGTCCAGATGGCCCTTGCCAACGATCGGATGCTCGAACTGGCTGGTCTGGTAGCCCTTGGGCAGGTCCGGATAGAAGTAGTTCTTGCGAGCGAAGATGTTCTGTTCGGCGATCTCGGCGTCGATGGCCAGGCCGAACTTGCAGGCCATGCGCACCGCTTCCTCGTTCAGTACTGGCAGGGTGCCGGGCATGCCGAGGTCAACCAGGCTGGCCTGGGTGTTCGGCTCTGCACCGAAGGTGGTGGCACTGCCGGAGAAAATCTTCGATTGGGTGGTGAGCTGTGCGTGGATTTCCAGCCCGATCACGGTTTCCCATTGCATTGTGGTGTTCCTCAATCCTGCGGTGCCAGCGCAGCCCCTCTCCCGGCCCTTTGGGCCATCCTCTCCATGAAGGGAGAGGGGGAGGGGATGTCTGGCTGGGCCAAGGCTTAGAAGCCGGCCGGAGCTTGTTTATGCCAGTCGGTGGCCTGCTGATACTGATGCGCGACGTTGAGCAGGCGGCCTTCCTGGAAGTAGGGAGCGAGCAGCTGAACACCCACCGGCAGACCGTCGACAAAACCGGCCGGCATGGACAGGCCCGGGATACCGGCAAGGTTGGCGGTGATCGTGTAGATGTCTTCCAGGTACTGCGCGACCGGGTCGTTGTTCTTCTCGCCGAGCTTCCAGGCCGGGTTGGGCGTGGTCGGCCCGAGGATCACGTCGACTTCGCCGAAGGCGGCCATGAAGTCGTTCTTGATCAGGCGGCGGATTTTCTGTGCCTTCAGGTAGTACGCGTCGTAGTAGCCGGCGGAAAGGGCATAGGCACCAACCATGATGCGGCGCTTCACTTCGGCACCGAAGCCTTCGGCACGCGAGCGCTTGTACAGGTCTTCCAGATTCTGCGGGTTCTCGCAGCGGTAGCCGAAGCGTACGCCATCGAAGCGCGACAGGTTGGAGGAGGCTTCCGCCGGGGCGATCACGTAATAGGCCGGGATCGCATGCTGCATGTTCGGCAGGCTGATGTCCTTGACGGTGGCGCCAAGCTTCTTCAGCTCTTCGACCACTGCCAGCACGGCGTCGGCAATGCGCGAATCGAGGCCAGCGCCGAAATATTCCTTTGGCAGACCGATGCGCAGCCCGGCCAACGGCTGGTTCAGGCCAGCCAGGTAGTCGTCCACGGGCTGGTCGACGCAGGTGGAGTCTTTCGGGTCGAAGCCGGCCATGCCGCCCAGCAACAGGGCGCAATCCTCGGCAGTGCGGGCCAGCGGGCCGCCCTGGTCGAGGCTGGAGGCGTAGGCGATCATGCCCCAGCGCGACACGCGGCCATAGGTGGGCTTGATGCCGGTAAGGTTGGTGAGGGCTGCCGGCTGGCGGATCGAGCCGCCGGTGTCGGTACCGGTTGCGGCCGGTATCAGGCGGGCGGCGACGGCAGCGGCGGAGCCGCCGCTGGATCCGCCAGGCACGCGCTCGAGATTCCAGGGGTTCTTCACGGCGCCGTAATAGCTGGATTCGTTGGACGAACCCATGGCGAACTCGTCCATGTTCAGCTTGCCGAGGCTGACTGCGCCGGCGGCCTGGAGCTTGGCAACGACGGTGGCGTCGTAGGGCGCCTTGAAGTTGTCGAGGATCTTCGAGCCGCAGCTGGTGCGGACGTCCAGGGTGCAGAACAGGTCCTTGTGGGCGATGGGAGCGCCGAGCAGCGCGCCAGCCTCACCAGTGGCACGACGGGCGTCGGCGGCCTTGGCCTGGGCGATGGCCTGTTCTTCCGTGACGCTGATGAAGCTGTTCAGTTGCGGATCGAGCTGCTGGATGCGCGCCAGCAGCGTTCGGGTCAGCTCTTCGGCGGAGAAATCTTTGGCGTTGAGGCTGCGGGCGATCTCGGCCAGGGTCAATTGATGCATGGGGAACCCTTTCCTTTATTCGATGACTTTGGGCACGAGGTAAAGACCGTTTTCGACGGCCGGCGCGATGGCCTGGTAGGCATCGCGGTGGTTCTCCTCGGTGACCCGGTCGGCACGCAGGCGCTGGGTGGCTTCCAGCGGGTGGGCCAGGGGTTCGATTCCGTCGGTGTCCACGGCCTGCATCGCATCGATCAGGCCGAGGATATTGTTCAGGGTCTCGGTGGTACGCGGGATATCGGCCTCGTTCAGGCCCAGTCGGGCGAGATGGGCGATTTTTTCCACGTCGGAGCGTTCAAGCGCCATCGGGGGTCTCCAACTTAGATGCGGCCAGCGCGGGCTGCCGGCCGAACGGGAAGCGAGCGGGGAACGGTGCCGCGAACAGGCGGTCAAAGGCCGCGTTGATGGGCCTTGTCGGCCCGGAAAAACAGGCAATCTAACATATCGGCGCCTTGCCCAAAATCCCCGTGGTTGTTAGAGTTTGCCGCACTTTTTTACCCACGCGTTGCCTAGGGTCCCTTTCCCATGTTCAAGAAACTGCGTGGCATGTTTTCCAGTGATCTGTCGATCGACCTGGGCACTGCCAATACCCTGATCTACGTGCGCGAGCGCGGTATCGTCCTCAACGAGCCCTCCGTGGTCGCCATTCGTAACCACGGCAACCAGAAGAGCGTTGTGGCTGTTGGCACTGAAGCCAAGCGTATGCTCGGTCGTACTCCGGGCAATATCTCCGCCATTCGTCCGATGAAGGACGGCGTGATCGCGGATTTCAGCGTCTGCGAGAAGATGCTGCAGTACTTCATCAACAAGGTTCATGAAAACAGCTTCCTGCAGCCCAGCCCCCGTGTGCTGATCTGCGTACCCTGCAAGTCCACCCAGGTTGAACGTCGTGCCATCCGTGAATCCGCCCTGGGCGCTGGTGCTCGTGAGGTGTTCCTGATCGAAGAGCCTATGGCTGCGGCCATCGGTGCCGGCCTGCCGGTCGAGGAAGCCCGTGGTTCAATGGTCGTCGATATCGGTGGCGGCACTACCGAGATCGCGCTGATCTCCCTCAATGGTGTCGTCTATGCAGAGTCGGTCCGCGTTGGTGGCGACCGCTTCGACGAGTCCATCGTGACCTATGTGCGCCGTAACTATGGCAGCCTGATTGGTGAATCCACCGCGGAGCGCATCAAGCAGGAAATCGGCACCGCCTATCCGGGTGGCGAAGTCCGCGAGATCGATGTTCGTGGTCGTAACCTGGCCGAAGGCGTACCGCGCAGCTTCACCCTGAACTCCAATGAGGTGCTCGAAGCGCTGCAAGAGTCCCTGGCGACCATCGTCCAGGCGGTCAAGAGTGCCCTGGAGCAGTCTCCGCCGGAACTGGCTTCCGACATCGCCGAGCGTGGCCTGGTGCTGACCGGTGGTGGCGCGCTGCTGCGTGACCTTGACAAGTTGTTGGCCCAGGAAACCGGTCTGCCGGTGATCGTGGCCGAAGATCCGCTCACCTGTGTCGCTCGCGGTGGCGGCCGTGCTCTGGATATGATGGACCGTCACGCGATGGATCTGCTCTCCACCGAGTGAGGTCGGGGAGCTACTCAGCCATAGGAGCGGGCCATCAAGCCGCTATTTACCAAGGGACCTTCGCTCGGCGTGCGCCTGTTGGTGTTCGCCGTGCTATCGGCTGCGCTGATGGTGGTCGATGCCCGCTTCGAAACCCTCAAGCCTCTGCGCAGCCAGATGGGCTTGGTGCTGACCCCCTTCTACTGGCTGGCAGACCTGCCGATCAGGGCTTGGGATGGGGTCAGTGACCAGTTCAGCAGTCGCACCGCCCTGGTTGCCGAAAACGAGAAGCTCAAGGCCGAAGCGCTTTTGATGCAGCGTCGCCTGCAGAAGCTGGCCACCCTGACCGAGCAGAACGTGCGCCTGCGCGAATTGCTCAACTCCTCCGCACTGGTGGATGAAAAGGTCCTGGTGGGTGAGTTGATCGGCGTCGATCCCAACCCGTTCACCCACCGTATCCTGATCGACAAGGGCGAGAAGGATGGTGTGTTCCTCGGTCAGCCGGTGCTCGATGCGCGAGGCCTGATGGGGCAGGTGGTCGAAGTGATGCCCTACACCGCCCGCGTGCTGTTGCTGACCGACACGACCCATAGCATTCCTGTGCAGGTCAACCGCAACGGTCTGCGTGCCATCGCCAGCGGTACCGGCAACCCGGAACGTCTGGAGTTGCGCCATGTAGCGGATACCGCCGACATCAAGGAAGGTGACCTGTTGGTGAGTTCCGGTCTTGGGCAGCGCTTCCCGGCCGGTTACCCGGTTGCGACGGTGAAAGAGGTCATCCACGACTCCGGCCAGCCCTTTGCCATTGTGCGGGCCGTCCCGACGGCTGCCTTGAACCGCAGCCGTTACATGCTCCTGGTGTTCTCCGATACCCGCAGTCCGGAGCAGCGTGCCAATGATGCGGCCGTCGCCCAGGAAGCGGCTGATCGCGAGGCCGCCAAGCCGGCACTGCCAGGCGCAGCCCCCGAAGCGGCAACACAGCCAGCCACAGTGGCTCCAGCGAGCCCGCCAGCGGCAGCGGCAACGCCCGCCAAGCCCCAGGCAGCCCAGAGCAATCAGGAGAGTCGTTGATGGTTGGGGTGCGCTCGAACAACGGTTGGGTGATCTGGCTCAGCCTGCTCCTGGCCTTGCTGCTCAGCATCGGGCCGATGCCCAGCTTCATGGAGATCGGCCGTCCGCTCTGGCTAGCGCTGTTTCTCACCTACTGGACCCTGGCGCTGCCACATCGGGTGGGTATGACTACTGCCTGGATGCTGGGGTTGGCCGAGGATGTGCTGTATGGCTCGTTGCTGGGGCAAAACGCGCTGATCCTGGCCCTGATCACCTTTCTGGTGCTGACATTGCATCAGCGTCTGCGTATGTTCCCCGTATGGCAGCAGTGTCTTGTGCTACTCGTGGTTTTCGGTTTGGCCCAACTGGTCCAGCTGTGGCTCAATGCCCTCACGGGCAACCGCCCACCTACCTTGGTGTTCCTGCTCCCTGCGCTCGTAAGCGCACTGCTCTGGCCCTGGGTATATGCCGCATTGCGCGGCACAAGTCGCCGCCTCAACGTCAATTGATCGGCTTGCGGCCATGTCGCAAGCCTCTGTCCTCGACAGGGAGAAGTCTGCATGGCCACGTTGTACCTGGCTTCGGGGTCGCCCCGCCGGCGTGAGTTGCTGGCGCAGATCGGCATTCCCCACACTCCCCTGATCGCCACCATCGATGAAACTGCCCTGCCCGGTGAACCCGCGCTCGCTTATGTGGAGCGCCTGGCCCGGGAAAAGGCGCTGGCCGGCCTGGCCAGTCTTGCAGAGCCCGGTGCTGCCTGCGTTCTCGGTGCAGACACCGCCGTGGTGCTGGACGGCCTGATCCTCGGCAAGCCGCTTGACCGCGAAGACTGCCTCGCGATGCTGAAGCGCCTGTCCGGCCGCGAGCACGAAGTGCTCACCGCCGTGGCAGTGGCCGACTCGCAGCGTTGCCTGACTCGGGTCGTGAGCAGTCGAGTGCGCTTTCGTCCAATCCCCCCTGCTGAACGCGAAGCCTATTGGGCCAGTGGCGAACCAGCCGACAAGGCAGGCAGCTACGCTATCCAGGGCTTGGGCGCGGTTTTCGTCAGTGATCTACAAGGCAGTTACTCGGCGGTAGTGGGGCTACCGCTGCTGGAGACGGCGCAGTTGCTCGCCGATTTCGGTATTCCCTGTTGGCAGCACCTGCGATAGGTTCTCAGCATGAGCGAAGAAATTCTGATCAACATCACGCCGATGGAATCGCGCGTGGCAGTCGTCGAGAACGGCGTCCTGCAAGAGGTGCATGTCGAGCGCACCCAGCGCCGCGGTATCGTCGGGAACATCTACAAGGGCAAGGTCGTGCGCGTGTTGCCTGGCATGCAGGCGGCCTTCGTCGATATCGGCCTTGACCGTGCCGCCTTCATCCATGCCTCGGAGATCAGTAATCGCGAGGGCAGTGCGGTGGAAAGCATCAGCGCGCTGGTCCATGAGGGGCAGAGCCTGGTGGTGCAGGTCACCAAGGACCCGATCGGTAGCAAAGGCGCACGGCTGACCACTCAGCTGTCGATCCCGTCGCGTTACCTCGTTTATATGCCCCGCACCTGCCATGTGGGCATTTCCCTGAAGATCGAGGACGAAGCGGAACGTGATCGCCTCAAGCAGGTGGTGGCCGACTGCATTGCCGCAGAAGGCATCGAGGAGGCGGGCGGTTTCATCCTGCGTACCGCAGCCGATGGCGCCAGGGCGGACGAGATCCTGGTCGACATCCGTTACCTGCGACGCCTTTGGGAGCAGATTTCCGCGCAGATGCAGACCGCCCCTGCGCCTTCGGTCATCTATGAGGACTTGAGCCTGGCGCTGCGCACCCTGCGCGACCTGGTCAATCCCCGTATCGAGAAGATCCGTATCGACTCGCGGGAAACCTTCCAGAAGGTCACCCTGTTCGTTGACGAATTGATGCCGGAAATCGCCGACCGCCTGGAACACTATCCGGGCGAGCGGCCTATTTTCGATCTGTATGGCGTCGAAGATGAGATCCAGAAGGCCCTGGAACGCAAGGTGCTGCTGAAGTCGGGCGGCTACCTGATCATTGACCCGACGGAAGCGATGACCACCATCGACGTCAACACGGGCGCCTTCGTCGGCCACCGCACCCTCGAAGAGACCATCTTCAAGACCAATCTCGAAGCCTCGACCGCCATTGCTCGCCAGCTGCGCCTGCGCAATCTGGGTGGGATCATCATCATCGACTTCATCGACATGGAAGATGAGGAGCATCAGCGGCAGGTACTGCGAACCCTGGAGAAGCAGCTCGAGCGCGACCACGCCAAGACCAACATCATCGGCATCACCGAGCTGGGCCTGGTGCAGATGACCCGCAAACGTACTCGTGAAAGCCTGATCCAGGTGTTGTGCGAGCCCTGCTCCTGCTGCCAGGGACGAGGACTGCTGAAAACCGCCGAGACTATCTGCTACGAGATATTCCGCGAGATCCTCCGCGAAGCCCGCGCCTACCAGGCAGAAGGCTACCTGGTGCTGGCCAACCAGAAGGTGGTCGACCGCCTGCTGGACGAAGAGTCGGGTAACGTCGCCGATCTCGAAGCTTTCATCGGTCGGCCCATCAAGTTCCAGGTGGAAACCATGTACTCCCAGGAACAGTACGATGTGGTACTGCTCTGAGGACATGAACTGACATGGAGCGCCTGGCACGAGCCCTGGTGTCCGCCCTGCGCATGTTACTGGCGTTCTGCGCACTCGGGCTGGTGTTAGCTGCCCTTTACGTCAGCCTGGGCCGCGAACTGGTACCCTTCGTTGCCGCATACCAGGCGGAGGCCGAGGCACAGGCCAGCGCGGCACTCGGCCAGCCGGTCAAGATCGGCAGCATCGAGGGACGCTGGGAGGCGATGGCTCCTCTGCTGATCGCCCACGATGTGCTGCTCGGAGAGGGCGATAGCGCCATCCGCCTGGACCAACTGCGGGTCGTACCAAATATGCTTGGCAGCCTGCTGGCGCGCCAACTGCGTATCGAGCGTCTGGAGCTGGATGGCTTGCAGCTTGGCCTGCTGCAGGACAAAAGCGGCAAGTGGTCCGTCGAAGGATTTGCCGTCAAAGACGGGCAGCCGCCTTTCGGGCCGCGCCAGCTCGAAGCGATGATGGGCCTGGTCAGCCAAGTGTCTCTGATCAACAGCCAGCTCACCCTGGAGCCGCAGGCCCATGAGCCGATCACATTGACCTATGTCGGCTTCACACTGCGCAGTCTTGGCAGCCGCCAGCGACTTGATGGGCGTTTGATGCTGCCGGACGGCCAGCCCTTGGCCATGCGCTTACGCACCCGATTGAATGCCGACACCTGGCTCGACAGTGAGGCTGAGCTCTACCTGAGCCTGCCTCAGAGTGACTGGGCCCGATGGCTGCCCGCGAGCCTGACGCGTGATTGGCGTGTCGAGAAATTGCAGGCCGGAGGCGAGTTGTGGGTCGACTGGTCGAAGGGCGGGCCAAAGCGTGCGGTTGCGCGTCTCCACGCTCCTGAACTGCGTGGCGCCTATGGCAAGCGCAAGGCGGTGGCCTTGCAGAACTTTGCCGTGAATGCCTATTACACCCGCACGGATGAGGGCTTCCAAGTCCTGCTCGACTCCCTCGCGGTAAGTGTTGGCAAGCAGCGCTGGGGCGAGGTCAACGTCAACCTCCAACACAGGGCGGGGCCCCAGGCCGAGTGGCAAGTGGCAGCCGACCGCCTGGATCTCATCCCCTTGCAGCCTGTCATCAGCGCCCTTGCACCTCTGCCCGAGCAGGTCGCCGCTGCGTTGGGCGGGCTCAAGCCCCGCGGGTCGCTGCGTAACCTGAGCCTGACCTATCGCCCCGAAGTCGTCGGACCCGAGCGTCTGCTCTTCAGCAGCAATCTTTCAGCGGTGGGGGTCGACGCCTACCGTGGTGCGCCGGCTGCCGAGAATGTCAGTGGCAGCGTCAGCGGAAACCTGGAGCAAGGCGAACTGCGCCTGGACGCCAATGATTTCGCCTTGCACCTTGATCACCTGTTTCCTAAACCCTGGCGTTACCAGAAGGCTCGAGCGCGTCTGACGTGGCATCTGGATGATGAAGCTTTCACCCTGGCCAGCCCTTATATGCAAGTGGTCGGCGATGAGGGGCGCATCGCCGGGGACATGCTGATCCGCCTGATGCGCGACCCCCTCGCTGAGGACTACATGGACTTGCGGGTGGGGCTCCGTGATGGTGACGCCACTTATACCGAGAAGTATTTGCCGACCTTGTCGCCCGGGCTCAGCCCGGCATTGGCCAAATGGCTGAAAGAGGCGATTCGTTCCGGTGCTGTAGACGAAGGATTCTTCCAATACCAGGGCTCGCTGTCGCGCGATGCAAAGCCGGAAGCACGCTCTCTCAGCCTGTTTTTCAAAGTGCATGACGCCGAGTTGGCCTACCAGCCTGGCTGGCCGGTCTTGCGCGAGGCGAAGGGCAATGTGTTCATCGAAGACACCGGCGTCCGGATCGTGCTCCCAGCCGGGCGAATCCTCGACACCCGGGTGAGCAATGCTGAAGCCAATGTGCCCCACGTCGAGCCGGGACAGGTCCCGAGGCTCGACCTGGATGCCGAACTGGAGAGCAGTTTCACCGATGGGTTGAAAGTTCTCCAGGACGCGCCCATCGGCACCGCGCCGATTTTCTCCGGCTGGCAAGGCCAGGGGCCGCTGTCCGGAACGCTCAAGCTGGACATTCCCTTGGCTAAAGGGCAGGCGCCCAGGGTGGTGGTCGATCTGAAAACGCGTGATGCCCAATTGAAAATTGCGCGCCCTGAGCTGGCATTCAGCCAGCTGAGAGGGGCTTTCCGCTACGACACCGCCAGCGGGCTGAGTGCCTCAGATATTCGTGCCCAGGTTTTTGGCCGTGAAGTCCGCGCCAAGGCGCAGGCCGAGGGTTCCAACGGCCGTGCGCGGACGCGCATCCTGGCCAATGGCCAGATCGCACTGAAGGACCTCACGACCTGGCTTGGGGTCACGCAAGCGTTACCTGCTTCGGGGGCCGTGCCTTACAGCCTCAACCTGAGCCTTGATGGAAAGGACAGCCAGCTACGCATCGACTCGTCCCTCAAAGGTTTGGCGATTGATCTGCCTGCTCCTTTGGGCAAGGCGGCTGACGAGGTTCGTGACACCCAGTGGCGCATGACGCTTGATGGCGATGAGCGTCGTTACTGGTTGGATTACGCGGGCGTCGCCAGCCTCGTCCTGGCCGCCCCCCCCGGCAAGTTCAACGATTCTCGAGGTGTCTTGCGTCTTGGCGGCGGAGCGGCGCGCCTGCCCACGGGCAAGGGGCTGCGCGTGCGTGGGCGCCTGGATGAATTGGATGCCGATGCCTGGATGGCGGTGGCCAAGCAGTATGCGCCGGCTGATGGGGCCTCCACCGCCCGCCTGTTGAGTGGTGCCGAGCTGGAAATTGGGCGGTTCAGCGGCTTTGGCCTGATCCTGGAGGACCTCAATGCTGACTTGGCGCGGGACCCCGAGGGCTGGCGGCTGGGCTTGGCCAGTGCGAGGCTTGATGGGCAGATCAAACTCCCAGATGCCAAGGATGCCCCAATTGACGTCAGGCTGCGGCGCCTGAGCTTCCCTAAGCCGCCGGCAAGCGAAGCTGAAGCAGAGGCCAAACCGGATCCCTTCGCCTCGGTTGACCCGCGCGGAGTACCGTCGCTGGATGTACACATCGATCAGGTCATCCTGGGTGATGCTGTACTCGGTGCCTGGTCGTTCAAGGCCCGACCGAACCCGAAGGGGATTGCCTTCAACGAGTTGGATCTTTCACTGAAAGGGCTGCGGATTACTGGCGCGGCAGGCTGGGAAGGTGCCGTTGGGGCCAGCAGCTCCTGGTACCGGGGGCGCCTGGAGGGCAAGAACCTGGCGGATGTGCTCAAGGCCTGGAACTTCGCACCCACGGCTACCAGCGAGCGCTTCCGCCTTGATGCCGATGGGCGCTGGCCCGGCTCCCCCGCCTGGGTCAGTCTGAAGCGCTACTCAGGTTCATTGGATGCCAGCTTGCACAAGGGGCAGTTCGCCGAAGTCGAAGGTGGCGCCCAAGCCTTGCGGGTTTTTGGTTTGCTCAATTTCAACTCGATCGGCCGTAGATTGCGCCTGGACTTTTCCGACCTGCTCGGCAAGGGACTCGCCTACGACCGGGTCAAGGGGCTTCTGATGGGGAGCGAGGGGCGCTTCGTGACCCGCAATCCGATCACTCTGGAAGGCCCCTCGAGCGGCCTGGAGCTGGACGGCACCCTGGACCTGGCCAGTGACCGCATCGACGCCAATCTGCTGGTCACCCTGCCCGTGACCAACAACCTGCCATTGGCCGCGCTGATCGTCGGTGCGCCAGCCATTGGGGGAGCGTTGTTCGTTGTGGACAAATTGCTGGGCGACAGGGTGGCGCGCGTTGCCAGCGTTCAGTACAGGGTTGAAGGTTCGTGGAAGGACCCCAAAATCACCTTCATCAAGCCTTTTGAAAAAGCTCGTTGAAGCGAGCTGCCGCCGCTTGGGTTAGCATGCCCTTTATGTCCCAGTCGGAGCGCACGATGTCCCTTGCCGTGATTCAAATGGTCAGCCAGGACGATGTGCTGGCCAACCTTGCCAGTGCCCGCCGGTTGTTGGAGCAGGCCGCCGAAGGTGGTGCACGCCTGGCGGTATTGCCCGAGAACTTCAGCGCCATGGGGCGACGAGACCTGACCGAACTGGGCCGGGCCGAAGCGGAAGGGCATGGGCCGATTCTGCCTTGGCTGAGGCAGGCGGCGCGGGACCTGCGCCTGTGGATAGTGGCCGGAACCCTGCCCTTGCCGCCTGACCGGCGGCCGCAGGATAAACCCAACGCCTGTTCCCTGTTGGTGGATGAGCAGGGGGAGCGGGTTGCGCGTTATGACAAGATTCACTTGTTCGATGTGGATGTCAGCGATAACCGGGGCCGTTACCGAGAGTCCGACGACTATGCCCATGGCGCGGACGTGGTCGTGTCAGATACGCCCGTTGGACGGCTGGGACTGACAGTTTGCTATGACCTGCGTTTCCCCGAACTCTACAGCGCACTGCGCGAGGCTGGTGCTGAGCTGATCAGCGCGCCCTCAGCATTCACTGCGGTGACTGGCGCGGCCCATTGGCAGGTGCTGGTGCGAGCTCGGGCCATCGAAACCCAGTGCTACCTGCTGGCAGCGGGGCAAGGTGGTGTCCATCCCGGCCCACGTGAAACCTTCGGCCATTCGGCCATCGTTGATCCCTGGGGCCGGGTACTGGCCGAACAGGCCCAGGGCGAGGCGGTGCTGCTGGCCAGCCGGAATGCAGCGGAGCAGGCGGAGATACGTCAGCGCATGCCGGTGAGTACCCATAGACGATTCATGACGCCGGCCACTCCTGGGCCGGCGCGAACGGAGAAGTTATGAGCGACCTTCTGTTAGCCGTCAGCGTTCACTTGCTGGCGCCCGGTGACCTCAGCATCGAGCAGTTGCCGGCGATCCTCGGTGAGTTGGCCGGGCCGGGCATCGATGCCGCCGACCTGTACTTCCAGGGGCAGGTGTCCGAATCCTGGGTGCTGGAGGACGGCATCGTCAAAGAGGGCAGTTTCCACCTTGATCAAGGTGTGGGCGTGCGTGCCCAGTCCGGTGAGAAGACCGGTTTTGCTTACAGCAACGCGATCACTGCCGAGGCGCTGCGCCAAGCTGCGCGGGCGGCCCGCTCGATCTCTCGGGCTGGCCAGGAGGGCCGGGTTCAGGCGTTCGCTACGCCGCAGGTGACTCGTTTGTACGATTCCAGCAGCCCGCTGGAGGTCATCAGTCGCGCGGAAAAAGTAGAGCTGCTGAAGAACGTAGACGCAGCGACCCGTGCTCTGGATCCTCGCATCAAGCAGGTCACCGTCAGCATGGCCGGGGTCTGGGAACGAATCCTGATCGCCGCCAGTGACGGCAGTCTGGGGGCCGATATACGACCACTGGTTCGATTCAACGTCAGCGTCATCGTCGAGCAGAATGGTCGACGCGAGCGCGGTGGTCATGGCGGCGGCGGTCGCACCGATTATCGCTACTTCCTTCAGGAGGACCGGGCCATGGGCTACGCACGCGAAGCTCTTCGCCAGGCGCTGGTGAACCTGGAAGCCGTTCCCGCACCGGCGGGTACCTTGCCTGTGGTCATGGGCGCCGGCTGGTCTGGCGTGCTGCTTCACGAAGCGGTCGGCCATGGCTTGGAAGGTGATTTCAACCGCAAGGGAAGCTCGGCCTATAGCGGACGAATTGGCGAGAAGGTGGCTTCGAGCCTCTGCACCATCGTCGACGACGGCACCCTGGCATTCCGCCGCGGCTCGCTGAGCATGGATGATGAAGGCACCCCTACCCAGTGCACTACGCTGATCGAAAACGGTGTGCTCAAAGGCTACATGCAGGACAAACTCAATGCCCGGCTGATGGGTGTGGCTCGCACGGGCAACGGCCGTCGGGAGTCCTACGCGCACTTGCCGATGCCGCGTATGACCAATACCTACATGTTGGCCGGTGAGAGCGATCCACAAGAAATCATCGCATCGGTGGAGCGGGGCATCTACTGCGCCAACCTCGGTGGAGGCCAGGTGGATATCACCAGCGGCAAGTTCGTGTTTTCCACCAGCGAGGCCTATCTGATCGAGAACGGTCGCATCACTACACCCGTGAAAGGCGCGACCTTGATCGGCAATGGTCCTGAGGCGATGAGCCGAGTCTCCATGGTCGGCAATGACCTGGCGCTGGATAGCGGCGTTGGTACCTGCGGCAAGGATGGGCAGTCGGTACCTGTGGGCGTAGGGCAGCCTACGCTGAAGATCGATGCGATCACGGTAGGAGGGACGGGGGCCTGATGAAGGCCCCTGATGGGTTTAACGCAGTCCGCGCTTGGCTTCGTCCAGGTCGCGAATGTACTTGAACACTTTGCGCGCGGCTGCCGGTGGTTTGTTGTGGGCCGCTTCGTGCTGGGCATGACGGATCAGGCCGCGCAGGTGCTGTCTATCGGTCTCGGGGTATTCGGCGACGAAGCTTTCAAGCGCCGCGTCACCACCCTCGATCAGTCGATCGCGCCAGCGCTCCAGGCCATGGAAACGCTCGTTGTACTGGCGAGTGGAGCTGTCGAGCTGGTCGATCAGGCCGACGATGGCATCGATGTCCTGTTCGCGCATCAGCTTGCCGATGTACTGGATGTGCCGTTTGCGGGCAATGTGGGCCTTGTGCTTGGGCGCTTCCGCCAGAGCCTTCTGCAAGGCGTCGGTCAGCGGTAGCTTGGCCAGTACGTCCGGCTTGAGGGTGGTCAGGCGCTCGCCGAGATCCTGCAGGGCATGCAGCTCGCGCTTGATCTGGGATTTACTCTTCTCTCCGGAGAAGTCGTCGTCAAAGAATTCAGACATGGGGGTGGTCCAATGGGAAACGCCGCCATGATAACCAGTCGGACGCCCGTTGTCCGGCCCGACTGGCGCCGCCTGTGGGCGGAAATCGCGGGGACGCGCTTGTGCGCCCCTCGCTTAAAAGATTTTGTGAACTGGAGTGGCTATGAGTGAAGTAGAAGTGGTCGGCCCAGAGGCCTTGCCGGAACTGCAGGCACGGGTCGAGCGTATTCTTGCCGAGGCTCGGCGCCAGGGTGCCAGCGAGTGCGAGGTGGCTGTTTCGGTGGAACAGGGACTTTCCACGACGGTTCGCCAGGGTGAAGTGGAAACAGTCGAGTTCAATCGTGACCAGGGATTCGGCATCACCCTCTATGTCGGGCAGCGCAAGGGCTCGGCCAGCACTTCGGCCAGCGGCGAAGACGCGATTCGCGAGACAGTCGCCGCAGCCCTGGCCATTGCCAAGCATGCGTCCGAGGACGAGTGCGCCGGTTTGGCGGACGCCGCGCTGATGGCGCGTGACCTCCCGGACCTCGATCTTTATCACCCCTGGTCCATTAGTCCGGAGCAGGCAGTCGAGCAGGCGCTAATCTGCGAAACGGCAGCTTTCGAGGCTGACTCGCGGATCAGCAATGCAGACGGCACGACTCTGAATACCCATCAAGGTTGTCGCGTCTATGGTAATAGTCATGGTTTTGTCGGTGGCTATGCCAGCACGCGACATAGTCTGAGCTGCGTCATGATCGCAGAGAACCAAGGTCAGATGCAGCGCGACTACTGGTACGACGTCAATCGCCTGGGTACCCTGCTCGCGGACCCTGCCAGTATTGGTCGCCGCGCTGCGGAACGCACTGTGAGCCGTTTGGGCGCCCGCCCGGTACCGACTTGCGAAGTGCCCGTGTTGTTCGCGGCGGAGTTGGCCACGGGATTGTTCGGGAGCTTCCTCTCGGCGATTTCTGGCGGAAACCTCTATCGCAAGTCGTCTTTCCTCGAGGGCGCGCTCGGACAGCGCCTGTTCCCCGAGTGGCTGATCCTGGATGAGCGTCCGCACATCCCGCGCGCCATGGCCAGTGCAGCTTTCGATAATGACGGGCTGGCCACCTATGCCAAACCCTTCGTCGAAAAGGGCGAACTGGTGTCCTACATCCTGGGGACCTATTCCGGCCGGAAGCTGGGCCTGCCGAGCACCGCTAACTCAGGTGGCGTGCATAACCTCTTTGTCAGCCACGGCCAGGAAGACCAGGCATCGCTGCTGCGTCGCATGGGGCGGGGCCTGTTGGTGACCGAGCTGATGGGGCAAGGCTTGAACATGGTCACCGGCGACTACTCGCGCGGTGCTGCCGGCTATTGGGTGGAGAACGGAGAGATTCAGTTCCCGGTGCAGGAAGTCACCATTGCTGGCAACCTGAAGGACATGTTCCGCCAGATTGTGGCTGTGGGGAATGATCTGGAGTTGCGCGGGAACATTCGCACTGGCTCGGTACTGATCGAGCGAATGACGGTAGCGGGTAGCTAGCGTGTACCACTGATTGCAGGGGGCGAAGGTTTGCCGGCTTTCGCTTCCTATTCCCCTTCGTCGAACCTGTTGTTGATCAACTCCACCAGCGCGTCCAGGGCGTCATGATCCTGCTCGCCTTCGGTGTGGAGGTGGATCGGGGTGCCCTTGCCCGCGGCCAGCATCATTACGGCCATGATGCTCTTGCCATCAACCAGGCTTTCCGGTGAGCGGCCAACGCGGATCTGGCAGGGAAACCGCCCGGCAACTCCAACGAACTTGGCGGCCGCTCGGGCGTGCAGACCCAGTTTGTTGATGATGGTGATTTCACAGGCGGGCATCGCGGCGTTCATCCTTCTAGCTGAGGTCGCGGTGGCGAACCTGGACGTTCTTCAAGGTAGGCTTCAAGGCTGCGCCCAAACGTTCGGCAACATAGACCGAGCGATGATGGCCGCCCGTGCAACCAATGGCGATGGTGACATAAGCCCGGTTGCTGGCGGCAAAACGCGGCAGCCATTTGTTCAGGTACGCAAGGATGTCCTGGTACATTTCCTCGACATCCGGCTGCGCTGCGAGGTAATCGGCCACAGGCTGTTCCAGGCCAGAGTGGTCGCGTAGTTCCGGCTTCCAATAGGGGTTCGGCAAACAGCGCACGTCGAACACCAGGTCTGCATCTACTGGCATGCCGCGCTTGAAACCGAACGACTCGACCAGGAAGGCGGTACCCGGTTCTGGCTGGTTCAGCAGGCGTAGCTTCAGGCTGTCCCGTAGCTGATAGAGGTTGAGCCGGGTGGTGTCGATGCGCAGGTCTGCTAGGTCAGCAATTGGGGCGAGCAACGTTGTCTCGTCACCTATCGCTTCGGCCAGGGAGCGGTTGTCGTCGGTCAGTGGGTGGCGCCTGCGCGTCTCAGAGAACCGGTTGAGCAGTACCTCGTCTTCGGCGTCTAGGTAGAGAACATCGCACTGGATATAGCGCGACCGGACTTCAGCGAGCAACTCGGGGAAGCGTTTCAGCTGGCTCGGCAGGTTGCGGGCATCGATCGAGACGGCGACTTTCGGCTCGAGCAGCTCAGTGTGCAGAAACGCCCGCTCAGCAAGCTCGGGCAGGAGGCCTGCCGGCAGGTTGTCGATGCAATAAAAGCCGTTGTCTTCGAGCACGTGGAGAGCCGTGCTCTTCCCCGAGCCGGAGCGGCCGCTGACGATGATCAGGCGCATTGCACAGTCCTAGCGTCCGCTCTGGACGTCCACGACTACCTTGTACAGGTCGGCGCTGTCCGTTGCATGGCGCAGGCGATCGCGAACATCGCTGCGGTCCAGCATGCTGGCGATCTGGCGTAGCAATTCAAGGTGTTCATCGGTAGCGGCTTCTGGAACCAGCAATACGAACAGCAGGTCCACCGGCGCGCCGTCGATGGCGTCGAAGTCTACAGGGGCGTCCAGGCGCAACACTGCGCTGATCGGCGAGTTGCAGCCGGTCAGCCGACAATGGGGGATGGCGATACCGTTACCAAAGCCCGTGGAGCCGAGCTTTTCCCGCGATACCAGGCTTTCGAAGATGTCCTGACCATCGAGTTCGGGAAGGTCGCGAGCGACCAGGTTGGCAATCTGTTCGAGGACGCGTTTCTTGCTGCCGCCCGGCACGTTCACGAGGGAACGGCCGGGGGTCAGGATTTGCTCAAGTCGGATCATAGGGGAGGGTCAGCGGGCCGTGGCGCCCTGCTGGCGGTGAAGCTGCTTTTCCTTGTGTTTGATCAGTTGGCGATCAAGTTTGTCAGTGAGCAGGTCTATGGCGGCGTACATGTCTTCGTGCTCCGCGTTGGCAACGACTTCGCCGCCGGCAACGTGAAGGGTAGCTTCAATTTGTTGCTTGAGTTTCTCCACCTGCATGATCACCTGAACATTGGTGATGCGGTCAAAGTGGCGCTCCAGTCGTTCGAACTTCTCGACAACATAGTTGCGCAGGGCGTCGGTCACATCCAGTTGATGTCCACTGATGTTGACTTGCATACCGCTTTCTCCTTATTGCCCGTGTATATGAGACAGGCTAACGGGCCTGCCACCGGAACACTTTGGCGTGGCTCAATTCTGCTTCACATCAGTCGCTTCCGTTCGCTGGAAGGCGCGATCCCAAGGGATTCGCGGTACTTGGCGACTGTGCGACGCGCCACTTGGATACCCTGTGCTTCCAGTAAACCAGCGATCTTGCTGTCACTCAACGGCTTTTTCGGATTTTCCGCTGCGACCAGCTTTTTGAGGATCGCGCGGATCGCTGTGGATGAGCACTCACCGCCTTCGGAAGTACTTACGTGGCTGGAGAAGAAGTACTTCAGCTCGTAGATTCCGCGCGGTGTGTGCATGTATTTCTGGGTGGTTACCCGGGAGATCGTCGACTCGTGCATCCCTACCGCCTCGGCGATGTCGTGCAGCACGAGTGGCTTCATTGCCTCGTCACCGTATTCGAGGAACCCACGCTGATGCTCGACAATCTGCGTGGCGACCTTCATCAGGGTTTCGTTCCGGCTCTGCAGGCTCTTGATGAACCACCGGGCTTCCTGAAGCTGGTTGCGCATGAAGGTATTGTCGGCGCTGGAGTCTGCGCGGCGGACGAAACCTGCGTAATGGGGGTTGACCCGCAGGCGTGGCACGGCTTCCTGGTTCAACTCCACCAACCAGCGCTCGTTGTGCTTGCGCACGATGACGTCGGGAACGACGTATTCCGGTTCGCTGGCCTCGATCTGCGAGCCTGGGCGCGGGTTGAGCCCCTGGATCAATTCGATGATCTGGCGCAGCTCATCCTCTTTGACCTTCATGCGGCGCATCAGCTGGCTGTAGTCGCGATTGCCCAGCAGGTCCAGGTAGTCGCCCGCAAGGCGTTGCGCTTCGCTCAGCCAGGGGGTTTTCACCGGCAGTTGGCGCAGTTGCAGCAGCAGGCATTCGCGCAGGTCGCGGGCACCGATGCCGGCGGGCTCGAACTGCTGGATGCGGTGCAGCACCACTTCGATCTCGTCGAGCTCGATCTCGAGTTCCGGGTCGAAGGCTTCGGCAATGTCCGCAAGCGACTCTTCCAGGTAGCCATCGTTGTTGATGCAGTCGATGAGCGTGACGGCGATCAGCCGGTCGGTATCCGACATCGGAGCGAGGTTCAGCTGCCACAGCAAATGGCTTTGCAGGCTTTCGCCGACAGACGTGCGGGAGGTGAAGTCCCACTCATCGTCGTCGTTACTAGGCAGGCTGCTCGCGCTGGTTTGGTAGACGTCTTCCCAGGCAGTGTCGACTGGCAGTTCGCTCGGGATGCGTTCATGCCATTCGCCGTCTTCCAGAGCTTCGGCATTAGCCTCGACGCTGGATTCCTGGAAGCTGGACTCCTGGGTGGAGGTGTTGGTCAGTTGCTCGCCTTCAGCCATGGGGTCGGAGGTGTCGAAATCTTCGCCATCCTCCTGTCGTTCCAGCATGGGATTGGATTCCAGTGCCTCCTGGATCTCCTGCTGCAGATCGAGGGTGGACAGTTGGAGTAGGCGGATGGCCTGTTGCAGCTGCGGAGTCATCGTCAGCTGCTGGCCCATCTTTAGGACTAGCGATGGTTTCATGGCAGGGGGCTTAGCACCTTATTCGCCGGCGCTCACGCGCCATCCACTACAGGGCGCCGAAGCGCCACCAGGAAGCAAATTATATGCCTGACCTTGAAGGATTTTCCTAGCTCTCGCAACCCGTCCTTACAGATCGGTTGTCGGGCTACAGACGGAATTCATGGCCCAGGTAGACTTCCTTCACCAACTGGTTGGCCAGGATTGCTTCGGCATCACCCTCGGCGATCAGCTGGCCATCGCTGACGATATACGCAGTCTCGCAGATATCCAGAGTCTCGCGGACATTGTGATCCGTGATGAGCACACCAATTCCCTTGGCCTTGAGGTGGTGGATGATCTGCTTGATGTCACCCACTGAGATTGGGTCGACCCCCGCGAAGGGCTCGTCCAGCAAGATGAACTTCGGGGCCGTGGCCAGCGCTCGGGCGATTTCCACCCGGCGTCGCTCACCGCCGGACAAGCTCATCCCAAGATTGTCGCGGATATGGCTGATGTGGAATTCCTGGAGCAGGCTCTCCAGTTCCTTGCGACGGGAGGCGCGGTCCAGGTCCTTGCGGGTTTCCAGGATTGCCATGATGTTGTCGGCAACGCTCAGCTTGCGGAAGATCGAGGCTTCCTGCGGCAGGTAGCCAATACCGGCGCGGGCGCGGCCGTGCATGGGCTGGTGGGTGACGTCCTGATGGTCAATCAGCACCCGGCCCTGGTCGGCTTTGACCAAGCCCACGATCATGTAGAAGCACGTGGTCTTGCCCGCACCGTTGGGGCCAAGCAGGCCAACGATCTGGCCGCTATCGATCGAGACGCTGACGTCGCGTACCACCTGCCGGTTCTTGTAGCTTTTGGCCAGATGCTGGGCTTTGAGGGTCGCCATTACTGTGCTTGTCCCGCGTTCTGCTCTTTTTTCTTGGGCTGGATGACCATGTCGATCCGCGGGCGCGGCGTGCTGACGTTGGTGCCGGTGGCCCGCCCTGCATTCACGATCTGACGCTGGGTGTCATAGACGATCTTCTCGCCTTCGAAAGTATTGCCTTCCTGGATTACCTTGGCCTGGTCGATCAGTACGATGCGCTCATTGCTGGCAAAGTACTGGATGGTCATGCCGTAAGCCTTGACGATCTCCTTGTCGACGGCCGGCTTCTGCTCGTAATAGGCAGGCTTGCCGACCGACGTGAAGACCTGGATGTCGCCGTTGGAGTCCTGGGTGATGGTCACCGTGTCGCCGGTGATCTTCAGGGTACCTTGGGTGATGATGACGTCGCCGCGGTAAACCGCGACGCCCTGCTTGTCGTCCAGTTCGGCACTGTCGGCCTGGACCCGGATGGGCTGGTCGCGGTCCGTCGGCAGGGCCCAGGCAGCGGCACTTCCGAGTGCGGCACCCAGGCTGAGCAGTAGGGGGAGGGTATTAACGAACCTCATGCTGGCCTCTTACGTTGGACTGCAGGAGCATCCTGCCGTCATTCAAGTACGCTTTCATTCCTTGCGCCGTAGTGACCCCGTTAGCCGCTTCGATTTTAACGGCTTGCTGAGTCTGCGCAAATTCCTCATCCGGGAACACGGTCAGTCGGCTGGTGGTGAGAATAGTGGGGCGGCCCTTGGCGTCAGTGCGTGCAATCCTGACGCTATCGATCAGTTCGACCTGGCTACCGCCAGGGGAGACTTCGCCGCGCTCGCTCTGCACATGCCAGGGATAGGCGGTGCCGCGATACAGCTGCAGATCAGGCTGGGTCAGCAATGTGACATCAGTCGCCTTGATATGTTCGAGGCGTTTGCTGGTCAGTTCGTAGTGGAGCTTGCCGTCAGCCTGGAACTGGGTGCTCTTGCCGTTTTCGACATAGAAGTCGATAGCGTTTGCATCGGTTGGGCTGGGCGTTCTGTCCATGAAGCTCTCGGGGCGGATGTTCCAGTAGCCCAAGGCGATCAGCAGCGCGGCAATGGGCGCCAGGATCAGGGTGAGGCGAAGGTTCTTGGACATGGGTGTGGCCTCAGAGGTAAGCGGCTTGGGCTGCTTCCAGGCTGTCTTGGGCGCGCATGATCAGCTCGCAGAACTCGCGGGCGGCACCGTCCCCACCGCGGGCTTGGGTCACGCCGTGGGCATGCTGGCGCACGAAGCTGTCCGCGCTGGCCACGGCCATGCCGAGGCCGACGCGGCGGATCACTGGCAGGTCGGGCAGGTCATCGCCCAGATAGGCCACTTGTTCATAGCTCAAGCCCAGTTCGGCAAGCAGTTCGTCCAGGACGACCAGTTTGTCTTCGCGGCCCTGATAGAGGTGCTGGATACCCAGGTTCTGGGCGCGTCGCTCGACGACCGGGGACTTGCGGCCGCTGATGATGGCGGTGCGCACGCCCGAATTGATCAGCATCTTGATGCCATGACCATCCAGGGTATTGAAGGTCTTGAACTCGCCGCCATCTGGCAGGAAGTAAAGACGTCCGTCGGTGAGCACGCCATCGACGTCGAAAACGGCCAGGCGGATAGCCTTGGCGCGTTGCAGGAGCTGGTTGTTCATCAGATCACCCCGGCGCGGGTCAGGTCGTGGATGTGCAGGGCTCCGGTCGGTCGGTCGGAGTCATCGACCACCACCAGGACGTTGATCTTGTGGTCATCCATGATCTTCAGGGCTTCGGCGGCCAGCATCTCCGGGCGTACGGTTTTGCCGTGAACAGTCATGACCTCATCGATACTGGCCTGGCGCACGTCGATGCCTTTGTCCAGGGTTCGGCGCAGGTCGCCGTCAGTGAAAATGCCGGCGAGCGTGCCATCGCTTTCCAGAACTGCAGTCATACCCAGTCCCTTGCGGGTCATTTCCAGCAGAGCCTCGCGCAAGGGGGTGCCGCGGGCGACGCGGGGCAGGCTTTCACCTGCATGCATTATGTTCTCTACCTTGAGCAGGAGACGACGGCCAAGTGCGCCGCCGGGGTGCGAAAACGCGAAGTCCTCGGCGGTGAAGCCGCGGGCTTCCAGTAGGGCGATCGCCAGCGCATCGCCCAGCACCAGTGATGCGGTGGTGGATGAGGTCGGCGCCAGGTTGAGTGGGCACGCTTCCTGCGCTACCCGCGCATCCAGTTTGGCGGCGGCGGCCTTGGCCAGTGGGGAGTCGGGGTTGCCGGTCATGCTGATGAGCGTGATCCCGAGACGCTTGATCAGCGGCAATAGCGTAACGATCTCGGCGGTGGAGCCCGAGTTGGAGAGGGCGAGCACCACATCGTCGGTGGTGATCATGCCCATGTCGCCATGGCTGGCCTCGGCAGGGTGGACGAAGAAAGCCGGCGTGCCGGTGCTGGCAAGCGTGGCGGCGATCTTGTTTCCGACGTGACCTGACTTGCCCATGCCGACGACGACGACGCGGCCTTTGCAGGAGAGGATCAGTTCACATGCGCGGATGAAATCGGCGTCGATTCGCGGGAGGAGGGCGTCGATAGCCTCTCGTTCGAGTCGGATGGTGCGTTGTGCGGACTTGATCAGATCGCTGGACTGGGTCATGTAGGGCGTGCGGTTGCCGAAGGAAAAGGTCGGGATTATAGCGGCAAAGGCGGCTTTGCTCACGCACCAATGCCGTCGAGCTCGTCGCAAAGCCGAGGGAGACCGCAAGCAGCCTTGGGAGGGGCACTGCTGCGATGGTATAGTTCACGCCTTATTCGGCCCGTCGTGGGCGCAGTGTCCTTGCGGTGGGATGCGGCGTCTGACCGGGAGGCTGTATCGCAAGGAGTCCAGATGAGCGCCGAGAGTGCCTATGCCGTTGAGCTGAAGGGCGTAACCTTCAAGCGCGGCACGCGCAGCATATTTCAAGATGTCGATATCCGCATCCCGCGCGGCAAAGTGACCGGCATCATGGGGCCGTCCGGCTGCGGCAAGACCACGCTGTTGCGCTTGATCGCCGCCCAGTTGAAGCCGTCCAGCGGCGAAGTCTGGGTCAATGGTCGGAACCTGCCCACGCTATCGCGGGCGGAGCTGTTCGACATGCGCAAGCAGTTCGGTGTGCTGTTCCAGAGCGGCGCCCTGTTCACTGATCTCGATGTGTTCGAGAACGTGGCGTTCCCTTTGCGGGTCCACACGCACCTGCCCGCGGAGATGATTCGCGACATCGTGCTGATGAAGCTCCAGGCCGTTGGCCTGCGGGGCGCATTCGAGCTGATGCCCGATGAATTGTCCGGAGGCATGAAACGTCGGGTGGCCTTGGCACGTGCTATCGCGCTCGACCCGCAGATCCTCATGTACGACGAGCCTTTCGTAGGCCAGGACCCGATCGCCATGGGTGTGCTGGTTCGCCTCATTCGATTGCTCAACGACGCCCTGGGCATTACCAGTATCGTGGTCTCCCATGACCTGGCCGAGACGGCCAGCATCGCTGACTACATCTACCTGGTGGGGGATGCCGAGGTGCTGGGTCAGGGTACGCCAGACGAACTTATGAATTCCGAAAACCCGCGTGTCCGGCAGTTCATGAAGGGAATCCCGGACGGTCCAGTGCCTTTCCACTTCCCGGCGCCGGATTATCGTTCCGATCTGTTGGGGGGGCGCTGATGCGCAAGAAATCTCAACTCGAGCGCATAGGCCTGCTTGGGCGCTCTGGCCTGGATGTGCTGGAAGCACTGGGTCGCTCGACCTTGTTCCTGCTGCATGCCTTGTTTGGTCGTACTGGTGTTGGCAATGGGTTCCAGTTGCTGGTCAAGCAGCTCTTTTCCGTTGGCGTGATGTCGCTGGCAATCATCATCGTCTCGGGTGTCTTCATCGGCATGGTGCTGGCGCTGCAGGGCTACAACATCCTGGTGGACTACGGCTCGGAGCAGGCCGTTGGCCAGATGGTGGCGCTGACGTTGCTGCGTGAGCTGGGACCGGTGGTGACTGCGCTGCTTTTCGCGGGGCGCGCCGGTTCTGCATTAACCGCCGAGATCGGCAACATGAAGTCCACGGAGCAGCTTTCCAGTCTCGAAATGATTGGCGTGGACCCGCTGAAGTACATCATCGCGCCACGTTTGTGGGCTGGGTTCATTTCGATGCCGCTGCTGGCGATGATTTTCAGCGTGGTGGGAATCTGGGGTGGGGCGATGGTGGCGGTGGACTGGCTGGGAGTCTATGAAGGCTCTTTCTGGTCCAACATGCAGAACAGTGTCGAATTCACCGAGGATGTGCTGAATGGCGTGATCAAGAGCGTCGTATTCGCCTTCGTGGTGACCTGGATCGCCGTGTTCCAGGGCTATGACTGCGAGCCGACCTCGGAAGGGATCAGCCGCGCGACGACTAAAACCGTGGTCTATGCCTCGCTGGCCGTGCTGGGGCTCGACTTCATCCTGACTGCTTTGATGTTTGGAGATTTCTGATGCAAATCCGCACCTTGGAAATTGGTGTCGGCCTTTTCATTCTGGCTGGGATGTTGGCCCTGATGTTGCTGGCTCTGCGAGTCAGTGGCCTGTCTTATGGCGCCAGTGACGATACCTACAAGCTTTATGCGCATTTTGACAATATTGCCGGCTTGACTGTCAGAGCCAAGGTCACCATGGCCGGTGTAACGATTGGCAAGGTCACGGCCATCGACCTGGATCGCGACAGCTATACCGGTCGGGTCACCATGGAGGTCGAAAAGCGCGTCGACAATCTGCCGACGGACTCCACGGCATCCATCCTGACGGCCGGGCTGCTCGGTGAGAAGTACATCGGCCTCAGCGTCGGCGGCGATGAGGAGTTGCTCAAGGACGGTGGAACCATCCGTGACACCCAGTCGGCGCTGGTGCTAGAGGATCTGATTGGTAAGTTCCTGCTGAACACGGTCAACAAAGAAAGCAAATGAGGATTACACCTATGTTGTTCAAAGCCCTGCGAAACGGCCTGCTGGTCCTGCTGGCAGCGCTCCCCTTGATCGCGACCGCCTCTGCTGGTCCGCGCGATGTGGTTCAGGAAACCACCGAGCAATTGCTGGCTGACCTCAAGGCCAACAAGGAGCAATACCGCGGCAATCCAGACGCCTTCTACGACTCGCTCAATCGAATCCTTGGGCCAGTGGTGGATGCCGACGGCATCTCGCGCAGCATCATGACCGTGAAATACTCGCGTAATGCCACTCCTGAGCAGATGGCGCGTTTCCAGGAAAACTTCAAGCGCAGCTTGATCCAGTTCTATGGCAATGCCTTGCTGGAGTACGACAACCAGAATATCCGCGTCCTCAATGTCCGGGAGGATGATGCCGGGCGCGCAAGCGTTGGCATGGAAGTTACCGGGCGTAGCGGTGCCATCTACCCAGTTTCCTACACCATGGTGAGCATCCAGGGGCAGTGGATGGTGCGCAACGTCATCATCAACGGCATCAACATCGGCAAGCTGTTCCGCGATCAGTTCGCCGATAGCATGCAGAAGAATGGCAACAACCTGGACAAGACCATCGATGGCTGGGCCAACGTGGTCGCCAAAGCCAAGGAAACCGAAGAAGCCCAGCGAGCAGTGGGCAAAAGTAATGAGTGAGGCCCGGATCGATCAGGTCGCGCCAGGCGAGCTTCGCCTGGCGGGCGTCCTCGACTTCAATACCGGCCCGCAGTTGCGTGAGGCGGGCGGAAAGTTGATCGGCGCAAGCACCGGTGATCGCGTACTGGTGGACCTCTCGGGCGTGGAGAAGAGCAGCAGCGTTGGGTTGGCTTTGCTGCTGGCATTCATGCGCGATGCTCAGGCTGCCGGCAAGACGCTTGCCTTTCGCGGCCTGCCCGACGACATGCGGCAGATCGCTGAAGTTTCGAATTTGACCGAGCTTCTGCCGTTAGAGGCCTGAACAAGTCTTGCAGCCCTCCGTCTGACCCCGTTTGTACGGGGTTCGCAGGTGGAGGGCTTTTTTGTATCATGGCCGACCCGCGCGCGTTGGGCGCCGATTGAGGTTGAGCATGCAGGCCGTAGAAGTGAAAAGCCTCCTGGAGGCAAAACTGCCAGGTACCCAGGTGGAAGTTGAAGGTGAAGGCTGCAACTTCCAATTGAACCTGATCAGTGACGAGTTGGCTGGCCTGAGCCCAGTCAAGCGCCAACAGCAGGTTTACGCACACCTGAACGCCTGGATCGCCGATGGCAGCATCCATGCCGTGACCATGAAATTCTTCAGCCGGGCCGCCTGGGCCGAGCGCTCCTGAGCTCCGCTGCCGAGAGAACTATGGACAAACTGATTATTACTGGCGGTCAACGCCTCGACGGCGAAATCCGCATTTCCGGCGCCAAGAACTCCGCGCTGCCGATCCTGGCCGCTACTTTGCTCGCCGATACCCCGGTGACCGTAGCCAACCTGCCGCACCTGCACGACATCACGACCATGATCGAGCTGTTCGGTCGTATGGGCGTGCAGCCGGTGATCGATGAGAAGCTCAGTGTCGAAGTCGACGCAAGCAGCATCAAGACCCTGGTGGCACCATACGAGCTGGTGAAGACCATGCGTGCCTCCATTCTGGTACTTGGCCCGATGGTGGCCCGCTTCGGCGAGGCTGAAGTTGCGTTGCCCGGCGGCTGTGCCATCGGTTCGCGTCCGGTGGACCTGCACATCCGTGGCCTGGAAGCCATGGGCGCCAAGATCGACGTAGAAGGCGGTTACATCAAGGCCAAGGCTCCGGCCGGCGGCCTGCGCGGCGCCAACTTCGTCTTCGACACCGTCAGCGTGACCGGTACCGAGAACATCATGATGGCCGCGGCACTGGCCAACGGCCGTTCCGTTCTGCAGAACGCAGCCCGTGAGCCGGAAGTGGTCGATCTGGCCAACTGCCTGAATGCCATGGGAGCCCAGATCCAGGGTGCGGGTACCGACACCATCACCATCGATGGCGTGAAACGCCTCGGCGGCGCTCGCTATAACGTTATGCCTGACCGTATCGAAACCGGCACGTACCTGGTGGCAGCAGCTGCTACCGGTGGCCGCGTAAAGCTCAAGGATACCGATCCGACCATTCTTGAAGCGGTCCTGCTCAAGCTGGAAGAGGCCGGCGCGCACATCAACACCGGCAACAACTGGATCGAGCTGGACATGAAGGGTAACCGTCCGAAGGCGGTCAACATCCGAACTGCCCCGTATCCGGCGTTCCCGACCGACATGCAGGCCCAGTTCATTTCCCTCAACGCTGTCGCCGAGGGCACCGGCGCTGTGATCGAGACTGTCTTCGAGAACCGCTTCATGCACGTTTATGAAATGAACCGCATGGGTGCGCAGATCCTCGTCGAGGGCAACACCGCAATCGTTACCGGTGTGCCGCGCCTCAAGGGCGCCCCGGTCATGGCCACCGACCTGCGGGCTTCCGCCAGCCTGGTGATCGCTGGTCTGGTTGCCGAAGGCGATACCCTCATCGACCGCATCTACCACATCGATCGTGGTTATGAGTGCATCGAGGAAAAACTGCAGTTGCTCGGCGCCAAGATCCGTCGCGTGCCGGGTTAAGGTGGCCGCAGGCCTGGCCTAGGCTTATCGGGTCAGGCCAGCCATGTCGCCTCTGCATCAGGCCCGAATCGGGCCGTAGCCAAGGATATCCAGTTCCATGCTCACCATCGCGTTGTCCAAGGGCCGTATTCTCGACGACACCCTGCCGTTGCTGGCCGAAGCCGGCATCGTGCCGACCGAGAATCCGGACAAGAGCCGCAAGCTGATCATCCCCACCACTCAGGAGGATGTCCGGCTGTTGATCGTTCGTGCCACCGATGTTCCCACCTACGTCGAACATGGTGCGGCCGACCTTGGCGTTGCCGGCAAGGACGTGCTGATGGAATACGGCGGTCAGGGTCTTTATGAGCCGCTGGACCTGCAAATCGCCCAATGCAAGCTGATGACAGCGGGTGCTATCGGAGCTTCCGAGCCCAAGGGGCGCCTGCGCGTGGCCACCAAGTTCGTCAATATCGCCAAGCGCTACTACGCCGAGCAAGGGCGCCAGGTTGATGTGATCAAGCTTTATGGCTCCATGGAGTTGGCGCCATTGGTCGGTCTGGCCGACAAGATCATCGACGTCGTCGATACCGGCAACACCCTGCGCGCTAACGGTCTGGAGCCGCAGGAGCTGATCGCCACCATCAGTTCGCGACTGATCGTCAACAAGGCTTCGATGAAGATGCAGCACGCGCGCATCCAGGCGCTGATCGATGTCCTGCGCGGCGCAGTCGAGTCTCGACACCCCAGCTGACACAATAAGTGCGGCCCTGAGCCGCACGCGCCTATCCGTGTCATAGCCAATATTCTCGGGTGCCCGCACGGTGGGCTTGCTACTCTAGCGGCGCCCGAGTATTTGCCATTCATGAGGCCCGCTATGACCGCTCCTATCGCTATTCGCCGACTCAATGCCGCTGATCCGGACTTCGCTCGACACCTGGATCATCTGCTGAGCTGGGAAAGCGTATCCGATGAAGCCGTCAACCAGCGTGTGCTCGAGATCATTCAGGCCGTCCGCGAGCGTGGCGATGCCGCCGTGGTCGAGTTCACCCAGCGTTTCGATGGTGTCGAAGCGACTTCGATGGCCGACCTGATCCTGCCCCGCGAGCGCCTTGAGCTTGCCCTGACGCGCATCACCGTCGAGCAGCGCAAGGCGCTGGAAACTGCTGCTGCACGGGTGCGCAGCTACCACGAAAAGCAGAAGCAGGACTCCTGGACTTACACGGAAGCCGACGGCACCGTGCTGGGCCAGCAGGTCACGCCGCTGGACCGCGCTGGCCTTTATGTGCCGGGCGGGAAAGCTTCCTATCCGTCCTCCGTGCTGATGAACGCGATCCCGGCCAAGGTTGCTGGTGTTGCTGAAGTGGTAATGGTGGTGCCGACGCCGCGTGGGGAGATCAACGAGATCGTCCTGGCCGCTGCCTGTGTAGCAGGCGTCGATCGCGTCTTCACCATCGGTGGCGCTCAGGCCGTGGCTGCGCTGGCCTATGGCACCGAGAGCGTGCCGCAGGTGGACAAGGTCGTCGGACCAGGCAACATCTATGTCGCCACCGCCAAGCGCCATGTGTTCGGCCAGGTGGGTATCGACATGATTGCCGGCCCGTCGGAGATCCTCGTGGTTTGCGACGGCCAGACCGATCCGGACTGGATCGCCATGGACCTGTTCTCCCAGGCCGAGCACGACGAAGATGCCCAAGCGATCCTGGTCAGCTCGGACGCAGCTTTCCTTGATCGGGTTGCCGCCAGCATCGACAAGCTCCTGCCGACCATGGAGCGCGAGGCGATCATTCGCACTTCGCTGCAGAATCGTGGCGCGCTGATCCAAGTGGCTGACCAGGCCCAGGCTTGCCAAGTGGCCAACCGCATCGCCCCCGAGCACCTGGAGTTGTCGGTAGCCGATCCGCAAGCGTGGCTGCCGCAGATTCGCCATGCCGGTGCCATCTTCATGGGCCGCTACACTGCCGAGGCGCTGGGCGATTACTGTGCTGGGCCCAACCACGTGTTGCCGACGTCCGGCACTGCGCGCTTCTCCTCGCCGCTGGGCGTGTATGACTTCCAGAAGCGCTCGTCGATCATTTTCTGCTCGGCCGATGGTGCGTCCGAGTTGGGCAAGACTGCTTCGGTACTGGCGCGTGGCGAGTCGCTGACCGCTCACGCGCGCAGCGCCGAATACCGGATCAAGGGGGAGTGAACATGAGCAAGTTCTGGAGTCCCTTCGTCAAGGACCTGGTGCCCTACGTACCTGGCGAACAACCCAAGATCGCCAACCTGGTCAAGCTGAACACCAACGAGAACCCCTACGGACCTTCGCCCAAGGCGATTGCCGCCATGCAGGCGGAAGTGGGCGAGAGCCTCCGCCTCTATCCGGACCCGAACAGCGACCGCCTCAAGCACGCGGTCGCCGACTATTACGGCGTGCAGCCGAGTCAGGTGTTCGTCGGTAACGGTTCCGACGAGGTGTTGGCCCATGCTTTTTACGGCCTGTTCCAGCACGGCCGGCCGCTGTTGTTCCCCGACGTGACCTACAGCTTCTATCCGGTCTACTGCGGTCTGTACGGCATCCCCTTCGAGGCGATGCCGCTGGACGAGCAGTTCCAGATCCGCGTCGAGGATTATGAGCGTCCCAATGGCGGGATTATCTTCCCCAACCCGAACGCCCCAACCGGTTGCTTGCTGCCGCTCGAGGCCATCGAGAAGCTGCTGCAAGCCAACCCCGACTCGGTGGTGGTCGTGGATGAGGCCTACATCGACTTCGGCGGTGTGAGCGCAATCTGCCTGGTGGATCGTTATCCGAACCTGCTGGTGACTCAGACGTTGTCCAAGTCGCGCTCCCTTGCGGGCCTGCGCGTAGGTCTGGCGGTGGGGCACGCGGACCTGATCGAGGCCTTGGAGCGCATCAAGAACAGCTTCAACTCCTATCCGCTGGATCGCATGGCCATCGTCGGAGCTGCAGCTGCGTTCGAGGACAAGGTCTACTTCGACGCCACCTGCCGCAAGGTCATCGACAGCCGTGAACACCTGATTGCAGAGCTCGGCAAATTGGGCTTCGAGGTGCTGCCATCGGCTGCCAACTTCATCTTCGCCCGACACCCGCAGAAAGATGCAGCCGGTATCGCTGCCGGATTGCGGGAGCAGGGCGTGATCGTCCGCCACTTCAAGCAGGAGCGTATTGCCCAGTTCTTGCGCATCACCATCGGAACGCCCGAGCAGAACCAGGCGCTGCTGGATGCGTTGGCCACGCGATAAGTGTGACAGGAGTAAGAGAAGCCGAGTGCGGGTTACCGCCTCGGCTTTTTCTTTTCCCGTGTCCCATTACTCGTGGTGCGGAGCCCCGAGGAAGGCCAGAGAGCTGAACAGGCTTTGCTCGCACACGTTCTCGCCTTTTGGCGTGTCCGGGGTGGCGACTTGAGTGGCGATGATATTGAGGTTCGCATTGCGCGCCAGGATCCTGGTGCGTCATTGCTCATCAGCCTTGGCACTGTCCGTGTCAGCTTCGCAGCGATAGTCTCCGATCAACTCGATGTCGGCCGCAGGCTTGCCGTTCCGTAGCGCCCTGGCCGGTAGTGGTTCGCCCGGACCCACATCGAGCGGGTCGACTTCCGGCAGGAGCACTAGCCGCAGCTTGCTGAACTGCGGCAGCCTGGCTGGTAGGTGGCCAGGCTGTACTTCCAGGTGTGAATCGAGGTTACGGCATCCGGCACCTGGGACTGCCCCTTGTTGATGCACTGCTTGTCGGCGAACTGAGGCCAGGGCCCGTTTCAGAATGTCAGTTGCCGCCGTTACTGCTCGGTGGGGGTCTCACGCCGACTTCGGCTGCAAGTTCGAGCTCTTTGCCATTTCTCATGACCAGGATGTTGACCTGCTCGCCGGGCCTGGTTCGTGCGACCTGGTTCATGGAGCGGCGTCCATCTCCGGCAGGTTCGCCGTCGATGCTCAGGATGATATCGCCTGGCTGCAGGTTGGCCCGCTGTGCAGGGCTGTCGCGGTAGATGCCAGCCACCACGATGCCGGGACGGCCTTCCAGTCCGAACGACTCCGCGAGTTCGGGCGTCAGCGGTTGTACTTCGATGCCCAGCCAGCCACGAATGACCTGGCCGTGCTCGACGATGGCTTTCATCACCTCCAGTGCCAGCTTGGTCGGAATTGCGAAGCCGATGCCCTGGGAGCCGCCGGACTTGGAGAAGATGGCGGTATTGATCCCAATCAGGTCACCGTTGGCATCGACCAGGGCACCGCCGGAGTTGCCTGGGTTGATGGCGGCATCGGTCTGGATGAAGTCTTCGTAGGTGTTCAGGCCAAGCTGGTTGCGTCCGGTGGCGCTGATGATGCCCATGGTCACCGTCTGGCCAACGCCAAAGGGGTTGCCAATGGCCAGGGCGACATCGCCGATGCGGATGTCATCGGAGCGGCCAAGGGTGATCGAGGGCAGGTCCTTGAGGTCAATCTTGAGTACGGCCAGATCGGTTTCTGGGTCGCTGCCAACGAGGTGAGCCAAAGTTTCGCGCCCGTCCTTGAGTGCGACCACGATCTGGTCGGCTCCCGCGGTGACATGGTTGTTGGTCAGCAGGTAGCCTTCCGGGCTCATGATCACAGCCGAGCCGAGGCTGCTCTCCATGCGTCGTTGGCGTGGCAGGTTATCGCCGAAGAAACGGCGGAACTGTGGGTCCTCGAACAAGGGGTGAGCCGGCTTGCTCACCATCTTGGTCGTGTAGAGGTTTGCAACGGCGGGAGAGGCGCTTTTCACCGCGTCCGCATAGGAGGCAGGGCCTTGTCGGTTGAATCTGAAGCTGGGGGCTTCCTGTACGTGCACTTCCTGGGTGGGCAGGCCGACCCATTGCGGGTACTTCTGGATGATCAGCAGTGCCACCAGCACGCCGACAAGCAGGGGCCAGCCAAGAAAACGCAGGGCCTTGAGCATCGGGGAAGAGTCCTGAGGGTTGCGAGGGGCCGAGGTGCCCCTTAAGGTGGCGCCATTATACGGAGGCGCCTGCCAAAAAGCAGACGCCAGTAATAGCTTGTGAGGAATGTGCATGGCCATCGCCCTGAACACCCTGGTGGAGGAAGCCGAGCGCTATCTCAACGCTTCGCGTATCCAGGATTACTGCCCCAATGGACTCCAGGTCGAGGGGCGACCGCAGGTCAGTCGCATCGTTTCCGGCGTCACGGCCAGTCAGGCCCTGCTGGATGCCGCAGTCGAGGCGGAGGCTGATGTGGTGCTGGTGCACCATGGCTATTTCTGGAAGGGCGAGGACCCGCGGGTGGTGGGGATGAAACAGCGTCGCTTGAAGACGCTGCTCAGCCATGACATCAGCCTGCTGGCCTACCATCTGCCGCTGGACGTGCATCCCGAGGTGGGTAACAACGTGCAGTTGGCGCGCCAATTGGACATCGTCGTCGAAGGGCCGCTGGATCCAGAAAACCCGCGCACGGTCGGTCTTGTCGGGTCGCTGGTCGAGCCGATGACGGCAAGCGACTTTGCCCGCAAGGTGCGGATTGTCTTGGGCAGGGAGCCGCTCCTGGTGGAAGGGCCGCAGATGATCCGTCGGGTCGGTTGGTGCACGGGCGGTGGCCAGAGCTACATCGATCAGGCGATTGCCGCGGGCGTCGACCTGTACCTGACTGGTGAGGCGTCGGAGCAGACGTTTCACAGCGCACGGGAGAATGGCATCAGCTTCATCGCCGCGGGCCATCATGCTACCGAGCGCTACGGCATTCAGGCGTTGGGCGATTATCTGGCCCGACGTTTCGCTCTTGAACACCTCTTCATCGACTGTCCGAATCCTGTGTAGCGGCTGCCGGCAGGCTTCTATCCGGCCGGCATATCACTAGATCTTTTCGTTCTAAATCGGCCCCTCAATAGAAGGAGGGGCTGTGCTAGAGTGCCGCTTCGTCCACGGCCCGCCGGCCGTCGTATCAGAAAGACTTCGTGAGTAGCCATGCTCGATAAACTGACGCACCTGAAACAGCTGGAGGCGGAGAGCATCCACATCATCCGTGAAGTGGCCGCCGAATTCGACAACCCGGTGATGCTCTATTCCATCGGTAAAGACTCCGCCGTCATGCTGCACCTGGCACGCAAGGCGTTCTTTCCAGGCAAGCTGCCGTTCCCGGTCATGCATGTCGACACCCAGTGGAAGTTCCAGGAGATGTACCGTTTTCGCGACAAGATGGTCAGCGAAATGGGTCTTGACCTGATTACCCACGTTAATCCGGAAGGCGTCGCCCAAGGCATCAACCCTTTCACCCATGGCAGCGCGAAGCACACTGACGTCATGAAGACCGAGGGTCTGAAGCAGGCGCTCGACAAGTACGGCTTCGATGCAGCATTTGGTGGCGCCCGTCGTGACGAGGAGAAATCCCGTGCCAAGGAGCGCGTCTACTCTTTCCGGGACAGCAAGCACCGCTGGGACCCGAAGAACCAGCGTCCGGAGCTGTGGAACGTCTACAACGGCAAGGTGAAGAAGGGCGAGTCGATCCGCGTCTTCCCCCTGTCCAACTGGACCGAGCTGGACATCTGGCAATACATCTACCTGGAAAGCATCCCGATCGTGCCGCTCTACTTCGCAGCCGAGCGGGAAGTCATCGAGATGAATGGCGCGTTGATCATGATCGATGACGAGCGCATTCTCGAGCACCTCAGCGACGAGCAGAAGGCCGGCATCCAGAAGAAGATGGTGCGTTTCCGTACCCTGGGCTGCTACCCGCTGACCGGCGCGGTGGAGTCCAGCGCTACCACGCTCCCGGAAATCATCCAGGAAATGCTCCTGACCCGCACATCCGAACGCCAAGGCCGTGTCATCGACCACGACCAGGCCGGTTCGATGGAAGAGAAGAAACGTCAGGGTTATTTCTAAGGATTCCGCACCATGAGCCATCAATCCGATCTGATCAGCCAGGACATCCTCGCTTACCTGGCCCAGCACGAGCGCAAGGAACTCTTGCGCTTCCTTACCTGCGGCAACGTTGACGACGGCAAGAGCACCCTGATCGGGCGCCTGCTGCACGACTCCAAGATGATCTATGAAGATCACCTGGAAGCCATTACCCGCGACTCGAAGAAGGTCGGCACCACCGGCGACGACGTCGACCTGGCGCTGCTGGTAGACGGTCTGCAAGCCGAACGTGAGCAGGGCATCACCATCGACGTGGCCTACCGCTATTTCAGCACCGCCAAACGCAAATTCATCATCGCCGACACCCCCGGTCATGAGCAGTACACCCGCAACATGGCGACTGGCGCCTCCACCTGCGATCTTGCAATCATCCTGATCGATGCCCGCTACGGTGTGCAGACGCAAACCCGCCGCCACAGCTTCATCGCTTCCCTGCTGGGTATCCGTCACATCGTCGTGGCGGTGAACAAGATGGACCTGATGGATTTCGATCAGGGCGTCTTCGAGCAGATCAAGGCCGACTACCTGAAGTTCGCCGACCGCATCAAGCTGGCTCCGACCTCGATTCATTTCGTGCCGATGTCTGCCCTCAAGGGCGACAACGTGGTCAATCGCAGCGAGCGTGCGCCCTGGTACGACGGTAAGCCGTTAATGGAGATCCTCGAGACCGTCGAGATCGCCGGCGATCGCAATTTCAACGACATGCGCTTCCCTGTGCAGTACGTAAACCGGCCGAACCTCAACTTCCGCGGGTTCGCCGGCACTCTTGCCAGCGGCATCGTGCACAAGGGCGACGAAGTCGTGGCGCTGCCTTCGGGCAAGAGCAGTCGGGTCAAGTCCATCGTCACCTTCGATGGAGAGCTTGAGCAGGCCGGCCCGGGCCAGGCCATCACTCTGACCCTGGAAGACGAGATCGACGTTTCCCGTGGCGACATGCTGGTGCACGCCGACAACCTCCCAGTGGTTACCGATGGTTTCGAGGCCATGCTGGTGTGGATGTCCGAGGAGCCGATGCTGCCGGGCAAGAAATACGACATCAAGCGCGCCACCAGCTACGTGCCGGGTTCCATCCCGAGCATTGCTCACAAGGTGGATGTGAACACCCTGGAGGAGACTTCGGCTAGCAACCTACAGCTGAACGAGATCGCCAAGGTCAAGGTCAGCCTGGATGCGCCCATCGCCCTCGATGGCTACGAGCAGAACCGCACAACCGGTGCCTTCATCGTCATCGATCGCCTGACCAATGGTACCGTCGGCGCCGGCATGATCATTGCTGATCCGCTGGCCGGGCGTAATGTCAGTGGCCACCACGGCAAGCTAGCCCACGTGTCCCGCGACGAGCGCGCTGCCCGCTTCGGCCAGCAGCCTGCCACCGTGCTGTTCAGCGGTCTCTCTGGTGCAGGCAAGAGCACGCTGGCCTACGCGGTCGAGCGCAAGCTGTTCGACATGGGCCGTGCGGTCTACGTTCTTGACGGTCAGAACCTGCGCCATGACCTGAACAAGGGCTTGCCACAGGATCGTACTGGACGTACTGAGAACTGGCGCCGCGCCGCTCATGTCGCCCGTCAGTTCAATGAAGCTGGCCTTCTGACGCTGGCAGCCTTTGTCGCTCCGGATGCTGAGGGGCGGGAGCAGGCCAAGGCGCTGCTCGGTGCCGAGCGCTTGATTACCGTCTATGTCCAGGCGTCGCCGCAGGCTTGCCGTGAACGTGACCCGCAGGGGCTCTATGCGGCTGGCCAGGACAACATCCCTGGCGAGTCCTTCCCCTACGATGTCCCGCTGGATGCCGACCTGGTGATCGACACCCAATCCACTTCGGTGGAAGAGGGCGTCAAACAGGTGCTGGACCTGCTCCGCACGCGTGGCGCGATCTAAACGGCAAGGCAGTAAAAAGCCCCGCGTTTGCGGGGCTTTTTGTTGGGCTTCAGGTTGGTGGTTCCGGCAAGCCGTCTTCGCCACCTGGGATTCAGTACTTGCCTTTGAGGCCGAAGGTTTCGTCCAGGGTGCCGGGGGTGTCCGGAGCTTTGGGCGCATAGTCCTTCGGCGCCTCGTTGCTCTTGGGTGGGGTCAGTCGCTCGCGCGGGCTGGCGGCCTCGTCGGCGTGCAGGGCGGCCAGCAGGCGTTGACGGGTCAGTTCGTCCAGGGCCAGGCGAGTTGCGCCCTCGGAGAGGTGCTCCTGTACGTCCTGGTAGCTCTGAGTAAGTTTCTTGACCAGGCTGGCGGTGGTGTTGAAGTGGGTGACCACCTCACTCTGGTAGGTATCGAAGCGTTCCTGCAGTTCATCCAGCTGACGTTGCGTCCTTGTCGGGGCAGCGTTGGGCGCCAGGCGGGCGATCAGGAATCCGATGCCGATACCGGCGAGCAGGGCGAAGGCTGGTAACAACCAGACGGTGAGCGACTGTTCCACGAGTCCTTCCTCTATAAGCGGCTTTGCTTTACGTTAACGGCTCGAGTCCGCGCTGTATACCGCGACGCAAGCCCTGTTGTGCTAATCCAAGACGAGTCGACCCGGACCGGGGTCACGGAGTAACCGTTGTTGATCCGCGAAAATCCTATTTTGCTCGATGGTCCCTGTGGCCAACTCGAAGCATTGCATCTCGATCTGTCCGAGGCCAAGGGCCTGGCTCTGATCTGCCATCCTAACCCGGTGCAGGGCGGAACTATGCTCAACAAGGTGGTTTCCACCTTGCAGCGTACCGCCCGTGACGCTGGTTATAGCACCCTGCGCTTCAATTACCGGGGAGTCGGGACCAGTGCGGGGAGTCATGACATGGGCACTGGCGAGGTAGACGACGCGGAGGCAGCCGCCCATTGGCTCCGCGCCCGGCGTCCAGAACTGCCATTAATCCTGTTCGGCTTTTCCTTCGGGGGATTTGTCGCTGCCAGCCTGGCCGGACGCCTGGAGCAGCAAGGCGTCGAGGTGCCGCAGCTATTCATGGTGGCACCGGCGGTCATGCGCCTGAATGGCGACCATCCCTTGCCTGAACGAGGCGAACTGGCGGTGATTCAGCCCGATGCCGACGAGGTTGTCAGTCCGCAGGCTGTCTACGACTGGTCTGCGAGCCTGGCTCGTCCCCATGAGCTTCTGAAAGTGGCAGAATGCGGGCACTTCTTTCATGGCAAGCTGACCGATCTCAAGGATCTGGTCCTGCCACGCCTCTGATTCCGATTGCAGTCCGACAAGCGAACACCATGACTACTCGTATCCTCACTGGCATCACCACCACCGGTACGCCACACCTCGGCAACTATGCGGGCGCGATCCGTCCGGCCATCGTTGCCAGTCGTTCCAACGACGTCGATTCCTTCTATTTCCTCGCTGATTACCATGCGCTGATCAAGTGCGACGACCCGTTGCGCATCCAGCGTTCGCGCCTGGAGATCGCCGCCACGTGGTTGGCCTGCGGGCTGGATACCGACAAGGCGACCTTCTACCGTCAGTCCGACATCCCGGAGATCCCCGAACTGACCTGGCTGCTCACCTGCGTCAGCGCCAAGGGGCTGCTGAACCGGGCGCACGCCTACAAGGCGTCGGTGGACAAGAACCTGGAGAATGGCGAAGACCCGGATGCAGGCGTCACCATGGGCCTCTACAGCTACCCGGTGCTGATGGCGGCAGACATCCTGATGTTCAATGCGCACAAGGTGCCGGTAGGGCGTGACCAGATCCAGCACGTGGAAATGGCCCGCGATATCGGTCAGCGCTTCAACCACCTGTTCGGGGCTGGGCGTGAGTTCTTCACTCTGCCCGAGGCGGTGATCGAAGAAGAAGTGGCGACCTTGCCGGGTCTGGACGGTCGCAAGATGTCCAAGAGCTACGACAACACCATCCCGCTGTTTGGCAATGCCAAGCAGTTGAAGGATTCCATCGCCCGCATCGTCACCGACTCGCGCGCGCCCGGCGAGCCCAAGGATCCGGACAACTCGCACTTGTTCACCCTGTACCAGGCCTTCGCAACCCCTGCGCAGCTCGCGGAGTTCCGAGCCGAGTTGCTGGGCGGCCTGGCTTGGGGCGAAGCCAAGCAGCGCTTGTTCCAACTGCTCGACAATGAGTTGGGCGAAGCGCGCGAGCGCTATCGCGCGCTGATCGAGCGTCCTGCAGACCTGGAAGACATCCTGCTCGCCGGCGCAGCCAAGGCCCGCAAGATCGCCACGCCCTTCCTTGGCGAACTGCGTGAGGCCGTTGGGTTGCGCTCGTTCCGCTCCAGCGTGCAGAGCGCTGAGACTGGTAAGAAAAAGGCGGTCAAGAGCGCGCGTTTCGTCAGCTTCCGCGAGGACGATGGCAGCTTCCGCTTCCGTCTGCTGGATGCGGATGGCGAGCAGCTGCTGCTGTCCAAGGGATTTGCCGATGGCAAGGCGGCCGGCCAGGTCAGCAAGCGCCTGCAAGCGGATTCCGAGCTGGATCTGCGTGTCGAGGGCGATGCTTTCGGCCTGTGGCTGGACGGCGAGCAGGTGGCGCTGAGCCCATCCTTCGCCGACCCGGCGGAGCGCGATGCAGCCATCCAGCGCCTGCACATGGTCCTTGCACCCCAGGAATAACTGTCTTTCGTACGGCCGGCGACGCTGGCCGATTGCCAATCCGAGGGGGCGTCGCTAAAGTGACGGCCCCGTTTTTCGTTGCCTTGCTACCGATCATGACTCCCCTCGAGCGCTACCAGGCCGATCTCAAGCGGCCGGACTTTTTTCACGATGCCGCGCAGGAAACTGCCGTCCGCCATTTGCAGCGCCTGTACGACGACCTGATCTCCGATGACCGCAACAAGCCCGGCCTGCTCGGCAGCCTGTTCGGCAAGAAGCGCCAGGGGCCAGTCAAGGGCCTGTACTTCTGGGGCGGCGTTGGCCGTGGCAAGACTTACCTGGTGGACACCTTCTTCGATGCGCTGCCCTTCAAGCAGAAGATGCGCACGCACTTCCACCGGTTCATGAAGCGCGTCCACGAGGAGATGAAAACCCTCAAGGGCGAGAAGAACCCGCTGACCATCATTGGCAAGCGCTTTGCCGATGAGGCCCGGGTCATCTGCTTCGACGAATTCTTCGTCTCCGATATCACCGACGCCATGATTCTGGCGACGCTACTGGAGGAGTTGTTCAAGAACGGCGTCAGCCTGGTGGCGACCTCAAACATCGTCCCGGACGGTCTCTACAAGGATGGCTTGCAGCGTGCGCGCTTCCTGCCGGCCATTGCCTTGCTCAAGGAGCACACCGAGATCGTCAACGTCGACAGCGGCGTGGACTATCGCCTGCGCGCCCTGGAACAGGCAGAGTTGTTCCATTGGCCGCTGGACACTGAGGCCGAAGCCAGCCTGAGCAAGAGCTTCAAGAGCCTGCTGCCGGATTGCACCATGGCTCAGGAAAACGAAGCCCTGATGATCGAGAATCGCGAGATTCGTGCTGTGCGCGTTTGTGAGGACGTGGCCTGGTTCGAATTCCGCGAACTCTGCGACGGCCCGCGCAGCCAGAACGACTACATCGAACTGGGCAAGATATTCCATGCGGTGATCCTCGCCAACGTCGAGCAGATGGGCGTTGCCAAGGATGACATGGCGCGTCGTTTCATCAACCTGGTGGATGAGTTTTACGACCGCAACGTGAAGCTGATCATTTCCGCCGAAGTGGAGTTGAAGGATCTCTACAGCGGTGGTCGGTTGAACTTCGAGTTCCAGCGGACGTTGAGTCGCCTGCTGGAAATGCAGTCCCACGAGTTCCTCTCCAGACCGCACAGGCCCTGAGATGTGCATGCGAAAAAGACTGCCCTTGGGCGGTCTTTTTCATTTGGGTGCTCTGATCGAAGGGACAGGGTTTCCAGGTGTCGTCCGCCGCAGCGGTCAGGCTGCAGACGGTCAGCAGGGCAATGAGATAGCGCGCATGGTGATGGACCTTTCCTTGTTGGTCCCTCGCGCCGGGCTGGCGTGGGGCCGGGGTGGCCCGTCCGGGCGTACTCCGTTGGGATAGCGGTATCAATCCCTTTTGTGCTGGAACTGGCGACGATACTGGTTTGGCGATAGCTGAGTGTGCTGGCGAAACAGTCGTGCGAAGAAGCTGGCGTCGTCGTAGCCCACTTCGTAACTGATGGTCTTGATGCTCTTTCGCGTTGCCGAGAGCAGCCCCTTCGCTGTTTCGATGCGTAACCTTTGCAGGTAATGCAGCGGCTTGTCGCCTGTCGCAGCCTGGAAGCGCCGCATGAAGTTGCGGATGCTCATGCCATGCTCCCTTGCCACATCCTCGAAGCGGAACTTGTCGGCGAAATGCTCTTCCAGCCACTGCTGGATCTGCAGGATGGTCATGTCGTGGTGTAGCTTCTGGCCTCCGAAACCGATGCGTCCGGGAATGTAGTTGCGCTGAACCTCATAGAGAATGTCCCGCGCGACGGCTTGGGCGACGTTGGCGCCGCAGAAGCGTTCGATCAGGTAGATGTAGAGGTCGCAGGCCGAGGTAACCCCGCCCGCGCAGTAAAGGTTATCAGCATCGGAAAGGTGCTTCTCCTGGTTAAGGAGCACATTGGGGAAGCGTTCCGCGAACTCGCGAAAGAAGCGCCAGTAGGTAGTCGCTTCCTTGCCGTCGAGCAGGCCAGCCTGGGCCATCCAGAAAACCCCGGTGGCCTCGCCGCAAATGGCGGTGCCTGCGGCATGGCGCTGGCGCAGCCACTCGCTGACCTGCGGGTAGCGGGCATTTAGAGCGTCGAAGTCGCCCCAAAAGGCGGGAAGAATGATGATGTCGGCCTGGTCCAGGTCGCCATCGACCGGTAGTCGTACGTCGCTGAAACTTTGTACGGGTTGGCCATCGGGACTGACCAGGCGGGTCTCGAACGCGGGCGTCAGGCCTTGGCCTTGCAGCTTGCCGAAGCGCAGGCTAGCCATATGGAAGAAATCCTTGGCTTGCATCAGGGTAGAGGCAAATACGCCGTCGAGGGCGAGGATGCTCACCCGCCTGAGGGTGGGGGGCTGCTGATTGGTCATGGGATTATTCTTGTTAGGGGAAAACGGTCATTTTGCGGCTGGATCGTCTTATTTTTTGTCCTAAGTGTCCAGTGTGAGTGAGAGATGACTGGCCTAGAGTCTTGGCCTTCCCACTCACTCAACTCCTGTCCATCGAAGGTGGCGCTATGATTCCGAGAACCCTGTTCAGCTCCGACCATGAACTCTTCCGCGATAGCGTGCGCAAATTTCTCGAGCAGGAAGCAGTTCCCTACCACCACCAGTGGGAGAAGGACGGCCATATCGATCGCCAACTGTGGAACAAGGCTGGTGAAGCAGGCATGCTCTGCTCGCACATCCCCGAAGCCTATGGCGGAATGGGCGCAGACTTTCTCTACAGCACCGTGGTGATCGAGGAGATCGGCCGGCTCGGCCTGACCGGCATTGGCTTCTCGTTGCACTCCGATATCGTCGCGCCTTACATCCTTCATTACGGTTCTGAGGCGCAGAAGCAGAAGTACCTGCCCAAGCTTGTGAGTGGCGAGCTGGTCACCGCCATTGCGATGACCGAACCAGGGGCCGGATCGGATCTCCAGGGTGTGAAAACCACGGCGGTGCTGGATGGCGACGAATACGTCATCAACGGTTCCAAGACCTTCATCACCAACGGATTCCTGGCTGACCTGGTGATCGTGGTCGCCAAGACAGACCCCAAGGCAGGGGCCAAGGGCACCAGCCTGTTCCTGGTGGACGCTGGGATGCCAGGTTTTGCCAAGGGCAAGCGCCTGGAAAAGGTGGGCATGAAAGCCCAGGACACCTCTGAACTGTTCTTCCAGGATGTACGTGTGCCTAAGGAGAACCTGCTGGGCCAGGCTGGCATGGGCTTCGCTTATCTGATGCAGGAGCTGCCTCAGGAGCGCCTGACTGTGGGCGTCGGGGCTTTGGCCTCGGCTGAGGCGGCGCTTCAGTGGACGCTGGATTACACGCGGGAGCGCAAGGCATTTGGCAAGGCTGTCGCCGAGTTCCAGAACACCCGCTTCAAGCTGGCGGAAATGGCGACCGAAATCCAGGTCGGTCGGGTCTTCGTTGATCGTTGCCTGGAGCTGCATTTGCAGGGCAAGCTGGATGTGCCGACTGCGGCGATGCTCAAGTACTGGGGGACTGACCTGCAGTGCAAGGTGCTCGACGAGTGCGTGCAGCTTCACGGTGGTTATGGGTACATGTGGGAATACCCAGTGGCCCGTGCCTGGGCTGATGCGCGAGTGCAGCGTATTTACGCCGGTACCAACGAAATCATGAAGGAAATCATCGCTCGTTCGCTCTAGGCGGGGTGAGCCCAAAAAGGCCCGGCAATCGCCGGGTCTTTTCATTCAGGGGGCGGGGTTCGGCTGCGCCTTGTGAATGGCTGAGATACCTTCTAGCACGGCGTCCGAAAGCTTCAGCTCGCTGCTTCGGAGGTTGTCTTCCAGTTGTTCGAGGGAGGTGGCGCCGATGATGTTGCTGGTCACGAAAGGCTGGGTGGAGACGAACGCCAGGGCCATCTGCGCCGGGTCGAGCCCGTGTTCGTGGGCCAATTGGACATAGCGAGAGCAGGCCGACTGCGCTTGCGGATTGGTGTAGCGGGTGAAACGGCTGAATAGGGTGATCCGTGCATTCGCCGGGCGGGCGCCGTTTTCGTACTTTCCGGAGAGCATGCCGAATGCCATCGGCGAGTAAGCGAGCAGGCCGCATCGCTCGCGGATCGCGACCTCGGCCAGGCCAATTTCGAAGGTGCGGTTGAGCAAGTTGTATGGATTCTGAATCGATACCGCTTTGGGTAGGTCTAGCTGTTCGGCCAGTTGGAGGAATTTCATCGCGCCCCAGGGCGTCTCGTTGGATAGACCGATGTGGCGGATCTTTCCTGCTTTGATCTGTTCGGCCAGAACTTCGAGCGTTTCCTGCAGCGGGGTGAATTCCTGCTCCTGATGCTGGTAACCGAGTTGGCCGAAGAAGTTGGTGCTGCGTTCTGGCCAGTGCAGTTGATACAGATCGATCCAGTCGGTTTGGAGGCGCTTCAGGCTAGCATCCAGCGCTGCGACGATGTGCTGCCGGTTGTGCTTCAGGGCACCGTTGCGAATATGGCTTATACCATTGCCGGGGCCGGCAACCTTGCTGGCGAGAACCCAGTCGGCCCGGTCTCGGTGTCTGGCGAACCAGTTGCCAATGATCGTCTCGGTGGCGCCATAGGTTTCGCTGCGTGGCGGCACGGGGTACATTTCGGCGGTATCCATGAAGTTGATGCCGTAAGACTTGGCGCGTGCAATCTGCGCAAAGGCTTCTGCTTCGCTGTTCTGCTCCCCCCAGGTCATGGTGCCCAGGCAAAGGCTGCTGACCTTCAGTTCGGTGCGTCCGAGTTGGCGAAATTCCATAAGTACCTCCTTGCATCGTTGAAGGACGCATCAAATCAGGTTGATATTTTTCCTGCAATCGGCATAATTCGGCGGCTTTCTTTGCGGGGATGCCTAGCTCGCGAAGGAAGAAGGTGGGGATGCCTAGCCCACCGAAACCCCTGCCGTAGCGGACGCGCTGACCCGAGCCCCCGATAGCGTCTGTTTCCGGCTGTCTTGACCTTGTCAAGGCGAGCACTATTCAGTAAGATCCGCCGTCTTATTTTCAGGGCGGCCCCTGAGGCTATAGCGAATGAAGACTTTTACTGCAAAACCGGAAACTGTTAAGCGCGACTGGTATGTCGTCGACGCTGCAGGTCAGACCCTGGGTCGTCTGGCCACTGAAATTGCCAGCCGTCTGCGTGGCAAGCACAAGCCGGAATACACTCCGCATGTTGATACTGGCGACTACATCGTCGTCATCAACGCTGAGCAAGTGCGTGTGACCGGTGCCAAGACTACCGACAAGATGTACTACTCGCACTCCGGCTTCCCGGGTGGTATCAAGGAAATCAACTTCGAGAAGCTGATTGCCAAGGCCCCTGAGCGCGTGATCGAGACCGCGGTCAAAGGCATGCTGCCGAAGAATCCGCTGGGCCGCGACATGTATCGCAAGCTGAAGGTGTACAAGGGTGCTGTTCACCCGCACACCGCTCAGCAGCCCCAAGAACTGAAGATTTAACGGGATAAGTTGATTATGTCGGCGACTCAAAACTACGGCACTGGCCGTCGTAAGACTGCTACCGCTCGCGTCTTCCTGCGTCCGGGTACTGGCAAGATTTCCATCAACAACCGCAGCCTGGATCAGTTCTTCGGCCGCGAGACCGCTCGCATGGTCGTGCGTCAGCCTCTTGAGCTGACTGAGACCGTCGAGAAGTTTGACATCTACGTCACCGTTGTCGGTGGTGGTGTAAGTGGTCAAGCTGGTGCTATCCGTCACGGTATCACCCGCGCTCTGATCGAGTACGACGAGACCCTGCGCAGCCCGCTGCGTAAGGCCGGCTACGTAACTCGCGATGCTCGTGAAGTTGAACGTAAGAAAGTCGGTCTGCGTAAAGCGCGTAAGCGTCCGCAGTACTCCAAGCGTTAATTTGCGCTTACAAGAAAACGCCCAGCCTGTTATCAGCTGGGCGTTTTTTTATGCGCGGATAATTATTAGCTGCGACAGCATGTCGCATGTCCAAATGCCCCGCCAATCAAGGGTTTCGCCATATTTGTATCCGGCTATTACCTTGTCAGCAGGGGGGGTTTTCTTTACCATTTGGCGAATTTTTTGCGCGGCTCGATTTTTACTTAGTAGAGGCCTGGAAAACAGGCCAATAAAGCTGATGGGAGACGACTGAATGAGCAATGACGGCGTGAATGCAGGCCGGCGTCGCTTCCTCGTAGCGGCCACATCCGTGGTTGGTGCGGCGGGAGCGGTGGGGGCTGCGGTCCCGTTCGTGGGGTCATGGCTGCCCAGTGCCAAGGCCAAGGCCGCCGGTGCACCGGTCAAGGTGAGTATTGGCAAGATCGAAGCTGGCCAGCAGATCGTTGCTGAATGGCGTGGTCAACCGGTATTTATCATGCGTCGTACCGAGGAAATCCTGGCGAATCTCGGCAAGATCCATGACAGCATGGCGGACCCGGAGTCCAAGGCTTCGGTGCAACCGGCGTACGTGGATCCAGTAACTCGCTCGATCAAGCCAGAGGTCCTGGTGTTGGTTGGTATTTGCACTCACCTGGGTTGCTCGCCGTCGTTCCGTCCGGAAGTTGCGCCGGCTGATCTGGGTGCTGAGTGGGTGGGGGGTTATTTCTGCCCTTGCCACGGCTCTCGCTACGATCTCGCCGGTCGCGTCTACAAGGCGCAGCCAGCCCCGATGAACCTGCCGGTGCCGCCTTACTCGTACGAGTCGGATGACGTCATCGTCGTCGGTGTGGACCAGGAGAAGGCGTAATGAGCAAATTCATGGAATGGGTCGATGCGCGCTTCCCCGCGACCAAGATGTGGGAAGACCATCTGAGCAAGTATTACGCTCCGAAGAACTTCAACTTCTTCTACTTTTTCGGCTCTCTCGCACTGCTGGTGCTGGTCAATCAGATCCTGACCGGTATCTGGTTGACCATGAGCTTCACTCCGTCCGCTGAGGAGGCTTTTGCCTCCGTCGAATACATCATGCGCGACGTGGAGTACGGCTGGATCATTCGCTACCTGCACTCCACCGGTGCATCGGCATTCTTCATCGTGGTCTACCTGCACATGTTCCGCGGCCTGCTCTACGGCTCCTACCAGAAGCCTCGTGAACTGGTGTGGATCTTCGGCATGCTGATCTACCTTGCACTAATGGCTGAAGCCTTCATGGGTTACCTGCTGCCGTGGGGCCAGATGTCCTACTGGGGTGCGCAGGTGATCATCTCGCTGTTTGGTGCGATTCCGGTAGTAGGTGAAGACCTGACCCAGTGGATCCGTGGTGACTACCTGATCTCTGGTATTACCCTGAACCGCTTCTTCGCTCTGCACGTAATTGCGCTGCCAATCGTCTTGCTCGGCCTGGTTGTTCTGCACATTCTTGCCCTGCACGAAGTGGGTTCCAACAACCCTGACGGCGTGGACATCAAGAAGAAGAAGGACGAGAACGGCATCCCGCTGGATGGCATCGCGTTCCATCCGTACTACACCGTCAAGGATATCGTCGGCGTCGTAGTATTCCTCTTCGTGTTCTGCTTTGTGGTGTTCTTCTTCCCGGAAATGGGCGGTTACTTCCTCGAGAAGCCGAACTTTGAACAGGCCAACCCCTTCAAGACGCCTGAACACATTGCGCCGGTGTGGTACTTCACTCCCTTCTACGCAATCCTTCGTGCTGTTCCGGACAAGCTGATGGGCGTTATCGCCATGGGCGCCGCCATCGCCATTCTGTTCGTACTGCCGTGGCTGGACCGCAGTCCGGTCAAGTCCATGCGCTACAAGGGCTGGCTGAGCCGTATCTGGCTGGTGGTATTCTGCATCTCCTTCGTCATCCTTGGCGTGCTGGGTGTTCTGGCGCCGACCCCGGGCCGTACGTTGCTGTCGCAGGTGTGCACCATCCTGTACTTCGCGTACTTCATCCTGATGCCGTTCTACACCAGGATGGAAAAAACCAAACCGGTTCCGGAAAGGGTGACGGGCTGATGAAAAAGCTATTTGCTGCATTTGTGATTGCCGCTCTGCCGGTTCTTTCCTTTGCCTCCGGCGGTGGAGAAGTGCATCTGGACAAGGTCGACATCGACCTGACCGACAAGGCTGCCATGCAGGACGGAGCGCGTACCTTCGCGAACTATTGCATGGGCTGCCATAGCGCCAAGTTCCAGCGTTATGAGCGGGTGGGCAAGGACCTGGGTATCTCCGAAGAGCTGATGTTGGAGAACCTGGTTTTGACCGGTGCCAAGATTGGCGATCACATGAAGGTCGGCATGCAACCCAATGACGCCAAGGCCTGGTTCGGCGCTGCTCCGCCCGATCTGACCCTGGTGGCTCGTGTGCGTGGCACCGACTGGCTCTACAGCTACCTGCGTGCTTTCTATGAAGATCCGACCCGTCCCTGGGGTGTGAACAACAAGGTCTTCCCGAACGTGGGCATGCCCAACGTGCTGGTCGGCCTGCAGGGGCGTCAGGTTGTAGGTTGCAAGCAGGTTCAGGTGGTTGATGGTGGCAAGAAGCAGTTCGATCCGCTGACCGGTGCTCCGATCACTCACGAAGCATGCGATCAGCTGACTGTCCTGCCGAAAACCGGCAAGCTGACTGAGGCTGAGTTCGACGAGAAGATCCAGAACCTGGTGACCTTCCTCGCTTACTCGGCCAACCCGGTCAAGTTGGAAAGTCAGCGCGTTGGTACCTATGTACTGCTCTTCCTGGCCTTCTTCTTCGTGTTCGCCTACCTGCTCAAGCGTGAGTACTGGAAGGACGTTCACTGATCAGTTGCTGCAGCGTTGTTTAAGCGCGCGCCCCTTAGTGGGCGCGCGCGTCTTTCTGCCCCCTGAATATCCCCAAGTGAGGAGGGTGCCATGGCCGCAATCAACAGGCTGGCCTGTTACTCCGACCCTGCCGACCACTATTCCCATCGTGTACGTATCGTGCTCGCAGAGAAGGGTGTGAGCGCCGAGATCATCAACGTTGAACAGGGTCGTTGCCCGCCGAAGCTCGCCGAGGTCAACCCTTACGGTAGTGTGCCGACCTTGGTTGATCGTGATCTGGCGCTCTATGAGTCCACGGTCATCATGGAGTACCTGGATGAGCGTTATCCTCATCCGCCGCTGCTGCCCGTCTATCCGGTGGCTCGAGCGAACAGTCGTCTGCTGATTCATCGCGTACAGCGTGACTGGTGCTCGCTGGTGGACCGGATCCTCGATCCGCGCACCAAGGATGCGGAAAAGGCGCTTGCCCGCAAGGAATTGCGAGAGAGTCTGACGGGCGTATCGCCCTTGTTTGCGGACAAGCCTTTCTTCTTGAGTGAAGATTTCAGTCTGGTGGATTGCTGTCTTCTGCCGATACTTTGGCGTTTGCCTGTGCTGGGTATCGAGCTGCCGCGCCCAGCCAAGCCGTTGCTGGACTACATGGAGCGCCAGTTCGCCCGAGACAGTTTTCAGACCAGCCTGTCTGCTGTAGAGCGCGAAATGCGCTGAGGAGAGTCCGATGAACTCCAGTCGTCCCTACTTGGTTCGTGCACTTTACGAGTGGATCGTGGACAACAACTGCACCCCGCACCTCCTGGTCAACACCGAGCATGCCGATGTTCGGGTTCCGTCAGGCTATGCCAGCGATGGCCAGATTGTGCTCAACGTTTCCCCAACTGCAGTTCGTCATTTGCACATGGATAACGAGGCGGTGAGCTTCGAAGGTCGTTTCGGGGGCATTGCCCACAATCTGTATATTCCTTCGGCGGCTGTGATGGCAATTTACGCCAGGGAGAACGGTCAGGGCATGGTCTTCGATCTCGAGCCGCCAATTCCTGATGATGATCCGGACCCTGAGGATGGCGGCCCGTCCGGCGGTGAGCCGAGTGGTGGTGAGCCATCCCGTCCCACTGGCCGACCCAGCCTGAAGGTGGTCAAGTAAACAAAAAAGGCGATCCTTGGGATCGCCTTTTTTGTTAGATCCAGCAATCAGTTGGTGTATTCGAAGAGCCGAACGATCTTCTGCACGCCCGAAACGTTCTGGACGATGCTGGTCGCCAAAGCGGCTTCCTGACGGGTTACCAGGCCCAGCAAATAAACGATGCCATTCTCGGTGATCACTTTGATCTGCGAGCTGGGAACGTTGCTGTCCGCCAGCAATTGGGTGGTGATCTTGGTGGTGATGGTACTGTCGTTCAGGCGCGCAAGTGATGAGGAGGGTGGCAGCACCTGGAGTTCGTTGTGTACTCGGCGTACGCCTTGAGCGCTACGGGCAGCCTGCTCCGCCAGGTTCTTGAGGTCGGCGCGCGGTGTTTGGCCGGCCAGCAGGACAACGCCGTTGTAGCTGGCGATCACGACATGCGAATTGGTCTTGAGGTCCGGGCTGGCTGCGTCGATCTTGGCCCTTACCTTGGAGGGGGTGGACTGGTCATCTATGGTCTTGCCAATGGTGCGTCCTCCGCAACCGGAAAGCGCGAGGCAGAGGGCTAGGCCGGCGAGAATCAGGGGGGAACGGATCATTCTTCACTCCCAAACAGTTGACGATCGATCAGGTCGCAGAGGCAATGGATGCTCAGCAGGTGAACCTCCTGGATTCGTGCGGTGACCTTTGACGGCACGCGGATCTCGACATCTTCTGGCAGCAACAGGGAAGCCATGCCTCCACCGTCGCGGCCGGTCAGGGCGACCACTACCATCTCCCGGTCATGGGCAGCCTGGATGGCCTGGATGATGTTGGCGGAGTTGCCGCTGGTGGAGATTGCCAGCAGGACGTCTCCGGGCTGACCCAGGGCGCGAATCTGCTTCGAGAAGATTTCGTTGTAGCTGTAGTCGTTGGCAATCGAGGTGATGGTCGAGCTATCGGTGGTCAGAGCCAGTGCCGGTAGGCTCGGCCGCTCGCGCTCGAAGCGGTTGAGCAGCTCCGAAGAGAAGTGCTGAGCGTCGCCTGCTGAGCCACCGTTGCCGCAAGACAGGATCTTGCCTTCGTTGAGCAGCGCATTGACCATCACCATGCTGCCATGCTCGATATGCGGGGCCAGCAGTTCCATGGCTTGCAGCTTTGTGTCAATGCTGGCCTGGAAGAGTTGGCGGATACGGGGTTGCATGTCCATCGGGTAAGACCTTCAGTGGGGCGACCGATCAGGTGTCGAAGGCGTTTTTCAGCCAGGTCAGTCGCGGGGGTGTGTCGCCGTCCATTGAGTCGATGGCGACCACATCAAATCGACAAGGGTATCTTGCCCAGCGGGGTTCCTGCTGGAGGAACTGCTGAGCGGCGTATGCCAGTTTTTCGCGCTTGCGGGCGTCGACGCTCTCGAGGGCGCCGCCCCAGCCAGCATGTCGCCGGTAGCGGACTTCAGCGAATACTACTGTATCGCCGTCGAGCATGACCAGATCGAGCTCTCCGCGACGGCACAGCCAGTTTTGGGACAGCAGACGCAGTCCATTTGCTTCAAGGTGGCGGCGGGCAAGCGATTCAGCCGCTTGCCCGCGTGCGCGTTTCTCAGTCAAGAGTCGCTGTCTTCCAGGCGTTGTACCTGGCCGTCGCGGAATTCGGCCCAGGGGAGTTGCCGTTCAATTCGTTGCGCCGGGTTCAGGCTCAAGGTGCCAGAGAGGCCGTCGATCTTGCTCTCCGGAAGAGCCTTGAGTTGCGTCAAGCGTGGCGCAAGCCGGTATGCGTCGGCACCCATGGCGTAGAGGCGGCCTAGGCTGCCGGCGGCTTGCGGCCACTGGGTTCCCACTTGCTGGCGTAGCGGGTCGCTGCCGTTCAGCAGCCACGGCGTTTCGCAGAAGCGAATGCCATTCAGGTCAAGGTACTGGGACTGGTCACTGCCGGCAGCATAAAGATGCGAGGTCGCATAGACAGGAACGTCGCCCGCGTATTGGAAGGCCAGTGTCGGCTTGATCTGTTGGGCTTGCTGGGGCGTCGCCGCGAGGAAAATGAAATCGACATCCTGGCGACGGGTCGGATGTGCTGCGACCGGCGTGCCGAGGGTGCTCTGCAGGCGCTTCGCGCGTGCTTCGCTTTGGCGGAGTTGGAACAGGTCAGCGATCTGCTGCGCCAGCGCAACAGGCTGGTCAACATGTTCGGCTGCAATTAGGCGACCGCCTTCAGCTTGCCAGCTCTGCTGGAAGGCCTTGAGGACGCGGTCACCCCATTCGCCGCGGGGCACCAGGGCTACGGCGCTGCGCATGCCGTCTGCCCAGGCGCGTCGGGCTGCTTCACGGGCCTCGTCTTCAGCGGCAAGGCCAAATTGGAATAGCTGCGCGGGGCCTTCCTGGCCTGCATCGCTGTAATTCAGGGCCAAGGTCGTAATGGGGAGTTGCTCGCGGGCATTGAGTTGTTTGACCAGGGGCTTCTCGAGCGGGCCAACCACCAATTGGATGCCGTCGGCCTGTGCCTGGCGATAGAACTCATCCAGCGAGGTCATCTTGGAGCTGTCATACAGCTTGATGCTCGGCTGTGGTTGGTTACCTTGCTGTGCTTGGTAGTGCGCGGCAATGAAGCCATCGCGCAGCGCGCGTCCCACGGATGCTAACTGACCTTCCTGTGGTAGCAGGAGGGCGATCTTGGTCAATGGTTGTCCCGCGATTTCCTTCAGCTTGCCCAAGGGCTGGGGCAGTTGCTTGGCGGCAGGGTGATCAGGATTCTGCTCGCGCCATTTATCAATGGCTGCCTGTTGTTCCACGAGTGTTGCTGAGGTTTTGGTCAGGCGCGCAAGTTCCAGCCATCCTGCCAGGTCGGTCTGGTCGCTGGCCTGCAGTTGGTCGACGGGTAGGCTCGAGACCAGGGCCCAGATTGCTTCGTGGTTGGAAGTGGCGGCCTCGCCGCTCAGTAGCGGGGCGATGAATACTCGCTCGCGGGCCGCAGGCAGTGTCTGGCCGTCAGCTTCAAGTGCTCGAGCGCGCACCAGTTGAGTGCGTGCCTGCTGCTCGGCGGGAAGTTCGGCGAGGCGTTCGAGGCTTGGATGTGACAGGGCTTTGAGCGCGCTCTTGGGCTGGTTGCGGGCCATTGCCAGTTCTGCGGTCAGGGTGCTGGCAAAAATCTGCTGGGCGGGCTTGAGGCCTTCCATCGGCACCTGCTCCAGGATTCGTGCTGAGCGACCGATGTCTTGTTGTTGAAGGGCGAGGTCGGCAGCGGAAAGGCGCAGCAGAGCGGCCTGTTCAGGTTTGCTCTCGCTTGCTTGCTGCAGTAGCTGTTCGACGCTGGCCTGCGGCGTGCGAGGCAGTTCGCCGAGGCTGGACGAAGGCGAGCTGGCGCATGCAGCAAGCAAGCCGGCGAGACAGAGGGCGGAGAGCGGACGCAGGCAGGCGATCATTTATCGGTCCCGATACTCGTTGAAAGAAGTTGCGGATTGTACCCAAGCCCTTGATGGGGCGCGATGTTGCTGCTGTGAATCGGGCTACAATGCGCGCTTTCAGTATTTTCTGAGGTGTCTCGTGACTCTTTCCTCTGCTCTTGGTAGTGCGCCAGGCACCCTCTACGTGGTCGCAACGCCGATTGGTAATCTGGACGATATCAGTGCCAGGGCACTGCGAGTCCTGCGCGAGGTTGCATTGATAGCGGCTGAAGACACTCGGCACTCGATTCGCTTGCTTCAGCATTTCGGGATCGAGACACCGCTGGCGGCCTGCCACGAGCACAACGAGCGCGATCAAGGTGGACGTTTTCTTGCCCGGCTGCAGGCAGGGGAGGATGTTGCATTGATCTCCGACGCCGGAACACCGTTGATTTCCGATCCGGGGTTTCATCTGGTGCGCCAGGCTCGGGCGGCGGGGATTCCGGTTGTCCCGGTTCCCGGCGCTTGCGCGGTTGTCGCCGCACTGTCAGTGGCCGGGTTGCCGTCGGATCGCTTCATTTTCGAGGGCTTCCTCCCCGCCAAGGCCGCAGCCCGTCGAGGGCGGCTAGAGCAGATCAAGGAAGAGCCTCGTACCCTGATCTTCTATGAGGCACCGCATCGCCTGCTTGAGTCGCTCGAGGAAATGCGTGCAGTGTTTGGTGATGCGCGGCCTGCGGTACTGGCCAGGGAGTTGACCAAGACATTCGAGACCATCAAGGGTGCTTCGCTGGATCAGTTGTGCGAATGGGTGGCTGCGGATTCTAATCAACAGCGCGGTGAGTGCGTCGTTCTGGTGGGGGGGTGGCAGGCCCCCGAAGGCGAAGGTGCCCTGAGTGCTGAAGCGCTTCGTGTGCTCGATCTGCTGTTGGGTGAAATGCCAGTGAAGCGGGCGGCCGCGCTTGCAGCTGAAATCACCGGGGTTCGCAAGAACCTGCTCTACCAGGCCGCGTTGGAGCGACAATCCGATCCGTGAGCTTGTTCTTCGTGCTGCCTGCCGTTAACCTTGGCAGCGGAGAGTCGATCGGACAGTCGCTGTCTCATTTCGTTTAACGATTTTGAGAGGGAGGAAAGTCCGGGCTCCATAGGGCGGAGTGCCAGGTAACGCCTGGGAGGCGCAAGCCTACGGAAAGTGCCACAGAAAATAACCGCCTAAGCGCGTAAGCGCCGGTAAGGGTGAAAAGGTGCGGTAAGAGCGCACCGCACGTCTGGTAACAGTTCGTGGCTAGGTAAACCCCACTCGGAGCAAGACCAAATAGGAATCCTTGGCGCGGCCCGCGTCGGATTCGGGTAGGTTGCTAAAGGCTGTCAGTGATGGCAGCCGTAGATGAATGACTGTCCACGACAGAACCCGGCTTACAGATCGACTCTCCTCTCTTCCTCCCGCTTTAAATCTGCCTCGCTCCGTTTCATGTCGTTGAAATACCGAAAAGATCTTACTCTTAACAAACTACTTTAAGTTTGAAATTCAGCTTCTTGAGCTGGCTGAACTTTACCTTTGATTCGCTTCCGATAATCCCTCCCCAATCCCCTTCTTTGCTCGCTAAATTGCCGTCCTGTAAGGAGTTTTCCCCTTTTGCCCGCCTTGACTGTGGGGTGGGCGCATTCCTATAGTGTGCAGAAGTGGTGTGAAGTGGGTAAAAGTGGGAGTTATAGGCAGGGAAAGCCACTCAAAGGGGGAGCGCAGCCGTGTTTCGCGGAGCCAACGCCATCAGTCTCGACGCAAAGGGGCGCCTTGCGATGCCAAGTCGGTATCGCGATGAGCTCGTGTCGCGTTGTGCTGGGCAGCTCATCGTGACCATCGACGCTGTAGACCCCTGCTTGACTGTTTACCCCCTGCCTGAATGGGAGCTCATCGAAGCGAAGCTTCGGGAGCTGCCCTCTCTGCGCGAGGAAACTCGCCGCCTGCAACGCCTGCTGATCGGCAATGCCGTGGACCTGGAGCTTGATAGTGCCGGCCGCTTTCTGGTTCCGCCGCGGCTGCGAGAGTACGCTCGGCTGGATAAGCGGGCGATGCTGGTCGGTCAACTGAACAAATTTCAACTTTGGGATGAGGATGCCTGGAATGCGATTTCCGAGGCGGACCTCATGGCAATTAAACAGCCTGGCGGTCTGCCGGGCGAACTACGTGACTTAATCCTGTGAGTACGATCAGCAGCTTCCGCCATATCACCGTACTGCTCGATGAAGCAGTAGAGGCTCTCGCCCTGCGTGCGGATGGCTGTTATCTGGACGGCACGTTTGGGCGTGGCGGGCATAGTCGGCTGATTCTTGAAAAGCTCGGCCCCGACGGGCGCTTGCTGGGCTTCGATAAAGACCCGCAAGCCATCGCAGCGGGTCAAGCGCTGGCGGCCGATGACGGCCGCTTTGTCATTGTGCAGCGCAGCTTTGCTGAGCTGGGGGATGAGGTCGGCGCACGCGGCTTGCAGGGGAAAGTGGACGGCGTACTCCTGGATCTCGGCGTCTCTTCCCCTCAGTTGGATGATCCGGAGCGCGGCTTCAGCTTCCTGAACGATGGTCCGCTCGACATGCGGATGAACCCAGATCGCGGCGTCAGTGCTGCGCAGTGGATTGCCAGCGCCACTGAAGAAGAAATCGCCCGGGTACTCAAGGATTACGGCGAGGAGCGGTTTGCCAGGCGTATGGCGCGTGCGGTTGTGCAGCGGCGCCAGGAGAAACCCTTCGAGCGTACCGCCGATCTGGCTGCAGTGCTCAGTGCCGCCAACCCGGCCTGGGAGAAGGGCAAGAATCCGGCCACTCGTGCTTTTCAGGGCATCCGTATCCACGTCAATAACGAATTGGGGGATCTGGAGAGCGGGCTTGAGTCGGCGCTCGAGGCGCTGGCCGTGGGTGGCCGTCTGGTGGTGATCAGCTTCCACTCGCTGGAGGACCGGATCGTCAAACAGTTCATGCGCAAGCACGCCAAGGGGGAGGCGGACAAATTGCCGCGCGACCTGCCGATTCGTCTGGCCGCCTTCGAGCCGCGCCTGAAGCTGCTTGGCAAACCTCAGTACGCCTCGGAAGAAGAACTCAAGGCCAACCCACGCTCGCGTAGCGCCGTCATGCGCGTGGCGGAGAAGCTGAAGTGAGCCGTCTCTACGCCAAGCCTCTACCTGGTGGAAGCCTCCTGATGCTTCTGCTGTTCTTGGGGGTTCTGGTTTCCTCTGTAGCAGTTTCCTACAGCGCTCATTGGAATCGTCAGCTGCTCAATCAGCTGTATGCCGAGTTGAGCGTGCGCGACAAGGCGCAGGCTGAGTGGGGGCGTCTGGTGCTCGAGCAAAGTACCTGGACAGCGCACAACCGGATCGAGTCGCTGGCGAGCGAGCAGCTGAACATGCGCATTCCCGAACCAGCGGAAATTCGGATGGTGGCGCCATGATGAAGCTCGAAGGCGCACTTTATCCTTGGCGCTTCCGGGTAGTGTTGGGCCTGCTCGCCTTGATGGTCGGTGCCATCTCCTGGCGCATCGTCGATCTGCATGTGATCGATCGTGCCTTCCTGCAGGGGCAGGGTGATGCTCGCAGTGTGCGGCATATTCCGATCCCGGCGCACCGCGGCCTGATTACCGATCGCAATGGCGAACCGCTGGCGGTAAGTACGCCCGTTACGACGCTCTGGACGAACCCCAAGGACCTGATGGGCCTGCGTGATCATTGGCCAGTGATTGCCAAGGCGCTGGGGCAGGACCCCAAGATATTTGCCCAGCGCATCGAGCAGAACGCCAATCGTGAGTTCATGTACCTGGTCCGGGGCCTGACGCCCGAGCAGGGGCAGGCCATCCTTTCGCAGAAGTTGCCTGGCGTCTACAGCATCGAGGAGTTCCGCCGCTTTTACCCAGCCGGGGAGGTCACTGCTCATGTCGTCGGCTTCACCGATGTCGATGACCGGGGGCGCGAAGGTGTCGAGCTGTCTTTTGACGAGTGGCTTGCCGGTGTGCCGGGCAAGCGCCAGGTCCTCAAGGATCGCCGCGGACGCCTGATCAAGGATGTCCAGGTCGCTCGAAATGCCAAACCTGGCAAGACGCTGGCACTGTCCATCGACCTGCGCCTGCAGTACTTGGCCCACCGCGAGTTGCGCAATGCGCTGGTGGAGAATGGTGCCAAAGCCGGCAGCCTGGTGATCGCAGATGTAAAAACGGGCGAAATCCTGGCAATGGCCAACCAGCCCACGTACAACCCGAACAATCGGCGCAATCTGCAGCCTGCTGCGATGCGTAACCGGGCCATGATCGATGTGTTCGAGCCTGGCTCCACGGTCAAGCCGTTTTCAATCAGTGCTGCCCTGGAAAGCGGACGTTGGAAGCCGGAAGACAAGGTCGATGTCTACCCGGGTACCCTGCAGATCGGCCGCTACACCATTCGTGACGTCTCGCGCAGTGAGGGTGTGTTGGACCTGACGGGAATTCTGATCAAGTCGAGCAACGTCGGTGTCAGCAAGGTCGCCTTCGATATCGGTGCTGAGTCTATCTATCGGGTCATGCAGCAAGTCGGTCTGGGGCAAGACACCGGGCTGGGCTTTCCTGGCGAGCGAGTCGGCAATCTGCCAAACCACCGCAAGTGGCCTAAGGCGGAGACTGCGACCCTGGCTTATGGCTACGGCCTTTCGGTGACTGCAATCCAGCTCGCCCATGCCTACTCGGTACTCGCCAACAACGGTCGCAGCGTACCCCTTTCCCTTACCCGGGCCGACAGCCTGCCGGACGGTGTGCAGGTCATCGATGAGTCAGTGGCCAAGACCCTGCAAGGCATGCTCCAGCAGGTGGTTGAAGCCCCAGGCGGCGTATTCCGTGCTCAGGTCCCCGGATACCACGTGTCCGGCAAGAGTGGTACCGCGCGTAAGGCAAGCGTAGGTAGCAAGGGTTACACACAGAATGCCTATCGCTCGCTGTTTGCGGGCTTTGCGCCTTCCAGCAATCCGCGTATCGCCATGGTGGTCGTGATCGATGAGCCGAGCAAGGCGGGCTACTTTGGCGGCCTCGTTTCGGCCCCAGTGTTCGGTAAGGTCATGGCTGGGGCCCTGCGACTGATGAATGTGGCGCCAGATAACCTGCCCACCGAGGAACAACAAACCGCCACCGCGGTTACCGGCAAAGGAGGGCGCATCTGATGCCCATGCCATTGAATCAATTACTGCCCCAGGCGCAGAGCGCTGCGCTTATTCGTGAACTGACCCTGGACAGCCGCCGCGTGCGCCCGGGCGACTTGTTCCTTGCTGTGCCTGGAGCCCAGCAGGATGGTCGCACGCATATCGCGGACGCCGTTGCTCGTGGGGCCACTGCCGTTGCCTATGAAAGTGAGGGTGCTGCCGCGATCGAAGCTGCTGGTGCTGAGCTGATCCCGGTCAAGGGGCTCGCTGGTCAATTGTCGTCCATCGCCGGGCGGTTCTACGGTGAACCCAGTCGTGCCCTTCGACTGGTCGGCGTCACCGGTACCAACGGCAAGACAAGTGTCAGCCAACTGCTGGCGCAGGCCCTTGACCAGTTGGGTGAGCGCTGTGGAATTGTCGGCACCTTGGGCACCGGTTTCTATGGCGCGCTGGAAAGCGGTAGGCATACCACTCCAGACCCTCTGGCCGTGCAGGCGACTCTGGCCGGGCTGAAACAGGCCGGCGCGCGTGCCGTGGCTATGGAAGTTTCTTCCCATGGCCTCGAACAGGGACGCGTTGCAGCCCTGGATTTCGACGTGGCGGTCTTTACCAACCTGTCGCGCGATCACCTGGACTACCACGGCTCGATGGAGGCCTACGCGGCGGCTAAGGCCCGCCTGTTCGCCTGGCCCGATCTGCGTGTGCGCGTGGTCAATCTGGATGACGATTTCGGTCGCCAGCTGGCCTGCGAGCAGCATGAGTCGCGACTGGTCAGCTACAGCCTTGAAGATTCCGCAGCCTTCCTTTATTGCCGCGAAGCGCATTTCGATGACAACGGCGTGCGGGCACAACTGGTCACGCCGCAAGGCGAGGGTCTGCTGCGCAGCCCGCTGCTTGGACGTTTCAACCTGAGCAACCTGCTGGCTGTGGTCGGTGTGCTGCTGGCGCTGGATTATCCACTGGACGAAGTGCTGCACCTCCTGCCATCCCTCCATGGCCCTGTCGGGCGCATGCAGCGTCTGGGTGGCGACGCCAAGCCGCTGGTCGTGGTCGACTATGCCCACACTCCCGATGCCTTGGAAAAGGTATTGCAGGCACTGCGTCCGCATGTCCGTGGGCAACTGCTCTGTCTGTTTGGTTGTGGCGGGGATCGGGATCGCGGCAAGCGCCCGCTGATGGCCGAAGCTGCCGAGCGTTTTGCCGACCGGGTGCTGGTGACCGATGACAATCCGCGCAGTGAAGACCCCGCGCATATTTTTGCCGATATCCGTCCAGGGTTTGCCAATGTCCAGCAGGTCGAGTTCGTGCACGGCCGCGGTCAGGCCATTGCGCAGTTGATTGGCCGGGCCGGCGCCGATGATGTCGTGCTGTTGGCCGGCAAGGGGCATGAGGATTATCAGGAGATCGCCGGTGTGCGTCAGCCGTTCTCCGACCTGGACGAAGCTGCCAAGGCGCTCGACGCCTGGGAGGTGCCTCATGCTTAAGCCGCTTCGCCTTTCCGAGCTGCTGGTGCCACTGAATGCTGAGTTGGTCGGAGCAGATGTCGCCTTCACCGGCGTCTCCAGCGACAGCCGAAAGATTGAGCCGGGGCAATTGTTCGTTGCCTTGGTCGGCCCTCGTTTCGATGGTCATGACTACCTGGCCGAGGTGACTGCCAAGGGGGCGGTCGCTGCGCTGGTGCAGCGCGAGGTCGAGCATGCACCGATCCCGCAACTGGTTGTGGCCGATACCCGAGAAGGGCTTGGTCAACTAGGGGCGTTCAATCGCCAAGGATTCACTGGCCGTGTAGCGGCAGTGACCGGTTCCAGCGGCAAGACCACGGTCAAGGAAATGCTGGCCAGCATCCTGCGTACGCAGGGTTCAGTCCTCGCTACCCGTGGCAACCTGAACAATGACCTGGGGGTTCCGCTGACCCTGCTGGAACTGTCGTTCGAGCACGACAGTGCAGTGATCGAGCTGGGCGCTTCGCGGGTAGGGGAGATCGCCTACACAGTCGGAATGACGCGCCCTCAAGTTGCGATCATCAATAACGCGGGCACCGCTCATGTGGGTGAGTTCGGCGGGCCGGACAAAATTGTCGAAGCCAAGGGTGAGATCCTGGAGGGACTCGCTAGCGATGGCGTTGCGATTCTGAACCGCGACGACTCTGCGTACCCGGTTTGGCACGAGCGTGCCGCAGGCCGGAAAGTCATCAGCTTCGGCCTGAATGAGCCGGTGGCGGATGTGCGAGCCGAGAACCTCGATCGCGACGCACGTGGCTGCATGGCGTTCACCCTTGTTGGTCTGGCCGGTGAGGCACGCATCCAGCTCAACCTGCTGGGAGCACACAATGTCGCCAATGCCTTGGCAGCAGCAGCTGCTGCACATGCCCTAGGCGTACCGCTTGTCGGTATAAAGACGGGGCTGGAAGCGCTTCAACCGGTCAAAGGCCGCGCCGTAGCGCAATTGGCACCCAGCGGCATGCGGGTAATCGACGACAGTTACAACGCCAACCCCGCGTCGATGCTCGCCGCCGTTGATATACTCGCCGGCTTTTCTGGGCACACCGTCCTGGTGCTCGGGGATATGGGCGAGCTGGGCGAGTGGGCGGAGCAGGGCCACCGCGAGGTGGGCGAATACGCCCGTGGCAAGGTCAGCGCGCTTTATGCCGTTGGCCCGCTGATGGCGCACGCAGTAGCTGCCTTCGGCGCAAACGGTCGCCATTTCGCAGACCAGGCCAGCCTGATTCAGGCGCTGGCAAGCGAGCAGGACACCAATACCACAATTCTGATCAAAGGCTCCCGCAGCGCGGCGATGGACAAAATCGTCGCGGCACTCTGTGGGACGGGGGAGGCTCACTAATCATGCTGCTGCTGCTCGCTGAGTACCTGCAACAGTTCTATAAAGGGTTTGGAGTATTCCAGTACCTGACCCTGCGCGGGATTCTCGGCGTCCTGACGGCGCTGTCGCTGTCGCTCTGGCTCGGTCCCTGGATGATTCGCACCCTGCAGATCCGCCAGATCGGACAGGCAGTGCGTAATGACGGCCCGCAGTCGCACCTCTCCAAGTCCGGTACTCCGACCATGGGCGGCGCGTTGATTCTTACCGCCATCGCCATCAGCACCCTGCTCTGGGCCGACTTGTCCAATCGCTATGTGTGGGTGGTGTTGGCGGTCACGCTGCTGTTCGGAGCCATCGGCTGGGTCGATGACTATCGCAAGGTAATCGAGAAGAACTCCCGCGGCCTCCCGAGCCGCTGGAAGTATTTCTGGCAGTCGGTTTTTGGAATCGCGGCAGCAGCCTTCCTTTATATGACTGCCAGTACGCCGGCCGAGACCACTCTTATCCTGCCGCTGATCAAGAACATCGAAATTCCCTTGGGCATCGGTTTCGTGGTGCTGACCTACTTCGTCATCGTCGGCTCCAGCAATGCGGTGAACCTGACGGATGGCCTCGATGGCCTGGCAATCATGCCCACCGTCATGGTCGGCGGTGCGCTCGGGATCTTCTGCTACCTGTCGGGCAACATCAAATTCGCCGACTACCTGTTAATTCCCTACGTTCCGGGCGCGGGCGAGCTGATTGTGTTCTGTGCCGCGCTGGTGGGAGCGGGTCTCGGTTTCCTCTGGTTTAACACGTATCCGGCCCAGGTCTTCATGGGGGACGTCGGTGCGCTGGCCCTTGGCGCCGCGCTGGGAACCATCGCCGTGATTGTGCGCCAGGAAGTGGTGCTGTTCATCATGGGCGGCGTCTTCGTGATGGAAACCCTCTCGGTAATGATCCAGGTGGCTTCCTTCAAACTGACCGGTCGTCGCGTATTCCGCATGGCCCCTATTCATCACCACTTTGAACTGAAAGGCTGGCCCGAGCCCCGCGTCATCGTGCGCTTCTGGATCATTACGGTGATCCTGGTGCTGATCGGCCTGGCCACCCTGAAACTGAGGTAATTGCGCGTGACTTTGATCGCTTCCGACCAGTTCCGCATCGTTGTCGGCCTCGGCAAGAGCGGCATGTCCCTGGTGCGCTTCCTGGCGCGTCAGGGCGTGTCGTTTGCCGTAGCCGATACTCGTGCGAACCCGCCGGAACTGGCCACGTTGCAAAGCCAATTCCCGCAGGTGGAGGTTCGCTGCGGTGCGCTGGACGTCGATTTCCTCTGCCGCGCCAACGAGCTCTATGTCAGTCCAGGGTTGGCGGTTGCCACGCCGGCCCTGCAAGAGGCCGCTCGGCGCGGGGTGAAGCTCTCTGGCGACATCGAACTGTTCGCTCGACACGCCAAGGCGCCCATCGTCGCGATTACGGGCTCCAACGCCAAGAGCACGGTTACCACGCTAGTAGGCGACATGGCCCGTGCGGCAGGGCGCAAGGTGGCGGTAGGGGGCAATCTTGGTACCCCAGCGCTGGATCTGCTGGATGATGCGGTCGAGCTCTACGTGCTGGAGCTCTCCAGCTTCCAGTTGGAGACCACGGATCGTCTGGACGCCGAGGTCGCTACTGTCCTCAACGTCAGCGAAGACCACATGGATCGCTACGCTGACATGCAGGCCTATCACCTCGCCAAACACCGTATCTTCCGCGGTGCTCGCCAGGTGGTGGTGAACCGCGCGGACGCATTGTCGCGTCCCTTGGTTGCCGACCAGCTGCCGTGCTGGACCTTTGGCCTGAACAAGCCGGACTTCAAGGGTTTTGGTGTGATTGAGGAGGACGGCGAAAAGTACCTGGCTTTCCAGTTCAATGCGCTGATGCCGGTGCGTGAACTGAAGATCCGTGGTGCCCACAACCAGTCGAATGCCTTGGCGGCATTGGCCTTGGGGCATGCCGTGGGACTGCCATTCGAGCCGATGCTGGAAACCCTGCGCACATTCGCGGGCCTCGCTCATCGCTGCCAGTGGGTGCGCGAGCGTAAAGGCGTTTCCTACTACGACGACTCCAAGGCCACCAACGTCGGCGCCGCGCTGGCGGCCGTCGAAGGTCTTGGGGCGGATATTGACGGCAAACTGGTTCTGATCGCGGGCGGTGACGGTAAAGGTGCCGATTTCTCTGGTCTACGTGCACCGATTGAACGCTACTGCCGAGCCGTGGTGCTGCTCGGGCGCGATGCCGAACTGATTGCCGCGACGCTGGACGACTCTGTGCCGCTGGTACGAGTGAAGACCCTGGAGGAGGCCGTCCAGCGTAGCGCTGAGCTTGCCGAAGCCGGTGATGCCGTGCTGCTGTCGCCGGCTTGTGCCAGCCTCGACATGTTCAAGAACTTCGAAGAGCGCGGGCGTCTGTTCGCCCAGACCGTGGAAGGGCTCGCCTGATGCTGGCCCGACTGCTCGCCGCCCCGTCGCCACTGCGCAACCGCCGCGGCATCGATATCGACTTCCCGCTGCTGGCCGGTAGTCTGGCCCTGCTCGGCCTGGGGCTGGTGATGATCACGTCGGCCTCGTCGGAAGTCGCGGCGGCCTTGTCGGGCAACCCGCTGTATCACATGATTCGCCACTTGATTTACCTGACGCTCGGCCTAGGTGCGTGCCTGTTGACCCTACAAGTCCCCATGGCCTTCTGGCAGCGTCACGGCGCACGGCTGATGCTGTTGGCCTTCGTCCTGCTGATCCTGGTGCTCCTGCCGGGGATCGGTCGTGAGGTAAACGGTGCCAAGCGCTGGATCGGTTTCGGGATGTTCAACGTGCAACCTTCCGAGCTCGCCAAGCTGTTCACCGTGATGTTCATCGCCGGATATCTGGTGCGCCGTCAGGATGAGGTCCGCGAAAAACTCACGGGCTTCATCAAGCCGATGCTGGTGCTTGGTCCGATCGCCGTGCTTCTGCTAGCCGAGCCGGACTTCGGGGCCACCGTGGTGCTGGTCGGCTCCTGTATCGCCATGTTGTTCCTGGGCGGGATCAACCTACTGCGCTTCATTCCCTTGGCAGCTGCAGTTCTGGCGGCCGGTGTGCTGGTAATGACCAGCCAGAGCTATCGCATGCAGCGCCTGACCAACTTCGTAGATCCCTGGGCTGACCAATACGGTGCCGGCTACCAACTGAGTCAGGCGCTGATCGCCTTTGGTCGCGGCGAATGGTTTGGTGTCGGTCTGGGCAATAGCATCCAGAAGCAGTTCTACCTGCCTGAGGCTCATACCGACTTCGTATTCGCCGTATTGGCCGAGGAACTGGGCATGATCGGCGCGCTGGTTACCGTCGGCCTGTTCGTCTTCGTCAGCGTGCGCGCGCTCTACATCGGTCTCTGGGCGGAGAAAGCCAAGCAGTTCTTCTCCGCTTACGTGGCCTACGGCCTGGCTTTCCTGTGGATCGGCCAGGTACTGATCAACATCGGGGTGAACGTCGGCCTGTTGCCGACCAAAGGCCTGACATTGCCCTTCCTCAGCTACGGCGGCAGTTCGCTGGTGATCTGCTGCGTCAGCCTTGGCCTGCTCCTGCGGATCGAGTGGGAGCGGCGTACCCAACTGGGCGGCGAAGAAGTCGAGTTCGTCGAGAGCGACTTCGCTGACGAGGAGGTGCGTCCATGAGGGGTAATGTACTGATCATGGCTGGTGGCACCGGTGGTCACGTGTTCCCGGCATTGGCTTGTGCCCGTGAGTTCCAGGCGCGCGGATACCAGGTCCATTGGCTGGGGACACCGCGGGGGATTGAGAACGAATTGGTGCCCCAGGCAGGGTTGCCCCTGCATCTGATCAACGTCAGTGGCCTGCGTGGCAAGGGCATCAAGTCCCTGCTCAAGGCACCGTTCGAGCTGATCAAATCGCTGTTCCAGGCGCGCCGCGTCGTACGTGACCTGAACCCTGTTTGCGTGCTGGGCATGGGCGGCTACGTTACCGGGCCCGGTGGGTTGGCTGCTCGCTTGGCGGGCGTCCCATTGATCATCCACGAGCAGAATGCCGTGGCTGGCACGGCCAATCGAAGCCTGGCTCCACTTGCCAGCCGCGTTTGCGAAGCTTTCCCGGAGACCTTCGGGGCCAGCAGCAAACGGCGCACCACCGGCAACCCTGTGCGTGAAGAGCTCTTCCTGGAAACACCACGCGACAGTCTGGCGGGGCGCAAGCCGCGCTTGCTGGTGCTGGGCGGAAGCCTGGGAGCCGAGCCCCTCAACAAACTGCTGCCCGAGGCGCTGGCCAAGGTGTCTGCGGAGCTGCGTCCGCAGGTGTTCCACCAGGCTGGTCGCAAGCACAACGATATTACTGCGGAGCGTTATCGCAATGCCGCTGTCGAAGCGGAGGTCGCACCCTTCATCAAGGATATGGCGCGTGCCTATGCATGGGCCGATCTGGTCATTTGCCGAGCTGGCGCCTTGACCGTCAGCGAACTGGCTGCAGCTGGCCTACCGTCGTTCCTGGTGCCTTTGCCCCACGCGATCGACGACCACCAGTCGCGCAATGCCGATTATCTGGCGAAGGAGGGCGCGGCCGTCCTACTCCCGCAACATTCCACTGACGCGGCCACGCTGGCTGCTCAGCTGACCGAGGTTTTGATGCACCCCGAAAAACTCAAGGCAATGGGCGCTACTGCGCGCCGACTGGCCAAACCGGCCGCTACCCGCACTGTGGTCGATATCTGCCTGGAGGTGGCCCATGGTTGAGAGCCAGAAAGCCATGCCGCAGCCGGAGATGCGCCGGATTCGCCGTATCCATTTCGTCGGGATCGGCGGCGTGGGCATGTGCGGGATCGCCGAGGTGCTGCTCAACCTGGGTTACCAGGTCTCTGGCTCCGATCTCAAGGCTTCGGCTGTGACCGAGCGCCTGGAAAGTTTCGGTGCACAGATCTTCATCGGCCATCGTGCCGAAAATGCCGAGCATGCCGATGTACTGGTCGTGTCCAGCGCGGTGAACAAGGCCAACCCGGAAGTGGCGGTTGCGCTGGAGCGGCGTATCCCGGTCGTGCCCCGTGCAGAGATGCTCTCGGAGCTGATGCGCTACCGCCACGGTATCGCTGTTGCCGGCACCCATGGCAAGACCACTACCACGAGCCTGATCGCTTCGGTCTTCGCCGCTGGCGGCCTGGACCCGACGTTCGTCATCGGCGGTCGCCTGAACGCGGCCGGCACCAACGCCCAACTCGGCACCAGCCGCTACCTGGTGGCAGAAGCTGACGAGAGCGATGCCAGCTTCCTGCACCTGCAGCCGATGGTCGCCGTGGTCACCAACATCGACGCCGACCACATGAGCACCTACGAAGGTGACTTCAATCGGTTGAAGAAGACTTTCGTCGAATTCCTGCACAACCTGCCGTTTTACGGGCTTGCCGTGCTCTGTGTCGACGACCCGGTGGTTCGCGAGATTCTGCCCCAGGTGGCCCGTCCGACCGTGACCTACGGCTTTGCCGAGGATGCCGACGTCCGCGCCATCAATGTCCGCCAGGAGGGCATGCGCACATTCTTCACGGTCCTGCGCAAGGATCGTGAGCCGTTGGACGTTTCGGTCAACATGCCGGGCAACCATAACGTCTTGAATTCGTTGGCGACCATTGCGATCGCCACGGATGAAGGCATCAGCGATGACGCGATCCTGCAGGGTCTTTCCGGCTTTCAGGGCGTCGGCCGCCGCTTCCAGGTCTACGGCGAACTCCCGGTCGAAGGCGGCAGCGTGATGCTGGTCGACGACTATGGCCACCACCCCCGCGAGGTAGCGGCCGTGATCAAGGCTGTCCGCGGTGGCTGGCCGGAGCGTCGCCTGGTCATGGTTTACCAGCCACACCGTTACAGCCGTACCCGCGATCTCTACGATGATTTCGTGCAGGTGCTCGGCGAGTCCAACGTGCTGCTGCTGATGGAAGTGTATCCAGCTGGCGAAGAGCCCATTCCTGGCGCGGACAGCCGCCAGTTGTGCCACAGCATTCGTCAGCGCGGTCAGCTTGATCCGATCTATATCGAGCGTGGCGTCGACTTGGCACCTCTGGTCAAGCCGCTGCTCCGCCCTGGCGACATCCTGCTATGCCAAGGCGCCGGCGATATCGGCGCGCTGGCACCGCAACTGATTCAGAACCCGTTGTTTGGCGGCCAGTCTGACGATGCTGCCAAGAGGAAAGCGAAATGAGTGCGCAGCTGAAATCTAACCTTGAGCCACAGGCATTTGGCCGTGTCGCTGTGCTTTATGGCGGCAAGAGCGCTGAACGTGAGGTGTCGCTGAAGTCCGGCACCATGGTTCTGCAGGCACTGCTGGATGCGGGCGTCGATGCATTCGGTATCGACGTGGGCGACGACCTGTTGCAGCGGCTGCAGGCTGAGAAGATTGATCGCGCCTTCATCATCCTGCATGGCCGTGGCGGGGAAGATGGCAGTATGCAAGGACTGCTTGAGTGCTTGGACATTCCCTATACCGGCAGCGGAATTCTGGCTTCTGCTCTGGCGATGGACAAGCTGCGTACCAAGCAACTGTGGCTGAGCCTGGGCTTGCCGACACCGCGCCATGCGGTACTGGCCAGTGAGGCTGACTGCCGTGGCGCAGCCGAGGAGCTTGGCTTTCCGCTGATCGTCAAGCCGGCCCACGAAGGCTCGAGCATTGGCATGGCCAAGGTGGACAACGTCGATGCGTTGATCGAGGCCTGGCGTAGCGCCGCGGTCTATGACCCACAGGTATTGGTGGAGCAGTGGATCCAGGGGCCAGAGTTCACCGTGGCGGTGCTTCGTGGCCAAGTGCTGCCGCCGATCCGCCTGGGTACTCCGCACACCTTCTACGACTACGACGCCAAGTATCTGGCCAGTGATACCCGTTACCAGATTCCCTGCGGCCTTGATGTCGAAAAGGAAGAGGAACTCAGGAACCTGACTGCGCGCGCTTGCGAAACCCTGGGCATCCAAGGCTGGGCGCGCGCCGACGTGATGCAGGATGCAGACGGGCAATTCTGGCTCCTGGAAGTGAACACCGCGCCAGGCATGACTGATCACAGCCTGGTCCCCATGGCAGCTCGCGCTGCGGGCCTGGATTACCAGCAGTTGGTGCTGGCGATCCTCGCCGACAGCGTTGAGGCAAGAGGCTGAAACCCATGAGAACTGCCACTCTCCGTCGTCAGGAACCCGTTATCGGCCGCGCGCCTGCGCGCAAGCCGGTGCCGCGTGGTGCCAGCCGGATGGTGGCCAAGGAGCCGTTGAAGGCACGCTTGCCAAAACCTGGCTTCGCTTCGCTCCGGCGCCTGCTCTGGCCGGTGCTGTTGCTGGTGCTGGGCGTAGGTGCCTATGAGGCGGCACAGCGTCTACTGCCCTATGCGGACAGGCCCATTGCCAAGGTCAGTGTGCTGGGGGACCTGAGCTACATCAGCCAGCAGGCGGTGCATCAGCGAATCGCGCCGTACATCTCTGCGAGTTTTTTCAGCGTCGACCTGGCTGGAATGCGCCATGAGCTGGAACAGATGCCCTGGATCGCCCATGCCGAAGTTCGGCGTGTATGGCCAGACCAGGTCAGTATCCGTCTTGAAGAACAGTTGCCCGTCGCCCGCTGGGGGGATGAGGCTTTGTTGAACAACCAGGGCCAGGCTTTCACACCTCGTGAGTTAGCCCATTACGAACAACTGCCGCAGCTCTGGGGACCCCAAAGGGCCCAGGAGCAGGTGATGCAGCAGTACCAGATGCTCAGCCAGATGCTGCGCCCGCTTGGCTTCTCCATTGCCCGGCTGGAGCTGCGCGAGCGTGGCAGCTGGTTCCTCTCGACCGGCCAGGGGGTTGAACTCCTGCTGGGACGGGATCACCTGGTGGAAAAGATGCGTCGTTTCATCTCGATCTACGAGAAAACGTTGAAAGACCAGATTGCGAACATTGAGCGCGTCGACCTGCGTTACCCCAACGGCCTGGCCGTGGCATGGCGGGCGCCGGTCGAGGCTCCTGCGGCGACTACGGTCGCCGTGCAGTGAATTGAGGAGAAGGTTAAAACCATGGCAAGCGTGCAGAGCGGCAAGATGATCGTCGGCCTGGACATCGGCACCTCCAAGGTGGTCGCGTTGGTGGGCGAGATCGCGGCCGACGGCAAACTGGAGATCGTCGGTATTGGTACCCATCCATCACGCGGCCTGAAGAAGGGCGTGGTGGTCAATATCGAGTCCACTGTGCAGTCGATCCAGCGTGCGGTGGAAGAGGCTCAGCTGATGGCGGGCTGCCGAATTCACTCGGCCTTTGTCGGCATCGCCGGCAATCACATCCGCAGCCTGAACTCCCACGGGATTGTGGCAATCCGCGACCGCGAGGTCAGTGGCGCCGATATCGATCGGGTGCTGGACGCTGCCCAGGCGGTGGCTATTCCCGCTGACCAGCGCGTGCTGCACACCCTGGCGCAGGACTACGTCATCGATAACCAGGAGGGCGTACGTGAGCCGCTGGGCATGTCCGGCGTGCGCCTGGAGGCCAAGGTGCATGTGGTGACCTGTGCCGTGAATGCCGCACAGAACATCGAGAAGTGCGTGCGTCGCTGTGGTCTGGAGATGGATGACATCATCCTCGAGCAGCTGGCATCGGCGTACTCGGTGCTCACCGACGATGAGAAGGAGTTGGGCGTCTGCCTGGTGGACATCGGTGGCGGCACCACGGATATCGCCATCTTCACTGAGGGCGCGATCCGTCACACCGCAGTGATTCCGATTGCCGGCGACCAGGTCACCAACGACATCGCCATGGCCCTGCGTACACCTACCCAGTACGCCGAGGAAATCAAGATCCGTTACGCCTGCGCACTGGCCAAGTTGGCCGGCGCTGGCGAGACCATCAAGGTGCCCAGTGTCGGGGACCGGCCGCCACGCGAGCTATCCCGCCAGGCCTTGGCCGAGGTGGTCGAGCCTCGCTACGACGAGCTGTTCACCTTGATCCAGGCCGAGTTGCGTCGCAGTGGCTACGAGGACCTGATCCCTGCAGGCATCGTCCTCACTGGCGGCACCGCCAAGATGGAAGGCGCGGTGGAACTGGCCGAAGAGATTTTCCACATGCCAGTGCGCCTCGGTCTGCCGCACAACGTCAAGGGGCTGGCTGACGTGGTGCGAAATCCAATCTATTCGACGGGTGTGGGCCTGCTGCTGTATGGCCTGCAGAAGCAGTCCGATGGCATGCCCGTCTCCAGCGGTAGCTTCGGCTACGGCGAGGAAGCCAAGGCTCCTGTACTGGAACGGTTCAAACGCTGGGTCCAGGGCAATTTTTAACCGCGGTACGCAGTAGGCGATAAAACTAAAAAGGAAAGGAGAGGGGATATGTTCGAACTCGTAGATAACGTTCCGCAAACAGCGGTCATCAAAGTTATCGGCGTCGGTGGCGGTGGTGGCAACGCCGTAAACCATATGGCCAAGAGCAACATCGAAGGCGTCGAGTTCATCTGCGCCAACACTGATGCTCAGGCGCTGAAGAACATTGGAGCACGTACCGTCCTGCAACTTGGCCCAGGTGTGACAAAGGGCCTGGGCGCTGGCGCCAACCCGGAAGTCGGTCGCCAGGCAGCGATCGAGGACCGTGAGCGCATCGCTGAAGTGCTGCAAGGCGCCGACATGGTCTTCATCACCACTGGCATGGGCGGTGGCACCGGAACCGGCGCTGCGCCGGTGATTGCCGAGGTGGCGAAGGACATGGGCATTCTCACCGTTGCCGTGGTGACTCGCCCGTTCCCGTTCGAAGGTCGCAAGCGCATGCAGATTGCCGATGAGGGCATCCGTTCGCTGGCCGAGAGCGTCGACTCGCTGATCACGATCCCGAACGAAAAACTGCTGACCATCCTGGGTAAGGACGCCAGCCTCCTGTCCGCTTTCGCCAAGGCGGACGATGTCCTCGCGGGCGCTGTACGCGGCATTTCCGACATCATCAAGCGTCCGGGCATGATCAACGTCGACTTTGCCGACGTTAAAACGGTGATGGGCGAAATGGGCATGGCCATGATGGGTACCGGCTGCGCCAGCGGTCCGAATCGCGCCCGTGAAGCGACCGAAGCGGCTATCCGCAATCCGCTGCTGGATGACGTCAACCTGCAGGGCGCTCGCGGCATCCTGGTCAACATTACTGCAGGTCCTGACCTGTCCCTGGGTGAGTACTCCGATGTGGGTAACATCATCGAGCAGTTCGCTTCCGAGCACGCCACCGTCAAGGTCGGTACCGTGATCGATCCGGACATGCGCGATGAGCTGCACGTGACCGTTGTCGCCACTGGTCTCGGCGCCCGTATCGAAAAGCCGGTCAAGGTTGTGGACAACACCGTGCAGCCAGCTGCCACGGCGAGCGCCACCATTGCCTCCCGTCCGGAGCAACCGTCGGTCAACTACCGTGACCTGGATCGCCCCACCGTGATGCGTAACCAAGCTCATGGCGGTGCAGCCACTGCAGCCAAGCTGAATACGCAGGATGACCTGGACTATCTGGACATTCCGGCATTCCTGCGACGCCAGGCTGATTGATGTACTGTATCAGGAGTATGAAGGTGATTGGTGTTCAGCAAAGGCCGGTTCTGCTATTATCGCCGGCCATTGTTGAAAACAGTTCGCAACTTGCGTACAAGCGGCCAATGCCATGATCAGACAACGCACTCTCAAGAACATCATCCGTGCCACTGGCGTAGGGCTGCATTCCGGGGAGAAGGTCTACCTGACCCTCAAGCCTGCGCCTGTGGACACCGGGATCGTGTTCCGCCGTACCGACCTCGAACCCGTGGTGGACATCCCAGCGCGTGCCGAAAATGTCGGTGAGACCACCATGTCGACCACACTGATCAACGGTGAGGTCAAGGTGGACACCGTGGAGCATCTGCTTTCGGCCATGGCAGGCCTGGGCATCGACAACGCCTACGTCGAACTCTCCGCGTCGGAAGTGCCGATCATGGACGGCAGCGCAGGTCCCTTTGTCTTCCTGATTCAATCTGCTGGCCTGCAGGAGCAGGAGGCAGCCAAGAAGTTCATCCGTATCCTGCGAGAGGTGACGGTAGAGGAGGGCGACAAGCGCGCCACCTTCGTTCCCTTCGATGGTTTCAAGGTGAGTTTCGAGATCGATTTCGATCATCCGGTGTTCCGCAATCGCACCCAAAGTGCCTGCGTGGACTTTTCCAGCACTTCCTTCGTCAAGGAAGTCAGCCGTGCACGGACTTTCGGGTTCATGCGTGATATCGAGTTCCTGCGTTCGCAGAACCTGGCACTCGGCGGCAGCGTGGAAAACGCGATCGTGGTCGATGAGAATCAAGTGCTCAACGAAGACGGCCTCCGTTATGAGGACGAGTTCGTCAAACACAAGATCCTCGATGCCATCGGCGACCTCTATCTGCTCGGCAACAGCCTGATTGGCGAATTCCGCGGCTTCAAGTCGGGGCACGCGCTGAACAATCGCCTGCTGCGCAAGCTCATCGAGCAAAAGGATGCGTGGGAAGTGGTGACCTTCGAGGATGCCAGGACTGCACCGATCTCCTACATGCGGCCGGTAGCAGCCGTTTAAGCAATACCCTCTTTCCTTACTTCAGAAGGCCACCCTTGCGGTGGCCTTTTTTTTTTAGGTTCTTCGCAGAATCTGGGGAAGAGCGAGTTGACAGTCAGGGAAGCGGGCAGATTGGCAATCGCCAAACATCCCAACCCCCACACCTTGCTGCCACCGTGCATCCTATTGATCTTGCCGCTTTCTGGCCAGGCTACGAGGTCGTCGCCTGTCGCCAATCCACTCACGACCCCCTGCTGATCAGTCTTGAACCGCAAACCGAGCGCTTCCCGATTTGCAGCCGCGTGCCAAACCCAACCTGTTGATCCATGAGCAGCAGCACATCCGCCAGGTGCGGGATCGTGACCTGCAGGATCAGCGCGTCCTGCTGCAACTGCCGGTGCGTCGCGTCGACTGCCGGTACTGCGGACGCGTATCCGAGCGGATCGACTGTCTGGCGCCGGCTTCCCGCCTTCCCCGGAAAGCAGCCTGCAACACCTCCTTGGCGGACTTGTCGGGCGGAGTGACACATCGAAGGCGCACGAAACCTTGTAGGAGCCAGCTTGCTGGCGAATGGCGCATGTTCGCCAGCAAGCTGGCTCCTACAGAGAGAGTACCGGCTATCCGGCTGTCAACTTGCATCTCCCCCAGATTCCGCGATGAACCTTTTTTTAAGTCTGCTTCGACTCTGCTGGAAACCGGGCGGGCCTCAGCAACTGCTCGGCTATGAGGGGCTAATCGTGGGATTTGCCGTGGCGAGCCAGTCGCTCGAGGGCTGCCCTGAGACGGGGGTCGCTGACCGTCTCGGCGGTCGCCTGGAGGCTCTCTGCCGCAGTCGGGGAAAGCCTGCTCTCGGCAGCGGGTTTGGCGCTACCGCCAGTAGTCGGCTGCACCTTGAAGATGATTTTTGACAGGCCGGCAAAGTCTTCGAATGCCTTCAGTTGTCGTAGCAGGCGAGCCTGCTGGTAGCGCAGGCGGGTGGCCCAGTGACCATCGGTCACGATGAGCAGCAGACGGCCTTCGCGCCAGGAGGCCACGTGACAATGCTCGCGGGCGGCGGGTTGCAGTTGGCTGGCGACCAACTGTTGCAGGTGGTCGATTCGCTGGGCCTCGGTGAACAGGGCCCGCAGCGGCTTTTCCTCGCGTAGCAGGGCCGCGGGTGACCGGGCCGGCAAAGGGCGAAAGGACATGGCAGGAGGCCTGATCAAAGTAAGAGTCGTCATGTTAGCAGAAGCGGGACTTGGGCATTGCGCCCAGAGCCCGCAGGGCCTGGTGGCGTTTCTCGACGCCTGGGTGGGTTGCCGCAGTCCGAAACGAACCTGTCCTACGGCGACGTCAAGCCACTCCTCGGACACTATGGGGACCCCCCCGCTTTCCTCGCCAACGATTCCGGGTAGAATGCCCCCTTCGCAAGCAGCCATGACGGCTGCACGGGCGACTCCAGGCCGCCCTCCATCCTAATGTGTGGAAGATCCTGTCTATATGTTTGCGCCATTGTTGAAGAAACTCTTTGGAAGCAAGAACGAGCGCGAAGTGAAGCGCATGGCCAAGGCTGTCCAGGCCGTCAACGCGTTCGAAGAGCGGATGGTGGCCCTGAGCGATGAGCAGCTACGTGCCAAGACCGAAGAGTTCAAGGCGCGTTTGGCAAAAGGCGAGACGCTCGACCAATTGCTCCCCGAGGCCTTTGCGGTCGCCCGTGAGGCGGGCAAGCGTGTCATGGGCATGCGCCACTTCGACGTGCAGCTGATCGGCGGCATGACCCTGCACGAGGGCAAGATCGCCGAGATGCGTACCGGTGAGGGCAAGACCCTGGTGGCAACCCTGGCCGTCTACCTCAATGCACTGTCCGGCAAGGGGGTGCACGTGGTGACCGTCAACGACTACCTGGCGCGTCGCGATGCCAACTGGATGCGTCCTCTGTACGAATTCCTTGGTCTCAGCGTAGGCGTGGTCACGCCCTTCCAGCCTCCGGAAGAAAAACGCGCGGCGTATGCTGCTGACATCACCTACGGTACCAACAACGAGTTCGGCTTCGACTACCTGCGTGACAACATGGCCTTCAGCCTGGAGGACAAGTTCCAGCGCGAGCTGAACTTTGCGGTCATCGACGAAGTCGACTCGATTCTCATCGACGAAGCCCGCACCCCGCTGATCATCTCCGGCCAGGCGGAAGACAGCTCCAAGCTCTACACCCAGATCAACCTGCTCATCCCGCGCCTCAAGCAGCACATCGAGGAAGAGGAGGGCAAGGTCACCCAGGAAGGTCATTACTCGGTCGACGAGAAGACCCGCCAGGTCGAGTTGAACGAACTGGGCCACCAGTTCATTGAGGACATGCTCACCCAGGCCGGCCTGCTGGCCGAGGGCGAGAGCCTTTATTCCGCGCACAACCTGAGCCTGCTGACTCACGTCTACGCTGCGCTGCGAGCTCACACCCTGTTCCACCGTAACGTGGAATACATCGTGCAGAACGAGCAGGTCCTGCTGATCGACGAGCACACCGGCCGTACCATGCCGGGTCGCCGCTTGTCTGAAGGCCTGCACCAGGCGATCGAAGCCAAGGAACATCTGCCGATCCAGGCCGAGAGCCAGACGCTGGCTTCGACGACTTTCCAGAACTACTTCCGTCTCTACAAGAAGCTTTCGGGCATGACCGGCACCGCCGATACCGAAGCCTTCGAGTTCCGCCAGATTTACGGTCTGGACGTGGTAGTCATCCCGACTCACCGTCCGGTCGCACGTAAAGACTTCAACGATTTGGTCTACCTGACCCAGGAAGAGAAGTTCGCCGCGATCATTGCCGATATCAAGGAATGCCAGGCCAGCGGTCGTCCCGTGCTGGTGGGTACCGCCTCGATCGAGAGCTCCGAGTACGTCTCGCAACTGCTGATCAAGGCCGGTATCGAGCACAAGGTGCTCAACGCGAAGTACCACGAGAAAGAAGCCGAGATCATTGCTCAGGCGGGACGCCCGGGCCACGTGACCATCGCTACCAACATGGCGGGTCGTGGTACCGACATTCTCCTGGGTGGTAACTGGGAAGCAGAAGTCGCGGCCCTGGAAGCTCCGACAGATGAACAGGTTGCCCAGATCAAGGCGGAGTGGCAGAAGCGCCACCAGCAAGTGATCGAGGCCGGCGGCCTGCATGTGGTTGCTTCCGAGCGTCACGAGTCCCGTCGTATCGACAACCAGTTGCGTGGTCGTGCAGGTCGCCAGGGTGACCCGGGCTCCAGCCGTTTCTACCTGTCGCTGGAAGACAACCTGATGCGTATCTTCGCCTCCGACCGGGTGAAGAACTTCATGAAGGCGCTGGGCATGCAGCCTGGTGAAGCTATCGAGCATCGCATGGTGACCAACGCCATCGAGAAGGCCCAGCGCAAGGTCGAAGGGCGCAACTTCGATATTCGTAAGCAGCTTCTCGAATACGACGACGTCGCCAACGAACAGCGCAAAGTGATCTATCACATGCGTAACAGCCTACTGGCCTCCGACGACATCGGCGACACCATTGCCGAGTTCCGCGAGGAAGTGCTGAACAGCACCATTGACTCGCACATCCCGCCGCAATCCATGCCTGAACAGTGGGACGTGGCCGGCCTGGAAGCTGCACTTGCCAGCGATTTCGGCCTGCGTCTGCCGATTCAGCAGTGGCTGGACGAAGACGACAAGCTGTACGAGGAAACCTTGCGAGCCAAGATCCTCGAGCAACTGCTGGCTGCCTACAACGAGAAGGAAGAGCTGGCGGGGGCCGAAGCCTTGCGTGCCTTCGAGAAGCAGATGCTGCTGCGTGTACTCGACGACCTGTGGAAGGACCACCTGTCCACCATGGATCACCTGCGTCATGGCATTCACCTGCGTGGCTATGCGCAGAAGAACCCGAAGCAGGAGTACAAGCGCGAGTCCTTCACCCTGTTCCAGGATCTGCTCGATTCCATCAAGCGCGACACCATCCGCGTCCTGTCCCACGTCCAGGTACGCCGCGAGGATCCGGTCGAGGAGGAGGCGCGTCTGCGTCGCGAGGCCGAAGAACTTGCCCGTCGCATGCAGTTCCAGCACGCCGCAGCCCCTGGGCTGGAGGAGCCTGCGCATGCAGAAGAAGACGGTGATGTGGCGGTCGCTGCTGCGCCGGTGCGCAGTGAGCCCAAGGTGGGACGCAATGAACCCTGCCCCTGCGGCTCGGGCAAGAAATACAAGCACTGCCACGGCCAGATCAGCTAAGGCACTGCTGTAATACTCCACGCCGCGACCGGCCCAGCCGCTCGCGGCGTTTTTCCTGACACTGGTAGCCGCTGCGCCATCGCACCGGCTCCTCCGATGACCTCAATAGGAGCGCTTCTCATGGCTGTTGGTCTTGGCCCTCTGCCTACCCTGCACCCGGTACCCGGTTTCGAACTTGGCATTGCTTCTGCTGGCATCAAGCGCCCGGGGCGCAAGGATGTGGTCGTGATGCGTTGCGCTGAGGGCTCCACCATCGCCGGCGTGACCACCACCAACGCCTTCTGTGCCGCGCCGGTGCTGGTCACCCGTGAACGCCTGGCTGGTGAGGTGCGTTACCTTCTGACCAACACCGGCAATGCCAATGCCGGAACAGGCCCAGACGGCCTGGTTCGCGCCCGCCGCGCCTGCGCCAAGCTGGCGGAGCTGGCTGGGATTGCCGACAGTGCGGTGCTGCCATTCTCCACCGGGGTGATTGGTGAGCCGCTGCCTGTCGAGAAGATCGAGGCAGCGCTGTCGGCGGCGCTGGCCGACCTCAAGGTGGACAACTGGGCGCAGGCCGCCGAGGGCATCATGACCACCGACACCCAGCCTAAGGGCGCCAGCCGCCAGTTCCAGCACGACGGGGTGACCATCACCGTTACCGGCATCAGCAAGGGTGCCGGGATGATCCGCCCGAATATGGCCACCATGCTCGGCTACATTGCCACCGACGCCAAGGTGGCGCGCGATGTGCTGCAGGTCCTGGTGCGTGACGCGGCCAACAAGTCCTTCAATCGCATCACCATCGACGGCGATACCTCCACCAACGACTGCTGCATGCTGATCGCCACCGGCCAGGCTGCCCTACCGGAAATCACTGCCGCCAGCGGTGAGTTGTTCGCAAAGCTCAAGCAGGCGGTGTTCGAGGTGTTCATGGAGGTCGCCCAGGCCATCGTGCGTGATGGCGAAGGTGCCACCAAGTTCGTGACTGTGCAGGTCAACGGCGGTGCCAACCACCAGGAGTGCCTGGACGTTGCCTATGCCGTGGCGCACTCACCGCTGATCAAGACCGCCCTGTTCGCGTCTGACCCGAACTGGGGCCGCATTCTCGCCGCTGTGGGCTACGCTGGCGTGCCGAACCTGGACGTGAGCAAGATCGACGTGTTCCTTGGCGAAGTGTGCATCGCCAGCCAGGGTGGCCGGGCCGCTACCTACACCGAGGAGCAGGGGGCGGCGGTGATGGCCCGAGAGGAAATCACCATCCACATCGAGTTGGGGCGTGGCGACTGCAGTGAGACCATCTGGACGACCGACCTCTCCCATGAGTACGTGAAGATCAACGCCGAATACCGCTCGTAAACCGGCATTCCCGTTTTTCATCCCTGGATGAAAAACGGGAATTTGCCACGGGGCCCGTCACCTTCCATGATCCTGCGACACACCGACTAACTCGATGGATCCTGGGAGGGCCCAATGCCCCTGACACTGGTAATCGGCAACAAGAACTACTCATCCTGGTCCCTGCGCGCCTGGTTGGCCCTCCAGATGACCGAAGCGGAGTACGAAGAGGTCCTGGTGCCGCTGTATCGTCCGGACAGCCGCCATTGCCTGCTGAGCCATTCGCCCACTGGCAAGGTGCCCGTCCTCAAATGCGACGACGGTACCATCTGGGACTCTCTGGCGATTGCCGAGTACCTCGCCGAAACCTTCCCTGAGGCGCATCTCTGGCCGCGTGGAGAAGCCGCCAGGGCTTTTGCGCGTTCTGCCTGCGCGGAAATGCATAGTGGCTTCAGCGCCTTGCGCAGTCATTTGCCGATGGACTTGCGGCGTAACCAGCCACTGTCCGAAGTACCCGCTGAGGTGGTCGAAGATATTCGCCGCATCTGTGCGATCTGGTCGGAATGCCGTACCCGCTTCGGGCAGGACGGCCCGTTCCTGTTTGGCCACGCGAGTATCGCCGATGCTTTCTACGCACCAGTAGCGGGCCGTTTGCGTAGTTATGCAGTGGCCTTGCCGGCTGACGCGGAAGCCTATGTCGAAACCATCTATCAGTGGCCTGCCTTCCAGCGTTGGTACCAGGCCGCACTGCAAGAAACGGAGATCATCGAATGAAACGCGTGCATGTGGCAGCTGCGGTCATCCGTGGTGTCGACGGCCGGGTGCTGATTGCCAAGCGTCCGGACGAAAAGCACCAGGGGGGACTCTGGGAGTTCCCGGGGGGCAAGGTGGAGGAAGGGGAGGCCGTTCAGGTTGCTCTTGCCCGTGAGCTGAAGGAAGAGTTGGGGATATGTGTGACTGCCGCACGCCCGCTGATCCAAGTCCACCACGATTACCCGGACAAGCAGGTTTTGCTGGATGTCTGGGAGGTCTCGGACTTCACTGGCGAGCCTCATGGCGCGGAAGGGCAGCCGCTGGCTTGGGTTTCCGCGCGCCAGCTGGGCGACTACGAATTTCCGGCGGCCAACAGGCCAATCTTGGCGGCAGCTCGCTTGCCGGAGCGTTACCTGATTACGCCGGACGATCTAGAGCCCCAGGCTCTGTTGTCGGGTTTGAAAATGGCCCTGGCTTCGGGCATCCGCCTGGTCCAGTTGCGTGCTCCACGCATGTTCGATGCGCAGTATCGGGACTTGGCCGTGGATGTACAGGGCCTTTGTGCCGGCCGCGCACAGCTGATGTTGAAGGGCCCGCTGGAATGGCTGGGGGATTTCCCTGCCGCCGGCTGGCACCTGACTGCCGAGCAGCTGCACAAGTACTCGCCCAATGGTCGTCCGTTTCCCAGCGAGCGCTGGCTCGCAGCGTCCTGCCACAGCGCAGAAGAGCTGCACCTGGCTGCTGCCATGGGCGTGGACTTCGTCACTCTTTCGCCATTGCAGGCCACTCACACTCACCCCGAGGCGGAGCCGCTGGGGTGGCAGGCTGCAACTGAGTTGCTGAGGAGTTTCAACCAGCCGGCTTTCCTGCTCGGTGGCGTAGGTCCTCGAGACCTTGAGCGCGCCTGGCTGGCCGGCGCCCAAGGCGTCGCTGGTATTCGTGCATTCTGGCCAGAGAATCGTTGACCAGTCCATTTCGAGAACCAACTCGCAAAGAGAGCGGTTGCGGCAGCCCGTGCCTGACCGTTCGCTTTCCCGCTGGGAGAGGGAAAAGGGGGGGATGTTGGAAGTTTGCTTGGGCCTGAAGGGAAGATCTCCGGTCTGCTTAGCGGACAAATTCGCCTCCACAGGTGTTGTGCCCTTCATCGAGATCGCGAGCCCAACCACCGGGGGGCTGGCTTAAGCCTTGGGCGCTGCCTGCCAGAGCACCTCATTGACGCTCTGCCGTCGGCCGATCAGCCGTGCGGCCACGAATAAGAGGTCGGAAAGGCGGTTGAGATAGGCCAGGACGATTTCGCGCAGCGGCTCCTCGGCATTCAAGTGCTGCACGCGGCGCTCGGCGCTGCGGGCGAAGCTGCGGCATATGTGGGCCTGGGCGATCAGCCGTGAGCCTCCCGGCAGGATGAAGTTCTCCAGCGGGCCGAGTTCGTCGTTCCATTGGTCGATGGCGGCTTCCAGGCGTGCGACTTCAGCAGCTTCCAAAGCCTGGTATTCCGGCATGGCCAGTTCGCCACCCAGATCGAAGAGGCGGTGCTGGCAGGGTGTGAGGACGTCGATCAGCTCGCTCAGGCCTGGGCGGGCTGCCTGTTGCTCGACCAGTTCGGCAATGAGCAGGCCGAGTTGACTGTTCAGCGTGTCGATTTCACCGATGGCTTCGATGCGAGGATGGTCCTTGGGAACGCGACGGCCGCTGGACAGGCCTGTTTCGCCTTTGTCACCTGTGCGGGTGTAGATCTTCGAGAGGCGATAGCCCATTTCAGGCTCCTGGCTGTTCTGGGGTGGACGTGAGCGGCAGGCGCAAGGTGAAGCAAGTGCCCTGGCCTGGCTTGGACTGCACTTCCATTTGCCCCTTGTGGTTATTGGTGATGATGAAATACGAGACCGAAAGACCAAGCCCTGTGCCTTGACCCACTTCCTTGGTGGTGAAGAAGGGCTCGAAAATGCGCTTGCGCACGGGTTCTGGAATTCCGACTCCATTATCCTCTACCTGGATTTCTGCCCAGGGTGGGTTTAGCCGGGTGCGCAGGGTGATGTGGCCTTCCTCGTCATCCTCGCGCTGGTGGATGGCCTGGGCAGCGTTCTTCAGCAAATTCAGTAGTACCTGCTCCAGTTCGTTGGCGGTGCCGGGGACTGGGCCAAGGTGTGGGTCGAATTCGCGGGTGATGCGCATTCCCTTGAAATCGAAGCCTTCGGTGAGGTCGAAGTCGTTGCTGGCGATTTCCAGGGCCTGGTCGAGCAGCAGCGGTAGTTGGCAAGGCGCCAATTGCCGGTTGCTACGTCGGCTGAAGGCGAGCATGTTGCTGACGATCTTTGCTGCGCGCGCGCCCGCCTGGTGGATATCATCAAGTAGCTTGGGTACTTCACGGGCTTCCAGGTAACGGTTTACCGCCTCGAGCTGGATGCCCGTCGCCTCGGCCTGTTGCTGGTTTCGGTCCAGCTCGGGGGACAGGCGGCGGCGGATGTTCTGCACGTTGTGCAGGATCGCGCCAAGCGGGTTGTTGATTTCATGGGCCATGCCGGCCGCCAGGCCGCCTACCGAAAGCATCTTTTCCGACTGCACCATCAGTTCTTCCATGGATAGGCGTTGGGTGATGTCGTCGATACGGATGACCACGCCCCGACCTGTTCCGCCCATCAGCGGGTAGAAGGTCAGCGCGTAATGATGGACAGCGTCCCCGACCAGCCAACTGACCCGTTCAACTTTCTCTACCTTGTGCTTTTCCGCAGTCAGCCGGATCTGCGGCAGGAAGGGCTTGAGTGATGGGAAGGCAAGAAATACCGGCTGGTTCAGCGCATCGTCCATGGGCGTGCCGGACAGAGTGCTTGCCTCCTGGTTCCACTGGGTGACGTAAAGCTGTTCGTCCAGGGCGATCAGGGCCGAGGGCATGGAGTCGATGATGCTGTTGAGGTAGTTCTGGAAGCCGGTGAGCTTCTTCTCGATCTTGCTCCGCACCTGGACTTCGAGCTCCAGGCGGCGGTTGGAGTGGCGGGTCTCCTCGGCCAACTCGCGGGCCTGGTCGAATGCGGCTTGGGCGTCGTCGCGCGCGCGCTTGAGCTGCTGCTCTCGCGCTTCGATCCGGCTGAGCATGGTATTGAAGGCATCAGCCAGGCTACCGATTTCGTCCCGGTTGCCGCGCGGTGCGCGCAGGGAGTAGTTCTCCTCGCGGGTGACCTGCCTTGAGAGCTCCTCCAGCCGACGAATCGGCCGGGTAACCATGCGGCGGATCTGCCGGGCAATCAGCAGCCAGAGCAGCACGCTGCAGGCCAGGATAGCCAGGCTGGCGGTCAGGGTGCCGGTGTAGAAAACCCCGGGTAATTCGCTAGAGGCCACGAGCAGGAGATGGCCTGGGGCTTTGCCCGGGACCGGCAGTTCTGCCAGGTGGGTGGTGCGAAACTCGTGTCGACGCCAAGCTTCAAGGTCCGTCGAGCGCAGTGGTAGGTCGAGTTGTTCACCGCGCTGCATTTGCGCGAGCAAACGGCCGTTGCTGTCGTAAAGGGCAGCCGCGCGCAGCGGCGTGTAGCTATCCAGACGCTCCAGCAGTTGCTTGGCGCCTTCCTCCGATGCCAGCGCTTCGCTGCCTAGTGCCGAGGTGGCAAACAGGCGACCGAGCGTGACCAGACCTTGCGGGGCGACGCTTTCCTGGGAGATCCAGTAAGCGGCGCTGATAAAGGCGAGGTTGGCGATGAGGAGCACTGTGGCGAGCAGGACCAGCAGGGCGGCGAGCAATTTGCGTCCGACCGACAGGTTCTCGAGGCGCTGGCGCAGGATGGTCAAGGGGCGTTTTCCGCTGCTGGGCTGTGGGCAGGGTAGCGCGGGGTCAGTTGACGGGCAATCCGTGCTGTCCGAGGTAGTCCGTCAGTCGGGCGTGAAGGGATTGCAGCCGGGGAAGCTCCAGGTGCAGTTGTGTGGCGACGGTACAGGCATGGCCCAGCAGGAAGCTGATCTCTGTGCGCCGCCCGCGGGCAACATCCTGATGCATGGAGGAGAAGTTCGCCGCTGTTGCCTGGATAACCTTCAGGACCTCTGCATGAAGACCGGCGGCCGTTTCGGGTTGGCCACAGCCACGAAGCAGTTCTGCCAGCTCGCTGCACAGCGCGGCAACCACGGCAGGGTGGTCGGACAAACCCCCGTTTCGGCAATCGTGCAGTACAGTGAGTGGGTTGATGGCGCAGTTCAACGCGAGTTTTCGCCATAGACGCGAGAGGATATCCGGTGTCCAGGCGTGGGGGATATCGGCGCGCACCAAGTCGGGCAGCCACGCCGGCGCTTGCGGTAGTTTCGGGTCGCCGAGCCAGGTGAAACCCTGACCGGCGAATACCACGCGGAAGTCCCCGTCACGGAAGGCGCCTTCCGTGCTGGATGCAAGAATGCACCGGGCCTGGGGAACGCATGCAGCCACGGCGTCTTGGCTGCCCAACCCGTTCTGCAGCAGGATCAGCTCAGCTCCGGGCGCCAGACGATGAGCCAGTTGCCGCACCGCGGGCTCGGCATCATACGCCTTGCAGGCCACTAGCAAGCGGCTGATGGGGCCGGGAGTTTCGGGAGTTTCTGCCGCGATCGGGTAACGCCGCGCCTCGCCTTGCTCGACCAGCGTCAGGCCGTCTGCCGCTGAATAGGCCTGAAGCCTGGTCTGGTTACGCAGAATCAGGCGGATCGGTATTCCCGCGCGGAACAAACGAGCAGCCCAGAGGCTGCCCAAGCTGCCGGCACCTAGGATATGCCAGGTCATGGTTGCGGAAGACGCAGGGCTGTCACGCGGCCGCTGGCGTAGGACTCGGGGAGCAGGGCTGCGGCCTTGTCCAGCAGTTCGTCTATGTCCAGGGGCAGCGCCTTGGTATCCATCCCGACCAGGCTGATACCTGCCTTGAGCGTGATGAAACCTTCACTGGTCTTGAATGCCTTGAGATTGAGTCCTTCATGCAGTCGCTTGAAGCTGCTGGGAGAGCACTCGTGCAGGTCATCGAGCAGGGTAATCAGGCCGAAGTGGTTGTCGTCCAGGCGGGTCAGCACATCGAGCGGGCGGATCAGTTGCTGCAAGCGACGGGCAACGCCGTGAAGCAGTTCGTTGTAGAACGCGTCCCCGTATTGCCGACGCAACTGTGGGGTTTCCAGCAGGCCGATCTGCAGGTAACACAGGGCCCCGCCTCGGGATTCGACCTGGCGCAGGCTATCGATGAGTTTCTGGCGCAGATAGCGCGGGTTACCCAGGCCGGTCAGGGCGTCCACGAGATTGCGTTGTTCCAGGCTGGCAATGTTCTGCGTGAGTCGGTGATTCTCTTGCAGTAGCCGTTGCAGTGTGTTGCAGAGCCGGTCGGCGGCATAGACACGCGGAACCAGTTGTTCGCTCATGGCCGCCTTGCTGATGAAGTCGTCGACGCCGCGATCGAAGGCCTCCGACAGCACGTTGTCGCCTTCCTTGCCGGTGAGCAGAATGATGTAGCTGTAGTGGTCCGTCATCTCATCCAGTTGGCGGACCCGTGCGGTCAACTCCAGGCCGTCGATCTCCGGCATCAGCCAGTCGGCGAGGATGACGTTGGCTGGTTTCTGCTCCAGTAGCCGAAGCGCCTCGTCAGCGCTGCTGGCAAAACGGACATCCTGATAGCCGGCCTGGCTCAGGGTTCGGCCGATAATGGCGCTGGAAAATTTTGCATCGTCCACCACCAGAATACTGAGATGAGGGTTGGGCATGGCAGGCTCGCAAGGGCAGGGTGGCGGGGGCGATTATGGCTAAATGATATCAAAGTCGACATCCATCGCCTTGTCTCCCTATCGTTCAGGCGGTTGCCGGCCGCTTGGGACGCTGGAGAAAAGACGGCGTGCCGCTCGGTTATAATGAGTGCGCATTTTTTATCGTCAAGCCAGGCGCACTGTTATCCGTGATGCAGGTCGCGCCTTCTATCTGGAGGAATCCCATGCCCTCGTTCGACGTGGTGTCCGAACTGGACAAGCACGAAGTCACCAATGCGGTCGACAACGCTCTCAAGGAACTGGATCGCCGCTACGACCTGCGCGGCAAGGGCAGTTTCGAGTTCAAGGAACTGACCGTCACGCTCACTGCCGAGGCGGATTTCCAGCTCGAGCAGATGCTGGAGATCCTCAAGCTCTGCCTGGTCAAGCGCAAGATCGATATTCAGTGCCTGGAGATCAAGGACTCTTACCCCTCCGGCAAGGTCGTGAAGCAGGAGGTCATTCTTCGGGAAGGCATCGACAAGGAGCTGGCGAAGAAGATCGTTGCTTCGATCAAGGACAGCAAGCTCAAGGTCCAGGCTGCCATCCAGGGCGAACAGGTGCGCATCACCGGCAAGAAACGCGATGACTTGCAGGAAGCCATTGCGGCTCTGCGCGCCAAGGAATTCGGGATGCCGCTGCAGTTCAACAACTTCCGCGATTGATCAGGATTTTTGAACTTTCGCGAGCAATTGGAGTCGCAATTTGAGGGTTGTTTCGCTGGCCGCCATGGTTGATCCATGGCGGCTTTGTTTTTGGCCCCGTGTAAAGAATTTGGAGCATGACCATGGATATGAATGTTGACGAGCTGGTAAAGCTCTCCGAGGCCTGGCTACCTATCGTGGTCGAGTACAGCGGCAAGCTGTTGCTGGCCTTGCTTACCCTCCTGGTGGGCTGGTGGCTGATAAACAAGCTCACCGGCAACGTCGGCAGGCTGATGCAAACCCGACGGGTCGACAGGACCCTGCAAGGGTTTATCGGTAGCCTGGCCAATATCATCCTCAAGGTATTGCTGCTGGTCAGCGTGGCTTCGATGATCGGCGTGGAAACGACCTCGTTCGTGGCAGCTATTGGTGCAGCAGGCCTGGCGATCGGCCTGGCATTGCAGGGCAGCCTGGCGAACTTCGCTGGTGGGGTGCTGATCCTGTTGTTCCGCCCGTTCAAGGCTGGAGACTGGATCGAAGGCCAAGGTGTGGCCGGCACGGTCGATAGCATCCAGATTTTTCACACCACCCTGAAGACCGCCGACAACAAGGTGGTGATCGTGCCCAATGGCAGCCTCTCCAATGGCAACATCACCAACTACTCGCGCGAACGGACGCGGCGAGTCGACATTAACCTGGGTATCGACTACGACTGCGACATAAAACGCGCCCGTCAAGTGTTGCTCGAGATCGCCAAGGACCCGCGGGTGCTGAACCATCCGGAGCCGGTGGTCTTCGTGACCGGGCTCGGCGAGAGTGCTATCAATATTTCTCTGAGGGTCTGGGTTGCTACGGCTGATTACTGGCCGGTGACATTCGACTTCATCGAGCGTGCCAAGGAGCAGATGGACGAAGCGGGGATCAGCATTCCCTTTCCCCATCGGGTCGTGCGCCTGGTCCAGAGCGCTTGAGGTTTTACGGGACATCGAAGACAAAAAAGCCCCGGAAACCGGGGCTTTTTCTTGGATCAGACGTTGAAGCGGAAGTGCATCACATCCCCATCTTTGACGATGTATTCCTTGCCTTCCAGGCGCCATTTTCCGGCCTCTTTTGCCCCGGCTTCGCCCTTGTACTGGATGAAGTCGGTGTAGGCGACCACTTCGGCGCGGATGAAGCCTTTTTCGAAGTCGGTGTGGATCACAGCGGCAGCCTGCGGGGCTGTGGCACCGACCCGGACGGTCCAGGCGCGGACCTCCTTCACGCCAGCGGTGAAGTAGGTCTGCAGGTTGAGCAGTTCGTAGCCGGCGCGGATCACGCGGTTCAGGCCCGGTTCTTCGAGGCCCAGGGACTCGAGGAACATGTCCTTCTCTTCGCCGTCATCGAGTTCGGCGATTTCGGCTTCGATCTTGTTGCACACAGGCACCACGACTGCGCCTTCATCGGCGGCAATGGCTTTCACTACGTCCAGGTGCGGATTGTTCTCGAAACCATCTTCGGCCACGTTGGCGATGTACATCACCGGCTTGCTGGTGAGCAGGTGGAAGCCACGGACCAGGCGCTTTTCGTCGTCGCCGAGGGTTTTAAGCAGCGAGCGCGCCGGCTTGCCTTCGGTGAAGTGGGGGATGAGCTTTTCCAGCAGGGCTTTTTGCGCGAGGGCTTCCTTGTCGCCACCTTTGGCGTTGCGAGTGACGCGCTGCAGTTGCTTCTCGCAGCTGTCGAGGTCGGCAAAGATCAGCTCGAGGTCGATGATCTCGATGTCACGCTTGGGGTCGACGCTGTTGGAAACGTGGATGACGTTTTCGTCTTCGAAGCAGCGCACCACGTGGGCGATGGCGTCAGTTTCACGGATGTTAGCGAGGAACTGGTTGCCCAGACCTTCGCCCTTGGAGGCGCCTTCCACCAGGCCGGCGATGTCGACGAACTCCATGGTGGTGGGGATTACGCGCTCGGGCTTTACGATCTCGGCCAGTGCGTTCAGGCGCGAATCGGGCATTGGCACGATACCGCTGTTCGGCTCGATGGTGCAGAAGGGGAAGTTCTCCGCCGCAATGCCGGATTTGGTCAGGGCGTTGAACAGGGTGGACTTGCCGACGTTGGGCAGGCCGACGATGCCGCAATTGAATCCCATGGTGTATGCCTCTGCGCGGAGTGGGTTCAGGCCTTCTGACTGTGCAGCTTCTGCATGGCGCGGGTGAAGTCACCGGCGAGCATTTCGGGCAGCACGTCTAGGGCGAAGTCGATACTGGTGCCGAGTAGTTCCTGTTCGGCGCGCGGGGCGCGACCAAGAACATAGCCGGAGACCAGGCTGCTGTGCCCCGGATGGCCAATGCCAAGCCGCAGGCGGTAGAACGAATTCTGATTGCCGAGCTGGGCGATGATGTCACGCAACCCGTTGTGGCCGCCATGGCCGCCGCCCTTCTTGAGCTTGGCGACGCCGGGGGGCATGTCGAGTTCGTCGTGGGCCACCAGGATGGCTTCGGGGGGGATGCGGAAGAACCCTGCCAGTGCCGCCACGGATTGGCCGCTGCGGTTCATGTACGTGGTGGGAATCAGCAGACGAACGTCGCGACCTTGATGGGAGAACTTTCCGACCAGGCCGAAGTATTTCTTGTCGAGGCTGAGGTTGACGCGTTCGCGGTCGGCCAGGCGCTCAACGAAAAGAGCCCCTGCGTTATGCCGGGTCTGGTCGTATTCGGGGCCGGGGTTACCCAGGCCAACGATCAGTTGGATGGCAGTCACTACAGGGGCTCTTCTTCAGGCAGTCGAGTAAGGAGTTGGTCCGGATCCTTTGCGCGAAAGGCTAAGGCATTGGCGCGCGAGATCCGAAACAGATTCCCAGATTACTCGGCTTCGCCTTCTTCTTTCACAACGCGGGAGGCGTGGATGTTGGCCACAGCCAGGTCGTTGCCGTGGGCCAGGGCTACCAGCTCGATACCTTTCGGCAGTTTGAGGTCGGACAGGTGAACGATCTGACCAACTTCGACCTGGGCCAGGTCAACTTCGATGAACTCCGGCAGATCTTTCGGCAGGCAGGAGACTTCGACTTCAGCGATGGTGTGGGAAACTTCGCCGCCGCCTTGCTTCACGCCAACGGAGGTAGCTTCGTTGATGAAGTGCAGGGGTACGTGAGCGGTCAGTTTCTGGCCAGCAACGACGCGCTGGAAGTCAGCGTGTACGACGAAGCCTTTGGACGGGTGACGCTGCAGGGCCTTGATCAGAACAGTTTCGGTAGCACCGGCAACGTTCAGGGCGATTACGTGGCTGAAGGCAGCTTCGTTTTCCAGCAGCTTGGCCAGCTCTTTGGCCAGCAGGCTTACGGATTGCGGAGCTTGTTCGCCGCCGTATACGACAGCAGGAACCAGATTTTCGTTACGACGCAGGCGGCGGCTCGCACCTTTCCCCAGGTCGGAACGCACGTTGGCATTCAGGGCAAATTCAGTCATTACAGTTCTCCAAAATAACCAAAACGCCCGTAATGCTTGCGACCAGCATCCGGGCGGTTGGTGAAAAAGCTCCGCTCAATCGATTTCGACGGCGCGGAGCGCTTTCGTTCAGGGATTTCCGCTTAGCGGAACATCGCGCTGATCGATTCCTCATTACTGATGCGGCGAACCGCTTCAGCCACAACCGGTGCGATATCCAGTTGGCGGATACGCGAACAGGCTTGTGCCGCGGCGGACAGCGGGATGGTGTTGGTCACCACCAGTTCGTCCAGCACGGAGTTTTCAATGTTCTCGATGGCACGGCCGGACAGCACCGGGTGGGTGCAGTAGGCGTAGACCTTGGCAGCGCCATGGTCCTTCAGGGCCTTGGCAGCGTGGCCGAGGGTGCCGGCGGTATCGACCATGTCATCGACCAGCACGCAGGTGCGGCCTTCGACGTCGCCGATGATGTGCATGACTTCGGACTGGTTCGCCTTGGGGCGACGCTTGTCGATGATCGCCAGGTCGACGCCCAGGGATTTCGCCACGGCGCGGGCGCGAACGACGCCGCCAATGTCCGGGGAAACGATCATCAGATTCTCGAAGCGCTGATCTTCGATGTCATCCACCAATACCGGGGAGCCGTAGATGTTATCCACGGGAATATCGAAGAAGCCCTGAATCTGGTCAGCGTGCAGATCGACGGTGAGAACACGGTCGATGCCGACGACGGTCAGCATGTCGGCCACTACCTTGGCGCTGATGGCCACACGAGCGGAGCGCGGGCGGCGATCCTGGCGGGCATAGCCGAAGTAGGGGATGACTGCTGTGATACGGGAGGCCGAGGAACGGCGGAAGGCGTCAGCCATCACTACCAGTTCCATCAGGTTGTCGTTGGTCGGGGCGCAAGTCGGCTGAATCAGGAAAACGTCCTTACCACGAACATTCTCGTTGATTTCAGCACTGATTTCGCCGTCGGAGAATTTGCCTACGGAGGCATCGCCGAGGGGAATATGCAGTTGACGTACGACGCGACGCGCCAGATCGGGGTTGGCGTTCCCCGTGAAGACCATCATCTTGGACACGCGCAGTACCTGCCGGCTGAGGGTGGACCTGATGAATTAAAAAGCTGTTCAAAATGCACAAGGCTTTTTGAACAGCTTTTTCGTGTATGGCAGGGGCGGCTGGATTCGAACCAACGCATGGCAGGATCAAAACCTGCTGCCTTACCGCTTGGCGACGCCCCTATAAATTTAGATCACGCTTTGCAGAACATCTGTCGTACAGAACCCTTGAAGGGTTAATGGCAGGGGCGGCTGGATTCGAACCAACGCATGGCAGGATCAAAACCTGCTGCCTTACCGCTTGGCGACGCCCCTGTATCGTACAACCGAATGACTTGCATTCACTTCTTGGCCAACTCGTTAAGCTTGCGGTGCAACATCGAAATGTTACGACCTTGAGCAACGAAGCTCGGCAGAGTGGCCGGAAGTTGGCGGCGAACTTTATCAGCATCGCCCTTGTTTGGGAAGCTCCCAAACACACAAGCTCCAGTGCCGGTTAATCTAGCTGATGTGAAATTATTCAACAAGATCAGCGCGTTACGTACATCTGGGTAACGTTTCTCGACAACCGGCTGGCAGTCATTTCGACCGCCCCCCTCAAGAAGGCTGCGAACTTTAATGGGCTGCGTATTGCGTGTCAACTCAGGATCGGAGAAAACTTCTGCTGTGCTGACAAAGACTTGCGGTACGGCGACGAGAAACCAGGGTTCCGGAAGCTCCACGGGGGTGAGGAGTTCGCCGATGCCTTCAGCGAAGGCCGCGCGTCCTCGCACGAAAACTGGCACATCCGCGCCGAGGCCAAGCCCCAAAGCGGCCAGGCGGTCTTCACTCCATCCGAGATTCCACAACTGGTCGAGACCGAGCAGGGTGGTTGCCGCGTCCGAGCTGCCGCCACCGATGCCCCCGCCCATGGGTAGCCGCTTGTCGAGCCAGATGTCAGCGCCCAGCTGGCAGCCAGACTCGGCCTGCAGCTTGCGCGCTGCGCGGACGATCAGGTTGCTGTCATGTGGGACGCCGGGTACTTCGGTGCGCAGGTGGATTTCGCCGTCCGGGCGCAGGGCGAAGCCCAATTCGTCGCCATGATCGAGGAACTGGAAGAGCGTCTGTAGTTCGTGATAACCATCGGGTCTGCGGCCGAGGATGTGGAGCATCAGATTAAGCTTTGCCGGTGCCGGCAGGACGAGTGTTGCACCCTGCATGTCAGATACCGAGCTGGCGCGGCTGCCAGTCCTTGATCACGAGGGTGATGTCCAGGTCTTCGCCTTGCAGTTTGATGCGATCGGGTAGGGAATAGCCTTTCTGTTCGACATAGCTGATGTACTGCACATGCCAGCCGTCCTGCTCAAGGCGTGCCAGGCGGCTTCTGCCGTCCAGCGTCAGGCGGCTGCGGCTATCCGGGGCGGGAAGTCCGCGGACCCACCAGAGCAGGTGGGACACCGGCAGGCGCCAGCCAAGTTGTTCTTGCAACAGGGCTTCTGGGGACTCGGCCTGGTAGCGGCCCTGGTTGGCGACCTCCAAGACGATTTCCCCGGGACGCCCGGTCAAGCGGGCGGCGCCTCGCCCTAAGGGGCCGGACAAGCGAATGTCGTAGTAATCCTGGCGTTGCAGCCAGAACAATGTGCCGCTGCCGGAATCGCGCGGTGCGCGGATGCCCACCTTGCCGCTGATCTGCCAACCGTCGAGGGCGCTGACCTGGGTCTTGTGGGCAGTCCATTTGGCTGGGTCGCCCTGGCCTTCGAGTGTTTCGCGGGAGGTGAAGCCGGCGCAGCCGGTGAGCAGGAGCAGGGCGCCGGCGGCCAGGAAAGTACGTAAACGCATGTGTCAGAGGGTTCCGGAACCAGTCAGGCGTTGAAGGGTGTCGCGCAGGATGGCGCTGTCGGGCTGTTTTTCCAGGGCGTCGGCCCAGACCTTTCGTGCCTCGATCTGCTTACCCTGAGCCCAGAGCACCTCGCCCAGATGGGCAGCCACTTCGTGGTCGGGGAAGTTCTGGAGGGCTTGGCGCAGCAGGCGCTCGGCCTCGCTCAGGTTGCCCATGCGGTAGTTCACCCAGCCCAGGCTGTCGAGGATCGCAGGATCGTTGGGATTGAGCTGGTGAGCTTGCTCGACCAATTTCTTGGCTTCGTCATAGCGCGTCGTGCGGTCAGCCAGGGTGTAGCCGAGGGCGTTCAGGGCCATGGCGTTTTCCGGCTCGCGCTCGATGATGAAACGCAGGTCCTTTTCCAGTTGAGCGAGGTCGTTGCGCTTCTCGGCCAGCATGGCGCGGGTGTAAAGCAGGTTGAGGTCGTCCGGGAACTGCTCCAGTGCTTGCTGGATGACGTTCCAGGCACGCTCGGGCTGCTGGCGCTTGGATAGGCTCTCGGCCTCGATCAGGTAAAGCTGAATGGCGTAGTCGGGCTGGGCTTCACGTGCCTTGGTCAGGCGGTTCTCGACTTCGTTGGCGCGGCCGCTCTGCAGGAGAATCTCGACCTGACGCACCTGTGCCGGCAGGTATTCGTTGCCAGGGCCGACCAGGGCGTACTCGATCAGCGCACTTTCGTTGTTGCCTTGTTTCTCGTAGGCCTGACCGAGATTGAAGTGGGCGGCGTCGACGTGGCTGCCTCGCTCGACCAGTTCTTCCAGGTAGATCTGTGCTTCTTCCCAGGCTTCCGCTTCCATGCAGACGAGGGCCAGCGAGTAGCGCAAGTCGTCGTCATCGGGAAATTGCTGTACCAGGGAGGAGAACTCGGACTTGGCCTCCTCGAGCTGGTCCTGTTCCACCAGCATGCGGGCATAGGTCAGGCGCAGGCGCTTGTCGTCCGGGTGTTGCTTGATGCCTTTCTGCAGCAGGGGCAGGGCTTCTTTGCCGCGATCCAGGCTCTGCAGCAGACGGGCGCGCAGCAGGATGGGGGCGATCTCTTCGTCGTTGGCAGGAATGCCTTCGAGCAGCGTCAGGGCTTCTTCGGTCTGGCCGTCCTGCTGCAGCAGCACCGCCTTGCCGAACACCAGTTGGCTGTTGTCGGGGTACTTGGCCAGCAGGCGATCGAAGCTCTGCATGAGGCCATTGCGGGTTTCAGCATCGGTCTCGACGGCGGAGAGCGCGAGAAAGTCGAAATGGGTGTCGCCCTGGCCTTGCAGCACCTTCTCCATGTAGGCCATGGACTCGTCATAGCGGCCGGCGCGTGCCAGCTGCACAGCAGCCGCGCGCTGGGCATCAAGGTTTTCTGGAGCGTTCCTGGCCCAGATAAGGGCGGTATCCAGGGCGGCCTGTTCGGCGCCCAGGTACTCGGCAATGCGGAAGGCTCGCTCGGCCACGCCTGGGTCCTGGGTCGCGTTGGCCTGTTGTACATAGTTGCCGAGGGCGATGTCGAAACGGTTGCGTTGGCCGGCCAATTCCGCTGAAAGCAAGGCGAACAGGGCTTCACGGCTGAAGGAGCCGTAGACCTCGGGCTTGGCGGGTGTACTGGCTTGGCTCTCATCCTCCACGGGCGGGGTGCCGTCTGGAGATTTGTGAGTCAAGTTCTGGCAGCCGCCGAGGAGGAGGAGGGCGGCCAGCAACGCAAGGGATCTATTCATAAGGGAAGAGGCGACTTACCAGCGGTGGGGCCATCATGACACAAGCCTTGAGTCAAGCACATGGGGCGCGGCCCTGTGCGCTGTGGTTGAAAACCTGTTCGATGCGACAATTCTCCACGGTAGTTGTTCTCGTTCTAGTGAAGTAGGACAATTGCGCGCCCTTCCGATTCAGTTAGCGACCCTGCATGGCCTTTCTTGCTTTAGGTATCAACCATAAGACCGCCTCGGTGGATGTCCGCGAACGCGTGGCTTTCACTCCTGAGCAGCTGGTTGAAGCCCTGCAGCAGTTGTGCCGCGTCACGCCCAGCCGCGAGGCGGCGATTCTCTCCACCTGCAACCGCAGCGAGTTGTACCTGGAGCAGGACCAGCCCTGCATTGACGAAGTCCTCGCCTGGCTGGCCGGCTATCACAATCTAAGCCTCGAAGAGCTGCGTGCCTGCGCCTATGTTCATCAGGACGATGACGCGGTACGTCACATGATGCGCGTAGCTGCCGGGCTCGATTCGATGGTGCTGGGTGAGCCGCAAATCCTCGGTCAGATGAAGTCCGCCTATGCCGTGGCCCGCGAGGCGGGTACGGTCGGGCCGCTGCTCGGTCGGTTGTTCCAGGCCACCTTCAGCACCGCCAAGACGGTGCGGACCGACACCGCCATCGGCGAGAATCCGGTTTCGGTGGCGTTCGCTGCCGTGAGCCTGGCCAAGCAGATCTTTGCCGACCTGCACCGCAGCCAGGCGTTGCTGATTGGGGCCGGCGAAACCATCACCCTCGTAGCTCGCCATCTGCACGAGCAGGGCGTCAAGCGCATCGTGGTCGCCAACCGGACACTGGAACGCGCCAGCATGCTGGCCGAAGAGTTCGGCGCCCACGCGGTGCTGCTGGCCGATATGCCCCAGGAACTGGTCAACAGCGACATCGTCATCAGCTCCACCGCGAGCCAGTTGCCGATTCTCGGCAAGGGCGCCGTCGAGCGCGCACTGAAGCAGCGCCGGCACAAGCCGATCTTCATGGTGGACATCGCCGTCCCACGCGATATCGAGCCGGAAGTCGGTGAGCTGGACGACGTCTACCTCTATACCGTGGATGACCTGCACGAGGTGGTCGCGGAAAACCTGAAGAGCCGCCAGGGCGCGGCCCAGGCCGCTGAAGAACTGGTCGGCGCCGGGGTCGATGACTTCATGCAGCGGCTGCGCGAGTTGGCCGCAGTGGATGTGCTGCGCGCCTATCGCCAGCAGGCCGAGCGTCATCGTGATGATGAACTGGCCAAGGCCTTGCGCCTGCTGCAGAACGGCAGCTCGGCCGAAGAGGTCCTGGCTCAGTTGGCCCGTGGTCTGACCAATAAACTGCTGCACGCCCCCAGCGTGCAGCTGAAGAAACTTTCCGCCGACGGGCGCTTCGATGCGCTGAGCGTGGCCCAGGAACTCTTTGCCCTCGACGAGGGCTCGGATAAACGTTCGCAATGAAAGCTTCCCTGCTGAACAAGCTCGATCTCCTCCAGGACCGCTACGAGGAACTCACCGCCTTGCTGGGCGATGCCGAAGTCATCAGTGACCAGGGCAAGTTCCGCGCGTATTCCAAGGAGTTTGCCGAGGTCGAGCCGGTGATCCTGGCGTTCCGCGAGTTCCGCAAGGTCCAGAGCGACCTCGAAGGGGCCCAGGCGCTGCTCAAGGACAGCGACCCCGACCTGCGTGAAATGGCCGAAGAAGAAGTTGCCCAGGCCCGCGAGCAACTGATCGAATTGGAAAATCGCCTGCAGCGCATGCTGCTTCCGAAGGACCCCAACGACGGTCGCAACGTGTTCCTCGAAATCCGTGCCGGCACAGGTGGTGATGAGGCGGCGATCTTCTCCGGCGACCTGTTCCGCATGTATTCGCGCTATGCCGAACGCCAAGGGTGGCGGGTCGAGATACTCTCGGAAAACGAGGGCGAGCACGGCGGCTATAAAGAGGTGATTGCTCGGGTCGAAGGCGATAACGTCTACGCCAAGCTCAAGTTCGAGTCTGGCGCACATCGCGTGCAGCGGGTGCCGGAAACCGAATCCCAGGGCCGCATCCACACCTCGGCCTGCACGGTGGCCGTATTGCCCGAGCCGGACGAGCAGGCCGCCATTGAGATCAATCCGTCCGACCTGCGCGTGGACACTTACCGATCTTCGGGCGCCGGCGGCCAGCACGTTAACAAGACCGACTCCGCTGTGCGGATCACTCACCTCCCCTCCGGGATAGTGGTGGAGTGCCAGGAAGAGCGTTCCCAGCACAAGAACCGCGCCAAGGCCATGGCCTGGCTGGCCGCCAAGCTGAACGACCAGCAGGAGGCCGCTGCACACAAGGAAATCTCCGAGACCCGCAAGCTGCTGGTGGGCTCCGGTGACCGTTCCGAGCGCATCCGCACGTACAACTACCCGCAGGGGCGAGTCACCGATCACCGCATCAACCTGACGATCTACGCTTTGGATGACGTCCTGGCCGGCGGTGTGGAAGCGGTCATCGAGCCACTGCTCGCCGAGTACCAGGCGGACCAGTTGGCGGCCTTGGGAGACTGAGCGTGACCATCATCGCCAGCCTGCTCAACGCCGCCCAACTGCCGGATTCCCCCACCCCGCGCCTGGACGCCGAACTGCTGCTTGCAGCCGCCCTCGGCAAGCCGCGCAGCTTTCTGCACACCTGGCCCGAACGGGTGGTGGCCAGCGAGGCCGCAGAGCGTTATGCGGGGTATCTTCAGCGGCGTCGTGCCGGCGAACCGGTTGCCTATATCCTCGGCCACCAGGGTTTCTGGAGCCTGGACCTGGAAGTGGCGCCGCATACCCTGATTCCCCGTCCTGATACCGAACTGCTGGTGGAGACCGCTCTGGCACTGATCCCGGCCACCCCGGCGCAGGTGCTGGACCTGGGGACCGGCACTGGCGCCATCGCGCTTGCCTTGGCCTGTGAGCGTCCGGGCTGGAGCGTTACCGGCGTTGACCGGGTGGCGGCGGCCGTCGAACTGGCTGAACGCAACCGCTCGCGCCTGCAGCTGGACAACGCCCATTTCGCGGAGAGTCATTGGTTCTCTGCGTTGGGTGAGCAGCGCTTTAATCTGATCGTCAGCAATCCACCCTATATCGCCGCGAAGGATCCGCACCTCGTCAAAGGCGACGTGCGTTTCGAACCCTCCAGTGCGCTGGTTGCAGGCTGCGACGGTCTGGACGATATCCGCCAGATCATCCGCGAAGCGCCGCAGCACCTGCAGCCTGGCAGCTGGCTGATGCTCGAACACGGCTTCGACCAGGCTGCTGCCGTGCGTGATCTGCTGGTCCGGCAAGGTTTCCATCAGGTGGAAAGCCGGTGCGATCTTGGCGGCCACGAACGTATTTCCCTTGGACAATGGCCATGCTGAGCGACCAGGAACTCCTGAGGTACAGCCGGCAGATCCTGCTGCCGCAAATTGACGTCGACGGGCAATTGCGCCTCAAAGCGGCGCGAGTCCTGATCGTCGGACTCGGCGGGTTGGGTTCCCCTGTCGCCCTCTACTTGGCCGCTGCCGGTGTGGGTGAACTGCACCTGGCCGATTTCGATAGCGTTGACCTGACCAACCTGCAACGGCAGATCATCCACGACAACCTGAGCCTGGGGCGCAGCAAGGTCGAATCGGCTATGGCGCGTCTGACGGCGATGAACCCGGAAGTCCGCCTGGTGCCGCATACCCGCGCGCTGGACGAGGACGCCCTGGCCGCCGCCGTGGGCGCTGTCGACCTGGTGCTGGATTGCACCGACAACTTCGCCACACGTGAAGCGGTCAATGTCGCCTGCGTCGCAGCTGGAAAGCCGCTGGTGTCGGGTGCTGCCATCCGCCTGGAAGGCCAGCTTTCGGTCTTCGATCCCCGCCGCGAGGACAGCCCTTGCTACCACTGCCTCTACGGACACGGCAGCGAGGCTGAGCTGACCTGCAGCGAAGCCGGTGTAGTGGGGCCTTTGGTGGGGTTGGTGGGTAGCCTGCAGGCGCTGGAAGCACTCAAGCTGCTGGCCGGTTTCGGCGAACCGCTGGTGGGTCGCTTGTTGCTAATCGATGCGTTGGGTACCCGCTTCCGTGAGTTACGGGTCAAGCGCGATCCGGGCTGTGAGGTCTGCGGAGCGCGGCATGCCTGACGCGGCAGCAATCGGGGTATTCGACTCGGGCGTCGGCGGGCTCTCGGTTCTGCGCGAGATACGCGAACTGTTGCCGAACGAGTCCTTGCTTTATGTGGCCGATAGCGGCCATGTGCCTTACGGTGAGAAGAGCGCCGAGTTCATTCGCGAGCGCAGCCATTGCATTGCCGAATTCCTCATCGACCAAGGCGCCAAGGCCCTGGTGCTGGCCTGTAATACCGCCACCGCCGCAGCGGTGGCGGACCTGCGTGAGTGTTATCCACAGCTGCCGATCGTGGGTATGGAGCCGGCCGTCAAGCCCGCTGCGGCCGCTACCCGCAGCGGTGTCGTCGGCGTCCTCGCCACGACAGGCACATTGAGGAGCGCCAAGTTCGCGGCCTTGCTTGACCGGTTCGCCAGCGATGTGCGGGTGATTACCCAGCCGTGTCCGGGGTTGGTCGAACGGATCGAGGCAGGCGACCTGGTCGGGGGCCAGACGCGAACACTGCTTGACCAATACGTCGAGCCGCTGCTGGTCGAGGGCTGCGATACGTTGATCCTCGGCTGCACCCACTACCCCTTCCTTCGGCCGCTGCTGCGTGAAATGGTGCCCGCCTCTGTTAGCCTGGTCGACACCGGGGCGGCGGTAGCTCGTCAGCTACAAAGGCTGCTGGAAGCGCGGAATCTGCTAGCCGACGGCGATGCCAGGCCTTGTCGATTCTGGTCGAGTGGGGATCCGCTCGCGATGCAGGAAATCCTGCCAGTGTTGTGGGGCGAGCAGGCTGACGTAAAGCGGTTTCCTTGCTGATGGAAATCTCCGGTAGCTTATTTCCACTATTAAAAAGCTACCTATAATTGCTGACAGGTATTACCGCTTTTTGTCAGCACTTCCAGAATAAGGACTGTTTTCATGAAGAAGATGATCTGCTTAGCCGCGGCTGCGGCACTTTCCATGGGGTACCTTGCTAACGTTCAAGCCGCTGGGGTTTCCCTCGATATTGGCCAGACGGGTGATTCCAGCTCCAACACGGTTTACCGTTTGGGCACGCAGTTCGACTTCTCCAGCAAATGGTTCCAGAGCGACGTGGGGCACGTGGGTGGATATTGGGATGCTGCCTACACCTACTGGGAGGGTGGCGAGTCGGCCGGCAGCCACAGTATTTCTTTCACACCAATGTTCGTTTACGAGTTTGCCGGGGAAACCATACGTCCCTATGTCGAGGCGGGTATTGGCGTAGCCCTGTTTTCCAGCACCGAGCTGGATGATCATGACATCGGCACTTCCTTCCAGTTCGAAGATCGCATTGGCGCCGGCCTGCGTTTTAACAACCAAGAACTGGGCCTGCGCGCCATGCACTACTCCAACGCCGGCATCAAGCAGCCGAACGATGGGATAGAGACGTATTCGCTGCACTATCGCCTGTCGTTCTGAGGCGAAACTGCGCAAAGGAAGACCGGGCGATCTGCCCGGTTTTTTTATGAGAAAAGCCCGCGGGGGGGGGGCGAGTTCACTCGCCAAGCCGGTCGCGGGCCTGCCTGCAATCCCTCGACCCCACCCCGCTCCGAAAGGATTTAAAAAACTCCGCTGACGCTGTTGCTCGCAGTAGAACGCAGCACAGGAAGTCGCTCGTGTCAGACCTCCGCCAACTGCTTGAAGGCCGACAGCGCTCGTTCGCGGCTCTTTTGGAGATCCACGATCGGCAATGGATAGCCCTGCACGCTGAACAAGCCGCCCAGGCGGGCCGGGTTGTGGATATCGCGCTTGTCGAGATGCGCCAGTTCGGGGACCCAGTGACGGATGAATCGGCCTTCCGGGTCGAACTTCTCCGACTGGCTGATGGGGTTGAAAATGCGGAAATAGGGCGCGGCGTCTGTGCCGGTCGAGGCGCTCCATTGCCAGCCGCCGTTGTTCGCGGCGAGGTCTCCGTCGATCAGGTGGCGCATGAACCAGCGCTCGCCCTCTCGCCAGTCGATCAGCAGGTTCTTGGTCAGGAACATCGCCACGACCATGCGCAAGCGGTTGTGCATCCAGCCGGTGGCGAGGAGTTGGCGCATGGCCGCGTCCACCAGCGGGATGCCGGTGCGTCCTTGCTGCCAGGCGTTCAGATCCTCTGGCGCGTGGCGCCAGGGCAGGGCTTCGGTTTCCTGGCGGAAGGCCCGGTGACGCGATACGCGCGGATAGCCCATCAGTATGTGTTTGTAGAACTCCCGCCAGAGCAGCTCGTTGATCCAGGTGACAGCGCCGGGGTTGCCGCTGTCGAACTCGCCGCGATTGGCCTGCAACGCCGCGTGCAGACATTGGCGTGGCGAAAGCACGCCGGCCGCGAGGTAGGGCGACAGTTGGCTGGTGCCGGGCTGCGCCGGAAAGTCGCGTTGACCCTGGTACTGCCAAAGCTGCTCTTCGGCGAAGGCTTCCAGGCGGTCTCGGGCGACCCGTTCTCCGGCCGGCCAGAGGTTGCGCAGAGACTCGAGCGGTGTGGCGAACCTTTCAACCCGCTCAGGTACAGGGTCGCTCGGGATATCCATATCGGCCTGGGCCTTGGGCGTAGGCAGGCAACGGGGTATGGCCGTATGCAGGCGCTCGTAGCAGACCTTGCGGAACTGGCTGTAGACCTGGAAGTAGCCACCGCTACGGGTCAGCACGCTGCCGGGCTTGAAGAATAACTGGTCGAGATGGCTGTGCAGGGTGATGCCTTCGTCGGCCAGGCGTGCGGCCACCAATCGGTCGCGACGGACTTCGTGGATGCCGTACTCCTCGTTGACGTGCACGGCTGCGATGCGCTGCTCATGGCTCAGCTCGGCCAGCGCGCGCGGTGCCTCGGCCCAGTGATCGGCCCGGCGGATCAACAGCGGCACGTTGAGCGCACGCAAGGCTGTGGACAGTTCGGCGAGGTTGCGCAGCCAGAAGTCCACCTTGCTCGGGGCATCGTCATGGGCCTGCCACTGACCGGGTGTGATCAGGTAGAGCGCAAGGGTCGGACCGGCGTCCAGTGCCGCATTCAGAGCGGTGTTGTCCTGGGTGCGCAGGTCGCTGCGGAACCACATGAGTTGGCGCATGGGGCGGTCCTTATCGATTGTGCAGCAGGCCGAGCTCGGCCAGTGCTTCCACCGCGGCCAGAGGATCGTCGGGGCAGGTGGGGGGGAGCTTGTCGTTGTTCTGGGCCTGAACGATCTCGCGATGGATGGCGGCCGCTGGCCCAGCCAGCAGGATCGGGCAGGTGGAGTTGTTGAGTAGACGCGGCAACCCGTCAGCGCTCAGCGTCTGGCTCGAATAGAGCAGCAAGGCGCGTGGCTCGATGCGCGCAATCGCCAGGGCCAGCTCAGCCGGTGGCACCGGCCAGTCGAATACTTCCACCGGACAATCGCCGCTGCTGGCGAGCCAGGCGGTGAGCCAGAGGCCCGGCTCCATGGGCAGCTCGGAGAAGTTGATCAACAGGAGTGGCGCGCCGGTGCATTGGCGGTTGTTGTGGTAGAGCCGGGTGCCCAGTCTGCTACGCAGCCAGGAGTAGAGGAAGACGCGCTCCACCTGCGCGCCGAACTGGCATCGCCAGCGCAGTTCCAGCTCTGCGAGCAGCGGTTGGAGCAGCTGACGATAAAGCGTGCGGGGTGGGTAGAGCGCCATGGCGCTGTTGAAACGCTCATCCAGCTGACGCTCGGAGAGCGCGCCGATGGCATTCAGCAACTGGCGACGCTGATTGTCCCAGAGCGAGTCCGGCTCGGATTCAGCTTCGATCGTCGGCCGTTTGGCCTTCAGCAGCCCCTTGACCTGGCCCACCGCGACGCCGCGATTGAGCCAGGTGAGGATCAGCTGGATACGCGCGACTTCGTCTTCGGCATACAGCCGGTGACCCTTGCTGGTGCGCAACGGTACGATCAGTCCGTAACGCCTTTCCCAGGCACGCAGGGTGACCGGGTTGACCCCGGTGCGGCGCGCCACTTCACGAATCGGCAGCAAGCCCCTGGCGAGGGCGGCCTGGTACTCAAGTTCGGTCGGGATATCGGGAGTCTCGTCCATGGCTAGATGGCATTGCGCAGGCTGAGTTCTTCCGGGTGCGGCTGCAGGTAGGCCTGCTGCGTGATGTACTCGTCCGGGTGGCTACTGAAGTGATGCTTGAGCAGGGTCATGGGCACCACCAGCGGGACGATGCCGGTTCGGTACTGGTCGATCAGGCGCTGGATTTCGGCTTTTTCCTGGGGACTGAGGTGCCGCTTCAGGTAGCCAGTCAGGTGTTGGAGGACATTGCTGTGGGTGCGCCGGGTGGCGCATTTTTTCAGCGCCGCCATCAGGCCTGAGAAATAACGGGGGCCGACTTCCTCCGGATCGTGCTGGCCGATGCTGGCAAGCAGGCGGCCAAGTGCCTTGTATTGCTCCGGATCATTGGCAAGGACCTGGTACTTGTAGCGCGAGTGGAATTCGATGATCGCGCGGCGCGTCAACCCGTTGGAGCAAAATACTTGCCATTGCGCGTAGGCGAAGACGCGAGTGAGGAAGTTTTCTCGCAGGACCGGGTCCATGAGTCGGCCGTCTTCTTCCACCGGCAGATCGGGGTGCCGCGCACAGAAGGCTCCGGCGTAGATGCCGCGGGCGCCGCCCTCGGCGGTGTGGCCGTTCTCGCGGTAGACTTTGACCCGTTCCAGGCCACAGGAAGGCGAGCGGTGCATGAAGATGTAGCCGCTGATGCCGTGCAGCTCACCGGCCATATGTTCGCCGAACTCGGCGAGCGCCTTGGTGACATCCCGTTCGCGCTTCAGCGTGCCCACCGCGCGTGGTGCGCTGGGGTCACCGATCAGGCGAATGGGCTCGCGCGGGGTGCCGAGGCCGATGGCGACCTCCGGGCATACCGGGACGAAATCGAAGTGCTGGGCGAGGTCGCGGCTGCACAGGCGCGATTCCTTGTGACCACCGTTGTAACGCACCGGGTCGCCGAGGAGGCAGGCGCTGATGCCGAGTTTGGGACGCTGCGGAAGGCTGAACGCGGTCGTCATGGCACTGTCCTTGAACGTAACTTGTACAGAATTAATTTCATGTACAGATTTTTAAATCATAGGTCGTGATCTGTACAGATAAAAGTTTTGTACAGGCTTTGTATTGGTTTTTGGTGTTCAGCGCCAGCCGGGTTACCAGCGTTCGGCGTCGCTCAGGTCATGCCAATCCAGGCGCTGGACGCGCTTGGTGAGCACCGCTTCGATTTCCACGAATAGCACGTTGTCGAGCTCATCGCGGACCAGTTCAGTGACCAGAAAGTGTGTTTCACGGTTGGACGACCTCACGGCCGTCCATTTGGGGGGAGAAGCTTGTTGGGATTGATGTGCAGCGTGCTCACAGGTGTTCAAGCAGCCGGCGAGCTGCTTCCTGGCCGCTGAGCCAGGCACCTTCCACGCGGCCTGACAGGCACCAGTCGCCACAAGCGTAGAGCCCGAGGTCGGCATCGGCCAGCGCGCCCCATTGGTGGGCCTGACTTGGCCGCGCATAGAGCCATCGGTGCGCCAGGCTGAAGCTGGGGGCGGGCACGGCGCAGCCGATCATTTCAGCGAAGGCGCCGTGGAGGTGTTCGATGACCACTTCTTTCGGCAGGTCCAGGTGCTGTTTGCTCCAGGCATTGCTTGCATGCAGGACCCAGGTGTCGAGGCCCGCTTCGCGGCCGGGCTTGGAGCGGTTGCGTGCGACCCAATCGAGCGGGTTGTCCTGCACGAAGCAGCCCTCGACGCGCGTGTCCAGCGGCGTGTCGAAGCCCAGGGCGACGGCCCAGACCGGCTCCATGGCGACGCTGGCAGCTGCACCGGCAAGCTTGGGTGCCGCAGCGAGCAATGCCGTGGCCTGCGGTGCCGGAGTGGCGACGATCACATGGCTGAAGGGGCCATGGCTGAGGCCTTCCGCATCCTGCAGCCCCCAGTGGCGTTCGCCATGGAAGACCTCGGTGATGCGGCAGGCGAAGCTGACCGGAAGCGCCCCGAGCATGGCTCGGGTGATGGCACTCATCCGTGGCGAGCCGACCCAGCGGATCTGTTCGTCAGGGGAGGGCAGCAGTTGGCCGGCGGCAAAGTTGTAGAGACTGGGCGACCATTCGGCGACCCAGCCGCGATCCCGCCACTGCTTGACCATTTCGGCGAAGCGGCGGTCGCGGGCCGTGAAATATTGCGCGCCAAGATCCAGGGAGCCGGCGTCGCTGCGCTTGCTGGACATGCGACCGCCGCTGCCTCGACTCTTGTCGAAGAGTTCTACATGCTGCCCGGCAGCGTGGAGCGCCTGGGCGGCGGAGAGTCCGGCAATACCGGTACCGATGATGGCGATGGGTGCACTCATGGTCTACCTCGTTACCTATGATTACAGGCTACGCTTTAGACAATACCTGTACAAGAATGTTGAATTGTATAGGTTGATCGGTTCCAATCGCGGTCGTCTGAAATTCTGACGGCGGGTGCACATGAAAAAGGCACGTCACAACGTCATAAACCAGACTAGGGCGATAAGTGCAGTTAGCGCCATGCGAGGAAGATGCCATGCACATATTGCTGACCGGCGGTACTGGTCTGATTGGCCGCGCGCTCTGTCGTCGTTGGCTCGCCGAGGGGTATGAGCTGACGGTGCTCAGCAGGCGTCCGCAGAGTGTTGCCAGCCTGTGCGGAAGGAGCGTGCGCGGCATTGGCCAGTTCAGGGACTACGGCGACGACCCGCTGGACGCGGTGGTGAACCTGGCCGGCGAACCCATCGCCGACCGACCCTGGACTCACAAGCGCAAGGCGCAGCTCTGGGCCAGCCGCATCACTCTGACCGAGCAATTGCTGGAATGGCTGGCGGGGCGCACGCAGAAGCCGAGTGTGCTGCTTTCCGGCTCGGCAGTGGGCTGGTACGGCGATGGTGGCGAGCGCGAGTTGACGGAGGAGTCGCCGTCCGTGACGGACGATTTTGCAAGCCAGCTTTGCATCGCCTGGGAGGAGACTGCGCAACGTGCCGAGGCACTGGGCATCCGTGTGGTACTCGTGCGCACCGGACTGGTGCTGGCGCCTGATGGAGGTTTCCTGAAACGTATGTTGCCGCTGTTCAAGTTGGGGTTGGGCGGTCCGGTTGGCAGCGGGCGCCAGTGGATTCCATGGATTCATTTGCAGGATGAAATCGCCCTGATCGATTTTCTCTTGCGGCGAGAAGACGCTCGCGGTCCCTATAATGCCTGCGCGCCGCGGCCGGTGCGCAGTCGCGACTTCGCCAGCAGCCTGGGCCGGGCGCTGGCGCGGCCGGCATTCATGCCGGCCCCGGCTTTCATTTTGCGCCTGTTGCTGGGCGAGCTGTCCGGCCTGCTATTGGGTGGGCAGCGGGCCATGCCGGCTCGCCTGCAAGCGGCGGGTTTCACTTTTGCGTTTACCGACCTGGACACGGCACTCGGCGATGTGCTGAAGCCTAAGGATGTTTGATGACTGATCATGCACTGCTGCTGGTCAACCTCGGTTCACCTGCTTCCACTTCGGCGGAGGATGTTCGCGCTTACCTCGACCAGTTCCTGATGGACCCCTACGTGGTGGACCTGCCCTGGCCACTGCGCCGCCTGCTGGTGTCGCTGATCCTGATCAAGCGCCCGGCCCAGTCGGCCCATGCCTATGCCTCCATCTGGTGGCCGGAAGGCTCGCCGCTGATCGTGATCAGTCGCCAACTGCAGGACGCGGTGCGCGAATACTGGCCGCATGGGCCAGTGGCACTGGCGATGCGCTACGGCCAGCCATCCATAGAGTCCGAATTACTCAGCCTGGCCAAGCAGGGTGTCAAGCGTGTGACCCTGGCGCCGCTCTACCCCCAGTTCGCCGACAGCACCACCACTACGGCAATCGAGGAGGCGCGGAGGGTATTGCGCGCCCATGACCTGAAATTGCAGGTCAACCTGGTCGACCCGTTCTACGACCAGCCGGACTACCTCGATGCCCTGGCGGCCAGTGCCAAACCGTATCTGGACCAAGGCTTTGACCATCTGCTAATGAGCTATCACGGCCTGCCTGAGCGTCACCTGCACAAGACCGACCCGACTGGCTCCCACTGCCTGAAGGGGGCAGATTGCTGCCAGCGGGCGCAAGGCCAGATTCTCGCCAACTGCTACCGCGCGCAGTGCTACAAGACCAGCGAGGGCTTCGCCAAGCGCGCCGGGCTGCGGCCGGATCAGTGGTCAGTATCGTTCCAGTCTCGCCTTGGTCGCGCCAAGTGGATCGAGCCCTACACCGAGACCCGCCTCGACGAGCTGGCCAAGAGAGGCGTGAAGAAGCTGCTGGTGATGTGCCCGGCCTTCGTCGCCGACTGTATCGAGACCCTTGAGGAGATCGGTGACCGCGGGCGCGAGCAGTTCATCGCCGCCGGTGGCCAGGAGTTGGTACTGGTGCCCTGCCTGAATGCCCAGCCGCAGTGGGCCTCTGCATTGGCGGCAATTTCCGCGCGCGCTTCCCGACTGCTCTGATCGGGCCCACATCAGTCAGGGGGCAGCCTTTGCATTCGCCTCGCCAATAAGGCGGAGTGACGGTACCCCTGACTTCAGTTCTGCACCTAAGCTGGCCTCACCTTCCACCGTCGTGCGTCCCGCAAGCGGCGCCGAGGAGATGCCAGTGCAGAACAAGAATAACGGCTACCCCTCCAGCCTGAGTGCCTGGACCACAGTCGCCATCCTCATGGTGGCGTACGTGCTGTCCTTCATCGACAGGCAGATCCTCAACCTGCTGGTCGAGCCCATCCGCCGTGATCTGGTCATCAGCGATACGCAGATGAGCCTGCTGATGGGCCTGTCCTTCGCGTTGTTCTACACCGTTTGCGGCATCCCGCTCGGGCGCATGGCCGATACCCGCAGCCGGCGTGGCCTGATCGCCATCGGTGTGCTGTTCTGGAGCGCCGCCACCGCCGCCTGTGGCATGGCGCGTCTGTACTGGCAGTTCCTCCTCTGTCGAATCGGTGTTGGCGTGGGCGAGGCAGCGTTGTCACCTGCGGCGTATTCGCTGATTGCCGACAGCTTTCCTCAGGAGCGGCGTGCCACAGCGATCAGCGTCTACTCCATGGGCGTGTATCTGGGTTCCGGTATCGCTTTCCTGCTGGGCGGGCTAGTGATCAAGTTCGCCTCGGCCCAGGGCGATGTGGTATTGCCGCTGCTTGGCCACGTACGGCCCTGGCAGCTGATATTCCTGGCCCTGGGGGCCGCCGGCCTGCTCTTCACTCTGCTGATGCTGGCGGTCAACGAGCCCAGGCGGCGAGGTATCGGCGCAGGTGTGGCCGTGCCGCTGGTGGAGGTTGGCCGTTACTTGCGCAGCAACCGGCGCACCGTGCTGTGCCACAACTTCGGTTTTGCCGGCCTGTCGTTCGCCGGCTACGGCAGTGCGGCCTGGATCCCGACCTTCTTCATCCGCACCCATGGCTGGGAAGCCGGTCAGGTGGGCGTGGTCTACGGCAGCCTGGTGGCAGTGTTCGGCTGCCTGGGCATCGTCTTCGGTGGGCGCTTGGCGGACTGGATGGCCAAGCGCGGACGCCGCGATGCCAACATGCGCGTCGGCCTCATCGCCGCGATTGGTGCCCTGCCTCTGGTGGTGCTGTTCCCGCTGCTCAACGATGCCACCTGGGCGATGGTGCTGATGGCGCCTACGGTGTTCTGCCTGAGCATGCCCTTCGGCGTGGCGCCTGCGGCTATCCAGGAAATCATGCCCAACTCGATGAGGGGTCAGGCCTCGGCCATCTATCTTTTCATCATCACCCTGATCGGCCTCGGTCTTGGTCCGACGGCGGTCGCGCTGTTCACTGACTATGTGTTCGGTGACGATGCGGCACTGCGCTATTCCCTGCTTATCGTCACGTCCGTGGCGGTGATCAGTTCGGTGGCGTTGCTGTGGGCAGGGCTCAAGCCTTATCGCGAGAGTCTGCAGCGTCTGCAGCAGTGGGGCGTTACTACTTCGGAAGAACCATTGATGGGCCAGGCCCAACCCTCGTAGGTTGGCGTCGAGATCGCAGGATGGGTATCGCTGCGCTCAATCCATCCTGCAAAACCAAAAGAACGCCCCGCGATTGCGGAGCGTTCTTTTGGAACCGGATCAGAAGTGTGGCACATCGTCCTTGTAGTTCTGCTTCCAGGTGTCATGCCCCGGTAGCAACAGGTTGAGAGCGATGGCCACGATGGCACACAGGGCGATGCCCTTCAGGCCGAAATCGTCCTGGCCAGTGCCGCTGCCCACCAGCATGCCGCCGATGCCGAATACCAGGGTCACGGAGACGATTACCAGGTTGCGGGCTTCGGCCAGGTCGATCTTGTGGCGGATCATGGTGTTCATGCCCACGGCGGCGATGGAGCCGAACAGCAAGCATAGGATGCCGCCCATCACCGGTACCGGAATACTCTGCAGAATGGCGCCGAACTTGCCAATGAAGGCCAGGCCGATGGCGAATGCTGCCGCCCAGGTCATGATCTTCGGGTTGTAGTTCCTGGTCAGCATGACCGCGCCGGTCACTTCGGCGTAGGTGGTGTTCGGTGGGCCGCCGAACAGGCCCGCAGCCGAAGTGGCCAGGCCGTCGCCAAGCAGGGTGCGATGCAGACCGGGTTTCTTCAGGTAGTCACGACCGGTCACGCTGCCGACAGCGATCACCCCACCGATGTGCTCGATGGCCGGAGCCAGCGCCACTGGCACGATGAACAGAATGGCCTGCCAGTTGAACTCCGGCGCGACGAAGTTGGGCAGAGCGAGCCACGGGGCTGCGGCGATCTTGGCGGTATCCACCACGCCGAACCAGAACGACAGGGCAAAACCCACCAGTACGCCGGAGATGATCGGCACCAGGCGGAAGATGCCCTTGCCGAATACGGCGACAATCAGGGTCGTGAGCAACGCCGGCATGGAGATCCACATGGCGGTGCCGTAAGGGATCAGCTCGGTGCCGTCACCGGCCTTGCCCATGGCCATGTTGGCGGCGATGGGGGCCATGGCCAGGCCGATGGAGATGATCACCGGGCCGATCACCACTGGCGGTAGCAGGCGGTCGATGAAACCGGTGCCTTTGATCTTCACGGCCAGGCCGAGGAAGGTGTATACGAAGCCGGCTGCCACCACACCGCCCATGGTCGCGGCCAGACCGAACTGGCCCTTGGCGAGGATGATCGGAGTGATGAAGGCGAAGCTGGAGGCCAGGAACACCGGCACCTGGCGCCCGGTAACCAACTGGAACAGCAAGGTGCCGATGCCGGCGGTGAACAGCGCGACGTTGGGATCGAGTCCGGTAATCAGCGGCATCAGCACCAAAGCGCCGAAGGCGACGAAGAGCATCTGGGCGCCAGATAGCACTTGGCGCCAGAGCGGGTCGTTGAATTCGTCGCTCATCGATCAGTTTTCCTTCTGCTTGGTGCCGAATATCTTGTCTCCAGCATCGCCCAAGCCCGGAATGATGTAGCCGTGGTCATTGAGTTTCTGGTCGATGGAGGCGGTGAAGATCATCACGTCCGGGTGGGCGTCGTTGACCACCTTGATGCCTTCGGGCGCTGCCACCAGCACCATGGCGCGGATTTCCTTGCAGCCGGCGCGCTTGAGTAGATCGATGGTGGCGACCATCGATCCGCCGGTGGCCAGCATCGGATCGATGATCAGCGCCAGGCGCTCATCGATTTCCGGGGCCAGCTTTTCCAGGTACGTGTGCGCTTCGAGGGTTTCTTCGTTGCGGGCGACGCCCACCGCGCTGACTTTCGCACCGGGGATCAGGCTGAGCACGCCGTCGAGCATGCCGATGCCGGCGCGCAGGATCGGCACGACGGTGATCTTCTTGCCAGCGATCTTCTCGACCTGGACCGGCCCCGCCCAGCCCTGGATTTCGTAGTTTTCCAGGGGCAGGTCGTTGGTCGCTTCATAGGTCAGCAGGGCGCCGACTTCCTGTGCCAGTTCGCGGAAGTTCTTGGTGCTGATATCGGCGCGGCGCATCAGGCCGAGTTTGTGGCGGATCAGCGGATGGCGGATCTCTCGGATGGGCATGGGGCGTATTCTCCGGCGGGCTGGCAAAAAAATTGCGTTAGCTTAATCAATTGACTACACACCGTGCAGAAATGACTGGCGGGTCGCACCCTCTGGCCTGTGGCTTCCAAGTACCGATCTGCCGGCAGTGCAAAAGCAGTATGGTCTACGCTCGTCCGTCAAGGCTTGCGGGAGGACAGGTCGATGAGTACCTTTGCCAGCTTTTATCTTGACGCCCCGTTCAAGTTTCCGAGGAAAGTGCAGCATTTTTCCTCGCCAGACCCAGAGGAATTGCCATGTCCGCCGATCTCGCACACATCCGCCAGGTGATGGCCGAAGCCGACTGCCTGTATACCGAAGCCCAGGTCGAAGCGGCCATTACCCAGGTGGCTGAGACCATCAACGGTGAGCTGGCCGAGCGTAACCCGGTGGTGTTCTGCGTGATGAACGGCGGCCTGATCTTCGCCGGCAAGTTGCTGCCCAAGCTGAACTTCCCGCTGGAGCTGTCCTACCTGCACGCTACCCGCTACCGCAATGAAACCAGCGGCGGCGAGCTGTTCTGGAAGGCCAAGCCGGAAATCTCCTTCATCGATCGCGACGTGCTGATCATCGACGACATCCTCGACGAAGGGCACACCCTGGCTGCCATCATCGACTTCTGCAAGCACGCCGGTGCCGCCCATGTGCACACGGCTGTACTGATCGACAAGACCCACAACCGCAAGGCACGTCCGGACCTCAAGGCTGATTACGTCGGTCTGGATTGCGTGGACCGCTACATCTTCGGCTACGGCATGGACTACAAGGGCTATTGGCGCAACGCGGCCGGCATTTTTGCGGTCAAGGGGCTCTGAGGCATGGCCGCGCCGCGCTACCTCGACCAGGGCCTGTTCAGTGAACTGGCTGAAAAGGCCGCGGCAAGCCCGCGCAAGCGTCAGCATCACAACTTCCACGAGATGGACGAGCCTTGCCATCGCCTGGCGGTGGGGCTGCAACCGGGTACCTATATCCCGCCGCATCGCCACCTGTCCGCTGACAAGGCGGAATGCCTGCTGGTGCTCAAGGGGCGCCTGGGTCTACTGATCTTCGACGAGCAGGGCGCCGTGCTGGAGCAGCGCGAATTGGTGGCTGGAGGCGATTGCGTGGGCGTAGACCTGCCGCCGGGATTGTTCCATGCGCTGGTGGTGCTGGAGCCGGACAGCTTGCTGTTCGAGTGCAAGGCCGGCCCCTATCGCCCCCTGGGGGACGGCGAACAGGCCAACTGGGCGCCGCGCGAAGGCGACCCCGGTGCAGTCGATTACCTGGCCTGGATGTGCTCGTTGTTCGCCTGAGCCTCGTTTGGTTCAAGCCAGCGCAGGGCTTTGACCTGCGCTTGCTCCAGGGTTTGCACATAGGCCAGCCGGCCAGTCTCCCGATGCACGCCGGCACGGCGCAGTTTCAGCCGCACCCGCGGCGAGGTACCGACCAGGACCAGACCGACGCCCTGGCGGTGGTAGTCGTGCAGCAGGTTTTCCAGGGCGGCCAGCGCCGTCATGTCGAGCAGCGGCACGGCGCTCATCTCGACGATCACCACCTTTACCTCCGGATTGAATCGACGCAGCACGCTGAGTGCTTTCTCCGCTGCCCCGAAGAACAACGGGCCACGAATGGCATAGGCCAGCACCTGCTCGGGCAGTTCGCGCAGCGCTTCGTGGAAGTGCTTGGGAATTGGCGCGGTGTCGGTCAGGTCACTCATCCGCTTGATGAACAGCCCGGCAGCCAGCAAGAGGCCGATGCCCACCGCCAGCACCATGTCGAACAACACTGTCAGCACCAGACAGGCCAGCAGCACAAACACATCGTTGCGCGGTGCAATGCGCAGTGTATGCGCGACGTGACGGGCTTCACTCATGTTCCAGGCCACCATCAACAACAAGGCCGCCAGCGCCGCCATCGGCAGGTAGCTGAACAGCGGCGCGAGCAGCAGCATGGCCAGAAGTACCACACCAGCGTGAATGATCGCCGCCATCGGCGAGAATGCGCCAGCGCGCACGTTGGCCGCGCTGCGGGCGATGGCGGCGGTGGCGGTAATGCCGCCGAACAGCGGCGCCACGAGGTTGCCGATGCCCTGGCCGAGCAGTTCGGCGTTGGGGTCGTGGCGGGTACCGGCCATGCCGTCGGCCACCACGGCGCAAAGCAGCGACTCGATTGCGCCAAGCATCGCAACGGCGAAGGCTGGTGCCAGTAGCTGGCGGAACAGCTCGAACGATAGTTGTAGCGGTTGATCGTCCGGCCCCGGGAGTTGCCAGGGCCAGGCGAAGTCAGGAAGGAAGGGGGGGATACCGGGGTGGCTGACGCCGTTCAGCTCATAACTGAAGCGCTCGCCGAGGGTGGCAACGGGGATGTTCATGCCTTCCAGCAACAAGCCGAGCAGAGCGCCTGCCGCTAGCGCTACCAGGTGGCCTGGCACCTTGGGTACAAAGCGCGGCCAGACGATCAGGATGGCCAGGCACACCAGTGCGACCAGGGTATCGCCCAGGTGGGCGGTGGGCAGGGCATTGGCCAGCAGCTGCAATTGCTCCACATAGTTTTGCGGCGGATGGGCCAGGTTTAGGCCGAACAGGTCCTTGACCTGCAGGGTGGCGATGACGATGCCGATGCCGGCGGTAAAGCCCAGCGTCACGGGGTAGGGAATGAATTGGATCAGCTTGCCCATTTTCGCCAGTCCCATGGCGATGAGGATCACGCCGGCCATCAGGGTGCAGAGCAGCAATCCGCCGACACCGAACTGCTGGGTGATGGGCAGAAGGATGACCACGAAGGCCGCCGTGGGGCCGGAGATGTTGAAGCGCGAGCCGCCTGTGAGGGCGATCAGCGGCGCGGCTACCAGCACGGTGTAAAGGCCATGCTGGGGCGGCACGCCGACAGCAATTGCCAGCGCCATCGCCAGCGGAATGGCGATGATGCCGACCGTGAGGCCCGCCGCCAGGTCGCCACGCAGGGCGCCAAGGGAGTAGCCTTCGCGCAGCGTATGGCGCAGCGCTGCGAACAAGGGGGGCAGGTACAGGGACATGGTCACTCCTTGGCAACTGCGTGAGTATAGGGCTTTGGGTGGACGGCATGCGTTGGCCTGAGTCGAATGCCAGCGCCGCGCAGGCCCGTGCTAGAGTGCTGCGCACCCACGCCGTTGGAGCTTTCGATGTACTCGCCTTTACGTGTTGGCGCCGCCTTCGCCATGCTGCTGAGCCTGCCGCTCAGCGCCGCCGAAAACGCGCCCATGCATATTCAGTTCCTCCCGCCGGATGACCTCTCGCTGCGCCAGGAGGCTCCCGAGCAGCAGCAACTCATCCAGATCACCGAATACTCCGTGCTGCTCGGTAGCCAGCGCCAATCCAACCAGCAGCCGATCCCGATCACTTCGCCCACGGTCATTCGCCTGAAGGGCAAGCCCCTGAGCAAGGGCGCCGATGTGGGGTTGGTGCTGATCCAGTTCGACGGTGAGGGCAAGAGCCTGAAAAAGCCCAGTTACGATCCCGCTAGCCGGATACTCAGCCTCAACTATCCGCTGGCGCAGTTCAGCGCTGTGGTTGACCTGCTGCGCCACGGCCCGGTCTATTGTCAGTTCCTCAGCTATGCCAATGGCCACGTTTGGGCCGACTTGCACAGCGGCGCGGTGCGCGTGCGTTGAGGCTGGGGCCGGGCGGGGGTAAACTGCCCGCCCCACGATCCTGGCCCTGTAGAGAGATGTGAGCGATGCGTAAAGACAAGAAGCAGGTGATTGGTGAAGAAATCACCGATGACTCGATCAAACTGTTCCTCGCAGTCGAGCCGGCCGATTCCACGCCGCCGTCCCTGCACAAGCTGATCAAGGCCTACCGCGGTCTGCGCGTCGATGACTTCGAACGTTTCGTCGGCTTCTTCGTCGAAGCGGGCTATGACCTTAATGCCAAGGATGAAAAGGGCAACGATTTCATCGCCCTGATCCAGGACCAGCGTATGGCTGAGCCTTATATCGAAGTGATCAAGGCTGCTCGCGGCTGATCGATCTCCGTATGAATAAGCCCGCTCTTCAGCGGGCTTATTCATTTCCTGTGCCCATGGGGCGGATGTCGGAGCGACCTGTGCGCCATGCCCATAAAAAAACCGCCCCGAAGGGCGGTTTTTCATTCAGCGGCAAGCAACGCTTCAGGCGATGCTCTGGGCAGCCTTGTCGACGCTGGTCAGGCCCAGTCGCTCGTCAGAGCGGGCGCTGATCTCGCGATACAGGGCAGCATCGCTTTCCAGTGCCTTCTCGCGGGCCGGGAAGATTTCCTTCAGCTTGGCCGTCCACTGCTCGGTGCGAGCCTGCTCAACGAAGCAGCGCTCGATGAGGTTGAGCATGATGGAAACCGTGACCGAAGCACCTGGCGAGGCGCCGAGCAGGGCCGCTATGCTGCCATCCTCGGCGGATACCAACTCGGTACCGAACTGCAGGACACCACCTTTCTTGCCATCCTTCTTGATGATCTGAACACGCTGGCCAGCCACTTCCAGGCGCCAGTCTGCTGGGCTCAGTTCCGGATAGAACTTACGCAGGGCGTCCAGGCGCTGTTCCTGGGACTGCATCACTTCCTTGATCAGGTAACGGGTCAGGTCCAGGTTGTCGCGGGCCACGGCCAGCATCGGGCCGAGGTTGCTTGGGCGAACCGAGAGCGGCAGGTCGAGGAAGGAGCCGTGCTTGAGGAACTTGGTGGTGAAGCCAGCGTAAGGTCCGAACAGCAGGGACTTCTTGCCATCCACCACGCGGGTATCCAGGTGTGGCACGGACATCGGCGGAGCGCCGACCTCGGCTTGGCTGTAGACCTTGGCCTGGTGCTGCTTGACCACTTCCGGGTTGTCGCAACGCAGCCACTGGCCGCTGACCGGGAAGCCGCCGAAGCCTTTGCCTTCCGGAATACCGGAGAGCTGCAGTAGAGGCAGTGCGCCGCCGCCGGCACCGAGGAAGACGAAGCGTGCGGAGACTTCTCGGTTGGCGCCGGTCTGGGTGTTCTTGATGCTGACGGTCCAACCCTTGTCGCTACGGGAGAGGTTGGTGACCTTCTGGAAATAGCTGACGCGAGTATCCGACAGGCTGGAGAGATACTGCAGCAACTGAGTGGTGACCGCGCCAAAGTTGACGTCAGTGCCGTTCATGGCGCGAGTCGCCGCGATCTTCTCGGCCGAATCACGGCCTTTCATCATCAGCGGCGCCCATTTGGCCATCGTGGTGCGATCTTCGGTGTACTCCATTTCGCTGAAGGCATGGTGCTGGCGGAGCAGCTCGAAGCGCTTCTTCAGGAATGCAGTGTCCTTGTCGCCACGCACAAAGCTCAGGTGCGGAACAGCATTGATGAAGTTCTTGGGCGAACCGAACGCGCTTTTGCCACTCATGTAGGCCCAGAACTGCTTGGAAACCTCGAATTGCGCATTGATGTTGACGGCTTTTTTGATGTCGATGGAGCCATCAGCCGCCTGAGGCGTATAGTTCAGCTCGCAGAGGCCAGCGTGGCCGGTGCCTGCGTTGTTCCAGGGGTTGGAGCTCTCGATGGCCCCTGACTCCCGGAGTTCGGCGATTTCCAGCTTGATACCGGGATCGAGCTCCTTCAGCAGGACCGCCAGTGTCGCGCTCATGATGCCGGCCCCGACCAGCAACACGTCCACCGCTTCGTAATCGTTTTGCGCCATTTGCTCGCCACTCTCTTGTGAAGTAGTGAAATACCGTCATCTCACGCTCTTTTGGAGACGTGAACCTCAAAAGGATCGGCTACCTCGGGCAGGCCACTTCCTTCTGCGTTCGTTACGCAAGCGTCCATGCAAAAGCGTTTGCATTTCGGGCGGAAGGGCGCGGCTCGCCAGCAAATGGCAGCGCGAAAAGTGGACGGCTCTCTGTGGGACTGTGCGGATGCCCCAGCTGGCGCGGGGAGCGGTATTGCGAGGCCCGATCAGGAGACGACCTTATAATCGGGGGGCGATTATAACGATGAAATCAGGGGAATAGGGCGACTGGTGTGACTTTTATTCGTCCATCGGTCAGGCTGCCAACGCCCGGCGGCGCTCAGGCTGTCCGACGACTGGTGCGACCAGGGCGCCAGGGGGGAGTGGTCGGTCCAGCCAGGAGAGGCAAATGCCGTCGACCTGCACCCAGTGGCCGCCTGCTGGAGCCTCGTTGGACTGGCGCAGCTCGCGGCAGATGCCGGCGTCGTCCAGGAGGGCAAAGCAGTGGAGTTGGCGGCGAGGGGCGAACAAGGACCAGAGGGCGATCATGGGGCTCTTCCTGGGTGGCTCCGGCTTTTATCTCATATGGCCATTACAGGCCCATTACAGGAACCCTCCAACAGTGAGCTTGTCTGAACGTTCATGAGTGCTGGCGCTCTGTCAGTACGGTGCCGGGGTGGTTATACTGCCGGCCGTTTTGTCTTCACTCCTGGAGAGATCAAGCATGCTGAAACGTGCGTTGCTCGGCCTGCTGGCCGCTTTTAGCCTGACCCTGGTCGGCTGTGCCCTCAGTCCGCAACAACTCAGCCCACAACCCAAGCTCACTGGCCCGCTCACTCCGGTAGGTCAGGGGCAGCCGGTGGTTGTGCGGGTGGCTGATGGCCGTCCATCTCCGGTACTCGGGACGCGTGGCGGCATCTACGCGGAAACCAGCGCCATCTCCGTACAGGGCAAGGACATCCTGCCGCGTCTGCAAGCTGAAGCGGAGGCTGCGGTTCGCCTGCTCGGCTTCACCCCATCGCCGAACGCCTATAACGCGCCGCAACTGACCCTGACCCTCGCTGACCTCAAGTATCAGTCGCCGAAGGAGGGGGTCTACGTAACTGAGGCGACTATCAGTGCTACCTTCCGCGTCGACGTGCAGAACAGCACCCGTCGCTACAGCGGCCGCTATGGCGCCTCGCTGAACCAGCGATTCGGCACCGCTCCGAACCAGGAGACCAACACCAAGCTGGTGAGCGATGTCCTGAGCGATGCCCTGACCCGCGCCTTCAAGGACCCGACCATTGGCCAACTTCTGGTCCAGTGAGTTATCCCGTGCCCCAAGAGCCCGGCCGTGCCAGGCTTGATCAGATGGTCATTCCCGACACCCTGCGAAGGCTAGCCTTTCGCAGGGTGTTTTCTTTCTGGAGACCATCGTCATGAATGACGCAGCGTTGATCGGTATCGACCTGGGCAAGCGCAGCTTCACCTGCAGGCCCAGTAAGGCTGCAGTCGCAACTTCGCTGCGTCAGTCGGCCTGGTCCCGAGGCAATACAGCACTGGTGGCCGAGTCAACCTGCTGGGCATCAGCAAGCGCGGGGAGAAGAACTTGCGCCGATTGCGGGTGCAATGCGCGCGGGAGTATCGGCAGCACCTGTGCCATCGCCGCGAAGCACACCTGTTATGAAGCGAGATCAGACGGCTGCGCCGCCTGACCTCGCTGTTGTTGCGGCACCACGAATCACCCATCCAGGTTTTGCGATAGCTGAACAACCGATGACGTGAACGGCCCATCGGCCTGACGAAGAACCTGGCACAAAAATCGGCTTTCGAAGTCGCCGGCTTTTTCAGGGTCGTCAGGCGCGACTCTCATCGTGGCGCGGGGCAAGCCCCCTACGGACGCCGGATAGATCTAGGCAAGCCAAACACCCATCGCTGGTCAGTACTGCAAAAACGGGGGTGACCATAGCTTTCGTTCCAGACCGTATCAGACCAGCAGGTCCCCGACATGGAGGATCTTCATGGTGTTGGTGCCGCCCTGGGTGGTGTAGCTATCACCCTTGGTCAGGATCACCCAGTCGCCCTTGGTCACGACGCCGCGCTGCAGGAGTTCGTCGACGGCCATCTGGCTGACTTTCTCCGGTGGCAGTGCGGCCGCATCGAAGGGGACGGTCTCGACGCCGCGGAACAGCGCCACGCGGGCCTGGGTCTCGCGGTGCGGCGAGTAGGCGTAGATCGGTACCGAGGAACGGATTCGCGACATGATCAGCGGGGTGTAGCCGCTTTCGGTCAGGCAGATGATCGCCTTGATGCCCGGGAAGTGGTTGGCGGTGTACATGGACGCCAAGGCGATGCTCTCGTCGCAGCGGTTGAAGGTGTTGCCGATGCGGTGGCTGGAGCGGCGGGTGTCGGGGTGCTTCTCGGCACCCTGGCAGATGCGCGCCATGGCTTGCACCGCTTCCACCGGGTATTCGCCTGCGGCGCTTTCTGCGGACAGCATGACGGCGTCGGTGTAATCGAGCACGGCGTTGGCCACGTCGGAGACTTCCGCGCGGGTCGGCATTGGGCTGTGGATCATCGACTCCATCATCTGGGTCGCGGTGATCACGGCTTTGTTGTAGCGGCGTGCGTGCAGAATGATCTTCTTCTGGATGCCTACCAGCTCGGCGTCACCGATCTCCACGCCGAGGTCGCCGCGCGCGACCATTACCGCATCACTGGCGCGGATCAGGCCGTCCAGTGCCTCGTCGTCGGCTACGGCTTCGGCGCGCTCGATCTTCGCTACCAGCCATGCCTTGCCACCAGCCTCGTCGCGCAGGCGGCGAGCCAGTTCCATGTCGGCGGCGTCGCGGGGGAAGGAAACGGCCAGGTAGTCCAGTTCCATCTCGGCAGCCAGCTTGATGTCGGCTTTGTCCTTGGCGGTCAGGGCCGGCGCAGTCAGGCCGCCGCCACGGCGGTTGATGCCCTTGTGGTCTGACAGCGGGCCGCCGATCAGCACGCGGCATTGCAGTTCATCGGCGCTGCTGCTTTCAACGCGCATTACCACGCGGCCGTCATCCAGCAGCAGTTCATCACCTACGCCGCAGTCCCTCACCAGGTCGGGGTAGTCGATACCCACCACTTCCTGATTGCCGGCGTCACGCGGGTGGGTGACGGAGAAACGGAAGCTGTCGCCTTCCTTGAGTTCGATTCGTTTGTTGGCGAACTTGGCGATGCGGATCTTCGGTCCTTGAAGGTCGCCGAGCAGGGCAACGAAACGACCGTGCTTGGCCGCCAGCTCGCGAACCAGGCGCGCGCGCGCCTTGTGTTCTTCCGGGCTGCCGTGGGAGAAGTTGAGGCGGGCCACGTTCAAACCCGCGAGGATCAGTTGTTCCAGAACCTCCGGGGAGTTGCTGGCCGGGCCGAGGGTGGCGACGATTTTGGTACGGCGGAAGGGCATGCGACGACTCCATTTTCCAAGCTGAGCCCGAGGCTACACCCTGGAAAAACTGTAGTCATGGAGTCTTTTCACTACCTGCTGAATTGTTTCAGGCACCGCACACGGGCCCCTCAAGTTCGGTTCTGGTTGAGCGCCTGATCCAGATGGCGGGAGGACTTTTGCTGGCCGGTCACCAGAGGGGAACTGCACCAGCAGGCGACGCAGGTAGGCAATCGCCTTGTCTCGATCGGCCTGGGGGGTGTCGGGTGCCGAGTACATGAGGCCGAGCTGGTATAAGGCCTTCTCCGGTGTATCCGGCTGGACGTGATTTTCGACAGGGCCAGCAGGTATAGCTCCTCGGCCTCGGCGCTCTTGGCATCGCGAATGGCAATGGCGCTGTAGGTGAGCAAGCGCCCAGCAGAAGGCTGATGACGAGCAGGGTGGGGTGGACGGCAAGGCATCTCCTCCGCGGCTTGGAGACGGGGGCAGTCTAGCTGTGTCGAGGCTCGGCCCGGGCAAGCGGACGGCACGACCGAATGGAGGTTATGCTTTTTGTCTCAGTACTGGACATCGGCCCTGTAGAAACCGCTTCGATGGCCGATACACCGGCCGACGGAGGAATCAACCATGCGAACCCTGATCCTGCTGGCGATGCTTGCCAGCATGGCCGGCTGCACCCGCTGGTCGCTCGACCACCACTTGAACAATGCCTACCGCGCCTATGAAGACGGGGACTGCGAGGATGTGATGCTTGAGCTTTCCAAGGCCGAGCGAAAGAGCCGCTCTCGGCAGTATTTGCAGCCGGAGATTTCCCTGTTACGTGGGCAATGCCTGGAGCGTCAGAGTCTGTTCGTCGACGCAGCGCAGACCTACCATTTCATCATCGCGCGTTACCCGGCGAGCGAGTACGCCTATAGGGCGAGGGCACGTCTGGAGACGCTGCAGCAACGTGGTCTCCTGAGGGGTAGCGGTGCGGCCAGGGCGCACCCCGCGGCTCATTGACTTCCTTGCGGACCGTCGGTCGTGGTTGGCTTGAGTCGATTTTCTCCGGGACTAAGCTCAAGCCTTGTTCAAGGAGGACAGGAATGCGCTATACCCTGCTGTACGTTCTGCTGATTCCCTCTCTGGCTGCGGCGGAAATCTATCGCTGGACCGACGCTGAGGGCCGGGTGCATTTCAGCGAGCGTCCGCAGGCCGGCGCCGCCCCTGTGCAAGTCAGGCCGCAAGTGGTTGAGCGCGATGCCGCCACGCGCGAGCGGGAAGAGCGCGCAGCGCGTTACTACGATGCCCGCAGGGATGAGCAGGCTCAGGTCGCCAGTCGTGTGGCAGATGCCCGTGAGAAGCGCCAGAAGGCATGTGAGAACCTGCGCTCGCAGAAGGAGCAACTGGATCGTGGTGGCTCCTTTTTCCGGGTGGATGAGCGTGGTGAGCGTCAGTACTACAGTGATGAACAGATCGAGATGTTTCGCCGAAGTCTGGCGGAGGCCCTGAACCGCGATTGCCGCTAGCGCTTGGTTTTATGGCGGTGACGGGTTCATACTGAATGACCATTAATAGCGATTTGATATCATGCCTGCTAAGCGCCGTATCGAACGCCATCAGTTGCCCTATTACCTGAAGGTGTTCAATCGCATCACCGACAAGCCCATGGGCTACATTGGCAACGTCTCGATGGACGGACTGATGCTGATCAGCCAGTTGCCGATGCTGGTGGGAGGGCGGTTCGAGATGCGCCTGAAAATCCCGGGGCAGGATGGGCAATTGCACTTCATCGATTTTTGCGCCACCTGCCAGTGGTGTCGCGAAGACGTGAACCCCGGGCACTTCGATTCAGGGTTCTCGCTCGTGGCACCCCCGGGAGAATATGCCGATCTGATCGATGCCTTGCGCTTCTATTTCAGCTTTCGTCCCTTGGCCGCCTCGGCATAAGTCTGTCTGAAAAAAGATCAACTTCGGCTGCATTGGGGGCTCACGCCGGATCGGAAAGTGGGGTGGGGCGGTGGTGCCTTTCGAGCCTTGTTCCTGGCTTGGCGATCAGCTGAAGCCAGGGCGCTATCCCTTAAAGCGCTCCCGCCTTCTTCCAGGCCAGATAGCGACTCACCAGCTCTGGCCCCAGCTCGCTCGGACGAGCGTCCAGTACTGGCACACCATGCGCCGCCAGCCGCTCATGCAGGCCGGCACGGGCATTCAGATAGTCCACCGTCCCGCAATAGGCGAGTGCATCCTCAAAGCCTCGCACTGGAGCCTGCCGCAAGCTGTCGAGGATTTCCTCGCGCAGGCTCACGACGAGCAGGCGATGCTGGCGCCCCAGGCGTTTGACGGCATTGACCAGCTCCTCATCGTCCTCGTCCCGCAGATTGCTGATCAACACCACCAGCGCGCGGCGGCGTTGGCGGGTCAGCAGGGTGTCGGTGGCTGCCCGGTAGTCCGCTGGGCGCAGAGTGCTGTCGAGGTCATAGACACCGTTGAGTAGCACGCTCAGTTGGGCAGGGCCCTTCACTGGCGCGAGGAAGCGATCTCGCTCGGCGGCGAAGGTGGCGAGTCCAACGGCGTCGCCCTGGCGCAGTGCTACATAGCTGAGCAGCAGGCTGGCGTTTAGCGCGTGGTCAAAGTGAGACAGGTCGCCATCCTGGCTGCGCATGCGGCGCCCGCAGTCCAGCAGAAAGACAATCTGCTGGTCGCGTTCGTCCTGGTATTCGCGGGCGATGGGTGTGCGCTTGCGTGCGGTGGCCTTCCAGTCGATCTGGCGCAGGGTATCGCCGTCGCGGAATTCGCGGAGCTGGTGAAACTCCATGCCCAGGCCACGGCGTGGGCGTTGACGTACCCCTAGCTGGCTGAGCCAATCGTCCACGGCTTTCAGCTGGGCCCCATACAGCCGAGCGAAATCCGGGTAGACGCGAGTTTCTCCGGACAGGGGCAGGACCCTACGCTGGCGCCAGAGCCCCAAGGGGCTGGGAAGTTCGACGTCGCAGGCTGGGAGGTGGAAGTGGCCACGCTTGAGCGGGCGCACACGGTAGCTCAGCTCTGTTTGCGTGCCGGGGTGGAGCTCGATGCGCTGGGGCAGGGCGTCGAACGCCATGTCCTCTGGAACCTGGTCGAACAGTTGCAAATGCAAGGGGCGTGGATAGCCGTGATGGACTGTCAGGCGCACTTCACTCCAACGTGCCAGCGGCAGATTGCCAGGTAACAGACGTTCCAGGCGTGGAGAGGGCTGATGACGGAGCCACAGTGCGTCGATGCAGGCCAGCAACAGCAGTGCGCAGAGCAGTCCCCACCAGATGGCCGGAAGCTCCGCGGGCAGGGCAATGCCCAGCGGCGGCAGGGCGCCGAGTAGCAAGGCCAGACCGAGCAGGGTGGCCATCAGCGCGAGCATTGCGCGGGACGGTCTCATAGACGGGGGGCCGGCACCTGGTCGATGAGCTGCTGCAGGACCTGATCCACCGAAAGTCCCTCAATGTCCAGCTCCGGAGACAAACGTACACGATGGCGCAGGACAGCCAGGGCGCATCCCTTGATGTCATCCGGCAAGACGAAATCGCCGCCGCGTAGCAGAGCCCGGGCACGACCGCCGCGCACCAGAGCGATGGAGGCCCGTGGCCCGGCACCGATGGCAAGCCCTGGCCAGCTGCGAGTCGCTCGGGCCAGACGCACGGCGAAGTCGAGTACCTGGTCGTCGATCGGCAGCTCGCTGGCGATCTTCTGCAGGGCGAGCACATCCTTGGCTTGCAGCAGGGTCCGCAGCGGCGCCACGTCGAGCATGTCGGCCCGTGCGGAGCGGGTGACCTGGCGGACCAGGTTGAGTTCTTCGTCGGCCGCCGGGTAGTCCATGCGTAGCTTGAGCATGAAACGGTCGAGCTCAGCTTCCGGCAGGGGGTAGGTGCCTTCCTGCTCGATGGGGTTCTGGGTGGCCATGACCAGGAACGGTTGCGGCACCGGCAGGGCACGGCCTTCCAGGGTGACCTGGCGTTCCTGCATCACTTCCAGCAGCGCAGCCTGGGTCTTGGCCGGGGCGCGGTTGATCTCGTCGGCCAGCAGCAGGTTGGTGAATACCGGGCCCTTGCGCAGCTTGAACTGCTCACTCTGCATGTCGTACACGGCATGGCCAGTCACGTCGCTGGGCATCAGGTCGGGAGTGAACTGGATGCGTGAGAACTCGCCTGCAAAGCACCGAGCCAATGCCCGGACAAGCAGCGTCTTGCCGAGTCCAGGAACGCCCTCCACCAGCACATGCCCGCCCGCCAGCAGCGCGGTAAGGACATCGTCGATGACGGTGGCCTGCCCGACCAGGGCCTTCTGCAACTCATGGCGCAACGCCTGGGCCAGCTGGCTCGCACGCTGGCGCTGGGTCGAGGCGGAAGGTGCTGCAGCGGGGGCGGTTGTTTCGAGCTGCGACGGGTCGGAAATCTGTTCGCTCATAGGGCATTCCTGAGGGTTTGCAGGTGGGCGACCTGGCGGGTGAATTCGGTGGCATTGAGGCGTTGTTGCGGCAGCGGGCGCATGGCCTGGCTGATGGCGCCGGGTGGCAGGCGTGTCAGGCGGCCCAAGACCTGCCATTGCTCGGCTACGGCCAGGCGTTCGAAGCCGGGGTGGCGACGTCGGGCCCGACGCTGGATATCGCGTTGCAGGGATTGCAGCAGACTGGCCTGCCCCGCTCGGCGGAGCATGAAGTCAGCAGCGCCGCGCAGGTGTTCCTCCAACTGCCGGCGAGCACGGCTGGCGGGCGTCTGCAGGGGGCCTTGGCGCGGAGCAACGTGCCACAGGCCAAGGAGGATAAGCAGCAGCAACGCCATCAGGGCTTCGGGGAAGTGTTCACCGAGCAGTTTGGCCAGGCTGTCGCGCTCAGCGCGATAGAGTAGTGTGACTTGGCTGTCCTGGCCGAGGTACCAGAGCAGCCAGGCGTTGTCGTACTGGGCGATGTCCTGGTTCTGCCAGATCCAGCCATCGGTCAGTACCGTAATCAGGCCGTCTCCCTGATTGAGTTGGAGCATGTGCGTCGCCTTGGCGCTGTTTGCCCAGGCATGGGCTCGATTCTGACTATCGAAGAGGTGGAAGTCGGTATCGAAGCTGACGAAGGCCGGTGCTTGCTCGTTCTCCAGGTAGAGTTTGGTCAGTTCGGGGAACGGGTCCTCGTTGGCGTCGGCAGGGGCTTGTTGGTCGTCGCTGCTTCGCGCAGCAGGCTCTTCGTTGGTCGCCTCGCCACCCGATGCCTGACCTTGCGACTCGCTCTCCTGTTCTTCCAGTGCATCTACCTCGAATTGCTGGATGCCCAGGCTGTCCAGCAGCAGGTCGCCGCTTTTCTGTTCGTCTTCGTCGTATAGCCGCTCGGCAATGAACACCAGGTGGCCGCCTTTGCTGACCCAGGCCAGCAGGCGCTGAGACTGGCGCGGTGTCATGTGGTTACGGCTGCCGAGCAACAGCATGGTCTGGCCGGTGCTCGGCAGTTGGTCCAGCACTTCCAGGCCATCGGCCCGGTTGACGGTCAGGCCTTGTTTGCGCAGGAAGTGTTCGGCGGCCAGATAGGGGTTGCCCATTACTTCGGGCGAGGGGCCGTGCTCCACGGTTTCCTGGTAGGGATGCAGGTGGCCGGCTAGCTGAATGGCCAGGATACCGAGCAAGAGGAACAGACCTGCGCCGAATAGAAAACGCACCGTGCGGTTCATGCCGTGGAGCCCTTGGCGAAGAGATGCCGCCAGCCGTCGCACAAGCCTTGGCGAAGCTCGCCCGGAGGTAGCTGGTGGCCATAGGCGAGGTTCTGCCAGTGGCGCGTCACGGCCTGGCTGAACTGCTCCAGTTCGAGGTTGTCCAGCGCTATCACCATCTGCAGGACCTCGCCCTCGGTGTGTGATGCCTTCAACGGCAGGCGAAAGTCATGCAGCAATCGACTGAGCAGCGCTCGATAGAGCAGGCCAAGTGCTTCTCGCGGCTGTTCTGACCAGAGTCGCTCGGCTTCGCTGGCGACATCTTCGGGCAGGCTTTCCGGCGCCAGTTCCAGCCCGAACAGGACTGGGGGCTGCGCCTGTTGGTGTCGCTGCGGCAAGCCTAAGCGGCCGGCGAAGGTGTTCAACCAATCACGATAGCGCCACAGGAACAGGGCGATCAGGCTGAACACCAGGCCCCAGAGCAGCGCTTTGAGCGCCAGTGTCAGCATCTCCTGGCTTCGCCAGTACTCGGCCAGTTTGAACAGGTCGCGAAGCAGCGACGCCCAGCCTTCCAGATTGCTGCCGTCGGCTGGTGTTTCTGGCGCGGCATTCCCGAGACGCCAACGGGTGACGGTTTCCCGATTCTGAAACGGCGGTGAATCGAGCAGTGTCTTGATGTCCTCGCGGGCGCTCGCGCTATCCAGGGCCTGCTGGCTGAGACGCTCGGTCTCGGGGCCATTGAGGTAGGCCGGGGGCGCCGGGCATACGCCGATGTTTTCCTGAGCCTGCGCCGGTTGCGGCGCATGTGCGATGCCCAGTCCCAGAGCTAGTAGCAGGGCATAGGCGGCGCCGGTGAGGCGCTGACGAAGGCGGCGGAATTCCAGCTCGATGTCCCAGGCTTCCAGGGCAGTGCGGCGGTTCAGGTAGAGGGTGAAGCCGCAGGCTACGTAGACCGGTTCCCAGATGATCAGCACCAGGGCATACAGGCTGTTGGACAGGTGCTCTAGCCACAGCCACTCGCCTGAGGCTGCCTCCAGCACCTTGTCCCAGTTCCACTCGATGGTCATTTGCTGCGGCAGCATGAGGTAGAAGAGCGTGATCAGGCCCAGCCAGAGCGCCAGTTCCAGATGCATCCCGATCACGGTCAGCCAGGTTGCGCCGCCGGCGTCCCGTTGACCGAGGACGACCAGCCGCTGGCTGCGCGTCTGGCCGGCAAGCCTCTCCAGCTGGATAACGGGCAGGTCGAAGCTGCGGGTCGGACTGAACCGGCGCCAGGTGAGGCTGGCAACCAGTTGCGGGCGCAGCAGGCGGGGATAGGCGCGTAGCGCCTCGCCGAGGCTGGGCGTGTCGCCGAACAGGGCGCGCGAAAGGATGAACAGCGGCAGCCGCTCATAGGCTGGCTTGCCGAGCCAGAACAGCAGGATTGCCAAGCCCGGATAATCCCAGAACAGTGCGCTCAGCAGCAGGAATACCGGCAGGGTGACCAGCGCCCAGCTGGCCATCAGGAGTCCGGCATGACGTCTTGCGAGCAGTACGCCAAGGTCCATGGCCTCCCACGCAGTGCGAGGGCGGATGGCCACGCTGGCGTCAGTCAGGCGCATGCGCCCTCCTGCCTGCCAGGCCGAAATAAAGGGCGACCAGAGTCCAGAGTCCTGCACCGACCCCGTACTTGAACTGGGGGGATACGTGGTTGATGGACGACCAGTAGGCCTCGACGAAGGCGGCAATCAATAGCAGCAGGATGACTCCCGCGATCAATTGCACGCTGCGCGCGGCGGCCAGCCGCAAGGACTCGCTGCGAGGCATTCTTCCGGGGGCGAGCAGGGCCCAGCCCAATTGCAGGCCAGCGGCACCGGCGAAGCTGATGGCGGTGAGTTCGAAAGCACCGTGGCCGATGACGAAAGACCAGAAGGTCTCGCCATAGCCGACCTGGGTCAGGTGGCCCGCGACTGCGCCGATGGTCAGCCCATTGAAGAGCAGGAAGAACAGGCTACCAAGGCCGAAAAGCAGGCCGCTGGCATAGGTCTGAAAGGCGATACCGATGTTATTCATGATGTAGTGGCCGAACATCATCCAGTCATCGCCAGAGTCGCGCTCACTCATGGGACCGATGCGGCGGGCATCCGGGTCGTACATGGATTCCATGGACGAAACCTGCTCCGGGTCCATCATGCTGTAGACCAGGTCGGGATAGGCATGCACCAGGACACCCATTAATAGCAGGCTGCCATAGAAGAGCAGGCTTGCCGCGGCGATGCTGCGCCACTGGCTCCGAACCAGCCGCGGGAAGCCTCCGAGGATGAAGTCCAGCAGGCGTCCGCCAAGGTGGCTGCGGTGGCGATAGAACTGTTGGTGACCACGCATCGCCAGTTGCTGCAACTGCGCAATCAGATGGCTGCTGTAGCCACGCTCCTGAGCCAGGGCCAGGTGCTGGCAGAGGCGCCTGTAGTCGCCCGCGAAGGTCTCGCACGCTCGTGTGTCCGCCTTGCTGCGCTCCAGGTTTCCCAGCAATTTGGAGAAGGCTTCCCAGTCAGCCTGGTGGCGTTTCTCGAACAAGCTTTGTTTCATGTCGATGCAGGCCCCAACAGGCCACGGGCGATGCCATTGATGTGAGCTTCCGCCTGCTCTGGAGGGGCGTCCAGTGGTATCGCGAGAATGGAAGCAAGCTCCGTGCGACGCGCAGCGGAAAGCGTGCCCTGGCGCTCGGCAAAGCTCAGCATGGCGCGTTGCTCGGCCAGAGTGAGTGGAAAGGGCGCTTGCTCGGGAGGGACGTCCGGAAGGGCAGGGCGCACCGGCTTTTCGTCCCGATAGATCACCAGGCTGCCAGCGGCGATGTCGCCTAGGCGTTTGAAGGCCGGATGCAGCAGGCAACTGAGGATTCCCAGCATATAGCCAAGCGGGAGGATATCGACAAAGCGCAGCAGGTTGCGGATCAGCGAGGCCGCCCAGCCAATCGGCGTGCCGTCATCATGCACGACACGCAAGCCCATGACCTGCTTGCCCGGCGAGCGCCCCTGGTTGAGTACCTCGAACAGGACCATATACCACCAGTTGAGCAGGAACATCAGGATCAGGCCCAGCCCGAAGCCAAACTGGCCGAGCACGGCTAATACGATGAACATCAACAGCAGGATTGCGCCACGGATCAGCAGGTCGATGCTGTAGGCCAGGGCCCGCGGCAGCAAGCCGGCGGGGCGTAAGACGAGATCGATGCCTTCGGGCGTTTCCACCCGGTAACAGGTGTCCAGCGGCGGGGCCTGGGGTGAGCGCACGGCAGGGCGGGGGCTGGACAAGGCGGTTGGCATCGCTTGGCTGCTTGGATTAAAGAGCGATGCTAGCCGGGGCCCAGGGTCCAGGCAACTGGCTGAAGGGGCTGTTCGTGCGCTGCTTGTGCGGCGCTTGGCGGGATTGGCCGGTCATCAGGTTTCCTTGTCTCAAGATCGTCCGCGCCGGCGATTCTAGGCGTCGACCAATTTCTGCAGCAAGCCGAGACGATTGCTGCAGGGCCGCCGGATGCATCCTGGCCAGCCTAGACATCGGCGCAGCTGTAGTGGTGGGGGCTAATGCTAGACTGCCGCCCTCACGAACAAGGGGGCAGCCGTGACATCCAGCATCTTCTGGTACGACTACGAAACCACCGGGATCAACCCTCGCAGTGACAGGCCGCTGCAGGTCGCGGGTATCCGCACGGACGAGTCGCTCAAAGAGATCGGCGAACCGCTGAATATCTACTGCCGTCCCAGCGATGACATCCTGCCGCATCCGGGGGCCTGCCTGGTAACCGGAATCCTGCCCGCAACGCTCGCCGCCAAGGGGCTGGAAGAAGCTGAGTTCATGCGTCTCGTCCATGCCGAACTGTCACAGCCGGGCACCTGTGGCGCCGGGTATAACAGCCTGCGCTTCGACGATGAGGTCACGCGCTACAGCCTCTATCGCAACTTCTACGATCCCTATGCGCGCGAGTGGCAAGGTGGCAACAGCCGATGGGACCTGATCGATCTGGTTCGCACAGCCTACGCACTGCGACCCGAGGGCATACAGTGGCCGCAGGAGGAGGGGCGCGTCAGTCTCAAGCTGGAGCGATTGACGGAGGCTAACGGTATCGATCATGGCCAGGCGCACGATGCCTTGTCGGATGTTCGTGCGACCATTGCGCTGGCGAGGCTCCTTAAAGCGCGTCAACCCAAGCTGTTCGACTACCTCTACCAACTGCGCAGTAAGCACAAGGTGCAGGAGCAGATTCGCCTGTTGCAGCCGCTGGTGCATATCTCCGGACGGTTCTCCGCAGCGCGCCATTACCTGTCTGTGGCCCTGCCCTTGGCTTGGCATCCGCGCAATCGCAATGCCCTGATCGTCTGCGATCTGCAGGCCGATCCTTCGCCTCTGCTGGGACTGGACGCACAGTCGTTGCGCACTCGTTTGTACACGCGACGTGAAGAGCTCGCCGAAGGTGAGTTGCCGGTACCGCTCAAACTCCTGCATATCAACAAGTGTCCAGTGGTGGCGCCGATGGCGGTGCTGCGTGACGCCGATCGTGAACGCCTCGGGATCGATCTGGAACTTTGCCTCGGACGAGCACGGCAAATTGCCGAAGCCACAGCCGCCTGGCAGGCGAAACTGGCCGAGCTGTATGCCGAAGAAGGGTTCGCAGTAGTTGATGACCCTGAACAGCAGTTGTACGACGGTTTTCTGGGAGACCGTGACCGCCGTTTGTGTGAGCAAGTGCGTCGCGCTGAGCCTCTGAGCCTGGGACGCGACAATTGGCCGTTCGATGATCCGCGCCTGCCTGAATTGCTGTTCCGTTACCGCGCCAGAAACTTTCCTGAAACTTTGTCGGACGATGAGCGCGGACGCTGGTTCGAATTTTGTCGGATGCGCTTGAACAGCCCGGAGTTCGGGGCGCCAAATACTCTGGCAGGATTCACCCGGGCGTTGGACGAGTTGCTGGCCAAGTCCGACGATAAGCATCAGGCGGTATTGCTGGAGTGGCAGCGGTACGCCGCTGAGCTGCGTCTGCGTTATCACTTGTAAAGGGAAAGCCCACAACTTTGGTGGGATTAATCGTAGGTAAAAAAACGCCAGCATCGAGCTGGCGTTTTTTGTCGCGTGAGGCTTAGCCCAGGATGGTGGCCCAGCCTTCAACGGTATCGGCGCCCCACTTGGCTTTCCACTCTTTCAGCGTCTTGTGGTTGCCGCCTTTGGTCTCGATCACTTCGCCGGTGTTCGGGTTCTTGTACTGCTTCACCTTGCGCGCACGCTTGCTGGTGGTAGCCGCGGCCTTGCTGGCGCGGGGAGCCTTGCTGAGGCGGGCCTCCGGATCCAGGAGGGCGATCACGTCGCGCAGGGACTTCTGATATTCACCCATCAGGGTGCGCAGTTTGCCTTCAAACTCCAGTTCCTTCTTCAGCTTGTCGTCTTGCGACAGGCTTTTCAGGCGCTCCTGGAGTTCCTTGATGGCTTCTTCAGTTGCGCGGTATTCGTTGATCAGCGACATGTCGGCGTCCCTTATTTTGAATCGTGTGATGACTTAAGATGGGCGAGTGACTCCAATAATAGACAGCGATTAACAGCAAGTAAACAAGCGTGAAAAGTTTTGTGAGCGTTATTTGTTTGGAAGTAGTTCATATAAGCAATCGAAAGGCTCTGCAGATAATTCCTGTCCAGCAGGCTGCCTAGTTCCTGCGCGCGGCTATGCCTTATTTCATCGAGGGGAATTCTTCAATCAGCCCATCAGCCCATCAGACTTCGCCTGAGACAAGGGGTTACTGAAGTTTTCTCCTACTGTGGCTAGAATGGCGACCTTTGCGAAGTCTCTGGAGTGTTCCCCCATGCGCACATTTCGTCTGGTGATTGCCTGTCCGGACGGCGTTGGCATCGTAGCCAAGGTCAGCAACTTCCTGGCTACCTATAACGGTTGGATCACCGAGGCCAGCCACCACTCGGACAATCAGAGCGGTTGGTTCTTCATGCGGCATGAAATTCGTGCCGACTCCCTGCCTTTCGACCTGGACGGTTTTCGTCAGGCGTTCGCACCGATTGCACGCGAGTTCTCGATGGATTGGCGGGTCACGGACTCGGAGGTGAAGAAGCGGGTGATCCTGATGGCCAGTCGCGAGTCTCATTGCCTCGCAGACCTGCTGCACCGCTGGCACAGCGGTGAACTGGATTGCGAAATCCCCTGTGTGATTGCCAACCACGATGACCTGCGCAGCATGGTGGAGTGGCACGGCATCCCTTATTTCCATGTACCGGTCGACGCGAAGGACAAGCAGCCGGCATTCGACGAAGTCTCCCGCCTTGTGGAGTCCCATCGCGCAGATACCGTGGTGCTCGCTCGCTACATGCAGATCCTGCCGCCGGAACTCTGCCAGCGATATGCGCATCAGGTCATCAATATCCATCACAGCTTCCTGCCGTCCTTCGTGGGCGCCAAGCCTTACCACCAGGCCTCGCTGCGGGGTGTGAAGCTGATCGGCGCGACCTGCCACTATGTGACCGAGGAACTGGATGCCGGCCCGATCATCGAGCAGGATGTCGTGCGGGTCACCCACCGCGACAGCGTCGAAGATATGGTCCGCTTCGGCAAGGATGTGGAGAAGATGGTGCTGTCCCGTGGGCTACGCTATCACTTGGAGGACCGGGTGCTGGTTCACGACAACAAGACTGTCGTGTTCGACTGAGGCCTTAGGCGCGCACCTGGAACGGTACTGCGGCAGAGGAGTTCATCCATGCTCAAGTCCATCAAGGTGCGCGACTACATGACCCGTCACCTGGTGACCTTCAGGTCCGATACTGACCTGTTCCTGGCGATCGAACGACTGATCGAGCATCGGATATCCGGGGCTCCGGTCGTTGATTCTCAGGGGCACCTGATCGGAATGTTCAGCGACAACGACTGCTTGCGCGGAATCCTCTCGGGTGCCTACTACGAGGAGATTGGCGGAAACGTCAGCAGCTACATGTCTACCCAGCTGGAGACCATTTCGCCTGATGCCGACATCATAGAGGCTTGTCAGCGTTTTCTGCGTGCAAGCGTCAGGCAGTTCCCCGTGGTCGAAAGCGGGGTCTTGATTGGGCAGATCAGTCGCCGTGATGTATTGCGGGCGGTGAAAGAGTTCGCCCAGCACGAGAAGGGCCAACCGCCCGAAGTCTGAGGAGATGGCTGAATGTCAGACCCACGCGAGCGAGCCACGTCCAGGCCGCCACCTGTCGTTGGTGAGGGTTGCGCGCGACGTTACGACCCGGAGGCATTGAGCAGCGAAGACGGTACCGACTTCCCCGGAGCCGAGGAGCTTTGGCGGCAGTTGCAGGAGAAGGTGCCGGATGAGTCCAAGAGGGTAGAGAAGGAAAAAGGGCGCTGATCAGGCGCCCTTTCTTTATTTAAGTGGGAAGTTTGGTCGGACTTTGTCTCGCCCCGTAGCAAACCCTGTCGGGGCGAATTCATTGGCCGGGCAGGCCACAGGTCTGTTCAGGAGCATTGAGCAGGGCTCAGTATCCCCCCCGATCAGCTCCCTCTCCCAGGCGGGGAAGAGGGAGCTGATCGGGGGGTGGTTGGTCTCCCCCGCCCCTTGGCTTCGCAACGGGGCCTCAGATCCGGAAGCTGCCCACCAGCTGTTGTAGGCGCGTGGCCTGACGCTCCAGGTCGCCGCAGGCGCGCAGGGTCGCTTGCAGGTTCTCCACGCCGTCCTGGTTGAGGGTGTTGATCTCGGTGATATCCATGTTCAGCGAGTCGACCACGGCGGTCTGCTCCTCGGTGGCGGTGGCCACCGACTGGTTCATGCCGTCGATCTCACCGATGCGCTGGGTCACGCTGCCCAGGCGCTCGCCAGCCTGGTTGGCAATTTCCACGCTCTGCTCGCTGTAGCGCTGGCTCTCGGTCATGGTGGTCACCGCTTCGCGTGCGCCCACCTGCAGCTCTTCGATCATCTGCTGGATTTCCTGCGCCGACTCCTGGGTGCGGTGCGCCAGGTTGCGTACTTCGTCTGCCACCACGGCAAAGCCACGCCCGGCCTCGCCGGCCCGCGCCGCCTCGATGGCAGCGTTGAGCGCCAGCAGGTTGGTCTGCTCGGAAATGCCCTTGATCACTTCGAGGATCTGCCCGATGTTCACCGTCTTGCTGTTCAGCGTTTCGATGTTGCCGCAGGAGGCGCGGATCTTGCCGGACAGTTCGTTCATCGCAGCGATGGTGCGCTCCACCACCTGCCGGCCATCCTCGGCCAAGGTGCGTGCGGAGGACGCCTGGTGTGAGGCGTCGGCGGCGTTACGGGCGATCTCCTGGGCGGCGGCGCCCAGTTCATTGATCGCCGCCGCGACGCTGTTGGTGCGGTTGGATTGTTCGTCGGAGTTGCTCATCGAGGAGTTGGAGGCGTTGAGTACCAGCTTGGCAACCTCGTTGACCTGGCTTGTGGCCGAGGACACCTCACGGATCGAGCCGTGGATACGCTCGACGAAACGGTTGAAGGCGTTGGCCAACGTGCCGAACTCGTCCTTGGAATGCACCGCCAGGCGCATGGTCAGGTCACCTTCGCCTTCGGCAATGTCGTGCATGGCGCGACCCATGGCGTGCAGTGGTTGCATCAGCACGCGCATCAGCATGCCTAGCAGGAGCATGATGATGATCACAGCGATCATGGTGGCGAACACCGCCGAGGCGCGGAATTCGTCGAGCATGGAGTAGGCTTTGGCTTTGTCTACCGAGAGGCCAACGTACCAGTTCACCGAGGGCAGTCCCTTGATCGGGGCGAAGGTCAGGATACGCGTACCGTCTTCAGCCTCGACCTCGCTGAAGTCGGCACTGATGGCTGGTGTGTTCTTCGGATAGATGTCACGCAGCTTCTTCATCACCAGGTCCTTGCTCGGATGGACCAGGATCGTGCCGTCGGCGCTGACCAGGAAGGCATAACCCATGCCGTCGAAGTCCAGCGAGTTGATGATCTGAACCATGTTCTCCAGGCTCAGGTCGCCGCCGACGACGCCGATGGAAGGCACGGGTGTGGCGATGGACATGATCAGCTGGTTGGTGGATGCATCCACGTAAGGTTCGGTCAGAGTGGCACCGCCAGCATTTTTCGCATCCTTGTACCAGGGCCGGACGCGAGGATCGTAACCCTCGGGCATCTTGGCGTCCGGGCTGATGATGAACTGGCCATCCTCGGTACCGATGAATGTGGAGACAAGCGCAGATTTCAGAGCCTTGCGCTCCAGTAGGCGGGTGATGGCATCTGGTTGAGAGTCGGCAGCGATTGATTCCGCCAGGCTTTCTACCAGCACGATTCGGCCGGAGAGCCAGCCCTGAATGTTGCTTGCTGTGACATCACCTATGTCACGCAAGTCGTTTTCCAAATCGTCTCGGAGCGCATTCCTTTGCAAATAATCGTTGTACAGCGTGAACAGCGAGAATGCTGCAATCACCACCAACGAGGCAGCGAGCAGAATCTTGTGGCTGAACCTGAGGTTTTTGATCATGTTTGCTTGCGTCCGTTAAGGTCAGGCACCAGTCTTCATGGCACTTCAGTGCATAAAAAACTGAGAAGAAACGTCGGTTTATATGTCGGCACCGTCATTCGAAAGCTTTAATCCGAGGTGAGGCACAATGCCTGAGAAAAATTCCCTGATTCTTGGCGCTGATCCCCAGGGGCAAGCCGTTTTCCAGGCCTTGCGCCTGGCCAATCGCCATGGACTGATCGCGGGAGCCACAGGCACCGGCAAGACAGTCACTTTGCAGCGTCTGGCCGAATTGTTCAGCGATGCCGGCGTGGCGGTCTTTGCCGCGGACATCAAGGGCGACTTGTGTGGCCTCGGCGCTGTCGGCCATCCCCAGGGCAAGGTGGCCGAGCGTATCGCCACGATGCCTTGGCTTGGCCATCAACCGCAGGCTTATCCAGTGACCCTGTGGGACGTTGCCGGAGTATCCGGCCATCCTTTGCGCACCACTCTCAGTGAAATGGGGCCGCTGTTGCTGGGTAACCTGCTGGAGTTGACCGACAGCCAGCAGGCGGCACTCTACGCGGCTTTCCAGGTGGCTGACCGTGAGGGCCTGCTGCTGCTCGACCTGAAGGACCTGAAGGCGCTACTCAATCACCTCAAGGACAATCCCGAAGTGCTGGGTGAGGACCGTGCGCTGTTCGCTGGCGCTTCCGCACAAGCCTTGCTGCGGCGCCTGGCGACACTGGAGCAGCAGGGGGCCGAGGCGTTGTTCGGCGAACCGGCCCTGCAGCTGGAGGACATCCTCCAGCCAAATGCCGATGGTCGTGGGCGGATCCACCTGCTCGATGCGAGCCGACTGGTTCACGAGGCGCCGAAGGTCTACGCCACCTTCCTGCTCTGGCTGCTGGCCGAGCTCTTCGAGCAACTGCCGGAGCGGGGGGATGCGGACAAGCCCGTGCTGGCGTTGTTCTTCGATGAGGCACACTTGCTGTTCGCCAACACACCCAAGGCTTTGCAGGATCGACTCGAACAGGTCGTCCGCTTGATCCGCTCCAAGGGTGTTGGCGTGTATTTCGTCACCCAGTCTCCCAGCGACCTGCCGGATGACGTCCTGGCGCAGTTGGGTCTGCGCATCCAGCACGGCCTGCGCGCGTTCACCACCAAGGAGCAGAAGTCCCTGCGCGCAGTGGCAGACGGCTTCCGCCCCAACCCGACTTTCGACACCTTGGCGGTCCTGACTGAACTCGGCATCGGTGAGGCTCTGGTTGGCACGCTGGAAGAGAAGGGGACGCCGGGCATGGTCCAGCGCGTGGCCATCGCGCCGCCACAATCACGCATCGGGCCGCTGAACGAGGCCGAGCGCGCTGCTCTGGTACGCAGCTCACCACAGGCGGGACGTTATGACAGGGCGATTGATCGGGAATCGGCCTACGAGATGCTCACCCAGCGGGCGACGCGCGAGGTTCCGGATGCGCCGGGCCAGGACAAGGGCAAGCCGGCAACGCAACAGGGCGGGTTGGGCGATGTGGCAGGTGAGTTGCTGGGTAGTCTTGCCAGTCAGGTGATGAAAACGGCGGTGCGCCAAGCGGCCAATCAGATCGGCCGGCAATTGGTTCGTGGCTTGATGGGCTCGTTGCTGGGGGGCAGCAAGCGTCGCTGAGCGTTGTGCGCCTTCCCCTTCTGTGCGAGGGGGGGGTAAGCCTGCGGCCAGTTTGGGATCGAGAGGCAGTCCAGCGACCTGCTTTGCAAATGGGCTCGCACCCACAGGGATCCTGCTCTGGTACACATGAATGCACTCTGCAGACGCCTTCCAATGAATAAGGGCGCCTGCAGGCGCCCTTATTCCATACCGTCCGGATCAGACAATCACTGTCGTTGCCAGCCAGAACAGCACAGCAGACAGCAGGATCGTCGTCGGCAGGGTCAGCACCCAGGCCATCAGGATGGTGCGTACCGTGCCTCCCTGCAGACCGCTCTTGTTGGCAACCATGGTGCCGGCAACGCCCGAAGACAGGACATGCGTCGTGGAGACAGGCAAGCTGTAGATGTTGGCCATGCCGATGGCGCAGGCAGCGGTGATCTGGGCACTCATGCCTTGGGCATAGGTCATGCCGTGCTTGCCGATCTTCTCGCCGACGGTGCGTACAACGCGCTTCCAACCCACCATGGTGCCGATGCCCAGGGCCAGGGCCACGGCGAGGATGACCCAGAAGGGAGCGTACTCGGTGGTGGCGGTCAGATCCTTGCGAAGTTTTTCAAGGTCGGCTTTCTCGCGAGCTGGCAGGTCGGAGAGTTTGCCCACCTTCTTGGCTGTATCGTCCAGGCAGAGCAGGTAGCGGCGAACTTCTACACGGCTCTCCTCGCTGAGGTCCTTGTAGCTGGCGACGCCATTCAGCTCACGCAGCAGTGCGGCGATGGTCTGTTCGGTCTGCTTCGGATCACAGCGATAGAGCTTGGGCATTTCACTGCCGTTGCTCTTGCCCAGGGCCAGCATCTCGCCAAGGGTGTCGGTGTGGCGCTCGTAGAACTGGCTCAAGTGGGTTGCCGCGTCACGGGTGCGCTCGATCTGGTAGGTGGTGCTATTGAGGTCCAGGACGAACTTCGCCGGCACGATGCCGATCAGTACCAGCATGATCAGACCGATGCCTTTCTGGCCGTCGTTGGAGCCATGCACGAAGCTCACGGCCATGGCGGAGAGCACCAGGACCAGGCGGTTCCAGAACGGCGGGTGCTTCTTCTCATCCAGCTCTTTGCGGGTTTCCGGTGTCTTGTGCATCTTCGACAGCGGATACATCCACTTCAGGCTGAGCAATACCAGCGCCGCGACCAGGAAGCCGGCAGCAGGGGAGAAGATCAGCGAGAGGCCGATATCGATCGCCTTCCCCCAGTTCACGCCTTCGCCAAGCGGCAGGCCAGTGATGACGGTGTTGGCAAGGCCAACGCCCAGGATCGAACCGATCAGCGTGTGCGAGCTGGAGGCAGGAATGCCGAAATACCAGGTCCCCAGGTTCCAGGCGATGGCCGCCGTGAGCATGGAGAACACCATGGCCAAGCCGTGTCCTGTGTTGACGTTGATCAGCAGCTCTACCGGCAGCAGGTGGACGATGGCGTAGGCCACGCCGACGCCGCCCAGCAATACACCGAGGAAGTTGAAGATCCCCGAGAGGATCACCGCCCGGTAGGGCGACATGGCTTTGGTATAGATAACCGTGGCTACCGCATTTGCGGTGTCATGGAAACCATTGATGAATTCGAAGGTCAGGACGAATGCCAAGGCCAGCACCAGACTGAGAGCTACCCAGGCATCAAGCCCACTGAAGAGATCGAACATGAAGTTTCTGTGACTGGTTCATGAAGGGGCGGCGATTATGCCAGAAAACCGGTCGCCGCCCACTCCCAGGCGTCGACCGGATTCCCTCACCCTGAACTGGAGTTTTCGCAAATCTATACGAAACAGAGCCTTGTCCCGCCAAATGCGGCAAATTGTCAGGGGTCTTGCTTGAGCTCCTTCTCGATCTTCTCCAGTTCTTTTTCAAAAACTTGATCGAGGAAGCTGGGTTTCTTGCGCCAGGCTTTACGCTCAGGATCCCGTTGTGCGGCATAGGTGGTGATTTCACCGCCGTATACGTCCTTGTAACGTTGCGCCTGGCGCTCGAGTTCCGCGCGCAGTTCGTCTTTCGTCACGTGGTTATCCGTCTCTATATCTAGCAATGGTCTTGAAGGCGTTTCCGGTTATCGCGGGGGCTTGAAGCCCTCTCGTGCCGGGGGCTTGGGCGGGACCGTCAGTGCGATCCTCTGATTATCCGTTAATCAGGCCATGCAACTTGCGTATGCCACTCAAAGCGCCGGATGAGCGACGTTGCATCGACCATGGGCTTCGAAGTCAATTTCACGAAACAGCCCAGCTACAACGTCGGCAAGTATAACAAGCAAAGTTAAAACCTCCATTACTGGAAGTCCTGCAAGTGCAAAAGAAAAGATCCGGACGGTGCTCAGAAGTTTCCAGGTAAAGACCTGATGATCCGTCCGAGGGTTTCCATTGCTTGTTCGCTTCGGCCACTCCAGGGGTGGCCGTAGTTGAGGCGGGCGCAGTGGCTGAAGCTGCGGGTAGCGGAGAAGATCGGGCCTGGCGCGATGCTGATGCCTTGGGCAAGCGCAAGCTGGAACAGGCGCAGGGCATCCACATGCCGGGGAAACTCCAACCAAAGGAAATAGCCACCCTCTGGGCGGCTCGCCCCGGTTTCCTCGGGGAAATACCGTGCCACTGCCGCGAGCATGGCGTTGCGCTGGCTTTCCAGGGCGAAGCGCAGCTTGCGCAGATGGCGATCATAGCCGCCGTGCTGCAGGTAGTCAGCGATGGCTGCCTGAGCGGGTACCGAGGCGGAGATACTGGTCATCAGCTTGAGCCGCTCGATCTGCCCGGCAAATCGTCCGCCGGCTACCCAACCTACGCGGTAGCCCGGCGCCAGGCTCTTGGAGAAGGAGCTGCAGTGCATCACCAGCCCCTCCTGGTCGAAGGCTTTTACTGGTTTGGGCGCCTGGGAGCCGAAGTAGAGCTCGGCGTAGACGTCGTCTTCGATCATCGGCACCTGATGGCGGGCCAGCAGGGCAGCAAGCTGGCGCTTGTGGTCTTCGCTCAGGCTGGCGCCCAGGGGGTTCTGGAAATTGCTCATGAACCAGCAGGCCTTGATCGGCAGGCGCTCGAGACTGTCCGCCAGGACTTGCAGGTCGATCCCGTCGCGTGGGTGCACGGGAATTTCCACGGCTTTCAGTTTCAGGCGTTCGAGAACCTGCAGGCTGGCATAGAAAGCAGGGGCCTCGATCGCCACCAGGTCGCCGGGTTGGGTGACGACCTGCAGGCAGAGGTTCAGGGCTTCCAGCGCGCCATTGCAGATCACCAGCTCCTCAATGGCCAGCGGCAGGCCACCGACCATGTAACGCAAGGCGATCTGTCGGCGCAGAGCATGGTTGCCTGGCGTCATGTCAGCTACCGTCGAGCGCGGGTCCATGTCACGAACTGCGTGAGCCATGGACCGTGCCAGGCGCGGCAACGGGAACAGTTCCGGGCTGGGGAAGGCCGAGCCGAAGGGCACGGTGTCCGGGTCCTTGATGGAGCTCAGTACCGAGAACACCAGTTCGCTGACATCCACTTCGGTAGTGGCGGCTTCACGGGGGCCAGCCTCCGGTTCTGGCAGCGGCCGGTGCACATGCTCGCAGACGAAGTAGCCAGAGCGTGCGCGGGCCAGGATCAACCCGCGACTCTCCAGCAGGTAATAGGCCTGGAATACCGTCGAGGCACTGACTCCGTAGGTGCGACTGGCATGCCGCACCGAGGGCACTTTCTGCCCTGGTGCAAGCACGCCGCTGCTGATGAGCCCGGCGATTTCATCGGCGAATTTTTCGTAGCGCTTCATCTTTTCCTGGACCAGCTGAGCTTCGGCTGAGGTTGCCCACTCTAAGCGCTGCGGCCTGAGCCCGCCATCGCTCCGGCCCATCAGCGCCTCGGGCTGACGAAGGTGCTGGTGGCGCTGGCTTCGGCAGCCGGCAGGTCGAGGCTACGCATGATGAAGCGGATGGAGCGGGGGCCTGCCGGTCCTTCATCAGCGGTCAGCGCTACGGATACCGGTAACGAGAGGATTTCGCCTGCACTCAGCTCCAGCTCCTGCGGGCCTTGCAGGCGGAAGTCGTCGGGCTCGGCCAGCTCCAGGCGATAACGCCGGGACTGCTGAGTCTTGTTGATCAGCTTCAGGTTATAGATGTTCTCGATTTCACCGGCTGCGTTCTCGCGGAACATGCCACGGTCCTTGATCACGTCCAGCGACAGCTCGGAGCGGTTGGCCCCCAGCCAGACCAGGGCGACGATCATCAGCAACAGGGCGCCGGCATAGCCCAGCAAGCGTGGGCGTAGCAGGCGCGTGTGCCCACCCTCGAGTGCCCGCTCCGAGGTGTAGCCCACCAGGCCCCGATCGTAGCCCATGCGGTCCATGATCGAATCGCAGGCATCCACGCAGGCCGCACAGCCGATGCATGCGATTTGCAGGCCGTCACGGATGTCGATGCCCGTAGGACAGACCTGCACACACATCTGGCAGTCGATACAGTCACCCAGGCCTTGAGCCTTGTGGTCAGCATCCTTGCGGCGTGGCCCCCTCGACTCACCGCGAGCGGCGTCGTAGGAGACAATCAGCGTGTCCTTGTCGAACATCACACTCTGGAAGCGCGCGTAGGGGCACATATGAATGCAGACCTGTTCGCGCAGCCAACCGGCATTCAGGTAGGTGGCGCCGGTGAAGAACACCACCCAGAACAGCGAGGTACCGCCGATCTGCAGGTCGGCCAAGTCGATCACCAGTTCACGCACCGGGGTGAAGTAGCCGACGAAGGTGATCGCGGTGGCCAGGCTGATCAGCAGCCAGAGGCCATGCTTGGCGGTGCGACGCAGCAGCTTGCGTCCATTCCATGGAGCGTCAGCCAGTTTGATGCGCTGGTTGCGGTCTCCCTCCGTCACCTGTTCGCACCACATGAACATCCAGGTCCAGACACTCTGGGGGCAGGTGTAGCCGCACCACACGCGGCCGGCGAACACCGTGATGAAGAACAGGCCGAAGGCGCAGATGATCAGCAGCCCTGACAGCAGGATGAAGTCCTGCGGCCAGAAGGTGGCGCCGAATATATAGAACTTGCTGTCCTCAAGACTCCAGAGGACCGCTTGGCGGCCATCCCAGTCGAGCCAGAGCGTACCGAAGAACAGCAGGCACAGCAGGCCCGCGCCGATACGGCGCAGATCTCGGAAGAAGCCACTGAACTGGCGGGTGTGGATGGGGCCGTTGGAGGCAGAAAGGGGCTTGCTGGCGGCGGGGGACAGGTTTGGAGTGATCTCCAAGACCTTCGCCGGGATTCTCTCGCTCATGATGTTGCCTATCAGGCTGTTGAGGCGAGGCGGACTATAGGAAGGGCCTGATAGGTAAAACAGATTCAGATCGGTCGGTAAAAACCATATCAGATGAGCAGTAAGCGGTTGCCGAGGCACAGGGCGCGTGGATAGGCCCCCTGGAGCAGGAAAACATCCAGGTAGCGCGGCATCAGGTCGCGGGCCGCTGGGCTGAATGACCAGCGCAGCGGCAATGCAGAGAGCCAGGACCGAGCAGGGCTTGCTTGTCCCCGAACGAAGCCAGGGCTAGGGCAGCAGCGTGGCGATGGTCGGTACAGGGATGTAGCAGGCGGGATAGGCCGGCTGGCAATAATTGGTGGCGGCCAGCGGCGGCGGCAATGGGCGCATCATCATGGCGGCATAGGCCGCCACAAAAGCGCAGACGAGGAGAGTGAAGCACAGCTTCTTTTTTGTTTTCATGGTCTTTCCTCTACACGGGAGGGACACGTTGTTATGTGGGCAAGACTAGGAAGGCCCTCGGCAAACCGCCTCGTCCAAACGGACTAGATGCCGCTTTTATTGCTGAGCGCCATGAACAGCGCAGCGATGGCGCGTGCCTCGTGCAACTCCCCCGAGGCAACCAGGGCCGGAACCCGCGCCAGCGGCACACGCATGACCTCCAGCGGTTCAGGCTCGTCGCCAAGGGCTGTGCAGGGTTGCAGGTCCTCGGCCAGCACCACGCGGCAGCTGTGGCACAGGTGGCCAGGCGCCAGGGTCAGCAGGCCCAATTCGCGCAGGCGGCCGGCGCGCAGACCGACCTCTTCCATGAGTTCACGGTTGGCGGCCTGTTCCGGGCTTTCGTCAGCCTCTACGCCACCTTTGGGCAAGCCCAGGACTCGTTGTTCGACACCTACGGCGTATTCGCGGACTAGCAGCACGTGGTGCGGGTCGGGCAGAGCCACCACCATTACCGACTGATAGCCCGATCCACGCAGGCGCTCGTAGACGCGCTGCTGGCCGTTGCTGAACTCCAGGTGCAGGGCTTCGATCTGGAACCAGCCGCTTTCGGCCAGCAGTTCGGTCTTGAGGATGGTGGGCAGGCTGCGCATGGCGGGGCTCCCGGCGGAGGTGGCGCTTGACCCGTCAGAGAGTCGCGCGCGCAGGGCTGGTAGGCATCGTCTGGATGGACTAGGGGCATTCCCGCTCCCGGCCCTTTGCACGCCGGTCGCTCCAGAGGGGCGACGGGAATTGGTTCGTGCTGAGTCGATCGCCCGCTCGATTCCATGCCAGACTGGCCGGCTAAATCATTTCCATCACGCGCGCGTTATCCCGCCCCTCTCCAGGGAGAGGGGCGGAGGAGTGGGCTGGATCACCCCAGTGTCGCCACGCTGCGCAGGATCAACCGTACCAACATGGTTTGTCGGGTCACGCCGGTCTTGGAGAAGGTCGAGCGCAGGTGCGCGCGAGCGGTGTTGCGGCTGATGCCCAGGGCATCCGACGCTTCATCCAGGGTCAGACCGTTGGCCAGCAGCATCGCCAGTTGGGCTTCGGCAGGCGTGAGGTCGAACAGCGCCTTGACGATCTCCTGTGGGGCGCTGGACTCCAGCTCGGGGTCGCTGATGAAAATGACCACCGATGGGCATTGCTTGCCCTCGCTCCAGGCGCTGGGCGGTACCGAGCGGACGATGATGCCGAGGTCCGCGCGCCCTGACGGGCGTTGCACACGCATGGCCTCGACCACCGAGGGGTTAGTGCTTTTCTGCGAGAGCAGTGCCTGCTTGACCAGTTGGCGGAACACCTGGCTGTCGCGTGCAGTGCCAACCTGCAGGCTTTCGTTGACCAGCTTGATGCCGTCCTTTTCGTCCAGCAGATGTTCGGCCAGGCGATTCTTCTGCAGGACCTTGCCGTCCTGGTCGAGGATGATGGTGCCCACCGCCAACTGATCGACCGCGCCGGCGTAGAGGTTCCGCTCGCTTTCGACCCGGTTGAGGTGCATGTGCAGCACCACTGCCTGTTCAAGATGAGGCAGCAACAGGGTCAGCAGATCCTTGTCATGTTGATCGAAGGGGGGCGCGTCCTGGCCGCGGGAAATGCGGATGCGGCACTGCGCGCCATCGCTGGTGTTGATGTCCGCCCCGAGGATGTGGAACACATCCACCGGCTCCATGAAGCTCTTGTAGAACTCTGAATTCAACCAGTCTTTGTCCGAGACGAACTCGGCCAGGGTGATCACCTGCCGGTTGGGCAGGCCGACGAACGGGTCCAGGCTATAGAAATGCTGGTTATAGGAGGCCGTTACCTCTGCGGACGAGCCGGCGGTGGAGATGCTCAGACCATCCACGTGTTGGCTGGGTGGGCGCAGAATAAAAGTGGCGTACTTGGATGAAAGACAGTTTTTCAGTTGATCCAGGAAAGTTGTCCAGGGAATGTCTTCCAGCGGCCCCTGATAGAGGTTGCGGAGCATTCCGCTGAACTCGTCGAGCGTGAGTATCTGTGCCATGTCTGAACCATTTTTTATTTTTATGTATAGAACGCTTCATACAGAGAAATAGGCCTTCACTACAAGCACAATCGTCTGCCGATGATCGACAGACGACTGGCTCTAGGACGGGCTTAAGCGGTCTCTGTGACGTCCAGAACCACGAAAGAACGAGGTTCGGCTGTTGCGGTGCTCAGATCGGCGATGTCGGTATAGAACTGATCGTACCACTTGCGCAGCTGATAGACCGGGCCGTCGCCGTCGCAGAGCAGCGGGTTGTCGACGCGGGTCTTGGTGTGCCAGATCGCCACGTCCTCGTAGAACGCATCCTGGGCCTGTTTCACGTAGGCCTGGGCCATGGCGCGGTTCTGCTCGTCGGTGAGTCCCGGGACTTTCTTCACCAGCACGCCATAGCGCAGGGTGAAGCTGTTCAGGTCGATGGGCACATGGCAGTTGAGCAGGATGGAGTGGATCGGCACGCCATCCATCGCACCGGTCATTTCGGTGATCTGGTAGGCCGGGCCGTAATACGTGGCGACGGTCGTCAGCTGGCTCTCGCCGGATAGGCGAGCGCTGCTGCCGCGCATGTACTGGATTGCCAGGTGCTTATCGAACTTGTTGCTGAAGTGCGTCAGCTCGGTGCCGTGGACTGAGTCGAAGTGCGCCATGTCGGCCACGTTGTCGATCAGCTCGCGGCAATTGGTGTCGATCTTCAGCTCGGCCACTTCCCACTCGGCCCATTCGTCGTTGAAGCAAGCGTCGATGCGAGGGATAGCCTGCTCGGCAATCGGCGGATTGCCTTCCGGATCGTTCCAGACGAAGAGCAGATTGTTCTGTTCCAACACTGGCCAGGATTTGATCTTCGCCCGCGGCGGAATGCGCTTGGCATAGGGGATGTCGTCACACACGCCATCGCCGCGCCAACGCCAGTCGTGGAACGGGCAACGCACGGCGTCTCCCTCGACGCAGCCTTCGCTGAGGTCGGCACCCATGTGCGGGCAGTAGCCATCGAGGATACGGATTTGCCCGTCCTCCCCGGCGAACGCCACCAGGCGGGTACCGAAGACGTCCAGGCGGTGGGCCTTGCCGTCACGGTACTGTGCGGTCAGGCCGAGGCAGTGCCAGCCACGCGCGTAGCGCGCTTCCAACTGTTTGGCTTCGATTCGGTGCAGGGTACTCATGTTCTTGTTCTCCGCTCGGGGTCCGTGATAGCTGCGGCCGGCTTAGGCGGACCGAGGCAGCTTTTTGCACTTGATGGATTCTGCGGTCCCAGCATTTGTCGGCATCGTCTGATCGGACGATGGCTGCCAGCCGACAGCTCGCTTTACTGCCCGGCAGAACAAGAACAGATGTGATCACAGGCGCTGGGCTCAATTGCAGCCCCGCCATTCCGCCTGTTCATCCTTGCCGCGTCCTGCGGCGTGCGACCCAGTTGATCCATCGGAGAAAGCAATGCGCGCAGTGGTCATCGAACGCATCGGCGGGGCCGAGGTTTTGCAATTGGCCGAGGTGGAACGTCCACAACCCGGACCGGGTGAAGTGTTGGTGCGGGTGGTCTGCGCCGGGGTCAATCCGGCGGACTGGAAATGCCGGGAGGGATTGCTGGGTGGCTTCCTCGAATACCGATTCCCGTTTGTCCTCGGTTTCGATCTGGCAGGCACCGTGGCAGCGGTGGGGCAGGGCGTGGAAGACCTGCCCCTGGGGACTCGGGTCTTCGCCCAGAGCGATGTCGGTGCCGGTAAGTGGGGTTCCTATGCCGAATACGCCTGCGTCTCTCGTGCCTCGATGGTGAGGATGCCGGAAAATCTCGACTTCGCCGCCGCAGCCGCTGTGCCCACACCAGCCCTGGCAGCCTGGGCGGGGTTGTTTGACGAAGGAGCCCTGCGCCCGGGCATGAAGGTTCTGGTCCATGGTGGCGGCAGTGCCGTGGGCGGCTTTGCCATCCAGTTCGCTCGCTGTGCCGGCGCGCGTATCGCTGCCACCTGCAGTCAGGGCAACCTGCTGCATGTGCAGGCCCTCGGCGCCGAGTGCGCAATCGACTACCGTGCAGGCGCAATAGCACCGACCCTGTGCCATTGGGCGCCGGAAGGCGTCGACCTGGTGCTCGACTGCATTGGTGGCGGCAGCCTGCCTGACGCCCTCGACCTGCTGCGCGATGGCGGCATGCTCGTGGCGATTCTCACCCTGACGCCCGGCGATTCCGGGCCTGACCACGCCAAAGCCGCCCAGCGCGGCCTGCGTACCGCAGTGGCCTACAGTCGCATGCCCAGCGGTGAATCCCTGGAGCGAATCGCGGCCCTGCTCGCGGCTGGGCGCGTGCGTGCGCCGCGGCTTGAAGTGCTGCCCCTGGCCGACGTGGCAACTGCTCATGAGCGACTGCAACAGGGGCGTGCACGGACCAAGCAGGTGCTGCTGGTCGCCGATTGAGCGGGCTCGCGCCCTCGTCCAAGCGGACGATGGCTGGCTCCGGTGGAAGGGCTCTACTGGCCCAAATAGAACAAGAACGGGAGTCCATGATGGTTATTGAACAAGGCCAGGTGGCGGTGATTACCGGCGCGGCAGGTGGCATCGGCAAAGGCTTGGCGGAAGAAGCAGCGGCACTGGGCCTGCGCCTGGTGCTCAGCGATATCGACGGGCAACGACTGACCGCGCTGGCGGAAGAGTTGGCTGCCCAGGGCGCGGAGGTCGCCACGCTGGTGGCCGACGTCGGCGATCCGGAGCAGGTAGAAAGCCTGCTTGCGCTGGCGCAGCAGCGTTTCGACGGCGTCGACCTGCTGTTCAACAATGCTGGCGTGATGCAGACCGGATTCAGCTGGGAGATCACCGCGGCGCAATGGCAGCGCATGCTCGACATCAACCTGCGCGGCGTCATCAATGGCGTTCGCAGTTTCGTGCCGTTGCTGCTCAGGCAGGGGCGTCCGGCTCATATCGTCAATACCGCCTCGCTCGCCGGGCTAATCAGCAGCCCGATGATGGCGCCTTATACGGTGACCAAGCAGGCGGTGGTCGCGCTCTCGGAAACCCTGCATTACGAGCTGGCAATGCTGCAGGCGCCGGTCTCGGTTTCCGTGCTCTGCCCAGGCCCCGTGGCCAGCGACATCATGGCCTCCAATCGCGCGGCTGGTGAAGCCGCCCGCCAACTTGACTCGCTGCTCGACAGCACGATCCGCCAAGGCATGGCGCCGCGCGAGCTGGCACAACTGGTATTCGCCGGAGTGGCCGAAGGCCGCTTCTGGCTGCTGCCGCACAAGAGTTTCAAGCCGGCCCTGGAACAGCGCCTGGCCAGCATCCTCGAAGAAACCAATCCAGTCTTCCAGATGGTCGATGTAGAAGGAGAGCCCCATGGCGCTTGATCCGCAGATCGCCGCTGTCCTGCAACAGTTCAGCGGCTTGCCGCAGCCGGACTTCAACCAGCTTGATCCGATGCAGTACCGCCAGTTCTCCGACAACCTCATGCCGCCGATGCCAGGTGAGCGCCTGTTCGAGGTGCGCAACCTCAAGGTGGCAGGGGCCGAGGGCGAGCTGGATGCGCGCCTTTATCGACCCGAGGACAGCAACACCCTGCCGCTGCTGGTGTTCTTCCATGGCGGCGGCTTTGTCATCGGCAACCTCGATACCCATGACAATCTCTGCCGCAGCCTGGCTCGGCTGTCCGGCGCTGTGGTGGTGTCGGTGGCTTACCGACTGGCGCCGGAGAGCAAGTTCCCGGCAGCCCCGCACGACTGCTACCGCGCCACCTGCGACCTGGTCGAGCGTGCCGGCGAGCTTGGCTTCGATGCCAGCCGCCTGGCCTTGGCCGGTGACAGCGCCGGGGCCAACCTGGCTATTGCCGTGAGTCGCCTGGCGGCAACCCGCAAGGGGCCACGTGTGGCCTACCAATGCCTGTTCTATCCCGCTGCAGATGCGCGTTGCGATAGCGCCTCCCACCGCGAGTTCGCCGAGGGCTACTTCCTTACCCGCGAGATGATGCAGTGGTTCTGGCGCCAGTACCTGAGCCGCGCCGAACAAGCTGACGAGGCGCTGGCTTCGCCCCTGCGCGCCGAAGACCTGGAAGGGCAGCCACCCACCACTCTGCTCAGCGCCGAGTATGACCCGCTACGCGACGAGGGCGAGGCCTTCGCCCAGCGTTTGCGCGAGGCGGGCGTAGCGACCCGGCTGCAGCGCTGCGATGGCATGATCCACGGTTTCATCAGCATGGCCGCATTCGTCCAGCAGGCGCAGCAAGCGCTCGAATCCGCCGCCGCCGACCTACGCGCGGCGTTGAACTGAGGAACCGACCATGCTCGACAATCCGCAGTACCTGATCGAGTCCATGGCCCGTGGCGAAATGGTCGTGATCACTGACGACGACGGCGATGGTGAAGGTTCACTGGTGATCGCCGCCGGCCATGCCGATGCCGCCGCGATCAACTTCATGGCTCGCGAGGCGCGCGGGCTGATCTGCCTGACGCTTACCGACGAGCGCTGCAAGGCCCTTGGCCTGGAGTTGATGGTGCCCAACTCGCGGGCCCGGCATGGTATGGGCTTCACTCTCTCCATCGAGGCGCGCACCGGGGTGTCTACCGGCATCTCGGCGGCGGACCGGGCGCGCACCATTGCGGTGGCCGTGGACCCGGCCAGCACGGCGGTGGACCTGGTCCAACCCGGTCACGTGTTTCCGCTGCGCGCTCAGCCCGGCGGCGTCATGCAGCGTGCCGGGCATGTCGAGGCCGGCTGCGACCTGGCGCGCCTCGCTGGCCTGATGCCAGCTGCGGTGCTCGTCGGCATCCTCGATGAGGACGGCGAGCCGGCGCGTGGCGCCGCCTTGCGTGGCTTTGCCGAACGACACGGCCTGCGCATCGGCAGCGTGGCTGATCTGATCCACTACCGTATTCTCCATGAAGGCACCATTCGTCGCTCCGGCGAATACCCGCTCCAGACCCGCCATGGTGAGTTCAGAGTCTTTACTTACCTGGACGATTACCAGGGCCAGCTGCACCTGGCGCTGGTGCGAGGAGAGGTGCGCCGCGATCGCCCGGCCCTGGTCCGTGTGCAAGCCGTGGAGACGTTGCGCGATGTCCTGCATAGTCATCCGGAAGGTGGCCAGCAGTGGAACCTCGAGCGCTCCCTGGCTCGGGTGGCCAAGGAGGGGGCTGGCGTGATAGTGCTGCTGGCGCAGCAGGAAACGCCCGCCGCGGTCATCGAACAGTTGCAGCAACAGGCCGGGCAGAAGCCGCGTCCGCCGATATTTCCACAGCGTACATTGGGCATTGGCGCGCAGATCCTTCGTGACGTTGGCGTGCGCAAGATGCGCCTGATGAGTTTCCCTGTAAGTCACAAGGCTGTTTCCGGCTTCGAGCTGGAAGTCGCCGAGTTCGTCCCCTTCGAATCGCAGGAGCAAGCATGAGCAATGAACTGGACAGGCTGTTGAGCCCGGCGAAATTGGCTGGCCTGACCCTGCGCAACCGCGTCATCAAGACTGCGACCTTCGAGGGCATGTGCCCCGGTGGCGTTCCGGGTGACGATCTGGTCAACCATCATGCCGGCATGGCGCACGGCGGTGTTGGCCTGACTACCGTGGCCTATTGCGGCGTGTCGCCCGACGGCCTGACTTTCCCCGACCAGATGTGGATGCACAGCGGTGTATTTCCGCAATTGCAGCGGCTGGCCTCCGCCGTGCATGCCGAAGGTGGCGCGGTTTCCGCGCAACTGGCCCACTGTGGCTATTTCAGCCGCAATAAACCACTCAATATCCCGCGACCGCGAGGCCCCAGTGCCTGCATCAACCAGTACGGCGTGTTCTCCGGCGTACCCATCGGCGGCGCCATGGACAGCTCTGATATCGCCCGAACGGTGGCTGAGTACGCTGCCGCCGCAGCCTTCGTGCGTGATGCGGGGTTCGATGCCATCGAGATCCACATGGGCCACGGCTACCTGCTCAGCCAGTTCATTTCCCCGCTCTTGAACAAACGCCGCGATGCCTACGGCGGTTGCCTGGAGAATCGCATGCGCTTCCCGCTGCAGGTGCTGGCGGCGGTGCGCGCGGCAGTCGGCAAGGATTTCCCGGTGCTGGCCAAGCTCAACCTCAGCGATGGTCTGGAGGGCGGCCTGGAAATAGAAGAGTCCTGCAAGGCTGCGCAGTTGCTGGAGCAGGGGGGGCTGAACGCCATTGTCATGAGCGGGGGGCTGGTCAGTCGTACCTCGATGTTCCTGTTCCGCGGCGAAAGTCCGCTGAAGTACATGGTGCCGCTGGAAAAGAACCCGTGGCAGCGCACCGCGATGAAATGGTTCGGTGGTGCGAGCTTCCCGTCAATGCCGTACGAGGAAATGTATTTCCTCGAACTGGCCCGCCAGATGCGCCGCGCGGTGAACATGCCGCTGGTCTACCTCGGCGGCGTCGCCACGGGGCAGAGCATGGGGCAGGCCATGGCCGAGGGTTTCGACTTCATCGCCATGGGCCGTGCCCTGCTCAATGATTCGCATTTGTTGCAGCGAGTCCGCGAACAGGGAGAGGGCTGGAAAAGCCCGTGTACCCACTGCAACCAGTGCGTGGCCAGCATGGCCCTGCCAGGCGGCATCCGTTGCACCTTGAACCAGCCGAATGCGTTCGCCTGACCAAGGCCATCTGATGAGCGGCTTGCATCCGCGATTCGGCTGTTCTTTGTGGGGGCGAATTCATTCGCACCCACAGGCTCTGCGCGCGTCTTCCACGTAAATGAAAAAGCCCCCGCTACCTCACGGCAGCGGGGGGCTTTTCATTGAGCGCGAATCAGGGCGTCAGGTTGCCCAGGATCAGCTTGGCCTGGGCTTGCAGCAGCGGCGAGGCGGTCATGTTGCCGTCGATCACGGTAATCACTGCGTTGCCCAATGACAGCTGATAGGCGTCGGCCAGCATCTGCACGGCGGTAGGGGCGGGTGTCAGCCAGCAACACCTCCTTGGCGGACTTGTTGGGCGGAGTGACACATCGAAGGCGCGCGAAACCTTGTAGGAGCCAGCTTGCTGGCGAATGGCGAATGGCGCATGTTCGCCAGCAAGCAGCCTCCTACAGAGAGAGTACCGGCTATCCGGCTGTCAACTCGCATCTCCCCCAGATTCCGCGATGAACCATGAAAAAGCCCCCGCTACCTCACGGCAGCGGGGGCTTTTCATTGAGCGCGAATCAGGGCGTCAGGTCGCCCAGGATCAGCTTGGCCTGGGCTTGCAGCAGCGGCGAGGCGGTCATGTTGCCGTCGATTACGGTGATCACTGCGTTGCCCAGGGATAACTGGTAGGCGTCGGCCTGCATCTGCTCATCGGTGGGCGTGGGCGGGGGTACGAGATTGACTCGAATCACGCCGTCAGCGCCCTGCTGTGGGGCGAAGGCAACATTGCCCCAGTCACCGATGGGCGCGAAGGCGACGCCCGTCACCTGGCCCGCTTCCAATGCTGGGTAGTTGATGTTCAGACCGGTGGTGCCGGGCAGTCCGAGCACATTGGTCGCGCATTGGGCCTTGGCCTTGCCACCACTTGTATCGCAGACGCGGCGTGCCTCGGCGCCGATGGCGGCGGCGCGTTCGATGACCTTGGCGGCGAAGCGCGCAGTATCGTCCATGGCGTTGAGGGTTTTCAGATAGCCAGCTTGCGGGTCCTGGCTGATCAGATGCAGGTCGATGCCGGTGGACACGGCTACCGCCGGCACACCCTTGAACATTGCGCGGACTGCCGCGTTGACGGTGCCGGACATCTGTGTCAGCGGGCCTACGTTGTCGCCGAAGTTGGTGCCTGACACCACCAGGTCCGGACGATTGTCTTTCAGCAGCAGGTCGAGGCCGACGTTCACGGCATCCACCGGCGTGCCAATAGCCGAGTTCTTGCCTGCTGGCGGGGTATAGCCGGTTGGGGCGCCAACGCAGTATTTGCCCTGGGCCAATTGGGTCACGGCCAGGGCCTGCCCCGGATTGACCACACTGGCAGCGCCGATACCGCTGCTGTCGTTCTGCGGGCCGACCAGGGTTACTTGGTGGCCGGCAGCGACCAAAGCCTGGTAGACGGCATCGATTCCCGGCGCACGGCAACCGTCGTCATTGGTGAGCAGGATGTTCAAGGCGCTGGCCTGGAGCGAGAGTGACAGGGCGGCAAGACCGATAGCGGATTTCAACAGCGTATGCATCATCGTCGTTTCCTCTGTGGAGAAAAGGGAACCTAAGTCGACTGCTGGCTGAACGAAGGTGGTTTTCTGGGGACACAACAAAGCGAGGCCCGAAGGCCTCGCTGAGGTTGGGCGCTTAGCGACCCAACTTGCGGAGGTTGGCAACCGTGAAGTAGTCGGCGTCGTAATCGCTGCTGTTGAGCTTGGCCGGCGGCTTGCCATTGAGCAGGCGGTCGGTCAGGTAGGAGCCGGCGATCAGGTCGTGGAAGACCGCGACGCGTGCCTGGAAGCCTTCCATGTCATAGGCGTAGGCCGTGGTCTGCATGTTGCTGCGCCAGAGTTGGCCTTTGCCGTCGTAGTTGTCGGCCAGTACGGCGATCCAGGAGTCCTCGTCGATGAAGAGCACGCGCTTGCCGTAGATATGGCGCTTGCCGGGCTTGAGCGTGGCTTCCAGCACCCAGACGCGGTGGGGCTCATAACGCATGAACTCAGGGTTGATGTGGCCGTTGGTGGCCAGCAGGTCGTCGAGTTTCAGGTTGGGGTCGTCGAGCTTGTAGTTGTTGTACGGGATGTACATCTCCTTCTTGCCCAACAGTTTCCACTCGTAGCGGTCCGGAGCACCGTTGAACAGGCGGTCCTCGTCCATCACGCGGAAGCCACCGGCACCGAAGGGCGTGTCATAGGCCACGGTCGGCGCACGACGCACCCGGCGGTTGCCCGGGAGGTACTGCCAGGCCTGGGATGGCGAGCTGAGCGGGTCGGTAAAGGTGTGGGCCAGGATGATCTCGCCTTTCTTGCGGGTCGGCTCCAGGGTCTGGACCAGTGCGAAGGCCTGCTGGCCGCCGAAACTTTCCACCGTTTCCTTGGGGGAGTCCCACACGGAGAGGATCTTGTAGTCCATGGACTCCAGCGAGCGGCTGCCGTTGGCCAGGGTCAGCGCCATGGTGTAGATGGCGTCTTCCTTCCAGGCGCGGGACGGCAGGTTGAGGTTCCACATCAGCTCATAGCCGTCCTTCGGAATCGGGAAGGGCGAGGCGCCGATGGCGTTGACCACACCGTTGCCGCCGCTGACCAGCTCGGCGCTCAGGGCGTTGGCGAGGGTGCGCTGCTGGACCCGGTCGGAGTAACGGAAGTCACGATGGCTCGGATATACCGGGATCTTGAAGCTGTCTTTGTAGCGCTGGAACAGGGCCTTTTGGCCGTCCGAAAGCTTATCGGCATACTGCGCCATGTTCTGCGCAGTGATGACGAATAGCGGCTTTTCATCGGCATAAGGATCGGGGTATTGGCTGCCGCTGCCACCGTAGTTCAGGTGGGGCGGCGCGCCGAGCCATTTGCCGCTCCACGCAGGGATACTGCCGTCGGCGTTGCCGGCCTTTTCCGCCCCCATGGGGGTGAGGTCGTTACCCAGGCGTTTGGCCTCTTCCGGGCTGACCTTCGCCATGACCGGGGCACTGACGATGGCTGCGGCGAGAACGCCGGCGAGGAGTGGGGTCTTGTTGTTCATGTGCATCTTGATTCTCCTGCGGCAGTGGATCAGAAGCTGTACTTGACGTTGATGCCGACGTTGTCGCGGTCAGCGAATGGGGTATCTCCGGCATCGCCGAGGAATGCGTTGTAGCGGGCCTCCAGAGTCAGGTTGTTGAGGTAACGCCAGGTGGTGCCGAGCCCTAAGCGATGGTCGCCTTCACCCATGCCGAAGGTGCCCGGCAGGGAAGAGTCGCCACCCAGGTTCTGGCTGAAAATCAGCGGAACAGTGAGGTCCCAGCCGTTGAAGATGTTCAGGTATTCGAGCTGGAGGTTGAGGGTGTAGCCCCAGGAGCTCTTGTCGAAGTAGAGCTCGTCGGTGTTCGCCGTGGTCATCGGAAAGAAGCCGCCGGCCCCATCCGGAACGAAGGCGGTGAAGCTCGGCGCGCGGTCGTTGTCGAGGACCTCGTTGTAACCCACCTCACCGATCAGCGTGGTGTTGTCGGCGATCGGCAGGGTGCCGAAGGCGTGGACGAAGGACACTTGCGCCTGCATGGTTTCGGCACGCACCGGATGTGGTACCAGACCGGTATCAGCGAGTACTGGCTGGCCGTCGCGGTAACTGATTTCACCGCTGACGTTAGTGTCGCCGAGTACGGTGGAGAAACTGGCGCCGTAGAGGTCGATGTCGTCGAAGTAGCGGACCTGGTAGTTGGCAGTGTTCCAGCCGCTGAGGAAGTCCATCTGCGGCGCCTTGTCGTGGAAACGCAGGTAGTAGAGGCCGAACTCGGTGTTGTTCAGCGACTCGGCCACGTAGTTCAGGGCTACGCCGTATTGGCCGCTGTCGCTTGGCTCGTCGTCCGACAGCCGGCGAGTGATACCGAAGGCATCGGTGAAGCCGCCTTCATCCATCTGGTCGGTGACGGAGAAGAAGCTGCCGACTCCGTCGATCTCGGTCTTCTCCCATTCATACTGGTAATAAGCCTGGAAGCTCAGGCTGTCGGTCAGGTCGATCTGGCCATACACCTGGCCTACCGGCAGGAACAGCTCCTTCAGCTCCACGCCTGGCGTGTTTGCCTTGGTGGCATCTACCGGGCTCTGGCCGCCGGAAATACCGTTGCCGATGAACAGGCTCTCGCCCCAGCTCACCACCTGATCGCCCACGCGCAGGTTCAGGTTGTGACCTCCCAGGTCCCAGGCGCCATAGACATAGGAGTCGAGCAGTCGCAGATCCTTGCCGTGCTGGTCGATGGTGCCGTGGGGGAAGTGGTTTGGCTGTGAGCAACGACCGCCGGCGAAGCAGTTGGATGTGCCGGTGCCGTTGTCGTTGCTGCGGTTGTAGACGTCGTCGTAGAAACCACTGGCACGCATGAACAGGCCGAAGTCCTGTTGCCAGTTCAGGTTCATTTCGGTCAGGAAGCTGGCCCGGTTGGTGATCAGGCTGCCCTTGTCGAAGGCGTTGTTACCGTCGTCGATGTTGGCGATGACCGGGTTCGGGAAACCGTTGGACAGCGCGTGATCGCGAGATTCGGTACGCCAGGCGAGGCCGTAGGTCAGGGTAGTGTTCCAGTCGACCTTGAGGTCTTCGTTGGGCTGGAACGACATTGCCTGGCTGTGGCCGGCGCAGCCAGTGGCCAGGCCAAGCAGGGCAACGCGAATCGCAAACTGCAAGGGATTACGGGTTTGGCTTCTTGTTGTTGTTGTCATCATGTTGCTCTCGGCACGGCTGGGCACAGCTCGGTTCGCCAGGCCCAAATTGGAGTTGAGTGTGGCGGAGTGACTATGTGGTCGCTGCCGAGGCACAACATCGTCCAAAAAGACTACCCGCCAGCACTTGCTCTCCGATCGGGCTGAACGGTCGGTTTGTCCCGTCTCGCGTAGTCCCATCGGACGATGTTGCGTGTCGGGGGCGCACTGAGAATCCGGGCTGATTGCGCACCACGAACAACAACAAGGGAGCAGCCCGATGAGCGCGAATAGCCCGAAATGGGATCAAAGCTGTGACGTACTGGTGGTGGGTTCAGGAGCCGGTGCGATGACCGCGGCGCTGCGAGCCCACGACCTCGGATTGCAGACGCTGGTGGTGGAGAAGAGCGACCGTTTCGGTGGTACCTCCGCGATTTCCGGTGGCGGAATATGGGTTCCCTGCAACCACCGCATTGCCGCAGTGGGCGGCCAGGATTCGGCCGAGGAGGCCATCCGCTACATCCGCGCCGTTACCCATGGCGAGATCGACGACGGCCGTATCGAAGCCTATGTCGAGCATGGCCACCGGGCGATCGAGTATCTCGAACAGCACTCCCGCGTACGCTTCGAGGCACAGGAGGCCTATTCCGACTACTACCCGGAAGTGGACGGCGGCAAACCCGGCTACCGCTCCATGGACCCTTTGCCGTTCGATGCCCGAGAGTTGGGCGAGGACTTCCAGCGCCTGCGCGAGCCGTCACCCGCCACGCTGATGATGGGCCGCATGACAATGACCATGAAGGAGGCGCGGGTCCTGCTCTGCCGTGGCCCCGGCTGGGTTGGCCTGACCCTCAAGGTGATCTGGCGCTACTGGCGCGACCTTGGCTGGCGTCTGCACTCCCGGCGCGATCGTTTTCTCACCTTGGGTAATGCCCTCATCGCCGCACTACGCTGCTCGTTGACCGACCGCCAGGTGCCGCTCACGCTGAATTGTCGACTGGAGCGACTGATCGAGGAAAACGGCCGCGTCGTCGGCGCCGAACTGGTGCACGATGGCTGTATCTTGCGTGTCCAGACCCGGCGTGGCGTGGTACTGGGCGCTGGAGGCTTCGAGCGTAACCAGGTCATGCGTGCGCAGTACCATCCGCAACCCTCGCGCAGCGACTGGAGTGCGACGCCGCCCTACAACACCGGTGATGCCATCCGCGCCGGCCAGGCCCTAGGTGCCACCACGGCACTGATGGACCACAGTTGGTGGGCGCCAACCACCCATGTCGAGGGTGAAGAGAAGCAACGCCCGTTGTTCGTCGAGCGCGCGCTGCCCGGCTGCATCATGGTGAACTCGGCGGGTCAGCGTTTCGTCAACGAAGCGGCACCTTACACCGACATCGTCTACGCCATGTACGAGAACAACCGCGAGGGCGCCACCAGCGTGCCGTGCTGGTTGATATTCGATGCCGACTTCCGCCGCAAGTACCCCTGCGGTGCTTTGCTGCCCGGCTACGCCATGCCCGACAGCCGCTTGCCCAAACATCTGCACAGCTATTTCCACAAGGCTGACAGCCTCGGTGAACTGGCTTCGAAGATTGGCATCGATGCTTCCGGACTGCTGCGTACCCTCGACCGCTTCAACTCCATGGCCGAGGCGGGCAAGGACCAGGATTTCAAGAAGGGCGATTCGCTGTTCGACCGCTACTACGGCGACCCGACCGTGCAGCCCAACCCCTGCCTGGCACCGCTGGTGAAAGCGCCTTTCTACGCCGTGAAGATCGACGCCGGGGACATCGGCACCAAGGGCGGCCTGCTTACCGACGTGCATGCCCGCGTCCTGCGTGACGACAACACCCCCATCGCCGGACTCTACGCCATCGGCAACACCGCAGCTTCGATGATGGGGCGTACCTATCCGGGCGCCGGCTCGACCATCGGTCCGGCCATGGTCTTCGGCTTCCGTGCGGCTGAGCACATCCACGCTGCCGGTACCGAGGGCGTAGGGGTGAATTCAATCGCCAAGCAGGCCAACGGCCTGTCGCTCTGAAACTCGGGGGGCCGCGTTGCGGCCCTTCGCGAATGAATTCGCTCCCACAAGAACAAGAGGATGACGAAATGATCGATTTTGCGGGCAAGACAGTCCTGGTCACCGGCGGTGGCGTGGGCATTGGGCGGGCCATGGTCGAGGCCTTCGCCCGTGCTGGGGCTCGGCTGGCCGTGGCCGAGGTCGATGCCGAAAGGGCCGCGGCAGTCCGCGACTGGCTGGCCACCTGCGGCAACGAATCCCTGGTGGTGGAAGTGGACGTCACCCAGAAGGGCCAGGTGGTGGCTCTCGCCGAACAGGTGGAGGAACGCTTCGGTGGGCTCGATGTGCTGATCAACAACGTCGGCGATTCGCTGATGATCGCCAAGCCTTTCGATGCCTACAGCGACGACGACATGGATCGGCTCTACGCGGTCAACCTGCAGCATGTTTTCCGTGTGACCCGCGCCATGCTGCCGTTGCTGCGTCGCCAGGGGCCGGGAGGCAGCATCATCAGCCTGTCGTCCATTGAGGCCTTTCGCGGCATTCCGAACTGCAGCGTCTACGCGGCTTTCAAGGCTGCCATCGGCGGTTTCACCAAGAGCCTGGCGCTGGAGCTGGGGCCGGTAGGCATTCGCGTTAACCAGATCGCCCCCGAGTCCACCGAAACCCCGCAACTGCCCATGTCGCTGATGATCGCCCCAGAACATCAGACGCAGATGCCGAACTGGATTCCGCTGGGACGCTTCGGCCAGCCGGAAGACATGGCCGGTGCCGCGCTGTTCCTCGCCAGCCCGCTGTCGGGCTGGGTCACCGGCACAACCCTGCATGTGGATGGCGGCGCTTTGGCCGCGGCCGGCTGGTACCGCGACCCCAAAGGCACCTGGACCAACGTCCCGGTGATCACGGGCAACGGCTTCAACTTCTAGGCCTCCAGCCATCGTTGAACGCAACAAGGAATCCCAGATGAACGCGAATAACACCAAAGTCGCTGTGGTCACCGGCGCAAGCCGTGGCGTCGGCAAGGGTATTGCCATCGCCCTTGGCGCGGCGGGCATGACCGTCTACCTGAGTGGCCGCTCTGCCACCCAGAGCTCTAGCCAACTGCGCGGCCAACCTTTGCCCGGCAGCCTGGCAGAAACCGCAGAAGCCGTAACCCGTGCTGGCGGCAAGGGCATTGCCGTGCCCTGTGACCACCGCGATGACGAGCAGGTTCGTGAGCTCTTCGAGCGCGTCGAGCGCGAGCAGGGTCGCCTTGATCTCCTGGTGAACAATGCTGCCTTTCTCCACGAGAACCTGATCGACCCGGGCCCCTTCTGGGAGAAGCCGTTGGAGCTGGTGGACATCCTCGACGTCGGCTTGCGTTCGGCCTATGTCGCCAGCTACTACGCAGCGCCTTTGCTGGTGCGAAATGGCCACGGGCTGATCAGTTTTGTGTCTTCCTTCGGTGCCGGGTGCTACATGCACGGTCCGGCGTACGGCGCGCAGAAGTCCGGTTGTGACAAGTTCGCAGCGGACATGGCCGTCGACCTGGAAGGTACCGGCGTGGCTGCTCTCTCTCTCTGGCTAGGCCCGCAGCGCACCGAGCGCACGGCAATTGCCGGCGCGGAGCGGGCCGACCAGTACGAAGCCTTCATGGCCATGGCGGAGACTCCCGAGTTCAATGGCCGGGTCATCCATGCGCTGCTCAACGACCCGAACCTACAGGCACTGTCCGGCCAGACCCTGATCACCGCCGAAGTGGCACAGGGCTATGGCATCACCGAAGCCGAGGGCCGCCAGCCGCCGTCCTACCGCGAGATGCTCGGAGCACCGCATCCGCAGCATCCCGCGCGCGTTATCTGATCGATCCGTTACCGGGCCATGCCCCGGTGCCTCAACCCAGGGGCCTGAACCCAGGCCCCAGCAGGAGTGACTACGCGATGAAGATTCTTGTGATTGGCGGAACCGGCCTGATCGGCGGCCATGCCGCGCTTTACCTCAAAGACCATGGGCACGACGTCACCATTGCCGGACGCAAACCGGCTGCTGGCGGCAGCGCCTTGGCCGAGCTCAAGCAACTGCAGGGCGACTATGTCGCCGGCACCTTCAGCCGCGACGACCTGGCGGGTTACGACGCCCTGGTATTCGCTGCTGGCAGCGATATCCGCCATGCCCCGCAAGGGGGAGATCTTGATGCCCACTGGCAGCGCGCCAACGTCGAAGCCATCCCGCGTTTGTTCGAACTGGCCCGCAGCGCAGGCATCAAGCAAGCAGTGCTGGTAGGCAGCTTCTACCCCCAGGTGGCGCCGGAGCTGATCGACAGCATTCCGTACGTCCGCTCGCGGCACCTGTCAGATCAGGGCGTGCGCTCGCTTTCTGGTTCGGACTTCAAGGTGTGCAGCGTCAATGCGCCCTTCGTGGTTGGCGCGGTACCGGGCTTGAAAGTCGAGATGTTCGAGGCCTATACCCGTTACGCAGAGGGCAAGTTCGCGCCGCTGCCGTTCTATGGTCCGGCAGGTGGCAGCAACTTCATCTCTACCCGTTCGCTGTCTCAGGCGATCCTCGGCGCACTGCTGCATGGCGAGTCGGGCAAGGCGTACCTGGTGGGCGACGAGAACCTCAGCTATGCAGAGTACTTCCAGGCGTTCCTGCGTGCTGCCGGCAACGACGCCGAGGTCCCGTCGCTGGATCAGGAGCACCCGCTGCTGCCGGATATGGCGCTCTACACCGGGCGCGGCAATACCGTCAGCTACGAGCCGGATGCTGCCGAGACTGCGCTACTGGGATATGTGCGCAATGACATCCAGCGCGCGGTGAATGAAGTGGTGGCGCAGTATCGGGGGTGAGGTACCGAGGCAGGCCTGCGGCCTGCTTGGCGAAAGAATTCGCCCCTCAGCAGTAGCACCCCATTGCATGGATCGGCCCCCTCACCCGCTTGCGGGAGAGGACAGGGGAGAGGGTGGCCCGAGACTGCTCGGAGTTTGGAGGGGCGGCCTGCTCGGCGAATGAACTCGCGCCCGCAGGAGTTGCTCTGGGCCCCGGGGTTCTTGCGGACTGCCCTTTCTCCCTCCGGGAGAAGCCTAGGTTTGTGGCAGCTTCTTCAGCCGATAGGAGAGGGCAGGGCGGGTCATTCCCAGCAGCCTTGCTGCTTCCGATACGTTCTGCTGAGCGCGCTTCATGGCGCCCTGCATCAGGGCTTCCTCGACCGCATCCAGGCTGATCCCGCTGTCGATGAGTCGTTCCACCCAGTCCGGCTCATCGGTAGGTGCGTGATCGACCAGGGCACCTTCACTGGACAGACCAATGCTGTGCGCCTCTTGCGACAGGTGCGGAAACAGAGCATCGGCACTGATGCTCTGGTTGTTGTCGGTGATGATCACGCCGCGTTCGATCAGGTTTTCGAGCTCACGGATATTGCCTGGCCAGTCGTAGCGCATGCAGGCCTCGAGTGCGCGATCGGAGAGGCCCAGAGTGTTTTTGCCGTAGCTGGCGTGTAGCCGCGTCAAAAAGTGCTCCACCAGCAGTGGGATGTCCTCCTTGCGTTCGCGAAGTGAGGGAATGAATACCGGGTAAACGTTCAGTCGATAGTAGAGGTCAGCTCGGAAACGCCCTTCCTTGACCGCTTTGGCCAGGTCCTCGTGGGTGGCCGCGACCACGCGGACATCAACCTTTCGGGTTTGCGAGTCGCCTACGCGTTCGAGCTCTTCTTCCTGCAGGACACGCAGCAGACTGGCCTGGGCCCTCGGGGTCAGCTCGACGACTTCATCAAGGAACAGGGTGCCTCCGTTCGCACGCTCGAAGCGGCCCATGCGTGACTGCTGGGCGCCGGTGTAGGCGCCGCGCTCCACGCCGAACAGCTCGGCCTCGATCAGGTCCGGCGGGATGGCGGCGCAGTTCAATGCGACGAAGGGACCACCGGCTCGCTCGCTGCGCAGGTGCAGGCTGCGCGCCATGACTTCCTTGCCGACGCCGGTCTCGCCCAACAGCAGCACTGAGGCCTTGCCTGGCGCTGCCTTGTCGATCAGGGTGCAGGCCTTGCGGTAGCGCGGTGCCCGGCCAATGCCGTAGTACTGGCCGACATCCTGCTGAAGCCGCAGGCGCAGGTTCGCCACCTGCACCTGCAGGGCCTGGAGTTCTTCGATGATGGGATCGTTCTGGAAGTAGCGCAGGAACTCCTCGGCGTCCTCCCATTCCTCCACGGGTTTGCCGATGATGCGACAACGGTCGTCGCCACAGCCTCGGCAGCTGACTTCCTTGTACAACACCTGGCGCCCCAGGAAGAACGACGAGTAGCTGATGGCGTAGCCCAGGAGTGTCCAGCACACGGGCTGATCGAAGGTCAGTTGCTCGGATTGGCAGTTCTCCACCTCGTAGGAGTTCTGCCACTCCAGGTCGGCGTAGAAGCGACCATTTTCGATGTCGATATTCATCTCCAATGGCTGCACTTTGACCATCCCTTTGAGCGAGTGCAATTGAGGTCCGGTCAGGAACATTTCCACTGCATCGGCACCCGGTCTCAGTTTGCGGGCCAACTCGGCGTCCTTCAGGCCGGACTGATAGCCAAGGCGCAGGAAGAGCCCCTTGGCGCGTTCCACACCGAGCATTTCCACCAGTTCCCGCCGAAAGGATCCCATGGCCGACGCCTGCAGCAGAAGCATGCGTTGTTCATCCAGCCAGATCTTCCCTTCGGTTCCGAGAAAGCGGACCCGGTCGGTCAGGTCCTTCAGCGTCGGGCTGTGTTCCGACGCCTTGTATTCCACATTCATGGCATTGCACCCCTGATTTTTATTGTGCGGGGAGACGGTAAACCGCCGCTCAGGTCATGCGGTTCTGGAGGCTTGCCGAGGCGACCCATACACGCAAAGGCGGGTCGCGTTCTTTTTCTAAGCGGCCTGAAAGCCATGCAAAAGTCAACCGTCGGCGCCAATTGTCGATTTGCTCAAAGCGCCTCGATGGATTGAGCAAATGGTTAAAAAGGACCGGCTCTGAATGCTGCGCCAGAAGGCCTTAGAGCGTCGGTGATTTCTATAGAAAATCAATTAAAACAGTAGCTTGTAATTAATTTCTCGGCGGCCTGGCAGCGCTGGCACAGGCGTTGCTCTGGGTGCTGTACCCGTTCACGGAGTCGCCTTGCATGAACTCACTACTGCCCAGTTTCGAACAATTGCCTCGCTATGTCCGGGTGCGCAGCGAGCCCGGCGCCATTTTCGTCGAGTTCGACTTCGCCATCGGCTACCCGGACCTCTTCGTCGAGCTGGTCTTGCCTCGCGCGGCCTTCGCCAGCTTCTGCGAGCAGAACCGGGTCCAGCACATGGACACGGCGATGGCCGAAGCCGTCGATGCCGACATGGAGAAATGGCGCTACGGCGAGGTGCGTGGCCAGTCCGCCTAGCGGCCAAGCCCTGAGCGCGTCGCTCCCCCGACAACAACAAGTACAGGACGCCCTGCATGAGTATCGAGATCAAGACGGCGACGGCCGAGCCGATCCGCCAGACTTTCAGCCACACCCGTCGGCGTTTCGGCGACAAGCCTGCCAGCCGGTACCAAGAGGCCAGCTTCGACATCGAGGCCGCCACCAACTTCCACTACCGCCCGCTGTGGCAGCCGGACAAGCTGCTCAACGACGCCACCCGCACCGCCGTGCGCATGGCCGACTGGTATGCCGTCAGCGATCCGCGCCAGTACTACTACGGCGCCTACGTGCAGACCCGCGCCAAGATGCAGGAGAACGCCGAGCACGATTACGCCTTCTGCGAGAAGCGCAACCTGCTGGCCGGCCTCGACGCCACCAGTCGCGAGCAGATCGCCCATCTGCTGCTGCCCCTGCGCCACGCGGAGCTCGGCGCCAACATGAACAACAGCGGCATCGCCGCCGACGGCTACGGCACCAGCCTGACCCAGATGCACATGTTCCAGGCCATGGACCGCCTCGGCATCGCCCAGTACCTCTCGCGTATCGGCCTGATGCTCGATGACGGCGGCACCGACCTGCTCGCCGAGGCCAAGTGCCAGTGGCTGGAAGAGCCGGCCTGGCAGGGCCTGCGCCGCTACGTCGAAGACAGCCTGGTGGTCCGCGACTGGTTCGAGCTGACCCTGGCGCAGAACCTGGTCAGCGACGGCCTGCTGTACCCGCTGATGTTCCTCAAGTTCGACGACCAGCTCTGCGCCCAGGGCGCCGGCCAGGTGGGGATGCTCACCGAGTTCATGCGCCTGTGGTTCGCCGAGACCCAGCGTTGGGTCGATGCCATGGTCAAGACCGTGGTGACCGAGAGCATTGATAACCGCCAGCTCGTGGAAGGCTGGGTCGACCACTGGCAGGCCCGCGCCCTGGAGGCCCTGGCGCCGCTGGCGGCGATCGGCCCCGGCCGCGATGCCCTCGATACCGTGGCCGGCGAGTTCGCCGCCCGCCTGAAGAAACTCGGCCTTGCAGGAGCCGCACAATGACTTCCCTCGTCTACATCGCCTTCCAGGACAACGACAACGCCCGTTACATCGTCGAGGCCATTGTTCAGGACAACCCCCACGCCGAGATCCAGCACCAGCCGGCCATGATCCGCGTCCAGGCCGAACAGCGCCTGGAGATCAATCGCGCCACGGTGGAGGAGAAGCTCGGCCGCGAGTGGGACGTGCAGGAAATGCTCATCGACGTCATCACCCTCGGCGGCAACGTCGAGGAAGACGAAGACCGCTTCGCCCTGCACTGGAACTGAACCCGCGCATAACGACAAGAATCGGGAGAGCCACCATGGCCGCCAAACGCCTGAACCAGAAAGACAAGTACCGCTGCCTGACCCGCGACCTGGCCTGGGAGCCAAGCTACCAGAGCAAGGACGACATCTACCCCTTTGAGCGCTTCGAGGGCATCAAGATCACCGACTGGGACAAGTGGGAGGACCCCTTCCGCCTGACCATGGATGCCTACTGGAAATACCAGGCCGAGAAGGAGAAGAAGCTCTACGCCATCTTCGACGCCTTCGCCCAGAACAACGGCCATACCAACCTGTCCGACGCGCGCTACGTCAATGCGCTGAAGCTGTTCCTCTGCGGCGTGACGCCGCTGGAGTACCAGGCCTACCAGGGCTTTGCCCGAGTCGGCCGGCACTTCGGCGGGGCCGGGGCGCGAGTGGCCTGCCAGATGCAGGCCATTGATGAACTGCGCCACGTGCAGACTCAGATCCACGCCATGAGCCACTACAACAAGCACTTCAACGGCCTGCATGACTTCGCCCACATGCACGACCGGGTGTGGTTCCTCTCGGTGCCCAAGTCCTTCTTCGAGGACGCACGGACCGCCGGCCCCTTCGAGTTCCTCACGGCGATTTCCTTCAGCTTCGAGTACGTGCTGACTAACCTCTTGTTCGTGCCCTTCATGTCCGGCGCCGCCTACAACGGCGACATGGCCACCGTCACCTTCGGTTTCTCGGCGCAGTCCGACGAGGCGCGGCACATGACGCTCGGCCTGGAGGTGATCAAGTTCCTGCTGGAGCAGCACGAGGACAACGTGCCGATCATCCAGCGCTGGATCGACAAGTGGTTCTGGCGCGGTTACCGCCTGCTGACCCTGGTGGGGATGATGATGGACTACATGCTGCCGAATAAGGTCATGTCCTGGGCCGAGGCCTGGGAGGTGTACTACGAGCAGGCCGGTGGCGCGCTGTTCAAGGACCTGGAGCGCTATGGCATCCGTCCGCCGAAGTACGTCGAGCAGACCGCCATCGGCAAGGAGCACATCAGCCACCAGGCCTGGTCGATCTTCTACCAGTACAGCCAGGCCACCAACTTCCACACCTGGATGCCCACCGACGAAGAACTGGACTGGCTCTCGGCCAAGTACCCGGACACTTTCGACCGCATCTACCGCCCGCGCTACGAGCACTGGCGGGGGATGCAGGCCCGGGGCGAGCGCTTCTACAACAATGCGCTGCCGATGCTCTGCCAGGTCTGCCAGATCCCGCTGTCGTTCACCGAACCGGATGCCGACACCACCTTGAGCCACCGCAGTGTGATGCACGGCGGCGAGCGCTTCCATTTCTGCTCCGATGGCTGCTGCGACATCTTCCAGTTTGAACCGGAGAAGTATGTCCAGGCCTGGCTGCCGGTGCACCAGATTCTCCAGGGCAACTGCGGTGGCGGCGACGTCGAGAGCGTGGTGCGCGACTACTACAACATCGCGTTCGGCCAGGACAACTTCGACTACCAGGACTCGCCCGAGCACCAGCGCTGGCGTGAGTGGCAGGGCGACAAGCCCGCCGACCTCGCCAAGGCCGGCTGAATCCTGCGGCGGGCGTCACGCGCCCGCCTTTCACCCCAATTACAAGAAGGACAGCGTCATGCCCGTGACTGCCATCGGCGCCTACCAGGCGCAATCCCTGGACCGCCAGGAAAACTTCAACGGCCTGCAACTGGTGTACCTCTGCTGGGAACGCCACCTGATGTTCTGCGCGCCCTTCACCCTGCCGCTGCCGCCGGACATGCCCTTCGGCGACTTCATCGAGCAGGTCGTGAAACCATCGATAGCCGCGCACCCGGATGCCGCGAAGGTGGATTTCAGCCAGGCTCGCTGGCGCCTTGACGATGGCGATTTCCAGCCTGACCCCATGGCCGGCCTCGCCGCCAACGGCATCGGCCACAAGAGCCTGCTGCACCTGTCCACCCCCGGCCTGGATGGCCTCAACGGCAGCTTCAACTGAGGAAATCGCCATGAGCTACCAGGTCACTATCGAACCCACCGGCGAGCAGATCGAAGTCGAAGAAGGCCAGACCATCCTCCAGGCTGCCCTGCGCCAGGGCGTCTGGCTGCCCTTCGCCTGCGGCCACGGAACCTGCGCCACCTGCAAGCTGCAGGTGCTGGAAGGGGAGGTGGACGTCGGCGCCGCCTCGCCCTTCGCCCTGATGGACATGGAGCGTGACGAGGGCAAGGTGCTGGCCTGCTGTGCCATCCCGCAGAGCGACCTGGTGATCGAGGCCGACATCGACGTCGACCCCGACTTCGCCGGCCATGCGGTGCAGGACTATCGCGCCGAAGTGGTCGCCGTCGACGACCTCTCTCCGACCATCAAGGGCCTGCGCCTGAAGCTGGACCGGCCCATGGAGTTCCAGGCGGGGCAGTACATCAACCTGCAGATTCCCGGCATCGACGGCACCCGCGCCTTCTCCCTGGCCAACCCGCCGAGCCGGGCCGATGAAGTGGAGCTACACGTGCGCCTGGTGGAAGGCGGCCAGGCCACCGGTTTTATCCACAACGAGCTGAAGGTGGGGGATGCCCTGGAACTGTCCGGCCCTTATGGGCAGTTCTTCGTGCGCGGATCGCAGCCGGGGGACCTGATCTTCATCGCCGGTGGCTCGGGGCTGTCCAGTCCGCAGTCGATGATTCTCGACCTGCTGGAGCAGGGCGACACACGACGCATGACCCTGTTCCAGGGCGCCCGCACCCGCGCCGAACTGTACAACCGCGAACTCTTCGAGCGCCTGGCCGAGCAGCACGAGAACTTCACCTACGTGCCGTCACTCAGCCAGGCCGCTGACGACTCCGAATGGACGGGTTTCCGTGGCTACGTGCATGACGCCGCCAAGCAGCACTTCGACGGTCGCTTCGCCGGTAGCAAGGCGTACCTCTGTGGACCGCCGCCGATGATCGACGCTGCCATCACCGCCCTGATGCAGGGCCGGCTGTTCGAGCGCGACATCTTCATGGAGCGATTCCTCACCGCCGCCGATGGCGCCGACGAGAGCACCCGCTCAGCCCTCTTCAAGCGCATCTGACCCGTTCTGCCCGCTGCTCCGCGCCGATGGCGCGGACGGCGGCTCACGCCCATAAAAACAACAAGGTATTGCCGATGAGCACCAATCTGCGTGTCCTGTCCTGCTGCATCCTCGCCACCCTGAGCCCTGTCGCCCACGCCACCGAAGGCGGCGGCTCCACCTATCCCATGGGGGCCGAGAACTACATGTCCGGCGCCATGCCGCCACCCGGTTTCTACGGCCAGGTGTTCTCCACTCACTACGAAGCCGACACCCTGCGCGGCAATGACGGCCGCAGCCTGCCGGTGGACTTCCGCGTTCGCGCCAACGTCATCGCGCCACGTCTGATCTGGGTGAGCGAGCAGCAGCTGTTCGGCGGCAACCTGGCCTTCGCGGCACTGTTTCCATTCGTTGACCTGAAGGTGGAAGTGAACGGCCAGTCCGAGCACAAGAAGGGTCTGGGCGACATCATCTTCGGCCCGGCGCTAGGTTTTCACCACAGCGACAAGCTGCACAGCATCTTCGCCCTGGACTTCATCGCCCCCTCAGGGGAGTACGACCGCGGCGACCTGGCCAATCTTGGGCGCAACTACTGGACGGTGGAGCCGGTGCTGGCCATCTCCCACGTCGACCCCGCCGGCCTCAATGCCAGCGTCAAGCTGATGTACGACTTCAATCAGGAAAACCCCGCCACCGACTACCGCTCCGGCCAGGAATTCCACTTCGACTACGCCGTGGGTTGGGGGCTGGGCAACGGCTGGGTATTGGGCGTGGGCGGCTACTACTACCGTCAGACCACCGACGACCGCCAGAACGGCGACCGGATCGACGACAACAAGGGGCGCGCCTTCTCCATCGGCCCCTCGATCATGTACAGCAACAAGGACGGCTGGTTCCTCACCGCCAAATGGGAACAGGAAACTGAGGTGCGTAACCGTGCCGAGGGCGATGCGTACTGGTTGAAGTTGACGGTGCCCTTCTAGCGCACCCGCTCAGGCCATCGCGCAGCGCAGGGTGGGCCGGGCGGTTTCCCGCTTCGGCCCACCCACGCCGGGCTAGATGGTTCGACTCAGATCGGCGAGCCCGGCAGGCCCGGGTAGTAGGAACCGGCCGCTACGCCGCCGTCGACCGACAGCTCGCTGCCGTTGCAGTAGCTGGCTTCGTCGCTGGCGAGGAACAGCGTGGCGCGGGCGATCTCTTCCGGTGCGCCGATGCGCTGCAGCGGCACGGTGCGGTACTGCGGGGCCAGCTCATCGCGCGAGGCACCGGTGGGGTTGGACATCACGGTATCCACGCCACCCGGATGCACCGAGTTGACCCGCACGCCATGTGGGCCCAGTTCCAGCGCCGCGACCTTGGTCAGCCCGCGCACGCCCCACTTGCTCGACACGTAGGCCGCCAGGGCATTCACCCCGCGCAGGCCATCGACGGACGAGATATTGACGATGGAGCCGGCGCCTTGCTCGCGCATGAAGGGCGCCACGGTATGAATGCCGAGGAAGGTGCCGGTGAGGTTGATCGACAGCGCGCGCTCGAAGTCAGCCTTGGACAGCTGTTCGATAGCGCCGAACACCAGGACGGCGGCGTTGTTCACCAGCACGTCGATACGGCCATGGCGCTCTACGGTCTCGCTGACCAGGCGCTGCCAGTCTTCTGCGTTACTCACATCCAGGCGACGGAAGCTGACCTTGTCGCCCAGCTCCGCGGCCAGGGCCTGGCCTTCGCTTTCCAGCAGGTCGGCGATGACCACGGTTGCACCTTCCTCGACGAACAGTCGCGAGGTTTGCGCGCCCATGCCGCGCGCGCCGCCGGTGATGATGGCGACCTTGTTTGCCAAACGTTGCATGACTCTCTCCTTGATTAACCCCAATAGGCCTGGCCGCCATCCAGCGGGATGGTGGCGCCGGTCAGGTAGCGGGCGTTGTCGCTGACCAGGAAGGCCACGGTGCGGCCGATGTCGTGTTCACAGTCGCCAACGCGGCGTAGCGGAATGCTGCTGAAGAAGGCTTGTGCCTCCTCCGGGTTGCCCTCGATCCAACCGCGCAGGCCGGGCGAGAGGGCGTGGGGGGCGATGACGTTGACGCGGATGCCATCCACGCCCCATTCGCAGGCAGCAGCCCGGCTGAGGGAGCGGATCGCCTCCTTGGTGGCGGCGTAATGGCCGTAGCCCGAGGCGTCCCAGCGCACGGCGGCAGAAGAGGCCAGATTGATTACCGCGCCGTCGCCCTTGAGGTGCGGGTAGCAGGTACGCATCAGGCGCAGCGTGGCCATCGGACCTGAGTCGATGCCCTTCATGAAGGTTTCGTCGGTGACATCGAGGATGCTGCCCAGCGGCACGATATGGGCGTTGTTGACCAGGATGTTCAGGCCGCCGAAGGCCTCCACCACCTGGGCGACACAGCGGTCGATATCCGTCTGGCTCATCACGTCGCACTCGACCGCCAGGGCGGTGCCACCGCGACGACGGATTTCCGCACAGGTTTCTTCGAGGGTGGCGAGGGTGCGGCCCGCGACGGCGACCTTGGCGCCTTCGGCCGCCAGCGAATAGGCGATGCCTTGACCAACGCCCTGGCCACCGCCAGTCACCAGGGCCACTTTTCCTTGCAGCATGCTCATTGTTGTTCGCTCTTGAATTGAGTGGGAGTGCCGGCCGCGATGCCGGAGATCATTTGCGCGTTGTCGATGCGCAGTTCGGCACCATTGATGAAGCGCGACTCGTCCGAGGCCAGGAACAGCACCATGTTGGCAACGTCCTCGGGCATGCACATGCGCGCCATCGGGTTGTCACCGATGCCGAGGGCCGCCGGGTCGAGGTCCGGCACCAGGGCCTGGGTCATCGGCGTCCAGATACCGTCGGGGTGGATCGAATTACAGCGGATGCGATAGCCGCTGTTCTTGCAGTGGATCGCCACGTTGCGGGTGAGGGCGGTGACTGCGCCCTTGGAACTGCTGTAGGAGCACATGGGCGCCAGGCCACCGAGGGCAGCGACCGAGGACATCATGATGATCGAACCACCGTGCTCGTTCTGCTTCATCGCCTCGATGGCGTACTTGCAGCCGAGGAAGTAGCCGTCAGCATTCACCCGCAGCACGCTGCGCCATTGTTGCAGGCTGGTCTGCTCGATGGTCCCGAGCGGGCAGATGGCGGCGTTGTTGACCAGTACGTCGAGCCGGCCGAACTGCGCCAGGGTCTGGTCGATAGCCCGCTGCCAGTGCTCTTCTTCAGCGACGTCGAGTTCGACGAACAGGGCGTTGGCGCCGATCTCGGTGGCCAGGGCCTGGCCGGCCTTGCGGTCGATGTCGCCAAGCACCACGCGGGCGCCTTCGGCGGCCAGCAGCAGCGCATCGGCCTTGCCGACGCCGCTGGCGGCGCCAGTGATCAGTACGACCTTGTCTTGAACGCGTTTCATGCAGGGCTCCTCGAGGTTTCCTCTCCGGCCAGGGCAGCGCGCAGGGCGTCTTCGCCGAAGATGGCCGAGATCACGTGATCCAGTTGGGGGTTGCGGCGCAGTTCATTGCCGCCGTCGATGGCCAGACTCTGGCCAGTGGTCCAGCCCGACTCCGGGCCGGCCAGGTAGCGCACCGCGCCAGCAATGTCCCCGGGCTTGCCGAGGCGTCCCAGTGGCACCTGCTCGAGGAACGCCTGGCTGAGCTCGGCGTTGCCGAACAGATCCGTGGTGGCCTCGCTTTGGAAGAGGCCGGGACGCACCGAGTTGACGCGGATGCCGGCGCTGGCCAGTTCTTCCGCCGCGCTGCGTACCAGGCTTTCCAGGGCGGCCTTGGCGGTGCAGTAGGACGACAGCCAGCGAAAGGTCATCTGCGCAGCGGTGGACGATATGCAGACGATGGAGCCGCCGCCGTTCCTGGCCATCAGCGGGGCGCCGTGACGGATGGCGAGGAAGGCGCTGACCAGGTTCAGGTGCAGGTCGGCGGTGAAACTGGTCGCGTCATGCTGCAACAGCGGTCGGAAGCCGGCGCCACCGACGGTGGGAATAAGGATGTCGAGGCGCTGCTGCAGGCCGTAAGCCAAGTCCAGCGCGCCTTGCAGGCCGGCTTCCTGGCAGGCGTCGCCAGCATGGCACTCGACCTGGGCATCGGGAACTTGCTGGAGCAGTTCGGTGCGGGCCTTGGCCAGTGCGTCGGCGCGACGTGCCGCCAGTACCACGCTGGCGCCGTCCTTGACCAGGGCCAGCGCACAGGCCTTGGCCAATGCGCCGGTGCCACCGGTGATAAGGGCTGTCTTGCCCTTGAGCGGCGGCGTCATTGCGCCGCTCCCTGCAAGGGCAGGTCCTGGCTCCAGTCCAGCAGCAGTTCGCGCTGGGTGATGTGCCAGAGTCCGTCGATACAGACGAATCGGTCGCGGTAGCGAATCCCCCAGTCGAGCTTGCGGGTCACGCCATCGGCGTCATACAGGTGATTGGCGACGCAGTAGGTCTCGGCGCTGGCCTCCAGTTCCTCCACCTCGGCCAGGTGGTTATGCACATGGTGCTGGGTGACGCTGTAATGGCCCAGGCCATTCATGCCGTCAACGATGGCTGCCACGCCATTGAAGCTGAAACCCGGCCCCTTGAGGACTGCATCGGGGGTGAACAGGCGGGCCAATGCCGCCCAGTCACGTTGATCCACCGCCTGTGCATAGCGACAGACGAGTTCGTAGAGCGCTTGCTTGTGCGATGCCTCGGACATGCTGTGAGCCTCCTTATCCATCCTGCGCGGTTGCAGGTGCGGAGAAACTCGCATCGGTGGCGCCGCGCGGCATCGGCCGATTGGACTAATGCCGGGCTGGACGCTGGGTCATTAGTCCCCTTGGACGATGAGTCGACGGTGGCAGCCTCCTAATCTGCGGCATCCCCCAACCGGAGCACCACTGATGGCCGACGCAGTTGATACCTACCTCGAGATCGAGCAGATCCGGCAACTGAAGTACCGCTACTTCCGCGCACTGGATTGCCACGACTGGGCGCTGTTCGCCACCTGCCTGGCCGAGGACGTGACCACCGCGCTGGACAGCGGCAAATACAGCTTCTCCGGCCGCGAGGGCTTCGTCGCCGGCCTGCGCGAGCTGATGGACCGGCCCACGCTGTTGTCCAAGCACCACGGCCACCATCCGGAGATCGAACTGGTCGCGCCCGACCGGGCCCGCGGCACCTGGTACCTGGAGGATCACGTGATCGATGTCGAAAACAGCTGGATGGTGCATGGCACGGCCCTCTACCAGGACGAATACGTCAAGCGTGACGGCGCCTGGCAGATTATCGCGACCGGCTATCGGCGCGTGTTCGAGACGGTGACCGCGCCGATTCCGCAGCAGTTCAAGCTGATCTCCAGCTGGTTCGGCGTGCCAGGCTGAGTTCAGGCCTGCTGATCCACCCGGCACGTCGCGGCCTGCGCAGGCTTGCTGGCGGCCAATGGGCAAGGGACATGGCGCGATCGCTAGCAAGGTTGGCAGTTGCGTCAGTGTCTCAGTGGGCATAGCGGTCCTACAGTGAATGCCTCACTTTCCTGCACTGTTCCGGAGACCGCTCATGTACCAGAAGACCCTTACCGCCGGCTGGGGTGACATGGACTTCAACTCCCATATGCGCAATACCGCCTACCTGGACAAATCAGCCGACGTCCGCATGATGTATTTCGCCGATTGCGGATTCCCCATGTCCGAATTCCGCCGTCTGCGCCTCGGCCCGGTGGTGATGAAGGACGAACTCGAGTACTTCCGCGAGTGCCACCTGCTAGACGACCTGGATATCACCATGAGTGCCGCCGGCCTCTCGCCGGATGGCAGTCGGATGCTGCTGCGCAACGAGTTTTTCCGCCAAGGCATCCTGGCTGCGCGGGTGACATCCACGGTTGGCTGGTTCGACCTGGAGCAGCGCAAACTGGTCAAGCCCACCGCCAAGCTGCTGGAGGCGCTCCAGGCTCTGGACCGGACCGACGATTTTCGCGAGCTGCCCAGTAGCAGCCGATGAGGGAGAGGGCCGACATGAGCATCAGTATCGTTCAGCTCGGGTCGCCACGAGGCGCTGATGAGGGCTTGCGCATCGGCACGGTACGCAGACCCCCGCGTGGCGTCCCCAAGGCCGAATTCGCCAGCCGCGATTACTACGACACCTGGCTGCCCCAACTGGCGCCCAGCGCCGAACTGATGGCCGAGGGCAAGTCCGCCACCAGTGAAGAGGACTGGGCGCGCTTTGCCAGGCACTACCGCGCTGAAATGTCCGCTGCTGATACATCTCGAGTACTCGATTTGCTGGCGGCACTGTCCCATGGCACTCACTTCGCCGTGGGTTGTTACTGTGAAGACGAGAAGCGCTGCCACCGCTCCCTCCTGCGCGAATTGCTGGCCGAACGCGGCGCCGTGATGCGCGATTGAGCCACCGCTCGTCTGGTCTCTGCGGGGTTTCGTCGGCGACCCTGCTCGTCCCCTCCCGCACGGAAAAAGTCCTGGTTGATGCGCGAAGGCCGCTCCGTCTGGCCTTCGCTTGAACTTTCATGTCGTTCGCGTCTGGAAGTCCTACAGCCATTAGCGCAAAATCGCGCCCCGCCGACCGAAGGCGCAGGGTTTTCTGTACCTTCGTTCCTATACTTGTCTCATTCGGCGGTGTCCTTTTTTTCCCTTTTTCTTTGGGTGAATCGTGAAAATTCGAAGTTCGATCGCCAGATTGTTCACGCTGGGTTCGTGCCTGTTCCTGTTGGCAGGTGTCCCGGGCCAGGCCGCAGAGCCAACCCAGCCGGTCCGTGACCCGGCGAAACTGCAGCTGTCCTCACGCAGTGCCGCCTTGGTAGACCTCAGCAGCGGCCAGGTGGTCTATGCGCGCAATGCAAACCGGGTGATGCCCATTGCTTCGGTGACCAAATTGATGGTCGCCGTGGTGGTCCTGTCGGCGAAACAGCCTCTGGACGAGGTGCTGACCGTGACCATCCGCGACAACAGGGAAATGCGCGGCATCTACTCGCGAGTACGCCTGGGCAGCCAGCTCAGCCGTCGCGAACTTCTGCATATCGCCCTGATGTCGTCCGAGAACCGCGCTACCTCCACCCTTGCCCACAACTACCCGGGTGGCTACTCGGCGTTCATCGCTGCCATGAACGCAAAGGCCCGGGCGCTGGGCATGAAGAACACCCGTTATGTCGAGCCCACTGGCCTGTCGCCGCTGAACGTATCGACGGCCAACGACCTGGTGGTTCTGCTGAAGGAAACCCGTAATTACCCGCTGATGACCCAGCTCAGTACCACCGAGAGCAAGACGGTCACCTTCGTCAAGCCGCGCTACACCCTCGGTTTTCGCAATACCAACGGTCTGGTGCGCAAGCCGGACTGGAGCATCCAGATGACCAAGACCGGCTTCACGAATGCGGCTGGCCATTGCCTGGTGATGCTCACCCGTATGGACCAGCGGCAGATGGCGCTGGTGTTGCTGGATGCCTACGGCAGGTATACCCATATGGCTGATGCGACCCGCATGCGCCGTTGGATGGAAACCGGCAAGAGTGGCGCGGCGCCTGCATCGGCCGTGTCCTATCGCAAGCAGAAGGACCAGGGCCAGGACCTGCGGACCGTCCAGGCCAACGTCAAGCAGTAATGGCGAGCCTTTGACGCCCTTTCCCCTTGGGCGGGGATGAGGGATGTCTGACGCTGCTTGGACTCTGGAGGGCAGACCTACGGTCTGCTTGGCGAATGAATTCGCCCCCACAGGGAAACCACAAAGGAAAGAAGCCAGCCGTTACGGCTGGCTTCTTCATTTCACGCACTTGGACCGATGATCCGCATCATGCTTGCGGTACGGCCTCGCCCGGCAGGCTGTCTGCACGCTTCTGCACCGCCCGGTGCAGCAAGCTGGAAACCATGAAGCCGATCACCGCCAGCACGCTCATCAGGCTGAACACATAGGTGTAGCCCTGCTCGCCCGGGAAGTGGTCGAGGATGGCGCCGTAGATCACGTAGGCGAACATGCCCGGGGCATAGCCGATCAGGCAGCCGATGCCGAAGGCCGAGCCGGTGATGCGCGAGGGAATCCCCACTTCGCTCATGGGCGCCCAGAACACGCCACGCATGGTGAAGATGATCAGCGCGAACGACAGGGTGGCGGCCATGCCGGCGAAGATGAAGCTCTCGCCTTTGGGAATCGTCAGGATCACCGCCATCAGCGGCAGCAGCGCCAGGAACGCCCACTTCAGGTAGCGGCTCGGGCTCTTGAGGGCCTTGTCCGCCATGAAACCGCCGGCCGGGCCGCCCAGAACCTTGAGGAAGTACTGGTTGATGATCCCGTAGGCACCCACCAGGGCTACCGGCAAGTGGTACATGTCCTTCAGGTACGGGATGAAGTAGGTCAGGCCGCAGTAGACGATGTAGACCATGAACACGTTGAGGCTCACCAGCCAGATGCCCGGCACGCGCACGGCTTCCAGCAGGCCGGCGAGGCCGATCGTTTCAGTGCTGGCTGCGCCTTTCTTGGTTTCCTTGAGCAGGAACAGGGTGAGCAGGCCGGCGCCGATGTCGATCGCCGAGTAGAACAGGATGGCCGACTTCAGGCCGGCCTCGCCGGAGCCCATGGCGACGAACACACCCAAGGCGGAGAAGGCCACCAGGGTATCGACTACGCCACGGCCGCCTTCGAGGAAGCCAAACATCCGCCCTTGCTCGTTATCGTCGCCCAGGTTGCGAATGGCCTTGAGCAGCGCAGGCCAGTAGATGCAATCGGCGCAGATGGCGAACAGGCTGAAGACGATCAGCAGCTGGCTGTAGCCGGGAAAGGTAGCCAGATACAGGCCAAGGGCGCCGGTGCCGATCAGGCCCAGTGGAATCAACTTGCGGGTGTCGAAGCGGTCCGCCAGGAAGCCGCCGACCACGAACAGTGCGGTGGCGATGATGGCGTTGGCGCTGAGCAGGGTACCGATCTCGGTATGCGTCAGGCCCATGTATTCCTGCATGGGCACGTAGAAGGCGTCTTTGAGGTTAGCCAGCTTGTAGATGGTCCCGCCGCCAAGGACGAGGACCAGGAAGCGGAGCCACTTGGCCTTAGCCTGTGCTGTCATTGTTGTTCTCCACAGTTTCCAGGTTGAGATGCCGCCTGCCGCCAAGAGCGGGTCAGGCGCGGGTTTGGCCGGCTTCGGCCAGGATGAGTTCGGCCAGCACGCGCAGCTCGGTGAGCAGCCCGCGCACATGACGGATCTGGTTGTTCGCCCAGCGGTGTTCGTCGGCCATCATGCGGTCGGCGGTGTAGCCTGGCGGCAGCCCGGTTTCGCTCATCTCCCGGTAGGGGATGAAGGGATCTTCGGCTTCGTCCGACTGGCGAAACGACGGGGCGATGTAGTGGTTTTCCTGCTCCAGAATGAAGGCGATCACCTGCGGCGCCTGCTCGCCGAGCATCAGCAGCTCGAAGAGCATCCGCGCGCCGGGCAGGTCGTCTTCAAGGCTGCCGTGCAACACGCCGTAGTGACCGAAACCGTTCTGCTCGGGAACGATGCGCACGCCCTTGAGGTGCACCTGGCGGATGTATGGGGCCAGGGCTTGCAGGGCCGGCAGCGGCTGCTCGCAGGCATTGATCATGTTGCCGAAGTCAAACAGCGCGTTAAGCCGCGGGTTGCCGATCTGGCGCAGCAATTGGGCGATCTCGAAACTCTTGAGTTCCTCGTGCTGTTCGAAGTCGAAGTACAGGTCGTGCTGGTCAGCCAACTGGCTGAGGTACTGGAGGTCGGCCTCGATCAGCGCCATGACCCGCGACAGGTGGCCTTCGTAGCGCGAGTAGACGCGGATGTTGCGAGTGCCGATGGCCCGGGCGATGGCGACGACCTGGTCGACGTCCTCACGGCGGGTGCTGCTGATCTCCAGGTGGACGTCCAGGCCCAGGGTGCTGGCCTTGTCTGCGAAGGCCTGGAGCTGGGTCGGCGCCATCTGCGACAGGCTGTTCTCTTCGCCGTCCAGGAGGTGCAGGCTCAGGCCCTGCAATTCGTGGCGGTAGGCGAAGTCCAGCATGTCTTCAGGCTTGACCCGACCCTGGGTGAGGTTGGTCAGCAGCGGGTAGCCATGGGCGAACAGGCGCAGGCCGTCGAGGCGTTCGAGGAGTCGACTGGCCAGGGGGGGCGTCAGCAGCGGTGGCGGGGCTTCGCTGCTGGCGTTATGGCTCAGCAGGGTCGCAAAGCGGGCTTGGATAGCGTTCATTCTTGTCATTCCTGAAAAAGGTGCCGGATTGGCCGGCGCTGCCTTTATCTCTCCGGAATGGCGCTATCGATATAGCCATTATTTTTTAGTTGTTATGACCACTTTGGGCGCCGTTGGCTAAAGGCGGTGCCCGAGCTTTTCCAGGGCCCGTGCCAGAGCCTCGACCTTCTCGCCGGCCTGGTTCTCGGGGGTGCCGGCAAAACCGATCAACAGCCCTGGTGGCAGGTAGCGCTTGAGGCAGTAGTCGCCGAGGCCATAGGTGTAGATCTCCTGTCGGGCCAGGCCCTGGGCGAGTGCGTCGTCGTCCAGGTTGTCATCCAGCCAGCCGATCAGGTGCAGGCCGGCCTCCACCGGGTTGACCTTCATGAAGCCGTCCAGGCGGCGCTGCAGTTGTTCCAGCAGGCGAGCCTGGCGGGCCTGGTAGAGCGCGCGCATGCGGCGGATGTGGCCGAGGAAGTGGCCTTCGATCATGAAGTCGGCGGTGGTCGCCTGGTGCAGGGTGGAGGGGCTGCGATCCATCACCGCGCGGATGGCGCAGAAAGGTTCGACCAGCGCCTCAGGGAGGATCACATAGCCCAGCCGCAGGGACGGGTAGAGCACCTTGCTGAAGGTGCCGACGTAGATGACCTTCTGCCACTGGTCCATGGCGAACAGTGCCGGCAGCGGCCGGCCGACGTAGCGGAATTCGCTGTCGCAGTCGTCTTCGACTATCCAGCCGTGACCACGGCCGGCCCACTCGATCAGCTCCTGCCGGCGGGCGTAGCTCATGGTGATGCCCAGCGGATGCTGGCGCGAGGGTGTGGTGAAGGCCAGGCGAGCGTCAGGGCATTCACGCAGGCCCTGCTGCACGTCCAGGCCCTGGTCGTCGATGCGCAGCGGTACCAGGCGGCAGCCCTGGGCCTGGAAGGCGATGCGCGCGGCGATGTGGCCGGGGTCTTCCATCCACACGCCGTCCTGCGGGTCGAGCAGCAGCATGCCGAGCAGGTTGAAGGCCTGCTGGGCGCCGGAGGCGATCACTACCTGATCCACGCTGCACTCGATGCCGCGGGCGTCGAACACGTATTCGACGATCGCCTCGCGCAGGCGCTGCAATCCCTTCAGCTCGCCGTAGCCAAGCAGCGCCTTGGTCGGCTGGCGCAGGTGACGGTTCATCAGGCGCTTCCAGACGGGCAGCGGAAAGGCATCGTAGGCCGGGTGGCTGGGCAGGAAGGAAGTCGGGCACTCGGGCGCCCAAGTGGCGTAGGACACGCCGCTGAAATGCTCGCTGCGCAGCGAGTGCACGGACTGGCTCAGGCTCGATAGGCGCGGCGGCTTGCGCGGGGCGTCGGCGGCAGCGTCACGGCGCTCCCATTCATCGCCGACATAGGTGCCGGCGCCGGTGCGTGGCGCCAGGAAGCCTTCGGCGGTCAACTGGTCGAAGGCGTTGAGGATGGTGATGCGCGACAGCTCCAGGTCCTTGCACAGGGTGCGGGTGGAGGGTAGACGCGTGCCGCCCGGCAAGCGCCCAGCGAGGATCTGCTTGCGCACTTGCAGGTAGAGTTGACGGTAGAGGGGAACAGCGCTGGCGCGGTCCAGCTCGATACCTGTCAGCAGGATGCCACCGGGGGATTTCATTCTGTACCTGCCTCAATATGTCGAACTCTGTCTGGGCGTCGGCCCGGCCGCCTATTGTGCGCCAACCGGGCCTCGGAAGGTGGCGTGCTTCAGCCGGTCCGGCCGAGCCGTGTTTCCAGCGTCTGGAGGATGCCCTGCGCCTGCTCATGAAGCACTTGCTCTGCGGTATCCACCAGCGCGGAGGAGGGCCGGTGCTCCGGGCGGATCAACTGCACGCGGAATGGAATCGAGGTGCGCAGCCGGCGCATCTGCAGGCCCCGACCGGCCTCATCCAGCGCGCTCAACGGGTTGACGATGGCCAGGCCCAGGCCCTGGCGCACCATGGCGCAGACGGAAGCGGCGGTGCTGGTTTCCACGACCAGGCGGCGCTCGATGCCGGCGGTGAGGAAGTGTGCATCCAGGCTCTGCCGGTAGATGTCCAGCCCGGAGAGGCTGATGAACGGCTCGCCATGGAAGTCCTCCAATGCCAGTTCCGTCTTGCCCAGCAGCCTGTGCCCCTCGGGCAGTACGCAGACCATATCGGCGGCCAGCAGTGTGCTGCCACGGGTGCCACGTGGCAGCAGGTCGGTCTCCGACAAGCCAAGGTCATGGCGCTGGCCACTCAGGGATTCTTCCAGCAGGGGCGACTCCTGGGCGCTGATGCTCAGCCGGACGCCGGAATGACGGGCCAGTAGCGCCTGGCAGAAGCCCGGCAGCAAGGTCTGGGCGAACACCGGCAAACCGGTGATGGACAGCTGCCCCTGCTCGTACTGGCGAATCGCCTGGGCCGCGCCGACGATGCGTTCCAGCCCGGCGTAGGAGCGTTGCACCTCATCGAACAATTGCAGGCCCTGGGCGGTAGGCGTGAGGCGACCACCCTCGCGGTCGAACAGGCGAAACCCCAGCAGGTGCTCGAAACGCCCCAGTTCACGGCTGACCGTGGGCTGCGAGGTGAGCAGCAGGCGCGCGGCACCGGTGACGCTGCCAGCGGTCATCACTGCGCGAAACACCTCAATATGGCGAATGGAAAGCTCCACGGCTATCTCCAGAGTGGGTCTATGCCATATCAATAATGAATCGAGTATGAATAAATTGGTATTTTTCTGAATCAAGTCGGCTTGCCATCATGGCGGCATCTGAATCAGGAGTCCTCCATGCGCCCGAATATCCCCGCTTCGACCCTTGCCAGCCTCGCCCGTGAACACGGCACCCCGCTGTGGTGCTACGACGCCCAGGTGATTCGCGAGCGCATCGCCCAGCTGCAAGGTTTCGACGTGATCCGCTTCGCCCAGAAGGCCTGCTCCAACCTGAGCATCCTGCGTCTGATGCGTGAAGAGGGCGTGCAGGTGGATGCAGTGTCCCTCGGCGAGATCGAGCGTGCACTGCTTGCGGGCTATTCGCCCAAGGGCGAGCCGGCCGGTGTGGTGCTGACTTGCGACCTGCTTGACCGCGCGACCCTCAAGCGCGCTGTTGAGCTGGGCATCGAAGTCAACGTCGGCTCCATCGACATGCTCACCCAGCTCGGCCAGCAAAGCCCCGGCCATCGCGTATGGCTGCGCATCAACCCCGGCTTCGGCCATGGCCACAGCCAGAAGACCAACACCGGCGGCGAGAACAGCAAGCACGGTATCTGGCACAGCCAGCTGGACGCTGCCCTGGCGGTGATCCGCGACTACGGCCTGGTTCTGGTGGGCCTGCACATGCACATCGGCTCCGGGGTGGACTACAGCCACCTGGAACAGGTGTGCGGCGCCATGGTCGGCGCGGTGCGTGATCTTGGCTGCGACCTGGAGGCGATCTCCGCGGGCGGTGGCCTGTCGATCCCTTATCGCGAGGGGGATGCCTCGGTCGATATCAAGCGCTATGCCGACCTGTGGAACCAGGCCCGCCGCGAAATCGAAGGGCTGCTGCGCCACCCGGTGCGCCTGGAGATCGAGCCCGGACGCTTCCTGGTGGCCGAGTCCGGCTGCCTGCTGAGTGAGGTGCGTGCGACCAAGGATGTCGGCAACAACCACTTCATCATGGTGGATGCCGGCTTCAACGACCTGATGCGTCCGTCCATGTACGGCAGCTTCCACGACATGACCCTGCTGGACGATGCCGGCAACCCGGTCACCGCCCCGCAGCGCCCAACCGTCGTGGCTGGCCCGCTGTGCGAATCCGGCGACGTCTTCACCCAGCACGACGGCGGCCTGGTGGCCCCGCGCGCACTGCCGGCGGCCCAGGTCGGTGACCTACTGCTGATCCACGACACCGGGGCCTATGGCGCATCCATGTCGTCCAACTACAACAGCCGTCCGCTGCTGCCGGAAGTGTTGGTCGATGGCGACGAAGCCCGACTGATCCGCCGCCGCCAGCCCCTGGCCGACCTGCTGGCGCTGGAGCAGTTCTAAGCCCCGGGTGGAAATCCAGCCGCTGGATTTCCACCTTGTGGGAGCGAATGAATGGGCTATGTCTGCGTTAGCGGTTGCGAGCAATCGACGGTCTTGTAGGAGCGAGCTTGCTCGCGAAAAGGTCCCATTCGCGAGCAAGAGTTAGGCGCTCCCTCGCTCCCACAGTAACCGGCCCCCTTGCTTCCTCTGACCCAACCCGCACAATGCCGCGCCATGAATTACGACTCCCCCCTCGCTGCCTATCAGCAAGCCCTCGAGCAAGGCGGCTTCCAGTCGGACACCGCCCAGCACAATGCCGTTCAATGGCTGCATGCCTGCCATGAGGCTCTTCACTGTTCCGGGCCAGTGACCGGCGTTTATCTCTGGGGCCCGGTAGGGCGCGGCAAGACCTGGTTGATGGACCGCTTCCACCAGAGCCTGCGGGTGCCGTCTCGGCGTCAACATTTCCATCACTTCATGCGCTGGGTGCACCAGCGGCTGTTCCAGCTCACCGGTACGCCCGACCCGCTACACGCTCTGGCCCGCGAGTTGGGCGAGCAGGTGCGGGTGCTGTGCTTCGACGAGCTTTTCGTCAGCGATATCGGCGACGCCATGCTCCTTGGTCGCCTCCTGCAACTGATGTTCGAGGAAGGCGTGGTGCTGGTTGCTACCTCCAACCAGCCACCGCAGCAGCTCTATGCCGATGGCTTCAACCGTGAGCGCTTCCTCCCGGCCATCGCCGCCATCGAGCGGCACATGCAGGTGGTGGACGTGGACGGGGGGCAGGACCATCGCCAGCACCCGGGGGTTGCCCATCCGCGTTACTGGGTGGCGCAACCTGACCAGCCCAGCGCGTTGCATGAGGCGTTCGAACGCCTGGCGGCCGGGCAGGGCGTTTCCACCGAGCCCATCGAGCTCGGTCGTCGTCCTGTTCCAGTCGTGCGTCGCTGCGAGGCAGCGGCCTGGCTCCGCTTTGCTGATCTCTGCGAGCAGCCGCTTGCCGCTCTCGATTTCATCGCCCTGTGCGACCGCTTCCCGGCACTGCTGCTGAGCGAGGTGCCCAACCTTAGCGGCCAGCAGCGCGAGGCGCGCATCGCCCGCGGCACCGAGGATGGCGTGGAGCGCGTGGTAGCCGGTGACCGGCAATTGCCTGGGCTGTCGGTCCACGACGACAGCGTGCGCCGTTTCATCGCCCTGGTGGATGAGTGCTACGACCGCCGCGTACCGCTCTACCTGGAAGCAGCTGTGCCGCTGGATGAGCTTTATACCGAGGGCTACCTGGGCTTTCCCTTCCGCCGCACCTTGAGCCGCCTGCAGGAGATGCAGATGCAGCGGTTCTGATGCCGAGCGGGGCACCGCAGTAGCACAATCACCCCAGCCAGGGTCTATACCTGCTGAACACCCACGCAGCAGGAGTCCCCCCATGAGCAGGGTTCTGGACACCGACCACCTCGTGATCTCCGTCAGCGATTTCCAGCGCTCCAAAGAGTTCTACGGCCGGCTGTTCGAGTTCCTCGGCCTGGAGATTTCCAACGAGTACGAGAACGCCATCGGCTGGAAGACTGCAAAGACCCGCTTCTGGATCTTCGCTGCCGATGCCAAGGGCAGAAAGCACAAATACCGCATCGGCGACGTCGGCTTCCATCACTACGCATTCTTCCTACGCAGCCGCAAGGACGTAGATGCCCTGCAGATATTCCTCGAGCAGAACGGCGTGACCATCGTCGACCCCGCCGGGGAGTACTACGAGGACTACTACGCCGTGTACTTCCTCGACCCCGATGGCCTCAAACTGGAAGGCATGTGGTGCGGCGGCGAGCATGATTGACCGGGGCGACCCGCCTGGCATTCTTCTTTTGCCATCCGCAGGCGACTCGCCGGAACCAGCGACCGATTGCGCCCTGGGCGCGCCTGCCGGACACTAGGCACCCTGCCTCCCCACAAGGAACACCCCGTGCCCCCACGCCAAGACGAAAACTGGGTCCAGATCTGCCAGGCCGCAGGGCTCGACCCGGATAAGCGCCTTGCTGCCCGGCAAGCCGTCCTCGGCCATGCCGATGCCCTGGACTGCACTTTCTACCGTCCAGACGACAATGATCCGGACGCCGAGGAAGAAGACCTGGGCGATGCCCGAGTGCTGTTCACCGGCCCTTTCCAGGCCCCGGCGGACTGGAGCGAGCAGCAACGCGACGACTACTTCGACGACAGCGACCCGGCGTTGTTCTTCAGCGCGCTGATCGAGTGCGAGGCCCAACCCGCGTCCAAGGCGTTCTTCCTGCCCGAACCCGGCGACTACGTGGCGGTGATGACCGCGAGCGGGACCGTCGAGATGTACTACCTGTACGACTGCCATGAGGACGACAACGGCCGCGCCTGTGTCCTCATTCGTGATGACGAAGCCTTCGATTGACGCGTTCGCAGGTTGAGTGCAGCGATGCTCATCGTCGCGATTGATAGGTATCGCTGCGCTCAACCCATGCTACCGGGCTAGAGTCCCAGACGCTGACGTACGGCCGGTTGAGCTGAGCACGCTGTTCGCCAGCGACTTCTGGGGGCAGCTTCTTTGCCGCTTGGCATACGTGGTACGGCGTCGTCCAGTCCTTCGCCCCGGATGGCGGAAGGTCCGAGACGGCTGTGCCGCCTCTCCCTGGTCTCTGGTGCCCGCTCCTGGCGTTCTGTCGGGCGGTATTCCTCGCCGATGCTTTAATTATCAAGAGCTTAGTTTGCTCAATCCAAGAGCAGTCACAGCGGGCTCAGTAATATGTAAAAACGTGCTAAGCATAGATCAAAAAATTTAGTACGATCTTCTCCGCATATACCCCTAGGGGTATCGCTCAAGAGGAGTTCTACCATGCAACCGCGCGTCGAAGCTTTCTTCGATCCTGCCACCAGCACCTACAGCTATGTCGTCAGCGACCCAGCGACCCAACGCTGTGCCATCATCGATTCGGTGCTCGATTACGACCCGGCTGCGGGGCGGACCTCGTTCGAGAGTGCGAATCGCCTGGTCGCCTATGTGCGTGAGCAGCGCCTGACCGTCGACTGGCTGCTGGAAACCCACGTCCACGCCGACCACCTTTCCGCTGCGCCCTATCTCCAGCGCGAACTAGGAGGCCAGCTGGCCATCGGCGAGCTGATCACGGTGGTCCAGGACACCTTCGGCAAGCTGTTCAACGCCGGCACCGAGTTCGCCACCGACGGTCGGCAGTTCGATCGGCTGTTCAAGGATGGCGACCGCTTCCAGGTTGGCACCGTCGAATCACGTGCCATCCATACGCCCGGCCACACCCCGGCGTGCATGACCTACGTCATCGGTGATGCAGCCTTCGTCGGTGACACGCTATTCATGCCGGACTATGGCACGGCCCGCTGCGATTTCCCCGGCGGCGATGCGCGGGCGATGTTCCACTCTATCCATCGGTTGTTCGAGTTGCCGGACGATACACGCCTGTTCATGTGCCATGACTACAAGGCCCCAGGGCGCGATGACTATCGCTTCGAAACCACGGTGGCCGAGCAGCGTGAGCACAATGTCCATGCGCACCAGGGCGTCAGCGAGGACGCCTTCGTGGCGATGAGAAACGCCCGTGATGCCACCCTCGACATGCCGGCGCTGATCCTGCCTTCGGTTCAGGTGAACATGCGGGCGGGACAGTTACCGCCTGCCGAGGATAACGGCGTCCGTTACCTGAAGATCCCGCTCGATGTGCTCTGAAGTGCTGGCCTTGCCGATCGCCATTGTTGCGAGATCGACCCAATGAAGCTGCGCCGCTGGTTCCCCAGCCTGGACTGGGGCCGTCGTTACGACCGTGCAATCGCTGCGCAGGACGGACTGGCGGCGTTGATCGTTACCCTGATGCTGGTACCACAGAGCCTGGCCTACGCCATGCTGGCAGGGCTCCCGCCGGTGACCGGCCTGTATGCCAGCATTTTGCCATTGATCGCCTACGCGCTATTCGGCTCCAGCCGGACTTTGGCGGTGGGGCCGGTGGCAGTGGTGTCGTTGATGACTGCTGCCGCGCTCGATTCACTGTTCCCGGCAGGTAGTCCCGGGTACATCGGTGCGGCCATGCTGTTGGCGGCGCTGTCCGGGTTGATCCTGGCGGGGATGGCTCTGCTGCGGCTGGGCTTTATCGCCAACTTTCTCAGCCATCCGGTGATCTCCGGCTTCATCAGTGCCTCCGGCATCCTGATCGCCGTGGGGCAGCTCAAGCACATCCTTGGCATCTCCGCCTCCGGCGATACCCTGCTGGAATTGCTGCCGGCGCTGGTGCACAACCTGCCGGGAGTCCATCTGACCACGCTGGCGATTGGGACCTGCAGCCTGCTCTGGTTGTGGTGGGCCCGGAGTCGGCTAAGACCATTGCTCGAGCACCGTGGCGTCAGCGCATGTCTTGCCGGCAACCTGGCCAAGGCCGGGCCGGTGCTGGCGATCATCGCGTCGATTGCCACGGTCACGGTATTCGGTCTGGAGGAAGGCGGGGTCAAGGTGGTGGGCACTGTTCCCCGGGGGCTACTGGGGCTCGCATTGCCTACGTTGGACCTCGATCTGGCCCTGCAGCTGCTGCCGGCGGCGTTATTGATCAGCCTGGTGGGGTTTGTCGAGTCCGTATCCGTTGCGCAGACACTGGCGGCAAAGCGTCGCCAGCGCATCGATCCGGACAACGAATTGATGGGCCTGGGTGCGGGGAATCTCGCTGCAGCCTTCAGTGGCGGGTTCCCGGTCACTGGCGGCTTCGCCCGCTCGGTGGTCAACTTCGATGCCGGTGCGCAAACTCCCATGGCAGGCGTATTTACTGCCGCCGGTATCGCGCTCAGCGTGCTGCTGTTCACCCCGCTGCTGCACAACCTGCCACAGGCTGTGCTGGCGGCGACCATCATCGTTGCGGTGTTGAGCCTGGTCGATTTCAAGTCGCTGCGCCATACCTGGCGCTATTCTCGCCAGGATGGCGCGGCCCAGGCGGCTACGATGGCGGGCGTGCTGCTGATCGGCGTGGAGGCAGGCATCCTGCTCGGCGTCGGGATTTCGTTGCTGCTTTTCCTCTGGCGTACCAGCCGTCCGCACATGGCCGTTGTCGGTCAGTTGCCGGGGAGCGAGCATTTCCGCAACGTCGCCCGCTTCGAAGTGGTGGAGAGCCCGAGCGTGCTCTCGCTGCGGGTCGATGAAAGCCTTTATTTCCCCAATGCCCGCTATCTCGAGGAGCGTGTCGGGGAGCTGGTCGCCACGCGGCCGCAGGTGCGTCACCTGGTGCTGATGTGTTCTGGCGTCAACCTGATCGACGCCAGCGCGCTGGACTCGCTGTACGCCATCGTCGAACGGCTGGATGCCGCGGGGGTGCAGCTGCATCTGTCTGAGGTGAAGGGCCCGGTGATGGACCAGCTAAGGCGCTCCGATTTCCTGGAGCGCTTTGGTGGGCAAGTGTTTGTCAGCCAGTTCGACGCCTTGCGCACCCTGGACCCGGCGATTGCCACAAGGACCTTGCAGGGGGCGTTGCAGGCCCGCCAGTGACGCCATCAAGCCCGGCAGGTCTGAGTTCATCAGACCTGCCGGGCATCGCCCTCAGCGATCTTTTCCGGTGCTCCGAAGAAGCCCTTCCAACCGCTGCATGCGTTGGTACATCCGGATCAGGAAGCCTGCTTCGAATGCATTGCGCGGTCGGCCCGCCGGAACTCGGTCGCGCAGATACATGAAGCTTGCCCAGGGCGAGGACTTTGCCTGCTTCAGGCATGTCTCGGCAGCGCTCATGCCTCGCTGGAGGTCGTCGACGTGGCGAGCCTGCCAGAGGTTCAGCGGCAGTTCGCGGCAATGGGCGGTGGCCGGGATAACGGTCAGCTTCTCCACCTTCAGGCCCGCGCTGTCATCCTGGATTGGGAACGGCATGGGCTTCGACGCAGCTTGTTCAAATTTCAGATGGGCATCCATCAGCAGGGCTTCTACGCCATCGAACGCCATGCCGAATTCCTGAGCTTCCTGCCGCCCTTTGGCACAGAGCGTCCGCATACGTTGGATGAGCTGAGTGACCTGGACCAACCTATAGGTACCGAGCGCGCGGATTTCCTCCGCAGGGGAGTCAGCGTCCACCACCAGAATGTCATCGGGAAAATCGTCAGGCTTGGGAAAGACCGGGGGTGTTGTCATCACGGCTGCCTCCGGACTTTGGCTTCGCACGATATGTACAGGATTTGGCCAGGTGATGTGCAGCCAGTGACTGCACGTCGGGCGCAACGCCAACAGGTGGAGCAGGGCGAACAGTGGTGGGGCGTGTATGTAGAAGGTGAGACGTGCATATCCATGCTTCCTCGCGTGATTGAGGAGCCGCCAGATACCGTTGCGACACGATAGGGTGGCGGGCCAATGCAGGGGTCGCAAACCGGTCACGCGAGGAACAACCCGGCAAGGCCTGAGCCTTCCCTGCACGGCCCGCCATGGACGAACGAGAACATCAGGTCGATGGCTACTTCGGCCTGGAGATCATGGCGTTACCGCGCCCTGCATGAGTCCCGGGTTGCGACACCCGTGTCGTGGCCTGAGCCACGACGGACGGGCACTCTAGCGAGGGCGTCTGTAAGCACTCAAGACTAAATGGTTGTATGAAATTTCTCGACACATCGAGGAATTTGGAGATCAGAAGTGGGGCGTAGGAAGTGACCGATCAAGAGTGTAGGACCTATCCAGCGGCCCTGATTTCAGTCCACGTATGAGGCGCCGCCGCTGGGGCGCTGTGTGCCTCGGGCACGGCTATCCTCTCCCCAACGTACGGGGGCAGGCGGAGATTCACGTTCTGCGCAGGTGAGTCCCTACTACTTCATAGGCATGCCCATCATATGCGACTGCTGGTCCATCATTTTCATCATCATCTGACCCATGCCCATGTGGCCGCCGCCCATCCCCATCCCCTTGCTCATACCCATTCCCATCCCCGGGCAGTTGACGCCGCCCTGGGCAGACATCATGCCCATGCTTTCGCGCATGACGATCATGCTCTCCTGCATGGCGGCGCGGCGTTCCTCCGGCGTTTTGGCTGCGGCGACCTTGTCGTGGGCGGCTTGCATCTTCTTCATCTGCTCGGCTATCGCCTGCTCTGTCACAGCCGGGGTCGATGCGGTCGTTTCGGCCGGTGCGGTTGTCTTGGGCTCTTCTGCCGCAAAGCCAACCAGCGTAGCGCTGGCCAAGGCCGCAGCGACCAGCAGTTTCAACTGAGTGTTCATCGTCTCACTCCTTCGGGCAGATGCAGATCAATGGTACTGATTCAAAAGCCTAGACCGTCCGGAACAATCAGCTTTGCGCTACATCAAGCGGGCGCGTAATTGTCAGGCGCCGGCGCGGGGGCGCCCCACGCTGCTGGTTTGTCGTCTTGCGGGTCACGGAAGCAGAAACGCCGAGGAGCCAAGGCACCTTTCGGCAGTTTCCCGGCAATTAGCCGGGCAGCGCTTGATGAAAGCTCTATAGTCAATTCGCTGTTCTGCAAATTGTCACCGCGATGCTGATCTGATGTCCGCTTTCCTCATCTCCTCGGTTTTCCTCTAATTCTTTGCATTCAGCCCGGCAGGCCGCGTCCGGTCGCCGCCGGTCGTCCAACCACCCCGGAGATTCAAAATGTCCAATCGTCAAAGCGGCACCGTCAAATGGTTCAACGAAGAGAAGGGCTACGGCTTCATTACGCCAACGGAGGGCCCCGATTTGTTCGTGCATTTCCGCGCCATCGAAGGCTCGGGCTACAAGACGCTGGCTGAAGGCCAGGCCGTGACCTTCGTGGTCACCAAGGGTGAAAAGGGTTTGCAGGCTGATCAGGTCCAACTCGCCTGAGCATCAACCGAGTTTCATCTGCGCGGGGTTTCCTGACCCCGTGCTTGCCCTGTGTCCTGCACCCGGTGGGGCAACGAGCGGGGCGCAAGGAGCGAGAGCGTGGCTAAACCCGCAATAGACCCGCTGCTGCTGAGCACCGTGCTGATCCGCACGTTCAATGGTGAACGAGGCCTGACCAATGCCACTGGATTCCTGTTCACCCGAGGCGAGCGACTGTTTCTGGTGACCAGCGGACACGTCCTGTTCGATGAACCGAGTGGCCATTTCCCCAGCCACCTGACCGTGGAACTGCACACCAGTGCGGAAAACCTGGCGGAGGTGGCCCAAGTGTGGGTCCCGCTTTACTGCGAGGGGCGTGGCCTCTGGCATCAGGCCACTGACAGTTCCGGCCAGGTCGATGTGGCAACGCTCGAGCTGGATCGAAGCCTTTTGCCGGCCTCCGCGCTCTACCGGTCTTTCAATGAACGCCAACTGCTCAAGCCGGGCGACCAGGTCGAGGTGGGCACCTCGTTGCTGGTAATCGGTTATCCGCTCGGTTTTCACGACGCGCTGCACCGCACACCGGTGGTACGGCACGGCATTGTCGCGTCAGCCTTTGGGCTGCGCTTCCATGGCAAGGGGTACTTTCTGGTCGATGCCCGCACTCACCGGGGAAGTAGCGGTGCCCCTGTCGTCATGCGCGCGACAGCGCCGTTCGAGGCGGACTTTCCCTGGATATTGCTTGGGGTGCATTCAGCCCGCCTGGATGAAGGCTCACGTGATGCGCTGCAGGACGAGGCCTTGGGGCTCAACGCGGTGTGGTACGCCGACATCCTGATGTTGCTGAGTCAGGGATAAACCAGCGATCTGACCTGTGAGACCGGCGGGCAGCGGCAGGAGGCACCCGGCAAAACGCCCACCCACTTAAAAGAGCATCCTGTCGCCAGGATAAGCGCATACTCGGTCAGGAGGCAGAATGTGTGGGACCATTTGTCCAATTGATTCATTAGGACGCTGTACCGAAATTCTGCCCGCTCGCTAAAGGAAACCATCATGACGAATCCCGTGATTGACCGGGCCAGGGCGGCCTTGGAAGAACAAGTAGCGTCTTTCCTTTCCAACGGAGGGGAAATCCAAAGCGTCCCGCATGGCGCAACGGGCGAAAAGTCCAAGACCCCCTGGGCGAGGGGGCATCAGCGCAGTGCACTTCCGGAGGCGTCCACCGATCCTCAAGCGACCCCGCAGGAAACGCCCAGCTAACCCATCCTTCAGCGACTGGACCAATGCGCTTGACGGTCCCCGGCCACTCGCTGGATCTACCGACGCAGCCAGCCCCGCAGGCGGTCGGCGTCGGTGCGCTCATGCCAGATTTGCATCACCTTCTTTTGGGTAGCTCCAGCGGTAGCGCGTAAATGCGCAGGCCAGCATGCCTCGCTACCGCTTCTTCTGCCAATGAGAGCAGGCAGGTCCGAAGCAAGCGCGCTGGTCAAGCACTTCCATGCCGCAGACAAGCCACCGGCGACCAATCTGCCTAGGCCCGGACACCCGACGCGGCCCTCCTTCCTGCTTGTTGGTCCAGGCGGCTCTCCGCTTCACGGGCCACAGCTCCAACACTTCAGGCCAGAACCGCCTCGATGCCGGGATGTGCATAGTCGGGCAGGGCAGGGGCCGGCAGTATTTCGCGGCCGTCCAGCGAATGGACGGTCAATCCGGCGGAGAGGGGAAAGTGCAAGCTGTGGGTGATCAGCCCGGTGCGTTCCCGGGCCGGCAGGTGACACAGGGCCAGTGCTGTTTCGGCCAGGTACTCCACCCGCTCGGTCGGGTAGCTCTCCGGGATGTAACGCGCGGCGCCCGGGGTGAGGATTGCAGTGCTTGGGGCCACCAGGTTCACGGCGATGTTGTCGGCCTCCAGCTCCGCCGCCAGCCCCTGGGTGAAGCGCGCCAGTGCCGCTTTCGCGGCGGCATAGATACTGGTCCCGCCAACGCGCGCGAAGTCGTCGTACGGTTTCAGGGGCGGCAGTGCAGTAACGGAGCCGAGGTTGACGATCCAGCCAGCGCCACGCTGGCGCATCAGCGGAATCGCTGCCTTGCTCAGCGCGAAGGGAATGCGCAGGTAATGGTCCAGGGTGCGCTCATAAACCTCCAGCGGCATTTCTTCGACACGGCTGTAATCCGCCACTCCGGCATTGTTCACCAGAATGTCCAGCCCACCAGCCAGCTGCGCGGCAAGGGCTGGCAGTGCATCTCGGTCGGCCGCATTGGTCAGGTCCAGCGCCAGGGGGATTGCCCGGCCACCGGCCTGCTCGATCAGGGCCACCGTCTCGGCCAGCGTCCCGCTCATGCTGGCTGAATGTTCCAGGCTTCGCGCCACAGCGACGACAGTGGCGCCTTCAGCCGCCAGGCGCTGGGCAATGGCGCGGCCGATGCCGCGGCTGGCGCCGGTGACCAGCGCGATTTTGCCGCTCAGCTTGGGCGTACGGGTATGGGGCATGGCTCATCTCCTCGGGTTTGGATGAGCCGATTGTGTGTGCACGTGCTGCCCGCAACCGTCGCCCGGTCACTCAGCGAGCGCTACCGGATCGCTCAGTGAGCGTGCCGGTAATGGCTCGGTGGATAACCCGTCAACCGCACCATGGCCCTGCGCATTGCGGCGGCATTGCTGAAGCCCAGGTGGCCGGCCACGCGCTCGATGGACCAGTCGGTGCTGCGCAGGTAATGCTGCGCAGCCTCCAGCAAGCAATGTTCGCGCAGGGCCCGGTAGCCGCTGCCTTCGGCGTGCAAGCGCCGCCGCAATGTGGCCTCGCTGATGGACAGCGCGATGCTGAGCTCCCGTTGGGTCGGCAGGGGCACCTGGCGGGCGAGGGCGGCGTCGATGAAGCTGCGAACCTGCTGCGTCAGCGATACGGCCGAGGCCGGCTCGCTGGAAGCCAGGCGGAACGGAAAGTCGACCAGGAAGGCCTCCAACTCAGCAGGGCGCCGCCGTACCGGTCGCGCCAGCAGTGCGGCATCGAAGGCGAAGCCATAGGTCGGTTGCCCGACGTCTACGGGGCCTTCGAACAGGCTGAGAAAGGGAATGGCGTCTTCGCGGTTAGGGTGGCCGAGGAAGGTTCGCGTTGGCCGGAATGGTTCGCCGATCAGCCAGGCGAACAGACGCAGGTAGAACAGCAGCCCGGTGACATCCACCAGGCAGGCCGCCGGGCTGTGACGGCGGCGCATCGAATCCATGCGAAACAGCGCTACGCCATCTTCCGTCGACAGGCTCAGCGCCCCGGCGCGCGGGTGCAGCATCGCGCAGAAGTCGGCTGCGCAAAGGATGGCATCGTCCAGGGTCCGGCAACTCAGCAGGCAACGGCAGAGCAGGTCGACCTCCCGTTTGCGCATCGGCGCATGGCTGTCGCCCTGCGCGACCTGGGCTTCCAGCCGCTCGATGGCCGAGCGGTACAACGTGGCGAAGGCGCCGGACGACAGGTGCCCTGCTGCATCGGCCATCGTCGCGCCATCGGCGCCGCTGCGGCGCAGCTCATCCAGCAGCCGTGTTCCCAGGCTCGGGGTAGGGGACTGCGGTGTGCGGGGTCGCGGCATACGAGTCGGGCTCTGAGCGTTGTGATGGCGCTGGCTGATCGGCCGGGTAGTGGTTCCACCGGACACCACCGTGCAGGATGGCACTGGCGTCCAGTCGGGTCGCAGGCGTCCCGTCCGCTGCCGGATGGTAAGACGCCGACCTGCGAACTGCACGCAATCTTGGCAAGGGGCCGACCGATGATTCACCTGCTGGATGAAATCACCCTGGACGCGAGCGAGGTACCGCGCGTGCTGGCGTTGATCGATGACGAATACCTGCCGGGCCTTCCAGAACCGTTGCCGGTACTACTCAACCGCTGGGTCTCGCCACCCGTGGTGGTGCCAGATGTACCCACCACGCTTTGGCTGCTGTGGCAGTTGCCAGACGTGCCGTCGTACTACCGTATGCGGGCAAATCCCGGAGCGTCGTCGGTCGTCTGGCCGAAGCTGGACCGCCTCTGCCGCCATCGCCGGCGCCACATCCTCGCCAGCGCAGACTGCCGGCTGCCGGTATCCGGGGAGCTGAATCATGTCGTCTGAAGTCGCCCAGATTTATCTTGCTGCCGATGCCGACGTTCCCACCTTCGAGCGTGCCCTGGACCGCTGGTGTCAGGCGGCACCTCTTGCCTTTGCTGGCCGCAACCTGCCCGGTTGCTGGGGGGCAGGGGACTTCAGCGTTGACCTGCGTGCACTCGGCGGGGCCAGCCTTGAAGAACTGCCCGGGGTGGCGCGAGTAGATCGGCTCAGCCATATACGTATAGGCGGCGGCGAACGTGCGCCCGGCCTGGTCGCAGGCGTGCTGCGGACACTGCTGTTGCGCGTGCGTCCTGAAGCTCCGGCGCACCAGGTGGAGGCCCTGGAGCGCGACTTGCTGGCCATGCCCGGCTACATGCGTGGCATCCGAAACTGGCAACTCGGCCGGGTCACCTCGACGAGCCACTGGAGCCACGTCTGGCAGCAGGAGTTCGCTGAGGAGGGCGACCTGCACGGTGAGTACCTGCTGCATCCGTTCCACTGGGGCTGGGTGGACCGCTGGTTCGACCCAGCCTTCCCCGAGTGGACGGTCGAGGCCATCTGCCATGCGTTCTGCCCACTACCAGCCAGCGTGCTGGCGCCTGCTTGATCGCCAGTCTGCCTATCCTGCGCCCCGTCACTGCCAATCCCGTGGCCGGGTTTAGCCCGTACTCCGGGCGCGATTGCGCCAGTGTCGCCGCGACCGTACTAAGCGTTCGGTCGCGGCGTAAAGCTGAAAGCAAAAACGCAGCCCAAGGGGCGACACGTTATCAGCCAGTAAACGGCTGCGGGCTCCTTCACCAAAGGGCTCTACCGCCTGGCCGGGTCGCTGCCGACACCCAGGCGCGACGGCGACTCGGTGTTTGCCGAGGCATCGAGTTCGGATGCCATCGAGCGACGAAAGCCCTTGATCGACTCGGCCAGGTCAGCGCCCAGGCTTTTCAGCCGTTTGCCGCCAAACAGCACCAGCACGACCACGAGCAAAACCAGCCAGTGTTTCCAATCGAACAACCCCATGGACTGTCCTCCTCTATCAGGTAGCACGTGCCCCGCAGCATTGCCGCGAGGCATCGCGTGGTTCACTCGACGTTTTCGTAGGGCAGGCCAACGTAGTTCTCGGCGATGTTGACCAGTCCGGCATGGGAGTTCAGGTAGTACTCACGGTCGGCTTGCTGCATCTTCAGGTCCCAGGCGTCTTTATGACCGTCGAAGTCATGCAGGAGGTTGGTCATGAACCAGCTGAAACGCTCGCCCTTCCAAATGCGGCGCAGGGCCAGTTCGGAGTATTTCTCCAGCAGGTCGGTGCGGCCTTCCTTGTAGACCTTGACCAGGATGCGATACAGGTAGCACACGTCCGAAGCGGCCAGGTTCAGTCCCTTGGCGCCGGTAGGCGGCACGATGTGGGCGGCGTCACCCACAAGGAACAGGTTGCCGTACTGCATCGGCTCCACTACGAAGCTGCGCAGCGGTGCGATGCTCTTCTCCAGCGACGGGCCGGTGACCAGCTTGTTCGCCACGTCTTGCGGCAAGCGTGCTTTCAACTCGGTCCAGAAGCGCTCGTCGGACCACTCTTCGACCTTGTCGGTCAGCGGCACTTGCAGGTAGTAGCGGCTGCGGCTCAGCGAGCGCTGGCTACACAGCACAAATCCGCGCTCATGGTGAGCGTAGATCAGCTCTTCGTGGACCGGCGGGGTGTCGGACAGCAGACCCAGCCAGCCGAATGGGTAGACGCGCTCGTACTCGGTCAGCACACCTGCCGGAATACTCTTGCGCGCAACGCCATGGAAACCGTCGCAACCGGCGATGTAATCGCAGTCGATACGATGGGTCTGGCCATCCTTCTCGTAGGTGACGTAAGGCTTCTCACCCTTCAGCTGATGCAACTGAACGTTCTCGGCGGAATAGACGATCGGGGCGCCGCTGGCGGTGCGAGCGTCCATCAGGTCACGGGTGACTTCGGTCTGGCCGTAAACCATGACGGTCTTGCCGCCAGTCAGTTCCTTCAGATTGATCGGAACACGCTTGCCGTCGAACACCAGCTCGACACCCTCGTGTACCAGCCCTTCAGCATCCATGCGTTCGGCAACGCCGGCTTCGCGGAGCATGTCGACAGTGCCCTGCTCCAGCACGCCGGCGCGGATACGGCCGAGCACGTAGTCAGGGGTCTGACGCTCCAGGATGATGGTGTCGATACCGGCCTTGTGCAGCAGTTGGCCGAGCAGAAGACCGGAAGGACCAGCACCGATAATGGCAACCTGAGTGTTCATTCTTGTTCTCTCACATGTGCAATCCAGTCGGTGATCAGGCAGTGACTGGATTAGGTAGGGTTAGGGTTTCCCTGCATTTTTTTCTGACAGAGCCTCCAATAGAAGGTGATATTTCCGTCATGAATTGCACTTTTGAAAACTGCGTCCGATTATCGACCGGTACCAGACGCCTTCACCCACCCACTGCACCCTCGTACCCAGTATGAAAACCATCCTTACCGGCATTCCCGTGTTCAAGCTTTATGGCGAGAACCTGGACTGGCCAACACCAGACCTGCTGCACTGCGAGTCGATTCCCAAGCGCAGTAGTCTTCACCACTGGGAAATCAAGCCTCATCGGCACGCCGATCTGTTCCAGTTGCTCTATGTCCAGCGCGGGCAGGCGGTCGTAGAGGTTGAAGGCAGGCGCACCGAGGTTCTGGAAGCAGCGATCCAGGTCACGCCGCCGCTGTGCGTGCATGGGTTCCAGTTCTCGGAAGACATCGAGGGCTATGTGCTAACCATCGCTGCGCCGCTGGTGGCACAGCTGGAGGAGCAACTGGGCGCCCCTTTGACGGTTCTGGCCTCATCCGGCAGCTACCCGGTGGGACGCGACCGCCGCTACATAAACATGCTCTTCACCCTACTGCACCAGGAATACGAAGGCAGCGCGCCTGCTCGCGACGTGCTGCTGCACTCCCTGGTCAACTTACTGATCGTGTGGATCAGTCGGCGTAACCAGCAGAACGTGCCGCCAGACAATCGTGACGAACGCAACCGCCAACTGCTGGGGCGCTTCATCAAACTGGTGGAGCAGCACTATCGCGAGCACCTGACGGTGGAAACCTTTGCCCACCGCCTCGGCATGTCAAGCGTGTACCTCAATACTCTTTGCCGCCAACTGGCCGGACAGACGGCCCTGCAGATCGTTCATCAGCGCCTTCTGCTGGAAGCCAAGCGCAACCTGATTTACACGAGAATGACGATCAGCCAGCTGTCCGACAGTTTGGGCTTTAGCGATCCAACCTATTTTTCGCGCTTCTTCCGTCGGCTCAGCGGTCAGTCACCCAATGCTTTCAGGCACTCCGTCGGACACGATGTCGACGTCGAGTAGTGTCGAGTTTTTTCCAGCCTGCGGATTTTTCTTAACAGGTTCCTGTCATCCCGACTTAGGATCAGCGGGAGGCGGCATGGGTTATCGCGTAACTCATTGAAAAATCTGTGGTTATCAAAGAATTCACAACTGGCACAACATTTGTTTAGGACAGCCTTTGCGCAACGCCCAGAAGTTGCTCCCCAATAACAACAAGGTTGGCCTTTTCATGCACAAGAAATCCCCCCACTCCACTGCCCTTGCTGTCACCACTGGTTTGCTCTTGGCTGGAGGCGTCTCCCTGGCTCAGGCCACCGAAGGTGGCGTGTCGTCCTGGCCAATGGGGATCGAAATATACGGCATGGGTATCCTGCCTCCCCCCGGGACCTACGGTCAGGTGTTCGTCGGCAACTACCTCGCCGACAACGTGCGCGACAACTCCGGCGACAAGGCGGCCGACATCGACCTGCGCGTCACCACTGTTGTTCCGCGCTTCATCTGGGTCACGGAGCAGCAGGTCCTCGGTGGCAACCTCGGTTTCCATGCTCTGCTGCCGCTCAATGACATACGCCTGAACATCAAGAACGGTCCGCACGACCATAAACGTGGCATCGGCGACGCCCACCTGGGTCCGGTGGTCGGCTTCCACCACAGCGACAAGTTCCATACTGCTGTCGGCGTCGATTTCGTGCTGCCGACCGGCAGCGAATACGACAAGGACGACCTGATCAACCTCGGCAACAACTACTACACCGTGCAGGCCGTGTACGCCATGACCTACATGGACCCCAACGGCTTCAATGCCGACGTACGCCTGATGCACGACTACAACTTCGAGAACAAGGACACCAACTACCAGTCCGGCCGCGAACTGCACGCCGACTACACCCTGGGTTGGGGCCTGGGCAACGGATGGGTGGTCGGCGTCGGTGGGCATGCCTACAAGCAGATCAGTGACGACAAGTGCAGTGCCTCGAACTGCGCCGCCGCCGCCCTGGTCGATGCCACCGATGGCAACCGTGGCCGCACCTTCTCCATCGGCCCGGCCGTCCAGTACACCAGCAAGAACGGTTGGTTCCTCAGCGCCAAGTGGCAGGATGAAAGCGGCGTGCGCAACCGAGCCGAAGGACAGACCTACTGGCTGAAGTTCACCATGCCACTCTAGGGCGAACCGGTATCCCAGCAAGAAGCCCCGCGACTGTCAGGCCGCGGGGCTTTTAATCCCAAGTGCTGGGTCTGGGCTCAATCACCCTTGAGGCGATAGCTCACCTGAGCTCGGCTCATGCCCAGCATCTGTGCGGCCGCCGTGATATTGCCGCCGGAGCGCTCCAGGGCGAGCTGCACCAGGCGCAGCTCGATATCCTTCAATGATGTGCTCAGCGCCTGATCCCGTCCTGAAACGAAAGCCTGCAGGCTGGCCAGTTCCGGCTCTCCCACCTTGGTCTCGTCTTTGCCGCTGCTACCACCGGCCAATACTGGCTCCTCCTCGGGCGTGGCAGTACTCGGCGTCGGAGTGGACAGGCGCCCTTCAGACGTCAGGCCAATCGCCGTCGACCTCAGGGGTTCCCCGGCCTCGGCCAGGTGCACGACATCGATCACTTCACCGTTACCTGCCGCAATCACCCCACGCTCGATCAGGTTCTGCAGCTCACGGATGTTGCCGGGGAAGCTGTAGGTCAACAGCGTATTGACCAGCCGGCTACTGAAGCCCGCTGGTTTGAGGCCATGACGGCCGCTGAACTTGCGCAGGAAGTAACTCATCAGCAGCGGGATATCCTCCCGACGCTCGCGCAGCGGCGGCAGATGGATGGGAAACACGTTGAGACGATAGAGCAGATCCTCTCGGAAGCGCCCGGCCTCGACCTCGCGCCGCAGGTCCAGGTTGGTGGCGGCGATCACCCGCACGTCAACCTTGATCGATGTGGTGCCACCGACTCGCTCGATCTCGCCCTCCTGCAACACCCGCAGGATCTTGCTCTGCGCACTGAGACTGAGGGTGCCGATTTCATCGAGAAACAGCGTACCTCCATGGGCCCGCTCGAATCGCCCCGGACGCGAGCGTTCAGCCCCGGTGAATGCGCCGCGCTCTACGCCGAACAGCTCGGCCTCCACCAGGTTTTCCGGCAGGGCTGCGCAATTGAGCGCCACCAGCGGTGTGTTACGGCGGGGGCTGGCCTGGTGCAGCGTACGGGCGAACAGTTCCTTGCCTACCCCCGACTCCCCGGTAAGCAGAACGGTCGCCTGGGTTGGCGCCACACGATAGAGCTGCTGGGTGGCAGCGACGAAGGCTGCGGAAATCCCCACGATGACCTGATCGTCGGATGCCTCCTCGAGTTGGGCGATTTCGGTTTCGCCACCTGAGCCGTAGGTGCTGCGGCTCAGGAAATCATCGGCATCCAGGTAGGCCAAGTCGACGTCGAGGTCCTCCCACTGCTCGGCGGGCTTGCCGACAATGCGACAGGCCGAATACCCCATGCAACGGCACTGCTCCTCGCGAAAAACCACCAGGCGCCCGAGCAGCGAAGATGCGTAGCCACTGGCGTAACCTACTTCCATCCAGCAAGCGGGCTCGCTGCCCAACCCATAGAGAGCGATGTGTTCATCAGCCTCCAGTGAGTTGTGCCAGAAGAACTCCGAATAGAAGTGGCCGATGCTGGAGTCGATCTCGAAGCGCACCACCTCGACGTTGACCATGCCTTCGAGCATGTGCAGGCGTGGTCCGGCGCTGTACAGGCTGGCGTGATCGCCTTCCGGCCAGCGTGCGCTGACCTGGGCGGCATCGCGGGCACCGGCCTGCCAACCGATACGCGTCAGCAAGCCGCGCGCCTTGTCGAAACCCAGCGCCTCGATCAACTCGCGGCGGATGGCGCCAAAAGCCGCTCCCTGCAACAACATCATCCGCTGGCCGCACAGCCAGATATTCCCGTCCTGTGGGGCGAAAGCGACGGTTTCAGCCAATTGCTCGGCCGAAGGCAGGCCCGTGGCACCGAACTGACTGGCACGGTCGACGAGCAGGCGCTTCTGCTGGCCGAGCATCTGCTTGAGGAACTCCTCCCCTAACGCCCGGCCAGGCTTGCTGGAAGTTGCACGAGTCATGGTCATAAGTACGCGGCAGGAAAATAGTATTTCAGTATGCTCACGCCTCAATGCGGGTCAATCGCCGGGCAACCAGCCAGCCAAGTTCGCCGCCCGATAATCGCACCGAGTTTTCCACTCGTCCGGCGTTGAACTTTCTTCAGCGCAAATACTTCTCTGCAGAATTTTCCGCACAGCTGCCACGTAATTCAGGTGGCGGCGCCTCGTCATGTCTGTAAGTAATTATAAGCTATTGTTTTTAAAAGAAAAAATATTAACACCGGTCTGGCACGATAGTTGTTAAAGACATTTCGGCAAGCACTACAGATAACGACAACCAGGTGACGACTGCATGAACACTGCCGAATCCCTCTCTGACTCAGGTCACCTGACCGACTCAGCAACTATGTTGTTGGTATCCGATTGTGCAGGCCATGGCTCGGCCTGGATGCACTCGCTCCAAGTCTGACGCTTTGCCTCTGCGTACCTTCACATCCACCGGAAGCCCGTTGGCCGGTTCCCCCTGCTGCTTGCCTGCGGCCATTCGACCAAACAAGAGAGAGCTCCATGAACACCAGTCGCCCTGCCTATCAGAACCTTGAACTGCAGCCGCTCGCCGGACAATGGCGCGCCGGTAGCGCCGGTCGTCAGCTGGAAGTGTTCGACCCCTTCACCCAGGAAAGCCTGCTGCAGATCACTCTGGCTAACCGCGAGGATCTCGACGCCGCCTACCGCACGGCGCGTGAGACCCAGGCCGAATGGGCCGCGAAGGCGCCCGCCGAGCGGGCCCAGGTAATGCTCAACGCCGTCCGGATCTTCGACGAGCGTCGTGAGGAGATCATCGACTGGATCATCCGCGAGTCGGGTAGCACCCGGATCAAGGCGCAGATCGAATGGGGCGCCGCACGCGCCATCACCCTGGAGTCGGCCAGCCTGCCGAACCGCGTGCACGGCCGCATCGTCGCCTCGAACATTCCAGGCAAGGAAAGCCGGGTGTATCGCGCGCCACTGGGCGTGATTGGTGTCATCAGCCCGTGGAACTTCCCTCTGCACCTGACCGCCCGTTCCCTGGCTCCGGCCTTGGCGCTGGGCAACGCAGTGGTGGTCAAGCCAGCCAGCGACACTCCGGTAACCGGCGGCCTGCTGCTGGCTCATATCTTCGAAGAAGCCGGCCTGCCGGCGGGGGTGCTCAGCGTAGTGGTTGGCTCCGGCGCGGAAATCGGCGATGCCTTCGTCGAGCACCCGGTTCCGGCCTTTATCTCCTTCACAGGCTCGACCCAGGTCGGCCGCAACATCGGCCGCATCGCCAGCGGCGGTGAACATCTCAAGCATGTGGCCCTGGAACTGGGTGGCAACAGCCCGTTCGTGGTCCTGGCCGACGCTGACGTTGAACAGGCCGTGAGTGCGGCCGTGGTCGGCAAATTCCTGCACCAGGGTCAGATCTGCATGGCGATCAATCGCATCATTGTCGAGCAGCCGCTGCTGGAGGCGTTCACCCGCCGCTTCGTCGAGCGCGTGAAGGCGCTGCCCTGCGGCGACCCGCGCAAGCCCGAGACCGTGGTCGGCCCCGTGATCAACGCCAAGCAATTGGCCGGTCTGCAGGAGAAAGTCGCCACCGCCAAAGCCGAAGGCGCCACGTTGCTGGTCGGCGGCGAGCCTACGGGCAACGTGATGCCGCCACACGTGTTCGGCGATGTCACCCCGGACATGGAGATCGCCCGCGAGGAAATCTTCGGTCCGCTGGTCGGCATCCAGTCCGCCCGCGACGCCGAGCATGCCCTGGAACTGGCCAACAACAGCGAGTACGGCCTCTCCAGCGCGGTGTTCACCTCCAGCCTGGAGCGTGGTGTGCAGTTCGCCCAGCGCATCCATGCCGGCATGACCCACGTGAACGACATCCCGGTCAACGACGAACCCAACGCCCCGTTTGGTGGCGAGAAGAACTCGGGCCTCGGCCGCTTCAACGGCGACTGGGCGATCGAGGAATTCACCACGGATCACTGGATCACCCTGCAGCACGCTCCCCGGCCCTATCCGTTCTGATCCGAGACCGGCTTCCGATTAACCCGCCCCCCAATAAAAAACGGAGTACGAAATGTCCTCACTCCTCAACAGCTCAGCTGTGAAAAGGTCCCTTGCGGCCTGTCTTGCCCTGCCATTCACCCTGCTGGCAGGCCATGCCGCCGCCGATGGCGACGGCGTCTGGAAAAATGGCGAAAACGTCTACGCAAAGGTCTGCGGCCACTGCCACGAAAGCACTGTGGGCCCCGTGATCAAGGGGCGCCAACTGCCGCCGCAGTACATTACCGCCGTCGTGCGCAGCGGTTTCCGCGCCATGCCGGCCTTCCCGGCCTCGTTCATCGATGACAAGGCTCTTCAGCAGGTCGCCGAGTACATCTCCAAAGCGCCTGCACCCGCGGCCAAACCCTGAGGAGCGCAGCATGAACGTCGAACGTCGTGCCGTGCTCAAAGGCATGGCTCTGGGCGGCCTGGTCGGTGTTGCCATGGGCAGCTCCAACCTGTACTTGGCCAACGCCATGGCAGCTCCCGCATCCCGGATTGCCCCGACCCTGGTGCTGGTCAACGAAGCGGCGGCCGGGTCCGCCTTCCTCGAGGGCATTGCCTCCAGCCCGGCTGCCAGGACGGTCACCGTAGAGCGCACGGACCTTAGTCTGGACTTCATCCTGGCGCTGGAAAAACGCCTGCTGAGCGGCAAACCGCAACGCATCATCGGCCTGGTGGATGACGCCAGCGCTGCACTGATCGTGGACCTGGCCCGCAGCAGCGGTGCTCGCGTGCAGTGGCTCGGCCAGCACAGCGCTAACGTCAGTGCCTCGCAGCACCGCCTGCTCAGCGCCGACGCCGCCCATGGCTGCGCTATGCAGCTGGGCCTCCAGCTCAACGCCTGTGGCACCGGATTCAATCTCACCGAGCAGCGCCCCCACGGCCACCAGCCGCCCCTCCATCTGACCGCGGCCGCGCGCAGCAAGGCCGGTTCAGATCAGTGGGCCGCCACCCTGGGATACAGCCTGGCCATGCTGGGGACCACCCATACCGGGCAGGCACCGCTGATTGTCAGCCGCCAGTCGCCGCTGACCGGCAATTTCGTTTCGTTCTCGATCGAGGCTTGAAGGAGCTAATTCAAATGACCGAGCAAAACAAGAGTTCCTTGCTCCCACGCGGCGTGGATGACGCCAACTTCCAGCAAGCGCTCAGCAAATTCCGCAAGCTGCTGGGCGAGGAGAACGTCCTGGTCAAGGACGAGCAACTGATCCCCTACGGCAAGATCATGATGGCAGTGGATAACGCCGAACACGCGCCGTCCGCCGCCGTCACCGCCACCAGCGTCGAGCAGGTGCAGGGCGTGGTGAAAATCTGCAACGAGCACAAGATCCCGGTATGGACCATCTCCACCGGCCGCAACTTCGGTTACGGCTCGGCGGCACCGGGCCAGCGCGGCCAGGTGATCCTCGACCTGAAGAAGATGAACAAGATCCTCCACGTCGACCCGGACCTGTGCACCGCCCTGGTCGAGCCAGGCGTGACCTACCAGCAGCTGTACGACTACCTGCAGGAAAACAACCTGCCGCTGATGCTGTCATTCTCCGCGCCGTCGGCCATCGCCGGCCCGCTGGGCAACACCATGGACCGTGGCGTGGGCTACACCCCCTACGGTGAACACTTCCTCATGCAGTGCGGCATGGAGTTGGTGCTGGCCAACGGTGATGTGTATCGCACCGGCATGGGCGGCGTGAAAGGCGACAACGCCTGGCAGGTGTTCAAGTGGGGTTACGGTCCAACCCTGGATGGCATGTTCACCCAGGCCAACTACGGCATCTGCACCAAGATGGGCTTCTGGCTGATGCCGAAACCGCCGGTGTTCAAGCCGTTCGAGATCAAGTTCGAGAACGAGACCGACATCGCTGAGATCGTCGAATTCATTCGTCCGTTGCGTATCGCCCAGGTCATCCCGAACTCCGTGGTGATCGCCGGCGTCCTCTGGGAGGCCTCGACCTGCAACACCCGCCGCTCGGACTACACCACCGAGCCGGGCGCGACCCCCGATGCCATCCTCAAGCAAATCCAGAAGGACAAGAACCTCGGTGCCTGGAACGTCTACGCCGCCCTGTACGGCACCCAGGAACAGGTCGACGTGAACTGGAATATCGTCACCGGTGCCCTGAAGCAATTGGGCAAGGGCAAGATCGTCACCCAGGAAGAAGCCGGCGATACCCAGCCGTTCAAGTACCGCGCCGAGCTGATGTCCGGCGTGCCGAACCTGCAGGAATTCGGCCTGTACAACTGGCGTGGGGGCGGCGGTTCCATGTGGTTCGCGCCGGTGAGCCAGGCCCGCGGCAGCGAGTGCGAGAAGCAGCAGGCGCTGGCCAAGAAGGTCCTCAACAAGTACGGCCTGGACTACGTCGGCGAGTTCATTGTCGGCTGGCGCGACATGCACCACGTGATCGATGTGCTGTACGACCGCACCAACCCCGAGGAAACCAAGCGTGCCAACGCCTGCTTCGCCGAACTGCTGGATGAGTTCGAGAAGCACGGTTATGCCGTATACCGTGTCAACACAGCGTTCCAGGAGCGCGTGGCGCAGAGCTACGGTACCGTCAAGCGCAAGGTGGAGCATGCCATCAAGCGGGCCCTGGACCCGAACAACATCCTGGCTCCGGGCAAGTCGGGCATCGACCTCGCCAACAAGTTCTAAAGGCACCAAGGTCTCGTTGGGGTGAACCCGGCGAGGCCTTTTCATGTGTGGGAAATATCATGCTTCGCAAGCAACTGCTCGCTGCCAGCCTGCTGCTGGCCTCGCCGTTGGTCCTGGACCAAGGCGAGGCTACCCAGGGTCAGTCCCTGTTTGCTGCCCAGTGTGGCGTATGCCACAGCACCGAAGCCCGTAAGAATGGGCCCGCATGGCGCTGATCGAAAATGCGTCGTCCGCTATCTGACAACCGTGGATACCGTTGAGCGGACGCATTCGACTTTCCACCTGGTTGCCTCAACGATCAGCGGACCTTGAGGCCGCCACCTCTCGCGCCCATATTTGAGCGCATGACTCAAATACTTTCCCCGCCAACCTCCAGCGTAACGGCGCTGGCGGGATTTCACCCCGCCGTCGCGGCCTGGTTCAGTGCGACTTTCGCGGCGCCTACGGAGGCCCAGGCGCAGGCGTGGCCGTTGCTGCGCGCCGGGCGCAGCACGCTGGTGGCGGCGCCGACGGGGTCGGGGAAGACGCTCACAGCCTTCCTCGCCGCCATCGACGAACTGGTGCATGAGGGGCTGGAACAGGGCGGCCTGCAGGACCGCTGCACTGTGGTTTATGTATCGCCGCTCAAGGCGCTTTCTAATGACATCCGCATCAACCTGGAGGAGCCGTTGGCCGGCATCCGCGCCGAGCTGGCGCGCCAGGGCCTGGCGGATGTGGATATTCGCACGGCGGTGCGCACCGGCGACAGCACCCAGGCCGAGCGCAACGCGATGCGCAAGCGGCCGCCGCATATCCTGGTCACCACGCCGGAATCCCTCTACATCCTGCTTGGCTCCGACTCGGGCAGGGCGATGCTGGCCGGCTGCCGCAGTCTGATCGTCGATGAAATACATGCGATTGCCGGCAGCAAGCGCGGCAGCCACCTGATGCTCAGCGTCGAGCGGCTGGAGGCATTGTGCGGTCGGCGGTTGCAGCGTATTGGCCTGTCCGCTACGCAGAAGCCGGTGGAGGCGGTTGCGCGGTTCCTCATGGGGCAGCGGGATGGAGCGGCGCTTCCCCCATCCGGAGCTGGCGGGCGGGAGGCGTTTGGCTGCGCCATCGTCGACGTTGGCTACAGCCGCAAGCGCGATCTGGCGATCGAGGTGCCGCCGTTGCCGCTGGAAGCGGTGATGAGCAATGAGGTGTGGGAGAAGGTCTACGACCGCCTCGCCGAACTCGTGATGCAGCACCGAACGACGTTGGTGTTCGTGAACACCCGGCGATTGGCGGAGCGCGTGGCGAGGCACCTGTCCGAGCGGTTGGGCAATGCTGTGGTCGCCGCCCACCATGGCAGCATGGCGCGTGAGCTGCGCCTGGATGCCGAGCAGCGCCTCAAGCGCGGTGAGCTGAAGGTGCTGGTGGCCACCGCATCGCTGGAGCTCGGCATCGACATTGGCGAGGTAGAGCTGGTTTGCCAACTGGGTTCGCCGCGCAGCATCGCCGCCTTCCTGCAACGCGTTGGGCGTTCCGGCCACAGCGTGGGTGGCACGCCCAAGGGACGGTTGTTCCCACAATCGCGGGATGACCTGATCGAATGCGCGGCGCTGCTCGACTGCGTACGCCGTGATGAGCTGGACGCCCTGGTGATTCCCCATGCGCCGTTGGACGTGCTCGCCCAGCAGATGGTCGCGGAGGTGGCGTTGCAGGAGTGGGGCGAGGACGAGCTCTATCAACTGATGACCCGCGCCGCGCCCTATGCCGACCTGCCACGTGCCAGTTTCGATGCCCTGGTGAAGATGCTCGCCGAGGGCTACACGGGCCGTCGTGGCGTACGTGGCGCCTACCTGCACCGGGATGCGGTGAACCATCGGCTGCGCGGGCGCCGTGCGGCTCGGCTGACCGCCATCACCTCCGGCGGCGCCATCCCCGAAACCGCCGATTACAGCGTATTGCTGGAGCCCCAGGGGTTGACCGTGGGCAGCGTGCATGAGGATTTCGCGGTAGAGAGCATCGCCGGGGACATCTTCCAGTTGGGCAACCAGTCCTATCGCATCCTCAAGGTGGAGCCCGGGCGGGTACGGGTGGAGGACGCCCAGGGCCAGCCGCCGACTATTCCGTTCTGGTTGGGTGAGGCGCCGGGGCGTAGTGATGAGCTGTCGGCGGGCGTGGCGCGTTTGAGGGGGGAGGTGGAGCGATTGCTCGGAGCGTCCGGGCAGGCTCGGGAATTCCCCACCCTCAGCCCCTCCCCCGAGGGGCGAGAGGAGCTATCCGAGCGCGCGGTGAGTTGGTTACGTGAGCAGATCGGCCTCAGCGAGGCGGCGGCGCGGCAGATAGTGGAATACCTGGCGCGGGCCAGGGCATCGCTGGGGGCCTTGCCGACGCAGCAGCGTCTGGTGATGGAGCGCTTCTTCGACGAATCCGGCGGCATGCAGCTGATCATCCATTCGCCGTTCGGCAGCCGCATCAATCGCGCCTGGGGGCTGGCGCTGCGCAAGCGCTTCTGCCGCAGTTTCAACTTCGAGCTGCAGGCGGCGGCAACGGAAGATGCACTGATCCTTTCGCTGTCCACCAGCCACAGCTTTGCACTGGATGAGGTCTGGCGCTACCTGCATTCCAACAGCGCCGAGCATGTGCTGATCCAGGCGCTGCTGGATGCGCCGCTGTTCGGCGCGCGCTGGCGCTGGAACGCTTCCACCGCCCTGGCTTTGCCGCGCTTCAGCGGTGGCCGCAAGGTGGCGCCGCAGATCCAGCGCATGCGTAGCGAAGACCTGTTGGCCAGCGTCTTTCCCGACCAGGTGGCCTGCCAGGAGAACCTGGTGGGCGAGCGTGAGATCCCCGATCACCCGCTGGTGGCGCAAACGCTCGACGACTGCCTGCACGAGGCCATGGACGCCGAGGGCTGGCTGGCCCTGTTGCGGCGCATGGAGAACGGCGAGGTGCAACTGGTCGCCCGCGACCTGCCGGCGCCCTCGGCCCTGGCGGGAGAAATCCTCAGTGCTCGGCCCTACGCCTTCCTCGACGATGCGCCGCTGGAGGAACGGCGGACGCAGGCGGTGCAGAGCCGTCGCTGGACCGACCCGGAATCCGCCGACGATCTCGGCGCACTGGACGCCGATGCGGTGGCGGCGGTGCGGGAGGAGGCCTGGCCATTGGTGCGTGACGCCGACGAGATGCACGAGGCGTTGCTGGCGCTGGGCTGCGTCCGTGTGGATGAGTCGAGCGCCAATGCCGGTTGGGTCGACTGGCTGGTGAAGCTGACCAAGACCCGGCGCGCCACCTGCCTGAACATAGAGCACAAGCCGGCGCTTTGGTTGGCGGCGGAGCGGCTGTGCCAGTTACAGGCGCTTTATCCACAAGCGGTGTTCAAGCCGGCCATCACCGCGCCCGAGGGTTTCACCAACCCTTGGGAAGCGGAGCCTGCGCTGCTGGAGCTGGTGCGTGCCCGGCTTGGCGGCTTTGGCCCGTTGACTCTGGAGCGCTTGGCGGATGATTTGCTTCAACCCTCTTCGGTCGTCGCTTTCGCCCTGGCCAGCCTGGAGCGCGAGGGCTATGTGCTGCGCGGTCGCTTCACCCCCGGCGCGGTGGAGGAGGAGTGGTGCGAGCGGCATCTGCTGGCGCGCATCCACCGCTACACGGTCAAGCGCCTGCGCCGCGAGATCGAGCCGGTGGAGCGGGCGGATTTCATGCGCTTCTTGTTCGACTGGCAGCGCGTCGCGCCTGCAGCGCAGGTGCGTGGCGCCGAGGCGCTGGCCGGTGTGTTGGGGCAGCTGGAAGGTTTCCAGGCGGCGGCTGGCGCCTGGGAGAGCGAGATATTGCCCAGCCGGGTGGCCGACTACGGTATCAACTGGCTCGACGACCTGTGCCGGGCCGGTCGAGTGGTCTGGTGCCGCCTGGGCGGACGGGGCAAGGCCGCGGTGGGGCCGGTACGCGGAACCCCCATCGTGCTGTTGCCACGCAAGAGCCTGGGCCTGTGGCGTGCCTGCCTGCTGGATGCACCTGAACAGCAGCTCTCCGCTCGCGCCGGACGGGTGCGCGAAGTGTTGGCGGGGCAGGGAGCGTTGTTCTTCGACGAACTGATGGACGAGGCGCACCTGCTGCGCAGCGAACTGGAGGACTGCCTGGGCGAACTGGTCGCCCTCGGCCTGGCCAACGCCGACAGCTTTGCCGGATTGCGCTCATTGTTGTTGCCGGCGGCCCGGCGCAGTCGCCACGACCGACGTGCGCGGCTGGCCCTGGCCAATATGCAGGATGCCGGGCGCTGGGCCCTGCTGCGCGGGCGCGCTGAGACGCCTCCAGGCAAGGTTCCGGCTGAGGCGCTGGAGCATGTCGCGCGCACCTTGCTCCGCCGGTACGGTGTGGTCTGCTGGCGCCTGCTGGAACGGGAGGCCGACTGGCTGCCACCCTGGCGCGACCTGCTACGGGTCTATCACCGCCTGGAGGCGCGGGGCGAGATTCGCGGAGGGCGTTTCGTGGCGGGGATATCGGGCGAGCAGTTCGCTCTGCCGGAAGCTGTCGGGCTGCTGCGCGAGATCCGCAAGCGGCCGGGGGAGGGCGCGTTGATCGGGCTCTGCGCGAGTGATCCGCTGAACCTCCTGGGCACCCTGCTCAATGGCACCAAGGTGCCGGCCCTGGCAGGCAATCGCCTGTTGTTCCGTGACGGCGTGCCGGTCGCCACGCTGGTGGCCGGCAAGGTGGCGCTGCTGCAGGAAGCCGATGCGCTCACCTGCGCCCAATGGCGCGCCGCGCTGATCCGTCAGCCTGCTGCGACACCGCTTGGCCAGCAATCGCGCCGAACACGCATGCCGTTGTGAGCGCCTGGATTTACCGCTGGGAGCGAATCCATTCGCGAAGGGGCAAGACAGATCGATCGCCTCCCCCACAATCAGTGCATCCTTCCCTAAGCTCCCCGCGGGACATCTTCATCGACGTGGTCGATGGTGGCGAGGATCTGTTCTGGAGCGCCCAGGGCAGGTGCCATGGTCCAGCGATCGAAGGCGTCGTTGCCAATACGCAACATGCCGGAATGGGTGGCCTTGTCGCCGTCGACCTGCGGGTCGGGGTCGTAGAAACCGAGGCTACGGCGTAGTTGTTCGATATCGGCTGGCGAACCCGTCAGAAACAACCAGCCGGGCGCTACCTTGTTGCGCTCGGCGTAGTCCTTCAGGGCTTGCGGTGTGTCCAGCTCGGGCTGCAGGGTTATCGAGTACATGAAGACATCACGCCCGATGCGCTTGCCCAGCATTTTCTGCACCTGCAGGAGGTTCGCTGTAGCAGTTGGGCAGGTGCCCGTGCATGACGTGTACATCATGTTGATGGCAACCACCTTGCCGCGTATCAGATAGTCGTAGAAGCGTACCGTCTTGCCCTCATGGGTCAGCAGTGGCGGGTTCGGCAGCCGGCTGCGGCTGGTAGTCGTGTCGCGATTGTGCTTCGTCGCCTCGCCGACACCGCGCCAGGCGGCCCAGCCGAGCGTGGCGGCGCCAATCAGACCTGCACCGGCCAATAGATCTCTGCGTGTGTTCATGGCGTTTCTCCGAGCCGGGCCTCACTGGTCATCGGCCTTGATGTCGAAGCGCAGCATCATCGCGTGGTCTTCATGGATCACGTTGTGGCAGTGCATTACGTACTTCCCCTGGAAGTCGCGGAAGCGCATCAACACTCTGATGGTCATGGTCTGGTCGAGCACGAAGGCATCCTTGCGGCCACGCTCGTGCGGCGGGATAGGTACCTGGACGTCGTCGACGAACTTGGCAAGGATGATGCCCTCCTCGAGGTGAACATGGATGGGGTGGGACCAGCCACCGCCGGCTCCGATGAATTCCCAGACTTCGTAATCCCCCTTTTTCAGTGTCAGGCGGGGAGCCAATACGTTGACCAGTTGCTGGTTGATCATCCAGAGGCCGTTCTTGCGATCGAACTCCCAGCGTCGCACCGGTAGCTTGGCGATTTCTTCTGCAGTCGGCAGGTCCGGCATCGGCCGGAGGTACCTCGGAACCTGACTGACGTCCTGTGTTGGCGGGTAGCGGTCGACGATGAACTTCAGCACCCGCGTCCCGGGAGATCTCACATCCTTTGGCTTGCGAGTGCTTTCCTGGCGAAGCCGGTTGACCAGAAAGAGCTCGGTGCCGATCGGGTACCTGGAGAAATCCACCACGATGTCGGCGCGCTCGGCCACGCCGAGGCGGACCTTGCTCTGGTTGAAGAGTGCCTCGGGCAGCAGGTTGCCGTCGTTGGCGATGTAGGTGAATCGCTGCACGGTACCGCTCGAGTTCACCAGATAGAACTCGTAGAAGCGGCTGGGGCCGCTGTTGAGCAAGCGCAGGCGGTACTTGCGGGCGGCAACGCGCAGCACTGGCTCGATCTTGCCGTTGATGACTACCTTGTCGCCCAGCACCCCCTCCACGTGGAACTGGTCGTAGAACAACTGGCCATCCGGGAGAGGCGTAAAGCGCCGGTCACCAAAGGCCAACGGATAGTCGTAGGGATGGCCCGGCAACCTCAGCGCGCTCGGGTTGGGATCATCTTCCTGGCCTGAGTCGATGTGGTCGAAAAGGAAATAGAACCCGATCAGGCCGCGATAGACGTTTGGGGCAGTGAAGTCCAGGGTGTGGTCATGGATGAACAGCGTTCCCAAGGCTTCGCGATAATCGCCGATGCTATTCTGCATCTGGTCGTAGCCCGCGTAGATGTTGGGGTAGAAGTGGTCCTTGAAGTGGCCTTTGCCCGCGAATGGCCCTGTTTTGTCGAGGGTCGGGCCTGCCTTGTTCCTGCTGTAGTAGTCCCCTGGGAAACCGTCGCTTTCCGAGCCGACATGCAGGTTGTGCAGGTGGGTGGAGATTTCCGGGGTGCCAAAGCCGACGTGATCCGATGGCAGTTCGTTGTGGATGCGGCAAAGGATCGGCTTGCCATAGCGGGCGAAGATGGTGGCCGGCACGGTGGCGTCCGGGTTGCCCCCTCGGTACGCCCAGACCTTTTGTGGCGGCAGGTCAGGATGGGTAATCCACTGATTGTTCTCCACCACCTTCAGTTCATAGAGTTCCGGTGCGCCCCGTGCGGCAATCAGCTCATCGTAGCGCTGGTGCGGCGACCGGCCGGCTTCACCCGCTGCGACATTGGCCTGCACGGTGGGGGCAGGGCTCAGAGCTGTGACGGGGGCGATCGGAGTGATTGTGGGGGGCAGTTCTTCCATCCATGGCCGGGTGGCCGGGCTGGGAGGGAAGATCGGTTGGGGGGTGGTGACCCATTCTTCGGGTTCGCTATCGCGGGACCAGGGGAGCAACGGAGCGGCGATTGCCGCCGCTGAGAGTTTCAGAAACGAACGTCTTGCTTTACCGCTGGCTGCCGGTTCAGAAGGGTATGCCCGAGGTCTCCACTTGTTGCCTTTCATCTTTCATAACCACCTCCCCCCTCGCAGTTTTGCGCTTTCCGCATGCCATGAATGGTCGGCATCATGGATGCTTCTTGCTCAAGCGCAACAAGCTTGACGGTTACGGTCCTGCAACTCGTTTTTCGAGAATGCGCACATCGTCATCACATGACTAAAGATCAGCACACGCGAAGGGTAAATGTCAGCGGTAAGGCGTTTTGCCATCTTCGTCGGATTACTGATCTGGTGAACGCGGTCAAGCGCTGCAGGACTCGTAGGACGAATTGGCATGTGTTGATGTTGTGTGGGGGCGAATGAGCTCGCGCCCACCAGGCAAAGCGCCAACCCAAGTCTGTGCTACAGAGCTGCCCGTGCCTGTGCCCGGCCATTGAGTGCAGGCGGATTCAGCCCTGGCGCTGACGCAACTGGATGAACAAGGCCTCGACCTTTTCGCGTGCCCAAGGCGTCTTGCGCAGGAAGGCCAGGCTGGACTTGATGCTGGGGTCGCTTTTGAAGCAACGGATATCGATGCGCTTGGCCAGCCCGTCCCAGCCGTAGCGGGCTACCAGTTCGTTGAGCAGTTTTTCCAGCGTGACGCCATGCAGCGGGTCTTTCGGTGTCTGGGTCATGGCGTGCCTTGATCGGTGGTTCAGAAGGAAGCCGGCAGCTTAGAGCAGCGACCGCGGCAAGGCCATTCCGGATTACCTCCGGGCTTGCTCTCGAACATAGGATCCACCGCCCAGACCATCCGGGCAACTGCATGGTATCGCTCATAAATTGACCCATCCAAAGTCAGCCCCCGCGGATTGTGGCTCTTGGCCATCGCCTTACAGGTTATCCACAGCTTCATCCACGGTCTTTGTGGGTAAAGGAACGCGCTGCTCAGCCCGAGTTCCCCCCGTCCAGGAGCGGTTTGAGCAAGTCGCACATGCTGCGCCAGTGAGAGCCTTCCCAGTACAGGCGGTCACAGTTGACGCAGATGAGGAAGCGCGAATAAAGCGCGCCTACGCGGGGCGGCACCCTTGGTCGGGCCAGTTCCGGGGCAATGTCGGAGAGTGGCCGATTGCAGTGCAGGCAGAGGCTGAACGGTTTGGCGCTGCGGGCGAGGTCCAGTCGTTCGAACAGTTCGCGTAGTTGCAGCGCTGGTTTCAGGGCATGCACGTAGCAGCCGTGGCTGATGATTCGGCGCTTGAGCAGTTCGCGGTCCCGGGTCAGCACGATGCGCCCTTGCTGGGCGGCCATCTCGGCGATCTGACCGTCCTCGAAGGCGTTGTCGTAGAGGGTATCGAAGCCGCTCATCCGCAACAGGCTGGCCAGGCCACCCAGGTGGGCATCTGCGATGAAGCGCAGCAGCCGTAGCGGCTGGGAGCGGACTTTGAGCAGCGGGCTGATGTCCAGCGCCTCGAACTTGGGATAGACGGCCACCCGGTCGCCATCGAGGATCAGCCGCTCGAAGCCTACGGATTCTCCATTGAGCAGCACCAGTTCCACTTCGGTGTGGGGCACGCCAAGGGCTTCGATCATGTGCTTGACCGTCGCCGCCCGCGCACAGGGGCAGGTGAAGGCCTGCCGCCGCCGTTCGGCGGGCAGGAAGTCGTTGAGCTCCTCATAGAAGCGGAATGTGGCGCTGACCATGCAGGAGAGTATAGGCAGCTGCACCCGCTCCTCCGCCCGAAGGCGGAGGAGGGGATGGGCGTTACTCCGGCTGGTCGACGTAGCGCAGGTAGGGCTTGAGGGTCTTGAAGCCCTGTGGATATTTCTTGTGCGCGTCTTCGTCGGACACCGAGGTGGGGATGATTACCTCATCGCCCGGTCGCCAGTTCACTGGGGTGGCCACGGTGTGTTTGGCATTCAGCTGCAGTGAATCAAGCAGACGCAACACTTCGTCGAAGTTGCGCCCGGCGCTCATCGGGTAGACCAGCATGGCCTTGACCTTCTTGTCCGGGCCGACGATGAACACCGAACGAACCGTGGCGTTGTCCACGGCGGTACGTGGGCCGGCGCTGGCGTTCGGATGAATCATGTCGTAGAGCTTGGCCACCACCAGGTTTTCATCGCCGATCAGCGGATAGTTCACCGCGCAACCCTGGGTTTCCTCGATGTCACCCACCCACTTGCGGTGGTCGCTGACCGGGTCGATGGAGAGTCCCACTACCTTGGTGTTGCGCTTGTCGAATTCGGGCTTGAGCCGGGCCATATAGCCCAGTTCGGTGGTGCAGACCGGGGTGAAGTCCTTCGGGTGGGAAAAGAGGATGGCCCACTTGTCACCGATCCACTCGTGGAAGTGCAGGGTTCCCTCAGTGCTTTCGGCGGTGAAGTCAGGGGCTTCGTCGCCAATGCGGATTGCCATGATCAACCTCCATTCAGGTGGCTGGCTGGGGGCCTGCCATTGTGGCGGCCACGGTTGCGGCACAGGCCTGTGCATGCGCCGCAGGTCGGCCGGGGATAGAAGTATAGGTCCGCGGCCCGAACCTGCCCGGCAGCCAGGGGATAAGTGGTCAAGTGTCTCGCTCCGGGGCTGCTATGCCTACACGATGGAGGTTCGCAGAGTTGGAAGAGTGGCGGCCTTCTTCCCTGAAGTGGCCTCCGAACCGTGGACCGTCGCCCTGCAATCCGAACAGGAGCGAAATCATGGCTACATTCATCACGCTGGCGAGTTTTACCGACCAAGGCATCCGCAACGTCAAGGCTTCCCCGGACCGGGCCGCAGCGTTCAAGGCTATGGCTGAACAGATGGGCATTTCCGTGAAGGCGGTGTACTGGACCGTCGGCAATTATGATCTGGTGTTGATCGTCGAGGGGCCAGAGGAGGCTGCCGTTACCTTGCTTCTGAAAACAGCTTCGTTGGGTAACGTCAGGACTCAGACGTTGCGCGGATATTCGGAGCAGGAGTTCCGCGGTTTCCTGAGCAGTATCACCTGACCCCAGGCATCGGCGGGCCGGAGGTGTCGCGAGTCACGCAACACCCCCGGCCAGCTTGCGCCGGGCCGGGATCAGGCCGAAGCAGTCTTCAGTACGTACTGACTGGTTTGCAGCACATCGATCTTGTCGAAGTCGATGAAGCGGTTGCAGCTGTCCATCATGGCGGCCAGGTTTTTCTGGAATTTCTCCTCGTCACCGACCGCGTCGAAGAACGCCATCGGATCGGTCATGGCGGCTGGCGGGAAGCATTCTTCGACGATTGCATCCAGCTGGGCCGCGCCATGGGTCAGGCGGCGTACCACCAGGTTTTGCACGTAGGCGAAGTTGTCCTGGGTATCGATGGCCACACGGGTGTGATGGCCGCGCCAGATGTCCAGCCAGGCGTCGCGAGTGAGGCGCGGCGGGCAGGTGAGGAAGGCGATCTGGGCGAAACCGTGGGTACGCTGGCCGGGCGTAGTCGGGAAGCGGGTGTTGCGAATCGCCACCGACTCGGTCACCAGGTAGGCCGCCAGGCGGCTAGTCACGCCAGCCAGGACCTGGTCGAAGGGTTTGCGCACCTCGTCATTGGCGCTGTCGACCCAGAGCGACAGGGTGGCATCCGGCAGCGGGCGGTTGTTTTCCTGGCGCAGGCCAGCGGCAGGGTCCACATCGGCATCCGCCAGGTTCACCTGCAGGCCGCGTCCGCCCAGGCTGAAAAGTTGTTCCGCTATCTCACCACGCAGGTTCTCGGAGAATGCCTCGCGGCTGGTCTGCTGGTAGCGCCAAAGGGTGTAGATGATTTTTTCCACTGTCAGGGGCCCTCGTTCGGCTGTTGTTGTGATCGGGCTGCCGGCGCACAGGCGCGCTCAGGCCCGCAGACCTTGCTCCGGGCGGCGCTGCGATACATCGTCTGATCAGACTAACGACCTGCCAACCAGGCACCGGATGAGCGGCTGGCTCTCGTGCGGTCGATTTGTGCAGGCGGTGCTAGCGTTAATGAAAAGGTGCGCCGGCCAGGGGGCTGCGTGCGCCCCGTGGGCAAGATCCTCCGGCCGAGGCTGACCGGTGTTCCGGCAGTTGCTGCCGCTTCCGACGAATCCGCCGTTTCCCCGCGAAGCCTGTCCGGCCCCGTCGGGAGAGCTGTGACTTGCCGATACAGGTTTGCCCCATTCCATGAACCCGCACGGAGGTGAACGCCATGTCCCGCACAACGCCTATCAGCCATTACCGCAACATCGGCATCGTGGCCCATGTGGACGCCGGCAAGACGACCACCACCGAGCGGGTGCTCTATTACACCGGCGTGAACCACAAGATGGGCGAGGTGCACGATGGCGCCGCGACCATGGACTGGATGGTGCAGGAACAGGAGCGCGGCATCACCATCACCTCGGCGGCCACCACTGCCTTCTGGACCGGTTCGCGCAAGCAGTTGGACAAATACCGCATCAACATCATCGACACCCCCGGTCACGTCGACTTCACCATCGAGGTGGAGCGCTCCCTGCGCGTGCTGGATGGCGCGGTGGTGGTATTCAGTGGCGCCGATGGCGTGGAGCCGCAGTCCGAGACGGTGTGGCGCCAGGCCGACAAGTACCACGTGCCGCGCATCGCCTACGTGAACAAGATGGACCGGGCTGGTGCGGACTTCCTGCGCGTGGTCGACCAGATCAAGCGGCGCCTCGGGCACACGCCCGTGCCGATCCAGTTGCCGATCGGCCAGGAGGAAGACTTCCAGGGCCAGATCGACCTGATCCGCATGAAGGCCATCTACTGGAACGATGCGGACCAGGGCGCCACCGTCCGTGAAGAGGAGATCCCCGGCGAGTTGCTGGAGGAAGCCCGTCGTTGGCGCAACAACATGATCGAAGCTGCCGCCGAGGCCAGCGAAGACCTGATGGACAAATACGTCGACGAAGGTGAGTTGTCCGAGGAGGAGATCAAGACCGGGCTGCGCATTCGTACCCTGTCTTGCGAGGTCGTGCCGGCCGTGTGCGGCTCGTCCTTCAAGAACAAGGGCGTGCCGCTGGTGCTGGATGCTGTGGTCGAACTGCTGCCGGCGCCCACCGAAATTCCGTCCATCCGTGGCACTCACCCGGATGATCCCGAGCGCGAGGACGAGCGCCACGCGGACGACAACGAGCCTTTCTCGGCACTGGCCTTCAAGATCGCCACCGACCCCTTCGTCGGTACCCTGACGTTCATCCGAGTCTACTCCGGGGTTCTGAACTCCGGGGATGCAGTGCTCAATTCAGTGAAGGGCAAGAAGGAGCGGGTCGGCCGCATGGTGCAGATGCACGCCAACCACCGCGCCGAGATCAAGGAAGTGCGCGCCGGCGACATCGCCGCGCTGATCGGCATGAAAGACGTCACCACCGGCGACACCATGTGCGACCTTAACAAGCCGATCATCCTCGAACGCATGGACTTCCCCGAGCCGGTGATCTCCATCGCCGTCGAGCCCAAGACCAAGGCCGACCAGGAGAAAATGGGCATCGCCCTCGCCAAGCTGGCCCAGGAAGACCCTTCATTCCGGGTGAAGACGGACGAGGAAACCGGGCAGACGATCATCTCCGGCATGGGCGAGTTGCACCTGGACATCATCGTCGACCGCATGCGCCGTGAGTTCAACGTCGAGGCCAACACCGGCAAGCCGCAAGTGGCCTACCGCGAGGCGATTCGCAAGACCTGCGAACTGGAAGGCAAGTTCGTCCGCCAGTCCGGCGGTCGCGGCCAATACGGCCATTGCTGGATCCGCTTCGCCCCGGCGGACGAGGGCCAGGAAGGCCTGGTGTTCACCAACGACGTGGTCGGCGGGGCGATTCCCCGTGAGTTCATCCCGGCTATCCAGAAGGGTATTGAGGAGCAGATGAAAAATGGCGTGGTTGCCGGCTACCCGCTGCTCGGTCTCAAGGCTGCCGTCTTCGATGGCTCGTTCCATGATGTGGACTCCAGCGAGATGGCCTTCAAGATCGCCGCTTCCATGGCCACCAAGCAGCTGTCGCAGAAAGGCGGTGCGGTGCTGCTGGAGCCGGTGATGAAGCTGGAAGTGGTGACGCCCGAGGAATACATGGGCGACATCATGGGCGACCTCAATCGCCGGCGCGGGCTGATTCACGGCATGGACGACGGCATCTCCGGCAAGATCATCCGCGCCGAAGTGCCGCTGGGCGAGATGTTCGGCTACGCCACCGACGTGCGCTCCATGTCCCAGGGCCGGGCCAGCTTCTCCATGGAGTTTGCCCGCTACGCTGAAGCGCCGGCCAGCATTGCCGAGGCGATCGTGCGCAAGTCGGGCTGATGCACTTCCCTTGTGGGCGAGCCGGAGGGTGGTTGACGCAGGAGCCGCGGAGATGGACGACAAGCGAATCCTACCGATCGAACAACGCAGACTGACTGCGGAACTGGTCGCACGAGTCGAACGTTTCGAGCCTGACCCGGGGCCGGAACCGGGGACTCGCGAGCACACCCAGGCCGAGTTTGCGGCGATGGCGGAGTCCCTGCTGCTGGAATACACGCCGAGGGATCTTTGGATCTTCGCCTACGGCTCGCTGATCTGGAACCCGGAATTCGAGGTCGTTGAGAGCCTGCGCGCCACCGCCCATGGCTGGCACCGCTCGTTCTGCCTGACGCTTACGCGCTGGCGTGGCACTCGCGAGCTGCCTGCGCTGATGCTGGCGCTGGACCGGGGCGGGAGCTGCAAGGGGATGCTCTACAAGCTGCCGGCGCAGGACCACTTCAGGCAGCTGGCGCTGTTGATGGAACGGGAAATCGATGCCAATCCACCCACCAATGTCCCACGCTGGATTCCGGTGAAGTCCGAGGCCGGAGTCGTCAAGGCCTTGGCTTTCGTGGCCGCGCGTGGCGGCAATGCCTATGCCGGTAAGCTGCCGCCGGAGAGCGTCGCGCATGTCCTGGCCCGCGCCGCCGGCCACTGGGGCTCGGCTGCCCAGTACCTGTTTCGCACAGTGACCATGCTGGAGGAGCATGGCATCCGGGATCGTAATCTGTGGCGAATCCAGGGCCTGGTGGCGCGCGAGATCGAGGATTTTCTGTCGGCTAAATAAGTTACCTGCCGGCAGCAGATGATGCTGTTGTAGGGGCAGTTGCACTGTTGAAAAAGAAAACGGGCCCGAAGGCCCGTTCTCAATTCCTTACTGCCGCCGCTCAGGCCAGTCCGTTCTGTTTGCGGAAGTAGGGAATCACGTGCTCGCCGATGTTCTTCAGGGTTTCCAGCTGGGCCCACTGCGGGACGGTACCCATCTGGCAGATGAAGAGGATTTCGTCGGCGCCGGCATCGATCAGGCGCTGCACGTAGCCGATGCAGTCGTTCACGGTGCCGTAGGCATGGTTCGGGTTCATCATCGCCAGGGTCGGGTCGGAGAAGTCCACGGAGACTTCTTCGGAGGCGAAGCGCGATTTGATCACCGCCTGGCCGTTGCCGTCGATGTAGGTGTCGTCCTTCCACTTCTCCGGATCCGGGCGCTCGCCACCGGCGTACCAGTAGGCCAGGGACTCCATGAAGTAGCGCTGGCCACGGATGCCGATCTGGCGGGCCTTCTCGTTGTCGTCAAGGACGATGGCCGGGCAGAGGGCGGCGATGTGGCGGTTGGGGCGGAAGCCGACCTGATCCTTTTCGTCACGGTTGTCCCAGGCCTCGTGGTACACGGCGACCTTCTTGGCGATCTCTTCCGGGCCACCGAAGCCCAGCACCAGGGCGCCCATACCGCGTGCGCCGGCGTTCTTCAGCGACTCGGTGTTGGTGCACGCCAGGTACATCGGCGGGTGCGGATCCTGGTAAGGCTTGGGATGGATCGGACGCTTGGGGATCTTCACGAAGTCGCCGTTATGCTCGATCTCATCCTGCACGAACATCTTCGGGATCAGGTACATGGCCTCGTCGATCTGCGGCTGCAGGGTGGCCAGGTCGTAGCCGAAAGTGCCGGACTCCTGCTGGGTGCCGCCCTTGCCGACGCCGAAATGCACACGGCCCTTGGACAGCAGGTCCAGGGTGGCGATGCGCTCAGCCACCTTCACCGGGTGGTTCATGGCCGGCGGCAGGCAGACCACGCCATGGCCGATGCCCAGACGCTCGGTCTTGCCGGCGACGAAGGCCAGCATGGTCTCCGGTGCGGACATGTGCGAGTAGTTGGTCAGGGCGGTGTGTTCTACGCACCAGAAGGTGTCGAAGCCGAGCTTGTCGGCAAGTACGGCCTGTTCGACGGTTTCGTCGAAGATGCGACGGTCGCCTTCACGGCTGGAATCGATCGTCTGGGCCTCGTAGATCAAGGAGAATTTCATGCGCGTGGTCCTTCTTGTTCTGGATTCAGTCGAACCTGGACTGCCCAGGTCTTGCGTGCATGTTGGGGGATAGACGATGGGCCTGAATCCTCCAAACAGACTACTTGGAATGGGCTGCAAGCCCCGTCGTATGGCCTTTTCGCAATAACGAAAACGCCCGCGCAGAGGCGGGCGTCGTCGATGGTGCGGCGTGATCCCACAAAGGGAAAACGATTGTGTAGGAGCCAGCTTGCTGGTGAATGGCGCCCTTGCAGCAGGGGGGCGGTCAGTGTCTCAAAGGAAGAAGTCGGTGCTGTCCAGGCCCATGCTCACGCCGCCTAGGTTGAGGGCATACTTGCCCGGGCAGTTGGCCACGTGGGCACGGCCTGTGTGGATATCCCGGAACGCGCGATTGATGCCGTGCGTGCGGAAGATGGTCGAGGCGCCGCTGTTGTACATCAGCGCTTCGACGGCCTGCGCGCACTTGTCCGGGACGATGGCCGAGTCGTAGCGCATCTTCACTCGCTCGGCCATGGTCAGCGACTCGCCGGCATTGGCGCGGTGCATCATCATCTCGAAGTTGCGTAGCAGGACCGTGCGGCATTCGTCCACCGTAACCATGGCATTGGCCAGCGCGGTCTGGGCGCCCGGGTCCTGGATGATCCGGCGGCCATCGTTGACGCCCACGCGGCCTTTGTTGGCCTCGATGAACAGGTCAATGGCGCCTTGCAGCGCGCCGATGGTGGAGGAGGATACGGCACGCACGAATATCTGCCCGAACGGCAGGCGGAACAACGGCGAAGTGTTCACCGCATTGCCAGGGCTGTTCTGCATGAAACCGTCGAGGGAGCGGTGGGTGCGGTACTCGGGGACGAATACATCTTCCACCAGCACGTCGTGTGAGCCAGTGGCTTCCAGGCCCATCACATTCCAGTTGTCGATGATGCTGTAGTCGTGACGTGGCACCAGGAAGGTGCGGTAGTCCGGCGCATCGCCTTCCTTCTCAGGTGGCACCACGGCGCCGAGGAAAGCCCACTGGCAGTGCTTGCTGCCGGAGGAGAACCCCCAGCGTCCGCTCAGGCGGAACCCGCCGTCGACGCGGGTGACCTTGCCCACCGGCATATAGGAAGAGGAAATCAGCACGCTCGAGTCCTGGCCCCAGACATCTTGGGCAGCACGGTCGTCGAACAGCGCCAGCTGCCAGTTGTGGATCGCCACCACGCCCAGCACCCAGGCGGAGGACATGCAGCCTTCGGCGAGGGTCATCTGCACCTCGAAGAAGTCCTTCGGCTCCAGCTCGTAACCTTCCCAGCGGGCAGGCTGGAGGATGCGGAAGAAGCCGGCTTCCTGGAAGTCGCGGATCGTTTCTTCGGGCAGTTGGCCATTCTGTGCGGCCAGGGGTGCGCGTTCGCGCAGCACCGGGACCAATTCACGGGCACGTTGCTTGAGGCGCTGACGAATCAGGTCGTGGTCGAGCATGTTGTTGTTCTCCTGTTGAAGGCTTTTCCACCCATCGCGAGGCATTCAAACAACAGGCAACAAGACGGACATCCCTCAAACGGACCATATGCGAGTGCGCTCTATATGAGGACTGCTCTTCTGTGGGGGCGAATTCATTCGCAAAGGGTCGCGCAGCGGCCCCGCGGAAGTTCCAAGGCAGGCCGCTGGCCTGCTTTGCGAATGAATTCGCCCCCACATGTGTCAACGCTGCAACCCGCGCGGGACTAGTCCCCTCGGACGATGTTGCGCCCAGGTACCTTCGCAAGAATCGGCTCCACGAACCTCGTCCAGAACAACAAGAGGGCAGTGCGATGAGCCAGGCCGATCTGAAAAGCGAAATGCTCCAGGCGATGCGTCGTCTGGCCAAGTCCGTGACCATTATCACCACCAGCAACGGGCAGGAGCGTTTCGCCATGTCCGCCACGGCCGTGGACTCGTTGTCCACCGAGCCGCCATCGTTGCTCATCTGTGTGAACAAGACCGCCTCCCTGCATGCCGTGCTGGATGCCGGTGCGGATTTCTGCGTGAACATCCTCGGTCATGAGCAGGAAGAGCTGTCGCACCTGTGCAGCGGCCCGGTTAAGGGCGAGGCGCGCTTTCAGCGCGGTGACTGGCGCAACAGCGTCGACGGTATCCCGTACCTCGGTGACGCCCAGTCAGCGATCCTCTGTCGCCAGGACGGCAAGTTCAGCTACGGCACCCATACCATCTTCATCGGTCGCATCCAGCAGATTCACAACAGCACGCGTATCAGTCCGCTGGTGTACCTCGACGGCACGTACACCACCACCGCACCGGCGCCTTCGCTGGCAGCTGTCGGCTGAGAACGGGCCATGACGGCGATGGAGCAGCATCCGAACGCGCCTTTGCGAGTCGCCGATGCCGGGCAGGTGAAGTGGGACGACAGCGCCGACTTGCTGGTCGTCGGTTTCGGAGGCTCGGGTGTCTGTGCGGCCCTTGAGGCCCGTGGCCAGGGGCTGTCAGTGCTGGCGCTCGAGCGCTTTGCGGGTGGCGGCGCCACCGCGCGCAGCGGCGGTGTGGTCTATGCCGGCGGTGGTACGCCGCAGCAGGCCGATGCCGGCGTCGAGGATTCGCCCCAGGCGATGTTCGACTACCTGCAGCAGGAAGTCGGTGATGCCGTCTCCGCCGGAGCCTTGCGCGAGTTCTGCGAGCGTAGTCGTGATCACCTCGCTTGGTTGGAGCGCCAGGGCGCAGCCTTCGAGGGCAGCGTGCCGCCGGTGAAAACATCCTACCCCAGCGACCAGTACTACCTCTATTACTCCGGCAACGAGGCTGTGCCGAGCTACGCCGCCCAAGCCAAGCCGGCACCTCGCGGGCACCGCGCGCTGGGTAGCGGCATGTCCGGCCGCAACCTCTACGCTCCGCTCAAGGCCAGCGCGTTGCGCCAGGGTGTGCGCTTGCGCACTCGCTGCGAAGTGCGCCGTCTGGTAGTGGACGGCAGTGGTCAAGTGGTTGGCGTTGAAGCCTGGCAGCTCCCGGCCGGTAGCCGTGCAGCCAAGCGCCATGCACGCCTGGCGCGTTGGACCGATGCCGTGCATCCCTACGCTCCGGCACTGGCCGAACGCCTGCGCCGCAAGGTGCGTGTGTTGGAACTGGAACATGCCGAGCGACGCCTGATTCGTGCGGGCCATGGCGTGCTGCTCTCCGCTGGCGGTTTCGTGTTCAACCGGGCGATGGTCACGGTGCATGCACCGCGCTATCTCGACGGCCTGCCGCTGGGCACCAGCGGTTGCGACGGCAGCGGCATCCGCCTGGGCCACAGCTCCGGTGGCGCGATGGACCGCATGGAAAAGGTCAGCGCCTGGCGCTTCATCAATCCGCCGCTGGCCTGGGCCCGTGGGGTGATCGTCAACGCCGCCGGGCGGCGCTACTGCAACGAAGAGGTCTACGGCGCCAAGCTGGGCCACGCGATGGTGGAAGAACAGGGCGGTCGAGCGATCCTCATCATCAACCGTGCGTTGTTCAAGGAAGCCTTGGTGCAGATCGGGCCGGGCAAGGTCTGGTCGTTCCAGCGCCTGCCAGCATTGCTCAACCTGCTGTTCAACGCCCGCCGTGGCAACACCCTGAGCCAACTTGCAGAACGCACCGGCCTGCCGCGTGCGGCGCTGGAGCAGACGCTGGTGGCCTATAACGCCGCCGCCCGTGGCGAGCGTGAAGACGCCTGGGGCAAGTCACGTGGCTTTCTCGCCTCGCTGGAGCGCGGGCCCTGGTATGCACTGGACCTGTCGTTCGACAGCAAGCTGTATCCGTGCCCGGTGATCACCCTCGGCGGCCTGCGCGTGTGCGAACAGAGCGGCCAGGTGCTGGATGACGCCAGTCAACCGATCCCCGGTCTCTACAGCGCCGGCCGCAATGCGGTGGGCGTCGCTTCCAATTTCTATGTATCCGGCTTGTCGCTGGCCGACTGCGTCCACTCCGGGCGCCGTGTCGGTGCCCATGTGGCAAGCCTCGTCCGTGCCGCCCAGGCGGCCCAAGGAGCACAACGATGAATCGAGTCGAAGGCAAAGTCTGCATCGTCACCGGCGCTGCCAGCGGGGTGGGCCGTGAGGACGCGCTGCTGCTGGCCCGCGAGGGCGCCAAGGTGGTGCTCACTGACCTCAACGATGAAGCCGGTCGCCAGGTTGCCGCCGAGATTGGCGCCAATGCGCTGTTCATCCGCCACGACATTTCCAGCGAGGCGGACTGGCAGAACGTCATCAAGACAACCCTGGAAACCTTCGGCCGTCTCGACGTGCTGGTGAACAACGCGGGTATTCTCGCCGTTGGCAGCATCGAGGACACCAGCCTGGAGCTGTGGCAGAAGATCCAGCGGGTCAACAGCGACGGCTATTTCCTCGGCTGCAAGTACGCCATCCCGGCGATGAAAGACAGCGGCGGTGGCTCCATCGTCAACATGTCCTCGGTGGCGGCATTGGCCGGCATGCCGATGTTCTGCGCCTACTCCGCCTCCAAGGGTGCGGTGGCAGCATTGACACGCGCCGTGGCGCTGCACTGCAAGCATCAGGGCTATCGCATCCGCTGCAACAGCGTTCATCCAGACGGCATCAATACCCCGATGACCCAGGCCATTGGCGGCGTGAAACCGATTCCGCAGGAGGAGTTGGACAAGGACCCGATGAATCGCATGTGCGACCCGCGCGATATCGCCAACCTGGTGCTGTTCCTGGCATCGGACGAGTCGCGCTTCGTCAGTGGTGCGGAAATGCGCATCGACAATGCGCAGTTGATCAGCGGGATTTGATGGGGATCGAAGCATGGGTAGCGCCGAGCAACTGGCAATGACGATGGAGCCCCAGCAGTCCGGTGGTTTCCGGCTGGAAGTGGCCGAGGTGATCAACGAGACCCATGACAGCCGCTCGCTGGTGCTGCGTATCCCGTCCGGGCAGGAAGAGCGATTCCGCTACAAGGCGGGGCAGTTTCTCAGCTTTCGCGTGGATATCGGGGGTAAGCGGCTGACCCGCTGCTATTCGATGTCCAGCTCGCCGGATTGCGACGCCTTGCCCAAGGTCACCATCAAGCGGGTGGACGGTGGGCGGGTGTCCAACTGGTTCAACGATCAGGTGAGTGCGGGTGACCTGCTGGATGTGCTGCCACCGGCAGGGCACTTCCATCTGCGGCCTGGCGAACATGACCTGGTGCTGTTTGGTGGCGGCTCGGGAATCACCCCGGTGTTCTCCATCCTCAAGTCGGCACTCAAGACCAGCCAGCGGCGCATCAAGTTGGTGTATGCCAACCGCGACGAGGCGTCGGTGATCTTCCGCGACGAGTTGCGCGCCATCGCCAAGGCCAACACCGAGCGCCTGGAAGTGGTGCACGTGCTGGACTCGGTACAGGGCTTCTTGAGCGAAGGTGAAGTGCGCCAGCTTGTGCGCGGGCATGCCGGCGCGGAGTTCTACATCTGCGGTCCAGGGCCTTTCATGGACACCGTGGAAAAGGCCCTCCTGGCTGCTGGCGAAGACACTGCTCGCATCCATGTGGAGCGCTTCGTCTCGCCGCCCGACCCGGACCAGGTCCTGGCCGAGGTGGCACCCGTCGATACGGATGCCGCTGCGGTCGAGAGCGTCTTCGTCGAACTGGATGGGCAGCAGCATGAAGTCAGCTGGCAGCCTGGCGAAACGCTGCTGCAGAGCATGCGCAGCGCCGGCCTGGACGCGCCTTACTCCTGCGAGGAAGGCTTCTGCGGCGCCTGCATGTGCAAGGTGGAGGAGGGCGAGGTGCGCCTTTCTCGCAACGATATTCTCAGCCCGGCGGAAATCGCCGAGGGTTGGACCCTGGCCTGCCAGGGCCGCCCGGCCTCGGCCCGGCTGAAACTGAAGTTCCCGGATTGACTGGGAGCTGCTGCCCCTTTGGGCTGCACTGAGCGTGTATGTCTGTGCCTTTATACCCGGCTTCGGCCGGGTATTTTTTTGTATGGTTGGCAGCCTGCGCTTAGTCCCAACGGACGATCATCTCACCCATTCGGGTTAGGTACACTCCGCTGAAACCCCCACTCCAAGAACAACTAGAGAGGTTCTCTCCATGGCTCGTCTGCCCAACAAAATTGCGGTTGTCACCGGTGGTGCTTCGGGTATTGGTCTGGCTTGTGTGCGTCGCTTCGCCACCGAAGGCGCACAGGTGATCGGGCTGGATGTTGGTGAGCCGCGTGCTGACGTCATTGCCAGCCTCGAGGGCTTGCAGCCGGCGCCGTTGTTCATGTCGCTGGATGTGCGTGACGAGGCCAATGTCGAACGTGTGATGCAGGAGGTGATCACCCGCTTCGGCCGCATCGATGTCCTGGTCAATGCCGCAGGCGTGAGCAGCATCGGCAGCATCACCGACAGCAGCACCGAGGAATGGCGCCGTGTACTGGACATCAACCTCACCGGCAGCATGCTCACCAGCAAGCACGCCCTGCCACCGATGCTGGCCCAGCGCAGCGGCTCGATCATCAACATCGGTTCGATCTTCGGTGAGCAGGGTTGCGGCGACAACTCGGCGTACAACGTCTCCAAAGGTGGCATCAGCCAGCTGACCCGCTCCATGGCTATCGATTACGGCTATGCCAACGTCCGCGTCAACGGCCTCTGCCCCGGCATGATCGACACGCCCATGACGAAGATGATCAAGGACCAGCAGGAGTTCTATGCCTTCTTCGCCTCGCAGCACATGCTCAGCCGCGCGGGGCAGCCGGAGGAGGTCGCCAACGTGGCCTTGTTCCTCGCTTCCGACGAAGCCTCCTTCGTCAGCGGCCAGATGATCTGCGTTGACGGCGGCTTCTCCGCTGGCCGCCGTTTCGCGCCGCCGAAACTCTGATCGTTGATTGCAACGGGCCGGGGCCTGCCCGGCCCCGTTTTTCCGTTTCTGCGAGAAATTCTTCATGTCCAGCCTGGAATCCGCCCTGACCATCCCGCAATTGCTGGCCGCCGCTGCGACGCACTACGGTGAGTCGATGGCCATCGAGGAGGAAAACAGCCGCCTCAGTTACCACCGACTCGACCAGTTGCGTCGCCAGGCTGCGCGCGCCTTGTTGGCCCTGGAGGTCAAGGTGGGTGATCGCGTGGCGATCTGGGCGCCGAACATCCATGAGTGGATAGTCGCGGCAATCGCCCTGCAGAGCGTGGGTGCGGTGCTGGTGCCGCTGAATACGCGGATGAAGGGGGCCGAAGCCGGGTTCATCCTGCGTGAGAGCGGCGCTCGCGCGCTGTTCCTGATCGGCGAGTTCCTCGGCACCCGCTACCCCACGCTGCTGGCGGACGAGCTGTTGCCCGAGCTGCAACATCGCATCAGCCTGCGCAGCGAAGTCGAGGGTTGCCTGGGTTGGGAGACCTTCCTCACGCTGGGTGACGGGGTGTCGCCGGCGGAACTGGATGTGCGTGAAGCGGAGGTGGACGAGCACAGCCTGTCCGATCTGCTGTTCACCTCCGGCACCACCGGCAAACCCAAGGGCGTGATGACCGCCCACGGTCAGAACCTGCGCATCGTCCGTGACTGGAGCGCGATGGTCGGCCTGCGCCGGGGCGATCGCTACCTGATCGTCAACCCGTTTTTCCACAGCTTCGGCTACAAGGCCGGTTGGCTGGCGGCGCTGATGCGCGGTTGCTGCATCCTGCCGCAGCAGGTGTTCGACGTACCTGTGATGCTCGAGCGTATCACCCGCGAGCGCATCACCGTGCTACCTGGCCCGCCGACGCTTTACCAGTCGATCCTCAGCCATCCGAACCGCCAGGATTACGACCTCGGGAGCTTGCGTGTGGCGGTGACCGGCGCTGCTTCGGTGCCGGTCGAAATGGTCCGGCGCATGCGCAGCGAACTGGGTTTCGAAACCATCGTCACCGCCTACGGCCTGACCGAGGCCTGCGGCTTCGTCACCATCTGTCGTCCGGGCGATTCCCCGGAGTTGGTGGCCAACACCTCGGGCCGCGCCTTCCCTGATGTGGAAGTGCGCTGTGTGGACGGTGACGGCCAGCCAGTGCCTCCGGGTGTGGCGGGTGAAATCCAGGTGCGCGGCTATAACCTGATGCGCGGTTACTTCAATAATCCCGAAGCGACCGCTGAAGCCATCGACGCCGAGGGCTGGCTGCACACGGGCGACGTCGGCGTGCTGGATGAACAGGGCTACCTGCGCATCACCGATCGCCTCAAGGACATGTTCATCACCGGCGGCTTCAACGTATACCCGGCGGAGATCGAACAAGTCATCCTGCGTTATCCGGGCGTGGCGCAAGCCGCCGTGATCGGCATCCCTGACGAGCGCCTGGGTGAAGTGGCCATGGCCTTCCTCCTACCCGCCACGGGTCAGCACGTGGACACCCAGGCGTTCCTCGCCTGGTGCCGCGAGCAGATGGCCAACTACAAGGTGCCGCGCCGCGCGCTGCTGCTGGAGGCCATGCCGCTCAATGCTGCCGGCAAGGTGACTAAGGATGCATTGCGCAAGCTGACGGAAGCCGCTTCGTAACCCTGTAGGGTGCGCCTCGCGCACCAAGGTTCTATCGGATGGGGTCGGTCGTCTGCCGGAGTCGTAGGATGGGTTGAAGTACGAAACCCAACAATGGCGATGGGTATCGCTACGCTCCACCCATCCTACTGGCTGTGTCTCGTTCACCATCGGCGCGGCCACCCAGAACCGCCACACTGCTGTGAAGGACATAAGCCAGCTCGCTCTGGCGGGTGACGCCGGCCTTGGAAAAGATCGAGCGCAGGTGCGCCTTCACCGTGTTTCGCCGGATGTTCAGCTGTGCGCCGGCTTCATCCAGCGAGTTGCCATGGGCCAGCTGGATCGCCAGCGCGGCTTCTGCGGGGGTGAAGCCGAACAGTTGGCGCAGCGGCTGCTGCTGTACGGAAGCCCTGCGCTCCGGGGCGCGCAGGAAGACCGCCACGGCGGGTTGCTTGCCTTCCAGGCTTTCCTGGCTAGGCAGGCTCTGCACCACCACGCCCAGGCTGCTGCGGCCGGATGGGCGCTGCAAGGTGATGGCCTCGGCAATTTGCGGGCCCTGTTTCAGGCGCTCCTCCTGCGCCTGCTTGATCAAGCGCTGCAAGGCCTGGTTGTCGCGCCGGTAGGCCGCGCTGAGGCCTTCGTTGAACAGGCTCAGGCCGTCGTTCTCGGCCAGCAGCTCTTTGGCCGCCTGGTTGGTTTCCAACACCTTCAGGTTGTTGTCGAGGATCACCGTGCCGATCTGCATGCGCTCGACAGCGGAGGCGTAGAGCTGGCGCTCGACTTCGCTGCGCTTGAGCTGGCCATGGAGGTTCACGGCCCGTCGCAGATGGGGCAGCAAGCGTGCACAGAAGGCCTTGTCCGCTGCGTTGAACCCGGGTACCCCGTGTGGACGACAGACACGCAGCCGGCACTCGATGCCGTCTGTGGTATGCAGGTCGGCGCCCATGACGTGGAACACATCCAGCGGCGCATTGAACTGCTGATAGAAGGCCGATTCGAGCCAGCGTTCCTCGCCCAGCAGCTCCGCGATCGTATGGACCTCTCCGGACGGCAGCCCGATAAAGGGGTCAAGGGCATAGTAGGTTTCGCTGTACGCGGATATCGCCCAGGTCTCGACGGGCCCCGCGTTGACCATGAAGCCGGGGTCGCCCGGCGTGCTAGGGCGCAGGATCAAGGTGACGTAGTTGGCCTGGAGTGCAGTACGCAACTGCTCAAGGCTGCGTTGCCAGGGCACGTCTTCGCTGGCGCCTTCGTAGATCTGCTCGATGAGTTCACTGAGTTCATCCAGCGAGAGTTCGGATGCATTCATAGTTGTTATTCACCCCTGGGGCGTAGCGAGAGTCATCGTCCACCCTACGCAGCACCGCTGGTTTGGGGCGGAGGGTCGCCTGGATGGCTCGCCAGTGCATCCCTCGGATGGACGAGGCTTTTTTAGCACGGGGTCGCCTGGGCGGCAGCCACCTGCAGACCAACTGCACAGTTGGAATCGATTACCGCACATAGATCGTTCAAGCCAATGAAGCCACGCTGTTCAGCAAGGTCTTCACCAGTTGCGCCTGGCGGGTGGCGCCGGTCTTGGCGAACACACCGCGCAGATGCGCGCGCACGGTATTGCGCGACACGCCCAGGCGCTCGGCGCTTTCGTCGAGGGTCAGGCCATCCATCATCAGCATCGCTACCTCGGTTTCTGTGCGGGTCAGTTGGAACAGGCTGCGAAGCAGGCGACGCGAAGCTTGCGGCGAGTCGCTTGGGTCGCGGATGAACACAGCGACCGCGGGTCGCCGATCGATGCCCTGACCCTCGTAGTTCAAGGCAATGGGGCGCAAGAGCACATTGAGCGGCACTTCCCCCGTGGGGCGCGCCAGGGTCAGCACCTCGATGCAGTCGTCCTTGCCGTGCTGGTGGTGTTGCAGCACGGTCAGGATCGCCCGTTGCAGGTTGCGGTTGTCCTGGCCGGCAAAGGCATAGAGCTTGTCCTGCCGGCATTCGAGGCCATCATGGGCGGCGAACAGGCGCTGCGCCGCCTGGTTGCTGCGCATCACCTTGCCGGTCTCGTCGAGGATCGCCGTGCCCACCAGCAGGCGATCGATGGTGGCGGCGTAGAGCAGGCGCTCGGAATCCAGCTGATCGACGGTCGAGTGCAAGTCCACCGCTTGCTGCAGGTGCGGCAGCAACAGGCGCACCAGGGCCATTTCCGCAGCGGTGAAGTCCTGGTCGGCGTGCCCCCGGCAGGCGAACAGGGCGCAGTGCATGCCGGCCGCCGTGCGCATATTGGCTACCAGCACATAGCGCAGGTCGAGCGGGCGCAGGTAAGCCAGGTAAAAGTCATGGGCCAGCCAATGCTCGGCGCCCATCACTTCGTCGGCGCTGACCACCTGGTCGGCGGGCCAGTTCAGAAAGGGGCAGATCGAGTAGTAGTGCTCGCTATAGGAGGGTTCGCCCGGTAGGTGCGGGCCATGGATCGAGGCGTTGACGATCAGTCCCGGCCGCTCATGGGCAGGGTTGCGCAGCACCAGGGTGAGGAAGCTCGCGCCGATGCGTTGGCGCAGCGCCTCCAGCAGGCTGGCCCAGGGGGTAGGTTCCAGCGGACCCCGGTAGGTCAGTGCCAGCAGTTCGCTAAGATCCGGGCCACTGATGCCCGCGAGTTCATGGGCGTGTCGAAGGTCGTGCATCCTCGCCTCTCTAGTTGTGGTTGTCGGGCTGGATGGGGCGAGTATTGGTGGCTCGGGCGTTGAGCAAATCGTCCGTTCGGCCTAGCCAATGGCGGGGCCTTCGCGAGCAAGCTGGCTCCTACGGGGCGGGAGGGTGGCAGGCCCTGTAGGAGCCAGCTTGCTGGCGAACGGCCGGGCGGCAATCCCGGCTAAGGCATCAACAGCCGCTCGACGATGCGTTCGGCGGCCGCTTCCGCCGTTTCGCTTCCTGTGTCGATGTGGATATCCGGCGCCAGTGGCGGCTCGTAGGGCGAATCGATGCCGGTAAAGTTCTTCAGCTCGCCGCGCCGTGCCTTCTGGTAGAGGCCTTTGGGGTCGCGCTGCTCGGCCAGGGCCAGAGGCGCATCGATGAAGACCTCCAGGAAGGCCCCTTCACCGGCCAGGCTGCGCGCCAGTTCCCGCTCGGCGCGGAAGGGCGAGATGAACGACACCAGCGTGATCAGCCCCGCGTCCAGCATCAGCCTCGCCACTTCGGCCACCCGGCGGATGTTCTCTACCCGATCGGCTTCGCTGAAGCCCAGGTCACGGTTCAGACCGTGGCGCACGTTGTCGCCGTCGAGCAGGTAGGTGTGCCGGCCCAGCGCGTGCAGCTTGCGTTCCACCAGGTTGGCGATGGTCGACTTGCCGGCACCGGAGAGACCGGTGAGCCAGAGGATGCGCGGGGTCTGTCCCTTGAGTGCGGCATGGGCCTGGCGATTCACGTCGATGGCCTGCCAATGCACGTTCTGTGCGCGGCGCAAGGCGAAGTGCAGCATGCCGGCGGCCACGGTCTGGTTGCTCAGCCGGTCGATGACGATGAAGCCGCCGGTATCGCGGTTCTCGGCATAGGCATCGAAGGCGATCGGCTGGTCCAGGCTCAGGTTGCACACGCCGATCTCGTTCAGCTCCAGGGTCTTGGCTGCCAGTTGCTCCAGGGTGTTGACGTTGATCTTGTGCTTGAGGGAGGCGCAACTCATGCCGAGGGTGCGGCAACCGACCTTCATCAGGTAGGGGCGACCGGGTAGCAGCGGTTCCTCGCCCATCCACACCAGGGTTGCCTCGAACTGGTCGGCCACGGCAGGTGGCGCATCGGCCAGGGCGATCAGGTCGCCACGGCTGATGTCGATCTCGTCTTCCAGGGTCAGGGTCACGGCCTGGCCGCAGATGGCCTCTTCTTGCGCGCCGGCCATTCCGAGAATGCCGCTGATGCGACTCTGTTGGCCCGACGGCAGCGCGCGGATCCGTTCGCCCACGCGAATACTGCCCGCTGCCACGTTACCGGAGTAGCCGCGGAAGTCGAGGTTCGGCCGATTCACCCATTGCACCGGCAGGCGGAACGCGGCGTTGCCGGGCACGGCAGCTTCCAGCGGCACGCTTTCCAGGTGCTGGAGCAGGCACGGGCCCTGGTACCAGGGCATGTTGGCGCTGGGCTCCAGAAGGTTGTCGCCTTTGAGTGCCGAGAGCGGGATGCACTGGATGTCCGTCAGCCCGAGTTGCCCGGCGAAGGCGCGGTAATCAGCCTCGATGCGGTTGAAGACATCCTCGGAATAGCCCATCAGGTCCATCTTGTTCACCGCCACCAGCACTTGGCGGATGCCCAGCAAGGACACCAGGTAACTGTGCCGGCGCGTCTGTGGCAACAAGCCCTGGCGTGCGTCGATGAGGATCACCGCAAGGTCGGCGGTGGAGGCGCCGGTGACCATGTTGCGCGTGTACTGCTCGTGGCCGGGGGTGTCGGCGACGATGAACTTGCGCTTGTCGGTGGCGAAGAAGCGGTACGCCACATCGATGGTGATGCCTTGCTCACGCTCGGCGGCCAGGCCGTCCACCAGTAGGGCGAAGTCCAGCTCACCGCCCTGGGTGCCGAGCTTCCTGGAGTCCGCTTCGAGCTGGCCGAGCTGGTCTTCGAAGAGCACTTTCGACTCGTACAGCAGGCGCCCGATCAAGGTGCTCTTGCCGTCGTCGACGCTGCCACAGGTGATGAAGCGCAGCAGGTCCTTGTGCTGTTGCTGTTCGAGGTACTGGTCCAGGTTGGTAATGGCGCTCATTAGAAATACCCCTCTTGTTTCTTCTTCTCCATGGAGCCGGCCGAGTCGCTGTCGATCAGCCGGCCCTGGCGCTCGGAAGTACGGCTCACCAGCATTTCCTGGATGATTGCCGATAGGTTGTCGGCCTCGCTGTCGATGGCGCCGGTCAGCGGGTAGCAGCCGAGGGTGCGGAAGCGCACCTTGCGCAGTTCGGGTGTTTCGCCGGGACGCAGCGGCAGGCGCTCGTCATCGACCATGATCAGCGTGCCGTCGCGGCGCACCACGGGGCGCTCCTTGGCGAAGTAGAGGGGCACGATGGGGATCTGTTCGAGGTAGATGTATTGCCAGATATCCAGCTCGGTCCAGTTCGACAGCGGGAATACGCGCAGGCTTTCGCCCTTGCGTTTGCGCGTGTTGTACAAGCGCCAGAGTTCCGGGCGCTGTTGCTTGGGGTCCCAGCGGTGCTGCTCGGAGCGGATCGAGAAGACCCGTTCCTTGGCTCGGGACTTCTCCTCGTCGCGGCGGGCACCGCCGAAGGCCGCGTCGAAGCCATAGAGATCCAGGGCTTGCTTCAATCCTTGGGTTTTCCACACGTCGGTGTGCAGCGCCGAGCCATGGGTGAACGGATCGATCTGGCGTTCCAGACCTTCCGGGTTGATGTGCACCAGCAGTTCCAGTCCCAGGCGTTGGGCGGTCTGGTCGCGGAAGGCGATCATTTCGCGGAACTTCCAGGTGGTGTCCACGTGCAGTAGGGGGAAGGGCGGCTTGCCCGGGGCGAAGGCCTTCATCGCCAGGTGCAGCATCACTGCGCTGTCCTTGCCGATGGAGTAGAGCATCACCGGGTTTTCACACTCGGCTACCACTTCGCGGATGATCTGGACGCTTTCCGCTTCCAGCCGTTGTAGATGAGTCAGCATTGCTTGCCTCCTTGGATGGAGCCGGGTTCGGCCTGGTATGGCCGGCCCGGCTTTTTTCCACGGTAGGGAAAGCGCCACTGCGGGTTCTTCGTCTGAGCGGACGAAGTTTCAGCGACCCGCGGCAAAGAGGGATTCGGCGCGCGCCTTGACGGCCAGGGCCACCGCATCGAAGCCCTGCTTGACCCAGGGGCCGTGCAGCGCCATCACTTGATCGGCGGTCGGGCCGAGAAACAGGTCGGTGGTGTAGTAGCGGCAGCTCGCGGGGCCCGTGGCTTCGATGACCTGGTCGCGACGAGCGGCATCCGGATTACTGGCGCTGGAGAACATTTCCCACGACAGCAAGCGTTGCGGATCGAAGGCGACCAGCTCTTCGATCACATGCACCAACTCGCCGGGGCGGGCGGGGTCGGGCAGGTACAGATTCACCGGCTCGCCCAGGCGCAGGCTGGATTCCACCTTGACCGTGAAGGGGTTCCATTGCGGGTAGCGCTCCAGGTCGATGAGCACCGACCAGACCAGCTCGGCGGGGGCGGCGATATCCACGGTCAGCGAGCGGACCAGGTTCTTTTCGTCAGGCATTGGGAATTCCTTGGCTGAGTGCGCGGCGCTGCGGGGTGCAGCGCCGTTCCCGAGCGATCCTCCCAGTGCGTCACGCGCGGCTCCTCGTCCAGGCGGACTAGGGCGCTCGTACTCCCTCGTTGTACGGATCAACTTGCTGGCGAATGGGCGGCGGCTTTCGCGAGCAAGCTCGCTCCTACGAGGCTGCGGGGTAGCACTGAGCAGGTTTCCGCAGTGTGAAGCGAAGCCCAACGCCCCGCGCTTTTTAGTCCGCTCAGACGAAGAACCCAGACCGTCGGCCTCCCTAAGGTGCCTGCAGTGGCGGGGTGTCCGCCGGACCAGAGGAGACCGACATGGCGACAGATGGAATCGAACAACGGGTGCTCAGCGGGCAGGTCTGGAGCGATTTCTGCGACCAGCTCAAACGCAGTGGCGAGCAGATATTGCGGGCTGAGGCGCCGAACGATGCGCAAACCCGCGCCGAGGGATTCCGCTACCTCAGCCGCCTGCTGCGCATTGCCCTGGAAATGCACCTGGAGTTTGCCGACCCGGACTTCCCCGGATTCTTCTCCCCGTCTCACGAGACGGCGAAGATCGGCGCGGATAACCCGGACAACCTCTACCAATACGCACGTCTCAATGGCGAGCGGCAGTACCGCGTCAGCGGTCGTCGCGGCAGCGTGTCCTACCTCAGCTTCGGCACCCAGAAGGGCGGGTATGAGAGCGACGGGAAGATGATCCAGACCGGATTCATCGATGCCAGCCAGCTTCAACTGAAGGCCGATGGCAGCTTCGAGATCATCCTCAGTCAGGAGCCAGTAGCGCAGGGCAACTGGTTGCGCCTGGAGCCCGAGAGCAATGCGCTGATCGTCCGCCAGACCTTTCTCGACCGCACCAGCGAGCAGCCCGCTCAGTTGCGCATCGAGCGCCTGGACAGCCGCCAGCAGCCGGAGCCTTTGAGTGCCGAGCGCCTGCATCAGAGCCTGGGAAGGGTCGCCAGCTTCGTAGAGAACACTTCGCGGCTATTTGCTGACTGGGCCCAAGGTTACCAGGCCCACACCAACCAACTACCTCCCGCGGACCAGGCCCTGTGCCAGTCTGTGGGCGGTGATCCGAACATCTTCTACTACCACAGCTACTGGTCCCTGGCGGACGACGAGGCGCTGCTGATCGAAGTCGACCAGGTGCCTGCCTGCGACTTCTGGAACCTGCAGATCAACAACTACTGGATGGAGTCCCTCGACTACCGCCATCACCGCATCTGCCTGAACAAGCATTCGGCGCAGTCGGACGCGCGTGGCGGGGTGCGCATGGTACTGAGTCACCGTGACCCCGGCCTGCCGAACTGGCTGGAAACTGCCGGCCATGCCGACGGCACCCTCTGCCTGCGCTGGGTCGGCGCCGAGCAGCCGGTCCATCCCACCACGCGCGTGGTCAAGCTCGACCACCTCAAGGAGCTGCAATGACCAACCCCATTGAAACGGGCGAGGAGTTCGCTCCACACAGCCTTCTGGCCGAGGCTCGCGCGCGTGCCGGCGGGCTCGACGACTTTGGCCCCGGTGATTTCCGCGAGGCCCTCCAGGTTCTGGAGAGTGCCCTGCATGACGAAGCCCGCCTCTGCGCCCAAGGCCGTGCCCTGCTCAGGGAAAAACTGGTCGCGCAACTGGTCAACCGCCTGGTGATCGAGGACCACTGCAAGCGCTACCCGGAGATTCTCCAGCAGCCCATCGATGACCCGTTGGTGATCGTCGGCCTGCCGCGCACCGGCACCACGTTGCTGCAGCGCGTGTTGTCGGTGGACCCGCAGTTCAGCAAGGCGCAGTGGTGGGAAACCCGCTACCCGGCGCCGCTGCCCGGCGAAACCCTGGAGCAGCCTCAGGTACGAATCGAGCGGGCGCGCGCCGAGGTGGCCGGGATGATCGAGTTCGTGCCGCAGATCCTCGCCATCCACCCGCTTGACGCCGAGCAGCCGGATGAAGAGTTCATGCTCATGGAGCATTCGTTCCTCTGCGCCATGGATTCCTACGTCAACGTGCCGGCCTACACCTCCTGGCTCGACTGCCAGGATCAGACCCAGGTCTACACCTACCTGAAGAAGATGCTGCAGTTCCTGCAATGGCAGCAGGCACGTCGTGGCATTGCGCAGGGGCGCCGCTGGCTGCTGAAGAGCCCGCAGCACCTGCATACCCTGGAACTGCTGCTGAAGGTCTTCCCAAAGGCCCAGGTGATCCTTACGCACCGCGACCCGGCCAAGACCATTCCTTCGCTGGCCAGCTTCATCCACACCCTCTGGCAGATCTACAGCGACCAGGCGGACCCGGCCCAGGTCGGCGAGCAGTGGAGCCAGCGCATGGCCCGCGCCCTGCGCCACAGCATGGCGGTACGCGAGGACATGCCGGCCGGCGCCTTCCTCGACGTGCATTTCGAAGACACCGTGAGCCAGCCGCTGGGCGTGGTCGAGCGCATCTACCGCTTCGCCGGGCTGGAGCTGACGCCCCCCGTGCGTGAGGCGATGGCCGATTGGCTGTCGCGCAATAGCCGCGAAAAGCGTGCGGCGCACCACTACGACCCGGCCTCCTTCGGCCTCGACGAGGCACGCTTGCAACGCGACTACGGCGATTACCGCGCCCGCCATCTGGCCTGAACCGGCCGGCGCCGGCCTGCTGGCGAATGCGCTGCTGGGGCTGGCGTCGGTTTTTGTGTGTAGGAGCGAGCTTGCTCGCGAAGGGGACCCCCGGAGTTCGCGAGCAAGAACCAGGCGTCCCCCCGTGTACCTACGAACAGCAGATCGATAACAACAAGAGGAACTGAACATGTTGCTGAAAGACAAGGTTGTGATGATTTCCGGTATCGGCCCGGGAATGGGTATCAAGCTCGCACTGGAAGCCGCCCGCGAGGGCGCCCGTGCGGTGGCCATCTGCGCCCGCAATGAAGCGCGCCTGCGCGAGGCTGAAGAGCGCGTTCGTGCGATCGGCACCGACAGCCAGGTGCTCTGGGTGCCCACCGACGTGAGCGACGCCAAGGCTTGCCAGGCATTTGCCGAGGCCACGGTGGCGCGCTTCGGGCGTATCGATGCTCTGGTCAACAGCGCCTATGCCCATGGCGGCTTCGATCTGCTGGAAAACTGCTCCGATCAGTTGATGCAGGAGGCCCTCGACGTGAATCTGTTCGGCTCGTTGCACCTGACCCGTGCCGTGCTGCCACAGATGAAGGCCCAACGCTCCGGCGCCATCGTCATGATCAACACCCTGGGCGTGCACCAGCCCTATGCGGGCGGCGGCGCCTACGCGATTTCCAAAGGCACTCTGGCGGTGGCGGTGCGCTACCTGGCGAACGAGCTGGCTGAACATGGCCTGCGGGTCAACGGCCTGGCCTGTGGTTGGATGTGGGGCGAGCCGGTGCAGGCCCATGTGCGCGAGGCTGCGGCTGCGCGGGGCATCAGCGAAGAGCTGGTGCGGACCGAGTGCAGCGCGGGGATTCCCGGCGGGCGCATGCCGGGCGACGAGGAATGTGCCCGTGCGGCGTTGTTCCTGGCCTCCGACTACGCCAGCGCCATCAACGGTGTGCAACTGGACGCCAACGGTGGCGAACTGATGCGCTGATTGCATGTAGGAACCCGCTTGCTGGCGAAAGGCCTGGCGCCGAATTCGCCAGCAAGCTGGCTCCTACAGATTCGAATCCGAGGAATATGAAAATGCTCGATCACTGTGCCTTCAATGGTGACGCGGACGGACTCTGCGCCTTGCAGCAACTGCGCCTGGCCGGGGAGCTGGACGCTGCGGTGCGCCTGGTCAGCGGAGTGAAGCGCGACATTGGCCTGCTGCAGCGCGTGCAGGCGGGCGCTGGCGAGCGTGTGACGGTGCTGGATATCGCCCATGAGCAGAACCGCTCGGATGTCGCGCGGCTTCTCGAGGTCGGTGTCCGCATTCGCTACTTCGACCATCACTTTGCCGGTGCGCTGCCGCAGCACCCAGGGTTCGAGTCCTTCATCGACACGGCTGCAGATGTCTGCACCAGCCTGCTGGTGGATCGCTTCCTGGAGGGGCGATTCCATCGCTGGGCGGTGGCGGCGGCCTTCGGCGATGGCATGCCGGGCCCGGCCCGGGCGCTGGCCGCGCGTCATGGGCTTGGGGAGGAGGACATCGGCGGCCTGGAAGAATTGGGCCTGCTGCTGAACTACAACGCCTATGGCGAAAGCCTCGCCGACCTGCACTTCGATCCGGTGCTGTTGGCGGCGAAGTTGTTGCCCTATGACGATCCCCTGGGCTTCGTACGGGATAGCCTCAGCTTTGTCCGATTGCGCGAAGGATATGCGGCTGACATGGCGGCTGCGGCCAGCCTGGATCCCTGGCAGGCGGGCGCGGGGGCGTTGCTCTATCGCCTGCCGGCTGAGCCCTGGGCGCGGCGGGTCAGCGGTGTGCTGGCCAACCAGCTGGCGGCGCGGGATCCGCAGCGCGCGCTCGGCCTGCTCAGTGCCAGAGCTGATGGCGACTGGACTTTCAGTCTGCGCGTACCGGCCACTGCCAGCCTGGAGGCGGATGCCTTCTGCCGAAGCTTCGCCACCGGTGGCGGGCGCAAGCGGGCCGCCGGCATCAACCGCTTAGCGGCCGAGGACCTGCAAGACTTCGTCGGGCAGTTCCTTCAGGCCTATCCTCACGCAGCCCTGTAGGAGCCAGCTTGCTGGCGAATCCGGGAGAGCAGGTTCGCGAGCAAGCTCGCTCCTACGGGGGGGGGATGTCGGCAGGCGTTGTAGGAGCCAGCTTGCTGGCGAAAGCGGTTTCATGTTCGCGAGCAAGTTCGCGCCTGAGGCGGAGTGCGCAGGGTGGTCCGTAGGGCTCTGGCGCGCGGCTTCTGTGCGAGGTCTAACCCGTGTGGGCTAGTCCCTGGCAGGGATGTTCGGGGCCTGGCATTGCACAATAGTTCGAGTCGACATCCATCACCTTCAGGAGAGCAGCATGGAACGGTCGACTCCCGATCATGGCACCGTATCTGCACGACGCTTCGCCCGCGGCTGGCACTGCCTCGGCCTGGTGGCCGATTACGCCGACGGCAAACCCCATCCGCTCAACATCTTCGGCACCCGGCTCGTGGCTTTCCGGGGCGAGGATGGCGCGATGCACATCCTCGATGGCTACTGCCCGCACATGGGCGCGGACCTCGCCGGTGGGCATGTGGAGGGCGACAGCGTGGTCTGCCCCTTCCACCACTGGAAGTGGGGTAGCGATGGTAAGTGCACGTCCATTCCGTACTGCAAGCGCGTGCCGGCACGGGCAAAGGTCAAGGCGTGGTCGACTCTGGAGAAGAACCAGTTGCTGTTCGTCTGGCATGACGCAGAAGGCAATGCGCCGGACCCGGCGGTCGAGATTCCCCGTATCGAGGCCTGTTATTCGGCCGACTGGACCGAATGGATGATGCGCAAGATGGTGATCCAGACCAACTGCCGCGAACTGGTGGACAACCTCGCCGATGTTGCGCACTTCGGGCCGGTCCATGGCTCGCCGGCCAGCTACTTCTGCAACACCTTCGACGGTCACCTGGGCTACCAGATGTTCCAGGGCGAGGACAGCGAACTGCTCGGCAGCGGCCTGCGCGCGGACAGCGCCTATTTCGGGCCGGCCTATCACATCACCCGCATGACTGCGAAGACGGGCGGGCAGACGGTCGACACGCTGCTGCTCAACTGCCACGTACCGATCGACCAGAACAGCTTCGAGCTGCGCTATGCGATCAAGGTGCTGAAACAGCCGCACCTTTCCGAAGCCGAGAACCAGGCCATCGCCGAGGGCTACGCGGGGCAGGCGCACAAGTCGTTCTTCCAGGACGTGGCGATCTGGCACAGCAAAACCCGCATCGACAAGCCGATTCTCTGCGACGGCGATGGCCCCGTGTACCAACTGCGCGAGTGGTACGAGCAGTTCTACACCGATGTCGCCGATCTGCCTGCCCCGAGCAAGAAAGTTTTCGAGAGCAAGGGTGGCGTCTGGCGCCAGCTCGATGAAGTGCCCGAACAGGCCCGCAGCCAGCTGCACCTGATCTGAGTACAGCTTCAGGCGCACGGCATTTCAGAACAAAAAACATAAGGGGAGCGACATGAAGCTCAAAGGCAAGGTGGCGCTGGTCACCGGCGCAGGATCGGGAATGGGGCGCGCCACGGCGGAGCTGTTCGCCGCCGAAGGGGCGAGCGTGGTGGTGGTGGATATCGACGAGGCTGCGGCACAGCGCACCGTGGCAGGACTGGCCAATCGCGAGGATTGCCTGGCCGCCGCCTGTGACATCGCTGACGGCGAGTCAGTGGTGCGGCTCTTTGCCGAAGTGGAAAAGCGCTACGGCCGACTCGACGTGCTGGTCAACAACGCCGGCCTCGGCCAGGTGCCGGGTGATGGCTTCGACAAGTACCAGCAGCGCCTGGCCAAGCGCAGCGAGCAGTTGGCGGCGGGCGCTGAGCCCGACGTGTTCACCGACATGATCGTCGACCTGACCGATGCCGGCTGGCAGCGGATCGTCGATATCAACCTCAATGGCACCTTCTACTGCAGCCGCGCGGCGGTGCGATTGATGATCGCCGGCGGCAGCTGCGGCTCGATCATCAACATCGCCAGCCTGTCGGCGTTCAGTGGCGAAGGGCCGCTGGCCTACTGCGCGTCCAAGGCCGCCATGATCGGCCTGGGCAAATGCCTGGCGCGCGACCTCGGCCCGCGCGGGATCCGCGTCAACACCATCTGCCCGGGGCCGACCCGCACGCCGATGATGCAGTCGATCTCCAAGGAGTGGCAGCAGGCCCTGGAACGCGCCATCCCACTGGGTCGGCTGCTGGAGCCGGAGGAGATTGCCCGCACCTGCCTGTTCCTGGCCAGCGATGATGCTAGCGCCTTTACCGGACAAACCCTCGCCGCCGCCGGCGGCATGATGATGCTCTAAGAGGACTTTCGAATGACTGGACGACTGCAAGGCAAGGTGGCGCTGATCAGTGGCGCGGGGACTGGGATCGGTGCCGCGGCGGCCAGGATGTTCGCCGCCCAGGGCGCCAAGGTGATGCTCTGCGGACGCCGCCAGGCACCGCTGGAAGCTGTGGTGGCGGAGATACGCGAGCAGGGTGGGGACGCCGACTGGGTGCAGACCGACGTCACCGATGAGCAGGCGGTGGATCGCGCCGTCAGCACCACCCTGGAGCGTTTTGGTCGTTTCGACATCATGGTCAACAACGCGGTGAACTACACCTGGGGTCCGCTGGTGGGCCTTTCCACCGAGGAGTGGCACAAGAGCCTGCGCGGCAGCCTCGATGTGGCCTTCTTCGGCACCCGCGCGGCGATGCGGGTGATGCAGGGCAAGGGCGGCTCGATCATCAATATGGGCTCCGTCGCCGGCCTGCTCGGCAGTCCGGGTCTCAGCGCCTACGGCGCGGCCAAAGCCGGGGTAGTCAACTTCAGCCGCGCGGCGGCCCTGGAGGGCGCGGTCGAGAAAGTCCGCGTCAACGTGGTCATTCCCGGCATCGTCTGGAGCGAGGGCACCCGTGAGGCGATGCGCAGTGAACAGATGATCGAGGGGACGGCGCGGGCTGTGCCGCTGCGCCGCATCGGCGAGCCCGAGGAAGTCGCCAACGCGATTCTCTTCCTGGCCTCGGACGAATCCTCCTACATCACCGGCCAGACCCTGGTGGTCGATGGTGGCAAGACCTGTGAACTTAACGTTGGCGCCAGCGACTACACCTCGGCGACCTCCACTGAAATCAGATCAATTCCAAGTGAGGCGTGACCCATGGATATCAAACTGAATTCTCCTGCTAGCCCGGTGCTGGTGACCGGTGGCGCCTCCGGTATCGGTGAGGCCACCGCCGAGGCACTGGCAGCGGTGAAGCGCCCTGTCGCCATCTGGGACCTGCAGGCCGACAAGGCGCAAGCCGTGGCTGCACGGCTTTCCGAGCAGTACGGCGTGCCGTGCCTGGGGTTGGGCATCGACCTGCGTGATCCGGCGGCCATCGCCCCGGCGCTGGCACAGACCCGTGCGGAACTCGGGGCGCCGGGCGGTCTGGTGCACGCCGCTGGGGTGGTCGACCAGACTGGCCTGGAAAATCTGACGGCGGACAGCTGGGACCTGGTGTTGAACGTCAACCTGCGCGCCATGGCGCTGCTGGTGCAGGCGATGCTGCCTGATCTGCGCGCCAATCCGGGTTCCGCCGTGGTCGGCATCGCCTCGATCAACGCCACCCTGGGTAATGGGTTGATTCCTTCCTACAGCGCCTCCAAGGGCGGGATGCTGTCGATGGTTCGCTCGATGGCCGATGCCCTTGGCGCCGATGGCATCCGCGTCAACTCGGTGTCGCCGGGGCAGATCCTCACGCCGATGGTCGAGCCGATCGCAGCTGCGCGACCTGGCTTCTTCGAGCGGCGCATTCTCCTCGGCCGCCTTGGCCAGCCGCAGGAAATCGGCCGCGTAGTGCGCTTCCTGCTGTCCGACGAGGCCAGCTACATCAACGCTGCGGAAATCGTTGTCGACGGCGGCAACATTTCCTCGCAGCGTTGATCCGGGAGATCGCCATGAACGAGCCAACATTGCAGGCCCGGCTGGACCGCCTGGAGTCGCTGGAGGAAATCCGTATGCTGCCGGCCAAGTACGCCTTGGCCCTGGATATGCGCGACCTCGACGCCTGGGTCGGGCTGTTCCCCGAAGACATCAAGGTGGGCCAGGACAAGATCGGCCGCGCCCATCTGAAGGCCTGGATCGACGACACCCTGCGCCTGCAGTTCAGCACCACCTCGCACCATATCGGTGGCCATATCATCGAGTTCAAGGATCCGGACAACGCCAGTGGCGTGGTCTATTCGAAGAACGAGCACGAGGCCGGGCCCGATTGGGTGATCATGCAGATGCTCTATTGGGACGACTACCAGCGCATCGACGGACGCTGGTACTTCCGTCGCCGCCTGCCGTGCTACCTGTATGCCAGCGACCTGAATCGCCCGCCGATTGGCGAGAAGAAGATGCGCTGGCCGGGCCGTGAGCCCTATGACGGTTCCTGGCATGAGCTCTGGCCTAGCTGGAAAACTTTCTGGAACAACAAGCCCGGCGATGCGCTGCCGGAAGTCGCCGAGCCGGCTCCGCTGGATGCCTTCCTCGAGCGGATGCGGCGCGGTTCGTCTGCGCCGAAGGTGAGGGTCCGCTGATGTCGAGCCTTGCCCCAGCCAGCCTCGACAGGCTGTTCGAACCGGTTCAACTGGGCGAGTTGCGCCTGGCCAACCGCATCGTCATGGCGCCAATGACCCGCAGCCGCGCAGACGCCTTCGATGCGCCGAGCGAGCTGCATGTGGCCTACTACGGCCAGCGTGCGGATGCTGGCCTGATCGTGGCCGAAGGCACCTATCCAAGCCCGGACGGCAAGGGTTACTGCCGCACACCGGGAATCGTCACGCCACAGCAGGTCGATGGCTGGCGCCGGGTTACCTCGCAGGTGCAGCAGCGGGGCGGGGCCAGCACGGTCCTGCAACTGATGCACGTGGGGCGTGTCGCCACCCGCTACAACAAGGCGGCTGACGCCGAAACCGTCGCGCCATCGGCTATCGCCGCGCGCGGCAGCCTGTTCAGCGACAGCCACGGCATGGTGCCGATGGACGTGCCGCGCGCCTTGGAAGCCTCGGAGATCGTCAAGGTGATCGAGGAGTATCGGCAGGCTGCGCAGAATGCCCGTGCAGCGGGATTCGATGGTGTCGAGTTGCACTGCAGCAGCGGGTATCTGCCGATGCAGTTCCTCATGGCCTGCAGCAACCAGCGGCAGGATGGCTATGGCGGCTCGCTGCAAAAGCGCATCCGTTTCGTGGTTGAAACCCTCGAGGCATTGAGCGAAACCATCGGTGCCGGCCGGGTCGGCCTGCGGATCATTCCCGGTAACCCCTACAACGACATGCAGGACGATGACCCGGCTGCCACCTACGGTGCCCTGCTCGACGCGATTGACCCGCTGGGCCTGGCTTATGTCCAGGTCAGCCGTTCACCGCAGCCAGGTCTCGATGCCTTTGCCCTGGCCCGCCGCCATTTCCGGGGGGCGCTGGTCCTCAACGACGGATTCGATGGCCGCAGTGCCGCGCAGGCCATAGACGCCGGCATGGGTGAGGCTGTTTCCTTCGCGCGTCATTTCATTGCCAACCCCGACCTGGTGGAGCGCCTGCGCAAGCAGCGCGCGCTCGCCGAATTCGATCGTTCCACGCTCTACACCCCAGGTGCTCGCGGTTTCACCGACTATCCGGCCCTGGGTGAAGTCGCCAACACGCAGGACCTCCGTACATGAGTCTGCCCGCCGCTAAACCCCAAACCATTCCCGCTGCGCTCGCGCTGTCTGCCCGTCGTCATGCGCAACAGCTCGCCATCGATGATGGCGAGCTCAAGATCAGCTATGCGGAATTGGAGCGCCTCAGCCGCGCTGCCGGCCGGGCATTGCTGAGCCTCGGCCTAGAGCCGGGCGAGCGCGTCGCGATCTGGGCGCCGAACAGCCATCACTGGTTGGTGGCCGCCCTGGGAAGCCTGATGGCAGGGGCCGTGCTTGTGCCGCTGAGTACCCGCATGAAGGGCGGCGAGGCCGCGGATATTCTCAGGCGTAGCGGTGCGCGCGTGCTGTTCAGCGTTGGCGAGTTTCTCGGCAGTTACTACCCCGACCTGCTGGCGGAGCAGTCTCTGGACGGCCTCATGCAGACAATTGTCTTCGAGCATGCGCGGGAAGGCGACTTTACCTGGCAGGGCTTCCTCGCCCTGGCCGAGGAGGTGCCCGATCAAGCGCTGGAGCAGCGTATCGCCGCCCTCGATGGCGACAGCCTCTCCGACCTGATGTTCACCTCCGGCACCACGGGCTACCCCAAAGGCGTGCTCTGTGCCCATGGCCAGAACCTGCGACTGTTCGACAACTGGAGCGAGATCGTTGGCCTCCAGGCCGGCGACCGTTACCTGATCGTCAACCCGTTCTTCCATGCCTTCGGCTTCAAGGCCGGCTGGCTTGCCGCTCTCATCCGTGGGGCGACCATACTGCCGCAGCGGACCTTCGACGCTGAAGCCGTGTTGCAGCGTATCGAACAGGATCGGGTGAGTTTCCTGCCCGGGCCGCCAGCGCTCTATTCCGCCATGCTGGACCATCCTCGTCGCGGCGATTTCGACTTGTCCTCGTTGCGCGTGGCCGTCACGGGGGCTGCTTCGGTGCCGCCTATCCTGGTACAGCGGATGAGCGAGGAGCTGGGCTTCAAGAGCGTGGTCACGGCCTATGGCCTGACCGAGAGCTGTGGCCTGACGACTGTTTGCCGGCCCGGTGACGATGCGCAGACCGTTGCCAGTACCTGTGGCCGGCCACTCGATGATATCGAGGTGCGTTGCGTGGATGCCGAGGGCAATCCGGTGCCGACCGGCCAGCCGGGCGAGGTGCTGATCCGTGGCTACAACCTGATGAAGGGGTACTTCAATGACCCGCAGGCGACCCTGGAGGCTATCGATGCGCAGGGCTGGCTGCATACCGGCGATGTGGGCGTGCTCGACGAGTGCGGTTACCTGCGGATCACCGATCGGCTCAAGGACATGTTCATCGTCGGTGGTTTCAACTGCTATCCGGCAGAGGTCGAACGCCTGCTCATGGAGCATCCGGCGGTCGCCCAGGCGGCTGTGGTCGGTATTGCCGATGAGCGCCTAGGGGAAGTCGGCAAGGCCTATGTGATAGTGCGCCCTGGCACCAGCCTGGCGGCCGATGAGTTGATCGCCTGGAGCCGCGACCGGATGGCCAACTACAAGGTTCCGCGCAGCGTGCAGGTCGTCACAACCTTGCCGCTCAACGCGGCTGGCAAGGTGCTCAAGGGCGAGCTGCGCTGTTGACGATCAGGCACCTCCCGGCGCGCCTTGCAGTTGCGCCAGGTTGAAACCTTCGTGGCGCATCCGCTCCAGCAGCGCCTGCCAGAACGGCAGGCGCGAGGTGTCGCCCACGTGCTGGAAGCGGCCTGCGTCGATGGAGAAGAGTTGTTCTGCATCGAAGGCGTAGAGCAGGGCGAGGTCGTCCCGCTCCGAGACAGGGCGGATGTTGTCCACCAGATTGTCCAGCACCAGGGGCTCTGACTCGGGGCTTGCGTAGTAGGTCAGCACCATATGCGCCTGATTCTGCTTCAGTACCCGGGAATAGGTAATGCGCAGCTTGTGCTGGGGAATGCCGAGCTGGAGCAGGCTGAAGTACTTGGCCAGGACAAAGTCCTCGCAGTCCCCCGCACCCTTGGCCAGGGTTTCGACTGGGGTGGCCCAGTAATCCTTGCGCTTCCACAGCGCGAGGTCGTCACTGAAGCTCACCTGCTGGTTGATGTGGCGGTTCACCGCATGGAGCTTGTCCAGTTCGGACAATGGCGAGCTGTTCTCGATCAGGTCGTGCCAGGCCTGGAGGCGATCCTTGGCCGGGGCCGTGCGCCCATAGCGTTTCTCTGCCTTGCGCAGCACCTGGTCGAAACTCCAGGCTGCCTTGGCTTCGGCGGCGCCGAACAGCATGCCGGTGCTGAGCGTGGTGATCGCAATCACCCGCCAGAGGACATTGGAAAAACTGTATCGAGAGACAGACTGGAGCAACGGATTCAACCTCCAAGAAAGCGGCCTGGGCCGGGTTCAAACGGGTGGATCAATCCGTTGAGCAGGTGATTGGCGCGAGAAGACCTCCGCCAGATCAAAGATGGCTGCACGTTAGCGTCATTCAAAACGCCTTCGCAAGCAGCCCGCCGACCTGTGGTCGGAAGCCAATGTGAGTGCTCGAGCCGAGAAGTGACGGGTGGGCTCTAGCGTGCGGCTTCTGCCGGTGTGACCTTGGCAACCGGTCGTCGGAAGAGCTTGTGGATAACCTTTGGAGTCCCCCCGATGCGCGGACAGATCGGGCGCATACGGAGGGACGGGGCAACTCGATCAATGTCCGTATTCGATCCGTTGTTGATGAATCAAGGATCTGTACTGGGGTGCCGGTTGCGTCGCCGGTTCTGCTTCTTCGGAACTGAATTGCGGGCCTGCTGCTGACGGTTCCTCCTCGACCATTTGGATGAAGTTCTGGCCTGCATTTTCTCTTGCCTGGAGCCGCTGTTCCTGCATGACGCGATAGTCGCTCAGGCGATCACTACCGTTTTCCGCGAGCATCACGGGGGGGGCGGCGGTTGCCTGCATGGCGGTTACAGCTGCGAAGGTGAGTAACAGGCCGGAAAGGGCTTGTGTGGTGAATGTCGATTTCATGACGGCTTCCTCTTGATCCCCACTTCCCCCGAACGCAGATTCTAAGAGCGTCTGAGCGCATTGCCAGTGGAACCGACAGATCTCTGACGTATGGAGCTGTTCAAGACGAATGGACGGCAATAAACCATTGAATGGCATGGAATATTCCATGGTTTATGCTCGTTTTCAGGGCTCTTCAGATCCTCTTTTGGGGCTGAGTGATCCAATAAAGGACAGACCGTTTTCCAGGTGTTGCGCTGGGTTTACGGATTGCCTTCCGGCCGGTGTGTTTGCCTGATGGGGCGGAGGCTTTGACGGTCATCTCAGGGCCCATACTTGTGGGGGCGAACGCATTGGCTATGTCGGCGTTAGCTGTTGCTGGCCATCAACGGTCGGGCTGAGAGCCCTGTAGGAGCGAGGGGGACGCCGAGTTCTTGCTCGCGAAATGAGCCCGTTCGCCAGCAAGCTGGCTCCTATCAGGGAGCCAGCCAGTGACAACACTTAACTGGGACAGAGCCAACGCATTTGCCAAGCGTCTCACCGGGGGGCGGTTGGCGAAACCAAGGAGGTAATCCCAGCCTGTTTCGTCACCCGGCGACACGCGGTCATCGGCCACCCGGCGGCAACCTTCCTCACACTTCGCAAACCCCCATTCCACGGGCCTTGCGCGCTAGTCTCATCGGACGATGCCACCCCCATGGCGAGCCGATTTAATCCCTCCTCATAGAGCCCCACGCCCGGTGCGTGAGGCGATAACGCTAATGAGGAGAACCGCATGGATATCCGTGGCCTGGGCTACGTCACCGTAGCCTCGACTGACTTGAACCGTTGGCGCGAGTACGCCGCAGGGGTGCTCGGCATGATGGTCGAGGCCGGTTCGGAAGACGCGCTCTACCTGAAGATGGACGAGCGCCATTACCGCATCCTGGTTGAGAAGGCCGATCGTGACGGTTACGGCGCCTGCGGTTGGGAAGTGGCCGGCAAGGCAGCCTTCGAGCAGGCCATCGCCGAGCTGCAACAGGCTGATGTCGAGGTGCAGCGCGGCTCGGCGACTGATGCGAGCCTGCGCAAGGTGCAGGAGCTGGCGCGCTTCAGCGACCCGGATGGTAACCGCCACGAGCTGTTCTGGGGGGCGCGGCAGGACTTCGCTCCGTTCGTCTCCCCGGCCGGCGTCAGCGGCTTCATCACCAGCGATCTGGGGATGGGGCATGCGGTGCTGCCAGCGCCGAGTTTCGACCGCTGCCTGGACTTCTACGAGCGGGTCCTGGGCTTCGGCCTCTCCGACCTGATGAAGGTGCGTTTCACGCCCGACCCCGCCGAGCCGGAAAAGCGAATCCACTTCCTCCATTGCAACAACGGCCGCCACCACTCGCTGGCGCTGTTCGAGTGCCCAATTCCGTCCGGCTGCGTACACCTGATGGTGGAAGTACGGGAGCTGGATGACGTCGGTCGTGCGCTCGACCGTATGCACGCCAGCGGCGTGAAGCTTTCGGCCACCCTCGGCCGCCACACCAATGACGAAATGACCTCGTTCTACATGCAGACCCCGGGCGGCTTCGACCTGGAGTACGGCTGCGGCGGCAAGGTCATGGACTGGGATCGCCACCTGCCGTTCGAGAGCACAGTGGTGAGCTACTGGGGCCACGATTTCAGCGTCGGTCGTCGTTAAGGGAGATCAGAGAATGGATAAACGAATGACAGCGGCCGACGTGGTCGGCCAGCTACGCGACGGCATGACCATCGGTATCGGCGGTTGGGGCCCGCGGCGCAAGCCCATGGCGCTGGTCCGCGAGATCCTCCGCTCAGACCTCAAGGACCTCACGGTGGTCGCCTACGGCGGTGCCGACATCGGTATGCTCTGCGCTGCCGGCAAGGTCAGGAAACTGGTCTACGCCTTCGTCTCGCTCGACTTCATCCCGCTAGAACCCTACTTCCGCAAGGCCCGCCAGGAAGCGGCGGTGGAGGTGATGGAAATCGACGAAGGCATGCTCCTGCTCGGCCTGCGCGCTGCCGCCATGCGCGCGCCCTTCATCCCCACCGCCCTTGGCCTGGGTACTGATGTGCTGCAAATCAACCCGCAGCTCAAGCTGGTGGCGTCACCTTACGACGACAGCCGCGACTGGGTCGCCATGCCGGCGCTGAAGCTGGATGCCGCGCTTATCCACGTCGACCGTGCCGACGCCCGTGGCGTGTGCCAGATCGCCGGGCCCGACCATTACATGGATGACCTTTTCGTACGCGCCGCCGACAAGGCCTACGTGAGTTGCGACGAGCTGGTACCGAGCGATTTCTTCCACGCCGACCCCGAGAACGCCCGCAAGGTGTTTTGGGAACGCAACCGCACCACCGGCGTCGTGCACCTGCCGGGTGGGGCACACCCCTCGTCCTGTGCACCGCTGTACGGCTTCGACGTGGCCCACTTCAAGGCCTACAACGCGTCGGCTGGCGAGCCGGATGGCTGGCAGGCCTATGTCGAGCAGTACGTGAACTGCGGTGAAGAGGAATACCTCGCCCGCGTGGGTGGCCTGGAAGCCATTCGCAAACTGCCGCTCCCGGTTTTTTGAATACGAGAGTTGAGGACGCCCAGATGACCCCGACCAATCAAGCCTACAGCCTGGCAGAGCTGATGATCTGCGCCGCCTCCGAGACGTTCCGCGACGATGGCGAAGTGCTTGCCACCGGTATCGGCGTGCTGCAGCGCCTGTCCGCGTCCCTGGCCATGCTCAACAGCAACTCGGAGCTGATGATGACCGACTCCGAGGCCTTCATGGTCGCCGAACCGGTGCCGCTGGGCCCGCGTGGCGGCTACCAGCCGAAATGCGACAGCTGGATGGGCTTCTCGCGCATCTTCGACAACGTCTGGAGCGGCCGCCGCCATGCCCTGGTAGGTCCGGTTCAGGTCGATCGCTTCGGCCAGGCAAACATTTCCTGCATCGGTGACCACGCCAAGCCCAAGTCGCAGATGCTCGGCGTGCGTGGTTTCCCCGGCAACTCGATCAACCATGCCAACTCCTTCCTGGTGCCCAGCCACAACAAGCGGGTCTTCGTCGAAGGCGAGGTGGATGTAGTGTCGTCCGTTGGCTACAACCCGGCGCGCCTGGCGCGTGGCTGGTCGATGGACGAGATCGACATTCGCCTGATCATCACCGACCTCTGCGTCATGGACTTCCAGGGCCCTGACCGGCAGATGCGCGTTCGCTCGCTGCATCCGGGCGTGACCGCTGCCGAAGTCCAGGCCGCCACCAGCTTCCCGCTGCACCTGCCGGAGTCCATCCCGACCACGGCGGCGCCGACCCTGGAGCAACTCATCCTCATCCAGCAACTGGACCCGCACAACCTGCGTGCCAGCCAGATCAAGGACAATCCGCCGGGCGTCCGCGCCCCGCAATGAATAACGACAAGAAGGCCTGAAGTCCCGCGAGACGGAGCAGCGCAGATGAACGAGAACATAGATAACAACGATCAAGTGGTGCTCTTCGAGGTGCAGGGCCCGGTGGCCCTGGTGACCATGCACCGCCCCGAGTACCACAACGCGCAGAACTCGCGGATGACCTATGCCCTGGATGCCGCCTTCAAGCGCGCCTGTGACGATGATGCCGTGAAGGTCATTGTCCTGCGGGGCGCTGGCAAGCACTTTTCAGCCGGGCACGACATCGGCACGCCGGGCCGTGACGTCAATCAGAGCTTCGACCGCGCCAGCCTCTGGTACGACCACGTGAACAAGCCGGGCGGCGAGTTCCTCTATGCCCGCGAGCAGGAGGTCTACCTCGGCATGTGCCGGCGCTGGCGCGACATGCCCAAGCCGACCATCGCCATGGTGCAGGGTGCCTGCATCGCCGGTGGCCTGATGCTGGCCTGGGTCTGCGATCTGATCATCGCCTCGGATGACGCCTACTTCTCCGATCCGGTGGTGCGCATGGGTATTCCCGGCGTCGAGTACTTCGCCCACGTTCATGAGCTGAACCCGCGCATCGCCAAGGAGTTCCTCTTCCTCGGCGAGCGCATGCCGGCCGAGCGCGCCTGGCAGATGGGCATGGTCAACAAGGTAGTGCCGCGCGACGTGCTGGAAGACGTGACGATGGACGTGGCCCGGCGCATCGCGCAGATGCCGCGCCTGGGCCTGCAACTGACCAAGCAGGCGGTGAACAATGCCGAGGACCTGATGGGCAAGCGCGCCACCATGGACATGGTGTTCGGGCTGCATCACTTCGCTCATGTGCACAACGAACTGGTCAGTGGCGACAAGCTGGGCGGCTACGACGCCCGCGCCATGGCCCAGTCCCAGCGCAAATCGGCGGAGGCGTGATGGCGATTTCCCTCGATACCCGCCTGACCCAGCTACTGGGTTGCCGCTACCCGATCATCCAGACTGCCATGGGCTGGGTCGCCGACCCGAAACTGGTTGCCGCCACCGGCAATGCCGGCGGTTTCGGCTTCCTTGCCGGCGCCACCATCGAACCGGACAAAATGGAGGCTGCGATCCTCCAGACCAAGTCACGGACGGACCGCCCCTTCGGCGTCAATTTCCACATGTATCAGGCCAACGCCGCCGAGATCGTCGAACTGGTGCTGCGCCACAAGGTGCGCGCCGTCAGCTACAGCCGTTCGCCGGGCAAGGCGATGATCGGCCGACTCAAGGATGCCGGCGTGGTCTGCATCCCTACGGTGGGCGCCCTCAAACACGCGGTGAAAGCCGTGGAAATGGGGGCCGACGCCGTGACCGTGCAAGGCGGGGAGGGCGGTGGCCATACTGGCTCGGTGCCCACTTCGATCCTGCTCGGCCAGGTGGTGGACGCGGTCGATGTGCCTGTGATCGCCGCGGGTGGCTTCAAGGATGGGCGTGGTCTGGTATCGGCCCTGGCGCTCGGCGCCGAAGGCATCGCCATGGGCACGCGCTTCCTGATGAGCGCCGACAGCCCGGTGCCCCAGGCGACCCTGGCGCGCTACCTGGCCGTCCGCGACCCCGCGGCGATCATCGTCAGCCGTGCCATCGACGGCATGCCGCAGCGGATGATCCGCAACGAATTGCTCGACCGTCTGGAGCGCTCGGGTGGCCTGCGCCGCTTGCTCCTGGCCCTGCGCAGTGCCCTGGCCTATCGCCGGCACAGCGGCGCCAGCATCGCCCAGCTGCTCGGCAGCGCCCTGAAGATGAGTGGCAGCGACGGCCTGACCGCCGCGCAGACGCTGATGGCCGCTAACGCGCCCATGGTGATCCAGAAGGCCATGGTCGACGGCCAGCCCGAAGAGGGCGTGCTGCCCGCCGGGCAGGTCGCCGCCAGCATCGACAGCCTGCCGGGCTGCGCCGAACTCATCGAATCCATCGTGCAGCAGGCCGAGCAACGTCTCGCCGAGCTGTGCCGCCGTGCATCCTGAGGGGGAGAAGGCCATGGCAACACCATTTCATGTCAGCCTCGACAACGGCATCGCCGAGATGGTCTTCGACCGTCCGCCGGTGAATGCCTTCGACAGCCAGGGTTGGGCGTCCATCGCCGCCGAGCTGGAACGCCTGGGCGAGGCGCCCGAGGTACGGGTCATCGTCATCCGCGCCCTGGGACGAGGCTTCTGCGCCGGGGTCGACATCAAGGAACTGGCGGCCAACGGCGACCTGATCGTCGCTGTGAACAAGGGCAACTACGACAGCTTCAAGGCCGTCCACCGTAATCCCAAGCCGGTGATCATCGCCGTGCATGGCTTCGTTCTCGGCGGCGGCATTGGCCTGTGCGGCGCAGCGGACATCCTGGTCGCCTCCGAATGCGCGCGCTTCGGCGTGCCCGAGGTGGACCGCGGCGCGATGGGTGGCGGCGCTCACCTGCAGCGCCTGTTCCCGGTGCAGAAGGTGCGCCACATGTACTTCACCGGCGAGATGATCGATGCCGCCGAGGCCTACCGCTTGGGCGCTGTTGAACGCGTGGTCAAGCGCGAGGATCTGCGCGATGCGGCCCTCTCGATCGCCCGCCAGATCGCCGCCAAGAGCCCGGCCATGATCGCCCTCGCCAAGGAGGCACTGACCGGTATAGAGGACGGCAATCTCGAAGACAAATACCGCTGGGAGCAAGGCTTCACCCTGCAGGCCTACCGCTCGCTGGATTCCCAGGAAGCCCGCGATGCTTTCGTCGACAAGCGCGATGCCAACTTCAAGGGCTGAAAACCTATGGAACTGACCTATACGCAGGAACAACAGGCCTTCCGTGACGAGGTACGCGCCTGGCTGGCGGCCAACGTGCCGGCCGAGCCGCTGCAGTCCTTCGACAGCGAAGCGGGCTTTGCCCAGCATCGCGCCTGGGAAACCAAGCTCAATGAGGGCCGCTGGGGCATGGTGACCTGGCCGAAGGAGCTGGGCGGGCGCGGCTGCGACTTGATCGAGTGGCTGATCTTCGAGGAAGAGTATTACCGCGCAGGTGCCCCGGCTCGGGTCAACCAGAACGGTATCTTTCTCCTCGGCCCGACCCTGATGGAATTCGGTACCCCCGAGCAGCAGGCGCGTTTCCTGCCGAAGATGGCCACGGGCGAGGAAGTCTGGGCCCAGGGCTGGTCCGAGCCGAACGCCGGCTCCGACATGGCGGCCATCCGCTGCCGTGCCGAACGCAAGGGGGACCACTTCGTTATCAACGGCCAGAAAACCTGGTCGACCCGCGCCGTATGGGCCGACTGGCTTTTCGGCCTGTTCCGCAGCGACCCGAGTTCGAGCCGTCACCACGGTCTCACCTTCATCCTGCTGCCGCTAAACAGTCCGGGCGTCACCGTGCGACCGATCCCACAGCTCAATGGTCTGCCGGGCTTCGCTGAAATCTTCTTCGACGACGTCAAGGTACCGGTGGAAAACGTGCTGGGCGGGGAGGGCATGGGCTGGCACGTGGCGATGTCCACGGCCGGTTTCGAACGCGGCCTGATGCTGCGCTCGCCGGCGCGCTTCCAGGAAACCGCACGCCGTCTGGTGCAGCTCTACCAGGCCAACCGCGAAGCGGCTGACCAGGACCCAGCCATCGGTGAAGCGGTGATGCGCGCCTGGCTGGATGCCGAGGCCTACACCCTGAACACCTACATGACCGCCTCGCGCCTGGTGAAGGGCGGCAAGATCGGTCCGGAATCCTCCACCAACAAGATCTTCTGGTCCGAACTGGACCAGCGCATGCATGAGACCGCGCTGTCGATCCTCGGCCTGCGAGGCGAACTGCTGCCCGAAGCGCCAGACGCCGGCGACGTCGGCCACTGGCTGGATGGTTTCCTGTTCGCCCAGGCCGGTCCGATCTACGCCGGCACCAACGAGATCCAACGCAACATCATCGCCGAGCGCATGCTCGGCATGCCGCGCGCATAACGGGGGCACCATGGACTTTACCTTCAGTGACGACCAACTGCTGTTCCAGGACAATGTGCGGGCTTTCCTCACCAATGAAGTGACGCCCGAGCGCATCCGCGACCTCTGGCAAACCGAGAGCGGCCGTTGCGACTACCTCTGGACCCAGCTCACCGAGCTGGGGCTGCCGGCCATGACCGTGCCCGATGGCTTCGGCGGGCTGGGCATGAACGAACTCGATTTCATCCTGCTGGCCCAGGAGTGCGGCTACGCGGCGCTGACCGAGCCGCTGGTCGACACCGTGCTGGTCGGCGTGCCGCTGCTCGCTGCCTTGGGCAACGAGCAGCTCGACCTGCAGAGCGAATGGCTGACCCGCATTGCCGAAGGCAAGGCCCGCCTGGCCGTGGGCCAACCCGGCAACCCGTTGGTGGCCGACGCCCATGTGGCCGACCTGTTGCTGCTGCCCCACGGCGATGAAGTGCACGCCGTGCCGCGCGCAGCCGTGGCACTGGTGCGCAACGCTTCGGTAGACCCGAGCCGGCAACTGTTTCGCGTTGACTGGACGCCCACCGCCGCCACCTGCGTGGCCGCGGGTGAGAAGGGCCGCACGTTGTGGGCCGATACCGTCAATCGCGGCGCTCTGGCCACTGCCGCGCAATTGCTCGGCCTCGCCAAACGGATGGTCGACCTGGCCGTGGACTACAGCTTCGAGCGCAAGCAGTTCGGCAAGCCAGTGGGCTCCTTCCAGGCAATCAAGCACCTGATGGCCAACGTGGCCGTGCAGATCGAGTTCGCCAAGGGTCCCCTGTACCGCGCCGCCTATGCCATTGCCAACGGGCTTTCGGAGCAGGACGCGCAAGTTTCCCACGCCCGGCTGGCCTGCACCGAAGCAGCCCTGCTGGCCGCCAAGAACGCCATCCAGACCCATGGCGCCATGGGATACACCTGGGAAGTCGACCTGCAGCTGTTCATGAAACGCGCCTGGGCCCTGGACAAGGTCTGGGGCGACCGCGGCTGGCACAAGGCACGGATTCGCGAGGCGCTGTTTGGCGGGGCGATTCTGCCGGGGGCTGGCAACACCTTCTGATACGGCATCCCTCACCCCAGCCCTCTCCCTCCGGGAGAGGGGCTGGGGGAGAGGGAAGCTCCGCTTCACTCCAAATTTCAAGACCCGAGGTACCCCATGCCCGAAGCCTACATAGTCGACGCCCTGCGCACCCCAACTGGCCGGCGCAAGGGCGGCCTGAGCCAGATCCATGCCGCCGACCTCGGCGCCCACGTACTGCGTGAGCTGGTGGCGCGCAATGGCATTCCCGATGACGAATACGACGACGTGATCTTCGGTTGCGTCGACACCATTGGCCCGTTGGCCGGCGACATCGCCCGCACCAGCTGGCTTGCCGCTGGCCTTTCCGACGCCGTGCCCGGCACCACCATCGACCGCCAGTGCGGCTCATCCCAGCAGGCCGTGCATTTCGCCGCCCAAGCGGTGATGAGCGGCACCCAGGATGTGGTGGTCGCCGGCGGCGTGCAGACCATGACGCAGATCCCCATCTCCTCGGCGATGACCGCAGCCGAGCCGCTGGGCTTCACCGATCCTTTCTCCGGTTCCGAAGGCTGGGTGCGTCGCTACGGCAAACAGCCGCCCACCCAGTTCCGCTCGGCGCAGATGATCGCCGAGAAGTGGGGCCTGTCCCGCGAGGCGCTGGAAGCCTATGCGCTGGAGTCCCACCGTCGTGCCCTGCGCGCGATCGAGGAGGGCCGTTTTGCTCGCGAAATCGTCCCGCTGGCCGGTGTGCAGCATGACGAAACCCCGCGCCAGACCAGCCTGGACAAGATGGCCGAGCTGGAATTCCTGTTCGGCTGCGACCGCGTCACCGCTGCCGTCTCCAGCCAGACCTGCGACGCCGCCAGCGCCATGCTGGTGGTCTCCGAGGCTGCGCTGAAGCGCTACAACCTCACCCCGCGTGCTCGCATCCACCACATCAGCGTGCGTGCTGAAGACCCGGTTTGGATGCTCACCGCACCGATCCCGGCCACTGCCTACGCGCTCAAGCGCGCCGGTATGAGCTTGGGTGACATCGACCGGGTGGAGATCAACGAAGCCTTCGCTTCAGTGGCCATGGCCTGGCTCAAGGAAACCGGCTACCCGCACGAACGCACCAACGCCAACGGCGGCGCAATTGCTCTCGGCCACCCCCTGGGTGCGACCGGCACCCGCCTGATGTGCACGCTGCTCCATGAACTGGAGCGCAGTGGCGGGCGTTACGGCCTGCAGACCATGTGTGAAGGTGGCGGGCAGGCGAACGTGACGATCATCGAGCGGCTTTGAATCTGTCGACCCTCTCCCCTGACCCTCTCCCTGAAGAGGAGAGGGCAGCCAAAGCCGACCCCAAATTCAGAATCACCGGAGAACCAAAATGCCAATCTGCAAAGACCGCGTAGTCATCATCACCGGCGCCGGCGGCGGGCTGGGCCGGGCCTATGCCCTGGCTTTCGCCGCCGAGGGTGCCAAGGTCGTGGTCAACGACATCAACCTGCAAGCCGCCGAGGCCGTGGTGGCCGATATCCGCGAACAAGGCGGTGAGGCCCTGGCCAATAACGGCGACATCACCCACTACGCCGCCGCCGGCGACATCGTGCGCCAGGCCGTAGAGGCCTACGGCGACCTGCACGTGCTGGTGAACAACGCCGGCATCTGCCGCGACCGCATGTTCGCCAGCCTCACCGAAGCCGACTGGGATGCGGTGATGGCCGTGCACCTCAAGGGTCATTTCTGCCTGGCCAGCCACGCGGTGAAGCACTGGCGCGAGCAGGCCAAGGGCGGCGTCGCGGTCAAGGCGCGGATCATCAACACCAGCTCGGGCGCCGGCCTGCAGGGTTCCATCGGCCAGTCAAACTACGCCGCGGCGAAGGGCGGTATCGCCTCGCTGACGCTGGTCCAGGCCGCTGAGCTGGCGCGCTACGGCATCACCGCCAACGCCCTGGCCCCGGCCGCTCGCACCGGCATGACCGAGCAGGTGTTCGCCGACGTGATGAAGAAGCCGGAAGAAGGCTTCGACTACTTCGCACCCGAAAACGTCGCGCCGCTGGTGGTCTGGCTCGGCTCGGAAGCCTCCCAGGCCATCACCGGGCGGATGTTCGAGGTGGAAGGCGGCAAGCTGTCCATCGGCGATGGCTGGCGCCGTGGCCCCGAGTTTGACAAGGGCGCGCGCTTCGTTCCCGAGGAACTGGGCGGGGTCGTCGAGCAATTGCTGGCCGAGGCGGTGCCGGCGCAGAAGGTGTATGGCAGCTAAGCCTGCCGTTGCCTTCAGGCCCGTGCCGGGTTGCGCAGGATCTGCGCAACCCGCGCCTGCAACTGGGTGGGAGACAAGGCTTCCCACGGCGCATGCGCTGCTGGCGCAAGTTGGAGCGGGCGACGTTCTGTCCGAGCTGATCGGCCTCGTCTATGAAGGCCTGAACGAGGCCACGCCGTGGTACAGCTTTGCCGAGCGGCTCCGCCATCTGTGGGCGGCGCTCAATGTCACGGTCACCTTGCACCACTCCGACGACCTGCCTTGCGATGTGCAGGTGATGTCCGTCGATGAGGATGACGATACCGACTGGCTACTTGCGGAACAGATTCACCGCGAGCGTTTTACCCACATCGAACTGGTTCGACCCGAATCGGTGCTGCCGGGCGATGTCATCGTGTTCGGCCCCACGGATGTGGAGCCCGATTGCGCCGCTTTCCTGGATTCTCTCAATATCGCCAGTTGCCTCAGGACCTGCTTTGCCGAGCCGGGGGGCATGCGCTGCTGGGTTGATGTGATACGTGCCCGCAGGACACCGGAGCATCCTTTCTCCTCCGCAGACCTGGAATTGATCAGAGGCTTGTTGCCCCATCTCACCCGTGCCCTTGGACTCTATGCACGGATCAAGCGCCAGGAGGCAGAAAAGTCGATCTATGAAGGCAGCCTGGATCACTTGGTGCTGGGCTGCCTGGTGCTCGATGGCGATGCGAAGGTGATATGCGTGAATCGCGCCGCCAGGGCCATCATCGACAAGTATCCGGGTATTGAACTGAACCATGAACGGGTGCAGTTGCAGGACCGCATGATGCAACGGGTGCTCGAGAAGGCCATGGCCAATGCCATTGCATCCAGAATGCAGCGCGGTGGGGGCTGCCACGGTGAGTTGGTGCGATTGCACGCCCAGGATGGCGTGCTGTTGGGGATGCTGGTCACGCCGGTACCGTTGGCTCCGTACTACCAGGGCAAGCATGTGCCCAGCGTCATCATCTACCTCTCGGAACTGACCGAAAGCTTTGCGGCGCTGCAGGCTGCGAAGAGCGCCCCTCCGGACCTGATCGCCCAGCTGTTTGACCTGACCCGCCAGGAAGCCAAGCTCGCCGCCTTGTTGGCCGCGGGCCGAACCATCAGCGAAGCGGCTGAGCAGATGGGCATTGCGGTGACCGCCGCGCGCAACTACTCGAAGAACATCTACGCGAAGCTGGGCATCAAGGGCCAGACCGACCTCGTGCGGATCGTGTGCAAGAGTTTTGCCCTCCTGCGCTGACCCTCGAGCCGTTCTCGATCAGGCGCGGGGCCGGTGTTGCAAGGCAATTGGCAGCAGGGCGGTGGCCGCCAGGGCGCCGCAGAGCAGCAGGGGGAGGGTATAGGTGTGCGTGGTGTCGACGAGGTAACCGACGGCTTCCGGGCTGAACGCGGAGCCGAGGCCGGCCATCAGGTTGCCGATGCCGAGCAGGCTACCGAAGTTGCGTTGCCCCATCGCCTCCACCAGCAGCAAGGGTGAGAGTTGGTTGACCAGGTTGAAGGTGGTGCCCCAGGTCAGGGAAAAAAGCGCGATTGCTCCCAGGCCCAATACCGGATCGTTCGCTCCCAGGAGGCACAGGATGCCTGCGGTACCGATGACGGTGCCGATCAGCAGGATGTTCTTTGCCCTCCAGCGGTTACTCAACAAGCCGAAGGTGAAATTGCCGATCAACGCAGCAGCGCCGATACCGGCGTAAAAGACGGCAGCGTCCTGGGCCGAATATCCGGCAGAGATGAGATAGGGAACGAGCGCGATGAAGATGCCGAGGCTGCTCAGGGTCAGCAGCAGCTGCATGGCGATCCACATCCAGTACCGCGGCATGCGTAACGCGTGGCCGATTCCATGACCAAGGGGCTCGTCCGCCGGCTGCAGGCCCACGACCGATGTGTTGCCAGGCATGCGTGCCAGCCATAGCAGCAATGGAGCGCAGATCAGCAGAATCATGCCGGCGATAGCCTGCATCGTACTGCGCCAGTCCACCTCAGCGATGGTGTGGGTGAGCAGTATGGGGAAGATCATGGCGCCAATGGAGGCGCCTGAGAGCAGGATGCCGAAGGCCAGGCCTTGCCGGTTTGGCACTATCCAGCGCGTGGCCAGGGTGATGGCCGGGACATAGGTCGAGGCGCCAACGCCAAGGCCACTCAACGCCATGGCAAGCGTGAGTTGGGTGATGTCAGGGCTCCGCGAGGCGAGCAGATAGCCCAGCGCAGCCAAGATGGCGCCCGCTGTCATGACCGGCCGCGGCGAGATGCGATCGAGCAGCCAGCCCGCCACGGGCATTGCCAGGGTCATGCTGAAAATGAACGCGGTGGCCAGGCGCGCGGCCTCTTCGTTGGTGCATCCCAGGGACGTGGTGATCGGCAGGGTGAATACGCTGATGGCGTTCAGGGTAGTGCCGAAGATGATGCACAGTACCACCGCCAATCCAAGGACTAGGGTCCAACCCTGGCGCTGGTTCGGGTGGCTCTCAGCCTTTGTGGACGGGCCAGTGCGGTCCGCCGCTACCGCGTCGATATCCAGCCCAACCACAGTGTTTTGCAAACGCGCCATATCGAAGCTCTCTTGTTGTTATCGGTCGGGACTTTGCGTCCGGAGTCTATCCATCGCCTGACCACCGGATATCGCCCATTGGGGCTAGGCATCTTTAGTTGTCCGTCGATCTCTTGCTCCAGTACCAGTTGGTACTGGTTCGTTCATTCGCTCTCTCAATAGGATCGATCACGCTGTGGCAGGCATTAGCGGGTCGACCCCGTTCAGCCTCGATCAGTCCGAAATGAGGTTTCTGGAATGAATTCGAGGAGGCAGTAGTGAGCTGGAGAGAATACCGGCGTGCGGCAGCGGGACAGGTTCCGGTCTTTCCGATTGCAGGCGCGTATGAGTCGGGTGTGGTGCCCATTCGCTTCAGCGGCTGGCCTTTGTCACAGCAAGGCCCTGCCTACCCAGCACTGGACCAGGACATCGAAGCTGATGTGGTCGTCGTCGGTGCCGGGTTGGTTGGGGCTTCCTTGGCCTTGCATCTGGCCGAGGGTGGTGTACGTGTGGTGGTTCTGGAGGCGGATCAACCCGGTAGCGGTGCATCCGGTCGCAATGCCGGGCATGTGCAGCCCTACCTGGGTTCCGTTGAGCCACTTCGGGCGCACGCCGACCAGGGGAAGCGTTTCACCGAGTACTTCATCCAGCACCGCGACATCGTCTTCGACCTTTGCCAAAAACACGGACTGCAGGCGGATGCGGTGAAGTCCGGCATGGTCGATGCGGCCTATCGCAAGCATGCCGCGCTCGAGAACAAGGTGAGCCAGTGGAAGGCGTTCGGCTATGACGTCGACATCGTCGGGGCTGCCCGGCTCAAGGAACTGCTGGGCACTGATGCATACGGCTACGGCATCCATTGGCGCGAGGGCGGCCGGGTCAATCCCTACCTCTTCACCAACGGCATGATTGGCGCCGCCGTCCGCCTGGGCGCGAGGGTTCATGGCAATACCTGTGTGGTCGGCTGCGAACGGATCGGGTCGCACTGGCGGGTCCGTTCGGCCACCGGCAGTGTGCGCGCACAGCAGGTGGTGATCTGCACCAACGGCCATGCCGGCAATGCCTTCTTTCCGGAGCTTGCCCGCACCCAGTTCCCGCTGGTGGCCTGCGGGATGGCCACGCGGCCACTGCCGCAGTCGGTGCTGGACATCGTCAATCCGGCCCGGGTCAGCCTCATGCAGCATCCCGCCGGCCTGTATCCGTTGATCATCGACGGCCGCAATAGACTGATCACTGCGACCATTCCGGGTCCTGGCCGTGCCCAGAGGGCGGAAACCTATTTCGCCTATTTCCTGAGATATCTGCATCGCACCTATCCGCGGCTTCGCGGCACCCACATCGAACTGGAGTCCTACTGGACGGGCATGACGGCCAATTCGTCCTCCCTCTACGAGGCGGCCTACCCGAAGTTGTACCAGGTGGCCGATGGGGTGCTGGCCCTGATGAATTTCGGCTCATGGGGCAACGTCATGGGCCCGATGATGGGCGCCAACCTGGGCCAGGCGCTGGCCAGCGATCGCCCCCAGGACTTCCTGCTCCCGCTGGAAACCCCGCAGGCCGTGCATTTCCCGGGCCTGTTCGAAACCAAGATCCGACGCGTGCTGATTCCCGCAGCGAGGTGGGCCGACAAGCTGAATCTGGTTTGACGGACGCGTTGGTAGGTAGCTGCAAGAACGCCTGTGCGGACCAATGGGCAAGGACGTCCCGCCTGGGATGGAGTGGTCCGGCGGCATCGAATCGCCAATACACAAAAACAAAAGCTGGAGATTGAACAATGAAAATCTTGCTACTGGGCTGCGGCAACGTCGGTGCGAACGTTGCGCGCCAGTTGGTGCCCCGTCACCCCGAGATCGAGTGCATCATCGGCGACCTCAACCTCGCGAACGCCGAAAAGCTGGCCGCCGAACTCGGCCCCAGGGCGACCCCAGTCAGCGCCGACATTCGCGACCCGGCACGCCTGGATGCGCTGCTCGATGGTGTCGACCTGGTGTTCAACGCTGTCGGGCCGTTCTACCGCAGTGCCGTGCCGGTCATCGAGGCTGCGCTGCGTGCGCGTGTCGACTACATCGATATCAATGACGATCACGATGTCGCCGAGGCGCTGTTCCTTGATCCGTCATACCACCAGCGTGCCCTGGAGGCGGGGATCAAACTGGTCATCGGCTGCGGCTCGACACCGGGGCTGACCAATGTAATGGCCAGGATGCTCGCCGACCGCCTCGACAAGGTGCGCGAGATCCATCTGGCCACCGCCGTGCCCTTCGTGCCGGACCTGCTGTCGCCGGCGGTCATCGACCACATGATGCACATCACTGCCGGAGAGGTGGTGCAGTTCGTCGACGGGGAGTACCGCAAGATGCCGGGTTGGGGCGGCCGGCTCGAGGTGCCTTATGCAGCACCCTTCAAGGCCTATCCGTCCTTCTTCATAGGCCACGGCGAAACCGTCACCCTGCCGCACTTCATCAAGGGGTTGGATCAGGTGACCAACCGCATCGCCTTCTTCCCCGAAGCCGGCGCTGAAGTCTGGCGTTCTCTGATCGACCTGGGGCTGGGCAATTCCGAGGTGATCGAGGGGCTCGGCATCTCGCCGCTCAAGTTCCTCACTCATCACCTGTCCAGCGATGTCGGTCGCAAGAGCGTGACCGTCGACCTTTCGGACGAGCCTTGGGCCGTCGCTTCCCGTGTGGAGGTGGTGGGCGAGCGCAGCGGCGCCGAAGTGCGCTGCGTACTGGAGCATCACCTGGACCTGCCCACCGAGCAGGCCGAGGACAGTACTGCCGACCCGACGCCGACCTGCGCCCGCTTGGTCATCGAGGCCTGGCTGGCCGGTGGCGTGGCCGGCAAGGGCCTGCTGGCGCCCGAAGTCTGCCTGGACGCGGAGGCCTATGTGCGCGCCTTTGCACAGGAGACCGGTGGCCGGTTGATCGAGACCGAAACGGTGCTCAAGCGCGATCTCTACGCCTGAGGAAAGTCCGCGCTGCCTGAAGTCCGGGAGCGCACTGGAACTGCCTGATGATCACGATGAGATCGCCTTCCGGGGGAAGTCCGGTCTCTGCAAGAGGATAGAGGACACCATGAACATGAAATTCCGTAGGACGTTGCCCCTGCTGGCAACGCTGATGCTGGTTGCCCAGGGGGCCGGGGCTGTGACAACCGAAGTCGAGGCGGCGAAGCTCGGTACTGAGCTCACCTGCTTTGGCGCAGAAAAGGGCGCCAATGCCGATGGCTCCATCCCAGCATTTGGTGGGCAGTGGCTGGGCACGCCGCCCGGCGTCGAGTTTGGTGGGCTTGGCACACGCCACCCTGATCCCTATGCCGCGGAAAAACCGCAGTTCGTGGTGACCGCGCAGAATATGGCGCAGTACGCGGACAGGCTGTCCGACGGGCAGAAGGCGCTGCTGAAGAAGTATCCCGACAGCTATTCGATTCCTGTCTACCCCAGTCATCGCGATTTCCGCTACGAAGACTACCGCTGCGACCTGAACCGCAAGAATGCCGTCAGCTCGGTGCTGGAAGACGGCAACATGGGTGTGCGTGCGCTGAAGGGAGGCATTCCGTTCCCGATGCCGAAGACGGGCGACGAGCTGCTGCGCAACATCCTGTTGCCGGTCTTCGCCCACCAGGAAGATGCCGTGTACGACCAGGCCGTGGTCTACCCGAACGGCAACATCGCCTGGGGGCAGATGCGTATGGAGATCCTCGACCAGACCAGTGGTCATGACGACCTTGGCAAGCCGACTGAGGGCATCTTCGCCTACTCGCGGGTGACCATCCTCAAGCCCGAGCGCCAGAAGGGCGAGGTGATGCTCACCTACACCTACTTCAATGAAGCGAAGAACCCGCAGACGAGCTGGACCTACAACCCCGGCACACGTCGTGTCCGCCAGTCTCCCGGCTTCGGTTTCGACATGCCGCTGGGTGTCGGCGGATTCCGCACTATCGATGACGACCGCCTCTTCAACGGTTCGCCCGAGCGCTACAACTGGAAACTCGTCGGCAAGCGCGAGCTGTTCATCCCCTACAACGGCTATCGGCTGGAGAACGCCGGGGTCAAGTACGTGAGCCTGCTGCGTCCCGGCAGTATCGACCCGCAGCTGATGCGCTATGAGCCGCACCGCGTATGGGTTCTGGAAGCGACGCTGAAGGAAGGGTTCCGCCATCAATACGCCAAGCGCGTTCTGTACGTCGACGAAGACACCTGGCTTGCCGTCATGGCGGACAACTATGACGCGCACGGCGAGCTGTGGCGCACCAACTTCATGAACACTTACTACGCCTACGGCGCGAAGCTGTTCCATTCCGGCGTCACCGTCTATCACGACCTGGTGTCCGGGGCCTACCTGGCCGACCGCCTGACCAACGAGATCGATCCGCCGCTGGTCAATGGCGACCGCTTGAAGCCCTTCATGTTCACCACCGACCTGCTGCGCCAATCGGGCAGGTAAGTGGAGCGGACTTAGCGCTCGGACACGAATTTTCCTAACGGACCTTTTTTACGAGACAGCATCCCTGGCGACGGCACGCCCGTCGCCAGGGTGCTCGGCTGCGCGATGGGGGCTCTGCCACGGCGGGGCAAACGCGCAGACCGACGAACAGGAGGCGGTACATGAACCATTTTGCAGGCAAGGTAGTACGGGGAAGCCAGTTGATGCGGGGCTCGCTGTTGCGCCCCTGGATGTTCGGACTATGTGTGGCGCCGCTGGGGGCTTCGGTGTGGGCGGGCTCGCTGAGCGTGGGAGAGGAGGTCAATGTCGACTACCTGCTCAACGTGACCTACGGTGCGGCCTACCGGCTGAATGACCCATCGCGGGCCCTGGTGGATGGCCCGATCGATCCGGCGAGCGGCCTGCCGACCACGGTCAACTCCGATGATGGCAACCGTAACTTCAAGCAGGGCAGCCTGATCAACAACCGTCTTTCGCTGCTGGGCGAGATGGACATCAAGTACCGAAACTACGGCGCCTTCGTCCGCGCCAGCAGTTTCTACGACGATGTGTACCAGCATCCCAACGACAACGACTCGCCTGCCACCGTCAACAAGAGCGGTGCCCACGACCATTTCACCACCCATGCGCAGAACCTGGCGGGCAGTCGCAGCCGCTTCCTCGATGCCTATGTCTACGGCAGCTTCCAGACCGCCGAGCAATCCATGCTCAACCTGCGCGCAGGAAGGCAGGTGGTGCAGTGGGGGGAGAGCCTGTTCTTCCCCAATATCGCGGGCGCCCAATCACCCGCCGATGCCACCAAGGCCAACGTGCCGGGCACCGAGGTGAAGGACATTCTGCTGCCCGTCGGACAGTTCTCGGGCCAGTGGCAGCTGACTCCGGATTTCGGCGTGGCGGCGTATTACCAGTATGAGTACAAGCGCACCGAGCTGGACCCGGTCGGCACCTACTTCTCCTACACCGACGTGGTCGGGCCAGGTGCGGAGTTCATTCGCGCAGCTCCGGGCTTCAACATTCCACGGTCCCCGGACGACCAGCCCCGCGACAGCGGCCAATGGGGGGTGAGCACCCGCTTCTCATTGGGCAATGAGAGCGAGCTGAGCCTCTACTACCTGCGCTACCACGACAAGAATCCCAATGTGGTGATGAATTTCGATGGCCCGTTCCCGACCGACTACAACGTGGTGTACTTCGACGACATCGCGCTGACCGGAGCCAGTTTCTCGACGCGCCTGGGCGACTTCAACGTCGCCGGCGAGGTCAGTTACAAGGATGGCGTGCCGGTCTTGGTCGATTCGCTGATTGGCCCGTCGGCAACGCGCGCCGATGCCACTCAGGGGAACCTGTCCGCCATCTACCTGATGGGGCCGATGGTGCTGTCGGACCAGACCACCTTCATCGGTGAAGTCAGCTACCTGCACGTGAACGACGTCGACCCGTTCGAGTTCGCTGGCGAACAATCCGATGAGCTCACCCTCGATCGCAACTCCTGGGCCTACCAGCTGTTGATGACCCCTTCCTGGAACAACGTCGTCGACGGCTGGGATCTCAACATGCCGATCACCTTCGCTCACCAGGTCCGTGGAGCCGCCGCCGTGGGCGGGGCTTTCGGCAGCCTGGTCGGCGAGGGCGACAAGCGCGCGAGCGTCGGAGTCAACGCCAAGTACCTGAACAACCTGGAGCTGGGCATGAGCTACAACGCCTTCCTCGGTGATGCCGACCTGGAGAAGCGACCCCTGGCTGACCGCGATTACCTGGCGATCAGTGCCAAGTACAGCTTCTGACCGAGTTTGTGGTGGGGCATGCCGGAAGCGTTGTGGCCTTTTGGCCATGGTGCGGCCTGCATGACCCGCCATGCATCAAGGAGTTCTCCATGAAAGTGTTAGTAGGGCTCGGGGTCTCGGTGCTGGTGGGGCTGGCAGGCGCATTGGCCTTTTCCCCCCGTTCCATGCCCACGCTGCGGCCAACGGAAGTCCCCCTCGAGCATATGCAGCTCAATGGTATCGAGGAAACGCGCATTGGTTGGGTCGCCGCCGGGGAGTTGGGGCACATCCTTATATCGCGCGACCAGGGACGGTCCTGGTCGAGCGCGACAACCGCCTCGGCACGCCAGGCCCTGATCACCCGCCTGGTATTTGCCGACGATACCCATGGCCTTGCCCTGGGGCATGAAGGATGGATCCTGCGTACGGCCGATGGCGGACGGAACTGGAAGGAGGCGGCATTTCAGGAGGAGGGCGGTGAGCCATTGCTGGACGCCGCCCGCTTGCCTTCCGGCGACTGGCTGGCCGTCGGCGCCTTCGGCCGTGTGTTGCGGTCCAGCGATGGTGGCAAGCGGTGGGAGAGCGAGTCGATACCGGGACTGACGGACTGGCACCTGAATGCTATCGCGTTCTCGGCGGATCGCCGGCAATGGTTGATCGTCGGCGAGGCGGGGACGCTCCTGCGCTCGCTCGACGGTGGCCAGCACTGGCAGGTGGTTGAGCCGTTCTACAACGGTTCGTTGTATGGCGCCGTCAGCCTGGGCGCTTCCACCTGGGTCACGTATGGCATGCGCGGCCAGGTGTTCCGCAGTACGGATGACGGTCTCAATTGGTCCGCTGTCAAGATGCCCAGGCCAGTCTCCCTCTACGCCGACACCGTGCTCCCTGACGGCAGGTTGCTGCTTGCCGGCCAGGGCGGCGTTGTCCTGGCCAGCGATGACCGGGGCCTGACGTTCGAAGTCTTGCGCGAGACTGGCCAGGAGAACCTGACCGACATCTTCGTCCCAGCCTCGGGCCCCTGGCTGCTTGCCAGTGACGCCGGTTTGCGCACCCTCGCCCTGTCGGCCGCAGACGGGCTGACTGCGGCCCAATCCCCGATCACCTCGTCCCATCAGGGAACACCGTAATGACGACCTCGATCCCTACGACCCGAACCGAGCGCCTGGTCGCTGCCCTGGCCCGAGGCCTGATTGCGTGGCGTTTGCCGTTGGGCCTCCTGTTCCTGCTGCTGACCATCGGCCTCGGCACATCGGCCCTCAACACCCGGCTTGACCCGGGTTTCAACAAACTGATTCCGCTCTCGCATCCCTACATGGCGGCTTTCCAGGAACACGGCACGACCTTTTCCGGCGCCAACCGCATCATGGTCAGCGTGCACTGGAAGGGGGCTGGTGATCTGTACAACCCGCAGTTCCTCGGTGTGCTTCGCAAGGTCACCGATCAAGTGTTCTTCACCCCGGGTGTAAACCGCAGCCGTGTCCGCTCCCTGTTCACGCCGAACGTGCGCTACATCGAGGTGACCGAGTCCGGCTTCACCGGCGACGTGGTCGTACCCTCGCGCTTCGAAGCGGACGCAGCCGGCCTTGCGCAGATTCGTTCCAACGTTTCCAAGTCGGGAGAGATCGGGCAACTGGTCGCCAACGATCTGCGTTCCGCCATGGTCCAGGCCGATCTGCTGGAGATCGACCCGCAAACCGGCCGGAAACTCGACTACGCGGCAGTGGCGCAGAAGCTCGAGTCGATCCGTGCGACCTACGCAAGCGATCTGATCGACATCCAGATCGTCGGCTTCGCCAAAGTCATGGGTGAGGTGATGGACGGGCTGCTGGGCGTCGTCCTGTTCTTTGCCATCGCCTTCGGCGTTACCGCGCTGCTGCTGTGGCTATATTCCCGCTCGCTGAAGCTGACGATCCTGGCGCTCAGCGTCGCCCTGCTGCCGGTGATCTGGCTGCTCGGCTTGCTGCCCTTGATGGGTTATGGCATCGACCCGATGTCCGTGCTGGTGCCGTTCCTGATCTTCTCCATCGGCGTATCCCATGCGGTGCAGATGACCAACGCCTGGAAGCAGGACGTGCTCGCCGGGGTTTCTGCGCAGGAGGCGGCGGAGGCTGCCTTCCGCAAGCTCGCCATTCCAGGGACCGTTGCCCTGCTGGCCAATGCCCTGGGCTTTCTGGTGATCATGGTCATCGATATTCCGATCGTCCATGAACTGGGGCTGACCGCTTGCCTGGGCGTTGCCTTGATGATCGTCACCAACAAGATGTTCCTGCCGATCATCCTGTCCCATCTTTATCTCGAACCGATGGCCCGAGCATCGTCAACCCCTGGGGGCAAGCATCGGGTCTGGTGGGCGGTGTCGGCGCTCGCGGAGCCCGGTCCGGCGCTGGCCAGTTTTGCTGTCATGGCGGCACTCCTGGCTGCCGGCACTTACCACTCGCGCTTCCTGCTGACGGGCGACGTAGGCGTTGGCGCCCCCGAACTGCGCGCGGAATCCCGCTACAACCAGGACAACGCTGCCATCATCAAGAGCTACTCGATCAGCATGGACGTGCTGTCCGTCTATGCCGAGACCTCCAACCTGGAAGAAGCCTGCCTGAACTGGGAGGTGATGAACGCCATCGAGCGTTTCGACCTGCGTCTGCGTGGGGTTGATGGGGTGCAATCGGTCAGCACGGTCGCCGGGGGCGTGAAGCTGTTCGCTGCGGCGAACAACGAGGCCAATCCGCGCTGGGCAGCGCTGCAGCGCTCGGAGTCGGCATTGCGCATCGGTGGCGGTGCGGCGAATCCGGAGTTGGGGTTGAACACCGAAGGGTGCCGGACGCTCAACTTGCTCGTGTACCTGAATGACCACCAGGGCGCGACCTTGAAGCATGTCACCGGCGAAGTGGAGAAGTTCATCGCCGAAGAGAGCACCCCCAACATCCGCTTTCGCCTCGGTGGGGGCAACGCCGGCGTTGCGGCTGCCACCAATGAAGCCGTCGAGCAGGCAGAAGTGCAAATGCTCGCCTCGATCTTCGCCGCCATCACGCTGCTGTGCTGGCTGACCTTCCGCTCGTGGCGTGCGGTGCTTTGCGTAATCGTGCCGCTGGTCCTGGTGACCATCCTCTGCAATGCGCTCATGGCCTTGCTTGGCATCGGCCTCAAGGTGGCCACCTTGCCGGTGATTGCCCTTGGTGTGGGGGTTGGTGTGGACTACGGCGTTTACATCTACGAACGCCTGCAGCATGAGATGGCGCACGGTCTGCCGTTGCGAGACGCCTTCTATGAGGCGATGCGCCAGCGCGGCACCGCAGCCGTGTTCACCGCGTTGACCATGTCGATCGGCGTGGGCACCTGGGCTTTCTCGGCGCTCAAGTTCCAGGCCGACATGGGCGTCCTGCTGGCCTTCATGTTCCTGGTCAACGTGCTGGGCGCCATCTTCCTGCTGCCGGCGTTGGCCGTCTGGCTGGGGGTGGAGCAGGCGCATCCGGCGAGCACCGGCGCCCAGGGGCGCTTGCGCCCGATCCAGTCCTGAGCGAGCTCGGGGGACGGGGTGTGCGTTGCGCCCCGCGGAGCTCCGCCCGCCCCCTCCAGCGGCGAAGCATTTCGTGGGGGCGAATTCATTCGCTGAGGGCAGCGCAGCTGCCCTATCCACCCCTGAAGGGCAGACCTTCGGTCTGCTTAGCGAATGAATTCGCCCCCACAGGATTTCTCCTTCACCTCTTCGCTCTCCTCGTCGTCCATCTGGACGATTCCCTGCCTTCCGCAAGCCGCCAGACTCACCGCACCGGGGCGCGGATGGCAGGCGCTCCCACGACCAAAAAGAAGGCAGCTTTATGGAATTCGCGTTCAGCGACGAGCAGGACATGATCCGCGAGTCCGCCGAGGGTTTTCTCGCGGACGTTTCCGATTCCGTCGCCGTGCGTGCGGCGATGGTCACCGAGCTGGGCTACGATCCGAAGCTCTGGCAACGCCTGTGTGGCGAGATGGTCTGGCCGGCCATTCATATTCCCGAGCAGTACGGTGGCCTGGGCCTGGGGTTCGTCGAACTGGCGATCCTCCTGGAGCAGATGGGCAGGCGCCTGCTCTGCTCCCCATTCTTTGCCACCGCTTGCCTGGCCACGCCCGCACTGTTGCTGGCCGGCAGCGAAGCGCAGAAGTCCCGCTGGTTGCCGCAGATCGCTGACGGCAGTCTGACCGCCACCCTGGCCTATGCCTCCGACAACCGCTGGGGTGTGGACGCGGTGCAGGCGACGGTGCGGGGCGAAGGTGAGGGCTTCGTCCTCGATGGTGTGCTGCGCCATGTGGTCGATGGCCACAGCGCCGGCCTGCTGGTCGTTGCCGCGCGGGGCGAGCAGGGCATCAGCCTGTTTGCCGTGGACGCTGCCACGTCGGGCGTTACCCGTAGCCTCAAGCCAACCCTGGACCAGACCCGCAAGCTCGCCGAAGTGACGCTGTCGCAAGTCTACGTCGGGCCAGACGCCTTGCTGGGCGAAGTGGGGCAGGGCGCGACACTGCTGCAGACCGTGCTGCAACTCGCCTGCGCAGCCCAGGCTGCCGAACAGACCGGTGGCGCCCAGCAGGCCCTGGACCTGACCCTGGCCTACACCGCCGAGCGTCAGCAGTTCGGCCGATCCATCGCCAGCTTCCAGGCCATCAAGCACCGCGCCGCGGACATGATGCTGGAAGTGGAATGCGCCCGCTCCGCCGCCTACTACGCAGCCTGCGTGGCCGAGGAAGCCCTGGCCGCCAATGGCGATGCCGTGGTGGCCGCCGAGCTGCCGCTGGCCGCCGCCTTGGCCAAGGCGCGCTGCTCAGAGGCGTTCTTCCACTGCGCGGCGGAATCCATCCAGTTGCATGGCGGTGTCGGCTTCACCTGGGAGTACGACCCGCACCTCTATTTCAAGCGCGCTCGCGCCAGCGAGGCCTTCCTCGGCTCGCCGTCCTGGCACCGCGAGCGAATCGCCGCTGCGCTATTGGGAGAATCCGCATGAAGATCAGTTTCAGCGACGCGGATGAAGCCTTCCGCGCCGAAGTGGCCGCCTGGCTGGCGGAGAACCTCTGTGGTGAGTTCGAGCCGCTGCGCTTTCGCGGTGGACCGGGCGATGAACACAGCTTCCCCGAGGAACGCAAAGCCTGGGAGCGCAAGCTCGCCGAAGGCCGCTGGACCTGCGTCGGTTGGGCGCCGGAGCATGGCGGACGCGGCCTGTCCATCAGCCAGCAGGTGATCTTCCACGAGGAATACGCTCGCGTCGGTGGGCCTGGCCGCATGGGCCATATCGGCGAAGGCCTGGCTGGGCCGACCATCGCCGCCTTCGGCACCGAAGAGCAAAAGCGTCGGCTGCTGCCTGGGATCGTCGCCGGCACCGAGTTCTGGTGCCAGGGCTATTCCGAACCGGGTGCGGGGTCCGACCTCGCCAACGTGAAAACCCGCGCCACGCTCGACGAGGCCAGTGGGAAATGGCGAATCAGCGGGCAAAAGGTCTGGACCTCGCTCGCCCACGAATCCGAGTGGTGCTTCGTGATCGCCCGCACCGAGCCGGGCAGTGTCGGCCACAAGGGCCTGTCCTTCCTGCTGGTGCCCATGGCCCAGCCGGGCATCACGGTGCGCCCGATTGAGCAGCTGACCGGCACCTCGGAGTTCAACGAGGTGTTCTTCGACGACGCTGAAACCGACGCGACGAACATCCTTGGCGCGCCCGGTGACGGCTGGAAGATCGCCATGGCGCTGCTGGGCTTCGAGCGCGGCGTGTCCACGCTCGGCCAGCAGATGCTGTTCCAGAACGAACTGGAGGAAATCATCCGCATTGCCAAGGCTAACGGCGCTGCGCAGGACCCGCTGCTGCGCCAGCGCATCGCCGAGGCCTGGAGCGGTTTGCGCATCCTCCGCTACAACTCGCTGCGCATGCTCTCTGGCGCGCAGGACGGCTCGCTGCGTCGCGAGGCCATGATCTACAAGCTGTGCTGGGCCAATTGGCACGTCGACCTGGGCAAGCTGGCCATGGACGTGCTCGGCGCCGAGGCCGAGCTGCTGGAGGGCGCGCCGTACCAGCTCGACCGCCTGCAGTCGATGTTCCTCTTCAGCCGCTCCGACACCATCTACGGCGGCACCAACGAAATCCAACGCAACATCATCGCCGAACGCGCGCTGGGCATGCCCCGCGAACCGCGCGTGCGCGCCTGAGTCGAGGAAGAATCATGAGCAGTATTCCCAACTATGTTCCCGGCCACGGTCTGCTGCGCGGCAAATCGGTGCTGATCACCGCCGCCGCTGGTGCCGGCATCGGCTACTCCGCCGCCCTGCGCGCTGCCGAAGAAGGCTGCCGCGCGCTGATGATCAGCGATATCCATGAAGGTCGCCTGCAGGAGGCCGCGCTGAGAATTCGCGAAGCCACCGGGCTGGACCAGGTGTTTACCCGCGAGTGCAACGTCACCCAGGAAGAGCAGGTGCAGGCCCTGGTGGCTGCCGCCGAGCGTGACCTGGGCGGCGTCGACGTGCTGATCAACAACGCCGGCCTCGGCGGCTCCCGCCTGTTGGTAGAAATGAGCGATGAGGAGTGGAACCGCGTCCTTGACGTGACCCTTACCGGCACCATGCGCATGACCCGCGCCATGCTGCCGAAGATGATCGAGCGCCAGCGCGGCGTGATCGTCAACAACGCCTCGGTACTCGGCTGGCGCGCGCAGAAAGAACAGAGCCACTACGCCGCCGCAAAGGCCGGGGTGATGGCGTTGACCCGTTGTGCGGCGGTCGAGGCTGCCGAGCATGGTATCCGCATCAACGCGGTGAGTCCGAGCATTGCCCTGCACGATTTCCTCAAGAAGTCCGCGCCCAAGGAGCTGCTGGACCAGCTCGCCTCCCGCGAGGCCTTCGGCCGCGCCGCCGAGGTGTGGGAAGTGGCCAACGTGATGATGTTCCTGGCCAGCGACTACAGCTCCTACATGACCGGCGAAGTGCTGTCGGTTTCCAGCCAGAGGGCCTGAGCATGACGATGATTTTCGAGACGCCCGCCGAGCTGCTCGAGCGCGTGGGCGAGGCACTGGGTCACAGCGAGTGGATCAGCGTGGAGCAATCGCGCATCGACCAGTTTGCCGAGGCCACGGGCGATCACCAGTGGATCCACGTCGACCCGGTACGCGCCGCCAACGGCCCATTCGGCGCCTGTATCGCCCATGGCTACCTGACCCTGGCGCTGGTCAATCTCTTCCTGCCGCAGATCGTCGAAGTGCGTGGCATATCCATGGGCGTGAACTACGGCTGCGAAAAGGTCCGCTTCCCCAATGTGGTCCGCGCCGGTAGCCGGGTGCGCGGCAGCGCGCAACTGGTGGCAGCGGAAGAAGTGAAGGGCGGTGTGCAGGCGACCATCCGCGTCAGCGTGGAGATCGAGGGCGAAGAGCGCCCCGGCTGCGTCGTGGACACCATCAGCCGCTACTACCCGGCCTAGCACGAGAGGCCTTCGCTTTTCCTGTGGGGGCGAAGTCATTCGCCAAGGGCAGCGCCGCTGCCCCCTGAGATCAGGCAGGGCAGACCTTCGGCCTGCTTGGCGAATGATTTCGCCCCTACAAGATTTTTCCCCTCTCCCACGGGAGCGGGGTCGGGGCGGGCTGCGTTCGGATGAGGGATGCCCCTCCCCCCACTTATTCAGAGGAACCCAGGATGAAAGAAGCCGTAATCGTTTCCACCGCCCGTACTCCCATCGGCAAGGCCTTCCGCGGCGCCTTCAACGACACCGAGGCGCCGCTGATGGGCGGCCATGTGGTGCGTGAGGCGGTGCGCCGGGCGGGCATCGAACCGGGTGAAGTGGATGATGTGATCATCGGTGCCGCTGCTCAGCAGGGCACCCAGGCCTACAACCTCGGCCGCCTTTGCGCGGTTGCGGCAGGTCTGCCGAACAGCGTCTCCGGCATGGCGGTGGAGCGCCAGTGCTCCTCGGGCCTGATGAGCATCGCCATGGCGGCCAAGAGCATCATGTGCGACGAGATCGACATCGCAGTGGCCGGTGGCCTGGAGTCCATCTCGTTGGTGCAGAACAAGCACAAGAACAGCTACCGCAACCAGTCCGAAGCGGTGCTGATGCGCGACCCGCGTGCCTATATCCCGATGATCGAGACGGCAGAGATCGTCTCCGAACGGTATGGCATCTCCCGCGAGCAGCAGGACGAGTACAGCTACCACAGCCAAATGCGTACCGCGCTGGCACAGAGCGCCGGGCTGTTCGATGCCGAACTGGCGCCGCTGACCGTGCGCAAGCTGGTGCTGGACAAGACCACCGGCGAGAGCCGCCACGAATCGGTGACCCTGACCCGCGACGAATGCAACCGCGCCGACACCACCCGTGAAAGCCTGCAGGCCCTGGAGCCGGTATGGCAGGGCGGTCAGTGGACCAGCGCAGGGCGCTTCGTTACCGCCGGCAACGCCTCGCAGCTCTCCGACGGCGCCTCCGCCTCGGTGCTGATGAGCGCGCAGATGGCCGAACGTCGTGGCCTGGAGCCGCTGGGCATCTATCGCGGCCTGGCAGTGGCCGGTTGCAATGCCGACGAAATGGGCATCGGCCCGGTCTACGCCATTCCCAAACTGCTCAAGCGCCACGGCCTGAAGATGGACCACATCGGCCTGTGGGAGCTGAACGAGGCCTTCGCCTGCCAGGTGATCCACTGCCGCGACACCTTGGGGATTCCCGACGAGCGCCTGAACGTCAACGGTGGCGCCATTTCCATTGGTCATCCGTTCGGCATGTCCGGCGCTCGGATGGTTGGCCACGCCCTGATCGAGGGCAAACGCCGCGGTCTGCGCTACGTGGTGGTGACCATGTGCATCGGTGGTGGCATGGGCGCCGCTGCGCTGTTCGAAGTGGCTTGAGGAGGCTTGCATGATCAGTGAAGAGCAAGTGCGGGCAAGTCTTGCCCGTTATGTCGAGTTGGTGGGCGCCGGGGACATCGACGGCATCCTCGCGCTCTATGCCGAGGACGCCACGGTCGAAGACCCGGTGGGCAAGCCGCCCTACGTGGGCATCGAGGCCATCTCGCGCTTCTATCGCGAGGGGCTGGGGCGCCTGGACGCCACGGCCCGCCTCGACGGCTCGATTCGCGCCACCCGCAACTGCGGCGCCGTGCCCTTTTGCGTCGACCTCGACTGGGGCGGCAGCCTCCGCACCATCGAGGTGATCGACGTGATGGAGTTCGACGCCGAAGGCCGCATCCGCTCCATGAAAGCCTACTGGGGCGAATCCAACATGATCGCGAGGGAACAGCCATGACCCTGGAACACCGCATTGCTCGCCTGGAAGCGCTGGAGGCCATCCGCCAGCTCAAGCATCGCTACCTCAACGCCTGCGACCTGAAGCAGGTGGCGGAGATCCGCGACTGCTTCGCCACGGGCGAAATCAACATCGACTACGGCCCCGTCGGCAGTTTCAAGGACCGCGACAGCTTCGTCGCGCTCTACGAATCGCTGGCGTGCAATGAGCGAGTGATCGACCTGCACCACGGTGCCAATCCGGAGATCGAACTGGTCACCGAGGATGAGGCCAAGGCACGCTGGGCACTGTATTACTTCAACCTCGATGCCGAGACCGGCGCCACACGGCAGCTGGGTGGGGTCTATCAGGATCGCTATCGCTGTATCGACGGGCAGTGGAAGATCGTCGAGACGGCGTTCAGGGCGCATTCGATGGTGGAGTCCGCTGCGCGGACCTGATGGGTTTCGCTTCGCTCGCGGAACGCCGCCCGACCCATCCTACTTGGCACTCCGTAGGATGGGTGGAGCGGAGCGATACCCATCAGCTCTTCAATTCACCCCCGCCGCTTCCAGAAACGCTGGCTTCTCCCCGCCACCGTGCACGCAGATATCCACTCCGCTGACATAACTCGCCATGGGGGAGGCCAGGTACAGGCAGGCGTCTCCAATGTCGCCTGGGTTGGCCATCCGCTCCAGCGGAATGCTTGCGGCCACCCTGGCAACACCTTCGGCGTCGCCGTAGTGCAGTTCGGCCTGCTCGGTGAGGATCAGCCCGGCGGTCACGGCGTTTACCCGGACTCGGGGTGCCCACTCCACCGCCAGGGAGCGGGTCAGGTTGAGCAGCCCGGCCTTGGCGGCGCCATAGGCGGCGGTGCCGGGGGAGGGGCGTATCGCGCTGACGCTGCAGATGTTGATGATGGCGCCGCCCTCGGGTTGCTCCTGCATCACCCGGTTGGCCAGCTGGCAGAGATTGAGCGGGGCCAGAAGGTTGAGGCGCACGATGGACTCGGAGAAGCGCGGCGACGCTGTGGCCGCATCCGCATGGGGGGCTCCGCCGGCATTGTTCACCAGCACATCGAGGCGGCCGAAGCGCGCCTTGATGCCCTCCACCAAGGCCTGGAGCTGGTCGACGTCGCGCACATCGCACGGCACGAAGTAGGCGCTACGGCCGCCGTGCTCGGGCAGGCTTTCCGGCGCCAGGCGCCCACAGATCACCACCTCGGCGCCCTGCTGCAGGAAGCGCAGGCTGATGCCCCGTCCCACACCCTTGCCGCCGCCCGTTACCAGCACCACTTTGCCGGTGAAGTCCAACACGCTGCCCATGGCTGCCTCGTCTGTGAATTATCGATAGCGGCAGGCTAGGGGTTGCCGATGGCTTCGCCCACGTCCGAGAGGACTAGGGAGGAGCGTGCCTTGTTATGGGGGGCGAATTCATTCGCCAAGGGCAGCGCAGCTGTCCCATCCGGCCTTGAAGGGCAGACCTGCGGTCTGCATAGCGATTGAAATCGCCCCCACGGAAAAGCTGGCCTGCTGCGTGGGTTGCTAGTCCTCTCGGACGATGTTGGCCCGGTGGGGCACCCGAATAATCCCGGCAAACAACAAGCCGAGGAGAGTCCCATGGGCGCGCTACCACAAGGGCGATTCGTCACGCTGCCAGATGGCCTGCGACTGCACTACCTGGAGGCTGGCGAGGGCGAGCCGGTGGTCTTTATCCATGGCAGCGGCCCAGGAGCCAGCGGCCATAGCAACTTCAAGCAGAACTACCCGGTATTCGAAAGCGCGGGCTACCGCGTCATCGTGCCGGACCTGCCGGGTTACGGCGCGTCCGACAAGCCGGAAACCGCCTACACCCTGGACTTCTTCGTCAACGCCCTGAGCAGCCTGCTGGACGCCCTGGACATACAGCGCTGCGTGCTCGTGGGCAACTCTCTGGGCGGCGCTATCGCGCTCAAGATGGCGCTGGACCAGCCCAAGCGCGTCAGCCGCCTCGTGCTGATGGCACCGGGTGGCCTGATGGAGAAAGAACAGTATTACCTGCAGATGGAAGGCATCCAGAAAATGGGCGCCGCCTTCGCCAATGGTGAGCTCAACGATGCCGTCGGCATGCGCCGCCTGCTCAGCCTGCAACTCTTTGACGCCTCGCTGATCAGCGATGAAACCGTGGCTGAACGGGTAGCCGTGGTGCAACAGCAGCCGCGCTGCGTGCTGACCACCATGCAGGTGCCGAACATGGCGGCGCGCCTCGGCGAGCTGAACTGCCCGATCCTCGGCTTCTGGGGCATGAACGACAAGTTCTGCCCGTCTTCCGGCGCCCAGACGATGCTCGAAGCCTGTCGCAACATCCGCTTCGTGATGCTCAGCGAGTGCGGCCATTGGGTGATGGTGGAGCATCGCGAGCTGTTCAACCGCACCTGCCTGGACTTCCTGGCGGAGGGCCGGCGATGAGCGAGGTCCTGCATCGCCAATATGGCGAGGAGCTTTACCAGGCGCTGCTGAATGGCCAGACCCTGCAACCGCTGACCGCCCGTTGGCCGGATATCGGCATCGAGGATGCCTACCGCATTTCCCTCTACAGCATCGAGCGTCGAGTTGCCGCCGGTGACGCCATCGTCGGCAAGAAGATCGGCGTCACCTCCGAAGCCGTGCAGCGGATGCTCAACGTGCACCAGCCGGATTTCGGCTTCATCACCCGCGACATGTGGTTCGACGATGGCGACGAGATTTCCCTCTCCGGCAATCGCCTGATCCAGCCGCGTGCTGAGGGCGAGATCGCCTTCAAGCTGAAGAAGGACCTGGTGGGGCCGGGTGTCACCGAGCAGGACGTGCTGGACGCCACCGAATGCGTGATGCCGTGCTTCGAGATCGTCGACTCGCGCATCCACGACTGGAAGATCCGCATCCAGGACACCGTGGCCGACAACGCCTCCTGCGGGGTCTTCGTGATCGGCCGTGAGGCAGCCGACCCGCGCGAGCTGGACCTGCCGAACCTGCGCATGAAGGTATTCAAGAACGGCGTGCAGATCAGCGAAGGCCTGGGTTCGGCCGTGCAGGGCAACCCGCTCACCGCGGTGGCCTGGCTGGCCAACACCCTGGGCGCCTTCGGCATCCCGTTCAAGGCTGGGGAAATCATCCTCTCCGGCTCGCTGGTACCACTGGAGCCGGCCCGTGCCGGCGACCAATTCGAACTGACCATCGACGGCCTGGGCTCCGCCCGGGTGTCGTTCCGCGCCTGACTCCGGGGGAGTGAAGATGAGCAAGAAACTCAAGGCGGCCATCATCGGGCCGGGCAATATCGGCACCGATCTGTTGATCAAGATGCGCCGTTCCGAATGGATCGAGCCGGTGTGGATGGTTGGTGTCGACCCCACTTCGGAAGGCCTCAAGCGTGCCGCCGAATTCGGCTTGAAGACCACCGCCGAAGGCGTCGACGGCCTGCTGCCGCATGTGCTGGACGATGACATCCGCATCGCCTTCGATGCCACCTCGGCCTATGTGCATGCCGAGAACAGCCGCAAGCTCAACGAGCTCGGCGTAATCATGATCGACCTGACCCCGGCTGCCATCGGCCCGTATTGCGTGCCGCCGGTGAACCTCAAGGAGCACGCGGCCAAGCTCGCACTCAACGTCAACATGGTCACCTGCGGCGGCCAGGCTACCATCCCGATGGTGGCGGCGGTGTCCCGTGTGCAGCCGGTGGAGTACGGTGAGATCGTCGCCACCGTGTCCTCCCGCTCCGTGGGGCCGGGCACCCGCCAGAACATCGATGAGTTCACCCGTACCACTGCAGGCGCGGTAGAGAAGATCGGCGGCGCCAAGCGTGGCAAGGCGATCATCGTCATCAACCCGGCCGAACCGCCGTTGATGATGCGCGACACTATCCACTGCCTCACCGAAGGCGAACCGGACCAGGCCGAAATCCGCGCGTCCGTACTGCACATGGTCAAGGAAGTGCAGCGCTATGTGCCTGGCTACAAGTTGATCAACGGCCCCGTGTTCGACGGCCGCAAAGTGTCGATCTTCATCGAGGTCGAGGGCCTGGGCGACTTCCTGCCCAAGTCGGCCGGCAACCTCGACATCATGACGGCCGCCGGTCTGCGTACCGCCGAGATGTTCGCCGAAGAAGCCCATAAGGGCGCCCTGCAACTGCCTTCCCGCTGATTGGAGATCCTGACATGAACCTGCAAGGTAAGCGCGTGCGCCTGCACGACATGAGCCTGCGCGACGGCATGCACGCCAAGCGCCACCAGATCAGCCTGGAAGAGATGGTGGCCGTGGCCACCGGCCTCGACGCCGCTGGCGTTCCGCTGATCGAGATCACCCACGGCGACGGCCTGGGTGGCTCTTCGCTGAACTACGGCTTTCCGGCCCATACCGATGAAGAATACTTCGACGCGGTGATTCCCAAGCTGAAACAGGCCAAGGTCTCGGCCCTGCTGCTGCCGGGCATCGGCACGGTCGATCACCTGAAGATGGCCCACGATTGCGGTGTATCCACCATCCGCGTCGCGACCCATTGCACCGAGGCCGACGTCTCCGGCCAGCACATTGGCATGTCCGCGAAGATGGGCCTGGACACCGTGGGCTTCCTGATGATGGCGCACATGGTCAGCGCCGAAAAACTCTTGGAGCAGGCCCGGCTGATGGAAAGCTACGGCGCCAACTGCATCTACTGCACCGACTCGGCCGGCTACATGCTGCCGGATGAAGTGACCGAGAAGATCGGCGTGCTGCGTGCCGGCCTGAATGCCAAGACTGAAGTCGGTTTCCATGGCCACCACAACATGGGCATGGCGATTGCCAACTCGCTGGCGGCCATCGAGGCCGGCGCTGCGCGTATCGACGGATCGGTGGCAGGCCTGGGCGCTGGCGCCGGCAACACTCCGCTGGAGGTGTTCGTCGCGGTGCTGGAGCGCATGGGCGTGAAGAGCGGTATCGACCTCTACAAGATCATGGACGTGGCCGAGGACCTGGTGGTGCCGATGATGGATCAGCCGATCCGCGTCGATCGCGATGCCCTGACCCTGGGTTATGCCGGCGTATACAGCTCGTTCCTGTTGTTCGCCAAGCGTGCCGAGCAGAAGTACGGCATCCAGGCTCGCGAGCTGCTGGTGGAGCTGGGCCGTCGCGGCACCGTGGGTGGCCAGGAAGACATGATCGAAGACCTGGCGCTGACCATGTCGCGCCAGCGTGAGGTGTTGCCGACCTGAGGGAAACCGAGGGTCGCCGGCTTCCCTCACCCGACCGCGGCCTGCGTGGGATGCAAGACCCAGCCCCCACGCGGACCCCCGACGCGGGTCGCCCCCTCCCCCTCTGGGAGAGGGTTGGGGTGAGGGATGCTCGAGTTGGCGGGCTGCTATCTGCTTCGCGAATGAACTCCCACATAATGGCCCACAGGAACAGCACCCTCAGTCCTCACGCCATCCAGTCATCGCCACTTTCAGGCCTGTCCTCCCCCGCCAAGCCATGGATCAAGTACCAGCGCACGCCGAGCGAAACCCCGATGGCGGCCATCAACGTCAGTGCGGTACGTAGCGTTTCCGCGTCCATGAACCACTCCCTGGGTAGTGTGGGCGTGCAGCCTAGCCCTGGGTCAGTGCCTTGAACAGGCGCAGTTGGGGGCCGGGAGTTCGGAACAGTTGCTGGCGGGTGCGCGCCTTTCAGAGCCGCTCGGTTTCACCCAATGGTGTGCCATCGCACATGTGCTTGAACCATTCCCAGACCCGGTACGGCGCTGCGCCGTCCGGAGCGGGCGCGGCGAGGCCGGTGGTGAGGTGGTCGCGCGATACCGTGCGGGTTTCCAGGCTGAAGCGCGAACGACCGTGGGCGTTGGCGATGCTGCCGTGCAGGTGCTGGCCGGAAAAGGCCAGCAGGTCGCCGGGCTGGATCACCAGCGGCAGTAACTGCGCCGCTGGCAGGGGTTCGGTCAGCGTTGGGAGCACCGGGTGGGAGGCGGCCTTGCCTTCGCGCATGCGCTGCTTGAACGCCAGGTAGTCCCAGTTCGCGCTGTCGTTCTCGACTGCCTGGCTCCAGTACGCCGGGTAGAAAGCCAAGGTGTTGTCCGCGTCAGTGGGGTAGATCGGCGTCCACCAGTTCAGTTGCTGGGCGATGTTCGAGCCCCAGTTATCTCGATGCATCGGCAGCGGCATGATGCGCCGCGCCTGATGGCTGGCGGCGGAGGGCACTACCCGCAGTTGCAGCGCATCCCAGTAGCTGTCGTCGAGATCCAGGCCGACGTATTCCATTGCGGCCTTCATCGGGCGGTGCAGGTTCAAGTCTTTCATGACCTGGCTGCGTAACTGGCGAATGCGCTCGATGAAGACCTCACCCGGCAGACGCTTTTCCGCAGTGGTGGGGGCATCGTCGGCCAATGTCTGGCGGATTATCCGGTCCAGTTCGATGCGCAGCTCGGCGAGCGCCTCCACCTCACGCCAGACCAGAATCTCGCCATTGAGCAGCCGGGCGCCCAGCTCCTCGGCGGGTAGGGGGTGGTCGAGCAGATGCAAGGCAACCATGGTGAAGTCCTCAGTTTCTTGTGTGTTGTTCGTCAGGCGAGCAACAGGAAGACGAGCAGGCAAAGCATGCCCTGGAGCATGACGACGGGCTCCCGAGGCGAGCTTGTCACTATGGATGCAGGGTAGGAGCTTAAAACAGCGTCAGTTGCGTGGAGGAAATGCGGAGCAGGCTGGTGGTCGCGCTTTGCGAATGAATTGGGCTGTCTGCGTCAAGTGTTGCAATTGGCTGCATTCCTTGTAGGAGCGGGGGGAAACGCCGGTAGCCCCTCTCCCTCTGGGAGAGGGGTGGGGTTGGGCAGAGTCTCCGAGGGCAGGCCGGTGGCCTGTATTGCGAATGAATGCCCGCAGGTGGCGCGGGCCGTTGCGCTACACCCGATTGCCACGCATGGACGGCCTGACCTTCTTCGGCACGGCTCACTCCTGGAACAGGTCGTAGGGACCCAGCACTTCGGCGCGCTTGAGGTAGAGGATGTATTCCAGTTCGCGTTGCAGGAGTGTTTCGTTGTGCAGGCTCTTGAGCTTTTTCAGCAGCACTTTGCCGCTGGCCGGAAAGAAGTAGATCTTGCGCGGATATTCGCCGAGCACGTCCTCGGTGATGAGCGGTATCCCTTCGCTGTCGAGGTAGGAGTGAACGAACTCCACGACCCGCAGGGCGGCGTCAGGGCTCAGCAGCGCGTTGGGCAGATTGGCCGCACCGAAGACCCTGGCTTCCAGCCGCTCATGCCGGGCGCCGAGCTTGTACAGGGCATCGAGGAGCTGATCCATGGCCAGCTTGCCGTGCCCGGCGGCATCGTGGGCCTCACGCACCCTGGTGCCGGTGTCGGGCAGGAGGAAGTGGTTCATGCCACCGACAGCGCACTCGGGGTCCAGCAGGCACACGCCAATGCAGGCGCCCAGCACGCTGACCAATACCCGGTCTTCGCCTGTCGCGTAGTGCTCGCCGGGGAGGATTTTGACGGCCGGGAGGCCTAAGTCGGGGTCGTAGTAACGGTTCGCCGCGATGGCGCCGGGGGTGTCTCCTTTCATGCGGGTGCTCCTTGCTGTGCGGGTCGGTAAACAGTCCGGTTGACCAGCTTCACCAGGTGGTTGGCCTGGACGAAGCTTTCCGAGTGCCCTGCAAAGAATAGACCGTCAGGCCGAAGCAGCCTCACCATGCGTTCGAGCAGGCGCGCAGCCAGACCGGCAACAGGCTGGCGACCCAGCCAGCGCCCAAGGCCAACCATTCGGGAAGCCCTGCAGCCAGCATGCCGGCGCACGCGAGCCAGACCAGGGAATGCAGGGCGAGATCCTGCAGGGACGCGTTAGCGGAAGACGGGGTGGACATCATGCACTCCCTAGCCAGGATGGCGGCCGCACGAACGGGCCTTGTTCAGGCCATCGGCGATGCCAGATAAAACTAGAGGGTTGCGGCGTGCTGTCAAATTGCTATTAATGAAAGAGTTCAAATAACGAAAAAGCGCCGGGTGCTCCAGCCAGGAACGCCCGGCGTGGCTCAGGCCGCGGACTTGGTACGGACCTCTGGTGTCGGCTGGCTGACATAGCGATGGGCGCCGCAGCGTCGACATCGCTGGCAGATCATGGGTTCTGAGCCGACCTCAGTGTGAAAACCGTCATTCCAGATACAACCCAGCAGAAAGCAACGTATACGCATGGCTCCTCCCCGGGGGGTGACCCCCTGGTTCGATCCGGCAGTGGTGTGTGTGACTGCACGTGCCTTGTTCTTCTTGGAGGCATGTTTCGGGGGCAAGGGTCCGCCTGCCGGGCTAGAACCAACAACCTAAAAGCACGGGCGGTACAACCGATGGTCGGGGACGAGTGACCCGTCGCGCCAGCCGCATACCCAGTCAGGAGTCGGTGCGCTTCATGCCTGCCGCGCCGAATTGCCCTGCTCAGCGCTCATGGAGCTCGGCCCGTCGTCCAGCCCTTCATCCTGCGTGGCCAGAAAGCGCGGCACATCCCGCCGTGGAATCCACACCTCGCCTTGTCACTTGAGCACGTCGATTCGTCGGTTGGCCCAGGTCATCAGTGCCCGCTGCGGGCTGGCATCCGGCTCGCGATAGTAATCGTGCAGCCCCGGCAGCACCTCGTCGCTGATCCACAGGCTGATGCAGCGGTGCTCCGGATGGTTGAAGCGGTAAAGGGCGCGGTATACCCGGCGTCATTGATCGCCTCCAGCTCCTCGACCGCACCGCAGGCGTACTGCAACCAGATGGCCCGACGCTGGTGCGGGTTCACGCGTTGGGGCAGACGATAGGGACGACGGGCGCCAGTCAGGCAGGCGAAGTGGTGGGCGACGAACCAGGGCTGGTGATCGATCATCACCGCACGCAGTTGGTGGTCCGTGGCGGGCGAAGACGATGGGGGGTATCCATCATGCGTGGTGGAATTCCTCTTGCAGTTGACTGGCTTCGCAACCCAACACGTGTCAAACGAAGGGTGGCAGATCGCGCAGGGTTGACAGACTGAGGCAAGAGGACCTGGCAGACCACGCGGGTCTCCCCACGCGATCTGCTTTAGAGCGGTGCAGCCAAAAGCTGCAGGCGAACTCGGGCCTGCAGAAGCAATCCGCTGCTTCCGCATACACCTGGAAGGCGCAATTGCACCTCTTGCGTTCGGGCTGCCACACCCGGCCATGGGACTGACCGTGACCGGCGCGGGATAGGGAGGGGAGGGCGATCGGGGCGATATCGAGCTGCTCCACAATTCGCCCCGGATCGAGATTCGCCAGCGGGTCCCTGCCTGCTTGTCGGCAGCGCGTCGGCAAATTGCGCGGCGATCAGGGCACCGTTCATCTGCAGGGCGTTGATGTAGCCTGGAGCGAAATCCGGATTACAGCGGCTGTACGGGTCGCTGCGCACTGTCAGTCGCATCGGGCGCGCAATGCCGCTCTCCTCTTGGGTACGTCGTCAGAGGTTTCCATGTTCGCTGATTCGTACTCGCTACTCAGTACTTGATATCCCGAGCTCTCTCCCGCCCTTGCTGTTTAGTCTGCCGCTTGTCCTGCCGGCATTGGGGGTTGCTCTGCTGGTCGGCGGCGCGGCACTCCTGCTTTATCTGGCGCGCATCCTGACGCGTTTCCTGACGGACCTCCCGCGCAGCACGACGTTGTTGGGCCTGCTCTGTGGCCCAGGAGGCTCCTGTCGAAGCCACCAGGAGCATTGCAGCTACCAAAGTAGGAAACCGAAGATTTGGCATGACATAACCTCCTCTTTCCAAAGTGCCGGGAGTCTTCAGTACAGCTGATTTTCCTTTCTCTTGCAGCGGGCAGCGAATGGGACGGCTCTGTCTGCGTTGAGTCTTGCAAGTGGCGGCATTCCTTGTAGGAACTCAACGTCCCCCAGCTCCTACAAGGCTCTCAGCCCGGCCATTGATTCCTAGTTGCTCCCGGGACAGATCGACGGGAGATGGAGATGAGCGTCCGGCCCACCACAATGTGGCGGTGTACCAAGTAGAATCGTCTCCTCCGTTGTTGCAGCAACTGGCACCAGCAAAGCCGCACAACGCCAATCGCAAGCAGAGTAGAAATGTATCTACACTGGAACAGGTGGCCGGAATCATGATTTCCGGGTATTCACTGTGACGGACATCGCTGCCCGGATGTCTGTTTGACCCGGAAGTTACCGGACCGATAGGGACCCATGACGCCTGCCTGCACTTACCGGTTGGCACAACACGTTTGAGGCGGGTTGATTTGACCTGGTGGCGGCATCACGCCGGCCCGCACGACTGCAGAACGATGGGAAGAGTGCGCCTGGCGATACTTTACAGTTCGGCTGAGGTGTCGCCGTAACGGCCAACGAGCCTAACGATAGGGATGTCTCAATGCCGGAGCTTGACGCCGGATCGAACCTGATCCTGATCATCGACGATAGCGTCGATACCATTCGCTTGCTGAGCAGCATGCTCAAGGATCAAGGCAAGATCCTGTTTGCTACCAATGGTGAAACGGGCATACGGCTGGCCCAGATGCAGCAGCCGACACTGATCTTGCTGGATGTGGAAATGGCCGGCATGAACGGCTACGAGGTCTGTGCCGCGCTGAAGACCGATCCAACTACCCAAGATTGCGCCGTCATCATTGTCACTGCTAACACCGGTATGGAACACGAAATCGCCGCGCTGGAAGCCGGTGCGGTGGACTTCATTACCAAACCTTTCAATCCGCCTGTGGTGCGGGCCCGCGTTCAGACTCACCTGCGTTTGCAACAACACACGGCCATGATGCGCCAGCTCGCCAACCGTGACGGTTTGACTGGGTTGTACAACCGTCGCTACCTCGATGAGGTGTTGTCGCTGGAGTTCGAGCGGCACCGACGACAGCAATTGCCATTGGCACTGGCGATCATCGACGTCGACCATTTCAAAGCCTACAACGATCACTACGGCCACCCTCAGGGAGATGTCTGCTTGCAGAGCGTGGCTACTGCCATCAGCACCGTCGCCCGCCGGCCGGGTGAACGGGTGGCGCGTTACGGCGGCGAAGAATTCGCGGTCATCCTGCCGCACACCGACGCCGCTGGCGCCGAGAGGTACGGCCGGTGGCTCTGCCAGCTCGTACGGGATCTACAAATCCCCCATCAAAGTTCAGCAACCGCACCTACGGTCACCATCAGCGTCGGTTTGGCCGCGGTGGTGCCGCCTGTCGAGGGCTCCGCGCAACAGCTGATTGCTGCAGCCGACCAGGCGCTTTACCTGGCGAAAACGGCTGGTCGCAACCGAGCCATCGTAAACAACTGGCCATGATTGCCAGACAGACCGGAAGGGGCTTTCCCCATGCGGCATGACGCGCTGCGCCCAACGACTCACGTGCAATGGCTGGTCACGCTCCTTGCGCTGGCCGGCATTTACTATGCAGCAGCCCGACTCGGGCTTGTGCTGGCTTTTGCCAACACCAACGCGTCCCCGGTCTGGCCACCGTCGGGCATTGCCTTCGCTGCCTTGCTGCTGTTCGGTTATCGCGTCTGGCCTGGAATTACCATCGGTGCCTTTGCTGCCAACTTCGCCGTGTTTGCCGCAAATCATGTTGCCGCTGGCAGCACTTCGATCGTCGTGTCATTGGCCATTGCCATTGGTAACACCCTCGAAGCCGTGATCGGCTGCTATTTGTTGCATGCCTGGGTGAAATCCGAACACTTCCTGGCGACACCGCTATCGGTCGCCCAGTTTGTGCTGATCACCCTGCTGATGTGCACGGTCAGTGCAGGCGTTGGCACCAGCAGCCTGATCCTCAGCGGCATCGCGCCGGAAGCCGCGCACACGGTCATCTTCACGACCTGGTGGTTGGGCGATACCGCCGGCATTGTCATGCTGACGCCCTTATTGGTCAGTTGGGCCGCCCGATTCGGGCCACCCGGCCCCGCGCGGTCAGCCGTCGAAATCGCACTGTCAGCGTTGGCGCTGGCGCTGGTACTACTGGTCCTGTTCGGCCAACGTCTACCCAGCGATGCCGGAAATCGGGCGTTGGTGTATCTGCTGTTGCCGGCCATTGCATGGACCGCCTATCGGTACGGATTGCGTGGCGTCACGGTGGTCTTGTTGCTGGTCACCGGTAGCGCCGTCTGGAGCACGACACAGGGTTACGGCCCCTTTGCGACCGGCACGCTGAATGAGTCCTTGCTGACTCTGGAGGTCTTTATTGCACTCGCCAGTGTCACAGGTCTGGTATTGGCAGCTGACCTCGCAGAACGGGCGAAAGCCCTCCGGGGGACGTTGGGCACGGTACCGTTTCGTCAGGTTCGCCCACAGTGGTTGGCGCTGCTTATCAGCCTCGGCCTGACCGTGCTGGCTTGGCATTTCGTGGCGTCGGGAACGCAGGCTCAAGCTCATGATCGTTTTGAATTCCTGGTAAGTGACGTTCAGCAGCGTATCGACGAGCGCCTGAAAGCCTATGAACAAGTGTTGCGCAGCGGCCAAGGCCTGTTCCGCGCATCCACCTCGGTCGAACGAGAGGAATGGCGGGAGTTCGTGCTGGCCCAACACCTCGCGCAGAGCTATCCGGGTATCCAGGGCATCGGTTACGCCAAACGCTTTACGCCTGGGCAGAAGGCCGCGCTGGAGGACAGCGTGCGGGGTGAGGGTTTCCCGGACTTTCGGGTTTGGCCCGTGGGCGAGCGCGAGGAATACACCTCGGTCCTGTTTCTTGAACCGTTTACCGGGCGCAACCTGCGCGCGTTTGGCTTCGACATGCTGACCGAACCGGTGCGCCGCACCGCCCTGGCCCAGGCAAGAGACTCGGGCCGGGCCGCCCTCTCGGGCAAGGTCAGGTTGGTGCAGGAGACAGATAACGACGTACAGACCGGTGCCCTGCTGTACTTGCCGATTTACCGTAAAGGTGCACCGCTCGCGACGCCAGTCGAGCGCAGCCAGGCGCTGGAAGGCTTTGTGTATAGCGCCTTCCGGATGAACGATTTCATGGCTGGCACGCTCGGCATGAATACCGCAGAAATTGCCGTGCAGATTTTTGATGGCAATGAGACCACCGAATCTGCCCTGATGTACTCCAGTGGCTCGCTCTCACCTGAGCAACAGGCCGAATATCCCAACCCGCTCACCCGGCAAACCCCGATATCGCTTGCTGAGCATCAATGGACGCTCAAGGTCACGACCCTGCCGGCATTTGAAACGTCGATAGACCGTCAGAAATCGATTGTTGTGCTGGTTGGAGGCTCGCTTATCAGCCTCCTGCTGTTCTTTGTAGTGCGAAATCTGACCACCTTGCGTGAGGACGCCAAGGCGCTTGCCGAGCAATTGACCGTCGCGTTTACCGAGTCAGAGATCCGATTTGGCACGCTGGTCAATGCGGCCAGTGAGTTCGCGATCATTGCTACCGATGTCCGTGGCACCATCAAGGTATTCAGCACCGGGGCCGAGCAGATGCTGGGTTACCGCGACGTGGACCTCGTCAATCAGCAGACGCCATCCGTATTTCATGACCGCGAGGAAGTGGAAGCACGCGGCGCTGAATTGAGTCAGGTTCTGGGCAGCTCGGTTACAGGTTTCGACGTGCTTGTCGCCATGGCACGCCAAGGTCGGGCCGAAACGCACGAATGGACTTATGTGCGCCAGGATGGCTCACGGCTCCCCGTGCAGCTTACGGTTACCGCCGTGCGTGATTCGGCGGACGAGATCATGGGTTTCCTCTGTATTGCCAAAAATATCAGCCATGAGAAGGAAGCGGCGCAGCAGTTACGCAACGCCATGGAGCGAGCTGAAGATGCCAGTCGTGCGAAAAGCGATTTCGTCGCCAGCATGAGCCACGAGATTCGCACCCCGATGAATGCGGTGCTGGGCATCACCCAACTGCTGTCGAGCACCCCCCTGTCCGCAGACCAGCGTAAATATCTACAGATGCTCAGGGGGGCGGGCGAATCCTTGCTCACCATCCTCAATGATGTGCTGGACTTCTCCAAGCTGGAGGCTGGGCATTTGGCAATCGCCCCCGTTCCGTTCCGCTTGGACGATGTGCTCAGTGCGCTGGCCACCGTGATGTCAGTCAACGCTGCCCACAAGGATCTGGAGTTGGTGATCGGGGTCGAACCCGATGTGCCGGTCGCTTTCATCGGTGACGCGCAGCGGTTGCAGCAGGTGCTGGTCAACCTGGTTGGCAACGCCATCAAGTTCACCGAGCACGGGGAGGTCGCTTTACTCGTGCAGTCGGTGGGCGCCGATGCGGAGACCGTCAGCCTGTGCTTCCGGGTACGCGATACCGGCATCGGCATAACGGCCGAGCAGCAGGCGCGCTTGTTCGCTCCATTTACCCAGGCTGACAGTTCCATCGCCCGTCGTTTTGGTGGCACGGGGCTGGGGCTGGCAATTTCGAAACAGTTGGTGTCTCTCATGGGCGGAACCATCACCGTTGACAGCACGGTTGGCACCGGTAGCGAGTTCCGCGTTGTGCTTCCGCTTGTGCGGCAGCAACGCCCAGCCACTGAAGACACGACTCGGTCTCGAAGCAGCGTGGGCGATCTGCGCATTCTGGTCGTTGATGACAACCCGACCAGCCTTGACTATCTATGCAAAGCGATTGCCGGCTGGCATTGGCAAGTCGATGGAGTGGCGTCCGGCAAACAGGCAGTGGAGCGGGTGCGTACGCAGGCCCAACGCGGCGAGTTCTATGATGTGGTCATCGCAGATTGGCAGATGCCGGAAATGGATGGTCTGGGCACCGTTCAGGACATCCGCGCGTTGCTCCCGATGCGGGCCATTCCCGCTATCGTCATGGTCAGTGCCTTTGATCACAGCACACTCACGCAAGCACCCGAGTCGGCGGACATAGATGCTGTATTGATCAAGCCCGTCACCAGTTCCAACCTGTTCGATACCCTGCATGAGGTGCAGGCGGCACGAATGGATCCGAAGATTTCCGACCACCCTGATACGGTGAATTCAGCATCAAGTAATCCATTGCAAGGCGTGCGCCTGCTGCTGGTCGAAGACAACTCACTGAACCAGTTCGTAGCCAAGCGCATGCTGGAACACGCCGGCGCGATCGTGGAAGTCGCCGACAACGGCCAGCAGGCTGTCGACAGGTTGCGCGCCGATCCGCAGCGTTATCAGTTGGTGCTCATGGACGTGCACATGCCTGTCATGGATGGTTTTATTGCCACCCGTGTAATCCGCAATGAATTGCGACTGGAATTGCCCATACTGGCCATTTCCGCTGGGGTGTTGAATTACGAACGCGAGCAGTGCGCATCGGCTGGCATGGATGGTTTCATTGCAAAGCCCGTTGATGACGAGCAGATGCTAGCCACCATCCGTCAACACTTGCGTCCTGCCAACCAGGCAGCAAATGCGCTGACACCATCCAGGCCCGCAATGGCCCCGCCGCGCCAGATCGAGACCCTGGAAGTCTTTGATGTTGGCCCGTTGCTCAGCGTTGGCAAGGTCGACCAGGCCTATCTTGATACCCTCATTGCGTTGATCAGGAGGGCCGTAGCCAATGGTCTCACCCCCATTTCCGACGCGCATCTCGCATGGCAGGAAGGGCGGAATCCCGATGCGGCGAGGCTGTTCCATACGTTGCGAGGATCCTTGGGTACGTTAGGGGCGCAGTCTTTTGCCGCAACCGCCCTGCAAATCGAACAGGCCATCAACGACAACGACCGCGCACGTGTCGATGCGCTGTTCCCGGTGGTCACACGGAATCTGGAAGCCACGCTGAGGGCTGCAAAACTCTGGCTCGCAAGGCAAGCAGCCTCTGAAACCAGCGAGCATGTTCCCTCGGATTGCGATCTCGCCCAGATAACTCAGCTTTACGCCCTGCTGCAGCAACAGAACCTGGATGCCTGCCAACTCTACAACCGCATGCGACCTTCATTGCTTGCTGAACTGGGCAGTAATGATTTGACCGTGCTGGACCTGGCAATGGATCAATTGGACTTTCAAGGGGCATTGGCAGTCATTCAGCCGATGCTGCAAACGATGGCGAGGCCGGTAGCTTGATCAGCCACGAGCAAGAACGGATGTGTGTGCGCCTATGTTTCAGGATTGCCGATAAAACCGACAATCGCCACAACCAGCGACAGCGATCATTGAGCCGCTGACATCACTGCTCCAGTGATCTGCCCCAACGTCCGCTGCCGCATGTTATCAGGCTCACCATGGTTTCTTTCGCTATAGGCCGCGACTTTTTAAAGCGCAACTGTAACGCGCAAGAACGTTGCGGGAATGGATGTGGCATCCTTCTGCGAACTTTTGTTTTGTCGGTTGAACAGATCTTCCAATTCCTTCTGCAGGTCGGCGGCTTGGGCATTCTTTTCCGCCGCTTCGAAGGCATTCATGGTCGGCCCGTAATATTTTCGGAATTCATCCAGGAACGCCGCAGGGGGACCAGGGAAGTTGAACGTGAACGTGTCCCGAGCGAAGGAGATGTTTTCAGCAGGAACTCCAGCGCCGACAAAACGTTCGATAACGCTGCTCTCATTTCCCCACAACATCGGGCTGATGAAGCCTTCAGGCGGAGGCGGCGTGTAGGCGGAACTGATCTTCAAGATTTGCGCCACCAATGTCGGATCGTTTGGAATCCAGTTGCCCATGATGATTCGACCGCCGTGCCGAGTTACCCGCACCATCTCCTTCGCGACGTCAAACGGCTTTGGTGCAAACATGGCGCCAAAAATAGATACAACCAGATCAAACGAATGGTCCGCGAGTTCGTGCAGATTGGTCGCATCGCCTTCCTGGAACCTGCAATTCGCGAGACCTTCTTTTTCGACACGCTTGTTTCCGGCATTGACCAGATTTCTCGCGATATCCACGCCTAGCACGTCCGCTCCCAGCCTTGCCGCTGGCAGAGCCGTCGTTCCGTCGCCACATCCAAGATCCAGGACCTTCAGGCCTTTGCGGATTCCGAAACCGTTGACAAGCGCTCCTCCACTCTCGCGCATGGTTTCAGCAATACGTGTGAAGTCGCCTTTTTCCCAGAGTTCTTGATTTGGATTCATGGGGCCTCCTTGTGCGGTCGTGATCTGAAGCCCAGCCAATCGCCGGTGATGATTGACGATAGCCCGGCGGGGACGCTTCTGCTCCTCACCGGAGCTCACGATCTCGTAACCAGAGGGGAACACGCTCTAAGGATGGTCTGAAATAGCCCCGTATTGCTGGCTGGCTTCAGCGCCCGCTGATTTTTGAAAGCGGCCAAACGATCTCAATTATCCAGAGCACCCGCTTTTCTCTATGTTTTCGCCGCCGCGAGCACTGCGCGGCGGCCATTTCCCGCATTACAAACGCATCTCTCCTGCGCTGGCCAGCAAATGCCGGCGCGCCATCCACAGGTTTGACAGGGCAAACAGCGTCACCATTTGCGCGGCATTCTTGGCCAACCCTCGGAAACGCACCTTGGTGTAGCCGAACTGCCGCTTGATCACTCGAAACGGATGCTCGACCTTCGCCCGCACCTGGGCCTTGGCTTTCTCGATCTTGCGGATCGCCTTGTACAGTATCCGCTCCATAAACCCCGTCTTTCTTTGACGAGTTGCCGAAACAATAGGAACAATAGGGGACAGACCCCAATTAATTAGAAGAGATCCTCTTCATCAGGCTTCGAATGTCTTGGCCTGCCCGCTGTTCCCTTTGTCACCCTTCGCTTGAGCGCCGCAGCTATTTCAGCTTGGAAGCGGGGACTGCCAAGGGCGTAGTTTCCATTTGTGGCACTACGAATCTGCTCAACCATGTCGAGTTCCATTTGCGCTTAAACAATAGGGAACAATAGTGGGCAGACCCCAATTAATTTTCAGGTAATAGAGATAATCTTCGTCTGCATAGAAACAAGCCGAGCGATTGTTGCCCCGTTGAATCAAGTGCAGAGTGGCGCCTGGAAGCTGCAGTCTGGCGCGACGTGGCATGGCTGAATCTCCTTTTCATTGCATGCTCCATAAGGAGGCGCACCACTAAATCGTGGTCTGTCCCCTATTACTAGTCCCCTATTACTACTAACCGTAGATAACTCCTATTCCTGGCGACCTAGTAAGTGAGGCTAATTAAGCCTCACAGATGATTTTTTTGCGCTTGTAGCTCGCGGTAGTCGGAAGTGCGTCAACTCGTATCGTTTTCAGATTGACGTCCATCTTAAGGATTCGTTTCAACTCGGAAGCAAATGACGCAACTAATGCCTCCACAAGATTAACATCCGATCCGACATACAAGAAATCCAGATCAGAAATATTACGCTTCTGAACCAACCGAAACGACTCAACATGCGGCGTCGCGTTGAAATGACTGTCTAATGTATTGGTTACAATCGCAGTAGGCACGTAGTGCCCACCCAAAGTCTTGAGACAATCATCCTTCCTACCCTCAACACGCTCGATTGTTCGACCGTACTTTCCACACTTACATTGATAGGCATCATGACCGCCTGTGGAAACGATATCGCCATGATCATATCGAATAAAAGGCATTGTGCGGCAGAGATAATCCGTGCAGTACACACTGGCCAGATTTGCATCTCCAGAGGAGGATTCAATATCCACAAGCTCCACGTACACTTGGTCGGGATCAGGATGGTAATGCCTGTGAGGGCATTCCAAAGCTATTATTCCGACCTCTTCAGATGAGTACTCATCAAGAACATAGGTGTTGAAAATCGCTGAATAGTACTCGCGCTCATGCCTTGAACTAGCTTCGGAGTTTGTTATGATCGCTTTCATTTTCAGCGCTGAAATGCGCGTGGCGTAGGGTTCCAAAACAGGCAGGTAACTTGGCAACAGGTTAAGAATGACGGGACGGATCTGCTCTAGGTGTCGCACGAACTCCTCTGGCTCAACAATATCGTTAAGCGTAAATGTTGGATAATCCCCGCACATTGAGGACGTCCAACTTCTAATGTGGTGGATATTGTAAATCCAGCGATCTGGACTGAACTCGTCTCCAGCCAACTGCTGAAACATACGATAGTAGCTCAGCACATTATTAGAGACCGAACCTATATCACGAAGAATTGGCAAGGCAACACCACTCGACCCCGAAGTGCTAGACCAAAAGAACTCTGGAGAGTCCTTCGAAATACCCCGAGGAATGAAATCCTCAGTTTTTACACTACGAAGTATTCCTTTGTTGAGCAACGGGAGGCACTTAAAGTCATCAACTGAGCGAATCTCTCCCAACTTATATCCATGAGACTTGTAAAATTCATGGTAGAACGGGATATTCTCAAAGGCATAGTCTACAACACTGGAAAGCTTCGGAAGCGCATAGCTCAGCTTTTGCTGGGTCGTCCATTTGTTTCGAGCCAGAAGATCAACTTTCTCATTGATCCACCTTTGGCGTATATGTTTCTGAATTTCGAGCGTATCGTAGCTGTCTTCCTGCACTTCCATGCGAGAATTTTTATAGATAGACTCTAGGCCATACGTGAAAGACTGAGTGTCGAGTTTCATTTATAATTCCCTTTCAAGCGCCAGACTTTACAGCCCGACCAACTCCACGCTATCAAAACTTTCATTGGGCACAGGAATGCTTGTCACGCGCCAATCAAGACCTAACTCACGAATTTTATTAAGGAAGGGATCCGGGGGAAGCTCTTCCGGATGAACCATTGTCCCAGCATCCCATTGCCCAGTGATAATGAGTATTGCCGCCGCCATTGCTGGAATGGCCGTCGTGAACGCTGTTACCTGAGTTTCTAGGTCGTCATAGCAATCTTCGTGATTACAGATGCTATGCATGAATATCTTCGATGACCTACCTCCCTTTTTCCCACTTAGCAATGCTCCAACGCAAACAGTACCACGGTATTCGCTTGCAAATGACTCAGGGGCAGGCATGACCTTCGCGACATAGTTAAGTGGCGCGATGCTTAAATCTCCGATATCAATTGGCTTTAACGAAAGCAGGCCAACTTTCTGTAGAGTCTCAAAAGTCGACCTAAAGCTATCCCCAACTCGCAGTCAGAATTCAATTTTTGCCTGTGGCATATTCATAGATAGCGAATGAACTTCCTCATGCCCGACGGAATATAGTTTCTGCCGACCAATTTCCGGAAAATCAAACTCCATATGACGCGAGAATGGAGGCGCAAAATGCCACGACCCTCCTTGCCAGTAAACAGTATCCTCGCAGAGTTCCTTCAGGAATACTGCCGCGTTAAAGTTGGTTGCAAAGAATTGATTATGGCTACCCGCGTTCGCACAAAGAACATCGATAGTGTCGATGCTGTCTAGGTAATCATTCTGTACCTTCTTACAGAACACGTTAACAACACCTGGATCAAAACCAATTGAAAGGATAGCAGTGAGACCCTTTTTCTTGAATTCCTCTCGCAACTCTAGCTCGCGAGAGTACCAAGGCGGCGGTACGTTGTAGTCGGTGCCATTTTCGAAGAGCGCCGTATCAATGTAATGCGCGCCGACGGTCAAGCAGGCCCGCATTACATCGATATGTGTATCCGGCGTTGCCACATTAATGACAATGTTGGCCCCCGCTTCACGCAAAACAGACACAAGACTTTCGACGTCACGTACGTCGCAGCCATAGTGCTTAGCGGCTAGTCCGTATTTACTCGCTACTTGATTGGCTACCAGCTCTGCCGAAGCGTCAGTACGAGCGACCAGATGCAAAGAATAGCCATCATCCTGGTATTTCTTAGCAAAGGCAGACGCAAGCACCTTACCAACTGTCCCCATCCCTAGGATTGCGATGTTGGTAACTTTATTACCCATTATTAATCTCCCTATTAATGCGTGGCTGAATACATTCCGAATTGCGACTTCGAACTAAACCGCATAAAGAACACGGCCAATCCAATGGCGGTGACAACAAAACCAACCTGCATGCCAACCCAAATCACCAACGGCACTGTTGGATATGCATCGACTAACAAAAGTTGTGTTAACAACCCAAATAGCCAAAAGCCGATAATATTAATTGCAAGTGGCCAACGAGTAACCTCACAGCCCCGGAGCACCCCTGTAAGCAGCAGGATGAACGCGTCGACCAAAAGAAATGGAAGGGCAAAGGAGAAGAAATCCTCCATATGCGCATAAACCGGAGATGTTCCTTCTGTTGGCGCACCCAAGAAAAGAGAGAAAATCTGAAGACGAAATACAAACATTGCAAGCAAGAGCACAGCAATAAATATAAATGCTGTCATGCTCACCTTATATAAAAAGGCACGCAAAGATTTTCCTGTTACACGGCTTGCATTTGACGAGACGTGAATCGCACAATACTCATTAAATCCTAGAATAAAAACGACAATAAGCTCGTTCACCTGAAGGATTGCCAAGTGTGCTGCAAGAGCCTCCTCGCTGAACCACCCCATGAGAAAAACGGAGGCAGACAAGAATGCAACAGTGCTTATAATGCTAAAGCCAATAGGCACGCCTATCTTTAATGTCTCCAGCATGTAAGGAACAAGAGTAGAAACCTTCTTTAGCTCTCGAATGTCAACTCTTGGGCTAGATGTATGCCAAGACATGAACACGAAGAGCACGCTCGCCCCTACCATTGCTCCAATAAGAGTACCGATCCCGGCACCCAGCAATCCCAACTCAGGCGCCCCCCACTTGCCATAGATCAACACATAGTTGAGAACAATATCGACAACCAACTGAATTGTGGCGCCCGCAACCACTATCTTCCCTTTATCGTGAAATGCGAGAATCTCCCAATAATGGATGAACAATAGGTTGGGTAGAATCGATAGCCCAAGGCAAATCAGATAGCCCCTAGCCTCATCAACCAGACGGGGTGACTGTTGAAGACTCAACAATATCTCTGGGCCAAATAGCAATGCAAACAAAGCAAGCACACCGAACACCAGCAAGAGGAAGTAAATTGCCAACTTGCTGCTTGCCATCTTTTGCTCATCGCCCGCATCCAAATACCTGCCGTAGATAGGGCCGAAACCAAAGACAATACCCTCTCCCAACATAAATAAAATCAGGTAGATCTGCATGGCTAAGCCACCAGATGCCATGCTGTAAACATCATGTCTACCCAGCATCACCGAATCCAATAAAGGCATGAGCACCACTGACATATTTGCCAGGCCTAATGGCAACGCTCGGCGAAGAATCTCCTTGGATGTTACGTCCATTTCAGCACGCCCTCGTAACCACACCAGAAAACGCATTTATCGCGTTCATACGCCACTCTAGTTTTGGACAGCATTTGGAAACGGCCTTGATCTCATTTTTCGAGAACAAACTTCTATGTCCGCCCAAGCCCGATAAAAAGTCTGAGCCAATATATGCGTTCTTAGGTGTATCAGGGAACGCCTGCTTGCGTCTTACGCGTATTTGATCATTTAGTATCCCGCTCATGGCGTAGCGAAGGGGGGCCTTCTCTACCCCCAAATGAACTTTCTCTTCAATTGACAAATTAAGTGCGTGCTTGACTAAAGCTTGATTAAGAAAGGGCAGCCGAACCTCGACACCTGATGCCATTGACAACTTATCCTCATGACTAATCATTGCCTGTAGATGGCCCTCCATTAGGATGTTTTGCAACGCAGTAGACTTCGCCCACCGTGGAGCAAGGTTATCCTCAATTAGTCGAATTAGCTCAGCCTGAGTCAGTAAACTATGTAAACCTCGATTATTCGCCTGCTTGTGAAAGTATCTTATCGCCGTCTCGATATCAGCGGAATAAAGATCGTGCAAGCCGTAGTGATAATAATATCCCCCCCAAAACTCATCGGCGCCCTGCCCATTCAGAGCGACCCGCAAGCCCAGAGTAGCTATATGCCGGTAGATCAAGTACTGCGTTATATACACCTGATCATGCAATGGCTCCTCCAGCACAGCCTGAACCGTCACAAAATTTTGCTCGACCGACTTTTTGTCAACTTTTAATTCCTGATGATCAACACCACCTAGATGTTCAACCAATTGTCGAGCGTAATAAATATCATCATTGCTACCTTCGTCGTAAGCAGCAGTTACCGCCACAAATGGCATATTACGCGTTTCTGTTTTAAGGAGGCTCGCAATAATGCTGCTATCTAAGCCGCCCGACAGAACCACAGCACATGCATGATGCTCAGGAACCATAGAGCTAACTGCGTGGGCAAGCTTTCGCCTAAGTGGCAAGTCAGGCTTTTGAGCCCCAATACCGCAGCTATATATTTCTTGTAAATTTCCATTTACATCGTAACTGTAGAACCTGCCTGGCTGGCAGTTCTTTATATTATGAAAATAAGTACACTCCCGATTTGAAAAGAAGTCGAAGACTAGATCCGAGAGGATTCGAGGTGCGTCCAAATGCACTTCATCCTGGGTCACCAAGATTGATTTAGCCTCCGACGCAAGAATCAGCCCGTTATGATCCAATTTGTATACGAGCTGCTTTTCCCCCAGGGGGTCACGAGAGAAATAGAGCTTACCTGTGGCCAGCTCATATAGGATAACTGCCCAGCACCCCTCGACCGCATCAAGAAATGCCCAGCCATGGCTCTCGATTCCTCGTAGGAGAATCTCCGTATCGGAGTCACCATCTAAATTTATGCCTTGAGAAACTAATCTCTCGCGGAGCGCTTTATGGTTATAGAGCTCTCCATTGAAGACCATTACAGACCTGTCGGTCTTCATTGGCTGCTTCCCATTTCCTAAGGTGGACGTGGAGATTGAAAGGAGAGTATGTCCCAGGAAGACCCTTTCATCGCAACTGGTATAACAGTCAAGGAAGTCTGGGCCTCGGTGCCTCAGTGCGTTTAAACCTTCATTACGCCAATGACCTAAATTCGAGCACATACGCCGAGAAAACGAGGCAAACACGCCGCACATTTTAGTTCCCTAATTTACGTAATTTTTATATGTACGCCGCGCCATTCCGTAGCGATCCATTGGACTAGAAGCTCGGCAAATTCAACTTCGTCTATCGGAGAGACACCATCCTCACGAAGCCAGAACGACATAATTGCCTCTCCATTACTTGGAAAGACATATATACATCCAAAACATTTGCTTCGTGTATGATTCGTTACCGTGTAGGCAAATGAACTTCCATCTCTAAACTCTTTCTCATGCCACCCCAAATCCACAATATTGTCGTGCAGCGTTATATTGAGCGGCCATCCACTATCAGACTTATATTTTGCATAAAGACGATCTTTGCTCACAAAGACAGCTTCAAAGTCGATAATCGCATGTGTAATTGATAACGGCTCTACCAGCACTTCTCCACTTGAAAAGCCCGATGGAACTTTCGACAATTCTGGGAACAGCTTAGGAGAATACATTTGCACCCTCCACAATTCGCTCATGCTCGAAGTCAACAATCGCAGCCCGGAGATGCTCTACGCTCTTGTATAACCGTTGCTTTGTTCTTGAGAGCGATACTCGAAACGCGGTGCACGGCGGCCTACTACTGTCCTCCCAATAGAAGAACCTCCCCGGTAGCACATGAACATCTTTCACTGCGAGATATTCAACTATATCGAGATCGGCAATTCGTTCCGATTTAACCTGAAACCACTCCAAAGGCAGGCAAGCACTCGTCCTGTCGGTTGTTGGAATAGCAATCGTGTTATTCATTCTATTCAACAGATATGAATGGCGCACCCTCACAGGATCATGAATACTCTTCGATATTCCCTGACTGAGCGTCTGCTCGAAAAGCCTTTCGAACACGAGCATTGTAAATCTAGAATGACACAGATAAACCTCGTCATAAATTAACTCAAAGAGTCTGGCGCATTTTTTGGAGTAGCTTATTAAGCTAGCCTTCATATCGTGCGTCGGCCAAGTCTTACCTGTGTCATCTATGACAAAGTAGTCGCATCCACTCTGCTTTAGAATGAGGCGGTCATCATATAATTCATTAGCATAAATACGAAATGTTGTATCAAGCACTAAGGATGGTCTGAAGTAGCCATGCGTTTCTGGCTAACTTCAGCGCCTGCCGTTTTTGAAAGCGTCCACTCGATCCATAACACCCAGATCCGTTGCGCTTCACGCTCTTTTTCGCTGCCGCGAGCACCTC
>NZ_JAGTIS010000029.1 GCF_018704125.1 Metapseudomonas boanensis | reverse complement strand
GTTTCTACTCAACCGCTTGCGCCTTCGATCCGATCTCTCTTCTCGTCAGCGGGAGGCGAATCTTACAGCATTCAAACTCGCTGTCAACACCTCCTTTCCAGCCTCCCTCGCCACTGGCGAGCCTTGCAAGGCAAGAACCTTCCAGCTCATCGTCTATCAAGCTTAACTCATTGAATCTCAAGGAGTTTTACTTGGCGACTGCGCCGGAAGAGGTGCGCATTATAGGGATCCAAAACGCGCCGTCAACACTATATTGAAACTTTTTTGTCATCCCGCCTGAAGAGTGCGGAAAGCCTCGACAGAAAGCGCACCACGCCCGGCGCGCGCAGCAGCATAAGGAAAGCGCCAGTGAGCGCATATCCGGACCACTCGGCCATATCCGCCCGTACCACCCAGAGCATATGCAGCAGCGCAATGACCAGAACGGCATAGACCAGGCGATGCAGCTGCTTCCAGCGCCTACCCAGGCGTCGGACACTGAAGCGATTCGAAGTGGCCGCCAGTGCCAACAAACCGCTGAACCCCAAGGCGCCAACGAAGATATAGGGCCGCTTGCCCAAGTCGACCAGCAACTGCTGCATATCCAGGCCCAGCAAAAAAACGGCGTAAGCACCGATATGCAGCCCCACATAAGTGAAGCACCAGAGGCCCAGCTGACGCCGCACTGCAATCCACCCTCCCCAACCAGTCGATTTCTGCAGCGGCGTCATAGCAAGGGTGATCAGCAGGAACCACAGTGCCGCCAGGCCCAACCTGTCGACTAGCACCTTTCCCGGGTCCGGCCCAAGAGCAAAGATCCAGGCCTGGTACAACCACAGGCAGACAGGCACCAGCGCCAACAGGAAAATGAAAAGTCGCCAGGGTCTGAAACGCATCAGTAGTACTTCCTCAAATCCAGCCCCGTATAGAGACCAGCCACTTCGTCATAGCCATTGAACATGCGCGTCGGCACTATGTTCGGGCTGAATAGCCCACTGGGAAGGCGCCGTTCGTGTGCCTGGCTCCAGCGAGGATGATCCACCTCGGGATTGACGTTTGAATAGAAGCCATATTCCTCTGGCGCTATGGATTCCCACGTGGTGCGCGGCTGCTCACTGACCAGACTGATACGCACAATGGACTTTATGCTCTTGAAGCCATACTTCCAGGGCACCACCAAACGCAGCGGCGCGCCATTCTGGTGCGGCAGGACGCGACCGTACATGCCCACAGCGAGGATGGTCAGTGGATGCATGGCTTCATCCAGTCGCAAGCCTTCCACATAGGGCCAGTCGATCAAGGAAAAGCCCGAGCGCACGCCCGCCATTTCGTCCGGTGCGAGCCGAGTCTCGAAGCTGACGTATTTCGCCTTGCTGGTCGGCTCTACCCGCCTGAGCAGATCGGCCAGAGGAAAGCCCAGCCAGGGAATGACCATGGACCAGGCCTCGACGCAACGCAGGCGATAAATACGCTCCTCAAGGCCATGGGGCTTGGCCAGGTCTTCCACCGAGTAAATACCCGGCCTGGCGACTTCCCCTTCGATACGCACGGCCCAGGGCTCGATGCGCATCTCCTCCGCGTAGCGCGCCGGATCGCCTTTGTTTGTGCCGAACTCGTAGAAGTTGTTGTAATGGGTCGCATCTTTGAAAGGCGTGACCGACTCATTACCTGGCGTCATGGCCTGCCAGCGCGCCGCAGATAGCTTCTCGGAAAACCAGGCAGGCAGCTGGCCGGGCTCGACATCAGAGTAGGTCGAACCAGCCTGCGAATGCCCCGGCAAGGATACCGAGGCCGCGAGACCTCCCGCAGCGGCCAGCAACCGGCGACGGGAAAGGTAGACCGTTTCAGACGTGACTTCATGCTCACGGCAAGCGGAAGAAGGAGGGGTGTGGATCAGCATGGTGGCTCCGCAACAGTAGGCAGACATGCCCAGTAGACTGCGGAGCCACTAAGAAATTACATCACTCGACCTGTTTGCGGCGGCGCAGTTGGAGCAAGTATTGCACCGGGCCGGACGCAGCGTAAGCCAGGAAGATCAGCAGGAGGATGCGCGGCGGGTCACTGAAGACGACGGCAAACGCCAGCACCACAATGAGAATGGCCACGAATGGCACGCGCCCCTTCAGGTCCAGGTCCTTGAAGCTGTAGAACTTGATATTGCTCACCATCAGCATGCCAGCCAGCGCCACCAACAGGGCTACGATGAACGACATATTCGAGCCCTTGATACCGAAATCGCTGAAGGCCCAGACGGTACCCGCCACTACGCCCGCCGCTGCGGGGCTGGCAAGGCCAATGAAGTAACGCTTGTCTACCTTGCCGATTTGGGTATTGAAACGCGCCAGCCGCAGGGCCGCACCAGCAACGTAGATGAAGGCAACGGTCAGGCCGACGCTACCCAGGCCACTCAGCGCCCACTCGAAGGCCAGAAGCGCGGGTGCTACACCGAAGGCGACCATGTCCGAGAGCGAATCGTACTCGGCTCCGAAGGCACTCTGGGTGTTGGTGAGACGGGCTACACGGCCATCGAGGCTGTCCAGCACCATGGCGACGAAGATGGTGGCGGCCGCCACTGAGAAGTTGCCGCTCATGGCGTTGACGATGGCATAGAAACCAGCGAACAAGTTGGCGGTGGTGAACAGGTTGGGCAGCAGGTAGATACCACGATGCCGCACCTTGCGCCCTTCGGCGTCTTGCCCCTCTTCGACATGCTCGTCGATGGGAAGCAGGCTGTCGTTATCGGCAGGTTGATTCGGCTCTTCGGGACGTTCACTCATGAACAACATCCTTGCATCGCTTACGGAATGAGGTGGTCGAGAATGGCCACTTCGACAATGAAGCGCCATCCGGCGAAGTGGTTTTATACCAGAACACTGGTCCCATAACGAAAGAACGCGGCCTTGGCCGCGTTCTTTCCCGTCGTTCAGACCTTAGTTCTTGGTCTTGTCGACGATCTTGTTGGCCGAGATCCACGGCATCATTGCGCGCAGACGCTCACCAACCTGCTCGATCGGGTGAGCAGCATTGTTGCGGCGGTAAGCAGTCATCGAAGCGTAGTTCGAAGCGCCTTCCTGGATGAACATCTTGGCGTATTCGCCGTCCTGGATGCGCTTGAGAGCATTGCGCATGGCCTGGCGGGATTCGGCGTTGATGACTTCCGGACCAGTGACGTACTCACCGTACTCGGCGTTGTTCGAGATCGAGTAGTTCATGTTGGCGATGCCGCCTTCGTACATCAGGTCGACGATCAGCTTCAGCTCGTGCAGGCACTCGAAGTAGGCCATTTCCGGCGCGTAACCGGCTTCAACCAGAGTCTCGAAACCGGCCTTGACCAGCTCGACGCAACCACCGCACAGAACAGCCTGCTCGCCAAACAGGTCGGTCTCGGTCTCGTCCTTGAAGGTGGTTTCGATGATGCCGGTACGGCCGCCGCCCACGCCGCAGGCGTAGGACAGGGCAACGTTCTTGGCATTGCCGGAAGCGTCCTGGTAGATGGCTACCAGGTCAGGGATGCCGCCGCCCTTGACGAACTCGGAACGTACGGTGTGGCCCGGGGCCTTCGGCGCGATCATGATCACGTCGAGGTCGGCACGCGGAACAACCTGGTTGTAGTGGATGGCGAAGCCGTGGGCGAAGGCCAGGGTGGCACCCTTCTTCAGGTTCGGCTCGACTTCTTCCTTGTACAGCCTGGATTGGAATTCGTCCGGGGTCAGGATCATGACCAGGTCGGCGGCGGCAACGGCTTCCGGCACGCTCTTGACGGTCAGGCCATGGGCCTCGGCCTTGGCAACGGTGGCGGAGCCAGGACGCAGACCAACAGTCACGTCCACACCGGAATCTTTCAGGTTGCACGCGTGAGCGTGGCCTTGTGAACCGTAACCGATGATGGCAACTTTCTTGCCTTGGATGATCGAGAGGTCACAGTCTTTGTCGTAATAAACTTTCATGTTCCTGACTCTTTTATAGCGAAAGGGATGGGGTGCGCGCACCGCGACAAGAGCACATTAAGCGATTCGATCCATTGCGTAAAATGATATATTCGCAACGCAATGTGCCGGCAATCGAAACGCTCATGGACAACCACTCCCTCAGGCTCTTTCTTTCCCTGGCAGACAACCTGCACTTCGGCAAAACCAGCCGCGAGCAGCATGTCAGCCCCTCCGCGCTCAGTCGCAGCATCAAGCAGCTCGAGGACGAACTTGGCGCACCACTGTTCGTGCGCGACAGCCGCTCGGTTCAGCTAACCCGCGAGGGGCAGCAGTTCCGCGAATACGCGAGCGAGGTCATGAGCGGCTGGCATGCCATCCGCCAACGACTCATGCAGGACCAATTGGAGCTGCACGGCGAACTCTCCCTGTATTGCTCGGTGACGGCGAGCTACAGCTTCCTCTACGACATCCTGAGCAGCTTCCGCCAGGACTACCCGCGCATCGAAATGAAGCTGCACACCGGCGACCCCGCAAAGGCCGTCGAGCGGGTGCAACAAGGGCTGGAGGATCTTGCCATCGGTGCCCGGCCCGACAACCTGCCAGCCGGCGTCGACTTCCAGTCGATTACCCGCTCGGAGCTGCGTTTTATCGGCCCACAGTCACCTCAACTGCTGACAGGAGAACAACTGAGGCAGCCCACGGCGCAGAGCTGGAAGGACGTGCCGATGATTCTCTCGGAAGAAGGCCTGGCCCGGACCCGGACCGACCGCTGGCTGAAAAGCCACGGCATCAAGCCGCGCATCTATGCCCAGGTGAGCGGCAACGAGGCCATCGTTAGCATGGTGAGCCTGGGGTTTGGTATTGGCGTGGTTCCGCAGATCGTGCTCGACAACAGCCCACTGACCGCGCGCATCTGCATCTACGATATCCAGCCGCCATTGGCCGCCTACGACATCGGCCTGTTCGCCCTGGAAAAACGCCTCAAGGACCCGCTGATCGCAGCGTTCTGGAATCGCCGCCAGTAAAATCCGGGCAATAAAAAACCCCGCACCAGGCGGGGTTTTTCATGACTGCGATCAGATAGTCAGCACTTTGTCTCCACGGGCAATGCCGGTGACGCCACTGCGTACGGTTTCCAGTATCGAGCTGGTGCCGATGGCCTGGATGAAGCTGTCCAGCTTGTCGCTGGTACCTGCCAGCTGGATCGTGTAGACGCTGCTGGTCACGTCGACGATCTGGCCACGGAAGATGTCGGTGGTGCGCTTAACCTCGGCGCGCTGGGCGCCGGTGGCCTTGACCTTGACCAGCATCAGCTCGCGCTCGATGTGGGCACTCTCCGACAGGTTCACCAATTTGACCACTTCGATCAGCTTGTTGAGGTTCTTGGTGATCTGCTCGATCACCTCATCGTGGCCAACTGTGGTCAACGTCAGGCGCGACAGCGTCGGGTCTTCGGTTGGCGCCACGGTCAGGCTTTCGATGTTGTAGTTGCGCTGAGAGAAGAGACCTACGACGCGAGACAACGCACCAGGCTCGTTTTCCAGCAGCAGGGAGATGATGTGTCGCATGTTCAGGTCCGCTCCGTCTTGCTCAGCCACATGTCACGCATGGCACCATCTCTGATCTGCATCGGGTAGACGTGCTCACTGGAATCCACCTGGATATCGAGGAACACCAGGCGATTCTTGAGGGCGAACGCCTCCTCCATCTTCGACTTCAGATCTTTCGGATCAGTGACGCGGATGCCGACATGGCCATAGGCTTCGGCCAGCTTGACGAAGTCCGGCAGCGACTCCATGTAGGAATGCGAGTAACGGCTGTTGTACTGCATGTCCTGCCATTGGCGAACCATGCCCAGAGCACCGTTGTTCAGGTTGACGATCTTCACCGGCAGATCGTACTGCAGGCAGGTCGACAACTCCTGGATATTCATCTGGATGCTGCCCTCGCCCGTGACACAGGCCACATCGGACTCGGGGAAGCTCAGCTTGATACCCATGGCAGCCGGGAAGCCAAAGCCCATGGTGCCGAGGCCACCGGAGTTGATCCAGCGATTCGGCTTATCAAAGCGGTAGTACTGCGCAGCGAACATCTGGTGCTGACCGACATCGGAGGTGATGTAGGCGTCGCCCTTGGTCACTTCCCAGAGAGTCTCGATCACCGTCTGTGGCTTGATAATTACACCGTCCCCCTTGTCATAGGGGAACAGGTCACGACCGCCGCGCCACTCTTCGATCTGCTTCCACCAGCTGGCAACGTTTTCCTTGCTGGGCGCGTCACCGATTTCCTTGAGGATGGCGACCATCTCGGACAGCACGCTATCAACCGGCCCGACGATCGGGATATCCGCCTTGATGGTCTTGGAGATCGAGGCCGGATCGATATCGATGTGGATGATCTTGGCGTTCGGGCAGAACTTGGCCGCGCCATTGATGACGCGGTCGTCGAAGCGCGCACCAACGGCCAGAATCACGTCTGCATGGTGCATCGCGAGGTTGGCGGTATAGCTGCCGTGCATACCGAGCATGCCGACGAACTGGCGGTCTGTTCCCGGATAGGCGCCAAGCCCCATCAGGGTATTGGTGACCGGCAGATTCAACATCTTGGCCAGTTCGGTCAGGTGCTCCGAAGCTCCGCCCATGATCACGCCACCACCGGCATAGAGGATCGGACGCTTGGCCGCGAGAAGCATCTCAGCAGCCTTGCGAATCTGGCCGGAGTGACCGCGTACAGCAGGACTGTAGGAGCGCAGCTTGACCTTCTTCGGATAGCTGTATTCGAACTTCTGGGTCGGGTCGCCCATGTCCTTCGGAATGTCGACCACAACAGGGCCGGGACGACCGGACTGAGCCAGGTAGAAAGCCTTCTTGATCACCTCAGGGATTTCCGAGGGATGCTTGACGATGAAGCTGTGCTTCACGATCGGACGCGAGATACCGACCATGTCGGTCTCCTGGAAGGCGTCGGTACCGACCATGTTGCTCGGGACCTGGCCGGACAGGATCACCATCGGGATGGAGTCCATGTAGGCGGTGGCGATGCCGGTGATGGCATTGGTCGCACCGGGGCCAGACGTTACCAGCACCACCCCGGGTTTACCGGTAGCACGGGCATAGCCGTCAGCCATGTGGGTAGCAGCCTGCTCATGACGGACCAGGATGTGCGTGACGTCGTTTTCCTTGAACAGGGCATCGTAGATATGCAGGAGGGCACCACCCGGGTACCCGTAAATGTACTTAACGCCTTCGTCACGCAACGAGCGGACGACCATTTCAGCGCCAGATAAAAGCTCCACGTTTTTCACCTCTAGAACGCCAGAAAACCGCCCGCGACCGGACGGCCTGAATAGGTTTGCTTGCAAGCAGAGCGTGAGCGACTGGTGGTCGCCGACTACGTCAGCTACTGACTGAGCAAGCATTGGGTCGGCCCCTGAGAGTTGTTGCGGGGCTTTCCCACCCAGCGCGAGGTAACGCGTTGCGGGGATAACAGGTCGGCGCGGGTGTGCACCTCATCGTCTGCTGCAGCTTCCGACTTGCGGCCGGCCCACTACAACAGCGAACCTTGGATTCTTCGGATTAGCACAGCACAAGTCAAGTAATCCGTTGCGGAATCTTGAATGGATTGCTGTGACGCGACGCAGGATCACGGTCGCTGGCTTTTGGTTATAGTGTTTGACAGGTTTCGAAGCGCACAGAAGGACACTGCATGCATCGCATGATTATCGCCGGCAGCTTGCTGTTGGCTTTGAGCACCTCCGTCATCGCCGGCCAAGTCTACAAGTGGGTCGATGCGCAAGGCATTACGCACTTCGGCTCGCAGCCACCGGAAGGCCAGGCTGCCGCAAGCGTAAGTACATCAGCACCCAAGCCTGACGCCAACCGGCCGACGTTCGAGAACCCCACGCCACGACCGACTCCTGCACCTCAAGCCCCAACTCCCGAAGCGAAGCCTCAAGGCGATCAGAAGGCCATCAACGAGAAAGTGAGGGCGGAAGTCGCGAGCCAGGAGGCTGAGCGCCGCAAATACTGCGAGACAGTGCGTACGAACCTGGCCCAACTGCAGAACAACCCTCGCCTGCGCACCGAGGTGGACGGTGAAGTCCGCCGTATCACCGAAGACGAGCGCCAAGCGCGGATCCGGGAAACCGAAAAAGCGATTGCCGAGAACTGCAATTGATTAAGCCGGCGCACTAACTCAGGTTGCGCTGCCGATCAGGCGATCAAACTCTCCCAGCACATTGAGCAAGCCATGCACTTCGACGAGCCGCTCGCGGTAGGCAACTTCCGCCATTGGCCTGATTCCTGATGCCTGCGGCAGATCAAGGTCATTTTCGACGATGATCTTCATCCTCGGCAGGAAAATCCACTGCAACCACTGCTCGAAAGCCAGGGTGTCGACACAGAACGGCGCCTGACTAGCCAAGGCATCCGGGCTGGGCGGCAATTCGGACCAGTAGCCGAGCTTACGCAACTCGCACTCGACAAGCAGCAGTTGCTCTGCCAGATCGACGCAGCGCGGGTCCATCAGAGATTGACCTTTGCCTTGCTACGTGCAAGGGCAGCGCCTGCCATATCACCTTGACTCTCCCGGGCGCGGGCGATGAGCTCCCACAGGCTGGCCTGCATGGCTGGACGGCCGTTGGCATAGGTCAAGGCGCGACGGGCGAACTGTTCTGCCTGCGGGGCATCCCCCTGGGCCAGACGAACCTGCGCCAAGCGATACAGCACTTGCGGTTCACGCGGGGCAATTCGCTGGGCGCGTTCGAGACTTGCCGCGGCTCCGTTGAGGTCACCACCACCCTGCTGCTGCTGCGCAGTGGTCAGGAGTGCCAACACGGGGCCGTCGAGCTGCTCGTCAGCCGACAGGCCGCTGCTGCCAGGAATCCCGCTCGGCGCGATGGGTGTCGGCACACTGTAGCTTCCGGCAGGCACCGAGTTCGGGAACGCAGCCCCGTTCGAGATAGGCCCATTCGTAATTGGCCCAGGGGTGATGCCACCGCTGGTAATGCTGCCGCTGATAGGCGCACTGGGAGCCGGCACACCTTGAGCAACACCTCCGCTCGCGCCAGGAACCATGACCACGACGCCGGAGTCCTGAGGCACACTCTGCGAAGCAGTAGGTGCCGGGTTGTAACGGCCGCCCCCAGCCGCCCCGTGCTCCAGCTCAGAGAGCGGAGCCCCGGAGTCAACGACAGGGATAGCGCCACGCTGCGGGGTTGCGCAGCCAGCCAACAAGGCCATCGCCGCAAGGGCAGGTATCCAGGCTTTACTCACTTCGATTCCTCTCTGCTATTGCATCCAACCGCGGACCCAGTCCATCACTGAGTCCACGGGCGCGCCCAATCCACACGGAGCGCCTGCCACAGGCTCGCTGCCGCGAATGTAGGGTATCTGTACTGCCCCCGGACAACTGGGGTCGGACCCCTGGCCACTGTGCGGGTCAATCCAGGCCTGAACGACATTTTCCGGCATCGGCATATCCAGGGGCAGCGGATCGGCCTTGCGCATGAAACTGGTCCACACCTGCAATGCCCCAGTAGCGCCGGTCAGAGGCGTCTTGCCATTGTCATCACGCCCCAGCCATACAACAGCCAGCAAATCCTGACTGAAGCCCGCAAACCAACTGTCGCGGGAGTCGTTGGTGGTTCCGGTCTTGCCAGCCAGCGTCAACGAAGACGGCAACTGGCTGTAAACCGAGCGCGCAGTACCTTCGCGCATTACGCGTTGCATGGCGTTCTGCACCAGATAGATGGCGCCCGGATCGAAGCGCTGCTGAATCTGGAAGGGATAACGCTTGAGAGGCTCCCCTTCTGCAGTCAGCACACTGCGAATCGCCCGTAGTGGGGTATTGAAACCGCCATTTGCCAAGGTCTGGTACATGGTTGCGACCTCCATCGGACTCAGAGCGCCGGCCCCCAGGAGCATTGAGGGATAAGCCGGCCACTCCCGAGAAACACCCAACCTTTCAAGAGTTTTGAGCACATTCGGAACGCCCAGTTCCAGGCCGAGTTTGGCAGTCGACAAGTTGTAAGAGTTCGCCAGCCCCTGATAGAGGTAGATCGTGCCGTGGGCCCGTCGATCGTAGTTCTGCGGACGCCATACCTGGCCATCCTGGCCTTTTACCGAGAACGGCTCGTCAGTCACCCAACTGGTCAAGGTGTATTGGCTGGGCCGCTCCAGTGCCGTCAGATAAACAGCGGGCTTGATCAACGAGCCAATCGGGCGCACCGCATCCACGGCACGGTTGAAGCCAGCAAAACGGGGTTGCCGGCTGCCAATCAGCGCCTGGATTTCGCCGGTCTCCGGATTACTCACCACCATTGCGGACTCGACCTGATCGACACCTTTGCGACCTTGCAGCCGTTTGAGGGTCTCGTTCAGTGCGGTTTCGGCCTTCGACTGCAGGATGGGGTCGAAGCTGGTGAAGATTCGCAAGCCTTCATCCGTCAGGTCTTCTTCCCGGTAGTCATTACGCAGCTGGCGCTTGACCAGGTCGAGGAACGCCGGATAGGAACTATCTGCCAGGCTGCCACGCTGAGTTACTCCCAGCGGCTTCTGCTTCGCCGCCGCGGCTTCGTCCATGGTGACGACGCCCTGCTCGGCCAGCAAATCGATCACCAGGTTACGCCGCTCCAGTGCCCGTTCCGGGAAACGTCGCGGATTGTAGTAAGACGGTCCCTTGACCATGCCGACCAGCATGGCGATCTGATGCAGTTTCAGCTCCGAGATCGGCTGACTGAAAAAGTACTGGCTGGCCAGCCCGAAACCATGGATGGCGCGCTGGCCATCCTGGCCGAGGAACACCTCGTTGAGGTATGCCTCGAGAATCTCGCGTTTGTCGTAATGCAGCTCCAGCAACACTGCCATCATCGCCTCAGTGGCCTTGCGCGAGATGCTGCGTTCATTGGTCAGGTAGAAGTTCTTCACCAGCTGCTGGGTCAGCGTACTGCCACCCTGGCGCAGTTCGCCGGCGGTGGCATTGACCCAGAATGCGCGCGCAATCGACTTGGGCGATACCCCGAAGTGGTTGAAGTATTCACGATCTTCCACCGCCACCAGGGTTTCGATCAGGTAGGCCGGCACCTCGTCCAATTTGACCAGTACGCGATCTTCATGGTGCGCGGGATAAAGGCCGCCAATCAGCAGAGGCTCCAGCCGCGCAACAGCCAGATTGGCACCGTTGGCCTGAGTGAGTCCGGCCACGTAATCGCCTGAAAACCGCACCCGGACCCTCTGGGCAGGCTCTGCACCTTCATAGAACTGGAAGCCTCGGGTATTCAGGTCCACGGTACTGCCGGCGACCGACGCGGCGCCCGGACCATTGGACAGGCTTTCGCGGCGATATCCGAGGGCGTCCAACTCCTTGAGGAAGTCATCCTTGGAAAGTTTGAGCCCTACGAACAACTCCAAGGGCCGCGCATACACCTTCGCCGGCACGGTCCAACGCTTGCCGGAGAATTTCTCCTGGACGACGGCATCAAGGTAGATGGCGAATCCGGCCAGGATAACAAGGCCGACGAGGCCAAGCTTCAAGGCCCAGCCTAGCCATGGACGAAAACCGCCGGAGCGGCGTTTAGAGCGGGAGCGGGGGGATCTGGGACGTGTCATGGCGGCGCATTATACGCACTTTATCCACAGCCAACAGGCAGCTCTGACGGTTTGCAGCCAGGCGTACAACGGCCATAATGCCGAGTTCTGACACCGCCATTAACAAGGATCAACCGTGAGCCAGCAGCTGATAGCCGCCCTGCAGAACCCGGCCCTCTATCCTCACCCAGTGGCCGGTTTCCAGGTGATCGAAACGCACATCTCCTGGGTGCTGCTCACCGGGGAGTTCGCCTACAAGATCAAGAAGCCGGTCGACTTCGGCTTCCTCGACTTCACCCGTCTCGAGGCGCGCAAGCACTTCTGTGATGAGGAACTGCGCCTCAACCAGCGCCTGACCCAGGACCTCTATCTCGAAGTTCTGCCCGTGACTGGCAGCGAGGAGTCGCCCCTGATCGGCGGCGCGGCACCGGCCATCGAATATGTGCTGAAAATGCGCCAGTTCCCCCAGGACAACCTGCTCAGCGCCCTGCAGGCACGGGGCGAGCTGACACCTGCACATATCGATGCCCTTGCGGCGCAGATTGCCAGCTTCCACATGGCCGCCCCGCAGGTTGCTGCCGAGCACCCGCTCGGGACACCCGAGGCCGTCATGGCGCCGGTACGCCAGAATTTCGAACAGATCCGCCCATTCCTCACGGAAAAAGCCGATCTGCAACAACTCGAGGCCCTTGAGGCCTGGGCTGAGACCAGCTTCGAGCGACTCAAGCCGCTGCTGACACAACGCAAACAGGATGGTTTCATCCGCGAATGTCACGGCGATATCCATCTGGGTAACGCCACCCTGATCAATGGCCAGGTGGTTCTGTTCGACTGCATCGAGTTCAACGAGCCCTTCCGCTTTACGGATGTCTATGCCGACATCGCATTCATTGCCATGGACCTGGAAGACCGCGGCCTGAAGTCCCTCTCGCGCCGACTGGTTAGCGAATACCTCGAGCACACCGGTGACTACCAGGGGCTTGAACTGCTGAACTTCTACAAGGCTTATCGTGCGCTGGTGCGCGCCAAGATCGCCCTGTTCAGCCTGGCACACCAGGCCGATGCGGTGCAGAAGGCTGCGACGCTCCGTCAATACCGCAACTATGCGGGCCTGGCGGAAAGCTATAGCGCCATCCCCTCCCCCTTCCTGGCCATCACCCATGGCGTATCAGGTTCGGGCAAGAGCCACGTGGCCCTGCGCCTGGTCGAAGCCTTGGGCGCCATTCGTCTGCGCTCAGATGTCGAGCGCAAGCGACTCTTCGGTGATCAACTGAACGAGCAGGCAGGGCTGAAGTCCGGCATCTATAACGATGATGCCAGTGCTGCCACCTACGCGCGCCTCAACCAACTGGCAAAGATCGCCCTGCACGCCGGCTTCCCAGTGGTCATCGACGCGACTTTTCTCAAGCATGCCCAGCGGGAAGCTGCCAGGGACGTCGCAGAGGACACCGGCACTCCTTTCCTGATTCTCGACTGCCATGCTCCGGATGCAGTCATTGCCTCCTGGATCGCCCAACGGCAGGCGCTGGGTGGAGACCCTTCGGATGCGACCATGGACGTCGTGCACGCGCAGCAAGCGAGTCGTGAAGCGCTTGACGCCAGCGAGCAGACACAAAGCAAGCGCATCGATACAGACCAGGAGGCCAGCCTCGACAATCTGGTGGAGCGCATCCGCCAGCACCTCCCTGGGTTCTGAAACCAACGCCTCCTGCTCACGGCCGCGACGGTAGTTTCCGCCGCGGCCATCTCTTGCGCTGACATGGATTCAGCGAACATCCAAGCGAACGTATCCATCGCCATCCGGCACCTGGCTTTCTGCACCCGCTGCACCGTTGATCGCCCTTCTACCAGCCACTCGCCGGCTGCTTATGCCGCCTGGCGATAGCACAAAGCCATATTGCACATTGACCGCTACACTTGGCTCAGGCACCAGTTGCTGACCACTCTCGCGCCCAATCCATCGCAAGGAGGCTCGATGAACGACGAACTGCAACACCTGAGAAACCTTGGCAAGACATCTGCCCAGTGGCTGCATGCGGTGGGCATCCACAACTTGTCTGATCTGCGGCGCCTTGGCGCGGTCGGAGCCTATAAGGCTGTGCGGGCCCGAGGCTTCCGAGCATCCAAGGTCCTGCTCTACGCGATTGAAGGCGCCTTGCTGGACGTGCACTGGAATGACCTGCCTCCCGGGCACAAAGCCGAGCTGAACCATCAGCTGGACACCCCGGTCTCCCACAATAAGAGCTAGCTCACAACCTCCGAGTGGAGTGATTTACGGAAGAAGCGACGCGCCCTATTGTTTCGGGGATCTTCGTGCGTTCAGGCACTCCAGTCAGTTCAAGGAATTACGGTCATGTACCTACTCGGGGAGCAACCGGCCTACGCCGACCAGTTAATCAACCGCCTGCAAGGCATCCCCGGCCAATTGCTAGAAGGACTTGAGCCATCGGGGCCACCGCTTCGCCTGGAGCATGCCGAAGACCTTGCGCAAGTTCTCCCTGCCAACCAGCTGTACCTGATCGAAAACGGCCTGCTGCATGCCGTGGTAGAAGAGCGCCCGCTCTTCTACCTGCAAGAGGGGGATCTGCTCGGCTTGCGCCAAGGCATTGAACTCCCCAGCTGCCGATACTGCAGCGACGAGCCCATAAGCTTGCGGCCTTACAGCCGGAGCAGCGTGTTCAAGCACATCTACGCGAACGAGAGACGACAGGAGCTCTTCATCCAGTACCTGGTGGGGCATACCGCGCTGCTTTCAGACGCGATAGCTCGCCTGAAACAACCGGACGTACGCCCGTCGACGGGCTTCCAACACTTTGCCCGCGGGGATGAGCTCATCCAGCAAGGCGACGAGGCAGATCATGTATTCATCATTATCGAAGGCCACGCAGAGGCGTTCGTCGATGGACAGAAAGTGGGCGACGTGCAGAAGGATGAAATCTTCGGCGCAATGGCAGTCTTTACCCGCGAACGCCGCAGCGCCACGGTCAAGGCAAGCGAGCCCTGCACTGTAATGGTCATTCCGAAGGATCAGTTCCTGAGCCTGATGCAGAGCAATCCGCGGATTGCCCACAGCCTTATCGAAAGCATGGCGCGGCGCATCGACCTGCTGAACAAGGAAGTCACCCAACTCAGGCTACTGCCTATTTCCTGAGCACCATCCAGAACTCGGCCCGATGCCGGGTTCTTCTTTACCTGGTGCCGCCGCACCTGCAGGAATTGCCAATCAAGCATTGACTCGCGAGTGATAATCGTTATTATTTACTCAACTGATCGCGAGATCGGTCGGTAAGCTGGAAAGCCAAGCAGTAAGGCTATTCAGATTATCTCCTCATCAGGCTAATCACGGTTTTTGACCCGGCACATTGCCGGGTCTTTTTTCCCCGTGGTTCGGGAGCCGTGCCAGGCGACTCCCCTTCTACCAATCAACGCGCCGCAGGAAGACGCTCGCGGATCCCCGCGCAGTGGTCGACAGGAGGTAATGCGGCCGTGTACCAGACGTAGTCCGCTGCGCCAGCGTCCACCGGCTTGCCAACCTCCGACAGGATCAGCACGGCATTACCCTCACCACTTCCCAGATCGGTCAGGTGCAGGGGGACGCCCAAGTCGCGGCGAACATGAAAGGCACCCGCGAACAGCATTGCCGGTTGCGGGGCCGCCAGCAGCTGCTCAGCCATGCGGCGGTCACGCTGCTGCTGGACGGCCAGCATCGCGGGCATCTGCGACTCCGGCAGCAACCCGCAGTGGGATTCGCGAATCTGCTCCAGCAGAGGTCCGCGTACCGCCTCCGCAGTGGATGCCTGGCCCTGCAAGGTTGGCCGCGTCTGATAGATCAGCTTGATCTCGCTGCGATCAAGATTGGCCGCCAGCAAGGGGTAAGGCTGCTCCAGCGCATGGCGCACAATCGGCCCATAGAACGTCCATTCCCAATTCTTCTGCCAGGCCAGTGCTTGCGGGAGGTTTGCTGATGCCTGGCCGGCAGCTGAAGCCTTGTGAGCGGAGTCGACCAGGACCTGCTGGTCCGGGTCGAGCATTTCCAGCAACAGGCTGCCCTGCGCACGCCGGGCTTCCATCGCTTGCAGCAACCAGAGTTGAAGGGCGTGATGATCGGGATTGTCATGCTGCTCGCCCACCAGGACGCGGGAAGAGCCGGCCAGGCGCCCGACTAGCTGCCGGGGCGTAAGCTGGTCGCCACTACGCAGATCGCGGATGACGCCCAGGTCCAGCCGGTCGCGGCCTTCGGGGCTCTGCCAGGCCGGTAGCGGGGGGAGGCTCTGACAAGCAGCCAGCAGTCCGATCCAGCAGATCAGGAGAAATCTCATTGATTGTCCTTGCGTCGTTTCAGCGCGCGACTATTAACGGATGCCCGCGCTCAGGGTGGCGCTGCACCAGCACCTCCAGACCGAACACGGCCTTGAGAGGCTCGGCGCACAATACCTGCTCTGGCGTGCCCAGCACAAAAGGTCGCCCCGCGGCGAGCAGCAGCAGGCGATCGCAGTAACGGGCGGCCAGATTGAGGTCATGCAGTATCACCAGCACAGACACGCCCCGCTCAGCAAAGGCGCGTACCGCCTGCAAGATAGTGTGCTGGTGCAAGGGATCAAGCATGGAGGTAGGTTCATCCAGCAACAGCACCTGCCCAGGCTCGCCCGGCCAGAGTTGCGCCAGCACCCGGGCCAGGTGCACGCGCTGGCGCTCACCCCCGGACAGGGCCAGATAACTGCGCCCGGCAAGGTGACTGGCATCTGCTGCCTGCAAGGCTTGCGCTACTACCTGCGCGTCATGGGCGCTGCCGGTTTCATGGGGCAAGCGCGCCAAGCTGACGACCTCCTCGACCCAGAAGTCGAAACTCAGCGTCGAGCTTTGTGGCAACACGGCCAATCTGCGCGCTCGCATTGGACCACTCCAGTCGCGCACCGATCGTCCATCGAAGGTTACAGAGCCGGCAGACGCGCTCAGCTCACCTGACAAGGCGCCCAGCAAGGTACTTTTGCCCGCGCCGTTAGGACCCAGCACGCCGAGCATTTGCCCGGGCTGCAAGACCAGATCGACATCAGCCAGCACGCATCTGGCGCCACGCCGCACTTCCAGCCGCTCGACGTGCAACATCAGTGGCGACCTCGCAGCAGCAGATAAAGAAAGAACGGCGCTCCGAGCAGCGCCGTGACGATGCCGATCGGCAGCTCTGCCGGCGCCAGCACCATCCGTGCAACCAAGTCGGCCAGCAGCATGAGACAGCCCCCCGCCAACGCCGACGCCGGCAACAGTATGCGATGGTCGGGCCCCGTGACGATGCGCACCAGGTGTGGCACCACGAGACCGATGAAGCCGATCAGCCCCGCAGCAGCCACCGCTACTCCGACGCCCAATGCAGTGCAGATCACCAGTTCGCGCTTCAAGCGCTCCACGTCAACGCCCAGATGCCGCGCCTCGGACTCACCCAGCAGCAATGCATTGAGCCCTTTGGCCCGGCGCGGCAACCAGCAGAGCACGAGCAGCGTAACCAGCAGCAGCGGCCATAAACGTGCGTAACTGGCGCTGTTCAGACTACCCATGTTCCAGAAGGTCAGGCTGCGCAGAGTGGCGTCATCAGCCATGTAGGTGAAAAGACCGATCACCGCACCGGCCAACGCTGTTAGCGCAATACCGGCCAGTAGCATCGTGGCAACGCTCGTCTGCCCCTCACGCCTGCCCAGGCGGTAGACCAGCAAGGTCACCCCCAGGCCACCTGCGAAGGCGCATGCCGACAAGAGATAGGCTGCGATGGCTTCGGGCAGCCCCCCCAGCGCTGTGCCACCGACGATGGCCAACGCTCCACCGAGGGCCGCACCGCTGGAAACCCCGATCAGGCTCGGATCGGCCAATGGATTGCGAAACAACCCCTGCATCGCCACGCCGGTGAGGGCTAACACCACACCAATGGCGAGCCCCAGCAAAGCCCGTGGCAGTCGGATCTGGCCAAGAATCAGCTCAGCCTGCTCCAGCCCTTCACCATCGACAGGCAGCCCCGCCAGATGCAGGGCAGCGCGCAGTGTCTCTCCCAAGGGCAGACTGACCGGCCCCAAGGCGAGAGATAGCCAAAGGGCCAGCAATAGAAGAGCGGACAGTCCGGCAAACAACGGACGAGCATGACGGGGAAAGATCATGGTTACGAAAATCCATCCTCAGATAAGGCCGGAGTCGAAGGATAGAGGCCCGCTAGCGATGGAGCCATCCCACTGCCGGGTGTCCACTGGCGGCGCCCCGCCGACAAGCATTCAGTTCCACTTGGCAAGAACTGCAAGTACTGGATAATGCCTGCCTTCCGTGGAGATGCCGATGATCCTGCTCTGCCGCCCCGAGGAACTGGCTGAAGGCCAGAGCCGGGGCTTTGCTGTCGATGGCCTGAAACTGCTGCTCGTGCGCCGGCAAGGCCTCGTTCGTGCCTATGAGAATCGCTGCCCGCACCGGGGCATTTCGCTGGAGTGGGTCGAAGACCAGTTCCTCGACACCAGCGGCAGCCTCATCCAGTGCGCCACACACGGCGCCCTCTTCCTGATTGACACGGGCGAATGCGTGGCCGGCCCTTGCGCCGGGGAGTCATTGCAGGCACTCAAATGTTGGGAGGACGAACAAGGCATCTGGTTGCGTCCGGCCTGAGCTCGCCACACAGGGTTCAGAACAGCACCTCCAGCCGCCGCGTGATGCTGATTTCCTGCGGTGTCACGTCCGCCGCATAGGCCAACACCTCGACACCAGCCGCACGGGCTTCGGCCAGGGCGGCCGCATAGGCCGGATCGATTTCCCTGGCGGCACGCACCGCCTCGATACCCGACAGGTTCACGCAGTAAAGCTGCACCGCCCGCACACCCTGCTTCGCCAGCACGACGAGCTCGCGCAGGTGCTTGCTGCCGCGTTCGGTGACGGCGTCGGGAAACGCCGCCACTGCCGTATCGTCGAACCCAAGCGTCACGCTCTTGACCTCAATGAAGGCCGGCCCGTCGGCGAAATCCAACCGGAAGTCGGCCCGGCTGTTCTCCTGTCCATAAGCGACTTCCCGCTTGAGGGACTGGAAGCCAGTCAACTCGACAATACGGCCTGCCCGCAACGCTTCCTCCACCAGCGCGTTGGCTCGCGCGGTATTCACACAGGCCAACCGCCCTTGCGGCGTCTCGGCTATTTCCCAGGTGCCAGGCAGCTTCCGCTTCCGGTCATTCGAGCGACTGAACCACACCCGACAGCCTTCACTCATGCAGTTGAGCATAGAGCCGGTATTGGGACAGTGGATGGTCAGCAACTCCCCCGTCGGCGTTTTGATGTCCGCCAGGAACCGCTTGTAACGGCGCAACAGTCGGGCCTCCTCCAGGGGCGGCTCGAACCTCATTGCGCTGTCCAGGTCTTCAGACCCCGTGCAATCCGCTCCACTGCCTCGGCCAGACGCGGCACATCCTGGGTATAGGCAAATCGCACATGCTGGCTGGCCTGGTAACGACCGAAGTCCAGCCCCGGGGTGAAGGCCACATGCTCGGTCTCGATGAAGTGCCGGCAGAAGGTATAGGCATCACCGCCGAAGGCCGAAATGTCCGCATACAGGTAGAACGCCCCTTCCGGCTCGACAGCGATGCGGAAGCCCAGCTCGCGCAGCGCAGGCAGCAGATAATCGCGCCGTTTGGCGAACGCTCGCCGCCGCTCTTCGAGTATCTCCAGGGTTTCAGGCTGGAAGCACGCCAGGGCGGCATGCTGGGCCATCGAAGGGGCACTGATGTAGAGGTTCTGCGCCAGCTTCTCCAGATCCGCCACTGCTTCGGGCGGTGCTACCAGCCAGCCAAGCCGCCAACCGGTCATACCAAAGTATTTGGAGAAGCTGTTGAGCACAAAGGCCTGGTCATCCACTTCCAGCACGCTGGAAGCGTCCACGCCGTAGGTCAGGCCGTGGTAGATCTCATCCACCACCAGGTGCCCCCCGCGCGCCTTGATCGTTCTGGATAACGCCGCCAACTCATCGGCGTGCAGCAAGGTGCCCGTGGGATTGGCCGGCGATGCTACCAGTGCACCGACGCTGCCAGCGTCCCAATGCCGCTCCACCAGGTCGGGGGTCAACTGGTAACGAGTCTCGGGGCCGACCGGCACCAGCTGTGCAGCACCTTCGACCAAGCGCAGGAAATGCCGATTGCAGGGGTAACCCGGATCGGCCAGCAGCCAATGCTTGCCCGGGTCGACCAAGAGACTGCTTGCGAGCAGCAACGCGCCTGAGCCACCGGGGGTGATGAGAATCCGTTCCGGGTCTATGTTCAATCGATAGCGCGAGGCGTAGAAGCCGGCAATCGCCTCGCGCAGTTGCGGCAGGCCCCGTGCAGCGGTGTAACGGGTATGGCCCGCGGCAAGCGCCGCCTGCCCGGCACGGACGATGGGCTCGGCAGTGGAGAAGTCCGGCTCGCCGATTTCCAGGTGGATCACGTCATGCCCGGCGGCCTGGAGCTCATTTGCCCGAGCCAGCAGAGCCATAACGTGGAAGGGTTCGATGGCGCGGCTGCGCGCACTGTAGGGCTGGGCCATTGGCCTTCCTTTATTAAGGCAAAGAGAGGATTCTACCCAATGGTGCCTGAACGCTGCAGCATGCTTGATAACGGGTAGTAGCGAACCCGGATTCGATCTGGTAAGTTCGCCCGCTTGCAGCCGCAGGGCCGGCACAGCCGGCGATGGACCATAATCCTGCGCAATGGATTAAGAAAGTGAGAGGCGGCCATCCATGCCCACCAATGCAAAACAACAGAGCAGCCAGTTGATTCGTGGCTTCGAACCCTACCAAGAGACCAAGGGCGAGGAGTACATGAGCGATCGCATGCGCGCTCACTTCACCAATATCCTCAACAAATGGAAGCAGGAGTTGATGGAAGAGGTCGACCGCACCGTGCATCACATGCAGGACGAAGCGGCCAACTTCCCCGACCCGGCTGACCGTGCCAGTCAGGAAGAAGAGTTCAGTCTGGAACTGCGCGCCCGTGACCGCGAGCGCAAGCTGATCAAGAAGATTGACGAAACCCTTCAGCTAATCGAAGACAACGATTACGGTTGGTGCGACTCCTGCGGCGTGGAAATCGGCATCCGCCGACTGGAAGCCCGCCCCACCGCCACGCTGTGCATCGACTGCAAGACGCTGGCGGAGATCAAGGAAAAGCAACTCGGCTCCTGATGCCGAAACGGGGCGCCTAGGCGCCCCGTTGCGTTTTACAGGCCTGGCCCTGACATGACGTCCCCCTCCTATATCGGTCGTTTTGCCCCCACCCCCAGCGGCTACCTGCACTTTGGCTCGCTGGTCGCCGCCGTCGCCTCCTATCTGGATGCCCGCGCGATCGGCGGCCGCTGGCTGCTTCGCATGGAAGACCTCGACCCGCCACGTGAGGTCCAGGGTGCCCAAGCGGCGATCCTCAGCACCCTGGAAAGCTACGGTTTCGAGTGGGACGGCGAGATGGTGCGCCAGAGCGAGCGACATGCCACCTACGCAGAAGTCGTCGACTGGCTGTTCAATCAGGGGCTGGCCTATGCCTGCACCTGCTCACGCAAGCAGCTGGAGGGTAACCAGGGCGTTTACCCGGGCTATTGCCGAAACGCTCAACATTCCAGGCAGGATGCAGCCATTCGCTTGCGCGTACCCGAACTGGAATATCACTTCGTGGACCGAGTCCAAGGCGAGTTCCGCCAGCACCTGGGCCGCGAGGTTGGAGACTTCATCATCCAGCGCCGCGATGGCCTCTATGCCTACCAGTTGGCGGTGGTTCTTGACGATGCCTGGCAAGGCGTCACCGACATCGTGCGTGGCGCTGACCTGCTGGACTCGACCCCACGGCAGCTCTATCTTCAGGAGTTGCTGGGCCTACCCCGGCCGCGCTATCTGCACGTCCCCCTGATAATCCAGCCGGACGGCCACAAGCTCGGCAAGTCCTACCGCTCCCCACCTCTACCGGGCGACCGCGCCTCGCCACTGCTGGCACGCGCCCTGCGATCGCTTGGCCAGCAACCGCCGGAGGAACTGTCCGACGCCCACCCACGCGAAGTTCTGGACTGGGGCATCGCCAATTGGGATGCCATGTTGATCCCCCGCAGCCGAACCCTCGCAGAAGCGCAGCTGCGTTAGCCACTCGCGGCGCTGCGGGGCATTCGCTACCATCGCCGCAGACACGACGAGAAATGCGGCATGTACATTTACCGATTGGTCCTGCTCCTGGTGGTGGGTATCTACCTGTTCTCACCCGCCATCATGGATTGGTGGATTGACCCTAACGGCGCCTGGTACCGACCCTACCTGCTCTGGCTGATCCTGATCGTGGTGACCTTTATCCTGCAGAGTCAACGCGATGCTGACGAGCTTTAGCCTTAGCCAGCTGATCCTGATCAGCGCCGCCTACCTCCTCGCCCTGTTCGGCGTGGCCTGGTTGAGCGACCGCGGCTTTGTGCCGCGCTGGATCATCCGCCATCCCCTGACCTACACCCTGTCGCTCGGTGTGTATGCCAGCGCCTGGGCCTTCTACGGCACCGTGGGCCTGGCTTACCAGTATGGCTATGGCTTCCTTGCCAGTTACCTGGGCGTATCCGGCGCCTTTCTCCTGGCACCGGTACTGCTGTATCCGATCCTGCGCGTCACCCGCACCTATCAGCTGTCTTCTCTGGCCGACCTGTTCGCCTTCCGCTTCCGCAGCACCTGGGCCGGCGCACTGACGACTGTGATCATGCTGATAGGTGTTCTGCCGTTGCTGGCCCTGCAGATCCAGGCGGTGGCCGACTCGATCGGCATCCTGACCCGCGAGCCCGTGCACAACCGGGTCGCCCTGGGCTTCTGTGCGCTGATCACCCTTTTCACGATTCTCTTTGGCGCCCGCCATATCGCCACACGGGAGAAGCATGCCGGCCTGGTATTCGCTATTGCCTTCGAATCGGTGGTCAAGCTGGCCGCACTGGGCGGCATCGGACTGTACGCCCTCTATGGCGTATTCGACGGTCCGCAGGACTTGGAAATGTGGCTGCTGCAAAACCAGGTAGCTCTGTCCACTCTGCATACACCCTTGCAAGAAGGCCCGTGGCGAACCCTGCTGCTGGTGTTCTTCGCCTCCGCGATCGTCATGCCGCACATGTACCACATGACGTTCACCGAGAATCTCAACCCGCGCGCCATGGTCAGCGCGAGTTGGGGCCTGCCGCTATTCCTGCTGCTGATGAGCCTGGCCGTGCCCCTGATCCTCTGGGCCAACCTCAAACTCGGCACGACCACCAACCCCGAGTATTTCACGCTAGGCCTGGGAATCGCCGTAGACAATCCGTTACTCGCCCTGGTCGCCTACGTCGGGGGGCTTTCCGCCGCCAGCGGGCTGATCATCGTGATGACCCTAGCCCTGTCCGGGATGGCCCTCAACCACCTGGTGCTGCCGCTCTATCAGCCGCCCGCCGAAGGGAACATCTACCGCTGGCTGAAGTGGACCCGCCGCGCCCTGATCGCAGCCATCATCATGGCCAGCTACGGGTTCTACCTCCTCCTCGGCGCAGAACAGGACCTGGCCAACCTCGGTATCGTCGCCTTCGTCGCCACCCTCCAGTTCCTGCCGGGTGCGCTGTCGGTGCTTTATTGGCCAACCGCCAACCGCCGAGGCTTCATCGCCGGCCTGCTGGCCGGCTTCGGTGTCTGGCTGTTCGCTATGCTTCTGCCGCTGATAGGCAATCTGCAGGGCATCTACCTGCCTCTGTTCAATGCCATCTACGTGCTCGACGATACCAGCTGGCACATCGCGGCCATCGCCTCGCTGGCCGCCAACGTCCTGATCTTCACCCTGGTTTCGCTCTTTACCGAAGCCAGCCCCGAAGAGCGCAGCGCCGCCGAAGCTTGTGCCGTCGACAACGTACGGCGACCGCAACGTCGTGAGCTGGTCGCAGGTTCCCCCCAGGAGTTCGCCACCCAGCTGGCCAAGCCCCTGGGCGCCAAGACTGCCCAGAAGGAAGTGGAGCAAGCGCTGCGCGATCTGCACCTGCCCTTCGACGAGCGTCGTCCTTATGCTCTGCGTCGCCTGCGCGACCGCATCGAGGCGAACCTATCGGGCCTGATGGGCCCGAGTGTTGCCCAGGACATGGTGGAAACCTTCCTGCCATACAAATCCGGCAGTGAAAGCTACGTCACCGAGGACATCCACTTCATCGAAAGCCGCCTTGAGGATTACCACTCGCGCCTAACGGGCCTGGCCGCCGAACTCGATGCCTTGCGTCGCTACCATCGCCAGACGCTGCAGGAATTGCCAATGGGCGTCTGCTCCCTGGCCAAGGACCAGGAAATCCTCATGTGGAACCGCGCGATGGAGGAACTCACCGAGATCCCGGCCCAGCGCGTCGTGGGCTCGCGCCTGCCCACCATCAGCGAGCCCTGGAAGAGCCTCCTGGAAGGCTTCATCCACCTGCCGGACGAGCATCTGCACAAACAACGCCTGACTCTGGACGGCCAGGTGCGCTCGCTGAACCTGCACAAGGCGGCGATCGAAGAGCCGCTCGCGCCGGGCAGCAGCGGCCTGGTCCTGCTGGTAGAAGACGTCACGGACACCCAACTGCTGGAAGACAAGTTGGTGCACTCCGAGCGACTGGCGTCGATCGGCCGTCTCGCCGCAGGCGTCGCCCACGAGATCGGCAACCCCATCACCGGCATCGCCTGCCTCGCGCAGAACCTGCGCGAAGAACGCGAGGAAGATCCCGAACTGAAGGAGATCAGCAGCCAGATCATCGAGCAGACGAAACGGGTTTCGCGCATCGTCCAGTCGCTGATGAGTTTCGCCCACGCTGGCGGGCGTCAGCAGGCCAGCGAACCCGTCTGCCTTGCCGAAGTTACCCAAGACGCCATCGGCCTGCTGTCACTGAACAAGCGCAGCGTGGAAGTGAATTTCTTCAACCTCTGCGATCCGCGCCACGTTGCCGAGGGTGACCCCCAGCGCCTCGCCCAGGTCCTGATAAACTTGCTGTCCAACGCCCGCGACGCCTCCCCGGTTGGAAGCGCCATCCGAGTGCGGAGCGAGGCATCCGAGCACACCGTCGACCTGATCGTGGAAGACGAAGGCAGCGGAATCCCGAAGGCGATCATGGATCGCCTCTTCGAGCCGTTCTTCACCACCAAAGACCCCGGAAAAGGGACTGGACTTGGCCTTGCACTGGTCTATTCGATCGTGGAAGAGCATTATGGACAGATAACCATCGAAAGCCCGGTCGACCCCGAACACCAGCGTGGCACCCGTATCCGGGTCACGCTGCCTCGGTTTGTCGAAGCAACATCCGCCGTGAGCTGAGACCGTCTAGAGAGCCGAATTAATGCCGCATATTCTGATCGTCGAAGACGAAACCATCATTCGCTCTGCCCTGCGCCGACTGCTGGAACGTAACCAGTATCAGGTCAGCGAGGCAGGCTCTGTGCAGGAGGCCCAGGAGCGCTACAGCATTCCTGGCTTCGACCTGATCGTCAGCGACCTTCGCCTGCCTGGTGCCCCTGGCACCGAATTGATCAAACTGGCCCAGGGCACGCCAGTCCTGATCATGACCAGCTACGCCAGCCTGCGCTCTGCCGTCGATTCGATGAAGATGGGCGCAGTGGACTATATCGCCAAGCCCTTCGATCACGATGAAATGCTCCAGGCCGTCGCTCGCATCCTCAAGGAGCGGCAGGAGTCCAGATCCACCTCCGGCGAACGACCCAGCAGCAGCCGCAATGACAAGGCCGCGAGCAGTGCAGATGGCGAGATTGGCATCATCGGCTCCTGCCCGCCGATGCTTGAGCTCTACAGCAAGATCCGCAAAGTTGCCCCGACCGATTCCACCGTACTCATCCAAGGTGAGTCGGGTACCGGCAAGGAGTTGGTCGCCCGCGCCTTGCACAACCTTTCGCGTCGCGCCAAGGCGCCGCTGATTTCGGTGAACTGCGCGGCGATCCCCGAGACCCTGATCGAATCCGAACTGTTCGGTCATGAGAAAGGCGCATTTACCGGTGCCACAGCAGGTCGGGCGGGGCTCGTGGAGGCAGCCGACGGCGGCACCCTGTTCCTCGACGAGATCGGTGAGCTGCCGCTCGAAGCCCAGGCACGCCTGCTACGCGTACTGCAGGAGGGCGAGATTCGCCGGGTCGGTTCAGTGCAATCGCAGAAAGTGGACGTACGCCTGATCGCAGCCACCCACCGCGACCTCAAAACCCTGGCCAAGACCGGACAGTTCCGCGAAGACCTTTACTACCGCCTTCATGTGATCTCGCTGAAACTGCCCGCCCTGCGCGAGCGTGGCAACGATGTGCTTGAGATCGCCCGCGCCTTTCTAGCCCGCCAGTGCGTACAAATGGGGCGCGAGAACCTACGCTTCGCCTCTGACGCGGAACAAGCCATCCGCCACTACAACTGGCCAGGTAACGTTCGCGAACTGGAGAACGCCATCGAGCGCGCGGTCATCCTCTGCGAGAGCCCGGACATCTCGGCGGACTTGCTCGGGATCGACATCGAACTGGACGACCTGGATGATGAGGACTTCAATGACATCGCTCCGCCGCAAGCCAACAACGCGACCCACGAGCCGACCGAAGACCTGTCGCTGGAGGACTACTTCCAGCATTTTGTGCTTGAGCACCAGGATCACATGACTGAAACGGAACTTGCCCGCAAGCTGGGTATCAGCCGCAAATGCCTGTGGGAACGCCGCCAACGCCTGGGCATTCCTCGCCGCAAATCGGGCGCTGCAGCCGGGCCTTGAGGTCCCGCTGCGGGCAGACACGCGGGAACACTTGAAGTTCCCCTGATTGTTACCCCACCCAATATCTCGTAACAAAGCCGGGTCTAAAGGTAACGAAGACCCGGCTTTTTTTGGGCCTCTCGCCAACCTCAAATCTCAGTAAGTAATTGTTTTTAAAGGATTTCAAAAAGTTGGCATGGCATCTGCTTTATCTTTGGTACAACAACAATAACAACTGCTGAACCCCACAATAAAAACAAGACGTATCGACTCCAGCACAACAAAAACAAAACAGCGGAGGCGCAGCTAACTGATTCTTTTGGAGAGGAGTTGCCCTTGGGGCTTGCCCCACAGCCAGACAGAGAACAATAAAACTGCCCACAGGCAGCACCCGTACTGGTTGGGTCACGGAATGATCATGGCAGCATCAGCGTCCAAAGCAATCCGTTTGCTATTACCCCTCGAATGGAGGGCATTTCCAGAGGCAAAAAGCCTGCTGGAGCGGGTCGAACAACAAAAAAACCAAGCCCGACACAATAAAAACAAAGCACGCACCAATTTGGGGGGGAGCTTCGGCTCCCCCAGTAGCTTTGACACCCTTCGCGTCATTCCTTCAACATCCCCCCTCCCAGTGCTAGAATCCGCGCCCATCGTGCGCCCATTTCCTTTTCTGGCCGACCATCCCGCTAAACAGTGCATCCCATGCTGAAGAAGCTGTTCCAGTCTTTCCGCTCCCCCCTGCGCCGCGCCCCACATCCGCGTAGCACCCCTGAAGTACTGGGCAGCCACCAGCACTCGCTGCGCCGCGCAGAAATCAGCCGCAACGCGGTTATCGTCGTCGAGCGCCTGCAGAAGGCTGGTTACCAGGCCTACACCGTAGGTGGCTGCGTCCGTGACCTGCTGCTGAACCTGCGCCCCAAGGATTTCGATGTGGCCACCAACGCCACGCCGGAGCAGGTCCGTGCAGAATTCCGCAACGCCCGAGTCATCGGTCGTCGCTTCAAGCTTGCCCATGTGCAGTTCGGCCGCGAGATCATCGAAGTCGCCACTTTCCGCGCCCACCACCCGCAGGGCGAGGAGGAAGAGGACAGCAACCAGGCTTCGCGCAACGAGAGCGGCCGTATCCTGCGCGACAACGTCTACGGAACCCTGGAAGACGACGCCCAGCGCCGTGACTTCACCATTAATGCGCTCTACTACGACCCTAGCAGCGAGCGCATTCTCGACTATGCCCACGGCGTGCATGACATCCGCAACCGCCTCATCCGCCTGATCGGCACGCCTGAACAGCGGTACCAGGAAGACCCCGTGCGCATGCTGCGTGCCGTGCGCTTCGCCGCGAAGCTGGACTTCGAGATCGAGAAGCACAGCGCCGCCCCGATCCGCCGCCTGGCCCCGATGCTGCGGGAAATCCCTTCGGCACGGCTGTTCGACGAAATACTCAAGTTGTTCCTAGGCGGTAAAGCCGAGCAAACCTTCGATTTGCTGCTGGAGTATGATCTTTTCGCCCCGCTCTTCCCGGCGAGTGCTGCAGCACTGGAGCGCGACCCGGAATACACCGGCCGCCTCTTCCGCCAAGCCCTCGCCAATACCGATGCACGCATTCATCAGGGCAAGCCGGTAACACCTGCATTTCTCTTCGCCGCACTGCTGTGGCCTGCCCTACCTGCACGCGCCGCGTTGCTACAGGAGCGCGGCATGCCGCCGATTCCCGCCATGCAGGAAGCCGCTCACGGCCTGATCCTTGAGCAGTGCCAGCGCACGGCGGTACCGAAGCGGTTCACCATCCCGATCCGGGAGATCTGGGATATGCAGGAACGCCTGCCCCGTCGCCACGGAAAGCGCGCGGACCTGCTGCTGGAAAACCCACGCTTCCGAGCCGGTTACGACTTCCTCCTGCTGCGCGAAAGCGCAGGCGAGCAAACAGACGGACTCGGAGACTGGTGGACCGATTACCAGGACGCCAGCGACAGCCAACGCCGCACCATGATTCGCGAACTGAGCAGCAAGGACGAACAAGGCAGTGGCCAGCGACGCCGCCGGGGGGGCAGCCGTCGCCGCCGCGGTCCGCGCAGCGACAATACCCCAGGCAGCACCAACGAATGAGCATCGAGCGGGCCTATATCGGCCTCGGCAGCAATCTCGCCGAGCCCATCATGCAATTGCGTAACGCACTTACAGTGATCGCCCAGATTCCCGGCACCCACCTGGCTACGGTTTCCTCCCTCTATGCCAGCGACCCACTCGGCCCGCCGGATCAGCCCCGCTATGTCAACGCAGTAGCCGCCGTTGATACCGAACTCGCTCCCCTGCAACTGCTCGAGGCCTTGCAGGCGATCGAGCAGTCACACGGACGCGTCCGCAAGGATGAACGCTGGGGGCCGCGCACCCTCGATCTGGACATTCTGTTGTTCGGCCAACGTTGCATCGACGAACCGCGCCTGCAAGTCCCGCATTACCACATGCACGCCCGCGCTTTCGTCCTCTATCCGCTTGCCGAGATCGCCCCTGACCTGCAACTCCCCGACGGACGCGCGCTACGCAGCCTGCTCGACGCCTGTCCCTACACAGGGCTGGAGCGACTGCCAGAGTTGACGGTAACGTCGTAACACATCGGTAACACCTGCAATTGACTTCATGCCCCCCCATCGGGACTATAGGCGTCCCGTTGCCCCGTGCCGGTGCGAACCGGCACCGATGAGGACGTTTTCATGCCTGATGTGACCCTGACCACCCTGCAAGAGCTCAAGCAGAAGGGCGAGAAGATCGCCATGCTGACGGCTTATGATGCCACCTTCGCCCGGGCCGCCTGCCAGGCTGGCGTGGACGTGCTGCTGGTAGGCGACTCCCTTGGCATGGTTCTGCAAGGCCATGACAGCACGTTGCCTGTCAGCATGGCCGACATGGCTTATCACACTGCCGCCGTCAAACGCGGCAACCAGGGTGCCTTGATCATCACTGACCTGCCCTTCATGGCCTATGCCAATCTTGAGCAGACCTTTGCCAATTGCGCCGCGCTGATGCAAGCGGGTGCGCATATGGTCAAACTGGAGGGTGCTGCTTGGCTGGCAGAGCCCATTCGCCTGCTCGCCGAGCGCGGTGTACCCGTTTGTGCGCACTTGGGGTTGACGCCGCAGGCCGTGAATATCCTTGGCGGCTTCAAGGTACAAGGTCGCCAGGAAGCGCAAGCGCGTCAATTGCGCGCCGACGCCATGGCTCTGGAACAGGCGGGCGCGGCCATGCTGCTGCTGGAGTGCGTTCCCAGCGAACTGGCCGCAGAAATCACCCAGTCGGTGAAGATCCCGGTCATCGGCATCGGCGCGGGCAGCGCTACAGACGGCCAGGTGCTCGTCTTGCACGACATGCTCGGTCTCTCCCTGACAGGCCGTTCACCGAAGTTCGTGAAGAACTTCATGGAAGGCCAGAGCGCCATCCAGAGCGCCCTGTCTGCCTATGTCACCGCCGTGAAGAACGTCACCTTCCCTGCTGCCGAACACGGATTCTCCGCATGATCACCGTAAAGACCGTACGTGAGCTGCGTGCTGCTGTCGCCCGTGCACGTAGCGAAGGCAAGCGCGTCGGCTTCGTGCCGACCATGGGCAACCTCCACGCCGGCCATGTGGCACTGGTCGACAAGGCCAGCCAGCGTGCCGACTTCGTAGTCACCAGCATCTTCGTCAACCCGCTGCAGTTCGGCCCCAGCGAAGACCTGGCCAAATACCCGCGCACACTGGTGGCCGATCAGGAAAAACTCGTCGCTGCCGGTTGTCACTTGCTATTCCACCCGGATGTCGAGGAGATGTATCCCGATGGCATGCAGGGCCAGACTCGGGTCAACGTCCCCATCGTCTCGGAAGGCCTCTGCGGCGGGAGCCGTCCAGGCCACTTCGAGGGCGTCGCCACCGTTGTCAGCAAGCTGTTCAACATGGTGCAACCCGACCTCGCGGTTTTCGGTGAGAAGGATTTCCAGCAACTGGCGGTAATCCGCAAACTGGCTCGCGACCTGAACATGCCGATCCAGATCATCGGTGAACCAACTGTGCGGGCAGAGGACGGCCTGGCCCTATCGTCCCGCAACGGCTATCTGGACGACGCCCAGCGCAACGCCGCCCCAGCCCTCTATCGCACGCTGCAGCAGTTGGCCAAGGCCATTCGCGAGGGCCACAGGGATTTCGACCAGCTTGTGGCCGAGGGCCAGGCTGAACTGGTCAAGGCAGGCTTTCGCCCTGACTACCTGGAAATACGCGAAGCGACCCACCTGCGCCCAGCCAACGCCGAGGACCTGCAGTTGGTGATTCTGGCGGCGGCCTTCATGGGTGCAACCCGCCTAATCGACAACCTCGCTTTCAACATCGACACACCAGCCTGATCCAACCGCCAAGGCTGTCTTGAACCCCTCCGGGGGTTCGGGCAAACTCACCCGCCGTTCGCGCCCCCACGATGAGGAATCGCCATGCACGCCATTATGCTCAAGGCCAAGCTGCACCGCGCCGAAGTCACCCATGCTGTGCTCGACTATGAAGGCTCCTGCGCCATCGATGGCGAATGGTTGGATCTCGCCGGGATTCGCGAGTACGAACAGATCCAAATCTACAACGTCGATAACGGCGAACGCTTCACCACCTATGCTATTCGTGGCGAGAATGGCTCCCGAATGATCTCGGTAAACGGCGCTGCTGCGCACAAGGCCAAGGTTGGCGACCGTGTGATCATCTGCGCCTATGCCCACTTCAGCGAGGCCGAACTGGCCGGTTTCAAACCGCGTATGCTGTACATGGGGCCGGGTAACGAACTGAGCCACACCAGCAATGCCATTCCGGTGCAAGTCGCCTGAGGCCGCGTTCGCACGACCCAAAGCCCGGACTGATCCGGGCTTTTTCATGATTGTGTAATAGGTAAGACATGGACCATCACCTGACACCACTCGACGTCACCCAGTTACCCAGTTGGAAGGGCCTTACCCAGCATCGCCTGGAACTCGATGGCTTCAGCCTGCGCCAGGCCTTTCAAGGCGACCCCGAGCGTTTCAATCGCTTCAGCCTCAGTGCCAGCGGACTGCTGCTCGACTTCTCGAAAAACCTGATCGGCCCCGAAACCCTGGCCTTGTTGGTGAAGCTGGCCGAAGAGGCGCAACTTGGCGATGCGATCAAGGCGATGTTCCGCGGTGAAATGATCAATGCTTCCGAAC
>NZ_JAGTIS010000028.1 GCF_018704125.1 Metapseudomonas boanensis | reverse complement strand
ACTCCAGCTTCCTGCGCCATGCCGAGGTGGCCGCGGCCAAGTACGGGCTGAAGACCCTCGACATTCTCGTCGAGCTGGGCCGCCGCCGCATGGTCGGCGGCCAGGAAGACATGATCGTCGACGTGGCGCTGGACCTGATTAAACAGGGAGCCAGACCGCGCACCTGATCACGCGGCACACTCCGCTGTAGCGGGCCCCAACGCCATCTGCTGACCCAGTCGAAAAACAGCCCACCCGCGACCTTGGCGCGGGCGGGCTGATTCAGTAACCAGGCAATTTGCATTGCCTGTGACTTGCAAGGTGAGCACCGGGCACTTCCGCGTCAGCCCGAGCGAACCTCGATGCGCCGGCCACGCGCGCGCGCTTCCTTGGGCAGCTCGATACGCAGCACGCCGTTGCCGCATCGGGCCTTGGCCTTTTCGGCGATGACCGGTGCAGGAAGCGCGAAGCTGCGCCGGAAGCTGCCAAAGGTGCACTGGCGAACCCGGTAGCGTCCATGACCTCGCTCCTGCTCGACTCGCTTCTCACCGCGGACGATCAGGACATCGCCTCGCACCTCCAGGTCTAGATCGTCCTTCACCATGCCCGGTACCTCCAGGCGAATGATGATCTGCTCGCCATCCTCGTAGAGATCACCGGCCAGCAATCCCCAGTTGGAAGCAAGTGCCGGTGGTGAGTGAGCATCCTCCAGCGAGTTCCTGCTCCGGTTTACCGGCGTGAAACGTGTCAGGGCCTCGCTGGCGCGATCACGAAGCTGGCGCCAGCCCTCACCCAGCGAATGCCAGGTTTCCTCCAGGCCCTGCTTGAGTTCAGCTAGTTTGTCCATGGGGTCGACCTCCACACACTCAAGGCCCTACTCGCTTTTCACGACGATCTTCCGAGGCTGGGCATGCGCATGCTTGGGGACACGCAGGTTCAGCACACCGTCCCGTAGCTCAGCATCGATCTGTGTCGTATCCAGCTCGGAACTCAAGGTGAAGGCTCGCCGGAACCGCGACAGCTGGACCTCGGCATAGACGGCCTCCAGCTGTTCGGACATCTCCGGCATGATCTCCCCTTCCAACAAAAGCGTGTCACCTTCCACATTGACCACGAGTCGCTCCCTGGGCACGCCCGGAAGGTCCGCAAACAATTGGATTCCGTTGTCATCTTCAAAAACATCGACACGCGGCAGCAGTGTTTGGGTTTCAGTCTCGCCGCGCACGACCGTTTGCTTGTCGTTCATGGTGATTCCTCCTTCAAACCGATGCTGTTACTGAATGGCTATGCGCCTGGGTTGCGCAGCCTCCCGCCGAGGCAGAGAGATGCGGAGAACGCCGTCGCAATAGCGAGCCTCGACCTTGTCGGTATCGACCTCATCATTGAGGCTCACGGTACGCTTGAAGCGTCCGAAATAACGCTCATTGGCGTACACGGAGCAATTGCCATCTTCCACGCTCCGTGCCGGCCGGCGCTCGCCGGATATCGATAGCAACCCTCGGTGTATCTGCAGATCAAGGCTGCTCGGATCGACACCGGGAACGAAGGCATAGACTTCTATGCTGGACGGCGTGCTTCCCACATTGATCGCCGGGAAAGCACCACTGGCCAGCGCGCGAATGCTGCCTGGACGCCCCAGTCTTGTGCCCAGGACATGTTGCAGTTCGCGCTGCAGCCTCTCGAACTCGGCAATAGGATCGCTCGACAGATTAAGAAGGGACTCGTACATGACAAACCTCCTTCCGGCTGACTGACATGATCTCGAACAGGAGACACAGAGCACCCAACTCCGGCCCCTGACGAAGGGAAATATCTACGCGCTATCGCAACTTTCAAGTCCCGGCTTAAACGAACATGGAATGAATATATTCCCAGGCCCAGCTATGCCCTAAAAGTCGGACGGAGGCGGCAAGTGCTTCACGCTTGGATGGCCTGACAGGGGTGGCGAGGACGGCATGACGGGAGGGGACGGCAGGGGCGGAGGAGACGGCAGGGGTAGCCGAATAGCTCCGGACGGTGTTCTTGATGGTCTCCAGGTTGCTGGTGGCCGCGGAGCTTCGCGCCATATAGGTAATCTGCGGCGCGATGACGGTGGCGGATTCAACAATGATCGGGCCTCCACCGAGAAGGGAACCGCGTTCCACCTGCAGGGCGATACGGTCCACCACCAGGGCGTAGGGCGAAGAGAACCCGGTGGGGTTGCCCACGGTAAGTCCATCGAGTGCTCCCATGCCAGTGAGGGGCGAGAGCTCCACGCTACCCACGAGCACCTGCGTCTGCGTGGCCAGGGCACCCTCGGTCTCGATGGCGGATTTGATGGAGGGCTCGAACTGGCCAAGCAGGGTCCACAGCGCAATAGCGACAACGGCAAGCAAGACGGTCAGGGTAAGCCCGAACATTTTCAGCATGGTGTTGATGCTCCAAGAATGGCGGAGGCACGCAGCGATTGGCTGGCTGCCCGTCGAACGCAACTCAGCAATGCCGCGACCAAGCCCCGGCCTTGACTCGACGAAGGCTGATCGGACCCGATCAGCCTTCGTCGGTGAGGTTGAGGCGCAGTGCCGCCGCGCCCGTCACTCAGGAATTGAGCGCGGCATCGGCCGTCACCTGCTGGTCACCGGCAGCCGCATGGCGGCGCACTTTGAACCAGGCGGCATACAGCGCTGGGACGAAGAAGATCGTCAGCAATGTCGCCACGGTGAGGCCGCCCATGATCGCAATCGCCATCGGCCCCCAGAACACACTGCGCGTCAGCGGGATCATCGCCAGCACGGTAGCCAGCGCCGTCAGCATCACCGGGCGAGCCCGGTGAATGGCAGCATCCAGCACCGCATTCCACGGGTCGCGACCCTGTGAAATCTCGATCTGCACCTGGTCGATCAGGATCACCGAATTGCGCATGATCATGCCGCCGAGGGCGATGATGCCGAGGATCGCAACGAAGCCCAGCGGCGACTGGAACACCAGCAGCGCCGGCACCACGCCAATCAGGCCCAGCGGCGCGGTCAGCACCACCATCCACATGCGGGAGAAGTCCTTCAGCTGCAGCATCAGCAGCAACAGAATGGTGACCAGCATCAGCGGGGCCACCGCCAGCAGCGCCTGGTTGGCCTTGTCGCTTTCCTCCACCGCTCCGCCCACGTCGATGCGATAGCCCGAGGGCAGTTTCGCCTCGATGTCCTTCAGCAGCGGCTGGATCTCCTGCGTCACCGACACGCCCTGCTCGCCATCCTTCACGTCGGCGCGCACGGTAATCGCCATGTCGCGGTTACGGCGCCACAGCACCGGCTCTTCCAGCTCGTTGCGCACCTGTGCCACCTGCGAAAGCGGCACCACGGTGCCCTGGCGGGTGTAGAGGTTGATGTCCTTCAGGGTGTCGAGGCTCAGTCGCTCCTCCGGCACGGCACGGGCCACGATGTCGATCAGTTCCTCGTCCTCGCGCAGCTGCGACAAGGTCGCGCCGTTCATCACGGACTGGGTCACCAGCGAGACGTCAGCCGGTGTGAGGCCCAGCGCGCTCGCCTTGTCCTGGTCCAATTCCACCTTCAACGTGCGAACCGGATCGTTCCAGTCCAGCTGGACGTCGCGCACCTTCGGACTGGACGCGACCACCGCCTCCACGTCGCGGGCAATATGACGCACCACCTGGGTGTCGGGGCCAACGACGCGGAACTGCACCGGGTAGCCAACGGGCGGCCCCAGCTCCAGCCGGGTCACGCGCAACCACGCCTGCGGGAACTGCTGGTCGGCCAGGGTCATCAGCCGCTCACGGACTCGCTCGCGCGCCTCCAGGCCCTTGGTCATCACGACGAACTGGGCAAAGCCCGGATTCGGCAGTTCGGGGTTGAGCGAAAGATAGAAGCGAGGTGCGCCGGCACCGGTGTAGGCGGTAAAGAAACGCACATCTTCGTCTTTCGCCAGGATCGCCTCCATGCGTTTGACCTGCTCGGTGGTCGCAGCAAACGACGCACCTTCCTTGACGCGCAGGTCGATGACCAACTCAGGGCGCGAGCTGTTGGGAAAGAACTGCTGCGGCACCAGCTTCATGCAGGCCAGAGCAAGCGCCAGCGCGCCAAACGTTGCACCGATCACCACCCAGCGGCGCTCGATGGCGGCATCGATCAGGCCACGAAGCCGGCGGTAGAACTTCGAGTCGTACGGATCAGCGCCATGCTGGTGCTTGCCCAGGTCGTTGGGCAGCATCTTGACCGCGAGGTACGGCGTGAAAATGCCGGAGCAGATCCACGAGAACAGTACGGCGGCGCCGACGATCCAGAAAATGCCGCCCGCATATTCGCCCGTGGTGGACTGCGAGAGGCCGATCGGCAGGAAGCCCACGACGGTAATCAGCGCACCGGTCAGGCGCGGCATGGCGGTGGCCGAGTAGGAGAAAGCCGCCGCCCGCACACGGTCCCAGCCGGTTTCCATCTTCGCCACCATCATCTCGATGGCGATGATGGCGTCGTCCACCAGCAGGCCCAGTGCAATGATCAGCGAACCGAGCGAGATGCGCTCGAGGTTCCAGCCCATCGCCAGCATTACCAGCGCCACGCCCCCCAGCACCAGCGGCACCGTGGTCGCGACCACGAGGCCGGCACGCCAACCCAGGCTGACCAGGCTGACCACAATCACGATGATCAACGCTTCGGCCAACGCGTGTACGAAGTCATGGATCGCGTCTTTCACCGTGGTGGGCTGGTCGGCCACGAGCTCCAGCTCCACGCCGTATGGCAGTTCCGACTGAATCCTGGCGACCGCCTGATCCATCGCCTGGCCAAGGTCCACGATATTGCCGTCGCTGGTCATGGTGATGCCGAGCATCAGCACCGGCTGGCCGTTGTGGCGCACGGTGTAGGTCGGCGGGTCTTCGAAGCCGCGGGTGACGGTCGCGATGTCGCCGAGCTTGATCAGCCGGCCGCCTGCGGAGATGGGCACATTGCGGATGGCGTCTTCGCTGTCGAACTGGCCGCTTACGCGCACCATGACGCGGTCGTTGCGGGTGTCGATCTGGCCCGCGGGCAGCATCACGTTCTGGCTCTTCAGGCTCTCGGCAATAGCCAGCGGGGTGATGCCCAGAGCAGCCAGGCGCTCGTGCGAGAACTCGACATAGATACGCTCAGCCTGCTTGCCGATGACATCGATCTTCTTGACCATCGGCACCTTCAGCATGCGGCGCTTGATGTCCTCGGCCGCATCGGACAGGTCGGCCTGGCCAATGCCGTCGCCCTTGACGGCGTACATCAGGCCGTACACGTCGCCGTACTCGTCGTTGACGATCGGACCGATCACGCCGTCAGGTAGCTCCAGGCTCAAGTCGTTGAGTTTCTTGCGCGCCTGGTACCAGGCCTCCAGCTGGTCGGGTTTGGAGGTACCACCGCGCACCGTGAGCGTCATGCCCGCGTAGCCCTGCCGCGCATAGGTCACCACTTTCTCGAAGTTGTCGATCTGCTCGAACTTCTTTTCCATGCGGTTGAGGACCTGGTCCTGCAACTGCTGGGCGGTGGCGCCAGGCCAGATGACGATGGCGGTCATCGAGGGCACGGAGAAGTTCGGATCCTCGAGCTGACCAAGCCGGGTGAAGCTGAAGGCACCGGCTACCGCCACCAGGATGAGCATGAACAGCACGATGGCGCGATTGCGCAGCGCCCAATCGGTAAGGTTGAAGTTGCTCATCGTGTGGCCTGCTGCTGGGTGTTGGTTTCAGCGCCACCCAAGCCGGGTAGCGCAACCCTCAGCCCGGGTGCCATTTTCTGCACTCCGGCGGTAACGACCAGCGCTCGGGGAGAAAGCCCGGAGACGAGCACCTCGTCATTGCGATACCCCATAACCGCCACAGGCTCCAGCCTCACGGTGCCCACAGGCTTAAAGTCCTCGGGCTTGACCACCCACAACGCAGGCTGGCCGCGGTCTTGCGTCAGCGCTGATGCCGGCACCGCCGCCACCGGAACCTCTTCCATCTCACGCTCGGCGACCAGGGTGGCGGTGGCACCCAGCGGCAGCGACCGTGCACTCACAGGCTTCAGCCGCGCGCGGTAGGTGCGCGTTTGCTCTGCCGCCTGCGGCGACAACTCACGCAGTGCGACATCGAAGGCCTCATTCGGCTCGCTGGCCAGCGTGGCCTTGAATTGCGCCGCCTTGAAGGCGGCCAGATGATCCTCGGGCACATCGACGACGATTTCCGGCTCGCCTGGATTCGCAATCGAGACAACCGGTTGGCCCTCCGCCACGACCTGCCCGACCTCGAAGCGCACGGACGTGACGACGCCGCTGCGCGAAGCGCGCAATACGGTGTACTTGAGCCGGTTACGCGCAAGCTCGAGCTTTCGTGCCTCGGCCTCGGCGGTCGCAACGGTAGTCTGCGCAGTCGTGTGCGCGCGCTCATCGTCGGCCGCACTGACCGAGCCGTCAGCCTTCAGAGCGGTCAGGCGCTGGCGGTCCGACTCGGCCTGACGCGCCTGCTCGACGGCAGCTGCCCACTGCTGCCGCGAGGCTTCCTCGGTAAGGCGGTAATCGCTGTCATCGAGCACTGCCAGCACGTCGCCTTCGCGCACGATCTGGCCTACATCGACCTTGCGCTGGGCTACCTTGCCGCCGACGCGGAAGGCCTGGTCGACTTGGTGCCGTGACTGCACGGTTCCCACGTAGCGATTGATCTCACGGGCATTGTCGTAGCTGATTTCAACGACCCGTACCGGTCGAAGCGCCTGCACAGTCGGCTGGTCCGGGCTACACGCGGACAGCAGGAAGGCTACGGCCAGGGCAACGGCCGCAGTATTGGAGTTCTTCAAGGCGATTCCTCTTTGAAGACGACAGGTTCTCAGGAAAGTGGCGGACGGTCGGCAGCGGTGGTTGCGGTGGGGTTGGCGGGTTGTTCGAACACCTGCCAACCGCCACCCAGCGACTTGTAGAGCTGCACGCTGTCGAGCAGCAGCCGCGTCTTGCTTTCGTTAGCGGAGAGGCGCGACGTGAGGCGCACACGGTGCGCGTCCAACAGCGGCAGCAGGTCGATCTGCCCACGGTTGTAAAGCGACTGCGAGTGGTCGAGCGCGGAGTCCGCAGCGGCGGCCGCCATCTGCAGCGACTGCGAGCGGCGGCGCTCATGGGAAAGACTGATCAGCGCGTTCTCCACGTCCTCGAGCGCACGTGCGATACCGTCTTCGGCACGCAGCAGCGCTTCGCGCTGCCCACTCTCGGCGACCTCGTTGATCGCGCGCGTGCGCCCGGCGTTGAAGATCGGCATCGCCAGCAGGCCGGCGACGTTGGTGAAGCGCGCGGCGCCGAGATCCAGACCGTTCAACTCCAGGTTCTGGCGGCCGAAGGAAGCGCCGAGGAACAGCCGTGGAAACCACTCGGCGGCGGCCTGCTGGCGGCGCGCATTGGCCGCGTCGAGCTGCGCCATCAGCCCCAGCACGTCGGGCCTGCGCTGCAGCAACTCGGCAGGCTGGCCCGGCCGCGCCTGGGGCACAACCTGATCGTCACGGGAGGTCACGATGGAGGCGGCACTGAAGGCCTGATCACCGATCAGCACCGCGATGCGATGGCGTGCCACAGCCGCTACGGTTTCCATGGGCGGAATCTGCGCGCGCGCCGATTCGGCATCGGTCTGCGCGCGCTCGACGTCGAATTCGGTCGCCAGCCCGACACGATGGCGCGCGGTGACCAGGCGCAGCGTCTCGTCCTGCATCGCCGACATGGCACGCAGGGTGTCGACCTGCCGCTGCGCACCGACCAGCGTGAAGTAGTTGCTGGCGACGTCGCTCATCACCAGCAGGCGCACGCCGCGTACGCCGTGCTCCGCAGCCAGCGCCTCGGCGTCCGCTGCGGCCGCGCCAGCGCGCAGGCGTCCGCTCAGGTCAAGCTCCCAGGAGACGTCCAGGCCAGCGCCGACAGCCTCGACGTCTGGATAGCCCTTCTTCTTGGCGGTGTCGTAGCCCGTGCTGCGGTCCGTACCGAAGGCAGACAGGCCGACACTCGGGAACAGCCAGGAACGGCTGATCGTTTCACCCGCGCGAGCGGCGCGCACGCGCTCGGCGGCGATCTTGATGTCACGGTTCTCGCGCATCGCGCGGCGCACCAGATCGGTCAGCACCGGGTCGTTGAAAGCCTCCCACCATGCGGCTTCAGGCTCCATCTGCGAGGCCGTGCTGGCGGCGAACTTGGCCGGCAACTCCACCGAAGGCTTGGCGACCTCCGTGGAGCAGCCGGTCAAGGCCAGGGCGATAGAGGCGACCAGCGCCGCGCCAACGAAGACGCCGACCAGGCGCTCGGCCCGTCGCTGGGGCGTCTGCCCGGTGTAGCGGGTCATCAAAGAGTGGGTTGGAAATCGCAGCATCGGATTGGACTCGTGCAGATTCGAGGTTGCAGCAGCGTAAGGCCCGGTGCGCGCAAAGTTGTCAGCGAAGCGTCGCGGTTCGGTCGCCATTCGGAGGGCTCATTGCGGTTGGAGAGGTCACTCAACGGCCGCATCCGCTGCGTCCTCGCGAGCCGCCGACACGAGGTCGGCGGCAATCGACACCAGCAGCTCTTCGGCGGAAGAAAACTCGCGCTGACGCCCGGTGACCAGGTTTTCGAGGCGCCCCATGAGGCACCCCGGTGTGGCGTCGCTACGCAGCTTCACCACATAGGAGCGGCGGCTCGGGTACTTGCATTCAGGTTTGAGGGTCATTGCGGACCTGGGGATCAAGGAAGTTCGACGACAGCGTAAGCCGCCCCCCGGGTCGAGTCGTAAGCGAAAGGTCAGACTTCGGTCGTCATGAAGGGGGCGCCCTCATCGTTTCAATCCGACCTTTCAGCCCGCAGCAGCGTGCACGCGCGCTGCGCCAGTTCAGTGCCTTGAGTTTCGGGCAGTTGGCCGAGCAGCGCCGCCAGCACCTGCCGCTCAGCGGGCACGGCGTCGTGGTGTTCGCACAGTTCGACCAGGGCGCGCAGCTCCAGCCACGGTGCCTCCTGGGCGCGCGCCTCCTCGACCGCGCGCCGCACCGCGTTGGCGCCGGCATCGGGTCGGCCCTGTTCCCGCGCGATTGCGGCCTCCAGCAGCAACAGCTGCGGCAGGTAAACACGCTCGCCCAGTTCCTCCCCTACCCTCAATGCCTCCTGCAACTCGGCCATCGCACCGTCGTAATCACCGGCCAACAGCAGCGCCTCGGTGGCGTAGCCGAGTACCTCGCTGGCACCAGAGCGCATACCGAGCCCAGTGTGTTCCTCGTAGGCTTCCCGGATGCAGCGGTAGCCGTCGCGCGGTGCGCCGTTACGTGCGTCGGCCCAGCCACGCCACCAGCGGCAAGCCGTACGCCCCAGTGCCAGCGAATACTCATCGACCAGCACCTGCATCTCGTCAGCCAGCTCGGCCACGCGCGCGTGGTTGCCCATCCGCACCTCGATCAACACTTCCTGCCAGGCAGCGACCATTCTCGTCATGGGCTGGCGCAGCGCCTGCGCACGAGTCCGCGCCCGCTGCATATGGGCACGGCCCTGCTCGATCAGGCCGGAACGCACCAGCTCGATGGCCAGCATGCCGTGCAGCATGACCTGGGGATCGGTCGCGAAAATCTCGTTTGCCCCTATATCAAGCGGTTCGGCGAGCGCGAGCGCGCGCTCCAGCCAGCTGCGGGTCGTCTGCGTTCGCCCCTGGAGGTGGTGCACCTCGCCCTGCACGATGCACGCGACCAGCGAGAGCGCTGGATCGTTCGCCTCGGACGAAAGGGCTTCGGCGCGCTCCGCCACTACCAGCGCCAGCGCATAGTCACCGCGCAGCCCCAGCAGATAGCCAAACCCGTGCAGCAGGCGACCGCGCATCGGATGTTCGGGAGCGTTCGCCAGCAGCGTGTATGCGCGTTCAAACGCATTCCTGGCTTCGCTGCCGACACCGAGCGTATGGAACGCCGACACGCCCTGCAGCGTAGCCAGGGTGATCTCCAGTGCGTCGCGCTCCGGCCCTTCTGGTGCCTGCTGCAGCAAGACCAACGCACGCTCAGTGAGACCGACGCATGAGGCCGGGCTGAAGTGCAGCAACGCGGTTTCCGCTGCCTCGGCGTAATAGCGAAGCGCAATCATTGGCTGCCGGGCCCGGTCGAAGTGCATTGCCAGTTCCGAGGCTGCAACCGGTACGCCGGCCGTTCGCTCGTGTTCGAGGGCAGCGCCAACTTGGCGATGGAGGTGAATGCGCAAGGCGCGCGGCGTGCGGTCGTACAGCACCTGGCGGAAGAGCGCATGCCGGAACGAGTAGGGCCGCTCCTCCGCCTCTTCACCTTCTCCTGCGCGCGACCGCATGAGCCACACCTGCTCGTGCACCAGTTCCTCACAGGCGAGAGCCAGCGAAGCGAGGTCGCGCTCGAGGGCCAGCGAGACCGTCTCAACACGGAATTCGGCCCCGCACACCGCTGCTGCCGAGAGCAGCGCACGCTGCTCCTGCCCAAGTTTGGCGATGTAGTGATCGATGATGGCCGCCAGATTTTCAGGGACCGCCAGATTCGCCAGTCGTGCCTCGATGGTGACATCGTCGTCCGCTTGGTCCATGACTTCACTGATGACGGACGACACGAACAGCGGCACACCGTCGGTGCGCTCGTGCAGGGCACGCACGAAGGCTTCATCGCGCGCCAGCGAGGCCGAACGCTGCGCGACATAGTCGGCGACCTCGATCTCCGAGAAGGGATCGAGCACCACTTCCTCGCACAGCCGTTGCAGGCGCAGTTCGTGGCGCAACGAATTGAGCGGATGATCGAGCGCCACCACCTCGGCGACGCGGAAGCTCGCCAGCCACATCAATCGTGCGCGGCCACGTCGCCGTGCGATGTAATCGATGAGTTGGACTGTCGCCCGATCGCTCCAGTGCAGATCTTCGGTCACCAGCAACAGCGGCCGCTGCTCCGTGAATCGGTCCAGCAGTTCGCCCATTTCCCGCAGCATGCGTTCCGGACCAACGCCAGCCAGCTCGCGTCGCAATCCGTCTCGCTCCTCGGCAGTGCTCAGCCACGGCAGTTGCAGCAGCCAGGTCGGTGCGATTGTCCGCAGAAGCGCCGGCAGCGCGGGGTCACTGCGGCACAGATCGGCCAGCGCCTCCAGCACCGGCAGGTAGGGCTCGCCGGCGCCGTAGTGCTCCACGCAATGGCCGCGCGCGCAGGCGACGCTGCCAAGGCCGGAGACGAAATGCTCAATCAACGTGGTCTTGCCAATCCCCGGTTCGCCGGCGAGCCAGACCACTGCGCGCTGGCCGCCGTATGCCCGCTCCCACTCCCGATGCAGCCTTGCGACTGCATCGGCGCGACCGACGAAGGGTGGCGACGGCTGCCCGCCACCCGCCGGAGCCACAGTGGCTTCAGGCAACGACGTAGCGCCAGGCGACAGCGCGGCGATGAAGCGATAACCCCGCCGCGACACGGTCTCGATGAAGCGCGGCTGCCTGGGATCATCACCCAAGGCTGTGCGCAGTTCGCTGATGGCGGTCTTCAGCACCGAATCGCTGACATGCCGGTGGCCCCACACCGCGTCAAGCAAAGCATCCTTGCTCAACAGGGAGCCCGGCTGGCGGGCAAGCACGCACAGCAGCATGAAGGGTGTGGGCGCCAGCGCCACGGCCTTTCCATGGCGCAATAAACAGGCATTGGCCTCGTCGAGTTCGAAGTCGACGAAGCGAATCTGGACTGGACTCGGTTGGAGCTGCGGACGCGCCACGCTTGATTCCTGAAATCTTAAGACAAAAACACCGTTGTGCCTCGGCGGCTGGAACCTGCTCCGTTGCTCCGATGACAACGCTTATCGACGTGCAAGCCAAGCCTCCCCGGTCGGAAACCTACAAGGCGGCAGGTGGGCGGTCGCGCACAACATCTGTTATTGGACCGTCTTCGGCAGAGACTGCGCGGCCTCGCCCTGGCGTCGGAATGATCCTGCGAAACATGACAGAAACACCAATATTGAAAAATATTTCAATTTTACATACCTTGACCCTGCCTGACGATGAGACCTCGCGTTTCACGATTTCAATCACAACAAGGGCTCGATATGAACAACAAGAAATGCTCCGAACTGCCGCCGGATGTGGTCGATGTACTGGTAGTGGGCTACGGCCCCGCTGGGGCGACACTCGCCGCACTACTGGGTCGCTATGGCGTAAGCACCCTGGTTCTGGACAAGACCCATGAGGTCCTGTTGATGCCCCGAGCCATTGCCCTGGACAACGAAGCGCTGCGCATCCTGCAACTCGCCGGATTGGCCGAGGACGCTTTCGAGAAGATCGTGATTCCCGAGGTGCGTATGCACTCGCCGGTGCTCGGGCAGTTCGCTCGGGCCAATACGGCGGGTTGCATCGACGGCCATCCCAAGCTGGTGACCTTCTACCAACCCGACCTGGAGCACGCGATGCGCGACAAGATCTCGCAGCTCGCTTCGGTGACCAGCATGGGCGGACTCAAGCTCGAAAGCCTGGCCGAAGAGCCGGATTGCGTGGTCGCCTCGATAAGGGATCAGAAGGGTAGGAGACACCTCATTCGCGCCCGATACCTGGTGGGTGCCGATGGCGCCAGCTCCAGGGTCAGAAGCCTGATCGGCCAGGACTTCAAGGGCGAGACCTATGCCGAAGACTGGCTGATCGTCGACGCTGGCAACCGGCACCAGTCCGCCATCGATCATGTCGAGTTCATCTGCGATCCCGAGCGCCCCGCTCCGCATATGCCAGCGCCAGGCGGCCGGGAGCGCTGGGAGTTCATGCTGCGTCCGGGTGAGACGCGTGAGCAGATGGAAAGCCCGGAAAGCATCGCCAGGCTGATCGCTCCCTGGATCGATCCACGGGAGCTGCAGATCGAGCGCAAGGCCGTGTATCGCTTCCATGCCCGCTGCTGCAACAGCTTCAGCAAGGGACGCATCTTCCTGGTCGGGGATGCCGCCCATATCACGCCCCCCTTCGTCGGCCAGGGACTCGTGGCCGGGCTGCGGGATGTCGCCAACCTGGCCTGGAAACTCGCCTGGGTCCTGGGAGGTCAAGCCTCGCCCTCGGTGCTGGACACCTATGACGAGGAGCGCCGCCCCCACGCCAAAGCCATGATCGACATGGCCAAGCTGATGGGCCGCCTGGTGATGCCTCGGAACAAACTGGCAGCCTTCCTCATTCATGGATTGATGCGCACGTTGGCGTTGACGCCCGCTACCCGGAAGTACTTCGAGGAGTTGGCAATCAAGCCAAAGCACATCTTCCGGCAGGGCCTGTTCGTCCGCCATCGGCGACGCGACAAGCTGGTTCGCGGTGGCCTGTTTCCTCAAGCCTGGGTGCGCAACGCCAAACAGCAGGTACACCTGAGCGACGAGGCTCTGGGTGACCATCTCACCCTGGTTGGATTCGGTGTCGATCCACTCTCGCTGCTATCCCCTGCCCAGGTCGTATCCTGGGTCAATCTAGGGGGCAACTTCCTGCACTTGGGAGCATGCGGCCAGCGCCCTGGCGGAAACTGCGCATTCATCGAAGATCTCAACCATGCCATCCTGCCGCTGGCGCCCAAGGGCACGCTTGTCGTGGTACGCCCCGACCGCCATGTCATGCACCACGCCCCCAGCAAACAGGCCGCGAAGCTGGTTCAAACCTGCATGGACCTGATGTCCAGCGGCGACTCCACCGCCGACAGTGTTTCCTTTACCATCGGCGAGCCCCTTCGAATGCGAGCCTGAGTATGCCCACCCCCACTCCACCATCAGACCTGGACGAGAACCAGCCTCTCACGCGAGGACACAAGAAGCGCGAGCGCACTCGTCGCGGCCTGGTGGATGCGGCGCTGCGCCTTATCGCACGCAAGGAGGTGGGTGAAATCGCCCTGCTCGAAGTCGCCGCCGAAGCAGAGGTATCCAACGGCACCATCTACAACTACTTCCGCACCCGCGACGAAGTGCTGGAGGCGGTGGGAATTACCCTGGCAACCGAGTTCTCCGACGCTATTACCGCCCTCAGCGCGAACGTAAAAAGCGGTGCCCAGCGGCTTTCGATAGGCGTGCGCATGTTCATCGGCCGCGCCGCCGACGACCACCAATGGGCCAATGCCCTGCTGCGTATCATCCATTTCGACCAGGCCATTCGCTCGCGACTGGCCACCCATGTACTTGACGACCTGCGTGAAGGCCTGCGCGAGGGGGCTTTCACCTTCGCGGACGAAGGCGTCGCCATGGACATCGTGGTGTCTTGCACAACTGGCGCGATGCGTTCGGTCGTCGAGGGTCGCGCGGCGACGGGGCACGATGTGCTGGTCGCCGAGATGGTCCTCAAGGCTCTGGGCGTTACCCCCGCCAGGGCCAGGAAGATCGCCAGGCTGCCGTTGCCCGCTTCGTCTTGAACCCTTCCGATCAACGTCGGCGGCCTTACACGCCAGCCAAACAGGGACGCAGCCCGAGAAACAACGGGGAGTGCCGGATGGCATCAGGCCGCGTACGACACATTCGACTGCAATACAGGATCTCGGCCAGTCGGGTGGCACCCACAAGGAGCACTTGATGTACTCAAGCATTTTTTTCGCATGGGCGCTGGCGGCCACTACCGTGGTCGTGCATGCAGTTGGCCTAGCCTTGATGCTTAGGTTCCTGGACCACAGGGGAAATATTCCCATGACGCGAGTAGCGGCCATCAGCACGCGGTTGGTGTGGGTTGCCTGCTATATGGTTCTGCTGCATTTGATCGCGATCTCGATCTGGGGGGCATTCTACGTGTGGCTGGGGTGCCTGCCCGATCTCGAAACGGCGTTTTACTTCTCTGGCGTGACCTATGCGACGATTGGTTACGGTGACGTGGTGCTGGCAAACCCCTGGCGATTGCTCGGATTGATGGAGGGCTTGACCGGCATCCTCATGTGCGGGTTATCCACGGGCGTCTTCATCGCGGTGGTCAATCAGATCTATCAGTTTTTCCACTCGAAAATCGACGACCACAAGCACTGATGGCGCTGTTAATGCTGACGGATGTTGAAGCGTTGTTTATCAAGCCTGAGGCCACCCGCGGAGCAGTGACCATCGCTGAAGAACACAACGAAAACATGATCTGGCTAATCGGTGCAGCCGTGGCACCTTCGAGGCCCTCGCAGCCATTGCCAATCGCTCCGCCGCAATTGGCTGGGATAACCTGCACGAGGCTCGCCTCTAGAGGGAATGCCGTGCCCAATGAATGAGCTACCGCGCTGAACCCTCCCGGGACGGCTCCTGTGCTTGATAGAGCTCGATCGCAGCATGGGCATTGAACAGCATGCGTGCACGCCCGAGCTTCTCGTCGAAGCCAGCACGTCGCACCATCTCCAGTACGCCAGGATTCAACCCAGCCAGCCAGAGACTGGTACCTAGCGCGGCCAAGTGTTTCTCGCCCTCTATCAGCGCCTGCAGTGCCGAGTATTCGATGTCGGGCACTGCACTCATGTCCCAGACAACCACGCGCGGCTGATACCGCGCCTCCAGCGCAATGATTTGCTCCTTTACATAGTCCGCATTGAGGAAGAATAGGTGCCCCTCCGGCCGCACCATCAGTAGCCCCTCGAAAGTCTCGTCATCGGGGTGTTCTTCTGACAAAGGGCGTAACACGTCGGTACCACGCTTGCGCCCGAGGACATACACGCGCGGACGAGCGATCTGGTAGGCCAGGCTAACCAAGGATACGACGATCGCCACCGTGATCCCCTGTAGCGTGCCAAGCAGCAATACCCCGATCGCAGCTACGAGCGCCCAGTAGAACTCCATGGGGCGCACCTTGCGAATGGCCAGGAACTCCCGTGGCTGGATCAGCCCGACCGAGAAGTAGATGACGATAGCGGCCAGCGTGGCATGCGGCAGGAACCCGAGCAGCCCGGAGAGCAGCAGCATAGTGGCAAAAGCTACGCCGGCAGTGACAACCGAAACCACCTGAGACTGCCCGCCAGTGGCGCGTACAACAGCCGTCTGGGAGGTGCCACCACCAGCCGGCATCGCGCCGAGAAATGCCCCCCCGAGGTTACCGAGACCGGTGGCGATCAACTCGCGGTCTGCATTGATGGGAGGATCGACTGTTCGGACAAAGGCGCGCCCTGCCGCAATCGTTTCGGTAAAACTCATCAGCGCGATCCCGAGCGCACCCGGCACCATCTGCTCGATCAACGCGAGATCGGGCAACACCAAAGCAGGCAACCCTTGTGGAATCACACCGACCGTCGAAGCCCCCTGAGCCTGCAGGCTGAAGAACCATGAAGCGAGGATGCTGCCACCAACCACAAGCAACGGTGCTGGCGAATGGGCCCATAGACGCTCCATGACGATGAGCATCAGGAGCGCCGCGGCAGAAACCACCAGCGTGATCAGGGAACTCTCTGGCGCGTGATGCACAATGTTGAGGAAGTCGGCAAAAAAACTTTGGTTGACGATGTGGATGCCCAAGAGTTTGGGCACCTGGTCCAGCACGATGACCAGGCCGACCCCCGCCTTGAAGCCGCTCAACACCGGGGTTGAAATGAAGTTCGCGAGAAACCCCAGGCGTATTAGTCGGGCCAGGAGCAGCATCGTGCCAACCAGTGCAGTTAGCGTTGCAGTTGCCGTGATCAGCTTCCCTGGGTCGCCGTCCGGTGCAGCCGAACCGATCTGCGCCCCGGTCAGGATCGCCAGTGTCGCAGTGGAGCTAACACTGAGTACTCGGGATGTCCCTAGGAGTGCGTAAATCAGCATCGGAACGAAGGCGGTATACAGACCGACGGCAACCGGTAGACCCGCGACAGTCGCGTAGGCCATTGCTTTGGGCAGTACGACTGCTGCAGCCGTAAGCCCCGATACGATTTCGAGGCGAAGTGGCGCGGTGCCGGTGTGAGCGGCCCTCGAAGTCTTCAGATGCGGGTCCACACGCCACCTTTCGGCTGGATCAGTTGCAGGGAATAGCGAATGATTCGGTTACCAATGTGCAGCACGCAGCCGATGATTACGAATGGGACAACGCACTGCTGCGCCTCATCCCAGGCGATCCGGTTATGCGTTCGAGATTGGCCAGCCATGTGCTTGACGACTTGTGCGAAGGAAATCATGAGTTCGCCTTAACCTTCGAGGAAGAAGGGATTGATCTCGACAGGATAGTGTCCGGCACGACCGTGGCCCTGCCTTCGCCCTACAACGAGCAGACGCTACAGGGCCTTTTGACATGAAGTCGGTTGGCCGCGCTGGAGTGCATGCCCCCTTCCCACGATGGGCACCTGCTTCTGGGCAGGCGCGAGGTGAAAAGCGTCAACAGTGGCTGCACCTGCCAACTACCATGGGATTCACAGGCCATCCTTGTCGAGGTGATCGAAGTCGACGGGCTCGCCCGATTGCCCACCTAGTTGCAGGCGGATGTCCTCGAACATGGCGTCGTAATCGGCATGCTCGGGCATGATCGGGCCGGCGTTGAGTGGCAGGCCGTGTTTGACCAATGCCCTGGTTATCGGGCTGGCAAAGTTGAAGGCGGTATCGCGATGCAGATCGAATTCTTCGCAGAACTCGCGCCCACCGATGGTGCCGACCACCTTGAAATGCATCAGTACGCCTTCGACCGGGTCGCGGCGGACCTCGTAGAGCACGTCGATGTCGAACTTCGGTAGGTGCGGCCTGTCGAGTGGAGTGGTGAGATGCAGATGGCCTGGTTTGAACATGCTTGCCCCTTTGGTATGGCAGAACGAATGGACGACCATTTCTTGGGAGGTAGCTGCGCTTGCTGCATTTTTTCAAGAGGGTCAACCACCGCTGGCGTTCATGAAGCGTAGCACCTGCACCTCGCCGGCAACGTTGAATTCGTGGCGCAACGGTTTGCGCGCCAGGCCGACGTGGATCGCCTGCAACAGGGGCGCATCGCTTTGCGGATGGCGGCGCAGCAAGGCGCGCAGGTCGATGGAGTTTTCGTGCCCGAGGCACAGCAACAGGCGCCCTTCTACGGTCAGGCGCACGCGGTTGCAGGTGCCGCAGAAGTTGTGGCTGTGCGGTGAGATAAAGCCGATACGGCTTGCAGGGAAATCCCTGACGCGCACATAGCGCGCCGGTCCGCCGCTCTGCTCGGCACTATCGAGCAGGCTGTAGCGCTCGGCGATACGCTCTCGCACCCAGTCGCTGGAGCAATAGCTTTCGCCACGCGAGCGACCCACCTCACCCAGCGGCATTTCCTCGATAAAGCTTATGTCCAGGCCGCGGTTCACCGCATAGTCGACCAGGTCGAGAACCTCGTCGGCATTGCGCCCCTGCATCACCACGGTATTGAGCTTGATCCGGGCAAAGCCGGCGGCGCTCGCCACGTCGATGCCGGCCAGCACCGGGGCCAAGTCGCCGGTACGGGTAATCGCCCGAAAGCGCTGTGCATCAAGGCTGTCCAGGCTGATATTGAGGCGCTTGACCCCGGCGTCGGCCAGCGGTTGCGCCAGCTTGGCCAGCTGCGAGCCGTTGCTGGTCATCACCAGTTCGCGCAGCCCTGGCAAGGCGGCGATCTGCGCGCACAGCTGGACGATGCCCTTGCGCACCAGCGGCTCGCCGCCGGTGAGGCGGATCTTCTTCACCCCGTTGCGCACGAACAGCGCCGCCAGGCGATATAACTCCTCCAGGCCGAGTACCTGCTGACGCGGTAGGAAAGTCATGTCCTCGGCCATGCAGTAGACACAGCGGAAGTCGCAGCGATCAGTCACCGACATGCGAAGGTAATCGATGCTGCGACCGAAGCCATCCTGCAGAATGCTATCCATCACACTGGATTGGAGGCGGCCGGGCGCAGGCAAAGCGGCCGTTCGGCCACTGTCATGCCGACACCACCCGTGTGCGCTGCTGGCCGAGATCCAGCGCGCCGTCGTCGGTACGGATGCTCAGGGCCATGACATCGCTGGGCTTCAGGTAGAGCGGGTTCTTCTTGGCCTTGGCGATGAAGGCCTTCCATTTCCCGGCATCGGACATGAAGTGTTTGAGAATGAACATGACCAGTTTGCCGGGCGCCTTTGCGGCGCAACCGGCCGGAGTCCCGGTCGCCACCAGGTCACCGACGTGCATGCCGTGCAGCGAGGCGAGTTCGGTCAGCGTCTGATGCGGCTTGAACAGCATTTCGCCGCAGTAGGCCTGCTGCCGGGCGACGCCATTGACCGTCAGGGTCATCTTCAGTTCGCGCCAGCGCTGCCACTCCTCGGGTTCGAGCAAGAGCAGCACCGGGCCGACCGGACCAAAGGTCTGGTAGCTCTTGCCCTTGTAGAACTGGCCCTGAGGCAGTTGGACATCGCGGGCCGAGACGTCGTTGACGATGGTCACGCCGGCCAGGACCTCGTGAAGCTTGTCCGGCGTGACAACCTCACCGGGAACCAGATCGCGCCCGAGGACCAGGCCCAGCTCAATCTCGTAGTCCAGCAGTTTCACGTGGGCGGGGCGCACTACGTCGTCGTACGGACCACTGATGCAGGACGGCGCTTTGGTGAAGATCGTATTGAACGGGAAGTTCCTCGGATCAAGGCCAGACTCCCGCACATGGCTCTCGTAATTGACGCCCTGGCAGATGAACTGCTGGTTCGAGGTGACCGGCGGCAGGATGCGGACGCTGCCCAGCTCGAGCGTGGCCTGGACTGGCGTAAGCTGACGGGCAGCCTCGCGCCCGTCACGGATCAGGTCGGCGGTGGTCACGTAAGTGCCATCCAGCGGCGCGATCTTATCGCCGAACACGACGCCCCACTTGGGCTCGGCGTCGGCCGGTGCGTTGGCGGGGATGAAGCGAATAAGGGTGATAGCCATGGTTCAAGTCCTACTGTGTCGATTTCAGAGCCAGGGACGCGCCGGGGTATCGAGCGTCTTGCCGATGATCCGTAGCTTGGCCAGGCTCAGGCGCCCCTGGCGGATCAGTTTCAATGCGCGCCAGACCAGGCCAAGCGACTTGGCCGGGAAGATCGCCTTGGGCGCGTCGTCCCCCCAGGCCCAGATGCTGCCCGTCGAGAACGGCACGTAGCGCGTCTCGTGGTCGGCGGTGAATACGTCGCCATCGGTGTAGTGCTCGAAGTCGAAGCCGTCTGCGTCTTTCCAGTAGTCGAAGAGCTGGCTGCCGAGCAGGTGCCGGCCGATGCCCCAGAAGTGCTTGTGGCCACGGGCATGCATGACTTGCTGCCCCTGCCCCAGGGCGTCGAGGTCGATCACTTCCCAGGCGCTGTGTTCGTAACGCGGCTGCAGAGCGCTCGCCATGACGAAGGTATGGTGATCCGCTGGCTGGTCGCCAAGGTCCAGACGGAAGAACGTGACCAGCGGCGAGCCGTCCTCCAGGTACTGCACGTCCGTCGGAATGAGGCCGAGGTGGCGCATGTACCACTCGGACATCACCTCGAAGTTGCTGGTCTGGTAGACAACGTGCCCCAGACGACCGACCAGCGCCGGCTCGATGGGCGAACGGACCGTGCGGTTCACCCGCTGGATCTCGCCCAGTACGTTCATTTCCCGATGGATCGGCGGCCGGGTCGGCAATGCCGGCACCGAACCCCAGTCGGTGATCAACCACAGCTCAGTACCATCCGGGTCATTGAGCGTGACGCCGCGCCCGCCGCCAGGAATGCGCTCCGGCGACAGCGGCTTGGCATTGCTTTCGCGTTCCAGCCGCGCGAAATCGGTATCGGCCGGGACCACGAAGACCGAGCCGACGAAGCGCGAGGTCTCGGCCTTGGTAGCGACCAGGATGGCCGGCGCCGTCCCGGCACCGCGCAGTACCAGTTGCTCCGCGGTGCACGACACCGTCACCAAGCCGAAATCGTTCCAGAAGCGTTCAGCCTCGGCGAGATCCTTCTTTTCGAAACGCAGGAAGGCCAGCTGCGTAGCCTTCTGCCAGGCCTTCGGCCGGACCAGTTTCTTGACGTGGGCGGGCGCCGCGCTTTCGGGATATTCCGGCGGCACGCTCAGTTCCTGGGTGTGATTCATACGGTTTGCTCCTCAATGCATTCCTGATGGCTGCTCACCAGCCGGATCTCGCCGAGATAGAGGCTTTCGTCGATGTCGCAGTCGCGCTGCGCCTCGCCCAGGCCGTGGCGGACTTCAATGCGATAGCCGCCGCTTTTCTTGGCCAGGCCGCCAAAGCGGAAGTCGCCAAAGGCATCGCTGTGGGTGACCGCGATGGGTTTCCCGTTCTGCAGAAGCGTGATTTCGGCACCGGCGACGCAATCGACCACACCGTCAACGCTGGCGCTGAGGCTGCCGCCGATGAAGCACGTGTCCCAGCGCTCCAGGCCCCGGTAATAGACTCTGGGTTTGGCCTTCAATTTGGGCAGCAGTACTTGCAAGCCTTCCTGGCGAGCCTTCCGCTGCATCGCTACGTCGTCCAGCTTCACCGCCTCGAACACGTCCGTCGGACACACTTGCTGGCAACGCGGGCCTTTCCAGCCGTCGTCGAGCAGATGGGCGTCGAAGATCCAGGTCTGCGGCAGCTGCTGCTCCTCGTTCCAGACGATGGCCCTGTAGGGACAGGAGCGGACGATGTCCTTGCGCCCCTTGGCCTTCACAGGATCGATCACGACGATGCCATCGGCACGCTTGCTGATCGCGTCGCCGCCGACCTTCATGCACGGCGCATCGTCGCAGTGGTTGCACATCACCGGCAGGTAGGTCGTCTCCACCATCGGCGCCGCCCCCTGCACTCGCCGCAGGATGCGGATCGGTGCCTCGTCGGCGAGGGAAGCCGGGGCCGCATAGCCCGGATAGTCGTTGCCAACGTGTTCGTCCCGCTCGGCGAGCACGCAGTTGTAGCAGTTCTCGCAACGCCCCACGTTGATGATCAGGTTCCACTTACTCATGTGTGACTCCCACCACGGCGCGCAGGTGCTTGAACGCCTCGGCGCCTTGCCATTTTTCGATCTGCACCAGGCAGGAGTTCGGGCTCATGCTGCTGGTACCCTGGGTTTGCGGCCGGTCCGGGGTGAGGATGTTCAGGCAACCGCCGATTTCCACCGTTTCGCCGGCCACTTCCAGCATCTGGAACTCGGCGCTCGCTTCATAGGACTTGACCACCCCCGGCACCACCAGGGCCGACACGTCGGCAGCGCAGATCACAGCCCCGCGGTCGTTGTAGATCTTGACCAGGTCACGATGGGCGATGCCTCGGGCAGCCGCGTCGCCAGGGCTGATGCGCAAGAGCCAGAAATCGTGGCCATGGATGCGGGCACGATGATCCGCCACTCGACTGGTCACGCCGTTCTTACCATCGCTGGAGGTGTGGAAGCTGTAGCGCGAATGGGTCGCGATCATCTGCAGCGGATACTTGCCGACCAGCTCGGTCGTCCCCAGGCCTTCCCAGGAGGCGATGTAGCGGTTGAGCGCCGGCCGATCGGGATTGTCCCTGGTGTGGCGTTTGAGCGTTTCGGGAACGAACTCCAGCTTGCCGCTGGGCGTCTGCAGGCCCTTGCCGAACTCTTCTGCCCACTGCGACGGCAGCGGAAACGGCTCCGGCAGATCCTTCTGACGGCCTTCGGCGAACCAGCGCATGTCCACCGGCGGTCGCAGCTCGGGCCTTTCCGGCGGCACGACGTAGTAGCCCTTGCGGCAGAACTCGCGCCAGGAAATGTGATCCGGCAGGTCGGACGAGTCGAACACCCGCTTGACCCAATCGAGCTCGCTGCAACCTTCGGTGAACACCCCACCCAAGCCCAGGCGCTCGAGAATGGCCGCGAAAATGTCGTAGTCCGAACGCGACTCGCCGAGCGGTTCGATGCACTTATGCTGCAGCGTCACGAGGCGGTGATTGACCAGGGTGTAGCCATGGTGGGCATAACCGCCCGAATTGCACCATTCGCCGATGTCCCAGCGTTCGAGCTGGGTGCAGGCCGGCAGGATGATGTCGGCGAACTGGGCCTCGCCCTCCATCCAGATCGACTGGTTGACCACGAACTCGATGCTGTCATGGCGATAGGCTTCGACCCAGCGGCCGGATTTCGTCACGGTGCTGAACGACGAGCCGCCGTAGCGGTAGATCATGTGGATGGGCGAATAGCCCGCCATCGGATAGGTGAAGGGGGCGAACTGCGCCTCCTGAGACATGCCGTCCCACAGATAGCCCGTGGCATGGCCATTGATGATGGCGTCAGGCAACTGCTGCCGCGGCACCAGTTGCTTGACCGGGTTCATGGTCAGGATGTGGGGCATGCGCTGGTAGTTGTTTACCGCGTTGCCGGTCCACATCAGTTCGCCGGAGATGCCGCCGTCGGCATAACCGGGGAAGTAGAAATGATGGTCCACCGGCGAGCCGATCTGCAGGCAACCGAAATTGACGCCCGGTTTTCCCCAGCCCTGCATGGCCATCATCATGATCATGCAGCGCGCCCACTGCTGCCCGGTCGCACCGCGACCGGCGCCGCCGAAGCCGGCCCCGGTCATGCCGGTCGCCAGATAGACTTTCCGGTTCCCCCACTTGCGGGCGAGGGCACGCACGTCCTTGGCCGGCACGCCGGTTTCGCCTTCCTGCCACTCGGGGGTCTTGGCGATGCCGTCGGTCTCGCCCAGCAGGTAGCGCTTCCATTCGTCGAAGCCGGTGGTGCGTTTCGCGACGTAATCCTTATCGTACAGACCTTCGACGGCCCACACGTACATGATGGCCGTGGCCAGGGCGGCATCGGTCTGCGGGCGGATCGGAATCCAGCGCCCGCCGAGGAGCTGCGCGGTGGGATTGTTGTGCGGATCGATATGGACGAACTCGATGCCCAGCTCCTTGGCCCACAGGCGGCGGGTCGTGCCCTCGAAGCCGGCATAGGCGCCGTTGGTGCTCTCCGGATCGCAGGACCAGAAGACCATCATTTCAGCTTCCTTCAGGCAGTCCTCGACCGCGCCATAGCCGGCCGGCACGCCGACACGCATGGAGTTGCCGAAATGGTGCATGGCGCCCCAGTACCAGCCCTCCCAGCTGTCCGGGTTGGCAGCGACGCGGGTGAAACCGACCAGGTTGGCGAAGCGCATCAGCGAACTGAGGTAATAGCCGACATTGCCCCACTGGTGGTGGGACGACATCGGGAAAGTGATCGAGCCAGGGCCGTGGACGCGCTTCTGCCGGTTGATTTCCTTGGCGACGATGCCAAGCGCTTCGTCCCAGCTGATGCGCACATAGCCTGATTTGCCGCGGTTCTGCGGGTTGCGCTCACCGTCCGGGTCGAAATCGACCCGCTTCATCGGGTGCAGAATGCGCTTGTCCGAGTAAACCAGGGATTTGAGCGACAGGGCGTGGGGCGCCACCAGGGCACGGCGCTTGGGACGGAAGGTCTTGCCGCGCGCCTGCAACTCCCAGCTCGGGGCGTCCTTCTCATCCAGCTCCAGCGGCGTGACGCGCTGGATGCGTCCGCCCTTCACATAGATGAACAGCGGACCGCCGTTGGTGCAGGTGGTGTAGCGCCGGGTGCCATCGCGCATCGGCCTGCCCATCTCCAGGCCGACCGTCTGGCTCAGATTGAGCGTCTGGGTGAACCACACCACCAGAGGGTCCGGGCCCTTGGCGACGACCTTGAAGTTCTTGGCGGCATGAACGATCTCGCCCATATCCGGGTTGGGCGAGAGGAATTTCAGCGCCGTGGGCAAGTCCTTGAACAGCATGCTGACATCGGCCTGGGCTGCTGTGCCTGCACGCGACGACACCTTGCCTCCGCGGATTTCCAGGAAGCGGCCGATACTGCCGTCCTGCAAGCCGATGTAGGCGGTGCAATTCCTCTGCTTGAGCCGGGCGCGGAATTGCGGATGTTGGCGGGCAGTGAGGCCGAGCACCTTCGGCAGGGCAAACAATATTGTTTTTAGAAGTAGTTTTTTCATTCGGGTTGCCACCGGTGAGTGGGATTCGAGGAGCGCCAGCAGGACGGTTTCAGGGTTCCAGTGGGCAGTCGGGAAGCCGTCCGATTGTCGAGCCGGCCCCCCTGCGATTAAGGTTCGTCCGGTCGACTCACAAGCCCGGGAAGGGCGGCCCCCACTGAAGCAGGGTGTCTCGACCGAACGGGCAGAGCTGTGTCGGGGTGTCCTCGTTGACCCTGTCGCCGTCGGTGAAGTGCTCGACATGGAAGCCGGCCGGATCGGTCCAGTAGTCGAATATCTGGCTGCCGTGGAAGTGACGGCCGATGCCCCAGCGGTGCTTGTATCCCTTGTCCTGCATCAGCATGTGCCCCATGCCGACATCGTCGAAGTCGCGGCACTCGAAGGAAACATGGTCCAGGCCCGCTGCCTGCGCTCCGACAATCGCCAGCGTATGGTGATCGGTCCATTCCGCCCCCTTGTCCAGATGCATGAAGGCGGCCAGCACATTGGCCTCGTTGCCGTCATGGATCAGTTCGGACGGCTGCATGCCGAGGTTCTCGCCGTACCACTCGATCAGTTGCTGCGGGGCCGGCGAGAAGACGGCCAGATGGCCGAGCCGCTGCGCATGGGACGGGCCGTACGCGGGGCGCTGGTAGCGACCGAGCCTGTTCCTGGCATGCGCATCGTTCCAGGCGATTGGCGCACCTCCAGATGGCAGCGACTCCAGGCGCCGGGCACCGAAAACGAACTCCAGCCGCCGGCCATCCGGGTCGACCGTATGGACGTACTGGCCACCACCCGGGTGGGGACAGTCCTCGATGCTCGTGCTGAATCGGGCAGCGAGCTGGTTCAGGGCGGTCTGGCTGGAAGCGCGAAAACCCATGCCGACAAAAGCGGCCTCGCCTTGTTGCGTCACGTAGGAAAACGGCGCATCGCCATAGGAACGCAGATAGAGGGCGTCCCCGTGCTGTGCGAGATCCAGCAGGCCGAAATCGATCATGAACCGGCGAACTGCGGAAAGGTCGGGATGGCGGAAGATGACGTATTCGATATCGTCGATGAGCATGGCTCTCTCCTGAAGAAGAGTGCGCCGGCTCTGAGGGCTCGGTAGCGCATCAGGCCCGGCGGGTAGGAACGGGTGGAACCGCATGTTTCAGGTGCCCGCTAGGCCTGGCCGATCCATTGCCTGTAGTTTTTCGCCTGACGCCGAGACTTCAGCTGGTTGCCGATCAAGGCCACCAGCGGTGATGTACCGGGTCGTGTTCGTTTCCCCTGGCTCAACAAGCCGAGCTGCTTCTTGACCACCGAAGCCACGGCAAGCGATGCCAGCGCCTTGTTCTTCCAGCCGACGACGATGGGCGCCACTTCGGCGTCTCGACCCGTCTTCCACTGGTTTGGCAGGGTCGGCTCGATCGCCAGCGCGGTGGCCAGCCCCACCATCGACACCGCTCCAGACACGACGCGCTCGGCAACCGCTCGGCGCCGCACCCCCCCGGTGACCATCAGGGGCATTCGCGCCACCGCCGCTATCCGTTCTGCGAACTCGAGGAAATATGCCTCCCGGGCCAGGCGGCTGCCGTCCCGGGTCTGCCCCTGCATGGCCGGGCTTTCGTAGCTCCCGCCGGACAGCTCAACCAGATCGACAGGCAGGGTGTTGAGCATTTCCACCACACGCAACGCATCCTCGGCCTGGAAGCCCCCCCGCTGGAAATCCGCCGAATTGAGCTTCACCGCCACACAGAAGGTCGGTGCCACGCGCTGGCGCACCGCGTCTATGGTTCGCAGGAGAATGCGTGTGCGGTTCTCCAGACTGCCGCCCCAGGCGTCAGCACGCTTGTTGGTCAATGGCGAGAGAAACTGGCTGAACAGGTAGCCATGCGCGGCGTGGATTTCCACCCCGGTGAATCCGGCGCGCTCGGCCAGCGCCGCCGTGCGGGCATAGCGCTCGATCAGCGCCTCGATCTCATGCTCACTCAAGGCCCTGGGCGGCGCGAAGGCCTTGGACAGCCCGGGAATGTCGACCGCCACCGCCGACGGCCCCCGCGCCGGCTGCCCCAGCGCAGCCAGCACCTGCCGGCCTGGATGGTTGATCTGCATCCAGGCCTGCGCGCCGCGGCTGCGGCAGGCATCGGCCCACAGGCCGAAGCGCCCCAGGAACAGGTCGGACTCCAGCACCACGCCAGCAGGCCCGGTCAGGGCATGACGGTCCACCATGACGTTGCCGGTGATGATCAGGCCGGCCCCGCCCTCCGCCCAACGCCGGTAGAGCCTGACCAGCGCCTCTCCCGGCGCGTGATCCCCATCTGCCAGGTTCTCCTCCATGGCAGCCTTGGCGATCCGGTTTGGAATCACCACACCATTGGGCAATCGGAGCGGTTCGAAGAGCGTTGAGCCGGTCATGTAGTGTCCTTCAGCTGATGAGAAGCCGGCCTGCCTTCACGATGGATCGATACCCTCTCGCGCATCAGGCCGGCAATCATGGCACTCGTTCGGCCTTCATCTTCCCGGGGTACAGCCAGCCTGCAGGTGAGCGTGCGTAGAGATCGCATCGACCCGGCCGGCTTGATGCCCCTGCGAAGGGTGAGCCTTAGACCCAAAAGCTGAACACGCGTGTCCAATCAAGTCAATACACAACACCTCGACAGACCTGACAAAACATGCACAAACCCCATAAGACCCTGACAAATTGCGCTTATATCATTTTCTACGCCGCACGAAGGACTATTGATCGAAAAACCATGTTGACGGCAAAAGAACACGCGTGTTCAATCACCCCATGAACAATCCTGGAGAAAAAAGCGTGGAAGCCCTTAATCCCACACAGCGCCGCATTCATCAGGCCGCCTTTCGCCTGTTCGCTGCCAAAGGCACTTCCCAGGTGAACATCCTCGACCTTGCCCAAGAGGCGGGCGTCGCGCGCGGAACCATCTACAGCAACGTCGAGAGCATGGAGAGCCTGTTCGAGGCGGTCGCCAGCCACCTCGCCGGGGAGATGCACGAACGCGTCAAGAAAAGCTTCAGCACCCTCTCCGATCCGGCTCAACGCCTCGCCAATGGCATTCGACTCTTCATCCGTCGTGCACACGAGGATTCCCAGTGGGGCGCGTTCATCCATAAGTTCGCCATGAGCAATTCCGCGTTACGCGAGATGTTCGCCAGCCAGGCGACTACGGATCTGCTGAGCGGACTAGCCAGTGGGCGCTACAAGTTCCAGCAGGAGCAATTGCTGTCAGTCATGACACTGATATCGAGCAGCGTCCTGGGCTCGATTTTCCTGGTGCTGGAAGGGCACAAGACATGGCGCGAATCGGGCACTGACACGGCCGAGTTCGTGCTCCGAGCCTTGGGTGTACCGCCAGAGGAGGCCCGTGCGTTGGCGACAATGGAATTGCCCGCCCTCCCCCCACTCGACTGATCTCGTAACCGACTCCATTCGACAACACCCCTGCAATTCAGGGGTGCGGGTCCCTATTTGCTCCAGAAAACCGGACAACAAGAACAATGAGCAGCAGAACTGAAATGCCCCGGCTGGCGACACCACAACCGGCCCGGCACCCCGCCCCCACGGCCAAGGCTCAACGCCTTGCTCACCTGATCTTCGAGCGTCCCGACCTCGATGAGGCGGCACGCTTCCTGACCGACTTCGGTCTGACGGTCAGCCATCGAGATGCCGATACGCTCTATCTTCGTACGGCCGCTCCATCTCCCTACTGCTACCGCATCCACCGCGCGGCGCAGGCGCGTTTTCTCGGTTTCGGGCTGGAGGTTCGCAGCCTGGATGACTTGAACCGCCTGAGCCAGCTCAGCGGCGCCTCTTCCGTCGGAGCGTGCAGCCATCCGGGAGGCGGAAAACAGGTCAGGCTGGTTGACCCCTCCGGATTCATCGTCGAAGCCATCTACGGACAGGCCCCTTGTGAGCCGCTGCCGCATAGAGCCGCCCTTCTGCTGAATCTGGTCGAGCATCCGCGAGTCAACAGCACGCAGCGACCGCCGGTAGCGCCGCCGGAAGTCCTCAAGCTCGGCCATGTCGTTGTGGAAGTCGCTGACTACCAGGCGACCTGTGCCTGGTACACGCAGCATTTGGGGTTCATTCCCAGCGATGTACAGGTGCTCCCGGATGGCTCGCCCATCGTCGCCTTCATGCGCCTGGACCTGGGTGAGACTCCCGCCGATCACCATACCCTCGCCATCGCCCAGGGCTTCATGGCGACCTACAGCCACAGCGCTTATGAGCTCGTGGATGCCGATGCCGTGGGTATGGGGCAGCGCGTGCTGCGCGAGCGGGGCTGGCGTCATGCCTGGGGCATCGGCCGGCACACCTTGGGCAGCCAGATCTTCGACTACTGGCAGGACCCCTGGGGCGACAAGCACGAGCACTACTGCGACGGCGACATCTTCACCGCCACGGAGCCCACCGGCATCCATTTCGTCAGCCCCGAGGCCATGGCGCAGTGGGGGCAGCGCATGCCCAAGAGTTTCATCAAGCCCACGCTGGGCCTGGCCAGTCTGCGCGCGCTGTACCGCAACCTGCGACACAGCCCGGACCTGTCGCTGCGCAAGCTGATAACGCTCATGCGGATGTTCGGGTAGCGCTGCCGCCATGTCAGGCAATTCAACCAGGCTAGGCCGGCGGGATGTGCTCAAAGCCGGCGCTTTGATCGCTGGCGGCTCGCTGGTCTACAGCCTTGCCGGACCAATTTCAGAACAACACCAAAGTCCTCGCGCCACCGAGCGCGGGACCGACACTGCTCCAGGAGTGCCTTCAATGTCTGCTGTACACGTAGTCCGCTTTGAGTATGAGAACGGTATCCACTGGGGTGTGATACGCCAGGGCCGTATCACGGTCGTCCCCGGTACCTTTGAAACCACCGGTGAATTCATTCGACAGAACCGTATCGAGGACCTCGCTCAAGTGAGAGGTACCGAGTTGGATGAGGGCGCGGTGAAACTCCTGTCGCCGCTGACCCGCAATCAGCAATTCGTCTGCCAGGGCGCCAACTACCGCCAGCACATGATCGAGTCGGGCATGGACCCTGACGCGAAGAAGTACAACATGATCTTCACCAAGGCGACGAGTTGCCTGGTGGCAGCGGACAGCGACCTGATCAAGCCACGCAACGTGCGCTTCCTGGACTACGAGATCGAGCTGGGACTGGTGATGAAGCGCGCGATCAACGGCACCGTTGCCGTTACCGACGCCAACCTGCATGAGTTCATCGCCGGTGTCGTGATCGTCAACGACTACTCGGCCCGCGACATCCAGATTCCCCAGATGCAGTTCTACAAGGGCAAGAGCTTCCGCACCTTCGGCCCGGTCGGCCCCTACCTCTGCCTGCTGGATGCCAAGGACATGCATTACCTGAAGGCCCTGCAGCTGCGCCTGACGGTCAATGGCCAGGTGCGTCAGAGCGACAGCACGGCCAACCTGGTCTACGGCCCCGCCGAAACGCTGACTGAACTCTCCTCCGTACAAGATCTCGACGCCGGCGACCTGATCGCCACCGGCACTCCGGCGGGCTGCGCCCTGACGATCCCGTCCCCCGCCAAGCAGCGCATCGCTGCCCTGCTGCCGGAAGCCACCAAATGGCAAATGTTCCTCAAGGCCCAAGAGAGCCGGTCGCAATACCTCAAGCCTGGCGATGTGGTCGAGGCTCGTATCAGCAGTGCCGACGGCGTGGTCAACCTGGGTGTGCAACGTAACCGTGTCGTGGAGGAAGCCTGATGACCGTGCAGTGCCTGAATGACATCAGGGAACTCGAGCAAGTCCCCTTATCGGAGCGTGGTCTGGCTTCCAGTACCTATGAAGCACTGAGACGCACCGCCGAGCGCACCCCGGATGCGCCCGCGCTGAGTTTCTTCGCCGACGCCACAGACTTCAGGAACACCCACGACTGGAGCTATTCCGAGCTCTTCACGGATATCACCCGCGCAGCGAATGCGTTCCATGACCTGGGCATTACGCCCGGCGAAGTGATCGCCTTCATCCTGCCCAACCTGCCGGAGACCCACTTCACCATCTGGGGTGGCGAGGCGGCCGGTATCGTCATGGCGATCAACCCGCTGCTGGAGGCCGGGCAGATCGCCAGCCTGCTGCAGGCCGCCAAGGCATCCGTGGTCGTGACCCTGGCGCCGACGCCGGGTAGCGACCTGTGGCCCAAGCTGGCCTCGCAACTGGACCGACTGCCTGAGGTCCGGCACATCGTCTGGGTCGGCATGGAGCCCTATGTCGGCAAGGCTCAAGGAGAAGCCCTCCGCTCCCTGGCAGAGAAGGAGCGCGAACTGCACAAGGGCACCTCGATACATGATCTGCGCGCGCTGATGGATGCGCAGCCTGGCACGCACCTCAAAAGCGGCCGGCAGATCCGCCCAGAGGAGCGTTCCTCGTTCTTCTGCACCGGCGGCACCACCGGGCTGCCCAAGATCGCCACCCGCACTCATGGCTCCGAAGTGTTCAACGCCTGGGCCATGACTGCCCACCTGGCACCGCGCAACAATGGCCAGGTCATTTTCTGCGGCTTGCCGCTGTTCCACGTCAACGGACAACTGGTGACGGGCCTGATGCCCTGGACCCTCGGCGACCACGTGATTCTCGGCACGCCGCAAGGCTACCGTGGCGAGGGCGTGATCGCCCGATTCGGAGAGATGGTGGAACACTTCGGCATCAACTTCTTCTCCGCCGTTCCCACCGTTTATGCCGCGCTCCTGCAGACCGAGTTGTCGGGCCGCGATCTGTCCAGCCTGCGCTATGCGTTGTGTGGCGCCGCACCGATGCCGGTCGAGCTCTTCCGCGAGTTCGAGCAGCGGACCGGGGTGAAGATCCTCGAAGGCTACGGCCTCACCGAAGGCGCCTGTGTTTCCTCGGTCAATCCTCCCCATGGCGAACGCCACATTGGCTCCATCGGCATACGGATCGCCTACCAGGATATGCGCGCCGTCGTGCTGGATGATGCCGGAGCCTACGTGCGTGATGCAGGGGCGGACGAGATCGGCGTGATCACCATCAGCGGTCCGAACCTGTTCGACGGGTATCTGGACGAGAGCCATAACAGAGGCATCTGGATCGATATCAACGGTCAGCGCTGGCTGAACACGGGTGATCTGGGGCGTCAGGACGAGCAGGGCTACTTCTGGCTGACCGGGCGCAAGAAGGAGCTGATCATCCGCGGTGGCCACAACATCGATCCCAAGCAGATCGAGGAGGCCCTGCAGGCCCATCCGGCGGTCGCCATGGCCGCGGCAGTGGGCAGCCCGGACGCCTACTCGGGCGAGGTCCCTGTGGCCTATGTCCAGCTACGCCAGGGGCAGGCTTGCACCGTGGAAGAACTCCAGGCGTTCGCCAGTCACAACATCAGCGAGCGGGCCGCCGTGCCCAAACGCATCGAAATACTCGAAGCACTGCCGCTGACTGCCGTGGGCAAGATTTTCAAGCCTGCCTTGCAGCAGCAGGAGGTTGCCCGGGTGGTCCGGCAGGAAGTCGAACACCTGGGGCTATCCGGCATCTCGGTGGAGGTCGTTCAGGACAGTCGCCGTGGACTGGTCGCCTGCATCCGAGGCTGCTCCAACCGGGAAACCTTGGCCTCTCGTCTGGGGCGCTACAGCTTCCAGGTCGAGTGGCTGCCAGCAACCGCATCGACCTCCACGCCGTAGCCGGCAGCACTGCCAGCGTCGACGCAGAGCCTATGCAAATCCGTCAGTTCCTCCTTTAGCACCGGAGTCGGTACCGCAAATCCCAGTCGAACAGCGTGAAAACAACAACAAGAGGTAGCGAACATGAGCAACACGCGATTTACCTGGCGGCGCGCCCGCCTACCGCTGGCCACTGCGCTGGCCGGCAGCCTGGCCACGCCAGCGTTCGGCCTGAACTTCAACCTCGGTGAGATCGAAGGGCAGTTCGACTCCTCGCTCAGCGTCGGCGCCAGCTGGGCACTGCGTGGCGCCGATCCCGAGTTGGTCGGCGCCACCAACGGCGGCAAGGGCGATGCCAGCGTCACCGACGACGGCCGACTGAACTTCAAGAAGGGCGAGACCTTCTCGAAGATCTTCAAGGGCATCCACGACCTCGAGCTGAAGTACGGCGAGACCGGGCTCTTCGTGCGCGGCAAGTACTGGTACGACTTCGAGTTGAAGGACGAGAGCCGCCTGTTCAAGGACATCGACGACAGCGGCCGCAAGGAAGGCGCCAAGGCTTCTGGCGCCGAACTGCTGGATGCCTTCGTCTATCACAACTACGTGATCGGCGAACTGCCCGGCATCGTGCGCCTGGGCAAGCAGGTGGTCAGTTGGGGCGAGAGCACCTTCATCCAGGGCGGGATCAACGTCATCAACCCGATCGACGTGTCCGCCTTCCGCCGCCCCGGTGCCGAGATCAAGGAAGGCCTGATCCCGGTCAACATGTTCTACCTGTCGCAGAACCTGACCGAGAACCTGACCGCCGAAGCCTTCTACCAGCTCGACTGGCAGCAGACGGTGGTGGACAACTGCGGCACCTTCTTCTCGCAGAGCGATTTCGTCGCCGATGGCTGCCAGCCCCTGCCGGTCGGCCCGAATCTCAGCGCCAATCCGCTGGCCCAGGCCGCCCTCAGCCCCTTCGGCATCACTCTCGGCGCCGAAGGCATCGAGGTGCCGCGTGCCCGCGATGACGAGGCACGCGATGGCGGCCAGTGGGGCGCCGCCCTGCGCTGGTTCGTGCCCAGCCTGGATACCGAATTCGGCGCCTACTTTCTCAACTATCACAGTCGTCAGCCCTACGTCAGTTCGATCGCCAGCCCGAACGTCGCCGACCTGTCCTTCGTCCCGCAGCTCTGCGCCAACCTCGGCATCGTCGACCCGGCGGCCTGTGCCGGCGTCGCCGGCTCGCCCGCCGGCCAGCAGTTGATCGGCGCCTATCGCCTCGGCACCTCGCAGTATCAGGTGACCTACCCGGAGGATATCCGCCTCTATGGCCTGAGCTTCGCCACCACCCTGCCGAGCGGCACCGCCCTCTCCGGGGAAATCAGCTACCGGCCCAACCTGCCGCTGCAACTCAACGGCAACGATCAGGTCCTCGCCGGCACGGGCGTCGCCGCCGTCTCGCCGCTGCTCTCCTCGGGGGCGTACCAGGCCACCAACAACGCGCTGGTGCAGGGTTATCAACGCAAACCCGTGACCCAGGCACAGATCACCGCCGTGCACTTCTTCGATCAAGTCATGGGCGCCGACCGCCTGACCCTGGTCGGCGAGATCGGCGTGGTGCATGTCGGGGATCTGGAAGGCCGAGGCGGCCTGCGCTACGGCCGCGATGGGGTATTCGGCCAGGGCGAGTTGCTCCCGGACAACAACCTGTGCCTCGCCAGCTCCGCCACGCCGCAGAACTGCAACGACAAGGGGTTCCTCACCACCACCTCCTGGGGCTATCGCGCTCGCGCGATCTGGGAATACACCGACCTGATTCCGGCGGTGACCCTCAAGCCGAACCTGGCCTGGTCCCACGATGTTGACGGTTATGGTCCTGAGCCCGGCTTCAACGAAGGCAGCAAGGCCATCAGCCTGGGCGTGGATGCCGAGTACCGCAATACCTACAACGCCAGCCTGTCGTACACCGATTTCTTCGGCGGCGATTACAACACCAACGTCGATCGCGATTTCATCGCGTTCAGCGTCGGCTTGTCCTTCTGAGCAGGAGAGCAGACCATGAAATTCTTGATGCAAAGCACGACCCTGAGCCTCTCCCTGTTGGCCGGCGCGGCGCTGGCCGCCGTCCCCCCGGAACAAGCCGCTCAGCTCGGCAAGACCCTGACCCCGCTCGGTGCGGAGCAGGCCGGCAATGCCGACGGCAGCATCCCCGCCTGGACCGGCGGCCTCGACGCGAACAGTGGCAAGCAGAACGCCCAAGGCTTTCTCGACGACCCCTTCGCCAATGAACAGCCGCTCTTCACCATCTCCGCCCAGAACGCGGAGCAATATAAGGACAAGCTGAGCCCCGGCCAGTTGGCCATGCTCAAGCGCTATCCCGACTCGTATCGGCTGCCGGTCTACCCCAGCCACCGCAGCGTCGCACTCCCGGATTCCGTCTACGCCGCCGTGCGCTCCAACGCCCAGAACACCCAGCTCGTGGCAGGGGGCAATGGCCTGACCAACTTCCAGACCGCCTATCCCTTCCCCATCCCGCAGAATGGTCAGGAAGTCGTCTGGAAC
>NZ_JAGTIS010000027.1 GCF_018704125.1 Metapseudomonas boanensis | reverse complement strand
GCGGGGAAGGCGGCCTCGGCGGCCTGCACGGCGGCATCGACCTGGGCCGGGCTGGCCTCGGCGATTTCTACCAGGGCAGTGCCCAGGGACGGGTTGAGCACGGCGAGGCCGGGGCCTTCGCCAGCGACGAGTTGGCCGTTGATCAGCAGTTTGGTCTGCATGGGGTAAGTCCTCGTTCGGTTCTAGCCCCTCGCCCCTTGGGAGAGGGGCAGGGGTGAGGGAAATTCGGTGCGGCTCGGACTTCCCTCTCCCCCGGCCCCTCTCTCGGAGGAAGAGAGGGGATAACGAGGGAGAGGGGGCAGGTTGGTGGATGAGCCGGGTTTACTGCGCAGGTACGCCGGCTACGGCCGCAGTCTCTGGAGCGGGCTTGGAAAACTTCCAGGCGTCACCCGCCGGAGCGGTGCCCTTGTCGTATGGCTTGGCCAGCAGCATGTAGAGGAAGCCGGCACCCATTACGACGACTGTGGTCAGGATCATCGAGTAGTTGATGTACCAGGCAGCGTCCGGGCTGCGCGGCCAGACCATGTTGACGATGGCACCCACGCCGTAGACCAATGCAGCGATGTTCACCAGCGGGCCCCAGCCACCGAGGCTGAACTGGCCGCTCGGGCGCCAGCCCTTGGCTCGGGCGATGAGCGCCGCGATGACGATGAGCTGGAAGGCGACGTAGATACCAATGGCGGCGAAGCCGACGATGGTGGCCACGGCATCGGCCATGAACAGGCCGAGGCAGACGATGGCGGCCGGTACGACACCGCTCACCACCAGGGCTGCGGAGGGCACGTGGTTGGCCGACAGGCGCTTGAGCACCGAGCTGCCGACGATCATCTCGTCACGCGCATAGGCGAACAACAGGCGGCTGGCGGCGGCTTGCAGGCTGAGCACGCAGGAGATGAAGGAGACCATCACCACGCCCATCACCAGTTTCGAACCGATCGGGCCGAAGGCGTTGGAGAGGATGGTGGATACCGGGTCGGTGTCTTCGCCAGCCAGCACTTTCTGCATATCCGGTACGGCGAGGATCAGTGCCAGGCAGGCGAACATGGCAGCAGCACCACCGATGTAGATGGTCATGCGCATGGCCTTGGGAATGCGCTTGCCCGGGTTCGGCGTTTCTTCGGCCACGTCACCGCAAGCCTCGAAGCCGTAGTACTGGAACAGACCAGCCAGGGAGGCGGCGAGGAAGGCGGGCAGGTAGGAACCGTTGACGTTCAGGTCGAAGGTGTCGAAGAGCACGCTGAATGGCTGGTGACGCTCGAAGACCAGCAGGTAACCGCCGACCAGGATGGCGCCGACCAGTTCGCAGAGGAAGCCGAACATGGCCACCCGCGCCAACAACTTGGTGCCCACCAGGTTCAGAGCGGTAGAGACCAGGATCAGCCCTAGGGCGATGTAGATGTTGGCATTGGAGTTGGACTCGAAACCGAGCATGGCCGCGAGGTATGGCCCGGCACCGACGGCAACGCCGGCGATGGTGGCGCACAGCGCCCAGGCATAGACCCAGCCCACCATCCATGCCCAGCGCTTGCCGACCAGGCGACGGGCCCAGGGGTAGACACCACCGGAAATGGGGAACTGCGAAACCACTTCACCGAAGATCAGGCATACCAGCAATTGGCCGAGACCGATCAGCAGGTAGGACCAGAACATCGGCGGGCCGCCTGCTGCCAGGCAGAGGCCGAACAGGGTATAGACGCCAACCACGGGCGACAGGTAGGTGAAACCGAGGGAGAAGTTTTCCCACAGGCTCATGCTGCGTTCGAAGTTGGAGCTGTAGCCAAGCGCCTTCAGCTGCTCGGCATCATGATCGAGCGTAGCGGTTGCACGCGCTGCAGATGACCCACTCATATTGTTTTTTCCTCGTTTGAATGGCAGTCGATTGCACGGCCGGCAGGCGGGCCTGCCGGTGCCCCTCATGGGGCCTTTGTTGTTATGGCTGGAGCGTTTTCACACTGGCTGGTCGGCGGTGTCATTCCGCCTTGGCGACCTCCTCATTGCGGCCGTCGTCGAATTGCGCGAGCCAGGCCACGGCTGCGTCGCGGTAACGGGTGAAGCCCTTGTAGTCGACCAGGTCCTGCTTGAGCGTCTTGAGGACGCGGTGCATGCGTTTGGCCCAGGCCGGGTTGTTGTTGGCGATTTCCTCGAGGCTGACGAGGTAGGTGCGTACCGGGAACACGATGGCGTTGCTGCGCGGCAAGCGGTGCAGGGGCTGCAGCTCGATGCGCAGGTAGACCAGGCGGCCGGCGTTTTCCGGCGTGACGATGGTGCGGTCCGGCGCCCATTCCGGAAGGCTTTCGGCAGAGACTTCCAGGCGCGGGTTGACGGTCAGCGACCAGTTCAGGCGACGTACCGGGTGGCCGACGCGCAGGCGCAGGAGGAACTTCAGCGCGCGGTCGAGCATGCCGATTTCCTTGACCAGCGGCACCGGGCCGTGGAATTCGTTCCAGCTCATGCCAAGGTTGAAGCGCAGCGAGTAGTCGGCGCGCTGGGTGGCGATGCCGGCGCCCCAGTAGAGCATGGCGTCGCGCTCTTCCTGGAGGATCCAGTCGCCCTGGGCCTGGCGGGTGATGTACTCCATCGGCTCATAGGGCAGGGTGGAGGTATCGCCGAAGGTGAAGGTGTCGTCGATGCCCAGCAGGCGGTTCACCCAGTGCCAGCGCGCGCCGTCGCGGGTCAGGCTGAAGTGCTCCGGGTAGTCGCGAGCGTAGGATTCCATGATCAGTTCGAGCAGGTCCCACTGCGCTTCCATCATGTGCGGGGCTGCCACGTAGTGCATGCCCGGGTCCTTTTCCAGGGTGATGGCGCGGTCGCGGCACTCGCTGATGTAGTGCTCGTCGATGTCGAACGCCGCACGCAGGGCGCCGTCGCCCACCGGCACATGGGGCTCCAGGTTCATCGAGTACATGTACTCGTCGTCCGGGAATGGGAAGGGCAGGCGCGCGACGCATTCCGGGCTGTTGGCGAAGCTGTAGTCGTCGCGGAAGGTTTCGTGCTGCTTGAAGTGGATCGTCATGGTTCTTTCTCCAGCGCTCAGAGGTCGATGACCAGGCGGCTGCACTTGGCCCGGGATACGCAGGGCATGATCTTGGTGTTGGCTTGCTTCTCTTCGTCGCTGAGCCAGTCGTCGCTGTGGATCAGTTCGCCGTCGAGCTCCAGTACGCGGGTCTCGCAGTGGCCGCAGGCGCCGCCACGGCACAGGTAGGGCATTTCGAACCCCGCGGCCTCCACGGCTTCGAGCATGCTCTGGTCCGGCGAGACTTCGACCGTGGCGCCGCTGCGGGCGAGGGTGACGCTGAAAGCTTCGCCAGCGCTGCCTTGTTCGAGGAACCGCTCGAAGTGGATGTGGCTGTCGGTCCAGCCGAGTTTGCGGGCGGTGGCGACGGTGGCGTCGATCATGCTGTCCGGGCCACAGACATAGATGTGGCTGCCCAGCGGGCGGTCGGCCAGCACGGCGGCGATGTCCAGGCGCTGCTCGATGCCCTTGCGGTACAGATGCACGCGGTCGCCGTAGGTGCGCTGCAACTCTTCGCCCAGCTGTGCGTGCTCAGGGCCGCGCACGGCGAAGTGCAATTCGAACGGCACCTTGGACAGGCGCAGCTCCTCCAGTTGCGAGATCACCGGGGTGATGCCCACGCCACCGGCGATGAACAGGTGCATCCGCGCCTGCTTGATCAGTGGGAAGAGGTTGGCTGGCGAGGTGATCTCGACCAGGTCACCTTCCTGCACCTTGTCATGCATCAGCCGGGAGCCGCCACGGCCGTTTTCGACGCGGCGCACGGCGATCTGGTAGGCGCTGGAGTCGTAGGGCGAGCCCATCAGCGAGTAAGCGTTGCGGTAGGTGGTCTGGCCGTTGGGGATCAGCACCACCACGTGGCTGCCGCCGGAAAACGCTGGCAGGTGGCCGCCGTCCTTCGGGACCAGGGTGAAGCGCTTGATTTCCGGGGTAACGGTGTCGATGCGTGCGACCCGGACGCTCAGGGTTCCGCTGTTCTGGCTCATGTGTCGAGTTCCTCTGCTTCCGGCAGCTCGCCGGGGACTTCGGCATCAGCCTTGACCGCCTGGAAGGCGGCGAGGCGGCGGGAGTAGTGGTCTCGCACCACCAGCATCTGGTGGCAGCCGGGGCACTGGTAAACGCGCTTGGTGACGTTCTCGGTGTAGGTATCGCAATGCACGCACCAAACGCGGCGCACGAAGGTTCCGGCGTGTTCGCGCAGCACTTCGTCGTGGTTCAGGTCATAGGCGGTGGCGACTTGCATGGCTGTGCCGATGAAGCTTTCCGAGCCGGAGAGGTATAGGCGGGTGCCCATGCGGGCTTCGCCCAGCAGTTGGTCAAGCGCTTCGACCAGGGTGTGGTTGCTGGCATAGACGCGAAGTTCGGCAACGTCCTGCTGCTGCAGCTCAGCGAGGAAGTCCTGTCCGGAGAAGGATTCCTGGGAGTAGAGCAGGGTGATATGCAGGCCCTGCCCGGCCATTTCACCCAGCAGGCGCAGCATGGCGCGACCGCCGCTTCCCTGGCCGGCGACGATGTGCCGGGTACCGCCGGGGAGGGGGGTCAGCTGGTCATAGACCGGCCGGCTCTTGATACCTGTGATTAGCATTGTTGTTTTTCCTCCAGAGCTGCCGCTGCGATTCACGCAATCGGCATTTGTGCGTAGCCCCATTCAGGTAGATGGGCTGGAGTCTCTTCAGCATATGCCGTGCCAACTTTTCAAGCTGTTGAAATATAAGGATTTAATCTTTTTTTGAGGCGCTGAAGTAGGCAGAAATAGCCAGTGCTGTAGGCATTCTTGCAGCGGTGAGGGAGGCGGTAAGACGGGAGGCGGATGGCACGTCCTTGTGCTGACTGGTCAGTCGCGTTGCAGCTTGCGGATCAGCGTGCCGATGTCGATACCCAGTTGCTGGGCAGCCTTGCGCTTGCTGCCGCAGTTCTGCACGGCTTGCAGGATGATCTGGCGCTCGTAACGCTGGACCTGGGCCTTGAGGTTGCCGCCGCCATCGTCGTCGGTCGCCGGCACGGTCGCCGGCAGGGGCTCCGGTTCGTGGCGGACGATGTTGGGGCCGGCATGCAGCGGCGTTGCCAGGCCCAGCAGCTCAGGAGGCAGGTGGTTCTCCTGCGCTTCGTCGTCGGCCAGCACGGCCAGGCGCTCGAAGATGTTGACCAGCTCGCGGATGTTGCCGGGGTAAGAATAGTTCATCAGGCGCTGCCGGCAGCCATTGGAGATCCGCAGGGTGGGCTGGCGGTCGCGGTTGATGCGCATCAGCAGGATATCCATCAGCACCGGCAGGTCTTCCAGGTGCTGGCGCAGGGGCGGGACCTCCACTGGCAGGACTGCCAGCCGGTAATAGAGGTCGGCGCGGAACTCGCCGGTTTCCACCAGACGACGCAGGTCCTTGTTGGTCGCTGCGATCACCTGGACCTGCACGGTCTTGCTCAGGGGCGAGCCGACCGACTGGATGCTGCCGTCCTCGAGGAACTTGAGCAGCTTGGCCTGCACGTGCAGCGGGATCTCACCAATCTCATCGAGGAACAGCGTGCCGCCCGAGGCGCTTTCGATATAGCCGCGCTTGCCACCCTGCAAGGCGCCGGTGAAGGCGCCGCGCTCGTAGCCGAACATCTCCGACTCGAAGAGGGTCTCCGGGATGCTCCCGCAGTTGACGTGGATGAACGGCCGGTCACCCCAGCCGGCCGCCCGGTGGATATGCCGGGCGATGGCGGTCTTTCCCACGCCGGGTTCTCCCAGCAGGAGCAGGCGGGCGCGACGGCGGAAGGCGCGAACGCCGGTATCAGCGATGCTGGAGAGCAGGGGCGACAGGTGCAGGGCATTGTCCTGCGGATCGCCCAGGCCACTGTTCTCCACCGGTGCGAACGCCGCGGGCGAGCGGCGCTGACTTTCGCGTCCTTCGAAGTCGCGCTGTACCAGCAGGGTGTAGGGCTTCTCATAGGCGCCGGTGGGCACCGCCTGAGTGCTGGTGAGGAACATGCGGCCGTCGCGGGAACGGGTTAGCGCGCTGTTGCCACCGCGGCCGACGGCTTGCTGGAAGTCCTCGAAACCCAGTGCCGAACGCTGGAAGAACTCGGCATTCGGCAGGCCCACGACGTCCTGCCGGGACAGGCGGTTGACCCGTTCGGCGGCAAGGTTGAGAAAGCGCACGCGAGATTCGCCGTCGAGCAGAATGATGGCTTCGCTGAAGCTATCCAGCAGGGCATGCAGCGCCGGTGTTTCCAGCAGCCCGGAGAGGACCTCGCTGCTGACGTTGACCGACGAACGCATCCCCATTTTCAGGGGGGGCAGGAGGCTCTTGTCGATCATGGATGCAACTCGCCGGAGTGCCGGGCGGCGCGCTCGGTGGCCCGCAATACCGCCACCTTCCAGGCCACGCCTTCCTGCATGAGGATGCGCGAGCAATGGACGCTGAACCGCCGTGAGTGCCCGCTGAGATCAGGCAGGCTCAAACTGTGCCAGGTGCGCTCGGGCAGCGAGTGGCCAAGCAGGGCATGGGCGATGCTGGCGCCCTGGGTGATGCCGAAGGTGTATTCGAAGGCTGCGTTGCGCCACTGCGGCTGCAGGTTTTCGTCGATGACCAGCACCGCATCCGGTACTGCGTCGAACACGCGGCGCAGGGCGTCGATGCGCTGCTCGGCGTCGTGCTGCATGCGCAGTTCCTGGCTGACGTCGCGGATGCTGCCCCACATGCGCAGCAGGCGGCCATTGTGGATCGCCGCGCGTACGTCGTTCTCCACGTAGGCCGGTGAGCCATCGTGACGGCGGTCTACCGACAGTGCGCCGTCGACGCAGAAATCGGTCTCGATCAAGCGTCGCACGAACTCTTCGTTCGCGGGGCTGCGTGGCCAGTAAAGGCGCACGGGCTGCTGGTTGAAGTCGACGTCTGCGGGCATCTCGTAAACATCGGCCATGGCGCGGTTGCACATGCGCCAGTAGGAGCGGTTCTCGAATACCTGGCGGACGATCTCATCGGGTGTCTGGTTGATGTCCACCGACTCGGCGAACTCGATACACCAGTAGGCCACCTTGGCGCTATAGAGCATCTGGCTCATGACCTCGTTGGCATTCTGCAGCTCGCTCATGCGGCGGCTCAGCGAGCCCAGCGGCATCTTGATCAGGTGCAGGCGGGGCGCATGCACGGCGCGCCATTCGAGGATGCCGCTGGCCAGCACCGGCAGCAGGCCGCCGCTATGGCGGATCAGCGTCAGCTCAAGGTCCTGTACTCGCTCGTCAGCCGGCGGGTTGGCAAAGAGCTGGTGCAAGGCGTGCACGGACTCGGCCGTGTAGATCTGCTCGATGCTCTGGCCCTGCAGTTCGTCAGGGGCATAGCCGAGCTGGTCGCTCTGGCTGGGCGAGACGTGCAGGAAATGGCCGCTCGCGGTGATGGTGTCGGAGAGGAGCAGGCCCTTGTCGGCCAGAAGTTGTAAGGAGTCCATGATGCATCCAGGGAGATTGTGCGGGATTCGGACTTCTACCCGCACAATGCATGCCAGTCGCTGGCGACAGCAGGCATGAGGCCTGCAGTACAGGCCACGGGTGCGAGTGATGCATTGTTACAGCGAAATTGGCATTTTCGCAGCGCCCTTTGGTCGGGTGACGAAGTGCTTGCGCCGCTTGAGGGACGTTCGTTGTCGGGGTGCATGAATGGGCGCTGTTCGCGTTAAGTGCTGGGGCCGGCTGGATTCCTTGTAGGAGCCAGCGTGCTGGCGAAGGTGCCTATTCGCGAGCAAGAACCCGGCGTTCTCCTCGCCCCACAGGTTCTGCACTAGCCTTCCCCTTGAGTCACATCAGCTAAGCCGATATCTTGAGTCGCCTAATCATTAGTCTGCTACCAAGCCCTTCCTGGCAGACCTTTCGGACCGCCCCATGAGTTCCCCGAGCCCCGTGCCGCAGCGCATCGACCAGCCTCTGAAAGGCATCGTGCTGGTCTGCCTGGCGACCTTCCTGTTCTCCAGTCACGACGCTATTTCCAAGTACCTGTCGGCCTTCTATCCCATCGTCATGGTGGTGTGGGTGCGCTATCTGGTGCATACGCTGTTGATGGCAGGGTTCCTGCTGCCACGCGAAGGCGGACGCGTGTTGCGCACCAAACGACCATTGCTGCAGGTGGTGCGGGCGCTGTGCCTGATCGGCGTGAGCCTGTTGTTTACCACTGGGCTGCGCTACATCCCGCTGGCCGAGGCGACATCGGTGATCTTCCTGGCGCCCCTGCTGGTCACGGCGCTGTCGGTGCCCTTGTTGCGTGAACGGGTGTCGCGCGGGCAGTGGGCGGCGGTACTGGTGGGGTTTGGTGGGGTGCTGTTGATCGTGCGACCGGGCGGAGCGTTGTTCACCCCGGCCATCCTGCTGCCGTTGGCGGCGGCGGTGTGCTTCGCGTTCTATCAACTGGCCACACGCATTCTCAGCCGCAGTGATAGCGCTGCAACCAGCAACTTCATCACCGGCCTGACCAATACGCTGATCATGAGCGCTCTGGTGCCGTTCTTCTGGCATCTGCCAGACACCCTCGAACACAGCTTGCTGATGCTGGCGCTGGGCATCTGCGGCATGGGCGGGCACATGCTGCTGACCCAGGCGTTCCGCCACGCGTCGCCGCCGCTGTTGGCTCCGTTCGGCTATGGGCAGATCGTCTTTGCCGGGCTGCTCGGGCTGTTCATGTTCAACCACGCGCCGGACCAGGTCGGCCTGCTGGGCATTGCCATCATTGTCGGCAGCGGCTTGTTCATGGCATACGCCCAGCGCCGCTGATTCAGGCCAGCGCCTGGCGCGAGTCAACGTACTCCTTCAGCCATCTCAACACCTGCACAGGCTCCCAGCGGGCCGGATCGAACAGTGCATAGACCTGTCCCTGATAACCCACCACGTCCAGTTGTCGGTGGTAGCCGGCGCGCTGGAACAGCGCCTCGATCTCGGCGAGGCAGGTGTTGAAATGCAGCCGGCCGAAGGGCGTCTTGCCGTCGGTCACCAGGCCCTCGAGGCGCAGTTCTTCCACTGCTTCACGGATGTCTTCCGGTGCCATGCGGCTCACGGTGTATTTCAACTGGCGTATGTCCAGCATTGGTGCAGTCCTTGGAGGCAGTCAGTGCAGGTGCCGGCTGGCCAGCAGCGGCTGGACCTGGCCGCGCGGCGGGAAAGGCAGCGGCAGTTGGTAGGGCACGGGGATCGACGAGGGCACGGGTTGCTCCGGTATTGGCAATCGGATTGGGGCTGATACAGGCATAGGACTTTTCCCGAATTACTGTATATTTATACAGATACCAATTGCCGCGGTCTGATGGCAACCAAACCAAAGGAAAAATCTGTTGTCAGTCTTTTCCCCTCTGACGCTGTACCGGGAAGTCCGCGCCTGATGATTCGAATTATCTTGTTGTTTTGCCTGCTGTTTTCCTCAGTATCCGAAGCCTCCGCCCCACGCACGTTCAAGGAAGCGAAGAAAGTCGCCTGGAAGCTCTATGCGCCGCATCCGGTCGAGTTCTATTGCGGCTGTCGCTACAAGGGCAACCGCGTTGACCTCAAGAGCTGCGGCTATGTGCCGAGAAAGGCACCTGAGCGGGCCAAGCGGATCGAGTGGGAGCACATCGTCCCGGCTTGGGTGATCGGCCACCAGCGCCAGTGCTGGCAGCGGGGAGGGCGCAAGCATTGCGCCGAGAACGACGCGACCTACCAACGCGCCGAAGCGGACCTGCACAACCTGGTGCCGAGCATCGGCGAGGTGAATGGTGACCGCAGCAACTACCGCTTCGCCTGGCTGCCGCAGAAGCCCAGCCAATACGGCGCCTGCCCCATGGTGGTGGACTTCAAGGCGCGCAGGGCGATGCCTCGCCAGCAGATCCGCGGGATGATCGCGCGCACGTACTTCTATATGAGCGACCGTTACGGCCTGCGCCTATCCAGCCAGGATCGAAAGCTCTACAACGCCTGGAACCGTCAGTACCCGGTGGAGGCCTGGGAGCGCAACCGCAATCAGCGGGTGGCCTGCGTCATGGGCCACGGCAATCCGTTCGTAGGCGACGTCGATCTGAAACGTTGCCGCTGATTCTGGCCGTGCGCACAGATAACCCTGCGGCCGAGATGTTGCCTGGACAGACGTCCGGCTGCATGTCGCCCAGCGTGAGATGTGGCGAATCAAATGTGGACCGCTAGTCGAACTTCGACCGTTTATCCAGTCCATTTAGGCGCAATTCTGGCGAAAGTCCCCGTCGCCATGTGCCGTTTCTGGAGTTACCCTTCGCATCCAGGAGTGGACGCTCCGCCTGCTTATCCTCGCCCTTTGCGCGGCATAGCGAAGCGCTGTGGCCACGAGATTCGTCGCTTTTCATCCCGCAGTGCGGGCTGACCGTTTGCTGTTGCGGGTCGAATGCTTCGGCCCGCAATTGATTGCCTAATCCGGCTGCTCGAAGAAGTGGCCCTGTATCGAGAGGATCGAGCGTGCACAACGTCGTGATCAGTGGCACTGGCCTGTATACCCCGCCCAACAGCATCTCCAACGAAGAACTGGTGGCCTCGTTCAATGCCTATGTGCAGGCCTTCAACGCCGAGAACGCGGCGGCCATCGAACGTGGCGAAATCGAAGCGCTGGCAGAGTCCAGTGTTGGCTTCATCGAAAAGGCGTCCGGCATCAAGAGTCGTTTCGTGGTCGACAAGGACGGCATCCTGGATCCCACGCGCATGGTGCCGCGCATTCCTGAGCGCTCCAACGACGAGTGGGGCATTCTCTGCGAAATGTCCGTTGTGGCTGCCAAGGAGGCCCTGCAGCGTGCTGGGAAGTCGCCGACCGATATCGACGGTGTGATCGTCGCCTGCTCCAACCTGCAGCGCGCCTATCCGGCGGTGGCCATCGAAGTCCAGGCTGCCCTTGGCATCCAGGGTTTCGGTTATGACATGAACGTGGCCTGTTCCTCGGCGACCTTCGGTATCCAGGCCGCCACCAATGCGGTGAAGACCGGCCAGGCTCGCGCCATCCTGATGGTCAACCCGGAAATCTGCACCGGCCACCTGAATTTCCGCGACCGCGATAGCCACTTCATCTTTGGTGATGCGGCTACCGCGGTGGTCATCGAGCGTGCCGACCAGGCCACCTCCAAACACCAGTTCGACGTGGTCGGCACCAAGCTGCTGACGCAGTTCTCCAACAACATCCGCAACAACTTCGGCTTCCTCAACCGTGCGGCGGAGGAGGGCATCGGCGCTCGCGACAAGCTGTTCGTGCAGGAAGGCCGCAAGGTGTTCAAGGACGTGTGCCCGATGGTCGCCGAGCTGATCGCCGCGCATCTGGGGGAGAACCAGTTGAACGTTGGTGACGTGAAGCGTTTCTGGCTTCACCAGGCCAACCTCAACATGAACCTGCTGATCGCCCGCAAGCTGCTCGGTCGCGATGCCGAGCCCGAGGAGGCGCCGGTGATCCTCGACACCTACGCCAATACCAGCTCTGCCGGCTCGGTTATCGCCTTCCACAAACACCAGGATGACCTGCCCAGCGGCGCCCTTGGCGTGCTCAGCTCGTTTGGCGCCGGTTACTCCATCGGCAGCGTGATCCTGCGCAAGCGCTGATGGAAGGCCCAGCCGACACCGACCTGCTGCCCCGGCTCCTGGCCGGGGAGCAGCAGGCCTATCGTGAGCTGATCGGCCGCTATCAAGGCGCCATGCGCGCCGTCGCTTATGCCATCGTGGGCCAGCGCCACACCGAAGAGGTGGTGCAGGACGCCTGGTTGGCGGTGGTGCGCAACCTGGAAGGGTTTCAGCAGCGCTCCAGCCTCAAGACGTGGCTGCTGACCATCGTCGCCAACACTGCGCGCAGCCGCCTCAAGCAAAACCGCCGCGAAGTGCTTCTCGACGACCTGCCAGCCCCTCACGGCAGCGTGGGTGATTCACGCTTCGCAGAGGATGGCCACTGGCTCACCGCTCCGTTTGCCTGGCACGAGGATTCGCCCGAAGCCCTGCTGACGAAGGAGGAGTTGCGTGAGTGCCTGGAAAAGACCCTGCTCAGCCTTTCCGAGATGCAGCGAAGCGTGCTGTTGCTGCGCGAGCGACAAGGCCTGGAGTTGGAGGAGATCTGTAATTTATTGGAGATATCGCTCTCCAATGTCCGGGTCCTTCTGCATCGTGGGCGCTTGAAGGTATTCGCCACGCTGGAGCATTTCGAGGAAACAGGCCAATGCTGAGCTGCAAGGAACTGGTTGCCCAGTCCAGCGATCTCCTCGATGGACAATTGAGCTTTCGTGAGCGCATGGCCGTGCGCCGCCATCTCATGCTCTGCCGCAATTGCCGGCGCTTCATCAAGCAGATGAGGCTGACCCAGGGCGTGTTGCGTCACCTCCCGGAAGTTGAAGACGCCGAGTTGGACACGCTCGCTGCCAAGTTGGCCGAGCAGCGCCGAGGTTCCTCCTGAGGCGATTTGGCCTCTGGGCGCAGTGACTCCCATCGATGACGGATGGGATGGGGTGATGGGTATCTCAAGCTCAGCGGAGCGCCGCCCCACCTATCCTGGGTGTCCAGGCGCGCCCCCGCCTGGTAGTTGCGATTTGCGGATATCGCAACCTGCCTGTTTCCCTTCCGATCTGCCCGTCTGAACCCTGAAAGCAGCGCAAATGCCTGTGGCAGAGCGGTTCGAGGCTTATATGAATTCGGAGTAAAAAAGTTCCCATGTCACAAAATATTTATATTAGAGCAACCGCACTGAAATAAGGCGCCGCCAAGATTCCCCACCAGCACCGATGAGCCCAGCGCTCGTGTGTTTTCTAATGCTAAAGACCAATAGGGGAATTCTTCGATGATCCGTAAGCACTTCGCCGGTTTTGCCGCCAGCGCCATGGCCCTGGCCATTTCCGCCCAGGCTTTCGCCGGTACCGTTACCACTGACGGTGCCGACATCGTCGTCAAGACCAAAGGCGGCCTTGAAGTTGGCACTACCGACAAGGCTTTCAGCTTCAAGCTGGGCGGTCGTCTGCAGGCTGACTACAGCCGCTTCGATGGCTTCTACACCGTGAACGGCGACACCGCCGATGCCGGCTATTTCCGTCGCGCCTTCCTGGAACTGGGCGGTGTCGCTTTCACCGACTGGGCTTACCAGATCAACTACGACTTCTCGCATAACGCCGGCGGTGACAACCGTAAAGAAGACGGTTATTTCGACGAAGCTTCCATCGCCTACACCGGTTTCAACCCGGTTGTGATCAAGATGGGCCGCTTCGACCCCGACTTCGGCCTGGAAAAAGCCACCAGCTCCAAGTGGGTCACTGCCCAGGAGCGTAACGCGGCCTATGACCTGGTCGACTGGGCCAACGCCCACGACGGCGGCATGGGCATCCAGGTTGCCGGCACCTACGGCGCATCCCTGTACGGTTCGGCCGGCGTCATCGCGAAGGATCCGAACAACGCGGCTGACGACGGTGACAGCGTCAAGCAATTCAACCTGCGTGGTGTCTTTGCCCCGATGCATGAAGCTGGCAACGTGCTGCACCTCGGCGTCAACTACGCCCAGCGCGATCTGTCCGAAACCTCTTACGATGGCCGTATCCGCAGCCGACTGGGCATGCGTGGCGTGAGCACCGACGGTGGCCAGGATGCCGGCACCAACGGCAACCGCCTGGTCCTGGCTGGTGCGAACAACACCCCGTCCGGCGCCTATGACACCGACAGCGCCCTGGGTCTGGAGGGCGCCTTCGCCACCGGTCCGTTCTCCATCCAGGGTGAGTACATCACCCGTGAGGTGGAAGCCGACGCGGCCAACCGCGAAGACATCGACGCCGATGGCTACTACGTCCAGCTCGCCTACACCCTTACCGGCGAAGCCCGTGACTACAAGCTGGGCAAGTTCGACAAGATCAAGCCTGCCAACAAGCAGATGGGCGCCTGGGAGGTGTTCTACCGCTACGACAACATCAGCGCGGAAGACGACAACGGCGCCTTCGCCAACATCGATGACGTCGAAGCCAAGGTGCACAACCTGGGTGTGAACTGGTACGCCAACGAAGCGGTGAAGATCGGCGGCTACTACGTCATGACCAAGGTCGACAACGCCACCAACGCCAATGGCGATGACGACGGCGATGGCTTCGTAGTCCGCGCCCAGTACGTCTTCTAAGCCAGACGCCGCTTCCTGCTCCTTTATTCAGCCCCGCTTCGACGGGGCTTTTTTCGTTTGCAGGAGCGCCTGGGGTAGCTTTGCATCGCAGGGTGCGCTGCTCATGGAAATGCCCGAGTGCGACCTTCAACAATCCATCGCAGCCATTAAAAAAAGCGACCCTTTGGCCCCGATAACATCGTTTCTCAGATCGCTGGCGTTTACCTATATTGGCGCCAGGACAACTCTTGAACTTATGAGCTTGTCATTATCGATTGTGGGAAACATCAATGAAGAGCAAGACTGAAGTTTCTGAAATTGGCGGTGCGGGCAAGAGCACTAAAGCAGTTTGGGGCGGTGAGCAGATCACGCACCCCTACAATGCTACTCAAACTCCAATCGTAGTCAGTGCCGCCTATGGCTATGACGATATTGATGTGTGGTATGACGTTGCGCTGGGCAAGTCTCCCGGTTTTATTTATAGCCGGATGAGCAATCCGACTGTCGCAACACTCGAAGCCAAGATCTGCGAACTGGAAAATGCAGAGTCCGCAGTTGCTTTCAGCAGTGGCATGGCGGCGATCAGTGGTGTATTGCATACCTTCCTGGCCAGCGGTGGCCGCGTAGTTTCCACGCGTGACAGCTACGGAGGCACCAACAAGATTTTCGAGGAGTTCCTGCCGCGCATGGGCGTGGAGGTCACTCTCTGTGACACCCTCGACCACGAGGCCATCGAGCGGGAGATCGCACGCGGCTGTGATGTCCTCTACCTGGAAACGCCGACCAACCCGACCCTGAAAGTCCTCGACATCAAGCGTCTGGTGGCGGCCGCCAAGCGTGCCGGAGCCCTGGTGGTGGCGGACAATACCTTCGCCACGCCGCTGAACCAGAACCCGCTCGCCCTGGGCGTGGATGTGGTGGTGCACAGCGCGACGAAATTCCTCAGCGGCCACGGCGATGTGCTCGGCGGGCTGGTCTGCGGCGCCGAGACGCTGATGGAAAAGGTGCGTCACTACCGGGAGATCAACGGGGCATCCCTCGATCCTTTCTCCGCCTACCTGATCATTCGGGGCATGAAGACCCTCGCGCTGCGTCTGCGCCAGCAACAGCAGAGCGCTCGTGCCCTGGCGGAATACCTGTGCACGGAGCCGCTGGTGGAGTCAGTGAATTATCCGGGCCTGCCCAGTCATCCGGGGCACGCGGTGGCTTGTGCGCAGATGCAGGGCTTCGGTGCCATCGTCAGCTTCGTGGTGATCGGCGGGATGGAGACGGTGAAGGTTCTGCTGCCGCGCCTGCAGTACGCCCATTGCGCCGGCAACCTGGGTGCCGTCGAAACCATCTACGGTCCGGCGCGGACCACCAGCCATGTGGAGAACACCCTGGAAGAACGCCTGGCGCTGGGTATCTCCGAAGGCCTGGTGAGAGTCTCGGTGGGAATCGAAGAAACGGAAGACCTTCTGGCAGATCTCAAACAGGCTTTTGATTTTACAAGAGCGCAACTTCGTAACGACAGCCAATCCAACTCGAAAAATACCCAGACCGAACGTCGCACTGAGGTGGAAATCTGACGTTCGACGCTTGAGGCCCCTGGCGGGAAGGCCAGTGGGAATTCATGAAAAGGAATAATAACAATACCCGGCGGCAATCAGTTTTGTTCTGCCAACAAGTTCAATGCAGAAACTTACCTTGCCCTTAAAACTTTCATGAGAATTCATTATGTCCACACCTATAACAACGGATAAAAGTGCACCGGGTCCGGGATTCAAGCAGGAAATGCAGACGCGCCATATCGTGATGTTGGCGCTGGGCGGTGTCATTGGGACCGGGCTGTTCCTGACTTCGGGTTATACCGTCAACCAGGCGGGGCCGCTGGGTGCCGTGATCGCCTACATCATCGGCGCAGTCATGGTCTACATGGTGATGATGTGCCTGGGTGAGCTGGCTGTGCAGATGCCGGAAACCGGCTCGTTCAGCACCTACGCCACCCGGTATCTGGGGGCTGGCACTGGCTATACGGTCGCCTGGCTCTACTGGCTGACCTGGACGGTGGCGATCGGGTCGGAGTTCACCGCCGCCGGTATCCTGATGGTGCGCTGGTTCCCTGACACGCCGGTATGGGTGTGGAGCGCGATGTTCGCCGCCGTGGTGTTCCTTACCAACGTCGTTTCGGTCAAGCTGTTCGCCGAGACGGAGTTCTGGCTGTCGCTGATCAAGGTACTGACCGTAATCGCCTTCCTGGTGGTGGGTACCGGGGCGATCGTTGGCCTGTTCGAAGTGGAGCAGGCGCACAGTATCGGCCTTGGCAACTTCACCCGCGAGGGACTGTTCCCGACGGGCTTCATGTCTATCGCCATGACCTTGCTGGCAGTTTCCTTCGCGTTTTCCGGGACCGAGTTGATCGGTATCGCCGCGGGCGAAACGAAGGACCCGCAACGCAATGTGCCCAAGGCCATCCGCACGACCGTGGTGCGCCTGGCGATCTTCTTCGTCGGCACCATCTTCGTCCTGTCGACCCTCCTGCCGCGAGAACAGGCGGGTCTGGTGGAAAGTCCATTCGTGACGGTATTCGAGTTCATCGGCATCCCGTACTCCGCCGACATCATGAACTTCGTGATCATCACCGCGCTGCTCTCGGCGGCCAACTCCGGGCTCTATGCGGCCTCGCGCATGCTCTGGACCTTGAGTGACCAGGGGCACATGCCCCGACGCTTCGGCGCGCTGACCCGCCAGGGCACGCCTTTCACCGCGATTGTCGTGAGCATGGCTGGCGCAGGGGCTTCGCTATTGAGCAGCGTATTCGCACCTGACACCATCTACCTCGCCCTGGTTTCCATCTCGGGCCTTGCGGTGGTGGTGGTCTGGATGAGCATCGCCGCGAGCCAGATGGCGTTCCGTCGCCAGTTCGTCGCCAACGGCGGAGACATCAAGGACCTCAGTTTTCGTGTCCGTGGCTACCCCTGGGTCCCGCTAGGGGCGTTGTTCTGCTGTACCCTGGCCTGTGTGGGCATCGCCTTCGATCCGGCACAGCGGGTTGCCCTCTACTTCGGCCTGCCGTTCATTGCCTGGTGCTATTTCGTCTTCTACATCACCCGCAAGAGTCGTGAGCGTCGGTTGTCTTCGGGCACTGCGCCGATCAGCGCGCCGGAGGCGGCCTGAACGGCGTTGAGTTAGCCTGCGCGTCCAGTCTTTTCAGTGAGGGGTAATGCCATGAGGTGCCAAGCATGAATCAGAAGGCCTTGCCTCCACTGAACTGGCTGCGTGCGTTCGAAGTGTCCGCGCGGAGTTTGAACTTCACCCATGCGGCCGAGGAGCTTCACCTGACCCAGGGCGCCGTGAGCCAACAGATTCGCCAGCTGGAAAGTCATCTGGGCGTGGCGCTGTTCAAGCGCCTGCCACGGGGCTTGAGTCTCACGGAAGAGGGGCAGTCGTACCTGCCGGTGGTACAGGACGCAATCACCCGGCTGGCGGTCGGCACCAACGAGATCTTCGGCCAGCACAAGCGGCGGCCGATCAAGATTCGCGGCAGCCTGGCGTTCCTCGTCCACTGGCTGGCACCCAAGCTTGCCGAGTTTCGTCAGGCGCACCCGCACGTGGACATTCGCTACATCAGCAACCTGTGGGTCAAGGAACTGGACGGCGAGGACGACATGGAAGTCCGCTGGGGCCACGGCCAGTGGTCGGGGCTGGTCTCCCAGCGCCTGACCTGGGACACGCTGTTCCCGGTCTGCTCCCCTCAGTTGATGGCGCAGTCGCCGCTCCGCGAGCCCGCCGACGTTGCCAACCACCTGCTGCTGCACGTATTGGGCTACGAGGAGGGCTGGGGCTACTGGCTGAAGAGGGTCGGCGCGAACGATGTCGACTATTCCACCGGTATGCAGTTCGACACCCTCATTTCCACCTTGCGCATGGCCGAACTGGGGCAGGGCATTGCACTGGCTCGGTCGTCAATGGTGGAGGAGTTGCTCAGGGAGGGGCGCCTCGTGGAGCCCTTCACCCAGAGGATCGAGGCCAGCGAGTCCTTTTACCTGGTGCGCAGTTCCGGGGCGGATCTGCATCCTGATGCGATGACGTTCTCGACCTGGCTGGTGGCGCAGACCCATCGATACAAATGAGTGGTCGGAGTTAAACATGCACTATGTGAGTACACGAAGCGCTGCCGTGCGTGCGGACTTCGAGACCGTGGTCCTGTCCGGGCTTGCCGAAGACGGCGGATTGTACGTCCCGGCGAGCCTGCCGGTGTTCAGCGCCCAGGAGGTCACCTACTGGTCGTGGCTGCCTTTCGATGAGCTGGCCTGGCGCGTCATGAGCCCCTTCGTTGGCCAGGCGATTCCGGAGGACGATCTCAAAGGCCTGCTCAAGGACACCTATCGCGCCTTCGGCCATCGCTCCATTGCACCGCTGCACCAGGTGGATCGGAACGAATGGGTGCTGGAACTGTTCCATGGCCCAACCCGGGCCTCCAAGGACTTCGCCGCCCAATTGCACGCTCGCCTGGTGAGCTACTTCCTCGATCGGCGCCAGCAACAGGCGGTCGTGGTGGGTGCCACCAACGGCGATACCGGGCTTGCCGCGATAGAAGCGTTCGGAAGCTGCGAGCAGAGCCGGGTCATGGTGCTGTATCCGAGCAACGGCGTGCCGGAGGATCGTCTCAACGAGTTGCAGGACGCCGACCCGGCCAGGGTGCTGGCCTTCGCCGTAGATGGCAGCTTCGACGATTGCCAGGCCATGGTCGCTCAGCTGTTCCGCCAATGGCCCTTGGCCAATGTTCGGGCCATCGGCTTCAACTCCACCAACTGGGTCGGTGTGATGGCCCAGATCGTCCTCTACTTCCATGCCGCGCTGCAGTTGGGTGGGGGCGTGCGGCCCATCGGCTTCAGCATTCCGGCCGCCAGCTTCGCTGAGGTGTATGCCGGGTACATCGCCCAGAAGATGGGCCTGCCGATCAACCAGATCATCATCTCCACCAACCGCAACGATGCCCTGCACCAGTTCGTCCACAAGAACCAGTACTCGAAGCGGCAAGCGAACAGGACCGTCTCTCCGGCGATGGACTTTTCCATCTTTTCCAACCTGGAGCGCTTTGTCTGGGAGCTCTACGGTCATGATGACCAGGCCGTCAGGGCACTCATGGACTCTTTTGAAACTACCGGTGAGCTGAGCATCGCCAACAAACACTGGCTGCAGGCGCGCATGCTCATCGACTCCTATGCCGTGACCGATGAGCAGACCATCGATGAGATCACCGCGCTGTTCCGCGATACCGGCTATGTCATCGACCCGCACACGGCCACGGGAGTCCTCGCGGCGCGACTCTATCGGCGCAGCATGGTGACGCCCATGGTGACCCTGGGTGAGTTTTCACCGGTCAAGTCGGCGGCACTGCTCGCTGGGTTGGGTGTCATGGCCGCGCCTGTCTCGGCCCCGGGGCGGCGCGCTGGCCACCCGCAGTCAATTCGGGTGGGCGATCTGGATACCATTGCCAGGGCGTTGGCTGAGCTGTGATGCAGGTGGGCGCGCGATGAAGCGAATACTGGATCCACTCGATGAGCGCATCCTGGCGGAACTCACCGTTAATGCGCGGATCGCCCACGCCGAGCTGGCTGCCAAGGTGAATCTGTCGCGCAATGCCGTGCGTCAGCGGATCGAGCGGCTGGAGCGTGACGGAGCCATCCAGGGCTACACGATTATTGAGGGCGACGGACGCAGGCAATCGTCCCAGATCAGCGCCGTGATCTTCGTCTACCGCTACGACCGCATGCGCGGGGACGAAGTTTTGCGAGCCTTGGGCGCCATCCCGGAAATCGTCCAATGCGAAGTGATGAGTGGAGAGTTCGACCTCATGGTCCGCGTCGGCGCCTCGAGCCCCGAGCGCGTCCACAATGTATGGAAGGAGATATCCGCCATGCCCGGAGTCGAGAATACCGTCACCTCTTTCGTGCTCTCGTCCGTCATTTGAGTTTGACGTGAAAGTCATAGTGCGTGGGTTGGCGCTGAGTCGAGCGAAACCCAACATGCCTTGGCCAAGACACTTACCTCGTCATGCCAGATATCAAGTTTTGCAGTCCCGACGCCAACCTACTTGGCTATCGCCTTCGTCGATTAGCCAACTTCCAGGGCTTGATCGCACAGATATGGCCAACATGAATAGAAGTCCTCGCCTGGTTTAATCGACCCTCCCGTGCAGCCCCGCGGTATCTAACTTGGCGCCATGCCGTGGCCGTTCCCTGTTTCGTCGCTATTACCCATTTCAGCAAGTAAAGACCGTTCAACTTTCCAGCAAGCCTGGGGCTTTCGGCTGCGCAACTTTCAAGCTTGTGGAAAGTTTTCATCAATGGTCAAAACGACCAATAAATACAGCAGATAGCCATATTCAACTGACAGGGCCTCCCTCTTAGTCTGGTGTCCATAGAGCAACTGCCTGAATGGGAGGCAATTTGATGACTGAATACAAGATCGCACTGGTGGGTTTTGGTGGTGTTAACCGTGGCCTGGCGCAACTGATCGCCGAACGTAACCAGAGCTGGCGGAAAGAACTGGGCTTGAGCCTGAAGATCGTCGGTGTGACCGACCTGTTCCTTGGCTCGATCATGGCTCGTGACGGGCTGGATGCCGCCGAACTGGCCAAGTTGCCGAGCTCCAAGGGCGCTTTCGCGCAGTTGCCGGGCGGTTCCGCCGAGGCTTTCAACGAAACCATCATCAAGCAATCCGGTGCCGACATCATCGCCGAGGCCACCTTCACCAATCCGGTGGATGGCGAGCCCGCTACCACCTTCTGCCGCTGGGCCCTGGAAGGCGGCAAGCACGTAGTCACCACCAACAAGGGACCAATCGCCTTGCATGCCGATGAGCTCAAGGCGCTGGCCAAGCGCAACGGCGTGTGCTTCGAGTACGAGGGTTCGGTGATGAGCGGCACCCCGGTCATCCGCATGGCCCGGGAAACCCTGCCCGGCGCAGTGATCACCGGGTTCGAAGGCATCCTCAACGGGACCTCGAACTACGTGCTGACCCGCATGGAGGAGGGGCTGAGCTTTGCCGATGCAGTGCGCAAGGCCCAGGAACTCGGCTATGCAGAGGCCGATCCGACGGCGGATGTAGAGGGACATGACGTGCGCCTGAAGGTGGTCATCCTGGCCAACGAACTGCTCGACGCCAAGCTGACCGTCAACGATGTGAACTGCAGCGGCATCACCTCGCTGAGCCCCGCCGATATCGAGCGTGCGCAGCAGAGCGGCGAACGTTGGAAGCTGATTGGTTCCGCCACCCGCAATGCTGCTGGCGCAGTCAGCGCCAGCGTCGAGGCCAGACTGCTGGACAACAGCCACCCGCTGGCAGGCATCTCCGGCGCGACCAACGCCGTGTCCTTCAACACTGAGTTGCTGGGTGCGGTGACCGTCTCCGGCCCGGGTGCCGGACGGATCGAAACCGCGTTTGCGCTGTTGTCGGACATCGTCGCCATCCACAAGTCCGTATCGAAGAAATAAGGGGAGAAGACTCGTGAACGTATCCCGTCTCGCCGTAGCGATGGCCGTGGCACAAGATCAGATCGATGTACTCAATCCTTTCGATGGCAGCCTCATCGGCTCCGTGCCATGCCTGGGTGTGACGGATGTTCCCGGCCTGCTGGAGCAGGCGCGCCGTGGCACTCGCGCCTGTGCCGCGCTGGCGCGCCATCAGCGGGCACGGATTCTCGAACAGGCAGCGCAGCTGGTCGAACGGGACGCGCAAGCCTTCGCTCGGCTCATCGTCCAGGAGGCCGGCAAGACCATTCGACAGGCGCAGAAGGAGGTCAAACGCTGCGTCAATACGCTGAAGCTTTCGGCGGAGGAGGCCCGACGCAATGCCGGCGAGGTGGTGCCTTTCGATGCCTACGAGGGCTCCGAGTCCCGCCAGGGTTGGTTCACGCGTGATCCGCTGGGCCTGATCGTGGCGATCACGCCCTACAACGATCCACTGAACCTGGTGGCACACAAGCTCGGCCCGGCCATTGCGGGCGGCAATGCGGTCATCCTCAAGCCGTCGGAGCTGGCGCCGCTGTCTGCAATCAAACTGGTTGGCTGCCTGGTGGAAGCGGGGCTGCCGGAGTTCGTGGTCACCCTGGCCACCGGCGGCGCGGACTTGGGGAAGGCCCTGGTCGCCGCTCGTGAGGTGCGGATGATTTCCTTCACCGGCGGATTCGTTACTGGAGAAAATATCGCCCGTACCGCCGGCCTGAAAAAGCTGGCCATGGACCTGGGTGGCAATGCACCGGTCATCGTGATGGCGGATTGCAACCTCGAGGCCGCCGTCGAGTCCTGCGCCTCGGGCGCCTTCTGGGCCGCAGGGCAGAACTGTATCGGCACGCAACGACTGCTGATCCAGGCTTCGATCTATGAAGCGTTCCGCGACCGCTTCGTCGCCCTGGCCGGGAGCCTGGTCGTCGGCAACCCGGCCAGCCCGGACACCGATATCGGCCCAATGATCACCGAGCAAGCTGCGCAGAACACCGAGCAGGTCGTTGCCGAAGCCCTGGGGGAGGGTGCACGCCTGCTCTGTGGCCACCAGCGCAAGGGGTCCTGCTATGCCGCCACCGTGCTGGAAAAGGTCGACCACGGCAGTCGCCTGTGGCGCAACGAAGTCTTCGCCCCGGTAGTGGTGCTCGAACCCTTCGACACCCTTGAGGACGCCATCGCGCTGGCCAACGAGCCCGAATACAGCCTGCATGCCGGCATCTTCACCAACGACCTGCAACAGGCCCTGGGGGCTGCGCGGCGCATCGAGGCGGGCGGGGTGATGATCAACGACTCCTCCGATTACCGCTTCGATGCCATGCCTTTCGGCGGCTTCAAGTACGGCAGCCTGGGACGCGAAGGCGTGCGCTTCGCCTACGAGGAAATGACCCAGCCAAAGGTGGTGTGCATCAACCAGCTGTAAAGAACCGTCGGGTGACGTCCGGTTACGGTCGTCCTTTGCATCGGGCAGGTTCGCTCGCAGCGCTGCCCGGTGCGTTTTTTACGCTGGCCGGCTTGGGCCACAATATGGACTGCAAGGCAGACACGACATGATCGAACGATTCGACGAAGGCAACAGGATGTCCATGGCGGTCAGGTACGGCCGCCACTTCGAAACCGCAGGTGTGGTGGCCGAAGACCTCACTTTGGGCGTCCAGCAGCAAGCGCGGCAGGCCCTGGCGGCTATCGACACACTCATGGCGCGGGCCGGAGTGACCAAGGACGACCTGATTCGTGTGCAGATCTGGATTGCCGACTATGCGCACTTCGACCTGGTCAATGAGGTGTACGACCACTGGTTGGAGGGCCACCGCAAGCCCGTGCGCGCCTGTGTCGAAAGCCGGCTGGGCGGGTGCCTGATCGAGATCCAGGTCTTCGGCTACCTCGTAGCCGCATGACCGCGGAGCAACCAACCGCGCGGAGTCACCCGTATCCCTTGAGGCGACGCGTTTCCTTGTTGGGGCGAATGAATAGGATCTGTCTCTGTCGAGTGGTGCAACGTGATGCCTCTCCTGTAGGAGCGAGCTTGCTCGCGAAAAGGTCCGGTCCGCGAGCAATAGTTCGGCGTCTCCCTGTTGCTGCAAGGTTCTCTGCCCGGCCGTTGATTCCTGGCAACAGCTAACGCAGACAAAGCCAATTCATTTGCCAAGGGCGGCGCAGCTGCCCCTGGGGAGTTGGCAGGGCAGGCCTTTCCCCCCGCATATCCGACGGCTGTCGCCCGGAGAATGGCTGGCCGGACCGCTTTCGATTCCGTAACATCCGTCGCCTTCCGTAATCCCCTCCCACCTCTCAGGAAAGCCATGAAGCCAGCCCGCCTGCGCGCCGATGTCCTGGCCGGACTCACTACTTCATTCGCCCTGGCGCCCGAGTGCATCGCCTTTGCTCTGGTCGCCCATTTAAATCCGCTGGTTGGACTGTACGGCGCCTTCATCATCTGCACTCTGACTGCCCTGTTCGGCGGCCGCCCCGGCATGGTGTCCGGCGCCGCCGGATCGATGGCCGTGGTGATCGTCGCCCTGGTGGTACAGCATGGCGTGCAGTACCTGCTCGCCACCGTGTTGCTGGGCGGGCTGGTGATGATCGCCTTCGGTCTGCTGCGCCTGGGCAAGCTGGTGCGGATGGTGCCGTATCCGGTGATGCTCGGCTTCGTCAACGGCCTGGCAATCGTCATCGCCCTGGCCCAGCTGGAGCACTTCAAAGCTGGCGAAACCTGGCTGAGCGGCACGTCGCTTTACCTGATGCTGGGGCTGGTGGCGCTGACCATGGCCATCGTCTACCTGTTGCCGCGCCTGACCCGCGCCGTGCCGCCGGCGCTGGTGGCGATCCTCGGCGTCGGCGTGCTGGTCTATCTGATCGACCTGCCGACCCGCACCCTCGGCGACATGGCGCACATCGCCGGCGGTCTGCCCGGCGCGGCCCTGCCGGTGGTGCCCTGGACCCTGGAAACCCTGCGCATCATTGCTCCCTACGCCGTGTTGATGGCCCTGGTCGGCCTGCTGGAAACCCTGCTGACGCTGAACCTCACCGATGAGATCACCGAAAGTCGGGGCTACCCGGACCGCGAGTGCGTGACCCTGGGCGCAGCCAACATGGTGTCTGGTCTGTTTGGTGGCATGGGCGGCTGCGCGATGATCGGACAGACCATGATCAATCTCAGCTCCGGCGGCCGCGGTCGCCTCTCCGGCGTGGTCGCCGGGGTGATGATCCTGCTGTTCGTACTGTTTCTTTCGCCACTGATCGAGCGCATTCCGCTGGCTGCCCTGGTCGGGGTGATGTTCGTGGTAGCACAGCAGACTTTCGCCTGGGCCTCACTGCGTGTGCTCAACAGGGTGCCGTTTCACGACGTGCTGGTGATCCTCGCGGTGACCGTCATCACGGTGTTCACCGACCTGGCCATGGCTGTGCTGTGCGGAATCGTCATCGCCGCGCTCAACTTCGCCTGGCAACATGCCCGCGAACTGTACGCCGACACTCATGTGGAGGCCGATGGCAGCAAGCTCTATCTTTTGCACGGTACGCTGTTCTTCGCTTCCACCACGCCTTTCCTCAATCTGTTCGACCCGGCCAACGATCCGCCGCAAGTGACCCTCGACTGCCGTCACTTGAGCTTCGTCGACTACTCCGCCATCGCCGCGCTGACGACCCTGCGCGAGCGCTATGCCAAAGCCGGAAAACATCTTCGCGTCGTGCACCTTTCCGAGCGCTGCAAGCACCTGCTCCGACGTGCCGGAATCCAGCATGTCGAGGTCAGCGCAGGACTGTGAACCGGCTGCAGGCCTGATTCGATCCATCCGGGCGAGTCATCCCTTTCCTTTCCAGGGGCGACTGGCGCGGGAAGGGGCCCGAGAGTGGGATACCTGTATCCAGCAGGGAGGATGCCGAATACCTGGCTGTTTGCAGGAGTGGATTCATTCGGCAAAGGCAGCGTTGTTGGCAGCTCCCACCGTGTTGGCTGTACCTTGGCGCTTCCCACCTGGCGGCTGCTTCAAGCTCGACTCGGCTCGTTGCGCAATCCATATTTCTGAGTTTGGCGACTAGAATTTCCAACGCCGACTCTTCTAAAGCCAAGTCAGATCTCAATCTTGCAATGTCAAGTCACGAGCCTTAGTCCGGTCTCCAGGAATCTGCTATGACAAATCCGAAAGACAATGCCGAATCCGACGAGGATTTAGCTCAGATGGTAATTGGCCTAGGGCCCTGCACCTATCTATTGCTGCTCTTATTAGGATTGATCCTCCTGTTTCCCTTTCTTGAGGAAGGCATATTCGCTCGCACGTTGCTCGGCATTCTGTTTTCGATCGTGCTACTCGTGGGCGCCCTCGCCACCAGGCAGACTCGGTGGGGGTTCATTCTCAAACTGGGTCTGGCGATGGTTGGAGTTGGCCTTCAATGGACGGCGTTGTGGGCTGAAAGTATCGCGATTCTTGTCCTGGCCGGGATAACTTTTGCGGTGTCTCTTGCCGTCTCGTTTGGTGGAGTGCTTCGCTATATTTTCAAGCGGGGACCAATTACAGCCGACAAGCTGCATGGCGCGCTTGCGGGTTACATCATGCTGGCCTTCATTTGGTCCTTTATCTATGCCCTGGTCGAGATATCCAGTGCGGGCTCATTCGGCCCCGGCCGCCTCGACTTCACACAGCCTGGCACTTTCTTCAAGCTGATCTATTTTAGCTTCACGACGCTCACGACCACCGGTTACGGTGATGTTCTCCCATTGACCAACCACGCCCGCTCACTTGTCATGGTCGAAGAGTTCTCAGGCGTCTTTTATGTTGGTGTTCTGATAGCACGGCTTGCCGGTCTTTATCCGTCGAATCAGACAAGGTGACTCTCGATCTGCCTGAGGATTTTTGATTGGCGGTCATGATGCTGTCGTCGCCGACGACTCGCGAAAAGGGGATAGATTTATTCGTCTTCCAGGCCCAGCCGGCAGAACCAGCGATAGGCCAGGTTCAGATGCACCTCTTCGTACAGCCGTCGCTCGGAGAGGAAGGCGTTGGTCTAGCAAGAAGCAGCTCCCAGCGGCTGGTACGGGACGTCTGTTTTCGGTGGGAAGCGCTCGGGGCTGAGGTACCATGCTGATCGGAAACCCCCGTCAAACCTCTGGCTGCTTATGTCCTCCAACGCGCTGTACACCGACCTGTCCACTTACTACGACCTGATGTGCGCCGACATCGACTACCGGGCGCAGAGCCACGGCGTGCGCCGGCTGCACCAGTTGTTCGGTAATCAGGGGCGCAGGCACCTGGATCTTGCCTGTGGCACCGGGCCGCACGTGCGCCATTTCCTCGACTTCGGCTACCGCAGTGCCGGCCTGGACATCAATCAGCCGATGCTGGATATCGCCCAGTTGCGCTGTCCCGAGGCACAGTTCAGTCGGCAGGACATGGCGGGATTTCGAGTGGGCGAGCCGCTGGATCTGGTCACCTGCTTCCTCTACTCGATCCACTACAACGCCGGGCTGGAGCAACTGCGGGTGTGCTTGGCCAGCGTGCACGGCGCGCTTGAGGATAACGGCGTGTTCTGCTTCAACGCGGTGGACAAGCGGCTGATCGACAACCGCTCATTTGTGCGCCATGCCGTGGAGCACGAGGGCAGCCACTTTACCTTCGGTTCCGGCTGGTACTACAGCGGCGAGGGCGAGCGGCAGGCGCTGCGCCTCAGCATCGAGAGGACCGCAGCAGGGGTGACCCAGGCCTGGGAGGACGAACACGCCATGGTCGCCCTGAGTTTCACCGAGCTTCAGCAACTGTTGCAGCCACACTTCGAGGTGCACGTCTTCGAGCATGACTACGAACGGATCACTCCCTGGGGCGGTACGTCCGGGAATGCATTGTTTGTCTGCGTGAAGCGCTAAGAACCGGCGTACGATCTTCTGATTGTCGGCCATGCAGCACTGCAATGCAGGAACAACTGCAAGCTGGCCAATTATCTTCTAGCCGCAATCACCAAGGGATTTTTGTCCCAGAATCAGTCGAAATCCATCCTTTCAACTAGAAGCTCCCGTTCACGAAATGACCTTCATCACTGACTTTTTTCACCGTGCTCGCTCATCGCATCGGTGTGCTCATCCTCAAGGTGCTGAGCGGCGGCCGTTTCAAGGGTGATCGCGGTCATGCCTGGGGCTGGCCGTGGCGCTGGGCAACCTGTTGCTGTTGGCGCCGTTCGTGGTCCTCATCCCTGGAAGATTCACCACAGCATCGGGTGATACTCAAACCCGCCACCCCTGACCTTTGAGTCACGACCCGCTCACCTCGTTTGGCCGGCCTCTTTGCGCTGGGACCTGCCCAACCTGCGCCAACTACGAACGTTTCTCGACCTTCTGCGCCAGCCGCTCCCGGCAGAAATCCACAAACAGCTGTGCAGGTTTGGTCAGCTGCGCGCGTTTCAGGCGGGCGGCAACCAGACCAGAGGTGGCGACGGGTTCGGCGATGTCGACCATTACCACTTTCTTGCCGTCGTAGGTGCATTCCGAGTGCGGACGGGTGACCAGCAGGGAGAAGCCGAAGCCCTGGCCCACCATGCCGCGCACCATCTCGATAGAAGGGGAGCTGAAGACGATGTTCGGCGAAAGGCCGAGTTCGATGAACAGGCTGACGAAGTAGGTCCGGCTGGGTTGCACGTCCAGCAGGATCATCGGCTCCAGGGCGAGGTCGCGCAGCGATACCTGGGCCTGGCCGGCGAAACGGTGGTTTTCCGGGAGTAGGGCGTAGGGCTTCTGCGGCGGCATCAGCGGTTCGGTTTCGATCGTGCTGTCCAGGTCGTGGTCGTAGAGGAAGGCCAGGTCGAAGGTGCCGGCAGTGAGGCCTTGCACCAGTTCCTGCTGCTCGCCATCGCGGATGCGGATGTCGACGCCAGGGTAAAGCTCGCGGAAACCGGCGATCAGCTGCGGCAGATAAAGCGGGGCCACGGTCTCGAAGCAGCCGATGTCGATCTGCCCGGCCACGATGTCGTTGTCCGCCAGGGCGTTCTGCTCGAACTCGCGAGCCATGCGCAGCAGTTCCTGGGCCTTCTGGTAGAAGCGCGCGCCGCTGGGTGTCAGCGAGACCCCCTGGGCGTGGTGGCGGATGAACAGCTGCACGCCAAAGCTTTCTTCCAGGCCTTTGATCGCGGTAGAGATGGACGGCTGGGCGATATACAGCTTGCGCGAGGCCTCGGCCACGCTGCCGGACTCCACCGTCGTCACGAAATACTTCAGTTGTCGCAAGGTATAGGAAGCCACGGAAACCTCTGCTTCACAGCCTCAGGCAGGGGCCCGGGCGGGTGGTTCTTATTGGTGGAGCTCAAGCGCTCCATGAGCTGCACCTTACCCCAGCGGGCGCGCCGGGAGCTGAATGCGCTGCCGAGTTTTTTCATATGACTCGAGCATATTTTTAATAATTTTCCTCTGCCGGACTCTGGAGCAACATCTCCCCGACCCGAATAACAACATGACCGCACAGACGGTCGATCTGGGAGTGCAGCGTGTTCGATCTCGGCTATTGGCAGCAGAAGGCTGCCCGGCAAGCATTCAATGACAAGGCGCTGATCGGTGGCCGCCAGGTGGCCGCCGAATCCGGCGAAACCTTCGACTCGATCAACCCGGCGACCAACCAGTTGCTGGCCCGCGTGGCTGCCTGTGGCGTGGCCGAGGTCGACCTGGCCGTGCGGACAGCGCGCCGTGCCTTCAACGAAGGCCCCTGGGCGCGCATGGCACCGGTGGAGCGCAAGAAGGTGCTGCTGCGCCTGGCCGAGCTGATGCTGCAACACCGCGAGGAGCTGGCCCTGCTGGACTCGCTGAACATGGGCAAACCGGTGATGGATGCCTGGAACATCGACGTACCCGGCGCCGCCCATGTGTTCGCCTGGTACGGCGAATGCCTGGACAAACTTTACGACCAAGTGGCGCCGACCGCGACGAACGCCCTGGCCACGATCACCCGCGAGGCGCTGGGCGTGATCGCCGCCGTGGTGCCCTGGAATTTCCCCCTTGATATGGCCGCCTGGAAGCTGGCTCCGGCTCTGGCCGCCGGCAACAGCGTGGTGCTCAAGCCCGCCGAGCAGTCACCGTTCTCCGCCCTGCGTCTGGCCGAGCTGGCGCTTGAGGCCGGCCTGCCGGAAGGCGTGCTGAACGTGGTACCCGGCCTTGGCGAGCATGCTGGCAAGGCCCTCGGCCTGCACCCGGATGTCGACTGCCTGGTGTTCACCGGCTCGACCCAGGTGGGCAAGTACTTCATGCAGTATTCGGCCCAGTCCAACCTCAAGCAGGTCTGGCTTGAGTGCGGTGGCAAGAGCCCGAACCTGGTGTTCGAGGATTGCCGCGACCTCGATCTGGCGGCGGAGAAGGCAGCCTTCGGCATTTTCTTCAACCAGGGCGAGGTCTGTTCGGCCAACTCGCGGCTCTATGTACAGCGCTCGATCCAGGACGAGTTCGTCGAGCGCCTGATCGACAAGGCCCGCCAATGGATGCCGGGCGATCCGCTGGACCCGGCCAGCCGCGCCGGTGCCATCGTCGACTCCGGGCAGACGGCCCGCATCATGGCCTTCATCGAGCAGGCCCAGGGCGAGGGCGCGCAACTGCTCGGTGGCGGTCGTCGCTTGAGCTTTAACGGCTCCAGCAATTTCGTCGAGCCGACCCTGTTCAACAATGTCTCCAGCGATATGCAACTGGCCCGCGAGGAGGTGTTCGGCCCGGTCCTGGCGATCAGCGCCTTTGACTCCGAGGAAGAGGCCCTGCGCCTGGCCAATGACAGCATCTATGGCCTGGCGGCCTCGGTGTGGAGCGACGATCTGAACCGCGCACACCGTGTGGCCCGCGCGCTCAAGGTGGGCACTGTTTCGGTCAACACTGTGGACGCCCTGGACGTCAGCGTTCCTTTTGGAGGTGGCAAGCAATCGGGCTTCGGCCGCGATCTCTCGCTGCATTCCTTCGACAAATACAGCCAGCTGAAAACCACCTGGTTCCAGCTGCGTTGAGGTTGCGATGACGACCCGGCCGCGATGCCCCTGCAGCAATGCGGCCGCCCATAAAAAGATCCATTCCTGTCGCGTGGTGTCACGCGCGGATTCACGGCTTCTGGCCATGCCTGCCTCAGCAACTGATCACAACCACAAAGAGAAGTGAGGGAGTTCCCATGAAAGAGTCCTTGCCCCCGTGCATTCGCGTTGCCGTTGGTCTTGCATTTCTGGCTGCTGCCAGTAACCAGGCCATGGCGCAGTCCCAGAGTCTCACCGTGATCTCCTTCGGCGGGGCCACCAAGGCCGCGCAGGAAGCGGCCTACTTCAAACCTTTCGAGCAAAGCGGCGCCGCCAAGGTCGTGGCCGGCGAGTACAACGGTGAACTGTCCAAGGTGAAGGCGATGGTCGACATCGGGCAGGTCAGCTGGGACGTGGTGGAAGTGGAAAGCCCTGAGCTGCTGCGTGGTTGCGAGGAAGGTCTGTTCGAGCGCATCGACCCGGCGGTGCTCGGTGAGTCCGCGCAGTACATGCCGGGAACCGTGAGCGAATGTGGCGTGGCCAGTTACGTCTGGTCCATGGTGCTGGCGTACAACGCCGGCAAGCTGGCCAGCGCGCCGGCCTCCTGGGCGGACTTCTGGGATGTCCAGCGCTTCCCGGGCAAGCGTGGTCTGCGCAAGGGCGCCAAGTACACCCTGGAGGCCGCTCTGCTGGCCGATGGAGTCAAGCGCGAAGACCTCTACAAGGTCCTGGAAACCCCTGAGGGTGTGACACGTGCCTTCCGCAAGCTGGATCAGATCAAGCCCTACATTCAGTGGTGGGAAGCCGGTGCCCAGCCGCCGCAATGGCTGATGGCCGGTGACGTGGTGATGTCCGCCGCCTACAACGGGCGTATCGCTGCCGCGCAGAAGGAAGGCTCCGCGCTTGCCATCGTCTGGAACGGCAACCTCTATGACCCGGACCACTGGGCCATCGTGCGCGGCACTCCGAACAAGGCGCTGGCCGAGCGCTTCATCGCTTTTGCCAGCCAGGCCGAAACGCAGAAGACCTTCTCTACCCAGATTCCCTACGGCCCGGTTCACAAGGACGCCCTGGCCACATTGCCCGCCGAGACCCTGCAGCAACTGCCAACCGCGCCGGCCAACCTGGCCGATGCGCAGCTGGTGAATGCCGAGTTCTGGGTCAACCACGGCGAGGAGCTGGAGGAGCGCTTCAACGCCTGGGCAGCCCGTTAAGGATTGCGCCCCTCGGCATCGGGATTTGCGATGCCGATGAGGGGCGTGGATGACGAAGGCGGGCGCTTCCGTCCTTCGTCCACTAAAGCCTGCCGGCCCAACGCGGCCAGACGGGCGAATAACAAGTACAAGATCGGGAGAGTGTCATGAGTGCAAGTGTTTCCGTTCCTGCCCAGGGGCTGGTGGAGGAGGGCGGCTTTCGCCGGGTCCTGGGCCTGGGGTCGCTGCTGGCGGTCGCCATCGGCCTGGTGGTGTCGCAGGGCGTGATGGTGCTGATGCTGCAGGGCGCGGGTTTCTCCGGCCTGGGCTTCATCGTTCCGCTCGGGCTGGCTTACCTATTGGCCCTGAGCTATGCGTTTTCCTTCTCCGAACTGTCGTTGATGATTCCGCGTGCCGGTGGCCTCAGCAGTTACACCGAAGTTGCCATCGGCCACTTTCCGGCCATCCTGGCGACCTTCTCCGGCTATGTGGTGGTGGCCATGTTCGCCCTCTCGGCCGAGCTGCTGCTGCTCGACCTGATTGTCGGCAAGGTCTACCCCGGCGTTTTCCCGCCCTTCAGCATCGCCTTTGGCGTGTTAGGGCTGTTCACTGTGCTCAACCTGATGGGCATCGACATCTTCGCCAAGTTGCAGACTGCCCTGGCGGTGGTGATGGTGGTCGTGCTGCTGGTAATTGGCGTGGCCGCCATCGTCGAAGGCGCGCCGAGCGAAACCGCCAGCACTGTCCTGCAGGGTGACTGGAACCCAATGGGCGCGAGTGTGCTGACCCTCACCGCACTGGCCGTGTGGGGCTTTGTCGGGGCAGAGTTCGTCTGCCCGCTGGTGGAGGAAACCCGCAAGCCGGAGCGTAATATCCCGCGCTCGATGATCATTGGCCTGACCGTGATTTTCGTGACCATCGGCCTCTACTGCCTTGGTGCACTGTTCATGCTGCCGCAGGAAGCGCTGACCACCGATGCACTGCCGCACTACCTGTTCGCCACTGCCGTGTTCGGCAAGGCAGGCGAAGCGTTCCTGGTAATCGCTGCCGTGACTGCTACCTGCAGCACCCTGAACACCTCGCTGGCGGCCATTCCGCGCATGCTCTACGGCATGGCGCAGAACGGCCAGGCCTTCCCGCAGTTCAAACGTCTCAGCCCGCGTGCCCGCACGCCCTGGGTGGCGGTGCTGTTCGTCGCGGCCATCACCGGCCTGCCGATCCTGGTGATGGGGCAGGACGCCGCGTCGATCAACCTGCTGCTGCTCGCCGCGGCCCTGGCCTGGCTGCTGGCCTACATCATCGTCCACATCGATGTGATCGCCTTGCGCCGCCGCTACCCGGCCATCGCCCGTCCGTTCAAGACCCCGTTCTATCCGTGGCCGCAGATCTTCGGCATCGCCGGGATGTTCTATGCCATCTGGTACGCCTCGCCGAGCCCGGACATGACCGGCAAGATCTTCGGCATCGCCGGTGTGGTGCTGGCCCTGGTGTCGGTGATTGCCGTCGTCTGGATCAAGGTCGTGATGCGCAAGGACCTGTTCCGTCCCGAACCCCTGGAGCAGGTCACCGGCGAAGCGGCTGACCGCTGATCGATTTATCCGGGGTGCGCCACGCCCCGACCTCACCCGGCTTCTTGCCGGGCCTTGCCCGCCGTGCGCCCCGCGCTGGAGCGCGCGGCGGGCAGGGCAGCTTTTTCGTATAGCGCGAATACATATTTAGTAATTTCCCTGGCCATCGCCTTCAGCCAGCATCGGTATCACTGCATACCGGGACGAGGAGACCCCTAACAATGAACGCTCAATTCCAGGCCCAACGCGAAACCCGTGACTACCAGGCAGCGGATGCGGCCCACCACATCCACGCCTTTCTCGACCAGAAGGCGCTGAACGCCGAAGGCCCGCGGGTGATCGTTGGCGGCGAGCGCCTCCACCTCTGGGACAACGACGGCAAGCGCTACCTCGATGGCATGTCCGGCCTCTGGTGCACCAACCTCGGCTACGGCCGCAAGGACTTGACCGCCGCCGCTACCCGTCAGCTGGAGCAGCTGCCGTACTACAACATGTTCTTCCACACCACCCACCCGGCGGTGGTGGAACTGTCCGAGCTGCTGTTCAGCCTGCTGCCGGGCCACTACAGCCACGCCATCTACACCAACTCCGGCTCGGAAGCGAACGAGGTGCTGATCCGTACCGTGCGCCGCTACTGGCAGATCCTCGGCAAGCCGGAGAAGAAGATCATGATCGGCCGCTGGAACGGCTACCACGGCTCCACCCTGGGCGCCACGGCCCTGGGCGGGATGAAGTTCATGCACGAGATGGGCGGCATGCTGCCGGACATCGAGCACATCGACGAGCCTTACTGGTTCGCCCATGGCGGCGACCTGACCCCGGAAGAGTTCGGCCTGCGCGCCGCTCGCCAGCTCGAGGAGAAGATCCTCGAACTGGGTGCCGACAAGGTAGCGGCCTTCGTGGCTGAACCCTTCCAGGGCGCGGGCGGCATGATCTTCCCGCCGGAAACCTACTGGCCGGAAATCCAGCGTATCTGCCGCAAGTACGACGTGCTGCTGTGCGCCGATGAGGTGATCGGTGGCTTCGGCCGGACGGGCGAGTGGTTCGCCCACCAGCACTTCGGCTTCGAGCCGGACACCCTGTCGATCGCCAAGGGTCTGACCTCCGGCTACATCCCCATGGGTGGCCTGGTGCTGAGCAAGCGTATGGCAGAAGTGCTGGTAGAAAAGGGCGGGGTGTTCGCCCACGGTCTGACCTACTCCGGGCACCCGGTAGCGGCTGCCGTGGCTATCGCCAACCTCAAGGCACTGCGTGACGAGGGCGTCGTGACCCAGGTGAAGAGCGACACCGGCCCATATCTGCAGCAATGCCTGCGGGAGGTGTTCGGCAATCACCCGCTGGTGGGCGATATCCAGGGCACAGGCCTGGTCGCCGCGCTGCAGTTCGCCGAGGACAAGGCGACCCGCAAGCGCTTCGACAACGAGAGCGACATCGCCTGGCGCTGCCGCACCATTGGCTTCGAGGAGGGCGTCATTATCCGCTCCACCCTGGGCCGGATGATCATGGCGCCGGCTCTGGTGGCGACCCGTGCCGAAATCGACGAGCTGGTCACCAAGACCAGGATTGCGGTGGATCGCACCGCGCAGGAGCTGGGGCTGCTTTAAGCCCCGCTACGGGGTGCCGGTGACCACGTCCGGCATCCTGGTACCCACAGCTGCAAGGCAGTTTTACGGCGCCCGGGATTGCTGCCCGCGCGCCGTTTTTTTGGGTTCTTCGCAGAATCTGGGGGAAGAGCGAGTTGACAGTCGGGGAAGTGGGTAAATTGGCAATCGCCAAACATCCCAACCCCCACCCCCTGCTGATCAGTCTTGAACCCCAAACCGAGCGTTTCCCGATTTGCAGCCGCGTGCCAGACCCAACCTGTTGATCCACGAGCAGCAGCACATTCGCCAGGTGCGGGATCGTGACCTGCAGGATCAGCGCGTCCTGCTACAACTGCCGGTGCGTCGCGTCGACTGCCTGTACTGCGGACGCGTATCCGAGCGGATCGACTGTCTGGCGCCGGCTTCCCGCCTTCCTCGGAAAGCAGCCTGCAACACCTCCTTGGCGGACTTGTCGGGCGGAGTGACATATCGAAGGCGCGCGAAACCTTGTAGGAGCCAGCTTGAACTGGCTTAATGATTTTGGACACCTCACTCGGGCGCTATGATGGCCCAAATCTGAGGTATGTCGGAATGCGTAAGTCCTACTCGAATGAATTCAAACTCAAGGCTGCCAGCATGGTTCTGGACG
>NZ_JAGTIS010000026.1 GCF_018704125.1 Metapseudomonas boanensis | reverse complement strand
TACGCCAGCAAGCTCGGCACCGCGCGCTTCTACTTCGCGCGCCTGCTGCCGCGCATCCACTCGCTGACCGCCTCGGTGAAGGCCGGTAGCGAATCGTTGTACCTGCTGGACACTGCGCAGTTCTAAGTCTCGTTTCAGTCTCAAAAGGCCCCGCTAACCGCGGGGCTTTTCTTTGTCATGTTGGGTATTGATCTGAACTCGCTGAAGGCTTAGGTGCTAAATATTGCGTTGTTAATTCCCCAATCATGTAAGCCAAAGCTTACATTTTCTGGTGGCTAATGCTGCTACCGGGGTTTTGCAGGCAGGGCTAATCTTCACATCACTAGGACGTCGCGCAGGAAGCGCAGTGCAAAACAGGGATACGCCGGATTTCCGCCAGGATGGCGGTGCGATCAGGGATGTCGGGACTTAGTCTGCAAAACCTCGCTTCGGCGGGGTTTTTCTTTTACTGCGCTTCGCAAACGCGCTCGGCCCTCCGTCACAGCAGTGGCTCTTTCGGCGTCAAAAACCCCTTCCAGCTTCGAGCGCAACAGTTCCAGGATCGCCTGTCGGCGCTGCGCATCGCGAAGTACCAATCCCACTTTCAATGGCACACGCGACTGGCTCATTGGCTTCCACAGCAGGCCCTGGTTGGCGTGCAGTTGCCGCGCGCTGGAACCGACCCTGTTCAGACTGTTGGATTACCTGACCGGGTCGCATGCGGCGTTGACTTGAGGAAGTGACCAAACCTGTAGGTGCGAATGAATTCGCACCTACAAAGAGCATGGTGTCTGGCGGGTTATATCAGCGGGTGATACAGCTCCGGATGCCGATCCTTCAGGTAGGTGATGCTAGCCCGTGAGGCTTCCAGCTTCTGGCGATCCAGGTCGGCGAAGATCAGCGTCTCGTCGCGCCCGGCGCTGGCCGACAGGCCGCCGTCCGGTGCGGCGACGCTGGAGAGACCGCAGTAGTGGATCTCGCCTTCGCTGCCACAGTAGTTGGCGTACGCCAGGTAGCACTGGTTTTCGAAGGCGCGGGCGCGGACCAGCACTTCGGCGACGAAGTCGTAGGGCACCATGTTCGCCGTCGGCACCAGTACCAGGTCGGCGCCGGCCAGCGCCAGCCGTCGAGCATTCTCCGGAAACTCCACGTCATAGCAGATCAACATCCCCAGTTTCCAGCCGTTCAGTTCGACCAGCGGGAAGTCATTGCCGCCAGCGCTGAACATGCTGTTGTCCAGATCACCGAACAGATGCGTCTTGCGATAGTTGCCGAGGCTGTCTCCGCGCTTGTCGATCAGTTGCACCGAGTTGAAGATCGCCCCCTCGGCGCTGTGCTCGGGATAACCGTAGAGAATGGCGATTCCATGCTCGCGGGCGATCTCGGCCACCCGCGCGGCCCAAGGGCCGTCGCGGTGTTCGGCCAGGGCGCTTACCGCGTCCAGGCCGATGTTGTAGCCGCTGAGGAACATCTCCGGGCAGACCAGCAGCGCTGCCCCCTGGGCTGCCGCTTCCGCAGCGCGGCGTTGCAGCCGCTCGAGGTTAGCGGCGGGCTCCAGCGGCAGGGGCGGGCATTGGTAGAGGGCGATGCGCATGGGGTTCTCCTGGATCAGTCCGGCAGCGCAATCGGGCCGAGCTCGGCGAACAGATCGCCGGGGCCAGGGTTCTCGACAGAGCTGCTGCCGCCGAAGTGCTTCATGATGCCCCAGACCGCGTTGAGCGAGGTCTGCACCGCGCCTTCGACCCAGGCCGGCGTCCAGGACACATCGTCACCGGCGATGAAAATGCCGCGCTGCTCAGCCGGCATGTCGTCCTGCATGAAGTGCGCGTACATGCGCTGGTTGTAGCGGTAGTGGCCCGGCAGCGCACCTTTGAAGGCGCCGAGGAAGTGCGGGTCGGCCTCCCAGGACACGGTGATCGGGTCGCCGATGATGTGGCTGGCAATGTCCACGTCCGGGTAGATCTTCTTCAGCGCATCGAGGGCCAGCTTCACGCGCTTCTCCACCGGATGCGGCAGCATCTTCAGCGCATCGCTCATCCACGAGTAGGACAGGCAGATCACGCCCGGCTTGTCGTCGCCGTTGTCGAACAGGTAGGTGCCGCGGGTGAGGCGATCGGTCAGCGTCATGCTCAGGGTGTCGCGGCCGGTCTTCGGATCTTTGTCCTTCCAGAACGGGCGGTCGACCATCACGAAGGTCTTCGACGACTGCATGTAGCGGGTACGGTCCAGGGCCATCCACATTTTTTGCGAGAACAGCGACTCCTCGCATTCGATCTGGGTGGTCAGCAGCCAGCTCTGGCAGGTGGTCAGTACTGCTGCGTAGTGGCGGGTGTCGCCCCAGTTGTCGGTCACCGCCATGCGGCCATCGGCGGCGCGGGCGATGCGCTTCACGCCCGGGCGCGCGGCACCGTTGTGCAAGGATGCCAGGCTGGTGCCGGCCGGCCAGTGCACGCAGCGGTCAGGTGCGTGGCGCCAGATGCCCAGCGGCACCTGCTGCACGCCGCCGACGATCAGGTGCTGGTTGTCGTCGCACGCGGTCATCACCACGCGGAAGATTTCCAGCATCGAGTTGGGAAAGTCCGAGTCCCAGCCGCCGGTGCCGAAGCCCACCTGGCCGAACACTTCGCGGTGGTGGAAGGACAGCTTGGCAAATGCCTTGGAGCTGGCGACGAAGTCGTAGAAAGTGCGGTCGTCCCACAGTGGAACCAGGGTGTTCCACAGATCCTTCAGGCGCTTCACGTCGCGGTCGCGGATCGCCTGCTGGATGTCGCCGAAACGGGCTCCGTCTTCCAGGGCATCGGCCCAGGCGTCGGCCACTTCCTGGAACAGTGCCGGCAGGTCGGAGAGCTTCTCGGCGTAGTAGGTCTTGCCCTCGATGTCGATCACCGTGCTGCCCGAGGCCGGAGTCAGCGGGTTGGGGAAGGGCTTGGTTTCCAGGCCGAGCATGTCGACGTAGTGATAGAAGGCCGTGGAGGAGGCCGGGAAACGCATCCCGCCGAGCTCGGCGGTGATCCCGTCAGTGCCCTCGAAGGTTTGCGAGCGCAGGCGGCCGCCCATCTTCGAGGCCTCATACACCACGGGCTTGAGACCCATCTTCATCAGCTCGTAAGCCGCTACCAGACCGGCGATGCCCGCACCGACGATCGCCACTTCTTCGCCGTGATGTTCGGCCGGAATGCTGCCCAGACCGGCCGGGTGCTGGATCCAGTCATCGAAGGCGAAGGGGAAGTCCGGGCCGAAAATGGTGATGGGTTTCTTGCCGTCGGCGGGGTGGCGATTGTTGTTATTCATGATGGACCTTGATGGCGGTGAGAGAGGGCTGCCAGCTCGGGCAGCGGTGGAGCCATTCTAGGGAGCGTGAAGTTCGTCGTTAAGACGCAAAGTGTCGTCATTTGGAAGTCTTGTTGTGCTAAGTGACGAATTATTTGTACAGAATGACAAGATGCTTCAGCGGCGGACTGTTCCAGGGCGTGTACGAAAGTAAATGCCGGCTCTCAGTGCCACATCTTCTAGGCGAGAGCTTGCTCCCGAACGGATGCGGGGGGGCTTGGCGAGCAGAGTTCGCTCTTATGGGGTCAGGCAGGTGGCGCCAGCGGCTGGCCCCGATCCAGCTTGCAGCTCAGGATGATCGAGGTGGTGGTCTTCTCCACCCCGTCGACGCTGCCGATCATGTCCAGCAACTGGTCCAGCCGCTCCGGTGAATCGGCGCGCAACCAGGCCACGTAATCGAATTCGCCGCTCACCGCACAGAGCAATTGCACCTCGGCCATGCCGGTGAGGCGACGCAGCACTTCCCTGCCACTGCGCGGCTTCACGGTGATGCCGACATAGGCCTGCAATCCGCCATCCGCCACGCGCTGGCCCAGGCGCACGCCGTAGCCGCTGATCACATTGGCCTTCTCCAGCCGCGCCAGGCGCGAGGTCACCGTGGTCCGCGCAATGCCCAGACGCCGTGCAAGCATCGCCACGCTTTCGCGGGCGTTGATTTGCAGCGCTCCGATCAGCTGGCGGTCGATTTCGTCGAGGACGGCGGGGTTCAGGTCAGACATAAGTGGCTCGGCGGTGGCATGTGCAATGAGGTTAGCGGGTGCGCAAGGCTACCTGAAGGGCGCGAAGGGAATGAAACTTTGCTGCCGCAGCCCACTGGTCGGCTGGGCCGTCGCCGGGGCTGTGAGTGACCAGACTTATTGCTGAATGGCTGGATGAAGGCGCAGAGGTACCGGCCGAAACAGCATCTCCGCACGGGAGTCGTCCCGCTATGAAATCGTCGTCATACCTCTACTGCAGCCTGCTGCTCGGCGCGTTGACCAGTCTTCCTGCAAACGCCGAAACCGTGGTGCCCTTGCAAGGGCAGAGCCCCGAACAGGTCCAGCAGGACATCGCCGCGTGCCAGAGCCAAGCCGGCAGTTCAACAAGCACAACCAGCAGCTCCACGCAAAGCGGCGGACGAGTCCGTGGCGCTGCAACAGGCGCCGTGGCCGGCGCGGCGGTTGCCCAGGTGCGAGGCAACCGCCACGAGGAGGTGTATGACCGGGTGGATGACGACGTGAAGCAGGAATACCGGCAGGAGCGCGCCAAGGACGCTGCTGTAGCCGGGGCGGTGGTGGGGGGCTCGCGCCAACGTCAGGAGCGTCGGCAGGACCGCCGCACTGTCGAGCAGGCGAGCAGCACGTCCTCTTCGGCCTACACCAGTTGCCTGCAACAGCGGGGCTATCAGGTGACGCCTTGAGAAGTCGGCGATCAGCAATCGCTGAATCAACTCGAGCGTGCGAGCCCGATGGCATAGGGGCGGGATTGTTGCGCGCCACGGAAAGGCCCTTTCAGTAAAGGCGGCTTTTTCCGCTGCTTCTTCTGGAGTCTCATTTCACCATCGGTCCCAAGGTGCTGTAAGCCGATTCCGGGAACCTGAAATGACTTCCTAAGGAGACTCTCATGAAATGCTCGATTCTCACCGGCGCGAGCCTTTTTTTAGCCGCCTTTGCCAGTAGCGGGGTGATCGCTGCCGAAGCGACCCAAGCTGTCGGCTACGAGTACGGCATGCCGCTGGACGTCGCCCGAGTGATTTCCATCGATGAGCCCAACCCGCTCAGCTGCGAGACCGTGCAGGCGAAGATGACCTACGTCGATTCCAAAGGCGAGCAGAAATCCGTCACCTATCTCAAGCAGTCCAGTGCTTGCGCCAATAGCTGAATGGGTATCGCTGCGCACAATCCAAGCTACTCGGTGCGGGCCAGCGAGCACGACGTGCCGTTTATCACTTTATCGACGAAAGCCTCGAAGGAGGTCGCGGTGGTATTGGATGGTCGCCGTCCTTCCCGGGACCTCACCTGACCATCTTTGATCGCCTGGGCCAGCTCTACATAGAGCCCTGCCAGGCATTCGGAGAATGCCCGCTTCCTGTAGCAGCCCAGCCATATCTGCGAAGGGCGATTGCACGTACCCGAGCTGTGGCCGCCCCAGGCGCGCACCAAGGATTCGGGTCGCCTCGGCAAAGCTCGGGTCACGCTGGCCGAGCAGTTCACGTATCCCCATACCTCGCCAGATCGGCCGCGCTATCGGCCTGATCCACCGCGACCCGGCGCGCGATTGGAGCCTGGCTTCACTGGCGGAGGCGGCGGCTATGTCCCCGTCTGCCTTTGCCGCGCGCTTCACTGCACGGGTGGGCGAGCCGGCAATGCAGTACTTGACGTGTTGGCGCATGAACCTTGCGCCCGGAGCGGTCGGGCGTGGAGGTTGACGGTCTTATCTCGGTGCTCTCTCGGAATATTCTTACAACTCATTGAGCTTTGCTATTTATTTACAAATTAGAATTGTTACCATTAGCGCCAGTATTTTAACAAGGAGCTCATGGTGGCATTTTTGCGCATTAACCCAGCCGCGCTGTCGATGCTGGGTGTACTGGTGATTCCGGCCGTTCAAGCGGAAACGAACGAGGCCCTGGCCATACCGGCAACGTCTGTGACCAGCGCCTACGAACAGCAAAGCTACCAGGCCACCGAGAGCAAGAGCGCGCTGAAGATCGACGCGCCGCTGCGCGACATCCCGCAGACAGTGAACGTGGTCCCTGAGAGCGTGATCAAGGATCAGGGTGCCCAGTCGATGGAGGATGTCCTGAAGAATGTTCCCGGCGTTGGCCTGTCCAACGGCGACGGCCAGCGCGACCAGGTCACCATCCGCGGCTTCAGCGCCATCGGCGATATGTTCGTCGACGGCATTCGAGACGACGCGCTGTATTTCCGCGATCTCTCCAACGTCGAGCGGGTCGAGGTGATCAAGGGCCCGGCCGCCGTGCTTTACGGCCGTGGCTCGTCCGGCGGTTTGATCAACAGTGTGAGCAAAAAGCCCACCTTCGACCCCAAGCAAGAACTGGGCGCCAGCTTCGACAGCGAAGGCAAGCGTCGCACCCAGTTCGACGCCGGCTGGGCCGACCAGCAGCAGGGCAACAAGGCTTTCCGTGTCACCGGTGCACTGGAGGACAGCGACACTTTTCGTGATGACGGCTACATCGATCGAAAGGCCATCGCGCCTTCGGCTTACTTCAGGCTGTCCGATGACCTGGAGCTCAACCTGGGGGCCACTTACCTCTACGACAAGCGCCTGATCGATTTCGGCATCCCCGCCCGCGGCGATCGCCCGGTCGATGTCGATCGCGACAAGCGCTTCGGCTCCGGCGACCCAGACCAGGATTACGCCCGCAGCGAGGTGTTCTCCTTCACCGCCGGCATCGATTACCGGATCAACGACGACTTCACCCTGAGCAACACCAGCCGTTACTACCGTTACGATCTGGACCGCAACAACACCCTGGCCGACAGCAGTGCGACCCGTTTCGTCACGGCCCCTAACGGCGAACTGCTGGTCAAGTTGAACCGCGGTAACGTCGCGCGTGATGAGTACGGTGTGTTCAACCAGACCGAGTTGAAGCAGCAGGCCCAACTCGCCGGCATGCAGCACAGCCTCCTCTACGGCATCGAGCTTGGACATCAAGATAAATACCAGCGCGTGTTCAATCAGAACAACGTGGCGCAGGTGCCGGTTTATCGCGACGCCCTGGTCGTCGTGCCGGAGCATGCCAGCACGCTGTCCTCCAAGGGCACCAACTTCCAGGACACCGCTGGCTTCTATGTGCAGGACATGATCGAGCTGTCCTCGCAGTGGAAGGCACTGCTGGGTGTGCGCTACGACATCTTCGGCCAGGAATACGATGACGATCGCGTGCAGAACGTCGACCTCGACCGCACCGACAAAACCTGGAGCCCGCGCGCCGGCCTGGTGTTCCAGCCGGATCAGATGCAGTCCTATTACGTCTCGGTCAGCCGCGGCTACCAGCCCTCCGGTGAGGTCTTCGCCGTCAGCGTGGCCAACGAGAATCTCGAGCCGGAAGAAACCACCAACTACGAGCTGGGCGCCAAGTGGGACTTCCTCGACAGTCGCCTGTCGGTGACCGCAGCGGTCTTCCGCCTCGAGCGCACCAACATCAAGACCGCCGACCCGACCAACCCAGCCTTGCTGGTGCTCGCCGGTGAGCAACGCACCGATGGCTTCGAGGCTACCTTCAGCGGCCAGCTCAGCGACAAGTGGCAGGTCTACGGCGGCTACGCCTACCTTGACGCGGAGATCACCAAGTCCAACAGCAAGACCAACGGCGTGCCCAACGAAGGCCAGACGCCTACGCTCACCCCGCGCAACAGCGCCAACCTCTGGCTGGTGCGTTCGCTGACCCCGCAATGGCGCGTCGGCATGGGCGCCAACTACGTGGATGATCGCTACACCGCACTGGACAACGTGGTGGTGATGCCCAGCTACACCACCGTGGACGCCGCGCTGCTCTACAACGAGCCGAAGTGGGACATGGCGCTGCGCCTGCACAACGTCTTCGATCGCGACTACTACGCCTCGGCCCACGGGTCCGTGGACCTGATCACTCCGGGGGCGCCCCGGACCCTGGAGCTGAGCGCCAACTACAGGTTCTGAGACCTGCTCCAACAAAGACGCCCGGCCAATGCCGGGCGTCTTGCTTTCTACCGTCGGCTAGTTCGCCGGCAGCTTCTTCAGCGCCTCGCAGCTCGGTGCGTACTGCTTGTCGCAAGCGCTTTGGTAGAGCGCGCGGGCCTGGTACAGGTCTTTCTGCACACCCTCCGTGCCCTGGGCATACATGCTGCCTAGCACATGCTGCGCCATGGCGTTGCCGGCCGCCGCGGCTTGATTCAGGTACTTGAGCATGGCGAGCGGGTCAGCCAGGGCCGGGTCAGCGCGGCCGGTGTAGAGAAAGGCTAGGCTCACCGCGGCCTGGGCATGGCCCTTGTCGGCTGCCTGCTTCCACCAATAGGCCGCTTGCTGGAGGTTCTTCTCCGGCTTGCCGACGAAGTATTGGTTACCGAGCTGGAACTGGCTTTCGAGGTCGCCACGCATGGCCTGCTGATGGAGGCGCTGCAGATCGGTGGCGGGTGTTGGCGTCTCGGCTGGTTTGGCTGGTGCACTGGCAGGCGCTGTGGGGGCCGGGCTGCTGGCGGGGGGCGTGGTTTGCTGCATCGTGCAGGCAGCAAGCAGGGCCACGGCGCCGAGGCAGGTGAGGCGCTGGAGTGGGCGGAGAATCATGGGCGTCGTCCTTTTCTCGAATCAGGGAGGAGGGTAGTTGCATCCGTCGAAGCCGTCACTCGCTGGCTCTCGACTCTTGCCGGAAAAGCAGATATCTAGGTATTGATCATTGCCTGGAGGTCATGAATGAGAACCACGCTGGACGAATTGCAAGCGTTCACCACGGTGGTCGATACCGGGTCCATCACGGCCGCCGCCGAGCACCTGGCGCAGACCGCTTCGGGTGTCAGCCGCGCTCTCAGCCGGCTGGAGGACAAGCTCGACGTCACTCTGGTGCACCGCACCACCCGGCGCCTGGAGCTCACCGAGGAGGGCGAGGCGTTCCTCGTCCAGGCGCGGCGCATTCTCGCCTCGGTGGAGGAGGCTGAGGAGCAGATGGCCCTGCGTCGGCAGAGGCCGGCGGGGCGCCTGCGAGTGAACGCCGCGTCGCCTTTCGTCCTGCATGTGCTGGTGCCGCTGGTGGCTGGCTTTCGCGCGCGCTACCCGGAAATCGAACTGGAGTTGCACAACAGCGAGCAGATTATCGACCTGATCGAGCAGCGCACCGACGTCGCCATCCGCATCGGCACGTTGCGCGATTCCACCCTGCATGCGCGGCCCCTCGGTAGCAGTCGCATCTGCGTGCTGGCGAGCCCCGCCTACCTGCAGACGCATGGCACGCCCGAGCGCGTCGACGATCTGGCAGGGCACGCTCTGCTGGGCTTCACCCAGCCGGAAAGCCTTAACGTCTGGCCCTTGCGTCATGCCCAAGGCGATGGCTTGCCGATCACCCCGGCCATCAAGGCCTCCAGCGGCGAGACACTGCGCCACTTGGCCCTGGCGGGTGCTGGACTGGTTTGCCTGTCCGAATTCATGACCCAGACCGACCGCGTCGAGGGGCACCTGGTGCAGGTGCTGGCTGTCGACACGCTGGAAGTGCGCCAGCCGATCAATGCCGTGTACTACCGAAACACCGCACTGGCTTCGCGCATTACCTGTTTTCTTGATTACGTGGCGGATTGCTTGAAACACGAGACCTGGGCTGAGCGAAAAGACTGAGTTGCAGGAACGAATTCATTCTGTGAATCAGTCACTGTGCTCGCCTTCTCTCACCCCCAGCCCCTCTCCTAATGGGAGAGGGGAGTTCAGTCCTGCCAAGCAGCCCTGGTTGCGCTGATCCGTTCCGGCTGTCTGAAATTTTCTCCACCTTTGACTGGGTATTGTGGCGTCCGCGGTCATTAATTGTTGGTCATAGCCGTTGGTACGCCTGCAAGGACGGATCAAATGTTGCTTATTTCGAACGCTCAGGCTTGGCGTTATGAATTATCTCGTGTATTTTTTCATGAAATTTAATTTCAATAATTTCACGAGGCTTTCATGTTCAAGCAGTCCGCCCAGCATGTCGGCACCTACTACGCCCGCACCTATCCGGGCAGCATTCCGCTGCGCCCAACCCTGTCGGGTAGTGAAGACACTGAGGTCCTGATCATCGGCGCCGGCTTCAGCGGCCTGCACACCGCGCTGCGCCTGATCCAGGCCGGCAAGCGCGTGACCCTGCTGGAAGCCAGCCGCGTGGCCTGGGCGGCCTCTGGGCGCAATGGCGGCCAGGCGTTGCTGGGCTGGTCCTGCGACATGCCTCCGCTGGAGAAGGCCCTGGGCCTGGAACGAACCCGCCGCCTGTGGGACAGCATGCGCTGGGCCGCTAGCGAAATGCGCGAACTGCCGCAGCGTCACGGTTTCGATGTCGACTACCGCGTCGGCAGCCTATGGACAGCAGTGCAGCAGCGTCGGGTCAAACTGCTGGAAGAAGCCCAGGAAGATGCAATCCACAAATGGGGCTACGACCAGATGCGCCTGATCGGTCGTGACGAGCTGCCCGAGTGGATCGACAGCCCGCGCTACCAGGCTGCGCTCTATGATCCCGAAGCTGCGCACCTCAACCCGCTGAAGCTGGCCCAGGGCTTGGCGGCTGCCATCGAGGCCGGTGGTGGGCACATCTACGAACAGAGCCAGGTGTTGGAGTATCGCGAGACACCGACGGGCTACGTGGCCCGCACCGCCAAGGGCGAAGTGCGCGGCGAGGTGCTGGTGATGGCCTGCAATGCCTACGTCGATCGTCTCGATCGCCAGCTCTCCAGCCGCCTGCTGCCGGTGGGCTCCTACCAGGTGGCCACCGCCCCGCTGGACCCGGAGCTGGCGCGCTCGCTGTTGCCGCGCAACAGCTGCGTGATCGACAACCAATTCGTCCCTGATTACTTCCGCCTGACGCCGGACCATCGCCTGCTGTTCGGCGGCGGTTGCACCTACCTCGGTGGTCTGCCGAAGGACGTGCCAGCGGCGACGCGCCCGTACCTGGAGCGGGTGTTCCCGCAGCTGCAAGGTGTGGAGATCGAGTTCGGCTGGGGCGGCCATATCGACGTCAGCATGAAGCGTACGCCTGACATCGGCCGGAAGGGCCAGCGCTATTGGCTGCAGGGCTTCTCCGGACACGGCGTGCTGCCGACCCTGGCCGGCGCCCGCGCGGTGGCCGATGCCATCCTCGGCAATGACGAGTTGCTCGGGCTCTACGAAGCCATTGGCAATCCGCGTTTCCCGGGTGGCGCCTTGCTGGCCGCGCCGCTGGAGGCTGCGGGCAAGGCCTGGTACCGCCTGCGTGATGTGATTTAAGTTCGCGCGGTCGAAGGCAGGCTCTAAGGAATACAGATGGACAAGCAAGACGAAATCGAAGGCCTCGCGATCCTGATTCGCGACCTGCGCAAACACAAGAACGTGACCCTGGGTGACCTGGCCACGCGGATCGACCGCTCCGTGGGCTTCCTGTCCCAGGTGGAGCGCGGCCTGTCGCGCCCCACCGTGGCTGACCTCACCGCGATCAGCGAGGCCCTCGGCGTGCCGACCACCTACTTCTACAGCCTGAGCAAGCCGCGCGAACTGCGTTGGGTGACCCGTCCCGGCGAGCGCCGCACGCTCTATTACGCTGGCGGCATCACCGACGTGCTGGTTTCGCCGACCATGTCCGGTGGCTTCTCCATGCTCGAAAGCCTTCTCGAACCCGGCGCTACCAGCGGCGAAGGCCATCTGGACGACAGCTCGGAGCAGGGCGGCTTCGTCCTCGAAGGTGAGCTGACCGTCTGGTACGGCGATGATGAAGATCCGGTAACCCTGTATCCGAATGACAGCTTCCAGCTGCCATCCCACGCCCAGTTCCGCTACGCCAATCTTTCCGACAAACCGACGCGGGTGCTTTGGGTATTCACCTGAAGACAGAGCCCGCAGGACTGCTGTGATGACATCAACAAATCAGTACCCCGATCTGCTCAGCGAAGTACGTGCCTTCCGTGCCCAATACCCTGAGGTGCGCTACATCGACCTGATCTGCCTGGACATTCCCGGCCATTTCTACGGTAAGCGCTACCCCGTGGAGATGGTGGAGAAGGTGGCCGCTGGCAGCCCACTCAAGGTGCCGCAGAACTGCGTGCTGCTGGGCACCCAGGGCGGGCTCTACCCGATCGGTGACTACTGCTTCAACGACGGCGACCCGGATGCCCCGCGCCGCCTGATCCCCGGCACCCTCAAGCCGGTGCGCTGGGAGAAGGAGCCACTGGGCCAGATGCTGATCAGCTCCGACGGTACCGAGGCGCCGATCGAGTTCGAACCGCGCGAGGTGCTGGCGCGCGTGCTCCAGCGTCTGGAGAAGCGCGGCATCCGCCCGGTGGTGGCCTTCGAGCTGGAGTTCTACCTGTTCGACCGCAAGCTCAAGGACGGTCTGCCGGCTTTCCCGCGCGACCCGCTCTGCGAAGACGAGGACGACCAGCCGAACATGCACATCGAGCGCCTGTCGCGCTTCTCCAACGTGCTGCATGAAATGGTCGAGGCGGCCAATGAGCAGGGTGTGGCGGCCAACGTCATCACCGCCGAGCTGGGACCAGGTCAGTTCGAGATCAACTTCGGCCACTGCGACGACGGCCTCAAGGCCGCCGACTGGGCCGCCCTGTTCTGCCGCAGCACCCGTGGCGTCGCCCTCAAGCACGGCCACCGCGCCAGCTTCATGAGCAAGCCCTACCTGCATGCGCCAGGCAGTGGCATGCACGTCCACGTCAGCCTCTATGACCGCGAAGGCAACAACCTGCTGGCCGGCAATAGTCAGCGTGCGCTACGCCACGCCGTGGCCGGCTGCCTGGATCTGCTGCCGCATTGCATGCCGATCTTCGCCGCCAACCACAATGCCTTCCGCCGCTACGGCGCCATGGTCAACGCCGCCAGCCGCGCCAGCTGGGGCTTCGAAGACCGTGATGCGTGCATCCGCATCCCCGAATCCGACGGCCGCAACCTGCGCATCGAGCACCGCCTGGCCGGCGCCGACGCCAACCCCTACCTGGTGCTGGCCGCCATCCTCACCGGCATGGAGCACGGCCTGGATGCCGGACGCGAGCCCATCGCTTCGCTCAACGAAGATCGTACCAGCGGCATCGAGTTCCCCAAGGACATGCTTACCGCCGTGACGGCCATGCGTAGCCATTCCGTGGTGAACGAGGGGCTCGGCTCGGAGTTCGTGATGGTCTACTGCGAGAACAAGCGCCAGGAGTATCTGGACTTCATGAACGAGGTCAGCGCGCGGGAGTACCGCTGGTACATGTAACCGCCAAACCAATGCGGGGCCGTAGGTTGGGTTCAGCGCAGCGATACCCATCAGTCCGAGTCAGCGATGGGTGTCGCGTTGCTCAACCCATCCCACGCTCATCGCCCGCACGGAGTGATGCCGGCCCCAACGTTTGGAGCCGGCACGGACAGAACCCCCTCGCCTCTTCAGGGAGAGGGGGCGGGGGAGAGGGCAGCCTCCCCGAATACCCCGATCAAATCTTCCACGAACGCCACCTGCGCCTCGCTCGGCTGCCGGCCGCGATGGCGCGTCAGGTGGAATTGCACGCGAAATCCCGTCTGCTCCGGTAGCAAGGCCTGTAGCCGTCCCGCAGTCTCCCAGGGCGCAGCGATGTGCTCGGGCAGGTAGCCGATATGGGCACCGGAGAGGATGAATGCGAGGCAGCCTTCGACCTGCTCAGTGCGGGCGCTGCTGCTGGCGCTCTGGAAGGGTTCGTGGCTTTCGCCGAAGCGGTAGGGGTGGTGCACGCGGTCGCAGGCGGCCAGATCATCCAGTTCGACCGTTGCACGCCCGAACAGCGGATGCCCAACCCCGCAATACAATTGCTGCTGCTCACTGAACAGCGGCAGGTAGTCCAGCGCCGCCTGGCTGCCGGAGAAGTAGCCGATGGCCAGGTGCAACTGATCCTGCAGCAGACGCCGTTCCAGTTCGGCGGGCATGGCGCTGATCAGCTCGAACTGCACCGCCTGGTTGCGCTGGCGAAATCGCCCGATGGCCGCGCCCAGGCGTTGCAACACCTGATCGTCGAGCGATTCCGACAGGCCGATGCGCAGCTCCCCCAATAGCAGGTCGGCCATGCCTTGTGCCTCGCCCTTGAAGATCTCGATGGCCCCGAACAGTTTGCGCGTGGCGGCCAGCACCTGCTCGCCTTTGGGCGTCAGGCGGAAGCCCGCCTTGCCACGTTCGCACAGGCGAAAACCCAGGCGCGTCTCCAGCTTGGCCATCTGTGTGCTGATGGTGGACTGACCGACGCCCAGTTCGCCCTGGGCCGCACTGAAGCCGCCGCTCTCCGCCACACAGATGAAGATCCGTAACAGTTGCAGGTCAAGGTCATGGAGCTGGCTGAGCATGGTGGCACCAAACATTGATGGCTGTAGATGCCAAAGTAGAACACTTCATATTTATTCAAAGCAAAGGCCGGCGCAGCATGGCTCCACCTGCCAGATACCAGGAGCCCCGCCATGCGTTTTCCCCTGTTGCTTGCCCTGTTCGCCTGCGTGCTGCCCGTGCACGCGGAAGACAAGGTCCTGAACCTCTACAGCTGGTCCGCCTACGTCCCGCCGCAGGCCTTGCAGCGCTTCAAGGACGAGAGCGGCATCGAGGTGAAATACGACATCTTCGACAGCGCCGAAGCGCTGGATGCCAAGCTGCTCACCGGCGGCAGCGGCTACGACGTAGTCTTCCCCGCCAGCAGCGGCCTGGCTCGGGCAATCAAGGCCCAGGCCGTGCAGCCGGTACGGCGCGACCAGTTGAAGCACTTCGCCAACCTCGACCAGGAGCTGCTGGCCAAGTTGGCCACGGTCGACCCGGAAAACCGCTTCGGCGTGCCCTACACCTGGGGCACCGTGGGCCTCGGCATCAACAAGGACGCTGTGACCAAGCGTATCCCCGATGCGCCGCTGAACAGCCTCGACCTGCTGTTCAAGCCGGAATACGCCAGCCGCCTGAGGGACTGTGGCATCGCCGTGATCGACTCGCCGCAGGAGGTGATCAGCATTGCCCTGCATTACCTCGGGGAAGATCCCTACAGCACTGACAAGGCCGATCTCAAAGCCGTGCAGGCGCTGTTCGCCCAGTTGCAGCCGAACGTGCGCTACGTCGGCTCCGGCCGCCACATCAATGACCTGGCCAAGGGTGAGATCTGCCTGGCGCTGACCTACAACGGCGATGCCGCTATCGCAGCCGACCAGGCCCGCGAGGCGAAGATGCCGTTCGAGCTGATCTACCGCATCCCGCGTGAAGGCACGCTGATCTGGTTCGACACCATGGTGATCCCGGCCGATGCCCCGCACCCCGAGGCCGCCCATGCCTTCATCGACTTCATGCTGCGCCCCGAGGCCATTGCCGAACTGACCAACAGCCAGTTCTTCGCCAATGCGAACAAGGCGGCAACCCCGTTGCTCGACCCCGAGGTTTCCGGCGACCCGGACATCTACCCAAGCAAGGTCGTGCGCGACCGTCTGTTCAGCGAGCAGATCCAGTCGTTGAAAGACCAGCGCGCACGCACGCGGATCTGGACCAGTTTCCGTACCCAGTATTGAGCAGCTTTCAATTACCTCGCCCCACCCCACCCTTCGCCCCAGAGGGCGAGTGGAATCAATGGAGACCGATGAGATGGACCACGCCTTCGAAAACGATCAGGCCATCACCCGTGACAGCCTCTACGGCACGGCCGCCGAACCCACCTACGCCGGCATCACCAGCTTCATGCGCCGCCGCTACAGCCGCGACCTGCGCGGCGTCGACCTGGTGGTGAGTGGCGTGCCCTTCGACACCGCCACCACCAACCGCCCCGGCAGCCGCTTCGGGCCGCGTGCGATCCGCGCTGCCTCGGTGCAGATGGCCTGGGCTCGCCATTACCCCTGGGAGTTCGACCCCTTCGACCACCTCGCGGTGATCGATTACGGTGACTGCGCCTTCGACCATGGCACTCCGCAGGCCACCCCGGAAATCATCCAGGCTCATGCCGCGCGCATTCTCGAGTCCGGCGCGGCCATGCTCACCCTGGGCGGCGATCACTTCATCAGCTACCCGCTGCTCAAGGCCCACGCGGCGAAGCACGGCCCGCTGTCGCTGATCCACTTCGACGCCCACAGCGACACCTGGCCGGACGAAGAGGTGAAGCGCATCGACCACGGCACCATGTTCTACCACGCCGCCCGCGAGGGACTGGTGGACCCGGCGCGCTCGGTGCAGATCGGCCTGCGCACCACCAATGACGACGTGATGGGCTTCCAAGTGCTGGATGCGCGCGAAGTGCACCGCCACACCCCTGAGCAGATCGCTGAACGCGTCCGCGCGCGGGTGGGCGACAACCCGGTGTATCTGACCTTCGACATCGACTGCCTGGACCCCGCCTTCGCCCCCGGCACCGGCACGCCAGTGTGCGGCGGCCTCACCAGCCACCAGGCGCTGGAAATCCTCCGCGGGCTGCGTGGCATCAACCTGGTGGGGATGGATGTCGTGGAAGTGGCGCCACCCTACGACAACGCCGAAGTCACCGCCCTGGCCGGCGCGACCCTGGCGATGGAAATGGTGTGCCTGTATGCGGCGCGGCATAAATTGGGGATGAGGTAATCACGCCTTCGTTGGGCTTCGCTGCGCTCAGACCTGCGCGGTCCGCACCAACCTACACACTTCGTAGGTTGGCGCTGAGCTTGCGAAGCCCAACGTGCATCCATCACCACAGCGCCAGGGTGTAGCTGAGAATCAGCCGGTTCTCATCGATATCGCTGCCGAAGTTGCTCCGCGTGCTCGCGTTGCGCCACCTGATCCCGACATTCTTCAGCGGTCCGCTCTGTACCACGTAGGCGATGTCGGTGTTGCGTTCCCATTCCTTGCCGTCACCGGCCGCGCCGCGCAGGTCGACGTTGTCGCCCGACAGGTAGCGGGTCATGAAGGTCAGGCCGGGAATCCCCAGGGCGGCGAAGTTGTAGTCATAGCGCGCCTGCCAGGAGCGTTCGTCTTCGTTGCCGAAGTCATTGATCTGCACCAGGTTCACCAGGTAGGCGTCGGTGCCGTTGATGTAGGCGAAGCCGGTGTCGCCGCTCATCCGCTGATAGCCGAGGCCGAAGGCATGGGCGCCAAAGCTGTAGGTGAACAGCGCGCCGATTGCGGTGTTGTCCACGTTGCTGCCGCCATCGTCGGTGCTGCGTGCCCAGCGCAGGTCGGACTTCAACGCCTGCCCATCGGCAATCGGCAGCAGGTGATTGAGCGTCAGGTAATGCTGCTTGTAGAGGCCGTCGAGCCCGCCATAGTGATAGGCGGTGCCGAGGTTCGGCGTCCACTTGTAGGTGGCGCCGGCGAAGTCGAACTGGTCGGTGGTCTTGGTCGAGCCCAGGGTGATGTTGCGGTTGCCGCCGCTGAAGACGGTCATCTCTTCGTTGTCGGAGGAGTTGCGCTGGTTGATGCGGTCGAAGCGGCCGAGGTCCAGGCTGAGGTTTTCCACCTCCGCCGAATTCAGCCAGGCGCCGCGGAAGGTTTGCGGCAGCAGGCGGCTGTCGTTGTGCAGGGCCACCGGCAACTTGGGCAGCAGGGTGCCGACCTTCAGTGTGCTTTGCGAGGCGCGCAGCTTCGCGGTCAGGCCGAGTTCGCCATATTCGTCCTGGGCACGGTTGGGAACCTCGCGGTCGGACTTGAGTAGTCCGGTGCCGACCCGGTCGGGGCTGGAGTCGAGCTTCAGACCGAGCAGGCCGAGGGCGTCGACGCCCACGCCAACCGGGCCCTCGGTGAAGCCAGACTCATAGCGCAGTAGAAAGCCCTGGGCCCATTCTTCGGCCTTGCTCTGCTTGGCGCCTTGCTGGCGGAAATCACGGTTGAAGTAGAAGTTGCGCAGTTCGAGGCTGGCTTTGGAGTCCTGGATGAACTCCGCGCTGGCAGGGCCGCAGAGGGCCAGGGCAGCGGTGCCGCAGAGGGCGAGAGTGACGGGCTTGCGATCCATAATGGTTCCTCTTCTTGTTGTTGTTCTGTGCACAGCAGTGCCCGCTCCAGCCTGTATTGGCTGAAGTGGGGTGACAGGGGAAAAAGACGCGGGCTCAGAACGAGCCCGCGTTTCACGCTTCAACTCAGGTGAGGCTTTCGCCTCCGATCAGGTTCCGCAGGCCGATGCGTTCTTCCCGGAACAGCCGCGTATCCATCCGCTTCGGTTCGCGCACGATGGGGACGAAATCCATGCGTTCGAGAATGTCCCGCTCGAGGTCCACGCCGGGGGCGATCTCGATCAGCTCCAGCCCTTCGGTGGTCAGGCGGAACACGCAGCGCTCGGTGACGTAGAGCACCGGCTTGCCGGACTTGGCGGCGAGCCGGCCGGCAAAGGTGCGGTGTTCCACCTGGCGCACGAACTTGTGCACCGCGCCGTCCTCGATGATGCGCAGCGCGCCGTCCTCGATGCGAATGTCCTGCGGGCCCGCAGTGAAGGTCCCGACGAAGACAACCGCCTTGGCGTTCTGGCTGATGTTGATGAAGCCACCGGCACCGGCCAGTCGCGAGCCGAACTTGGAGACGTTGAGGTTGCCTTCTGCATCGGCCTGGGCCAAGCCCAGGAAAGCGATGTCCAGACCGCCGCCGTCGTAGAAGTCGAACTGGTAGGGCTGGTCGATCAGCGCGGCGTGGTTGCTCGCTGCGCCGAAGTCCAGGCCGGAGGCCGGCACGCCACCGATCACGCCGGGCTCGGCGGTCAGCGTCAGCAGGTCGATCACGCCTTCCTCGGCGGCCACCGCGGCCACGCCTTCAGGCATGCCGATGCCGAGGTTGACCACAGCACCGGGCGGCAGCTCCAGAGCGGCGCGGCGGGCAATCAGCTTGCGCAGGTCCAGCGGCATCGGCGCCAGGCTGTCGGTGGGCACCTGCACCTCGGCGGCGAAGGCCGGGTTGTAAGTGGTGGCGAAGGTCTGCTGGTGGTTTTCCGCGCGAGCCACCACCACACAGTCGACCAGGATGCCGGGCACTTTCACCTCTCGCGGGTTGAGCGAGCCGCGCGCTACGACGCGTTCCACCTGTGCAATGACCAGACCGCCCGAATTGCGCGCGGCCATGGCGATGGCCAGGCTCTCGATGGTCAGTGCCTCGCGCTCCATGGAAAGGTTTCCGTCCTCGTCCGCGCTGGTAGCGCGGATCACTCCGACGTTGATCGGGAAGGTCTTGTAGAACAGGTAGTCCTCACCATCGATGGGCATGCGCCGCACCAGATCGTCGGTGGTCCGCTCATTGAGCTTGCCACCGCCGAATGCAGGGTCGACGAAGGTGCCCAGGCCCACCTTGGACAGCTGCCCCGGCTTGCCCGCGGCAATGTCGCGGAACAGCTGCGAGATCACGCCCTGTGGCAGGTTGTAGGCCTCGATGCGGTTCTCCACCGCCAGCTTCTGCAGCCCCGGCACCAGGCCCCAATGGCCGCCGATCACCCGGCGCACCAGGCCTTCGTGGGCCAGATGGTTGAGGCCACGGCCTTTGCCGTCGCCCTGGCCTGCGGCATACACCAGGGTCAGGCCCTGCGGCGCCTGCTCGGCCTGGAAACGCTGCTCCAGGGCGATGGCGATCTCCTCGGCGAAACCGATGCCGACGAAGCCGCCGCTGGCCAGGTTGGCGTTATCCGGAATCCGCGCCACCGCCTCGGCGGCGCTCATCACTTTGCTCATGGTTTACCTCGAGCGGATTGATCTGGGGATGAAGGCTCTGCTTGTCCTGGGGGGGCGATTCCAATCGCTAGGGGCTGCGCAGCCGCCCCATAAGGATCACAAGGGCAGCCCTTCGGCCTGCTTAGCGAATGAATGTGCCCCCACAAAGCCACAAAGCCACAAAGCTGATCAGAAACTCCCGAACAGGCTGCCCAGGGTGATCACCACGGTGAGTGCCATCAGCGGGAAGATCACGGTGTTCATGAAGATGAATTTGTACGAGTCGCGGTGGGTCAGCTTGCAAATGGCCAGCAGCGAGATCACCGCACCGTTGTGCGGCAGGGTGTCCATGCAGCCGGAGGCCATCGCGGCGACGCGGTGCAGCAGTTCGGGGCTGATGCCGGCAGCGTTGGCCATCGCCAGGTATTGCGCGCCCAGGGTCTTGAGGGCGATGGACATGCCGCCCGAGGCCGAACCAGTGATGCCGGCGAGGATGTTCACCGCTACGGCTTCGGACACCAGCGGGTTGCCCGGCACGCTCAGCACCAGGTCGCGGATCACCACGAAGCCGGCCAGGGAGGCGATCACCGAGCCGTAACCCACTTCGGAGGCGGTGTTGAGGATCGGCAGCATGGAGCCGAAGGTGCCGTCGTTGACGCTCTGCTTGAGGTCGACCCAGCGCTTCCAGTGCAGGCCGACCAGCAACAGCACGGCTGCCGCCAGGGCAACGATGATCGACCAGATACCGATCAGCGACTTGGCGTCCTGCAAGCCACCGAACTCGGGCTTGGCCAGGTAGCTGGTGTCGACGGCGGGCAGCACTTGCTTGGCCATCACGAAGTTCAACGCGATCACCAGCAGAATTGGCAGCAGGGCGATCCAGAAGCCGGTATTCGGCACCCCGGTCAGCTCCAGGGTGTCGTCCTTGTGGCTTCCGTAGCCCTCGCCGGCAGCCATCAGTTGCCGCGCTTGGGCGCTCAGCCACCAGCTGCCGAGGCCGAGCATCATCAGGCCGCCGATCAGCCCGAGGATCGGCGCGGCGAAGGCGTCGGTGCCGAAGAACGGGCTGGGGATGGCGTTCTGGATCGCCGGGGTGCCGGGCAATGCGGTCATGGTGAAGGTGAAGGCGCCTAGGGCAATGGCGCCCGGCAGCAGACGCTTGGGAATGCCCGCCTCGCGGAATAGCGCGGTACCGATCGGGTAGACCGCGAAGGCCACCACGAACAGCGAGACGCCGCCGTAGGTCAGCAGGCCGCAGGCCAGGACGATGGCAAGGATGGCCCGCTCGCGGCCCAGCTTGGTGACGATGCCTTGGGCAATGGCGCGGGCCGAGCCGGAGTCGTCCATCAACTTGCCGAAGATGGCACCGAGCAGGAACAGCGGGAAGAACTGGATCAGGTAGCCGCCCAGGGCTTTCATGAAGACCTGGGTGTAGGTCGGCAGCATCAATGCAACGTCACCGGCGAAAAGCACGGCAAGCAGGGCCAGCAACGGGGCGAGGATCAGGACGTTGATGCCGCGGTAGGCGAGGTACATCAACAGCGCAAGCGAAATCAGGATACCTAGGGTGCCCATGGGGACTTCCTTCTTGTTGTTGTTTTCAGCCGCGTCGAGGCGGCCTGTTCAGCGGCCGCGCAATTCAGGCAGGTCGGCGGCTATGCAGGCATAACAGCGAAAGCTGTGCCAAGACGGATTACGACTTTGGTCGTAGAGGAGGAAAGGGCTCTGGATCGAGGGTTGTGGACGAAATTGGCGAATCCCGGTCAAGGCGTGCTAGGGAAATGGGCTGTCCAGAATTCTGGACTGCGTCCAATTGGATGGACACATGTCCATGTTTCTGGACAAATCCAGCAACCTTCATTGTTTTTCATGTGGGGGCGAATTCATTCGCAAAGCAGGCCATAGGCCTGCACTTTTGGTCCTTCAGGGGCTGCTCTGGGGCCCTTTGCGAATGAATTCGCACCCACACCTATCAAAGGCCATGCACCTGCAACTTGTTGTACAGGCTCGCCCGGGCGATCCCCAGGCGTTCGGCGGCCTGGGTGCGGTTGCCATTGCATGCGGCGAGCGCAGCGAGGATCGCCTGGCGCTCGGCGGCAGCAAGGCTTTCGGACAAAGGCCGGACCTCACGGGGCGGCTCTACGGGAGTGGCCAGGGCTGCTGCTGGCGCGCTTGCAGCAGGCACCGGGTCCACCAGCAGCGGGCGGATGGCGCGGGTGCCCAGCGGGCCGCTATCGCTGCTCATCTGCGCCCGTTCCAGCAGGTTGCGCAGCTCGCGCACATTGCCCGGCCAGGGCTGGGCCTGGAGGAGTTGCAGGGCGTCGTCGGCTAGCTCCAGCGGCGGCTGGCTGGAGCGGTTGGCGATGTCGTCCAGCAGGTGCTCGATCAGCGCGGGCAGGTCCTCGCGACGTTCGCGCAGCGGGGGCAGGCGCAGGGTGAGGACGTTGAGGCGGTAGTAGAGGTCTTCGCGGAACTGCCCGGCCGCCACCTTGGCTTCAAGGTCCACGTGGGTGGCGGCGATCACCCGCACGTTCAGCGCCTTCACCTGGTTGGAGCCCAGAGGTTCCACCTCCTGCTCCTGCAACACGCGTAGCATCTTCGCCTGCAGGGGCAGCGGCAGGTCGCCGATCTCATCGAGGAACAGCGTGCCGCCATCGGCCAGCTCGAACTTGCCAGCACGAGCGCGGCGCTCGGCACCGGTGAAGGCGCCCGGAGCGGTGCCGAAGAGTTCGGCTTCCACCAGGGATTCAGGAATCGCCGCCACGTTCACCGCAACGAAAGGCCCGTTGGCGCGCAGCGACAGGTTGTGGATGCCCTGGGCCAGCAGCTCCTTGCCAGTGCCGGTTTCGCCGCGCAGCAGCACCGTGGCGTCGAGCTGCGCGGCGCGGCGTGCCTGGCGTTTCACTTCGCTGGCGGCGGCGCTGGTGCCGATGAACCCTGCGATGGTGTAGCGCGCGCGGCGGGCCTTGGCCAGTTCGCGCTGGGTGGCGGCCAGTTGGGTCTGCAACTGGTTGTACTTGGCCATGAGCGGCTGCAGGTGGCGGGCGCGGTCGAACAGCACGAAGCCCAGTGCGCCGACCAGGGTGCCGTCCGCGTCCCGCAGTGGAATGCGGGTGACCACGAAGTGCTCGTCACCGAAGGCCATCAGGTCGAGCATGCTCGGCTGGCCGCTCTGCACCACCTCGCGCAGGCGGCTGGCCGGCAGCACTTCCTCGATTTCCTTGCCGAGTACGCTGCGCGGGTCCGTGATGCCGACCTTGGCGGCGTACTTGTCGTTGATCCAGACGATGCGCGCCTGGCGGTTCACCGCGATGGTGCCCTCGCACTGGGCATCGAGGTGGTCGAACAGCAGCGGCATCGCCACTTCGCGGAAGCGCTCGGGGGAGACGCCGATGATCAGGCCGTGCTGGTCGAGGTCTTCACTGGCGATGGGCATGGCAGGGGCATCCGGCTGAAACATCAGGCAGCGATTATGGGGGGCTGTCGTAATGAACGCCTAGCCTGTAGGACTGTCGATAGCTGGGCAGATGACCTTTCCCACAAGGAGTGTTCCATGGACCTGATCCGCATCCTCATCGCCATCCTCCTGCCGCCGCTGGGCGTCTTCCTCCAGGTCGGCTTCGGCGGCGCCTTCTGGCTCAACATCCTGTTGACTCTGCTCGGCTACATCCCCGGCATAGTTCACGCCGTGTACATCATCGCCAAGCGCTAGGTGCGGGCCCGACCCGTAGGATGGGTTGAGCCTGCGATACCCATCAATCGAAGCACCCACCATCGATGGGAATCGCTTCGCTCGTCCCATCCTGCGGGCTAATGCTTGCGCACGACGCTAATCCACCATCTTGATCAGGAGGATGCCGGCGGTGACCACGCAGGCCGCGAGGATGCGGCGGATGCCGAAGGGCTCCTTGAACACCAGGCTGGCGATGATGGCGGCGATGATGACGCTGCTCTCGCGCAGGGCCGCGACCTTGGCCACGTTGTCCAGGGTCATGGCGTAAAGCACCAGGCCGTAGGCCACGCAGTAGTTGAAGCCGCCGAACAGCCCGACTTTCCAGTTGGCCTGGGCGAAGCGTAGCACCAGCGGGCCACGGCGCATCCAGGCCACCACCGGGATGGTCATGCTCTGCATCAGCGTCAGGTAGACCACGAACTGCAGCACGTTGTCGGCACGACGCACGCCCTGGGCATCGATCAGGGTGTAGAGCGCCACCCCGGCGCCGGCCAGCGCGGCGCAGCCCAGAGCTTTCAGGGCTCGGGATTCCAGGCGGGTGGAGAGCAGGCTGAGGATGCCAAGTGAGATCAGCACAATGCCCAGCTGCATGGCTCCGGACAGGTGCTCGCCGAACACCAGCCCGGCGCAGAGCGCCACAAGCAGCGGCGGTAGGCCGCGCACCACCGGGTAGACCTGGCCGAAGTCGCCGAACTGGTAGGCACGGATCAGGAGCAGCCGGTACAGGGTATTCACCACCACCGACAGGCCGATCAGGCCCCAGACTACCGGTGGCGGCGGACTTACCAGCGGCAGCAGGGCAATGCTGAAGCAGAAGGCTACGCCGTCCACCAGGGCCATGGAGGAGAGGCGGTCGCTGCCAGCCTTGATCACCGCGTTCCAGGAGGCGTGCATCAGGGCGGAAAGCAGGACCACCAGGGTGGCGAGATCGGTATCCGACAACACGTGAAATCCCCTGCCGCAAGAGGCTGTAAGTGTGGTGCCAAGGGTGCGGGTTCATCGAGACATCATTCAAATCGTTTATCGTTATCCGTCGAATAACTCTCACTGATGGCCTGCCCATGAATCTCTTCCAGCTTCGCGCCTTCGATGCGGTGGTCCGCGAAGGCAGTTTCACCCGTGCGGCCGAGCGGCTATGCATCAGCCAGCCGGCGGTGACCGGGCACATAAAGGCACTGGAAGAGCATTACCAGGTGCGTCTGCTGCGGCGCACCGCCCGGCAGGTGGAGCCGACCGAACTGGGTCGGCGGCTGGCGGCCATCAGCCATGCCCTTTTCGCCCTTGCCGACCAGGCTGAAGACCTGCTGGACAGCAGCCAGGCGCTGGTTTCCGGTCGCCTGGAGCTTGCCGCCGACAGCCCGCACCTGGTCATGCCGCTGCTGGCGCGGATGCGCGAGCGCCATCCCGGCGTGCGCATCAACCTGCGTCTGGGCAACACCCAGGAGACGCTGACCGCGCTGAACGGCGAGCGGGTCGACCTGGCGGTGATCAGCGATATCTCCGAGCGCCCAGGCCTGCTCCTTCAGCCATTGGGAGAGGCGCGCCTGTGCCTGTTGTTGCCAGCCAATCACCCGTGGGTGGGAACGCGGGAGGAGGTGGCGCTGCATGAGCTGCGCAGCGAGGTACTGCTGCAACGCGAGCCGGCCTCGCTGACTCGTCGAACCTTCGAGCGCGCCTGCTTGGACCTGGGCCTGGAACTGCGTGCCGAACTGGAGCTGAACAGCCGCGAGGCGGTGATCGAGGCGGTCGCAGCGGGGCTTGGGGTGAGCATCATCTATTCGCTCGAGGTCCCCCGCGATTCGCGTGTGCGGGCGCTGCCCTTGCAGGGCGAGGGGCTGGTGAGCCGGCATTTCCTGGCGTGCCTGGAGCGCCATGCGGAGCTAAGAGTGGTGCAGGCGTTCTTCGAGGTGGCGGCAGACGCTCACTAATCCAACTCCTCTCCCTGAAGAGGAGACTCGTGTCTGCAAAGCAGGATGTTGCCGGAAGCTCGGAGTGATGCCTTACCACAGGGATCAGCGCCCCTCTCCCGTTGGGAGAGGGGCTGGGGGTGAGGGATGCTCCAAGCCAGCTCGGTGTCCGCCAATGCTGTTCTTCGCTGCATTCAGCGCCAATCTACGACTCCGCAGGCCATACCCTTTCCCCACCTCCCGGCTGTTCCTTCCACGCCTGCAGCGATCGCGTCGGTAGATCGAAATAATCCCGCGTCCGTGCATAGCCATGCCCGCCCATGCGGCCGATGGCATCCAGCCCGAGCTGGTCGATATACAGCGTCTGCGGGTCGATCAGCTCTTCGCGCACGTGGGCCATCAGCACTTCGCCGAGGATGATTTCCCGCGATTGGCCGATGGACAGGCCCATCATGCGCCGACATTCCAGGGCCACAGGCGCTTCCTTGATCCGCGGGCAACCGACGCGGCTGCCGGGGATGGCGGTCAGCCCTGCAGCAATCAGTTCGTCGAAGCCCGGTTCGAAGGGCACGGCGCAGACGTTCATGGCTTCCACCAGCGCATCGCTGACGATGTTCACGGTGAACTCCTGGTTCAGCAGGATGTTACGCGTGGTGTCCTTGGGGCTGAGGTCAGCGTGGTTTTCCACCCCCAAGGCAAGGATCGGCGGGTCGGCGGAGAGGGCGTTGAAGAAGCTGAAGGGCGCGGCATTTGCGCGTCCTTGCGCATCCACCGTGGTGACCAGGGCGATAGGCCGGGGCACCACGCTGCCGATGAGGATCTTGTATTTCTCACGGGGGCCCAGTTGGGCGAAGTCGAAGCTCAGCATGGCGTGTTCTCTTTATTGGCCGGACGCGCTGGCGAGGGTGCAGAGCGGCCGCGCTTCGCTCCAGGCATCGGCGAAGGGGATGGCCGGTTGGAACAGACTGCGCCAGTCGGGTTGGCCGAAGGCGCGCGTGGCGTGGCTCCGCATCAGCGCGTGGAACTGCTGCTGGGCCTGGTGCTGGAGACTCGCGTAGTCGACGCCGTTCACCTGGCCGTCGTGCATCACGCAGCGGCCGTCGATCCAGCTGGCGATGCAGTCGTCGCCACGGCCGGCGAGGATCAGGTTCTTCAGCGGGTCGAACAGCGGGCCGAGGTGCATGCCAGCGAGGCTGAACACGGTGATGTCGGCACGCGCACCCGGCGCCAGGCGGCCGAGGTCGTCGCGACCCAGGGCCTTGGCGCCACCGAGGGTGGCAGCGTTGTAGAAATCGAGGGCGCTGGTGCCCTGGTTGCCGCCTGCCTTGATGCGGGCGATGTTCAGACCCTGGCGCATGTTGTCCAGCAGGTCCGCCGGCCAGGTGTCGGTGCCCAGCGCGAAGTTGATGCCACGGGCACGGTAGCGGCCGAAGGAGTCCAGGGCCTCGCCGTCACGGGCGAACACCACCGGGCAGTGGATCAGGCTGGTGCCGCTGTCGGCGAGGCGCGCCAGGTCGTCGTCGCCTTCGATGTAGATGCCATGGGGCAGCACGCTGCGAGGGCCGAGCAGGTCGAGGTGTTCCAGCCAGGCCAGCGGCGCCAGGCCACGCAGTCGTTTGACCCGCTTCACTTCACCGGGGCCCTGGCAGCAATGCAGGCGCACCGGGGCGGCCAGTTCGCAGCTGAGGGCGGCGGTGCGTTGCAGCAGCGCCGGAGTGCAGGTCTGGATGCGATCGGGCAGCAGGGCGCCACGGATCAGGCCGCCGTGGCTGCCATCGAATTCGCGGAAGAAGCGCTCGGCAGCGTCCAATCCGGCCAAGCCGCGGGGTTCATCCCAGTGCTCGGCCAGGGTGCCGTCGGCGCGCAGGTATTGCATGCCGCTCATGTAGCAAGGGCCGAGGTAGGTGCGCAGACCCAGTTCGGCCGCCACGTCGGCCACGGCGGCGAACTCGTCGAAGGTCTCCGCCCACTCGCGGTAGTACATGGAGGTGATCGGCATGGCCGTGGTGATGCCGTTGCGGATCAGTTGGGTGAAGGCGTAGCGGTACTTGAATACTTCTTCGTCGAAGCTATAGCTCTCACGCGGTCCCGTGGCCAGGTACTCTGCCGACCACATGCGGCCCATGTCGCGCTCGTCGCCGTTGTCGAGGGTGAGCACGGTGGAGTCGAGATCGCCTAGGGCGTCGAGGTCGATGAAACCTGGGCCGAGCAGGGCGTTGCCGTAGTCGATCCACTGGTCGACCGGGCCGGGAAAGCCGCGGCCGACGAAGAGAATGCGCGCGCCTTCGATGACCACCTCGCCATCGCGCCAGAGCACGTGGCGACTGCCGTCGAAGCCGACCACGCAGCTGGCCTTGAGGCCGATGCGGCGCGGCGCGGTCACAGGCGGCTCTCCAGCAGACGGCCCGAATCGGCGACCAGCCGGCCGGCACGGAACACCTGGCGTTGCGGTCGGGCGACGACCGCTTCACCCAGGCTCTGCGCGGGCAGCAGCAGGAAGTCGGCGCGCTGGCCGGGCACAAGGCAATTAACTTCACGACCCAGCGCCATGGCGCCGTGGCTCGAGGCGGCCTCGAAGGCTGCGACCAGTTCTTCGTCCTTGTTCAGGTCGAAGCGGAAGGCCAGAAGCATTGCACGTTCGAGCATGTCGCCGTTGCCCATGGGCGACCAGGCATCGCGGATGCCGTCCGAGCCCAGGCAGAGGTTCACGCCCGCCTCATGCAGGGCGAGGAAGGGTGGCACGGCGCAGTCGGCCGGTGCCGAACTCATCAGGGAGATTCCGAGGGCGGCCAGGCGTTCGGCCAGCGGCCGCACTTGCCCCCAGGGCGCCATCCCTAAGCAGTAGGCGTGGCTGATCATCACCTTGCCCTGACGGGCGAAGCGTTCGGTGTAGTCGGCGATGCGGGCGATCTGCCAGAGGCCGAGTTCGCCTTTGTCGTGCAGGTGAATGTCGACCCCGCGGTCGAACTCGGCAGCGAGACCAAAGACGATGTCGAGCTGGGTGATGGGGTCGTTGTCGATGCCACAGGGGTCGAGACCGCCGACGTTCTCCACGCCCAGGCCGAGGGCTTCACGCATCAGCTCGGCGGTACCAGGGCGGCTGACCAGCCCGGTTTGCGGAAAGACCACCAGCTCCAGGTCGATCAGGTCGTGGTAGCGCGCCTGCAAGGCCTGCATGGCTTCGACATGGCGCAGGCCGAATTCGGGATCGATATCCACATGGCAACGCATGGTCAGCGAGCCGCGGGCGATGCAGTTTTCGAGCAGGGCGCCGGCGCGCTCGGCGATGGGTGCGGTGACCTCGCGTAGTACGCGGCGCTCGTTGGCGATGTAGTCCTTGAGTGTCGGGCCGGCGCTATTGGGGCGCCAGGGTTGACCCCAGAGGGTCTTGTCCAGGTGGATGTGGCTTTCCACCAGGGCAGGGGTCATGAGCCGGCCGGCGCCGTCGATATCGCCGGCTGCACCTGGTCCAGTAGAGGCCGGGCGGCGCTCGACGAGCAGACCGTCACGGATCAGGAAGTCTTCGGCTGCGCCGCCCAAGGGGCGGACGTTGCGCAGCCAGTAGCTATCAGCCATGGGAACCTCTGAAGTAGTGTGGTGGCACGATGTGTTCCCGTAGGAGCGAGCAAGCTCGCGAATGTGCGCGGGCTCTTCGCGAGCAAGCGCGCTCCTACAGGGCTTGGATCGTCAGCCCTTGAGCTTGGACCAGATGCGGTCCTGCAGTTCGCGCGCCTGGTTGCTGCACTCCTTCTCGGGACGCAGGCGTTCGGCGTATTCGTCGGGCATGTTGATGGCGTCCATCACTTTCCACTTGGCGTCGAGAAGCTTGTCGCTGTCGATGCCGTTGGCGTAGGCAATCGCGTTGGACACGGCGGCAGCGTTTTCCGGTTTCATCATCCAGTCGATGAAGATCTTCGCGTTGCCCGGGTGCGGCGCACTTTTCGGCACGGCGAAGTTGTCCTGGAACATGGCCACGCCTTCACGCGGATAGACGTATTTGATGGTGCTCTTCTGCAGGGTGGCGCGGGCGGTGGAGCCGTTCCAGTTCTGCATCATGATCACCTCGCCCGAGGCCATGCGGTCCACGGTGTTGTCGGAGCTGTACATCTTCAGGAAGGGCTTTTGCTTCTGCAGCAGCTCGAGGATGCGCTTGGCGTCCTGTGGATTCTCGCTGCACTCATCCACGCCCAGGTAGTGGCTGGCGGCGTTGATCACACTGCTGGGAGTGTCCAGCGCGGCGAGCTGGCCCTGGAGTTCGGGACGCGGCTCGAAGAACTCCTTCCAGGAGTCATCCAGCTTGCCGCCCGGCACCCGTGCGCTGTCATAGGAGAAACCGGTCGTGCCCCAGAGGTAGGGCGCCGAATACTTGCGGCCGGGATCGAAATCGGGGTCGCGGAAGGCCGGTTTCACATGCACGAAGTTCGGCAGGCTGGAGGCGTCGATTTCCTGCAGGTAGCCCTGCTTGATCAGGGTGCGCATGATCGAGTGCGACGGCACGATCACGTCGTACGCGGCGCCGCCGGCCTGCAGCTTGGCCAGCAGGGTTTCGTTGCTGTCGTAGCCGTCCATGGTGACCTTGATGCCGGTCTCCTTCTCGAACTTGGCCAGCAGCTCCACCGGGTAGTAGTCGGTCCAGTTGTAGAAGAACAGCTCCTTGGGCTCATCCGCCTGGGCGAAGCTCGCGGCGAAACAACTCAGGGCAAAACCGGCTACCCCATGACGCAATGCTTTCAACTTCATTGTTTTTCTCCGGGTTGAATAACAGGGTTGGGCAGTAGTGGAGCGATGGATCAGGTGGTGGGTTTGCCACGCTGGCCGAGCCAGTACGACAGGACCACCAGCACGATCGAGATCGCCAGCATCAGGGTCGAGATGGCGTTGATCTCGGGAGTCACCCCGGCCTTGATGGCCGAGAAGATGTAGACCGGCAGCGTCGTCGAGCCGGGGCCAGCGACGAAGAAGGTCATGATGAAGTCGTCGAGGCTGACCACGAACGCCAGCACCGCGCCGGACAGCACCGCCGGGAAAAGCAGCGGCAGGGTTACCCGGCGGAAGGTGTGGAAGGGGTTGGCGTAGAGGTCGTTGGCAGCCTCCAGCAGGCTCTTGTCCAGGTCGTTCAAGCGTGCGCGGATCGGCAGGTAGGCAAAGGGGATGCAGAAGCCGACGTGGGCGATGATCACCGTCAGCAAGCCGAGCTTGATGCCGAGCGCCATGAACAGCAGCAGCGTGGCTACGGCGGTGACGATCTCCGGCAGGATCAACGGCAGGTTGATGCCGCCTTCCACCATCTTCTGGCCGTAGAACGGCCGGTAGGTGGCCAGGGCCGCCAGTAGGGCAATGGCGGTGGCGCACACGGTGGCGATGCCAGCGACGATTACCGAGTTCAGCGCCGCTGCCTGGATCGACGGGTTGGCCAGGATGCGCCCGTACCAGGCGAAGGAGAACTCGGTCCAGACCGTGGCGGTGCGGTTGGCGTTGAAGCTGTAGGCGATCAGCACCAGGATCGGCAGGTACAGGTAGGCCAGGACCAGCAGGCTGGTTTCGCGGGTCAGCGGCAATTTCTTCAGGTGGTTGGCGATCATCAGCGGGCTCCCTGGCGGACGGCTTTGGCGACCTTGCGGCTGTAGAGGGCGTAGAAAACCAGAGCGAGCAGCATCAGGCCGAGCAGGAGGAACGACAGCGAGCTGCCCAGCGGCCAGTTGCGCGCGGTGCCGAACTGCTGCTGGATCAGGTTGCCGATCATCAGTGTCTTGCCGCCACCGAGGATCGCCGGGGTGATGAAGGCACCCAGGCTCGGCACGAACACCAGCAGGGAGCCGGCCACCACGCCGGGCATGGACAGCGGCAGGATCACCCGGCGCAGGGCTTTGACGCGGTTGGCGCCGAGGTCGTAGGCAGCTTCCACCAGGCGCCAGTCGAGCTTCTCCAGGGTGGAGTAGATCGGCAGGATCATGAACGGCAGGAAGCTGTAGACCAGGCCGATCACCACGGCGAAGTCGTTGTACAGCAGGGTGATGCCTCCGGCCTGCGGGAACAGCGCGTTGAGACTCTGCGCCAGCCAGCCGTGCTCGCGCAGGATGATCAGCCAGGCGTAGTTGCGGATCAGCAGGTTGGTCCAGAACGGGATGGTGATCAGCAACACCATCAGGTTGCGCGAACGCTCGCTGAGGCTGCTCATCCACAAGGCTACGGGGAAGCCGAAGAGGAAGCACAGCAAGGTGGTACCGCCGGCCTGGAGCACCGAGCGCAGCAGCGCTTGGGCGTAGACCCAGTTGAGTTCCAGATTGCCGTCGAAGTCCTCCTGGAAGAACAGCTGCACATAGCTCTGCCATTGCCAGTCGGCGCTCCAGTCGACGCCGCCGTAGAGGTTGCGCGGCAGCAGGCTGATGTAGCCCATGATGCCGAGCGGAATGGCGATCAGACCGATCAGGGTGAGCAGCACCGGGGAGAGCAGCAGCAGGCGATTGAGGCTCGGGGGAGTAGCGCTGACGCTCATCTCAGGCCTCCATCAGCAGGCAGGCGTGGGGTGGCAGATGCACCGCCACTTGCGAGCCGACCGCACGGGCGCTGGAGCCGCCCTCGTTGCTTTCGCGCAGCATCACCTTCGCGTCATTGGGGAGCCGGCACTGGTAGAGGGTGGCGGTGCCGACATAGAGCACCGCCTCGATCACGCCGCGCAGGTGGTGTGGCTGGCTCGGTTCCACCAGCTTCGAACGCTCGGGGCGGAAGGCCAGCTGCATCTTGCCGCTGTTGGCACGTTCGCCGAGGTTGCAGGGGATTTCCACCGGCAGGCCCTCAGGCTGGAACAGGCTGCCGTTCTGCGGGCATTGGCGCAGGTTACCGGGCAGGAAGTTGATGTCGCCGATGAAGTGCGCGACGAACCGGTGCTGCGGGCGTTCGTAGATTTCGTTGGGGCTGCCGACCTGGAGGATCTTGCCGGACGACATCACTGCGATACGGTCGGAGAGCGTCAGCGCTTCTTCCTGATCGTGGGTGACGAAGATGAACGTGATGCCAGCCTCCTGCTGTACGCGCTTGAGCTCGACCTGCATCTCCTTGCGCAGCTTCAGGTCCAGCGCCGACAGTGGCTCGTCCAGCAGTAGCACGTCGGGCTTGGGCGCCAGCGCTCGGGCCAGGGCCACGCGCTGCTGCTGGCCGCCGGACAGTTCGGCGGGGCGACGCTTGGCCAGGTGCTCCATCTGCACCAGGGCCAGCATTTCCTTGACCCGCCCTGGAATGGCCCCGCGATCCAGCCCCTGCATCTCCAGGCCGAAGGCGATATTCTCCGCCACGCTCATATGCGGGAAGAGTGCGTAATTCTGGAACACGGTATTGACCCGGCGCTTGAACGGCGGCAGGTCGTTGACCCGTTGCCCGCCGATGCGGATATCGCCGGAAGTGACCTGCTCGAAACCGGCGATGGACCTTAGCAGCGTGGTCTTGCCGCAGCCCGAGGGGCCGAGGAGGGTGAAGAATTCGTTGTGCTGGATGGTCACCGAGACGTCATCGAGCGCAGGGCTAACCTCGAGGTCGTCCGTGTAGCGCTTGCTGACGTGTTGCACCTCGATAGTCGATGTGTGCTTCATATTGGTGCATTCCTCTTGTTTTTGTATGCAAAAATTGAATGCAATCTAGAAATACTCGGATTATGCTGACAGCGCAACCGGGTTTTTCTGCGGGCTTGTTTCCGCTTGAAACGGTTTGCGCACGGAATTACGGAGTCTCGAATGGCAGACAAGAAGCTGGAAACCACGGTGGACCGTGTTTACCAAGGGGTTTACCAGGCCATCAGCAATCGCTCGTTGCGCCCGGGGATGAAACTGGGCGAGGCCTCGCTGGCCGAGTTGTTCAACGTCAGCCGCACCTCGGTGCGGGCAGCGCTCAAGCAACTGGAAGCGGATGGGCTGGTGTCCACCGAGCCAAACAAAGGTGCCTGGGTATCACTACCCAGTGACGAAGAGATCCGCTCGCTGTTCGAAACGCGGCGGTTGATCGAGATCGGTATCGTCACCGAACTTTGCCGGCGCCGGGACAGCGCGGCCATGTGCGACCTGCGCGATCACCTTCTGCTGGAAGAAGAGGCCAGGCGCGAGCACGATCACCAACGGCTGATCCACTTGCTCGGCGAGTTCCATATCAAGCTGGCCGAGGCCCTTAATAACCCGGTGCTGCTGGACTGGTTCCGCAAGCTGATTTCCCGCGCCTCGCTCTACGCCGCTGCGCTGGACGACGACCGTCATGACGTGTGCCGCGACGACGAGCACCTACGGCTGATCGAGTTCATCGAGGCTGGCAACCAGAACGCTGCCATCGAACTGACCTGTATTCACCTGGCGGGTATCGAAAACGCCATCCTCGACGTGGCCGGCAAGCTCAAGGCGAACTACCACCCGCTAAAACACCTGATCGAGACCTGACCTCGGCCATGAAGATCCAGCTGATCAACCCGAACACCAGTGCCGCCATGACGGCCAGCCTCGCTGATGCGGCGCGGCAGGTGCTGCACCCCGGCAACCAGTTGCTGGCGGTGACCAATAGCGCCGGCCCAGCCTCTATCGAAGGCCACTACGACGAAGCGCTGAGCGTGCCAGGGTTGCTCCAGGCGATCCGTGATGGCGAGCGCAATGGTGTTCAGGGCCATGTGATCGCCTGCTTTGGCGACCCCGGCCTGCTGGCCGCGCGAGAGATCGCCCGGCACCCGGTGATCGGCATCGCCGAAGCTGCCATGCACCTGGCCACCTGGGTCGCCACCGGTTTCAGCATCGTCACCACCCTCGGCCGCACCAAGGTCATCGCCCGTCACCTGGTGGAACGCTACGGCTTCCACCAGCATTGCCGGGGCATTCACGCGGTGGAAATTCCGGTGCTGGCGCTGGATGACGACCCCGAGGGCCTGCTGCGTAGCATGCGCACGGCCTGCGCCGGAGCGTTGGAACGGGACGAATCCGGCGCCATCGTGCTCGGCTGCGCCGGCATGAGCCACCTGGCCACCGAGCTGACCGAGGAGCTGGGCGTGCCGGTCATCGACGGCGTGAGCGCGGCGTTGAAAATGGTGGAAATGCTCGGGGAGCTGAAGCTGAGCACCAGCAAGCGGGGGGACTTGGATTATCCGCTGGCCAAGCCCTATGCGGGGTTCTTGCAGGGGTTTGCCTGGCCGGCCCTCACCCCCGCTTCTTCTCCTCTTTAAGGAGCGGGGGCGCCCTGCAGCCACCCAAACAATCGCTCCGTCTCTTCCACGCGGCACAACTCGCTGCCTTCGGTCATGATCGCAGCCGTCCCCGCGGCCACGCCGTAACGCGCCGCCTCCAGCCACCCGGCTCCCGCCGCCAGCTTCAGCGTGACCGCCGCGACCAGGCTGTCGCCCGCGCCGACCGTACTGCGGCGCGGCACCGTCGGCGCCGGAATGCGCTCGATCAGCGAGTCGGTCACCAGTAGCGCGCCTTGAGGCCCCAGGGACACCAGGACACCCTGACAGCACCCCGCCTCCACCAGCCCGCGCGCCAGTTGTGCCAGTTGTTCCGGCCCGGCGATAGCCACCCCGGCCAGCGCGCTCAGTTCCTCCAGGTTCGGTTTGATCAGGAACACGCCGCCCACATCCAGCGCCTGGCGCAGGGCTGGGCCGGTGCTGTCGACCACGCAGCGCACCCCGTTTCGCACGGCTCCCTGCAGGAGGCGCGGCAGAAAGTCCGCCGCCAGCCCCTCCGGCAGGCTGCCGCTGATCACCAGGTAATCCGGGGCTGGGATCGCCGCCAGTGCAGCGAGCAAGGCTTCCTGCTCCGCCGGCGCGAGCCGGGCGCCGGGCATGACGAAACGGTACTGCTGCCCGTCGGACTGGTTCGTCACGTTGATGCACTCGCGCGTCCACTCCGCAATCGGCACCACCCGATTCGCCACGCCCTCGGCATTCAGCCGCTCCACCAAGTGCTGCCCCGTCGATCCACCGGCCGGAAACAACGCAAACGCCTCGCCCCCCAACCGGTGAATCGCCCTGGCCACATTGATCCCACCCCCGCCAGGCGCATACACCGGCGTGCTGCAGCGCAGCTTGTCATTAGGACATAGCCGCGGGATGCCGGTGGCAAGGTCCAGTGCTGGGCTCAAGGTCAGGGTGACGATGCGGAAGGTGGTGGCCATGCTGCGGACCCTGCTTGGTGGAGGAAGGGCATACAGGATCAGCGTAGGCGAGTGCTGACTTGGGATCAGCAAGGAAGCGATTAGCGTCAGACAGAAACGCAAAAGCCGCGCACTGCGCGGCTTTCGATTTGGTGGGCCCACACGGACTCGAACCGTGGACCAAAGGATTATGAGTTGCCTAGAAACCCACTTGGAGCATGTGGTTGGACGCCGCTGCACACGCCACGATCATAGCCGGCCAAAGGCTGCGTGTTTACAACTCGGCAATACTTCGCCGTGCTCCTGTTGATCGCCACGCAGGTCGACAATTCACTTACCATTCGTCAGGTTATTGATCAAATACTGAACAACTCACCCGTTCGGCACTCTGAATCCCGTGAGTGATCGAGTGCCCCGCCTCGCTTTTCCCTCAAGACCCCGGAAGCAATAACCCCTTATGCGCATTGGTGCACAGGGGTGTTTTACGTCCAAAAATTGGAGGGCAGAAAATGTCTAGCCAATCGTTGCAAAGCGTCGAGCGCATGCAAGACCTCGTCCGCGGCCAACGTCAGCCGCAACAGAAACCCTTCTGGCGCCGCCTGCTCGCCGTCGCCTCACCCTCGCAGCGCAGCTGGCACGGAGGGATCAAGCTCAGAGGCTACAAGGAGTTATCCAACGCCACGCCGATTGCCCCGATCGCAGTCGGACAGGTGCAGCTGGCAATCCCGCTCGAGCGGGGGCGCCGATGCGCCGAGCCTTGCGTCCAGCCGGGGCAGCTTGTGCGCAAGGGTGAGGTGATCGGTATCGGCGATGACAACACCCCTTGGGTGCATGCCAGCACCTCCGGCATCGTGGAACAGGTTGGTCTCGCCTTCGCGGCCGACTCGGCCGAGCCGGTCATGGCCGTCATTCTGCATGCAGATGGTCTGGATGAGTGGGTCGAACGCCCGGTGCCGGGGCTACCGCAAACGCCCGAGGCGCTGGTCGAACGGGCATTGCGGATGGGGATAGTTGGCCTTGGTGGGGCGGGTTTCCCGACGGCCCTAAAGCTGGCCGGCGCCCAGCACCCCGACCTGCTGCTGATCAATGGTGCCGAATGTGAACCCTTCCTGACCTGCGATGACCGTCTCATGCGCGAACGCGCCGAGGCGCTGATCGAAGCCGCCGATTATCTCGCCGCGCTGCTGGGAATAACGCTGACCCGTTTCGGGATCGAAACCAACAAACCGGAGGCGATGGCTGCCTTGTGTGCCGCCGCTCGCCAGGCGCGCACCCGGGTCGAGATCTGTCCGCTACCGGAGCGTTATCCGGCAGGGGGCCAACCGCTGATGATCAAGAGCCTGAGTGGCCGAAACCTGGCGCCAGGGACCCGGCCCGCCGATATCGGCGTACTGGCGCTGAATGTCGCGACGCTCTACGCCCTGGGACGGGCCATCTTCCATTCCGAACCGCTGATATCTCGCGTGTTGACGCTGACCGGAGTCTGCGAGCGCCCCGGGAATGTTGAAGTGCCGGTGGGTTACCCGGTCAGCGCACTGCGCGCCGTTGCTGGCGCTGACCCCGAAAGCCAGCTGACCCAGGTCGGCGGCCCGATGATGGGACAGCCGCTACCGGACCCAACCGCCGTCATCAGCAAGACCAGTAGCTGCCTGATATTCGGCGCCGAGCGCTACCTGCCGGCAGCCCAACCCGCGGGCAGTTGCATCCGTTGTACGCGCTGCGTGGATGTCTGCCCGATGTCGCTCAGACCGCTGGACCTCTACGCCGCTGCCGAGCGCCATGACAAGGCCAGCCTGCAGGAATTGCGACTGGATGCCTGCATCGAATGCGGCAGCTGCAGCAGCACCTGTCCGAGCCATCTGCCGCTGCGCGAGCGCTTCCGCCAGAGCAAGACGGAGCTGCGTACATGAGCCTGATACTCCGTCCGACCCCGCACCGACTCCGCACGGTGATGCTGCTGGTCAGCTTGTGTCTGCTGCCGGGCACCGCCCTGTACGCCTGGCAATTTGGCGTCGTGGTCTGGTTGCAGACCTTCTGGTGCGTGTTGCTGGCCCTGGGCTTCGAATCCGCCCTGCTGCGCCTGCGCGGACGCAATGTACGCGAGGGTTTGAGCGACCTGAGCTGGCTGGTGCTAGGCCTGATACTGGCTCGGGCACTGCCGCTGATGGTGCCGCTGTGGATGATGGCGCTGGCCAGTTTTGCTGCTCTCGCACTGTGCAAACACGGCAGTGGAGGCCTGGGTCGCAACCGTCTCAACCCCGCCATGGTTGGCTTGGGGATCATCGCTATCTGCTTCTACCAGCAGCTGTACCCCGCGCCATCGAACTATGCCCCCTGGACCCTCGCGATGGGCGCCAAGGAGGTGCTACTGCAGCAGCTACAGCTGACGGCTCCCCTTGACCTCGATGCGTTCGCCGGCGCCACACAGCTATCCCGGAACCAGCTCACACCGATCACCCCCAATCTGTCAGGGTACGGCTACATTGCCGGCGGTTTGATGCTGGCTGTACTGCGGGTGATCCGAATCGAGATTCCCCTGGCGTTGCTCGCCAGTGCGGCATTGCTGTGCATGGCAGCCGGCCATAGCCCACAGGAAAGCCTGTACAACCTCAGCCTTGGCGGCCTCCTGTTCACCGCCTTTTTCATCGCCACCGATCCGGTCACCAGCCCCGATACGCGTGCTGGCCGCATCCTCTTCGGCGTGACCATTGGCGTGCTGACCGAAATGATTCGCGAGTTTGGGCTTTATGCCGATGGTCTCTGCTTCGCCGTGCTGGCTGCCAACCTGCTGGTGCCGCAGATCGACCGGCTGGTGCTGCGCATACAGCGCCCCTGGTACATAGCGGACCGGGTTGAGAGCGTGCGCAGCGACCCGAGTCGAGGTGAAGGGTGAATGCGCCGAGTGGCCCTCGAGTTGAGCAACGATTGCCATGACTTCCACTCCGCGCCATGGCAGGGAAGGGGTCGGAAAGTGACTGGGCAGCGCCGGCTTTTGACCAGCGCCGCCCAGGTCCAGCGCGGGGGGATGGGATCGCTATGGAGTACGGGTAGTACCTATAGCGGCATGCGCTCCATTCGCATGACGGATATGAGGCCAGAACGGTAGTTCCGGTCTCATTCGCCGACGTCCTGTCAGCAGCACTGAGGCCTCTCAACTACGCCGGACTCCTTGGGCATCCCGGTTGGGCATCTCCGCTTCAAGGCCCTGACCAAGGTGGCGTTTCTTGGGTGTTTGCTTCATGCAGCTGAGTTTTCGCTTGTCCGCGGGCTCACGTTGAATTGCGCAACGAGCTGTTGCAGTTGGTTCGCCGTATGCCTCACTCGCTCCGCGCTGTTGCGCAGGACGTCGACTGACTGCCCCATCTCGCTGGAGGCCTGGTTCACGCCGCGTATGGTCTGGCCGTACTCCAGGCTGCGCTGGTTGAGCTGCTTGATGATCTCGAACATGCGCTCCACCGTGCGATGCAGGTGCAGGTTCTCGCTGGAGGCCTCCTCGGTCAGGCGCAGGCCGCTGTCGACATTGCGCACGCCGTCCTCCATGAAGTCCACCGCTTGGCGGGTGGCGCCCTTCAGCCCCTCGACGCGGTTGCGAATGTCCTCGGCGGCGCTGGCGGTGCGCTGGGCGAGATTGCGGACTTCCCCGGCGACCACGGCGAAGCCGCGCCCGTGGTCGCCAGCGCGGGCCGCCTCGATGGCGGCATTCAGGGCCAGCAGGTTGGTCTGGTTGGTGATGTCGGCGATCAGTCCGACGATCTCCTCGATCTGGGTCATCTGGCTGTCCAGGGACTGCACGCTGCCGGCAGAGCGCTCCACCACGTCGCGGATGGAGCGAGCGCCCAGGCGTACCGACTCGAAGCGCTGATGGGCGCGGGCCACCACCTCGTCCATGGCCTGCTTCATTTCCGAGGCGGTCATCGAGGCCTGGTTGATTTCCCCCAGCTGCTCTTCCACCAACACCAGCATGGCGTGCACCGCCTCGGCCACCTGGCCGCTGGTCTGGCTGGCCTGGCTGCTGCGCTCGAGCATCTGGTCGTTGGTCCGGTGCATGTGGTGGGAGGCGTCTATCACCCGGCCGACGGTGCCGTCTAGGTTGTCGATGAAGCTGTTGATCCAGCGGCCCATGTCGCCGGTTTCGTCATGTCGCATGCGCGAGCTGTCCAGTCGCTGGCGCAGGTTGCCCTCGCCCTCGGCGATGGTGCGCACCAGGGTGGTCATCTCCTGCAGGCGGGCGGCCAGGCGCCCCGGGCCGAAGTGGCGGAAGCACAGGGCGCCCGCGCCCAGTAACAGGGTCTGCAGCAGATAGAGGGCGTTCTCCGGCAGGCCGCTGTGGCGCTGCAGGAGGAAGCCGGCGGCGGTGACGGAGACCAGGGTGAGCAGGTAAGTGCGCATCAGGGCGAAGCTGATGGAGCGACGGCGGTAGACCTCTTCCAGGTCAGCCTCGCACATCATCCCCCAGCGGTCCGGCGAGCCGGGGAGCTGGAAGGTCACGCCCTTGCCGATCACCGGGATATGGCGGTAATCGGAGTAGCCGGGGTAGCAGACGAAGAGGTTCGAACCCTTGTGGATGGTTTCCCGCACGCCGGGGTGCAACTGGCCGGTGGCCGGGTCGGTGAAACGCAGTTCCAGCTCGGTGTGCTGCTGGACCCGTACCGTGCCGAAGGCGGTGTGCACGCCCTGCTTGAGGTTCTCGCCATGGGTGAAGGTCGCGTCCTCGAAGCGTGAGCGGGAGAGGGCGGTGCCGGCCTGGATCGAAGGATCCAGGCGCGAGTCCACCATGAACAGGTAGTTGTCTCCGGACTCCCGGTAGATATGCCCCGCCTCACGCTGGATCAGGTCCCCCAGCACGTCGTTGGGCACCCGGCCGCAGAGACAGCCCAGAGTGCGCTGCCCGATACGGATGGGCTGGTAGAACATCAGCGTCACCGCATCGTGGAAGCGCGAGCTGCTGGGGCCGATCACCAGGGTCTGCGGGTCGCGATAGGGGCCGTGCAGCAGCGGCGCGCACAGGCCGCGGGCAAGGGCCTCCGCCGGTAGGTCGCGGGCGCTCAGGCGCGGGGCGAAGGTGCTGGCGGTGACGTGCCCCTCGGCATTCACTAGGAACAACTCGGAGAGGTCGGGCATGCGCTTGAGCCAGGACTGCAGCAACCCTGCGTCGGGCTGGAGGTCGTGGCCCAGGCCGGCGGCCAGTTCCTCCAACTGCTGCCACTGGCTTGCCGCCCAGTCCTGCAGCAGCCGCACACGGGTCTCGGCGATGCCCTCGAAGGTCTGCTCCACCTCGGCGTAGACGCTGCGATTGAGCCAGCAGGACCAGCCCATGGCCAGCTTGCCGGTTCTGCCGAACCAGGGCAGCCAGGCGCGCTCGCCGGGAGACAATTGCATGTGGGAGCTTTGCAGCACAGTCATAGTGAGCCCCTATTCACTAACAGCGACAGGTTCCGGCACAGGTGAGAAATCACGGACAGAACCGCCTTTTAGAAGTTGTACGAAAACTGCACGGCCAGTCCGTTTGCCCTGTTGTTGAACTTTGCGCTGTATTCGGGCTGAAGCGCTGGATCTCCCGATTGATGTACCGAAGCCTCGGAGTCCCAGAGATAGCCGTAGGCAATATCCACCGTCAGGTCGGGGCTTGGTGAATAGGCGGCGCCGAATGTCACGGCCTTTCGGTTGCCCACGGGAATTCGCACACTGCGGTCCGCATTGCCGACCGGAGCGGGATCGTATGCGTAACCTGCTCTCAGTACCCACTGCGGGTTGAGTTGATAGGCCACGCCAATGGCTGTTGTCCAGGTGTCATGCCAGTTCAGTGTCTCGCCAACCCGACCCAGGCCCACGCTTTGGCCAATGGCGGAAACATTGCTATTGATGGCTTCGAACTTCTGAAGTCGGCTCCAGCGAGTCCAGGTGGTACCCAGGTATCCAGTCCAGCGGCTATTGAAGCGGTGGGTGATGGATGTATCCACCGACTCGGGCATTTCCAGGTCGATCTTGGCGTCATACTTTCCATCAAGAGCGAGAAAGGCCGGAGCGCCGGATACCTCGGTGTGCCCCTCGAGTTGATAGCTTCGCTTGGAGTGGTAGGTAATGCCCCAGGTGGTTGAATCACTCAGGTCGAGCAACAGGCCGATGTTGTAGCCGATGGCGGTGTCGTCTCCCTTGATGGCGACCTCTGTTTCCGTACCGTTGTTCAGGCTGCCGGTCGCCAGGTTGTTCCGGAGGTCCGCTTCAAAATAGTTAAAAGTCAGGCCGCCGCCGATGGATAGGAAGTCATTGACGCGATAGGCAATAGTCGGTTGCAGGGTGATTTCTTTCGTTTCGCTATGAGAGCCATGGTGACGGCCCTGGAACGTGCTCTCGTAATCATTGATCAGGCCACTCGGAACATAGAAGCCAAGACCAATCGAAAAACGATCATCAAGTGGCGTGGAGATATAGGCGAAGGGCATGACTCCAATGGGGACCGAGTCTCCTTTATTTGTTCCTGAAGCGTCGCTGCTTGCATCGCTGATGTCGTTGCTGACCGATATCAAGGCCGCTCCGCCGCTGATCTGGCTGCGCTTCAGCTTGGTCAGGCCGGCAGGGTTTCCATAAATGGTGCTGGCATCCAATGCAGATGACGATCTTCCGGCATAAGCGGTTCCAGCGCTGCTGGCGCTCTGCTCGTTTAGTGCAATGCCATTGGCACTTGCGGCCGTTGAAAGGCTGAATAGGGCAGTGGCAAAGGTGAGCCTGGTCAGCAGAGATTTAATCAGGGAGTTGGAAGTGTATCGAGTTGCACGGCTATTGGTTTTCATCTTTCATATCTTTTTTGTACTGGTTTGTTTAACGCTGACCAAGCTTTAGGCAATGACTTGCTTTTCCGAGCACTTTTCAGTGTCGGCTGGAGTTTTCCTAAGTTGTACTTAATTCCCTGATTGCCCGTACTTGAAGGCGACTGAGTTGGTAAATGGCACGTAAAAGGCCGCCAGTCGTGCTGGCGGCCCAGGTCTCGGGCTTGTGGCCTTCAACTAGTGAGGTTTTTCAACGAACCCCGGAGTTGCGCAAGGCGGCAGGGGTGTAGTCGGCGGCGAGTGTCTTGACGCCGAACTCGACACCCTGACTTTCCTCGTTCTTCAGGCCCGAAAC
>NZ_JAGTIS010000025.1 GCF_018704125.1 Metapseudomonas boanensis | reverse complement strand
CCCATCCCGAACTCAGTAGTGAAACGACGCATCGCCGATGGTAGTGTGGAGCTTCTCCATGTGAGAGTAGGTCATCGTCAAGCTCCTATCCCAAACCCCCGATACGCCCAGGCGTGTCGGGGGTTTGTCTTTGGGCACGGGAAAACATCTGCGCACGCGAGAGCTGTGGCCCCCAGTCAGAAGGAGTACCTGACAATCCACACGTGCCGCTATTCTGCTGGCTGGTTCACGACTCGTGCGATGAGATGGCTGACCTGCAGGCTTGAAAGTCAGTCTGGGTGCCTTCCATCCTCGGCACACCAATCGGTAATCAGCCGACGATACAACCTTACGGCTTCCTCGATGCGGGGAACTTCGCAGTACTCATCTGCCTGGTGGGCCATCTCAGGGGTGCCCGGCCCGAGGATGACCATAGGCACGCCCGGATGGGCATGCTGCAATGCGCAGGCGTCGGTGAAGTAACTAGCGCCTCTGGGCTCAGGGCGTATTCCGGTTTCTTCCTCGACGATGCGGTACACCGTCGCTACCCAAGGAGCGTCGATGTCGGTGAATACACCTGGCAGGTCGAGTACCGGGGTTGCCTCTGCGATGTCGGGACTCAGCTCGGCAACCAGCGCTGCAGCGGTGGCGGGGTGGGACATGCCGGGCAGGGTGCGGATATCGACGCACAGCTCGGCATGGTCCGGTACCACGTTGATGCTGCTACCTGCGTGCAGGGTGCCCGCGCTGATGGTGGCTGCGCCCAGAATGGCGTGGCGCGGCGCCGGCACTTGATAGCCTTGGATCCTCTGCAGTGCGCGCCCAGCCTTGTAGAGCGCGTTGTCGCCCTTCTCTGGCATCGAGCCATGGGCACTTTTGCCGTAGGCGGTGAGCTTGAGCCAAAGGGCGCCCTTATGGCCGATCAAGGGGTAGTTGGCGGTCATCTCCCCCACGATGATCGCGCCGGCATTGTGTTGATCGACGCCATCGCGCACCAGGGCCATAGCGCCCTGGCAGCCAGTTTCCTCGCTGGCCGTGAGGACCAGCACAACACCACTGCTGTTTACGATTGACTCTCGCTCTTCCAGTGCAGCGGTAATGAAGGCCGCGACTCCGGCCTTCATGTCGCTGCTGCCACGTCCGTACAACTTTCCGTCCCGGATCTCTCCGGCGAACGGATCGACCGACCAGGTTGCCTTGCCAAGAGGCACGGTATCCAGGTGGCCGGTGAAACAGAGCGGGCGACCGCGACCGTTGCCCAGATACGCCACCAGGCTCGCTCGATCTGGTTCCAGCTCATGCAGAGTGACGCTGAATCCCTCCCTCTCCAATAACTCAGCCAGAAACTCGGCACAGCGCCCCTCATTGCCGGGTGGGTTCGTGGTGTCGAACCTGACCAGATCCCGGGTCAGGTCGATTGCGTATTCGAGTAGGCTCATAATGATCTCCCGTCAGTACGTCGGTGGCGTTTCAGGGCTGCAACTGTTTGACAAGGTCGACGGCCACAGCGTCCACCTGAAGCGGAACGCCGCGCGGCAGTCCATTCACACGGACCACCGTGAATGGCGGCAGAGATTCTCCACAGAGCTGCTTCAGGGCAGCAGCGAACAGTGACATGGCATGCTCGGGAGCGTCATTCGCCTCGTCGCCGGCGATAAACACGTGCAGGTGGGCGAGGGCGGTCGGGCTGCTACCAACGGCTTCAAGCTTGAGCGCGAGCTGGTTCACCACGTCTTCACATGCCGGCTCGAGCGCCTTGTATCTGGCGCTCAAACCGGCAATCTGGATATGCGATCCTGTGCGCAGTACCTGATGCTCCGCTGCCCAATTGCGGTTGCTGGCCCGCGTCTGTAACGCCTTGCTGGCAAGGCCAACGTGGGCGGTTGCGTCGATCTCCAGCAATAGCCCTTCGTACAGCAAGCTGATGCCGAAGGCAGTGACTGGTGGCAGTGTCTCGCCGCAGATGTCGCGGATCACCTTCATGATCTCCTGCAGACGTTGCTCGGCAGCGTGGGCGTCGCCGTCATGCAGGTAGCAGACCTTGAGCTGAGTCAGGTCGGCAAATCCTGCCCCGGCGTCCAGCAGCACGTGGCGGATGTGCTCCAGCACATTATGTGTCTGCCCAGGCAGATCGCCGATGCTGACCGCTTTCCCGGCCATGTCGGCCGAAACCTGTCCGCCGACCCAGACCTGGCTGCCGATCTTCCAGCCCTGTGACAGCGGCACCGGAATGCTCCAGTCCCAGCTCTTGCTCGGCATGATCCGCTGTCGCTGCGCGGCTGGAGCGGCGAACGCCTCGGCTTCCAATTGTATCAGCGCCCCAGAACGCCCCATTCCCCGCACGCGCACGGCTGTGGCGGCAGGCCCTGGGTTGGGCAGGTACTGCAGGCGAACCCGGGTCATTTTCTCCCAGTAGAGCGTGGCATCGCTCTCGTAGCCCTCGAACACGTAATAGGTGTTGAGCCGAACCAGGTCGGACATTTCCAGGCCAGCACTTTTCAGTGCTACATGAAGATTGCGGAATACCGCGTGAGTCTGGGCCTCGATGTCCCCGGCCCCTCGCAGGGTGCCCTCCGGGCTGATAGGCAGGACGCCGCCGATGAACAACTGCTCGCCAAAGCGGCGAGATTGGAAAGGGTAAGGCGAAACCAGCGGGGCGCAGTCCGACATGTTTAGACTCCAGGGCGTGACGGGATGGTCGAGAGGTAGACCATTGATTCGTCCCGACTCTAGAGAGTCTGATAAGTTGGAAAAATATTCGGATCAAGAAGTTAACTTCGGCGTTAGGCGAATCAAGGGCCCCACCAGGCCTGTCACCCGTTGGCTGCACCTACGAAACTGCGTCCGGTCTGAGCACGGAGCTGCTGAGCAACTGCTCATGGAATGCCGTGACCGCGCGCGGAGTGCTGGCCCCGTGACGCATGATGATGTCGAAATCGAGGAAGGTGGCGTACGCCTCGGGACGAAGCCGGCGCAGCTCACCCTTGTCCACCCAGGGCTGGGCATAGTGCAGGGGCAGAAATCCGATGTACTGGCCGGACAGGATCATCATGGCCCGCGCCTCCACATTATCCACGCTGCCTGCGGCTTGTTCGGCCCGCAGTTGTTCAAGATCGAAGCGCCCTAGGAAGGCGCGCGCAGCGACCCTCGACTGGCTCAGCCGGGGCAAGGTGATCTCGGCATCATCTTGTGCGTACAGCGGGTTGGTACGGGAGCAGAAGAGGCCGTGGGTTTCGCGATAGAGCGGCGTGTAATCAAGCCCTGGCAGCCTGGCTGGAAAGGGTCCAACTGCAAGGTGCAGGCGGCCATCCATGACCCGTTGCTCCAGTGCGTTGGGGGTATCGATTTGGACCTGCAGGTGAACCTGCGGTGCGATTTCACCAAAGCGTCGAATGGCGAGGGTGAGGGGGCTACCCGGATCGGTCAGGGTCGCGTCGATTACACCAACGCGCAGTGTTCCGCGCAGTTGACGGCGCAAGGTCTCAGCCTCCATGCGGAAGGTTTCGACTGCCGACAACATGCGTTGCGCGGCTTCATACAGGACCTCTCCCTCTTCGGTCAGTCGGAAGCCGGAGCGGCCACGCTCGCACAACCTGACGCCCAGTCGGGTTTCCAGCTGACTCATCTGCTCGCTGATAGCCGAAGCACTGATGTTAAGAACGGACTGGGCTGCCGAGAATCCGCCACATTGCACAATCGTCTCGAAGATCCGCAGTGACTTCAGATCTGCGTCCTGTATCTGCATTATCGTGGCTCCTCGCTTCAGCTTGTTCGGGGCTGTATGAGAACGCGTCGTGTGAAGTCTGGGCAAGGTGCGTGTCAGCGCCGAGAGCTATCATTCGAAACCAGTCGAGTAACGTAGGCGACGCAATTGCCGCATCGGCGTGGCTGTGCAGAGCGGTGCGTGAGTGGCTAGGGCCCGGGTACTGCGGCCCGGAAATACTACCCGGTGTAGCAAGAGAGCTCACTTGGCCTGACCGGCATCTCTCCTGCGCCTCATCTCTGCTCAGCGGCATTGGCAAACGGGGAAAACGATCAGATCAGAGCGCCGGTTGCCTTAATCCTTCAATGACGCCTCACGGAACCTGAATCTCACCCGGCCAGCGTCGGGTCGCTCGATCAAGCAACTGGAGCGCGAGCTGGCCATTTTGGGCGTACGAAACCACGGCCGGCTCAGGACGCAGGAGGAGACAGCCATAAACAAGAAAGCCCGCACAGGGCGGGCTTTTCAGGGTGTTTCGTAGACTGCTGGAGACAGGTAGAAACTGCTATTTGGCGCATCCGGCGGGATTCGAACCCACGACCCCTGCCTTCGGAGGGCAGTACTCTATCCAGCTGAGCTACGGATGCTTGTGCGGGCGCAATCATACTCATCTCGAGCCCTGGCGTCCACGTTGGCGCGTTTGTTCGTAATGTTGAACGAACGTGCGTCGTTCGGTCATCTTTGATCAGGATTTCGACAAAGGGCATCTACTTTTTGTTGATTTTATCGAACGGGCTATTGCCCTTCACTTCCTCGCACCCTAGGATTCGTTTGAGATTTCAAACGCCCTTTTGGCCCCCCCACATGAGCCGGGCCGCTCCAATCGACTCCGTCCTGGCCGATCGTGGATTGGCTGGAGAACAACCACCTACCCCGGCGCACGTTGCGACGGTGTGAAGGAGACAGAGATGCAACTGAAAGACGCCACGCTGTTCCGCCAGCAAGCCTATATCGATGGCGCTTGGGTGGATGCCGACAACGGCCAGACCATCAAGGTCAACAACCCGGCTACCGGCGAGATCATCGGCACTGTGCCGAAGATGGGCACCGCCGAGACCCGTCGCGCCATCGAGGCTGCCGATCGGGCTCTGCCGGCTTGGCGTGCGCTGACTGCCAAGGAGCGCGCCAACAAGCTGCGCCGCTGGTTCGAATTGCTGATGGAAAACCAGGACGACCTCGGCCGCCTGATGACCATCGAGCAGGGCAAGCCGCTGGCCGAAGCCAAGGGCGAGATTGCCTATGCCGCGTCTTTCATCGAGTGGTTCGCCGAAGAAGCCAAGCGCGTCTACGGTGACGTGATTCCTGGCCACCAGCCGGACAAGCGCCTGATCGTGATCAAACAGCCGATCGGCGTCACCGCGGCGATCACCCCGTGGAACTTCCCTGCGGCGATGATCACCCGCAAAGCCGGCCCCGCCTTGGCCGCTGGCTGCACCATGGTGATCAAGCCTGCGTCCCAGACCCCGTATTCCGCGCTGGCCCTGGTCGACCTGGCCGAACGTGCCGGCATTCCGAAAGGCGTGCTGAGCGTGGTCACCGGCAGTGCCGGCGAAGTCGGTGGCGAGCTGACCAGCAACCCGATCGTGCGCAAGCTGTCCTTCACCGGCTCCACCGAGATCGGCCGCCAGCTGATGGCCGAATGCGCCAAGGACATCAAGAAGGTGTCCCTGGAACTGGGCGGTAACGCTCCGTTCATCGTCTTCGATGACGCCGATCTGGATGCCGCCGTTGAAGGTGCGCTGATCTCCAAGTACCGCAACAATGGCCAGACCTGCGTCTGCGCCAACCGCCTGTACGTGCAGGAAGGTATCTACGACGCCTTCGCCGAGAAGCTGAAGGTCGCCGTGGCCAAGCTGAATATCGGTAACGGCCTGGAGGCTGGCGTCACCACCGGCCCGCTGATCGACGAGAAGGCCGTGGCCAAGGTCCAGGAGCACATCCAGGACGCGGTCAGCAAAGGTGCCAAGGTTGTCGCCGGCGGTAATCCGCATAGCCTGGGCGGCACCTTCTTCGAGCCGACCATCCTGATCGACGTGCCGAACAACGCTGCCGTGGCCAAGGAAGAAACCTTCGGCCCGCTGGCCCCGCTGTTCCGCTTCAAGGACGAGGCTGATGTGATCGCCATGGCCAACGACACCGAGTTCGGCCTGGCTTCCTACTTCTACGCCCGTGACCTGGGCCGCGTGTTCCGCGTGGCCGAGGCCCTGGAGTACGGCATGGTGGGCATCAACACCGGCCTGATCTCCAACGAAGTGGCGCCTTTCGGCGGCGTGAAGGCTTCTGGCCTTGGCCGCGAAGGCTCCAAATACGGCATCGAGGATTACCTGGAGATCAAGTATCTCTGCCTCGGCGGTATCTGATCCAAAGACGGGGCAAGGCGCGAAAGAGCGCGCGGCGCCCCAGTTCCACCACAAAACCAAACGGGCCTCCGGCAAGCCTGCGCAGTCGATCATCGAATGCTGCGCTGGCCCCTACCGGGGGCATTCATCCTTGAGACTGCGCCGCCCGATGAGCGGCCGTGAGGAACTTATGAGCAAAACCAACGAATCCCTGCTGAAACGCCGTGCTGCCGCTGTTGCCCGTGGCGTTGGCCAGATCCACCCGGTTGTCGCCGAGCGCGCCGAAAACGCCACCGTATGGGACGTAGAAGGTCGCGAGTACATCGACTTCGCCGGTGGCATCGCCGTACTGAACACCGGCCATCTGCACCCGAAAGTGGTCGCCGCTGTTCAAGAGCAGCTGACCAAACTGTCCCACACTTGCTTCCAGGTGCTGGCCTATGAGCCCTACATCGAGCTGTGCGAAGAAATCGCCAAGCGCGTTCCGGGCGACTTCGCCAAGAAGACCCTGCTGGTGACTTCCGGCTCCGAAGCGGTCGAAAACGCTGTGAAGATCGCTCGTGCCGCCACCGGTCGTGCTGGCGTGATTGCCTTCACCGGCGCCTACCACGGCCGCACCATGATGACCCTTTCGCTGACCGGCAAGGTGGTTCCGTACTCCGCTGGCATGGGCCTGATGCCCGCTGGTGTGTACCGCGCTCAAGCACCGTGCGAGCTGCACGGCGTGAGCGAAGACGAGTCCATCGCCAGCATCGAGCGCATTTTCAAGAACGACGCTCAGCCCCAGGACATCGCCGCGATCATCATCGAGCCGGTTCAGGGCGAGGGTGGTTTCTACGTCAACTCCAAGCCGTTCATGCAGCGTCTGCGCGCCCTGTGCGACCAGCACGGCATCCTGCTGATCGCTGACGAAGTGCAGACTGGCGCTGGCCGTACCGGCACCTTCTTCGCCACCGAGCAACTGGGCATCGTTCCGGACCTGACCACCTTCGCCAAGTCCGTTGGCGGTGGCTTCCCGATCTCCGGCGTATGCGGCAAGGCCGAAATCATGGACGCCATTGCTCCCGGCGGCCTGGGCGGCACCTATGCCGGTAGCCCGATCGCCTGCGCCGCGGCCCTGGCCGTGCTGAAAGTGTTCGATGAAGAGAAGCTGCTGGAGCGTAGCCAGGCTGTAGGCGAACGCTTGAAGGCCGGTCTGCGTGACATCCAGGCCAAGCACAAGGTCATCGGTGACGTTCGTGGCCTGGGTTCGATGGTTGCCATCGAGCTGTTCGAAGGCGGCGACGAGAGCAAGCCGGCTGCCGAACTGACTGGCAAGATCGTTGCCAAGGCGCGCGAGAAGGGCCTGATCCTGCTCTCCTGTGGCACCTATTACAACGTCATCCGCTTCCTGATGCCGATCACCATCCCGGACGCTCAGCTGGACAAAGGCCTGGCCATCGTTGCCGAGTGCTTCGACGAACTCGCCTGAGTCTCGACCGTGATGTAAGAAGAAACCCGCTTCGGCGGGTTTCTTTTTGCCCGGAGTTCCGCCGACACGGGCAAGTCCCTCTTCTACTGGTGCCGTGGCTCCATGTCGTGCCTGGCTACGTTGCGCTTCATTCCGTCAGCCCAGCCAACGAGGCTCAGCCTTCAGTTCTGTTTTGTTTGAACTGGGGCAAGGTCGCTCAGCAAGGCTTCACGAGAACCGCTCATCGCTCTGTTCAGTGAGTAAGGCGGCAGTTTAGACTCCGCGGCTTCCAGCTCTTCCCGTCCGCACGATCTTTCCGCCAGTCGAGGTACCGATGCCTGCCCCCTCCAAGGTTCCGGAGATCTTGATCGCAGAGGCCGATCCATGGACAGCAGAGCTGATCGCCCAACTGGTGTTGGACCTGCATGCGAATGCCCGAGTGGTGTTGGTCAGCGATGGGCACGAAGCGCTCGGCCGCTGCAAGCGCCGCCTCCCGGAACTGGTCATCGCGGATGGCGAGTTGCCCGGTATCAATGGCGTCGAGTTGCTGCGCCAGTTGCGCCGCCACCCGCGCACCCCGGCGCTGCCCTTCGTGCTGATCAGTGCCCGGGTCGACGCCAATAGCGTGCGCGCCGTACGCCCGCTGGCGCCATCCGCCTATCTGGGCAAGCCGTTCAACGCCGCCAAGCTGCGCAAGCGTCTGTCTGCCTTGCTGCCGGCCCAGGATGCCGGCGCAGGTAGCCCAGCCCCCGCGCTGCTGGTGGACAATCTCAATGAGTACCTCGACGGCGTGCGTGAAGAAGGCTTCGGCGCTCCGTTGCTGGGTGATGTGCGGGATGCCGTCAGCCAGTGCCTGAACGCCGACCAGATCGACCTGGGCGATCTTGAAGAAACCTTCTCCCGTGACCCGCAGATCACCGCGAGGCTGATCGCCGCTTCCAACAGCGCCGCCCAGCATCTGGGCGTACCCTGCCAGACGCTTTTCCAGGCGATTCAGCGTCTAGGTATCACCCACGCGTTGAACCTGGTGCTGGGGATGGCGTTGGAGCGTAATGCACGGCTGCATGACCCGCGCCTGGCTGAGTTGGCCAAGAGCACCTGGCAGTCAGCCCAGCGCAGTGCGGAGTTGGCTTACTGGCTCGCCAGCGAGTTGGATCTGGATGCCGAGCTTTGTTACACCGCAGGTCTGCTGCACAACATGGGCGAGCTGGCCTTGCTGCGTAGTCTGCAGGACTGGCAGGACCGCGGGGGCAGCCTGGACGACCAGGCGCTGCAGGCTACCCTCACGCAACGCGCCGCCAGCTTCGGCTCGGCGCTGCGCATCCGCTGGCGTCTACCCTTTGGCCTGCGTGAGCTGGTGGCGGCCTACCACGTTCTGGGTAGCGGCGTATTTTCCCGCGAGACGCTGGTGCTCAACCTCTGTGCTGCACTGCTGGAACTGCCCGCCGGGCGGTCACCACTGAGCCTGATGGATGAACGCGTCACGCGACTCTTGCGCATCGATCCAGAGGTACTGGAGCGACTGCCTGCCCGGTTGTTGGCCGGCTGATCAGCTGCCTGCAAGCGCCTCGGCGACGAAGTCCAGGCGGTCCTGGCCGAAAAACATCTCATCACCGACGAAGCAGGTCGGCGCACCGAATACGCCACGCTTCACCGCCTCTGCGGTGGCAGCCTTGAGCGCGTCTTTCACCTCTTGATTCCCTACCAGGGCAAGCACCGTTTGCGGGTCGAAGCCCGCCGCCTCCAGCGTTTGCACCAGGACAGCCGGGTCGCCGAGATTGCGTTTGTCCTGCCAGAGCGCTTTGAACATGGTGTCCAGATAGGCCTCGAAGCGCTCCGGCTGGTGCAGCTGGATGCCGATGGCGCCGCGCATCAGTGTCAGGGTGTTGATCGGAAAGTACGGGTTGAATACCAGAGGCACGCCATAGCGCGTAGCAAAGCGCTGCAGGTCGATCATCGAATAGCGCCCTTTAGCCGGCACGGCGATGGGCGAGGCGTTGCCGGTGGCCTGGAACACGCCGCCAAGCAGCATCGGGCGATAGCGCAGGGTTGCGTTGCTCCGGGCGCAGATCGCCGGGAGTTGGGTCCAGGCGAGGTAACTGGCCGGGCTGCCCAGGTCGAAGAAGAATTCGATGGTTTTGGTCATGGGGTGGTTTCTCGTTGTTGTTGGCGAAGGCTTACCAGCGTTCCATCCAGGGCCGTAGGTCCAACTCGAAGGTCCAGGCATCTCGCGGCTGGCTGTGCAGATACCAGTAGCTGTCGGCGATGTGTTCCGGGTTGAGGATGCCGTCCTGGTCCTTAAGCGCGTAGCGCTCGGGGAAGGACTCGCGGATGAACTCGGTGTCGATGGCACCGTCCACCACCACATGAGCGACGTGGATGTTTCGCGGCCCCAGTTCGCGCGCCATGCTCTGCGCCAGCGCGCGGATGCCGTGCTTGGCCCCGGCGAAGGCGGCGAACCCGGCGGCGCCGCGCAGGCCGGCAGTGGCGCCGGTGAAGAGAATGGTGCCGCGCTCGCGGGTCACCATGCGCCTGGCCACCGCCTGGCTGGTGAGGAAGCCGGCGAAGCAGGCCATTTCCCAGATCTTGAAGTACTTGCGTGCCGTTTCGTCGAGGATGCTGCACGGCACGTTGGCGCCGATGTTGAAGACAAAGGCCTCGATCGGGCCGATATCGCGCTCGATGGTTTCCACCAGCGCCGCCACCTCTTCTTCCTTGCGAGCATCGGAGGCGAAGCCATGGGCCTCACCGCCTTCAGCGCGGATGGTCTCCACCAGCGGTTGCAGCTTGTCGGCATGGCGCCGGGTCACGCAGGCAACGTAACCCTCGCGGGCAAACCGCCGGGCAATGGCGCCGCCGGTGGCATCGCCAGCCCCTACAACCAGCACGACCTTCTTCTTATTCGTCTCGTTCGTCATGGTGCTCACCTTTTACTAAACGATCGTTAGTTTAACGGACGTTATGCTATGCTTGCCCACGCGTCAAGCCAGTCAAAGCGGAGGTCGTTGTGCGCTATTCATCCACCCATAAGGAAGAAACCCGGCAGAAGCTGCTGGAAAGCAGCGGCGCCATTGCCAAGCGCGGCGGCTTTTCCGCAACCGGCGTCGACGGCCTGATGAAAGCCATTGGCCTCACTGGTGGGGCTTTCTACAGCCACTTTCCCTCGAAGAACGACCTGTTCACCGCCATCGTCCAGCGCGAGCTGTCGCAGAGTCTGATCGGCAACGTTTCGCGTGAGCAGGGTTTCACGCGCGACAAGCTCGAGCGCTGCCTGGAGCGTTACCTGAGCATGGCCCATCTGCAGCATCCCGACAGTGGCTGCGCCATTCCGGCCCTGGGCGCGGAGATCGCTCGCGCCGACCTCGCCGTACGCGAAGAGGCCGAGCACTGGATGCGTCAGCTACAGCAGGCCTGGGCGGAGATCCTCAACAGCGAGGAACTGGCCTGGGCGTTGATCGCTCAATGTGTCGGCGCGCTGGTGGTGGCACGCATGCTGGCTCGGGAAGGGACGCAGGAGCAGGTGCTGAGCGCCAGTCGCCGTTTCCTCGGCGAAGCTCTGGAGGGGCGGTTAGAGCAGTGACTGCTCGGCACAAACGCTCAGTATCTGCTCGCGCAGCCAGGCATTCGCCGGGTCCTGGTCGAAGGGCTGGGCCCAGAGCAGCTCCAGGGAGAAGCTCGGTAGGCCATCCAGCGGGCTACTGACTTCGGTACGGGCGTCACTGAGCAGTGCATACACTCGAGCCGGCAGGACCAGCAGCAGGTCGCTGCCGTGCACCAACTGCAGGGCTGCCAGATAGTTGTTGGTTCGTGCGGCGATTTGTCGGGCTCGGCCCTGTTGCTGCAACCAGCCGTCGATCATGTTGCGATCGGAGTCCCAGGGCGTCGGAAACATCTGTCGCCGTGCACAGAAGCTGTCGAGGTCCTCCACCGGCGCAGTGCCGGCTGCCCTCACGCAGAGCAGATCGTCCTTAAGCAAGGCCAGGCTGACCAGGCCAGGATGGGCACGGTGCTGGTGCGGGCCGAAGCCGAGGGCAAGGTCCAGCTCACCGTTCTGCAAGGCATCGGCGGGAATCTCCTTGCCCAGGCGCTGCACGATGAGGCTCACCGGGTAACCCGCCGCGCCGATTCGACGCAACAGCAGCGGCAGGATCAGCAGCTCGAAATACTCCGGGGCGCAGAGCCTGAAGGTGCGCGGAGCCTGTTTGGGGTCGAAACTGCTGGCCTCGCTGTAGCAGGTGTTGATCAGGTCCACCATCGACTTGGCGTGGGGGCGCATGGCCAGCGCCTTTCGCGTCGGTTGCATGCCGTTGCGGGTGGCGATGAACAGCTCGTCGGCAAAGCATGAACGCAGCTTTTTCAGGCTGTAGCTGATACTTGAGGCACTGAGATTGAGGGCCTCGGCCACCTCGCCCAGATGCTGGCGCTCACAGATTGCGAGGAAGACCAGCAGGTCCTGGATGTCGATCTTGCGCAGTCCATTGGCGAGCAGCATGGCGTCGTTCCGGGAAGATGAGGACACCATCAGAACCCGAGGCTCCGCTGATCGCAAGGCAGATCACGTGTGCCTGCCATCGACCTGATCAACCCTTGGCCACACGGGCCGGACTCAACCGCACCAGCCAGGCCATGCCGAACAGGATCAGCAGCGCACCGGCCCAGGCCAGCGGCGCTGGTGCATGGTCCAGCCAGGCGCTTTGCAGCAGCAGGGCGAACAGGCCGCTCAGGTAGCTGTAGGCAATCACCGTGGCCGGCGGCAGCGAGTGGATGGCGCGGTGCAATAGCCAGAAAGTCGCCAGGGTAGCGCTCAGGGCCAGGTAGAGCAGCCAGGCGAAGTCGCTGGTGGATACTCCCCGCAGCCCCTCCCAACGCTGCCCGAGGGTGCTGGCCAGCGCCAGCAGCAGACCACCGGCCAGCAGGTTACCGCAGGCCAGCGAGGCCGCGCTGCGCTGTTCGCCCAGCCAGGGTTTGAGGCATTGGCTGAGCGGTGCGTAGAGCGCCATGGCCAGGCAACCGAGGCCATACAGACCATAGGCGTAGGCATCGAAATGGGCGCGGTCGAGTCCGAGCAGGGCCAGAGCGCCGAGCGCGGCCACCAGGGTTGGCCACAGGCGCTGAAGCACGGACCTGCGCAGCAGCAGGCGCTCTCCGGCCAGGGTCAGCAGCGGCACGCTGACATAGAGCAGCGCGGTATCCAGGGCCGTGGTGTGTTTGAGGGCCTCGAACAGGCTGCCGAAGTACAGTGCCAGGAGGAAGCCGAGAACAGCATGGGCTGTCAGCGCCCGCCCATTCGGCAGGCTGGGTCGTCGCAGCAGAAAGGGCAGGAACATGGCGGCCGAAAGCAGCAGGCGCAGGGCCGTCAGTGGTAACGCATCCAGCGCCGGGTTGACCTCGGCGGCGGCAAAGAACGACAGCGCTACCAGCAGAGCCCAGAGCAGCATCGAGGCGTGGGCGTTCAGCATGTTGGGTCTCCGGCGAATGGTAGGAAGGCCATTGCGCCAGCGAGGCCAAGAGCGGGCAACTCAAAAACCGGAAGGGTGATGCAGGAAATTGGTGTGGCGCGAGCGCGCTTGGGGTGTCGTCGGACTAGAGTTATGCCCAGCCCCCGACCGAGATGAACCCCATGGCCCATGACGCATCAGCGCACCTCGCCCTGGCGAGCGCTTGCAGCTTGCTCGCCGCCTTCACCCCGGTTCAGGCCGACGAGCGATTCGCCGCCGCCCGAGCCACCTTGCTGGAGGACAGCCACTTCCTCCGTGATGCCACCTTCGAGCGGGTGCAGCAGGTGCGTTTCTCGTTCCGTGAACCGCCATTGGAGGAGGGGCAGACACCCACCTGGGGCCGGGCCTTCGGTAGCCACGGTTCAGTGGATAGCGACCACCAGGCCGCGCGCCGTGAGCGGGACATCGGTGGCCTGTTCGCCGGCAGCGAGCGCAAGATCGGCAGTTGGCTGCTGGGGGCTATGGCCGGATACTCGGCGACCTCGGTCGAAGTCGAGAGTCGCGACCTGGATCTCCACAGTCTCCACTTGGGCGGCTATGCCGGCACCAAGATCTACAACCAGATCGGGGTGAAGCTGGGAGCAGCCTGGAGCGGATCTGATGCGGACGGGCAGGGTGGCGATTCCGACAGCGGGCAAGTGTTCGGCGAGCTGAGCTATTCGCTCGACTTCCGCGATTTCAGCCTGGAGGGTTTCAGCGAACTGGCGTACGTGCGTCTGGATACCGATTCCCACGGGGCCTTGGACAGCCAACGCGATGAGATCGGCTACAGCACCTTCGGCCTGCGCGGCACGACGCGCATCAGCCTCGCCTCGGGCAAGCGCCTGACCGCACGCCTCAGCTCGGGTTGGCGGCATGCCTACAGCGACAGCCGACTCACTGATGAAAGCGGCGCCGAGGTCGCGCTTACCGAAGACAGCATCCGCCTTGACCTGGGGCTGGACTATGAACTCACCGAGCAGGCTTACGTTGGCCTGTTCTACAACGGCGCCTATGCCGAGGACACGCGGGACAATGGGTTGAGCGTCCGGCTCAGTTTGAGGTTGTAGGGTAAGCCGATTCCGACCTTAGATTGCTTGCATATCGAAATCGGCCTTGCCGACGCCGCAGTCCGGGCAGACCCAGTCGTCCGGCACATCGGCCCAGCGCGTGCCTGCGGGGATGCCCTCTTCAGGCCAGCCCTTGGTTTCGTCGTAGATCAGACCGCAGACCACACAGATCCAGGTTTTCATATCGCTACCTCGCTTGCCGCTCATTCTCGGATAAGGCGCGCGCCCAGGCGTGCGTGTTGGCGCGACCATAGACGCGCAGGGGCTCGGGTGCGGCCCCAACCATTGATTGGCGTTAGCAGGCTGTTGAAAAACCACCTGCGTTGCCGATAGGGCATTGAAAACGGGCTCAGAATACTCATTTACAGCTTGTAAACTCCGCTTCTTCGGCCGTTTGCCTCGCCTACTTTTTCATCAAACTGCTAGACGGCCTGTACCTTTTCCGCCGTCGTCCGCTCCTGCGCGTGCCAGCGGTTGGCGCGGGCGAAGGTGCCGAAGTCGTTGAAGCGCACCCCCATCTCGCGCATCACCTTGTGCGCCACTGGCGCGGTCATTTGACGGATGTAGAAGGGCTCCTTCACCACGAAATGGTGAATGGCGTGGGTGCTGCCGAAGTTGAAGCAGAACGCCTGCAGCGGCCACATCCACCAGGGGTTGAGGACCTGGGTCTGCTGGATCACGTTGCCCGGCTCGACGTCGCCGTAATAGTGCATGTTGGAGCTGACGAAGTGCAGGCAGAAGGTGCGCAGCACGTTGGGGCCGACCAGCACCACCACTGCGATGTCGACGATCCCCATAGCCTCCAGCGTGGCGCCCGACCAGCTGATCGGTGCACCCAGGGCACTGGCCAGTGCGTCCGCGGCATGGAAACCGAGGAAGACGTACCAGGTGCTCCAGTTGAGCAGGGCCAGGGGCGCGTAGACCTTGAGCGTGCGCAACAGGATGCTTCTCTTGTGGATCCAGCTCTGGGCTCGCAGCATGCGGATCAGCGACGACATCACGTTGTCGCCTACCATCAGCAAGCGCGCGATGCCCCAGGGTTCGCCGTTGGTGATGGCGCGCTCCTCCATGTCGGTCTCGGTGCCCGACACTTTGTGGTGGTTGAGGTGCAGGTGACGGCGGATCCAGGGGTTGATGGTGCTTGGCCGAGCCAGCCAGACCATCGCCATCATCAGGTTGTGCGCGATTCGCTGCTTGCGGAAGTACATGCTGTGGATAAGGTCATGCTCCAGCTCGTGGGTCAGCGAGGCGAAGAAGGCATTGAGCAGCAGGCACGCCCACCAGGCGATGACGCCTTCCAGGTAGAGCAGGGCCGAGCCGCACATGCCGACCAGGGCGACGGTGAGGATACCGGCGCCGAGCAGGTCCTGATGCTTGAGGATCGGGTAACGCTTGCGCAGTTCGACGCCGTGGGCCATCACCACTTCACGAATATGCGCGGATCGCTGTTGGTCATTGACGAGCTGGGGGCTTGCGGTCGGGCGGGACATGCTTCCATCCTCTTGTTGGCGATGGGCCTACTCTGCCGTCGCAGGCCCGGGCCGCGCCCGACCGAGCACGCCAACCTGTTGACCGGAAACGCCAACCTGCATGAGCGCCGAACCTACCACCCTCGCCAGTTGGACCCGCGCGCTGCGCAAGCAGCTGGATGCGCTCGGCCTTGACAGCGCGGCCCTCTGCCGTCAGGCGCACCTCGACCCGGCGCTGATGGACGACCCCAACGCGCGCTATCCGCTGTCGGCCACCACCCGTCTTTGGGAGCTGGCCGTGGCGGCCAGCGCTGACCCGGCGCTGGGTCTGAAGGTTTCCTCCTACGTCAGCCCCACAACCTTCCATGCTCTGGGTTATGCGCTGGTCGCCAGTTCGAGCCTGCGCGAGGTGTTCGAACGCATCGCGCGCTATCACCAGGTGGTCAGCGACGCGCTGGAGTTGGAGCTCTGCCGGCAAGACGACCGCTATGCGTTCCGTCTGCGGGTTCCCGACGACGGACCGGAGCCGGCGCCTGAGGCGCTGGATGCGTTCGCTGCCATCTACGTGCGCACCTGCCGCAATCGGCTGGGGCGTGACTATGCGCCGCTGGCCGTCTACTTGCGCAGGCCGTGTCCGGCCGATCCACAACCCTGGCACCTGGTGTTTCGCGCGCCACTGCATTTCGGTGCCGAGGAAAACCGCCTGGAATTCGCCATTGCTGACTTCGAGCAAGCCCTGGACGACGCCAACCCCGAGCTGGCCGAACACAACGAAGCGGTGCTCAAGCGCGCCCTCGAGCAATTGCAGCAACCCACCTGGTCGCGCCGGGTGCGTGCCTGCCTTGAAGCGCAGCTGCCCAATGGCGAGCCTTCCGCCGAGCGCATCGCGCAGTCCCTCCACCTCAGTCTGCGCAGCCTGCAACGGCACCTGGCGGACGAAGGCTGCAGCTATGAACAACTGCTCGGTGATACGCGCCAGAATCTCGCGCTGGTGCACATGCGTGATCCGCGCTGTTCCATCAGCGAGATCGCCTACCTGCTCGGCTTTGCCGATGCCAGCAGCTTCAGCCGCGCGTTCAAGCGCTGGACCGGGCAGAGCCCGAGCCAGTATCGCGGAAGTCTGCCCCGTTGAACCTGGGTGGGTTCAAGCCCACGCCAGGGGCCTGATCTTTGTGGGTGCGAATTCATTCGCAACGGGCAGCGCAGCAGTCCCGCTTGACCACGCAGGGCAGGCCTTAGGCCTGCTTCGCAAATGAATTCGTCCCCACGATAGGGGCTTAGCCAGGGTGGGGCAGGCGGCGCTCTGCTGAGCGAAGCGATAGCCTCGGGCGAGATTGATGGGTATCGCTGCGCCGACCCATTCTACGAATCTACGGTCTCCGAGCCGCGTGGCGCAGGCGTTCGAGGTCGAGGATTTCGATTTCTCCGTAGGTCAGGCGCAGCACGCCTTGGGCCTCCAGTTCCTTGAGGATCTGGTTGGTCGTCTGCCGCGACACCGCCAGCATCAGCGCCAGCTGCTCCTGAGCGAGCTGGATCACTCGCCGTCGCTCGGCCGTTTCGCCGTAGCCTTCGGCGATCATCAACAGACGCCGTGCCAAGCGCTGCGAGGCCGGTAGCAGGCTCATCTCTTCCAGGGCGATGAAGGCCAGACGCAGCTTCTGGCTCATCAGCAGGGCGAAATCTCGCCAGTACCTGGGCTCGCGCTGCAGCAATGCCAGCAGTGCTGCCTGGGGTACGTTGAGCAGCGTCGTCGCCGTCTCGGCAAAGGCGTCGTGGGTGCGCGGGAGTCCGTCGAAGAGGGAGATCTCACCGAACCAGGACGGTGTCTCCATCATCATCAACAGCGCTTCCTTGCCGCTTTCGCTGGTGCCGCCCACGCGGACCGTGCCATCCAGCACGGCGTACAGGCCGCAAGGCGGGTCGCCCCGGCGAAAGAGCCGCTGGCCCGGCGCCAGTGGGCGCAACTGTGCCAGGGCGAGCAATTCGTCCTGCAGGTTGCAGGGCAGGTTGCTGAACCAGTGGCCCGCGAGCAGTTGGGTGCGATAGGGCTGGAGATCGGTCGAGGCCATGGGCTTTGTCGGCTACCTGACAGAAGTGGTCCGGGGGCTGAGGCCATTATCGACGCCACAGCGTGCCACCGGAGGACTACAACAATGAAAACGCTCATCGACCATCTTGGCCAATATGCCGAATATCACCGCGACCGTCGCAATATCGCCAGCCATTTCATTGGCATCCCGCTCATCGTGGTCGCTGTGGCGGTGTTGCTGTCGCGCCCGGGTTTCGAGGTGCTCGGCCTATGGCTGTCGCCCGCTGCATTCGTGGCTCTGGCATCGGCACTGTTCTACCTACGACTGGATCGGCGGTTCGGCCTGGTCATGGCTGCGTTGCTCGGGCTTAGTCTGTGGGCGGGTGCGGCGCTGGCAGTTCAAGGCGCCGGCACCTGGCTCGGCGCCGGCCTGGGAATGTTCGTGGTGGGCTGGGTGATCCAGTTCGTCGGCCATTACTACGAAGGGCGCAAGCCGGCATTCGTCGATGACCTGATGGGTCTGGTCGTCGGGCCGCTGTTCGTGGTGGCGGAACTGGCGTTCATGCTGGGTCTGCGCAAAGAGGTGGAGCGTGCGGTGGAAGAGCGGGCGGGGCCGACCCGCATTCGGACGAACAAGGCTGCATTTTGACTGCCGACACCCCTCACCCCCGGCCCTTCTCCCGGGGGGAGAGGGGAGTTGGTCCGCGCCGAGGTTGATGGCTGTGCTCAGCCGCATTCCGAGTCACCAGCCACTTGTGAGGTGTCATGCGCGAGTCACCTCTCTCCTCTTCAGGGAGAGGAGCTGGGAGAGAGGGCGCCCAACGCCAGCAACTGGCCGCTCATCGATCGTGCATGGCGGTCCACCATGATCGGTGCGTAGGGGCGGCCCGACGTGCTGACCAGGGCGTTGCTCTGGCTGTTGAGGTCGCGCAGCGCCGCCCTCAGGAAACTCCAGCGTGTCTTCAGCTTGGCCACCGCCGGGTCGACCTTGCCGTCGAGCGGCTGCAGTTGTGCATCGATGGCCGGTAGCAGCGTCCGCTCGTCCTGACCGATGTAGGTGTCGGAGTTCTCGCGGGCGATCTCGAAGGTGCCGATATAGGCTCGGCTGAGGTACTGCACGGCGAGGTACTCGACCTTGGCGGGCAACTCGGCCCGTGCCGCGTCGCTGGACTGGGTGCGCGCGGCGATGAGGTAGTCACGCAGCGCCTTGCTCAGTTCCTGGGGGTAACGCCAGGGCACGTCCTCTTCCTTGTGGCCGAAGGAAACACCTCGCTGCAACTGGGTAACGAGTAGCTCGTGCGATTGGCGTAACCGGTCGCTGGGTTCGGCGATGCGCCGGTAGGCAACATCCAGCGACTTGAGATCCGCCTCCAGACGAGCCGAATGACCCTGTTGAAATCCTTCGCCACGAAAGAGCAGCAGGCTGCTGGTGGCACGGCAGGCGTGTATCTGCACCAGCTCCAGCGGCCCGATTGCCTCGGCCAGGGCCGAAGCGAAGCTGCCGCAAAGCCAGAGGGCGAAGCCGAACAGCAATCGGCCTATAGACATACGAATCATCTCGGGTGCTCCTGTTGTTTTTGTTGTGAGCAATCGCTGAGGTGCAGTCGGGCGCCATAGATGGGCCCCCGACAAGCGTAAAGCGCCGGAGCCTGGAGACCATTACCCGAAAGAGTGATTTGTGCGTACGTCGAGGTTTAGGCACTCTACGGACCTCGTCAGAACCCCACCGTTGGCTGCTGCCACGCCTTGGGCTTGAAGTACAGCGTCTCGCCGCGCACCAGGCCGGTCAGGCTGTCGTGGTCTTTCACCACCTCGGCCTCGATCAGTTCGTCCTGGCCCTGTACCTTCAGCGTCACCCGGGTGATGGCGCCCAGTGGGCGGATGTCGCGCACTTCCGCTTCGCGGTGGTCTTCCACTTCCTGGCGCGACAGCGAGACCTCGTGCGGACGGAACAGCATGTGCTGGTCGTCGCCCAGATGCAGGCGGTTGGAGTCGCCGAGGAAGTGGTAGACGAAGTCGCTCGCCGGCTTTTCGTACACCTCGCCCGGCGCACCGATCTGCTCGATCACGCCTTTGTTCATCACCACGATGCGATCGGCCACCTCCATGGCTTCTTCCTGGTCGTGGGTGACGAACACCGAGGTCAGGTTGATCTCTTCGTGTAGGCGCGCCAGCCAGCGGCGCAGCTCCTTGCGCACCTTGGCGTCGAGGGCGCCGAAGGGCTCGTCGAGCAGCAGGATCTTCGGCTCCACCGCCAGGGCGCGGGCCAGGGCGATGCGCTGGCGCTGGCCACCGGAGAGTTGCTCCGGGTAGCGGTCGGCGAGCCAGTCGAGCTGCACCATGCTCAGCAGTTCGTGGACTTTCTCGGCGATCTGCTTCTCGCTCGGGCGCTCGCGCTTGGGTTTCATGCGCAGGCCGAAGGCGACGTTGTCGAACACCGTCATGTGGCGGAACAGCGCGTAGTGCTGGAACACGAAGCCGACGTTGCGATCGCGCACATCGTGCTGCGAAACATCCTCGCCGTGGAACACGATGCTGCCCACGTCCGGGGTTTCCAGGCCGGCGATGATCCGCAACAGGGTGGTCTTGCCGCAGCCCGACGGGCCGAGCAGCGCCACCAGTTCGCCGCTGTGGATATCCAGGTTGATCTCGTTCAGTGCCTTGAAGGCATTGAAGTTCTTGCTGACGTTACGGATTTCGATCGACATGAATTATTCCTCCGCGTCGCTGTGACGTAGGCGGGAAAGACGGGCTTCGCTCCACTGCTTGAGCAGCAGGATGAACAGCGCCAGTACCAGCAGCAGGCTGGCAACGCTGAAGGCGGCGACGTGGTTGTACTCGTTGTAGAGAATCTCGACGTGCAGTGGCAGGGTGTTGGTGACGCCTCGGATATGGCCCGAAACCACCGACACCGCACCGAACTCACCCATGGCTCGCGCGGTGCAGAGCACCACGCCGTAGATCAGGCCCCATTTGATGTTCGGCAGGGTCACGTGCCAGAACATCTGCCAGCCGCTTGCACCCAGCAGTCTCGCGGCTTCTTCTTCCTGGGTGCCCTGTTCTTGCATCAGCGGAATCAGTTCGCGGGCGACGAAGGGGAAGGTGACGAACAGGGTGGCCAGGACAATGCCGGGCACGGCGAAGACGATCTGGATGTCGCGCTCCTGCAGCCAGGAGCCAAAATAGCCCTGGGCGCCAAACAGCAGCACGTAGATCAGACCGGCGATCACCGGGGACACCGAGAAGGGCAGGTCGATCAGCGTGACCAGCAGGCTCTTGCCGCGGAACTCGTACTTGCTCACGCACCAGGCGGCGGCCACGCCGAACACCACGTTGAGCGGTACCGAGATGAACACGGCGAGCAACGTCAGCTCCAACGCGGCGAGGGCATCTGGCTCGAAGATGGCGGTGAAGAAGGTGCCCAGGCCTTGCTTGAGCGCCTCGCTCAGCACCACCAGCAGCGGCAGCAGGAGAAACAGGGCGAAGGCCAGCCAGGCGCCGGCGATCAGAATACGGCGACCCCAGGCGTTGCCCCGGCGGGCGGCGTTGGCGGAGGACGCAGTGGTTAGCGTTGCAGAACTCATGGCGCGCTCCTCAGGGGGTCTCGATGCGGCGTTGCAGCAGGTTGATCAAGAGCAGCAGGACGAAGGAGACCACCAGCATCAGCACGCCGATTGCGGTGGCGCCGGTGTAGTCGTACTGGTCGAGCTTGACCATGATCAGCAGCGGCAGGATTTCGGTCTTCATCGGCATGTTGCCGGCGATGAAAATCACCGAGCCGTACTCGCCAACGCCACGGGCGAAGGCCAGCGCGAAACCGGTCAGCCAGGCTGGCAGCAGGGCCGGCAGCAGCACGTGGCGAAACACCTGGAGTGGCTTGGCGCCGAGGCAGGCAGCGGCTTCTTCCACTTCACGCGGGATATCGGCCAGCACCGGCTGCACCGTGCGCACCACAAAAGGCAGGGTTACGAAGGTCAGTGCCAAGGTGATACCGAGCGGGGTGTAGGCGATCTTGAAGCCGATGTCGGTGGCGAACTGGCCTACCAGGCCGGCCGGTGCGTAGAGCGCGGTCAGGGCGATCCCCGCCACCGCGGTCGGCAGGGCGAAAGGCAGGTCGACCATGGCGTCGATGACCTTGCGACCGAAGAAGTCATAGCGCACCAGGACCCAGGCGAGCAGGGTGCCGATGATGCCGTTGAGCACGGCGGCGGCCAGGGCAGTGCCGAAACTGAGCTTGAGGGCAGCGATCACGCGGGGCGCGCTGATGATGCTCCAGAACTGTTCCCAGGTCAGCTCGGTGGTCTTGAGAAACAAGGCCCCCAGGGGAATCAGGACCAGCAAGCTGAGGTACACCAGGGTGTACCCCAGGGTCAGCCCGAAGCCGGGTATGACCGGTGAGATGCGTCGTGACATGTTCTGTCCTTACTTTGCGTTGGAACGCTTGGTTGCTCTGGAGCCAGCCCCGTCGAGCCGCTTCCAGCAAACAGGCCCGATCCGTGGATCAGGCCTGGTCAACTCCTTCCCTGGAGTCCGTAGGATGGGTTGAGCGGAGCGATACCCATCAAGTCCGCCCGATGGGTATTGCAGGCTCAACCCATCCTACTGGTGGGGTGGCGATCATTGCGCCTGGTAGATCTGGTCGAAGATCCCGCCATCGTTGAAGAACTTGGGTTGGGCGTCCTTCCAGCCGTTGAAGTCCTTGTCCACGGTCACCAGGTCGAGTTTCGGAAACTGCTTGGCGTATTCGGCCGCGACTTTTTCGTTACGTGGGCGGTAGAAGTTCTTCGCCGCAATGCGCTGACCTTCCTCGCTGTACAGGTACTGCAGGTAGGCTTCGGCGACCTTTCGGGTGCCCTTCTTGTCGACGTTCTTGTCCACCACCGATACCGGCGGCTCGGCGAGGATCGACAGGCTTGGCGCGACGATCTCGAAGTTCTCGCCGCCCTGTTCCTTCAGGGCCAGGAAGGCTTCGTTCTCCCAGGCCAGCAGCACGTCGCCGATCTGGTTGTTGACGAAGGTGATGGTCGAACCGCGGGCGCCGGTGTCGAGAACCGGCACATGCTGGTACAGCGCCTTCACGTATTCCTGGGCCTTGGCTTCGCTACCGTACTCTTTCTTCGCCCAGGCCCAGGCGGCCAGGAAATTCCAGCGGGCGCCGCCTGAGGTCTTCGGGTTCGGGGTGATGACTTCTACGCCAGCTTTGGTCAGGTCGCCCCAGTCTTTGATGCCCTTGGGGTTGCCCTTGCGGACCAGGAATACGATGGTCGAGGTGTAGGGCGTACTGTTCTGCGGCAGGCGGGCCTGCCAGTTTTCCGGGATCAGCTTGCCGAGTTTCTGCAGTTCGTCGATGTCGCCGGCCAGCGCCAGGGTCACCACGTCGGCCTTCAGACCATCGATCACGGCGCGGGCCTGTTTGCCGGAGCCGCCGTGGGATTGCTGGACTTTCACGTCTTCGCCACCCTGGGCTTTCCAGTGCTTGGCGAAGGCAGCGTTGTATTCCTGGTAAAGCTCACGGGTCGGGTCGTAGGACACATTGAGCAGTTCGGTGGCGGCGGCCGGGCCGGCGATCAGGGCGCTGGCGAGGGCGGCGAGGGCGAAGCGGCGAATCGACATTATCTAGCTCCTGGAATCTGGACTTGTTCAGTGTTGGCTGGGGCTGGTTGTTCTTCGCAGGCGCGGTTGGCGCGAGCTGCTCGTCGATACGCCCTCCGGAGGTCCGGTCGGGTCGTCAGGAAATCAGTTGTTGCGGGTTGCAGGGGGCTGCAGACGGAATTTCTCTTTGCGTTCGATCTGCACTACCTGGCCGTTGTGCACGGTGATCTCCACCGAGCCGAAACGCAGGCCATTCAGGGCGCTCTGGATTTCTCGCAGGACGCTGGCTTCGTCCTGGCCTTCCAGGCTACGGAGGGTTGCGCTCATGGTCGTGCTCCTTGAGAGGGGCCCGCGGCGTAGGGCGTGAGGAGTTCCGCGTGGCTGAGCGCATCTTAAGCAGGCAAGTAATATTCTTAAAAAGACTATTTAAGAATTTTTATATAACCAAATATCTATGTCTGTCAGGGTCAGGCTTTGGGCCAGTTGCGCTCGATGTCCTCGGGCGGCAGGGGGCGGCTGAACAGGTAACCCTGGCCGTAGTCGCAGCCGATCTGCTGCAGGAAGTCCAGCTGCTGCGGGGTCTCGATGCCTTCGGCGAGCACCACGAGGCCGAGGTTGTGGCCCAGCGCATTGACGGCTCGGGCGATGGCTGCGTCGTCCTTGTCGGCAGGCAAGCCGCGAACGAAGCTCTGGTCTATCTTCAGCTTCTGCACGGGCAGACGCTTGAGGCGCTGCAGCGACGAATAGCCCGTGCCGAAGTCGTCGATGGCCAGGCGAACGCCCAGTTCACGCAGGCGCTCGAGCAGTTCGCGGGCGCTATCCGGGTCGGCCATCACGGCGCTTTCGGTAATTTCCAGTTCCAGATGCGCTGGCGCCAGGCCGGTATCGGCCAGTACGCGGGCGATCTCCTGACTCAGGCCTGCCCGGCTGAACAGTCGGCATGACAGGTTGACTGCGACGAACGCCAGCTCGCGGCCCTGCCCAAGCCAGGTCTGCATCTGCCGGCAGGTCTGTTCCAGCACCCAGAGATCGATGCTGGCGATGAGTCCGGTTTCCTCTGCAATCGGCAGGAACTCGCCGGGCGGAACCAGTCCGCGCTCCGGGTGCAGCCAGCGCACCAGGGCCTCGAAGCCGATCAGGCGGTTGTCGGTCAGGCGCTGGATCGGCTGGTAGTGCACGCGCAGCTCGCCCTGCTCCAGGGCATGTCGCAGTGCGGCGACCATCTCCACGCGCTGGCGCGCCTGGTTGGTCAGCTCCAGGCTATAGAAGGCGAAGGTCTCGCGGCCGTTGCTCTTGGCCTTGAACAACGCCGAGTCGGCGTTGCGCATGATCTGCTCGACGTTCTCGGCGTCGGTCGGGAACAGGCTGATGCCCAGGCTGGCGCTGATGAACAACTCGTGGTCTTCGATCCGGAAAGGCTGTCGCAGGGCGGAAAGGACGCGCTGGGCAAGGTCGGCGGCCTGGTCCGCGCTTGGGCAGTCTTCCCAGATCACGCCGAATTCGTCGCCGCCCAGTCGGGCCAGGGTCATGCCACCTTCCAGCAGCCCCTGCAGGCGCAGGCCGGCCTCCTTGAGCAGTTGGTCGCCGCGAGAATGGCCAAAGCTTTCGTTGACGTGCTTGAAGTGGTCCAGATCCATGAGCAGCACGGCGCCGGGCCGATCTTCCCGAGTCGACCGCTCCAGTGCATGCTCGACGCGCTCGGTAAAGAGCAGGCGGTTCGGCAGGTTCGTCAGGGGGTCATGGTGGGCCAGGAAGTCGAGTTCGTGCTGCGAGCGCTTGATCGCACTGATGTCGGAGAAGACGGCAACGTAGTGTGTCAGCTCACCATCTTCATCGAAGATGGAACGGATGTTCTGCCAAAGCGGGTAAACCTCGCCGTTCTTGCGACGATTCCAGACCTCGCCACTCCACTCATTACGGTGGTGCAGTGCACTCCACATCGCCTGGTAGAAATCCAGCCCATGGCGTCCGGAGCTGAACATGCGCGGATTGCGCTCCATGACCTCTGCCTCGGTATAGCCGGTAATACGGGCAAAAGCGCGATTGACGTGGACGATCTCGCTCTGGGCGTTGGTGACCAGCACCCCCTCCAGGGTGCTGTCGAACACGGCAGCGGCCTGGCGCAGGCTGCTTTCCTGGGTGCGGCGGGTCTGCAGGTATTCGCGCAGGCGGCGTAGGTGCAGGCACAGCAGCAGGTAGAGCATCAGGCTGGTGACGAGGACGAAGCCCAGTCCCTTGAACGTCTGTAGCTCGGCGAGCTCGCGCACGCCAATGTCAAGCGCCATGAGGGCATGGTCGCTGAACAGCACCCAGAGGCTGGCAATCATGAAATAGGGCAGCACCAGTTTCAGGGCGCTGAACTTGGAACGCATGGACGTGCCTTCCTGGCTCGGGTGATGGGGCGGGGCGCGCATTATAGAGCAACTGCTGGCTATTTGATTTCTATCTAAAAGACAGGATGGTTTTCTTGTGGGCCTTGGTGATAATGCAAACAAGTTTGTCCGACAAACTGTGTTTTCTTACTACCGAGGCAATACCATCCATGTGGTACAACGGTTTTCTCGATCTGTCGCCGTGGCAACTGGTGGCGGTCACTCTCGTGCTGACCCATATCACCATCGTCAGCGTTACCGTCTATCTGCACCGCTATTCCGCGCACCGTTCTCTGGAGCTGCATCCGGCGCTCAAGCATTTTTTCCGCTTCTGGCTGTGGATGACCACCGCCATGAATACCCGCGAGTGGACCGCCATCCACCGCAAGCACCACGCCAAGTGCGAAACCGCCGACGACCCGCACAGCCCGGTGGTCAAGGGGGTGTGGACCGTCCTGCGCAAGGGAGCCGAGCTGTACCAGATCGAGGCGAAGAACGAAGAGACCCTGCGCATCTATGGCAAGAACTGCCCGGATGACTGGATGGAGCGCAATGTCTACGCGCGCTTCCCCATTGCAGGCGTGACGCTGATGGCGCTCATCGATATCGCTTTGTTCGGGGCGCTCGGCCTGACCGTCTGGGCCGTGCAGATGGTCTGGATTCCGCTCTGGGCCGCCGGCGTCGTCAATGGCTTGGGCCATGCCATCGGCTACCGCAACTTCGAATGCCGCGACGCGGCCACCAACCTGGTGCCCTGGGGCATCCTCATCGGTGGTGAGGAACTGCACAACAACCACCATACCTACCCGAACTCCGCCAAGCTGTCCGTCAAGAGGTGGGAGTTCGACATGGGCTGGGCCTGGATCAAACTGTTCAGCCTGTTCGGCCTGGCCAAGGTGCAGCGTGTGGCGCCCATCGCCCACCGCGTGGAAGGCAAGGGCAACCTGGACATGGACACCGCCATGGCCATCCTTAACAACCGCTTCCAGATCATGGCGCAGTACCGCAAGCTGGTGATCGGTCCGCTGGTGAAACAGGAACTGGCCAAGGCTGACGCGTCGGTCCGTCACTCGTTCCGCCGCGCCAAGCGCCTGCTCTCCCGCGAGACCAGCCTGCTGGACGAACGCCATCAAGCGCGCATCGCCGCCATGCTGGAGCAGAGCCAGTCCCTGAAAGTGATCTACGAGAAGCGCCTGGCGCTGCAGCAGATCTGGGTGAAGACCAGCGCCAACGGCCACGACATGCTCGCTGCCATCAAGGACTGGGTGCAGGAGGCCGAGGCCAGTGGCATCCAGTCGCTGCGCGATTTCGCCGAGCAGCTCAAGACTTACTCGCTGCGCCCGGCTACCGCCTGATAACGCAGTAACCGTGAAAGAGGCCGGCAGATTTGCCGGCCTTTTTTGTTTGCGCGCGGGGGCTTCTGCTCCTTGTGGGGGCGATTTCAATCGCTAAGGGCAGCGCAGCTGCCCCGGAAATTGCAGGCCGAACCTGCGGCCCGGTCAGCGAATGAATTCGCACCCACAAGAAGGCTCCCGCACTGGCTTCAGAACACCTCGATCGGGTAGTCGACGATCAGGCGCAGTTCGTCCACGTCGTTGTCCACGGCGTTATAGCCGTTGCTACCGCGGTGGTTGGCCCAGCGGGCGCGCACGGCGAGGTCCTTGGCCGAGCCCTCCTGCACCACGTACTTGATGTCGAAGTCGCGCTCGTAGTGGCGCGCATCCTTGCCGTCGACACTGTACCAACTGCTGTAGCCGGGGCTGTTCGGGTCGACTTTGGTCAGGTCCAGCTCGCCACGCGAGTAAGCGACCATGGCACTCAAGCCGGGGACGCCAAGGCCGGCAAAGTCGTAGGCGTACTGCAGCTTCCAGGATTCCTCGTTGGGACCGTTGAAGTCGGAGTACTGCTGCGAGTTGTCCAGGTAGATGCTGTCGCCCTGGTTGATGTAGTCGAAGGGGGTGTTGCCGTTGACCTTCTGGTACACCGCCGTGACCTTGTGGTGGCCGACGCCGACCGCGAAGTGCGCGCTGTAGGTGTTGTTGTCGATGTCGCCAAGCAGCGCATCGCCGGTGTCCTGGGTTCTGTAGTAATGAATGCCTGGGTTGAGGCTGACCAGGTCGTTGAGCTGCCAGGTGTAGTCCATATCGGCGTAGTACTGGTTCCACACGTCCTGCAGTTCGGAAGCGTAGAGACTGCTGGTGAAGCCTTCGGGGCCCGTCCAGGTGCCGCCCAGCCAGCTGATGTGGTGACTCTTGCGGTCGTCAGGGAAGCTGCCGTAGGAGCTGTCGATGCGACGATGCCCGCTCTGGTTGTAGAGCTTGGTGAAACTTACCTGGCCACCTTCCAGGCGCAGGTCTTTCACGCTCTGGTTGACCAGGCTCACGCCACGGAAGGTCTGCGGCAGCATGCGCGTGGTGCCGCCTGCGATCACCGGATTGTTGATGAACTGGTCGCCGAGCTTCAGCTCGCTGTCGAAGCCTCGCAGCTTGAGCGCTGCGCCGGCGCTGGAGAACTCGTCCGGTGCCTTGCCGTACTTGAGTCCGGGCTTGGTCGGCGAGGTGGTCGGCAGAATCGAGGAGCCGCCCGTGCCGCCACCGCCATCCAGCTTCAGGCCGAGCATGCCGTAGGCGTCGATGCCCACGCCGATCGGGCCCTGGGTGTAGCCGGAACTGAACAGGCCGATGAAGCCCTGGCCCCACTCCTGGCTGTTCTGGGTCTGACTGTCGCGACGGTCACGGTTGAAGTAGTAGTTACGGGTCTGGACCGTCAGGTGCGAACCCTCGATGAAACCTTCCTGGTTAGTGGCTTCATCGGCGTGTGCTTGGGTGGCGAGTAGCGCCAGGGCGAGGGGGGTGAGCAAATGTTTGGCGTTCACGGTGTGTGCTCCTTGTGGTTATGGCAGCTCAAAGCAATGCGGCACACCTCTTTGTTGGATTGAGGCATGGCCGAAGAGCGCCTGGCGTAGTCCGCGGACAGCAAAAAAAGGCCGCTCGAGAGGAGCGGCCTGAACAGGACGTCGATTAAGGAGCTGTCACGCATCAACGTCAGGAGGTGGAGAAACGGGGGGGAACTCAGCTGTCCTGGGCGTTGCCAGCCTGCGACTGTTGTTCGGCAGCGTTCTGCTTGGCGACGGCTTCCTGGTGGGCAGCGTCGGCGGCGCGCTGCTCCAGCGCTGCATTGCGTGCAACAAAGGCGGAAGATTCTTCAGCAAGGCTCAGTTGCGAGAAAAACAGCGAAAAAGCGGCGAAAACGGCAGTAAAAATAAGGTTGCGTTGCATATCTTGACCCTCTCAGATGGTTTCTTGCGAAACATGGCGCCATCTTAGGGAGGGCAACAAAGGGGAAAAATAGCGGATTCAGTGAATGACTGTTTCGCGCGATGCAACAGTTATCAGCAAGTGGCCCAATGGGTCGAGTCGTCCAGGATCGCCTCGTCCAGTGCCAGCAGCGGCGGCAGTTCCGCTTTCAGGAAATCGACCCAGGTCTTGATCTTGGCATCGAGGAAACGCCGTGACGGGTAGATCGCGTAGATATTGCGGGCGCGTAAGCGATACTCCGGCAGGACCCGTAGCAGGCTGCCTTCACGCAGAAACGGGCAGGCGACGAAAGAGGGCAGCAGGCAGAAGCCCATTCCCGCCTGTGCGGCCTTGGCCAGGGACTCGGCGACGTTAACCTGGAGGCTCTCGGCTGGCAGCACGTCGAACTCACCGTCATCTCCATTGAGCACCCAGTTGTCGTGATAGAGCGGGTCCAGCAGGCGCAGGTAACGGTGCTGCTGCAGGTCCGCCGGGTCCTGAGGGACGCCGTGCTTGGCCAGGTAGCTGGGGGCTGCGCAGATCACGCTGTACATCGGGCCGAGCACCTGGGCCACCATCTGCGAGTCGGGTAGTTCGCGCGCGAAGGTGATGATCACATCCTGGCCGTCCTCCAGCAGGTCCGGCGTGCGCTGCGACAGGGTCAGTTCGATCACTACTTCCGGGTACAGCTCGCTGTAGCGCGCGACCAGGGTCGTCAAGTGCTGCAGACCCAGCCCGGTCATGGTGTGTACGCGCAGTCTGCCGCTGGGCTTGAGGTGTGCTCCGCGCGCTTCGGCGGAGGCCTCCTCCACCTCGGCGAGGATCTGCCGGCAGCGTTGCAGGTAGCGCTCGCCAACCTCCGTCAACGCCAGGCGGCGGGTGGTGCGGTTCAGCAGGCGTGCTTCGAGCTGCTGCTCCAGATCGGACACCAGCCTGGACACCTGCGCAGTGGAGAGGTCCAGGGCCAGGGCCGCGGCGGTAAAGCTGCCGGTATCGATGACCCGGACGAACACCCGCATGCTGTGCAGTGTGTCCATTGTTACTCCTTGTGTAAGGCTGCTTCTCTAGATCGCCGGATTATCCACGATTCGCCGCTCAATATACTGCCGACCCATGAGCGGCTCGGGTCGAGACTTGGCCGTTCCCTCCGTTTCTGCCCCCGCCTTCTGTTCGCGTTGTCTTGAGGTATGCATGACCCCGGATCAACGATTTGCCCGTCGGGTCCAAGTCGCCATCGCCCTGTTCGCCCTGCTGTTCGTCTACTTCCTTGCAGCCGACCTATGGATGCCCATCACGCCCCAGGCCCAGCTTACCCGCCCGGTGCTGCGCATTGCCCCACGTGTGAGCGGCCAGGTCCAGGACGTCGCCGTCGCCAACAATCGCCATGTGCAGGCCGGTGACCTGCTGTTTCGCCTGGATCCCGAGCCTTTTCGCCTGGCCGTGCGAGCCGCGGAACTGGCGCTGGAGCAGGCAGCGCAGGACAACCGCCAGCTCGACGCAGCCCTGGCCGCCGCGCGCGCCGATCAAGCTGCCGCCCAGGCCAGCGCCAGCGAGCTGCAGCGCGAAACCGCGCGCCTGGGCCGCCTGGTGCAGAGCCAGCATGTCTCGCGGCAGCTCTTCGAGCAGACCGAGGCCCAGCGTCAGGCGGCCCAGGCCAAACTTGCCGCAGCGACCGCGCGCATCCGCGAGCTGGCGGCCCAGCGCGGCGCCGAAGGTCACGACAATCTGCGTCTGCGCCAGGCCCGCAATGCCCTGGAACAGGCCCGATTGCAACTGCAATACAGCGAAGTTCGTGCCGAGCGCGCCGGCACCCTGAGCAACCTGCAACTGTCACCCGGGGCCTTCGTCAGTGCCGGCGCGTCGGTGGCCGCACTGGTGGCTGACGAGGCGGACATCAGCGCCGACTTCCGCGAGAAGGCCCTGCGCTATGTGCGCCTGGACGACACTGCGTCCGTGGTCTTCGATGCCCTGCCCGGGCACATCTTCGACGCCCGCGTCAGTGCCATCGACGCCGGGGTGAAAGAGGGTCAGCTCGACGCCAATGGCGACCTTGCAGCCCCGGCAATCTCTGACCGCTGGGTGCGCGATGCCCAGCGCCAGCGCCTGCACGTGGAGCTCGGCGAGGCATTGCCATTCCCGCTGCCCAGCGGTGCCAAGGCCACGGTGCAGCTGTTTCCGCGCGACTCCAGCCTGGCGGCCGCCTTCGGCCGCCTGCAGATCGCGCTGATCAGCCTGCTGCATTACATCTACTAAGGGCTGGGTGTACTGATGAGTCGCAAGGCGCTGACCGAGAACGACCTGCGCCAGTGTCTGCGCCTGGCCGGTGGCGGTACGCTGGGCCTGTTCCTGTGCAAGCTTATGGGCTGGGACAACGGCTCGTTCTTCTGCGTCTACCCGATGTTGCTGCTGGGGCTGACGCCGAGCATCAACGCCCACGTGGTGCGCCAGTTTCTGCTGCAGGCGGTGGTGGTCAGCCTCGAAGTGCTGATGATCTACGGGCTGTTCGGCGATCGCCCGCAGTTGATGGTTCCGCTGGCCTTTCTCGCCTTCTTCTGGCGATTTCGCCTGATGGCACAGGGCTCGCTGTTCATGTTCGGCGCCCTGGGCAGTGTGTTCCTCTCCATGCAGCTGCACTTCGCCAGCTACCCGGATACCCACCTCTACGACCTGGTCACCAGCAACCTGGTGGCGGCGCTGCTGACGGTGTTGATCGCCTGGCTGATGTTCTACCTGTTTCCCGATGCAGACCCGCGCACGCCGCGCCAGCCAGCCACCAAGGACCTGCCCAGCCAGCGCCATGAAGCGGTGCTGGGCGCGACCATCGCGACACTTTCGTTCATCCTGTTCCAGAGCTTCGACCTGCGTGACTCGCTGTCGGCACAGGTGGCATCGATCCTCGTGCTGTTCCCAATGCACTGGAACGGTATCCGCTTCGCCGGTCGCATCCGCGCCCTCGGCACCCTGCTTGGGTGCCTGATAGGGTTGGGGCTCCAGTTGCTGCTCTACAGCCACTACGATGTGCTGCCGCTGGTCACTCTGTTGTACTGGACCGCTGCCATCTGCTGCGCCCGGCTGCATGTGCTCGAAGGCAACCAGGGCATCGGCTTCGGCGCTTTGACCACCCTGGCTATCGTCTTTGGCCAGTACCTCACGCCGCAGCACGACGTCGTGTATTCCATCGCCTATCGCTTCAGTTCCGTGTGTGCGGCTGTGTTCCTGACGCTGCTCGCCGTGTTCGTCCTGCACGGTTTGCTAAACCGCTTCGCCGCCACCCGTCATGCCAGCCACACCTGACCGTCGGCCCGGTTTGCGGGCTGCACTTCTGCCTGCCTAATCTGTCGAAGCCTGGTCCCACTGAGGTACTGGCTTAATGGATCGCCCGGTCGAAGACTCCGCTGAACTGGAAAGACTGACGCTGGCCCTGCTGCATTGTCGTGGCGAGGTCGAGCGGCTGAGTGAGCGCGAGCGCATTTTCAGCAGCCTGCTGGGCGGCGTGAATGCTGTGCTTTGGGCCTTCGACTGGGAGGCGCAGCGGGTGATCTACGTCAGCCCCGCCTACGAGCGCCTGTTCGGTCGCTCCGCCGCCTTGCTGCTGGCCGATTACGGCGAGTGGCGCAACTGCATCTACCCGGACGATCTCGACTACGCCGCGCGAAGCTTCGCCGAGGTGCTGGAGAAAGGTGCCATTGAAGCGCGCGAGTACCGCATCATCCGCGCTGACGGCCAGCTGCGCTGGATCAGCGACAAGTGTTTCATCAGCCAGCAGGGCGGCGCGGGGCAGCCGACCATCGTGGTCGGCATCGCTGAAGACATCACCGAGAAGAAGCAGCTGGAAGGTGAGCTGCACTGTCTGGCCACCACTGATGTCCTGACCCAGAGCAGCAACCGCCGGCACTTCTTCGAATGCGCACAGGGTGCATTCGAGCATGCCGTGCAGTTCGGCAGCCCGCTGGCCTTCATCCTGCTCGACGTCGATGACTTCAAGCGAATCAACGACACCCATGGCCATCAGGTCGGCGACCAGGTGCTGCAGCGCATCGCCCAGTGCGGCACCAACGCCCTGCGCCGTGGCGACCTGTTTGGCCGCATCGGCGGCGAGGAGTTCGCCGCCCTGCTGCCAGGCTGCCCGCCGGACCTGGCCAGGCAGATCGCCGAGCGCCTGCAGCGCGAGGTGCAGCGCCTGAGCTTCCAGGCAGGGGGCAAGCAGTTCAGCGTGACCGTCAGTCAGGGACTGGCCAACCTGCGCGACGATGGCAACCTGGACAGCCTCTATGCGCGGGCCGATGCGGCGATGTATCAGGCCAAACGGGGCGGGAAGAATCAGATCATCCTGGCCGATTGAATACTCGACGGCACCTGGTGGAGGGCGTTCGGTCCCACACGTTGCTTTGGTAGGTTGGTCCTCGCTGTGCGAGGCCCAACGCGCAGGCCCTGCTCCGTGTCGTTGGGCTTTGGTGGCCCCTGGGGCCAACCGGCAAGCGCTATCCCTTTTGCAGAGCAGGTGCAAATCGATTCCCTTGGTAATTCGTGCGGAATCTTCGGCAACTTCGAGGGCTCTTTCCGCGCGTCTCCACCTTCAACGACGGTGCTGGTTGCAGTCGCTCAGCACAATCTGACGGCTTCAGACCGTTCCCCTGTACTTATCGGATCGGTCCTCTTTCCCCGCCTTGCGGTTATCGGCCTAGATATCTGCTGGACCGCCAGCGTGGCGATCGCCTTCAAAACAACGTGTCATCTGAAGCAACCGCTTCTGCCGTTGTTCCCCCTGTAAACCCAGCAAAGAGTGCGAAATGGAATTCACTCGCTCTGATCGGACTGACGGCCTTGCACGGGCTTGGCCGTGGTCATGAATTCCTGCTCGACGGCTTTCACTGACCTCCCGCACGGGAGATATCTGGAGTAGTCATGGCATCGAACAGTTTCCAAAACGAAGTACCCAAGGCACGGGTCAACATCAAGCTTGATCTGCACACCGGTGGTGCACAGAAGAAAGTAGAACTTCCGCTGAAGTTGATGCTGATGGGGGACTACAGCAATGGCCGGCAAGTACGTCCGCTTTCCGAACGCGGCAAGGTCGATATCAACAAGAACAACTTCGACAGCGTACTCGCCGAGTTCAACCCTTGTTTGAAGCTGGCTGTGGAAAACACGCTTGCGGACGACGATTCGGAATCCTCCGTCGAACTGGCTTTTTCCCGCATGAAGGACTTCGAGCCCGAGCAGGTGGCTCGACAGATTCCGCAACTTCGCGCCCTGCTCGCCATGCGCAATCTGCTGCGCGACCTCAAGTCCAACCTCCTGGACAACGCCACGTTCCGCCATGAGCTGGAACGCATCCTCAAGGACGACGCCCTCAGCGATGAACTGCGCGCCGAGCTTGCGGAGCTTGCCCCCCAAGACGCCCGTTAACGCATCCGGTCATTCAAAGGAAGGTCACCCATGTCCGTCGAACACACCTCCACAGCCTCTCGCGGCAGCGTAGTCTCCCAGGAACACCAGGGCGTCTATGCCGCACTCTTCAGCAAGATCAACCTGAACCCCATCAGTGAGCTGGGTAGCCTCGAAGCATTCCAGAACACCGAGGAATTGTCCGAAGCTTCCGCGGACGAGCGGGTCACGGCAGCCGTCAGCGTTTTCCTCGATCTGCTCAAACATTCGTCGCAGCGGGTGGAACGTCTGGACAGGACGCTGCTCGATGAACACATCGCCTCCCTCGATGCACAGATCAGCCGCCAACTCGATGCGGTCATGCACCATACGGATTTCCAGCGCGTCGAGTCCACCTGGCGCGGCGTCAAATCACTGATCGACCAAACCGATTTCCGCCAGAACGTACGCATCGAGCTGCTCGACATCAGCAAGGATCATCTGGTGCAGGACTTCGAGGATGCGCCGGAGATTGCCCAGAGTGGCCTGTACATACACACCTACACCCAGGAGTACGACACCCCCGGGGGTGAGCCGATCGCGGCAGCCATCTCCAACTACGAGTTCGACAGCAGTCCGCAGGACATCGCCCTGTTGCGCAACCTGTCCAAGGTTGCCGCGGCGGCCCACATGCCCTTCATCGGATCTGTCGGGCCGGCCTTCTTCGGCAAGGAGTCGATGGAAGAGGTCGCCGCCATCAAGGACATCGGCAACTACTTCGATCGGGCCGAGTACATCAAGTGGAAATCCTTCCGTGACAGCGACGACGCCCGCTACATCGGGCTGACCCTACCGCGTGTGCTCGGTCGCCTGCCTTATGGCCCTGACACCATTCCGGTGCGCAACTTCAACTATGTCGAGAGTGTGAAGGGGCCCGACCACGACAGATACCTGTGGACCAACGCCACCTTCGCCTTCGCCGCCAACATGGTGAAGAGCTTCATCAACAACGGCTGGTGTGTGCAGATTCGTGGCCCACAATCGGGCGGTGCGGTGACCGATCTGCCGATCCACCTCTACGACCTGGGCACCGGCAACCAGGTGAAGATTCCTTCGGAAGTGATGATTCCGGAGACCCGAGAGTTCGAGTTCGCCAACCTGGGTTTCATCCCCCTGTCCTATTACAAGAACCGCGACTACGCCTGCTTCTTCTCCGCCAACTCGGCGCAGAAACCCGCGCTGTTCGACACGGCCGACGCCACGGCCAACAGCCGCATCAACGCACGCCTGCCCTACATCTTCCTGCTGTCGCGCATCGCCCACTACCTGAAGCTGATCCAGCGGGAAAACATCGGGACCACCAAGGATCGTCGCGTGCTGGAACTGGAACTCAACAAGTGGATCGGCGGCCTTGTGACCGAGATGACCGACCCCAGCGACGATCTGCAGGCTTCGTACCCGCTGCGCGAAGCGAAGGTGATAGTCGAAGACATCGACGACAACCCCGGCTTCTTCCGCGTCAGGCTCTACGCCGTGCCCCACTTCCAGGTGGAAGGCATGGACGTCAACCTCTCGCTGGTTTCGCAGATGCCCAAGGCCAAAGCCTGAACCTTGCCCTAGGGAAACGACGTCATGAACATCGACCGCCCCCTATGGGCTGCGGGGACATTGTTGTCCCCGCAGCAGTTCCAGCAGCAGGCGCGCTGGGAGGCCTGGACCAACGAATGCATCGCCCATCTCGCCCTCGTTCATCCTTGGGGCGTGCTGGCGGCTGCCTTCGATCCGGACGCGCTGAAGCTGGGGAAGCTCAAGGCATCCCGGCTCCACCTGCGGATGCCGGATGGCACCTTGATCGACACGGATGGCACCGATCGCCTGCCGCCGGCGCTGGATCTGTCCCGCGTGCTGGCGAACGATATCCAGAGCGCAACCCTGCTACTGGCGCTGCCGCTGGAGCAGGGAAACGGCAACAATTGCCTGCTCGATGGCAGTCGCGAGGACCGACCCACCCGTTACCGCCAGGACTGGCGCACGGTGCAGGACCTATACGGCGATGAGCGCCAGTCCATCAGCGTGATGGAGCACCAGCTCAGTCTGCGCCTGGCGAGCGACGACAACGGTGACTATCTGACCTGCCCGGTCGCGCGCCTGATGCGCGATGCCCAGGGCATCTGGACCCTCGATCCCGGCTACGTTCCGCCCCTGCTGAGCTTCGCCGCTCACGTCGGTCTGCTGGCACAGCTGGACAACCTGTTCACCCAACTGTCCGCTAAGCGCCAACGCCTGATGGGCATGCGCCGTGAAAGCAACCAGCGCATGGCCGACTTCGCGGTGGCGGACGTCTCGCTGTTCTGGCTGCTCAATGCGCTCAATACCTACCAGCCGATACTGGCCGACCTCAGGGCCCATCCCGCGCGCCACCCCGAGCAGGTCTACCGGGAGCTGTCGAAGCTTGCCGGCAGCCTGTCGACCTTCTCGCTCGAGCACGATATCGAGCAGGTCCCGGCTTACCGGCATGACCAACTGGAGGCTGTCCTCCCAATCCTGATGAGCATGGTTTCCTCCCTGCTCGAAGCCAGCCTGCCCTCGCGCGTCATCGCTATGGAGCTGGAAGAGAGCGGGGCCAACCGCTGGAAGGTTTCGCTCAACGACCCACGGCTACGCGAGCCAGACGGCGCCGACTTCTACCTGTCCGTGCGCTCGCGCCTGTCGGCGGCGCAGTTGCAGAGTCAGTTTCCGCACCTCTGCAAGATCGGCACTCCGGATGACGTCGACCACCTGGTCAATGCGGCGCTCGACGGCATTCCGCTGCTGCCCCTCAACCATGTCCCGGCCGCGATTCCGCTGCGCCTGGAAAACCAGTATTTCGCGTTGGATCTCGGACATCCCAAGGGACGGGCCATGTTGGCGGCAGGGGTGTGCGCCTTCTATGTACCCGCCGCCCTGATCGAGGCGCGACTCGAACTATTCGCGGTGCTGCGCTCATGACTCCGAACACTCCAAGAAACCAGCCTTCGGCCGTCGATATCGATGCGTTGCTGCAGGACAGCTATCTGCTGGTCGTATCCCTGCGTGAAGGTGCAATGGCACGAAGTGGACGTGATTTGTGGAGGCACTGCTGTGAGCAGATCGAGGTCCTGCGCCAGGCGCTGAAAGACGCTGGCATGAGTCAGCGGAACATCGACTGCATCAGCTATGCCCAATGTGCCTTGCTGGATGAAACGGTACTGGGCTACGCCAGGGACGAGGCCCACGCCGACTGGGCCGGCGAGCCTTTGCAGGCGAAGTTCTTCAATCGCCACCAAGCGGGCGAGTTCCTCTACGAGGACATGCGCGACGTCCTGCGCGACCCTGCACCGAACCCACAGGTCCTGACCGCATACCACCGAGTGCTGATGCTGGGGTTCAAGGGGCGCTACAGCGACCTGCAGGACCCGGAGCGGGAAGAACTGCTCAGAACGCTCGATGCCCAGGTGGCGCCCTTGGCGATGTGTGGCCTGCTGATCTCCGGTACGAGACGAAGGCGCAGTGTCGTCCTGCAGCGCTGGTTGCGCAGCCCTGCCATGCAACTCCTGGTGGCTGCCCTGCTGATAGTCGGGACCTGGTGGGGTTTGGATCAGCTCCTGAGCCGCTTGGTCTCCTCGTTGCTGCCTGGTGCAGCGTGAAGGTGGTGCGATGACCTTCACGCTGATGCGCGGCCTCTATCTGTGGAGCGCTCTGCTCACCCTGGCACTGTTGTTCATTTTTCCCCTGGGTGGCTGGCAGCGGGTGGGGGCCGCGCTGGCAGTCGCGTTCGCCCTGATTCTGGCGTGGCGCTGGATGAGGCAGCGGGCGCTGAACCTCGACCGAGAGCTGCCGTTGCCTGCGGCAGACTTCCAGCAACCCGTGGTGCTGGTCTGTGGCGATGGCTTGCAGGGGCTGTTCGACGCCGCGAAAGCCGATAAACCCCTCTGGAGGATGACAGCTCAGGGCTGCTATCTCCGGGTGGATAGCCTGGAGCACCTGCCCTGGACGGTGCGCCGTGTTCTGGATCACCGCCCCCATTGGGGAGGACAGCTCAGCGTCCTGCTCGTCGTCAATCCGGACGAACACAGCGACCCAGCCGAACTGGATGGGCAGCTTCGAGCCTTCCGTCACCAGTTGGCACTGGCGCGCCGGCACGGCGCCGCCTTGCCGTTGCTCCAGGCCACCTACCTGCAAAGCAGCCAGGGGGAAGGCCCCTGGTTCTGTTGGGTGGGAGGCGCGCAGCAACCGGATGTCCTGGAGGCGGGAGCACGTATCCGTTTCGGTGAGTGGCAGAAACGCACGGATGACCTCCCGCTCTCTGCGCTGCACCTGCGCACCGGCGTACTGCTGGAAACTGTGGTCGGCTGGTTGAATCGGCATGTGCCGGCTCATCTCGTCAGCCGTGAAGTCAGTGATCCGCCCGCTGTCGCGATGGCCTGCGCGGTCACACTGGTTCCGGCGCTGCCTGGTAGCGTCGCCGGGAGTCTCTGGCAGCAATGGGTTCACGACAGGACCGCGCTGAGCAAAACGGCGGCATCTGCGTCCGAGACGTCGCTCCTGCTGCCGCTCCCGGATGCGCTTCTGCCGTTGTTGCCCCTGCAGTTCAAGACCAGTCCGCTGCGCCGGGCCGGGGCGATAGCGCTCTGGCTATCCACGCTGTCGATCCTGATAGCACTGGCCGGCTCCGCCTGGCAGAACCGCCAACTGGTGCGTCAGGTTAGCGATGACCTGCATCGTTATCTGGCCATCCCCTATGCCCAACACCGAAATCAGCCGGAGTTCGCGCAGCGTGAGGAGGTCATGTCGGTGCTGCGTGCCGACGCTGCCCGTCTGGATCGTTATTACCGTCACGGCGAACCGCTTTGGCTCGGATTCGGCCTGTACCGGGGCGAACGCCTGAGGGGTGAACTGCTGGCCGCGATCACGGGTTACCGGTTACCGCACGATGCTCCCGTGCAGGCCCTGAAAGTACCAGAACCCGTGAGGCTGGACAGCCTGTCGCTGTTCACCGTGGGCAGCGCCACGCTCAAGCCCGAATCGACCAAGTTCCTGATCAACGCCCTGGTCGACATCAAGGCTCAGCCGGGCTGGCTGATCGTTATCGCCGGCCATACCGATGCCACCGGTAGCGCCGAGCAGAACCTTCAACTGTCCCGAGCTCGCGCCGGTGCCGTACGCGATTGGATGCAGCGTATGGGCGATATCCCTGACATCTGTTTCGCCGTACAGGGCTTCGGCGCCAGTCAGCCGATCGCCAGCAATGACACCGAAATCGGGCGGGCTGCGAACCGGCGCGTCGATATCCGTCTGGTGCCGGAGGTGGGGGCCTGCGCGCTGCCCACCGCCGCTCCGGAAGGCAAGCACCAGTCGCATTCTGCGGCTGTCAACCTCTGAGAAGGAGTTTCAAATGGCAATTCCCGTATACCTCTGGCTGCAGGACGATGGCGGCGCGAACATCAAGGGTTCGGTGGACGTGCAAAAACGCGAGGGCAGCATCGAGATCGTCGCCCAGGATCACAGCCTCTACATCCCCACCGACAACAACACCGGCAAGCTGACCGGAACCCGGGTTCACACCCCGTTCCTGTTCACCAAGGAAATCGATGCGTCCAGCCCTTACCTGTACAAGGCGGTGACCACCGGCCAGACCCTCAAGAGTGCCGAGTTCAAGTGGTATCGCATCGACGACGCCGGCCAGGAAGTCGAGTACTTCATCACCAAGCTGGAGAACGTCAAGGTCGTGAAAGTCGCGCCGAAAATGCACGACATCAAGGACCCGTCCAAGGAGAAGCACAACCACCTGGAGCAGGTCGAGTTGCGCTACGAAAAGATCACCTGGACCTACAAGGACGGCAACATCATCCACTCCGACTCCTGGAACGAACGTCAGAGCGCCTGACGTCGGGTAGAGCCGGCGGAGCCAACTGCTCTGCTGGTTTCGGTATGCCGGTTCGAGCGTCCGTTCGCGGACGCCCGACCGGTCCATCGCACCCCATGCCGGACACGCAAGCGCCACGAACCTCGTACAAGGACGCACCCCCATGGCCCAGAACTCCGCCAGCCTGCTTCGTCGCCTCAACCCCTATTGTGCCCGGGCGCTCGGCGCCGCCGCCTCGCTGTGCCAGAGCCGCGCCCACAGGCAGATCACCCCCGAACACTGGTTGCTCAAACTGCTGGAGCAAGGAGAGGGCGATCTCACACTGATCGCGCGCCGGTGCGAATGGGACCTCGATGCACTCTGGCAAGGGTTGCTCGACCATCTGGACAGCCTGCCTCGCAGCGTGCGCGACAAGCCTCAGCTCAGTGGAGAATTGCGGCAACTGATCCAGAGCGCCTGGTTGCGCGCCTCGCTGGACGATGACAACGACCGTCTGCGTTCGCTGCATCTGCTTGGCGCCCTGCTGGAGACGCCCAGGCTGGTCGGTTGCGAGGCGGCCTGGCCGCTGTTTAGTCTCAGCGAGGCGCAGTTGCAGTGTTTGATGCCGCTGCTGGACCAGCACTCCGAGGAACGCCCGGAACTGCAGCGCGAGGCCGCGCTCGAAGGCGACGAAACCCGGGCCATCACACTGGCGGTACCTTCCTCCGGCAGCGCCGGGAGCGACGCCTTGCAGGCGGTACTCGACAGGTTCACCCAGGACCTGACCGCCCAGGCACGCGAGGGGCGCATCGACCCCGTGTTCGGGCGCGACGACGAGATCCGCCAGGTCATCGACATTCTCAGCCGGCGGCGCAAGAACAACCCCATCCTCGTAGGCGAGCCCGGAGTCGGCAAAACCGCATTGGTCGAAGGACTGGCCCTGCGCATTGCCGAAGGCAAGGTGCCCGACAGCCTCAAGCCTGTCAGCGTGCGCACCCTCGACCTCGGCCTGTTGCAGGCTGGCGCGGGTGTCAAGGGCGAATTCGAGCAGCGCCTGAAGCAGGTCATCGACGCGGTCCAGCGTGCGGAACAGCCCGTCCTGCTGTTCATCGACGAGGCCCATACCCTCATCGGTGCCGGCAATCAGGCCGGTGGTGCCGATGCCGCCAACCTGCTCAAGCCCGCGCTTGCCCGTGGCGAACTTCGTACCATCGCCGCCACCACCTGGAGCGAGTACAAGCAGTACTTCGAGCGTGATGCGGCGCTGGAACGGCGCTTCCAGATGGTCAAGGTCGACGAGCCGGACGACAGCAACGCCTGCCTCATGCTGCGCGGCCTCAAGGCCCGATACGCCAGCCACCATGGCGTACACATCGAAGATGCTGCGGTACAGGCTGCCGTCACCCTGTCGCGCCGCTACCTGACCGGCCGTCAATTGCCCGACAAGGCCGTCGATCTGCTGGACACCGCCAGTGCCCGCGTCCGCATGAATCTCGACTGCGAGCCCCTGGCGTTGGTGCGTCTGGAAGCCCGACAAGCTGCATTGGAGCTGGAGCGGCAGGCCCTGGAAGCGGACAGCCGCCTCGGTGGCCAGGCTCCCGCCAAGCGGCTGGACGAACTCGCCGAGCAGCGCGCCGACCTGCTGCAACAGCACCGCGAACTGGAGCAGCAATACCACCGTGAGCTCGACCTGAGCCTGCAACTCCTGGCGGCTCGCCGGGAGGCGCCCCGGCAGGCGGAGCGTTGCGCCGAGCTGCAGCGGCAGTTGGAAGAGGCCCAGGGCGAGCGGCTGCTGCTGTCCCTCGATGTCACATCTCGCAGCGTTGCCGAAGTAGTCGCCGACTGGACCGGAGTCCCCCTGGGCAGCCTGCTCAAGGACGAACAGACCAACCTGCTGGAGCTGGAGCATCAGCTCGGCCAAAGGGTCATCGGCCAGGATCACGTCCTTGTGGCCCTGGCCCAGCGGTTGCGTGCTGCACGCACCGGCCTGACCAGCGACCAGGCCCCGCAGGGCGTGTTCCTGCTGGTCGGCACCAGCGGCGTCGGCAAGACCGAAACTGCGCTGGCGCTGGCCGACAGCCTGTTCGGCGGCGAAAAATCGCTGATCACCCTGAACCTCTCCGAGTACCAGGAAGCCCACACCGTCAGCCAGCTCAAGGGCTCCCCACCGGGTTATGTCGGTTATGGCCAGGGCGGCGTGCTCACCGAAGCAGTGCGCCAGCGCCCCTACAGCGTGGTGTTGCTCGACGAGGTGGAAAAAGCCCATCGCGACGTGCTCAACCTGTTCTATCAGGTCTTCGATCGCGGCTTCATGCGAGACGGCGAAGGTCGCGAGATCGACTTCCGCAACACCGTCATCCTCATGACCTCCAACCTGGGTGGTGACCTCCTGCAGGCCTGCCTGCACGAACAACCGGATGCCACCGACGGCACCCTCCAGGAGCTGCTGCGCCCGGTCCTGCGCGACCACTTCCAGCCAGCGTTGCTGGCCCGCTTCCAGACCCTGATCTACCGGCCTCTACTGGCCGACTCGCTCAAGCGCATCGTTGATCTCAAGCTCGCCCAGGTCGCCCGCCGACTGCTGCGCCATTACGGACTGGACTGCCGGATCGACGGCGCCTTGAGCGATGCCCTGTCCGCGGCCTGCCTGCTGCCCGACACCGGCGCCCGCAACATCGATAGCCTGCTCAGCCAGCAGATCCTACCGGTTCTCAGCCAGCAGCTGTTGCAGCGCCAGGCCACCCGGCAGGACACCTGCAGTGTCACCTTGGGCTACAGCGATGCCGACGGCATCACCCTGCATTTCTCCGACTCGCTGACGCATCCACATCCGGCACGTGAGGAGGCCTGAACATGCTCGCTGAAATCCGCACCTTCTTCGACCACAGCCGCCACAAGCTCCAGGTCCGCGACCTCGACGCCGCACTCGACGTGCTGGCCTTCCAGGGCGAAGAGGCGCTCAGCCAACCCTTCAGTTACCGCATCGAGTTCACCGCCACCCAGCGCGACCTCCCCGCCGACCGGCTCCTGGGCCGGGACGCCCGCTTCAGCCTCTATCCGCCGCCCACCCCGGTGCCCTTCGCCGGTCTGAGCGTGCCGCCCACCCAGCCCT
>NZ_JAGTIS010000024.1 GCF_018704125.1 Metapseudomonas boanensis | reverse complement strand
CCTCGACGCGGCTCACCCGCGCCAGCAGGCCGCGCTCGCGCAGGGCGCTGGCGAACAGGGCGCCCGCCCGCATCGGGCCCACGGTATGCGAGCTGGAGGGGCCGATACCGATCTTGAACAGGTCGAACACACTGATGGCCATGCCGATTCCTCTACTGGATCAGCGCGAATAAGCGCTTTGCAGCGGATTGTCCGGTGGTCTCCCTTGAGAAATCTGTCCAGATCCGACCCGAAAATGCACCTGTCCACCCCGCGCCTGGACCTTCCCCACAATTAGCGGGGATCAAGCTGTGGATAACCTGTAGACCTCTGGCCAAGGCCCAGAACCTTCGCCACATCCAGGTCTCTGGCTGTTTTTTGAGCCATATCAGCAGCTTGGGACCTGCATTGCCCCCATAAACTGTGCAGTGCACTGTGGATAACGTGTGGGCGCCCCGCTGCAGGACCAGCGGAGCGGGCCTTCCGAGATCATGATCAAAAAATGATCAATCAGTAGGGGGCAGAATAATTAAATACTTATTTAAATTTTGTAACTGCTGCTCCGACTCGCCCAGGGGCTTGATATAAAAAGTCCCGCTTGCTTTTCGATCAACCTTCTCCCGAAATCCAGCCCGGATCAGCCATTTTTCGGAGACCTCACATGACTCCCGGCACCCACGCAGAAGCCGAACTCGTCGTACAGGCCAGCGACTCCGCCAAGGCCTTGTCGCTTTCTCCCGCAGACGACTTCCCCGAGGTGTTCTCCACGTCCCGCATGATTGCCCTGATGGAATTGGCGGCAGCCCGCTGCATGAAACCGCTGCTGTCCGACGGCGAACTCTCGGTCGGCGTCGGTGTTGATATCCGCCATCTGGCCGCCACGCCTATGGGTGTGCGCGTACATACCCGCGCCACCTATGTGGGGCGGGAGGGCAAGTTGTACGCGTTCAAAGTCGAGGCATTCGATGACGGTGGCCTGATCGGCGAGGGCCATCACACCCGAGCAATCGTCAGCACCAAGCGACTGCTTTCCGGCGCTCACGCGCGCAACAACCGCTGATACCCGCAACGGAGTTCCCATGAACGAAGCCACCCTGACCTACCGCGGCGCCGTGTACCCCTGGCACTGCGACCACATGGGCCACATGAATGTAATGTGGTACGTAGGCAAGTTCGATGAGGCCACCTGGCAGCTCTTCACCCACCTCGGCCTCGCGCCCTCGCGCTTGCGTAATGACAGCGCCGGGATGGCAGCCGTCGAACAGCACATCGAATATCGCCGCGAGTTGCACGCTGGGGACGTGTTGTCCATCCGCTCCCGAATCCTCGAGGTGACGGAAAAGGCCATTCGCTTCTGCCACGAAATGGTCAACGACGAGACGGGGGAAGTAGCCGCGACCACCACCCTCGTAGGCGTGCATCTGGACACTCAGATGCGCAAGTCGAAGCCGCTCCCAAGTGAAGTGCGGGAGCGTGTGCAAGCCTGGCAAGCACCGGCCTGACCCCGGGCAGATTCCCCCCTAAAACGTGAACCAAGCGTTGGACAAGCTGTACACGTCTCACTGCTCACCAGACAGGCCGGGCGTTTGGCTTTCAGAGTGTTTTCTGAGCATTTTCAATCGGCTGCCAGCAGAACCGCACACAAAAACTGTGTGCCCCTTTGTGGATAAGCTGTGCGATGAGTGCTCTGCGCCATGGCTGCCGGGGGCGACCGCCTGTTGCTCACAATTCACTCAATTGTTCAGCTGGCTCAGGCAACTTTGAGCGGCCCGCATCACGCGTTGATGGGTCGCCTGCGGCAGCGGTGCCTTCTGCGCCTTCATCGCTTCCAGTTCGACCGTGCTGGACTCGCTGCCGACCTTGTCTGCAGCGCACGCACAGTAGCGCCGCAGAGTGTCTGCCGGCACCTCGGCCTGGGCGCCATTCACGCAATCCTCAACGAAACGCTCGCGCTCCCCCGCAGGCCAATCACCCGCCACCGCAGGCAAGCCGATGAGCATGGAGACGAACAGGACGATCAGTTTCCGGTAGCGCATTTCTGCTCCTCCTCTATGAGCACACCGCGATATACGTGCAGGCACTAATAATGTGAGGTCGCCAGCCTTGGCTGAGTTCCTCTTACCGGCCCTAGTGCATTTCCCCGAATCCCGTGAACGGCCGTACGGATAACCTGTGTGCGCCCGGCTAGAGCCCGTAGGAGCCGACATGCGCAGGTCGTTGAGCATTTTTGTTCAGACGACCGGCATTCCATCCCTTGAAAAGGATGTCGCCTCAAGGGAAATTTCTGACCGTATCCTGGCGTAAAGTTAGCGCTTATGCGCCAGCCCCTCGCCTGGGCGCTCCGGCGATCGGACCAAAGGAACAGGACATGACCGACCAGACCCAACAATTCGCCAGTGACAATTACTCCGGCATTTGCCCGGAAGCCTGGGCCGCCATGGCCGAGGCCAATCACGGCCATGAACGCGCCTACGGTGACGACCAGTGGACCGCCCGCGCGGCCGACCACTTCCGCCAGCTGTTCGAAACCGACTGCGAAGTCTTCTTCGCCTTCAACGGCACGGCCGCCAACTCCCTCGCCCTGGCCTCGCTCTGCCAGAGCTACCACAGCGTGATCTGCTCGGAGACGGCCCACGTCGAGACCGACGAATGCGGCGCGCCGGAGTTCTTCTCCAACGGCTCCAAGCTACTGCTGGCCAAGACGGTCGACGGCAAGCTGACCCCGGAGGCAATTCGCGAGATCGCGCTCAAGCGCCAGGATATCCACTACCCCAAGCCCCGTGTGGTGACCCTAACCCAAGCAACAGAAGTGGGCACCGTGTACCGCCCCGAGGAGGTCCGCGCCATCAGCCAGACCTGCAAGGAGCTCGGCCTTAACCTGCACATGGACGGCGCCCGCTTCGCCAATGCCTGCGCCTTCCTCGGTTGCTCGCCGGCCGAGCTGACCTGGAAAGCCGGCGTCGACGTACTGTGCTTCGGCGGCACCAAGAATGGTATGGCGGTGGGCGAGGCCATCCTCTTCTTCAACCGCGACCTGGCCGTGGACTTCGACTACCGCTGCAAGCAAGCCGGTCAGCTGGCTTCGAAGATGCGCTTTCTTGCCGCCCCCTGGGTGGGCCTGCTGCAGGACGACGCCTGGCTCTATTACGCCAACCATGCCAACGCCTGCGCCCAGCTGCTCGCCGAACTGGTGGCCGACGTGCCGGGCGTCAGCCTGATGTTCCCGGTGGAAGCCAATGGCGTGTTCCTGCAGATGTCCGAACCCGCCCTGGACTACCTGCGTGCCCGGGGTTGGCGCTTCTACACCTTCATCGGCGCCGGCGGCGCACGCTTCATGTGCTCCTGGGATACCGAGATGGACCGCGTACGTGAACTGGCTGCGGATATCCGTGCGGCCATGGCGGCATAAGACTCTCTCCGGCGGTAGGGGCGAATTCTCGCCAACCAGGCCAAAGGCCTGCCCAGCGTTTCCTGGGGCCGCTTTGCGGCCCTTTGCGAATGAATTCGCCCCCACAGTAAAACCCCTCCCGGCTGCTTACCCCCGATTTCCGTGGAGTTTCCTGTGGACAAGCTGTAGAGCCCATGCCGCAGGCCACGATCGGCGGCACATCCAGGGCTCTGGATGTTTTCTGATCTATTTCAACAACTTAAGTATCACTTGCGCACAAAAGCTGTGCAGCGAAACGTACACAAGCTGTGGATAAGGAGCTCGGGGCCCCGACCAGCATGGCGCGCAGGCTCGCGATCAGTTTTTGCACAGTGATCCATGACAAGAGATTCCTTCTCGGCTATTGGCGTCAAAAAGACCGACCAGGCTCCGTTACCTTCAAAATAAGTGGATAAGTCTGTGTGTAAGCTGTGCACTCGAACAAAGCTCTCAAGCCCAGACGTAGCAAGGCATTCAGCGCCTTTTCTCGGCCAAATAAAACGACTGACGCGAAACTTGCACACAGATGCTGTTTGTATCGCTGTGGAAAACCTGTTCGCCGATAGCTTAAAGCCTTTATTTTCAGCACGTTAAGCCGACTGATCATTCATTGCCCTACGCTCCATAAACCCGTTGAATGCAGTCTTTTTCCTATCTCCAGCGGCAAAAAGTGGCTTATTACCCACAAAGTGCGTGGAGCGTTCTGTGGACAAGCTGTACAGGGAACGCTGCAGCCCAGCAATGACAAGGCTTGCCGGCACTCGGTCATTTTTTGAGCTTTTTCAAAGACTTGCGGATCAGGTCCATGGACCACCCTGCAATCCTGCGGACCTGGAGCCCCTGCCTATACTGGAAAAACCCCAGCGCGCGGAGGTGCTCATGGCGAACTACACAGTGGAAGCCATCCGAACGATTGCCCTGGTCGGCCATGGCGACAGTGGCAAGACCAGCCTCACCGAAGCCCTGCTGCACCGCAGCGGCGCCATTGCCAACATGGGCAGCCTGGAGCGCGGCGATACCGTCTGCGACTTCGACCCGTTGGAGCGCGAGTACCGTCACTCGCTGGCTTCGGCCCTCGCCCACTGCAGCCATGCCGAAGCCGAACTCAACCTGATCGACACTCCCGGTTACCCGGACTTCATCGGCCAATCGATTGCCGCGCTTGCAGCCGTGGAAACGGCGCTGGTGGTGGTGAATGCGCAGAACGGCATCGAACTGACCACCCGCCGAATGATGGCGCTGGCCGCCGAACGTGGTCTCTGCCGCATCCTGGTGGTCAACAAGATCGACGCCGAAAGGGTCGACCTTCCTGCCCTGCTCGCCAACCTGCGCGAGACTTTCGGCAAGGAGGTCCTGCCGCTCAACCTGCCAGCGGATAACGCCAGTCGGGTTGTGGATTGTTTCTTCGCCCCCTCCGGTGATGCTGACTTCTCGTCCGTTGCCGACGCGCACCAGGCATTGGTGGATCAGGTGGTGGAAGTGGATGAGGAGCTGATGGCTCGCTATCTGGAACAGGGCGAGATCAGCCCGGCGGAACTGCACGAGCCCTTCGAGCGCGCATTGCGCGAAGGTCACCTGATCCCGTTGTGCTTTACCTCCACGCGCACGGGAGCCGGCATCGATGAGCTGCTGGATGTCCTGGCGCGGCTGGCACCGAATCCGAACGAGGGCAATCCCCCCCTTTTTCTCAAAGGCGCCGGAGAGCAGGCCAAGGCCTTCCGCGCCGTACCCGACCCGCAACGGCATGTGCTAGCACATGTGTTCAAGGTGGTGATCGACCCTTTCGTGGGCAAGCTGGGCATCTTCCGCGTGCACCAGGGAACCTTGCTGCGGGATATGCAGCTGTTCGTCGGCGACGGGCGCAAGCCGTTCAAGCTCGGCCATCTGCTGCGCCTGCAAGGCAAGCGCCATGAAGAGGTGACGCGCCTGATCCCCGGGGACTTCGGCGCCCTGACCAAGGTCGATGAGGTCGAGTTCGACGCCGTGCTCCACGACTCCCATGACGAGGATGAAATCAGCCTCAAGCCGCTGAACTTTCCGGCGCCTATGCAGGGCCTGGCCATCGAAGCCAAACGCCGCGGCGATGAGCAGCGGATCGCCGAAGTGCTCAACCGGATCCAGGCCGAAGACCCCTGCGTGAAGCTCGATTACCTGCCCTCGACCCAAGAGACCGTACTGCGCGGCATGGGTGAATTGCACCTGCGCTACCTGCTCGACCGCATCACCGGTACCTACAAGCTCGACGTGGAAACCCGTCCGCCGCGCGTGCCCTACCGCGAGGCCATCACTCGCCCAGCCGATGGCCACAGTCGCCACAAGAAGCAGACCGGAGGTGCCGGCCAGTTCGGCGAGGTGTTCCTGCGTGTCGAGCCTCTGCCTCGCGGTGCCGGTTTCGTCTTTGCCGATGAAGTGAAAGGTGGTGTGATTCCCTCCCAGTTCATTCCTTCAGTCGAAAAAGGCGTGCGCTCGGTGCTGGCCTGCGGTCCATTGGCCGGCCTGCCTGTGGAGGATCTCAAGGTCACCGTTTACGACGGCAAGCACCACCCGGTGGACTCCAAGGACATTGCCTTTCAGTCTGCAGGTCGCAAGGCGATGCTCGACGCCCTGCGCGCCGCCGGGGAAATGGTGTTGGAGCCGGTCGTGTCGATCGAGATCAGCGCCCCGGAAGCGCGACTGGGCGATATCACCACCGACCTGATCAGCCGCCGTGGTCAGGTCACCGGCACCGAGTCGCTATCCCAGGGCATGGCGTTGATCCACGGCCAGGTACCACTGGCAGAGCTCGAAGGTTATGCCGGCCGGCTCAAGGCGATCACCGCCGGGCATGGCGCGTACAGCATGCTGCTCAGCCATTACAGCGCCGCGCCCCAGGATGTGCAGCAAAAACTGGCCGGAGCCTACAAAGCGGTGCAGGAGGAGGATTGAGCCAGCAGGTCGCCGGCACGCTTTTCCTTGGGTGCGAATTCATTCGCCAAGGGCGGAGCAGTTGCCCCTCAGGCTCGAAAGGCAGCTCTATGCCCTGCTGTGCGAAAGAACGCCTACCCACCAAGCAAATGCCGCCCGGTATTTTACCCCCGGACCCCGTGGACCGACCTGTGGATAAGCTGTTCGCCCCTGACTGCAGGCCACGGCGCGCGCGGTTCCTGGAGAGCTGATTGTTTTATCAGCAGTTTCAACGAGTTACGCAACAGGTTGCACACAGGAACTGTGCACCGATGCGCCCACAAGCTGTGGATAGATGGCGCCAGCCCACACCACGCGTGGGCCGGCCGAAGATGCTCAATTATTGAGCAGAAGACTCAGTAGTCGATGGCCACATCGCCCTTGGGCACGCTGCAGCAGGACAGGATGTAGCCCTCGGCGACGTCTTCGTCGGTGATTCCGCCGTTGTGCTCCATCTCCACCTCGCCAGAGGTTTTCAGCACCTTACAGGTGCCGCAGATGCCCATGCCGCAAGCCTTGGGGATGTGCAGGCCAAGCTTGGCGGCAGCAGAATGGACCGTCTCGCCAGGCGCCACACGAATGCTCTTGCCGGTGCTGGTGAAGTCCACCAGGTTCATGTCGCCAGCCGGGATCTCTGCCGCCTCAGCGGCTTCCGCGGCGTGCTCGTTTACCTCTGCACGAATCTCTGGCGGAGTCGGGCCGAAGGCTTCTTCGTGGTAGCGCTTCATATCGAAGCCGGCAGCTTCCAGCAGGCGCTTCACTGCTGACATGTAAGGCGTCGGGCCGCAGCAGAAGATCTCACGTTCCATGAAGTCGGAAGCGATCAGGTCGAGCATTGCGCGACTCAGGTAACCGCGATAGCCAGACCAGGTCTCGCCGATCTCGTACTTCTCACAGATCAGGTGCAGCTTGAAGTTGTTGATCCGCGAAGCCATGTGGCGCAGTTCACGGTGGTAGATGATGTCTTTCGGCGTACGCGCACTGTGCACGAACACCATGTCGACTGCGCCGTTGGTATCGAAGAACCAGCGGGCCATGGACATCACTGGCGTGATGCCGACACCGCCGGAGAGAAACAGCACCTTCTCCGCCGGGAAGTCGATGGCATTGAACAACCCCACCGGCCCATGCACCGGCAGCACGTCACCTTCCTTCAGGTTGTCGTGTAGCCAGTTGGACACCTTGCCACCCGGCACGCGCTTGATGGTCAGCGAGAAGCTGTACGGCACCGATGGCGAGCTGGAAATGGTGTAGGAGCGCATGATCGGCTGGCCATCGATCTCCAGCTCCAGGGTCACGAATTGGCCCGGTTTGAAGAAGAACACCATCGGCTGGTCGGCCATGAAACAGAACGTGCGCACATCCAGAGTTTCCTGGATCGCCTTGACGCAACGCACCATGTGGCGGCCATTGCTCCAGGTCTGGGTAGTCACGGGGTTGAGGAAGTTGTTCGTCATGGAGGCTGCTCCGCGCGCGGCCGGATATCGGCCTATTGCGGTGAATTGTGCGTAACGCAAAAAACGCCCATTTACCTGTCTGCGACATTCACATGCTCATCGCGACCTGCCAGCAACCATCGGGCCTGCGGCGTCGGAAACGGATGTTCCCATGTCGCCCATGGATAAGGCCCTACCTGCCCACGCCGCCACACTCAATCCCAGCCGAACCATAAGGTTTTTTGGGCAAAACCACCCCCGGGCCGCCAGTCGGCAGGCGAGAAACGAGGGGCCGATCACGCCGCCTTGCGTGACAACCGAAACAGCCACTTTTTGCGGCGGTCGCGAATGCGACCAGCCATTGAGGAGTTACCGATGGACGTCACTTCTACCCTGAGCCTGGGCGATCCGCTTGAACCTGCACGCAAGGCCACGGCCGAAATGCTCCGCGAACGCGACCACAGCTTCTCCCTGCCGCAGCCGTTCTATAGCGACGAGCGCCTGTTCCAGATCGACATGCAGGAGGTCTTCCACAAGGAATGGCTGATCGCCGGCATGACCTGCGAAATCCCAGCCAAGGGCAACTATCTTACCCTGCAGATCGGCGACAACCCGATCATCGTGATCCGCGGCGCCGAAGGCCAGATCCACGCCTTCCACAACGTCTGCCGCCACCGGGGCTCGCGCCTGTGCGTCAGCGACAAGGGCAAGGTCGCCAAACTGGTTTGCCCCTACCACCAGTGGACCTACGAACTCGACGGCCGCCTGCTGTTCGCCGGCACCGAGATGGGCGCCGACTTCGACCTCAAGGACTACAACCTCAAGCCCGTTCATGTGAAGAGCGCTGGCGGCTACATCTTCGTCTGCCTGGCCGAGAACCCGCCAGCCATCGACGACTTCCTCTCCACGCTGGCCCATTACATGGAGCCTTACGACATGGAAAACACCAAGGTGGCGGTGCAAACCACCTTGATGGAAAAGGCCAACTGGAAACTGGTGATCGAGAACAACCGCGAGTGCTACCACTGCAACGGCTCGCACCCTGAACTGCTGAAGACCCTGCTGGAATGGGACGACGTGACCGACCCACGCGCCAGCCAGGCTTTCAAGGACCAGGTCGCCGCCTGCACCAAGGCCTGGGACGAAGAGAAGATCCCTTACGCCCACGCCAGTTTCGGCCTGCGCAACCGCATCGTGCGCATGCCGCTGCTCGATGGCACCGTCTCCATGACCATGGACGGCAAGCAGGGCTGCAAGAAACTCATGGGCCGTATCAAGAACCCCGACCTGGGCTCGATGCGCATCCTTCACCTGCCACATGCCTGGAACCACTGCATGGGCGACCACATGATCGTCTTCACCGTGTGGCCCATCAGCGCCCAGGAAACCATGGTCACTACCAAGTGGCTGGTGCACAAGGACGCGGTGGAAGGCGTCGACTACGACGTACAACGCCTGCGCGAAGTCTGGGATGCAACCAACGATCAGGACCGTCGCCTGGCCGAAGAAAACCAGCGCGGCATCAACTCCACCGCCTACCAGCCGGGGCCCTACTCCAAGACTTACGAGTTCGGCGTGATCAACTTCCTCGACTGGTACAGCGAGCGCATGCTCAACAACCTCGGTAACGTCCCTGCGACCAAGCTGCGCCAGGTAGGCACCGACTGATAGGGAAGGTTGGAGCCATGTCCCTGAGCCTTGGTTTCGCCATTCTGTTAACGCTTTACGGCCTGGCGTCCAGCCTGCTCCACGCCTGGTCCGACCGCACACACTGAGGTCCCCTCAAGGACCACCCTCGCCCTCGTCAGGATGTCGGCCCTGACGAGGGCTTTTTTTGTCCGACACCCAATGCCACATCGCAACTTTCACAACGTGCATAACCACTTTTTGGCAACGCCCTTCCCACTCGCAACAGGAAGATCTGCCTGGCTCACACACTCAGAGAATGATCGAGAACGAAATCCGGGGGCGGGCCGCTCCCGCTCCACCTTGATGCAAATAAAACCTAACCGAGGGATCGTCACCCAATTGGCAAGGAAATGTCGTGTCAGAACTTTCTGATCAATTGACTACTGAGTAGTGCCACACACTTTTCCCCTCAACTTACCCAAAACTGTGAACTATCCTCAGACCAACCCCGAATTCCTACAAAACAACGGAACATCCTAGATATGGCAAGTAGGAGCAACCTGATTTTTACTTACTAAAAATCGCACGGAGGGTTGGTCATGAAACGACTACTGCTTGTTGCCGTCATCGCATCGGGTGCATCTCCGACTGTTCTTTATGCCGACGAACCCAAGATTTTTCACGGGGTCATTCATTTTGTAGGCAGCATCGTCAGAGGACCTTGCGAGGTTGCGCCGGCCGCCTGGCTCCAGCACGCCGGCCGCGACCAGGGTCGCAGCCCCCATCAAGCGGCAGTGCCTGCGGTCGAGGGCAACTGCGCTGGTGTCCCCGACACACACTCGATCAGCTTTACACCGGTACGCAACACGCGGACCGGCGCTTTCGATGCCGGTACCATCACGGTGGTGTTCAACTGATATGCAGACCGCTACGCATGGAGAAGGCCCATCATCGAATGGGCCTTTGGGGGAGCGATCAGGGGATGGAAAGCACAGCGTACGTACTGCCTTTGAACGAGCCCACGCTGACAGCACCATCTGCTTTGAGCACTGATTTAATGGTCACGGCAGTATAGCTTGTGCCAGCGGAAATGCTGAGGGACCGACCACCGCCCACGCCGTCAGCATAGAGCGACGAAGTCAACCCGCTGACACCAGTCAGCTTCAAACTGCCCTGCGTACCAGGCGTCACCGCCAACTTGACGGTTGCTGACTTGCTGCAGGTTACGTAGACCGTGGTACTTGCCGTATGGCCGTTCACTGACTCAGGCGTCACATTGCCATGCCGCAGGTCAATGGAACCGTAGAGTGAGCAGGACAACTCAGGTTCGGGTGGCGCCCCTGGTATACCACCTCCTCCGCCGGGGCCCGTGCTACATGATGCTGGCAGATAATGCCCATCCATCCCATGGGCTCCCTGGATTTCCAGCAAGAAGCATATATCCCCCGTACTGGCGGGTCTGACAGTCGCGATTTTTCCCGTGATGGTCAGCTGACTTTTAAGTTGTGTCAGTGTTAATCCCTTTATGTTGCTTGTTTGCAATAACCTACCATTCACAACTGGGCTTGCATTAACTATCCGAACCAAGGTACAGGATTCGAATTTTCCTAACCCAGGAGCAGCCTTCTTCCAAGCTTGCTCACATGGATACGGGCCTATGCCCCTATCATTCAGAGCCGCCTTGTCGATTATGACACTACCGTCATATTCGATATGCCACTGAAAATCAGAGAACCATGTAGACTCAAAGATTCCGCCCCCCTTTCCCGTAGCAGCCCCGTAAGCCAATGCCGGAAACTCAACGCACATTAAAAGACACAGCAACAGCATGAAGCGCTTCAGCGCCAGAATGATCGATCTCATGTAGTACTCCATCAACGCTCTTGCGTTCACTCGGTTAGATACCTTGATGAAATAAGGGCCCGTATAATTCGCGGCCGTGTCTCGTCGTCAGTCGTACGCCGCCGACAATGTTGCCGACGCGGAAAAGGCCCCCGCCTGCAGTTCCGAACCCGGCTCCAGCACCAGCACCGCTTCAATGGAGTTATCGTTGGACGTAGAGGAATTGACGCTGCTGTTCGGTTTCCAAACGGCGTCATCGCGAACCCGGCGGATACGGATGCCCAGACCGCTGGCCGAGGTTTTCACCACATCCGTGGCAAAGCCCACGTCCGCTTTCAGTGTCAGGGTGATGGCGGCTGCCTCGGTTCCGCACTTGATGGTCAGCGGGATGGCCTGTTTGTATTGCCCGGAGGCGATCCGGGTGACATCCACGGTGCTGAACGACACACGCAGCGAGTTGCCCTGGTCGAACTTGCAGGTCGGCTTCACCACGGCTCCGGAAATGCTCACCGTCGACCTCGCGAGTTCGACGCCCTGCACCGTTGTGGGCAGCCAGAGGCACAGCGCCAGGTACAAGCCGCGCGGGCCGAAATGCTTCACGGCCTTCATGGGTAGCTGATCTCGAAGTTGGTGACGGCATTGAACGCGCCCGGCCCGATGGTTTTCCCCTTCAGCGGCCGCAGGTGGGCACTGAACGACAGACGCTTCTTTTCGCCGCCCGTTACCGCATATTCCAGGTTATCGACGTTGAGTTTGATGGCATCGCCCGCCGAGGTCTCCAGACCAATCGCCACACCGGAGGCTTCGCCTTCCAGGGCCAGCGACCCAGGCAGCAACGCCTCCTCCTTGCCCTTGAAGAGGACGCTGACCTTGGTAGCCTCCGAACAGGTCAGGATGTCGATATGAAAGGGCACGGCCGGCGTCCGAGGCACCGTCTCCAGGTCCCGTTTGTTGAAGATGCCGAGGTTCACCACCTGCTCGGTGTTTTCCACGACCAGCTCGCAGGCTGGCACCACCAGAGTCCCATCAAAGCTGAGAAGAATGTCGTCCGCGCTGAGCGCCGCTGTGAACACGCAGCCACCGATCAGCGCCATCGCGCACCCACTCTTTGTACTCACCATGTTCCGCTCCCCCCTTGAGCAATGCGCAACCGCCCGCTATGGCTTGGGTTTGAGCGAGCACGTGGCCGCGTCGCAGGCGTAGTTCAGCTTCTGGTAGCCGCCGTAATCGCTGATGTAAGTGAGGACCAGGTCCTTCCCGACTTCTCCGTCCGGCAGCACGGCCTCGACCGAGAAGGGCGCCAGCATCACCGGGTTGAAAGTGGTGCTGTCGCGCTTGTCGGCCGCGCTCTGCAGGTCGCTGATGGTGACGTGGTAAGGCGTGGGGTTCTCGATGCGAAAACCATTGCCAGTTCGGGTCACAACCAACCGTTCCTGCCAGACGTCTCCGGCATCGGGGGTGATGGACTCGGGCCGATAGAACAGCTTGATCTTGGTATGCAGGGCGATCTGCATGGTGTTCGGTTCGTCGCTACGTGGCGGGACCTCCCGCAGGTTGAAGTAGAACAGCGACTCGCGATCCTGGGGCAGCTGCTCCGCTTCCGGGGCTTTCACCAGCTTCACCTGCCCGCCGGAGCCCGGCTCGACACGCTGAAGTGGCGGCAGTACCACGATGGGGCCGGAGACCTTCTGCTGCTGCGGATTTTCGATCCATGCCTGGGCGAGGTAAGGCAACTCCTTGTTGTCGTTCCGAATGCCAAGGCTTACGGACTTGTGCGCACTACCGAAGATGATGCGGGTGCGGTCCAGGGAAATGGCGGCCTGGGCCGACGTACAGGACAAGGCGATGAGTGCCGCCAAGGTGAACGGCACGAGGGGGGATATGCTCATTTGAAGAGGCTCGATTCAATGAAGGGTTGGCACTGAAGTTCGTAACGCTGGTCGAGGGGAAAGACGCGTGGCATGGTCAGCCGGCATTGCTTGTTGCGCCCCCAGCTCACAACGAACTCCGAATCCGGCTGGATGCCGGTCAGGTAGGCGAAACCGCTGTCGGCGACGATGGCCACCTCCCGCCCTGCGGCATCGAGGACACTGGCACCAAATGGCGGGAAGGCGCCGCTGGGCAGGCGAATGGTGACCAGGGCCTTGTTGCCCTGGATGACGCTCAGCCTGCGGTATCCGATCGCGCCTTCGGTCAGGGTGGCTTCGGTTACCGATTTTTTGGCTTCCATGTCGTCAGCCAGTTTGTTCACATCGATCCGTACGTCTGTCCGGTAGTAGTCGTTGGCCGAGGGTATGACTGCGATGCCCAGGCGGTTGGTGCGCGCCAAGCCATCCTGCAGCGGCACGCCGGAAACCCCGTCGGTATCGACCATGAGCCGTGTACCGCCATCGAAGGCCGACTGGTGGAAGGCCGCACCTTTGGCCGTCGCTGTGAGCCCACCGCGCAGCGAAAGCCCCAGGTTCTGCGAGCCGCTGTCCTGATAGCCGCCACTAACGCTGACATCCGCCATCGAGGTGCGCGCAGTGAGGTAGCCCTGCATGGCGTCATTGCCGCGTCCGGTGTTGGCGCTGAGCAGATAGTTGTAGTCCTGCTCGTACCTGGAATAGGTAGCACCGTGGCGAACGCCGTCGCGATTGATGAAGCTGTCGTAGCCCACCCGTTCGCTGTGGCCGAAGGGCACGCTGAGCGAGAGCGACACACTGCTTTCCTGTTCGAAATCGGAGCGGCTATGGCTCAGCGATAGGCTCGCGGACAGCCCCTTCATGCGCCCTACATCGAAATAGCGGCTGAAGTAGGCGCTGAAACGCTCAGTGGAGGCGCGATCCCAGTAGTCCTCGCGGGTGTAGGACAGGTGACCGCTGAAGCCGAGGTCAAGGAACGCCTTGTTGGCCAAGGCGGTGTAGACGGCCTTGCTGTTGTTACGTGTTAGCCGGCCATCTCGGGCATCGAGGAATTCGTCCATGGTGACGAAGCTTCGCTCCGAGAAGCGGTAGCCGGCGAAGGTGATTTCGCTGTTGTACTCATCGAAGCGCTTGGCGTAGTTGATCCGCAGCGAATTGCCCCTCTGGCGGGGTTCATTGCGAACCTTGGCGCTGGCGTTGGTGATGTCCGCCGAGACCACGCCAAAGCGCTGGAGGTTACGCCCAACGCCAACGGCCAGTGCGGTGTAGCCGTCGGTCAGCAAGCTGCCGCCGTAGGTCGACCAGTTGTTATCTACCCCCCAGGACAGTTCGCCGCTGGCGAACATTGGGCCGGTCATTTCCCGATTCTGGTTCGCCGGGCGCCCAACGGCTAGCTTGTAGCGGAGTTGGCCGGGCCGGCTCATGTACGGCATGTTGGTGGTCTCGATCTGGAAACGCTGGACATGCCCGTCGTCTTCGCTCACCTCCACATCCAGCTTGCCGCTCACCGCGCTGTTGATGTCGCTGATGCGGAAAGGCCCCGGCGGCACCGTAGTCTCGTACAGCACGCGGTCGCCCTGGCGAACCGTGACCTTTGCATTGCTCTGGGCGACGCCGGTCACTTCCGGCGCGTAGCCACGCAGATCGGGCGGCAGCATCTGGTCGTCGGTGGCGAGACTGGCGCCGAGATAACGAAACGAGTCGAACAGGTTGGAGTTCAACTGCGTTTCGCCCAACAGTAACCTTGCCCCCTGCCTGCTCAGGGGTCGGTAGGCGTAAATTCGACTCCAGGCGAACTCCTGCTGCGTGTACTGCTTGCTGCGCTGGCGGCTTCCCTGGAAGTCGCCACGCAGGCGCCAAGCCCCTATGTTGAAGCCTGCGGTGCCATTACCGCTGATCTGGTGGGATCGGCTGGAATCCCGGCCTTTTTGCGTCGAGCCATTCAGGTTGTAGTCGAGCAGGGCACCGGGGATGCCGTTGTCCCACTCCTCGATCGGCGCCCAATTGGGATCTTGATATGCCATCCAGGCCTGGGGAATGTTGATGACCAGCGAGGCCGTCTCCATATCCGGCCGCAGGGTAATGCCGTCGACGCCACCGAGCTCCGCGCAGTCCCGCTCGGGCCAGCGGCCCAGGCCCTGCAGGATTTCCGGTTTTAAGCCAAGCCTTGCCGCCAGGTCCATGGGTACGCACACACGGGAGATTGCGTCGTCCCCATGCGATGGATAGAAGCGGATGGTCTGCTCCGAAAGAACCCGGCCATTCACCCGGATGCCCATCAGGTATTCGCCTGGCATGATGTAGCTCGCAGTGCGGAAGCGGCTCAGATCTATCGAGTCGCGCTCTTCCACGTCCATCACATCGAGGTTGAATTCGACAGGGTGCGAAACGGCTGGATGACAGGCGAAACAAACAAGCGCCACGGTCGGTAGAGTCTTCTTACCTGCAGCCATATAGTGCCGATAATGAAAGATGGTTTCCCGGATTCCCTGGACAACCAGATGAGAGTTCAGAAAACATTTATTGACCGAATGAATGCACCCGACGAATACAAATAGAGAATCGCCAGCGATTACTTCTAACTCACTCTTTGGTCGCAAATAAAAAGCGAATGTTCGCTATCGCCAGACTGTAGCGAGAGCAACGCTCAATAAAGGCTAAATATCAGAAGCGCCTGACTGCACTTTCAGGCGCTTCTGATCCATCTACGAGTGAGTTAGCTCGTGTTCGATGCTTACTCGTAGGCCAGTTGGAAGTTGGTGACAGCCTTGAACTCACCAGGGGTTACCGCCACATCCTTGGCAGTAGTGCCTTTCAGGCGGGCTCCGAACAACAGGGTGTTGTCTCCCGCAACCAGAGCGTGCGCCGGCAGGGCCTCGCCCAACTTGACCTGTTGGTTTCCCTTGGTGATGGCGATACCCGCACCACTTGCGGAGCCGGTGATGGCGAGGAGGGAGGGATCTGCAGTGTCGATGTCGCCTCCGAAGGTTACTTTGACCTTCTTGAGGGTGGCGGCATCGCACTCGCGCAACTCGATGGTGAAGTCCTTGACTTCGGACATGCCATTGTTGGCCAGTTGCTTGTTGGAAACCTGGTCAATGCGGACGGTCTGATTGGCGCTTTCCGCATCCAGAGTGCAGGGTGCGTCGATGATGGATCCTTCGAAATTCACCTTGCCGCTGCCTGCAGAAGCGGCATTTACGGCCGTGCTCGCCACTGCCAGAGCGCCGAACACTGCTAGAGACAACTTGCTTAGTTTCATGACCTTATCTATTCCTTTCAGTTTAAAAATTTCCCTGAGCGCGTAGAAACACTCTCTTCTTATAGCGACGAGTGCAACGCGAAAAGAACAATAGCAAGATCACAAGTTTATTTGTAAAGAGCACGTCCGACAGAGTGTGTAGGACATTTACGGACAGAACCTAAAGAATCTTTACTACCTTTTTAAATCAGGGTTTTACATGCAGCACTTTAAAAACGAAGGAATAGTTCAAGATACGAAAATCTCGTCATCACGACACACTCGCGACCGGGCAGACCAATTCAAAAGATCAGTCTTCTTGGTGATTTTTCCCAGTGCGCTGACTTTAAATTCATGAATTGAGAATTAATCCGCCTGCCAGCAGATAACCGTTACGAACACCGACTCCCCAACATGCTCCGACGACAGTTCGACAAATGACCTGGAGCGCCCAGTCAATCGGAGCTCCAGCCACTACCCAGAAAACAGAGAACCTCAACCACTCCACGGACAGCAAGAGACCACAAGAAATCGACTACAAAGAAGTAGTCCACTCCCTACAAGCCAAGAGAACCTCATCTGATACCCCCCAAAAGCGTCGGCGATTATCTTGGTCCGGCATTTCGATGCGGCACTTTTTCCAACACTTTTGGAGTTAATGATGAAACAGTTTTCCCTGGCATTTCTGACCATGTCCATGCTCGCGGCCACTGGCTCCGCCTTCGCTGCTGATCCGGTTACCCCCACCAAGGCGGGTACCGGCCAGATCAACTTCACCGGTGTGATCAACAACGACGCCTGCTCGGTTGAAGGCGCGGCCGGTAAAGAAAAAGCGATTGCCGTAGACATGGGCGCCGTGTCCATCAAAGACATGGGCACCGACACCGCTCCGAGCGGTGGCCGCCTGGCGGCCAACGACTTCAACCTCAAGGTCAACTGCAACCAGGGCACCAAGGTCTCCATGCTGTTTGACGCCAAAGCCGGATCCGGCGTGGTCGCTGGCAAGAAAGTCCTGGCCCTGAACGCAGGCACCGAGTCCGCGAAGAATGTGGGTATCGCCATCATGAATAGCAGTGGCGCCCTCATTGACCTGAGCGCACCGGCCACCGCCAAGATCGAGAGCGAGCTGAACGGTAGCGATGCCACCCTGACCTTCGCTGCGGCCTACGTCACTACCGCTGACCCGAAGACCGCCACCGCCGGTAACGGTAACGCGACCCTGCCGTTCACCCTGCAGTACGAGTAAGCAGGACCCACGGTTCTCAAGATTGGCGAGGCCCAACGGCCTCGCCACCTCGTTCTTGCTCCAAGTGGTAATGCCTATGCTCCGTCGCACAATTTCAGCCTGCCTGGGTGCCTTGAGCCTGGTGCTGGCGTCTCAAGTTTCCGCAGGAGTCTCCCTCAACTCCACCCGCATCATCTTCAACGGCTCCGACAAGGAAGCCAGCATCACGGTTCGCAACGGCGGCCAGCAAGCCCTGATCCAGTCCTGGATCGACAACGCAGATGCGACAGACACTCCTGCTCCGTTTGCTGTGACGCCGCCCCTGGCCCGTATTCTGGCAAACGAGCAACAGCTGCTACGTCTCCTCTATGAAGGTAGCGGCATGCCGACCGACCGCGAATCGGTGGTGTGGTTGAACGTCCAGGAAATTCCCCAGGCCGTCCATGGGCAAAACACCCTGCAACTGGCGGTACGTCAGCGGATCAAGGTGTTCTTCCGACCTACTGGCCTTGCCGGAGATGCGCGCCTGGCCCCTGAAGAGCTGCAGTGGAAACTGGAACTCCGGGGGGGCAAGTCCGTGCTCAAGGTCAGGAATCCCAGCCGGTATCACGTTTCCATGGCCGACGTGACGCTCGGCAGCGCCAATAGCTCGGAGGTTGCAGTCGACTCCACCATGGTCGCCCCAGGTGAAGAGAAAGAGTTCTCCGTCAAGCAACCTGCCTCTTCGAGCGGCGTGGAGCTCAAGTTCTCCAGCATCAATGACTACGGGGCACAGGTCCCCTACGCCGCAAAACTCTCGGCAGGCAACTCCGTTGGCGCAACGGCCACGCGGTCCAACCGAGATTCATAACGGGCTCTACCCGACTCGCAAATTCACCCCTGGTGGGCATCCCATCCGATGCCCCAGCACAACGCATTTCTTTCAGGGGGGTGATCCAGGATCCTCGCAGGCATTGAGAAATGAGCAACAGACCCAATCACTCCCTTGGGCGGAGCAGGCGGACTTCGGCTGAAAACCATCAGCCAGTGCCCTCCGGCATACCCAACCGGCTCGCGCTGGCGATCACCCTCGCGGTGCCCGCCATGGTACTTGGCGCAGAAACTCCGGTGGTTCAGCCAACCGATGAGGCACAGGTCGAGTCATTCAACACTACGTTCCTGAAGGGTGCCCCCTCGTCGGTAGACCTGCAGCTGCTGCTACGTGAAAACAGCGTCCTGCCCGGCAACTATCGGGTTGACCTCTACAGCAATCAGGTCATCGTCGGCCGTCGCGACATCGACTTCGTACGCAATCCGCAAACCGGCATCGTCGAGGCCTGCCTGAACTACGACCTGCTTCACCTGCTGGGCATCGACATGGCCAAGCTGATCGAGCAGGGCAAGTTGCACCCTGAGGCACCCGAGACCTGCTACGACCTGCCCACGTTGATTGACCAGGCCACGCTGCGCTACGACTCCACCCGATTGCGCCTGCTCGCCAGCGTCCCGCAAGTGGCCATGGCCCGGGGCATGCGTGGCTACGTCGATCCGGCACTGTGGGACAGCGGCGTTACCGCCGCGTTCGTCAACTACCAGTTCAACACCAACCGGAACCGGGACGGTTTTGGCCGGCAGGTTTCCAGCAACCTGAGCCTGCGCAATGGGATCAACCTGGGCGCCTGGCGCCTGCGCAACGAGTCCAACTACAGGACCGGTACCGGCCGCCCGAGCCAGTTCACCAGCAACCGCACCTACCTGCAGCATGACGTTACGCCCCTGAGGGGGCAGTTCAGCGTCGGCGAGATTTATTCCGACACAGACCTGTTCGATAGCGTGCGTTACCGCGGGATCAAGCTGGCCTCCGACGAGGGCATGAAGGCGGATAGCGAACGTGGCTATGCGCCGGTGATCCGTGGCGTTGCAGAAACCAACGCCACCGTGGAGATCCGCCAGAACGACTACATCCTCTACTCGGCGACCGTTCCGCCGGGTCCGTTCGAGATCAGTGACATCTACCCCACCGGGTCCAATGGCGACCTGGAGGTAACCATCATCGAAGCGGATGGTCGGCGCCGCGTGACCAAGCAGGCCTTCTCGAGCCTGCCGACCATGGTGCGTGAAGGGCAGGTGAAGTACAGCGCTTCGGCGGGCGAGTTCAACAGCAACAGTGACGGCCTGGAAACGCCGAAGTTCGTCAGCGGCACAGTGGCTTACGGCGTGAGCAGCAACCTGACGGGCATTGCGGGCGCACAGGTAACCCAGGATTTCAATGCGGTATCGCTCGGGGCGGGACGGAACACTTCGATCGGCGCCTTCTCGGTTGACATGACCCACTCGTCCAGCCGGGTGAAGGGCCTCTCCGCGCAGGGCAACAGCTTGCGCGCGCTGTACGCCAAGACCTTCACCGGCACCGACACGAGCTTTACGCTGGCCGCCTATCGCTATTCCACCGAGGGTTATCGGACGCTCTCGGACCATGTGCTGGAACTCAGCGAAGGCATCCAGTCCCAAAGTAGCCGCTCGAAAGTCCGTACCGACCTGACAGTCAACCAGACGCTGGGCGGGCGTAAGTACGGCAATCTTTACATCAACGCCAGCGACGAGCGCTACTGGAACCGGGGAGGATCGCGCAGCTTCTCCGCAGGCTATTCCAATGGCTGGCGGGATGTCAGCTACAGCTTCAGCGTCACCCAGACCAAGGACATTGGCAGCACGAATTCGTCAAACGACGACACGCAGGTCAACCTCTCCGTGTCCTTCCCGCTGGGGTCGAGGCCGCGATCGCCCAGGGCGTACCTGACCACCACCAGCCAGAAGCACAGCGACAATACCCAGGTCGGCGTGAACGGCTACCTGTCCGAGGACAGCGATACGTCTTATTCGCTTCAGGGCGGAAACAGTAGCAACAGTGGCAATTCCGCCTCCGCCAGCCTGAACAGCCGCACTTCCATCGCGGATATCACGCTGGGCTACAGCAAGGGCCGCGACTACACCTCGGAGAACCTCAACGTGTCTGGCTCCCTGGTGGCCCACGGCGGCGGTATCAATCTGGGCCAGCCTGTGGGGGAAACCTTCACCCTGGTCGAAGTGCCCGATATCTCGGGCGTGGGCATCAGCAACTACACCGGTGTAAGCACCGGCTACAACGGCTACGCGGTGGTGCCCAACGCCCAGCCCTACCGTGTCAACTGGATCACCCTTGACACGCGCAATCTCGGTGGCGACATCGAAATCGAAAACGCTACCCAGCAGGTAGTGCCACGCCGAGGAGCAGTGGTGCTGGCCCGTTACGCCGGGAAGAAGGGTCGCCGGGTCCAGTTCGAGTTGCTCGACGATCAAGGAAAGCCCATTCCGTTCGGAGCCTCGCTTGAGGATTCCGACGGCAAACAGCTTGCGATCTCCGACCCGAGCGGACGAGCGCTGGCATTGGTGGAAAAAGACGAGTCCACAGTGGTCATTAAATGGGAGTCCAAGCAATGCATGGCCAGCTATGCGCTTGCGCCACAAGACAAGACGATCAACTACGAACGCTACCGCCTAGCCTGTCGTCCTGAAGCCAATTGATCCGGTGGGCTGGGCTCGGACCTCGGCCCCGTTGCCCGTACCGACGATATTCACCTTTCCGTCAACCCATAAAGCGCCTTCATCCATAGGTCGGCTTGAAGGCCCCGCTCGCCATCGACGTGGGTGCAAGCCCAGCTTCAGTTCTTCTTTCTCATGACCCCGAACACGAGCTGCGGAGTGCGAGCACTCCGAACCGCGAGGCCGAGTTGCCTACTGCCGGGGTGCAAAGAGCCGTCCTGACAGCATGAGCCGAAGTCGAGCTGGCTACGGGCAGGACAAGCACAGAACGCCTACAGAAGATTCCTTCAATCCATTCAGGAGTTGTTCAGCATTCCTACGTTAGCGTAAGCATCGCAATCTATCGGCGAGTCATGGGCCTGGCCATACGAGGTCTGGATCGCCTTTGGAGATTACTCAAATGGAGTGAAATGGATATGTGCAAAGTCTTGTTGATCGATGATCAGCCCATGAGTCGACTGGCGGTAAGCGTGCTACTGGAGCAAGAAGGCATCGAAGTTGTTGGTGAGGCTGACAACGGCGTAAGCGGCATTAGCCTCGCCCGCTCATTGGAGCCGGAGCTTGTTATTCTGGATATTTCCCTGCCCAAGCTGGATGGCTTGGAAGTGCTTACCCGACTTCGCCAGTCCTTGGGTGAGTGCAAATTGCTGGTTCTGACAGCCTTGCCGGCCAGCCTTTACGCAAGTCGCTGCCTGAAAGCCGGCGCGAATGGCTTCCTGTCAAAACAGGAGGGGCTCGAGAACATGCGGATGGCGATCAAGTCCGTTATTTCAGGCTACAGCTTGTTTCCCGGCGAGGCTCATGCTTCCAGATCGCAACAATTGCACCGGGAACCAGGGACAGGGCTGGATGACCTCTCAGACCGGGAGTTGGCGGTGCTGAGGAAACTGGCCAACGGCAAGAACAACAAAGAGATCGCCGAGCAGCTGTTCATCAGCCACAAGACCGTGAGCACCTACAAGTCGCGACTGATGGAGAAACTGAATACCCGGCGCCTGGTCGATCTCATCGATTTCGCTCGGCAAAACGAGCTTTGCGCCTGATGTCGGATTGCTGTGCCACCCAGCGTGCCTCGCCCGTCTGCTGCGGAAAAAGCATTGCAGGTGGCCATCGGGTGATGCGCAAACAGCTAACTGGAGCAACTCAACTGTGCGTAGATCCAGTTCACACGATAGAACTCAATTTGCCGTAGGAATTTTCCTAAACACGCAAGTGTATAGCTGCCAAACAATATACTGACCGCCCTACACGCCAAGTGGCCGCTCCCTGAAGCGGGCCTTCAGTACATATGCACCTCAGAATTCCAATTCGAGCCGGCAACCTATCCAGAACCTTCTGACGAATAGGAATGGAATTATCTGACCGAGCGCCTGCGATGCACTTGTTTGAAACTCTAGAAGTTCATTTGTACCAGACGTAGTTCTGCACTGACTCAATGGCGAAAGCCGACTCACAAAACATTCAAGGCAGTTGATTCCGAAAGCGAGAGCTTCCGCCAACGCGCCTACTTGTGAAACAAAGTGAAGGAGCACCAAGGAGATGAGTAAGATCCTGCTTATCGACGATCAGCCGATGATCCGTTTTGCCACGCACGTGTTGCTGGAGCGCGAAGGATTCGAGATCGTCGGCGAGACCGAGAATGGAGTCGAAGGACTGAGCCTGGCTCGCTCTCTGAAACCTGACCTGGTGATCCTCGACATCGCGGTTCCGAAGCTGGACGGTCTGGAGGTGATCAGCCGCCTGAGTGCCCAGAACCCAGACTCCAAGCTACTGGTCCTCACCTCATTACCGGCGGCGCTATATGCCAACCGCTGCCTGCAGTCCGGTGCGACTGGCTACATTTCAAAGCAGGAACAGGCCATCAGCCTCGTTTCGGCGGTCAAGTCCGTGTTGTCGGGCTACAGCCTGTTTCCAAGCAGCGTCAACCTCCCAACCGCTCCGGAGTCGGGACAGACAGGTGACATTCAACTGCTCGGTTCCCTCTCGGACCGCGAGTTGGCCGTGCTGCAAAATCTTGCCAATGGCAAGAACAACAAGCAGATCGCGGAGCAGCTGTTCATCAGCCACAAGACTGTGAGCACTTACAAGTCAAGGCTCATGGACAAACTCAAGACGCGTAACCTGGTCGACCTGATCGACTTCGCCCGACGCTACGCGCTGATTAGCTGACGCCCACGCTGGTCGTCGTCAAGCCTCCGGAAGCCGCATGGCCCTGCGCAGCCAGTCGAACAACCGGCAATACAATCTGTCCACTTCCGCAATCTGACCCTGGCCCCGCAGGCAACCATGGACTAGCCCGTGGCCTGGGTCGAATTCGACCTGCACGCCATCCAGGGCTAGCCGTTGTGCATAGCGGGCGCCATCGTCGCGCAAGGGGTCGAACTCCGCGACCGTGACGAAAGCTGGTGGCAGCCCCGAAAAGTGGCTGGCGGCCAGCGGCAAGGCAAGCGGAGACTCGCGCGAACGCGGGTCCGGCAAGTAGCACTCAAGACAGGCCTGGAGATCCGCCAGACTCAGCAATGGGGCATCGGCGCACTCCAGATGGGATGGCAGCGGCTCCGGGCTCAAGGCCGGGTAAATCAATGCCTGAGCGCAGGGCAGTACCTGGCCCGCATCCCGCAAGGTCAGGCAAAGCGCCACGGCAAGGTTGCCCCCAGCGCTATCCCCTGCCACCGCCAGGCGGTTTGGATCGAGCCTGATTCCCGCAGCCCCCTCACTCAGTGCCCGCCAGGCCTGCAAGCAGTCGTCCAGCGCAGCGGGAAACGGATGTTCAGGTGCCAATCGATAATCGATGGCCACCACTGCGACAGGCAGGTGATCGGCAAGGTAAGCGCAGATGAAATCGTGGGAGGCGAGATCACCCAGCATCCAGCCGCCACCGTGGATGAACATCAGGCAGGGCCATCCGCCAGTTGGCGCCGGCAGCAGGGATTGGTAGAGACGCGCGGGCACGCCACCCAGATCGAACTCAGTGACTTCGAGGCCGGTTGGGCGCTCGGGAGTGAAAGCTCGGCACAGCGCACGGTAGGCCGCGCGCTGATCAGCCAGCGTCGGCCCCTGCGGCGTGAAGGTGTCACTGGCAGCGACGAAGGCGGCCATGGCAGGCGACAGGGGGTACTCGCGAGGCATGTGATTCTCCGGAACAGCGTCGAGCCGTGGAGTGGCCCTAGCCCTGATGACGGACCGGTAGCGCGATCACTCGTCCGACATGAGCCGGTGTCGGCAGTTGAGCGTGGGCGTCGGCGAGTTGGCGGATGCGTTCAGCAACGCCTTCCGCAAAGGGCGCAGAACGCGTTTGCCGGGTGTCGATATTCATCAGCATCTGCTCACTGGCGGCCAGTTCTTCAGTCGTACCGGCGTAATGCAGGCTGTGGTGAATATGCAGGCGCTTGCCGTCATGGCCGAGCAACTGCGTGCGCACTTCCACCTCAGCGCCGAGCTTCACCTCGTCCAGGTAATTGAGGTGGCACTCCAGGGTATAGAGGGTATGGCCGGTGGCCTCGCGCCCTTGGGCATCCAGGCCGAGATGATCCATCAAGGCATCGGTGGCGTAGCTGAAGATCAGCAGGTAGAAGGCATCGCGCAGGTGGCCGTTGTAATCCACCCATTCCGGGCGGATGGCGGTGCGGTAGGTGGTCAGGGCGTGGCTCATGCAGCAGCTCCAGCAAGGCGCCCTCTCCCCCACCCTCCCCTTGCAGGTCGCCCCTGAAAGGAGAGGGGATGGCGCGGAGTGGCGGGACGGTTGAAGGTTAGTCGGCAAAGGCGAATCCGTGTTGTGCCTTGGTGTCCTTGATCGCGCCAAGCACTGCAAGCAGGCAGTCGTCGCGGTAGCGCTCCAACTCGGCGATGCTTCTTGAGCCCTGCTGTTCGGAGGTTCCTTCCACGACGCGGTCGATCAGCGTCTCGGTGAGTTCCGGAGCGGGCAGATAGGTCCAGGGCAGCTGCAGGGCCGGGCCGAACTGGGCCATGAAGTGACGCATGCCGGCGTTGCCACCTGCCAGGGTGTAGGTGAGGAAGGTGCCCATGAACGACCAGCGCAGGCCGGCACCAAAGCGGATCGCATCGTCGATCTCGCCGGTGCTGGCCACGCCGTCGTTGACCAGGTGCAGGGCTTCGCGCCAGAGCGCTTCGAGCAGACGGTCGGCGATGAAGCCGGGCACCTCCTTGCGTACATGCAGCGGGCGCATGCCCAGCGATTCGTAAATCTTGATGGCGGCTTGCACGGCCTCAATGGCGGTCTTCTCCCCGCCTACCACCTCTACCAGCGGCAAGAGGTAAACCGGGTTGAACGGATGCCCCACGATGCAGCGCTCTGGGTGCGAGGCGTCGGCATAGAACTCGCTGGGCAGCAGGCCTGAGGTACTGGAGCCGATGATCACGTTCGGGCGTGCGGCTGCGCTGATCTTCGCGTGCAAATCGAGCTTCAGGCCGAGGCGTTCCGGCGCGCTCTCCTGGATGAAATCGGCATCCCGGACACACTCCTCAATGGTATCCACGAAGCGCAGGCGATCCTGCGAGGCACCGGGCGCCAGCCCCTGCTTCTGCAGGGCCGGCCAGGCATTGGCGATGCGCGCGCGCAGCGCTGCCTCAGCACCGGGCGCCGGGTCCCAGGCGATGACGTCGAGGCCGTGGGCCAGGGCGCGGGCAATCCAGCCGCTGCCGATGACGCCACTGCCGAGGGCAGCGAAGGTTTTGATCTGGGTGACGAAGGACATAGTGGCTCCTGAAACTGGCAAAACGAATCGGGTATGCGGGTGGAGCAGTCCGTAGGAGTGAGCTTGCTCGCGAATGACACTCCCAAGAGCTTCGCGAGCAAGCTCGCTCCTACGTGGTGTACGAAAAGTCAGCGCCGCTTGAGGTTCATCTTTTCGCGGCCTTCGGCGGGGGTCAGGGCGCGGCCGCCGAGGCGCTGGATGATCTCGACAGCCCGCTCCACCAGTTGGCCATTGCTGGCGTGCACGCCGCGATCCAGCCAGATGTTGTCCTCCAGCCCTACCCGCACGTTGCCGCCGAGCAGCATGGCCTGGGCGACCATTGGCATCTGCATGCGACCGATGCCGAAACCTGCCCAGGTGCAGCCTGCCGGGAGGTTGTCGGCCATGGCCTTCATGGTGGTGGTGTCCGCCGGAGCACCCCAAGGGATACCCAGGCAGATCTGGAACAGCGGGTCGTCGAGCAGTCCTTCCTTCAGCATCTGTTTGGCGAACCAGAGGTGGCCGGTGTCGAAGATTTCCAGCTCGGCCTTCACTCCAAGCTCGGTGATGCGTTTGGCGCCGGCGCGTAGCTGTGCCGGGGTGGAAACGTAGATGAAGTCGCCATCGCCGAAGTTCAGCGTGCCGCAGTCCAGGGTGCAGATTTCCGGCAGCAGCTCCTCGACATGGGCCAGGCGCTCCAGTGGGCCGACCAGGTCGGTGCCTGTGCCGAACTCCAGGGGCTGTTCGCCCTTGCCGATCTCCAGATCTCCGCCCATCCCGGCGGTGAGGTTGATGATGACGTCGGTGTCGCTCTCGCGGATGCGCTCCACCAGTTCGCGGTACAGCGCTACGTCACGGCTCGGTTTGCCGGTCTTGGGGTCACGCACATGGCAGTGGGCAACGGTAGCGCCGGCCTTCGCGGCCTCGATGGCGGCAGCAGCGATCTCTTTCGGGGTGACCGGGATGGCCGGGTGCTTGCCGACGGTATCGCCGGCGCCGGTGACGGCACAGGTGACGATGACTTCGTAGTTCACGGTTACGGTTTCCTTCTTACAGGCGAGCGAGGGCCGTGCGCGGTGAACCGCGCGCAGCAGGTTCGGTTATCACTTGAGGGCGGTGAGTACGCTGTCGGCGCCGTTCTTGCCGTCGAAGGTGGTCACGCCTTCGAGCAACCGACGCATTTCCGTCGGGTTGTCTTTCAGCCACTGACGTGCAACGTCCTTGGCGTCCTTGTGGGCCATGATCGGCTCCATCAGCGCGCTCTCCTGCTGAGTGGTGAAGGTCAGGTTGCTGAGCAGGCGATTGACGTTCGGGCAGCGCTCGGCGAAATCCGGCGCGGTGACGGTTGAGACCGACGCGGAGCCCTCGTTGGGGCCGAAGACATCCTGGCTGCCGGTCAGGTAGGTAAGCTTCATCTGGAGGTTCATCGGGTGGGGCTTCCAGCCGACGAATACCACCGGCTCATTGCGCTTCACCGCCCGGCCAACTGCCGCCAGCATGGCCGCCTCGCTGGACTCCACCAACTGGAAGTCGCCGAGGCCGAACTGGTTGCTGTCGATCATTTTCTTGATGTTGGCATTGGCGCCGGTGCCGGGCTCGATGCCGTAGATCTTGCCGCCCAGTTGGTCCTTGAATTTGGCGATGTCAGCGAAGGTTTTCAGTCCCTGCTCCGCGGCATAGGCAGGCACCGCCAGGGTAGCGATGGCGTCGGGCAGGCTGGGTCGCTCGAACACCTTGACCTGGCCCTTGTCGAGGAATGGCTTGATGTTGTTATCCATCGCCGGCTTCCAATAGCCGAGGAAGAAGTCGATCTGCTTCTTGTCGATGCCGGCGAAGATGATCTGCTGCGAAGCGGTGATCTGGGAGGTCTTGTAGCCGAGCCCATCGAGCAGGGTGGCCGCCACCGCTGTGGTGGCGACGACGTCCGTCCAGCCAACTACCCCAATGCGGGCCTGCTGGCAACTGGCTGGCTCGGCGGCGAACAGCGACGAACTGAACAGGGTGAGAACACAGCAACCGGCGAATGCGTTGAGACGTTTCATTGATGCTCCCCTACTGCCTTACGGTTTTATCGTTGTAATTGCAGAGGCCGGGAGGCCCCTTCCGTTGTTCAGGTTTGACTGCACCCGATAGCGTCACCTTACGCAGCACCGAAATCGCCAAATCGAACTAAAACGACTACCTGTTGAACAGAAGCGACCTCTTTTCTTGCACCCTCCGCACGGGTGTTTTTAAGTGGCCTATCGCACTTGCGGATCGCGGCCATGCTCCAAACGTTCTGCTTCCTTCTGCTACCCGGATTTTCCATGATGGGCCTGATGTCGGCCGTGGAGCCGCTGCGGGTGGCCAACCGATTCCGCGGTGAGCTTTATCGCTGGCACCTGCTGAGCCTGGACGGCGGCCCCGTGCAGGGTAGCAACGGCATATCGCTGAACGTGGACGGTGGCCTCGATACGCCGCTGGAGGGCGACTGCCTGTTCGTGGTGGCCGGCTTCGAACCGCTGGCCAGCTTCGACAGCCGACTTGCGCACTGGCTGCACCGCGCCGAGCGTCACGGATTGCTACTGGGCGGTATCGACACGGGGAGCTTCGTGCTGGCCGAAGCCGGCCTCTTCGGCAAGCAGCGGCTGACCCTGCACTGGGAGGCGATAGACGCGTTCCAGGAACGCTATCCCACTCTCTGCGTCACCCAGGAGCTTTTCGAAATCGATGGCCGACGCATCACCAGCGCCGGCGGCACCGCCAGCCTCGACCTGATGCTGACGCTGATCGGCCGCAGCCACGGGGAGGCGCTGGCCTTGCAGGTATCCGAGCAATTCGTGCTCAGCCGCATCCGTACCCAGCAGGACCACCAGCGCATGCAGGTCGCCAGTCGCTACAACGTCCACAACAAGAAGCTGGTGCAGGTCATCGGTGAGATGGAACGGCACAGTGAGACGCCGCTGGGCTCACGAGCGCTGGCCGAGCTGATCCACGTCACACCCCGCCAGCTGGAGCGACTATTCCGCCTGCACCTGAACGAGACGCCGTCGAACTTCTACCTCGGCTTGCGCCTGGACAAGGCCCGCCAGCTCCTACGGCAGTCCGAGCTGAGCGTGCAGGAGATTGCGCTGGCCTGTGGCTTTGAGTCGTCGTCGTATTTTTCCCGGAGCTACCGGGCGCGCTTTGCTACCAGCCCGAGTCAGGATCGGCACGAGCATCCGGATCAGGAACTGGGCCATCGGATCAGTTGAGCGGGGTCCTCGGGAAGCGATTCCAATCACCATTGAATTGGCTCTGCCCCTGTCAGGCATTGCACGGGATGCACCTCTTGTAGGAGCGAGCTTGCTCGCGAAAAGGTCCGACTCGCAAGCAAGCTCGCTCCTACAGGGCTCTCCGTCCGAATCGCGAGCAAGAACTCGGCGTCCCCCCCGCGCCTACAACACTCTCAGCCCGGCTGCTGATGACTGGCAACAGCCAATGCCGACCGAGCCAGTGGGTTCGCTCCCGCTACAGAAGCAGGGCACCTTCAGCCGAAACGACGTCAGGCCGTCACCCGCCCCGATTCAGTCAGCGCCGCCTGCACCAGCGGGTGCAGGTGCTCACCACGGTGCTCGACCTGCCAGGCCATCAGCTCGATACGCATCGCCGGCGTCCAGAATTGCTGCATGTGCTGGCACACGCCGCGCACGGCCTGTTCCTTGTCCGGCTCGGTGGCGAAGTACTGGGCGATCTGGTTCGCCATCTTGATCAGATTATCGATGCTCATCGGCGTGCCTCGGCTTTCTCGGTCTTGCGGCGTTCCTTGAGCAGGCGCCGTTGTTCGTCACTGAACTCCTGATAGCGCTTTTGCCATTCGGAGGGCTGGTAGACCCGCGAAACCTCCACCGCCGTCACCTTGTATTCCGGGCAGTTAGTGGCCCAATCGGAGTTGTCGGTGGTGATCACGTTGGCGCCGGACTCGGGGAAGTGGAACGTGGTGTAGACCACCCCTGGTGCCACCCGCTCGGAGACCTTCGCCCGCAGCACCGTCTGTCCGGCGCGGCTGCCCACGCCCACCCAATCACCCTCGACGATGCCGCGGCTTTCGGCGTCGGTCGGGTGGATTTCCAGGCGGTCCTCCTCGTGCCAGGCAACGTTGTCGGTACGCCGCGTCTGGGCGCCGACGTTGTACTGGCTGAGGATCCGCCCGGTGGTGAGCAGCAGCGGGTAGCGGCTGTTGACCTTCTCCTCGGTGGGCACGTAGCCGGTGAGCATGAAGCGCCCCTTGCCGCGCACGAACTCTTCGATGTGCATGGTCGGGGTGCCATCCGGCGCGGCGTCGTTGCATGGCCACTGCAGGCTGCCGTGGCGGTCCAGCTCGGCATAGCTGACGCGGGTGAAGGTCGGGGTCAGGCGAGCGATCTCGTCCATGATCTCGGACGGATGCTTGTAGTCCATTCGGTAGCCCAAGGCATTGGCCAGGGCAATGGTGGCTTCCCAGTCGGCCTTGCCACCCAGCGGGTCCATCACCTTGCGCACCCGCGAGATGCGGCGCTCGGCGTTGGTGAAGGTGCCGTCCTTCTCGAGGAAGGAGCTGCCCGGCAGGAAGACGTGGGCGAACTTGGCGGTTTCGTTGAGGAAGATGTCCTGCACCACCACGCACTCCATGGCCGACAGGGCGGCGGTGACGTGCTGGGTATTGGGGTCGCTCTGGGCGATGTCCTCGCCCTGGCAGTAAAGCGCCCTGAAGGTACCGTCCAGTGCTGCCTCGAACATGTTGGGAATACGCAAGCCCGGGTCGGGTTGCAGGGTCACGCCCCAGGCGTGTTCGAACTGGTGGCGCACCGCGTCGTTGGAGACATGGCGGTAGCCGGGCAGCTCATGGGGGAAGGAGCCCATGTCGCAGGAACCCTGGACGTTGTTCTGCCCGCGCAGCGGGTTCACCCCGACGCCTTCGCGGCCGATGTTGCCGGTGACCATGGCGAGGTTGGCGATACCCATGACCGCGGTGCTGCCCTGGCTGTGCTCGGTAACGCCGAGGCCGTAGTAGATGGCCGCGTTGCCGCCGGTGGCGTAGAGGCGCGCGGCGGCGCGGATATCGTCAGGCGACACGCCGCAGATCGGCCCCAAGGCTTCGGGCGAGTTCTCCGGCTTGCTGACGAATTCCCGCCAGCGAGCAAAGTCCGCTGACTCGCAGCGGGCGTCGATGAAGGGTTGGTTCAGCAGGTTCTCGGTGACGATCACGTGGGCCAGCGCATTGAGCATGGCCACGTTGGTGCCCGGGCGCAGCGCCAGATGGAAGTCGGCACGGGCGTGCGGAGAATCCACCAGGTCGATGCGCCGCGGGTCGATGACGATCAACCGAGCACCCTGGCGCAGACGACGCTTGAGCTGGGAAGCGAACACCGGGTGGGCGTCGCTGGGGTTGGCGCCGATCACCAGCACCACGTCGGCCTGCATCACCGAGTCAAAGCTCTGGGTACCAGCAGACTCGCCGAGGGTCTGTTTCAGGCCGTAGCCGGTGGGCGAGTGGCAAACGCGTGCGCAGGTATCGACGTTGTTGTTGCCGAAGGCAGCCCGCACCAGCTTCTGCACGAGGTAGGTTTCCTCGTTGGTGCAACGGCTGGAAGTGATGCCACCGATGGAGTCGCGCCCGTACTTGAGCTGGATGCGGCGGAACTCGCTGGCCGCGTAGTTCACCGCCTCGTCCCAGCTGACTTCCTGCCAGGGGTCGTCGATGTGCTTGCGGATCATGGGCTTGGTGATGCGATCCGGGTGCGTGGCGTAACCCCAGGCGAAGCGCCCTTTTACGCAGGAGTGGCCGTGGTTGGCTTGGCCGTTCTTGTCCGGAACCATGCGGACGACCTGATCGCCCTTGAGCTCGGCGCGGAACGAGCAGCCCACGCCGCAATAGGCGCAGGTAGTGATGACGCTGCGCTCCGGCTGGCCCATTTCAATCACGCTCTTTTCCATCAGCGTGGCGGTGGGACAAGCCTGTACGCAGGCGCCGCAGGACACGCATTCGGAGTCGAGGAAGTCCTCGCCACCGGCCGCACTGACCCGCGACTCGAAGCCACGTCCGGTAATGGTCAGAGCGAAGGTGCCCTGGGTTTCCTCGCAAGCGCGTACACAGCGGTTGCAGACGATGCACTTGCTCGGCTCGTAGTCGAAGTACGGATTGGACTGGTCCTTCTGGTCGTCCAGGTGGTTGGCGCCTTCATAGCCGTAGCGCACCTCGCGCAGGCCTACCTGGCCGGCCACCGTCTGCAGTTCGCAGTTGCCGTTGGCCGAGCAGGTCAGGCAGTCCAGCGGGTGGTCAGAGATGTACAGTTCCATGACGTTGCGGCGCAGGGTGGCGAGCTTGGGCGTCTGGGTATGCACCACCATGCCTTCGCTGACCGGCGTGGTGCAGGAGGCCGGGTAGCCGCGCATGCCGTCGATCTCCACCAGGCACATGCGGCAGGAGCCGAAGGCTTCCAGGCTGTCGGTGGCGCAGAGTTTCGGGATGGTGGTGCCGAGCAGCGCCGCGGCGCGCATCACCGAGGTACCGGCGGGCACGGTAATTTCGCGGCCATCGATGCTCAGGCTGACCTGCACCTCGCTCTCGCGTGCGGGTGTGCCGAGGTCGATGTCGCTGGCAGGGTCAAAAATGTTGATCATTGGTCGGCCTCCGTGGTCTCAAGACCGAAGTCGGCGGGGAAATGCTTCAAGGCACTGGCCACCGGATAGGACGTCATGCCGCCCAGGGCGCAGAGCGAGCCGTATGTCAGGGTGTCGCAAAGGTCCTTGAGCAGGATCACCTGTTCCTGTCGCTCGGCCTGGCTGGGCGCCGCCAGCAGGCGGTCGACCACCTCCACCCCACGGGTGGAGCCGATGCGGCATGGCGTGCATTTACCGCAGGATTCCTCGGCACAGAATTGCAGTGCAAAGCGCGCCATGTGCGCCATATCCAGGCTGTCGTCGGCCACCACTACGCCACCGTGGCCGAGCATCGCGCCCATGGCTGCGAAGGCCTCGTAATCCAGCGGCGTATCGAATTGCGACGGAGGTACCCAGGCGCCCAACGGGCCGCCCACCTGAGCGGCCTTCAGCGGGCGGCCACTGGCGGTACCGCCACCGTATTCTTCCACCAGCTCACGCAGGGTGAGGCCGAAGGCACGCTCCACCAGACCGCCGTGGCGGATGTTTCCGGCGAGCTGGAAGGGCATGGTGCCCAGCGAGCGGCCCATGCCGAAATCACGATAGAACTGCGCGCCACGGGCGAGGATGACCGGCACCGAAGCCAGGGTCAGCACGTTGTGCACCAGCGTCGGCAGGCCGAACAGGCCTTGCAGCGCCGGCAGCGGTGGCTTGGCACGAACGACGCCGCGCTTGCCTTCCAGCGAGTCCAGCAATGCAGTTTCTTCACCGCAGATGTAGGCGCCAGCCCCGACCCGGACTTCCAGGTCGAAGGCGCGGCCGCTACCGGCGACGTTCACGCCCAGATACCCGGCGGCGCGGGCGATATCCAGCGCAGCGCGCAGCGTCTCAACCGACTGCGGGTATTCGGAGCGCACGTAGATGTAGCCCTGGGTGGCGCCGACAGCGAGGCCGGCGATGGCCATACCCTCGATCAGCAGGAAGGGGTCGCCCTCCATCAGCATGCGGTCGGCGAAGGTACCGGAGTCGCCTTCGTCTGCGTTACACACCACGTACTTCTGCTCGGCCTGGGCCTCGCGCACGGTGCGCCACTTGATGCCCGCCGGGAATGCCGCGCCGCCGCGGCCACGCAGGCCGGATTCCAGCACGCTGGCGACGATCGCTTCACCGCTGCTTTCCACAGCCTTGGCCAGACCCTCGAAGCCGCCCTGGGCGCGGTAGTCCTCAAGCGACAGCGGCCGGGTAATACCGGCGCGGGCAAACAACAGGCGTTGCTGACTCTTCAGATAAGGCAACTGCTCGACCAGCCCCAGCGCCAGTGGATGCGCGGCGGCATCACCCTGCAGGGCATCGAGCAACGCCGGCACGTCCTCGGGTGCAACCGGGCCAAAGCCCAGGCGGCCCTCAGACGTCTCCAGCTCCACCAGCGGCTCCAACCAATACAGACCGCGAGAGCTGGTGCGGCGCAGATCCAGCGACAACTGGCGACGCTCGGCTTCGCGCACCAGGGCGACGGCTACGTCGTCTGCGCCAACGGCGCGGGCGATCGAATCACAAGGAACGCACAGCGTCAGCATGACCGATCCTCCAGGCAGCGGTTGAGCAGCTCATCCAGCTTGGTGGCATCGACCCGTGCATGCAGGCGACCATCCAGTTCCAGCGCCGGTGAACAGGCGCAGGCGCCCAGGCAATAGACCGGACGCAGACTGACTTGTCCGTCCGGAGAGGTGCCGTGATCATCCAGGTTCAGTCGTTCACGCAACTGCGCCGCCAGTTGGCCTGCCCCGCGACTCTGGCACGACTCGGCGTGGCACAGGCGCAGGGTATGCCGGGCAGGCGGCGTGGTGCGGAAGTCATGATAGAAGGTGATCACCCCACGCACCTCGGCCAGGCTGAGGTTGAGGGCATGGGCGATCTCGGGGACGGCGGCATCGGGGATATATCCGACGCCCTGTTGAATATCGTGAAGGATCTGCAGCAGGGCACCAGGAGTGCCCTTCAGTTTCTCCAGCACGTTGCGAACGATCTGCAACTGCAGGTCATCAGGCATGACTGCGTTCCTCGTAAGGACAGGACGAAGCAGGTCCAAGCCTGCTCGTCCAGAAATCGTCGGCTACGGTGGCCCTGCCACGCACGGTCTCGTGGCTGTTGCTGGCCGCCGGCCATGCACCCCGGCTGGGCATCTTCGGCCCGGCGCAGTCATGGCCGCACCTGCTCGGGGCATGCAGGGCAGCTTGCCATTGCCGCCAGTGCGCAGTTGCACGCGAGCGACCCGGCCCATCCTGATACCGACGCCGGACAATCAACAGGGCGAAGCAATCCCCCTATCGACAGTGTAGAAGTCCAGTACCCATGAGGCTTCGCCAATGGTCAGTCGTCCGACCGCAGCATCCCGCCGCCGACTCCCCCCTCTGACTCACGACCGTTCGAGAATAGCCGCCCCCATATAGAGAAAGAACCATTGATCCGGCGCCCCGTTGTCGCAGGCATACCCAAACACGACGCACGCTTGACGCTTTCGGCAATACCCCGGTCGCTTTTGCGCGATAGTGCCGAGCCCCCCGGGGATATGCTCCCCCCAAAGCGCCGGCAGAAGGTTCGGCGCATGAATAACAGGGGACAGCCTGATGAGCCCAGCCGAACTGCACGCCGACAGCATCGTTATCGATGGCCTGATCATCGCCAAATGGAACCGTGAACTTTTCGAGGACATGCGCAAGGGCGGCCTGACCGCAGCCAACTGCACCGTGTCCGTCTGGGAAGGGTTCCAGGCCACGGTGAACAACATCACCGCCAGCAACAAGCTGATCCGCGAGAACAGCGACCTGGTGATCCCGGTGCGCACCACTGCCGACATCCGCAAGGCCAAGGAGCAGGGCAAGACCGGCATCCTCTACGGCTTCCAGAACGCCCATGCGTTCGAAGACCAGATCGGCTACGTCGAGGTATTCAAGCAGCTCGGCGTGGGCATCGTGCAGATGTGCTACAACACCCAGAACCTCGTCGGCACCGGTTGCTACGAGCGCGATGGTGGGCTGTCCGGCTTCGGCCGCGAGATCGTCGCCGAGATGAACCGCGTCGGCATCATGTGCGACCTCTCCCACGTCGGCTCCAAGACCAGCGAAGAGGTCATCCTCGAATCCAAGAAGCCGGTCTGCTACTCGCACTGCCTGCCCTCCGGCCTGAAAGAACACCCGCGCAACAAGTCCGACGAAGAACTGAAGTTCATCGCCGACCACGGCGGTTTCGTTGGCGTGACCATGTTCGCGCCTTTCCTCGCCAAGGGCATCGACTCGACCATCGACGACTACGCCGAGGCCATCGAGTACGTGATGAACATCGTCGGTGAAGACGCCATCGGCATCGGTACCGACTTTACCCAGGGCCATGACAAGGAATTCTTCGAGTGGCTGACCCATGACAAGGGTTACGCGCGCCGCCTGACCAACTTCGGCAAGATCGTCAACCCGCTGGGCATCCGCACCGTCGGCGAATTCCCCAACCTCACAGAGACCCTGCTCAAGCGCGGCATGCCTGAGCGTGTGGTGCGCAAGGTGATGGGCGAAAACTGGGTACGTGTACTGAAGGACGTCTGGGGCGAATAACCGCTCCCTCCCCTCTCCCTTTGGGAGAGGGGCCGGGGGGTGAGGGATACCGAATCCCGCTCGCAACCCCATCAACCCTCACCCCAACCCTCTCCCAGAGGGAGAGGGGGTTAAAGCGGCCCGCAGCCGGGCCTAATCGAATTCCGGAGCTTGAACAACATGGCCAAACACGCCCCCGAACTGCCCATCGAAGTCGACAGCGAAACCGGTGTCTGGACTACCGACGCCCTGCCCATGCTGTATGTACCGCGCCACTTCTTCGTCAACAATCACATGGGTATCGAGGCCGAACTCGGCGCTGAACGCTATGCCGAGATCCTCTACAAGGCCGGCTACAAGTCCGCCTGGCACTGGTGCGAGAAGGAAGCCGAATGCCACGGCCTGGAAGGCGTCGCGGTGTTCGAGCACTACATGAAGCGTCTGTCGCAGCGCGGCTGGGGCCTGTTCCAGATCGAGCAGATCGACCTCGACAAGGGCACTGCCCAGGTGCGCCTGAAGCACTCCGCCTTCGTCTACGTCTACGGCAAGGTCGGCCGCAAGGTCGACTACATGTTCACCGGCTGGTTCGCCGGCGCCATGGACCAGATTCTGCAGGCCCGCGGCAGCAGCATCCGTACCGTGGCCGAGCAGGTCTACAGCGGTTCGGAAGAAGGCCACGACGACGGCCTGTTCATCGTCAAACCACTCTGAGGCGAGGACGAGAAGATGGCATTCGAAGCTATGTTCCAGCCGATCCAGATCGGCAAACTCACCATCCGCAACCGTGTGCTCTCCACTGCTCACGCCGAGGTCTATGCGACCGACGGCGGCATGACCACCGAACGCTATGTGAAGTACTACGAAGAGAAGGCCAAGGGCGGCATCGGCCTGGCCATCTGTGGCGGCTCCTCGGTGGTCGCCATCGACAGCCCGCAGGAGTGGTGGAGCTCGGTGAACCTGTCCACCGACCGCATCATTCCGCACTTCCAGAATCTGGCCGACGCCATGCACAAGCACGGCGCCAAGATCATGATCCAGATTACCCACATGGGCCGCCGCTCGCGCTGGGACGGTTTCAACTGGCCGACCCTGATGTCGCCCTCCGGCGTCCGCGAGCCGGTACACCGCGCCACTTGCAAGACCATCGAGGAAGAAGAAATCTGGCGCGTGATCGGCAACTACGCCCAGGCTGCACGCCGCGCCAAGGCCGGCGGCCTGGACGGCGTCGAGCTGTCTGCCGTGCACCAACACATGATCGACCAGTTCTGGAGCCCGCGCGTCAACAAGCGGACCGACGAATGGGGTGGTACCTTCGAGAAGCGCATGCGCTTTGGCCTCGAAGTGCTCAAGGCCGTACGCGCCGAAGTGGGCGACGACTTCTGCGTTGGCATGCGTATCTGCGGTGATGAATTCCACCCGGACGGCCTGTCCCACGAGGACATGAAGCAGATCGCCAAGTACTACAGCGACACCGGCATGCTCGACTTCCTCGGCGTCGTCGGTTCCGGTTGCGACACCCACAACACGCTGGCCAACGTGATCCCGAACATGAGCTTCCCGCCGGAGCCTTTCCTGCACCTGGCGGCCGGCATCAAGGAAGTGGTCAACGTCCCGGTGCTGCATGCGCAGAACATCAAGGACCCGAACCAGGCCACCCGCATCCTTGAAGGCGGCTACGTGGATATGGTCGGCATGACCCGCGCGCACATCGCCGACCCGCACCTGATCGCCAAGATCAAGATGGGCCAGGTGGACCAGATCAAGCAGTGTGTCGGCGCCAACTACTGCATCGACCGTCAGTACCAGGGCCTGGACGTGCTGTGCATCCAGAACGCCGCCACCTCCCGTGAATACATGGGCGTGCCGCACATCATCGAGAAGACCACCGGCGTGAAGCGCAAGGTGGTAGTCGTCGGCGGTGGCCCGGCCGGTATGGAGGCCGCCCGCGTGGCAGCCGAGCGTGGCCACGACGTGACCCTGTTCGAGAAGAAGGACCAACTCGGCGGCCAGATCACCATCGCCTCCAAGGCACCGCAGCGTGACCAGATCGCCGGCATCACTCGCTGGTACCAGCTGGAGCTGGCACGCCTGGGCATCGACTTGCGCCTGGGCACTGCGGCTGATCCGGACACCATCCTCGACCTGCGTCCGGACATCGTCGTCCTGGCCAACGGCGGCCATCCGTTCCTCGAGCAGAACGAGCATTGGGGCGCAGCCGAAGGGCTGGTGGTCAGCAGCTGGGACATCCTCAACGGCACCGTCGCGCCGGGCAAGAACGTGCTGGTCTACGACACCATCTGCGAGTTCAGCGGTATGTCTGCCGCGGACTTCCTGGCCGACAAGGGTGCCCAGGTGGAGATCGTCACCGACGATATCAAGCCGGGCATTGCCATCGGTGGTACGTCCTTCCCGACCTACTACCGCAGCATGTACCCGAAGGAAGTGATCATGACCGGCGACCTGATGCTGGAAAAGGTCTACCGCGAGGGTGACAAGCTAGTGGCCGTGCTGGAGAACGAATACACCGGCGCCAAGGAAGAGCGCGTGGTCGATCAGGTGGTCATCGAGAACGGCGTACGCCCGGACGAGAGCCTGTACTACGCACTCAAACAAGGTTCGCGCAACAAGGGTCAGATCGACGTCGAAGCGCTGTTCGCCATCAAACCGCAGCCCTGCCTGAGCCAGCCCGGCGACGGCTACCTGCTGTTCCGTATCGGCGACTGCGTGGCCCAGCGCAACACCCACGCGGCGATCTACGACGCTCTGCGTCTGTGCAAAGACTTCTAAGCCTGTCTCCCCCTCTCCCTTAAGGAGAGGGGTTGGTGGTGAGGGGTGGCGAGGGCCGGCACGGACTCCCAGTGACGCAAAGCCCCTCGCCCCTACCCTCTCCCTGAGGGAGAGGGAGCCATACGTGCCGCTTTCAGGTCCCGGTAGGAGACCAACAATGCTGAACACCATTCTCCCCATCCTGCTCTTTGCCGCCCTCGCACTCGCCGTGCTGGGTGCTGCTAAGCGCTTCCTCATGTGGCGCCGGGGTCGACCGTCGAAGGTCGATTGGATCGGCGGCCTCATGGCGATGCCGCGCCGTTACCTGGTGGACCTCCACCACGTGGTCGAGCGCGACAAGTACATGTCCAAGACCCACGTGGCGACGGCGGGCGGCTTCGTTCTATCCGCCGTGCTGGCCATCGTCGTGCACGGCTTCGGCCTGCAGAGCCGAATCCTAGGCTTCGCCCTGCTGGCGGCCACGGTGCTGATGTTCGTCGGCGCCCTGTTCGTCGCCAAGCGTCGGCGCAACCCGCCTTCACGCCTGTCGAAAGGCCCCTGGATGCGCCTGCCGAAAAGCCTGCTGATGTTCTCCGCAAGCTTCTTCATCGCCACCCTGCCAGTCGCCGGCATCCTGCCGGAAGGCTTCGGCGGCTGGTTCCTCGCAGGCCTCCTGGCTATTGGCGTGGCCTGGGGGGTGTCCGAACTGTTCCTCGGCATGACCTGGGGCGGGCCGATGAAGCACGCCTTCGCCGGTGCCCTGCACCTGGCCTGGCACCGCCGCGCCGAGCGCTTTGGTGGTGGCCGCTCCACCGGCCTCAAGGCGCTTGACCTAGCCGATCCTCAAGCCCCGCTGGGCGTGGAGAAACCCACCGATTTCACCTGGAACCAACTGCTCGGTTTCGACGCCTGCGTGCAGTGCGGCAAGTGCGAGGCCGTGTGCCCGGCCTTCGCTGCCGGCCAGCCGCTGAACCCGAAGAAGCTGATTCAGGACATGGTCATTGGTCTCGCCGGTGGCGACGACGCCAAGTTCGCCGGCAGCCCCTATCCGGGCATCCCGCTGGGCGAACACGCCGGCGGCCCGCACCAGCCCATCGTGGTTCAGGGCGGCAAAGGCCTGGTGGAAGCGGAGACCCTCTGGTCCTGCACCACCTGCCGGGCCTGCGTCGAAGAGTGCCCGATGATGATCGAGCACGTCGATGCCATCGTCGACATGCGTCGTCACCTGACCCTGGAGAAAGGCGCTACCCCGAACAAGGGCGCTGAAGTGCTGGAAAACCTGATCGCCACTGACAACCCCGGCGGTTTCGCCCCCGGCGGCCGGATGAACTGGGCGGCAGACCTGAACCTACCGCTGATGAGCGAAAAGAAACAAGCCGACGTGCTGTTCTGGGTGGGCGACGGTGCCTTCGACATGCGCAACCAGCGCACCCTGCGCGCCTTTGTAAAAGTCCTGAAGGCTGCCAACGTCGACTTCGCCGTGCTCGGCCTGGAAGAACGCGATAGCGGTGATGTGGCCCGGCGCCTGGGCGACGAGGCGACCTTCCAGCAACTGGCCAAGCGCAACATTGCCACGCTGAACCAGTACCGCTTCAAGAAGATCGTGTCCTGCGACCCGCACAGCTTCCATGTGCTGAAGAATGAATACGGCGCCCTCGGCGGCCAGTACGACGTGAAGCACCACAGCACCTTCATCAACGAACTGGTGCAGGGCGGCATGCTGAACCTTGGCCAGCACAAGGGCGGCAGCGTCACCTACCACGACCCGTGCTACCTCGGCCGCTACAACGGCGAGTACGAAGCTCCGCGCGCTGTGCTCAAGGCCATCGGCATCGAGGTCAAGGAGATGGAACGTTCCGGCTTCCGTTCGCGCTGCTGCGGCGGTGGCGGCGGGGCGCCGATCACCGACATCCCCGGCAAGCAGCGGATTCCGGACATGCGCATGGGCGACATCAAGGAAACCGGCGCAGAACTGGTGGCCGTGGGCTGCCCACAGTGTACCGCGATGCTTGAAGGCGTGGTCGCGCCACGTCCGGAGATCAAGGACATCGCCGAACTGGTGGCGGATGTACTGATCGAGGCACCGGTTGAAGCAAAAAAGCCGTCAGCAGCTAAAGCTGCCGTGGAGGTGGCGTGATGAACACCTTGACCTCCCCTCTCCCTCAGGGAGAGGGAGCTGTCCCTGCAGCCCTGGAGATCCGCCCATGAGTGACATCATCCGCCGCGACCCGCGTGCCGAGTGGATCGCCCGCAACCGCCTGCACCCGCTGCATGCTGCCATGCAGCAGCAGGGTCAGACGAGCTGGATGGGCCCCAACGGCCTGATCCGCAAAAATCCCCACGCCGTTGGCTTCATCGGCCCCAATGGCATTAAACGCATCGATCGAAGCGGTGCCCAGCAAGGGACCAGCGGCAAGCGCAGCGCAGCCACAGAGGTGGTGCAACTGCCGCTGCACGTGGTCGAACAACCGGCTTATTACATCTGCGTGGTACCGGACATGGTCGGTGGCCGCCTCGGCAGCCACGACAAGGACCTCCTGGGACTGGCCAACAAGCTTGCCGGCACCAGCGGTGCGGTCGTCGCCGTGCTGTTCGGCGAAGACAAGGAGGCCGCCTTCGACACTGCCGGCGTGGACCGCGTCCTGCGCATCGACGGCAACGAGTTCGACGGCTATTCACCAGAAGCACGTGTGCTCGCCTTGAGCGCAGTGGAAAGCCAACTGGCTCCGCGTCACTGGCTGCTGCCCGACAGCCGCACTGGTGGTGGCGAACTCGGCCGCCGCCTGGCCGCCAAGCTGGGCGAGCGCCCTGCCACCCGCGTCTGGCAGGTGGCCAACGAGCAATGCACCGGCCGTGCCGGCGCCGGCCGCGAGGACCTGGTGCGCCCCCTGCCCCGCCTGATCCTGGCGGCTGCCGAATGCGCCGATCCGGTCAGCGAGACTCGCCACGAGGCTCGCACCCTTGACCTTGAAGCCAAGGTCGCCCACAGCCTGCCGCGTATCGAGGACCTCGGCCCGGTGGCCGTGGACCCGGCGCAGATCCCCATGGCCGAGGCCGAGTTCATCCTCTCCGGCGGCAATGGAGTGAGAGACTGGACCCTGTTTCACAAGGCCGCTGAAGCCCTTGGCGCGACCGAAGGCGCCTCCCGCGTTGCGGTGGACGACGGCCACATGCCGCGCAATCGCCAGGTCGGTGCCACCGGCACCTGGGTCACCGCACGGGTCTACCTGGCCGTCGGTATTTCCGGCGCCATCCAGCACCTGCAAGGCATCGGCGCCTGCGACAAGGTGGTGGCGGTGAACATGGACCCGGGCTGCGACATGATCAAACGCGCCGACCTGTCGGTGATCGGAGATTCTGCCGCGATTCTCGCCGCGTTGATTCAACTGGCCACCGAATACCGTCAGGGAGGTGCACGCGATGCCGCATGACGCACTGAAGATCGTTACCCTGGTTTCCATCGGCGCACACCCCACCTCGGGCCGCGCGCGCCGCGCCGACCAGGATGCCCGTGCCGTCGAGCTTGGCCTTCGCCTCGCCGGCGCGCGCCTGCGGGTGCTGCATGCTGGCGATCCGCACGAAGAAGCCCTGCGCGCCTACCTGGGCATGGGGCTGGATGAACTCATCGTTCTCGATCAACCCAAACAGGCCGATGCGCTCCCTGCGCTCGGCGACTACCTGCGTGAAATCGGCGCCCAACTGGTGCTGACCGGCAGTCAGGCGGAAACCGGTGAAGGCTCGGGAATGCTGCCCTACCTGCTGGCAGAACGTCTGGGCTGGCCGCTGGTGGTGGGCCTGGCCGAGGTGGAAAAGGTCGAGAACGGCGTGGCCCAGGTGCTGCAAGCCCTGCCTCGTGGCCAGCGGCGCCGGCTGAAGGTGCGCCTGCCCTTCCTCGCCAGCGTCGACAACGCAGCCCCGACTGCCCGCCAGAGCGCCTTCGGTCCGGCCCGACGTGGCCGTGTCGAAGCCGAGGACGTGGAACTGGTGGAAGATACCCTGCTCGCCGAAGCCCAGCTACAACCAGCCCGCCCACGACCGAAGCGGCTCAAGGTGATCAAGGCCAAGACTGGCGCCGAGCGGATGAAAGCGGCCACCGCGAAAGCTTCTGGTGGCGGCGGCCAGGTGCTCAAGGATGTCTCGCCACAAGCGGGCGCCGAAGCTATCTTCAAACTGTTGATGGAAGAAGGTGTCCTGCGCTGACCCGCAGCCGCCGTAGTGGAGGAAACAGCCGATGATGCATGCCGATTTGATCGACCAGGAAGACTTTCGCGAGCGTCTGGTGGCGCTAGGCATCAGCATTCCGCCCGGCGTGAGTGCCGAGCAGGCGTGCGAGCAAGCCGTTAGCGGCCTGAGCCCGGAACGCGCAGTGGCGCTGCGTCGCCTGGTGGAGGAACTGCTGGGCGGCAGCGCCACGCTGCTGCCGAATGTGCGCGAGGCCATCTCGCGGACCCTGCTGCCGGCCCTGGTGCCACGCTGAAACGATAGCGAAATGACAAAGGGCGCCAAAGGCGCCCTTTTTCTTGGTTCATCGCGGAATCTGGGGGAGATGCGAGTTGACAGCCGGATAGCCGGTACTCTCTCTGTAGGAGCCAGCTTGCTGGCGAACCTGCGCCATTCGCCAGCACGCTGGCTCCTACAAGGTTTCGCGCGCCTTCGATGTGTCACTCCGACCGACAAGTCCGCCAAGGTGGTGTTGCAGGCTGCTTTCCGGGGAAGGCGGGCAGTCGACGCGACGCACCGGCAGTTGCAGCAGGACGCGCTGATCCTGCAGGTCACGATCCCGCACCTGGCGGATGTGCTGCTGCTCGTGGATCAACAGGTTGGGTTTGGCACAGCGGCCGCAAATCGGGAAGCGCTCGGTTTGCGGTTCAAGACTGATCAGCAGGGTGTCGTGAGTGGATTGGCGACAGGCGACGACCTCGTAGCCTGGCCAGAAAGCAGCAAGATCAATAGGATGCACGGCGACAGCAGGGGGGTGGGATGTTTGGCGATTGCCAATTTACCCACTTCCCCGACTGTCAACTCGCACTTCCCCCAGATTCCGCGAAGAACCTTTTTCTTGCCCGCGCGAATGCCGCTGTCAGGGCGAATTCATTTGCCAAGGGCCGCAACGCAGCCCCTGGCGCCGTGGCTTACAAACGCACGCTGGCGAAGGTCGACTCGCCCTGGGCGCGGCTCAGCGCCACGCCGGCGGTCGAAGGCGCTGGACGGACCAGGTCTTCCGGCATCGGCACCAGCGCTACCACGCTAGCACCGCTGCTCTGGCCGGCACGCTCATCACGCGGCGGAATGCCGAAGTATTCCCGGTAGCACTTGGAGAAGTGCGGGGTGGAGACGAAGCCGCACACCGATGCCACTTCGATGATCGACATGGCGGTCTGCTTCAGCAGCTGCCGTGCGCGGATCAGGCGCAGCTTGAGGTAGTAGCGCGAAGGCGAGCAGTGCAGGTACTTCTGGAATAGGCGCTCGAGCTGACGACGCGACACGTCGACGTAACAGGCCAGTTCATCGAGGTCGATGGGCTCCTCAAGGTTGGCTTCCATCAGCGCGACGATTTCCTGCAGCTTGGGCTGGTTGGTGCCGAGCATGTGCTTGAGCGGCACGCGCTGGTGGTCCTGCTCGTTGCGGATGCGCTCGTAGATGAACATCTCGGAAATCGCGGCGGCCAGCTCGCGGCCGTGCTCGCGGGAAATCAGGTGCAGCATCATGTCCATCGGTGCAGTGCCGCCCGAGGAGGTGTAGCGATTACGGTCGATGGAGAACAGGCGAGTCGTGATACCGGCGCGCGGGAAGGCTTCCTGCATGGCCGCCAGGCATTCCCAATGCACGCTGCATTCGAAACCGTCGAGCAGGCCGGCCTTGGCCAGCGCCCAGCTGCCGGTGCACACCGCACCGAGCTGACGGCCCTGGCGCGCCTGGACCTGCAAGAAGTGAACGTGATCGCGGGTGACGCAATGCTGGATGTCCACGCCGCCGCAGACGATGACCGCGTCAAGGGCTTGGGCGTTGTCCAGGCCGCTGTCCGGGGTGATCTGCAGGCCGTCACTGGCGCTGACCGGGCGACCATCCTGGCTGAGGGTGTACCAGCGATACAGTTCGCGTCCGGAGAGGTGGTTGGCCATGCGCAGCGGCTCTACCGCCGACGCCAGGGAAATCAGAGTGAAGTTATCCAGCAGCAGGAATCCGATGGACTGGGGAACACGGTTCTGGGGGCTTGCCCCTTGGTTGAACTGTGACATCGATGAAACCCTCAGGCTTGGCACACGGAGCGGAGCCTCGATTGGGAGGCTTATAGTTATGTTCTAGTACGATGAAACCAGTAAGTCACCCAACTACTAAGGCAAAGCCCGTGCCTAAATTGATTGAGCGTTCAATCAAAATAAAAATAATCCATCCAAGGCCCGTGCCATAGGGCCTAGGCGGGAGCGACAGAAGCATTCTGTTTACGACCGCCAAGGCCCGCCGTATCGGGGCCCTGGGGATTTCGGTAGCACTTCGCGTATCAGCCCCTGTCACCGCGCGCTGAAGGGGCATACCTTCAGTAACAGACGAAACAGTCTGATGGTGACCGATTGGTCATCAGGAATTTCGCCTCGCCCGTGCACCATTTCCTGGCAGCGAGGGGCAAGGCGAACTAAAGCGGATCAGCACTCGATGGCGCTGACTGCCAGGCCGCCGCGCGAGGTTTCCTTGTACTTGTCGTGCATGTCGGCGCCGGTGTCGCGCATGGTGCGGATCACCCGGTCCAGCGAGATGAAGTGCTCGCCATCGCCGCGCAGCGCCA
>NZ_JAGTIS010000023.1 GCF_018704125.1 Metapseudomonas boanensis | reverse complement strand
TGGCGCTGCGCGGCGATGGCGAGCACTTCATCTCGCTGGACCGGGTGATCCGCACCATGCGCGACACCGGCGCCGACATGCACGACAAGTACAAGGAAACCTCGCGCGGCGGCCTGGCAGTCAGCGCGGTCGAGTGCTGAGGGGGGAAATGCCATGACTGCTGCTCTGCAACTGCCCCGGCAAGGGACCCAGGCCAGGCTGGAATCCATTGGCTTCCTGCTGCTCGACGGTTTCAGCCTGATCGCCCTCGCAGGTGCGCTGGAACCCCTGCGCCTGGCTAACCAGCTGTCTGCGACCAGCCTCTATCGCTGGCGGACCCTGACCCTCGATGGCAGCCCATGTCGGGCCGGCAACGGCATGCAGGTGTCCCCGGAAGGCATCCTGGCTGGCGCAGGCGAGCTGGATGCACTGATCCTCTGTGGTGGCGACGGTCCGGCCTGTGTGGCTGACCCGCAGTTGCTGACACAGTTGCGAGACTTGGCCGAACGCGATGTGCACCTGGGGGCGCTGGGCTCGGCCAGTTGGGTATTGGCCGAAGCGGGCCTGCTCCATGGCTACGAGTGCAGCCCGGGCTGGGCTTGCCGGGTGGACTTGCGCGAGCGCTTCCCCGGCATCGCCCTGAGCCCGCAACCCTATTCGCTTGACCGTGATCGCTACACGGCGGCGGGCGGCAGCGCGGCGCTGGAACTGATGCTGCAACTGATCGGCCGTAGCCAGGGACCAGCGCTGCTGGGCGCGATCAGCGAGACGTTGGCCTTCGAGCAGGTACGTAGCGAACCCGTCCCCCCGCGCCTGACTCTGCGCGAGGCCTTGTCCAGCGCCCAGCCCAAGCTGCAAGAAGTCATCGCGCTCATGGAGGCGAACCTGGAAGAGCCCATCGATCTGGACGATCTGGCGAGTTTCATCGAGTTGTCGCGTCGCCAGCTCGAGCGCCTGTTCCAGAAGTACCTGCACTGCTCGCCGTCGCGCTATTACCTCAAGCTGCGTCTGCTGCGCGCCCGCCAACTGCTGCGCCAGACCGCCATGCCGGTGGTGCAGGTGGCCATGGGCTGCGGCTTCCTCTCGGCGCAGAACTTCTCCAAGTGCTACCGCGAGCACTTCGGCATCCCGCCCAGTAACGAGCGGCTGGGCAAGCCCCAGCTGTGCCGCATCGCCATGCATTGACACCGAGCGACACCACCTTCGGGCCCGCCCGTGCCTGGCAGCACGGTCCGGGCCCGTTTTTTTGGTCGAGCGCTGTCGTTGTGGGGCAAATCTTTGTGGGGCGAATTCATTCGCCAAGCAGACCGCAGGCCTGCCTTTGGGCTTGGCCGGGGGCAGCTGCGCTGCCTTTGGCAAATGAATTCGCCCCACAGAAAAGCGGCCTGCTCCAGCCGTGAAAATCCGATTGCGTCCAACGCCCTCACTACCTCGTAGGCGGGGCGGCGTTCCGCTGAGCGCAGCGCCAACGAAAGCCTTGAGCGTTTGCGGGGGATTTTGCCCTGGGCGGCCCCTGCGGATCTGACCAACTTCGGGTCGGAATCGTACAAAAACCGCCCGCTTCCTTCTGTTGCAATGCTTTCCAACGGCCCGCCAATCCGGCGTGTCGAGTCACTGGAAAACAACAAGGGTTCCCGCCATGCAAATGCCCAAGACGATCCGGATCCAGAACGGCGACAAGGTCAACTCCACCTTCTCCGCTCAGGAATACGCCAACCGCCAATCCAAGCTGCGCGCCCATATGGCGGCGGAGAACATCGACGCGGCGATCTTCACCTCGTACCACAACATCAACTACTACAGCGATTTCCTGTTCTGCTCCTTCGGTCGTCCCTACGCCCTGGTGGTGACCCAGGACGCAGTGGTCAGCATCAGCGCCAACATCGATGGTGGCCAGCCCTGGCGCCGCACGGTTGGCACCGACAACATCGTCTACACCGACTGGCAGCGCGATAACTACTTCGTCGCCATCCAGCAGGCGCTGCCCAAAGCCCGCCGCATCGGTATCGAGTATGACCACCTGAACCTGCAGAACCGCGACAAGCTGGCTGCCCGCTATCCGGAAGCCGAACTGGTGGATATCGCCGCGTCCTGCATGCGTATGCGCATGATCAAGTCCGCCGAAGAGCACGTGATGATTCGCCACGGTGCACGCATCGCCGACATCGGCGGCGCCGCGGTGGTCGAAGCCCTGCGTGATCAGGTTCCGGAATACGAGGTGGCCCTGCATGCCACCCAGGCCATGATCCGCGAGATCGCCCGTACCTTCCCGGATAGCGAGCTGATGGACACCTGGACCTGGTTCCAGTCCGGCATCAACACCGACGGCGCCCACAACCCGGTCACCTCGCGCAAGGTGAACAAGGGCGACATCCTCAGCCTGAACTGCTTCCCGATGATCGCGGGCTATTACACCGCGCTGGAGCGCACGCTGTTCCTCGACCATTGCTCGGACGACCACCTGCGCCTGTGGGAGGTCAACGTCGAAGTGCACGAGGCCGGCCTGAAGCTGATCAAGCCCGGCATGCGTTGCAGCGACATCGCCCGTGAGCTGAACGAGATATTCCTGCGTCACGACCTGCTGCAGTACCGCACCTTCGGTTATGGCCACTCCTTCGGCACCCTCAGCCACTACTACGGCCGCGAAGCCGGGCTGGAGCTGCGTGAGGACATCGATACGGTTCTGGAGCCGGGCATGGTGGTGTCCATGGAACCGATGATCATGCTGCCGGAAGGCCTGCCAGGCGCCGGTGGCTACCGCGAGCACGACATCCTGATCGTCACCGAGAATGGCGCCGAGAACATCACCAAATTCCCCTACGGACCGGAGAAAAACATCATCCGCAAATGATGACCACCACGGGCTGTGCAGAGCCGACACTGCGCGGCCCGTGGATTGCAAGCGCGGAGGAGCCACGACCTTCGCGCCCAAGGAGATGACAAGCGCTTATCGCGGGCCCTTAGGCTTGCCACAACAAGAATCGACGCGCGGCATTCCCGAGGCTCCGGCCTCCTGCACGCGCCGCTCTTTAACTACCAGCTGCCGAACTTTCACTAAAAACAAAAGAGGTGTGGGCGATGGTCAGGTTAATCTTCAACACTCCCCCGGTGGGAGTGGTCGATGCAGTTTCATTCGTTCCCGGCGGCAACGGCCGCCAGGCTTTGAGCAATACTTCAGTCAACCAGGCAAGCGAGCAGCTGGCACTGCTCACCGGAGGTGGCCAGTGAGCGCTACCAACGAAACCCTTGCCTATGGAGGGGCGTCCAGCCGCTCGACCTCAACCGAGCGCAGCACTCTGCGGCGGGCCGCCACCGCCAGCTTCATGGGCAACTTCGTCGAATGGTTCGACTACGCGGCCTACGGCTATCTCGCCGCCGTCATCGCCGTGGTGTTCTTTCCGGCCACGGACAAGACCACCGGTCTGCTCGCCGCCTTCGCGGTGTTCGCCATCTCCTTCATCGTTCGCCCGATCGGCGGTATCGTCTGGGGCCATATCGGCGACCGCTACGGTCGGCGTAATGCCCTGTCCCTCTCCATCCTGATCATGTCGGGTGCGACCTTCTGCATCGCGCTGTTGCCCACCTATGCCCAGGTCGGTATGTGGGCGCCGCTCTTGCTGTTGCTGATCCGCCTGGTCCAGGGCTTCTCCGCTTCCGGCGAGTATGCCGGCGCAGCGGCTTTCCTGGCCGAATACGCCCCGGACAACAAGCGTGGTTTCTACACCTGCCTGGTGCCGGCCAGTACGGCGGCAGGATTGCTGTTCGGCTCTCTGTTCGCCGCCGGGCTCTACTCGCAACTGGACAGCGAGCAGCTGCACAGCTGGGGCTGGCGCCTGCCCTTTTTGCTGGCTGCGCCCCTGGGCCTGATCGGTCGCTACATCCGCCTGCATCTGGAAGACACGCCGAAGTTCCGTGAGATGGAGCAGGCGCTGGAGCAGAAGGGGGGTGAGCACAAGGTGCCGATCCGCGAGCTCCTCGGTGTGCATCGCAAGCGCGTGCTGGTGGCCATCGGCGTCACCTGCCTCAACGCAGTGGCCTTCTACCTGATCCTCAGCTACATGCCCACCTACCTCTCCGCCGAGATGGGTATGAACGAGACGGATTCCTTCCTGGCTTCCACCGTCTCGCTGGCGACCTACATCGGCTTCATCTTCCTGATGGGCAAGCTGTCCGATCGCTTCGGCCGCAAGACCATGCTGATCCTGGCCTCGCTGCTGTTCCTCGGTCTCACCCTGCCGCTGTTTGGCCTGCTGGAGGGCAAGTCCTTCGCCTTCATCCTGCTGATCCAGATCGCCTTCGGCCTGATGCTGGCGATGAACGACGGCACCTTGCCGTGCTTCCTCGCCGAAGTCTTCCCGACCCGTGTGCGCTACACCGGCTTCGCCTTCAGCTTCAACACCGCCAACGCCCTGTTCGGCGGCACCGCCCCCTTCGTTGCGACGTGGCTGATCAGCCAGACCGGCGACAAGATGGCCCCGGCCTGGCTGCTGGTGATCGCTGCCGGCGTTGCACTGCTGGCGATGCTGATGATCAAAGAGACCGCGCATAAGGCTTTGGCGGACGACTGACGGCCGGAGCGTGGATCCTGCCAACTTCGGGTCGGATACGTACAAAAGTCAGGCACGAGCTTCTGCTGCAATGGCAAATACCGGAATACCGCCCAGCCGGCGGTCCGGAGACGCATCTGCATTAGCAGCCCTCCGGCCAGGCCTGGCAACCTTGGAGAGAATTCGATGAGCAAGAGTGTTTTCGTAGGCGAGCTGACCTGGACCGAATATGCCGCCAGGGTCGCCGGGGGCGAATGCGTGATGATGCTGCCGATCGGTGCGTTGGAGCAGCACGGCCACCACATGTGCATGAACGTCGACGTGCTGCTGCCCACCGCGGTCTGCCAGCGAGTCGCCGAGCGTATCGGTGGGCTGGTGCTGCCGGGACTGCAGTACGGCTACAAGTCGCAGCAGAAGTCTGGTGGTGGAAACCACTTCCCCGGCACCACCAGCCTGGACGGCGCGACCCTGACCGGAACGGTGCAGGACATCATTCGCGAACTCGCCCGCCATGGCGCTCGCCGGCTGGTGATGATGAACGGCCATTACGAGAACTCGATGTTCATCGTCGAAGGCATCGATCTGGCCCTGCGCGAGCTGCGCTATGCCGGCATCCACGACTTCAAGGTGGTGGTGTTGTCCTACTGGGATTTCGTCAGGGACCCGGCGGTGATCGAGCAGCTCTACCCGGAAGGCTTCCTGGGCTGGGACATCGAGCATGGTGGGGTGTTCGAAACCTCGCTGATGCTCGCCCTGCATCCCCACTTGGTCGACCTCGACCAAGTGGTGGATCACCCGCCCGCGACCTTCCCGCCCTACGACGTATTCCCGGTCGATCCGTCGCGCACCCCGGCGGCCGGCACCCTGTCGTCGGCGAAGACGGCCAGCCGGGCGAAGGGCGAGTTGATCCTGGAAGTGTGCGTCAGCGGCATCGCCGATGCCATCTGCCAGGAATTCCCACTCACCAACGGCGCCTGAGGCTCGCCCGGCGTCGCCCCGAATAAACCGAACAAGCGGCTTCAACAACAAGTACAAGCGGGCCCCAAGCGGGCCGAGAGGAAGTTTCAGCTATGTCGAATTCAGACGCACACAAAGAGTACGGCCTCAGCCAGGTCAAGCCCGATCAACGCAGCTATGGTTTCGTCGATACGGTCTGGACCTGGTTCGGTTCGGGCATCAACACCGGATCGTGGTTCTTCGGTGGCATGGCGGCGGCACTGGGCATGGTCTTCGTGCTGCAGTACAGCGTGCTGTGGTTGCCGTTGATGATGATCCCTTGGGCCGCTGTCGCTTACATCGGTTATCGCTACGGCGCCAGCACGGCCGTGGTATCGCGCCCCTCGCTCGGTACCAAGGGCTCACGACTGACAGGCGTCGCGCAGTTTCTGGTGCTGATCGGCTGGCCCAGCGTCAACAGTTTCATCGCCGCTATCTCCCTGACCCATGTCTTCGGCGCCGCGTGGGGCTGGCCAGTGTTCGGGCAGCCAGGTTCTGCCGGGCCGATGGTGTTCGGCATCCTGCTGACCGCTATCGCCCAGGGCGTGATCACCTTCCTCGGCCATGAGGCAATCCGTTACCTGGAGCGCATTGCAGGCGTTCTGCTGCTGGTGCTCGGCGGCTGGGTGACCTACATCGTCCTGTCGCAGTGGGACCTGAGCCAGATCATGGACTTCAAGGTCGCGACACCCACGCACACGGTGGCTTTCTTCATCGACCTGGCGTTTGGCTTCTCCTGGACCTGGGCGCAGGTGGCGGACTTCTCACGCTTCTCCAAGACGGCGCCAGCCGCTACCGTGGGTAGCTGGCTCGGCCTGAACATCGGCCAGGGCTGGTTCATGGTCATTGGCGCGATCGGCACGATTGGTGTGGCCTTGCAGACCGGCAGCATCGACCCGAACAACTCCGATCCAAGTTCGACGCTCGCCACGCTAGGCCTGGGGTTGGTGTCCTTCCTGGTGCTGATTTTCGCCACTGTGAGTACCAACGTCACCGTGCTCTACGGCTCCGGCATGGGTCTGCTTGGCGCGTTCAAGAGCCTGACGCCAAAGAAGGCACTGGCGATCATTGTCGTCCTGCAACTGGCGCTGTGCTTCGTACCGATGGCGTTCGATTCGTTCCTGCACTACTTCGAAACATTCCTGGGCGTGATCGGCGGCCTGTTCATACCGCTGTGGACGATCATCCTGGTGGACTACTTCTGTATCCGTGGCAAACGTCTTTCGGATGCCGACTTGTTCGCTGAGGCCGGCGGGGCCTACTACGGCCGCACGGGGTGGAACCCGGCGGGGATTGCGTCGCTGGTACTGGGCTTTGCGGTGTACTTCGTCCTGGCCCACGTCTTCAAGGATGTTGCCGCCCAGATCACTGCGAGCTTCCCTGCGATCCTGGTGTCCGGCCTGTCCTACTGGCTGCTGGCAAAGAAGCCGGTCGTGGCGCTGAGCGGCGGAATCGGTCAGGACGCCTGACGGCCTGAGCCCCTGGACGAAAACGCTGCCCCCCGTGAGGAGGGCGGCGTTTCTGTTTTCGGGGGGTGGGCGCTGTTCTTTTGTGGGGGCGAATTCATTTACGAAGGGCCGTGAAGTTGCCCCCACAACGTTTCCTGGCAGTTTTTCCCAGCGGCCGAACCTAGCCGTGCAGCGGGCTCTGCTTGCGCTCACCGCGGGGGGAGTGGCCGAAGAAGCGGCTGTAGCACTTGGAAAAGTGCGCTGGCGAGGCGAAGCCGCAGGCCAGGGCGATGTCGCGTACCTGGGACTCGCTGCGCAGCAGCAGGTCGCGGGCGCGGTTCAGGCGCAGCTCCAGGTAGTACTGGCTGGGGGTGCGCTCCAGGTATTTGTGGAACAGCCGCTCCAGCTGGCGCACGGACACCTCGTTGAGCTGCGCCAGCTCTTCCAGCTCCAGCGGTTCCTCCAGGTTGGCTTCCATGATCGCGACGATCTGGCTGAGTTTCGGCTGGGCGTGGCCGAGCTTTTGCCGCAGGGGCACACGTTGCTGTTCACGGGCGCCGCGCATGCGGTCGCAGAGCAGCAGTTCAGCCGCACGGGTGGCGATCTCCACACCATTGGGTTCTCGTGCAATCAGCTGCAGGGTCATGTCCATCGACGCCGTGCCGCCCGAGCAGGTGTAACGGTCGCGGTCCAGTTCGAACAGCTGGTTGGAGATGATGATGCCGGGGAACTTGTCCTTGAGCTGCTCGATGTCCTCCCAATGAATGGTGCAGCGATAGCCCTTGAGCAGGTCGGCGCTGGCCAGCAGGTGGCTACCGGTGCAGATACCGCCCAGAGGCACGTCATGTTGGGCCAGCTTGCGCAGCCAGTTGAGCAGGTTGCGGTCGTTTTTCGCCGGGATGGGGTTGGAACCGACCACGAACAGGGCGTCCAGCTGGGGCGCGTCGTGAATGGAGTGGTCGGGCACGACACGCATGCCGTTGCTGGCCTGCACGGGCTCATGGTCGGCGGCGATCAGAATGGTGCGGAAGAGCGTGCGCTTGGCGGCCAGGTTGGCCATGCGCAGGGTCTCGATCGCCGAAGCGAAGCCGATGGTGGTGAAGTTGGGGATCAGCAGGAAGCCGAAGGTCTTCACTCTGGCTGACTGGGGCTCTCCCGAAACTTCGTCGACGGGCGGCACCGCAAGGTTCGCAACTGCCATCTAACTTTCCTCCACTGCATCGACTGTCGTTTTTGGGTATTGGCGGGTGAGGCAGACGTCGAAGTGCAGCAATGTCTCTTTATTGTTTTACGGCGCGGCAAGGCCTGGCGCCGGGGTCAAGCTTACACCCATTCCACCCCGCGATCAGCGGCGTCCGCAGCCGCCAGTCCCCATTCTTCAGCAGTTCTGGGCGGTATCCGCTCATCGCTGGGGGATGCTCTGTAGGCAATAAGGAGGATTTCCGCTTCCACCTAGGTCAGTTTGGGCATTTTGAAGTCGCAAACAGGCAAACGGTGGTCATGGGTATTTCGCACAATCGGTCGCAACAGGCTAGAACCGACCGGGATTCACCGGCGGCGCCATCCCCCGGCAAAACCGCTGATTACAGCGGGTTGCGGAGGCCCACCGGAAATCCCGGCGGGAGGACGGCTCGCCCTGTTCGACCCGGGCGGTAGGTAGCCCCAAACAATACAGGCGACATCAGGTTGTCGCAGGGAGATCTTCGATGTTCAGCAAGCAAGACCAGATCCAGGGTTATGACGACGAACTGTTCAGTGCGATGCAGGAAGAAGAGCATCGCCAGGAAGACCACATCGAGCTGATCGCCTCGGAAAACTACACCAGCAAGCGCGTCATGGAGGCCCAGGGCAGCGGCCTGACCAACAAGTACGCCGAAGGCTATCCGGGCAAGCGTTACTACGGTGGTTGCGAGTTCGTCGACAAGGTCGAGCAACTGGCCATCGATCGCGCCAAGGAGCTGTTCGGCGCCGACTACGCCAACGTCCAGCCGCACTCCGGCTCCCAGGCCAACAGCGCGGTCTATCTGGCTCTGCTGCAGGCCGGTGACACCATCCTGGGCATGAGCCTGGCCCACGGCGGTCACCTGACCCACGGCGCCAAGGTTTCCTCATCCGGCAAGCTGTATAACGCCGTGCAGTACGGGCTGGATACTGCCACTGGCCTGATCGATTACGACGAGGTCGAGCGCCTGGCCGTCGAGCACAAGCCGAAGATGATCGTCGCCGGCTTCTCCGCTTACTCCAAGACCCTCGACTTCCCACGTTTCCGCGCCATCGCCGACAAGGTCGGTGCGCTGCTGTTCGTCGACATGGCTCACGTCGCCGGCCTGGTCGCCGCTGGCCTGTACCCGAACCCGCTGCCCTACGCCGACGTGGTCACCACCACCACCCACAAGACACTGCGCGGCCCGCGTGGCGGCCTGATCCTGGCGCGCAAGAACGAAGAGATCGAGAAGAAGCTCAACGCCGCGGTCTTCCCCGGCGCCCAGGGCGGCCCGCTGATGCACGTGATCGCTGCCAAGGCCGTGTGCTTCAAGGAAGCGCTGGAGCCCGGCTTCAAGGAATACCAGGCCCAGGTCATCAAGAATGCCCAGGCCATGGCAAAGGTGTTCATGGATCGCGGCTATGACGTGGTTTCCGGCGGTACTGACAACCATCTGTTCCTGGTCAGCCTGATCAAGCAGGGTAAGACCGGCAAAGAGGCGGACGCTGCCCTCGGCCGCGCCGGCATCACCGTGAACAAGAACGCTGTACCGAATGACCCGCAGTCGCCGTTCGTCACTTCCGGCGTGCGTATCGGCACCCCGGCCATCACCACTCGTGGCTTCAAGGAAGAGCAGAGCATCGAGCTGGCTGGCTGGATCTGCGACATCCTCGACCACCTCGGCGATGCCGATGTCGAGGCGCAGGTGGCCAAACAGGTCGCCGGTCTCTGCGCCGACTTCCCCGTCTACCGCTAATCCAGGAGTCCGAACATGCAACGTTATTCCGGCTTCGGTCTGTTCAAGCACTCCCTGAGCCATCACGAAAACTGGCAGCGCATGTGGCGCAACCCAACGCCGAAGCCGGTTTACGACGTGATCATCGTCGGCGGCGGCGGCCATGGTTTGGCAACCGCCTATTACCTGGCCAAGGAATTCGGCGTGAAGAACGTCGCGGTAGTGGAGAAGGGCTGGCTGGGCGGCGGTAACACCGCGCGCAACACCACCATCGTCCGCTCCAACTACCTGTGGGACGAAGCGGCGCAGCTGTACGAGCACGCCATGAAGCTGTGGGAAGGCCTGTCCCAGGACCTGAACTACAACGTCATGTTCTCCCAGCGCGGCGTGTACAACCTGTGCCACACCCTGCAAGACATGCGTGACTCGGCTCGCCGGGTCAACGCCAACCGCCTGAACGGTGTCGATGGCGAGCTGCTCGACGCCCGCCAGGTGGCTGAAGAGATTCCGTACCTGGACTGCAGCAAGAACACCCGTTACCCGATCATGGGCTCCACCGTGCAGCGCCGTGGCGGCGTGGCCCGTCACGATGCCGTGGCCTGGGGTTATGCCCGTGCCGCTGACGCCTTGGGCGTGGACCTGCTGCAGAACACTGAGGTGATCGGCTTCCGCAAGCAGGACGGCGCTGTGATAGGCGTCGAAACCAATCGCGGCTTCATCGGCGCCAAGCGCGTCGGCGTCGTCACCGCGGGTAACTCCGGCCACATGGCCAAGCAGGCCGGCTTCCGCCTGCCGCTGGAGTCTCACCCGTTGCAGGCTCTGGTATCCGAGCCGATCAAGCCGATCATCCACAGCGTGATCATGTCCAACGCCGTGCATGGCTACATCAGCCAGTCGGACAAGGGCGACCTGGTCATCGGGGCCGGTATCGACGGCTACAACGGCTACGGCCAGCGCGGCTCCTACGGGACCATCGAACACACCCTGCAGGCCATCGTGGAGATGTTCCCGATCCTCTCGCGGGTTCGCATGAACCGTCAGTGGGGTGGCATCGTCGACACGACGCCGGACGCTTGCCCGATCATCTCCAAGACGCCGGTGAAGAACCTGTTCTTCAACTGCGGCTGGGGCACCGGCGGCTTCAAGGCCACCCCGGGTTCGGGCCATGTGTTCGCGGCCAGCCTGGCACGCGGAGAAATGCACCCGCTGGCCAAGCCGTTCTCCATCGATCGCTTCCACACCGGCGCGCTGATCGACGAACACGGCGCGGCTGCGGTAGCGCACTGATTGAGCTTCCTCTCCCTCTGGGAGAGGGCTGGGGTGAGGGTGGTTGAGGCCGTGCGAAGGCCGACATCCCTCACCGCCGGGCCCTCTCCCAAGAGGGAGAGGGGAGACACAAAGATTCACCGGAGACCACCATCATGCTGCACATCTTCTGCCCCTACTGCGGGGAGTTGCGCTCCGAAGAGGAATTCCATGCCAAGGGCCAAGCGCACATCCCGCGTCCGCTGGACCCGAGCGCCTGCACCGACGAGGAGTGGGGCGACTACATCTTCTTCCGCGACAACCCGCGCGGCATCCATCACGAGCTGTGGGTGCACTCGGCTGGCTGCCGCAAGTATTTCAACGCCACGCGCCACACCGTGAGCTACGAGATTCTCGAAACCTACAAGATCGGTGAGAAGCCCTCTGTCACCGAAGCCACCGTCGGCGAGAAGAAAGCCGCGACCGCAGGAGTAACGGCATGAGCCAGGTCAACCGTCTTCCCAAGGGCGGCCGCGTCGATCGCAGCCAGCCGCTGACCTTTACCTTCAACGGTGAGAACTACCAGGGCTTCGCCGGTGACACCCTGGCCGCAGCCCTGCTGGCCAACGGCGTCGATATCGTCGGCCGCAGCTTCAAGTACTCCCGTCCGCGTGGCATCGTTGCTGCCGGTGCGGAAGAGCCCAATGCCGTGCTGCAACTCGGCTCCACCGAGAGTGCCCAGGTGCCGAACGTGCGTGCCACCCAGCAGGCCCTGTATGCAGGCCTGGTGGCTACCAGCACCAACGGCTGGCCGAACGTGAACAACGACGTCATGGGCATCCTCGGCAAGGTCGGCGGCAAGATGATGCCGCCCGGGTTCTACTACAAGACCTTCATGTACCCGCAGAACCTGTGGCTGACCTACGAGAAGTACATCCGCAAGGCTGCTGGCCTGGGTCGTGCACCGCTTGAGGTCGATCCGGACATCTACGATCACATGAACCAGTACTGCGACGTGCTGGTGGTCGGTGCTGGCCCTGCAGGGCTGGCCGCGGCCCTGGCCGCCGGCCGCAGCGGTGCCCGCGTGATCCTGGCTGACGAACAGGAAGAGTTCGGCGGCAGCCTGCTGGATACCCGCGAGACCCTGGACGGCAAGCCTGCCAGCGAGTGGGTGGCACAGGCCATCGCTGAGCTGGAGAAGATGCCGGAAGTCACCCTGCTGCCGCGTGCCACGGTGAACGGCTATCACGACCACAACTTCCTCACCATCCACCAGCGCCTGACCGATCACCTCGGTGAAGTCGCGCCCCATGGCCAGGTCCGCCATCGCGTGCACCGTGTCCGCGCCAAACGTGTGGTACTGGCTGCTGGCGCTCATGAGCGTCCGCTGGTGTATGCCAACAACGACGTGCCCGGCAACATGCTGGCCGGTGCCGTATCCACTTACGTTCGTCGCTACGGTGTAGCGCCGGGCCGCCAGCTGGTGCTGTCGACCAACAACGATTATGCCTACCGCGTGGTTCTGGACTGGCTGGATGCCGGCCAGCAGGTCGTCGCCGTGGCTGATGCCCGCAGCAACCCGCGCGGCACCTGGGTCGAAGAGGCCCGCGCCCGTGGCGTGCGCATCCTCACCGGCAGCGCCGTGGTCGAAGCCCGCGGCAGCAAGCGTGTCACCGGTGCACGCATCTGCGCCGTCGACCTGAAGAGCTTCAAGGTCACCAGCCCGGGCGAAGTGCTCGACTGCGACCTGATCGTCACCTCTGGCGGTTACAGCCCGGTCGTGCACCTGGCGTCGCATCTGGGCGGCAAGCCGACCTGGCGTGAAGACATCCTCGCCTTCGTTCCGGGTGAGGGCTTCCAGAAACGTCATTGCGCCGGTGCCGTGAATGGTGTGTTCGGCCTGGGCGATGCACTGGCCGATGGCTTCGAGGCGGGCGTCAAGGCTGCTACCGAAGCTGGCTTCAAGGCGGTCGAAGGCAAGCTGCCGAAGACCGAGAAGCGTAATGATGAACCGGCGATCGCGCTGTTCCAGGTGCCGCACGACAAGTCCACCTCGCGTGCGCCGAAGCAGTTCGTCGACCTGCAGAACGACGTCACCGCAGCGGGCATCGAGCTGGCCACTCGCGAGGGCTTCGAGTCGGTCGAGCACGTCAAGCGCTACACCGCGCTGGGCTTCGGTACCGACCAGGGCAAGCTGGGCAACATCAACGGTCTGGCCATTGCGGCTCGCTCGATGGGCATCAGCATCCCGGAAATGGGCACCACCATGTTCCGCCCGAACTATACCCCGGTGACTTTTGGTGCTGTCGCCGGTCGTCATTGCGGTCACCTGTTCGAGCCCAAACGTTACACCGCCATGCATCGCTGGCACCTGGCGCAGGGCGCCGAGTTCGAGGATGTCGGCCAGTGGAAGCGCCCGTGGTACTTCCCCAAGCGCGGCGAAGACATGCATGCCGCCGTGGCCCGCGAATGCAAGGCCGTGCGTGACAGCGTGGGCATCCTCGATGCCTCGACCCTGGGCAAGATCGACATCCAGGGCCCGGATGCGCGCGAGTTCCTCAACCGTGTCTACACCAACGCCTGGACCAAGCTGGACGTGGGCAAGGCCCGCTACGGCCTGATGTGCAAGGAAGACGGCATGGTCTTCGACGACGGCGTGACCGCGTGCCTCGCCGAGAACCACTTCGTGATGACCACCACCACCGGCGGTGCCGCGCGTGTGATGGAGTGGCTGGAGATCTACCACCAGACCGAATGGCCGGAGCTGAAGGTGTACTTCACCTCGGTCACCGACCATTGGGCCACCATGACCCTGTCCGGCCCGAACAGCCGCAAGCTGCTCGCCGAGGTCACCGACATCGATCTGGACAAGGACGGTTTCCCGTTCATGAGCTGGAAGGAAGGCCTGGTTGGCGGCGTCCCGGCGCGGGTGTTCCGCATTTCCTTCACCGGCGAATTGTCGTACGAAGTGAACGTGCAGGCCGACTACGCCCTGGGCGTGTGGGAGAAGATCGTCGAGGCCGGCAAGAAGTACAACCTGACCCCGTACGGCACTGAAACCATGCACGTACTGCGGGCCGAAAAGGGCTTCATCATCGTCGGTCAGGACACTGACGGTTCGGTGACCCCGGACGATCTGAACATGGGCTGGTGCGTCGGTCGCAACAAGTCCTTCTCCTGGATCGGCTGGCGCGGCATGAACCGCGAAGACAGCCTGCGCGAAGACCGCAAGCAGTTGGTGGGCCTCAAGCCCATCGACCCGAACCAGGTGCTGCCGGAAGGCGCCCAGCTGGTGTTCGATCCGAAGCAGTCCATCCCGATGAAGATGGTCGGCCACGTCACCTCCAGCTACATGAGCGCGACCTTGGGCTATTCCTTTGCCATGGCCGTGGTCAAGGGTGGCCTGAAGCGCATGGGCGAGCGCGTGTTCGCGCCACTCGCCGATGGCAGCGTGATCGAAGCCGAAATCTGCAGCTCCGTGTTCTATGACCCGAAAGGGGATCGCCAGAATGTCTAACGTGAACGTCTACAAACAGCGCCCCGAAAAAGCCCAGGCCGAGTCGCCGCTGTTCCACGCCGGCCTCGACGAGCTGGCGCGCAAGGGCAAGAGCAGCGCAGGAGTGATCCTGCGCGAGAGGAAACTCCTCGGCCACCTGGTGATCCGTGGTGATGCCAAGGACCCTGCCTTCGCCGGTGGCGTGCACAGCGCCCTCGGCCTGGAGCTGCCGGTGGCCCTGACCCTGGTGGCCAGCGGCGACACCTCGCTGCAGTGGCTGGGGCCGGACGAGTGGCTGTTGATCGTGCCGAGCGGCGAGGAGTTCGCCACCGAACAGCGTCTGCGCAAGGCGCTGGAGGGGCAGCACATCTCGGTAGTCAACGTCAGCGGTGGCCAGACCGTCCTGGAACTGTCCGGGGCCCATGCCCGCGAAGTGCTGATGAAGTCCACGTCCTATGACGTGCACCCGAGCAACTTCCCGGTGGGCAAGGCGGTGGGCACCAACTTCGCCAAGTCCCAACTGGTGATTCGCCATACTGGCGAAGACACCTGGGAACTGCTGGTTCGCCGCAGCTTCGCCGACTACATCTGGCTCTGGCTGCAGGATGCCAGCGCCGAGTTCGGTTTGGCGGTGAAGGCCTGAGGCATGCACGGATAGCCCCCTCTCCCACCGGGAGAGGGGGATAACCATCGGAGTCCGCATATGAGCCGCACCCCCGATACCTGGATTCTCACCGCCCATTGCCCGAGCGTGCTCGGCACCGTGGATGCGGTGACGCGCTTTCTCTACGAGCAGCGCTGCTATGTCACCGAACACCACTCTTTCGATGACCGGCTCTCCTCGCGCTTCTTCATTCGTGTTGAGTTCCGCCAACCGGACAACTTCGACGAGCAGGCCTTCCGTTCTGGCCTTGCGGAGCGCCTGGCACCCTTCGACATGCAGACCGAGCTGACGCCACCGGGCTATCGCGCCAGGGTGGTGTTGATGGTGTCCAAAGCCGATCACTGCCTGAACGACTTGCTCTACCGTCAGCGCATTGGCCAACTGGCCATGGACGTTGTCGCGGTGGTATCCAACCATCCTGACCTCGAGCCGCTGGCCCGCTGGCACGATATTCCCTACTACCACTTCCCCCTTGATCCCAACGACAAGCCGGCGCAGGAGCGCAAGGTCTTGCAGGTGATTGAGGAGACCGGCGCCGAACTGGTCGTGCTCGCCCGCTACATGCAGGTGCTCTCGCCCGAACTGTGCCGCAAGCTGGACGGCTGGGCGATCAACATCCACCACTCCCTGCTGCCCGGCTTCAAGGGCGCCAAGCCCTACCACCAGGCCTATCAGAAGGGGGTCAAGCTGGTGGGCGCCACCGCTCATTATATCAACAACGACCTGGACGAAGGCCCGATCATCGCCCAGGGCGTGGAGTCCGTGGATCACGCCCATTACCCCGAAGACCTGATTGCCAAGGGCCGGGACATCGAGTGCCTGACCCTGGCCAAGGCCGTGGGTTACCACATCGAACGCCGTGTGTTCCTCAACGCCAACCGCACGGTTGTGCTCAACGCATGACTTAGAAATCCCTGCCCGCCAGAACGTAGCCCGGACTTCAGTCCGGGACCGGAGGTGGGCAGTTTCCCGGGCTGAAGTCCGGGCAACAGCAGCATTTAGGGGGACCGCTCTGCCAGGTTTACCGGCGGTGCCCAGCAACAGACGCAAGCTCCAGTACAAGGCCGCGCGGCCGTCGGTCGCGCCTTTGTATTCACAACAACAAAGGAGAATTACGCATGTCTGGTAATCGTGGTGTCGTTTATCTCGGCGCAGGCAAGGTCGAAGTCCAGAAGATCGACTATCCAAAAATGCAGGATCCGCGCGGTCGCAAGATCGAGCACGGGGTCATCCTGAAAGTTGTTTCCACCAATATCTGCGGCTCGGACCAGCACATGGTGCGCGGCCGTACCACCGCCCAGGTCGGCCTGGTGCTTGGCCACGAGATCACCGGTGAGGTGATCGAGAAGGGCCGTGACGTCGAGAACCTGCAAATCGGCGACCTGGTTTCCGTGCCCTTCAACGTCGCCTGCGGCCGCTGCCGCTCCTGCAAGGAACAACACACTGGCGTGTGCCTGACCGTCAACCCGGCCCGCGCCGGGGGTGCTTACGGTTACGTCGACATGGGCGACTGGACCGGTGGCCAGGCCGAGTACGTGCTCGTCCCTTACGCCGACTTCAACCTGCTGAAACTGCCGAACCGCGACAAGGCCATGGAGAAGATCCGTGACCTGACCTGCCTCTCCGACATTCTGCCCACTGGCTACCACGGCGCCGTGACCGCTGGCGTCGGCCCGGGCAGCACTGTCTACGTCGCCGGCGCTGGCCCGGTCGGCCTGGCCGCCGCCGCCTCCGCCCGCCTGCTGGGCGCCGCCGTGGTCATCGTTGGCGACCTCAACCCCGCCCGCCTGGCCCACGCCAAGGCACAGGGCTTCGAGATCGCCGACCTGTCGCTGGACACCCCGCTGCACGAGCAGATCGCCGCGCTGCTGGGCGAGCCGGAAGTGGATTGCGCCGTCGACGCCGTGGGCTTCGAAGCTCGCGGCCACGGTCATGAAGGCGCCAAGCACGAGGCTCCGGCTACCGTGCTCAACTCGCTGATGCAAGTCACCCGCGTGGCCGGCAAGATCGGTATCCCCGGCCTCTATGTCACCGAAGACCCGGGCGCAACCGATGCCGCGGCGAAGATCGGCAGCCTGAGCATCCGCTTCGGCCTCGGCTGGGCCAAGTCCCACAGCTTCCACACCGGCCAGACCCCGGTGATGAAGTACAACCGCGCACTGATGCAGGCCATCATGTGGGACCGCATCAACATTGCCGAAGTGGTGGGCGTGCAGGTCATCAGCCTGGACCAGGCCCCCAACGGCTACCACGAGTTCGATGCTGGCGTGCCGAAGAAATTCGTCATCGACCCGCACAAGACCTTCAGCGCAGCCTGATCGACTGCAGTACCCCCGACGCCGTGGGTGTGACAGCCGCGGCGTCTGTCCTCAAGGAGCCTTCGGGCTCCTTTTTTTGGTGCTTCTCCGAAACCCGGTGGGGCAGTGGGATGAGCCGACGGAATGCCGGGAACGCTGGCCCCCTCCGCGTAGTCATATCCTCGAGTTTCCGCTCACCGGCCGGTACGCAGTGTTCCGGCACGGCTCAATCCTCGAGGTCGACTATGCACACCCCCCGAATCCTGACCCTGGCCACTTTGCTGACGTTGGCGGCCAGCCCGGTATTCGCCGTTACCCTCAGCGATGTGGTGTCCGCCGCGGCAGCGAGTGGCGCCGGGACAGGAACAGCGCAAAGCACCGCCCCGGGCATAGCGCCGGCGGAAACCGCAGCTTTGGTGAACCAGTTGGGCGGCCAATTGCAGATCACCCCGGAGCAGGCCATTGGCGGCGCCGCGGCGTTGTTCGGCCTGGCACGCAATAACCTGCCGGCCGACGAGTTTGCCCAACTCGATCAAGCGGTACCGGGAGTCGGTCTGTTGACCGATCCCAACACCATGGGGCTGCTCAATGGATTGGGTGGCTTGGGCGGTTTGCTCGGGCAACCGGCGACCGGTGGCCTGGGCAACCAGCCCGGTGTGCTGGCCGGTCAGATGAACAACATGGCCGACGTCACCCAGGCCTTTGGCAACCTGGGCATGGATGGCGGCCTGATCGCCCAGTTCGCACCGCTGATCCTGTCGTTCCTCGGCCAACAGGGCCTGACCAGTTCACTGCTGCAGAACCTCGGCAATATCTGGAAGTGGACCACGCCCCAGGTCAATCCGGGCCTGCAGCCTTTGGTGCCGGTCGCGCCGGTGGTAAATGGCACCTCGACCTGAGGTGCCCGTTCAGGCGTTTCTGTTCAGCTCTGCGCGCAATTGGTCGATGCGCGCATCTTTCTCTTCCCATAATTGGTTGACCCAGCCCTGGACGGACTGGCGGAATTTGGCATCGTTCTCGTAGTCACCCTGCCACAGGGCCGGGTTCAGTTCGCGGGTCTGGATGTCGACGATGACCCGGGGCACCTGACCGCTGAGCAGGGTCCAGAAGCCGGGGACGCCGTTGCCAGGGTAGACTAGGGTGACGTCGAGGATGGCGTCCAATTGCTCGCCCAGCGCCGCGAGTACGAAGGCGACACCGCCGGACTTCGGCTTCAGCAAGTGTCGGTAGGGCGACCCTTGCCGAGCCTGCTTGGCGGGGGTGCAGCGGGTGCCTTCCAGGTAGTTGACCACGGTGACCGGCAGGCGCTTGAACTTCTCGCAGGCCGCCTTGGTGATTTCCAGGTCCTTGCCCTTCATCTCCGGATGTTTTTCGAGGAAGGCCTTGGAGTAGCGCTTCATGAAGGGGTAGTCCAGCGCCCAGAAGGCTAGCCCAAGGAATGGAACCCAGATCAGCTCTTTTTTCAGGAAGAACTTGAAGTAGGGCGCCTTGCGATTGAAAGCCTGCACCAGCGCCGGGATGTCGACCCAGGACTGGTGGTTGCTGATGACCAGGTAGGAAGTGTCTTTGCGCAGCCTATCGCCGCCACGGATGTCCCAGTGCGTCGGGATGAGGGCGGCAAAAATGCGCTTGTCGTTCTCGGCCCAGGCTTCGGCGACCCACATGACGCCACGCGAGCAGGCGTCGCGCAGGCGCTGGCCGGGCAGGACAACCTTGAGCAGGGCGATCAGCAGCATCGGGCCGATCAGAGTCAGGGTGTTGAGCAGCAACAGCAGGGTGGTGGCAATTCCGGTCAGCAGTGCCCGCATGGCTCCTTGGCTCCTCGGCCTGTTGTTTGAGCGCCATGATACGCAGGGAATGGGAAGCGCCCAAGCCGATGGCCAGCTCGCGAGCCAGAGACACGCAGTGTGAAAGTCGGCGCGCTCGCGGGCGAAATACCTTGCCTAGTGGAGCGCACCGTCGAACCATTGGCCGCTAGGTCAGTCCGAAAATCGTAGTCATTGACGAGGAGAAGCTTCTTGAAACGTCTGATTGCCCTGCTGTCACTGGTGGCCCTGCCGGTGTTCGCCACCGAGGAGCCTACTCTCTACGGCCGCTACGAGTACGTGCGGCTGCCGGAGATCGGCCAGACCCTGAAGGCCAAGATGGACACAGGGGCTTTGACCGCTTCGCTGTCGGCGAAGGATATCGAGCGCTTCACGCGCGACGGTGAGGACTGGGTACGCTTTCGACTGGCCACCAGGGACGCGGACGACACTGTCTTCGAGCATCGACTGTCGCGCATGAGCAAGATCAAGAACCGCGCCGGCGAGCAGAGCGAGGAGGACGAGGCACCCTCTGCGGAAGTGTCCAAGCGCCCGGTGGTGGACATGGAAATGTGCCTGGGGGGCGTGAAACGCACGGTGGAGGTCAACCTTGCCGACCGCAGCAGCTTCAACTACCCCTTGCTGATCGGCGCCAAGGCTCTGCGCGAGTTCAAGGCTGCCGTCTATCCGGGGCAGAAGTTTGCTGCCGGAAAACCGCAATGCTGATATGAGCGGACGAGGCTGCTCGACACGTTGGGCGGCCTTCCAGTTCAGGGATCCGAGCGTTCCTTCTACACGGAGCGCCCAACCTCAGGGCGCAGAAGCACCACCCTGAGGCTCTTGCGCTTCAACTCGTGTGGTGCTCTGCTCTGGTCGTCGTTGCCTGCGGTCGCGGATTGATAAGCGACTGCCGCCTCGCGGCGCCCGGGCGAGCGTGCATCGTCTATAAGTGATCGGCAAAGGCGCCCTGCTTGTCGTTGGGTGTCGCCATTTCGTAAACAGCTTTTGGCTTGATTCTTGATTCGGCACTCGTCCAAGCGCCGACGCTGGGCTACAAGAACTACAGACACCCAGGAGCCCGTGCATGAAAACCGTTGCCGAGATACTCAGAGCCAAGTCCCATACCCAAATCTTCAGCGTCAGCCCGACGACGACTGTGCTGGAAGCCGCCTTGCTGATGGCCGAGAAGGACATCGGAGCATTGGTGGTGATGGAAGCCGGCGAGTTGGTCGGTATCGTTACCGAGCGTGACTTCGTGCGTCGTGTGGCTGCATTGGAGCGCTCCGCCTACGCCACCGGCATCGAGGAGGTCATGACCTCCAATCTGTTCGTGGTCGCCCCGCGTGACAGTAACCAGTACTGCATGCAACTGATGACCGAGAAGAACTTGCGCCACCTGCCGGTGCTGGACAACGGCAAGTTGGTGGGGCTGCTCTCCATCCGAGATCTGGTGCGCGATATCACCGCCGAGCAGGAAAGCCTGATCCAGCATCTGGAACAGTACATCCGCGGGGCTTGAGCCATTGGCTCTGCCAACCCAGCCGGGCTGCTGCCTGCGAAGCAGCCCGGCCGCCCTCCAACACAGACGGACTGATCAGGGGGTCGGTGTGGTGGCTTGCAGGGAGGGACGCAGGCTGACGGCTGAATACCAGGCGGCCAGCCGGGGGCAGTCACGGCGCCAGTTCAGGTCGGGCATGCGGAAGTCCAGGTAGCCGAGCGCACAGGCGAGGCTGATGGCGGCGACGTCGAAGTGTTTCTCAAGCTCGCCAGAGGCTTGCTCGAAGACCTCCAGGGAACGGTCGATCTTGCTGAACTGGCCCAGCACCCAATCATCCCAGCGCTTGTCCTCGGGCCGCAGGAACGTCTCGTAGCGGGTGAGGACGGCAGCGTCGAGCATCGCGTCGGCCAGCGAGGCGAGAGTCAGCCGGCGCCAGCGAGCGGGCCCCTCGCGGGGGATCAGCGGCGTGCCCTGATGCTGGTGGTCGAGGTAGTCGAGGATCACCCGGCTGTCATGCAGCACGCTGCCATCGGGGAGCACCAGGGCTGGAATCTTGCCGGCCGGGTTGTGCTCGTTCAGCTCCGTGCTCGGGTGCACCGGGGAGAGCTGCACGCCGCGCAGGGTCACCGCGTCCAACTGACCGGTTTCGTGCAACAGCACCATCACCTTGCGCACGTAGGGTGAGGTGGGGGAGTGGTAGAGGGTCAGGCTGGCGCTCATGCGGAGTCCTCGGCAACAGGGGCGTTTGACAGCCAAGTTATACCGTATTGGCGAGCGGCCGGGCAGGCTGTCACAACGCCGGGGCTTGCAGTCGGCGTTGCCTACGGGCGAGGGCAGAGGCCAGGGCAGCTGGGCTGTCAAGGCCTTGGCGGCGGGCTAGGCTGAAGAGAATCAGGGCTATCTCCGCGGTCACCAGCGCATCGGCGCTGGCGTGGTGACGTTGCTGAACCTGCAGGCCGAAGTGGTCAATCCAGTCGTCCAGGCCACCGTTGCGAATGCCGGCTTCGGGGCAGAGCATCGGCGCCAGTTCGGCGACGTCGAGGAAGCAGTGGCGCAGGCGGTAGTCGAGATCCTGCTTGAGCGCGCGGGTCAGCATGCGCTGGTCGAAAGTGGCGTGGAAGGCAAGGATCGGACTGTCGCCGAGAAACTCCATGAAATCGAGCAGGGCTTCAGCCGGATCCACGCCAGCGGCCAGGGCGCTGGGAGCGATGCCGTGGATCAGCACACTGGCGCTGGGTTTGCCGGCGTCACGCTGGAGGGTGGATTCGAACTGACTGCCGAGGTCGATGGCACCGTCTTCGATGGTCACGGCGCCAATCGAAAGCACCAGGTCACGGCTCATGTTCAGGCCGCTGGTTTCCAGGTCGAGGACGACGAAACGCTGCTCGCGGAGCGGGCGATCATCCAGGGTGGCGGGTGCAGGCAGCTGGTCTCGACGTTCGGCTATGGCCGGGTCGAGGGGCTTGCGGCGGGTGAACCAGGGGAATCCGCTCATAGCTGGTAGCGCAGCGCGAGGCTGCTCTGCAGGCGCTGGGCCTGGCGGAACGACTCGCGCAGGATGCGCCGGTCGAGGTGGTTGAGGCTGTCCGGATCGAGCCGGTTGGAGTAGGGCAGGCCTTGCCGTGCCTGGAGCTGGTGCTGCTGCATGCGGGTGAGCTGGATGAAGTGATAGGCCTCCTCAAAGGCTCCGCCGTCCTGGGCATCGATGACCCCGCGGCTGACCAGCACGCGCAGTCGATCGAGGGTGTTGCAGGCGTCGATGCCGTGAGCCAGGGCCAGCAAGCGTGCCCCGTCGACGAAGGGCGTCAGGCCTTGCACCTTGAGATCCAGGGTATCTTTCTCGGCCCCTTTGCGAGCGACCACGAAGTCGCGGAAACGCCCCACTGGAGGGCGCTGGCGCAGCGCGTTTTCGGCCATCAAGCGCTGGAACAGGCTGTTGTCGGCGATCTGGATGAGCAGCTCGCTGTGCAGGGCCTCACAGCCTTCGGTGGGGCCCCAGACGGCGCGCAGGTCGAAGTAGATGCTCGAGCCCAGCAGGCTCTCCGGTGTCGCCTCGCGGACGAACCCGGCGAAGCGACGGCTCCATTCCGTGCGCGAGAGGCAGAGCTCCGGGTTGCCGGCCATGATGCCGCCCTTGCACAGATCGAAACCGCACTGTGCCAATGCTTTGTTGACGTGTTCGGCCAGTGGCAGCAGCCGTCCGCGAATGGCCGCAGCCTCGGCGGCATCACGGGCCTCGAAGAGGATGCCGTTGTCCTGGTCGGTGTGCAGGGTCTGTTCGCAGCGCCCTTCGCTGCCGAAGCACAGCCAGGTGAAGGGCACGCCAGGGTCGCCCAGTTTTTCCAGCGCCAGCTCGATGACCCGGCACACGGTGTGGTCGTTGAGCAGGGTGATGATGTGGGTGATCTGGGTCGAGCTGGCGCCGTGGGCGAGCATGCTGTCCACCAGGCGCTGGATTTCACTGCGCAGGGCGGCGAGGGTTTCGACGCGACCAGCATGACGAATAGTGCGGGCCAGGTGTACCAGGTCGACGCGCTGCAGGGAGAACAGGTCGCGTTCGGAAACCACGCCGACCAGGCGTTCGTTCTCCACCACGCAGACATGGGCGATGTGCCGCTCGGTCATGGCAATGGCCGCGTCGAAGGCGCTGGAGGTCGGCGGTAGGTGGAACGGGGCCTGGGTCATGAGCTCTCTGATTGGCTGGCTCAGGTCGGCGCTGGCATCGGCGATGACGCGGCGCAGATCGCGCAGGGTGAAAATGCCCAGGGGTCGCCTGTCGGAACCGACGATCACAATACTGCCCACCTGCTGTTCGTGCATCAATCGCACGGCATCACGCAGGGGCAGGCCGGGAGGGCAGGCGACCGGCTGGCGCACGGCCAGTTCGCCCAGGCGTGTATCGAGCGAGTACTGGGCGCCGAGGGTTTCCACGGCACGGAGCTGGACTTGCTGATTGACCTGATCGAGCAGGCTGCTGACTCCGCGCAGGGCGAAGTCACGAAAGGGGTTGGAGAGGGCGAACAGCTTGACGAAGGCAGACTTGCCCAGCAGCAGGCAGAAGGTGTCCTCGCCCGCCAGGTGCTCGGTGCGCGTGGCGCGCTCGCCCAGCAGTGCGGCCAGCGGGAAGCATTCGCCGCTGGCGATCTCGAAGGTGGTTTCGGTTCCGCGCCGGGCGCTGTGCGGCCGTTCACCGACCACCCGGCCCTGCTTGACGATGTAGAAGTGCTCTACAGGCCCATCCTGCGGCTTGATGATGGACTCTCCAGCGGCATAGAAGCGCAGCAGGCAATGCTCGACCATGAAGGCGAGGTGGGCGGTTTCCATCTGATTGAACGGTGGATACTTCTGCAGGAGCTCCATGGTGCCGTGGATGTTCTGCATTACCGCCTGTTTGCCGGCTTGGGCAAAGGCATCTGCCTGGGTCATGGGCGTGCCTGTTCTATCGAGGATGGCTTCATGCTGCGGGGAGCCCGAACTTTCGCCCATTGGACCTAAGTCTAGGTGGTTGAGCGTCGGAGGTTTCTTACCGTTCGGCGGGAAGTTTCATGGTAATGGAACTCATTAGGGCTTTCAGGCATCTGACCCGCGGATTCCGTGCTAAATGTTTTTACTGGCTCGCAAGGCCTGCTATGGATGGCACCTTGAGGATTCTAAGATGAGTTACGGTGATTTGTTGACGGATGCCGAGCTGCAAGCGCTCGACGAAATCATGCGTGTACCCAGTGCGCCGCCCAGCGTTCTGTTGGTTGACGACGACGAGGCGGGACGTGATGCCTTGGCTGACCAGCTGGTATCGCAGGGCATCCCTTGCATCACTGCCGACAGCGGTGAGCAGGCTCTGGCGCTGCTGGTTACCCGACCTTCCATCGGTCTGATGATCACCGAGCTGCACATGCAATGCGGTAGCGGCCTGGAACTGGTGCGCCAAGTGCGCCAGTCGGCGCGCGCGAGCCTGCCCGTAGTCATCATCTCGGCTCATGCCGATGTCGAGGACGCTATCGAAGCCATGCACATGAAGGTGGTGGATTTCCTGCTCAAGCCTGTGGACGTCAACCGGCTGGTCAACCTCGCAGACATCGAGTTTGGTGCTCCACCAGAGCCTCCCAAGGCACCACCGCCCCCGGTGCGTCCCAGGCAGACGAAAGCCAAAGCGAAGGTCATTGCGCTGAAGAGCGCTTGAAGAAGCCGCCCGGAAGGGCGGTTTTTTTGGGTTCATCGCGGAATCTGGGGGAGAGGCGAGTTGACAGCTCTCTCTGTAGGAGCCAGCTTGCTGGCGAACATGCGCCATTCGCCAGCAAGCTGGCTCCTACAAGGTTTCGCGCGCCTTCGATATGTCACTCCGCCCGACAAGTCCGCCAAGGAGGTGTTGCAGGCTGCTTTCCGGGGAAGGCGGGAAGCCGGCGCCAGACAGTCGATCCGCTCGGATACGCGTCCGCAGTACAGGCAGTCGACGCGACGCACCGGCAGTTGTAGCAGGACGCGCTGATCCTGCAGGTCACGATCCCGCACCTGGCGGATGTGCTGCTGCTCGTGGATCAACAGGGTGTCGTGAGTGGATTGGCGACAGGCGACGACCTCGTAGCCCGGCCAGAAAGCGGCAAGATCAATAGGATGCACGGTGGCAGCAAGGTGTGGGGGTTGGGATGTTTGGCGACTGCCAATTTACCCGCTTCCCCGACTGTCAACTCGCTCTTCCCCCAGGTTCTGCGAAGAACCTTTTTTTGTGCCTGCGATTTGGGCAGTGCGGGTGCGAATTCATCCGCCAAGGGAAACGCAGAGGCCCATGGAATTCACAGGCAGGCGTAGGGCCTGCTTCGAGAATGAACTCGCACTACAGGGAAAGGTTTCTGTGACACAAAGAAAAACCGCCCGGAAGGGCGGTTTTTCATATCGCGCAGCTTACAGGCCGTACTTCGCCTTGAACTCGCGACGGCGGCGGTGCAGTACCGGCTCGGTGTAGCCGTTGGGCTGCTTGGTGCCTTCTACGACCAGTTCCAGCGCAGCCTGGAAGGCCACGTTGTCGGCGAAGTTCGGCGCCATCGGACGGTACAGCGGATCGTTGGCGTTCTGCCGGTCGACCACGGATGCCATGCGCTCCAGGCTCTCGACGATCTGCTCGCGGGTGACCACGCCGTGGCGCAGCCAGTTGGCCAGCAGTTGGCTGGAGATACGCAGGGTAGCGCGGTCTTCCATCAGGCCGACATCGTTGATGTCCGGTACCTTGGAGCAGCCGACGCCCTGGTCGATCCAGCGCACTACATAACCGAGAATGCCCTGGGCGTTGTTGTCCAGTTCGTTCTGGATCTCTTCCGCGCTCCAGTTGGTATTCGGCGCCAGCGGGATGGTCAGGATGTCGTCCACCGACGCCGGTGCGCGTTTGGCGAGTTCTGCCTGGCGGGCGAACACGTCGACCTTGTGGTAGTGCAGTGCGTGCAGGGTAGCCGCGGTGGGTGAGGGGACCCAGGCGGTGTTGGCGCCGGCCAGAGGGTGGCCGATCTTCTGCTCGAGCATGCCTGCCATCAGGTCCGGCATGGCCCACATGCCCTTTCCGATCTGCGCGCGGCCTTGCAGGCCAGTGGCCAGGCCGACGTCGACGTTGTTGTTCTCGTAGGCACCGATCCACTTCTCGGTCTTCATGGCGCCCTTGCGCACCATGGCACCGGCTTCCATGGAGGTGTGGATTTCGTCACCGGTACGGTCGAGGAAGCCGGTGTTGATGAAGACGACGCGCTCGGCAGCGGACTTGATGCAGGCCTTGAGGTTGATGGTGGTGCGGCGCTCTTCATCCATGATGCCGACTTTCAAGGTGTTGCGCGCCAGGCCCAGCACGTCTTCCACGCGGCTGAAGATTTCGGTGGCGAAGGCCACTTCCTCCGGGCCGTGCATCTTCGGCTTGACGATGTACATCGAGCCGGTGCGGGTGTTCTTGCGGCTGGTGTTGCCCTTGAGGTTGTGCAGCGCGATCAGGCCGGTGAACAGGCCGTCCTGAATGCCTTCCGGTACTTCATTGCCAGCGGCGTCGAGGATGGCCGGGTTGGTCATCAGGTGGCCGACGTTGCGCACGAACAGCAGGCTGCGGCCGTGCAGGGTCAGTTCGGAGCCATCGGCCTTGGTGTAGACGCGGTCGGGGTTCATGGTGCGGGTGAAGCTCTGGCCGCCCTTGCTGACTTCTTCAGCGAGGTCGCCCTTCATCAGGCCCAGCCAGTTGCGGTAGACCACGACCTTGTCGTCGGCATCGACAGCGGCGACGGAGTCTTCGCAGTCCATGATGGTGGTCAGCGCGGACTCCATCAGCACGTCTTTCACGCCGGCGGCGTCGGTCTGGCCGATAGCGCTGGTGGGGTCGATCTGGATCTCGAAGTGCAGGCCGTTGTTCTTCAGCAGCACGGCGGCCGGTTTGGCGGCGTCACCCTGGAAGGCGACGAACTGGCCGGCGTTCTTCAGGCCGGTTTCGCTGCCGTTCTTCAGGCTGACAGTCAGTTGGCCGTTCTTCACTACATAAGCGGTGGCGTCGACGTGGGAGGCGCCTTCCAGCGGCGCGGCCTCATCGAGGAAGGCGCGGGCGAAGGCAATGACCTTGTCGCCACGGACCTTGTTGTAGCCCTTGCCCTTCTCGGCGCCGCCTTCTTCGCTGATCGCGTCGGTGCCGTAGAGGGCATCGTAGAGCGAACCCCAGCGGGCGTTGGCGGCGTTCAGGGCGAAGCGTGCATTCATCACCGGCACCACCAGCTGCGGGCCAGCCATGAGGGCGATCTCTTCGTCGACGTTCTGGGTGCTGGCCTGGAAGTCGGCTGGCTCCGGCAGCAGGTAGCCGATTTCCTGGAGGAATGCCTTGTAGGCCACGGCATCATGGGCCTGGCCGGCGCGTGCCTGGTGCCAGGCATCGATCTTGGCCTGCAGTTCATCGCGTTTGGCGAGGAGGGCTTTGTTCTTCGGAGCCAGGTCATTGATGACGGCTTCCACACCGGCCCAGAACTTATCGGCGGCAATGCCGGATCCGGGGATGGCTTCGTTGTTCACGAAGTCGAACAGGACTCTGGCGACCTGAAGGCCACCGACTTGAACGCGCTCAGTCATTGCTTGCCTCACTCTGCTCAATATCCGCTCGGACTAGGGGTTTCCCTTCTTGTAGTCCGAAGCGCGGCATACTACATGAAGCTGCCGCGAAAATCAGTGGGCTTGCGTCGCTATACGACTAAAAGCTGGTTTACGGTCACGGCAGCGGGCAGAATGTTCTCAAAAAACTGGCTCATTGTTCCAGTTAAATCTGAAAAATGTACACGATTTATTTTTCGATTGAACTGCGACAGGCCGTCGCATGCTCCATGGGTGTGGATTTCAGGCAGTCGTTCAGGCATTTCCTATACTCCGTCGAGCCTTGCCCGGAGTCATGCCATGCCTGTCCGCCTCGCCACCTATAGTGATCTTGATGATCTCTCCGAACTGTTCGTCGGCTACCTTGAGTTCTATGAAGTGCCCAAGCCACTCCCTGCCGTGCGTGCGTTTCTCGATGATCGGCTGCAGCGACGCGACTCGACCCTGTTCATCGCCCGCGATGACGCAGGGGCAGCTCTGGGCTTCATCCAGCTTTACCCGTTTCATTCATCGCTGGCGATGGCGCCGGCCTGGCTGTTGAGCGATCTTTATGTTGTGCCCCCGGCGCGCCGTCACGGCGTTGGTGAAGCCTTGATGAATGCGGCACGCGCCCATGCCGAGGCGACTGGCGCCTGTGGCCTGCAACTGGAAACCGCGAAGACCAATCTAGCTGGCCAGGCGCTTTATGAGCGGCTCGGCTATGTGCGCGACGAGGTCTTCTTCACCTACTGGCTGAGTCTGGCCTAGGCTGGCTGTCAGTTCCCCAACGAGGAGTCGAGCGTGGATCATCTGGTACTTACGGTCATCGCACCGGATCAGCCCGGGCTGGTCGAACGCATCGCCCAGTGCATCGCAGCCCATGGCGGAAACTGGTTGGAAAGTCGCATGTCACGCATGGCTGGGCAGTTCGCCGGCATTCTACGGGTGGCGGTGCCGGCCGAGGGCTACGACGAACTGGTCGAGGGTCTGCAAAGCCTGAATGCCCACGGCATCCGCGTGATGCTGGCGCAAAGCGGGATCGAGCCGGCCTGCACCTGGAAACCGATCCTGCTGGACCTGGTCGGCAATGACCGGCCTGGGATTGTCCGCGACATCACCCGGCTGCTTTCCGAACTGGGCGTCAACCTGGAAAGCCTGGTCACCGAGGTGGCCCCGGCGCCGATGAGCAGCGAACCGCTGTTCCATGCCGAGGCGGTCCTAGCCGTGCCGCTATCCTTGTCGCTGGACGTGTTGCAGGCCAAGTTGGAGACCCTGGCGGATGAGTTGATGGTGGAGCTGAACCTGCATAAGGAAAAGTGAGTGTGCTCCTGGCAGCGCGGCAATGGATTCGCCGCAGCGATCCAGCGGCGACGTTGAAGCCAGCCGAGTGGGTGGATGTTAAAGCGACATCCACCCATCCATGAGGAGTTCAGGCGTTGCGCCGCAGGGTAAGCCAGGCATCGACGCTGTAGATCGCAAGTCCCGCCCAGATGAAGCAGAAGGCCAGGAGTTTGCTCGGGTCGAAATGCTCGTCGAACAGGAAGATCGCCTGCAGCATCACCAGGGTCGGCGCCAGGTACTGGAGAAAACCCAGCGTGGTGTAGGGCAGGTGGCGTGCGGCGGCGTTGAAGCACACCAGCGGAACCAGGGTGATGGGGCCCGCGGCAACCAGCCAGAGGGCTTCTGGCGTGCTCCAGAACGCAGCCTGGGACGAAGCCGCATTCGGGCTGAGCAGCAGCCAGCCGATGGCCAGCGGCAGCAGCAGCCAGGTTTCCACCACCAGGCCCGGCAGGGCGGCCACTGGCGCTTGCTTGCGGATCAGACCGTAGAATCCGAAGGTCAGCGCCAGGGTTAGCGAGACCCATGGCAGCGCACCCACCTGCCAGATCTGCTGCGCCACGCCGACGGCGGCCAGCAGCACTGCCAGCCACTGCAGCCTTCGCAGGCGCTCGCCGAGGATCAGCATCCCCAGCAGCACGTTGATCAGCGGGTTGATGTAGTAACCGAGACTCGCCTCGAGCATGCGACCGTTGTTCACCGCCCAGACATAGACCAGCCAGTTACCGGCGATCAAGATGCCGCTGGCCGCCAGCACCCCGAAACGCTTGGGGTTGTCGCGCAGTTCGCGCAGCCAGCCGGGATGCTTCCACACCAGCAGGAGCAGCGCGCCGAACACGGCTGACCAGAGGGCGCGATGAACGATGATTTCCAGTGCCGGAACGCTCTGGATGACTTTGAAGTAGAGCGGAAACAGGCCCCAGATGATGTAGGCGGTCAGTCCCAGGATGTACCCGCGACGCGGGTCGGCGGTTGCCATGTGCGGTCCTTGATTAGGCAGCTAACGAGTGGGCCATCATTCTAGTGGGCGCTGTCGGGGCTTGTCTGTGTGCTCAGGTTTTTTCCGCAAGCCTGTGCAATCGGAAAGCGTAAAGGCTGCTTTACGCCGGCAACCTTTACATGGTTGCGACCCCAGTAGGAGCCAGCTTGCTGGCGAACTCCTTGCCGCCGGGTTCGCGGGCAAGCTCGCTCCTGCAAAGGCCGCTCCGCAGGCTTACGGACTGACCAATATTTCGGGTCAGAACAGCTTCAGCGGCTCTTCGTCCAGCGCCGACAGTTGTTCGCGCAGGGTCAGGATCTGGTCGCCCCAGTAGCGTTCGCTACCGAACCAGGAGAAGTGCATCGGGAAGGCTGGATCGTCCCAGCGGCGGGCGATCCAGGCGCTGTGGTGCATCAGGCGGAGGGCGCGCAGGCCTTCGATCAGTGGCAACTCACGCGAGTCGAAATCGTGGAATTCCTGGTAGCCGTCGATCAGCTCGGCGAGTTGCCCGGTGCGCTCGAAGCGGTCACCGGCCAGCATCATCCACAGATCCTGCACCGCCGGGCCCATGCGGCAATCGTCGAGGTCGACCACGTGGAAGACGTCGTCGCGGCACAGCAGGTTGCCGGGGTGGCAATCGCCGTGCAGGCGGATCGGCTGGAAGCGCGTTTCACTGAACAGCTTGTCGATGCGCTTGAGCAGGTCGCGAGCGACCGACTCATAGGCCGGCAGCAGGCTGCGCGGGATGAAGCCGCCGTCCAGCAGGGTGGCCAGGGATTGGTGACCGAAGTTTTCCACCGTCAGCGTCTCACGGTGCTCGAAGTGCCGTGTCGCGCCCACGGCGTGCAAGCGTCCGAGGAGCTGACCGAGGCGGTAGAGTTGGTCGAGATTGCCGGGTTCGGGCGCGCGGCCGCCCCGCCGGGGGAACAGGGCGAAGCGGAAGCCGGCATGTTCGAAGAGGCTTTGCCCGTCGCACACCAGCGGCGCCACGACTGGCACTTCGCACTCGGCCAGTTCGGCGCTGAAGCTGTGTTCTTCGCGGATCGCCGCATCGCTCCAGCGCTGCGGGCGGTAGAACTTGGCGATCAGCGGCTCGCTGTCTTCGATGCCGACCTGGTAGACGCGGTTCTCGTAGCTGTTCAGTGCGAGGATTCGAGCGTCGCTGAGGTAGCCGAGGCTTTCGACGGCATCGAGCACCAGGTCGGGGGTGAGGTCATCGAAGGGATGGGACATGCGCGGCTCCGTCATCAGGGCACCCAGTCTATCCCTGTAGGAGCGAGCTTGCTCGCGAAGATCGGCAGCACTGGTGAGCAGGCTCGCTCCTACAGCGGCGTGCCGAGCAGAACCTGGCCAGGTGCGAACTGGGCACGCACCGGATCGCCGCCTTGAAGTCCCAGCTTCGCAAGCAATTCGGGCTCCACCAGCGCGCATAGAGTCAGACCGCTCGCCATGCCGATGCGGACTTCACTGGGGCCGTCGTCGGCAGGCAGGATCTGCTCGATCCAGCCTTCCAGTTGGTTCAGCTGCGGATCGGCCGGGCTCGACAGCGCCTGCAAGCTCAGCCAACCGGCCTTGATCAGGGCGACGACACCGCGCCCTGCCGTCAGCTCGAGCTTTTCGGTGCTGTCGCGGGTGATCTGCGCCTGGATACGGGCGCTGCCGGCAAGTTCGATCTCCACCAGGTCATTGCGCCCCTGCGGCTGGATGGCGACCACGCGCCCGCTGAGCTGGTTGCGCGCGCTGGTACGCAGCATCAGGCGGCCGAGCAGCTCTAGGTCTTGCTCGCTTTCGGCGCTTTCCAGCAGGCGCGCTTGCAGGCTTTCCAGGCGTTTGTAGAGCGCCAGCAAACGCTCGCCCTCGGCTGAGAGTCGCGCCCCGCCGCCGCCCTTGCCGCCGACGGTGCGTTCCACCAACGGCCGCCCGGCGAGGTTGTTCAACTCGTCGATAGCATCCCAGGCGGCCTTGTAGCTCAGCCCTGCTGCCTTGGCGGCACGGGTGATCGAGCCTTGCACGGCGATCTGCTCGAGCAGGGCCACGCGCTGCGGTCGACGGGCGAGTTGCTGGGCGAGGGTGGTGGACAGGTTCATGGGATGGGTTCGTCTGGGGGTATGGCGCGCAGGCTGCTGGAGCCTGACCGGCAAGTCAAGGGTTCGGCCGGCTCATGAGTTGCCGGGGCTGGGCGTACGTGCCAGGCAGTAGATGTCGACCCGCTCGGCGCCGTGGTGCTTGAGCAGCCGCGCCAGGTAGTGTGCAGTCGTGCCGGTGGTCAGCACGTCGTCGACTATGGCCAGGTGCAGGCCGGCCGGTTGCGCATCGGTGGCCAGATCGAAGGCCTGGCGCAGGTTGCGGCGGCGGGCCTTGGCGTCCAGTCCCTGCTGGGCGGGAGTTTCGCTGATGCGCTGAAGCCAGTTGGCCCGCACGGTGAGACCCAGGTCGTCGCCGAGCCAGCGTGCGAGCATCTGTGCCTGATTGAAACCGCGCTGGCGCAGCCGTCGCGGAGCCAATGGCACCGGCAGCAGGGCGGTGGGGCGCGGAAGGCCTTCGCTGTAGGCGTGAGCCAAGTGGCGGCCCAGCAACTCGGCCAGCAGGCGGCCCATGGGCCACTGGCCCTGGTGCTTGAAACGGGTGATCAGGCTGTCCACCGGGAAGCCATAGCGCCATGGGACTTCCACTCGTGTGAATGGCGGCAGGCGTTTCAGGCATTCGCCGCAGGGCAGATCGAGGGTGGGTAGGGGCAGGGCGCAGATCGAGCAGTGTCCTCCCAGCCAGGGCAGTTCGGCCTCGCAGCCGGCACAGATCGGAAGGTCAACACCCGTGCCTCCACAGAGAAGGCAGACCGGGCTGGGCGTCAGCCAGGCCGGGCGTCGCTGCCAGAGTCGCGTGAGCCATGGATGCATGGTCCCCTCCTTGGGACGCGGGTCAGGCGATCAGCCAGCTCATCACCACCAGGCCGAGGAAGGTGAGAATCAACCCTCCGATGATCGAGCGACGTATCAGGGCGCGGATGCCGGCATAGAGCAGCAACAGGCCGATCACCAGCAGGATCAGACTGAAGAACGAGACGTCCATGCCAATGGCGCGCGCCATGCCGTGGACGAAGTCGTCGATGGCATCGCTGATGCCGCCGAGTGCGCCTGACAGCAGCTCGACGAAAAAACGGATGATCGAGCCCAGCAGATGGCCGAGCCAATCGAAGAATCCTTCGGTACGCATTGCGGTGTGGTGCTCCTTTAGCGTCAGGCTGATGGTTTGAACCTGCCAATCATGCCAGGTTCAGCGCCGCGAACTGCTCAGTTGCGGGGCCAGGAAAGAGTGCCGGAAATATTCGCGGAAGGCTTTCATCGGTTCGCTGAACTCCAGGTCGCGACGCCAGGCCAGCCCGACGCTCATCGGCGGCACAGGGTCGTTCAGCGACAGGGTTTCGATACGTCGCCCCTCCAGTGACCAGGGCCGGTAAACCAGGTCGGAGAGGATGGCCACGCCCGAGCCGTTCGCCACCATGCTGCGCACCGCCTCCACCGAACTGGTGCGCAGGATCACCCTGGGCTGCAGGTGGCTGCTGTCCCAATAACGCAGGGCGGTCTGATCGGCTTCGTCCACCGTCAGCATGATGAAGGGCTCGCGGGCGACGTCCTCCAAGCCCACCGAGGGCCGCTCGCTGAGCGGGTGGCGATTGGGCAGCCAGAGGCGCCGTTCCGAGCTGAACAGGGTTTCGGCGGCGATCTCCGGGTGCTGCAGGTTGGCGGTCAGCACCACCGCCATGTCGAACTGGCCTTCCAGCAGGCCGCGCTCGATGGTTTCGCGCTCCTGCTCGAAGAGGTTCAGCTGGATGCCCGGGTACCACTGCGCGAGCCGCTGCAGGTGATAGGGCAGGAAGTAGCCCATCACCGTGTAACTGGCGGCCACGCTCAGGCTGCCCTCGATGCTGGTATCCGGCAGCGGGCTTTTCAGCGCGTCCTCGACACTGCGCAGGATGGAGTAGGCGTGGTTGAGGAAGTGCCGGCCGCTGTCGGTCAGGGTCATGCCTTGCGGCGAGCGGATGAACAGGCTGACGCCGAGCAGGCTCTCCAGTTCCTGGATGGCGCTGGTGACCGCCGACTGGGAAATGCTCAGGTGGATGGCGGCCTGGGATATCTGCCCGACCTCGGCGGTGGCGACGAAATAGCGGACCTGGCGCAGCGTGAATGCCATGGTAGAGACCTGTCAGGGGGTATCGATTTTTCAGAACTCAGTCTATCGAATAATAAATCTTCCCAATACCTAGGGTGCCTTTTAACGTCGGCTCCATCGACATCCGACAACAAGAGGCAAGCAAGCGATGACTGAGGTCGACCTCAATTCCGACATGGGCGAAGGATTTGGCCCATGGACCATTGGCGATGGCGTCGACGAAGCGATCATGCCGCTGATCAGCACCGCCAATATCGCCACCGGCTTCCACGCCGGCGATCCCAACACCATGCAACGCACCGTTGAGCTGGCCAAGCGCCATGGCGTAGCCATCGGCGCTCATCCGGGCTTCCGTGACCTGGTGGGTTTCGGTCGTCGGCACATCAATGCGCCTGCTCAGGAGCTGGTGAACGACATGCTCTACCAGCTCGGCGCGCTGCGTGAATTCGCCCGCCTGCAGGGCCTGCGCCTGCAGCACATCAAGCCTCACGGCGCGCTGTACATGCACCTGGCGCGTGACGAGGGCGCCGCCCGCCTGTTCATCGAAACCCTGCGTCGCCTCGATCCCGAACTGCTGCTGTTCTGCATGGACGGCTCGGTCATCTGTCGCATCGCCCAGGAGCTGGGCCAGCCGGTGGTGCGCGAGTTCTACGCCGACCGCGACTACGACGCTTCCGGCTCCATCGTGTTCATCCGCCGGATCACTGCGCTGGACCCGGAACAGGTCGCCGACAAGGTGCTGCGTGCCTGCCAGGAAGGCGTGGTGCAGACCGTCGATGGCAAAGACATCCCGATCGCCTTCGACTCGGTGTGCATCCACAGCGACACGCCCGGAGCCCTGGCCCTGGTCCAGCGCACCCGCGCGCGCCTGGATGCTGCGGGCATCGCCGTCAGAGCGCCGCGCTGAGCCCTCCCTTACTTCGCCTGCCTAGACAATGACTACAAGAGGAATAGAAATGGCCGAATATCACGTGCTTTCCCCTTTGCCCGGCACCTTCTACCGCAAACCAAGCCCGGATGCCGACAACTACGCCAACGCCGGTGACCGTGTGCAAGCCGGTGCCGTGATCGGGCTGGTGGAGGTGATGAAACAGTTCTCCGAATTGACCTCCGACCAGGGCGGTCGGGTGCTGGCGTTCCACGCCGAGGACGGTGACCCGGTGGAGCCGGGGCAATTGCTGGCCGTGATCGAAACCGACGTGTGAGGGCCGGACGATGAGCAACTCCATCCACAAGCTGCTGGTGGCTAACCGCGGCGAGATCGCCGTACGCATCATCCGCGCGGCCCAGGCCTTGGGCATTCCCACCGTGGCCGCGTGCAGCGAGGCCGACGCCCAGTCGCTGCCGGCCCGTCTGGCCGACGAGGTGCGGATCATCGGCCCGGCCCGCGCCGACAAGAGTTATCTGAACGCCGAGGCTCTGCTGCAAGCCGCGCGGGACAGCGGCGCCAATGCCATCCACCCCGGTTATGGCTTCCTCTCGGAGAACGCCGCCTTTGCCCAGGCGGTGGTCGAGGCGGGCCTGATTTTCGTCGGCCCGGGTGCCGACACCATCCGCCGCATGGGCGATAAGGCCGAAGCGCGGCGCACCGCCCGGGCCGCCGGCGTACCGGTGGTGCCAGGCTCGCCGGGTGAGCTGGATGACCTCGCCTCAGCCCTGGCCTGCGCCGAGACGGTGGGCTATCCATTGCTGATCAAGGCCTCCGCTGGTGGCGGCGGTCGTGGCATCCGCATCGCACACGACGCCGCCGAACTGTCCCGCGAATTTCCCCTGGCCCAGCGCGAAGCCCAGGCCGCGTTCGGTTCGGACGCTGTTTACCTGGAGCGTTTCATTCGTCAGGCGCGGCATATCGAGGTGCAGATCCTCGGCGACGGTCAGCATGCGGTGCACCTGTTCGAGCGCGAGTGCTCGCTGCAGCGCCGTCGGCAGAAAGTCTTCGAGGAAGCGCCATCGCCGGTCCTCACCGCCGAGCAGCGCCAAGCCTTGTGCGAAAGCGCCGTGCGCCTGGCTCGCGACATCGGTTATCGCGGTGCTGGCACCCTGGAGTATCTGTTCGATTCCCACAGCGGCGAGTTCTTCTTTATCGAGATGAACACGCGCATCCAGGTCGAGCACCCGATCAGCGAGATGATCACCGGCATCGACCTGGTGCAGTGGATGCTGCGTATCGCCGGCGGCGAGTCGCTGTCGCTGCGCCAGGACGACATCCACATCCAGGGCGCGGCGCTGGAAATGCGCATCAACGCCGAGGACCCGGCGCGCAACTTCTTCCCCAGTCCGGGCCTGGTGGAGGAGCTGGTCTGGCCGCAAGGCGAGGGTATCCGCGTGGAGAGCCACCTGTTCGAGGGCTATCGGGTCCCGGCCTATTACGACTCGCTGCTGGCCAAGTTGGTGGTGCACGGCGGCGACCGCGCCGAGGCCTTCGCCCGGGCCGAAGCGGCGCTGGACGCCACCCGCCTCACCGGCATGGCCACCACCATTGCGCTGCACCGCCTGCTGCTCGCCGACCCGGCGGTGCGTGACGGTCAGTTCGACACCGGAACCCTGGAACCCTGGCTCGCCGAACGGGCCGCTCTGCTGGCGCCCGCCGCCCCGGAGGCTTGAGATGAACGCAGAACCCGTGCGCTACAGCTTCGGCGGCGATGAGCACCTCTTCGCCGAAGTGTCCGAGTCCATGTCGCTGGAAGCCTTCTTCCGCGGCATGGCAATCACCCGCGCCGTCGAGCAGCAGGCGCTGCCCGGCGTGCTCGATATCTGTCTGGCCAACGCATCCTTCCAGATCCGCTTCAACCCCGACGAAATCGCCCCGAAGGCGCTGCTGGAAAAGGTCCGCGAACTGGAGGCCGAGGCCACCGCCGAGCGCAGTATCCAGACGCGAATCATCGAGATCCCGGTGCTCTATAACGATCCCTGGACCCATGAAACGCTGATGCGCTTCCGCGACCGCCACCAGGACCCGTCCGCCACCGACCTGGAGTACGCGGCCAAGGTCAACGGCTATGCCGACGCGCAGGCATTCATCGACGCCCACAGCGGCACGCCCTGGTTCGTTTCCATGGTCGGCTTCGTCGCCGGGCTGCCCTTCATGTACCAGATGGTCGAGCGCGAGCAGCAGTTGCAGGTGCCCAAGTACCTGCGTCCGCGCACCGACACGCCTAAGCTGACCCTCGGCCACGGCGGCTGCTTCGGCTGCATCTACTCGGTGCGTGGGGCTGGCGGCTACCAGATGTTCGGCGTCACCCCGGCGCCCATCTACGACCCGCAGCAGCGCCTGGGCTACCTGAAGGAATCCATGGTGTTCTTCCGCTCCGGCGACATCGTCAAGTTCAAGCCCATCGACCGCGAGGCCTACGACCAGGCCGTGGCCGAAGTCGAGGCTGGAACCTTCCAGTTGCGCATCCGTCCGGTCACTTTCGATCTGGATGCCTTCATTCAGGACCCGCAAGGCTGCAATCAGCACCTGCAGGAGGTGCTCCATGTCGATTAAGGTGCTGAAACCCGGTCTCGCCACTTCGGTGCAGGATGCCGGCCGCGAGGGCCATTACCACCTGGGGATTCCGCCGTCCGGTGCGCTCGACCAGTACGCGCTGCGAGCCGCCAACCTGTTGGTCGGCAACCCGGCGGCTGCCGCCGTGCTCGAATGCACGCTGCTTGGCCCGCAGCTGGAATTCCAGCGCGATGCCCTGGTGGCGGTGTGCGGCGCACGCATGACCCCTCGCCTGGATGGCGCCGAGATGCCCCAGGACGCCACGTTCCATGTGCGCGCTGGCCAGGTGCTGGGCTTTGATTACATCAAGGCCGGGGCCCGGGGTTATGTCGCCATCGACGGCGGCATCGATGTACCGGAGGTGCTCGGCAGCCGTTCCACCTACGGCCTGGGCTCCATCGGCGGCTTCAACGGCCGTCGTCTGGCTGCCGGTGATGAACTGCCGCTGGGCCAACCGTCCGGGCAGGATCGCGAAGGCCTGGCCCTGCCGCGCTCGTTGCATATCGAGCTGGGTGGAGAAGTGACCCTGCGCGTGGTCCCGGGTCTTTACCATCACCGCCTCACCGCCCGCGCGGCGGAGCAGTTCTTCGCCGATACCTGGACCGTAGGCTCGGAAGCCGATCGCACCGGCTACCGCTTCAAGGGTGGCACGCCGCTGGAGTTCGAACCGCGCGAACAGCCCTTCGGCGCCGGTTCCGATCCGTCGAACATCGTCGACGCCTGCTACCCCATCGGCTCGATCCAGGTGCCTGGTGGGCTGGAACCCATCGTCCTGCACCGGGACGCGGTGTCCGGCGGCGGCTACGCGATGATCGGCACGGTGATCAGCCCTGACCTCAACCTGATGGCGCAGATGCAGCCGAACCAGCGCGCCCGTTTCGTCGCCATCACCTTAGAAGAGGCGTTGGCGGCCCGACGTCACTACAACCAGCAACTCGAACGGCTGAACCGCTTCTTCCTTGCCTGATTAACCACGCGCAGCAACGGCGGTACCCGGTGGCTCCCTCTTCGCAGGGAGCCGTCGCGGTCCCCTGTTGCCGCAAAACCTGGGCCTCATCTTGCGGAGAAACCAAGATGGCAAGTCTGTCGACACAAGAACAAGACATCGACCTTTCCACCCAACCCGTTCCCCTCAACGCTCGGATGGGCAAGCTCTCGCTGACCATGGCCTGGTGGGCCGTGTGCAGCGCCATGTTCTACATCGTGGTCGGAGCGTCGTTGGCGCTGGCTTACGGCGCGCGTAACGCCATCATTGGCATGCTGCTCTCTGTGGTCTGCTACGGCGTGATCAACGCGGTGATCAGTCGCTTCGCCTTACGCAGCGGCCTATCGGTGGCGCTGTTCTCGCGTGTGCTGTTCGGCCGGCTCGGCGCCTCCCTGGCAACGCTGATCTTCTTCTCCACGGCGATCTACTACGCGGTCTTCGAAGGCTCGGTGATCGCGGTGGCGTTCAATCATCTCTATCCGTCTATTTCCTACCCGTTGGCAGCGCTGCTGGTGGTGCTGTACAGCGTGCCGCTGATCTTCGGCAGCGTGCAGAACTGGCTGGACAAGTTCAACGGCGTACTACTGCCGTTCTACCTGTTCGGTCTGCTGGCTGCCGTGGCGTTGTCCATAGGCGAATACGGCTACCAGCCGCAGTGGCTGGATTTCGGCCCTGCCGAGCCGTCGGCGACTGGCTGGTGGGATTGCTTTACCGCCTACATGGGCGTGTGGGTGCTGATGATGTTCACCTTCGACTACGCACGTTTCGGCAAGCCGGAAGACGCCAAGTACCACGGCCGCTGGAACTTCGGCATGCCCTTCTATCTGGTGACCTTCCTGCTCAACGGCATGGCCGGCATCTACCTCGCCGCGAGCATTCCGCGCCAGGGTGAGCTGAGCGAAGTGACGGTGGTGCTGGCGATTCTCCAGCTGATGGGTATCTGGGGTCTGCTGTTCGTCTGGGTCACCCAGACGCGCATCAATACTGCCAACTACTACCTGGCCACGGTAAACATGCAGGCCTTCTTCGGCGACCTGCTGCGCCTGCGCTATTCGCGCGTGGTCTGGGCCCTGGTGGTAGGAGCGGCGGTCTACGGCCTGATGCTGGCGGATGTGTTCGCCTGGCTGCTCAAGGCGCTGGCCTGGCAGGGCGTGTTCGTGGTGGCCTGGGTTGGCGTGGCGCTGGCGCACATCCTTGGCAAGGGGACGGCCCAGGTGACTGATTCCCCCAAGCTGAATGCTGTCGGATTGGCCGCCTGGTTCTGTGGTGTGCTGCTGGGGTTCGCGCTGATGCAGGCTGGCGGCGTGCTGCAGTCGCTTTCGGCCCCGCTGACTTTCCTGGTCTCGGCGGGCGTCTACGGCGTTGCCGCGCGCTTTGGCAAAGTCGGGCGAACTGCCTTGGCGTAGCGAATGCCGAATGATCAAAAAATGATCAGATGTAAACCTGTGTCCAGTTTGTGGTTGACAGCGTCATAGCTCAACTTATGATGCCCTAAGCCTGAATTACCGGTGTCGCAGCCGGGCATCCCTGACAAGAAGCAACGCCAAAGCGTCGAAGGAAACCTCCATGAGTGCAACTGCAACCCTCGTTACCCGCCACGATTGGTCCCTTGCCGAAGTGAAGGCGCTGTTCGAGCAGCCGTTCAACGATCTGCTGTTCCAGGCCCAGACTGTCCACCGCGCACATTTCGACCCGAACCGGGTACAGGTTTCCACGCTGTTGTCGATCAAGACCGGCGCCTGCCCGGAAGACTGCAAGTACTGCCCGCAGTCCGGCCACTACAACACCGGCCTGGACAAGGAAAAGCTGATGGAGGTGCAGAAGGTCCTCCAGGCCGCAGCCGAAGCCAAGTCCATCGGCTCTACCCGTTTCTGCATGGGCGCCGCCTGGAAGCACCCGTCCGCCAAGGACATGCCCTACGTGCTGGAGATGGTTAAAGGCGTGAAGAAGCTCGGCTTGGAAACCTGCATGACCCTCGGCAAGCTGACCCAGGAGCAGACCCAGGCGCTGGCCGAGGCCGGTCTCGACTACTACAACCACAACCTGGATACCTCGCCGGAGTTCTACGGCAACATCATCACCACTCGCACCTACAGCGAGCGTCTGCAGACCCTGGCCTACGTGCGTGAGGCTGGGATGAAAATCTGCTCCGGCGGCATCCTCGGCATGGGCGAGTCCGTTGACGACCGCGCCGGCCTGCTGATCCAGTTGGCCAACCTGCCGGAGCATCCGGAATCGGTTCCGATCAACATGCTGGTCAAGGTCCAAGGCACCCCGCTGGCAGAAGAGAAGGACGTCGATCCATTCGACTTCATCCGCACCCTGGCCGTGGCGCGCATCATGATGCCGAAGTCCCACGTTCGCCTGTCCGCCGGTCGCGAGCAGATGAACGAGCAGATGCAGGCCCTGGCCTTCATGGCCGGCGCCAACTCGATCTTCTACGGTGAGAAGCTGCTGACCACCGCCAACCCGCAGGCGGAAAAAGACATGCAGCTGTTCGCCCGTCTCGGCATCAAGCCGGAAGAGCGCGAAGAGCACGCCGATGAAGTGCACCAGGCCGCCATCGCGCAGGCGCTGGTCGAGCAGCGCGACTCCAAGCTGTTCTACGACGCCGCATCCGTCTGATACTGCATCACCGAATTCTGTAGGAGCGAGCGGGCTTGTGAAGCCGTGAGGCTCCTGCAGGTTCGCCAGCAAGCTGGCTCCTACACAAAGCCGACCCGCCCATGTCCTTCGATTTCGCCTCCCGCCTTGCCGCCCGCCATGCGGAAAATCTCTACCGCCAGCGCCCCTTGCTGGAGAGCCCGCAGGGCCCAGAGGTGGAGGTCGACGGTCGGCCCATGCTGGCCTTCTGCTCCAACGATTACCTGGGCCTGGCCAATCACCCCGAAGTGATCGCCGCCATGCGCCAGGGCGCCGAACGCTGGGGCGCCGGTGGTGGTGCCTCGCACCTGGTGATCGGCCACAGTGGCCCGCACCATGACTTGGAGCTGGCGTTGGCCGAGTTCACCGGCCGGCCCCGTGCGCTGCTGTTTTCCACCGGCTACATGGCCAATCTCGGCGCCGTGACCGCGCTGCTCGGCAAGGGCGACACGGTGCTGGAGGACCGCCTCAACCACGCTTCCCTGCTGGACGCCGGCCTGCTCAGCGGGGCGCGTTTCTCGCGCTACCTGCACAACGATGCAGTCAGCCTCGCCAGTCGCCTGGAGAAGGCCGAAGGCAACACTCTGGTGGTGACTGACGGCGTATTCAGCATGGACGGTGACCTGGCCGAATTGCCGGCGATCTGTGCCGCCGCCAAGGCAAAGGGCGCCTGGGTGATGGTCGATGACGCCCATGGCTTCGGCCCGCTCGGCGCTCACGGCGGCGGCATTGTCGAACATTTCGGCCTGGGCCTGGACGATGTGCCGGTGCTGGTCGGCACCCTCGGCAAGGCCTTCGGCACTGCTGGTGCCTTTGTGGCCGGTAGCGAAGAGCTGATCGAGACGCTGATTCAGTTCGCCCGCCCGTACATCTACACCACCAGCCAGCCTCCGGCAGTGGCCTGCGCCACGCTGAAGAGCCTGGAGTTGCTGCAGCGCGAAAGCTGGCGTCGCGAGCACCTCGTCAAGCTGATCCAGCGCTTTCGCGAGGGCGCGGCCGAAATTGGCCTGACCCTGATGGACAGCCCGACGCCAATCCAGCCGATCCTGATCGGCGATAGCGCTCGCGCCATGCAACTGTCGGCCTTGCTCAAGGCCCGCGGCATCCTGGTCGGTGCCATCCGCCCACCCACCGTACCAGCCGGCAGTGCGCGCCTGCGCGTCACATTCTCTGCCGCCCACAGCGAAGAGCAGCTTGAATCATTGCTGACTGCCCTGGCCGAGTGCTGGGCCGAGTTGCCACCGGAGGATGCTGCCGATGCGTGAACACTTGATCCTGCTGCCGGGCTGGGCCATCGGCCCGGCTGCTCTGGAACCGCTGCGTGATGCACTGGTGGAACGAGCGCCGCACCTGCGTGTGGAAATCGAGCCTCTGCCAGGCCTCGAACAGGCTGGCACCTGGCTGGATGCGCTGGATGAGCGCCTGCCCCGTGATACCTGGCTGGCCGGCTGGTCCCTTGGCGGCATGCTGGCGGCGCAACTGGCGGCACGCCGTGGCGACGCATGCCGGGGGTTGATCGGCCTTTGCAGCAACCTGAGCTTCCGCGCTCGCGAGGATTGGCCCAGCGCCATGCCGCATGACGTCTTCACTGCCTTCCACGAGGCTTGCCGGCTCGACCCGGCGCAGACCCTCAAGCGCTTCAGTCTACTGGTCGCCCAGGGCGCTCGCGATGCGCGTACCCTGGCGCGGCAACTGCAGGTCACTCAACCAAGCGTCGACCCCAAGACGCTGGACGCCGGTTTGCGTCTGCTGGATGTGTTGGATACGCGCGCTGCGTTGCAGGGCTTCAGTGGTCCGCAGTTGCACCTGTTTGCCGGGCGCGACGCGCTGGTACCGGTCACCGCGGCGGATGCGTTGCTGGAATGGCTGCCCGATATCGAGTTGCAGGTCTTCCCGGAAGCCAGTCATGGCCTACCGTTGGAGACCCCCGATGAGGTGGCTGAGGCCATCCTTGTATTCATGCGAGAGGGCGATGATGTCTGATCCCCTGGCTGCTGCCAAACCCTCGGTCGAGACCGGGGGCCTGTTGCCGGACAAGCGTCAGGTGGCGGCTTCCTTTTCCCGTGCGGCACAGAGCTACGACAGCGTCGCCGCCCTGCAGCGAGCGGTAGGTCACGAACTGCTAGCGAGCCTGCCAACTACCTTTGTGCCACGTCGCTGGCTCGACATGGGCTGTGGCACCGGCTACTTTTCCCGGGCCCTGGCCGACCGTTTCCCAGAGGCCGATGGCGTCGCGCTGGATATCGCCGAGGGCATGCTGCGCCATGCGCGTCCGCAGGGCGGTGCCCGGCACTTCATCGCCGGGGATGCCGAGCATCTGCCGCTGACCTCTGGATCGCAGCAACTGATCTTCTCCAGCCTGGCCGTACAATGGTGCGCCGACTTCGCTGCCGTGCTGGCCGAGGCTCGGCGCGTGCTGCAGCTGGGCGGAATCTTCGCCTTTTCCAGCCTGTGCGTCGGTACGCTGCAGGAGCTGCGTGATAGTTGGCTGGCAGTGGATGGCTTCATTCACGTCAACCGTTTCCGCCGCCTGGAGGACTACCAGGATCTCTGCGCTGCCAGCGGTCTGTTGCCGCTCGACCTGGAGAGCCGGGCCCTGGCCTTGCACTACCCGGACTTGCGTAGCCTGACCAATGAACTCAAGGCGTTGGGTGCGCACAATCTGAACCCGGGCCGCCCTGGCGGCCTCACTGGGCGGACCCGCATCCTGGCCCTGGTCGAGGCCTATGAGCGTTTCCGCCAGCCCCAGGGGCTGCCGGCCACCTACCAGGTGGTCTACGGCGTACTACAAAAGGAAGATTGAATGCGCGAGGCCTACTTCGTCACTGGCACCGACACCGAGATTGGTAAGACTACCGTTGCCGCCGGCCTGTTGCGTGCTGCCCGCATAGTCGGCCGCTCGACCGCGGCGGCCAAACCGGTGGCCTCCGGCTGCGAGCAGACGCCCGATGGCCTGCGCAACAGCGACGCCCTGGCGCTGCTGGGAGAATGCTCGCTGCCGCTGACTTATGACGAGGTCAATCCGCTGGCCTTCGCCCCGGCCATCGCCCCGCACCTGGCGGCGCACGAAACGGGTGTCGATCTGAGTGTCGAGGCTCTGGCCGCACCGGTGCGGCACGTGCTGGGCAAGGGTGCGGAGTTCACCCTGGTGGAAGGCGCCGGCGGCTGGCGCGTTCCGCTGGCGGGTGCGGCAAGCCTGTCCGACCTGCCCATCACTCTGGGGTTGCCGGTCATTCTCGTAGTGGGGGTGCGCCTGGGGTGCATCAACCACGCGCTGCTCACCGCCGAGGCGATCGCACGTGACGGCCTGCGCCTGGCAGGGTGGGTCGCCAACATCGTCGACCCGGCCACCTCTCGCCTCGAAGAAAACCTCGCCACTCTCGCCGAGCGCCTGCCGGCCCCCTGTCTGGGCCGCGTGCCGCACCTCGCTGAGGCAACCCCCGCCGCAGTGGCGGCCTACCTCGATCTCTCCCGGCTGAACCTGGCCATGTAGCCCGGACTTCAGTCCGGGCTACATGGCCAGCAGAAATTGCGTCCGCGCGCTCCGGCTGCTTCAATTGCCGCCACTGTCCATTCGCCAGCGGAGTCCGGCATGGAAATCAGCAAAAACTTGTTCAACGCAGGTCTTGGCGCCGTCCAAGCCGGCCAGCGGCGCATCGACCAGGCGGCTACCGATATCGTCGGCAGCAGCCTGCGGCGCGGCGAACAACCTCAGGCCGAAGCTGCCGACCTGACCTCCAGCCTGGTTGCACTGGACGTTGGCAAGTTCGAAGCCCAGGCGGGCGCGAAGGTCATCGAGGCGGCCGACGCCGCGCTGGGTACCTTGATCGACACCCACGCCTGACTCCCTCTCCACCGTCCTGTCTCTGGTCTGCAGCGCCCTGGCGCTGCCCCTTCGTTCTTGAACTTTACTGTCATTAGAGGCCTGCAGAATTCACTGCACGGTCGGGTTGCTGCACGCCTGAAAGCGTGACTGGTCGGTCGGGAAGGCCGCTTGACAAGGGTTTGGCGTAAACGTATGTTTCAAACGCCTGTTTGATTGTTGCCGGCGATGCCGTGCAACGAAGAACCAGATGCAGCACGCGACCGGCGCCCCGGTCACCTGAACTAGGAACCCACCGCAGAGGTTTATCGCTATGCCTGATTACAAGGCCCCCTTGCGTGATATTCGTTTCGTACGTGACGAACTGCTCGGCTACGAAGCGCACTATCAGAGCCTGCCTGGCTGCCAGGACGCCACCCCGGACATGGTCAACGCCATTCTCGAAGAGGGCGCCAAGTTCTGTGAGCAGGTGATCGCTCCGTTGAACCGCGTGGGTGATACCGAGGGCTGCACCTGGAGCGAGTCCGGCGTGAAGACTCCGACCGGCTTCAAGGAAGCCTACAAGCAGTTCGTCGAAGGCGGCTGGCCGAGCCTGGCCCACGACGTCGACCACGGCGGTCAAGGCCTGCCGGAGTCCCTGGGCCTGGCCATCAGCGAAATGGTCGGCGAGGCCAACTGGTCCTGGGGCATGTACCCTGGTTTGTCCCATGGCGCGATGAACACCCTGTCCGCCCATGGCACCGACGATCAGAAGCACACCTACCTGACCAAGCTGGTATCCGGCGAGTGGACTGGCACCATGTGCCTGACCGAGCCGCATTGCGGTACCGACCTGGGCATGCTGCGTACCAAGGCCGAGCCCCAGGCTGATGGTTCCTACAAAGTCTCCGGCACCAAGATCTTCATCTCCGCCGGTGAGCACGACATGGCCGACAACATCGTCCATATCGTCCTGGCCCGCCTGCCCGATGCCCCGGCCGGCACGAAAGGCATTTCCCTGTTCATCGTGCCGAAGTTCCTGCCGACTGCCGACGGTTCCGTTGGTGAACGCAATGCCGTTTCCTGTGGCTCCATCGAGCACAAGATGGGCATCCACGCCAACGCTACCTGCGTGATGAACTTCGACGGCGCTACCGGTTATCTGATCGGCCCGGCGAACAAAGGCCTGAACTGCATGTTCACCTTCATGAATACCGCTCGCCTGGGTACCGCGCTGCAAGGCCTGGCCCACGCCGAGATCGGTTTCCAGGGTGGCATCAAGTACGCCCGCGAGCGCCTGCAGATGCGCTCCCTGACCGGCCCGAAAGCGCCCGAGAAGCCTGCTGACCCGATCATCGTGCATCCGGACGTGCGCCGCATGCTGCTGACCATGAAGGCCTTCGCCGAAGGCAACCGCGCAATGGTCTACTTCACCGCCAAGCAGGTGGACATCGTCAAGTACAGTCAGAACGAAGAAGAGCGCAAAGCTGCTGATGCGCTTCTGGCCTTCCTGACTCCGATCGCCAAGGCCTTCATGACCGAAGTGGGCTTCGAGTCCGCTTCCCACGGCATGCAGATCTACGGTGGCCATGGCTTCATCAGTGAGTGGGGCATGGAGCAGAACCTGCGCGACTGCCGCATCTCCATGATGTACGAAGGCACCACTGGCGTTCAGGCCCTCGACCTGCTGGGCCGCAAGATACTGATGACCCAGGGCGAAGCGCTGAAGGGCTTCACCAAGATCGTCCACAAGTTCTGCCAGGCCAACGAAGCCAACGATTCCGTCAAGGAATTCGTCGAGCCGCTGGCCAAGTTGAACAAAGAGTGGGGCGAGCTGACCATGAAAGTCGGCATGGCCGCCATGAAGGACCGTGAGGAAGTCGGTGCCGCTTCGGTGGACTACCTGATGTACTCCGGCTACGCCTGCCTGGCCTACTTCTGGGCCGACATGGCGCGCCTGGCTGCCGAGAAATTGGCTGCCGGCGAAGGCGATGCTGCCTTCTACAAGGCCAAGCTGCAGACTGCGCGCTTCTACTTCAAGCGCATCCTGCCGCGTACCCGCATGCATGTGGAAACCATGCTGTCCGGTGCCAGCAACCTGATGGACATGGCCGAAGAAGATTTCGCCCTGGGTTACTAAGACCCGCGTGGCGAGATTGGAAAAAAGGCGGAGGGGCAACCCTCCGCTTTTTTATTTTTATTGGGCCTGCGTTATGGCGCGGCATTCAGCGTCCACCGTTCGATTGACCGAGACGCCTGCCGGGACTAGCGTCAAACGACCGTTTGACTGCCATTCCGGAGAATCTGCCATGCCCGAGTACAAGGCCCCGCTGCGCGACATCCGTTTCCTCACCGACGAAGTCTTCGACTTCCCGGCCAGCTACGCTGCACTGGGTGCCAGCGACGCGACCCCGGACATGGTCGCGGCAATCCTCGAAGAGGGCGCCAAGTTTTGCGAGCAGGTGCTGTCGCCCCTGAACCGCAGCGGCGATGAAGAAGAGTGCCAGTGGAAAGACGGCGTGGTCACCACGCCAAAGGGCTTCAAGGAAGCCTTTGCCCAGTACGTCGAGGGCGGCTGGAACGGCCTGGCTGCCGACCCCGCCTATGGCGGCCAAGGCCTGCCGCACTCGCTGGGTCTGATCATCAGCGAAATGGTGGCTGCAGCCAACCAGTCCTGGGCCATGTACCCCGGCCTGACCCACGGCGCCATGTCGGCCATCCATGCCCATGGCACCGAAGAGCAGAAGCAGACCTACCTGACCCGCCTCACCGAGGGGCGCTGGACCGGCACCATGTGCCTGACCGAGCCACACTGTGGCACCGATCTCGGCATCATCAAGACCCGCGCCGTGCCCCAGGTGGACGGCAGTTATGCGATCTCCGGCACCAAGATATTCATCTCTGCCGGCGAGCACGACATGAGCGAAAACATCGTTCACCTGGTGCTGGCCAAGCTGCCCGACGCGCCGGCTGGCACCAAGGGCATCTCGCTGTTCATCGTGCCCAAGTTCCTGCCCGCCGGTGAAGGTGTCGGTGAGCGTAACGCGGTCTCCTGCGGCTCCATCGAGCACAAGATGGGCATCAAGGCTTCGGCCACCTGCGTGATGAACTTCGACGGCGCCAAGGGCTTCCTCATCGGCGAACCGAACAAGGGTCTGAACTGCATGTTTACCATGATGAACCACGCACGCCTGGGTACTGGCATGCAGGGGCTCTGCCTCGGCGAGGCGAGCTACCAGGGCGCGGTGCGCTACGCCAATGACCGCTTGCAGATGCGCGCCTTGACCGGACCGAAGGCGCCGGAGAAAGCAGCCGACCCGATCATCGTGCATCCCGATGTGCGGCGCATGCTGCTGACCATGAAAGCCTTCAACGAAGGCAACCGCGCCCTGGCCTACTTCACCGCCCAGCAATTGGACATCGCCCATCGCAGCGATAGCGCCGAGCAATGCGAGGAGGCCGAAAGCCTGCTGGCCTTCCTCACCCCCATCTGCAAGGCGTTCATGACCGAGACCGGCCTGGAGGCCACCAACCTTGGCATGCAGGTGTTCGGCGGCCATGGCTACATCCGCGAGTGGGGCATGGAGCAGCTGGTACGCGACTGCCGCATCGCCCCTATCTACGAAGGCACCAACGGCATCCAGGCGCTGGACCTCCTCGGGCGCAAGGTGCTGGGCAGCCAAGGCAAGCTGCTGCGCGGTTTCACCAGGCAGATCCACAAGTTCTGCCAGACTCAGGCGGAGCATCCCCAACTCAAGGCGCATGTGGCAGAGCTGGCACGTCTCAACCAGCAGTGGGGTGAGCTGACCCAGAAGGTCGGCCTGGCGGCCATGAAGAACCCCGACGAAGTGGGCGCTGCAGCGCTCGATTACCTGATGTATTCGGGCTACATCATCCTGGCCTACTTCTGGCTGCGCATGGCACTGGTCGCCGATGCGAAGCTGCAGGGCGGCAGTGGCGATACGGCCTACTACCAGACCAAACTGGCCACCTGTGACTTCTACTTCAAACGTCTGCTGCCGCGCACCGAGGCTCATCGGGCTGCGGTGGAGGCGGGCAGCGATTGCCTGATGCAGCTGCCGGCAGAGCACTTCGCGCTCTGACCCAGCAGGCCCGTCTTTCTGGCGGGCCCTATTAATTGAGTGACCGATAAATACTCTGCGGTCATATAAGGACTCTATGTGTCTGAAAAGTTGTTGGGGTAGACTCGGCGACCGATCCGTGAATTCGGCCTTTCCTGGCCCCTGTAGAGTGTTTGCGAGGTTTGCACATGGCTGACTACAAAGCCCCCTTGCGCGACATGCGCTTCGTCCTCAATGAAGTCTTCGACGTGGCCAAACTGTGGTCAGAACTGCCGGCGCTGGCCGAAGTGGTTGACGTCGATACCGCTGCGGCGATCCT
>NZ_JAGTIS010000022.1 GCF_018704125.1 Metapseudomonas boanensis | reverse complement strand
CAGCGCTACGTCACGCGCTACAACACCGCCAGGCTCCATAGCTATAACGGGTATCGGTCGCCAGTTGCGATGGAAAGGCTGGCGGCGTGAAGCCTTAACTGGTGTCCAGAATTACTTGACCAGTTCAGCTTGCTGGCGAACGGGCTCATTTCGCGAGCAAGAACTCGGCGTCCCCCTCGCTCCTACAGGGCTCTCAGCCCGACCGTCGATGGCTAGCAACAGCTAACGCCGACAGAGCCGAATCATTCGTCAAAGGTAGCAGAGCTACCCCGATCGGACTCCCAGCACACTCCTTCGGCCTGCTTAGCGATTGAAATCGCCCCCACAAGAAGCCTGCCCAGCATCAGCCCCTAGCACCACCCTCCCCTCCACCACCTTCACCGCCACGGCATCCAGCCGGCTGCCTTCGCAGGGGCCTTCGATGCAGTGCCCGTCCTCGAAGCGGAACATTGCGCTGTGATGAGCGCACATCAGTACCTGGCCACGGTAGGTGCAGAACTCGCCGGGGCGGTAGTCCAGGCCGACGGAGAAGTGCGGGCAGCGGTTACGATAGCCCCACACCGCCTGACCCCGGCGAACCAGCACCAGGCGCACCGACTGACCGCCCAACCGAGCGTCCAGGGCCAGGGCGCCGCCCTCGGCGATGTCTTCGATTGCGCAAAGGTCCGTCATCCGCGCAGCTCCGGGTTGCCCAGGCCCCAGTGCCAGGGCCGGATCTCCACCTGATCGAACAGCCCGGCCTGCATGTAGGGATCATCGCTGAAAAAAGCCTGCACATCGCCAAGGCTCATGGCCTCGACCACCAGCAGGGTGCCGTTCATATGCCCGTTGCCGCTGTCCAGGGTAGGGCCGCCCAGGCGAACCACCACCCGATGCGGATAGGGATTGCGCAGGTGCTCGCGGTGCGCCGGACGCACCTCGCTGCGCAATGCCTGCAGGCCGGGTTTGTCGGTGGCGAAGATTGCGAAATATTGACCCATGGCTCAGGCGTGCCCCAGCACGAAGTCGTAGCTGGCCAGGCTGAAGGACCCGGTGAAGTCATACCGGGCCGCCAATGGATGGTCCGCCTGGCAAGGTTCATAGACCACCTTGAGCGAGTCCTTCACACCGAACACCACATCTGACTCCAGGTAGGGGTCGTCATGATTGAACAGGTGGGTGACCAGCGTCCGGTGTCTCTCGGCCATCACCATGAAATGCAGGTGCGCCGGGCGCCAGGCATGGCGGTTACTGGCTTGCAGCAAGCGGCCCACCGGCCCATCGGTGGGAATGGGGTAGCTCACTGGAAGGATGGTGCGAATGGCGAAACGGCCCTGATCATCCGTGCGGTACCGACCGCGCAGGTTGGCCAGCGGCTGGGCCGGGTCCTGCCCGGAGTACATGCCGTTCTCGGCGGTCTGCCAGACATCCAGCACCGCTCCGGAAATCGGCTCACCCTGCGCATCCAGCACTCGCCCCTGGACGAGGGCCGGCTGGCCAGGGGTGAGCGCCATGTTCTCGCCATGGCCGCGCTCGGGCATGCCAGTCATATAGAAAGGCCCGAATACAGTGGTTTCGGTGACGTTCTCGCTGGCCCGATGGTTGATGGCATCCACTAGCATGGAGAGGCCAATGACGTCGGATAGCAGGATGAATTCCTGCCGAACCACGCCATCGCACATCTTGCCGGTGTCCGTGAGAAAGCGGATGCCGTGCAGCCACTCCTCTTCGGTCAGCTCGACCTCGCTGGCGAATGCATGCAGGTGGCGCACCAGGCTCTGGATGATCTGGCGCAAGCGTGGGTCAGGCGTGTTGGCGAAACTGGCCACAGCTTGGAAGGAGATTTTTGCTTCGTTGGGCGGGATGTTGTTCATGTTGTGTTCCCGTAGTGGGCGAGCGCGAGCGGGGATTGGCTTCCCTCATCCCCGGCCCCCTCCCAGCGGTATAGGGGTCGGGGGCTGGTCGCTAGGCGGGGCCAAGCCCCTGCCAGGCGCGGGTCAGTAGAGCTTCGATGGCGCGCTGCTCAAAGGGGCGTGGGTTGTAGTAAGGGCTGGAGCAAGCGATGCGTGCGGTCTCGGCCGGCCCTTCCATGGGCAACCCGATTTCCGCCAGGGACACCGGAATGCCCAACTTCTGGTTGAGGGCGAAAATCAGTGGCCCTACCTCATCCGCCTCCTGCCCACCCAGGGCGCGAGCGGCGCGGCGCAGGGGCTCAGCAGCGGCCTCGCGGTTGTAGTGCGCAGCGTGCGGCAGAACCACGGCATGGGCCTGGGCGTGCGGCAGGTTGAAGGTGCCACCGAGGGTGTGGCAGAGCTTGTGGTGGATGGCCATACCTACAGAGCCCAGGCAGATGCCAGCCAACCAGGCGCCGTAAAGCGCGCGACTGCGCGCCTCGGCATTCTCGGGGTTGGCGACGACGCCCGGCAGCGCCTCGGCCAGGGCCCGAATGGACTCCTCGGCCATCAGGCTGATGATCGGGTTGGCGTCCTGGGCGTAGAGCGCTTCCACGGCATGGGCCATGGCGTTCATGCCCGAGCAAGCCGAAATGGCGGCAGGCAGCGTCAGTGTCAGTTGCGGGTCGTAGATGACCGTCTTCGGCAGCACACGGAAATCACGCCCGGTCTTCTTCAGGCGGTTTTCGGTGAGGCCGTAGATCGGTGTCATCTCCGAGCCGGCATAGGTGGTCGGCACCGCCAGGATCGGCAAGCCGGACTCCAGCGCAATGGCCTTGCCCAGGCCAATGGTGGAGCCACCGCCGATGGCCACGCAGCAATCTGCATCCAGGCGCGCCGCCTCTTCCCGGGCGGCGCGCGCCACCTCGACGGGCACATGCATCACCGCCTCGGGGTAGACACCGGCGGCACGCTCGTCAAGGATGGCTGCGACCCGTTCCCCCAGGTGGTGCTGCTCGGGGGTGGTGAGAATCAGTGCACGGCGCGCATCGAGCTTGTCGAGCTCCTCGGTGAGCGAGTCCAGGCGGCCCCAGCCGAATACCACGCGGGAAGCCAGGCCCTGATAGACGAATGAATTCATGGTCGACCTCAACGTTTGAAGTGCGGTGGAATCTTGGCGTCCACATTGACCCAGACCGAGCGCGCCTCGGTGTAGTCGTGGATGGCCTCGAAGCCCATCTCGCGGCCATAGCCGGACTGCCCGAGTCCACCAAAGGGGCTGCCGGGACTGACACGCTTGTAGCAGTTGATCCAGCACATGCCAGCGTGAATGCTCGCCGCCATGCGATGCGCCCGTTGCAGGTCTCGGGTCCAGAGGCCACTGCCAAGCCCGTATTGGGTGCCGTTGGCAATCGCCAGCGCCTCTTCGTCCGTGGAGAAGCGCAGCACGGTGACGAAGGGGCCGAAGACTTCCTCCTGGGCCACACGGTGATCCGGTTTCGCTTCGACTACCGTCGGTTCAATGTAGTAGCCGTCGGCCAGGGCTGGGTCCTGCGGGGCCTTGCCGCCGGTCAAGACCTTGCCGCCCTCGGCACGGGCGATATCGACATAAGCCAGCACCCGATCGCGGTGTTGCGCCGAGGTCAACGGGCCCATCTCGGTGTTGGGATCGAGCGGGCTGCCCTGGCGGATGGAGCGCGCAAGACCGATGAAGCGCTCGAGGAACTCGTCAGCGATGCGCTCGTGCAGGATCAGCCGCGAGCCCGCGATGCACGCCTGGCCCTGGTTATGGAAGATCGCCCACGCTGCGCCATTGACGGCTGCATCGAGGTTCGCGTCCTCGAAGACAATATTGGCGCCCTTCCCGCCCAGTTCCAACTGCACTCGCTTGAGGTTGCCCTGGGACGCTTCGACGATGCGCCGCCCGGTAGCGGTGGAGCCAGTGAAGGCGATCTTGCCCACGTCCTGGTGCTCGGCCAGGCGCTGGCCGGCGGTGTGGCCGTAGCCCGGAACCACGTTGACCACGCCATCGGGGAAGCCCACTTCCTTCATCAGCTCGGCGATTCGCAGGGTCGACAGCGGCGTGATCTCCGAGGGTTTGATCACCACGGTGTTGCCGGCGGCCAGGGCCGGGCCCATCTTCCAGCTGGTGAACATCAGCGGGAAGTTCCACGGCACGATCTGCCCGACTACACCGATGGGCTTGCGCTGAACGTAATTGAGAAAGCCCGCCTCGACCGGAATCACCGCGCCTTCGATCTTGTCGGCCATGCCGCCAAAATAGCGGAAGCAGGCTGCGGTACGCGGAACGTCGAGGCTGCGCGAATCGCGGATCGGATGGCCGGTATCGAGGGACTCCAGCTGCGCCAGCTCCTCGGCGTTCTCCTCGATCTTGTCTGCCAACCTGAGCAGCAGGCGCCCCCGTTCGGCGGCGGACAACGCGGCCCAGGCCGGAAATGCACGCTTGGCTGCGGCCACGGCCAGGTCCACATCCTCGGTTTCAGCCGCGGCGATATGGGTGATCAGCGTTCCATCGTGCGGGGACAGGACTTCGATGGTCCCGCCCTTCACGGCCGGCACGAAGCGGCCGTCGATGAAGAGTTGGTTCTGCATGAAAATCTCCGGGTGCCGCCGGATGAACGCGGCGACCGTGGGTGAAATACGTTTTGTCCCTTCGCCCCTCCGGGGAGAGGGTTAGGGAGAGGGGGTTACGGAGCCGAGAACAGGTTGCCCTCACACCGGCCCTCTCCCAGAGGGAGAGGGCGCAGGCGATCAGAACTCGACCGGATACGGTTTCAGCTCACCGCTCTCATAGCGCTGCGGCAGGTTCGGCGTGGCGTTCTCCCACACCAACAGCATCGAGCGCTTGGTCGAGTAGCCCTGGTGGCGGATGTCCGCCGGCATGGCGCAGATATCGCCGGGGCGCATGGTGATACGCGCACGGGGACTGCCATCGTCCTTGTCCGCCACGTCCCAGATGATTTCATCGGACAGTTGCAGGAACCACTCCACGCGATCATTGCCGTGGAACACCGGCAGGATGAACTCCTCCGTGGTCGGGCAGAACAGGCTGGCCTTGCATACCGAGCTGACCGAGGGGTTCCAGGTCACGTCGGAGCGCGACAGGTACTTGTAGAGATTGAAGGCATGCAGTTCATCTTCGAAACCCTCGGCGGCGTGGATTTCCGGCTCGTCCTGGGGTACGTCGGCGAACTGGCGATTCACCGGCAGGTCATTGCGCAACGGCGAATCGTCCGGCAGGCCCGGCATGCGCCGGGTGGAGACACGGAAGCGCTCGATGGCTTCGAGATTGTCACCACGCTTGCGACCAAAGGCGCTGCCGGTTTCTTCTGGCGCAGCAAAGGGGTCGAAGCCAGCGTTGGTCCAGTCCCGCAGGATGGCCTTGAACGTGGCCATGATCTTCGGGGTCTCGAACTGTTCGGTGTAGTCGACGCCAGCGGCCTTGAGCACGCCATTGAAGGTACCGGCATAGAGATCGACCCTGCCGTAATGGTTGCGGGTACCGATAACCTCATCGAAGTTCACCCAGCCATAGAAGAAGCCCCATGCTACGTCACGCATGGTGGCGCGCAGGAAGGCGTCGGCAGGGATCAGGTGCGAGCGCTCCTGGCCCTTGGCCGGCCACTGGATACGCACGAAGTATTCGTCGCGGGACAGGGTGAAGGCGCCTAGCTTGAAGGCGCGGTAGCCGGTAACGGCATCGGGAAGGCTGGCTTCGACTTCATCGGCAGCGAAGCTGGCGGAGGTGTCGAGGGTTTCGAGCATGGCCATGGTAGGTGTCCTCTTGTTCTGGATGTCGGTCGAGGCTGTGTCACTTCAGGCAGATGTCTGCCCACTTCTCCACCGACAGCGGGCCCTGGATGGTTTGCAGCAGCACGACACTGGGGCACGCGCTCTCGAAGCGATAGGCGCAGCCTGCCGGCAGCAGGCACTGATGGCCGCGCTTGAGCAGCACGTAGCCCATGGGCCGGCCCTTGGGCTGCTCGCCCGCCAGGCAGGTACCCTCACCGTCAACCAGGGGTTCGTCGAGCTTGAGGAAATCGACACGGACATCGCCATCCACGGAGATCGCGAATTCATCGTGAGCGCAGGTGTACCAAGGGGACTGCCCTTCGGCGCGCAAAGTCTCGATCACATAACCCAGGTTTAGCCCGACCACCACTTTCTCGTAGGGCGCAGATTGCCGGGCAACTTCGAAGATATTGGAGAAGGCGTAATGTCGGGCTTCGCCCTGGATGATCTCGATCGAGCCCTTGCGGTAATCATCGAAGGAGCCGAATACGGTACGGAATGCGGCAGTGCTCATGTCATTCACCGTTGTTGTTGTAGTTGGTGCAGCCACGTTACGAGCCGGGGCACCGACCAACAATTCCAAGGCTGACGACAACAGTGTTTGCAAAACGCGAACAGTTGGCGGAGCGCTCTATCTCAGCAGCTACAGCCTTTCCAACTCGTTTTCGCCGCGGGTCGAACGCCAATCAGAGGGAGCCATAGAGAGGGACAATCGCGCAAATAAATCGAATTAATCGATTATTAGAATCAACGTAAAACTTTGTTTCCCAGAAGCCATGATAAGCCACGATTTAAATATTACTAATTGATTTATAAAGGTTTTATAGCCATATCAATGGCATCGATTGTTAACATCACGAGCCATCACTTCTTCATCGAATTTGTTTCCGTAACATGGGCCCCGTAGACCAAATTCACCCCCCTCCATCGAGGTCCCATCATGAAAAAGCAAATCCTTGCCGGCCTGTTCATCGCCACCCTGTCCGCAACCGCTTTTGCCCTGCCCCAAGGCGCGACCGTCGCTGAAAGTGGTGCTGATCGCACTGGCTCTTTCCGCGTTGCCGAAGACGGTTCTGACCGCACCAGTGCCTTCCGCGTAGCCGAAAGTGGTTCTGACCGTACCAAAGCCTTCCGTGTCGCCGAAGGTGGTGCTGACCGCACCAATGCCTTCCGTGTCGCCGAAAGTGGTTCTGACCGCACCAATGCCTTCCGTGTCGCCGAAGGTGGTGCTGACCGCACCAATGCCTTCCGTGTCGCCGAAGGTGGTGCCGACCGCACCAATGCTTTCCGTGTCGCCGAAGGTGGTGCCGACCGCACCAATGCCTTCCGTGTCGCCGAAGGTGGTGCCGACCGCACCAATGCCTTCCGTGTCGCCGAAGGTGGTGCCGACCGCACCAATGCTTTCCGCGTAGCTGAAAGCGGTGCTGACCGCACCAATGCCTTTCGTGTCGCCGAAGGCGGTGCCGACCGCACCAATGCCTTCCGCGTAGCCGAAAGCGGTTCCGATCGCACTGGCGCCAACCGCATCAGCTGATCCCTGGAGCAGACCTGAGGCAGGCATTCACGATGTATGCAAACCCTGGAAAGGCAGAAGGCGCCACTTTTGGCGCCTTCTTTCTTTTGGCAGTCAGCAAAAGCAGATGGGGTGCGAGCAGCGTTTTCTGTGGGGGCGAATTCATTGACTCTGTCGGCGTTAGCTGTTGCTAGCCATCAACGGTCGGCCTGAGAGCCCTGTAGGAGCGAGGGGGAGGCCGAGTTCTTGCTCGCGAAATGCGCCCGTTCGCCAGCAAGCTGGCTCCTACAAGGGAGCCAGCCAGTGACAACACTTAACTGGGACAGAGCCATTTCAATCGCTAAGCTGACCGCAGGTCTGCCCTTGTTGGGGCGTCCCCCTCGCTCCCACAAGGAATGCCGCCACTTGCAACATTCAACGCAGGCAGAACCAATGAATTCGCTCCACAAGGCAATGCCACCCCATGAGCCGATCCGTCAGGCAATGCAGGCCTCGAACGCCACTTGCAGTGCCGCCGCATCGATGGCCCCGCGCTTGCCGATAACGATCAGTTGGGTATGCGGCGCCCTGCCCTCCCAGCCGTCCTCGGGTTTGATCTCGCTGCGACTGCCCACCAGGTGCAAGATGCAACGTTTCCCCGGCACCTCGGCAATCTGGCACACGCCCTTGGCACGATAGATTTTGGCCGGCAAGTCCGCCAGCATCTGACGCAAAGCCTTCAGTGACAACGGCTGATCGCAGCTGAAGCTCCAGGTATCGAACAGCGCACCGTGGTCAGGCTGCGTGGCACCGGCCACGAGCGGCGCGGGTCCTGCCGCCACCGGCTTGAACGACATGACCTTGCTGAACCTCCCGACGTCCAGCACCAGGTCCAGCGGCACCTCACCATATTGGCTCTCCAGCAACCGCGCATTCGGGTAGAGCCAGCGCGCTTTCAAGGCCTCGATCTGGCCGCGGCTGACCCGGTCAACCTTGTTCAGCACGATGATGTCGGCCACGTCCAACTGCTCCATGGCCAGTTGCGCCATGTCACCCTCGAGGTTCTCGAATTGCTCGGCGTCCACCACCGTGAGGATGCTGTCGATGCTCAGGGCATCGCGGAACTGCGGGTAACGCAGGGTATTGGCGATTTTGCTTGGATTGGAGACGCCGCTGGCCTCGATAACGATGTACTCGGGACGATTCTGCCGATCATCGAGCAGACGGCCGAGCTGCTCGATCAGGTCACTTTCCACTGTGCAGCAGATGCAACCGTTGGCCAGGCTGACCATGGTCTGGGTCTGGCTGACGATCAATTGGCTGTCGATATTGATGGCGCCGAAGTCGTTCACCATCACCGCCATGCGCAGGCCGTGGTCGCTGGTGAGGATGCGGTTCAGCAACGTAGTCTTGCCCGCGCCGAGAAAGCCGGAAACGATGGTCACCGGGATGCTGCTGCGTCTGCTCATGGCCCTTGGCCTCTTGGCAATGGGCCGGGGCAAGCCCCGGCCGGTTGGATCAGAAGTTCGGCAGATCACCGCGCCAGATTGCGGCATGCTCGGTGTCATCGAACTCGCCCTGGCGGTCCCAGGTCACTTCCCCTTGGAGCAGCGTCAGCTGCACCTGGGTGTTGTGGATGTTGCCCTTGGCCTCGACCTCGAACAGGTTGCGATCGAGCACGATCAGGTCGGCGGACTTGCCGACCTCGATCGAGCCCGCCTTGTCCTCGATGCCCATGCACCAGGCACCATTGAGGGTCATCACGCGAATGGCCTGCTCCAGGGAAATCGGGTTGCCGTAAAAGCTGCCCTCCTCCTCGCCGAACGGGTTTTCGCGGGTGATCATCGCTTCGAAACCGATCCAGGGGTTGATGCTGGAGACCGGCCAATCGGTGCCCATCACCGCCACGCCGCCGGCGTCCAGCACGCCCTTGAAGTTGTAGGCGCGCTGCATGCGGTCTTCGCCGAATACCGCACGTGCATAAGCGAATGATGACGGGAACCAGCCCACCGGCGAGAACTCGGCGGTGACCTGCAACTCGGCGAAACGCGGCAGATTGGCGTCCAGCAGTGTGGTGCTGTGGGCGCACTGGTGGCGCACGCCGCTGTTGCCGTTGCGGCGGCGTGCCTCAGCCACGGCGTCGAGGAACAGGTCGGATGCGCCGTCCCCAGTGCAGTGGGCGATGACGCGCACGCCCTTGCGGTCCATGTCCACCACCATGTCGGTGATGTGTTCCGGGGTCAGGTTCAGGTGGCCGCGCCAACTGTTGTCGCCCGGCCAGGCGCTGGACAGGTAGGACGAGCGCGACTCGTGGGTGCCGTCAAAGTGGAACTTCACCGCGTTGGCATTGAGCCGTGCGCTGCGATAGAAGTGGCGCTCGCCGGCCAGCAGTTCCCAGCGGCGCTTCACCGGGAAGATGTCGTCCTGCCAGCTGATTGCCGCTTCCACCCGCACGGACAACTCGCCCGCCTGGTCGATGGACTTCAGCGCATTGAGGCGATGCTCGCAGACATGGACGTACTTGGTGCCCACCACGCCGTGACCACTCTGGAACTGCACACCTTCACGGTAGGCGCGTTTCAGCGCATGTTGCGGGGTCGGTGGCATGGCGGCATGGATCAGCGCATAGGCGCCATCCACCAGGATGCCGGTGGGCTCACCGGTGACGCTGTCACGCTCGATGTAGCCATGGCGCGGGTCTTGGGTATCGGCGTCGATGCCGGCCAGTTCCAGTGCCCTGGAGTTGACCATCATGCAGCCCCAGGAGCGGTCGAGGATGGCCACCGGGCGGTCGGGCATGAAGCTGTCCAGCCAGTCGCGGTCAGCGACCAACCCGGCCTGCTTGAAGGTGTAGCGCACGAAGTACTGGCCATAGACCCAACCCTCGCCGGGGTGCGCCGCGGCGTAATCGAGGATGGCCTGCTTGACCTGGTCCGGCTTCGGATCTTCCAGGCCCACTTCCAGATAGCCCGCGTAGCCGGGGGCCAGTGCCAGGTCCGGGTGCGTGTGCATGTCGTAGAGACCGGGCATGACGAAGCGGCCCTTGAGATCGAGCACGCGAGTGTTTGCGCCGATCAGCGGGTCGACATCCGCGGCACTGCCGACGGCGATGAAACGCCCGCCGCGAATCGCCACGGCTTCAGCCCAGGGATTGGCCGCATCCACGGTGTAGATGCGCCCGTTGGTCAGCACCAGGTCGGCAGCACCGGCTGGGCCAGGAACGTTAGACGAGCGGAAGTCGGTGTGTTTGTCCATGTCAGGGAAGTCCCGATCAGAAGTCTTTTGGAAATCGGCACGACCGGAGCGCCCGTCAGGCGCTCCGGCAGGCGGATCAACCGACGATCATGTGGCCAAGGAAGGCCAGGATCGGCAGCGAGACGAGCACCCGCAGCACATAGATCAGCAGCAGGTCATGCAACTTCAGGCCGATGTTGGCGCGAATCAGCAGGATGGCCGCTTCGGTGAAGAAGATGATCTGGTTGACCGCAACACCCACCATCACGAAGCGGGTGACTTCGCTCTCGATGCTGGCACCGAGGATCGACGGCATGATGCTGTCGACCATGCCCGCGAGCAGTGCAGGTGCGGCCTTCTCAGCTTCCGGCAGTTGCAGCAGCTCGAGGTACGGCACCAGCGGCACCGACAGGATCTGGAACAGACTGGTGAACTCGACCAGCGACAGGCCCACGCAGCCGATCAGCATCATCGCCGGGTAGACGGAGATGGCGATGTCCAGGCTTACATGCACGCCGTGCTTGACCTGGGCCAGTGGCGAAGGAGCGCTGTCGGCACGCTCGATGGCGCGGCGCAGGCCCAGGGCGAACAGCCCCTCGCCGTCGCGGCGATCGGTCTTCAGCTGTTTGCCAACCGCCGGGTTGTAAGCCTGCGGCTTGCCGCGCAGCGGCGGCAGCTTCGGCACGATCAGGGCACAGATCACGCCGGTGATAGCTACGGCGATGTACCACTGGACGAATACATGCTCCATGCCGATCAGCTTGAGCAGCAGGTAGGAATAGGCGATCGACACGATGGAGTAGTTGGTGGCGATCACGCAGGCCTCACGGCTGGTGTAGAAGCCCTGGCGATACTGCTGGGTGGTGAGGATGATGCCCACGCTGGACGCCGCCAGCCAGGAGGCCAGGCAGTCCACCGCAGCACGGCCGGGCAGCCCGAAAAGCTTCTCGAAAGCGCGGCTGACCAGGCTGCCGATGAACTCCATCAGACCGTAGTCGGTCAGAAGCGGCAGGAGGATGGCGGAGAGGAAGTAGATCGCCAACACCACCGGACCCACGTCATAGAGCATCACGCCACCAGTATTACGGTGCCAGACCCACTCCGGGCCGATCTTCCAGTACACCATCACCATCAGCACCGCGCCGATGGCTCGAACCGCCGTCCAGGCCAGACCCGGGTTGAACAGCTGGATGAAGCGATTGGGATTCTTCTTCAGCGGGCTGAAGGTCACCAGCACGGTAATCAGGCTGGGGATGGTCGCGATGCCGACAGTGACCGGCACCATCATTGGCTTGATGACGTCGTTGATGTAGTCGATGACGAAGGCAATCAGGATGGTGCTGCGGCCGTCGATGTCCATCGGCGTCAGGAACAGCAGCATGCCGAGCAGCGACGGAATAATGAAGCGCAGCAATTGCGCCGTGCTGTACTGGCTCAGGATGCCTCCAGACCGTGGAATGGCCGCTCCGGAATCGGGTTGTTCATGCATGGTCGTCACACCTTCTTGTATTTGTAGTGGATATCGAGCCAGAGCAGCGCAGAGACTCCCGGCACGTGCAAGCTTGATCAGCATTTCTGGATCAGGGCGGATTCAGCGATCAGTCCCGATAGGAACGGTCGAGCCGGTCCAGTCTGCGCAGTTCGGCCTGCCACACCAGATCCACGCTTTCCAGGTGGTAGCACTCGTTCTCGAGTTGGCGGGCAGTGAACTCACAGGCTTCAGGGGATGGAAGGATCAGCGGTCGACCGGTCTTCATGGCCTCCAGTTGAATCTCGCAGGCCTGGTTCAGGTAGAACATCCGGAAGTAGGCTTCAGCCACGCTGCGACCGACGGTGAGCAGGCCATGGTTGCGCAGGATGGCGCACTGCTTGTCGCCCAGGGCAGCGACGATTCGCGCACGCACCTCCAGATCCAGCGGAACGCCTTCATAGTCGTAATAGGCGACCCGCTCATAGAACATCATGTTGGTCTGGTTCAAGGGCAGCAAACCCTCTTCCAGAGCCGCTACCGCCATACCGGCGAGGGTGTGCGTATGCATCACGCAAACCGCATCGTGGCGGTTCATGTGAACGGCACTGTGGACGGTGAAGCCAGCCGGGTTCACTTCGGGCGCCCTGTCATCGAGCTTCTTGCCATTCACATCGATGGCCACCAGGTTGGAGGCGCTGACCTCTTCGGGACGCAAACCGTACTGGTTGATCAGGAAGGCCGGCTCATCCGTCGGCAGACGCACCGAGATATGGGTAAAGACCTGGTCACTCCAGCCGTTGACGTCCAGCAGCCGATAGGCTGCCGCGAGGTCCGTACGGAGCGACTGTTCTGTAGTTGTTCTGTTCATTGCGCGTTCCCGCCAGTCTGGTATCGACAACAAGGTGAGCTTGGCCACCTCCCGGTGCGGACGCGCCTTTCAGACTGCGCCTACTCCACCTTCATCCCTTGTGGCGCAGCTTATGGCGCTTGTTGAGGGCGGAATATCGATTTATCCTCCTGAGACTCATTCCAAAACGTAATGAACTCCCGTGCGCCGACAGCTCCCCAGCATGATCTCCCTGAGTTGTTTTGCCGCCTTCGCTCGGCACATGAGCGTTACCAAGGCAGCCGAAGAGCTCAACCTGACGCAAAGCGCCGTGAGCCGGCAGATCAAGAACCTCGAAGACATGCTCGGCTGCACCCTGGTGGAGCGAGTCAAGCAGCGCCTGCTACTCACCGACTCCGGTCGTGAGTACGTGCAGGAAGTCAGCCTGTTGCTGGATCAGCTGGAAGCGGCCACGCATCGCGTGCGCAGCAGCCACTCCGGACGCCTGCGGGTCGGTGCCGAACCGTCCTTCACCACCCGCTGGCTGTTGCCGAAACTCAAGGAATACGCGCGTCTGCATCCCGAGATCGAGCTGGAGATCATGAACGACCTGCGCCGACTCTACGATCGCCACGAGGGCTATGACGTCGGGATCCTGTACGGCGACGGAGACTGGCCGGAGTTCGATTCGCGCTACCTGATGGCAGGGGAAATGGTCGCGGTGTGCGCACCGGAATTGCTCGAGCGCTATGGTCCGATCATCGATCGGCGCGACATCCTGCGCTATCCGCTGCTGCACCATACCTCGCTCACGACGTTGACCAAGTCGTCCACGCAGCTCTGGCTTTACAGCGCCGGGCTCACCCCCAGGGAGATCGAAGCCCTGCCCGGCCAACGCCTGGAGCATTTCCAGTTTGTGTTGGACGCCGCCCTGCATGGCCTGGGCGTGACGGTGCTGCCACGCTTCTTCGTGGCCAGGGAAGTCGAGGAAGGGCGTCTGGTGATCGCCTGCCAGGAACCGCTGGTTTGCGGCAGCTACTACGTCGTCGTGCCCAAGCAGACGCGCGATTCGAAGATCACCCGCTTCGCCGAATGGCTGTTGCAGTGGGCGGAAGAGCAACCCTGATCATTGATGGGTTGAGATGGGGAGCGAATGAATTGGCTCTGTCCCAGTTATGTGTTGCCACTGGCTGGCTCCCTGATAGGAGCCAGCTTGCTGGCGAACGGGCGCATTTCGCGAGCAAGAACTCGGCGTCCCCCTCGCTCCTACAGGGCTCTCAGCCCGACCGTTGATGGCTAGCAACAGCTAACGCCGACAGAGCCAATGAATTCGGCCCTACAGAATAACCAGTCCGCAATCAGGCCGGATCACGCCGCAACGGCTGGCACATGCAATGCACCCCGCCACCACCCTTGGCGATCATGCTGATATCCGGGTCGTAGACCTTGAGGCCCTGGGCCAGGCACTTCTCCTTCAGCACCTTGCTGGTTGCCGGCAACAACACGCGGCCTTCGCCCAGGGCAACCACGTTGCAGCCCAGTTCCATGGCCTCCTTGAAGGGGATGTCGACGATCTCGATGCCCTTCCCTTTCAGCCAGGTCACCAGCTCGGGCTCCACCGCTTCGACGCAGACTGCCGCAAGGCGTTCGGCGAGCATCACGCAGAGCGCATCCATGTGCACGAAGAACGGGTCCATGCCATAGAGTTTCACCTCCCAGCCTTCGCGCTCCAACCACGCCTGCAACTGCCTCACCGCCGGCTCCTGGGAGCGCTCGCCGGTGTAGCCGCAGAGGATCACGCCCGGCTCCAGCATCATGAAGTCACCGCCCTCGAATGAACCGGCGGTGATCATGTCGTAGATCGGGATGCCGTTGTCCCGGTAGAACTGGATCACCGGGGCGTACTCGCCGCGCCGCCACCACTGTGCCATCTGGGTGACGATGGGACCGAAGGGCGTCATCACGCTGGAGTCACGGGCGAACACCTGATACTTGAGGTTCGGGTCGGTCGGCAACATGTGCACCTTCACGCCGGCTTCCCGGTAGGCATCGACCATTTCAGCATGCTGGGCCTTGGCCACGCGGGCATCGAACTGATAGCCCAGGCGCAGGCTCTTGCGCGAAATGGAGCTGGTTTCCAGCCAATGGTAGTGATCCACCGGGCCAAGCAGTACATCGCGCAGCACACCATATTCGGAGTCCGCGCCCCATTGCTCCAGGCGCGGCGTATCGCCGCCCTCGCGGCGGTGTTTCAGGGTGAATCCAGTCATTGATGATCTCCAGGGTCAGGAATTGGCCATGTGCAGCATGGCGTGCAGCAAGACATTGGCGCCCGCTTCGAGGTCCTCGGGGGCAGCGTTTTCCGCTTCGTTGTGGCTGATACCCTGTTCGCAGGGCACGAAAATCATGCTGGTGGGGGCGACGCGCGCGATATACACCGAGTCATGGCCGGCACCGCTGCACATGCGCAAGTGCGAGTAGCCAAGGGCATCCACGGCCTGCTGCACCGCATCCACGCAGCGCGAGTCGAAGGCCACCGCAGGGGAGTGCCACTCTTCGCGAATGTCGGACTGCAGGCCGAGCCGTGTAGCTTCCTCCTCCACCAGGTGGCGGAAGGCGGCGTCCAACTCATCAAGCACGGATTGCTCCGGGTGACGCAGGTCCACCGCCACCACCAACCGTTCAGGCACGGTATTGCGCGAGCCCGGCTCGGCACGGATATCGCCGAAGGTGACTCGTGCCCAGGGGCCATGGGCTTCAGCCAGGGCGTACAGGCGCTGGAGGATCGGGGCCAGTCCCATGAAGGGATCGCGGCGCACCGTCATCGGTGTCGGCCCCGCATGGACCGGCTGACCAGTCAGCGTCAGGTCATACCAGCGAATGCCTTGCACGCCGGTGACCACGCCGATCTGACGATTCTCGGCCTCGAGGATCGGGCCTTGCTCGATATGCACCTCGAAGGCCGCCTTCAAAGGGCGAGCCTCGGCCGGCGCTTCGCCCAGGTAGCCGATACGGGCCAACTCCTCACCGATGGTCAGACTCAGTTTGTCCGCACGATTGTGGCCATAACCGAGCTCGAAGGCTCCGGCCCAGACCCCAGACCCAATCATGGCAGGCGAAAAGCGCGCACCCTCCTCGTTGGTCCACACCACGACTTCCAACGGTGCTTCGGTGGCGATGCCGGCATCGTTGAGGGATTCGATGACCTCCAGCCCGGCCAGCACACCGTAGACGCCATCGAACTTGCCCCCCGTGGGCTGGGTGTCCAGGTGTGAACCGGTGATCACTGCCGGCAAAACGTCATCCCGACCGGCCCGGCGCGCGAAGATGTTGCCCATGCGATCCACGCTGATGCCGCAACCGGCTGCCCGGCACCATTGCACGAAGAGGTCGCGCCCAGCCTTGTCCAGGTCGGTCAGGGCCTGGCGGTTACAACCACCCTGGGCCGTGGCGCCGATGCGCGCCATCTCCATAAGGCGTGCCCAGAGGCGGTCACCGTTGATGCATAAGGTGTTCGAATCGATTGTTGGCATTGGCTGTCTCCCGGCACTACGCACCCGGCGCCACAGAGGATGTAGCGGGTGCTGAGCATGGGAGTCAGCCTAGGGATGGGTAGTCAGCGCAGCCATACCTAAATTGGGGTACGGCGGCTGAGATAGACCTGTAAGGGATCCTCCCCCGAGTTGCCCTGGGCGCAAGCGATGGCGTTGATGAACAGTGAGAAGAGCTCGCCCTGGGAGCCGATACTCAGCTTGGTGTGAATGTTCTTGCGGTGCACTCGAACCGTGTCCGGAGTGATGTCCAGCGCGCGGGCAATGGACTTCGATGAGTGCCCACGCAGGATCAGTCGGGCCACATCGCCTTCCCGCTCGGTCAGCACCGAGCGGCCGAAGTCTTCGAAGGCACGCTCCAGTTGCGCGTGCAAGGCCTGGCTGGGTGCATCGTTGTACTCAGCAGCCAGCGCACCTTCTGCCCAGTGGCGTTGGGCAGCCGCGCTGACGATGGGCTCGATGCTCTCCAGCGCTTCCAGCTCGGCTGCGTCGAACGGCCCGTGTTCGGCCAGGCGCCCCAACGAGACCGCGATGCCTCCGCCCTCTTCCAGCCGGATCAGGTAATTCACTTCATCCGCCAGCCCATGGGAGACATAGAAGGAACGGTAATACTCCGACTCGTGGAAGTGGTCAGGCGCGATGTCCTGCAACCGCACCAGCCCCTGCCGACGGCCTTCGATACAGGCAAGGTGCACGGGGTCGAGCAGATAAGGCCCTGCCAGGTAGCGCAGCACTTCGTCTCGGCGCTCGGCGCGCACCCGCTCGTCTTCCAGGATCACCGGCCGTTGCGCCGGGCTGTGCACCACGACGAAAGCGCTGTCGATCTCCACCGCCGCGAAAATCGACGTCAGCAACTGACGAGGGAAATCGGCCAGGCCGATCGCCTTGATCAAACAGGCCCCCTGATGCTGCCACTGGGAAAGGTCGAACGTGCTGACGCTCACAGGCCCCCCATCTGGGTTGTTAAAAGGACCGCTGATTCTCCACCAGCCACAGCCGGCGGTCACGCGGGCATCACATTGACATCGATGTTATCGCTAACATAGAGTCGCCATTCCTTTACCAGTTGACGGAGGCGGCGCCATGTTCGCACCAACGCCCAAACCACGTGTCGGCCTGTTCCACACCTGCCTGGTGGACTTCTATCGCCCAAGCGTCGGCTTTGCGGCCGTGCAGTTGCTGGAACAGTCGGGCTGCACCGTCGAGGTCCCAGCCGAACAGACCTGCTGCGGCCAGCCGGCCTTCAACAGTGGCGCCATCGGCCAGGCACGTGCCCTCGCCCGGCAAGTGATCGAAGCCTTCGAAAGGTTCGACTACGTGGTCGGACCGTCCGGCTCTTGCATGGCACAACTCAAGCTGCACTACCCGGAACTGCTGGCCGACGACCCCGCTTGGCATGCCCGCGCCCAAGCGCTGGCCGAGCGCTGTTTCGAGCTGGTCAGTTTCCTCGCCGATGTAAGGGGCCTGGACTCGCTGCGCGCCCGCTACGCGGGCACGGCGACCTACCACGACAGCTGCTCGGGCCTGCGTGAACTGGGCATCCAGCGACAACCTCGCCGGCTGCTGGATCAGGTGGAAGGCCTGACCTTGACTGAAATGCCCGAAGCACAGACTTGCTGCGGTTTTGGTGGCACTTTTTGTGTGAAGTACCCGGATATTTCCGCACGCATGGCCCGCGAAAAGGCCACCAACATCCGTACCAGTGGCGCCGATACCCTGCTCGGCGGCGATATTGGCTGTCTGCTGAACATCAGCGGGCGGCTGAGCAGGCTCGGCATGGACGTACGCGTCTATCATGTGGCCGAAGTGCTGGCCGGTATGGCCGATGGCCCGGCCATCGGCGAAGGGAACCCACGCTGATGGATCTGGCCTCCGCTCAATTCAAACCCGCTGCTCGTGCCGCTTTGCAGGATACCGACCTGCAGGAAGCGATGGCCGAGAACCGCCGTTTTGCCGCCCACGTGCGCCGGCAGGTCGACCTCACCCCAGATTTCCAGGCACTGCGCGATCGGGCCAAGGCGATCAAGGACCACACCCTCGCCCACCTCGATCACTATCTGGAACGCTATGAAGCCGAAGCCACGCGGCGCGGCACCCAGGTGCACTGGGCACGCACCCCGGAGGAGGCCCAGGACGCCGTGCTCGCCATCTGCCGCCAGGCCAATGCGCGCCACGTCATCAAGGGGAAAACGATGATCGGCGAAGAGATGGGCATCAACGCCGCCCTCGCCCGCGCCAGCATCGAACGCCATGAGACCGACCTCGGCGAGTACATCCTGCAACTGGCCGACGAACCGCCCAGCCACATCAACGGCCCCGCCATCCACAAGACTTTGCGGCAGGTGCAGGCCCTGTTCCATGAGCACCACCAGGGCCTTGGCCGCAACCATTACCTGCTGGATCCCATCGAATTGCTGGACGAGGCGCGCCGGCTGCTGCGTGATCGCTTCGTCAACGCGGATGTCGGTATCACCGGGGCCAACTTCCTGATTGCCGAAGACGGTAGCCACGTACTGGTGACCAACGAAGGCAACGGTGACCTGGCCAGCACCTTGCCGCGGGTCCGCATCGTCCTGGCCAGCATCGAAAAGGTGCTGCCCGCACTGGCCGATGCAGGTACTCACCTGCAGTTGCTGGCCCTGAGTGCCACCGGCCAGCCGCTGACCAGCTACACCTCGATCTATGGCGGCCCCAGTCATGCGGATGATCTCGATGGCCCCAAGGAATGCCACGTAGTACTCCTCGACAACGGCCGCAGCGAAATGCTCGCCGGTGAGTTTCGCCCCATGCTGCGCTGCATCCGCTGCGCCGCCTGCATGGACAACTGCCCGGTGTACAACTGGGTTGGCGGCCACGCCTACGGCTGGATCTATCCCGGCCCCATGGGCTCGGTGTGGACCCCCAACCTGGTCGGCCTGGAACAGACCACCGACCTGCCCAACGCCTGTACCCTTAACGGTCGCTGCGCCCAGGTCTGCCCGATGCAGATTCCACTGCCCGACATGATGCGCGTGCTGCGCAGTCGACAATGGAGCCAGCGACTCACCGCCCGCACCACGCGGTGGGGACTCACGCTGTGGGCAGCGATCGCGCGCCGCCCCGCACTCTACCGTCGACTGACCGCGCTGCTCGCCCAAGCGCTGGGGCGCCTGGGCCAGGTGCGTGGTCGTTTCAGGCACCTGCCAATGGCCGGTCACTGGACGCGGGAGCGCGACATGCCGGCGCCGCAGGGCGCTACCTTCCAGCAACTCTGGCGCCAGCGCCAATCGCAGAAGAATGAGGAACACCCATGAGCAGCGCCCGCCAGCAGATCTTCGCCAACCTTCGTGGCGCCCTGGGACGTCGGGCCGAAGATGGAGTCGCCTCGCCACCTTCCATCGCCCTGGGCACCATCCCGTTGAATGACAGGAGCGGTGAAGTGCTTGAAGCCCGATTTCGCGAGCGCCTGGCGATGACCGGAGTCACGCTGGAAACCTTGACCCTGGATGAAGTCCCCGCCGCGGTCGCCGACTACCTTGCCCGCCATGCGCTGAAAGGCTCAACCGCCATAGCCCCGGCACTGGCCTCGCTGGCCTGGTCCGCTCGGGAACTGCCCGTGGACATCGGAACTGCAGATCGCCAGCACACGCTGGGTGTTGGCCAGGCCTATGCCGGCGTCGCAGCCACCGGGAGCCTTGTCATGGTGGCAAGCAGCCAGAGCCCGTCCGCCCTCAATTTCCTACCGGAGCATCATCTGGTCGTTCTATCCAGGGCACGCCTGCTGGGCCACCTGGATCAACTCTGGCCGCTTCTGGCGCGCGAAGGAGCATCGGCGTCGCAAGCCATCCAGCTGATCACCGGCCCCTCCAGCACCGCAGATATTGGCGGCCAGCTCCTTTATGGCGCCCATGGGCCGCGCGCGGTGCATGTCCTGCTCGTGGACTAGCGGCGCAGTGCAGTTGATTCCCGCGCCACCAGCTCGCTGCCCACATCGATGTTGGCCGCCCAGGGCTCTTCGCCCTTGATGCGCTGGCAGAGCAGCTCCACCGTCGAGTTGGCTACTTTCTCGGCGGGTATTCGCACGCTGGTCAGTGAAGGGGCGGCCACCCGTGCGATCGGCAAGTCACCGAAACCACAGATACCCAGGGTTTGCGGCACAGCAATGCCCAGGCGCTGGCAGGCGAACAAGGCGCCAATCGCCTGCATGTCGTTGGTGAAGAACGCGGCATCGCAGTCCAGCTCGCCACGAGCGAGGCGCTCGATCATATCGACGCCGTCCTCGATGCTCGGAATGGCCGAGGTCTTGTAGCGCTGCGGCTCAACCCCGAGCCCATCCAGCACCGCACGGCGAAAGCCCTGGAAACGCAGGTTTTCCCGCTCGTCGTCGTAGCCGAAGAACGCTGGCTTGCGGTAACCGCAGGCCACCAGGTGGCGACCTGCCGAAGCGCCAGCTGCCCAGTTTGAGAAGCCCACCACCTGGCCCACGGGCTGGCGAGGCACCTCGCCCTCGGGCAGGTCCCAGAGTTCGATCACCGGGATTTCCGCGGCCTGGAGCAGCTCCAGTGTTTCTGGAGAGTGGTAGCCGTAGGCGAGGATCAGGCCATCGAGCTGCCGACCGAGGAATGCACGAAGCAGCTTGCCCTCCTCCTCCTGGGAGAAGCGGGTTTCACCGATCAACATATGAAAGCCGGCGCGGGCCAACCCCTGCTGCAGGGTCTCGATGGTCGTCGCGAGAATGGGGTTGGTGATGGTGGTGATCAGGGCGCCGACAATGCCGCTGCGTCTGGTCACCAGTTGGCTGGCGGCCAGGTTGGGCACGTAGCCCAGTTCACGCACGGCGTGGTCGATCTTCTGCCGTGTCTGCTCGGAAACGATGTCCGGTTTGGTTAGCGCCCGCGACACCGTCATGCTGGAAACCCCAGCCATCCGGGCAACATCCTGTAGCGTGGGTTTGCTCTTGATCGACATCATGGCCTCTGGCGCCTTTCGGGTACAGGCATTATCCCTGTCCGTCAGGCGCCGAACATCCTTTATCGGCACATGCATGAACCCTGTGGGGGCGAATGCACTCTCTGAGGGCAACGCAGCTACCCCATTGGAGGCCAGGGGCGAACCTGCGGTCCGCTTAGCGATTGAAATCGCCCCCCACAGAAATGCGCTGGCCGCGCCCTGTTACTGCAGGAACTCCGCGTGCTCCCAGACCTCGATCACCGTTGGGCGGTCCGCCTGGGCGGCCGTCTTCAGCAGCTCGCTCAGGTGCTCCAGGCTTTCGGCCCGCCCGGCGTTGCAGCCGAAGGCCTTGGCCAGGCCGAGGAAGTCCGGCGTGTAGATGTCGACGCCGATGGTGGGGATGTCGCGATTCTGCATGTAGCGCTTGATCTCGCCGTAACCACTGTTGTTCCACAGCAGCACGATGATCGGGGCGTTCGCCTCTACGGCAGACGCCAGTTCCGGCAGGGTGAACTGAATACCGCCGTCGCCGATCAGAGCCACCACCGGGCGCTGCGGTGCAGCCAACTTGGCGCCTACCGCAGCCGGCAGACCGTAACCGAGAGTGCCGTAGCCCGTGGCCGAGTTGAACCAGGAACGCGTCTGCGTGGCCTCGAACAGATGATTGCCGGAATACACCGGCTGGGTGGAGTCGCCCGCCACGATCAGGTCCGGCAGGGCCTGCTGCAGCGTGGCCAGTACCTTGCGCTGGCCGGCCCAAGCCGCAGGCCACTGGGCCTCCAGTTGCTCGCGCACGGCAGCCGCGCGCTGCGAACCGGCGCTGTCGGCACTGAAGTGGGCGCCTTCGCCCAGGGCATCGGCCAGGGCGGCCATGGCCAGGCGCGCGTCACTGAGGATCGCGAGGTCAGCCGGGTAATTGCGGTTCAGCTGCTCGGCGTCGATGTCCACGCGGATCAGGGTGCTCTCGATGCGGAAGTTGCCGTCGAACACCACGTCATAGTCCGTCTCGCCCAGCTCGGTGCCGATCGCCAGCACCAAGTCCGACTCCAGCACCAGCTTGCGCACCGGCACCCAGGCCTGGTTGCAGCCCAGGGCCAGCGGATGGCCCTTGGGCAGCACGCCCTTGGCGTTGATGGTGTAGGCAGTTGGCGCATCCAGGGTTTCCACCAGGCGCTGGGCCTCAGCGCCGGCATCGGCACAGCCGCCGCCCAGTAGCACCAACGGACGCTTGGCGGTCTTCAGCAGCTCAGCGGCGCGAGTGATAGCCGCCGGGCACGGTGCCGGACGGCTCGGTTGGGCACCCAGCTTGCGGCGCACGTGATCAGCCGGGGCGGTGATGACGTCGATCGGGATCTCGATATGCACCGGGCGTGGACGCGCGCCGTTGAACACGGCAAAAGCACGGGACAACACTGCCGGCAACTCGTCGGGACGCATCAGGGTGTGACTGAAAGCCGCCACGCCGGACACCAGGTTGCGCTGCGACGGCAGCTCGTGCAGGCGACCGCCGCCCATACCCAACTGCTCGGTGTTGTTGACGCTGGAGATCACGAGCATCGGGATGGAGTCGGCATAGGCCTGGCCCATGGCGGTGGTGATGTTGGTCATCCCCGGCCCGGTGATGATGAAGCACACGCCTGGCTTGCCACTGACACGGGCATAACCGTCGGCCATGAAGCCCGCGCCCTGCTCATGGCGCGGGGTGATGTGCTTGATCCGGGTAGCCGGCAAGCCGCGATACAGCTCAACCGTGTGCACACCGGGGATACCGAACACGGTATCCACGCCAAAGCCTTCCAGCAGCTCAACCAGCAGCTCTCCGCAGGTCAACATGGGCAGTTCTCCAAAGGGGATGGGTTCAGAATGAGCAACACTCTAACACCGCTTTGTTATCGCTAACATAGCGTTCGTCAGATTTTCCTTTCCGGCCTGATTGGATGCCTGGACCGTGCGCCTTACTTCCCCTCTCCCGCAAGCGGAAAAGGGGTAAGGCACACGGCCGTTTCAACCCAGGAACAGCTTGCAGGCCGGGTTGTCGCTCTCGTCCCAATAGGGGTAACCGATCTCGTCCAGCGCTTCATTGATCAGGTGGCACTCGTCCTCGGGCACCTGCAGCCCGGCCAGCACGCGGCCATCGGCAGCGCCGTGGTTGCGGTAATGGAAAAGGGTGATGTTCCAGCGCCCGCCGAGCTTGTCGAGGAAGTTGAACAACGCACCCGGGCGCTCGGGAAACTCGAAGCGGAACAGCCGCTCCTCACCGATGTACGCGGCGCGGCCTCCGACCATATGGCGGATGTGCAGCTTGGCCATTTCGTTATCGGTCAGGTCCAGCACCGGATAGCCCTGACTGCGCAGGCTTTCCACCAACGCCGCGCGCGGATCATTTTCCGGATGGGTCTGCACGCCGACAAAGATGTGCGCTTCGTCGTCGGTGTTGTAGCGGTAGTTGAATTCGGTGATCTGGCGCTTGCCGATCGCTTCGCAGAAAGCCTTGAAACTGCCCGGCCGCTCCGGGATCGTGACGGCGATGATGGCTTCACGCTGCTCGCCCAGCTCCGAACGTTCGGCAACATGGCGCAGGCGGTCGAAGTTGATATTGGCGCCGGAGTCGATGGCGACCAGGGTCTGGCCGTGAACGCCTTCACGCTCGACATATTTCTTGATGCCCGCCACGGCCAAGGCGCCGGCAGGCTCGGTGATCGAGCGAGTATCGTCGTAGATGTCCTTGATCGCCGCGCAGATCTCGTCGGTGCTGACGGTGACCACCTCATCGACGAACTGGCGGCAGAGCTCGAAGTTATGTACGCCAATCTGCGCCACCGCAACGCCATCGGCGAACAGACCGACCTGACCGAGCACCACGCGCTCACCGGCAGCCAGGGCCGCTTGCAGGCAGTTGGAGTCATCCGGCTCGACGCCGATCACCTTGATCTCCGGGCGCAGGTACTTCACGTAAGCAGCGATTCCGGCGACCAGCCCGCCGCCACCGACCGGCACGAATATCGCGTCGAGTCGTCCAGGATGCTGCCGCAGGATTTCCATCGCCACCGTGCCCTGCCCTGCGATGACGTCCGGATCGTCGTAAGGCGGCACGAAGGTGTAGCCCTCCTCCTCCGCCAACTTCAGCGCGTGGGCCAGTGCTTCCGGAAAAGCATCGCCGTGCAGCACCACCTTGCCGCCGCGGGATCGCACGCCCTGCACCTTGAGCTCCGGTGTGGTGCGCGGCATGACGATGGTCGCCACGACTCCCAGGCGTTTCGCCGCCAAGGCCAGGCCCTGGGCGTGATTGCCAGCCGACGCGGCGATGACCCCGCTCGCCCGCTCCTCGGTATTCAGCTGCACCAGCTTGTTGTAGGCGCCACGAATCTTGAAGGAGTAGACCGGCTGCAGGTCCTCCCGCTTGAGCAGGATCTGGTTGCCCAGTCGCTCGCTCAACTGACGGGCAGGTTGCAGCGGCGTTTCAATGGCGACGTCATACACCGGCGCCGACAGCGTCTTGCGCACGTAGTACTTGAGCAGGCTTTCGCGGGAATCGCGCGGAAATTCCGTCAGGTCACTGGCGGGCTGGAAAGCGAGGGTGGTCATGCACGTCTCCTGGTTCGACATTTTGGCCCAGGAGACAGAAGAAGAAACCCGCCTCAAGGGCGGGTTCGGTGTGGTTGCTGGCTAACCCGCCATTGCTGGAATGGCGGTAATAATCGATTGGCCGAACAACGACAGGGAATAATTCATGCGACGCACTTTAGGGTGGGTCGGTGGAATGGGTCAAGGGGTAGATGTCGTCGGAAGTGCCCGGCGTAGCGGAACGCCCCAACCTGACGCCAATCTCAGGTTAGGCGATCGACATGTCAGCTGACGCTAGCCTGGGTGCTGACGTCATTCGAGGCTTGCCATGTTTCGATCAGTTGTCGCGCTGTTGCTGCTCCTGCTCACGGGTTGAGCCCAGAATCCGTCTGGACTGCCACCCGATGGCGGCCTGCAACGGCCGGTACCCTTCGCAACCATGTCTTTGTCAGTCCCGCCGCAGCAACGACGAGGCAGTGGCTGCCTTGCATGCAGCCGCATAAGGCCTAGGGTTGTTGGAGTCTGGTTCACGCGACGGAGGCTCTGGCCATGTGGCAGGCAGTGCTGCTCGACATCAGCGGGGTGCTCTACGAGGATGACCAGCCCTTGCCGGGGGCCCTGCAAGCAATGCGAACGCTGCAGGCCAACGGCTACCCATTGCGGCTGGTCACCAATACCTCCCGGCAGGGCAAGACGGCCATCCACCGCAAACTGACCGCCATGGGCTTCACGGTCGTCCCCGAGCAACTGTTCAGCGCACCGCAGGCTGTGCTCCGCCACGTTCAGGCACACGGGCTACGGCCATACTGCCTGATCCATCCAGACCTCGAAGAGGAGTTCGCCGAACTGCTCGACTTGCCAGAGCCCAATGCCGTGGTCCTCGGCGATGCGGAAATGCGCTTCGACTACCCCCACCTCGACCGCGCGTTCCAGTTGCTGATCGAGGGCGCACCGCTAATCTGCATGGGTGACAACCGCTACTTCCGCAGCCAGGGAGCCCTGCACCTGGACGCTGGCCCCTTTGTCCGCGCGCTCGAATACGCAGCAGGCAAGCCGGCGTTGGTGCTCGGCAAGCCGTCTGCGGATTTCTTCGCCAGTGCCCTGGATGAGCTGGGTGTCAGGCCCGATGCGGCGCTGATGATTGGCGATGACGTCGAGGCGGACGTCCTCGGAGCCCTGGCCGCCGGACTGCATGCCTGTCTGGTGAAGACCGGCAAGTACAGGCCCGGCGATGAGTTGAAAGCACCGACGGCACTGCTGGCTTCGGACTTGGCCGAGGCCGTTCAGCGCTACTGCTGATCGGCTGTTACGCGCCGTACTCAATCATCGCGGGTCAGCACTTCCAGCAACTCGATCTCGAAGATCAGGTTGGAGTTCGGTTTGATGTGTTCGCCAATCTGACGATCTCCATAGGCGAGATGCGCAGGGACGAACAGCTTGCGCTTGCCCCCGACCTTCATGCCCATCAGCCCCTTGTCCCACCCCTGGATGACCCGGCGGGTGCCGATGACACACTGGAACGGCTTGCCGCGATCGTAGGAGGAGTCGAACTGGGTGCCGTCCTCCAGGTAGCCGCTGTAGTGGGTCGTGATCAAAGCGCCTTTGACCACTTCTTTACCGTCACCGAGTTGGATATCTTCGACCTTCAATTCGCTGCTCATGACCTGTTCTCTTTCGTTCGGTCAGCGCCAGGTGGCTGCCCCGGCTGCGTTTTCTCAAGATTTGTCCGCCCTGGCAAGCACCCGGCCCTGAGCTAACGTGACCCACAGCCCGCGGCGTCAATCATTTTCGGAAGGGATTTCATGCTCGCACTTGTCCAAAGCCATCCGCTGGTTGCCTGCAGCGTCCTGTTGCTGGTGGACCTGCTCGCCTGGCGCGCGATCCCGACGGAGCAAAGGGCATGGCGCGCGTTCTGCCGCCTGGTGCTTTTTCTGCTCTATAGCTGGGTCTTGATCGACGCCGGCGTCAGCCCCTTGCAGCCGCCGCCCTTTACCGAGACCGCCCACAACCTCACGGCAACGGCGCTGGAGATCGTCTGGTGGCTGTTCGGTGCGCGGACTCTCACCGTCGTGTTGGGCCTGTTGATGCCGCGTATCGGTCATGCCGGGCGGCTGTTGCAGGATGTGCTTGGCGCGGTGATCTTCCTGATTGCCATCGTGGCCGCAGCGGCCTACGTGATGCAGCTGCCAGTCAAGGGGCTGCTCGCCACCTCGGGCGTCATGGCCATCGTCATCGGCCTGGCTTTGCAGAGCACCCTGAGCGACGTGTTCTCCGGCATCGTCCTGAACACCACCAAGCCGTACCAGCTGGATGACTGGATCGCCATCGACGGCACCGAAGGCAAGGTGGTGGAAATCGACTGGCGCGCCACCCATCTGCTGACCAGCCAGGGCAATACGGTGGTGATTCCCAACTCGGTGGCGGCAAAGGCGAAGATCCTCAATTACAACCGCCCCAACGACATCAACGGCGTGTCCATCAGCCTGACGATCCCGGCCCAGGTTCGCCCTCGCCGGGTGCTGGACGCCCTGGAGAAGACCATCCAAGGCATCAGCGCCCTGCTCCCGGACCCAAAGCCCAAGGTCGCCATAAAAGGATCGGACCTGAACTCGATGCAGTATGAAGCCAGTGGCTTCGTACGTGCCGGGACGAACAAGGCCGAGATCCGCAACCTCATGTACGACCTGGCTCATCGTCATCTGGAGGCTGCTGGCATTGCCTGGAACACCGACCTGGCCCAGACGCCCTGGACACGCCAGCGCCTGCTGCTGGATGACGTGAAGATCTTCCGTGCACTCAGCAGCGACGAAAAGGATCGCTTGAGCCAGAGCATGCTGGCCGTGGAGTTCCCGACCGGCCAGGTGCTGCTCGCCGAGGGCGAAGTCTCCGACTGCCTGCTGGTGATCGCCACCGGCGTCGTCTCGGCCTCCGTCGCCGATGGCAACGCCATGGTTGAGGTCGGCCGCATGGGGCCGGGCGAGATTCTCGGTGAAGAAGGCATCGTCAACGACTCGCCCTCCCAGGCCCGTTTCACCACCCTCACCTCCTGCGTCCTTTATCGCATCGAGAAAGACACCATTCGCACCTGCCTCGACCAGCGCATCGAGGTCCGCTCCGCGCTGAATCGGCTACGCAGTTTCCGGGAGCAGGCCAGCAACTCGTTACTGCTGCAAAAGCCACAAGCGATCAAGAAAGGTGGCTTCCTGAGCTGGTTGCACAAGAAATAAGCGTCCCGCTCCATCTTTCCCGACCCTGAGTCGTCCACCGTTCATCCGGTGATGCGACGTTTAGAGTCTTTTGACAATATTGTCATATTTTTATGCTTTAATTGTTTTTGTACGCATTCCACACCGTGAGGGTAGCGTCATGAACATCAGGACAATGGCTTTGCTGCTGTTTGCCGTTCTCACCCAACCCGCCTGGAGCCAGACGGACCAGAACCAGGCCGTCCAGGCCCCACCGGGCGCCGCCGCGCTCGACACGCGCCTGGCACTGCGCGATTTGTGGGTGGAGCACATCTTCTGGGTCAGGAACTACGTGGTCGCCAACCAGGAGGGCCAGCGCAAGCAGGCCGAGGCCGCCGGCACCGAAGTCGTGGCCAATGCCACGGCCATTGCCAACAGCCTCGCTCCGCTCTATGGCCAGCCAGCGGCAGACCAGATGCTCAAACTGCTGGCCGGGCACTGGAGCGCAGTGAAGCACTACAGTGACGCTTCGGTCGCCAAAAACGCGACGGGCAAGGACGCTGCCGTCGCTGAACTGACCAGCAACGCCAAGGCCATCGCCAAGTTCCTCGCCACTGCCAACCCCAACCTGCCGGAAGGCACCCTGGTTACCATGCTCAGTGCCCACGGTGGGCACCACGTGGTCCAGGTCGACCAAGTGAGCAAGAAGGATTACGCAGCCGAAGCGAAGACCTGGAAAGCCATGCGTGAGCATATGCTGGCATTGGCAGACACCTTGGCCGCAGCGCTGGTCAAGCAGTTCCCGGATAAATTCTGAAACGACGCTGAGGGCGCTCCAGCGCCCTCCTCCCCAGAACCAAGGATCGAGAGGTAGTCGGATGTTTCAAGGAATGGGACGGACACAACAGGATCTGCTTGGCGCATTGCTGTATCAGGCGGCCGGCATGAGCATCGACGAACTGGCCGACCATTTGGCCGTGACCCGTACGGCGATACGCCAGCACCTGGCCGCGCTGGAGCGCGACGGGCTGATCGTCCGTGGCGCAACCCGCCCCACCGGCCGACGCCCCGAACAGCTTTATCTGCTCACCGCACAAGGCCGGGAACTGTTCCCCCGGCAATACCAGATGCTGGCCGACCTGCTGATCGACGAAGTCGCCGGCCTGATCGGCCGCGATGCACTACTCCGGCTGATGCGGACCCTGGGCCGCAAGCTGGCCGCCGACATGGAGCAGCAGGTGGTGGACGAGGCACGCATCGTCGAGCACATGAACCAGGTCGGTTACGAGGCCGAAGTCTTCTTCCGCTCCTCCGGTGAGCCAGAAATCATCGCGCACAACTGCGTCTTCCATCACCTGGCAGCGGCCCACCCGGAAGTCTGCGAGCTGGACCTGGCACTGATCGGCGCCCTCGCCGGCGGCACCGTGGAACACCTTGAATGCATGGTCCGTGCGGGGCACGTCTGCCGCTTCCATCTCACGCGCAAGCCGGAATGAAAGGCGGAAACCCGCCAGCTTTAACGCGTGAACATGCCTACCATGGCGGGATTCCGCCAAACGACACGAGTCGCAACAGCGGGCCAAGCGCCTGCGGGGCCCAGTTCATACACATATCAAGAACCCGGCACGATCTTTGCCGTTGGTGCGCGCCTTGTATGAATTAATGAATGGACTGCCCCATGAAAAAGATCCTGCTGGCGCTCCTGTGCCTGAGCGTCGCCAGCTGTTCCCAAAACAAAGAACCCGAAAAGTCGGTCGATGTCCTGCTGGTGGGTGCCGGCATCATGAGTGCAAGCCTCGGTACCTACCTGCACGAACTGGAGCCTGACTGGACTATCGATATCGTCGAGCGCCTCGATCAGGTCGCGGCGGAGAGCTCCAACCCCTGGAACAATGCGGGCACCGGTCACTCGGCGTTCTGCGAGCTGAACTACACCCCGGAAACCGCCGACGGCAGCATCGACATCAGCAAAGCCGTGGCGATCAACGAGTCCTTCGAGATCTCCAAGCAGTTCTGGGCCTATCAGGTCCAGCAGAACGTGCTGAGCAACCCGAAGTCTTTCATCAATAACGTGCCTCACATGAGCTTCGTCTGGGGCGACGACAACATTGCCTTCCTCAAGAAGCGCCACGCAGCGCTGCAGCACAGCTCGCTGTTCCGAGGCATGGAGTACTCGGAAGACTTCGACCAGATCAAACAGTGGGCCCCGCTGGCGATGGAAGGCCGTTCGCCTGAGCAGAAAGTGGCTGCCACGCGCATGGCCATCGGCACCGACGTGAACTTCGGCGAGATCACCCGCCAGCTGGTCGGATCGCTGACCCGCGACGGAAACGTGAAACTGCGCCTGCAGCATGACGTGCGCGACATCACCCGGAACGACGACGGCACCTGGAGCGTGCTGATGGCGGACCTCGCCAATGGCGGTGCGGAAACCCGCGTGAAGGCCAAGTTCGTCTTCATCGGTGCCGGCGGCGGCGCCCTCAAGCTACTGCAGAAATCCGGCATCCCGGAAGCCGAAGGCTATGCGGGCTTCCCGGTGGGTGGGCAGTTCCTCGTGACCCGCAATCAGGAAGTGGTCGCCCGTCATCAGGCGAAACTCTATGGCAAAGCGTCGGTCGGCTCGCCGCCGATGTCCGTGCCGCACCTCGATACCCGCGTGATTGACGGCCAGAAGGTCCTGCTGTTTGGACCCTTCGCGACCTTCTCTACCAAGTTCCTGAAGAACGGCTCGATGCTCGATATGTTCAGCGCGCTGACCACCGACAACATCGGCCCTATGACCCATGCCGGCCTCGACAACCTCGACCTCAGCACCTACCTGATGGGCCAACTGATGCTCAGCCAGGAAGACCGCATCGCCGAACTGCGCGAGTACTTCCCCGAAGCCAAGGCCAAAGACTGGGAACTGCTGCAGGCTGGCCAGCGCGTGCAGGTGATCAAGAAGGATGCGGAGCACGGCGGTATCCTGCAATTCGGCACTGAAGTGGTCAGTTCCGAAGACGGCAGCATCGCTGCACTGCTGGGCGCATCGCCGGGTGCTTCGACTGCCGCGCCGATCATGCTCACGGTGCTGGAGAAGACGTTCAAGGACGAGGTCAAGAGCGCAGAATGGCAGGCCAAGCTGAAGGAGATCATCCCCTCCTATGGCCAGAAGCTGAACAACAACCTGGAACTGACCAACCAGGTCCGCGCCTGGAGCAGCGAGCGCCTGCAACTGACCTTCGAGCAGGTTCAGCCCGAAGCGTTCACCAACAACTGATCCATCTCCCGGATCGCCCGGCAGGCCACTGGCCCGCCTGCTGGGCGCCGGCACTCGCGCTTGTGGGTGCGAACTCATTCGCAGAGCGGGCCACACACCTGTCACGAAGACTCTTCGCCGCCCCCCTCGTCACCATACGAGAGAAAACGAACCTCAAGCCTGCAGGTAGCGCAGGACCGATTCGCAGATCATCACCTTGTGGCGCTGCTTGACCTGCTCATCGGCCAGGTCGATCTGGAAGATCTCGCCGAAGGTGCTGCGATTGGAGACGCGGTAAAAGCAGAACGAGCTAATCAGCAAATGCACGTCGAGGGGGTTTACCCCGGGGCGGAACACACCTTCAGCCTCACCCCGGCGCAGGATGTCGCCCAGGGCATCGAGAATGGTGTTGCTCATGGAGCGGATGGCAGCAGACTGCTTGACGTACTCGCCATGATGGATGTTCTCGATGCTGACAATGCGCACGAAATCCACATGCTTCTCGTGATGGTCGAAGGTGAACTCCACCAGGCGGTGTATCGCCTCGCGAGGATCCAGCTCCGCCAGATGCAACTTGCCCTCGGTACTGCGGATATCGCCGTAGAGCTTCTCCAGCACTTCGACGTAGAGCTGCTCCTTGCTGCCGAAGTAGTAGTAGATCATCCGCTTGGAGGTCTGCATGCGCTCGGCAATGGAGTCGACGCGGGCGCCGGAAAGCCCCTGCTGGACGAACTCGGCAATGGCCGCCTTGAGAATGTCTTCGCGGGTTTTCTCCGGGTTGTTCTTTCGCCCTTTGCGAGGTGCCTCGGCAGGCATTTCGGGGCGTTCGGCGGTTATGGTCATCTTGAGCTCACGGCCAGCGGAAACTGTAGCGATTATGGTCTGGCCAGCATGGCTAAGGAAGCCCGGCGTCCAGAGTCCGCCGGGTCTCCGCTGCCTGACTTACAGCCTGGCCTGGCGGGCAGCGCCGCTCCGCGCCTTGGCCATCGCTGCCAGGCGTACCGCAACGTTGGCCGCACCGTAGCCGGCATAGCCATTCTTGCGTTGCAGGACTTCGAAGAAGAAGCGCCCTTCGAAGGGTTCGGTGTAGACATGGAACAGTTCGCCGCCTTGGGCGTCGCGGTCGTAAAGCACGTTGTAGTAAGCCAGCTCGCTGAGGAACTCGTCGTCGAAATCGAAGCGTGCCGCCAGGTCGTCGTAGTAGTTCAACGGGATATCCAGCAGCGGAACCCCGGCCTCCTTGGCGCGGCTGATCTCGGCGAAGATGTCTTCACAGGAGAAGGCGATATGGTGTGCGCCCGAACCACCGTAGCTGGACAGTGCATGGGAAATCGCCGTGTTGCGGTTTTCCGAGATGTTCAGCGGCAGCCGCACGGTGCTGCACCGGCTGCGCAACGCACGGCTTTTCACCAGGCCGTAAGGATCGGGCAGGACCACCTCATCGTCGGCCTCAAAGTCGAACAGGCTCTTGTAGAACAGTACCCAGCTGTCCAGAGCGTCTGCCGGTAGCGCCAGGGCCATGTGGTCGATGCGTTGCAGGTTGCCGCTCTCGACCGCATCGGGGTTGAGTACGAAGTCGCTGTCGTAAATGGTCTGCCCCGCCGGCGCCTGCTCGACCAGGTAGATCAGGCTGCCGTCCAGGGCTCGCACGGCAGGGACCTCCCGCTCGTTCGGCCCGACCAGACCACGATAGGGCTGGCCTTTGAACGCACAGGCGCGCTCCAGGGCCGAGGCGCTGTCCTTGACCCGCAGAGCGGTGGCGCAAAGTGACGGCCCGTGGGACTCGAAGTAGCCATGGGCGAACGAATAGGGCTCGGCATTAAGCACGATGTTGATGTCCCCCTGGCGCAGCAGACTCACATCCTTGGAGCGGTGCTTGCCGGCGCGGGCGAAGCCCAGGCGCTCGAGCCAGCCGGCGAGCCTGGCGCCCTGGGCCTCGTCGACGGCAAACTCGAGGAACTCCACACCGTCGTAGCGGCTGGCCGGTGGCGGCGAGAAGAGGATGTCGAGGTTGGCCGGAGGCACGGGGTCCTTGGCCAGCAGCTTGCGGGTCTTTTCCTCCAGATAGAGCAACGAGCGCAAACCATCGGCCGCGTTGGCGCGTGGCGGTGCAGCACGGAAACCATCGTTGAAGATCTCCAGCGACAGCGGGCCGGTGTAGCCGCTGCGGATGATCGGCGCGAGGAAACCTGCCAGGTCGAACTCACCCTGGCCGGGGAAGCAGCGGAAGTGCCGGCTCCACTCCAATACATCCATGTTCAGCAACGGCGCGTCGGCCATCTGCACGAAGAAGATCTTGTCGCCAGGAATATCGGCGAGGGCGGTCGGGTCACCCTTCAACGACAGGGTATGGAAGCTATCGAGCAATACGCCAAGGGCCGGGTGATCGGCCTGGCGCACCAGATTCCAGACCTGTTGCCAGGTGTTCACGTGGCGGCCCCAGGCGAGGGCTTCGTATCCGATGCGCAGGTTACGGGCGCCTGCACGCTCGGCCAGCAGGCGCAGATCGTCGACGAGGATCTGTTCATCGCCCAGGGAGTCCGGCGCGACGTTGCTGCACACCAGCACGAGGTCGGTTCCCAGCTCTTCCATCAGGTCGAACTTGCGCTCGGCGCGGTCGAGGTTCTTCTGCAGGCGATCACGACGGCAGCCTTCGAAGTCGCGGAAAGGCTGGAACAGGGTGATGGCGATGCCGAGGTCAGCACAACGCTGGCGGATTTCGCGTGGGCTGCCGGCGTAGTACAACAGGTCGTTCTCGAAGATCTCGACGCCGTCGAACCCGGCGGCGGCGATGGCTTCCAGTTTTTCCGGCAGGGTACCGCTCAGGGAGACGGTGGCAATGGAACGCTGCATGCTCTTCAGCTCCTGGTGAGTTGGCGCCGGCTCTTTGGTCAGCGGCTGGGTGCAGGTTTTCTTTGGCGGCAAATGATTCACCCCCACAAGCGATCGGAAATCTCTACTGCTTTCTGGTGGAATCGATTATTCGCGCGTACAGTCAGCACATCAATTTTATTTGTACGAACTAGTTAGTTTTGTGTTCGTTTATCGAACAGAAGGCCGGTAATCGAATTGACGCTTTTTCGATCACTGCGCAACATGATCAACAGCTCGCAGACAACCACCCGGCGGCCGATTCACTGCCCAGCCCAAGCCACCAGGGGGCCTGCAAAAGCGACCCAGCGTCACGACATAACAATTTCAAGAAACGGGTACCTGCTCATGCTCGCACTCAATGTTGTACCAGCCGCAACTCCCTCCATTCGCCACAAGCTCCTTGCGTCTCCGGCCAACCTGGGCCGAGCGTGCAGTTTCCTTCCCTGCCGGACTGCCGCGTTACCACACACCCAGTAAGTCGGGCTCCCGACCTGCTCCGGATACTCCGGAGCGACGGATACCGGTCCCCAGGCAAACACGGATTTCCAGCGAACGACCAGCCACAACGGCGCCGGTCGACAGGCTCGAGCACAACTTCGCGACGAGCTGAGCGCACATCTGATGTCGCCACAGGACCTGACGAAGTCCGGCTGGCGTGAAGCCCAGCCCTAGAACGGATGGCCAAACAAAAATGATTCAGTCCCACACCACTCGCATCACCCCTGACAGCGCTGTCGCGCATGGCGGCATATTCGGCAAGGTCCGCGGCGCCATGGCGGTCGGCAAAACGCGCTGGTACATGCTCGCACTGGTGTTTTTCGCCACCACCCTTAACTACATCGACCGCGCCGCGCTTGGTGTGATGCAGCCGATCCTCGCTGAGAAGATGGCCTGGACGGCGATGGACTACGCCAACATCAACTTCTGGTTCCAGGTCGGCTATGCCGTCGGCTTCATCCTCCAGGGTCGCTTCATCGACAAGGTCGGCGTCAAACGCGCCTTCTTCTTCGCGGTATTGCTCTGGAGCCTGGCCACCGGCGCCCATGGCCTGGCCACTTCGGCCGTTGGCTTCATGGTCTGCCGCTTCATCCTCGGCCTGACCGAAGCGGCCAACTACCCGGCCTGCGTGAAGACCACGCGCCTCTGGTTCCCGGCTGGGGAACGCGCCCTGGCTACCGGCATCTTCAACGCCGGCACCAACGTCGGCGCCATGGTCACGCCAGCCCTGCTGCCGCTGATTCTCTCCGTCTGGGGCTGGCAAGCCGCCTTTATCGGCATGGGCCTGCTGGGCATTGTCTGGTTGGTGTTCTGGGCTCTGAACTACTACAACCCGGAAGAGCATCCGCGTGTGCAGAAGAGCGAGCTGGACTACATCAACCAGGAAGTCGAGCCCGAGCCGGTCAAGGTACCCTTCTCCCGCATCCTGCGCATGCGCGGCACCTGGGCCTTTGCCCTGGCCTACTCGATCACTGCTCCGGTGTTCTGGTTCTACCTTTATTGGCTGCCGCCCTTCCTCAACCAGCAGTACAACCTGGGTATCAGCGTGACCCAGATGGGTATTCCGCTGATGTTGATCTGGCTGACCGCCGACTTCGGCAGTGTGGGCGGCGGCATCCTTTCGTCCTGGCTGATCGGCCGTGGCGTCCGCTCGATCACCGCTCGCCTGGTGTCGATGCTGATCTTCGCCTGCACCATCGTCGGCGTGGTCTTCGCCGCCAATGCCAGCGGTCTGTGGGTCGCGGTTCTAGCCATCGCCCTCGCTGTGGGAGCGCACCAGGCCTGGACCGCCAACATCTGGAGCCTGGTAATGGACTACACCCCCAAGTACATGATGAGCACCGTGTTTGGCTTCGGAGGTATGTGCGCCGCGATTGGCGGCATGTTCATGACCCAGATCGTCGGTGGCGTGCTGACCGCCACCAACAACAACTACGCGGTGTTGTTCACCATGATTCCGGCGATGTATTTCATCGCTCTCACCTGGCTGTACTTCATGGCTCCGCGCAAGATCGAGCACATCGAAGAGTAATGTCACCTCGGAGGCCCGGTCCCGGGCCTCCTTTCTCAGCCTCAGCCTCAGCCTCAGCCCCTTCCCTGCCTCTCGATCGTAACGATCACCCCTCCATTAGATTGCATATTCTCTGTTCGCCCGTCGCATAGAGGAAGACAATGTGGCTACTGGCGACTCACCTTTTTTACAGGTTTTTTTCACGCAAATTTGATAACCGGATTTCTAGACTGCTCGCCGCAACCTCCTGGAATACCGGAACATGCAACTTCCAAACTATGCGAGCAAGTTCGTCGATCCATCCGACAGGCTTGCACTTCGACCAGAAACCCTGGCCTTCCTGGTCAGCCTCGTGCTTCTTGCCATTTATAACTTTCCGCTCTGGCACCATCTCTTCTCCATCGTTCCGGCGGGCGCCAGTGGGCTGGGGATGCGCATCGCGTTCGGCGCAATGGTCTTCGCGATCTTCAACCTCGTGCTGGTAACGCTGTCATTTCGCTGGATCTTCAAGCCGGTCCTCGTCTTCCTCCTGGTCTCCAGTTCCGCGGTCGCCTACTTCATGAGCCAGTACGGTGTGCTGGTCGACAAGAACATGCTGCGCAATGTCGCTGAAACCGATGTCGGCGAAGTGCGTGACCTGCTTTCCGTGAGACTTTTCCTGTTCATCTTCTTCCTCGGCATTTTGCCCAGCTGGCTGCTGTGGCGACTTCCCGTCAAACATCGCCCGATTCACCGCGAGTTGATCGTCAAGTGCGTCTTGGCGCTTGGTTGCGTGGCAGCGCTGGGGCTGATTGCCCTGGGCAACTACCAGGGGCTGGCCTCACTGCTACGTAACCACCATGAACTGAGGATGCTGGTGGTGCCCAGCAACTACCTTGGCGCCTCCTTCGGTTACCTGCGCGAGGAACTGGCGCTCAACCAGCAGCCGCTGCGCCGAATCGGCACCGACGCGCACAAGGCCCCCGCCTGGAAGACGCACAAGCGCAAGTCGCTGACCGTGCTGGTGGTCGGCGAGAGCGCGCGAGCGGACAACTTCGGCGTCCTCGGCTATGGACGCAACACCACGCCGCGCCTCAGTAAGGAGGACGGTCTGCTGACCTTTCGCAATGTGCATTCCTGCGGCACGGAAACCGCTGTATCGGTTCCCTGCATGTTCTCCAACATGGGGCGCGCAGGCTACGACGCCACTCAGGCCCGCAGCCAGGAAGGCCTGCTTGACCTGCTCAAGCGCGCAGGCCTGACCGTTTCATGGCACGACAATCAGTCGGGCTGCAAAGGCACCTGCGACCGTGTGGCCTTCATGCAACTCAGTCACCTCAAGGATCCCGGGCTGTGCGTGGATGGCGAGTGCCATGACGAAATCCTGCTCAAAGGGCTGCAGGACTATATCGATAAGCTGAAGGATGACTCGGTGCTGGTCCTGCACCAGATGGGCAGCCACGGGCCGGACTACTTCAAGCGCTATCCCAGCCAGTTCGAGACTTTCACTCCGGTCTGCACCAGCAATGCCCTGAATGACTGCTCCCGCGAAAGCATCACCAACGCGTATGACAACACGCTGGTCTACACGGACTACGTGGTGTCGAGCCTGATCGACCTGCTGCGCAAGAATCAGGACAAGGTGGATACCGCCATGCTGTACCTCTCCGACCACGGTGAGTCGCTGGGCGAGTACAACCTCTTCCTGCACGGCACACCCTACGTCCTGGCCCCTGACCAGCAGAAGCACGTAGCGATGCTCGCGTGGTTCTCTGACAGCTACCAACAGGATTTCGCCGTCGCATCCGACTGCCTGGCCCGGGAGCGCGACAAGCTCCTCAGCCAGGACAACCTGTTCCACTCGATGCTCGGCCTGCTCGAGATTCAAACCGGTGAGTACAACGCATCGCTGGATATGTTCGCGCCATGCCGGGCCACGGAAACGGAGTCGTGATAATTGACATTTTTTTCACATTTTCTTTACCAGACCACAACAAGCCGCCCTCTACCTTGGTTCGCTTCCACGGATTCAGGAGCCGGTCTTGATGCCGCAGCCCCGGTCTAGTTCGATCGACTCGCCGCTTGCCCCAGAGGAATCCGCGCTGCGCCCCGGCACATGCAAGGATCATTTGCGACTGCGCCTGGCCCGCTGGCGTGACGAGCAGATGGCCCTGCGTGCGCTGAAGGTGGCCGGACAACCGAACCTGATCCTCGACCTGCCCTGTGGCGATGGCCGCTTCTGGCCCCTGCTGGCAGAACATCCGAATCGTCTGATCCTGGCCGGGGACCAGAACGCAGAATGGCTGGCCGCATCCCATGCCAATCATTCACCGGACATAGCGCGGCGTGTTCGTACCTTCCAGGCCACACCCTTTGCGATAGAGCTTGGCGAGAATGCCGTGGACTGCATCTTCTGCATGCGCTACTTGCAGCGTATCGAGACAGCGGACCAGCGCCTGGAGCTGTTGCGAGAATTCCATCGTGTTACCCGTGACACCTTGATCGTCTCGCTGTGGGTCGACGGCAACTTCAAGGCGTGGAGGCGCAAGCGCCTTGAGCGACGCCGTGCAGCAATGAGCGAAGGCTCGCCCCGACAGGGTCGATTCGTCGTCGCGCGGGAGACCATCGAAGCGGAGTTCCGCAGTGTCGGTTTCCATATCCTGTCCCGCCAGGATCTGCTGCCAGGCTACGCCATGTGGCGAGTCTATGTTCTGCGCAAGGAGGCGTGAGCATGTCCGTAACAGCTATTCATTCCCTGCTCCAGCGTCCAGCAATCTCGTGCAAGAGCATCCTGTCCTCCTTTCGCTCCCGGGTCGGTCGCTGGGCGATGGCGGGTGTCTCAGTGCTGTTATTGGGGTTTACCACTGTTCCGGCCTGGCGGCATTTGTATCCAGCAAGCGCGGCTCCGGGCTGGTCCATGCAGGTTCGATTCGACGCGATCGAGCGGGTCAGCGCACTGGCCCCGGATGGTCGCGGCGGCCTGTATGTGAGCCAGGAGTTCGACGACGGCAAGGGGCGCATCCTGCGACTTGGCGCCAACGGCGATAGCAAGGCGGTCGAAACAGGACTCTCAAAACCCGACGGCATGGTGCCGTATCGGGGCGGCGTGGTATTCAGCCAGGAAGGCGGCGAGCAGCCGGTGTACTGGATGAACGATCACGGCATCCAGCAATTGCTCAGTGGGGCCAACATCGAAGGCGTCGCCACCGATGGCCACTTCCTCTATGCCATCGAAGACCTCAAGAGCGATGGCAGGCTACTGCGATACAACCCGGAGTCCGGTGCGACGGAAACGCTGCGCAGTGGGCTGGAGGAAGCGGAAGCCGTCACCGCATGCCCCGACGGGAGGCTGTTCTACAGCGAGAAGAAACGCGGGCAGATCAAGCAACTGCTGCCGGATGGCAATGACAGGATAGTGCTCGACGGCCTGAACGCCCCCGGCTTTCTCCTGTGCAACCGCGAAGGCCTCTGGGTGACCGAAGACACCACCCACATGGCCCGCCTGTTGCTCATGGACAGCCAGGGCCACGTGCATGAAATCCTCACCCACCTGCGCTCGGCCCAGACCCTAGTCGAAACTGCTCCCGGTCTTTACCTGCTTGCCGAGCAGGGCCGTAACCGCGTGCTCGAACTCAAACGCACGGAGAAGAATTGATGGTCGCAGCACCGTCATCGCGTGACGGACTTGTCGCAATTGGATCGGGTTCGGCTTGCCTTTTATACGATCTCGTCATATCTCTGTCGTCAATTGGGTGGTCGAATGAAGCAGAACGGCGCTCGTCACCAGGGGATACGGCGCCTTTCGTATTCCCCCGGATTTGCCAGCCCTCGCCAGGGCGGAGCGGTGCAAATGTCGACAGACCAGCAAGAGCTACAAGAACAACAAAAAAGAGCCCCGGCGCTGGGCTACGTCTCACCTCATTAGCGAGTACAGCATGAAGATCACCATCTTTGGCACGGGCTATGTCGGCCTGACTCAGGCGGCATGCTTTGCAGAAGTTGGCCACTCGGTCTGCTGCGTCGATATCGATTCAGCCCGGGTCAGCCGTTTGAACGCAGGTCACTCGCCCATTTTCGAGCCGGGCCTCGAAGCGCTGATACAGACCAATCTCGCCGCGAAGCGAATCAGTTTTACCGTGGACGCGACCCAGGGCATCGATTATGCCGAGATCATCTTCATCGCCGTGGGCACCCCGCCCGGCGAAGATGGCGGTGCGGACCTGAAACAGGTCTTCTCAGTGGCGGATGCCATCGCCGCGTACGCAACGAGCGCCAAAATCATCATCAACAAGTCCACATCGCCCGTCGGCACCGCGCAAAGGATCAAGGCCCGGGTCAATGAAGGCCTTGCCCGGAGGCACCTCGCCCTCGACATGCGGGTCGTATCGAACCCGGAGTTCCTGAAAGAGGGCTCGGCGGTCGAAGACTGCATGCGCCCTGAACGCATCATCATCGGCATCGACGACCAGGCCGGCATCGATATATTCCGCGAGCTGTACAAACCCTTCAGCCGCAATCACGACAAGCTCATCGTCATGGACAGCCGCAGCGCGGAGCTGACCAAATACGCCGCCAACAGCATGCTGGCCACCAAGATTTCCTTCATCAACGAAATGGCCAACCTGGCTGAACGGCTTGGCGCGGACATCGAGATGGTGCGCAAGGGCATCGGCTCGGACTCGCGCATCGGCTACGACTTCATCTATGCCGGGTGCGGTTACGGCGGCTCCTGCTTTCCCAAGGACATCCAGGCCCTTCGACGTACCGCGGCGGAGGTTGGCTACGAGCCTCATCTGCTCGATGCCGTCGAGGCGGTCAACCACAAGCAGAAACACAAGCTGTTCGAGAACATCAGCAAGCACTACCACGACGACGTCAGCGGCAAGACCTTCGCTGTATGGGGCCTGTCCTTCAAGCCCAATACCGATGACATGCGTGAAGCGCCCAGCCGCGTGCTGCTGGAAAGCCTCTGGAACGCTGGCGCTCGCGTGCAGGCCTATGACCCGGAGGCGATGAACGAGGCCCGGCGCATTTATGGCGAGCGCAGCGACCTGGTGTTGGCCGGTTCGAAGGAGTCCGCAGTGGAAAAAGCCCACGCGCTGGTGATACTCACTGAGTGGCGGAACTTCCGCATCGCTGACTTCGACGAACTCAAGGCGAAGCTGATCGACCAGGTGATCTTCGATGGCCGCAACCTGTTCGAGCCCTCCAGGGTGAAGCAGGCCGGTCTTTCCTACTATCCCATCGGGCGCACCGTCGTGCGAGCAGGTGAAGCGTGAAGTTCCTGGTTACTGGCGCAGCAGGCTTCATCGGATTCCACACGGCAAACCGGCTGTGCCTGGCCGGGCATGAAGTCGTCGGCCTCGACAACCTCAACGATTACTACAGCGTCGAGCTCAAACTCGCTCGCCTGGAGCGACTGAACCAGCATCCCGGGTTCAGTTTCGTGAAGCTCGATCTTGCAGACCGCACTGGCATGGAGGCGCTGTTTCGCGATCAGCGCTTCGAGCGAGTCATCCACCTGGCGGCCCAGGCCGGGGTGCGTTACTCGCTGGAGAATCCCCATGCGTATGCCGACGCCAACCTGACCGGCTTCGTCAATGTGCTGGAAGGTTGCCGCCACAATGGCGTCCAGCACCTGGTGTACGCCTCCAGCAGCTCGGTTTACGGGATGAACAGCAAGGTGCCCTTCTCCACCGAGGACGCCGTCGACAACCCGGTATCGCTCTATGCCGCCACCAAGCGCGCCAATGAACTGATGGCACACACTTACGCGCACCTGTATCGGATACCGACCACAGGGCTGCGATTCTTCACCGTATATGGCCCCTGGGGCCGCCCCGACATGGCGCCATTCAAGTTCACCAAGGCAATTCTCGAAGGCCAGCCCATCGACATCTACAACAATGGCGATATGTCGCGGGACTTCACCTACATCGATGATGTCGTCGAAGGAATAGTCCGCATCCAGGACTGCCCACCTCCCTACCCTGACGAGCCGGAACAAGCCAGGCAGGGACCGCCCGCCAGGCTATTCAACATTGGCCTTGGCTCGCCCGTTCGACTGCTGGATTTCGTCGGCTGCATCGAAGCAGCCACCGGCCTCCAGTCCATCAAGCAGCTGAAACCCATGCAACCAGGGGATGTGCTGCAAACGTGGGCCGATGTGAGCGCACTGGCTGAACGGACGGGCTTCCAACCACGTACCCCGTTGAAGGAGGGCGTTGGCCATTTCGTTGCCTGGTACCGCGATTTCTACGGAGCCTGAAGCGATCAGGCGAGATCAATATGAAGCAAGGCCTTACCGCTCCTGCACTATTCTAGACACACCATAAAAAGACCCAATATGTCGAACGGGCGATACCTTTCAATGCTTCTACAGGACAGAATCCAGGCCGGTACACATGCCGCCCTGGCGCAAGCCGGCGTCCGGACCTCGTTGATCGAATCCGGAGCAGGCGCATGATGAACCTTCGAGTGCTGTTCAAGGGGCTTGGTCTGATCCTCAGCCTCGCGCTGTTCGGCTACCTGTTCAAAAGCAGTGACCTGGGCAATGCAATCAACGAAGCCTGGGTCGATGCCCACATACGCGGGCATGGGGTCGAGGGCACCCTGCTGTTCCTGGCGATGGGCGCACTATTCACCGCCGTTGGCCTGCCACGGCAGATCATTGCCTTTCTCGCTGGCTATGCCTTCGGCTTGCTGCCAGGCACCTTGCTCGGAGCACTGGCCGCGCTGCTCGGCTGCATGACCACCTTTCTTTATGCGCGGTTTTTTGGCAGGCGCCTGCTGCGCGACCGACTGGGGAAGCGCGCCGCGCGATTCGACCAATTCATCCATGACCATCCGTTCTCGATGACGCTGCTGATCCGCCTGCTGCCGGTTGGCAGCAACGTGCTGACCAACCTGGCCGCCGGCATCTCCAGCGCACACATGGCGCCGTTCCTGGCCGCGAGCTTCATCGGCTTCCTGCCGCAGACGCTGGTTTTCGCCCTGGTCGGCAGCGGCGTCAACGTTGCGCCGACACTGCGGATCGGTGCTGCGGCAGTGCTTTTCCTCCTCTCAGGAGTGCTCGGTGCGTACCTGTACCACCGCCACCGTCACGGCTTGAGCATCGACGACAAGGTCGACGCTGCCCTGGGTGAGACAGAGCACCCTTGATGCAGGCCGCTACCGATTCACGAGCGCAACTCGCACCCTAATCCGAACCCCAGGGTTCGAACCCTTAACGATCACATTTACGAATGGACCCAGAATGTCGAACAGGCCTTACCTCTCCGTGCTGATCCCGGCAAAGAACGAAGCCGAAAACCTGCCCAGCCTGCTGGAGGAGATTCGCCAGGCCCTCGCCGGAGAATCCTTCGAAGTGATTGTCGTCGACGACGGCAGCACCGATAACACCGCCTCACGGCTGCTCGCACTGAAGCATTCCGGCTACTCGCAACTGCGCCTTCTCAGCCATGATCGGTCGCTGGGCCAAAGCACTTCGATCTACCATGCAGCCCAAGCCGCCCAGGGCACCTGGCTGGCCACCCTGGATGGAGATGGCCAGAACGACCCTGCGGACATTCCCGGCATGCTCGCCATCGTCCGCGCGTCGGAGCCCCCCCTCAACCTCAAGCTGATCGCCGGGCATCGGGTCAACCGACGCGACTCGGCAAGCAAGCGCTGGGCGTCGCGCTTCGCCAACAAGCTGCGTGGCCGCTTGCTCAAGGACAACACACCGGACACCGGCTGCGGACTCAAGCTGATCGAGCGCGAGGCTTTCCTGCAGCTGCCCTACTTCGATCACATGCACCGCTTCATTCCCGCCCTGATCCAGCGCCACCACGGCAGCATGCTGGTGCACCCGGTCAACCACCGCCCGCGCAGCGCAGGGGTTTCCAAATATGGCAACCTGGACCGGGCGCTGGTAGGCATTCTCGACCTGTTCGGCGTCTGGTGGCTCATCCGCCGTACCCGCCTCGACACCTCCGCCCGCGAGCTGGAGGACTGACGATGGTGCGCAAAACCCTGCGTCTGGCCCAAGGGAGCTGACTGATGCAGCTCTCCCGTTCCCCTCGTATCGAGTTGTTCCTCCTGTTGTCGCTTGCTTTGCTGATGATCGGCGCCGGCCTCGGTCTGCGCGGGCCCGCCAATGTGGATGAAGAGCGCTTCCTCGGTGTGGCCCTGGAGATGTTGCAGAGTGGCGACTGGCTGATTCCGCACCGTGCAGGCGAAATCTACCCGGACAAACCACCACTCTTCATGTGGGTCGTTGCGTTCTTCATTCGCCTGACCGGTGCACCAACGCTGGCACTGTTCCTTCCCGCCCTGCTGGCCGGAGTGGTCACCACCGCTTGCCTGTATGACCTCGGCAAACGGCTCTGGAACCGCCGCATCGGGGTGATTGCCGCCCTGTTGTTCCTGGCGACCTACCAGACCTACAGCATCCTCCGTGCCGGCCAGATCGACGGGTTTCTCTGTCTGCTGATCGCCATCAGCTTCTACGGCATGGCGCGCCACCTGCTGCTCGGACCAGCCTGGGGCTGGTTCTACGTGGCATGCGCCGGCATGGGCTTCGGCATCATCAGCAAGGGCGTGGGATTTCTCCCGGTGTTGATGCTCATCCCCTATGCGTACGCTGCACGCAAGGGTTGGCACGGTGTCGTGCGCATGCCGGGACAAGCCCGCGCCTGGTGGCTGGGCCTGCTGGTGACCTTGACTGCCATTGGTGTATGGCTGGTGCCGCTGCTACTGACAGTCGCCTTCCAGGGGGATGAAAGCAGCCGTGCCTATGTCGCCGAAATCCTCCTGCGCCAGACCGCCCAACGCTATACCAGCGCCTGGCACCATCAGGAGCCGTTCTGGTATTTCTTCGTGAAAGTGATCCCCAAGTACTGGCTTCCGCTGGTGCTCGCCCTGCCCTGGCTGGTGCCGGCCTGGCGCCGAGAACTGTCCAAAAGGGATGGTCGCTTCCTCATCCTGTTGGGATGGGTCGTCCTGGTGCTGCTGTTCTTCAGCCTGAGTACAGGCAAGCGCAAACTGTACATCTTCCCGGCCCTGCCCGGCCTGGTACTGGCAATAGCGCCATTGGTGCCCTGGCTGCTGCACCGCTGGTTCAGCCAGCGTCCGCGCGGGCGCAAGGTGTTCATCGGCCTGGTGGTGTTCTGGTTCATTGCCTGGTTCGCCAGAGGCTTCCTGGAGCCGATCAAGGAAGGCGTCAACGAGCGCCAGGTGCTCATGTCCGAAGTTGCGGAGAAGACCCACGGGGCCGACCTGGTGCTGAGCTACTGGCGGGAAGGCGTGTGGCTGTATGCCCGCCAACCCATCGTCCATTTTGGTGCCAACACGCCAAACCGGACCGAAAGTGCCGTGCAATGGCTGAAAGATCATCCGGCAGCATTCGCCCTCGTCTCAGAACCGGAGCTCGCCCGCTGCTTCATCCCGGGCAAGGCCCTCAAACTGGAGCACGCCGCCGACGGCCTTGCCTACCTGGTGCAGGCGGAAGCGATCAATGGCCAATGCCAACCCCTGTCCACCAACCCGTCCTACAGGTTCGCCTGGACAACCCCGTTTCCCTGAGCCGCCCCGCCATCCAGCACGAGTCGCGCTGGATGGCGAAAGACACTTTTTCCCGTCCGTAAACAGGAAGTCCTGAAATGAACAGTGCTGTTGGACATCACCGGCGCAAGCATCTCTCGCACCGCAGCTGGCGTCCCCTATGCCTCTGGGCGCTGGGCGCGGCCGCCATCGCTTTCGTGGGTTATGCCGTCATCAAGTTCCACTGGCATCAGCGGCTTTACTACACGATCGTCAGCAGCATGAATACCGATCAGCAGACTGGTCGCAACATCTGGCTACCGGATTACAAGATCGCCATCGAGGCCAGGCCCATCGCCGGAATCGACGATGACCTTTCAGCGATCGCCTACGACTACGACAAAGGCCGTCTGCTGGCTGTCACCAATGCCACCCCCGTTCGCCTGGTGGTGCTGGGCAAGGATGGCGCCTTGCTCGAAGCGTATCCACTGACAGGATTTCAGGACGTCGAAGGCCTGGCCTACATGGGCGACGGTCTCGTGGCCGTCACGGACGAAGATGCCCAGCGGCTCAACTTCTTCCATTTGCCAGAACAGCCAGGCACCGCAATCGACGTGAAGGATACTGAGTTTCTTTCCCTCGGTATCAACCTCAGCACGCAGAACAAAGGCTTCGAAGGCATCACCTATGATGCCGACCACGATCGACTGTTCATCGCCAAGGAAAAAGGCCCGCGCCAGCTCTATCAGGTGTCGGGCATAAAGCAGAGCCTCGCGGGCAAGCTCCAGGTCAGCATTCTCGACCTGACTCCCTGGGTCGAGCGGAGCGTGTTCACCACGGACATTTCCGACCTGCACTACGATGCCAAAACCAGCCACCTGCTGGTCTTGAGCGATGAGTCCAAGCTGATCATCGAACTGAGCGATGACGGCGAGATGGTCAGCTACCGCTCCCTGCAGGGGCAACTCAGCGACCTGAAGCACAGCGCCCCCCAGGCCGAAGGACTGACCCTGGACACCGAGGGCAACCTCTACGTGGTCAGCGAACCGAACCTGTTCTACGTCTTCAAAAAGCCCTGAGTCCTGGCGGTTCGCTCGCCCTCGCAGGATGAGCGAACTGCGCCAATCTCAGACCGCGGGATCGGCCAACGCGCTGGCCTGCCGATCCATGACCGGTACGGGCCGATACAGGACCAATCGGTAACAGACCACACTGATCATCCAGTCGAACAGCAGCGTCCAGACGTTGTGCGACAGGAAATGCGCCCCTTGCATCATCCTCCCCAACGAAAACACCGAGCCCAGCAGCAGCGCCCCAATCAAGGCAGCCCGAGCCAGACGTGGGCGACGATCACGCAGGGCAAAAAACAGCGCCAGCAGGGAGAAGCCGGCAGACGCATGTCCACCCGGCCAGCAGCGGCCTGCCTTCTCGACGAAGGGATGATGCCCAAGCAACGGTGAGTAGGGTTCTACGCCACCGAACTCGCTGAGGCTCCAGGGGCATTGGACAGCAGTCACCGTCTTGAGCGGTGAAACGATCGCGGTACTCAGCCCGAGGGCCAGCACCAGGTAACCGAGCGGTCGGCGGATTCTGCGCACACGGGTTGGCAAAAGGCTTACCAGGAACCCGGCAATCGCCAGGACGCCGAGGAGGATGACCGCTTGCTTGGCGCGGTCATGCAACACATCTTCGAGGAATTGGCTATGGCGCCCGATGAAGCCACCTTGTGGATCGTAGAACAGATGGGCCAGGGCAAAATCCAGGTGCGGGACGTCTACGATCAACAGCAGGGCCATCAAGGCAATCGGTAAGCTGATCCAAAAGCGGAAGTTGAACGGGCGGGAGTACGGCATTGCTAAGTCCTGCTCGAATAAGGGTCGCGCCAGTCTGCTTGATCGCTCGTGAGCAGTTGGTCGAAGGCACGTGAAAAAAACGTCAACGCCACGCGACGGTCAGGTTCAGGAGAGAACCAGCGCGTCCTGGACATCGAAGGCGGATTTATCATCCTCATCGATGTGCTGAACTGTCTGGACCTCAAATCTGCAGCATGCATCGCGTTAGCGAAGGGCGGAACAGGTTGCCGCTGACGCCACCCTCCATGGCCAGAGACCGGGATATGCCTGCACCCACTTCGTCCCCGCTGATCCCACGTACCGTATGGATGCTGGGCTTCGTCAGCCTGTTCATGGACCTGTCGTCCGAGTTGATTCACAGCCTGCTGCCGGTATTTCTGGTCGGCACCTTGGGCATCAGCGTGCTGACCCTGGGCTTCATCGAAGGCATGGCGGAAGCGACTGCGCTCATCGTCAAGGTGTTCTCCGGGGCCATCAGTGATGCCATCGGCCGTCGCAAAGTCTTGCTGCTGCTCGGCTATGGACTGGCGGCGCTGACCAAGCCGCTGTTCCCTCTCGCCCACGCTGCCGAGCAGGTCTTCGTGGCTCGGCTCCTCGACCGCATTGGCAAAGGCATTCGAGGTGCTCCCCGGGATGCCCTGGTCGCTGATATTGCGCCACCCGACATTCGCGGGGCCTGCTTCGGGCTGCGTCAGTCCATGGATACGGTGGGCGCTTTCCTGGGTCCCATCCTGGCGATCCTGTTGATGAGCTGGTTGCACGACGACATTGCAATGGTCCTGTGGTTCGCCGTGATTCCTGCGCTGCTGTCGGTCGCGTTCCTGGGGGTCGGTGTGCGCGAGCCCCCGCACGACACCTCACGGCGAGTGTTCCGCTCTCCCATCAGACTGAGCTCATTGAATCGTTTCTCAAGGGCGTACTGGTGGGTGATGGCGATCGGTACAGCCTTCACACTGGCTCGCTTCAGCGAGGCCTTCCTGGTACTGCGCGCGCAGCAGCTGGGGTTTCGCATCACCTGGATTCCCCTGGTCATGGTGGTGATGGCCGGGTGTTACATGGTGTCGGCCTACCCGGCGGGTAAATGGTCCGATCGAGTCGGGCGCACGGCGCTACTGATAGCCGGTCTGGTGCTGCTGGTCATGGCCGATGTGGTGCTGGCCAGGGCCACGGCAGCCCCGATGGTCATGGTTGGCGTTGCCCTGTGGGGCCTGCACATGGGCTTCAGCCAAGGCATCCTCGCGGCCATGGTCGCGGAAACAACGCCAAGCGACCTCAAGGGCACCGCGTTCGGCCTGTTCAACTTCGCCAGCGGCGTCGCACTGCTGCTGGCCAGTGTGATTGCCGGCTGGCTGTGGCAAAGCCATGGTGCCGCTCTCGCCTTCTACTGCAGCGCGTTGCTTGGCACAGCAGCGCTGCTCCTGCTACTGATCAGGCATGCGAGCCGTTCGTAGGGTGAACTGTGCGCACCACGACCGACGCCCGGTGCGCACAGCACACCCTACCGAACCCAGCCCTGCTCCAATAACGGCCGATCCCACGCCGGCTCCTCGCTGATCCGTTCCACCAGGAAGTCGATCAGCGTGCGCACCTTCAAGGCTTGGCGCTGGGTCGCCGGGTAGACGGCAGAGAAGTTGAAGGATGTGAGCGCGTAATCAGCCAACACCGGCACCAGACGCCTAGCCAGTAGGTCATCGCTGGCCACCAGGGTCGGCAGGCAGACGACGCAGGTGCCGTTCAACGCATAGTCGCGCAGCAGGTGGACCGAGTTGGAACGCACCTGCCCGGCCAGACTGAGCTCCACCAGCTCCGCCCCACCGTTGAACACCCACTTGTTGCGCGAAGGGTAGCCTTCGTACAGCGCCACCTTGTGCGCCTGCAGATCGGCAGGCTCGTTCGGTGCACCGTGGCGCTCAAGGTATTCGGGCGAGGCGCAAAAAAGCCGGCGCACACTGAACAGCTTGCGCCCGATCAGGGACTCGGCCAGCGGCGGGAACATCTGGAAGGCCACATCGAAGCCTTCCTCGATCGGGTCCACCACCCGGTCGTTGACGATCACATCCACATCGATGTCCGGATACAGCTCGGTGAATTCCGCCAGCAGGCGGCCAAAGTGGCCGAGGGCGAATCCCGGCAGCATCTGCACCCGCAGCTTGCCGGTCGGCTTGGCGCGCAGGTCGCGCATGTGCTCGGTGAGGCTGTTGAAGCTCGCCACCATGTCCGCGCATTCCTTGTAGTAGGTCTCCCCCACTTCCGACAGCCGCACATGGCGGGTGCTGCGGTGGAACAGCGGTGCGTTGATGAAAGCTTCCAGCTGCTGGATGCGATGGCTGACGACCGAACGCGTCACGCCCAGTTGTTGGGCAGCTTTGGCGAAGTTACCGGTTTCCGCGACGCGGACGAAGGCTTCGATGCTGAGCAGACGGTCCATGGTGCTTTCCGAATTGGCAGTGAATTGCAGGATTGAAACCTGTGGGGGGGCGAATTAATTCGCTGGGCAGGCCGTAGGTCTGCCCTTTTGGGGCCGGGGGACGCCGAGTTCTTGCTCGCGAACCGGCCCCTTTCGCGAGCAAGCTCGCTCCTACAAGGAATACCGCCACTTGCAACACTCATCGCAGTCAGAGCCAATGAATTCGCCCCACCAAGGAAGTAGCACGCCCTCAGCCCCCCACAAGCCGGCGCTGCATCGGAAACAGCTGCCAGCCGAACCGCTCGCTCACCAGCCCCCACACACCCTGCGGCGCCTTGAGCATCATCACCACCGCAACGCTGCCGAGGATGATCATGTACAAAGCGCCGAACTCCGCGAAGCAGCTGCGTAGCGCGAAGTAGATCAGCGTGCCGACCAGCGGGCCTTCCAGAGTGCCGATGCCGCCGATGATAACGATGAAGATCACCGCAGCCGTCCAGTCCTGCACGCTGAAAGCCGCATCTGGAGAAATGCGCAGCTTCTGCAGGAAGATCAGCGCGCCGACCGCGCCGGTGAAACCGGCAGCCAGCACATAGACCATCAACCTGGTGCGAAACACATTGATGCCCAGGCTGCCGGATGCTGGCTCAGAGTCGCGGATCGCCGTCAGTGCGAGGCCCTGGCGAGAGCGCAGCAGGAAGTACACGAGCAGCACCGCCGCCACGGCGATGGCCAGGGCACTGAAGTAAAGCAGCATCTCACGGCCGTCACGGCTGCTGCCGATCTGCCGCACGATGCCCGCCGGCAGGCTCTGCCCGGAGCCGCCACCCAGGCTGCCGACCTGGGCCAGTCCGAGGCGGAAGACCTCCGCCGCCACCCAGGTGCCGATGGCGAAGTAAGCGCCGCGCAAGCGGAACAGCACCAGTGCCGTCGGCACCGCCAGCAGCGCCACCAGCACACCTGAAAGCACCACCGCCAGCAGCGGCGGCACGCCAAATCTCGTCGCCAACGCGAAGAGCAGGTAGCCGCCCAGGCCGACGAAGGCCTGTTGGCCAACCGAAACCATGCCGGCATAACCCGCGAGCAGGTTCCACATTTGCGCCAGGGCCAGGTAGTAGGCGAACTCCACCACCAGGCGCAGCAGCGCGCGATCGGCCCAGAAAGGCAGCGACGCCAGCACCAGCACCGCCACACAAAGCACCGCCAGACCCACCTGGCTGCTGCGAGTCGCGCGCTGGACGAGGTAGGCATTGTTCATCGCATTCATCAGTCGACACTCCGGGGAAACAAGCCGCGCGGGCGGAAAACCAGGATCAGCAGGAACACCAGATGGCCGGCGAGGATCTGCCAGCCCGGATCGATGCGTGCTCCTGCCGCCTGGGCGACACCGAGGATCACGCCGCCAGCCAGCGTGCCCCAGAGGCTACCGAGGCCGCCGATGATCACCGCTTCGAAGCCGTAGAGCAGGCGCGCAGGTCCGACGCTGGGGTCGAAGCTGGTGCGCACGGCGAGGAACACCCCGGCGATGGACACCACCGCCATCGCCAGGGCCATGGCCAGGCCGAAGATGTGAGCATTGTCGATGCCCATCAGCTGCGCGGTCTGCTGGTCATCCGAGGTAGCTCGGAAGGCACGGCCCAGGCGCGTCTTGTAGAACAACAGCTGCAGGCCGCCGATCACCAGCAGCGCGCAGCCGAACACCATCAGTGGCATGACGCCAAGGCTGAGCCCGCCGACTGCGGCACTCGCCACCTCCAGGTCACCCTGCGAGAGCTTCTGGCTATCGGCACTGAAAAACTCCAGCAGAACGTTCTGCAGGATGATCGACAGGCCGAAGGTCACCAAAAGCGGTGGCAGGATGTCCTGACCAAGGGTGCGATTGAGAAGACCACGCTGCAGGCAGTAACCCGCCGTAAACATCACCGGCACCACCACCAGCAGGCTCTGCAGTGGCGACAGGTCGATTGCCTCCACCACCACCAGCGCCAGGTATGACGCGAATACGATGAAGTCGCCGTGGGCGATGTTGACCAGGCGCATGATGCCGAACATCAGCGACAAGCCAACCGCGAACATGGCGTAAAGGCCGCCGAGCAGCACGCCCTGCACCAGGGTATTGAGCCATTCCATCGTCATGCCTCCGCCAGGCCGAAATAGGCCGCCTTGATCTGATCCTTGCTCACCTCGCCCGGCTTGCCGGAAAGAGAAATGCGTCCTTCCTGGAAGCAGTAGAAGCGGTCGGCGACGCTCAAGGCCTGATTGATGTCCTGCTCGACCAGGACCACTGCCGTACCGTCCGCCTTGATCGACGGCAGCGCGGCATAGATGTCCTTGATCGTGGTCGGTGCCAGGCCAAGGCTGATTTCGTCGCAGAGCAGCAGGCTCGGGCTCGACATCAGCGCGCGGCCGATGGCGACCATCTGTTGCTGCCCACCGGACAGCGCGGTGCCGGGGCGTTTGCGCAGGGTCTCCAGCACTGGGAACAGCGCATAGATGCGCGCCAGGCTCCAAGCACCCTTGCGCCCGCTGTAGGCGCCGATCAGCAGGTTCTCTTCGACGCTCAGAGAGGGGAACAGCTTGCGTCCCTCCGGTACCAGTGCAATGCCGCGCTCCAGCACATGGTTGGCCGGAAGGTTGCCGATGTATTCGCCCTTGAAACGGATAGCCCCGGGGTCATTGCGGATCAGCCCGGCCAGGGACCGCAGGAAGGTGGATTTGCCGGCGCCGTTGGAGCCGATGATGGCCAGGGTCTCGCCCTCGGCCAGGTCCAGGTCGATTTCGAACAACGCCTGGAAGTCGCCGTAGCCGGCGCGCAGTTTGCGGATCGTCAGCATGACTTCAGTTCCCGATGCCCATGTAGATTTCCTGCACCTTGGGGTTGGCCATCACCGCGCAGGGCTCGCCTTCGTCCAGCTTGCGGCCGAAGTTGATCACTGCCAGACGGCCAACGACCGCCAACAGCGCATGGACGATGTGTTCGATCCAGATGATCGCGGTGCCGGCGCGGTGGATACCCTGGATGGTGCCCACCAGCTCCAGGCACTCCGGCTCGGTGAGGCCGCCGGCGATCTCGTCGAGCAACAACAGTTGCGGTCGCGTCGCCAAGGCACGAGCCATTTCCAGACGCTTGCGCTCCAGCAGGGTCAATGCGCCGGCCTGGGCGTTGGCCTTCTTCATCAAGCCGGTGAGTTCGAGGATGTGCGCGCACCAGCCGTAGCTGTCCTTTCCCCCTTGCCCGGCACCGAAGGTGGCGCCCACCAGCAGGTTCTCGAACACCGTCATCTTCACGAAGGGATGCGGGATCTGGTGCGATCGACCGATGCCACGCTGGCAGCGCCTGAACACTGGCTCACGGGTTACGTCAGCGCCTTGGAAATGAATACGCCCACTATCCGGTGCCACCCCTCCGGCGATGAGATTGAACAGCGTGCTCTTGCCCGCGCCATTGGGCCCGATGATGCCCAGTGCCTCGCCCGGCGCCAGGGTCAGACTGAAGTTGTCCGTCACCTTCACCGAGCCGTAGCGCTTGTGCACCTGCTCCAGTACGAGGAGTTTTTGCATGTGTCATTACCTGTATGAAGCTGTAGCCCGGACTGGCCCCCTCTCCTTCCGGGGCCAATCAGGCATGCTTTTGGAAGCACTGCTTTCAGTGCCTGAGAGCGCCAGAACGCGAAGCGCTCTGGCCGGGGCGCGGAGCGGGGTTGGGGTGAGGGGACCCCGCCCACGCTCAGCGTCAGCTGCCGTAAGTGATCGCCTGCATCTCCCCACCCAGCGGAATCTGTGGTGCGGTCTGGTTGCTGGTGATGACCAGGTCGTAGGTGAATGGCCCGCCCAAGCGCCACTGACCAGACACCAATGGCGTCTTGGCGACGTTCTTCACCGGCCCGTTCTTCCAGCTCACCGGCCCGACCATCGTGTTCAGCTCGGTCTTCAGCAGCGCATCGCGCGTGGCCTGCGGATTGCCGACCTCCTCCGTGCGCTGAAGGATGTCCACCGCCAACTCGAACAGGGCATGCACGAAGCCCAGCGGCTGAGTCCACTGCTTGCCGGTGGCCTGGGTGTAGCGCTCGGCCAACTGCTGGGCGCTGAGGCCATTGAGCGAGGAGCTGAAGGGGTGGCTCGGGCTCCACCAGATTTCCGTGGACAGGTTGTGCCCAGCCGTGCCCAGGGACTCCACGGCGGAGGGAAAGAGCAGCGCCTTGCCCACCGACATCGCCTTGGGCTGGAACCCCTGCTGACGCGCCTGGGTCCAGAAGGTGGTGAGGTCCGGCGGGATGACGACACCCGTGACGATCTGGGCTTCAGCCTTCTTGAACGCGGAAATCTGCGCGGAGAAGTCGTCGGTCAGGCTCTGGAAACGGCCCGGGTCCACCAACTGGAATCCCTTTTGCGCCAGCACCGGCGGGAAACCCAGCTTGGCGTCGCCCCAGGCATTGCCGTCACCGTCGTTGGGGAACAGGCCACCGATCACCTGGTTGCTCGCCATGCCACCCCACATCGCGGTGTAGGTGGCGATCACATCCTCCAGCCCCCAGAAGAAGTGGTACGTCCACTCGAAACCCTCATCCAGCTTGCCACCACGGGTGAAGAACCAGGGCTGCCAGGGCGCCACGGTGGAGATGCACGGGACTTCGTTGATCTCGCACTGATCCGACACCGGGTTGGTGGTTTCCGGCGTGGACGACACCAGCATCAGGTCAACGCCGTCTTCGAGGATCAGCTCGTTGGCCACCTCGGCGGCACGGTTGGGATTGGACTGACTGTCCTTGACTATCACCTCCAACCGGCAGCGCTGGCCGCCGACCGTGATGCTGTTCCTCAACACCGAGGCGAGACTTTCGATGATGTAGGCATCGGCTGCCGCAAAGGGCGCTAGCGGGCCGGTCTGCGGGCTGACGTAACCAATGCGGATGACCCTTTCCGCGGCGATCAGCGGGCCGGAAGAAAAGCCTGCGAGCAGCGAGCCACCAGCCACGACGCCGCTGGCCCGCAGAAAATCACGCCGGGAAAGCCCGGCACCAAGGAGTTTCTTGTTGTTCATGGCAGGTACCTCGTTGGGAGGATCGATCCTGACCCGGGCTCCGCCGGGAACCCGGGCGTGCTGGGGCAGGGATCAGAAGAAAACGGTGATGTCGAAGGAGCCGATCAGCTGGCGGTCTTCCTGGCCGCCGCCAAAGGCGTCACGGCCGTTGCCGCTGTGAATGTCGTAGCGCAACTCTGGGCGCAGGCGCAGGTTGGGCACCGGCGTCCAGGACAGGTTGGTGGTGACGCCGTAGAAGCTGCCCCAGCTCGGGTCCGGGATGCCGGTCTGCGGATCGATGTTGGCCATCACCACATGCACCGGGGCGTCGGTGTAGAACCACTCGGCGCGGCTGTTCCACATCAGATCGTCGGCCAGGCGGTGGTACCAGTTGAAGTCGGCGCCATACCAATGGGCATTGTCCTTATCCGCAAAGCCGGCGAAAGCGGCGTCCTCCTGCTGGCCATAGTTGAACTCGGCGGCAACCCGGTTGCGCTCGTCCAGGACCCGCGAAACGGTAAGGTAGGAGGCATAGCGAGTCAGGTTGTCGTCCTCGGTCCCAGCGGGAATGGGCGACCCGCAAGCGCACTCGGCGAAGCTGTCTCCAGCGCCGTTGCCATAGATGTTTTCCCAGTCCACCCAGGTGCGGAAATCCGCCGAACGCCAGCGCAGGTTGGCGATCACGTCCAGGTCTCCGTTGGGATCCTGCATGTTGTTCCAGCCCTGCACCACGCCCAGCTCGAACCCGAGCATGCTGCCGTCCTCCTCCTGCGGCAGCTTGAAGGAATACAGCGCGCCAGTGTGCTTGGCCGGGCCGTGCATGAAGGAATAGGTGTGGCTATAGAAGTCCGCTGGTGCGGGGTTGCCGAGGGCAAAGCCGATGTCGTTCTCCAGAGGGGTGTGGAACACGCCGAGCATCAGGTTTGAGCCGCCCAGAACCGGAAAGTAGAAGTCCAGGAACGCCTGGGCGATGTTGAAGTTTTCATCGTTGGCATCAGCCGAGCGGTTCACACCGAGGTCTTCGTCGAAGCCGTAGGTCTTGAAGAAGCGCGCGTCCTTACCGTAGATGGCGGTGATGTTGAAACCCCAGTCGGCTTCCTGCGGCATGGGCCCGGGGAACGGGCCAACACGGCCAACCACGTTGCCCTTGGGCGCCTTCTCGATGGCCAGCGCGAATTGGTTGAGATTGAAGCCTTCGTCATTGTTGAAGAAGGCCTGCTTGCTCACGTCATCGCTGGCGTTGTCGTTATAGATCCAGCCGGCCTGACCCCAACCATGGACCTTGATGCCGTGGTCCTGCTCCAGGCTGTCGCCGAAGACGCTGCGAAACAGAGAACCACTGGGGCCGGGTTCGGCGGCCTGAGTCAACGATGGCAACAATGCCGCGACGGCCAGCACCGGGCCGAGCAGCGAGGATGCGGAAAGAGGCTTGCGAGGAATCATGGCAGCTACCTTGTTGTTATTAGTCAGCCTGATGCCGATGCAGGGCCCGCTGGCAGTGCGGGCTTCGGCTTGTTCGGCTGGATCGCAAGCTACAAGTCGCCCTGCCCACCAACAATTCCGGTTTCAGCGATATGAGTGTTTGCGAATCGAGAACAATGGCGAGTGATGCGGAGCTAGAGCGGCTGGCGCGGGGATGGGGTGCGGCGGGGATGGGCGGTTATCGGACGGGAATCGAAGTGGGACAACGGCGCGGGGTGAGGGTGGCGGAGTTCACCTCCGCACATTCCCCCTACCCTTGCGCAGGGGCTCCAGCAACGGCTTCAACCCGTTGTGGTCGATTTCCTGCATCAGCATCAACAGACGCCCGATCTCCCCCTTTGGAAAGCCCTCACGGGCGAACCAGTTGAGGTAATTACCGGGCAGGTCGGCAATCAGCCTGCCCTTGTACTTGCCGTAGGGCATTTCACGAGTGACCAGGAGCAGCAGGTCTTCAGGATTCATCAGGCTCTCGATGGGCGGTGACGGTCTGCGATTGTCGCAGAGCCGCGCGCCGATTCAAGCATCCAGCGGCGGTCCGAGCACCCCGAACTCCGCCGGCACCTTCACGTAGAACAGGGTGACCTCTTCATCGTGCAGGCGCTGGAACAGTTCCTCGCACTCCTCTTCGCTCATGGCCATGACGATCAACATAGGCTGGTCGGCCATCTCGAAGAAATGGTGGGAATGGAAATGCCGGGTGCGGCCGAACCCCTCGATACCGGACACCAGGGTCGCGCCGCGCAACCCCATTTCCATGGCCAGTGCAACCAGCCAATCGGCGAGCATCTTGCCCTCATGCCGCCGGTTCTGCTGGGTATAGAAAGTGACTTGGAAACCTTTCATCACAACCCTCCGCCATATCAATGTCAGTCAAGCATGGCACCCGCTGCCGGGAGACGAGGGACTAGCCGATGAAGCGCGCTACCCCATCCACAATCGGTCCCTACCCGGTTCAGGCAATACCGCCGTTGGCACGCAGGGTCTGGCCGTTGACCCAGCCGCCATCGGGCCCCACCAGGAATGCCACGATCGCGGCGACATCTTCTGGCGTCCCCAAGCGCTCGAGCGGTGCCTGCCGGTTCAGGCGCTCGATCAACTCTGGCGACTTGCCCTCCAGGAACTGCCTGGTCGCAATCGGCCCCGGCGCGATGCAATTGACGGTGATGTTCCGTCCGCGCAACTCCTTCGCAAAGATCGCACTCATGGCTTCGATCGCTGCTTTCGAGGCGGCATAGACCGAGTGGCCCGGCAGCCCTAGCGCAACCGCATTGCTGGACAGGTTGACGATACGCCCGCCGGTGCGCAGGCGCGTGGCCGCCAGTTTCAGAGTATTGAAGGTACCCCGGGTATTGACGGCGAAAATCCGGTCATACAGCGCCCGGTCGGTATCAGCCAGCAGTACCGCTCCCGGCTGGACGACCCCAGCATTGTTGACAAGGATGTCGACGCCACCGAACTCCATCTCCGCCTGGTCGAACAGCACCTCCACCGCCACAGGGTCGCTGACGTCAGCGAGAATCGGATAGGCATGACCCCCGGCCTGTGTGATTTCCTGCACCACCTTCTCCGCGGCCTCGGGCCGCGCAGCGTAGTTGACCACTACCTGGATTCCGTCGGCGGCGAGGCGCCGGGCAATGGCAGCGCCGATGCCACGGGATGCACCGGTGACAATGGCGGTTCTGACGGACTGCTGCATGAAGCCTCCAGCAAAGGCCAGGAAGGACACGGCATGCGACCGGATGGGGGCCTTTTCTGTGGTATAGCCGGAGTTGGCACGGCGCGTCTGACCGGTTATCAGTGCCGCGCGAACGCCCGCCTACGGCAGATGGACCGTTTTAACTCCCTCTCCCTCCGGGAGAGGGCTGGGGTGAAGCAAACTGCCCATTCCTGCAAATGGCCCGACCAATGTAGTGGGTCTGTCTGCGTTACCTGCCGCTAGAAAGCTGCGCAGCGGTAAAGGCATAACTCTGGGCAGGTTAGCGCTGAGCGGAGTGAGGCCCAACGATCTGCGCTCGAACTGCCGGGCTTCGCGGGCTCAGTACCAACTTACGAGAGCCCGAGGTAGCTGCGATCACTCCGCGCCGCCCTATCCCGGTTCCAGGGCCGGTTCCTCGAGGCCTTGTGTCCGATAGCTCGCCGGATTGAACAATCGCGTGATCCCGAGCATCAGCATCACCGTGACCGCCAGCACCACCCAGGCGCTGACGAAACTGCCAGTCAGCTCACGCAGCCAGCCGCTGAGCCATGGCGACACAGCATTGATCAGGAATCCCACGCCCTGCACGAAGGCCGCGAGCTGCCCGGCCTCGCGCGGGTCCTGCCGATGGTCGAGGGTGAGGATCAGGCTCAGGGCAAAACAGGCCCCCAAGCCAAAACCAATTAACGCCACCCATAGCGCGGGATACTCCAATGGCAGCCAGACCAGACCAACGAAGCCGACGGCCTGCGCCAGCAGGCTGACGCTGAGCAGCGGCCGGCGATCTACCTGGCGTTGCGCCAGCGCCGGCATCAGCAACGCGGCCAGCACCTGGAAGATGGTCATGAAGGCCAGCAGCGAACCACTGCGGGTCGGGCTCCAGCCCAGTTGCAGGTAATACACCGGCAACCAGGCCACCATGCTCATATAGCCGCAGTTGACCAGCCCGAAGTACACCGCCAGCAGCCAGGCACGACGCTGGCGCAGGAAATTCGACGCTCTGCCCGCCGCCTCCGAGGCGCTCCCAGCAAGCGGCCACAGGAGCCACAGGAGCAGCGCCAGAGATGCAGGTACCAGCCAGAAGCCCAGCCCCACCTGCCAATGCTCGAAATGATGGGCCAGCAGCGGACTGAACAGCGCCGCCAGGCCACCGCCGCCCATCAGCGATGCGGAATAGACGCCCATGGCCACAGCTACCCGGCCCTCGAAGCGGTGCTTGATCACCCCGGGCAGAAAGGCCTGGATCAAAGCCACCCCGGCTCCGCCCAGCAATGCCGTCGCCAGCAACGGCCCGGCCTGGCCACAAAGCAGTCGCGCCAAACAGGCAGCGACGATCAATGACAACCCGAGCGCGATGCCACGCCGTTCGCCCAGGACGCCCAAGCGGTTGCCCAGCAATGCCACCAGCCCCATGCAGATCACCGGCAAGGTCGTCAGCAGTGCAGCGGTCTGGAAGCCCATCCCCGTGGCACTACGGATTTCTGCCAGCAATGGGCTGACCGAACTGAGCATCGGGCGCAGGTTCAGGCCCAGGACCACCAGCAACAACCAACCGGCTGCGCCCTGCACGCGTTCAGTGCGGGTCATGCAATGACTTCCAGCGGGCATAGACAACAGCCATGGCCGGTTGCGGCAGGTGCTGGATATCGAGTTTCTGCTCACCCAGTGGCAGAGCCATCTGCTGATAGATAGCGGCAGTGGACAGGCCGAACGGCTCGCCCTCGGCGTTGGCTGCAGCGAATACCACCCGCTCCACACCGCATAGGTGCATGGCCGCCAGGCACATGGGGCATGGCTGACCGCTGGCGTAGATCACACAACCATCCAGACGCGGCCCCAATTGCTGACTGGCGGCGCGGATAGCCTGGAGTTCGGCGTGGGCCGTCGGGTCCTGGTCGAGGTGCATCTCATTCACCGCGCGAGCCAATACCTGGCCGTCCCGCACCAGCAGAGCGCCAAAGGGTCTTCCGCCGTTTTCGACATTCTGCCGGGCCAATTCCACGGCCTGTTCGAGAAAATTGTTCTCCAGCGACATCGGATGCTCCGGTTAAATCAGATGGCCGAAAGTATGTCCAGCTGGTCAGGTATTCTGAAATTAAATATAAACATGTCTATCAGTGGCCATAAGAATGATCAGCCATGCTCGATCCACTCCTTCTACGCAGCTTCGTGGCCGTCGCCGACTGCGGCAACTTCACCCGTGCCGCCGAGCGCGTGCACCTCACCCAATCCACCGTCAGCCAGCAGTTGCGCCGCCTGGAAGAAGCCCTCGGCTGTCGCCTGCTGGACCGCAGCCAGCGCCAGGTGGTGGCAACGCCCGAAGGGGAGCAATTGCTGGGCTACGCGCGCCGCATCCTCGCCCTGCAGGAGGAAGCCGCGGAAATGCTGCGCCACCAGCCCGGCGGCGGCGTGCTGCGCCTGGGCGTCCCCGAGGACTTCGCCGCCGAACGGCTGATGCCGGTGCTGGCGGAATTTTCCGCCGCCCGTCCCGGAGTGCGCCTGGAGGTGACCAGCGGTCTGAGCCCGGAACTGCTGCGGCTGTACCAGGGCGGCGAATTCGACCTGCTGCTGGTCAAGCGCATGGGGGATGGTGGCGACAGCCTGGCCTCCTGGCCGGAGCCCCTGGGCTGGGTGGACAGCGCGAGCCATCCCGCCTATGGCCGCGACCCCCTGCCACTGGTGGTATTCCCGGCCGGCGGCCTGTACCGCAACGAGATGCTCCACAGCCTCGATGTGCAGGGCCGGCGCTGGCGCATCGCGTATTCCAGCGCCAGCCTCGCCAGCGTGCGCGCGGCGGTGGCGGCGGGCCTGGGGGTGAGCCTTCTACCGCTGCGTGTGCTGGGACCGGAACATCGGTTGCTGGAGACGGAAGGACTGCCGGAAATACAGGGATTGCGGCTCGCGCTCTATGGACGGAAGGGGCTGGGGCGTGCGGGAGCGGAGTTGGTGGAGCGGTTGAAGGCGCTGTGCGGAGGTTGATCGAACGTTGCAGGGGCGAATTCATTGGCTCTGTCCCAGTTAAGCGTTGTCACTGGCTGGCTCCCTTGTAGGAGCCAGCTTGAACTGGTCAAGTAATTCTGGACACCAGTTAAGGCTTCACGCCGCCAGCCTTTCCATCGCAACTGGCGACCGATACCCGTTATAGCTATGGAGCCTGGCGGTGTTGTAGCGCGTGACGTAGCGCTG
>NZ_JAGTIS010000021.1 GCF_018704125.1 Metapseudomonas boanensis | reverse complement strand
GTTCCAGACGACTTCCTGACCATTCTGCGGGATGGGGAAGGGATAGGCGGTCTGGAAGTTGGTCAGGCCATTGCCCCCTGCCACGAGCTGGGTGTTCTGGGCGTTGGAGCGCACGGCGGCGTAGACGAAGTCCGGCAGTGCGACGCTGCGGTGGCTGGGGTAGACCGGCATGCGATAGGAGTCGGGGTAGCGCTTGAGCATGGCCAGCTGGCCGGGGCTCAGCTTGTCCTGGTACTGCTCGGCGTTCTGCGCGGTGATGGTGAACAGCGGCTGCTCGTTGGCGAAGGGGTCGTCGAGAAAGCCCTCCGGGCTCTGCTGGCCGCTGTTGCTGGGCAGGCCGCCGGTCCAGGCGGGGATGCTGCCGTCGGCATTGCCGGCCTGCTCCGCACCGAGCGGGGTCAGGGTCTTGCCGAGCTGGGCGGCCTGCTCCGGGGTGACGGCGGCCAGCGCGCTGCCTGCCAGCAGGGACAGACCCAGGCTGGTGCTCTGCATAAAGCGTTTCATGATCTGTTCTCCTGCTTAAAAGGACATGCCGAAGCTGAGCGCGACGAAGTCGCGATCGATGCTGGTGTTGTAATCGCCGCCGAAGAAGTCGGTGTACGACAGGCTGGCGGTGTAGGTGTTGCGGTACTCGGCATCCACGCCCAGGCTGATCGCCTTGCTGCCCTCGTTGAAACCTGGCTCGGGGGCGTAGCCGTCGACGTCGTGAGACCAGGCCAGGTTCGGCTTGAGGGTCACCGCCGGAATCAGGTCGGTGTATTCCCAGATCGCCCGGGCGCGATAGCCCCAGGAGGTGCTGGTGACAAAGCCCTCGTCGTTGCAGTTCTGCGCGGTACTGGCGCTGGTGACGCTGCGGCACAGGTCGTTGTCGGGGTACAGTCGGCCCTGGCCGAACACCGGATCGCGGCCATAGCGCAGGCCGCCCTTGCCCTCCAGATCGCCGACATGCACCACGCCGACTTCGCCGATCAGGGTCAGGCGATCGGCGCCCATGACCTGGTCGAAGAAATGCACGGCGGTAATCTGCGCCTGGGTCATGGGCTTGCGCTGATAGCCCTTGACCAGCGCCGAGTTGCTCGCCGTGTAGGCGCCGGAGGAGAGCAGCGGCGACAGCGCCGTCACACCGGTGCCGGCCTGGACCAGGTCGACGGCATTGAGCTGTATGGGCATGTTTGGGCGGTAACTGATCTCGCCGGACAGGGCCGTGCCGATCGGCAGGGTGGTGGCGAAACTCAGGCCGTACAGGCGGATGTCCTCCGGATAGGCCACCTGGTACTTGGAGGTGCCGATGCGGTAGGCCGCGCCCAGGTCGTTGAGTGCCGGGCCGAGGAGGTCGGTACAGACGGCCGGGTCGGGGATACCCAGGTTGGCGCACAGCTGCGGGACGAAGTTCAGATCGGCGATGTTCGGGCTGCTCAGCGAATTCACGTAGGGCATCCGGCTGTGGTAGTTCATCGCATAGGCGCCGAACTCGGTGTCCAGCTCGGGTACGAGCCAGCGCAGGGCCACGCCGAACTGACCGCTGTCGCGGGCATCATCATCGGCCATGCGCGGCACTATGATGCCTTCCTCGCCCAGCTGGATGCCGAAGGGGTTGAGCGCCGCGCCGGCGGCCGGGATGCCGGTGAGGTTGGGGCCGACGGGCACCGTGTCGCAGCCATCGGCGATGAAGTCGTTCTGCGAGAAGAAGGTGCCGCAGTTGTCCACCACCGTCTGCTGCCAGTCGAGCTGGTAGAAGGCCTCGGCGGTCAGGTTGTCGGTCAGGTTCTGCGACAGGTAGAACATGTTGACCGGGATCAGACCCTCCTTGATCTCGGCCCCGGGGCGGCGGAAGGCGGAGACATCCACCGGGTTGATGCTGTTGATGCCGCCCTGGATGAAGGTGCTCTCGCCCCAGCTGACCACCTGCTTGCCCAGGCGCAGGGTGCCGGGCAGCTCGCCGATCACGTAGTTGTGGTAGAGGAAGGCATCGAGCAGCTCGGCACCGGAGGCCTGTGCGCCCTCCTTGCGGTTGTGATCGTCGATGTCCTTGAACAGACGGCTCTCGTCCTTGAGCTCGAAGTCGTACCAGTACTTGCCGCGCAGGAACACGCCGGTCTCGCCGTACTTCAGCTCCAGGTCGTGGATGCCCTTGAAGATCTTGGAGAAGGTTTCGCCCTTCTTGAAGTTCTGCCGGCCATCGTCGGTGGCGCTGACCAGGCCCTTGCCGCCGTTGTTCTCGCCGATCAGCTCGGGATCGGCGCCACGCAGGGACCAGCTGGCGCCGACGCTGAGCGTCGAGTCGAACTGGCCTTCGAGCTCGCCTATGGCGAAGTCGACGGCCTGGGCCGGCGTGGAGCACAGGGCGGCCAGGCTGATGGCGCATGCCAGGCGGGCGGGCTGCCATGGGGGTTGCTTGAGCATCTTCATTACCTCTTGTTTTTGTTCTGGTATTGCGACCTAGGCTCTTTTTCGGGATGAGCCAGCCCGTACAGGTCATCGAGTGCTCGATGAGGTCCGTATTGCGGTGGATCAGGGTTACGGGGGAGGGCAGAGCCCCCGTTCTGGCAAGGTATGCGCTAACCGGTGCCGTGCGGTTCAGGCGAAGCGAAAAGCAAGGTCATGCAGGCCCTCCCACTTTTCATCGGGCAAAAGCGCCCCCTGCGCGGCAGGTGGCGCGCTTGGTATCACGGGGCAGGATCAGTTCAGGCTGGGCAGCGGCGGCAAGGGCGCGCAGGCAAATTCCCTGGCCTCGTCCGGAGGGACACCCAGAGCACGCAGAATCAGTTCGGCGGTGTCACTGCCAGCCTCGCGCCAGGTCTTGTGGCCCTGCAGGACAAGGGCGATGGCAATGAGCACCGAGCCGGCCAGCATACCGACCACCGACATGAGCTGCTCCTGGCGGAAGCTGTAGCGCTGGCTAACGAGGCCGGCCAGAACATCGTGCACCGGTGGGCCGTCCCAGAGCCGCTGCATGGACGAGCTGGTGGCGGCATAGCGCACGAGGAAGGCGCCCCAGTGGGGCTCCTCATGGGCCCTACGGATATAGAAGCGGATGCCGTTGGCCAAGCGCTGGGCAGGATCGAGATCCGGGGCTGCGCTCTTGCCAACCCGCTCATTCATCTCCGCCGCCAGTTCGCTGGCCACGGTCTCGAACAGCGAGTCGATGGACTCGAGATTCTTGTAGATGGTGTTGCGGGCCAGGCCTGCGGTCTGGGCCAGTTCGCTGATGTTCACATCGGCGATCTGCTTTTCAGCGAACAGCCGCAGGGCGGCCTCATGGATGCGTTTCTGGATGGCGCTCACGGCTAGGACCCTTCGTTTCAGGGATGACGCCGGTATTGAACACCTGTGCTCACTGGAAATCAACTGCGCTCACGTGAGGAATGGCTTACTGAAAGTAGAGACTGCTGATGGAGCGCTCTACTATGCAGGTTTCCACCGTTCGTCAGGTTGGCTGCGGTGGGTGTCTCTGGAAGGAGGCGCGAATCTAGGACATCTCCATGTGATCGATAGTGTTCATATGGAGTCTGTGGTGTCTTTTTGTGGCGCCTCACAAAACCGGGCTTCGGTCTCTCATCGAACCGAGTCGGTCGACTCCTTGGCTGGCTGACCGTGCGTGATCCGCGTTTCATCAGGGGCGGGGTTCGCAGCCTCGGTCCCTGTGGGCGAGTATTCCCGCGACAGGAGTAGGAAGTGCTCGAGGCGCTCATAGCAGAGGACTACTTCGACATTGCGCGAGTCGTACCACGAATCGGGGGAGCCACATCCACTCAGGCGCAGCTGGCCGTCCCGGGGTAGATCGAACATCTCGCTGGCCAGCTTCGCGACTGCCTCCAGCTCCCCGGATTCCCGAACCCTCTGCAGTATGTTCTGGCCATTGCTGATATGGGCCGGGGGCGGGTCGTACTGCACGCTGATGCGATGGCGTATTGGCCGGTTGGGTGGGCGCCGCAGTCTGGCCTCGAACCACTCGACCGCATGGCGCGCCTGCGCGAACTCCTGATCGCAGTAAAGCGCTCGCTCTGCCGGCAACCCCGTGGTTTCCAGGACCCAGTCAAGGTTATCGGGATCGCTGCCATAGATCAGGCAGGCTATGTTGTAGAAACGCTGGGCATCCAGGGCATGGCTGTCCCAGGGCTGGACTTCTTCGTAAGCTGGTTTCGGGCGCTGCCACTCCAGGCGCCAGTACTCCGCAATGTCGACCAGCTTCCGATAGAAGGCGCGGTCCTTGGTCTGGTTATTCCGCAGGAATAGGCCGATTAGACCGAGTTGATCGGCTGCGTCTTCCTCTCTCCCCAGTACGGGCAACTGCAGCTCCGCGATAAGCAAGTGCCCCATCTCGTGAAACAGCGTGAACTCGGCGTTGGCGGTGACGAAACGCAGCTCTGCATCCGTCAACGCAGACTCGGCCGGTGCAGGGGCTGGTAGGGCTATCAGCAGCATTACAAGGCAGGCTCGCCAGGATGCTGTCCCGCTCAGGGAGCGCATGGTTCTACCGAGCCTCCATTCAGTGTTCTCTAAGCAGATTGGGCTATCAGTAGTGCTCATTATTGGGCTGATTTGTCCAGGCCTTTTGCTGCGGGTCAAAATCTGCGCTGAAAATAGTGGGCTGCTTTGCCAGGCGGATTGTTGCGGTGTTCTGACTTAACCAAAGCCCAAGGGTGCCTCTGGATGAGGCAGACCAGGGGCCCGCTGCAAGGAAGCGTTGCAGTAGTGCTATCGATTCAACGGCTGCAAGCGATCAAGGCTTTTTCGCGTGACAAACTTGGCCTGATCAGAAAGATCAGCGGTATCGGAACCCAGATTTCTTCTGAGCGCAGAATCGTGAAGCGTCTTTAATGAGGTAACCGGAGCCAAAGCTGTCATTAGCCCACCACTCCGCTCAGTTGCCACAGATGAACATTCCGCACCCTGGCATGCAATTTGTTGAGCAACGATCCGCGCGAACATGTGCGACGACGCTATCAAAGGCTTCGTGCGGTGGGATGTTCAAACAACGCGGCTCAAACGATACATGCACAGCGAGAGCGTCGACTATGAAAGCCACCAACCTGATCATGGCCCTGTTGCTGCTGTTACAGGGCTGCACCGTGGCGCCTACACGCTTGCCGGCGGTGCCGGACGACCTGACGGCGAGGGCGGAAATTCCTGGCATGCCGGGGGTGCGTTATGTCGGCGGTGGCGACATGACAGAATTCACACGAATCGGCATTCAAGCGCTGCAGCGGGAGCAGGCTTACCTTGCAAAGCAAGGGCACAAAGGGCCCCTGCCGCCAGCGGTGTATCTGGCCATTTCAGGCGGCGGTGACAACGGTGCATTTGCCGTAGGCGTGTTAAATGGCTGGACGTCTACAGGCACGCGCCCGGAATTCAAGCTCGTTACCGGCATCAGTACGGGGGCGTTGATTGCGCCTTTTGCATTTCTGGGGCCGAAGTACGACGCGACGCTGACAAAGTTCTACACAACGCTGTCACCGAAAGACGTCCTCGAGCCGCGCAGTTTTCTCGGCGGCGTTTTGGGGGATGCAATGTCAGATAACGCACCGCTGTTGAAGCTGACACGCGAATCGCTGAATGAGCAGATACTTAAGGAAATCGCTGCCGAGTATGCCAAGGGCCGCTTTCTGTTAGTTGCCACTGCGGACCTCGATGCGCGCCGCCCCATAATCTGGGACATGGGGAAAATCGCGACCTATGGCGGTCCTGAGGCATTGGATCTGTTCGCGAGAGTCATGATTGCATCTGCCTCTATTCCGGGAGGATTTCCGCCCATGATGATCGACGTGAATGTCGATGGTAAGGCCTATCAGGAAATGCACGTGGACGGCGGCATCATGGCGCAGGTGTTCGCTTATCCGGCGTCGGTTCGCGTCGATGAGGAAGCGAAAGCAGTTGGAGTGACCCGCGAGCGCAAGCTATACGTGATACGCAATTCACGACTCGACCCGGACTGGGCGGACGTCGAGCGCAAAACCATGAGCATCGCCGGTCGCGCGGTCGTCTCGTTGATCCACAGCCAGGGTATCGGCGACCTTTACCGGATCTATTCCACCGCCCAGCGTGATGGTGTGGATTTCAACCTCGGGTTCATACCCTCGAGCTTCAACGCTCCGCACAAGGAAGAGTTCGATAACGAATACATGCGCAGTCTCTACTCCACCGGTTTTGACATGGCGTCGAAGGGCTTTCCTTGGCTTAAAGTACCACCCGGATTCACTGCTCCCAGCGTAACAGCGACGGGCAAATAGCGAGCGCTCGACGACTGGTTATACGCTCAAGGTATTCGGGGTAGTTGAATCGCTCATGCTTCTGTAGACCGAGTTGAAGGGCCGCTTCTGGCCGATCTTTGCCGGTCGTGACCGGCAGAAGTCGACCAAAGGCTGCCACTCGCAAATGACTCAAACCGGCCAGTAGCAGACCATGGGCACGCTGCTAAACTCCGCAATGTGGCCAGAAGCCATGTCGCCTTTTCAAATCGTCTCATATCGTGTTTCTGGCGCGGCACTCAAGCAAAACAGGAAGTTACGCATGAGCAAGGAACGCTATCAGACACAAACGAGGGAAAACACCACGCCACTTCTGTCGCCTGTTGATCGTTGGCCATTCAGCATGAAAACAGTCATCTTAATTTTTCTATTTTCGGCTTTATCTATGGACTTGTTTGCATCAGAAACGGCAGAAGGAGCTTTCTGGAGTTGGTTTAAAGAAAACGAAAATAGGATCTTTAACTTTAAATCAAATCAAGAAGAAGTATTTGATGATATTTCCGACAATCTAAATAAATATCAAGATGGACTGGTTTTTGAAATTTCAGCCGCAGTAAATGGCAAGAGAGAATTCGTAGTAAGCGCAGATGGGATTTCTGAGCTATTTCCATCCGTTGAGTCATTAGTAAGTTCATCTCCCTCTCTAAAGCGCTGGTCAATTGTGGCTTTTCGTCCCAGGATGGATAACCTCTCTGACCTTAAATTAAAATATGAAGGACAGGAGCTTGATCCATCCAAGCTGTGGATATACAGCCGCATTGATGACGACAAGTTTGATCTAATTGTTTATCACCCCGAATACTCCGAGGAAAGAAGGAGTTTCATAGTGTCGGCCACCTACATTCTATTAGATATGACCTTGGGCGAATATGATGTAACAAAAGGAATTCGATATATTGACCACCAAAAACTACCTAAGAATCCTGATGAGCTAGGGCTTCGGCCGTTTTCTGAATTGCGAAAGCAGTTCGATTCCTTTAAAGCATCACGAAAAAAAATGGCTAACAAATTATCCAAGCGGACCGCAGGATACGGTGGTTTAGCTCCAGCGTTAACTACCTCTATGAACTGAACACGGCGGTACCCTGGGCGCGGCCTTAACTCCAACGTCAGGCGTCTAAAGCCATGGAAGCTCAGCCCACGCAAGAACAGCTAGCAATCTGCCAGCGCTTCTCGGCAGAGATGCTGGCTCCTGCCCTCACAGAGAAGCTCGGCATTGCTCTGAGCACACTGCATCAGCTGCCGTTCACGGCTGTCCGGCATCTAGCAGTTAATGGTACCTGCGGCTGGTACATCTGGGGTGGTGAATACTGCACAGGTCCCGAGTTCTTTCAGGCTCTGCATGTGGCCCACATTTCAGAGCATTGCCCTCAAATTCAGCCGTATCTGGCATTGGCGCCTGGCTGGGGTGTGGTTTTGGCGCCGGGGTATGAAGATGTGTGGTTTGATCAGGCGCTACTGGTAGAGTAGCCGCCTAACAACTCGTTCAAGGCCGACTTGTCCGGATGCACCGGCCCTGCGGCCTCAACTTCAACGTTGGATTGCTGAGATGCCATGGACGCCAAATTAGCTGACATCGAAACTGATGGTTGGGAACTGGATGATGGAGAGGCTAGACACAATGAGCATCCGGAAACCTTCTGGATTCCGCACATTGAAGTCAGAAACAATCTCCAACCAGAGCAGATCGTTAAACTCATTTTTAGAATAGTTACCATTGATAACTCTAATGAAGAGGAAGTCAATGTTGAGCGCATGTGGGTTATTGTTAAGGGGCGCATCGGAGGCCTCTACAGAGGCCAGCTAGATAATGACCCTTACTGCACAGACGACATAAAGGCAGGAATGGAGGTCTGGTTCCTGTCAAAGCACGTCATTGATATTAGCGACGAATAGCAATCTAACAAGTTACCCAATGGGACGCCGTACCGGCGCCCGTTAACTCCAACGTTAGGCGCCACAGGAGAGCCACATGGAACGTGCAATTGAACTCGCTGGTTTCTTTGCCGCCCACGGCATCTGGTGCGTGTCGGACGGAGAGACTTTGATTCCCATGCTGGCCCAAGAGTCTGCGGCCAACGGCCGCAGTATGCTCCGCTTTGAGGCTGAACAGCTTGAGGATGGTGTTGCTCAAGCTCAAGCGCATTTTGAGTCAAACCCAGATGGGGCTGATCGCGCCACGCTGGTGTACGACGGATACATAACTCTGCCAACCGGCCGGACTGATGCGCTATGTGTAGTCATCCGTTCCTACGCTTCCCCCGTCGCCACTCTCACAATGGCCGTCCCATATCGCCACGCCGAGTCCCCTGATGGATTTGCGGTTCATCGACCCAAATTTGTTGAGTGGCAGGGTGGCAGCAATCCAGATTATCAGGCATTCGGAGAGGCATTTTTTCGAGGAGTTGATTCGCACAGGGAGGCGTCTGCGGTCTGGACAGAGCACAACGATGACTCTGTGTAGTCGGCAGGTGGCAGCCGGACATGAGGGGCAGCTATTGGCCGGTTGCTGTCTGTCGTCACTGGCAGCAATTTGGCAGATGTTGCCACCTGAGTCGCCTGCCACCGTCGATTCGCTCCAGGCCGTGCCGGTCTATCCGCCCGCTGAATGTGTCGGCGCGGTGATGAAGGGGAGTGCCACACTTGCCGACAAATGCGCTGGGCCGCAGGTCTGAATTGATCGCGCACGACCATCCGGCCAACCCTTTGAGGGGCTTTTTTACGTCGGATGCTTACAAAGTGCTTACAAAGACGCCAAAAACAAAAAAGGCCAACCGCGAGGGTTGACCTAAGTTGTTGATTCAATTGGTGGGCCCACACGGACTCGAACCGTGGACCAAAGGATTATGAGTCCTCTGCTCTAACCGACTGAGCTATAGGCCCCAGAAGGCCGGCGGATTATACAGGCGCCTTATGTTGAGCGCCAATCGTCGGAAGGGGGCTTAGGAATTTTCGGGCGAAGGCCTCGGCTGGCAGGGGAGAGCTGACGATGAACCCCTGGATCTGCTCGCAGCCTTCCTGGGCCAGGAAGTGTTCCTGGGCAGTGGTTTCCACTCCTTCGGCGATTACGGTCAGTTGCAGGCTGCGGCCCAGGGCAATGATGGCGCGGGTGATGGCGGCGTCGTTGGCGTCGTCAGGCAGGCCGCTGACGAAGGATTTGTCGATCTTCAGAGTGTCCAGCGGCAGCCGCTTGAGGTAGCTGAGCGAGGAGTAGCCGGTGCCGAAGTCGTCGATGGCCAGTTGTACGCCCAGGGCCTTGAGGTCGTGGAGCACGCCCAGGGCCTCTTCGGCCTGGCTCATGATGAAGCCCTCGGTGATTTCCAGTTGCAGGCGCTGCGGGTCGAGCCCGAGGCTCTGAAGCAGCTGCTGCAGTCGATCCGCGAGGGTCGTTTGACGCAGTTGCGCGCCAGCCAGGTTGACCGAGATGGGGCCGAAAGATGCGTGCTGCTCCTGCCATTGCTGCATCTGCTCGCAGGCCTTCTGCAGGACCCAGTCGCCCAGCGGAAGGATAAGGCTGCATTCTTCGGCGAGCGGGATGAAGCGTTCGGGAGGGATCTCTCCGAGGATAGGGTGGTTCCATCGGATCAGAGCTTCAGCTCCAACCAGGCATCGGGTGCCGAGGCAGAGTTTGGGTTGATAGACAAGGTAGAGCTGGTCGCGCTCCAGGGCGCGACGCAGTTCGTTCTCCAGAGCCATGCGCTCGGTGGCCTGGAAGGTCAGGTCGCGGGTATAGAGCTCGACGCGGTTGCGCCCGCACGCCTTGGCCCGGTACATGGCAGCGTCAGCATTTTTTACCAGCGTTGCGACGTCTGTACCGTGCTCGGGGAACAGGCTGATGCCGATGCTGGCGCTGATGAAGAACTCATGATTCCCTGCGGGAACCGGGGCATCGAAGCAGGCGAGGAGTTTGTTGGCGACCGCTTGGGCATCGCCTGCGTTATGCAGGCCTGGCAGGAGGATGATGAATTCGTCGCCGCCTAGGCGGGCAACGGTGTCGATGTCGCGTAGCTGGTCACGCAGACGGTTGGCGATGCCTTTCAACAGTTGGTCGCCGACCGGGTGGCCGAGGCTGTCGTTGATGTGCTTGAAACGGTCCAGATCGATGAACAGGACGGCGCCATGGTGGTTGTCGGTCGCGGCATCGTTCAGGGCCAGTTGCAGGCGGTTTTCGAAGAGCAGCCGGTTGGGCAGGCCGGTGAGTGGGTCGTGGTGAGCCTGGTGGTCGAGGCGGGCTTGGGCGTGCTTGAGCGGCGAGATGTCGGCAAACACGCCGACATAGTGGGTAACGCCCTGGCTGTTATCACGGACTGCGTTGATGGTCAGCCATTCCGGGTACTGCTCGCCGTTTTTGCGACGGTTCCAGATTTCACCTTGCCAGTGGCCGTCCTGCTCGAGTTGGTACCACATGGCGGCGAAGAAGGCGCTGTCGTGGTGGCCGGAGGCGAGCAGGCGAGGGGTCTGGTCGAGGGCTTCGGCTTCGCTGTAGCCGGTGATTTCGCTGAAGGCCCGGTTGACCGCCGTGATGCGTTGCTCTGCGTCGGTGATCATCACCCCTTCGGCGGTGCTTTCGAAGACGGTGGCCGCCTGCTGGAGTTTCTCCTGCATCTGCTGGCGTTCGGTGATGTCGCGGGCGATGGTGAGGATGCAAGGTTCGCCGTTGATCGGTATGGGCTGGGCAGAGAGTTCGCACAAACGAATCTGGCCGTTCTTCTGGCGAATAGGCGCGGTGAAGTGGTGCAGGCTGCCTTGGTCGCGCAAGACGCTGACCATGTAATCGCGATCTTCCGGGTTGGCCCAGAGGCCGAGCTCGAGGGTCGAGCACTCGGTGGCTTCCAGGGCGCTGTAACCGGAAATGCGGCTGAAACCTCGGTTGGCTTCGATCAGCTTGCCGTCGCTCAGGCGAGTGATCAGCAGGCCATCAGGCGACGCATGGAAGGCGCGGGCAAACTTTTCCTCGGAGACCTGCAACAGCTGTTGGGTTTGTTTGACCTGGGTGATGTCGCGGACGACCACGACCAGGGCCGGTGCGTCATCCAACTGGATGGTCTGGGCTGAGATGAGGCCGGTGAAAACCGCGCCGTTGCGGCGACGGAAGGGCATTTCCAGATTGTGCAGCGGGTTGCCTTGCTGCAGGCGCTGGAGCAGCGTCGGACCTATGCCGGGGATACCCCAGATGTCGAGGCTGGTTGCGGAGCGGCCGAGGGCATCCTGCGCGCTGATGCCGATCTGTTGTTCGAATGTGTGGTTGACCGCCAGCAGGGTGCCGTCCGAGCGCCGTGCGATGACAATGATGTCGGGGCAGTTGTGGAAAACCGAGGCGAACTTCTGTTCCGAGAGTCGCAGCGCCTGTTCGGTCTGCTTGGCCTCGGTGATGTCGACCATCAGGCCGCGCATGATCAGGCCGTCGCGGTGTGGGATGAGGGTGACGATGTCGTGTATCCAGAGTACCCGGCCGTCGGCTGCGAGCATGCGGTAGTCGAGGCAGTGGTCACGCTCTGCGCGAGTTTCCTCGAGACAGTAGCGCTCGGCCCGGACAGCATCGTCCGGGTGCAGGGTGCGTTGCCAGAAGCCGGGCTCGAGCCAGGCGGACAGCGGGTAACCGAGGAGGCGTTCGGCCTGGGGCGAGACGTACGTGTAGCAGAGGTCGGATACGCGCATCTCCCAGGAGACGGCGTTGAGGCTTTCCACCAGTCCGCGGTAGTGCTGCTCGCTGCTGCGTAGTTCGACTTCCAGGGCAGCCCGGTTGGTCATCTCTGCGCTCAGGCGGCGATTCACCCGCAGGACGTAGACGAGGATGCCCAGCACTGCGAGCAAGGCCGGCAGGCCGTAAAGGAGCACGCGCGGCCAGTCGGTTGTCTGGTACACGGCTCCGCCGACCCAGCGCTGCTGGATCGCGGTGGCCTCTTCGCTGCTGATGTCGGCGAGCGCTTTGTCGAGGATGCTGGCGAGCAGGGGATTGCCGCGCGGCGTGGCCATCGCCAACTGGTAGCGGTAAGACGTTTCGCCACTGATGGCGATGCCATCGAGTTTGAGTTGGCGCAGGCTCCAGACACTGGAGGCGAGATCGCCGACAAAAGCGTCGACTTTGGCAGTCGCCAGCGCTTGCAGTGCGGCGGCAACGCTGGGGTAGGCGTGCAGGCTGAGGTCCGGGTTGCGATTGCGCAGCAGTTCGTGGGGGGCATAGTCCTTCACCACGGCAACCTTGAGGCCATAGAGCTGTTTGACTTCGCGCGGTTGCACGCCCTTCTCCCGGGAAAGGATGACGATCGGGAAATCGAGGTAGGGGCGGGTGAAGAGCAGATGTTCCTGGCGCTCCGGGGTGGACATGATGCCCGGAAGCAACTCCAGCTTACCTTTGCGCGCCTGTAACAACACCTCGCTCCAGTTGCTGGGTTCGATGGGTTTGAACTGGACGTTGAGGCGCTTGCGGACTTCTGCGAGGTAGTCGGCGGCCAGGCCCTGATGGGTGCCGTGTTCGTCGCGAAATTCGAAGGGCGGCCAGGAAGTGTCGATGCCGAGCCGCCATTCCCGGTGGGCGTCGAGCCAGGCGCGCTCTTCCGGCGTGAGCGTCAAGGCGCTGGCCGAAGCTGCCCAGAATGCGATGCAGAGCAGGAGGATGGCCGGCAGTCGCGCCATGGCGGCCTCATTCGTTGAGGGATGACAGTGGGCAGTGTAGACGTGGCTGCTGGCCAGTAGGAAGCAGAAAGCAGAACCCCCGGACTGGCCGGGGGTTCTGGGAGGGCTTATTCGTCGAGGAAGGAGCGGAGATGCTCGCTTCGAGACGGGTGACGCAGCTTGCGCAACGCCTTGGCTTCGATCTGGCGGATACGCTCTCGGGTCACATCGAACTGCTTGCCGACTTCCTCGAGGGTGTGGTCGGTATTCATGTCGATGCCGAAGCGCATGCGCAGGACCTTGGCTTCACGGGCGGTGAGGCCGGCCAGCACTTCGCGGGTCGCTTCCTTGAGGCTTTCCACGGTGGCGACGTCGATCGGGGACTGCATGGTGGAGTCCTCGATGAAGTCACCCAGATGCGAGTCTTCGTCGTCGCCGATCGGGGTTTCCATGGAGATCGGCTCTTTGGCGATCTTCAGAACCTTGCGGATCTTGTCCTCAGGCATCTCCATGCGCTCGCCCAGTTCTTCCGGCGTGGGTTCGCGGCCCATTTCCTGCAGCATCTGGCGGGAAATACGGTTCAGCTTGTTGATGGTCTCGATCATGTGCACCGGGATACGGATGGTGCGCGCCTGGTCCGCGATAGAGCGGGTGATTGCCTGGCGAATCCACCAGGTGGCATAGGTCGAGAACTTGTAACCGCGACGGTATTCGAACTTGTCTACCGCCTTCATCAAGCCGATGTTGCCTTCCTGGATCAGGTCGAGGAATTGCAGGCCACGGTTGGTGTACTTCTTGGCGATGGAAATCACGAGACGCAGGTTGGCCTCGACCATTTCCTTCTTCGCCCGGCGAGCCTTGGCCTCACCGATCGACATCCGGCGGTTGATGTCCTTGATGTCGTTGACCGTCAGGTCGACTTCCTTCTCAAGGTCCACCAGCTTCTGCTGGTTGCGCTTGATGTCGTCCACCAGGCGGCCGATGGCTTCGGCGTACTTGGCTTTGCCCTTGGCCAGGCCGTCGGCCCAGGTCAGGTCGACTTCGTTGCTCGGGAACAGGCGCAGGAAGTCGGCGCGCGGCATGCGTGCGTCGCGGACGCAGAGCTGCATGATGGCGCGTTCTTGGGCACGGACACGGTCCAGTGCACCGCGGACCTTCTCCACCAGGGCGTCGAATTGCTTCGGCACCAGCTTGATCGGCATGAACAGTTCAGCCAGGGCGAGCAGTTCTTCAGCCGCTTGCTTGCTGCCGCGACCGTGCTTCTTCAAGGCCTTCTTGGCGTTTTCCAGCTGGTCGGATACTGCCGTGAAGCGGCGCAGGGCCTCTTCCGGGTCCGGACCACCGTCGCCTTCTTCCTCGGCGTCGTCGCTTTCGCCTTCTTCCTCTTCGTCCTCGTCCTTGTCTTTGGCCGCGGCGGCGTTGTCCTTCAGCTCGACAGGCTCGACTTCTTCTGCCGGCAGGGTGCCGTCATCGGGGTCGATGTAGCCGCTGAGAACGTCGGAGAGGCGGCCACCTTCAGTGGTGACGCGCTGGTACTCGGAGAGAATGCCGTCGACCGCCCCTGGGAAGTGGGCGATGGCGCTCATCACCTCGCGGATGCCTTCCTCGATGCGTTTGGCGATTTCGATCTCGCCTTCGCGGGTCAGCAGTTCCACGGTACCCATTTCACGCATGTACATGCGCACGGGGTCGGTGGTGCGGCCAATATCGGTCTCGACAGCAGCGAGGGCGGCTGCAGCTTCCTCGGCTGCGGCTTCGTCGGTGTCGGCTTCGGCCAGCAACAGGGCATCCGCATCCGGAGCACTCTCGAATACGTTGATCCCCATGTCGTTGATCATGCGGATGATATCTTCCACCTGTTCCGGATCGGAAATATCCTCCGGCAGGTGGTCGTTGACCTCCGCGTAAGTCAGGTATCCCTGCTCACGGCCACGGGCGATCAACTCTTTGAGGCGAGACTGCTGTTGCGCTTTTCCGGACATGGCACCCTATCCACTTAAGGTCTTGGCGGGCTGAAAACAAGCCGAGGATTATACCTGATCCGGGGCCTTACGCGCCAGTTGAGGTCGGAGTCAGGGGAGACGTGTTGCGGCTGAGGAGGTCGCGCAGCTGATCTTTCTCTTCTGCGCTGAGTTCGCTTTGCCGCGCTTTCCGCAGCAGATTTTCCAAGCGGCGTTCCCGCTGGCGAGCCGACAACCTAGTTATAGTGTCGAAAAACTGTTGTTCAAGGTTATCGCTGGAAATCAGCCATTCCTTTTCCGCCAGGGCGCGCAGCAGTCGGCCCTGTTCGGTGCCGTGCCAGCGGGCAATCAGCTGCAGCGAACGCAGTTTCGGGTTCTTCTGGACGGCCTCCACCAGTGACACCATCAGCTGGGCGTAGGTATCGTCTTCTGCCGCGAAATGGCTGGCATCTTCGACTTTCTGCGCCAGTGAAGGGTGGTGAAGAAGGGTGCGAAGTGCGGTGAGTGTGGGCGATTCGACACTGACTTCGGTGCGTGGCGGGCGCTTGAAATCTCCGCGCCCCGACTTGTCCCACTTCTTGCCATCCTTCTTCCAGCTGTCCTTGCGCCGTTCGTCTTTTTTCCAGTTTCCCTGGGGCGCGGCGGGCGATTCGAAGTACTGGGACGGGTCCGGCTCGTGATAGTCGCTGTAGCCGGAGATGCTGTCGTAATAGCTGTCGTCCGACGTCTGGGGCTCACTGCTGGTGGGGGGGCTGGCGGTGGTTCTCGCCATGCGACCGAGGGCGTCGTTGTTGAGCCCGGTGATTTCCGCCAGGCGCTGGCGCATCAGGGTGCGCAGGTTGGCGCCGGGCACGCGTTCGATCAGCGGAGCGGCAAGGGTGGCCAGGTGTGCCTTGCCTTCCAGTGAGCTGGGGTTCGCCTCTTCGGTCAGTTGCTGGAAGAAGTAATCCGCCAGGGGCTGGGCATGCTGGGTGATGCGGGCCAGGAAGGCGTCGGTGCCCTCCTTGCGGACCAGGCTGTCGGGGTCTTCGCCTTCGGGGAGGAACAGGAAGCGCGCACGCCGACCGTCTTCCAGGCTTGGCAGGGCGGCTTCGAGCGCGCGCCAGGCGGCCTTGCGACCGGCTTGGTCGCCGTCGAAGCAGAACAGGATGCTCGGCACCAGGCGGAACAGGCGCTTGATGTGCTCTTCGCTGGTGGCGGTACCAAGGGTGGCGACGGCATTGCGCAGGCCTTGTTGGGCGAGGGCTATGACGTCCATGTAGCCTTCTACGACCATGATTTCGTCGAGGCTGCGGTTGTGCTTGCGCGCTTCATAAAGGCCGTACAGCTCCTGGCCTTTGTGGAACACCGGCGTTTCCGGGGAGTTGAGGTACTTGGGCTTGTCATCGCCCAGCACCCGGCCGCCGAAAGCGATAATCCGCCCGCGGCTGTCGCGAATGGGGAACATCACGCGGTCGCGGAAGCGATCGTAGCGTTTGCCGGTGTCAGCGTTTTCGATCAGCAGACCGGCATCGATCATGCTTTTCTGCTGAAGGCTGTCACCGCCCATGTGCTTGAGCAGGTTGTCCCAGCCGGGCGGGGCGAAGCCGAGGGCAAAGTCACGGGCGATTTCGCCGGTGAGTCCGCGCCCTTTCAGGTACTCGACCGCAGCCTTGCGGGTCGGGTGGTTTTTCAATGCCTGTCGATAGTAGTCAGAGGCCGCCGTCAGCAGGGGGTAGAGCGGGGAGTCGGTCGGCTGGCGGGGCTTGTTGCTGCGCCCGCTCTCTTCTCGCGGTACATCCAGCCCGGCGCGCTTGGCCAGGTCCTCGACCGCCTGGGGAAAGTCCAGGTGGTCGTGGTCCATGATGAAGCCAAGGGCGTTACCGCCGGCACCGCAGCCGAAGCAGTAGTAGAACTGTTTGTCCGGGCTGACGCTGAAGGACGGTGTCTTCTCGTTGTGGAAGGGGCAGCGCGCGGTGTAGTTCTTGCCGGCCTTCTTCAATTGGATGCGTGAACCCACCACTTCGACAATGTCGGTGCGGTTCAGCAGATCATCGATGAAGCCTTGGGGGATCAGACCGGCCATAGGGTGCTCGGGGCGCTTTGAGGTTCGAAGCATACTCCCCGCTCGGTGGGCGAAACAGGGGGCGAGCGACGTGCGCTAGAAAGCAAAAAACTCCGGCTATCGCCGTAGCGAAGCGGAGTCTTCTGTGCTGCTTAAATGCACTCGCCCGGCCGTGGCCGGGCGATGCTAGAGCGTGCTGCGGAGCCTGTTAACTCAGTACAGGCGCTCGCGGCGGCGCTGCTCGCGCTGCACTTTTTTGGCGTGACGCTTAACTGCAGCAGCAGCTTTGCGCTTACGCTCAGCAGTGGGCTTCTCGTAGAACTCGCGGCTGCGAACTTCGGCCAGTACACCGGCTTTTTCGCAGGAGCGCTTGAAACGACGCAGGGCTACGTCGAAGGGTTCGTTCTCTTTTACTTTGACGGCTGGCATCCAGGTCGTACCTTCATCAATTACCGAATGGTCGACGCATTCCGGCAAAAAGTAGGCTCGGTGGCGCGTCGGATTTCAAGGGCTGCGGATATTAACGCCTCGGGCCCTGGAATGCAAAGCCTTCAGTCGAAAACCACTGGTCGGGGCGAGGGGCGGCGATTATGATTCGCGCCTTCTTGTTTGGCTAGGCCTGAAGGCTCATACCCATGCTAGTGCTGGGGTTGGAAACCTCCTGCGACGAAACCGGCGTCGCACTCTATGACAGCGAACGTGGCCTGCTGGCCGATGCGCTGTTCAGTCAGATCGACCTGCACAGGGTCTACGGCGGCGTCGTGCCTGAGTTGGCGTCGCGCGATCACGTCAAGCGCATGCTGCCCTTGCTGCGCCAGGTGCTGGACGAAGCCGGCTGCGTGCCCTCCGATATCGATGGCATCGCCTACACCGCCGGCCCCGGGCTGGTAGGTGCATTGCTGGTCGGGGCGTCCTGCGCTCAGGCCATGGCGTTTGCCTGGGGCGTGCCGGCGCTTGGCGTTCACCATATGGAGGGCCACCTGCTGGCGCCCATGCTGGAGGAGCAGCCGCCGGAGTTTCCGTTCGTCGCTCTGCTGGTTTCCGGCGGCCACACGCAGTTGGTGCGCGTCGATGGCATCGGCCGTTACGAGTTGCTTGGCGAATCGGTGGACGATGCGGCCGGCGAGGCGTTCGACAAGACTGCCAAGCTGATCGGCCTGGGCTATCCCGGCGGGCCTGAGATCGCTCGCCTGGCGATGAGTGGTACCCCAGGCCGTTTCACCTTTCCTCGACCGATGACGGATCGCCCGGGGCTGGATTTCAGCTTCAGTGGCCTGAAAACCTTCGCGCTCAATACCTGGCAGCAGTGCCGCGGTGCTGGGGACGACGGTGAGCAAACCCGTTGCGACATCGCTCTGGCGTTCGAGCAGGCAGTGGTGGAGACTCTCACCATCAAGTGCAAGCGCGCCCTCAAACAGACCGGGCTGAAGCGTCTGGTCATCGCCGGTGGTGTCAGCGCCAATCAGGCACTGCGCCAGGCCCTTGCCAAGATGCTGGGTGAGCTGAAGGGCGATGTGTTCTACGCGCGTCCACGGTTCTGCACTGATAACGGGGCCATGATCGCCTATGCGGGCTGCCAGCGTTTGCTGGCAGGGCAGCATGACGGTCCGGCGATTGCCGTGCAGGCGCGCTGGCCGATGGAGAGCTTGCCAGCGGTTTGACTGCTGGCTGAGCCCCATTCACTCATCGGATTCAGAAATGTCGTTCGCGCCCGGCGAAAAGGTCGCGTAGATTGCCGCGATGACGCCAGACGATGAGTCCGGTCAGCAGGGTCATCGGCAATAGGGCGCCGGGTTGCTGCCAGGCCAGTAGCGGCAGGGTCAGTGGCGTGGCGATCAATGCCGCCAACGAGCTGGTGCGGGTCAGGTAGAAGGTCAGCATCCACGCGGCAATAGCCAGCAGTGCGGCGGGTGGGTAGAGCCCGAGCAGCATGCCTGCAGCCGTAGCGACCCCTTTGCCGCCGCGGAAACGGAAGTACAAGGGATAAAGGTGTCCAAGCACCGCGGCAAGGCCTATCCAGGCTTGCTGCTGGATGCCCAGGCCCAATAGTGAGGCGACCAGCACCGGCGCCAGGCCTTTGGCCAGGTCTCCGAAAAGGGTCAGGATCGCAAGTTTCTTTCCTGCCACCCGCAGCATGTTGGTGGCGCCGGGGTTGCCGGAACCCTGGGCACGCGGGTCGACCGTGCCAAACAACCGGCTGAGCAGAATGGCGAAGGACAACGATCCGAGCAGGTAGGCGAGAGTCGCCAGCAGCCAAAACATGGTATCCATTCCGGGGCGAGGAAGTCCCGATTCTAGCGGGGCAGCACTGACGTGGACACGGTTTTCATCGAGGGTCTGGAGGTCGATACGGTCATCGGCGCCTATGACTGGGAACGCAGCATTCGCCAATGCTTGCGGCTTGACCTGCAACTGGGGTGGGACAATCGTCCAGCAGCGGACGGCGACGACCTGACCCTGGCCCTTGACTATGCGTCTGTTTCCCAGCGTATCCAGGCATTCGCCACTGAAAGCCAGTTCCTGCTGGTGGAGACTTTTGCCGAACGCTTGGCCGCGCTACTGATGGCCGAATTCAATATTCCCTGGTTGCGATTGAAGCTGCACAAGCCGGGAGCGGTACCGGCGGCCAGCAGTGTCGGCGTGGAGATCGAGCGCGGATGTCGCTGATACCTGTTTTTCTGGGCCTCGGCAGCAACGTTGAGCGCGAGCGCAACCTGACCGCCGGGCTTGAGGCCTTGGCTGAATTCCTCCACGACATTCGTTGCTCTCCGGTGTTCGAGAGCCGGGCAGTGGGGATCAAGAGCGGGCACTTTTTCAACCTGGTCGTATCGGCTCGCACCGACCTGCCGTTGCATGAACTGGACCGTCGACTGAAGGTGATCGAGGCTGACAATGGTCGCTATGCGCCGGGCCGCAAGGGCCTGCCGCTGGACATCGACGTCCTGCTGTACGGTGACCGCGTCGGAAATTTCGACGGGTTGGTTCTTCCGCGTGCCGAAGTGCTGAAGAACGCCTTTGTCCTCTGGCCGCTGTCGCTGCTGGCCCCCGATCTGGCTCACCCGGTGGATGGGCGCACCTTCGCCGAACTCTGGAAGGCGGCGCAGATCCAGCAATCGCTTTGGCCGGTGTCGTTCCTGTGGCGCGGGGCCGAGCTTACCCCGGCACCGCTGCGTCAGGCATTCCCGCCAGATTCCTTGTGAATCTTCAGCGCCTCAAGGCGTTCTGCCTTGAGCGCCTCACCCAGTTCCGCTCCCTTCAGGCCTCGCTCCAGTAGCGGTTGCACTGCGACCGCGCGGGCGACGGTCGCTGCGCTGCGCAGGTAATCGGCCTGAGGGTAGGCACGCTGTTCAAGCCCGCTGCGGCCGCGGGCATCCATCTCGCAAGCTGCGATGAAGGCTTCGAATCGCTGTGGGCGCCTGTAGACATCGAACCGCTGTAACAGGTCCAGCAGGGTCGAAGCCTTGAGCTCCAGGGCTCGATGGGCGTGGGTGTGAAATTCGCCCACTAGAACGGCCAGTTCCTGGCAGTCGCGCGGGGCCTTGCAGCGTTCATTGACCGCCTGGATGAGACGTATGCCGCGTTTTTCGTGGGCGATGTGTTGTGGCCATTCCGCTTCCGGGGTGAGGCCTTTGCCGAGGTCATGCAGCAGGCAGGCCCAGCGCACATCCAGCGGTTGTTCGTGCATGGCGCATTGGCGCAGCACGGCGAGGATATGGATGCCGGTGTCCACCTCCGGATGGTGCTGGGCCGGCTGTGGGACGCCGAACAGGCTGTCCAGTTCCGGGAGCCAGGCCTTGAGCGCGCAGCAATCGCGCAGGACTTGGATGAACACATCCGGGCTGGGTTCCATGAGCGCACGGGCAATTTCCTTCCAGCTGCGTTCCGGGGTCAGCGCGTCGAGCTCACCGGACTCGGCGATCTGACGCATCAGTTCCAGGGTTTCCTCGGCCACGCGGAAGCCGAGTGGGGCGTAGCGTGCAGCGAAGCGGGCGACTCGCAGCACCCGCAGCGGGTCTTCAGCGAACGCGGGGGAGACATGGCGCAGCAGCCTGGCTTCGAGGTCACGCTGGCCGCCGTAAGGGTCGATGACCTGGCCCTCGTCGTCTTCAGCCATGGCGTTGACGGTCAGGTCGCGGCGGATCAGGTCTTGCTCCAGGGTGACATCCGGGCTGGCGAAGAAGGTGAACCCGCCGTAGCCTCTACCGCTTTTGCGCTCGGTGCGGGCGAGGGCATATTCCTCGCCGGTTTCTGGGTGCAGGAACACGGGAAAGTCGGCTCCGACCGGGCGGAAGCCCTTTTCCAGCATTTCTTCGGCCGATGCGCCCACCACGACCCAATCGTTCTCGACGACCGGGCGTCCCAACAGGCGATCACGTACTGCGCCACCAACTTTGTATATCTGCATGCATGCCTCCGTGGATGCGGAGGATAGCAGCCTGGCTGTTGAAGCAGAGGAATGCGGGGATCCGTCGTGGGGACGAATTCATTCGCGAACGGGCCTGGGGCCTGTCGTGCTGGCCTCAAACAGTTTCCTGCCAGGGGGCGCTTTGCGGTCCTTCGCGAATCAATTTGCTCCCGCCGGGGCGGGCTATTGTGCCTGCGGGATCTGCTCGATCAGTCTGCGGACCGCGCTTTCCAGAAGTGCAGTGCTGTAGCGGGAGGGGCGGAGGTCTGTGCTGGCGAGCCCTTCTCAGAGAAGTTCGCCGTCCACGGCCTGTTCGGGGGCGAACAGTTCGAAGCTGCTGCGCCCGGAACGCTCGGGGCCGGCTGGCTGCAGGACGCGGATCTGCAGGATGGGGCTGGAACAGGTGGCCGGGGCCGGGCACAGCACCAGGATGGAGAAGAGGCGCATCTGAGGACGCTCCCTGGGGAGATGACCACATGCTCGGTGGGCGTCGGGCACGCGGTCAACCGATCAAATGGGTGGAATGATCAGGTCCAGGCGTGGGTACTCCCCGTCCTCAGTGCGCTCCCCCTTTGGGGGAATATGGTGGCTCCCGGTGATTTGCTCGCCTTGACGTGTTTCCAGGTGGATATCGAATCCCCAGAGGCGGTGCAGGTGCTTGAGTACTTCGTCGGTCGATTCGCCCAGGGGCTTGCGGTCGTGTTGCTGATGGCGAAGGGTGAGGGAACGGTCACCGCGACGGTCGACGCTCCAGATCTGGATATTGGGTTCGCGATTGCCGAGGTTGTATTGCGCGGCGAGCGTTTCGCGGATCAGGCGGTAGCCCTGTTCGTCATGGATCGCGGGCACCAGCAGTTCCTCCTTCTGGTCATCGTCCAGGACGCTGAACAGCTTGAGGTCACGGATCACCTTGGGCGAGAGGAACTGCAGGATGAAGCTCTCATCCTTGAAGCTCTTCATGGCGAACTTCAGGGTCGACAGCCAGTCGCTGCCGGCGATGTCGGGGAACCAGTGCTTGTCCTCCTCGGTGGGCTCTTCACAGATGCGCCGGATGTCGCGGTACATGGCAAAGCCCAGCGTGTAGGGGTTGATGCCGCTGTAGTAAGGACTATCGAATGGGGGCTGATAGACGACGCTGGTATGCGACTGCAGGAATTCCATCATGAAGCCGTCGGTGACCAGGCCTTCGTCATACAGGTCGTTCATCAGCGTGTAGTGCCAGAAGGTAGCCCAGCCTTCGTTCATGACCTGAGTCTGGCGCTGCGGGTAGAAGTACTGAGCGATCTTGCGCACGATGCGCACCACTTCGCGCTGCCAGGGCTCCAGCAGTGGTGCATGTTTTTCGATGAAGTAGAGGATGTTTTCCTGGGGCTCGCTGGGGAAGCGCTGATTGTCCCTGTCCCCTCCCTTGCCGGAGCCTTTGGGGATAGTGCGCCACAGGTCGTTGATCTGTTTCTGCAGGTGCTCTTCGCGGTCCTTCTGTCGACGCCGTTCCTCCTCGGCGGAGATGGGATACGGACGCTTGTAGCGGTCGACGCCGTAGTTCATCAGCGCGTGGCAGGAGTCCAGCAAGTCTTCCACGGCATCGATGCCGTGGCGCTCCTCGCACTGATTGATGTACTGCTTGGCGAACACCAGGTAGTCGATGATCGAACTGGCGTCGGTCCATGTGCGGAACAGGTAATTGCCCTTGAAGAAGCTGTTGTGGCCGTAGCAGGCGTGGGCGATCACCAGCGCCTGCATGGTGATGGTGTTTTCTTCCATCAGGTAGGCGATGCAGGGATCGGAGTTGATGACGATCTCGTAGGCCAGGCCCATTTGCCCCCGGGAATACGACTTCTCGGTGCTGAGGAAGTGCTTGCCGTAGGACCAGTGGTGGTAGCCGAGCGGCATCCCCACCGAGGCATAGGCATCCATCATCTGCTCGGCAGTGATCACCTCGATCTGGTTCGGGTAGGTGTCCAGTGCATAGCGTTCGGCAATCCGTCCGATTTCACGGTCGTAGGCGCGGATCAGGTCAAAGGTCCACTCGGAACCGGTGGAGATCGGCTTGCGTTCCTTTTTGCTGGCAGTCATGTCACGCCTCCACTCAGGTCACTAGCCGGCGATGGAAGAGCTCTCGGAACACCGGGTAGATATCCGCCGCCGAGACGATCTGCTGTTGCGCGAAGGTATCGTCGAAGGACTCGCAGACTTGCTCGTACTCGTACCACAGCGCCTGGTGCTCGCGTGGGGTGATCTCGACGTAGGTGTAGTACTGCACGAACGGCATGATCTGCTTGATCAGAATATCCCTGCAGATGGGGGAGTCGTCATTCCAGTTGTCGCCGTCCGACGCTTGGGCCGCATAGATGTTCCACTCGTTGATGGGATATCGCTCGGCCATGATTTCCTGCATCAGCTTGAGTGCGCTGGAAACGATGGTCCCGCCGGTCTCCCGGGAGTAGAAGAATTCTTCCTCGTCCACTTCGCGGGCGCTGGTGTGGTGGCGGATGAACACCACCTCGATCTTGTCGTAGTTCCGCTTGAGGAACAGGTACAGGAGGATGAAGAAGCGCTTGGCGATGTCCTTGGTGGCCTGGGTCATGGAGCCGGACACGTCCATCAGGCAGAACATCACGGCTTTGGATGACGGATTCGGCTGCTTCACCAGCAGGTTGTATTTGAGGTCGAAGGTGTCAAGGAACGGAACGCGCTCGATCCGCGTGCGCAGTTTGGCGATTTCTGCTTCTAGATCCTGAATATCGCCGAAGTTATCCGGTTCTTCGCGCTTGAGTCGTTCGAGTTCGGCCTTTGCCTCCTTGAGTTTAGTGCGACTGCTGCCCGACAGGGCGATGCGCCGGGCGTGGGCTGAACGCAAGGTGCGGACGATGTTGATGCGCGACGGGCTGCCCTCGTTGCTGATGCCGGCCCGAACGGTCTTGAAGGTGTCGGCGCCGGTTAGGTGACGCTTGACCAGGTTCGGCAGCTCCAGGTCCTCGAACATGAAGTCGAGGAACTCTTCCTGTGTGATCTGGAATACGAAGTCGTCCATGCCTTCGCCGGAGTTGCTGGCCTTGCCGCCGCCCCGTCCACCGCCACCACCGGAAGGGCGAGGGATACGGTCGCCGGCAGTGAATTCCTTGTTGCCAGGATGGACAGTGGTTTGCCGCCCACCACGCCCATGGTGAAGGATCGGTTCGTCGATATCGCGACCAGGGATGCTGATCTGCTCGCCATGCTCCATGTCGGTGATCGAGCGACGGCTGACGGCCTCCTCCACCGCCTTCTTGATGTGCTCACGGTAACGCCGCAGGAACCGCTGGCGGTTCACAGTGCTCTTGTTCTTGCCATTCAAACGCCTGTCGATGACATAGCTCATAGGCCCCTCCGGGGAGCTTCAGGCTGCAAGCTGCAGAAGGCGCCGCTTGGGGCGGCGCCTCCCGACTGCTTGCTTCGGGCTTGCAGCTTGAGACAGTTTTACTGCGACTTGCGTACCCGCAGGTACCATTCGGACAGTAGGCGTACCTGCTTCTCCGTGTAGCCGCGTTCGACCATGCGTTTGACGAAGTCGTTGTGCTTCTGCTGTTCCTCCTTGCTGCCCTTGGCATTGAAGCTGATGACCGGCAGAAGGTCTTCGGTGTTGGAGAACATTTTCTTCTCGATCACCACGCGCAGCTTCTCGTAGCTGAGCCAGCTCGGGTTCTTGCCATTGTTGTTGGCACGAGCGCGCAGGACGAAGTTGACGATCTCGTTGCGGAAATCCTTCGGATTGCTGATGCCCGCCGGCTTCTCGATCTTCTCCAGTTCTTCGTTGAGGGCCACTCGGTTGAGAATCTCGCCGGTTTCCGGGTCGCGGTATTCCTGATCCTGGATCCAGAAGTCCGCGTAGAGCACATAGCGGTCGAAGATGTTCTGACCGTACTCGCTGTAAGACTCCAGGTAGGCGGTCTGGATTTCCTTGCCGATGAACTCGATGTAGCGCGGCGCCAGGTATTCCTTGATGTAGCGCAGGTAACGCTCGCGTACCTCGGCCGGGAACTGTTCCTGTTCAATCTGCTGTTCCAGCACATAGAGCAGGTGGACCGGGTTGGCCGCGACTTCGTGCGGATCGAAGTTGAACACCTTGGAGAGGATCTTGAAGGCGAAACGGGTCGACAGGCCGTTCATACCTTCGTCGACGCCCGCAGAGTCGCGGTACTCCTGAATCGACTTGGCTTTCGGGTCGGTATCCTTGAGGTTTTCGCCATCATAGACGCGCATCTTCGAATAGATGTTGGAGTTCTCCGGCTCCTTCAGGCGAGACAGGACCGAGAACTGCGCCAGCATGCGCAGGGTATCGGGAGCGCAGTGCGCGTGAGCAAGCGAGCTACCGACCAGCAGCTTGTCGTAGATCTTGATCTCGTCAGTGACGCGCAGGCAGTAGGGCACCTTGACGATGTAGATCCGGTCTATGAACGCCTCGTTGTTCTTGTTGTTACGGAAGCTGTGCCATTCCGATTCGTTGGAGTGGGCCAGGATGATACCGCTGAAGGGCAGACCACCAAGGCCTTCGGTACTGTTGTAGTTGCCCTCCTGGGTTGCGGTCAGCAGCGGGTGCAGCACCTTGATGGGTGCCTTGAACATCTCGACGAATTCCATCAGGCCCTGGTTGGCCCGGCACAGGGCGCCCGAGTAGCTGTAGGCGTCGGCGTCGTTCTGCGGGAATTCCTCGAGCTTGCGGATATCCACCTTGCCCACCAGCGCGGAGATGTCCTGGTTGTTCTCATCGCCCGGCTCGGTCTTGGCGATGGCGATCTGGTTGAGGACCGAGGGGTAGAGCTTGACCACGCGGAACTTGCTGATATCACCACCGAACTCATTGAGTCGCTTGGTCGCCCAGGGCGAGATCACCGTGCGCAGGTAGCGTCGCGGGATGCCGTACTCTTCCTCGAGGATGGCGCCATCTTCGTCGGCATTGAACAGCCCCAGGGGCGACTCGAAGACTGGCGAACCCTTGATTGCATAGAAGGGCACGCGCTCCATTAATTGCTTCAGCTTTTCCGCCAGGGAGGATTTGCCGCCACCGACCGGACCCAGCAGGTAGAGGATCTGTTTCTTTTCTTCCAAACCCTGGGCGGCATGGCGGAAGTAGGCAACGATCTGGTCGATGCATTCCTCCATGCCGTGGAAGTCGGCGAAGGACGGGTAGCGGCGGATCACCTTGTTGGAGAAGATCCGCGACAGCCGAGGGTCAACCGAGGTATCCAGCAATTCCGGTTCGCCAATAGCCAGGAGCATGCGTTCCGCCGCGCTGGCATAGGCACTACGGTCCTGCTTGCACAGGTCGAGATATTCCTGGAGGGAATATTCCTCCTGGCGAGTCGCTTCGAAGCGTTGTTGGAAGTGGCTGAAAATGCTCATGACGTCACCTCGCTGGAAACAGGAAGCCGGCGCGGGGTCGGTTGTGCGGGTGCGGGCAGTCAGCCGAAAGCTGGCTGATGGAACATCCCCCAAAACACCTAAATGGTCGCTGCCGATGGCCCGGAACCGGTGGACCGGCTCTCCCCTTTTTTGGATGGCCTGAGCTAAGAGTAGTTCGTTATCGGCAAGATCAAGGATGGCGGAACGATAACAAGAGATAACCGTTCGTCGGAGAGTGGCGCTAAGCCAGAGATGGTGCGGCTTAGCGCCTTGCTGAAATTTTTTTTTACTCGACGCTTCCCTGGGCCACTTCCGCAGGATAGACGCTGCGCCAGAGCTCGAACCCGCCATCCAGGCTGTACACCTCGCTGAAACCTTGGTGGGCAAGGTAGGCGGCGGCGCTTTGGCTAGAGTTGCCATGGTAGCAGGCGACGATCAGTGGTTTGTCGAAATCGGCCTGGGCGATGAAATCCGGCAGCGAATGGTTGTCCAGGTGCCTTGAGCCGGCAATGTGGCCGAGCGCAAAGCTCTGCGGGTCACGGATGTCGACCACCTGGGCGCCTTGTTCACGAAGGGTCTGGGCCTGCTCAGGGGCGATACGTTGGAATTCACTCATGGCGGTTCTCCTCGCAGCTGCAGCTGAAACGCTCGCCGCTGTCGACATTCAAAAGGGTCATGGCGCCACCCCAGACGCATCCGGTGTCGAGGGCGTACAGGCCGGGTTCATTGCAGTTGCCCTCCAGGGCCGCCCAGTGGCCGAAAATAATCTTCTGTCCACGCGTCTTGCGACCTGGGTGGCTGAACCAGGGGGCGTAGCCAGGCGGTGCGGTGTCCAGGCCTTCCTTGGACTTCAGGTCCAGCGTGCCGTCGGGCGTGCAGAAACGCATGCGGGTGAAATAGTTGGTGATGACCCGCAGGCGTGTGACGCCATGCAGGTCGCCGTCCCACTTGGCCGGTTCGTTGCCGTACATGCCTTCCAGGAACAGTGGCAGGCGGGCATCGTCGCATAGAACTTCCTCGACTTCTGCCGCTCGCTTGAGGGCTTTCCTGAGTGTCCATTGCGGGGGGATGCCCGCATGCACCAGGGCGATGTCGCGCTCTTCATCGTAATGCATCAGCTTCTGCAGGCGGAGCCAGTCGACCAGGTCCGCACAGTCGGGCGCCTCGATGATCTCCCTCAGCGTGTCGGCCTTCTTCAGGCGCTCGATGTTATTCACGACAGCCAGCAGGTGCAGGTCGTGATTGCCAAGCACGCAGGTCACGGAGTCGCGTATGGAGAATAGGTAGCGCAGGGTCTCCAGGGATTGCGGTCCACGATTGACCAGGTCACCTACCAGCCAAAGGCGGTCCTTGGCGGGGTCGAACGCCACCCGGTCGAGCAGGCATCTGAGCGGGCGAAGGCAGCCCTGGATATCGCCGACCGCATAGACCGTCATCCGGATGCCCTCAGTGAAGCGCGCCAGGCATGGCCAGGCGGAAGGGGGCAATGATCGCGTCGAACTGTTTGCCGTCCTCGGCGACCATCTGGTAACTGCCCTGCATGCTGCCAACTCGCGTGGCCATGACGGTGCCGCTGGTGTAGGTGTGGCTCGCGCCGGGGGCAATCAGTGGTTGCTGGCCGACCACGCCGGCGCCGCGGACTTCCTGCACATGCCCATCGCCGTCGGTGATGATCCAGTGACGGCTGACCAGCTTGGCTGGCAACTCGCCGTTGTTGTGGATGGTCACGGTATAGGCGAAGGCAAAACGGTTCTCGTCCGGCTGCGATTGCTCGGCGAGGTAACGGGTGATGACGCTGACGTCGATCTGATAGCGGGAGTCGGTCACGCGGTGGCTCTCGAGAAGCTGGAAAGGAAGTCTAAGGCTTCAGACGGTGCTTGTGCGCAGGGCCAGCTGATCGGCCAGGCGAACGAACGCGGCCAGGTCCAGTTGTTCCGGACGCAGGCTGCCGTCGACGCCGGCTGCCTCGATGTCGGCGGCATCGAGCAAACCCTTCAGCGTGTTGCGCAGGGTCTTGCGCCGCTGATTGAAGGCTTCGCGCACCACGCGTTCGAGCAGGTGGACATCCTTGGCAGGGTGCGGCAGTTTGGCGTGGGGTACCAGGCGCACGATCGCCGAGTCCACCTTGGGCGGTGGGTTGAAGGCTCCGGGACCGACGTTGAACAGGTGCTCTACCCGGCAGTGGTACTGGACCATGATCGAAAGCCGGCCCCAGTCGCCGCCACCAGGTTCCGCCGCGAGTCGCTCGACCACTTCCTTCTGTAGCATGAAGTGCATGTCACGGATCAGGTCCGCGTGGTCTAGCAGGTGGAAAATCAGCGGGGTGGAGATGTTGTAGGGCAGGTTGCCGACCACCCGCAGGCTGTGCGGCTCGTGACCGAGCTGGCGGAAGTCGAACTTCAGCGCATCGCCCTGGTTCAGGCGAAAGCGCGGCTCATGACCGAATTTCGCCCGCAGGATCGGGATCAGGTCGAGGTCCAGCTCGATCACGTCGAGTTGCGCGCCGCTGCCCAGAAGCCCTTCGGTAAGCGCGCCCTGGCCAGGGCCGATCTCGACCAGATGCTCGCCTTCACGGGCATGGATGCCCCGCAGGATACGGTGGATGACGCCGGCGTCATGCAGGAAGTTCTGGCCGAAGCGCTTGCGTGCGCGATGTTGGTACTGTTCGGACATCAAAGGCTCCAGGCCTTGGGCGCCAGCCCGATGGCTGACGCAGGATCACAAAAGGCGGAGTTTATCAGGCGGGAGGGTTGCAAGCCTAAGGTCGCCGGGTGGTCAGTGGGTTTTCGTGCGGGCGGCGGCCATCTGGTAGGCCGTTTCGAGCGCGACTTCCAGGCTACCGCAATCGATCTTGCCGGTCGCCGCGAGGTCGAGGGCAGTGCCGTGGTCCACCGAGGTGCGAATGATCGGCAGGCCGAGGGTGACGTTCACCGCGGCGCCGAAACCCTTGTACTTGAGCACGGGCAAGCCTTGGTCGTGGTACATGGCGAGGACTGCATCGCAATGCTCCAGGTGCTTAGGGGTGAAGAGCGTGTCGGCGGGCAGTGGTCCGATGAGGTCCAGTCCCTCGCTACGTAGGTGCTCCAGCGCCGGCTCGATGACTTCGATCTCTTCGCGTCCCAGGTGTCCGCCTTCTCCGGCGTGGGGGTTCAGGCCACAGACCAGGATACGTGGCCGGTCGATGCCGAACTTGTCGATCAGATCCCGATTCAGGATACGAGCGACACGCATCAGTCGCTCGCCGGTGATGGCCGCAGCGACATCCTTGAGGGGTAGGTGGGTTGTCACCAAGGCCACACGCAGCCCGCGGGTCGCCAGCATCATCACGACTTGCTGGGTGTTAGTCAGCTCCGCGAGGAACTCGGTGTGGCCGGAGAAGGCAATACCGGCTTCATTGATCACGCCCTTGTGTACCGGCGCGGTAATCATTCCGGCAAAGGCACCTTCCAGGCAGCCATTTCCGGCGCGGGTCAGGGTCTCCAGCACATAGGCGGCGTTCGCTTTGTCCAATTGCCCGGGGCGGACGGTGTTGCGCAATGGGGTATCCCAGACATATAGGCTGCCGGCTTCTGCGGGGGCATCGGGCCAGGAAGCTGGAGAGACCGGGATCAGGCTAATCGCAAGGCCAAGCTGTGCGGCGCGCTGCTCAAGCAGGTCGCGGCTTGCGATGGCAATCAGGGGAAGGGCCTGGGCGTTGCGGGAGATCAGCAGGCAGAGGTCGGGGCCGATGCCTGCGGGTTCACCGGGGGTGAGGGCGAAGCGGAGAGCGGTCATGGTGAGTCCTGTGCGGGATTACGTGGTAGCCAGCGCGCTGGCGGCGATTGTACCGCCAGTGCGCTGCCCGCGACTCGATCGGGTTACAGCTTGGTTTCGACGTAGGCCTCGTCGCGAATCTGTCTCAGCCAGGCCTGCAGTTCCTCGTCGTACTTGCGGTTACGCAGGACATTGAGGGCCTGTTGCTCGCGGAACTGGCTGCTGCTATCGGTTGCACGACGGCCCAGTACTTCCAGGACATGCCAGCCGTAGGGGCTCTTGAATGGCTGGGACAGCTGACCAGCCGGGGTTTGGGCCATGACCTGGCGGAACTCCGGAACCAAAGCGTTGGGGTCGATCCAGTTCAGGTCGCCGCCATTGAGGGCCGAACCCGGGTCTTCCGAATAGCTTTTTGCCAGTTCAGCGAAATCATCACCAGACTGGATGCGGTCATAGATGCGCTGGGCGAGGCGGCGAGTTTCTTCCTCGCTGCGAATTTCGCTGGGCTTCAGAAGGATATGGCGTACATGGACTTCGTCGCGCACGAGGGTTTCGCCGCCGCGCTTGTCGAGTAGCTTGAGAATGATGAAACCGCCTGGCGTGCGCACCGGCTCGGTAACGTCGCCAACGGGGAGGGCGCCGATCATGCCGTCGAACGGGGGCGGCAGCTGGGCTGCCTTGCGCCAGCCGATCTCGCCGCCTTCCAGGGCGGTTTCTCCGGCGGAGCGGGAGATGGCCAGCTGGGCGAAGTCTGCGCCCTGCTTGAGTTGTTGGTAGAGGTCCTGGGCCTGGCGCTCTGCGGCCTGGATGGTGCTGGGCGAAGACCCTTCCGGCACCGGGATCAGGATGTTGGCGAGGCGGAACTCTTCCGACAGTTGCATCTTGCCCAGGTCGGAAGCCAGGAAGTTCTGCACTTCCTGGTCGCTGACCTGGATGCGCTCCGCGACACGGCGCTGGCGAACCCGGCTGATGACCATCTCGCGGCGAACCTGCTCGCGGGCGTCCTCATAGGATAGGCCGTCCCGGGAGAGGGCGCCGCGGAACTGCTCGACCGTCATGCCATTGCGCTGGGCGATGGCTTCGATGGCCTGGTTGAGCTCCTCGTCAGTGATGCGAATGCCCGAGCGGTCACCGATCTGCAGCTGGATGTTCTCGATGATCAGGCGCTCCAGCACCTGCTGGCTGAGCACATGCTCCGGGGGAAGCGAGGCACCACGCTTGGCGATGGTCTGCTGCACTTCGCGCAGGCGCTGGTCGAGCTGGCTTTGCATGATCACGTCGTTGTCGACGATCGCCACCACCCGGTCGATGGGACGCACTTCGGCCTGCACGCAGCTGCCGAGTAGCAGGGCGCCCAGCAGCAGCGGGCGCAGACAATCAGAGAGCTTGGTCTTCACGTTCACGGTAACCTTGAATGCCTTTATCGAGGAAGCCTTCCACCTTGTTGCCGACAACGCCGCCAAGGCCCTTCAGGACGATCTGCAGGAAGATCCCGCGGTCGCCGCTGTCGTTGGAGGTGGTGGGCGTCTGGTCAAACTCGTCGTAGTCGACCCAGTAGCGGTTGATCAGGCGCAGCTTCCAGCAGCAACTGTCGTACTCGAAACCACCGAAGGCCTCCAGCGTACGGTCGCGGTTGTAGTCATACTGCCAGCGTCCAATGGCGCTCCACTGCGGCACCACCGGCCAGATGAACGAGAAGTCGTGCTGGCTGATCTTGTAGTAGTCCTTGATGAAACCCGGTTGACCCTCGACGCCGAAATCGCTGTCGCCGACTTTCCACTGGCCGGTGGATTGGTCGTAGTGGATGGTGTCATTGCGGTAGCGATAACCGGCGTTGACCACCTTGTTCGGGTTGTCTTCAGGCTGATAGTGGAACATCGCACTGCCGGAACGGGTGCGATGTGAGTCCGGGTCCCAGTTGAAGTCGGAGCTCAGGCGCCAGTCCCGGTTGAACCGATACAGGTACTCCAGAGCATAGGGAGACGTGGAGGCCTGCGCATCGGCGCGGGTGCGATAGTCGATACCAGGCAACTGGACCTTGCGATCCTCGAAGTAGAAGGCCTGGCCAACGCTAACGGTCTGACGCTCGAAGCCGTTCGACTCGACCCAGCGGTTGGTCACGCCCAGGGATACCTGGTTGGCGTCGCCAATCCGGTCGCGGCCGGAGAAGCGGTTATCCCGGAACAGCGAGGAGTAGTTGAAGGTGCTTTCTCCGGTGTCGAACAGCGGAATATCGGTCTGATCTTCTTCCGGAACGTAGAGGTAGAAAAGCCTGGGTTCCAGGGTCTGGGTGTAGTTCTTGCCGAAGAACTGGGTCTTTCGGTCGAAATACAGCCCGCTGTCGACACTATAAATCGGCACCTGGCGGTCCTGGCTGCCGTGGAAGGTCTGCTCAGCAAGCAGGGTGTTCTTGCCCTGCTGGTCCAGGTCCAGTTCGTATTGGGTGTAGGCGTACTTCACCTGCGGCTTGAGGAAGCCCCAGCTCCAGTTCATGGGGAGGCTGGCCACGGGCTCCAAGTGCGTACGGTCGCCATTGGCGCGAGCCAGGCCCAGGACGTTGTTGTCGTACCAGGGGGAGGCCTCGCCATCCTCGTTGATGAAGTCGCCTTCGCGCAGGTTGCGGTCGAAGCGTACGAATTCGGTGCTGTAGCCGAAGTTCAGCCCACCGGGCTGGTAGGGCAGTACGCCATCCAGGGTGATCTGTGGCAGCCGGTCGTACGGGGTGATATCGGAGATCGTTGCCAGTTCATACGCGTGCGCGTTCAGTTTGGCAGTGTAGCTGTCGCCCCGATAGGTCAGGGTGCCGCGCTGGTTGACGTAGGTTGGCGTATCGATGCTGAGGTCGCTGTCCAGATCCTCGAAATAATACGGATCACTGATGTCGGTGTAGTCGACTTCGGTCAGCAGACGGGAATCCAGGCCGCCTGTGTGTTTCCAGTTATAGAGCCAGCGCTTTTCCTCGTAGTCGGACATGAGCTTGCGCTCATCTTCCTTGTCGTCCAGGTAGGCAGCGCCCAACTGGCCTTCGCTGCTGGGGGTCAGGTAGCGGAATTCACCCTCCATCAGCAATCCGCGTTTGGCCATGTAGCGTGGGTAGAGGGTGGCGTCGTAGTTCGGCGCTAGGTTCAGGTAGTACGGAGTGACCAGCAGGAAACCACTGTCGCTACTGCTGCCGATAGTCGGTGGCAGGAAGCCGGATTGGCGACGGTCGTCGATCGGGAAATAGATGTACGGCGTGTAGAAGACCGGAATGTCCTTCACTCGCAGCGTCACGTTGGTCGCTGTGCCGAAGCCGGTAGCTGGATTCAGCGTGACATTGTTGCCCTTCAGATGCCAGGCGTTGTTGCCTGGCTCGCAGCGGGTATAGGTGCCGTCCTTCAGGCGGATGACAGCGTCTTCCTGGCGCTTGGCATATAGCGCGTTACCGCGCGTATGGGACTGGTGCAGGACGTACTCGGCGTTTTCGATCTTCGCTTCGCCGTTGTCCAGCTGCAGCTCGGCCTGGTCGCCGACGACCAGCGCGCCGTTGTCGCGCAGCTTGACGTTGCCTTTCAGCTCGCCACGGTTTTCCGCCTGATGCAGGTTGGCCTCGTCGGCTTCGACCTGCATGCTGCCTTGACGCAGAACCACGTCACCGGCGAGGGTCGCGATCTGCTTTTCCTGCTCGTAGCGCGAGGCCTTGGCGGAAATGTAGGTCGGGGCGTCTTCCAGCGGTGTGTCGTCGTCCATGCCGGGGCGCAGTGGCTCGACATAGGTACCAGCACAGTAAGGACCGGTCTCGGCCAGTTGGGCAGGAGTGAGCTGGTCACGTGGTACCCAGTCCAGATGGCTGTAGTCAGCGCTGCGGGAAGCTAGCCCCTTGCCGCCCGCTTCGGTCACCAGGGTCGCCTGGCTCCCTTCGGCCGCACCTTGGCCGTCAACGGCCTGGGGGGCGGCGCCAATGGTGGAGCTCACGGCACTCTCGCTATGCACCGGACGCGGTGGCAGACTCTCAGCGCTGGCCTTGGGCGCGCACGCCCAGCCGCCGCTGGCAGAGGCCTGGCAATCGAATTGTTCTGCGGCGACGACATATGAAGTGGCTACTGGCTGCAGTGCCAGCAGGCTGCCGGTCACCAGCAGAGGGAACTTTCTACGAAACGCGGGGGATCTTACTGCCATCTTGTTAGTCCGGGCTTCCTGCGCGCCTTCGGCCCGCTGGGCCGCACGCCTCTCGATGGGCTGAAAAAGATGCTGGATAATAAAGCATGACCCGCACAACGGCTAGCGCCGCCGGAGACCCCACGTAATGCACGAAGAAGACCTTCGCCTTCAGCAGCTGAGCCATTGGCTGGACCAGCAGTTGCCCACCCTGTTCGCTGCCCAAGGCTGGGGCCCTGTGCCCGTCGCCAGCCTGGTTCCGGCCAGTAGCGATGCCAGCTTTCGCCGTTATTTCCGGTGGGAAGGGGGCGACCGTACCCTGATCCTGATGGATGCGCCGCCACCGCGCGAGGATTGCCGACCGTTCGTCAAGGTGGCCGGCATGCTCGCCGAGACTGGTGTGCACGTGCCACGGATCCTCGCCGCCGATGTGGAGCAGGGCTTCCTGATCCTCGACGACCTGGGGCACCAGACTTACCTGGACGTGATCGACGCCGACAATGCGGATCGTCTCTTTGAAGACGCCGTCCAGGCGCTGCTGGCTTTCCAGAAGCGCTCTCTTGATGAGCCCATGCCGTCTTACGATGACGCCCTGCTGCGTCGGGAACTGCAGTTGTTTCCCGAGTGGTACCTGCAGCGCCACTTGGGTATCGAACTGGACGGCGAGAGGCTAAGCGCCTGGCAGCGCATCTGTGACTTGCTGGTAGCCAGCGCCCTGGCGCAGCCTCAGGTGCTGGTGCATCGCGATTTCATGCCGCGCAACCTGATGCTGAGCACGCCGAATCCGGGAGTTCTGGACTTCCAGGATGCCGTCTATGGTCCGGTAACCTACGACGTCACCTGCCTGTTCAAGGATGCCTTCCTCAGCTGGCCGGAGGAGCGTGTGCGGGGATGGCTGGAGCGCTACTGGACCCAGGCCCACGAAGCGGGGATTCCAGTGCAAGGCGAGCTCGACGCGTTTCTCCGTGCCAGCGACCTGATGGGCGTGCAGCGCCATCTCAAGGTCATCGGCATCTTCGCACGCATCTGCCACCGCGATGGCAAACCGAGATACCTGGGCGATGTGCCGCGTTTCTTTGCCTATATAGACGCTGTGATTGCCCGTCGACCCGAATTGGCCGAGCTGGAAGTGCTGCTGGCCAGCCTGCCGCAGGTCGAGGTCCCCTGCGTATGAGGGCGATGATTCTCGCTGCGGGCAAGGGCGAACGGATGCGGCCCTTGACTCTGCACACGCCGAAGCCGCTCGTCCGGGCTGCAGGTACGCCACTGATCGAATTTCACCTGCGCGCGCTGGCCGATGCCGGTTTTCGCGAGCTGGTGATCAACCATGCCTGGCTGGGGCAGCAGATCGAAGACCACCTGGGCGACGGTGCACGCTTCGGCCTGAGTATTCGTTACTCGGCTGAGGGGGAGCCACTGGAGACCGGTGGGGGCATTTTCCGGGCCTTGCCTATGCTGGGGGATGAACCCTTCCTGGTGGTCAATGGCGATGTCTGGACCGACTTCGATTTCTTGCACCTGCGGCGGCCTCTCGATGGGCTGGCCCATCTTGTCCTGGTGGATAACCCGGAGCACCATCCGGGTGGTGACTTCTGCCTCGATGCGGGGATGGTCCACGATGCCGTCGCGGGAAAGCCAAACCTGACCTACAGCGGCATTGCCGTGCTTCATCCGCATTTGTTTGCAGGATGTCAGCCTGGTGCTTTCAAGCTGGCGCCGTTGCTGCGTCAGGCGATGGCGGAAGGCCGGGTGAGCGGCGAGTACTTCAGTGGGCGCTGGGTAGACGTCGGTACCCATGAGCGCCTGGCCGATGTCGAGCGCTTGTTGAAGGCGGAGGCCTGAGATGGCCTGGCCGGCCACATTCCTCGGCGCGGCGGCCGGGCTAGCTCTGGCGAGCATTCCGGGCGCGCTGCTAGGCGGTTTGCTGGGGCATGTGCTCGACCGGCGTCTGGGGCTGGACTCCTGGGCGAGCCTGAAGGCCCGGCTGCAAGGTGAGCCGCCGATCCTGGAGCAGGATCTGCTCTTCGTTCTGCTCGGGCGCCTGGCCAAGAGTGAGGGGCGGGTCATGGAGCTGCATATCCAGCAGGCCCGCGCCGAGATGCGCCGACTTGGGCTGGATGAGGCGGGTACACGTCGTGCGATCGAGGCTTTTACGCGCGGTAAGCAAAGCGGGAAGGGCATCCAGGCATCGCTCAAGCGTCTGCAGGGGCGCCGCCCAGCGATCGAGCGTCTGCTGCGCAGTTGCTGGCAGATGGCTGCTGTGGATGGCCGGATTGGCCAGCGCGAGCGGGAGTTGATACTTCAGTGGGGACGCTGTCTTGGTTGCTCGACCGAGCAGGTGGAGGCCCTGGGGGCCGGTTTCGACACCCCGCAAGGCCTACCGCCGACGCCGCGTAACAGCTACAAGGACGCCTTGGCGTTGCTGGGGGTGACCGCGGATTGCGAGCCGGCGGTGATAAAGCGGGCCTACCGGCGCCTGCTCAGCCAGAATCACCCGGACAAATTGGCCGGTTCCGGCGCGACGCCCGCTCTGGTGCGGGCTGCTACCGACAAGACGCGTGAACTGCACAACGCCTACAACCTGATTCGCGAGCGCCACGGTTTCCGCTGAGGCGCGTTATCTGCCGGGTGGCGCGCCCGCTTGCAGTTGTAGGCTCAGCCACCCGCGAATGCGCCGTACCAGCTGCTCCTGCTCGGTCGCCCTGTCGCCCGGCAGGCCATTCATGGCGACCTGGATGTAAGCCGGATGTTTCTGACGTTTGCTGGCCTGGAGTCTCTCCTGCGCCGCACTGCGGTCCGCCGGCGCCTCTCGGTAATAGAAGTCGCCGGTGGCCAACTTCAGTTCAGGCAGTAGCTTATCCAGGATCGGGTCATAGCCTGCAGGCTGTTGCGCGTCTACCAGCAGCAGGTTGCGGATATCTGTCGGCTCTTCCACTGCGAGGTACTGGGCCGCCCAGTAGGCGCCAGTGCCGTGGCCAAGGAAGACGATGGTGGTGGGTTTGCTCTGGCGGGCAAAGGTGAGCGCCGCCTGGATACGGGCAGACACTCGGGTGCTATGGGCCTTGCGGATGCCTTCGGTGGATAGTGCCGGGGGAGCTGGATCCGTGTTTGGCTCTGCACTGCCGGCTTGCTCTGTCGTGGAAGGGCCATCCTCTGCCGCTTTTTCGGCGCTGACGACAGGCTCGCTGCGGTCGATTTTCGACGGTTTCTCAGGACGAGGAGGCGGCTCGTCGCCCTTTGGGTCGGGCAGGCTCAGACTCAGGGTGCTCCAGCCGGCATCCGGCAGTTTGCGCCGTAAGGGGCCGACCGCGAGGGGCCAGTCCGCGTTTTCCCCATCGCCCGGCAGCAGAATAACCAGACCCTCGGGTTCGCCGACGTTGGCAGGCCGCCATAACGCGAGGAAGGTCTCGTCGCCTGCCTGTAGCTGCTGCTGTTCGTTTTCTGGCAACTGGCGCTCCAGGCCAGCCGCTTCGACTTGGCTACGTTCCTGGAGTGGGGCGCGTGTAACCGCGGGCATTTCCTGGGAGTTATCGGCGGCGTCTTGCTTGGCGGGTGTGGCATCGGCAGCGAGGGCCGGGAGCCCGCACGTCAGGAAGGCGAAGCAGAGGGCTGCGAGAGTCGGGCGTGGTGCTCGGGGCATCTGATCATTCCTGATGGAGCAGAAGCTGGCAGCCTAATGGCTTGCCCGTTTTTTGTCAGGCCAGCCTTCGCATGGTCCTGCTTGCCTGGAGTAAGGTATATCGGCCGTTCATCACAAGTCTTCGCCCGCGGTAGCTCTCAATGACCCGTTCGTTGCTCACGCTGTTCTTCGCCCTGTGCCTGGCTTTTCCGCTTGTGGCGGCCCCGGCCTCGCCCACCCTGCAGCTGAGCGAGCCACAACGCCAATGGCTTGAGGCCCATCCGCAATTGCGCGTCGGGCTGGTCTTGCAGGCGCCCTATGCGCAGCTCGACCGTCGCTTGCAGCAACTTTCCGGGGCGAATGTCGAGCTGGTGAAGTGGCTGGGGACTGCCATGCAGGTGGAATGGATCTGGCGTACCTATGACAGCGTTGGCGAACTGGAGCAGGCGCTGCGTGCCGGGCAGATCGACCTGGCGCCAGGGTTGGTGCAAACGCCCGCTGGCTTGCGCTTGTGGTTGTATTCCGACCCCTATATGCGCGTCTCCCAGTTGCTGGTCGGCGAGCGTGAGGGGAACGCCTCGGTCGACCTGGAGCAACTCGACGCCAGCGCTCCTGTGGCGGTTCGTCAGCCCAGCCCGGTTGGCGACTATCTTCGCGCAACCTACTCGAACCTTCAGCTTTTGCCGGTGGCGGGGGAACGCCAGGCATTGCGCGCCCTGCTCGAAGGTAATGTCCGCTTTGCGGTGCTGGACGAGGCGCAGCTCAGTCGCCTGTCTCGCGAGCAGGAATTCGCCGGACTGGCCGTGGTGGGGGACATCGGCTTCCCTCAGCTGCTGCGTGTCGCCTCGCGCCGCGATTGGCCTGAGTTGGGCTCCATCCTCGATATCGCCCTGCGCAGCCTGCCGCCCAAGGACCTCGACCAGCTCCATGAGCGCTGGTTGCAAGCGAGTTACCCACGGCTGGGCGAGTCGGCGGGATTCTGGCAGAACCTCTCGATGCTCCTGGGTGTGCTGCTGGTGGCAGCGGGCGCCATCATTACCTGGCTGCGGCGCCAGCGCCGTTCCCTGGAGCGCCAGCTCCTTGAGGCCCGGCACATGATGCAGATTCGCGAGGCCGCAGAGGAGGCCTTGCGCCTCACGCAATTCTCCATCGACCACAGTACCCTCGGCGTTCTCTGGGTCAATTGGGACAGTCATGTGCGCTACGCCAACCGCGCAGCGGAGCAGATGCTCGGTCATGAGCCGGGCGCCCTGACCGATCGCCCTTTGGCCGATTTCCAGCCTGGGATGGATATGGACCGCTGGCTGAGCCTGTGGCGCCGGGCGCGCAATAGCGACGAAGGGCCACAGAGTTTCGAGACCCGTTGCCGCCGTGCCAATGGCAGTTGGCTACCGGCTGATATATCGCTGAGCTTCCTGCGATTCGGCACGTCGGAGTACCTGGTGGTTTTCCTGGCCGATGCAACCGAGCGCCGCAAGGCTCGCGAGGCACTGGAGGAAAGCGAGGCGCGCCTCAAGGGCATTGCTTCCAACGTGCCCGGGTTGGTATTCCGTCTGGAACGCCCGCAGGTTGGGGCCCAGGCGAGCTTCGCTTTCATCGGCGAGGGTAGCGAAGCCGTCGTGGGCTACAGTGCCAGTGAGTTGCTGGATACTGGCCGAGGTATCCGGGGATTGGTCCACCCGGAGGATCGGGACAGCTACTTGGCCAGTCAGTCGGCCGCATTGGAGGCTGAGCGGGACTGGCATTGGCAAGGGCGCATCCTCACCCGAGACGGGCAGGTGCGCTGGGCAGATATCAAAGCCAGCGCGCGAATCTTCGATGATGGCCGGGCAGTCTGGGATGGCGTGGTCTGGGATATCACCGAGAACAAGCAGATTGAACTCGCTCTAGCTGATTCACGGGCACAGTTGCGCCAGTTGTCGGCTCACCTTGAGAGCGTGCGGGAGGAGGAGAAGGCGCGCATCGCCCGCGAAGTCCACGACGAACTGGGTCAGGTGCTCACGGTGCTCAAGCTGGAAACCTCGATGTGCGAGCTGGCCTATGCTGACCTCGATACCGGGTTGAAGGAACGTCTGGAGAGCATGAAGCGCCTGATCGCTCAGCTATTCCAACTGGTCCGTGATGTGGCGACCGCGCTGCGTCCGCCGATTCTTGATGCTGGCATTGCCTCGGCGATCGAGTGGCAGGCCCGGCGTTTCGAGGCCCGCACCCATATTCCGTGCCTGGTCGAGGTGCCTGAGTACCTGCCGCGCCTGTCCGATGCCAAGGCGGTAGGTTTGTTCCGGGTGCTGCAGGAGGCATTGACCAATGTCATGCGGCACGCTGAAGCGCATACTGTGGCGGTCCGTTTGAGCGTTGAGGGCGGCATGCTGTGCTTGCGCATAAGTGATGATGGCCGTGGGTTCGACGCTCAGGAGGGCCAGCGCGGCGGTTCGTTCGGTCTCGTCGGTATGCGCGAACGGGTGCTGATGCTCGGTGGTAACTTGAAGATCGAGAGTCAGCCGGGTGAAGGGACGACCCTGTGCGTACATGTCGCATTGGATAAGGAGAAGGCAGCGTGATTCGAGTCCTGGTCGCAGAAGACCACACCATCGTCCGCGAAGGCATCAAGCAGCTGATCGGCCTGGCCAAGGATCTGAGCGTTGCTGGTGAGGCCTCCAATGGCGAGCAGCTCCTCGAGACCCTGCGCCATACGCCCTGCGAGGTGGTGTTGCTGGATATTTCCATGCCGGGTGTTAACGGCCTGGAGGCCATCCCCCGAATCCGCGCTTTGAACAATCCGCCTGCGGTGCTGGTGTTGTCGATGCACGACGAGGCACAGATGGCTGCGCGGGCGCTGAAGATCGGAGCCGCCGGTTACGCTACCAAGGACAGTGACCCGGCCCTTTTGCTCACGGCCATTCGCAAAGTGGCCTCCGGTGGTCGCTATATCGATCCGGACCTCGCCGACCGCATGGTCTTCGAGGTGGGGCTGACCGATGCGCGACCGGCGCATACGCTGCTGTCCGAACGTGAGTTCTCGGTGTTCGAGAGGCTGGTAAGGGGGGAGGGGGTCAACGAGATTGCCCATCAGCTGGCGGTCAGCAGCAAGACGGTCAGCACCCACAAGGCACGCCTGATGCAGAAGCTCAACCTGCACTCAGTGGCGGACCTGGTCAAATACGCAGTGGAGCACAAGCTGCTCTGAGTGGTCGCGCGGCCTGCTTCGCGCTGGTCAAGGCTTGGTATGTTCATGACCCCAGTGTCGCCCCTGCGGGGCGCTTGGCGAACGAATTCGCCCCTACAGGTTTTATGAGGTCGCGCGAGATCACGCCGCCGCGCTTGGTCTAGCTGCGGCTAACGGGATCATCACCACCCCCTGAATGTCCGATATTGGCACTCGGATTTGTAGGGCGATTCCTACAAAAGATCCTCTCCTACCCTTATAGCAATCTGTCATACCGCCCGATTTGCGTGGCTTGCCGGCTTCTCTAGGCTTTGTCCTACGGCAGACACAAAAACAAAGGTGCGGTTATGGCCGAGACTCAAGGCAGTGACATCCTCGTCAGCTTTCGCGGCGTACAGAAGAGCTACGACGGCGAGACGCTGATCGTCAAAGACCTCAACCTGGACATTCGCAAAGGCGAGTTCCTTACCCTGCTCGGGCCGTCCGGCTCCGGCAAGACCACCAGCCTGATGATGCTCGCCGGGTTTGAAACCCCAACCAACGGCGAAATCCTCCTGGCCGGTCGCTCCATCAACAACGTCCCTCCGCACAAGCGCGACATTGGCATGGTGTTTCAGAACTATGCATTGTTCCCGCACATGACGGTGGCCGAGAACCTGGCGTTCCCGCTCTCGGTGCGCGGCATGAGCAAGACCGACGCCAGCGAGCGGGTCAAGCGTGCGCTGTCCATGGTGCAACTCGACAGTTTCCGCAATCGCTACCCGGGTCAGCTCTCCGGTGGCCAGCAGCAGCGTGTGGCCCTGGCCCGCGCGCTGGTCTTCGAGCCGCAGCTGGTGCTGATGGACGAGCCGCTGGGCGCGCTCGACAAGCAGCTGCGCGAGCACATGCAAATGGAGATCAAGCACATCCATCAGCGTCTCGGTGTGACTGTGGTCTACGTGACCCACGACCAGGGCGAAGCCCTGACCATGTCCGATCGCGTGGCCGTGTTCCATCAGGGTGAGATCCAGCAGATTGCCCCTCCGCGAGAACTCTACGAACTGCCGCGCAACACCTTCGTGGCCAACTTCATCGGTGAGAACAACCGGCTCAGCGGCGAGTTGGAAAGCCACAGCGGCGAGCGATGCGTGGTGCGCCTGGCCCGCGGCGAGAAAGTCGAGGCGCTGGCGATCAACGTCGGCAAGCCCGGCGAGTCCGTTACCCTGTCCATCCGCCCCGAGCGCGTGCGCCTGAACGGCCACAGCGAAAGTTGCGTCAATCGCTTCAACGGTCGTGTGGAGGAGTTCATCTACCTGGGCGACCACGTGCGAATTCGCCTCGAGGTCTGCGGCAAGCCCGATTTCTTCGTCAAGCAACCTATTGCTGAGCTCGACCCCGCACTAGCGGTAGGCGATGTGGTGCCGCTCGGCTGGCAAGTGGAGCACGTTCGCGCGCTGGATCCGTTGACGACGGAATGAGCGGCGGCGCCAAGCATTAGGCACTGTACGAAAAGTGCCTGCGCTCGGTGAGGCGTCGTTAAAAAACGGTTCGGAATGCTCATTTACAGCTCGTAAATTCCGCATCCTCACCGATTTTTGCCTAGCCTGACCTTCGCTCGACGACTTTTCGTACAGACCTAGCAACCCTGCACTGTGGAGAAAATAACAATGTCGAAATCCCTGAAACTCACCGCCATGGCCCTGGGCCTGGCCTGCGCCGTACCAGCGTTGGCAGCCGACCTGACCGTGGTGTCCTTCGGCGGCGCCAACAAGATCGCCCAGACCAAGGCGTTCTACGCTCCCTTCGAAAAGACTACCGGAAACAAGATCATCGCCGGCGAATACAACGGCGAGATGGCCAAGGTGAAGGCCATGGTCGATACCAACAGCGTGTCCTGGAACCTGGTCGAAGTGGAGTCGCCTGAGCTCTCCCGTGGCTGTGATGAAGGCATGTTCGAGGAGCTCGATCCGGCCCTCTTCGGCAATGCCGAGGATTACATCCCAGGTGCCATCCAGCCGTGCGGTGTTGGCTTCTTCGTGTGGTCTACGGTGCTGGCGTACAACGCTGACAAGCTGAAGAGCGCACCGACCAGTTGGGCGGATTTCTGGGACGTGAATAAATTCCCGGGCAAGCGCGGCCTGCGCAAGGGTGCCAAGTACACCCTCGAGTTCGCCCTGATGGCCGATGGTGTGGCACCGAAGGATGTCTACAGCGTACTGGCTACCCAAGAGGGTCAGGACCGTGCCTTCAAGAAACTCGACCAGATCAAACCGAGCATCCAGTGGTGGGAAGCCGGCGCCCAGCCGCCGCAGTTCCTGGCTTCCGGTGACGTGGTCATGAGCTCTGCCTACAACGGCCGTATCGCCGCCGTGCAGAAAGAGAGCAATCTGAAAGTGGTGTGGAACGGCGGCATCTACGACTTCGACGCCTGGGCCATCCCGAAGGGTGCCAAGGACAAAGAGGCCGCGCTGCAGTTCATCGCCTTCTCGGTCAAGCCTGAGCAACAGAAGGGTTTCTCTGAAAACATCGCCTACGGTCCGGCGAACAAGCAGGCCGTTCCGCTGCTGGACAAGGCAGTACTGAAGGACATGCCGACCACACCTGAAAACATCGCGAACCAGGTCGCCATGGATGTCACCTTCTGGGCTGACTACGGCGAGCAGCTGGAGCAGCGCTTCAACTCCTGGGCGGCCAAGTAAGGCCGCCGCCCCGCCCCTCTCCTACTGGGAGAGGGGCTGAGGGCGAGGGATGTTCCTCGCCCAGCCCCTCGGGGCCGCAAGTCCAATCCAGCCGAGAGACGGCACGTTTCAACGGAGTTCGCCATGGCCACTGCAGTGCCCCTGACCCAGGTCACCGGCCCCACCCTCAAGCAGCGCCTCGCCCGCGCCGAGCGGATGAACCGCCTGAAGTCCCAGGCATTGATCCTGCCGCTGCTGATTTTTCTCCTGCTGACCTTCCTCGTGCCCATCGGTGCGCTGCTCTACAAGAGTGTGAATAACCCTGAGGTCGTGGGAACCATGCCGCGTACTGTCGAGGCGATCAGTGCGTGGGACGGCAAGGCGCTACCGGCTGAGCCGGTCTACAAGGCACTGGCCGAGGACCTCGCCGAAGCCCGCAAGAACCAGGCTGTCGGCGACCTGTCCAAGCGTCTGAACATGGAACTGGCCGGTTACCGGAGCCTGATGGCCAAGACCGCCCGTGCCCTGCCGTTCAAGACTGAGCCGGCTTCATATAAAGAAGCGCTCGAAGCCCTGGACGAGCGCTGGGGCGACCCGGCGTATTGGCAGGCCATCCGCCGCAACAGCAGCAATCTGACCCCTTATTACCTGTTGGCTTCTCTCGACCACCGCATCGATGATCTGGGCGAGCTGGCTCCGGCCACCCCGGACCAGGCCATCTACCTCGACATCTTCGCCCGTACCTTCTGGATGGGGGCAGTGATCACCGTGATCTGCCTGCTGCTGGCCTACCCGCTGGCCTACCTGCTGGCCAACTTGCCGACGCGCCAGAGCAACCTGCTGATGATCCTGGTGCTGCTGCCATTCTGGACGTCCATCCTGGTCCGCGTGGCGGCCTGGATCGTCCTGCTGCAATCTGGTGGCCTGATCAACGGCGCGCTGCTGAAGCTGGGCTTGATCGACCAGCCGCTGCAGTTGGTGTTCAACCGCACCGGCGTCTACATCTCCATGGTGCACATCATGCTGCCGTTCATGATCCTGCCTATCTATAGCGTGATGAAGGGTATCTCGCCGACTTACATGCGCGCGGCGATCTCCCTCGGCTGTCATCCGTTCTCCAGCTTCTGGAAGGTCTACTTCCCGCAGACTGTGGCCGGGGTCGGCGCCGGATGCCTGCTGGTGTTCATCCTGTCGATCGGCTACTACATCACCCCGGCACTGCTGGGCAGCCCGAACGACCAGATGGTCAGCTACTTCGTTGCCTTCTTCACCAACACCACCATCAACTGGGGCATGGCCACGGCCCTGGGCGGGATGCTGCTGTTCGCCACCCTGATCCTCTACGTGGTGTACAGCTGGCTGGTGGGCGCAGGTCGCCTGCGACTGGGATAAGCGCCTCCGCGAGAGGCCAACTGATCCTCCTCCCCGCCTGTGGGTGAGGGTGGCCCGCAGGGCCAGGGGAGGGGATCCGCAAGAAATTCATTGGAGAGCGAGTCATGTTGAGTCCTTACATGTCCCCGGTCGAACGCCTGTGGTACTTCACCCTGCGCGGCCTGTGCGGCCTGGTGCTGTTGTTCCTGATCCTGCCGGTACTGGTGATAATTCCGCTGTCGTTCAACTCCGGCACTTTCCTCGTCTACCCGCTGCAGGGCTTTTCGCTGCGCTGGTATGCGGACTTCTTCCAGTCCGCCGAGTGGATGCGCTCGCTGACCAACAGCATGATTGTGGCCCCGGCCGCTACCCTGCTGGCCATGGTGTTCGGTACCCTGGCGGCCATCGGCCTGACCCGTGGCGAGTTCCGCGGCAAGGCGCTGGTAATGAGCATCCTGATCTCCCCCATGGTCGTGCCTGTGGTGATCATCGGTGTGGCCAGCTACCTGTTCTTCGCCCCGCTGGGCCTGGGCAACAGTTACCTGTCGCTGATCCTGGTCCATGCGGTGCTCGGTGTGCCCTTCGTGATCATCACAGTGTCGGCGACCCTGCAAGGCTTCAACCAGAACCTGGTGCGTGCGGCTGCCAGCCTTGGCGCTCCGCCTCTGACCACGTTCTTTCGGGTGACCCTGCCGCTGATCGCGCCAGGGGTTATTTCCGGTGCGCTGTTCGCCTTTGCCACGTCCTTCGACGAAGTGGTGGTGACCCTGTTCCTCGCAGGGCCGGAGCAGGCCACCCTGCCACGGCAGATGTTCAGCGGTATCCGCGAGAACCTCAGCCCGACCATCGCCGCGGCAGCGACCCTGCTGATCGGCTTCTCAATCGTCTTGCTGCTGACGCTGGAGTGGCTGCGTGGACGCGGCGAGCGCCTGCGTACCTCGATGCCTGAATGACCCGCATCACGTGTTGAATCAAAGGGGGCCAGTGGCCCCCTTTGATGTTTCTGGTTGCCTCGCAGACGTATGAACGAGCCTTGCGGGCGCTCTCGGGCTACAATCCGCGCCATCGTGAATCTGCCCCGAGGTCACCCATGCAGCCCTTCGCCATCGCCCCGTCGATCCTCTCCGCCGATTTCGCTCGCCTGGGAGAGGAGGTGGACAACGTCCTTGCCGCCGGCGCCGACATCGTTCACTTCGATGTGATGGACAACCATTACGTGCCCAACCTCACCATCGGCCCGATGGTCTGCGCGGCTCTGCGCAAGTACGGCATCACCGCGCCGATCGACGCGCACCTGATGGTCAAGCCGGTGGATCGCATCATTGGCGACTTCATCGAGGCAGGCGCTACCTACATCACTTTCCATCCGGAAGCCTCGGAGCACATTGATCGCTCCCTGCAGTTGATCCGTGATGGCGGTGCCAAGGCTGGCCTGGTGTTCAACCCGGCGACGCCGCTAGATGTGCTCAAGTACGTGATGGACAAGGTCGACATGATCCTCCTGATGAGCGTCAACCCGGGCTTTGGCGGGCAGAAGTTCATTCCCGCCACCCTCGACAAGCTGCGTGAGGCTCGCGCGCTGATCGAGGCTTCCGGCCGCGAGATTCGTCTGGAGATCGACGGTGGGGTCAACGTTCACAACATCCGTGAAATCGCGGCTGCCGGTGCCGACACCTTCGTTGCCGGTTCGGCCATCTTCAACGCGCCACACTACGTCGAAGTCATCGCGGCCATGCGTGCCGAACTGGCCAAGGTCTGATATGAGCACGTTGCAGCGGCTTTTCGAGGGGCGCCTTCCGCGCCTGGTGATGTTCGACCTGGACGGCACCCTGGTGGATTCGGTCCCCGATCTGGCCGCTGCGATAGACCGCATGCTGGTGGCCCTCGGGCGTCCGGCAGCAGGCGTCGAGCAGGTCCGCGAGTGGGTCGGCAACGGCGCCCGCGTGCTGGTGCGCCGTGCCCTTGCCGGTGGCCTGGACCACTCCGCCGTGCATGACACCGATGCCGAGCGCGGCCTCGAACTCTTCATGGAGGCCTATGGCGAAAGCCATGCGCTCACCCGCGTCTACCCAGGGGTCGCGGAGACCCTCAAGTGGCTGAAGAAACGGGGCGTCGAACTTGCCCTGATCACCAACAAGCCGGAGCGTTTTGTCGCGCCGCTGCTGGATGAGATGAAGCTGGGGCGGTACTTCCCGCTGATCATCGCCGGCGATACCTTGCCGCAGCAGAAACCGGACCCTTCGGCCCTGCTGCATGTGATGCACATGACCGGCGTCAGCCGTGGCGAAGCTCTGTTCATCGGCGATTCGCGCAATGACGTGCTGGCCGCCAAGGCTGCCGGTGTGAAATGCGTGGCGTTGAGCTACGGCTACAACCACGGCCGGCCCATCAGCGAAGAGGAGCCGGCCTTGGTGGTGGGCGATCTTCGCGAGCTGCTGCCGGGCGGTTGCGCGGCACACGGCGCTGCGCTAATGTCGCCCGACTCCTCTGAATATCCGCCTCAAAGAGATCGAAACGTGGTGGCTCCCTGCAAGCGTTGGCTCGAAAGAGCTGGAATGATCATCATCAAGGCTGTGGCCCGTTGGCGCTGGCGCGCCTGAATTCATTCTGGCCGGTTCCTCCGGCGCGTTCGCACACCGACGTTTTACCTCCAGGAGCTCGATAGCTCCCTGTCACGAGGCTGATCATGACCCGCGAAGATTTCCTGCGTTTGGCCGCCGAAGGCTATAACCGCATTCCGCTTGCGTTCGAAACCCTGGCGGATTTCGATACGCCGCTTTCCCTCTACCTGAAGCTCGCCGACACGCCGTACTCCTATCTGCTGGAGTCGGTGCAGGGCGGTGAGAAATGGGGCCGTTACTCCATCATTGGTCTGGCGGCCCGCACGGTGTTGCGAGCCCATGGCCACCAGGTGACCGTTGCGGTCGACGGTGTCGATGTCGAACAGCGTGACTGCGAAGACCCGTTGGCCTTCGTCGAAGCTTTCAAGGAGCGCTACAACGTAGCGCCCATCGCCGGCCTGCCGCGCTTCAATGGCGGCTTGGTGGGTTATTTCGGCTACGACTGCGTGCGCTATGTCGAGAAGCGCCTGGCCAACTGCCAGAATCCCGACCCGTTGGGCACCCCGGACATTCTGCTGATGGTCTCCGACGCGGTGGTGGTGTTCGACAACCTCGCCGGCAAGCTGCACGCGATCGTCCTGGCCGATCCCGGTCAGGACGACGCTTATGAGCGGGGCCAGGCCCGCCTCGCCGAGCTGCGCCGACAGTTGCGCCAGCCCGTGGTACCGCGTCTGGGCGTGGACCCTGGCCAGCCGCAGGGTGGCGAGCCGGACTTTCGCTCCAGCTTCACCCGTGAGGACTACGAGCGCGCGGTGGGCAGCATCAAGGAATACATACTGGCAGGCGACTGCATGCAGGTGGTGATTTCCCAACGCATGTCCATCCCGTTCCAGGCTGCGCCGATCGATCTGTACCGCGCGCTACGCTGCTTCAATCCGACGCCTTACATGTACTTCTTCAACTTCGGCGACTTCCACGTGGTGGGTAGCTCGCCGGAAGTCCTGGTCCGGGTCGAGGACGGCCTGGTCACTGTTCGCCCGATCGCCGGCACCCGCCCGCGCGGTGCCAACGAGGAGGCGGACCAGGCGCTGGAGCAGGACCTGCTCTCCGACGCCAAGGAGCTGGCCGAGCACCTGATGCTGATCGACCTGGGCCGCAACGACGTGGGCCGCGTTTCCAGCACCGGCTCGGTGAAGGTTACTGAGAAGATGGTGATCGAGCGTTACTCCAACGTGATGCACATCGTGTCCAACGTGACTGGCCAGCTCAAGGAAGGCGTCTCTGCCATGGATGCGCTGCGCGCGATCCTGCCGGCGGGCACCCTCTCCGGGGCACCGAAGATCCGTGCAATGGAAATCATCGACGAGCTGGAGCCGGTCAAGCGTGGCGTTTACGGCGGCGCTGTGGGCTATCTGGCCTGGAACGGCAATATGGACACCGCCATCGCGATCCGTACGGCGGTCATCAAGGACGGGGAACTGCACGTGCAGGCCGGCGCAGGCATCGTTGCCGATTCAGTGCCGGCCCTGGAATGGGAGGAGACGCTGAACAAGCGCCGCGCCATGTTCCGTGCCGTGGCACTCGCCGAACAGACTGCCACGCCCGACGCCTGAGGATTTCGCCATGCTGCTGATGATCGATAACTATGACTCCTTTACCTACAACGTGGTGCAGTACCTGGGCGAGTTGGGCGCTGACGTCAAAGTGATCCGCAATGACGAGCTGAGCGTTGCCGAGATCGAGGCCCTGAAGCCCGAGCGCATCGTCGTTTCCCCTGGCCCTTGCACCCCCACCGAGGCAGGTGTGTCGCTGGAGGTGATCACCCATTTCGCCGGCAAACTGCCGATCCTTGGTGTCTGCCTGGGGCACCAGAGCATCGGCCAAGCGTTCGGCGGTGACGTGGTGCGTGCCCGCCAAGTGATGCACGGCAAGACCAGCCCGGTCTTCCATGAAGACAAGGGTGTATTCGCCGGCCTGAACAATCCGCTGACGGTGACCCGCTATCATTCCCTGGTGGTGAAGCGCGAAACCCTGCCGGATTGCCTGGAGATCACCGCCTGGACCCAGCACGAAGACGGCTCGGTGGACGAGATCATGGGCCTGCGGCACAAGACCCTGAATATCGAGGGGGTGCAGTTCCATCCGGAATCCATCCTCACCGAGCAGGGCCATGAACTACTGGCTAACTTCCTGAAGCAGACTGGCGGGGTGCGTTGAGATGGATATCAAGGAAGCCCTCAATCGGGTGGTCAACCAACTCGACCTGACCACCGACGAGATGCAGGACGTCATGCGCCTGATCATGACCGGACAGTGCACTGACGCACAGATCGGTGCATTCCTCATGGGCATGCGGATGAAGAGCGAGACCATCGACGAAATCGTCGGGGCCGTCTCGGTGATGCGTGAACTCGCCAGCACGGTCGAGCTCAGCACCCTCGACCATGTGGTCGATGTGGTGGGCACCGGCGGCGATGGCGCGAATATCTTCAACGTTTCCTCGGCCGCCACCTTCGTGGTCGCCGCGGCTGGCGGCAAGGTTGCCAAGCATGGCAACCGCGCGGTTTCCGGCAAGACCGGCAGTGCCGACGTGCTGGAAGCAGCGGGCATCTACCTGGACCTCAAGCCCGAGCAGGTGGCGCGTTGCATCGAAAGCATCGGAGTGGGCTTCATGTTCGCCCAGGTCCATCACAAGGCCATGAAGTATGCTGCTGCACCGCGCCGTGAGCTGGGGTTGCGAACCTTGTTCAACATGCTTGGTCCGCTGACCAATCCGGCCGGGGTGCGGCATCAGGTGGTCGGCGTGTTCAGTAAGGCGCTGTGCCGTCCGTTGGCCGAGGTGCTCAAGCGCCTAGGTAGCGAGCACATCCTGGTGGTGCATTCGCGTGACGGGCTGGACGAGTTCAGCCTCGCTGCACCGACCCATGTTGCCGAGCTGAAGGACGGCGAAGTGACCGAGTACGAAGTGCAGCCCGAGGACTTCGGCATCCGCAGCCAGAGCCTGATCGGCCTCACGGTGGACAGTCCTCAGGAATCGCTGGAGCTGATCCACGACGCCCTGGGCAAGCGTAAGACTGAGAGCGGCCAGAAAGCCGCTGAAATGATTGTGCTGAATGCAGGTGCAGCCCTCTACGCTGCGGACCTCGCGTCCAGCCTGAAGGAGGGCGTGCGGCTGGCTCAGGATGCCCTGCATACCGGGCTCGCCCGCGAAAAGCTGGACGAGCTCGCGTCTTTTACCGCGGTGTTCCGAGTGGAGAATGAAGCGTGAGCATCCCAACCGTTCTTGAAAAGATCCTGGCGCGCAAGGCTGAGGAAGTGGTCGAGCGCAGTGCCCGTGTAACCCTGGCTGAGCTTGAAGCTCACGCCCGTTCGGCCAATGCTCCTCGTGGTTTCGCCAGGGCGCTGCAGGAGCGTGTGGCGCAGCGGGAGCCGGCGGTGATTGCCGAGATCAAGAAGGCGTCGCCGAGCAAGGGCATCATTCGCGAGAACTTCCTCCCCGCACAGATTGCCAAGAGCTATGAGAACGGTGGCGCGACCTGCCTGTCCGTGCTGACCGATATCGATTTCTTCCAGGGTTGCGATGCCTACCTGCAGGAAGCCCGTGCCGCCTGCTCGCTGCCGGTGATCCGCAAGGACTTCCTCATCGATCCTTATCAGGTGGTCGAAGCTCGTGCCCTGGGGGCGGACTGCGTGCTGCTGATCGTCGCCGCGCTGGACGATGTGCGAATGAAGGAACTGGCGGACACGGCCAAGGACGTTGGCCTCGACGTATTGGTCGAAGTCCATGACGGGGATGAGCTGGAGCGCGCGCTGAAGACCCTCGACACGCCACTGGTGGGTATCAACAACCGTAACCTCCACACCTTCGAGGTGAGCCTGGATACCACGCTGGACCTGCTGCCACGTATTCCGCGGGATCGAGTGGTGATCACCGAGAGCGGTATCCTCAATAGAGCGGATGTCGAGCTCATGGAGGTCAGTGAGGTGTATGCCTTTCTCGTGGGTGAAGCCTTCATGCGGGCGGAGGAACCAGGCGCAGAGTTGCGTCGCCTGTTCTTCCCGGAGCTCAGTCGCGTCGCACTGGGCGCTGACCCGGACTGATTCGCGGATCGATGAAAAAGCCGGCTGATGCCGGCTTTTTTCATGCTTGCGGGTGGAGTTCAGCGGGTGCCAAATACCACCATCGTCTTGCCTTTGACGTGCACCAGACCCTGTTCTTCCAGGCTCTTCAGGACTCGACCGACCATCTCTCGCGAACAGCCGACAATGCGGCCGATTTCCTGGCGGGTGATCTTGATCTGCATGCCATCCGGGTGGGTCATGGCGTCGGGTTGTTTGCACAGATCGAGCAGCGTGCGGGCGACGCGCCCGGTCACGTCGAGGAATGCCAGATCACCGACCTTGCGGGTGGTGTTGCGCAGGCGGTCAGCCATCTGGCTGCCCAGCGCGTAGAGGATCTCCGGATCCTGCTGGGTGAGTTCGCGGAATTTCGCGTAGCTCAGTTCTGCTACTTCGCATTCCGTCTTGGCACGAACCCAGGCGCTGCGCTCCTTTTCATTGCCTTCCTTGTCGAACAGCCCCATCTCGCCGAAGAAGTCGCCGGCGTTGAGGTAGGCGATGATCATTTCCCGACCGTCGTCATCTTCGATCAGGATGGTGACGGAGCCTTTGATGATGAAGAAGAGGGTTTCGCAGCGATCGCCTGCGTAGATGATGGTGCTCTTTGCCGTGTAGCGGCGGCGGTGACAATGCGCGAGGATCTTGTCCAGGCTTTTTATTTTAGGTGTAAGGGTAATTGCGACCATGCCCGAGTCCCGAAAAGAGAAGGTAAGCCTTTGTCCAACAGTCAATTTCTAGTAATTGTTGTGCCAAGTGTGCCAGTAATCCGGCGCCAGCTTAACAGACACTTCTATACCGACGATCGGAAATTGCGACACAGCTAACACCTGCCCGGGAAGTAATGTTGGTGTGTTGTCCATCGGGCCCCTTGGGGCCCTGTGCTAAGCTACGACACCTTTTTTTTCGAGTAGGGTCCTTGGCGATGAAAGCACGCATCCAATGGGCGGGCGAAGCCCTGTTTCTTGGTGAGTCCGGCAGTGGGCATGCCGTGGTGATGGACGGCCCACCTGAGAGTGGCGGTCGCAACCTCGGGGTGCGTCCGATGGAGATGCTGCTGATCGGCCTCGGCGGCTGCACCAACTTTGACGTGGTGAGCATCCTGAAAAAGTCCCGCCAGCCGATTGAAAGCTGCGAGGCATTTCTCGAAGCCGAGCGCGCCAGCGAAGACCCCAAGGTCTTCACCAAGATCCATGTGCATTTCGTGGTTAAAGGGCGCGGCCTCAAAGAGGCGCAAGTCAAACGCGCGGTGGAGTTGTCGGCGGAGAAGTACTGCTCGGCATCCATCATGCTTGGGCGGGCCGGCGTTGAAATCACCCATGACTACGAGATTGTCGAGCTCGGCGCCTGAGATCGGACGCCCGGCCGGGTGATGAAGACATCCGGCCATCATATTTGCACGCCAAACTCTGGCAGACGGCGCCTCTCGTCTGCATAATTCGCCCCCTCCAGTTTTCCGGGGCTCAGGCTCCGACCATACGACCACAATCGCCAACGCGAAGAGGTGTAAACCGTCCTACGCAGATGTGTCGTGCGCATCTGACGGGCATGCTCAATCACGCGGTAGAGCCGCATGCACAAGAGAGTTTCCAACGGTGAACAGCAAACTCAAGCTCCACGGGTTCAATAACCTGACAAAGACCTTGAGCTTCAACATCTATGACATCTGCTACGCTGAGACCCCCGAGGACCAGCAGGCCTACGTCCAGTACATCGATGAAGAGTACGATGCCGAGCGCCTGACCCAGATCCTCACCGACGTGGTGGACATCATTGGTGCGAACATCCTGAACATCGCCCGTCAGGACTATGACCCTCAAGGCGCAAGTGTGACCATCCTCATTTCCGAGCAGCCGGTGACCCCCACCGACAGCCAGATCGAGGAGTCGCCGGGCCCATTGCCGGAAACCATCCTGGCGCACCTGGACAAGAGCCACATCACCGTACACACCTATCCGGAGATTCATCCGGTGGATGGGATCGCTACCTTCCGTGTGGACATCGACGTTTCCACCTGCGGGGTGATCTCCCCGTTGAAGGCGCTCAACTACCTGATCCACCAGTTCGATTCGGACATCGTGACTGTGGATTATCGTGTGCGTGGTTTCACCCGCGACGTGGAAGGCAAGAAGCACTTCATCGACCACGAGATCAACTCCATCCAGAACTACCTCTCCGACGACACTCAGGACGCCTATCAGATGACAGACGTCAACGTGTACCAGGAGAACCTGTTCCACACGAAGATGCTGCTCAAGGATTTCGAGCTGGACAACTACCTGTTCGGCGACGCGACCTCCAACCTGACGGGCGAGCAGCGCAAGCAGGTGGAAGAGCGCCTGCGTCACGAAATGCTGGAAATCTTCTACGCCCGCAACATGCCGCGCTGATAGTTAGCGGCACGTTTCGGATGAAAACAACAAAGGGCGCCGTGGCGCCCTTTGTTGTTTTCGCAGTCTCCTGCTCAAACTCTGTAGGTGCTTTTGGTCATCACCTTTGACAGCAACGTCATTCCGAACTTGACCGGAGCTGGGAAGCGCATGCCGCCCGCTTCCAATGCGCTGGTGGCGTGCTGTTCTTCATCGGTACGCATCTGTTCGAGAATCGCGCGGGATTTGCCATCCTCGGCCGGCAGCTGCTGGAGATGCTCGTCCAGGTGTTTGCACACCTGGTCTTCAGTGGCAGCTACGAAGCCCAGGCTGACCTTATCGCTGACCAGGCCAGCCAATGCACCGACGCCAAACGACAAACCATAAAACAGCGGGTTGAGAATACTCGGGCGGCTGCCGAGTTCACGGATGCGTTGTTCGCACCAGGCGAGGTGGTCGACTTCCTCTTCGGCGGCATGCTCCATGGCAGCCCGCACTTCCGGCAGCTTCGCGGTCAGGGCCTGGCCCTGGTACAGCGCTTGGGCGCAGACCTCACCGGTGTGGTTGATGCGCATCAAGCCGGCAACGTGACGCGCATCATCGCTATCGAGTTCGGTATCGGGTTGGCCATCGGCAGGTGAGGGGCGGAAAGGCTGCCCGGAAAATGGCAGCAGGGTGCGCAGGGCGACGTCGGCCTGCAGCAACAGCCGGTCGGCGGGGGAGTAGTAACGTTCGCTGGCCATGCGGCACCTCCGTAGGCAATCTCGGCAGGCATTCTAACCCAAGGGGCCGCTGCGGGCTTGACTGGAATCAGTCCGCTCGCGACGGGCGGGGCAGGCTCGCCCCTTGCGCGCAGGGGCGAGGAGGTCCGGGGCTGGATCAGCCCGGGGGCCAATGCATCTGGCGCTGGCCAAGCACATGCATATGGATGTGGTAGACGGTCTGGCCACCCTGCTCATTGCAGTTCATCACCATGCGGAAGCCGGCCTCGCAACCTTGTTCCTTGGCCAGGCGCTGCGCCGTGAAGACGATGTGGCCGGCGAGCGCCTTGTCTTCTTCGACCAAGTCGTTGACGGTGCGCACGTGCTTTTTCGGAATGACCAGAAAATGCACGGGGGCTTGCGGTGCAATGTCGTGGAAGGCAACCACCTGGTCATCTTCATAGAGCTTGCGGGCGGGGATTTCGCCCGCCGCGATTTTGCAGAACAGACAGTCCACTGGGGTTCTCCGGCCTGATATAAGAGGCGTCGAGTTTAACGGCGGGCGGTTGCCCCGGCCAGCCTGACCCACGACCCGAAGGAGCGCCTGTGAAGAACGACATCCATGACCTCGGCCTGGTGATGGACTCCAGGGTGAAACTGGTGCTGATCGAGTCCTGGGATGAGCGCCGAGTGTTGGAAACCTTGACCAGCCTGGCGATCAAACGAGGGCTGGGGCTGTTGACCTGGTCGGTCAGCGAGGGGCTGCAGCGGCTTGGTTTTGGCGGTGAGCCGCTGGGCGAAGAAGATAGCCGCGATCCTGAGGTGGCTCTGCGGCTGATCAAGGCAGATCCGCAGCCGAGCCTCTATGTCCTCTGTGACCTGCATCCCTTCCTTGCGGATAACCCGCGGGTCGTTCGGCTGCTCAAGGAAGTGGCCATGGCTGAAGGCAATCACAAGCCGACTGCGGTGCTGGTTTCCCATGCCCTGAAGCTGCCACCGGAAGTACAGCGTTATGCTGCACGCTTCAGTCTTGCACTGCCAGGCGAAGAGGAGCTCCTGAGCATCGTGCGCGAAGAGGCGACGCGCTGGAGCGAGCGTAATCGCGGGGCGCGGGTTCGCACGGACAACCGGACCCTGCAGCAGGTGGTGAAGAACCTCCGAGGAATGAGTCATGGCGAGGCTCGCGCATTGGCTCGCAATGTCATTTGCGATGACGGCGCCATCACCCAGGAAGATTTGCCGGAGCTGAACAAGGCCAAGTTCCAACTGCTCGACATGGAGGGTGTGCTCAGCTTCGAGTACGAGACAGCGCGGTTCGCAGAAGTCGGTGGCCTGGACAATCTCAAACGTTGGCTGGCCGAACGCCAGGCCGCGCTGCTCGACGAAAAGGTCAAGGATCGACCCAGGGGCGTGATGCTGGTCGGCGTGCAGGGCGGTGGCAAGAGCCTGGCGGCCAAGGCCGTGGCAGGGCTATGGGGCCTGCCGTTGCTGCGCCTGGATTTCGCCTGTTTGTACAACAAGTTCTTCGGTGAAACCGAGCGGAACCTGCGTGAGGCGTTGAAGCTGGCCGAGCAGATGTCGCCATGCGTGTTGTGGATGGACGAGGTGGAGAAGGGGCTGTCCAGTGGAGATCACGATAGCGGGGTCAGCCAGCGGGTCCTGGGAACACTGCTGACCTGGATGGCCGAGCGCAAAGCGCCGGTGTTTCTGGTAGCCACGGCCAATGCCGTCGACCGCCTTGCGCCAGAGTTGCTGCGCAAGGGGCGTTTCGATGAACTGTTCTTCATCGATCTGCCTCAGCCAGAGGTTCGCGCCGACATCTTCCGGATCCACCTTGCTCGCCGGGAACTGGACCCGGCGCAATTCGATCTGCATGAGCTGGTGCTCGCCAGCGAAGGCTTTTCTGGTGCGGAGATCGAGCAGGCGGTCGTTGGCATGCTCTACGCGTCCCAGGCGCAGCAATGCGCGGTGGATCAGGCCTTGCTATTACGCCAGCTGCGCGCCAGCTCTCCGCTTTCAGTGGTTATGGCCGAGCAGTTGGCGAGCTTGCGAAGCTGGGCGCACGACCGTTGCGTCAGGGCCGACTGATCGGCCGTAGCTCAGGATTTTGCAAAGGCCCGGTTGATTCGGCCCACCACGCGCCGTACCAGCCAGCGCGGGGCGAAACGGGGGAGCCGGGCGGCCAGTCGATTGCGCCAGCCAGGTATGATGATTGCGCGATTCTTCTCAAGGGCTCGCACAGTGATCAACGCGACCTCTTCGGGGCTCATCATCAGTTTACTGCCTTCCAGTCGATCGACCTGCGAATGGGCGCGACGGAAGAAGCTCTTGCGCGTCGGGCCGGGGCAGAGCACCGAAACCTTGACCCCCTGGGGGCGAAGCTCCTCGCGCAGGCCCTCGGAGAAGTGCAGCACGTAGGCCTTGCTGGCGTAGTAGTTGCTCATCCAGGGGCCGGGCTGAAAGCCGGCGACGGAGGCTACGTTGAGTATTTGGCCCCCGCCTTGGTGGGCCATTAGCGCACCCAGCGCGTGGCAAAGTCGAGCCATGGCCAGGATGTTCAGCTCGATCAGCTCCTGCTCATCACTCCAATGCTGCTCAATGAAGGGGCCAGAGGTTCCAATGCCGGCATTGTTTACCAGCAGGTCGAATTGCCGTTCGCCCTGTTCCAGCTCCATCAGCATGCCGGACACCTGGAGCGGTTCGGCCAGGTCGCAGACGCGAAACAGTACCTCTACGCCAAAGCGCTGGGTCAATTCGCAGGCAATGCTTTCCAGCGCGTCACGCTGCCTTGCCACCAACAGGAGGCTGCGGCCTCGTCGCGCCAAGGCTTCGGCCAAAGCGAGGCCGATTCCGCTGGAGGCGCCGGTGACCAGGGCATAACGGGGCATGGAGATTCTCCTGAAGGGGCCGGGTTGGACAGTTCCGGCCCCGGGAGGTTGCTTATTCTGATGCGGAATCGCTTTGTGGCGCTATTGCGGTGTCAGCTGGCTGCTCGTAGCGGGTCTCCCCGGTCAGTTGGGCGCGACTTACATAGTCCTGGTAGGCGGGAATGGCAATTGCGGAAAGAATACCGATCACAATCGGGGCCAGCAGGACCAGGCAGGCCAGGACCTTGACGGCGAGGCTGTTGGGTGGCGGCGGTGGGCCATAACGATTGGGGCCGGAGGTCCCGGGGACCACCAGCATGATCAAGGCGAACACGCTGCCCACGAACGGAACGAAGTTGACCAGCCAAAGCCAGCCGGACCAGCCAATATCGTGCAGGCGCTGGACACCGATAAAGACGCCGACAACTGCCAGGACGATACACGCCACAATTGCCAGCAGGCTTGCCAGAGTGGAGGAAAGCGCGAAGCTGGCTGCGATCACCGCGCCGACCGGGAGGAATGCCAGTATGAGCGCCATGCTCCAGCCCAGGTAGCGAACCCGGCCAATCCGACCTTCGGTGCTGAGGACCTTGAGCTCACCATATTCGGGCAGGACTTCGCCGACCTGTGCCCGTGTCGGGGCGTAGGGCGAGGAGCCAGCGGTGGCAGAAGTAATGGAGGCCTGCGCCGCAGCTGCTTCAGTTGCCAGCTGGGCCTGGCGTGCCAGGTATTTGTCGATGATGATGCCGCATGCCTGGCATTCGGCTGCCCTGGGCTGCTCGTGGCCGCACTTGGGGCAGCGCATGCTATCGATCATTGCGGGCGTCTGGGGTGCCATCATGGGGGCTGGCTCGTCTTTCGCTTCCAGCGGGCTGTTCGACCGGTCCTGCTCCTTGCGCACCATTGCCCCCGCCCGTTGCAGGGCGGCCAGGTACTTATCGGCTTCGGCCTCGTCCAGATCGCGCTTTAGTGCGACGCTGCGGCCACTGAACAGACTGTCGATCTTTCTGGAATCGCTCTTGAACAGGCGAGCGAGATTTTCCTTGACGGTTTCCAGTGCCACGCCGGGCATTGGTTCGCCTTCGAAGACGATTTTGTAGCGAGCTTCGACCATGCGGGCATCCTTGTCGGCGACAGAGCGGGGGATGGCACAGCGTAATTGTGCGCTAGGCCACGGCACAAGCGGCCTGGTGCACAAAGTGAACGGTGATTTGCGAAAAGGCTTCGCAGAACGGCACTGTATGGGACCTCGAACAGGGCTATCAGGCGGCCCTGTGCCCCAGGTTCGGTGGCCGAGTCTGTCGCCGAGTCTCAGGGCGCCCAGCGCTGACCAAGCTGGACTGCATGGTCACGGGCGGCACGGTATTCGCGGTCGAGCCGGGCGATCAGTTCATCAGCGGTCGGCAGGTCACGGATGTTGCCCACGCCCTGGCCGGCCGACCAGACGGTCTTCCAGGCTTTTGCCTCATCACTGATTGGCTTGAGCTTTTCGCCGTAGTTGATATCGGCCTTGTCCGTCAGGCGTTTGAGGTCGTAGCCAGCAGCTTCAAGGCTCTGTCGCATGAAGCTCGCCGGTACACCTGAGACTGCCGGGGTATGGATGATGTCTGCTGCCTTGGCGTCCAGGATCATCTGCTTGTAGCGGGTTTCCGCATCGCTCTGCTGGGTGGCAATGAATCGGGTACCCAGGTAAGCCAAATCGGCGCCCAGCAACTGTGCAGCGAAGATCTCATGGCCGTGGTTGAGGCATCCAGCCAGCAGCAGGGTCTTGTCGAAGAACTGGCGAATCTCGGCGATCAGGGCGAAGGGGCTCCAGGTCCCGGCGTGGCCGCCGGCGCCTGCTGCAACAGCAATCAATCCGTCGACCCCGGCTTCGGCGGCCTTTTCAGCGTGGCGGCGGGTCGTCACGTCGTGGAATACCAGGCCGCCGTAACCGTGCACCGCGTCCACCACCTCTTTGACCGCCCCCAGGCTGGTGATGACGATGGGAACCCGCTTTTCCACACAGACCGCCAGATCGGCCTGCAACCGGGGATTGCTGTGATGGACAATCAGGTTGACGGCGTAAGGCGCGGCGCTGGTGTTCAGGCCAGACTCGATTTCCTCTAGCCAGGCGCGGAAGCCGGAGCTTTCGCGCTGGTTCAGGGCAGGGAAGCTTCCGACAATTCCACTATTGCAGCAGGCCATCACCAGCTTAGGGTTGGATACCAGAAACATTGGCGCCGCCACTACTGGTAGGCGCAAGCGTTGATCGAGCAGGGCAGGCAGGGACATCTGGCATTCCTCTTGTAGGCTGTCTGGAGTCAGAAAGGCTTCACCACCACCAGGATGACAATGGCGATCAAGAACAGCACCGGAACTTCGTTGAACCAGCGATAGAACACGTGGCTGCGTCGGTTCTCGCCTCGTGCAAAACGCTTCAGGAGGGACCCGCAGGCGTGGTGGTAGCCGATCAACAGCACGACCAGGGTCAGTTTGGCGTGTAGCCAGCCCTGGCTGAACAAGGAGGTGTTGAGGTAGAGCATCCACAAACCGAAGACCAGGGTGGCGATCATCGATGGTCCCATGATGCCGCGGTAAAGCTTGCGCTCCATGATGATGAAGCGTTCGCGGCTAGCGGCATCCTCGCTCATCGCGTGGTACACGAAGAGGCGTGGCAAATAGAACAGTCCGGCGAACCAGCAGACTATGGCGATGATGTGTAGGGCTTTCAACCACAGGTAGAGCATGAGTCGGCTTCCAGGTCCAAGGTGGCCACGATAGTAGAGGGTGGGGACGCCACACGTCACCTTGGCTGTTGGCCCATGGCCGATGCAGCTTTATTATCGGCAGCTTTCCAATCGGTTCTTTGAAGGGGCAAGTGATGGTCAAGGTCGGAATCGTCGGCGGCACGGGCTACACCGGTGTCGAACTGCTGCGTCTGCTGGCTCAGCATCCGCAGGCAGAGGTGGCGGTGATCACGTCGCGCTCCGAGGCAGGGGTCAAGGTCGCCGATATGTACCCGAACTTGCGAGGCCATTACGACCAGCTCGCCTTCAGCGTGCCGGACGTGGCTACGCTCGGCGCTTGCGACGTGGTGTTCTTCGCGACCCCGCACGGCGTCGCCCATGCCCTGGCCGGCGAGCTGCTGGATGCGGGCACCAAGGTGATCGACCTGTCTGCCGATTTTCGCCTGCAGGATGCGGTGGAGTGGGCCAAGTGGTACGGCCAGCCTCATGGCGCTCCCGGTCTGCTTCCCGAAGCCGTCTACGGCCTGCCGGAAGTCAACCGCGAGGCAATCAAGAACGCCCGCCTGATTGCGGTCCCTGGTTGCTATCCGACCGCCACGCAGCTGGGTTTTATCCCGCTGCTCGAGGCAGGCCTGGCCGATACCCGCCGACTGATCGCTGACTGCAAGTCGGGTGTCAGTGGTGCAGGCCGTGGCGCCAAGGTCGGCTCGCTGTTCTGCGAGGCGGGCGAAAGCATGATGGCCTATTCGGTCAAGGGGCACCGCCATCTGCCGGAAATCACTCAGGGCCTGCGGCGTGCTGCGGGTGGTGCTGTCGATCTGACGTTTGTTCCGCATCTGACACCGATGATCCGTGGCATTCACGCAACCCTTTACGCCAACGTGGCGGACAAGAGCGTGGACCTGCAAGCGCTGTTCGAGAGACGCTATGCCAATGAACCCTTCGTCGACGTGATGCCGGCGGGGAGTCACCCGGAAACCCGCAGCGTTCGCGGCGCAAACGTTTGCCGTATTGCGGTCCATCGTCCACAGGGCGGAGACCTGGTGGTGGTCCTGTCGGTGATCGATAACCTGGTCAAGGGTGCTTCCGGTCAGGCCGTACAGAACATGAACATTCTTTTCGGCCTGGAAGAGCGCCTTGGGCTGGGCCACGCGGCATTGCTGCCCTGATCCACTGCTGACTTTCGAGCCCATGTCGCTTCCGGGTGTGGGCCGAGTCGCTTAATAGTTGACCAGTTTTGTAGGGTAAGCGGATAATGCCTCGCCTTAGCGCAGTATGGCGGCGTCGAGCCGGGAGAGTTGCAGCATGAGCGTCGAAACCTTCACCCCTTCAGCCCTGTTGTTCACTGAGGGTGCGGCCAGCAAGGTGAAGAACCTGATCGATGAAGAAGGCAATCCACGCCTGAAGCTTCGCGTGTTCGTCACGGGTGGTGGCTGCTCTGGCTTCCAGTACGGCTTCACGTTCGATGAAGACGTGGCGGACGACGATACGATCGTCGAGCGTGACGGCGTCAGCCTGGTTGTTGATCCGATGAGCTTTCAGTATCTCGCCGGTTCCGAAGTCGACTACCAGGAAGGCTTGGAAGGGTCGCGTTTCGTGATCAAGAACCCGAACGCCTCAACCACCTGCGGTTGCGGCCAGTCCTTCTCGATCTGACGTTGCGGGAATGCTCTAAAACGCCGTGCCATTGAGCACGGCGTTTTTGTTTGTGGACTGGTTACGCGGGATAGATCGCGCCGAGAATGCGCAGGCCCTTGGCGCCGGTGACGCTGGGCCGATTGGTCGGGATGCCTTCGAGGCAGCAATGGGCGAGCCAAGCGAAGGCCATGGCCTCGACCCAGTCCGGATCGACGCCAAACTCGCTGGTGCTGCATACGCGGGTGCTCGGCAGCAAGGCCGCCAAGCGCTGCATCAACTGGAGGTTGTGCGCGCCGCCACCGCATACCAACAGATCATTGGTGCCGGTCTGCGCAGCCTTGAGGGCGTCGACAATGCTACGTGCGGTGAGCTCCAACAACGTGGCCTGGACGTCCTCTGGGCGGAAGATCGGTAGGCGCGCAAGATGGGACTGTAGCCAGCCTAGGTTGAACAGCTCGCGGCCGGTACTCTTCGGTCCCTGGGTGGCAAAGAAGGTATCAGCGAACAGCGTATCCAGCAGCACTTGCTGAACGGTTCCGCTGGCTGCCCAGCGTCCTTCTCGGTCGTATTTTTCTCCAGTTTGCAGACAAATCCAGGCATCCATCAAAACGTTGCCGGGGCCGCAGTCGAAGCCGTGAACGGCCTTGCCCGGCTCAATCAGGCTGAGGTTACTGAATCCACCGACGTTCAGCACCGCGCGCAGACTCGTGTGATCGTCGAACAAGGATTCGTGAAATGCCGGAACCAGAGGTGCGCCCTGGCCGCCGGCAGCGACGTCACGCCGGCGGAAGTCACCTACCACAGCAATGCCGGTCAGCTCCGCGAGCAGGGCAGGATTGCCGATCTGGATGGTGAAGCCGCGCGCAGGCTCATGACGAACCGTCTGGCCGTGGCTACCAATGGCACGAATGTCTTGTGGAGTGAGCTGGTTGCGCTCGAGCAGACACTGAATGCCCGAAGCCGCAAGCCTTACCCAGCTTTGTTCGACCGTTGCAGCGCGTGCCAGTTCGTCGGGCCCCGTTGCGCACAGAGCCAGTAGCTCGCTGCGTAACGACTCGGGCATTGGGAGGTAGTACGTGTCGAGGAGGAGAGTACGATCGGTCTGGTCGATCAGGGCGATGTCAAGTCCATCCAGACTGGTTCCGGACATCACCCCTATGTAGCGAACCATGGCCTTAGCGCTTGTTCAAGGCCAGCGTGCTGGCCTTCTCCTGGTCCATACGTGCCAGTAGTGGCTGGCTCATCTGCAGGAAGCGCTTCTTTTCAGCGGCCATGAGCGGATCGGCCATCGGCAGCTTGATCCCCAGGGGATCGACATGGACGCCGTTGACCTGGAACTCATAGTGCAGGTGCGGACCGGTCGAGAGGCCGGTGGTGCCCACGTACCCAATGATCTGGCCTTGCTTGACGCTACCGCCGGTGCGAATGCCTTTGGCGAAGCCGTTCATGTGGCCGTAGAGGGTTCGGTACTTGTTGCCGTGCTGGATGATCACGGCATTGCCATAACCACCGCGCCGGCCGGCTAGTACGATCTTCCCGTCGCCGGTTGCTTTGATTGGCGTTCCACGAGGAGCCGCATAGTCGACACCTTTGTGTGCCCGGATCTTGTTGAGAACCGGGTGGCGTCGTCCCATGGAGAATCGAGAGCTGATACGGGCAAAGTCCACAGGAGTACGGATGAATGCCTTGCGCATACTGCTTCCATCGGCCCGCAGGTAGCTGGCGTTGCCTTGCTTGCTGACGTAACGGATTGCGCTGAAGGCCTTGCCGCGGTTGATGAAGCGGGCTGCGAGGATTTCGCCGCTACCAACCTTCTTGCCGTTGACTACTTTTTCTTCGTAGATCACCTCGAACTCGTCCCCTTCGCGGATGTCGAGGGCGAAGTCGATGTCGTAGCCGAATACATTGGCCAGATCCATGGTCAGGTCATGGGAAAGCCCGGCGCGCTTTGCAGAGAGGAAAAGCGAGCTGTTGATTACGCCTCTTGCATAAGCCGAGCGCACCTCGGGTTTAGCCAGGTCGCGCTTGAATGCATAGCCTTTGCCGGTCTTTTCGAGGTGGACGGTTTCGAGTTCGCTCAGTTTCGAGCTGATTTTCTCCAGGTCGCCGGCCGGGCTCAGGTTGAACTGAAAGCGCTGGCCAACCTTGAGGCGGCTGAGCTGTTTTGCGTCCTTGCTGCTATTGAGCACGTCATGCATCACTGCACCGGATAATCCGACCTTGGCGAATATCGTGGACAAGGTGTCGCCATTGCCCACGGTCACAGTCCTGAGGCTGGGATCGGCGGCTGGTTGAGTGGTGGCGAGCTTGGCGTCTTCTGTCTTCTTATCCGCGTCTTTTTCGGCGCTGTTCTGATTGTCGGTTGGGCTCTCGATCTTGGTAAATGGCGAGTTGCCCTGATCCCCGGTGACTGGACCTGGTCGGAGATCGTCTTTCTCTTGGATGAGCATCTCGGAGCCATTTTCAAGCTCCAGATTGATGAAGGTCTTCTTCGCCTCGACTTCGCGGGACGGGAACACCAGCAGGGCCAGGCTGAGCAGAGCAGCCACACCGCTTGCAGCCAGCAAATGGCTCTTCGGATACGGCGGCACTTTGGGAACGTTATGCGTCATGGCGTGTGGTGTTTTTTAGAAGGTGAACTAACTGCCTAAAATATAATCAAAAGCTGCCCTAGGCAACCTCGGATTCACGCCGTCCGCCGGTCGGCGTTGGCTCAGGCGCAAAACTTGTAATTAGTTCGCGATCTTGTATGGTTGGTTCCCCTTTTGTCTGTCGAACGGTCACGAGTCCTGTCATGAAGTCGGTTGAAGAGCAACTGGCGCTGATCAAGCGCGGTGCGGAAGAGGTTCTGGTCGAGTCCGAGCTGGTGGAAAAGCTCAAGCGTGGCCAGCCACTACGGATCAAGGCGGGCTTCGATCCGACAGCTCCAGACCTTCACCTCGGGCATACGGTCCTTATTAATAAGCTGCGCCAGTTCCAGGAGCTAGGTCACCAGGTCATCTTCCTGATAGGCGACTTCACGGGGATGATTGGTGACCCAAGCGGCAAGAGCGCAACGCGTCCTCCGCTGACTCGAGAGCAGGTTCTGGAGAACGCGGAGACCTATAAGGCTCAGGTGTTCAAGATTCTGGATCCTGGCAAGACTGAGGTGGCCTTCAACTCCACCTGGATGGATAAGCTGTCTCCGGCAGACTTCATTCGTCTGGCCTCCCAGTACACCGTTGCTCGGATGCTCGAGCGCGATGACTTCAGCAAGCGCTACACCACGAATCAACCGATTGCCATTCATGAGTTTCTTTACCCGCTGGTGCAGGGGTACGACTCGGTTGCTCTGCGCGCGGATGTCGAGCTGGGTGGTACCGATCAGAAGTTCAATCTGTTGATGGGGCGCGAACTGCAGCGCGCTTATGGTCAGGAGTCTCAGTGCATCGTCACCATGCCGTTGCTGGAAGGTCTGGATGGTGTGAAAAAGATGTCCAAGTCCCTTGGCAACTATGTGGGCATCCAGGAAGCACCTGGTGTGATGTACAACAAGCTGGTCTCCATTCCTGATCAGTTGATGTGGCGCTACTTCGAGCTGCTGAGCTTTCGCTCCATGGGTGAGATCGAGCAGTTCAAGAAGGATGTAGACCAGGGCGCCAATCCGCGCGACATCAAGATCAAGCTGGCCGAAGAGATCGTCGCTCGCTTCCATGGTGAAGAGGCGGCTGCTACTGCCCATCGTTCTGCGGGCAACAGAATGAGGGATGGCGAGTTGCCTGTGGATCTGCCGGAAATTGAGCTGGCTGCTGCTGAAGACATGCCGATCGCTTCTGTCCTTAATAAAGCTGGTCTGGTGAAGAATGCCGCTGTGGCGCGCGACCTGCTTGGTTCTGGTGGTGTGCGCATTGATGGTGAGGTAGTTGATCGCTCCTTCGTCTTCAAACTCGGCACGACACATGTCTGCCAAGCCGGGAAAAGGGCGTTTGCGCGTGTTAGCTTGGTTGTGGAATAGTTTCTTGAAATAAGTGTTGACGGCGCGTTTTGGATCCCTATAATGCGCACCTCTTCCGGCGCAGTCGCCAAGTAAAACTCCTTGAGATTCAATGAGTTAAGCTTGATAGACGATGAGCTGGAAGGTTCTTGCCTCGCAAGGCTCGCCAGTGGCGAGGGAGGCTGGAAAGGAGGTGTTGACAGCGAGTTTGAATGCTGTAAGATGCGCCTCCCGCTGACGAGAAGAGAGATCGGATCGAAAGCGCAAGCGGTTGAGTAGAAACGAAAAATTTCGAAAAACAGCTTGACAGACAGAAAGGCTGCTGTAAAATGCGCGGCCTCGGTTGAGACGAAAGACTTGATCGAAACGCTCTTTAACAACTGAATCAAGCAATTCGTGTGGGTGCTTGTGAAGTAAGACTGATAGTCAACTGATTATC
>NZ_JAGTIS010000020.1 GCF_018704125.1 Metapseudomonas boanensis | reverse complement strand
AGACTGATTAGCAGGGTGTCGTGAGTGGATTGGCGACAGGTGACGACCTCGTAGCCTGGCCAGAAAGCAGCAAGATCAATAGGATGCACGGCGACAGCTGGGCGTGGGGGTTGGTGTGTTTGGCGACTGCCAATCTGCCCACTTCCCTGACTGTCAACTCGCTCTGCCCCCAGATTCCGCGAAGAACCACAAAAAAGGCGAGCCGCCTGACCAGCCGTTTCGACCTCTGTTCTGAAAGTGGCTTCACCCTCGCTCCCACAGGGAGAGAGGGTGAGTGGCCAAGCGACGTGGATTCAGTACACCCAGACTTCCACGCGGCGGTTCTTGATCCGCCCTTCGTCTGCGCTGTTGGCGGCTACGGGCAGCTCGTCGCCAAGGCCGATGACCTCGCGGAAGCTGACGCCACCCTTGGCCAACTCACGGCGCACCGCCATCGCGCGCAGCTTCGACAGCAGGTCGGCCCGATGCGGATCGGCCTTGGGATCACCGAACCCCACCAGAACGGCTCGGCGGTCCATCTTGCCTGCCTGCTGCAGATAGCCCAGCACCCGCTCCACATCGCGCATGGCCTTGGTGTCGAGCGCTGCGCTGCCTTCCTGGAAGCGGAAGTTCACCGAAAGCCTCTGGGCGCCGTCGGCAAGGTCGCGATAGGGGGCGGGCATGCTGTCGAGTGCCTCGACCTTGATCGCCTGAACCTGTTGGCCGACGAACCCGGTCTGCGCCACGATGGCTTGGCCGCGGGGGCTTTGCGCGAACTGCACCAGGGCCTCGGCCCAGGGGTTGCTCTGGCCGGGTTTGATGTAGAAGAAGAGCCGACGCGACAACGGATAGTCTTCGGTGGCGATCAGGCTGGTGCTTGGGAACATGGCCTGCGACTCGCCGTCGGCAATGGCTACCGTCCGAGCCCGGCCGATGGACGCCAGGCCGACGAAGCCGATGCCTTGCGGATCATCGCTGACGGCGGCAGCGAGCTTGTCATTGGACTCGAACCGCGAGGCGGCACTGGCCAGGCTCTTGCCATGGCGCGCGAGCACCAGCTCCTTGAAGGTGTCGTAGGTGCCGGACTGGTCATCCCGGGCGTAGAGGCGAATGGATCCGCCGTGACCACCCAGCTCCTCCCAAGTCTTCACTTCACCGGCAAAGATAGCCGCCAGCTGATCGGTGCTCAGCGAGCGCAGCGGATTTTCCGGATGCAGGATGATCGCCAAGCCATCAATGGCGATCACCTGTTCGGCCGAGTGACTGCGCAGGTCGCCAAAACCGGCCAGTTCGGTGACTTCGGCGTCCTTGATCGGCCGCGATGAGGCGGCCAGGTCGGCGCTGCCGTCCTTCAGCGCGATAAAGCCTGTGGACGAGCCGTGAGCAGCCAGTGCAATCCGCGCTTGGCGGCCATCGGCGCTCTTGCCCACGACGATGACTTCATTTTCGCGGTCTCCCGGAAGTTGCTGAATTGCCTGCAGCCCCTGCTGTTCCATCAGTCCCCTGACCAAAGCTGGCGCCAACTTGGCACCGATGGTGTTGGAGCCTTGGATGCGCAATACCGGCGTTGATTCGTTGTGCAACGGCAGGGCGGCAAATACCGACCAGGGAAAGGCGTAGCAGAAGAAACCGAGCAGCAGGAGACTGGGCGTACGACTCCACAAATCCTTTTCGCTGACGGTCAGGGAGCGGGGCATTGGAGAACACCTTCTAGGAGGGACTGGAAAGAGCCGCGAGATTAAGTCAAAGCGGTGACGGAGATGTGACAGGCCGTTGCCTGAAGCGGGAATTACCCTTGAAGTGATCTTTTGGGGGCGTTTAGGCGTTTCCTACAGCCGTATAAGCCTTGTCCTGCATGTGGGAATTTCTGGAGCGGCTAGGGTAGCCCGCTGCTGAAAGTCCGCCATTTTTCGCGGCTTTCACCTGGCGCTGATGCGCATTTCCTGAAAGGTGTAAGGAGTGTTGTGATGAGTGGTTGGTTCGAGCTGAGAAAGAACAGCGGCGGCACGTGGCGGGTTCGGCTCAAGGCGGCTGACGCGCAGACCCTGCTGGATAGCGGGCTGTATCCGGACCGCACGGCTGCGGAGGAGGCGATTGCCCTGTTCAGGGAGAACTGCGTTCACCAGGAGCGCTATCAGCGCCGTATGGATTCGGGCGGCAAGTCGTACTTCCATCTGCGCGCGGCCAACAAGGAAACGATTAGCGTCAGTCATCTCTATGACTCGGAGCCAACCCTGGAGCTGGCGATCGAGACCATCATGCGGGTGGGTGCGACGCAGTTGGTGAAAGAGGCCTGAGGCATCGAGACCAGCGCAGAAAGAAAGGGCCCATCTTCGGATGGGCTTTTTAACTCTGCTCCTCAGGCGGTCTCTAGCATCGCCCGTGCTGGGGCCCCAGTGCAGCAGATAACGGCTGCTACTCTTGCTTTGATGCCTGATCAAGTTGCAGCTCGATAGCGTCGGCGGGTCGAGAATCCGATTGACTCAGGTGAAGGAGAGGGCATGTCTTCCACTACGAAAAAGTCTGCAAAGCATTCAACGAAACAAGCCGAATCGGAGCGGTTCGAGCCGGTCTTTTACTCGCGCGAAGAACGCATCAGTAAGGGCGAACGCTTGCGCGAGACCGTGCCACGTTCGAGCCATGCGATATGGAAACTGCCGCGCAAGCACCGTGACCCTGTAGCCGTCCTGGAAGAGTCCAACCGCTATCGACTGGCCGAACTGGTGCCGGTCCGTTACGGGCGCATGCTGCAGAGCCCTTTTACCTTTTTGCGTGGTTCGGCGGGGCTGATGGCTTACGACCTGGCCACCACGCCGAATACAGGCATAAAGGTGCAAGTCTGTGGGGATTGCCACCTGCTGAACTTTGGACTTTTCGCAACTCCCGAGCGAAACCTGATCTTCGACATCAATGATTTTGACGAAACCCTTCCCGCTCCCTGGGAGTGGGATGTCAAACGCCTCGCTGTCAGTTTCGCCGTGGCCGCGCTCGACAACCAGCTCTCAGACAAGGTGGCCCGGGCTGCGGCAACCGAGTGCGTGCGTGCCTACCGTGAGCGGCTGCGCGAATGTTCGAAGTTGAGTCCGTTGGAGGTCTGGTATGACCGCCTTGACGCCGAAACCATTCTCGATATGGCCCCCAATGCCAAGATCAGGAGGTCTCGGGAACAATTGATGGCCAAAGCCAGGCAGCGTGTCGGCGATTACCTGTACCCCACAATCAGTGGCGAGGTTGGTGGGAGGCGCCGCTTGATCGATCAGCCGCCGGTCTTTTTTCATCTCGCTGAAAAGGGCTACGATCAAACCGTACACGAGGCGCTGGACGCCTATCGACTCTCCTTGCCAGACGAGCGCCGCAACTTGATTGATCGTTACCGTCTCGAAGACATTGCCGTCAAGGCAGTCGGGATTGGCAGCGTTGGTACTCGTTGTTTCGTTGGTCTGTTCTTCTCGGCAGAGAATCACCCGCTGCTCCTGCAGATCAAAGAGGCTTGTCCCTCGGTGCTGGAGCCATATGCCGGCAAGAGCATCTATGAAAACCACGGCCAACGAGTTGTCACAGGGCAGCGGCTGATGCAGTCTTCCAGCGACATCTTTCTGGGGTGGACCCACGGCCGGGAAGGCCGATGTTTCTTTGTACGTCAGTTACGGGACATGAAGATGTCCGTGCCTGTCGAAGGTGCATCGGCTGAACAAACGATGCTTTATGCCGAGTTGTGCGGCCGCACCCTGGCTCGCGCCCATGCCAAATCCGGTGATTCAGCGCTGATCAGCGGTTATCTGGGCAAGTCGGATGCTTTCGACAAAGCCCTTGGAGAATTTGCCATGGCCTACGCGGATCAGAATGCGAAAGACTATGCAGCCCTGGTGGCCGCCGAAAAGTCCGGACGAATCAAGGCGCTGTTCGAGGAAGAGTGACCGGGTCTCCTGGGGCCTTGGCCATTTCGCGGAGGGGCTGCGTTGCGCTTCAACTCAAATGTTGGGTGATGATATCCCGGGCTTCAGTCCGGACTGAGTCGCTGCTGAGTTTGTTGGTGGCAAACTCAGCAATCTGGCCTGCGGTCAGGCCAGCTCCAACCAGATTGGCGCGTGATCGGATGGCTTTTCCATGCTGCGCAGATCGTAATCGATACCGGCATCCTTGATCCGCGACTGCAGCGGGTTGCTGGCCAGGATCACATCGATTCGCAGGCCGCGTTTGGGATTATCCTCGAAACCTCGGCTGCGGTAATCGAACCAGCTGAAGCGATCATTCACGTCGGGGTTGAGGTGGCGGTAACTGTCGATCAGGCCCCAGCCCTTGAGGCGCGCAAGCCATTCGCGCTCCTCCGGAAGGAAGGAACACTTGCCGGTTTTCAGCCAGCGCTTGCGGTTCTCTTCACCGATGCCGATGTCGCTGTCCTCGGGCGAGATATTGATATCCCCCATCACCACCAGTGGCTGGCCGGGCTGGAAGCCGTTTTCCAGAAGTGTCTGCAGGTTGGCATAGAACCGCTGCTTGGCCGGGAACTTCACCGGATGCTCACGGTTTTCGCCCTGCGGGAAGTAACCGTTCATGACCGTGATCGGATTGCCCTGAGCGTCGGCGAAGGTGCCATAGATGAATCGTCGCTGCGCATCTTCCGGGTCATCCGGGAAGCCTTTGTGCAGTTCCAGGGGCTCCTGGCGGGAAAGCAGGGCAACGCCGTAATGGCCTTTCTGTCCGTGGTAATGCACGTGATAGCCGAGCTGGCGGATCTCCGCTTCCGGAAACTGTTCGTCGGCGACCTTGGTTTCCTGCAGGCCGATCACGTCCGGCTGGTGCTTGGCAATCAACGCCTCCAACTGGTGCGGCCGCGCACGCAGGCCATTGATATTGAAAGAAACGATTTTCATCTCAGCGCATCCTGTGAAAAGGCGGATGCTAGCCGATAGGCGTCGGTGCGGCCAGTTTCTGGCCAGTCTTCCAGGGCGGTGCTAATTTGGCCCTTGGCCCGATAAATAAAGAATGACTAAAGAGGTGCCACTAATGCCTGGATACATTCCTACCGCACCAGTCGAACTGCGCATGTTGGATGGCGGCTACAGCCGCGAAGCGCGCTCCCTGCTGTATCACGCTTACCGCCATGAGCCGACCTTCGCCTACCTGTTCGAGGCTGAGCGCCCCGGGTATGACCAGCGCGTGCGGGCGACCGTCCGGGAGCTTGTTCAACAGCACTTCAGCGAGGAGCTGCCGGCCATCGGCCTGTTGATCGAGGAGCGCCTGGTAGGCATCGTGCTGATCGCACCGCCACAGCGTCGGTTGGATATCACCGAGAGCTGGGGTTGGCGCTTGCGTATGTTGTTGAGTACGGGCTTCCGTTGCACCCGCCGCTACCTCGACTATCACGAAGCAGTGCTCGCCTGCCTGCCTCCGGGGCCTTACCACGTGCTGCCGCTGATCGGGATCCATCCGGAGTTCCAGGGGCGCCACCTGGGTGAAAAACTGCTGGAGGCGTTACACAACTGGTGCGCCGAAGATTCGGGCTCGCAGGGGGTAGTGCTGGACACCGGAAACCCGCGTTACCTGGAATTCTACAAACGCCAGGGATATGAGGAGGTGGGGGAGGTGGCCCTGGGCTCGGTGGTCGAGCACGTGTTCTTCCATCCCAACCCGCGTCCTCTGATGGAGGCCAATGGCTGATTGCTACAACTAGGGACGCTCCGGCGTCCCGTGATAGCATTTCGCGAATGAATTTCTGCCATGGATTGCGCGGGCTGGTATTGCTCAGCCTGCTGTGCACGAGCACGCTGGTGTTGGCGAAAGCCACGCTCGAAGTGAAAGTCGACCCTGCCAATGCGGCGCTGAAGGCCAATATCGAGGCCTTTATCGGCGACCTTGGTGATCGTGACGAGAATGCCTTGCAACGGTTCCGCCGTGCTGCCGAGGAGCAGGCGCGTATGGCCGCCCAGGCGCTGGGTTATTACCAGGCCGAGATCGACAGCCGGGTGGCCGAGGGCAAGGCGCCTACGTTGCGCTTGACCGTGGTGCCTGGCGAGCCCGTGCGGTTGCGTAATGTCGTCGTGCGTGTGGAGGGTGAGGCTTCAACGCTGAAGGCGTTCCGTGTGCCCAATAGCAAACGTCTGAAGCCGGACGCGCGGCTCGAACATGACGCCTACGAGGATGCCAAGAAGCTCATTCAGAACCAGGCCCTACGCTTTGGTTTCTTCGCGGGTCGTTTCCGTTCCCAGCGCCTTGATATCGACCCGCGTGCCGGCTATGCCGATATCGAACTGATCTACGACAGCGGTCCGCGCTACAGCCTCGGTGCCGTCAGCTTCCAGGGTGATACACCCTTCGATCCAGACCTGCTCGCGCGGCTGGTCCCCTTCCCGGCGAACACGCCCTACGACTCGGACCAGGTCGCCAAGCTCAGCCAGAATCTCCAGGCCAGCGGCTATTTCGAAGAAGTGCGCGTGGATGCCAGCCCGACGCAGGGCGGCGGCCGCCTGATCCCCGTGAGCGTGCGCCTCAAGGCGGTCATGCCGCGCACGGTTGGTTTGGGCGTTGGCGTTTCGACCGACGTCGGACCCCGTGCGCGGGCCAATTGGACACGCCACTGGGTCAACCCCCAAGGCCACAGCCTGGGCGCGGAGACAGAAGCTTCCGGTGTGCGGCAGAGCGTCGGCGCCTGGTACCAGATTCCGCTGGACCCGCCGTTGACCGACAGCTTGCGCTTCACCACCGGCTTGCAGCGGGAGGACCTGGTTGATGTCAGGAGTCGTCGCTTCACCCTGGGTACTCAATGGCAGTCGAAGTTGCCAAATGATTGGCAGCGGATCGTGTCGTTGCGCTGGGAACAGGAAAACTTCGACTTCGGTGACGGCAGCGACGATGGACGCAGCAGCTTCTTGATGCCGGGGATCAATTTTGGGGTCACGCGCAGTGATGCCAAGCTCGACCCCAGTCGGGGCTACTCGTTGCAATTTGATGTGCGCGGCGCGAAAGAGGGCATCCTTTCTGACGCCGATTTCACCTATGCCAGCGCCATGGCCAAGGGCCTTTACACCTTGCCCGGTGGCCACCGCTTCCTCGGCCGGGCGCAGGCTGGCGGCATCGCGACGACCGACTTCGACGCCATCCCGCCATCGCTGCGCTTCTTCGCCGGTGGTGACCAGAGTGTGCGTGGCTATGACTACCAGACACTGTCGCCTGAGGATCACGAGGGCAACAAAGTCGGCGGACGCTACTTGCTGGTCGGCAGTGCCGAATATCAGTACCCGATTGCCGAACGCTGGCGACTTGCAGCCTTTGTCGATCGTGGCAACGCGATGGACTCGCTCAATGCCGCCATGAAAACCGGCGCCGGTATTGGCGTGCGCTGGGTGTCGCCGGTCGGTCCGATCCGCCTCGACCTGGCCAAAGCCCTGGATGATCCCGGTGGCTATCGCATCCACTTCTCCATGGGGCCTGAGCTATGACCCGGGGGCTGAAGCGCGGGCTGCTGGGCCTTGCTGCCTTGTTGGTTGGGCTTCTGGCTCTGCTGGCGGTTCTCCTTTTCAGCGCAGCAGGAGGGCGGTGGTTGGTTGGCCAGCTGCCCGGCCTCGATGTGCAGGGCTTCGAGGGGCGGCTGGCCGGGCGCTGGAGCGCCGAGCGAGTTGTCTGGGCACAGGGCGATATCGTGCTGTCGCTGCAATCGCCAGCCTTGGACTGGTCGCCCGCCTGCCTGCTGCGCGGCATGCTGTGTGTGAGGGAGCTGGCGAGCGAGCGCATCGACTTGACGCGGCCGGCAACTCAGTCCGGCGACACAGGCCCGGTCAATCTGCCGGAGTTGCGCCTGCCATTGGCCATCCAGGTGGATCAGGTGCGGATTGGCCGCTTCGTCATGGATGGCAGCGATCAATTCCAGGATCTCCGACTAGTTGCCCGTTGGCGGGCCGAAGGCTTGTTGATCGAGCGTCTCAGCCTGCATCGCGATGACTTGGCGCTTGAGCTGCAAGGCTCCCTGCAACCGGAGGTTGGCTGGCCGCTGAAGTTGCGGGGCACGCTTGAGCTGCCCGCTCCGGATGATCAGCCTTGGCGCCTTGCGTTGGATATCGAAGGCAAACTGCAGGAACGGCTGATGCTGCGCGCCGACAGCAGCGGCTATCTGGCAGGAAGGCTGGAGGGTGAACTGCAGCCACTGGTTGACGGGCTCCCGGCCAGCGCACGCCTGACGGCCGACGGATTCAAAGCCGGCGCCGAGCTGCCTGCCACACTCACCCTGAACCATTTGGAGCTGACGGCCCATGGTGACCTGAATCAGGGCTACGAGGTTCTGGGCAAAGCCAATCTGCCGGGGGAGGGAGGCGACGTGGCGTTGGACCTCGGCGCGCGCGTGAATGCCAAAGGGGCCGATATCCGCCAATTGCGTCTGGCGACCGCGCCGGAGCAGCGCCTGGAGTTGATCGGGCGAGTCGACTGGCAACAAGCCCTGGCCATCGATAGCCGATTGCAATGGCGGGACTTCCCGTGGCAACGACTGTTCCCGCAGGAACAGCCACCACCGGTGGAGCTCCATCAGCTGGTTGCCGAGATCCACTATGCCGAGAGCCGCTATCAAGGCCGGTTCGATGGCCAGCTTACGGGGCCTGCGGGTGACTTCAGCCTGAGCAGTCCGGTGGCCGGCGACCTGGCCAGCGTCTCCCTGGATGACCTGCTGCTTCAGGCCGGCAAGGGCCGGGCGCAAGGTAGGGCACGGATCGAATTTGCCCAGGGCATCGGCTGGGACAGCCAGCTGGCGCTCAGCGATCTGGACCCGGCTTACTGGATTGAGGCGTTGCCCGGTCGCCTGGCTGGCAAGCTCCAGTCCAAAGGCGTCTGGCGCGACGGCCGCCTGGAGCTGGACGCCGACCTTGACCTGAACGGCCAGCTACGCGGCCAACCTGCATTGTTTCAGGCCAAGGCCAATGGGGCCGGCGAGCGCTGGGCACTCAGCGGAATGCAGGTGCGTCTAGGCGATAACAAGGTTGAAGGCCAGGCTCAGCTGGACCAGAAGCTGACGGGGCGGATCGATCTTGCGCTCAACCGACTCGGCCAACTCTGGCCCAAGCTTTTTGGTCGTTTGCAGGGTCGTCTCGACCTGGCCGGCACGCCGCAGGCCCCGGAAGGACAGCTGACGCTCACCGGTGCACACCTGGGTCAGGCAGACAACCGCCTGGATACGCTGAAGGTGGACGCGAAACTGGACCAGGCCCAGCGGGGCAACCTGATGCTTCAGGCGGATGGCCTGGCGTCCGGCGACAATGAGTTTGGCGCGCTGACGGCCAAGGGCTCCGGTGATCTCCAGCGCCAGCAACTGGAGCTCCAGCTCAAGGGGCCTTTGCTGGATCTGTTGTTGGCGCTCGACGGCAAGCTCGATGGGCAAGCCTGGTCGGGCCGATTGGCGCGTGGCGAGGTCCAGGCCGGGGGCCAGGATTGGCGTCTTGAGGCTCCTGCCAGGATCCAGCGCCAGGCCGATGGCCGCCTCGACTTTGGTGCCCACTGCTGGCGCTCCGGTGCCGCGAGTTTGTGCGGTGGCGAGCAACGACTGATGCCGGAGCCCAAACTGGATTACCGCCTCCGGGACTTCCCGCTGGCCAGCCTGGCACGTTGGCTGCCGGAAGACTTTTCCTGGCAGGGTGAGCTCAACGCAGATGTGAAACTCGACCTGCCGGCCAGCGGCCCCAACGGGCATATCCGCCTGGATGCTGGCAGCGGTGTGCTGCGCCTGAAGGAGGAAGACCGCTGGGTGGATTTCCCGTACCAGCGCCTGTTGCTCGATAGCACACTACGGCCGCAGCGGATCGACAGCCAGCTGAGCTTCCAGGGCGATGGGCTCGGCCAACTGCAACTGGATGCCCGCGTCGATCCGCGCCCGGCGAACAAACCGCTGTCTGGCCAGTTCCGTCTTGAAGGGCTGGATCTGGCGGTGATACGTCCGTTCGTACCCAAGGTGGAACAGCTGGAAGGGCGCCTGCTGGGTGGAGGCAGCCTCGGCGGTACCTTGCTGTCGCCCTATGTGCTGGGCAATCTCAATTTGCGCGATGGCCGGATTGGCGGTGGCGACCTGCCGCTGAGTTTCGACAATCTGGAGCTGGACGCGCGTATCGCTGGCGAAAGCCTTGAGCTCTCTGGTCAATGGCGCAGCGGCGAGCAAGGGCAGGGCAGTCTTTCCGGCAGCTTGGCGTGGGCCCAAGGGCTGGACGTTGATCTCACCCTGCGCGGCTCGCGTTTGCCGCTGGTCGTCGAGCCCTACGCCAACCTGGAAGTGGAGCCGGACCTGCGCATTGGCCTGGCGGGCGAGCGCTTGGCCGTGAGCGGCAAAGTGTTGGTGCCCAAGGGCAAGATCAGCATCCGTGAGCTACCGCCTCAGGCGGTGAAGGTTTCACCGGATGCCCGCATCGTCGGGGAAGACCAGCCCGAAGCGAAGGGATTGAAACTGGCCATGGATGTGGACGTCGAAGTCGGCCAGGAGCGCTTGCGCTTTTCCGGCTTCGGCCTCACCGCGGACCTCCAGGGGCATCTGGAGGTAGGCGACAATCTGGTCGGGCGTGGCGAGTTGGTACTGAAGAACGGTCGCTATCGTGCCTACGGCCAGCGCCTCGATCTGCGCCGCGCGCGCCTGCTGTTCGCCGGCCCACTGGACCAGCCTTACCTGGATGTGGAGGCGGTGCGCACGGTGGGCGACGTGACGGCAGGGCTGCGCCTCAACGGTCGTGCTGACGAGCCCAGCACGGAGGTCTTCTCCAACCCGGCCATGAGCCAGGAGCAGGCACTGTCCTACCTGGTTCTCGGACGACCGCTGAATGCTGGTGGTGATGGCAATGCCGTTGGCCAGGCGGCTGTGGCCCTGGGCTTGTCGGGCAGCGCGCCGCTGACCAGCGAACTTGCCGAGCGACTTGGCCTCAAGGAACTGATGGTTGATGACGACGGTGCCATCGGGCAGATTACCGACCGCCTGAGCTTTCGCTATGGCCTTGGCGTGCTGGAGCCCACCAGCGTGGTCGCGGTGCGTTACGAGCTCACCAAGCGCCTTTACCTGGAGGCGGCCAGTGGCCTGGCCAGTTCGTTGGATTTGTTCTACAAGCGGGATTTTTGATTCCCGCGCATACCGGACTCCGCTGACAGGCCTCGGGCAGAAGCTGGCCATGCCAAACAAGGATGCCGAAAGCCCTGACTCAAAAGTCAGGACATTTTCCGTGGCCCATGCTTAACTTTGCGTTTTCGTGCAACCCCACCTGAAACAAGGACTCATGCAATGGCTCAAGTAACCCTGAAGGGCAACCCGATCAACGTCGAAGGCCAACTGCCGCAGAAGGGCCAGCAAGCCCCGGCGTTCAGCCTGGTCGGCGGCGACCTGTCTGACGTGACCCTGGCCAGTCTGAGCGGCAAACGCAAGGTGCTGAACATCTTCCCGAGCGTCGACACCCCGACTTGCGCCACCTCAGTGCGCAAGTTCAACGCTGAAGCCAGCAAGCTGCCCAATACCCTCGTGCTGTGCATTTCCGCCGACCTGCCGTTCGCGCAGAAGCGTTTCTGTGGTGCTGAAGGCCTGGAGAATGTGGTGAACCTGTCGACGATGCGCGGCCAGAACTTCCTCAAGGATTACGGTGTGGCTATCGCCAACGGCCCGCTGGCAGGCATTGCGGCCCGTGCCGTGGTGGTGCTGGATGAGAACGATAAAGTGCTGCACAGCGAGCTGGTAGCAGAAATCGCTGACGAGCCCGACTACGCGGCAGCGATCGCTGCGCTCTGAGCAGCGGTGACGTGAATGAAGAAGGGAGGCCAGTGGCCTCCCTTTTTTGTGGTTCTTTGCGGAATCGGGGGAAAGAGCGAGTTGACAGTCGGGGAAGCGGGTAAATTGGCAATCGCCAAACATCCCAACCCCCACCCCCTGCTGTCGCCGTGCATCCTATTGATCTTGCCCCTTTCTGGCCAGGCTACGAGGTCGTCGCCTGTCGCCAATCCACTCACGACACCCTGCTGATCAGTCTTGAGCCCCAAGCCGAGCGCTTCCCGATTTGCAGCCGCGTGCCAAACCCAACCTGTTGATCCACGAGCAGCAGCACATCCGCCAACCTGCTACAACTGCCGGTGCGTCGCGTCGACTGCCTGTACTGCGGACGCGTATCCGAGCGGATCGACTGTCTGGCGCCGGCTTCCCGCCTTCCCCGGAAAGCAGTCTGCAACACCTCCTTGGCGGACTTGTCGGGCGGAGTGACACATCGAAGGCGCACGAAACCTTGTAGGAGCCAGCTTGCTGGCGAATGGCGAATGTTCGCCAGCAAGCTGGCTCCTACAGAGAGAGTACCGGCTGTCCGGCTGTCAACTCGCATCTCCCCCAGATTCCGCGATGAACCTTTTTTGTTGTTACAGCGCGTTCCTCAAACCCCTTGCTCATTCTGCAGGTTGGCCTGGGTGATGTTGCTGCCCGGTGGCACGCTGCGGGTCAGCCAGACATTGCCGCCGATGGTGGAGCCCTTGCCGATGGTGATGCGACCCAGGATGGTGGCGCCAGCGTAGATCACCACGTCATCCTCGACGATCGGGTGACGCGGCTGGCCTTTCTGCAGGTTGCCGTCCTCATCCGCCGGGAAGCGCTTGGCGCCGAGGGTGACGGCCTGATAAATGCGTACGCGCTCGCCAATGATGGCTGTCTCACCGATGACCACGCCGGTGCCATGGTCGATGAAGAAACTCTTGCCGATCTGAGCACCGGGGTGGATGTCGATGCCGGTAGCGGAGTGGGCGATCTCGGCGATCATCCGCGCCAGCAGTGGCAGACCGGCCTTGTAGAAGTAATGCGCCAGGCGGTGGTGGATGACCGCGTGCACGCCGGGGTAGCAGATCAGTACTTCGTCCACGCTACGTGCGGCGGGGTCGCCCTGGAAGGCGGCCAGCACGTCGGTATCCAGCAGGACCCGCAGCTTGGGCAGGGTGGCAGCGAAGCCCTTGACGATCTCGATGGCCTGGCTGGCGATGTCTTCACCGCTAGCCCCGTTCTGCCGCGCTGCGTAGCTCAATTCGCGGCGTACTTCACCGGCAAGGGCGTTGAGCGCCATGTCCAGTGTGTGGCCGACGTAGAAATCTTCGCTTTCCTCACGCAGGTCAGCCGGGCCGAGTCGCATGGGGAAGAGGGCGCCACCCAGGGCTTCGATGATCTGCCCGACGGTGGTGCGCGAAGGCAGTTCGCGCCCACCGCGGTCCTGCAACCGGCCGTTCTTGCTACGCCACTGGGCACGAGCCTCACGCAGTTCGGTGACGATCTGGTCGAGCTGCCAGTTGACCGGATGGCAGCCGGTCGCGACATAGGGGAGTCTGTTCATGTGGGTTACCTGTTAAGCATTGGCCGGATCGCTATAGCCTGCTGAGAATCACCCCTTTTCTGCAAGCGGTGATTCGCAGGAAACGCCTGACGGACCTTCAGTCCGCCGGCACCAGGGGCTGGACTTGCTGGCGCGGGGTGGCCGTCGCGGTACAGCCGATCGAGGCGAGGATGATGCAGCAGATGGCCAACCACTGGCTGGCCGCCAGCGTTTCGCCAAGGAACAGCAACCCGGACAGGGCACCGAAGGCGGGTTCGATGCTCATCAGGGTACCGAAAGTCTGCGCTGGCAAACGAGTCAGGGCGATCATTTCCAGACTGTACGGAATGGCCGTTGAAAGGAGTGCGACGCCTAGGGCCACTGGCAGCAGTTCTGGAGCAAGCAGGGCACTGCCGGCATGCACGACGCCAATGGGCGCGATGAATAGGGCAGCGACCATGACGCCCAAAGCGGCGCCTTGCATCCCGTGGTCGGCGCCTGCGCGCTGCCCGAAGAGGATGTAGAGCGCCCAGCAGACCCCGGCCCCCAGCGCATAGGCAATGCCAGTGTGATCGAGGTGGTCGCTGGTCTGGCCGAGAGGCAGGAGAAGCCACAGGCCGAGCACCGCCAGGGCGATCCAGACGAAGTCGATCGGTCGACGGGAGGCGAATAGCGCCACCGCGAGCGGACCAGTGAATTCCAGGGCCACGGCAATGCCCAGCGGGATGGTGCGCAGCGACATGTAGAACATCAGGTTCATGCCACCCAGCGCCATGCCGTAGATGATGATCGTGCGCAGCGAGCCGGCATTGAGGCGGGCGCGCCAGGGCCGCAGCACTACCAGCAGGATCAGCGCGGCAAAGACCAGGCGCAGGGTAGTGGTGCCTTGGGCGCCGATTATCGGGAACAGGCTCTTGGCCAGGGACGCGCCACTCTGGACGGACGCCATGGCGACCATCAGGACGGAAACGGGAAGCAGACTTGATGCAAGGCGACGCGACAGCGAGGTCATTGGACGGATCCGGCGAGGCAGTGAAAGGGGTGGCGCATTTCTACTGATTATGTGCAACATAGTGCGCAAAAAACAGGGTGTGAGCAATATGTTGCCCAAATCTGATGATCGCCCCAATGTGCTCGAACACGTTTCCGAGAACGTGCGCCGCCTGCGTCGCACCGCTGGCCTGAGCCAGGAGGCGCTTGCCAGCGCCGCAGGCGTCAGCCGAAGGATGCTGGTGGGCATCGAAGGCGGTGACGTGAACGTCAGCCTGGCGACCCTGGATCGTATCGCTGCGGCCTTGGGTGTGTTTTTCCCTGACCTGGTCCAGCGGCCGGACCGGCCGGATCGCTCACGGATCAATGCGGTGGCCTGGGTCGGAAAGAAGCCGGGCAGCCGCGCTACGTTGCTGGCCAGCGCCACCGCGCGACACGAGGTGGAGCTCTGGAGCTGGTCCCTTGGGCCGGGCGAGGCGCATGTCGCCGAGCCCGATGCGCAAGGGTGGCAGGAAATGGTCTACGTCATCGAGGGCATCCTGAGCGTTCGTCGCGGCGACCTCGAGAACCAGATACCCGCTGGTGATTTCCTGGTGTTCGCCAGCGACCAGCCATACACCTACGCCAACCAGACCGATAGCCTGGTACGTTTTATCCGCAATGTCCTGACTTGAGTGGTGTAGTCGCCCTTCAGGTGTCTGGTTGGGCTGTGGGTACGAATGAGTCCTCCCACAGCGAACAGCCCGTTGTGGCGTTTACTCTGCTTCTCCATCGTCGTCGCTGCCGATGAACGCATCCAGGCAACGCAGGGTATGGCTGCCCTGGGTGTCGTCAAGGGTCCAGCAAACGTTGGCCGCGTCGAAACTTGCGGCCTGGACGGCTGCGAGGCTGAAGCGCCATTCGCGGCGGGTGCGACCATCCATGCATTCCACGCGCAGGAAAGGTGCTTCGCCATCACCCGGTTGGCCGGCTTCTAGTGCCGCCAGCTGGGTCGGTTCAAGCGTGAACTCCCAGGCGTGCAGCCCATCGATTTCCAGCATGTCGGCAGTTTGCAGGGCGGCGAACAAGGTGTCGTGGTGCATGTTTCCAATCATCCGTAAGCGGGGGCGCGGCATGATAAGGCAGTCGCGCGTTCAGCGCTCGGCTACCTCACCGGCCTCTGCCAGGTAAGGCAGATTCTGCTCTCGGATTCGACGTCCGGCTTCGTCGTAGAGGAACGGCAGGAACATATAGCGGCGACCGGCGGTGACCGGCGTCGCCTCGTGCAGCAGCGAGCAGGAGAACACCACGGCACCACCGCGAGGTGCACTGTAGGTGCCTTGCCCGAATTCCGGGAAACGCAGACTGCCGCCGTCGTAGTCACCGCTGTTGAGAAACAACGACACGGCAAAGCGCCGGTGCGCGGTGCCTTTGGTGGTGTTGTCCCGATGGGGGCGAAAGTGGCCCCCTTCCTCGGCGTCGTAGCAGGACACCAGGTACCGCTCCATGCGGGTTGCCTGGAACTGGAAGGCTTTTTCCACTTCGGGCAGCAGGCGCCGAGTGATGTGCGCGATGCAGCGCTTGCGCAAGGCTTCGTCCTCGACCGTGCGATCACGCCGGCGCTTGTGATCGTATTGCAGCAGTTCCACGGTCTTGCCGTCGCGTTCGACCATGAAGCCGGAATCCGTTCCGCCGTGTTCCTCGTAGTAGTCGATCAATGCCTGGCACAGGTCCGGCTCGAAGATTCGCGGCACCACCAGCACCGGAGCATGTCCGCTCACCGCCGTGGCAGGTGCTATGGGTGGCTGCGCCTGCAGCAGGGCCAGCAAGGCATCGACATGGCCTTTACCACTTTCCACGATCGGCAGTACGGCAATCACGCGTAGTCTCGGGTCCAGCAGGTAGGTCATCTGGCGGATCGCGCCACTCTCTTGAAGAGCGCCATAGAGGCTAAAGATCGAACGGTCGAAATCCCAGAAGAAGCGGATGCCCGGCAGCAAGTTGCGCACGCGGTTCTGCTCACGGTCCCGCGGGTCTGCGGTAACGCCGAAGAAGCAGGCGTTGGAATCGTCAAAAATTTCCCGGCGGGTAAGGAGATCCGCAAGCACGCGCGTTGCGGTTGGATCTGCGGCCGAACCAAGAAAGCACAGGGCGATATAGCGCCCGGCGATGGTGTCGAAGGTGAAATGCTCACGGCCGGGTGTGCTACTGGTGAACCAGGGCACGGCCTCACCCGGTGCTACGGGGTACTTGCGCATGGTCAGGTCCGCTTGCAGTGGCTTGGAATCAAACTAGTCCAATTGCTGCCGACGTGCCCCGGCATCCTGCCGTGGCGTCTCCGACATGCCCGCATGCTTTACTGTTTCTCCATCGCTCTGGGAGCCTTTTCGGATGATCCACTACTACGCGCAGACCGACGGCGCTCTGCACGCAACCTCTGGCCAGACGGGCACGGCGATTCCGCCCGGAACCTTGTGGATCGACCTGATGGACCCAGAGCCCGAGGAGGCGGCCTTCATCGGCCAGGCACTCGGTGTTGAGATTCCAGGCCGTGAAGCCATCGTCGAGATCGAGGAAACCTCGCGGCTCTATCAGCACGGAGGTGCGCTCTACCTGACCGCTACGCTGGTCAGTGGCATCCGCCAGCAGCGACCGATATCCAGTGATGTGATGTTCGTGGTAGCGGCCGATCATCTGGTGACGGTGCGTTATGCCAACCTGCCGTTCTTCGAGTACCTGGAAGACAAGTTCCTTCGCGAGCCGGAAAGCCATGGCTCCAGCGAGCAGATCTTCATTTCACTGTGCGGCAGCGTGGTCGATCACATTGCCGACATGCTCGAATTGATGCAGCGCGATCTGGATGAAATGTCCGAGGCGGTGTTCAGCGACGATCGCAGCGCAGCGTCCGCACGCAAGCCGGGCCGCACCGACTTGCAGACGGTGGTCAAGCGACTGGGTCGGCACAACTCGGCGCTTTCCAAGTTGCGCGAAAGCCTGATGAGCATGGGGCGGGTGCTGGACTACTCCAACCAGTGGGCGAGCCTTTGGGTCAGTGACCCAGGCCTCGATCGCTCACGTTCCATCGAGCGCGACATTCGCTCGCTGGTGGACTACGTGGCGAAGATGTTCGACGAAATCGCTTTCCTGCTCAGCGCGACCCTGGGACTGATCGATATCGAGCAGAACAGCATCATCAAGGTGTTTTCCATTGCCGCGGTCCTGTTCCTGCCGCCGACCTTGGTGGGCACGGTCTATGGCATGAACTTCCGGATCATGCCGGAGCTGGACTGGGCGTTCGGTTATCCGGTGGCTGTTGGCCTGATGGTGGTCTCGGCGATCCTGCCGTACGCCTGGTTCAAGTGGAAAGGCTGGCTCTGAGCCCAACTGCAGCCACTGCCGGAGTTTGGACAGAGCGACGCGAAGCCCAACGGTCCCTTGCAACAACCTTGAGCTTCGCTTTTTGCCGCAACGATGTAGCCCGGACTTCAGTCCGGGAATTTCCGTGCCATCCCGGGACTGAAGTTCGGGCTACTCAAGCTGCACTTAATAGTCGTTCTTGCAGCCCGTGCCCCAGACCAGGTACTCGATGGTGTTGCGCTGCATCTGGCTGTCTTCGTAGGTCATCCGTGCCGGCATGATGCCGCAGAAGGTGGACAGGTCGGTCATTTCCACGACGCGGGCGATGTCCAGGTGCATGCCGTAGGTGTACTGCGTGACGGGCGGCTGTGCTTCCTGATCCATTGAGCCTGCCAGGGCACCGGTGGCGGCGAGGCTCAGTGTCAGGGCGATTATCAAGCTTTTCATGAGGGTTTCTCCTTGAGGAGAGGTGGTGTTGCGGGCTAACCCGCGCCTACTGGCCATCGGGCATCGAGCGGATGCCACTGCCGGTGGTCATGCTGGAAAGCACACCATCCTTGCGGATGAGTGCATGGAACAGGGCCGCCGTCAGGTGCAGCAGGATGCCAACGAACAATAGGTACGCCAGTACAGTGTGGGCCAGGCGCAGCAAGGCATAGAGCTGGACGTCCTGCGAGGCGATAGGCGGCAGCAGCAGGGTATCGTGAAGCACGATGGGGTAGCCGCCGGCCGATTGCATGGCCCAGCCCACCAGCGGCAGCGTGGTCATCAGGATGTAGAGCAGCACGTGGGACAGCTGTGCGGCCCGTTTCTGCCAGGAGGGCATCTCAAGGGGCAAAGACGGTGTGGCCTGAACCAGGCGAACCGCCAAGCGAATCAATACCAACAGCAGCAGGAAGATGCCCAGAGGTTTGTGGATGGCCACCAACCAGCTGTGGCGCTCGGACAGGGTAACCACCATGCTGACGCCGATGAACAGCATGGCCAGCAGCAAGATAGCCATCAGCCAGTGCAACACACGCAGCGTACGGCTGAAGTGAGTGACGGGGCTTTTCATGGCTGCTCTCCCTGATGGTTGACGGGTGCACCTTCCCGGGTGCGGCGGTTGAAGGACACGGCGTAGGCGGCCGAACGGGCGCTGAGTATCGGATCGTCCGATGCCTCGATCCCGGCAGGCAGCACCAGCGGGTCGAAGTTGATATCGCGGCAAGCGCCGTCAGCCTGGGCTTCGGCCTGCTCGATCACCAAGGTGCCGGCGTCGATCTGTCGACGCGAGGTCGGCCACTGCTGGGTTGGGTCGGCAGTCGGGTCGCCTGGTTCGGCCAGGGTCAGCAGCAGTTTCCAGCGCAACGGTCCTTGTTGCAGACGCTGTTGCAGGTCGTGGGCGAGGAAGTCTGGATCCTTGCCAGCTTCACCCAGGGGCTCGAACGGCGCCTGCGGCTGCACCGACCAACGTACGAAGTGGCCCGTGCCATCGGGCTCCACCAGGCGGAACGCATTGACACCGTGGTAAGGGATGTTGGCAAAGCTGTTGCTCGGTTTGCTCGATTCGGCCCACTTCCTGAAGGCGGCGGATTCCGGGTGAGCGGCGAAGAATGCCTGCAGCTTGGCGGGGTCGGGCTTGCCGGTGGCCGGGTCCGGCCGAGAGGCCAGTACCTGTTCAAAAAAGGCCTCCGGCGTGGCTACGGGGAGCAGCGGCGGGGTGTTCATCGCAGTGCGCCACTGTTCACCTCCAGGCATCTGGAACAGCAATGCCATGCTGCGGGTCGTCACTGCGGCGTCCGGGGCATAGGGGTTGCTACCGCCGATGGAAAAACGCCCGGTAACTGGAACCTCTCCCTTGGCAAACACGCTGGCGCGGGAAAGGTGCGAGGCCTCGCCGTTGCTCTCGAAATGGCCAACGATGCAGATGCCCTTGGCGTGGTTCTTCCGATAGCCGGGGTAGCTGCCGGCGTTCGCTTCGAAGGCGTCGATGATGTTCTGCGGCGTGAGGCGCGCAGGTCCGAACCACCCAGCTGCATAGGCAAATCCGGCTGCCAGCCCGCCGACGGCGAGGCCAATCAGCGCGAGTGCTCCTGCCTGGTTGATCCGTGAAGGTTTTACGGTGTTCATGCCAAACTCCTGGGGTACGTTCCCCTGTCCATGAGCCGGTGAGACGAGGCTCTCGGAGATTTATTCCCGCGGTCGTGGAATAAAATCCCCAGCCGTGCGTCTCCCTGTTGCTTCCCAGGTAAGAGTGGCCGCCAAAGCGGTCGACACGATCGACGATGAACATGATTGATGACGCACAACTGCGAGAGTTGTTACAGCGCCTGAGGCGTTTTGCCCTCTGGCTGACGCGTAACTCCGCCACTGCGGACGACTTGGTCCAGGCAACGGTCGAGCGGGCGCTGTCGAAGTGGGGCAGCAAGCGCGAGGGTGACCTGCGCGCCTGGCTGTTCTCCATCCTTTATCGGCAGTTCATCGACGGTCAGCGTCGTGCCCTGCGCTATGCACGGCTGCTGGAGTTTTTTGGTGCCGCGCCGGTAGCGGAGGAGACAATCTCCACCGAAGATCTGGTGGTCACCCACGCCACGCTGGAGGCCTTCGCCCATCTTCCGACCGACCAACGCGCGCTCCTGCTGTTGGTCAGCGTGGAGGGCCTGAGCTACAAGGAGGCCGCCGAGGCGCTCGACATTCCGATCGGTACGGTGATGTCCCGGCTATCCCGCGCGCGCAAGGCGCTGCGTGTACTGGCCGAAGGCGAAACCACCACGCTTCAGCTACGGGTACTCAAATGAACGCATTCCATCCCAGCGAAGACGATCTGCACGCCTATCTCGACGGTCAACTCAGCGCTGAGCAGCACGCGTTGGTGGAGGCGTTCCTCACAACCAATCCCGAGGTCGCCGCGCAGGTCGAAGGGTGGCGCCGCGATGCCCAGCAACTGCGGGCAGCGCTGGCCAACCTGAATGGGTTGCCGCCTCCCGCGCGTCTGGATCCGACGGTGGTGCGCGCCTCGTTGCGCGCGCGTCAGCGGCGGCGTCTGGCGCTGGCTGCGTCGTTCCTATTGGCTCTAGGGCTGGGCGGGGTGGGGGGCTGGCAGGTCCGAGAACAGGTACTGCTGGCCGCCAACCCGCCGATGCAGGACGCCTTGCAGGCACACCGATTGTTCGCTCAGGGTGATTCGGTGGATGTGCAAGCGCGTCAGCCCGGGGAGTTGCAGGCGTGGCTGGATCAGCGTTTCAGCCATGCCGCGCGGATTCCTGACCTGCAACCCTACGGTTTCACACCGGTTGGCGGGCGTTGGCTGGTGACCGAGCAGGGCGCGGCCGCTTTGCTGCTGTTCGAGGACCAGCAAGGGCAACGGGTCAGTCTCTACCTGCGTGCGCCGGGCGCACTCTATGCGCGGATGGCAAGCGGCCAGCGCAGCGAGGGCGGTCTGGAGGCGCGTTACTGGTCACGGGACGGCTACAACTATGCGCTGGTCAGTCGAGACGGCGACCCGCGTGGGGAACTGCTGGAACGCGCTCTGGCATTCTGAAAGGAAAGGGGGCTGCGCTGCCCCCTTCTGCTCGACACTTCACGCTTGCATCGCCGCGCCATGAACATCCATGGCAGCCTGGCGCAGTGCCTCGGAGCGGGTGGGGTGGGGATGGCAGACCAGCGCGATGTCCTCGGCCGAGGCCGAGAACTCCATGGCCACGCAATATTCGCCGATCATTTCGCTGACGCTCGGACCGACCATGTGCACGCCCAGGATCTCGTCGGTGCGCTCGTCGGCCAGGACCTTCACGAACCCTTCAGTCTCATGGTTGATCTTGGCCCGGCTATTGGCCATGAAGGGGAATTTGCCCACGCGGTAGGCGCGACCTTCGGCCTTCAACTGCTCCTCGGTCTTGCCGACAGTGGCCACCTCCGGACGGGTGTAGATCACATTCGGGATGGTGTTGTAGTTCACTTCAGCAGCATGCCCGGCAATCCTCTCGATACAGACGACGCCTTCGTCCTCCGCCTTGTGCGCCAGCATGGGGCCGGAGGTGACGTCGCCGATTACCCAAACGCTGGGCGTGCTGGTCTGGTGGCGCTCGTTGGCCAGCATGCCGCGCGCATCGGGGCTCAACCCGACGTTTTCCAGGCCCAGGCCTTCAGTGAAGGGTCGCCGGCCGATGGCGACCAGCACATAGTCGGCCTTGAGGGTCTCGGCCAGTCCACCGGCAGCGGGCTCGATGCTGAGTTCAACGCCTACCGGGCTGGCGATCGCCTGGGTGACCTTGGAGCTGAGCTTGAAACTCATGCCTTGCTTGGTGAGGGAGCGCTGCAGGGTCTTGGCGACTTCGTCGTCGAGCCCGGGGCAGACACGGCCCAGATACTCCACGACCGTGACCTGGGCTCCCAGGCGCCGCCAGACCGAGCCCAACTCCAGGCCGATCACCCCGGCACCAATGACCACCAAATGCTTGGGTACCACTGGAAGCGACAGGGCGCCCGTGGAGTCGAGGATGCGCTGGTTGTCGATCTGAACGCCGGGTAGCGACGCAGGCTCCGAGCCGGTGGCGATGACAATGTCCTTGGCGCTCAGGGTCTGCTGCTGGCCGTCGCGATCAGTCACAACCACCCGGCCTGGGCCTTCGATGCGGCCCCAGCCCTTGATCCATTCAACCTTGTTCTTGCGGAAAAGAAACTCGATGCCCTTGGTCAGGGCGGCAACGCTTTCAGCCTTCTGCGCCATCATCTGCACCAGGTCGAGCTTGGGTTGGACCTGGATTCCGAGGGTCGCGAATTCCTTGCCCGCGGCCGCCTCGAATAGCTCGGAGGCATGCAGCAGCGCCTTGGACGGCATGCAGCCCACATTGAGGCAGGTGCCACCCAGGGTTTCCCGACCCTCAACGCAGGCCACCTTCATACCCAACTGGCCCGCCTTGATCGCCGCGTTGTAACCGCCAGGCCCGCCGCCTATCACCACTACGTCATATGTGCTCATGGTCTGGTACCTCGGTCAGAAGACTTGAGTGGAATGGGAAAGCCTAGTGGACTGTCGCGAGGCTTCCAGAAAGATCGTTGAAGACATTGATTGTGATCGTAATATTACGGGCGAAATCCAAACCGTCAAACGCATTACGATCCGACGAGGGTTGGCCTTACCAGTCCAGCTTCAGGCTACTTTCGAAAATACGGGGCTTTCCGCTGATCGGATCGTCGAAGGCGAGACTATGGGCAAGCAGCTTGAGGGGGCGGTCATAATCGTCCAGCTCGCCTTCATCGGTCAGCGTCGGGTAGAAGCCGTCATTGCAGATCGGGGCGCCGAGGGCCGCCAGGTGCACGCGCAATTGGTGCTTCTTGCCGGTGATGGGGTAGAGGGCATAGCGCCAGAGGTCACCATTCTGTTCAATGACCTCCATGCGTGTGCAGCTATTGGGCACGCCCGTCACTTCCTGCATGCGAAAGAAGGGCTCGCCGGCGTCCATGCGGGTTTCGCGCAGCAGCGGAAATTCGAGGTCGGGGAGGGCGGGGGCGATGGCCTCGTAGCGCTTGTGCATCTGCCGTTCGCGGAACAGTGCCTGGTATCGGCCCCGGCTCGATGGATCAGCCGAGAAAAGCACCAGCCCGGCGGTGTGCCGGTCGATGCGGTGCAACGGCACCAGGTTCGGATTGCCGAGGCTTTTGCAGAGCCGGGCCTGGAGGGTCTGCTCGACATATTCGCCGGCTGGCATCACTGGCAGGAAATGCGGCTTGTCCGCCACCACCAGGTGTTCATCGACATGCAGGATCTGCTCCTGGAAGGGAATCGGCCTCTCGTTCTTCACTTCGCGGAAGTAGTGCACCCGCAGCCCGACGCGGTAGGCATGGTGGGGTCCCAGGGCGTTGCCATCGGCGTCCGTTACGCGCCCACGGGCCATGCGCTCCAGCCAGGTCTCGCGCGGGATGGCGGAGAAGTGCGCGCACAGGCAGTCGAGCACGGTCGTCCAGTTGCCCTGGGGCAGGTGCAGGGTGCTGGCGCGGACGTTGGTTGGGTTCGACATGACGAATGTTGGTGGCTTGCAGGCCGTGCATTAGGCCGCAGTGACCTGACCGCAGTCAAAGGCAGAGGATAGAATGCACCCGACCATGCGCTGGCAGGGAGGAGCCCTGCGGCAGCGGGAGCCCCGTTGCAGGCACATGCAAGGACATTCGTTCATCAGAGGATCGCTGTATGTTTTCCAAGCAAATTTCCCTCAGTTTCGCCCTGATCGGCCTGCTCCTGGCCGGCTGCAGCTCGACTGAAAAGGCTGCCGAACCCAAGGCCGAGGCTCCCGCCACCGAGGCCTCCAACTCGACCGCGCATGTGCCCGGTGGCACCTGTGACTCGACGGTGCTTGCTGCCCTGGTAGGCAAGCAGGCCAGTGTCGCTATGGTCGAGCAGGCCAAGCGCCAGTCCGGCGCCGAGATGGCACGGGTGCTACGCCCGCATGACCCGATGACCATGGATTACAACTCCCGCCGCCTGAACATCGACGTAGACGATACCGGCACCATCAAGCAGTTCACCTGCGGCTGAGCCAGCCCCAACGCAATTGAGTCCGGGCCGCCGGTTCGCGTCTGTGCGCGAGGTGCAGGCGGCCCGGCGCTGGAGTAGGATGATACTCCCCCCAGTAGCCAGTCCGGATGCCAGAGGTACCGAATGACCAACGAAGTCGTAGCGGCGCACCAGGACGCCATGCTCAAGCGCCTGGCCCGCGTGGAAGGGCAGATTCGCGGCCTGCAGGCGATGATTCGCCGGGGCGATGACTGCGAGGCGGTCGCTCAGCAATTCAGCGCATCGCGCAAGGCGCTCGATCGTGCCTACCAACAGATGCTCGTCTGCCTGCTCGAAGAGGCCGTGCTGGACCCGGAGCAGGACGCCACCGAAACCCTCGAGCGGGTCCGGGCGATCTTCACCAAGTACACCTGAGCAACGCCACGAGTAACTTTTTCTATCAGCAACCCGGTGCAACGCCGGATTTCGCGCCATCTTCTTCCCCTGTGTCGTTCGTCGCAGGCTGCCAGCCGAAGCTGGCGGTCCTGCATCGCATCGTTGATGTCCAATCGTCGAAATTGATGATGAAAATATACTCCTGGGGGTATATGATGAGTCTGGATTACACGACTCAAGTCGCCGATAACGTGCGACGCATTGCACTGGCCTGCACTGGCCTGCACTGGCCTGCGCACAGCCTGCACCGGAGACATCCATGACCATCGACTGGAACGCTTTCACGCCTTGGAGCGCCTTGGGCGGCGGCGTGCTGATCGGGCTTTCGACCAGCCTGTTCATCCTTGCCAACGGCCGCATCGCCGGCATCAGCGGCTTGCTCGGCGGCTTGCTCGGCGGCTTGCTGCAGCGCGGCAGTGACGGCTATGCGGAAAGGGCCCTGTTTCTCCTTGGCCTGTTGGTGGCACCGCTGCTATGGCTGGCTTTTGGCCGATTGCCTGAGGTGCGCTTCGATACCGGCTGGTTCGGCCTGATCATTGCCGGCCTGCTGGTGGGCGTGGGCACCCGTTATGGCTCTGGGTGCACCAGCGGACATGGTGTCTGCGGCCTGGCACGCCTGTCACCCCGATCATTGGCGGCAACCCTGAGCTTCATGGCTGCCGGCTTTGCTACGGTTTTTGTTCTGCGTCATGTGTTCGGAGGTTGAGCATGGGCAAACTGACTGCATTCGTTGCCGGTTTGATCTTTGGCGTGGGCTTGCTGCTCGCGGGCATGGCCAATCCGGGAAAGGTATTGGCTTTCCTGGACCTCGCGGGTGCCTGGGACCCGTCCCTGGCCTTGGTGATGGGCGGAGCGATCGCTGTTGCGCTGCCGGGGTTCACCCTGGCGAAGCGCATGCCACGCTCCTGGCTGGATGAGCCGATGCAACTGCCGACCAAGCGCGAGGTAGATCGGCGCCTTGTCGGAGGCAGCCTTCTGTTCGGTGTGGGTTGGGGGATCGCTGGTGTCTGTCCAGGGCCAGCGCTGACCATCCTGTTTACCGGACATTGGCAAGCGCTGCTATTTGTTCTGGCGATGCTGGCCGGCATGTTGCTGTTCACCGCGCTGGAGCGTCAGCGCAGCAATTGACCTGGAGGTCATCATGACAGTGAACGTAGGTACCATAGACCGCAGCCTGCGCATCGGCGGCGGCCTTATCCTGATCGCTCTTGGCCTGAGCGGTGTGATCGGTCTCTGGGGCTGGATCGGTCTGGTTCCACTGGCTACCGGTATTTTCCGCTCGTGCCCTGCCTACTCGTTACTGGGCATTTCTACCTGCAAGCGGGCCTGAACCCCCAAGGCGCCGCTGGCTGCGACCGACGCTTGGCCAGACAGCCTGGTTCCGGTGGCACAGGCAAGGCGCGAGTTCAGGGCACTCCCGGTACCTTCGTTTCGTCCCAACTGCTGTCAGGGTCGAAGCGGGGGAGGGCCTTGGCCAGTTTTTCTCCGTCAGGCCCCAGGTCCTTCTCGAACACCTGACCGTCATGGCTGATCATGAAACTCATCACACCGCTATCACCATACTTGGCCGGCCATGCAATCATGGCAAAGCCGCGAGTCATGTTCTCCCCAATCTTGTAGTCATAGGCGCCGCCTGGTGCCGAGGGGCCCTGAGCGGTGAGGATGCGGTAGTGATAGCCCTGCCAGTCGTCACCTCGTTCGGTGTCACCGAAAAGCGGGCCGAGCGGACTCTCTTCGATGCCCGGCTTCTCGCTCCAATAGAGTCCATCATATTGGCCGTCGGTGCTGATGATCTTTTGTGCGTACTCGAGCACACCATCGCCATCGCGGTCGATATCGGCATAGTCCATCTGTGCATCGTGGTAGGCCAGTAGCGCCTGCATCGAGCCGATTTCGTTGCGACCGATGCGGCGCACTCGGATCTCTTCACTGCCCGCCTTGGCATCGAATCTCCAACCGTCCTTGCCCTGGATGATCGGTAGTGGAAAGGTCCAGGGCGTATTGCCGACCACCAGATGTGCACGGCCTGATCCATCGGTCTGGATCGTCCGTTTTTCGCGGTACAGGGCAAGGAAGGCATCGACATCCTGGCGGTCGACGCTTCCGACCGGGATGTAGGTATTCCAGTCGTCGCCAAGCAGGGTTGCCAAGCGTTTGGCATCACCCTCCTTGGTGCCGAGCGCGGTGATCAGGGCTGCAGCGGCAGCGCCCGGGGTGGGATACGCTTGCTGTGCGCTGGCGCTGTAAGCGAGAGCCGCCAGGATAGAAGCCAGGAAAAGGCGAATAACAGCACTCATGGCTAGTCTCCTTTCAGCGCCGACGGGCGCCACCGCGGGACGGTGCATTTGAGGGCCGCTGTACCGTCCGGCCTTGGCTGGCTTTTGGCCTGCTGGCGGCGGAGTAGCTGGTTTTTCCGCGGCTGGCTTGCGCACGCGACTGCGACGGCGAGCGCGTACCGGAGAAGGCGTTGTTACGCGGGCCTTGTGTACTTGCGTGCTGTTTGCGGGCCTGCTGGCGAGCCTGCGTATTGCTGGTGGCGCGTGGACGCGCCTGCTGGTCCTTACGCAGGTCGCGGTCTCCAGCCTGGGCGCGGGGTCGTGCCTGCTGCTCCTGACGCAGATCTCGGCTCGCGGTCTGGGCGCGCTCGCGGGCCTGGCGATTGCTGGCGGCTGGTGCCTCGAAGCCGCGCTGGGTCAGGCTCTGGCGCGCACGCTCGCGATCAGCGGTACGTGCCGGGTCACGCCCGCGGAGGGCATCGCGCTGTTGAGCACCATCCAGTTGGCGGCCATATTTCTGGCGGCTGGCATTATCGCGATACGGCACGCCGTCGCGGTTGACTGCGTTGTGTCGCCAGGTGTTCTGGTTGGCGTTGATCTTGCGGTTTGAGTTGATGTTGTTATAGCGGTTGACGTCGATATCGATGTCGCCGCCGCCCCAGTCACAGTCGCCCCACAGCGAATCGATGATCGCCACACCAGCACCGAAGGCCAGGCCGGCGGCAAGCGCGCTCCCCAGGTAGTAGCCAGGTGGTGGCGGGTAATAGGCAGGCGGGTAGGACGGGCTCGGCCAACTGCCGTAGACCACATTCGGGTTGTAGCTGGGCACGTAGACGACCTGCGGGTCGGCCGGTTCGATGATGATGGTCTGAGGTGGAGCAGCCTGCTGGACGACGGTGGTCGAGGAACTTGGCGCTGCCGGTTGAACGATGACCTTTTGCTGCTCGTTGGATTCCAGGTTCCCGGCTACTTGCGCTTGTCGACGCAGGCGTTGCACTGAGTCCATCACGTCGTTGGGCTGCGCGAGAAAGGCGTCGCCCACTCGCTGAACCCAGGCGGGGTCCTGGCCCATGGTTGCCAGCACGGCCGGGAAGGCTACCAGCGACTGCACGCTCGGGTCCCACGGCTGGTTCGCGACCTGGCGCACAGCGTCGTCGCCGCTGACATTCGGATGCGCCTTGGACCAGTCCACGGCATCCGCGACGTTGCCCGGGTAGGTCGATGCCATCAGCACCTGAGCCAGCAACGAGTCCGGGTACAAAGCCAAGGGTGCGAGCATCTGATCCAGTTCTTCTGTGCGAAACACCGCTTGAGCCGGTGCGGCCGTTGCGGGTACTGCTGCCACGCCAGCGGCCTGCTGATTAGTGGGCGCCTGGTCCTCCGAGTGAGCGGGGATGGCCAACAAGGCAAGCAAGATCATGCTGTAGCGATGGATCACGCACATTTCGCTTCTCCTCGGGAAAGAGAGCGCGGATCGAATAATAGGCGGGCGCACGGTGATGGCAGCCAGCAGAGACAGCTCCCAAAATGATAGGACGGGTTTCGAGGAGTTGTTTTGATTTAATCGTCGGTTGGCTTTCAGTTCGCTTTGCCAGCCCACGTAAAGTCCACGCTGCCTGAGCGTGGACTGTTACGGGGCAGACGTTTCAGGCGGCCCGGTGGCCCGTTGGTTCAGCGTGTTGTGTGTGAGCCATGTTCGGTTTGAGGACCAGCACGTCGCCGTCCAGATGGTCTAGAACGGCTTCGGCCGTATTGCCGAGCAGCGCCCCCGAAATCCCATGACGAGCGACAGTGCCCAACACGACCAGCGTGGCGTCCAGTTGTCTGGCGATTTGCGGAATCAGGGCTTTGGCCGGTCCTTCGCCGATATGCAGGCGGTGCTCCGGCACCTCGTACTCGTTCTGGAACCATTGGCACTGGTCGTGGCAGTGCCTGGCGACGGATTGGTCGGGAGCGACGCTTGGGTCGGCCGCAGGCAGGAGGGTGGGCGAGTAGGCGCTGACGACATGCAGGGATGCGCCGAAGAGTTCGCACAGGTCGCTGGCGTGGCCCATGACGTTGCCCTGCAGCGCCAGGTGCGCAGGATCATGATGTTCGACATCCATCGCGGCCAGGACCGAGCTGCCTTCCCAGGGACTTCTGCTCCTGACCAACAGCAAGGGAGCAGGCGACAGGCGGACCAACTGCCAGTCATCCGGCGGAACGAGCAGCTGTTTCAAGCCAGATGCCGGCTGATGCTGCTTGATGATCAGGTCGTACTCCTGCACCTGACAGGCAGAGAGGATAGCGCTGGAGGCGTGCTCGGTATCGACATTGGCTCGCTCTCCCAACGCGGGAATACCCAGAAGACGCAGGCGAGCAAGTTGCTGGTCGAGAAACTCACCCTGGTCGTCTCGCGCGTCGCAGACCAGCAGATTGAGGGTGGCGCCCAACTTTGCCGCCAGTTGTTCGCCGCGTAGCAGGGCGGGGCTTTCTGGAACTGGCGGCACGGCTAGAAGAATTTTCTTTATCGAACGCATGGCCATCTCCTTGTTGCATCGAGCATAGGGGCGGGCTGGCCTCTCTTACCTCGTTATTTTCAGCAGAACGGACTGCAGGTCATGCCCGCTGGGGCGGTTCAACTCGGGTACTCCTTTGATACAGGCGTGCGCAGGGCGCTTTGGCTACGGCCCTGCAAGGCAAGGCGCTGCAGGACTCTGCCTATTAGATGATGCAGTATGGCTGCGGTTGGAAGAGGGACAAGGCAGCCCATCGCCCGGTCCCTTCAATTTGGTTCCAAGCGATGCTCGAGTCGTTATATCGAATGCGGTCAGGTTTAGGTCTTCTGCACTTTGTTACCCAGTCGGGCCGCCCAGGGGTTGGCTGTCAATCCATGCAGCAGCACGCTCAAGAACACCGTGCAGATGGCAGTGGCCACCAGTGTATTAGTGGCCTCCATCGGCACGTCCATGATCATCACCGTGAAGACGATGGTGGCCAGGCCCCGTGGACCGAACCAGCCGATGAACATTCGGGTTTCGGTGTCGAAGCGTGTTCCCTGTAGACTGATCAGCACCGGAAGGATGCGGATGACCGTGAGGCTGAGCAATGCGTACAGCCAGATCTCGAGGGTGAAGCTGCTCCAGGCCCTGGGTATCGCCAACGCGCCGAATGCGACCCAGGTGACCACTGACAGCAGGTTGGCGAATTCTTCGCTCGACTGGAGCAGCTGATGTTTCTGCTCACCGTAGAGGTGGCCGGCGAGCAGGCCTCCCACGAAGGCTGCTATGAAACCGCTGCCACCGATGGTCTGCGCGGTGGCGAAGCACAGCACGGCAAGGCCGGGCAAGGTCAACTGCGACCACATGGGCATCTGCCATTGGTGTGCGCTTGAGACCCTGTGCAACTTCCAGGTGGCAAAGGTGAATGCGATGCCGACCAGGGCGCCAATGCCCAGCTCTTCGACAACCAGTTCGACTGCAAGCACCCAGGGCGCCTGGTCGTGGGCCTCGATCAGCAAGGCGAGGAACATCAGCAGTACCGGTACGCAGATGCCATCGTTCAGGCCGCTCTCCACGTTCAGGCTTTCACGCACGGGTTCTGCCACTGCCGGATTACTGACCACCGCCTTGCCAAGGGCCGCATCCGTAGGGGCCAGGATGACAGCGAGAACCGCCAGTTCCAGCAGGGGTATCTGCGGAAACAACCACAACCCCACGAGCCATCCACCGCCGATGGTCAGCGGCAGGCCGATCAGGAGCAAGCGCAGGGGAATCCCTTCGTGGGCCTTCAGTACCTTGAGGTTGGCATTGGTGGCGTCACTGAACAGCACGATTGCCAATGTCAGTTCGGCCAGGGCCTTCAGGCCTTCGCGATTAATGCTGGGTTGCAGTAGACCCGTGGCACTTAACACCAGGCCGGCGAGCATGAACATCAACGGCCCGTTGAGGAGCCGCGACTCGAAGCGCCCTGCGAAGATGCTGTAGGTCAAGAGAAAGGCGGCGAGTACAGCAAGGTTCTGGTACATGGAGGCCAGTTCTCGAGCGAGGCCATCTGATTGTGGGTGGCCTTTGGGCCTCCAGCAAGGCAAGTCGGTACCCTGGCATGGCAGGTCAGGCCAAGTGATGGGTTGACCATGTAGCGGATGACGCGCCAGGTGCCGGGGGGATGCCGACGAGTTCCCGTCTGTCGAAATGGCCGTTGGCACTCTGGTCAGATCTCGACTTGGGCGCCCAACTCGATCACGCGATTCACGGGCAACTGGAAGTAGCTCATGCTGCTGTTCGCGTTCTTCTGGAGGAAGGCGAACAGCCCTTCGCGCCAGATTGCCATGCCAAAGCGTTTGGTTGGAATGACGGTCTCTCTGCTCAGGAAATAGGTGGTACGCATGGGGGCGAAGTCGAGCCCACCACCCTGGCACAGCTTGAGCGCTGCCGGGACGTCAGGCTCATCCATGAAGCCGAAGTGCAGCAATACCCTATAGAACCCATTTCCATAGTCGGTCACTTCGGAGCGGTGTTTTGGATCGACTCGGGGGGTGTCTTCGGTCAGCCCGGTCAGCATGACAACCTGCTCATGCAACACCTGGTTGTGCAGCAAGTTGTGCAGCAGTGCATGGGGCACCGCATCGGGGCGCGCGCTCAGGAACACTGCGGTTCCAGAGACCCGATGAGGCGGCTGGATACGGATGCTTCCCAGGAAAATATCGAGGGGGAGAGCGGTTTCATCCAGGCGTTCAAACAGGGCCTGTTTACCGCGTTTCCAGGGGGTCATCAGGACGAAGAGCACGGAGCCGGCGATCACGGGGAAAGCACCGCCTTGGAAGATCTTCGGCAGGTTGGCGCTGACAAAGAGTCCATCGGCCACGAGGAAACCAATCAGCAAAGGAACCGCCAGCCAGCGGGGTGCCTTCCATAACAGCAACATCACCGCCGACACCAGCAGTGTGCCGATCAGCAAGGTCGTGGTGACTGCAACGCCATAAGCGGCCGCCAAGGCCCCTGACGAACCGAAGCCAATCACCAGCAAGACGACGCAGGTCATCAGTGCCCAGTTCACCACGCCGATGTAGATTTTTCCCTGCGATGCGTTAGAGGTGTGCTGGACCTGCATGCGCGGTATGTAGCCGAGTTGGATTGCCTGCTGACTGAGCGAAAACGCTCCCGAAATGACCGCCTGAGAGGCAATGATGGTCGCCAGCATGATCATCGGCAGCAAGGCCCGGGACGGCGCGAGCAGATAGAAAGGGTTGCGGGCCGCTTCAGGGGCGGCCAACAACAGGGCACCCTGGCCGAAATAGTTCAGCACCAGGCCGGGCAGCACCAGCGCGAACCAGGCGTGCGCAATGGGCTTGCGACCAAAGTGCCCCATGTCGGCGTAAAGTGCTTCGGCGCCTGTCAGGGCCAACACCACGGCCCCGAGAATGGTGATGCCGATCCCAGGTCGCTCGATGAAGAAATTGGCCGCCCACCAAGGGTTGATGGCCTGGAGTACCTCAGGGCGTTGCGCGATCCCGTGGACTCCGAGTGCGCCAAGCACCACGAACCAGAGCACCATGACGGGGCCGAACAAAATCCCGATCCGCGCGGTGCCGTGCTTCTGGATCAGGAACAGACCGATCAGCAGGACCACGGTCACTGGCACCACCCAATGACCCAGACCGGGCAGGGCGACGTCCAGGCCTTCCACGGTGGAAAGGACGGAGATGGCCGGGGTGATCATGCTGTCGCCATAGAACAACGCAGTGCCGAACAAGCCGAGAAATACCAGGGCAGTGCTAAGCCGCGGATAGGCAGCGGTGGCGCGGCGCGCCAGGGCGGTCAGTGCCATGACCCCACCCTCGCATCGTTGTCAGCCCGCAGCATGAACAGGACATATTTCAGCGAGACGACCCACAACAGCGACCACAGGATTAGCGACAGGATGCCCAGCACCCCGGCGGGTTGACCTGTACGCCATAGCTGCCGGAGAAAACTTCTTTGAGTGTGTAAAGCGGGCTGGTGCCGATGTCCCCGTAAACGACACCTGCCGCTGCCACCAGGAGCCCAAATGAAGAGGCCGGAGCGTGGGAGGTCTGCTCCAGTGCAGCTGGGTTATCACTCATCAATCAAGACCTCTTGGGCATCTGTCATCGGAAGTCGCCCGCCTGCTATCGCAGCCATGCTGCGAGTTTCGGCGCAAGACTTCGTGGCCGGTGCGTTCCATGAGGAGCTTTCGACGGATCGGAGAGTTTCTGGTGCGGATTGTCAGTGCAGCCGGTGGCGCGAACTTGCAGGTGCACAGGAGGGGTACGCCAAGTTCCGGCCACGGCAACTGTGCGCTGGAAAGTATCCATATCTTCGTGGGCGCAGGTCTAAAAAAAAGCCGTAAAAAATTCTGTTGGCACGGCCGTGCGCGCAGTCCGTCTGCGAACGCTGAACTTGGTCGGGGAATTCCTCGTCGGAATGTCCCGGAACGCCTATATGCGAGGAATACACTGATCTCAGTGGTGTCGCTGACAGACAGCCTGTCGGCTTCCACCGACGAGGCAACCGCCATGAGCGCCAATGTCGATCTGAATGACCGGCCCGACTATGACAAGGTGATCCAGGATATCGCCGACTATGTTCTGGACTATAGGATCAAGTCCGAAATTGCCCTGAGCACAGCTCGCTATTGCCTGATGGATACGCTTGGCTGCGGCTTGCTGGCACTGCGTTTTCCAGAGTGCACCAAGCTTCTCGGCCCGCAGGTCGACGGTACCGTAGTGCCGAATGGCTCGCGCGTACCGGGTACCCGCTTTTGCCTGGATCCGGTCAAGGCGGCCTGGGACATCGGTGCGATGATCCGCTGGCTGGATTTTAACGACACCTGGCTGGCGGCTGAGTGGGGCCACCCATCCGACAACCTTGGCGGCATCCTCGCCGTGACTGATCACCTCTCGCAGCAGCGACTGACCCGTGGCGATGCGCCTCTGACCATGGGCCAAGTGCTGGAAGCCATGATCATGGCCCATGAGATCCAGGGAATTTTCGCGCTGGAGAACTCATTCAACCGCGTTGGCCTGGACCACGTATTTCTGGTCAAGCTGGCTTCCACCGCGGTATGCGCCAAGTTGATGGGAGCCACCCGCGAGCAGGTGCGGTCGGCCATCTCCCACGCTTTCGTCGATGGCCAGGCGCTGCGCACCTACCGCCATGCGCCGAATGCCGGTTCGCGCAAGTCCTGGGCGGCTGGCGACGCCTCCAGCCGTGGCGTGCGCCTCGCCGATATCGCGATTCGCGGCGAGATGGGTATTCCTGCCGCGCTGACCGCCGCGCAATGGGGTTTCTATGATGTGCTGTTCAGTCACACCAATAAGGACCTGGCCACCAAGCCCGAGGATCAGCGCCGTTTCAGCTTTCCGCAGGGCTTCGGTACTTACGTGATGGAAAACATCCTGTTCAAGATCAGCTTCCCGGCCGAGTTCCACGGCCAGACGGCCTGCGAAGCCGCAGTCACCCTGCATCCGCAGGTCCGGGGCCGTCTGCAGGAAATCGACAAGATCATCATCACCACACAAGAGTCCGCGATCCGCATCATTTCCAAGGTCGGCCTGCTGGCCAACGCCGCCGACCGCGATCACTGCATCCAGTACATGACCGCTGTGGCGCTGGCCTTCGGTAACCTCGTCGCCGAGCACTACGAAGACGACTTCCACCAGGCTCACCCGATCATCGATGAGCTACGCGCGAAGATGGAAGTCGTCGAGGACGAGCGTTACACCCGCGAGTACCTGGAGCCCGACAAGCGCTCCATCGCCAACGCGGTGCAGGTGGTCTTCAAAGACGGCAGTTCGACCCCGCAGGTCGCGGTCGAATATCCGATTGGTCACCGCCGCCGCCGCATGGAAGGCCTTCCGTTGCTGGAAGAGAAGTTCAAGAGCAACCTCGCCACGCGTTTCCCTCCGCAGCGCTGCGCGCAGATATTCGCGCTATGCAAGGATCAGGCTGCGCTGGTGGATACTCCGGTCAACCATTTCATGGACCTGTTCGTGATCTGACCGGAGGGCCAGCCATCGCCTGTGCTGGCCGGCTCAATGGGCAGGATTGAGCCGTACCGGAATCCTGCGCTGGCCAAACGCACCGCTGTAATGGCCAAAGCGTCCGGCAATCGGCGTGTTGCAATGTGAACAGTGCCCGTCGTCCGTCACCTGGTAGTCCAGGATGCGGTGCCAGTCGCGTTTGATCAGGGCCTCGCCGCAGTTTGGGCAGAACGTTGTGCCGCCTTCGGCGTCATGCACATTGCCTGTGTATGCGTAGCGCAAACCGTGCGCGCGTGCGATCTGTCGGGCAAGCGTCAGAGTAGCCGGTGGGGTCGGTGGCGCGTCAAGCAGCTTGAAATCGGGGTGGAAGGCGGTGAAGTGGATGGGCACATCCGGTCCCAGTTCGTTTCGCACCCAATTGCACAGCGCCTCGATTTCGGCTTTCGAATCGTTGTAGCCCGGAATCAGAAGGGTAGTGATTTCCGTCCAGACATCAGTTTCATGATGCAGATAGACCAGCGTATCCAGCACTGGCTGCAGGTGCGCGCCGGTGAGTTTGAAGTAGAAATCGTCGGTAAAGGCCTTGAGGTCGACGTTCGCTGCATCCATGACCGCGTAGAACTCACGCCGGGGCTCGGCATGTATGTAGCCCGAGGTCACCGCTACTGTTCGAATGCCGTGCTCATGGCAGGCCTGCGCCGTATCGATGGCGTATTCGGCGAATATCACCGGATCGTTGTAGGTGAACGCCACGCTGGCGCAGCCGGAACGTTCCGCTGCCAGGGCGATCTGCTCCGGGCTGGCCTGATCCATCAGGCGATCCATGTCGCGGGATTTGCTGATATCCCAGTTCTGGCAGAACTTGCAGGCGAGGTTGCAGCCTGCGGTGCCGAAGGACAGCACCGATGAGCCGGGATAGAAATGGTTGAGAGGTTTTTTCTCGATCGGGTCGATGCAGAAGCCGGATGAACGCCCGTAGGTGGTCAGGATTATCTGCTCGCCTTCGCGCATGCGCACGAAGCAGGCCCCGCGTTGCCCGTCGCGGAGCTTGCAGTCACGGGGGCACAAATCGCATTGAATACGGCCATCGGGCAGACTGTGCCACCAGCGTCCGGGGTAATGCCCCGACAGGTCACTCATCGCCCACCTCCTGCCATTTGTTGACTGTGTAGCGCGCCAGGCGGATATCCGTGTGCCAGAAGTCAGCAGGCAATCCTGCCTTGCGCTTGAGCATTGCCAGGAATTCGTTCGGCTGCGGCAGGCTGTCCCAGACCTGCGGCAGGAAGGTACCGCGGGCCCGTCCGTACTCCAGGATGATGCCGTCGACGCCTGGGCGTAGCTGTTCAAGGGCCTGCCGTTCGCTGGTGAATGCCAGAACCTCGGTGGCGGACAGCAGCGATACCTCGATGCGGGTCCTGGCCAGTTCGTCGCGGGTCAGGGCGTCGAAGCGCGGGTCGCGGGTGGCAGCGGCGATGGCGTTTTCCTGCACATCCTCGATCAGGCGTCGATGCGCCTCGATAGTGCCGATGCAGCCGCGAAGTCTGCCTTGGTGGGTAAGGGTGACGAAGCTGGCCCCAGGTTCATGCAGCCATCGCTGATCAGGGGGCGTTCTTCCCGGGCCGCCCAGGTGCTGAGAGATGGCGTCGCGGGCGACATTGAGCAGTGTCTTGCCCGCGTCATCTGCATCCTGGACGGCTTTGCTGGTTTGATAGAAGGCAACGGACGCGTAGCCCACCACACGGAATTTGTCGCCAGCGGTATCGCCGGAGTTGCACTGGCCGAGTAGTTCGGCGCGGAGCCCCTGACGTGCCGCGAATGCCAGCAGACCATTGATCGGCGTCGCGCCGCAGGCCTGCTCATGGTTGAGTGCCGGTCGTTCAGCCAGGATCTCCCGTATCGTTTCGCTATCCGCCTTCTGGGCAACGGTATAGGGCAGAAAATGCGATAGGTCGGAGCTGATGACGATCAGTGTTTCATCGCCACCCCACACGCGTGCAAGCACTTGCGCAACCTCTGCGGGGGTGGCTGAGCCCACGGCCAGCGGCACCAAACGGAATTCGCCCAGCACCGACTGCAGGAACGGTAGTTGCACTTCGAGCGAATGCTCGAGTGCATGGGCTTCGGCGCTGATGACGACTTTCGGCAGGTCAGCCAGGACCGCCATGGCTTCGGCATCCAGCTGAACCTGGCCCAGCGGGGTCGAGAATGCGTTGGCCTGGGGGAGGGCCAGACCACGCACGGGAACCCGATGGACCGGCCCCAACAACACCACGCGCTCGATGCGAGAGGCCAGCGGTTTCAGACGGGCATAGGCCTGCGCGGCAACTGCACCGGAATAGATGTAGCCAGCATGCGGCACGATAAGGGCCTTTAGGCCCGGTGCGGCTGGAGCTGGGGCGACAGCGGACAACAGTTGACGGACGTCTCGTGCAAGTTGCTCGGGATCGGCCGGATAGAACGTACCTGCTACTGCTGCTGGACGGACGATGTTCATGAATCCCCACCTCCTGATAAGTCAGGTAGGGGCTGGGTAGAAAAATACAAGGACACTTTTTAATTATGGCGTGTTCTAGCCTGTATTGAACTCGCCGGATTGCCTCGCTCAATCGTCCAGGGCGCTTAACCAGGCAGTCGCCGCCCCTGGAGGATGAGTGTTATTCGGCTCCCCAGTCCTGGTAGCTCCAGGCTTCCGTGCCAGATTGTCCATGCCACACGCGTTCCGACAGCCTGGCAGCGGCATACCTACAACCGATTGTTATGGTGGTTGTACGGCCACGACGCCAATGCCTCGGCCTCCGGAGGGTCGAGTGAGGGGGCGGCGAGCTCTTCAAGGTGGGCGATGATGTCATCTGGTTTGAGCACCAGGACGTCGCTCTCAAGTGTGTCGAGGATCATCTCGGCAGTATTGCCAATCAATGCGCCCGCAAGGCCGGTTCGCGCAACGTTTCCTATTACCGTAAGCGCGGCGTTGAGCCGGTGCGCAATCTGCGGGATGAGTACGTCGGCTGCGCCTTCCTCGATGTGCAGATGTTCGTCGTTGATATTGAATTCGTGCTGCAAGGCTTTGCATTGCTCGTGATAGAAATCCTGGATGCTTTCCTTGAGCTGGAAGATCGGGTCATGGGCCGAGAGCATCGGATAGGGGTGGGCGCTCATCATGTGCAGGGTGCCGTCTGCCATTTCCGCGATGTCGTAACCGTGGCTGACGATGCCGGTATGCAAGACCCGGTGCTCGATATCGTCATTGCCCACATCCACAGCAGTGAGAATGCTGTTGCCTGTCCAGGGCCTGGAGGTTTTCACGATGAGTACCGGACTGGGGCAGTAACGCAGCAGCTTCCAGTCTTCCGGGGTGAGGAGGGATTTCGTCAGCGCATTGTCCGGCCGGTGTTGCTTCATCACCAGGCCACAGCCTTCTGACTGCTGGGCGTTGATGATGGCCTTGTACGGACTGTGGTTGCACTCCTGCTGGACGCTGACGCTAAAACCCTCCTTTGCCAGGGCGCCTTGCATATGGTTCAGATGGTCGGATAGGTCCAGTCGTTTATCGCAGGCCAGCAAGTGAAGGTGTGAGCGGGTGGCAGTAGCGATCATTCTGGCTTTATTGAGCAGCAACTCTTCAGGCTGCTGCGGATCTACCACCACCAAGGTGTTGCGGATGGTATGCATGGTTGTCCTACCGTGCGCGAATTCGGTTTTCAGACGGACATGGGCCACGTACTCCTGGCGTCTGTCTCTGCGGCTGGTTGGGCGCATCTGTTTTCAACCCGTGCCGCTCTGACCGTCAGTCACAGGAAGCGCTTGTGCTTGAACCATGCACGCAACAGCCGACATCGATATTCGTCCGCATTACCCGACGTTCGATACTCCAGTCGAGCAGGCGGTGATGATCACAGAACTGCCTCTGATCGCTCATGCAACCGCAAAAGTCGCTCCCACAGCGCAAGCGCTGTTTGTTCACCGCACTAATTCGAGAGGGCCGAGTCGCCACCTACCCCTGATGCCTGAATGCGAAGGAACTTCCACCTTGCATCGGCACCGTACTCCATGCGTTTTGAACGGCCAAGAGACACCGCCAAACGCTCCGAAAACCGGAGGGTTCTTAAGAACTGTTTGGGGAGCGTTTCTTCTGAGGGGAACGCAAGGGAGCAGGTCGTGCTCGCTCAACGCTGCAGTCTGGCCGATAGCCAGCACGGCTGCGAGGTCACCGGTCGGCTACGTTAGCCAATTTGCGTGTAACACGGCCCTTTGAAATAACCACATAGATAGGAAGCCCCTGGCGCTCCCGACCCTTTCCTGCTTACAGGAAAGGGCGTTGTCGGCGTGCAGACTGATCTTCGGTGCGGGAGGCCCTACCACGAACTGGCGTGATGCCTCGCGTTGGGGTCAGGACCCTTGAGAATCCAGGCGCTCGCGAATGCGCTGGTTGAGCACGGCGATGCGCTGCGCTACGTCCGCGGGAGCATTGAGCTTGTCTCGTGGGCTGATCTGGCGCGCGCAGAGGTTGAGCGCGGAGAGCACGACGAGTTCATTGGCGGTGACGTAGGGGAATTTCTTCTTGTTGGCGGCAATCTCAGCCTGCAGCACCGCCGCTGCGTCCTGCAGCACCTGCTCCTCGCCGGCTGGAGCCTTGATGTTGTACTCGCGCCCCAGTATGCGCAGTACGCGGACGCTGTCGTTGCTCATGCGCTGGCGCGGGTTTCACTGACGCGACGAACCAGGGCCTGCAGGCGGTCAGCAGCAGCGTTCTGTTTCTCTTCCTGTTCCAGCAAGGAGAGTTGCAAAGTGTCGTTCTCTTCACGCGCTTTGTTCAGTTCCACGCGGATTTGTGCGTTTTCATCGGTCAGCGACTGGTTTTGCTGCAGCAGTTCGCTAACAAGTTGTTCCAGTTGTTCAAGGGTTGTGTCGAGCATGTTCGTCTCCAGGGCCGGTGAAAGGTTGCGGAGGATAAAGAAAAGAACCGACTACGGCCAGGGAAAATATGGCTATTCGGACAGGCTGTATGCTGTCAATTCAATGGCTTAGAAAATATTTTTCGTGTTATTTCTGCATTTTGACCGCTGTCCGGGCCTTCCGTTCGTGTAGACGCTTGGCCGGCGGTTGTGCTTTGAGCTCGGCTTCGTTTTATTGGTTCACGCTTGCAGCGTGACCGCCACTGAAAAAAGCTGCCGCCCTTGGGGTAACGAACGTCCGTCGGAACGGTCCAACGCGAGGTTGGACAAAGGGCCGGCCGATGCCCACATTGTCGCCCGCTGATTACCATGGCCCCTGGGAGTACCAATGCCTGCCGTTTCGTTGCGCCGCTTCTTCAGCTTTTCCGCGCTGCTCCTGGCTTCATGGAGCTCGCTGTCCGTCGCTGCTACAGCCTGCCCGGCCGGGCAGTACAAGGTGTGTGTGGTCGCCTGCTTTTGCGCACCCGGCACCCAGGAGGAAATCGGGCCACTTGCCGAGAGCATGGGCCAGATGGCGGCATCCGGGCTGGAAGGCTGGCTTGTGCGATCCCGCAACACCGCGGCCCTGGGCAATATTCAGCGGATTCCGCTGAATATCCGCGCCCAGCTCGAGCCCTACTACGACATCCAGGTGCTGGACTCCGCCTTCTACAAGGTGGGTGATGATGTGGAGATGAACGCTGCCAATACCATGCTGCAGAACCCCGATGTGAATGCGGTGACGCTCGTGGACATCATCGTTTTCCGAAATGAGGATGATGCGCTGAACAACGTCGCCCTCTGGGCTCACGAGCTGAAGCACGTGCAGCAATACCTCCAATGGGGGGTTCGCGACTTTGCCGTTCGCTATACCCGTGACTACAACGAGGTCGAGGCGCCGGCCTACGAGATCCAGCGGCGCGTGGCCAGCACAATGCGAAGTGCTGCGTCGCAGTCCGCATCCGCTCGCTAGCGCCGGCCCGTTCAGCGGACTGCAACACGGCGAAAGCTGCTGATCCCCCATCCTTGTTGCATGCCCGCTGCGGCCAGCAGGATCGCGCCTACACCCAGCCATTGCAGCGAGCTGAGCTGGTGATTGAAGGCCAGCCAGTCAACGAAGATCGCGGCTATCGGATAGATGAACGAAAGGGCGCCGGTCAGTGCGGTTGGCAGTCTCTGGATAGCGCCGTACAGCAGCACGTACATCACGCCCGTGTGGACGACGCCCAGGGTGACGAGGCTGGCCCAGGCCTCCGCCTGCTGCGGCAAGCTGGACAGGTTTGCCATCGGTGCCAGGAACAGGACGCCAGTGCAGACCTGGATCAATGCGATCAGATGCGGTGGTGTGCCGTTCAAGCGCTTGACGATGAGGGCCGCAAAGGCATAGAGCAGGGCTGCGCCGAGCGCGAGGGCGATGCCGGCGAGATAGTTGTCGCCGCCTTGGCCCTGCTCGCCGTGGGCGCTGACGATTGCCAGCATCCCGCCGAACGACACGCTGAGCCAGAACAGCTTCTGTGCGGTGATCTTCTCACCGAGGAAGAAGGCGGCCAGGCCAACCAGCATGAAGGGCTGGACGTTGTAGACGGCGGTGCCGATGGAGATCGAGGCCCGCGAGTATGAAGCGAACAGCAACACCCAGTTACCGACGATTGCGACGCCGCTGAGCACCGCGAGTATGAAGGTTTCGCGGGTCAGGACCCCGGGTCGCAGAAAACCCAGCAACGCGCAGACGACCAGCAAAGTGGCTGCGCCGAATACGCAGCGCCAGAACACCACATCCAGCACCGACTGGCCAGACACCAGTACCAGCCAGCCGATGGTCCCGCTGATCAGCATGGCTGCGACCATTTCCAGCGACCCGCGATGAATCGAATTGTTCATGGTTTGGCTCCTCTGCTTGGGCCAGAGTATGACAAGCCAAACAGCACCATCTCCATTGCCTGACGAAGGCGAAAACCTCGTTTTACCTTTATGATCAAGACAGTTTTCCCATATTGCCTAACGAGGCTTGTATGACTGACGAGATCGATCAGTTGCTGATTTCTGCACTGATGGAAGACTCCAGGCGGTCGCTCAAGGCGCTCGCTCAAATCAGCGGCCTTTCGTCGCCCAGCGTCGCGGAGCGGCTGCGCAAGCTCGAGGAGCGGGGTGTGCTGAGGGGGTACACGGTCGAGGTCGACCCGAAGGCCTTCGGCTATCAGTTCCAGGCCATCGTCCGCATCCGTCCCTTGCCTGGCCAACTGCAGGAAGTCGAGCGGCAGATCCAGGCGATTCCCGAATTTACCGAGTGCGACAAGGTGACGGGGGACGACTGCTTCATCGCCCGCTTGTGTGTTCGGGACATGGAGCAACTGGATAACCTGCTGGACCGGATCAACGGCTTCGCGGAAACCAACACCGCCATCGTCAAGAAGACCCCAGTAAAGCGTCGGCTTCCTCCGATGGGCTGAATCGACTCAAGGTGCGAGCAACGGCGGCATCTGATTGCCATTGCCAATCATTGTTGATGAAAGACCGCGAGTTCTTATCCGCACTTACGATCCCACTGTAAGCGTGTATGTCGATACCGGAATTCGAGACTCGGAAACTGGCGGAAGTCCTCCGTCCGACGAAGCGCCAATGAATGATTGAGTGAGTGGTTGCAGTTCTCTGAGTTTATTTGATGGCCGGTTCAGAAACTTGCTTATAGTCATTCGGATATCGGATTAGTGCCGAAGGGCCGGGGTGTCATGCGCACCCGTGTTGAGCCCACGCCAAGGTTGGAAGCCAGGCATAGCAAGTGCCAGGTGCGCACAGCGCACACTACGGCTGTGGATTGGTTCTGCTTATTTGTATTGCGGGGCGTAGAAGTTAAATGAAGCGCCGTCTGACTTTTCTTGATTTTCCAAACACAGAAACCTTAAGGAATTATTAGGTCGCTGGTTTTGTTCATTCAGTTTCTTTTAAGCCTGGTCGCGTAGCTTGAAGTCATATCGATTCCGACGAGGACTTCCTGATGAAAAAAATAGTGGCATCCCTGTGCCTGGCCGGCACCATCGCGCTCCCCGCATTTGCCCAAGCGCGTGAAGTCACCTTGACGACCAAGTTGAAGGAATACGGTGGAAACGAGGCTTATCTGGCGATCTACCTGACCGATGCACAGGGCCAATACCAGCGCACCCTCTGGGTCGCCGGGAAGAAGGCCAAGTACTACAAGCATCTGCGTGACTGGGCGCGTGGTAGCGGGATGAAGCCTGCAGAGTTCGACGGCATCAGTGGTGCCAGCGTCGGCAGCGGAGAAACACTCAAAGTATCGGTTGAACTCGCTGACGCCCTGATCGATGCCGGTTACCAGATCCGCATCGACAGCGCGGTCGAAGACAAACGTGACAACCGCGCCGACGTCACTGTGCCACTTACCACCAGCGGCACGGGCAAGCCCACCGCGGGCCACGGTTACGTCGAATCCTTCACTTACGACATGTAATCGTCCTATCTGCAGGAGAAGGATCATGCTTCGCCAGATCCATTCGCTTCCCGGCTTGGTTGCAGCGCTACTGGTCATGGTCCTGGCCCTGACCGGGGTTGTTCTGTCAGTCGAACCCGTCGTGGGCAGACTCCAGGCCAGCCCACAGACCGAGCAATCCTTGAGCATTGCCGAACTGGCGGCACGTGTTGACCAGTTCTACCCAGGCGTCGAGCAGCTCGAACGGACCCCGTCAGGCGTCGTGATCGTGTCTTACCGCCAGGATGGCCAGACACGAGTGGTACGTATCGATCCGCAGAGCGGAAAGGTAACAGGCGACGCGGAGCCGTCGACGCTCATGCAAGGGGCGAAGGATCTGCACCGCTCCCTGTTGGCGGGCACGCCCGGCCGGGTGATCGTCGGGCTGATGGCAGGGGTGATGCTGGTGCTGTCGATCTCTGGAATGTTCCTGCTGGCGAAGCGCGTAGGCGGCTGGCGTTACCTGGCGCGGCCAATGCATGGCCCCTGGACCCAGCGCTGGCATGCGGAGGCCGGCCGCCTGGCCATACCCGGCCTGCTGTTGTCGTCGCTGACCGGACTCTACCTGTCCGCTGTGACTTTCGGACTACTGCCCGATGGCATGCAGAACGAGCCGGAGTTTCCGACGCAAGTCACGGGCGGACCCGCTGCCCCGGTTGCTTCGCTACCCGCTTTGCAGGCCGTTCAACTGAGCGATCTGCGTGAACTGGTCTATCCAGACCCGGAGGACCCGACAGACGTCTATTCGCTACACACTGCCAACGGCGATGGCTATATCGACCAGGCCACCGGGCAGTTGCTGTCTTTCCGCGAGCACGACCGGGTTCGTCGCCTTTATGACGTCGTTTACCAACTGCATACCGGTGCAGGGCTCTGGTGGCTGGGCCTGTTGCTTGGCGCCAGTGCGCTGGGCGTCCCGGTGATGAGCATCACCGGCGGCCTGATCTGGTGGAAACGCCGCCGTGCCATGCCGCGCATCGCCAGCAACAGTGCTAGCCAGACCGCCGATACGCTGATCCTGGTCGGCAGCGAAAGCAACACCACCTGGGGCTTTGCCAAGACACTGCATGAGGCGCTGGTGCAAGCCGGCTGGTGCGTCCACATTGCGCCGATGAACAGCCTGGCTAACGAATATCGTCGCGCTGAGCGCCTGCTCATCCTGACTTCGACCTACGGCGACGGCGCTGCGCCCGCTTGCGCCAAGCATTTCCTTGAGAAGCTGGCGTCCAGTCGCCTCAACCCGCACCAAGCGTTCGCGGTGCTGGGGTTTGGCGACCGGAGCTTCCCGCGCTTCTGTCAATTTGCCAAGGATGTCGACGAGGCGTTGCTTGCACGCGGCTTGCGGCCTTTGCTGGCAATGGACACGGTCGATCGGCAGTCGATCCAGGAATTCGCGCGTTGGGGTAAGGCTTTGGGCGACAAGCTGGGCCATGAGCTGACGCTGGTGCACGCACCAGATCGCCATCCGACCGACAGCCTGCAGCTGATGCAGCGCGAGGCGTATGGCGAGCAGGTCCAGGCGCCGACCTGCATCCTGCGCTTCAAGCCTGCTGCAGCCAGCAAGTTGCCCGAGTTCGATGCAGGCGATCTGGTGGGGATCCTGCCGCCAGGAAGTTCGGTGCCTCGCTTCTATTCACTGGCGAGCAGTACGGCGGACGGCGTGCTGGAAATCTGTGTCCGAAAGCAGCAGGCAGGCCTGTGCTCGAACTACCTCCATGACTTGCCCTTGGGCGGCACCATAGAGGCATTCATTCAGCCCAACCCGGACTTCCGTCCGGCACCGGGCAGGCCAGCGACCATCCTCATCGGCGCGGGAACCGGCATCGGGCCGCTGGCCGGATTCATCCGCAACAACACGGCCAGGCGACCCATGCACCTCTACTGGGGCGGGCGCAATCCGGACTCGGACTTCCTCTACGAATCGGAGCTGGGTCGTTACCTGGCCGACCAGCGACTGACCCGGCTGCAGGCGGCTTTCTCCCGTGTGAGCGAGCGCCGCTACGTACAGGACAGAATCATCGAAGACGCTAACGATATGCGCAGGCTGATAGATCGGGGTGCGCAGGTGCTGGTCTGCGGCAGTCGGGATATGGCGAAGAACGTCATGCAGGCCCTGGACGAGGTGTTGGCACCGCTCAACCTGAACGTACTCAAGCTCAAGGCCGAGGGGCGCTACCGTGAAGATGTCTACTGAGATGCCGATGCTCCCTCCTGCACTACAGCGCTACAGCCTCAATGGCGCCACAATGGGGACGCTATACAGCGCGGTCTTCTTCGCCCCGCCAGGGCTGGATGAACAGGCGGTCAATGCAGGGCTGTTCAACGCAGTGGACCGGGTGGACCAACAAATGTCCACGTGGAAGGCCGATTCTGATCTGTGTCGGCTGAATACTGCGCCGGTGGGGCAATGGCAAGCGGTTCCCAGGGAACTCCTTCAGGTTCTGCACACGGCATTGCTGGTCAGCCGGGAGTCAGGCGGCGCATTCGACATAGGGGTTGGGGACCTGGTCAGCGCCTGGGGCTTCGGCCCTGCCAAGCAACTCGATGAACAACGTGCCAACGCATTGCGGATGCAGCAACGTAAGCCCGCAAGCGAGGTGCTGGAAATCGACTCGTCGACCGCGCGGGTGCGCAAGGTCGAACCCGTTGCCCTCGACCTTTCAGGTATTGCCAAAGGCTTCGGCGTGGATGAGCTGGCCCGTTGTCTGGAACGCTTCGGCGTCACCCGCTATCTGGTCGGCATCGATGGGGAAATGCGTGCCCGAGGCCTGAAGCCCGATGGCCAGGCCTGGGCAGTTGCCATCGAGAAGCCCCTCCGCGGAGTTCGCGAAGTGATGGGCGTGATGGAGCTGACGAATGCCGCCATCGCCACCTCGGGGGATTACCGCCACTGGGTGGAGGTGGGCAATACACACTACGCGCACACCATGGACCCAGCCCGGCAGATGCCACTGTCTGGCGAACTGGCAGCGGTATCGGTCGTCGAGTCCCGTTGCATGCTCGCAGACGCCTGGGCGACGGCATTGATGGTGTTGGGAGTGGAGGCCGGCTCGAAGCTGGCGCAGCGGCGGGGGATGGATGCGTTGTTCGTCCTGCGTGACGGAGAGGGGTTCAAGGAGCTGTCGATCGTGGGAGGACAGGTGCAAACTCAGTGCTAGCCCTGCCATCGCTACCGTACTTGCTGCCGCTGGCAGCCGGCCGGGCAATGGCGATGGGCTCGTCGTTGCCATAGGTGAGTACCGTGGCGCGGGACTTCATGCCGTTGTAGATAACGGCGGCAAAAGACCCAAGGGACGTGCAGCTTTCAAGAGTGCTGGGGTGACCGAAATCCCGGTAGCATCCGTCAAGTGTGATGCGCAGAGGGTAAATGGGTTCGTTTAGGAACTATCATCGCCATCGTTCCTCCACATTTAGGGCGGTCGGAAACGTCTTCCCAACGGCGCTTCAAGGCTTTATGGATATCTCAATCAACAGGACTGAAAGATATGCCTAAGACTCGTTCAGTGATTGCAGTACTGACCAGCGTTGCCCTGCTTGCAGGTTCGCCAGCACTGCTGGCAGACCCCAGCAATGGCAAGGGCAACCCACACGCAAACCAGGCACAGCACGGCAATAGCGGCGGTAAGGGAAAAGCGGACGCTGGCTCCTCTGGCCAAAGTTACTCCGGCGGGAACCGCTACCATGACCCGCAGATCGATATCGGCGGCATCCGCTCCATTCTTGGCGACAATCGCAACTATTGGAGTCCTGCCAGCCCGTTGCCACCGGGCATCCAGAAGAACCTCGCTCGCGGCAAGCCGCTGCCTCCTGGAATTGCCAAGAAACTCGATGGTCGGCTTCTGGGGCGGCTACCGCACTACGAAGGCTATGATTGGATGCAGGCAGGTACCGACCTGATCCTGGTCACGGTGGCGACCGGGATCATCTATGAAGTGCTGCATGACGTTCTCGACTGATCGAGCGTGGTGAAAGAAACCGGAGCCATTGGCTCCGGTTTTTTTGATGCGTCCAGGTCGGCCTGAGCTAAGCGAAGCGTCGCTGACTCCAACGATCTACCTCTGAAGCGAGCAAGCTCGCTCCCCCAGGGGCATTGCCCGGATTACTTGCCAGAGGTGAGGGTGGTGTAACTGGTGATCAGGTTGCGGTAGTCCGGGATGTGGTTGGAGAACAGCGTGCCGAGGCCTTCGATGTCGTTGCGCCAGTCACGGTGCAGCTCGCAGGCGACACCGAACCAGGTCATCAACTGGGCGCCGGCAGCCGACATGCGGTCCCAGGCCGAGTGACGCGTAACTTCGTTGAAGGTGCCGGATGCGTCGGTGACGACGAACACGTCGAAGCCTTCCTCGATGGCCGAGAGGGCCGGGAAGGCCACGCAGACCTCAGTCACGACGCCGGCGATGATCAGCTGCTTCTTGCCGGTGGCTTTCACCGCCTTGACGAAGTCTTCGTTATCCCAGGCGTTGATCTGGCCTGGGCGGGCGATGTAGGGCGCCTCGGGAAACTGCTCCTTCAGTTCGGGTACCAGCGGGCCGTTGGGACCGCTCTCGAAGCTGGTGGTGAGGATGGTCGGCAGGTTGAAGTACTTGGCCAGGTCGCCCAGGGCCAGCACGTTGTTCTTGAACCTGTCTGGTTCGATGTCGCGTACCAGGGACAGCAGGCCCGCCTGGTGGTCGACCAGCAGAACAGCGGCCTGGTTCTTGTCGAGGCGTTTGTAAGGGGTAGCCATGGTGTTGCTCCTTGCTTCGATAAATGCCATGTCGAGCTTAGTGCACGGTTGGGAATCAGCGTTATGAATTGAGCACTTCGTTTTCACGCAGAGCTGAATCATTTCCAAAGTGCCGCCCTTGCGCGTGAAGGCTTCGGAGTGGAATTCTTCATAATCAATGCACTGTCTGGCTGGGTGCCAAGGACCGGGATCGTGCATGCCGTGTTCTCGTCTCGGCGCGGCTTGTTGCCCTCGGTGCGAACCTTGATCGACCACCTTGCGGAAGAGTTTGCACTCGGCGCTATGGTGTGAAGCATGTGATCGGGAGACAGCGCCAGGTGCATCGTGCGCCCAGCGGTTACCCGGAGGCGGCAGAAAGCACTTATCATTCAAAGACCTATGGATTGGCCTAAGCGGGAATCGCGGGATGCTGTCGACCGTCAAACGCTACAAGTTGCTCCTATCGGGGGCGTTGGCGCGTTACTTTCCCCGGACCACGGCCTATTTGCGCGCCGAGCGCGAAGCGGCCCAGCCGGTGAAGAAGCCTTCCGGGCGAGCAAAGAAGGGATCAGTCAGAACTGGCAAGGCCAAGGCAAGTGGTTCCGCGAAAGCGACCAAGCCGCGGGCCAAGCCAGGCCCGGCGGCCGATTCGGGATTCTACGGTCCCGCCCTGCTGGCGGTTGACCCACAGCAGGTCAGCGCGATGCGCGAGCGGGTTGCGCAGGCGGTAGACGCAGGCGTGATCAGCGCGCCGTCGGATGAGCAGTGGGCGATGATCCTGGGGCGCCATCCGGTCACCCGGATCTTCGCCGGGGCCGGATCGGGCAAGTCCACGACGCTGGTGCTTCGTGTGGTGTTCATGCTGTGCCATATGGGCATCGACCCAGGCCGTCTGACGATCATCTCGTTTACCAATGCATCCTGCGCGCAGCTGCGTGCGCAGCTGCTCAAGGTGCTTGGGTTCTGGCAGTACCCGTTCGATGCCAACCAGGCGAAACAATGCGTGCGTACCTTCCATTCGGCCATGGGTGTCCTGGCCAAGCAGGTACTGGGCAACCCGTCATGGTTCGAACAGCTGGACGAGCCGGCCACCAGCAAAAGTGAGCTGGACAACCCGCTGGCGTCAGGGCGCCTGCGTCCGGCCCAGCAGCGCCTACTGAAGCAGGCCTATCAGAATTGCTATGCCCAGGACGCGGACTTCCGCGAGCATGTACACGCTTTGCTGGGGCTGCCGCCCTTCCCGGCAGTTGATACCGAGGGCAAGCGCGCCAAGGTTCCCAAGGCACCGCTGGACGGCTTCAAGCTGGCTGGGGAGTTGACGCCGATGCCGCTGTTCGAGGCGTTCCACGTCCAGGCGGGTTTCATGGAGAGCATTGGCCTGCGGCTTGACCAGCTAAAAGCCGGCGCGCTGTCTTGTTCGGCCGTGGAGCGACATTTCATCGAAGCGCTGCTGCTGTTCTGGAAGCACTTTGAATCCGGGTTGCACGCGCAGGGACTGATGACCTTCAATGCGGCGTTCCAGAGACTCACCCAGTCACTGAGTGATGGCGGCAAGGCTGTGCCGACCGAGGCACTGGCGCCGTTCAGCCACCTGCTGATCGACGAGTTCCAGGACATCTCCCCGCAGATTGTGCAGTTCCTCCAAGCCGTGCATCGCGCTCTGGGCCAACAAGGGCAGGCAATCAGCCTGATGGCGATCGGCGATGACTGGCAGTCGATCTATGGCTGGCGCGGCAGTTCGCCGGAATTGTTCATGGAGTTCGACACGTATTTCCCAGGCAAGGGCCGGCTGAAGAAAAGCGCGGTATTGATGCTGCAAACCAACTACCGCTCCATCGAGCCAGTGATCCGCGACGGCGAAGCGGTGCTGGACGGTGTCGAGTTCAAGCAGCCGAAAGCCAGCAAGGCATCGAAGCCGATGCAGCCGGGCGACCATGGTGTGGTCTTGAAGCAGAACTTCGACGTGAAAGCCCGGTTGCCGGAGCTGGTGGCGGAGATCAAGGCACAGTGTGAGCACGTTGCCACTCGTAGCCTGGCCGACAGCAACGCCGTGCTGGTGTTGAGCCGACGCAACGAGCCCCTGCAAGCTATCCAGTCCCAGTTGGACAAGCAGCTACCGGTGAAGGCCTACACCATTCACCGCGCCAAAGGCCTGCAAGCGGAGGTGGCGATCATCGTCGACGATTGCGCCCCGCCGGAAAAACACCCGCTGCGCAACGCGCTCTATGCCCACTCGGGCTTCTTTCGCAACAGTTACGACCAAGCCATGCAGGACGAGAGCCTGCGCCTGGCTTACGTGGCGATCACGCGGGGTGTGAGCCGCGTGCTCTGGTTTACTCGCAAGGCCCAGGGAGCGACGCAGGTGCTGGCCAGACGCGCAGGTGGGCGTTGATTCGAGAGGGCTCATGTCCGATTGGCGCCTACGAGCCTGGCCGCAAGGAGTGTGATAACGGCTCCCAGCATGGCTAGCCCGGAGTCTTTCTGGGCATCCCATTGGTCGCCCTGGGTGCCCAGGAAAGCTGTACCCAGATCCGGCGCAACGACCATGGCTGCCAGCATTTCCATCTGCTCGTAGAGGCTACTCAACGCCATGACGAACGTGAGGCTCAACAACCCCAGCCATTTGCCCGCTGGTCTTGCGAGTCGCTCGATGAGTTCGCGGAGCGGGTAGACCAGCAAGAGACCGAATGAGAAGTGGACGATACGGTCGTAGTGATTTCGGCTTGTTCCAAGAATCTCTTGCAACCAGAAGCCAAAGGGCGTTTCCGCGTAGGTGTAGTGGGAGCCATAGAGGTGCATCGCCAGAAACACCGCAAGCAACCAGTAAGAAGCCATGGAGAAGATGAACCATCGAAAGGTTGCCAGCAGCAACGCAGCGATAGCAAATACCAGCAGGTTTTCGAGGAGCCAATCTTCCCGGCTCAGCGGTGCGATGGCGGCCCAGATCCACACGACCAGAAGGACGATGCAGATCAGTGTGAGCTGACTTCGACTGGCGTTGGTCTCTGGCATCGGCAGCAGGATTCCTAGAACGCGCGAAAATTATTGAATTGCCAGGGGGCGCCGGGCTCCAGCGCTTCGTTGAAGAGAGGCACGCGCCCCTTGAGCGGCGTCCAGTCACTGTAGGTGCCGCCCAGCTCACCGAGATAGGGGCGGCAAAGCTGGAGGATTGGCGCAAACGGGATTTCGTCGGGTTCGAGGATCCCGCAGTCTGGGTTCTGCAGGGTCCAGATCACGGCTGCCATCACGGATGCCGCAACCTGCAAGCTGGTTGCGTTATTGTGAATGCACAGCGCGCGGGCCTGCTCCAGGGACAATTGCGACCCGTACCAGTAGGCACCGCGTACAGGCCCCAGAAGCAATACGCCCAAGGCATCTGTACCGCTGAAAAGCTCGTCGACCAGCAAGCGTTGCACCTCCTGCGGTTGCCAATGGCGCCCGGCGAGTTCGTGCATCGACAACACGGCGAGGTCGCAGGGATGGTACGCATACAGGACGGTCGGACGGTACTTCGGTCGGAGAGGATCGCCCAGAGTCAAGTAGTCGGCGATGGATATCGACTCACCATGGGAAATCAGGAAAGCCTGTTGAGGTCCGCACAGTGGCGTCCAGCTGTGCACGCGGGTCGCACCGCCTGGCCGCTCCAGGTAGATAGCCGCCTGGCAGCCGAATCCATGGCGGCGAGCATCTTCAGGCAAGTGGGTCTCATGGCTGCCCCAGCCGAGTTCCGCCGGTTGGCAGGCCTCGCTGATCAGACCGGGGACGGACCAGGTATTGACGAACTCGCCCAAGACCTTCGGTGTGGCAGTAATCTGCGTGTCCCGTTCAGCAATGTGGATACAGCGCACGTTCAGCTGCTGCGCCAGGTGGGCCCAGCCTTCACGGGATTCTGGGGTTGCTGCCCCAAGCTCCGAATCTTTCGCCAGGTTCACCAGCGCCTGCTTGAGCAGATGGGAAACCAGACCGGGATTGGCGCCGTGGGTGACAGTCGCCGTCGGACCGGGGCCGAGTTCCTGGCGCAGCGCCAGGATGGATTCTCGCAAGGCATAGTTGGAGCGCTGGGCGACACTCAATCGGGTGTCGACATAGCCACCGCCCCAGGGTTCGATACAGGTATCCAGGTAAAGCACCCCTCGCGCGTGGCACAGCCTGATGAGCACTAGGCTCGAGACGTTGACAGACAGATTCAGCAGAAAGTCGCCTGGATGCAGTTCAGGCTCCAGCACTGCACGATAGTTGTCGGGGGTCAGGGCTGTCTCCAGCAGCACAAGGCCCTGTGCCTTCGCCGCGGCTTGGTTCGAAGCATCCGGAGTGATGACCAGGATCTGGTCGGGACGTAGGTCGATATGGCGCAACAGCAATGGCAAGACGCCTTGACCCATGCCGCCGAAACCGAGCATGAGCAAACGACCGTTGAAGCGATGCTTGTCAGGGGATATCCCCATGGCGTTGCTCCGGCGCAGATCGCACCCAGGGTGGCTTGTCTATCTAGATAGTAGAGGACGCCTGTCGGCTGGGTCCGAAATGGCGTTTGCCGTGCCTTCGGGGGCGTGCCCTAAGCGTTGGACCAGAGTTCATGCGCCTGGAGAATATCGTCTGTTTCCAGTTCGAGCAGGTCAGCCCGCGTGTCGATCAGGTGGGCGAGGAGGGCGGCAATGGCCTGGCGTTGCGGCGCAGAGCATGCGTTCAGGAAGGTGTTGTAGGCGCCGCCCTGGTAGAGATGGAACAGCAATTGCCAGCCATACCAGTCCAGTTGGTCGTTGGGCTGCGCCAGCGCGAAACGCACCAGTGCCGGCATGAAGTAGGCGATGCCTTCCGGGGAGCAGAAGCAGATCGGGTCCCAGCCGGCGTTACCAACATCGGTGTGCTGCAGAGTGGAGCGGTCGCGGCTACGCAGCAATTCATCATGCTCGGCGCATTCGCAGCAGTGCCGGTAGTCGGTGAAATGCACCGGGCGTGGCGCGTCGGCGAACGCTGCGTCGATCAAGGCAAGGGCTTCGGCATCTGTCGGCATTGGCAACCGCCGCTTGAGGGGTCGATAGCAGGACGCTAGTGGGTTGGAGCGAAAATGTCGATGCCGCGTCGCGAGCTGACTTCCGATGTGGTTGGCGTCGGCCAGCCTCAGCGGACGATCAGACGGACGCGACCTGATGTGGTTGCCTATGCCGCCCGGGACCTCGCATGAGGGAAATGGTCAAAAAAAACCCGCCAGAAGGCGGGCCAGAGAGGTTTCACAGTCACCAAAGGATCAGAGCAGCGAGAGCGGATAGGAGATGATCAGGCGGTTTTCGTCGAAGCTGTTGGTGTTACCCCAGTCGCGGCGCATGCTGGAGTTGCGCCATTTGATCCCAAGGCTCTTGAAGGCGCCGGACTGCACCACGTAGGCCAACTCGCTTTCTCGCCCCCATTCCCTGCCATCGTCCACGGTACCGACGTGCACGTTGTCGCCATGGATATAGCGGTTCATCAAAGTCAGGCCGGGGATACCGGCGCCAGCGAAGTTGAAGTCATGACGCAGTTGCCATGAGCGCTCGCCAGCGTTGTCGTAGCTGGAGTTATAGCTGTCGTTTGCCAGGGTGCCACCGCTGGTGCCGTTTACGCGCATCCACGCATCGTCACCGTCGACCTTCTGCAGGCCGACATAGAAGGTGTTGGCGCCATACTTGGCGGAGAACAGGCCGGACCAGGTCTGGTTGTCCAAGTCTCCCGCCTTGGCGCTACCGTCTTCCTTGCCGGTGAAGTATCCGAGCGTAGCGCCCAGGGTCCAGTCGCCGACTGGCTGGCTGTGAATCAGTTGGGCGAACTGTTGCTCGTAAATGTCTTTCAGTTGGGCATTCCACAGACCGACAAGGGTGCGATTGTCGTTGAAGGCGTATTCGCCGCCGACGAAGTTGAAACGGTCGGAGGTGAAGGCCGCCCGGCCATTCATCGACATGTCTTCCATGCTGGCATCGTTGCGCGGGCTGTTGCCGCGGAACTGGCCGCCGTAGAGGGTCAGACCGTCGATTTCCCTGGAGGTGACCTGCGCACCCTCGAAGGTTTGCGGCAGCGAGCGGCCGTCGTCCGAGCGCAGGATCGGCAGCACCGGCATCCACTCGCCAGCTTTCAACTCGGTCTGCGAGATGCGCATCTTGCCGGCCACTCCAAGGCGGCCGAAGTCGTCTGCGGGGCGGCCATCGTCATGCACCGGTAGCAGTTGGGTGCCCTTTGTGCCTTTGCCACCATCGAGCTTCACCGCGAGCATTCCCAGTACATCGACGCCGAAACCGACCGTGCCCTGAGTGAAGCCGGAACGGGCGTCGAGGATGAAACTTTGCGTCCATTCTTCGGCCTTGCCCTGGTTGGCGTCGTTGACGAAGTTGCGGTTCATGTAGAAGTTGCGCAGGTTCAGAGTTGCCGTGGCGTCCTCGATGAATCCCGCTTCTTCGGCCTGGACGTGCAGGGCACTGGCGGCGATGGCCAGGGCAAGACTGGCGCGAACGAGAGTCGGAGGACGGCAGTCGGGGCGTGGGAATGACATGTACGGTTTGCCTCTTTGCTTGTTGTTCTCAGGGACGTGGCGGGCCCTTCGCGCAGGTGGCGAATCGACGAATCAGGGCGAAGGGGCCGGCGATCAGCGGTGCCGGCTGGGTGCTATTGCAACGCGATGAGGGACTGAAGACTGGCGCTGGTGCGTATGCGAGGCGGAGTGACGATTGGCTGGGACATGGGATTGGACCTTTTTTGTATTTATGGGTAGTTCCCGTAGCCCTGGAAATGAAGTCGCAGGCTGGTTGCGGCAGGGCTACGGGGTGACCAGATAGTGAAAGCTGGAGGGTGAAGGTTCAATTCGATAATCGCGGTTTTGTTCGCTGATCGAACGAAAACGAACTGGTTAGTACATTGTTGGTCGTGAAGAAATTCGATCCTCGGCCTACGTACCGTTGGGAGTGCTTCACGCACGAGGCATTGGTGCCGGCTGGCGCAAATCATCACCAAAGGCATCGGTATTGGTGAGTGCAGTGCATCCTGTAAGCGTGTCGCGCTCATCGATCCTGGCGGTTCCAGGTTTCGCCCTTGAGTGCTTGTCTTTTAGAATCGGCAAAACCTTTCAGAGACCCAACCATGGCCGGAAGTCAGATCGAGCGGGCGCTGAGCCTGCTGGAAAGCCTCACCAGCGATCCCAGGGGTCTGCCGATGCAGAGCCTCTCGGATGAATTGAGCATTCCCAAAAGCGCGACCCATCGCATGCTTGCCGAGCTGATTCGCCTGGGTTATGTGCGCCAGAACCCGGAGAACAGCCGCTATCAGCTGTCCACCAAACTGGTGGCCATGGCCTTCCAGTACCTGGCCAGCAGCGGGGCGGACATCGTCCAGCCGATCCTCGATCGCCTGGCCCAGGAAACCGGTGAACTGGTGCGCCTGGGAGTCATTGATGGCGACCGTCAGACCTGGATCGCCAAGTCCCAGGGTGCGCGCTCCGGCCTGCGCTACGACCCGGATATGGGCCGCGATGCTCCGTTGTTCTGCACCGCCTCCGGGCATGCCTGGCTGGCCAGCATGAGCGACACGGAGGCGCTGGCACTGGTCGAGCGTCAGGGCATTACCGACCTGACGCAATTCGGCCCCAATGCGCCGCGCTCGAATATCGAGTTGCTGGAGCGTCTGCGCCTGGCGCGCGCACACGGTTATGCCTGGGTGATGGAAAGCTCGGCCGTGGGGACTTCCGCGCTGGCCGCGGTGGTGCGCCATCCGCTGGACGGCCATGTGATCGGCGTGCTGAGCGTGGCCGGCCCCAGCGCCCGCTTGCCCGAGGCGCGTATCCACGACCTGGCACCGCAACTGCTCGACGCTGCCAACGAACTCTCGGGTGCCTCCCAAGCCTCGGAGATCTTCGCCTGACGGCGCAATCAGCGCCGTTCACAAAAGCGCTGCAGACGCGACTCCACTCGCGCCTGCAGAAGCACGCTCCTTCCATTGGGCTTTCCAGCGCCCGGCTGATCGATACCCCTTTCACTGACTGCACTGCGGATTGACCGCTGGGCGTGCAGGATGCGTTTTCCTCTTGCGCTAAAATGGAACCTAGTTCTAAATAGTGCGAAAATAAAAACCGGAACAGAGTTCCACTCTGATTCGGATGGTTGGACAAGCGCAAGAGGAAAACCTCCGTGAACTCACCGCTTCAGATCGCGCTCATTGGCGCTGGCGTCATGGGCCGCCAGCATTTCCAGCACTTGAGCAAACTGCCGGATGCACAGCTTTGCGCCGTCGCCGATCCGGGCCCGCAGGCTGCAGTGTTTGCTGCTGGCTGCGGAGTGCCGTACTTCGACAATCACCGGCGAATGCTCGATCAGGTGCGCCCGCAGGCGGTGATCGTCGCCAATCCCAACAACCTGCATGTGAGCACGGCGCTCGACTGCATCGCGGCCGGTGTGCCGGTGTTGTTGGAGAAACCGGTGGGTGTTCATCTGGACGAGGTTCGCGAGCTGGTCGCCGCATCCGCCGGGTACGGCGTACCGGTGTTGGTGGGCCATCATCGCCGCCATAATCCGCTGATCGCCAGTGCCCACGAGCTACTGGCGAGCGGCGTGCTTGGGCAGCTGACCTCGGTCACGGGGATGTGGCAGCTGCAGAAGCCGGACAGCTATTTCGACGTTCTTTGGCGCCGTGATCCGGGCGCGGGAATGCTGTTCACCAACCTCATCCATGACCTCGACCTGATGCGTCACCTGTGCGGCGAGGTGGTGCAGGTCCAGGCGATTACTCGGAACCGGGTTCGTGGGTTTGCCAATGAAGACAGCGCCGCGGTGGTGCTGGAGTTCGAGAACGGCGCCCTTGGCAGCCTGACTGGCTCTGATGCGGTGGCCGCGCCCTGGAGCTGGGAGCTGACGTCTGGCGAAAACCCGGTCTACCCGCATCAGCCGGACCAGCCTTGCTACCTGCTGGCGGGCACTCGCGGTGCCTTGAGCATCCCGCAGCTCAGACACTGGCGCTACGCCGTGGCAGTTGCCGGTTGGCACCAACCTCTGATCAGTGAGCAACTCGCATACGAACCGGCTGAGGCGCTCGATCGGCAGCTGCAACACTTCATCCGCGTCGTTCGTGGTGAGGCTTGCCCGCTGGTCGATGCCGCCGACGCAGGGCGCACCCTGGCGCTGGTCGAAGCCATTCGCCAGGCGGCGGAAACCGGTCGTGCCTGCACGCCAGAAACACTCTGACCCTGCACCCAGAGACAGTGAAGAACATGAACGAACGTATTTTTTCCCTGGCGGCCCTGACCGTACTTGAACTGTCGCCCCCAGAGATGGTGGAGGTGGCCGCCCGTGCCGGCTACAGCCATGTCGGTCTGCGCCTGGTACCCGCGACGCCGGAGGAGCATCACTTCCCGCTGGTCGCGGATGCCACGCTGTGCCGTCAGACCCTGGAGCGCCTGCGAGATACCGGTTTGAAGGTGCTCGATGTCGAAATTCTTCGCCTTAAAGCAGAGACCCGTGTCGACGACTTCGAAGCGATCCTGGCCGTAGGCGCGGAGTTCGGCGCCAGCGAACTGCTGGTGGCTGGCAACGATGCCAACGAGGCCCGTATGACCGACAACTTCGCCGCGCTCTGTGATCTGGCGGGCCAGTACGGCCTGCATCCGCACCTGGAATTCATGCCCTGGACCGATGCGCGCGACCTGACCCAGGCCCGGCGCATCGTCGAGAATGCTGGGCGCGACAATGGTTGCGTGCTGGTGGATGCCTTCCATTTCAATCGTTCTGCCTCGCGCCTGGAGGACCTGGCCAAGGTACCGCCGGCACGCATGCGCTACGCCCAGCTCTGCGACGTGGCGGGTCCCCGGCCGGACAGCATGGAGGAAATCCTCCGTCAGGCGCGTAACGAGCGGCGCTTCCCGGGTGATGGCGATTGCGACCTGCAGGGCTTGCTGAGTGTCTTGCCGGCGACTATCCCGCTGAGCCTGGAAATACCGACCCGCCTGTTGCTGGAGCAGGGCGTCAGTGCACAGCAGCGCGCTGACATGGCGCTCGCCAAGGCCCGCGCGTTGCTAGCGCTGGGTTGATCTCTCCGTCTCAGGCGCGGCAGGCGGCTGCGGCGCCCTTTCCATGAGAAATCAATGAGCACTGCCAGCACGCCCCTGTCCGGAGTCAATCAGCCATTGCGGGGAATCCTGCTGGTTGTCCTGGCTACCTTCCTTTTCGCTGGGCATGACGCCCTGTCCAAATACCTATGCGGCTTATACCCGGTGGTCCTGGTGGTCTGGGCCCGCTACCTGGTGCATACCCTGCTGATGGCGGGGATTTTCCTGCCGCAATCGGGGCTGCGCGTGCTGCGCACCCGTCGGCCGGTGCTCCAGGTTCTCCGCGCATTGAGCCTGCTGAGTACGAGCCTGCTGTTCACCGCCGGACTGATGTTCATCCCTCTGGCCGAGGCAACAGCGGTGAATTTCCTCGCGCCGGTGCTGGTCACCGGGCTGTCCTCGCCCCTGCTCAAGGAGCGCGTCACGCCGGGGCAGTGGGTGGCGGTGGTGTTGGGATTTGCCGGGGTGATGGTCATCGTTCGACCGGGCGGGGAGCTTTTCACTCCAGCGGTGCTCCTGCCCTTGGGCTCGGCCACCGGATTCTGCTTCTATCAGCTGCTCACCCGGATGGTCGCAGAGCACGATAGCCCGACCACCAGCAACTTCTTCGCCGGGTTGTGCAACACGCTGGTGATGACCGCCATGGTGCCGTTTTTCTGGCAGGTGCCGAGCTTCAGCCATGGTTTGCTGCTGGTGGGGCTGGGCGGCCTGGGGATGTCGGCGCACCTGTTCCTCACCCAGGCATTTCGCCAGGCGGCACCAGCCTTGCTGGCACCATTCGGTTATTGCCAGATCGTCTTTGCGGGCTTGTTGGGGTTCGTGATCTTTTCCCACACGCCGGAGCAGACGACGGTGGTGGGGATCGCGATCATTTGTCTCAGTGGGTTGGCCGCCGCCTGGTTGCAACGTCGCGATCAATCACCCAGCCTTGCGGACGAGGTGGATCGATGAGGCTTGATCTTCCAACATCAGCCCGTCGGACAGAGCAGGCCTGTCGGCTTGCTCTGTCCGACGGTGAGGTTCTCTGCAAATTGGCTGTCGAACAGGCCAGGCCGCGCCGCAAGGCGATGATCTGCGAGTCGTTGCTTCGTCATCGCTGGTCCCGACGGCTTCCGCCGCCAGCGTCTGGCCGGCAAGGTAGCCAAAGGTCTTGCCCGGGCCGATGGTGATGCCGGGACCGGGATAGGTGCCACCCATGATCGAGTTCAGGTCATTGCCGGCGGCATAGAGGCCGGCGATGGGCACACCCTGCCGGTCGAGGACATTGGCATTGGCGTCGGTCACCAGGCCGCGGGTTGAACCGAGGTCGCCGGTGTGCAAGCGGATGGCGTACCAGGGCGCCTTGGTCAGGGGCGCGGGGCTGGTCGCTATCGAAGATCCAGGCGGCGCCACTGCCGAGGACGATCAGGTCGTAGGCTTTTGCCACGACTACACCACGGGGGAATTGGGCGGTTGTATTCATGGTAGCTCTCCTCAGACGGCCAGTGGCATCACGCCCATGAAGTGGCCGAGATTGCCATCTACGCGCGGGCCATCTCCGGACCGGTCTGGATTCTGCAGCCGAGTTCGCGGGCGATTTCGAGGATGGGGGTGATGACCGGGTTGGTTACCACGTGGGCTACTAGTGCGGACGGGTTCAGGGTTTCCAGCAACTGGCCGGCAAGGGGCAGTTCACCGTTGCCGCCCATGCCCACCGGGGTGGCGTCCACCACCAGGTCGAAAACCGACAGGTTGGGATACTGGTTGCCGATATTCAGTTGCGGGAAGGCGGCGCGTAGCAGCTTGGCGAGGGCTTCGGCGGGGGGCTTGTCGAGATCGGCGATCACCAACTGCCGCACGCCGGATCCGCAGAGGGTATAGGCGATGGCCGCCCCAACGCCGCCGGAACCGACCACCAGGGCGCGCTTTTCGGCCGGCTGGAAACCATGGGCGCGAGCGGCCTTGAGGAAACCTAAACCATCGACGTTGTCGCCCAGAAGGCGACCATCGGCCTCGCGGCGGATCACGTTCACCGAACGCAGTGCTGCGGCGCGCGGGCTGAGGCCGTCGAGGCGTTCGGCCAGCACCTGCTTATAGGGCACAGTCACCACGCAGCCGCGCAGCTGGACGCCTACTTCTCACGGGTGGAGTTGCGCCCTCTGACGCCCCTCACCTCACCCGCGTCGCGGAGCTGAAGGAGGAACTGCGCAAGGTAACCGCTCAGGGCTACGCCGTCGTCGATCAGGAATACGAAGTGGGCATGTGCGTACTTGGCGTGCCGCTGAAGAACCGCCAGGGTGAACTCAAGGCGACCCTCGCCATCACTACCCATGCTTCACGGATGAGCGGTGAAGAAATGCACCAGCGCTACCTGACTCCACTGTACGAGGCTCAAGCGCTGTTGAAGCCGGCGCTGGATTGAGGGGGAAAGGGACAGGCCTGCATCGCGAATGAATTCGCTATGTCTGCGTTAAGTGGCTGCACGCTTTGTAGGAGCGAGCTTGCTCGCGAACCGGACCCTTTCGCGAGCAAGAATTCGGCGTCCCCCTCGCCCCTACAAGGCTCTCAACCCGGCCGTTGATTGCTGACAATAGCTAACGCAGGCATAGCCAATGAATTCGCTTACACAGGAAAAGCGAAGCGGGTAGGGCTTGAGTCCGTAGATACAAGGTTGGGCTTCGCGGAGCTCAGCGGAACGCCGCCCGGCCCAACCTACTCGGGTGGGACGACTTCAGCCATTCATGCTGGCGAAATGCGCCATCATGCGCGGCGCATCTGCGCTGGCGCCGCTGAACAGCTCGAAGGCCTTCACCGCCTGGAATACGGCCATGGTGCTGCCATCCAGGGTGCGGCAGCCGATCGCGCGGGCGTCGTGCAGGAGTTGGGTTTCCAGCGGGAAGTAGACGATCTCCGCCACCCACAACTCAGGCCGCAGCAGCTCTGCCGGTACTGGGGTGCCCGGAAGCTTGGCCATGCCGATTGGCGTGGTGTTGACCAGGCCGTCGGCCTCAGCCATTGCACTTTCCAGGTGGCTGCCGAGCATGGCGCGGCCGGCACCGAAGTGCTCGTTCAGGTTATCGACCAGCGCTTGGCCGCGGCTGGCGTCCACTTCGAACAGGGTCAGGCGTTCGACACCCTCGGCCAGCAGCGCGTGAGCCACGGCGGAACCCGCGCCACCGGCACCCATCTGCACGACCTGGCGACGGGCGACATCCGGCAGGCCGCGACGCAAACCCTCGGCAAAGCCCAGGCAGTCGGTGTTGTGGCCGATACGCTTGCCGTCCTTCAGCAGCACGGTGTTCACGGCGCCGATGCCTCGCGCTTCCGGCGAAAGTTCATCAAGCAGCGGGATGATCGCCTGCTTGCAGGGAAAGGTGATGTTGAGCCCGGTGAAGCCCATGCGTTCGGCGCCCGTCAGCAGGTCGGGGAGGGCGCTGGCGTCGAGCTTCAGCGCATCCAGGTCGATCAGTCGATAGAGATAGCGCATGCCTTGGGCGTCGCCTTCATGCTCATGCAGGGCAGGGGTGCGCGATGCCTGGATACCGGCACCGATGAGGCCGGCGAGAACGCTTGGGAAGCGGGATTGGCTCATGGCTTCACTCCTGGCTGAACAGTTGGTTGAAATGCTGCAGCGCCAGGCGATAACCATGGCTGCCAAGGCCGCAGATCACGCCGACCGCGATGGCGGACACGAACGAGTGGTGGCGGAACTCTTCGCGCTTGTGCACGTTGGAGAGGTGGACTTCGATCACTGGCAGCTCACTGGCTACCAGGGCGTCGCGGATAGCAACGGAGGTGTGGGTCCAGGCAGCAGGGTTGATCAGAATGCCATTGCTGCGACCGCGCGCCTGGTGAATCCAGTCGATCAGTTCGCCTTCATGGTTGGTCTGGCGGAAGTCCGTCTCAAAGCCCAGTTCGGCGCCGGTGCGGCTGCACAAGGCGGCGATATCGGCGAGGGTTTCATGGCCGTAGGTGGCCGGTTCGCGGGTACCGAGCAAATTCAGGTTCGGGCCGTTGAGCACCAGGACAGTGCGGGTCATCCAGAGGTTCTCCGTTTCTTATTAGGGCCCGCAGAACGGGCACGATCAGTAACGTTAAAAATGTACGAACTGGTTAATCCAGTCAATCGGAAAACGCTGCTGAACCCTGGCAAATGTGCGGTTATCGGCCGGTTAGCTGCCTTCTGGCCTGCGGCAATCGACCACGCCTGGCCATCTCCTGTCCGCGAAGGCCCGCTGCAAGGCGCCGCCGCGCTATCACTGGCCTTCCGCCAATCCTCGCGCTTCTCCCCTGGCTTGATCCCGCTCGTCCCGCACCTATCGCGGGCTGACCCGAGCAGCATGACGTCCATGCCGATGGCCTCCAACGTCGATCGCCGCACCGTGGGCGGGCGCATCTCCGCCACGCTGAAATGGACGGACTCAGCTCGGGATTTTCGCCAGACCCTGGGCAAGATGCGGATGCCCAATCCGACCGCCGACGACACCCGCGCAGAGACGCTGCCCAGCCGTTTCATGCGTTACGAACATGACCTGGTGGATAGACCGACCACTCTCTATGCCGGCCTGGGACACACGCAGCGCTTCCCCGACTACTGGGAGCTTTTCTCGCCAAGCCAGAGGCCGGCAGGCCCGCTGAATGCCTTCGATGGAGTCGAACCGGAGAAGACCACCCAGCTCGACTTCGGCATCCAGTATGCAGGTGCCGGGCTGGAGGCCTGGGCCTCCGGCTATGTCGGACAGGTACGGGATTACATCCTTTTCACCTACACGCCGAGCATGATGGGCGCAGCCTGGCGGGCGGAGAGCATCGATGGCCGCATCATGGGCGGTGAGTTGGGGTTGGCCTACTCGATCGACCGCAACTGGAAAGCCGATGCCGCCTTGGCCTACGCCTGGGGCAAGATCGATTTTTCCTTCTAGCCCGACCGCGGCGGCACCTTCCTGCTGAAGGTGCTGCCAGCCGGCTGCAAATGGCGACTGAGTGCCACGTGAAGCGACAGGAGGTGGGGCTACGCTCATTTCAGGTGCATGTCATTCTCGTACCTGAGCTGGTCAACGGCATGAACGACAACTCCGGGTGAGATGGACATGAGAACCGCTCGACCCCGCGACCCATGCGGAGCGTCTCCCCATCACCTTCACAACGGAACGAAAACGGCTCGACGTCGTCTTCGGTGGCCTCTGCTGGGCGCCTGCATCTGGTTGTTCCTGATGATGTTGCTGGGGGCGGAACGGGTTGCTACCTGGCCCTGGACATGAGGGTATTGCTACCAACGGACTAGAAAAATCAACACTGCGTTCAATTGTTGCAATAGGGAGGGGAACCAAGAATTTGCGGCAGACCGGGAAATTTTCCCGGGTCACAACAACAAGCCCGCAGAGGTAGCCGCAATGAAGCACGCCACACCTAACCAGCCTTTCGCCAGGACCCTGCTGTGCGTCGCCATGGCGCTGGCCAGCATGACCGCTCTGGCCGGTGTCACCGACGAAGACATCCTTGGCGATGCCAAGTCCACTGACCAGGTGGTGACCAATGGCCTGGGTCTGCAGGGCCAGCGCTACAGCACCCTGGACACGCTGAACAGCGACAACGTCAAGGAACTGCGCCCGGTCTGGACCTTGTCGTTCGGCGGTGAGAAACAGCGTGGCCAGCAGGCCCAGCCGCTGGTCAAGGACGGTGTGATGTACGTGACCGGATCCTATTCGCGGGTGTTCGCGGTAGACGCACGTACGGGGCGCAAGCTCTGGCAGTACGACGCGCGCCTGCCTGACGGCATCATGCCCTGTTGCGACGTGATCAACCGCGGTGTGGCCCTCTATGGTGACCTGGTGATCTTCGGCACCCTGGACGCCAAGCTGGTTGCCTTGAACAAGGACACCGGCAAGGTCGTCTGGCGCAAGACCGTGGCTGACTACAAGGCCGGATACTCCATTTCTGCGGCCCCCTTGGTGGTCAAGGGCAAGCTGATCACCGGTGTGGCGGGTGGCGAGTTTGGCGTGGTGGGCAAGATCGAGGCCTACAACCCCACCAATGGCGAGCTGCTTTGGACCCGCCCAACCGTGGAAGGGCACATGGGTTACGTCTACAAGGACGGCAAGAAGGTCGAGAGCGGCATCTCCGGCGGCGAAGCTGGCAAGACCTGGCCGGGCGACCTGTGGAAGACCGGCGGCGCGGCGCCTTGGCTGGGCGGCTTCTATGACCCGGATACCGATTCGCTGCTGTTCGGGACTGGCAACCCCTCGCCGTGGAACTCGCACCTGCGCCCGGGCGACAACCTCTATTCCTCTTCGCGCTTGGCCCTGAATCCGGACGACGGCTCGATCAAGTGGCATTTCCAGACCACCCCGCATGACGGTTGGGACTTCGACGGCGTGAACGAGCTGGTGTCCTTCGACTACAAGGATGGCGGCAAGACGGTGAAAGCGGCGGCCACCGCCGACCGTAACGGCTTCTTCTATGTACTGGACCGCACCAACGGCAAGTTCATCCGTGGCTTCCCCTTTGTCGATGAAGTCACCTGGGCCAAGGGCCTGGATAAGGACGGCCGGCCGATCTACAACACCGACAAGCGCCCCGGCGCGCCTGGTGCTGATGGCAAGCACGGCAGCGCGGTGTTTGTCGCGCCGTCCTTCCTCGGTGGCAAGAACTGGATGCCCATGGCTTACAGCCAGGACACTGGCCTTTTCTACGTGCCCTCCAACGAGTGGGGCATGGACATGTGGAACGAGAACATCTCCTACAAGAAAGGCGCGGCGTACCTTGGTGCGGGCTTCACCATCAAACCGCTGAACGAGGACTACATCGGCGTGCTGCGTGCCATCGACCCGAAGAGCGGCAAGGAGGTCTGGCGGTACAAGAACTACGCGCCGCTGTGGGGCGGGGTGCTGGCTACCAAGGGCAACCTGGTATTCACCGGCAACCCGGAGGGTTACCTGATGGCCTTCGACGCCAAGTCCGGCAAGAAACTCTATGAGTTCAACACCGGCTCCGGTGTGATCGGCTCGCCCATTACCTGGGAAATGGATGGCGAACAGTACGTCTCCGTCCTTTCCGGCTGGGGTGGCGCGGTGCCGCTCTGGGGTGGCGAAGTGGCAAAACGCATCAAGGACCTGAACCAGGGCGGCATGCTCTGGACCTTCAAATTGCCGAAGGATGAAGTCGTCGCCAAGCGTTGATCCGCTGACCCAGCCCGCCGCGGCCTCGCGTTGCGGCGGGCTTTTACGTAGGGAGGATCACGCCTCATCGATCCACCGCAGGTGCCAGGCCTGGCCGCTATGGTGGATAGCTAAAGCGATATTCGATCCTACGCCCGTGGCGATTTCTACGACCAAGGAACCATAGCCTGTAATGGCCGTAGGCCGCCTAATACCCGAAAACAATGACAAAAACGGGGTATGCAATGCGTGACTGCCTGTTCCAAAGCCTGCTGATCCTCCTGCTTGCAAGCGCGGTAGCGCTGGCCGGACTGCCGCCCTGGCTGGGCATAGCCCTGTGCCTGCCGCTGCCCTGGCTGCTCCTGTTCACGGGCAAGGGGATGGGGAGGGCGGTCGAGCCCCAGGAGGCCGTCCTGGATATCGCCCGCTTGACCCGCGACCTGTCGCGCAGTACCAGCCACAACGCGCTGTCTGCCGCTGGCGTAGCCTATTCGGTGGAACGTCTTGCCGAACGCCTGCAATCGCAGCTGTCCGCTGCCGAGCGCATCGTTGAAAGCGCCGATGTGATGATCACTACCGAGGCCGCCACCTCCAACCTCAGCCAGCAGGCCAGCGCAGCGGCCCACGATGCCCGTATCAGCAGTGAAGAGGGCCGTGAGGTCTTGCAGGCGGCCATGGCCTTGATGCACCAGTTGAGCGCCCGGGCCCGCGCCAGCCGCGAATTGATCGCTGCCCTCAGCCAGCGCAGCGAAGAAATCCAGCGGGTCGCGCAGGTCATCCAGTCCATCGCCAGCCAGACCAACTTGCTGGCTCTGAATGCGGCTATCGAAGCGGCCCGCGCGGGTGAGCACGGACGCGGCTTTGCCGTGGTGGCCGATGAAGTGCGCGGCCTGGCAGGGCGCACGGCCGGCGCCACCGAGGAAGTCGGGCAGATGGTTGCGGACATTCAGCGTCAGACTTCCGAGGTGGTGGAGCAGATCCAGCAACTCTCCTGCGACCTCGATGCCGGTGTCGGCCAGGTGGAGCGCACCGGCCTCCAACTTGAACAGATCGCCGGACTCGCAGCGGTGGCGGAAGGGCAGATCACCGAGATTGCCAGCGCGGCTCTGACCAACCGGGACCAGCTGTCCAGCCTCTTCGTAGCCGTCGGCCAGATGCGCAGCGACCTCAGCGTCAGTGACGAGCAGACCCGCCGCCTGGCCAATGCCGCCAGCGAACTGGAAGGTCAGGCCGAGACCATCAGCGAGCGGCTGGCTGAAGTCGGGCTGGACGACTATCACCAACGGATCTACGACCTCGCCAGGGAGGGTGCGGCACGCATCTCGGCTCGCTTCGAGGAAGACATCCGACTCGGACGGGTCAGCCTCGACGATCTGTTCGACCGGCAGTTCAAGCCAGTCCCGAACACCTATCCGCAGAAATACGGGACGCGTTTCGACCGCTACACCGACCAGGTACTGCCAGATATCCAGGAGCCTTTGCTCAAGGGCCACGAAGGCATGGTGTTCGCCATTACCTGCACGCAGGAAGGCTACGTGCCCACCCATAACCTGGCCTTCAGCCAGGCGCCAACCGGCGATCCTCAGCGGGACATGGCACGAAGCCGTAGCAAGCGTCTGTTCAATGACCGCACCGGCCTGCGCTGCGGCAGCCATCGGCAACCGCTGCTGCTGCAGACCTACACGCGCGACACCGGCGAGCTGATGCATGATCTTTCGGTGCCGATCTTCGTCAATGGACGGCATTGGGGCGGGCTGCGCTTGGGCTATCGACCAGAGGGCAGTTCCGTGCCCAGTGCGAAGAAGACGCCGGTCCGCACACACCAGGATGTGCAGGTTCTAGCCTGAGCGCAGCGGGCCAGAGCGCGCCGTGCTTCTACTACCAAATGACGAGGGCATCTGTGCCATGGGCGCATACCGGCGCCAGGCGGCGGCTGACTAAGATCGGTTCACCACCTGCCCACCCGGGCAGGACCCGACCAGAGAGAGCAACGCCATGATCTATGCACAACCAGGCACTCCGGGCGCCGTCGTTTCCTTCAAGCCGCGTTACGGCAACTTCATCGGTGGCGAGTTCGTGCCGCCGCTGGGGGGGCAGTACTTCACCAATACCTCGCCAGTGACCGGCGAAGTGATCGCTGAGTTCCCACGATCCGGCGCCGAGGATGTCGAAAAAGCCCTGGACGCTGCCCATGCCGTCGCTGATGCCTGGGGCCGCACCTCGGTCCAGGATCGCTCGAACATCCTGCTGAAGATCGCCGATCGCATCGAGCAGAATCTCGAAGTGCTGGCTGTCACTGAAACCTGGGATAACGGCAAGGCCGTGCGCG
>NZ_JAGTIS010000002.1 GCF_018704125.1 Metapseudomonas boanensis | reverse complement strand
TAGTGGGCCAGGCAGGATAGGGGGGGGATGCCAGCAGTCCCTTTGTGGGATGTTGCTTGAATGTTTGTACGGGAACTCGCTTGGAGACCGACGCGCTCGGGCGCGCAAGCTTGAAGGGGGCATCGCCCCGGGAAACCGCAAAACTTGTAGGAGCCAGCTTGCTGACGAAGGGGGAGGGCTGTTCGCCAGCAAGCTGGCTCCTACGGGCTCCGGGGTGCCTAGATTTCCACGACGATGCGGCCTTCGATCTTGCTGGCGCGCATCCGATCGAAAATGCCGTTGATGTTGTCCAGCGTGTCTCGGTGGATGGTGGCCTTGACCAGGCCCTCCCCGGCGAAGTCCAGGGCTTCCTGCAGGTCGGCGCGCCCTGCGCTCCACCACCGACTTCGAGACGGCCATGGCCGACAGCCTGAAGAGCATGGCCCTGCAAGGCCTGGGGGTGGCCTGGGTGCCGCGCTTCAGCGCCCAGGCCGAGTTGGCGCGCGGTGACCTGGTGGTATGCGGCGGCAGTGCGCCTGCTGTGGCGCAAGCTGGAGGCGGGTCTGGGCAGCGAGGACTGAGTTAGCGGTAAAACGCTTCGAGCACTGCACCCGCGTTGAATTCGCCCAGCTTGGGCGCGCTGGTGCGCCATTTCAGGCTGGCTTCGAATTCGCGGACATTACCGGCGGTATCCATGCGCGGGGTGATCGTGAACTGGCGCTCGAAAGGAATCGGGTTCTGGCTTTCCTGATCGAAGACGGAGATGCCCACCGAGCTATTGTCGTTTGGCACCAACGTGCCCTGGTTATCCGCCAGGGTGGCATTGCTCGTCGGCGTCAGCATGCCATTGAGGCCATAAATGGTCGGACTGGTGCAGGTTCGCTGCTCGGCGATGCGAAAGGTTCTTCGAGCAATTTCTTGTCCCGCCGTTGCGTTGGACGAGCTGACGTTACCGAAATCGATCGTCGTAGGACTGATGCTGACCGTGGATTGGCAAGGGATGACGCCTGTGTCCAACCGCCCGGGCCTAACGGAAAGCGATTGGGCAATCGACATGTCTTCCTTGCCGATGCGATACAGCGTGAAACTGCTGAGTGAGACCTTTGTGTCTTTCTCCGGCAGGCCGGCCGCTGATTTCTTCACCAGATACACGGAAGTGGTGTAGTACCTGAAGTCGTTGAGTTCGATCTGGCCAGGAAAGGTATTGTTGGCATGAAAATAGTGTGCAAGCACCTTTTGCTTGCTGGAGGTGAGGTAATCCCTGCCATTGAGGGTGACGCCCACATCAACATCGGGGCCAAGGTTCGTGTTGTTTGGATTGAGGAAGAAGTAGGTCGAGAATGCTTTGGGGCCAAGCCAGCAGTTGTAATCGAGGTGTTGTTCAGGTGAACGCCAGAAGATGGTGCCGGCCGGAACGGATTTGGGAACGAGGACGCTCTCATCGATGCCCAGTTGCTGGACATTCCAACTACCCCAGATGGTGTCACAGGCGTACTGGCTATATGCTGCGGGGCTTTCAGGGGTGTACCAGCAGGCGAGCAATGCGGTGATGGCGAATAACGTGAGTCTCATTGAAAGCGGCCTCGGCAAATATCAATGTGCATTGATGGGCGCAGGGTGCGGGTGGGCAATGTTGCCGTCGTCGATGTAGCTGTAAGTCAGCGTGGTCACTGCTTCCTGGCAATCGGGAACGGACAGGTCGAGGGTGGAAAACGGGGCGATCATCAGGTGTTTTGTCTGGGCTCCGCAGGCGTTGCCCTGCCCGTCCTGTAGCTCGATGTCGGTCAGGGTCATGTAATACGGGGAGTCGTTGTGGGCCTTCAGCGGGACGGATCCGGCTCCAGTTGCACGGGTCCAGCGAAGCGATTCCGCTGCCGACAACGGCGTGCCGGGCAACTTTGGGCGATACAACAACTTCAGATTGTGTTTCAGGGCGATCTGGATGACGTTTTTTGCCGATGCTTGCTTTGGGACCTCCAGCACACTGAGCAAGAAGTAAGACTCCCGGTCAACAGGGAGCCCCTGACCCTGGTAGAGGATGTCCACCGAGGCTTTGCCATGGGCGGGGATCTTCAGCAGTGGCCGTGAGATGGCCATGGGCGGTTCGGCTGAGTCGCGTCCATCCCCCCAGCCGAGCGTCACTTGAACCAGAGCGACTTCATCGCCTTCGTTGACGATAACCACCGTCAGTTGCTTCTGGTCGCCCTCGAAGATGAAACGGGTGGGGCCATCGAAGCTGATATCGGCCCATGCGCTGGCGCTGATCGTCAACGCCAGCAGGATGCAGGCGACGGTCGCGAGGAGGCACTTGGCTGGGCAGCCTGGCCCTCTCGGCGCCTGTTCGAGCGCTGTAGTCGGCGCAGGCGCGGTAAAACGCCGTGGGCGTTCTGGATTGGATAAAGGGTTTGGAGTCTGGTTTGCCATCGCCGTTGAACCGTCCATGTCCTGCCTTCGCCCGTCACGGCACTTCCCGCAGGCAGACAGAAAATGTCCCGGAAGGGCTGATGGCGTTGGGCTGATTGGCTGTTTCGATTGGGTCCACGATTCTAGTGGGCCAGGCGGGATAGGGGGGGGATGCCAGCAGTCCCTTTGTGGGATGTTGCTTGAATGTTTGTACGGGAACTCGCTTGGAGACCGACGCGCTCGGGCGCGCAAGCTTGAAGGGGGCATCGCCACGGGAAACCGCAAAACTTGTAGGAGCCAGCTTGCTGACGAAGGGGGAGGGCTGTTCGCCAGCAAGCTGGCTCCTACGGGCTCCGGGGTGCCTAGATTTCCACGACGATGCGGCCTTCGATCTTGCCGGCGCGCATCCGATCGAAAATGCCGTTGATGTTGTCCAGCTTGTCGCGGTGGATGGTGGCTTTCACCAGGCCTTCCTCGGCGAAATCCAGGGCTTCCTGCAGGTCGGCGCGGGTGCCGACGATGGAGCCGGTGATGCTGATGGCCTTGAGCACCACATCGAAGATCGGCGTGGGGAAATCGCCTGGCGGTAGGCCCACTAGGGCCACCGTGCCGCCGCGCCTGGCCATGCCGATGGCCTGGCCGAAGGCACTGTTGGATACCGCCGTGACCAGCACGCCGTGGGCGCCGCCGATGTCCCGCTGGATGACTGCTGCGGGGTCTTCGTTGCGGGCGTTGATGGTCAGGCTGGCACCCAGCTTGCGGGCCAGTTCCAGCTTGGCGTCGTCGACGTCGATGGCGGCCACGTGCAGGCCCATGGCGCGGGCATACTGCACGGCCACATGGCCGAGGCCGCCGATGCCGGAAATGGCTACCCACTGGCCGGGCCGCGCGCCAGTCACCTTGAGCCCCTTGTAGACGGTGACGCCCGCACAAAGAATGGGCGCGATCTCAGCGAATTCGACGTTTTTCGGTAGCAGTCCGACGAAGTTTGGGTCGGCAAGCACATATTCGGCATAGCCGCCGTTCACCGAGTAGCCGGTGTTCTGCTGGCTCTCGCAAAGGGTTTCCCAGCCGGTCAGGCAATGCTCGCAGCAGCCGCAGGCCGTGTAGAGCCACGGCACGCCGACGCGGTCGCCCTCCTTGATGCGGGTGACACCGGGACCTACCGACGCCACGTAGCCCACGCCCTCATGGCCGGGAATGAAGGGCAGGCTGGGCTTCACCGGCCAGTCGCCTTCAGCGGCGTGCAGGTCGGTATGGCAGACGCCTGATGCCTCGATCTTCACCAGGATCTGGCCGGGGCCGGGCAGTGGGACCTTCACTTCCTCGATTCGCAAGGGCTCGCCGAAGGCGTGGACCACCGCGGCTTTCATGGTCTTGGGCATGACATGAACCTCCATGGTTGGAGGTTGGATTGTGCCGGCCTGCCCCTGACGTATCTTGCGCCAGCGCAAGGTTTTGCGGCTCAAGCGCCGACCACGTCCAGAGCCTGACGAGTGGTTACGGCAGATGCACGCCTGGCGCGGCTTTGCGTTATACTGCGCGGCCTTCGGCCGGTCGCGCACCCGCGCAGCCCGGCCTACCTTGCTACAAGCCACGCCATTGCGTGGCTTGTTGGTTTTCGTACTTACGAAGAGGCACGACGATGAGCGCACTGGTAGGCGTGATCATGGGCTCCAAGTCCGATTGGAGCACCCTCAGCCACACCGCCGATATGCTGGACAAGCTGGGCATTCCTCATGAGGTGAAGGTGGTTTCCGCCCACCGCACCCCGGACCTGCTGTTCCAGTACGCCGAAGAGGCTGAAGGCCGTGGCATCGAAGTGATCATCGCCGGTGCCGGCGGTGCAGCCCACCTGCCGGGCATGTGCGCGGCCAAGACCCACCTGCCGGTCCTTGGTGTGCCGGTGCAGTCGTCCATGCTGTCGGGCGTCGACTCGTTGCTGTCGATCGTGCAGATGCCTGCCGGCATCCCGGTCGCCACCCTGGCCATTGGCAAGGCCGGCGCGATCAACGCCGCGCTGCTGGCGGCGAGCATCCTCGGCGGCAAGTACCCGAAATACCACTTGGCACTGAAGGACTTCCGTCGCGAACAGACCGACATGGTGCTGGACAACCCGGACCCGCGTGAGGCCTGACCCATGAAAATCGGCGTTATCGGTGGCGGCCAGCTGGGCCGCATGTTGGCCCTGGCGGGGACGCCCCTGGGCATGAACTTCGCTTTCCTCGATCCGGCTCCGGACGCCTGTGCCGCTGCTCTCGGCGAGCACATCCGTGCCGATTACAGCGATCAGGACCACCTGCGGCAGCTGGCGGACGAGGTGGACCTGGTGACCTTCGAGTTCGAGAGCGTGCCGGCCGAGACGGTGGCGTTCCTTTCGCAGTTCGTGCCGGTTTATCCCGGCGCCGAGTCGCTGCGCATCGCCCGTGACCGCTGGTTCGAAAAGTCGATGTTCAAGAACCTCGGCATCCCCACGCCGGCTTTCGCCGACGTCCAGTCCCAGGCCGACCTCGATGCGGCAGCCACCAGCATCGGCTTGCCGGCTGTGCTGAAGACCCGCACCCTGGGCTACGACGGCAAGGGCCAGAAGGTCCTGCGCCAGCCTGAAGACGTGGTTGGTGCCTTCGCCGAACTGGGCAGCGTGCCCTGCATCCTCGAAGGCTTCGTGCCCTTCACCGGCGAGGTTTCGCTGGTGGCGGTGCGTGGCCGCGACGGTGAAACGCGCTTCTATCCGCTGGTGCACAACACTCACGAAAACGGCATTCTGCGCCTCTCCGTGGCCAGCACCGAGCATCCGCTGCAGGCCCTGGCCGAGGATTACGTCGGTCGCGTGCTGCAGAAGCTGGACTACGTGGGCGTGATCGCCTTCGAGTTCTTCGAGGTGGACGGTGGCCTGAAGGCCAACGAGATCGCCCCGCGTGTGCACAACTCCGGCCACTGGACCATTGAAGGCTCCGAGTGCAGCCAGTTCGAGAACCATTTGCGCGCCGTTGCCGGCCTGCCACTGGGCTCGACCGCCAAGGTCGGCGAGAGCGCGATGCTGAACTTCATCGGCGAAGTGCCGCCTGTGGATAAAGTGATCGCCATCGACAATTGCCACCTGCATCACTACGGCAAAGCCTTCAAGGCCGGTCGCAAAGTGGGCCATGCCACGCTGCGCTGCGCCGATCGCGTCACCCTCGATCGCCAGATCGCCCAGGTCGAGGCGTTGATCGCCAAGGCCTGATTCGACCATGGCCGCCCCTGATCGGGCGGCCGATGGCGGCGCTCGCTTCCGACTACTAGGCTCAGACATACCCAATCCAACGGAGGGCATGCCATGGGCATTATCGGTACCATCCTCATCGGCCTGATCGTCGGCCTGATTGCACGCTTCATCAAACCCGGCGATGACAGCATGGGCTGGATCATGACCATCCTGGTCGGCATCGGCGGCTCATTGGCGGCTACCTACGGCGGGCAGGCGCTGGGTATCTATCAGGTCGGGCAGACGGCCGGCTTCATCGGTGCCGTGATCGGTGCGGTGATCCTGCTGGTGGTGCTGTCCTTCATCAAGAAGAGCTGACCGCTCGCGGGCAGGGCTGGGAACTGCCGAGTACGGGCGTTAGTCTTAGTCCCTGTTTTTCTGCCGTTGCCCGCGAGCCCTTTCCATGCGCCGTCTTGCCTGCCTTGTCCTGCTGTTGTGCTGTACCCTCGCCCGTGCCGAAACCCCGGAAACCGACTGGCTGGAGCTGATGCCTCCCGAGGACCGCAAGGCTCTGGAGGAGATGCCGGAGATCAGCCATGACACTCCCGAGGCCGACGGCACCTTCGACCAGCAAGGCGGCCTCAAGCAGCGGGACAAGAATCTGCCCGCGGTGATGTATTCGGCCAAGACGGTGGCGGCCCTCGATGGCAAGCAGATTCGCCTGGGTGGCTATCCCGTGCCGCTGGAGACGGATGCCAAGGGGCACAGCACGCTGTTCTTCCTGGTGCCTTATGCCGGCGCCTGCATCCACGTGCCGCCGCCGCCGCCCAACCAGATCGTGCTGGTGCGCTACCCGAAGGGCATCGCCCTGGATGACATCTATGCGCCGATCTGGATCGAGGGGCCGCTGAAGGTCGAACAGGTCAGCAACGACCTCGCGGACGCGGCCTACGCCATGGACGCTGGCGTGGTGCGACTGGTGGAGGAAGGGGACCTCTGAAGCCGAGGTGCTCTTCTTGGCCCCTCTCCCGTTGGGAGAGGGGTTGGAGGAGGGATGCCCGAAGTTATGCACCGGGCCGTAGCTGGGCCCACTTACAGTGAGTGGCTGGCGATGGAGAGGCTCATGCTGTGGTTCTCGCCCGGCTTCAAGACGAGGAAGTCGTCCATCACCCGCGCGGTTTCGATGCACAGCATGCGCTGCCAGGCGTCATCGGCGAATTGGCTGAGGCGTTTGGCCTTGTCGATCCAGGGGTTCCACACCACGGCCGATTTCGAGCCACTGACCTCCAGGTCGATGCGTCGGCCCCAGCCCGGATCGAGGATGCTCATGCGATCGGGCGTACCCAGGTAGATGCGGTCGGTTTCGCCGCTGAAGGCGATGTTTCCGTTTTGATTGCGCAGTTGCCAGTCTTCGAGAGTCTCGATATAGCGGCAGCCGTCCAGACCTTCGACCTGCGCCTGGCGGATATCGCTGACAGCGAAGTAGCTGTGCAGCGCCTGGCTCAGGGCCAGGGGCGCATCGCCATGGTTAGCGGTGGCCAGGTTCAGCTGCAGGCGCTCATCGAGGCGGATGTCGAGTCTCAGCTTAGCCGTGTGCGGCCAGCCGGGCAGAGGTTGGGCGCGGGTGTCGAGGACGAATGCCAGGTGAACTGCCGGGCCGTCGCTGTCGATGTTCAGCAGCTCCCAGTCGCTGTCCCGCACCAGACCATGGGCCGGGCAGATGGGGCCGCCCTGATGCATCCCCTGGACCTCCGGCGGATTGCGTCGCAGATCGCCAAACCAGGGCCAGCAGACCGGCACGCCGCCGCGCACGGCCTGGCCTTGCCGATAGGCCGCCTGCTCGCTGAGCCAGATCAGCGGTTGTTCGCCATCGCGCTGGTAGCTCAGAACCTGAGCGCCCTGCTGGGCGATCAGCAGTTCTGCTTCTGCGGTGCGAACGCGCCAGCAGGTCAATTCGTCGAGTTCGGTGCGTTCAACCAGGGGACTGGACATCGTGTTGCTCCTTCTCGGATTCATGAAACCTATTGGACCGCGCCGATGCGGCTTTTCCAAGCGCCAAAACGTCCGGCATCTCCTTGCCATGCCCCGTGCCGGTACTCCGTTGTTCGTCGCCGAGGCGTACGTTGGTACCAGTTTCCTATTGATTTGATTGCCGTTTCCAAGCAGGAGCGGCCCTTGATGATCATTTCCCGATTCCTTTTGTCGGGTATTCAGAACGGATAATCGCCTGAAGTTCTCTGCTCCCGATACCGCCCGCAGCACATTCAGCTACAGGACCTGGCTCCGCACCATTGAATCATCGGGAAAATTTTTCGGAGCTGGTCGTTCGCAGGCACCGTTGGCGCACTTTCGCCGCCAAAAGAGGCTACGACGGCTGGCCTAGACTCAGCTTACCTGCTCGCATCGGGAGCACGCCGGCATGCGCAAGGTATTGATGATTATTCCTATTGTGGCGGTTTTGATGGCGCTGCTTGGTTTCTGGGCCCGATCGAAGCCGATTCCTGTGCAGCTTGTCGAGGTCGCCGACGGCCCTGTGGAAACGCTGGTGGCCAATACCCGCGCAGGCACGGTCAAGGCCTGCCGGCGCTCGCACTTGTCGTTCAAGCAGGGTGGCCAGGTCAGCGAGCTGCTGATCCATGCCGGCCAGCGGGTCGAGGCAGGAGATGTCTTGATGCGGTTGCGCCAGGACGACCTGCAGGCGCGGGTCGACGAGGCCCGCGCGCGTCTGGATGCCCGATACAACCTGCGCGACCAGAGCTGCCGTCAGGCCACCCAGGACCAGCGTGACTTGCAACGCCTGCGCCATCTGGCCGAGCGCAAGCTGGCCTCCCAGGATGTGCTTGACCAGAGCGAGACCCGCTCGAGCCTGTCGCAACTGCTGTGCACTGGCAGCGCGGCGAAGATTCGTGAGGCCGAAGCCAGTCTGGCGTTGCATTTGGCACAGCTGGACCAAGCCACTCTGCGCGCACCTTTCGCCGGCATCGTCGCCGAGATCAATGGCGAACTGGGGGAGGTGGTCACTCCTTCGCCTCCGGGTATTCCGACGCCGCCTGCGGTGGACCTGATCGATGACCAATGCCTGTTCGTCGAAGCACCCATAGATGAAGTGGATGCAGCGCGGGTGCGGCCGGGCATGCCCGTGCGCATAACCCTGGATGCGTTCCGCGAACGCACTTTCGAAGGCCGGATAAGCCGCATCGCCCCCTTCGTGCGCGAGCTGGAAAAGCAGGCGCGTACTGTCGATGTCGAGGTGCGTTTCGAACAGGTACCACCGGATCTCCCGTTGCTCACCGGCTATAGCGCCGATGTGGAGATACTCCTGGCGCAACGTCCGCAGGTGCTGCGGGTGCCTACAGAGAGTCTGCTCGAGGGCGGCAGGGTGCTGCGCTACGACCCTGGCAATGGCCACCTGCGTGAGCAGAAGGTGGAGATCGGCCTGGCCAACTGGCGCTGGAGCGAAGTGAAGGGTGGCCTGGCCGCTGGCGATCGGATCATTGCCAGCCTGCAAGACGATGGCGTCGAGGATGGCGCGGTGGTCAGCCCACAGCCGGAACCTGGCGAGAAGGTGGCGCCGTGATCCGCCTGCATCAGGTCAGTCGCTGCTTCCAGCTGGGCGATCAACGGGTCCTGGGGCTCGATGCCCTCGACCTGGACGTGGTGGATGGCGAATACGTGGCGGTGACCGGCGCATCCGGCTCGGGCAAGTCGACGCTGCTGAATATCCTTGGCTTGCTGGATGCCCCGGACAGCGGCGAGTTCTGGTTCGACGAGGCCCCCACGGCGACCCTCGACGAAGCGCACCGGGCGGCCTTGCGCGGGCGCGAAATCGGCTTCGTGTTCCAATCCTTCCACCTGATTCCGCGGCTGACGGCGCTGGAGAATATCGAACTGCCCATGCTGCTGGCCAACGTACCGCTGGTCGAGCGGCACAAGCGCAGCCGAGACCTGGCAGAGCGCCTGGGGCTGAGTGATCGCCTGAATCACCATCCGGCCGAGCTTTCCGGTGGCCAGCGTCAGCGGGTGGCCATCGCCAGGGCGATGGTGATGCACCCTCGCTTGCTGCTGGCCGACGAGCCGACCGGCAACCTCGATAGCCAGTCTGGCGCCGAAGTGGTGGCGCTGCTGGAGGAGCTGAACCGAGATGGCCTGACGCTGATCCTGGTGACTCACGACAGCCACTACGCTGAGCGCGCCATGCGGCAGGTGCAGATGCGTGACGGACGCATCCTCAGCGACAGTCGGCCGGGCGCGGCTTGATGGGCGCTGGCGATACCTGGCACCTGTGGCTGGGAGCCTTGCGTGGCCATGCCCGGCGCAGCGCCATGCTTCTGCTGGCGGTCGCCATCGGCGTCTTTGCGGTCACGCTGCTCGGGGGGCTGGGGGAGGGTGCCAGGACCTATATCCTCGGAGAGTTCTCCCTGCTGGGCCGGGACATCCTGATCGTCCTGCCCGGTCGCAATGAAACCACCGGCGGCGTGCCGCCGATCACCGGCATGGCACCGCGCGAGCTGACCCGCGCCGATGCTGCCGCCCTCGGCCGGCTCCCGGCGGTGCGCCGGGTGGCGCCGTTGCACGCCGGGTTGCTGGAAATCAGCCGCAACAACCGCAACCGCGAGGCCCTGACCCTCGGCACGACTCGCGACTTCTTCGCCATCCGCCAACTGCAACTGGCCCAGGGCCAGCCGTTGCCGGAGCGCAGAGCCAACCGGGAAGAGAATGTCTGTGTAATTGGCAGTCGCCTGCGTACTGAACTCTTCGGCAAATCTCCAGCGTTGGGCCAGTGGCTGCGCGCGGGTGACCGACGCTTCCGCGTGGTGGGCATCCTCGACGACCGTGGCGAGTCCCTTGGCATGGACTTCGCCGAAGCCTTGATCATCCCGGTGGCCAGTGCCGAATCGCTGTTCGACCGCGAAGGGTTGTTCCGGGTCTTCGTCGAAACGCGCGGCCCCAGCTATCAGGAGAGCGCCCGCCGGCAGATCCTGGCGACCCTTACGGACCGTCACCAGGGCGAGGAGGACGTCACCGTGATCAGCCAGGACTCCATGCTGGCGGCCTTCGACGGCATTCTCGGCGCCGTGACCCTGGCCCTGGCCGGGGTGGCGGCGGTGAGTCTGCTGGTCGCCGGCATCCTGATCATGAATGTCACCTGGATTGCCGTGTTGCAGCGCACGGCCGAGATCGGCCTGCTCAAGGCCATCGGAGCGCGCGCCGGGCAGGTGCGTCTGTTGTTTCTGGGTGAGGCTGTGCTGCTGGCCTTGCTCGGTTCCGGCCTGGGTCTGCTGCTGGGTGAAGGCCTGCTGTGGATCGGGCGGCTGACCAGCGACCTGCCGTTGATCTCGCCATGGTGGGCGCGGCTCGGCGCTCCAGCATTGGCGGTCACTGTGGCAGTGTTGTTCGCCTGGTTGCCGGCCAGCCACGCGGCGGCGCAGGCGCCAGTGCGCGCCTTGCGGCCGCAAGGCAGTCGTTGATGCGCTGGCGTGATGGGCTGGGACTGTGCGGCTCCTCGTTGACCAGTCAGCCGCTGCGCAGCCTGTTGACCCTGCTCGGGGTCGCCATCGGCATCGCCGCCGTCACTCTGCTCACCGCCATGGGCGAAGGGCTGCGCGGTCGCGTGCTGGACAGTTTCGCCCAGTTCGGCACGCGAGTGGTGACGGTGCGTCCGGGTGCCGTGCAGACCGGCGGCATCGGTGGCCTGCTGGCTAGCGCCCGGCCGCTGACCCTGGCCGACGCCGAGGCCCTGCGGCGTTTGCCCCATGTGGAAGCGGTGGTGCCCATCATCCAGGGCAACGGCGATATCCAGGCCGGGCAGCGCAAGCGCCGGGTCGACATTCTGGGCACCGGCCACCAATTGGCGCAGGCCTGGAGGGCGCGGGTGGCGCTGGGGCAGTTTCTGCCCCAGTCACAATCCGGTAGCACGCCGCCTTATGTGGTCCTGGGCCATCGCTTGAGCCAGGAGCTGTTTGGTTCGCGTAATCCGGTGGGGCAGCGAGTGCGTGTCGGCGGTATGCGTTTTCGGGTGATCGGGGTGATCGAACAGAAGGGCAACCTGCTCGGCTTCGACCTCGATGACATTGCCTATATTCCGGTCGACCGGGCGGAGCGCCTGTTCAATCGCAATGGCTTGGTCAAGGCCCATGTGTTGTTCGATAGCGGTATCCAGGCAGAGCGTTTCAGCGAGCAGGTGCGTCAGCTGTTGATTGCCCGCCACGGTCGCGAAGATTTCCGGCTGACCTCGCAAAGCGACCTGCTGGGCAGCCTGAACCGAATCCTCGCCACGCTTAGCCTGGGCATCTCCGCCCTGGGTGGTATTTCGCTGCTGGTGGGGGCGGTGGGCATCCTCACTATCATGACCACCACTGTGGGCGAGCGGACCGCCGAGATTGGCCTGTTGCGAGCCTTGGGTGCTGCGCCACGGCAGGTGCTGGGGCTGTTCCTGGCAGAGGCGACGCTGCTGTCGCTACTGGGCGGGGTGCTGGGCGTATTGCTTGCCGGGGGCCTGCTGGTGCTGCTGCATTGGCTGGTGCCGGGGCTGCCGCTCAGTCTCAGTCCACCGCTGGTGCTGCTGGCGTTGTTGCTGTCGGCGTTGGTAGGCATGGCGGCCGGCCTGGCTCCGGCACGGCGGGCTGCACGGCTGCATCCGGTGCTGGCGCTGAGGTTTGAATAGTGGTGTAAGGGAAGGGCAGGTGCTAGTGATCGTAACGGTGCCGAACACGAATTCCCTCACCCGAAGGTGGCCCGCCCCTGCCCCGCCCCCGGAGGGAGAGGGGCGGCGTTGGGGCGGATTCTTGTGGAGGTATCAGCCCCGGCGCGGCGGGACCGGGCGGGTGCGGCCGCTGCCGTCGATGGCGACGAACACGAAGACCGCCTCGGTGACCTTGCGCCATTCGCTGGAGAGAGGGTCGTCGCTCCACACCTCGACCAGCATCTGGATCGAGCTGCGACCGATTTCCAGGGCTTGCGTATAAAAGGAGAGCTGGGCACCGACTGCCACTGGTACAAGGAAGGCCATGCGGTCGATGGCCACCGTGGCCACGCGGCCGGCGGCCACCTTGCTGGCCATGGCGGTGCCGGCCAGGTCCATCTGGGAAACCAGCCAGCCGCCATAGATGTCGCCGAAACCGTTGGTTTCGCGCGGCAGCGCGGTGATCTGCAGGGCCAGGTCGCCCTGGGGAGTAAGGTTTTCTTCTTCTTCGATGTCGATCATGCGGGGATTGCCTGAATAAAGGTTGTGGCGCCAATGCATGGAGCGGGGGCGTGTTGCCCCAGCTACCCGGTGCGCCAGCCGACCCACTGCACGTCGACCCGCGCTGAACTCTGCGCAGTATATAGGTCGGGGCGGCGCGAGACGACCGCTGGGTCGCGCCGTGGAGGCATTTGTGGCGAAGACTGTGTACATCTGGCGCTTTTTGATATGTTGCGAAGCGATTTTCCGCCCATGCAGCGGATACACGGCCCCTGCCTTACCTCGAGAATTCCAACATGTCTTCCGTGCTTGCCTCCGAGGCGCCCGCTTCGCGCCCTCTGACCCGTAGCGATTACAAAACCCTGTCGCTGTCCGCACTGGGCGGTGCCCTGGAATTCTACGACTTCATCATTTTCGTGTTCTTCGCGGCGGTGGTCGGCAAGCTGTTCTTCCCCGCGGAAATGCCGGAATGGCTGCGCCAGCTGCAGACCTTCGGGATCTTCGCCGCAGGCTACCTGGCGCGTCCGCTGGGCGGCATCGTCATGGCACACTTCGGCGACCTGCTGGGGCGCAAGCGCATGTTCACCCTGAGCATCTTCCTCATGGCGGTGCCGACCCTGGTGATGGGCCTGTTGCCAACCTTTGATCAGATCGGCATCTGGGCCCCGCTGGCGCTGTTGGCGATGCGCGTGGTGCAGGGCGCGGCGATTGGCGGTGAGGTGCCAGGTGCCTGGGTTTTCGTGGCTGAGCACGTACCGGCACGGTATACCGGCTATGCCTGCGGCACCCTGACTTCGGGCCTGACTGCCGGGATCTTGCTGGGCTCGCTGATGGCGACCCTGATCAACACGCTCTACACCCCGGCCGAGGTGCAGGAGTGGGCCTGGCGCCTGCCGTTCCTGGTTGGTGGCGTGTTCGGCCTGTTCTCCGTGTACCTGCGCCGCTGGCTGCATGAGACACCCGTATTCGCCGAAATGCAGCAGCGCAAGGCGCTGGCCGATGAGGTTCCGCTGAAGACAGTGCTGCGCGAGCATCGTGGCGCGATTGCGCTGTCCATGCTGCTGACCTGGGTGCTGTCGGCCGGCATCGTCGTCGTGATCCTGATGACCCCGACCCTGCTGCAGACCGTTTATGGCTTCGATGCCGCCACGGCACTCAAGGCCAACAGCCTGGCCATCGTGCTCTTATCGATTGGCTGCGTGGCCTCCGGTGCGCTGGCTGACCGCGTCGGTGCCGGGCGTACTTTCCTGGTCGGCGGCTTGCTGCTGGCCATCAGCTCCTGGACCTTCTACACCAGCCTGAAGGCGCATCCGGACTGGCTGTTCCCGCTCTATGCGCTGACCGGCCTGTTTGTCGGCACCATCGGCGCCGTGCCGTACGTTATGGTCAAGGCGTTCCCGCCGGTCGTGCGTTTCTCCGGGCTGTCGTTTTCCTACAACCTGGCCTACGCCATCTTCGGTGGCTTGACGCCGATGGTGGTATCCCTGCTGATGAAGTGGGACAGCCTGGGCCCGGCTTACTACGTGGCCACCCTGTGCGGCGTGGCCATGTTGATCGGCCTGTACCTGCTGAAGAAAGGACGCTGATCGTCCTGCGTCGCAGACAACGCCAGGTTGCCCGCGGCGCTTTCTGCCTTTATGCCGCTCCGACACTAGCCCCTCTCCCCCGCCCCCTCTCCCGCAAGTGGTAGAGGGGAGCCGGCCTGCCTTTGCATCCCTCTGCCTAGTTGCTGACATCGGAGTGATGGCCTTTCATCCAATTGTCACAATCCATTCATAGAGTGTTCATGCGGCCTGCCGATACTGGCCCCCGTTCCATTCAACTCCGTCCTGCTTAGGAGCAAGGCATGAAACTGAAGCGTTTGATGGCGGCCCTGACCTTCGTCGCCGCCGGCGTTGCTACCGCCAGCGCGGTCGCTGCTGTCGACCCGGCCATTCCGGCCTACCAGAAAACCACTGGCGTCTCCGGCAACCTCTCCAGCGTTGGCTCCGATACCCTGGCCAACCTGATGACCCTGTGGGCCGAGGCTTATAAGCGCGAGTACCCGAACGTGAACATTCAGATCCAGGCCGCCGGTTCTTCCACCGCGCCGCCGGCTCTGACCGAAGGTACCGCCAACCTGGGCCCGATGAGCCGCAAGATGAAGGACGTCGAGCTGCAGGCGTTCGAAGAGAAATATGGCTACAAGCCGACCGCCATCCCGGTGGCCGTGGACGCCCTGGCGATCTTCGTGCACAAGGACAACCCCATCAAAGGCCTGACCATGCAGCAGGTTGATGCGATCTTCTCCGCCAACCGTCTGTGCGGTGGCAAGAGCGACGCCAAGACCTGGGGCGATATCGGTGTGACAGGCGATCTGGCCTCCAAGCCGATCCAGCTGTTCGGCCGTAACTCGGTGTCCGGCACCTACGGTTACTTCAAGGAAGAAGCCCTGTGCAAAGGCGACTTCAAGGCTAACGTGAACGAACAACCGGGCTCCGCTTCCGTGGTGCAGTCCATCAGTCAGTCGCTGAACGGCATTGGCTATTCCGGCATTGGCTACAAGACTTCCAGCGTGAAGACTGTTGCCCTGGCCAAGAAGGAAGGTGGTCCGTTCGTCGAGGATAACGAGCAGAACGCGCTGAACGGCAGCTACCCGCTGTCCCGTTTCCTCTACGTGTACGTGAACAAGGCGCCGAACAAGCCGCTGGCCCCGCTGGAGGCTGAGTTCGTCAAGCTGGTGCTGTCCAAGCAAGGCCAGGAAGTTGTCGTCAAGGACGGCTACATCCCGGTTCCGGCCAAGGTGGCCGAGAAGACGCTGAAGGATCTGGGCCTGTAATCCAGCCCGGATAGGGGAGCGGCCCACATGTGCCGCTCCGCAAGGACGCAAAGGCGGCGGGAGACCCCCGACGCAGAGGCCCGCCCGGCATGTCGCTCAGGGTGGGCTTCGCCACGTCAACTCGCTGTAATTTTTCTGTCACATGTTGGTCGTAGGCTCTTCGCGAATCCAAGAGCCCCCACGAGCAGCCTGTGGCAACAGAGCCCGAATCCATGACTGACCTGGCCAACTCCATCACGACCCCGAAGAACCCCGCCCGGATCGACTTCAATACGCCTGCCCTGCAGCGCAAGCGTCGTATCCGTGCGTTGAAGGACCGCCTGACCCGCTGGTATGTGCTGGTTGGTGGCCTTGCCGTTCTCGGGGCCATCACCCTGATCTTCTTCTACCTGGCCTATGTGGTGCTGCCGCTCTTCCAGGGCGCCGAGCTGACCGCAAAGAAGGCCCAGAGCCCGGCCTGGCTGCAGCAGGACGCCGGCAAGCCGCTGCTGCTGGCGGTGGAAGAGCAGAACCAGGTCGGCGTGCGCGTATCCGACAAGGGCGAGGCGCTGTTCTTCGCCGTCAAGGACGGGGCTGAACTGAATCGGGTCAAGCTACCCCTGCCGGCCGGCGTCGTCGTTTCCTCGATCGGCCAGGACCAGCCCGGCAGCCCGCTGGTGGCTCTGGGCCTGTCCAATGGCCAGGTGCTGCTGTTCAAGCACAGTTACAAGGTCACCTACCCCGACAACCAGCGTGTGATCACCCCGCAGGTGAGCTTCCCCTACGGCGAGGCCCCGGTTGCCCTGAATGCGAACGGGCACGCACTGGAACACGTAGCGGTCAGCGTGAATGACGACACCTTGCTGCTGGCTGGCTCCAGCGGCAACGAGCTGCACGTCCAGGAGCTGGCCAGCGTGGAAAACATGCTGACCGGGGAAACCACCCTGGAGCAGAACAGCATCCAGTTGCCGCAGATGGTCGAGCCGATCAAGGCGATCTTCGCCGACCCACGCCAGCAATGGCTTTATGTCCTGAACGGCCGCTCCCAGGTGGACGTGTTCAGCCTCACCGGCAAATCCTTGAACGGCCGCTACAAACTGCTCGAGGATGGCGATAGCGACGTCACAGCCAGCGGTCTGCTGCTGGGCGGTATCTCCCTGATGGTCGGTGACTCCAAGGGCGGAATCGCCCAGTGGTTCATGGCCCGCGATCCGGATGGCGAGCCGCGCCTGAAGCGCATCCGCGACTTCCAGCTGGGCGATGCGGCCATCGTGCAGATCAGCCCCGAAGAGCGTCGCAAAGGCTTCATCGCTCTGGATGCCAGCGGCAAGCTGGGGGTTTTCCACAGCACCGCCGGCCGGACCCTACTGACTGAGCAGGTCACCGATGGCGCCGGTCTGATGGCCCTGTCGCCGCGCGCAAACCGCGTGGTGGTGGAGGAGGGCAACCAGCTGCTGCCGTTCCGCCTGCACAACCCGCACCCGGAAGTATCCTGGAGCGCACTGTGGGGCAAGGTGTGGTACGAGAGCTATGACGAGCCCAAGCATGTCTGGCAGTCCACTGCGGCCAACACTGATTTCGAGCCTAAGCTGAGCCTGGCTCCGCTGACCTTCGGCACCCTCAAGGCGGCCTTCTACGCCATGCTGCTGGCCGCGCCGCTGGCCATTGCCGCGGCGATCTATACCGCCTATTTCATGGCTCCGGCCATGCGCCGCAAGGTCAAGCCGGTCATTGAGCTGATGGAAGCCTTGCCGACCGTGATCCTCGGCTTCTTCGCCGGCCTGTTCCTGGCACCTTATGTGGAAGGCCATCTGCCAGGCATCTTCAGCCTGCTGCTGCTGACGCCGATCGGCATCCTGCTGGCTGGCTTTATTTGGAGCCGCCTGCCGGAGTCGATCCGCCTGCGTGTGCCGGATGGCTGGGAAGCGGCGATCCTGATTCCTGTCGTTGGCTTCACCGCCTGGTTCGCCCTGGGCATGAGCCCGTTGCTGGAGAACTGGTTCTTCGGTGGTGACATGCGCATGTGGATCAGCAATGACCTGGGCATCACCTACGACCAGCGCAACGCCCTGATCGTCGGCCTGGCCATGGGGTTCGCGGTGATCCCGAACATCTTCTCCATCGCCGAAGACGCCGTTTTCAGCGTGCCGCGGAGCCTCACCTACGGTTCCCTCGCACTGGGCGCCACGCCGTGGCAGACCATGACCCGCGTGGTCCTGCTCACTGCCAGCCCGGGCATTTTCTCGGCGCTGATGATCGGCCTCGGCCGTGCCGTGGGCGAGACCATGATCGTGCTGATGGCCACCGGCAACACCCCGGTGATGGAAGTGAACATCTTCGAAGGCATGCGCACCCTGGCCGCCAACGTGGCCGTGGAAATGCCCGAGTCCGAAGTGGGCGGCACTCACTACCGCGTGCTGTTCCTCGCCTCGCTGGTGCTGCTGACCTTCACCTTCGTGATGAACACCCTGGCCGAGCTGATCCGCCAGCGGCTGCGCAAGAAGTACGCGTCTCTATGAAAACGCGCCTCGGCAGAGGCGCTTCTGCCCTTCTTCCCCGGTGGGAGAAGGGAACAAAACATGAATCCTCCGGCCCTTGGGCGGGAGGAGTTGAAAGCCTAAAGAGTTGGAGAAATCCGTGAAGCAGGTTTCCCTGAAAAACTGGATCAAGAGCGGCGCACCAGGCGTCTGGATGAGCGGTGGCGCGGTATCCATCGCAGTCATCATGACCATCGGCCTGCTAGCTGTGATCGCCACGCGTGGCCTTGGCCACTTCTGGCCGGCCGATCTGGTTGAGGCCACTTACGTGGTACCGGGCCAGCCCGCCAAGCAGGTGATTGCCGAGGCGGTGCAGGTCGAGGAAGTCTCGCGTGCCCGCCTCAAGGGCGCCGGCCTCCCGGTACCCGAGGACGGCCCGGAGTTCATGACCCGTGAGCTGCTCAAGGTCGGTAACCGCGACGTCTACGGCAGCGACTTTACCTGGGTGGTGGGTGACTGGCTGCAAGAGCAGAAGACCCCTGCCGAACTGGTGGCCATGGAGCGCCGCGAGTGGGGCAATTTCTACGGTCGTCTGGTGAGCGTGAAGGAAAGTGGCAAGGTCGTCGCAGAGGGCGAGGCCGTGATGCCGGAGCTGCAGAAACGCCTGCAGCGGGTCAATGATCTGTACGACCAACTCTACAGGCTGGAGAAGAAGGAAATCGGCGCCATCAACCATGGCCTCGAGCGCTTGCGTCTGGAAACTCGCAAGCTGGAGCTCAAGGGGGAGCTGGATGATGCGGCCCAGGCCGACATCGCTGCCGAACGCGCCGCGCTGGATGCCCGCTACAAGGCGCTGGAAAGCCAGCTGATGTCCCTGCACCAGGAATTCAACCGCGACAGCGTGGTGGTGCGCGAAGCGGGTGGCCAGGAGCAGGAAATCACTCTCGGCAAGGTGGTGCACGCCTATCAGCCCAACAGCATGGGCCTGTTCGACAAGCTGGGTTTCTACTTCACCAAGCTCTGGGAGTTCCTCGCGGACGACCCGCGTGAGGCCAACACCGAGGGCGGTATCTTCCCGGCCATCTTCGGCACCGTGATGATGACCCTGATCATGGCGGTGATCGTGACCCCGTTCGGCGTGATCGCCGCCATCTACCTACGCGAGTACGCCAAGCAGGGCCTGTTGACCCGCGTGATCCGTATCGCGGTGAACAACCTGGCAGGCGTTCCGGCCATCGTCTACGGCGTGTTCGGTCTGGGCTTCTTCGTCTATGTGCTGGGCGGCTCCATCGACCGGCTGTTCTTCCCCGAAGCGGCGCCGGCGCCCACCTTCGGTACGCCGGGCTTGCTCTGGGCTTCGCTGACTCTGGCGATCCTCGCCGTGCCGGTGGTGATCGTCGCCACCGAGGAAGGCCTGGCGCGGATTCCGCGTGCCGTGCGCGAAGGCTCCCTGGCCCTCGGCGCGACCAAGGCCGAGACCCTATGGAAAGTCGTGCTGCCCATGGCCAGCCCGGCCATGATGACCGGCCTGATCCTCGCCGTGGCCCGTGCCGCCGGTGAGGTGGCCCCGCTGATGCTGGTGGGTGTGGTGAAGCTGGCGCCCAGCCTGCCGCTGGATGGCAACTACCCCTACCTGCACCTGGACCAGAAGATCATGCACCTGGGCTTCCACATCTACGACGTCGGCTTCCAGAGCCCGAACGTCGAGGCCGCGCGGCCGTTGGTGTACGCCACCGCGTTGCTGCTGGTGCTGGTGATCGCGCTGCTCAACTTCTCCGCCGTGGCCATCCGTAACCACCTGCGCGAGAAGTACAAGGCGCTGGACAGCTAAGACATTCAAAGACGCGAGCCCGGGCTCGCACAATATCGACCCGCAGGCGCTGAGCAGCGCTCGCGCCTGGCGGGTGAAACCGAGTTAGAAAGTGGAGCACAGCATGCAACACGAATCCCACAGCCACGGCGTCAACATCTCCGCCCTCGGCCGCGACAAGCAGAACCTGCGCCTGGCGGAAGAAACCGTCGCCCTGGAAGTCCCGGGCCTGAGCCTGTTCTACGGTGACAAGCAGGCGCTGCACAACGTCGCCATGAACATCCCGAAGCAGCGCGTTACCGCCTTCATCGGCCCGAGCGGCTGCGGCAAGTCCACCCTGCTGCGCTGCTTCAATCGCATGAACGACCTGGTCGATGGCTGCCGCGTCGACGGCGAGATCCGCCTGGACGGCAAGGATATCTACCGCAAGGGCGAAGACGTGGCCGAGCTGCGCCGCCGCGTGGGCATGGTGTTCCAGAAGCCCAACCCGTTCCCCAAGAGCATCTACGAGAACGTCGTCTACGGCTTGCGCATCCAGGGCATCAACAAGAAGCGCGTGCTCGATGAAGCCGTCGAATGGGCCCTCAAGGGCGCGGCGCTGTGGGACGAGGTCAAGGACCGCCTGCACGAATCCGCCCTCGGCCTCTCCGGCGGCCAGCAGCAGCGCCTGGTCATCGCCCGCACCATTGCGGTCGAGCCCGAGGTTCTGCTGCTCGACGAGCCCTGCTCGGCCTTGGACCCGATCTCCACCCTCAAGGTGGAAGAGCTGATCTACGAGCTGAAGAACAAGTACACCATCGTCATCGTGACCCACAACATGCAGCAGGCGGCGCGCGTTTCCGACTACACCGCCTTCATGTACATGGGCAAGCTGATCGAGTTCGGCGATACCGATACGCTGTTCACCAACCCGGCCAAGAAGCAGACTGAAGACTACATCACCGGTCGTTACGGTTAACCAGGACCGTCCCCTCTCCCTCTGGGAGAGGCTTAGGGTGAGGGATATCGCAGGCCGTGCCGGGTATCCCTCGCCCCCGGCCCCACTCCCGACGGGAGTGGGGAGACAGACGCACGCCCAAGGACATCAAGATGATCGACAAAGACAGCCTCACCCATCACATCTCCCAGCAGTTCAACGCCGAACTGGAGGAAGTGCGCAGCCACCTCCTGGCGATGGGCGGCCTCGTCGAAAAGCAGGTCAACGATGCCGTCACCGCACTGATCGATGCCGACTCCGGTCTGGCCCAGCAGGTTCGTGAAGTCGATGACCAGATCAACCAGATGGAGCGCAACATCGACGAAGAGTGCGTGCGCATCCTTGCCCGCCGCCAGCCTGCGGCCTCCGACCTGCGCCTGATCATCAGCATCTCCAAGTCGGTGATCGACCTCGAGCGCATCGGTGACGAAGCCTCGAAGATCGCCCGCCGCGCCATCCAGCTTTGCGAGGAAGGTGTGTCGCCGCGCGGCTATGTCGAAGTGCGGCATATCGGCGACCAGGTGCGCAAGATGGTCCAGGAGGCCCTGGACGCTTTCGCCCGCTTCGATGCCGACCTGGCGCTCTCGGTGGCCAAGTACGACAAGACCATCGACCGCGAGTACAAGACCGCGTTGCGCGAGCTGGTGACCTACATGATGGAAGACCCGCGCGCCATCAGCCGTGTGCTCAATGTCATCTGGGCGCTGCGTTCGCTGGAGCGGATCGGCGACCATGCGCGCAACATCGCCGAGCTGGTGATCTACCTCGTGCGCGGCACAGACGTCCGGCACTTGGGGCTGGCTCGCATGCAGGAAGAAGTGCAGGGCAACGGCGGCAACTGATCGCCTTCGTACAGAAGCGCCCGGTCTTGGCCGGGCGTTTTCGTTTCTGGCAGGTGATCGGCAAGTCGTGAGCGGAAACAGACTTGGCAAACAGCTATCAGGCGAGGCTATGCTTAGGGCCGTTTTCCGGGGGGCGGTCGATGAGCAAGGTCAATGTGCTGGTGGTGGATGACGCATCGTTTATTCGCGATCTGGTGAAAAAAGGCCTGCGTGATCACTTGCCCGGCATCCAGATCGAGGAAGCCATCAATGGGCGCAAGGCCCAGCAGTTCCTCGCCCGCGCAACCGTCGACCTGATTCTCTGCGACTGGGAAATGCCCGAGCTGTCGGGCCTGGAGCTGCTCAGCTGGTGCCGTGAGCAGGACGCCCTGAAGACGACGCCCTTCATCATGGTGACCAGCCGTGGCGACAAGGAGAACGTCATCCAGGCCATCCAGGCCGGTGTCACCGACTACATCGGCAAACCCTTTTCCAACGATCAGCTGGTCACCAAGGTCAAGAAGGCCCTGGCCCGCACTGGCAAGCTCGAACGTCTGGCTGCGGCTGCTGCACCCAGGCTGCCCAATGCCGGAGGCTTCGCCAACGACTCCCTGGCAGCGTTGACGGGCGGCAAGGCCGAGGTGATCAAGCCTGCTGTTAACCCTGCAGCTCCCGTTGCCCGGCCCATGGCGCCAACCCCTTCGGCCAAGGCTGCCGCACAGGCTCCCGGTGGGCGTGGCCAGGCCCAGTTGCGCTTGCCCGCAGGGGTTCTTGGCTGCTTGATCAAGGCGCTCAGCCTGAAGGATGCCCAGCTGGTGGTGAAGCGCAGCGAGCTGCTGCCGCAGGTGCTTGAAAGCGCGGTGCTCGACCTAGAGCAGGGCGAGGGCGGCGAAGTCGCTCGGCTCAATGGCTACCTGCACGCCGTGGCGGCGCTGGAGCCCAGGCCGGACAGCGAATGGCTGCAATTGACCTTCCGCTTCGTCGACCGCGATCCGCAGAAGCTGGATTACCTGTCGCGCCTGATTGCCCGAGGCACGACGCAGAAGCATTTCGTCCCCGGGGCGTGAACACCAAGCCAACCGCGTCACAGCCGGACTGCCAGTGTCTCGCGGACGGCTGGCGGCGCTGCTAGTCTTCGGCTTTCGGGAGCTCAGGAAAAAACAATCCGAGATGCCAGGACGACTCTTCTTCCTTTCGGTTCTGCTGACGGCGGCACTGCCTGCCTCGGCGCTGACCATTTACAAGTACACCGACGCCAATGGCGTGGTGACCTATACCGACCAGGCCGTGGCCGGTGCGCAGGTGTTCGTCTTCCGCGACCGTATGGTCGAACGCCTCGACCTCGCGGTGAAACTGGAAACCAAGAAGCATGCTGCGGGTGAAACCCTGCTGCTGCGCAACGAGCTGTACGCGCCAGTGGAAGTGGAGCTGCGCATCGAGCAGGCTCAGAACGTTTCCGGTGCGCCAGGCAAGCCGATTCGCTGGGTGCTGGCGCCGCGCAGCTCCATGCGCATGGCCACGCTGGCACCTGCGGACGCCTCTCGCCCCATGCACTACAAGCCCAAGCTGCGCTATGCCCTCGGCGATCCGCGGCAGCAGCCGGCGCTCTACCGTTACCCGCTACCCTGGCGTGGTGGCCCCTTCCGCCTCACCCAGGGCGCCAACGGTCGCTACAGCCACTTCACGCCCAAGGGCCGCTATGCCCTGGACATCGCCATGCCGGAGGGCACCCCGATCATTGCAGCGCGCCCCGGCGTGGTGGTGAAGACCGAGAACAACCAGAGCGGTCGGGGCAATAATCCTTCGGGTAACTTCGTGCGCATCCTGCATGACGACGGCACCATGGGGGTCTACCTGCACCTGATGCGTGGCTCGGTGCAGGTGCAGGAAGGGCAGCACGTGATGATTGGCGAACATATCGCGCGCTCGGGAAACACTGGCAATAGCACCGGCCCGCACCTGCACTTCGTCGTGCAGCGCAACATGGGCCTCGCGCTGGAGTCGATCCCCTTTCAGTTCGCCCAGCCGGTGGACACCTTGCCGAACTTCGCGGTGGGTGGGGAGTAGGGAGCGTATCCCATGCACAACCTGCCCCCTTGCCCTCCGGAAGAGGGTTGGGGCAGCTGGGAATTGCAGGGGCCTGGAGGGCGGCCTGCGGCCCTCAGGGTCTGGTGCTCAATCCAGCTTGAGCACCTTGGCCAGGACGATCTTCGGACCCTTCATCTTCTTCACGATGATGCGCAGGCCTTCGGTTTCCAGCACTTCTTCCTCTTCCGGGACGCGGTTGAGGCTTTCGTAGATCAGGCCGGCGAGGGTGTCGGCCTCGACATGATCCAGGTCGATACCCAGCAGGCGCTCGACCTTGAACAGCGGGGTGTCGCCGCGCACCAGCAGTTTGCCTGGCTGATAGGCAAGCACGCCGCGTTCGGTCTTGCGGTGTTCGTCCTGGATATCGCCGACCAGCACTTCCAGCACGTCTTCCATGGTCAGGAAGCCCACCACTTTGCCGTCCGCCTCCTCGACCAGGGCGAAGTGCGCGCCGCCCTGGCGGAACTGCTCCAGCAGGCGTGATAGCGGCATGTGCTTGGTGACGTGCTCGACCGGACGGGTCAGTTCGGCCAGGTCGAAGGTCTCCGGCAGGCTGTCCAGGGCCGCGAGCGCCAGCAGCAGGTCCTTGATGTGCAGGATGCCGATGAACTCGCCCTTGCGACTGTCGAAGACCGGATAGCGGCTGTACTTGTGGCGACGGATGATCGTGAGGATGTCGGCCAGCGGGGCATCATGCTCGAGGAAGATCAGGTCCTCCCGCGAGTTGGCCCAGTCGACGACTTCCAGTTCGCCCATCTCGACTGCCGAGGCCAGCACGCGCATGTCCTGGTCGCTGGGGTCGCGGGCGCGGCTGGAGTGGAGGATCAGCTTGAGTTCGTCGCGGCTGTAGTGATGCTCGTGATGCGGGCCGGGTTCGCCCTGGCCAGCGATGCGCAGGATGGTGTTGGCGCTGGCGTTGAGCAGCCAGATCGCCGGGTACATCAGCCAGTAGAAGGCATACAGCGGCGCAGCAGTCCACAGCGACACCAGTTCGGGCTTGCGGATCGCCCAGGACTTGGGCGCCAGCTCGCCTACCACGATGTGCAGGTAGGAGATGATGAAAAACGCGGTGAAGAAGGCGATGCCGTGGACCAGCTTCTCCGACTCGATCCCGATGTAGCTGAGCAGCGGCTGTAGCAGATGAGCGAAGGCCGGCTCACCGACCCAGCCGAGGCCCAGGGAGGCCAGGGTGATGCCCAGCTGGCAGGCGGAAAGGTAGGCATCCAGCTGGTTGTGCACAGTGCGCAGGATGCGCCCGCGCCAGCCGTGCTGGTCGGCAATAGCCTCCACCCGGGTGGAGCGCAGCTTGACCATGGCAAACTCGGCGGCCACGAAGAAGCCGTTGAGCAGCACGAGGAAAAGGGCAAACAGGATGAGGCCGAAATCGGCGAAGTAAGTCAGGAAGCTGGTACTGGGGGAAGGGTCCATTGGGGGCTGTTGCGTGCGAATGACCGGCTAAGAGTGAAGGCTGGGCCCCGAGTTTGCAAGTGATCTGGGCGTGCGAGCGGGCGGGCTCACCGCCCGGATCAGCTGCGCTTGACCACCTGGGTGGGCGGGAAATGGCAGGTGAAGGTGCTGCCGTGGTGTAGCACGGAGCTGATGTCCAGGCGGGCACGGTGGCGGATCAGCACATGCTTGACGATGGCCAGGCCCAGGCCGGTGCCGCCGGTATTGCTGTTGCGGCTGGAGTCGACGCGATAGAAGCGCTCGGTGAGGCGTGGCAGGTGCTTGGCTTCTATGCCGATGCCGCTGTCCTGCACGCTGAGGTGCGCACCCTGCTCGTCACCCCACCAGCGGATGCGGATCTCACCTTCGTCCGGGGTGTACTTGACGGCGTTGAAGATCAGGTTGGAGAAGGCGCTGCGCAGCTCTGCCTCGCTGCCACGCAGCTTGTAGTTGTGGTCGGCCTCCAGACTGATGCGGTGGTGACGGTTGCCGGAGAACGCGAGGGCATCGGCCTTGATCGAGAGCAGTATCAGGTCGACGGCGACCGGCTGGTTGTCCGAGGGGTAGTCGGTGGCTTCCAGCTTGGCCAGCAGGAGCAGGTCGTTGAGCAGGTTCTGCATGCGCCCGGCCTGTTGCTGCATCTGCTGCAGGGCACGGGTCCAGCGCGGGTTCACGTCTTCGACGTTGTCGAGCAGGGTTTCCAGGTAACCGGCGATCACCGTCAGCGGGGTGCGCAGTTCGTGGGAAACGTTGGCGACGAAGTCCTTGCGCATCTGCTCCAGTTGGTGAATGCGGGTCACGTCGCGCACCAGCATCAGGTGTTCGCTGTTGCCGTATCGGGTGATGTAGAACTGCAGCCGCACACGGTCATTGACCGGTGAAGGCAGTTCCAGGGCCTCTTGGTAGTTGCCTTGCTCGAAGTATTCCTTGAAGCGCGGATGGCGAATCAGGTTGGTCACCGGCTGGCCGCTGTCCTGCGGTGTCTTGAGGCCGAGCAGGGTCTCCGCGGCGCGGTTCCACCAGTCCAGGTTGCCTTCGCTGTCGAGCATCACCACGGCGTCCTTGAGGGCAGCGGTGGATTCCTGGACGCGGTCGATGACGGCCTGCAGGCGGCCACGTACGCGCTGGTCGCGGCGTTGCAGGTGATAGATGCTGTCGAACACCTCGCCCCACAGGCCGTAGCCATCTGGTGGCGGTTCGTCGGGGGTGTGCTCCTTCAGCCACTTGTAGAGGCGCAGCAGTTGCACCAGGGTCCAGCCCAGGTAGGCGCCGAGGCCGACCGCCAGCGCCCAGCCATATTCACCGGTGACCAGGCCCACCAGCAGGCAGGCGGCGATCAGCAGTAGCAGGCGGCGGATGAGAGCGCCGCGCCAGTCTTGATTCACCTATCGCATCCTTGTCGACGGCCCGAAGGCCCGGGTTTCAGCTTTTGGTGGAGAAACGATAGCCGGTACCGCGGACAGTCTGAACCAGATTTTCGTAGGCATCGCCCAGGGCCTTGCGCAGCCGGCGGATATGCACGTCCACCGTGCGCTCCTCGACATAGACGTTGCCGCCCCAGACCTGGTCGAGCAACTGGCCGCGTGTGTAGGCGCGCTCCTGGTGGGTCATGAAGAACTGCAACAGTCGATATTCGGTCGGGCCCATCTCGGCGGGCTTGCCGTCGATGGTCACGCGATGGCTGATCGGGTCGAGCAGCAGTCCGCCGATGGCGATCGGCGCTTCGCCGTCGCTGGGGCCGGCACGGCGCAGCACGGCCTTGAGGCGGGCAACCAGCTCGCGCGGGGAAAAGGGTTTGGTGATGTAATCGTCAGCGCCGACTTCCAAGCCCTGGATCTTGTTGTCCTCTTCACCCTTGGCGGTGAGCATGATGATCGGGATGTCGCTGGTGAGGTCGTCGCGCTTCAGGCGGCGGGCCAGTTCGATGCCGGAGGTGCCGGGCAGCATCCAATCGAGGAGGATCAGATCGGGCTTGCGGTCGACGATGATGGCATGGGCCTGCTGCGTGTTCTCCGCCTCCAGGCAGTCGTAGCCGGCCATTTCGAGGGCCACGGCGATCATCTCGCGAATCGGCGCTTCGTCGTCGACTATCAGGATGTTCTTGCCAACCATGTTCAGGCCTCGGGTCGCATGTATGACTGATTGCGCCGCATTAGATAACGGAATTATTGCAGGCATGTGACACCTGAATGTAGTCGCTGCCGTGTCTATGCTGAAGGAGGTCGCCGTTGGGAAAGGGGCGACCTGGAGCCTGGCGAGAAGCTTGATCGCTGCAGTGCTTGCTGTGACCTCCGGTTGTGATCGCAGCCGCCGGGCTGTTGTTTCCCACTCCGAGAAGAGGCACAAAATGAAAAAGAATCACTGCCGAATCGCTCCATTGCTTGCGGGTGCGCTGCTGAGTTTTTCGCTGATTGGTCTGGCGGCCGAGCCCGCGATGGAGAAGGACGGCATGCTGGTCGATGCCAAGGGCATGACGCTCTACACCTACGACAAGGACACCAGTGGCATGTCTGCCTGCAATGGGCAATGTGCGCAGAACTGGCCGCCCTTGATGGCCGAGGCTGGCGCCAAGGCCGAAGGTGAGTGGAGCCTGGTGAAGCGTGACGACGGCTCGATGCAGTGGGCTTACGACGGCAAACCGGTCTACACCTTCGTCATGGACAAGAAGCCGGGAGATGTCACCGGCGACGGCAAGATGGGCGTCTGGCACGTTGCCAAGCCGGAAGCCTACTGACCAGATGGCAAGGTGGGTGCTACGCGCTGCTCAGCGCAGCGCGTAGTCGGCGGCGATACCCAGGAAGATCGCCAGCCCCGCCCAGTGGTTGTGCAGGAAGGCCTTGAAGCAGACCTGGGGGTCACGCGTGCGGGTGCTCCAGTATTCCCAGGCGAAGCAGGCTGCCGCCACCAGCAGCCCGAGGTGGAAAGCCAGTCCCAGCCCGAAGCGGTTTCCGGCCAGTAACAGGCACAGCAGCGCCAGCCCCTGGAGGGTGGCGATGATCAGCCGGTCGGCATCGCCAAACAGGATGGCGGTGGATTTCACGCCGATCTTCAGGTCGTCTTCTCGGTCGGTCATCGCGTAATAAGTGTCGTAGGCGACCGTCCACAACAGGTTGGCGATGTACAGCAGCCAGGCGGCGGCAGGCAGCTCGCCGGTTTCGGCGGTGAAGGCCATCGGCATGCCCCAGGAGAACGCAGCCCCCAACACCACCTGCGGGTAGTAGGTGTAGCGCTTCATGAAGGGATAGCAGGCCGCCAGCGCCAGTCCGCCGAAGGACAGCCAGATGGTCGTGCTGTTGGTGAACAGCACCAGGACGAAACTTGCGGCCACCAGCACGGCGAAGAACACCAGGGCCTCGCGGGCGGTGATGCGGCCGCTTGCCAGCGGGCGCGCCCTGGTGCGTGTGACGTGGCCATCGACCTTGCGGTCGGCGAAGTCATTGATCACGCAGCCGGCAGCGCGCATGAGGTTCACGCCGAGGACGAAGATCACCAGGTTCTTCAGGCTGGGTATGCCTTCAGCAGCGACCCACAGGGCCCAGAGGGTCGGCCAGAGCAGCAGGTAGATGCCGATGGGCTTGTCCAGGCGCGCCAGCTGGATGAAGTCCATGGCGCGGGGATGCAGGCGGTTCAGCGATTGCAGCAGCGTGAGGTACATCGACGGCTCTCCCTTCGAAGAGCCTGCTTTACGATCTGCTGCGCGTCGGAATAACTGCGTTGAGAATGGCATCGGGCTTGCTCATTTACAGCTCGTAAACTCCGCGCCCTCAGCCATTCTCGCCTTGTTCTTCTCTAGCTCGCGAGATCGTAAACAGGCTCGAAGGGCCGGATTATACGGTCTCGATCCCCGCCGCGCGCCAGAGGGCCGGAAGGAAGATTTCCGCCACCAGCACCCCGAGCTCGCCGCGCGTGAAGCAGGAGCGACGCCCCCACAGGCGTTCATCACGGACCTCGCTGGGCAGCCAGGCGGCCGGGTAGCGGGCGACCTCCATGGCCCCCCGGTCGAAGGCACGATCGCTGAACAGCAACTCGCCGAGGGAGCGGCTGCCGAGCTGGTGCAGGTCAAGACCAGAGCCTTCGAGGGCACTGCGCGCCGCTACGCTGCGGGCGAATACCCAGACCTCCCCATGACCGCGCAGGTATACCTCACGGACCCAGCCGAGGCTGCCGCAGGGGATGCCGAGCGCTGTGCACTCGTCCGCGCGCAGGGGCTGCCAGCCTTCCACCAGTGGCGTTACGCTGAAGGCATTGTCGGAGAGGGCGGTCAGGCGGCGGGTCAGGGAACCCTGGTCGAACAGCCAGTCACGCACGCAGGCTGCGGGCGTGGGATGCAGTTGCGCGGCACTCAGCCAGCGGGGGGGATGGGCAAGGACGGCGTGGGGCACGGTGGTGGACATGGGCGGTGGACGACGGCGCAGATCTTAGCATGCTAACCAAAGCCGGCGCCCTCCGCAGGGGCTTGCGAAGGGACGGTCGAACCAGTAAAACGCCCCGAAGCGACCGAGCAAGTGCCTTCTGGCGCGCAGGTCGGGAAAGTCTGAACACCGAGGTAGCGAGTGATGAAGAAGTGGCAATGCGTTGTCTGTGGCCTGGTCTATGACGAAACCCAGGGCTGGCCTGATGAGGGCATCCCTGCGGGTACCCGTTGGGAGGATGTGCCGACAGACTGGCTGTGCCCTGACTGTGGCGTTGGCAAGCTGGACTTCGAGATGATCGAGATCGCCTGATCTAAAGGGTGTCCCCCTCTTCCTGGCCCTTTCCCGTAATGGAGAGGGGGCATCACGCATCAGGCGCCGCGCTGCGCCTTCGCAGCCTACCCTCTGATTGGCGCCTTCCGTCGATGCTTGGCGGTAATCGGGCTTTGGAGTAGCTTCACATCGAGTTTCCGCGTTCGCGGGGGTGGTCATGCGCAAGTGGCAGTGCATCGTCTGTGGCTTCATCTACAACGAAGCCGAAGGTCTGCCTGAAGAGGGCATCGCCCCAGGCACGCGCTGGGAGGATATCCCGCCGGACTGGGTCTGCCCCGATTGCGGTGTCGGCAAGATCGACTTCGAGATGATCGAAATCGCCTGAGCCGTCAGCCCCATTCAAGTGACGGCCTTCGGGCCGTCGCGTCGTTTTTGCCCGAGCAGGAGTGAGTGATGAGTGCACCCGTGGTAATCGTCGGTACCGGCCTGGCCGGCTACAACCTGGCCAAGGAATTCCGCAAGCTGGACAGCGAGACCCCGCTGTTGCTGATCAGCGCCGATGACGGTCGCTCGTACTCCAAGCCGATGCTGTCCACCGGTTTCGGCAAGAACAAGGATGCCGACGGCCTGGCCATGGCCGAGGCGGGGGCCATGGCCGACCAACTCAAGGCGGAGGTGCGTACCCATACACGCATCACTGGCATCGATCCCGGCCACAAGCGCCTGTGGATTGGCGAAGAGGCTGTGGAGTACCGCGACCTGGTGCTGGCCTGGGGCGCGGATACCATTCGTGTGCCGGTGGAGGGCAATGCCCAGGACGCGGTCTTTCCCATCAACGACCTGGAGGATTACGCCCGCTTCCGCGCTGCGGCCGCCGGCAAGCGCCGCGTGTTGATCCTGGGCGCCGGGCTGATCGGCTGCGAGTTCGCCAACGATCTCAGCCTCGGCGGCTTGCAGGTCGAACTGGTGGCGCCTTGTGAGCAGGTCATGCCGGGCCTGTTGCACCCGGCCGCGGCTGCAGCGGTGCAAGCTGGCCTGGAAAGCCTCGGTGCGCGTTTCCACCTGGGACCGGTGCTGACCCGCCTCGATCACGCGGGCGACGAGCTTGAGGCTCATCTGTCCGACGGCACGCGAATTCCCTGTGACCTGGTGGTGTCTGCCGTTGGCCTGCGGCCGCGCGTAGAACTGGCCGCTGTGGCCGGACTCGCGGTGAATCGCGGGGTGGTGGTGAACCGACAGCTGCAGACTTCCCACGCCAACATCTACGCTGTGGGCGACTGCGCCGAGGTGGACGGCCTCAACCTGCTTTATGTGATGCCGCTGATGGCCTGTGCTCGCGCGCTGGCCCAGACCCTCGCGGGTACACCGACGGCCGTCAGCTACGGCGCCATGCCGGTAACCGTCAAGACCCCGGTCTGCCCGCTGGTGGTGTCGCCACCTCCTCGCGGCCTGGACGGCAGCTGGACGGTGGAAGGCTCTGGCTCGGACATCAAGGCCCTCTGCCGCGACGCCGCCGGGCGTCTGCTGGGTTACGCCCTGACCGGGGCCGCCGTGCAGGAGAAATTGGCGCTGAATCGGGAACTACCGCCACTTTTGGCGTAAATGCCGGTCCTTCTGTCGGAGTAGTCCTTAAATTTGTAGGGAAAACCCTCCTGCAAGACTGGCGCGGTACCCAATCGCATGCCATCCTCCCCGTGGTCTGCCGCAGCGTAGAGCCGTTGCGGCGCCTTGGCGCTGTTCTGGACGAACAGCACGGACACAAAAACAACAAACCGTCAAAGAGGCATTTATGCGTAAACCGGAACTCGCCGCTGCAATCGCCGAGAAGGCCGATCTCACCAAGGACCAGGCCAATCGGGTACTCAACGCGGTGCTCGAAGAAATCACCAATGCGCTGAACCGTAAAGACAGCGTGACCCTGGTGGGCTTTGGCACCTTCCTGCAACGCCATCGCGGTGCTCGCACTGGCAAGAATCCGCAGACCGGCCAACCGGTCAAAATCAAGGCCAGCAACACCGTGGCCTTCAAGCCGGGCAAGTCGCTGAAAGAAGCCGTGAACTAAGGCTCCATTGCCCGGAACCGGGGAGGTTCCGGGCAGCCCTGCCCTGTATCGTCTCACCCGCCTTTAGCTGGCTGTAGTCCCGTCGGCAAACCGCTACAATGCGCCGCTTTGTGATTCCCTTCGAGGCCGCGCGCATGAAATTCCGCTTTCTCCTCTGGATGCTGGGTCGGCTGATGGCCAAGGCCAGCCGTGACAATGCCGAGTTCCAGCAGCAGCTGGCCGGCAAGGACCTGGTGTTCCAGTTGCACACCCTGGATGGCAAGATCGCTCGCCATTTCATCGTCAAGGACCAGCGCGTGCATAGCCGTCGCGGCCAGGCCAGCCAGCCCGCGTTCGCCATTGGCTTCAAGGATGGCGCCTACGGCTTCGCCACCATGAGCGCGAAGAACAAGCAGTTGGCGTTCATGCAGGGTATCCAGAGCAAGGACATCCAGATCCAGGGCAACCCGGCGCTGGTGATCTGGTTCCAGGGCCTGACCAAGTACCTGATGCCGAAGAAGAAGGCCACCGAGAAGCGCGCAGCCTGATCGCGTTCAGAGGTAGCCAGGTAGATTGGTGCTTCGCACAGCGAAGCCCAACAGGAAAGGGGCGCACAGCGCCCCTTCTTCATTTTCATTTTCGCCTTGGGTCAGTGCGTGTTGAACTGCAGGGCTAGTTCGCGCAATGCCACCTCGGCCTGCAAGACCTTGCTCACGGCGTCCTCGGCTTTCTCGCGGCTCAGGCCCAGGGCTTCAAAGAGGTCTTCGGGTATTTCCTCCTGTGGCCCCGAACCGATGCCCCGATTGCGCAGCAGGCGCACAGCCAGGCAAACCAGGTTGGCGTAGGCAGCGTTGTCGCCCTGGTAGTCAGGGTCATGCTGGAAGCGCAATGCAGTGGATAGCTCTTCCGGCATGTCCCAGTGGCGCATCAGCCAGCTGCCGATCTGCTCGCGCGTGATGCCCAACAGGTGCTGCTCGATGAAGCTATGGGGCAGGTGCGGATTGACCTCCAGATGGCGGCAGATCAGCGAGAAGTGCGGTGGGAATACGTGGGCGAGCACAAGGTAGCCGAAGTTGTGCAGTAGGCCGGCGAGGTAAGTGAGACCCGCCTCGGGGCGCTGGGCTCGCGGCATGGCGCGAGTCAGACCCTCGATGACTGCGGCGGTATAGATCGCCTGGTGCCAATACGGGGTGGTGTGTTGTGGCTGGTCCTTGGGCAGGCTGAGGGTCTTGCCGAGGGCCAGGCCCAGCGCGAGGTTGATGACCAGATCGAAGCCTAGTACGCGGACGATGGCGTCCTCCACCGAGCGAATCTTGCCCGGCGCTGCGTAGTAGGGGGAGGCGGCCCAACTGACCACCTGCGCGGCGAGGGCCGGGTCGGTCTCCACCACGCCGGTAATGTCATCGACTGTGGCATTGGGGTCGACTCGCAGCTTGATGATCTTCTGGGCCGATTCCGGCAGCGGTGGGATCTCGATGGTTTCTTCCAGTCGCTGTTGTATGCGGCGCGCGGTGAAGACCTGCACGGCCTGGGTAATCTCGGCACGGTCGTCGTTCGGGCGGTTCAGGTTGGGCCGGATGTTGGCCACAACCTCGCCGAAGCGCGCGGCGCTGGCCTTGCCCAGCAAGCTGCGGAAGGCCTCGCAGTGCAGCTCCAGAAGAACGCCCGGCTGGCCGGACTCCACCAGCAGCCGAGGCTCTTGCAGCAGGCGTTCGTCATACAGGCAGGGCGAACTGGTCAGCGGCGGCAGGCCGGGGAGACTGCCCAGGCTGTGCTTGCCGAGCATCCGCTCCAGGCGTTCGGGCTTGACGGCGAACAGCTTGCGCCCGGTGAGTTCGGCCAGGCGATTGAGGTCAAGCAGCTGACTGCGCGGATAGAGCACCAGCAACGCCCCCACCGAGTCCTCCAGCAGCACTGCCTGGACGCGCTGGGCGGCGCTCAGGCTCGGATGGTCCATGCGAATCTGGAACGCCAGGCCAAGCTTATCGAGCAACTGCAGGATCACCGCTGGGGGGCGATGTGTATCGTCGGGAACTCGTGCGACTTCGGTCATGGCGGCATCCAGCGTCAGATTTTTCTGCCGGGAGTATAACGAGCAGGTAGGGTGGCAGCGTTCGCGGGCGACGGGTGCACCGTGATCTGATTCACACTTGTCCGTACTGCTGGCCATGGCGTAGCCAGCGCTCAAGCAGCGGACTGACGTGCTGGGGCCAATGTGCCAGCAGCGCCTGGGCGGCGTCACGTACTGCGGGCAGCAGGGCGGCATCGCGCATCAGGTCGGCCACCTTGAACTGCAGTAGACCGGTCTGGCGGGTACCGAGCATCTCGCCGGGGCCGCGCAGCTCCAGGTCCTTCTCGGCGATCACGAAGCCATCGCAGGTTTCGCGCATGATCGCCAGGCGCTCACGGCCCAGCTGCGACAGCGGCGCGTGATACAGCAGCACACAGTGGCTGGCCGCACTGCCCCGGCCGACACGACCGCGCAGCTGGTGCAGTTGGGCCAGGCCCAAGCGTTCCGGGTTTTCGATGATCATCAGGCTGGCATTGGGGACGTCGACGCCCACCTCAATCACCGTGGTCGCCACCAGCAGTTGCAGCGCGCCTTGCTTGAACTCGGCCATCACAGCAGCCTTCTCGGCCGGCTTCATGCGACCGTGGATCAGGCCGACGCGCAGCTCACCCAGCGCGCAGGAGAGCTCCTCGAAAGTGGTTTCCGCGGCCTGGCAGGTCAGCTCCTCGGACTCCTCGATCAGCGTACAGACCCAATAGGCCTGGCGCCCTTCGTAGCAGGCGGCACGCACTCGCTCGATCACTTCGATGCGGCGGCTGTCGGCTACCAGCACGGTATTGACCGGCGTCCGCCCGGGGGGCAGCTCGTCGAGGATCGAGGTATCCAGGTCGGCGTAGGCGCTCATCGCCAGGGTCCGGGGGATGGGGGTCGCGGTCATGATCAGCTGGTGCGGGCAGAGGCGCCCGTCCACGCCTTTCTGGCGCAGGGCCAGGCGCTGTTGCACGCCAAAGCGATGCTGCTCGTCGATGATCACCAGGGCGAGGCGTTTGAACTTCACCTCGTCCTGGAACAGCGCATGGGTACCGACGACCATGGGCACGCCGCCGGCGATCTGCTCGAGGGCGGCGGCACGCGCCTTGCCCTTGAGCTTGCCGGCGAGCCAGGCGACTTCGAGTCCGAGCGGCTGCAGCCAGCGCTGAAAGTTGAGGTAGTGCTGTTCGGCGAGGATTTCCGTGGGCGCCATCAGCGCCACCTGATAGCCGGCTTCCAGGGCCTGGAGTGCAGCCAGGGCGGCGACCACGGTCTTGCCGGCGCCAACGTCACCCTGGACCAGACGCAGCATCGGTTCCTGCTGGGCCAGGTCATAGGCGATCTCGGCGCCGACCCGCTGCTGCGCGCCAGTGGGCGCAAAGCCGAGGTTGGCCAGGTACTGGGCCGGCAGCTTGTGTGCTGGTGGCAATTGCGGTGCGTGCTGGGCGCGCAGGCTTTCACGCAGGCGTTGCAGGGAAAGCTGATGAGTCAGCAGTTCCTCGAATGCCAGACGCTGCTGGGCCCAGTGCTGCCCTTCGGCGAGCTCCTCGAGGTCGGCGTCTGGCGGTGGTCGATGCAGGTAGCGAATGGCTTCGTCGAGTGCGCCGAGCTGGTAGTCGCGGGCCAGCTCTTTCGGCAGCCAGTCCGGCAGGCTGTGCGGGCCGAGACGCGCGAGGGCGAGCTGGCTGAGGGAGCGCAGGCGTTGTTGGGTCAGGCCTTCGGTGGTGGGGTAGATCGGCGTCAGGGTCTGTTCCACCGGGGGGGCTTCGTCGCCGCTGAGGGAGCGGTACTCCGGGTGGTAGATTTCAAGGCCTGTAGCGCCGGGACGGACTTCGCCGTAGCAGCGCAATTGGGTGCCGCGCTTGAGGCCTTCCTTCTGCGCCTGGCTGAAGTGAAAGAAACGCAGGCTGAGGGTGCCGCTACCGTCCTGTAGGCGGACCAGCAGGCTACGTCGCCGTCCCATGACGATGTCCGCGCCGGCCACGGTGCCCTCGACCACTGCGTCCTGGCCAGGGCGCAGTGCGCCGATAGGCGTGATGCGGGTGCGGTCCTGATAACGCGTCGGCAGATGGAAGAGGATGTCTTGCAGGTTCTCCAGGCCAACCTTGGCAAGTTTCTCCGCCAGGGCCGCACCCACCCCCTTGAGCGCTGTGACCGGGACTTGTGCCAGCTCGGTCATGCGGGCTCAGGTTCGCCCTGGGTTTGCGGGCGGGCTACCGAGCAAAGACGGATGGAGTCGGCGAGCACTTCGATGGCGCGTGGCCGCGGGAAGCTGGCGCGCCAGGCGATGGCGACGGTGCGGAAGGGCACCGGCGGGGTCAGCGGACGAATCTCGATCACGCCGGGGGCATAGTGGTGACTGTCCACCGCCGAGAACGGCAGGATGGAAACGCCGAGGCCCGAGGCGACCATGTGGCGGATGGTCTCCAGCGAGCTGGACTCGACCGTGGTGTGCTTGGCGCTGTCTTCACCGCCTTTGCGCAGGCTCGGACAAGCTTCCAGCACCTGGTCGCGGAAGCAATGACCCTCGCCCAGCAGCAGCAGGCTCTTGTCGTTGAGCATCTCGCTGTCGATGGTCTCGCGCTCGGCCCAGGGATGGCCGAAGGGCAGCAGCACGTAGAAAGGCTCATCGTAGAGGGGCTTGGTCAGCACGTCGGCTTCGGCGAAGGGCAGGGCGATGATGATCGCGTCCAGCTCACCGGTGCGCAGCTTGTCGCGCAGGACGTGGGTGAAGTTCTCTTCGATGTACAGCGGCATCTGCGGGGCAACCCGGTGCAGCTGCGGGATCAGATGCGGGAACAGGTAGGGGCCGACGGTATAGATGGCGCCGACCTTGAGCGGGGCGGCCAGCTGGTTTTTGCCGGCCTGGGCCATTTCGCGGATGCCCTGGGCCTGCTCCAGCACTTTCTGGGCCTGGGTCACGATGCCCTCTCCGACCGGCGTCAGGCGAACTGCGCTCTTGCTGCGCTCGAAGATGAGGACACCGAGCTCGTCTTCAAGCTTCTTCACCCCGACGGACAAGGTCGGCTGGCTCACATGGCAGCGTTCGGCGGCACGCCCGAAATGCTGTTCCTGGGCAAGGGTGACGATGTAGCGCAGTTCGGTGAGGGTCATAGCAGAATTCCATTGAGGTGCGGCAAGCATAGCGGCTGCAGTCAATGGAACCAAGCGCCTGCCCCTCCGGGTGCAGGCGTTCGATCAGCGACGGTCGAGCGAGTAGACGAAGGGTGCGACCACTTCCAGGGTGCCGTTGTTGAGCAACTCCCGCGGGGGCGGTGGCAGAGGCTGGGCGCGGCGTATCATCTCCAGCGTGGCGCGGTCCAGCGAGGCGCTTCCGGACTTTCCGACCAGCGAATAGGACAGCACCTTGCCATTGCCGTCGATCACGAAACGCAGGCGGTTTACGCCCTCGAAGCCGCGTCTGCGTGCGTCATCCGGGTAGCGCTTGTAGCGGGCCAGGTGGCTGAGAAGCTTGCTTTGCCAGGTCGGCTTGGCGTCGGATGGCGCACTCGCTGCGGCTTGTTGCGGAGCGGCCGGCTTGGCATCGCTGGGCGCCGGCGTGGTCGGAGCGGCAACGCTTTCCTTGACCGGTTCGGTTTCGCGCGGCTTCTCCGGCTTGGGCTCCGGCGGCTTGGGCGTGGGCGGCTGCGGTTTCGGCTTGGGTTTGGGCGCGATGGCGATCTTCGGCTTGGGCGCTTCAACCAGCTTCGGTAGCGGCTCAGGCTCGGGCTGCACCTGCGGCGTGGGCGGAGGAGCGGGCTTTGGCGCCGGGGCTGGCAACGGCTCCAGTTCGACCATCATGGCGGCTGGCGGCAGCTCGACCGGCTGGGCCTGCGGCCGCCAGTAAAGCGCCCAGAGACCCAATGCGATATGCAGCCCGAGCACGGTGATCAGGCTGACGCCCCAACGCGACAGCTTTCGTCTCGTTTGACTCATTTAGTGCCGACCGTCTCGAGGCCCACCAGGCCGATCTTCAGGTAGCCGGCGCCGCGAAGGGTATCCATGACCTCCATCAGCCGGGCGTAATCCACCTGCTTGTCGCCGCGGACGAAGATGGTCTTGTCCTTGTCGGCATTGGTCAGCTTGTCCAGCGAGGTGCCCAGTTGCTCGTCAGTGACCTGTGCGTTATCCAGGTAGAGGCTCTTATCTTCCTTGATGCTCAGGTAGATCGGCTTGTCCGGGCGTGGTGCTGGCTTGGCCGTGGAGGCGGGCAGGTCGACCTTGATGTCGACGGTGGCCAGCGGCGCCGCAACCATGAAGATGATCAGCAGCACCAGCATGACGTCGATAAAGGGGGTGACGTTGATCTCGTGGGTTTCCTGGAGATCATCGCCACCTTCGTTCAGATGGATTCCCATGGCTCAGCCCACTTTCACCATTTGTGGAGCCTGGCTGCGCTCGGCCGGCAGATGATCAAGGTCGCGGCTGACCAGCAGCAGGACCTGGGCGGAGGCGTCGGCCACTTGGGCCTTGTAGCCGGCGATCGAACGCGCAAAGACGTTGTAGATCACCACGGCCGGAATCGCGGCAACCAGGCCCAGGGCGGTGGCCAGCAGGGCTTCGGCGATACCGGGGGCGACTACGGCCAGGTTGGTGGTCTGGGATTTGGCGATGCCGATGAAGCTGTTCATGATGCCCCAGACGGTGCCGAACAGGCCGACGAAGGGAGCGGTGGAACCGATGGTGGCGAGCACGCCGGTGCCCTGGCTCATCTGCCGGCCGCTGGCAGCGACCAGGCGTTCCAGGCGGAAGCTCACCCGCTCCTTGATGCCTTCCTTCTCGCGGGTATTGGTCGACAGTTTGAGCTCCTCCTGGGCGTCCTGGACCAGCAGCTTCGAGACGCAGGGGCCATCGCTGACCTTGTCACCGGCTTCGTTCAGGGTGCGGGCCGCCTTCAGGGTCAGCAGCTCATGGCGCAGACGGCGCTTGGCGCCCAGCAGCTCGATGCTCTTGGCGATCCAGACGGTCCAGGTCAGCACGGAGGCCAGGGCCAGACCGATCATCACGGCCTTCACCACGATGTCGGCGTTCTGGTACATGCCCCAGGGCGAGAGATCATGGGTCAGTTCTTCCATGCCAACTTGTCCGGTAGCCACCGGGTCGCCGGGCAGTGCGGGAGCAATCGGCGTTGCCCCATCGGCTGCAACACTGCCCTGTACCGCGCCGGTGGGCGCTGCCGGCGCGCTGGTTTCCGAGGGCGGCGCGGTCGGGGTGGTCGGTTCCTCCGCGAAGCTGGCGCCCGGTGCGAGCAGCAGGCTGAGCATCACCGCTGTAAGCACGCGGTGTAGGCGGGAGGCAAGGGTGGGTTGTGCGGTGGGGGCGGTTGGTTTCATGCTGACCGGACCTGCAGGAAGGGAAGCGGTTTCGTTCATCGCCCCGTAAGTGCGGGGCGGGACTGAAGGCCGTGCATTATTGCAAGTAATTCTTGTTTGTAAAGGCGACAATATATCAATCGAGATTTGTCCCAATCCCTGACGGGGCCGGTTGGCGATTGCCGGACCTGTCCCTATCCTGATGTTTTCCGTTGGAGCCCATGAAATGTCAGCCCCTGCCTCCTTACTGATCGCCGGTTGCGGCGATGTTGGCGGCCGCCTTGCCCGCCAGATGCTGCAAGCCCGCTGGACCGTCCATGGCCTTCGTCGCCAGGTCGGCGCACTGCCCGCCGGTGTCCTTCCCGTACCTGCCGATCTGCAGCAGGCTGAATGTCCGTCGGCCTGGCCGACGGGCCAGCTGGATTACCTGGTGTATTGCGCCGCGGCTGGTCAGTCAGACGAGCCGGGCTATCGGGCCGCTTACGTCGAAGGCCTGCGCCATGTGCTCGACTGGCTGGCGCAGCGTGGACAACGTCCGCGCAGGCTGGTCTTCGTCTCCAGTAGCGGCGTCTATGGGCAGCAGGATGGCGAGTGGATTGATGAAGACTCGCCAGCCGAAGCTGGGCGTTTTTCTGGCCGGATCATGCGCGAGGCAGAGCAGTTGGCCCTGGAGAGCGGGATTCCGGCCACCGTAGTACGCCTGACCGGTATCTACGGCCCCGGGCGCGAGTGGCTGCTCAAGCAGGTGCAAATGGGTTACCGCGTGGTCAGCGAGCCGCCACTCTACGCCAACCGCATCCATGCCGAGGATGCAGCGGGGCTGGTAGCGTTCCTGCTGCAGGCCGATGCCAGTGGCGAGGCCTTGGCCGACTGCTACCTGGGTGTCGATGACGAGCCCGCGCCGCTTCATGAAGTCGTGGGCTGGCTGCGTGAGCAGTTGGGAGTCAGCGGCTGGGCTGAGGAGTCCACTGTGCGCCGCTCCGGCAGCAAGCGCTGCAGCAACGCGCGGGCCCGGGCCTTGGGCTGGGTGCCGCATTACCCGAGTTACCGCGAAGGCTACAGCGAGCTGCTCAAGGCTCACTGAGCATGGATGGCAACCGCCTGCAGGCGCGCCCCTGGTTGCCCGGCGTTGAGCTGTTCCATGCGGATTTCTCCGGACAGCCGTTCGGTCGGCACAGTCATGATGCTTTCGCCGTGGGGGCGATTCTCCAGGGCGTCGGCGGCTACCAGTGCCGAGGGGGCCGCCACGCGCTGCCGGCTGGAACGCTGTCGCTGATGAACCCTGAAGAGCCACACACGGGCCACGCGGTATCGCCACGCCTGGTCTATCGCATGCTCTACGTCGAGGAATCCCGCTTGCCAGCCCTGCTCGGGCGCAAACAGCTGCCGAGGGGGTTCCTTGAGCTGAACCCGGCCGATGACGGCTCCGTCGCGGCCGGACTGGCGCGCCTGGCTGTCGAGTTCGAGCGCGGCGATGCACTGGCGCTGGAAAGCGAATTGCTGGAGGTGCTCGAGCGGGTATTCGTCCTCCATGGTGGCTTGCGGGCTGCTGCACTGTCACCCCGGGATGGCGGGATGACGGCCTTCCTGCGTGATTACCTCGAAGAGAACTTCGCGGAGGCGGTCAGCCTCGACCAGCTGGCCAGCCTGGTACATCGCCATCCTCGACACCTGATCGAGGCCTTTCGGCGAGTGTATGGGGTGCCGCCACACACGTACCTGCTGCAGCGCCGGGTACGCGAGGCCAAGCGGCTGCTATTGGGCGACCAGTCGCCGCTGGACGTCGCGCTGGCGCTGGGTTTCTACGACCAAGCGCATTTCTCCAGCACCTTCAAGCGCTTTACGGGCGTGACGCCCGGTCATTTCCGGCGCGTCGCCAGGACCTGAGTTTCTTCCAAGACCGACCATCCGCCGAGTTTCGATACTGGCCGCCCTGTTCTTCGGAGGGCCGTGCCTTGCTTGCACTGTTTCTGCTGGTTGCCAGCACCCATTTCGTCGCCTTGCTGTCTCCCGGTCCTGACTTCTTCCTGTTACTCCGCGCCGCGTTGCTCAAAGGTGTCCGTCATGCTGATGGCTGCGCGGTCGGGATCGCCCTGGCCAACCTTTCGAGCATGCTGCTGGTATTGCTGGCGATGAGTGCCATGCCGTCTTCTGAAGGCACTATGTGGATGGCGCTGCAGATTCTCGGCGGGGCCTATTTCGTCTGGATTGGCGGGCGGGCCCTGCTGGCACAGCGCACACTCGAGCTACCGGAGGCCCTGGCTGTGGGACAAGGCTCCTGGCGTGTGGGGCTTGGAGAGGGATTCCTGGCCAGCAGCCTGAACCCCAAGTTGCCGATCTTCTACGCCGGCTTGTTCGGTGTCCTGCGCAACAGCACGATGTCGGATTGGGGGCTGCTGCTCAGCATGGGTTGGATGACCACGGTGGTGCTGGCGTGGGATATGGCCCTGGTGCGGTTGCTTGGCCATGGACGCTGGCGTCGATGGCTGCAGCAGCGGGTCGGCACGCTGGATAGGCTGTGCGGCTGCCTGTTGCTGCTGCTTGGTGGCTGGCTGATGGTCAGCGTATCAGTCGCGTTCCAGTAGCCAGGCGCGCTTGCCGGGCGTGTATTCGGGCATCTCGTCGGTCTGGGCACTGTTACGTGCTTCGAGGATTTCCAGTTCGTCGCCGTCATGGACGAAGATCCAGGCGCGCCCCTGATTGCCCTGTTGCAGCCAGATGCTGTCGTTTTCGCCGCTCATCGCTGCGCAATCACCTGCCAGGCAGAGGGCATAGCGATCAGCGCCGGGCAGGCCTTCCAGGCTGCCGTCAGCATTGAACTTCACCAGGCCGCCCTGGCCTTGGCCCTCACTGATGGTCCAGGTGCCTCCTAGATAAGAGGCATAGAGCGCGTGCTCGAAGCTGCTGCCTGGCGGGGCACCCTCTGCCGGGGCCTGCTCGGGATGAACGAAACGCTGCTCTGGCAGGCTTTCACTGGCGAGCTGGACCAGCTCGTCGCCGTCGACTTCGAGCCTTTCGTGGTAATCGCCGTAGAAGTCCACCTGCCAGTTGCCGTCATCCTGCGGTACCAGGCGACCTTCACCCAGTTCGAAGCCATTGCTGTATTTGGCCTCCCCGGTTTTTCCGTCGATCTGCCACTCGAGGTTGGGTCCGTAGGCCAGGAGCGATTCACGCAGCTTACCGTCCTGGGAGGCAGCATCGATCGCTGCCTGGTTGATCCAGATGCCGCTGGGGTCGGAGGGAGCGCTGGAGCAGCCGCCCAGAATGAGGGCGCTGGCCAGCAAGGTGAGGGCGTGACGCATGAAGGGGTCCTTTCCGCAAACTGCAGGGGAGGCGGGGCGCGGGGCCCCGCCGGTGGGGCTTATTCCAGCACCAGGATGGCGTCCATTTCCACTTGCGAGCCGCGCGGCAGGGCGGCGACGCCGATGGCTGCGCGGGCGGGGTAGGGCTGCTCGAAGTAGCGGCCCATGATCTCATTGACCTTGGCGAAGTGGGACAGGTCGGTGAGGAAGATGTTGAGCTTGACGATGTCCTTGAAGGAGCCGCCAGCAGCTTCCGCGACGGCTTTCAGGTTTTCGAACACCTGAACGGTCTGGGCTTCGAATCCTTCCACCAGCTCCATGGTCTTGGGGTCCAGCGGGATCTGGCCGGACATGTAGACGGTGTTACCGGCCTTGATCGCCTGGGAGTAAGTGCCGATGGCTGCAGGGGCCTTGTCGCTGGTAATGACGGTCTTGCTCATGTGGAACTCCTTGGTCTTGTTTAAGGCTTGGCAGTCTATTGAAAAACGGCGGCATTGGGCTGCACACAGCCTGCGTTCGCTACGTTTATCGATAGGTTGCTAGGCGCGTACACGGGTGATGCGGATCACACCCTTCAGTGCGCGCAGCTTCTTGATGACGCGGGCCAGGTGCACGCGATCATGCACGCTGACCACCAGCTGGACCACGCTGATGCGGCCATCGCGCTCGTCCATGCTGATCTTCTCGATGTTGCCGTCGGCGGCGTTGACGCTGCTGGCGAGCAGGGCGATCAGGCCGCGCTGGTGTTCCAGCTCGACGCGCAGCTCGACATTGAATTCGCCTGCCACATCCTTGGCCCAGGACAGCTGGATGCACTTTTCCGGATTGTGGCGGATCTCACCGATGTTCTTGCAGCTCTCCAGATGCACGACCATGCCCTTGCCGGCGGACAGATGCCCGACGATGGGGTCGCCAGGGATTGGCGTACAGCACTTGGCATAGCTCAGCACCAGACCCTCGGTGCCGCGGATAGCCAGCGGGCCTTCAGGGCTCGGCAACTGCTCGCCGTCGCTGGCCAGCAGGCGGCGAGCCACCACATAGGCCATGCGGTTGCCGAGGCCAATGTCCTCGAGCAGGTCTTCGATGACTTCCTGGCGATACTCGGTGAGGATGGCCTGGACCCGTTCGGGGACAATCTTGTCCAGATGGCTCTCGAAGCCGGCCAGGGCCTTGTTCAGCAGGCGTTCGCCCAGGCTGATGGATTCGGAGCGGCGCTGTTGCTTGAGCGCATGGCGGATATGCGTGCGCGCCTTGCCGGTGACCACGAAGTTGAGCCAGGCCGGGTTCGGGCGGGCGCCCGGTGCAGTGACGATCTCGACCGTCTCGCCGCTCTGCAGTGGTTCGGAGAGTGGTGCCAGGCGTCGGTTGATGCGGCAGGCGATGCAGGTGTTGCCGACATCGGTATGCACCGCGTAGGCGAAATCGACCGCAGTGGAGCCTTTCGGCAACTCCATGATGCGGCCCTTCGGCGTGAAGACGTAGACCTCATCCGGAAACAGGTCGATCTTCACGCTCTCGATGAATTCGAGAGAGTTTCCTGCGCGCTGCTGGAGTTCCAGCACGCCTTTCACCCATTGGCGGGCGCGGGCATGGGTGCCCTTGGGCTGGTCGTCCTCGCTGGACTTGTACAGCCAGTGCGCGGCGATGCCGTTGTTGGCCATCTCTTCCATTTCGCGGGTGCGAATCTGGATTTCGATGGGCACGCCGTGCATGCCGAACAGGGTGGTGTGCAGCGACTGGTAGCCGTTGGCCTTGGGAATCGCGATGTAGTCCTTGAAGCGGCCGGGCAGCGGCTTGTACAGGTTGTGCACCGCGCCGAGCACGCGGTAGCAGGTGTCGACCTTGTCGACGATGATGCGGAAGGCGTAGACGTCCATGATCTCGTTGAACGCCCGGCGCTTGCCACGCATCTTCTTGTAGATGCTGTACAGGTGTTTCTCGCGACCGATCACTTCGCCTTCCATGCCTTCGCGACGCAGGCAGTTGGTCAGCGATTGCTCGATCTTGTTGACGATTTCCTTGCGATTGCCGCGTGCGCGCCGCACAGCGGCACGGATGCGCTCCGAACGCATCGGGTGCATGGCCTTGAAGCCGAGGTCCTCGAACTCCACGCGCATGCTATGCATGCCCAGCCGGTTGGCGATAGGGGCGTAGATTTCCAGAGTTTCCTTGGCGATGCGGCGACGCTTCTCGCCGGAAAGCACTTCCAGGGTGCGCATGTTGTGCAAGCGGTCAGCCAGCTTGACCAGGATCACGCGGATGTCGCGGGCCATGGCCATGGCCATCTTCTGGAAGTTCTCGGCCTGGGCCTCGGCCTTGGACTCGAAGTTCATTTGGGTCAGCTTGCTGACCCCATCCACCAGTTCGGCGACGGTTTCGCCGAATTGCCCGCTGAGGGCTTCCTTGGCAATGCCTGTGTCCTCGATCACGTCATGCAGCATCGCGGCCATCAGGCTCTGATGGTCCATGTGCATGTCGGCCAGGATGCTGGCTACGGCGAGGGGATGGGTGACGTAGGCTTCGCCGCTACGCCGGCGTTGCCCATCATGGGCTTGCTCGGCATAGAAATAAGCTCGGCGCACCAGGTTGACCTGATCGGCGCCGAGGTAGGTCGAAAGTCGTTCGGCGAGGGCATCTATGCTCGGCAAGGCATCACTCCTGGCCAGCCGCTGCGATCCTGGGCTTTACGACGTCGACCAGGCATGGACTCAGAGGGCCTCGTTGGCCTCGTCCTCGAAAGCAGCGAACAGCGGTTCATCTTCGACGATGTCTTCCTGGGCTATGACGTCATAGTCGACCAGGCCTGCAGCGATTTCACGCAGGGCAACGACGGTAGGCTTGTCGTTTTCCCAGGCTACCTTGGGCTCTTTGCCGCCGGTGGCCAGTTGACGGGAACGCTTGGTGGCAAGCATGACCAGCTCAAAGCGGTTATCGACGTTGTCCAGGCAGTCTTCAACGGTAACGCGGGCCATGGTGTTCCTCGTAGCACAGAATTGAATGGCAAATGCTTTGCCCGAAAGGGCGAGCGGACTGAATAGTCTAAAAAATCACCAGCATTAAGGGAAGCGCTGATTTCAGCGCCTCCCCTCGATCATCAGGCTAGCAGGCTGGCCAGCAATGCGCCGTGACGGACCTGTTGCGATCCCTGGCGAAGCTGGTTGGCGCGGAAGATGGCCTTGAGGTCGTCGAGCGCGGTAGCGAAATCATCGTTGATCACCAGGTAGTCGTACTCGACGTAGTGGCTCATCTCGCTGACGGCTTCGCGCATGCGTCGGTCGATGATCTCGTCGCTGTCCTGGCCGCGGTTGTTCAAGCGGTGGCGAAGGGCGTGCTGACTGGGTGGGAGGATGAAGATGGACTTGGCCTGGGGCATCAGGTGACGAACCTGCTGTGCGCCCTGCCAGTCGATCTCGAGGATCAGGTCATGTCCGTCGGCGAGGGCCTGCAGGACCCAGCGCTGCGAAGTGCCATAGAGATTACCGAAGACCTCGGCATGTTCCAGGAAGTCGCCGTGGTCCAGCATGTGCACGAACTCTTCGCGGCTCACGAAATGGTAGTTGAGCCCGTCCACTTCACCCGGGCGCATGCCGCGGGTGGTGTGGGAGATGGAAACGCTGATGTTGGGCTCGGCGTCGACCAGGGCTTTGACCAGGCTGGTCTTGCCGGCGCCGGAAGGCGCTGAAACGATGTACAGGGTGCCGGGGGTGGCGGTCATGGGACTGTCTCTTACTCGATGTTCTGCACTTGCTCGCGCATTTGCTCGATCAGTACTTTGAGGTTCACGGCGGCCTGGGTCGAGCGCGGGTCGAAGGCCTTGGAGCCGAGGGTATTGGCTTCGCGGTTGAGCTCCTGCATGAGGAAGTCCAGGCGGCGTCCCGCTGCGCCGCCGGCCTTGAGCACCCGGCGAACTTCGGCAATATGGGTGCCAAGACGGTCCAGTTCCTCGGCAACGTCGCTTTTCTGAGCCAGAAGCACCAGCTCCTGCTCAAGGCGTTGCGGGTCCAGTTCGGCCTTCATCTCGTTGAAGCGGTCGAGGATCTTCTGCCGTTGGCCGGCCAGCATCTGCGGAACCAGCGCGCGCAGGGCGGTGACTTCTTCACCCATCGCGTCGAGGCGCTCGTTGAGCAGTCGCGCCAGTTCGGCGCCCTCGCGGGAGCGGCCGTTCTTCAGTTCGACCAGCGCCTGGGCAAAGAGCTCCAGGGCGGCGGCATTCAGTGCCTGAGGGTCGGCGGCGTCGGCTACCAGCACGCCAGGCCAGGCCAGGACCTCTAATGGGCTGATCGGCGCTGGCTGCTGCATCAGTGCGGCGACGCTTTCGGCGGCCTGGATCAGCTGCCCGGCACGCTCGCGATCGACCTGCAGCGGCTTGCCGGCGGTCTCCTCGGCAAGGCGCAGGGTGCACTCCACCTTACCGCGCGAGAGGCCCTGGCGCAGTGCATCGCGCACCGGGCCTTCGAGGTCGCGAAAGGCTTCGGGCAGGCGCAGGTGGGGTTCGAGGTAGCGATGGTTGACCGAGCGCAGTTCCCAGCTCAGGGTGCCGTTGGGGCCGGCCCGTTCAACGCGGGCGAACGCGGTCATGCTGTGCACCATGGGATTTCCTTCTGGTGTGGTCGATCGAAGGAGGCGATTGTAGCCCAGCCGGACCCATCACTCCCAACGTGGCGATGTCCCACCGGGCGAGAGGTCTCTATAATGGCCGGCAGACTCCTCCCGTACAGGTATACCCCGATGAAACGTCCCAGTGGCCGCACAGCTGATCAGCTGCGCTCGATCCGCATCACCCGCAATTACACCAAGCATGCAGAAGGCTCGGTGCTGGTTGAGTTCGGGGATACCAAAGTGATCTGCACGGCCAGCGTCGAGTCCGGTGTGCCGCGCTTCCTCAAGGGGCAAGGTCAGGGCTGGCTGACGGCTGAGTACGGCATGCTGCCGCGCTCCACCGGCGAGCGTAACCAGCGTGAGGCCAGCCGTGGCAAGCAGGGCGGCCGCACCCTGGAAATCCAGCGCCTGATCGGCCGCTCGCTGCGTGCCGCCCTGGACATGAGCAAGCTGGGCGAGAACACCATCTACCTCGATTGCGACGTGATCCAGGCTGATGGCGGTACCCGTACCGCTTCCATCACTGGCGCTATGGTGGCCCTGGTTGACGCGCTGAAGGTGCTGAAAAAGCGTGGTGCGCTGAAGGGCGAGCCGTTGAAGCAGATGGTCGCCGCCGTATCCGTGGGCATCTATCAGGGCGAGCCGGTGCTGGACCTGGACTATCTGGAAGACGCGGCTGCCGAGACCGATCTCAACGTGGTAATGACCAGCGCTGGCGGCTTCATCGAGGTACAGGGCACGGCCGAGGGCACACCCTTCCAGCCCGAGGAACTGACCGCAATGCTGGACCTGGCGCGCAAGGGCCTCGGCGAGCTCTTCGAACTCCAGCGGGCTGTGCTGGCCGACTGACCATCAGCAGAGGAGGGGCAGGTACATGGACGAACTCACTCAAACTCAGCCTCCAAGCCAGGAAGTGCGGCAGTGGGCGATGTTCTGCCATTTCTCCGCCTTCCTCGGACTGGTCTTCCCCTTCGGCAACCTGCTGGGGCCGTTGATCGTCTGGCAGATCAAGAAGGACCTCGATCCGTTCGTCGATGCCCAGGGCAAGGAAGCACTGAACTTCCAGATCACCGTCGCCTTGGCGGTAGTGCTCTGTTTCCTGCTGATGCTGGTGGTGATCGGATTCCCGCTGCTCGGCCTGGTCAGCATTGGTGCGCTGGTGCTGACCATCATCGCGGGCATCAAGGCCAATGAAGGCCAGGCCTATCGTTATCCGTTCTGCTGGCGGTTGGTGAAATAAAGCGTATCAGCCTGGCGTGATGGCGGCTGGTGGGCTGAGCCAATCCTCCGGGATACATACCTCCAGCAAAGAAAAAGCCGGCTCGAAAGCCGGCTTTTTCGTGCGTCAGACGCTCAGCAGCCAGTCATAGTCCACGATCAGCGGCGCATGCTGTGAGAAGCGCGGCTGCCGTGGCAGGCGCGCGCTGCGCACGAAACGGCGCAGGCCGGGCGTCAGTACCTGATAGTCGAAGCGCCAGCCGAGGTTGAGCATCTCGGCCTGTTCGCTGTCCGGCCACCAGCTGTACTGGTCGCCCTCGCGGCTCACTTCGCGCAGCGCATCCACATAGCCCATGTTGCCGAACACTTCGTCCATCCAGGCACGCTCGGGCGCCAGGAAGCCTGGAAGCTGCTGACAGTCGCGCCAGTTCTTCACGTCCAGCTTCTGGTGGGCAACGTACAGCGAGCCACAGTAGATGTACTCGCGACGCTTGCGCCGTTGCTTGTTCAGATAATGGGTGAGGTCGTCCATGAACTTGAACTTGTGGTTCAGGTTATCGTCCCCGCCTTGCCCGGAAGGCAGCAGCAGGGTGGCGATGCTCACTTTGTCGAAATCTGCCTGCAGGTAGCGTCCGTATCGATCACAGGACTCGAATCCGAGCCCCCAGATCACCGCCTTGGGTTGTAACCGCGAATAGAGCGCCACACCGCCTTGGGTGGGAACTTCAGCATCGCCGGCGTAGAGGAAATAACCATCCAGTTGGAAGGCAGGGTCGTCCAGGTCGAAGGCGGAGGCACGGGTATCTTGCAGGCAGATCACGTCGGCATTCTGCGCTTGCAGCCAGCTGAGGAGTCCTCGCTCGGCGGCAGCTTGAATACCATTCACGTTCACACTGATGATCCGCATAAATGGCCCCCAAAAACACGTGCGTGTATGATACCCGAGCTCTTTCTATTTAGCTAAATCCGTGCCGTCCGAGGCTTTACATGCAGGCGTATCAGCGCGAATTCATTCGCTTTGCCATCGAGCGCGGAGTACTGCGTTTCGGTGAGTTCACTCTCAAATCCGGGCGTACCAGCCCTTATTTCTTCAATGCCGGTCTGTTCAACAGCGGGCTTGCCCTGGCGCAGCTCGGGCGATTCTACGCAGCTGCCGTGGTCGATAGCGGCATTTCTTTCGATGTACTGTTCGGGCCGGCCTACAAGGGTATTCCGCTCGCAGCGGCAACGGCGATCTCGCTGGCCGAACATCACCAGCTCGATCTGCCCTGGTGCTTCAACCGCAAGGAAGCCAAGGACCACGGCGAGGGCGGCACCCTGGTAGGTGCCCCTTTGCAGGGGCGTGTGCTGATCGTCGATGACGTGATCACCGCTGGCACCGCCATCCGTGAAGTCATGCAGATCATCCAGGCCCAGGGCGCCCAGGCGGCGGGCGTGCTGATTGCGCTGAACCGTCAGGAGCGCGGCCAGGGTGAACTTTCAGCTATACAGGAAGTAGAGCGCGACTTCGGCATGCCGGTGGTCAGCATCGTGTCCCTGGAGCAGGTGCTGGAGTATCTGGCAGGTGATTCCGAGCTGAAAAAGCACCTGCCCGCCGTGGAAACCTATCGCGCGAACTTCGGGATCTGAGCCCTCCCGGGCGGGATGTCCACATGCAGAAGCGACATGCCCTTCGCGTCAGCCTGCTGGTGTGCCTGACCATCGCCCCGTTGGCCGGTGCCGCCGAGCTTTATCGGTATGTCGATGACAAGGGCGTGACAGTGCTCAATCGGCAGGGCGTGCCGCCGGAGTACATCGGCAAGGGCTATGAAGTGCTCAATGACCAGGGGCGCGTGGTTCGGGTCGTACCGCCCGCGCCCAGTCGCGAGGAGATGCAGCGTCAACTGGACGAGCAGGCGCGAGCCAGCTCAGATGCCCAGCTGCTGCGTCTTTACACCAGCGTCGAGGACGTTGATCGTGCGCTGGAGCGCAAGCTCGCCGAGCTGGATGGCCTGATTGGGGTGGTGCAAGGCAACCAGCAGTCCTTGCGCAGGCAATTGACCGGATTGCAGAGCCAGGCGGCCGAAAGCGAACGGAGCGGGCAGGACGTTCCGGCGCATCTGCTGACGCAGATGGAGCGCCTTCGTGAAGAGCAGAAGCGACTGGACAAGGAGATCGCCCGTTACCAGGCCGAGAGTGAAAAAGCCAAGACCGGCTACGCCGCTGACCGTGCCCGCCTGGCCGAGCTGTTGGGCTCCACTCCCTGAGTCAGAATTGTGGGGCGTGGCCCTCGAAGCGCAAGACTCTCTCCCTCAGCCAGTCGGGTAGCCGTCGGCTCGTTCGGTTGTGGGTGTCGGCGTGCACATAGACCATCTCCCCTGACGTCAGCTGCAAGTCATCGCGCCAGATGCCGATCTGGAAGTTCAAGCTTGCGCCACCCAGGCGGCTGACGCGGACGCCGATGTCCAGCAGGTCGTCGTACCGGGCCGGGGCGTGGTACTCGAGAAGGGCCTTTACCGCGAAGAAATCGCCGCCATCACGTTGCAGGTCAGCCGGATATGCCACATCCAGGGTGCGAAAGTACTCAGTCGTGGCAACGTCCACATAGGTCAGGTAGTGACCGTTGAAGACGATGCCCTGCGGGTCCACTTCCGCCCAGCGCACGCGCAGGTTGTGAAAGTAGGTGAAATCCGTGCGTGACAGGCTGGCCATGAGGGGCTCCCGGTTGCTTGCAAGGTCTGGACACGAAAAGGCCGGATTGCTCCGGCCTTTTCGTATCGGGGTTTCGCTGCTCAGGAACGCTTGCGGTTGGTGATCAGGGTGCCGACGCCGGTGTCGGTGAAGATCTCCAGCAGCACTGCGTGAGGTACACGGCCATCAATGATGTGCGCGCTGTTCACCCCGCCCTGCACCGACTCTAGTGCGCAGCGGATCTTCGGCAGCATGCCGCCATAGATGGTGCCGTCGGCGATCAGGTCGTTGACCTGCTCGGTGGAAAGCCCGGTAAGCACCTGGCCCTGCTTGTCCATCAGGCCGGCAATGTTGGTCAGCAGCATCAGCTTCTCGGCTTTCAGCGCCTCGGCCACCTTGCCGGCCACCAGGTCGGCGTTGATGTTATAGGACTCGCCATTGGCACCAACGCCGATGGGGGCAATCACCGGAATGAAGTCGCCCTTGACCAGCATGTTCAGCAGGTCAGTGTTGACGCCGGTGACTTCGCCTACATGGCCGATGTCGATGATTTCCGGCTGGGTCATCTCCGGGGTCTGGCGGGTGACGGTGAGCTTCTTCGCGCGGATCAGCTCAGCGTCCTTGCCGGTCAGGCCAATCGCGCTGCCGCCGTGGCGGTTGATCAGGTTGACGATGTCCTTGTTCACCTGGCCCCCGAGGACCATCTCCACCACGTCCATGGTTTGCGCATCGGTGACGCGCATGCCGTCGATGAAGTGGCTCTCGATGGACAGGCGCTTGAGCAGGTCACCGATCTGCGGGCCGCCACCATGCACGACCACCGGGTTGATGCCGACGGCTTTCATCAGCACCACGTCGCGGGCGAAGCCGGCTTTCAGCTCGTCGCTTTCCATGGCGTTGCCGCCGTATTTGATCACCAGGGTCTTGCCGACGAAGCGGCGGATATAGGGCAGCGCTTCGGACAGGACCTGGGCGACTTGGGAGGCGGCGTCGAGGCTGAGGGTCATGCTGGGCTCCAGTAACACGGATCAGAACGGCAGGGTGAGTTCAGGGGCGATGGCATTGAGCTGGCTGCGGAAGACCTGCTTGATGCGCTCAAGCTCTTCTTCCGAGTCGGCCTCGAAGCGCAATACCAGCACCGGCGTGGTGTTGGAGGCGCGGACGAGGCCCCAGCCCTTCGGATAATCGACGCGCACGCCGTCCAGCGTGGTGAGGTTGGCTTCACCCCAGCTGGCTTCCTGTTGCAGGCGCTCGATCAGACGGAACTTGTTCTCGTCGGTGACGGTGATGTTGATTTCCGGCGTGGAGATGTCGCTCGGGAAGGTCGCGAACACCTGTTCGGCGTCCTGCTTCTCCTGGCTGAGGATTTCCAGCAGGCGGGCGGCACTGTAGATGCCGTCGTCGAAGCCGAACCAGCGTTCCTTGAAGAAGATGTGGCCACTCATCTCGCCCGCGAGCAGGGCGCCGGTTTCTTTCATTTTCTTCTTGATCAGCGAGTGGCCGGTTTTCCACATCACCGGGCGGCCGCCGTAGCCGCTGATCAGCGACGTCAGGCGACGAGTACATTTGACGTCGAAGATGATATCGGCGCCCGGATTGCGCGAGACCACGTCCTTGGCGAACAGCATCAGCAGGCGGTCGGGGTAGATGATGGTGCCGGCGTTGGTCACCACGCCGACGCGGTCGCCGTCGCCGTCGAAGGCCAGGCCCAAGTCGGCATTTTCTTCTTTCACCTTGGCGATCAGGTCTACGAGGTTTTCCGGCTTGCCCGGGTCCGGGTGGTGGTTCGGGAAGGTACCGTCGACATCGCAGTAAAGCGGGATCACGGTGCAGCCCAGGGCTTCGATCAGTTGTGGAGCGATCACGCCGGCGACACCGTTGCCGCAATCGACCACGACCTTCATCTGCCGCGCCATGGCGATGTCATCGCGGATCTGGCTGAAGTAGCGATCGAGAATCTCGACCTGCTCGACGCGGCCGGTGCCGCTGGCCAGGTCGTTGTTCTTGATGCGGGTGTGCAAAGCGGTGATCTGCTCGTTGGCGAGGGTTTCGCCTGCGACCACGATCTTGAAACCGTTGTAGTCCGGCGGGTTGTGGCTACCGGTGAGCATGACGCCAGACTTGCCGGCCAGCACGTTGGCGGCGTAGTACAGGACTGGAGTCGGCACCATGCCGACATCGGTGACCTGGCAACCGCAGTCCACCAGGCCCTGGATGAGGCTTTGTACCAGCTCGGGGCCGGACAGGCGGCCGTCACGGCCGACCGAGACATTGGGCTCGCCGCGGGCCAGGCTTTCCGAGCCGATGGCGCGTCCGACCCAGTAGGCGGTCTCGGTGGTCAGGGTGTCGCCTACCACGCCGCGGATGTCATAGGCGCGGAAAATGCTGGCGGGGAGGGCGGGTGCGATCTTTTCGATGCTGGTCATGGCGGGGGCTTGCTCCAATCCCAGGAGGTCCTGGTCTTCGTCGAGGATGTCGATATCGAGGATGTCGGTATCTTGGAATAACGGGTCGGCCGGCTCGGCTGACACAGTTGTCGTGGGTGGCGTCTGCTTGGCGGGCGCCGTGGCTTGGCCGTTTTCCGGCAGCGGTTCAGCTTTGCGTCCGGGCTGGCGAGCGAGCGCCTGGGCCAGACTATCCAGCGCCGGCAGGCGCAGGTTGCATGGTTTGACGCTCTTGCCGTTCGAGAGTTCGAGCAGCAGTTGGTTCAACTGCTGGGCGTCCTCGCGCAGCGTGCGATGCAGGGCAGACCGGCTGAGGTAGAGTCCGAGCACGGCACCGGCCAGGGCGAGCAGGGCGGCCAGGGCCAGGAGCAACGGCGAGCCGGAAGACTGGGTGAGCGCCGGCCCTGGGGTGAAGCTGAGGCGCCAGTTTGGGTTGCCGCTGTCGAAGGTGATCGGCGCGACGGCTGCTGCCTGGCCGCGTGTCGCCAGGATCTGGGGCGGCGCCTTGCTGAATTGCTGGGCCAGCTGCAACTGGCCGATGTCGGCCGGCAGCGCCGGCAGGGCATTGAGCAGGTGCTGAAGGTCGAATGCCAGCAGCAGGGTGCCCTGCAGTGGTGCGTCGGGGCTCGCTCGCAGGGGGGTGGCGCTATAGATCAGCCAGCGCTGGCCGTTCTTGTAAGCCTCCAGCGCTGGCTTCTGGCCTTCCTCTGCGCGGCGCAGCAGGTCCAGGGCGGCGAAGTTCATTGGGGCCGCGCGCTGCCCATCCGGCTGCGCCTGGCCTGGCAAGTTGAGGTGTGCATCTACCACACCACTCCAGTGGGTCAGATTGCGTTCGACCATCTGGAGCCGGGTGGCGTCGCCACTTTCCAGGGCCTCGATCAGTGCCGGGTTCTGCGCTGCGGCGGCAGTTTCGGCCTGCATTTGCGCAATGGCTTGCTGGACGGCAGAGGCTTGGCTGCTGCCCCATATCTGGCTCAGCTGGGCGACGCGGTTCGCATCGGCAGGGGCGAGCACGCCGAACCAGAGAATGGCGCCGGCGGCTGCCAGGCCGCCCAGCGTTGCGATGACGCCCGGCAGGAGTTCGCCGGGCCGAGGTTGCGCCCGAGCCTTGACCATGAGCTGCGCATTTGGCTGCTCTGTGGGCGCTGCATCCTTGCTACTGCGCTTGAAGAGTTTCACTGAGGTCTCCTCGGCGGTTTGTCCTGAGGGCGGGCGATTACTGACTGCCGGTATGGCCGAAGCCGCCTGCACCGCGCTGGCTTTCGTGGAATTCCTCGACCAGCTCGAAGTGAGCTTGTACCACGGGCACCAACACGAGTTGCGCGATGCGCTCACCGATTGTAATGCGGAAGGACGTCTGGCCACGGTTCCAGCAGGAAACCATGAGCTCGCCCTGGTAGTCGGAGTCGATCAACCCCACCAGGTTGCCGAGGACGATGCCGTGTTTATGGCCCAGCCCGGAGCGCGGAAGGATCATGGCTGCGAGGCCCTGGTCGGCGATATGGATCGACAGGCCAGTGGGGATCAGCAGCGTCTGGCCCGGTTCGAGGGCGACCTCTTCCTTGAGCATGGCGCGCAGGTCGAGGCCAGCGGAGCCGGGGGTGGCGTATTGCGGCAGCGGGAATTCGCTGCCCAGGCGGGGGTCGAGGATCTTGGCTTGCAGGGAATGCATGAGGTCTCAGGCCTGGTTGAGGCGGTCGGCGATGAAGATGATCAGCTGACGGGCGATCTTGCCCTTGCTGGTCTGGGCAAAGCTGGTCTGGCCCAGGTCGCGGTCGATGATGGTGATGGCGTTTTCCTCGCTGTTGAAGCCGATGGTGGGGTTGGCCACATCATTGGCGACGATCAGGTCGAGGTTCTTGTCCTTGAGTTTGCGCGAAGCGTATTCGAGCAGGTTCTCGGTCTCGGCGGCGAAGCCGACGCTGAAGGGGCGATCGGGACGGCCGGCAAGGGTGGCGAGAATATCGGGGTTGCGTACCAGCTGCAGCAACAGGCCTTCGCCGCTGGTCGGGTCCTTCTTCATCTTGTGCTGGGCCACCACTTCGGGGCGGTAGTCGGCGACGGCGGCCGCGGCGATCAGCAAGTCGCAGGGCATCGCCGCTTCGCAGGCCGCCAGCATGTCACGCGCGCTGATCACGTCAATGCGGTTGACCCGATCCGGCGTCGGCAGGTGCACTGGGCCAGTGATCAGCGTCACCTTGGCGCCAGCCTCCACTGCGGCTTCGGCCAGGGCAAAGCCCATTTTGCCGGAGCTGTGGTTGGTGATGTAGCGCACCGGGTCGATGTTTTCCTGGGTCGGTCCGGCGGTGATCAGCACATGGCGGCCGGTCAGGGCGCGATGCTCGAAGCAGTCGGCGGCGCGTTGTGCCAGCTCCTCGGCCTCCAGCATGCGGCCGAGGCCGACGTCACCGCAGGCCTGGCTGCCCGATGCCGGGCCGAAGAGGCGGAAGCCGCGCTGACCCAGCAGTTCGAGGTTGGCCTGGGTGGCCGGGTCGCGCCACATCGCCTGGTTCATGGCCGGGGCCAGGGCGACCGGGGCATCGGTGGCCAGTACCAGGGTGCTCAGGAGGTCGTCCGCCATGCCCTGGGCCAGGCGCGCGATCAGGTCGGCGGTGGCCGGCGCAATCAGCACCAGGTCGGCCCAGCGGGCCAGCTCGATATGCCCCATGGCCGCTTCGGCGGCGGGGTCTAGCAATTCCAGGTGGACCGGGTGACCGGAGAGGGCCTGGAGGGTCAGCGGTGTAATGAACTCACGGCCGCCCTGGGTCATCACCACGCGGACTTCGGCGCCTTGGTCACGCAGTCGGCGGACCAGCTCAGCACTCTTGTAGGCAGCAATGCCGCCGCCCACGCCCAGGAGGATGCGTTTCCGATAGAGCCGCTGCATAGGCCTGCCTTTCTATGGATGTTGACGATGCGCTGCGGCGGGGCCTCCCCAGACCGGCCGCCGCGCAAAAAGGGTGGGGTAAGATAGCACAGCGCCCGCATCGGAACAGCGGCGCAGCTCAACCAGGGAGGTCTCATGAGCATTCGACATTGGCCCGCGGCGGAGCGTCCGCGGGAGAAACTTCTCGACCAGGGCGCGGCAGCCCTCAGCGATGCCGAGCTTCTGGCCATCTTCTTGCGTACTGGCGTCGCCGGCCGTAGCGCGGTGGATCTCGCCCGCCAGCTGCTCAGCGAGTTCGGCGGTCTGCGTCCGCTGCTGGAGGCGGACCTCGAATCCTTCTGCCAGCATCTGGGCCTGGGGCCGGCCAAGTTCGCCCAGTTGCAGGCGGTGCTGGAAATAGCCAGGCGCCACTTGGCCGAAGGGCTACGCCGCGATTCCGCGCTGGAGAGTCCTCAGGCTGTACGCGCTTACCTGAAGGCACAGTTGCGGCATGCGCATCACGAGCAGTTCGCCTGCCTGTTCATGGATTCCAAGCACCGGGTGCTGGCCTTCGAGGTGCTGTTCCACGGCACCATCGACGGTGCCAGCGTCTATCCGCGCCAGGTGGTCAAGCGCGCGTTGGCGCACAACGCCGCAGCCTTGATCCTCACGCACAATCACCCTTCTGGCGTTGCAGAGCCTAGTCAGGCCGATCGACAGCTGACCCAGCGTCTCAAGGAGGCGCTGGCGCTGATCGATGTGCGAGTGCTTGATCACTTCATCGTGGGGGATGGCGAGCCGTTGTCGATGGCCGAATATGGCTGGGTTTAGGAACTGTTGACGTTTCGCCGCGTTTTGCGCCGAAACGTCAAGAGACCCTAGGGGGCAAGCCTGACCTTGGAAAAGTCCTGGCGGCCAAACGGACTGACCTTATAGCCCTCGATGTTCGCGCGGGTCAGCGCGAATGCGGTGGGGTGGGCGAGCGGGAGCCACAGCGCCTGCTCGCGGATGATCTGTTGGGCCTTCTCGTAGAGTGCGGCACGTTCGGCCTGGGTGCTGTGGGTCTTGCCGTCGCTGATCAGCTTGTCCAGTTCGGGATTGCAGAAGCGTGCGAAGTTCAGTCCGGATTGCACCGAGGCGCAGGAGAATTGCGGCGTGAGGAAGTTGTCCGGATCGCCATTGTCGCCGGCCCAACCCATGAACAGCAGGTCATGCTCGCCGGCTTTGGCGCGGCGGATCAGTTCGCCCCATTCGATCACGCGGATCTCGGCCTGGATGCCGACCTTGGCCAGATCGGCCTGCAACAGCTGTGCGCCGAGGCTGGGGTTGGGGTTCAGCAAGCTGCCGGACGGACGGGTCCAGATCGTGGTCTTGAAGCCGTCCTTGAGACCAGCCTCCGCCAGCAGGGCCTTGGCCTTCTCCGGATCATGGGGATAGGCCGGTAGCTTGGCGGCATAGCTCCAGGTATTCGGCGGGAAGGGACCGTCCGCAGCGCTGGCGCTGCCTTCGAACACGGCCTTCAGGTAGCTGGCTTTATCGAAGGCAAGGTTGATGGCCTGGCGCACCTTGGGCTGATCCAGTGGCGCGTGCCGGCTGTTGATGCCGACGAAGGCGGTCATGAAGGCGGGCGTCTGGATTACCCGGACTGCGGCGTCACTGGCGGCGGCCTGCACGTCGAGCGGTTTGGGTGACAAGGCGATCTGGCACTCGCCCCGACGCAGCTTCTGCAAGCGCACGTTTGCATCAGGCGTGATGGCGAACACCAGTCCGTCGATGCCCGGTTTGCCAGCGAAGTAGTTCGGATTGGCCGCATAGCGCACGGCAGAATCCTTCTGGAAGCGCTTGAAGACGAAGGGGCCGGTACCGATGGGCTCGGCATTGAGCTTCTCCGGTGTCCCGGCCTTCATCAGCTGGTCGGCGTACTCGGCCGAATAGATGGAGGCGAAGCCCATGCTCAGGGTGGCCAGGAAGGTGGCGTCCGGCTTGTTCAGGGTGAAGCGCACTTCATAGTCGCCAGACTTCTCGATGCTTTTGAGCAGGCTGGGCAGCTGCATTGACTGGGCGTGGGGGAAACCGCTTTGCGCGATCTTGTGCCAGGGCTGCGTCGGGTCGAGCATGCGCTGGAAGCTGAACACCACATCGTCCGCGCTGAGGGGGCGGCTTGGCGTAAAATAGTCCGTGCTGTGGAAGACCACCCCCTTGCGCAGGTGGAAGCTGTAGACCAGGCCGTCGGCCGAGACGTCCCAGCGCTCCGCCAGGCCGGGCACCAGCTGGCCGCGTTCGGCATCGAACTCCACCAGGCGGTTCATCAATACGTCGGCCGAAGCATTGGTGGTGGTCAGGGAGTTGTATTGGACTACGTCGAAGCCTTCGGGGCTGGCCTCGGTACAGACGCTGAGGGTGGCAGCCTGGGTCAACAGCGGGGCGAACAGCAGCGGGAGGGCGGCGAAACGCATGGCAAACTCCTTTGCGGGGAAGACGGGCGGCCAGCGGTCGGGCCAAGGGCCTAACCCTAGACCAATGCCGGATACCGGACAATCGGCAGCGGGCGACGAGCGGTCGCCCTGCCCTGTGCCTCCCGAAGTAACGGCTGTGCGTGCTTTGGGAGCGTTCCGGGCCTGTGGGTAAATCGCTACGGCCCTTGCTGCACTAGGGGGTTTCTGATATAAAGCAGCGCTCTTTTCTGGGGGCCCGGTCTTTCGCATTCATTATGCGGCCGGTAAGACCCTGACGAGACGGGCGCTGAAGCGCCCACCCAAGTTAGAGTTCAAGCGGCCAACCCATGCCGGGTTGGGCATGTGGTTTAGAGGGCTGAGGCATGTCGAGAGTCTGTCAAGTAACCGGTAAGGGTCCGGTTACCGGGAACAATATTTCCCACGCTAACAACAAAACCCGTCGTCGTTTCCTGCCGAACCTGCAGCACCATCGCTTCTGGGTCGAGTCCGAAAAGCGCTTTGTGCGTCTGCGCGTTTCCGCCAAGGGCATGCGTATCATCGACAAGCGCGGTATCGACGTCGTGCTGAGCGAGCTGCGTGCTCGCGGCGAAAAGGTTTAAGGAGCTAATCATGCGTGAACTGATCCGTTTGGTGTCCAGCGCCGGTACCGGCCACTTCTACACCACCGACAAGAACAAGCGCACCACTCCCGAAAAGATCGAGATCAAGAAGTTCGATCCGGTTGTGCGTAAGCATGTGATCTACAAGGAAGCCAAGATCAAGTAATTGATCCGGCCCTTGTCGAAAAAGCCCGCCTATATGGCGGGCTTTTTCATGTGTGCGATTTCTCCCTTTGAGTGAGGGCAGGAAAAGGCCGGATCCCGATCCGCGCCCATAAAAAAGCCCGCGAAGCGCGGGCTGAAGGGTGACAAGCATCAGGGGATGAGCGGGACTATTTGGCCGCCTGCTCGAACATCACGTAAACCTTGCGACAGGGCTCCAGCACCTCCCAGGTGCCGGAGAATCCGGCCGGGATCACGAAACGGTCGCCGACGCGCAAGGTCTTGGCATTGCCATCCTTGTCGCGGATGACCGACACGCCCTGCAGGATTTCGCAGTATTCATGCTCGGTGTAGTTCACCGTCCAGTGACCGACGGCACCTTCCCAGACACCGGCATTGAACTGCCCGCAGGGGCTGGCGTAATGGTTGCGTACGCTCTGCTCGGGATCGCCCTTGAGGATTTTTTCGGCGGCGGGGCGGTAATGTTCGGGCGCGGTGGTGGCCTGGGCGAAGTCGACGATCTGTTGCACATTCATGGCAGAGTTCCCGTTCAAGAAGCTTTGTGGATAGCATCGCCAAGCGTGGCGATGAGCGTATCGATCTGGGCTTTCTCGACGATCAGTGGTGGCGACATGGCGATGGTGTCGCCGGTCACGCGGACCATCACGTTGTCCTGGAAGCACTGTTCGAAGACCTGGAAGCCGCGCTTACCAGCACCTTCGGCGCTCGGTGCCAGTTGCACGCCGCCGACCAGGCCGATGGCGCGAATGTCAATGACGTTGGGCAGGTCGCGAAGGCTGAGCAGCGCCTCCTGCCAGTAACCTTCCAGTTCGATGGCCTGCTGGAACAGGCGATCGTTCTGGTAGATGTCCAGGGTGGCCAGGGCGGCGGCGCAGGCCACCGGATGGCCGGAATAGGTGTAGCCGTGGAAGAACTCGATGTTGCTTTCCGGGCCTTGCATGAAGGCCTGGTAGATCTGCTCGTCGACGAACACCGCGCCCATGGGGATGGCGCCGTTGGTCAGGCCCTTGGCACAGGTGATGATGTCCGGCGTGACGCCCCAGCGCTGGGCGGCGAAGGCTTCGCCGATGCGGCCAAAGCCGGTGATCACTTCATCGAAGATCAACAGGATTCCATGCTTGCGGGTGATTTCGCGCAGGCGCTTCAGGTAGCCCACCGGCGGCAGGATCACGCCTGCGGAACCCGACATCGGCTCAACGATCACCGCAGCGATATTCTCGGCACCGTGCAACGTCACCAGATGCTCCAGCTCGTCGGCCTTCTCGATGCCGAACTCCGGCAGCCCACGGCTGAAGGCATTGCGCTGGATATCCAGTGTGTGCGGCAGATGATCCACGTTGGGCAGTAGTGTGCTGAAAGCCTTGCGGTTGTTGACCATCCCTCCGACTGAAATGCCGCCAAAGCCCACGCCGTGGTAGCCCAGCTCGCGACCGATCAGGCGAGTGCGGGTGCCCTGGCCGATGGCGCGCTGATAAGCCAGGGCGATCTTCAGGGCGGTATCTGCCGACTCGGAACCGGAGTTTGTGAAGAAAACCTTGTTCAGGCCCTTGGGCGCGATCTCCGCCAGCCGCTCGGCCAACTCGAAAGGCAGCGGGTGACCCATCTGGAAGGTTGGCGCGAAGTCGAGCTTGGCGATCTGCCGGCTCACCGCCTCGGTAATTTCACGGCGGCCGTGGCCGGCGTTGCAACACCAGAGACCGGCGGTGCCATCGAGCACCTTGCGCCCATCAGTGGCGGTGAAGTACATGCCCTCGGCGCTTTCGAGCAGGCGCGGCCTTGCCTTGAACTGGCGGTTGGCCGTGAATGGCATCCAGAAATCGTCGAGGCTGTTGGTTATTCTGCCCGGTTGAGGTGAGGTGTTGTTCGTCATTATGGCCACCAGAAAGGCGAGGTAAGGCTGCAGGGCTGATTCTGGCGAAGTCTATGTTTAATAAAACGAACATGACAAGGGTATTTGGCGGATTTTTGTCAAATATATTGAAAATGCTGGGTCCTCTGGTTTAGGGTTGCGAACATGGCGATTCATAGGTCGACCTTGCAGAATTTTTGACAGTGCGTGCCTGAATCCAGCCGCGCTTCTACTAATAAGAGGAAAACTCCATGACCACCCTGACCCGAGCAGACTGGGAACAGCGCGCCAAGTCCGTACAGATCGAGACGCGCGCTTTCATCCACGGCGAGTACACCCACGCTGTTTCCGGCGACACCTTCGATTGCATCAGCCCGGTCGATGGCCGGCTGCTGGGCAAGGTGGCCAGTTGCGACCTGGCTGACGCTGAACTGGCGGTCAAGGACGCCCGCGCGACCTTCGAATCCGGCGTGTGGTCGCGCCTGGCACCGGTCAAGCGCAAAGAGGTGATGATTCGCTTCGCCGATCTGATCGACGCCCACGGCGAAGAGCTGGCCCTGCTGGAAACCCTGGATATGGGCAAGCCGATCAGCGACTCGCTGAGCGTCGACGTCAATGCCGCCTCCCGCGCGATTCGCTGGAATGGCGAAGCCATCGACAAGATCTACGACGAAGTCGCCGCCACCCCGCACAACGAGCTGGGCCTGGTGACTCGCGAGCCGGTCGGCGTGGTTGCCGCCATCGTGCCGTGGAACTTCCCGCTGCTGATGACCTGCTGGAAGCTCGGTCCGGCGCTGTCCACCGGTAACTCGGTGGTCCTCAAGCCGTCCGAAAAGTCTCCGCTGACCGCCATTCGACTGGCCCAGCTGGCCATCGAGGCCGGCATTCCGGCGGGCGTGCTCAACGTGCTGCCAGGCTTCGGCCACACCGTGGGCAAGGCCCTGGCCCTGCACATGGACGTCGATACCCTGGTGTTCACCGGTTCAACCAAGATCGCCAAGCAGCTGATGATCTACGCCGGCGAGTCCAACATGAAGCGCGTTTGGCTGGAAGCCGGCGGCAAGAGCCCGAACATCGTTTTCGCCGACGCGCCTGATCTCAAGGCGGCCGCCGAGGCTGCTGCTGGTGCCATCGCATTCAACCAGGGCGAAGTCTGCACCGCCGGTTCGCGACTCCTGGTGGAACGTTCGATCAAGGACCAGTTCGTGCCGATGGTGGTCGAAGCGATCAAGGCCTGGAAACCGGGCAACCCGCTGGACCCGGCGACCAACGTCGGCGCCTTGGTTGACACCACCCAGATGAACAACGTGCTGTCCTACATCCAGGCTGGCCATGACGATGGCGCCAAACTGGTGGCCGGCGGTCATCGCGTGCTGGAGGAAACCGGCGGTACCTACGTCGAGCCGACCATCTTCGACGGCGTGGACAATGCCATGCGCATCGCCAAGGAAGAGATCTTCGGGCCAGTGCTCTCGGTCATCGCCTTTGACGACGTCGAAGAAGCCGTGCAGATCGCCAACGATACCGTCTACGGCCTGGCCGCTGCGGTGTGGACCAGCAATCTGTCCAAGGCTCACTTGGTCTCCAAGGCCCTGCGTGCCGGCAGCGTCTGGGTCAACCAGTACGATGGCGGCGACATGACCGCGCCGTTCGGCGGCTTCAAGCAGTCCGGCAACGGCCGTGACAAGTCGCTACACGCCTTCGACAAGTACACTGAGCTGAAAGCTACCTGGATCAAGCTCTGAGCTAGGTAAGGTCCGGCCCTCTTCTGAGGGGCCGGCTCATCTGAGCTACGCCGGCGGCCGGGTTCCCTCAAGGGACCCGGCCGCAGGCGCTTGTATCACCCGTTAAATGCGTCCTTTACGGAATGGAGGTCGTTGGCAATGCGTTGGGGAACCTACTTCGCCGTGTGCGGCGCAGTCATCAGCATCGGGCTCGCCCTCGGGGTGACCATGCCACTGGTCTCTCTGCGTCTCGAGAGTTGGGGCCACGGCACCTTCGCCATTGGCGTGATGGCGGCGACCCCTGCTGTTGGCGTGCTGCTCGGGGCCAGCCTCGCCGGGCGACTGGCCGCGCGTTTCGGCACGACCTCGCTGATGCAGATGTGCCTGCTGGTGGGGGCGCTCTCCGTGGCCCTGCTGGCGGTGGTACAGAGCTACCCGGTCTGGGTGGCGCTGCGCCTGTTGATCGGCGTGGCCCTGACGGTGGTATTCATCCTCGGCGAAAGCTGGATCAACCAGCTCGCGGTGGAAGAGTGGCGCGGTCGGCTGGTGGCGCTCTACGGCACGGGCTATGCGCTCAGCCAACTTTCTGGCCCGCTGCTGCTCAGCGCACTGGGCACGACCAACGACCTCGGCTTCTGGACTGGTACCGGCTTGCTGATTGGCGGCTCGCTGCTGCTACTTGGCCGTGCCGGGGCGCCCAGCGTCGACGCCCATAGTGCATCCGGTCGCGGTCTGTGGGCCTTCTGTAGTCGCTTGCCGACCATCGCTTGGGCCGTGGTGCTGTTCGCTGCGTTCGAAGCGATGATGCTGACCCTGCTGCCGATCTATGGCTTGCGCCAGGGCTTCAACCAGGAAGTCGCTTTGCTCATGGCCAGTGTGGTGGTGGTGGGTGACGCCGCCCTGCAGTTGCCGATTGGCTGGTTGGCCGATCGCATGTCCCGCCGCACTCTGTTTCGGGCCTGTGGCCTGACCTTGCTGGTCAGCAGCCTGGCCATTCCGCTGTTGCTGCACACACCAGTGATCTGGCCGATCTGGGTGCTGTTCGGTGCCAGTGCTGGCGGCCTTTTCACCCTGGCACTGATCCTGATCGGCGAGCATTATCGCGATGATGAACTGGTCCGCGCCAACGCCCACGTCGCCCAGCTCTGGGGCATCGGTTGCCTGGTCGGGCCCTTGGCTACCGGGGCCGCGAGCCAGTGGATCAGCGGTCACGCACTGCCGCTGATGATGGCCTTGGGCGCGGCCGGCTTCGTCTGGCTGGCCTGGAACCGGGAGCTATTCGAGGATGAAGCAGCAACTGCTGCTGACTGAGCTAAGCCAGGCTCTGCTTTCCTGCAGAGCCCGTCCACCCTACAGAATCAAACCACCCCAACGGCTTCCTTCAAGCGGTACCAGGCCATACCCAGCGCCAGCAATGGCGAGCGAAGGTAGCGGCCGCCGGGGAAGGTCATGTGCGGTACCTTGGCGAAGATGTCGAAGCCGTGGCACTGCTGCCCGCTGATGGCTTCGGCCAGGAGCTTGCCGGCCAGGTGAGTAGCGTTCAGCCCATGGCCGGAGTAGGCCTGGGCGAAGTAGACGTTGGGCTGGTCCGCCAGTCGACCGATCTGCGGTAGGCGGTTGGCACCGATGCCAATCATCCCGCCCCACTGAAAGTCGACTCGCACGTGCTCCAACTGCGGGAACACCTTGAGCATCTTCGGCCGCATGTACGTTTCGATGTCGGCCGGGTCGCGCCCGGAGTAATGGCAGGCACCGCCGAACAGCAGGCGGTGGTCGGCGGACAGGCGGTAGTAATCCAGTGCGACGCGTTGGTCGCACACCGCCATGTTCTGCGGCAGCAGCTCATGTGCGAGCTCCCTGGAGAGGGGCTCGGTGGCAATGACGTAGCTGCCGGCTGGCAGCACCTTGCCGCCCAGGGCCGGGTTGAGATTGTTCAGGTAGGCGTTGCAGCCAAGCACCAGCGTTTTGGCGCGAACGTGGCCGTGCGCAGTGTGCACCTTCACTTCTGCGCCGTAGTCAATCCTCGTCACCGTCGAGTGCTCGAACAGTCGCACGCCCAGCGAGGCGGCCGCAGCCGCTTCACCGAGGGCCAGGTTGAGCGGGTGCAGATGCCCGGAGCCCATGTCTATCAGCCCGCCGACATAGCGGTCGGAGCCCACCACGCTGCGCATCTCGCCGGGCTGAACCAGGCGCAGCTCATGGCGATAGCCCAGGCTTTCGAGCTCTGCTTTGTCCGCGGCGAAGCCTTCCAGGTCACGCGGCCGGTTAGCCAGATCGCAGTAGCCCCAGGTCAAGTCGCAGTCGATGGCGAATTGCTCGACCCGCTGGCGGACGATCTCTACCGCCTCCAGGCCCATCAGCTTGAGGGCGCGGACGCCCTCGGCACCGATCACTGGCTCGAACTGCTCGACGCCATGGCCGACGCCGCGGATCAATTGTCCGCCGTTGCGCCCGCTGGCGCCCCAGCCGATCTGCCGGGCTTCGAGCAGCGCCACCGAGAGGCCGCGCTGGGCTAGCTCGATGGCAGTGTTCAGCCCGGAAAATCCGCCACCGACAATGCAAACATCAGCCAGCTCCTCCCCTGCCAACGGCGGGTAGTCGATGCGCCGGTTGGCGCTCGCAGCGTAATAGGAGGGGGCGTGCTGATCGGTGTGCACCGGGAGGCGAACGCGGGCGTTCATGTGCGAAATCCTGATTATTGTGTTGTTAAAATTAAACGCCCGGGCAGGATAAGTCGAACCCCTCGGCGCTGCCAAGGGGGGTAGGTCGTCCAGGTTGCGCTCAATCCGGAATGGGCAGGTTGAGGGACTCCTTCACTTCTTCCATGACGATGTAGGACTTGGATTCACGCACGTGTGGCAGCTTCAGCAGGATGTCGCCGAGTAGCTTGCGATACGAGGCCATCTCGTTGATCCGGGCCTTCACCAGGTAGTCGAAATCGCCAGAGACCAGATGGCACTCGAGCACGTGGGGCAGCTTCAGCACGGCGCGGCGGAAGTCCTCGAAGGTGTCACCGGACTTGTAGTCCAGGCTGATTTCGACGAACACCAGCAGGCTGGCCTTCAGGTGTTGCGGGTTAAGCCGCGCGTTGTAGCCAAGGATGATGCCTTCGCGCTCCAGGCGGCGAACGCGCTCGGTGCAGGGGGTGGTCGAGAGGCCGACGCGCTCACCTAGTTCGGTAAAAGAGATCCGGCCGTCCTCCTGCAGGATTCGTAAAATATTCCGGTCTATCTTGTCCAGTTCACGCCGGGTTTGATGCTGTGTGCGCATGGTGGATGCCCCTCCGTTTAAGCGCATTTTGCCAAGAATTATCGCCAAATATAGCTATCTATATAGTGAATATCACTGGCCTTGTCTCCCTATACTTCGCGCCATTGACGCTCAAAATAACAAACGCAGCGAATTCCCCGCTGCGAATGGAGACAGACATGCGAGTGATGGTCCTTGGCAGTGGTGTGATCGGTACGACTAGCGCCTATTACCTGGCTCAGGCAGGGTTCGAGGTGGTCGTGGTCGACCGCCAGAACGCCGTGGCCATGGAAACCAGCTTTGCCAACGCTGGTCAGGTTTCCCCCGGTTATGCATCGCCCTGGGCTGCGCCCGGCGTGCCGCTGAAGGCCGTCAAATGGATGCTGCAGCAGCACGCGCCGTTGGCCATCCGCACCACCAGCGACATCGACCAGTACCTGTGGATGACGCAGATGCTGCGTAACTGCACCGCCGCCCGCTATGCGGTGAACAAGGAGCGCATGGTGCGTCTGTCCGAGTACAGCCGCGACTGCCTCGATGAGCTCCGTGCTGAAACCGGCATCAGCTATGAAGGCCGCGCGCTCGGCACCACCCAACTGTTCCGCACCCAGGCCCAGGTAGACGCCGCGGCCAAGGACATTGCCGTGCTTGAGCGTTCCGGCGTGCCTTACGAGCTGCTCGACCGCGACGGCATCGCCCGCGTCGAACCGGCCCTGGCCAACGTGAAGCACAAGCTGGCCGGCGCCCTGCGCTTGCCTAACGACCAGACCGGCGACTGCCAACTGTTCACCACCCGCCTCGCAGAGATGGCGGAGAAGCTGGGCGTGGAGTTCCGCTTTGGTCAGAACATCGAAGGTCTGGACTTCGCCGGCGACCGCATCAACGGCGTCTGGATCAACGGCAAGCTGGAAACCGCCGACCGCTATGTGCTCGCCCTCGGCAGCTATACCCCGCAGATGCTCAAACCGCTGGGCATCAAGGCGCCGGTCTATCCGCTCAAGGGCTATTCGCTGACCGTACCGATCACCAATCCGGCCATGGCTCCGACCTCGACCATTCTCGACGAGACCTACAAGGTCGCCATCACCCGCTTCGACAAACGCATCCGCGTGGGCGGCATGGCCGAGATCACCGGCTTCAATCTGGACCTGAATCCGGCGCGCCGCGACACCCTGGAAATGATCACCGCCGACCTCTACCCGGAAGGCGGCGACCTGTCCCAGGCCAGCTTCTGGACCGGCCTGCGCCCGGCCACTCCGGACGGCACCCCAATCGTGGGCGCGACCCCGTTCCGCAACCTGTTCCTCAACACTGGACACGGTACCCTTGGCTGGACCATGGCCTGCGGCTCTGGCCGCCTGTTGGCCGACCTGATGGCGCGCAAGCGTCCGCAGATAAGCGCCGAAGGCCTGGACATCTTCCGCTATGGCAATTCCAAGGAGACCCCGAACAATGTCAATCCAGCGCCTGCGCACTGAAACCCGTTACAGCGAAATCGTCATCCACAACGGCACGGTCTATTTGGCCGGCCAGTTGGATGAGAGCCACAGTGCGGGAGTCGGACAGCAGACTCGCGAGACCCTCGCCAGCATCGACCGCATGCTGGCCGAGGCCGGCACCGACAAGAGCCGCATTCTCTCGGTGACCATCTACCTCAAGGACATGGCGGCCGACTACGCCGCGATGAACGCGGTATGGGATGCCTGGGTGCCGGTCGGCCATGCGCCAGCCCGCGCCTGCGTCGAGGCGGCGATGTACTCGCCTGACGTACTGGTGGAAATGACGGTTATCGCCGCCCTGCCTTAACGAACTTGCTCAGCCCGGCGTTCGCGCCGGGTTTTTTCCGATAAGAGAAGAAGCCCTCGCCATGCGTCCCGCTCGTGCCCTGATCGATTTCGAAGCCCTTCGCCACAACTATCGTCTGGCCCGTGAAGTCAGCGGCGCCAAGGCGCTGGCCGTAGTCAAGGCCGATGCCTACGGCCATGGCGCGGTGCGCTGCGCCGAAGCGCTGGAGGGAGAGGCCAATGGATTCGCCGTGGCTTGTATCGAGGAGGCCCTGCAACTACGCGCGGCCGGCATCCGCAAGCCGATCCTGCTGCTTGAGGGGTTCTTCGAGGCGGACGAACTCAGCCTGATCCAGGAGCATGATTTCTGGACCGTAGTGCACGCCAGTTGGCAGCTCGAGGCCATCGAGCGGGCCGAATTGCGCAAGCCGCTGACGGTTTGGCTCAAGCTCGACTCCGGGATGCACCGGGTTGGCCTGCACCCGGCCGAGTACCGTGACGCTTACCAACGCCTGCAGGCCAGTGGCAAGGTCGAGAAGATCGTGCTGATGAGCCACTTCGCCCGAGCCGACGAGCTCGATTGCGCCAGCAGCGAGGAGCAGGTCGCCGTCTTCGAGCAGGCCCGCACCGGCCTGTCGGCTGAAGTGAGCCTGCGCAACTCGCCGGCCGTGCTGGGCTGGCCGCAAGTCCCCAGCGATTGGGTACGCCCGGGCATCATGCTGTACGGCGCCACGCCATTCGAGCAGGCGCATCCGTTGGCCGAGCGCCTGAAGCCGGTCATGACGCTGGAGTCGAAAATCATCAGCGTACGCGAACTGCCGGCGGGTCAGCCGGTAGGTTACGGCGCGCGTTTTGTCACTGATCGTCCGACCCGTGTCGGCGTGGTCGCCATGGGTTACGCCGACGGCTACCCGCGCCATGCGCCGACCGGCACACCGGTGACCATCGACGGGCAGTTCAGCCGCCTGATCGGCCGAGTGTCCATGGATATGCTCACCGTTGACCTGACTGACCTGCCGCAGGCGGGCCTGGGCAGCCGTGTCGAACTGTGGGGCAAGCAGGTGCTGGCCAGCGAAGTGGCGGCACACGCCGGCACCATTCCATACCAGATTTTCTGCAACCTGCGGCGAGTGCCGTTGGTTTACAGCTGAGCGGGTGATCAGGAAATCGATCATCGTTTTTGATCGATTATCCAAGTGATTGCTTTTACGAAGATTTTCTTTGGGGCAGGGAAAGTTGGCGCAGTATTGACAACCGGAGTGTTGTAAATACTGAACGCTGTTGCCATGATACGGCGACCGTGACCACCCCTGATCCCCAAGGAGGATCCCGCCATTGGACGTTGGTGTTCGACTGCAAGCCATTCGCAAGCTGAAAGGCCTCTCCCAGCGTGAACTCGCCAAGCGGGCGGGCGTCACCAACAGCACGATTTCCATGATCGAGAAGAACAGCGTCAGCCCCTCCATCAGTTCGCTGAAGAAGGTGCTGGGCGGTATTCCGATGTCGTTGGTGGAATTCTTCTCGCTCGACCTGGAGCAGGACAATCAGGTCCAGGTCGTCTACCGGGCCTCCGAACTCACCGACATCTGTAGCGGCGCCATTACCATGAAGCTGGTGGGCAAGGCCCATCCGAGCCGGGCCATCGCGTTCCTCGACGAAACCTACCCGCCAGGCTCCGATACCGGTGATGAGATGTACGCCCACGACGGCGAGGAAGCCGGCATGCTGGTGGAAGGGCGACTGGAGCTGACGGTGGGCAGCGATGTCTACGTGCTCGAGCCGGGTGACAGCTACTACTTCGAAAGCAGCAAGCCACATCGATTCCGTAATCCTTTCGATGCGCCCGCCCGGCTGATCAGCGCCACGTCTCCTGCGAATTTCTGAAAAGCTCTCCCGTCACGCCTTGGCATTGAGCCCTGCAGGGTTATTTCAGCATGACGGGCTTACCGTTATACTTGCGCCCGCCCGCGAAACCGTGGCCGCGGGCGTCTCTAGCCACGATGAGGGTGTAAGGGTGAACCTAATCAAGAAAATGCTGGCGGCCCATGCCGCCGTATTGGCCCTGTGGGCTGTCAGCGCTCAGGCCGCGACCGACGATGCCATCGCCGAACGCATCAAGCCGGTCGGTGAAGTCTGCGTGATGGGGCAAGAGTGCAAGGGCGTCGGTGCCGTGGCTGCTGCCGCTGGCGGCGGTGCTCGTACTCCGGACGACATCATTGCCAAACATTGTGGCGCTTGCCACACCGCTGGCGTGCTCGGCGCGCCGAAGATCGGCGACAAGGCAGCCTGGAAAGAGCGTGCTGACCACCAGGGCGGCCTCGACGGCATCCTGGCCAAGGCCATCACGGGCATCAACGCGATGCCACCGAAAGGCACCTGTGCTGACTGCACCGATGATGAGCTGAAAGCCACCATCAAGAAGATGTCCGGTCTGTAATAGACTCGACAGCGACAAAAAAGCCGCCCGAGGGCGGCTTTTTTGTGCCTCTCAACTGCGACCTGATGTCGCGCTCAGGGCTTATTCGACAAAGGTGACCTGGCCATTGGCCAGGGAGCTGACCCGCGCCAGCGACTCGACCCGATAGCCTTCGCTTTCCAGAAGGCCGCGGCCTTCCTGGAACGACTTCTCGATCACGATGCCCATCCCGGCGACGCTCGCCCCGGCTTGGCCGATCAGGTCGATCAGCGCCTTGGCCGCGTGGCCATTGGCAAGGAAGTCGTCGATCACCAGCACATGGTCAGCGGCGGTCAGGTGCTTGGCGGAGATGGCGATAGTGCTTTCGCTCTGCTTGGTGAAGGAGAACACCTTGGAGATGTAGAGGTTCTCCTTCAGGGTCAGCGACTGGTACTTGCGGGCGAAGATCACCGGCACACCCAGTTCCAGGCCTGCCATCACGGCCGGCGCGATACCGGAAGCCTCGATGGTGACGATCTTGGTGATGCCTTGGCCGCGGAAACGCTCAGCGAATTCGTGCCCGACCTGCTGCATCAGCTTGGGGTAGATCTGGTGGTTGAGGAAGGCATCGACCTTCAGTACCTGGTCGGAGAGGACGATGCCCTCTTCGCGAATCTTCTGTTTCAGCGCTTCCACGCCCGTACCCTCGTTCATAAGCCCGGTCTGCGCCGGGGTTGTTGGTGACTGATCAGGATTTCTTCAGCATTGCACGGATATCCGCCAATGCCGTGTTACCGCGAGCGGCCTTGACCTCGACCGGCGCGTCGTCCATGCCTTCCCACTCGAGGTCTTCCTGCGGGAGTTCCTCGAGGAAGCGGCTCGGCGAGCATTCGATGATCTCACCGTACTGCTTGCGCTTGGCGGCGAAGGTCATGGCCAGGTTCTGCCGCGCGCGGGTGATGCCCACGTAGGCCAGGCGGCGTTCTTCTTCGATCGTGTCCGCTTCGATGCTGGAACGATGGGGAAGGATGTCCTCCTCCACGCCCATGATGAACACATAGGGGAATTCGAGCCCCTTGGACGCGTGCAGGGTCATCATCTGCACGCCATCGGCGCCTTCCTCTTCTTCCTGCTGGCGTTCGAGCATGTCGCGCAGCACCAGCTTGGCAATGGCCTCTTCGATGGTCATGCCGCCTTCCTCGTCGCGCTCGAGGGTGTTCTTCAGGGCTTCGATGAGGAACCAGACGTTGCCCATGCGAAAGTCAGCGACCTTGTCGCTGGAGGCGTTCTGGCGAATCCAGTTCTCGTAGTCGATGTCCATGACCATGCTGCGCAGGGCGGCGATGGGGTCGTTCTGCGCGCATTGCTGGCGTACCCCATCCATGAAGCGCTTGAAGCGCTGCAGGCGCTCGCTGAAACGACTGTCCAGGTGCTCGGAAAGTCCCATTTCATCGCTCGCGGCGTACATTGAGATACCGCGCTCGGTGGCGTAGTTGCCGAGCTTTTCCAGGGTGGTGGAGCCTATCTCGCGACGCGGCACGTTGATCACCCGCAGGAAGGCGTTGTCGTCGTCCGGGTTCACCAGCAGGCGGAAGTAGGACATCAGGTCCTTCACTTCCTGGCGGCCGAAGAAGCTGGTGCCGCCGGACAGGCGATAGGGAATCTGATGGTGCTGCAGCTTGAGCTCCATCAGCTTGGCCTGGTGATTGCCCCGGTAGAGGATGGCGAACTCGCTGTACGGGCGCTGGGTGCGCAAGTGCAGGGTGAGGATTTCCATGGCGATGCGCTCGGCCTCGGCGTCCTCGTTGCGGCAGCGGATCACCCGGATCGGATCGCCCACGCCCATTTCGCTCCACAGCTGTTTCTCGAACACGTGCGGATTGTTGGCGATGAGGATGTTCGCGCACTTGAGGATGCGGCTCGTGGAGCGATAGTTCTGCTCCAGCATCACCACCTTCAGCGAGGGAAAATCTTCCTTCAGCTGCATCAGGTTTTCCGGGCGTGCGCCACGCCAGGCGTAGATCGACTGGTCGTCATCGCCGACCACGGTGAACTGGGCGCGGTGCTGCACCAGCAGCTTCACCAGCAGGTACTGGCTGGCGTTGGTGTCCTGGTATTCGTCGACCAGCATATAGCGCACGCGGTTCTGCCACTTCTCCAGGATGTCCGGGTTGTCCTGGAACAACTTCACCGGCATCAGGATCAGGTCGTCGAAGTCAACCGCATTGTATGCCTTGAGCGTGCGCTGGTAGTGCAGGTAGACGATGGCAGCGGTCTGCTCCTTGGGGTTTCGCGCCTTGGCCAGGGCCTCTTCGGGCAGGATCAGGTCGTTCTTCCAGTTGCCGATGTAACCCTTGATTTCGTCGACGCCATCATCCCCGGAATACTCCTTCTGCATGATGTCGCTGAGCAGCGCCTTGATGTCCGACTCATCGAAAATCGAAAAACCGGGCTTGTAGCCCAGGCGTGTGTGTTCCTTGCGGATGATGTTCAGGCCGAGGTTGTGGAAGGTGGAGACGGTCAGGCCCTTGCCTTCGCCGCCGCGCAGCAGGGAGCTGACGCGCTCCTTCATCTCGCGCGCGGCCTTGTTGGTGAAGGTCACCGCGACGATGTACTGGGCGCGGATCCCGCACTGCTGGACCAGGTAGGCGATCTTGCGGGTGATCACGCTGGTCTTGCCGGAGCCAGCACCGGCGAGCACCAGAAGGGGACCACCGACATAGTTCACGGCTTCCTGCTGCCGAGGATTGAGTCGGGACATACTGCAATGGATCGAGGCGAATGGCCGCGCATTCTAGCAGGCCGGCGGTTTCTACCGAAGCGTATCCGGACGCTCTGTGATCCATCACCCTTTGCATGAGGGTTGTGCTTGGATATTTCCCCGCATCAAGTAGGATTGATCCGCCCCGGATGGCTTGAGCCAGACGGGGCGGGCAAGGATGCCTGACGAGAACGACGCCGATAACGGCGCAAAGTGGCGTTATCACGCTGCAGAATCCTTGACCCCGGGGAGGTCATTTGTCCGCGCTCTCAGAGCCCTTGCGCATGCTCCTGCTGGCCGAATCGCCAGTCTGGGCTGAACGTCTCCGCGAGCTTCTGGCCGCGATGGGCAGCGCATCCCCATTGATCACCGCCGTCTCCTGGGAAGCTGCCCGCGATCTGCTCGATGATCCGGGCGCAGCGGTGATCCTCTGCACTCCAGGCCACGTGCCGCCCGCCGGTCGTTGCCCACTGCCGGTCATCCTGTTGCTCGAGAGTGAGCCGAGCGAGCCCCCGCAGGGAGCCTGTGACTGGCTGGTGCGCGAGCACCTCAGCGTCGATGTCGTGCGCAGGACTTTGCGCCATGTCCGTGAGCGGCGAACCTTGCAGGGGGCGCTGGAACGCCTGGCCGAGCAGGACCCGCTGACCGGCATCGCCAACCGCCAGGGTTTTCAGACACTTCTGGCCGCCCGGCTGATGGAGTATGAGGGGCGCGGGTTGGCGCTCGGCCATCTTGACCTGGATAACTTTCGCCACGCCAACGACGCCCTCGGCTACCAGGCCGGTGACCGTCTGATCCGACAGGTGGTAGCACGCCTGAAGGCACAGCTAGGGTCCAGAGACCAGCTGGCGCGTCTGGGTAGCGATGAATTCGCTTTGCTGCTGGATATTCGGCACGATCCAACGCGACTCGCACGCCTTGCCGAGCATATCGTCGAGGCGCTGGCCGAACCTTACTGGGTGGACGGTGAAAGCCTGCTCCTCGGTTGCAGCCTGGGCCTGGCGCAGGCGCGCTCCCGCGAGGGCGCAGACCCGCTGATGTGGCATGCGCACATTGCCATGCAGCAGGCCAAGGCGACTCAGGGCTGCACCTTCCACATATTCGACGAGCGGATCAACCGCAGCGCGCGCAGCCGGGCCGACCTGGAAAGCGAGCTGCGCCGCGCCTTGCGTCGGGACGAACTGGAGCTGCACTACCAGCCACGCCTGTGCCTGAAGACCGGCACCATCGTCGGCCTGGAGGCGCTGGTGCGCTGGCGGCACGCCGAGCGCGGCCTGCTGACCCCCAACGAGTTCGTCCCGCTGGCTGAGGAGAGCGGCCTGATCGTCCCGCTGGGTTACTGGGTGATCTCCCGCGCCCTGCGCGACATGCAATGGTTGCGCGGTCGGGGGCTGCCACCGCTGCACATGGCGGTGAACCTGTCGTTCCGGCAGTTCCAGGACAGCCAACTGCTACCGACCCTGAGTCGGCTGATCAGCGAGCGCGGCATCGATGCCAGATGGCTGGAGTTCGAACTCACCGAAACGGCCGTGATGCGCCGCAGCGACCAGGTCCGGCAGACGATGGATGCCCTCGGCAAACTTGGCGTGCGTTTTTCGCTGGATGACTTCGGAACCGGCTTCTCGTCCTTCGTCCACCTCAGCAGCCTGCCTATCGCGCTGCTCAAGATCGACAAGAGCTTCGTAGGCGACATGCACGAACGCTCGGAGAATCGCCAACTGGTCAAGGCGATGATCAACCTGGCACAGAACCTCAAGCTGGAAGTGGTTGCGGAAGGTGTGGAGAACGCCGAGCAGCTGGCCCTGTTGCGGCAATTCGGCTGCGACCAGGCCCAGGGCTACTGGATCAGTCGGCCGTTGCCACTGGCCGAGTTGGCACGTTTCCTCGTTTTCGGCACCCGCCAGCCGATGTTTGCCAGCTTGCCCTCCGCCTAGGGAACCGCCGGGCCAGGCCGGCCTCATCGGCTGTAATTGGCTTTGTGCCTGTCGTGAAGCGTGCAACCTGCCGCGAGCCCTGGCGTCCTGCTTTCCAGCCCCGCCGCCGCTGGCTATCGTAATGACTACTCTGCGCATGACGAGCCGATCCATGTCCGATTCCACCGATCTGCCGGCGTGCACCGCCATCACCGAGTCTTTGCCCGCGGCCGTGCAGTCGGCCTTCGCCGAGGTGTCGGTGCAGGCCCTGAACAGCCGGTGCTTCTGCATCGGCCTGGACGAGCAGGCACTGCGCGCGGCGCTGGAGACGCACCTGGGGCTGCCGGGGGTGTATGAGTTGGTGCGCGAGCGCTGCCCTTACCTGTTCGCCAGTCATCCGGTGTTCGTTGCGCCGGCTGAGCTGACGCGAATGACTGATGTGGTTCGCGCCGCAGAGGCTGCCATAGCCCTGCCGGCCTATCGCGAAGAGGTGCTGGCCAGGGCGCCGGCCATCGCTCGGATGGCGATGGGGCCGCGCGGGGTGTTTTTTGGCTACGACTTCCACCTGGATGGCGATGCCTTCGGCCTGATCGAGATCAACAGCAATGCCGGCGGTGCGCTGCTCAATGCGGTCCTGGCAAGGGCGCAGCGCGCCTGCTGTCCCGCAATCGAGCAACTGTTGCCGCCCACGGGACGGGCCGAGATGCTGGAGGCGGCGATCCTCGCCATGTTCCGCCGCGAGTGGGCGCTGGCCGGGCAGGCGAGGCCGCTGGCAAGTATCGCCATTGTCGATGCGGCGCCGGCACAGCAATACCTTTACCCGGAGTTCCTGCTGTTCCAGCAATTGTTCCAGGGGCACGGCCTGCAAGCGGTGATCGCCGATCCGACCGACCTGGAATTGCGCGAAGGGCGCCTGTGGTGCGGCGAGCTGGCCATCGACCTGGTCTACAACCGGCTGACCGATTTCGCCCTCGACGAGGCAGCCAATGCCGTGCTGCAGCAGGCCTATCTACAGCGCGCGGTCGTGCTCACACCGCACCCGCAAAGCCATGCGCTGTATGCCGACAAGCGCAACCTGGCGCTGCTGGGCGATAGTGGTTTCTTGCGCCGTGCCGGGCTGCCGGCAGCCGAGGCCGAGGTCTTGGCGGCTGCCATCCCGCATACCGAGGTGGTAACGCCAGAGGATGCCGAGCGCCTGTGGCAGGAGCGGCGGCGCCTGTTCTTCAAGCCGCGCGGGGGATACGGCAGCCGCGCAGCCTATCGTGGCGACAAGCTGACTCAGCGGGTCTGGCAGGACATCCTCGCCGGCGATTTCGTGGCGCAGGCCTTGGTGCAACCCGGCCAGCGCGTGATGGCAAATGCCGGCCCGGCACTGAAGTTCGATCTGCGCAATTACGCCTATCTGGGCGAGGTGCAGTGGGTGGCGGCGCGGGTCTATCAGGGCCAGACCACCAATTTCCGCACCCCCGGTGGCGGCTTCGCTCCGGTTTATCCGGCCCCCGCGACAGGCTGCGGGCCGGGCTGCGCGTAGCGTCGGCACGAATGGCCATGCGCAAGCCTTCCATGGAGCAGAACCGCACCTAACTCGCCCTGCAGATGTTTTTTTCAGTGGCATCCGCTGCCGGCCGCAGTAGCCGCGCTGTCTTCCATTCGAAGCCCAGCGTCAGGCTAACCGCCGCGCAAGCCAGGCCCAGTGCCAGGCCCCACCAGACGCCCTCGGCGCCCCAGCCAAGCGGGAAGGCCAACATCCAGGCTGCGGGCGCGCCCACCAGCCAGTAACAGCCGAGGCCGACAAGGAACGTGGTCTTGGCATCCTTCAGTCCACGGATTGCGCCCATGGCAATGGTCTGGGTGCCGTCGAACAGCTCGAACCAGGCGGCCACCGCCAGCAGGCTCACGGCCAATTGCACCACTTCCTGATACTCCGCCGCCTCATGATCGAGGAACAACCCGACCACCCATTCCGGCGCCAGCCAGAACAGCCCGGCGAAGGCCAGCATGCAGCCGGCGCCGAAACCAATGCCCAGGCGCCCGGCGTGGCGGGCATCCTCCAGTCGGCCCGCGCCGTACTGCTGGCCGATACGGAACGTCACCGCGTAGGAAATCCCCACTGGCACCATGAAGGCCACGTACACCGACTGGATGGCGATCTGGTGTGCCGCCAGCTGGGTGCTGCCCAGGGCACCCATGCACAAGGCAGCAAAGGCGAACAGGCCGGATTCCACCGCATAGGTGCCGCCGATCGGCAGCCCGAGGCGCAGCAATTCCTTCAGTGCCTCGCGGGACGGGCGCAGCAGGCCGCGCGCGAGCGGGTAGGCGGCGTAGATGGGGTTTCGCACGATGTGCCAAGCGAGCAGGAGGGCCATGGCGTTCATCACCATCGCCGTGACCAGGCCGATACCGGCCAGCCCCAGACGCGGCAGGCCGAACAGGCCGTGGATCAGCGCGTAGTTGAGAAGGAAGTTGGCCAACGCGCCACCGATGCTGATGGCCATCACCGGCCCCGGCCGGCCGATGGCGCTGGTGAAGCCGCGTAGGGCCATGAAGGCGAGGTAGCCGGGCAGGGCGAACACCAGCGTGGAGAGGAACTGGGTGGCACCGGTGACGCTGTCCGGCGCTTGGCCGAAGGCCAGCAGGATGGGCCCCAGGTTCCACAGCAGAATGCCGGCGCCCAGCGCCATGCCGCCTGCCAGCCACAGGCCGGATTGGGTCAGCCGCACCGCGCCGAGGGTATCGCTCGCTCCATGGCGGATCGCCACCAGGTTGCCGACGGCGGCAATCACCCCGACACAGAAGATCGACACGAAGGAGTAACTGGCCGCGCCCAACCCTCCGCCTGCGAGCGCTTCAGGCCCGATCAGGCCCATCATCACGGTATCGGTGAACACCATCAGCACATGCGCCAACTGGGCGGCGATCAGCGGGCCGGCCAGGCGGAGGATCGCCAGGAGTTCGTTGCGCAAGTTCTGTGGCATGAGTAACGCTCACTTCCAAGGTGCCTTGGCCGCTTCCTGCGACCAACTGAGGGACATTTAATTTTCCTGGGCTTGAAGCGACGGCACAAAAGGAAAAAAATGATGCCATTCATGAGTCAAACTCATAGGTAAACGAACATGTCGCGCCGCCTTCCTCCGCTTTATGCCTTGCGCGCCTTCGAGGCCGCCGCCCGCCATGCCTCTTTCACGCGCGCCGCCGAGGAGTTGGCCATCACCCAGAGTGCGGTCAGCCGCCACATTCGCACCCTGGAGGAGCACTTTTCCTGCCGCCTGTTCGAGCGTCAGGGGCGCAATCTGCAACTGACCGAGCCGGCGCGCATGCTCTTACCCGGCCTGCGCGATGGCTTCGATGCCCTGGAGCGCGCCTGCACGACGCTGCGGGTCGACGATGCCACCCTGCGCCTCAAGGCGCCCTCGACCCTGACCATGCGCTGGTTACTCTCGCGCCTCAGCCGCTTTCGCTACCTCAACCCCGATGTCGAGGTGCAGCTCACCAGCGCCTGGATGGATGTGGATAAGGTGGATTTCCAGCACGAGCCCTTCGATTGCGCGGTGTTGCTCAGCGACGGCCACTTCAATCAGGACTGGGAGGTGACCCTGCTGTTCAGTGAATGGCTGATCCCGGTGTGCGAGCCTTCGCAGGCGGTCGAGCCCTGGAGCCTGGAACGTCTGCAGCAGACCGAGCTGCTGCACCCGACGCCGGACCGCCGTGACTGGCGCAAGTGGTTGCAGCGCATGGAGCTGGGTGATCAGGTGTCGCTCAAGGGCGGCCAGGTGTTCGACACCCTGGAGCTGGGGATAGTCGCCGCGACCCGCGGCTATGGCGTTTCCATTGGCGATCTGGTGATGGTGGCCGAGGACGTGGCCCTGGGACGCATCGGTCTGCCCTGGCCCACCGCAGTGGCCAGCGGTGAGAGTTACTACCTGGTCTGGCCCCGCGCCCGCAGCGGCCAGGACCGCTTGCGCCGGTTGCGGGATTTCCTGCAGGCAGAGGTGACCTCCCTGGTGCTGCCAGCGGTGGAACTGTTGGGCTAGCGCCCGGCGGGATCGGGGAACTGGCGCAGCCCATGCGCCAGGGTCGCGGCTGAGAGCTCGCCCATGTGGCTGTGCTGCAAGCGGCCCTGGGCATCGTAGAACAGCGTTGTTGGCAGACCAGATGAGCCGGTGGCTTGGCCCAGGCGGTTGCCGCTGTCGAGCAGCACATCGCTGGGCTTCAAGCCCTGCACGGTTAGGAAGCGGGCCACCGCTTCGGCGTGCTCCCCCTGGTTCACCAGCACGAAGCGCACCTCGGGATGGTTTCGCTGGGCGGCTTCCAGCACCGGAATTTCGCGTCGGCACGGCGGGCACCAGGTGGCCCAGAGGTTCACCACCAGCGGCCGGCCGTCCAGATCGTGCAGGGCGATCGGGTTACCGTGCAGGTCGTGCAGGGTCAGCTCGGGCAACTGCCGACCCTGGTCGAGGGCCGAGAGGATAGCGCTGGCGCAGCCCCAGAGCAGGCCGCCCACAGTCAGGGCGATGGCCAGCGGACGGCGCAAGACCGGTGAGCGCCAGGCCAGCACGGCGCCGATCGCCGCCGCTGCCAGTACGCCCGGCCAGGGCTTGAAACCGCCATCGCGGATATCCAGCAGGCCCATGGGCACTGCTGCGTACTGCTCGAAGTAGCGCGCGACGAATGTCAGGCGTGCCACCAGCAGGCCGCCAAGTAGCATGGCGAACAGCGCCGCCTCGGGATTGGCCTTGCGTTTGCGCCCGGCCAGCCAGCCGCTGAACAGCGCGGCGAAGAAGCCCAGGTACAGCAGGGCGTGCGGCGTGGGAATGGCGAGGGGGCCTAGGGTGAAGCTGGTCATGCCGGTTTCCGCTGGAAAAGCCGCCGAGTATCGCAGCCTGGCGCGAGCAGGCCAGCGTCAGGCTGTGGATAAATGTTTCGGCCTGGCGCTGAGCTGAGCGAAGCCCAACGGGTTGCGTGCAAGCCCATGGGGCGGCGTTGCCGCCCTTGTTGGGCTTCGCTGGCTCAGCGCACCACATGCAGGAAGTGCAGGTGCTTCTCGTACTGGTCGAGCAGGTCGCCGATCACTTCCTCGCGGCTCCAGCCCATCACGTCGTAATCCTGCCCGCCTTCGCGCAGGTAGACCTCGGCGCGGAAGTATTTGCGCGCATCGCTGCTCTCATCGTTGTTGTCGCGGGGGGCGAAGCGCGGCAGGAGGAAGGTGCGAGGACGCACCTCGTAGCTGAAATCCACATCCGCGCCGTGCCCGACGGTGAGCTTGCAGCGACCATCTGCGCCGTTCTTCACCTGCACCTCGTAGCCCTGCTTGCGTAGCTCCTCGGCTACTTCATCGCAGGCAGGCTGCACCACTTCGCCGATGAACCGGGTGACGTGGGTACGGCGCGAGAACATCAGGATGTTGCGCAGGCGCCGCTGCCAGCCACCTTGCTGGCGATGGGCGGGGCGAGAGAGGTTCAGCGCCTGGTAGCGGATGCCGCGCTTGGTGGCATCGCGGTGCAGGGCCTTGAGCAGTCCCCAGGTCGCGGCCAACAGCACCATTGCAAAGGGCAGGGCACTGGCGATGGTGGCGGTCTGCAGGGCCTTGAGGCCGTCGGCCAGCAGCAGGGCCATGGCCACCACGCCGATCAGGATCGACCAGAACAGGCGCTGCCAGAGCGGCGTGTTCTCGCGCCCGCCGGAGGCCAGCATGTCCACCACACCGCCACCAGCGACAGCAGCGATGCGAAGGGGAACTGCTCGAGGAAGACAAACAGCGCCAGCGAGCTATCCCGGGCGACAGTCTCGCTAAGGCCCGTCAGGCCTTGGTGGAGCACCATGTGGATGGCTGTATCGCCGAATACCGTCATCCACAGCAAGGTGAAGCCGGCCGGGACGAAGAGCACGCCACAGACAAATTCGCGGATGGTGCGACCACGGGAGATGCGGGCGATGAACAGCCCGACGAAAGGCGACCAGGACAGCCACCAGCCCCAATAGAGCGCCGAGCGCAGGGTTAGCGGCAAGTCATGGCGGAAGCAGAAGTAGGCCAGGATCAGCGCGACAATGGCGTAGATCGCCCAGGCATGCAGGCCCCAGTGGAAGAATGTGAGCTTCATCGCCTCCTTCGCGGCGGCCACCGTGTTGGCATCGCCCACTGGTGGGTTGGCATAGTGCATCAGCGGTTCGGCGACGCCGAAGAACATCAGGCCGATGCCCATGCCTGTGGAAAACAGCATGGCGAACCAGGTGCGGTTGCGGTAATCGGGCTGGCTATGGTCGGGGCCAAGCTTGATGTCGCCGAAGCGGCTGATGGCCAGGAAGACCACGGTGATAAGGATCAACGCCACGCTCAGGACATAGAACCAACTGGCGTTGACCACGATCCAGTCCTGGATGTGAACGAACAGCGTCTGAGCCTGTTCCTGGGCCAGGGTGCTGAACAGGACCAGGGCGATGATGAGCAGGGAGGAGCCGAAAAAGACCGGCGGGTTGAGGGTGGATTGCGAAGACGAACGTGCCTCCATTGAGCTAGCTCTCCTTGTAATCGGATGGCCGCCAAGGGCGGAAGGCGCAGCAACCTAGCACATTCGATAGAGCCAATCTCTTGTTGTTTGTCTCCTGATAGCTTTGTTGGTGATCCGTTCGTTTCACACCTGCGGCTCCGGACGGTATTGCAGTGCCTCGGCCAAGTGGGGCCGGCCTATGCTCGTGGTCTGTTCCAGGTCTGCCAGGGTGCGTGCCACCTTGAGGATGCGGTGGGCCGCGCGCAGCGACAGGTTGAGGCGCTCGCAGGCGCTTTCCAGCCATACGCGGTCCTGCTTGGCCAGGACGCAGTGCAGGCGCAGTCCCTTGAGGTCGAGGAAGGCATTGGCGCAGCCCTGGCGCTGGAGTTGCACGCGGCGGGCCCGGGCGACTTCGGTGGCGGCCTCGAGGCTGCTGGGACCGTTTTGGGCGACGGGCTCCAGGGCGGTGACCTCGCGGGCGACGGTCAGGTGCAGGTCAATCCGGTCGAGCAGCGGCCCGGAGAGCTTGGCACGGTAGCGCTGGATCTGGTCCGGTGAGCAGCGGCAGCGCCCACCGGGGTCACCGAGATATCCACAGGGGCAGGGGTTCATCGCCGCGACGAGTTGGAAGCGTGCCGGGAAGCGCACCTTGTCATGGGCGCGTGCAATCACGATCTCGCCGCTTTCCAGCGGTTCGCGCAGCACTTCCAGGACCTTGCGGTCGAACTCCGGCAATTCGTCGAGGAACAGCACGCCCTGATGCGCCAGGGTGATTTCGCCCGGTTTCGGTCGGCTGCCGCCCCCCACCAACGCCGCCCCCGAGGCGCTGTGGTGCGGGTGACGGAAGGGGCGCTGGGGCCAGGCTTGCAGCGGAGCGTGACTGGCCACCGAGTGGATGGCCGCCACTTCCAGCGCTTCGTCTTCCTCCAGGGGCGGCAGCAGGCCGGGGAGGCGGCTGGCCAGCAAGGTCTTGCCGGTGCCGGGTGGACCGCAGAACAGTAGATTGTGCGATCCGGCGGCGGCCACCAGCAGGGCACGTTTGGCCGATGCCTGGCCTTGAACGTCGGCGAGGTCGGGATAGGGTGGTCGTTCCTGCACCAGCCCCTGGGCCTGGTAAGGCGCCAGTGGGGTGTGGCCGGCGAAGTGCGCAGTCAGTTCCAGCAGGTGTCCGACCGCCAGTACGTTCAGGCCGCTGGCGAGGCTGGCTTCCTCGGCGTTTTCTCGCGGCACCACCAGGGTGCGTCCTGCTGCGCGGGCAGCCAATGCCGCTGGCAGCACGCCCTGCACTGGGCGCAGGGTACCGGAAAGGGCGAGCTCGCCTAGGCATTCCACCTGCTCCAGGCTTGCGGCTGGGAGTTGGCCGCTGGCGGCGAGCACGCCGAGGGCAATGGCCAGGTCGAAGCGGCCACCGTCCTTGGGGAGGTCGGCAGGGGCCAGGTTGAGGGTGATGCGCCGGGGTGGGAAATCGAAGCCGCTATTGAGAATGGCGCTGCGCACGCGGTCCTTGCTTTCTTTCACCGCCGCTTCCGGCAGGCCGACCAGGGCCAGCGAGGGCAGGCCGTTGGCCAAGTGCGCCTCGACGGTCACGGATGGGGCTTCAACGCCGACCTGGGCGCGGCTGTGGACAATGGCCAGGGACATGATCACTCCTTGATCGATCGACAACCGCTTCCTGCGGCTGGTCGCAGGAGTCTAGGGAGACCCGAGGGCCTGAGTCCAGCCTGTGGTCCGGGTGGCCCGGTCGAGACGAGACGCGTATAAGTAGGCGTATTTCCACTGGCGATGCCTAACAAAGCCTGCTGATCATGCAAAAAAGCACGAATCAAGAACGCCTGAACTGGGACGACATGCGCTTTTTCCTCGAAGTGGCACGGATCCGTACGGCCAGCGGCGCGGCCCGGCGCCTGGGTGTCGACTACACCACGGTGTCGCGGCGCATCCGGGCGCTGGAGCAGAGCCTGGGTGCCTTGCTGTTCGAAAAATCGCGGTCGGCGGGGTTCGTGCTCACGATCGAAGGCCAGCGCATGCTGAGCTATGCCGAAACCTTGGAGAGCACCCTGCAGGCAGCTTGCGAGCAGGTTTCCGGAGCTGGGCTGGAGCTGTCTGGGCACGTGCGTATCGGCTGCACCGAGGGCTTTGGATCCTGTTTCGTCACGCCACACATGAGCCGCTTCCAGGATCGCTATCCGCATATCTCGCTGGATATCCTGCCGGTGCCGCACTTCGTCAGCCTGTCGCGGCGCGAGGCGGACATCGCCATCACCCTGGAGCGTCCAGAACGCGGGCCCTATGTCTGCTCCAAGCTCTGCGACTACCGCCTGCGCCTGTACGCCACGCCGGAGTACCTGGCCAACCACGCGCCGATCCGCAGCCGGGATGACCTCGTCGGCCATCCGTTCATTTCCTACGTCGAGGACTTGGCGTTCAGCTCCAAGCTGCTCTACCTCAATGACCTGGTGCCCGGTGCCCAGCGCCAGCTGCGCAGCACCAGCGTGATCGCCCATTACCATGCCGCACTGGAAGGACGGGCGCTGGCTGTCCTGCCGTGCTTCCTCGCCTGCCCGGACCCGCGTCTGCGCGAAGTGTTGCCGGACGAGGTGGAGGTGGTCCGGCAGTTCTGGATCTACTACAGCGAGGATTTGCGCAAGCTCAAGCGCATCAGCCTGGTGTCGGAGTACCTGAGGGCCTGCGTCGAGCTCAACCAGCCGCTGCTGATGGGCGAGTCGACGTCGATGGCCTACTTGCCCGCGGCCTGAGTGACCGGGTCTGCCACGCGCCGGGTGGCCAGGAGCACCCCGCGCAGCGAGCCCATCACCATTTCGCGCAGCAACTCGAGCCGCACTCTGGCGTCTGTCGGGGTGTCGCCCACCGAGGCCGGTAATTGGTTGAGCTGGGAGACGATGCCTGCCACGGCGGCTCGCCTGACCGCGCAGGCAGGCTCGCCGGTGAGCTGCTCCAAGGTAACTTCCAGCACGGTTTCGTAGCGTTGGCGCAGCGATTGGATCCGCGCCTGGTGTTCGCTGCCGAGGCAGTGCAGGTCGTACTCCGCCAGGCGGAAATAGGCGCCCATGCTCTCATGCAGTTGCAGATGGGCCTCCACCAGGCGCGGCAGCCGCGCGGCCGGCGAGGACTCCCGTCGGGCCAGCAGCAGCGCGCCCTGCAGCAGGTTCTCGTAAAGCTCCTCGATCAGCTCGAAAAGCAGCGCTTCCTTGCTTTCGATGTGGTGGTAGATGGAGCCGGCGCGAATCCCCAGGAAGTCGGCCAGGTCGCGCATGCTGACGCGGCTGAAGCCGCAGCGGGCGAATAGCTCCAGAGCCTTGGTGCGGGTCTCCTGGTAGCGCGCGTGGGCGCCGTCGGCGGAGGCCGCCCGTCCAGGTCGGTGGGCTGTTGGTGGCGAGATGTGCAGGGCGGTAGGCATGAATGCCGGACCTCCATCGATGGTGCTGCTTCGAACGGTGCATTCCAGCCCGGACGATGACGCCTCGGGCGCTGGCCTACCACGTCCCCGCCGCTCTTTTTGATGGAGCGTTTTGGCCAATGCGCGGGTGCTGGTCGGGCACCCGCGAACACGATCAGAGCGCGTAGTTGGCCAGTTCGCGGGCGATCAGCAGCCGCTGGATTTCGCTGGAGCCCTCGTAGATCTGGGTGATGCGCGCATCGCGGTAATAACGCTCCACCGGGAAGTCCTCCAGGTAGCCATAGCCGCCATGAATCTGCAGGGCGCTGGAGCAGACCTTCTCTGCCATTTCCGAGGCGAACAGCTTGGCCTGCGAAGCCTCGCTCAGGCAGGGCAGGCCGGCGCTCTTCAGGCGGGCAGCATGTAGGATCAGTAGGCGTGCGGCATTCAGCCGAGTGTGCATGTCGGCGAGTTGGTTGGCGATGCTCGGGTGTTCGATGATCGGCTTGCCGAACTGCACGCGTTCACGGGCGTAGCCGAGGGCCGCCTCGAAGGCTGCGCGGGCGATGCCGAGAGCCTGGGCGGCAATGCCGATGCGACCGCCTTCCAGGTTCGACAGGGCGATGGCCAGGCCCTTGCCGCGCTCGCCCAGCAGGTTCGCTTCGGGGATGCGGCAGTCGGTCAGGGTCACCGCGCAGGTGTCCGAGGCGCGGATGCCCATCTTGTGTTCGGTACGTTCGACCTGGAAGCCGGGCGTGCGGGTGGGCACCAGGAAGGCTGAGAGACCTTTCTTGCCCAGCGTCGGGTCGGTCACCGCGAAGACGATGGCGAGCTCGGCGCGTTTGCCGTTGCTGACGAACTGCTTGGTGCCGTTGAGCACCCACTGGCCGTCGCGCAGTTCGGCCTGGGTGCGCAGGTTGTGGGCCTCGGACCCGGCCTGCGGCTCGGTGAGGCAGAAGCAGCCGATGGCCTGGCCGGAGGCCAGGCGGGGCAGCCAGGTGTCCTGCTGCTGCGAGGTGCCGTACTTGAGCAGAGGACCGCAGCCGACCGAGTTGTGGATGCTCATCAGTGCGCCGAGGGCGCCGTCGCCGGCGGAGATTTCTTCCACGGCCAGGGCGTAGGCCACGTAGTCGGTGTAGCTGCCGCCCCAGGCGTCCGGCACCACCATGCCGAGCAGGCCCAGATCGCCCATCTGCATCACCACCGAGTCGTCGATCCAGCCGGCCTTTTCCCAGGCCTGGGCCTTGGGCGCGACTTCGCTGCGGGCGAAGTCCCGGGCCATGTCGCGGATCATGCGTTGTTCTTCGGTGAATTCGATATCGAGCATTACAAGAGTCTCCTGCCGGCTATTGCGGTTGTGCGTGGGCGCCCCGGCTGCCCGGGGCGGCTTGTGGGCTCAGGCCTCGGGGTCCCGGCGGTACAGATTGATGATTGCGGAGAAGTCCAGGCCGCCGTGGCCCTGCAGGCTGAAGCTCTGGTACAGCTGCTGGGCGGCGGCGCCGAGGATCACCGGCTGGTGCGCGTGGCGTGCTGCTTCGGTGGCCAGGCCCAGGTCCTTGAGCATCAGGTCGCTGCCGAAACCGCCGCTGTAGCCGCGTGAGGCGGGGGCGTTTTCCAGCACACCGGGGAAGGGGTTGTTGATCTCCGAGCTCCAGCAGCGGCCACTGGAGGTGTTGATGATGCCGGCCAGAACCTTGGCGTCCATCCCCAGGGCAACACCCAGGGCCATGGCCTCAGCCACACCGACCATGGAAATGCCGAGCAACATGTTGTTGGCGATCTTGGCCACCTGACCGTTGCCCGTGTCGCCGCAGTGCACGATGTTCTTGCCCATGGCGGCGAGCAGCGGCTGGGCTTGGTCGAAGGCGCTGTCGGGGCCGCCGACCATGAAGGTCAGGGTGCCGGCCGTGGCACCACCGGTGCCGCCGGAGACAGGGGCGTCGAGCATCGGGTTGCCTTGGGCGGTGGCCAGCTTGGCGACTTCCCGGGCGCTCAGTGGGTCGATGGTGGAACTGTCGATCAGCAGCACGCCCGGGCGGACGTTGGCCAGCAGGCCATCCTGACCGAGGTAGACGTGCTTCACGTGGGCGGCCGCCGGCAGCATGGTGATGATCGCCTCGACCGGTGCGCGGGCCACGTCGGCGGGGGATGCGACAGACTTGGCGCCCGCCTCCACCAGGCCGGCGACCGCTTGGCTCGAGGGGTCGAAGACGGTCAGCGCGTGGCCGGCCTTGAGCAGGTTGCGGGCCATGGGGCCGCCCATGTTGCCGAGGCCGAGAAAGCCGATATTCATGGTTGTCCTCGCTTGAATCTGGATTGGGGGTTCTGCTGCGGTTCGCCTGGCCGTAGGCGCGAGCTTGCTGGCGAAGCGTTGTGGGCATTCGCGAGCAAGCTCGCTCCTACAAGGGCAATGGCGTTACTTGAGGGTGATGGTGGTATTCACCGCACCGCCGACTTCGTCTTCGTCGAACCAGCGTTGGGTCACGGTCTTGGTCTGGGTGTAGAACTGCACCACCTGCTTGCCGTACGGCCCGAGGTCGCCGAGCTTGGAGGCGCGCGAGCCGGTGAAGGAGAACAGCGGGACCGGTACCGGGATCGGTACGTTGATGCCCACCTGGCCGACGTCGATCTCTTCCTGGAAGTGGCGGGCTGCAGCTCCAGAGCGAGTGAACAGGGCGGTGCCGTTGCCGTTGGGATTGGCGTTGATCAGGGCGATGGCCTCGTTCATGGTCGCGGCGTGCATGACGCAGAGCACCGGGCCGAAGACTTCCTCGCGGTAGATGCTCATCTCGGCGGTGACGCCATCGAAGATGGTCGGGCCGACGAAGTTGCCCTGGGCGTAGCCGCTGACCTCGGGGTTGCGGCCATCCAGCACCAGGCGCGCACCTTCGCGCTCACCGGTGGCGATCAGGCTGCTGACGCGGTCCAGTGCGGCGCAGGAAATCACCGGGCCGACATCGGCGCCCGGCTCGACGCCGGCACCGATCTTCAGCGACTTGGCCTTCTCCACCAGCTCTGGCAGCCAGGCCTGCGCCTCACCCACCAGGATCACCACCGAGAGCGCCATGCAGCGCTGACCGGCGGCGCCAAACGCGGCACCGGCGAGGTTGTTGAGGGTCTGCTGCTTGTTGGCGTCGGGCAGCACGATGGCGTGGTTCTTCGCGCCCATCATGCACTGGGCACGTTTGCCGTTGAGGGTAGCGCGGTTGTAAACGTGGGTGCCGACCTTGGTCGAACCGACGAAGGACACGGCCTTGATGTCCGGGTGGTCGCACAAGAGGTTTACCGCGTCGGCGCCACCGTGGATGACGTTGAGCACGCCCGGCGGTACCCCGGCTTCCAGCGCCAGTTCCACCAGGCGCATGGTGACCATGGGGTCCTGCTCGGAGGGCTTGAGGATGAAGGTATTACCGGTAGCGATGGCCATCGGGAACATCCACAGGGGGATCATCGCCGGGAAGTTGAACGGGGTGATGCCGGCGCACACGCCCAGCGGTTGCAGCAGGGTGTAGGTGTCGACGCCGCCGGCGACGTTGTTGGCCAGCTCACCCATCTGCAGGGTGCCGATGTTGGCGGCGTGTTCCACCACTTCCAGGCCGCGGAAGATGTCGCCTTCGGCATCCGGCAGGGTCTTGCCCTGCTCAGCGGTGAGGATGGCCGCCAGTTCCTTCATGTTCTCGCGGATCAGCTGTTGGTACTTGAGGAAGATGCGCGCGCGGGCGCCGATCGGGGTCTTGCGCCAAGTCTTGAAGGCTTCCTTGGCGCTAGCCACGGCGGCGTTCATTTCCTCGGTGGTGGCGAAGGGGACACGGGCCAGCACTTCCTGGGTGGCCGGGTTGACGACATCGCGCCACTGGCTGGTGCGCGATTCGACGAATTCGCCGTTGATGAGCAGCTTGACGCTGGGAATGGCGTTGGAGGTGGTCATGTTCGAGTCCTGCTTGCAGTCAGTGGGTCGAGAGGGGCCCCTCGGGCGTAAGCCCGAGTAGTCGAGGGTTTGTGTGGGAGCCCAGCCGGTTCAGGCCTTGAGCTGGGGGAAGTCGTCTTCGAAATACTCGTAGAGCCCGCGCTGGCCGCCCTGGCGCCGTTGCACTTCCATTTGCCGAAGCTCCACGCGGCGGATCTTCCCGGAGATGGTCTTGGGCAGTTCGCTGACGAACTCGATGCGCCGCACCCGCTTATACGGCGCCAGGTGCTCACGAGCGAAGGCGAGAATGGCACCTGCCAGCTCCGGCCCCGGCACCTGGTCGTGGCCGAGGATCAGATACGCCTTGGGCACCGCCAGACGGACTGGATCAGGGCTGGGAACGATGGCCACTTCCATCACGGCCGGGTGCTCGATCAGGGCGCTTTCCAGTTCGAAAGGACTGATGCGGTAATCGGAAGCCTTGAACACATCGTCGGCGCGGCCAACGAAGGTGATGTAGCCCTCGCCGTCGATGGCTGCGGTGTCGCCGGTGCGGTAATAACCATCGCGCATGACTTCGGCGGTCTTCTCCGGGCTGTCTTCGTAGCCGAGCATCAGGCCGAGCGGGCGCGGTGCCAGGGGCAGTGCCACCTCGCCTTCGCTGGCTGGCCGGCCGTCCGGGTCCAGCAGGGTGACGCGATAGCCTGGCAGCGGCCGGCCCATGGAGCCGGGCTTGAGCACCTGGCCCGGGGTATTGCCGATCAGCGCAGTGGTTTCCGACTGGCCGAAACCGTCGCGCAGCAGCAGGCCCCAGGCCGCCTGGACCTGTTCGATGATCTCCGGATTGAGCGGCTCACCGGCGCCTACCAGCTCGCGCAGGCGCAATCGTCCACGGTAGCTGGCCAGGTCTTCCTGGATCAGCATCCGCCAGACAGTCGGCGGCGCGCACAGACTGTTGATGCCGTAACGCTCCAGTACCCGGAGCAGCGCGGGGGCGCTGAAACGTGCGGTGTTGTGGATGAATACGCAGGCGCCGGCATTCCACGGGGCGAAGAAGCAGCTCCATGCGTGCTTGGCCCAGCCCGGTGAAGAAATGTTCAGGTGCAGGTCGCCGGGTTGCAGGCCGATCCAGTACATGGTTGAGAGGTGGCCGACCGGGTAGCTCTGGTGGCTGTGCAGCACCATCTTCGGCTTGGAGGTGGTGCCCGAGGTGAAGTAAAGCAGCAGCGGGTCGCTGGCCAGCGTGATGCCCTCTGCCTGGAACTCTGCGGGGTAGTTGCGCGCGGCAGCGTGCTCGGCCCAGCCGATGGTGGGCTGCCCCACGCAGATGCGGGTGCAGCCTTCGGCGAGGCCGTCGAACTTGTCCAGGTGGTCGCCGCCGACCACAAGGTGGCGGACATCGCCACGCTCGATGCGATCGCGCAGGTCGTCCGGGGTGAGCAGCGCCGTGGCGGGAATCACCACGGCGCCGAGCTTGAAGGCCGCCAGCATGGTTTCCCATAGGGCGATGTGGTTGCCCAGCATCAGCAGGATGCGCTCGCCGCGCTTCACACCCAGCGCGCGCAGGTGGTTGGCGACGCGGTTGGAACGCTCGGACAGCTGCTGGAAGCTGTAGTGCTGCTCTTCGCCGTTCTCCTCCACTATCCACAGGGCGCGAGCCTGGTTGCCACGGGCCATGGCGTCGAAATAATCCAGCGCCCAGTTGAATTCGTGCAGTTCTGGCCAGCGAAAGTCGCGCGTGGCGGTGGTGTAGTCGGTGCGATGCTTGAGCAGGAAGTCCCGGGCGTCCAGGAAGCTCTGGCAGGTGCGGGTCATGGTGGGAGCCCTTTTTATTGTTGTCCGACGTGCCTGGTCCGAGGGGCGACCAAGCGGGTTGGGCTCGAGTATAGGTGGGCGTTAATTAGGTAAGAATGCGCAAAAAAACCGGAGCGTTGTGCAAAAAAATACTAGGGAGGGCGGCCAGGACTCGGTCAGGTCCGCGGTATTGCGGGGGGGCAGGGATGAGGCGGGAGGGGACGTGTAGGGCGCACGCCGAGCAGGCGCGAGGGTGTTCGCGCCTGCACTGGCTGTTTCAGCAACGCGATCGGTGGCCGCGTCGATCACTCGGTGGGCGGGTTCAGCTTGGCTTCCAGCTCCGCGACCTTGGCTTCCAGGGCTTCGAGTCGCGCACGGGTGCGGGCGAGCACGACCATCTGGCTGTCGAACTCGTCGCGGCTGACCAGATCGAGCTTGCTGAATGCGCTTTGCAGCAGGACCTTGAACTGAGCCTCGAACTCGGCGCGGGGCAGCGGGCTGTCACCGCTGAACAAGCGCGAGGCGTGGGTGGCGAGGGTATCGAGCAGGGCTTTGGGCGGCAGCATGGTGATTGTCCAGAGATGATTGGGTGGCAGTTTATCACGCGCTCCGTGCTGGGGAGTTCGAGCCTGGCAGTGCACGATTTTTGAGCAATGCACGATGGTGCACTGCACCGATTTCGTGCACCGCATACAGGGCAATCCTGCGCCAGATAGGGCATCCGGCCACTATCTGTTTGAAAAATAGAGGGTTGTGCCGAGCTGGCAAGCTTTCTGCTTGGTGCAAGGCGACGCATGCATCGGATGCAGTTCCGGTGCGCCGGGCGAGGCGGGGGAATGTTTCGCCAGACGCGGATGGTTGGCGTCGGGTGCCGTGCGAGGGCGGACCGACGCGTTACAAAGCCAGACACTGCGCTTAGACTTGAGCCGGGTTCGTTTTTCCTGGGGCAAGTCCACCAATACGGGAGAGAGTTTCATGAAGCTAGTCACTGCCATCATCAAGCCGTTCAAGCTCGACGACGTGCGCGAGTCGTTGTCTGAGATCGGCGTGCAGGGCATCACCGTGACCGAGGTCAAGGGTTTCGGCCGCCAGAAGGGTCACACCGAGCTGTACCGTGGAGCGGAGTACGTCGTCGATTTCCTGCCGAAGGTGAAGATCGACGTGGCCATCGCCGACGACCAGCTGGATCGCGTCATCGAAGCCATCACCAAGGCCGCCAATACCGGCAAGATTGGTGACGGCAAGATTTTCGTCGTCAATCTGGAACAGGCTATCCGCATCCGTACCGGCGAAACCGGCACCGACGCGATTTAAGCCGCCGAACCCCAACGCCCCAGGAGAAAACAACATGACTCTGCGTAAGATCGCAGGGCTAGGAGCCCTTTTGTCCCTCGTAACCCCTGGCCTGGCCATGGCTGACGAGGTTGTGCTGAATAGCGGCGACACAGCGTGGATGATCGTTGCCACCGCATTCGTGCTGTTCATGACCATTCCCGGCCTGGCCCTGTTCTACAGCGGCATGGTGCGGTCCAAGAACGTTCTTTCGGTGATGATGCAGTGCTTCGCCATCACCGGCCTGATCAGCATCCTCTGGGTCGTCTACGGCTACAGCCTGACATTCGACACCACTGGCATGGAACAGGGCGTCGTCAACTTCAACTCCTTCATCGGCGGCCTGTCCAAGGCGTTCCTCAGCGGCCTTAACACCAGCAGCCTGGTGTACGCGGTGCCGGAGAGCGTCTTCATCACCTTCCAGATGACCTTCGCCATCATCACCCCGGCGCTGATCGTCGGTGCCTTCGCCGAGCGCATGAAGTTTTCCGCCATGCTGATCTTCATGGCCGTCTGGTTCACCCTCGTCTATGCCCCGATCGCCCATATGGTGTGGAGCGGTAATGGCGGCCTGATGTGGGACTGGGGCGTGCTGGACTTCGCTGGCGGCACCGTGGTGCACATCAACGCCGGTATCGCGGGCCTGGTGGCCTGCCTGGTGCTGGGCAAGCGCAAGGGCTACCCGACTACCCCGATGGCCCCGCACAACCTGGGTTACACCCTGGTCGGCGCCGCCATGCTGTGGATTGGCTGGTTCGGTTTCAACGCCGGCTCTGCCGTAGCCGCCAACGGCACCGCAGGCATGGCCATGCTGGTCACCCAGATCGCCACAGCTGCTGCTGCCCTGGGCTGGATGTTCGCCGAGTGGCTGACCCACGGTAAGCCGAGCGCGCTGGGCATCGCTTCCGGTGTGGTCGCCGGTCTGGTCGCCATCACCCCGGCTGCTGGTACTGCCGGTCCGATGGGGGCACTGATCATCGGCCTGGTGGCTGGCGTGGTCTGCTACTTCTGCGCCACCAGCCTGAAGCGCAAGCTGGGCTATGACGACTCCCTGGACGCCTTCGGCGTACACGGTATCGGTGGCATCGTCGGCGCCCTGCTGACCGGCGTGTTCGCGGCCCCGGCCCTTGGCGGCTTCGGTACCGTGGAGGACATCGGCGCGCAACTCTTCACCCAGTTCAAGGGTGTGGCCTTCACCGTGGCCTACACTGCCATCGTCACCTACGTGATCCTCAAGGTGCTGGATGTGGTCATTGGCCTGCGGGTCAATGAAGAGGCAGAGTCCGTCGGTCTCGACCTTGCCGAGCACAACGAGCGCGGTTACAACCTCTGATGCAGAACACCTTTCCCGCCGTCTGTCGGTAGGGAGATCGCAACAAAACAAAGGGCGCCGCAAGGCGCCCTTTGTTTTTTCATCCACCGCGCTAGAATGCCCGCCGAACGAGCCGAGACAGGCATTTGCGGATGTGGCAGCAGACCCTGATTACCTTGCGCCCGAGATCGCGTGGCTTCCATCTGGTCACTGACGAACTCCTCGAGGCGTTACCGGAACTGCGGCGCTGCCGCGTGGGTCTGTTGCACCTGTGGCTCCAGCACACCTCGGCTTCATTGACCGTCAATGAAAACGCGGACCCTGCTGTGCGGCGAGATTTCGAGCGTTTCTTCAATCGCCTGGTACCACAGGGCGAAAGCGGCTATGAACATGACTATGAAGGTCCGGATGATCTGCCGGCACACTTCAAGGGCAGCCTGCTGGGTTGCCAACTGAGTCTGCCGGTACAGGATGGACAGCTGGCGGTGGGGACATGGCAGGGAGTCTACCTGGGCGAGCATCGCGACCAGGGCGGTCCGCGACGGGTGTTGGCGACCCTCCACGGCGAGGCGAATTGATTTTTTTTCAGCGGCGTTAGAAAGCTGGCGCAGCTGGGCTATAACTAACCTGCTTTGGCAAGGCATGAGGTAGAACATGAGCGACGAAGAACTGGAACAAGACGAGCTGGAAGCGGCCGACGAGGACGACGGCGAGGAGCTGGCTGCTGCTGAAGACGGTGACAGCGACGACGATGGCGAGGTTGCTGCCCCTTCCTCCGGGAAGGGCAAGGCCAAGGCTGCAGTCGAAGTCGAAGAGTTGCCCAGTATCGAAGCCAAGCAGAAAGAGCGTGATGCGCTGGCCAGGGCGATGGAAGAATTCCTCGCGCGTGGCGGCAAGGTGCAGGAAGTCGAACCCAATGTGGTCGCCGACCCACCCAAGAAGCCGGACAGCAAGTACGGCAGCCGCCCGATCTGAGGCCGCCCCGTCGAAAAAGCCCGCCCTCCGGCGGGCTTTTTCATGGGTGAGCGGAGTCATTCGCGAAGCAGACTACAGCCTACCCTTGGCGGGCTGGGCAGGACTCCAGCTTCCCTCACCTTTCGCCCTCTCCCGGAGGGAGAGGGGAGCGCTCTGTGCTCCGGCAATTCGTTTCCTTGTGGGGGCAGATGCATTCTCCATGCATCCCGCAGCGCTTGCGTTCAGTGCCAGCGTGCCCAGCGCGCCAGGACGCTTGGTAGTTCGGCCAGGCTGTTGATCTCCGCATCCGGTAGACGATCGCCGGTCCAGATCTTTCCCTCGGGGTTGAACCAGATGGCGCGCAGGCCGGCGCCGCGGGCGCCCTCGATATCGTCGGCGGGATGGTCGCCGATATGCACCGCTTCCGCCGCGCCGACCCCTGCGCGGCGCACCGCCTCAAGGAAGGGCGTGGGGTCGGGTTTGCCAATGCCGAGCTCTTCGGCGCAAAGGGCGAACTGGAAGTAATCGGCCAGCCCCAGGCGGCGTACATCGGCATTGCCATTAGTGATGACGCCCAGGGCGTATTGGTTGGCCAGGCGCTCGAGGGTTGGCACGGTGTCGGGGTAGAAGGTGATGCGGTGGCGGGCGTGCAGCATCGCCTGGAAGGCGCCCTCGGCCAGGTCCAGCGCCTCGTCGGCGGGGTAGCCGACACCTTCCAGGGCGCGACGCAAGGTGCGCCGACGCAGCTCGCTGAGGCGGTGCCTAAGCGTGGGTTCGGCGGCCAGCACTTCGGCGCGAATGCCCCACAGGTGTTCCACAGGCAAGGCGCCCAAGGCTGGCGTGTGTTCCAGCAGCCAGTCGCGCATGGCTGTTTCGGCACCCTCGATGACCGGGCGGTTATCCCAGAGGGTGTCATCCAGGTCGAAGGTGATCAGCCGGATGCTCATTCGTCAGCTCCCCCCCGCCGCTTGGCCCTGGGATGGGCCTGGTCATAGACCGCGGCGAGGTGTTGGAAATCGAGGTGGGTGTAGATCTGCGTGGTGGAGATGTCCGCATGACCGAGCAGCTCCTGGACCGCGCGCAGGTCCTGGGAGGACTCCAGCATATGGCTGGCGAAGGAATGGCGCAGCATGTGCGGGTGCAAATGCTGGCCCAGTTCACGCACGCCGGCCTCGCGAACGCGCAGCTGCACCGCACGTGGAGACAAGCGTCGGCCCTGCTGGCTGACGAACACGGCCTGGTCCGCGGGGCGCGCGGATGCGCGGATCGGCAACCAGGTTTCCAGCGCCTCACGGGCCTTTCGTCCGACCGGTAGCTCGCGAACCTTGTTGCCTTTGCCGTGCACCCGTACCAGCCCTGCGGCGAGGTCCAGACCTTGCAGGTCGAGGCCCACCAGTTCGGACAGACGCAAGCCGGAAGAGTAGAAAAGCTCGAGCATGGCCTGGTCGCGGTGGGCGATGAAGTCGTCTTCCACGGCCCCCTCCAGCAGTTGTAGGGTGCGATCGGCATCCAGTGCCTTGGGCAGGCGGCGCGCGCCCTTTGGTGCAGCGATCCCGGCGGCGGGGTCGTGGCGGCAGCGGCCTTCGCGCATCAGGTAGCGGTAGAGACCACGGACCGCCGAGAGCAGGCGGGACAGGCTGCGGCTCGATTGCCCGTCCAGATGCAGGCGTGCGATGAAGCTGCGCAGGTTGCGCCCGTCCAATGCTGCCCATTCGTCAACGCCGGCCTTCTCGCTGAGCACCAGGACCTTCAGCAGGTCACGCTGGTAGCCGTCCAGGGTATGTGCCGAGACCTGGCGTTCGTTGCGCAGGTGGTGGAGGTAGGCATCCAGGTCGGCTTGCATGGGACTTCCTTGGGATGCGCGAGCCTCTGCTTATCTGACCGAGCGCAGGGGCATCGCGAAGCGCGGCAGGACCCGGGCCAGGACTTCGGCGATGTAACCGAGGAACAGGGTGCCCAGGGAACTCTTGTAGTGTTGCGGATCTGGGCTGCCAATTGCCAGCACCCCATGCATGCCCTGATGAGCGAGTGTGACCACGGCGGCGGAACCGACCTGACCGTGTTCATCGGCTCCGAACAGAAACTCCAGCTCGTGGCTGCGCAGCACGCCGCAAATGGTCTTGCCGCCGGTGAGCAGGCCGCCGATGCTCTGGTGGGCTTCGGCGGTGCTGACCCAGCGGCCTACCGGCAGGGCTGATTCGCTGAACAGGATCAGGCTGACGAAGGGCACTTGGAACTCATGGCGCAGGCTGTCCTGCACGGCACCGACCACTTCTTCGAGGCTACCGGCGTCGAGCAGATCGAGCACCAGGCGGCGGGTCTTGTCGAAGAGGCGATCATTCTCGCGAGCGACATCCATCAACTGCGAGAGGCGATGACGCATCTCGATGTTACGGTCGCGCAGCAGCTTGACCTGCCGCTCTACCAGCGACACCGCATCACCAGCTTGGTGCGGGATGCTCAGCTCGGGAATCAGCTCTTCGTGATGGACAAAGAACTCCGGGTGGTGGCGCAGGTACGCTGCCACCACTTCGGAATCAAGGTGATGCGGCTGTTCCTGTTCCTGGTGCTGATCGGTCATAGGCGTACTTGTCCTTCATACACGCGGACGGCGGGGCCAGTCATCATAACGGGGTGGCCAGGGCCTGCCCATTCGATGCACAACCGCCCGCCCGGCAGTTCCAGTTGCAGGGGGGAGTCCATCCAGCCTTGGCGAATCGCAGCCACGGCGGCGGCGCAGGCACCGGTGCCGCAGGCCTGGGTTTCCCCGGCACCGCGTTCCCAGACACGCAGCTTGGCGAATTTGCGGTCGACGATTTGCAGGAAACCGACATTCACCCGCTGCGGAAAGCGCGGGTGGTGTTCCAACTTCGGTCCCAGGCTGTGCACCGGGGCACTGGCGACGTCATCAACGCGCAGCACCGCATGGGGGTTGCCCATGGACACGGCCGCCAGTTCGACCATCTGGTCATCGACCTCGACCGGGTAGCTCAAGGCTTCGCCGTCGGCGATGAAGGGGATCTGCTGTGGCACCAGGCGGGGCGGACCCATGTCCACGGTCACCTGGCCATCGGGGCGAACGTCCAGTTCGATGATGCCACCCTTGGTTTCCACGCGGATGCGCTTCTTTACCGTCAGGCGCTTGTCGAGGACGAAGCGGGCGAAACAGCGGGCGCCGTTGCCACACTGTTCGACCTCCGAACCGTCTGAGTTGAAGATGCGGTAGCGGAAATCGACATCCGGATTGGTCGGTGCCTCGACGATCAACAGCTGGTCGAAGCCGATGCCGGTGTGGCGGTCGCCCCACTGCTTGGCGTGCTTGGGCTGGATATGGGCGTGCTGGCTGACCAGGTCGAGGACCATGAAGTCGTTGCCGAGGCCGTGCATCTTGGTGAAGCGCAATAGCATGGATGCGCCCTCACTGCGGCAGCAGGCTTTCGCCGGCGTAAAGGTCTTCGATCGTTTCGCGGCGACGGACCTCGAAGGCCTGTTCCCCATCCACCAGCACTTCGGCTGCTCGGCCGCGGCTGTTGTAGTTGGAACTCATCACGAAACCATACGCGCCAGCGGAACGGACCGCCAGCAGGTCGCCCTCGGCCAGCACCAGATTGCGCTCGCGGGCGAGGAAGTCGCCGGTTTCGCAGATCGGGCCGACCAGGTCGTAGAGACGTTCATCACCGGCATGCGGTTGCACCGGCACCACGTCCATCCAGGCGTCGTAGAGCGCCGGGCGGATCAGGTCGTTCATGGCCGCGTCGATCACGGCGAAATCCTTGTGTTCAGTGTGCTTGAGGTATTCCACCTGAGTCAGCAACACGCCGGCATTGGCGACGATGGAGCGACCGGGCTCGAGCAGCAGGGTCAGGTTGCGGCCGCCCAGGCGCTGGCGCACGGCGCGGATGTAGTCTTCTGGCTGCGGCGGTTGCTCGTCGCGGTAGCGCACGCCCAGGCCACCACCGAGGTCGAGGTGACGCACTGGGATACCGCGTTCGGCCAGACGGTCGATCAGTGCCAGGAGGCGGTCGAGGGCGTCGAGGAAAGGGGCCAGGCTGGTGAGCTGGGAGCCGATATGGCAATCGACGCCGATCACGTCCAGGTTCGGCAAAGTCGCGGCGTGGGCATACACGGCTTCCGCTTCGTCGACGGCGATGCCGAACTTGTTTTCCTTCAGGCCGGTGGCGATGTACGGGTGGGTGCCGGCGTCGACGTCCGGATTGACCCGCAGCGAAACCGGGGCCTTCACCTCCATGGCCGCGGCCACGTTCTGCAGGCGGTCCAGTTCGTTGCGTGATTCGACGTTGAAGCAATGCACGCCGGCCTCCAGGGCGCGGCGCATGTCGTCACGGCTCTTGCCGACACCGGAGAAAACGATTCGCTCAGCCTTGCCGCCAGCAGCGAGGACGCGCTCGAGTTCGCCGCTGGAAACGATATCGAAGCCGGCACCCAGGCGGGCCAGCACATTCAGCACGCCCAGGTTGGAGTTGGCCTTGACCGCGTAGCAGACCAGATGCGGCATACCGGCCAGCGCGTCGGCATAGGCCCGGTAACGGGCCTCGATCTGGGCACGCGAGTAGACATAGGTCGGCGTGCCGAAGCGGGCAGCGATATCGGACAGCGCTACGCCTTCCGCGAACAGCTCGCCGTCGCGGTAAGTGAAAGCGTCCATGGTGGCTCCCCCGGTTAGCGGATATACACGTCTTTCTGGTGTTCTTTCGCGGCTTTTTCGTCGTCCGGCAGGTAAAGCGGGCCTTTCTGGCCACAGCCGGCCAGCAGACAGGCAACGGCGAGCAGGGCGACGAAGGGGGCGTGCAGTCGCTTCATGACGGAATCCTTGCAGAAAACGTGAATTGTTTCGGAGTATACCGACCCCCCGACGCCTTGCCTATGCGCCGAAGCTCCCGCCGGACGTGGCTTGTGGGCATGTGTGGCTGGTCAGTCGGAGGCCTTGGCCGTAGCATTGTCAGCCATGAGTGGAATGCCCCTGGACACAGCCGCGCCCCTTGCCGGCTCAGTGTCGGTCGCCTACCTGCATGGCCTGCTGGACCATATGGACCAGTGCGGTGTCTCGTCCGCTGAAATGCTGGCGTACGTGCAACTGGCCCCGGCCGTCCTTGCCCAGCGGGACCAGCGCATTGCCGCCAGCGCGTACCTGGAGTTGCTGGCGCGGGCAGTGCGCCTGTCCGGTGATGAGAACCTTGGCCTGCATCTGGGCGAGGCGGTCCGCCCCGGCACCTACGGTGTGCTCGGCTACCTGCTGATGAGCTGCGCGACCCTGGCCGATGCCCTGCACCGCCAAGCGCGTTATGCAGCGCTGGTTGGTGACCTGGGGCGGGTGGACCTGGCCGACGAGCCGCCACGTGCCGGCCTGGAGTCGCAGGTGGCGCTCAGCTGGCAATCCTTGCTGCCCCAGCAGCGGCGCCAATTGGCGGAGGAGGCGCTGGCCGGCTGGGTGACCTTCGGCCGCTGGATCACCGGCCTGAATATCCCACCCACCGAAGTGCGTCTCCAGCACGCTGCGCCGGCAGACACCTCCGAGTACGCACGAATCTTTCGCTGCCCGGTGCTCTTCGGCCAGCCGGATAACGCCCTGGTTTTCCCCAAGCGGCTGCTGGCAACGCCTCTGGGGCAGGCCGACGCTCAGGTCAGGCGGATGCTTGACGGCTATGCCGAAGGCCTGCTGGCGCAACTGCGCCAGGGCGCTCACGTACTCGATCGTGCTCGTGAGCTGTTGGCCGGCCAGCTGTCCGGTCCTGGCGCGGACCTCGAGCGCCTAGCCGAGGCGCTGGAGCTGAGTCCGCGCACGTTGCAGCGCCGTTTGCGCGAGGCCGGGTTATCCTTCAGCCAGTTGGTGGACGAGACGCGCCAGCAACTGGTCCTGCACTATCTGCGTGACCCGGCCCTGGAACTGGCAGACATTGCCTTGCTGGTCGGCTTCAGTGAGCCAAGCTCGCTGGCCAGGGCCTTCCGGCGCTGGACCGGACAGCGCCTGGGCGAGTACCGTCGCCCGACTTCCCCTTTATCCTGAGGTAGCCCCGATGAGTTTGAGCGAAGCCCGTTTCCATGACCTGGTCGATGCCGTCCAGCAGAGCGTGGAAGACGTGTTCGATGATAGCGACCTGGACCTTGACCTGGAGAACAGCGGTGGCGTGCTGACCGTGCGCTTCGAGAACGGCACCCAGCTGATCCTCAGTCGCCAGGCCCCACTGCGCCAGCTCTGGGTGGCGGCCCGTTCGGGCGGTTTCCACTTCGATTACGACGAGGAAAGCGGCCTGTGGATCTGCGACAGCAGCGAAGAGCCCCTGGGCGAACTGCTGAGCCGCGTGACCAGCGAGCAGGCAGGTGAGTCGCTTGAGTTCGACGAACTCTGAGCCGGTCACCCCGGGCCGCCATCCGTCGCCCTGTGTCCGACGCTGCTGCCTGAATGACGCTGACGTCTGTGTGGGTTGTGGCCGCACGTTGGCCGAAATTTGCGAGTGGGGCCAGGCCAGCGAACAGCGGCGCCGGGAAATCTGCGGAGCTGCGCAGCAACGGTTGCATCCGTCCGTCAGCTGACTGGCCGGTATTGCCAACTGCCTTCACCCTGACGTAGTGTCGGGTCATCGAGGGCCAAGCCCTTGTACGACAATTTCTGAAACCCCGCCTTCGGGCGGGGTTTCGCTTTTTTCGAGTCACGTAGGAGTTCCGCGTTCATCATGAACAGCCAGCCCGCCATCACCATTACCCGTCTCGACTTGCAGCGTCTTGAACGTCTGCTCGATAGCCTGGAGGACTACGGCCCCGGTGCCGAGGCGCTGGAGCGGGAGTTGGCGCGCGCCCAGGTGGTTGGCCTCGATGAGGTGCCGCCGGGCGTGGTGACGATGAACTCGCGTGTACATTGCCGCGAAGAAGGCAGTGGCAAGGACTATCACCTGACGCTGGTCTACCCGGAAAATGCGGGTGGAGAAGGCAAGGTGTCCATTCTGGCACCTGTTGGCAGTGCATTGCTCGGGCTCTCCGTCGGGCAGCATATCGACTGGCCGGTTCCGGGTGGCAAGACCCTCAAGCTGACTCTCCTGGCTGTCGAGTACCAGCCTGAAGCAGCTGGTGAATACAGCCGTTGACTCCCTTGGCTGGGCGCCGTTGCGGCGCTCAGCCGTCCTGTAGTGCCTGGTTCAACCGCTCCTCAAGGCTGGTTTTATAACGCAGGTAATGGACAGTCTGCGCCTGGCCCGTGGGCAGCACCCTCGACAGGTCGAGGTCGGTTATGTAGCACGGGTAGCGTTGTGCTCCGCTGCGCTGGGCCAGGATGTGACGGGCGACCGCGGCGTACAGGCCCGCTCCATATTCCAGTTCGGAAAACTCCCGGTGGTTGCAGTAAAGGGTGGCATGCACCTTGTCCTGTGCCGCCGGCTCGACGATCACCTGCACGTCGTAATAGGGGTGACTGACCGCCGCGGCCGGCGGGCTGCGGCGCTCCAGATGGCGGTCGCGCTTGGGCGTTGGCGTCACCACTTCGTAGTAGGCGATCTCCAAGGTGGTTGCGGGTTGCTGGCCTTCCAGCGGGAGCATGGCGTTGCGCCGGTAGAGCAGGGACTGCAGGAACCGCTGCAGCGGTGCCAGCAGTGACTGCTCGTCGTGGAACGGCAGGCTTTGGCACCACAGTGCATTATGCTCGTCGAGCACACTGAGCTTGGCCCGGTTGTCGTTCACCTGGTAGAAGACCTGGATGCAGTCGGGCCTGCCAAGTGGCAGGATCAGCGCCAAGTCACGGTCCGCCAGGGCGTGCCGGTCCAGTTGCAACGGGCTGTAGCTCGGTTGCTCGCGGCCAAGGTGCTCCACAAGCGCATGCAGGTCCGTTAGGCTGGCATGGCTGACTTGGCCGCGCTCCAGGCGCAGGACATGAAAGTGTTGCTGAACCTGCAGAAGATAGCGGGTCGAGCCACTGTCTTCCAGCAATGCCTGGGCCTCGCCGAAGAGCTCCTCGACGCGCGAGACAATGGTCCGGGCGCGATTGCGGCAGAAGCAACGGATTCGCAATCGCGGCTTTGGGCCGTCGGCGGGGAGTGCGTTGAGGTAGTCGCGCAGGCAGTCGAGGAGTGCGTCTGGGCCGTCGTAGCGACTCACCAGCAGCTCGTTCCAGCTGTTCAAGGTGACCTGGTCGAGGGTCAGCACCAGGTTGTCGCGGGCACCAGAATAGCTCAGGGCGTCGGTTCGGCCGCTGGTCAGGTGGACGTTCTTCAGGCTGTGCTGTTTCAGTGGGTCGACCCCGACATTGATCAACAACAGCACTTCAACGGGTGCGCTGGCGCAGAGCAGGGCGCTTTCTTCGATCGGTGGCAAGGGCAGGGGAAAGGCTTGTTGCAGACTGGCCAGCAGGTTGCTTAGCTCATGCTCGCCGAGGTCGCTGTCGCCAGGGTGCAGTGACATGCCTGTACCGGCATCGATCACTCCGTTGCGATGGCACCAGGCAAGCAGGCTGGCCAGGTCACGGGAGCGTTTCAGCGGGGCGAAGTCCTGCCATTCCAGCCCATTCAGGCTGCCCGCAAACAGGGCCCAGAGGCTTCCCCTGGCACCCCCAGGACTGGGGCACTGCACCAGGGTGAGGGCGTCCTCGGCGATGTCGGGGGCGATACCAGGGTTGATGAATTCGATCTTGCCAGCCTTGCGCTCGAAGGCGGCATACAGACGGCGGCCCAGTACGCCAAGGTCGCGGTTGCTGAGGGTGCCGCTGAACTGACCGCTGCGTGCGAACTGGGAAAGGAAGCGATAACTGTAGGTCAGCTCGTTGACCAGGGCGCGACGCTCTGCCAGCACCTGGCGGACTTTCCACTGGCTGCGGCTGTCGAGCATCGCCAGCTGGCGGGCCTCCCATTTCCAGTCGGCGGTTAGGCGTTCCAGCAACAGCCACTGCCAGCTTTTGCGGCGATTGTGTGGCGGTCGGCTGAGCTTCTTGTCGACCTTGAGGTAGAGGCAGCGGCGAATCAGTTCAAGGCGTTCGCGTTCGCCCCGGCCCAGCAGGTATTCCTCTAGTCGTCGGTACACGGCGATGTAGGGGTCCAGATCGTCAAGGTCGAGGCGGTTGGCGTAAATCGCTTCCTTGAAGCGCAGTGACAGGCACGCCACCCGCGGATGTTCACTCGCATAGACCTCGGTCAGCAGGAGCTTGAGCACCGACTTGTGCGGTGATTCGATGCCCTTGTACAGCTGCCACATGCTGGCGCCGATGAACTCGCCCGGCGGGATCCACGCCAGGTGCCCGAGGTCCAGCACTTCGTCGGCTCGGATGAAACGCTTGGACAGCAAGGTCTCCACGTACTGCTCGTAGCGGGGCTCTTCGTAGGTCGGCACCAGCCACCAGAGCGGCGTGCGTCCACCGAGCCAGATGGCGGTACGGTAGAACTCGTCGAGCAGCAGGTAGTGCTGGGTCGTGCCGCAGTCATCGGACGTCAGGCGTGTCTCACGCTCGCCGAGAGCGAAGCGTGCCGGGTCGACCAGGAAGCAGTGAACCTCGGTGCCCTGGCTCGTGGCCCAGGCTTCCAGCAGTGTGCATTTGCGTTGCAGCTCTGCGAGGGATTGGGCGTCCAGATCCGGCGCGTGGCACACCCAGATATCCATGTCGCTCTGTTCAGCTTGGGCAATCGTGCCCAGACTGCCCATCAGGAACAGGCCGTAAATCGGTTGAGGGCTTGCACCTCGGCGTGGCTTGTAGACGAAAGAGCGGGTCAGCCGCCGGGCCTCGGCGAGCAGTTCGTTATCCGGTTCGTAGCCCGAGAGCCCTGCTGGCGTGCTGCCTGACACGTAGCCTGGCAGCAGCGGGTGGTTGACGTGAAACAGCAGTGGCAACAGCTTGAGCGCCTGTTGCTGGCGTGTCGACAGTCCCTGCACTGCACGTTCCAGCCGGCCGCTGTTGACCTTGAGAAAGCGGGCGCGAAGCTGCGCCAGGACCTTGCGGTCGATGCCGTCGTCGATGTCCGGGTGGATTTCCTGGGTACGCCACATGCTCACTTCATGCCCCGATGCCAGTGGCCTGCCAGGCAGCGGTCACTGGCAGCAGGCCATGGCACTGTATCGCCCGGTATGCCGCCAACTTGAGCGGCGTAGGTGGGGTCAGGCAGGGGTGGGCAGGAGGATGGTGCGCAATGCCTGGACGTGCTCGGCGGCATCCAGGCCGAGGCTGGTGAGGTAGCCACCGTCGGCCTGGGTGATCAGGCCCTTCTGGAACAGCCGCGTCACTGCGGCCTGAACGCGGGGGTTGGCGCTGTTGTGCACTTTGATGCCTTCCTGGGTGTTGTCCAGGTTGAACAGGGCCAGCAGTTCGAACTCGGCAATCAGCTCGGGGGTGAAGACCATGGTCGCTCCTTGTTCTTGTCATTAGGCGCGGGCCAGGCAAATACCGGCCAGCGTCTGTGCAGTTTAGGCTCTGTACGAAAAATCCCGTCGCTCGACGACTTTTCCTATAGCGCCTTGGCGAGGTCCGGTTACCCGGGCGTCAGGCCTGATCCTCCGGCAGTTCGGGTAGCGCGCGCAAGGCCTGTTCGTACCAGGCTGTGTCGAAGGGGCGGTCGGCACGCAGCATGGCGTCGATTTCATGGGCCAGCACCAGGGCCATCAACTGGAGGATTTCCTCACGCTCGTAACCCACCAGGGTGAGCTTATTGAAGGTTGCCCGGGCTGCGGGCGGGTCGTCGGCTTCGATCTGGTTTTCGATGGCTTGGGTCAGGGTCGCTTCGGCGAAGGCTTCTTCACCGTCATCTGGTTCGCTCATGGTGTCTTCCTGCATAGGGGCATCGTGCGGCTCCCGGTCGGAGCCGCACGGTGGGGGTCAGCGGGTCGCGAGCAATTCCCGGCCACGTTGCACAGCCGCCCGGACCTGGTTCGGCGCGGTGCCGCCAATGTGGTCGCGGGCATTTACCGAGCCTTCCAGGGTCAGTACGGCGAAGACGTCGTCGGTGATCTGGTCGCTGAACTGGCGCAGTTCATCGAGGCTCATTTCGGCAAGGTCCTTGCCGCTGTCGACGCCGTACTTCACCGCATGGCCGACGATCTCGTGGCAGTCGCGGAAGGGCAGGCCCTTGCGTACCAGGTAGTCAGCGAGGTCAGTGGCAGTGGAGAAACCTCGGCGTGCCGCTTCGCGCATGATTTCGCGCTTGGGCTTGATCGCCGGGACCATGTCGGCGAAGGCGCGCAGCGAGTCACGCAGGGTGTCCGCGGCGTCGAACAGCGGTTCCTTGTCTTCCTGGTTGTCCTTGTTGTAGGCCAGTGGCTGGCCCTTCATCAGGGTCAGCAGGCCGGTCAGCGCGCCAAACACCCGGCCGGACTTGCCGCGAACCAGTTCAGGGACGTCGGGGTTTTTCTTCTGCGGCATGATCGAGGAGCCGGTGCAGAAGCGGTCAGGCAGGTCGATGAACTGGAACTGGGCGCTGGTCCAGAGCACCAGCTCTTCGGAGAAGCGCGACAGGTGCATCATCGCCAGCGAGGCGGCGGCGCAGAATTCGATGGCGAAGTCGCGGTCGGATACGCCATCCAGGGAGTTGCCGGAGATCGCCTCGAATCCCAGCAGCTTGCAGGTGATTTCCCGCTGGATCGGGTAGGTGGTGCCGGCAAGGGCGGCGCTGCCCAGCGGCATGCGGTTGACGCGTTTGCGGCAGTCGACCAGGCGTTCGTGGTCGCGGCTGAGCATCTCGAACCAGGCCAGCAGGTGGTGGCCGAAGGTCACCGGTTGCGCGGTCTGCAAGTGGGTGAAGCCGGGCATGATGGTGTCCGCCTCGCGCTCCGCCAGCTCCAGCAGGCCCTGCTGCAGGCGGCTGACCTCGGCCAGGATGGTGTCGATCTCATCGCGCAGCCAGAGGCGGATGTCGGTGGCGACCTGGTCGTTGCGGCTGCGGCCGGTGTGCAGTTTCTTGCCGGTCACGCCGATGCGATCGGTCAGGCGTGCCTCGATGTTCATGTGCACGTCTTCCAGGTCGACGCGCCAGTCGAAATTTCCGGCTTCGATCTCGTTCTGGATCTGCTTCAGGCCGTCGATGATGGCGTCGCGCTCGGCATCGCTCAACACGCCGACTTGTGCCAGCATCGTGGCATGGGCGATGGAGCCCATGATGTCATGGCGGTAGAGGCGCTTGTCGAAGTCGACGGACGCGGTGAAGCGGGCAACGAAGGCGTCGACTGGCTCGCTGAAACGGCCGCCCCAGGACTGGTTGGTCTTTTCGGTGCTCATGGGTTCACTCGATGCAGAAGGTGAAAGAAAGCCACTGGGCTGGAAAATACCGTCGATAATAACAGTGTTGCCGGTAAAACCGGCGCGCGTGGTCCGGTTGCGGTTCGGCGTGGCGCTACCGTGAAGCCATGACGCTGCGGTGGGTTTGCTGTTTCAGAACAGTTTTTTGCCCGACGGCCGAGGCTAGTCGTTCGCCGGGCCATGGGGATGTAGTCAGGATGCCGAAGCGTCAGAACAACAGCACGCGCTCCAGAACCGCCGCCGACGATTTCTTCCTGCCGGAGTTGTGCCTGCCCGAGGCGCTGCTTGCTCTGGTGCTGCTGGCCGAGTTGCTGGTGCTGGTGCTGGTGCTGGCCGAACCGATGTTGCCGAACTTCAACTGGGTTCGCCTGGCGCTGACCTCGTTGTTCGTGCAGTGGATCGTGCTGCTTTCGGCGGCAATGTTGTGCCAATTGCGGCCGGTGTTGGCGCGCATGCGCGCATCACTGGCCGGAGGCCTGTGTTGCGCCCTGGTGGTCACGCTGACCCTGGCGGGCACCGGGCTGGCTGACTATTTCGATCTCGGTGGGCCATTGCCGCGTAGCGGCGAGGTCAATCTGTATCTGCGTCATGGGCTGATCAGCCTGATCATGTCTGCCTTGTTGCTGCGTTACTTCTACCTACAAAGCCAGTGGCGCAAGCAGCAGCAGGCCGAATTGCGGGCGCGTATCGAGTCGCTGCAGGCGCGCATCCGACCACACTTCCTGTTCAACAGCCTGAACAGCATCGCCAGTCTGGTGGTGATCGATCCTGACAAGGCCGAGCAAGCGGTCCTCGACCTTTCCGACATCTTCCGGGCCAGCCTGGCCAAGCCAGGCACGCTGGTGGACTGGGGCGAGGAACTGGAACTCGCCAAGCGATATCTGTCGATTGAGCAATACCGTCTCGGAGACCGGCTACAGTTGGAGTGGCAGGTGGATGAAGTGCCAGAGGATCTGCCCATTCCTCAACTGACGTTGCAGCCCTTGCTGGAGAATGCCCTGATCCATGGCATCCAGCCGCGCATCGAAGGTGGGTTGGTGCGAATCGAGGCGAGTTACCGGGAGGGCATGTTCAGTCTTTGCGTAAGCAACCCTTACAACGAAGACCCGGAGCAGTCTCCCAAGCGCGGCACCCAGCAGGCTTTGCGCAATATTGACGCCCGCTTGACGGCACTTTTCGGGCCGAGGGCAAGTCTCAGCGTGGAGCGCCGTGACGGCCGCCACTTCACCTGTCTACGCTATCCTTGTGCGAGACTCACGCAGGAAGCCCGAGCAATATGAATGTCCTGATCGTCGATGACGAACCACTTGCCCGTGAGCGCCTCAGCCGCCTGGTCGGCGAGCTCGATGGTTACCGGGTACTGGAGCCTTCCGCCAGCAATGGCGAGGAGGCACTTACACTGATCGACAGCCTCAAGCCGGATGTCGTGTTGCTCGACATTCGAATGCCTGGCCTAGATGGCCTGCAGGTGGCTGCCAAGCTTTGCGAGCGGGAGGCACCGCCTGCGGTGATCTTCTGTACAGCGCACGACGAGTTCGCCGTCGAGGCCTTCCAGGTGAGCGCTGTGGGCTACCTGGTCAAGCCGGTGCGCTCCGAGTCGCTGGCCGAGGCCCTGAAGAAAGCCGAGAGGCCCAATCGTGTCCAACTTGCTGCGCTGACCCGTCCGGCTGCGGTCAGTGGTAGTGGCCCCCGAAGCCACATCAGCGCGCGGACCCGGAAAGGCATCGAGCTGATCCCGCTGGACCAGGTCGTCTACTTCATCGCCGACCACAAGTACGTGACTTTGCGTCATGAGCACGGCGAGGTCCTGCTGGACGAACCTTTGAAGGCGCTGGAGGACGAGTTCGGGGATCGATTCGTGCGGATCCACCGCAACGCACTGGTGGCCCGTGAGCGCATCGAGCGCTTGCAGCGCACGGCGCTGGGGCACTTTCAGCTGTTCCTGAAGGGACTGGGTGGCGATGCCCTGACCGTGAGTCGGCGCCACGTGGCCGGGGTGCGCAAGTTGATGAACCATCTCTGAACGGTGGCTGTGGATCTCGGGCGTTCGGCATCCCGGTGCTCTCCGGACGGGCCGTAGCGCCCCGGCAACTGTCCATTTGCGACCCATAACTGCGCGATTTCGACCTGCCCGATTGATCCACTCGGGCACTGATTCATTGCCGATCCCAGTGCTGATGCGTCGTGGCGCCGGGTTCGGCGCCGGGCGGGCTGATCTGCTCCAGAACCATCCCACGAGCCGCGGGCGCCCTGGCCTGTTATGATTTCGGTCAGTTCTTTTCCCGGAAGTGACCATGTCCCGCGAGATCCGCATCGCCACCCGCAAAAGTGCCCTGGCCCTGTGGCAGGCCGAATTCGTCAAAGCCCGCCTGGAGCAGGCCCATCCCGGTCTCAAGGTCAACCTGGTGCCCATGGTCAGCCGTGGCGACAAGCTGCTGGACGCGCCGCTGGCGAAAATTGGCGGCAAAGGCCTGTTCGTCAAGGAGCTGGAAACCGCCCTGCTCGAGCAGGAAGCGGACATTGCCGTGCACTCGATGAAAGACGTGCCGATGGACTTCCCCGAGGGGCTCGGCCTTTTCTGCATCTGCGAGCGCGAAGACCCGCGTGATGCGTTCGTTTCAAACCGTTTCGACTGCCTCGACGCCCTGCCTCCCGGCAGTGTTGTCGGCACCTCCAGCTTGCGTCGCCAAGCGCAATTGCTGGCCAAGCGCCCCGACCTGAAGATCCAGTTCCTGCGCGGCAACGTGAACACCCGCCTGGCCAAGCTCGATGCGGGTGAGTACGACGCCATCATTCTCGCCGCTGCCGGCCTGATCCGTCTGGGGTTCGAGGCGCGCATCCGCTCCTCCATCAGCGTCGAGGACAGCCTGCCCGCAGGCGGCCAGGGCGCAGTGGGTATCGAATGCCGCACTGCCGACAGTGAAATCCACGCCTTGCTCGCGCCCTTGCACCATCGGGATACGGCCGTGCGCGTGACCGCCGAGCGTGCCCTCAACAAACGTCTCAACGGTGGTTGCCAGGTGCCCATCGCCTGCTACGCCGTGCTCGAGGGTGAGACCCTCTGGCTGCGCGGCCTGGTTGGCCAGCCCGATGGTGGCCAGCTGCTGCGGGCCGAGGCTCGCGCGACTGCCGTCGATGCCGAGGCGCTGGGTGTGAAGGTGGCGGATGAACTTCTGGAGAAAGGCGCCGGGAAAATCCTCGAAGCGGTCTACGGCGAGGCCGGTCGCCCGTGACGGAATGGCGTCTCTTGCTGACCCGCCCGGTCGAGGAGTGCGAAGCGTTGTCGGCGACCCTGGCCGAGCAGGGCATTTTCAGCAGCAGCCTGCCTTTGCTCGCGATCGAGCCGCTGGTGGAGAGCCCCGGGCAGCGGGCGATCATCCTCGAGCTTGATCGCTACTGCGCCGTCATCGTCGTGAGCAAACCTGCCGCGCGGCTCGGGCTCGATCTGCTCGACCGCTACTGGCCGCAGCCGCCAACCCAGCAGGCCTGGTTCAGTGTAGGCGCGGCTACCGGCAAGCTGCTCGCGGATTATGGCCTTACCGTTCATTGGCCAGACACGGGTGACGACAGCGAGGCCCTGCTGACACTGCCCGAGTTCACCGAAGCCCTGGCGGAACCCGGGGCGCGCGTGTTGATCATGCGCGGCGAGGGTGGCCGAGAGTTCCTCGCCGAGCGCTTGCGCGGCCAAGGCGTCGCGGTCGACTATCTGGAACTCTACCGTCGCCAGCTGCCGGACTACCCCCCCGGTGCCCTGGTGCAGCGAATCGAGGCGGAACACCTGAACGGCCTGGTGGTCAGCAGTGGCCAAGGGCTGGAAAACCTGCAGCGGCTCGCCGCCGAGGCCTGGCCGGAAGTGTCCCGCCGGGTGCTGTTCGTGCCCAGCCCAAGGGTGGCTGAGCAGGCCCGTGCGGCGGGTGCTGCGAATGTTGTGGATTGTCGTGGCGCGAATGCCTCGGCATTGCTGGCGGCGCTGATGCAACAGCCGGCGCCTGCCCTCTGATGCGAAGGATGGATACGTGAGCGAAGCAGACCTCCCGAAACAAGAGCAAAACACCCCCGCCGCAGAATCTGCTCCCCCCGTCGGTACTGCCCCCGCGCGGCGGGGCAATGGCCTGGCGTTGCTGGCCCTGCTGGTTGGCGCTGCCGGCGTCGCCGTGGCCGGCTGGGGACTCTGGCAGGTGCGTAGCCTGGAAAGCCGCGATCAGCAGCAACTCGGCATGGTCGAGGAGGCCCGGGGCCAAACCCAGGCACTCGTTCAGCGTGAACAGCTGCTTTCGGCCCGTCTTGCCGAACTGCCCAGCGCTGCGGAACTCGACGAACGCCGGCGTCTGCTGGTCGACCTGCAGGGCGACCAGCAGCAACTCAGGCAGCGCCTGGAAACCATCCTCGGCGCCAGCCGCAAGGACTGGCGCCTGGCCGAGGCAGAACATCTGCTGCGCCTGGCCAGCCTGCGCTTGTCCGCCTTGCAGGACATCACCAGCGCCACTGCTCTGGTCCAGGCTGCCGACGACATCTTGCGTGAGCAGGACGACCCCGCAGCCTATGCAGCCCGCCAGCAGTTGGCGAAGAGCCTCATGGAACTGCGCACCACCACTCAGCCGGACCGTACCGGGCTCTTCCTACAACTGGGCGCGCTGCGCGACCAGGCTGCCCAGCTCAATCCGCTGGTCCCTGCCTTCGAAGACAAAGGCGGCGTGCTCCTCGACATGGCCGCCGAAGGCGATGGTCGCAGTCGCTGGTCAGAATGGCTGGAAACCCTGTCGCACTACTTCCGTATCCAGCTCAACGCTGACCAGAACATCAAACCGTTGTTGGCGGGGCAGAGCCTGTCCCAGGTTCGCCTGGCGCTTTCGCTAGCCCTTGAGCAAGCTCAATGGGGGGCGCTGCATGGCCAGACCCAGGTTTACCAGCAGTCACTGAGCCAGGCGCGCGAAGTACTGGATGGACACTTCAACAAAGAAAATCCGGACAGCCGCGCACTGCTTGCACGTATCGACGAGTTGTCCAGCCAGCCGGTCGAGGTGAAAGTCCCTGACCTGGCTCCGACCCTGACGGCCTTGCAGGCTTATCTGCAGCGCAGCCCGGAAGCAGCAGATGGTACAGGGCCCGAGGCCGCCGATCCGGGCGAGGGGGCGGAGCAATGAAGCGCGCGCTCAAGATCCTGCTGGTGCTGCTGGTGATCGGCGCAGCCATCACCCTGGTCGCTGCGGCAGTCGCCCAGCACAAAGGCTATGTGCTCATCGCCTTCAAGGGCTTCCGCTACGAATCCACCTTGTGGGCGACGTTGGCCCTGCTGGCGGCTATCTGGCTGCTGTATCGCGGTCTACGCCTGGTGCTGGCGTTGCTGTTGGCTTCCGGCGGAGTGGTCAATCCCTGGTCGCGACGCAACAACCGCCGTCGAGCACGCTTGGCGTCCGAACAGGGCTTGCTCGATCTCGCCGAGGGGCGCTGGGCACGGGCCCTGCGTCATCTGCGCCGGGCTGCCGATGCCGACCCGCAACCCCTGATGTATTACCTTGGTGCGGCCCGCGCAGCGCACAATTTGGGTCTGCATGAAGAAAGCGATCAGTTGCTGGAACTCGCGCTCGAGCGTCAGCCCAAGGCCGAGCTGGCTATTGCGCTGACCCATGCCGAGCTTCAGCAGGAGCGAGGTGAGGTGGATGGGGCTTTGGAGACCCTCAAGCTCATGCACGAACGCCATCCGCGCCATCACCAGGTGCTGCGCCAACTGTTGGCACTGCATGAGTCCCGTGGCGACTGGTCCGCACTGGTCGGTCTGTTGCCTGACCTGCGCAAGGAGAAGGCATTGCCTGAAGCGCAGCTGGCGGAGCTGGAGCTCCGGGTCTGGAGTGCTCGTCTGCACCAGGCGGGAGAAGAGGGTCTGAACAAGGGTGAAATCGCACTGCAGCCATTGACCCAAGCCTGGCAGCAGCTCTCCTCTAGTCAGCGCAACGAACCCCGACTGGTCCTGGCGTTTGCCGAGCAGCTGCGTCGGCTGGGTGCGCAGGAAGAGGCCGAAGAGGCCGTTCGCAATGCCATCAAACGCAGCTACGACAGCGCCCTGGTGCGCCTCTACGGCCTGCTGCGCGGCCGCGATGCGGCTCGCCAGCTGCAGACGGCCGAAGGTTGGCTCAAGGAGCATCCCAGCGAAAGCGCCTTGCTCCTGACCCTGGGCCGCCTGTGCCTGCGCAATCAATTGTGGGGCAAGGCGCGGGAGTATTTCGAAAGCAGCCTGAGCTTCAAGCGCGATCCTGAAACCTGCGCTGAGCTCGCGCGGTTGCTGTCGCAGATGGGCGAGGTGGAGCGCAGCAACCAGCTGTTCCAGGAAGGACTTGGCCTGCTCGATCAGCGTTTGCCCGTCTTGCCTTTGCCGACCGAGCGCATTGCCTGATCCTGGCCGCAGCCCTGTGGGCGAACTCATTCGCGAGGCGGGCGACGGCCTGTCAGCCCAACGTCCCTCACCCCGGCCACCCCTCTCGGTAGGAGAGGGGTGACTTAAGCCGGCCGCCGTTGTGCAGGGTACGCCTTTCCTGTGGGGGCGAATTTATTCGCCAAGCAGGCCACGGGCCTGCCTAACGTCAGGCTCAGCGCCCCACGTACTCGATACGGTAGATGGCACCGGCGTAGTCATCGCTGACCAGCAGGGCGCCATCCGGGGCGACCAGCACATCCGCCGGACGCCCCCACACATCCCCGTCTTCCAGCCAGCCCTCGGCGAATACCGTCTGGCGCTTGAGGCTTCCGTCTTCGTTGAGCTCGACGCGCTTGATGCGGTATCCGATCTTTTCGCTGCGGTTCCAAGAACCATGCTCGGCGATGAAGAGATTGTTCCGATATTCCTTAGGGAATTGCCGGCCCGTGTAGAAGCGAATACCCAGCGGCGCAACGTGGGGACCGAGCCTGGCGACCGGGGCGACAAAGTCGCTGCAAGGGCGCTGAGAGAACCGCGGATCAGCGACATTGCCTGCATGGCAAAAGGGAAAGCCGAAGTGCTGACCGAGACGGGTCAGCCGGTTCAGCTCACAATCCGGCACGTCATCACCCATAAGGTCGCGGCCGTTGTCGCTGAACCACAGCTCCCCGGTCTGCGGATGCCAGTCGAAGCCCACGGTATTGCGCACTCCCCGTGCGACGAGCTCCAGCTCAGTGCCATCGGAGTTCATGCGGTGGATGGTGGCGTAGCGGTCTGGGTCCTTCGCACAAACGTTGCAGGGTGCGCCGACCGGCACGTAGAGCTTGCCGTCGGGGCCGAAGGCGATGAACTTCCAGCCGTGATGGGTTTCGCGAGGGAAGTCACTGCGGACCACTTCGGGTTCGGGGGGCGCGTCCAGCCGCGACTCGATCTCACGCAGGCGCAGGATCTGGCTGACGGCCGAGATATACAGGTCACCATCCTTGAAGGCGACGCCAACGGGCAACTGCAGGCCGCTTGCAACCACCCGGACCCGCCCGCTGGCGGGTTCCAGTGCATAGACCTTGCCGGCGGCGTTGCTGCCGACGAATAAGGTCCCATGAGCTCCCCAGGCCATCTCTCGGGCGTTGGGCAGCTCATCGGTGACCAGGCTTATGCGGAAGCCTTCAGGAAGACGAATGCGCTCCAGGGGGAGCCCGGCGCTCGCCAGAAGAGGAAGTAGGAGCAAGGCAAAAAGTAGCCTGTACATGAGCGTGGTCTCCTGAGGGCTGCCCGAAACAGCCTAGACACTCGCCTTGAAAGGCTGGGGCGCTTTCCTCTACCGTATCGGCCTTTCTCATCACCCAACGGAGCCGCCATGTCCCTGGCCAGCCCGCGTTCGCTGTTCCTGATTGCATTCCTTGGTTGTGTCGCCGTAATGGGAGGCGCGCTATACCTTGAGCATGCGCTTGGGCTCGAGCCCTGCCCACTGTGCATCGTTCAGCGAGTTTTCATCATTGCCTTCGGTCTGGTCTGCCTGGTTGCCGCACTGCACGGTCCGCAAGCGCGTGGCCGACGCGTTTACGCCGGCTTGGCGTTGCTCTTCGCAGCGGGCGGAGCGGCTTCAGCCGGCCGTCAGGTCTGGCTGCAGGGAATTCCGGCGGATCAACTGCCGGCGTGCCTGCCAAGCCTTGATTACATGATGGAGGCGCTGCCCTTCCAGGACATCGTCAGGCTGATGCTGCATGGCACCGCCGATTGCGCGGAAGTAACCTGGACGCTCTTCGGTATGAGCATTCCGGAGTGGAGCCTGCTCGCGTTTGCCGGCTGCATTCTCTTCGCCCTGTTCCAGATGCTTCGCCGCGCCTGATTTGACCCAAGTGATGGCCATGCCGCGAGCCAGACAGGGCGCGGGCCACCGATCAAACGCATGTATGAATTTTTTCGCGGTGATGCCTTGAAGGCACTGCCCGGCGGGCATAATCTGGCCCGCACGCGACGCCGGAAACTTGCCGTTTTGGTGTCGTCTTCCCATGATCTTGCACCGGTCGACAAAAAACCGTCTCGGAGCAGACGTATAACGGCATTACCGAATTAGGGAAGTGAGGTCGTCACCATGCTTGAAAGTTGCCAGAACGCTCAGGAACGATGGGGTGGCGTGCACCGGCTGATCGATCGCTGGTTGCAGGAGCGCCAGGAACTGGTCAAGGTGTTCCGTTCATTGAGCGACAAACCGCAGGCCCCCAGTGCCAATGAGCAAGACCTGCAGAGGTTTTGCGAAGTCCTCGTCGACTACGTTTCCGCCGGCCACTTCGAGGTCTACGAACAATTGCTGAATGAAGCCAAGGCATTCGGTGACCAGCGAGGCCTCGAGCTTGCCAAGCAGATCTATCCGCGCATCGAGGCCATTACCGAAGTCGCGCTGGCGTTCAACGATCGCTGCGATAACGGCGATTGCCGCGACATCTGCCTGACCTCCGAGCTCAACAACCTGGGCCAGTTGCTCCACGAGCGTTTCGAACTGGAAGACTGCCTGATCGAAGTGCTGCACAACGCCCATCAAGGCCAGAGCGCCTTGCCGGTCTGAGCTAGCCAGCGGCCCGGTACGGAAACGTCGCCGGGCTCCCTTCCTGAACGCATTTCCGCCCGCCAGCATGGCCGTTTATGGCTGCACTCGCCAGTCAATGACCGGATGCTTTTCGGGGGTGTTTTTTGTGCGTGCAGATCACCTGGCGAATGCCTAAGTGATCTGCAGTGGCGCCGGCTCTGGCGACTAGGCGATATGGCGACTAGTATGGGCCAAATAACGCCCGCCAGGAGGCATACCATGTCGGCCAAGAAGAAGCCCGTCAGCACTCCGCTGCACCTGTTGCACCAACTGTCCCATAGCCTGCTTGAACACCTTGAAAGCGCTTGCAGCCAAGCCATGGTCGATGCTGAAAAGCTGCTGACCAAGCTGGAAAAACAGCGCGGCAAGACTCAGGAAAAACTCCATGCTGCCCGTGCCAAGTTGCAGGATGCTGCCAAGGCCGGAAAGGCCAAGGCGCAAGCCAAGGCCAAGGACGCGATTGCAGAGCTGGAGGAGTTGTTGGAAGCCCTCAAGGCTCGTCAGTCCGAAACCCGCGACTACATCGGCCAACTCAAGCGTGACGCTCAGGAAAGTCTGAAACTCGCCCAAGGCGTCGGCAAGGTGAAAGAGGCGGTTGGCAAAGCATTGACTGCTCGTGAAGCCAAGCCAGCCGCGAAAGCTGCCGCCAAACCAGCTCCCAAGGCTGTTGCCAAGCCGGTAGCCAAACCTGCAGCGAAGCCAGCCGCCAAACCGGTGGCCAGGACTGCTGCCGCCAAACCTGCAGCCAAGCCAGTCGCTAAGCCGGCGGACAAGGTTGCTGCCGCCAAACCTGCAGCCAAGCCAACCGCTAAGCCGGTGGCCAAGGTTGCTGCGGCCAAGCCAGCGGCTAAACCGGTAGCCAAGGCTGCTGCGGCCAAGCCTGCAGCCAAGCCAGCGGCTAAACCGGTAGCCAAGGCTGCTGCGGCCAAGCCTGCAGCTAAGCCAGCGGCTAAGCCGGCTGCCAAGGCTGCTGCGGCGAAACCTGCAGCCAAGACCGCTGCCGCCAAGCCGGCTGTGAAAGCAGCCCCCAAGACTGCAGCCAAGCCTGCTGCCCCAGCCGCCAAGCCCGCAGCTAAAACCGCACCTGCGGCCAGTGCTGCGAAACCTGCTGCCAAGAAAGCGCCGGCCAAGCCAGCGGCAAAGAAACCCGAGTCCGCTACCAAGGCCGCCGCTCCGGCACCCGCAGTGAAGCCGGCAGCTCCTGCACCGGCTCCCGCACCTGCCGCTCCTGCTCCGGCACCTGTCGCCGCAGCTGCACCGGTTGCCAGCGTTGCGTCGGCCAGTGGCAATAGCGCTGCACCGACTTCGTCGTCAAACTAAAGCGCAAAGGCCGCGGCGCGCAGTTGATCAAGCGCGTCGTGGCCTGACTTCTCCAGCGCTGGGGCGCTGTTGAGCAGCCATTCGCCCAAGTCGTCCGCCGTTGCTCGCGGCCAGAGTTGTGCGGCCTGCTCCAGGCGCGTCAGCAGCTCGCGCTCCGCATCCAGCTCCAGCTCCTTGACTCGTTTGCGCAACGTCGCCAGTGCGCTATCCACTTGCGCTTCTGCACGCCACTCCTGACGCAGGGCCCGCAGTGGACCCACGACGCTTTCCTGCCAAGGCCCGGCAAGTTGCTCGAGGGTGTCCAGGTAGGTCTCCTCGAAGGGGGTGCCGCGTCGTCCAAGCCAGCAGGCGCACAGCAGCAGGCAGATGTCAGCGCCCTGATCCTGCAGGTACAGGCAGGCTTGCTCGATACCAGGGCGGGCATAGAGCTTCAGGGAAAAGGTCCACAGGTCTGAAGGCATTGCGCTCCCCCGGGCGACGATGCGGCGAAGCTGGTACACTCCGCCGCCATCATGATTCGACTGCAAAACCTCACTCTACAGCGTGGTCCGCAGCGCCTGCTAGAAGGCGCTGAGCTGACCCTGCATGCCGGCCAGAAAGTCGGCCTGATCGGTGCCAATGGCGCTGGCAAATCCAGCCTGTTCGCGTTGCTGCGCGGCGAGCTGGGGCCGGACGCCGGTGATTGCCGCCTGCCGCCTGACTGGCGCATTGCCCACATGCGCCAGGAAGTGGACAACCTCGAACGTCTGGCAGTGGACTACGTCCTCGACGGCGACCTGCACCTGCGTCAGGTCCAGCGAGCGCTGGCCGAGGCCGAGGCAGGCCACGACGGTACCGCCATCGCCCGCCTGCACATCGAGCTGGACAGCGCCGATGGCTACACCGCCGATGCCCGTGCCCGCAAGCTGCTGGCCGGTCTGGGCTTCACCGCGGAGCAGATGGATCGCCGCGTCGGCGACTTCTCCGGTGGCTGGCGGATGCGCCTGAACCTCGCGCAAGCGCTGATGTGTCCTTCCGAGCTGTTGCTGCTCGACGAGCCGACCAACCACCTTGACCTGGACGCCATCCTCTGGCTGGAGGAGTGGCTCAAGAGTTACCCCGGCACCCTGATGCTGATCTCCCATGACCGGGACTTCCTCGACGCCGTCGTCGACCATGTCGCGCATCTCGAGCAACGCAAGCTGACGCTCTATCGCGGCGGCTACTCGGCCTTCGAGCGCACCCGCGCCGAGCGCCTTGCGCAGCAGCAACAGGCCTACGAGAAGCAGCAGGCGCAGCGCGCCCACATGGAAAGCTTCATCGCCCGTTTCAAGGCCAAGGCCACCAAGGCCCGCCAGGCGCAGAGCCGGATCAAGGCCTTGGAGCGCCTCGAAGAGTTGGCGCCGGCCCACGTCGACTCGCCTTTCGACTTCAGCTTCCGTGAGGCGGACAAGGTCTCCAGCCCGTTGCTCGACCTTGCGGAAGGTCGCTTGGGTTACGGCTCAAAGGCCGTGCTCGAACAGGTCAAATTGCAACTGGTGCCGGGTGCACGCATTGGTCTGCTGGGCCCCAATGGAGCCGGTAAGTCGACTCTGATCAAGACCCTGGCCGGCGAGCTCGAGCCGCTTGGCGGGCGTCTGGCTCGCGGCGAAAACCTGGCCATTGGCTATTTTGCCCAACACCAGTTGGATGCCCTGGACCCGCAGGCCAGCCCGCTGCTGCACCTGCAACGCATCGCGTCGGGCGAGCGTGAGCAGACCCTGCGCGACTTCCTGGGTGGGTTCGACTTCCGTGGCGACCGCTGCGACGAGCCGGTGCTGAACTTCTCCGGTGGCGAAAAGGCGCGCCTGGCCCTGGCCCTGATCGCCTGGCAGAAGCCCAACCTGCTGCTACTTGACGAACCGACCAACCACCTCGATCTGGAAATGCGACTGGCCTTGACCATGGCCCTGCAGGATTTTGCCGGTGCTGTACTGGTGGTGTCCCACGACCGGCACCTGCTCAAGAGCACCACGGATGAGTTCCTGCTCGTGGCCGACGGTCGCGTACAGCCGTTCGATGGCGACCTCGACGACTACACGCGCTGGCTGGTGGATTTCCGTGCGCGGCAGGCGTCGGTCGCCCCGGCGACAGCAAGCCCGGACAAGACCGATAAGCGCGCGCAGCGTCAGGCTGCCGCCGCCCTTCGCCAGCAGCTGGCCCCGCACAAGCGCGAGGCAGAGAAGCTGGAAAAAGAGCTCGGCAAGGTGCACGAGAAACTCGCCGAGATCGAGACCCGGTTGGGCGATTCCGCCCTCTACGAAGTCGCGCGCAAGGACGAGCTGCGCGACCTGCTGGCTGAGCAAGCGAAGTTGAAAGGTCGTGAAGCCGAGCTTGAAGAACGCTGGCTGGACGCCCTGGAGAGCCTGGAGGAACTGCAGCGTCAGTTGGAGGCAGCCGATTGATGGATGAACTGCAACTCCTCACCGCCTGGAGCGAACCGCTGATCCGCGCCGCCCAGGTATTGCTGATTCTACTGTTGGCCTGGTTGGTTCAGCGCATCGTCACGCGTGGCATCTCCCGCCTGGGTGCGCGCTACCCGCAGCTGCCGCAGGAGCTGTTGCTGCCGCTGCGAGGCCTGCTGCGTTGGATCATCCTGGGCAGCGCCTTCATGTTGGTGCTGGAGCGCTTCGGCGTTTCCGCCGAGGTGCTCTGGGCAGCGCTCACCGGCTTTACCGCCGTTGCTGCGGTGGCGTTCTTCGCCATATGGAGCGTGCTGTCGAACATGTTCTGCGCGGTGCTGATCTTCTCCCTCGGCCCGTTCCGCCTGGGCGATACGGTGGAGGTGGTGGAAAGCGCTGACAAGCTGGGGGTGAAGGGGCGGGTGGTCTCCATCAACCTCTTCTACACCACCCTGGAAGACCTCGGTACGGACAATCACGGCGCCATGGTTCAGGTGCCCAACAGCCTGTTCTTCCAGAAGGCTGTGCGCCGCTGGCGCTGACACAAGGCTCTGTGCAGTAAGGATGACAAGGGGTAGGCTGTGCGGCCTGCCCCTTTTTCATTTCCGAGGTAAGTGCCATGGCGCTCGAAACCTGGCTCGCTTTTCTGGTCGCCTGCTGGGTGATCAGCCTGTCACCGGGTGCCGGTGCCATCGCCTCCATGTCGTCCGGCCTGCAATATGGTTTCTGGCGCGGCTACTGGAATGCCATCGGCCTGCAGTTGGGTCTGGCCTTGCAGATCGCCATTGTCGCGGCCGGCGTCGGCGCCATCCTCGCAGCTTCGGCCCTGGCCTTCAGTCTGATCAAATGGTTCGGCGTGGTTTACCTCGTTTACCTCGCCTTGAAGCAATGGCAGGCGCTGCCGAGCGACCTCGCCGACGATTCCGCCGAACGTCCACTGGGGCGCCCGCTGACGCTGGTGCTGCGCGGCTTCTTGGTCAACTTCAGCAACCCCAAGGCCATCGTCTTCATGCTCGCGGTGCTGCCGCAGTTCATCGATCCGCATGCACCTCTGGTTGAACAGTACCTGGTCATGGGCGCGACCATGATCACCGTCGACCTGATCGTGATGGCTGGCTACACCGGCCTGGCTGCCCGCGTATTGCGGCTGCTGCGGACGCCGCGCCAACAGCGGATGATGAATCGCAGTTTTGCCGCGTTGTTCGTCGGCGCAGCAGCCTTGCTGGCCACCGTGCGTCGCGCCACCGTCTAGCACGGCCTTGCTGGCATCGTTTCAGAGGGGCGTTGCGGCAAAGCGTCACAAGGGACGTGGAAATAGGGGGTTGAGCTGAATCGTTGGGAGCGTAACAATCTCGATCCCCATTCTCATTTGAGATTGAAACATGTTCCCGTTTTCCCGGTTTCTTAGCTGCCTGCTACTGCCGTTGTTGGCCATTTGCAGCTTCAACCTCATGGCCGATCCGGCCGACGGCGCTGCCCAGGCGCTGCATCTACTGGGTTATATCGGTGCCGATTACCCGGCCACTGTCGCCAATGGCGACGTGATCGATCAGGGCGAGTACCGCGAACAACTTGAATTTCTTGGCGTCCTGCAGGGCCTGATCGTGGCCCTGCCGGCGCGCACCGAACAGAGGGACCTGGTATCCGGCGTGGCGAGCCTGCGCCAAGCCGTCGAAGCCCGTCAGGAGGGTGACAAGGTGGCTCGTCAGGCGCGCCAATTGGCCGCTCACCTGGCCGTGGCCTACGACGTCAGCCAGACACCGGCCATTACCCCCGACCCTGCGCGCGGCGCACCGCTGTATGCCCAGCATTGCAGCGTCTGCCATGGTGACATGGGTGCTGGTGATGGACCGGCCGGGGTTGGCCTGGAGCCCCCTCCGGCCAACCTGCGCGACCAGGCCAGGCTTGACCGGTTGAGCCTCTATGACCTCTACAACACCCTCGGCCTCGGTGTCGAAGGCACCGACATGCCGGCGTTCGCCGACCAGTTGGATGATCGGCAGCGCTGGGACCTGGCCAGCTACATTGCCGGCTTCAGTGCCGATGCTGCCGTGAAAGGCGCGCCCATCTCGCTGGCAGAGCTGGCGGGACGTACGCCGGAGGAGATCGGTGCCAGCCAGGGCGTCGAGGCAATAGCCCTGTTCCGTGCGCAGCGCGCGCAGCCGCCGCTGCAGCAGCGCGGGCCCAAGCAGCTTATCGGGCATACCCAGGCGACCCTGGAGCAGAGCCTCAAGGCTTATCGCGCCGGAGATGCGGAGCAGGCTTACGACCTCTCGGTGGCGGCTTACCTGGAAGGTTTCGAGCTGGTGGAGAACTCCCTCGATAACCTCGATACGGCACAGCGCAAGACCACCGAGCGCGCCCTCATGGCCTATCGCCAAGCCCTGCAGGATCGCCAGCCGGTTGGCAAGGCGGCGCAGTTGCTGGAGCAGGCCAAGGCGGAGCTGGGCAAGTCCGCCGAACTCCTGGGTGGCGATGCTCTTGGCGGCTCCCTGAGTTTCTTCTCCAGTCTGCTGATCCTCCTGCGTGAAGGGCTGGAGGCCATCCTGGTGCTGGCGGCTATCCTTGCGTACCTGCGCAATACCGGCCAGGAACATGCCGCACGGAGTGTGCATATCGGCTGGGGCGTAGCGCTGTTGGCAGGTATTGGCACCTGGGCGCTGGCCGCTTACGTAATCGATGTCGGTGGCGCTCAGCGCGAGCTGATGGAGGGCTGCACGGCCTTGTTCGCTGCCGTCATGGTGCTCTGGCTCGGCGTGTGGATGCATGACCGACGCCATGCGGCGGCGTGGCAGAACTACATCCAGCAGAACCTGCTCAGTGGCGGCGGACGCTTTGGGTTCGCGGTGCTGGCGTTCTTCTCGGTGTATCGCGAACTGTTCGAGGTGATCCTGTTCTACGAGACCCTCTGGCTGCAGGCGGGTCCGGCCGGCCATGGCATGGTGTTGGCCGGGGCCTTGACCGCGCTGGTGCTGCTGGTGGGGCTGGCCTGGGTCATTTTGCGTGGCTCGGCGAAGTTGCCGCTGGGGACCTTCTTCAGCGCCAACGCAGCGCTGCTCTGCGCGCTGTCCGTGGTATTTGCCGGCCATGGTGTAGCCGCCCTGCAGGAGGCCGGTGTCCTGGGCACGCGCCCGGTGCCGTTCTTCGAGTTCGACTGGCTAGGCATCCATCCTGATGCTTACAGCCTGTCGGCCCAGGGCTTGGTGCTGTTGGCCATTGCCATGCTCTATGGTCGCAGCTGGCTGCGCGAGCGGAGCACGGCGCAGGCTTGAGCCGGTGGCGGGGAGTGGCATACTCCTCGCCCTGTCTGTTTGTGAAAGGTGTGAAGCCGAGCATGCGTGTCTGGATCGATGCCGATGCCTGCCCTCGGGCGGCCAAGGACCAGGTGATCAAGTTCGCCTTGAAACGCAAGTTCGAGGTGCTGTTGGTGGCCGGGCAGAGTCAGGTCAAGCCGGCTTTTGCGTGCGTGCGCCTGATCGTCGTGCCCAGCGGCCCGGATGCGGCCGACGACTATCTGGTGGAAAGCGCCATGCCCGGGGAGCTGGTGATCTGTAGTGATGTGCCGCTGGCCGATCGTCTGATCAAGAAAGGCGTGGCGGCGCTGGACCCACGCGGCAAGGAGTTCGATGAGCGCAACATGGGCGAGCGCCTGGCGGTACGCAATCTGCTGACGGACCTGCGTGATCAGGGGCAGATGGGCGGTGGCCAGGCCGCCTATGGCGAGCGCGATCGCCAGGCTTTCGCCAATGCTCTCGACCGAGTGCTGACGCGCCTCAGCCGTAGCTGATCCTGCCTAGCCACAGAGGTAGGTGCCGGTCCCGACCGCAACCAGAGTGCCGTCATCCGCGTGCAGTTCCGAGCGCACCACCGCAACCTTGTTGCCTGAGCGCAGCAGTACGGCGGTGGCGGTGAAGTGTTTGCCACGCCCGGGCCGCAGGTAGTCGATCCGCAGGTCGATGGTGCCGAGCTTGGACAGCCGAGCCATGCGCTCCGTGCCGGTCAAGTGCTGATGGCGTTCGAAGGCGCCGATCAGCGCCATGGCGCCTCCTACTACATCGAGCAGGCTGGAAATCACCCCTCCGTGGAGAATGCCGTGCACGAAGTTGCCGATCAGCTCGTCCTTCATCGGCAGGTGCATGACCACCTTCTCGGTGGACATCTCGCCCAACTGGATCCCCAGCACGCGATTGAACGGAATGCGTTCGAAGAAGCCGCTCACGGCCTGATGAAGCTCAGGGGTGAGGGTGAAGTCGGATGGGGTCATGGTGCCTCCTGTATGCCCGATTGCCTGACGCTGCCGCAGGAAGGGGCGCTGTGCCAGTGGCCTGGCAGGAGTGGCTGGAGGAATGGCCGGATTGGCACGCAGACGGGCAGCGCGAACTGCCCGTCCCGGGTGGTCAGTGCGTCAGTTCGAGCACGCGGTCGACCAGCTTGTTGATGCCAGCGGCGGCCTCGCTGATCGATTGCGCCAGCATGTAGGCAGGGGTGGTCACCAGCTTGCGCTTCTCATCCTGGACGATCTCGCTGACCTCACACTCGACGTGCTGGGCACCCATTTCGGTGAGGGCGGCGGCAGTGCCGGCGTCGTTGCCGATGGTGCAGGAGACGCCCGCGCCATAGATCTTCGCCGCCAGGGCCGGGGAGATGCAGATAAGGCCAACCGGCTTGTGCGCTTCAGCAAAGCCACGGGCCGCAGCCAGCACGTCGGGCTGCACTGTGCAGCTGGCACCGCTGATGGCGAAATCGGAAAGGTTTTTCGCCGCGCCGAATCCGCCAGGCACGATCAGCGCATCGAAGTCTTCGGCCTTCAGTTCGCGCACGTCCTTGATTTCGCCGCGGGCGATGCGCGCCGACTCCACCAGGACGTTGCGGCTTTCCGGCATTTCGTCGCCGGTGGTGTGATCGATTACATGGTGCTGGGCAATGTTCGGTGCGAAGCACTGCACCTTCGCGCCGCGTTGGTCCAGACGCAGCAGGGCGATCACGCTCTCGTGGATTTCTGCGCCGTCGTATACGCCACAGCCGGACAGGATCACGGCAACTTTCTTGGTCATAGGCATCTCCAGGTCATGGGGTGGGGCCGAGGGTTTCCCGCAGGAAGGCCAGCGTACGCCGCTGGGCATCCTGGGCCAGCCCGGGTTGGTAGGTATTCAGGTCGCTGCGCTGGTCGAAGACATGGTCGGCATTGCCGTACTGCACGAGTTGCAATCGGCCGCCGTCCAGGCTGTCGAGAGCGGACAGGCATTGCTGGTGATCGGTGACGCTGTCCTTGCCGGCAAGGAACATCAGGACGGGCGCCGTGTTGCCCACGCCGTCGCGCAGATGCGCCGGGAAGCCGCAGTAGGGGTAGAAGGCAACGACGCCTCGCACGCCACCCAGCGTCGCCTTGCCGGTGGCGGGGAAACCGTGGCCGGCGGCGCCGTCGTAAGCCAGCGCGTCGAGGATGGTCCAGCCGCCATGGGAGTAACCAAGCAGCGCCAGGCGCTGCTGGTCGATTTCGGGATAGCCATGGGCCAGGGCCAGGGCGGCATACACATCAAGTGCGCGTTCGTTGCCCCATAACTGTTTGCCGTCACAGACCGGGTGCCAGTCGTTGATGCCACGGGCGGCATGGCTGTCGACAAAGAGCACGGCATAACCGGCCGGCAGCAGCCAGCCGGTCACGTTCTTGACGAATCCGGGGCTCTGGCCGCTGCAGCCGTGGAACACCAACACCGTAGGGAAGGGGCCCTTGCCGATAGGTGCGCGCAGCGTCAGGTGCGGCGCCAGGCGGGCGCTGGCGGCGTCGAGGTCGGCCGCCTGAGGCCAGAGGGCATTGCGATAGGGGTAAAGCCCGAGCAGGGCGACGCCAGCGGCGATTGTCAGGAAGATCAGTAGGGGCTTCAGGAGTCTGCGCATGCTGTCGTCATATGCCGGTTGTGTTGGCACGCCACGCCGAGGACCTGGCCCGGCTGCGGGGTAGCATCCTAACGAGCAATCCTAGTCCTTGGATACGCATAACGATATGGCAGGCCCATGAATTACATCTTCTATGCAGTGCCTTTCTTCTTCCTGCTGATCGGGCTCGAACTGCTGGCCGACCGCTTGCGCGGGATGCGCAATTACCGCACCGCCGACACGCTCAACAGCCTCAGCGCCGGGGTGCTGTCCACCACCAGTGGCCTGTTGACCAAGGGGCTGGGCCTGCTGACCTACAGTATTGCCTGGCAGCACCTGGCGTTGTTCGATCTGTCGGCGCAGAGCCTGTGGGTGTGGCTGCTGGCGTTCGTCTTCTACGATTTCTGCTACTACTGGAACCACCGCCTCGGCCATGAGCGTAATGTGCTCTGGGCAGCCCACTCGGTGCACCACCAGAGTGAGGAATACAACCTGTCCACTGCCCTCCGGCAGACCAGTACCGGCTTCCTCTTGGGCTGGATCTTCTACCTGCCGATGGCCATCGTCGGCGTGCCGCCGCTGGTTTTTCTCACTGTGGGCGCATTGAACCTGCTCTACCAGTTCTGGGTGCATACCCGCCATGTGCCGAAGCTGGGCTGGTTCGAGTGGGTGTTCATCACGCCGTCCAATCATCGGGTGCACCATGCGCAGAATCCCGTTTATATGGATCGCAACTACGGCGGGGTGTTCATCCTCTGGGACCGGCTGTTCGGCACTTTCCAGGAGGAGCTGATCGAGGACCCGGTGGTCTTCGGTGTGACCACACCGCTGGCCAGCTGGAATCCGCTGTGGGCCAACCTGCAGTTCTATGTGCATCTGTGGCACGACGCGATGCGTGCCGAGTCCCGTTGGGACAAGCTGCGCATCTGGTTCATGCGCACCGGCTGGCGGCCGGCGGACGTGGCCGCGAAGTATCCACAGGCCAAGCCGGACCTCGGGCAGTTCGTCAAATTCGAGGTGCCCCTGGGGCTGGGGCAGACGTGTTACGCCGTGCTGCAGTTCGTGCCCTACGTGGCGGCAGGTACTTATCTGTTGGGCAGGGGGGCTGAACTGGGCAGCGGAACAATGTGGCTGGGGCTGGCCTGGATGGCGTTCGGTCTTTATGTGATCGGTGCCTGGCTGGAGAACCGCCCCTGGGCGTGTGCCCTGGAGCTGGCCCGCCTGCTGGCGAATTGGCCGGTGCTCTGGTTGGCCATGGACCTGGGGCTGTTGCCATTCGGAGCCGTCGCTGCATGGCTGTTGCTGGCCTACAGTCTGGTCAGTCTGGCCGGACTGTTTGGCTTGCCTCGGCGGGAAACGGCGCTGGTGCTCTGATCAGCGCCGGCCATTGCTGCGCAATCGGCGGCGTAGCCAGAGCAGCCCCCCGATTGCCAGCAGGCCGCCAAGGACCATCAGCTCATAGCGCTTCAGATTGCCCAGCATGCCCTCGAGCACGGCGCCGAAGTGGAAAGCGGCAAAGCCCAGGGCCAGCGCCCAGATGATGGCGCCGATGCCATTGAGGATCAGGTAGCGCAGAGGAGGGTAACCGGACAGGCCAATCGCCACAGGCATGACGGTGCGTAGCCCGTAAACGAAACGGAAGCTGAGAACCCAGATGTCCGGGTGACGGCGGATGTGCTTGAGTGCGCGTTCGCCCATCGCCTCCCAGCGTGGCCGGCGGGCCAGGATCTGGCGGCCCTTGTGGCGTCCCATGTAGTACCACAGCTGGTCCCCGGCATAGCTGCCGAAGAAGGCCGTGGCCACCACGTAGTTGATGTCCATATAACCGCGGAAGGCGAGGAACCCGGCCAGGACCAGGATGGTCTCACCCTCGAAGAAGGTACCGAGGAAGAGGGCGAGGTAGCCGAAATCCTGAAGAGCTTGTTGCAGCATGGAATGGGCTGGGCAGCGAAATGAACGCGCAGCCTAACCGGGATGGCGTCTGGGGAAAAGCTTCTGGCCCCCCGGAGCAGGCCCGTCGTCGGCTGGCCGCCCCTTGCGGAGCCTGTCGTAGGCCGTGCCAACGCGACCAAGGGTCGCTGTCGCGGATTGTTACCATTCGGTCATAATCGGGGCTTATATTGTCAGACTGCGTCCGATCCGGGCCCTGGAGTTTGCTGTGAGCTTTACCCCTGCCAACCGCCTGTTCCCCGCCACCCGACTGCGCCGTAATCGTCGTGACGACTTCTCCCGCCGCCTGGTGCGCGAGAGCGTCCTGACCGTCGATGACCTGATCTTGCCGGTGTTCGTACTCGATGGTGAAAACCGCCGTGAAGCCGTGCCTTCGATGCCGGGGGTGGAGCGCCTCTCCATCGACCTGCTGCTCGAAGAAGCCGCCGAATGGGTGGCCCTGGGTATTCCGGCGCTGGCGCTCTTCCCGGTGACGCCGCTGGAGAAGAAGTCCCTCGATGGCGCCGAGGCCTGGAACCCGGAGGGCATCGCCCAGCGCGCCATTCGCGCCCTGCGTGAGCGCTTCCCGGAGCTGGGTGTGATCAGCGACGTGGCCCTGGACCCCTTCACCACCCACGGCCAGGACGGCATCCTCGACGACAACGGCTACGTGCAGAACGACATCACCGTCGATGCGCTGGTCAAGCAGGCGCTGTCCCACGCCGAAGCCGGCGCTCAGGTAGTGGCGCCATCCGACATGATGGACGGTCGCATCCAGGCCATCCGCGAAGCCCTGGAACTGGCCGACTTCCCCAACGTGCGCATCATGGCCTACTCGGCCAAGTACGCCAGCGCCTACTACGGCCCCTTCCGCGATGCCGTCGGCTCGGCCGCCAACCTCGGCAAGGGCAACAAGGCCAGCTACCAGATGGACCCGGCCAACACCGACGAAGCCCTGCATGAAGTGGCGGCCGACCTGGCCGAGGGTGCCGACATGGTGATGGTCAAGCCGGGCATGCCATACCTTGATATCGTGCGCCGGGTGAAAGATGAATTCCGCGTGCCGACCTTTGCCTACCAGGTCAGCGGCGAGTACGCCATGCACATGGCCGCCATCCAGAACGGCTGGCTGAGCGAGGCGGTCATCCTCGAATCCCTGGTGGCCTTCAAACGCGCCGGTGCTGATGGCATTCTCACCTACTTCGCCAAACGCGCCGCAGAAATGCTCAAGACGGGAGCCTGAACTCCCCCCAGGAACTGCAGATGAACACCGAAGGACTCAATCCCAGCGCATTGCTAGAACCCGTTGCCGAGGCTCAGATCACCCCTGAGCCGGCGCCTCCGGAGGCGGTGGTGGCGCCCGTCGCTGCCCCTGCACCTGCACCTGCGCCGGCCCCCGCCCCCGCCCCGCTGGTGGTGCCCAGCCTGGATGACAGCAGCCTGTACATCCATCGCGAACTGTCCCAGCTGCAGTTCAACATCCGCGTGCTGGAGCAGGCGCTGGACGAGTCCTATCCACTTCTCGAGCGTCTGAAGTTCTTGCTGATCTTCTCCAGCAACCTGGATGAATTCTTCGAGATTCGCGTTGCCGGGTTGAAGAAACAGATCACCTTCGCCCGTGAGCAGGCCGGCGCTGACGGCCTGCTGCCGCACCAGGTGATGGCACGCATCAGCGAGCTGGTGCACGAGCAGGTGGCGCGGCAGTACACCATTCTCAACGACATCCTGTTGCCCGAGTTGGCCAAGCACCAGGTCAACTTCATTCGCCGTCGCTACTGGACCGCGAAGCTGAAGAGCTGGGTGCGTCGTTACTTCCGCGACGAGATCGCGCCGATCATCACCCCCATCGGCCTGGACCCGACGCACCCCTTCCCGTTGTTGGTGAACAAGAGCCTCAACTTCATCGTCGAGCTCGAGGGTGTCGACGCCTTCGGCCGTGACTCCGGTCTGGCGATCATCCCCGCTCCGCGCTTACTGCCGCGGGTCATTCGCGTGCCCGAGGATATCGGCGGGGCTGGGGATAACTTCGTTTTCCTCTCCTCGATGATCCACGCCCATGCCGACGACCTGTTCCCGGGCATGAAGGTGAAGGGCTGCTACCAGTTCCGCCTGACCCGTAACGCCGACCTCTCGGTGGACACCGAGGATGTCGACGACCTGGCCCGCGCCCTGCGCGGCGAGCTGTTCTCGCGCCGCTATGGCGATGCGGTGCGCCTGGAAGTTGCCGACACCTGCCCGAAGAACCTGTCCGACTATCTGCTCAAGCAGTTCGGCCTGGCGGAAAGTGAGCTGTACCAGGTCAATGGTCCGGTGAACCTGACCCGCCTGTTCAGCATCACTGGTCTGGAAAGCCATCCGGAGCTGCAGCACGCCACCTTCACCCCGGTGATTCCCAAGTTGCTGCAGAAAGCCGAGAACCTGTTCAACGTGGTTGGCAAGCAGGACATCCTGCTTCTGCACCCCTTCGAGTCTTTCACCCCAGTGGTGGACTTCCTGCGTCAGGCGGCCAAGGACCCGAACGTCCTGGCGATCAAGCAGACCTTGTATCGCGCCGGTGCCAACTCGGAAATCGTCGACTCCCTGGTGGAGGCCGCCCGCAACGGCAAGGAAGTCACCGCGGTGATCGAGCTGCGCGCGCGCTTCGACGAAGAGTCCAACCTGCAACTGGCGAGCCGCCTGCAGCAGGCTGGTGCGGTGGTGATTTATGGTGTGGTCGGTTTCAAGACCCACGCCAAGATGATGCTCATCCTCCGTCGCGAAAACGGCGAGCTGCGCCGCTATGCGCACCTCGGCACCGGCAACTACCACGCCGGCAACGCGCGCTTGTACACCGACTACAGCATGCTGACCGCCGATGATGCCCTCTGCGAAGACTTGCACAAGCTGTTCAACCAGTTGATCGGCATGGGCAAGACCTTGCGTATGAAGAAGCTGCTGCATGCGCCCTTCACGCTGAAGAAGACCATCCTCGACATGATCGCCCGCGAGACCCTGCACGCCAGTGAAGGCAAGCCTGCGCACATCATGGTCAAGGTCAACGCGCTGACCGATCCGAAGGTCATTCGCGCCCTATACAAGGCCAGCCAGAGCGGTGTGCGCATCGACCTGGTGGTGCGCGGCATGTGTTGCCTGCGCCCGGGCATCCCGGGGGTGTCGCACAACATCCAGGTGCGCTCGATCATCGGCCGCTTCCTCGAACACAGCCGCATCTACTACTTCCTCAACGGCGGTGACGAGAAGATGTACCTCTCCAGTGCCGACTGGATGGAACGCAACCTCGACATGCGCGTCGAGACCTGCTTCCCGGTCGAGGGCAAGAAGCTGCTTACCCGCGTGAAGAAAGAGCTGGAAGCCTATATCGCCGACAACACCCAGAGCTGGGTGCTGCAACCGGACGGCCGCTATCTGCGCAACAGCCCGAGCGGCAACCAGAACTCGCGCAATGCCCAGATGCTCCTGCTGGACAAGCTGACCAACCCGCCGATCAGCGTGCGTTGAGCCAGCCATGAATAACGGGGCCCTTGGGCCCCGTTATTCGTTGCAGCTGCGGTCAGCTGACCTTAAGCACCACGTCGATGCGCTTCAGCCACTGGGCCTCCTGCTCGAAATCGGCCTGGGTCAGCGGATTTGCCTCCAGCCAGCCCTTGGGGAACTGCACGGCAAAGATGTTGCCATCGGCCTTGAGTTTCACCTGGGGCATGGCCGAGGTACCGCGGATGTGGTGAAAGAGAATGGCGAAGCGCAGCAGCACGCACAGGCGCAGCAGTTTGGTGCCTTCGTCGCCGAACTCGGCGAACTTGTCCTGGGGGATGTTGCGGCGGTGGCCGCGCACCAGTAGCGCCAGCATCTGCTGGTCCTGGCGGGAGAAACCGGGCAGGTCGGAATGCTCGATCAGGTAGGCACCGTGCTTGTGGTAGTGGTAGTGGGCGATGTCCATGCCAATCTCGTGAACGCGTGCAGCCCACAACAGCAGGTCGCGGTGCCAGTCGTCGTCCAGCTCCCAGCTGGATGCCACTTCCTCCAGGGCCTTCAGGGCCTTCGCTTCGACCCGCGCCGCCTGCTCGATGTCCACATGACAGCGTTCCATCAGTGCACTCAGCGTGCGCTCGCGAACATCCTCATGGTGGTGGCGGCCCAGCAGGTCATACAGCACGCCTTCGCGCAGTGCGCCCTCGGAATGGGTCATTTGCTTGAGTTCGAGCGCTTCGAAGATCGCTTCGGTAATCGCCAGGCCTGCGGGGAAAATCGGACGGCGATCAGGCTTGATGCCCTCCAGTTCCAGTTTGTCCACCTCGCCTAGCTTGAAGATCTTGCGCTTCAGCCAGGCCAAGCCTTCAGGGTTGATTTCGCCACCGCCGAGACCAGCAGCCTGGATCGCCAGGCCCACCGCGCGGATGGTGCCGGATGCGCCCACGGCCTCCTGCCAGCCGAGGCGGCGCAGGCTGTACTCGATGCCCATTAGTTCCAGGCGCGCGGCCGTATAGGCCTGTGCATAACGTGCCGGCGTGATCTTGCCGTCGCGGAAATAGCGCTGGGTGTAACTGACGCAGCCCATCTGCAGGCTTTCCCGTAGTTGCGATTCGAAGCGCTGGCCGATGATGAACTCGGTACTGCCGCCGCCGATATCAGCGACCAGCCGACGTCCGGGGTTGTCGGGCAGGGTATGGGAGACGCCGAGGTAGATCAGGCGGGCTTCCTCACGCCCGGAGATGACCTCTACCGGGTGGCCGACGATTTCCTCGGCGCGGCGGATGAACTCGCTGCGGTTCACAGCCTCGCGCAGGGCGTTGGTCCCGACGATCCGTACGGAACCCTCCGGCAGGCCGATGATCAACTGGGCGAAGCGGCGCAGGCAGTCGAGACCACGCTGGATAGCCTCTTCGCTCAGGTTGCGCTCCTCATCCAGGCCGGCAGCCAGCTGCACTTTGTCCCCCAGCCGCTCAAGAATGCGGATTTCACCATGGTCGACCTTGGCCAGCACCATGTGGAAGCTGTTCGAGCCAAGGTCAATGGCAGCGATCAGGGATGGGGTTTCGGCAGGGATATCGGGCATGGTCTGGGTCTCGAGGCTGAACCGCGCAATCCTGCCACGGTTGCCTTGTCGAGCCAACGTGAATAGCGGTACGTCAGTACCAATAGCTCTGTTGGCGGGACAGGACTGCGGCTGGTGCGGGTCTCTGGAATTTGGCTTGCAGAGCTCACTATAGGCGGGCTGTAACCTGCGAGTGTGGGCCAAGGTTGCCTGTTGGTCGTGTATCGGGGCCTGATCGTCGTCAAGGAAATTGACGCGCAATCGCCGCTCCATCAGTTTTTACCCTTACAGCCATAGGCAAGCTCAATCGCCCTCGGCTTTCGGTCATCTGAAAGCCGGGCTATGATGGCTCCACTTTTTTGCTTCCGAACCACGGAGATTTTCCATGAGCGAGTTCATCACCAACGTCACCGATGCCAGCTTCGAGCAGGACGTGCTTAGTGCCGAAGGCGCGGTGCTGGTCGACTATTGGGCCGAGTGGTGCGGTCCGTGCAAGATGATTGCGCCGGTCCTCGACGAAATCGCCAAGGATTACCAGGGCAGACTGAAGGTCTGCAAGTTGAACATCGACGAGAACCAGGACACCCCGCCGAAGTACGGCGTGCGTGGCATTCCGACCCTGATGCTGTTCAAGAACGGCAACGTCGAGGCCACCAAGGTAGGGGCGCTCTCCAAGTCCCAGCTGGCGGCTTTCCTTGACGCCAACATCTGATTGCCAGGGCGGCCTGTGCGTCGCCTGAACGTGATCGAATCGTACGAAAAAGCCCCGCCTTGAGTGGGGCTTTTTCGTACTTCACTACTAGACGACCCGTTGCACTGGTGTTACATTCGGACCGCTGCTTCATCTACGCAGCCCTCTGCACGCCGTCGCCGACGCACTCCTAACTCGAATAAGCACAGCGATTCTGTCGCCTTCTCGGCGGCGCGGCCTCCAAAGCTCAATGCTTTCCTCTCTCCATATCTATCTACGTCATTCCTATGAATCTGACCGAACTCAAGCAAAAGCCGATTGCCGAACTTCTGGAAATGTCCGAAGCCATGGGCCTGGAGAACATGGCCCGTTCGCGCAAGCAGGACATCATCTTCGCCTTGCTGAAAAAGCACGCGAAGAGCGGCGAGGAGATATCCGGTGACGGCGTGCTGGAGATTCTCCAGGACGGCTTCGGCTTCCTGCGCTCCGCCGACTCCTCCTACCTGGCCGGCCCCGACGATATCTACGTTTCGCCCAGCCAGATCCGTCGCTTCAACCTGCGTACCGGCGACACCATTGTCGGCAAGATTCGTCCGCCGAAAGAAGGCGAGCGCTACTTCGCGTTGCTCAAGGTCGACTCGATCAACTACGACCGACCGGAGAACGCCAAGAACAAGATCCTGTTCGAGAACCTCACGCCCCTGTTCCCCAATGAGCGCCTGAAGATGGAAGCCGGTAACGGCTCCACCGAAGACCTCACCGGCCGCGTCATCGACCTGTGTGCGCCGATCGGCAAGGGCCAGCGTGGCCTGATCGTGGCACCGCCGAAAGCGGGCAAGACGATCATGCTGCAGAACATCGCGGCCAACATCACCCGCAACAACCCGGAGTGCCACCTGATCGTCCTGCTGATCGACGAGCGCCCGGAAGAAGTGACCGAGATGCAGCGCACCGTGCGCGGCGAAGTGGTTGCCTCCACCTTCGACGAACCGCCAACCCGCCACGTGCAGGTTGCCGAAATGGTGATCGAGAAGGCCAAGCGCCTGGTCGAGCACAAGAAGGACGTGGTCATCCTGCTGGACTCCATCACCCGCCTGGCGCGTGCCTACAACACCGTGATCCCGAGCTCCGGCAAGGTACTCACCGGTGGTGTTGACGCCCATGCCCTGGAGAAGCCCAAGCGCTTCTTCGGTGCCGCGCGCAATATCGAGGAAGGTGGTTCGCTGACCATCCTCGCTACCGCGCTGGTCGAGACTGGGTCGAAGATGGACGAGGTGATCTACGAAGAGTTCAAGGGCACTGGCAACATGGAGCTGCCGCTTGACCGTCGGATCGCCGAGAAGCGCGTGTTCCCTGCGATCAACATCAACCGCTCCGGCACCCGCCGTGAAGAGTTGCTGACCGCCGAGGACGAGCTGCAGCGCATGTGGATCCTGCGCAAGCTGCTGCACCCGATGGACGAAATCGCCGCCATCGAGTTCCTGCTCGACAAACTGAAAGACACCAAGACCAACGAAGAATTCTTCCTGTCGATGAGACGCAAGTAAGTCTTGGATGTGCCGCAAGGGCCGGGGAAACCCGGCCTTTGTGTTTCCGTAATAGCGCTTTGACCTTCTGAATAACCCAGTTCGGCGCTAAACTTTGCGCCCCGACCTGCACGCCCCAAGAGGCTCAAGCATGCAGTATCGCGACTTGCGCGAATTTATCACCGGCTTGGAAAAGCGTGGCGAGCTGAAACGTATCGGCGTTCCGGTATCGCCCGTGCTGGAAATGACTGAGATCTGTGATCGAACCCTGCGCAAGCAGGGCCCGGCCCTGCTGTTCGAGAAACCCACGGGCTATGACATCCCGGTGCTTGGCAATCTGTTCGGCACACCTGGGCGCGTTGCGCTCGGCATGGGCGCCGAAGAGGTTTCGGAGCTGCGCGAGATCGGCAAGCTGCTGGCCTTTCTCAAGGAGCCTGAGCCACCCAAGGGGCTGAAGGACGCCTGGTCGAAACTGCCGATCTTCAAGAAAGTCATTGCCATGGCACCGAAGGTGCAAAAGGATGGTCCCTGCCAGGAAGTGGTCGAGGAAGGTGACGATGTCGACCTGTCGAAACTGCCAGTGCAGACCTGCTGGCCCGGCGACGTGGGCCCGCTGATCACCTGGGGTCTGACGGTCACCCGTGGCCCGAACAAGGATCGGCAGAACCTCGGCATCTATCGCCAGCAGGTGATTGGCCGCAACAAGGTCATCATGCGCTGGCTGAGCCACCGTGGCGGTGCGCTCGACTACCGTGAGTGGTGCGAGAAACACCCTGGTCAGCCGTTCCCGGTGGCTGTTGCCCTGGGCGCGGACCCGGCGACCATCCTGGGCGCTGTCACCCCGGTTCCCGATAGCCTCTCCGAGTACGCCTTCGCTGGTCTGCTGCGCGGCAACCGCACCGAGCTGGTGAAGTGCCTGGGCAATGACCTGCAGGTCCCGGCCACAGCCGAAATCGTCCTGGAGGGCGTGATCCACCCCAGCGAGATGGCCGACGAAGGTCCCTATGGTGACCACACGGGCTACTACAACGAGGTCGACCGCTTCCCGGTGTTCACCGTGGAACGCATCACTCGCCGGCAGAAGCCGATCTACCACAGCACCTACACCGGGCGGCCGCCGGATGAGCCGGCCATCCTTGGCGTGGCGCTGAACGAAGTCTTCGTGCCGATCCTGCAAAAGCAGTTCCCTGAGATCACCGACTTCTACCTGCCGCCCGAAGGCTGCTCCTACCGCATGGCGGTGGTGACCATGAAGAAGCAGTACCCGGGGCACGCCAAGCGCGTAATGCTGGGCGTGTGGTCGTTCCTGCGACAGTTCATGTACACCAAGTTCGTCATAGTTACCGACGACGACGTCAATGCACGGGACTGGAACGACGTGATCTGGGCCATCACCACACGGATGGACCCCAAGCGCGATACGGTGATGATCGACAACACGCCGATCGACTACCTCGATTTCGCTTCGCCGATCTCCGGGTTGGGTTCGAAGATGGGCCTGGATGCCACCAACAAGTGGCCGGGCGAAACCAATCGCGAATGGGGCAGGGCGATCGTCCAGGACGAGGCGGTCAAGCGTCGCGTCGACGAACTCTGGTCATCTTTGGGAATCGAGTGATGCGTGTCACCCTGCAACCCTCCGGCGCAATCATCGAGGCGGCTCCCAGCGAGCGCATCCTCGATGCCGCGCGCCGGCTCGGCTATGACTGCCCGCAGAGCTGCCGCAATGGCAACTGCCATATCTGCGCCGCTCTGCTGGTGGAGGGGCGAGTCCGCCAGAACGGCGTCGAACTGAGCCAGGGCGAGCTGTTCACCTGCCTGGCCGAACCCCTCGAGGATTGCGTGCTGCATTGGGATGGTGTGCTGGCCCTGGGCGAGCTGCCGGTGCGCTCGCTGAGCTGCCAGGTCAGCGAGTGTGTACCGGTGGGAGGCGATGTCTGGCGGGTCCGTTTGCGGACCCCGGCGGGGAAACCGCCGCGCTATCACGCCGGGCAGTACCTGCTGATGGAACGCGACAGTGGCGATTGTGCTGCGTTTTCGCTGGCCTCGGCACCATGGCAGGGGCGCGACCTGGAGCTGCACATCCTTGCCCGCGAACCCAGCGCCCAGGCCTTGATCGAGCAACTGCAACGCAGCGGCATGGCGCGCGTGCGCATGCCCTTCGGCGATACCCACCTCGCCGAATTGCCGGATGGCCCACTGGTGCTGATTGCAGCAGGCACGGGTATGGCGCAGATGCACAGCTTGATCGAGCATTGCCGCGCAGCGGGCTTCAAGCACCCGGTGCATCTCTACTGGGGCGTGCGCCTGCCGGAAGATTTCTACGAGTTGGCGCATTGGGCCGAGTGGCAGGAACTGGACAACCTCAGCCTGCACCAGGTAGTCAGCGACCAGTGCGGCTGGACCGGGCGCTGCGGCTTGCTGCATGAGGCGGTTTGCGAGGATTTCCCCGATCTCAAGCCACTGCATGTCTACGCCAGCGGCTCTCCCGGCATGGTCTACGCCACTCTGGATGCGTTGGTGGCGGCCGGTATGGATGCCCATCAGATGCGCGCGGATGTGTTCGCCTATGCGCCCAGGGCCTGATGCCTCGTAAATGACAAAGGCCGCCGGAGGGCGGCCTTCTATTTTGCTGCTTCGTAGGATCCGCCGTGCGCGCACCTGAACCCCGTCGCGGAGCCATTGGTGCGCGTGGCGCGGCCTATGGATGTGCCTCAGCGCACCTCCACCACCACCTTGCCCACAGCCTGACGCGTGGCCAGGGCGTTGATGGCGTCGGCCGCACGCTCGAGGGGGAAGGTCTGCGACACCAGGGGTTTCAGCTTGCCTTCGGCAAACCAGGCGAACAGCTGCTGGAAGTTGGCCAGATTGTCCTGGGGTTGGCGCTGGGCGAAAGAGCCCCAGAACACACCGACCACCGCGGCGCCTTTGAGCAGCGCGAGGTTCACCGGCAGTTCCGGGATACGCCCGCTGGCAAAGCCCACCACCAGCAGGCGGCCATTCCAGGCGATGCTGCGGATTGCGGCGTCGAACAGGTCTCCGCCCACCGGGTCGTAGATCACGTCCGCCCCCTGGCCACCGGTAAGTTCCTTCACGCGTTCCTTGAGGTTCTCTTCGTTGTAGTTGATCAGCGCGTCGGCGCCGGCTGCCTTGGCTACCGCCAACTTGTCCGCACTGCTGGCCGCAGCGATCACGCGCGCGCCCATGGCCTTGCCGATTTCAACAGCGGCCAGCCCGACACCACCCGATGCGCCGAGCACCAGCAGCGTCTCGCCTGCCTTCAGGTTGGCGCGCTGTTTGAGCGCGTGGATCGAGGTGCCGTAGGTCATGCCGAACGCAGCCGCGGTGTTGAAGTCGATTCCCTTGGGAATCGGCATCACGTTGTATGCCGGCGCGGCAACCTGCTCGGCGAAGCTGCCCCAGCCGGTCAGTGCCATCACACGGTCGCCCGGCTTGAGATGGCTGACCTTTTCACCTACTGCCGCGACGATGCCGGCCGCTTCGCCGCCCGGCGAGAAGGGGAAGGGTGGTTTGAACTGATACTTGCCTTCGATGATCAGCGTATCGGGGAAGTTGACGGCGGCAGCAAAGACGTCGATCAGGATCTCGTTCTTTTTCAGTTCCGGACTGGCGATTTCTTCCAGCACCAGTGTGTTGGCGGGCCCGAAGGCTTTGCAGAGGACAGCTTTCATCGGGAGGCTCCTGGGCGTTGGGCAAGTGTGCCCGCAGTCTTTGGTCCCGGGCGCATGGCCTTGCAGTGTAGGTAGTGGGCCTTTGTGGTCAATCAGCATGCCCGGATCTGATAGGGCGGCATAAACATTCGGTCTTGGGCCCGCTGGCGCCTGTGGCTATGCTAGGCGCCATTCGTCCCGAGGAATGACCCTGGTGAAAAGACTGACTGCATTACTGCTGGCCCTGACCCTTCCCCTGTTGGCCATGGCCGAGGAAGAGCCCAAGGGGGACGAGACGCCCAAGGTCGCCTATATCGATCTGGTCCCGTCGCTGGTGGGCAATTATGGCGCCGGGCCGCGTTTGAAGTACTACAAGGCTGATATCTCGCTGCGTGTCGCCAGTACTGATGCCGAGATCAAGGTTACCCGTCACGAGCCGTTGATTCGCAACCAGCTGATCATGCTGTTTTCACAGCAGACCGATGAGACGCTGGGTTCTCCCGAGGCCAAGGAACAGCTCCGCCAGGAGGCGCTCAAGCAGGTCCAGCAGGTCCTGCACGGCGAGGAAGGGCAGCCGCTGGTGGATGACCTGCTGTTCAACAACCTGATCTTTCAGCCCTGATTCGGGCCCCACAGGCAGGTGCGATTGCGCCCTTCGTGCTTGGCCCGATAGAGCGCAGCGTCACTACGCGCGACGAGGCTGTCGGGCTGCTCCTCGCGTGCGGGGTCTGACACCGCAATCCCGATGCTCAGGGTTAGCCGACCACCGATACCGTCCGGGTGGGGGATGCCCAGCGTCTCGACCTGTTGTCTGACTCGCTCGGCCACATTCAGCGCACCCTGTTCCGAGGTGTTGGCGAGGATGATTGCGAACTCTTCGCCACCGTAACGACAGGCCACATCGCCTTCTCGCTGGAGGCTCTCCTGGAGGACCGCGGCGACGCGGCGCAATGCATCGTCGCCCGCCTGGTGACCCAGGCGATCGTTGAAGGCTTTGAAATGGTCCACGTCCAGCATGAGTAGGGCCAGCGGCGCGCCGACGCGGCGCAAGCGTCGCCATTCGCCGCTTAGCTGGCGGTCGAAATGACGTCGGTTGTACAGCCCGGTCAAGCCATCCTGATGCGACAGCCGCTGCAGCCGCGCTTCCAGTTCGAGCCGTTCGCGGTTGTCTCGCGATACGCCGATCAGGTACTCGCGCCCGTTGCGCTTGACCAGTTGGGCGCTGATCTCGGCTGCCTGCAGGCTGCCGTCGCTGCGCCGCATTTCGCGCTGGAAGATGGTGGACTGCTTATCCAGATGAGCCTGATGGACGCTCTCCAGCCAGGCGTGGAAGCCTGGCAGCAAGTGTTCAGGGTCGTCCTTCAGGCGCTGGCGGAAATCTTCGGCGCTGTAGCCCAGGCTGCTGTAAGTGGCCTGGTTCATGTGCAGCACTTCCCGGCTGGCGAGGTCGAGGATGAACAGCCCGTCCCGACTGGAGTCGGTCAAATCCAGGACCAGTTGCAGGCGCTCGCGGCTTTCGCGTAGCTCCTGCTCGGCTTCCTCGCGTTGCCTGACCTCCTGGTTGAGCCGTCGATAGCCCGTTTGCAGGGCATCGGCGCGCCGCGCGTTCTCCAGGGCCAGGGCCAGGGCAGCGACCAGCAGCAGGCTGGTGAGCAGTCCGGCACCGAAGACGAAGCGGGGCAGGGGCGAGCTGAGTTGTTTGACCAGCGCGGAGGTGGGGCTGAGCTGCAGCGCGAAATGGCGATTGTTCAGCAGGTGCAGTGGGACCTGCTGCTCGAGCTCGTTCAGGCTCTGAGGGCGCTCACGGTGATATAGCGGTTTTCCGGATTCCAGCAGGCGAACGCTGAAATCTTCGTTGTCCAGGCCCTCGAGAAGCTTGTCCATCAGGCGCTCGACGCGAAACACGCCCTGGAGGAAGCCATCGAATGTCTGTGCACTTTGGTCGTTGGCAATATAGAGCGGTGTGTACAGGACGAAGCCGCGGCCCCCCTGAACCAGCTCGACACTATTGGAGAGCTGTGGCTGGCCACTGGCCTTGGCCTGCATGGCCAGGTTGAAATTGGGGTGGTTGGGCGTCAGGCGGAAGCCGCGGGCTGCCTCGTTGCCCTTGAGCGGCTGCACCCAGCGCATCTTCAGGGTGGAGTCCAGCCACTGGATGGATTGATAGCCCTGGAAGTGGTCCAGGGCGAACTGGGCTTCCAGCATCCATTCATCATGGGGGATGCGTCCGCGATGGTTCCACAGCAGCGCCATGCGGCGCAGGGCTTCGACCTCATCGGTCAGGCTGTTTTCCAGTCGGATGGCCAGGGTCCTGGCCTGGAATCCGACACGTTCCCTGATGGCGTCCTGCTGGGCGCGCTCCATTTGCTGGAAGAGCAGCAGGCTGGTGGCTGACAGGACCAGGAGCAACAGGGCCAGTGCCAGTCGTAGCAGCCAAACGGGAGGTGAATGCAGCATCGGCAAGCCCCTGGGAATACAGCTTCGTCATAGCACAGGGCCATGGGCGACTCAACGCAATGCGAGCACGCCGCTCCATTCTTCTTCGGTGACCGGCATCACCGACAGGCGGCTGCCTTTCTGCACCAGTGGCATGCCCGCCAGCACTGTCTGTTCGCGCAGGCGGGCGAGGGGGATCACACGAGCGAAGGCCTCGACGAACTCCACGTCGCGCGCGCTCCAGGGGTTCTTTTCCGCGCTGGCCTTGGCGTCGTGGTAGTGGCTTTGCGGGTCCAGTGCAGTCGGGTCCGGATACGGCTCCCCGATGAGGCGGGCGATTCCGGCAATGCCCGGTTCGGGGCAACTGGAATGGTAGAAGAAGAACAGGTCGCCGGGCTGCATCGCGCGAAGGAAGTTGCGCGCCTGGTAGTTGCGCACGCCATCCCAGCGCGCTGTGCCGAGCCGCTGGAGGTCATGGATGGAGAGCTCGTCGGGCTCCGACTTCATCAGCCAATAAGGCATGAACTTTGCTCCTGCTCGTAAGTCATTTCTGCGGACATCAAAGCTTGGCCCGGCTGTCGGCCGGTTGGCATCATAAATTGCGTGTTCGGTCACGTTGCCTGAGAATGCCGCACTTTAAGCTGATCGCCGCCGCACGGCCTACCAAAACAACTAATCGCCATCGGTCATCGCGCGAAGTTTGCCTGCAAGGGGGAGGCAATCGATGAAACGCAAGCCAGACATTCTCTGGGTATTGGTCATTATTTTCGGCTTGGGCGTGGTTACTACCGGTTACACGCAGAGCCTGTGGGAGCGCCAGAGCAGCGAACCCACGATCGTGACCCAGCAGCCCTGATTCCACCTGGTGCGCACCGCAAGGATCGCGGTGTGCGCATCAGCGCCTCTCGTACCACCCCTTGTCCGTTACCGTCGCCTGCAAGGCTACGTCCCAGCTCGCGAGTTCCAGCCTGTCGACCTTCTGACACTCATGGGCCAGCCCCAGCAGGGTGGGGCTGCGCCATTGCTTGCGTCGCGCCAGGTAAGCCAGGCTGCGGTCGTAGAAGCCGGCGCCCATGCCCAGGCGGCCGCCCTGCTCGTCGAACCCGACCAGCGGAAGCATGACCAGATCCAGTGCCCAGACCTTGCGCTGCAGCGCCGGATTGGCGCGCGGCTCGAGGATGCGGAAGCGGTTCTTTCGCAGTTTTTCCCCAGGATGCAAGCGCTGGAAGACCATCTTTTCGGCCGGCCATGCGTTCAGGACGGGCAGGTAGGTCCGCTTGCCCCGGCGTTGCGCTTCACGCAGCAGTGGGCGCGGGTCGATCTCGCCATTGGTCGGCAGGTACAGCGCGACATGGCGGGAGCGGCGGAATAGCGGATCCTGCGCGAGCTGGCGGTAGAGTGCCTTGGCGGCCTGTTTTTGCTGGGTGGGGGTAAGTGCGCGTCGAGCCTGGCGAAGCAGGCGGCGCAGTGCCTGGCGGGAGAGATTGCCGGCGCTGATCATGAAAAAAAGACTCCCCGGTTGTGCCGCTGTCGGGTTAGCCCTTGAACCCGAAAGTTCAAGGTGGAGGATGCAGGAGGCGTTAAGGCTTTCCGTCAGGCGGACATGCACACCGGCCCCAACATGCACCCCCCGTGGTTGTGCGTATCGGCTCAGGGACATCACCAACTGGCCAACACACCAGGGAGCTGGCCGCGAGTATACCCCAAGCAATGGCTCTGGCGTCAGGCTTCTTGGCTATCCGGATCAGCGGCGAGCGCGTGGTCGACCCTCATGAGCAGGTCACGCACGTGCTCCCGGGTGGAGGTGGCCTCCTGATCCAGGCGCTCCTGCTTGTGCAGCAGGTCGTGGGTGATGTTCAGAGCGGCCATGACGGCAATGCGATCTGCGCCGATCACTTTGCCGCTGGAACGGATCTCTCGCATCTTGCCGTCCAGGTAACGGGCTGCGCTTTCCAGGTTGGCGCGCTCGTCCGCCGGGCAGGCGATGCAGTATTCCTTGTCAAGGATGTGGACGGTGACGGTATTGGACTGGCTCATTAATCCTGCTCCAGGGCTTTGAGGCGCGAAATCATCGCTTCGACCTTCAGCCGGGCCATTTCGTTCTTTTCGATCAGATGGGCGCGCTCTTCGCGCCAGGCCTTCTCGCTGGCAAGCAGGAGCCGGTTCTGGGCCTTCAGCTGCTCGACTCGCTGGATCAGCAGCTCCAGCTTGGTGGTCAGCGCATGCAGTTGGGCGTCTTCCATGGGCGTCTACTTGATTGGGAGTGACCGGGACTATATAGGACCGGCGCGGGGATGGGTCAAACCCGTCGGCGGCTGGCGTGACACATTGCACGCTCAATCATCGGGGCGGGTACCCGGGCGACCGATGCTGTCTTCACCGCGCCAGGCTGCTAGGATACGAGGCCTTCATTCTAGTGATTGCGCCTTCTGGCGCCTAGCCACCATGCCCAGTTCGAACTCCCCATACGCTGCTTTTTCCGCACTGCTCGCCACCAGTGGTCAGCCAGTTTCCCCCGCCGAATTGCACGGCATGCTGCTCGGTCGCAGCTGTGCTGGCGCTGGCTTCGAGCCCGAGCCCTGGCTGGAGGATGCCGCCGAGCTGCTCGGTAGCGCTCCGCAGGACAACGTGCGCCAGGCCCTGATCGGCCTCCAGGAAATGGTCAAGGCCGAACTCACCGGCAATGAGATGACTGTCGTGCTGCTGCTCCCGGGCGACGATGTGCCCCTGGCCGAGCGTGCCGCTGCGCTGGGCCAGTGGTGCCAGGGCTTCCTCGGTGGCTTCGGCCTGACCGCGCGTGAAGGCGCATTGTCCGGCGAGGCCGTCGAAGTGCTGCAGGACCTCGCGTCGATTGCCCAGGTGCAGAGCGCACTCGAGGACTCCGACGACGGCGAGTCCGACTACATGGAGGTGATGGAGTATCTGCGCGTCGCCCCGCTGCTGCTGTTTACCGAGTGCGCCAAGGCGGCTGCACCGGCGCCGAAACCCTCGTTGCATTGAACCCGTGTCGCGGGCGCTGCGGCGCCCGTCGAGAAGGAGCGCGCATGACCCGTATCCCGAAGTCCGAGTACGCTCGCCGGCGCAAGGCGCTGATGGCCGAGATGGAAGCCAACAGCATCGCCATTCTGCCTGCTGCGCCGGTCTACATCCGTAACCGCGACGTCGAGCACGTCTATCGCCAGGACAGCGATTTCCAGTACCTCAGCGGCTTCCCCGAGCCGGAAGCAGTGCTGGTGCTGATCCCCGGTCGCGAGCACGGCGAGTATGTGCTGTTCTGTCGTGAACGTGATCCCGAGCGCGAGCTTTGGGATGGCCTGCGTGCGGGCCAGGACGGCGCGATCAGTGAGTACGGTGCGGACGATGCCTTCCCCATCGGCGATATCGACGACATCCTTCCCGGGCTGATCGAAGGGCGCAACCGCGTCTACTACTCCATCGGCACCAACACCGAGTTCGACCAACACCTGATGGAGTGGGTCAACGTGATCCGCTCAAAGGCTCGCCAGGGCGCTCAGCCGCCGAACGAGTTCGTCGCCCTCGACCACCTGCTGCATGACATGCGCCTGTACAAGTCGGCGGCGGAGGTGAAGGTGATGCGCGAGGCGTCGGAGGTATCCGCCCGCGCTCACGTTCGCGCCATGCAGGCCGCGCGTGCCGGACTCTACGAATACCACCTGGAAGCCGAGCTGGAGTACGAGTTCCGCCGTGGCGGGGCGAAGATGCCGGCCTACGGCTCCATCGTCGCCGCCGGCAAGAACGCCTGCATCCTGCATTACCGCGAGAATGACGCGCCGCTCAAGGATGGCGACCTGGTACTGATCGACGCCGCCTGCGAACTCGATTGCTACGCCAGTGATATCACTCGCACCTTCCCGGTCAGCGGCACCTTCAGCCCTGAGCAGAAGGCGATCTACGAGCTGGTGCTCAAGTCGCAGGAAGCGGCGTTCGAGCAGATCGCCCCAGGCAAGCACTGGAACGAGGCCCATGAAGCCACGGTGCGGGTAATCACCTCCGGCCTGGTGGAACTGGGCCTGCTCAAGGGCGAGGTTGATGAGCTGATCGGCAGCGAAGCCTACAAGGCTTTCTACATGCACCGCGCCGGCCATTGGCTGGGCATGGACGTGCACGACGTTGGCGACTACAAGGTCGGCGGCGAGTGGCGCGTGCTGGAACCCGGCATGGCCATGACCGTGGAGCCGGGCATCTACATCGGTGCGGACAACCAGAACGTGCCGAAGAAATGGCGTGGCATCGGTGTGCGCATCGAGGACGACGTGGTGGTGACCCGCACAGGCTGCGAGATCCTTACCGGCGGCGTGCCCAAGACCGTTGCCGAGATCGAAGCGCTGATGGCCGCAGCGCGGTCCCAGGCCGCCTGACATGCATCGGAACCAGATCGCGATCATCGGTGGAGGCCTGGTCGGCGCCAGTTTCGCCCTGGCCCTGCAGGACGGTGCCCGGGCGCGGGGCTGGAAGATCGTCCTGATCGAGCCCTTCGCCCCCGGCGACAGCTTCCAGCCGAGCTACGACGCGCGCTCTTCTGCGCTGTCGTTCGGCAGCCGGCAGATCTACGAACGCCTCGGCCTCTGGCAGAACATCGCGCGGCGCGCCGAGCCCATCCTGCAGATCCAGGTGTCCGATCGCGGGCGCTTCGGCGCGGCGCGTCTCTCGGCGCTTGAGGAGGGCGTCCCGGCACTGGGCTATGTGGTGGAAAACGCCTGGCTGGGCCAGTGTCTCTGGCAGGCGCTGGACAGCGAGGTGGTCAGCTGGCACTGCCCGGCCGAGGTCGCCCGCATGCAGGCCCTGGAGGACGGCTACCGCCTGACCTTGAATGACGAAACCGAACTCGACTGCGCCCTGGCGATCCTCGCTGACGGTGGCCGCTCCAGTCTGCGTGAGCAGCTGGGCATCGGCGTACGGCGCACGCCTTACCGCCAGACGGCGCTGATTGCCAACGTCAGCCCGCTGGAGGCCCATCGTGGCCAGGCCTTCGAGCGCTTCACCGACTCTGGCCCAATGGCTTTGCTGCCGCTGCCGGAAAACCGCTGCGCGCTGATCTGGAGTCGCCCCGGCAACGATGCCGAGCGCCTCGCCAAGCTCGATGAGCGGCGCTTCCTCGATGAGCTGCAGGATGCCTTTGGCTATCGCCTCGGCGCTTTCCAGCAGGTTGGCGCGCGGCACCTCTATCCGCTGGAGCTGGTGGAGGCCGAGGAGCAGGTGCGCTCGCACCTGGTGGTGCTCGGCAATGCCGCCCACAGCCTGCACCCAATCGCCGGCCAGGGTTACAACCTGTCCCTGCGTGACGCCCTGGCCCTGGCTGAGACGCTGCTGACCGGCGCGGCACCGCTGGGCGACTTCGCCACCCTCCAGGGTTACCTGCAACGTCAGCGGTTGGACCAGCAATTGACGGTGGGTTTTTCCGACCAGGTGACCCGCCTGTTCTCCAACGCCGAACCGCTGCTTACCGCTGGTCGCAACCTGGGCCTGCTTGGCCTCGACCTGCTGCCACCGGCGAAACGCTGGTTCGCCCGCCAGGCCATGGGCCTGGGGACTCGCCCGGATTGACCGGGTTTGCCTCGATTCGGACTAAACGGGAGCCATCAGGCCTGATATGGAAATGCGAGCGGATCTGATCATCGTCGGCGCCGGCATGGTCGGCAGTGCCCTGGCACTTGCCCTTAAAGATAGCGGCCTGGACATCCTGCTGATCGACGGCAGCCCACTCAGCGTCAAACCCTTCGATCGCGCCGCGTCCTTCGAACCGCGGGTCAGCGCGTTGTCCGCTGCCAGTCAGCGGATCCTCGAGCGCCTGGGTGCCTGGCGCGGTGTCGAGGCGCGGCGCAGCAGTCCCTACAGCGACATGCACGTCTGGGATGGCTCAGGCACCGGGCAGATTCACTTTTCCGCATCCAGCGTGCACGCCGAAGTGCTTGGCCATATCGTCGAGAACCGTGTCGTGCAGGATGCGTTGATGGAGCCACTGCATGACACCGACATCGGCCTGATGCCCGGTGCGCGCCTGGAGCGCCTGCGCCGTTCCGGCGATGACTGGCTGCTGACCCTGGTGGATGGCCGCGAGCTGCGCACGCCGTTGGTGGTGGCGGCCGACGGCGCCAACTCGGCTGTGCGACGTCTCGCCGGTTGCGCCACCCGTGAGTGGGATTACCTGCACCACGCCATTGTCACTAGCGTGCGCTGCGCCGAACCGCACCAGCGTACGGCCTGGCAACGCTTCACCGATGACGGGCCGCTGGCCTTCCTGCCGCTCGACCGGGAAGGCGACGAACATTGGTGCTCGATTGTCTGGTCGGCCACTCCGGCGGAAGCCGAACGCCTGATGGCACTGGACGATGCGGCGTTCTGCCAGGCGCTCGGCAAGGCCTTCGAATGGCGTCTTGGCGAGGTGCTGGCCGCTGATCCGCGGCTGTGCATCCCGCTGCGCCAGCGCCATGCCAAGCGTTACGTGGAGGAAGGCCTGGTGCTGATTGGCGATGCTGCCCATACCATCCATCCGCTGGCGGGGCAGGGTGTCAACCTGGGTTTCCTCGATGCTGCGGTGCTCGCTGAAGTACTGCTGCATGCCGTCGGTCGCGGCGAGCGCCTGTCCGATGAGCGTGTGTTGAGCCGCTTCGAGCGCCGCCGCATGCCGCACAACCTGGCCATGATGGCGGCCATGGAAGGCTTCGAGCGCCTGTTCCAGGCTGACCCGCTACCCGTGCGCTGGCTGCGCAACAGCGGCCTGAAATGGGTCGACGGGATGCCCGAGGCCAAGGCAATGTTCGTGCGCCAGGCGCTGGGGCTTTCCGGTGATTTGCCCGAGCTGGCGCGGGCCTGAGTCAGTTGGTTGGGCATCGCGGCGCTCTGCTGAGCGCCGCGAATGAATTGGCGCTGCCTGCGTCAAGTGTCGCAAGTGGCTGCATTCCTAAAAGGATCTCAGCCCGGCTGTTGATTGCTAGCGACAGCTAACGCAGACATTGCCAATGAATTCGCTGCCACAGGGAAGGCCTCGCCGGGATCCGGACCGATCCCCTCTCACTCCGCGAGAGGGGAGAAAAATGGAAACACCCCCGACGTAAAAACCGCTTCTGTCTGCAACTGAGGTTGACTATCATTCAGGCCATCGTTGCTATCCAGAGGCTCTCGCAATGCAGGTACGTCAATCCCTCTTCGCGCTGCTGGCGCTGACCGCCGCTGCTGCCACATCGGTCCAGGCTGCCGACGAGGTGGTGGTTTATTCCTCGCGCATCGACGAGCTGATCAAACCGGTGTTCGACGCCTACACCGCCAAGACTGGCGTGCCCATCAAGTTCATCACCGACAAGGAAGCCCCGCTGATGCAGCGGATCAAGGCCGAAGGCGAGAACGGCGTGGCCGACCTGCTGCTCACCGTCGATGCCGGCAACCTCTGGCAGGCCGAGCAGATGGGTATCCTGCAGCCGTTCACCTCCAAGGTGATCGAGACCAATATTCCTTCCCAGTACCGCTCCAGCACCCAGGGCTGGATCGGCCTGTCGCTGCGTGCACGGACCATCGTGTACTCCACCGAGCGCGTCAAACCCGAGGAACTGTCGACCTACGAGGCCCTGGCCGACGCGAACTGGGAAGGCCGCCTGTGCCTGCGGACCGCCAAGAAGGTCTACAACCAATCGCTGACTGCGACACTGATCGAGACCCACGGCGCCGCCAAGGCCGAAGAGATTCTCAAAGGCTGGGTGAATAACCTGGCCACCGACGTATTCGCCGACGACAACGCGGTGATCCAGGCCGTGGACGCCGGCCAATGCGACGTCGGCATCGTCAACACCTACTACTACGGCCGCCTGCACAAGGAAAACCCGGACCTGCGCGTGAAGATCTTCTGGCCGAACCAGGCCGATCGTGGCGTGCACGTCAATCTGTCCGGCATCGGCCTGACCAAGCATGCCCCGCATCCGGAAGCTGCAAAGGCCCTGGTGGAGTGGATGACCACCGACGAGGCACAGGGCCTTTTCGCCAGCATCAACCAGGAGTTCCCGGCCAACCCGGCCGTCAAGCCATCTGCCGAGGTCGCCGCCTGGGGCGCCTTCAAGGCCGACAGCATTCCAGTGGAAGTGGCCGGCAAACGCCAGGCCGAAGCCATCAAGATGATGGACCGCGTCGGCTGGAACTGATCGAGGTTCCTACTTCATACTCGGCGCCCCGGTTAATCCGGGGCGTCTGGTTTTGATCCGAGAGGTTCTGCGTGGCCCATTCCGCCCAGCTTCGCTGGTATCCCATCAGCTTTGCCGTCGCCTTCCTGGTACTGCTCCCGCTCAGCGTGCTCGTGCTGTCCTGGGGTGAAGTGGACGGCGAGATCTGGACCCACCTCTGGGATACCCAGATGCCGAGGCTCCTGAGCAATACCCTGGTGCTGGTGCTGGGCGTTTCGGTCGGCGTGACCCTGCTCGGCGTCAGTCTGGCCTGGCTCACCAGCCTCTGTGATTTTCCGGGTCGGCGTTGGCTGGACTGGGCGCTGATGCTGCCCTTCGCGATACCGGCCTATGTCCTGGCCTTTGTCTTCATCGGCCTGTTCGACTTTGCCGGCCCAGTTCAAAGCTTGCTACGCGAATGGTTCGGCAGCGGCCTGCGGCTGCCGCGTGTACGCTCCACGGGCGGCGTCATTCTGGTATTGGTGCTGGTTTTCTACCCTTACGTCTACCTGCTGGCGCGCAGTGCCTTCCTGGCCCAGGGCAAGGGCTTGATGGAGGCGGCGCGCGTGCTTGGCCAGTCGCCCTGGCAGGCCTTCTGGCGCGTGGGACTGCCGATGGCGCGTCCGGCCATTGGTGCAGGCCTTGCGCTGGCGGTCATGGAAACCCTGGCGGATTTCGGTGCGGTGGCGGTGTTCAACTTCGATACCTTCACCACGGCCATCTACAAGACCTGGTACGGCTTCTTCAGCCTGTCCAGTGCCGCGCAGCTGGCCAGCCTGCTGCTGCTCGGGGTCTGCCTGGTGCTCTACGGCGAACGTCGTGCGCGCGGTGCCAGTCGGCCGGCGAGCGAGCGCCCCCGGGGCAAGGCGTTGTACCCGCTGAAAGGACTCAAGGCCCTGGCAGCCAGCACCTGGTGCGGCCTGATATTCGCCTGTGCCTTCGTCATCCCCGTGCTGCAACTGCTGGTGTGGTTCTGGCAGCGTGGCCGCTTCGACCTCGACGAGCGCTACGCCGGACTTATCCTGCACACCCTCTACCTGGGTGGCATGGCAGCGCTGATCACGGTCTGCGTGGCGCTGTTGCTGGCGTTCGCCCGACGTCTGGCGCCGACCCGGCCCGTCCGCGCGGCGGTAGGGCTGGCCAATGTCGGCTACGCGCTCCCGGGTTCAGTGCTGGCGGTTTCCATCATGCTGGCGTTCAGCTACCTCGACAGCCACTTGGTGATCCCACTGTCCAGCTGGCTCGGCGGTGCCGGCAAGCCGCTCTTGCTGGGCAGCCTACTGGCCTTGCTACTGGCCTATCTGGTGCGCTTCATGGCGGTGGCCTACGGCCCGTTGGAAGGAAGCTTGGCACGGATTCGTCCTTCCTTGCCGGAGGCCGCACGTAGCCTCGGTGTCGGCGGCAGCGGATTGTTCTTGCGCGTTTACGTTCCGTTGCTGGTGCCGGGCGCCCTCAGCGCGGCGCTGCTGGTGTTCGTCGACGTACTCAAGGAAATGCCGGCTACCCTGCTGATGCGTCCGTTCGGCTGGGACACCCTGGCCGTTCGCATCTTCGAGATGACCAGCGAAGGCGAATGGGCCCGCGCCTCGCTGCCGGCGCTGACACTGGTGCTGGTTGGCCTGCTGCCGGTAATCAGCCTGATACGCCGCTCGGCGCGACGAATCGGCCACTGAATCACCGGCCGCCGACCGGAGTGTCCAGTCTCCGACCTTGCGGCTACAATGCGCGCCATTCGTTGCGGCCCACCCCGTCAGAACCCCGCTGCGGCAACCCGCCCAGCTGGCCAGGACGGCCCACCGCATCTTCGCCAAGCCCGGAAGGAGAAACCCATGGGACAGCGCACTCCACTGCACGACCAGCACGTGGCACTGGGAGCCAAGATGGTCGATTTCGGCGGCTGGGACATGCCGTTGCACTACGGTTCCCAGGTTGAGGAGCATCATCAGGTGCGCCGCGATTGTGGCGTCTTCGACGTCTCCCACATGACCGTGGTCGATGTCTGCGGGCCTCAGGCCAAGGCCTGGTTGCAAATCCTCCTGGCGAACGATGTCGGGCGCTTGCTGGTGCCTGGCAAGGCCCTCTACAGCCCCATGCTCAACGAGCAGGGCGGCATCGTCGACGACCTCATCGTCTACCTCACCGATTTCGGCTACCGCCTGGTGGTCAATGCTGCGACACGCGACAAGGACATGGCCTGGCTGGAGGCGCGTAGCCAGGGCTTCGATGTCCAGCTCCGCGAGCGCGTGGAACTGGCCATGCTGGCCATCCAGGGACCCAGTGCCCGGACCAAGGCTGCCGAGCTGGTGAACACCGAGCGCGCCGCGTTGATCCACGAGCTCAAACCCTTTCAGGGACTGCCCGAGGGCGACTGGTTCATCTGCCGCACTGGCTACACCGGCGAGGACGGCCTGGAGATCATGCTGCCCGCCGATCAGGCAGCCGGCTTCTTCAGTGAACTGGTCGGTGCCGGCATCGCCCCCATCGGCCTTGGTGCCCGTGACACCCTGCGCCTTGAAGCCGGGATGAACCTCTACGGCCAGGACATGACCGAAGAGGTATCGCCACTGGTATCCAACATGGCCTGGACCATCGCCTGGGAGCCGGCCGATCGCGATTTCATCGGCCGTAAGGCCCTGGAGGCCGAGCGTGATGCCGGTGTGGCCAGCAAACTGGTCGGCCTGGTGCTTGAGGAGCGCGGCGTGCTGCGTGCCCACCAGGTGGTGCGAGTCGAGGGCGTTGGCGAAGGCGAAATTACCAGCGGCAGTTTTTCGCCTACCCTCGGTAAATCCATCGCCCTGGCCCGAGTGCCGGCGGCGACCGGTGAGCGCGCCGAGGTGGAAATCCGTGGCAAGTGGTATCCGGTGCGTGTCGTGCGAGCGAACTTCGTGCGCAATGGCAAAGCCTTGATCTAAATTTTCAGGCGGGCCATCCGCCAAAGTCTCTGAGGACCTCACTATGAGCAACATTCCCGCTGAACTGCGTTACGCCCCCAGTCACGAATGGGCCCGCCTGGAAGCCGATGGCACCATCACCGTCGGCATTACCGACCATGCCCAGGAAGCCCTGGGCGACGTGGTTTTCGTCGAGCTGCCGGAAGTTGGCAAAACCCTCGCCGCCGGCCAGGAAGCGGGCGTAGTGGAGTCGGTGAAGGCCGCCTCCGACATCTACTCGCCGATCGGCGGTGAAGTGATCGCGGTGAACGACGCCGTCAGCGACGCCCCTGAGAGCGTCAACAGCGACCCCTACGGCAGCTGGTTCTTCAAGCTCAAGCCGAGCGACGTCGCCGAGCTCGACAAACTGCTCGACGCTGCCGCTTACAAGGCAGCCGCCGACGCCGATAGCTGATTCTCCCGCTATCCTTTCAAAGCCTCGCTAGTCGAGGCTTTGTGTTTTCTAGAGGCCACGAACATGTCCCAGACGCCCTCGTTGTCCCAGCTCCACCAGCCCGACGCCTTCCTTCGCCGGCACCTTGGCCCGGACGAACGCGAACAGCAGGCCATGCTCGAGAAGCTTGGCCTGGCGAACCGTGACGAGCTGATCGTGCAGACGGTGCCTCCGGCAATCCGCCTCAATCGCACGCTGGAGCTACCGGCAGCGCTGGACGAGCAGGGTGCCCTTGCCAAGCTGCGCGGATATGCCGAACAGAACCAGGTCTGGACCAGCCTGATCGGCATGGGTTATTACGGCACCATCACGCCGACCGTGATCCTGCGCAATGTGCTGGAAACCCCCGGCTGGTACACGGCCTACACGCCTTATCAGCCGGAGATCGCCCAGGGGCGCCTGGAAGCGCTGCTCAACTTCCAGCAGCTGACCATCGATCTCACTGGCCTCGATCTCGCCAGTGCCTCCTTGCTGGACGAAGCCACCGCCGCCGCTGAGGCCATGGCCCTGGCGAAGCGAGTGGCCAAGTCGAAGAGCAACCTGTTCTTCGTCGACGAGGATTGCCACCCGCAGACCATCTCGGTGGTGCAGACCCGCGCCGATGCTTTCGGCTTCGAGCTGGTGATCGACGCTGTGGATAACCTCGCGCAGCACCAGGTGTTCGGTGCCCTGCTGCAGTACCCGGATACCCACGGCGAGATTCGCGACCTGCGTCCGCTGATCGCGCACCTGCACGGGCAACAGGCCCTGGTCTGCGTTGCCACCGATCTGCTCAGCCTGCTGCTGCTGACCCCGCCGGGCGAACTGGGCGCCGACGTGGTATTCGGCTCCGCGCAGCGCTTTGGTGTGCCCATGGGGTACGGCGGTCCGCACGCAGCCTTCTTCGCCACTCGCGACGAATTCAAGCGCGCCATGCCCGGGCGCATCATCGGCGTCTCCAAGGATGCGCGCGGCAATGTGGCCCTGCGCATGGCCCTGCAGACCCGCGAGCAGCACATTCGCCGCGAGAAGGCCAACTCCAACATCTGCACTGCACAGGTGCTGCTGGCCAACATCGCCGCCTTCTACGCCGTCTACCACGGCCCGGAGGGGCTCAAACGCATCGCCCAGCGCGTGCACCGGCTCACTGCGATCCTCGCCGAGGGCCTGGCGCGCAAGGGCGTGCATCGTGATAACCAGTATTACTTCGACACCCTGACCCTGGACGTGGGCGGCAGCCAGACCGCCATCATCGAGTCCGCCAAGGCCTCGCGCATCAACCTGCGCATCCTCGGCCGCGGCAAGCTGGGTGTGAGCCTCGACGAAACCAGCACGCCCGAAACCGTCGAGCGGCTGTTCTGCATCTTCCTCGGCGCCGACCACGGCCTCAGTGTCGCTGAGCTGGACGAAGCGGTGATCGTCCCCGGCATACCGGCCGACCTCGCACGGACCAGCGACTACCTCAGCCATCCGGTGTTCAACGCCCATCACAGCGAAACCGAGATGCTGCGCTACCTCAAGCAGCTGGAGAACAAGGACCTTGCACTGAACCAGGCGATGATTCCGCTCGGTTCCTGCACCATGAAGCTCAACGCCACGAGCGAGATGATCCCCATCACCTGGCCGGAATTCGCCCATCTGCACCCCTTCGTCCCACGTGACCAGGCACAGGGCTACAGCCTGATGATCGCCGAGCTGGAAGCCTGGCTGCGCGCCATCACCGGTTTCGATGCCATCTGCATGCAGCCCAACTCCGGTGCCCAGGGCGAGTACGCCGGCCTGTTGGCGATTCGCCGTTACCACGAGAGCCGTGGCGAAGGGCACCGCAACATCTGCCTGATCCCGGCTTCGGCCCACGGCACCAACCCGGCCTCGGCGCAGATGGCGAGCATGCGTGTGGTCATCGTCGAGTGCGATGCCGAGGGTAACGTCGACCTCGAGGACCTCAAGCGCAAGGCCGCTGAGGCTGGTGGCCAGCTGTCCTGCCTGATGGCGACCTACCCCTCGACCCATGGTGTGTACGAAGAGGGCATCCGCGAGATCTGCGAGGTTATCCACAGCGAGGGCGGGCAGGTCTACATGGACGGCGCCAACCTCAATGCGCAGGTCGGCCTGGCGCGGCCGGCGGACATTGGTGCCGACGTCTCGCACATGAACCTGCACAAGACTTTCTGCATCCCCCACGGCGGCGGCGGACCCGGCATGGGACCGATCGGCGTGCGCGCGCACCTGGCGCCCTTCGTCGCCAACCACCCGGTAGTCGAACTCAAGGGGCCCAACCCTGAGAATGGCGCGGTCAGCGCGGCGCCCTGGGGTAGCGCCAGCATCCTGCCGATCAGCTGGATGTACATCGCCATGATGGGGCCCGAGCTCGCCGATGCCACCGAGGTGGCGATCCTCAGTGCCAACTACCTGGCCAAGCAGCTGGGCGATGCCTTCCCGGTGCTCTACAGCGGTCGCAATGGTCGCGTGGCCCATGAATGCATCCTCGACCTGCGTCCGCTCAAGGCAGAGACCGGCATCACCGAGGAGGACGTGGCCAAGCGCCTGATGGACTACGGCTTTCATGCCCCGACCATGTCCTTCCCGGTGCCCGGCACACTGATGATTGAGCCGACCGAGAGCGAGAACAAACACGAGCTGGATCGCTTCATCGAGGCGATGCTGAGCATTCGCGCAGAGATCGCCAAGGTCCAGGCCGGCGACTGGCCGGCCGAGGACAACCCACTCAAGCGTGCGCCGCATACTCTGGCGGATGTCATCGGCGTGTGGGAGCGCCCGTACAGCATCGAAGAGGCCGTGACCCCCTCCGCGCATACCCGCGCGCATAAGTACTGGCCATCGGCGAACCGGGTGGACAACGTCTACGGCGACCGCAATCTGTTCTGCGCCTGCGTGCCAGTGGACGAGTACCGGGAGTGACGTGCGTATTCACGGGAGAGCTCGCTACCGCAGGCCGGTTCCTGGCTTGCGTCAACCTTTTTGGACGCCCGCCCCTTCGATAATCAGGGCCACTGGTGCCCTGTTGGCTAAGTTCGTTGACTTTAATCCGAGCGAGCGCTGGTCTCCCCTCTCCCTCCGGGAGAGGAGGGCGGGCCGCGTTCGGGTGAGGGAAGTGCAAGCAGCCTGCAAAGACCGCGATAGATAAACCAATTAACCGGACAGGACACTAGTCCTTTACGAACGCTCGTCGAGCAATGGCCAGGCAGGAATGACCAGGTTCGCACCGAAGAACAGGAGCAAGGCCAGCGTTGCCGAGATATTCACGCTGACCTGAAGCACTGAGCGGAGCATGAAACTGCCTCCGTGGTGATTGAGGTGCCTGCACTATGGCTCGGCCCGACTCTCATACCGTCGAGCCGGTGGTCAAACGCCCGCATGCTCAGGCCTGCCTGGCGCTCTGGGGATCACCTCTCGGTCGCGAGGATCGCGCTGGCCAGCTCTTCGTCGCTGGCCTGGAGACCCGGGTTTTCCGAGCGAATCTGCTTGAGCGCAGCCTCCAGGTACGGGCCGCGAATTTCGCCGCCGCTGGCCACGAAGCTGCTGGCGTCGTCCTGGGCCGCGACGATGAGTTTGTCGTCCTTGAAGGTGACGTAGGTGGACGCGGTCGTCGCGCCGGAGGAAATGACACTCTTCCAGAAGTCTTCATCGGCCATCGCCGAGCCGATGGGAATGGCGATCAGGGCCAGGGTCGCTGCAAAAAGTCGAGTACGCATGGGAACAACTCCAAAAAACAGGTGAACTCGTGTATCAGATTCACCTGCCCGGCGTTGAGTTCCAGCAAATCGCCAGCCGGCCGTGGCGCCAGTCTGAGCTCCGGTTCATTCGCGACGCAGTGAAGGATCGTCCGGGTTGAGTTGTTCCAGTTCTGCGAGCAGCGCCTGCACCTTCTGAATCTGCCCGGCCTCGCGCCAGTAGTTGATCAGCGCCAGGCGCGCTTCGCGGTTGGCGGGTTCACGCTCCAGCAGCTTTTCCAGTTGCTGGCAGGCGGGCTCCAATTGTCCGCTGTCGTGTAGCGCCACGGCGTAGGCGTAGGCGTACTGGCCGTTGTCCGGCTCCAGTCGTGTGGATTCTGCAAAGGCTTTCAAGGCGGCCTCGCGATCGCCCTTGCGCATGAGCGCCAGGCCGTTGGCCTGCTGTAGCAGGGGAGATTGCGGATGATTGGCGATGGCTTGGTCCAGCAGCGCTCGGCCCTCTTCCCAGCGGAAATTGCTGTCCAGCCACTGGATCAGGCCGACCAGTGCCGGCAGGTAGTCCGGATCGCGCTGCAGGGCGGCACGCAGGTAGTGCTCAACGTCATCGGAACGACCGTTGGCCTGGTAGAGGACGGCCAGCTTGAGGTTGGCCTCGGCGCGGTCCTGCTGGCTCAGCAGTGCGGCTTCGTATTCACCAATGGCCTTGGTCCAGCTCTTTTCGTAATTGCCCAGCCCAGTGGCGCGCAGGCGCAGAAGCTCATAAGCCGCGGCGATGCGCACGGCGCGTACGGGGTCGATCAGCAACGGTGCCAGCAGGTTGCGCCGTTGCTCCGGCGGCACCAGGGCGGCAACAGCCTTTACCGCGGCTTCGCGCACCTGCGGCGACGGGTTCACCAGGTCGTTGGCGGCGGCCTTGAGCGCGCGTTCGCTGGGGTAGGTGGGCAGCTCCGCCAGAAGTGTGGCGCGGCGGATGGCTGGCAGGTCCTTGGTCTCCAGTTGCTGGAACAAGGCCCGTGAAGCCCCGGGCTTGCCATTGCGCACCAGCCAAAGGCTGTCGTCGTAACGGGGGGCGCCGCGTTTGTCATCGCCGTACCACTGGCGGAACTGCTCGGCCAAGCGGTCCCCGGGCGTTGCGCGGTGGCAGCTGAGGCAGGCGTCGGACGTCCCCAGCCTGAGCGCGCGCGCAGGGTTGGGCAGGCTGAAGCCATGGTCGTGGCGCAAATCGTTGCCCCTGGCAAGCTTGCCCGGCATATGGCAGTCCACGCATTGCGAGCCGGCTTGCCCCTGACGGTGGTGGTGGTGTTCGGGAGACTCGTAGTCTTTGGCCTTCAGGCGTTTGTCGTCGATGCCGGCAAGGCGCTTTTCGGCGGGGTTGTGGCATTGCAGGCAAACGCCGTTGCCCGGCGCCTTCAGCGTCGTGCTGTGCGGATCATGGCAGGTACTGCAGCGCAGGCCCTTGGCGAACATCGTGCTTTGCGTGAAGGCACCATACTCGAACACCTCATCCTTGATCTTGCCGTCCAGTTCATAGAGTTCGCGGGTGAGTGCGCTGGGCAGGTAGTCGTCCATCAGCCGCTGGGCGTGGCCTGAGCCGTCGCCCAGCGGTGCGCGGTGGGCGTGACAGCGGGCGCAGGTTTCCACCTCGGTGACGTTGTCCACCCTGGACAGCTTCTGGGTAATGCCGGCATTGGCCGAGTCGCGGCTTTTCGCTGCCCATTCCAGGTGGCGGGAGGCAGGGCCATGGCAGGCCTGGCAGCCGACGCCAAGGCTGTTCCAGTGGCTGGCAAATGTGTTGCTGGCTGGGTCGAAGTTACGTTTGTAGCCAGTGCTGTGGCAATCGACGCACTGGGCGTTGGCGTTCTGCTGCGGTTGGCTCCAGTGCTGCGGATGCTTGAAGGTCACGCCCTGGCCAGGGGCTGGCTGGAACCAGGCGTGCTTCTCGGTATCCCAGGCCAGGTCCAGGGCCTGCAGGCGACCGCCGGGCAGTTCGATCAGGTATTGCTGCAACGGCGCCACGCCCAGGGTGTAAGCGATCTTGAAGTCCGCGAGTGTGCCGTCCGGGCCTTTGGCGTTGATCCAGAAGCCGCCATCCTTGCGAAAGAAACGCGTGGTGTCCTCACCCTCCTGGAGGTGCGCATCATTGAAGTCGCCGAGCACGCTGGACTCGCTGGCCGCCTGCATCGCCAGTTGATGGTGGGTGCCTTGCCAGGCCTTGGTTTGCGGGCTGTGGCAGCCACTGCACAGGGCTTCGTCGACCATGGCGGCGGGAGGCGTGCCGGGTTCCGACTGCCCGAGCGGCGGTGCTTCTTCACCACGCCCACCCTGCAGGGCCAGCCACAGACTGAGTCCTAACAGCAGCAAGAGCCCGGCCAGCACCGGATAGACCGGGCGGGCAGAGCGAGGACTGCGTTGTGGCGAGTCGGAGGGCTTCGGCATGCAGACATCCGCCGTGCTGGCGCGCTTCAAGGTTGGGCAGCTTCGATGATGCTGCCGGAAGCTGTCAAACCGTTACGCCAATACGCTGCCCATCTTCAATCCGATCGCGATCGAAGGCACCGAACTCAGATTGGCTCCACCTTCAGCAGCACGCCATCCTGGCCGACCACCCGAACCTGGCTGCCTGCTGGCAGGTCCGGGCCGCTGACCAGCCAGACCGAGTCGCCCGCGCGGATCTTGCCACGGCCGCCGTGGATGGCTTCATGCAAGGCGAACTGGCGGCCGATGAATTCCTGGCCGCGCTGGTTCAGGCCAGGCTGTTCGGAGGGCTTGGCGGAGCTGCGCTGGCGGCGCCACCAGAAAACAGCGGTGAGGATGGACAGCACGCCGAACAGGACGGACTGGATGGCCCAGTGCAATTCCGGCATGACGAACGTAATGGCGCCAACGCAGGCGGCTGCGACGCCGATCCACAGTAGGTAACCGCCAGCGCCGAAGACTTCCAGGATCAATAGCAGGGTGCCGAGGGCCAGCCAGTCCCAGTAGGTGAGGTGCTGGATGTAGTCGAACATTTCTCAGGCCTGCTTGCTGTCGAAGGTGGCGCGAACGATTTCGCCGATGCCGCCGACGGCGCCGATCACTTGGCTGGCTTCCAGCGGCATCAGGACTACCTTGCTGTTGTTGGCGCTGGCCAGTTTGCCCAGGGCCTCGACGTATTTTTGTGCGACGAAGTAGTTCACTGCCTGCACGTTACCGTTGGCGATGGCGTCGGACACCACGCGGGTCGCCTCGGCTTCGGCCTGGGCGGCACGCTCGCGGGCTTCGGCCTCGAGGAAGGCCGCCGTACGCTCGCCTTCGGCCTTGAGGATCTGCGCCTGCTTCTCACCCTCGGCGGTGAGGATGTCCGCCTGCCGGCGACCCTCGGCCTCGAGGATCTGGGCGCGTTTGAGGCGCTCGGCCTTCATCTGGCTGGCCATGGCCTCTACCAGGTCGGCCGGCGGGGTGATGTCCTTGATCTCGATGCGGGTGACCTTGATGCCCCAGGGCGCGGTGGCTTCGTCAACGGTGCGCAGCAGGCGCTCGTTGATGGCATCGCGCTGGCTGAGCATGGCGTCCAGCTCCATCGAGCCGAGCACGGTACGGATGTTGGTCATCACCAGGTTGCGGATGGCGTGCTCCAGGTCATTCACCTCATAGGCGGCCTGGGCGGTGTTGATCACCTGGAAGAAGCACACCGCGTCGATGGTGACGATGGCGTTGTCGGCGCTGATGGCCTCCTGCGGGGGGATGTCCAGCACGCTTTCCATGACGTTGATCTTGCGGCCGATGCGGTCCACCACTGGCACGATGATGTTCAGCCCCGGTTTGAGCGTATTGGTGTAGCGGCCGAAGCGCTCTACCGTCCATTCGAAACCCTGTGGCACCACTTTGAAGCCCATGAAGACAATGGCGATTGCAAGGGCGACGAACAGGATGACGACACTGCCGATTTCCATGGTGTTTCCCTGTGTTGGCAAGTTGTTCCAGTAGCTCGGACTTCAGTCCGGGTTGTGCGCATTACCCCGGGCTGAAGCCCGGGCTACGGCGTGTTTGCATAGCCACCTAGCATTTCATTTCTGCTCGCTTTGTGGTGTGACCCGTAGCACTTCTTCGATGGTAGTCAGTCCTTGGGCAACTTTCTGCGCACCGGACAACCGCAGGCTGCGCATGCCGTCCTTGAAGGCCTGGCGGCGCAGGGCGATGAGGTCGGTATCGGCGGTGATCAGCGGCTTCAGGTTGTCAGACAGCAGCATGATCTCGTACACCCCGGCGCGGCCCCGGTATCCGGTGTCGCGGCACTCCAGGCAGCCGACGGCACGGTGGGCACCGTTGGGCCGTGGCGCGCTCCAGGGCTTGGTCAGACCCTGCCAGTCGTCCTCGCTGAGCTCCATGGGCGCCTTGCAGTGCGGGCAGAGGGTGCGTACCAGGCGCTGGGCCATGACCCCGAGCAAGGTGGCGCGAAGCAGGTAATAAGGCACGCCCAGCTCCAGCAGTCGGGTGATGGCGCTGGGGGCGTCGTTGGTGTGCAGGGTGGAGAGCACCAGGTGGCCGGTGAGGGCGGCCTGGATGGCCATCTCGGCGGTTTCCAGGTCGCGGATCTCGCCGATCATGATGATGTCCGGGTCCTGCCGCATCAGCGCGCGCACGCCGCTGGCGAAGGTCAGGTCGATGTTGTGCTGCACCTGCATCTGGTTGAAGGCGCCCTCGATCATCTCGATGGGATCTTCGATGGTGCAAACGTTCACCTCGCTGGTGGCCAGCTGCTTGAGGGTGGTGTAGAGGGTCGTGGTCTTGCCCGAACCGGTGGGGCCGGTGACCAGGATGATGCCGTTGGGCTGGTTGGTCATGCTCTGCCAGCGGCGCAGGTCATCCTGGGAAAATCCCAGCTGATCGAAGCTTTTCAGCAGCACCTCGGGGTCGAAGATGCGCATCACCATCTTCTCGCCGAAGGCCGTGGGCAGGGTGGAAAGGCGCAATTCGACCTCGCCGCCGTCCGGGGTCTTGGTCTTCACCCGACCGTCCTGCGGCTTGCGCTTTTCCGCCACGTTCATACGCCCGAGGCTCTTCAGGCGACTGACCACCGCCATGGTGACCTGTGGCGGGAACTGGTAGACGGTATGCAGCACGCCGTCGATGCGAAAGCGCACCGTGCCTTGCTCGCGGCGTGGCTCGATGTGGATGTCGCTGGCGCGCTGCTGGTAGGCGTACTGGAACAGCCAGTCGACGATATTGACGATGTGGGCGTCGTTGGCGTCCGGTTCCTGGGTGCTGGAGCCGAGCTTGAGCAACTGCTCGAAGTTGCCGACGCCGCTGATCTTCTGGTCCGCCGCGTTGGCGCTGCTGACCGACTTGGCCAGGCGATAGAACTCCACGGTAAAACGCTGGATATCCACCGGGTTGGCCACCACGCGCCTGATCGGGCGCTTGAGCACGTGGGTCAGGTTGCTTTCCCAGCTCTGCACGAAGGGCTGTGCGCTGGCGATGGTCACGGCTTCGCTGTCCACTGCTACGGCGAGGATCTTGTGGCGCTGGGCGAATGCGTAGGACATCAATGGGGTGATGGCGGCGACGTCGATCTTCAGCGGATCGATGCGCAAGTAGGGCTGGCCGGCGTGCTCGGCCAGCCACAGGCTGAGGGTTTCCAGGTCGAGCTTCTTGCCCGGCCGCTGGAGGTCATCGACCTGCTGGCTGGCCAGGAACTCGATGGGATGCTGCTGGTTGTTCACCGCACTGCGGCGGATGGCGAGGCAATGCTCGGCCTGCTCCTGGCCGACGCGGCCCTGAGCCACCAGTTCGCGCAGCAGGTCATTGAGTTCAAGCCAGCGGTCCTGGGCAGGTGAGGCAAAGGCGGACATGCACGCTCCAAATTCATGCTTCTTAGTCGGAAATAGTAGCAACAACCCCTTCCACAAAGCGTTCAAGCATGCCCGATTCGTCGCGTCTCGACTAAGCGCCCGGTCAAAGTCCGGTGCATTCAGCCCGGAAGCACCTCCAGGGTCACCGCGTCCACGCTCACCAGGGAGCGCATTTTCTGAGCGATGACTTCCGCGCGATGGGGCGTCAAACCTTGCTGGAGCAACTGCAAGCGCAAGGTATCGCCTTGTTGTGTGGCCTCCAGCCAGCGGGGTACCAGTTGCAGCTGTGCGAAGTAACCCAGCAGGCGGCTAAGGATGTCCGGCTCGGACTCGGCGAGGATAGTGAATCGCACTTCGCGCGCCTGGAGTGTTGTAGTGCGTGGATGCCAGTGATCTTCGCGCAGGCTGGCTAGGACTGGGCTGGGCGTGCGGGCGGGTTCCTGGAGGCTGAGCATGGATGGCTCCTTGAATTGGACGACGATAGTTTTCCAGCCGGCGCCCGTGAATTCCTACCTCATTCAGGGTAATTGCAAGATTTTTTGGATAAACTTTTCGCTTGAGCCACTTGGATGGGAATTTTTATGTCCGTCAACCTGGATGCTTATGACAAGCGCATTCTCGAACTGCTGCAGGAGGACGCCAGCTTGGCCACGGCCGAGATCGCTGAGCGCGTCGGCCTGTCCCAGTCGCCCTGCTGGCGGCGTATCCAGCGCCTGAAGGAAGAGGGCGTGATCCGCCGCCAGGTGACCCTGCTGGACCGTCGAAAAATTGGTCTGAATGCGCAGATATTCGCCCAGGTGAAGCTCAACGCTCACGGCCGCTCCAATCTCACCGAGTTCGCCGAAGCCATGCGCCAGTTCCCGGAAGTGCTGGAGTGCCACGTGCTGATGGGCTCGGTGGACTTCATGCTGCGCATCGTCACCCGCGACATCGAGGCCTACGAGCGCTTCTTCTTCGAGAAACTGTCGCTGGTGCCGGGCATCCAGGAGGTGAACTCCATCGTGGCGCTGTCGGAGATCAAATCCACCACTAGTTTGCACATCGAGTAGGTTGGCGCCGAGCCTGCGAGGCCCAACGCTGCCGGGCACGCTGCGCGCGCCATGTTGGGCTTCGCAGGCTCAGCGCCAACCTACGGTGTCTTGCCCGCCTGGTGCGGCGGGGTGAGGCTCATGGACAGGTAGTCCGTAGGCTGGACCACGCTTCACCGGTCCGCAATCGAGTCGGGCATCAGGTCCTGAGTGAGGTCCTTTGCGGCCACTGGCCGGATGGCCGTACACCACAGGCCATCCTTGGCGGAGCCCTCGCCACTGAAAACGAATTGCGGTCGGCCGTTCGCCTGGATCGCCTTGGCAATGGCCAACCAGGGCGTCGCCGGCCCCGCATGACCCAGGGACCAATCCAGGTTGTAATGGCCCCGTCCAGGCTGTACCGGCATCGCCAGTCGGTGCAGCACCGTACTCAGGTCCGCCTGGCGCTTGTGGTCGATGCCCGCCAACCAGACCCCCGCGATGCTTCCAGCCTCGGCCTGGGCCCAGCTCAGGGCCTGGCGCGTCGCGTAGTCCAGATCCTCGGTCGAGGCGGCGCGCTCCTGCTCGGGGCGATACAGGTAGGCCAGGGGATCGAGGGTCGTTTGCGTCAGACGATTACCGAACAGCAGGCCCACTGCCGCCTCGGCCGAACCCTCGACCTGCTCTGGCGCCAATTGAAAGGCAACCACCATCAACAACGCCTGGTCGTGAATACGCTGATCCAGCCACTGGTCTACCGCCGCTAGACCCGCCCCCGTGGTCAGCGTGAGTGGCTGGCGAATGCCGGACTCGGCCCAGGCTTGTTCCCAGGCCTGAACCACCTGATCGTCCGACAGCCCGCTGTCCATCTCCAGCAACAACGCCAAGGGGCGATCCGCCGGTAGCGGTGCCAGGGCCTGGGCCAGGTCGGCCAACACCTGCGTCAGCAACTGCAGCAGTAACTTCTCGGGCTGCTTTTCATCGCCTGCCGGCAAACGGCTATGGCGCACGGGGGCCTTGCCCTGCCAGGCCTGTTGCACCTGCAAAGCACTGTTCCCGCCCCGCAAGGCCTCTACCTGCGGCGCCTGCGCATCCCTCGCCCGCTCGTCATACAGGGCGGTATACAGGCTGACGCCCAAGACTTGCTGGGAGCGCCGGCCTCGACGTATCTCACGTAGCCAAACCTCCTCCCGCCGCTCATCCCAGCCCACGGCATAGCCTTCGTAAGATAGGAATACAAAGGCTCGGATGACGCCCAGCCCACACCAGGCCAGCAAGGGAATACCAAGGGCGTACAACCAGAAGCGCCCAGGCTCCCGAGTCAGCGTCTCGTCGCCCAGCCAAAGCGTCAGGACCGTGCCCAGCAACAAGCCGAGCACCAGCAATCCGAACCACAGCCAGGCGCGCGGCAGCGCGGGCCGCTGCGCGGGGGCGGGAATCTGATCCAGTCTGACCGGCATGGTTAGAGGGCCTTCACGTGGGGTAGGGAAGAGAACAGCAGGTAGTCACTTCCACAACGGTGCCCATGATGGGCTATTGGGACGCAGGTGCTGCAAAAGTCTGAATGGGCCGCACAGATTGCCGTCTGGCCGTGGCCGGCCTGCAAAGCGCGGCGGATAGATTTATAGCTTGTGTGAATAATCCTTTTCATTTTTCTGTCCGTATACGTAATACAACACCTATGTGAGCCCGCTCTGAGAGAGGGCTATATTTTTGTGCAATTCAATTTTAAGGTTGAAGAGAATTGAAATATTTCTCTTCTTCTGAATAGTGTTTCCCCATGCAATTGTTGTATTGCACAATCTCTGCGTCAGTCCCTTCTGATTCAAAAATTTCAAGCTGGCATTTTTTTTTCAATCATGACTCGCCATGCTGTATCAAGCTCAATAATCAATTGGATTTTTTCTGGGTTGTCCTCAATCGCAGTTGATATGGCTTTTCTCAATGAGAGGTGTGCTGCGTTCATTTGGGTTGTGGAAGATTTATTGATTTCGTCAAGTTGTTTTATTTCAATATCGCTAAAAGCCGCCGCACCGAAATTTGGTATAAGCAGAGATAAAATAGAAGCTCTAATAACGGCCTTCATAGTAATTAATCCTTCTCTAGAATCTTTCTTGCGGAACGTTAGGCCAGGATGCTCGATCAGACAAAGCTCTTCCGAAGGCTACCGTATCGCCTAAGTAGGCGGAGCTGTGAATAAGGGGGCTTGCTGTAGATCGCCAAGCAGGCGATGGCTTGCGCCAGCTCCGGCCGGTGGAGGGCCCGTTGCCGTTAATTAAATAATCACCTCGGCGGAAAAATGAATCCACTATCTCTGATAATTTCATCATCAACGTCATTGATTGACGGGGCTGCCATTAATTTTTCGCCAAAGGTATTTTCAGTGCATTCCCTGGACATTATTTCATCTTGATTTTTCTTGACTTTTAGAAAGGCCTTGGCGCCATAGGCCTCTTCCGGAATTCCAAATATGTATGAATATTTGCCAACTCTAAATCCGAAGTAAGTAGTGTACGTACCCAGATCGATCCATCTACTTATTTTTTTATTTCTTGAGAAGGCAGTGGAAAGCTCGACTTTATCTTTTCTCCCAAACCTATAAAATATTTCTTCACCTCCCTTGTCAGCGCAAATTGATAATATTCGGCGCTGAGGTTCATCAAAAAAGCAGGAGGCAATCATTATTTCATTTGCGTCACACAAGTCTGCGTCCTTTCCAAACGCAACACTGGCAAAGAAGAGAAGAGCAAAAAATCTCATATGCCCCCATTAATAGGCTTCGTTATGCCCTCAACTTTCGCATAGACTCTCTCCGCTTCATTTTAGTGAGTCTTCGATTTTCATGAATTGTTCTCGAATTAAAATTTTGTAAGCACGTTCACCGATAGATGCATCATTGGTACATTCAAGCTGAGCTTGCTTGTGACCGCTTTTGAACACTACGATGCCAGCGGAGAATGTTGGCCAGCCATCCTCTCTAATAGTTTTGTCAAAAATAATATATGTGTGATTTTTGTTATTGAATCTTACATGTGTTTCTCCTCCCCCGATATATGTCGCATTGCTGATAAAAAAAGTACTCTTATTTGCCTCGTCCTGCTGCATGAGCAAGTCCAATTTTTTTGCGTTCCCATATCTATAGGTTGTAATTTTACTGCTCCCACTAAAGCAAAATGAGGCGGTTGCATCATTTAGTCTGCAGTTAAAAATTACCTCTTCTCCACTAGTGCAGAGATTATGAACCGTGGACGGCCCTACGGCGTAGCTGAGGGAAGAGGCAGTAAGTAGTAACAATGCACAAAGCTGATTAAGATTATTCATATTTCTCTTCTTTCAAATTAAATAGCCTAGCCAACCTGTTATAGCGATTCTTTCTGTCTGAAAGACCATTCTGGCCGCCATTCACAATCCTCGTTACGTCCGATACTGTCGCTGACTCTGCTGTCTTATTCAGATTATTTATGCTCCAAAAAACAAATGCGGACTCTATGCTGTACTCTAAATTCTGGCTCAGCAATTCTGGATTGTTGATGAGGTCTATTTTGTCGTTAGGGAAAATTCTATTGTGCTCAGTTTGAAAACTCTCATATCCAGCTTTTCCGGTTAACTGAATCAAGCCTCGTCCTCTATACCTGTAACCATCTTTGCTCTCTTCGCTTCCATTGCCCATCCTGTTGGCGTAAACATAGCTCGCGAGGTTTTCCGGGTTGTATGCATAATGCGCCGCCTGGCTCCAAAGCTTTTCTCTAAATCGCCCAGCTGTGCAATCATCACAGAGCTCATCATAGTTTCTAAAACCCCCACGGCATCCGTATACTTTTCTCATTTGCTTTGGGCTGTACGAAAGGTTTTCTTCATGAGATCGAAAATTACTTTCATGTGAAATTTGAGATAAGAAATGAGATATTCTTTTTGGAGTGTTAATTTGGTAGGATTCCGCGAATTTATTCAGCAGGTCTATAATTTCTTGGTAATATTCTTTTTTGTTATTCGGTTCAACTGCGAGTAGCATCTCTAGAGTTATAAGCTGCTTCCGCTCAAAGCTTCCCACCAACCCCACCGGGTGCAAATGCCACACTTTTCCATCCGCCGGCAGCCCCAACTTTGGCGCCACTTCATTCCACCAGCAGATTTGTTCAATCCGCTGTTTCTCCGCCAGCCAGTTACGGTTCGGCGATGGGCTGCTATGGCCGAAGAGGTCGTCCAGCGCATCCCACTTGCCCGGCCGCCAGTACCATTCGCTTTCGCTGTAAATCGCCAGGCGGGCGATGGATTGCGCCAGTGCTGGCACGGGGAGGGCCGGTTTCAACTCCTCGGCGGTCATGACCCCGTGGCGGTCAGGTTCGATCAGGTCGAACAGGCGGCTGCGGATCGGCCCCTGGTCGGTGCGGTCGGCCAGCAGTGCCGCCTGCGCCCGGTCCCGTTCGCTGGGCAGAATGCCTTGCAGGTTCAGCGCATAGGCCTGGCAGCTTTCCAGGGAGTCGCCGTTGAGGATGGCGGCATAGCCGCTCCAGTCCCAGGGGCTGTGCCATTGGGCGTGGTCGTCTTCGACCTGGACCCAGCCTGGGAGTAATTGGCCTTCGCTGTCGTGCAGCAGGTCGTCGAGGCGGTACCAGGTGCAGCCGCCCTGGCCGTCGCGGTTGGGGACGCGGATTCTCATGTCCGGCCCCAGACCCTCGAGCAGGTGCTTCGGCAGGTGCAGGTCGGCGGCGCTGGAAGGGGTATCCGCGCTGGCCTTGGGGGGGACGCTGGCGCTGAAGTGCGCTTGGTGCTTCACCACAGGGGTGCCCTTGGGCAGCTTCAACCAGGTCCGGGCGCTGGCCGGCAGGCGTTGTGCCCAGGCGCGGCTGACCTCGAAGAAGGTTTGCAGGCTTTCGCTGCTGAATACTTCCAGGTGCAGTTGTTGCCGGGGCTGGGCGTCGTCGTGGTCCTGATAGGCGCCGATGTGGCCGATCAGTTCGCCAGCGCGAATGGGCACTGGCGCCTCGGGGACGCAGATGTCGTCCAGGATCTGGGGTTCGCGCTCGCCCAGCAGTGAGTCGAAGTGGACGTACTGATTGACCCACTCCAGCTTGCGGTAGTCACCGGTGCCGCTGATGGCGACTTCAGTGCCATTGGGCAGGGCCATCAGCGGTTTGCCTTCGACGCTGGCGCTGGGACGGACGGGAAGTGTGCCGTCATCCCGCAAGGTGGCGATGCGGTAATCGCCGTTGGGCAGGGGCTCGAGGAGGCTGAAGCCGACATAGCCGAGCAGGGCGCCGTCTTGCAGCAGTTGCCGCGGGCCGGGGATGTTCTCGATCTTGCGGTAGCGACCGGTGCCGCTGACGGTGACCTCGGTGCCACGGGCCAGCCCGGAGATCACCGCGCCACCGTTTGGCCCGATGCGGCAGCGCAGCCACACGTGGCCCGTTAGATCGGGTACTGCATCCTTTTCCGTGTCCTTGACCCGCCGCGTGTTGCTTTCCGGCCAGAAGGCCGGGCGCTTCAGGGTCTGGTCCTCCCGATATGCCGTCCAGTCCTCCAGGTGCATGTACAGGCTGTAGAGGGTCAGGCTTGGCGGGGTGGCGTCGAGGCCGGGGATTTCCGGGGCCTGCAGGCGATGGCGCACAAGGACGAAGTTGCGCGAGAAGGGGCACTCCACGGGCTCGTCATCGAATAGGTAGCCGGTGCGGGGGGATTGGGTGTCGGTGCGGTAGGCCACCACTTCGCCGTCGGCCAGGCAGAGCACCTGGGACTGGTCCAGCGTACCGGCGGTGCCCGCGTCGAAATGCACGCCGGGGTGCCAGAAGCCGTTGCGTCCGAGGGGGTAGTAGCCGCGTTCGGCATTGGCCAGTTGGGTGAGTTGGCGCAGCGGGTCGGCACGGTCGCCGAAAGGGTGGCTCCAGCGCTGGATGGCCGGCAGGTGGGCGCTGGCGGGGTCGGTGACCCAGTAGCTGGGCAGCGGTAGACAGGTAGGCTCGGTGGCTTGCCGTCCTGCGCGCCGACGTTCTTCTGCGGCTCGGTTGGCGTTGATGGCATTGGCAGCGTCGACCATCCGCTGAGCCAGGCTCCGCGTATCCATGTCAGCTCCTCATTCGGTGTCCTTGATTGAACACAGGAGCCTGCTGCCCGGCTGCGTGGCAGCGCTACCAGATGAGTCTGAAAAGAGCGCGGGAACAGTCGATGTTGGCTGTCAGGGGCGGGTAGGACGTCCTATCGAGTAGTTGGGATGGGCTACGTGGGCCCGAGCGAAGTTCGAAGGGACGCGATGGGGCTTGTAGACTTGGCGCTAACCTAAGATGACCTGTTGTCCACGACCGCCGCCGGCTCCTTCGCCGGCTTGCCGGCCTGATGGGGCAGGGTGAGGCCCATGGACAGGTAGATGCTGGTCAGCCCTTCCACGCCCATGTCCGCTGGGCGAACCCACTCCACCGGCACGTAGATCAGCCCGCCACCCACGGGGATGGGGGCGCTGGGCACCAGCACGGCGCAGTAGGGGCGACCGTCCAGTTCGAAGGCCTCCGAACTCGGGCGCAGGGCCAGCACCGCGGCGCCGTCGCCACCGAAGAAGCACCAGACCGGGCTCATGGCGGCGATGTCGGCGTTCTTGCTGCGGTCCAGCAGGCTGACGAAGCGGTCGGCCAGGTTGTACAGGCTGCCGATCAGCGGCGCGCGGCGCAGGGTCATGTCCAGCAGCCAGGCCAGCGGCCGGCGCAGGCCGAGCTGTACCGCCAGGCCCAGGGGGTAGAGGCTGCCCAGCAGCACCAGGGTCCCGACCAGGTAGGCCAGGACCGGATTGCTGGCGAAGTGTTGGCCCAGGGCGCCGAGGAGTTGGCCGATCAGGGTGGATGGGCCCACCAGCTTGTTCAGTAGGCTGACCAGCCAGGCCAGCAGGGCCAGGGTCAGCACCAGCGGCAACAGGGCCAGCAGGCCGGTGAGCCAGGTGGTGACCACGGAGCGGAAGCTTTGCCTGAGCATGCCGGGGCCCTCGTCTTAGCGGGTCAACGCCTTCCAGCTGCGCAGGCTGATCAGGGTCTGCGCCTGTTCGCTGCGGGTTGCCAGCACTTCGGCGTCCAGCGGCTGGCCGGCCAGTTCGGCGAACTTCGCCAGCTCGCCGTAGCAGCGGTCGATCTCCGCCACGTCCAGCACCTGACGCGCCAGGCGCAGCCAGACCAGCAGGCGTTCAAGGCGCGGCTGCTGCTCGGCCAGGTCCTCGGGCTGGCGCTTGTAGAGCTCGGGTTTCAGCGCCTGGCCTTCCTCGCCGAGGAAACGCGGCAGCCAGTTGCCCAGCGCTGCCTGGCCCTGGCGGGTGCCGCGGGCGTTGCGCTCCACGGTCCAGGCGCGGGTCAGCAGCCAGCGGGAGGCGTTGAGGGAGAACAGCCCCCAGCGGGTACCGGCGAGTTCCTCGGCGAACTGTTGCGGGGCGGCGTGGCGCGCGGCCTCGTCCAGTTCACCGGCCTGGATGCGCGGCCGCCAGTCCTGGAGCAGGGCGTCCAGGGCTTCGCGCAGGTCATGGCTGCTGGCGCGCGGCGCCGCCTGGCCGAGGCTGCCGAGCAGGGCGCGCAGGTCCACCAGTTGCTGCAGCCAGTCCGCCAGCAGCTTCCAGTGGCCGTTGAAGCGGTACTGCTCGGCCAGGCGCTGGCTGGCGCCCAGCAGGTGCCAGGCGAGGGCGGCAAAGGCGTCGTCCAGCGACAGCTCGATGGACAGCACCGGGGCCGGCAGGCTGAGGTGGTAGCTGTTGGCGTCGTAGAGGCGATAGCCGCGCTCGGCCTTGCTGATGTCGCAGGGCATCAGCGGCAGGTCGGCGGCCAGTTCCGCGGCCAGTTCCAGCAGCGCCTCGGGCTCGCCCTGGCGCAGTTCCAGTTCCAGTTCGCAGATCTCTTCTTCCTGCTTGCCGGCGATCACCTTGCCCAGGTCCAGGGCGGCTTCGATCACCACCTTGGCCTTGCCGCGACCCCAGGCGATCTCGGCCCGGTCGCGGGCGAAGTCGGTGGTGAAGATCGGCTTGAGCTGCTTCTTGTCCAGATCGGCGAGGCTGGCGGGCCAGCAGTCGTCGGTGAGTTTCTTCGGGTCCAGCTTGGCCTTGTCCAGATACCAGTCCCACTCGTTGCGTTCAGACAGCCCGGCCACGCTCTGGCCACGGGTCTTCAGGGTCTGGATGAACTGCTCGCCGTCGCGGCGCAGGCGCAGGGCAACGCGGGCCTGGGCGAGGTCACGCTCCGGGGTGTCGAAATACTGATTGAGCAGCTCACGACGTTCCCAGCCGCTCTTGTTGCGCTTCTTCAGCAGCGGGTGGTCGCGCAGGGCTTCCAGGGTCTCGCGGCTGGCGCGAAGCTTGATTTCGGTTTCTTTCTGCATGGCCGGAGTCTTTCAGACGCAGCCAGGGTGGCTGCCAAGGCGGTGAAGTTTACAGGACCGGTCCCGACCTTGCCGAAGCGGTTTCGCCGAAGCGGCCATGTGCCTATGATGGAATTTCGTATGTGGAGGCCGTCGATGTCCGTTCCAGACCTGAAATCGCAGTTCGCCGCACTGATCGCCGCGCCGTCGGTGAGCTGCACCCAGCCCAACTGGGACCAGTCCAACCAGTCGGTGATCGATCTCCTCGCCAGCTGGCTCACCGATCTCGGTTTCCAGTGCGAGGTCCAGCAGGTAGTGCCAGGCAAGGCCAACCTGCTCGCCACCTATGGCAGCGGCCCCGGTGGTCTGGTGCTGGCTGGGCATAGCGATACGGTGCCTTTCGATGCGGCCCTGTGGAAAACCGACCCTCTGAAGCTCAGCGAGGTGGGTGATCGCTGGTATGGCCTGGGCAGTTGCGACATGAAGGGCTTTTTCCCTCTGGCCATCGAGGCGGTGCGCGGGCTGCTGGACCGGCCGTTCCGCCAGCCACTGATGATCCTCGCGACCTGCGATGAGGAAAGCTCCATGGCCGGTGCTCGCGCACTGGCCGCTTCGGGCAGGCCACTCGGTCGCGCGGCGGTGATCGGCGAGCCCACCGGCCTGCGGCCGATCCGCCTGCACAAGGGTGTGATGATGGAGCGCATCGATATCCTCGGGCAGAGCGGTCATTCCTCGGATCCGCGCTTCGGCCACAGTGCGCTGGAAGCCATGCACGCGGTGATGAGCGACCTGATCGAGCTGCGCGGTGAGTGGCAGCAGGAGTTCCGCAATCCGCTGTTCAACGTTCCGCAACCGACGCTCAACCTTGGCTGCATCCACGGCGGCGACAACCCCAACCGCATCTGCGGCCAGTGCAGCCTGGAGTTCGACCTGCGGCCTCTGCCGGGCATGAGCCCGGAAACCCTGCGCGCGGTGATTCGCCAGCGCCTGCGACCCGTGGCCGAACACTACGCGGTGAAGATCGATTACAAACCGTTGTTCCCGGCAGTGCCGCCGTTCGAGCAATCGGCGGAAAGTGATCTGGTGCGCCTGGCCGAGCGTCTCACTGGTCATGCTGCAGAGGCGGTGGCCTTCGGGACTGAAGCGCCGTATCTTCAGCAGCTCGGTTGCGAGACCCTGGTGCTTGGCCCCGGCGATATCGCCTGTGCCCACCAGCCGGACGAGCACCTCGAACTGTCACGGATCGAGCCTACCGTTGCGCTATTGCGCCAGCTCATCCAGCATTACTGCCTGTAATCCACCACCACGTACTGAGAGGGTTTCCGTTGATGTTCCTGCGACGACGATAACGCGCCGCCATTTCGCTCCTTCACCGAGCTCCGCACTTCGTCTTATCGCCAACTACAGGCTCACGGAACCCATGCACGATTACGTCAACTGGCTTCGCCACGCTTCGCCCTACATCAACGCCCACCGGGACTGCACCTTCGTCGTCATGCTCCCGGGGGAGGGCGTTGCCCATCCGAATTTCGGCAACATCGTCCACGACCTCGTGCTGCTGCACAGCCTCGGCGTGCGCCTGGTGCTGGTACATGGTTCGCGCCCGCAGATCGAGGCACGTCTCGCCTCCCGTGGCCTGACGCCGCATTTCCACCGCGACCTGCGCATCACCGACGGCCCCACCCTGGAGTGCGTGATCGACGCCGTGGGCCAGTTGCGCATCGCCATCGAGGCGCGGCTGTCCATGGACATGGCCGCCTCGCCCATGCAGGGCTCGCGGCTGCGGGTGAGCACCGGCAACTTCGTCACCGCCCGGCCCATCGGCGTGGTGGATGGCATCGACTACCACCACACCGGCGAAGTGCGCCGGGTGGATCGCAAGGGTATCGGCCGCCTGCTGGACGAGCGCTCTATCGTGCTGCTATCGCCGCTGGGGTATTCGCCCACCGGGGAAATCTTCAATCTCGCCTGCGAGGACGTGGCTACCCGCGTTGCCATCGACGTCGGCGCTGACAAGCTGATCCTCTTCGGCAGTGAACGCGGCCTGATCGACGACGCCGGCAAGCTGGTGCGTGAACTGCGCCCGCAGCAGGTGCCGGCGCACCTGACGCGGCTCGGCAACAACTACCAGGCGGAACTGCTGGATGCCGCTGCCCAGGCCTGCCGCGGCGGCGTCAAGCGCAGCCACATGGTCAGCTACGCCGAAGACGGCTCCTTGCTCACCGAACTGTTCACCCGTGATGGTGGCGGCACCCTGGTGGACCAGGAGCAGTTCGAATCCTTGCGCGAGGCGACCATCGACGACGTGGGCGGCCTGATCGATCTGATCACCCCACTGGAAGACCAGGGCATCCTGGTGCGCCGTTCGCGGGAAGTGCTGGAGCGGGAGATCGAGCAGTTCAGCATCGTCGAGCGCGATGGCCTGATCATCGCCTGCGCGGCGCTCTATCCGATTGCCGATTCCGATGCCGGCGAACTGGCGTGCCTGGCAGTGAACCCGGAGTACCGCCACGGCGGTCGTGGCGACGAGCTGCTGGAGCGAATCGAGGAGCGCGCTCGCGCCCAGGGCCTGAAAACCCTATTCGTGCTCACCACCCGCACCGCGCACTGGTTCCGCGAACGCGGCTTCCAGCCCAGCGCCGTCGAGCAGCTGCCGGCTGCGCGGGCGTCGCTGTATAACTACCAGCGCAACTCGCAGATCTTCGAGAAAACCCTTTAGCCCGGGCCTCAGCCCGGGAGTTCCCTGCCAAAGCCGTCCGGGGCTGTCTTTCGTTGTGGGGGCGATTTCAATCGCTAAACAGACCACAGGTCTGCCATCCGGCCTCGCGGGGGGAGCAGCTGCGCTGCCCTTGGCGAATGAATTGGCTCTGTCCCCGTTAAGTGTTGTCACTGGCTGGCTCCCTTGTAGGAGCCAGCTTGCTGGCGAACGGGCTCATTTCGCGAGCAAGAACTCGGCGTCCCCCTCGCTCCTGCAGGGCTCTCAGCCCGACCGTTGATGGCTAGCAACAGCTAACGCCGACAGAGCCAATGAGTTCGCACCCACAAGGCGAGAGGTTTTGCCCAGTCTCAGTTGCTGATCAGTCCGAGGATGCTGGCCTGGTAGGCGGCGACGAAAGTGTCGAAATCCACATCCGGCTCCGCTTCCAGTCTCGCCTGCTCGGCGAGGGATTCACGGGCCATGGATTCGAAGCGTTCCTGGTCCTCGGCGCTCAGCGGCTCACTGCGGAAGTACGCGGCATGGGCGCGACTCTGACGCAGGGCGAACTCAGTGAAGCTCTCGCCACGTTCGCGCAGTTCGGCGAGTACCTGCGCCGAAGGCGTCAGGTCCGGGTTTTCCACTCTGGCACGTTGCACGGCCATGGTTTCGGCGTGTTCGCGGGTATCCAGCGCCAAGTCCAGAAGCGCAGCGGTGTGGTCGATGCGGTCGAGCAGGTCAGTGGCCCATTCCTTGAGGCCGATCGGCTGGCCGTGGCGCAGCAGTTCCAAGCCTGGACGGCGGCCTTCTTTCACCACTGTCTGGAAGTTGTCGGTGGCGCCACGGCATTCGTCGCCGGCCATCGGCGGGCTGTCCTGCAGGGCGCAGAACAGCAGGAAGGCGTCGAGGAAGCGCGCTTCGACCAGATCGATTCCCAGCGGCAGGAAAGGGTTGATGTCCAGGCAGCGCACTTCGACATACTGCACGCCACGTGAGGCCAGGGCCTGGATCGGGCGTTCGCCGGTATAGGTGATGCGCTTGGGACGGATGCTCGAGTAGTACTCGTTTTCGATCTGGATGACATTGGTGTTGAGCTGCACCCACTCGCCGTTCTGCTTGGTGCCGATATCGGCATAGGGCGGATACGGTGTGGAGACGGCCTGGCGCAGGCTCGACAGGTAGCTGTCGAGGCTGTTGTAGCAGGGTGTCAGGCCGGCCTGGGCGTTGTTCTGGTAGCCCAGGTCGCTCATCCGCAGGCTGGTGGCGTACGGCAGGTAGAGGGTATCGGCGTCCAGGCTTTGCAGATCGTGCGGGCGGCCGCGCAGGAAACTCTTGTCCAGGGCAGGCGCGGCGCCGAACAGGTACATCAGCAGCCAGCTGTAGCGGCGGAAGTTGCGGATCATCGCGATGTAGCGCGCCGACTGGTAGTCGCGGTCGGTCTGCGGATCGCCTTCGGCCTGCTTGAGCAGGGGCCAGAGGCTCTCGGGCAGCGAATAGTTGTAGTGGATACCGGCGATGCACTGCATGGTCTTGCCATAGCGCACGGCCAGGCCACGCCGGTAGACGTATTTAAGGCGGCCGATGGACGAGGTGCCGTAGCGGGCGATCGGGATGTCTTCCTCCCCCGGCAGGCGGCAGGGCATGGAGGGGCTCCAGAGCAGTTCGTCGCCCAGCTTGTCCACGGTGAAGCGGTGGACCTTCTCCAGGTCAGCGAGGGTCACCGCCGGGTCTTTTTCGGCCGGGGTGATGAACTCCAGCAGCGACTCGGAATAGTCCGTGGTGATCTGCGAATGGGTCAGGGCCGAGCCCAGAGCAGGCGAGTGGGGTGTCAGCGCCAGTTGGCCATTGCCGTCTACGCGCAGGCATTCACGCTCGATGCCATGCAGGCACTGGGTGAGCAGCGGCAGGTTAGCGCGCTCGCCGAGCAGGGCCAGGCGGCGGGAAAGAAGATCGCTCAATTTGGAATCCTTCACGCGTCAGTCGCCCCAATATGGGGGTGGACTGGACTGTCTACAAGAGGTGGACCTGGACGGGCGGCAGAAAAAATCCGTCGCCCGTCCCGCGTTGTCGCTTCGTCCAGAATAGAGCGTTGTGGGTGCCTGGTTGTTACAGCTGGGCGAAGGTGCCTTGTCCCTTCGCGACCAAGGCATCACCCTGAAGCACTTCAGCCTCAACTACCAATGTGCGGCGACCAGCGTGCAGCACCTTGGCGCGGCAGAGGATTTCCCCTTCGGCCACCGCACGCAGGTAGTTGATCTTGCATTCCAGGGTCACGCTCTTGCGGTCGAAGCCGTGGAGGCTGGTGCAGGCCAGCCCCATGGCGATGTCCAGCAGCGAGAAGATCGCCCCACCGTGCATCACTCCACCCCGATTGCGCAGGTGTTCGCCCATCGGCAGACGCGCTTCGGCGACACCGTCGCCGAGACTCACCGCTTCGATACCCAGCATCCGGCTGAACTGGCTGCTGGCCTGTGCGTCAGTGAACTCCATCAGGTCACTTCTTCTTGATCTGTTTGGCGTTGGCGAACAGCGAGGCCATCGCACCGCTGGCCGGCGGTGCGCTGGGGCGCGGGCTGCCCTGTTGCGGACGCGGCTGGCCGCCACCCTGGCGACCACCGCCACGTGGGCCTTCGACCTTCTCGCCGGGGGTGTCGCTCATGCGCATGGACAGGCCGACGCGGTTACGCGGGATATCCACCTCCATGACCTTCACACGGACGATGTCGCCGGCCTTGACCACTTCGTACGGATCCTTGACGAACTTCTCCGACAGCGCAGAGATGTGCACCAGGCCGTCCTGGTGGACGCCGATGTCGACGAAGGCGCCGAAGTTGGTGACGTTGGTCACCACGCCCTCGAGCACCATGCCGGGCTTGAGGTCCTTGAGGCTTTCGACGCCTTCCTGGAACTCGGCCGTCTTGAACTCCGGACGCGGGTCACGGCCGGGTTTGTCCAGCTCCTTGAGGATGTCGGTGACGGTCGGCAGGCCGAAGGTCTCGTCGGTGAACTTGGCTGGGTCGAGACGCTTGAGGAAGGCGGAGTCGCCGATCAGCGAGCGGATGTCACGGCTGGTATCGGCGGCGATGCGCTGCACCAGTGGGTAGGTTTCCGGGTGTACGGCAGAGGCGTCCAGCGGGTTGTCGCCGTTCATCACGCGGAGGAAGCCGGCGGCCAGCTCGAAGGTCTTCTCACCCAGGCGGCTGACTTTCTTCAGCTCGTCACGGGTCTTGAAAGCGCCGTTGGCGTCGCGGTAGGTGACGATGTTCTGCGCCAGGGTCGCGTTGAGGCCGGAGATGCGTGCCAGCAGCGCTGCGGAGGCGGTGTTGACGTCGACGCCGACGGCGTTCACGCAGTCTTCCACCACCGCATCCAGGCTGCGCGCCAGTTGCAGCTGGGAAACGTCATGCTGGTACTGGCCGACGCCGATGGATTTCGGGTCGATCTTCACCAGCTCGGCCAGCGGGTCCTGCAGACGGCGGGCGATGGACACGGCGCCGCGCAGGGACACGTCCAGCTCGGGGAATTCCTTGGCCGCCAGTTCGGATGCCGAGTACACCGAAGCGCCCGCCTCGCTGACCATGACCTTGGTCATCTTCAGGCCGGGGTATTTCTTGATCAGCTCGATGGCCAGTTTGTCGGTCTCGCGGCTGGCGGTCCCGTTGCCGATGGCGATCAGGTCGACACCGTGCTTGGCGCAGAGCTTGCCGAGGATTGCCAGGGTCTCGTCCCAGCGGTTGTGCGGAACGTGCGGATAGACGGTGGCGGTGTCCAGCAGCTTGCCGGTGGCGTCGACCACAGCCACCTTGCAGCCAGTGCGCAGGCCCGGGTCCAGGCCCAGGGTGGCACGCGGGCCGGCCGGAGCGGCCAGCAGCAGATCGTGCAAGTTGCGGGCGAAAACATTGATCGCTTCGCTTTCGGCGGCCTCGCGCAGCTCGCCCAGCAGGTCGGTTTCCAGATGGGTGTAGAGCTTGACCTTCCAGGTCCAGCGCACCACCTCGGCCAGCCACTTGTCGGCGGCGCGGCCCTGGTTGCTGATGCCGAAGCGCTCGCCGATCATCACTTCGCAGGGGTGCATGGTGCCTGGCTGTTCGTCGCCCACTTTCAGGGCGATGCTCAGCACGCCTTCGTTGCGGCCACGGAAGATCGCCAGGGCGCGGTGCGAAGGCACGCCCTTGAGCGTTTCGTCGTGTTCGAAGTAATCGCTGAACTTGGCGCCTTCCTGCTCCTTGCCGGCCACCAGGCGGGCGGCGAGGGTGGCGTTGTCCTTGAGGAAGCTGCGCAGGCTGGCGAGCAGCGTGGCGTCCTCGGCGAAGCGCTCCATAAGGATATATTTGGCGCCTTCGAGTACGGCCTTGACGTCAGCGAAGCCCTTCTCGGCATCGATGAAACGCTCGGCTTCGGCCTCCGGGGCCAGGCTCGGGTCGTTGAACAGCGCATCGGCCAACTCGCCGAGGCCGGCTTCCAGGGCGATCTGGCCCTTGGTGCGACGCTTCTGCTTGTACGGCAGGTAAAGGTCTTCGAGGCGGGTCTTGGTGTCGGCCAGCTTGATTTCGCGGGCCAGCTCGGGGGTCAGCTTGCCCTGCTCCTCGATGCTGGCGAGGATCGCCGTGCGGCGGTCTTCCATCTCGCGCAGGTAGCGCAGGCGCTCTTCCAGGTTACGCAGCTGGGTATCGTCGAGGCTGCCGGTGACTTCCTTACGGTAGCGGGCGATGAAGGGGACGGTGGCGCCTTCGTCGAGCAGGCCCACGGCGGCGGCGACCTGTTGCGGGCGCACGCCCAGCTCTTCAGCAATGCGGTTGTTGATGCTATCCATTGAAAACACCTGCAAAGGCAGCGCCCGGCACGAGCCACGGCGGGGGCCGCAGAAAACCAGACCAGCCAGGTGAGCCCGGCCGGAAGTGAAAGGGCCGCATTATAAACACCGACCTTTGGCGGGTAGGGAACCGTTCGGGGAAAAATCTGCTAACAATGGGCAGCCCGCCGGACGTTGGCGGCAAGCGATAATGCGTGGCTAGTCGAATCAGGAGAGAACATGAGCAACACCTTGACCTCGGAAGGTGAAAAAATCCTTATCGTCGACGACGACGCCCGCCTGCGCCGCCTGCTCGAGCGTTTCTTCGACGAACAGGGCTTCCGCGTGCGCGCGGTGGAAAACGTCGAACAGATGGATCGCTTGCTGGCCCGCGAAATCTTCAACCTGGTAGTACTCGACCTCATGCTGCCCGGTGAGGACGGCCTCTCGGCCTGCCGCCGCTTGCGCGCCTCGAACAACCAGGTGCCGATCATCATGCTCACCGCCAAGGGCGACGAAGCCAGCCGCATCCAGGGCCTGGAACTGGGCGCCGATGATTACCTGGCCAAGCCCTTCAACCCGCGCGAACTGCTCGCCCGTATCAAGGCCGTGCTGCGCCGCCAGGCGCCGCAGGTGCCAGGTGCTCCGGCGAGCGAGGACGAGAGCGTCAGCTTCGGTGAGTACGAACTGTCACTGGCCACCCGTGAACTCAAGCGCGGTGATGACGTGCAGATGCTCACCACCGGCGAGTTCGCCGTGCTCAAGGCATTGGTGCAGCATGCGCGCGAGCCGCTGACCCGCGACAAACTGATGAACCTGGCCCGGGGCCGCGAGTGGGACGCGCTGGAGCGTTCCATCGACGTGCAGATTTCCCGCCTGCGCCGGCTGATCGAGCCGGACCCATCCAAGCCGCGCTATATCCAGACCGTCTGGGGCGTTGGCTACGTGTTCGTTCCCGATGGCAACAAGTGATCGCGCGGCGGGTGCTCCCGCCGCAGGGCAATCCAGGGTGGGGGTGAAAGCCCCCTACTGGTTCCCGCAGAGCTTCTTCTCCCGCACCCTGTGGCTGGTGCTCATCGTCGTGCTGTTCTCCAAGGCGCTGACCCTGGTTTACCTGATGATGAACGAAGATGTGCTGGTGGATCGCCAGTACAGCCACGGCGCGGCGCTGACCCTGCGTGCCTACTGGGCGGCCAGCGAAGAAGAGCGACACGACCTGGCCAAGGCTGCCGGCCTCAAGCGCGTGACCCGAGATGCCGTGCCTCCCAGCGAGCAGCACTGGCCCTACAGCGAGATATTCCAGCGGCAGATGCAGGCCGAACTCGGGCCAGGCACTGAAGTGCGCCTGCGTGCCCAGAGCCCGCCAGCGCTGTGGGTCCATGCCCCAGAACTGGGGCCGGACTGGGTGCGCATCCCGCTTTATCCACACCCCCTGCGCGGGCAGCGTATCTGGAGCGTGCTGGGCTGGTTCCTCGGCATCGGCCTCCTGTCCACGGCAGCCGCCTGGATCTTCGTGCGCCAGCTCAATGCCCCGCTGAAACGCCTGGTGTTCGCCGCCCGCCAACTCGGCCAGGGGCGCAGCGTGCGCCTGCCGGTGAGCGACACCCCGAGCGAGATGGCCGAGGTGTACCGCGCCTTCAACCAGATGGCCGAAGACGTCGAACGTGGCGCCCGTGAGCGCGAGCTGATGCTGGCGGGCGTTTCCCACGACCTGCGCACGCCGCTGACCCGCCTGCGCCTGTCGCTGGAACTGATGAGCAGCGATTCGGAGCTGACCGAAGACATGATCCGTGACATCGAGGACATGGACGCCATCCTCGACCAGTTCCTCGCATTCATCCGTGACGGCCGTGACGAGCGGGTAGAAGAGCTGGACCTGGGCGAATTGGTGCGCGAGGTGGTGGCACCCTACAACCAGCAAGAGGAGCAGGTGCGCCTCTGCCTTGAGCCGCTGCCGCCTTTCCCCCTGCGACGGGTGTCGATGAAGCGCCTGCTGGTCAACCTGATCGAGAACGCCCTGCGCTACGGTGGCAACGGCGTTGAAGTAGCAGCGTTCGTTGCTGGCGACCACACGGCGCCCTATGTCGTGCTCAGCGTGCTCGACCGCGGTACCGGCATCGATCCGGCTGAACTCCAGGATATCTTCAACCCCTTCATCCGTGGCGACCGTGCCAGGGGTGGCAAGGGCACCGGCCTGGGCCTGGCCATCGTCAAGCGCATCGCGGCCTTGCACGGCGGTAGCGTCGAGCTGCGCAACCGCTCTGGTGGTGGCCTGGAGGCGCGCGTCTGCCTGCCACTGGGCCTGCTACTGCCGCGCGACGCGGTCTAAGCCATTCCATCCGCCCCTCGCCCGCTCATGGGCGAGGGGCACACCCTCTCAATCGGTCGGTATAGGGCGTTTCGGTATCCTGCCGGGACCGCCGGCCGAGCAATGCATCGAGGCTATAAATCGACATAGGCTGTGCAAGCGGGCTGGGCTATCCTCACGTGGCGCATTGACATGAGGTCAGCATGCCCGCAGTCCCCCACCGACTACCCCAATGGACCTGGTGGTTGCCGCTCCCACTCCTGTACCTGGCAACCTGGCTATCGTTGGGCACTCAAGCTGCAGGAGGTACCGCCTGGTACCTGCCGTTCGCGCTCGGGCTGGTGTTTTGCCTGTGGTGGGGTGAGCGGGTCTTCCCGGCGATCTATCTGAACGCCTTGCTCAGCGCATCGCTCTGGGATCTGGACTGGCCCTGGGCACCGCTCTATGCCGCCCCCGAAACGCTTAGCGTGGCGCTGGCCTGGTGGCTGCTGCGGCGAAACGGCAGCTCCGTTGCCCTGCAGGATTTTGCTCAGCTCTTGCGCTTCATGCTGCAGGGCGTCCTGTTGCCTGCGAGTCTGCTGGTTTTTGGTGAACTGGCGGCCCTGATGATGAGCGGGGCGACGCCTGCAGACGGCTTGGCCGACACTGCCCTGCTGGCATGGCTGAGTGCTTGCATGACCGCCCTGGTGGTGAGCCTGCCGTTGCTGACCTATCTCACACCCTGGCTTGGACGGCGGGGCTGGGGCGCCCATACCGGCGTGGCCTTGCCGGACTCGATGCACAAGTTGCCGCCCTGGTACCTGCTCCTGGCGTTGGTGATATTCATCCCCTGGTTGCTGTCGGTGGTCCCGCCGATGCTCATTCTGCCGCCCATTGGCCTGGTGATGATCGGCCTGGCCCTGGGCTGGGGGTTCCCCGGCGCGCTCTGTGGCGGTGGACTGACCGCCCTCACCGTACTGGCCATGCCGACCCTGAGGCAGTTGAGCGGAGTAGCCGACGGTTCGGAGCAGCAATGGAGCGTCGAGCTGTATTTCAGTGTGCTTCTGCTGATGCTCTCGGCCTTGCTGGTGGGCCGCAGTCTCAGCGACCTTCGCCTGGCCCTCAGCCGCCGCGACGAGATGCAGCGAGAGTTGGCCCTCAGCAACCTGGCGCTGCAGGCCAGCCCCCTTGCGGTGACCATCGCCGATGCACGGCAGGCGGACCAGCCACTGATCTACTGCAACCCGGCCTTCGAAGCCATGAGCGGCTACTCCCGTGAGGAAGCGCTGGGCAATAACTGGCGTTTCCTTTTGCACCACGACCGCAACCAGGCCGAGCTGCCGCGTCTGCAGGCGGCCCTGGAGCGTGGACAACCCTGCCATCTGGTGCTGCGCAACTACCGCAAGGACGGCGGGCTGTTCTGGAACGAAATCACCCTGGCGCCAATGCGCGACGAGCGGGGCATCAGCCACTTCGTTGCCCTGCAGCACGACGTCAGCTCCCGCGAGATGCTGGCGGAGGAGCTGGACACGCGACGCGAGGAACTGTTGCGTCAGACCCATCTGCTTAACCAGACCGAGGCGATTGCCGACATCGGCAGCTGGGTGTTGGATGTGGCCAGCCTGAGGATGTCCTGGAGCGAAGGCAGCTTCCGCCTCTACGAACTGGAGCCGGGCAGTGCCGTGCCCTCGCTGGACCAGATGATGAGCGTCTTCGACCCCGCCAGCCGCAGCCTGCTCGAACAAACCCTGGAGCACACCCTGCGTACCGCCGAGCCCTTCGACGTGGAGGTCCGCATGCCGAGCGCCAGGGGCAGCTCGCGCTGGCTGCGGATCAAGGGACTGGCAGAACACGACGGTGATCAGGTCATACGCATCTACGGGGCAATGCTAGACCTGACGTCGCAGAAACGTGCCGAGCGCCTGCAGCACGAGCGTGACAAGCACCTGCACCTGTTCTTCGAGGCGCCGTTGATCGGCATGGCGCTCTGCTCACCGGACCAACGTTGGGAGGAGGCCAACTTCAAGCTGTGCAGCATCCTCGGGCGGTCGCGCGAAGAGCTGCGTGGTGAAGACTGGATGGGCATGACGCTGCCGGACGACCGCGCGGCCGAGCTTGGCTTGCTCGAAGAGGTCCGCAGCGCCCGGCGTGACGGCTACGAGCTGGAGAAGCGCTTCCTGCGACCCAACGGTAGCGTGGTGCATACGCGGGTCAACATCCGCGGTGTGCGCGACTTGGACGGGCGGCTCTACGCATTGCTGGCATTGGTCGAGGACATCAGCGCGCGACGCGAGGCCGAGGCGCGCTATCGCACCCTGGTGGAGCACGCGCCCGAGGCCATCCTGGTCTTCGACTTGCAGCAAGGCATAGTCGAGGCCAACGACAACGCCGCACGCCTGTTCGGCATGCCCCGCGAGAAGCTGATCGGTCGCATGCCAACCAGTTTCAGCCCGGCCTTGCAGGCGGACGGGCGATCCTCCAAGGAGGTTGGACGCGCCTATGCCGCCGCCGCACTCAACGGGGATACACCGACCTTCGACTGGTTGATGCGCGACGCTGCCGGGCGCATCCGGCCCTGCGAGGTACGCTTGGTGCGCCTGCCCGGAGGCGGCCGGCCGCTGATTCGGTTGAGCATCACCGATATCTCCGAGCGCCAGCGCTACCAGCGGGAGATCGAGCGCCTGGCCTACAGCGACGAACTCACCGGCTTGCCGAACCGTCGTCTGCTCCTGGATCGCTTGCAGCACGCCATGGCTCGGGAAATCCGCGAGCAGCGCTATGGCGCCTTGCTGTTCATCGACCTCGACCACTTCAAGACCGTCAATGACAGCCTTGGTCACCCGGTGGGCGATGCCCTGCTGCGAGAGGTCACAACGCGCCTCGCGGGTTGCCTGCGCAGCGAAGACACCTTGGCCCGCCTGGGTGGCGATGAGTTTGTGGTACTGCTCGAAGCCATGGCGGACAGCCCTGAAAACGCCGGCAAACTCGCCGCTGAAGTGGGCGATAAACTCCTGCACAGCCTGCACGGCAGCTATGAACTTGGAAATCACCAGCTCACCGTCAGTGCGAGCATTGGCATCGCCCTGCACCCGTTCCACGGGCAGGTCGCCGCCGACGTCCTGAAACAGGCCGATACCGCCATGTACCGGGCCAAGCAGATCGGGCGCAACGCGCTGCACTTCTTCGCTCCGGAAATGCAGGCCGCCATCGACCATCGTCTGCAAATGCAGAGCGATCTGCGCCAGGCCATCGACCGCGACCAGCTCAGCCTGGCGTTCCAGCCGCAGCTGGCGCTGGCGGACGGTCGCGTACTCGGGGCCGAGGCCCTGCTGCGCTGGCGCCATCCCACGCGCGGTGATGTGCCGCCCGCGCAGTTCATCCCCCTGGCGGAGGAAACCGGCCTGATCGTCGAACTCGGTGACTGGCTGCTGGAGCACGCCTGTGCCAGCCTCGCTCGCTGGCAGGCCGACTGGCCGTGGTTGGTATTGGCGATCAACGTCAGCCCCCGGGAGCTGCGCAAGGCAGGCTTCGTCGAACGCATCAGCAACGCGCTACGCCGCCATGGCGTGCCCCCGGGCCGGCTGGAGCTGGAGATAACCGAAGGTAGCCTGCTGGAGGATGTGGAACAGTGCATCCTTGCCATGCAGGCGCTCAAGGTCCTGGGCGTACGCTTCGCCATCGACGACTTCGGCACGGGCTATTCCTCGCTGACCTACCTCAAGCGGCTGCCTCTGGACCGCCTGAAGATAGACCGCAGCTTCGTCGATGGCCTGGCGAGCGATGCCAGCGATGTGGCCCTGGTGGAGACCATTATCGCCATCGGCCGCAACCTGGGGTTGGAGTGCATTGCCGAGGGCATCGAGAACGAGGAGCAACTGACGATGCTGAACCAGCGGGGCTGCGAATCGGGGCAGGGGTATTTCTTCAGCCGCCCGCTGGACGAGGCGAGATTCCTGGGTTGGCTACGTGAGCGGCAGGTGAGCCAGGCCGTTGAGGGAAGCCTTTGAGTCGCCTTCTCCCTGACGCCCGGCAGGATGGGTTGAGCGGACTCATTCGCGAAAGCGGGTCAAAGCCCTAATGCTGTCCACGTGAGAAAAAACGCCGCTTTTCCTTCAGCAGGAGGGCGGCGTTTTTGGTTTTACACCATCACGAAGTTGTTTCTGCTGGGCAGGTATCTCTCGTAGGAGCGAGCTCTGCCCGCGAACCCGCCTCCTTCGCGAGCAAGCTCGCTCCTACAGGGCATGCAGCCAGCTGCAACACTTGACCGCTTCAGGTCAGCCCCCTCTCCCTCTGGGAGAGGGTTGGGGTGAGGGATGGTGGGCTGGAACTCCAGCGTATTTCGCCAGGGCATTCCCCCCCCCCCGGGGGGACTCGCGGACGAAAAAAAGCCCGGCCTCAGAGGGGCCGGGCTGGGTTCACGCACCTGGCGGGTGGCCGGGTGTTGCCTTGGGCTCTAAAGCCGGAGGCGGCAGCAATGGCTGCTGCACGAGAGAAAAACCCCGGCAGACGCTTGTGGCGCAACCAGGGGAGGCCGGGGCACGTGCCCAAGGTCTCATAAGCAATGCACGCACGCATTGAGTGCAAAGGTAAGAGCAAGCGCCATGCCAGCCGGGCGGAACGCTCTGCCTTGAGGCTTTGCGCCGATTGCTCGACGCTCGATGAGCGAAAACCTGCCGATCAGTCCTGCTCTTCTGCGGGATTTCCGCCACTGAAGCTGAGGTTGTGCTTCCGCAGCTTGTCCGACAGCGTCTTGCGCGGCAGGCCAAGGGCCTCGGCCACGCTGCGCAGCGAGCTGTGAGGACGGGTCAGCTCTGCGGCAATCAGGGCACGCTCGAACGCCTCCACTTGCTCACTAAGGCCGCCTTCGGTCTTCGGCAGTTCCGGCGGCGTGTTGTCGAGTGCCAGGTCCAGGCCGAGGGCAAAGCGTTCTGCAGCATTCTGCAGTTCGCGCACATTGCCCGGCCAGTTGTGGGTCAGCAGCAAGGCGCGCTGGCTGCTGTCCAGGCTGCGCGGTGCCATGCGATGGCGGTTGCTGGCGGCGTCGGCGAAATGCTGGAACAGCACCAGGGCATCCTCGCCACGCTCGCGCAGCGGCGGAATGCGAAGGCTGGCGACGTTCAGGCGGTAGTAAAGGTCAGCGCGGAAGCGGCCCTGGTCCGCAGCCTGGCGCAGGTCTTCCTTGGTGGCGGCGATGATGCGGATATCCAGCGGGATCAGCTGGTTGGCGCCAAGGCGCTCTACCACCCGCTCCTGCAGCAGGCGCAGCAGTTTCACCTGGACGTCCAGGCTCATGCTTTCGATTTCGTCGAGGAACACGGTGCCGCCATTGGCGAACTCGAACTTGCCGATACGGCGCTTCTGCGCCCCCGTGAAAGCGCCTTGTTCATGGCCGAACAGCTCGCTTTCCACCACGGACTCCGCCAGCGCTCCGGCGTTGATCGCGACGAACGGGCCATCGCGACGGGCCGACAGATCGTGCAGCGCACGCGCCACCACTTCCTTGCCGGCACCGGTTTCGCCGAGGATCAGCACGTCAGCGTTGGTCGCCGCAAGGGCGCCGATCTGCTCGCGCAAACGCTGCATGGCGGGCGATTGGCCGACCAGCCGGCCGCTGAGTTGCTGGCGGTCGGACAGGGCCAGGCGCAGGCTGCGGTTTTCCAGCACCAGGCGGCGCAGATCGAGGGCACGGCGCACGCTGTCCGCCAACTGGTCGCTGGGGAAGGGCTTTTCCAGAAAGTCGTAGGCACCGGCACGCATGGCCTGGACGGCGAGGGGCACGTCACCGTGGCCGGTGATCAGCAGCACGGGGAGGTCGGGGTCACGCTGGCGCAGTTGGGCCAGCAGTTCGAGGCCGTCGATGCCGGGCATGCGGATATCGCTGACCACCACGCCGGGCCAGTCTTTGTCGATCATCTCCGCCACGCCACGCGCTTCGCCCATGGCCTTCACCTTGAGGCCGGCCAGGTCGAGGGTCTGGCTGAGGGCTTGGCGCAGGTGCGGGTCGTCGTCGATCAGCAGCACCTGGGTGTGGGCGTCTAGCGTGGCGGTCATGCAGGGGAATCCTCGAGAGGCAGGGAGGTGACACCAGGGGCGGCGTTACGCATGCGCAGGGTCAGCAGGGCGCCCCCGTCAGGGTGGTTGGCAAAGACCAGCTCGCCGCCCAGCGCGCGCATCAGGCTATCGCAAATCGCCAGTCCCAGGCCAAGGCCCTGGGTGCTGGTCTTGGTAGTGAAGAAAGGCTCGCGTGCGCGGCGCAGGGCGTCTTCGGAAAAGCCTGGGCCATTGTCGCGAATGTGCAGTTCGACACCCTCGGTGGTGGTTACGGTGCTGAGCCAGATACGCCGGGGATGCGGCTTCTCCGCCAAGGCGTCGAGGGCGTTGGCGAGCAGATTGCCGAGGACCTGGCGCAGGCGGGTTTCGCCGGCCTGGACCCAGATTGGCGCATCCGGCAGGTCGCGGATCAGTTCCACCTCCATGGCGCGGCGACGTTTGGCGACCAGCGCCAGGGCGTCGTCCAGGGCGGGCTGCAGGGCCACGCTCTCGGGGGCATGTCGATCACGCCGGGCAAATGCACGTAGATGGGCGATGATCGAGGCCATGCGGCCGGTCAATTCACTGATCTGCTTGAGGTTGCCACGCGCATCGTCGAACCGCTGATGGTCGAGCAGCACACCCGCGTTGTCGGCGTAGCTGCGGATGGCGGCCAGGGGCTGGTTGAGCTCGTGGCTGATGCTGGCGGACATGGTGCCCAGGGCCGAGAGTTTGCTGGCCTGGACCAGCTCATCCTGGGCGCTGACCAGTTCCTGCTGGGCGTGTTCGCGCTCCAGCACTTCCTCCTTGAGGCGGCTGTTGAGCGCTTCCAGGTCACGGGTGCGCTCCAGCACGCGCATTTCCAGTTCGCGCCGTGCACTGGCATCCAGGGCGATGCGGTCCAGGTAGTGTCGGCGTCGTTGCATCAGCAGCCCGAGCAGCAGCAACAGGGCCAGCAGGGTGGCGCCAGCGATGGCGACCGTGGTGCTGACCTGGCGATCGATGAGCTGGCGCGGGGTGAGGATGCTGGCGGTCAGCCCGGTTTGGTTAAGCTCGCGACTCTGCGTGAGCCAGGCGTTGTCATCCAGTTCAAGCGGGGCCGGGGCCTGGGTCGGGTATGGCTGGTTGGCGGCGATGGCCGCACGCTCGGCATTGTCCAGTGGCCGGGTGGCCCGGAAGCGCCAATCGCTGCGGGAAGAGATGATCACCACGCCATTGGCGTCAGTCACCATCAGTTGTTCCGGCGTTTTCCCCCACAGCGTCTCGGCGTCGTCCAGGTCCACCTTCACCACCAGGATGCCGATGATCTTCGCGCCCTCGCGAACCGGGCTGGCGAAGAAGTAGCCGCGCTTGCGCGACGTGGTGCCAAGGCCGAAGAACCGCCCCTGTTTGCCGGCCAAGGCTTCGCGGAAGTACGGGCGGAAGGTGAAATTGCGGCCCACGAAGCTGTCAGGTTGGTCCCAGTTGGATGAGCTGAGCGTCTTGCCCTGCGGGCTCATCAGGTAGATCACATCAGCGCCGGTTTCCTGGCGAACCTCGGCCAGCAGTCTGTTGGCCTCGTCCTGCAGAGAGCCATCGTCCGGCGCGGCGAGCAGCGACCTGAGCGGCGGCAGGTCGGCCATGATCGGTGGCAACACCTCATAGCGGTGCAAGGTGCCCAGCAGGTTGGCCACGTAGAGGTCGAGGGTCTGGCGATTCTGTTCCGCCAAAGACTGGCTGTAGTAGCGCTCGCTCAGGTGCTGCACCGGCCACAGCAACGGGGCCAGCAGCAGAGCCAGCAGCACAAGGCTGCGCCAGCGGGGGCGATGGGGGAGGGGAGCGGCTGTCATGCGGACTCAATGCACCTGACGATGAGGCGCATTATGGCATCAGCTGGCCCGGTGAGCCTGCCTCGTACGTGAGGGGGGCGCAGGGTATTTGCTCGTGAAAATGCGGCATTCGCGAGCAAGCTCGCTCCTACATCAAGTTCGGCCTACTCCTGTAGGAGCCAGCTTGCTGGCGAATGCCCAGGGGCCGGCGAAGTCGCTCAACCTTGCTTGAGGCACGCCTCCAGGCCGGCGCGCCAATCCGGCAGGCGGACCTGCCAATCCCGCGCCAGCTTGCTGCAATCCAGCCGCGAGTTCAGCGGGCGCCGGGCCGGCGTCGGGTATTCGCTGGACGGAATCGGCAGCAGTCGCGCGCAGGGTTTGCCCTCGGCGCGCAAGTGGTCGGCGATGGCGCTGGCGAAACCGAACCACGAAGTCTCGCCCTGGGCGGTGAAGTGATAGACCCCCCATGCACGCGTGCCGGCTTGCCATTGGCGCACCAGTTGCGCCGTTGTCTGGGCGATGCTGCCAGCCCAGGTCGGCGCACCGATTTGATCGCTCACCACGCGCAGCTCGTCGCGCTCTTGCAGCAGCCGCTGCATGGTCAGCAGGAAATTGCGCCCATGCAGCGAATAGACCCAGCTGGTGCGCAGGATCAGATGCTCGCCACCCACCGCCTGAATCGCCTGCTCCCCGGCCAACTTGCTGCGACCGTAGACGCCAAGCGGGTTGGGAATATCGTCCTCGGTATAGGCGCCGTCTTTCTCGCCATCGAAGACGTAGTCCGTAGAGTAGTGGATCAGCGGAACGCCCAGGACCGCCGCTTCCTCGGCCAGCACGCCGGGTGCCGTCGCGTTGATCGCGAAGGCAACGTCCGGCTCGGTCTCTGCCAGGTCGACGGCCGTATGGGCGGCGGCATTGATGATCAGGTCTGGGGTCAGAGCGCGGACGTGCTGGCGAATCTCGTCGGGCTTTGCCAGGTCGAGTCGATCGCGCCCCAGGGCCATGACTTCGCCGGCGTCGGCCAGGCTCATCTGCAGCTCGCAGGCAACCTGGCCACTGTAGCCAGTGACCAGAATTTTCATGGGTATACGTCCGCGCCCTTGAAGTCGGTACCGACCCGATCTTTTGCAGAAAGCACGGGGGGAGCTGCCAGCGGCCAATCGATGGCCAGTTCGGGATCGTCCCAACGGATGCAACGTTCATGTTGCGGCGCATAGTAATCAGTGGCCTTGTACAGCACCTCAGCCGTCTCGCTGAGCACCAGGAAACCATGCGCGTAGCCTTCGGGGACCCACATCTGGTGCTTGTTCTCGGCGGACAGATAGGCCCCGACCCAACGGCCAAAGGTCGGCGAATTGCGGCGGATATCCACCGCCACATCGAAAACCTCGCCCTGGACGACACGCACCAGCTTGCCCTGGGCCTGTTGCAGTTGATAGTGCAGGCCGCGAAGCACGCCGCGTTGCGAGAGAGAATGGTTGTCCTGTACGAACTCCGGCGTCAGGCCGGTGGCTTGAGCGAACTCGCGTGCATTGAAGCTTTCGAAGAAGAAGCCGCGCTCATCGCCGAATACCCTGGGCTCCAGGATCAATACGTCCGCAAGCGCAGTTGCGGTTACCTTCACACGTGTTCTCCCGCCAATTTGAATAGGTACTGACCGTAGCCGGTCTTACCGAAGGTCTCAGCCCTGGCCAGCAACTGCTCCTTGGTGATCCAGCCGGCCTGGAATGCTATTTCCTCCAGGCAGGCCACCTTCAGCCCCTGGCGCTGCTCGATGGTCTGCACATACTGGGAGGCTAACAGCAGGTTGTCAGGGGTGCCGGTATCCAGCCAGGCGAAGCCTCGGCCAAAACGCTCGACACGTAGGTCACCTCGCGCGAGGTAGGCATTGTTGACGTCGGTGATCTCCAGTTCACCTCGCCATGATGGCTTCACCGCCTTGGCGATCTCGATCACGTCATTGTCATAGAAATACAGGCCGGTGACGGCGTAGCTCGACTTGGGCTGCATGGGCTTCTCCTCGATGGAGACCGCCCGACCTTCAGTGTCGAACTCAATCACGCCAAAGCGTTCCGGGTCGTTTACCCAATAGCCGAAAACGGTTGCGCCGCTCGGCTGGCTGGCCGCGCGTCTGAGCTGCTCGGTGAAGTGCTGGCCATGGAAGATATTGTCGCCGAGGATCAGGCACACCGAGTCATCGCCAATGAACTCCTCGCCAATCAGGAATGCCTGCGCCAGACCATCCGGCGACGGCTGCACCGCATAACTGAATTCGACGCCGAACTGGCTGCCGTCACCCAGAAGGTTGCGGTATTGCGGCAAGTCCTTCGGGGTGGAGATCACCAGGATCTCGCGGATGCCCGCGAGCATCAGGACCGAGAGCGGGTAATAGATCATCGGTTTGTCATAGATCGGCAGCAGCTGTTTGGAGACGCCCAAGGTGGTGGGGTGCAGGCGCGTGCCTGAGCCCCCGGCAAGGACGATCCCTTTCATACCGAGACTCCCAGTCGTTCACGTTGATAGCTGCCGTCCTGCACGCGGCGGCACCAGTCGAGGTTGTCGAGGTACCACTGCACGGTCTTGCGCAGGCCGGTTTCAAAGGTTTCCTGCGGGACCCAACCCAGTTCTCGCTTGATCTTGCCGGCATCGATGGCATAGCGCTGGTCGTGGCCCGGGCGGTCCTTCACGAAGGTAATCAGCTGCTCGAATCGCTGGATCCCTTCGGGCTTGTTCGGTGCCAACTCTTCCAGCAGCGCGCAGATGCCGCGCACTACATCGAGGTTCTTCTGCTCGTTGTGGCCACCGATGTTGTAAGTCTCGCCCACCGTGCCGCGCCTTACGACTTCGAGCAGCGCACGTGCATGGTCCTCGACATACAACCAGTCGCGGACCTGCTGGCCATCGCCGTATACCGGCAGCGGCTTGCCTTCGAGCGCGTTGAGGATCATCAGCGGGATCATCTTCTCGGGGAAGTGATAAGGGCCGTAATTGTTCGAGCAGTTGGTCACCAGCACCGGCAGGCCGTAGGTGCGGTGCCAGGCGCGGACCAGGTGATCGGAAGCCGCCTTGCTGGCCGAGTACGGCGAGCTCGGTGCATAGGGCGTGGTTTCGGTGAACAGGTCATCGACACCGTGCAGGTCGCCGTAAACCTCGTCGGTGGAAATGTGATGGAAGCGGAAGGCCGCCTTGCGGGCCTCTTCCAGGCCCTGCCAATAGGTGCGCACGCTTTCCAGCAGGCTGTAGGTACCCACGATGTTGGTCTGGATGAACGCCGCAGGCCCGTCGATGGAGCGGTCCACATGGGATTCCGCGGCCAGGTGCATCACCGCGTCCGGCTGGAAGCGGGCCAGGGCTGCGTCCACGGCTTTGCTATCGGCGATGTCGGCCTGGATGAACTGATAGCGAGGGTTGTCCGCCACGGTTTCAAGCGACTCGAGGTTGCCGGCGTACGTCAGCTTGTCCAGGTTGAGCACTTCGTGGCTCGTCTTCGTGAGCACGTAGCGAATCAGTGCCGAGCCAATGAAACCGGCTCCGCCAGTGACCAGAATTCGCATGTCTATTCCCCGAATTTGAAGATTTTCTGCATCGATTGTGGACCAGCATCCAGCCTTGCGCGTAAGCGGCCTGTGACTGGAATAATTGTACCCCCCTGGCAGAACCGTCGTTGGACGGAAAGCCTCGACGAATCAGCAGGGCCTGTCGCCGCGAACAAGACGCGGGCCTGCAGAGGACTGCTCTATTTCTCTGGGGCGGGCGGGTTGAGAATGGATGACAAACACGACGGTGTGCGCGGGTAACGTTTTCAGCGACGTATGAATGGCATCGTCCCGCCGTGTGCCCTATGTTCTTAACGTCAGGGGATGCAACACACGATGTTGTTGCCCGCAACATAAGCAGGGGAGTTTTTGCGGATGACCTCCAATAAGGAAAGCGCAGGTAGAGCCTGGTACGTGGTCCAGTGCAAGGTGCGCCAGGAAGAGCGCGCTGAGGAAAATCTGCGGCGTCAGGACTATGTCTGCTATCACCCCAAATTCAGGCGCGAGCGCCTGGTCAAAGGGCGGCGGGAGATCGCGGAAGAATCACTTTTCCCAGGCTACCTGTTCGTCCATCTCAGCCAGGAGGATAACTGGGGGCCCTTGCGCTCGACGCGGGGTGTCAATCGTATCGTGAGCTTTGGCAACCAGCCGGCGGTGCTCAGTGATGGCCTGATCGAACAACTCCAGCGGCGCGAACATGAGCCCTGCGTAGAGGAATTGCTGTCGATTGGTGAAAGGGTTCGTATCAATGAGGGGCCGTTCGCCGACCTCGAGGCCATTTTCCTGGCAATGGATGGGGAAACACGCGTCGTTCTTCTGCTCAATTTCCTGCAGCGCGAGCAGAAGCTCCTCATGCCGCTGACCGGAGTCAGGAAGCTCTGAAGGGTGTGTCGTTTTTCAGGCGTCAATCCAGCGGTCAATAGTGAGGTGGATCGCTCCGGCTATTCCCGACGCTCTCCAGTCTTTTGAAATAGCGCATCTCAAATGCCACAGGCGAATGCATCCTGGCGGTGGTCGGAGTCATGGGCATCTCGATGGCATCGCCCCCTCTGCATTGTCTTGGCAGCTACCCTGCCGTCTCACGCTGTTATCAGGCTATTGGCCTTGAAGAAGCGCTGCCAGACCGAGCTGCATGCGGCCAGCAAATCCACTCGGACAGCCCGTACTGCGCGGCATTCAGACACCGGACATCCTGTTTTTCGCTGCTCGAAGACCTCGCCGGTGTGCCCGTGTGGGCGGCCCCCATCGGCGATGGGCAGACCATCTTCGGCCGCTGGCTTTGACCGTCTCGATCTTGAGTTGACCGGGATGACACGGGTTGCCCGAGCCTCCTCCTGATGGGGCTCAGTTCCAGGTTGTGCAGGTCTCCACGACACCTGGGCCGATGAAAGAGTCGAGGGGAGGAGGAGCAGAGGGAATTCCGACTGACGGTTTTTGGGGCAATACAGGCGTCAGTTCACGTGATCTCCCCGCAACTATCCTTCCAAACGACATGGTGCGCTGAGCTGTATTCGGCGCGCCGGGTCGTAAGGATTTGCTTCTCATGCATCTGGATCTAGCACCACCGCTCTCAGGTTAAGGCGGAAAAAAACTTGGGGCGGTAGCGTGTCTGGCTACTCACATCGATGAAGGTGGCTCGCGGTTGTTCACAAGCGCCTTCGAGAAAAGCAGCGTTGTCGCAACACCCGATAACCGCCCGCTACTCAAAGCACAAGGGTGACGGATATCCATGCAGTATCCAATGAGGACGTTCGATATGCGTAAAGCGCTTTCCGTTCTTACCTTGGCTATGGCGCTGACTTCTGGTCAGGCTTTCGCTGACCAATCCACCCTGGCCGCTCTGCAGTCTGCAGGCATAGCCCTGACCGGAGCCCAGGCCAGGACCGTGGCTGCTGCGCATGGTGATGCTTTGGCCGACGCCATCGCCAATATCGTTGCCGCAAATTCTGAGGCAGCCACAACCATCGTTGCCGCTGCAGTAGGTGCCGCTCCGGACCAGGCTGCAGCCATCGTTGCCGCTGCCATAACCGCTGCTCCGGACCAGGCCTCAGCCATCATTGCCGCTGCCATAAACGCTGCTCCGGACCAGGCCCCAGCCATCGTTTCCGAAGCCGTGGCTGCCGCTCCTGGGCAGGCCCCAGACATTGCTGCTGCTGCCATGACCGCCGCTCCAGACCAGGCCTCGGCCATCATTACCGCTGCCGTAACGGCCGCTCCAGCCCAAGCCGCCTCGATCAGCAATGCCGCAAACAATGCCGCTGGCAACAACACTGCCTCGGCCAAAAACCGCTCCTCCAACACGACTGCCACCTCCAACCCGCCTAACAGCGTCGGTGGCCCTGATACCGCTCCCATAAGCGCCGCCCGAGCCCAAACTGCCGGGACCAACGACGCCGACAACAGCGCTACCTCGGCTGATACCAGTTCTGCCGCCACCTCCAGTTCGCCGAGCAGCAGCGGTGGCGGTGGCTCTGCCAGCCCAAATTAGTCGACTAAAACTCAGCTATAACAGTACCAATGCGTTACCTTAGGCGTCCGCATAGTTTTGCAATTTTCGCCAGCAAAGCCACAAAAAGGATCATTGGGGGCCCTATGTGCATGAGGTTGAAAGCAATTTCACTGGCTGCCGCCATTTCAGCAGCACTAACTGCAAATGCTTGGGCAATTGAGCCGCAATATATCAAGTTGTCCGAAAGCCTGACCTTCACCCCGACGCTCGAAGTGGGCGAGTGGTACGACGACAACTTCCGAGCAGTTGAAGAGAATGAGGAGTCTTCCTGGATAACCAGGATCGCCCCGACCTTCGTACTGGGCGCCAAAGGCCGCAAGAGTGCTTATGCGCTGACATACAAGGCTAGCAGCGACATTTTTCATTCGAGCCGCAAAGACGACAACACAGACCACTACCTGTTCGCAGATGCCGGGTTCATGTTCGATGCGCGCAACAATCTTAAGTTGAACGCGGGCTACCAACAGGTTGAGGACACGGACTCGAAGGACCAGAACGTCCAGAACGACAAGCCCACCACCAGCAATATTGGCGGCGTGTACACCTACGGTGCCAAGACCGCCCGTGCACAGGTCGATCTAGGTGCCAATTACGAGGAACTGCGCTATCGAAACACCGACCACATCAATGCCGAGAACGAGCGTGACACTACCGAACTCAGCAGCACCTTCTACTACCGTGTAGCACCCAAGACCCGCGCCTTGGTCGAGGCACGCCATACCGACTTCGAGTACGTTTCGAACGATCGCCTCAACAGCAACAACATCGCTCTGCTCGGCGGTCTGACCTGGGACGCCACCGCAAAGACCAGCGGCACCGTCAAGTTTGGTGGCGAGAAAAAGCGTTTTGATGAATCCGGCGTCGACGACCAGAGCGGTTCGATGTGGGAGGTGGGGGTCAGCTGGAAGCCGCGCACCTACTCGACGTTCAACCTGAATACCCGTCGTGCGATCGACGAAGGTGACGATGGTGCTTCCGCCATCAAGGTCCAGAGCGCTACCTTGAGCTGGAAGCACGACTGGCTCGAGCGCTTGAGCTCCGACGTCAGCTACAGCTACTCCGACGAGGAGTACCAGGACATCGATCGTGACGACAAGATCAAGAGCCTGGGCCTGGGCCTGACCTACAAGATGCGCCGTTGGTTGGATGTGGGTGTCGGCTACACATACGCCGAAGACGATTCCACCGCCATTGGCGAAAGCTATGAACGCAACATCTACATGATCCGTTTCACCGGCAGTCTCTGACTTTGCGTCCGTAGAAAAACAGGGGGCGCTTGCCCCCTTTCGTTACTTCGATATCTTCAGGAGTAAACGAACCAAATGATCATTCGACTCTTTTCCAGACTGATTCTCGGCCTACTGCTGCTCAACAGCGGCATTGTGCAAGCGGAGGGCAATTCCCAATACAAGCTCGCTTCTGGAGATGTCATCCGCATCAGTGTCTTCGGTGAGAAGGATCTCAGTTTCGAAAAACTCCGCCTGACCGATGCCGGCACCTTCTCCTACCCATTCATTGGTGAGGTCCAGGCCAAAGGCAAAACTGCTGCCGAGATCGAGCAGATCATCGTCAACAAGCTCAAGGGCGACTACCTGGTCGATCCGCGCGTATCGGTCAGCGTCCTGCAGTACCGAGAATTCTTCATCAGTGGCGAGGTGAAGACCCCTGGTGGTTACCCCTTCCAGCCAGGGTTGACCCTGCGTCGGGCCGTCGCTCTTGCCGGCGGACTCACCGAGCGTGCCTCGGACAAGCGCATCACCATCATCCGCGACCACGATGCCAGCCGCACTCCCGAGCCGGCCACCCTCGACACGCTGGTCTTGCCTGGCGACACCATCACGATCGACCAGGGCTTCTTCTAAAGAGCAAGCCATCGTCCCGGCAAACCTGGGAACGGACCGCATCACGCGGCCTGCCCTGCTGATGCCTGAGCGCCGTTAACTTTTTCAGGGTGTCCCACTCATGGAAAGTAATACGCATATCATCGAGCGCAGCCTGATTGGCCAACGTCCGGAAGCAGTCGACTACGAGATTGACCTGCTCAAACTGTGGCGCACTGTCTGGCACCGAAAGTGGAGCATTCTCAGCCTGGTGCTGGTGGTCACCATGGTCACCATCCTTGCGGTGTTCGCCATTACCCCCATTTACCGCGCTGCCGCCACCCTGATAATCGAGGAGAAGACCGCCAAGGTCCTTTCCATCGAGCAAGTCTACGGCGCGGAGGGAGCTGGAAGCGAATACCTGCAGACACAATTCGAGCTACTGAAGTCGCGTGCTTTGGCCGAACGCGTGGTACGCCAGCTGAACCTGACCACACATTCCGAGTTCGACCCTCGGCAGCAGCCTGAACCCCTGATCGACTTCCGTGGTGTGCTGGGCCATCTGGATTTCAATAAGGTCGTACCTGTGACGCTGCCGGGCGACCTGGAAGCAGGGGACGGCCCCACCGAAGCGCAAATCTTCGATTCGGTTACCAGGGCCTTCATGGACCGCATCAGCGTAGAGCCGCAAGGCAGAAGCCAGTTGGTCAGGGTGCAGGTGGACATGTCAGATCCGCACACGGCCGCCCTGGCTGCCAATGCCATGGCCAATGGCTTTATCGAAAGCCAGCTGGAAGCGCGTATGGAAATGTCCATGACAGCCGCCAACTGGATGAACAGTCGCCTGGGCGAATTGCGCACCAAGCTCAAGGACGCGGAAGACCGGCTGCAGGCCTTCCGGGAAGCGGAGAATCTGGTAGACGTGAAGGGCGTGGTCACCATCAGCGCCGCCGAACTGTCCAGCACCAGCGACCGCATGATCGACGCGCGCCGCCAGCGTGCCGAAGCCGAAAGCCAATACCGTCAGGTCCAGGCCATGCGCAGCAGTGGCTGGCAGCGCCTGGCAAGCGTGCCGGCGGTGCTGGGTCACCCACTCATCCAGCAGTTCAAGGCAGAGGAGGCCAGGGCCAGGGCCAAAGTCGAAGAGTTGTCTCGCCGCTACGGCGCTCGCCACCCGTCCATGGAGGCCGCCCGCTCCGAACTGAGTGCAGCCTCCGCCAGCCTGCGCGGCCAGGTCGAACAGGTGGTGGCCGGCATCGAACGTAACTACCAACTGGCGGTAGCCAACGAGGGCTCGTTGCAGGCCTCGTTCAACGCCAACAAATCGCAGATCCAGAACATTTCGCGCAAGGAGTTCAAGCTGCGTGAGCTGCAGCGCGAGGTCGATGCCAACCGCGCGGTCTACGACACCTTCATGACCCGCCTGAAGGAAACCACCGCCACTTCTGACCTGGAAAGCGCAAATGCCCGGGTGGTGGATCTGGCTGCAGTGCCTACCGCCCCGATCGCGCCGAAAAAGACGCAGATCATCGCCGTCGCAGCCTTGATTGCCCTGGGTTTTGGGGTCGTGCTGACCCTGTTGCTGGACAAGCTGAACAACACCGTCAAGAACACTGAGCAGTTGGAGAGCCGCCTTAACATTCCGGTGCTTGGCATCCTGCCACTCCTGAAGCGCAAGCAGCGCAGCCAGCTCGCCCGCATGTTCGCCGCCGACACGGACAAGTGCTTTTCCGAGGCGATCCGGACCATCCGGACCGGGGTGGTGCTCTCTGGAGTCGACAATCCGCATCGGGTAATCGTCGTGACCTCCTCGGCTCCCGGAGAGGGCAAGAGTACCGTCTCGGCCAACCTGGCCTTCGCTCTGGGGCAGATGGAAAGGGTTCTGCTGATCGATGCGGACCTACGTCGACCAAGCTTGGCCAGGAGTTTCGAGTTCCCGGTAGGCACCCCGGGCCTGGCCAACCTGATCGCCGGCACTGCCACGCTGGAAGACTGCATCAAGCAGGTCGATGGTATCGACATGATTGGCGCAGGCAGCGTGCCGCCCAATCCGCTCGAGCTGCTCTCCTCGCCACGCTTTGCAAAGGTCTTCGAAGCACTCAAAGGCAAGTACGAGCGAATCATCATCGACTCGCCACCGACACAGGCGGTCAGCGATACCGTGCTCCTGGCCACCTTCGCCAACTCCGTGATCTACGTGGTCAAGTCAGCCGCCACCGCCGTTCCGTTGGTGGAGAGGGGCGTCGGCCAGCTGCTGCAGAACAACGTCCCGGTGAACGGCTTTGTTCTCAACCAGGTAGATATCAAGAAGGCCAAGCGATACGGCTACAGCTACGGTGGGTACTACGACTACTACGGCTACAGCAATATCAAGCAGGTGTGAGCACAGTCACCTTGTGGCAAGTGCAAAGGTTTTGACTGACTGAGTTGTGGACGACACATGACCGCCGAGACCCAGGGCCTGTAGGGGCGAAATCACTCGCAAGCGGATTTCGCGAGCAAGAGCCAAGCGCCCCCCTGGTTCCAGAAAGTCAGATCAAAGCATGACCTTATCGGCGTCCAGCCGCTAAGGCTTTGATTCGCGTTGAGCGTATTGCCTACCAACGCACCCCTACCCTGGAATATCCAGCAGCAGTCTCTGCTGCAGGCAATGTCTTGCCCGCGAGAAACCAGCCAAGGAGTCGGGTTTCCTGATTGATCAGGACTCACTCCTGCCCGTTCGATGAAAGGTTTCAACAACCGCCATGATCGACTTGCACAACCATTTGCTACCCGGCATCGATGACGGGGCCCCCGACCTCGAAGCTTCCCTTGCACTGGCGCGCATAGCCGTTCAGGACGGTACCACTCACCTGGTCTGCACGCCGCATATCCACCCAGGTCGATACGACAACACACTGGCCAGCATCCAGGACGCAAAAGCTCAATTCGATGCTGTGCTGAAGGAGCAGGGCATTCCCCTGCGGGTGGCTGCAGCCGCGGAAGTGCGCTTTGGCGTGGAACTGATGATGGGTGTCAGCCAAGGGGCGATTCCCTTCCTGGGCCGATGGCAGGGCAAGCAGGTCCTGCTGCTCGAATTTCCCCACGGAGAAATACCTTTCGGCGCCGAGCGTCTGATCAGCTGGCTGCTGCAACGCAACATCGTGCCGATGATCGCCCACCCTGAGCGCAACAAGGACCTCATGCGCACACCGTCCAGGCTCAAGCCATTGCTTGAGCTGGGCTGCCTGCTCCAAGTCACGGCCGGGTCCGTGGCCGGCCGCTTTGGCCCCGCCGCCGAGGCGCTTGCCCGCGCCCTGCTGGAACAAGGTGTGGTCACCGTACTCGCCAGCGATGCCCACAACCTGCAGCATCGCCCGCCCATGCTCAGCGAGGGTATGCAGCATGCAGTTCGTATCGTCGGTGATGCCAGGGCCGAATCCTTGGTTCTGCATACACCTTGGGAAATCGCCCAGAGCCATTTCGCATGAGCGTCAGCCAATCGCTCGACCGGCCAGGCAGCCGGAAGCGGCACTCGCATGCGAGTTCGCGAGGTGAGCGCGTGATCATGCAGCACGTGCCAGTTCTGTTGCTGGTGCTGTTGTCCTTCGTGCTGATGGTCATGGGGGCGTACATGCTGCTGGCTGGCATTGCCAGCTATCAGGCCGAAGCTTTCATCAGCTCATGGGATAAACAGGGTAGAGAACCCAGTGTTGTCGCCTGGGAAATTGCCCACAACGCGGCACAGCGCGCCATCAGACTCTACCCGGTCGCTGATGGCGATCGGCTGGACCGCCTCGGACGTATCTACAGCTGGAAACAATTTCGTCAGCCCTATGCCGCCCCTGCTGCGCAGCACTCTCGCCGTGCCGCTCTCGAAACATACCGTGCCGCGATAGCTGCACGGCCGAGTTGGCCTTACACCTGGGCGCGCCTGGCTCACAGCAAACTTTACCTTCAGGAATTCGATAGCGAGTTCGATCAGGCCATGGCCCAGGCATTCCGGCTCGGCCCATGGCGTATCGGGGTGAACCTCGAGCTGGCCGAAATCGGCTTTGACGCCTGGCCGCAGTTAAACGAAGCCCAGCGTCAGGCAACCCGCGAATCGACCAGGCGCAGCGCGGCTTTCGGAAATGCAGAGGCTCAGCATCTACTCGAGATCGCCCAGCGAACTGGCCGGATCAGGGTGCTGTGCGAGAGCCTGAGCCACGAGCTCATAAGCATGCGCAAGCTCGCGCCGTGCGTGCATTAGTGCTACAGCAACCCGTCGAGATTCGTGCATTTCCGTGAGTGCTGGCCTGTCGGCATTCGCCAGCAAGCTGGCTCCTACAAGGAATTGCAGGGCCGCGGGACAGTTATTACGAGGCAGCACACCAGGTAACAACGCCGAATGTGTCGGCACCAATGGACAAAACCGCAAGGAGCGCATGACCCACGCTTTGCCACAGGCAGTAAAGAGCAAGCGCACCGTTGCAGGTATTCGTCGTGTCACAGTCCGAAGCAACAGCACCAGCACGCCAGGGTGCATCTACCAGCAGGCGCGACACCCGTGTTCAAACAGGGCGTCGCTTGATTTTCTTGGGGCGTGGCCTGACGTTCTGGGGCCAATGGCTGGCGGCCGTCAGTCTGCTCATTACGCTGCTCTGTGTCCTTGCGCTGATGAAGACCGGAGAGATCGGCTTGCACTACCGCATGCTGGCGCTGCTTGCCCTGGTCGGCTCCGTGCCCGTTTACTCCTTGATGCGGGTCTATCACAAGAAGCATGGCTACCTGGTTGGCCTTTGCCGTTTGCTCGGTGGCTGGTTGATTCTACTGGGCGGCCTTGCGGCTGCCGCGTATGTCACCAATACCAGCGAGCTGTTCTCCCGTGAAGTGACATTCACCTGGGCCTTGCTCGGCTTCGCCCTGCAGGCAGGCGCCTATATACCGTTGCATACCTTTGCCCAGGGTTATGACCGCAAGCAGCAAGCCGCTCGCACCTCACTGATCATTGGCACTGGCGAGCTGGCCTGCAATCTGGCGGACAGGCTCCTGGAATACAAGTACGGCCCGGTGGCAGGTCTGGTCGCTGCGGGTGAAGAAGAGCTCCCGAGCAGCAATCGGTACCCCGTCATCGGCAATCTGGCGCACGTGCGTGAGCTGATCGTCTCCCATCACATCAGTCGTCTCTACATCGCACTGCCACTGGCTTCAGCCGAAAAGATCCAGGACCTGTACTTCGACCTGCTCGATGCCAATGTCGACGTGGTCTGGCTGCCAGACCTCCACACCATCATGCCGCTCAACCACTCCGTTGGCGACATCGAAGGCATGCCGGCCATTCACTTGAATAAATGCCCGCTCTCGGTCTATCCGAGTGCCGCCCTGAGCAAGTCGCTGATGGATCGCACATTGGCTCTGCTGGCGATCGTTGTCCTCAGTCCGGTGTTGCTGGCCACTGCCATTGCCGTGAAGTATTCGTCGCCCGGCCCAATCCTGTTCAAGCAGAAGCGCCACGGCTGGAATGGAACCGTCATCCAGGTATGGAAGTTCCGTTCCATGCAGTTACACGAAGACCCTCGGGTCAAGCAGGCCAGTCGCGACGACCCGCGCATCACTCGCGTCGGTCGCTTCATCCGTCGCACTTCCATCGACGAATTGCCGCAGCTGTTCAATGTATTGCAAGGTCAGATGTCCCTAGTCGGCCCGCGCCCGCACGCCATCGAGCATAACAACTACTACACCGGCAAGGTCTCCGCCTATATGGCCCGCCACCGGATCAAGCCCGGCATTACCGGTCTGGCCCAGATCAGTGGCTGCCGGGGCGAAACCGAAACAATCGACAAAATGCAAAAACGCGTTGAACTGGACCTGGCCTATATCAACAACTGGTCGTTGTGGCTGGATATAAAAATTCTGTTCCAGACGCCTTTCTCCCTGTTCTCCAGAGACATCTATTAATAAAGCGTCCCAGCCGCAGCCAAGCTTCCTTTCTGAGCGGCTTGGTCTCCGATTCAAATTGATGCGGCCATAAGAGCCTCACAGACCTCCAGCCCTTCGCGATGCAACACGCGCATCGAAGCGACTGTTTGCAGAAATGGTCGGTGGTCTGGCCCGAGGCGATCCGGGCCACCACCCGCAGTACGTCATCGACTTGAGCAAGTGCAATCGCCAACTGGTCAGGTCTCCTCAGGAGATCTTCGAGACCGCTATCCGCAAAACCGTCGAGTGGTAACTGAGTCATCGGAACGATGCCGTCAAGGGCGGCGCGGTAACTACCAACGTGATCAGGACTGGAGAATCATGAAAGGCATAATTCTGGCCGGCGGCTCCGGAACCCGGCTCTCCCCGATTACCCGCGGTGTGTCCAAGCAACTGCTGCCGATCTACGACAAACCGATGGTCTATTACCCCTTGTCGGCACTGATGCTCGCAGGTATCCGCGACATCCTGCTGATCAGCACTCCGGAAGATATAGGGGGGTTCCAGCGGCTGCTCGGTGATGGTAGCGAGCTCGGCATCAATCTGAGCTATGCCTTGCAGCCCAGCCCCGATGGCCTGGCACAGGCCTTCATCATTGGCGAAGAGTTCATCGGCACCGATTCGGTGTGCCTAGTGCTAGGCGACAACATTTTCTACGGCCAGGGCTTCAGGCCCATGTTGTGCCAAGCCGCTCAGCGCGAGAAAGGCGCCACTGTCTTTGGCTATCAGGTGAAGGACCCGGAGCGTTTTGGTGTGGTCGAGTTCGATCACAACAAACGCGCCATCTCCATCGAGGAGAAGCCGCTCAAGCCCAAGTCCCAGTTCGCCGTCACCGGCCTGTATTTCTACGACAACGACGTGGTGGAGATCGCCAGGCAAGTGAGACCCTCCGCTCGGGGCGAGCTGGAAATCACCAGCATCAATCAGATCTACCTGGAGCGTGACGAGCTCTACGTCGAATTGCTCGGTCGCGGTTTCGCCTGGCTGGACACCGGCACCCATGAAAGCCTGATGGAAGCCGGGCTTTTCGTAGAAACCATCGAGAAACGCCAAGGCTACAAAATCGCCTGCCTTGAAGAAATTGCCCTCAACAATGGCTGGCTGAACGCTGATGACCTGCAGCGTATCGGCCAGACCTTGAGCAAGAACAGTTATGGCCAGTACTTGCTTGCCCTGGCCAGGGAGGGCGTATGAGCGATAAACCGGTTTACGTCACCCAACCCTACTTGCCACCGCTGGATGAGTTCATCCCCTATCTGCAACAGATCTGGGACAACAAGATCCTCACCAATGGCGGACCGATGCACAAGGAGTTGGAAACTGCGCTTTCCAACTACCTCGGTGTCGACCACATCGCCCTGTTCAACAATGGCACCATCGCCCTGCTCACTGCGTTGCAGGCACTGCGCGTGGCGGGTGAAGTCATCACCACACCATACTCCTTCGTTGCTACCGCACATTCCCTGCTGTGGAATGGCATCAAACCCGTGTTCGTGGATATCGATCCGCACACCCTCAACCTGGATCCGGCCAGGATCGAGGCCGCCATTACCCCGCAGACCACCGCCATCATGCCGGTGCATTGCTATGGCAACCCCTGTGATGTCGAAGCCATCCAGAAAATAGCCGACAACTACAACCTGCGGGTGATCTACGACGCTGCCCATGCTTTTGGTGTGCAGGATGAAGAGGGCAGCATCCTCCGCCATGGCGATCTCAGCGTGCTGAGTTTCCATGCCACCAAGGTATTCAACACCTTCGAAGGTGGCGCCATTATCTGCCCGGATGCCAAGACCAAGAAGCGTATCGATCAGCTGAAGAACTTTGGCTTTGTCGATGAAGTCACCGTAGTGGCCCCCGGCATCAACGGCAAAATGAGCGAGATCAACGCGGCCTTCGGTCTGCTGCAACTGCAGCACATCGACCGTGCCATGGCCCGTCGGCGCGAAATAAGCCAGGCCTATCGCGAACACCTGAAAGACGTCAAAGGCATTCGTATCGTCGAGGAAACCGGTCAGAAGGTCGCCAACTACTCCTACTTCCCGATCCTGCTGGAAGCCGACTATCCGCTGAGTCGCGACGAGCTGTACCTGAAGCTCAAGGAGAACAACATATTTGCCCGTCGCTACTTTTACCCACTGATAAGTGAGTTCCCAATGTACCGTGGGCTGGCCTCGGCGCAGCGCAATAACTTGCCGGTAGCAAACGCAGTCGCTGAAAAAGTGATCTGCCTGCCGATCTATCCAGCGCTTCAAGAAGCATCGATCAACGCAGTCGCGGAGCTCATTAACCAAGGTGCGAAGTGATGAATAAAGCTGTTGGCGGTTATTTCGAGCTTGAATTGCCTTCAGAAACCTCAAGCTATTATCCGGAGGCGCTTCGGTTTCAATCTGCTCGCGCTAGCTTCGTAACGTCAGTTCAGGTAAGCGAATTCAGTATTTCAGAATGGCGCCAAAGCCGGGTGTGGGGCTTGTTTATATAGAGCGTATTGATTAAAGGCGGTGGTCATGTCCAAAACAATTGCAATGATGCAGCCCTATCTGTTCCCATACCTTGGGTATTTCCAGTTAATAGCGGCCTCGGACTTGTTTGTGCTGGGTGATGATTTGCAGTATGTCAAGGGAAGTTGGGTGAATCGCAATCGAATTCTCGTTAACGGTGAACCAAAATTTATAACCTTTCCCCTTAAGAAAGATTGCCATACGTTGAATATAAATCAGCGTTATTTGAGTGGTGATATCCAAGGGGAATTGTCTCGAATAATTAGGATGATTACCCTTAGCTATTCACGTGCACCTTTTTTCAGCGAGGTGCTGCCTTGGCTGGAGCAGGTAATGCGGTTCCCGCAAATAAATTTGGCGCGATATGCTGAAAACGCTATTCGTGAAACCTGTGCGTATCTACATATCACCACTCCTATATTACGTTCGTCTGACTTGCATCTACCGCCACCAGTCGACCATCAAGATCGTGTTATTCAGACCATGGAGGTGTTGGGTGGAAATTCATACATCAACCCAATTGGTGGGCTCGGTTTGTATTCTCCTGATTATTTTATGAGTCGGGGTATAAAGCTAAATTTTCATCGCATTGATGAAATTGAATATAAGCAATTGACGAAGCCGTTTGTAGCCAACCTGTCGATCATAGATCTGTTGATGTTTAATGGTGTTGATCAGATACAAAATATGTTGAAGAGGTTTTCGTTGGGGGTTGCTGAAGAGGACTTTAGATCACTTGAATTGAATCGCCCCTATAGTCAAGGTTGCGCTATGTGAAAGGTATTTTTCGAATATTTTGGTAGGTCTGAAAAATGCAATTGGACTTGACTGAATATATGAAAACTCTAGCCTGTAGATGGCTCGAAAATCTTGCTGATCGCCATAGAAGAACTCCTGTAATCCAGAAGTTATCTCTGCGAATCCAGGCGTGCAAGCCGGTTTTTGATTTTTTATATGGGATTGTTAAAGGCTTTTTTGATGGTGTATCGAGTGTTTGGTATTAATTTGGGAGATTCGGCAAGCTCATGCCTCCCCTAGAGATAAATTGCCATATCGCGGGAAAATAAAATGATCATCGAAGAAATAGGGTTAATTATAAGTGCAGAAAGAGAACTTCAGGCTGGATTGTTTAGAGGAAACGATTCGATTGATGCCTATCTGAGTAAGCTTGAAAAAAGAGCCGAGTTTTATCTCCACTATATAGAAGGGCGTTGCGTAGGCTTTGTGGCGTTCTATTGTAACCATCAAGAAAGCCAGAAAGCATTTATTACACTTGTTCTTGTGCATCCGGAAGTGCGAGGGAGGAAGATAGCTACGGGTTTGGTTGCTGGGGTTATCGCCCTGGCCCGAGAAAGAGGATTTAAATTTTGCGAACTAGAGGTTTTCAAGAATAATGCAATAGCCATTAAATTATATAGAGGACTTGGGTTTTCAATATGCTCTACTAAAGAGTCTAGTTATATAATGTCAAGGGTAATTGATTGAAATAATTGGCGGGATCGTAATCAGAAAACGACAAGTGATTATTTTGATAAATGAAAAGAATACCTCTCTATGATGAGATCTAAATTGTCCTTGGCGCATAATATCCTGGCTAATTACGCGAGCCAGATTTATGTCACCGCCGTAGGCATCCTGGTCCTGCCCCTGTATATCAAATACATGGGGGCAGAAGTCTATGGCCTTGTGGGCTTTTTCACCATGCTGCAAGCCTGGTTTGTTCTTCTGGATTTTGGATTGACTCCCACAATTGGCCGCGAAACCGCCCGCTTCCATGGCGGCGTCATGTCCACGTTGGCCTATCGCCAGTTATTTCGCGCACTCAGCCTGATCTTTATCGGTATTGCCGTGATCGGGGGTACTGGTTTGTGGCTCCTCTCCGGGGTGATTGCTACCCGTTGGCTGAATGTCACTGAGTTGCCGCTGGTTGAAGTCGTACTGGCCATGAAAATCATGGGCATCAGTGTGGCCCTGCGCTGGATGGGGGGGCTATACCGGGGCGTGGTTACTGGCGCCGAACGTATGGTTGGGCTCAGTATTTTCAATGCCCTGATTGCCACTCTGCGCTTTGTTGCGGTCTTCGCCAGCATGTGGCTGTTCGGCTTTTCAGCGTTTGTCTTCTTCATTCACCAGTTGGTTATCGCGCTGGCGGAATTACTGGGCCTGTTCTTGATGAGCCGGCGTCTACTGCCCACGCAGGTCAGCCTGGATCAGCCCGTCGGCTGGTCATTCCGGCCAATAAAGCCACTGCTGAAATTCGCCCTGACCATCGCCATCACTACATCGGTCTGGATACTGGTCACGCAAACCGACAAGTTAGTGCTGTCGGGTTTTATGCCACTCGAGGAGTACGGCTACTTCACCCTCGCCGTGCTGGTCGCCGGTGGCATCCTGGTCATTAGCGGCCCCATCAGCAGTGCCATCATGCCGCGTCTGGCCAAGCTACATGCTGAGGGCAAGCACGATGAGATGATCAAAGTCTACCGCAACGCCACCCAGCTGGTCAGCATTATCGGTGGCTCTGCGGCTATCACCCTGGCTACCTTCGCTGAACCGCTGTTATTTGCCTGGACCGGTGATGCGCAACTTGCAGCCAAAGCCGCCCCTATCATGCGTTTGTACGCGATCGGTAATGGCTTGCTCGTCGTCGGCGCATTCACCTACTACCTGCAATATGCCAAGGGGAACCTGCGTTATCACCTGATTGGCAATGCCGGAATGGCCGTTGTACTGATTCCAAGCATCGTATTTGCCGCCATGCACTTCGGGGGCATTGGAGCAGGTTACGTCTGGCTCGGCATCAACGCTTTTTCCTTCCTGTTATGGGGTGCGTATATCCACCATAAACTCGAGCCTGGTCTGCATCTCTCCTGGCTCTTCCAGGATGTCGCGAAGATCATTCTGCTCGCAATGCTACCGCCGTTGATACTCGTCAGCCTGGGCGTTACCGCGGAGACCAGGTTGCTGAGTCTGGCGATGGTGGTCATGGGAGGGCTTGTTTCAATTGCTGGGGCGTTGGCGGGCTCCACAACCTGGAAAAGCTGGATGCTCGGCAGGTTCGCATGTGAATCCAAGATCAAGAATTTACAGAGCTAATGGATTACCTAACAAGGTAGGCGGGTTAAATAGCCATGAAAGAATTCAATCTGGATAAATTCCTTAGCACACCTCTTCCAACAGAAGAGGAAATAATTTCATCGTGGCAAGGGGATACCATAAAACCTGTCGTGAGCGTGGTCTGTCTGACATACAACCAGGACAAGTATATAGAGGATGCAATTCGTGGGTTTTTGATTCAAAGAACGAGCTTCCCATTCGAGGTGATCATTCACGATGATGCATCGACTGATTCGACCGCCAAAAAAATACTTGAGTACAAGGAAAGATACCCAAACATAATAAAGCCGGTCATTCAGGCAGAGAATCAATACTCGAAGTCGCCATTCTCTGTAATGTCAGAAGCTTTCAAGGTTGCTTCAGGAGAGTACGTGGCGATATGCGAAGGCGATGATTTCTGGATCGATGAGGTGAAATTGCAGTCGCAGTTTTCAATGATGAAGCTGAACCCTGAAATTAAAATATGCTTTCACACATGCCATGAGACTGGGGGGGCGCAGGTCAAGCAGCTTTTGAAAAGATTCTTGTTATATCCTAAAAAGGTAGGAATTGTTGATGCGGGAGAAATTATAAGGAACGGTGGTGGTTATATGCCGACTGCATCGATTTTCATGAAAAAAACAGAGATGATTAACTTTCCAGACTGGTTTTCATCCTGTCCGGTTGGGGACTATTTTATGCAGATTATTCTTGCCAACCCTGGCGGGGCGCTGTTCTCACCTAAAGTTATGAGCGTCTATCGAAAGTTTGCAGATGGCTCCTGGTCGGAGAAAATTTCAAAATCTAGCGAATTTAGCGTGGCTCATAGTATAAAAATGGCAGATTCGCTGAATAAATTGAAGCTATATTTTTCTTCTAGGTATGGCGATGAGATAGATGGGGTCATAAATCTGATGATTCTTTCGGTTCTTTTGAATAAGTATATTGATAAAGCGCACAAGGAAAGATTGATCAGCTTTATTCCTGAGTCTGTAATGGTCAAGGAAGCCTACAGGGCAGCTCAGAGCCCCCATGATCCTAGGTCAATATTGATTCGACATGTAATGTCGGGCTATTTGTCGTTGCTGCGCTTCGTGAGGATCTTCAAAGTGTCCTGCAAGTGGGCGGCAAAATGATATTCCATGCCAAAGGTCAGTTGGGAGGCTAAATGAACAGCATGCCTGCCATCGATTCAAGTTTGATAAGCTACCCGGTAAGTGCGCGAAACGTTTTTTACGCGGGAACGTTGCTCTCCCTGCTAACCCTGTCACTTCCTTTTACCAGGCTGGTTTCCGGGGTAAATCTTATTCTGTTTGCTGTTTTGTTTGCTGTATTTGCCTTCCTGAATCGAAGAGCGCAGAAGCTTCCAGGGGCTTTGGCTTTTTTCTGTTCGATTTCGTTGTGTTATGCGGTGTTGTCTGTTTTCAATGTATTTCCTTCAGTGTGGACGCGCTACTTCCAGATTTCCGCAATACCTCAGCAGGCACTTTTTGCCTATGCAATCCCGACCACCTTTCTGGTGATGACTTTCTACTTTAAAGAGAGGATCAAAGCAGCTGATGGTCGCAGGGGGTTGGCCAATCTATTTTTGCTATGGGTGGTGATGAATTATCTGGATATGCTGACTTCAGATGCGTTCAGCTTTAAAGGCTTGGTCAGTATCAGTGGTCTTGGTAATGTTCCTGCGCTCGTCATTGCAGCAACCTCTCTTTATTTGAGTACAATCAAGACTCCGGGTAAGAGGGTCGGTCTTTTATTGGTTTTCCTTGCAATGAGCTTTATGAGTCCTTTTTCGCAGAATAAAATCTATGCATTGATTTTCGCTGGTATGTGGCTATTCCCAAGATATGCTTTTTGGATGCTGGTGGCGCTGATTTCCAGTAGTGTCCTCCTCTATGCGTCCACGGTTGGTTCGCCTTTGTCGGTTGCTTTTATAGATGCAAACCTTGCTGTTCGTCTCGTGCTGTTACGAGATGCGCTGGAAGGCATTGTCGGGTCAAATTTCATAGGGGTTGGGTTTGGAACGGAGTCAATCAGGAACTATTACCTGGTTTTCGATAGTCCGGTATTCGCCAATGAAGAAGAGGCAGGTTTCATTCACCTTTCAGTGCACAATTCGTTTGCCGCCATACCTTTTCGAGTTGGCCTGGTAGGGTTCATTGCACTGCTCGTCTTCTTATGGCAGACCCTTATGAAGGTTAAAGCGGATGGTCCGCTTAATGAAAAAGCCTTGAAGTGCTCACTTTTTGCTGCGTTTTTCATTGTTTCTTTCCAGAATCCGGCTATTGAGAGCTATGCATACTTGTATGGTGTGTGCATGTATTTGAGCCTGATCTGGGCCTTCGATAGGCCGGTCATAGAGATTGACAAGCGCTTGCCAGTGCGCCGTTCAGGCAAAGACCAATTGGGCGCTGTTCAGCTCTGGATTCACTCTCGGCTACGCTAGAGTGTGGTTGGTCAATATATGTATCGTTTCTTGATGCTGTTTTTACGGGCAGGCTTTCAATTTCTTTCCGGGTTGCCAGGTAGTGTCAATTTCGTGAAGTAGTCAAATCAACTCCTGGGTCAATCTCCGGCGCTACGCCACCGGCTCCGAGTCGGCTGGCAACAAGCTGGCGGATGATTCGGAAGTGGCCTTCTCAACGTTCTGTATCTGCTGTTCCAACAAGGCGCTTCGCTTTTGTCGAAACTGCTTCAGTTCGAGTCAAGGAGTTCTCATGGGAATACAAGTCATCCATGGTGAATGCCATCTGCCGGGAGAATCTCGAAGTCCAGATGTGCCGAAGCAGATACGGTCTTTATTAGTTCATGACTACTATTCGTCAGAGTTTCCGTCGGGTGAAAACCAGGTCTTCGAGACGGAAAAGCATTTGCTGCGATCCCATGGCCAAGAGGTGTCTGAGTTTGTTCGTCATAGTGATGAAATTCGCGCGCAAGGAAGCTGGGGCACAGTAAAGGGCGCATTGGCAACGCCGTGGAACCCTTGGGCATCTGCCGCCTTGTTACGTGAGATAGAGCGCTTCAAGCCTGATGTCGTGCATGCCCACAATACTTTCCCTTTGCTTTCTCCTGGGATCTTCCATGCGATTGGCAAACGTGCAGCGCGTGTTCTGACACTTCATAACTACCGATTGTTTTGCCCGGCCGCCATTCCCATGCGTGACGGGAAGGTCTGTACCGAATGCCTCGATAAGCACTCACCCATGCCGGCGATGATTCATGGGTGCTATCGCAGCAGTCGTGCTGCGACGCTGCCGCTGGCCTTTAGTGTGGGTTTGCACCGCGCACTCGGTACCTGGAGCGATCAGGTGGACGCATATATCTGTCTCTCCGAGTTCCAGCGCGGGTTGATGATCAACGCCGGGTTGCCGAGCGAGAAGGTGCACGTCAAACCCAATTTCTATCCCGGCAATCCTCCGGTCACTGCCTGGGCACAGCGAAAGCCCTACGTGATTTTTGCCGGGCGTCTGACTGCGGAAAAAGGCCTGTTCAGCCTGCTCCGCGCCTGGCAGGCCTGGGGTGCAGCCGCTCCTGAGCTCCGCTTGGTGGGCGATGGCGAGTTACGACCTGAGCTGGAGCGTATGGCTGCGGGTCTGCCGGTGAGTTTCCTGGGCCAGGTCAGCGCAGAGCAGGCGCAAGCACAGATTGCCGGTGCACGTTTACTGGTGTTGTCGTCTGAGTGCTTTGAGGGCTTCCCGATGGTCGTCCGCGAAGCGTTCGCCTTTGGTACACCCGCTGGCGTATCCGATCTTGGTCCCCTGCCGACGATCGTGCAGCACGGAAAAAGTGGCGTGGTTTTCCAGCCATCCAATCCCCAGTCGTTGTTGCAGGAAGTGCGTACCGCCTGGGAGACGCCAGGGCTCCTCGAGCAGCTTGGCCAAGGCGCACGCGCCGAGTTTGAGAGCCAGTACACCGAAGAAGCCAACTTCGCCTCTTTGATGGACATTTATCAACAGGCCATTGAGGTGTCGCGCAATGGATAGACATCTCGACAACGATCAGCGGGCTGTGAGTTCGGTGATCGGTGCGCCCATCGACTCGTTGAGCTGGTCGCAGGTATTGACCTGCCTCGCGATCTGGGCAGCGGCGCGGGAAAGTCGCTATGTCTGTATTTGCAACGTCCACTCGGTGGTTACTGCTCATCACAACCAGGACTTCGCCAAGGTGATCCGCGAGGCGGATATGGCCACGCCAGATGGCTCCCCCGTGGCCTGGTTGATGCGTCGTATGGGCGTTTCCAGGCAGGAGCGGATCAATGGCCCCGACCTGATGTGGCAATACTGCGCCGAGGCCGCGCAGCGTGGGGAGTCGATCTATCTATATGGCGGCATGCCGCAAACCCTTGAGATTCTCCAGCGCAAGCTGCTGGAGCAGTTTCCCGGGCTGACGATTGCCGGTGCCTGCTCGCCGCCCTTTCGCCCGTTGACCATCGAAGAAGATGCCGCTGTGGTTGACGCCATCAACGCTTCCGGCGCTGGCACTGTCTGGGTCAGCCTGGGCTGCCCGAAGCAGGAGCAATGGATGGCTGAGCATTGCGGGCGGATCAATGCGGTGATGGTAGGCGTCGGTGCCGCCTTCGATTATCACGCCGGCACCATTCAGCGTGCGCCGCTGTGGATGCAACAGCACGGCCTGGAATGGCTTCACAGGGTGTGTAGCGAGCCACGGCGTTTGTGGAAGCGTTACCTGGTGACCAACACCCTTTTCATTGTGCATGCCGTGCGACAGCTGTTGGGTCGTTGATTCACTGCGCAGCCCCCGCGGTATTACCTCTCTCTGACTTGAAGAGGACTGATAGATGACACAGAAAAAAGCCCTTATCACCGGCATCACCGGCCAAGACGGCTCCTATCTCGCAGAACTCCTGCTGGAAAAAGGCTATGAGGTACATGGCATCAAGCGTCGCGCTTCCTCCTTCAATACCCAGCGCGTGGATCACATCTATCAGGGGCCGCATGTCGATGATCGCAACTTCGTGCTGCATTACGGCGATCTGAGCGACTCATCCAACCTCACCCGCATCATCCAGGAAGTGCATCCGGATGAGGTCTACAACCTGGGCGCACAGTCCCACGTAGCCGTGAGTTTCGAGTCGCCGGAATACACGGCCGATGTGGATGCCTTGGGCACCCTGCGCATTCTCGAAGCGATTCGCCTGCTTGGGCTGGAGAAAAAGACTCGCTTCTACCAGGCGTCCACTTCCGAGCTCTTCGGCCAGGTGCAAGAAATCCCGCAGAAGGAAACCACGCCCTTCTACCCACGCTCACCCTATGCGGCGGCCAAGCTCTACGCCTACTGGATCACGGTCAACTACCGTGAGGCCTATGGCATGTATGCCTGCAACGGCATCCTGTTCAACCACGAGTCGCCGCGCCGTGGCGAAACCTTCGTGACCCGCAAGATCACCCGTGGCCTGGCCAATATTGCGCAAGGCCTGGAACACTGCCTGTATCTGGGCAACATGAATTCGCTGCGTGACTGGGGACACGCCAGGGACTACGTGCGCATGCAATGGATGATGTTGCAGCAGGAACAGCCGGATGACTTCGTCATCGCCACTGGCGTGCAGTATTCCGTTCGCGAATTCATCCGCTGGTCTGCGGCAGAACTGGGGGTCACCTTGCGCTTCGAAGGTGAAGGTGTGGACGAAATGGCCATTGTCGAACGCCTTGCGGGCGACAAGGCGCCGGCCCTCAAGATCGGCGATGTGGTTGTTCGCGTCGACCCTCGCTACTTCCGTCCAACCGAAGTGGAAACCTTGCTTGGCGACCCCACCAAGGCCAAGCAGAAGCTGGGCTGGGTACCGGAAATCACGGTGCAGGAAATGTGCGCCGAGATGATTCGTGAAGACCTCAAGGTCGCGCAGCGTCACGCGCTCCTCAAACAGCACGGCCACGAAGTGCCGGTTGCAGGGGAGCACTGAACGTGGTCCGAGATCTGAACCAGGCTGTTTTCGTCGCCGGCCATCGCGGCATGGTGGGGTCGGCCATCGTCCGCCGCCTCAAGGCGCTGGGCTATACCCATATTCTCGTGGCCGCGCATGATGAGGTGGATCTGCTCGACCAGGCCGCCGTGCAATCTTTCTTCAACACCAACCGTATTGATCAGGTGTATCTGGCGGCGGCCAAGGTGGGCGGGATTCACGCCAACAACAGCTATCCGGCGGACTTCATCTACCAGAACCTGATGATCGAAGCCAACGTCATCCAGGCGGCGCACCAGGCTGGCGTGCAGAAGCTTCTGTTCCTCGGCTCATCCTGCATCTATCCCAAGCATGCTGAGCAGCCGATGCGGGAAGACGCCTTGCTCACGGGGATCCTCGAGCCCACCAACGAGCCTTACGCCATCGCCAAGATCGCCGGGATCAAACTGTGCGAAAGCTATAACCGCCAGCATGGCCGCGACTACCGCAGCGTGATGCCGACCAACCTGTATGGCCCCCACGACAACTATCACCCACAGAACAGCCACGTGATCCCGGCGCTCCTGCGCCGTTTCCACGAAGCCGTGCAGCGGGGTGACGAAGAAGTGGTGATCTGGGGCAGCGGCAAACCGATGCGCGAATTCCTGCATGTGGACGACATGGCCGCCGCCAGCGTGCATGTGATGGAGTTGGAGAGTGCAACGTATCAGGCCAACACCCAGCCGATGCTCTCGCACATCAACGTGGGCACCGGTGTCGATTGCAGTATCCGCGAACTGGCGGAAACCCTCGCCAAGGTTACGGGTTTCGCCGGCCGGTTGGGCTTCGATGCCAGCAAGCCGGACGGCACCCCGCGCAAGCTGATGGATGTGTCCCGCCTGAAAGCGCTGGGTTGGCAAGCCAGCATCGGACTGGAGGAGGGCCTGCGCGATGCCTACCGCTGGTACGTCGAGAACGTGGAGCATGCGCGCATGCACTGACGGTGCCTCCCGCCTCCACACGGCTGCCCGTCCAGGCGTTACCCGCACCTTGTCGATTTCGTGCCTGGATTTTTTCAGGAGCAATCATGTGGCTGAGTAACGAGTCTTTCCGCACGGTCGTGGCACTGACTCCGCTGGTCGCCATCGACCTGGTGGTGCAGAACGCCGAAGGGGCCATTCTCCTTGGCCAGCGGCTGAACCGCCCAGCCCACGGGTACTGGTTCGTACCCGGGGGCCGGATCCTGAAGAACGAGAGTCTCGATGCTGCGTTCCGGAGACTGACTCTGGACGAGCTGGGGCAGGCGTTCGAGCGACGCCAGGCGCGTTTGCTGGGTGTCTATGAGCACTTCTACAGCGATAGCGTGTTTGGCGATACGCCAACCCATCCCGACACCCATTACGTCGTGCTGGGTTACCAGCTCCGCCTACCCCCTTCTACGACGCTCATAACCCCTGCCGCCCAGCACGACTGCTTCCGCTGGTGGCGCGTGGCCGAGATGCAGGCCAGCTCCCAGGTGCACGACAACGCTCGCGCCTACCTGGATGCCCTGCAATAGCACTTCCAACAGCTTTAGAGGACGCCCGAAATGTTCCTACCGGTCATCATGGCCGGCGGTTCAGGCTCCCGCCTGTGGCCGCTGTCGCGTCAACTCAAACCGAAACAGTTCCTGCCGTTGGCCGATGCTGGCCTCTCCATGTTGCAGGCCACTATCAGGCGCCTTGAGGGGCTCGACGCCGGGTTGCCCCGGCTGATCTGCAACGAGGAGCACCGATTCCTCGCTGCCGAGCAACTGCGCCTGCTGGGCATGGCGAAGGCCAACATCCTGCTCGAACCCGTCGGCCGTAACACTGCACCGGCCATTGCCCTGGCGGCCTTGCAGGCGTGCGCCGAGGCCGATGACCCGCTGCTGCTGGTACTGGCGGCGGATCATCAGATCCAGGATGTATCGGCTTTCCATGCCAGTGTCCGGGCAGCCATGCCTCTGGCCGAGGACGGCAAGCTGGTGACATTCGGCATCGTCCCCACCCATGCGGAAACAGGCTATGGCTACATCGAGAAGGGTGAAGGCATAGGTGATACCGGTTTTGCGGTCAGCCGCTTTGTCGAAAAACCAAACATGATCGAGGCCCAGGAGTACCTGGCCAGCGGCAACTACTTCTGGAACAGCGGCATGTTCATGTTCCGTGCTAGCCGCTATCTGCATGAGTTGGAGCGCTTCCGGCCGGACATACTTGCGGCCTGTCGTACGGCCCTGGAAGGAGCCTCCCGGGACATGCAATTCACCCGCGTGGATCAAGCCGCCTTTACCGCCTGCCCGGAAGACTCCATCGACTACGCGGTGATGGAGAAGACCGAGGATGCGGCCATGGTGCCGCTGGATGCGGGCTGGAGTGACATCGGCTCCTGGTCGGCGCTTTGGGGCATCAGTGAAAAGGACGAGCAGGGCAACGTCTTCAAGGGTGACGTACTGCACCAGCGCTCGTGCAATAACTTTGTGCATGCCGACAGCCGCCTGGTCGCGACCGTTGGAGTCGACGACCTGGTCATCGTCGAAACCAAGGATGCCGTACTGGTTGCACACAAGGACCATGTGCAGGACGTGAAGAAGATCGTCGAGCAGTTGAAAGGCTGTTCGCGTAACGAGCACCTCAACCATCGCGAGGTCTATCGTCCCTGGGGCGTGTATGACTCCATCGACAGAGGTCAGCGTTACCAGGTCAAGCGAATTACCGTGCAGCCCGGCGCCAAGCTTTCGGTCCAGATGCATCACCACCGCGCCGAACACTGGATAGTCGTCAGCGGGACGGCCAAGGTCACCAATGGCGACAAGACCTACCTGGTAACCGAAAACCAGTCCACCTACATCCCCGTCGGCCAGGTCCACGCCTTGGAAAATCCAGGCGTCATTCCATTGGACCTGATCGAAGTGCAGTCGGGCTCCTACCTGGGTGAAGACGACATCGTGCGCTTCGAAGACAAGTACGGGCGGGCGTGAGCGCCACCCATGCATCCAGCACTCATTCGGACAACCGGGATGTCTCCAGCCCTCATGCGGTATTTGCGTGTTTTGCCCTTTTTTGCCGTCCTCGCGGTCATCCTGTTCGCCGGCTTGAAGCCTGAGCCGCTGCCAGAGGCAGTTGAGCAGCAGGACAAGCTGCACCATTTACTCGGCTTTGCTGCCTTGGCTGCGACCTCGCGCCTGGCGTTTCCCCGCGCGCATTTCATCTGGCTCCTGACCATCTGCCTGGGGACAGGACTGTTGATCGAACTGGGCCAGGGCTTGCTGCCCAACCGCACGCCATCGACGGGCGACGTGATCGCCAACACCCTCGGCGTAATGCTGGGCTGGATTGGCTCGCTGTGGTTGAAAAGCTGGTTGCGGGCTCGCCGTTATGGTTGTGCTGGCTGAGGCGGAAGGCGCGGTGCATCGAGGGGGTGTTCATGGCCATGGGGCGAGCCGTCCCTGCCGGGATGTTCTGCGTGCTTGCGCGGTGCGACCTGGCTGCCGGCGAGCACGGCTATCGCGCAGACAACGACCAAGGTCGCGGCGTTGGCCGGGATTTGCAGGTTGAAGTCAGTGCTGGAGTGGATCAGCAGGGCGACGATGCCCATCGCCGCGCCGAAACCTACTCCTCTGCGATACACCGACTCGCGCCGCCAAAGCGCCCTGAGTGCATACCACAAGGCCGCCAGGATGAAGGCAGCCAGTGGCAGGCTTCCCAGCAGGCCGAACTCGACGGCGAACTGGATATAGTCGTTGTGCGCATGGTCGAAATGGATGCGGATATCCTCGCCCGGGTATCTGGGGAACACCGCTTCGAAGCTGCCGGCGCCTTGGCCCATCAGCGGACGTTCCCGGAGCAGCGGCAGGGCGTAGCTGAACACATCGTCGCGAACTTCGTTGGCCTGCTGGACCACTTCGCCATTCACAACCACATCGTTCAAGCGGGTGCTGAGCACGCGATCCTTGAGTCTTTCCAGGCCGAAATACTGACTGACCACCAGGACGTCTATGAGAATGATGCTGGTCAGAATCAGGCCGTTACGCAGGCGATTCTCCTTTTCCAGCACGACGAACAGGCTACCCACCAGCAACAGGCTGGCGAAAAACGCAATGTTGCCCATGCGCGAGTGGGTCATCACCAGGGCGATGACCATGACAACCAGGGCCAGGCGCAGACGCGCCTTGGGGCCCATCAGCAGTTCCACCAGGTTCGCCCAGCTGAAGGGGCTGTCATCGCGCAGAGCCAGTAGCAGGCCGATGCCGCAGGCCAGGGTCATCTCCAGATAGCCGGCCAGATGGTTACGGTTGACGAAGGTGCCGGTCGCGTCGCCGATGTAGCTGTCCTTGGGACCGGCCAGCAGCCACTCCACATCGGAAAGGGTCATGAAGGCGCCAAAGAAGGCCTGCAGCGTACCGCTGACCACCAGCGTGCCGAGCAGCAGGTTGAGGCGCTTGCGGGTATGGAACAGCGCGATCACCAGCAGGAACAGCAGGCAATAGGCCAGGCCGAGCATCAGGTGTTGGAAGGTCGACCCTATATCGACAGTCAGGCCGGCCAGCCATTGCACCGCCACCCAGGCCTGCGTGAGTAGAAGCAGCGCAAGCAAGGGGAGGGCTGTCTTCATGGCCTTGTTCTGCGGGCCTCGTTCGGCACCATCGAAAAACTGGCCAATCGCCCAGGCGCAGCCCAGGCCGCCCATCAACAGGATGAACAGCCCAACCGCCCACTCGCGATTGCTGCCCAGGGGCATCGGCAGCCACACCAACACAAGCAGCATCGCGGCGAGCAGAAAGCGCTCAAGGTGGCTGGTGGACCGGAGCATAGGCGGGCTCTTCCGTTTGGTAGTTGGCAGCCATGCGCGGCGCGCGGCAGAGAGTGAATGGCGTAAGTGTAGGAGGGGGATACCGCGCCGGCGAAATAGTTCGTGTAGGAGCCAGCTTGCTGGCGAACGGGTCCCGAAAGGGTTGGCATTCGCCAGCAAGCTGGCTCCTAAAAAATCTGGATCAGGAATGTGGGCATAGAGCAACTGGTAGCCATGTCACTCCTTTGAGCCATAAGGAGATCAAAAATGATCAAGGGTCGCAGCGCGGTTCGTGTTTTTGTTGTTTTACTGATCCTGCTGGTTTTCCTGGCACTCGTGGCAGTGGGGGGGCTTTTGTTTTTGGGCAGAGGCGAGGAACTCAAGTTGGTCGCCTCGATCCTCTACTCAAGAAAGGCAGAGTATCTGTTCTTTGCTGGAGCGACGTATGTCTCGCTACTCCTGCTGCATAAGGGAAGGTTAATTTCTGCCGTAATTACATTCTTAGTGGGCTTGGCCTGGATGCTTTTTCATCAGCCGGTGTCAGGCTTCATCGGGTCGCTCGGGGTCGATTCATTCTCTGAGGCCAAGGACTTTGATTTTGAGGAAGCAAAATTCTGGCTCGCCACGATGCAGGAAACGATCAAGCCTGATTTTCGTATGAAAGCGCTTGCTCTCTACCTGCTCTACTTGCTGATGGCGGTTTCAAGTTTTTATTTGTTGAAGTGGTGGCTGCACTCAAGAACCTTTACCAAGCAATACTATGCCCATATAAAGTTGGCGCTGTCTGGATTGCTTGTTATTGGTGCGATCCTGCTGACGTTTCTGGATTCCGCTTCATTGTTTTTCAGTAATTCAGAATCTTATCTGGTGGTAAAGAGTAACTTTTCAAATGAACCGCCAGAGGCAGTGCAGGCTGAAGGCAAGGTTGATGTCTTTGTTTATGTCGGGGAGTCCACCTCGGTAATGAATATGAGTCTCTACGGCTATCCGCGAGACACGACCCCAAGGCTCAAGAAGGTCTTCGATGAAGATCCGAATTTCATTCTTTTTGAAAATGTGTTCTCTACCCACACACATACGTCCCCATCACTGCTGGAGGCGTTTTCTTTTGCCTTGCACAGCGAAGAGGATTTTCTGCCAATTGAGCGGCGCCGGCGGATTTCTGTTGTAGATGTATTAAGGAAGGCCAAGGTGGATGTTCGCCTGATAAGCAACCAGGGCATGGTTGGAACCTGGAATCAGGCGTCCTCCATCATCTTCAAGAACGCCCAAAATACCTTCAGCACGGATTCGCGGCGGCTTGGCAACAGTGATGGTAAGGCCGCAAGGCCGTGGGATGATGCGTTTTTCGAGGCGCAGCTTGAAAATCTGGACTTTTCAAGCAAAAGCAAGGCCTCGGTTACGTTTCTCCATTCTTATGCAGGGCATGGAGAATATCTTGCAAATATCCCGGAGGAGTGGAGGGTTCCAGTTGATGGATATTTTTCTTCGGGTTCTGGAGTCAGGATGTCAGAGGCTGACTATATCTCAATTGAATCTGTCGATGCCTATGATTCAGCAGTCAAATATATAGACTATAGCGTCTCGAAGACCATTGACTATGTTCGCGGGTTAGATGCGCCAGCAGTGCTGATCTATTTCTCCGATCACGGAGATTCGGTTTTTACCGGAAAAGGGCATGACTCTTCCCGGTTCACACATGAAATGGCACGGGTGCCGTTCTTCATCTACTTTAACGGGCCCGCCAGGCTGCAGCGGGCCGAGCTATATCGGAAGTACGTGACTCTTGCGAAAAGCTCCAGAACAGCAAGCCTGGCCCAGCTCTCGGCTACTATCCTGGATGTTGCAGGTGTTCAAGTGAAAAACACAGCGACATCTAAAATGGATTTGAAGCCAGTCATTGGAGAGGAGGCTCGGCTTCCGCCAATCGTTGTGCGTGAGATAAGTGATGGTATTTCGTTTGTTAATTTAAGTGCCGAGAAGCGTGCGCGCCCTAAATTTGACCAGTTCAATTTTATTGACTCAACTGATGCCGATACTTCGAGCTACCTGGACGTCAAGGGTGGGCGCATTCTGGCAAGTGATTATTGCAAGAAAATGGAATTGTCTTTCGAGTCGGCAAGAAGGCGCCAGATAATAGGCGGCTGCAAGTCCTTAAGTTTAATCGGGCTTGGTAATAACCTTGAACTTGTTGGCGATAAAAAATGAGCGCTAAAAGCTATTCGTAGGAGCCAGCTTGCTGGCGAAAGCGGGGCCACACTCGCGAGCAAGCTCGCTCCTACGGGGGCGCCTACGGTTCGCAGGATGGGTGGAGCGGAGCGATACCCATGCGGAGCGGGCTGATGGGTATCGCACGCTCAACCCATCCTACGTGGCTAAAAGCCATTCGTAGGAGCCAGCTTGCTGGCGAAAGCGGGGCCACATTCGCGAGCAAGCTCGCTCCTACGGGGGCGCCTACGGTTCGTAGGATGGGTGGAGCGGAGCGATACCCATGCGGAGCGGGCTGACGGGTTTCGCACGCTCAACCCATCCTGCGTGGCTAAAACCTATTCGTAGGAGCCAGCTTGCTGGCGAAAGCGGGGTCACATTTTCGCGAGCAAGCTCGCTCCTACGGGGGCGCCTACGGTTCGTAGGATGGGTGGAGCGGAGCGATACCCATGCGGAGCGGGCTGATGGGTATCGCACGCTCAACCCATCCTACGTGGCTAAAAGCTATTCGTAGGAGCCAGCTTGCTGGCGAAAGCGGGGCCACATTTTCGCGAGCAAGCTGCTACGGGGGCGCCTACGGTTCGTAGGATGGGTGGAGCGGAGCGATACCCATGCGGAGCGGGCTGATGGGTATCGCACGCTCAACCCATCCTACGTGGCTAAAAGCTATTCGTAGGAGCCGGCTTGCTGGCGAAAGCGGGGCCACATTTTCGCGAGCAAGCTCGCTCCTACGGGGGCGCCTACGGTTCGTAGGATGGGTGGAGCGGAGCGATACCCATGCGGACCGGGCTGACGGGTTTCGCACGCTCAACCCATCCTGCGTGGCCAAAAGCTATTCGTAGGAGCCAGCTTGCTGGCGAAAGCGGGGCCACATTCGCGAGCAAGCTCGTTCCTACGGGGGCGCCTACGGTTCGTAGGATGGGTGGAGCGGAGCGATACCCATGCGGATCGGGCTGATGGGTATCGCACGCTCAACCCATCCTGCGTGGCCAAAAGCTATTTGTAGGAGCCAGCTTGCTGGCGAAAGCGGGACCACATTTTCGCGAGCAAGCTCGCTCCTACGGGGGCGCCTACGGTTCGTAGGATGGGTGGAGCGGAGCGATACCCATGCGGATCGGGCTGATGGGTATCGCACGCTCAACCCATCCTGCGTGGCCAAAAGCTATTTGTAGGAGCCAGCTTGCTGGCGAAAGCGGGACCACATTTTCGCGAGCAAGCTCGCTCCTACGGGGGCGCCTACGGTTCGTAGGATGGGTGGAGCGGAGCGATACCCATGCGGATCGGGCTGATGGGTATCGCACGCTCAACCCATCCTGCGTGGCCAAAAGCTATTTGTAGGAGCCAGCTTGCTGGCGAAAGCGGGACCACATTTTCGCGAGCAAGCTCGCTCCTACGGGGGCGCCTACGGTTCGTAGGATGGGTGGAGCGGAGCGATACCCATGCGGACCGGGCTGATGGGTATCGCAAGCTCAACCCATCCTACGTGGCCAAAAGCCATTTGTAGGAGCCAGCTTGCTGGCGAAAGCGGGGTCACATTCGCGAGCAAGCTCGCTCCTACGGGGCGGCCCGCCCTACAGCGCATCAGCCCCAGGCTCGCCGGGGCGGTCGGCCTGATCCGTTGGCCAGAGCCTGCGCAACGCCAGCGTGCACAGGATGCCGCTCAGCACGCCCAGCACGTTGGCCGCGATGTCGGCCCAGGATGCCGTGCGCAACGGCAGCAGCTCCTGCCCCAGCTCGATCCCCACGGAAAGCAGAAAAGGCCACAGGAACAGCCACGGCAGCCGCGCCCGAGGAAAGGCCAGCCACGCACTCAAGGTGAGGCAGGCAAACCCCGCCCAATGGTGCAGCTTGTCCTGGTTGTCGAAAGCTTCCGGCACCGGGTCGCTGCTCAGCCCGGCCATCAGCACCACGGCCAGCACGAGACAGAAGGCGAACCGCGCAAGCCAGATGAGCCGGGAGTCTGTCATTCCACCACCTTGTCGAAGTTGTTGTGGAACATGTCGATGTTGCGCCCCTCGGTCAGGGAGTAGAGCGAGTAGCTGCGGCCCAGGCTGGCACCACCGTCACGGGTCAGCGGCGACCATACCAGGTTGGCCCGGCGCATGGTGGAGCTGGCCATCAGCTCGTCGAAGGGAATCGAGAAGTAGATGCCCTTGCTGAAACTACCTTCACCATATTCATCCTGCGTGACATTGGTGAGGGTCATGAAGCCGCCGAAGCGCACGCCGTTGCGGAACTCGCGTGACAGGTCGAACGTCACGCCATAGTCGCGAGCCAGGTAACGGCCAACGCTGACCGCCGCGAGGATGTCCTCGAACGGCAAACGGTAGTAGCCGGTCACATGGCCGGTGATCACGTCGTAGTCGCGCAGGCCGAAGTCCTGCTCGAAATCACGCTGCTTGGCCCAAGCGAGGTTGCCGCCGATGGCCCAGCGCTCGCCCATGGGGCGATACAGCAACTCGCCACCCACACCGGCAAACATCGACTCCAGGTAGCCGCCGTAGGCCATGCCGTAGAGGTCCTCGTCCAGCTGCTTCACCTTGTTCAGCTGGAAGGTGGGCATGGTCACGTCCGAGGTGGTCATGTACTCGCGCAGGAAGGTGCGCACGCGCGGCAGGTTGCTCGGCGCGTCGTACTTGAACTTGTCGAAGTTGTTCACCAGGTTGGCGCTGAGCATGCCGTTCCACCACAGGTCACGCTGGAAGCGGTATTCGGCAGTCAGGTCGGCGGTGAACTGGTAGAGCAGGAAGCCATCCGGGCCACCGACGTTCTGCTTGTAGCCCAGGCCCAAGCCGTAGGTGAACGGCGACAGTGTCTGCTCGAACAGTTCCTTTTCCTGGTGTGGCACCGGCGCGTTCTGCTCCGTGACACGGCGCAGGTCTTCCACCGGCCGATCCTTCTGCGCGACCTCGCGGAAGGTCTCGCGGGGCAGGCTGATTTCCTGCACCGGCAAACCATTGCGATTGTCGACCACGGTGAACCAGTCGATCTCGTCGTTCACGCTGTTGTCGAGAATGCGCGCAGCACGGCCCACGGCCTTGGGCGCGTGGAAGTAGCGGGTCTGCTCGCCATAGACGATCAGCTCCGAGTCACGCTGGGCGATGCGCTCCACCCGGTAGCCGGCATTCTTCTGCAGACGCTGGGCTACACCCGCCCATTGCACATCTTCAGGCGCCACCTTGGGCATGCTGGCCTGCACCTTTTCTGCCGGCGGGTCGAAGCTCTTGGCCGGCGCCTTGCGGGTGGCGAAGTTGGTATGCAGGGTGATGCCGAACATCGCCGTGTTGCCACGTTCCCAGGCCGCATGTAGGTCTACCGAGTCGCTGGCCTTGAACACCATGCCCAGGTTGATGGGGGAGTCCTGAATCTGGTCGTTGTCCTGCGGCTCGTTCTGGTAGTCGTTACCTTCGTACTCCAGCTTGAGCGAGAGCGGGTCCCAGGGCGTCTGGTAATTCACCCCGCCAAAGAAGGACGGGCTGCCACGGAAATAGGTGTTGCCGTTGAAATCACCCGTGCCAGTAGCCTGGGGCCGCTCATCGAACTTGTCCCCAAGGACGATGCTGGCGGGGTTATCGATATCCCCGCGGTTACCGATATAGCCCCAGGCCAGGCCCAGGCTCAGGTCGAAGTCGCCCAGGCGCTTGTTGCCCACGAAGTATTCGCTGGAGAACAGGCCGGTACCGCCGATGTCTCGACCACCCAGCGCCACTTCAGGCAACCAGCGGTTTTCCTTGAGCAGGCGGACCTTGGCGTCGATGGCCTTGTCCTTGTAGCTCTGGTCACCACTGAGGCTTTCAGGACCGTAGTCACGGTTACTGATGGCGGTATAGCGGAAGCTGCCCTCCAGCCAGTCGAACGGCTGGAACGAGACACTGTAGCGGCTGTAAGGGTCAGTGCGGTTGGCATTCACCGACAGCTCGCCAGCTTGGGCCATGCGTGCTGTGGGCGTTTGCAGCAGGCCTACGCCGCCAAAGTCATTCTGGGTGTAGCGGGGCTCAGCCACGGCGCAGGTCGCGCAGCCGAGTACCAGGCACGGGAGCCAATGGCGCTTCACGGGGCCACCTCCAGCGGCTGGGTGGCGATGAAGGCCGCGAACTCTGCGTTCAAGTCTGGCGTTGGCTCGCCCTGGCCGGCGCTGCGCACGGGCACATAAATGCGTGCGCCTGGGGCCGGTGCAGGGGCCTCGGTGCGGTTCCACAGAGCCACGCCCTGGCGCTGCACGCGGCCATCAGGCTGTACCACGAAAAGTTCATCCGGGTCTGCCTCGGCATGCCGAGGGCAGGCATCCAGATAGTCCCGCGCAGGCAGGAATGGCACGAAAGGCAGGCGACACTCCGCCTGTACGGCACCCTCCACCACCACAAAGTCCGGCCTGGGTGGGTAGAGCAGGCGGTCGCCAGCGCTGAGCACGGGGTTGTGCTCGCGGTTCAGTTCCACCTTCACCGGGTCGAGTTCCGCCACTCGGCGACCGGTGACTGGCATGGCCTGCACCTTGGCGCTGAGCCGGGTAGCCAGTTCGGCCAGTGCCAGGCGGTCATCCAGCAGCGCATTGCGCTCCAGGGTGGCCAGGTCGAACAACACGCCCAGCTTCAGGCGCACCTGCTCCTCACGGAGCGGGCCATGCAGCCAGGCAGCACCCAGCAGGTAAGCCTTGGGGCTGACTTGCGCAGGCAGCAGCACATCATGCAGGCGGGTCTTGGCACTAACTGTATAGGGGCCGGGCTCGGCGGCATCGCCCTCAACCGTTACGGTAGGGGCTGCGCTGGCGGCGCAAACGAACAGGGCGCTGCAAAGCAGCAGCCAGGATGGGGGAAAGCTCATTGTGAATTCTGTTTGACCATGTCTTGTCGTAGGAGGGAGGGGGACGCTGAGTTCTCGCTCGTGAACCGCAGCGTTCAACGACTCTCCCGTAGGAGCCAGCTTGCTGGCGAATCGGTGGTGTCCCTTCGCGAGCAGCTCGCTCCTACATGGCGTTAGGTTTCATCGGGCGCACCTGGATGATGCGCAAAGGCAGCTCGGGGGTTACGTGCTGGACGCTGGCCAGGATGAAGCCATCGGCGGGGTCCACCCAGTACTGGTTGCGGGCTGAAAAGCCCAGGCCGGGTATCTCGATATGCTCATCCACGCGCAACAACTCCAGGTTGCGATCGAGGATGCGCACCGTCTCCAGACCCTGCTTCTCGAAATGGCTGATCAGCTGCGCACCCATCTGGTAGCGCCCGGCAAAATCCACCTGGCGCTCGGCGCGCAGGCCATCCGGAATCCGGTGCAGGCCGGTGCGGAAGGGCGACTCGCCGACAAAGCGCGTGCCATCCAGGTTGTCATTGAAGCCCACGCTGCGAATGGCCAGGCCATCCTGCAGCATCAGCACCTGCTGGGTGGCGGCGAGATAGAACTCCACCCCTTCCTGCAGGCGCACCAGGGCCATTACCGCCTCCCCGGTGGGGGCGGTAATCATGATCTGGTAGTAAGGGACGGCCTCTACCTGCTCGCGGGTCAGCTCCAGGGGCTCTGGCCCCTGCACGGCAGCCTTGAGGGTATCCAGGCTGGCCGTCATCAACGGGTTGCAGGCACTGAGTAGAGCAGCCAGAGGCAGCATGGCCAGGCGCATTAATTTCACGTCACTGGCTCTCAGTTGCTGTTGTCGCTCATGTCATCCTGAATGGCGACCCCGGTGCGCAGCAGGTTGGCAGTCGGGAACACCTGGCTGATAAAGCGGTTCCAGCGGGTGACATCAGCCGGGCCGACGTAGACCACGTCCTGCGGCTGCAGCTTGAAGTGCTCGGCCACTACGAAGGCAGACGGGGACTTGAGGTTCAGCTGGTAAACCTTGGCGACGTCGCGCTGCAGGTCATCCACCCCACGGATCACATACACCTCCTTGCCGCTGGAGGTTTCCTGGCGCAAACCGCCCACGCTACCCAGTGCATCCGTCAGGTTCATGCTGGAACCTTTGAAGGTCAGGGCGCGGGCGGCATTCACCTCACCCAGCAGATAGACCTTCTTGTTGTCGTTGTAGGGCAGGTGGAGTTGGTCACCGTCCTTCAGATAGATGCTGTGCAGGATCGAGTCCTTGCGATTCAGCGTATCGAGGTCGATCACATACTCGCGGCCGTCGCGTTTGAGTACCAAGCCGGCAATGTCAGCAGAACCGGCTAGCACACCGCCTTGGCCTACGGCATCCAGCAGGCTGAGTGGCGTATTGGTAACGGGCACAGGGCCAGTCTTGCCGAAGGCACCAGAGAGAATCACCTTCTGGCTGGCGAAGCGCAGCACACTGGCGTCGACTTGTGGTTCGGATACCACTCGGGTGAGATTCGAGGCGATGAGTGCGCGCAGCTCTTCGATGGTCTTGCCTGCCGCTTCTATCGTGCCGACGTAGGGGTAGAACAGCGTGCCATCCGGGCGCACCAGGCGTCCGTTGGCCTCGATCTGCTGCTGCGGGCCGGAGGGGGCGGTGAGCTCAGGGTGGTCCCACACGGTGATGTAGACCAGGTCACCCGCGCCGATACGGTATTCCTCGGGCTGATAGCTCAACAGCTCAGGCGCCACTTCGACGCCATTCATCGCGGACTCGATGGCCACCAGCTTCGGTGTAATGGGCACCAGCTCGATACGGCTGCTTTCCGGCGAGCCTTCGCGCACCAAATTGCCGGAATCCATGTGTTGGCCAGGAGAGAACATACAGCCTTGCAGGGTAAGGCCAAGCAGCATGGCCAGGGGGAGTGCGCGAGTCATGGTCGGGTGGTCTTGTGCAGTGATCCAGGCGGTACCAGATGCGGTAGAGCCTGACTCAGGAGTCATTAGTCATGGTTACAGGGTTGAGGCCCTGGCCAGCGGAAAATGCCGGATAACGGTGCGCAGGGTGGCGCACGCAAGCTGGGCAGGTGTGACGATCAACCAGGGCCCGGAGTTACAGGCCAGATATGAAAGCTCCCAGCGATGCTGGGAGCTTTCAATGTGCAGCAGCCAAGCGCAGGGCTTAGTTGGTGGTGCCGGTGGTACCCGTGGTGCCAGTGGTGCCAGTGGTGCCGCCAGCGCCCGGGGTGCTGTCGTTGCCGCCACCGCCGCTGTTGGACGCAGCAACGCCAGCAGCAATGGCGGCAGCGCCGACAGCCAGGCCGGTGCCCACGGTCACGCCACCTACAACTGGGGTGGACAGCCCAAGGGACGATGTGGCGCCAGGCGCAGTAGGCGCCTTCTCGCCAGCTTTGCTGAGGCCCTTCGAGCCCGCATTGGCGGCGTTGTTGGCGCCAGTCGAGCTAGCGTTGGCTGCAGTTTCGGCGGCCATCAAGGGAGTGCTGATAACGGAGGCGGCGAGCGCCAAAGCCAGAAGTTTTTTCACGTTCTTGCTCCTTTTTTGAGCGGATTGTCCCTAAGGAACGGATGGTGTCAAAGGGTATGGATAAAGCGTGGCCAATGCAAGCTGGAAACCGCGCGGAATCCAGCCTTCGTGCCCAGTCAGGCCCTGCCGTACTTATCTTCGAAGCGTACGATATCGTCCTCGCCCAGATAGGATCCGGACTGAACCTCGATCAGCTCCAGTGGGATTACCCCGGGATTTTCCAGAGCATGGACCTGCCCAATCGGGATATAGGTCGATTGGTTTTCGGTCACCAGATAGGTTTGGTCGCCATTGGTAACCTTGGCGGTACCGCTGACCACGATCCAATGCTCGGCCCGATGGTGATGCATCTGCACCGACAGCTTGGCGCCAGGCTGCACAGTGATGCGCTTCACCTGATAGCGATGGCCATTGTCGATGGAGTCATACATACCCCAGGGCCGGTACACCTCGCGATGGTTGATGTGCTCGCCGCGTGCGCCGCTTTTAAGCTGCTCAACGATCTTTTTCACGTCTTGTACATGGTCTTTATGGGCAACCAGAACAGCATCCTTGGTTTCCACAATGACCAGGTCTTCTACGCCAACGGTTGCAACCAACCGGTTGTCGGCATGCACGTAAGTGTTCCGTGAGCGCTGGTCCAATACGTCGCCTTTGAAGACGTTCCCCTGCTCATCCTTCTCACTCACGTCCCACAGCGCAGACCATGAGCCAATATCGCTCCAGCCGGCATCCAGCGGCACCATGACTGCATCCTCGGTTTTCTCCATTACGGCGTAGTCAATGGAGTCCTCAGGGCATTCGGTGAAAGCTGCCGCATCGACGCGGGTGAAGTGCAGGTCTTGTGTGCCTCCGGCCAATGCCTTGCGGCATGCCGCAAGAATGTCGGGGCGGAACTGCTGCAACTCTTCCAGATAGCGACTGGCGCGGAACATGAACATACCGCTGTTCCAGTAGTAGCTGCCAGTGGCCAGGTAATCTTGTGCCGTTGCCAGGTTTGGCTTTTCCACAAAGCGGCTCACTGCAAAGCCACCGTCGCCAACCTTGCTGCCCCGCTCGATGTAGCCATAACCCGTTTCCGGATGGCTCGGCACGATGCCGAAGGTAACAAGCTTCCCCGCTTCTGCGAGCGGCAGCGCGGCTTGAATGCTGGCCTGGAACGCCTCTACATCCTGAATCAGGTGATCCGCCGCCAACACCAGCAAAACAGGATCTTCATTTTCGCAAGCTTGTAACGCTGCCACTGCAATAGCCGGGGCGGTGTTGCGGCCAACCGGCTCAAGCAGGATCTTGGCTTGCTCCATGCCCAATAGCCGCATTTGCTCTGCGGCCAGGAAGCGGTGCTGTTCGTTGCAGATCAGAGTTGGCAGAGCCGTCTCTAGCCCGGACATACGTTGGACCGTTGCCTGCAGCATGGATAGGTTGACATCGGCCAACGGCAGAAACTGTTTAGGATTGAGCTGTCTTGAAAGAGGCCAAAGACGCGAGCCGGAGCCTCCGGCGAGGATGACAGGGAAAATTTTTAGCATTTAAGAGGTCCGTTCTATTGAGTTGTCTGATATTGCTAGGAATATATCTTTTTCGTGGCTGTGAGAAAAATGAGTTTTCAGTGTGGACTGCTGCTCTCTTATCCAGTCGGAAATATAGTTTTGGCTGGATGCAAGTTTGCTTGCTCTTTCAATCATTTCTTCGTCACTTGAGCAGGGTGCGAAGAAGATATTGTTATCTTTAGGTATTCCTTGGAATCCAGTGTCGTTCGTTATCACGGCGACTCCGGCGGACATCGCTTCCAGTAGTTTTATTTTTATCCCTGTCCCGAATTTAAAGGGGGATATCAATATTTTTCCTGGCCGAAAAAAAGAGTCCTTGCAGGGTATGAAACCAACAAAGCTCACCATCTCATTGTTTTGGTGCCTTTCTACAAAGTGATGTGGGGTTTTTCCTGCAACTATTAGGGAAAAACCTTTTGCTTTTGGAAGTATCCTAGAAATTAGGTGTTCTAAGGCCTCCATGTTATGGGCGACATGGTTGTTTCCAAGCCAGACAAGTTCCTTTTCTCCAGCGCTATCAAGCGGTAGGGAGAGCTCTTTAGCGCTAATGATCGGGAAGTTTGTGAAGATGTTGTGCTGCCTGGAGGTAAATTCTTGATATGTGGATTTTTCTGATGGTGAAGTTATTAATATTATGTCCGAAAACTCGGCGACTGCTTTTTCGCGCAACCTGCACATTTTGGCTTCGTATCGCAAAATGTATGGAAGCACTTTTCCTATTAGGATGTTTGTGAAGATCTTTGGAATAAAATCCCCGTAGGTTCCAAATACCTGCCTCGGTGTTAGCGTTGTTTTTGAAAAAAGCTCATAGCGTAAGGAAAGCAAGTCGTCAAGGTCGAAAATTATTTTCGCGGAAGTTCTTTTGTTTATTTCTTCTGCATACCTGAAGAGCCTTATCATGTCGAAGTAAACGGCAGATATATTCTCTGAGCGGACGAACTTTTCTATGATCAGCAGGTTGTCCTTGCTGAAAAAGAAAGCTTCCTGAATAGCGCCATTTAACGTCAAGAGGTTCCTTGCAATGGAGCCCAGGCTGGTCTTGTGTAGTATTAAAGTAGATGTTACGCCAAGCTTTTTGTGGTTTGCTATGATCTCTTGATCTGGCTCTGACTTGCTGTTAAATACTGCAGTGCTTATATCGAAGTAAGCATGCATTCTTTTGATAAAATCTATTATCAAAGCCTCGCGTCCACCATCGCTGCTTGATAGGCTTCGAGAAAGAACTAAAAGAATTTTAGGCTTAGTATTATTCATGGTGTAATTCTGAGCTTGTCAAGGATTTTCTCCCTTGAGGGATATGATATGGCTCTCTTGAGCTTTTCATACTCGGAGGGGTTGCTTGAATAGAACTCAAGGGCATTAATCCATGCCTCAACATCAAGCTCTAGTTTCAGCGTTCCACCCAGGTAGTCTTTTGAAATTCCCTTGAAGGAAAGTTCTGACCCTATTACGGGGACTCTGTTGTGTAGACTTTCGGAGACTTTTATATTAACGCCGGCCCCGCGAGTAATGGGTGCTACAGAAAAAAAGCAGTCATCCCAAACTTCCAATATGTTGTCTACATATCCATGAAAGACGAGGTTTTCCGGAGCGCCTGCGGAAAATTTCGTGCTGTTTTTGCCATATATATGGATCTTAAAGCCAGTGGGAAGACTGGGTGATAGATAGTCCCTGATCCATTGGAATGCTTGTTGGTTGGGCCACCAGTCAAAGCTTGCAACGAATACGATCTTTTTGTAGGGAGTTTCGTTGGTGCTCTTGTGCAAGGGAAGGTATGAGAACGTTGGCGGAATTGTGATTGCTTTTATTGGAGAGCCGAGAGACGAAGTAGGATTGAGTTTGGAGAAGTGATGCTTTTCCTCATCAGAAATCGAAAATATCGTGTCGACATAGTACAAGGATTTTTTTTCAAATTTGCTGTAGTCGCAGCATAACTGGGAGTACTTATAGGCAAGCCCCTCTCCTAACCTCTGCTTGAGTAATGACGGTTCAATGTTGTGGCTTATATGTGCTATTTCAATTTCATCGCCAAATTCTAGGCGTAGAGAACTTGTGATATAGCAAAGCTCAAGGTGGTCCACGAAAATGCTTATTCGCCTTTGCTGGGGGGCGGATTTGCTTAGTTCGTCGAGAATTTTCTTTCTTGCCGAATTTATCAGGCTCCTGCTATAGAAGTATGAGGCCGGAAGAGGGAGTCTAAGAAAGAGGGAAATGAAAATTGATAGTATCTTTCTGATTGTTTTTGAGTTAGACGGGGCGTGATCGTAATAGTTGAGGATCTCTACCTTTTTGCTCGTTTGCCTCAACATGCTGACTATTTCGTTCGTGAATTTGCTTCCCCCGTCGGTAGGGGTCCTAAAGTCTCCGAAGGTGATAAAAAGTATATTTGTTGGCATTTTTTGATTCGCTAGATTACTAATTGATTACACGGACGGGGCTGAAGCGTGCGCTGCTGGCAAGTGGGGCTTGCGAAAAAGCAAAAAAACCAAGCTGCTAGTAGCGTGAGTGGTTGAAGAAAGCTCCCGCTGGCTATGAATATGAAGGCAAAAAGCGGAGCAAATAGGTAGTTTGGAGCATTTCGCTTAAGAAATATTGCCCACCAGAAAACATAGGATAATGAGAAGAATAATCCGTACTCAAATATCGCCTTGAAGAACGCGCTGTAATTTGCTTGATAGGTAAGAATGATATTCTCGGATGATCCTGGTCCTGCGCCGAAGAGAAGGGTGGCGATTCCGGTTGAGTCTATAAGGGCTTGGTAGTTTAAGAGCGGTGCAATGAAGCGGATGTGGGCGCTTGATTCTTCCCGTGTGATTTCAAGGGCTCTTGTATAGAGGTACTCGCTTTGGCCTAATGCAATTAGGACTGCTGCGATGGGGAGCATCAATCCGATTATTGAGCTTGTTCTCATTGGGTTGATGAAGATTGGGAAGCTTATTGCCCAGAACAAAAGTATAATAATCCCTGTTCCTGAGTGAGACGCCAATATAGATAATGCGAAGGTCGCCAGAAATAAAGCTCTTCTTTTGTTATGGTACTCAACGATTAGGAATAACGCCATAAATTGAGAGAAGAAGGATGGCTCGAGAAAGGTTGCGCCGTTTGGTTTGAATATTCCACTGTTGTAGCTTGTTTCGTATGAGTAGTTGTAGTTTTGGATGATTGTGCTTTCTGGTGCTATTGATCTAACGTCAAAAAAAGGAATTCCGATGTATTGGGCCAGCAATTGTCCGATCCCAATTGCTGAAAATAATATTCCGATGCTGGGTAGCTTTTCGATTAAATTGTTTTCTTTTGTTGGGCGAACAAAGAAAATTAAATATAAAGCGGCGAAGTAAATGTATGACTGTAGGGAGATTATATCTGGATTTTTAATTATTGATATAAGGGTTGAAATTGTGGCAAATATGTATGCAGTCGCGAGTAACTTGCTGTTCTGGACTTTTGCTGCTCCGGTAAGAATTAAGGCTGCCCCAATTGCTATTATGATTGGTGTGATTATTTGTATGTTATTAATCTGGGGTACTGATATTTGCTGAAGAAGAATTATTGATAGCGCGGAAAGGTGGAATGCTAAGTGTAGTAGCTCTTTTCTTTTCAAGGGGCTCTTCCTCTTTAGCAGTCTGCTCTTTTGGTTTCATGGGTGGTGATGTTTTTGAGGAGGCGGTTGGCTTTCATTTTTGTGTTTTTGTGGCTGTATTGTTATTGCGGCTTGGATGATGGTTTGACTACGGGCTAATTTGCCATCCAGTATTTATATTTTAGTTCGTAACTTAAGTTGGAGTTTCTTGGCTTGATTGGGGTGGCAGGGTTTCCACCCACAACAGTCATCTCTTGAACGTCTTTTGTTACCACGGCTCCAGGAAGGACTACAGCTCCTCTTCCGACTCTAATTCCAGGCATTATAAGTGCATTTGAAAAGATGCATGCATAGTCATTTATGTGTACATCTTTTTTGAAGAAGTCAAAATGGTCGCTGTCGATCTTGTGGCCAGCGGTATAAATTTTTACGTCGTGCGCAATTGATACGTTTTTGCCGATGGAAATTTTTGCTCGATTATCGAGGTATACACCAAAGTTAATGGTTGAGTTTTCGCCAACTGTTACTTTGGAAAGGCCAAATAGTCGCACTCTAGAGTGTATGACGGAGTTCTTTCCGAGTCGAACGTTCAGCATTCTTAGGAATAAGTTCTTGACTAGGAAGAGGGGGGTTAGGTTGGCTATTAAGTTAATTGATCTTACATAAATAAAAAAAATTTGAGTCTTCATTTCTTTATGAAAAGAATTGTCTTCATGAGGGTGGTGTAGAGTATTGCTGGTAATTTCAGTATGTTGTGGTGTCTTGCTCTTGAAATATACTCGGAAAATGCACGATCCTTATGCTTGTCGGAAACTCCACCGATTCTCATGAAGTTATTGTGCGAAAGTTTTTTGAAGGGAACGCCGGCGTTGTGTGCTCTGAGTAGCCAGTCGGTATCAACTGCTATTCTTACGTTTTTGTCAAATTGGCCTACAAGTTCATAAGTTGACTTTGGAATTATGCAGGACGTGTGAATGAACCTAAACCCTATACATAGAAGGTTTTTTGAAAATTTCTTGTCGATGAAGGAAAGAGTGTTTTTATTATCGTCCACCATGGTCGTTGAGCCATAGTAAACAACCTTTTTCTCGGTTGCGGATGATTCAGTCGCAATGGATTCTAAGTACTCAGGTGGCCAGAAGTCATCAGAGTTAAGTAAAAGCACAAACTCGCCAGACGCTATTTTAAGACCCTTGTTCCAAGCGTCGCCTATTCCTTCATCTTTTTCTGAGATTATATGTTTTGTTATGGCGGAGAAGTTTTTCTCTATAATTCCGATGGTGCCATCGGTCGAGCCGCCGTCGATGATTATAAGCTCATAGTTTTGGAGTGTTTGGTTCTTGACCGAGGCTAGGGCGTCAAATATGTATCGTTCACTGTTGAAGCAGGCGACTATAATGCTGAACTTTGGCTTTTCTGACATATTAGTTGAGGATGCTGGATGTGAGTAAAGGCTGAGTGGAGCACCGCCTGAAGGGGGGCTCCACGTCTTTTATGTGCAAGTTGGAGAACGTTATTTGCTTCGTACGCCGACTACGTTATTTTCATACCACTGGTATGTATCACTTAGTCCCTCGCTCAGGCTGATACTTGCCTCCCAGCCCAGCGCCTTGAGCCGAGATACCTCCATTAGTTTTCGCGGCGTACCATCAGGCTTAGTGACATCGAATGTAAGGCGGCCGGTGAACTTACTGACAGATGCGATGGTTTCTGCAAGTTCACGGATGGTGCAGTCTGTACCTGTGCCAACATTGATATGTGAGAGCATCGGTTGCGTGTTCGCCCGATACGCTTTCTCATCCAACTCCATAACATGCACACTGGCCGAAGCCATATCGTCGACATGGAGAAACTCACGCATCGGCTTGCCGCTGCCCCAGATCACGACTTCCTCATCACCACGCTGTACCGCTTCATGGAAGCGGCGGAGCAAGGCGGGAATGACGTGGCTATTTTCGGGATGGTAATTGTCGTGCGGCCCATACAGATTGGTGGGCATCACGCTGCGGTAATCCCTGTCGTACTGGCGGTTGTAGCTCTCACACATCTTGATACCCGCGATCTTCGCAATGGCATAGGGCTCGTTGGTAGGCTCGAGCACACCCGTAAGCAAAGCTTCTTCACGCATGGGTTGCTCGGCATGTTTGGGGTAGATGCAGGACGAGCCGAGGAAAAGCAGCTTCTGCACATCGCTCTGATGTGAGGCGTGGATGATGTTCGCCTCGATCATCAGGTTCTCGTAGATGAACTCGGCAGGGTAGACGTTGTTCGCATGAATGCCGCCCACCTTGGCAGCAGCGAGATACACCTGATCAATCTGCTGCGAGGTGAAGAATTGTTGTACGGCCTGCTGGTCGAGGAGATTCAGTTCAGCTCGGCTTGCCGTGATGATGTTGCTGTAACCGATAGCCTTCAGCTTCCGCACGATGGCAGATCCAACCATCCCGCCATGGCCGGCTACGAACACCTTCTGATTCAAGTCTCGGTTCATGCTCAGTTCTCCACCGACACCGGAACCTCGTGGCCGTGTTCCTTGAGAAGGGCGTAGCGCTTAGCGACTTTCAGGTCCTCGCGAACCATTTCTGCGCACATCTCTTGAACCGTGATTTCCGGCACCCAGCCGAGTTTCTGCTTGGCCTTGGCGGGATCACCCAGGAGGGTTTCCACTTCGGCGGGACGGAAGTAACGCGGATCGACACGAACGATGACGTCGCCAACTTTCAGGGCTGGAGCGTTATCACCGTCAATGCGCTGGACTACAGCGATCTCGTCGATACCCTGGCCTTCGAAGCGCAGTGAAACGCCCAGCTCAGCCGCCGACCAACGAATGAACTCGCGTACCGAATACTGCACGCCGGTAGCGATCACGAAGTCATCGGGCTGCTCTTGTTGCAGCATCATCCACTGCATGCGCACGTAGTCCTTCGCATGTCCCCAGTCACGCAGAGCATCCATATTCCCCATGTACAGGCACTGCTCCAGGCCTTGCGCAATGTTGGCCAGGCCTCGGGTGATCTTGCGGGTTACGAAGGTCTCTCCGCGGCGTGGGGATTCATGGTTAAACAGTATGCCGTTGCAGGCGTACATGCCATAGGCCTCGCGGTAGTTCACCGTGATCCAGTAGGCATACAACTTAGCCACTGCATAGGGCGAGCGAGGATAAAAGGGAGTGGTCTCCTTTTGCGGGATCTCTTGCACTAGGCCATATAGCTCGGAGGTGGAGGCTTGGTAGAAACGGGTCTTCTTTTCCAAGCCCAGCAGGCGAATGGCCTCCAGGATTCGCAGCGTGCCCATGGCATCTACGTCAGCAGTGTATTCAGGAGCTTCAAAGCTCACCGCAACGTGGGACTGCGCGCCCAGGTTGTACACTTCATCAGGTTGTACTTCCTGAATGATCCGAGTGAGATTGGACGAATCGGTCAGGTCACCGTAGTGGAGTACGAAGTTTCGGTTATCAACGTGCGGGTCTTGGTAAATATGATCAACGCGCTGAGTGTTGAAGGAGGAAGCGCGGCGCTTGATACCATGAACTTCATAGCCTTTTTCCAGCAAGAACTCCGCGAGATAAGATCCATCTTGTCCGGTAATTCCAGTTATTAGGGCGCGTTTGACCATTTATTTTGTCCTGGTGATTAAATTGGTTTAGCTGCTTGAGTTTATTGCTAAAAGCGGTAACCAAGCCTCATTGCTTGGTGTTTTTGGTTGGAGCTGCTTATGTTGTCCAAGCAATTTATACTTTAAATATTGGGGTGAGCGATGCTCAATGCTTCCTGCTCAATCTCAAGGAAGCGATCCACTGTCATTGATCTGTCTTGGCAGAAGTGTTTGGTGATTACTTTTAGCTGCGGAATCGACCAGTTCCACCATTGGGATCTCAGCAGTTCACTGATAAGCTCATCGCTATGTCTAAACTTTATAACGCGAGCTGGGACTCCTCCTACAATAGCGTAAGGGGGTACGTCTTTTACAACTAGCGAACTGTTTCCTACTACCGCTCCGGTTCCGACTTTAACTCCTGACTTTACGACAGAGTTCGATCCTATCCATACGTCATTTTCGACTATGACATCCTTTAACTTGTCATCGTAGAGTTGTTTTTCTGTGAATTGTATTTTTGGATGCTGTACCTTGCTGCTCATGTAGAAAATTGAGTGGAAAGATATTTGATCCAGGGGGTGATCGCCGCCACCGCCAACAATCGCGCCCTTTGATATTGCACAGAATGAACCAATTTTTGAATTGGTAACTGAGCCGCCACTAATCCGTGTGAACCTACCAAAGGATGAGTTGGATACTTCTGACTCCCTCATCAGGTGGCAGTACTCGTCGAAAGAACAGTTCACTGCTATTGAGTTCCAGTGAGCATTGAATCCAGGTATCCGCGCCATGCTTCTTTTTCTTTCGAGGATCGTCCATTTCCAGAAGTCTTTGCTTAGGTGGTTCATCCCGTCATACCCCTGATTTCACGTCTAACTTCGTTTGCAAGGAACGGCATTCTGGCTAATTCTGCCAATAATATGAAGCCAATTACCGCGCCAGTATCGCCCCATGTCAAGCCGCTGTAGTAGGAGGTTACGATTGACGCTGATATAAATAGCAGGGATATCATTGACTGCCTTCTGAATGCGCCAATCCCGTTGAGGAACATTGCAAAGCAAACATTTAAATTGGAGATTATGACCCAGAGGGATAGACTTCCTACTAGGCCAATTTGAGGGGGTGGGCTTTTGAGCCAGTGCTCTATAATGTCCTGTGCGAAAATTATCAAAAAGACGAAGGCGGGGACGGTTATTAGTAGTACCAGGCTCGTTGAGCGTTTTAAGGTCTTAATTATCCATTGTTTGTCTTTTCGATGATAAGCCTCGCCATATGCGCTCCATAGAGGTTGTAGCGCAACTGCAACCATGAGTCCGAAGACTGAAACGACTTTCTGTGTTACTCCATATTCGCCAACAGAAATCACTCCGGACACCACTCCTATTATTATGGGTGGTGAATTTGTTTTTATGGCGAAGAGTGCTTGGGCGAGTAGACTCCAGCCGCCGTCCTTAAGAAGCTTCTGGACTATGCTGCGCTCTATATTTCCTGTTGTTTCAAATGCATTTTTTTTGCTGAAGAAATACAGGCTGTAAATTATGTTGACTATTATTGGTGATGCTATGAAAGATAGAAGTATTCCTGGGAAGCCAAGGTCTAGTGCAACTGATGTGTAGATCCCTGTAAGGCTCAGGAGACTTCCGTAGATTATTAGAATGTTTGTTGTGTGGTTTTCTTGGTAGCCGTTTAAAATTCGGTGTATAAGGCTTGCTGGAATTCCTGCTAGATAAAGGTAGCAGCCAAGGACAAGCGCAAGTCGCGTGTCTGTATCTAAGATTTCTGTGGCTTTTATGACGCCGTCAAGTCCTGCTGTATATAGTAAGAGGGATGTCAGTGTCGCTATTCCAAGCGTTGTAATTGTGATTGTTGTGTATGCGCTTTTAATGTAGTTTATTGCGATTTTAGGGGTGTTGAGGCCTAAGGATTTACTGATGCCATTTTGTAGTCCTATTCCTATTCCTAGGTCAACAAAAGTGAGCGTCGCCAATACTCCTGTTATTAACATCCACAGTCCAAAAAGCTCCTTGCTAAGGTAGCCTGATGTCAATGGTATTGTGATAATTGCAACTATTATTCCAACAGATTTTGAAAGCAAGGAAAATGCCGCTGACTTAATCAGGCGTGCGTCTCTTTCATTGATCGTAGGTAAACGCAAAAGAAAATTATCAATAATTTTCCCTTCGCCTTGTTTTTCGGCGCCCTTATTCATTATGAAATCCAGGTCGAATTATTTCGGGTGATTTTTATTAAAACTACCATCGATGGTTTTGAGGGGCTGTGCGCATACTCTTGAGCCGGGTGGCTATAATTTCTCCCACTAAATGTGGCTGTCATAAGCTGCTCTTAAGGCCTTTTAGGAAAAACCGGCTGGAGATAAAGCCACTATTACTCTAGTGCTGTTGGCTTTTTCGAAACGTTAGTATGAAGTGCGTATTGCTACGGAGTGGTTGCTTTTTCCATAGCGCTTACTGATTAGGTGTCTGAGGGCTTTCTTGGCCTCGGTTTCGCCATGCACCAACCGGATCTCATTCGGCCAATGCCGCATTCGCGTCACGAAGTTCACCAACCCCTGCTGGTCGGCATGGGCCGAGTAGCCGCCAACGGTGTGGATGCCGGCGCGAATCTCGAAGCGTTCGTTATCCAAGTCGACATAACCGCCCTTGGGGCCGAACTGCTGGATGATCTGGCCGGGTGTCCCGCGTGCCTGGTAACCCACGAAGAGCACGTTGTGGCGTTTGTCGCCGAGCATGGTCTTCAGGTAATTGACGATGCGGCCGCCGCTGCACATGCCGTTGCCGGCAATCACGATGGCTGGGCGGGCGGTGCTGGCCAGGTGGCGCACCATGCGCAGGTGGGCGTCGTGAGTTTCTACCGTGAGCAGTTGCTCGAAGCCCAGTGGCTTGCGGCCGACCTTGATGCGCTTCTGCGCTTCGGCGTCCCAATAGGGTTGGAGGTCGCGGTAGGCCTGGGTGAAGCGCGTGGCCAGCGGGGAGTCGAGGATGATGGGCAGGGTGGGCCAGTTTGTGGCGGTTGGGTCCGGGTTTGCGGATGTTTCCCTCGCCCCCGGCCCCTCGGGGGGTAAACCTGCGCGGTGGATGATGTCTTCCAGTTCGTAGAGCAGTTCCTGGGTGCGGCCGATGCTGAAGGCGGGGATGAGCACGGTGCCGTTGTCGGCCAGGGCTTGTTCGATGATGGCCTTGAGGCGTTGTTTGCGCGTGCGGCGATCTTCGTGCAGCCGGTCGCCGTAGGTGCTTTCCAGTACCAGGATGTCGGCCTTCCAGGGGGATTTGGGTGCGGGCAACAAGGGCGTGTGAGTGGCGCCCAGGTCGCCGGAGAAGACGATGCGCTTCTGTTCGGCGCGCTTGGGGTAGCGCAGGTCGCACTCGATGTAGGCGGAGCCGAGGATGTGGCCGGCCCGCTGCAGGCGAATCTTCGCTTGCAGATCGGGGGTGTCGATCAGGCTATGCCAGGTGCGGTAGGGGAGAGGCATCAAACGTTGGCGAATCAGCTTGAGGTACTTCTGCAGCTGCTGCGGGTTGCGCCCGAAGGTGAACTGGAAGGCATCTTCCAGCACCAGCGGGAGCAGGTGCGCCGAGGGCTGGCTGCAGAGAATCGGGCCTTTGTAGCCGGCCGCCAGCAGGTACGGCAGGCGGCCTACGTGGTCCATGTGTACGTGGGTGAGCACCAGCGCTTTCAGGGTCCTGATGGCGAAGTCGATGCCCAGCTGGCTGGCATCGGCCTTGCCTTCGGCGGAGGTTTCCGCGCCCTGGAACAGGCCGCAGTCCACCAGCAGGCTGTGCTGGGCATCCATCAACAGTTGATGGCAGGAGCCGGTTACGCCGCTGACGGCGCCGTGGTGCTGGATATCCGGGTAAAGCATGGGTGTTAGTCCTTTAACATCGGTTTGGCCACCAACCGTTCTGGTGGTGGGTGGACCCGCTCCCATCCTGGGGTTGCGGTGTTACAAACGATGCTAGCGTGCCGGGTATATGGAAGGGAGTGGGGGCCTGCTTATGAGGAGCAGGAAACTCCTTTTTCGCGAGCAAGCTCGCTCCTACGGGGCACGGGGCACGGGGCACGGGGCACGGGGCACAGGGCACAGGGCACAGGCACGGGGGAGGCGGCGAGGGGCCTCTGTGCCCGGGGTTAGTAGATGTCCTTGGAGAGCAGGGTGAAGGGCGTTTTGATCAGGATCTTGAGATCCAGCCAGATGGACCAGTTGTTGATGTAGGCCAGGTCCAGCTCTACGCGCCTTTCCATCTTGTCCAGGGTTTCGGTTTCGCCACGGCATCCGCTGATTTGCGCAAGGCCGGTGATGCCGGGCTTGATGCGGTGGCGGGCCATGTAGGCGTCGATCTTGCCGGTGTAGTAATCGTTGTGGGCGACGGCGTGAGGACGTGGGCCCACCAGGGACATGCGGCCTTGCAGCACGTTGAACAGCTGTGGGAGTTCGTCGATCGAGGTGCGGCGGATAAAGCGGCCAACACGGGTGATGCGCGGGTCTTCGCGGGTGGCCTGCTTGACCTGGGTATCGGCATGCACGCGCATGGAGCGGAACTTCCACACCTTGATGACCTTGCCGTTCCAGCCATGGCGCTTTTGCTTGAACAGCACTGGGCCGGGGGAGGACAGCTTTACCGCCAGGGCGGTGCCCAGCAGTAGCGGGCTGAGGGCGATGATCGCCAGCAGGGCGGTGCTGCGGTCCAGTGCGGCTTTGGTGAAGGCCGCGGTGGGGTAGCTGGTGAGGGGGCTTTCGTTGAGGCTGATGGCCGGCAGGCCTTCGATATCCGAAACCGAGTGGTTGAGCAGCTTCAGGCTTTGCAGGTCGGGGATCCACACCACGTCGACGTTGGCGTCCAGCAGGTCGATGTAGAGGCCTTCGATCTGTTCCGCGGCGGAGAGGGGCAGGGCGATATAGAGGCGGCGCACCTTGTGGCTATTGATCAGCTCGCGCAAGTGGCTCAGGTTGCCGACGATGGGGTAGAGGCCGTCATCCAGGTGGGGATAATCGTCGGCGGTCACCAGGCCCACCAGCGGCTCGTTGCGTTTGCGCACCAGCTTGTCGGCCAGTTCCTGGGCCAGGTCTCCGGTGCCGACCACCAATGAGGTGCGGGCGGAGTGGAGTTGCTGGTGGTAACGGCGGGAGAACGCATGCAGGGGCAGGAACAGGCAGGCCTGAATCAAAAAGCCGAGCCCCGCCCAGGTGATCATGATCTCGCGGGAGAACAGCTCGCTGGTCTTGGTGAGGAAGGCCATCACCGTCAGGCCCGAGAGCAGCATCAGCCAGCCGGCCAGCAACCGGCCCAGGCCCACCACGTAGCCATGGTGCTTGTGGTAGACGCGCAGCAGCGAATAGGCCGGCACGGACCCCAGCATCGTGAATAGGGCGAGCATGCGGTACTGGGTTTCGATATGCCCGGTCTTGGCCACCGCCAGGGCGCAGAGCAGCAGCGTCAGCATGCCGATGGCGGCGGTCCACTGGCCCCAGAACGTCAGGCCACGGTTTTCCGGCGCTGTGCTTTCACGCTTGCTGATCAGGTTGATATGGCTGGCGCGTGCGCCAGTGGCCTGGTTGCGGGCCGTAGCGGCGTGCTGGGGAACGCCAGGTGCGGGGCGGCGTTGGGCGTGGTGCGGGTGAGCGGCTGCCTGAGTGTGTGTGGGCACTACTGTTACCTCTCCTGAGGGTGCGACGCTACGATCGGGAAGCTAGCCTGCCTTCCTGTGGCTAGCGGTGTGGTTTCAATGCGAAATTCCGCGGTGCTTCCTTGTCTGTTCCCGAACCTGGTCCGGGTTACCTGGGGCTTGTGGCCCTGCCTTGTGCTGCTCTGGGTTTCGGCTTTTGGTCCGATCGTGCTTTTTGGCACGCTACCGCCCCAGGGTTATCCGTTGATTCCCTGAGAACGTTCGCCACAGGCGATGGCTTGCCTCGGGCATGGCCCGATGCAGCAGTGTTTGGAGTGGATGAAAGGGGGCGTGCCGAGTCTGCGCCCGGCTGGGCTTTGCAGGGGGGGTGGTCTTCCCTGACGACAAAACTGCCTATAAGCAGTTTGCCTTGCATCCTGTAGGAATAGTCCTTGCCTATTCCTGGGCGAGCATTCTACGGATTCAACCGGGATTGTGAAGTGCGTCAACGCGTGCCGCTCGTCGAAAAGATAAAGCTGGCAGTTTGCCTTTATTGTGCTCAGTGACTGATTGGTCGAGAAAAAGCCGCGCAGGCTTTGCGCCATCCGAGGCTTACGAAAACCTTGCTCTGTCTGTGTTGGTTGTGGCTAGACGACAACCCGAGAGCACAGCTGCCCGTAGGAGCGAGCTTGCTGGCGAAGGCGGACTTAACGCAGGCATGGCCAAGACCTTTGACGGCAAGGGTCTCGCTGGGGGCTGGGGTTTGTTGCGCGCAGGCGGGGGCTTAGAGCACGTCGATACTATCCAGCGGGACGCTGAGCCTGTGCTGGCGTTGCAGTAATTGCAGGAGGATAAGCACGCGCTCGGTGCCGTCTTTGGCCAGGAAAATGGCTTCCAGCTCTTTCAGATTGCCACTTCTGATGCGCACACGGTCGCCCGCGCTCAGGTTGGGTTCCTGTAGCGGTGGCGAGTGAGGGCGCAGCTTCAGTTGCTCGACAAGTTCGTCCGAGATCGCGGCAGGTTGTTCGCCGAAGCACACCAGTTGGCTCACGCCCCGGGTGGAGCGGATCGGGTGCCAGTTGTCCTTCACCTGGTCGAGGCGGATGAACAGGTAGCCCGGAAACAGCGATTCGACCCTTGCCTGCTTTTGGCCGCCACGCATACGCGTTACGCAGTGTGTGGGCCGGAAGCAGGTGAAGGCTTGGCGCTCAAGGTGCTCTTCAGCACGCGCATCCTGCTTCGGCTTGCACTGGATCAGGTACCAGCGCGGTGCTGCCGGCTTGCTTGCCATGCGATTCACCTGCGTTATCGGTCTGGGACTTGGCGTTTTGCTTGGCTATGTCTGCGCTAGCTGTTGCTAGACGACAACTCGAGCGCGCAGCTGCCTGTAGGAGCCAGCTTGCTGGCGAAAAGGTCCCATTCGCGAGCAAGCTCGCTCCTACTGGGACAGACCCTTTCGTTCCCTCTCCCGCAGGCGGGAGAGGGACATTGGGCTTATGCCTTGTCCGATTTGTACTCGTACTGGTAGTAGGCGTAGTTGCCGTAGTAACCGTAGGCCGAGGCCTTGCGCTCCACGGCGTTGAAGATGGCGCCCTTGAGGTCGATGCCGTTCTGCTCGAAGCGCCGCTTGGTCAGCAGGATTTCCTTGGCGGCGTTCATGCCGAAGCGGGTCACGATCAGGCTGGTGCCAGCCTGGCGGCCCACCAGGGCAGCATCGGTAACCGCCAGGATCGGCGGGGTATCGATGATCACCAGGTCATAGCGGCTGCTCGCCTGCTGCAGGAACTGGGTGAAGTTGGCGTGCATCAGCAGCTCGGAGGGGTTAGGCGGAATCTGGCCGCGGGTGACCAGGTCCATGTTTTCCACTTCGGTGTGGGTGATGGCCTTGTCCAGTTCGATACGGGCGGCCAGCAGGTCGGAGAGGCCGTTTTCCGCCTCCTGGCGGAACATCTTGTGGACGTAGCCCTTGCGCATGTCGGCGTCTACCAGCAGCACCCGCTGCCCGGTCTGGGCAATGATGGCGGCCAGGTTGCTCGATACGAAGGACTTACCCACAGATGGGCTGGGGCCGGAGATCATCAGGATATTGTTTTTCGCCTCCAGGGTGGCGAAGTGCAGGCTGGTACGCAGGCTGCGCAGGGACTCCACGGCCAGGTCGGCCGGGTTGGTCACTGCCAGCAGATGGGAGCCGCTGCTGGCGTTCCCTTTGCCTTTGAAGCTCAGCTCGTGAGCGGCCTGCTCCTTGCTGTGAGGGATGGAGGCATACACCGGCAGGCCCATCTGCTCGATCACGTCCGGGTCTTCCACGCCACGGTTCAGCGCTTTGCGCACCAGCACGTAGGCCACGGCGATCAGGCCGCCCAACAGGGTGGCGATCAGGACGATCAAGGGCTTCTTGGGCTTTACCGGCTTCTCGACGTTGGCGTCGGCCGAGTCGATGATGCGCACGTTGCCCACGGTGCCAGCGCGGACGATGTCCAGCTCCTGGGATTTGTTCAGCAGTTGGGTGTAGATCTCGGTAGTCACCTGCATGTCGCGGGTCAGGCGCAGCAGCTCTTGCTGGGTTTCCGGCAGGTTTTCCACGCGCTTCGTCAGCTCGCGCTTTTGCTGCTCCAACTGGCCCATCTGCGTGATCAGCGCCTGGTAGCTGGGGTGCTGGCGGGTGAAGCGACGCTCCATTTCGGCACGCTTGAGTTTCTGTTCGGAGATCAGGGTTTCCAAGGCGACGATCTGGTCCAGCACCGCTTTGGTCTCGATGGTGATATCCACCGAGCGGGCGCTGGTCTGGTAGGCGTTGAGCTGGGCCTCGGCTTTTTCCAGTTGCTTGCGTACTTCCGGCAGCTGACCCTGGAGGAATTCCAGGCTCTGCGCCGCTTCAGCGGAATTGCGCTGGACGTTCTGCAGCACATACAGCCGGCTGACTTCATCCAGCACGTTGGTGGCGTGGGCCGGGTCTTCGCTTTCCAGCGAAAGACCGATGATGCCGGACTCTTTGCCGCGCTCACTTGCCCCCAGGTCTTCCTGATATTGAAGGATGGTGGTCAGGCGGCGCTGTTTGGTGACGTTGAACACTGCACCGGCGTTGGCGTCCAACGTGGCGATTTGCAGCTTGAAGCCGTTCTGCTCGATCTGCTCGCCCACATGGCCGGTCAGCAGGGTTTCGTCGTCTTCGTTCAACAGGGTAAAGGCGCCGTTGCCGTTTGCCTGCAGGGTGAGGCCTTGGCCCAGGTAACTGTCCGGCACTTCGAGCTGGAAGATATCCAGCGTTTCGCCGCCCCAGGCAAAACTGCTGAGGCCAAACAGGGGCTCGGCAACTTCGCGCGGAGTATCCGGCTGGAAGCGGCGTGCCATGAACTGGCCGAACAGGGGGAAATAGTTCGGTTCGACGATGATGTCGAGCTTGAGATTTTCCACCGCCTGGCCCAGCACGGCGCGGGATTTCAGCAGTTCGATCTCAGTAACCGCTGCCGAGGTGCCGCCGAACATCTCGGTTATTTCCGACATGCCCGTGAGTGCAGCCATGCCGCCTTTCTTTTCCTCCACCTGCACCAGCGCATTGGCCTGGTACACCGGCGGGGTCAGCACGGCATAGGCGACGCCCATCACAGTGAAGAAGGAGGTGATGCCGATAATGAGCCACTTGCTGTCCAGCAGGGTACCAAGCAGGGCGAGCAGGTCGATATCGTCGTCATCGTCGCGAATGTCCTGCACGGGCAGGCTGTTTTGGCTAGTCATGTAGCGCGCTTCTTCAAAGGGGTCAGAGTTTTTGCGACCAGCTTTCGACGCCTTGCGCCATCAGCTGGTAGACGTGTTCGAATGCAGGCTTTTGCTGGCGATACGGGTCCGGGATTTCCTGGTTGCCCTGCCATTTGCCGAGGAGGAAGGTCTTGCCCCGCACTTCCGGCGCCAGTTGCACAATCCGCTGGATGTGGCCCTGCTCCATAGTGAGGATCAGGTCGTACTGGCGCAGCAGCTCGCGGTTGAGTTGCTGGCCTTGGTGGTCGGGATGGTCGCCGCCATGCTCACGCAGTACTTCGAGGGCGGTACTGTCCATGGGCTTGCCGACCAGGGCATTGATGCCGGCGGAACTCACGGTAATGCCGCGCGAGGCGAGCTTGGTCTTGAGCAGGGCTTCAGCAGTGGGGCTGCGGCAGATATTGCCAACGCAGACTACCAGGATGTTCTTGAACATAGGGGCCAGCACGGGTTGCAGGGTCGGTTTTTAAGCCGCGCGGGTGTGCTGTGAAGAAGGAAAGCGGATTCCGTTCCAGCATCCCGATACGGCATCCCCGGGAGTCGTGTAACGACCGGGGGAGGCTTGAAGGGGGGCAACTGTAGGGGGGGCCGGGATGAGGGTCAAGACTCCTTGGTCGCTTTCTGCCACTGGAGCGGGCCAGTGTTCGAGATTTCGGCTGGCTGCCCACCATCCCACATCCCAGCCTTCTAGAGGAAGAGGGGGCTGACCGGATTGGCCGGAGCCTCCTTTGTGGGAGCGAATTCCTTCGCTAAGCAGCTCGTAGGATGGGTGGAGCGGAGCGATACCCATGCGGACCGGGCTGATGGGTTTCGCACGCTCAACCCATCCTACGTGGCTAAAAGCTATTCGCAGGAGCCAGCTTGCTGGCGAAAGCGGGGCCACATTCGCGAGCAAGCTCGCTCCTACGGGGGCGCCTACAGTTCGTAGGATGGGTGGAGCGGAGCGATACCCATGCGGATCGGGCTGATGGGTATCGCACGCTCAACCCATCCTACGTGGCCAAAAGCTATTCGTAGGAGCCAGCTTGCTGGCGAAAGCGGGGCCACATTCGCGAGCAAGCTCGCTCCTACGGGGGCGCCTACGGTTCGTAGGATGGGTGGAGCGGAGCGATACCCATGCGGATCGGGCTGATGGGTATCGCACGCTCAACCCATCCTACGTGGCCAAAAGCTATTCGTAGGAGCCAGCTTGCTGGCGAAAGCGGGACCACATTCGCGAGCAAGCTCGCTCCTACGGGGGCGCCTACAGTTCGTAGGATGGGTGGAGCGGAGCGATACCCATGCGGACCGGGCTGATGGGTATCGCAAGCTCAACCCATCCTACGTGGCTAAAAGCTATTCGTAGGAGCCAGCTTGCTGGCGAAAGCGGGGCCACATTCGCGAGCAAGCTCGCTCCTACGGGGGCGCCTACGGTTCGCAGGATGGGTGGAGCGGAGCGATACCCATGCGGACCGGGCTGACGGGTTTCGCACGCTCAACCCATCCTGCGTGGCCAAAAGCCATTCGTAGGAGCCAGCTTGCTGGCGAAAGCGGGCCACATTCGCGAGCAAGCTCGCTCCTACGGGGGCGCCTACGGTTCGTAGGATGGGTGGAGCGGAGCGATACCCATGCGGATCGGGCTGATGGGTATCGCACGCTCAACCCATCCTACGTGGCCAAAAGCTATTCGCAGGAGCCAGCTTGCTGGCGAAAGCGGGGCCACATTCGCGAGCAAGCTCGCTCCTACGGGGGCGCCTACAGTTCGTAGGATGGGTGGAGCGGAGCGATACCCATGCGGACCGGGCTGACGGGTTTCGCACGCTCAACCCATCCTGCGTGGCTAAAAGCTATTCGTAGGAGCCAGCTTGCTGGCGAAAGCGGGGCCACATTTTCGCGAGCAAGCTCGCTCCTACGGGGGCGCCTACGTGGCTTCGGCGTTGCAGGGGGCGCCACCCGGCCCATCATGGAAGGCCTTTGGATGGCGCACTTCACGCGTCACTTGATGGTGGCGAAGCGTCGCTCATCCGTCGGCTGCAGTTTTGCCTGGAGCAGCGCCCACTCCCGCTGGATGACCGAGTAGGGAATGAACACGCTGATTCGCTCGGCTCCCCGGAGGCCTGGGTGGTCACCGACGTTGTTGAGGCTGATCGAATAGATGCCCATGTTGATGCCGACGACGCTGCCGTCCTCTGCCAACACCGGGCCGCCCGACATGCCTTTGGCGATGGGCGCGTCATGAATGGCGTAGAGCTCGCCGCTGTCTTCATTGCTGTTGATGAAGGGCGCGGGATAAACCTTGCCCCGGCCGCTACCGCCGACGAGATAAGGGCTGGCACCTGCGGCCGTGATGCTTTCGCCGGGCTGCGCGGTGCGCCAGGTCGGCACTTTGCCGTTGGCCTTATGGCGAATGAATACCAGGTCGCACCCCGTGCTGCAGCGGTACTTCTCGTAGGGAATCAGCGGCGTGTGAGCGGTGGTGACGGCGTATTCCTCGTTCCACTGCACGGCCGAGGCCATATAGAAGTAGGGCAGCGGAAAGCCCGAGAAAATCGAGAAGTAAGTATCTGTGGTTGGACCTGAAACTTCAGGTTTCACGAGTCCGTTGCATCCTGCACACAAGGCTCCTGCCATCAAGATGGCGGCGATCCTGCGCATCGTAGCTCACCGAAATTCGGCTTGAAGGGGCGCCTCTCCTGGCTGGGTTATGTCCGCCGGTGCCCCTGTACTGCGTCATCAGGTTGAGCCCGTTGCCAACACTTATGGGCGACGAACGGTAGAGGCGTTGGATCGTCTCGTTCTAGGAAAAATAACGATTGACCATATGACCGTTGATCGCGGTTTGCTCGAGATTGGTGCGGGATGCGCCCCTGGCCATTCGGTGCTACGGCTGCAAAAGTGGCCTCGCTCCAAGGGGTTGCGTTACTGACAATTCGTCGGAAAATCAATCACGAAGGTTCGATGAGTCGACTTGTTGCTGCCGCTAGTCGTTATTTTGACGGGGCCTGTCGGCCAGGCGGTTAAACATCCCGATTTCGTTTCTAGACGGACGGACACGTGATTACGGCGTGCTGAATCGCTCAAGGTTCTGCGTTGCCGTGCCGGAGCGTATGGGGCGGTGCGGTGGGTCACACTGCAGCGCTTAACACTCAAAACCACCTTGGCGAACCACTGGAGCTTCTCCTGCGGCTAGCCAACCAGCGTTCGCCTGTGTAAGTTAACGGCCGGGTGTCGTGTCTGCGCGTGCAGTCAGACAGGTTTCTTGTGTTGGTCGGGCCGCCGCACAGCTGCAGAGTACGAGCGACCATGGACCAACACCCTTCCCGCAAGGCGATGCCGGCTGCGCAACGTTTAGCCGACAAAGCATTCAGCACCCTTGAAGATTTCCTGCATATCGAAGCGGTCAGCGGCATCGTCCTGCTGATCGCAGCCGCTGCTGCCCTGATCTGGGCCAATTCGTCTGCCGCTTCCAGCTATACGCACCTCTGGCACATGCCGTTGTCCTTTGCGCTGGGCGACTTTGTCATCTCGCACTCGCTGCATTTCTGGATCAACGATGCGCTGATGACGGTGTTCTTCCTGGTGGTGGGGATGGAGATCCGGCGGGAGATTCATGAGGGCGCGCTGGCCAGCGTCAAGCTTGCAGCACTGCCGATGGCGGCGGCGCTGGGAGGCGTGGCGGTACCGGCATTGGTGTATCTGTCGATCAATGGGGCGGAGGGGCTGCGCCAGGGGTGGGCGGTCCCGACGGCCACCGATATCGCCTTCGCGGTAGGCGTGCTGGCCCTGCTGGGCAAGTCGATCCCCGGCTCAGTGCGCGTGTTCTTGCTGGCGTTGGCGATCATCGACGATATCGTTGCCGTTCTGATCATTGCTTTGTTCTATTCGGAAGGCCTCGATGCCACGGGCTTCCTCATTGCCGGCATTGGCATTCTGCTCGTGCTGGGCTTGCAACGAATCGGCATTGGCTCAGCCTATGCGTACCTGATTCCAGGGGCTGTGCTATGGCTCGGCTTGCTGAAGACCGGCGCGCATCCCACTCTGGCCGGGGTAGTGCTTGGGCTCATGACGCCGGTCCTTCCGGTCAGGAACAACGAGCGCCCGCTGGACCTCGCGGCTCGCGCCATCAATGACTTTGCCGAGAAGGAGCAGAACCATTCTGGCGACGCGCATCAGCTGATGGCGCCGGTCAAGCAGCTTCGCCACGCACAGCGTGAGCTCCTTCCACCGGTGGTTCGTGTGCAACTGGCGCTGCACCCTTGGGTCGCGTATGGGGTGATGCCTCTGTTCGCGCTCGCCAATGCCGGGGTAAGCCTCGACGGAGTAGATCTGGCCGGAGGCGGGGCTATGACGGTGATGCTCGGTGTGGCGCTGGCCCTGGTCCTGGGCAAGCCGCTCGGCATTCTGCTCTGCAGCTGGCTATTGGTGCGCCTTGGTTGGTGCCGGCTCCCGGAGGGCATGACCTGGTCATGGATGTGGCTGATCGGTCTCCTGGCCGGGATTGGTTTCACCATGTCGATCTTCATCGCCAACTTGGCATTTGCCGAAGCCAGCCTGCTCAGCGCGGCGAAACTGGGCGTACTGATCGCCTCAGTGATAGCGGGGGTCATCGGCCTTGGATTCGGACGGGCGCTAAGCCGTCGCGCGACAGCCCGAAAATAGCTTTCGTGTAGTGCCGCTTTCGTTTCTGGCGCCAGCCTGCGCCAGAAACGAAAAAGGCCCGCATCGCTGCGGGCCTTGTTCTATATGGTGCCGGCACCAGGAGTCGAACCCGGGACCTACTGATTACAAGTCAGTTGCTCTACCAGCTGAGCTATACCGGCTAGAAAGGGCCGCCATTATAGCGATTAGGCGTTACGAGTAAACCTCTCTCGTGATCAATTCTTCGAACCGCGAATGAGCTTGGAATGGCTTATGCACAATGGCGATGAAAATGGCACTTTAGTACATGTTTTTTGTGCGGTGTTTCGCAGAAATCCATAACCTGCTGTTTTTCTTCGGCTTTATTTGGTTGTCCAAAAAACGCTCAGATGCTGGGAGCCGCGCAGGGAGAGGGCTTCGGGGCATTTGCCCAGATTTCATTAACAGAGTTATCCACAGGTTCTGTGGGCAAGTTCAGCGTCTTTTCTTGTGGGAGCCAGCTGCTGGCGAAGGTTTTGCCTTCGGGCGTTCGCGAGCAGGCTCGCTCCTACGGGGTAAGAGCTCCATTTGGCGCCGCTTGTAGCCAGCTTGCTGGCGAACGACGGGGTGTCTGGCTCAGCGTTCTGCCAGCAGCAGCAGGTTGCGCGGGGTGAGTTGTGGCGGGCAGAAATTGCCCAGGCTCACCCTATAGCCTTGTTCTTGCAGGAAGAGTGCTCGGTCCAGCAGCAGCCAGACTTCAAGCGGACGGCGGAACAGGCAGCGCAGCAGTTCGAGGTTGCGAACTTCGGCCAGGCGCTGCCAGCCCTGCGCTTCCAGGGCGTCCCAATCGCGCAGGCCGGGAGCGGGCAGCTGCTTCAGCTCGCAGAGGTCCGCGCAGTATTGGGCGAAGGTCTTGTCCAGCCAGGCTGTGGATAACGATGGAGTGGGCAGGTACTCGTCAATGCCGCGTAGCTCTCGTTGGAGCAGGTCGAAAGCCAGGCGACGGGCCATGGATTGGTCGCGCTGGCGCCGGACGCGGGCGCCGGCAGTGACGGTTTCACTGAGTGGCAGGCGCAGATCGGCTTGCGTCAGGTGCAGCGCCGAGGTTTTGGCGGTCTCGGACAGCGGTTGGTAATGCGTGGTCTGGATGCGGTTGTAGCAGCAGGGGGCCACGGCGAGCTGTCGGCAACCGGCGGCGCTGGCCAGTTGCAGCAGGCGCACATGCAGGTCGCCGCAGGCATGCAACGCAACCGGCGTGTGTTCAGTGTGCAGGCGGCTCGCGGCGCTTTCGGCCAGTACATCCTGTTGCTCGTGACGCGCAGTCAGGTCCAGGCGCTGGCTGAGTTGCTGGCCGTTGGCAACGAGGGCCGGGTCGAGTTCCAGGCACGTCAGGCGGGTGCCGCCATGGGCCAGCAGCCGACCGAGATGCCCTTTGCCGGCGCACCAGTCTAGCCAGTGGCCAGGCGCTTCGCGGAACTGCAGGCGGGTGGCGAAGGCTTCGATCTGCTGCCATTTGCGCCCGGGCACGTCGACAGCCAGGCGGGGAGGGAATTCAGCGACAGCTGCACCCGGCAGATCGCCGATTCTCGCCAGCTCGCTGGATTGCGCGGCCAGCTGTGGATAAGGCGCAGGCGCATCGAGGCGTTCCGGGTGATTGTGGATGGCGTCGGCTTCGGCCAGTGTGCGTTGCCGCAGCCAATGTGCCAGTTCCGGGTACTGTCGCTCCCACGGCAGCTCCCGCTCGGTGAACGGGGTGGGGCGCCAGAGGGATTGGTGCTCGCGCAGGAAGCGGTCGAGTGCGGCAAAGCGGTCCCGCAGCTGCGGGCCTTGTAGAGGCGCTGGGCTGGTCATGCTGGGTGGAGCGTTGAAGGGGGGCGCCGATTATAGCGTTGCTTGAAGTGCCCCTCATCTGCATTGCGATGAGGGGCTCCCCGCATCAGCGGCCCTGCAGGGCGTCGACCCGCAGCCGGCGTTCCAGCAGGCGGAAGGCGCGCACCAGGATGTAGGCAAGCAGCAGGTAGTACAGGCCGGCGGCGAAGAAGATCTCAACCGGCATGTAGGTGCGGGCGATGATGGTGCGTGCCATGCCGGTCAGTTCGAGCATGGTCACGGTGCTGGCCAGGGCGCTGGCCTTGACCATCAGGATCACCTCGTTGCTGTAGGCCGGCAGGCCGATGCGCGCCGCACGCGGCAGGATGATGTAGAACAGTGCCTGCGCCCGCGACATGCCGAGCGCTCGTGCCGCCTCGATCTCGCCTGGCGGAACCGCCTGGATGGCGCCACGCAGGATCTCCGCGATATAGGCTGCGGTGTGCAGCGTCATGGTGATGACGGCGCACCAGAAGGGATCTCGCAGGTACGGCCAGAGCGGCCCTTTGCGTACGACATCGAACTGCGCCAGGCCGTAGTAGACGAGGAACAGCTGCACCAGCAGCGGCGTGCCGCGGAAGAAGAATATGTAGCCGTAAGGCAGGGCGCGCACGTACCAGTGTCGGGACGCACGGGCGATGCCCATGGGCAGTGCGAGGATCAGGCCGGCGATGACGGAGATCGCTACCAGCTCCAGGGTCAGCAGTGCCCCCTGGGATAGCTGCGGCAGGTACTTGATGATGACTTCCCAGTTCATGCTGCGCTCCGCTTGAAGCCGCGGCCTGCGCGCTTCTCCAGCCAGTACAGGCCGATCATCGCGAGGATGGTCAGGCCGAGGTAGATGAAGGCAGCGACCATGTAGAAGGTGAACGGCTGCTTACTCGCGGTAACCGCGATCTGCGAGCGGCGCATGATCTCTTCGAGGCCGATGACCGAGACCAGTGCGGTGTCCTTCATCAGGATCATGAACAGGTTGCCCAGGCCCGGCAGGGCGATGCGCCACATCTGCGGCAGGATCAGGCGCCAGAGGATGCGGCTCTTGGACAGGCCCAGGGCCATACCGGCTTCGCGGTGCCCCTTGGGAATGGCCAGGATGGCGCCGCGGAACACTTCAGTGGCGTAGGCGCCGAAGCACAAGCCGAGGGCGATGGTGCCGGCGGCGAAGGCGTTGAGTTCCAGCCCCGGCATGCCGAGCCATTCGCCCAGCGAGTTCATCAGGTTGACCGTGCCGAAGTAGATCAGCAGGACCCAGAGCAGTTCGGGGACGCCCCGGACGAGGGTTGAGTAGGTGCCGCCGAGCCATTGCAGAGGCTTGACGGGGGAAGTCTTGGCCAGCGCACCGAGCAGGCCGAGCACCAGACCCACCGAGAGCGCGGACAGCGCCAGCTTGATGGTCATGAGTGTGCCCGCGGCTAGGGCTGGACCGAATCCGTAGAGATCTAGGGTCATAGGAGGTCAGGTGCCGGTGCCGCCATCAGGCGGCACCGGTGGGCAGGTCAATAGATGCTGAAGGGGAAGTATTTGTCGTTGATCTTCTTGTAGGTGCCGTCAGCGACAATTTCCTTCAGTGCGGTGTTCAGCTTCTCACGCAGTGGGTCACCCTTGCGCACGGCAATGGCGATCTTGTCGTTGTCGAACACCGGGTCGCCCTTGAACTCGAAGTCCTTGCCGGCGTCGCTCTTCAGCCATTCCCAGTTGACGAACTTGTCGGCCAGCACGGCATCGACACGGCCGGAGGACAGGTCGAGGTAGGCGTTTTCCTGGGTGTCGTAGAGCTTGATGTCGACGATGTCGGCCATGTTGTCTTCCAGCCAGGTGCCGGCGATGGTTGCTCGCTGGGCGCCGATTACCTTGCCTTTCAGGCTGGCCTTGTCGGTCTTGAATTCGGTGCCTTTCGGGGCAACGAACTGCAGTTTGTTGGTGTAGTAGGGGTCGGTGAAGTCAACCGCCTGCTTGCGTTCTTCGGTGACCGACATGGAGGCGGCGAGGAAGTCGAACTTCTTGGCGTTCAGGGCCGGGATGATGCCGTCCCAGTCGGAAGTGACCACTTCACACTCGGCCTTCATCTTGGCGCACAGGGCTTGGGCGATCTCGACGTCGAAGCCGCCGACCTGGCCGCTGGCATCGATCAGGTTGAAGGGTGGGTAGGCACCTTCGGTACCGATCTTCAACTTGTCGGCGGCTACGGCGCTGGTGCCGAAAGCCAGGGTTGCGGCTGCAGCCAGCAGAATCTTCTTGTAGTTCTTCATTCGATCTTGCTCCGTGTTTAGCGATTGCTGGACATGAATTGTTTACAGCGCGCCGATTGCGGGTTTTCGAACACCTGCTGCGGCGGACCCTGTTCCTCCACCAACCCCTGGTGGAGAAACACCACTTCGCTGGACACATGACGGGCGAAGTTCATCTCGTGGGTGACCAACAGCATAGTGCGGCCTTCTTCGGCCAGCGCGCGGATCACGTTAAGCACTTCTTGTACCATCTCGGGGTCGAGCGCCGAGGTGGGTTCGTCGAACAGGATGACCTTGGGTTGCATGGCCAGGGTTCGGGCGATGGCCGCGCGTTGCTGCTGGCCGCCGGAAAGCTGGGTGGGGTAAACGTGGCGCTTGTCGCCGATGCCGACCTTGGCCAGCAGGGCCTCGGCCATTTCGGTGGCTTCTGCCTTGCTCTGGCCCAGTACGCGACGCGGGGCCTCGATGATGTTGTCGAGCACCGTCATGTGCGGCCAGAGGTTGAAGTTCTGGAACACGAAGCCGATCTCGCTGCGCATGCGATTGATCTGCTTGTTGTCTGCGGCGACCAGTTCACCGGACTTGCTGGGCTTGAGCTTGAGCTCTTCACCTGCGACGAAGATCTGCCCCTGGTGTGGGTTTTCCAGCAGGTTGATGCAGCGCAGGAAGGTGGACTTGCCTGAGCCGGAGGAGCCGAGAATCGAGATGACGTCGCCGTCTCGTGCGGTCAGGGAAATGCCCTTGAGCACTTCAAGGTCGCCGTAGCGTTTGTGCAGGTTGCGGATTTCAAGCGCAGGCGTGGCTTGGGCCATTAAGGGGTCCTCTTCTTGTTCGGGGCGCTCCGGCGGCTATTTTCAGCCGTCCTGGCGATGCGGGAAGCTAGCACAGCGGTTTGTTGAGCGCCAAGCGTGCAGCGGGCCCCGGACAGGCTCTGCGGTCGAGGTTGTCGCATCGCTGCAGTTGGTTGTCGCGGAATCGGAAAAGAAGGGGGGAGGATGCGGTCGGGGCGTCCGGCAATCCTGTTGCGCGATATCGTTCTCGTAGGAGCGAGCTTGCTCGCGAACCGGACCTTTTCGCGAGCAAGCTCGCTCCTACAGGTAAAGCGGGATTCTTGCCCCGGAAAGCAAAAAGCCCCAGCACTTGGCTGAGGCTTTTTGTTCGGTATTAGTGGTGCCCAGGGACGGAATCGAACCGCCGACACGGGGATTTTCAATCCCCTGCTCTACCGACTGAGCTACCTGGGCAACGGGGCGCTATTAAACGGATTTGCCGGGGGGGAGTCAAGCGCCTTTTGAAAAAAATTTTAGTTATTCCGGGCGCTTACGCGCTCGGGGGTACATAACCCTCGGCTTTGGCGTACTCCTCGCCGGAAAGGAACTTGTCCATTTCCGTCTGGAGGAACTTGCGATCCTCGGCATTCATCATGTTCAGGCGACGCTCGTTGATGAGCATGGTCTGGTGCTTCTGCCACTCGTCCCAGGCTTTCTGCGAGACGTGGTTGAAGAGGTCCTCGCCCTTGGCGCCCGGGTATGGTGGACGTGCCAGGCCCGGCAGTTCCTCTTTGTATTTGCGGCACATTACGGTGCGAGTCATGACATCTCTCCTGCGTTCAACACGTCGGCGGCGCGCTTGAGCAGCTTCTTCACCGGAGCGGCGAGGCCCAGGCGCGGCGGGGTGGCGAGGTTATACCAGAGCCAATCGCCCTCGGCCACGGCGGGGGCGCTGCCCGCCACCTGGACCAGCCAGGGCTCGATGGCCAACTGGAAATGGCTGAAGGTGTGGGTCAGGCCTGGCAGTGCACGGCGTTCGCCCAGGCTGAGGGCGTGCTGGCTGGCGAGCGGGGCGAGGGCGTCGAGGTCGTCCAGTTCGGGCAAGCTCCAGAGCCCGCCCCAGAGTCCGCTGGAAGGGCGCCGGTAAAGCAGGATTGCGCCGTCGCGGGTGGCCAGCAAGGGCATCAGCGTGCGTTTCTGTGGAATTGCCTTGCGCGGTTTGGGGGCAGGGTAGGCGGTCTCCCGGCCGAGTTGGTGCGCCTTGCAGCCGCTCTGTAGTGGACACAGCAGGCAGCTGGGCTTGCTCCGGGTGCACAGGGTCGCGCCTAGATCCATCATCGCCTGGGTGTAGTTGTTCACACGGGTCTGCGGGGTGAAGCGTTCGGCGACATCCCAGAGTTGCTTGGCCACCTTCGGTTCGCCGGGGTAGCCCTCCTGGGCGACATATCGAGCCAGCACGCGCTTGACGTTGCCGTCGAGGATCGGTGCGCGCAGGCCCATCGACAGGCTGGCGATGGCGCCAGCGGTGGAGCGACCGATGCCTGGCAGCTCGGCGAGCTGATCGACATCGCGGGGGAACTCGCCGCCGAATTCGGCAACCACGCGTTGCGCGGTCTTCTGCAGGTTGCGCGCGCGGGTGTAGTAGCCGAGGCCGGTCCACAGGTGCAGGACTTCGTCCTCCGGCGCGTCGGCCAGGGCCTGCACGCTGGGCAGGGCTTCCATGAAACGGTCGAAGTAGCCCAGGACGGTGCTGACCTGGGTCTGCTGCAGCATGATTTCCGATACCCAGACGCGGTAGGGCGTGATGCCCAGCTGCCAAGGCAGGTCCTTGCGGCCGTGGCTGTCGTACCAGTCGAGGACGGCGTTGGAGAACTGCTCGGGGGTCATTGTTTGAACAGCCCCTTGAGTGCGTCCTTGAGTTCCGGGCTGACCTTGTCGCCCAGTTTCTCTTCCAGTTTCTCGTTCAGCTTGTCGCCGGCCAGCTTGGCAGCGATTTTGCCCATGCCGTCCTTGTCCAGGCGGCAGGCCTTGGCGCCCAGTTCCAGCGGACCGCGGCAGCGCAGCGGCCACTCGATGCCAACGTAGCGTTCATTGACCTGGCAGGCCGGGTCCGGCATTTCGCTCTTGTCGCCTTCGATGGTGATGCCCAGGCGATAGTCGAGGCCGAGGACGCGCAGATCGACATCGCCATTGCCCTGGACGGTGAGCCCGGGGATGCGGGCCTTGAGGTCGGGGTTGTTGGCGACGCCATTGTGGAAGACGAGCGAGCCTTTGAGCTCTTCGAATGGCGTTTCCTTGCCGCCATGGCCGTTGCTCAGGACTTTGCGGTTGAGCGTGGCGATGCCTTGGCAGAGTTGCAGTTCGAGGTTGGCGTCGAGTAGGGCGCCGTCATTCAGTGCGAAGCTGGCGGTGCCGTTCAGGCCGTCTATCCAGGCTTTCATGCTGTTGCCGCTGGTGCTGATATCGGCATTCATGTCCATCTGGCCCCTGACCGGTGGCTTCTGCTCGATGGCTTTGAGCAGCTGGTCCACGGGGACGTTGCTGACGCGCTTCTTCGCGGTCATCAGCGGCACGGCCGGGCGCACGTCGATCTGTGCGCTGGCCTGGTAGTTGCCGCCGAACAGCTCGCCGCGCATGTCTTCCAGGGTCACCAGGCCGCCTTTGCCGTTGGCCTTGAGGCTGACGTCGCTCATCGGCAGCTTGTTCACGGTGAGCTGGCCGAAGTTCAGCGTGGCCTCGAGGTCCAGCTTGCGCAGCTGGTCCATGGGCAGGACCGGGTCTTCGCTCCAGGCTTGCTGGGTCGGGGCATTGGGCAGTGGAGTATTGCCCTGGCTGGCAGCGTCGACGGTGCTTTTTACCTCGGCCTGGCGGGCAGTGCTGGCGACGGCCTTTTCCTTCTCTTCAGCCTTGGGCGGCAGGTAGCGATCAAGGTCGAGTTGGTCGCCCTTGAGCTGCACGCGGACGGCCTTGTTGGCAAAGCTGGCGACGGCGACACGACCGCTGAGGGTGCTGCCATCGAGTTTGAGATTGAGTCCCTCGAAGGCAATGCTGTCCGGGCTGCCGGCAAGCTTGGAGACCAGTTCGAACTTCTGCAGGCTGGCTGCATCGCTCATGGGGGGCAGCTCGACGCCTACGCCATCGAGGAACTCCCGCAGGTTGAGCGGGGCGATGGACAGCCCGCCTTCCAGGCGCGCGGTCTTGTCCAGGTCGTGCACCTTGAGTTCGCCCAGTGCGCGCAGCTGGTTGGCCGAGAGCTTGAGGCTGTCCCATTCGGCGACGTTGGCGGCCAGGTCGGCCAGCAGTTGGCCCTGCGCGCTGAAGGCGACGGTCTTGCCCTTGAGCGGCTCGCCGGAGGCCTCGCCGTTGAGCTTGAGGTCTTCGAGCTGGTAGCGCTTGAGGGCACGATCGAAGCGTAGCTTGCCAGTGAGCTCGGTCTTGGCGCGCAGCACTGGTTGATTGGTACCGAAGAAGGCGCTGAGCTTGAGCGGGATGCTGGCGCCTTCGCGGATGGCGCCCGTGGACAGCTCGATACCTTCGGCGCTGAACTGCTGTCCGCTCTTGGCGTCGGTGTAATCGATGCGTGCGTTGTGGACGGTGAGGCTGTCGATATCGAGTTTGATCGGGCGAGACTCTTGCTTCGCAGCGGGGGCCTGGGCCGGCTGATCTGTCGGCGCAGGACTGCCGGCGGGCGCGGAGGCTGGGGCCTTCGCGGGACGGCCGATATCTTCCCAGTTGCCTTGGCCCTTTTCGTCGCGCTGCAGGGTCAGGTTGAGGCCTTCGACGCGGATGTCGCTCATCTGCACTTCGCGACGCAGTAGCGGCAGCACGCGGACGGAAAGGCCGATCATGTCGAGGTCGGCGAAGGGTTTTTCAGGCGTCACGGCGCTGGCGAGGGTGGCCTGATGCAGTTCGAGGCCCAGCCAGGGGAAGAGGCTCCAGCCGATGTCGCCTTTCAGGGTAAGTTCCAGGTTGGCCTTGTCGCGGGCCAGTTGCTGGATCTCGTCCTTGTAGTCGTTGGGGTCGAACAGGTGGGTCAGGGCGAAGCCCAGGGCCACGATGATCAACAGCAGCCCGAGGAGGGTTAGGCCCAGGATTTTGCCGAAGGCTTTCATTGACCGGTCCTTGTGATGGATCGTTGGATTTCAAGTCGCCGAGTATAGCGCCGGGTCAAAGGCGATGGCGTGTGGCGGCCGCTGGCTCGGTTTGCGGCAGTTGGGTCTTTGGAGGGCAAAAGCGGCCGACGGTTCAGCGTGATTCGGCGCAGGTTGGAGCTGAACGTAGTGAAGGCCAGCGAAGCGGCGTGGAAATAGGTGTTGGGCTTCGCGGTGCCCTGCCCAACCTGCGGCGTGGGCATGCACATGCTGTAGGAGCGAGCTCGCTCGCGAAGCGCCTGTCCTGTTCTTTCCGGTTCGCGAGCAAGAACTCGGCGTCCCCCTCGATCCTACGAGAGGTGGTTGTTCAAAGTGGGTCCAGCGGCAGGTGCAGGCGCGCTGCCAGGGCCTGGGTTTCCAGATGGTCGCGCGGTGCGGCGAGGCGCAGCGGCTTGCCGGCTTCACGGGCCAGGCGCGTGGCTTCGTCCACCAGGCGGCGGCCCACACCGCGTTGGCGGGTGACCTTGCGGACGCAGAGGTGCGATAACCGCCAGTGGTCTTCGCCTTTTTCCAGCAGCGCGGCGCCCAGCAGGCGATCGTTGAAGCGCCCCGCCAGCAATTGGCCGCGAGCAATGCCCTGCCCGATCAGTTCCCCGGCGTCGGCGAACGGCGGCAGGAGCCAGTCCGGCGCATCGGCATAGATCTTCTCCAGGTCGCTGCGATCCTGCGCGGAGGGGGCGCTGACGGTTTCGACGATCACGGGCATGGCGGCTCCAGGAGGCGATTGCGGGCGGGGCGGGCAGTGTAATCCCCGCCGACCGCTGTCGGTAGCCGCGTCCACAGGCTGCGGCCTATAATGGCAAACTTTTTTCGTGAGCCTTTTTTGTGGAGCTGGTGATGGCCGAACGTACGGCGTCCGTCGAACGCAACACCCTGGAGACCCAGATCAAGGTCTCGATTAACCTGGATGGCACTGGTAAAGCACGCTTCGATATCGGCGTGCCCTTTCTGGAGCACATGCTCGACCAGATCGCCCGCCATGGACTGATCGACCTGGACATCGAGTGCAAGGGCGATCTGCATATCGACGACCACCACACTGTCGAAGACGTCGGCATTACCCTCGGCCAGGCCTTCACCCAGGCCATCGGCGACAAGAAGGGCATCGTCCGCTACGGCCACTCCTATGTGCCGCTGGATGAGGCCCTGTCGCGCGTGGTGATCGACTTCTCCGGTCGCCCGGGCCTGCAGATGCACGTGCCGTTCACCCGCGCCGTGGTCGGTGGATTCGACGTCGACCTGTTCCAGGAGTTCTTCCAGGGCTTCGTCAACCACGCCCTGGTGAGCCTGCACATCGATAACCTGCGCGGGCACAACACCCACCACCAGATCGAAACCGTGTTCAAGGCCTTCGGCCGCGCCCTACGCATGGCCGTCGAGCGCGATCCGCGCATGGTCGGGCAGATGCCTTCCACCAAGGGCGTGCTCTGATGCAGACGGTTGCAGTCATCGATTACGGCATGGGCAACCTGCACTCGGTTGCCAAGGCCCTCGAACACGTCGGTGCCGGCCGCGTGCTGGTTACCAGCGATGCCAGCGTGATCCGCGAGGCGGACCGCGTGGTCTTCCCGGGTGTGGGCGCGATTCGCGACTGCATGGCGGAAATCCGTCGCCTCGGCTTCGACACCCTGGTGCCCGAAGTCAGCAAGGATCGTCCGTTCCTCGGCATCTGCGTCGGCATGCAGGCGCTGCTGGAGCACAGTGAAGAGAACGACGGCGTCGATTGCATCGGCCTGTTCCCTGGCCAGGTGCGCTTCTTCGGCAAGGATCTGATCGAGGACGGTGAGCACCTCAAGGTGCCGCACATGGGCTGGAACGAAGTGCAGCAGACGGTCGACCATCCGCTCTGGCACAGCATTCCGGATCTGGCGCGTTTCTACTTCGTGCACAGCTATTACATCGAGGCCGGCAATCCCAAGCAGGTAGTCGGTCGCGGCCACTACGGCAAGGACTTCGCCGCTGCCCTGGCCGAGGGCTCGCGCTTCGCGGTGCAGTTCCACCCGGAGAAGAGCCATACCCACGGCCTGCAGTTGCTGCAGAACTTCGCCGCCTGGGACGGGCGCTGGTAAGCCCATGAGCCGGGCGAAGAAGGCACCGACCCTGCGACTCGACGCTGAGCAGACCCAAGGCGCCGTGCTGGCGATCAAGCGTTTCATGGCGGACCGCTTCGAGTTGGAGCTGGGCTCCTTCGAGGCTGAGGAACTCCTGGATTTCTTCGCTCAGGAGTTCGCGCCGCATTTCTACAACAAGGCGATTTCCGATGTGCAGGCGCACCTGAAAGACAGGTTCGAAAGCATCGAAAGCGACTTGTGGGCGCTCGAGAAGAGCTGAGCGCCGATCCCGATATCACTGACTTCGAACAGGTTGAACCGATGCTGATTATCCCCGCTATCGATCTGAAGGACGGCGCCTGCGTGCGTCTGCGCCAGGGCCGTATGGAAGATTCCACCGTGTTCTCCGACGACCCGGTGAGCATGGCCGCCAAGTGGGTGGAGGGCGGCTGCCGTCGCCTGCACCTGGTGGACTTGAACGGCGCTTTCGAAGGCCAGCCGGTCAACGGTGAAGTCGTTACCGCCATCGCCAAGCGTTACCCGAACCTGCCGATCCAGATCGGCGGCGGCATCCGCTCGCTGGAAACCATCGAGCACTATGTGCGCGCTGGTGTGAGCTACGTGATCATCGGCACCAAGGCAGTCAAACAACCGGAATTCGTCACCGAGGCGTGCAAGGCGTTCCCCGGCAAGGTGATCGTCGGCCTGGATGCCAAGGACGGGTTCGTCGCCACCGACGGTTGGGCCGAAGTCAGCACCGTGCAGGCGGTCGACCTGGCCAAGCGTTTCGAGGCCGATGGCGTAGCCGCGATCGTCTACACCGACATCGCCAAGGACGGGATGATGCAGGGCTGCAACGTCGAAGCCACCGCCGCCCTGGCCGCTGCCAGCAAGATCCCGGTGATCGCCTCGGGCGGTATCCACAACCTCGGCGATATCGAGAAGCTGCTGGCCGCCAAGGCCCCGGGCATCATCGGTGCCATCACCGGCCGTGCGATCTATGAAGGCACCCTGGACGTCGCTGAGGCCCAGGCTTTCTGCGATAACTACAAGGGTTAACAAGCATGTAGGGTGGGTTAGCCGCGCAGCGGCGTAACCCACCGAAGGAGCCCCGATCAGCGAGGCTGATGGGTATCGCTCCGCTCCGCAGAACGCCGCCCGACCCATCCAACGAGAACACAGTTATGGCACTGGCAAAACGCATCATCCCTTGCCTCGACGTCGACAACGGCCGCGTGGTCAAGGGCGTCAAGTTCGAGAACATCCGCGACGCCGGCGACCCGGTGGAAATCGCCCGTCGTTACGATGAGCAGGGCGCTGACGAGATCACCTTTCTCGACATCACCGCCAGTGTCGACGGCCGCGACACCACCCTGCATACCGTCGAGCGCATGGCCAGCCAGGTGTTTATCCCGCTGACAGTGGGTGGCGGCGTGCGTACCGTGCAGGACATCCGCAACCTGCTCAACGCGGGTGCCGACAAGGTGTCGATCAATACCGCCGCCGTGTTCACCCCTGAGTTCGTGGGCGAGGCCGCGTCGCGCTTCGGCTCACAGTGCATCGTGGTCGCCATCGACGCGAAGAAGGTCTCCGCCCCCGGCGAAACACCGCGCTGGGAAATCTTCACCCATGGCGGGCGCAAGCCCACCGGCCTGGATGCCGTGGCCTGGGCCTCGAAGATGGAAGACCTGGGTGCCGGCGAAATCCTGCTCACCAGCATGGACCAGGATGGCGTCAAGAGCGGTTATGACCTCGGCGTCACCCGCGCTATCTCCGAGGCCGTGGGCATCCCGGTGATCGCCTCTGGCGGCGTCGGCAATCTCGAGCACCTCGCCGCAGGCATTCTCGAAGGCAAGGCCGACGCCGTTCTGGCGGCGAGCATCTTCCACTTCGGTGAGTACACCGTGCCGGAGGCCAAGGCCTACCTGGCCAGCCGTGGCATCGTGGTGCGCTGAGCACGATTCTTGCGTCCCTCTCACCCAGGCTGCGCCGCGTGACGGATTTCGCAGCCTGGGCTGCTGATGCCCGAATCTTGCGCCAGCGAGGTTAAGCTCAGCACATTTCCCATCTCCCCTGGAAGGTAGTCGTAAATGCCGAAACGCTTGCTGCTCGCCCTGGCCGGTACCCTGATGGTGCTCGCTGGCGCGGCTCGTGCCCAAGTGGATGAGAATTACAACGTCGTCCTGCTGACTGAAAACTTCCCGCCGTACAACATGGCAATCAACGGCAAGAACTTTGCCCAGGAAGACAATATCGATGGCATCGCCGTCGACATCGTGCGCGAGATGTTCAAGCGTGCCGGGGTCAAGTACAGCCTGACCCTTCGCTTCCCCTGGGATCGTATCTACAAGCTGGCGCTGGAAAAGCCGGGTTATGGCGTGTTCGTGACCGCGCGGCTGCCAGAGCGTGAGCAGTCCTTCAAGTGGGTCGGCCCGATCGGTCCGGACGACTGGATCCTGCTGGCGCGCGGCGATAGCCCGATCAGCCTGGCCAGCCTCGAAGAAGCCCGGAAGTACAAGATCGGCGCCTACAAGGGCGATGCCATTGCCGAATACCTCGCCCAGCAGAAGCTGGAACCCATCACGGCGCTGCGCGATCAGGAAAACGCCAGGAAGCTGGAGAAGGGCCAGATCGATCTCTGGGCCACGGGCGACCCGGCTGGACGCTACCTGGCCAAGCAAGAAGGTGTTGCCGGCCTGAAGACCGTACTGCGCTTCAACCAGGCCGAGCTGTACCTGGCGCTGAACAAGGACGTGCCGGATGCGGTTGTCCAGAAGCTGCAGGCCGCGCTCGACCAGATGCGCAGCGAAGGTTTCGTCGACGAGATTCTCAATAGCTATCTGTAAGACCCCAGCGACCGGCCACAAGCCGGTCGCTTGCCATGGAAGGCAGGACGGATCGTGTCGTACGTCTGTGGGCTCCGGCCCATGCAGGGACGCCGCTAGCCACAATCACAAATCCAAGCGAGCGGTATGACAATGCAGAAGTTGTTACAACGTGCCCTGACCGTGGGCCTGATGTGCTTCGCCTTTGGGGCCCGCGCTGAGTTGCCGGCCGACTACAAGGTGGTGTTGCTCACCGAGAATTTCCCGCCCTTCAACATGGCGGTGGACGACAAGAACTTCGCCCGCGATGACGGTATCGACGGTATCAGTGCGGATATCGTGCGCGAGATGTTCAAGCGGGCCGGCGTCAATTACAGCCTGACGCTGCGCTTTCCCTGGGACCGCCTCTATCGCCTGACCCTGGACAAGCCGAACTACGGCCTGTTCTCGACCACCTTCACCGCCGAGCGTCAACCGCTGTTCAAATGGGTTGGTCCGATCGCCAAGACCGGCTGGGTACTCCTGGCGGCACCGGGCAACAACCTCAGCGTCAAGGACCTGAAGAGTGCCGCGCAATACCGCATCGGTGCCTATAAGAACGATGCGGTCAGCCAGCACCTGGAGAGCCAGGGCATCGCACCACAGAACGCGCTGCGCGACCAGGAGAACGTGAAGAAGCTGCTCAAGGGGCAGATCGACCTGTGGGCCACCACCGATCCGGTTGGGCGTTACCTGGCCAAGCAGGAAGGTGTCAGCGGTCTGCAGACGGTGCTGCGCTTCAACGAAGCGGAGCTGTACCTGGCCTTCAACAAAGACACCCCGGACGAGGTGATCGAGCGCCTGCAGAAAGCGTTGGACCAGATGCGCAGCGAAGGCTTCGTCGACGACGTCACGCAGAACTATCTCTGAGCAACTCCGCTCTCCCTCAGGGAGAGGGCTGGGGGTGAGGGAAGTCCGAGCCTGCTCGGAGCTCGGAGCTCGGAGCTCGGAGCTTGGAGGGCAGACCTTCGGCCTGCTTTCGCGAATGAATTCGCCCCCACGAGAAATGCGCCCGGTGGCGTGGATTAATCCCCTCTCCCTCTGGGAGAGGGTCGGGGTGAGGGATGCCCCTCGCTCCTACAAGGAATGCAGCCACTTGCAACGCTTAACGCGGACAGAGCTAATTCATTCGTCCCCACAAGGAACTGTCCTGCCCCTACAACTGATTCCTGTAAACCCCGCCCTTGCCATGGGCCGCCATGGCACGGTTGCCGCGCAGGGCGATGAGCATTTCCACGTCGATCAGTTCGATGCCCTGCGCGCGTAATCGCGGCAACTCGCGTTCCAGCAGTTCAAGGGTCGCCGGGTAAGGATGGCCGATCATCACGGCTGAACCCTGCTTGCGTGCCAGCTTCAGTCCGGCGGCGAATTGTGAAGCGATGGCCGCAGGGCTGGGGTCGTCGTCCAGGAAAATATCCCGCGAGAGGCTGGCCAGGCCGATCTTCTGAGCTTCGGCGGCCGCCACGGTTGTGGCGCTGGTGCGGCTGTCGATGAAGAACCGGTGCTGTTGCTGGAGCGTTTTCATCAGCCAGGCCATGGCTGGACGCTGCGACGTCATGCGGCTGCCCATATGGTTATTCAGGCCGCGCGCGTGGGGGACGCGTTGCAGGGCTGCTTCCAGGCGGTGCTGCAGTTCCTCGATGGTCAGTTGCGGATGCCAGGCGTATGGGCCGTCGGCCGGGTCCATCGGCAGGTGCAGCATTACGGTCTTGCCGGCGGCGTAGGTGGCTTCGGCCAGCTCAAAGGCGTGGGGCGTGTCCGGGATTATGGCGAGGGCAACTGGACCGGGCAGGGCGAGAACGCGGCGGTCGCGTGTCGGCGTTTGCCCGAGGTCGTCGATGATCAGGGCGATGCGCGCCGGTGGGTTCGGCGGGCTGGTCTGTTCGACCGCCAGACAGTTCCCGGCTGCCAGCACGCCAAACCACAGCGTCAGCAGCCAGGTTCTGCAGCGCACTTCAGTTCTCGCGAGTGACGTTCAGGCCTTTCAGCAGGTTCAGGGCCTGGCTCAACTGGTAGTCGTCGTCCTGCGGGCGCGGCTGCTTGCTCTGCACCTTGTCCGCGCTGGGGCGATCTGCACCGCCATTGCCATTGCCGAGGTGACCGGCAAGATCGGCTTCCTTGAAGTTTTCGCCGTCCTGTTCACGGGTCACCTTGGCGCGCGTCACCTCGATGTCGGGCACGATGCCCTGGGCCTGGATGGAACGGCCGTTCGGGGTGTAGTAGAGCGCAGTGGTCAGCTTCAGCGCACGGTCGTTGTTCAGCGGCAGCACGGTCTGCACCGAGCCTTTGCCAAAGCTGTCGGTACCCATGAGCACGCCACGCTTGTGGTCCTGCAGGGCGCCGGCAACGATCTCCGCGGCCGATGCACTACCGCCGTTGATCAGCACGACCAGCGGCACGCCCTCGCTGGCGTCGGCCGGGTCGGCGGAGAAGCGCAGTTCGGAGTTGGCGATGCGGCCCTTGGTGTAGACGATCAGGCCTTTCCTGAGGAAGTGGTCGGAGACTTCGACCGCGGCCTGCAGTACCCCGCCGGGGTTGTTGCGCAGGTCGAGGACGAGGCCACTGAGTTTCTTGTTGCCGTTTTCCTTGCGCAGCTTGGCCAGCGCCTTGCCGACCTCTTCGCCGGTGTTGACCTGGAACTGGGTGATGCGCAGGTAGCCGTAGGTGTTGTCGAGCAGTTGGCTCTTCACGCTCTTGACCTTGATCACCGCGCGGGTCAGTTTCACGTCGAACGGCTGGCCGCCGTCGCGCACGAGGGTCAGGACGATGCTGCTGCCGGCTTTGCCGCGCATCTTGTCCACCGCTTCCATCAGCGAGATGCCCTTGGTGGGCTGGCCGTCGATCTTCACGATCAGGTCGCCGGGCTGGATGCCGGCCTTGGACGCCGGAGTGTCGTCGATGGGCGAGACGACCTTGACGAAGCCGTCCTCGGCGCCCACTTCGATACCCAGGCCGCCGAACTCGCCGCTGGTGCTTTCCTGCAGCTCCTGGAAATCTTCCGGCTCCAGGTAGGCCGAGTGCGGGTCGAGGTTGCTAAGCATGCCCTTGATGGCATTTTCCAGCAGGGTTTTGTCATCCACCGGCTCGACGTAGGCGGATTTGATCCGGTCGAGGACCTCGGCGAAGGTGCGCAGCTCATCCAGGGGCAAGGGCGCCTTGCCGCTCACCGCTGGCGCGGGAGGGGGTGCCGGCTCCCCGGCGGCCATGGAGTACTGAGCGCCGCCAAGCAGCACGAGCGCCATGGCCAGGGGTGTGAGGCGGGACAGATGCGGCATGCGAACTAACTCCTGCTGAATGAGGTGGCGCTTATCCTTGCGCTCGGCACCACTGTGCCGGGTCGGTTGGGCGGCCCTGTTGGCGAATGGCGAAATAAAGGGCTGGCGTTTCCTGCCCGCCGCTGGCGCCGACGGTCGCGATCGATTCGCCGGCCTTCACCACATCGCCGGCGTTCTTCAGTAAACGTTGATTGTGGCCGTAAAGGCTCAAGTAACCATTGCCATGGTCGAGGATGACCAGCAGGCCGGCGCCACGCAACCAGTCCGCGAAAACCACGCGGCCACCGTGCACGGCGCGTACCTGGCTACCGGCGGGAGCGCCGATCATTACGCCATCCCATTTGGTCCGCGAGTCGCCGCCGCGGGCTGAGCCAAAGCGGGCCACCAGGCGGCCATCCACCGGCCAGGGCAACTGGCCGCGGGCCTTGGCGAAGGGGCCGCCGAAGTTGCCGCCGGTGCTGGAAACCAGCGGGCCGCTGGTCGAGGGCTTCGAGCCGGATGGCTGTTCACGCAGCTGGCGCTGTTGTTCGGCAAGGGCGCGTTTGCGTGCTTCTTCGGCTTCGCGCGCTTCCCTGGCCTGGCGGGCCAGGGTCTCTTCGATGGTCTTGAGTACCTTGGCCAGGTCGGCCTGTTCTTCCTGGCGCGACTTGAGCGAGCGGTCGCGTTCGCCGAGGTCCTTGTTGAGCTTGGCCAGTGCCAGTTGGCGCTCCTTGCGTAGTTCGGCGAGCTGCTCTCGACGACCTTCCAGAGCGCTTTTCTGCTCGTTGAGCTGGTTTTGCTGATCGACGATGTCGCGCTCGACGTTGCTCAGCTGGCGCAAGGTTTCATTGAAGGCGTTGAGCTGCTCCAGGCGGGCCTGGCTCAGGTAGTCGTAATAGGTGAGGGTGCGGGCGAACTTCTCGGGGTGCTGCTGGTTGAGCAGCAGTTTGACGTACTCCTGACGCCCGCTCTGGTAAGCCGCACGGGCCTGGATAGCGATCAGTCGCTGCTGTTCAAGGCGCGCGTCCTGGAGTTTTTTTTTCTCCTCGTTCATGCGCCTGACTTCGCCTTCGCTCTTTTCGAGCTCCTGCTGCAGCTCCTTCACTTGCTGCTCCAGGTTGCCCATTTCCGTCTCGGACTTCTTCAGTTCCTGCTGGACACCGGATTTTTCCTGTTGGATTTGCTGCAGCAGTTTTTTCAGCTCGGCAATGTCCTTCTCGGCTTGCTGGAGCTGTTGCTGGGTTTCGGCGCGCTGGTCGGCCATGACCGGACCGATCAGGCTGACAAGAACTGCGAGTGTGAGGGCGCGAAACATGGGGCAGGCGGCACCTGGGGAAAGGACTGGCCTAGTATGCCCGTCGCGCACGGCAAAAAAAACGCCCCGGGCCGAGGCTTCGGGGCGTTTCCTGATGACACGCGTGGAATTCGCGCGGTCGGCGTCGCTTATTTCAGTTCGATGATGCTCTTGCCGGTCATTTCCGCAGGTATCGGCAGGCCCATGAGGGTCAGCATGGTCGGTGCCACGTCCGCCAGCACGCCGCCTTCACGCAGGCTCACGGCGCGCTTGCCGACATAGATGAAGGGCACGGGCTCACAGGTATGGGCGGTGTGTGCCTGGCCGGTGACTTCGTCTTCCATCTGCTCGACATTGCCGTGGTCGGCGGTGATCAGCGCTTCGCCACCAACCTTGTCCAGTGCGGTGACGATGCGGCCCATGCAGGTGTCCAGGCATTCCACGGCCTTGACCGCAGCTGCGAAGACACCGGTGTGGCCGACCATGTCGCCATTGGCGTAGTTCACCATGATGACGTCGTAGCGCTGGTTCTCGATGGCGTCGACGATCTTGTCGGTGACCTCGGGAGCGCTCATCTCAGGCTGCAGGTCATAGGTCGCGACCTTGGGCGAAGGAATGAGGATGCGCTCTTCGCCTTCGAAGGGCTCTTCGCGGCCGCCGGAGAAAAAGAAGGTCACGTGGGCGTACTTCTCGGTCTCGGCGATGCGCAGCTGGGTCTTGCCGTTCTTGGCCAGGTATTCGCCCAGGACGTTGTTCAGGGGCTCCGGCTTGAAGGCGCTGGGGGCCGGAATGTTCGCGGCGTACTGGGTCAGCATGACGTAGCCGGCCATCTTGAGCTCGCGCTGGCGCGGGAACTCCCTGAAGCCTGGCTCGACGAAGGCGCGCGACAGTTCGCGGGCACGGTCGGCGCGGAAGTTCATGAAGATCACGGCGTCGCCGTCTTCCACTTTCACGGCCTCGCCGATGCGAGTGGCCTTGACGAACTCGTCACTCTCGCCGCGCTCGTAGGCGGCGGCCAGGCCTTCGGTGGCGCTGGTGGCGGTGAACTCCGCCTGGCCTTCGGTAATGAGGTTGTAGGCAGCTTCCACGCGGTCCCAGCGATTATCGCGGTCCATGGCGTAGTAACGGCCGATCAGGCTGGCGATGCGGCCTTTGCCCAGGCGGGCGAACGTCTCATCCAGCAGCTTGATGGAGGGTTCGGCGCTCTTTGGGGGGGTATCGCGGCCATCGAGGAAGGCATGCAGGTAGATCTTCTCGGCACCGCGCTGGGCGGCCAGCTCGGCCATGGCAACCAGGTGATCCTGGTGGCTGTGCACGCCGCCTTCAGACAGCAGCCCCATGAAGTGTACGGCCTTGCCGGCGGCGACGGCCTTATCCACAGCTCCGGTGATCTCGGGGTTGGTAAAGAACTCGCCATCGCGGATCGCCTTGGTCACACGGGTGAAGTCCTGGTAAACCACGCGGCCGGCGCCGAGGTTCATGTGGCCGACCTCGGAGTTGCCCATCTGCCCGTCCGGCAGACCCACGTCCATGCCCGAGCCGGAGATCAGCCCGTGGGGCTGAGTGGCGCGCAGGCGGTCGTAGACCGGCGTGTTCGCCGCAAGGATAGCGTTGTACTTGGGGCTGTCACTGTGACCGAAACCGTCCAGGATGATCAGGACAAGGGGTTTTGGCGTGGCTGTCATAAGTCCGACTCGTCTGCGGCAAAGGGAAGAGGATTAGTCCGGTGGGGCCCCGGAAAAGGTCCGGCATTTTACGGTCAAGTTCCGCTGGCGTCACCGCTGGACGGGGTTTGGCCGACCTGTGGGGCTGTGTATACTGGCCAGCATTTTACCGTCCCGGAATCCACTGATGCTGCCCCATTTGATTGAATTTGCCACTAACCACTATGTACTGAGTGGATCGTTCGTCGTGCTGTTGGTGCTGCTGCTGCTCCATGAGATGCGCCGTGGCGGCCGTAGTGTCAGCCCTCGTGAGTTGACGGCGATGGTCAACGGTGGCCAGGCCGTGGTGCTGGACGTACGTGCCGGCAAGGATTTTTCCAGCGGCCACATCGTCGACGCCCTGAATATCCCCTACGAGAAGCTGACCAGCCGCATCGCCGAGCTGGAGAAGCACAAGGCAAAGGCCATCATCGTGGTCGACGCCATGGGCCAGCATGCAGGCACCGTCTGCAGCGAGCTGAAAAAGGCCGGTTACAACGCCCTCAAGCTGTCCGGCGGCATCGGCAGCTGGCGTGGCGACAACCTGCCGCTGGTGAAGTGAGATGGCTGAAATCGTCGTCTATTCGAGCGCCTGGTGTCCTTACTGCATCCGTGCAAAGCATCTGCTGGACAGCAAGGGCGTCAAGTACGAAGAAATCAGCGTCGATGGCAACCCCGCAGTTCGCGCCGAGATGACCCGCAAGGCGGGGCGTACTTCGGTGCCGCAGATCTGGATCGGTCAGACCCATGTGGGCGGCTGTGATGATCTGTACGCCCTGGAGCGCGCCGGCAAGCTCGACGCCTTGCTCCAGGCCCGAGCCCAAACGGAAACGCACTAGAACAAGGCATGACCATGACCGAACAAGCGACCAACGGCGCCGCACAAGGCTCCCAGACCCCTCAGTTCTCCCTGCAGCGCATCTACGTGCGTGACCTCTCCTTCGAAGCTCCGAAGAGCCCGGAAATCTTCCGCCAGGAGTGGTCGCCGAGCGTTTCCCTGGACCTCAATACCCGTCAAAAGGCGTTGGATGGCGACTTCCACGAAGTGGTGCTGACCCTCTCCGTCACCGTGAAGAACGGCGAAGAGACCGCCTTCATCGCTGAAGTCCAGCAGGCCGGCATCTTCCTCATCAAGGGTCTCGATGCCGCTTCGATGAGCCACACCCTCGGCGCCTTCTGCCCGAACATCCTGTTCCCGTACGCCCGTGAAACTCTGGACAGCCTGGTTGTCCGTGGCTCCTTCCCGGCGCTGATGCTTTCCCCGGTGAACTTCGATGCGCTCTACGCGCAGGAACTGGCGCGCATGCAGGCCGCCGGTGAAGTCCCCGCCCAGGCCTGACCCTTCAGCCTGACGAAAAAGCGCCCTTCGGGGCGCTTTTTCTTTGTCCGGGTGAACGCTGCCGGGGCGGAGCATCGTGGGGGCTTGGAGGCAGCCCTGTGGGCTGCGTAGCGAATGAATGGACGCTTTCTTTGCCAGGGGTTGCAATGGGATGCATCTCCCGTAGGAACGGGCTTGCTCGCGAAAAGTCCGATTCGCGAGCAAGCTCGCTCCTACAAGGCTCTCGGTCCGGTTCGCGAGCAAGAATCCGGCGTCCCCCCCTCGATCCTGCAAGGCTCTCAATCCGGCCGTTGATGACGGGCAACAGCCAACGCAGACAGAGCCCATCCATTCGCCCCACGGAGAAGCCGGTCGCTCTTCTCCTGTATCGAGGCTCAATCCAGGCTGAAACCCTGCTGCCGCCAGGCTTCGTAGACGGCGACGGCTACGGTGTTGGAGAGGTTCAGGCTGCGGCACCCTGGGCGCATGGGTAGGCGCAGGCGCTGCTCGGGTGGCAGGCTCTCGCGGACTTCTTCTGGCAGGCCGCGGCTTTCCGGGCCGAAGAGAAAGGCGTCACCAGGCTGATATTCGACCTCATGGAAGAGTCGCGTGCCTTTGGTGGTAAAGGCGAACACGCGCGGTTGGCCAAGGCTTTCCAGGCAGGTGGCGAGGTCGGGGTAGCGGCGCAGTGTGGCGTACTCGTGGTAATCGAGGCCCGCCCGGCGCAGGCGCTTGTCGTCCAGTTCGAACCCCAGGGGTTCGATCAGGTGAAGATGGCAGCCGGAATTGGCGCATAGCCTGATAATGTTGCCGGTATTTGGCGGAATTTCCGGTTGAAACAGGATGACGTGGAACATGCATGGCCCCGAGCCCGAAGACGGTCGGCATTCTACTCCTGATGAGGACCCACGGCCGCGCCTGTGGCCGCGCTTTTTGCTGTCGCTTGCTCTTCTTGGCCTGTTGGTAGGCCTGATGATTGGCCGCCTGACGTCGCCGGAGCCCGCGCAGCTCAAGGTGATCGAGGTGCATCCGGATGCCTTGGTGTTGTGGTTCGAGGGCGAGCCAGAGGTTCGTGAAGCGGCGTTGGAAGGTGCCTATGCCGTCTGGTTGGGTGCCGAAGGCGAGGCAGCGAAAGGTCGACTGCGCATGGGCAGTGCCCTTGTGAGCTGGCACCTGCAGGCCTCCCAGGGCGGGATGCTGCTCCGGTTCGTGTCCGTGCGTGGTGTGCGTGGAGGCTGGCAACTGGATGAGCGCGAGGGCCGCTGGCGCCTGGCTGTCGAGTTGCGGGAGGAATAAGAGAGGGGTTCCCCTGGCCTGCCTGTACCAAGGGCCCCCGAAACGTGGTCGCCTGAGCTTGCTTGCGATGCCGTTCTGCATGCGCCCCGTTGCCGGGGCCGGGCGGCTGGGGTGCAAGCGCGCCTGCGAATAAAAGAGGGGATTCCCCGGCCTGCCTGTACCAAGGCCCCCTGAAGGGTGGTCGCCCGCTGTTGCCGGCGATGCTGTTCTGCATGCGGCCCCGTTGCCGGGGCTTGGCGGCTGGAGTGCCAGCGCGCCTGTGAATAAAAGAGGGGATTCCCCGGCCTGCCTGTACCAAGGCCCCCTGAAGGGTGATCGCCCGCGGTTGCCGGCGACGCTGTTCTGCATGCGGCCCCCCGTTGCCGGGGGGCTGGCGGCTGGACTGCCAGCGCGCCTGTGAATAAAAGAGGGGATTCCCCGGCCTGCCTGTACCAAGGCCCCCTGAAACCTGGTCGCCAGCCTGGGCTGGCGTCGCTGTCTTGCTCCGGCCCCTGTGGGCCGTGGCGGCTGTGGGTCAGCCTGCCTGCATAAGAGTGGGGATTCCCCGGCCTGCCTGTACCGGGGGCCCCAAAATCGCTGTTGTCTGGACTAATGCAGAGGGCGTGCCAGTTTTTTGGAAATTGGCCAGAAGAGAGCATGGCTACCGCTGGAGGCCACGTTTTCCGGGGGATTGCGGGTTTCTCAGGAAACTCGACGGGCGTTTTTTATGGAAAAAGGAGCTGCTTGCAGGGATGCACTTGGGGCACTTTTTTGAGGCGAAGGTGGTTGTGGGGCACCACGGCGGGACTTTTGCGGAATCCAGGATACGGAACTTGTCTTCGTCGGAACGGGTTCATTCGCTCTGTGTTGGCTGTCACTGGACGACAGCCCGAGAGCGCAGGTGCCTGTAGGAGCCAGCTTGCTGGCGAAAGGGTCCGCATTCGCTAGCAAGAACTCGGCATCCCCATGCTCCTACAAGGGATTGCAGGGCCTCCAACTCTTAACGCGGACATTGCTGGATCATTCGTGAATGGGCCGCAAAGCCGCCCCAATACAGCCAATAAAAACCCCGCCGAAGCGGGGTCTGGAGAGCGAGGAAGGGCGCTTAGCCCTCGTCGCCTTCATCATCGTCGGCCCCATCCACCTTCATGCCCAGTTCCTTGATCTTGCGGGTGAGGGTGTTGCGGCCCCAGCCAAGCAGCACGGCGGCGTCACGACGGCGGCCGGCGGTGTGCTTCAGGGCGGTCTCGATCATGATGCGTTCGAAGGAAGGCACGGCGCTGTCCAGCAAGCTCGACTGGCCGCGAGCGAGGGCCTGGTCGGCCCATTGGCGCAGGGACTGTTCCCAGTTGGTAGCCGGGGTGGCGTCCTGCGGCTGGACGAGCAATTCGGGCGGCAAGTCGTCGACATGCACCTCCCGGCCCGAGGCCATCACCGTGATCCAGCGGCAGGTGTTTTCCAGCTGGCGCACGTTGCCCGGCCAGGGCAGGTGCTTGAGGTAGTCCTCGGTCTCGTTCTTCAGCAGTTTCGGCTCGACCGCGAGTTCCTGGGCGGCGCGAGCGAGGAAGTGCCGGGCGAGCGCCGGAATGTCTTCGCGGCGGTCGGAAAGCCGCGGGATATGGATGCGGATGACATTCAGGCGATGGAACAGGTCTTCGCGGAACTTGCCAGCCTGAACCAGGTTCTCCAGGTTCTGGTGGGTGGCTGCGATGATGCGTACGTCGACCTTGACCGGCGTATGGCCGCCGACCCGGTAGAACTCGCCGTCGGCCAGCACGCGCAGCAGGCGGGTCTGGGTATCGGCCGGCATGTCGCCGATTTCGTCGAGGAACAAGGTGCCGCCATCGGCCTGCTCGAAGCGGCCACGGCGCTGGTTGGCGGCGCCGGTGAAGGCGCCTTTCTCATGGCCGAACAGCTCGGACTCCATCAGGTCCTTCGGAATGGCCGCCATGTTCAGGGCGATGAAGGGCGATGCCGCGCGCGGGCTATGGCGGTGCAGGGCATGTGCGACCAGTTCCTTGCCGGTACCGGATTCGCCATTGATCAGCACGGTGATGTTGGAGTGGCTGAGGCGGCCGATGGCGCGGAACACCTCCTGCATGGCCGGCGCCTCGCCGATGATCTCGGGCGTGCGTGCCTGGCTGGCCGGCGCTTCGAGGCCTTGCTGCTCCTGGGCGTGCTGGAAGGCACGCTTGACCAGGGAGACGGCTTCGTCGACGTCGAACGGCTTGGGCAGGTACTCGAAGGCACCGCCCTGATAGGAGGCCACTGCGCTATCCAGGTCGGAGTGGGCGGTCATGATGATGACCGGCAGACGCGGATGCAGATCGCGGATCTGCGCCAGCAGGTCGAGGCCACTGACGCCCGGCATGCGGATGTCGGAGATGATCACGTCCGGCTGCTGCCGGCTCAGGCGCCCCAAGACGCTGTCGGCGCTCTCGAAACTCTGGGTGGTCATGCCTTCCTGTTGCAGGGCCTTTTCCAGGACCCAACGGATGGAACGGTCGTCGTCGACGATCCAGACTGTTTCACTGCGACTCATGACGAAGTGGCTCCTTTGTCCAGCGGCAGGAAGATCGAGAACACGGTGTGGCCAGGATGGCTCTCGCACTCGATCAGGCCCTGGTGCTGACTGATGATGTTCTGGGCAATGGCCAGGCCGAGTCCGGTGCCGTCCGGCCGTCCGCTGACCATGGGATAGAAAATGGTTTCCTGAAGCTCGGCCGGGATGCCGGGGCCGTTGTCGATGATCTCGACCTTGGTGACCAGGCGGTGCCGGGTGTGGCCGATGGTGAACTGGCGCAGGGTGCGTGAGCGCAGGGTGATGCGACCGAGGCGCAACTCGTTCTGTCCGGAGATGGCCTGCATGGCGTTGCGCACAATGTTGAGTACGGCCTGGATCATCTGCTCGCGATCGATCAGCAGGTCGGGGATGCTCGGGTCGTAGTCGCGCACCAGATTGATACAGCCCTGGCTTTCCGCCTCCACCAGGCTGCAGACGCGCTCCAGCACTTCATGGATGTTGGTCATTGCCAGCTGCGGCAGCTTGTTCGAGCCAAGCATGCGGTCCACCAGGTTCCGCAGTCGGTCGGCCTCTTCGATGATGACGTTGGTGTAGTCCTTCAGGTGCTCCTCGGGCAGCTCGCGCGACAGCAGTTGCGCCGCGCCGCGGATCCCGCCGAGCGGATTCTTGATCTCGTGGGCCAGGCCACGTACCAGCAGCTTGGTGGTTTCCTGCTTGGAGAGTTGGGCCTCTTCCTTGGTGATGCGCAGCAGGCGGTCACGCGGGTGTACCTCGAGCAGTAGCAGGGTCGCGCCGCGATTGAGGATGGGCGTTACCGCGTAATCCACCGTCAGGGTCTGGCCGGAGAGCGAGGTGACCTGGGCTTCACGCTTGGTGAAGGGGTGCGCCTGTTCGACCGCCTGGCGCAGCGAGGCGAGGGCCTCGGGCGATTCGGTGAACAACTCACTGATGAACTGGCCGTGGCTGCGCTGTCCGCTGACGGCCAGCAGCATTTCCGCTGCGGGGTTCATGTACTCGAGGCGCAGGTCGGCGTCGAGCAGAATCACCGCAGTGGTGAGGTTGTCGAGCAGAAGGCGGTGCAGGGCGTCGTCGATGGTCATGGCTTCGGCGCTCGTGGTGATGAGTTACAAAATGCAAGAAGCAAACCAAAGCCCTGAAAAGTCGCGCTAAAACATGGTTTTTGCGGGTCCTGGCTACCTTTCAGCGCAAAAGGTCGGGACGCGAATGAACCAATTTGGGGAGAGTATAGAAAGAGGTGCAGGCTTGTGCACCATCGTGGTGCGCAAGCGGGGTCGATTACAGGAAGGGTAGGAGGCTGTCTTCTTCTTCGGGCTTGTCCTTGAGCGGGCATTCCGGGCGCACGCCGTAATCATTCTTCTTGCACGGCTTGATCATGCGCTTCTGGGCCAACGAGATGCGCGCGATGTGGACCGGCTGGCTGGGGGTTCGCTCAACCGTACGTCCCAGGTCGTCGACGATTTCCACAGCCAGTTGATGAGTGCCGCGATCCAGGTTCTTCAGCGGGAAGACCGGGCTGCGGCCCGGTTCGCCCATGGACTGGCCGTCCAGCAGCAGCCGGTAGTTGTGCCCCTGGTGCAGGCCGGGCTCGCTAACGGCTGTGACGATCAGGTTGCCCTCGCCATCGCGGATCGTGGCATCGGGCTCCGGAACCAGGATGCGCAGAAGCTGATAGCCGAGTTCTCGAGGGATGGGTGCCTGCACCATCGGTGGTGGGGCTGCCGGCGATGTCGGGGACATGGCGTTGGAAGGCGCCAGCTCGATGCGTTGGGCGTCGCCGGGCTTGGGACGGTCAGTGAAGACTCGGTTCCCCTCTTCGTCGACGTAGGTGTAGACCTCGGCCAGCACGGGCTGGCCCAGCAGGAGAAGGGCGAGAAGCAGGAGTCGGGTCATCGGTCAATTGTTCTGGCGGGGCGTCGGGGTCGGCGGGCGCAGCGCCGGGCTGCTGGTGCTGACCCGCTGAACGGTGAACGTGACCGGCGGGCTGCTCTGCACCACGATGGTGCCGCTCAGTACGTCCACGGAAAGGCTGTGCTCGCCGCGGTCAATATTGACCAGTTGCAGGCGCGGTGCGTTGGTGGCCTGGCCATAGGGCTGACCATTCAGGCGCAGACGCAGGCTATGGCCGGGTTGCAAGTTGGGTTCCAGGCGTACGCCGACGCTGAAGGTGCCGTTGTTGGCGCGCAGGGCCTCCGCGTCGGGGATGTTGGTCAGTTCGAGCACCTGATAGGCGACCCTGCTTTCGGCCTCGCTGGGGGGGCTGACCGGCGCGCTGGGCGGCTGCGCCTGGATCGCATTGGTCGGCGCCAGCTCCACCCGTTCGCTGGCGGTGCCATCCGGTGGCTGGTTGGTGAACACCGTGTTGCCGTTGGCGTCGGTGTATTTGTAGATCTGTGCCGCGGCTGGCAGGGCCAGGACCAGCAGCAGGCTGGCGAGCAGGGGTCGCATCGCACGATCTCCATTCTTGCAGTCCTGCTAAGCCTTGCATTGGCGGGGCCGGCTGGCAAGCGTGGTGCGGTGTGGTTGTGCAGCCGAGCAACAATACGGCTAAGGCCTTGGACTTGGTGTGGGCGAATTCATTGGCTATGAACCTTGTAGGAGCGAGCAAGCTCGCTCCTACAAGAGATGCATCCCGTTGCACCACCAAACGAGGGCAGAGCCAATGAATTCGCCCTCAAAGCAAAGAGCCCAACAAGGGAGTTCCATAAGAATGAAAAAGGCCTCCCGAAGGAGGCCTCTCAATCATGCCGCTTGCGCGGTGACAACTGGATCAGACGCTGTAGTACAGGTCGTATTCCAGCGGGTGCACGAAGGTGCGCACCTTGATTTCTTCTTCGCTCTTCAGCTCGATGTAGGCATCGATGAAGTCGTCGCTGAACACGCCGCCCTTGGTCAGGAACGCACGGCCCTTGTCCAGTTCTTCCAGCGCCTCTTTCAGGCTGCCGCAAACCTGCGGGATTTCCTTCGCCTCTTCCGGCGGCAGGTCGTACAGGTTCTTGTCGGCGGCATCGCCAGGATGGATCTTGTTCTGGATGCCATCCAGACCAGCCATCAGCAGCGCGGCGAAGCACAGGTACGGGTTGGCAGCCGGGTCCGGGAAACGCGCTTCAATACGACGGGCTTTCGGGCTGTTCACGTACGGGATACGGATCGAGGCGGAGCGGTTGCGGGCGGAGTAGGCCAGCATTACCGGAGCTTCGAAGCCAGGCACCAGACGCTTGTAGGAGTTGGTAGCCGGGTTGGTGAAGCCGTTCAGGGCCTTACCGTGCTTGATGATGCCGCCGATGAAGTACAGGGCGGTATCGGACAGGCCGGCATAGCCTTCGCCAGCGAAGGTGTTCTTGCCATCTTTGGAGATGGACATGTGAACGTGCATGCCCGAGCCGTTGTCGCCGTACAGCGGCTTCGGCATGAAGGTCACGGTCTTGCCGTAGGCGTCGGCGACGTTGTGCACGCAGTACTTCAGGGTCTGAACTTCGTCAGCCTTGGCAACCAGGGTGTTGAACTTCACGCCGATTTCGTTCTGGCCGGCAGTCGCCACTTCGTGGTGGTGAACTTCGACGACCAGGCCCATTTCTTCCAGTGCGTTGCACATGGCGGTACGGATTTCGTGGTCGTGGTCGACCGGCGGTACCGGGAAGTAGCCGCCCTTGACGCCCGGACGGTGGCCTTTGTTGCCGCCTTCGATGTCAGCGTCGGTGTTCCAGGACGCCTGCTCGGAGTAGATCTTGAACATGGAGCCGGAGATGTCCGACTTGAACTTCACTTCGTCGAAGATGAAGAACTCGGGCTCCGGGCCTACGAATACGGTGTCACCGATACCGGTGGTCTTCAGGTATTCCTCGGCGCGGCGGGCGATGGCGCGCGGGTCGCGGTCGTAGCCTTGCATGGTGCTCGGCTCGATGATGTCGCAGACCAGGATCAGGGTCGGCTCTTCGGTGAACGGATCGAGCACGGCGGTGGCGTCGTCCGGCAGCAGGATCATGTCGGAGGCTTCGATGCCTTTCCAGCCTTCGATGGAGGAGCCGTCGAACATCTTGCCGTGTTCGAAGAAATCGTCATCCGCGTCACGGGCCGGCATGGTCACGTGCTGTTGCTTGCCTTTGGTATCGGTGAAGCGCAGATCAATCCACTTCACGTCGTGTTCTTTAATCAGTTGAAGCGACTTCGACATGTTGTCCTCCAGGTGGACGGGGGCTGGAACCTTAGCCCCCATAGAAAATTTGGGGTGAAGCCGGAGCGGGATAGTCCGCCAGGGCGACCTGCCTCACAAGAGAGCAAATTGCGTGCCAGTGCCCCGGAATGGGCTGAAGCCCCAAAACTCAAGCACGGCGGGGGCTCTGGTGATTTCTGGCGGCTTTTTGCGCACTGTTTTCGTGCCCATCATGGTGCGTGCGCTCCATTGTGGTGCACAAAGAATCCTGTTGAATGATTTTGGTCAAAGCTTGAACAATTTCCGCTATAATCCGCGCCCCTCTTTTTCGGCTGCCGCAGCAAGCGCTGTTTTCATGAAACTCATCGTCAAAGTCTTCCCGGAAATCACCATCAAGAGCCGGCCGGTGCGCAAGCATTTCATCCGCCAGCTCTCGAAGAACATCCGCTCTGTCCTGAAAGACCTGGACCCTGAGCTGGTGGTGACCGGCGTTTGGGACAACCTCGAAGTCGAGACCCGGCAGACCGAGCCGAAGCTGCTGCGCGAGATGATCGAACGCCTGACCTGCACCCCGGGTATCACCCACTTCCTCGAAGTGCATGAGTACCCGCTGGGCGACTTCGACGATGTGCTGGAAAAGTGCAAGCTGCACTACGCCGACCAGCTGCCCGGCAAGATCTTCGCGGTGCGCTGCAAGCGTGCGGGCAAGCACACCTTTACTTCCATGGAGCTGGAGCGCCACGTCGGCAGCCGCCTGCGCCAGGAGTGTAACGCCGCCGGCATTTCGCTGAAGAAGCCGGAGGTGGAAGTGCGGATGGAGGTGCGCGACCAGCGCCTGTTCGTCATCCACCACCAGCACAATGGCATCGGCGGCTACCCGCTGGGCTCGCTGGAGCAGACCCTGGTGCTGATGTCCGGCGGTTTCGACTCCACCGTTGCTGCCTACCAGATGATGCGTCGCGGCCTGATGACCCACTTCTGCTTCTTCAACCTGGGCGGCCGTGCACACGAATTGGGCGTGATGGAAGTTGCCCACTATCTGTGGGAGAAGTTCGGCCGCTCCCAGCGTGTGCTGTTCATCAGTGTGCCCTTCGAGGAAGTGGTGGGCGAGATCCTCAGCAAGGTCGACAACAGCCAGATGGGTGTGGTGCTCAAGCGTATGATGCTGCGCGCCTCCACGCACATGGCCAAGCAACTGCACATCGATGCGCTGGTCACCGGCGAGGCCATTTCCCAGGTCTCCAGCCAGACCCTGCCCAACCTGTCGGTGATCGACTCGGCCACCGACATGCTGGTGCTGCGCCCGCTGATCGCCAGCCACAAGCAGGACATCATCGACATCGCCACCCAGATCGGTACTGCCGAGTTCGCCAAACACATGCCCGAGTACTGCGGCGTGATTTCGGTGAATCCGACCACCAAGGCGAAGCCGGGCCGCATCGAACACGAGGAAGAACAGTTCGACATGGCCATCCTCGAGCGCGCCCTGGAGCGCGCCCGCCTGGTACCGATCGACCGCGTGATCGACGAGCTCGGCCAGGACCTGAAGGTGGAAGAAGTGGCCGAGGCCCTGCCGGGGCAGATCGTCCTCGACATCCGCCATCCCGATGCCCAGGAAGACGCTCCCCTGGAGCTGCCCGGGATCGAGGTCCAGGCGCTGCCGTTCTACGCGGTGAACAATCGCTTCAAGGAACTGGACGCCAACCGCCAGTACCTACTTTATTGCGACAAAGGCGTCATGAGCCGCCTGCATGCTCATCACCTGCTCAGCGAGGGGCATGCGAATGTGCGCGTTTATCGCCCGGCTTAAACAGCCCGGCCTGTTCGGCGGCAGCATCCGCCATCGCCCTCCCGACGGGCTGGCCGGCTGACCTGTTTCATTCATATCGGCCGCCTAGACATTGCGGCACAACGAATCCTCTGATCGAGATACAAACGTGATCGAAAATCTTCGTAACATCGCCATCATCGCCCACGTCGACCATGGCAAGACCACTCTCGTAGACAAGCTCCTGAAGCTGTCCGGCACCCTCGACCGCAAAGAAGCGGAAAGCGAGCGCGTGATGGACTCCAACGACCAGGAAAAAGAGCGCGGCATCACCATCCTGGCGAAGAACACCGCCATCAAGTGGAACGGCTACAACATCAACATCGTCGACACCCCCGGCCACGCCGACTTCGGTGGCGAGGTTGAGCGCGTAATGTCGATGGTCGACTCCGTACTGCTGGTGGTGGACGCCCAGGACGGCCCCATGCCGCAGACCCGCTTCGTGACCCAGAAGGCGTTCAAGGCCGGCCTGCGTCCGATCGTCGTGGTGAACAAGATCGACCGTCCGGGCGCGCGTCCTGACTGGGTCATCGACCAGATCTTCGACCTGTTCGACAACCTCGGCGCCACCGACGAGCAACTGGACTTCCCGATCGTCTACGCCAGCGCCCTGAACGGCATTGCCGGTATGGACCACGAGAAGATGGACGACAACATGGACGCCCTGTTCCAGGCGATCATCGACCACGTCCCGGCTCCGGTGGTGGACGTCGACGGCCCGTTCCAGATGCAAATCTCCCAGCTGGACTACAACAGCTTCCTCGGCGTGATCGGCATTGGCCGCATCGCCCGCGGCAAGATCAAGTCCAACACCCCGGTGGTGTCCATCGACGCTGAAGGCAACAAGCGCAATGGTCGCATCCTGAAGATCATGGGCCACTCCGGCCTGCAGCGCGTCGAAGTGCCTGAAGCCGAAGCCGGCGATATCGTTTGCGTCAGCGGCATGGACGAGCTGTACATCTCCGACACCCTGTGCGACCCGACCGCCGTCGAAGCCCTGCCGCCGCTGACCGTCGACCAGCCGACCGTGAGCATGACCTTCCAGGTCAACGACTCGCCGTTTGCCGGCAAGGAAGGCAAGTTCGTCACCAGCCGCAACATCAAGGACCGTCTGGAGAAGGAACTGCTGCACAACGTCGCCCTGCGCGTCGAAGCGGGCGAATCCGCCGAGAAGTTCAAAGTCTCCGGCCGTGGTGAGCTGCACCTCTCCGTACTGATCGAAACCATGCGTCGCGAAGGCTTCGAAATGGCCGTTGGCCGTCCGGAAGTGGTGATCATCGAGAAGGATGGCGAGAAGCAAGAGCCCTACGAGAACGTCACCATCGATATCGAAGAGCAGCACCAGGGCTCGGTGATGGAGCAGATGGGTCTGCGCAAGGGCGATCTGACCAACATGATCCCCGACGGCAAGGGCCGCGTCCGTCTGGAGTACACCATCCCGGCGCGTGGTCTGATCGGCTTCCGTAACAACTTCCTGACCCTGACCTCGGGTACCGGCATCCTGACCTCGACCTTCAGCCACTATGGCCCGATCAAGGCTGGCGAAGTCACCAACCGTCAGAACGGCGTACTGGTCTCCATGGCCACTGGCACCGCACTGACCTACTCGCTGGAAACCCTGCAGAGCCGTGGCAAGCTGTTCCTCGGCCCAGGCGACGAAATCTACGAAGGCCAGCTGTGTGGCATCAACAGCCGTGACAACGACCTGGTGATCAACCCCACCAAGGGCAAGAAGCTCGACAACATGCGCGCCTCCGGCAAGGATGAAGTCATCGCCCTGGTTCCGCCGATCCGCTTCACCCTGGAACAGGCACTGGAATTCATCGCCGACGACGAGCTGGTGGAAGTGACTCCGAAGTCCATCCGTCTGCGCAAGAAAATGCTGAACGAGAACGACCGCAAGCGCTACGAGCGCAGCAAGGTCTGATCCTCGCGCAGTAACTGAAGAGCCCCCGTCGGAGCGATCCGGCGGGGGCTTTTTCTTTGGTCCGCACCTCCGCGCGGCGGGGGCGAGGGGCTTCCGACCAACACCGGACCACGCAGGTCCGCCGCCCGTTAGGTGCGCTGTGCGCACCAGGCCTTGCTTGCGGATCACCCGGCGTCAGGCGTGGGCATTGGATCTGCTGTGTCGGGTGGGCTTCAACCCACCAGAAGCTCTTCAGACACCTAATCAGGAAATTTCCATCTGACTGTTCGGAGCGCGCTGACATACCCCTTTTCGTCCCTTCGGTGTTTGATCAATGCCGTATAGCGAAACCCGATGTGGCTTGCTCTGTGTGATCCAGACTTGTCCCAGCGCCTTGGGGCTGGAGCAGATCCTAGCGTAGAGCGTCTTGATCGATTCCCAGGCGCCCTTTCTCGTGCGGTACAGGTCGCGGTTACGAATCCTCCCTACGTAGTGCCAGCCTTTGGCCTCGACAGCCTGGAACCAGGGGCGCCGGAAGCCCGCATCCGTCACCAATACCGGGGTGCAGTCAGCGGGCAGCATGGCTTCCAGGGCGTTCAGGAGCTGACCTTGCCGCACAGGGCAGCCTTCTTGCTCATGGATGCTTTCAACGATCGGAAAGGCGCGAACGGCCAGCGGAATGGACGCTCATAACAGGTACAAATTCGAAGCGGCATTGATTGGCGACCAGTCCACCAGAATCACTGGTTGCTCCAGTTCTCCAATCAAAGCCCGAAACATCTTCCAGTAAAACAGCGGTCGTTCGACTTGCAGTTGCCGATTACCGAGCAGGCGATCGGCACGTTTGATCGAGTGCTTGACGTGTGCTGTACCTGGCATGGCTCTGCCCAGACCCGTCAAGGTCAGACGCCGACCGTGAAGCAGAGCGGCAACGCCGCTCATCAAGGCAGTCAGTCGCTTGGAATGGATCGTTGGGAGTGCTTGGGAAAATGCCCTGTGCAAAAATCGGACGACCTGCATGAGTCTCGGGGTGGTAGGTGTGTTTGGCGACTACCAAACTGCCCTACTCATGCAGACCATTCAATCTATCTGATTAATTCTGCTGGTTATTTTGTGTGGATTCCTCAGGGCAGAGTTATTTTTCCTACTCTAATTCCCTCAGCCAAAGCTTCTCCCTTTTCGGCGAGGGGCCTTTTCATTCACACCCGCAACTGCGCCAGTCGCCGCCAGGACGGCAAGTTACTCAGCGAGCCATCATGGTTCTCCGCCAGAAAGCCCGGCAGGGCGCGAATCGGCAGTCAGGCCTCGCCTTGCTACTTAAGCGCGCCGATGCGGCGGTCGGCCCAGGACAGATTTATTTTCCCTACTCTAATTTTTCGGTGACGTTCGCTCCACGCCAGCCCCGGGCGCTGATTGCGTAGTCGAAAGCAACCCGAAGCTGATCCGCCTGCGTTGGCTCCGGCCTATCAGTGACTGGAAGCGTGGCAGCTACGAGATGGTGCGTTTTGAGTTCGTTAGCAGCAGCGTGACGAACTTTTCACGCCAATGAAGTCATATTCCCTGTCTTTCAATCAGCAGTGGGCCGTTTGGCTACTGATGCAGGTTCATATGAAGTGTGATGCGATAATGACCAGGGAAAGCCGATTCGACTGGGCGGGGCTGGGTTGGCTGTTTCTATTTTTCTGGTATTTCTCAGGCGTGACCCAACTGCTGATCCAGGTGACGGGGACCAGCGGATTCACGGGTTTTCGCCAGGCGTTTCTGCTCAGCGGTCTGTGGCTGATTCCGGTGCTGCTGTTCCCCCGCCGCACGCGGGGTATCGCCGCCGGGCTCGGCGCGATGCTATGGCTGGCTTCTCTGCCGGCCTTTGGTTACTTCCTGGTGTACGGGCAGGAATTCTCGCAAAGCGTGATCTTCATCCTATTCGAGTCGAACGTGGCCGAGGGGGCGGAATATCTTTCCCAATACTTCGCTTGGTGGATGGTGCCGGCGTTCCTTGCCTATGCGCTGGGCGCCGCGTTCCTCTGGGCGCGCGTGCGTCCTGTCTATCTGCCACGGGGCAGGGCTGTGGCTGTCAGCATCGCGCTGGCGGCTGCGCTGGTTGGGTACCCGCTGGTCAAGCAGGGGCTCGGCAATGAAACCTTCGAGGCCGCCCGCGACAGCTTCGAGAAGCGCATGGAACCGGCCGTGCCGTGGCAATTGCTGGTGGGCTATCGGCAGTACAGTCAGCAGTTGGCGAACATGCATGAACTGCTGGAGGGCAACGCACAGATCGCGCCCCTGGGCAACTTCAAGGATGAGAATGCCGGCCTGCCGGCAACGCTGGTGCTGGTGATCGGTGAATCAACCAACCGCCAGCGCATGAGTCTGTATGGCTATCCGCGCAAGACCACGCCGAACCTGGACCGCATCCGTGATCAGCTGCAGGTGTTCGACAACGTCATTACGCCGCGCCCCTACACCATCGAGGCGCTGCAGCAGGTGCTGACCTTTGCCGACGAGCAGAATCCGGACCGCTACCTGACCAAACCGTCGCTGCTGAACATGATGAGGCAGGCCGGTTACAAGACTTACTGGATCACCAACCAGCAGACCCTGACCAAGCGCAATACCATGCTCACGACCTTCTCCAAGCAGGCGGATGAGCAGTTCTACCTGAACAACAACCGCAACCAGAACGCCCGTCAGTACGACGGTGATGTGCTGGCGCCGTTCGAGAAAGTGCTGGCCGATTCGGCGCCGCGCAAGTTCATCGTGGTGCACCTGCTGGGTACGCACATGAGCTACCAGTACCGCTATCCGCCGGAGTTCGAGCACTTCACCGACCGCCAGGGCGCTCCGGCCAATGTCACTGACGACCAGTTGCCCACCTACAACAGCTACGACAATGCGGTGCTGTACAACGACCACGTGGTGTCCAGCCTGATCGAGCGGTTTTCTGGCAGCCGAGCCAATGGCTTCCTGATGTACCTGTCCGACCATGGTGAGGCGGTGTTCGATCCGCAGCAGCCTGAGGTATTGGGGCGCAACGAGGCGGCGCCGACGGCCCCCATGTACACCATCCCCTTCATTCTCTGGAGTTCCGAGCAATGGAAGGCCAGTCACCCGCAGCCTCTCGCGACCAGCCTGGGCCGCCCTTATAGCAGCTCCAGCTTCATCCATACCTGGGCTGACCTTTCCGGCCTGAGCTTCGAGGGCTTCGATGCCACTCGCAGCATCGTGAACGCAGAGTTCAAGGCGCGTCCGTTGCTGATCGGCAACCCGCACCAGCCGAAGGCAATGATCGACTTCAGCCTGATCAAGCCGAAATCTGCCGAGGGCGACATGGAAGTGGTCAGCGGCGATCACGAATCGATTGGCAGGAAGGCTCCGCCGGGTTGACCGCGAGGGCGTTTTTGTCTGTAGTTCGCCTGCGCCGCAGCGAAGCGCCCCCTCTCAACTCCCCTTGCAAGGACTCAAAATGGCCGGAGCCAGCCTGCTGACCCTGATCGATGACATCGCCACGATCCTCGACGATGTCTCGGTAATGACCAAAGTCGCCGCTAAGAAAACGGCCGGCGTGCTGGGCGATGACTTGGCTCTGAACGCCCAGCAGGTCAGCGGGGTGCGTGCCGACCGCGAGCTGCCGGTGGTCTGGGCAGTGGCCAAGGGCTCGCTGGTCAACAAGGCGATCCTGGTGCCGGCGGCTCTGTTGATCAGTGCTTTTGCGCCCTGGGCGGTGATTCCTCTGCTGATGATCGGTGGTGCGTTTCTCTGCTTCGAGGGTTTCGAGAAGCTGGCGCATAAGTGGCTGCACAGCGCGGAGGAGGATGAAAGCGCCCACGCCGCGCTGACCGAGGCCCTGGCCGATCCGCAGGTGGATATGGTGGCCATGGAGAAGGACAAGGTGAAGGGCGCGATCCGCACCGACTTCATCCTCTCGGCCGAAATCATCGTGATTACCCTGGGTACCGTTGCCGATGCGCCGTTCGGTACGCAGGTGGCGGTACTGGCGGGCATTGCCGCGATCATGACGGTCGGCGTCTACGGGCTGGTGGCGGGCATCGTCAAGCTGGATGACCTGGGCTTCTACCTCAGTGGCAAGACCAGTGCAGCAGCGCAGGCCATCGGTCGCGGCATCCTCGCTGCGGCTCCCTGGATGATGAAGGGCTTGTCGGTACTGGGCACTGCGGCGATGTTCCTGGTGGGCGGCAGCATCATCCTGCATGGCATTCCGGCTGCTCATCACCTGCTCGAACCTGTTCTGGCGGCGGCCGGCCCGGTGGCCGGGGTGGTGCAGGTGCTGATCGACGGGCTGGTGGGTGTCCTCGCCGGTGCCCTGGTGCTGGTGGGCGTGAGCCTGGCAAAGAAAGTGGTGTCAGCCGTCAGGGGCTGAGGCTGCACGGGGCCGTAGCGCGGCCCCTCGCGAGTGAATTCGCTCGCACAATCGGTTGTGCTCGTGGAGATAGGTTGGGCGGGGCGGCGTTCTGCTGAGGCACGAAGCTCAACGTGGCGTTGCCAAACCGAGCGATAGTGTTGGGCTTCACGCCGCTCAGTCCAGCGCGGCGTGCACCGATCTACGAGAGCAGAAGGCGGCTCAGTCCTTTGGCTTGAAGGCGCAGTAGCCTGGACGCGGACCGATTTTCGGGTGGTTGCGGCAGGTTTCCGGGCGCTTGTCGTAAACGGTGCAGAGACGAGTCTTGCGATCCAGGAAGTAGCAGTCGTTGTTCGACATCCGGGTGAGGGTGAAGATGCCGGACTTCTGGTTGAAGCGCTCCACCACGCCGTCTTTCATCAAGCGTTTGGCGATGTTCTTCGGCGGCTCACCGCGCTCGAACTCGGCCACCAGCTCCAGGCGGATCAGGTCGCTCAGGCGCACTTCGACCGGCATCTGGCAGCAGCTGGAGACGCACGCATGGCACATGGTCTTTTCGTATCTGATCCAGGTGTCCGTCCGGTCGAGGTCGGCGCCGACGATCATCATGGTTTTCATGGGCGGTGAGCTGAGGAGAAATGGGGGGCGGGCATCATAGCGATGTCGGTGAAAAAGTGAACAGTTTCCCGTCGGCTCATGTGAAATTTCCTGAGAGTGAGAGGCGGGTCTCGGGTTCTGGTGCTGAGCTGTAAGAAGTTTCTGTGTCTGCAATCGAGGCTGTGTTCGTCTGTATAAGGCGAGCAAAGTGCGTCCTCACAGCGGGGACTTGCGCTAGCCGGTAGCGGCTGCGAAGGGATGCAGCCGCCGCGCTCAATCATCCGGGAAATCAGTGCATGCAATGGATATTCATGCTGGTTGGCCTGGCCCTGGGGGCCGGGATCGATGAGGGCTTCAGTGCCGTCCTGCTGGGCGGGCTGCTGGGGCTGGGAATAGGGCAGGCGATCCGCCTGCATGGCCTGGGCAAGGAAAATGCCGAGCTGCGCAAGACGCTGCAGGAGTTCTCCTCTCGTTTTGACAAGGGCACGAAGGCCATCCACGAGCGTTTGCTCAAGGTCGAGCAAGGCATTGCCCCGACTGCCCCAGAGCGTCCGCCAGAAACGACTGCGCAAGCGCCCGCCCCAGCTGCCGAAGGGATGGTAGAGGGCGAGGAGCTGGTTTGGGAGTTGCCGACCGACCTGCTGGACGAGACCGCGCCGCTGCCCCCTGCGCCTGAACCAGCACCAGCACCCGCGATGGCGGCAGCCAGTCCGACGGATGCCTGGGGCCGCGAGGCCACGCCCAAGCCGGCGCGCCAAGCTCCACCCGGCCCGCCGAAACCCCGCGAGCCCTCGCTCATCGAACGTGGTTTTGCCGCCGCCCGCGACTGGCTGTTCGGCGGCAATACGGTTCTGCGTGTCGGCGTGGTGTTGCTGTTCCTCGGCCTGGCTTTCCTGCTGCGCTATGCCACTGAGGGGATGGTGGTGCCAATCGAGTTGCGCTACGCCGGCGTGGCGGGCAGCGCTGTCGTCCTGCTAGGCCTCGGCTGGTGGCTGCGCCTGCGCAATCCCAGCTATGGCCTGATGCTCCAGGGCGCTGGCATCGCGGTGCTCTACCTGACGGTATTCGCGGCAATGCGCCTGCACCCGCTACTGGACCCGGGGGCCGCGTTCGGGCTTCTGGTGGCGGTGACGCTGTTCTCTGCGATTCTTGCCGTGACGCAGAACGCCTTGGGGCTGGCCGCCGCGGCGGCACTGGGCGGATTCGCTGCCCCCATCCTGACCTCCAGCGGCAGTGGCAACCATGTGGCGCTGTTCAGTTACTTCGCCCTGCTCAATTCTGGCATCTTCGCCATTGCCTGGTTCAAGGCCTGGCGCCTGCTCAACCTGATCGGCTTCGTCGGCACCTTCGGTATCGGTTTCGCCTGGGGCCTGCGCAGCTATCGGCCGGAACTGCTCAGCAGCACTGAACCATTCCTGGTGCTGTTCTTCCTGATGTATGTCGCGATCGGCCTGCTCTTTGCCCGACGCAAGTTGCTCGAGGCGCAAGGCGCACCCGAGGCGCGCAATGAGCTGTTGCGCTGGTCGGCACGCCAGGGCGACATGATCGACGGTACGGCCCTGCTCGGCCCACCGATCATCGGCTTTGGCCTGCAGGTGGCGCTGGTTCGCCATCTGGAGCTCGGGGCAGCCTTCAGTGCCTTGACGCTGGGATTGTTCTACCTGTTGCTGGCGCGGGCCCTGGCCGGGCGCACGGCGGGGCGGGCAGTGCTTCTGGTGGAAACCTGCCTGGCGCTGGGCGTGGTGTTCGGCAGCCTGGCGATCCCGCTGGGGCTGGATTCGCGCTGGACGTCCGCAGCCTGGGCGGTGGAAGGGGCGGGCATCTACTGGTTGGGGCTGCGCCAGAGCCGGCCCTTGGCCCGTGTCTTTGCCTTGTTGCTGCAATTTGGCGCGGCCTTGGCGTTCCTCGGCGGTTTGCGGGATGGCGACCTCACCTTGCTCGACGGTTCTCCGCTGGGCGCCCTGATGTTGGGCGCCGCACTGCTGTTCAGCTTCTGGCAACTGCGCCAGGCCCCTGAAGATGCCTCCCGCGATTGGGAGCGCAGCGGTTTGCCGGTGCTGGCCTGTGCGGGGCTGGCCTTCGTCTACCTGATCGCACCGTTGATCTTCGCGGTGGAGGGCACGGCCATCGCCTGGGGCCTGGCCGGCCTGGCCACGCTCTGGGTGGGCCTGCGCCTGCAGGCGCGGAGCTTCCTGTTCAGTGCCTTCGCCGTGCAGTTGCTGGGTGGTGTGCTGTTCCTCCTCGATCTGGACGGCGCGAGCTTGGGCAGCGGCGCCACGCCTGGCTGGCGGGGGCTGATGGTGGCCTCGCTGATCGGACTGGGACTGATCGGCGGGATGCTGCTGGCGGCGCGGGACGAGCAGGTCCGTGCGGACGCCCGGCTGCTGCGCGCGTTGTCCCTCGTGCTGTTGGCGGGCCTGGCGTTCGTCAATCTGGCAGTACTGTTCGTTCTGCCGTGGCGTACCGCGGCTGCGGTATGGGGTGGCAGCGGCCTGTTGATTCTCTGGCTCAGCCTGCACCTGCAACAGCGGGCCAGTTTCGTCTTCGGTCTGTTCTTGCAGGTGCTGGCCGGCATCAGCTTCCTGGCCGTGAGCCCGCTGCTTTTCGGCGGGCTGAGCGCGGAGGGCTTGCGACCGCTGGCCCATGCCGGGTTCTGGACGCCGGCAGTGCTGGCCATTGCGGCCTTGGTCGGTGCGTGGCGTTTGCAACGTGCAGCGCGTGACGATGCAGCCATGGGTAACCTGAGCCTGGAACACCTGGCCCAGCTCCTGTTGGTCTGGGGCAGCGGTTGGTGGGCGGTAACCTTGCTGACCGAGATCGGTCGCTTTGCCGAGCCTGCGCAACAGGTGCCGCTGGTGCTGCTGTTGGCCGCCGTCAGTGTTGCCTTCGCTACGTGGCTGGCGCGGCGTGAGCAGTGGCGGGCCTTGGCATTGCTTTGCCTGTTGCTGGCGCCGGCCGGTTTTCTGGGGCTGTGGTTGGCCTGGCACCCGCAGTATCACCCGGCCGCTGACCTGGGGTGGGCGGGGTGGGGCGCCTTGTTTGCTGCGCACCTGCTGGCATTGCGCAGGCTTGACCCGCTGCTGCCCGAAGGGGCGCGCAGTGCCGCCCATGTGCTCGGCTGCTGGTTGGTCCTGGGCGTGCTGGCTCTGGAACTGCGTTACCTGCTGATGCTGCTCGCCGAGCAATACAATGCCTGGCGCTGGCTGGGTTGGGCGCTGTTGCCCAGTGCCTGGCTATTGTTGATGACCCTGCGGCTGAAGCTGCCATGGCCAGTGGCCGCCTTCCCGCGCGAATATCGCCTATGGGCTTCACTGCCGCTGGCCCTGCTGATGCTGGTCTGGTTCTGGACTGCCAATGCCTGGAGCGACGGCGCCACCGATCCGCTGCCGTATCTGCCGCTGCTCAACCCTCTTGAACTGGGTTTGCTGTTCGCCTTGGTCAGCGTGTGCCTGTGGTTGCGTGAGGTGCTGCCGCAGTTCGACACGGTCGCTCTGCCTGGATGGCTGGTTCCGGTCGTCGCGGGCGCTTCGTTGTTCGTTCTGGCGACGGCGGCAGTATTCCGCAGCGCCCATCATTGGGGCGGCGTGCCCTATGACCTGCAGGTACAACTCGACTCCATGCTGGTGCAGGCCGGGCTGTCGATTGTCTGGACCTGTATCGCCCTCGGCCTGATGGTCGGTGGGCACCTGCGTGGCCGGCGTGAGCTCTGGCTGGTGGGCGCAGGGCTGATCGCGGTGGTGGTGGCCAAGTTGTTCTTCGTCGAACTGGGCAACCGGGGCGGCCTGGAGCGCATCGTGTCTTTCATTGGCGTCGGCGTCCTGTTGCTGGTCGTCGGCTATTTCGCGCCCCTGCCACCCAGGCGCGCTGATTCTGAACAGGAGCAGGTCCACGCATGATCGGTCTTTCCTGCCTGCGTAATGCCCTTGCCCTGCTAGCCGGCCTGGGGATGTTGGGCCAATCGTCGCTCGCAGCCGACCGGCTGGAGGATTTCGCCAGTCGCGTTGAGCTGAAGGTGGCCGGCGAAGGGCCGTGGTACCGCCTGGAATTGCCCATGGCGCTGCATTTCACCGCGGCACATGCCGATCTTCGCGATCTGCGGGTGTTCAACGCTGAGGGCGAGGCTCTGGCCTATGCCCTCACCCGCAGCAGCGCCTACGAGCGGCGCTCCCGTCAGGAGCACAGGCTGCGCGCCTTTCCGCTGCGTGGCCTGGCCGACGACGGAATGACCGTGCCAAGCGTGCGGATTGAGCGCAGCACCACGGGGACCCTGGTGCAGGTAGTGCCAGACGCTGCGGTGCCGAAGGGTGACTTGCTGCGTGGCTGGTTGCTGGACACCAGCGGCATTCAGTTACCGCTGGAGAAGCTGAGCCTGGACTGGAACGGCGGTGCGGAGGGCTTTCAGCGCTTCTCGATCGAGGCCAGCGATGACCTGCAGCACTGGACCTCCTGGGGGGAGGGGCAGGTGGCCCGGTTGAGCTACGCCGACGAGCGCATCGACCAGCAGGAGGTGACCCTTCCTGGTCGCCCGGCACGCTACCTGCGCCTGCTCTGGGTCAGCCCGACGCAGGCTCCGGAGCTGTCCGAGGTCCGCGTGACCAGCGCCAGCCGCGAGCATCTTCCTGCGGCGATGGCCTGGTCGGCGGCGCTGGAGCCGCTCAGCGCCAAGGACAACGAATACCTCTGGGAGCTGCCCCTGGGGCTGTCCATCGAGCGTCTGCGCATTCCCATCGACCGGCCAGGTAGCTTGTTGCCGGTCCGGCTGCAGGCGCGTCGGGACGGTTCGCCGAATTGGCAACCGCTTGCTTCCGGGCTGCTCTACCGCCTGCCTGAAGGTGGCAGGGAGGTAGTGCGGGACGAGTTGGAGCTGCCGGGTTGGATGCCGGTCAAGCAGCTGCGTCTGAGCGTAGACCCGCGCGCCGGTGGCTTCGGTCAGCAGATTCCACGCCTGGAGGTCGGTATGCAGGCCACGCACGTAGTGTTCCTCGCCCGAGGTACGCCGCCCTTCATCCTGGCTTTGGGCAATCCGTCAGCGGCCCGCGTCGAATTGCCGCTGGCGACGCTGGTACCGGGGTTTGAGGAGCGTCGCCTGGCGACGATGGCGCGTGCGGAACTGGTGGGCGAGCCGGCCTTGGGAGACCACGCTGTGCCGGGCGGCGAGCCTGCTGGGGGACTCGTCTGGAAGCGCATCGGGCTTTGGGCAGTGTTGCTGCTGGGTGTGGGTCTCCTGGCCGCGATGGCTTACAGCCTGTTGCGTCGTCCTACGAGCAAGGCCTGAAAAAGACCACAGGCCGATGGCGGTGGGAATAGCGTTTTGATGTATCTTTAGCCAGTCATTTTCGGGTCGCTGTACGTGACTCTTGCCTCCAGGTCAGAATGGCCGGTGCTAATCCATAACGAGCGGTATCACACCTCCCGACCACCGGCCCCTGCCATCCGCAGCAGGACCGGCGCGGTTCAGTCCACCTCATGGGGGCGATTATGAACGCCTGCCTGGCCAGTGACTGGTTCATGGGGGGACCGGTTGTTTTCACCGCCCTGGTTGGGCTCGGGGTGATGCTCATGGCCCTCTGGGTCAGCCGCCAGCGTTATTTCCCCGGCCGCGAAATCTTCATCGTCCTGCACCTTGGCATCCTCTGGTGGCTGACCGCCGCGGGGCTGGAGCTGGCCGCACAGGCTCCGGACTGCAAAGTATTCTGGGCCAGCATGGCCTGGCCGGGAATCGTCGGCGTACCTACGTTCTGGGCTGTCTTCCTTTGGCAGTACGTCAACAGCATCCGCGAGCCGCTGAGTCTGCGCGGTTACCTGGCGCTGACCATCGCCCCGCTGCTGGCTTCGTGCCTGGCCTTGAGCAATCCCTGGCACCAGCTCTTCTACGGGCCCGGTACCATGCCGGTGGACGGCGCGCCCGGATCGCCCATTCGTTACGACCATGGCCTGCTGTTCAACATCGTGGCGGTCTATGTCTATGTCTTCATGCTCTTTTGCCTGGCCGTGGTGACGCGCGCCGCGCTGGCAAGCCAGGGTTTGCACCGCCGGCATTACTTGGCCTTCGTGCTGGTCACCTGCGTGCCCTGGGTCGCCAACTTTGCTTATGTCGGCTATGGCTGGACGCTGTTCGGCTTTGACCCGACGCCCTTCAGCTTCGCGTTCACGCTGGTGGCCTTTGCCTTCCTGATCCTGGGCGTGCGGCTCTTCGACCTGTTGCCGGTGGCCCGTCATCTGTTGCTGGAGGAACTGCCGGACCCCGTGCTGGTGATCGATCCCCGGCAACGGGTGATCGACGCTAACCCGGCCGCCCTCGAACTGGCGGGCTTGTGCTCGGAGTGGCAAGGCCGGCCCCTGGCGGACTGGCCTGTCTATGGCGATGACCTTGCGCTGATGCTGAGGACGCCGGAAAGCGGCAAGGAACAGTTGCTCGCCCTGGCCAGCTCGTCACGTTACTTCGAGGTCCGTTGCCGGGACATCGAGCGTGCCACCCGCAATGGTCCATTCGTCCTCGGGCAGATTCTCTACCTGCGAGATGTCAGCGAGCGGCATTGCAGCGAACTCAAGTTGGCGGAGGCCCTGGCCACCAGCGAGGAACGTCTGCGCACCATTACCAGGCTACACGAACAGATGCAGGAGCAGGCCCTGTGCGATCCGCTTACCGGGCTCTACAACCGGCGGTACCTCAACGACTTCTTCAGTCGCGAGTTGGCTCGTAGCCAGCGCGAGCAGACGCCTATCGCCCTGGCGCTGATCGACCTCGACCATTTCAAGCAGCTCAACGACCGCTACGGGCACCTGGTGGGCGATGACGTGCTCAAGGCCGTTGCCGGTCATCTGTCGCACAACCTGCGCAGCAGCGATGCAGTGTTTCGCATCGGCGGCGAGGAGTTTCTGCTGATCCTGCCGGGAGCGACGGGTGATGAAGCCTATGCGCGGCTCGATGGACTTTGCGGTAGCCTGGCTGGCTCACCACTGCCGACGCGCGATGGTCCTGTTTCGGTAACCCTGTCCGCCGGCATGGCGGTATGGCCGACCCAGGGGCAGGCGCTGGAAGAATTGATGCAGGTCGCTGATGCGGCGCTTTACGAGGCCAAGCGCAACGGTCGCAACCAGGTACGGGGGTGGCCAAGCCTGTCTCTGCGGTGCGCTGAACCCAGCGCGCCCGCAAGCGTCAGATAAAGGCGGGCGTCCCACGGCGTTCGCCCATGATTCAACCGAACTTCGCGCCTTCCATCTCGGTGTGAGGCATTGCAACCCGAGTCGCGCTAAAATGCGCGCATTTTTAACCCTCCGGAGTTTTCCATGTCCCGCGTTACCCTCAGTCGCTACCTGATCGAGCAGACCCGAAGCCACAACACCCCTGCCGATCTGCGCTTCCTCATCGAGGTTGTCGCGCGTGCGTGCAAGGAAATCAGCCACGCGGTGTCCAAGGGCGCCCTGGGTGGCGTGCTTGGCAGCATGGGCACCGAGAACGTGCAGGGCGAAGTGCAGAAGAAGCTGGACGTGATGTCCAACGAAATCCTGCTGGAAGCGAACGAGTGGGGCGGCCACCTGGCCGGCATGGCCTCCGAGGAAATGGACGACGCCTACCAGATTCCCGGCAAGTACCCGAAAGGTGCCTACCTGCTGGTGTTCGACCCGCTGGATGGCTCCTCCAACATCGACGTCAACGTATCGGTGGGTACCATCTTCTCGGTGCTGCGCTGCCCCGACCAATACCTGAGCCAGAACGACAGCCTCAACGAGCAGGCCTTCCTGCAGCCGGGCACCAAGCAGGTTGCGGCTGGCTATGCGATCTACGGCCCGCAGACCATGCTGATGCTGACCCTGGGCGACGGCGTGAAGGGCTTCACCCTGGACCGTGAACTGGGCAGCTTTGTGCTCACCCACGACAACATCCGCGTGCCGGAAAACACCGCAGAGTTCGCCATCAACATGTCCAACCAGCGCCACTGGGAAGCCCCGGTACAGCGCTATGTGAGCGAGCTGCTGGCTGGCAAGGAAGGCCCGTTGGGCAAGAACTACAACATGCGCTGGATCGCCTCCATGGTGGCCGATGTACACCGCATTCTCACCCGTGGTGGCCTGTTCATGTACCCGTGGGACGCCCGCGAGCCGGAGAAGCCCGGCAAGCTGCGCCTGATGTACGAAGCCAACCCGATGTCCTTCATCATTGAGCAGGCTGGCGGCGCATCCACCGATGGTCGTCAGCGCATTCTCGATATCCAACCAAGCTCGCTGCACCAGCGCGTGCCGGTGTTCCTTGGCTCCAAGGAAGAAGTAGAGCGCGTTACCGGTTACCACCAGGAGTAAATCATGCAGCCCTGGCAGCCGTTGATCGACTGGTGGTTTGGCCCTCCGGCCAGCGCCAATGCGACGGCAGCGGCCCGCCAGGGCTTGTGGTTCGGTAAGCAGGACAGCCAGGACAATGAAGCCCGCCAGCGCTTCGGCAGCCTGGTCGAAGCGGCACTGGAGGGTGGGCTAGGTGGCTGGCTCGAAGAGCCGGAGGGCTGGCTGGCGGTGCTGCTGCTGCTGGACCAGCTGCCGCGCATGATCTTCCGTGACACCCCGCGAGCCTTCGCCGGCGATGCCCGTGCCCAGTTGTTGGTGGCCGATGGCCTGGCGCGTGGTCGTGAGCAGCAGCTGGCACCGATCCAGCAAGTATTCATCCTCCTGGTGCTGGAGCACGCCGAAGACCTGGCCAGTCAGGAGAGCGCCATGTATCGCTTCGACCACTTGCTCGCGCGGGCTGATGAGTCCGAGCGCAGGCTGTTCGAAGGCTTCGTCGACTTTGCCGAGCGGCACCGGCAAGTGATCGCTCGCTTTGGCCGCTACCCCCACCGCAACGCTATTCTTGGGCGTCCTTCAACCGCAGAAGAAATCGCGTTCCTGCAGGAACCCGGCTCACGCTTCTGAGCTCAAATGGGCAACCGCGCGACGGCTGTGCCAAGCTTGTCGCGTCTACTCGCCCAGGAGCCCTACATGTCGCTGCGAACCGTTGCCCTGCTCACTTGCTGCCTGGCGCTGGCGGCCTGCAACAAGCTCAACCAGGAGAATTACTCCAAGCTCAAGACCGGGATGACCAAGGCCGAGGTCGAGATGCTGCTCGGCAGCCCCACAGAGTGCGCCGGAGCCGTGGGCTTCAGCAGCTGTACCTGGGGCGACCAGAACACTTTCATCAGCGTGCAGTATGCCGGCGACAAGGTGCTGATTTTCTCCGGCAAAGGACTCAAATGAGACCCTTGACCACCTTGCTCGCAGCCTTGCTGCTGGCGGGCTGTGCCAGCAGCGGAGAAGGTCCGGTGCCTCCCCGCACTGTGGGGATGGTGGACCTGCAGCGCTATCAGGGTACCTGGTACGAACTGGCCCGCCTGCCGATGTACTTCCAGCGCAAGTGCGTGCAGTCCGAGGCACATTACAGTCTGCAGGATGATGGCAGTGTGGGGGTTCTCAACCGCTGTCGTACCACCGGGGGGGACTGGATCCAAGTCAATGGCCGTGCCATACCTCAGGTCGAGGGGCGCACTGACAAGCTGTGGGTGCGCTTCGACAACTGGATCACACGACTCTTCCCGGGCATCGCCAAGGGCAACTACTGGGTGCTCTACCTGGATGACGGCTATCGCACGGCCCTTGTTGGAAATCCGAATCGGGAATACCTCTGGCTGCTTTCGCGCACTCCGGTGGTGTCCCAGAAGACCCGTGAGCAGCTGTTGGAGGTGGCTCAGGGGCAGGGCTACGACACTGACCTGTTGATCTGGCGTACCCCGGACAGCGCCTTCTCGTCCGTCCCCTCTCCCTGACGAGGGGAGTTGGTCCGTGCGGGGAGTGTTGCTTCACTCAGCTTCGCGCTGAGCCGGCCGGCGGGCTGGAGTACGTCAGTCGTGTCTCACCCCTCTCCTCTTCAGGGAGAGGGGTGTGGGGATGTTGACCCAGGTCTCGGAGCTCTAGCCCAACACCGCTCGCAAGACCTCCGCAAAGGCCCGCGCGGTTTGCTCTTCTGCCGGATGGCGGCCATCGCGCACCACCCATTGACCGGCCACCATCACATCGCGGACCTGACGGTCGCCGCCGGCGAACAGCCAGCGGTTGAGCAGTGCGTCGCCTTCGGCAGTGGCGAGATAAGGGTCATTGCCGTCCAGCACCAGCCAGTCCGCACGCTTGCCGACCTCAAGTGCACCAACCGGTTGTCCCAGGGCCTGGGCGCCACCGGCGAGGGCTGCATCGAAAAGGGTGCGGCCGACCTGTGGCTGGTCGGTCCGGTAGAGACGGTTGCGACGCTGGTCGCGCAGGCGCTGGCCGTACTCCAGCCAGCGCAATTCCTCGACCACGCTCACGGAGACATGGCTGTCGGAGCCGATGCCGAGGCGGCCACCCTGAGCGAGGAAGTCCACCGCCGGGAAGATGCCATCGCCCAGATTGGCTTCCGTGGTCAGGCACAGGCCTGCGATTGCGCCGCTGCCGGCCATGGCGGCGACTTCGCTTGCCTGCGCATGGGTTGCATGCACCAGGCACCAGCGCTCGTCCACCGGGGCATGCTCGTACAGCCACTGCAGGGGGCGCAGGCCGCTCCAGGCCAGGCAGTCATCGACTTCCTTCTGTTGCTCGGCGATGTGGATGTGGATCGGGCAATCGCCCTTGTCGGCGGCCAGTACGCTGGCGATCTGCTCCGGGGTCACCGCGCGCAGGGAATGGAAGCACAGGCCGAGTCGCTGGTTGGCTCGTCGCTGCAGTTCACCGCGCAGGCGTTCCTGCAGCGCCAGGTAGCTGTCGGTGCTGTGGATAAAGCGGCGTTGGCCGTCGTTCGGTGCCTGACCGCCGAAGCCTGCATGGCTGTAGAGCACCGGCAGCAAGGTCAGTCCGATGCCTGCGTCGGTCGCGGCCTGGCTGACACGCAGCGACAATTCGGCTGGGTCGGTGTAATGGCGACCGTCGACATCATGGTGCACGTAGTGGAACTCGGCGACGCTGGTGTAGCCGGCCTTGAGCATCTCTATGTAGAGCTGCCGGGCGATGACCTCGACCTGTTCGGGCGACAAGCGACCGACCAACCGATACATCAGGTCGCGCCAGGTCCAGAAGCTGTCATTGGGGTTTCCAGCCACTTCGGCCAGGCCCGCCATGGCGCGCTGGAAGGCATGGGAGTGGAGGTTGGGCATGCCGGCAAGCACCGGGCCTTGCAGGCGCTCGGCAGCCTCGGCGGAGGCGTCTGTCTCGATCTTTTCGAGCAGGCCGGCAGGGGAAACCGCGAAGCGGACGTTGCGGGCCCAGCCTTGAGGCAGCAGGGCGCGTTCAGCGAAGAATGCAGACATGGAGGGTGACCCTGGCGGGGTTGTTATTTGTATATACATATACAGACGTTTGTGGCTGGCGTAAACTCACGTTAGTCGCACACTTGTCTGGAGTTGTCGAATCCGGTACATGCCGGGGGCGGGCTCGATGTTCCGAGCAGCGCCTGATTTCCGAGCCTTGCCCCTTCCGACCAGGAGATATCCGTGCCCAGTTCGCCGAATGCGCCCACTTCGCTGGCCGCCCGCATGGGGGAAACCCCCGCGCCGCTCTATGCCCGCGTAAAGCAGATGATCAGCCAGCAAATCCAGAGCGGCACCTGGCCGCCCCACTACCGCGTGCCCTCGGAAAGCGAACTGGTCAATGAGCTGGGCTTCAGCCGCATGACCATCAACCGCGCCCTGCGTGAGCTGACCGCCGAGGGCCTGCTGGTGCGCATGCAGGGTGTTGGAACCTTCGTCGCCGAGCCCAAAGGCCAGGCAGCGCTGTTCGAAGTGCACAACATCGCCGAGGAAATTGCCCAACGCGGTCACCGCCATAGCTGTGAGGTGGTCAGCCTGACCGAGGAGAAGGCGGGCCCGGAGCATGCGCTGGCATTAGGCGTGCGGGAAGGGCAGCGGGTGTTCCATTCGCGCATCGTGCATTTCGAGAACGAGGTGCCGGTGCAGATCGAAGACCGCTTCGTCAATGCCGCCGTGGCCCCGGACTATCTGAAACAGGACTTCACCCAGCAGACCCCGTACGTCTACCTGTCGCAGGTGGCGCCGATCACCGAGGGCGAGCACGTGGTGGAGGCCATTCTGGCCGATGCCGAGGAGTGCAAGCTACTGCATATCGAGCGCGGCCAGCCCTGCCTATTGATTCGTCGGCGCACCTGGTCCGGCCGCAACACGGTGACCAGCGCACGCCTGCTCTACCCCGGTACCCGTTATCGCCTAGAAGGACGTTTTGGTTCATGACCGCTACTCGCTTGCTGCACGCCGCCGACTACCCCTCCATGCCGTGGAAGAACGGTGCTGGTTCGACTCAGGAAATAACCCGAGACACCGGTTCCGGCCTGGACGGCTTTGGTTGGCGCTTGTCCATCGCCGATGTTGGCGAGTCGGGCGGGTTCTCGGCGTTCGACGGCTACCAGCGAGTGATCACCGTACTGGAAGGCAAGGGCATGCGGCTGACGGTTGACGGGCAGCAGTCCCGTGACCTGACCGTGCTGGATGCCTTTGCCTTCGACGGGGCCAGCGCAGTGCAGTGCGAATTGATCGATGGCCCGATTCGCGACTTCAATCTGATCTACGCCCCGGAGCGCTACCACGCGCGGTTGCAGTGGCTGACCGTGAAGGGCGAGGTTGGGCTGTTCAGCAGTGCCAGCACCATGCTGGTGTTCTGTGCCGAGGGTGGGCTTGCAGCAGAGCTGGAGGGTGCCAACTGCGGCGAACTGGGCCGGCATGATTGCCTGCATATCGAGACCTCCGGCCATCTCGCTGAATTGCGACTGCGTGCAAATTCCGCGTCCTGTTGCCTGATCGAGCTGACACCGCGCTAGCAGGGGCTGGCTGCTTTCTGTGGGGCGAATGAACTGGCTCTGTCCCAGTTAAGTGTTGTCACTGGCTGGCTCCCTTGTAGGAGCCAGCTTGCTGGCGAACGGGCTCATTTCGCGAGCAAGAACTCGGCGTCCCCCTCGCTCCTAAAGGGCTCTCAGGCCGACCGTTGATGGCTAGCAACAGCTAACGCCGACATAGCCAATTCATTCACCAAACAGACCGCAGGCCTGCCGGAATGCCCAAGGGGCGCTTCGCGTCCCTTTGCGAATGAATTCGCACGCACAAGAGCCTGGCCAACGGCGAGCCAGGCAGGATCGCGGTGGGCGGTCTACAACTCATTTATCGCCCGCCACGCCCTTCGGAGCCACGCATGCCCTGTCGAAGCGCTCTTGCCGCTCTGCTTGTCAGCCTTGTCCTCCCACTTGCCGCACAAGCGGACGAATGTCCCTATCCACAGCCCGTGATCCTGGCGGGGCTCAACTGGGAAAGCGGCATGTTCACCACCGAAGTTCTGCGTTACCTGCTGGAGCGGGGTTATGGCTGCAAGACCGACGTGCTGCCCGGCAACACCCTGGCCATGGAGAATGCCTTGCGGCAGAACGATGTGCAGGTGATTGCCGAACAGTGGGCCGGGCGTAGCGAGTTGTGGCGCAAAGCCGAGGCGGCAGGGGAGGTTTTTGCCGTTGGCGAGCCGGTCAAGGGGGCGACTGAAGGTTGGTGGGTGCCGGAATATCTGGTGAAAGGCGAGGGTGCGCCAGCGGCGGGGCTGCGTTCGGTCAGCGACCTGCCACGCTTCAAGACGCTGTTTCGTGACCCGGAGGAAGACGACAAGGGGCGTTTCTACAACTGTCCCACCGGCTGGACCTGCGAAGGCGTCAACAGCCAGAAGCTCAAGGCCTACGGTCTCGAAGACAGCTACGTGAACTTCCGCACCGGTACTGGCCCGGCCCTGGACGCGGCCATCACCTCGGCGATCCGCCAACGCCAGCCGATCCTCTTCTACTACTGGTCACCCACGCCGCTGATGGGGCGCTATCCCCTGGTTCAGTTGGAGGAACCGCCCTTCGACCAGAAGGCCTGGGAGACGCTGATTGACCCGAACAACCCGAAGCCGATAGGCAGCCGATCGCTGCCGGCGAAGATTTCCATCGGCGTTTCACGCGATCTGCGCGAGCGTGCGCCGCAGTTGGTCGAAGCTTTCGGCAAGATGGAGATTCCCTTGTCGCTGTTCAACCGCATCCTCGCGGAAATGGCCGAGCAACGCAGCGAGGCCCGGATCGTGAGCGAGACCTTCTACCGTGAGCATCGGGACATCTGGTCACGCTGGGTGCCGGAGCCGGTTGCCCAGCGCATCGATGCCTCGCTGCGCTGAGTGGTCTATTCCCCTAGGCCCGGTGTCGTCACCAGGGCCTATCCTTTGAAACATTGCCACCTCCGTTTTGCCGGAGGTGGCATGACGCCATCTGCTGGCCGGGTGGCAGGAGGTGCACCTAACCAGCGGAGCCACTGCGCATGTTCCCCGAACGCCTCACCTTCTCCATCGCCCATTGGGTCAATGCCTGGGTGGATGCCCTGGTGACCCAGCATGGCATGGCCTTTCGGCGTTTTTCCGATAGCCTGCTCTGGGCCGTCGTCCAGCTCGAGGGGCTGCTCCGGGCCACGCCTTGGTGGCTGGTGCTGCTGGTGGTCGCCGCCTTGGCCTGGCACGCCACACGTCGTGTCCTGCCAGCATTGCTGATCGTTGGTCTGCTGTTCCTGGTCGGCGTCATGGGGCTGTGGGACAAGCTGATGCAGACCTTGGCGCTGATGCTGGTGGCGACGGCGATCGCCGTGGTGATCGGCATTCCCCTGGGCGTGCTGGCGGGGCGTAGCGATCGCGTGCGGACCATGCTGTTACCGCTGCTGGATGTGATGCAGACCCTGCCGAGCTTCGTGTATCTGATTCCGGTGCTGATGCTGTTTGGTCTTGGCAAGGTGCCGGCGATCTTTGCCACCGTGATCTACGCTGTGCCGCCGCTGATCCGGCTCACCGACCTGGGGATCCGCCAGGTCGACCGCGAGGTGATGGAGGCGGCCAATGCCTTCGGTGCCAGCCGCTGGCAGCAACTGTTCGGTGTGCAGCTGCCGCTGGCCCTGCCGAGCATCATGGCTGGGCTCAACCAGACGATCATGATGGCCCTGTCGATGGTGGTGGTCGCCTCGATGATCGGCGCCCGTGGCCTGGGTGAAGAAGTGCTCGTGGGCATCCAGACACTCAATGTCGGCAAGGGGCTGGAGGCCGGCCTGGCCATCGTCATCCTCGCTGTGGCGATCGATCGCATCACCCAGGCCTATGGCCGGCCGGAACGGGTAGTCGATCCATGACAGACCAGTCCCCCGACAAGATCGTCCTGCAAGGTGTGAGCAAGGTCTTCGGCGAGCGCCCAGAAGCAGCATTGGCGCTGCTGGACCAGGGACACAGCAAGACGGAGGTGCTGGAGGCCACGGGATGCGTGGTTGGGGTCCAGGACTTGTCGCTGTCGATTGGCGCCGGTGAGCGCTTCGTCGTCATGGGACTTTCAGGCTCCGGTAAATCAACGTTGGTCCGTCATCTCAATCGCCTGATCGAACCCAGCAGCGGCAGCATATTCGTCGATGGTGAGGACATTCTCGGCTACGATCGGGAGGCCTTGCGGCATTATCGCCAGCACCGTGTAAGCATGGTTTTCCAGAGCTTTGGCCTGCTGCCCCATCGAAGCGTGCTGGACAACATCGCCTATGGCTTGGAAGTGCGGGGTGAGCCGCGCACACGGCGCCTGGAGTGTGCCCGCGACTGGCTCGGCCGTGTCGGCCTGGAGGGTTATGACCAGGCCCGCCCGCAGCAGCTTTCCGGCGGCATGCGCCAACGCGTCGGCCTGGCCCGCGCGCTGGCGACCGATACCGACATCCTGCTAATGGATGAGGCCTTCAGCGCCCTGGATCCGCTGATTCGCGCGGACATGCAGGAACAACTGCTGGCCCTGCACCAGGGACTACGCAAGACCATCGTCTTCATCACCCACGACCTCGACGAAGCGCTGCTGATCGGGCAGCGCATCGCCATCCTTCGCGATGGCCGGCTGGTCCAGGTCGGTCGGCCCGACGAGATTCTCGAACAGCCGGCCGACGAGTATGTCGAACGCTTCGTTCGGCGCCGTCGGGCCACACTTCAGAACACGGCTCCAGCAACGACTGGTCGGGAGGCATGAGATGGAACAACCCGGGCCCAACGGCTGTTGCGAATGACTCGACTCGGACAGGAGAGCGACTGTGGATAACGTACTGAGCTTCAACCGTGGGCACGTGCCGCTGCTGATCAGCATGCCGCATCCCGGAACCGTCCTCACACCGGCCGTCGAGGCGGGCCTGGTGGAGGCGGGCTGGGACTTGACGGACACCGACTGGCATATTCCGCGCCTCTACGACTTCGCTCTCGACCTTGGGGCCAGCACCCTGGCGGCGCAGTATTCGCGTTACGTCATTGACCTCAATCGCCCGCCGGATGACTCACCGCTCTATGCCACGGCCTCCACAGGCCTGTATCCGGCGACGCTGTTCGACGGTTCGGCGCTGTTTCGTGAAGGGGAGGAGCCGAGCGCCGCCGAGCGTGCGCGCTACCTGGCAGAAATCTGGACTCCCTATCACCAGGCGCTTGCCGACGAGCTGGCGCGAATAAAGGCTGAGTTCGGCTACGCGCTGCTGTTCGACGCCCACTCGATCCGCTCCTTCATCCCGCGCCTGTTCGACGGACGCCTGCCGGATTTCAACCTGGGTACGAACGAAGGCCTGAGCTGCGACCTGAGTCTTGGCGAGAAACTGATGACTGTTTGTGTTGCCGCGCAGGATTACAGCCACGTGCTCAACGGCCGCTTCAAGGGCGGCTACATCACCCGCCACTACGGCCAGCCGGCGCAGGACATCCACGCCGTCCAGTTGGAGTTGGCGCAGTGCACTTACATGGACGAGCAAGTGCCGTTCGATTATCGCGAGGATCTCGCCGTGCCGACCCAGACCGTGCTGCGCCAGATGCTATTGGCGATGCTCGACTGGGGGCGGGAGCGGTATGGGCGTTGAGTGGGGGAGTCCCGGACTGAAGTCCGGGTTCAACGCTCAGCGTTGTAAGCCGAGATGACGGATGACGACCTCAGGCTGCGCCAGCCGCTCCCAGACATCCTCCAGCAATTCGGCGGGGTAGAAGGGCAGGGATGCCAGTTCCGCCTGGCTGACCCAGGCCAGCTCGCGTATCTCAAACTCGTCACCGCCCAGGCCCGTGAGGTTGGCCAGGCTGAGTTCACCGCGCCAGGCATCGATGCGGTAGAACAGTTCCATGTGGAAGCGGCCCATCGCCGGCTCGGCGAATTCGCGAACGTAGACCAGCGGGCCGACTTCCACCACGAGCCCGGTTTCCTCACGGAACTCGCGACGGACCGTGTCGCGGGTCGACTCGTCGCTTTGCGACTCGAAGCCACCACCCGGCGGAATCCAGTAGGTGTCATCGCCGACTACGTGCTTGACCAGCAGGATGCGTCCCTGCTCGACCAGCAGCCCGGCAGCGCGGATACGGTGCTGCAGCGGGGCGCTCATTGCCTGACCTGCCGTGATGCGAACATCCTTGCCGACATGCTCAAATTTCCCCGTTATGATTTCCGACAGGAGCGCGAGCATACGCCTAAGGCGGCCGTGCGTGCATATTTCGGGAGCCCACCATGCAGACGCTGTATCCGGAGATCAAACCCTACGCCCGCCACGAACTGGCAGTAGACGAACCGCACGTACTCTATGTGGATGAAAGCGGCTCGCCGGATGGATTGCCAGTGGTGTTCATCCACGGCGGTCCGGGTGCCGGCTGCGATGCCCTGAGTCGTCGTTTCTTCGATCCCAATCGTTACCGCATCGTCACCTTCGACCAGCGTGGTTGTGGGCGCTCGATACCCCATGCCAGCCTGGAGAAGAACACGACCTGGGACCTGGTGGCGGACCTCGAGCGCATTCGCCAGCACCTGGGGATCGACAAGTGGGTGCTGTTCGGCGGCTCCTGGGGATCCACCTTGTCGCTGGCCTACGCGCAGACTCATCCGGATCGGGTTCTGGCGCTGATCCTGCGGGGCATCTTCCTGTGTCGCCCGGAGGACTTTCGCTGGTTCTACCAGGAAGGCTGCAGCCGGTTGTTCCCCGACTACTGGGAGGACTACCTGGCACCGATCCCGGAGGAGGAGCACGGCGACCTGATGCACGCATTTCACAAGCGCCTCACCGGCCCGGACCAGATCGCCCAGATGCATGCCGCCAAGGCCTGGTCCACCTGGGAAGGCCGCACCGCCACCTTGCGCCCCAGCGCCCAGGTGGTGGACCGTTTCAGCGAACCGATGCGCGCCCTGTCCATTGCACGCATCGAGTGCCACTACTTCGTCAACAACGCCTTCCTCGAGCCCAACCAGTTATTGCGCGACATGCACAAGATCGCCCACTTGCCGGGCGTGATCGTGCACGGCCGCTATGACTCCATTTGCCCGCTGGACAACGCCTGGGCCCTGCACAAAGTATGGCCGAACAGCGAGCTGCAGATCGTCCGCGATGCCGGCCACGCCGCTTCCGAAGCGGGCATCACCGATGCCCTGGTGCGTGCGGCGAACCAGATCGCTTGCCGTCTCCTGAAGCTGCCACCGGAGGAGGACGCCTGATGAAGGCGCTGCTGCAACGGGTCAGTGGTGCGCGAGTCGAGGTGGACGGCGAGATCGTCGGCTCCATCGATCAGGGCTTGTTGGTGCTGGTCGGCGTCGAACCGCAGGACACCCAGGCCAGCGCCGACAAGCTGCTGCACAAACTGCTCAACTACCGGGTGTTCAGTGATGCCGAGGGCAAGATGAACCTGTCCGTCGGCGCTGTAGGCGGAGGCCTGCTGCTTGTTTCCCAGTTCACTCTGGCCGCGGATACCAGCAGCGGCCTGCGACCGAGCTTCTCCAGCGCCGCGCCGCCGGAGCAGGGCGAGGTGCTGTTCGACTATCTGTTGCAACAGGCACGGCTCAAGCACCCACAGGTGGCCTCCGGGCGCTTCGGCGCCAACATGCAGGTGCACCTGGTCAACGACGGGCCAGTGACCTTCCTCCTGCAAGTTTGACCTGACGCAGCACCTGCACGTTCTCGACTCGCCATCCACTCACGGGGCGGTTAGCATGCGCGCCATGCCCCGCCAGCCGTGGGCCGCCACAAGAACAACGAGCTGCCAAATTAGGAGAAAGAATGAAAAAGTTTCTCGCGTCCCTGCTGTTTTCCGCTTGTGCCCTGACCGGCTTGGCCCACGCCGGCGTCGTCGACGATGCGGTCAAGCGCGGCACTTTGCGGGTCGGCATGGACCCCACCTACATGCCCTTCGAGATGACCAACAAGCGCGGTGAGATCATCGGTTTCGAAGTCGACCTGCTGAAGGCCATGGCCAAGTCGATGGGCGTGAAGCTGGAGCTGGTGTCCACCAGCTACGACGGCATCATTCCGGCGCTGCTGACCGACAAGTTCGACATGATCGGCTCCGGCATGACCCTGACCCAGGAGCGCAACCTGCGCATCAACTTCTCCGAGCCCTTCATCGTGGTCGGCCAGACCCTGCTGATCCGCAAGGAGCTGCAAGGCAAGATCAAGTCCTACAAGGACCTCAACGACGCCCAGTACCGCATCACCTCGAAGATTGGCACCACCGGCGAAATGGTCGCCAAGAAACTGATCGCCAAGGCCCAGTACCACGGCTTCGACAACGAGCAGGAAGCGGTGATGGACGTGGTCAACGGCAAGGCGGACGCCTTCATCTACGACGCGCCCTACAACGTGGTGGCGGTGAACAAGGCCGGCGCCGGCAAGCTGGTGTTCCTCGAAGAGCCCTTCACCTACGAGCCCCTGGCCTTCGGCCTGAAGAAGGGTGACTACGACAGCCTCAACTGGATCAACAACTACCTGCACCAGATCAAGCAGGACGGTACCTACGATCGCATCCATGCCAAGTGGTTCAAGAAGACCGACTGGCTGAAGGAAATGGAATAAACGCAGCGGCAGTTTCCAGGCTGCAAGCTGCAACTGGCAGGTCCCGGCTCACGAGGCCGGGCCTGCCTTTGTCTTTTATGGCATCGCCATGAGCGAGATTCACCGTGACTAGAAAACATCGTCGTAACTGGCCTTGGCATGTCCTGACCGGAGTGATCCTGGTGGTCATGGCCTACAGCCTCTGGTACTCCACTTCGTTGATCTCCTATGAGTGGCGCTGGAACCGAGTCCCTCAATATTTCGCTTACCAGGCCGAAGTGGCGCAGCGCGCCGCTGAATACGGCACGGTAACGGAGGTCGCCGAGGACGGCGACACAGCGCAGGTGACGCTCACCGCCGAGGGCGGCGAGGAGCAGGTGCTGAGAGTCGCTCGCGACAGCGTGCAGGTGACCCGAGGTGACGACATTTCCGAGGGCGATGTGGTGGGTGTCACCCGCCATTGGACAGCCGGCCCGCTGCTCTGGGGCCTCTGGACCACCCTGTGGATATCGGTCGTGTCGGGGGCTTTCGGCCTGGCCATCGGTCTGTTCACCGGCCTCTGCCGGCTCTCCAATAATCCCACCCTGCGTGACCTGTCCACCGTCTATGTCGAATTGGTGCGCGGGACACCGCTGCTGGTGCAGATCTTCATTTTCTACTTCTTCATCGGCACGGTGCTGAACCTGTCCCGCGAGTTCGCCGGGGTGGCGGCGCTGGCACTGTTCACCGGCGCCTACGTCGGTGAGATCGTCCGCGCCGGCGTGCAGTCCATCGCCCGTGGGCAGAACGAGGCCGCACGGTCCCTGGGTCTCACCGCCGGGCAGTCCATGCGCCATGTGATCCTGCCGCAGGCGTTCAAGCGCGTGCTGCCGCCGCTGGCCGGGCAGTTCATCAGCCTGGTCAAGGACACCTCGCTGGTCTCGGTGATCGCCATTACCGAACTGACCAAAAGCGGTCGCGAGGCGATCACCACCTCCTTCTCGACCTTCGAGATCTGGTTCTGCGTCGCCGCGCTCTACCTCGTCATCAACCTGCCGCTGTCGCAAATCGCCAGCCGTCTGGAGCGGAGGCTCGGTAAAAGTGATTGAAGTCCGCAACCTGGTGAAAGTTTTCGATGCCCGTGGCCATGAAGTACGCGCTGTGGATAACGTCAGCACCACCGTCAAGCGCGGTGAAGTGGTGGTGGTGATCGGGCCGTCCGGCTCCGGCAAGTCCACCTTCCTGCGCTGCCTGAACGGCCTGGAGGAGCTGGATTCCGGCTCGGTGAGCATCGACGGCGTCGACCTGGCCGACCCGAAGACCGACGTGAACGCCTACCGCCGTGAGGTGGGCATGGTGTTCCAGCACTTCAACCTGTTCCCGCACATGACCGTGCTGGAAAACCTCTGCCTGGCCCAGAAGGTGGTGCGCAAGCGCGGCAAGGCCGAGCGTGAGGACAAGGCCCGCGCGCTGCTGGCCAAGGTCGGCATTGCGCAGAAGGCCAACGAGTACCCCTCGCGCCTCTCTGGCGGCCAGCAGCAGCGCGTGGCCATCGCCCGAGCCCTGTGCATGGAACCGAAGGTGATGCTGTTCGACGAGCCCACCTCGGCGTTGGACCCGGAAATGGTCGGCGAGGTGCTCGACGTGATGAAGGCGCTGGCCGTAGAAGGCATGACCATGGTCTGCGTCACCCACGAAATGGGCTTCGCCCGTGAAGTGGCCGACCGCGTGCTGTTCTTCGACCACGGCAAGCTGCTGGAAGACGCGCCGCCCGCGCAATTCTTCGCCCAGCCCCAAGACCCGCGCGCGCAGAGCTTCCTGCGGCAGGTGCTCTGACGGCGAGTGAGGGGCCGCTACGCGGCCCTTTGCGAATGAACTCGCACCCACAGGCGTGCACGGTTGGCTCGCTCTCCCACTGGGAGAGGGCCGGGGTGAGGGATGCTGAGGTTCGCGCGGCCTCCACGTGCAGGGTCCTGCTCGGAAAATGAGTTCTCCCCTACACGCGTGCACCTCAGCATCAGTGCAGCGGAGTCGCGGGCTGCAATTGGTTCTCTTCCAGCCAGTCCTGCGCCAGTTCGCGCAACCTGTTGGCTTCGAAGGCGTGCCAGGCCTCCAGCAGCACGGGATACTCCATCAACACGTGGCGGAAGGTGCGCGCTGGCTTGCGGCCTGCCAAGGCCTGCTCCAGGGCGGCGTAGGCATGGGGATGGACCACCTCGAGGAGGAATTCCTGCATCAGCCGCAGTTCTTCGCCCTGGCCCAGCGGCTCCACCAGCAGGAAGCGCTCCGGCTCTTCGCGCAGCAGGGTTTCCAATTCCGGATCGGCATCCTCCTCGGGGATCAGCAGGACTTTGCCGCTCAGCAGGTCGAGGTAATGGTCGAGGCCTTCGGTATTGAGGGCGAAGGCCAGTTCGTCGAGGTCGATGGTCAGCGGGCGCATAGGCTTCTCAAGAGCGAGGGAATGGCTTCAGCCTACGCCAGCGCCGCGTCTCAGAACAACCGTGCAAGCAAGGCCGTGACGGCCGTTTCTACGCGCAGGATGCGCTCGCCAAGCTGGACGGGTTCCAGGCCCGCTTCCCGCAGCTTTTCGACCTCGTAGGGAATCCAGCCACCTTCCGGGCCAATGGCCAGGGTGATGGGGCGTTCCACTGCGCGTGGGCAGGCCGGGTAGTTGCCGGGGTGGCCGACCAGGCCAAGGGTATCCTGGGCCAGCTGCGGCAGGCGGTCCTCGACGAAGGGCTTGAAGCGCTTTTCGATGGTCACCTCGGGCAGCACGGTATCGCGGGCCTGTTCCAGGCCGAGGATCAGTTGCTCGCGGATACTCGCCGCTTCGAGGAAGGGCGTCTGCCAGAAACTCTTTTCCACCCGGTAGCTGTTCAGCAGCACCAGGCGCGGCACGCCCATGGCGGCGACGGTCTGCAGCACGCGACGGAGCATCTTCGGGCGCGGCAGGGCTAGCAGCAGGGTAATGGGCAGCTTGCCCGGCGGAGGCTGGTCGAAGCTGACTTCGAGTTCGGCGCAGTCCGCCTCCAGGCGCAACAGGCGCCCCTGGCCCATCTGGCCACCGACTTGGCCGACCCGCAGGCTGTCGCCTTCTTCGGCCCGGTGCACCTCATGCAGGTGTTTGAGCCGACGGCCCTCAAGCCGCGCGCGATCCGCCGAAATGAAGTCGGCGTCCTCCAGAAGCAGCAGGTTCACGGGCGGGTCGCGGGGGGCTGGTCGCCGGAGTCTTCGGCACCATCTTCGGGGTGGTCGCCGCGCTTGCGGATCAGGCTGCCGCAGAACAACCCGACCTCGTAAAGCAGCCACATGGGCACGGCCAGCAGGGTCTGGGAGAAGATGTCCGGTGGCGTCAGCACCATGCCGACGACGAAGCAGCCGATGATCACGTACGGGCGGATGCGCTTGAGGTATTCGACGTTCACCACGCCGATCCAGATCAGCAACACCACCGCCACTGGAATCTCGAAGGCCACGCCGAAGGCGAAGAACAGCGTCATGACGAAGTCGAGGTAGCTGCTGATGTCGGTCATCATCGACACGCCTTCCGGGGTCACGCTGGCAAAGAAGTGGAAGATCAGCGGGAACACCAGGAAGTAGGCGAAGGCCATGCCGCCGTAGAACAGCACGATGCTCGACACCAGCAGTGGCAGGGCGATGCGTTTCTCATGCTTGTACAGGCCCGGCGCGATGAAGCCCCAGACCTGGTGCAGGATCACCGGCATGGCGAGGAACAGGGCCACGACCATGGTCAGCTTGAAGGGCGTGAGGAAGGGCGACGCCACGTCGGTGGCGATCATCGTCGCGCCTTCCGGCAGGTACTGGCGCAGGGGCGCCGAGACCAGGGTGTAGATCTTCTGGGCGAAGTAGAACAGGCCGGCAAAGATCAGGAAGATGGCCGCCACGCAGCGCAGCAGGCGCGTGCGCAGTTCGGTGAGGTGCGAGACCAGGGGCATTTCCTGGTCTTGTTCCGGCTTCTGGTCGCTCATGGGATGCGGGACGGCTGCTGCGGTTCGAGGGGCGGCTGGGGTGTCGTGGGCGTGTCGGTGGCTTGCACGGCGGCTGCCGGAACCGGCTCCGGCGCAGGCTGGGCAGCGCTGGCGGCGGGCGGGGCAGTCGTGGCGCTGGCCTGGGGCGCCAGGGCGCTGTCAGGCGTAGCAGCATCGGCAGCGGGGGGCACGATGCTTTCCTTGATCTGCCGCTCCAGCGACATGATGTGTTCGTTATGCAGCTGACGGCGGATCTCGTCGGCGCCGATCTCGCGCTCGACCTCCTGCTTGATCGTGTTGAAGCTGCGCTTGAGGCGGCCGATCCACAGGCCGGCCGTGCGCGCAGCGCCGGGCAGCCGCTCGGGGCCGAGCACCAGCAGTGCGATCAGGCCGATCAGTAGCAGTTCACCGAAGCTGATACCGAACATGTGTCATCAGTCCTTGCGGGTGACCGGGTCCTGCACTTTCTGCGCCTGGCCGTCGATGGTGTGCGGCTGGTTCAGGTTGGCGCCGGGCTGTTGGGCGGCGGGCTGCTCGGGAGCCTTGTCGCCGCCCTCCTCGGTGTTCATGGCTTTGCGAAAGCCCTTGATGGCCTCGCCGACGTCGGAGCCAAGGCTCTTCAGGCGCTTGGTGCCGAAGACCAGCACGACGACGATGAGAATGACTAGCCAGTGTTTCCAGTCGAAGATACCCATGGTGCGTTCCTCTTGATTGTTGTCAGGCGGAGGGCTGACGGGCGGCCTTCTCGGCGTGCCCGGACAGGCCGAAGCGACGGTCCAGTTCGTCCAGTACGGCCTGGGGATGCTGGCCGAGGGCGGCGAGCATGATCAGGCTATGGAACCAGAGGTCGGCGGTTTCGTAGATCAGGTCGCTGCTGTCGCCACTGGTGGCGGCATCCTTGGCGGCCAGGATGGTTTCCACCGCTTCCTCGCCGACCTTCTCCAGGATCTTGTTCAGGCCCTTGTGGTACAGGCTGGCAACGTAGGAACTGTCGGGCGCGGCATTCTTGCGCGCTTCCAGAACCTCGGCCAGGCGGCTGAGGGTGTCACTCATGGCTGTGTCCTGCGGTGTAGATGGCATGCGGGTCCTTGAGTACAGGGTCGACGGTCTTCCAGCCGCCGTTCTCGAATACGCGGTAGAAGCAGCTTTCCCGGCCAGTATGGCAGGCGATGCCGCCGAGTTGTTCGACCTGCAGGATGATCACGTCGGCGTCGCAGTCCAGGCGCAGCTCATGGAGCTTTTGAACATGCCCGGACTCCTCGCCCTTGCGCCACAGTTTGCCACGCGAGCGTGACCAGTAGATGGCGCGCTGCTCGGCGACGGTGAGGGCGAGGGACTCGCGGTTCATCCAGGCCATCATCAGCACGCGACCTGTCTTGTGGTCCTGGGCGATCGCCGGCACCAGGCCTTCTGCACTCCAGTGAATCTCTTCCAGCCAGTCGTTCATTTGGTCTTCCACAACCTGGGCCGCCCCAGCCTGGGCGCGGCGCTTGAATCGAATAAGTGTGCCAGTGCAGCACGGGGCTGGCTATCGGCGCAGCACCAGATATAGACCGCCGGCCAGCATCAGCCAGCTCGGCCAAGCCTCGACAATGGCTGCGAGCCCGTGGGTGGCTGCACCTGCGATCAGCAGGGCGCCGAGTAGGCGCGCAGCCCATTGCGGCTCGCGCGGGGCTTCGTTTTTCTGGGCGGCGGCGACGGGCAGCGACAAACGTTCCAGCGTCTCGCGAGCCATCTGCGACAAGTGCGGCACCTGCTCGGCCTGCTGCTGCAGATTGCGTAGCAGGTGCAGGGGGCTGATGCGCTCGCGCATCCAGCGTTCGAGGAAGGGTTGCGCGGTGGTCCACAGGTCCAGGTCGGGGTAGAGCTGTCGACCGAGGCCTTCGATGTTCAATAGAGTCTTCTGCAGCAGCACCAGCTGCGGCTGCACTTCCATATTGAAGCGGCGGGCGGTCTGGAACAGGCGCAGCAGCAATTGGCCGAAGGAAATGTCCTTCAGCGGCTTCTCGAAGATGGGCTCGCAGACGGTGCGGATGGCCGCTTCGAAGTCATTGACCTTGGTCTCGGCCGGCACCCAACCGGAGTCGATGTGCAGCTGGGCGACGCGGCGGTAGTCGCGCTTGAAGAAGGCAATGAGGTTGCGCGCCAGGTAGTCCTGGTCCTCGGGGGTGAGGCTGCCGATGATGCCGCAGTCGATGGCAATGTACTGCGGATTCCAGGGCTGTCGCGTGCTGACGAAGATGTTCCCCGGGTGCATGTCGGCGTGGAAGAAGCTGTCGCGGAACACCTGGGTGAAGAAGATCTCCACGCCACGCTCAGCCAGCAGCTTCATGTCGGTGCGCTGGTCGGCGAGGGTGGCGAGGTCCGTCACTGGGACGCCGTAGATGCGCTCCATCACCAGGACTTTGGGTCGGCACCAATCCCAGTAGACCTGGGGCACATAGAGGAGGGGCGAGCCTTCGAAGTTGCGGCGGAGCTGGCTGGCGTTGGCCGCTTCGCGGAGCAGGTCGAGCTCGTCGTAGATGGTCTTTTCGTAGTCGTCGACCACTTCCACCGGGCGCAGGCGCCGCGCATCGCTGGAGACGCGTTCGGCCAGGCGGGCGATCAGGAACAGCCAGGCCAGGTCCTGGCGGATGATCGGTCGCAAGTTGGGACGAATGACCTTCACCACTACTTCTTCGCCGCTCTTCAGCTGGGCAGCATGCACCTGGGCCACCGAGGCGGAAGCCAGCGGCTCGACGTCGAAACGGGCGAATATCTGGCTGACCTTGGCACCGAGTTGCTCCTCGATACGGGCGACGGCCTTTTCAGGTGCGAAGGGCGGCACCTGGTCCTGCAGGCGCGCCAGTTCGTCGGCAATGTCCGGCGGCATCAGGTCGCGGCGGGTGGACAGCAGTTGGCCGAACTTGATGAAGATCGGCCCCAGGTCCTCCAGGGCGCGTCGTAGGCGTTCGCCGCGGCTCAGCGACAGTTCCTTGCGGGGCAGCCAGCGCCAAGGCAGGGCATAGCTCAGCGTACGCAGCCACCAGGGCAACGGCAGGTCGAGCAGCAGGTCATCGAGCCGGTAGCGGATAATGACCTGTTGGATGCGCAGCAGACGGCGGATGGCGAGCAGCTTCATGCGGAGGGCTTGTTTCTCGGGGTCAGGCGTTCGACGCGGGCATCGAGACGGTCGAGGGCGAGCTTGAGACGGTCCAGTTCGGCAAAGCGGGCGTCGGCTTCACGCCGGCCGACCAGGGTACGGGATTCCTCTGCCAGGTAGTCGGCGAGGTTCTGCCGCAGGCTGTCCAGGCTTTGTCCGACCCAGCCTGCGCGGCTGCGCAGGTGGCCGGCGAGCAGCTGGGTGCCCACCGGGCCGAGCCAGCGCGATAGTTCGTACTCCCAGTCCAGCTCCAGGTCCTGGATGATGTCGGCCAGCTCCAGTAGCACGGCGCTATCGCCGTCCAGGCTGACTTCCGGGCTGTGCAGGACGGCTGACTTTTCTCGCGTGGTGGCCAGTCGCAGCAGGCTGGAAGCGGGGGCACGCAAGCGGCAGTCGGCAGGCGCGGCCCAGTGGGCGGCCAGCTTGAGGCCGTCGCCTCCGGGCAGCAGGAACAGCCTCAGCGCCGGGCTCTGGCAGTCGACCTCGATGACCGAGCCTTCCAGAGCGGCCATGCGCGGCAACGCGGTGCTGTCCAGGGTCAGCACCCGGTTGAGGCTGAGCTCAACGCCTGCGAGCAGCGCCTGGGTCAGCATCAGGGCTTGATGCCGCGGTGCAGGGCGACGATACCGCCGGTCATGTTGTGGTAGGTGACGCGCTCGAAACCGGCTTCACCCATCATAGCCTTCAGCGTTTCCTGGTCCGGGTGCATGCGGATCGACTCAGCCAGGTAGCGATAGCTCTCGGCGTCGTTGGTGATCAGCTTGCCCATCAGCGGTAGCAGGCTGAAGGAATAGGTGTCGTAGGCCTTGGACAGCAGGGCGCTGGAAGGTTTGGAGAACTCCAGCACCAGCAGGCGGCCACCCGGCTTGAGCACGCGCAGCATCGAGCGCAGGGCTTCGTCCTTGTGGGTGACGTTGCGCAGTCCGAAGGCGATGGTAACGACATCGAAGTGGTTGTCGGGGAAGGGCAGTTTCTCGGCATCGGCCTGGACGAAGCTGACGTTGCCGGCCACGCCGCTGTCGAGCAGCTTGTCGCGGCCGACCTTGAGCATGGAGGCGTTGATGTCGGCGAGTACCACCTCGCCGGTCAAGCCGACCAGGCGTGAGAACTGGCGGGTGAGGTCGCCCGTACCGCCCGCGATATCCAGCACGCGGTTGCCCGGACGCACACCCGACAGTTCGATGGTGAAGCGCTTCCAGAGACGGTGGACGCCACCGGACATCAGGTCGTTCATCAGGTCGTATTTGGCCGCCACCGAGTGGAAGACCTCGGCGACCTTGGCCGCTTTCTGGCTTTCCGGAACCTGCTGGTAGCCGAAGTGGGTCGTGGGTTCGGCATCGCTGCCTTTGCGCGGGTCGTTCATATCGCTGCCACCGGATTTGAATGGCGGCCATTCTAATGCCCGCGCCCCGCTTTGTCTTGGCGACGGAACGTGCTCCGCACGGCCAGGGCCCGCGAGGCCTGTTATAGTCGCGCGACCATAGGTCGCAGTGAGGAGAAGTCCATGGCCCGTATCCATGTCGAACGTTCGCATAATCTCGGTCACGAGGCGGTGCGCGAGAAGGCCGAGAAGCTGGCTGAGCGCCTGGCGCGCGAGTACGACGTTCGCTACCAGTGGCGTGGCGACACGCTGGAGTTCAAGCGCAGCGGCGCCGATGGGCAGATCGAAGTGAGCAACGAAAAGGTGCGCGTGGAGGTCAAGCTGGGCCTATTGCTTTCGGCCATGAGCGGCAGCATCAAGCGCGAGATCGAGAAGGCGCTGGACGACTATCTGGTCTGAGGGGCTCGCCCGGCGTTTGCGACTGCTGAAACACCCACGTAGTTTGGGCAGAGCGGAGCGAAGCCCAGCAGGTGCTGCATGTTGTGCCCCGGATCGTTGGGCCGGGCGGCGTTCCGCTTCGCCAAGCTCAGGCCTGCGCGGCCCGCACCAACCTACGGTGCCGTTTTGCGAATGATTTTGCCCCCCACCACCAAGCCCATTGCGCGGCTAGTATGCGGTTTCTAATTTTCCTCGCTACCTTGCGCTCAAGCCCTGAGAAAGGGCGAGTCATCGTCCATTCCGCGTGAGGTGCACCATGGCCAGAGTAGCCGCCAAAAAGAAAGTCGAGAAAGTAGAAAGCAAGACCACCGTTCTGGCTGACGTTAAGCTCTACGCCCGCAAGATCTGGTTGGCAGGCCTGGGCGCTTATGCCAAGGCTGGTCAGGAAGGCGTCGATTATTTCAAGGAGCTGGTCAAGGCTGGCGAAGGCGTCGAAGAGCAAGGCAAGAAATTGGTCGACGAGCAGGTCGAAGCCGCCAACAGCCAATTCGACTCCGTGAAGAGCAGCGTCACCGTGGTCAAGGGCAAGGTCGAAGTGCAGTTCGACAAGATCGAGAAAGCGTTCGACGACCGAGTGGCCAGCGCGCTCAATCGTATTGGCATTCCCTCCCGCAAGGACGTCGAAGTACTCTCTGCTAAGCTTGATGAGCTGAGCGCGTTGCTCGAACACGTCGCGCGAACCAAATAAGGAGAGCAGGATGGCTGGCAAGAAGAAAACCGATAAAGACACCAACTCCTGGATCGGCGAGGTCGAGAAGTACTCGCGCCAGATCTGGCTGGCGGGCCTGGGGGCCTACTCGAAAATCAGCAACGACGGCACCAAGCTGTTCGATACGCTGGTCAAGGATGGCGAGAAGGCCGAAAAACTGGCCAAGACAGAAGTGGACAAGCAGGTTGACGCCGTGAAGTCGAAGGTCGGCTCGCGCGTCGGCTCCGCCAAGTCCAAGGTCGAAGAGGTCAAGGACAAGGCGTTCGGTAAGTGGAGCGAGCTGGAAGAGGCGTTCGACAAGCGTTTGAACAGCGCGATCTCCCGCCTGGGCGTGCCCAGCCGCGGTGAGGTGAAGGACCTGCAGAGCAAGGTCGATAGCCTGACCAAGCAGCTGGAGAAAATCACTGGTGTTTCGGCGAAGTCGGTCAAGCCCGCTGCCAAGGCAGCTGTGAAGCCGGCAGCCAAGGCCGCAGCGAAACCTGCTGCCAAGCCTGCCGCAAAAGTGGCAGCCGCCAAACCCGCGCCCAAGGCTGCGGCCAAGCCCGCTGCGGCCAAGGCGGCCGCGAAGCCTGCTGCCGCTGCCAAGCCTGCCGCCGCAAAACCGGTAGCCAAGCCTGCAGCCAAGGTCGCGGCAAAACCAGCGGCGGTTGCCAAACCTGCTGCTGCGAAGAAGCCGGTAGTGAAGAAACCCGCAGCGCCGAAGGCTGCCAAGCCTGCCGCACCAGCACCAGCCCCTGTCCCAGCTGCCGCTCCGGCTGCTGCTGCTCCAGCGCCTGCGCCAACCCCGACCGCTGCACCAGCTGCCGTTCCGGCACCCTCGGCAGCACCGGCTACCAGCCAGTCCTGAGTTTCATCGCAGTAACGCAAACGCCCGGCTTCGCCGGGCGTTTTGCTTTCAGCTACGTATCATTGCGTGTTGCGACCTTTCGCATGTTGCCTGGGACCTCAGGCCTCCAGATAGCGCCGGGCGAGGCTTTCCGCGGCATGGCGGGATCCAGGCCGCAGGTGCGGGGCCACCAGCATCATCACCTGGTACACGACCAGGCGGATCTCGCCACCGCTACCGAGCACGCGCTGGTAATCCAGAGAGAACAACAGGGTCAGGGTGATCTGTTCCACCAGCTGGCCGAGCGCGTCGGTGTCGCTGACCAGTTGTTGCTCCGCCTTGAGGCGGGCGAGCAGGGTGGCGAGCGTGCGCTTGAGGTGGTTCAGCCAGCTGCGCATGCCTTTGGCCAGCTTGGGCAGGCGTCCGGCGAGGTTGGACAGGTCCTGGAACAGGAAGCGGTACTGCGCCAGCCGCTCGACGATCAGGTGAAGGAACAGCCAGTAGTCTTCTGCATCCAGCTGCGCGTCTGCCGGTGGGTCGAGGAGCGGTGCCAGTGCTTCCTGGAAACGCTCGAACAGTGCCATCACTAACGGCTCCTTGCCGTGGAAGTGGTAGTAGAGGTTGCCCGGGCTGATGCCCAGCTCGGTAGCGATTTCCAAGGTGGTGACGTTGGGTTCGCCGTTGCGGTTGAACAGGTCGAGGGCACATTCGAGGATGCGGTCGCGGGTCTTCATCCAGTCTTCTTGTTGGGCTGACGAACGTAGTGGCCGGTACGCCTTTGGCGGCGCTGCCGGCCGGTTTCAAGGTCAGCGCACATGCACATACGTGCCGGGCGCAGCCTCCATGGCGGGGTAGTCCTGATTTCCGAGGGCGGTCAGGGTTTCCCGTTGCTCTCCCGAGCGCTCCTGGATCCAGCCGAGCCACTGTGCCCACCAGCTGCCCTCGATGTGCTTGGCATCGTAGTACCAGGCCCGCGGGTCGGAGCTCAGCTTGCCGTTTTCGAAGTAGTTGGCCTTGGGGTTGCCGGGCGGGTTGAGGATGCTCTGGATATGCCCGCTGTTGGACAGCACGAAACGACTGTCGCCACCCAGCAGCAAGGCGGAACGGTAGACAGCGTCCCAGGGGGTGATGTGGTCATTGATCCCGGCGACACTAAAGCTGTCGACGTTGACCTTCTGCAGGTCGATCGGGGTACCGCAGATCTCCAGGCCACCGCTGCGGGTAAGCGGGTTGTGCTTGAAGAAGTCGAGCAGGTCGCCGTGCAGGGCGGCTGGCAGGCGAGTGTTGTCATTGTTCCAGTAGAGGATGTCGAAGGCCGGCGGTTGGCGACCCAGCAGGTAATTGTTGACGAAGTAGTTCCACACCAGATCGTTGGGACGCATCCAGGCGAACACCTTGGCCATGTCCTTGCCGTCCAGCACGCCTTGCTGGTACGAGCGGCGCTTGGCGGCTTCCAGCGTCTGCTCGTCGGCGAAGAGCATGGCGGGACTGTCGACCTGGCTGTCCAGCAGGCTCACCAGGTAGCTCGCGCTGCTGACCTTGCGCAGCTGTCGGCGGGCCTGCAAATGCCCTTGCAGGGCCGCGATGGTCAGGCCGCCAGCACAGGCGCCCATCAGGTTGACCTCCTTGCTGCCGGTAATGGCGCGACAGACATCCAGGGCCTCCTCAAGCGCCTGAACGTAGGTGGACAACCCCCACTCGCGATGGCGCGCATCGGGGTTGCGCCAGCTCACCACGAAGACTTGCAGGCCGTTCTTGAGAGCGTACTGGACGAAGCTTTTGTCGGGGCTGAGGTCGAAGATGTAGTACTTGTTGATCTGCGGCGGCACGATCAGCAAAGGGCGCAGGTACTGCTTCTCGCTCATCGGCTTGTACTGGATGAGTTCCAGCATCTCATTGCGAAAGACCACTGCACCTGGCGTGGTAGCAAGGTTGCGGCCCACTTCGAAGGCCTGCTTGCTGACCTGGCTGGGCATGCCGTCGTTGTGCAGCAGGTCGTCCACCATATGGCGCAGTCCGTTGACCAGGCTGAGGCCGCCGGTGTTGAACAGCTCCTTGATCGCTACGGGGTTGAGCAGGCTGTTGGTGGGCGCCAGGGCATCGCTGAGCTGAGCCAGGACGAAGCGTGCACGGGCACGGTCGTCATCATTGAGGTCGCTTTCCTCGATCCACGCAGCGAGCTGTTTTTGCCAGGCGAGGTAGACCTGCAGGCCCCGCCGATAAAAGGGGTTGAATGTCCAGGAGGGGTCGGCGAACCGACTGTCCTGCGGGTTGGGTTGGTGCAGCGTGTCGCCGAGCAGGACACGGCTGACCTGGCCGCCGAAGGCCAGCATGTGCCGCGCGCTGTGCACAGGATGGCGAAGCCCTTGCAAGGCCAGGTTGCGGACGGTGGAAAGCAGGTCCTTGCCGCGCAGCCCGACAATGGCGTTCTGTGCGTTCATGAAGGCTGCTGGCACCGGTAAGGTGCCCTGTACTTGTTTTTCTCGCATGGGCAACGCTCCGTATTCGGTCCGTGGTTCGGGAGGTTTACAGCAAGGCTTGTACCATTCGGCGACAGATGTGCATTGCAGACTATCGTGGGCAGAATTCAAGTTGGTTACAGCATGCACCAGGCTGGGGCGAGAGGTTATGGGCGCGCCCCCGCGCAGGGCGTTCGTCAATGTCCACGCAGCGGGACGGCCTGGGGATGAATCACCGCGCGCTGCCGCTCTTCGGCGAGGAACTTCATGATGATCGGCGCTACGGTTTCGGCGCGGGTCACCAGGAATAGGTGGCCGTCATCGATCACATGGAGTTCCGCATTGGGAATGCGCCAGGCCAGCAGGCGCATGTTCACCAGCGGGATGATCGGGTCGTCGTCCCCTGCCAGTACCAGGGTGGGCTGGCGGATGCGATGCAGCCAGTGGATGCTGGTCCAGCCGAGGCCGGCGAACAGCTGCCAGTAGTAGCCCATCTTGCCGGACGAGCGCACCTTGCTCGCATGCGCCATGGCCAGCCCCGGGTCGCGGCGGAAGGCGCCGCCGTAGATGTCGGGTGCGATGTGGACGCCGTATGACGGCTGGATGTACCGCCTTGGGCTGGCCATGCGCCAGAGCACCTTGGGTTTGCCCGGCACCATGATGGCACCGGCCGAGGTGGCGGCGAGGATCAGTTTCTTGCAGCGCTCCGGGTAGTCGTGGGCGAACTGCTGGGCCAGAGCTCCGCCCCAGGACACTCCGATCGCACTGACCTGGCCATAGTCCAGGTAATCCAGCATGCGTGCCGCCAGCTTGGCGAGGCCGGCGAAACGGTATGGCGTGCTGGGCGTGGATGAGCCGCCGACGCCAGGTACATCGAATGCAATCACCTCTAGGTCCGGGTCCAGCGCCTGGACGAAGGGGAAGACCAACTCGAGGTTGGCCCCGATGCCGTTGAAGATCAGCAAGGGCGTCATGTGCGACTGCCCGGGGCGGACAGCGGTGCGGATGGTTTGGCCATCAAGCTCGATGGTGCGGAACACGAAAGGTAGCGGCATGCGCAGGGCCCTTTAGTCAAAAACGCAGTGGGAGGCCCGCTCGAGCCTCCCCTGCAACCGCCAGGCGGTGCCTGGTTGCGCCGCCGGACTGGCAGGGCGGCGCGTTGGACACATCCTGGTGCCGTGGGCAGCGTTGCGCAGGGCGCAAACCATCAACGCTCGTGTACATAGGTGCCGGGGGATGCCTCGCCTGCCGGGTAGGCCTTGTTGCCCAGGCTGAAGCTGGCCTTCTTGGTCTTGCCGGAGCGTTCGGCCATCCAGTTCTGCCAGTACAGCCACCAGGAGTCGGCGTGCTTGGTGGCTTTCTCCAGCCAGGCCTTGGGGTCTGCCGGCAGCTCGGTGCCGGTGGAGAAGCGTGCCTTGGGGTTGCCAGGCGGGTTGAGGATGCTCTGGATGTGCCCGCTGTTGGACAGTACGAACTCGCACTTGCCGCCCAGCAGAAGCGCCGAGCGGTAGCAGGCTTCCCACGGCGTGATGTGGTCGGTGGTGCCGGCGAGGCAGAAGAAGTCGCAGGTGACCTGCTTGAGATCGATCGGCGTGCCGCACACTTCCAGGGCATTCGGCCGGGTCAGGGCGTTGGTCTTGAACATTTCGACCAGTTCGCCGTGGAAGGCCGCGGGCAGACGGGTGGTGTCGTTGTTCCAGTAGAGGATGTCGAATGCCGGGGGCTCGTTGCCCATCAGGTAATTGTTGACCCAGTAGTTCCAGATCAGGTCGTTGGGGCGCATCCAGGCGAAGACCTTGGCCATGTCCTTGCCTTCGAGAACGCCAGCCTGATAGGAGCGGCGCTTGGCGGCCTCCAGGGTCATCTCGTCAGCGAACAGGGCGACCTGGTTATTCAGGTTGAAGTCGAGGACGCTGACCATCTGGGTGAAGGCGTTGATCTTGTTCTCACCGATAGCCTGGTAGTGGCCGAGCAGGGCAACGGTGGTGATGCCGCCGGAGCAGGCGCCCAGCACGTTGAGGTCCTTGCTGCCGGTGATCTTCAGGATCACATCGATGGCTTCCTTGAGTGCTCCGATGTAGGTCGACAGGCCCCATTCGCGCTGCGCCTTGGTCGGGTTGCGCCAGCTGACGATAAAGGTCTGGAAGCTGCTGCGCAGGCAGAAGCGTGCCAGGCTCTTCTCCGGCGACAGGTCGAACACGTAGAACTTGTTGATCTGTGGTGGCACCACCAGCAACGGGCGCTCGTGGACCGACTCGGTGATGGGCTTGTACTGGATGAGCTCCAGCACGTCGTTGCGGAACACTACAGCGCCTTCGGTGGTGGCGAGGTTCTTGCCGACCTCAAAGGCATCCATGTTCACCTGGCTCGGCATGCCGCCGTTGTTGACCAGGTCCTTGGCAAGGTGCGAGAGGCCATCGAGCAGGCTCTTGCCGCCGGTCTCGAAAAAGCGCTTGACCGCTGCGGGGTTGGCCATGGTGTTGGTCGGAGCCATGGCTTCGGTCATCAGGTTGATGACGAAGTGGCCACGGCTGGTGTCCTGGCCCGAGAGGTTGCTGTCCTCGATCCACTCGTGCAGCTCCTTGCGCCAGGCCAGGTAAGTCTGCAGGTAGCGGCGATAAAGCGGGTTCTGGCTCCAAGCAGGGTCGTTGAAGCGGCGGTCGTCGGATTCGGGTTGCAACTCGGACTGGCCGAGCAGGACGTTCTTCAGTTCGAGGCCGAAGTGGGCGACATGCTTGGCGCTGTGAAAGGGTTGCTTGATGGCTTGCAACAGCACCATCCGGGCTGAAGTCAGCAGATCCTTGCCACGAATTCCTATCACCGGGTTGAGGTTCAGGGTGTGTTCCGAGGCTTGACGCTGCAGGTCTTCATTGTTCTTGTTGCTCATCTACGACGCTCCATTGTCCTGAGTCGATTGCCCTGTCGCTGGGTAGGGTTACATCGCTCGGGTTACCGGGTGGCGAAGCGAACTTCGCGTATTTCTCATCATCTGGCGTAGCCAAATGCATGGAACCTGCCAGAGTTTGGTTACCCGAGTTTTTCAGTTTGCGCAAGCGGATCGCAGAAAGGCCGCTGCCCGATGAGTATGGCGAGCGGCATTAGAAAAAGCGCCCTAACCTTGGGCGAAGAGATCGGAAATGGGGCGTGCGTTGCACCAGCTCAGAGCATGAGCTTGACGACGGACTCGTCTGGGTCGCGGGAACGGCCGGCGGCGGCCAGGGCTTGCAGGTATTCGCTCCAGAGCGACTCCTGGCGAGTGGACAGTTCGTAGAGATAGTCCCAGGTGAACAGGCCGCTGTCGTGCCCGTCATCGAAGGTCAATTTGAGGGCGTAGTTGCCCGCCGGCTCCAGCTTGGTGAGGCCGACGTTTATCTTGCCGTATTGCAGCACGGGCTTGCCGTGTCCCTGGACTTCGGCGGACGGGGAATGCACGCGCAGGAATTCGGCGGTCAGGGTGTAGCTTTCGTCGGCCCCGTACTTGAGGGTCAGGGTCCTCGACGCCTTGTGCAGTTCGATGCCGCTGGGGATCTTCATGGGGTAAAACTCCGTCATGGGCCCATGCTCCGGGCGGCCGGATGCCGCCCGGAGTGGGTCGCGCTCATCAGAGAATGTAGCGCGACAGGTCCTCATCCTGCGCCAGTTCGCCCAGGTGGCCATTGACGTAGGCAGCGTCGATGCGGATCGGCGTTTCGTCATGCTGGGCGGCGAGGTCGCCGGCACTGAAGGACACTTCTTCCAAGAGGCGTTCAAGCAGGGTGTGCAGGCGACGGGCACCGATGTTCTCGGTCTTCTCGTTGACCTGCCAGGCGATTTCCGCGAGGCGCTTGATGCCGTCCGGGGCGAACTCGATGTTCAGGCCCTCGACTTTCAGCAGCGCTGTGTACTGCTCGGTGAGCGAGGCGTGAGGTTCGGTGAGAATGCGCTCGAAGTCCTCGGGGCTCAGGGCCTTGAGTTCCACGCGAATCGGTAGGCGGCCTTGCAGTTCCGGCACCAGATCGCTGGGCTTGGAGAGGTGGAAGGCGCCGGAGGCGATGAACAGGATGTGGTCGGTCTTGACCATGCCCAGCTTGGTGTTGACGGTGCAGCCCTCGATCAGCGGCAGCAGGTCGCGCTGTACGCCTTCGCGAGAGACGTCGGCACCGCCGACGTTGCCGCGCTTGGCGACCTTGTCGATCTCGTCGATGAAGACGATGCCGTTCTGCTCCACCGCTTCCAGGGCGGCTGCCTTGAGTTCTTCCTCGTTGACCAGGCGTGCGGCTTCTTCGTCGCGGACCAGCTTCAGGGCTTCCTTGACCTTCAGCTTGCGGCTCTTGCGCTTGCCTTTGCCCAGGTTGGAGAACAGGTTCTGCAACTGGTTGGTCATCTCCTCCATGCCGGGTGGGGCCATGATCTCCACGCCAGCTGGGGACTCGGCGACTTCGATGTCGATCTCCTTGTCGTCCAACTGGCCTTCGCGCAGGCGCTTGCGGAACAGCTGGCGGGTGTTGGAGTCCTCGCGCACCGGCTCTTCGCCGAAGCCCTGGCGGGCCGGCGGCAGCAGCGCATCGAGGATGCGCTCTTCGGCGGCGTCCTCGGCGCGGTAGCGCACCTTGTGCATCTCCTGCTCGCGCATCATCTTGATTGCCGCATCGGCGAGGTCGCGGATGATCGACTCGACGTCACGGCCGACATAGCCCACTTCAGTGAACTTGGTGGCTTCGACCTTGAGGAACGGTGCGTTGGCCAGCTTGGCCAGGCGACGGGCGATTTCGGTCTTGCCGACGCCAGTCGGGCCGATCATCAGGATGTTCTTCGGCGTCACTTCCGCGCGCAGTTCGGCCGGCAGCTGCATGCGCCGCCAGCGGTTACGCAGGGCGATGGCGACGGCGCGCTTGGCGTCGTCCTGGCCAACGATGTGGCGATTGAGTTCGTGGACGATTTCGCGGGGCGTCATGGACATAAAAGGGTGCTCCAGTACCGGACGGCGGCCTTACTCGGCGCTGTCCAGTTCCTCGATAGTCAGGTTCTGGTTGGTGAAGACACAAATGGAGCCGGCGATGTTCAACGCGGTCTCGGTGATGTCGCGGGCGGACAGTTCGGTGTGCTTGAGCAGGGCCATGGCTGCGGCCTGGGCGAAACCGCCGCCGGAGCCCATTGCGATCAGGCATTGCTCGGGTTCGACCACATCGCCGTTGCCAGTGATGATCAGCGAGGCATCCTTGTTGGCCACGGCGAGCATGGCTTCGAGGCGGCTCAGGGATCGATCGGTGCGCCAGTCCTTGGCCAGCTCGACGGCGGCACGGACAAGGTGGCCCTGGTGTTTTTCCAGCTGTCCTTCGAAGCGTTCGAAGAGGGTGAAGGCGTCGGCGGTGGCGCCGGCAAAACCAGCGAGCACCTGGCCGTGGTAGAGGCGGCGCACCTTTTTGGCGTTGCCTTTCATCACGGTGTTGCCGAGGGAAACCTGGCCGTCGCCGCCCATGACGACTTTGCCGTTGCGGCGGACTGAAACGATGGTGGTCAAGGGGGGAGTCTCCACGCAGCGGGGCGAATTGCCCGAATGGAAACTCAGATGGGGGGCCTTGCCCGGCTTTTCAACCGGGCAAGGTGATTCTCTGCTCAGCGGCTTTGGCGCTGCTGCAAAAGAAGATTGCTGAAGCCGCTGGCGGCCAATTGCTTCTGCGCCCCTGACAGCTGCGCACGATTGGCGAACGGGCCGACCAGCACGCGGTACCAGGTTTCTTCGCGGATCTTGCCGGATTCGACCTGGACATTCTGCCCGAGCAGGATGATCTGCGCGCGCACCCGGTCGGCGTCTTCCCGCTTGCGGAATGATCCGGCCTGGAGGAAGAACTGGTTGGTGACCGGAGCCTTGGCCACCACCGGCGGAGGCGGGGGCGTTTGGCCATTCAGCGCCGCCTGGGCGCGTGCGGCATCGATCTTGGCGGCCTCTTCGGGTGTAACCGGTTTTTGCGCAGGTGGTGGCGGAGTTTCCTTCGGCACGGCTTCGGGCGGCACTATGACTTCTGACTCTGGCAGCAGGGTGTAGAAGTCATATTTGGGCTTGGCCGGTTCTTGCGCCGGAGCAGGGGTGGCACTTGGCTTGCCCGTTGCCTTGTTTGCGGCCGCCTGGTCTGGCTGTGGTCTACGTATTTCGTCGCGGCCGGGCTCGAGCTTGGTCAGGAACACCACGAAGGCGCCGATGACCAGGCCCATGGCCAGCCATACCCAGCCGGGCACGGGTTTTCGCGCGGGGGCCTGGTAGCGGCTGGCGCCGCGTTTGGGCGCTGCTTTCTTTTTCGCCATAGTCCGTTACATGCGTTCCAGAGTTTGCAGGCCAAGGAGCTCAAGGCCTTGCTTGAGGGTGCGGCCGGTCAGCGCGGCGAGGCGCAGGCGACTCTGTTGGGTGGCCTCGTCCTCGGCGGCGAGGATCGGGCAGTTCTCATAGAAGCTGGAGAACAGGCCGGCCAGATCATAGAGATAGCTGCAGAGCAGATGCGGCACGCCCTTGGCAGCGACGTTGTTGAGGGTGTCGGCGAACTGCGCCAACTTGGCTGCCAGGGCTTGCTCCTGCTCGGCAGCGAGGCTGATGTGGCCTTCCACCTCGGTGAAGTCCAAGCCCCGCTTGCGGAACAGGCTGGCCACGCGAGTATAGGCGTAGAGCAGGTAGGGTGCGGTGTTGCCCTCGAAGCTCAGCATCAGCTCGAAGTTGAAGCTGTAGTCGCTGGTGCGGTGCTTGGACAGGTCGGCATACTTCACGGCGCCAATGCCGACGGCACTGGCTATCTGGCGCAGTTCGGCGTCGTCCAACTCGGGATTCTTGGCCTTGACCAGGTCGTAGGCGCGTTGCTCGGCTTCATTGAGCAGGTCGATCAATTTGACCGTTCCGCCATCGCGGGTCTTGAACGGGCGGCCGTCGGCGCCATTCATGGTGCCGAAGCCCATGTGCTCCATCTCCATGGACGCGGGGACGAAACCGGCGAGGCGCGCCGCGGCGAACACCATCTGGAAGTGCAGGGCCTGGCGCTGGTCGACGAAATACAACACCCGGTCGGCCTTGAGCACGTTGCTGCGGTAGCGAGTTGCGGCCAGGTCGGTGGTGGCGTAGAGGTAGCCGCCGCCGGCTTTTTGCACGATCAGGGGTAGCGGGTTGCCTTCGGCATTCTTGAACTCATCCATGAACACGCACAGGGCTCCGTCGCTCTCGGTGAGCAGGCCTTTGGCCTTGAGGTCGGCGACTACATTGGCCAGGTCATCGTTGTAGGCGCTCTCGCCCTTGACGTCAGCCATGGTGAGCTTAACGCCCAGGCGGTCGTAGACCGCCTGGCAGTGGCTCAGGGAAATGTCGTTGAAGCGGGTCCACAGGCGCAGGCAATCGGCATCGCCGGCCTGCAGCTTGACCACCAGCTCACGGGCGCGATCGGCGAACTCGGAGGACTCGTCGAATCGCTTCTTCGCGGCGCGGTAGAAACCTTCCAGGTCGGACAGTTCGGCATCGCTTCCTACCGGCTGTTCCTGCATGTAGGCCAGCAGCATGCCGAACTGGGTGCCCCAGTCGCCAACGTGGTTCTGGCGGATCACGGTGTCGCCGAGGAATTCCAGCACCCGCGCGACGGCATCACCAATGATGGTGGAACGCAGGTGGCCGACGTGCATTTCCTTGGCCAGGTTCGGTGCGGACAGGTCGATGACCGTGCGCTGGGCCGGACCGGCCTTGCGTACGCCCAAATGGTCGTCCGCCAGGGCCTCCTCGAGGCGCTGAGCCAGGGCATCGCTGTTCTGGAAGAAGTTGAGGAAGCCGGGGCCGGCGATTTCCACCTTGGCCACCTGGTCGTCCTGGGGCAGCGCGGCGATCAATTTTTCAGCCAGGTCGCGCGGCTTCATGCCGGCGGGCTTGGCCAGCATCATGGCGATGTTGCTGGCGAAGTCGCCGTGGCTCTTGTCCTTGGTGTTTTCCACCTGGATGGTCGGGCTGAGGCCTTCGGGCAGCACGCCTTCGCTGGCGAGACGGGTCAGGGCTTGCTGGATCAGCTGGCGAATCGTGTCTTTCATCTTCTGCTCTTCCGGCCTGGCCGTGGGGCTGGCGCTGGTTGAAAACTGTGCATTATCGGCGGGCAGGGGGCGCAGCGGCAAGCTATGTAGGATCAGGTTTCACTCAAGTCTCAACCTGATCCTACAGCCTTGAGCCTTGGGCGAAACCTGGCAAGGGGGCAAAAATATCGGGCTTCGCCACGCTTGGCGCCAACCTGCGGAAAGCTAGCGGTCAGAACAAGTCAATCGGGTCGATATCCAGCGACCAGCGCACCGCGCGGCCGCCAGGCAACTGTTCCAGCGCCTGGCTCCAGGGAGTCAGCAGGCGGTGCAAGGGCGCGCGTGCGCTGGACTGTAGCAGCAATTGTGCTCGGTAGCGGCCGGCGCGGCGCTCCATGGGGGCGGGCACGGGGCCGAGCAGTTCCACGCCGGTCAGACCCAGGTCGCCCAGAAGATGCTCCGCTTCGCCGCAGGCGGCGTCGAGGAATTCCTCGGCCTGTCCCGGTCGGTGGGCCTCGGCGCGCAGCAGGGCCAGGTGGGCGAAGGGCGGTAGCCCGGCGGCGCGGCGTTCGCTCAGGGCCTGTTCGGCGAATGCGAAGTAGCCTTGCTCGGTCAGTTGCACCAACAACGGATGATCGGCGAGGTGGGTCTGGATAATCACGCGGCCCGGTTCTTCGGCGCGCCCGGCCCGGCCGGCGACCTGGACGATGAGCTGGGCCATTCGCTCGCTGGCGCGGAAGTCGGCAGAGAACAGGCCGCCGTCGGCATCGAGGATGGCGACCAGGGTGACCCGCGGGAAATGATGCCCCTTCGCGAGCATCTGGGTGCCGACCAGGATGCAGGGCTCGCCACGCTGGATGGTGGCGAACAGCTTGTCCATGGCGTCCTTGCGCGAGGTGCTGTCGCGGTCGATGCGTAGCACTGGCGTCTTCGGGAACAGGATCGACAGGCGTTCCTCGGCACGCTCGGTGCCCGCCCCGACCGGGCGCAGGTCTACACGGCCACAATCCGGGCAGCAGGCCGGTTGGCGCTGGCTATGGCCGCAGTGGTGGCAGCGCAGTTCATTGAAACGCTGGTGCAGCGTCATGCGGGCGTCGCAGCGCGGGCATTGGCTGATCCAGCCGCAGTCGTGGCACAGGAGGGTCGGCGCAAAGCCGCGCCGGTTGAGGAATACGAGCACTTGCTGGCCGGCGGCCAGCGTCTGGGTGATCGCTTGCTGCAGGGGCATGGAAATGCCCGAGTCCAGCGGCAGGCTCTTCACATCCAGGCGCAGGAAGCGCGGCTGCTTGGCGCCGCCGGCACGCTGGGTCAGGCGCAGCAAACCATAACGCCCGGAGTGGGCGTTCTGCAGGCTTTCCAGAGACGGAGTTGCCGAGCCCAGGAGAATCGGAATGTTCTCCTGGCGCGCCCGCACCAGGGCCAGGTCGCGGGCGTGGTAGCGCAGACCTTCCTGCTGTTTATAGGAGGCGTCGTGCTCTTCGTCGATGATGATCAGCCCGGGGTTTTTCAGCGGTGTGAAGAGCGCCGAGCGGGTGCCGATGACTATATCCGCCTCGCCATCGCGGGCCGCCAGCCAGGCATCCAGGCGTTCGCGGTCGTTCACCGCCGAGTGCAGCAGGGCGATGCGTGCGTTGAAGCGTCGGGAGAAGCGCTCCAGGGTCTGCGGACCCAGGTTGATCTCGGGGATCAGCACCAGCGCTTGCTTGCCGGCTTCCAGGGTCTGGCGAATGAGCTGCAGGTAGACCTCGGTCTTGCCGCTGCCGGTGACACCGGCGAGCAGCAGGGCGTTGAATTGGCCGAACGAGGCGTGGACTGCATCGAACGAGGCCCGTTGCTCCGGGTTCAGCGGTAGCTCAGGTTGCGCCAGCCAGGCGCCATGGCGTGTGGCGGGGGCGCTGCGACGCACTTCCACGTTCACCAGACCTTTTTCAAGCAGCAGGTCAAGGCTGTCCTTGTTCAGTTGCAGCTGGTTGAGCAGTTGGTGCGCGACACCGTGGGGATGCTGGGCGATGGTCGCCAGGGCCTGGCGCTGTCGTGGTGCACGGGCAAGGCGTGGATCGTCGAGCTGGGCACCAGGGGCAACATGCCAGAAGCGCTCCTGCCGGGTCTCGGCAGGTTCGCCCTGGCGCAGCAGTACCGGGAGGGCCCAACTCAGGGTATCGCCCAGGCTGTGCTGGTAGTATTGCGCGGTCCACAGGCACAGCTTGAACAGGGCGGGCGGCAGCAGCGGGCGATTGTCGAGCAATTCCAGTGCGGCTTTCAGTTTGTCCGCGGGTACTTCGCTGTGCTCCGCTACCTCCACCAGCACGCCAATGATTTCGCGGCGTCCGAAGGGTACCCGCAGGCGCACCCCGGGCTGCAATGCCGCTCGCGATACGCCGGCCGGCGCGCGGTAGTCAAACAGACGGCGCAGGGGGGAGGGCAGGGCGAGGCGCAGGATGCAGGGCGAGGTGTCAGGCAAGCGTGTGGTCCTTCTGCGGGAGGCGCGATCTTAACATGGCGCAGCGCGACAGCCGGCGTGGCCTGTGTCTTGCAACGCCCTATCACTCTGGTATCATCCGCCGCCTGTTTCCGTGCGGTGCTCGACATAGGGTCGGGTGGCGGCACGCCAGACCTGAGGATCAACCAATGAAACCGGAAATCCATCCCGAATACGTTGCGCTCGAAGCTACCTGCAGCTGCGGCAACGTGATCAAGACCCGTTCCACCCTGGGCAAGAATATCAGCCTGGACGTGTGCTCCGAGTGCCATCCGTTCTACACCGGCAAGCAGAAAGTCCTGGACACCGGCGGCCGTATCGACCGCTTCAAGCAGCGTTTTGGTGTGTTCGGCGCCAAGTAATTGGCCGAGCAGCCTGGGAAGGTCGAATGACCCGGTCCCCGCTGACGAAAAAGGCGCCTCTGATAGGCGCCTTTTTCTTTTTTCTGGCCAGCAGTCTTCCATTGCTGGCTGCCTGCCCGGTTCCGGGCAAGCTTCCTACCTATAAAGTCGAAAAAGTCATCGACGGCGACACTCTGCGCCTGGTCGATGGCCGAAGTGTCCGTCTGATTGGTCTGAATGCGCCAGAGTTAGCGCGTAAGGGAAAGCCGGCGGAGCCTTACGCCGAAGCTGCGCGTAAACGCTTGCAGGCACTCGTGCAGGAGAGTCGAGGGCAGGTCGGCTTACGTATCGGGCGAGAGCCGAAGGATCGCTACGGCCGAACCCTCGCTCATCTCTACGACAGCCAGGGGCGCAACCTGGAAGAGCGCATGCTGGCCGATGGGCTGGGGCTCAGAGTGGCGATCGCTCCGAATTCTGCGCTCAGTGATTGTCAGGGGGTCGCTGAGCGTCAGGCCCGCATGGGCGGTCGTGGTATCTGGCGGCAGCCTCCATGGCAATCCCCCTGGCAGTTGCGCCAGGGCGGTTTTGCCTTGCTGCAGGGGCGCGTTTCAGCGGTCCAGCGCAATCGCGATGGGCTTTGGGTGCAACTCGAGGGGCCCTTGGTCTTGCGCGTCGAACCCCGGCTGCTGCGGCAGTTCGATGTCGGGGCGCTGCAAGGGTTGGTCGGGCGCCGGATCGAGGCGCGTGGCTGGGTGATTGACCGCTCGCGCGGGCGCGGCGTAAAAACAGGACAATCACGCTGGATGCTTCCCCTGACTCACGCGTCAATGCTCGAGGTACTCCCATGAGATGGTTTGCCCTCCCCTTGGCGCTGCTGATTCCGTCACTGCTGGTCGGTTGCGCGGTCAACCCGGCAACCGGCCGGACCAATTTCGTGATGATGAGCGAACAGCAGGAGCTGGATCTCGGGCATCGCTATAGTCAGGAAATCGCCAGGCAATACCCGCGCTACGCCGACGAAAAGCTGCAAACCTATGTGCAGCAGGTGGGGCAGCGGGTCGCCCGCCATAGCCATCGCAGCAATCTGGATTACCGCTTCACGGTCGTCGACTCGCCGGACATCAACGCCTTCGCGGTGCCCGGCGGTTACATCTATATACATCGCGGCCTGCTGGCCTACCTGAACTCCGAAGCTGAATTGGCAGCGGTCCTGGGCCATGAGGTCGGGCATGTCACCGCGCGCCACAGCGTGCAGCAGCAGAGCCAGTCCACGGCCTGGAACATCTTCGGTCAGGCAGTTGCGATCGGCACCGGCGTTGGCGCCGCAGGCGATCTGACCAATGTGCTGGGCACGGCCTTTGTCCGTGGCTACGGGCGTGACATGGAGTTGGAGGCTGACGGTCTGGGGGCGCAATATCTGGAGCGTAGCGGTTACGACCCGCAAGCGATGATCGAAGTGGTCAAAGTGTTGAAGAACCAAGAAGACTTTGCCCGTGATCAGGCGAAGCGCAAGGGGCAGGCGCCGCCGCCCTCCGGCTACCATGGGATATTCGACAGCCACCCGGACAACGACACCCGCCTGCAGCAGGTCGTTGGGCCTGCCAAGGCCCTCGTTGGCGGCAACCAGTTGGTCAATCGCGAGACTTTCCTCAAACAGTTGGAGGGCTTGCCTTTCGGCGACTCGGCCGAGACCGGCGTGCGCCGGGGTCAACAGTTCTATCACGCCGAGCTGGGGTTCACCCTGCGCTTCCCTGAGGGCTGGGGTGTGGTCAATCGACCGGATGCGTTGATCACGCACAGTGCTGATCAGCAGGCTTTCATTGCCATGACTCTCGCCGGACCAAAGCCCAGTGTGCCGCCGGCCGAGTTCCTCCGGCAGAAGGCCGCTGGACAGCGTCTGGCCATGGAGGAACCTCTGCAGCAGGAGGGATTGCAGGGGCACGCGGCCGTGCTGCCAGGCAGTCCGGCGCGGCGCGTTGCTGTCATTTACAAGGAGGGCAAGGCTTACTTGTTCGTCGGTGCTATCCGTGGTCGAGCATCGCTGGAAAGCCAGGATGCGAACTTCATGGCAGTGATCAAGAGCTTTCGTCCTCTGCGCAAGGATGAGTTGGCGCTGGCCCAGCCTTTGCGCCTTCACTTGATCCAGGTGCAGGCGGGGCAGAGTATCGCCAGCATCGTCCGGGACAGCGGCCTGCCGGGGGAAAAAGTCGATCTGGAAAATCGTATCCGATTGCTTAATAATTTGTATCCAATTGGCGAGCCGCGTCCAGGGGACTGGCTTAAAGTCGTACGCTAGAGGGCTTGACGTCGGGTGGCTGAACGGTCTTGTTAGCCCCCAGCATCTTGCGTATGCTCGCCCGTCACGTCTGTCACACAGCAAAAGCGGAAATGCCAAAATGTCTGATCTGAAAACTGCCGCTCTCGAATACCACGCCCAGCCCCGCCCCGGAAAACTGAGCGTCGAGCTGACCAAGCCGACCGCCACTGCCCGCGACCTGTCGCTGGCTTATAGCCCGGGTGTCGCCGAGCCGGTGCGTGAAATCGCACGCGATCCCGAGCTGGCCTACAAGTACACGGGCAAGGGTAATCTGGTGGCAGTGATCTCCGACGGCACCGCTATTCTCGGTCTGGGCAACCTCGGGCCGCTGGCCTCCAAGCCGGTGATGGAAGGTAAGGGCGTGCTGTTCAAGCGTTTCGCCGGCATCGATGTTTTCGACATCGAAGTCGACGCAGAAAGCCCGCAAGCCTTCATCGACACTGTCAAGCGCATTTCCATCACCTTCGGCGGCATCAACCTGGAAGACATCAAGGCGCCCGAGTGCTTCGAGATCGAGCGCACCCTGATTGAACAGTGTGACATCCCGGTGTTCCACGATGACCAGCACGGCACCGCCATCGTGACCGCAGCCGGAATGCTCAATGCGCTGGAAATCGCCGGCAAGAACCTGGCCGAGGCCAAGATCGTCTGCCTCGGTGCCGGTGCTGCAGCGATCTCCTGCATGAAGCTGCTGGTGAGCATGGGCGCCAAGGTCGAAAACATCTTCATGATCGACCGCAAAGGCGTTATCCACGCTGGCCGCGACGACCTGAACCAGTACAAGGCCGTTTTCGCCCACGAGACCGACAAGCGCACCCTGTCTGAAGCGCTCGACGGTGCAGATGTGTTCGTCGGCCTGTCGGGTGCCAACCTGCTGAGTGCGGAAGACCTCAAGCGCATGGCGCCGAGCCCGATCGTGTTCGCCTGCTCCAACCCGGATCCGGAGATTGCTCCGGAGCTGGCGCATGCGACCCGCGAAGACGTGATCATGGCGACCGGTCGTTCCGACTACCCGAACCAGGTCAACAACGTACTTGGGTTCCCTTTCATCTTCCGTGGTGCTCTGGACGTTCGCGCGACCCGTATCAACGAAGAGATGAAGATTGCCGCTGCCCTGGCGCTGCGTGACCTCGCCAAGCTGCCGGTGCCAAAGGACGTCTGCGATGCCTACGGCGTGGGTTCCCTGGAGTTTGGTCGTGAGTACATCATTCCGAAGCCGATGGACAAGCGTCTGATTACGGTGGTGTCCGATGCCGTGGCCAAAGCCGCGATCGAGTCCGGCGTGGCGACTCTGCCGTATCCGAAGCACTATCCGCTGAAGTCGGTGGATGACGTGTTCAACGGTTGATCCTCCAGCCAATAAAAAACCCGCTTAGGCGGGTTTTTTATTGGCTGCTCATCCTGCTGGAGCAAGCAGCTTGCTCCAGCAGGTGTCCGTCGTGCTTAGAAAAGATCGATTGGTGCAGCCTCGTCGGCCGGCAGTGGGCTGCCAGGAATCGCGAGGCCGGGCTCCAGCTCACTCATGGGTGGCGGGGTATCTTCACTCTTGAAGAGCTCGAAGAACGCGTTCGGCGTGCCGGGCGTGGCGGCGCGTCCGCTGAGCGGGTCGATACGTAGGGTCAGCAGACCCGGCGGCTCGGCCTGTGCATGCGCCGGCTTGTCCTTCAGCGCGGTGCTCATGAAGTCCATCCAGATCGGCAGCGCGACGGTTCCGCCGTACTCGTGACGGCCGAGGCTTTCCGGTTGGTCGAAGCCTACCCAGACGGTGGTGACGAAGTCGGCGTTGTAGCCTGAGAACCAGCTGTCCTTGGATTCGTTGGTGGTACCGGTCTTGCCGGCGATGTCCCCCCGGCCCATGGACAGGGCTCGACGGCCAGTACCGCGCTTGATCACATCCTGCAGCATGCTGTTGAGGATGTAGGTGGTACGTGGGTCGATGATTCGCTCGGCAGCTACGGGGGTTGGTGCGGCATTCGTGGACAGTTGGGTATCCGGTGCGGCCATGGGTTGGGCTGCGGTATCGGGCAGCGGTTCTGCCTGCGGGACGCGTGGCGGGTTGGCGGTGAACAGGAGCTTGCCGTCGCGGCTTTCGATACGCTCGATCAGGTAGGGCTGAACCTTGTAGCCGCCATTGGCGAAAGCACTCCAGCCGCCGGCGATTTCCAGCGGGGTCAGGTTGGCGGTGCCGAGGGCCAGCGAAAGGTTTCGCGGCAGATCTTCCTTGTTGAAACCGAAGCGGCTGACGTAGTTCAGCGCGTAGTCGATACCGATAGCCTGAAGCACACGGATCGATACCAGGTTGCGCGACTTGTACAGGGCCTCGCGCAGGCGAATCGGGCCGAGGAAGGTGTTGTTGTCGTTCTTGGGGCGCCAGGCTTCTTCCATGCCGGCTTCCTGGAAGACGATGGGGGCATCGTTGACCAGGCTGGCGGCAGTGAAGCCGTTGTCCAGGGCGGCGCTATACAGGAACGGTTTGAAGCTGGAGCCGGGCTGGCGCTTGGCCTGGACGGCGCGGTTGTAGTTGCTCTGTTCGAAGGAGAAGCCACCGACCAGTGCACGAATGGCGCCGTTTTCCGGGTCCAGCGATACCAGGGCACTCTGGGCTGCCGGGAGTTGCACGAAGTTCAGGCTGCCATCGGCTTTACGCTGGACTCGAATCAGGTCTCCGACCTGGGTTACGTCTGCGGGGCGCTGTGGGCGAGGACCGAGGCTGTTGGTGTTGAGGAAGGGTCGTGCCCACTTCATGCTGTCCCAGCTCACGGCTTCTTCCTGGCCGCTGCGGGTCAGGACCAGTACGCCGCTGTTCTCGACCTGGGTGACGATGGCTGGCTCCAGGCCGCCGAGGTTTTTCTGCTTGGCCAGTTCCTGCAGCCAGGTTTCACGGGTCATGCCGGGCAGACGGCTTTCGGGGCCGCGATAGCCGTGGCGCTGGTCATAGTCCAGCAAGCCCTGGCGCAGGGATTCGTTGGCGGCTTCCTGCAGGTTGCTGGGGACTGTGGTGGTAACCCGGAAACCTTCGGTGTAGGCATCGCTGCCGTAGCGTCCCACCATCTCGGCACGCGCCATCTCGGCGATGTAAGGGGCTGCGAGCTCCGGCGTCGGCACATGGTAGCTGGCGTCGATGGGCTCGTTGATAGCCTGTTGGTAGCGTGCTTCGTCGATGCGACCGAGCTTGAACATCCGGCCGAGGATCCAGTCGCGGCGTTCTTTGCTGCGCGTCGGGTTGACCAGCGGGTTGAAGCGCGAGGGGGCCTTGGGCAAGCCTGCGATCATGGCCATCTGCGCCAGACTGATATCGCGAATGGACTTGCCGTAATAGACTTGCGCCGCCGCTTCGATTCCGTATGCACGGTTCCCGAGATAGATCTTGTTCACATAAAGTTCAAGGATCTCGTCTTTGCTGAGTTCCCGCTCAATCTGCAGTGCAAGCAGTATTTCATTGATCTTTCTAGAGAAACTTCTTTCGCTGGTCAGGAAGTAGTTCTTTGCCACCTGCATGGTGATGGTGCTTCCGCCAGTCTGGATGTGGCCGCTCTTCAATAATTGAGTGGCAGCGCGCATAAGGCTGGTAACGTCGACGCCATAATGGTTCGCGAAATTGTCGTCTTCGGCGGCCAGCAGGGCCTGGATGAAGTCCGGGGGGATGTCGGCGAAGCGCACGGGGGAGCGGCGCATCTCGCCGAATTCAGCGATCAGTTTGCCGTCGCCGCTGTATACGCGCAGGGGGATCTGCAGTTGGATGCTGCGCAGCGATTCGACAGAGGGCAGGGTGGGGCTCAGATAGAGGTAAGCGCCGCTGAAACTGAGCAACAGCCCACAGAAAACGGCAACGAAGGACCACCAGAAAAACTTCAGCAGGCGCATCAAGGCTTGTGGATTTCCAAGTAAAAGAATGAGTTAAGCGGAAGGCGATTAGAAAAGGCAAAAGCCGTTCACATTATAAGCGTTTTTTTTCAGGGGTAGCCATTTGCGCTTCTGTCAAGACTGATATTTAATGTGGAAAAACATAAATCATCCGTAAGTCTCGGATGTGGATAGGAAATCTGTCGTGCTAGGGCTCTTCAATAAGAAAGCGAATTCGCTGTTGGGGATCGACATCAGCTCGACCTCAGTCAAGCTCCTTGAATTGAGTCGCTCGGGAAGCCGCTACAAGGTGGAGTCCTATGCCGTCGAGCCGCTCCCGCCCAATGCTGTCGTTGAAAAGAACATTGCCGAGCTAGAAGGTGTCGGGCAAGCCATTTCACGTGTCGTGACCAAGGCTCGAGCGGGCGTCAAGGCAGCGGCGGTTGCGGTTGCCGGCTCAGCGGTCATCACCAAGACGATCGAGATGGAAGCGGGACTCTCCGATGACGATTTGGAGAATCAGCTGAAGATCGAAGCCGATCAGTACATTCCTTACCCTTTGGAAGAAGTGGCAATCGACTTCGAAGTGCAGGGACCTTCCGCCCGCAACCCGGAGCGGGTCGATGTGCTTCTGGCCGCTTGTCGTAAGGAAAACGTCGAAGTCCGCGAGGCTGCCCTGGCGCTGGCCGGACTGACCGCCAAGGTGGTCGATGTCGAGGCGTACGCCCTGGAGCGTGCCTACGGCCTGCTCTCGGATCAGCTGGGCGGCGGCCAGGACGAATTGACCGTTGCCGTGGTCGATATTGGCGCCACCATGACTACGCTCAGCGTCCTGCATAACGGCCGCACCATCTATACCCGCGAGCAGCTTTTCGGTGGGCGTCAGCTGACCGAGGAAATCCAGCGCCGCTATGGGCTGTCGATGGAGGAGGCCGGTCTTGCCAAGAAGCAGGGTGGTCTTCCGGACGACTACGACAGCGAGGTTTTGCAACCGTTCAAGGATGCGGTGGTCCAGCAGGTTTCCCGATCCCTGCAATTCTTCTTCGCAGCGGGTCAGTACAACGATGTCGATTACATCCTGCTGGCTGGTGGCACCGCCTCCCTCCCTGATCTGGATCGCCTGATACAGCAGAAAATCGGGACTCCGACCCTGGTCGCCAACCCCTTTGCCGACATGGCGCTGAGCAGCAAGGTCAACGCTGGTGCCTTGGCCAGTGATGCCCCTGCGCTGATGATTGCCTGCGGTTTGGCGATGAGGAGTTTCGACTGATGGCACGCATCAACCTACTCCCCTGGCGCGAGCAGCTGCGCGAGGAGCGCAAGCAGCGATTCCTGGTTGCCTTGGGGGCTGTGCTGGCATTGGCCGCGGGGCTGGTGTTTCTGGGTGACCAATACCTCAATGGCGCAATCGAAAACCAGCTTGCCCGCAACGATTTCGTACGCAAGGAGATCGCCGTCCTGGATGCCAGGATCAAGGAGATCAGCGAGCTGAAAACACGCCGCCAGCAGCTGCTGGAGCGGATGAAGATCATTCAGGACCTGCAGGGTAACCGCCCGATAATCGGTCGCGTGTTCGACCAGTTGGTGAGAACGCTGCCCGACGGCGTCTACTTCAGCGGCCTGAAGATGACCGGCAAGAGCATCGAGATCGTCGGCGCGGCCGAATCGAACAACCGTGTTTCCAACCTGATGCGCAACCTGGATGCCTCTGAATGGCTCATGGCGCCAAACCTGACCGAGGTCAAGGCAATCACAGCCGGCGCCGTCGATCAGGCCAATACTTTCCAGCTGACCGTCCAGCAGACCCAGCCAGGGGCTGAGGAAGAAGCTGTCAACGTCAAGGCTGCGGACGTTAATCAAGGAGCGAAGAAATGAGCCTGTCCGACTCCCTTGATGGCTTGCGCAAGATCGACCTGGCCGATCTCGACCTGAACAACCTGGGCTCCTGGCCGATCGCGGTCAAGGTCATCGCCTGCCTGTTGTTGTTGGTCCTGGTGCTGGCGCTTGGTTACAACTTTCATCTGAAGGATCTCGAGTTCCAGTTGGACTCGAAACGAGCCGAGGAAGAGACCCTCAAGCAGCAGTTCGCCACCAAAGCCTTCCAGGCGGCCAACCTCGAGGCCTACAAGGAGCAGATGAAGGAGATGGAAACTTCCTTCGGCGCCTTGCTGCGTCAGTTGCCCAGCGATACCGAGGTGCCCGGGCTGCTCGAAGACATCACCCGCACCGGCCTGGGCAGTGGTCTGGAGTTCGAACAGATCAAGCTCATGCCCGAGTCGGTTCAGCAGTTCTACATCGAGTTGCCGATCCAGATTTCCGTGGTCGGCGGCTATCACGACCTAGCGACTTTTGTCAGCGGCGTCGCCAGCCTGCCGCGCATCGTCACCTTGCATGATTTCGAGATCAAGCCATTGAGCCAGGAGGGTGGCTCGAAGTTGCGCATGAGCATTCTGGCCAAGACCTACCGCTACAACGATAAGGGGCTGCAGAAATGAGTAGTGTCCGCGCCCGACTGATCCTTTGTGCCCTGGCGCTGGCAGGCCTTTCAGGCTGTGGCGCAGGGAACGATTTCAGCGACTTGCAGGCCTACATGGACGAGGTGCGCGCACGCCCCAAGGGCTCCATCGAACCGTTGCCGAAGTTTCTGCCGTACGAAGCCTTCACCTACGGCGCGGCCGCCTTGCGCAGCCCGTTCCAGCCACCGATCAAGATCGAACTGGCCAAGCAACAGAAGGGTTCCAAGGATATTCGTCCGGATGAGACCCGAATCAAGCAGTTCCTCGAGGGCTTCAACATCGAGGCGTTCGAGATGGTGGGCACGCTATCCAATACAGGTGGAACCTTTGCATTGGTTCGAGGCGCGGGAGGGGTGCATCGAGTCAAGGTGGGGGATTACCTCGGCCGCAACCATGGCCGTATCGTCGGCATCGACGAGGCCAAGGTCGAAGTGATCGAGATTGTCCCGGACGGGGAGGGTGGCTGGCTGGAGCGGCCACGGAGTCTCGCGCTCAAGGAGCGCTCTTGAGGGCGAGGTGACCTGATGAATTACAACTACCGGTCTGCACAACGGAACCAGATGATGAAAAGCTCGCTATCGCGCCTCGGTATAACGCTATTGGCTGCCCTGCTGTCACCAGCAGTCCTGGCGGCGAACCTGCTGGCGCTGGACGTCGCGGCCCTGCCGGGCGACAGGGTCGAACTCAAGCTGGGCTTCGACGAGCCGGTCAGTGCTCCGCGCGGTTACACCATCGAGCAGCCAGCGCGTATCGCACTCGATCTGCCGGGCGTGTCCAGCAAGCTCGGCAGCAAGAATCGTGAACTCGGTGTTGGCAATGCGCGCAGCGTGACCGTGGTCGAGGCCAAGGATCGCACGCGCCTGATCATTAACCTGTCCAGCCTAGTGCCGTACAGCACCCGCGTCGAAGGTCGAAACCTTTACGTGCTGGTCGGAGGCTCGGCACCCGGCCAGGCCGCGCGCACTGCGCCGGCGCCAGCCCCTGCTCCGGCAGCACTGGCTACGTCGCAACCCGCTCGTAACTATGCGTCTATCGGCAAGGCCATCGAGAACATCGATTTCCAGCGAGGCGAGCAGGGCGAAGGCAACGTCGTCATCACTCTCTCCGACCCCAGCGTAAGCCCTGATATCCAGGAGCAGGGCGGCAAGATTCGTCTGGACTTCGCCAAAACCCAGCTGCCAGAGCCACTCCGGGTGCGCCTGGATGTGAAGGATTTCGCCACGCCCGTACAGTTCGTCAGTGCCTCGGGTTCGGGCGACAAGGCGAGCATCAGCATCGAGCCGACTGGTTTCTACGATTACCTGGCCTACCAGACTGACAACAAACTGACCGTCAGCATCAAGCCCCTGAGCCAGGGCGATGCCGAGAAGCGCAAGGCTGATCGCTTCGCCTACAGCGGTGAGAAGCTGTCACTGAACTTCCAGGACATCGACGTGCGCTCAGTGCTGCAGCTGATCGCGGACTTCACCGACCTGAACCTTGTGGCCTCCGATACCGTGCAGGGCAATATCACCCTGCGCCTGCAGAACGTGCCCTGGGACCAGGCGCTGGACCTGGTGTTGAAAACCAAGGGCCTGGACAAGCGCAAAGTAGGTAACGTCCTGCTGGTTGCGCCGGCCGACGAGATCGCGGCTCGCGAGCGCCAGGAGCTGGAATCGCAGAAGCAGATTGCCGAGTTGGCTCCCCTGCGTCGTGAGCTGATCCAGGTGAACTATGCCAAGGCCTCGGACATCGCCAAGCTGTTCCAGTCGGTTACCAGCAGCGATCCGGCTGCCGCCGGTGCTGACGAGCGCGGCTCGATCACCGTCGACGACCGCACCAACAGCATCATCGCCTACCAGACCCAGGATAAACTGGATGAGCTGCGCCGCATCGTCACCCAACTGGATATCCCGGTGCGCCAGGTCATGATCGAAGCGCGCATCGTCGAAGCCAACGTCGACTACGACAAAGCATTGGGCGTTCGCTGGGGTGGGGCATTCACCAGCGGCAACTGGGCTGGCTTTGGCAAGGACGGCAACATTGGTATCGAAGATCAGGACGGCGCGAGCTGTGGTCCCTTCGCTGGCAACTGTACGCTGCCGACCAATGAAAGTGACTCGCCGGTGCCTTTCGTCGACATGGGGGCAGTGAACAGCACCTCGGGTATCGGCATCGGTTTCATTTCCAACCACGCCATCCTGGATCTCCAGCTCTCGGCCATGGAGAAGACCGGCAACGGCGAGATCGTTTCGCAGCCCAAGGTCGTCACGGCCGACAAGGAAACCGCGAAGATCCTCAAGGGCGCCGAAATTCCCTACCAGGAGGCCAGCTCCAGCGGTGCGACCACCACATCCTTCAAGGAGGCGGCGCTGTCACTGGAAGTGACGCCGCAGATCACCCCGGACAACCGCATCATCATGGAAGTGAAAGTGACCAAGGATGCACCGGACTTCGCCAATGCCCTGAACGGCGTACCGCCGATCAACAAGAACGAGGTCAATGCCAAGGTGCTGGTCAACGATGGCGAGACCATCGTCATCGGTGGCGTGTTCTCCAACACCCAGATCAAGGCGGTGGACAAGGTGCCGTTCCTGGGGGATCTGCCCTTCCTTGGTCGACTGTTCCGTCGTGATGTTGTGCAGGACAAGAAATCTGAGCTGTTGGTATTTCTCACTCCGCGTATCATGAACAGCCAGGCCATTGCTGTGAGTCGTTGAGTGCAGTGCGAAATTTGATATTGATTGGCCCGATGGGGGCTGGGAAAAGCACCATCGGGCGTTTGCTTGCCAAGGAACTGCGTCTCCCGTTCAAGGACTCCGACAAGGAAATCGAGCAGCGTACCGGTGCGGATATCCCATGGATCTTCGATGTGGAAGGCGAACAAGGCTTCCGTGATCGCGAGCAGGCGATGATCGAGGAACTCTGTGAGGAGGACGGCGTCGTTTTGGCGACGGGTGGCGGAGCGGTATTGCGCCCGGCCAATCGCCATGCGCTTCGCTGCGGTGGCCGTGTGGTGTATCTGCATACCTCGGTAGAGCAGCAGATCGAGCGTACATCGCGTGATCGCAATCGCCCCTTGTTGCGGACTGCGGACCCGGGCAAGGTGCTGCGCGATCTGATGTCGATACGCGACCCGCTCTATCGCGAGATCGCCGACATCATCATTGAAACGGATGAGCGGCCGCCGCGATTGGTAGTCAACGAAATCCTTGAGCGCCTACAAGCGCTTCCGCCCCGTTAAAGCGAGGGCGGAACTGCGCTATTCTTTAGCCCTTTTTTGTCTCGGGGGCCCCATGCGGACACTTCAGGTCGATCTTGGCGAGCGTAGCTATCCCATCCACATCGGCTCGGGGCTGCTGTCTCGGCCCGAGTTATTCACGCCGCACATCGCTGGGCGACAAGTCGCCATCGTCACCAACGAGACGGTCGCGCCACTCTATCTCGAGCGGCTGAGCAATACGCTCCAGGGATACTCGGTGTTGCCGGTAATTCTTCCGGACGGCGAAGCCCACAAGAACTGGGAAACGCTCCAACTCATCTTCGATGCCTTGCTGACGGCGCGGCACGACCGCCGTACCACCGTCATCGCCCTGGGCGGTGGCGTCATCGGCGATATGGCTGGCTTTGCTGCCGCCTGCTACCAGCGTGGTGTCGACTTCATCCAGGTGCCGACCACCCTGTTGTCCCAGGTGGACTCGTCAGTTGGCGGCAAGACCGGCATCAACCATCCGCTCGGCAAGAACATGGTCGGCGCTTTCTACCAGCCCAAGGCCGTGATCATCGACACTGACACACTTGGCACGCTGCCGCCCCGCGAGTTGTCTGCCGGCTTGGCTGAGGTCATCAAGTACGGCCTGATCTGTGACAAGCCTTTCCTGCCTTGGCTTTCCTCGCAGATGAGCGCCTTGCGCGGCCTTGATGCGGTAGCCCTGACTGAAGCCATCGAGCGCTCCTGCGCCGCCAAAGCCCGCGTGGTAGGCGTCGATGAGCGCGAGTCCGGCCTGCGTGCGATCCTCAACCTGGGCCACACTTTCGGCCATGCCATCGAAACGCATCAGGGCTATGGTGTCTGGCTACATGGCGAGGCGGTCGGGGCCGGCACCGTAATGGCCCTGGAGATGTCCCGGCGACTGGGCTGGATTTCCGTCGCAGAGCGTGATGATGCAATTCGATTGCTGCGCCGCGCAGGCCTGCCGGTGGTGCCGCCGGTGGAAATGGCGCCGGAACATTTTCTCGAACACATGGCCGTAGACAAGAAGGTGCTCGATGGCCAATTGCGACTGGTGCTGTTGCGCCAGATCGGGGAAGCCGTCGTCACCGCAGAGTTCCCGCGTGAGGTATTGGATGCCACGTTGAGCACCGACTACCGCGCGCTGGCCGACCAGCTTGGAGAGTAAGGAATCCCATGAGCAGCTTGCACGCCGATGAGGCCTTCCTCGGCCACTATCAATTTACCCACGACCCTTTCGCGCCACGCGTCCCGGGCTTCAAGTTCTATCCGGCACAGCGCAAGCCGGTGCTGGGGCAATTGCATCATTTGGCGCGTTACAGCCAGCTCATGCTCGTTGTCAGCGGGCCTCATGGCAGTGGCAAGACGCTCCTGCGCCAGGCGCTCGTGGCGAGCACTAACAAGCAGAGCGTGCAGAGCGTCGTAGTGTCCGCGCGCAATGCGGTGGAATCGGGCGGTCTGCTTCGGCAGATTGCCCAAGGTTTGAATGTCGTACAGGCGGACACGCGCTCGATTCTGGCGCAAATTGCCCAGCTGGCGCTGACTGGCCAGGAAGTCTATCTGCTGGTCGATGATGCAGAAGCGCTGGATGATGCTTCCCTTGCCAACCTTGCGGTTCTGGCTGAAGGCAATGTGGAGGGGCGTCCCCATGTGTTCCTCTTCGCCGAGGACGAACTGCTTGCGCGGCTCGATGCGCTCGCTGATGGCGAGGAGCGCTTTCACGTCATCGAATTGCAGCCCTATAGCCAAGAGGAAACGCGCGAGTATCTGGCGCAGCGTCTGGAAGGGGCGGGTCGTGGCCTCGACGCCCTGACCGAAGAGCAGATCGAGGACATCCATCTGCAGTCCGGTGGTTGGCCGGGTGGGATCAACCAGATCGCACGCGATCTGCTGATTGAAGCCATGTTGGCCCAGCGCGGCGCGGCGCGGCGTTCCGGTCCCGGTTTCAGCCTGCCGAAGAAGCACTTGGCGGCTCTGGCCGTCGTGGGTGTGGGCGTGATTGCCGCCTGGCTGATGCAAGGGCGCAGCGATGGTGGTGCCGAGGTGGTCCCGAGTACCGCACAGTTGCCCTTGGGCCAAGCTGCTGCGCCAGCCGATCCTACTGCTGGGGCAACAAACGCCGGTGGTACCCCGGCCGTTGAGTTCGCGGGCTCCTCCCAGCCGCTACCGTTGCCGCTGGTGGGCGAGTCGCAGCCGGTGATCCGCGAACCCTTGGCCCAGGCTGCAGGCCAGGGCGAACCGGAGGATGGCGCGGCCAATCAGGCGCCGTCCGCTGTTCCGCCGACCGTGACCAGCATGGCGCCGCCGCAGGGATCGGTTGCCAGCGCGGCGCCCGTCGCGCCTGTTGAGCCTATCCCGATGGCCCAACCGATGCCTGCCCCGGTGCAGCCGATCGCTGCGGCGCCCGCGGCCAAGCCAGCTCCGGCGCCCGCTCCGAAACCGGTGGCTCCGGCGCCGGTTACCAAGCCTGCTCCTGTACCGGCCGTCGCGGCGAAACCTGCTACCAAACCGGCTCCTGCCGCCGCAACGGGTTCCAGCACCAATGGCTGGTACGGCACCCAGGCGGGTAGCCACTTTGCCCTACAGATCCTGGGCACCGGTTCGGAAGGCAATGCGCAGGCATTCGTGCGCCAGAATGGCGGTCAGTACCGCTACTTCAAGAAGGTGCACCAGGGTAAGGCGCTTTACGTGGTCACCTATGGCAGCTTCGCCAGCCGCACCGCTGCACAAGCCGCCATCAAGTCCTTGCCGGCGAAGATCCAGGCTGGTAAACCCTGGCCCAAGACATTCGCCAGCATTCAGCAGGAGATGGCTCGCTAGCCCTTGCGAACCCGCTCACCCGCCTTTTGACCAAGGGGTCGCTATCACGACCCCTTGGTTCATTCCTTCATTTTTGCGACATTAATTTTCGCTTGTTCGCCGCGCGGATTTGTGGTCGCCGAAGTGGATATGTACAATGACCTCCCTTTTGCCTGCGCAAAGCTGGCGCCAAGTCCTGCGCGCGTGGTAAGTGTTTGAATTAAAAAGAAATTCTGCCTTTTTATGAAGGCAACCCTGGTGAGAGTTCCCTATGAAAGCAGGTCTGTACCATCCTGATGAATTCAAGGATAACTGCGGTTTCGGCTTGATCGCCCATATGCAAGGTGAGGCGAGCCACCACCTTTTGCAAACCGCCATTGAAGCTCTGACCTGCATGACCCACCGTGGCGGTATCAACGCTGACGGCAAAACGGGTGACGGTTGCGGGCTGCTGATTCAGAAACCCGATCTGTTCCTGCGCGCGATCGCCAAGGAGACCTTCGCGGTCGACCTGCCGGCGCAATATGCCGTGGGCATGGTCTTCTTCAACCAGGATCCGGTCCGCGCCGAAGTGGCTCGCGAAAACATGAATCGCGAAATCCAGGCCGCCGGGCTTCAGCTGATCGGCTGGCGCAAGGTTCCGGTGGACACTAGCGTGCTGGGCCGTCTTGCCCTGGAGCGCCTGCCACAGATCGAGCAGGTCTTCATCGGCGGTGACGGCCTGAGTGACCAGGAATTCGCGGTCAAGCTGTTCAGCGCCCGTCGTCGTTCCTCGGTAGCCAACGCCGAAGACCTCGACCACTACATCTGCAGCCTTTCGCACAAGACGATCATCTACAAAGGCCTGATGATGCCGGCCGACCTGCAGCAGTTCTACCCGGATCTGGGTGATCCGCGCCTGCAGACGGCTATCTGCGTCTTCCACCAGCGCTTCTCCACCAACACCCTGCCGAAGTGGCCGCTGGCGCAGCCCTTCCGCTTCCTCGCCCACAACGGCGAGATCAACACCATCACCGGCAACCGCAACTGGGCTGTGGCACGCCGCACCAAGTTCGCCAACGAGCAACTGCCGGACATCGACGAACTGGGCCCGCTGGTAAACCGCGTGGGCTCCGACTCCTCGAGCATGGACAACATGCTGGAGCTGATGGTCACCGGCGGCATCGATCTGTTCCGCGGCGTGCGCATGATCATCCCGCCGGCCTGGCAGAACATGGAAACCATGGATGCCGACCTGCGTGCCTTCTACGAATACAACTCCATGCACATGGAGCCGTGGGACGGCCCTGCTGGCGTGGTCCTGACCGACGGCCGCTACGCCGTGTGCCTGCTGGACCGCAACGGCCTGCGCCCGGCGCGCTGGGTGACCACCAAGAACGGCTACATCACTCTCGCCTCGGAAATCGGCGTCTGGGACTACAAGCCCGAAGACGTCATCGCCAAAGGCCGCGTAGGCCCGGGCAAGATCCTTGCGGTGGATACCGAGACCGGTCAGATCCTTAACACCGAGGACATCGACAACCGCCTGAAATCGCGCCATCCGTACAAGCAGTGGCTGCGCCAGAGCGCGGTGCGTATCCAGGCCAAACTGGACGACGACCACGGCGCGGCCAGCTACGATGCGGATCATCTAAAACAATTCATGAAGATGTTCCAGGTCACCTTCGAAGAGCGTGACCAGGTCCTGCGTCCGCTCGCCGAACAAGGCCAGGAAGCCGTTGGCTCAATGGGCGACGACACGCCAATGGCGGTGCTGTCGCAGCGCATTCGTTCGCCGTTCGACTACTTCCGTCAGCAGTTCGCCCAGGTCACCAACCCGCCGATCGACCCGCTGCGCGAAGCGATCGTCATGTCCCTGGAAATCTGCCTCGGCGCCGAGCGCAACATCTTCAGTGAGTCGCCCGACCACGCTACCCGCGTGATCCTCAGCAGTCCGGTGATCTCCCCGGCCAAGTGGCGTGCGCTGATGAGCCTGGATCGCCCGGGCTTCGAGCGTCACATCATCGACCTGAACTACGACGAGAGCCTTGGTCTGGAAGCCGCCGTACGCAACTTCGCCGACCAGGCTGAAGAAGCTGTGCGTGCCGGCAAGGTGCTGCTGGTGCTTTCCGACCGTCACATCGCCCCCGGCAAGCTGCCGGCCCATGCCGCCCTCGCGGTAGGCGCCGTGCACCACCGCCTGGTGGAGCAAGGCCTGCGCTGCGACTGCAACATCCTGGTCGAGACCGCCACTGCGCGTGATCCGCACCACTTCGCTGTGCTGGTGGGCTTCGGTGCTTCCGCCGTGTACCCGTTCCTGGCTTACGAAGTCCTGGCGGACCTGATCCGCACCGGTGAAGTGCTGGGCGACCTGTACGAAGTCTTCAAGCACTACCGCAAAGGCATCTCCAAGGGTCTGCTGAAGATCCTCTCGAAGATGGGTATTTCCACCATCGCTTCCTATCGTGGCGCCCAGCTATTTGAAGCCGTAGGCCTGGCCGACGAAGTCACCGACCTGTGCTTCCGTGGCGTTGCCAGCCGCATCCAGGGTGCGCGCTTCACCGACATCGAGTCCGAGCAGAAGCTGCTGGCCTTCGAAGCCTGGAACAATCGCAAGCCGATCCAGCAAGGCGGCTTGCTGAAGTTCGTCTACGGCGGCGAATACCATGCCTACAACCCGGACGTGGTGAATACCCTTCAGGCTGCAGTGCAGCAGGGCAACTACGAGAGGTACAAGGAATACAGCGCACTGGTGGACCAGCGTCCGGTGTCGATGATCCGCGACCTGCTGAAGGTCAAGGAAGCTGCGCAGCCGCTGGCGCTGGACCAGATCGAGCCAGTCGAGGCCATCCTCAAGCGATTCGACTCCGCGGGTATCTCCCTGGGCGCGCTGTCGCCCGAGGCCCACGAAGCCATCGCCGAGGCGATGAACCGCTTGGGCGCACGCTCCAACTCCGGCGAGGGCGGCGAAGACCCGGCCCGCTACGGCACCGTGCGCAGCTCCAAGATCAAGCAGGTGGCGACCGGCCGTTTCGGCGTGACGCCAGAATACCTGGTCAATGCCGAAGTGCTGCAGATCAAGGTGGCCCAGGGCGCCAAGCCCGGTGAGGGCGGCCAATTGCCTGGTGGCAAAGTCAACGGTCTGATCGCGCGCCTGCGATATGCGGTGCCCGGCGTGACGCTGATTTCGCCACCGCCGCACCACGACATCTACTCGATCGAAGACCTGGCGCAGCTGATCTATGACCTCAAGCAGGTCAACCCTGAAGCCCTGGTTTCGGTGAAGCTGGTGGCTGAGCCGGGTGTCGGCACCATCGCTGCCGGCGTGGCCAAGGCCTACGCGGATCTGATCACCATCTCCGGCTACGACGGTGGCACCGGCGCATCTCCGCTGACCTCCATCAAGTACGCTGGCAGCCCGTGGGAACTGGGCCTCTCCGAGGCACACCAGACCCTGCGCGGCAACGACCTGCGCGGCAAGGTCCGGGTGCAGACCGACGGTGGCCTGAAGACCGGCCTCGACGTGGTCAAGGCAGCGATCCTCGGCGCTGAAAGCTTCGGCTTCGGCACCGCGCCGATGATCGCCCTGGGCTGCAAATACCTGCGTATCTGCCACCTGAACAACTGCGCCACCGGCGTTGCGACCCAGAACGACAAGCTGCGCAAGGACCACTTCATCGGTACCGTCGAGATGGTGATGAATTTCTTCACCTACATCGCCGAAGAAACCCGTGAGTGGCTGGCCAAGCTGGGCGTTCGTAGTCTGGGCGAGCTGATCGGCCGTACCGACCTGCTGGAAATCCTGCCGGGCGATACCGCCAAGCAAGCCAATCTGGACCTGAGCCCGCTGCTCGGCAGCGACCTCATCCCGGCTGACAAACCGCAGTTCTGTGAAGTCGAGAAGAACCCGCCCTTCGATCCGGGCCTGCTGGCCGAGAAAATGTGGGGCATCGCCAAGGCGGCCGTCGAAAACAAGACTGGCGGCGTCTACGACCTCGAAATCGGCAACTGCGACCGTTCCATCGGTGCGCGCATTTCTGGTGAGATCGCCCGTCGTCATGGCAACCAGGGCATGAAGGACTCGCCTGTCACCTTCCGCTTCCGTGGCACGGCTGGCCAGAGCTTCGGCGTTTGGAACGCCGGCGGCCTGCACCTCTACCTGGAGGGCGACGCCAACGACTACGTGGGTAAGGGCATGACCGGCGGCAAGCTGGTGATCACGCCGCCGAAAGGCAGTCCGTTCAAGAGCCAGGAGTCGGCCATCATCGGCAACACCTGCCTCTACGGCGCTACCGGTGGCAAGCTATTCGCAGCCGGTACGGCAGGTGAGCGCTTCGGCGTGCGCAACTCCGGCGCCCATGCTGTGGTGGAAGGCACGGGCGACCATTGCTGCGAATACATGACGGGCGGTTTCGTCTGCGTACTCGGCAAGACCGGCTATAACTTCGGCTCGGGCATGACTGGCGGCTTCGCCTATGTGCTCGACCAGGACAACAGCTTCGTCGACCGGGTCAACCACGAACTGGTGGAAATCCAGCGCATCAGCAATGAAGCCATGGAAGCCTACCGGAGCCACCTGCACAGCGTGCTGGTCGAATACGTCAAGGAAACCTCGAGCGAGTGGGGCGCCCACCTGCTGGAGAACCTGGACGATTACCTGCGTCGGTTCTGGCTGGTCAAGCCGAAGGCTGCGAGCCTCGCTTCGCTGCTCTCCAGCACCCGTGCCAACCCGCAATAACAACAGCGCCTGAAGTGGTTTGATGAGGTTTTTACATGACTGAACGTCTGAACAACGACTTCCAGTTCATCGAAGTCGGGCGCAAGGATCCGAAGAAGAAACTGCTGCGCCAGCGCAAGAAGGAATTCGTCGAGATCTATGACCTGTTCAAGCCGCAACAAGCGGCTGACCAGGCTCACCGCTGCCTTGGCTGCGGCAACCCGTATTGCGAGTGGAAGTGCCCGGTGCACAACTTCATTCCGAACTGGCTGAAGCTGGTATCGGAAGGCAACATCCTGGCAGCCGCCGAACTGTCGCACCAGACCAACACCCTGCCGGAAGTCTGCGGCCGGGTGTGCCCGCAGGACCGCCTCTGCGAAGGCGCCTGCACCCTGAACGACGGCTTTGGCGCGGTGACCATCGGTTCGGTGGAGAAGTACATCACCGATACCGCCTTCGCCATGGGATGGCGCCCGGACATGTCCAAGGTCAAGCCTACCGGCAAGCGCGTTGCCGTGATCGGTGCCGGCCCGGCGGGTCTGGGCTGTGCCGACATCCTGGCGCGTAACGGCGTGACTCCGGTGGTGTTCGACAAGAACCCGGAAATCGGTGGCCTGCTGACCTTCGGCATCCCCGAGTTCAAGCTGGAAAAGCACGTGATGAGTCGTCGTCGCGAAGTTTTCAGCGGCATGGGCGTCGAGTTCCGCCTGAACACCGAGATCGGCAAGGATGTGACCATGCAGCAGCTGCTCGATGAGTTCGATGCGGTCTTCATGGGCATGGGCACCTATACCTACATGAAGGGTGGTTTCCCCGGTGAGGATCTGCCTGGTGTGCATGACGCGCTGGACTTCCTGATCGCCAACGTCAACCGCAACCTCGGCTTCGAGAAGTCTGCCGAAGACTTCATCGACATGAAGGGCAAGCGCGTCGTGGTCCTGGGTGGTGGCGACACCGCGATGGACTGTAACCGTACCTCCATTCGCCAGGGTGCCAAGGCCGTAACCTGCGCCTACCGCCGTGACGAAGAAAACATGCCCGGCTCGCGCAAGGAAGTGAAGAACGCCAAGGAAGAGGGTGTGAAGTTCCTCTTCAACCGCCAGCCCATTGCCATTGTCGGTGAAGATAAGGTGGAAGGCGTGAAGGTGGTCGAGACCCGTCTCGGCGAGCCGGACGCCCGTGGCCGTCGCAGCCCCGAGCCGATCCCGGGCTCCGAGGAGATCATCCCGGCGGAAGCCGTGCTGATTGCCTTCGGCTTCCGCCCGAGCCCGGCACCCTGGTTCGAGCAGTTCGATATCCGTATCGACAACCAGGGGCGCGTGGTGGCGCCTGCCCAGTCGCAGTTCAAGCACCAGACCAGCAACCCGAAGATCTTCGCCGGTGGCGACATGGTCCGTGGTTCCGACCTGGTGGTGACGGCGATCTTCGAGGGGCGGACCGCCGCTGAAGGTATCCTCGACTACCTTCAGGTCTGAGGCGTACCCATCTGCGCAACGCGTCATTTCGTCGCGATGGACAAAAGGCACGGCACCCGCCGTGCCTTTTGCGTTGGGCTTTGCGAAAATGCCCGCACTTTTTTGTTGGAATCCTGCCATGACCGCTCTGAAGAACGACCGTTTCCTCCGCGCGCTGCAGAAGCAGCCCGTCGATGTCACCCCTGTCTGGATGATGCGCCAGGCCGGTCGCTACCTGCCGGAGTACCGCGCAACCCGCGCCAAGGCCGGTGACTTCATGAGCCTGTGCATGAACCCACAGTTGGCCTGCGAAGTGACCCTGCAGCCGCTGGATCGCTATCCGCAGTTGGATGCGGCGATCCTCTTCTCCGACATCCTCACCATCCCCGACGCCATGGGGCAGGGCCTGTACTTCGAGGCCGGGGAAGGCCCGCGCTTCAAGAAGGTCGTGAGCAGCCAGGCCGATATCGATGCCCTGCCGATTCCGGATCCGGAAAAGGACCTGGGCTATGTGATGGATGCCGTACGCACCATCCGCCGCGAACTGAATGGCCGCGTTCCGCTGATCGGCTTCTCCGGCAGCCCCTGGACCTTGGCCACCTACATGGTCGAGGGCGGCTCCAGTCGCGACTTCCGCAAGTCCAAGGCGATGCTCTACGACAACCCGCAGGCCATGCACGCGCTGCTGGACAAGCTGGCGCAGTCGGTTACCAGCTATCTGAACGGCCAGATCAAGGCTGGCGCCCAGGCGGTGCAGATTTTCGACTCCTGGGGCGGCAGCCTCTCGGCGGCAGCGTACCAGGAGTTCTCCCTGGCCTATATGAAGAAGATCGTCGACGGTCTGATCCGTGAGCATGACGGGCGCCGCGTGCCGGTGATCCTGTTCACCAAGGGTGGCGGCCTGTGGCTGGAGTCCATGGCCGACACCGGCGCCGACGCCCTGGGGTTGGACTGGACCTGCGACATCGGCAGTGCCCGCGCCCGTGTAGGCAGCAAGGTGGCCCTGCAGGGCAACATGGACCCGTCGGTGCTCTACGCCAATCCAGCAGCGATTCGCGCCGAAGTAGCGCGTATCCTGGCTGCCTATGGCTCTGGCACCGGCCATGTGTTCAACCTCGGCCATGGCATCACCCCGGAAGTGGACCCGGCCCATGCAGGCGCCTTCTTCGAGGCGGTGCATGAGCAGTCGGCGCAGTACCATCAGTAACGAAACAACAAGGCCGCTTTTGCGGCCTTTTCTTTTCTACTGGAGAGATACCTCGCCCTTGTCACAGGCTTTGCATAGAATCCAGGGCTAACCAGGCTCAGTGAGGTGTGCAATGCGTCGAGTGGTGTTCAATCAGAAGGGCGGTGTGGGTAAATCCAGCATTGCCTGCAACCTCGCGGCGGTCAGCGCTTCCCAGGGCTATCGCACCCTGTTGATCGACCTGGATGCCCAGGCGAACTCCACCCATTACCTCACGGGGCTCACCGGGGAAGACATTCCCATGGGGATCGCTGACTTCTTCAAGCAGACGCTGTCTCCCACCTCTTTCCGCAAGGGCAAGGTAGATATCTACGAAACCCCCTTCGATAACCTCCACGTCGTCACCGCGACGGCGGAGTTGGCTGACCTGCAGCCCAAGCTCGAGGCCAAGCACAAGATCAACAAGCTGCGCAAGCTGCTGGAGGATCTGGACGAGGATTACGATCGGATCTACCTGGATACGCCGCCGGCACTGAACTTCTATACAGTTTCCGCGCTTATCGCTGCCGATCGTTGCCTGATCCCCTTCGATTGCGACAGCTTTTCGCGCAATGCACTGTACGGCCTGCTCGCAGAGATCGAGGAGCTGAAGGAAGACCACAACGAAGGCCTGGAGGTGGAGGGCATCGTGGTCAACCAATTCCAGCCTCGCGCATCCCTGCCTCAGCAACTGCTGGACGAACTGCTAGGGGAGGGCCTGCCCGTACTGCCGGTCAATCTGATGGCGTCAGTGAAAATGCGCGAGTCGCACCAGGCGTGCAAGCCATTGATCTATCTGGAGCCGCGCCACAAGCTCACCCAACAGTTCGTCGAGCTGCATGATCTGCTGGAAAGCTAAGTACCACCGAAAGAAGTGCGCCGTGGGATGCGAGTCGGCGGAGTATTGGCTTTCCCCACGTCGCGCCGCCATCGGGTCTCGCTGCACTCAACCCAGCCCCTAACGCTGGCTACTTCACGATCAGCACATCGCAGGGCGGGCTCTGCAGGTAGCGTAAGGGCAGGCTGCCCAGCAAGGCCTGGGAGATCAGGCTACGGCCATGGCTGCCAAGGGCCAGAAGCTGCGGATTAAGGGTGCTGACGGCATCATCCAGTGCCTTGGGCAGGGCGCCACGAGCGACTTGCACTTCGATCTTCGGTGCCGGAGTGGCCAGCCCCGCCATTTCATCTTCGAGCAGTCTCCCCAGCAGTTCGTTCTGAGTGTCCAGCAGCTCCTCCGAGCTGCAGCTGCGGGATAGAAGGCGACTGCCCAACTCCAGGACGTTCAGTGCCGTCAAGGTCGCCCCGGGCGCTAGCAGTTCGCAGCTACTGCGCAGGGCATCGCATGCGCACAGGGAGAAGTCCAGGGCCACGGCCACATGGCTATAAGGAACCTGCGGCGTGTCTCCGGCCACCAGCAGCAGAGGCGCGGTGATGTGCCGGGCCACGCGTTCCAGGGTGGTGCCGATGAACAGCTCAGGTGCGTTGTGGTGGTGCCGGCCGATGACCAGCAGGTCTGCCTGGCTTTCTTCCAACTCTTCCAGTATCTGCTGGGCGGGGCGGCCCTTGCGCAGCAATACCTTGCACTCGGTGGCTCCCAACTGTTCCAGACGCTCCTCGAGAATGCGTTGGGCCGCCTCGCGCAGGTTGGACTGAACGGCATTCGGCAGGTGGTCTTCCAGCACGTGCAGCAGGCTCAGGCGGGCACCATGTTGCCGGGCCAACTGGATGGCGCGGCGCAGGGCGATGTCGGCTTCACGGCTCAGATCATGGGCGATGAGAATGTGCTTGGGCATGGTGAGCACCTCCGGTCAGGTTGCCAATCTGCGGTAATTTGTGCGGTGGCGACTTGATCCAGGACAAGCCCCGCTATCGGGCCCTCAACAGGTACAGCCCCTGGCTTTGCGCAACCACCTCGCCCGCCTCATCCAGCAGGGCCAGTTCCAGCACGTACTCCGCTTTGCCCTCGGCAACGGCTTGCTCCTGGATGCGTGCGACCTCCTCGGCATCCAGGCGGGCTTCCACGTGGACGTCGCTGCTGGCCGGGCGACGGAAACGCAGGTTCATTTCCTTGACGATGGGGTAGAAGCGGCGGCTGTCGAAGCTCGTGAGGAATAGCGCGCCGCCGGGGATTTCCGCCAGGGTGAACAATGCGCCGGCGTACATGGTGCCGATGTGGTTCTGGTTACCCTCCAGGGGCATGCGCAGACGGATGTGCCCGGGCTCCAGCACCTCGGCCTTGAGCCCGCTGCGGTGGACGAAGGCAATCTGCTCTTCGGTCAGTTGGCGAATGAGTTCGACGGGCATCGGCATGGTGGGTTCTCCGGCATTGGCATCGCACCAGCGTAGCTGGCGGATAGCAGGCAGCAATGACCGGTCCGCTCGCCGCCCTTGGCCGAATCGCTCAAATGCCCTGGCTGCGCAGCCAGGCCAGCAGCTGCGGCAATGGCAGTGCGCCGCTCTGGCGGGCTGCTTCCACACCGTTCTTGAACAGGATCAGGGTGGGGATTGAGCGGATGCCCAGTTGCCCGGCTAGTTGCCGGTTTTGCTCGCTGTCCAGTTTGCCCAGGCGGCAGCGACCCTGCAGTTGCTGGGCTGCCTGTTGATACGTCGGAGCGAAGGACTTGCAGGGGCCGCACCAGTCGGCCCAGACGTCTACCAGCAGGGGCAGGTCGCCGCGCAATTGCTTGGCGAAGTTGGCTTCATCGAGGTCGAAGGGAGTCGCGGGCAGGATGGAGGACTTGCAATGGCCACAGCGTGGCGAGTCGCCCAGGCGGGTGGCAGGAATACGGTTCAGGCCCGCGCAGTGGGCGCAGGGAATCAGCAGCGGGTCGGTCATGGTCGGCTCCAGAGGTGAGTGGGGAGATTCTGGAGCCGTCCCAACGAAATTCAAGGCTATTGAAGCGGCCAAATGCGGGGAATCACCAGCATGGCGACCACCACCATGAGGATATTGAGCGGAATGCCGATGCGCATGAAGTCACTGAAGCGGTAGCCGCCGGCGTTGTAGACGAAGGTGTTGGTCTGGTAGCCGATTGGGGTGGCGAAGCTGACGCTGGCGGCGAACATCACGGCGACCACGAAGGGGCGTGGGTCGAGGCCCAGGCTCTGGGCGATGCCGATGGCAATCGGGGTGACCAGCACCGCCACGGCGTTGTTGGAGAGGATCTCGGTCAGGATGGTGGTCAGCAGATAGACGAAGCCGAGCATCACCAGCGGGCTGGCATTGGGGATGGTGGCCATGGTCTTGGCCACGACCAGGTCGATCAGGCCGACGTTGTCCATCGCGATGCTGATGGCGAGCATGCCGAAGATCAGGCTGAGGACCTTCCAGTCGACTGCCTTGTAGGCGTCGTCCACATCCAGGCAGCGAGTGGCCAGGACGATGGCGCAGGCGATGATCGCCAGGCCCTCGATGGGCATGAAGCTGAACGCCGACAGCACCACCACGGCCAAGGTGGCGAGGATGGCGATGGGTGCCTTGTCGCGGCGGTAGGCGCGTTCCTGCACGGCATTGAGGCTGATCAGGTCGCCATTGTCGGCAAAACGCTTGATCTGCGCCGGCGTGCCCTCTACCAGCATGACGTCGCCGAACTGCAGCTGGAAGTCGTCCAGGTTGCCTTGTACGTTCTCGTCCTGGCGGTGCACGGCGAGCACGGCGATGCCATAGCGCGCGGTGAGGTCGAGGTCGCGCATGGGGCGGTTGCTGTAGCGCGAACTGCGGCCGACGATGGCCTCGGCAACGATCACGTCGTGGCTGCTGACAGTCTCGAAGGCCTCGCCACGGTTGAAGGTCAGCTTGTTGCTCTCGCGCAGGTCCACCACGTCCTTGACCTGGCCATGCAGCACCAGCAGGTCACCGGCGGCCAAAGCGGTGTCGTGAGCGGGCTCGGTGATCTCCAACTCGTCGCGGAAGATCTTCAGCACCTTCAGGCCGCTGCCGCCGTTGAGGTTGGCTTCACTGATGGTGCGGCCAATCACCGGAGAGTCGTGAGGCACCAGCAGTTCGCTCATGAAGGTGCGACCGAGGTCTGGGCGCAGCTGCTTGGAGAGGGTTTCGCGATCCGGCAGAAGGCGCCAGCTGAAGAGCATCAGGTAGATGAAGCCGACAGCGCAGAAGGCCAGCGCTGCGGGAGTGATCTCGAACATGCCGAAGGGCTCGAGGCCTGCCTTGCGCGCCACGCCGTCCACCAGGATGTTGGTCGATGTGCCGATCATGGTCAGCATGCCGCCGAGGACGGTGGCGTAGGACAGCGGGATCAGCAGCTTGGAGGGCGAGCTGCTGGCGCGCTTGGCCAGGGCGATGGCGACCGGGGTGAGGATCGCCACCACCGGGGTGTTGTTGAGGAAGGCGGAAACCACCAGCGCGGTGATCATCAGTCCGGCGAGGACACGTGTCGGGCTGTCACCGACCAGGTCACCGAGCCAGTTGCCCAGGGCGTCGATGCAACCAGTACGTTCCAAGGCCGCAGACAGCACGAACATGCAGGCGATGGTGACCGGAGCCGAGTTGGAAAGCACACCGAGCACGTCATGGGGCGTCAGTTGCTGGGCGGCGAGCAGAGTGGCGACGGCGATGGCCACTACCACGTCCGGGCTCCACTTTTCACGGACGAACGCGTAGAGCACCCAGACCAACAGGGCGGACACGAAGTAGAGCGGGAAAGCATCCCAGGACGGCATGGGGTTCCTTTGAGGCGTGCGAATCTCGTGTGAGGTATCGGGCGCGCCTGTTCGGCACCCGCGCAAGGCCGCCAATTTAGTGGGGTTTTTTTAGAGAGTCTAAGACAATTTCAATAGGTTTATATGCCATTTGGTTATTGATGGCGGCTGTGCAGCTGTCTTGCCGGGAAACTGTATCCCTGGCTGCGCCTGGGCCTGGGGTAGGCTGCCCTTTTTACCGCGAGAGGTGATTCGTGATGCGGACCTTGGGCGTGCTGGGCGGAATGAGCTGGGAGTCGACCGTGACCTATTACCGGTCGCTCAACCAGGGCGTACGGGAGCGACTGGGCGGATTGCATTCGGCACCGCTACTGATTCATTCGGTGGATTTTGCCGAGATCGCCGCGCAGCAGCAGTCCGGAGACTGGGCAGCAGCGGGCCGTTCGTTGGGGCAGGCGGCGCGAGGTCTCGAAGTGGCCGGAGCGGGGGCCCTGCTGCTGGCGACCAACACCATGCACAAGGTGGCTGCGGCGATCGAAGCGGTCGTCGACATTCCGCTCCTGCACATTGGCGATGCCGTCGGCGAGCCCCTGCGGCAGCAGGGCGTCGAGCGTGCCGCCCTGCTCGGGACGCGCTTCACCATGCAGGAGGCCTTCTACCGCGAGCGCCTGGAACGGCGCTTCGGCATCGAGGTGCTGGTACCGGAGCCCGCTGCGGCACAGGAGATCGACCGGGTGATCTTCCAGGAGCTGTGCCAGGGCCGGTTCCTGCCTGCCTCGCGGGAATTCTACTTGGCCGAGTTGGAGAAGTTCAGGGCTAGCGGTGCCCAGGCAGCCATCCTCGGCTGTACCGAGATCGGTCTGTTGCTGGAGGGCTGCGAGTCGCCGCTGCCGCTGGTAGACAGCGCCGAGCGGCACGTGGCGATGGGGCTGGAGTGGGTGTTGGGATAGGCGGCACCGTAGGAGCGAGCTTGCTTGCGAACGGGTGTTCATTCGCGAGCAAGCTCGCTCCTGCAGTGATGCCCGCGTCAACGACTCAGGACGAGCAGCTGATCTCCAGGTGTTTGCCCCATTCCGGAGGGCGTTCGGCGTAGCGTTCCATGCCCGGTTGTTCATCGAAGGGATGCGAGAGCACGGCATGCAGCTGGCGCACTTCGCTGTAGTCGCCCTGCTGGGCGGCCTCGATGGCGCGTTGGGCAAGGTAGTTGCGCAGGATGTATTTCGGGTTTACGGCATGCATGCGCTCGCGGCGCGCCTCCTGCGTGCCGCCATCCCGAACCACCCTGGCCTGGTAGTCGGTCGCCCAGGCGTCGAAACCGGCCAGGTCGACGAAGTCCTCGCGAAGCCGACTCAATGCCTGCTCCGGTGTCTCCTCCCCCAGCCGGCGGAAGAACTGGCTGTAGTCCACTGCACTGCCTTGCATCAGTTGCAGCAGGCGCTGGACCATGGCCTCGTCCTCCGGTTCGGCGCAGCTGAAGCCGAGCCTGCGGCGCATCAGATCCAGGTAATGGGCCTGGTAGAGCGGAAGGAAGAGGTTGAGGGCTTCGCGCAGGGCTTCCACCTCGACGAACGGCGTCAGCGCCTGGGCCAGAGCCGCGAGATTCCAATGGGCGATGGGCACCTGGTTGCTGAAGGCGTAACGACCGCTGTCGTCGGAGTGATTGCAGATGTGGTTGGCATCGAAGTCGTCGAGGAAGGCGTAGGGGCCGTAGTCGAAGGTGATGCCCAGGATCGACATGTTGTCGGTGTTCATCACGCCGTGGCAGAAGCCGTAGGCTTGCCAGCGGGCAATGAGTTCGGCGTTGCGCTCCACCACGTCACGGAAGAATGCAGCCCAGGGCTGTTCCTGTTCAAGGCAGTGGGGGAAGTGGCACTCCAGGACATGCCGGCCGAGTTCCTCCAGGCGATCATGCTGGCGTGTGTAGTAGAAGTATTCGAAGTGGCCGAAGCGCACATGGCTGCTGGCCAGGCGCAGCAGCATGGCGCCGGTTTCGCGGGTCTCCCGGTAGACCGGCGTGCTGGATGCGGTCACGCACAGGGCACGGCTGGTCGGGATGCCCAGCGCGTCCAGGTGCTCACTGGCGAGGAATTCGCGGATCGAGCTGCGCAGCACCGCCCGGCCGTCGCCCATTCGCGAGTAAGGGGTCTGGCCGGCGCCTTTGAGGTGCAGGTCCCAGTGCTCGCCGGCATCATTCAGCACCTCCCCCAGCAGCAGGCCACGGCCATCACCTAGGCGGGGGTTGTACACACCGAACTGGTGTCCGGAATAGACCATTGCCCGCGGCTCGGCTTCGGACCAGAGCTTGTGCCCGGAGAACAGCTCGGCGAATACCTCGCTCTCGGCTTCGTCCGGTTCCAGGTCGAGCAGGGCCATGGCAGCGGGACTCGCCACCACCAGGCGCGGCTCGGCGATGGGCTCGGGCAGCACCTCGGTGGAGAAGGCGTCGCCCAAGCGGGCAAAGCGGTTGTCGAACTTCAGCTCGTCGAGTTTTTTCATGGACTCAGCTTGTCATGCCGCCGCTGCGGCTGGAAGGGCGGGAGACATGCGGTTCACCTTGCCTCCGGCTCCCGCGCTTTCTTCTCCTTGGCCGGCGCTTCTACAGTTTCGGCTTCGGGCTCGCTGCGCTTTTCGGTATTGCGGCTGAGGATAACGTCCATCTTCGGCACTGTAGAGACGTTGATGTCGTGCTCCTGGAACAGCTGGTCGATGCGCCGGTTCAGCTCGTCGGTCGCCAGGCCGCGGTCGCCCAGCTCACGCACGTAGACCTTCAGTTCGTGCTCCAGGGTGCTGGCGCCATAGGTTTTCAACTGCACGCTGGGTGGCGGGTCGCGCAGCACCCGCGTGTTCTCCTGTGTGGCCTGCAACAGCAGCTTGCGCACAAGCTCCAGGTCGGCGCCGCGGTTGACGTTGTACACCAGGACGATGCGGGTGACGGTGTCGGTCAGGGTCCAGTTGATCAGCTGGCTGGTGAGGAAGGTCTGGTTGGGTACTATCACTTCCTTGCGGTCGCTGTCGGTGATGTGCGTGGCGCGGATGCGGATGCGGTTCACGGTGCCGGTGACCGTGCCTATGGTCACCAGGTCGCCGATGCGCACCGGACGCTCGAACAGCAGGATCAGGCCGGAAATGAAGTTGGCGAAGATCGCCTGCATACCGAAACCGATACCCACGGAAAGGGCTGCAACCAGCCATTGCAGCTTGTCCCAGCTGACTCCAAGGGTGGACAGCGCACTGACGAAGCCAACGCCGGCGATGGCATAGGAAAGCAGGGTAGTGGTGGCGTAGGAGCTGCCCTGGGCCAGGGTCAACCGCGATAGCACCAGCACCTCCAGCAGGCCCGGCAGGTTGCGTGCCAGGACGGTGGTGATGGCCGCGATGATCAGCGCCCCGAGCACGTCGAGCAGGCTGATGGGCACCTGGGTGGCAGCATCGCCCGTGCCGCTGGAGTACTGGTAAAGGGTGACCTGGTCGAGGTAGGCGAAGACGCTGATCAGGTCAGCCCAGACCATATACATGGCGGCAAGGAAGATGCCGAGCAAGGCGAGGCGGATCAGTCGCAGCGATTGATCGTTGACCTTCTCGATATCGAGGGTTGGTTCCTCCACCACCACTTCTTCGCCCTCGGCATTCTCCTTGGTCTGCGCCTGTCGCTTGGTAAGCGCGCGCTGGTACGCCAGGCGCCGCGCCGCCACACCCAGGCCGCGGACGAAGGCAGCTTCGACCAGCAGGAACAGGATCAGCAGGTAGAGAGTGTTGATCAGCCGATCAGTGAGCTTGAGCGAGGTGTAGTAGTAGCCGAAGCCCACTGCGACTATGAAGGCCAGCGGCAGCAGGGTGAAGCCGACGCCGATCAGCAGGCGGAAGGGCGAGGTCTGTTGGCGCATGGGCTCAGCCAGCAGCAGGTTACTGAGCACCAGGGTCATCAGGGCATAGCAGCTGAGCACCACGATGATGCCGATGATGTCGTCGGCCAGGGCCGCGGGCTGATGTTCGGCTACGGTGACGATAGCCACCAGGGCCATGACCACGCCGCCGAGGCGGCGGATCTGGCTGCGCAGGAAGGCCACCTGCGGGCGGTCCCAGCGGAAGTGCAGCTCGGCGATGCCGCCGGGGGTGAGTATGCGGTAGAGGGTGTAGAACACCATCCAGGCCTGGGCCATTTCCATTAGCGCGGCGCCGAGGGTGGCGTTCTGGCCGCGGGCGTCTATCTGCAAGGCGAAGCCGCCGAGCGCGAGGAACAGGCTCACCGGCAGCGCCAGCAGCACGGTGAGGAAGAGTGCCAGCGGGGTGTGCAGCTGGCTGTCGCGCTTGAAGTGGCCGACGTCCTGGTTGAGCTCCCTGAGGCGGTCGTGGAGGTAGCGGCGTTTCCACAGCAGGGCGCCGATCACCAGCAGCAGCGGCAGGAACAGCCAGGGGCGGTTCACCAGGCCCTGGCCAAGCTCGCGCACGCCCGATCCCCAGGGCATTTCGATCAACTGGCGCTCCAGCAGCTGCGGGGCGGATTTCAGCCAGTTCAGGTCCAGCGGCTTGTTGCTGGGAATCCAGAACATCTGCTCGTCGAGGGTATTGCGCAGGGCCTTTGAAGTTTCCTGCAGTTGCTTCTGGTTGAGCTGCAGGGTGATGGATTCGTTGAGCAGGGTGTTCAGCTCGCGACTCAGACGATCGAGCAGCTCGCTGCGGGTGGTGACCAGATCCATCAGGTTGGCGCGCAGCTCCGGAGTCACCTGCTCCGGCGGTTGCTCGGCCAGCAGGTTGTCGACATAGCCCTGGGGGTTGCTCAGCTGGTCGCGCTGTTGGTTCAGCTCGAACTGATAGAGGCGGATGTCAGCGATCTCGTCGGACAGATTGCTATCCAGCTTCAATTGGGGCAGGGCCTGTTTCTGCTGGTAGAGGATCTTGGCCAGCAGAAGGCTGCCCTTGAGCACGCTGATCTGCTCTTCCAGGGCCTGGTCGGCCTGGCTGAGGTTGTCCAGCTGCTGCCGGGTCTGCAGGTTCTGCTGGGTCAGTTCATTGAGGCGGTCGGTGGAGCGCAGCAGGTAATTGGACATCTTCATGTTGATGGCGCTCTCCTTCGCCACCAGGCTGTCCGGCGTGGCCCCGCCGGCTTCGCGGGAGAGCTCCGCCACCGTCTGCTCCGAGTTTTCCCGACGCATCTCGTTGATCAGCGACTGCAGGTCCAGGGTTTCCTGTTCCAGGCGGCGGATGCGTTCCATCAGCAGGTCGCGGCGGCTGTTGCCGAGGTCCTGCAGCAGGCTGTTGCCAGCCAGCTCCTCGCTGCGCAGCTCGGTCTGGGCGGCCAGGGAGACCTGCTCGGCGTTGAGCAGGGCGCGCTGCTCTTCGCTGATGGCCTTGCCGGCGTCCTTGCTGGTCTTGAGGATGCTGTTTATCTGCTGGATGCGCGTCTGGTTGGTGCTGATCTCAGCCTGGGCCCGTTCAGGGCGGGTCTGCGAGGTGATGATCAGGCTATTGGCGTCGGCAAGGGCCTTCTGCAGGTTGGCCAGCTCGTTGCTGCGCTGGTCCAGCAGTTGTTCCAGTTGCGTCAGCTCGGACTTGGCGTAGCGCTCCTTCACCGCCGTCGGCTGGCTGCCCTTGAGCCGCGTCAGTTCGCGCTGGGCTTCGCCGATCAGCTTCGGCGCCTCGTTCAACTGACGCTTGAGGGCAGTGAGCGCTTGCTGGCTTTCCTCCTGGCTGGCGAGAAAGGCCTTGGTCTGTTCCTCGACCGATGGCTTGGCCGGGGCTTCACTCTCGGCGGCCTTGTCGGCGGCGGGCGCGGTGGCCGGCTTGGGGACACCGACCGCCGGCGCGGCATGCAGGTAGGCGGGAGACAGGCACAGGCCCAGCAGGGTGGCAGCGAAAAAGGTGCGCAAGGAAGCAATCATCGCGATCGGGCAGCTCGGGTTCAAATGTGGCTAATGATATGCCAGGGAGGCCGTTACGGGGCTGCCCGGCATGAGCGGTTGTGATCTCGGTTCGCGCAAGGGCGAACCTATGCGTTCCATGGCGGGGGCCTGCAGGTTCCGGGGTGACCCGGAGAGGGCCGTCCCAGACGCTTTTCCCTAGAGGAAGAGCCCCGGGCGGCCATGACCTTCGGGGAATTTGACGCCGACCTTGCGCACCTTGTTCCCTTCCATCAGAGCAACGGTCCAGGTCAGGCCGTTCCATTCAACCTGGTCGCCGACCACCGGCTCGCCACCAATCTCATGGGCGATGAAGCGACCAAGAGCCTGGCTGCCATCCAGGTCGCCGAGCTTGAGACCGTAGAGCGAGGCAACGGCGGACAGCTGGGCATCGCCTTCAAGCACGAAGTCGCCGAAGAAGCGCAGGTCCAGCCCGCGTTGCGGTGCCTGGCTGAACAGTTTGCCAAGCGACGGAAGGTCATGCTCGTGGCCCACCACGCAGAGGATGTCGCCCGCCTCCAGTGTGGTACTACCCGACGGGTGGAGCAGCTCGCGGCCACGGAACAGTGCGGCGATGCGCGTGCCTTCGGGCATCTTAAGTTCGCGCAGGGCCGCGCCTATGCACCACTTCTCTGCGCCGAGGCGGTAGACGAACAGCTCCCATTCGCTGGTCGGGTGCACTTCCAGGCCGGCCCGGGAAATCGGTGCAGGCTCCGGCGGCACCGTTACCCGCAGCCATTTCGCGGCCAACGGCAGGCTAGTGCCTTGCAGCAGCAGTGATACCAGGACGATGAAGAAGGCCACGTTGAAGAACAGCTGGGCATTGGGCAGTCCGGCCATCAGCGGGAAGACGGCCAGAATGATCGGCACCGCGCCACGCAGACCTACCCAGGCGATGAACGCCTTCTCGCGGTCGTGGAACGCCCGGAATGGCAACAGCCCGACGAAAACCGATAGCGGGCGCGCGCAAAGGATCATCCACAGGGCCAGGCCCAGGGCTGGCACGATGATCGGGAGCAGTTCATGAGGGGTTACCAACAGGCCGAGGACCAGGAACATGCCGATCTGCGCCAGCCACGTCAGGCCGTCGAGCATATGCAGGATGCCGTGGCGCGAGCGGATCGGGCGATTGCCGAGGAACAGGCCGAACAGGTAGACAGCGAGGATCCCGCTGCCGCCCACAGCGTTGGTGATGGAAAACGCCATCAGGCCGCCGGCGACCACCAGAAGCGGATAGAGACCGTTGGCCAGGGTCAGGCGGTTGATCAGTTGCAGCATCAGCCAGCCGCCACCGAAGCCCAACAGGGTGCCTAGGCCGAATTGCTCTATCAGATGAACGACGAATCCCCAGCTGAAGCCGCTTTCTCCCTTGATGAGCATGTCGATCAGCGTCACGGTGAGGAACACCGCCATCGGGTCGTTGCTGCCGGATTCGATTTCCAGGGTGGCGCTGACCCGCTCGTTGAGGCCGCGTCCACCGAGCAGGCTGAATACCGCGGCGGCGTCAGTGGAACCGACGATGGCGCCGATCAGCAGGCCTTCCATCAGGCTCAGGTCGAACAGCCAGGCCGCTGCCACGCCGGTCAGTCCAGCCGTAATGAGCACGCCCACGGTCGCCATGGACAGCGAGGGCCAGAGCGCTACGCGGAAGGTCGCGGCGCGGGTCCGCAGGCCGCCGTCGAGGAGAATGATGGCCAGTGCCAGGTTGCCGACCAGGTAGGCCTGGGAATAGTTGTTGAAGACGATGCCACCAGGGCCGTCGCTGCCGGCGAGCATGCCGACTGCCAGGAACACCACCAGGATGGGGATGCCAAAGCGCGACCCGAAGGCGCTGACGAGGATGCTCATGCCTACCAGCGCCGCGCCGATCAGGAACAGGCTATTGATGGTGGTGGCATCCACGTGGGGCGGCTCCTTGCAATCGGGGTATCACGACGACATGCAGGGGCGCATGCCGGGGAATTCTAACCTGCCGCCTGAGGCGGACTACAAGATTTGAAGCAGATTTCTTGCCAGAGACAGGACGCCATCTGACGTGTCGACAGGTCTTGGGGTTCCGAGATCGACTTGCATGGGGTCGGGTGGTTGTTTGCCCGCACCTGCACCCGCTCCCATCGGGAGAGGGCTCAGCCCTTCCCCTTGGTTCGCGTCGAGTTCGGAATGGCGTTCTTCTCCAGGTACTGGATGATGATGTTCGCCACGTCCTGGCCTGTGGTGGTCTCGATGCCCTCCAGGCCCGGCGAGGAGTTCACCTCCATCACCAGCGGGCCATGATTGGAGCGCAGGATATCCACGCCCGCCACACTCAGGCCCATGACCCTGGCCGCGCGGATTGCGGTCATGCGCTCTTCCGGGGTGATCTTGATCAGGCTGGCAGTGCCGCCACGGTGCAGGTTGGAGCGAAACTCGCCCGGCTTGGCCTGGCGCTTCATCGCCGCGATCACCTTGTCGCCCACTACGAAGCAGCGGATATCTGCGCCGCCAGCCTCGCGGATGTACTCCTGGACCATAATGTTCTGCTTAAGGCCCATGAAGGCCTCGATCACCGACTCGGCTGCTTTCTCGGTTTCGCAGAGCACCACGCCGATGCCCTGGGTGCCTTCCAGCACCTTGATCACCAGCGGAGCGCCGTTGACCATGCGGATCAGGTCGGGGATGTCGTCCGGGGAGTGGGCGAAGCCGGTCACCGGTAGACCGATACCTTTGCGTGAGAGCAGTTGCAGGGAGCGCAACTTGTCCCGTGAGCGGGTAATGGCCACCGATTCATTGAGGGGGAACACCCCCATCATCTCGAACTGGCGCAGAACGGCGCAGCCATAAAAAGTCACCGATGCGCCGATACGCGGAATCACCGCATCGAAGCCTTCCAGCGCGCGACCCCGGTAGTGGATCTGCGGCTTGTGGCTGGCAATGTTCATGTAGGCGCGCAGGGTGTCGATCACCACCATTTCATGGCCGCGCTCCTGACCGGCCTCTACTAGGCGGCGGGTCGAATACAGGCGCGGGTTGCGCGATAACACAGCGATTTTCATTGGGCACCGGGAAGGGAAAGGGTCGGCTTGTCTTGGACGTAGGTGAGGGCCGGGTTGACCACCAACTGCGCCTGCACCAGGGCCTTGGAGCCCAGCAGTACGCGGTAGCGCATGGTCTTGCGGCAGGCCAGGGTGAACTCGATCGGCCAGACCCGGTCGCCCAGTGCGACTTGGGTGCGGATCACATAGCGGGTCTGGGCCTGGCCGTTGGAACTCCTGATGGTCTTTACCGAAACGACCTGCGCTTCACAGCGATGGCGCCGTTGCACCAGGGTGCCGAGGTGCGCAGTGAACCGCACCCAGCGTTCGCCGTCGCGCTCGAATGGGACGATGTCGCTGGCATGCAGCGTCGAGGTACTGGCGCCGGTATCGATCTTCGCGCGCAGGCCGACCATGCCCAGTTGGGGCAGGGCGATCCACTCACGAAGGCCAATCACGGAGAGTTTGTCGAAAGTCTTCAAGGCAGGCTTTCCGGTAAAGTTGTCGCATTCTAGTTGGCCCGTGTGACAACTGCATCCGGCCAGGATTGATCTTGCCAGGACGAACGAACCTATGAGTGCAAAAGACCACAAAGACGACGACAAGGTGCGCCTGGACAAGTGGCTATGGGCGGCGCGCTTCTACAAGACCCGCGCACTGGCCAAGGAGGCCATCGAGGGCGGCAAGGTCCATCACCGCGGCGAGCGCTGCAAACCCTCGAAGGAACCCAGGGTCGGCGACGAATATGTGATTCGCACCGGCTTCGACGAGCGCACCGTTGTCGTGCGTGCTCTGTCAGTAGTGCGTCGCGGTGCGCCCGAGGCCCAGGCCTTGTACGAGGAAACCGCCGACAGCGTGGCGCGGCGCGAAGAGGCGGCGGCCCTGCGCAAGGCCGGCGCCCTGGGCGTGCAGACGGACGGTCGGCCGACCAAGAAGCAGCGTCGGCAGATCTTCCGCCTGCAGGACCGCTAGTCTGGTGGCCAACCCATCCCGGGCAGTGGGTCAGGCATCACCGAGCAGCCTCCATTGCACCCGTTCCTCGGTGAAGGTGGTCTTGTCCGGGAATGGCCAGGGGCGTGAATGGAAACGCTCGACCACCTGCACCGGCATGATCTCGCCTTGCTCGAAGCGGCGGATGACTTCGCGGGGCACTATCGTGCGCGTGTGCATCCAGGCGACCTGCCAGTAACCGCTGCGCGGGCAGGCTTCGCCGCTGTAGCAGATTTCGGTGGGCACGGCCGTGATGAAGGCCGGCGAGCCGGGCATGGGTCGGCCGGTTTTCGGGTCGAGCAGCTTGGCCTTGGCCAGTTCCTCGATCAACGCCTCGCTGGGCTTGGGTGGCTGGATATTGGCCTTGCGCTCTTCCACCCACTTCAGCTTGCCATCCCATGGCGGCAGCTTGGCCGGGGGCAGCGGCACGATTTCGTTGATCTCGGGGACCTTGGGTTGGGCATAGGTGGAATAGTCCGCGAGAAACTTCCAGATTTTCTTGTAGCGGTCGGCGCGTTCAAGGTCCTCAGATTGGCCGATATAGTTCAGCTCATCGGTTGGCTTAGGTCCCCGAAATCCATCGTCCAAGAAACCAGCCGCAGTCTCGTCACCTGAAGCGACGCCACGTTGGAATGCCTCAAGAGCCTCTCGGTAATCCCCCTTTCTCTTGAGGTTGATGCCCAACGCGGCAGCCGCTTGACCATGGCCCTGCTCACCAGCACAGCGTCGCATTTGCCGGGCGATATCGGGGGCGATGTCGATTGGCGCCAACCTTTCTGCCACCTGGTACTGCGCCTCGGCGTTTCCTTCATCGGCCGCCTTGCGGAAGTAGCGCAGGGCCATTTCCGGGTCCTGCTGCAATCCGGCCGCCCCTCGCTGCAGGAAGTAGCCGATGAAGAAGTAGCCCCGGGCCACACCGGCATCGATCAGTTGCTGGCTCAGGCGCAGATACTCGGCGCCTTTGAGCTTGTAATGCCCGTGCATGGCGCCGTTCTGCAGGTTGATATTGGCCTTGTAATGGCCGCTTTCGCTGGCGATGCGGTACAGCCGTTCGATCTCCACATCCACGCTCAGGTCTGGTATGAGCCGGTTGTTCTTCTCCAGCCAGCGGGCGTACTGGAAGAGCACATCGCTGTCCGCCGAGGGCGTGGGGATCGTTTCGTATTTGCAGGTGAAGGCGAGATTGGCCTTGATCTGGGAAAGCCGGTCCACATGAAAGTCCTTCTTCGAATTGATGAGTGGGCTGCTGGCGCTACAGGCGGCCAGCAGCAGGCTGGAAAGCAGCAGGATGGGGCGCATTAATCGAGGTTCCACAGGGTGGCTTTGTCGTAATGGAACTCCACGAGCGATGCCTTTGGTGAATCCTTGGCGGATTGGCGATCTTTGTTGTCACCAATGATTTTTTGCCAAGCTCTGTACGCCTCTTCCGGTCTATCCTGTACCCTTCCCCCGCCGTATGCCTGTCCCACAACCGCCGCCGCAGTGCCTCGGTCACGCTCGCCCACTCGTGGGCAATATTCAGTTCGCTGTCCACTTCCATGCTGCGGCTATTGATATTGGCCGAGCCGTGGGTGGTGAAGACGTCGTCGACGATCATCAGCTTGGAGTGGATGTACACCGGCATCCACGGCTTGCCTGGTGGCGAGTCGGGGGCCACCAGCGAGCAGACGTGGACCTTCAGGCCGGGGATTTCTTCCGGAACCAGCTCCTCGTCTTTGATGGCCTGGGTCTGCTGTTTCAGTTTGGCCTCCCAGGCGGCGAGCGCCTCTTGTCCCTCTCTGTCCTTGGCGCCGTCGGGGCGAGGCCTGGGCGGCATGCTTGCTTTCATTTTCTCGATTCGGCGCAGCTTGGTGACCTCGGGGATAGTGTCGGTCCGGCCAAGGATTTCCAGCATGCGCTGGGTGTTCACGGTGCCGGCACCGATGTTCTTAACTGAACAGCATTAAGCTCTAACCGAGCATTCCCCACTGCACCCTTTCGAGGCGCTCGGTAACCTTGTCGGCGAAAGGCCAGGGGCGCTCATGGACTCGTTTGACCATCTCGGCCGGCATCGTTTCGCCTTCCTCGAAATACCGAGTCACGTCTCGCCATTCCACCTGTAGCGGCCACATGACCTTCCAGTAGCCGGTATGCGGACATAACGCACCGCTGTAGCAGGTCCGCACAGGGAAGCCGTAACCGCTGAATACCGGTGAATCCGGCAACGGCCTGCCGGTGGCGGGGTCAAGCTTCTTGGCGTCGGCGAGCTGGCGGATCAGCGCGTCGCTGGGCTTGGGCGGCGGGACATTGGCCAGACGCTCTTCCAGCCATTGCAGTTTGCCGTCCCAGGGCGGCAGCGGGGCCGGCGGCAGCGGGACGATTTCATTGATTTCGGGGACCTTGGGGTTGGCATAGGAGTAGTCCGCAAGAATGCTCCAGATTTTTTCGTAGCGATCTGCGCGTTCGAGATCCTCCTGCTGGGCAAGGTAGTGCAGTTCGTCAGAGGATGGTGGGGCGCGAAAGGCTTTGTACAAAAAAGACGCAGAGACACTAATTCCTGCTGCTACACCTAACTGGAATGCCTCAAGAGCCTCCTGATAACACCCTTTCACCGAAAGATTCACACCAAGCGCTACTGCGGCTTTTCCATTACCTTGCTCCGCAGCACAGCGGCGCATCTGCCGGGCGATATCGGGTGCAATATCTATCGGTGCCAGTTTGTCAGCGACATAGGCCTGGGCATTGGCGCTGCCCTCATCGGCGGCCTTGCGGAAGTAACGCAGGGCCATCTCCTTATCTTCCTGCAAACCCGCCGAGCCCTGGTTCAGGAAAATACCCACGAAGTAGTAGCCGGTGGCGACCTCGGTATTGATCAGTTGATGGCTTAGGCGCAGGTTCTCTTCGCCGGTAAGCCCGTAACGGCGATTACGCATGCTGCCGTTTTGCAAGTTGATATTGGCCTTGGCATGGCCGTTTTCGGCGGCAATGCGGTACAGCCGTTCGATCTGTGCATCCACTGTCTTGTCCTGCTTGAGCTGGTTGTTTTTCTCCAGCCAGCGGGCGTATTTGAATAGCGTATCTGTATCCGCCAAGGGGTCGGGGAAATGTTCGTGCCTACAGGTGAAGGCCAGATCGGCCTTGATCTGAGAGAGTCTGTCCATGGAGAGATCCTTTTTTGAATAGGTACCGTCTGTGGCACAGGCGGCCACCAGCAGGCTGGTCAGCAGAAGTATCCGGCGCATCAGTCGAGGTTATTCATGGTGGGCTGGTCGTAATGAAAAGCAATGACAGGCGCTTTGGGCGTTAACTTTTCTGACTGCAAGTCCTTGTTGCGCTCAATGATTTCTGTCCATGCATCAAATGCCTGCTTTGGATCATCCTGCGCCCCCTTCCCACCGGTATGCAGCTCAAACAACTCCCTGCGCATCTTTCGCGTCACGTCGTACCACTCATGGGCGATATTCAGCTCGCTATCGACCATCATGCTGCGGGTGTTGATATTGGCCGAGCCGTGGGTGGTGAAGACATCGTTGACGATCATCAGCTTGGAGTGGATGTACACCGGCATCCAGGGCGCCCCCGGCGGCGAATCGGGGGCGACCAGCGAGCAGACATGGACCTTCAGGCCGGGAATTTCTTCCGGAACCAGCGTCTCGGCTTCGATTTGCTGGGTCTTCCGTTCCAGTTTGGCCTTCCAAGCGGCCAATTCGCGTTGCCCCATTTGATCATTGGGGCCGTCGGGGCGAGGCCTGGGCGGCATATCGTTCTTCACCCGCTCGATTCGGCGCAGCTTGGTGACCTTGGGGATAGTGTCGGTCCGGCCAAGGATTTCCAGCATGCGCTGGGTGTTCACGGTGCCGGCACCGATGCCGTCATCGGTGACATTGGTGATGACGAACAGGTGCAGGGCGCCGTGCAGACCGGGGTCGCGGCCGGCTCCGGTCTGATCGGCGGCGGCCTTCTTGATCGCCTCGGCCAGCGGCGGCCAGCGGAAGTATTGGTTTTCGATGTAGATGAACTGGGTAGCGTTGTTCACCGCCTGCAAGTAGGCAGACTGGATATCCTTCGCGCCAGTCTGGGCCTGGGTGCGCAGCAGTTGGGCGAGCAATGGGGTACTTTCGCCAGCGGCGTCCGCTGTTTCCGTGTAGGGGACGCGCAGCGTCGCGGCACCAAAGGTTATCGTTCTGCCCTGCGCCATACCCTGGCGTGCCGCGAGAAGGTCCTCGCCGGTTTCCTTTTGCCAGGCATCGGCGAAGTTCTGGTGCAGGTGCTCGAGGATCGGCCCGGTGACGCGGCAGGAGATATCCTGGCGTGGCAAGGCGCCGCGCGGACCACGGTCAGGGGCGTGGGTTTCCGCGTTGGGCCGCTGGGGGGCGGGGCGCTTCCGCGCCGAATGGGTGTCGGTATCCCAATACTCGTCGAGCATGTTGTGGCCCATGACGAAGCCTACCGCTTGCTCTGGCAACTCGTAGTCGACCAGCACGCTCTTTTGATGGTGGGTGGGTGCCCATTTCAGGGCGGCGATGGTGCGCCCGCTGAGCTCCCGGTCCAGGCTGTGTTGCCTGACATCCTCTTCGATACGGTCTCGTTCCGACATGCTGAAGCCACGACTGACGAACACCGGCACGCCACTGTTCACGCGCTGCGCCGCCTTGCCATCGGACACTGCGTAGGCATCGAACCAGCGCTCGTCTTCGCGGTGCTGCTCGTCGGCGGCGGTCTGTCCTGCGCGATGCTTGAGGTTAGGGCTTTTGCCGGGCAGGTTCGCCTCTCCTCCTAAACCGGCGGCGTTGAGCGGCATTTCCCAGCCCAGTATCCGCACCCGCACGCCTTGCCGAGCTTTGCCCTCCAGCAGTTTGCCAAGGGCGGGATGCTGACCGTCCCGGATGAAGTACATGGAGGGCTGGAAGCCCCAGCAGATGATGTCGATGGAGGCTTGCGCCTTCTCGATGGCCTCATGCACGGCTTTGAAGGTGGCTTCGCCGTTGATGAGGTACCGGTAGTCCGTCAGCATTGGCGGGTACTCGGTCTTTTGGACAAACCAGGGTGAGGTGAGGGTGGCCGTCCGTGTGTGCTGCAGGGCAATGGGCACCACAATGTCGTACCGAATGTTCATACTGTTTTCCCTTCCTTGAACGCCAAGGCGTTCTGCAACTGTTCATCCATCACACGCGCCTCCACAGGCTCCAGCCTTTAAGTAGTTCCGACCCAATGACCAGAACGAGCATCACCAGGCCCGGTACATGGCCGGCCAATGGCAGGAGCAGCGACACCGAGGGATAGAGAAAGAACAATCGCAGCGGAATCTGCGCCAACCCCAGGTAGCGGGCGGGCCGATAGCCAAGGACAAACAGCACCCCGGTGACTGCAATGGAGAGATGTACCGTCCAGGCAAGAAGGCCGGCGCTCGATAGCGAAGTCCCCAATTGGTCGTGCAACGCCAGCGTGCTGGATAGATCACTCCAGTACGGAATCCGCCCCGCGTGCCAACTGTTCAGGCTGTACCAAGCCACCTGAAACAGGTCCAGCACTCCCCATATCCGCAGCGCCTGTTTCCCGGAAAACCTCATGGTGTTGGTTCCTTCGTCTCGTAAACCGTATCGGCCGTGACCGGCTGCCAGTAGCAGGACTTGCCGGACACGTGCCAACTGTCAGGACCCTCCAGGTAGATTTGTTCAATCTGGCGCAGTTCCCCATAGCGGTGAGCCGCAGAGCTTGCAGCGAGATGCTGCTCATCCACCGTTAACGGTTCCCAAGCCTGGATCAGGGCGCGCTTGGTGTTTTCGTAGTCCTTACCTTCGGAACCGAATACCCGCCCTTCGTCCCCCATGGAGGTCAAACGGTTGAGAAACATCTGCCCGGCATTGCGTGTACCGTGGTAATCCACTTCTTGCGTCACCCACTTGCCCGGCCCACTCTGGGTTGGGCCCGGCTCATCCGGTTTCCCTTCCTGGCCAAGCCCTTCTAGCACCGATGCATAAAGGAGGCGGTGGTCCGTGTGCGCGGCGGGTTGGTGGGCTTGGGAGGCGGCCTGGAGTCGGTGGTGGTGCAGGCCTCTGTTGGCCAAATGTGCTTGATCGGGGTTGCGGTATTCGCTGGGCACTGGCAACTGGTAGGTCACGCCGTTGCCCAGCTTCAGGTGGTACTGGCGGGTGATCCCCGCATGCTCGATGGTTATCTCGCCGCGAGTGTCGAGCACGCCTTGCTTGAGTGGCGCGCCATCGGCATAGAGCGTATAAGGCATGCCGGCCCAGGCAAGACCCGGCGCATTCGGAGCCTGCTGGATACTCAGGCGCAAAGTCGGGCTGGATTCGAGCTTAGGGTGATCCGGGTGCGTGGCCCCCATGCTCGCGGGCCCCAGGCAATCGAAATGCACCGCCTTGATCAGGTGTTCGCCCTGGGTGCCGGACTCGATGCCGTACGGATCGAGGGTGATGTAGCTGCCGCCGGCGTTGAGGGTGATCTTCTGCTTGGCAACGATGCGGATTTCGTCTTCGGTGCTGGTGATGTCCAGGCCATGGCGGGCGAGCAGCTCGAGGCGGTCGTTCTGTGCCTGCAGGCTGATGGGCCCCTGGTTAGCGATCAGCTTCATGCCGAGCTTGCGCACGAACAGGCTCAGCCCTTCGCCCACGCCGATGAACAACCGCTTGACCACGCTGATGTCGGCTGCGTGGCCGGCGTTGAGCATCAGGTTGCGTTGTGCCGCCAATTGCAGGTGGTCGCCACTGCTGAGGGCCATGCCCTGCGGGGCGCTGAGCAAGGCAACCGAGGCGTTGAGTTGGTCGAGTCGCTCACTGAGCAGGCGCAACTGCGCTTGCACATCGGCCGGGTCGGCATTGGCGTTCTGGGCATCGGTGGACAGCGACTGCAGTTGCTCGCCGGCCTGCTGCAGGCGAGTGACCGCTTCCTGCATGTCCAGCACCTGCCCCTGGGCGCGGGGCTGTTGGTCGGCACTGATGAACAGCCCCTTGCCGGCGCGAAGGGCGCCGTGGCCGTCGCTGCGCAGTTCGAAGCCTGCGCCGCGCTTCTGCTTCTGGCTGTCGACCAGGTGGCCGAGGTTGAGCTGGCTCTTGCCGCTGTGTTCGGTGCTGAGCTTGATGTGTTCCTGGCCGCGGGTGTCGTCCAGGCGCAGTTTGTTGTTGGCCGGGGTACGCAGGACGTTGCGCTTGTAGTTCTTCAGGGTGACCAGGTCGGGGTGCTGGCTGTCGTGGAAGGCATGGGCGATATAGGGCTTGTCCGGGTCGCCCTGCTCGAAGGCCACCCCCACCCCGGTGCCGGCCAGCAACGGCATATGCAGGCCATGGGTGTCGCCGGCGTAAGGCCGCGCCAGGCGCAGCCACAGACTGTCCCGTCCCGCCGGCCAGGGGTCGCGGTCGAAGCAGAAGCGGACCCGGTATTTGCCCTCGGCGTTGATCTCGGCGTAGGTGGGATGGGTTTCCGGGCTGACCACGTGCGCCGGCAGGGTGCCGGCGATGACTGGCTTTTCCCGCAGGGGCGGACGGAAGCACACCGTCTCCGAATAGGGGATGGCCGTGAACGCCACTTCCAGGCTGCGGTCGCGCGCCGCGCGAGTCTCGATCGAGGTGATCACCACGCCCCGCGCAAAGACTTCCGGCGCATCGCCCGCGACTTTCAGCACCTGGCCGGGGGCCAGGGTGGCGCTGCTGCTGACGCCGCTCAGTTGCTGCCGGGCGTTGAGATAGCGCTCATGGGCCAGGCGGGCGAAGTGGTAGCCACTTTCGGTCTCGACGTCATTCTGGGCGTAGCGGTCGCCCAGCTCGGTGTAAGGCTCGGCATAGTGGTACGCCTCGCCGCAGGTGGTGGCATCGCCATGGGTCAGGTCGAACTCGCCATCCAGATGGGCCGCTGCATGCTGGTGGTCGTAGGCACGCACGGCAACCTGCCGCTCCACCACGCGCTGATTGCTTTGCAGTTGCCACACCCCATCCTGGCCGTTGCCGTCCAGCCCGGACAACGGACGCAGCGGCAGGCTCACGTCGAACTGGTAATGGCGCTGGTCGTCGCAGAACTCCAGCACATCGATGCCGAGGCGGTCGTCGGTGACCACGCGATGCCAGATGCCCACCTCCGCGCAGAGCCGCTCGATCAGCGCGCGGTCGCTCTCGCCGTACTGCATCACCTGCTCGCGCCGGGGGTAGTCGCGGCTCAGTTTGAACAGGAAGTCCTGGCCGCGCATCGCGTGGCGCTCGCGCAAGACACTTTCCAGAATTTCCGGAACGTTCTGCTGCTGAAAAATCCGGCAGGCTTTTCCCAGCCCTGACAGGGCCAGGCGTGGCTCCAGCAGCACCGAATAACGGGTTTCGTCGGCGGAGGTGGACAGGTAGTTGAAGCGGGTGATGACGCCGCGCAGCACGCGCAAGGGCAGCGCCGGCGGCGCGGCGGTAGTTGCGTAGGAGGGTTTGATCGGTGGCGCGTACAGGCTGAAGCTGGCATCGCGGTTCAATATCTGTGCAACGGGCAAGTTCTGAACCGTGCTGGTGAATTCGATGGTGTAACGGAAGCCCTGGCTCAAGCCCTCTTCACCGGAGAAGGCCAGCACGTCCAGTGGCGCATCGAGGTTCCTGACCCTCAGTTGGTGGCGGCTGTGGTCGAACAACAGCGTCGCGGGATCGTTCATCCTGTCCCATCCTCCCTGGTGCCCCCTTGGGGCTGAAAGGCTGGATGCTACCCAGCGACGCCAGGTGCAGGGGCAGGAACGGGGGATGTTCGGGAGTGTCCTACAAGTAAATACGAGTCTTCCTGTGTAAAGCTGAATTTTCTGGATAACTAATTGATCAATAGAGTAAAAGTTGTATTTTTCCTCTTCCGCTTGAGCTGCATCCAGATGCGGTAAGCCAGACCCAGGGCGAGGCCACTGGGCCGCCATCTGGTACGCCGATCATCCAGCCACGGTTATGGATCCAGAGGTACTGGTCGATCTTCTCGTGCAGCGCCGGGTCCAGACGCTTCTCGATCCCTGTACCACGTCCTCGTTGTACCTCTTGCGATGAGGCTGGAGCACTCATGACGCGACTCCTCCCGCGTTCACTGACGATCAGTCCCAGGCCGCTTGCGCTCCCAGAGCTTCGGACCGTTCGTTCATGTAGTAGTGGCGGAACCAGGTCACGAAACGCGCAAGACCCTCTTCGAGGCTGACCTGGGGTTGGAAGCCGATGTCACGCTGCGACTCCGAGACATCGGCGAAGGTGTCGATCACATCGCCAGGTTGCAGTGGCAGCAGGACCCGCAGCGCCGGACGTCCGAGATGGCGCTCCAGCACGTCGATGTACTCGGCGAGGGCCACCGGGCGGTGGCTGCCGATGTTGTACAGGCGCCGCGGGGCCATGCTGGAGCCGGGTCGGGGCTGATCGCGGTCCCATGCCGCGTCGGGCTGCGGTGCGCGTGGCAGCAGGCGCACCAGGCTTTCGACGATATCGTCGATCAAGGTGAAAGTCGCGGCGATGCTGGCCGTGGTTGAACAACTCGATCGGGCGGCCGCCGACGATAGCCGGGGCGAACCGGATCGGTGACATGTCCGGCCGCCCAGGGACCGTAGACCGTGAACAAGCGTAAGCCGGTGGCGGGAATGGCGAGCAGGTGACCGCAGCGGCGTCCTGGATGTCCAGGCGATGGAGCAGGAAGTCGCCGGCCTCGGCACGGACCCAGCGGACGCGGGCCTCCTTCAGGGCCGGGTCGTAATAGGTGCTGAAATTGTCCAGGCCGACGACCTGATGGCCGTCGCACAGGAGACGGCGCACGCAGTGCGCACCGATGAAGCCGGCGGCGCCGGTGACCAGGACTTTCACGGCGCACCACCCAGCGGGGCGAGATAGGGCAGGCCGATGCCCACGTAGTCGAGGCCTGCCGCTGCCACCTGCTGAGGGCTGTAGAGATTTCGCCCATCAATGATCAGGCGATCCCGCAGCTTGCGCGCAAGCAGCTCGAAATCGACCACGCGGAAGGCTTTCCACTCGGTGCAGATCACCAGGGCGTCGGCATCTTGCACGGTGTCGTCGCGGGTGGCGCAGAGAACCAGGTCGTCGCGATAGCCATAGAGGCGGCGGCATTCCGACATGGCATCAGGGTCGAATGCCCTGACGGTGGCGCCCTCCCGCCACAGGGCTTCCATCAGGTAGCGGCTGGGCGCTTCGCGCATGTCGTCGGTGTTGGGTTTGAAGGCCAGCCCCCACAGCGCGATGGACTTGCCGACCAGACCAGCGGTGTAATGTTTCTGTAGCTTGCGAAACAGCACCTGGCGCTGATCCTCGTTGACTTCCTGGACGGTCTTCAGCAGTCGCATCGGGAAGCCATTGCTGCTGCCGGTGTGCAGCAGGGCGCGCAGGTCCTTGGGAAGGCACGAGCCGCCAAAGCCGCAGCCGGGGTAGATGAAGTGGTATCCGATACGTGTGTCCGAACCGATACCCTTGCGCACCGACTCGATGTCCGCACCCACTAGCTCGGCCAAGTTGGCCAGCTCGTTCATCAGACTGATGCGAGTCGCCAGCATCGCGTTAGCAGCGTACTTGGTAAGCTCCGCGCTGCGGTTGTCCATGAAGATCAGCTTGTCGCGGCTGCGGCAGAAGGGGGCATACAATTCAGCGAGTTGCTCGCGGGCCTTCTCGTCTTCGGTGCCGACGATGATGCGGTCCGGGCGAATGCAGTCGTTCACCGCGCTGCCTTCCTTGAAGAACTCGGGGTTGGAAACCACCCGGATGGCCAGGTGCCCCTTGCCCTGCTGCTTCAGTTCCTCGCGTGCGGATTCCGTCACCTTGGCGGCAGTCCCGACCGGCACGGTCGACTTGATCACCAGGGTGCGGTCGTCCTGCATGTGCTGAGCGATCTCGCGGACCACGGCCAGGACATGACGCAGGTCGGCTGAACCATCCTCGTCAGGTGGGGTGCCGACAGTGATGAAGATCAATTGGCCGTGGATCACCGCATCGCTGGCCTGGGTGCTGAAGGACAGTCGTCCATCCCTCAGGTTGTCGTCGATCATGGCGGACAAGCCGGGCTCCTGGATCGGCGGGACAGCTTTCTGCAACTGCTCGATCTTGTGCTCATCGATGTCGATGCACAGAACCCGGTGACCGACATCGGCTAATGCGGCTGCTTGGACGAGACCGACGTATCCGGTCCCAAAGACGCTGACGTCCATGCTGATTGGCCTCACAAAAAGTCAAACTACGAGCTTCAGATATAGGTCATCGGTGGGTGTTCCGACAGGCGGAAAAATGGCCTATGGCTATTAATGAGTGTGAAAGTGGCGCCAGGTTTTTTCGTCTGAGTCCCTCAATTCCCTGGGGTTTAGGGCGATAGGCACAGCGAAAAAGTCGACAAAAAAACGTCGTTTTGAATCTGGCAGTCGGTAGAGTTCGGCGATTATTTGGCGCAACCTTGGAAGTGCCGTTCTTTGTCCTTAAAATTCCGCTTCCAAGAGGGTCGTTGGACGGCCCTTCCACCCCGACAGCCTGGCCAATGCCAGTCCTGTTCCCTGCCGTGGCCTGCCGAAATGCGCGATCTCGATTTCACCCAACGCTTTCTCTTCGATGACACCGATGTACGAGGCGAAATGGTTTCCCTGGGCGACAGCTACGCCCATGTCCTGGCCAAGCACCCCTATCCGGAACCGGTTGCCCAACTGCTCGGTGAGATGCTCGCAGCGGCGTCCCTGCTGGTCGGGACCCTCAAGTTCGATGGTTTGCTGGTGCTGCAGGCGCGCTCTTCGGGCGCAGTGCCGTTGCTGATGGTCGAATGCTCCAGCAATCGTGAGGTGCGCGGTATCGCCCGCTACCATGCGAGCCAAGTGGAGGCGGGGGCCGGTATGCGCGAGCTGATGCCCGAAGGCGTGCTGACCCTGACTGTCGACCCCTCAGAGGGCAAGCGCTACCAAGGCATCGTCGCCCTCGAAGGTGCCACCCTGGCTGAGTGCCTTTCCGGCTATTTCGCCAACTCCGAGCAGTTGCCGACCCGCTTCTGGCTCTACGCCGACGGTCGCATGGCTCGTGGCTTGCTGCTCCAGGCCCTGCCGGCGGATCGCGTCAAGGACCCGGAAGCCCGCGCCGCCAACTGGCAGCACGTGACGACCTTGGCCGACACGCTCACCGCTGAGGAACTGCTTGGTCTGGACAACGAAACCGTGCTGCATCGCCTCTATCATGAAGAGACTGTGCGCCTGTTCGACTCGCAGCCGATCCATTTCAAATGCAGCTGCTCACGCCAGCGCTCCGCCAATGCGTTGGTCAGCCTCGGCCAGCACGACGCCGAGGCGCTGCTCGAGGAAAGCGGCGGCACCGTGGTGATCGACTGCCAGTTCTGCAACCAGCGCTACAGCTTCGACGCGGCGGACGTTGCCCAGCTTTTTGCCGGTGGCGGCAGCGAATCACCATCGCAAACACGCCACTGAATCAATGAAGCGTCCAAGGGGTCGCTGAATGACCAAGGTTCGATAATCGGTCAGGAATATGCCTGTCTGACAGGAGGTTTCTACCCATTACGGGCTTTTCTGGCATAATCGCGCGCACTTTTTTCGCGGTAGCGGGTCCCAGTACCCACTACAAAACGTTTGGAGGACTCGGCTTTTCGCCGACGGGGAACCACATGACGCAAGCCAATAACGCCGTGTACACCGATATCAGCGCCGCGCAACTGGTCGAAGAGGCCATTCGCCGTGGTGAAGGTGAGCTGGCCGCCAACGGTTCGTTGGTAGTGAAGACCGGCCACCGCACCGGTCGTTCTCCGGCAGACCGCTTCATCGTCCAGGAGCCGAGCACTGATGCCCACATCGCCTGGGGCAATATCAACCGCCCGTTCCCGGCGGACAAATTCGATGCACTTTGGACTCGCGTTGAAGCTTATCTGACCGAAAACGAGCGTTTCGTTTCGCATGTGCACGTTGGTGCTGATCCTGAACACTACCTGGCCGTCAAGATGACCACCGAGACTGCCTGGCACAACCTGTTCGGCCGTTGCCTGTTCATCAATCCTGAACAGTACAACCCGCAAGGCCGCCAGGAGTGGCAGATCCTCAACGCACCGAACTTCGTGTGCGAGCCGGAGCGTGATGGCACCAATTCCGATGGCTGCGTGATCCTGAACTTCGCCGCCAGGAAGGTGCTGATCGCCGGCATGCGCTACGCCGGTGAAATGAAGAAGGCCATGTTCTCCGTGCAGAACTTCCTGCTGCCGGAAAAAGACGTGCTGCCGATGCATTGCGCAGCCAACGTCGGCGAAGATGGTGACACCACCCTGTTCTTCGGCCTGTCCGGTACCGGCAAGACCACCCTTTCCGCCGACCCGAGCCGCTACCTGATCGGCGACGATGAGCACGGCTGGGGTGTGGGCACTGTCTTCAACATCGAAGGCGGCTGCTACGCCAAGTGCATCGACCTGTCCGAGAAAAACGAGCCGGTTATCTGGAAAGCCATCCAGTTCGGCGCCGTTCTCGAGAACGTCGTGCTCAACCCGGAAACCCGCCTGCCCGACTACAGCGACGATAGCCTGACCCAGAACACTCGCGCCGCCTACCCGCTGGAGCTGGTTGAGAAGCGCGTTGAGGCCAACCGTGCCGGCGAGCCGAACGCAGTGATCTTCCTCACCTGCGACCTGACTGGCGTGCTGCCTCCGGTTTCAATCCTGAACAATGAGCAGGCCGCTTACCACTTCCTGTCCGGTTACACCGCTCTGGTCGGCTCCACCGAAATGGGTTCCGGCGGCGGCATCAAGTCCACGTTCTCCACCTGCTTCGGCGCGCCGTTCTTCCCGCGTCCGGCTGGCGAGTACGCTGAGCTGCTGATCAAGCGCATCCAGGGTTTCGGCTCCAAGGTGTACCTGGTCAACACCGGCTGGACTGGCGGTGGCTATGGTGTCGGCAAGCGCTTCAACATCCCCACCACTCGTGGCGTGATTGCGGCCATCCAGAGCGGCGCTCTGGTCGGCACCGAGACCGAGCACCTGGACATCATCAACCTGGACGTGCCGAAGGCCGTTCCGGGCGTCGACACCAACCTGCTAAACCCGCGTAACACCTGGGCTGACAAGGCTGCCTACGACGAAGCCGCCAAGGTCCTGGCCAAGCAGTTCGTCGAGAACTTCAAGAAGTTCGACGTTTCCGACGCCATCAAGAACGCCGGCCCGCAGCTCTAAGCCGCACCGCGTTGAAAGAAGCCGCCCTCGGGCGGCTTTCTTCTTTCCAGTGCCGGCGGGTTTTCGCCGCCGGGATCAGCCTAGTCCTCCAGGCGCTCTGCACCACGCCTGATGCCGCCCTGGTCTATGGTCATGGCCCCGTCAACGGAGCGAACCTCATGCCCGCCACCAGCCTCGCCCGCGTCTTCGGTTACGACAGCTTCCGCCCCGGCCAGGAAACCGCCATCGCGTCGGTGCTGGCCGGCCGCTCGGCTGCCGCCATCTTCCCCACAGGCTCTGGCAAGTCGCTGTGCTACCAATTGCCGGCCCTGCACTTGCCGCACCTGACCCTGGTGGTGTCGCCGCTGCTGGCGCTGATGCAGGACCAACTGGCTTTCCTCCACCGGCATGGCATCGCCGCCGCCAGCATCGATTCGGCGCAAAGTCGCGAAGAGGCCGCCGAAGTCATGGCCAGGGTGCGGTCCGGCGAGCTGAAGATCCTGATGATCTCCGTGGAGCGCCTGAAGAATGAGCGCTTCCGCAGCTTCATCCAACAGGTACCGATATCCCTGCTGGTGGTGGACGAGGCGCATTGCATCTCCGAATGGGGCCACAACTTCCGTCCCGACTATCTCAAGTTGCCCGATTATCAGCGCCAGTTCGCTATTCCCCAGGTACTGCTGCTGACGGCCACTGCGACGCCCGCGGTGATTGCCGACATGCAGTGCAAGTTCGCCATCGCCGACGCCGATGTGATTACCACCGGCTTCTACCGTAGCAACCTCAACCTGCTGGTCGAACCGGTGGCCGGCGGCGACAAGCTGCATCGCCTGGTGGAGTGGTTGGCGCCGCGCGTGGGGCAGCCGACCATCGTCTACGTGACCCTGCAGAAGACCGCCGAACTGATCGCCGAGCGCTTGACCCAGCGCGGCATCGCCGCCAGCGCCTACCATGCCGGCATGCCCCATGAGGCGCGGGAAGCCCTGCAGCGTCGGTTCATGGCTGGCGGGGTCAACATCATGGTCGCCACCATCGCCTTCGGCATGGGCATCGACAAGAGCGATATCCGCCAGGTGGTGCATTACGACCTGCCCAAGTCGGTGGAAAACTACAGCCAGGAGATCGGTCGTGCAGGGCGCGACGGGTTGCCGTCGGACTGCCTGGTGCTGGCCAACCGCGACAGCCTGAACGTGCTGGAAAACTTCGTCTACGGTGATACGCCGGAGCTGTCGGGTATCCGTCTGGTACTGGAGGAGCTGCAGACCGCAGGGCTGCGTGGCGATCGCTGGGAACTGATGCTCAATGCGCTGTCCGAGCAGAGCAACATCCGCCAGCTACCGCTGAAGACGCTGCTGGTGCAGCTGGAGCTCCGGGGCATCATCGCGCCGCTGTTCGCCTATTTCGCCGATTACCGGTTCAAGTACCTGCTCGAGCCCGATGCGCTGGTCCGGCAGTTCGAGGGCGAACGTCGCCAGTTCGTCGAGGCCTTGGTGCAGACTTCCACCCGCGCACGCACTTGGTGCACAGTGAATTTCGACAGTCTCTATCGCCAGCACAAGGCCGAACGCAGCCGCGTGGTAAAGGCCCTGGACTACTTCCAGGAACGTGGCTGGATCGAACTGGAAAGCAAGCAAATGACCGAGGTCTACGCCGTGCAGAGCCCCAGCTTCGACCTGGAGGCGCTGAGCGAGGATCTGCACCGCTACTTCCGCCAGCAGGAAAGCAGCGAGATCGCCCGCATTCACGCGATGCTGGAGCTGTTCGCCAGCGAGCGTTGCCTCAGCGCCAGGCTGGCCAACTATTTTGGTGATCGCGAGGTGCCGGAGCGCTGCGGCCACTGCTCAGTCTGCCGGGGCCAGGTGGCGCGCCTGCCAGAGCCGCCGGCATTGCCGCCGCTGGAGCAGCAGGACTTCCAGGCCCTGTGCGGAGCCTTCATCCGTCGCTACGAAGAGCAGCGGGGCATGCCGTCCAGCGCCGAGTGCCTGACCCGCCTGCTCTGCGGCATCACCGCGCCGCTATTTACCCGGCTCAAGGCGCGCAGCCTGCCGGGCTTCGCAGCGTTGGAGGCCTATCCCTACGCCGCGGTGCGTGACTGGGTGGCGCGGCAGCTAGGCCGAGGCTGACCGGCTCATCCTGAATTTTCGATCGATTCCATCGTTAATCAGTGTTGGTACAGGGGATTGCGCCTGCTTAGGATGGCGCCACTTTTTCACCTCGCTTTTTCCAGGAGCTTTGCATGCATATCGATGACGCTATCCGCAGCCGCCGCGCAATCAAGGGCTATGACACCAATCACAGCCTTAGCCGCGAGGAGAAGGACGAACTGCTGCAGCTGGCGCTGCTCGCGCCCACCGCCTTCAACCTGCAGCACGTGCGCTTGGTGGAGGTGAGTGATCCAGCACTGCGCCAGCGCATCCGCGACGTGGCCTGGGACCAGGCCCAGGTGACCGAGGCTTCCATGCTGGTGGTGGTCTGCGCCCGCCTGGACGCCTGGGAGAAGGACGCAGCCCGTGTCTGGGCCGACGCGCCGCAACCGGTGCAGGACTTCATGGCTGGCGCCATCGACACCTACTACCGCGACAAGCCCCGTGTGCAGCGCGACGAAGTGATGCGCAGTTGCGGCCTGGTGGCCCAGACCCTGATGCTCGCAGCCCGCGGCAAGGGCCTGGATAGCTGCCCCATGGACGGCTTCGACTTCGACGCCGTGGCTGATCTGATCCGTTTGCCGGAAAACCACGCCATCGGCCTGATGGTCGCCGTCGGCAAGCAGGCCATTGAGGCCAAGCCGCGCATTGGCAAGCTGGCCTTCGACGAAGCGGTGATCCACAACCAGTTCTGACGTGGATTGCCCCGCAAAAGGGGGGGCTTTAGTCCACCAGCGAGCTTGAAGCGTTGCAAGGTGGGTATCGCTGTGCTCAACGGAGCTCCGCCTGACCCATTCTGGGCGCTGCACCAACCAAACAAGTGAAACGACGCCACCACTGCCCCGTGCAGCGGTGGCGTTTTCACATCCGGCCTATGGCTAATACCTTCTCGATCAGCCACTGCAGGGCCTCATCGCGTTCGCGCTGGGCGACGCTGACCAGGTCCAGGTGGAAGGGGCCGAGGGCGAAGGGCAGGGGATGCACCTGCAGCGGCAATAGTCGCGCGAAGTAATGCGCCGGTTGAGCCGGCAGCACCACGGCGAGGTTGGTGCTGGCAACGATATGCGCGGCCTGCAGGTAGTTGGGAGTGGTGTAGACGATCTCGCGCGCCAGGCCTTGTTCGCCCAGCCACTGATCGACCATGCCTTTGGTCTGGCCACCGTGCACCCACAGGTGGCGTAGCCTGAGAAACGCCGCGAGGTCCGGCGCCTGTTGCACGGCGGGATGGTCCTGGCGGGCCACCAGGCGAAGGGTTTCGCTCATCCAGCGTCGACTGACGAAGTGAGTGGAAATGCTTTCGAAACGTCCCGGCACCAGGTCCAGTTCGCCCGTATCGAGGGATGCGGCGGGCAGGCTGGGCGACAGGTGACGGATGGCGATCTTCACCCCGGGTACCTCCTCGGACAGTTGCTGCAGCAGGCGTGGCATGCAGATCAACTCTACGTAGTCGGTCACCTCTACGGTGAAGCGCTGTTGGCTGCGCGCTGGGGCGAAGGCGTCGCCTCCGGCCAGGCTCTGCTCGATCTGCCGTAGGGCCGCGCGGATCGGCATTTCCAGCTCCAGGGCTCGGGGTGTTGGCTGCATGGCCCTGCCAACGCGCACCAGCAGCGGGTCGTCGAGCAGTTCGCGTAGGCGATTCAGCGCATTGCTCGCCGCCGGTTGGCTCGGGGCCAGCCGCTCGGCCGCGCGCGAGACATTGCGCTCGCGCAGCAGGGCGTCGAGCACGCGAAGCAGGTTGAGGTCGAAGTTGAAGGTATTCGCCAGGTGAATGCCGTTTATCACAAGACTAAATTTCAAAAATAGTACCTGCTTCCTTAATGTGTTGGACGGCTTTGTGATGAGGCGGTTGCGATCGCGGTGGAGCGATGTAGGAGCGAGCTTGCTCGCGAAGCCTCGCACCGGATTCGCCAGCAAGCTGGCTCCTACGTGGGGCGGACCCGAAGAACAAGAAGAGGAGGATTCAGTGATCCCAGGCGCATCCACCATCCGGATGTACGGCGCATGCTGCTGACCCAGAAGATCTTGGTCGAGGGGAGCCGCATGTTGGCCCTGTATTGCGCGCGCCAACTCGACCTTGAGCATGGCCACCCCGACGAAGCAGGGCGAAAGGCCGCTGGCCGCCGGTCGGCCCTCCTGATCCCTATCGTCAAAGCCTTCTTCACCGACATGGGTCAGGAAGTCGCCAGCCTCGGCGTGCAGGTCTATGGCGGCCACGGTTTCATCAGTGAGTAGGGCATGGAGCAACTGATGCGCGACGGTGGTGCAGAGCTGGCGACCCTGCAGGACGAGCTGGCCGCGATTGCCGAAGGCCAATGCGACCGCGAGGAGCTGGCCGGTGCCGTGCTGGCGCACCTGCAGGAGTGGCGCACCCTCGGCGCGACCGTGCTGGACCGCGTTCGCGAGAACCCGGAAGAGATCGGTGCCTGTTCGGTGGACTTCCTCCAGTACTCGGCCTATGTGTTGCTAGCTGGGTTGTGGTTGAAGGCGGCTGCCTGTGCCCAATCGGCGCTGGAGGCCGGAAGCGGTGATGCGGACTTCTACCAGGCCAAGCTGCATAGTGCTCTACATACGTCGCGTGCTGCCGCGCGCCAGCAGCCACCGCGAGGCCCTGCTGGGCGGTGCTGAGTGCCTGATGGCGCTGCCCGAGGCGCACTTCGCCTTCTGACCAGATCAACCCGAACAAGAAAAGGAGCGCCCCATGCAGCCCTTCAGCTTCGCCACCACCGCCCAGTTGCTTTGTGAGTCCGGCTCAGCCCTGCGTCTGGCCGACTTGAGTCGCGAGCGCGGCGGCTCGCGGGTGTTGATCGTCACTGACCCCGGCATCACCCACCTCGGGATGCTTGACGACATCCTCCCGGGCTTCGTCGCGGCCAATGTCTCGGTGGCGGTATTCGACCAGGTCCGGGCTGATCCGCCCGAGGCGGTGGTCATGCAAGCCGTGGAACTGGCCAGGGCGCTGGGTGCTGAGTTGGTGGTGGGGTTCGGTGGCGGCAGTTCGATGGACGTTGCCAAGCTGGTGGCCGTGCTGGCCCATCCGGACTGTAGCCAGGCCCTGGCGGACCTCTACGGCGTCGGTAATGCCAAGGGTAAACGTTTGCCGTTGATCCAGGTGCCCACCACCGCAGGCACGGGCTCGGAGGTGACGCCGATCGCCATCGTCACCACAAGCGGAACCACCAAGCTCGGTGTCGTCTCGCCCCTGCTGCTGCCAGACCTGGCAGTACTTGATGCCGACCTTACCCTCGGCCTGCCGCCTGCGGTCACGGCGGCCACCGGCATCGATGCGATGGTCCATGCCATCGAGGCCTACACCAGCAAGCTGAAGAAGAATCCCCTATCGGACCTGCTGGCCCGCGAGGCGTTGCGCTTGCTGGCGGCCAATCTGGACGAGGCGGTACGCAACGGCGGCAACCGGGCGGCACGCCAGGCCATGTTGTTGGGCGCCTGCCTGGCTGGCCAGGCTTTCGCCAACGCTCCAGTGTCGGCCGTGCATGCGCTGGCTTATCCGCTGGGCGGGCGCTTCCACATTCCCCATGGGCTGTCGAATGCGCTGGTGCTGCCCCACGTGCTGGGCTTCAACGCCGAGGTGGCTGCACCACTCTATGCCGAGCTGGCACCGCTTGTGCTGGGCCGCCGGCTTCGTCCCGGCAATGCAGCCTGCCTCGCTGAGCAGCTGATCGTCGCGCTGGCCGAGTTCAGCGAGCGCAGCGGCCTGCCGACGCGCCTGCGGGATGCTGGCGTGCCGGCACACAGCCTGGCGCAACTGGCTCACGATGCCATGCAGCAGCAACGGCTGTTGGTGAATAATCCCCGCGAGGTCAGCGAGCACCAGGCGCTGTCGATCTACCAGGCGGCCTATTAACGGGCTACGAGAAGGAACAGAGATGACTCAACCCCAGCACCTGCGCGCCGATTATCGATATTTCCAGCCCATTACCACCCGCTGGCACGACAACGACCTCTACGGCCATGTGAACAACGTGGTCTACTACGGCTTCTTCGACAGCGCGGTGAATACCTACCTGATCGAGCGCGGCGGCCTGGACATCCATGAGGGCGGGGTAGTGGGCTTCGTGGTCAGTTCATCCTGCGACTACTTCGCTTCCATCGCCTTCCCCGACCGCATCGAGGTCGGCCTGCGGGTGGGCAAGCTGGGCAACAGCTCTGTGCAGTACGAACTGGCGATCTTCAAGCAGGGAGAGGGCGAGGCATGCGCCGCCGGACGCTTCGTCCACGTCTTCGTGGACCGTGACAGCAACCGGCCGATGGCGATCCCCGAGCCATTGCGGGCGGCGTTGACGGAGTTGCTGGTTACTGGCTGAGACAAGGTTCTGCTTGTTTCTTACAGTTGCCCTTCTTGCTCCCGTCGCTCTTGTGGATAAGTTTCACCAGTTCGACCCGAAACGGCCGAAATGGCGACATCCGTGGGACCGATAGTCCTCTCGCTCTACCCTTCCTTGGCGCAAGCCCGCACAATGCGCGCCAAACCTGAAACGCCCCCAAGACTGCAGGGTGATCCACCCTGCGGCGCGGGTTTCTCTTTTCGTTTGATCTACGGCAGCGAGCGAGAGGCGCTATCAGGATTCAATGACCCCATTTGGTCGCCTCCATGACGCGACCCCTTGTTCAGCGGTATCTGCCATGACCCATGAAAAAGGCTCCATCCTGCAACGCCTGAAATGCACCAGCCTGGTGACTCGGATCATCATTGGCCTCGTGGCTGGCATCTTGCTGGCGCTGTTCTCGCCGGAGGCGGCCAGGTCCGTCAGCCTTCTCGGCAACCTCTTTGTCTCAGCCCTGAAGGCTGTGGCGCCGGTGCTGGTGTTCATCCTCGTGACTTCGGCTATCGCCAACCACAAACAGGGCGAGCGCACCCATATCCGGCCGATCCTGATGCTTTACCTGATCGGCACTTTCTCTGCGGCGGTGGTCGCTGTGCTGGCCAGCAGTTTGTTCCCCTCCACCTTGGCGCTGGATACCGCCGCCACTGGCGTCGCACCACCAGCGGGCATTTCCGAGGTCCTGCTGACGCTGCTCTCCAGCGTAGTAGCCAACCCGGTCAAGGCCCTGATGGAGGCTAACTTCATCGGCATCCTGGCTTGGGCCATTGGCCTGGGCATCGCCATTCGCCATGGCAGCGAGACCACTCGCAACGTCTTCAGCGACCTGTCTCATGGCGTTTCACTGATCGTCAAAGTGGTGATCAGCTTTGCGCCCCTCGGTATCTTCGGCCTGGTGGCCAGCACCCTGGCCGAGAGCGGCCTCGATGCATTGCTCGGTTATCTGCACCTGCTGGTCGTGCTGATCGGCTGCATGCTGTTCGTTGCCTTCGTGGTGAACCCGCTGATCGTATTCTGGAGGATTCGCCGCAACCCTTATCCGCTGGTGCTGACCTGTCTGCGCGAAAGCGGTATCACGGCGTTCTTCACCCGTAGTTCGGCGGCCAATATCCCAGTCAACCTGCAGCTGTGCGAAAAGCTTGGCCTGCATGAAGACACCTATTCAGTGTCCATCCCGCTGGGTGCGACCATCAACATGGCCGGTGCCGCCATCACCATCACAGTGCTGACCCTGGCGGCGGTGAATACCCTCGGTATTGCGGTCGACATCCCCACCGCCATCTTGTTGAGCATCGTAGCCTCCATCTGTGCCTGCGGCGCTTCCGGCGTGGCCGGTGGTTCGTTGCTGTTGATCCCGCTGGCTTGCAGCCTGTTCGGCATCCCCAGCGAGGTGGCCATGCAGGTCGTGGCCGTGGGCTTCATCATCGGCGTCCTGCAAGATGCCGCCGAAACAGCGCTGAACTCCTCGACTGATGTCCTGTTCACCGCGGCGGCCTGCGAAGCCAATGGCGATACGCTGGCCCAGCAGCAGGCCTGTCAGATCGGCTGAGAACTGCGCTGCAATGAAAAAGCCCGGCAAATGCCGTAATGCTGTTCACTTAGGCATTGGCGGCAGCGCATATGAGGAGGGGCGTGACGGGCCTTCGGAGCAGTCTGCCACCTCGTAGCCCGGATGAATCCGGGCTACCAAGCTGGAGGCCCCGTAGGAGCGAGCTCTGCTCGCGAAGGAGGCGGGTTCGCGGGCAGAGCTCGCTCCTACGAGAGATACCTGCCCAACAGAAACAACTTCGTGATGATGTAAAACCAAAAACGCCGCCCTCCTGCTGAAGGAAAAGCGGCGTTTTTCTTATGTGAACAGCTTTACGGCAAATGCCGGGCTTTTTGTGTGCGCATCGATCAGTCGTGACGATGCTTGCGGTGGCTGCCGCCCTTGCTCAGTTCGGTGGCGATAGCGCCGCCCGCTGCCCCGCCAAGGCCCGCACCGATGGCGGAGCCGGTAGAGCCGCCGAGGGAGCGGCCGACCACCGAGCCACCTGCAGCACCCAGGCCACCACCAATCGCCGCTTCGGTTTTGCGGCCGCTCTTCGCAGTCATGGCGCCGCCAGCGGCACCGCCGAGGCCTGCACCGATGGCTGCGCCGGTGCCACCGCCGATGGCGTTGCCGACGACATTGCCCAGGGCACCGCCGAGGCCACCACCGATGGCGTTGTTGGTGGTCTCACCAGCCACGACGGCTTGGGTCGCCAGCAGGCTGAGGGCGAGGGCGGTTACTGCTTTGCGCATCTTGCTAAGTCTCCATTTCGAAGGGGAAGTCCATGGTCCCGCGGCTTCTCCGGGGCATCCATGACGCAGGTCGGATTATGGAATCGGCAGGGGGCCGGCCGTCGCTCGACCAGGCCTCAGCCCGCAGAAAAAGCCCGCTGGATGCGGGCTTTTTCGGTTGGTCATGTTGATCAATCGTCCCAGTGACGGTGCTTGTGCTTGCGATGGCCCCAGGCATGGCCTCGGCCCGGATGGTCGCGGTAGGCACGGCGGTAGTGGCGATGACCATCGTCGTCCCAGTCGTCATCGTCATAGCGATTCCTGTCGCCGTATTCATTGCCCAGTGCACCACCGGCGCCGCCACCGAGGGCCGCGCCGATCAGGCCGCCCGTGGTGCCGCCCATGGAGCGGCCGACGACTTGGCCGCCGGCCGCGCCCAGGCCGCCGCCAATGGCGGCTTCAGTACGGTTGCGGCGCGGGGCGGCTACTGCACCGCCTGCGGCACCACCTACGCCGGCGCCGATGGCTGCGCCGGTGCTGCCGCCTACGGCATTACCGACCACAGAACCCAGGACCCCGCCTAGCGCGCCGCCAACACCGGCTTCGGTATTGCCGCCTGCGAAGACGCTGCCGCTGGCAAGGCCAAGAGACAGAAGAAGGATCGAGGTGTACTTCATGGTGAGGGTCGCCTCATTGGTTTTGGTGAGGCGATATTTACTGTGGGAATTAACTTGCGCAAGTGGAGGCCGACGAAAAACACCAATTTTTTATATATTTTTAATTGGGTTTTATTATGACAGAACTTTTTTTGCCTAGCGCGGTCACAGGTCGTTAACCTCCGGTTTTCCTTGTGCTTTCAGGCTGCCTGATGCTGGCAAAGTGCCTTGAAGAGTGTGTGGCGTGTTTGCACTTTATATACGCATTGAGTTGGCGTTTCAATTTGTTTCATTTTAGTTAAGTGTTGTTCGGAACTTATTTAATTACTTCGATCTAACCCCGGCCTTTAATGGCTCAGAAGATATAGGGGGATTCTGAAGGCGAATTAATTTACCAGGCAGGCCGTGGCCCTTTCGGATGGATGCCCAGGGGCTGCCGGGCACCCCTGGCGAATGAATGCAGGGGAAATTTCTCTGACGGTCGCTCCGTCAGAGAATGCGGCCTGTATCCCGTGCTGGCTCCAGGCGGATGGCGACGAATTTGGAAGTCGGCGTGAAGCTGCCCTCACCAAAACTGTCCAGCGGTACCAGCGGGTTCGTCTCCGGGTAATAGGCAGCCGCCTGGCCCGGTGGAATGTCGTACGCCAGCAAGGTGAAGCCTGACACCCGGCGCTCCACGCCATCGGCCCACAACGACACCATGTCCACCTTCTGTCCTGGCTCATAGCCTAGGCGATTGATGTCGTCGGCGTTGGCGAAGACCACTTCGCGCAGTCCCCGCACGCCACGATAGCGGTCATCCAGGCTGTAGATGGTGGTGTTGTACTGATCGTGGGAGCGCAATGTCTGCAGGATCAGATCGGGTTGTTCGCCGGTCTCGCGGACCTTCTCGTGCAGCAGGCTTTGCGGCAGCGAATGAGGAGCGAAGTTGGCGCGCCCGTTGGCGGTGCTCCAGCGGCGTTCACCGGCCGAGTTTCCCAGGTGGAAACCGCCTGGGTGCTGCACACGGCGATTGAAGTCGTGGAAGCCTGGAATGGTATCGGCGATCAGCTCGCGAATTCGGTCGTAGTGGCCGATCAGCGCATCCCAGTCCACGGGGTGGTTGCCCAGAACGGCCTTGGCGATGCCCGCGATGATGGCAGGCTCCGAGCGCATTTCGGCGGACAGCGGTTCGAGTTGGCCGTAGGACGCATGGATCATGCTGAAGGAGTCTTCCACCGTCACTGCTTGTGGGCCTTCCGCCTGCCGGTCGATGTCGGTGCGGCCCAGGCACGGCAGGATCAGTGCGTCGTTCCCGGTGGTCAGATGGCTGCGATTGAGCTTGGTGCTGATCTGCACGGTCAGCGCGCAGTGCTGCAGCGCGGCGTGGGTGCGTGGGCTGTCCGGGGTGGCCTGGGCGAAGTTGCCGCCAAGGCCGATGAAGACCTTGGAGTGGCCTTCGAGCATTGCGTTGATGGCTTCCACGGTGTTGTGGCCATGCTCACGCGGCACCCTGAACTGGAAGCGCTGCTCCAGCGCATCCAGCAGGGCGGCTGGGGGCCGGTCGTTGATGCCCATGGTGCGGTCGCCCTGCACATTGCTATGGCCACGGACCGGACACAGCCCCGCGCCCGGGCGACCGACATTGCCGCGCAGCAGTTGCAGATTGACGATTTCCTGGATGGTCGGCACCGAGTGGTGATGCTGGGTCAAGCCCATGGCCCAGCAGATGATCACGCGGTTTGCGTCGCGGTAGAGGCGCGCGGCGCATTCGATCTCGTCCAGGCGCAGCCCGGATTGCTGCTCGATCTGCGCCCAGGGTGTGGCGTCCACTTGTGCCAGGTAGGCGTCGACGCCCTCCGTGTGCTCGGCGATGAAAGCGTGGTCGAACACCGCCGCCTCACCCTTGGACTGGGCCTCGCGCTCCCATTGCAGCAGGAACTTGGCCATGCCGCGCAGGGCCGCCATGTCGCCACCCAGGGCTGGGCGGAAAAAGGCGGTATTGAGCGGCCTTGAACCATTGCTGAGCATTTCGAACGCGTGCTGCGGGTGCTGGAAACGTTCCAGCCCCCGCTCCTTGAGCGGGTTGAAGCAGGCGACCTGGGCGCCGCGCTTCACTGCCTCACGCAGTGGCTCCAGCATCCGTGGATGGTTGGTGCCGGGGTTCTGGCCGAAGACGAAGATGGCATCGGCATGCTCGAAGTCGGCGAAGGTGACGCTGCCCTTGCCGACGCCCACGCTTTGGCCCAGGGCGACGCCGCTGGCCTCGTGGCACATGTTCGAGCAGTCCGGGAAGTTGTTGGTGCCAAAGGCGCGGACAAACAGTTGATAGAGGAAGGCGGCTTCGTTGCTGGCCCGGCCCGAGGTGTAGAACTCGGCCTGGTCAGGGCTCTCCAGGTTGTGCAGGTGGCGTGCGATCAGGGCGAAGGCTTCGTCCCAGCTGACCGGCACATAGTGGTCAGTCTGGCGGTCGTAGCGCATCGGCTGGGTCAGGCGGCCCTGGTATTCGAGCCAGTAATCGCTTTGCCGGCGCAGCTCGCTGACGCTGTAGCGGGCGAAGAAAGTTGCACCCACACCGCGCTTGGTGGCCTCCCAGTTGACCGCCTTGGCGCCGTTTTCGCAGAACTTGATCCGGCCGTTTTCGGGCGAGTCGCCCCAGGCGCAGCCGGGGCAGTCGAAGCCGCCGTTCTGGTTGGTCTTGAGCAGGGCGCGGAGGTTCTTGAACGGCTGTTTGCTGTCCAGCCAGAAGCGGGTCACGCTGCGCAGCGCGCCCCATCCGGCCGCTGCACCCGTGTAAGGCTTGTAGCGGGGTCGTGCGGGTTGAAGGCTCATTCGATCGTGGCTTGTGGTGGCGGCGCAGGGCTGTAGACCCGGGGTGCGCTGTGGTGGGGCAGGTGGATGAGGTTGAGGTGATGCTGGCGGGCCCACTGCACGGTGAGGGTGGTGGGCGCCGAGAGGCTGACCAGGGTGGCCAGGCCGGCGCGCACCGCTTTGTGGATAAGTTCCAGGCTGCAGCGGCTGGTGACCACGGCAAAGCCTTCACGAGGCTCGATGCCTTCGCGCAGCAGGGCGCCAATCAGCTTGTCCAGGGCGTTGTGCCGGCCGATGTCTTCCCGGCACAGGTGCAGTTCGCCCGCCGCATCGACGAAGAGTGCGGCATGCAGGGCACCGCTGTGGCGAGCCAGGTCCTGCGCGGCGGCAATGCGGGGGCGCAGTTCGTGCAGGTGCTCGGCCGGAGGCAGTGGCGCCGGAACCAGAGATTGCAGGTTGGGCAGTGCCTGCTCCAGGGCTTCTACTCCGCACAGGCCGCAGCCCGTGGTGCCTGCCAGTTGGCGGCGCTGCTCCTTGAGCGACCAGAAAGCGCGGTTGCTGATCTGCACATCGGCCCGCAGTGCCGTCCCTTCACCGTGGATCTGTATGTCATAGATCTCGTCGATGGACTGGATGATGCCGCTGCTCAGGCTGAAGCCGGTGATGAAGTCTTCGAGTGCGCTGGGGGAAACCATCATCACGGCATGACTGATGCCGTTATAGGCGATGGCCAGGGCGCACTCCTCCGCCAACACCGCATCCTTGACGCAGGCTGGCTGGTCCAGTTCGGCATAGGCATAGCCCATTGGCGGAGGAGGCATGGAAACGGCGGAAAGATGGCGTTTGGCGCCTGGGCGTGGCATGGCGGGTGCCCCTGCGACGAATTGACCTAGCCATCCTAGGCCTGTCTGGCATGGGCGTCTAATCGTTGGTTCCGATGTGGTGATCGATGGTATCTATCGTTCGTGGAGCAACCTGTCATGAGCACGCAGTAGGGGCTCGGGGGGCGCCGAGTTCCTGCTCGCGAACTGGGAGGGGCGTGCTCGGGGCGGCTCGCCAGCAAGCTGGCTCCTACAGCGGCTGGGTTAGGGGTCGATCCAATAGCGCCTTTGCCTCCCCAAAACACGCATCCGCCAGCGCCGAGCGCGGCGCCCCACGGCGCAGGATCAGGCCCAACGGCGCCAGGGTGCGAGCGTCCGCAATGGGCGTCAGGGCCAGGTGTTCGGTGAAGTCGTCGAGGCCACTGTCGAGCGGCATGATGGCGCAGCACAGGCCGGCACTGACGGCTTGCAGCAGTTGATGGACGGCGTCGGTCTCCAGCCTTGGCTGGGGCGACAGGCCACGGCTGCGAAAGCCGTGATCGATGGACTGGCGGAAGTGCATGCCGCCCGAGAGCAGGCCCAGCGGCAGGTCGACCAGGCTTTCCCAGGCCAATGGTGCATCGTCGAAGGTGAAATGCCGCCGGTCGTGCAGCAGGCCCATGCGCGTTTGTGCCAGTTCCAGGCTCTCGAAGTGCTCGCGGTCGAGGCGATCCAGGTAGGACAGACCCAGGTCCAGCTGGTTGCGCGCCAGGCCCTCGAGCACCTGCTCGGAGCTGAGGGAGAACAGCTGGAAGCGCAGGCTCGGGTGCTGCCTTGCAAAGGCGTTCACCAGGCGCATTGGGTCGAAGCCGGCCAGCGGCACTACGCCCAGGCGCAAGGTGCCGACCAACTGGCCACGGCAGGCGGCGGCTTCGGCGTAGAGACCATCGTGGGCAGCGAGTAGGGTGCGAGCCCAGGCCAGTACACGCTGGCCCGCATCGGTGAAGCCTTCGAAGCGTTGGCCCCGGATCACCAGCTCCAGACCCAGCTCTTCCTCCAGGCTGCGCAGGCGCATCGACAGCGTCGGCTGGGTGACGTGGCAGCGCGCGGCGGCCTGGCCGAAGTGGCGGGTTTCCTCCAGTGCGATGAGGAACTTCAGTTGCTTGATGTCCATGCCGCCTCCTTGGGTGCCTGAGCATTCTAGCCATCACCGTTGGGCAGGTCCTCCAGAGAGTCTGGAACGGCCGTCTAGACTTGCACCTCCCGGGCGCATCTGCGCCTGTTTCCCCTGAGGAACGAGAGGAGCCGTCATGAGCATCTTCACCTTTGTCAAAGAAGCAGGAGTCAAGCTGTGGGAATCACTGGTCGGGCAGGAAGCGCAAGCCGCCGATTCGCTGAAGGAGCATGTGGCCAAGGTGGGTCTGGGCAACCCGGCGATCCAGGTATCGGTAGAAGGCGAAAAGGTGGTGGTACGCGGGGAAGTCGCCACTCAGGAAGAGAAGGAGAAGATTCTTCTGGCGCTGGGCAACGTTGAAGGCGTCGGTGAGGTCGAGGACCACATCACCGTCAATGCACCGGCTACCGTTCCTGCACGCTTCGTGACGGTGAAAAAGGGCGATACCTTGAGCGCCATCGCCAAGGCTGAGTACGGCAACGCCAACGCCTATATGAAGATCTTCGAGGCCAACAAGCCGATGCTCGCGCATCCCGACAAGATCTACCCAGGGCAGGTGCTGCGCATCCCCGAGTAGGGCCGAGGCTGCGCAGCACGGGCGGGGCAGTCTCGCTACAGCCCCTCGACCAGCGTGTGGTAGCTGTCCACCGCAGCGAACTCCTCGGTGTTTTTCGGCCCCTTGCGGCTGTCCGGTTCGCGCACGGCCAGCAGGTGGCCAATGCCGTACTGCCGGGCGCTGCGCAGGATTGGCAGGCTATCGTCGATGAATAGGCTGCGTGCCGGGTCGAAGCCGAAGTCTTGCTGCAGGGCGTCCCAGAACTGCTGGTCCTCCTTGGGGAAGCCATAGTCGTGGGAGCTGATCAGCCGGTCGAACCAGGGCGCGAGTTGCACCCGCTCCATCTTCAGTGACAGCGAATCGCGATGGGCGTTGGTAATCAGCGCTACGCGCTTGCCGGCGCGGCGCAGGGCAGCAAGGAAGAGATCAGAGCCCGGGCGCAGGGCGATCAGATGAGCCACTTCGCGCTTGAGGTCGCGGATCGGCAGGGCAAGCTCTCGGCTCCAGAAATCCGTGCAGTACCAGTTGAGCTGGCCGGCGTTGTCGCGGAACAGCGGCAGCAACTCGGCGTCGGCCAGTTCGCGGCTGATGCCGTGGTGCTCGGCGTAGCGCTGCGGCAAGTATTCCATCCAGAAGTGGTTGTCGAAGTGCAGGTCGAGCAGAGTGCCGTCCATGTCGAGCAGCACGGTGTCGATTTCAGGCCAGGGCAGTTGGGGCATAGGAGATACAGGACCGCTGTGTGGGGGCTGTCGCAATTGCAGGGTTGGCCGTCGCCACCAAACAATCTCTGGCGGGGACAATGGCCAAAGGCGGGGTATGATAACCCGCCGGTCATGCCAAGGAGTTCGTTATGCGTCAGAAGCCCACGGTGCTCGCCCGCGAAATCGTCGCCAGCAGCCGCCTGTTCCGCGTCGAGGAGTTGCAGTTGCGCTTCGCCAATGGCGTCGAGCGTACCTACGAACGTCTGGTGGGGCAGGGCACCGGATATGGCGCCGTGATGGTGGTGGCCCTGGCGGATGCCGAGCATGTATTGCTGGTGGAGGAGTACTGTGCCGGCACCGATGACTACCAGCTCTCGTTGCCCAAGGGGCTGATCGAGCCCGGTGAGGACGTGCTGGAGGCTGCCAATCGCGAGCTCAAGGAAGAAGCCGGATTCGGTGCTCGCCAACTGGAGCACCTGACCGAGCTGTCGCTGTCGCCAGGCTACATGAGCCAGAGAATCCAGGTGGTGCTGGCCCGCGACCTCTATGAAGAAAGCCTGCCGGGCGATGAGCCCGAACCGTTGCGGGTCGATCGCATCAGCCTGCGCGAGTTGTCGAGCCTCGCCCAGCACCAGCAGTTCAGCGAAGGCCGTGCCCTGGCGGCGCTCTATCTGACCCGCGATATCCTCAGCCAGCGCGGAGAGTTCAAACCATGAACCACCCACTCGTACCTGCCGTCATCGATCTGGTACGCCAGGCCGGTGAAGCCATCCTGCCTTATTGGCGCAGCGAGCTGACCGTGACCGAAAAGGTCGATGCCTCGCCTGTGACCGCAGCTGACCTGGCCGCGCACTTGATCCTGGATACCGGCTTGCGGGCACTTGACCCCAGTATCCCGGTGCTCTCCGAGGAGGCGGCAGACATTCCGCTGGCCGAGCGCAAGGGTTGGCATCGCTGGTGGCTGGTGGACCCGCTGGATGGCACCAAGGAATTCATCGCCGGTACTGACGAGTTCACTGTGAACGTAGCGCTGATCGAGCAGGGACGCGTGGTGTTCGGCGTGGTCGGCATGCCGGTGGGCGGGCGCTGCTATTACGGCGGTGCTGGCCTGGGCGCCTGGCGCGCCGAGCCGGCGGAGCAGGCGCATGAAATCAGCGTTCGCATTGCACCGGACGAGGCCTTTACGGTAGTCGCCAGTCGTCGCCATTCCAGCCCCGCGCAGGAGCGTTTGCTGAATGGGTTGGGCGAACTGTTTGGTGATCTGGCGCTGGCGAACATCGGCAGCTCGTTGAAGTTCTGCCTGCTGGCCGAAGGCACCGCCGACTGTTACCCGCGTCTGGCGCCGACATCACAGTGGGATACTGCCGCCGCACAGGGGGTGCTCGAAGGGGCGGGGGGCGAGGTGCTTGATCTGGCCGGCACCGCGTTGACCTATGAGGCCCGTGAGGATTTCCTCAACCCGTCCTTCCTTGCCCTGCCGGTCGCAGCCGAATGGCGTGCAGAGCTGATCCAACTGGCACGGGCGCTGGACTGATTCCGCAGTTCGATCGCCTGTGGGTGCGAATTCATTCGCAAAGGACCGCCTAGCGGTCCCTCATGGGCTGGGAAGGCAGGCCTGTGGCCTGCTTTGCGAATGATTTCGCACCCACACAATTCCTTCAGCCTGTCGCCTCTCCCTGCGGGAGATGGAAGACCGTGGCTCAATCCAGCATGTCGGCGAAACGCTCGTCTTTCTTGAACATCAGCGGCTTGGCGAAACCAGGTATCTGGATGCCGTCGCTGCTGAGCTCGATGCACTGCTCATCGATCAGGTCGTTACCGAAGTTGTAGATGATGTCGAACTGACCTTGCAGGGCTCGGCGGTCGTATTCCTGCGCGTTGGCGCGGGTCTCCTCGCGCTTGGCGCAATAGGCGGCGAAGGTGGCTTCGCCGTAGCGCTTGCGCAACATGCTTTCGACCAGGCGCGGGGAGATCAGCACGCCGGTCGCGTTGTTGCCGCCGAAGCCCTTGGAGTTGACGAAGCAGACGTCCAGTTGGCGCTCGCCCAGCACCTGGTCGCGGGTGAAGAGGGCGAGGTGATCACGGTGCACATCGTCGGCTACCCGGTCGATGGTCTTGATGCCCGGCAGGATGCCGTACTTGAAGGTACCGAGGGCGGAGATCACCTGGTCGCCGCTGGCGGTGGCCAGCGAGTGACCGACGAAGGCCTTCGCGGCGGCAACCGGCCACTCCTCGATGCCGAAAGCAGCGGCAACGCGGTCCAGCAGTTCGGATTCGGTTACGCGGTTGGCCGGGGTGCTGGAGCCGTGGGCGTGGACGAAGCTGCGCTGGCGCACGCCATCCGCGCCGATCAGCTGGGTGGCACTGGCCACGGCCTTGGCCAGGGTCAGGTAGTTGCCTGGGCCGGGAGCTGAAATGGATTTCTTGAAACCGTCGGCGTTGATGAACACATCGGTCACCGCACCGTGAATATCAGCGCCCAACTCGATGGCCAGGGCATCGTCCATCAGCACCACATATTGGCTGGATTCGGCCAGGGTGAAACCACAGTTCTCGCCGAACGGACGGCTGGCACGGCGGAAGTCCACCTCCTCACGGCCACCAACCTGGCGCAGGCCTTCCTCGGTGGCCAGGGCGCCCATGGCGCCATAGCCTTCGATGCACTCCTGGGTTATTGGCGCTTCGGCGTTCCCCACCAAGGCGACGCGAGCACGGCCTGAGGTGATGAGCTCGATGCCCTTTTGCAGGTTGTAGAGGAAGGTGGCGCAGGCGCCGGTGACGCTGCCGGTTGTGCCCACGCTGCCCAGCACGTAGGCATTGATGAAGTCGGCGGGCATGGTGTTCAGGCCCAGCGGCAGCTGCTTGGCGGTAACTCGTCCGCCCTTGAGGCGCGACTGCATCAGGCCACCGAAGCCGTTTTCGTCGAGCTGGCTCATGATGCTGCCCGAGAACACGGCAATCTCGTCCGGTTGCACATGGTTGACGATGGTTTGCCAGGGCAGGCCGATGGAGCGGATGGCATCGGTGGCAGCTACGACGGACATCTGCAGCCCGCGCGGATGGAAGCGCGAGTTGTAGAGCTCGCCCGGCTCGAAGCCGGTCGGCAGTTGGCCGGCGGACTTCACCGGCAGCTCGCGGTAGCTGTCGACCCTGAAGTCGCAGCGCTCGTGAATGGATACTTTGACCTCGCCATTCTCCAGCGTCTCCACCGACCAGTTGGCCGGGAGCGGCTCGGGCAGTTGCTTGCGTTGGGTGGTGAAGGAAAGGGCCTGGCCGTCGATGGCGGAGGCGGTGACGTTTTTCTGCCAATAGGCGGCGTCGACGTCCAGGTGTTGCTTCTCGACGCGGCGCACCAGGGTGGAGTCGAGGATTTGTGTCGCGTAGCGGGCCTCGATATCGGCCGGCGACAGAGCCTGGCCCTCGGCGCTGCGGTACTGGCCATCGATCACGCTGACCAGTTTCATCATCACTGCCAGGCCGGCCAGGGTTTCCTGGCGTGCCTGCGGTTCCAGGGTCTCGATCACGGTGCGGCGGAAACCGTGGTGGAACGAACTACGCCCTGCTGCGTTGTAGCCACCAAAACCCACAATGACTGGTAGTCGGGACATCACTCAGGAACTCCTCAAATGGACCATCTCATGCCGGCGGGTGCACTGCGGTGCGTGTTTGGCCGCTCTAGTGGCGGATTCGCAGCGACAAGTGTCACGGGCCAGGTGGCATGAGCCAGGTGGCAGCTCAAATATATTGGGATGTCTACCTGACGCGGGGCGTGACTATCAAGTCACTCCTTTGGTCATTTGAGGGCGAGTTGATGGGCGGTTCTTTGACCCGCATGGCAAAAGAATACGCCCCCACGAAGAAGCGGCTCACCCTGTTGGGGGCGAATTCATTTGCCAAAGGCCGCAAGGCGGCCCTGTTGTTGGCTCAACGATAGGTAATGCCAGGTTTTGCCGTGCTCACGCGGGTGCCGGCCTCACCGCGGGCGATAGCCTCGATGTCCGGCAGGGCGCCGATAACCGCGGCTTTACCTGTCTTGATGGCGAACTCGCAGGCGGCCTGGACTTTCGGGCCCATGGAGCCAGCGGCGAAGCCGAGGCGTTCCAATTCGTCCGGGTGGGCCTGGGCGATGCCTTTCTGGGTTGGCTTGCCCCAGTCGATGTAGGCGGCGTCCACGTCGGTGGCGATCACCAGCAGGTCAGCGTCCAGTTGCTCGGCCAACAGAGCCGAGCAGAGGTCCTTGTCGATCACCGCCTCGATGCCCTTCAACTTGCCACCGTCGTACATGGTCGGGATGCCGCCTCCGCCGGCGCAGACCACCACCGTGCCTTTCTCCAGCAGCCACTTGACCGGGCGAATCTCGAAGATCTGCTTCGGTCGCGGGCTCGGCACCACGCGGCGGAATTTGTTGCCATCAGGGGCGATGCTCCAGCCTTTCTCCTTGGCCAGGAGCTCGGCTTCCTCTTTCGTGTAGACCGGCCCGATGGGCTTGGTTGGTTTCTGGAAGGCGGGGTCTGCCGGGTCCACCTCGACTTGGGTGAGGATGGTAGCGAAGGGCACTTCAAAGGGGAGCAGGTTGCCCAGTTCCTGTTCGATCATGTAGCCGATCATGCCTTCGGTCTCGGCACCGAGTACGTCCAACGGGTAGGGGTTGGCAGCGTCGTAGGCGGCGCCTTGGAGGGCCAGCAGACCCACCTGCGGGCCATTGCCATGGGCGATCACCAGTTCGTTGCCCGGGGCTACCTTGGCAATCTGCTCACAGGCAATGCGCACGTTGTCGCGCTGGTTTTCCGCGGTCATGGCTTCGCCGCGACGTAGCAGGGCATTGCCGCCCAATGCGATGACGATTCGCATAGCAATTCTCCTTGGTCAGGGGCAAGTGGCGTAGGGTGGATGGCGCTCTTCCTCCACCAGGGCGGGGCCGCGATGGAAAGCCACGTCGTGGCTTTTCCACCCTACGCAGTGCGTGATGCAGTTTCCTCACCCCGGCTCTCTCCTGCCGGGAGAGGGGAGGGTCCGGGTTAGATATCAGCCAGAGTCGATACAAGGATCGCCTTGATGGTGTGCATGCGGTTTTCCGCCTGCTCGAAGGCAATGCAATACGGCGACTCGAAGACGTCATCGGTGACCTCGATACCGTTCTTCAGGTTCGGATACTGCTCGGCGATCTGTTTGCCAACCTTGGTCTCGCTATTATGGAAGGCGGGCAGGCAGTGCATGAACTTCACTCGCGGGTTGCCGGCGGCCTTCATCAGCTCCATGTTCACCTGATAGGGCAGCAGTACCTTGATGCGCTCGCCCCAGGCTTCCACGGGCTCGCCCATGGAGACCCATACGTCGGTGTGAATGAAGTCGACGTCTTTGACCGCGGCCTTCGCATCTTCGGTGAGGGTGAGGCGTGCGCCGCTCTCTTCGGCGAATTTCTTGCACTGGGCGACGAAATCATCCTCCGGCCACAGCGCCTTCGGTGCGGCGATGCGCACATCCATGCCGAGCTTGGCTCCAATCAACAGCAAGGAGTTGCCCATGTTGTTGCGGGCATCGCCAAGGTAGGCGTAGCTGATGTCGTGCAGTGGCTTGTCGCTGTGCTCGCGCATGGTCAGCACGTCGGCAAGCATCTGGGTCGGGTGGTATTCGTCGGTCAGGCCGTTGAACACGGGGACCCCGGCGTACTGGGCCAATTCTTCGACGATCTCTTGCTTGAAGCCGCGGTACTCGATGGCGTCGTACATGCGTCCGAGTACGCGGGCGGTGTCCTTCATGGACTCCTTGTGGCCGATCTGCGAGGACGTCGGGTCGATGTAGGTGACGTTGGCGCCCTGGTCATAGGCGGCGACCTCGAAGGCGCAGCGCGTACGGGTGGACGTCTTCTCGAAGATCAGTGCGATGTTCTTGCGCTTGAGGTGTTGCTGTTCGGTGCCGGTGTATTTGGCGCGCTTCAGGTCGCGCGACAGGTCCAGCAGATAACGCAGCTCGCGGGTGCTGTGGTGTAACAGGCTGAGCAGGTTACGGTTATGCAGGTTGAACGCCATGACTCTTTCTCCTTCAACGATGCTTCGGCGCAGGGGCAGGGCCTCCCTTACCCCCCGACCCCTCTCCCGGAGGGAGAGGGGGAATGGTCAGATCAGTAGTCGATCGGGTCGCGCAGGATCGGGCAGGTCATGCAGTGGCCGCCGCCACGCCCACGGCCGAGTTCGCTGGCGCTGATGGTGACCACCTCGACGCCAGCCTTGCGCAGCAGGGTATTGGTATAGGTGTTGCGGTCGTAACCGACCACCACGCCGGGCTCCAGGCAGACCACGTTGTTGCCATCGTCCCATTGCTCGCGCTCGGCCTCGAAGGCGTCGCCACCGGTCTGCACCACGCGCAGTTTCTTCAGGTTGAGTGACGCGGCGACTACCTCTATGAAGCTCTTCTCCTCGCGACGGATATCGATGCCATAGGGGCGGCTTTCATCCGGGCGCAGTACGAAGGGCACGATTTCCCTGACCACTTCCGGGAAGACGGTGACCAGGTCGCGGTCGCAGAAGGTGAACACGGTGTCCAGGTGCATCGCGGCGCGGGACTTCGGCAAGCCGGCGACGACGATCTTCTGGGCCGCGCCCTTGGCGAACAGCGATTGCGCCAGTTGGCCGATGGCCTGGCGCGAGGTGCGCTCGCCCATGCCGATCAGCACCACGCCGTTACCGATGGGCATCACGTCGCCACCTTCCAGGGTCGACATGCCGTGGTCCGTGTCCGGGTCGCCGTACCAGACTTCGAACTCGGCGTTGGTGAATTCCGGGTGGAACTTGTAGATGGCAGAGGCCAGCAGGGTCTCCTGGCGCCGTGCCGGCCAGTACATCGGGTTGAGGGTCACGCCGCCATAGATCCAGCAGGTGGTGTCACGGGTGAACTGGGTGTTGGGCAGCGGCGGCAGGATGAAGCTGGAGTGGCCCAGGTAGTCGCGGTACATCTTGATGACGCTGGCGCCTTCACTGTCCGGCAGGTCGGAGCCGGCGACCCCGCCGATGAGAAATTCGGCGATCTTGCGCGGTTCCAGGCCTTCGAGCCAGGAACGCACTTCGTTGGTCAGGCCGAGGCCAACCTGGTCCAGGGTGATCTTGCGATCGAGTATCCACTTCAAAGCTTCCGGGATCTGCACGATGTCGGTGAGCAGGTTGTGCATTTCCAGGACTTCGACGCCACGCTCGCGCATCTTTGTGACGAAATCAAAGTGGTCGCGCTTGGCCTGGCTGACCCAGATCACGTCATCGAACAGCAGCTCGTCGCAGTTGTTGGGCGTCAGGCGCATGTGCGCGAGGCCCGGCGAGCAGACCATTACCTTATGCAATTTACCGGCTTCGGAATGAACGCCGAGTTTGACTTTGGACATGGCAGGGTCTCCTTACGAGTTACAGGGTCAGGAAGCCGTCGTAGAGGCCATAGCCCGCTACGACTGCGCCGATTACCACGGCGACGAAGATCAGCTTCTCGACATTGGTGAAGATTGGCTGGCCAACTTCCCGTTTGGCCATGGCGAACAGGATCGCGCCCGGGGCATACAGCAGGGCGGAGAGCAGCAAATACTTCACGCCGCCGGCATACAGCAGCCAAATGGCGTAGATCAGTGCGATGGCCGCGATGACCAGGTCCTTGTTGCGCTCGCTGGTGTCCTGCTCGTAGGTCTCTCCGCGAATTGGCAGCAACACGGCATAGGCGGCAGACCAGAGGTAAGGCACCAGGATCATCGAGGTCGCCAAGTAGATCAGCGACAGGTAGGTGCCGGCGCTGAACAGCGTGACGATCAGGAACAACTGCACCATGGCGTTGGTCAGCCACAGGGCGTTGGCCGGTACCTGCTTGGCGTTCTCCTTGCGAAGGAAGGCCGGCATGGTGTGGTCCTTGGCCGCAGCGAAGAGGATCTCGGCGCAGAGCAGTACCCAGGACAGCAACGCACCCGCCAGGGAGATCACCAGACCAACGCTGATCAACACCGCACCCCAGTCACCGACGACATGCTTCAGCACGGCCGCCATGGACGGGTTCTGCAGTTTGGCCAGTTCCGGCTGGGTCATGATGCCGAGCGACAGGACGTTCACCAGCACCAGCAGCAGCAGCACGATGACGAAGCCGAGGATAGTGGCCTTGCCCACATCGCTGCGCTTTTCAGCACGGGCGGAAAAGATGCTTGCACCCTCGATGCCGATGAACACCCAGACAGTGACCAGCATCATGTTGCGAACCTGGTTCATCACGCTGCCCAGGTCCGGGTTCATTGCACCCCAGATGTCGGCGGTGAAGATGTCCAGCTTGAAGGCGAACAGGCAGATGAGGATGAACAAGAACAGCGGCACCACCTTGGCGACAGTGGTTATCAGGTTGATGAACGCCGCTTCCCTGATACCTCGTAGTACCAGGAAGTGCACGCCCCAGAGCACAATCGAGGCGCCGATGATGGCTGCGAGCGTGTTGCCCTCGCCAAAGATCGGGAAGAAGTAGCCAAGGGTGCTGAACAACAGTACGAAGTAGCCGACGTTGCCGATCCAGGCGCTGATCCAGTAACCCCACGCCGAAGAGAAGCCCATGTAGTCGCCGAAACCGGCTTTTGCATAGGCGTAGACCCCGCCGTCGAGGTCGGGCTTGCGGTTGGCCAGCGTCTGGAAGACGAAGGCCAGGGTGAGCATGCCGACCGCAGTGATTGCCCATCCGATCAGGATGGCGCCCACATCGGCGCTGGCGGCCATATTCTGTGGCAGTGAGAATATTCCTCCTCCCACCATCGAGCCAACCACGAGCGCAACTAGAGCACCAAGCTTTAGTTTCTCAGCAGAATCTGACATCTAAACCTCCATCTGGAGTAGGAACTTGGCCAATTGAGCGCTCGGAGTGAGGGGCGCGTTCTGATCCAGATCAAGAGCAGACTGATCAAGCATGAGTGACAATTTCCTTACTGTCTGGGACGAAGGTAATTGCCGCAGATGGCTGCTCGAAGCGAGCAAGATAGAGGGGGCGGCGAGCCATCCTGGGCAATGCCAAGTTCACGTTAGCTGGTTTTCGTGACCCTTCAAGTTGTAACTAGTGTGAATGGATTGGCCTGATAAAACGTTATTTCAGCTGAAGGAAAACCCTGTCAGCTATTAGTTTTAAATGGCTATAAGAGGTTGGTTTGAAATTTTTTTAGGAGATATGAATGTTGGGGGGCAAGACATGCGGGATTTCAAAGGCGGTAGGCGAGGGGCGGGACCGAAGATAAAAAAGCCCCGCATGTGCGCGGGGCATGAGTAACCCTGGAAGGGGTCAGAACCAGTTGTCCTGCATCGTCAGGCAGGTGTCGTCACGGGCCACGAGCAGGGCCAGGTCGTGGTGGCAGCTGGGCACTTCCCAGGTCAGGAAGTAGCGGGCGGCTTGCAGCTTGCCCAGGTAGAAGTCGGCATCCGCTGAGTTACCGCGGGCCAGTCCTTCTTCGGCGCAGATTGCCTGCTCCAGCCAGCGCCAGCCGATCACGGCGTGACCGAAGACCTTGAGGTAGAGCGCTGAATTGGCCAGTGCCTGGTTGACCTTGCCTTGAATCAGGTCGCCGAGCAGTTCCAGGGTCACGCTGGAGAGTCGCACTACCAGATTTTCCAGCGGCTGGCGCAGCGGATCGAGCGATTCAGAGGCGGCGGCGCGCTGGCAGCAAGCCTGGATCAGGCGCGTCAGCTGCTTGAGGCCGGCGCCGTTGTTCTGCGACACCTTGCGGCCCAGCAGGTCCAGCGACTGGATGCCGTGGGTGCCTTCATGGATCGGATTCAGGCGGTTGTCGCGGTAGTACTGCTCCACAGGGTATTCGCGGGTGTAGCCGTGTCCACCGAGAATCTGGATCGCCAGTTCGTTGGCCTTCAGGCAGAACTCCGAGGGCCAGGATTTGACGATCGGCGTCAGCAGGTCGAGCAGTTCATGGGCCTGTTGGCGTTCTTCAGCGGTGGCCAGGGTCTGGGTATCGTCGAACAGGCGCGCGGCATAGAGACCGAGATCGAAAGCGCCTTCCACATAGGCTTTCTGGGTCAGCAGCATGCGTCGCACGTCGGCGTGCTCGACGATCGGCACCTGGGCGGAAGTTGGATTCTTGCCGTCCGGGTGGCGACCTTGCGGGCGCTGGCGGGCGTATTCCAGGGAGTAGAGATAGCCGGCGTAACCCAGCATGATCGCGCCCATGCCAACGCCTATACGCGCTTCATTCATCATCTGGAACATGTAGGAGAGGCCAGCGTGGGGCTTGCCCACCAGGTAGCCGACGCACTCGCCGTTGTCGCCGAAGTTCAGCGCAGTGGAGGTGGTGCCACGCCAGCCCATCTTGTGGAACAGGCCGGCCAGGACCACGTCGTTGCGTTTGCCAAGGCTGCCATCCTCGTTGACCAGGAACTTGGGCACGATGAACAGGCTGATACCCTTGACCCCCGGCGGGGCGTCCGGAAGCTTGGCCAGCACCATATGCACGATGTTCTCGGAGATCGGCTGGTCGCCGCCGGAGATGAAGATCTTGTTGCCCTTGATGCGGTAGGTTCCATCGGCGGCCGGTTCGGCGCGGGTGCGGATGTCCGACAGCGAGGAACCGGCATGCGGCTCGGTGAGCGCCATGGTGCCGTAGAAACGGCCTTCGATCATGGGGGTGAGGAAGCGCTGCTTCTGCTCGGAGTTGCCAAAGCTCTCGATCAGGTTGCTGGCGCCCATGGTCAGCATGGCGTAGGAGCTGGTGGCGATGTTGGCCGACTGGAAATGCGCGAAGCAGGCTTGGGACAGCAGGTTGGGCAGCTGCATACCGCCCACTTCGAAATCGCGGGTGGCATTGAGGAAGCCGGCCTCGATGAAGGCTTCCAGTGCCGGTTTGACTTCGGGGATCAGCACGGCGCCACCGTCGACGTACTGCGGCTCGTTCTCGTCGTTCTTGCGGTTGTGCGGCGCGAAGAGTTCTTCGGCGATGCCGCGAGCCGTGCCGATGGCGGCGTCGAAGGTCTCGCGAGAGTGCTCGGCAAAGCGCTCCCGCTGGGTCAGGGCTTCGGCGTCCAGCACTTCATAGAGCTCGAAGGCCAGGTTACGGGAACTAAGCAGGGTCTCGGACATGGTGGCTCTCCGGTTGGATGTTTGGAGTCTAGATCGGTGAATGAAGGTCTCCTAGCAACATCCATTGGCGTGATAAAGCAGCAAAACCTCGCCGTCATCAAACGAGCTCCGGCTGGTAAACTGCGCACCTTGCGAGGACCTGACCCAATGAATTACCGCCATGCCTTCCACGCCGGCAACCATGCCGACGTGCTCAAACACTTCACCTTGGCCCGCCTGATTGCCTTGCTGTCGCGCAAGGAGGCACCTTTCGCCTACCTCGACAGCCACGCTGGCGTGGGCCTGTACGACCTGCAAGGTGACCAGGCCAGTCGTACCGACGAATGGCGCGAAGGCATCGGCCGCCTCTGGGGCCTGGCCGACCTGCCGGCCCCCATGGCCGATTATCTGCGGGTGATCCATGAGCTGAACCCGGATGGCCAGCTGCGCTACTACCCCGGCTCACCGGAACTGGCACGTCGCCTGACCCGTCCCCAGGATCGCCTGCAACTGAACGAAAAGCACCCGGAGGATGGCCTGCTGCTCAAGGACAACATGGCCGGCGATCGTCGGGTGGCCGTGCAACTGGGCGAAGGCTGGCACATGCCACGTGCGCGATTGCCGGTGGCGGAGAAGCGCGCGTTGATGCTGATCGACCCGCCCTTCGAGCAGGCCGATGAGCTGGGCCGCTGCGTGACGGCACTCAAGGAGGCCGTCGGGCGAATGCGCCAGACGGTGGTGGCCATCTGGTATCCGATCAAGGATCAGCGTCAGCTCAAGCGTTTCTACCAAGGGCTCGAAACAAGCGGGGCGCCCAAGCTGCTGCGCGCCGAACTGATGGTGCATCCGGCAGACAACGCAATTGGGCTCAATGGCTCAGGACTGGCGATTGCCAACCCGCCATGGGGCCTGGAGGATGAGCTACGTCAGGTCCTGCCCTGGCTGGCCGAGCGCCTGGCGCAAAGCCAGGGGCGCTGGCAGCTCGACTGGTTGATCGAGGAAGCGAAACCGTAGAAAGCGACGGGCTGCACCCATCGTTGGTCCAGCCTTTCTCAGGCAGGCAGGCAGACGCCGGTGCCGCCCAGGCCGCAATACCCACTGGGATTCTTTGCCAGGTACTGCTGGTGATAGGCCTCGGCGTAGTAGAAGGTGGGGGCTTCGATGATCTCGGTGGTAATGGCACCCAGCCCGGCCTTTTCCAGCTCGGCCTGGAAGCGTTCCTGGCTGGTGCGCGCAGCTGCCAGTTGCTCGGGGCTGTAGCAGTAAAGGGTCGATCGGTACTGGGTCCCGACGTCGTTGCCCTGACGCATGCCCTGAGTCGGGTTGTGCGCTTCCCAGAACACCCGCAGCAAGTCTTCGTAGCGGATCTGCTGCGGGTCGAACACCACCAGCACCACTTCCGCGTGTCCGGTCAGTCCGGAGCAAACCTCGTCATAGGTCGGATTAGGCGTAAAACCGCCGGCGTAGCCAACGGCCGTCGTCCAGACTCCAGGCTGCTGCCAGAAGCGCCGCTCGGCTCCCCAGAAACAGCCCAGACCGAACAGCGCCATTTGCAGGCCCTGCGGGAAGGGCGGTTGTAGGGGGCGACCGTTGACGTAGTGGCTGTCGGGCACCGGCATGGGAGTCTCGCGCCCGGGCAGGGCTTGTGCTTCCGTAGGCAGCTCGAGTTTGTGAGCGAGAATTTGCGAACGCAGGACCATCAGCCTTCTCCTGGTTGGGGGATCCGAGGGGGGAACCACAGTGACCAGGATGTTACCGCGACTCAGGCCCCGGCGCGTGACGGATAACGGCCAAGGTATTGCAGCAGCTGCTGACCGGCAATCGGCTTGTCGAACAGGTAACCCTGGCCGACGTCGCATTGCTGGCGCCGTAGGAAGCCCAATTGCGCCGGCGTCTCGATCCCTTCCGCGACCACCTTGAGCTTGAGCTTGTGCGCCATGGCAATCACGGCGGAGGTGATTTCCTTGTCGTCCTGGTTCTCGGGAATGTCCTTGATGAAACTGCGGTCGATCTTGATTACGTCGATGGGGAATTTCTTCAAGTAACTCAGCGACGAATAGCCGGTGCCGAAATCGTCCATGGCGAGGGTGACGCCGAGATCTTTCAGGCAGTTGAGCTGGTGCCGGGTATCGTCCGTAGCCTCCAGCAGCAACCCTTCGGTCAGCTCAAGCTCGAGCTGTGCGGGCGGCAGTTGCTCCTCGTCCAGAATGGCAGCGATCGAGCCGACCAGGTCGGGGTCGCTGAACTGCTTTGGGGACAGGTTGATCGCGACCTGTAACTGCCCGAGCCCGGCGGACTGGAGGCGGTGGCTCATGCGGCAAGCTTCCCGGATCACCCATTTGCCAATGGGAATGATCATTCCGGTTTCTTCGGCCACGCTGATGAATTGGTCGGGGCTGATCATGCCTTTGTCTGGATGATGCCAGCGCAGCAACGCCTCCATGCCCAGGAGCTTTGCGGTCTTCAGGCACAGCTTGGGCTGGTAGAATACTTCCAGTTCGTTCTGGGCCAGGGCGCGGCGCAGGTTGTTCTCCACGAACAGCTTGTAGCTTGCCTCGGCATTCAGGACTTCGGTGAACAGCTGCACCTGATGCTTGCCGTTGGCCTTGGCCTTGTGCAGGGCAAGACCGGCGTGCTTCATCAGTGTTTGCGGGTCGCGCCCATGTACGGGGGCGCAGGCCAGCCCAAGCGAGCCGGTGACGCTGATCAGCTGGTTATCGACGAACAGTGGCTTGTCCAGGGTCTTGAGGACCTGACCGGCTATCTGCTGGCCGCTTTCCAGGTCGGCGCCGTCCAGCAGCACGGCGAACTCGTTACTGGCAAAGCGGGCGAGCACGCCCGAAGGACTCAGGCTGTTGCGCAGGCGCCGGGCCAGGCTCACCAGCAGTTTGTCGCCAGTCTGGTGACCGAGGCTATCGTTGATCCGCTTGAAGTTGTCGATGTCCACCAGCAGCAGGCAGAGGGGCGTTTCGCGGTCGCTCTGGAAGCGCTCCTCGAGCGTACGGATGAAATACGGGCGATTGCCAAGGCCGGTGAGGTTGTCCGAATAGGCCAGCTTCTCGATGCGCTGCTGGGCCAGTTTGCTTTGGGTGACGTCTTCGTAAATGCCGATGTAGTGAGTCAGCTCGCCGCCCTCGCCGAATACCTTGGAGATCGACAGCTGGCCCCAGTAAGGCTCGAGATTCTTGCGCCGACTTCGGAACTCTCCTTGCCAACTGTTGCAGGCTGCCAAGCCCGAACCGGTATCGAAGAGCAGGTCGCTGAAGTTCTCCAGGGCTGGTAGCTCGGATAGCCGGCGGCCGTGGACTTCTTCGGCGCTGTATTGGGTGATGGCGGTGAAACTCGGGTTGACGTACTCCACCAGGCCGTCGCGATCCACCAGCAGGAAGGCGCTGGCGCTTTGTTCGACCGCGCGCTGGAACAGGTGCAGGGCACTGGTAGCGTGACGCCGCTGCTGGTTCACCAGCACTTGGGCGAACTGGTCGGCCAGCTCGCCTGCGAAGGCAATTTCATCGGTCTGCCAGACTCGCGAGGCTCCGGTGTGCTCCAAGCACAGTACGCCGACCACCTCACCGCCTATACGGATGCTGGCATCGAGCATCGCCGAGACGCCTTCCGGTTTCAGGTAGGTATCGGCAAGTTCGCGGGTTCGGGGGTCGCTCAGGGCATCGCTCGCATCAATGGCGCGACCACTGTGCAGGGCTTCGAGGTAGCGGGGGTAGAGGCTGATATCAACGGACAACGGTTGCTCGAAGTGCGCCTGGTCACGGCGATAGAGGCTGATCGCCGAGAGTTGGCTGCCTTCCAGTAGCCAGATCCCGCTGCGAGCTACGTCGTAGGCCTCCGAGGCGGCCTGGGAGATCAGGCGCGCGGCTTCCTGGGCCGGGTCGCTGGACGTGTAGCGATGACGGGCCAGGCGAACGATGAGACTTTGCTGGGCCTGCGAGCGGACCAGATGCTGCACATGGTCTTCCTGGGCGCGTTGATAGCGCGCCAGTGAACTACGCAGATACGAATTCTGGGCTTCGAGGTCGAGACCTTTCTGCGCTGCCCGGGGCTCATCGACGCCCCCTGGAATGACCAGGTAACCGCGCAGCAACTGGCGCCCGTGTTGCTGGAAGGCTTCCCCAATTTCCAGCAGACGCAACGGTCCGTTCGGACTGTGCAACGTGTAATGGATGGAATAGTGTCGGTGTTCGGCCAGCTGCCGCTGGACTTCGTCATGCAGGCTGTAGCGAACCTGAGGCTCCATCAGGCTGGCGAAGGGCGCATCGAGGAAGCCGCAGAGTTCGCTGGCGGGAAGTCCGATGCTGCGCTCGCAGGCGGGATCGAGGAAAAGCAGTGCCCAGCTCGCTTCATTGAGCCGCTCGAAACGCATCAGGCCCAGTCGGGAGGGCACTGGCAACTGCGTCACTACCTCGGCCACCGCACGGTTGGTGGCATCGGGATGGCTTTTCATTCGGCGCTGGGTATCCACGTGGCCGGCGGGGGCGTGGCCCTGCCTAACTTCCTTAAACCATCGGGCAAGCGTGCATCATGCTGTTGGCACTGGCAAGCAACCCTAGGCCTGTAGGCACAAGCATTCGCGTTCCTGAAGGAGTGTAGTTCCGAGTTTTGCGCTGATGCGCTGCATTTCAAGTATTTTTTTAACGTTTGATTCCAACTGTATGGATTCAATGACTTTTTATGAAATATCGAATTGCTTCCGCGCCAGATTGCCTATCCAGCGCAAAGTCAGCGCTTCACGGATTGGTGTACACAACTGAAAAAAAACCCCGCCGTATTGGGCGGGGTTGAGGTACGAGCGTGGCGTGCTCGCAATGAAGCAAGGGGTTACAGCAGCATCGTGCGTATGTCCGCCAGTACGTCGCCAAGACGCTTGGTGAAGCGAGCGGCAGCAGCACCGTTGATGACACGGTGGTCGTAGGACAGCGACAGCGGCAGCATCAGGCGCGGCTGGAAGGCCTTGCCGTCCCAAACTGGCTGCATGGTTGCCTTGGAAACACCGAGGATCGCCACTTCCGGCGCATTGACGATCGGCGTGAAGCCGGTGCCGCCAATGTGACCGAGGCTGGAAATGGTGAAGCAGGCGCCCTGCATGGCGTCGACAGAGAGCTTCTTGGTGCGCGCCTTTTCCGCCAGTTCGGCGGCTTCAAAGGCCAGTTGCAGCAGGCTCTTTTGGTCGACGTCGCGGATCACCGGCACCAGCAGGCCGTCCGGAGTATCCACGGCAAAGCCGATGTGCACGTACTTCTTGCGGATCAGCGCCTTGCCACTCGGGGCCAGCGAACTGTTGAAGTCCGGCAGTTCCTTGAGCAGGTAGGCACAGGCTTTGAGAAGCAGCGGCAGCACGGTCAGCTTGACGCCAGCCTTTTCCGCCACCGCCTTCTGGGCCACGCGGAAGGCTTCCAGCTCGGTGATGTCAGCCGAATCGAACTGGGTGACGTGCGGGACGTTGAGCCAGCTGCGATGCAGGTTGGCAGCACCTACCTGCATCAGGCGGGTCATGGCCACTTCTTCGATTTCGCCGAAGCGGCTGAAATCCACCTCCGGGATCGGCGGAATGCCGGCACCACCGGTCACGCCAGCAGCAGCTGCCGGAGCTTCCTTGGCCTTCTGCATCATTGCCTTGACGTAGGCTTGCACGTCTTCCTTGAGGACGCGGCCGTGTGGACCGCTGGCTGGTACGGCGTTCAGCTCGACACCGAACTCACGAGCCAACTGGCGGACGGCGGGGCCAGCGTGGACCTTGGCGCCGCTCGAGCGCCCTGGCATGCCGGGGCTGCCCGCAGCTGCGGCTGATAGAGCGGCAATCGCGCTGACCTCGGCGGCCACGAGCGGGTGGGCGCCGGCCGGCACGCGGTGCACCGGCTGGCTTTCCTGGGCCGGCGCTACAGCGGCCGCTGCAGGGGCAGCACCTGCTACACGCAGCTTGACGATCAGGTCGCCGGTGCCGACCTCGGCGTCCAGCTTCACTTCGACGCTCTCCACGACGCCGGCGGCGGGGGAGGGGATCTCCATACTGGCCTTGTCGGACTCCAAGGTGATCAGCGACTGTTCGGCCTCGACGGTGTCGCCAGCCTTGACCAGCACTTCGATGACCTTGGCCTTGCCGGCCGAGCCGATGTCCGGAACCTTGATGTCCTGCACGGAGGCTGCTGTCGGAGCTACAGGCGCCGCTGCCACTGCCACTGCCGCTGCCGGTGCGGTGGCGGGGGCTGCAGCCGGTGCCGGTGCTGCGGTCTGGGCGAGCGCAGCCGGAGCAGCACCTGCTACACGCAGCTTGACGATCAGGTCGCCGGTGCCGACCTCGGCGTCCAGCTTCACTTCGACGCTCTCCACGACGCCGGCGGCGGGGGAGGGGATCTCCATACTGGCCTTGTCGGACTCCAGGGTGATCAGCGACTGCTCGGCCGTGACGCTGTCACCGGCCTTGACCAGTACTTCGATGACCTTGGCCTTGCCGGCCGAGCCGATGTCCGGGACGAAAATGTCCTGCACGCTTTCGCTGACGGCTGCCGGCGCGGCAGCCTGGGCCGGAGCGGCAGCAGGCTGACTCTCGGCCTTGGGCGCCGGGGCGGCAGCCGCCGGTGCCGCGGCGGCGGCACCCTCGATTTCCAGTTCGAGCAGCTCGTCGCCTTCTTTCAGGCGGTCGCCCAGCTTCACTTTCAGGCTCTTGATCACCCCGGCCTTGGGCGCCGGGATCTCCATGCTGGCCTTATCGGATTCCAGGGTCAGCAGGCTCTGGTCGGCCTCGATGCGGTCGCCCACTTTGACGAACAGCTCGATCACTTCACCTTCGCCGCTGCCGATATCGGGTACGCGAATCAATTCACTCACAATGCGTCTCCTCAGAGAACCTGTTTAATTGCTGTTGCGCTTGCTCATGCTGTGTCGAAAACGGACTCAGACTGCTCATTTACTGGATGTAAACTCCGCGTCTTCGCCCGTTCTCTCCTTGCCTGAGCTGCGCTCACGACGCTCTTAAACCGATTCTTAACAGTCCAGCGGGTTGCGTTTTTCAGGGTCGATGCCGAACTTGGCAATGGCCTCGGCCACGACCTTCGGTTCGATCTCGCCACGATCTGCCAGGGCTTCCAGGGTCGCCAGGACCACCCAGTAACGGTCCACTTCGAAGAAGTGGCGCAGTTTCTTGCGGGTGTCGCTACGGCCGAAGCCGTCGGTGCCCAGGACCTTGTATTCCTTGCTCGGTACCCACTGGCGGATCTGGTCGGCGAACAGCTTCATGTAGTCGGTGGAAGCGACTACCGGACCCTTGCGACCGGTCAGGCACTGCTCAACGTAGCTCTGCTGAGGCTTCTGCTCCGGGTGCAGGCGGTTGTGGCGCTCGACGGCCAGGCCGTCGCGGCGCAGTTCGTTGAAGCTGGTGACGCTCCAGACGTCGGCACCGACGTTGAACTCTTCGCGAAGGATCTTCGCCGCTTCGCGGACTTCGCGCAGGATGGTGCCGGAGCCCAGCAGCTGCACGTGGTGGGCCGCGTCTTTCTTGTCTTCTTCCAGCAGGTACATGCCCTTGATGATGCCTTCTTCGACACCTGCCGGCAGGGCCGGCTGGGTGTAGGCTTCGTTCATCACGGTGATGTAGTAGAAGACGTTCTGCTGCTCTTCCGCCATCTGGCGGATACCTTCACGAACGATCACTGCCAGCTCGTAGCCGTACGTGGGGTCGTAGGTGCGGCAGTTCGGGATGGTCGCAGCCATGATGTGGCTATGGCCGTCCTCGTGCTGCAGGCCTTCACCGTTCAGCGTGGTGCGGCCGGCGGTGCCGCCGATCAGGAAGCCACGGGTACGGCTGTCGCCGGCCGCCCAGGCCAGGTCGCCGATCCGCTGGAAGCCGAACATCGAATAGAAGATGTAGAACGGCAGCATCGGCTGGTTGTGGTTGCTGTACGAGGTACCTGCCGCGATGAAGGAGGACATGGCGCCCGCTTCGTTGATGCCTTCCTCGAGGATCTGGCCCTTCTTGTCCTCGCGGTAGAACATCACCTGGTCCTTGTCGACGGGCTCGTAGAGCTGGCCGACGGAGGAGTAGATGCCCAGTTGGCGGAACATGCCTTCCATGCCGAAGGTACGAGCTTCGTCCGGGATGATTGGAACGATGCGCTGGCCCAGTTCCTTGTCCTTGACCAGTTGCGCGAGGATGCGTACGAAAGCCATGGTGGTGGAGATTTCACGGTCGCCGGAGCCATCGAGGATCGCCTTGAGGGTTTCCAGCGGCGGGGTCGGGATGGAGAAGCTGTTGGCGCGACGCTGCGGCACGTAGCCACCCAGCGCGGCACGGCGCTCGTGCAGGTACTTGTGCTCGGCGCTGCCTTCCTGCGGGCGGTAGAACGGCAGTTTTTCCAGGTCGTCGTCGTTTACCGGGATGTCGAAGCGGTCGCGGAACTGCTTCAGGCTCTCGATATCGACCTTCTTGGTGTTGTGCGCAGTGTTCTTCGCTTCGCCCGCACCGGTGCCGTAACCCTTGATGGTCTTGGCCAGGATCACGGTGGGCTGGCCCTTGTGGTTGACCGCCTGATGGTAGGCCGCATAGACCTTGTACGGGTCGTGGCCGCCACGGTTGAGCTTCCAGATCTCGTCGTCGGAGAGGTCTTTGACCATGTCCTTGAGCTCTGGAGAGTTGAAGAAGTTTTCACGGACGTACGCGCCGTCCTTGGCCTTGTAGTTCTGGTACTCGCCGTCGACGACTTCGTCCATGCGGCGCTGCAGGGAACCGTTGGTGTCCTTGGCGAACAGCGGGTCCCAGAAACGCCCCCAGACCACCTTGTTGACGTTCCACTGGGCACCGCGGAAGACGCCTTCCAGTTCCTGGATGATCTTGCCGTTGCCACGTACCGGGCCGTCGAGGCGCTGCAGGTTGCAGTTGATGACGAAGATCAGGTTGTCCAGCTTTTCACGGCCGGCTAGGGAGATGGCGCCGAGGGATTCCGGCTCGTCGCACTCGCCGTCGCCCATGAAACACCAGACCTTCTGCTTGCCGGCGGGGATGAAGCCGCGGCTTTCCAGGTACTTCATGAAGCGTGCCTGGTAGATCGCCTGGATCGGGCCCAGACCCATCGAAACAGTCGGGAACTGCCAGAAGTCCGGCATCAGCCAGGGGTGCGGGTAGGAAGACAGGCCCTGACCGTCGACTTCCTGACGGAAGTTGGTCATCTGGTCTTCAGTGATGCGGCCTTCGAGGAAGGCTCGGGCATAGACGCCGGGGGAGGCGTGGCCCTGATAGAAGATCAGGTCGCCGCCGTGTTCGTCGGTGGGCGCCTGGAAGAAGTAGTTGAAGCCGATGTCGTAGAGGGTCGCCGAGGACGCGAAGCTGGAAATGTGACCGCCAAGGTCCGGGTCGTGCAGGTTGGTGCGCATTACCATTGCCAGGGCGTTCCAGCGAACCAGCGAACGGATGCGGCGTTCCATGAACAGGTCGCCGGGCATGCGTGCTTCGTGGGTCACCGGAATGCTGTTGCGGTACGGCGTGGTGATCGCGTACGGCAGTTGGGTGCCGCTGCGGGTCGCCAGCTCACCCATGCGGGTCAGCAGGTAATGCGCGCGGTCTTCGCCTTCTTTGTCGAGTACGGATTCCAGGGAATCCAGCCATTCCTGGGTTTCGACGGGATCGAGGTCTTGCATGGCTTGCTCCAGGGCGGAAAGGCTTCCAGAATCGGATGCCAGTGGTCACGGCCGGCCTTATGGGCGGCCGCGGCGAAATTCTTGGATTAACCGGGGGTAGAACCGGGCTCGTGTAGTTTTACTACAAATCGACGACGGTTTCAGCACCTTGGATACAATCTTTCGTAGTAAAACTACAGACTGCGACGGGTGTTCGGCTGAAATCATTGATCTAGAGCCGTTCTGCTGTCGCTGAGCCTGCTGCCCGCCCCTGGGGCGGCAGCCAGAAAAGGATAGACCATGAGCCTGCCGCCGCTGGCCGCCTTGTCGGCCACCCTCCAATCCAGCGCCGATCGGGCGTTGGCGGCCTTTCGCACTACACTCGCACAAGTTCCCGGCGTTCCCGCTGCAGAACTGGATACCTGGCCCGACGAGCAGCAGGCTGATTTTGCTCGTGTGAGCGGTGCCAGTGATTTCGTCGCCGAGCAGGCTGCGCGCGATCCTTCGATGTTGCTGGCCCTGACAGCTTCCGGCGAGCTTGAGCGCAGCTTTGCGACGGGCGAACTGCGCGCGCAATTGGCGTCGCTGCTGGATGATTGTCCGGATGAGGACGAGCTGGCGCGTCGCCTGCGCCGTTACCGTAATCGCCAACAGGTGCGCATCATCTGGCGCGACCTGACCCGGCAAGCCGACCTGGCGGAGACGTGCAACGATCTCTCTGATCTGGCCGACGCCAGTATCGATCTTGCCTATCAATGGCTATATGGCCGCCACTGTGTGCAGTTCGGCACGCCCATCGGCCGCCGCTCCGGCCAGCCGCAGCATCTGGTGGTTCTCGGCATGGGCAAGCTGGGTGCCCATGAGCTGAACCTGTCGTCCGATATCGATCTGATCTTCGGCTACCCGGAGGGAGGCGAAACAGAGGGTGCCAAGCGCGCGCTGGATAACCAGGAGTTCTTCACTCGCCTCGGACAGCGGCTGATCAAGGCGCTGGACGTGATCACGGTGGACGGCTTCGTCTTCCGTGTCGACATGCGCCTGCGTCCTTACGGATCCTCCGGCCCCCTGGTGTTCAGCTTCAATGCGCTGGAACAGTACTACCAGGATCAGGGTCGTGACTGGGAACGCTACGCGATGATCAAGGCCAGGGTCGTGGCTGGCGACCAGGTTGCGGGTGGCCAGTTGCTGCAAATGCTGCGGCCTTTCGTCTATCGACGTTACCTGGATTTTTCGGCCGTCGAGGCCTTGCGCTCGATGAAGCAGCTGATTCAGCAGGAAGTGCGACGCAAGGGCATGACCGAGAACGTCAAGCTCGGTTCGGGTGGGATCCGCGAAGTGGAGTTCATCGCTCAGGCCTTTCAGCTGATTCATGGAGGGCGCGATCTGAGTCTGCAACAGCGGCCGCTGTTGAAGGTGCTGGACACCCTGGAGGGGCAGGGTTACCTGCCGCCGCCGGTGGTGGCGGAGTTGAAGGAGGGCTACGAGTTCCTGCGTTACACGGAGCATGCCCTGCAAGCGATCGCCGACCGTCAGACGCAGATGCTGCCGGATGGCGAGCTGGACCGGGCGCGCGTGGCATTCATCATGGGCTTCGATGATTGGATGGCTTTCCATGAGCGGCTGACCTACTGGCGCGGCCGGATCGATTGGCACTTCCGTCAGGTCATCGCTGATCCGGATGAAGAAGAGGGTGGTGACGGGGAGACCTGCATTGGTGGCGAATGGCTGCCGCTCTGGGAAGAGGCGCTGGATGAAGAGAGCGCCAGCCGTCAGTTGGCCGAGGCCGGCTTTGCCGAGCCCGCTGCGGCGTGGCGGCGCCTGACCGACCTGCGTACCGGGCCGCAAGTCCGGGCGATGCAGCGCCTGGGGCGTGAACGCCTGGATGCCTTCATTCCACGCCTGCTGAACATGACCGTTGAGCACGCGAACCCTGACCTGGTGCTGGAGCGTGTGCTGCCCCTGGTCGAGAGGGTGGCACGACGCTCGGCGTACCTGGTGCTGCTTACCGAGAACCCGGGGGCCTTGCAGCGCTTGATCCAGCTGTGCGCGGCCAGTCCCTGGATCGCCGAGCAGATCACGCGCTTTCCCCTGCTGCTCGACGAACTCCTTAATGAAGGGCGGCTCTACCGTCCGCCGCTGGCGCCGGAGCTGGCTGCGGAGTTGCGCGAACGGCTGACGCGAATCCCCGAGGACGATCTGGAACAGCAGATGGAGGCCCTGCGGCACTTCAAGCTGGCTCATGGCCTGCGGGTCGCCGCATCGGAGATCGCCGGTACCCTGCCCTTGATGAAGGTCAGTGATTACCTGACCTGGCTGGCCGAGGCCATTCTCGACCAGGTGCTGGCCCTGTCCTGGCGCCAGACTGTGGCGCGCTACGGTACGCCCAAGCGCGCGGACGGAAGCTTGTGCGATCCGGACTTCATCATCGTTGGCTACGGCAAGGTGGGCGGGCTGGAGTTCGGCCATGGTTCTGACCTCGACCTGGTGTTCATCCATGATGGCGACCCCCAGGCCGAGACTGATGGCGCAAAGCCGATCGATGGCGCCCAGTTCTTCACCCGCCTGGGCCAGCGCATCATCCATCTGCTGACCACTCAGACCACATCGGGTGCGCTGTACGAGGTGGACATGCGCCTGCGGCCTTCCGGCGCCTCCGGCCTTTTGGTCAGCTCCCTGGGCGCGTTCCAGCGCTACCAGGACAGCGAGGCCTGGACCTGGGAGCACCAGGCCTTGGTGCGTGCCCGCGTGTTGGTGGGATCGCCTCGGGTTGCTGCTGCTTTTGAGCAGGTGCGCCTGGCGGTGCTCGGTCGGGAGCGCGATCTGCCGACCCTGCGAACCGAGGTCAGCGAGATGCGCGCGAAGATGCGCAGTACCCTCGGCACCCGCGAAACCGCAGCCGGAACGGCGGAAAATGCCTTCTCGGCTACGGCCTCCTTCGATCTGAAGCAGGATGCCGGCGGTATCGTCGATATCGAATTTATGGTGCAATATGCGGCCCTGGCCTGGTCGCGACAGCACCCTGAACTGGTGCGTTACACCGATAACATCCGCATTCTGGATGGCCTGGAGCAGGCAGGTCTGCTGGCTGGCGACGAGGTTCGCCTGCTGCAGGAAGCCTACAAAGCCTACCGTTCGGCGGCCCACCGCCAAGCCCTGCAGAAGCAGCCTGGCGTAGTGGGTGGGGACCAGTTCCAGGCGGAGCGCCACGGCGTGATGCGGATCTGGCGCGAGTTGGGCTTGAGCTGACTCACCTGGCTGAACCAATCGAATTCTTGAGGAGCTGGCAATATGTCGATGGCCGATCGTGATGGTGTGATCTGGTATGACGGCGAACTGGTGCCTTGGCGCGAAGCGACCACCCACGTGCTGACCCACACCCTGCATTACGGGATGGGCGTGTTCGAAGGCGTGCGTGCCTACAACACCCCGGACGGCACGGCGATCTTCCGCCTGCAGGCGCACACCGACCGCCTGTTCGACTCCGCTCACATCATGAACATGCAGATCCCGTACACCAAGGACGAGATCAACGAGGCCACCCGTGCCGCCGTTCGTGAGAACAAGCTGGAAAGCGCCTACATCCGCCCGATGGTCTTCTACGGATCCGAAGGCATGGGCCTGCGCGCCACCGGCCTGAAGGTCCACGTGATCGTCGCTGCCTGGAACTGGGGCGCCTACATGGGTGACGAAGCCCTGGAAGTGGGCATCAAGGTGCGCACCAGCTCCTTTACCCGTCACCACGTGAACATCTCGATGACCCGCGCCAAGTCCAACGGTGCCTACATCAACTCCATGCTGGCCCTGCAGGAAGCGATTTCCGGTGGTGCCGACGAGGCGATGATGCTCGATCCGGAAGGCTATGTGGCCGAAGGCTCCGGCGAGAATATCTTCATCATCAAGGATGGTGTGATCTACACCCCCGAAGTCACTGCCTGCCTCAACGGCATCACCCGCGCCACCGTGCTGCGCCTGGCTGAAGAGCACGGCATCAAGCTGGTGGAAAAGCGGATTACCCGTGACGAGGTGTACATCGCCGACGAGGCTTTCTTCACAGGCACCGCCGCTGAAGTCACGCCGATCCGCGAAGTCGATGGCCGCAAGATCGGCATCGGCCGTCGTGGTCCGGTGACCGAGAAGCTGCAGAAAGCCTACTTCGACCTGGTGACCGGCAAGACCTCGGCCCACGCCGAATGGCGTACGCTGGTCAAATAAACCGACAAGGCTGCAAGGGACAAGCCGCAAGCTGCAAGTGGTGGAAGCTGCTTGTCGCTTGCGGCTTGTTGCTTGGGGCTTGAAGCTGCCTTTATGAACATTCTGATCGTAGGACCCTCCTGGGTCGGCGACATGGTGATGGCGCAGACGCTGTTCCAGTGCCTGCGCAGTCGTCATCCCGACTGCCAGATCGATGTGCTGGCTCCCGAATGGAGTCGCCCCATCCTCGAGCGCATGCCCGAAGTCCGGCGGGCACTGAGTTTTCCGCTTGGCCATGGCGTGCTGGATATCGCCGCCAGGCGCAAGATCGGCAAATCGCTGGCTGGGCATTACGACCAGGCGATTCTTCTGCCTAATTCGCTGAAGTCGGCGCTGGTGCCGTTCTTCGCAGGTATTCCCAAGCGCACGGGCTGGAAGGGCGAGATGCGCTACGGCCTGCTCAATGACATCCGTACCCTGGACAAGCAGCGTCTGCCGCTGATGATCGAGCGCTTCATGGCGCTGGCGTTCGAGCCGGGTGCCGAGTTGCCCAAACCTTACCCGCGGCCGTCCCTGCGCATCGATCCGGCCAGCCGCGACGCAGCGCTGGCCAAGTTTGGTCTGGGGCTGGATCGACCGGTTCTGGCGCTCTGTCCGGGCGCCGAATTCGGTGAGGCCAAGCGCTGGCCGGCCGAACACTATGCCAAGGTAGCCGAGGTGAAGATTCGTTCAGGCTGGCAGGTCTGGCTGTTCGGCTCGAAGAACGACCACCCCGGCGGCGAAGACATCCGCATGCGGCTGATCCCTGGCCTGCGCGAGGAAGTGGTGAACCTGGCCGGGCAGACCAGTCTGGCGGAGGCCATCGACCTGATGTCCTGTGCGACCGCGGTGGTTTCCAACGATTCCGGGCTGATGCACGTGGCTGCTGCCCTGGCGCGCCCGCTGGTTGCGGTCTACGGCTCGACCTCGCCGCAGTTCACCCCGCCGCTGGCGGAGCAGGTGGAAATCGTCCGCCTCGGCCTGGACTGCAGCCCCTGCTTCGAGCGCACCTGCCGCTTCGGGCACTACAACTGCCTGCGCGAGCTTCAGCCGCGCCCGGTGGTGGATGCGCTGGACCGCCTGGTGCCGGACCCGCTCGAGCTGACGGAGATTAGCTGAGTGCGGGTATTGCTGATCAAGACATCCTCCCTGGGCGATGTGATTCACACCCTTCCGGCGTTGACCGATGCCCGGCGGGCAATCCCCGGCATCCAGTTCGACTGGGTAGTGGAAGAAGGCTTCGCCGAAATTCCTGCCTGGCACCCGGCGGTGGCCCAGGTCATCCCGGTGGCCATCCGCCGCTGGCGCAAGAACCTCTGGCAGACCCTGAAGAATGGCGAGTGGCGCCGCTTCAAGCGCCGCCTGCGCGAGGTCGACTACGACCTGGTGATCGACGCGCAGGGCCTGCTCAAGAGCGCGCTGCTGAGCCGTTACGCCAAGGCGCCGGTGGCAGGGCTGGACCGTGACTCTGCCCGTGAACCGGCGGCCAGCCGCTTCTATGACCGAGCCTATCCGGTCGCCTGGGGCCAGCATGCCGTCGAGCGGGTGCGCCAATTATTCGCGCAGGCCCTCGACTACCGCCTGCCGGAAGGCGTCGGCGATTACGGCCTGAGCCGTGCGCAGTTGGCCGATTCCCAAGGTGGTGCACCTTACCTGCTGTTCCTCCATGGCACCACCTGGGACACCAAGCACTGGCCGGAAGCCTACTGGCGCGAGTTGACCGAGCGCGCCTGCGAGCACGGCTGGCATGTGCGTCTGCCGTGGGGCAATCCGAGCGAGAAGGCGCGCGCCGAGCGGATCGCCGAGGGCTTGGAAAACGCCGCGGTGCTCCCCAGATTGTCCCTCGCGGGCATGGCCAAGGTCGTGGCGGGGGCGCGTGCTTGTGTCGCCGTCGACACCGGGCTCGGGCATCTGGCTGCCGCGCTCGACGTGCCGACGTTGTCGCTCTACGGTCCGACCAATCCGGGTTTCACCGGCGCTTATGGGCGTGCGCAGATCCATTTGGGGAGCGATTTCCCCTGTGCGCCGTGCCTGAAGAAAACCTGCGCCTATAAGCCGACGGCGGAGGATCGCCGCCTGTTCGACCTCGACCGCGAACAGCCGCTATGTTTCACGCGGCTGAATCCGCAGCGCGTAGCGACCCAGCTGGAAGCCCTGCTGCTGACCGAGGATATCCACTGATGCAATTGGCATTCGTGCTCTACAAGTACTTCCCCTTCGGCGGGCTGCAACGTGATTTCATGCGCATTGCCCTGGAATGCCAACGCCGGGGGCATGCCATTCGCGTCTACACCATGATCTGGGAAGGCGAGGTCCCGGACGGCTTCGAGGTGCTGATCGCACCGGTCAAGGCGCTGTTCAATCACAAGCGCAACGAGAAGTTCACCGCTTGGGTCGAGGCTGACCTGGCGCGCCGCCCAGTCGACCGGGTGATCGGTTTCAACAAGATGCCGGGGCTGGACGTCTACTACGCCGCCGACCCCTGCTTCGAAGACAAGGCGCAGACGCTGCGCAATGGGCTCTATCGCCGCTGGGGACGTTACAAGCACTTCTCCGACTACGAGCGCGCGGTGTTCGCGCCGGATTCGCGCACCGAGATATTGATGATCTCCGAAGTGCAGCAGCCGTTGTTCGTCAAGCATTACGCCACACCGGCCCGGCGCTTCCACCTGCTGCCGCCGGGGATTGCCGCAGATCGCCGCGCGCCGGCCAATGCTGCCGAGATTCGCGCCGACTTCCGGCGCGAGTTCAAGTTGGGTAACGACGACCTGTTGCTGGCGCAGATCGGTTCTGGATTCAAGACCAAGGGCCTGGATCGCAGCCTCAAGGCGCTGGCCGACCTGCCCCGCGAACTGCGCAAGCGCACTCGGCTGATCGTCATCGGTCAGGACGACCCGAAGCCCTTCCTGCTGCAAGTGAAGGCATTGGGTATTTCTGACCAGGTCGACATTCTCAAGGGACGCAGCGACATTCCGCGCTTCCTGCTTGGGGCAGACCTGCTGATCCACCCCGCTTACAACGAGAACACCGGCACCGTACTGCTGGAAGCGCTGGTCGCCGGGCTGCCTGTGCTGGTCACCGACGTCTGCGGCTATGCCCATTACATTGCAGAAGCGGACAGCGGCCGCGTAGTGTCTAGCCCGTTCCAACAAGAAGCGTTGAACCGCATGCTCGCAGAGATGCTTGCCGATCCTGCCGCACGCCTGCGCTGGAGCGCCAATGGTCTGGCCTTCGCCGACAGCGCTGACCTCTACAGCATGCCGCAGCATGCCGCGGACGTGATCCTCGCGGAGCGATCTTCATGAACCTGATGCTGAAGCCACCCTTCGAGCGACTGTGGGCCGGGCGTGATGCTTTCGCCGAGGTGGAAGCGTTGCAGGGACAGGTGTACCGCGAGCTGGAAGGCCGGCGGACCCTGCGCACCGAGGTCGAGGGTCGCGGCTACTTCGTCAAGATCCACCGCGGCATCGGCTGGGGCGAGATCATCAAGAACCTGGTGTCGGCGCGGGCGCCGGTGCTCGGCGCAGCGCAGGAATGGGCGGCGATCCAGCGCCTGCATGAGGTCGGCGTGCCGACCATGACCGCCGTAGCCTTCGGTGAGCGCGGCAGCAATCCGGCGCGCCAGCACTCCTTCATCATCACCGAAGAGCTCGCGCCTACGGTCAGCCTGGAGGACTTCTGCCTCGACTGGCTGCGCAATCCTCCACCTGTACGTCTCAAGTGGGCGCTGATCGATGAAGTGGCGCGGATGACCGGCGGTATGCATCGGGCGGGGGTCAATCATCGCGATTGCTACATCTGCCATTTTCTCCTGCACACGGAGCGGCCGGTGCGTGCCGACGATTTCAAGCTGTCGGTGATCGATCTGCATCGTGCGCAAACCCGTGAGCGGACGCCTACTCGCTGGCGTAACAAGGACCTGGCCGGGCTGTACTTCTCTGCCCTGAACATTGGCCTGACCCAGCGTGACAAGCTGCGTTTTCTCAAGGCCTACTTCCGCCAGCCGTTGCGTCAGGTATTGCGCGATGAAGCCCGCCTGCTGGCGTGGCTCGAGCAGAAGGCCGTGCGCCTGCTTTCGCGCTACGAGCGCAAGTACGCCGGGGGAGACCAGGCTTGAGCCAATGGAAACTTGCCGAGGGCCTGGAGGCCGAAGTGGCCGCTCTGTTCGGTGACCTGGACAGAGTATTTGCCCTGCAGGGTGACTGGATCACCGGTGATCCGCTGTCCGAGGTCCTGCGGGTCGAGCATCGCGGTGTGCGCTATTACGTCAAACGCTACTGGGCTGCGGGCAAGGGGCTGCGTCGCTGGATCGGCAGACCACGGGTCAAGGCCGAGTGGCAGAATCTCAAGCACTTCGCCAACTGGGGTATCTCGACAGCGCCCTTGGTGGGCTGGGGAATGGAGCGCCGAGTTGGGGCGTTTCACCGTGGCGCACTGATCACTCGGGAGCTGGCTGGCACGGTCGATATGGCGGTCATGGCTCTGCAGCACGACCCGCGCCTGGCTGACCCGCATTGGGTCGATGGCGTCAGTCGGCAGCTGGCACGGGCAACGCGTACCCTGCATGACCACCACTTCGCCCACAACGACCTCAAGTGGCGCAACCTGCTGGTGGATCAGGCTGGTCGCCTGTTCCTGATCGATTGCCCTACCGGGACCTTCTGGTGGGGACCTTTCCTGCGTTATCGGGTGATCAAGGACCTGGCGTGCCTGGACAAGGTGGCCAAGTACCACCTGACGCGCAGCCAGCGTTTGCGTTTCTACCTGCAGTACCAGGGGCGCCAGCGCCTCAATGCCGCGGACAAGCGCCAAGTGCTGCGGATCGTAAAATTCTTCGAGGGGCGCGAATGAGTGATTTCATCGCCCTGGCGGATCGCGAGATTCTCGCCCGCCATGGCCTGGACAGTTTCGATGCGCTCTGGGCTGCGCGGCTGCAAGCAGTGGATGAACCCAACACCGGGCGCGGCGGCTGGAGCAGCGTGTTCCGGCTGGAGCTGGGCGAGGCCGCCTACTACCTCAAACGGCAGAGCAACTTCTTCAGTCGTAGCCTGGCGCGGCCGCTGGGCGAGCCGACCTTCGCCCGGGAGTTCCGCAATATCCGCCGCTACGAGCGGCTGGGCATACCCGCTTTGCAGGCTGCCTTTTTCGGTGCGCGCCAAGTGGATGGCGAGTGCCGGGCCATCCTCGTCACGCGGGCCCTGGATGGCTGGCGTGAGCTGGCGGACTGGCTGGCGTCCTGGCCGATGCTTGCAGCCGCCCAGCGCTCAGCCTTGCTCGTCGCGGTGGCTGGCCTGGCGTGGCGGCTTCATCAGTCATGGCAGATGCATGGTTGCTTCTACCCCAAACACGTGTTCCTGCGAGAGGCCGGCGACGGCTTCGAGGCCTGCGTCATTGACCTGGAGAAGACCCGTCCGCTGTTGTTGGGGCGTCGAGATCGGGTAAAGGATCTGGAGGCGCTGGTGCGCCGAGCCGATGCCTGGGGTGAGTCTGAAGTGCGCGAGTTACTGGGGTTCTATCTGCAGCAACCGAGTGACTCGCCCAAGGTTGCCGATTGGCTTGCGCGCCTGAGCAGCCGTCGACAGAACAAGGAGCGCAATCAGTGAAGTTGGCTGAACTGGCCCAGGCCGGACGCAATCCGCAGCTGCCATTGCGCCTGGAGATGGCTGGCGGCATCGAGCTGATCAGTCTGCTGCGGGTGCTGCCCGGGCAGCGCTACGTCGGCGTAGCGCTCTGGGAGGGGCGCAAAGTGCTGGCCAAGTTGTTGGTGGGTAGCAAGGCGCAGCGCCATTATCAGCGTGAGCTTGCAGGTGTCCGCGCGCTGCATCAGCAAGGGCTCGCGACACCGGAGTTGCTGGCGGACGGAACACTGGAAGGCGAGGGCGGCTGGCTGTTGTTCGATTATCTGGGCGGTGCCGATAGCCTCTGGGATGCCTGGCGTGAGGTCGAGCGCGACACGCCGTTATCCGATGGCCAGCAGGCTGTGCTGGGTGAGGCCTTGGCAACCATCGCCAGGATGCATGCGGTGGGACTGGCGCAGGAAGACCTGCACCTGGACAACCTGCTTCGTCACGGCGACACCCTGTATGTCATCGATGGCGGTGGCATCAAGGCGGAAAGCCCGGGCGAACCTTTGTCGCGCGACAAGGTACTGGCCAACCTCGGCGTATTCTTCGCTCAGCTGCCGACGGCGCTCGATCCTTTCCTCGAGGAGTTGCTGGTGCACTACCTGCTGGTCAATGGCGAGCACGCGCTGCCGCTGGAGGCTCTGCAAAAGGAAATCGCCCGGGTTAGACGCTGGCGGCTTGGCGACTTCATGGCAAAGGTCGCCCGTGATTGCAGCTTGTTCAGCGTAGTTCGCAGCGCGTTCAGCCTGCGGGCCGTTCGCCGCGAGGCTGAGCCAACACTTGCGCCGCTGCTGGATGAACCGGATGCCGCCCTGCAGCAAGGTCGCCGGCTCAAGGACGGCGCCACCGCGACGGTCGCCCAGGTTCTTGTGGCGGGGCGCGATGTCTTGATCAAGCGCTACAACATCAAGGGACTGATGCACTGGCTGACACGCTTCTGGCGCCCCAGTCGTGCCTGGCACAGCTGGCGCGAGGGCAACCGCCTGGACTTCCTCGGTATCGCCACCCCGCGTCCGCTGGCCGTGCTCGAGCGCCGGTTCTGCTGGTTGCGCGGGCGCGCCTACCTGATTACCGAATATCTCTCCGGGCAAGATATAATCGCGCGTTTTAAGCCCTATCTGGACAATCCGGACCGGGCAGGCGTTCCTCCCGAAGCCGAATTGCAGGCCCTCGACCAACTGTTTGCCGCACTGATCCGTGAACGGATCAGCCATGGCGACCTGAAGGGCACCAACCTGTTCTGGCAGGACGGCCGCTGGGCCTTGATCGATCTCGACGCTGTGCGCCACCACCGCAGCCAGCATGGGTTCGCCAAGGCCTTCGCCCGCGACCGCGCGCGCTTCTTGAGGAATTGGCCTGCCGACTCGGCGCTGTTCCAGTTACTGGACAAACGTTTACCGCAGGTGCCCGGCACCTGCCCTGAAAGAGGCTAACCTCCGTGGCATTGACGATTCTCGGCCTTTCCGGCGCCCTCAGCCATGATCCTTCCGCCGCGCTATACATCGACGGCAAGCTGATCGCGGCCGCCGAAGAAGAGCGCTTCGTGCGCGACAAGCACGCGAAGAACCGCATGCCCTACGAGTCGGCCAAGTTCTGCCTGGAGCAGGCCGGAATCAAGCCTTCCGATGTCGATGTGGTGGCGATTCCCTTCGCGCCCATCAGCCTGTTCGGCAAGGCCCGCTGGCACTACGCCAAGCGCTACTGGTACGCCCCGGACCGCGCGCTGGACGCGATCCTCATGGGCAATCGCCGCTACAAGCGCTACCGCAAGAAGATCGTCTGGTGCCTGGAACAACTGGGTTTCGATGCCAAGAAGGTGAAGATCGAGCCGGTCGAGCACCATCTGGCCCACGCCTCCAGCGCCTATCATTGCTCGGGTTTCACCGAGAAGACCGCGATCCTCGGTATCGACGGCAAGGGCGAATACGCCACCACCTTCTTCGGCTGGGGCGAGAACGGCAAGATCCACAAGATCAAGGAATTCTACGACCCGGATTCCCTCGGTGGCCTGTATGGCGCGATCACCGAGTACCTCGGCTTCGAGATGCTCGACGGCGAGTTCAAGGTCATGGGCATGGCACCTTACGGTGACGCGGCCAAGTACGATTTCTCGCGTCTGGCGAAGTTCGAGAACGGTGAGCTGATCATCAACACCGACTACGCCAACGTCATCGGTTTCCGCCGCTACAAGGAAAACGGCAAGGGCTATTACTTCTCGCCCAAGCTGATCGAGTGGCTGGGGCCGAAGCGCCAGGGCGATATCGCTGACGATCCTTACATCCACTATGCCGCCAGCATGCAGGCACTGTTCGAGAAGCTGGCGTTGGAGATGATGGATTACTACCTGGGCGACATCATCCGCCAAACCGGCAAGATCGCCTTCGCCGGCGGCTGTGCGCTGAACGTCAAGCTCAACCAGAAGATCATCGCTCGTCCGGAGGTGAAGGAACTGTTCGTCCAGCCTGCCTCCGGCGACGCCGGTACCGCAGTGGGCGCTGCCGCTTACATCTCGCACAAGCGCGGCGTGCCGGTGGAGAAGATGGAGCACGTCTACCTCGGCCCGTCCTTCTCGAACGAAGACGTCATCGCTGCCTGTGCCAAGCACCCGAACAAGCCGGTGTTCAAGCGCATCGAGAACACTCCGCAGCGCATCGCCAAAATCATGGTCGAAGGCAACCCGGTGGCCTGGTTCCAGGGCCGCATGGAGTTCGGTCCGCGTGCCCTCGGCGGCCGCTCCATCATCGGCTGCCCGAGCGTGCCTGGCGTGGCAGACCGCATCAACGAGCAGATCAAGTTCCGTGAGCGCTGGAGGCCGTTCTGCCCGTCGATGCTCGACACCGTCGCGTCGCAAATGCTCAAGGTCGATCATCCGTCGCCCTTCATGACCTTCACCTTCGAGGTCAATGAAGAGTGGAAGACTCGCGTCTGCGAAGTGGTGCACGAAGACGGCACGTCCCGCGCCCAGGTGCTGGAGCGCCGCCACAACCCGCGCTGGTATGACCTGATGAAGGAGCTGGAAAACCTCACCGGCAACGGTGTGTCGCTGAACACCTCGCTCAATCGCCGTGGCGAGCCGATGATCTGCTCGCCCACCGACGCACTGAACATGTTCTACGGCTCGGACCTCCAGTACCTGATCATGGAAGACATCCTGGTCGTCAAGGATGGTGTGGATTGGTATGACAATGTCGGCTAAGCCCCTGCTTAGCGTCGTCATTCCCAGCTACAACTACGCGGCTGTCCTCCCGCGTGCTGTCGAGTCAGTGTTGGCCCAGGCCACCGAAGAAGTCGAACTCTGGGTGGTCGACGACGGCTCCACCGATGACACTCCGGCGGTCTTTGCCGCCCTGGGCGAGCGCTATGGCGCTCGCTTCCAGGGGGTGCGCCAGGACAACGCCGGTCCTTCCGCCGCGCGCAACCATGGCGTACGCCTCGCAAGTGGACGCTATGTACTGTTGCTGGATGCCGACGACGAGTTGGTGCACGGCGCGCTGCCACAACTGTGCGAGCACTTGCGCCAGGTAGCGGACGTCGGGCTCTGGCTGGCCGGGCACGTATCCGTGGAGCCGGATGGTCGCGAGCGCGCGCATCCTGCAAGCCCGGTGCCCCGAGCGCCGTTACAGAGGCTCCAGGCCTACTTGCTGGACAAGAAGATCGCCCTCAGCCACGGCGCCTGTGTGTTCCTGCGCGAGCTCCTGCTTGAGCGCCCCTATCCCGAACATCTGCGCCACAGCGAAGATATCCCGGTGTTTGCCTACACCCTGACCCGCGGACGGGTCGAGGTTCTCGACCTGATGCTGGCGCGTGTCCACAAGCATCCCGGCAGCCTGCGCCACAATGCGACAGCAGCCCGCAAGGTCGGCCTGGCGCTGGTGGACGAGGTCTTCCGCCAGTTGTCGCCCGATCTCCAGTCACTCAAACCGCGCTATCGCGCTCAGCGCTGCCTGTCGTTGTTCCGCACCTGCCTGCTGGCTGGCGAGCACGACGGCGCCCGTGATTATTATCGCGAGGCGGTCCGGACTGACTGGCGTGTGCTGTTCAATCTGTCCTACAGCCGCAAGGCGCTGCGCCTCTGGTTGAAACGTTGAATGGGTAAAAGTGGCCGCCAAAGCAGCCATTGGTCATGAATTCTGGAGCTGTGATGCAAGGACTTTTCGGTCAGGTGAACAGATTGCGCCCATCCCATTGGGCCTTTATCGGCAGTCTGGTGTTGTCCTGGATTGCCGTGCACTTCGAGGTCACGGTCAGTAAGGACGCGGCCTTCTACCTTGATGCTGCGCAAACCTTCAACGAGCAAGGCGTGGCGGCGACACTGGCCAAGTTCAACTGGCCCTGGTTCCCGATACTGATCGGTGTGACCCATAGCGTTACCGGAGTCTCCCTGGAGGCTATCGGCTATCTCTGGTGCGCGCTTTTCATGGCCGGCACCTGCGCATTGTTGGTGGACGCGGTAACGCGACGAGTGCCTGGCGTGGGGGGATGGGCGTGTCTCGTGGTCCTGGCGATGCCGGCCTTCAATGGGTTTCGTGGTGAGATCCTTCGCGAGTTCGGCTTCTGGTTCTTCTCGACACTTGCGCTATGGCTGGCGCTGCGTTGGGAGGAGCGAGGTGGCTGGCTTGGCGGCATCCTGATTTCAGCCGCTGTGGCGATGGCCGCCCTGTTCCGACTGGAGGCCATCCTGTTGATGGGAGCCCTGTTCCTGTGGCGGCTGCCAGGCCTCCGCAGCGCCGCTGGCCTGCGCTCGATGCTGCAACTGGTGCTGATGCCGATGCTCCTCGGCGGCGCCGTCCTTGGCGGTCTGCTGGCGACCGACCGGCTCCCGCTGGAGCGGGCCCAGTACTACCTGGCGCTGCTGGACCCTCGCGTGATGTTCCATAACTTCTCGGCAATTGCCGAGCAATTGGGCTCTGAAGTTCTGCCGAAATACTCGGCAGACGATGCTGGGAAAATACTGTTCTTCGGTTTTCTCGCCACCTCAGTGCTGATGTTCATCAGGCTGCTTGGTCCGTTCGGTGTTCCCTTTCTGTTCCGCGATGGTTGGCGCAGCCTGCGCCCTTATCTGAAGTCCTTTTCGCCATTTGCCTGGGCGGGCGGGTTGTACTTCATCGTCTTGATGGTCTTCTACGTCCAGCAGTTCTTCATCAACTCTCGCTACACCAGCTTCCTCAACCTGTTGGCGGTTCCGCTCGCGATCCTGGCGATGGCGGAACTGGCTCGGCGTTTCCCGCGCGGGATCAAGGTGCTGGCATCGGTTGCAGTTGTGGTGATGCTGGCCAATGTGATCTCGCTGTCGGCTAAGAAAACCCACTACGTCGAAGCGGGCCACTGGCTGGCGCAGAATCTCCAGCGCAGCGACACCATCTACTACGAAGATCCGCGTATTCGCTATTACGCAGGGTGGGGCTATCACACCCCGGGTATGAGCCGTGAGGAGGCCATGAGCGATGAGCACGTTGCCGAGTTCCGCTACTACGCGATCGAGGTCAAGGCGGACGAGCCCTGGTTGAAGCCCTGGCTGGACAAGCATGGGCGTCGGATTCTGGCTGACTTCAAAAATGCCAAAGGCGCCACGGTGCTGGTGATCGGCAAGTGATCCGGGGTGAGGGGAGCGTCGAGCAGACGATCTCCTCAGTTCGGGTGAAGGCGCTGGATAGCGGATGCCAGGGACTTGGCCGACTCAGCGCTGCTGCCTTGCGCATAACCTTCGAGCAGGGCAGGGCGATGCTCCTTGACCAGCCATTGCACGTCTTCCTTGTAGCGAAGTATGTGCTGTAGGTTGCGGCGTCGCTTCCCGGCTGCCAGTGGATGTCCGCTGATGCGCATGTCCGAAAGGTCGATCAGGCCGAACTGGCCGTCAGGAAGCAGCAGTACATTGCCCAGGTGCAGCGAGCGGAAGTACACGCCGAGCTGATGCAGTCGCGCGAGGAACCGGCCGAAGCTCTGGACTTCAGAGTTGCGCCTGGCCGGCTCGAGGTCTCGCCAGTGATTACGCAGGGTGTCGCCGGGTAGCGGCTCGTAGAGCACGCCATTGGCTCGGTTCCGGGGCAACTGGAAGGTATCGATGATTACCGGTGCGGGAATGCCAAGGCTGACCAGCTGCCTGGCGTTATCGGCGAAGCGTTGCGCAGGAGGCGACCACAGGCTCGAAGAAAGCAGCCGTTTGCGGCGGAACAGCTTCAGGAAGCTGCCATTGGCCAGGCGCGCCACCTTGAGCCCATGACCATCGGCCTCGATGGTCTTGGCGCCTTGCAGCAGGGTCTCGAGTTCGGTTTCTCGCAGCGCTCTCATCAATCAGACTCTTCACATCGCGCCTGTGCGCGGGGATCGGTGACGGGGAGCCACCGGCCAGGCGGCATCTTAATTGATCCTCGGCTTAGGGGCAGCCACCGCTGTGGTAAGCTTTTCGGCCTTTTTCGGCAACGTCGACGTGTGAGCTCATGTCCGATCACCCCCTCAGCGCCTCCGGGGCCTCGAGTCTCAAGATCTACCTGCGACTGCTGGGCTACGTAAGGCCCTACATCGGCCTGTTCTTCATCAGCATCATCGGCTTCATCATCTTCGCCTCCACGCAGCCGATGCTGGGCGGGATGCTCAAGTACTTCGTCGACGGGCTGACCAACCCCGATGCCGTGCTGTTTCCCAACGTGCCCTATGTCGGGGACCTGAAGCTTCTGCAGGCCGTGCCACTGCTGATTGTGCTGATTGCCGCCTGGCAGGGTCTCGGGTCCTTTCTGGGCAACTATTTCCTGGCCAGGGTCTCCCTTGGCCTGGTGCACGATCTGCGGGTGGCCCTGTTCAACAACCTGCTGGTGCTGCCCAACCGCTACTTCGACAGCCATAACTCGGGCCACCTGATTTCCCGGATCACCTTCAACGTCACCATGGTCACAGGTGCGGCGACCGATGCGATCAAGGTGGTGATCCGCGAGGGCATGACCGTGATCTTCCTGTTCGCCACGCTGCTGTGGATGAACTGGAAGCTGACGCTGGTCATGCTGGCAATCCTGCCGCTGGTGGCACTGATGGTCAGCAGCGCCAGTCGCAAGTTCCGCAAGCAGAGCAAGAAGATCCAGGTTGCCATGGGAGACGTGACCCACGTGGCGTCCGAGACCATCCAGGGTTATCGCGTGGTGCGCAGCTTCGGTGGCGAGCCCTACGAGCAGGCGCGTTTCCTCAACGCCAGTGAGGGTAATACAAAGAAACAGCTGCGCATGACCAAGACGTCCGCCATCTACACGCCGATGCTGCAACTGGTGATCTTCTCCGCCATGGCGGTGTTGATGTTCCTGGTGCTGCTGCTGCGCGGCGATGCTTCGGCGGGGGACCTGGTGGCCTACATCACCATCGCGGGCCTATTGCCCAAGCCCATCCGGCAGCTTTCAGAAGTCAGCTCCACGGTGCAGAAAGGCGTCGCGGGTGCCGAAAGCATCTTTGAGCAGTTGGACGAAACACCCGAACTGGACGAGGGCACCGTCGAGCGCGAGCGCACCAGTGGCCGTCTCGACGTGCGTGACCTGAGCTTCCAGTACCCCGGCACGGACAAACCCGTATTGCAGGGCATCAGCTTTACCGCCGAGCCTGGACAGATGGTGGCGTTGGTCGGTCGCTCCGGCAGCGGCAAGTCGACCCTGGCCAATCTGATTCCGCGTTTCTACCACCACAATCAAGGACAGATCCTGCTGGATGGCGTGGATGTCGAGCAGTATCGCTTGCGCAACCTGCGCCGGCATATTGCGCTGGTGACCCAGCAGGTGACCCTGTTCAACGATTCGGTGGCGAACAACATCGCTTACGGTGACCTGGCCGGTACGCCGCGCGAGGAGATCGAACGCGCGGCCGAGGCGGCGTACGCCCGGGAGTTCGTCGACAAGCTGCCGCAGGGCTTCGATACCGAAGTCGGTGAAAACGGCGTGTTGCTCTCTGGCGGCCAGCGCCAGCGCCTGGCAATTGCCCGTGCCTTGCTGAAGAACGCCCCGGTGCTGGTGCTGGACGAGGCGACTTCGGCGTTGGACACAGAGTCCGAGCGGCATATCCAGGCGGCCCTGGACCGGGTCATGAGCGGGCGCACCACGTTGGTGATCGCCCACCGCTTGAGCACGATCGAGAAAGCCCACCTGATCCTGGTCATGGATCAGGGGCGGATCGTCGAGCGCGGTACCCATGCCGAGCTGCTGGCGCAGAATGGTTACTACGCGCGCCTGCATGCCAATCAGTTCGCTGAGGAAGGTGTTGCCGAAGCGAAATGATCGGCGGCAAATTGCCTCCAGGGGCGGACATGCCGTGTGGCAGGGGGCTCCGAGCGCTTCCTACCCGTCTGCCAGCTGATTCGGGAACTCTGGGCTGTAGAGCTGCTATGTTATGATCCGCGCCGTTTTTGACGCTCGGAGACACCATGAAGCTGTCCATGCCCCGTTTCGATCAGGCCCCCGTTCTGGTGGTGGGCGACGTCATGCTCGACCGTTACTGGCATGGTGGCACGTCGCGTATTTCGCCCGAAGCGCCGGTCCCGGTGGTCAAGGTCGATCAGATCGAGGACCGCCCAGGCGGGGCGGCCAACGTTGCCCTGAACATCGCAGCCCTTGGCGCACCCGCCACGCTGATCGGTATCACCGGTACCGACGAGGCTGCCGATAGCCTGACCGACAGCTTGCAGGCCGCGGGCGTGGCCGTGCATTTTCAGCGTCTCGCGCAGCAGCCGACCATCGTCAAGCTGCGGGTCTTGAGCCGCCATCAGCAACTGTTGCGAATGGACTTCGAGCAAGCCTTCGACACTGATGCCGAGGCGGTGGCGTCCGATGTCGAGCGTCTGCTCTCCACGGCCAAGGTGCTGGTGCTGTCCGATTACGGCAAGGGCGCGCTGAAGAACCATCAGGTGCTGATCCAGGCCGCTCGTCGCGCGGGTGTCCCGGTGTTGGCCGACCCCAAGGGCAAGGACTTCGGCATCTACCGGGGCGCCAGCCTGATCACCCCCAACCTCAGCGAGTTCGAAGCCATTGTCGGCAACTGCGCAGACGAGGCCGACCTGGTGGCCAAGGGCGCCGCGCTGATGCAGGAACTTGAGTTGGGCGCGCTGCTGGTGACCCGTGGCGAGCATGGCATGACTCTGCTACGCCCTGGTCATCAGGCACTGCACCTGCCGGCCCGCGCCCGCGAGGTGTTCGACGTCACTGGCGCCGGTGATACCGTGATTTCTACCCTGGCGGCTGCCTTGGCTGCCGGTGAAGACCTGCCGCAGGCCGTGGCCCTGGCCAACCTGGCTGCTGGCATCGTGGTCGGCAAGCTGGGTACTGCGGCCATCAGCGCTCCCGAATTGCGTCGCGCGGTACAGCGCGAGCAAGGCTCGGAGCGCGGCGTTCTTGGCCTGGAACAGCTGCTGGTCGCGATAGAGGATGCCCGGGCCCACGGCGAGAAGATCGTTTTCACCAATGGCTGTTTCGACATTCTTCATGCGGGTCATGTGACCTACCTGGAACAGGCTCGGGCTCAAGGCGACCGCCTGGTGCTGGCGGTCAATGACGATGCGTCGGTCAGCCGCCTCAAGGGGCCGGGCCGGCCCATCAACAGCGTGGAGCGACGCATGGCCGTGCTGGCTGGCCTTGGCGCAGTGGATTGGGTGGTCAGCTTTACCGAGGACACCCCCGAGCGGTTGCTGGCCCAGATCAAGCCGGACGTACTGGTCAAAGGTGGCGACTACGGCATCGATCAGGTGGTTGGCGCCGATATCGTCCGGGCTTATGGCGGTGAGGTCAGGGTGCTCGGACTGGTGGAGAACAGTTCGACCACCGCAATCGTCAACAGGATTCGCGATCGTTCCTGAGGGCTCTTGGGGAGCTCTTTTTTGAACGCGCGGGCTGTCATGGGCGTAGCTGATCCGTGCCGCCATGAAGTGGACACAAAGATAAGACTGCCGATCTGTAATTCACTATTTCAATCGACAGTCGTTGATCAATAAAAGGTAACTTTGAATTATGTACATCATGGGGATTCATACGGGGCATGATGCGGGTGCGTGCCTATTTGCGGACGACAAGCTCCTGGCATTCTGCAAAGAGGAGCGTCTGAATCGGGTCAAGAATGATGGCGGTTTCTTCGATCTGCAATCAGTGGATGAAGTGCTGCGGATTGCCGGTATCTCCCGTTCCCAGATTGATGTGATCGCGTTTACGCGGATGAAGTTCCCTGTGTCCTGTTTCAAGACCGGCGCACTCCCGTTCAGAGATGTTCGTCGGAAGATGCTCAACCAGCAGCGTGATCGCTCGCTGGGGTCGCTGATGATGCGTACCAGGAACCTGGATGCAGAAACGTTCCTCGACCTTCCCAAGTTGCGCCAACACATGGGCCTGCGGGCCGATGTCGCCATGCACTTCGCCAACCACCATCGTGCGCATGTGATGTCGTCACTGCGCTATTGCGACTGGTCTGGCGATACCCTCCTGGTGAGCTGTGATGGCGGTGGCGATGCCGCGCAATACTCAGCGTACCTGCTTGCCGATCAGCAACTGAAACTGATCTGGGGCGGCGAAGAAACGCTGCTCGACCAGCCACAGAACGAAGGCGCCTCCATTGGGCTGGCCTACGCCTATGCGACCGCTGCCTGTGGTTTCAAACCAAACCGCCATGAAGGCAAGTTGACCGGTCTTGCGGCCTTCGGTCAGCCGAAGGTGGCCGATCAGATCGTTGCGCTGTTCCCGATCGATGACGACGGCCGAATCTACACCGAGTTGGCGGACAACAAGGCCCTGCATGCAGCGCTTGGCGAAATGTTCCGGGGCCTTTCCAACGAAGACATCGCCGCATCCATCCAGGTGGGTACCGAACGGGTGGTGTTGCGCTGGTTGCAGGCACTGCTGAAGAAGAACCCGGCCAAGTACATCGCCATGAGTGGCGGCGTATTTTCCAATGTGCGCCTGAATCAGCTGGTTGCGGCATTGCCGGAGATCGAAGAAGTCTTCATTTTCCCGGCAATGGGCGATGAAGGGCTGCCAGTCGGTGCTTGTGTCGACTACTGGGTGGCGACGCGTGGGCTCGCCAATTTGACGCGTGATCGCCTGGATCACCTGTATTTTGGATGGCCCTACACCGGTGAGGACTTGCTCAGCGCTGGCGAACGGCTCGGCTTCCGGGTCGAACGCGAGTCCGGCTATGTCGAGAAAACCGCCCAGCTACTTGCTGATAACTGGGTGGGAGCGATCTTCTATGGCGCCATGGAGATGGGCCCACGTGCCCTTGGCGCGCGGACTATCCTGGCGAGCCCGGCGCAGCGTGAAGTCAACGACAGCATCAACAAGCGTTTGCAGCGCACTGAGTTCATGCCTTTTGCACCTTATGTCCTGGATGTCGATGCCGAGCGCGTGTACGACATCAACCAGCGGAATCGATACGCCTGCCGGTTCATGACGATCACCACCAAGGTCAATCCCGAGTGGGCAGACAAGATTCCGGCGGTGGTGCATGTCGATGGCACCGCGAGACCGCAGATCATCGAGCGCGCGAGCAATCCGCTGTACTACGACATCCTGCAGGCGTTCAAGGTGAAGACCGGACTGCCAACCTTGGTGAATACCAGCTTCAACGCCCACGAAGAGCCGATCATCAATACGCCGGAAGAGGCCCTGCAGGCCCTTGCCGACAACCGGATCGACTTCCTGGTCTGCGATGGCGGCCTGGTATTCCCAGGCGCTGCACACGGCTCGGATCGCTCGGCACCGTCCAGCTGACACGCCAGCCGCGAACGCCACTGACGACAACGCCTTGCGGTTTGAATCCGCAGGGCGTTGTCGTTTGTGGCCAGAGCCAGGCTGGATCTGGCTGACCTGCCAATTGCCAGAGGCAAGGCGGTCATAGTCGCCGACAATCCCTGCGCGCATTCTCCTGACATCGTCAGTTGCAGGGAATGAGACACCAGGGCCTCCTCCCCGCAGGGCCGCGCCCTGGCCGTTCTGAGTCTCGTGGCCCAGGCCCATTGGCCGGATCACCCGAAGTTGCGCAAGGCTTTCTGAAAACTCATCTACAGCGGCAGTCGTGCCGGCTTCCGACAGGCTGCCCGGCGCGCGGTGAAAACACCACTTCTGGGCAGCCCGGACGACCTGCTCGAGCTGACGCTCTCCGATGAACAGCAGATGCTCGTCGGCATGCTCAAAGGCTTCGCCCAAGACGTGCTGTGCCCGGCGGCTCATGAAGTGGACGCCCAGGCTACCGTTCCGGCGTAACGGCTCAACCACGTCCATGAACTGGGGCTGACTCAGTATGGCGTGAGTGATGCCGAGGCGACCTGGCATCGCCTGGAGGCCGAATGGGACGCGGCCCGGCTGCTGGCGCTGAAGGCTGCGTGGATGGCCGACAACAAGCAGCCCAATTCGAAAGAGGCCTCCATCGCCAAAGCCAAGGCTGGGGCATTGGGGTACGGCGAGGACGAGCTGCTGGGGATATGGGCCCGTGATTCCAAGATCCTCGATGTCTTCGAGGGTACCCAGCAGATTCAACTGCTGATCGTTGCGCGGCGGCTGCTCGGCAAGACTTCCAGCGAGCTGAAGTAGCCCGGTGGCGCTGCCCTGATCGTAGCCCGGACTTCAGTTCGGGTTCCCCTATTGAACTACAGGCTAAGGCGCTGGATCTTGTTCGCCTGGCTCAGCAGGCTTTGCGGCTGCTGCAGGCTTTTGCAGCACCGTTGTTTGCCAACCAGTCCTTCCAACGCACCCGTTCTTCGCGTACCAGCCAGCCATCGGCTTCGGCGAAGCTTTCCGACAGCCAGACGCCGCGGGTGCTTGCTGGTTTCAGCTCGCCCTTGAGCAATGTCAGCAACTCGCCCGTGGGTTTGCCCTGGGCCAGCGGCAGCAGGTAGATGTCCGGGCGGCGGCGCTGCAGGCAGGCCACCAATTCGCCATCCTGCAGCGTTTCGTCGACGTGGAAGAGGCTCACGTGACGGCTGTCCCTAGGCAGCTCCAGGCGCAGGTCGTAGACCAGTTGCAGCGACGCAGTAGGCAGGTGCACATAGGCCTGGGGGCGCTCCAGCAGGGTCAGGCTTCCGGTTCGTACCGGCCGCGCGGCACCTGACAGCGGGCTCAGGCGGAAATGGTTGGCCTGACGATAATGCAGGGTTTTCTGATAGGGCGTCGGCAGCCAGGTGTCGCCGAAGCGACCGGCCAGCCAGCCTTCGGGCGTTTCGATCAGGCACTCTTCAGCCACTTCCTGAATGGCGGTGAGCAGCGGCAGGTTCAGTTCGTGGGCTGGCACATAGCCGGAGATCAGCTTGAGGACGGTATCACCGCGGTCTTGGCGGCGCTGGCGCACTACCAGCCAATAATCGCGCCCCTGCAGGCCGAGGGTGAGGCGCACCGAAACCCCCAGGTTGGCCAACTCCACCGCAAAACGCCGGCTGTCGTTCACTTGTACTGGCCGGCGGCGTTCCAGCATCTGCGAGAAGTTCAGCGGCCGCCCCAGGCTCTGGTAGCTCAGGGCGTCGGCGCTGGCCTCGACATGTAGAGGCAGTGTCTTGAAGGCGCTGGGGTCTTTCCGGTCAAGGATTCGCGGCATGTCGGCTCCTTCTTGCGTCGGGGTCGGCCGCGAATGCGGCGCTAGCTCAGGCTGCTGATCACTGCGGCGGCCGTCGCAACATTATGGGACAGATGCAGCGGATTGATGGTCCCGATTATCGCGCTGGTCACCCCGGGGTGACCAAAGATCAGCTCGAAACTGGCCCGCACCGGGTCGACGCCGGCGCCCAAGCAGGCATGGCCGCTGGCCAGGGCCTTCTTGATCAGGATGCCCTTGCCATGCTGGGCCGCGTAGTCCAGCACCGGCTTCTCGCCCTGTTCGGCGAGGTTGTAGGTAACCATGGCGCAATCGCCCTGTTGCAGCGCCAGAAGGCCTCCTTCGACGGTCTTGCCCGAGAGCCCGAAAGCTCGGATCTTGCCGGCCTGTTTCAGCTCGGCGAGGGTCTCGAGGACTCCGCTCTCCTGCAGGATGGCGACGTCGTTGCCGTCCGAGTGGATCAGCATCAGGTCGATGAAGTCGGTTTCCAAGCGTTTGAGGCTGCGCTCCACCGAGAAACGGGTGTGTTCGGGGCTGAAGTCGAAGCGCGATTGGCCCGCTTCGAACTCTTCGCCCACTTTGCTGACGATCACCCAGTCTTCACGCTGGCCGCGCAGCAGCGGACCGAGCCGCTCCTCGCTGCGCCCATACGCCGGCGCGGTGTCGATCAGGTTGATGCCCAAGTCGCGGGCCATGGCCAATAGCTGGCGGGCCTCGGTGTCGTCGGGAATGGTGAAACCATTGGGGTACTTCACGCCTTGGTCGCGGCCAAGCTTCACGGTGCCTAGGCCCAGCGGCGAGACCATCAGGCCGGTACTGCCGAGCGGGCGATGGAAGGGGTGCAGGCTGGTCATCCGAGCAGTTCCTCCCAGGCCGGCTGCGCCAGCGGTGGGCGGGGCAGGGCGGGTAAAGGCGCATGTGAAGAGGGGGCCACGCCGTCGCGGGCGAGGGCGGCCAGCACGCGGTCGGTGAAGTCGGGTGCCAGGGCCAGCTTGGTCGGCCAGCCGACCAGCAGGCGACCATGTTCGCTGAGGAAGGCGTTGTCCGGGCGAACCAGGCCGGACTGTGCGGGCTCCGCGCGGTCGACGCGCAGCGTGGCCCACTGTGCGGCCGACAGATCGATCCACGGCAGCAACTGGCGCAGCTCCTGTTCGGCGGCGGCGATTTGCTCGGTTTCGTTGCGGGCTACGCCGTCAGCTTCGGCCAGGTCGCCCCCGAGGTACCAGACCCACTGGCCATCGGCAGCGGGGTGGCTGGTCACGGTCACGCGTGGTTTCGGCCCGCCGCCCAGGCAGTGGGCGTAGAGCGGTTTCAGGCTCGGTGCCTTGACCATGACCATATGCAGCGGGCGGCGCTGCATGGCGGGTTGCTGCAGGCCCAGGGCATGCAGCAGGGCCTGGTTGCCGGCGCCGGCGCTGAGCACGATGCGCTGCGCGCGGACTTCACGGCCGTCGAGGCGCAGGCCGGCCAACAGGCCCTCTTCCAACAGCGGCTCGACCTCGCGTGCAGCGAGCAGTCCGTCGCCGGCCAGGTCCGCTAACCGCGCAATCAGGCTGGGCACGTCCAGCACCAGTTCAGCGAGGCGGTAGACCTTGCCCTTGAATTTCGGGTGTTGCAGCGCCGGCGGCAGGGCATCGCCCTTGACCTGGTCGACGCGGCCGCGCACGGCCTTGCTGGCGAAGAAACTGGTGAGGTTGCCGGCCAAGGTGCCGGGTGACCATAGGTAGTGCGCATCGGAAAGCAGGCGTACGCCGGTGAGGTCCAGTTCGCCGTTGCCCGCGAGGGCTTCGCGCCAGCGGCGCGGCATATCGGCGATCGCTTCCGAGGCGCCGGTGAGGGCGCCGTGCAGTGCGTACTTGGCGCCGCCGTGGATGATGCCCTGGGATTTCACGCTCTGGCCGCCGCCGAGGCTGGCGTTCTCTACCAGCAGGGTGGCGAAGCCCTGGCGGCGGAGGCTCGCGTTGAGCCAGAGGCCGGCGATGCCGCCGCCGAGGATGAGGACGTCGGTGGAAAGGGGCTGGGGCATGGGAGCGCCTCAAGGGAAAACAGGCGCGCAGTATAACCTGTCGGCCGCAGGCGTCAGACGGGCGCCCCAGACTGTGTGAAAACTACCGCGTTCGGTTATGCAGCGTTGAACACAGGCTGAGACGCGGCGGTTGTGGGTCAGTGGCCGGTGCTGTTGGAAAACAGCTGGATCACTACCACCCCGGAGACGATCAGGCCCATCCCGAACACGGCCGGTGCATCCAGCTTCTGCTGGTAAAGAACGAGTGCGGCGATGCTGACCAGCACGATGCCCAGCCCCGCCCAGACCGCGTAGGCAATTCCCACCGGGATGCTGCGCACTACAAGGGTCAGCATCCAGAAGGCAATGGCGTAGCCACCGATCACGAGCAGCAGCGGCAGCGGCTTGTTGAAGCCGTCGATGGCCTTCATGGAGGTGGTGGCGACGACTTCGGCAGCGATAGCGATAGCGAGGTAGATGTAGCCGGTCATGGTCAGGTCCTCCCGTTCAATGAGGAGGAATTCTAAGTTCTCCAGCGATGGGGTAAAGTCATTACCTATCTGTTAATGAGATAGGTTGATCTGATCATGCAGTGGAATCTTGAGCAAATCCGACTTTTTGTCAGTGTCGCCGAAGGGCAGTCTTTTTCTGCGGTGGCCAGGCAGCTGCGGCGAGCGCAATCGGCGGTCAGCAGCGGCATCGCGCTGCTCGAGGAGGATCTGGGTGTGCAGTTGTTCGACCGCAGCAGCGGCCGGCAGCCGCGTTTGACGGACGCTGGGCGAGCACTGCTGGAAGAGGCGCGGGAGGTCCTGCGCCAGTGCCAGCGCCTTGAAGGACGAGCCCTGGGACTGGCACGCGGTGAAGAGGCGCGGTTGCGCCTGGCACAGGACGAGGCCATGCCCTACCAGCCGGTGCTGTCCAGCCTGGATGCGCTGGGCCGGGCATTCCCGCTGCTGGAAGTACAGTTGGCCAGTGGCGCTCAGGGCGACGTAGCGCGCAAACTGCTCGAGCGGCGGGCCGACCTGGGGTTGCTGTTCCACCATGAGCAAATGCCCGATGCGCTGGAACGTCAGCGTCTGGGCACCATCGAAATGGTGACCGTCTGCGGCGCGGGGCATCCCCTGGCCGCCTCCACCTCCGCCTATGCCGATCGCCGCGAGCTGGCGCGCCATCGCCAGTTGTTGATGTCGCCTCAGGATAGTCACTACCCAGGCGGGGAACAGCTCAGCCCGCAGGTGTGGCGCGCCGACAGCTTCTACGTCATGGCCGAACTGCTGATGCGCGACCTGGGCTGGGCCTGGCTGCCGCGCCATGTGGCGCAGTACCCGGCTTACCAGGACCATCTGATCGAACTACGCAGCGACTGGACGCCACCGTCGCTGGTGGTGGAGTTGGTGTGTCGGCGCGATGAGGCCCTGGGGCCTGCCGCACTCTGGCTAGCAGACAGCCTCGCGGAGCACCTGCACGCGATGGGTTGAGCATGTTGGTGATGCCATCGACGTCGAGTCACGCTAAGCTCCGCGCCCATGAATCGCACCCTCTATACCTTGCTCTTCCATCTCGGGCTGCCGCTGGTTGCGGCGCGCCTGGCTTGGCGGGCCTGGCGCGCGCCGGCCTATGCGCGGCGCATCCGCGAGCGCTTCGCCTTTGGCCTCGGGACTCTCAAGCCTGGCGGCATCTGGGTCCACGCCGTCTCGGTGGGCGAAAGCATCGCTGCAGCACCCATGGTGCGTGCCCTGCAGGCGCGCTATCCGGGCCTGCCGATCACCATCACCTGCATGACGCCGACGGGCTCGGAGCGTATCCAGGCGCTGTTCGGCGACTCTGTGCAGCACTGCTACCTGCCGTATGACCTGCCTTGGGCAGCGGCCCGCTTCCTCGATCGCGCGCGGCCGAAACTGGCGGTGATCATGGAAACGGAACTGTGGCCGAACCATATCCATCAATGTGCCAGGCGCGGGATTCCGGTCGCGCTGGCCAACGCGCGCCTGTCAGAGCGCTCGGCCCGTGGCTACGCGCGTTTCCAAAAGCTGACTGGGCCGATGCTGGCGGAGCTGAGCTGGATCGCCGTTCAGACCGAGGCCGAGGCGGAGCGTTTCCGGCGTTTGGGCGCGCGGCCTGAATGTGTTGGCGTGACCGGATCGATCAAATTCGACCTCCACATAGATCCAAACCTCACAGCCCGAGCGCTCGAGTTGCGTGTGCAGTGGGCGACGACTCAGCGGCCAACCTGGATCGCCGCCAGCACTCACGCCGGCGAAGACGAGGTCATCCTGGCTGCCCATCGCCAATTGCTGCATGAACGGCCAGATGCCTTGCTGATCCTGGTGCCACGCCATCCAGAGCGCTTCGACTCTGTCTTCGAGCTGTGCCGTCGTGAGGGGCTGGTCACGGTGCGTCGCTCCAGTGGTGCGCCGGTGACGGGCGAAACCCAGATGTTGCTGGGCGACACCATGGGTGAGCTGCTCTTCCTCTATGCCTTGGTCGATGTCGCCTTCGTCGGCGGCAGCCTGGTGCCCAACGGCGGGCACAACCTGCTGGAGCCAGCCGCGCTTGGCAAGCCGGTGCTGGCAGGTCCGCACCTGTTCAACTTCCTCGAGATCTCCGCGCAATTGCGCGAGGCGGGGGCGCTGCTCGAAGTGACGGATGCCGGAGAGCTTGCGACTCAGGTTGCCGGGCTCTGGAACGATGCTGCCGGCACGGCTGCCATGCGTGAAGCCGGCCTGGCAGTGCTGAGGGCCAACCAGGGTTCGCTGGAGAGGCTGCTGGCGGGACTTTCGCGCTTGCTTGGCTCCCGATAGGCGTTTCTGCTCTTTATGAGCGTGATCTGTCTCAAAACGTTGGCGGCGTGATCACCCAGAGCACCAGGGTGTCGCGGTCGCCGGGGTTGCCGTAGCGGTGTGGCTCCTGGCTGGAGAAGCTGAAGCTGTCGCCCTCCTGCAACAGGAAGTGCTTGTCGCCCACCCAAAGCTCGAATTCCCCGCTGAGGATGTAGCCGGCTTCCTCACCTTCGTGGCTGTAGCTTTCTTCGCTGTAGGCGCCTGGCGGGAACCGCGAATGGAGAATTTCCAACTGGCGGCTGGGCTGCGGGCTGAGTAGTTCATCAATGATGCCGTCTTCGTAATGCAGGCTCATCCGGCTGTTGCGGCGTACCACGTAGCCTTTGTCGGCTTCCGTGGTGTTGGCCTCGCTGGCGAAGAACCACTGGATGGTCACCCCGAGGCTGCGGGCGATGTTGAACAGCGCAGGGATCGAGGGGTAGGCCAGATTGCGTTCCAACTGGCTGATATAGCCGGCCGTGAGGTTGCTCTGTTCGGCCAGTTCGCTAAGGGTCATGCCCCGGCGTTTGCGCAGGGCGCGAATGCGCGTGCCGAGAAACTGGCTTTCGGCTGGGGTGGCGGCATTCGGCGATGGCAAGCTGGGACTCATGGTTCCTCCGGTCCGGGCGCGGCGATCGCGGCATTGTAAGGCAGCCGCGACCACGCGTGGCCGTCAGATCTCCCAGGCGACTTTCAGCCCCTCGTAGATGGCTTCTTCCACGGTGCGCGGCGCCATGCAGTCGCCGATCCGCTTGAAGGGCACCAAGCCCTGCAACTCGGTACCGAGGTCGTCCACCGGCTCGTGGCCCTGGCAGAGCACCAGGGTGTCGACCTCTTCGAAGAGCATGGCCTCGCCGCTGGCAGAGTGCAGTGTGTAGACGGTGCTGTCGTCATAACCGTAGAGGCGGGCGTAGGGCGTGACGGCGATGCCCAGTCGATGCAGTTCGCCGGCCATCTGGTCACGGACGTAAAGCGGCAGGCTTTCCCCGCAATGCGTACCGCTGACCGCCAGGCGCACCTGATGGCCGTCGCGTGCCAGGCGTTCCGCGATACCCGGGGCGATCCAGTCGCCGCGCCAATCGCTGACCAGCACCGATTGGCCGAGTTGTACCTCTCCCCGCAACACTTGCCAGGCATCCACCACCTGCAGGTCGCCGCCTTGTTCCAGGGTTGGCCAATACGGCTTGGCGCCGGTGGCGAGTATCACCAGATCGGGCCGTTCCTGTTCCACTAGCGCACGGTCGACGCGGGTGTTGCGTCGTACTTGTACGCCGGCCAGTTCCATTTCGCGTTGCAGGTTGGTGGCCGCGCCACCGAACTCGCTGCGGCGGGGCAGCAGTTGCGCCAGCAGGACCTGGCCGCCCAGTTGGGTGCTGGCCTCAAAGAGGGTGACTTCATGCCCGCGCTGGGCGGCGACGGCGGCCGCCTTCATTCCGGCCGGACCGCCGCCGACCACCATTACGCGCTTGCGCTGGGTAGTCGGATTGGGTTTGCCATATTGCAGTTCGCGGCCGGTTTCCGGGTGCTGGATGCAGGAGATCGGGTAGCCACGGTGGAAGTGGCCGATGCAGGCCTGGTTGCAGCCGATGCAGGCACGGACGTCGTCATGCCGGCCGGCAGCAGCTTTGTTCGGCATCAGCGGGTCGCAGATCAGTGCGCGGGTCATGCCGCAGACGTCGGCCTGGCCGCGGGCGATGATCAGTTCGGCCTCCTGCGGCTGGTTGATACGCCCGGTGACGAACAGCGGAATCTCCAGGCGTGCCTTGAAGCTGGCCGCGGTCGGCGCCAGGTAGGCCGCCTCGATGGCCATGGGTGGCACGATATGGACGGCGCCGCCGAGGGAGGCGGAAGTGCCGGCGACGATGTGCACGTAGTCCAGCTGGCCTTGCAGAGCTAGCACCGCGCTTAAGGATTCGTCTTCGGTCAGGCCCGCGATGTCGCGCTCATCGGCGGAAATTCGTAGGCCGACGATGAAGTCCTTGGTGCACTCGGCACGTACGGCCGCGATCACCTCGCGGAGGAAGCGCAGACGAGCGTCGAGGTCGCCGTTGTAAGCATCGGTTCGGCGATTCACCCGAGGGTTGAGGAACTGCGCCGGCAGGTAGCCGTGGCTCGCGACGATCTCCACGCCATCCAGGCCCGCCTGGCACAGACGCCGGGCGGCGGCGCCGTAGCCGGCGACGATTTCATCGATCATCGCCTGGTCGAGGGCGCGCGGCATGACACGGAAACGCTCGTTCGGCGAGGCCGAGGCGGACCAGGCGACGGCTAGCAGGCCATCGCTGGATTCCATGATTTCCCGCCCCGGGTGAAATATCTGCGAGAGCACGACAGTGCCCTGCTGGTGGCAGGCCTCGGCAATGCGCCGGTAGCCGTCGATGCAGGCATCGTCGGTAGCCATCAGCACATGGGAGGTGTAGCGCGCACTGTCGTGAACGCCGGCCACCTGCAGCACAATCAGGCCGACACCGCCCTCGGCGCGGGCGCGGTGATAGGCGATCAACTGATCGTTGACCAGGTTGTCGGCGGGCATCGAGGTGTCGTGCCCGCTGGACATGATGCGGTTCTTCAGGCGCTTGCCGCGAATCTCCAAGGGCTCGAAGAGGTGGGGAAAGGCCGATGCGGGACTGGTCATGGGCGGGATCCTTCTGAGTGAGGCGATCAGGCGTTGCGGGTTTGCCAATCGACGGGGTAGAGCGCGTAGAACACGCAGGCGTGGTCGCCCTCATAGGCCAACAGCGTGCGCTCCGGGACCCAGATAACGTCGCCTGGCGCAGCCTCGATCAGGCGATCACCCAGACGCAGGCGGAAGCGGCCTTCCAGCACCACGATCAGCTCGTCGTAGAGCACCGTCCAGCTGATGGAACAGTTGTCGAAGCGTGCCAGGCCCGCGCCCATGGTGCTGCTGGCTTCGGTGCCGATCAGCCGGCAGATCGCGGCGCGCTCCAGCGGCTGGCCAGAGTAAGGCTGGAAGGTCTGTTCGGCACGCTTGAAGTGAATGACGTCGGACATGGGGGGCTCCTGCGGCCGGACCCGGCCGGGTGTTGTTCTTGTGTTTTCATTAGAAATTTACCATAAGTAAAAAATCAACTTGTTTTTTTACTTATGGCTGGCTAGTTTTCCCTCAGCCCTCTTCCCGGGCGCTCTACAACAAAAACAAGAGGTGAACCGCCATGAGTCGAAAGCCCAGGCCTGTCCTGCATTCCGATCCCCACTGCCCGGCGTCGCCGATCACGCGCCGCCCTCATCCAGGCATCAAATCTGCCTGCTACGGTTTCTTGGCCAGCCTTGTGCTGGCGGTCGGAGGTGCCCAGGCCGCCGACCAGATGGTGGTGGTCAGCTACGGTGGTGCCGGGCAGAAAGCTATCAGCGATGCCTTCTTCAAACCCTTCGGCAAGGCAGACGGCAAGCCGCTGGTCGAGAGCGAGTACAACGGTGAATTGGCGCGTATCAAGGTCATGGTCGATACCGGCCACACCGATTGGGATCTGGTGCAGATCGAGGCTCCCGACCTGGCACGCGGTTGTGACGAGGGCATGTTCGAACGCCTCGACTGGCAGAAGCTGGGCGATACCCGCGAGCTGATTCCGGATGCCGCGCAGGAATGCGGCTCGGCGTCCATGGTGTGGAGCGTGGCGTTGGCCTATGACGTCGACAAACTGGCCAAGGCGCCAGCGTCCTGGGCCGATTTCTGGGACGTGAAGCAGTTTCCGGGCAAGCGTGGCTTGCGCAAGCGTGCGGTCTACAACCTGGAGTTCGCGTTGCTGGCCGATGGCGTCAAGCTGGAAGATGTCTACAAGGTGCTGGCTACCCCGGCGGGCGTAGAGCGCGCCTTCGCCAAGCTGGATGAACTCAAGCCACATATCCAGTGGTGGGAGGCCGGCGCGCAGCCGGTGCAATGGCTGGCGGCGGGCGACGTGAGCATGACCTCGGTCTACAGCGGCCGCGTTGCGGCAGCGCGCCAGGAAGGGCGCAACTTCTCGGTGGTCTGGCCGGGAAGCCTCTACGGCATGGACTACTGGGCCATCATCAAGGGCTCGCGTCATGCTGACCAGGCGCACCGCCTGATCGCCTTCATCAATAAGCCCGAGCACCAAGCCGATTACGTGAAACTGATTCCGTACGGGCCGACCAATCAGAAGACGCTGGCCAGCCTCGACCCGTCGCTGACCCAGATGCTGCCGAGTTCGCCGCAGAACATGACCCAGGCCCTGCCGATGAATGTCGAGTTCTGGGTCGACCATGGCGAGGAACTGGAGCAGCGCTTCAACGGCTGGGCCGCCAAGTAGGGGCAGCACGAGGGTTGGTTGGTCTCCGGAGGTAGCGCTCCGTTGGGCTCACGAAGCCCAACAGGAAAGGCCCCCACTGCCTCACACCGACCGCTCGACACCTGGAATAGAAACGCCCCGCAATGCGGGGCGTTTCTTTATTCCTCAGTATTCCGTCTGGTTCTTCAGGCTGGCTTCGGCGGCCTTGGCCAGGTCCGGCGGGAGGAAGTCCTTGTCCGGGTCGTAGTCAGGCTTGAGGAAAGCGGCCAGGGCCTCCAGGTCGGCCGGGCTGAGGGTGCCGGCGGCCTGCTTCAGGCGCAGGTTGTCGAGGACGTAGTCGTAGCGTGCGTTGTTGTAGTCACGCACCGAACTGTAGAGCTGTCGCTGGGCGTCGAGCACGTCGACGATGTTGCGAGTGCCAACCTGATAGCCGATCTCGGTGGCTTCCAGGGCGCTCTGGTTGGAGATGATCGACTGCTTGCGCGCCTTCACCTGCTCGACGTCGGTGTTCACCGCGCGGTGGAAGTTGCGAGTGTTCTGCACCACCTGGCGGCGCAGGCTTTCGCGCAGCTGTTCGGTCTGGCTCAAGCGCTGGTAAGACTCGCGCACCTGGGAGCTGGTCAGGCCACCGCTGTAGATCGGGATATTCAGTTCGAGGCCGATGCTGCGTTGCTCAACGTCGCTGCCGAAGGTGGTGCCTGTTCCGCCATTGAAGTTGCTGTTACTGAACCCGAGGCTGTCGTTGTCGCCCTTCTGGTAGCTGGCCACCGCGTCCAGGGTCGGGGCATGGCCGGCCTTGCGCTGGCGCAGCGTCTCTTCGGCAGCGTCGACCGCAAAGTTACTGGCTTGCAGGTTGAGGTTCTGCTGGGCGGCGGTGTCGACCCAGGCCTTGGCGTCATTCGGCGCGGGCTCGACGATCGGCAAGGTATGCAGGATGCCTTCGAGCGAGTTGTATTCGCGGTTGGTCAGGGTGACCAGGGCCTGGAAGGCGTCATCCACGTCGCGCTCGGCGATGATCCGGTTGGCACGCGCGGTGTCGTAGCCGGCCTGGGCTTCGAGAACGTCGGTCTTGTCCGAGAGGCCGACATCGAAACGCTCATTGGCTTGGTCGAGTTGGCGCTTGAACGCAGCTTCTTCGGCCTTGGTGGCGGCCAGGTTGTCCTGGGCGCGGAGCACCGAGAAATAACTCTCGGCGGTCTGCAGGATCAGATTCTGCTGGGTCGCCGAGAACTCCAGGGCTGCCTGCTCGGTGCCAGCTTGCGCGGCTTTCAGCTGGAACCAGCGATCAGCCCGGAATATAGGTTGGCTCAGGGTAGCCTGGTAGGCGATGCCACTGCGCGAGCTGGTGTTGGACGGCTCATCCAGTTCGGTACGGGTACTGTTGGCTGTGGCGCCGCCATTGATTTGTGGCAGCAGGCCGGAGCGGGCCTGGGGCACCGCCTCGCGCTGGGCTTCGTAGTTGGCGCGGGCAGCGGCCAGGTCGGCGTTGTTGTCGACGGCATCCTTGTAGACGGTCACGAGGTCCGTCCGGGCTGACAGGGGGGCATCTTCGGCCCAGGCACTTCCGGCGAATGCGGAGGCCACGGCGATAGCCAGAGAGAGTCTGCGCAGCATGATCAATCCTGGATTCAGTGGTGTCGGGCAAGGCTACGGGGGCCATCGGGGCCGGTCAAGCGGCCTCCCAGGCGGTGTCAGTGTAGTTAGCAACAAGCTATGTTGCCTGGATGCAACAAAGGAAGAGTGCGAGGTGGCTGGCGTCATTTCCCGACGGTCCGGTCATTTTATTCTGACCATCGGGTTGGTTTTCTTGTTCGAGCTTGATTAGACTGGCCGGGTTCTTGTCGGGGTGCCTCGAATCGGAGGCTGAGATCGGAGAGTTCCGGATCCCGTTGAACCTGATCAGGTTAAGGCCTGCGTAGGGAACAAGATGCGTCGCCCCTGGCGGCTCCTCTCTGCACCAGCCCAGGTGCGCTCTGCCTTCAGGTTCGCTCCGACATCACCCCAGGAGCCAGCCGATGACCGCAAAACAACAACAGAATCTGAGCGAAATCGCCCAGGTCGACCAGCAATCCATCCAGCCTTTCCCGCGTTCTCAGAAGATCTATGTCCAAGGCTCGCGTCCTGACATTCGCGTGCCCATGCGCGAGATCAGCCTGGACGTGACGCCCACCGCCTTCGGCGGCGAGATCAATGCGCCGGTCACCGTTTACGACACCTCCGGCCCCTACACCGATCCAACTGTCAGCATCGACGTACGCAAGGGGCTGGCCGACGTGCGCTCGCCTTGGATCGATGACCGTGGCGACACCGAGCGCCTGCCGGGTCTGACCTCCGAGTTCGGCCAGCGCCGCCTGGCGGACGCCGAGCTGTCGGCCATGCGCTTCGCCCACGTGCGCAACCCGCGCCGCGCCAAGGCCGGGCAGAACGTCACGCAGATGCACTACGCCAAGAAGGGCATCATCACGCCCGAAATGGAATACGTCGCCATTCGCGAGAACATGAAGCTTGCCGAAGCGCGCGAGGCGGGCCTGCTCAAGGAGCAACATGCCGGGCATAGTTTCGGGGCCGCCATTCCGAAAGAGATCACCCCCGAATTCGTGCGCCAGGAAATCGCCCGTGGCCGCGCGATCATTCCGGCCAACATCAACCACGTGGAGCTGGAGCCGATGATCATCGGCCGCAACTTCCTGGTGAAGATCAACGGCAACATCGGCAACTCGGCTCTGGGTTCCTCTATCGAGGAAGAAGTGGCCAAGCTGACCTGGGGTATTCGTTGGGGCTCGGACACCGTGATGGACCTGTCCACCGGCAAGCATATCCACGAAACCCGCGAGTGGATCATCCGCAACAGCCCGGTGCCGATCGGTACCGTGCCGGTTTATCAGGCGCTGGAGAAAGTCGGTGGCATCGCCGAAGACCTGACCTGGGAACTGTTCCGCGACACCCTCGTCGAGCAGGCCGAGCAGGGCGTCGACTACTTCACCATCCACGCTGGCGTGCTGCTGCGCTACGTACCGCTGACCGCCAAGCGCGTCACCGGCATCGTTTCCCGCGGTGGTTCGATCATGGCCAAGTGGTGCCTTGCGCATCACAAGGAGAATTTCCTCTACACTCACTTCGAGGAAATCTGCGAGATCATGAAGGCCTACGACGTCAGCTTCTCGCTGGGCGATGGCCTGCGTCCGGGCTCCATTGCCGACGCCAACGACGCCGCGCAGTTCGGTGAGCTGGAAACCCTCGGCGAGCTGACTCAGATTGCCTGGAAGCACGACGTGCAGACCATGATCGAAGGCCCCGGCCACGTGCCGATGCACCTGATCAAGGAAAACATGGACAAGCAGCTGGAGTGCTGCGACGAGGCGCCGTTCTACACCCTCGGCCCGCTGACCACCGACATCGCGCCCGGCTACGATCACATCACCTCCGGCATCGGCGCGGCGATGATCGGCTGGTTCGGTTGCGCCATGCTCTGTTACGTCACACCCAAGGAACACCTGGGCCTGCCGAACAAGGATGACGTGAAGACCGGCATCATCACTTACAAGATCGCCGCCCATGCCGCCGACCTCGCCAAGGGGCATCCGGGCGCGCAGATCCGCGACAACGCGCTGTCCAAGGCGCGGTTCGAGTTCCGCTGGGAAGACCAGTTCAACCTCGGCCTCGACCCGGATACCGCACGGTCGTTCCACGACGAGACCCTGCCGAAAGACTCGGCCAAGGTGGCGCACTTCTGCTCCATGTGCGGGCCGAAGTTCTGCTCGATGAAGATCACCCAGGAAGTCCGAGACTACGCCAAGGAGAACGGCCTGGGCGACGAGAGCAAAGCGATCCTGGCCGGCTTCGAGGAACAGGCCGCACGCTTCAAGGACGAGGGATCGGTGATCTACAAACAGGTCTGATAGCCTGTGCAGCAAGGCCGAAAGCCGGGCATCGAACCCGGCTTTCGGCTTTTTCCTTTCTTCCTTTCGAGGGCGTCCGCCATCGTGAATACCCCTAACTACTCGCCAACCGTTCCGGTCGCTTTCGACCAGCGTGTACTTGGAATGCGCGACCTGTTCTCCCTCTGGTTTTCCCTCGGTCTCGGCCTGATGGTGTTGCAGGTCGGCGCTCTACTCGCGCCCGGTCTGGGGATGAGCGATGCGCTGTTGGCTATCCTCTGCGGCACGGGCGTCGGCGTGCTGCTGCTCGGCGCGGTTGCGGTGATCGGTAGCGATACCGGTCTGGCCTCGATGGCCTCGCTGAAGCTGAGCCTGGGGTCGATGGGCGCGACCGTGCCGGCGCTGCTCAATCTGCTGCAGCTGCTGGGCTGGGGCGCGTTCGAGATCATCGTCATGCGGGATGCCGCCAGCCTGCTGGCCACACGCGGCCTGGGGGAGGGCAGCCTGTGGGTGTCGCCGACCCTCTGGACCCTGCTGTTCGGCGTGCTCGCCACCCTGCTGGCGGTCGCTGGGCCGCTGGCATTCGTGCGTCGCATCCTGCGTCGCTGGGGAATCTGGCTGCTCGTGGGCGCCTGCCTCTGGCTGACCTGGGATCTGCTGCGTCGTGCCGACCTGTCCGCGCTGATGGCGCGCGCCGGCGACGGCTCGATGTCTTTCGCCCTGGGTTTCGACATTGCGATCGCCATGCCGCTGTCCTGGTTGCCGCTGATCGCCGACTATTCGCGTTTCGGCAGGCGCGGCGGAGGGGTTTTCTTCGGCTCGGCCCTGGGTTTCTTCCTTGGGTGCCTGTGGCTGATGGGGCTGGGCGTGGCTTACACCCTGGCATTTGCCGAGGGTGGCGACGTCAATGCGCTGTTGTTGGCACTGGCCGGTGCCGGAATGGGCATTCCGCTGCTGCTGATCTTGCTCGACGAGTCGGAGAAGGCGTTCGCCGACATCCACTCGGCTGCGGTTTCCAGTGGCATCCTGTTGCCGTTCAAGGTGGAGCAACTTGCGCTCGTCATCGGGGCGATCTGCACACTGGTTGCCTTGCTGGCGCCCTTGGCCGAGTACCAGAACTTCCTGCTCTTGATCGGCTCGGTGTTCGCCCCGCTGTTCGGCGTGGTGCTGGTGGATCATTTCGTCCTGCGTCGCCGCCGTGCGGACCTGGCACCGCGTACCGGGCTGCGCTGGGACACGCTGCTGGCCTGGGCCTGCGGCGTGACCGTCTACCACCTGCTGGCCAACCTCTGGCCGGAGCTGGGCGCGACCCTGCCGGCGCTGGTGCTGGCGGGAGGCCTGCAATACCTCTTCGGGCGCTTCAGCCGCGCCCGGGGAAATACTGCGGCTTCAATATTCCGTTGAGCTGCGGATAGGGAATATGCAGCTCCGGGTGGCCGCCGGAGTAGGGCGCGATACTGTAGACGTCATACTTGAGCAGCATCGCGCCGTAGCCCAGGCCAATATTGGTGGTGCGCTCGAACGGCCAGGTCTTGGCGTAATCCGGGTCCTGGTCCAGCTTGTTGGCGGCGAGCCAGCGTTTGTGTGCCTGTTCGGCCAGCTTCCAGAAGGCCGCTTCCTGCCCAGGCAGCAGCATGTCCTTGAGGTTCAGCGGTTTGGCCAATTTGCGGTCGTAGTTGATGAAGCCGCGTCCGGGCATGCCGTGAGCGCCGCCGGTGTACAGGTAGCTGGACAGCTCGATCAGGACCAGGTTGTCGTGCTGTTCGCGGATCTTGGCTTGCAGGTAGCTGCTCCAGCCCGGCTCGGCACTGGCCAGGAAGTCCTGCTCATAGGATTGCAGCGAGGCCGGCAGCGGCGCGTCGGGCGAGTCCTGGGTCATCTGCAGCAGGCGTCGTTCGACCAGGGCATCGAGCTGCGGTTCGTCGGCGAAGTTCAGCGTGTCGATGTTCACCAAGGGGCAGTCCTGCCCCTGGCAGCCGGGCTTGAGATGCTCCCAGGCTTGGCGCTGAGCTTCCAGCTTGTCGGTGCCGCCCGGCAGCAGGGACTGGCAGGCGCTGAGCAGGAAGCCAAGGCTGGCGACGGCGAGGAGTCTGGCAATGGGCATGGGTTTGATCTTCAGGTTTCGGATTGCAGAAATCGCTGGGTTCGACTGTCCTGGCCGCTCGGAGTTCGGTGCGCGCAGGCTTGTGATAGCCATACATCTTCCCAGCCGAATGACGATCTGCAAAGAGGCTGCGTCGGGCTCCGAGCCGAGTTAGGATGCGCGAAACACCGACCTTCGATCCAAGCGAGCAGCGCATGACCGAGACTTTCAAACCAGGCCCCGACGCCGTCGAACTCATCGAGCGCGAGAATTGTTTCCAGGGTTTCTACCGTCTGGATCGCCTGAGCCTGCGCCATCGCTTGTTCTCCGGAGCGATGGGGCCGGTTATTCATCGGGAACTCTTCGTTCGTCATGATGCGGTTTGTGTTCTGCCCTATGATCCGCAGCAAGATGCCGTGGTGTTGATCGAGCAATTCCGCGTGGGTGCCCTTGGCAAGAGCGAGAGCCCCTGGTTGCTGGAGTTGGTGGCGGGTCTGATCGACAAGGACGAGGTGCCGGAAGAGGTCGCTCGTCGGGAAGCCATCGAAGAAGCCAATCTGGAATTGACGTCGCTGTGGCCAATCACCACCTACTATCCTTCTCCAGGGGGATCGAACGAACGTGTGCACCTGTTCATTGGCCGTTGCGACAGTCGCGGGGCCGGAGGTGTTCACGGCCTGGCGGAAGAGGGCGAGGATATCCGCGTGCACGTGGTTTCGCTGGCGGATGCTCTTGCCCTCATGCGTGAAGGGCGACTGGACAATGCCGCGAGCATGATTGCCCTGCAGTGGCTGGCATTGAACCGTACCGAAGTCAGGGGGTTGTGGACGTGAATCTGTTGCGCGATCGCTACCGGGTCGACCTCATCGGGCTGCAGGCAGCCTGCGAGGCGAACTACGCGCGCCTGATGCGTCTGTTGCCCGAAATGCGCGAGGTTCACGGGTCCCGGCGGGTCGCTGTCAGCCAGGGCGAGCGCTTGCTCGGCGTCCTTGCGCTGGATGTCGTGGAGGCTTGCCCCTACACCACGACCCTGCACGTTCGCCAAGAGCACAGCCTGCCGTGGTTGCCTTCGCCGCAACTGGAGGTGCGCGTCTACCATGACGCGCGCATGGCAGAAGTGGTCGGTGCCGAGAATGCACGGCGTTTCCGCAGCGTGTATCCCTATCCCAATGCCGACATGCACCAGCCTGACGAGAAGAGCCAGCTCAACCTGTTCCTCGGTGAGTGGCTCAGTCATTGCCTGGCTTGTGGTCACGAGTTGGAACCTGTAGTGCTTTAATGCCACTACGATTCACTCAACTGTGATCCAGTCCCGCTTCGCGGGTTTACCCTGGCTGGCTGGAACTACCATAATCGGAATCATTCCGTGCAAGGAGAAGGTCTTGCCGAGCCCACTCCCTCCCGTTACTGACGAGTCGGTCCTGCTGGTGCAGCTTTCCGACAGCCATCTGTTCGCCGAAACGGACGGCCGGTTGCTGGGCATGGATACCCGGGACAGTTTGCAGCGGGTTGTCGCACGGGTTCTCGAAGAGCAACCTCGAATCGATCTGGTGCTGGCCACGGGCGATCTCTCCCAGGACGGCTCGGTCGAGTCTTACCGGCGCTTTGGCGAGCTGATCGAGGCTATTCCCGCCCCTTCGCGCTGGCTGCCTGGCAATCACGACGAAGTGCCTGTGATGCGTGATGTGTGTGCCGGTAGCGATCAGCTCGACAGCGTGACGGACTTTTCCCATTGGCGTGTCGTCCTGCTCGATTCGACCATCGCCGGCGCGGTGCCAGGGCATTTCCCCGCCGAACAGCTAGAACTCCTCGAACAGGCCCTGGCCAGCGCCGGGGAACGTCATGTGCTCGTTACCTTCCATCACCACCCGGTGCCCATTGGCTGCGCCTGGATGGACCCGATCGGGGTGCGCAACGCCGAGCGGCTGTTCAACGTCCTGGAACGCTATCCGCAGGTTCGCGCGCTGCTCTGGGGGCATGTACACCAGGAGTTCGATGAGCAGTTCCAAGGCATGCGCCTCCTGGCTTCGCCGTCGACTTGCGTGCAGTTTGCGCCTGGTAGCGAGGATTTCCGAGTCAGTACCGAGGCGCCGGGCTACCGCTGGCTGCGCCTGAATGCCGATGGCAGCCTGGAAACCGGGGTGTCCCGGGTCACCGGGATCGCCTTCGAGGTGGACTACAGCGTCAAGGGTTATTGACCTGCGGCCTGCGGCACGGCAAGAAGTAGCATTCTTTCCCCGACCTGCCAGGAACCCGCGTGTCGACCCATCAGCCCTGCTTGCTCTACATCCATGGATTCAACAGCTCGCCCGCATCGCTCAAGGCACGCCAGCTGAGCGTGGTCATGCAGCGCATCGGCCTTGCCGACCGACTGCGCGTGCCGGACTTGCATCATCACCCCCGCGTGGCCATCGACCAGCTCGAAGTGGCGATCGCGGAGCTCGGGCGCCCGGTGCTGGTCGGCAGCTCCCTGGGCGGCTACTATGCGACCCACTTGGCCGAACGGCATGGCTTGAAAGCCCTGCTGATCAACCCGGCGGTGAGCCCGCATCGCCTGTTCGACGGGCGACTGGGGCCACAGAAGAACTACTACAGCGATGAGACTTGGGAGCTGACACTGGACCACGTCGCGGCGCTGGCCGAGCTGGAAGTGCCCGCGCCGAAGGATCCGGCCCGCTTCCAGGTCTGGCTGCAAACGGCCGACGAAACCCTGGATTATCGCCAGGCGGAGCGTTACTACCGAGCCTGCGCTTTGCGCATCGAGGCCGGCGGCGACCACGGTTTCCAACACTTCCCTGCCCATCTGCCCGCCTTGCTGGCCTTCGCCGGCTTTCCCGCGCAGCTGTGGCGTGACATCGATTTTTCCGACCTCTGAACGAAAGGGAATCCATGGCTACTTACAACGCGGATGCCATTGAAGTCCTCTCCGGCCTGGACCCGGTGCGCAAGCGCCCGGGTATGTACACCGACACCAGCCGGCCCAACCACCTGGCCCAGGAAGTCATCGACAACAGCGTCGACGAAGCCTTGGCCGGCCACGCAAGCAGCGTCCAGGTGATCCTTCACGAGGACAACTCGCTGCAAGTGATCGACGACGGGCGCGGCATGCCGGTGGATATCCACCCCGAAGAGGGCGTGCCTGGCGTGGAGCTGATCCTCACCAAGCTGCACGCCGGTGGCAAGTTCTCCAACAAGAACTACCAGTTTTCCGGCGGCCTGCATGGAGTCGGCATTTCGGTGGTTAATGCGCTGTCCACGCGTGTCGAAGTACGGGTGAAGCGCGATGGCAGCGAGTACCGCATGACCTTCGCCGATGGCTTCAAGGCCAGCGAGCTGGAAGGCATCGGCAGCGTCGGCAAGCGCAACACCGGCACCAGCGTGCATTTCTGGCCGGACGCCAAGTATTTCGACTCCCCCAAGTTCTCCGTCAGCCGTCTCAAGCATGTGCTCAAGGCCAAGGCGGTGCTCTGTCCGGGGCTGTCGGTCAGCTTCGAGGACAAGGCCAGTGGCGAGCGCGTCGAATGGCATTTCGAAGACGGCCTGCGCTCCTATCTGGTGGATGCCGTTGCCGAGTATGCACGGCTGCCCGACGAACCCTTCGTCGGTAGTCTGGCCGGCAACCAGGAGGCGGTGGACTGGGCCCTGTTGTGGCTGCCGGAGGGTGGTGAGTCCCTGCAGGAAAGCTACGTCAACCTGATCCCCACGGCTCAGGGCGGCACCCACGTGAACGGGCTGCGCCAAGGCCTGCTGGACGCCATGCGCGAATTCTGCGAATTCCGCAACTTGTTGCCACGTGGCGTGAAGCTGGCGCCTGAGGATGTTTGGGAACGTATCGCCTTCGTGCTGTCGATGAAGCTCCAGGAGCCGCAGTTCTCCGGACAGACCAAGGAGCGTTTGTCCTCGCGGGAGGCGGCCGCCTTCGTCTCCGGCGTGGTCAAGGACGCCTTCAGTCTCTGGCTCAACGCCCATCCCGAGCTCGGCCTGCAGTTGGCCGAGTTGGCCATCAGTAACGCCGGCCGGCGCCTCAAGGCGGGCAAGAAGGTCGAGCGCAAGAAGATCACCCAGGGGCCAGCGCTGCCGGGTAAGCTGGCGGATTGTGCTGGCCAGGACCCGCTGCGCTCCGAACTGTTCCTGGTGGAGGGTGACTCCGCCGGCGGCTCGGCCAAACAGGCACGGGACAAGGAGTTCCAGGCGATCATGCCGTTGCGCGGGAAGATCCTGAACACCTGGGAGGTGGACGGCGGCGAGGTGCTGGCGTCCCAGGAGGTCCATGACATTGCGGTCGCCATTGGCGTCGACCCGGGCGCGGATGACCTGTCCCAGTTGCGTTACGGCAAGGTCTGCATCCTCGCCGACGCCGACTCCGACGGCTTGCACATCGCGACCCTGTTGTGTGCCCTGTTCGTTCGCCACTTCCGTCGGCTCGTGGAAGCCGGGCACGTATACGTGGCCATGCCACCGTTGTACCGGATCGACCTGGGCAAGGAAATCTACTACGCCCTGGACGAGGCCGAGCGCGATGGTGTCCTGGACCGCCTGGCTGCGGAGAAGAAACGCGGAAAGCCGCAGGTCACCCGATTCAAGGGCCTGGGCGAGATGAACCCGCTGCAATTGCGCGAGACCACCATGGACCCGAATACCCGCCGCCTGGTCCAGCTGACCCTGGAGGATACCGAGGGCACGGTGGAGGTCATGGATATGCTGCTGGCGAAGAAGCGTGCGGGCGATCGTAAGTCCTGGCTCGAGTCCAAAGGCAATCTGGCCGAGGTCATGGTGTGAGGGGGATCCTCAGCCTGCTTGGCCTGTTCCTGATCGCTCCGCTCTGGGCCTCCGAGGCGCCGGAGCAACTCAGGCTCGAAGCCGAGTATCCGGTGGCCGGCATGCCCGACGGCAACCTGTCGGGGCTCGCCTATTGCGATGGTGAGTTGCAGGTGGTTTCTGATCGGATCGATGACCGCATTTTCCACCTCACGCCGGTGGGCGGCCTGATGCAGGCCAAAGCGGAGCCTTTCATTGCGCCGCCTCCACCGCCCAGCAACCTGCCTTGGGGCGTGCGTGCGCGAGGTCAGCTGCTCAGCCTGGTGCGTGGTAACGAGCTGGATTTCGAAGGCATCAGCTGCGACTCCCTCGGAAATCGCTACCTGGTGAGTGAAACCCATGCGGCGGTGCTGCAAGTGCCGCGTGCCGGCGAACCAAACTGGCTACTCCTGCCCGATGCCCTGGTGCGCCAGGCGCGTGCAAGCGGCATGTTGCTGAACTTCAACGCCCTGCTCGAAGGCATAGCCGTCGACCTGGCGGGTGAGCGCCTTTGGTTGGCGGCAGAGCGCGAGCGCCGTGGCCTGATGGTGGTGAAAAAGCAGCAGACCAGCTGGCGCTGCGTCGGAAGCTGCGTACTCTTCACCGAGGGCGGTACCGAACTCCCACCGGCACCTTCTGGCAGCGAGAGGCAGATCGCCCGGGACTTCTCGGATGTCGCCTTCTTCAACGACAAGCTGTTCACCCTCGAGCGCCTGGCCCATCGAATCTGCCGGCGCACGCCAGGCAAGGGTGTTGTCGAGCGCTGCTGGTCGTTCGTCGAAGAGGCCATGGCCGATACGCGGGGCTACGGCATGCCTTTCGGTGTCGCTGAGGGGCTTTGGATCGATGCGAGAGGCGCCTGGATAGGCCTCGACAACGGCGGCAAGGCACGCGCCGATGGCGAGCGCCGGCCGATTGTCTGGCGCTTCAGCGCACCCAAGGACGGTTGGGGCGCGAAATGACGACACAGACGCCGGGCAGGCGCGCAGGAAGGGTCATGCTGGTGCTCGCCTGGGGTATCGGCCTGTTCCTCACCGCGCACTTCTTTGGCATCTGGGAAGCGGAGCAGCGCAACCCGAACCGGGCGCCACAGTCGGTGCATGGCGATGGCTACATCGAAGTGCGCCTGGCCAGCAGCCGCCAAGGGCATTACCTGCTGGACGGGCGCATCGACGGCGCCAGCGTCACCTTCCTGCTCGACACGGGCGCCACCCAGGTGGCGGTACCCACTGCCCTGGCCGAGCGCCTCGGCCTTGAGCCAGGTGCGCCGATCACGGTGAGCACTGCCAACGGCCGGGTGACCGGCCACCGCACCCGGCTGCGCGAGCTGCGCCTGGGTGACATCCGCCTGACCCAGGTACCGGCGATCATCGTCCCGGGACTGGATGGCAACGAGGTGCTGCTCGGCATGAGCGCTCTCAAACAACTCGAATTCACCCAGCGCGACGGCACCCTGGTGCTGCGCCAAGTCACTTCCCCGTGAGGCACGCATGAGCGAATCCCTCGATCTGAGCCTGGAAGGCGTGGAGCGTCGCTCCCTGGCCGACTTCACCGAACAGGCCTACCTGAACTACTCCATGTACGTGATCATGGACCGCGCCCTCCCGCACATCGGCGACGGCCTGAAGCCCGTGCAGCGGCGCATCATCTATGCCATGAGCGAACTGGGCCTGGATGCGGACTCCAAGCACAAGAAGTCGGCGCGTACCGTCGGCGACGTGCTCGGCAAGTTCCACCCCCACGGCGACTCCGCCTGCTACGAAGCCATGGTGCTGATGGCCCAGCCCTTCAGTTACCGCTACACGCTGGTGGACGGGCAGGGCAACTGGGGTGCACCTGACGATCCCAAATCCTTCGCCGCCATGCGTTACACCGAGGCCCGCCTGTCGCGCTATGCCGAGGTCCTGCTGTCGGAACTCGGCCAGGGCACGGTGGACTGGGTGCCCAACTTCGACGGCACTCTGAACGAGCCAGCGACCCTGCCGGCGCGCCTGCCCAACCTGCTGCTCAATGGCACCACCGGCATCGCCGTGGGAATGGCCACCGACGTACCGCCGCACAACCTGCGCGAGGTCGCGGCGGCTTGCGTGCGACTGCTGGACGAGCCGGATGCGACTGTCGAGCAGCTCTGCGAGCACATCCTCGGCCCTGACTTCCCCACCGAGGCGGAAGTCATCACGCCGCGCGCCGAGTTGCTGAAGATCTACGAGACCGGCCGCGGCTCCGTGCGTATGCGCGCCGTCTACCGCGTCGAGGATGGTGACATCGTGGTTACCGCGCTGCCGCATCAGGTATCCGGGGCCAAGGTGCTGGAGCAGATTGCCGGGCAGATGCAGGCCAAGAAGCTGCCGATGGTCGCTGACCTGCGCGATGAGTCTGACCACGAGAACCCGACGCGCATCGTCATCATCCCGCGTTCCAATCGAATCGATGCCGATGAGCTGATGCAGCACCTGTTCGCCACCACCGACCTGGAGTCGAGTTACCGGGTCAACACCAACGTCATCGGCCTCGACGGCAAGCCCCAGGTGAAGGACCTGCGGACCCTGCTCAAGGAGTGGCTGACCTATCGCATCGGCACGGTACGTCGGCGCCTGCAGTTCCGCCTGGACAAGGTGGAGCGGCGCTTGCACCTGTTGGACGGTTTGCTGGTCGCTTTCCTCAACCTGGATGAAGTCATCCGCATCATCCGGACCGAGGATCAGCCCAAGTCGGTGCTGATGGAGCGTTTCCAGCTCAGCGAGGTCCAGGCCGACTATATCCTCGATACTCGCCTGCGCCAGCTGGCACGGCTGGAGGAAATGAAGATCCGCGGCGAGCAGGACGAATTGCTCAAGGAACAGAAAAAGCTGCAGACGCTGCTCGGCAGCGAAGCAAAACTGAAGAAGCTGGTGCGCGAGGAGCTGATCAAGGACGCGGAAACCTACGGCGACGCTCGCCGCTCGCCGATCGTCGCGCGGGCCGAGGCCAAGGCGCTGTCGGAAACCGAGCTGATGCCGACCGAGCCGGTGACCGTGGTCCTCTCCGAGAAGGGGTGGGTGCGCTGCGCCAAGGGTCACGACATAGATGCCACCGGTCTCTCCTACAAGGCTGGCGATGGCTTCAGGGCGGCCGCGCCGGGGCGCTCCAACCAGTACGCGGTGTTCATCGACTCAACCGGCCGCAGCTATTCCCTGGCGGCCCATTCGCTGCCTTCTGCACGGGGCCAGGGCGAGCCATTGACCGGTCGGCTGACCCCACCGCCCGGCGCGAGTTTCGAGTGCGTGTTGCTGCCGGATGACGAGGCGACCTATGTGATTGCGTCGGATGCCGGTTATGGCTTCGTGGTCAAGGGTGCCGACCTGCAGGCCAAGAACAAGGCCGGCAAGGCGCTGCTCAGCTTGCCGAATGGGGCCAAGGTCGTGGCGCCGCGCCCGCTGCGGAGCCTGGAGGATGACTGGCTGGCCGCTGTGACCACCGAGGGTCGCCTGTTGCTGTTCCCCGTGCGTGACCTGCCGCAACTGGCCAAGGGCAAGGGCAACAAGATCATCGGCATCCCTGGCGAGCGCGTAGCCAGCCGCGAGGAATACCTGACTGACCTCGCTGTGCTGCCTGCAGGTGCAACCTTGGTGCTGCAGGCCGGCAAGCGTACGCTCTCGCTGAAGGCCGATGATCTCGAACATTACAAAGGTGAGCGTGGACGGCGTGGCAACAAGCTTCCGCGCGGTTTTCAGCGGGTCGATGCGCTCCTGGTGGAGCCGATTGTCCAGGCCTGACACCAACCAAGTGACGCGGGGCTCTGGAGTCCAGCGTCACATTCACGGATGATAAGCACCTTCTTTGCGCCATTCTGCAGGCGCAAGCGGAATTCCTGGGTTCGACTGCAGGCCGTTAATGACCGCGGCCGTGGATGAGAGTGATGAAAGTGGTGCGTTTCCGATTGGTGGTAGTACTTGCCGGCCTGCTCGGCCTGGCTGGCTGTGTGCATAGTCCGCCTGTTCCCATGTATCAGCTGGATGCCGGCTCGCCAGAGGTTCCTTCGCAGAAAGCCGGCATGTCGGTCCTGCTCGGGCCAGTGACGGTGGCTGATTACCTGCAGCGTGAGACCCTGTTGCAACGTCAGGTTGACGGCAGCCTCACCGCCGCGTCGGACGGTCGCTGGGCCGGCAGTCTGGCAGCGGATATCGATCAGCTTCTGCTGCGCCAGCTTTCCTGGCGTCTCGACAGTCAGCGCCTGGTCCTCGCGCCGGGCAACCCGGGCTTCACTCCAGAAGTACAGGTACTGCTGACTATCAGCCGCCTGGATTCCGGTCCCCAACTCCCGGCGGTGTTGGAGGCTCAATGGCGTTTGCTCGACCGAGCCGGGAAGCTGCGCGACAGCCGACTGGTGAGGCTCCAAGAGCCGCATACCGGCACGGCGGCTGATCAGGTTCGCGCCCAGAGCCACTTGTTGCAGCAACTGGCGGAACAACTGGCGGCGGCGGTAAAACCGCTGGAAGGCCAGGCGGCCGCCGCCGAGGAGCCCGCCCGCAAACCTGCTCCTGCCGCGCCTGCCAAGGCGAAGCCGCCTCAGCAGCCGAAGATACCCATGGCGGCGCCGGTGAGGACGGATGTGGAAGTTTTTCGCTTCTGATTGCCAGGCATCGAGTTGATGAAAGCCCGCATGATGCGGGCTTTTTCATGGGCGTTTGAGTCCTGAGACTGAGTGCTTTGGCCCTTCTGGCCCAGACCGAAGCCCAGGCAACGGAGCCGAGTGCGCGCGTAGGTTGGCCAGGTCCCAATGGCAGGTATAAGGCCGGGTGCAGATTGGGTATCGCTGCCCTGAACCGTATCCCACGGTGCTGAGTGTGGGAACAATATCTTTGGAGGCGAATTCACTGGCTCTGTCTGCGTTGAGTGTTGCAAGTGGCGGCATTCCTTGTAGGAGCGAGCTTGCTCGCGAAAGGGGCCGGTTTGCGAGCAAGAACTCGGCGTCCCCCGCTCCTACAAGGCTCTCAGTCCGGCCATTGATTGCGAGTAACAGCTAACGCAGACATAGCCAATTCAATCGCCAAGGCCCCCCGCAGGGGCGCCACATCACGGATGAAAGCGCACAGCGTGATCAGAACAACGAGGGCGCCGAAGCCGCTCCCTAGTGGGCGCGGGCTTCGTGCATGCGGGCGAGCTGGCGTTCCAGCAGGGATGGGTAGGGCTCCAGCAGGCGTTCAACGCAGGAGGCCCCCTCGGGGCTGGTGATGGCGCGGACGCGGGCCCGCTCGCGTACCAGTGGCGCGTCGGCGATGGCGCGTTCGACCAGCAGCAGGTTGCGGCTGTGCTGGCTGAGGGCCAGGGCGTTCTGCGTCGCGTCATTGAGCAGGAGATCGCCTTGACCGAGTCCCGACAGGTCTTCGCCTAGGGTCAGGCCCAGTTGCAACTGGAGGGTGATGCCGCTGTCGGCGACTTCGATCTGCAGGGCATGGCCGAGCGCGCGCATCAACTCACCACAGCACAAGGCGTGGGTCAGGTAGTCCTCTCCGCTCTGGCGGCTATGGAACAGCATCAAACTGCTGCCGTCATTGAGCGTCAGCAACTGGCCCTTGTAGAGCGCGCCCGCCTGGTCCATGCAGTCTCGATAGCGTTGCAGCAGATCCAGTAGACGCGCGCGCGGCAACCGCCGTAGCTGCTCCTGGGCGCCCAACTGGATTGCCAGCACGGCACTCCTCTGCGGCTGCTCCCGTGGCTGCTCGGGGACGGCAGAAGCGCTGGCAGGCTCGTTCAGCTCATCGCGCAGGTCGGCAAAGGGGTCTTCCTCGTCCGGCGTGAACAACTTGCTGGGCGTCCCCTCGTCGTCTTCGTCGAAGCTGCTGTCGCTCAGGTCGCGAACTTCAAAGTTCGGCTCCTCGTCCGTTTGGTCCTCGAGCTCATCCTCATCGGCCTCCGCATAGTCGACCTCCGGGATCGGCTCGGGCTCGGGGTCCGGCTCCGGTTCGGGTTTCTCGGGCACCAGACGCGTTTGCAGCTGGCGCGCCAGGTCGCCGATCTCATCCTGGCGACCTGCGCCGGGAGCGGGATCGTCCGGATCACGCAGCCATACCCGCAGTTGGAGCAGCGGCGTAGAGATGTGCCGGCCCAGGCGCAGGCTGAGGGAAAGGGTCAGCGCCAGCAGGATCAGGCTCAGCAGGCCCATGCTCTGCAAACTGATGGTCATGGGCTGCTGGAACTGTTCCATGTCCAGGCTCAGGCGCAGGTGTCCGGCGATCACTTCCTGGAAGGTGATGGGCGTGGAGTAGAGTCCCTCGGTCTCGCCCAGCAGTCCTTGTTTCGGGCGCGAGCCCGCTTCGGCAAGGATGCGGTTGTCGACGCTGTAAATGGCCGCGTGGGCCACCAGCGGGTTTTTCACCAGGTTATTGAGCAGGACGTTGAGGCTGAGGATGTCGTTGGACACCAGCAGCTCCGTAGCCGATGCGGCCGTCTGTATGGTCAGGCTTTGTCCAAGCGCGTCGGCCTGCTGCTGCATGGCCTGCTTGAACTGCATGCCCATGACCCAGGCATAGATGACCAGCGCCAGCGCCACCAGCAACAGGCTGTGGCTGGCGATACGCAGGGCGATGGGAACCCGCCGCTGGCGCAGTGCATGGAAGATCAGCAGGAAGAAATTATCGGGCTTGACGGACGTGGGCCGGTTCACAGAGCGCGGCTCTTCTCGGACGGAATTGTGGCGCAGTATAACGATCGGCCCTTGCACGGCAAAGCGTTCGGCATGCTCGAAGTGCTCGGAAAGTGGGTAGAATGTGCGCCTTTTCATGCGCTGAGGGAGGTGCGCCTTGCGCGAGATTGTCCTGATCAATATCACTGGCGAAGATCGCCCAGGTCTGACCGCGGCCATTACCGGCGTCCTGGCCCAGGGTGGAGTGAACATCCTGGATATCGGCCAGGCGGTGATCCACGACACCCTGTCGTTCGGCATCCTGGTGGAAATTCCCGACACCGGCATGGGTTCGGCGGTGCTCAAGGATGTGCTGTTCACGGCTTACAAGCTGGATCAGCAGGTGCGCTTCACCCCGGTTTCCGAGGCTGACTACCAGCAATGGGTCGAGGGCCAGGGCAAGCCCCGTTACATCGTCACGCTGCTGACCCGCAAGGTGACCGCCGAGCAACTGCAGAGCGTGAGTTCGATCACTGCCAAGTACGGCCTCAATATCGATCATATCGACCGCCTGTCGGGACGTATGCCGCTGGACATGCCGGCCGACCAGGGCAAAGGCTGCATCGAGTTCTCCGTGCGCGGCGAGCCGGCCGATCCGGTCGCGCTGCGTGCCGAGTTCCTTAGCGTGGCCCAGGCGCTCAATGTGGATATCGCCTTCCAGCGTGACTCGGTGTTCCGCCGCAATCGCCGGCTGGCGGTGTTCGACATGGACTCGACCCTGATCGAGGCGGAGGTCATCGATGAACTGGCCAAGGCCGCGGGCGTTGGCGAGCAGGTGGCGGAAATTACCGAGCGCGCCATGCGTGGCGAGTTGGACTTCCGCGCCAGCTTCAAGGAGCGCCTGGCGCTGCTCAAGGGGCTTTCCGAGGATGTGCTGGAAGAGATCGGTGCGTCGCTGCGCCTGACCGAGGGTGCCGAGACGCTGTTCGCCGAGCTCAAGCGCCTGGGCTACAAGACGGCGATTCTCTCCGGTGGCTTCACCTATTTCGCTCGGCAGTTGCAGGCGAAGCTGGGCATCGACTATGTGTTCGCCAACGAACTGCAGATCGTCGATGGCAAGCTGACTGGTGTCGCTGTCGAGCCTATCGTCGACGCCCAGCGCAAGGCCGACCTGCTGCGCGAGCTCGCCGAGAAGGAAGGCTTGCGCCTGGAGCAGACCATCGCCGTGGGCGATGGCGCCAACGACCTGCCCATGCTCGGCCTGGCCGGTCTTGGCGTGGCGTTCCGCGCCAAGCCACTGGTCAAGCAGTCGGCCAAGCAGGCGATCTCCACCCTTGGGCTGGACGGGATTCTCTACCTGCTCGGGTTCCGCGACCGTGATGGTGAGGGCTGAGGTCCGCGCCTGAACGGAAAAGCCGTCCATCGGGCTAATGCTGTTCACATAAGAAAATACGCCGCTTTTCCTTCAGCAGGAGGGCGGCGTTTTTGGTTTTACATCACGAAGTTGTTTCTGTTGGGCAGGTATCTCTCCTACGGGGCCTTCAGCTTGGTAGCCCGATGAAATCCGGGAAAAGTCCAACCGCTGCACCCGGATTCATCCGGGCTACGAGGTGGCAGACTGCTCCGAAGGCCGATCACGCCCCTCCTCATATGCGCTGCCGCCAATGCCTAAGTGAACAGCATTAGCCCATCGGGCGGCTTTCTTGTGGGTGGGGGCTGACTACTCATCATCGGAGGAAAAGTCGTAGTCCATGGCCTGGCTGGGCCCCTGCAGGTAGTAACCCTGGATGTAGTTGACGCCGGCTTGCCAGAGCGTCGCCAGCACGCTGGCTGTTTCGACGTAGGGCACGATGGTCAGCTTGGCCTGGGCATGGAGGCTTGCCAGCAGGGTTTTCAGGGTTTCCTGGTTCTCGGCCCGGTTGAGTTCCTGGGTGAAGGAGCCATCGACCTTCACGAAGTCGATGTTCAGGTGCTTGAGGGTGTTGAACGGAGTCAGCGCGCAGCCGAACTGGCTCAGGGCAACCTGGCAATGGAGTTCGGCAAGGCCCTGGGTGAGGGTCTTGGCCTGCTTGAGGTAAGCGATGGCGTCGGGTTCGCTGAACTGGAAGATCAGGGCATCCGCGGGCAGCCGGGCAGCCTTGAGTGCAACGCTCAACCATGGCAGCAAGGTCTGGTCCTGCAGGCTCGCGCCGGACAGGTGGATGAACAAGCGCGTGTTGTGGCCCTTGGCGCGGTGTTCAGCCAGTAGCTTGATCGAATTGAGGATCACCCAGCGGTCGATCTTCTCGGCCTGGCCGGCATTCCTGGCTGCGTCCAGGAAGTCGGCGGGCGGAACTTCCTCGCCTTGCGGGCTGAGCAGGCGCAGGAGCACTTCGTAGTGTTCGAAATTGTCGCCGCGAAGGCTGATGATCGGCTGGAACAGCAGGCGGAAGCTGTTGTTTTCCAAGGCCTGCTGGACCATGGCCACCAGGCTTCCGCGATTTGCCGCTGCCGCCAGTTCATCGGCCGGATCGTAGAGTTTCAGCGAATTGCCATTGCTGAGTTCGTCGGCGCAGCGGTGGGCGCGGTCGACGACTTCCTGGGCTTTGGGGGTAGTATCGTTGAGGCCGGCGATGCCGATAGACAGGCAGATTTGCACGGTACGGCTACTGACATCGAACAGGTGGCTGTCGACCTTCTTAAGCAGGGCGTGCAGTCCTTCTTCCGATTGTTCGGGCGTGAGGCCGGGCAGCAACACGCTGAATACGTCATCGCCGTAGCGGGCCAGTTTTGCGTCACCGGCAAAGTGGGTGCGCAGCAGGTTGGCCAGGTCGGTCAGCAGCAGGTCGATGCCGGCGATGCCGATTTCTGCCAGTAGGTTTGCGTAGCGGTCGACCTTGATATAGGCAAGACTGGAGGGCTGTGAGCTCTTCACTGCACGCTCGGCGGCTGCATCCAGCAGTTCGTTGAAATGAGCGCGGTTGAACAGGCCGGTGACGAGATCCTGGCTGCTGATCTCCCGGAGCTTTTCTTCCAGCTCCGAGTTATCGGTTTCAGTGCGGATCACCACCTGTATGCACGGCTCTCCGTCGTAGGTGGCGGGCGAGAAGCTCATGTGTGCGCGAAATGCCTGGCCATCGACCTTGCAGCCATTGCAGGTCAGCTCTCCCGCGCCATTGCCGTCGCGATAGTTCTTGAGGAAGTCCTTGAAGCTGGCCTGGTCGTTGCTGGCGACCAGGTCGATCATCGGCATGCCCTCCAGCTCTTCACCATCGTCGTAGCCGAAGAGTTCGACATAGGCCCGGTTGGCGTAGATGTGCATGCCGTCGTGCACATAGGCGATCGCGTCGACGGAGCTATCCAGCAGCAACTGGCAGCGTTTTTCTGCCTCGCGCAGGCTCACTTCGGCAGCTCGAAACCCGCGGCGCTGTTCGAGGTTGGCCAGTTCGCGGTTGGCCACCAGCACCAGGCGTTCGTCCTCTCCCTGGGGCAGGGCATCCTGGGCACCCAGGGCCAGGGCTTCGGTGATCAGATCGGAGTCGTTGCCCTGAACCAGCTGGATGAAGGGAATGTCCTTGGACTGGCGACGCAGGGTGTTGAGTGCTTCGAGCGGGGCGAGTAGTTCGCTGCTGGGGGCCGCGACCAGCATGTCCCAGCTTTGCTGAAGAGATTCGACAAGATCGTCGTTGGAGAGGATGCGGTGGACGCGGGTCGCGCGACCGGCATTGCGGAACAGGCTGACCAGACGCTCGGCTTCGTTCTGCGAGTCTTCCAGTATCAGCAGGCGGATCGTTTTCTTTTCGATGGCCATGGCCTGCACTTAGCGCCGGACGGGCGCAAATAGGCGACAAATGGTAGTGGTTGGCGAATCTACAGCGACTTCCATAGCGAGTCAAAGTCTTCGTCGCCGCTCTGGGCATGGCCTCCCAGGGTTGTGCTGGACTTCCCATTTGGTGGCGCGGAATGCTCAAGCGTGCGGTATTCGAACTGACTGAAACTGGCGGTGCTGGTCTGACGACGGGTCAGCACGGCCTTGTGTTCTTCCCCGCGCAGGTTGATCTGCACCTTATTGCCTTCCTGGAAGGGAAGGCGGGGTGTAATCAGCGTAGCAGGCTGTGAGATGGCACCGACTGCCGGAAGCAACAGGGCTCTCAGATAGTGGCTGTTTCTTTCATCCTTGCGCAGCAGCAGTGCCCCGCATGACTGCGCGTGCGGGGCGATCAGTTCGATGCCCATTTGCGTCCCGCCGCCCCGAACCAGGCGGATCCAGCGGACCACGGCAATGCTCCAGCCTTGACCTGGAGCGTCCTGTACACCCAGCAGTTCGCCAGCCTGCAGTTGGCTAGGCACGTCCTTGGGCCAGCTGAGGCAGTAGCCACCAGGACTGTGATTGACTACGGCCACACTATAGGTGGGATAGTCCTCTAAGCCGGTGGACTGCTGATTGCCACTGGACGCTGGACGTGCGTACTCGATTTCCTCCAAGGGCAAATCAGTATGCCAGGTTGTGCGTGCCGGCTGGGCATCGAAGGCCTTTGCCCAGATATCTGCAGCGGGTTTTCTGAGTTGCGGGTTGAAAACTGCCTGGCCGGCTTCCTGGGGAAGCTTCAGTACGTCACTGAACGGCGTATTGCCGGCGAGGAAGAAGTGCAACGCGCTCATGCCGATGCACAGGGTCAGGCTGCCTTGGCCGGGATTACGCTGGAACGTGCGCTCGGAAATGTCGCCCCACGCCGAGCTGAGATGCTGAAGCAGGTCCAGGCTCAGCCCTTCGGGAACCAGCAGTCTGGATTGCTCGCGTTGCTCTGCGGGAAGCAGCAAGTGGTCTTTGATGGCGTGGACCAGCGGCGAGGGGTCAAGGCCAAGTAGCTTTTGCGGCTCCACGTCCTGAAACAGCGACTTGTAGCGGGGCGGTCCATCGAGCAAGGGGGCCACGGCGAACAGGCTGGAGGGCTGGTCGGCTCGTTGCAAGGTGACCAGTGCGCTCCAGGGTTCGAGTGATTCGGCAAGGCGCGCGATTCCAATCTGGCGCATCTGGTTGCAGCGTGCGCAACCGAGTAGCAGCGCGACCAGATAGGTCTGCTCGACGCTCAGCCCCTGAGTGTGTCGGGCGAGTGGGTCGCGCACCACGATACCTTGGAGTTGGCGGCTTTGCGCCAGTTGATAAAGCTGGTGGAGTTCCAGCCAGAGCCCTTCGGGGGCGGGGCAGTACAACTGGCTGGAGCGAATCAGCGGACCGTTGAGGCTGTGCATTGCGCGCTGCACGGCGACCGTCAGCAGTTGTGCGCGCTCGCGTCCCGGGCGAGGGGCCTCGTGCACGACAATGAGCTTGTAACCGATGGCCAGGTGGTTCTGCAGCGCCTGGCAAAGGCTGGCTACCTTGCGCGGACGTTCGTCGAGGACGATCGCCTGGTTGAGGAAATGCCGCTCAAGGTGCAAGCAGACGAAGTGCACCTCGGGACGAAGCAGTTCGAGGAGCTGCAGTCGATTCTCCGAGGGGGTCGCCAGTTGGTTCAGTTCGGCCAGGCATTGGTAGAGCTGCCGTGCCGTTTCGCCAAGGTTGGCCTTGGGCAGATGGGCGATCCAGCGTGTCAGGCCGCGCGGAGTGGCGTCGCAGAAGGATAGGCTCTGCTTGCTTGGCGTGGGGACACGCAATAGCAGGTGAGGGCTCTGGTAATCCATCCGACTCGACAACTCCGACGTCTCAAGGCGCTTTAGCGCTGTTTCTGCACTCTACCAGCATCCGCCAGCTCCGGCAGCAGATCCCAAGGTTGGGCCTTGGTGCGGTGAAGCGCCTGGGCGGGGGCATGCCTCGTCCAGGCGCCCAGGTTCAACTGGTGGTTTTGGGCAGAGCCATGAGCTGTCCCATGGTTACCTGGCTGCCTGGCCACACTCCTTCGGCCCAACTGATCTGGTCGGGTCCGAACAGGACGATGGCGGTCGAACCGAGCTTGAAGCGCCCGAGCTCATCGCCTTTCTCCAGCGTGATCGGCGCTCGCGCCTGCTCGTCATAGCTGAACGTCTTCAATTCACGCTTTGGCGGGGTGACCAGGCCAGCCCACACAGTTTCTATCGAGGCAACGATCATCGCACCGACCAGGACGACCGCCATGGGGCCACGCTCGGTATCGAACAGACAGACCACGCGCTCGTTGCGGGCGAAGAGTTCCGGAACGTTTTCAGCCGTGGCCTGGTTCACCGAGAACAGTCGGCCCGGCACATAGACCATCTCTCGCAGGGTGCCGCCCAGCGGGGCGTGGACCCGGTGGTAGTCCTTCGGCGAGAGGTAGACGGTTGCGAACTCGCCACCCATGAAGGGAGCTGCGCGCTCGGCATTACCGCCCAGCAGCTCCAGCACGCTGAAGCTGTGCCCCTTGGCCTGGAAGATGCGCCCGTGCTCGATGCTACCCACTTGGCTGATGGCTCCATCGGCCGGGCACAGGATTGCGCCCGGGGTTCTATCCAGTGGGCGTGCGCCTGGCTTGAGGGCGCGGGTGAAGAAGGCATTGAAGTGTTCGTAGCCTTGGGGATCTTCGACCATGGCTTCGCTCATGTTCACCTGATAGCGCTTGGCGAACCAGGTGGTGAAGGCGTTCTTGAACCAGGGCACGCGGCACTCGGCGATGCAGCCGGCCAGGCGGGACAGCAGGTTATGGGGCAGCAGGTACTGACTGATGATGAATAGGCGTTCTTTCATGGGGAGTCCTTGGCGGGCGGAAGTCTCAGACCTCGACGGGAGTATCCGGGTGGTTGCCCCACTCGGACCAGGAGCCGGCATAACCCTTCACCCTTGGGTAGCCGAGGGACTTGGCGACCAGATAGGTGAAGCCGGAGCGATGGTGGGTCTGGCAGTGGGTGACGATTTCCTTATCCGGGGTGATGCCCAGTCCTCGCAGGATGTCGGCCATGTCTTCACGAATCCTCAAGGCCCGGGTCCTGTCCATGCCGGCAGTCCACTCGAAGTTGATCGCGCCGGGGATGTGCCCGGCTTTTGCGGCCAGTATCTTGGTGCCGTTGTATTCGCTTGGATTGCGGGCATCCCAGATGGCCAGGTCCGCAGCGCCCAGGCGGCCTTGCAGGTATTCGCGCGTCGCGGTGGGTTCATCGTGCAGCGTCAGGCTGATCGGGCCGCCCACTGGTGCGGGGGTGTCCTGGGTGGTTTCGCGACCCTCGGCGAGCCAGGCGTGCAGGCCGCCGTTCAGATAGTGGTAGCGATGATGGCCGATGACGTCCAGCAGCCAGATGAAGCGACCGGCCCAGCCGCCGCCTTCGTCGTCATAGACCACGTAGGTCGCCTCTGGACGATGGCCAAGCTCCCCGAACAGTGCTTCGAGGTCCGCATGGGAGGGCAGCAGGCCAGGAGCCGGCGGTTGGCCGAGCTGGGTGCGCTTCGGATCGACGAAGCGGGCCCCGGGCAGGTGGCCTTCGGCATAGCGGGCGGCGCTGGTGAGGTCCACCAGGATCAGGTCGCTGGCGCCCAGGTATTGCGCCAGATCGGCTGGTTCAATGACCAGCGCAAGCGAGGGGAAGGCAGGCATGGGAGCCTCCGGATTGGGCAAAAGGAACGGATTGTAGCGGAAAGCCTAGCGGCCGCGATTGGCGAAGTTGCCGAGCGCTCGCTCGATGCACTGCGCGGTCTTGGTGAAGGCGCGTAAGCTGAGATCGGAAAAGGGTGCGCCATCCTGGTCGGCGATCACCAGCATGACGGTGCGACCATTGATCGCGATGGAACGCAGCAGCAGGTGGTGCCCGGGGAATAGCTCCTTGATCTGTCCGGGCAGCAGCGGCGAAAACTGGGCGAAGTTGTCCGGTCCCAGGCGCAGTTGGGCAGGCTGGGTCAGCAGGCGGCGCAGGACCTGACTCTGGCTCGGGTCCAGCTGCAGGCGGTTCGCCTCTGCGGGCAGACCGGCCGATTGCTGGGCAAGCAGGCGGCTGTGATTGCGGTCGGCCAGCAGGAGGAGGGTGCGGCGCATGCCACAGCCTTGCAGCGCATCCCGTGCGCAGGCCGCCAACTGAACCACGTTGGCATAGGGGCTGGGTTCGCGCAGCAACTCGGCGCAGTGCTTGCGCCAGTTTTCCATGGCCTGGGACGAAGGCGCCGGCGCTGCCGCGGGCTCGGTTTGCAGACGTCGGCGGCTCCAGGGCCAGAGAAGGGCCAGTGCCGGATGCCAGAGGTCGTTGCGCGCGTGTTGGTGGGCGCTGGATACGGAGTGTTGGTGGACTTGCTGCTGCAGCTCGGCCAGAGGCAGGTGCAGGAACAATCCCGTCAGGCGCTGCCAGCGCAGGCTGTGTCCGCAGTTCCAGCCATCGTGGGCGGAAAGTGCCAGACCGTTGGCGAGCAGGATGGTATTGCTGGGCTGGGTCAGCCAGCGGCGTAGCGCGGGGTCGGCATCAAGCAGTTGTTGCTGATGCAGGGGGTGTTCGTTGTCGCGGGCCACGTGCAGCGCCCTGACCAGCATCCGGCGGTCGCTGTTCAGCAGGCGGTAACCCTGGACGATCCATTCGGGAAGTCGCCAGTGCTCGGCTACTGCCTGGCACAGGGTAAGCAGTGGAACTCCAAGAAGCTCCAACTCGACCTTGCGGGCCGGCTCGCCCTTGCCCAGTACCCGCTGCTCCCAGGACTCGAACAGTTGCGGCTGGCTGGCCAGCAATGGCCACAGGGGCGAAAGGAAGAGCAGGCTGTTCCAGTGAATCTCCTGCCAGAGCCTTGCCAGGCGCGCCGCGAACAGACCGCTGGCCTGCTGCGCGGCGTGCTGGCCGATCAGTTGGAGTTGGCGCAGGCCTTGTGGGATGTCGCTCTCGTGGACGGCCGGCAGGCGGTTAAGGAGTGTTTCTGCGCGCTTCAGACCCACGCGGGTCAACGCGACTTCCAGGCTTTCCGCCGGGCTTGCCAGCATGTTGCTGGAAGAGTTGGCTTCGCGAAGCAGGCTGAGCGCCAGGGCTGGGCTGTCCTGAGTCAACTCCGCGATATCGCGCAATGAGCGACGGCTGTCGCCCAAGGCGCGACGAACCCGCTCATGGCAGGTTGCCGGAACCGGCAGGCGCACGCCATCAAGGTGTTTGATCCAGGACTCGAGGCTACGCGGCATGGGCTTTGCGGTTGACATGAGGGAGGCGCCAATCTGGCTTTTCGCCTGAACAGGCTATAGTCTGGCGCATAATTTCCGATAATTAGAAGGGTTGTTTTTCATAACCCTTGCGACTAACTCTTCAAGCCCCCCTTTCTATGGCAAAAATCATCGGCATCATCGTCGTATTCGCCAGCGTGCTCGGCGGTTACATTCTGTCCCATGGCAAGATCGCCGCATTGATTCAGCCCTTCGAGGTGATGATCATTGGCGGTGCCGCGTTGGGAGCCTTCCTCCAGGCGAACCCCGGCAGTACGACCATGCATGTCTTCAAGAAGTCGTTGAAGATGTTCGGCACGCGCTTCTCCCACGGTTTTTATCTGGAAGTGCTGCGCCTGCTCTATGAAATCCTCAACAAGAGCCGCCGCGAAGGGATGATGGCCATCGAGGCCGATATCGAGGACGCCGCTGCCAGCCCGATCTTCAGCAAGTACCCGTCCGTCCTCAAGGATGAGCGGATGACGGCCTATATCTGCGATTACCTGCGCATCATGTCGTCCGGCAACATGGCGCCCCACGAGCTCGAGGGGCTGTTCGACATGGAGCTGGCAAGCCTCAAGGAAGAGTTGGAGCATCCATCGCATGCGGTCAACCGAATCGCCGACGGCCTGCCGGGCTTCGGCATCGTGGCTGCGGTACTGGGTATCGTGGTGACAATGGCCATGCTGGGTGAAGCCGAGCAGGCTGCCCTTGGTCAGCATGTGGGCGCGGCGTTGGTGGGGACCTTCCTCGGCATTCTCGCCGCCTACGGCTTTTTCGGCCCGCTGGCGGTTTCACTCGAGCATGATGCGCGCGAGGAGCTCAATGTCTTCGAGGCCATCAAGGCGTGCCTGGTGGCATCGGCCTCCGGCATGCCGCCGTCTTTGGCCGTGGAGTTCGGGCGTAAGGTGCTGTTCCCGGCGCATCGGCCCAGCTTCAGCGAGCTCGAGCAGGCCGTGCGTGGCAGTTGAAGGCTGAGTCATGGAGAACAACCAGCCAATCATCGTCAAGCGCGTAAAGCGCTATGCCGCCGGTCACCACGGTGGCGCCTGGAAGATTGCCTTTGCAGACTTTGCGACGGCGATGATGGCGTTTTTCCTGGTGCTCTGGCTGATGTCTTCGGCGACGCCCGAACAGAAGAAAGCCATTTCCGGTTACTTCAAGGACCCCATCGGCTTCACGGAAAGCGCCAGCCCCTACGTGATCGACCTGGGCGGCACGCCGACGCCGGCGCCGGACCGCACGCTCAACCCGGAACTGAAGGATGCGCCTGACGCCCAGGAGTCGGCGGTGGATTCGACTGATACCGAAAAGGTCGATGCCGACCAGGTCGAGACCCTCGCCGAGCAGATCGAGCGTGAGAGACTCGAACTGCTCCTGCAGGAGCTCCAGACCAAGGTCGAGGAGAATCCCGAACTGCAAAAGTTCAAGGATCAGATCCTCTTCGAGATCACCCAGGACGGACTGCGTATCCAGATCATGGATGCGGCCAACCGGCCGATGTTCGATCTGGGTAGCGCACGTCTGCAACCATACTTCGAAGACATCCTGCTGATCCTCGCCGAGACTATCAAGGCCGTGCCCAACAAGATCAGTGTCAGTGGCCACACGGACGCGAAACCGTTCGCGGGCGATGGTGAATTCGGCAACTGGGAGTTGTCGTCGAGCCGCGCCAACGCTGCGCGCCGCGCTCTGATTGCCGGGGGCTACCCGGACGAGCAGGTGGCTCGCGTGGTGGGCTATGCCTCCTCGGCCCTGTTCGATCGCAAGGATCCGTTCAATCCGGTCAATCGCCGGATCGACATCACCGTACTCACCAGGAAGGCGCAGCGCGCCATCGAGGGCGAAGGCGAAGCCGAGCAAGGCAAACAGGCGCCAGGCGCCCCCGAGGTGCAGCCGCCGGCTGCCGAGCCGGCACTGCCGGATACCGGGGCCGCGCCTGCCCAACCGCGCGAATTGAGGCAGAAGTTGAATATCTTCGAGGACGGTGTTCTGAATATGGATGAGCCCAAGGGGCAGTGATCCAAATCCTCAAAAAAAAGGTTCTTCGCGGAATCTGGGGGCAGAGCGAGTTGACAGTCAGGGAAGTGGGTAGATTGGCAGTCGCCAAACACACCAACCCCCACGCCCAGCTGTCGCCGTGCATCCTATTGATCTTGCTGCTTTCTGGCCAGGCTACGAGGTCGTCACCTGTCGCCAATCCACTCACGACACCCTGCTAATCAGTCTTGAGCCCCAGGCGAGCGCTTGCCGATTTGCAGCCGGTGGGCCAAACCCAACCCGTTGATCCACGAGCAGCACATCCGCCAGGTGTGGGGTCGTGACCCGCTGGATCAGCGCGTCCTGCTGCAACTGCCGGTGCGTCGCGTCGACTGCCTGTACTGCGGACGCGTATCTGAGCGGATCGACTGGCTGGCGCCGGCTTCCCGCCTTCCCCGGAAAGCATGATGAACCCCAAAAGGCACCCTGCATGGGGACTGTCCGTGAACCGGGAATCGTTCTGTCGCATCAGCCTGCAACACCACCTTGGCGGACTTGTCGGGCGGAGTGACACATCGAAGGCGCGCGAAACCTTGTAGGAGCCAGCTTGCTGGCGAATCGCGAATGGCACATGTTCGCCAGCAAGCTGGCTCCTACAGAGAGAGTACCGGCTATCCGGCTGTCAACTCGCATCTCCCCCAGATTCCGCGATGAGCCAAAAAAAAGGCCACGCAATGCGTGGTCTTTTTCGTTCAAGCGCCGTTGCGTTAATACTCGTCCTGCGGGAGGCTGGCGAGGATGTGCCGATAGCTGGCCATGCGCTGCGCATGGACGCGGCCGTCTTCCAGTGCCTTGAGCAGCGCACAGCCGGGTTCGCGGTCATGCTTGCAGTCGCGGAATCGGCAGGTGCCCAGCAGGTCGTGGAACTCGATGAAGCCGGCTTCCACATCATCGCGGCTGACGTGGCCGAGGCCAAATTCGCGGATGCCGGGAGAGTCGATCAACTCGCCACCGCCAGGGAAGTGGAAGAGGCGCGCGGTGGTGGTGGTGTGGGTGCCCTTGCCGGTGGTTTCCGACAGCGCGCCGACGCGGGTATCCACGCCCGGCAGCAGGCTGTTGACCAAAGATGACTTGCCCACACCGGATTGCCCGACGAACACGCTGATGTGACCGTCCAGAAGCGTCTGGAGCTCCTCCATGCCGCCACCCTGTCGGGCGGAAACTTCCAGCAGCGGATAGCCGAGATGGCGATAGACACCCAGCAGTTCATCGAGCATGGCGCTGTTCTGCTCGTCCACCAGGTCGGCCTTGTTCAGCAGCAGCAGGGGGCGAATGCCGGCGTGCTCGGCTGCCACCAGGTAGCGGTCGATCAGGTTGGCGTGCGGATGAGGGAGCGGGGCGAAGACGATGATGATCTGATCGACGTTAGAAGCCACCGGCTTCAGCAGGCCTCGCATATCCGGGCGGCAGAGCTCGGAGGTGCGCGGCAGCTGGGCGACGATCACCCCGCTGCCCTGGTTGCTCGAGCGCCAGACCACACGGTCGCCGGTGACCAGGGTTGGCAGGTTGGCGCGCAGGTGGCAGCGGAAAATCTGGCCAGCCAGTTCGCCTTCCTGTGCCTCCACCTCCACTTGCACGCCGAAGTGCGCAATTACAAGGCCGGTTTGCTCGTGACCCAGGTCGCCGCCCTCGAGTTCATCGAGCGCACGTGACTCGCGCTTGGCTGCCCGGGCAGCGCGCTCTTCCTGAATCTTTTCGATGCGCCAGCTTTGCCGGCGCGTTAGGTGGCGTTTGGCCATGGGGGATCCGCTTGGAAAAATCGGCGCGAGTTTAGCACGCGCGCCTCTCGGGCGGCCTCTAAGCTAGAATGCGCGTCCTGTCGAGGAGACTGACCTTATGCAAAATGCCCAGAACCTGATCTGGATCGATCTGGAGATGACCGGCCTGAACCCGGACTCGGACGTCATCATCGAGATGGCCACCATCGTCACCGACAGCGAGCTGAACGTACTCGCCGAAGGACCGACTATTGCCGTGCACCAGAGCGACGAGGTGTTGGCCGGCATGGACGAGTGGAACACCCGCCAACATGGCCAGAGCGGCCTGACGCAGCGCGTACGCGAGAGCCGCATCAGCGCGGCGGAGGCAGAGGCACAAACCATCGCCTTCCTGGAGCAGTGGGTGCCCAAGGGCAAGTCGCCGATCTGCGGCAACAGCATCTGCCAGGACCGCCGCTTCCTCTATCGGCACATGCCGCAGCTGGAAGCCTACTTCCACTACCGCAACCTGGACGTTTCGACGATCAAGGAGCTGGCCGCGCGATGGGCGCCCAAGGTGCGCGATGGCGTGAGTAAAAGCGGCAGCCACCTGGCGATGGATGACATCCGCGATTCCATCGCCGAATTGCGCCACTACCGCGAGAATTTCTTCAAGTTCTGAGGTTCAGGGCTAGCCCGCTGCATGGCGGGCTAGCGCCCACTCCACATGTTCGCGAACCAGCGCTGACGGGTCCTCGCGGCGCGCGCGCAGGGCCTCCAGTACGGGAATGGTCGAGGGGGCGTTGCCAAGGCCGACAGCCAGGTTGCGCAGCCAGCGCTCATAACCCGCGCGACGGAGCGGCGAGCCCTCGGTCCGGCCGAGAAACTCCTCTTCGCTCCAGCGGAACAGCTCGGCGAGCTCGGCATTGTCCAGCCCATGGCGCGGCTGGAAATCACCTTCGCCGCTAGGCCGGGCGAAGCGATTCCACGGGCAGACGATCTGGCAGTCGTCGCAACCAAACACACGGTTGCCGATCAGTGGGCGCAGATGCTCGGGAATCGAGCCCTTCAGCTCGATGGTCAGATAGGAGATGCAGCGTCGCGCGTCCAGTTGGTAGGGGCCAGCGAAAGCTGCGGTGGGGCAGATGTCCAGGCAGGCCGAGCAACGGCCGCAATGTTCGCTGGCCTGCGGCGGATCCACGGGCAGCGGCGCGTCGACGAACAGCTCGCCGAGGAAGAAATAGCTGCCCGCCTTGCGGTTGAGTACCAGGGTGTTCTTGCCGATCCAGCCCAGGCCTGCTTGTTCGGCAATGGCCTTTTCCAGGACTGGGGCGCTGTCGACGAAGGCGCGATAACTGAGCGGACCGATCACCTGCTGGATGCGGTCGGCCAGGTGCTGCAGGCGCTTGCGGATCAGCTTGTGGTAATCGCGCCCCAGCGCATAGCGCGATACGTAAGCCTTGTCGGGTGTCGCCAGGACTTTCGCCATCTGGCTATCGCCCGGGAGGTAATCCATGCGCAGTGAAATCACCCGCAATGTCCCGGGTACCAGCAGCTCCGGATGCGAACGCTTGCTGCCGTGGGCGGCCATGTAGTCCATCTCGCCCTGGTAGCCGGCGTCGAGCCAGCGCTGGAGATGGGCTTCATGTTCGCCGAGGTCGAGCCCGGAGATACCGACCTGCTGGAAGCCCAGTTCTCGACCCCAATCCTTGATGGATTGCGCGAGTGCGGCGAGATCTGGCGTTGAAAAGGGCATGCTGGGGCAGGAAACGGCAGCTGAGGTGGATATAATTCTGCCAGACCTCATCGCCATATCCGAAGCACATGACGCTGCCCACTGATGAAATGCCCCTCAGCCTTCACTCCGCCGCACAAGTGCGAGACCTTGATGCTCGCCTGATTGCGGCGGGCACCCCTGGGTTCGAATTGATGCAGCGTGCCGCCCATGCCGCGTGGCGTGCACTGCGACGCCGCTGGCCCGAGGCGGGCTGCATCAGCGTCCTGGCTGGCCGTGGCAACAATGCCGGCGACGGATACCTGGTGGCCGCCCTGGCGCAACGCGCGGGCTGGCAGGTTCGAGTTTTCGCAGTCGGGGCGGCGGATGCGCTTGCTGGGGATGCGGCGCTGGCGCGCGACGAAGCGCTTGCCGTCGGAGTCGCTGTCCAGCCATGGACTGAATGCGCGCCGCTTGAGGGCGTGGTGGTGGATGCCCTGCTCGGGACGGGCCTGTCCGGCTCGGTGCGTGAGCCCTGTGCCCAGGCGATTCGCCTGCTCAACGCCAGCGGACAGCCGGTGTTGGCGATCGATATTCCGTCCGGCCTCTGCGCGGACAGCGGTCGGGTGCTGGGCGTCGCCGTACGTGCCGACCTGACCGTAACCTTTATAGGGCTGAAACTCGGCCTGTTCACCGCCGATGCGCCGGACCAGGTCGGCGAGTTGGTGTTCGACGATCTTCAGGCGGATCCCGATCTGCTGGCCACAGCGCCAAGCCAGGCAGTGCGCCTGGCGCTCGGCAATTTGCCGCGGCTGGCGCCCCGTCCACGCACGGCGCACAAGGGGCAGTTTGGCCACCTGCTGGTCGTGGGTGGTGACCTGGGGTTCGGCGGGGCTGCCCTGCTTGCGGCGGAAAGCGCCTTGCGCAGCGGTGCTGGGCTGGTCTCGCTGGCAACTCGCATGGAGCACATTGCCGCATCCCTTGCCAGGCGCCCGGAAGTGATGTGTGCAGGCGTGGCGTCCGCCAACCAGCTGCTGGCGCTTACAGAAAAGGCCGATGTGCTGGTGGTGGGCCCTGGGCTTGGTCAAGGAGCCTGGGGGCGTGCGCTGCTGAGTGCCGCTGCCGGCTGCACCGTTCCCCAGGTGTGGGATGCCGATGCGCTCAACCTGCTTGCCGTGGGCCTGGCTCAGCCGCCCAGTGCTGGGGTCATGACTCCCCATCCGGGTGAGGCCGCTCGCCTGTTGGGCATTTCCACGGCCGAAGTGCAGGCTGATCGCCCGAAAGCGGCGCTCGCCCTGGCGCAACGCTTCAACCTGTGCGTCGTGCTCAAAGGCGCTGGCAGCCTGGTTGCGGCGCCCAATGGTCGACTGGCCCTGTGCGATCATGGGCATCCGGCCATGGCGGGTGCGGGGCTTGGCGATGTGTTGGCCGGGCTGCTCGGCGCTTTGTTGGCGCAAGGTATGGATAGTTTCGATGCCGCGTGTCTGGCTGTCTGGCTGCACGCCAGTGCCGGGAAGACGCTCGGCGCCCTGGGGCGGGGAATTGCGGCCAGCGACCTGATCCCGACCATTCGTCAGCTGCTCGAGGAGATTTCGCCGTGCCTGAAGTGATCCTGAATGCCGAAGGCGAAGAGGCCATGCTGGCCCTCGGTGGGCGCTTGGCGAAGCTGACCGGCGGGCGCGGCATCCTGTACCTGCATGGCGACCTGGGTGCCGGCAAAACCACGTTGTCCCGAGGAATCCTGCGGGGGCTGGGCCACGCTGGGGCCGTCAAGAGTCCGACCTTCACGCTGGTCGAGCCTTATGAAATTGGCGATAAGCGCGCCTTTCATTTCGATCTATATCGCCTTGCCGACCCTGAGGAGTTGGAATTTCTGGGGATTCGCGACTACTTCGAGGACGATGCGCTATGTCTGATCGAGTGGCCGCAACGGGGTGAGGGCGTTTTGCCAAAGGCCGACCTGGACATTACCATTACCCCGCAAGCGGGCGGCCGTTCGCTGCGTTTGTCGCCACACACCGAGCGCGGCGAAGCCTGGTGTGCCGCCCTGGCGGTTGGAGTATGAAAAACAGAATGGGGTGGGGTATGCGCTCGCGCGCACTGTTTGCCGGGATTGGGGTTCTACTTGCGGCATTGGCCGCTGATGTCCTGGCTGCCGCGGAGGTCCGCGGGGTGCGGCTATGGCGTGCGCCGGACAATACGCGCCTGGTCTTCGACCTTTCCGGTCCGGTGCAGCACAGTGTCTTCACGCTCACTGCGCCCAATCGCATCGTCATCGATCTCAACGGTGCCCAGTTGGCTACCAAGCTGGAGCAGCTGTCGCTCAGCAACACGCCGATCACCAGCGTCCGCTCTGCCCAGCGCAGCCCGACCGACCTGCGCGTCGTGATCGATGTCTCCACCGCTGTCACACCCAAGAGTTTCGCCTTGGCGCCCAATCAGCAGTACGGCAACCGTCTGGTGGTCGACTTGTTCGACCAGGAAGCGGCGGCCAATGAGGCCAGCGCGCCGCAGGTGGCGACCGCCCCGGCTGCGCCACAGGCGCCTGTGACCCCGACCCGGCCGGCACCAAGCAAGCTGCCGCCGGTTCCGGGTGGCAAGCGTGACATCATTGTCGCCATCGATGCCGGTCACGGCGGCGAGGACCCGGGTGCGCTCGGCCCCAAAGGCCAGCATGAAAAGAACGTGACCCTGGCCATCGCCAAGGAATTGCAGCGCCAGATCAGCCGCGAGAAAGGCTTCCGCGGCGAGCTGGTGCGTACTGGCGACTATTTCATTCCCCTGCGCAAACGCACCGAGATCGCGCGCAAGAAGGGTGCTGATCTGTTCGTCTCCATTCATGCCGACGCCGCGCCCAGCCGCAGCGCTTTCGGCGCTTCAGTGTTCGCCCTGTCCGATCGGGGGGCGACGTCCGAAACCGCTCGTTGGCTGGCCGATAACGAAAACCGCTCCGACCTGATCGGCGGGGTTGGCAGCGTCAGCCTCGATGACAAGGACCGCATGCTGGCCGGCGTGTTGCTGGACCTGTCGATGACTGCCACCCTGTCCTCCAGCCTGAACGTCGGGCAGAAGGTCCTGAGCAATGTCAGCCGCGTAACCCCGCTGCACAAGCGCCGGGTCGAACAGGCAGGCTTCATGGTGCTGAAATCGCCAGATATCCCATCGATCCTGGTGGAGACCGGCTTTATCTCCAACCACAACGAGTCGCAGAAGCTGGCCAACCCGAGCCACCAGCAAGTATTGGCACGCTCCATCCAGACCGGGATCAAGCAGTTCTTCCAGCAGAACCCGCCGCCCGGCACCTACATTGCCTGGCTGCGTGACCAGGGCAAGATCGCGCCTGGTCCGCGGGAGCATGTGGTGACCTCCGGTGAAAGCCTGGCGTTGATCGCCCAGCGCTATGAGGTCAGCCTCCCTGCGTTGCGCAGTGCCAATTCTCTGAAGGACGACAACATCAAAGTCGGTCAGACCCTGAGCATCCCGGCCGCGACGCTGGCGGCCCAGCCATGAGCAGCTTGCCACGTATCCAGCTGCTGACTCCGCGGCTGGCGAACCAGATTGCGGCTGGTGAGGTGGTGGAGCGTCCTGCTTCGGTCATCAAGGAGCTGCTGGAAAACAGTCTGGATGCGGGGGCCCGCCGCATCGATGTCGAAGTCGAGCAGGGCGGAATCAAGCTGCTGCGGGTGCGCGACGATGGCGGTGGGATCCCGGCCGACGATCTGCCGCTGGCCCTGGCTCGCCACGCCACCAGCAAAATCCGTGATCTCGAGGATCTGGAACGGGTTATGAGCCTGGGCTTCCGTGGTGAAGCGCTGGCCTCCATCAGCTCGGTCGCGCGCCTGACAATGACCTCGCGCACAGTCGATGCCGAACAGGCTTGGCAGGTCGAGACCGAGGGGCGCGACATGGAAGCGCGGGTGCAGCCTGCAGCGCATCCGGTGGGCACCTCGGTCGAGGTTCGCGATCTTTTTTTCAACACCCCGGCACGCCGCAAGTTCCTGCGCGCCGAGAAGACCGAATTCGATCACCTGCAGGAAGTCATAAAGCGCCTGGCTCTGGCTCGCTTCGATGTCGCTTTCCACCTGCGGCATAACAGCAAGACCATCTTCGCCCTGCATGAGGCGCCGGACGATATTTCCAAGGCGCGGCGGGTGGCCACGGTCTGCGGCTCGGCTTTCCTGGAACAGGCGCTGCCCATCGAGATCGAGCGCAACGGGCTGCATCTGTGGGGGTGGGTTGGCTTGCCGACTTTCTCGCGTAGCCAAGCGGATCTGCAGTATTTCTATGTCAATGGCCGCATGGTGCGCGACAAACTGGTCGCCCACGCGGTCCGTCAGGCCTATCGCGACGTTCTCTACAACGGCCGGCATCCCACGTTCGTCCTGTTCTTCGAGGTCGACCCCGCGGCTGTGGACGTGAACGTGCACCCGACCAAGCACGAAGTGCGCTTCCGCGACAGCCGGATGGTCCACGACTTCCTCTATGGCACCTTGCATCGCGCTCTCGGCGAAGTGCGACCTGAGGATCAGCTGGCATCCCCGGCCGGTACCGAAAGCGTGGTACGGCCAACCGGACAAGCTGCCGGTGAGTTCGGCCCGCAGACGGAAATGAGCCTCGCAGCCAGCGTGTTGGAGCGTCCGGCCGCTGAATCGAACTGGCGCCCGTCGGGGGGCTATCAGCCTCCACGCCCGGCTGCGCCGTTACCGGCAGCCGAAGCCCAGGGCGCTTACCGCGAGTTTTTTGCCCCGCTGACGCCGGCAGCGTCGGTCAGCCTGCCCGAGACCCAGGGTGATATTCCGCCGCTTGGCTATGCGTTGGCGCAGTTGAAAGGTATCTACATCTTGTCCGAGAACGCCCAGGGGCTGGTGCTGGTGGACATGCACGCGGCCCATGAGCGCATCACTTACGAGCGTCTGAAGCTGGCCATGGCCAGTGAGGGGCTCAAGGGGCAGCCGTTGCTGGTGCCCGAGTCGCTCGCGGTCAGTCAGCGCGAAGCGGATTGTGCGGAAGAGCATGCTGAATGGTTTCGCCGCCTGGGCTTCGAACTGCAGCGTCTGGGGCCGGAGACCCTGGCAATCCGCCAGATTCCCGCCCTTTTGAAGCAGGCCGAGGCCTCGCAGTTGGTGCGTGACGTGCTGGCCGACTTGCTTGAATACGGCACCAGCGATCGCATCCAGGCGCATCTCAACGAACTCCTCGGCACCATGGCCTGCCATGGTGCAGTCCGGGCCAATCGCCGGCTCAGCCTGCCGGAGATGAATGCCCTGCTGCGCGACATGGAAAACACCGAGCGCAGCGGCCAGTGCAATCATGGGCGACCGACCTGGACCCAGCTGGGCATGGACGACCTGGACAAACTCTTCCTGCGTGGTCGCTGAGCATGGCTGAACGCCTGCCGCCAGCAATCTTCCTCATGGGGCCAACCGCCGCCGGCAAGACCGACCTAGCCTTGGCCCTGGCGCGCACGCTGCCCTGCGAGCTGATCAGCGTCGACTCGGCGCTGATCTACCGCGGCATGGACATCGGTACGGCGAAGCCAGATAAGGCCACGCTTGTCGAGTTCCCTCATCGCCTGATCGATATCCGCGATCCAGCACAAAGTTACTCCGCCGCCGAGTTTCGCACCGACGCCATGGCCGCGATGGCCGAGGCCACGATGAAAGGGCGGATACCGCTGCTGGTCGGCGGCACCATGCTGTATTACAAGGCGTTGCTCGAAGGTTTGGCGGACATGCCGAGCGCCGCCCCGGCCGTGCGTGCCGAACTGGAGGCACGGGCCGCGCGTGAAGGCTGGGATGTCTTGCACCGGGAGTTGGCCAGCGTGGATCCGGAGTCCGCAGCACGAATCCACCCGAATGACCCTCAGCGGCTTACTCGGGCATTAGAGGTCTATCTCGTCAGCGGTCTGACCATGACCGCCCACAGGTTGCGCCAGGCTGCGCAAAATCCTGGCTCCGGCACGCCTGGTGGTGGGCAATTCCCGTATACTGTTGCGCACCTGGCGATTGCTCCGGCCCAGCGGCACGTGTTGCACGAAAGAATTGCGCAACGTTTCCAGTTGATGTTGGAACAGGGCTTCGTCGAAGAGGTCGAAGCGCTGCGCGGTCGAGGTGACCTGCACGCAGGGCTGCCGTCTATAAGGGCAGTCGGTTATCGCCAAGTCTGGGATTATCTGGATGGCACGCTGAGCCGGTCAGAGATGGAGGAACGTGGAGTCATTGCCACGCGCCAACTCGCCAAGCGGCAATTCACCTGGTTGCGCAGTTGGGACGACCTGCACTGGCTGGATAGCCTTGATTGCGACAATCTGCCGCGCGCCTTGAAATACCTGAAGTCGGTCTCCATATTGAACTGAGACCTTGCTGGTTACCGTCTATCCTTGGGGGTAGGGCGGATACCATTCAATTTTCTTGTCATTTGAAAACTAAAACGATTAATCCAGAAAGGAGAGCGGCACATGTCAAAAGGGCATTCGCTACAAGACCCTTACCTCAATACCCTGCGTAAGGAACGCGTTCCGGTTTCCATCTACCTGGTCAACGGCATCAAGCTGCAGGGCCAGATCGAATCTTTCGACCAGTTCGTGATTTTGCTGAAGAACACTGTCAGCCAGATGGTCTACAAGCATGCCATCTCCACCGTGGTGCCCAGCCGCCCGGTACGTCTGCCCAGCGCTTCCGAGCAAGAGCAGCCAGAGCCAGGCAACGCCTAATAGGAGACTGCATTGTTTTTCGAACGCCCGGGCGGTGGAGAGCGGGCCATCCTGGTTCACTTGGATGGCCAAGACCCAGAGGCGCGCGAAGATCCGCAGGAGTTTCTCGAGCTTGCACGTTCGGCGGGTGCCGACACGGTGTCTTTTGTCTCCGTGTCTCGCCACCAGCCGACGGCCAAGTTCCTCATCGGTAGCGGTAAGGTCGATGAGCTGCATGACCTGGTCAAGGCCGAAGAGGCCGAGCTGGTCATCTTCAACCACACCCTCACACCCAGCCAGGAGCGCAACCTCGAGCGCGCCTTCGAATGCCGGGTGCTTGACCGTACAGGTCTGATTCTCGACATCTTCGCCCAGCGCGCGCGTACTCATGAAGGCAAGCTGCAGGTCGAGCTGGCCCAGCTTGAGCACATGAGCACGCGCTTGGTGCGCGGTTGGACTCACCTTGAACGCCAGAAGGGCGGTATTGGCCTGCGTGGCCCGGGTGAAACCCAGCTGGAAACCGACCGTCGTCTGCTGCGGGTGCGCATTCGCCAGATCAAGCAGCGTCTCGAGAAGGTTCGCAGCCAACGCGAGCAGGCACGTCGCGGGCGAAAGCGCGCGGATATTCCTGCGGTCTCTCTGGTTGGCTACACGAACGCCGGCAAGTCCACTCTGTTCAATGCCCTGACCACATCCGAGGTCTATGCAGCTGACCAGTTGTTCGCCACGCTCGACCCTACCTTGCGCCGTCTGCAATTGGACGACGTGGGGCCAATCGTCCTGGCGGACACCGTAGGTTTCATTCGTCACCTCCCGCACAAGCTTGTGGAAGCCTTTCGGGCTACCCTTGAAGAGTCCAGCAATGCCGACCTGCTGCTGCACGTGATCGACGCTCATGAGCCCGAGCGCATGGCGCAGATCGAACAGGTGCTGGCCGTGCTGGGGGAGATCGGCGCCGAGGGGCTGCCGATGCTGGAGGTCTATAACAAGGTTGACCTTCTCGAGAATGTCGAGCCGCATATCCAGCGGAACGAGGAAGGAAAACCCGAGCGAGTCTGGTTGTCGGCGCGTGAAGGGCAAGGCCTGGAACTGCTGAAGCAGGCGGTGGCCGAGTTGCTGGGCGAAGACATGTTTGTCGGGACTCTGCGCTTGCCCCAGCGTCTAGGTCGTTTGCGGGCTCAGTTCTTCGCCTTGGGCGCGGTGCAGACAGAAGCGCACGATGAAGCAGGTGACGTCCTTTTGGCCGTGCGCTTGCCGCGCGTAGAGTTGAATCGACTGGTCAGCCGAGAGGGTTGGCAGCCGAACGAGTTCCTTGAGCAACACACTTTGCAATAAAGCCTGTATGAGTGGTTTTGCTGCGGGCCGCAGGCTTGGGTAGCATGGGCGGGCGCGCCGTGGGCGCGTCTTTGCTTTATCAGTATGGAGAGCGCTATGGCTTGGAACGAGCCGGGTGGCAACTCGAACAATCAGGATCCTTGGGGTGGTCGCCGTGGTGGTGATCGCAAAGGACCGCCGGACCTGGACGAGGCCTTTCGTAAGCTGCAGGACAGCCTGAACGGGTTGTTTGGCAGCGGCAAGAAACGGAGCGGCGATGATCGCGGCGGACGGTCGGGTGGCTTCGGCCTGCTCGGCATCGGCCTCGCGTTGCTCGCGGTGGTCTGGCTGTATAGCGCCGTCTATGTCGTGGATGAGCAGGAGCAAGCCGTGGTGCTGCGCTTCGGCAAGTACTACGAAACCGTCGGCCCGGGCCTGAACTTCTACTTCCCGCCCATCGATCGCAGGTTCCAGGAGAACGTGACTCGTGAGCGTGCCTACAGCAAGCAGGGCCAGATGCTCACCGAGGACGAGAACATCGTCGAGGTTCCGCTGACCGTCCAATATAAGATCAGCAACCTGCAGGACTTCGTGCTGAACGTCGATCAGCCTGAGGTCAGCCTGCAGCATGCCACCGAGAGCGCGCTGCGCCACGTGGTGGGCTCCACTGAGATGGATCAGGTGCTGACCGAAGGGCGTGAACTGATGGCGAGCGAAATCAAGGAGCGCCTGCAGCGCTTCCTCGATACCTACCGCACCGGCATCACCGTCACCCAGGTCAACGTGCAGAGTGCGGCGGCTCCGCGTGAAGTCCAGGAAGCCTTCGATGACGTGATTCGCGCCCGTGAAGATGAGCAGCGTGCCAAGAACCAGGCTGAGGCGTACGCCAATGGCGTGGTGCCTGAGGCGCGGGGCCAGGCTCAGCGCATCATCGAAGATGCCAACGGTTATCGCGATGAAGTGATCGCTCGTGCCGAGGGTGAGGCAGATCGCTTCAGCAAGCTCCTTGCCGAGTACCGCAAGGCACCGGAAGTGACTCGTCAGCGCCTGTATCTCGAGACCATGCAGGAAGTCTTCAGCAATACCAACAAGGTCCTGGTGACTGGCAAGGAGGGGCAAAGCAACCTGCTCTATCTGCCGCTGGACAAGATGATCGACAGCCGTGGCGCCGGTTCCGGTCCGGCGGCGCCGGCAGCATCGACTTCCGCAAGCGGCAGTGATCTGGGCTCGCGTGTCAGCTCTGATATGCAGCAGCGCAATCTGCGTTCGAGGGAGAGTCGCTGATGACCAATAAATCGCTGTTCACCTTGATCGCGGGGGTCATCGTGGCCCTGGTGGTATGGAGCAGTCTCTATATCGTGTCGCAGACCGAGAAGGCTGTCCTTCTCCAATTCGGCCGTATCGTCGAGGCGGACGTCCAGCCTGGCCTTCATCTCAAGATTCCGTACGTCAACCAGGTGCGCAAGTTCGACGCCCGCCTGCTGACTCTGGACGCGCCGACCCAGCGCTTCCTGACTCTGGAGAAGAAGGCCGTGATGGTCGATGCCTACGCCAAGTGGCGTGTGGCTGATGCCGAGCGCTTCTATACCGCGACTTCGGGTATCAAGCAGATCGCCGACGAGCGTCTGTCCCGGCGTTTGGAGGCTGGCCTGCGTGACCAATTCGGCAAGCGTACCCTGCACGAAGTCGTGTCAGGCGAGCGCGATGCGCTGATGGCAGACATCACGACTGCCCTCAATCGCATGGCCAGCAAGGAGTTGGGGATCGAGGTGGTGGATGTGCGGGTCAAGGCCATCGATCTGCCCAAGGAAGTGAACCGTAGCGTCTTTGAGCGGATGAGCACTGAACGTGAGCGTGAGGCCCGCGAGCACCGCGCCAAGGGTGCTGAGCTGGCCGAAGGTATTCGTGCCGACGCTGATCGTCAGCGCCGCGTGCTGTTGGCTGAAGCGTATCGCGAGGCGGAGGAAACCCGCGGTGATGGCGATGCCAAGGCTGCGGCCATCTATGCCAAGGCCTACAGCCAGGATCAGGAGTTCTACGCTTTCCACCGCAGCCTCCAGGCTTACCGTGGGAGCTTCGGGAACAAGAGTGACGTGATGGTGCTGGATCCAAGTAGCGAGTTCTTCCGTTACCTGGACAAGACAGCGCGCTGACCTGTCGCCCGGCGGACGCTGATCGTCCGCCGGGGTGACCGGCCGGGAAAACGTGTTATCATGGGTCAGCCGGGAAATCCCGGCTTTTTTGCGTCCGCGGGAATCATGTGGCAGGAATTGGGCATTGCGTTTTGTCTGATGCTGGTGCTGGAAGGCGTCCTGCCCTTCCTCTATCCGCGCCGTTGGCGCGCCGCGGTACTCGGGTTGGCGGATTTGACGGATCGCCATCTCCGCCTGATGGGTCTGTCCAGCATGTTGCTGGGGACAGGCCTCCTTTATCTGCTTCACTGAAGGCTTGCCGCCCGGATAAGAGGGGAGTGGCGAAATGGCAACGGTAGATCGCTGGCTGCTGCCAGATGGTATCGAAGAAGTACTGCCGCCCGAAGCGGCGCGCATCGAGGCAGCCCGCCGCCAGGTGCTGGACCTGTTCCAGCGTTGGGGCTATGACTTCGTGGTCACCCCGCATATCGAATATCTCGAGTCCCTTTTGACCGGTGCCGGCCAGGACCTCGACCTGCGTACCTTCAAGGTAACCGACCCGCAGTCGGGCCACCTGATGGGTTTCCGCGCTGACATTACCCCGCAAGTGGCGCGAATCGACGCCCACACTCTGCGCAGGGAAGGTCCGAATCGCCTGTGCTATGCCGGTAGCGTCCTGCATGCCAAGCCACGCGCATTGTCCACCTCGCGAAGCCCGATCCAGCTTGGCGCTGAACTCTACGGCGATGCCAGTCCGGCAAGTGACGTGGAAGTGATCAGTCTGATGTTGGAAATGCTTGAGCTGGCAGCCGTGCCTGACGTGCACATGGATCTTGGCCATGTTGGCATTTATCGCGGCTTGGCCAAGGCGGCTGGGTTGTCCGGCGAAGTCGAGCGTAGCCTGTTCGACGCCTTGCAGCGCAAGGCGATCGATGAGGTTGACGAGCTGACTGAAGGGCTCCCGGCTGATCTGGCGTCTATGCTGCGTGCCCTGGCTGAGCTGTGTGGTGGCCGTGAGGTTCTCGATCTGGCGCAAGGCGTGCTGATGGATGCTCCGACCGAGGTGCATCGTGCTCTGGACGAGTTGATCGCGATCGCTGATGCGCTGGAATTGCGCTATCCGGAGTTGCCGCTCTACTTCGATCTTGGTGAGTTGCGTGGTTACCACTACCACACGGGCGTGGTGTTTGCCGCCTTCGTGCCGGGTGTCGGACAGTCAATCGCCCAGGGCGGTCGCTATGACGATATCGGCGCCGATTTTGGTCGTGCCCGTCCGGCTACTGGCTTCTCTACCGACCTGAAGACGCTGGTGACCCTCGGCAGTATGGCGCAGGCGCAAGAGCTGCCGGGCGTCTGGGCTCCGGACAGCCACGATCTTTACCTCTGGCGAGAGGTAAAGCGCCTGCGTGCCGAAGGTGCGCGCGTGGTTCAGTCCCTGCCGGGGCAAGGGCTGGCCGATGCTCAAGAAGTGGGTTGTGATCGCCAGCTGAGCCTGCAGGGCGGGCGCTGGCAGGTAGTACCGCTTTCCTAGGAAGGTAAATTCACGACCGGTCGAGGCGGCCGGTCAGTAACGGGTTTCCGAGTTTTCCGCCGGCTGCTGCCGGCATCGAGCTTCCGCGAAGAGGACAAGTGTTATGGGTAAGAATGTCGTGGTCCTGGGCACCCAGTGGGGTGATGAGGGTAAAGGCAAGATCGTCGATCTGCTGACCGACCAGGCTGCCGCTGTCGTGCGTTACCAGGGCGGCCACAACGCCGGTCACACCCTGGTGATCGACGGTGAAAAGACGGTGCTGCACCTGATCCCGTCCGGCATCCTGCGCGAGAACGTCGAGTGCCTGATCGGCAACGGCGTCGTTGTCGCGCCTGATGCGCTGCTGCGTGAAATCACCAAGCTGGAAGAGAAGGGTGTGCCCGTGCGTGAGCGCCTGCGCATCAGTCCGGCTTGCACCCTGATCCTGCCGTACCACGTAGCGCTGGACCAGGCCCGTGAAAAGGCCCGCGGCGACGCCAAGATCGGCACTACCGGTCGCGGGATCGGCCCGGCGTACGAGGACAAGGTGGCCCGCCGTGGGCTGCGCATCGGCGACCTGTTCCATCGCGAGCGTTTCGCCGCCAAGCTGGGTGAGCTGCTGGATTACCACAACTTCGTCCTGCAGAACTATTACAAGGAACCGGCGGTCGACTTCCAGAAGACCCTGGACGAAGCTCTGGCCTACGCCGAGCTGCTCAAGCCGATGATGATCGACGTGGCTGCGCGCCTGCATCAGCTGCGCAAGCAGGGCGCCTACATCATGTTCGAAGGTGCCCAGGGCTCGCTGCTGGACATCGATCACGGCACCTATCCCTACGTCACCAGCTCCAACACCACAGCTGGCGGCACCGCCACCGGCTCCGGCTTCGGCCCGCTGTACCTGGACTACATCCTCGGTATCACCAAGGCCTACACCACTCGCGTAGGTTCCGGTCCGTTCCCGACCGAGCTGTTCGACGAAACTGGTGCCTACCTGGCCAAGCGCGGTCATGAATTCGGCTCTACGACCGGCCGCGCCCGTCGTTGTGGCTGGTTCGATGCGGTGATCCTGCGTCGCGCCATCGAAATCAACAGCATCTCCGGTCTCTGCCTGACCAAGCTGGATGTTCTGGATGGGCTGGAAACCATCCGTATCTGCACCGGCTACAAGGACCAGAACGGCGAAGTGCTGATCGATGCACCGACCGATGCCGACAGCTACATCGGCCTCCAGCCGGTCTACGAAGATCTGCCGGGCTGGAGCGATTCCACCGTTGGTGCGAAGAGCCTCGAAGAGCTCCCGGTTAATGCCCGCGCTTACATCAAGCGTGTGGAGGAGCTGGTTGGTGCGCCGATCGACATCATCTCCACCGGCCCGGATCGCAACGAGACCATCGTGCTGCGTCATCCATACGCCTGAGTCGCCAGACTCTCCCGAAGGGCCGCCTAGTGCGGCCCTTCGTCGTTCTGGCAATGCGGAAAATCGTGCTACTGGTCGGCACGCACTTTGCTGACACTCAATAAATCCCGGTTGTCGCCGTTACAGCGGTAACGATTGTTGAGGAGTCCATCGTCGTGCCAGCCATCTTGTCGCTGCTGCAAAGTCGTTTGTTGCGTCCTGCCTTCATCGCTCTGGGGCTTGCCCTGCTGGTGCAAGTGTTGGTGGCCGTTGTTCTGACCTGAAGCACCGTGAGTGCCCTGGTGGATGAGCTCGGGGTGCGCCTGGGGGGTGATACTCAGCGCCTGGCGGCCGAGCTGGAACAGGCGGGGCAGGAGGTCTCCGGTAGCTTGGGAGCGCTTTCGACCAGGACCCGTGAGCGTCTTTCGGCTGCGCTCAGCCAGCGGCTGCAGCAGGAGCAGGGGCAGCTGCGACAGACGCTGGAGCAGAACCTCAAGGAGTCGGCCAATGACCTGGCGCAGTTGCTCGCCGCTGTGGCGCCGCGTGCCATGTGGGACAACGATGTGCCGACGCTGTCTGAGTTCGCCCGCCGCGCCCAGCGCAATCCCAATGTTCTTTTCGTCGTTTACGACGGTGCGGATGGCCAGCACCTGACCCGTTATCTCAACCGAGAGAACCCGCAGATCAAGACGCTGTTGGCCAAGGGAGAGGGGCAGCGTGCCCTGGATAAGGTGCTCCATGCGGCAGCCAGCGACCCGTCGGTCTATCTGGTCGAGGCTACCATCAGTCCCAACGGCGTTGAGATTGGTAAGGTTCGGCTGGGGGTCTCCACGGCGTCTGTCGAGCAGCAGCTCAATGCGCTGGACAAGCGTTTCGATGCCTTGATTGCGAGCGGCGGCGAGCTGGTTGGGGACAGTCTGACTGGCGCTGCTACGGAAAGCAGTGCGGCCTTGACTGCACGGTTGCAGTCGGCGCGTGAGGCGGCCGGCAACATGAGTGCCGGTACCCGTGATGCGGTGGAGTCGGCGGCGGATCGGCTCCGTTGGCGCGTCGGCTTAGGCTTGGCACTGGTCGGGTTGGGCGCGCTGCTGGTGCTGGCAGTGGTCTTGGGGTGGCGAGTGGTCAGCCGGCTGCGCCTGTTGATCGTTGCTCTGGACGACCTGGCGGCGGGCGAGGGTGATCTTACTCGCCGCGTGAAGCTGGACAGTCGTGATGAGCTCGGCGAGATGGCCAGTGCGGTGAACCGCTTCGTCGACAAGCTGCAGCCGATCGTTCGGGAGGCTGGCGATGTCGCGCGGCAGACCGGGGTCGAGATCAAGGCTTTGTCCGACCGCAGCCTAGCGGCTGAGTCGGCGGCGCAGCGTCAGCGCAGCGAGGTGGAAGGCAGCCTGCATGTCTTGGCTGGCATGGTTGCCGAGGCGCAGTCGGAAAGCCAGGCGATGCAAAGCGCCTTGCGCCAGGTCGGCGAGATTCGCCAGGCGGCCCAGGACAACGCGGCGATCGCTCGCAAGGTTGGGGGGCTGATCGAGGCCTTGGAAGAGCGTGTCCAGAACGGAGCCGAAGTCATTCAGCGTTTGGCGCAGCAGAGCGAGCAGATCGAGATGGTGCTGTCTGTCATCCACGGCATCGCCGAGCAGACCAATCTGTTGGCGCTCAATGCTGCCATCGAGGCGGCGCGGGCTGGGGAAAGCGGGCGAGGCTTTGCGGTAGTGGCCGATGAAGTCAGGGCCCTGGCGAGCAAGACCCAGCAATCCACGGGAGATATTCAGACACATATCGTGGCCCTGCAGACCGGTGCCCGCGAAGCGGTGGCCGCCATCTCCCAGGCGCGGGAGCGTGCGGTCCAGGGGTTGGAGGCATTGCGTGACAGTGAGCGCCTGCAGCTGGGTGTGCAGCAAGCGGTGGAGCAGGTGCACGGTGCGGTGCAGGCTGCGGCGCGAGCGGCAGAGCATCAGGCCGAAGGTGCTGGCGGAGTTCGTGGCCGGGTTGATGTCATTCATGCCGAGGCCAGTCTGGCGGCGGAGGCGGTGGCGGCGACCGCCAGCAGTGGGCGCGTGCTTGCCGGGCTGGCGGACCAGCTCAAGGCCAGCTTGGGTCAGTTCAAAGCGTAGGCAACCGTCCAGGGCCTGCTATGTGTCGAGCGGGGTTGGCCGCCCCGCAGGCAATTTGGCGCTGGCTGGCAAGGCTCAAAGGCCGATTTCAGGCGTGCAGAAAGCACAAAGCCGAGCATGGCTCGGCTTTGTGTTGAAGAGTGGTGCCCAGGAGAAGACTCGAACTTCCACGGTGTTGCCACCGCTAGGACCTGAACCTAGTGCGTCTACCAATTCCGCCACCTGGGCACATTGCGATGATCGCTCATCGACTTATATGGACTTCATCGATTCAGTCGATACGGATCCACACAATCCGTTTGGTACGAAGTCGAGCCGTTGGCTCAACTTCTTAAAATGGTGCCCAGGAGAAGACTCGAACTTCCACGGTGTTGCCACCGCTAGGACCTGAACCTAGTGCGTCTACCAATTCCGCCACCTGGGCACTGGATGTTGATGATTACTCACCAATTTCCGTGTTACAACGTCTCAGCGACGCTGTGGGCGCGAACTATACGAGCCGAGTTTTGTGTTGTAAACCCCTGACCACGAAAAAAATTATTCTTCAGGCAAAGCTGACCGATAAACGGAATTCGCGCTTCAATAGGCATATGGCAAATCCAACTATGTATGAAAAGGTGATCACCCTTTGATGGTCGATTGGCAGAACCTCGATCCCGAGGCCGCCCGCGAGGCGGAAAAATACGAAAACCCGATTCCCAGCCGTGAACTGATCCTGCAACGCTTGGACGAACGCGGCGCACCGGCCAATCGTGAGCAGCTGGTGGAAGAATTCGGCCTGACCAGCGAAGAGCAGCTGGAGGCCTTGCGCCGTCGACTCCGCGCCATGGAACGCGATGGCCAGCTTATCTATACCCGTCGCGGCACCTATGCCCCGGTCGACAAGCTCGACCTGATCTGTGGGCGCATCAGTGGCCACCGTGATGGCTTCGGTTTCCTGATTCCCGATGACGGCAGCGATGACCTGTTTCTCAGCCCGGCGCAAATGCGCCTGGTGTTCGACGGCGATCGCGCGCTGGCGCGAGTCGCCGGCCTTGACCGTCGCGGTCGGCGCGAAGGCGCATTGGTCGAGATCATCGAGCGCGCCCATGAAACCCTGGTCGGCCGCTTCTTCGAGGAAAGTGGTATCGCCCGGGTGGTGGCCGACAACCCGAAGATCCAGCAGGAAGTGCTGGTACCCAGTGGCAAGCAGGGCGCTGCCAAGCACGGCCAGTTCGTCCAGGTGAAGATCGACCAGTGGCCGAGCAGCTTCCGCCTGGCCCAGGGCGAAGTCGTGGAGATACTGGGTGACTACATGGCGCCCGGGATGGAGATCGAAGTCGCCTTGCGCAGCTACGACATTCCCCATGAATGGCCGCAGGCTGTTATCAAGGAGGCCGCCAAGCTCAAGCCGGAAGTGGTCGAGAAGGACAAGGAAAAGCGCATCGACCTGCGTGAGCTGCCTTTGGTTACCATCGATGGCGAAGATGCCCGCGATTTTGACGATGCCGTTTATGCCGAGGCTCGCAAGGGCGGCGGCTGGCGCCTGATCGTCGCCATCGCCGACGTTTCTCACTATGTGAAAGTGGGGTCGGCGCTGGATGAGGAGGGTGCCAGGCGTGGCAACTCGGTGTACTTCCCCGAGAAGGTCGTGCCGATGCTGCCGGAGGTGCTGTCCAACGGCCTGTGCTCGCTGAATCCGCTGGTGGATCGCCTGGCCATGGTCTGCGACATGACCATTACCCGTGCGGGCAAGCTGACCGGCTATGAGTTCTACGAGGCGGTCATCCATTCCCATGCGCGGCTCACTTACACCAAGGTCAGCCAGTTCCTCGAGACGCCTGAGTCCGCCGAGGCCCAGCAGTTCGGCGAACAGCTGCCGCATCTGGTCAAGCCGCTGCAGCAGCTCTACAAACTCTATAAAGTGCTCCTAGCTGCGCGCCAGGTGCGTGGCGCGATCGACTTCGAAACCCAGGAGACGCGCATCGTCTTTGGTGCCGATCGCAAGATCCAGGAAATCCTGCCCACCCAGCGTAACGACGCCCACAAACTGATCGAGGAGTGCATGCTGTGCGCCAACGTGGCGACTGCACGCTTCCTGATGCAGCATGAGGTGCCGGCCCTTTACCGTATCCACGAAGGCCCGCCGAGCGAGCGCCTGGACAAGCTGCGTCAGTTCCTCGCGGAGCTTGGTCTGACGCTCAACCGCGGCAAGGCCGAGCCAACCCCGAGCGACTATCAGGCATTGCTGGAGTCGATCCGTGGGCGCCCGGACTTCCACCTGATCCAGACGGTAATGCTGCGCTCGCTCAGTCAGGCGGTCTACAGCCCGGATAATGAGGGGCACTTCGGCCTGAATTACGACGCTTACACCCATTTCACCTCGCCGATCCGCCGTTACCCGGATCTGCTGGTGCATCGCGCCATTCGCAGCGTCATCCGCTCCAAACGGACAACCGAGCATGTGCGTCGTGCCGGTGCGGCGAGCATGGTCAAGGCACGCATCTATCCCTATGACGAGGCCGCCCTGGCCCAGCTTGGCGAACAGTGCTCGATGACCGAGCGTCGTGCGGACGAGGCGACCCGCGACGTCACCAATTGGCTGAAGTGCGAGTACATGCGCGATCGCGTGGGCGAGACTTTCCCCGGCGTGATCTCTGCGGTGACCGGCTTCGGCATCTTCGTCGAGCTGATCGACATCTATGTCGAAGGCCTGGTACATGTCACGGCGCTGCCGGGTGATTACTACCATTTCGACCCCATTCACCATCGCCTTGCCGGCGAGCGTAGTGGTCGTAGCTTCCGTCTCGGCGACACTGTGGAAGTGGTGGTGGCGCGGGTCGACCTGGACGAGCGCAAGATCGATTTCGAGCTGTCCGGAAATGTGCTCAGCGCACCTGTGGGGCGCAAGTCCCGTGGGCCGGAAAAAAACGCCAAGGCATTAGAAACGCCCCGGACCGGCAAGGGCCGTGGTCGCGGCGCCAAGGCAGCTGCCCGTGTCGCGCAGGAAAAGCCACGGCATGATCCGCAGCATTCGACTGCACCTCGTCGGCGCAAGGTCGGGCAAGTGCAGGCGCTGCCGGCGGTACCCCCAGCAATGCTCGTGCAGGCTGAGGAGATGCTCGGCAACACCGACGTGAACAAGAGTCGTGCATTGAAGCAGGCGCTGATCAGCGAGGCCAAGCAAGGCGCCAAGGCCAGCAAAGGTTCGCGGCCAGCGCAGAAGGCCCTGGATATGCCAGGCAAGGCCAAGGAAGGGGGCAAGCCGCAAAAGAAGAAGGCCAAAGCCGCCAGTAAACCCTCCAAGCATCGCAAGGGTCCGCCAAAACCCAAGGCGCCCGCTACCAAGGTCAAGAAATGAGTCAGTTGGAAAAGGTCTACGGCGTACATGCCGTGGAAGCGTTGTTGCGTCACCACCCCAAACGCGTCAAGCAGCTCTGGTTGGCCGAAAGCCGGCATGATCCGCGGGTGCAGGTCCTGATCGACCTGGCGACGCAGCACCGCGTTTCGGTTGGTCACAAGGATCGCCACGAGCTGGACGAGTGGGCCGAAGGCGTCCATCAGGGCGTGGTGGCCGAAGTCAGTCCCAGTCAGGTCTGGGGTGAGAACATGCTCGACGAACTGCTCGAGCGTACGCCCGGCGCACCGCTGCTGCTGGCGCTAGACGGCGTCACCGACCCGCACAACCTCGGCGCCTGCCTGCGCACCGCCGATGCGGCGGGAGTGCTGGCAGTGATTGTTCCCAAGGATAAATCCGCCACCTTGAACGCTACGGTGCGCAAGGTCGCCTGCGGCGCAGCGGAAGTGATGCCGCTGGTGGCGGTGACCAACCTCTCGCGGACGCTGGAAAAACTGCAGAAGAAAGGCCTCTGGGTCGTAGGTACCGCTGGTGAGGCCGAGCGGGAGGTCTTCCAGCAGGACATGACCGGCCCCACCGTGCTGGTGATGGGGGCAGAGGGCAAGGGCATGCGCCGGCTGACGCGCGAGCATTGCGACTATCTGGTCAAGCTGCCCATGGCGGGTAGCGTCAGCAGCCTCAATGTCTCGGTGGCTACTGGCATCTGCCTGTTCGAGGCGGTTCGCCAGCGGGGTCGTTCCAGCACCTGAGGCGGCAGACCTTCGGTCTGCTATCGCGAATGCATTCGCTTCCACGCGCCCTCTCCCCTTGGGAGGGCGCGGGTAGGAGAGGGCGAGCGTCGCTCATGGTTTGAAGGGCCGGCCCTCCGCTTGCTCGGCAAATGAAATTCCTGACAGGGAAAATTGCCTACTTCAGGGCTGCTCAAATAATCGCCAATTCGCCTTGCGCGGTCATCGGGGCTTCTCTAGAATGTCGCCCCTTGCCGTGGGGGCAGGCTTTTTCGCGCCCTCGGTCCGGCAAGCCAAAACGAGACATTCACTCCTTGCCTGACCACAACGTTGGCAGGCTACAACCCGTAAGGAGCATTTATGCGTCATTACGAAATCATCTTCCTGGTTCACCCGGACCAGAGCGAGCAGGTTGGCGGCATGGTTGAGCGCTACACCAAGCTCATCGAAGAAGACGGCGGCAAGATCCATCGCCTCGAAGATTGGGGCCGTCGTCAGCTGGCCTACGCCATCAACAACGTTCACAAGGCTCACTACGTGATGCTGAACGTCGAGTGCAGTGGCAAGGCCCTGGCTGAGCTGGAAGACAACTTCCGCTACAACGATGCCGTTATCCGCAACCTGGTCATCCGTCGCGACGAAGCCATCACCGGCCAGTCCGAGATGCTCAAGGCCGAGGAAAACCGCAGCGAGCGTCGCGAGCGCCGCGACCGCGTTGAGACTGACGCTGTTGCCGAAGGCGACGACAGCGACAACGCTGACGAGTAATCCACGGATCTATTGAGGAGCCACATTCATGGCACGTTTCTTCCGTCGTCGTAAATTCTGCCGTTTCACCGCTGAAGGCGTGAAAGAGATCGACTTCAAAGATCTCAACACCCTGAAGGCCTACGTCTCCGAAACCGGCAAGATCGTTCCGAGCCGTATCACCGGCACCAAAGCCAAGTATCAGCGCCAGCTGGCCACCGCTATCAAGCGCGCCCGCTACCTGGCCCTGCTGCCCTACACCGACAGCCACGGCCGTTGAGACCGGGCGGTCGACTGAGTAAGGGATAGATCGCATGCGCGCCCTGGCTGAGTTCATCATGCGCGGTCGTACCCAGGCCACCCTCGTGGTGGCTGGGGCTGCGGCCCTGCCCATGATGTTCTGGCTGAGCGCGGCCGCCGGTAGCCTGGTGCTGCTGCGGCGCGGCATGAACGACGCTGTCGGCATCCTTGCCTGGGCGCTGCTACCGGCTCTTGGCTGGTGGTACTTCGGCGAACCGCGCACCCTCCTGGTGCTGCTCGGCTCGCTCGGACTGGCCCTGGTGTTGCGTTCCAGCGTGTCCTGGACGCGGGTGCTGATGGTTAGCGTGGCGCTCGGGCTGTTGTTCAGCGTGGTGCTGGGTGCGGTGTTCCGCGAGCCCATCATGGCCATGGCGGGGGAGTTGCAGAAGCTCTTGCCGCAGGTCATGGGGGGTGTCCATCCGCAGTTGTCGGAGGACGAGCGAGCGCGTCTGGATGCCATGATCGCACCGGTCTTGACTGGTTTGATCGCAGCGCTGCTGCAACTGCTTTGCGTGCTGAGCCTGACGCTTGGCCGCTACTGGCAGGCAGCCTTGTACAACCCGGGTGGTTTCGGGCGTGAAATTCGCGCGCTGAGGCTGCCGCCGGCGCTGAGCTTTGGCTTGCTGGCTGCGATGCTACTAGGTCCGAACCTGGGTCTGGAGCTCGCCATGCTGACGCCGATTTGCAGCGTACCGCTGGCCTTTGCCGGACTGGCCCTGATACACGGGCTGGTCAAGCAGGGCGGGCTGGCTGGTTTCTGGCTCGTAGGGCTGTACGTGTCGCTGCTGCTGTTCATGCAGCTGATCTATCCGTTGCTGGTGGTTTTGGCCATCGTCGACAGTCTGATTGATTTTCGTGGGCGCCAAGCGCGCAAGAACGGCCCTGGCCCCGCGAACGGTGAAGGTTAAAAGTTAAGAGGTAAGACTCAAATGGAAGTCATCCTGCTCGAAAAAATCGCCAACCTGGGCAACCTGGGCGACAAGGTGAACGTCAAGGCCGGTTACGGCCGTAACTACCTGCTGCCGCAAGGCAAGGCCACCGCTGCTACCGCTGAGAACGTTGCTGCGTTCGAAGCTCGCCGCGCTGAACTGGAAAAGCAGGCTGCCGACAAGAAAGCTTCTGCTGAAACTCGTGCTGCCCAACTGGCCGAACTGGAAGTGACCATCACTGCCAGCGCTGGCGACGAAGGCAAACTGTTCGGCTCCATCGGCACCCACGACATCGCTGACGCCCTGACCGCCTCTGGCGTTCCGGTTGCCAAGGCTGAAGTCCGCCTGCCGAACGGCACCATCCGTCAAGTTGGCGAGTACGACGTTGCTGTGCACCTGCACACCGACGTTGAGGCGACCGTCAAGCTGATCGTGATCGCTGGCTAAGCAAGCCGTCGAGTGGACTTGCACTTGGGTGCAGGGCCGCTAACATCGGGCACGTCATCGCAACAGCGATGCCGTGCCCGATGTCTTTCTACCCCAATATTTTTCCGAGCCCATGAACGATATCTCCGTCCCGGAACAATTCGACCTGCAAACTTCCGCCCTGAAAGTGCCGCCGCACTCCATCGAGGCCGAGCAGGCCGTCCTCGGGGGCCTGATGCTGGACAACAATGCCTGGGAGCGCGTGCTCGACCAGGTGTCCGACGGTGACTTCTATCGCCACGATCATCGGCTGATCTTCCGCGCCATCTTCAAACTGGCCGAACGCAACATGCCATTCGACGTGGTCACCTTGTCAGAGCAACTGGACAAGGAAGGCCAACTGCCCCAGGTCGGCGGACTGGCCTACCTCGGCGAACTGGCGAAGAACACCCCGTCGGTTGCCAACATCAAGGCCTACGCACAGATCATTCGCGAGCGCGCCACCTTGCGCCAGCTGATCGGTATCAGCAACGAGATCGCCGACAGCGCCTATGCGCCGCAGGGCCGCACCGGCGAAGAAATCCTCGATGAAGCCGAGCGTCTGATCTTCCAGATCGCCGAAGCACGGCCCAAGACCGGCGGCCCAGTCGGCATCAATGACATCCTGGTGAGGGCGATCGATCGGATCGATGAGCTGTTCAACAACGGCGACGCCATCACCGGCCTGTCCACCGGCTTCAACGACCTGGACACCCAGACCAGCGGCCTTCAGCCGGCCGACCTGATCATTGTCGCGGGTCGTCCGTCCATGGGTAAGACCACCTTCGCGATGAACCTGGTCGAGAATGCGCTGATGCGCAGCGACAAGGCGATCCTGGTGTATTCGCTGGAGATGCCTTCTGAATCCATCGTGATTCGTATGCTCGCCTCTCTTGGGCGCATCGACCAGACCAAGGTGCGTGCCGGCCGACTGGACGACGATGACTGGCCGCGCCTGACCTCGGCGGTGAACCTGCTCAACGACCGCAAGCTGTTCATCGACGATACCGCCGGCATCTCGCCTTCGGAAATGCGCGCGCGTACCCGCCGCCTGGCCCGCGAGCACGGTGAGATCGGCCTGATCATGGTCGACTACCTGCAGCTCATGCAGATTCCCGGCTCCAGCGGCGACAGCCGGGTCAACGAGATTTCCGAGATCTCTCGCTCGCTCAAGGCCCTGGCCAAAGAGTTCAACTGCCCGGTGATCGCGCTCTCCCAGCTCAACCGCTCGCTGGAACAGCGACCCAACAAGCGTCCGGTGAACTCTGACCTTCGTGAATCGGGAGCGATCGAGCAGGACGCCGACATCATCATGTTCGTGTACCGCGACGAGGTCTATCACCCTGAGACCGAGTACAAGGGCGTTGCCGAGATCATCATCGGCAAGCAGCGTAACGGCCCCATCGGGACCGTTCGCCTGGCCTTCATGGGCAAGTATTCGCGCTTTGAGAACCTGGCGCCGGGTGCGTACAACTTCGACGATGAGTAAGAAGCTGGATCAATGAACGCGGGCGTCCAGGCGGTATCATGGACGCCCGTTTTCGTTCTAGAGCCCGCCCATGCGCCCGCTGATCGCTGCCATCGACCTGTCCGCCATTCGCCACAACTATGCCGTTGCCAAGCGCTGCGCGCCGGGCCGGGAAGCGTTTGCCGTGGTCAAAGCCAATGCCTATGGCCACGGCGTGCGTGAAGTCGTCAGCGTCTTGCACGGTGAGGCGGATGGTTTTGCCGTAGCTTGCCTGGAGGAGGCGGCCGAGGTCCGGGCGCTGGATGACCAGACGCGCATCCTGTTGCTGGAGGGCTGCTTCGAGGCCGTTGAGTACCAGTTGGCCGCACAACTTGGCCTCGATGTCGTGGTGCAGGGCAGCGAGCAGGCTGCTGCGCTGCTGGCCGCACCGCTCAGCCGGCCGCTGAACGTCTGGCTCAAACTCGATTCCGGCATGCATCGCCTGGGATTCGGCGAGGACGAGTTGCGCCATTGCCATGCGCGCCTGAAGGGCGCCCCCCAAGTCGCCGAACTCAACCTGATCAGCCACTTCGCCTGCGCCGACCTGCGCGGCCACGAGCTCAACGAGCGGCAGCTGGAAAGCTTCCTCGGCCTGCTGGAGCTGGATTTCGACCGGCGCAGCCTGGCCAACTCGGCGGCGATCCTGACCATGCCCGCAGCCCATATGGACTGGGTGCGTCCCGGCATCATGCTCTATGGTGCCAGCCCCTTCGCAGATATCAGCGCCCATGAACTGGGGCTCAAGCCAGCCATGAGCCTGAGTGCGAAGCTGATTGCAGTACGTGAGGTAGCGATGGGCGAGAGCGTCGGTTATGGCGCGACCTGGGAAGCCGCGCGACCGTCGCGCATTGGCACTGTCAGCTGCGGCTATGCCGATGGCTATCCGCGCCATGCGCCCAGTGGCACCCCGGTGATCGTCAATGGCCAGCGCGTGCCTCTGGCTGGACGCGTTTCCATGGACATGCTGGCCGTGGACCTGACAGACCTTCCGAGCGCCGTCGTGGGCGACCCGGTCGAGCTCTGGGGGGCACAGTTGCCGGTGGATGAGCTGGCGGCGGCGTGCGGTACCATCGGCTACGAGTTGCTGACCAAGGTGACGGCCCGGGTGCCGCGCCGTTACCTGGCCTAAGTAAGGTCATGCACAAAGCCTGTGGGGCGAATTCATTTCCTAGGCAAGCCTGCCCTCATAGCAGCCCGCTGCGAATCCTCAGGACATCGAGCTGCAGATTGCTTTCCGCAGAGTGCTCACCGTCTTCGCCGAATACGGCCACGCCCGAGCGGCCGTGGGCCTTGACCTTGTAGAGGGCACGGTCCGCAGTCTGGTAAAGGCCGGCGAACTGGCTGGAGTGGCGAGGGAACAAGGCCACGCCGATGCTGATGCTCACGACCAGCTCCTCGTCGCCGTAGACCACCGGGACGGCCAGCTCCTCCAGCAGGCGTCGGGCAAGCTCGCGCGCCTGTAGCTCGGCATCCGGCCCGCAAATCAGTACGGCGAATTCGTCGCCACCCAATCGCGCCACGGCATCGCCGCCGCGTACGTGCTCACGCAGGCGCTGCCCGGTGATGCGCAGCATCAGGTCGCCGGCATCATGGCCGAAACGGTCATTGATTGGCTTGAAATGGTCGAGATCGATCAGCATCAGGGCCAGCGATTCCTCATTGCGCTTGGCGTTGGAGAGGGCCGATTCGGTGCGCTCGATCAGATAACGGCGATTCGGCAGCTCGGTCAGGGCATCGTGGAAGGCCGCATGTTCGAGCGCCCGTTCACGTTCGCACAGGCGTTGGTTGGCTGCTGCCAGTTCAGCCGTACGGGTGGTGACGGCTGCCTGCAACTCGTCCGCGCTGGCCTGCATCTGCGCCAGGCGTGCGGCCTTCTCGCGGTCGGCCTGTTCTAGCGCGGCGGCTTTGTCCTGTTTGAGCATCTGGATGCGGTAGGCAAGGGCGAAGGAGAACAGGATCGATTCGGCGGCGATGGCCACCGGGAACATGTAGGCGGTGAAATTGATCGGCTGGATGATGCCGGCTGCGCGCATTACCAGGACTGCAGTGCTGACCAGCACCGTGCCGTAGCCCAGCAGGTAGAAGCGTGCCGGGAAGAAGCCTTGGCGCCAGCGGATGACGGCGATGATCAGGGCCGTGGGCACCGTCACGATTGGAGTTACGGCGATCAGGACGGCACCCTCGGCGCGGTAGCCGAAGAGGTTGATCAGGATGGCGACGGCGTAGAGCGCGCAGGCGACATTGAATAGTCGATCAGCCCAGCGCAAGCCTCGCTGTGCGCAGAGCAGTTCCTGGGTGAAACGCATCACGAAGATGCCCCAGAGCGAGGGCAGGGTAATGCGGTCCAGCCATACCGGCACTGGCGCGTCGGACCAGAAATACTGGAAGCCGTGGCCGGTCATGCTGAGGATGAACACCAGCGCGCTGCCGGTGGCCAGCACGTACCAGAGGTAAGCGCGGTCACGCAGCGCAATGAGGATGAACAGGTTGTACAGCAGCAGCGCCAGGATCACGCCATAGACCAAGCCGAAGCCGAGGTTCTCGCCAGCCTTCAGTTCCTTGAGGTCATCCAGTTGCCAGATCTTCAGCGGGAACGAGTTGCCCGCCGGGTCATAGCTGCGGAAGTACAGGGTGAGTGGTTGGCCCTCGATCTCCGGGAGCTGGAACAGCATGCGCCGATAGGAATAGTCGCGCGTCCGGGCAAAGGGCAGGGCCTCGCTGGACTCCCGCTCCGTCCAGCCACCCTGGCCGTCCGGCAGGTAGAGCTGGACGCGCTGGACGGTGATGCCCGAGTTCTCCAGCCACCATTGCTTTGGCGCTTCGGGGCTGCGGGTCAGCTGTACCCTGACCCACCAGACGCTCCGGCTCTGGCCCACGCTGGCGCGACCGGCTGCTGGCATGAATCGCTGCTGCACCTCGGGCCGGCCCATGTCGGCGATCCCAAGGCTGCCGTCCGGGTCTTCGAGCAGCTCGATGTAAGCATTCAGGGACTCGCCGCTGCTGCCTGGGGTCAGTTCGATGGCCGCCAGTGCAGGCACATTGGTGCCAAGCCAGCAAAGTAGCAGGAACAGTGAAAAGGTCAGGCGTGACACCGCACATGCTCCTTGTTGGTGACGACTTGTTCGGCGTGGCGGGCGGCAATTTGGCAGGAGTATAGCGACCTGCAGGAACTGTGATCACAGGGCGGTCGATGAACGTCCAGCTTGTGGGTTGGCACGCAGAAACCTAGCGTAGGCGTCGGATTTGCTCAAAATTTGTGCTATATTTCGCGCCCCGTGAAAAGCCCGCTGGTCAAAAAATATGCAAGCTGCGAAGCCCCTGTTCGACTATCCGAAGTACTGGGCCGAGTGTTTCGGTCCTGCACCTTTCCTCCCGATGAGCCGGGAAGAAATGGATCAGCTCGGCTGGGATTCCTGCGACATCATCATCGTGACCGGCGATGCCTACGTTGATCACCCGTCCTTCGGCATGGCCATCATAGGCCGTCTGCTGGAAGCCCAGGGCTTCCGCGTGGGCATCATCGCCCAGCCGGACTGGCGCTCGAAGGACGACTTCATGAAGCTCGGCGAGCCGAATCTGTTCTTCGGCGTGGCGGCGGGCAACATGGACTCCATGATCAACCGCTACACCGCGGACAAGAAGATCCGCTCCGACGACGCCTATACGCCCGGCGGCATGGCCGGCAAGCGCCCGGATCGCGCCAGCCTGGTCTACAGCCAGCGCTGCAAGGAGGCCTACACTCACGTGCCGGTGGTGCTCGGTGGCATCGAGGCGTCCCTGCGCCGTATCGCCCACTACGACTACTGGCAGGACAAGGTGCGTCGCTCCATCCTGATGGACGCCACCGCTGACATTCTTCTATACGGCAACGCCGAACGCGCCGTGGTCGAGATCGCCCAGCGCCTCTCCTACGGACAGAAGATCGAAGACATCACCGATGTGCGCGGCACCGCTTTCCTGCGCCGCGACACCCCTGAGGGCTGGTTCGAGATCGACTCCACCCGCATCGATCGTCCGGGCAAGATCGACAAGATCATCAACCCCTACGTCAACACTCAGGACACCGCCGCCTGCGCCATCGAGCAGGAGAAGGGGGCGGCCGGCGAAGACCCGCAGGAAGCCAAGGTCATCGAACTGCTGCCCAACCCGCGGCTGACACGCGACAAGACCGTGATCCGCCTGCCGTCCTTCGAGAAGGTGCGCAATGACCCGGTGCTCTACGCCCACGCCAACCGCGTATTGCACCTGGAAACCAACCCCGGCAACGCCCGCGCCCTGGTACAGCGGCATGGCGAGGTGGATGTCTGGTTCAATGCGCCGCCGATCCCCATGACCACCGAGGAGATGGACTACGTCTTCGGCATGCCCTATGCCCGCGTCCCGCACCCGGCTTACGGCAAGGAGAAGATCCCAGCCTACGAGATGATCCGCTTCTCGGTGAACATCATGCGTGGCTGCTTTGGCGGCTGTACCTTCTGCTCGATCACCGAGCACGAAGGCCGCATCATCCAGAACCGTTCGGAAGAGTCCATCATCCGCGAGATCGAAGAGATCCGCGACAAGGTCCCCGGCTTCACTGGTGTCATCTCCGACCTCGGCGGGCCGACCGCCAACATGTACCGTATTGCGTGCAAGAGCCCGGAGATCGAGAAGCACTGCCGCAAACCGTCCTGTGTCTGGCCGGGCATCTGCGAGAATCTCAATACCGACCACTCGGCGCTGATCCAGCTGTACCGCTCGGCCCGCGCGCTGCCCGGCGTGAAGAAAATCCTCATCGCCTCCGGCCTGCGCTATGACCTGGCCGTGGAGTCGCCGGAGTACGTCAAGGAGCTGGTGACCCACCACGTCGGCGGCTACCTGAAAATCGCCCCTGAACATACCGAGGAAGGGCCTCTGGGCAAGATGATGAAGCCCGGCATCGGCTCCTATGACCGCTTCAAGCAGATGTTCGAGAAATACTCGAAGGAAGCGGGCAAGGAGCAGTACCTGATCCCGTACTTCATCGCCGCCCATCCCGGTACCACGGACGAGGACATGATGAACCTCGCCCTCTGGCTCAAGCGCAACGGCTTCCGTGCCGACCAGGTGCAGGCCTTCTACCCCTCGCCCATGGCCAGTGCCACCGCGATGTACCACTCGGGCAAGAATCCGCTGCGCAAGGTCACCTACAAGAGCGAAGGGGTGAAAATCGTCAAGAGCGAGGAGCAGCGCCGGCTGCACAAGGCCTTCCTGCGCTACCACGATCCGAAGGGCTGGCCGATGCTGCGCGAGGCGCTCGAGCGCATGGGGCGCGGCGACCTGATCGGCAACGGCAAGCACCAGCTTATCCCGGCCTACCAGCCGGCCACTGACGAGTACCACAGCGCCCGCCGCAAGAACTCGACCCCAGCTGGCAGCAAGAAGGTCGGCAAGGCCATGTTGACCCAGCACACCGGCTTGCCGCCACGCGGCAGCGACGGCAGCAATCCCTGGGACAAGCGCGAGCAGGCCAAGGCCGCCGCCTTCGCCCGCAAGCAGGCCGAGAACAAGGCCGCGGCCGCGGAGAAAGGCGGCAAGAAAAAGCCCGGCAAGCGGCCGGCCGCGCCACGGTGATGAGAACGCCAGCCTTCGGGCTGGCGTTTTTGTTTGGAGGCGCCCCCTCCCCCAACCCCTCTGCCTTGAGTTGATCGGGTGACTCGCGCCTGAAGCTCTGGAGCAGCATTGCCTGGCTCAGTGCCGTGCCGGGCGCCGTATCAACCTCGGCACGGACAATTTCCCTCTCCGCTTCAGGGCGAGGGTCGGGCTTCAATCCCAGCATTCCCCCAAGATGCTTATGCTCAATCGGCCTAAGCGGCCACGCACGAATTCCTTTCTCCTTCATCTTTGGCCGCTAGGCTGGAAGGGCGGCTGACACTCCGACGAACCATTCTTGTGCGGTCGGGTCGTCAGGGGGCAGATGTGGCCCCGTCCTGGTGCCCTCAAGGGTCGGAACCGCCGCAAATCCATACTTGGGGGCTGGCACAAGTCTTGCGCGCTCCCGGATATCGCCCAGGCTCGCAGGAGGCCCGCCGTGTCGATCCATGTCGCACTGCATCACGTCACTCACTATCGCTACGACCGGGAGGTCAATCTCGGTCCGCAGATCATCCGTCTGCGTCCTGCGCCCCACAGCCGTACGCGGATCCTCGGCTATTCGCTGAAAGTGGCGCCTGGCAAGCACTTCATCAACTGGCAGCAGGATCCGCAGGGCAACTACCTGGCGCGTCTGGTGTTCCCGGAGAAAACCCGGGAGCTGAAGGTCGAGGTAGACCTGGTCGCCGAAATGGCGGTGTTCAACCCCTTCGATTTCTTCCTCGAGCCCTATGCCGAGCAGATTCCCTTCACCTACACCGCCGATGAGCGGCGTGAGTTGGCGCCTTACCTGAGTTGCTTGCCGGCCACGCCGCTGTTCGCCGACTATCTGGCCGGCATCGACCTCACGCCCAAGGGCAGCGTCGACTTCCTGGTGGCGCTGAACCAACGTCTGGCCCGGGATATCCGCTACCTGATCCGCATGGAGCCTGGCGTGCAGACGCCTGAGGAAAGCCTGGAAAAGGCTTCCGGCTCCTGCCGCGACTCCGCCTGGCTACTGGTGCAACTGATGCGTCACCTTGGTCTGGCGGCGCGCTTTGTGTCCGGCTACCTGATTCAGCTCACCGCTGACCAGAAATCCCTCGATGGCCCCAGTGGTACTGAAGTGGACTTCACCGACCTGCATGCCTGGTGCGAGGTGTACCTGCCGGGCGCGGGTTGGATCGGCCTGGACCCCACCTCCGGCCTGTTCGCCGGCGAAGGCCACATCCCCCTGGCCTGCAGCCCGGAGCCGTCCTCGGCGGCTCCGATCACAGGTGGTGTGGACGAGTCCGAATGCGAGTTCTCCCATGAAATGCGCGTCGAGCGGGTCTGGGAAGCGCCAAGGGTGACCAAGCCCTACAGCGAGGAGCAGTGGCAGGCGATCCGTGCGCTGGGCGAACGCATCGACGCTGACCTCGCGCGCGGGGACGTGCGCCTGACCATGGGCGGCGAGCCCACGTTCATCGCCATCGACTACCCCGATGACCCCGAGTGGAACACTGCCGCCCTGGGACCGAACAAGCGCCGCCTGGCCGCCGAGCTATTCCATCGCCTGCGCGGGCATTACGCCCCTGAAGGCCTAGTGCACTTCGGCCAGGGCAAGTGGTACCCCGGCGAGCAGCTGCCGCGCTGGTCCCTGAACTGCTACTGGCGCCGCGATGGCGAGCCGATCTGGCAGGAGCCGGAGCTCCACGCGGACGAATCGCGCAGTTACGGTGCCGACAATGACCTGGCGGCACGCTTTCTCCGTAGCGTCGCCGGCCGCCTGGGGCTTTCCGGGGAGTCCCTGTTTCCGGCCTTTGAGGACTGGTTCTACTACCTCTGGCGCGAGCGCAAGCTGCCGGCAAACGTCACCCCCGAGGATGCTCGTCTGGCGGACCCACTGGAGCGCGAGCGCCTGCGCAAGGTGTTCGAGCGAGGCCTGGGCGAGGTGGTCGGCCAGGTCCTGCCGCTGGCGCGCAGTCCCGACGGCAATGCGTGGGAAAGCGGCCGCTGGTTCCTGCGCGACGAGTATTGCCGGCTGATTCCCGGCGATTCGCCCTTGGGCTATCGCCTGCCACTGGACTCTCAACCATGGGCTCGCGAGGCCGATTATCCCTATGTCAATCCCGCCGACCCTGGCCAGGCATTCCCGCCTCTGCGCCAAGCCGCGCAGCTCCGCCAGCAACTGCGCGAGGGAGGACCGCAGGCTCGCTCCGGCGAGCGCGAGCCGCAGCGGCACCAATCGGCTGGCTGGATCACCCGCACGGCGCTCTGTGCCGAGCCGCGCGAGGGGCGGCTGTACCTGTTCATGCCGCCGCTGGCCGAGCTGGAAAGCTACCTGGAGCTGGTGGCGGCTATCGAGGCTACTGCCGGTGAGCTTGGCTGCCCGGTATTGCTGGAAGGCTACGAGCCGCCCAGCGATCCGCGGCTGGTCAATTTCCGCGTTACCCCGGACCCGGGCGTGATCGAGGTGAACATCCACCCCTCGGCCAACTGGGAAGAGCTGGTGGAGCGCACCGAGTTCCTCTACGAGGCGGCCCGCAAATCCCGCCTTTCCAGTGAGAAATTCATGGTCGACGGCCGCCATGTGGGCACCGGCGGTGGCAACCATTTCGTGCTCGGCGGCGCTACCCCGGCGGACTCCCCTTTCCTGCGCCGCCCCGACCTGCTGCGTAGCCTGATCAGTTACTGGCACAACCACCCGTCGCTGTCGTACCTCTTCTCCGGCCTGTTTATCGGCCCAACCTCCCAGGCTCCACGGGTGGACGAGGCGCGCAACGATGCCCTCTACGAGCTGGAAATCGCTTTCCAGCAGATGCCCGAGCCAGGCGCCGACTGTCCGCCCTGGCTGGTGGATCGGCTGTTGCGCAACCTGCTGGTAGACGTCACCGGCAACACCCACCGCGCCGAGTTTTGCATCGACAAGCTCTACTCGCCGGACAGCAGCACTGGCCGTCTGGGCCTGCTGGAGCTGCGGGCGTTCGAGATGCCACCCCACGCACGCATGAGCCTGGCCCAGCAGCTCCTGCTGCGCGGCATGGTGGCGCGCTTCTGGGATGAGCCCTACCAACCGCCCAAGCTGGCGCGCTGGGGTACGGAGCTGCACGATCGCTTCCTGTTGCCGCATTTTGTCCAGCAGGACTTCGAAGACGTGGTCCACGAGTTCAATACGGCAGGCTATCCGCTGCGCGCCGAATGGTTCGCCCCACACTTCGAGTTCCGTTTCCCCAAATACGGCGACTATTCGGTGAAGGGTATCGACCTGGAGTTGCGCCAGGCCCTGGAACCTTGGCATGTACTGGGCGAGGAGGGGGCCGTGGGGGGTGCCGTGCGCTACGTGGACTCTTCGCTTGAGCGGGTGCAGCTCAAGGTCACCGGCATGGCGCCGGACCGTTACGTGGTGACCTGCAACGGTGAACCAGTGCCGCTAAGACCCACCGGTCGGGTCGGCGAGTTCGTCGCCGGAGTACGCTACCGCGCCTGGCAGCCGGCCTCCTGCCTGCAGCCGACCATCGGCGTACAGGTGCCGCTGGTGTTCGACATCGTCGATACCTGGATGCAGCGCTCGCTCGGCGGATGCCAGTACCATGTAGCCCACCCTGGCGGGCGCAGCTACGACAGCTTCCCGGTGAATGCCTATGAGGCCGAGAGTCGGCGCCTGGCGCGCTTCTTCCGCCATGGGCACACTCCGGGCAAGCTCGAAGTGAGCCAGCCCAGGGTCAATGATGAGCTGCCGATGACCCTGGACCTGCGCCGCATCTAGGGCCAACGAACAGAGTCCGGTCGGCGATTGCCTGACCGGGCGCTTCGCCGTCCGCTAAAGTGTTCAAGCCTCCACTCTGCCGAGCCTTCGATGTCCGACCTGCTAGCCGACTACCCGCTGACCCCCGCGGCCTACCACGAACTGCTGGATGCCGATGGATCGGTGCGCCTACACTGGCAGCGCCTGTTCCAGCAGCTGGTACGCAGCAGCCCGGCGCAGCTGCGCCAGCGCCAGGAGCTGTTGGCGCGGCAGATCCAGGAGAACGGCGTCACTTACAACGTCTACGCCGACCCCAAGGGTACTGACCGCCCCTGGGAGCTGGACCTGCTGCCCAACCTGCTTTCGGCCGAGGATTGGCAACCCATCGCCGCCGGTGTGGCGCAGCGTGCGCATCTGCTAAACGCCGTGCTGGCCGACCTCTATGGCGAGCAGCACCTATTGGCCGAAGGGCTTTTGCCCAGCGAACTGGTCTTTGGCCATCCCAACTTCCTTTGGCCCTGCCAGGGCGTGCAGCCACCCGGTGGCATCTTCCTGCACAGCTATGCGGTGGATCTGGCTCGTGACGCCGACGGCCGCTGGCATGTGCTTGCCGACCGGACCCAAGCGCCCTCCGGCGCCGGCTACGCGCTGGAAAACCGGCAGATCGTCTCCCGCGCGCTGCCCGAGCTGTACCGCGACCTGCGCGTGCAGTACCTCGCCGGTTACTTTCGTACGCTCCAGGAAACCCTGATCCGCCAGGCCCCTAGCGACGGCGAGACGCCGCTGGTGGTGCTGCTGACCCCGGGACGCTTCAACGAAACCTACTTCGAGCACCTCTACCTTGCGCGCCAGCTCGGTTTCCCACTGGTGGAAGGGCACGACCTGACGGTGCGTGACGCCACCCTCTACCTCAAGACGCTCGGCGGCCTGAAACGCGTGCACGCGGTGCTGCGTCGCCTTGATGATGATTATTGCGACCCGCTGGAACTGCGCACCGACTCGGCCCTGGGCGTGCCCGGCCTGCTGGACGCAGTGCGCCAGGGGCGCGTGCTGGTGGCCAATGCCCTGGGCAGCGGCGTGCTGGAATCGCCGGGTCTGCTCGGCTTCCTGCCGCGTATCAGCCAGCGGTTGTTCGGCGAGGACCTGTCATTGCCCTCGGTCGCCACCAGCTGGTGCGGCCAACCGCAGGTGCTCGATCGGGCGCTGGAAAACCTGGATGGCCTGGTGGTCAAACCGGCCTTCCCCTCGCAGAGCTTCGAGCCGCTGTTCGGTCATGCCCTCGACGCCGATGCCCAGGCCGCGCTGCGCAAGCGCCTGCGGGCGCATCCCCATGCCTATGTTACCCAGCGCATGGCGCAGCTTTCCCAGGCACCGGTGTGGCAGGGCGATAACGAGCGTGGCGAACTGCAATCGCGTGCCATCGGCATGCGTGTGTTCGCCGTGGCCGGCAGTGACGGGAATTACTGGGTCATGCCCGGCGGGCTTACGCGGGTGGCCTCGGAGGCTGATGCCGAAGTGGTCTCCATGCAGCGCGGTGGCGCCAGCAAGGACACCTGGGTGCTGGCTGATCGCCCCGTGGCCGGCGAACCGCTGCGCCCGCGCACCCTCGGCGTGCGCGACCTGATCCGCCAGGACCCTTACCTGCCCTCGCGGGTGGTGGAAAACCTCTACTGGTTCGGCCGCTATGGCGAGCGCTGCGACGACGGCGCGCGGCTGTTGCGAGTGGTGCTGTCGCGCTATGTCGACGCCGATGGCGACGAGCAGGCGCTGCAATCGGCGCTGCAACTGGCAGCGGCCATCGGCCTGCTGCCCAAGGGCGACGAGCCGCTGGACCAGCGCTTGCTGGCCGCCCTGCTCGATGATGAGTGGCCGAGCAGCGTCAGCGCGAACCTGCGCCGCCTGCACTGGGCAGCAGCCCAGGTGCGCGGGCGCCTGTCGCGAGAGAACTGGCACGCGGTGCTGGAGCTGCACCGCGAGGCTCAGGCGCTGGACCCCGAGCGAACGGACCTTGGCGAGGCGCTGGACTTCCTCAACCGCTTGCTGATGTCGCTGGCGGCTTTGTCCGGCTTCGCCCTCGACGACATGACACGCGACGACGGCTGGCGCTTCCTGATGATCGGCCGGCGTATCGAGCGCGTACAGTTCTTCGCCGAAAGCATCGCCGGCTTCCTCGAAGGCGGCGCCGCCTGGGATCCCGTAGCCCTCGAATGGCTGTTGGAGCTGGGTAACAGCACCATCACCTACCGCTCGCGCTACCTGGCCTCGCCGCAGCTGATCCCGGTCCTGGACCTGCTCCTGCTGCATGAGCAGAACCCGCACGCCCTGCGCTTCCAGCTACAAGCCCTGGAGCGCTCCCTGGGGCGCCTGCACCTGGAGTTCGGCGCCCCGCAGGAGCTGGTGCTCAGCGGCCTGATTGGGCGTCTGCTGGCCTTCGACCTCGGCACTCTGGAGAACCCGCTGTTCGGCGAAGACAGCCTGGACGAAGTGCTCACGGGCCTCTCAGGCCTCCTGCGGGAGATCGCACAGAACGTCGGACAGGTCTCCGATCGCCTCGGATTGCGCTATTTTGCCCACGTCGACGACGTCAGCCAGCAAACGGTATCCACCTGATGCACGCGCAAGCCCACGCCATCGCCCCTGCCCAGGGCGCTCGCTACCAGGTGTTCCATGACACCCATTACCACTATTCGGCGGCGGTTTCGCTGTCGCAGCAGTTGCTGCACCTCTGGCCGCGCGACTGCCCGTGGCAGTTCTGCACCGGCCGTGAACTGCTGATCAACCCCGAGCCGACGCTGCGCCACGATGTGCTCGACGTGTTCGGCAACCCGCTGACGCGCCTCGCATTCGAACGGCCCCATGACGAGCTGCAGGTCAACACGCGCCTGCAGGTGGAAGTGCTGCCCCATGGGCCATTGGATCTTGCTGCTTCACCGGCCTGGGAGCAGGTTCCGGCAACCCTGGCCTATACCGGTCGCGCGCTGACATCTGCCGAGCTGGAGGCGTGTCGCTTCCGTGTCGAGTCGCCCTACGTGCGCATCAAACGCCAGTTCGCCGAGTTCGCCGCCGGCTGCTTCCCGGCTGGCCGGCCGTTACTGCAAGGCACGGCGGCGCTGATGGAGAAGATCTTCAGCGAGTTCGCCTTCGATGCCGAAGCCACCCAGGTGGCGACGCCCCTGACCGAAGTGCTGGAGCGCCGCCGAGGTGTCTGCCAGGACTTCGCCCACCTGATGCTCGCCTGTCTGCGCTCCCGCGGCCTGGCAGCGCGCTATGTCAGCGGCTACCTGCTGACCCAGCCGCCCCCCGGCCAGCCCCGCCTGATCGGCGCCGACGCGTCCCACGCCTGGGTGTCGGTCTACTGCCCGCACAATGGCTGGGTGGATTTCGACCCTACGAACAACATCCTGCCGAACCTGGAACACATCACCCTGGCCTGGGGCCGCGACTTCTCCGATGTTTCGCCCCTGCGCGGGGTCATCCTCGGCGGCGGTAACCACGACCCCGAGGTACGGGTGACGGTCATGCCGCTGTGGGAACTGGCGGTCTGACTCGCCGGATAATCTTGTAGGAGCGAGCCTGCTCGCGAACCGACGTGCCTCAGGCTGTTCGCGAGCAAGAACTCGGCGTCCCCCTCGCTCGCTCCTACGGGGGGGCACCGGGCACTTTGCTGAGGCCGTGCTAGCTTTTCCCGGGTCACTTCTCTCCTGCAGGTGCTTTGCCATGGATGAAACGAACATCGTCAACGTAGGTACGGAGAAGGTCAGCGCGTTCATGACCATGGTCACGCAATACGCGACCACCTTCGGCATCAAGATCCTTGTCGCAATCGCCTTCTGGGTGGTCGGTCGCTGGCTGATCGGCTTTGCCGTCGGCCTGGTGCAGCGCTCACTCGAGCGGCAGAAAGTCGATCCTACCGTGCTGCGTTACGTCGGCTCCTTCATCACGGTGACCCTGAACATCCTGTTGGTGGTGGGCATCCTCGGCTACTTCGGCATCCAGACCACCAGCCTGGCGGCGCTCATCGCTGCGGTGGGCCTGGCCATCGGCATGGCCTGGTCGGGCCTGCTGGCCAACCTGGCGGCGGGTGGCTTCATCATCGTGCTGCGACCGTTCAAGGTCGGCGACTTCATCAGCGCTGGGGGTGTGACTGGCACTGTCAAGGAAATCGGCCTGTTTGCCACCGCGATCAATACGCCGGACAACGTGATGACCCTGGTGGGCAACAACAAGATCTTCAGCGACAACATCCAGAACTATACGCATAACGCCTTCCGCCGCGTTGAGCTGAAGGCCCAGCTGTCCGGTGCTGCCGATTACCAGGCAGCCATCGCGGTCCTCAAACAGCGCATTGCAGCTGTTCCCAATGTGCTCAGCGACCCGCCGGTGGATGTGGAGATCCTCGAGTTCAACCTGGTCGGTCCGGTGCTGGCTGTGCGCCCTCACTGCCACAACGACAACTACTGGCAGGTGTATTTCGATACCAATCGCATCATCAAGGACGCCCTGGGCGCCGACTTCCCCGCACCGATGCCGGCCCAGACCGTGATCGTGCAACAGGCGCAGGGGTAGGGCACCTAATACTCTCTTGCACCTGCCAACCCCTCTCCCATCGGGAGAGGGCTGGGAGTGAGGGGAATGCAGCCAGTTGCAACACTTGACTGGGATATCGCCAATGAATTCGCCCCCACAAGCTGTTCCCGCGTAAGACTAGGCCAGGCGCAAGTGCAGGATCGGAAATGGCTTGCCCAGGCCATCGACCTTCGAGCGGCTGGCGATCTCGAAGCCCATGTGCTGGTAGAAGCCCACTGCCTGCGAGTTTTGTTCGTTCACATCGACCTGCGATGCTCCCTGATCCAGGGCATGGCGCAGTAGGCTGCGGCCGATACCGTAGCCGTGCTGCGCCGGGTCCACGAAGAGCATTTCCACGCCGATCTTGTGTGTACCGATGAATCCGGTGATACGGCCCTCACCGTCGCGAACGCAGGCGAGCTTGACCGTGTCCAGGTAAGCGTCGCGCACCAGGGGTTTGAAGAACTGGATGTCATCCTCGGTGAGAAAGTGATGGGTGGCGCGCACGGCGCTTTCCCAGACCTCCACCAGGCGCTGGCGGTCGGCAGTCGTGAGCGTGAGGAGGGCTTCGACACGATGGGGCATGGGATCACCAGTGGTGCTTGGCTTTGTTCCAGCGATAGAGCAGCCGAGCGAAGGCCTTGTAGGCCAGTTGGGCGAGGCCGTGGACCAGAGGCAAGGAGAACAACCGTGCTTTCCACGCCTCGCGAGGAGAGTACCGCCAGAGCACGATGAAGGCGTCCATGCCCATGTGCTTCACGCCATGTTCGTCCACCAGGTGCAGGCGTTCGCGGACGTATTCCAGGTTCTCCCCGATCTCGCCGACAGCGGCGTTGTCCCGGTGGATGTCAGTCCACTCCACCGGGCAGGCGGTGGTCTTGCCCTTCTGGCCGTCGATGCCGGCTTTGCAGACCGGGCAGGCGCTGTTGTAGTAGACCTTGATCCGTCCTTTCCCGGCCATCGGCGTCACCGCCTCGCTATTGGTAGGTACGGCCCTTGTGCTTGAGCCAGCCGCCAACATGACGGCCTTGGGGATCGTGGTGGGTCCAGTGGATCACACCGCCCTTGTCGTTCCACTCGTACTCGCCGAAGAAGATGATTTCATCCCCTTCGCTCAGACCCTCGACGCGCGGAGCCAGATCGATATTGTGCGCCACCAGCAGCGACAGTCCATCGGTCGTGCGCAGGATGAAACGCTGGTGCCGGCTGCCCTTCTGGTCATCGCGCAGGACCTTGGCCACCACGCCGCTGCCCTCCACCTGCAGGTTGCTACGACGTTGCTCGAAGGCTTCACGCAGTTGGCCGTCAGAAGGCGCGAGCTGCTCAACAGGGGAGAAAAGGTGCGATTGCTTGTCGAGGACTCCGTAGAGGCCGAAGCCGATCAAGAGCACCAACAGAAGCTTTTTCATCAACGCAGCGTCCTGTGCGAAGCCCAGCCAGGTGGGACCAGACGGTTCCTGATCAGTTTGGCTTGCGGTCGACCCACTTCGGCGCGCTGCTGGGGCGCCAGGTTTCCAGGCGGTCGAGCAGGGTCGATGGGTGGCCGCCGACCTGCAGCATGCCGCGGTGTTGGTCGCGGACGAAGCGCTCTTCCACGAGATGATCGAGGAAGTCGGTGAGCTTGTCGTAGAAGCTGTTCACTTCCAGCAGACCCAGCGGTTTGTCATGGTAGCCGAGCTGGCCCCAGGTCCAGATTTCGAACAGTTCTTCCAAGGTGCCGAGGCCGCCGGGCAGGGCGATGAAAGCATCGCTCAGCTCCGCCATGCGGGCCTTGCGCGCGTGCATGCCGTCCACCACTTCCAGGCGGGTCAGGCCTTTGTGGCCGATTTCGGCATCCATCAGACTCTGCGGAATCACCCCGATCACCTCGCCGCCCGCAGCCAGTGCAGCGTCCGCCACCGTGCCCATCAGCCCGACTGCGCCACCACCGTAGACCAGGGTCAGGCCACGCTCGGCCAGGGTATGACCCAGCAGGGCAGCGGCTTCACGGTAGATCGGCTTGGCACCGGGGCTGGCGCCGCAGAACACGCAGACGGAACGCAAGGACATGGGGGACTCCTGGAGCGAAAAAAGCGCGCAAGAGTACCGGCTTCGACCTTGGCCTCCAAGCTGTGTGTACGGTCAGCTTCCGAACGGTCGTGCGGGGACGCTCATTCTGCCGCAGCACCACAGGCACCTGCGGCGTAGGCAGCAAGCAGGTTTTTCAGGAAGTTCATGGCGTTCTCCTCAACGGTGGATGCCGCCATGCTAGGGCTACGCCGATGGTCCGGCCCGTTGATCCTCTCGATGGAGCCGATAGCTCAGGCCAGCTTCAACAATTCGACGGCCGTCATCCCGGACAGGCCCAGCAGGCAAAGGCCGCAGGCCAGATAGGTGAGGCGGTGCCAGAGGGTCGAGGCGGCGCGGCGGAACCAATCCACCAGGCCGGCGCAGATGAAGCACCAGAGCAGCGAGGAGAGCATGAAGCCGCCGAAGAACACCGCCAGGTGCAGCGGTGTCGGCTGGGCCACGCCCACTGCCGCCATCGCCCCGCCCATGGCGGCCCAGTAGACGATGTTCTGCGGGTTGGTCAGCGAGAGCGCGGCACCGGCAGCGAAGGCACCGCCGCTGGCGCTGCTTTCGTCCCCCGAAGGCTGCGTCGGACGGTGGGCGTCTCGCAGTGACTGCAGACCGAGCCAACCGAGATACAGGGCACTGGCCACGGTCAGCGGGTAGCGCACGGCGGCGCTGTCCAGCAGCAGGGCGAGGCCAGTAAGGCCAAGCGCCGCCCAGGTGGCGTCTCCGACCAGGGAGCCGATCTGCACCATCAGCGCCGGGCGATAGCCGTCACGCAGGCCGCGCCGCAGCGTTTCGCTGAACACCGCGCCGGGTGCCGCGTTGAAGATGAAACCGAGGAGCACGGCGGCGATGAAGAAGGACAGCATGGGGGCAGGTTCCTTGTGTTCGGGGTCGCGACCTGTTGCCACAGGTCATGGGAACTCACACGCGAATGGGGCAGTCTCCCGTTCTGGGCGGGTTGCCCAGACTGCCAAGGAGACTCCCATGATTCGCAAGCTCGTCGTTGCATCCGTGCTGGCCCTGGCCAGTGCACCTCTGCTGGCTGCTGAATGTTCCGTGGATGTGCAAGGTACGGACCAGATGACCTTCGACACCAAGGAAGTCACGGTCAGCAAGAGCTGCAAGACCTTCACCGTAAACCTCAAGCACGTTGGCAAGTTGCCAAAGAACGTGATGGGGCACAACTGGGTCCTGAGCAAGACGGCTGATGCCCAGGCGATCGCCACCGAGGGCATGACCGCTGGTGTCGACAAGGATTACCTGAAGGCCGATGACGCGCGCATCATCGCCCGCACCAAGCTGATCGGCGGTGGTGAGACGGATTCGGTGAGCTTCGACGTGGCCAAGCTGGCTGCGGGCGAGAGCTACGAGTTCTTCTGCTCGTTCCCGGGCCATGTTTCGATGATGAAGGGCACCTTGGCCCTGGTCGACTGACCGAACCCGATGAGTATGAGAAGGCCGCTCTTTGACGCGGCCTTTTTTGTGGTTCATCGCGGAATCTGGGGGAGATGCGAGTTGACAGCCGGATAGCCGGTACTCTCTCCGTAGGAGCCAGCTTGCGGGCGAACATGCGCCATTCGCCAGCAAGCTGGCTCCTACAAGGTTTCGCGCGCCTTCGATTCACTCCGCCCGACAAGTCCGCCAAGGAGGTGTTGCAGGCTGCTTTCCGGGGAAGGCGGGAAGCCGGCGCCAGACAGTCGATCCGCTCGGATACGCGTCCGCAGTACAGGCAGTCGACGCGACGCACCGGCAGTTGCAGCAGGACGCGCTGATCCTGCAGGTCACGATCCCGCACCTGGCGGATGTGCTGCTGCTCGTGGATCAACAGGTTGGGTTTGGCACAGCGGCCGCAAATCGGGAAGCGCTCGGTTTGGGGTTCAAGACTGATCAGCAGGGTGTCGTGAGTGGATTGGCGACAGGCGACGACCTCGTAGCCTGGCCAGAAAGGGGCCAGATCAATAGGATGCACGGTGGCAGCAGGGGGTGGGGGTTGGGATGTTTGGCGATTGCCAATTTACCCACTTCCCCGACTGTCAACTCGCTCTTCCCCCCGATTCTGCGAAGAACCTTTTTTGTTGGGCGTGGGGTATCCGGGCTATCCAGGCTGCGCGCCGGCGTCGGGCTAAACGGGAAACGCGGACGGATTCATTCCGTTTTTTCCTGATGGGATGTCTGGGCTTCTCTGTAGGGGCGTATGAACTCGCCCGCACAAAAAGCGCGCCGACCTACAAGGTTTCAGCGTCCAGCTGCTCCAGCATCCAGCGCACGAAGTCACGCACTTTGGGCACTTCGGCTACGTGTTCGGGGTAGGCGAGGTAGTAGGCGTTGCGGCTCGGCATGGGGTGGTCCCAGGGAATCACCAGCTTGCCTTCGGCCAGTTCCTCCTCCACCAGGAAGCGCGGCAGCAGGGCCACGCCGCAGCCGGCCTGGGCTGCGCGGATGCACATATAGGAGGTGTCGAAGCGCGGCCCGTGGTAGCTGTGCTCGGTGTGGCGGTCCTGGCTGAGGAACCATTCGTGCCAGGCCTCCGGCCGTGTGGCGTTCTGCAGCAGGACCAACTCGGTGAGCTGGGTCGGCTCGGTGAAAGGGGTGGCGGGCATCACGCTGGGGGCGCAGACCGGTACCACTTCCTCGCTGAACAGACGGATGCACTCGGCACCGGGCAAGGCGCCCTGGCCGAAGAAAAAGGCCACGTCGCTGCGGCCCTGGGCCAGGGCGTCGGGCTCAAGTTCGTTGCGCAGGTCCAGGTGAATGTTCGGGTGGCGCATGCGCCAGCCCTTGAGCCGGGGGATCAGCCAGCGCGCACCGAACGTGGGTGGAGTCGCCACGCGCAGCACTTCGGTGTCGCCGCCGTAGGACAGCATGTAGTGGGTGGACATCTCCACCTGGGCGAGGATCTTGCGCACCTCGGTGAGGTACAGCGAGCCGGCGGGGGTCAGTTGCAGGCGCCGGCGCACGCGACGGAACAGCAGGTGCTGGAGCAGCTCCTCGAGCTGCGCCACCTGCTTGCTCACGGCGCTCTGGGTCAGGCTCAGCTCTTGTGCGGCGCGGGTGAAACTGAGGTGCCGGGCCACCGCCTCGAAGCATTGCAGGGCGGTGATCGAAGGCATGTGGCGTTTGAGCATCGGGTTTCTCTAGGTCGCGTTAGCCATGCAGGCCGTTTTATGAATTTCCGGAATGATATGTGGAGGAAAGGTTGTTTGTTGGCAACCCCCCTGTGCGGCTAATACTGGTGTCATTCCGACTTGGCTCTGATCTGCAGGAGCCAGCGTGCTGGCGAACGCTTCGCGAGCAAGCTCGCTCCTGCAGATATGGCGCCACCATTTTCTGTGACAGGAGTTCCCATGGTTGCTGCATTGCTTGACCGCCTCGGTGTCGATTCGTCCCTCTACCAGCAGGGCGATCACGCTGTTCATTCCCCTGTCGACGGCAGCCGCATCGGCACCGTACGCCTGGAAAGCCGGGCCGAAGTGCAGCAGAAGATCGCCCAGGCCGCGCAGGCCTTCGAGGCCTGGCGCAAGGTGCCGGCCCCGCGTCGTGGCGAGCTGATCCGCCTCTACGGTGAAGCGCTGCGTCAGCACAAGGCCGAGCTGGGCGAGTTGGTGTCGTGGGAGGCCGGCAAGATCACCCAGGAAGGCCTGGGTGAAGTGCAGGAAATGATCGATATCTGCGACTTCGCCGTTGGCCTGTCGCGCCAGCTCTACGGCCTGACCATCGCCTCGGAACGCCCTGGCCACCACATGCGTGAAACCTGGCAGCCTCTGGGCGTGGTCGGCGTGATCAGTGCCTTCAACTTCCCGGTGGCGGTCTGGTCGTGGAACGCGGCGCTGGCGCTGGTCTGCGGTAACCCGGTGGTATGGAAACCGTCGGAAAAGACCCCGCTCACCGCCCTGGCCTGCCAAGCGCTGTTCGAGCGTGTAGCGAAGAATTTCAGTGATGCCCCGGCTCACCTCAGTCAACTTGTGATCGGTGCCCGCGAGGCCGGTGAAGCGTTAGTGGACGACTCGCGCGTGGCCCTGGTGAGCGCCACCGGCAGCACCCGGATGGGGCGTGAGGTCGCACCAAAGGTGGCCGCGCGTTTCGCTCGCAGCATCCTCGAACTGGGCGGCAACAATGCCATGATCCTGACCCCGAGCGCCGATCTGGACCTGGCCGTGCGCGCCATCCTGTTCAGTGCAGTCGGCACCGCTGGTCAGCGCTGCACGACCCTGCGCCGCCTGATCGCGCATGAGTCGGTGAAGGCGGAAATCGTTGAGCGCCTCAAGGCGGCCTACGCCAAGGTGCGTATCGGTCATCCCCTGGAAGGCAATCTGATTGGCCCGCTGATCGACCAGCAGAGTTTCGACGCCATGCAGAACGCCCTGGCCCAGGCCCGTGCGGAGGGCGGCCAGGTCTTCGGTGGCGAGCGCCAGCTGGCCGAACAGTTTCCCAACGGCTACTACGTGTCACCGGCCATCGTCGAAATGCCGGGGCAGAGCGCCGTGGTGCGCCACGAGACCTTCGCACCGATCCTCTATGTCGTCGGCTACAGCGAGTTCGTTGAGGCGATTCGCCTGAACAACGATGTGCCGCAAGGCCTGTCCTCCTGCGTATTCACCACCGACGTGCGCGAGGCCGAGCTGTTCATGTCGTCGGTCGGCAGTGACTGTGGCATCGCCAACGTCAACATCGGCCCGAGTGGTGCGGAGATCGGAGGCGCCTTCGGCGGCGAGAAGGAAACCGGCGGTGGCCGTGAGTCTGGCTCGGACGCCTGGAAGGCCTACATGCGTCGGCAGACCAACACGGTGAACTACTCCCACGAGCTGCCGTTGGCACAGGGTATTACCTTCGACTGATATTTCGGCAGGAACAGCCCCTCTCCCGCTCGCGGCAGAGGGGTAAAAGCTCTTAACGTCTGGCTTTGCCTAAGGAACATGCATGACTCTGCGCCAGGAGTGTCTCTGGGAATTCCTGACTCCCCAGCCGCCTGAAGGCCCTGTGCTGCATGGCGAGGTGAAGGCGGATGTCTGCGTGATCGGCGCTGGCTTCACTGGCCTGTCCGCAGCGCTGCACCTGCTCGAAGCGGGCAAGCGAGTCTGCCTGCTGGAGGCGCATGCTCCCGGCCATGGCGGCTCAGGGCGAAACGTTGGGCTGGTCAACGCCGGCCTGTGGATTCCGCCGGACGAGATCGAGGCCGGCCTCGGCCAGGAGGTGGGCGACCGCCTCAATCGCACGCTGGGCGCCGCACCGTCGCTGGTGTTCTCCCTGGTCGACCGCTACGACATCGACTGCCAACTGCGCCGCGAAGGCACCCTGCACATGGCGCACAACGCCCGTGGCCAGGCGGACCTCGCCAGCCGTTGCGAGCAGTGGCAACGCCGTGGCGCACCGGTGGAGCTGCTGACCGGCGCTGCCTGCCGCGAAGCCACCGGCACCGACAAGATCGCCGCTGCGCTGCTCGACCGCCGCGCTGGAACGTTGAACCCGATGGGCTATGCCCGTGGCCTGGCCCGTGCCGTGCGCTATCTCGGTGGTCAGCTGTTCGAGCATTCGCCCGTGAAGCGCCTGGAGCGCCAGGGGGCCAACTGGTGCGTCGTCACCGAGCACGGCTCGGTCAGCGCGCCACAAGTGGTGATCGCCTCCAATGCCTACACGGAAGGCGAGTGGACCGAGTTGCGCCGCCACTTCTTCCCCGGTTACTACTACCAGGTAGCCTCCAAGCCGCTGTCCGGCGAGGCGTCAATGCGCATCCTGCCCGGCGGCCAGGGCTCCTGGGATACCCGCCAGGTGCTGAGCAGCATCCGTCGCGATGCCGATGGCCGCCTGCTGTTGGGCAGCCTGGGCAACGGTTCGCGCAAGCCGGCCTGGTTCCTGCGGGCCTGGGCCGACCGCATCCAGAGCCACTACTTCCCGTACCTGGGCAAGGTGGATTGGGAGTTCACCTGGACCGGCTGTATCGACTTTACCCCCGACCACCTGATGCGCCTGTACGAACCGGCGCCGGGGCTGCTGGCGTTCACCGGCTACAACGGCCGCGGCGTGACCACCGGCAGCGTGGTCGGCAAGGCGTTCGCGAATTACTTGTTGAGCGGTGAGGAAAAAGTGTTGCCGATGCCCTTCCAGCCGATGCGGGCCGTGGCTGCGGTGGGGTTGCGCAGTTCATTGTACGAGGCAGGCTTTTCGCTTTATCACGCGGGCCAGTGCCTACGGGTAGTGATCTAGATCGCAAAAATACTGCAAGGAAAAGCTATCAAGCTGCAGGTAACTTCCTGCAGGATGGGGAGGGTAAGAAAAACCGGGCAGTAACAGTGCGTTACGGTAACTTTTTCGCACCGGCGGTGTGCAGATAAGTACCGCCTGACTATTGTTACTTATCGTGCTGGCAGGCTGATGCCACGCAGCTTTCTGGTGTGCCTGCAAGTTTTCTTTGTTTTTCCGTAAGGCACTGATTTGCAATAAGAAAAATAAGCACAAAGGAGGTGGGATAAGCCTTTCAGGGCGCTAACCAACTACAAGAATTAATGGCACGCCACTTGCTGAATACAAGCGCTAACCCTAAAAACCTCAGGAGCAAAACTCCATGTCGCAGAAGATTTTCAGAAAAGGCTTTCTGGCTCTGGCGGTTACCACCGCTCTGAGCGTTTCTTCCGTAGTACAGGCTGATGTAGTAATCGGTGTCGCTGGCCCGCATACGGGCGCTAACGCCTCCTTTGGCGAGCAATACTGGCGCGGTGCTTCCCAGGCCGCCGAGGACATCAACGCCGCTGGCGGCATCAACGGCGAGAAGATCAAGCTGGTCAAGGCTGACGATGCCTGCGAACCGAAGCAGGCCGTATCCGTCGCCAACCGTCTGGTCGACCAGGACAAGGCCATCGCCGTGGTCGGACACTTCTGCTCGTCCTCCACCATCCCGGCTTCCGAGGTCTACGACGAAGCGGGCATCATCGCGATGACCCCCGGCTCCACCAACCCGGCCGTGACCGAGCGCGGTCTGTCCGGCATGTTCCGCATGTGTGGTCGTGACGACCAGCAGGGCATCGTCGCCGGCGATTACATCATCGACGTGCTGAAGGCCAAGAAGGTCGCGATCATCCATGACAAGGACACCTACGGTCAGGGCCTGGCCGACGCCACCAAGGCGCAGTTGGCCAAGCGCGGCGTCAAGGAAGTCCTGTACGAAGGCCTGACCCGTGGCGAGAAGGACTTCAACGCCCTGGTTACCAAGATTCGCGCCACCGGCGCGGAGGTCGTCTACTTCGGCGGCCTGCACCCGGAAGCCGGCCCGCTGGTTCGCCAGATGCGCGAGCAGGGCCTGACCGCCAAGTTCCTCTCCGGCGACGGCATCGTTACCGACGAACTGGTCACCACTGCCGGCGGCCCGCAGTACACCAAGGGTGTGCTGATGACCTTCGGCGCCGACCCGCGCAAGATTGCTGACGGCCAGGCGGTGATCGAGAAGTTCCGCGCTGGCGGCTTCGAACCCGAAGGCTACACGCTGTATGCCTACGCCACCCTGCAGGCCCTGGCTGCCGGCTTCAATGGTGCTGGCGCGAACGATGCGGCCAAGGCCAGCGCATGGCTGAAGGGCCATCCGGTGCAGACTGTGATGGGCAAGAAGGAGTGGGATTCCAAGGGCGACCTGAAAGTCTCCGACTACGTGATCTACGAGTGGGACGACAAGGGTAAGTACGCCCAGCAGTGATGACCGGCTCGCGTGCTCCGAAAGGGCCGCGAACCGTTGACTCGGCTGACCGGCCAGGCGCCACCCGCGTCTGGCCGGTCGGTGTATTCCGGGAAACTGCTGAAGTCCTTTTCTGATGAGGGCCTGTTCAGGGTTTAGCGAGCGATGGAAAAACTAGGCGGCAATGGCTGAGAAAGCGGATTTTACAACTGTAAATGAGCATTTCGAGGCTATTTCCAACACGGTTTCTTCCGGCACGTAGCAAATCGTGAGCAGGTTCTGAGCCGGGCGGGCGACTACCCGATCTGACACGGTAATTCAGTGGTGCCCGTCTGATTCCACTCGCGGGAGCCGGCCGAACCCAAGGTCGGTCCCCCAAAAGACGAGACAGAGTGATGGACGGTATTATCCTGCAGCAAATGATCAACGGGCTGACCCTCGGGTCCGTCTACGGTTTGATCGCCATCGGTTACACCATGGTTTACGGCATCATCGGCATGATCAACTTCGCCCATGGCGAGGTGTACATGATCTCCGCCTACCTGGCCGCGATCACCATGGCCCTGTTGGCCTTCTTCGGCCTCGAATCCTTCCCGCTGATAATCCTCGGCACCTTGCTGTTCACCATCCTGGTGACTGGCGTGTATGGCTTCGTGATCGAGCGCATCGCCTACAAACCACTGCGCAACTCCACGCGTCTGGCGCCGCTGATCTCCGCGATCGGCATGTCGCTGATCCTGCAGAACTACGTGCAGATCAGCCAGGGCGCCCGCCAGCAGGGCGTACCAACGCTGCTCGACGGGGCATTCAAGCTCCACATCGGTGACGGCTTCGTGCAACTCACCTACACCAAGGTGTTCATCCTGGTGGCCGCCTTCATCGGCATGGGCGTGCTCACCTACGTGATCCAGCGCACCAAGCTCGGCCGCATGTGCCGCGCTACCCAGCAGGATCGCAAGATGGCCTCGATCCTCGGCATCAATACCGATCGGGTGATCTCCTACGTGTTCGTCATCGGCGCCGCCATGGCCGCCCTGGCCGGCGTGCTGATCACCATGAACTACGGCACCTTCGACTTCTATGCCGGCTTCATCATCGGCATCAAGGCATTCACCGCCGCGGTGCTGGGGGGAATCGGCTCGCTGCCTGGCGCCATGCTCGGTGGCATCATCCTCGGCATCGCCGAGGCGCAGTTCTCCGGCATGGTGAACACCGACTACAAGGACGTGTTCAGCTTCTCCCTGCTGGTGCTGATCCTGATCTTCCGCCCTCAAGGCCTGCTGGGCCGTCCGCATGTAGCGAAGGTGTAAGCATGTCCTCTGCTATCGCAAGCAAACCTATCGATATCAAGAAGAGCCTGGTGGATGCGGTGATCGCCGGCCTGCTGGCGCTGATCGTGTTCGGCCCCATCGTCGGCGTGGTGCTCGACGGCTACAGCTTCAACCTGGAGTTCGCCCGTGTAGCCTGGATGACCGGGATCGTCATGGTCGGTCGCTTCCTGCTCAGCCTGTACCTGCAGTCGGGCCGGGGCAGTGCAATGGTCGAGCGCTTCGAGATCGCCGGTTCCGGCGTGCACGTGCTGTCGCCAGGTCACAAGAGCCGGCTGCGCTGGATCCTGCCGCTGATCGTGGTCCTGGCGGTGCTCTTCCCCTTCGTGGCCACCAAGTACCTGCTCACCGTGGTGATCCTCGGGCTGATCTACGTGCTTCTGGGCCTGGGCCTGAATATCGTGGTCGGCCTCGCCGGCCTGCTCGACCTCGGCTACGTGGCGTTCTACGCCATTGGCGCCTATGGCCTGGCACTGGGCTACGAGTACCTGGGCCTGGGCTTCTGGACCGTGCTGCCGCTGTCGGCGCTGATGGCCGCGATGGCCGGTGCGCTGCTAGGCTTCCCGGTGCTGCGCATGCATGGTGATTACCTGGCCATCGTGACCCTGGGCTTCGGCGAGATCATCCGGCTGGTGCTGAACAACTGGCTTGAGTTCACCGGCGGCCCCAACGGCATGTCGGTGCCGGCGCCGACCTTCCTCGGCCTGGAGTTCGGCCGGCGGGCGAAGGAAGGCGGGGTGCCCTTCCACGAGTTCTTCGGCGTTGCCTACAACCCCAACCTGAAGTTCCTGTTCATCTACATCGTGCTCTTCCTGGTGGTGATGCTGGTGCTCTACATCAAGCACCGCCTGACCCGCATGCCGGTAGGCCGTGCCTGGGAAGCACTGCGCGAGGACGAGATCGCATGCCGCGCCATGGGCCTGAACCACGTGCTGGTGAAGCTCTCAGCGTTCATGATCGGTGCGTCCACCGCCGGCCTGGCCGGGGTGTTCTTCGCCAGCTACCAGGGCTTCGTTAACCCCTCGTCCTTCACCTTCTTCGAGTCGGCGCTGATCCTGGCCATTGTGGTGCTGGGTGGCATGGGCTCCACCGTCGGGGTGGTGATCGCCGCCTTCGTCCTGACGGTCGCCCCCGAGTTGCTGCGTGCCTTTGCCGACTATCGAGTGCTGCTGTTCGGCGTGCTCATGGTGTTGATGATGATCTGGCGACCGCGCGGACTGATCCGCATCAGCCGCAGTGGCTTCGCCCCGCGTAAAGGAGTAGCGCCATGAGCGACGAATACATCCTCAGTGTCGAGCACCTGATGATGCACTTCGGTGGCATCAAGGCGCTCAATGACGTCAGCCTGAAGATCAAGCGCCATTCCATTTCCGCGCTGATCGGCCCCAACGGCGCCGGCAAGACCACGGTGTTCAACTGCCTGACCGGTTTCTACAAGGCCACCGGCGGGCGCATTCAGCTCAACACCCGCGGTGGTAGCACCGACATCATCAAGGTACTTGGCGAGCCCTTCCAGCCGACCGACTTCGTCAACCCCGCCCAGTTCGCCAGCCGCCTGCACTACAAGATGTTCGGTGGTACTCACCTGGTGAACCGCGCCGGCCTGGCGCGCACCTTCCAGAACATCCGTCTGTTCCGGGAGATGTCGGTGGTGGAAAACCTGCTGGTGGCCCAGCACATGTGGGTCAATCGCAACCTGCTGGCCGGCGTGTTCAACACCCCGGGCTTCCGCAAGGCCGAGGAAGATGCCCTCAACCACGCCTTCTACTGGCTGGAAGTGGTGGACCTGGTGGATTGCGCCAACCGCCTGGCCGGGGAGCTGTCCTACGGCCAGCAGCGTCGCCTTGAAATCGCCCGCGCCATGTGCACCCGGCCGCAGCTCATCTGCCTGGACGAACCGGCTGCTGGTCTCAACCCGGCCGAAACTGAAGCGCTCAGCCGCATCATCCGCAAGCTGCGCGACGAACATGAACTGACCGTACTGCTGATCGAGCACGACATGGGCATGGTGATGAGCATTTCCGACTACATCGTGGTGCTCGACCACGGCGAGGTGATAGCCGACGGTGGGCCTCACGCTATCCGTCATGATCCCAAGGTGATTGCCGCCTACCTGGGCGCCGAAGAGGAGGAAGTGGCATGACCGCGCCCATGCTGGAGTTCAGGGACGTCGACGTCTATTACGGGCCAATCCAGGCCCTGCGCAAGGTCAGCCTGCATATCAACGAAGGCGAGACGGTGAGCCTGATCGGCGCCAATGGCGCAGGCAAGTCGACCCTGCTGATGTCGATCTTCGGCCAGCCACGTGCCGCGGCCGGACAGATCATCTATCACGGCACTGACATCACCCACCGCTCGGCGCATTTCGTCGCCTCCAACGGGGTGGCGCAGTCGCCGGAAGGGCGCCGGGTGTTCCCCGACATGAGCGTGGAGGAAAACCTGCTGATGGGCACCATTCCCATCGGCATGGACCATGCCGATGAAGACATGCAGCGCATGTTCGAGCTGTTCCCGCGCCTCAAGGAACGGCGCAATCAGCGCGCCATGACCATGTCCGGCGGCGAGCAGCAGATGCTCGCCATCGCCCGTGCGCTGATGAGCCGGCCCAAGTTGCTGCTGCTCGACGAGCCGTCGCTGGGCCTGGCGCCCATCGTAGTCAAGCAGATCTTCCAGACCCTGCGCGAGCTGGCGCAGACCGGCATGACCATCTTCCTGGTCGAACAGAACGCCAACCATGCGCTGAAGCTCTCCGACCGCGCCTATGTGATGGTCACAGGGGAAATCCGCATGAGCGGCTCCGGCGAGGAGTTGCTGGGTAACCAGGAAGTCCGCAACGCGTATCTCGGCGGTCACTGAACCTTCCTCACTCCCGCCTGCCTCCTCTCTCTGTTCGGGAGAGGGGTCGGGGGTGAGGCAAGTCAGGTACTACAGGGCTTCGTCCTGCGAAGGAGTTTCACCATGCAAAGCCTGCGTTTCTTCACCAACGCCGATGTCGCCGCTGCGTTGGATTATCCACAGCTGATCGGTGCCTTGCGCAAAGGCCTGGCCGACCCCTGCGAAGCCCCAGTGCGGGCGAGTCACGCGCTGCCGGGCGATGCCTCGCTGCTGTGCATGCCGGTCTGGCAGACGGGCCAGGGCGTCGGCGTGAAGCTCGTCACCGTGTTTCCTCACAACAGCGAAAAAGGCCTGCCCTCGGTCGCTGCATTGTTCACCCTGTTCGACGATGCTACCGGCCAACCGCTGGCCATTCTCGAGGCCTCCGAACTCACGGCCCGGCGCACCGCCTGCGCCTCGGCGTTGGCCGCCAGTTCGCTGGTTCGACACGACGCGAAGCGGCTGCTGGTGGTAGGCACCGGCACCCTGACCGCGCACATGGTGCGCGCCCACTGCGTGGTGCGCCAATACGAGCGTGTGGATATCTGGGGGCGCCATCCGGACAAGGCCGCCGAGCTGGCCAGGCAACTGTCCGAGGAAGGCTACCCCGCCCATGCGGCGACCGACCTGCAAACCTGCGCCCAACAGGCCGACTGCATCAGCTGCGTCACCACGTCCACGGTGCCGCTGATCCTCGGTGACTGGCTCAAGCCCGGCGTCCACCTCGACCTTGTCGGTGCTTTCCTGCCGACCATGCGCGAGACCGACAGCGCCGCCGTGGCCCGTGCGCGCATCGTCGTCGATACCCGTGCCGGCGCGCTGGAGGAGGCGGGCGACCTGCTTTTCGCCATCGCCGATGGCGCAATCACCGAACACAACATCCACTTCGAGCTGAGCGACCTGTTGCACGGTCGCGGACACCGACAGATCAATAGTGAGATCACGCTGTTCAAGTCGGTAGGGTTCGCCCTGGAAGACCTGATCGCTGCGCGCTTGCTGCTGTCGAACGCAATTCCTGCGTAGATCCGTATCCCGGACGCCAGTCCGGGATAATCCTGGGGCCAGGTTCATTGTGGAAGCGAATTCACCCTCGACGCAGGTCGTTGCGTGCGCTCCCTGGCGTCTATAGGCCCGTGCTGCGGCTCTTCGTGAATGGATCCGCTCCCACGGGATTCAGGCACATCTCCGGTATGTGCCTTGCCCACAAAGTCTGTGGGACACTTTGTGGATAACTTGGGGGTGGCTTTCGGAAGCTCCCGCGTTTGGCCGCCTCCAACAGGCCGTATGAAAATTGATCATTAAAGTTATGTACCGCTAAAACAGTGGCTTAGCAAAAAAAGCAACAACTTTCACTCGCACTGACTTGTCCACGACTGCTGTGCGCAAAACTGTGGATAAGCTTGGGAGGAACCGCGCTGGGCCATGTTTGGCGAGGCCTGCGGGGAAGTGCTCGAAATCTATCCACGTGCCGCAGCCACGTGCGGATGGCGTACCCTATGCGAGTCATTTCGCAGGTGGGCGGAGGCTGCTCCGCCTACCCTTGAGCAAGGAGAACAGCATGACTTCCACCCTTTTCATCACCGGCGCCACCTCCGGATTTGGTGAGGCCTGTGCCCGCCGTTTTGCCCGGGCTGGCTGGTCGCTGGTGCTGACCGGGCGCCGCGCGGCTCGCCTGCAGGCCCTCAGCGATGAGCTCTCGGCACTGACCGATGTGCATACCCTGGAACTTGACGTCCGCGACCGGCATGGCATGGAGCAGGCCATTGCCACGTTGCCGACCAAGTTCGACAAGTTGCGTGGGCTGATCAACAACGCGGGCCTGGCGCTGGGTACCGACCCGGCACCCAAGTGCAACCTGGATGACTGGGACACCATGGTCGACACCAACATCAAGGGGCTGCTCTACAGCACACGCCTGCTGTTGCCCCGGCTGATCGCCCATGGCCGTGGCGCTGGCATCGTCAACCTCGGTTCCATCGCTGGCACCTGGCCCTATCCGGGCAGCCACGTATATGGCGCCACCAAGGCGTTTGTCCGCCAGTTCTCGCTGAATCTGCGCAACGACCTGGTGGGCACCGGCGTGCGCGTGACCAACATCGAGCCGGGGCTGTGCGAAAGCGAGTTCTCCCTGGTGCGCTTCGGTGGCGACCAGGCGAAGTACGATGCGACCTACGCCGGGGCCGAAGCGATCCAGCCGGAAGACATCGCCGAGACCATCCACTGGGTGCTGGAGCAACCGCCGCACATCAACATCAACAGCCTGGAGTTGATGCCGGTCAGCCAGACCTGGGCGGGCTTCTCTATCGATCGCTCAGCGAAGTGATGCGGGTCGAGCGTCCGAGCAGTTGCAGGGCGCGATCCGGGTAATCGGTGATCAGGCCATGGGCGCCCATGTCCAACAGGCGCTGCATGGCCGGCTGTTCGTTGATGGTCCACATCTGCACGTTGAGCCCACGTTGCTGCGCGGTCTCCATCAGCCCGGCGGTGGCAACGTCCAGACCGCCACTGTGTTCGGGAATCTGCAGGGCGTGGTAGGACGGGGTGATCAGGCGGCCCAGGCCGATCCAGTCCAGCGCTACCAACAGGCGTACGGAGGTCGGTCCCGCTGAGGTGGCGACCTCCGGGCACACTTCGCGGAAGCGCTTCAGGCTGCGTTCGTAGAAGCTGCCCACCAGCGCCTTGTCGCGCTGGCCGTGCTCGGTCAGCAGGTCACAGAGCTGCTCCTCAAGACCGATATCCGGCACCTTGATTTCTACCACCTTGGGTTTTTCAGGGAATCGTTCCAGCACCTCGGCGAGGGTCGGGATGCGGATGCCCTGGCCACGATAGGGGTGGCTCTCGCCGCCGTCGGCACTCCAGCGGTAGCCGGCATCCAGCGCCTGCGCTTCCGCCAGGCTCAGGTCCGCGAGCTTGCCGCTGCCGTTGGTGGTGCGGTCCACCTCGGCATCGTGCAGCACCACCAGTTCGCCGTCGCGCGTGCGGCGCACATCCATTTCCAGCATGTCTACCTTGAGGTCGCTGGCACGTTCGAAGGCGAACAGCGTGTTCTCCGGCCAGAGGCCGCGACCGCCACGATGCGCGATCACCAGGGGGTGGTTGCCGAGGTCGGCCAGCACGCGCGGATGCTCAGCCGGCCGGCTGGTCAGCGCGAGGGCCAGCAGAGCGACGACCAAGAGGAAAAGGGGCGCGAGAAAAAATCGGGCGAGACGCTTCATGTTGTTCTTATCCGTAAGACGTGGACGGGCGTGCCGAATCAAACGCGGAGACTATGACAAAGACGTGAAGGTGAGGCGAGCGGGAAGCGAGTGAGATGGGATGGCGTTTCCGTGGGGGCGATTTCGATCGCTAAGCAGACCGCAGGTCTGCTTGTCTGACTTCCAAGGGGGCAGCCGCGCCCCCCCTCAGCGAATGAATTCGCCCTCACAAGGGAAATGGCATTGCCTGGATGTGGGATCAACCCGCCAGCAACCAGACTCCGGCGCCCGCCGAAACCGCTCCGGCAATGCGCACCAGGGGTGCGGCAGCCTGTGGCAGGGCGCGGACCAGGCCGTAGCCGGCGGCGTGAAGGGCGGCGGTAGCGGTCACGAAGCCGGCGGCATAGCCCCAGGGGCTGGACAGCTCGGGCAGCTCAAGGCCGTGAGCAATGCCGTGGCTCAGGGCGAAGAGGGCGGTCAGGCCCACGGCCAGCCAGACCGGCGGGCGCACGGCGATGGCCACCAGCAGGCCAAGCGCCAATACCGAGCCGGCGATTCCGGTTTCCATCAGCGGCATTTCCAACCCCTCGAAGCCCATCAGGCCACCGAGCAACATGGCGCCGACGAAGGTGACGGGGAGTGCCCAGCTTGCCGTGCCTTGGTGTTGGGCTGCCCAGAAGCCGACTGCCAGCGTGGCCAGCAGGTGATCCAGGCCGGCGATGGGGTGAGCGATGCCGGCCATCAGTCCCGAGCTCTCATGCCCCGGGTGAGCGAAGGCCATGGCCGGGGTGAGGAACAGGGCGATGGTGTAGAGGGTCTTGCACAGTTTCATGGTGTGGCTCCTTTCACTGGGCGGAGGGAGTGGCGAGATGCATCCCTCATCCGAACGCGGCCCGCCCCGGCCCCTCTCCGGGAGGGAGAGGGGGATGATTTCTCAGACGGTGGTCAGCAGGCCTTGTTTCTCGATGAAGGCGATGATGTCGTCGAGGCCCTGGCCGACTTTCTGATTGCTGAACACAAAGGGCCGATCGCCGCGCATCTTTCGGGCATCGCGATCCATGACTTCCAGCGATGCACCGACCATGGGCGCCAGGTCCACCTTGTTGATCACCAGCAAGTCGGACTTGCAGATGCCCGGTCCGCCCTTGCGCGGCAGCTTGTCACCCGCGGAGACGTCGATCACGTAGAGGGTCAGGTCAGAGAGTTCCGGGCTGAAGGTGGCCGACAGATTGTCGCCGCCGGACTCCACCAGGATCAGCTCCAGGCCAGGAAAACGGCGGTTGAGCTGGTCCACTGCCTCCAGGTTGATCGAGGCATCTTCGCGGATGGCGGTGTGCGGGCAGCCCCCGGTCTCGACGCCGATGATCCGTTCCGGATCGAGGGCCTCGTTGCGGACCAGGAACTGGGCGTCTTCCTGGGTGTAGATATCGTTGGTCACCACCGCCAGGTTGTAGCGATCGCGCAGGGCGCGGCAGAGGGCCAGGGTCAGGGCGGTCTTGCCGGAACCGACCGGGCCGCCGATGCCGACGCGCAGGGGTTGGCTGTTCATGATTGGTGCATCTCCTAGGAACGGAACAGACGGCTGTACTGGCGCTCGTGCGCCATGCTCGCCAGGGCCAGGCCAAATGCGGCGCTACCCCAGCGGGACGGGTGGAGTTCGCTGGCTGTGCGCTGGGCATGTTCCAGGCTCGGCAGCAGTTGCGAAGTCAGGCGCTGGGCAGACTGCTGGCCCAGCGGCAGGGTTTTCATCAGCACCGCCAGTTGGTTTTCCAGCCAGCCCCAGAGCCAGGCGCTCAGGGCATCCTGTGGGGCAATGCGCCAGGCGCGGGCGGCCAGCGACCAGGCGACGGCGAGTGCGGGCTCTTCCAGATCGGCGAGCAGGGCTCGCGCCGCGTCGTCCTGTTCGGGCAGATCGTCCAGCAGCTGCTGCAACGAGTAGCCCATTTGCCGGCTCTCCAGGTGCAACTCGCGGGTCTCGCGGCTGGCACGATGACATTCGTTGAGCGCCTTCAGTTCGCACCAGTCTTCATCGGCTGCGGCCACGCAATGAGCCAACAGCAGCGGCGCCTCGAAGCGCGCGAGGTTGAGCAGCAACTGGTCCTCGATCCAGCGCGCGGCGCTGGCTGGGTCCTGCACCAGGCCTTGGTCCACCGCGAGTTCCATTGCCTGTGAGTAGCTGTAGCCGCCGATCGGCAGTTGCGGGCTGGCCAAACGAAGTAGCTGCCAGGCGTTGTTCACGTCCGAACACCGAACTGGTGCAGCCGCGGTGCGTAGTTGAAATCAGCCTCGCCGTGATGGGAGTGGTGATGGCCGCCACCGTAGGCGCCGTGTTCGGGCTGGAAGCCTGCTTCGATGTTCTCTACTCGGGCGCCGAGCTGTTCGAGCATGGCTTTTAGCACGTAGTCGTCCAGGAGCCGCAGCCAGTTGTCGCCGATCTGCAGGGCCACGTGGCGATTACCCAGGTGATAGGCCGCGCGGGTCAGCTCGAAGGCATTGGCGCAGGTGACATGCAGAAGCGGCTCAGGGCGGGCGCTGATGCGCACCACCCGGCCATCCTGGCTGCGCAGGCAGGCGCCATCGTGCAGGGGCGGCTGGCCTCGTTCGAGGAACAGGCCGACGTCCTCGCCCTTGACGGTGAAACAGCGCAAGCGGCTCTTGCTGCGCGCTTCGAAAGTCAGCAGCAGTTCTTCATCCCAGCTCTCCTGGGCTTCGATACGTTCCTGGATGACCAGCATTGCGGTGTTCCGGCAGTGGGCAATGCAGTCGCTAGAGCAAGGTGCTTGCCAAGACAGCCCAATGCCGGATGCCGCGGGGCTGAATGGGATCGTGCCTGTGTCTGGGGCGCTCGATTGGCCGAAAATGGTGCGTAGTGCGCGTTTCGGGGGCGATCAGGCTGGCCGGATGATCAGCTTCCAGGCTTGCCCGCATACAGCCAGTGCTTGCCGCCGATCATGATGAAGCGTAGTTGCTGGATGATCTTGGTTTCCGGCGTGAGATGTGCCGGCCGGTCGGCCGCAGGCGGGTCGACCAGTTCCGGCAGGGTGGCGAATACGGTTTTCACCACCAGGTCGGCGACCAGGTCCAGACCTTCATCGTCCAGGTTCGGCATGCGCTGGATCAGCTTGAGGTCGGCGGCCAGGTCATCGGTAATGGCCTGGCGCAGGGCGGCAATAGCCTGGCGCACCGGCAGCGAGCCGCCGTACTGCTCACGGGCGAGGAAGAGGAACTGGCCACGATTGGTTGCCACCGCAGCGAGGAAGATGCGCGCCGAGGCGTCGATGATGCCGCCCAGTTCGAATTCGTTGCGTCGGACCTCGCGGATGGTGGCGCGGAAGGTTTCGCCCACCTCCTGCACCAGAGCGAGGCCGAGCTGGTCCATGTCTTCGAAATGACGATAGAACCCCGCGGGAACGATGCCGGCGGTGCGGGCCACTTCGCGCAGGCTAAGACTGCCGAAGCCTCGGCCGTTGTCCATCAGAAGGCGCGCGGAGTCCATCAGGGCATGGCGGGTGTGCTGCTTCTGTGCGGAGCGTGGCGTCATGGTTGGAAGAGGGCGGAGGCGGAGGTGGCGGGCACTCTAGCAAATGGGGTTTGGGAAGGTCGATTGCCAGGGGGAACGAATGGGCAGAGCTGCGGCTTACTTGGCCAATGAATTCGCGCCCACAGGGGTTGGGCTTCGGCTGCGGTTCTGTGGGGTTGGAGAAACGCCTGGAGCCTGGTGCTTCAGGTTTTGTGACTTGGCATGAAAAAGCCCGGCGTCCGCCGGGCTTCGAGGGTGACAGCGCTTATTCGTCAGATCACGCGCTGATCGTCCAGCAGACGGTCGGAACCACCTTCAGCGATGCGCTCCAGGGCGCGGTCGGCACCACCTTCAGCGATACGGTCCTGGGTGCGCTCGGCACCGCCTTCGGCAATGCGCTCCAGGGCGCGGTCGGCACCACCTTCAGCGATGCGTTCCAGGGTGCGGTCAGCGCCACCCTCGGCCACGCGGTCGAGGATCATGAACGAACCCTCTGCAGCTACCGGGTCCAGGACCTGGATAAAGGTCCCGTCCTTGGATTCGCCCAGCAGCGGCTGGGGGTCGGACGGCAGGGCAAAGGCGCTGGTGCTAAGAGCGGTGATGAACAGGGCGGCAAGGGCGTGTGCTTTCATGATCTAAAGCTCCTCGTAGGGGGCTGGAAACTGGCTACGGGGCCTATGTTACGGATTGCCTGTCGATTAAAAAGTGAACAGTTGCGATAGAGAACATCGACACCATTGATGGCAGCCTGCAGGTGGTGTTGCAACGCGAGCCGGGTGAGGGAGGCCTGCATGCCTGGGTGCCCTGGCCGCATTTCGCCGCAGAAAATGTCCGCCTGGGCAACCCGGGCTGGGCCAAAGGCCCGACCTTCGCCAGCCTCGACCTTGGCATCGAGCCGGAGTCCAAGGGGGGGCGGGTCTTTTCGTTGCGTTCGCCGCTCCATGTGCGCGGCACCTTCAAACGGCCGGAAGCGGGGGTGAAGCCGGTACCCCCGGCGGTTCGGGGCGCGGGCATGCTGGCGTTGGGTGTTGCGGTGGCGCCGGCGGCGGCTCTGCTGGCGCTGGTGGCACCGGCCGGTGGGAATGAAGAAGGGAGCGAATGTGCGCCTTTGTTGCAGCGTCTCAAGCAGGGCTAGAGCCGGTCACGCTCGGCCTGTTCGCGTTGGCCGCAGGTCATGAAGCCCTTGTGGCGAACGCGGCCGCTGCTGTCGAAGCTGACATGGTAGGGCTGCTGGTGACCATGTTCGTTGAGGATGTAGTTGTTGCATGACCCTGGATGCACGCTGCGTTGCACGATCGACGAAGGACGACCGCCGATGATCAGCACCTGCTGGCGGCTCATGCCGGGCTCTACGTCCCTGACCAGTGGCTGGTCGTGGAAGGTCAGGTAGTCCGTCGGGTTCTCGATCTTGCTGGCGCAGCCCGCCATTGATGCCAGGGCACAAGCCATGACAAGCGCTTGCTTGTACATCATGGGTCCTCAAGGGTTAACGCATCTGAAACATGGCCCTTGGAACATCGAAAAGTGGGGAGAGTTCGCCCGAGTCCTGAGCAGACGATGGACGGCAACCGGCCAGTAACTGGCAAAGTGCCCGGAGCGTTACCTGCAAACCACGGCTAGCGCAGCTTTCGGGTGGAGTGTGGCGGGCAGCACAGGTTGGGCGCAGCCATGCCATTGGTGCTGATGCGCCTGCTCCATCCTGCCGTTTCGTCGCGTCAGTAGCCGCCACCGCCTCCGCTTCCTTCCGCCTTTTCGCGATCAGCGGTTTCCCGCTGCTCGCAGGTCATGAAGCCTGTCTCCTCGACCCGTCCGCTGCTATCGAAGCTGACGTGGTAGGCCTGCTTATGCCCGTCCTTGGTGAGGATGTAGTTGTTGCAGGTACCTGACTTGACCTTGCGGCGCGTGCTCGACGAGGGCGGACCGCCAATGGTCTTCACCTCTTGCACGGTCATGCCTTCCTCCACCTGCTTGACCAGCGGCTCGTCGCGGTAGGTGTAGTAATCCGTGGGGTTTTCCATCTTGCCCGCACAGCCGGCCAGCGTAGCCAGGGCGCAGGCGATGACCAGCCCATGCTTGCTCATCAGGAAGCCTCCATGTTCGCGCGGGTTGAACCGCGATGGAGTCAGGTTAGTTCGGCTCCCGAGCCTACCGCTGGGGAGCGGCCCGGGTGCCGATGAACGGTCGTCCGCTCAGCCGTAGCGTTTCATCGCTTCGATGGCCAGACCGCTGCCGATGCTGCCAAACAGATTGCCCTCGACCTGGCGGGCATTGGGCAGCATCGCCGCCACGCCGTGACGCAGTGCCGGGATACCGCTGGAGCCACCGGTGAAGAACAGCGTGTCTACTGCATCGGCCGTGACGCCCGCCTGGACCAGCAGGCCCTCGACGCTGGCGCGCACACGTACCAGCAGCGGCTCGATGGCGTCCTCGAAGATCGGCCGGGTCAGGTCCACGGCCAGGCCCGGCTCGATACGGTTCAGGTCGATGGTGCGCTGCTCAATCTGGGTCAGCTCGATCTTGCTGTCCTCGACCTGCATCGCCAGCCAGTGGCCGGCGCGCTGTTCGATCAGGCTGAAGAGGCGGTCGATGCCGGTGCTGTCGACGATGTCGTAGCGCATGTTCTTCAGCGCCAGTTGCGCCTTCTGCGCGTACACCGCGTTGATGGTGTGCCAGGTGGCCAGGTTCAGGTGGTAGCTGGTGGGCATCAGCGCATCGCTCTTCATTCGGCTGCCGTAGCCGAATAGCGGCATCACGCCTTGCAGGCTGAGTTGCTTGTCGAAATCAGTGCCACCGATGTGCACGCCGCCGGTGGCCAGGATGTCGGCTTGGCGATCCGCCACCTCGCGGCGCTGCGGTGACAGGCGAACCAGGGAGAAGTCCGAGGTACCGCCGCCGATGTCGACGATCAGCACCAGTTCCTCGCGCTCGATGCTGCGCTCGTAATCGAAGGCCGCGGCAATCGGTTCGTACTGGAAGGACACGTCCTTGAAGCCAAGCTTCTGCGCTACGGCTACCAGGGTGTTCTCGGCCTCCTGGTCAGCCTCTGCATCGTCGTCGACGAAGAATACCGGGCGGCCCAGCACCACTTGCTCGAATTCTCGGCCGGAGGCAGCTTCGGCGCGCTTCTTCAACTCGCCGATGAACAGCCCAAGCAGATCCTTGAAGGGCATGGCGCTGCCCAGCACTGTGGTTTCGCTTTTCAGTAGCGGCGAGCCCAGCAGGCTCTTCAGCGAGCGCATCAGGCGGCCTTCGTAGCCCTCCAGGTACTCGTGCAGGGCCAGTCGGCCATAGACGGGGCGGCGTTCCTCGAAGTTGAAGAAGATCACCGAGGGCAGGGTGATCTTGTCGTCCTCCAGGGCGATCAATGGCTCGGCATCCGGACGCCACCAGCCGACGGTAGAGTTGGAGGTACCGAAGTCTATGCCCAGGGCGCGGGCGGGGAGGGCGTTGTTCATGCTGCGGGTGTTCCGGAAAAAACGGCCGCGCAGTTTACGCGAGCGCGCCGGTGAATGCTCCCGTCGGCCAGCGCACTTCGTCGCGACGGCTAGACTGCAATACGCATGGGTAACCTGGGAGATCATTCCATGAGCTCGATTCGCCTTCCTTTGCTGATACTGGCATTGCTCGCGGCATCTCACAGCGTGGCGGACACCGCCCAGCAGGAAAAGATGAAGACCTGCAACGCTGAAGCCACGGCCAAGGAGCTCAAGGGCGACGCCCGCAAGACCTTCATGAGCGGTTGCCTGAAGATGACCCAGCAGGAGCGTATGACCGCTTGCAACAAGACCGCTTCGACCAAGGAGCTCAAGGGCGATGCGCGCAAGAGCTTCATGAGCGAGTGCCTGAAGGCGAAGTAGCGACTGACTTGGCAGGCACTCGCTACGCGTCGGCGGTGAAGAGTTTGCCGATTACGCACAGCAGCTCCGCGTTTTCGGTAAAGGCAGGTGAAAGATTGATGCAGTAAAGTGATGAGCTTTTCCCGTCCGCAATCCTGGCCGCCGTTCGTCCGGCCGCTTCTGGCGAGCCTGTCTCAGCCTTGGAAATCATTATGCGAAGAGCCTCTCACCATCAGTTGCGCACGGCCTTTCGTGCCTTGCTGGACTCCGAATCCTGCTTCCACTCCGCCTCGGTGTTCGACCCCATGTCGGCGCGGATTGCCGCGGACCTCGGCTTCGAGGTGGGCATCCTCGGCGGCTCGGTCGCTTCGCTGCAAGTGCTGGCGGCGCCGGACTTCGCCCTGATCACGCTCAGCGAGTTCGTTGAACAGGCTACCCGCATCGGCCGCGTCAGCCGCCTGCCGGTGATTGCCGATGCCGACCATGGCTATGGCAATGCCCTCAACGTGATGCGTACCGTAGTCGAACTGGAACGCGCCGGCATCGCTGCGCTGACCATCGAAGACACCCTGTTGCCGGCCCAGTTCGGCCGCAAGTCCACCGACCTGATTCCGGTGGAAGAAGGCGTCGGCAAGATCCGCGCGGCCCTGGAAGCGCGCGTTGACCCGGACCTCGCCATCATCGCCCGGACCCACGCCGGCGTGCTCGATGTCGAGGAGGTGATCCAGCGCACCAAGGCCTACCAGGCAGCCGGGGCGGATGGCATCTGCATGGTTGGTGTGGCCGACTTCGATCACCTGGAAAAGATCGCCGAGCACCTCCACATCCCGCTGATGCTGGTCACCTATGGCAACCCCAAGCTGCGCGACAACGAGCGCCTCGCCCGTCTTGGCGTGCGCATCGTGGTCAACGGCCACGCCGCCTACTTCGCCGCCATCAAGGCGACCTACGACTGCCTGCGCGACCAGCGCCAGGTCGCCACCGGCTCCGAACTCAGCGCCACCGAACTGACGCACAAGTACACCCTGCCGGAGGACTACATCGTCTGGGCGGAAGAGTTCATGAATGTGAAGGAATAGCGCGACCTCCACTTGTCGCTCGCCGACCCGCCCCCTTGCAAAACGCCACAGGAAAGCCCAAATCTCTTTCAGGGCCGAAAGCAAGCGGGAGGTCAGCATGGCCAGTGGTTGGGCAGGTGATGGTGCGGTACAGGAACAGATCGACAGCACCATCGAAGATGCCATTCAGCGCGCGCGCAGCCAGTTGCCGACGGGCGAGAGCCTGACGCACTGCGAAGAATGCGACGCGCCCATTCCCGAAGCCCGGCGCAAGGCAATCAAGGGCGTGCGACTGTGTGTCGCCTGCCAGACCGAGCATGACAAGGAAAATGCCGCCTTCACCGGGTACAACCGGCGGGGGAGCAAGGACAGTCAGTTGCGTTAGGGCCGGGGCCTGGCCTTGGGCCCCGCTGCGCAGGGCGCAGCGAGGCCCAACGGCGCGTCAGAACAGGAAATACCGCTGCGCCATCGGCAGCACGTCGGCCGGTTCGCACCAGAGCAGTTGGCCGTCGGCTTTCACTTGGTAGTTTTGCGCGTCGACTTCGATGGTCGGGGTGTAGCCGTTGTGGACCAGGTCTTTTTTCTGCACGCCGCGGCAGCCTTTCACCACGCCGATCTTCTTCTTCAGGTTGAGTTGTTCTGGGATGCCGGCGTCCAGTGCTGCCTGGCTGATGAAGGTAATGCTGGTTGCGTGACGGCTGCCAGCAAAGCTTGCGAACATCGGCCGGTAGTGAACCGGTTGCGGGGTGGGGATGGAGGCGTTGGCGTCGCCCATCAGGCTGGCCGCGATGGCGCCGCCCTTGAGGATCAGGCTGGGTTTGACGCCGAAGAAGGCCGGGCGCCAGAGCACCAGGTCGGCCCATTTGCCCACCTCGACCGAGCCCACTTCATGGCTGATGCCATGGGTGATCGCCGGATTGATGGTGTATTTGGCGATGTAGCGCTTGGCGCGGAAGTTGTCGTTGCCGTGCGCGTCTTCGGGCAGGGCGCCGCGCTGCTTCTTCATCTTGTCGGCGGTCTGCCAGGTGCGGGTGATGACTTCGCCGACGCGGCCCATCGCCTGACTGTCGGAGCTGATCATGCTGAAGGCGCCGAGGTCGTGGAGGATGTCTTCGGCGGCGATGGTCTCGCGGCGGATGCGGCTTTCGGCGAAAGCCACATCCTCGGCGATGCTCGGGTCCAGGTGGTGGCAGACCATCAGCATGTCCAGGTGTTCGTCGATGGTGTTGCGGGTGAAGGGCCGAGTCGGGTTGGTGGAGCTCGGCAGCACGTTGGAGAAGCCGCAGGCTTTGATGATGTCTGGCGCGTGGCCGCCACCGGCACCCTCGGTGTGGTAGGTATGGATGGTGCGGCCCTTGAACGCGCCCAGGGTGGTTTCGACGAATCCCGACTCATTCAGCGTGTCGGTGTGGATGGCCACCTGCACATCGTACTGGTCCGCCACACAGAGGCAGTTGTCGATGGCCGCTGGCGTGGTGCCCCAGTCTTCATGGAGCTTTAGGCCGATGGCGCCGGCTTTCACTTGTTCGATCAGCGGTTCGGGCAGGCTGGCGTTGCCCTTTCCGGTGAGACCAATGTTCATCGGGAAGGCATCGGCGGCCTGGAGCATGCGCGCCAAATGCCAGGGGCCGGAAGTGCAAGTGGTGGCGTTTGTGCCAGTGGCCGGCCCTGTGCCTCCGCCGATCATGGTGGTGACACCACTCATGAGGGCTTCTTCGATTTGCTGCGGGCAGATGAAGTGGATGTGGGTGTCGATGCCTCCGGCGGTGAGGATCATGCCTTCACCGGCAATCACCTCGGTGCTGGCGCCGACGGCGATGGTGACGTTGGGCTGGATGTCCGGGTTGCCGGCCTTGCCGATCGCAGCGATGCGCCCGTCCTTGAGGCCAACGTCGGCCTTGACGATGCCCCAGTGGTCGATGATCAAGGCGTTGGTAATCAGGGTGTCGACTACGTCGGCAGCGAGGAGCTGGCCTTGACCCATGCCGTCGCGGATGACCTTGCCACCGCCAAATTTCACTTCTTCGCCGTAGGTGGTGAAGTCCTTCTCGACTTCGATCCACAGGTCGGTGTCGGCCAGTCGCACCTTGTCGCCGACAGTGGGGCCGAACATGTCGGCATAGGCTTGGCGGGAAATCTTCATCATGGGTCCTGTCCGTAGGATGGGTTAGCCGCGAAGTGGCGTAACCCATCGTTTTTTAGGGGTGATGGGTTTCGCTCCGCTCTACCCATCCTAGGAATTTCAGTGAGTGCTACAGCTCGCCCATCACGCGGCCGGCGAAGCCGAACACGCGGCGTTTGCCCGCCAGGTCGACCAGTTCCACCTCGCGGCTCTGGCCGGGCTCGAAGCGCACGGCAGTGCCGGCCGGGATGTTTAAACGCATGCCACGGGCGGCGGCGCGGTCGAAGGTCAGCGCGTCGTTGGCTTCGAAGAAGTGGTAATGGGAGCCGACCTGGATGGGGCGGTCGCCGGTGTTGGCCACGGTCAGGGTGTGGGTGCGACGGCCGGCGTTGAGTTCGATCTCGCCGTCCTGGATCTGGTATTCGCCGGGGATCATGGGGATCACTCCAGAATGAGCTGCATGAAGGTGAGGTCTAGCCAGCGGCCGAACTTGCGGCCGACCTGAGGCATCTGCCCGGTGGTAATGAAGCCGAGGCGCTCGTGCAGGCGGATGGAGGTAGCGTTGCCGCTCTCGATGGCGGCCACCATCACGTGCAGTGAGGCGGCTCGGGCGTGTTCGATCAATGCCTGCATCAGCGCAGGGCCCAGGCCCTGGCCGCGCTGGTCATTGCGCACGTAGACCGAATGTTCGACCGTGTGGCGGAAGCCTTCGATGCTGCGCCAGGTGCCATAGCTGGCGTAGCCGAGCACCGCGCCGGAGTCGTCTACCGCCACCAGCACTGGGAAGCCTGCGGCTGTGCGCTCGGCCAGCCAGGCACGGCGGTTGGCCAGGTCCACCAGGGTTTCGTTCCAGATTGCCGTGGTGTTCTGCACGGCGTCGTTGTAGATCGCCAGGACGCCTTCGAGGTCCTGTTCCTGGGCGTTGCGGATCACATAAGCCATGGCAGGCCTCAGGCTATGGGCTGGTGGACGGTCACCAGTTTGGTGCCGTCCGGGAAGGTGGCTTCGATCTGGATCTCCGGGATCATCTCCGGTATGCCTTCCATCACTTGGTCGCGGCTGAGCAGGGTGGTGCCGTAATGCATCAGCTCGGCCACAGTCTGGCCGTCGCGGGCGCCTTCGAGCAGGGCGGCGGAGAGGTAGGCCATGGCTTCCGGGTAATTGAGCTTGAGGCCGCGGGCCAGGCGCCGCTCGGCAACGAGGCCGGCGGTAAAGATCAGCAGCTTGTCTTTCTCTCTTGGCGTCAGGTCCATCAGGTACTCCAGATTCTTGGGGGGACGGCGTCGCGTCCGAGTAAAGCCGGGCGCAGCTGGCGCCAGAGTGAGATCAGCCATGTGCGTGCGTGCAGGGCTTGGCCAGCGAGGCAGCGCGCCACCAGCAGGCCGGGCAGTTGGGTGAGGTTGCCACGGCCTTGGCAGGGCAGTTCCCGGCAGCGCTCCAGCAGCTCAGAGTCGATCGTACCGGTTGCGATCAGGGTCGCGAACACCGGCTGGCCGGCGAGGCCGATCGGCGAGTCGAGCAGGCCATCGTTGCCGGTGATGCGCTGGCGTTCGTGCCAAAGAAGCTTGCCGCCCCGGTGGATGTCCAGGTGGGCTTGGAAATGGCCTTCGGCGAAGCACTCGCCACTGGCCGGGCGGCCGAGGGCGACCATGTCCCAGTAGAACAGGCGGGCGCTTTCGGCCAGCTCGATACGGGTGCTGAGTTCGGCCTGGGCGCCGGAGAAGACGATGGTCTCCTGCGGCAGCCATTCGAGGGTGGCGCCGGCTTCTACCTTCAGGTCGAGTCGCTGGTAGGCAGGGCCGCTGGCGCGGTACCACTTGGCCGCGCCGGGGCTGGTAAGTTGGGCCCAGGCCCGTTCGCCAACGCGGGCGGATATTCCTAAGCGGTCGCCACCGGCAATGCCGCCAGGCGGGTGCACGATGATGTGCTGGCAGACTTCCGGGCCTTCGGCGTGCAGGTGCTTCTGCACCCGCAGCGGGCCCTTGTGGCGGCGCAGCGACGGGCGCGTGGCGGCGCAATCGCGGGCGTAGCCGAGTTCCAGCTCGGCGTGCCAGCAGGGGGTGAGGAGGTCAGTGTCGGCAGGTGCATTCATGGGGCGTTCCTGTAGGGTGGGTTAGCCGCGAAGCGGCGTAACCCACGCGGTGCAGGGGTACGGGTACTTCATATGGTCACGAGGCCGCGCACGCCCTCGGCTTCCATGTTCTCGCCGTGGCCTTGCTGGATGATTTCGCCGCGGCTCATCACCAGGTACTGGTCGGCGAGCTCGGCGGCGAAGTCGTAGAACTGCTCAACCAAAAGGATGGCCATGTCGCCGCGTGCGGCGAGTTTCCTGATCACCACGCCGATCTCCTTGATGACTGACGGCTGGATGCCTTCGGTGGGCTCGTCAAGGATCAGCAGGCGCGGCTGGCTGGCGAGGGCGCGGCCGATGGCGAGCTGTTGCTGCTGGCCGCCAGAGAGGTCGCCTCCACGGCGATGCTTCATCTCGCGCAGCACCGGGAACAGCTCGTAGATGGACTCTGGCACCGCTTTGGCCTGACCGGCGGGAAAGCGCGAAAGCCCCATCAGCAGATTCTCCTCCACCGTCAGGCGCGGGAAGATTTCGCGGCCTTGGGGCACGTAGGCGATGCCTGCGTGCACGCGCTGGTGCGGCTTGTGGCCGGTGATGGCGCGGCCCTCCCAATTGACCACGCCTTCCTTGGCCGGCACCAGGCCCATCAGGCATTTCAGCAGGGTCGTCTTGCCCACGCCGTTGCGCCCGAGCAGGCAGGTGACTTCACCAACCTTCGCCTCGAAGGAGAGACCACGGAGGATGTGGCTGCCACCGTAGTACTGGTGGAGCTTGTCGACTTGGAGCATGTGTCTGTTCCCCTCTGTCTGGCGCTGGCCATTCGTATGTTGGTGCGGGCCACGCTGGCTTGAGCCTGCGAAGCCCTACGTGGAGCGCGCAGCGCTCCCATGTGTTCATCGGATTCCCAATGGCCGGTCCTGCGGGCCGGTTGTTGGGCTTCGCTTCGCTCTGCACCGACCTACGTGGTATCCGTCCTTCAACTGGGTCAGCGGCCGAGGTAGACCTCGATCACCCGTTCATCCGCCTGCACCTCGGCCAGCGAGCCCTCGGCCAGCACATGGCCCTGGTGCAGCACGGTGACGTGGTCGGCGATCGAGCCGACGAAGCCCATGTCGTGCTCCACCACCATCAGCGAGTGCTGGCCTTTGAGATGCTTGAAGAGTTCGGCGGTAAATTCCGTCTCGGCATCGGTCATGCCCGCTACCGGCTCGTCGAGCAGCAACAGTTGAGGGTCCTGCATCAGCAGCATGCCGATCTCGAGGAACTGCTTCTGGCCGTGGGACAAGAGGCCCGCCGGGCGATGGCGCGAGACGTCGAGCTTGATGGTGGCGAGGACTTCGTCGATGCGGTCCTTCTGCTCACCGCTGAGCCGGGCGCGCAGGCTGGCCCAGACGGATTTGTCGGTCTTCTGCGCCAGCTCCAGGTTCTCGAATACCGAGAGCGCCTCGAACACCGTGGGCTTCTGGAACTTGCGGCCAATCCCGGCCTGGGCGATCGCCACTTCGCTCATGCGGGTGAGGTCGAGGGTTTCGCCAAACCAGGCCTTGCCGGCGTTTGGCCGGGTCTTGCCGGTGATCACGTCCATCAGCGTGGTCTTGCCCGCGCCGTTCGGGCCGATGATGCAGCGCAGCTCGCCGACGCCAATGTAAAGGTTGAGGTCGTTCAGCGCCTTGAAACCGTCGAAGCTGACGCTGATGTCTTCCAGGGTGAGGATAGTGCCGTGGCGCACATCCAGTCCTTGCTGGGCGACTTGGCCGAGGCCAAGGGCATCCCGGCCGGTTCCGGCATCGCTGTTTGGGTCGTAGGCAGGTTCGAGCATGAATTCGGGGACCGGGGTTACACGCATCAGTTGTCTCCCTTTTTCACGAGGCCGATCACACCCTTGGGCAGGTACAGGGTGACGACGATGAACAGGGCGCCCAGGAAGAACAGCCAATATTCCGGGAAGGCCACGGTGAACCAGCTCTTCATGCCGTTGACCAGGCCGGCTCCGAGCAGCGGGCCGATCAGCGAGCCGCGTCCGCCGAGGGCGACCCACACGGCCGCTTCGATGGAGTTGGTCGGCGACATTTCACTGGGGTTGATGATGCCCACCTGCGGCACGTAGAGCGCGCCGGCCAGGCCGCAGAGCACGGCAGACAGCACCCAGATGAACAGCTTGTAGCCGCGCGGGTCGTAGCCGCAGAACATCAGGCGGTTCTCCGCGTCGCGCAGGGCAGTGAGCACCCGACCGAACTTGCTCCGCGCCAGTCGCCAGCCGAGTAGCAGGCTGCCCAGCAGCAGCGCCACCGTGGCGAGGAACAGCACGGCGCGGGTGCCCGGCGCAGTGATGTCGAAGCCGAGGATGCGGCGAAAATCGGTGAAGCCGTTGTTGCCACCGAAGCCGGTCTCGTTGCGGAAGAACAGCAGCATGCCGGCGAAGGTCAGCGCCTGGGTCATGATCGAGAAGTACACACCCTTGATCCGCGAGCGGAAGGCGAAGAAGCCGAACACCAGAGCCAGCAGGCCGGGGGCCAGCACCACCAGACACAGCGCCCAGAGGAAATGCTGGGTGCCAGCCCAGTACCAGGGCAACTCGGTCCAGGCGAGGAAACTCATGAAGGCTGGCAGGCCGTTGCCTGACGCTTCGCGCATCAGGTACATGCCCATGGCGTAGCCGCCGAGGGCGAAGAACAGCCCGTGCCCGAGCGACAGCAGTCCGGCGTAGCCCCAGACCAGGTCCAGGGCGAGGGCGACGACGGCGTAGCAGAGGACCTTGCCCACCAGGGTCAGGGTGTAGGCCGAGACCTGCAGCGGGTTGTCGGTCGGCAGCAGGTGCAGCAGCGGCAGGGCCAGCAGCAGGACCAGCACCAGGCCGCCGAGGGCCATTGAGACGCGGGGGCCGAGGGTGGCGGTAGCGCGCATCAGCAGTGTTTGGTTCAGTGGCTGAGTCATCAGTCGATCACCCGTCCTTTCAGTGCGAAGAGCCCTTGGGGGCGCTTCTGGATGAACAGGATGATCAGCGCGAGGATCAGGATCTTGCCCAGCACGGCGCCAATCTGCGGCTCGAGGATCTTGTTCGCCACACCCAGGCCGAAGGCCGCCAGTACGCTGCCGGCCAGTTGACCGACGCCGCCCAGCACCACCACCAGGAAGGAGTCGATGATGTAGCTCTGGCCCAGGTCGGGCCCGACGTTGCCGATCTGCGAGAGGGCCACGCCGCCCAGGCCGGCGATGCCGGAGCCGAGGCCGAAGGCAAGCATGTCCACGCGGCCGGTGGGCACGCCGCAGCAGGCTGCCATGTTGCGGTTCTGGGTGACAGCGCGGACGTTGAGGCCGAGGCGGGTCTTGTTCAGCAGCAACCAGGTCAGCAGCACCACGAACAGGGCGAAGCCGATGATGACGATGCGGTTGTAAGGCAGCACCAGGTTGGGCAGCACCTGGATGCCGCCGGAGAGCCATGCCGGGTTGGCCACTTCGACGTTCTGCGCTCCGAAGATCACGCGCACCAGCTGGATCAGGATCAGGCTGATGCCCCAGGTGGCTAGCAGGGTTTCGAGGGGGCGGCCGTAGAGGTGGCGGATGACCGTGCGCTCCAGGGCCATGCCGATGGCCGCAGTGACGAAGAAGGCCACTGGCAGCGCCACCAGCGGGTAGAGCACCAGCAGGTCGGGTGCCAGGCGCTGGAACGTCAGCTGCACGATGTAGGTGGCGTAGGCACCGAGCATGAGCATCTCGCCGTGGGCCATGTTGATCACCCCGAGCAGGCCGAAGGTAATGGCCAGGCCAAGGGCAGCCAGGAGCAGGATCGAGCCCAGTGACAGGCCGCTGAACGCCTGCCCAAGCAGTTCGCCCACCAGCAGGCGGCGCTTGACCTGGGCCAGGCTGGTTTCCGCGGCGGTGCGCACAGCTGCGTCGACTTCGATGCCAGGTTGCAGCAGGGCTTCCAGCCGGGTGCGGGCCTGCGGGTCACCGGTTTCACCAAGCAGGCGCACGGCGTTCAGGCGAATCACCGGGTCCGGGTCCACCATTTGCAGGTTGGCCAGGACCAGGCTGATGGCGTCGCGCACCCCTGGGTCTTGCTCGGCCACCATGCGCTGGTTGAGCAGTGGCAGCTGCGCGGGCTTGGCACTCTTTTGCAGTTGGCGGGCGGCCTCCAGGCGCGCGGCGCTGTCTGTCGCCAGCAGCTGGTGGCTGGCCAGGGCAGTGATCAACAGGCCGCGCAGTCTGTTGTTCAGGCGCAGCTTCTTCGGTGTGCCGGCGGGTAGGGCTTCACCTTCGGCAGGGGTGTAGTTGCCGTCCTGTTCGATGAAGGCGAGCTTCTCGCGGTCGCTGGCGAAGCGGCCCTGCTGCAGGGCGTCGAGCAGTGGCTGGCGCGCGGTATCGGGCTCAGCGGCCCAGCGCTCAAGGAGTTTCGCCTGCTGCGCCGGGTTGGCGGCGGCGAAGTCATTGGCGTCGCCGGCCTGGGCAGCGAGGGGGAGCAGCAGGGTAAGGGCGAGGAGGATTCGGTAGAGGACTGTCGGCATTGGGTGGTCCTGGTTCATCGGGCGGTTGGAGGAGCGTGTCGGCTGACACTGCCCTCACCCCTAACCCCTCTCCCGGAGGGAGAGGGGAACCGTCTGGCGTCTCGGGGACGGCTCGGAGTTTGGCTCCGCGTCACCCCTCTCCCCCCTGGGAGAGGGGCCGGGGGGGAGGGAGGCCATGCCGGGCGCGGATTCCCCGGACGTCCTCATTCAGCTCAGTTGCTCTTCACCGCATAGTCCGGCTTCTTGTCGTTACCGGGGATGAAGGGGCTCCAGGGCTGGGCGCGCAGCGGGCCCTCGGTCTGCCAGACCACGGAAAACTGACCGTCTTCCTGGATCTCGCCGATCATCACCGGCTTGTGCAGGTGGTGGTTGGTCTTGTCCATGGTCAGGGTGTAGCCGGACGGTGCTGCGAAAGTCTGCCCGGCCAGCGCTTCGCGAACCTTGTCCACATCGGTGGTGCCGGCTTTCTCGACGGCCTGGGCCCACATGTGGATGCCGACGTAGGTGGCCTCCATCGGGTCGTTGGTTACTGCGGTCTGGTAGTTAGGCAGGTTCTTGGCCTTGGCATAGGCCTTCCACTGCTCGACGAACGTGTCGTTGACCGGGTTATCCACTGACTCGAAGTAGTTCCAGGCGGCCAGGTGGCCTACCAGCGGCTTGGTATCGATGCCGCGCAGTTCTTCCTCGCCGACCGAGAAGGCCACCACCGGTACGTCGGTGGCTTCCAGACCCTGGTTGGCCAGTTCCTTGTAGAAGGGCACGTTGGAGTCGCCGTTGACGGTGGAGATCACCGCAGTCTTGCCGCCGGCGGAGAACTTCTTGATGTTGGCGACGATGGTCTGGTAATCGGCGTGGCCGAAGGGGGTGTAGACCTCTTCGATGTCCTTGTCGGCCACGCCCTTGCTGTGTAGGAAGCTGCGCAGGATCTTGTTGGTGGTGCGCGGGTAGACGTAGTCCGTGCCAAGCAGGAAGAAGCGCTTGGCGCTGCCGCCTTCTTCGCTCATCAGGTACTCGACGGCGGGGATGGCCTGCTGGTTCGGCGCGGCGCCGGTGTAGAAGACGTTGGGCGAGAGTTCTTCACCCTCGTACTGCACGGGGTAGAAAAGCAGGCCGTTGAGCTCTTCGAACACCGGAAGTACGGACTTGCGCGATACCGAGGTCCAGCAGCCGAACACCACGTCCACCTTGTCTTTGGTCAGCAGCTGGCGGGCTTTCTCAGCGAACAGCGGCCAGTTGGAGGCCGGGTCGACCACCACGGCTTCCAGTTGCTTGCCGTTCACGCCGCCCTTGGCGTTGATCTCTTCGATGCTCATCAGCGCCATGTCTTTCAGCGAGGTCTCGGAGATCGCCATGGTGCCGGACAGCGAATGCAGGATGCCGACCTTGATGGTCTCGGCCGCCTGGATGGTCCAGGACATGCCCATGGCGGCGATGGATGCGGAAAGCGTGAAGGCCTTGATCAGGCTGCGACGTTGCATGGGTCGGTCTCCATTCTCACAAGTATTTGAAATAACTGCGTTTATTGGTCTGGTGTGCTGGGCAGTATTCAAAGGTCTTCCACGTCACCCTTGGTCGGGCTGCGGCGCTGGCCGCGCGTTGTGCAACAGGTGCAGGGTGATCTTGCGCACTTCAGGGTTGCTGACTTCGGGTTGAGTCCTCAGCAATTGCTGTGCCTTGTTGACCGGATGGATGGAAATGCGCCGTAGCAGCACCGGGCGGATAGGGCTTTGGCGCGTGAAGACGCCCGCGCGATGCGTCGTGTGGCGTTCAGCGAAGGGAGGGAACAGAGGCGGGGGCGATAAGCCGGCGGCGCTCGAATCGAGTGTCTTGCGCACTATCGGGGTGCGCAAGTCCCGTTTCAGTGCCGGGCGGTGATCGTTGGTGGGGCGGGCGGTGTGGCGTCACCCATCAGGGCACCATGTAGTTCCTCACCCCGGTGAAGATGATCTGAGCCGCTAGTGCGCAGACGAACAGTCCCATCAGACGGCTGACGATCTGCAGTCCCTGGTCGCCAAGCAGCCGCTCGATGCGGTCGGAAAGGTAAAGGATGACCCCCACGGTGGCGCTGGCAACGGCGATGGCGAGCAGGGCGACGAGCTTGTCGTCCCACTGCACATGGCCGGCGCCCATCACCAGCATGGCGCCGATGGTACCGGGGCCGACCGTAAGGGGAATGGTCAGCGGCACGATGGTGACGTCCTGCTGCACGTTATCCGACTGCACCGCCGAGTTGCCCTGGGCCATGCCCAGGGCGGAGATGAACAGAACGGCGCCAGCACCGATGCGGAAGGCATCGATGGTGATGCCGAAGATCTTGAAGATCCCCTGGCCGAACAGGTAGAGCAGGGCGCTGGCCACGAGGGTGCCGAGGGCGACTTTCCAGGCGAGTCTCTTGCGCTCCTTCACCGTGTAGCCGCGGGTCAGGCCGATGAAGCAGGAGAGTACGAAGAAGGGGCTGTAGAGCACTAGCATCTTCAGATACAGGCTGGAAAGGCTTTCAAGCATGGTGGGGCATCCGTTCGTGACTGCCAGGGCCGCCTGCTCAGTGTAGAGCCAGCCCTGCCATTGGGCGCTCAACTATAACCGCGCCGGAGGCTTCGTCTATACCTTCCTGCACCGGGGCGTGATGTCGCATCGGGAGTCACCCATGGCACACCTCAGTTTCACCCCCAACCTGCAACGCCACCTGGATGTCCCCGAACTGGACGTGGGTGGCGCCACGGTGGCCGCCGCCCTGGCCGAGGCCTTTGCCGCCAACCCGCGCCTGCGCAGTTACCTGCTCGATGACCAGGGGCGCCTGCGGCGGCATGTGGCGATCTTCGTCGATGGCAGGCAGGTCAATGATCGACGCGGGCTCTCCGACCCACTTGCCGCCGGCAGCGATGTATTCGTGGTGCAGGCACTGTCCGGTGGTTGAGGCTGCGCAAGGAGGATACGCAGATGTCGCAACGCATCCATGTGGCGACCCGCAAGGGCCTGCTGCAGTTCGAGCCGGCGGGCAACGACTGGCGTTTGGTGCGCCAGGACTTCCTCGGTGAGCCGGTGAGCATGGTACTCGCCGATCCGCGCGATGGCCGCCTCTATGCGGCACTTCACCTCGGCCACTTCGGGCCCAAGCTCTGGCGTTCAGCAGATGGCGGGCAGCTGTGGGAGGAGATTCCCGCCCCCGCCTTTGCGGCTGCTGACGAAGGTGAGGACGGTCCCTCGGTAGACATGATCTGGTGCCTGGAGCCGGGCGGCACCGACCAACCCGGAACGCTCTGGGCGGGCACCATTCCCGGCGGACTATTCCGCTCCCGTGACCATGGGGACTCGTGGCAACTGGTCGACAGTCTCTGGCAGCGGCCGGAACGGGCCAATTGGTTCGGTGGCGGCTACGACCAGCCGGGCATCCACTCCATCAGCGTCGACCCGCGGGACAGCCGTAGGCTGACGCTAGCCGTGTCCTGCGGTGGCGTGTGGCACAGCGAGGATGAAGGCGCAAGCTGGAACTACCGGACCCGCGGCATGCGCGCGGCCTACATGCCGCCAGAGCGTGTTGAGGAACCCGATATCCAGGACCCGCATCGCATGGTGGCCTGCCCGGTGGAACCGGAACGGCTCTGGGTGCAGCATCACAATGGGATTTTCGTCAGCGCCGACCGGGGCCTGAACTGGAAGGAAATCGAACACGCCGGCCCCTCCACTTTCGGTTTTGCGGTGGCGGTGCACCCGTCAAATCCGGACTGCGCCTGGTTCGTCCCGGCGGTGAAGGATGAATGCCGGGTGCCTGCGGATCAGCACCTGCGCGTGACCCGCACCCGCGATGGCGGGCAGAGTTTCGATGTGTTGGAGCAAGGTTTGCCGCAGCAGCACTGCTATGACCTTGTGTACCGCCACGGCCTGGATGTGGATTCCAGCGGCCAGTGCCTGGCCATGGGCTCAACTACCGGACACCTTTGGGTATCAAAGGATCAGGGTGATAGCTGGCAACTGGTGGCGGGGTATCTGCCACCGATCTTTGCGGTGCGGTTTGCGTAGGCCGGTTTTTTTCAGGCAGGCCGTTGGCCTGCTTGGGGAATGACTTCGTCCTTATAGGAAAAGCGTCCCCTGTGCGGACAGGCCGAGAAGAAATGCGGGATCAGGAATGCATCGCGTGCTGGCCGCGCAGTTCCTTCTCGGCGACCCAATGTTCGATCAGGTCACGCAGCTGCGACAGTTCCACCGGCTTGGCCATGTGGCCGTCCATGCCGGCCTGGCGTGCGCGCTCCTTGTGTTCGCTGAGGATGTGCGCGGTGAGGGCTACCACCGGCGTGCGTGGGCGGTGCTCGCTGGCTTCCCAGGTGCGCAGCATCTGGGTGGCGGTGAAGCCGTCCAGGATCGGCATTTCGCAGTCCATCAACACCAGGTCGTAGTGCTTGGCCTTCATGGCGTTGAGCGCTTCCTCGCCGTTGCTGGCGGTATCCGGCTCCAGCTTGAGCTTGCTCAGCATTCCACGGATGACCTTGGTCGAAATGCTGTTGTCCTCGGCCACCAGGATGCGGAAATCATCCGGAACACGCAGCGGCTCGCTGACCTGGGAACCTGGCAGCGGCGTCGAGCCGCCGGCTTTGCGCTGGTTGAGTTCATCGGCCAACGTGGTCTTGAGCGTGTAGCCGGCAACCGGCTTGGCGAGGATGCGTTTGATGCCGGCGTTGCGCGCGATGATCTTGCTCGGCGCGTTGCTGATACCAGTGAGCATGATGATCAGGATGTCGTGGTTGAGGCTAGGGTCTTCCTTGATCTTGGCCGCCAGCTGCATGCCGGTCATGCCGGGCATGTCCTGGTCGAGCAGCACCACATCGAAGTATTCGCGCAGATGCGCCTTGGTGCGCAGCAGGGCGAGGGCCTCCTTGCCGGAGGACACGGCGCTGACCTGCAGTCCCCAGGCACTGCATTGCTGGATCAGCACCTTGCGGCAGGTGTCGTTGTCGTCGACCACCAGCAGGCGTGCGCCATCAAGCGGCTGGTCGAGGTCGGTGGAGGGTTGCTCGAGGCGCTGGCTATCGACCGGCAGGGTGATCCACAGGGTGCTGCCCTGGCCGCCGCCGCTCTGGATGCCGAATTCGCCACTCATCAAGCGGACCAGTTGACGGGCGATGACCAGTCCCAGGCGACCGCCCAGTTTGGTGGCGGCCATGAAGTCGCGGCTTTGCAGCTCGGCATTGAGCAGGGCGTCGCGCTCGCCGGCCTCCAGGGGACGGCCGCTGTCCTGCACGGCGATCCGCAGGCGTGGCTCGCTGCCCGCAGTGTCCAGGGCGACCACCAGGAGGATCTCACCTTCATCGGTCTGCTTGAACGCGTTGTCCAGCAGGCTGAGCAGAATCTGGCGCAAGCGCGCAGGGTCGCCACCAATGATCCGCGGAACCTGGGGCTGCATGAAGCTGATCAGTTCGACGCGCTGCTGCTCGGCCTTGGCGCGGAAGACATCGAGGCAATCCTCGATCAGGGCGTTGAGGTCGAACTGCACGTCGTCCAGCTCGATCTGGCCGGACTCCAGTTTGGAGATGTCGAGAATCTCGTTGATCAGGGTAAGCAGTTCATTGCCTGAGCTGTGGATAGTCTGCACATAGTCGCGCTGCTTGGCCGAAAGGGGAGTGCCGAGCAGTAACTCGGTCATGCCGAGTACGCCGTTCATGGGGGTGCGAATCTCGTGGCTTATCTTGGCGAGAAACTCGCCCTTGGCCTTGAGCTCGGCGGAGTTGGCTGCACGCTCCCGGCTGGCGATGAAGGCTTCCTGCTGGATTCGCCGCTGGCGCGCACTGAGGGCGAGGCTGAGCATGACGCCGCTGAACGAAGACACTGCCAGGAGCGAGTAGGCCAGCCATTCGGACTCCAGGCGCCAGTAACCGAACAGCGCAGGCAGGGCGCCGAGGATTGCGATACAGAATACCGCCAGGCCAAGGGTGAACGGCCCCGCAGGCCGATAGCCATGGCGCCAGTGATATACCGCCACGACGAACATGCTGATGCTGGCGATGGCCGCGAGGATATAGACCAGCTGATTGAACTGCAGGCTGGTGACCAGTATCAGCAGGACACCGATCAGGCAGATCAATACGATCTCGCCGATCAGCAGTTTGGTCAGCGGCGTGCTTGGACAGACCTTGTGAAAGAAGCTGGCTGTGAAGGCCAGGGCACAGACCATTGCCGCCAGCATCGACAGGTTGGCGATCTGCGGCTGGGCGCTTTGCCATTCGCCGAGCCAGGGCGAGCTGACGCCAAGCAGGCTCAGTCCTGTGACGATCAGGCAGCTTTGCGCGGCGGCCAGCCACAGGCAGCTGCTGTCGCGGCTGTAGGCGTAACGCATGAGACTGTAGAACACCAGCATGCCCAAGCTGCCGAGCAGCAGGCCGTAGAGCAGAGGCCGGGTATCGTCCGCCGCCATCAACGCCGAGGATTGCAGGTCGATCGTCGGGCGCAGGGCATGCTTGGAGGACAGGCGCAGGTAGAGGTCCAGCGGTTCTTTCGCCACCGGCAGCGGCAGCAGGAAGTCGCGGCTGGGCAAGGGGCGGTTGCTGTAGGGCAGACTGCTCCCCGTGCGGGTGTGGTCGATGAGTTCTTCGCCCTTGAGGACGTAGAGGTCGAGGAAGGCCAGGTAGGGCGCGAAGACGCGAAGCAGTTGCTCGTGTTCGCTGGGGGGAAGCTGGTAGTGAAGCCAGACTGCGCTGCCGCCGCCGGAGGTATAGAGTTGCTGGAGGTCGATCGGGGTGAACTGCGAGAGGGCCTGTTGGGTGCGCACGTCTTCGAGGCGCAGGCTTGAGGACGGGTCTTGCAGAATGCTCCATTGCCGATCGTCCGCAGCCTGTGCAGGCAACAGAAAGAGCGAGGTCAGCAGCATGCTGACAAGAAAGACGGTGGCAATCCTGAGCCGACGCACGGGCGAAGTCCCTTCGTGGGTGAGTGGCCCGATTATAGCCAAGGCCTGGCTGTACGGAACATGATCAAGGCGGCCAGTCGGCCGCCTTGATCCAGGCTTTTACCTGTTTTTTACCTTCAACCTTCGCCGCGTTCGCGCGCGATGGCTCGGTAACCGATGTCCTTGCGGTAGAAGCATCCGTTCCAGCGGATCTTCTCCGCCAGGCGATACGCCTGCTGCTGGGCATCGGAGACGCTGCGACCAATGGCGGTGGCGCAGAGCACGCGGCCGCCGGCGGTGACGATCTGGCCATCTTTCAGCGCGGTGCCGGCGTGGAACACCTTGCCGTCCAGAGCAGCGGCGTCGGCCAGGCCTTCGATGACATCGCCTTTGGCGTAGTCGCCTGGGTAGCCGCCAGCCGCCAGCACCACGCCGACTGTCGGGCGCGGGTCCCAGGTGGCTTCGACCTTATCCAGGGCCTGGGCCAGTGCGGCTTCCACCAGCAGCACCAGGGAGGACTCCAGGCGAACCATGATCGGCTGGGTTTCCGGGTCGCCGAAGCGGCAGTTGAATTCGATGACCTTGGGCGCGCCGCTCTTGTCGATCATCAGGCCGGCATAGAGGAAGCCGGTGTAGACGTTGCCTTCCTCGGCCATGCCGCGCACGGTCGGGTAGATCACTTCGTCCATCACGCGCTGGTGCACTTCGGCGGTGACCACCGGGGCCGGGGAGTAAGCACCCATGCCGCCAGTGTTGGGGCCGGTGTCGCCGTCGCCGACGCGCTTGTGGTCCTGGCTGGTGGCCATGGGCAGCACGTTCTGGCCGTCGACCATGACAATGAAGCTGGCTTCTTCGCCATCGAGGAATTCCTCGATCACCACGCGCGAACCGGCGTCACCGAAAGCGTTGCCGGCGAGCATGTCGCGTACGGCGTCTTCGGCTTCAGCCAGGGTCATGGCGACGATCACGCCCTTGCCGGCGGCCAGGCCGTCGGCCTTGATCACGATGGGCGCACCTTTTTCACGCAGGTAGGCCAGGGCCGGCTCCACTTCGGTGAAGTTCTGGTAGTCGGCGGTGGGGATTTGGTGGCGGGCCAGGAAGTCCTTGGTGAAGGCCTTGGAGCCTTCCAGCTGGGCGGCACCGGCGGTGGGGCCGAAGATGGCGAGCTTGCGGCTGCGGAACAGGTCCACCACGCCTTTCACCAGCGGCGCTTCCGGGCCGACGATGGTGAGCTGGACGTTCTTCTCGGCGAAGTCGGCCAGTTGCTCCAGGGCCAGCACGTCGATGGCGACGTTCTCGCACTTGGCCTCGGTAGCGGTGCCGGCATTACCCGGGGCAACGAAGACCTTCGCAACGCGCGGGTCCTGGGCCACTTTCCAGGCCAGGGCGTGTTCACGACCGCCGCTGCCGATGATGAGTACGTTCATTGAGTTCTCCTTGAGGAGGCGGGCCTTCCGCCCGAACGGTGGATAAGAAGAGCGTTATCCACCCTACAAAAGCTACGAATCTTCTACGACGGACCGTCGGGGGCGCGATGGAGCGGGTAGATGCAAGGCGTCCGGTCCTTCACCAAGCGGATTTGCCTTCTGGCAATGAGCATTGGGAAAGGGCCGGACAACACAGCAGATGCCTGCTTCAGCGCGTCCCTACTCAGTGCCTGAAGTGGCGCATGCCGGTGAAGACCATCGCGATGCCGGCTTCGTCGGCAGCGGCGATGACTTCGTTGTCACGCATGGAACCACCCGGCTGGATCACCGCGGTGATACCGGCCTTGGCGGCATTGTCGATACCGTCGCGGAACGGGAAGAAGGCATCGGAGGCCATGACTGCACCTTTGACTTCCAGGCCAGCATGCTCGGCCTTGATGGCGGCAATGCGCGCGGAGTTCACGCGGCTCATCTGGCCGGCGCCGACGCCGACGGTCTGGCGGTTCTTGGCGTAGACGATGGCGTTGGATTTGACGAACTTGGCCACTTTCCAGGCGAAGATCAGGTCATGGATTTCCTGCTCGCTCGGTGCGCGCTGGGTCACAACCTTGAGGTCGGCCGCGGTGATCATGCCGATGTCGCGGCTCTGCACCAGCAGGCCGCCGTTGATGCGCTTGAAGTCCCAGCCCTGGGCGCGCTCGGCGGCCCACTCGCCGCACTCCAGCAGGCGCACGTTGGCTTTTGCAGCGACGACGGCACGAGCTTCGGCGGAAACTTTCGGCGCGATGATCACTTCGACGAACTGACGGTCGACGATCGCCTTGGCGGTTTCGGCATCCAGTTCGCGGTTGAAGGCGATGATGCCGCCGAACGCGGACTCGGTATCGGTGGCGTAGGCCAGGTCATAGGCCTTGCGGATGCCGCCTTCATCTTCAGGTACCACGGCAACACCACAGGGGTTGGCGTGCTTGACGATGACGCAGGCCGGCTTGACGAAGCTCTTCACGCACTCCAGCGCGGCATCGGTATCAGCCACGTTGTTGAAGGACAGTTCCTTGCCCTGCAGCTGGATGGCGGTGGAAACGCTGGCCTCGGCCGGCTTGGCTTCAACGTAGAATGCCGCACTCTGGTGCGGGTTCTCTCCGTAGCGCATTTCCTGGGCCTTGATGAACTGGCTGTTGAAGGTGCGCGGGAAGGCGCCGCGGCCTTCGGTGGTGAGGGTGTCGCGCGCCTGGTCGATGGTACCCAGGTAGTTGGCGATCATGCCGTCGTAGGCGGAGGTGTGCTCGAACGCCTTGAGCGCCAGGTCGAAGCGCTGGGCGTAGGTCAGACCGCCGGCCTTGAGACTTTCGAGGACGTTGGCGTAGTCGCTGGCATTGACCACGATGGCGACGTCCTTGTGATTCTTCGCCGCGGAACGAACCATGGTCGGGCCGCCGATGTCGATGTTCTCGATGGCGGTGGGGAGGTCGCAGTCAGGCTTGGCGACGGTGGCTTCGAAGGGGTAGAGGTTGACCGCGACCAGGTCGATCGGCTTGATGCCGTGCTGTTCCATCACCGCGCCATCGAGGTCGCGACGGCCGAGGATGCCGCCGTGGATCTTCGGGTGCAGGGTCTTCACCCGACCGTCCATCATTTCCGGGAAGCCGGTGTAGTCCGCGACTTCTACGGCGGCGATGCCGTTTTCCTTGAGCAGCTTGTAGGTGCCGCCGGTGGAGAGGATTTCCACCCCGAGCGCTGCCAGCTCGCGGGCAAAGTCGACAATGCCGGTCTTGTCGGAAACGCTGATCAGGGCGCGACGAACGGGGAGGCGGGTGGTCTGGTCGGTCATTTCGGAGCCATTCGATTGGGAAGAGGAATTGAGGGTGAGCTGGAAGCGATAAGCCGGAAGCTCGAAGGGCTGGCGGCTAGTCCAGCTTCAGGCTTCCGGCTCGGGCTCCGGCTCGTCAGAGCAGATCGTATTGCTTGAGCTTCTTGCGCAGTGTGCCGCGGTTGAGGCCGAGCATTTCGGAAGCCTTGGTCTGGTTACCCTTGACGTAATTCATCACGGTTTCCAGCAGCGGCGCTTCCACTTCGGAGAGCACCAGGTTGTAAACGTCCGTGACGGCGGCGCCCTCAAGATGGGCGAAATAGTTGTGCAGCGCCTTTTCCACGCTGCCGCGCAGGGTCTGGCCCTCGGCGGTTGCTGCAGTCAGGTGCTGTTTAAGGTTGGCGTTGTCGCTCACGGGTGTTGCCCCATCAAAAAAATTCTCGGTCATCGTCGTCATGCGGCCACCTCTTCTCCTTCGTTGTGACGTTCGATGAAAAACTCCCGAACGTTGGCGCACTGCGCGTCCGTGGACTCCAAACGATTGAACTTGGTGCGAAACTCCCTGGCCCCGGGCAGGGTTGCAAGGTACCAGCCGACATGCTTGCGGGCGATGCGTACGCCCATTTCGTCGCCGTAGAAGGCGTGCAGTGCGGCAAGGTGTTCCAGCAGTATTCGTTCCACTTCTACCAGCCCCGGCGGCGGCAGGAGTTCGCCCGTCGCCAGGTAATGCGCGATCTCGCGGAATATCCAGGGACGTCCCTGGGCCGCTCGACCAATCAGCAGGGCGTCGGCGCCTGTAGCGTCGAGGACCTGCCGGGCTTTCTGTGGCGAATCGATATCGCCATTGGCGAATACCGGGATCGACACGGCCTGCTTGATCGCGGCGATCGTGTCGTACTCGGCTTCGCCTGTATACAGGTCGGCCCGCGTACGGCCATGCACAGCCAGTGCCTGGATGCCGGCCTGCTCGGCGATTTTCGCCACTTGTGTCCCGTTCCTGTTCGATCTGTCCCAGCCGGTCCGGATCTTCAGCGTGACAGGTACGTCAACGGCGCCGACCACGGCTTCGAGGATTTCAGCCACCAGGGCCTCATCCTTCATCAGCGCGGAGCCCGCAGCCTTGTTGCATACCTTTTTCGCCGGGCAACCCATGTTGATGTCGATGATTTGCGCACCGAGAGCAACATTGGCCCGTGCCGCTTCCGCCAGCATCTCCGGATCACCCCCGGCTATCTGGACGGAGCGCGGCTCCGGATCCCCCTCGTGGAGCAGGCGCAACCGCGACTTGCGGCTATTCCACAGGCGCACGTCGCTGGTGACCATTTCCGATACCACCATGCCGGCGCCAAGGCGACGGCACAGCAGGCGAAACGGTCGATCGGTGACACCCGCCATCGGGGCAAGTATCACGGGGTTGGGCAAGGCGTAAGGGCCAATGCGTACCGCCGACATAAGTCTTCCCTGTTTTGGGGCCTGCTAGGAGCCTGTACTCGATCTGCGGCACGTCGGCCATGCGGATTCAAAAACAGGCTCTTGGTGATATCCGGGGAGTTCGAAAAAGGGTGGGCATGATACCCGCTCTCGATGACTGGATAAAGGCTGTTTTGAACAAATTCTGAGCAGCCAGGCTCTTATCACCAAGCGTTTGGGAAGCGCTGAAGCGCCGGAATTCCGGCGCTTGCAGGCTATTCGGGGGAATGGAAGCTGAGGCTGTAGTTAACGGCCTTGGCGCCCGGGTCGAGGATGTCCAGGGAAATGTGGATGGGCGTCTGCGGCGGCATTTCTCCCTGGCCCGCCAGTTCGCCGGAGAGGTATTCGCCGGGCTTGAAGCGACGGCTGGCCAGCAATTGGCCGCTCATGTCGGCGAAGCGCAGTTCCAGCAGCGGGAAGGGTTGGGAGAAGGACGCGCGGTTGTAGAGGATCGCGTCGACGACCAGCGCGCCGGAGAAGTCCGGATGGCTGCGTACCACCAGGTTGCTGCTCTTGATCAGGTCGATATCGACCTTGGAGGGCAGCTGGCAGCCGATTTCCGGGCAGATTTGCGCGAACCAGGGGCGGTACTGGTCCTGTCGGGCCAGTTCGTCGAAGTGGTACCACACGTACTGAGTGGCCAGGGCGCCAGCGCCTAGCAGGTTCAGCAGGCCCCAGCCGATCCACCGACCCCATGGGCGCTTCGGCTGCTGCCAGTCGAGTTGCAAGGGCTCGTCGTTGAGGTTGAGCAGGCCGTCATCACGCAATCCGGGTTCGCTGCGCTGTGCGCGTGCGGACTCCCGGGGTTGTGCTTCCGGCTCGTCGTCGTGATCGTCGTCGGCAAGAATCTCTGGCTCGTCGTCACGGGCGCCGCCCAGGCTGAAGTCCGGGCCCGGTTCATCCTCCACCATATCCAGTGACAGGCTGGGCTCGGTGCGGGTCGGTGTAGCCGAGCTGCTGAGGGCGGTCGGGGTGATGGCGACGGGTTCCGGGGCGAGAGGCGGTTCGGGGCGCTGGGTCCCGCGCTCCTCGACTTCGCGGATCAGGGCCTCAGCCCAGCCTTCGTCGGCAGGCTGCTCGGCTGCTTCTTCGGGGGCTGGCGCAGGTGCTGGTGCTGGTGTGGGGGCAGGTTCTGGCACTTCCAGACCGGAGCGCAGTGGTGGTTCGTGGCCGAGGAGGTCACGGGACAGCCGGCGCTCCTCCTGCTCCAGCTTGGCAAGCTCTTCGTCGAGATCGAGGCTGTCCAGGTCGAGATCGTCGTGGATCCACTGGGTATCGCTGGTCGGCGAGTCGCTGGGACTGTCGGCCGGAGGCTGGATAGCCTGGTTGAGGACGGCGGCGACGCTGGGAACCGCGCTGGCCGGCAGCGGGGGGGCCGCTGGGGCCGGGGCCGGCTTGGTCTGCGTCGACGCTGGACGAGGGGCTTCCTGGTGCGGCTCGGGCTTTTGGGGTGGTACCGCTTGGCCGGCTGCCGCCAGCAACTGCTGCGCAGCGTTGAACACATGCAGGCAGGCACCGCAGCGCACGGCGCCGTTGGCCACTGCCAGCTGCGCACGGCTTACGCGGAAGCTGGTCTGGCAATGTGGGCACTGGGTGACGAAGCTGTCAGTCATGCGGTGATCCGGTGGAAACGAAGGGTTATTTTACTCAATCCGGCACTGTTCTGGCTCTGTTCTCGCTAGCGGCGTACGCCGCTGATACGCACCCAACCTTCCTTCTCCGCCGTCGGGTCGAGTTCGAAGGCATCGGCATAGGCTGCGCGGACTTCCTCGGCCTGCTCGGCGAGGATGCCGGACAATGCCAGGTGGCCGCCAGGCGCCACCAGGGCGGTGATCTGCGGTGCGAGGGAGACCAGCGGGCCGGCGAGGATATTGGCAACCACCACTTCGGCGGGCTTGGCCGGCAGGTCTGCAGGCAGGTAGACCGGGAAGCGGGTGGGTTCGATGCCATTGCGCAAGGCGTTGTCGCGGGAGGCTTCCAGGGCCTGTGGATCGATGTCGGTGCCCACGGCTTCGCGAGCGCCCAGCAGCAGCGCAGCGATGGCGAGGATGCCCGAGCCGCAGCCGAAGTCCAGGACGTCGCGGCCGGCCAGGTCTTGGCCATCCAGCCATTCCAGGCAGAGTGCGGTGGTCGGATGGGTGCCGGTGCCGAACGCCAGGCCCGGGTCCAGCAGCAGGTTTACCGCATCCGGCTCCGGGGCGTCGTACCAACTGGGGACAATCCACAGGCGACGGCCGAAGCGCATCGGTTTGAAGTTGTCCATCCAGCTGCGTTCCCAGTCCTGGTCCTCGATTCGCTCGATCTGGTGCTCTGGCAGCGCGGCGCCAGTGAGCAGCTCCAGGTGCGCGACCAGGCTCGCTTCGTCGGTGTCGGCCTCGAACAGCGCCAGCAGGTGGGTATGCGTCCACAGGGGCGTTGTGCCGAGGTCGGGTTCGAATATCGGCTGGTCCTCGGCGTCCATGAAGGTTACGGAAACCGCGCCAACTTCCAGGAGGGCATCTTCATAGGTTTCCGCCTGTTCCGGGGTGATGGCGAGACGGACTTGTAACCAGGGCATGGCGGGAACCTCTTGATCGATTCGTAATGGCGCTTCCGGCAGGCGCGCAAGCTTACTTGAGGCCACGCCGGAAAAACACAAGGGCCGCCATATGGCAGCCCCTGTGTGGTGGAGTCAGCCCTGAAGGGTATCAGTGCTTATCCATGCCGAGTTTCTTCTCCAGGTAGTGGATGTTCACACCACCTTTGCAGAAACCCTTGTCGCGAGTGAGGTCGCGGTGCAGTGGGATGTTGGTCTTGATCCCGTCGACCACGATCTCGTCGAGGGCGTTGCGCATGCGCGCCAAAGCCTCGTCGCGGCTGTTGCCGTAGGTGATCAGCTTGCCGATCAGCGAGTCGTAGTTCGGCGGAACCGTATAGCCGCTGTACAGGTGCGAATCGACGCGGACGCCGTTACCGCCTGGTGCGTGGAAGTAGGTCACCTTGCCCGGGCAGGGCATGAAGTTGTCCGGGTCTTCAGCGTTGATACGGCATTCCAGTGCGTGACCGCGGATGACCACGTCGTCCTGCTTGATCGACAGCTTGTTGCCAGCGGCGATGCTGAGCATCTCCTTGACGATGTCGATACCAGTGACCATCTCGGTGACAGGGTGTTCGACCTGCACGCGGGTGTTCATCTCGATGAAGTAGAAGCGACCGTTCTCGTAGAGGAATTCGAAGGTGCCGGCGCCACGGTAGCCGATCTCGATGCAGGCCTGGACGCAGCGGTCCAGCACTTCGGCACGGGCCTTCTCGTCGATGCCCGGGGCGGGTGCTTCTTCCAGGACCTTCTGGTGACGGCGCTGCAGGGAGCAGTCGCGGTCGCCGAGGTGGATGGCATTGCCCTGGCCGTCGGAGAGTACCTGCACTTCCACGTGGCGCGGGTTGGTGAGGAACTTCTCCAGGTAGACCATGGAGTTGCCGAAAGCGGCACCCGCTTCGGTACGGGTCAGCTTGGCCGACTTGATCAGCTCTTCTTCCTCGAAGACCACGCGCATGCCGCGACCACCACCGCCACCGGCGGCCTTGATGATCACCGGGTAGCCCACTTCGCGGGCGATGGCCAGTGCGGTTTCCTCGTCCTCCGGCAGCGGGCCGTCGGAGCCCGGCACGGTCGGTACGCCGGAACGCTTCATGGCGTCCTTGGCGGACACCTTGTCGCCCATCAGGCGAATGGTGTCGGCTTTCGGGCCGATGAAGGCGAAGCCGGATTTCTCCACCTGTTCGGCGAAGTCGGCGTTTTCGGCGAGGAAGCCGTAGCCCGGGTGGATCGCGGTAGCGCCGGTGAGTTCGGCGGCGCTGATGATCGCCGGGATGCTCAGGTAGGACTGGGCTGCCGAGGCCGGGCCGATGCAGACGGTCTCGTCGGCCAGCGACAGGTGCATCAGCTCACGGTCGGCTGTGGAATGCACTGCCACCGTCTTGATGCCCAGCTCCTTGCAGGCGCGCAGGATGCGCAGGGCAATCTCGCCACGGTTGGCGATCAGGACTTTTTCCAACATCGCAGGCTCTCCGCGGTTCAGACGATGGTGAACAGCGGCTGGTCGTACTCAACCGGCTGACCGTTTTCCACCAGGATGGATTCGATCACGCCGCTGGCCTCGGCCTCGATGTGGTTCATCATCTTCATGGCTTCGACGATGCAGAGGATGTCGCCTTTCTTCACGCTCTGGCCAACTTCAACGAAGGCGGCGGTAGTCGGGGACGGCGAGCGGTAGAAAGTGCCGACCATCGGCGAGCGTACGACGTTGCCATTCAGCTTGGGCGCGGCCGGGGCAGCGGCTTCAGCGGCGGCCGGGGCTGCGGCGGCAACCGGGGCGGCGGCCGGAGCAGGTGCGGCGGCGTAGATCGGCTGGTGAGCGAAGGCCTGCTTGCTGTGACGGCTGATGCGCACGGACTCTTCGCCCTCGCGGATCTCCAGTTCGTCGATACCGGACTCTTCCAGCAGCTCAATCAGTTTTTTGACTTTACGGATATCCATTAATCATCAACTCCCAGGGGTGAGGTCAGGGGCGTTCAAGTTGTTCAAGCGCCGCGTCCAGGGCCAGGCGGTAGCCGGTGGCACCCAGACCGCAGATCACTCCCACCGCAACGTCGGAGAAGTAGGAGTGATGGCGAAAAGGTTCTCTCTTGTGCACGTTGGACAGGTGCACTTCGATGAATGGGATGCTCACTGCGAGCAGCGCGTCACGTAGGGCGACACTTGTATGCGTGAAAGCAGCAGGATTGATGATGATGAAGTCCACTCCCTCGCTGCGCGCGGCGTGGATTCGATCGATCAATTCGTACTCGGCGTTGCTCTGCAGGTACTGAAGGTGATGGCCGGCCTCACGCGCACGGCGCTCGAGATCCTGGTTGATCTCGGCCAGGGTGGTGGCGCCGTAGGTGCCGGGCTCGCGAGTACCCAGCAGGTTGAGGTTGGGGCCGTGCAGCACGAGGAGAGTGGCCATGCGATGTCTTCCTTATTTGAGGCCGGGCGAAACTATGCCGGAGAGCCGGTGGGCTGTCCAGATGTCAACAATAGTCGACAAGATGCCCGGTGTTTGCGGCAAATATGTGACGTCATGACCTCAGCGTGATGCATTTACCCGTTGCAGACGGGTGGTGAAGGTCGCGGCATCGACTTCCCCTACGACACGCGCTTCGACCAATTCGTCACCCCGTGCATCGAAGAACAGGATGGCGGGCGGGCCGAACAGCTTGTAGCGATCGAGCAGGGCACGCTGCTCGGCGTTGCTTTCAGTCATGTCGAAACGGATCAGTCTATGGCCAGTCAGCAGGGCGGTGACCTCCGGCGCCGTCAGGACTTCTCGCTCGATCACCTTGCAACTAATGCACCAGTCGGCGTACCAGTCGAGCAGCACTGGCTGGCCAGCATTGCGGGCGTCCAGCAGGGCGGCCTCCAGCTGCAGGGGCGTCGTGACGGTCTGCCAGCGATTGGCTATTGGCGCACTGGACTGCGTGCCGATCATCGCAGGACGGCCCAGCGGTCTGAGTGGGTCGGATTCGCCGCGCAGGGCGCCGGTCCAGGCGGCGACGGCATACACCAGCAGAACCAGCCCGGCCAGTTGTGCGAGGCGTCCACTTGGAGCCTTGACGGTGAACTCCAGCGCGCCGAGGAACAAGGCCACGCCACCCGCCAGCAGGCCCCACAGGGCCAGAGCCAAAGGTCCCGGCAGGACCCGTTCTAGCATCCAGGCGGCCACGGCCAGCAACAGGACGCCGAAGGCGTTGCGGACGGCCACCATCCAGGGGCCGGCTTTCGGCAGCAGCGCTCCGCCACCGGTGGCGAAGAGCACCAGTGGTGCCCCCATGCCCAATCCCAGGGCGAACAGCTTGAGGCCGCCGCCCAAGGCATCGCCGCTCGCACTGATATAGAGCAGGGCGCCCGCCAGTGGTGCGGAGACGCATGGCGATACCAAAAGGCTGGAAATCACGCCCAGCAGCGCAGCGCTCCAGATCGAGCCGCCCTTGGTGCTGCCGGCCAGGGTGCCTAATGGTCCGCTGATGGCATGTGGCAGACGCAACTCGAAGAGGCCGAACATCGCCAGGGCGAATGCGGTGAAGAACGCGGCGAAGGGAACCAGCACCCAGGGTGACTGCAGGCGAGCCTGGAGGTTGAGTTCGGCCCCGAAGAGGCCCATCAGCGCGCCGAGCACCGCAAAGCAGGCGGCCATCGGCAAGACGTAGGCCAGCGAGAGCACGAGGCCTCGGCTGCCACCCGTCTGGCCGCGCAGCACCACGCCGGAGAGGATCGGCAGCATCGGCAATACGCAGGGGGTGAAGGTCAGGCCGAGGCCGGCCAGGAAGAACAGGGCCAGTTCGTGCCAGCTCCAGGCATTCGAGCCCGAGCCGCCTGCTGTATCGGAACTGTCGCTGGGCAGGCCGCCGCCGACCTTGATGATTTCGGTTTCCGGCGGGTAGCACAGGCCTTTGTCGGCGCAGCCCTGATAGGTGACCTTCAGATCAAATGGTTTCGGCTGCGGCTGGTTGAGCGGCAGGTCGACGTCGAGCACGCCGTAGTAGACCTCGACGTCGCCGAAGTATTCGTCGGTCTTGTGCGTACCAGGCGGCAGCGTGGGCTGGCCCAGACCGATGTCGGACGGCTCGCTGCGGAACTGGAAGCGGTGGCGGTAGAGGTAATAGCCCTCGGCATTGGTGAATCGCAACTTCACCGAACTGGGCGTGCTTTCCACCAGGCTCAGGCGGAAGGCTTCGCGCACGGGCAGGAAGTCGGCACTGTTGTTCAGCGGGGCGCCCAGGGTCGAGTCGGGGCGTTTGTCCAGCAACCCTGCGGCAGCGGGCAGGGCCACCAGCAGCAGGATCAGGCTCAGCAGACGGCGCATGGAGGTCTCTTGATCAGAAAACGTTCGCATCATAGCGGACCTTGGACCTTTCCTGCAGGTTCTAGGCTGTAAGATGTTTTGTCCTCAAGGCGTAAGGTTGTTCTGTAGGAGCGAGCTTGCAAAGCCCAGCCGCGCATTGCCGCGCATTCGCCAGCAAGCTGGCTCCTACAAGATTACCGCCCCCCTGTAGGAGCGAGCTTGCTCGCGAAGCGTTGTGCTCAGCTCGCCAGCAAGCTGGCTTCTACAGGGGTACAAAGTGCGATTGATCGTCTTCAGAGGCGGAACGCCTGTACCGCCGTATGCAGCTGGCCACCCAGCTTTTGCAGGTGCTCGCCCTGGCTGCGGCTCTCACCAATGCGTTCCAGGTTATCACCGCCGAGTTGGTGGATCTGCTCGCTGTAGTCGCGTATTTCGCTGACCGCTCCGCTTTGTTGGGCGGTGGCGTCGGCGATGCGTTCGGCCATGCTGGCGATGGTGCGGATCGAGGTCACTACCTCCACCAGCGCGCCATCGGCAGCAGCAGCCTGCTCGGCGCTGGCTTCGGCGTGTTCGACCTGGACGCGCATGGCGTCCACAGACTGGCGGGCGGCCTGTTGCAGGCGCGCGATCAACTGCTGGATTTCTGCGGTGGCGCCGCTGGTACGTAGCGCCAGGGAGCGGACTTCCTCGGCTACCACGGCAAAGCCCCGACCCATTTCGCCGGCTCGGGCGGCTTCGATGGCGGCATTCAGCGCCAGCAGGTTGGTCTGTTCGGCGATGCCACGGATCACTGTCAGCACCTTGTCGATGGTCTCGGTTTCCTGCGCCAGGTTTTCTACTGCCTGGGCGTTGTTCTGCACTTCGCCCACCAGTTGGCGCAGCCCGGCCAGGCTCTGGTCGATCACGCTCTGGCCCTGAAGGATGGCGCGGCCGGCATCGCGGGTGGCGTCGGCGGCGTGGCTGGCGTCGCCAGCGACTTGCTGGATGGTTGTCTCCAGTTCGCCGAGGGCATCGCGGATCTGCGCGGTGCCGCCGGCCTGGCGTTCGGCGCCGGCATGCAAGCCGTTGCTCAATTCGGCCAGGACGTTGCTGCTGCCCGCGACCTGTTCGGCGTGTTGGCGGATGGTGCCGACCAGTTCGCCGAGGTAGGCGCGCAGGCGGTTAAGAGATTCCTCGATGCGGCGCAGATCGGCCGTACGCGAGTCGAGCTGGATCGGGCGGCTGAAGTCGCCGGCGGCCCAGGCCGTGAGGGCGCCTACGAGGCGGCCGAGCAGGTGGGTCAGACGACGTTGGATGCGGTCGATGCACAGGGCGATGAGCAGGATCAGGCCGATCATCAGGCCTTGCATCACGCGGACTTCGGCCTGGATGCGGCCATGTTCGGCGCGCACCTGCGGCTCCAGTTCCGCCAGCGCCCGCTGCAAGGCATCGACGCGGGCGGAGGTACTGGTGGCGAGCGCTGCGCGTCGCTGGATCAGATCGCGGGTGCGCGCCAGTTCGGCTGGGTAGCGTTTGAGCAGGCTTGCGAATTCGCGCTTGAGGGCAATGCCGCGGTCTTCTGCCTGACCGGCATCGCTGCCGCTGTTCAGCCCCATCAGGGCGGCAAAATCGTCGGAGGCCGAACTGGTGCTGTCGGTTACGCCGAGCAGCGGCAATTGCTCCAGCTGCCCGTGCAGGCGTTCCAGGGCGGCCAGTTCGCGCTCGACATCGGCGGCCAGCTCGTCGCGGCCGCTGGTCACCAGCTTGTCGCGTGCCTGGCTGAGGCGGCTGAGGTGCTGGGCGGCACGGAACAGCAGCGGGCGATATTCGGATGCGGAGGTGTTGCTGGCACTATCGGTGTACTGGGCGAGTCGGTCGAGGGAGCCGGCGATTTCTCGCTCCGCCTGAATCAGCAGTCCCTGCGGGTCGCCTGCCAACTTGCCGGCCGCGAGCAGTTCGTCGCGGGTGAATTCGCGCAATTCGTTGAGGCTGGGTCGAAGCGAGTCGCTGAACCCGCTCGGCAGATTGCCGAGGCTCTGCTCCAGACTGTCGATACCCTGGCTGGCACTGCTGTGGCGCAAGGCATCGCCGCTGGAGAGGTAGGCCTGGATGTTGTCCGCCACTTCGCCACGAAAGCGCTGAGCCAGGTCGAGGTACTGCTCCATCAACTGGTAAGGGCGCTCAAGGGCACGCTGCGACCACCACAGGGTGGCGCCGAGGGCGAGACACACCGTGACCAGCAGCAGGGTGATGAGATTGGTGAGCAACTTCAGGCGCATCCTGGACTCGACAAGCAACTGAGGGATGGCCAAATGATATTGCTGTTTAATGACAGTCCTGTGACGCGCTACCTGGGCTGGCGCTGCAGAAACCAGTGCCATCTCCCGTGATAGGAAGAGTGGAGGCGCTTGATTGATGGGGCAGGCGGCCCTTCTTCATCAGTCCTGATGGAGGGCTATGCGATTGCGGCCACTATGCTTGGCCCGGTACAGCGCTTCGTCCGCCAGTTTCGACAGGTTGCTGATGTCGGTGTCTTCGCGCAGTTCGGCGATCCCGCAGCTGAAGGTGCAAGAGAGATCAATGGGTTGTGCCGGGTAGCGGATTTCAGCGAAGCGCCGGCGGATATCCTCCAGCACCCGGTGCGCCGCTGCAAGGTCGGTATCCGGCAGGATCACGGCGAACTCTTCTCCGCCGTAGCGGCCGATGTGGTCGGTCTTGCGCAGCCTCTGCTTGAGAAACAGTGCCAGGCTCTTGATCACCCGGTCGCCCACGGGGTGGCCAAAGGTGTCGTTGACCCTCTTGAAATGGTCGATGTCGAGCATGGCGAAGCTGAGCGGCTTGCCGTCGCGGCGTGCGCGGGAGGCGGCGTCTTCCAGCAACTGCAGCGTGTGGGTGTGGTTGAACAGCCCGGTGAGGCTGTCGCGGACCATGCGGGCTTTCAGGCTCCGCGCACGGGCGGCGCGGTTGCGCACCGTGGCGACCAGGTGGCGCGGCTTGATCGGCTTGGTGAGGAAGTCATCGCCGGCTTCGCTCATGGCGCCGAGTTGCTTGTCCAGGTCGTCCTCGGCCGACAGGTAAATGATCGGCACGCTGACGTAGCGCTCATGCTGGCGGATCACCTTGGCCAGCTCAGGCCCCTGGCAGTCCGGCATGTACATGTCGAGGATGATCAGGTCCGGCTGGAATTCGGCCAGCTCAGCCAAGGCCCGTACCGGTTCGGTGATCGCCCGGGTGACGATGCCCGAGGCGTTCAGCAGCATCTCGGTGTGGATCGCCTGGGCCCGGGAGTCGTCGACGACCAGCACCTTGTACGGTTCGTAATGGGCAGTGCGGGTGAGGGCTTCGAGCTTTTCCAGCAGGATCGAGGCGTCCAGTGTACCGGTGAAGAACTCTTGGCCGCCGGCACGTACGGCCGCCAGACGCGCCGAAGCGTCGGTTTCCTTCTCACAGAAAAAGATGATCGGCAGTTTCTGCCCCAGGCCCTGCTGTGCTTCCCGCGCCAAGGTCAGCCCGGTGCCGGGGCCGGCGAAATCCACTTCCAGGACGATCGCGGCCGGATGGCGTTCGGACATGGCTGAGCGAAAGGCGTTGGCGCTGTCGCAGAGCTGCGCGCTGAGGCCAAAGAATTCCAGCTGCTGGATCAGGCGTTCCGCGCGTTCCCGGTCCTGGAGCGCCAGGTAGATGGGTTTGCGCAGCGGAGGAAGGAAGGTCTGCTCGAAATGGTCGCCCTGCCGCAGGCCTGTGCGCGAAAGGCGCTGGATCAGCAGGCTGAGCTCGGTAATCAGGTCGCTGGAGAGTCGGCCCCGGTTCGCTTCGATCCGCTTGAGGCAGTTGCCGATAGCCAACGCCAGCCGGACGTGTTCGGCCTGCTCGAAGCGTTCGGCATGGCGCTGCAGGTTGAGGCTAGCCTCGGCCAGCTCGGCCATGCAGGCGCTGCTCCACTCGCTGCGCTGCAGACGTTGCCAGATCTCCAGCACATGTCGCGCCTGATGGATGACGCGCTGGGCGAAATGATGCTTGAGGCGGTCGCGGCTGGGATCGTCGTGCTCGGTCATGGCCCGGCTTCTTTTTAGGCGTCGCTTCGATAGCGATCGAATGGTGGCCTCATGCTATCACTTGAGGTCGGCGACGCCAGTGCCTGCGACGCTGAATAATTCCAATGCGACAACGCACCTCCTTGGGACTTGGCCCTGTCGCCCGACCGGCCTATGGTTTGGCTTTGAGCCACTGCGCAGCGCTCGCGCTTCCCTTATAGTGCTGCGCTCGATCACAACCTGCGCCGGCGATTGTGGTCTTATCTTTCCGTGCTGAATGATTATTGAAGGACACTGCCATGCTGGACTGGAAGAAGCGGATGGGCGAGGCGCGCGAACGCGTCGATGACTCGGTGGATGATGCTCGCAGCTACTTCGGTGGCCTGTGGGTCAGCCGCGCCCTTGGCAGCCTGCTGGGGCTTTACCTGATCGGGGCCCTGGTGGTGGGTTGGTACTGGAGCCAGGAGCCCGACCTGATCCCGGTGCAGCAGAATGCCCAGGCTGCTGCCGAGCGTGCCCAGCGCCAGATGGTCAGTGGCTACACCACGGTTGAGACCCTGAAGACCGTGGCCCAGACCCTGCTCGACAAGAGCGGCGGCTACCTCTCCAACGACCTGGCGCCGCCCGGCCTCTGGCTGGACAACATGCCGAGCTGGGAGTACGGCGTGCTGGTGCAGGTGCGTGACCTGTCCCGCGCCCTGCGCAAGGACTTCGCCCGTTCCCAGTCGCAGTCCACTGAAGACCCGGACCTGGCCAAGGCCGAGCCGCGCTTCAACTTCGACAACAAGAGCTGGGCCCTACCGGCCGCCGAGGCCGAGTACCAGGACGGCATCCGCTCGCTGGATCGCTACCTGGCCCGACTCTCCGATCCGAGCCAGCCTAATGCGCAGTTCTATACCCGCGCCGACAACCTCAACAACTGGCTGGGCGATGTTGCCACCCGCCTGGGCTCGCTGTCCCAGCGCCTGTCCGCCAGCGTTGGTCGCGTGCGCCTGAACACTGACGTCACCGGTGGCGCTCCTGTCGCCGAGGGCCAGGTGCCGGCGGTGAGCGAGGAGATCGTCGAGACGCCCTGGCTGCAGATCGACAACGTCTTCTACGAAGCGCGCGGCCAGGCCTGGGCGCTGTCGCATATCCTGCGTGCGATCGAGGTCGACTTCGCCGATGTGCTGGCGAAGAAGAACGCCACCATCAGCGTCCGCCAGATCATTCGTGAGCTGGAAGCCGCCCAAGAACCGCTGTGGAGCCCGATGGTGCTCAACGGCAGTGGCTACGGCATCCTCGCCAACCATTCGCTGGTGATGGCCAACTACATCTCCCGCGCCAACGCAGCCGTCATCGACCTGCGTCAGCTGCTGGAGCAGGGCTGATGGCGATGGATGATCGCGAGGCGGCCCACCGGGCTGCCTCCGATGCCGAGCAGGTGGCCTGGGTCGACGAGCAGGACCGCCCTCTCGGCGGCCTGCCACGTGCCGAGCTGCGCGAGCGGGGGCTGATTTCCCGTGGCACCTTCATCCTCCTGTTCAACAGCCGCGGCGAACTCTGCGTGCATCGGCGCACCCTGAGCAAGGCGCTCTATCCGGGTTACTGGGATGTTGCCGCCGGCGGCATGGTGCAGGAAGGCGAGGACTATGCCGAATCGGCTGCCCGTGAGCTGGAAGAGGAGCTCGGCATTGCCGGTGTGCCCCTGAGTGAGCATGGCCGCTTCTTCTTCGACGAACCGGGCAACCGTCTATGGGGCGCGGTGTTCTCTGCGATTTCCGACGCGCCGTTGCGGCTGCAGCCGGAGGAAGTGCTGGAAGCACGCTTCATGACGGTCGATCAGGCCCAGGTGCAGCAGCCTTGCTGCCCCGATTCGCTCAAGGCGCTGAAGCTGTACCTGGCTTCGTGCTCGTAGTGGCATCCCTATAGGAGCCAGGGGGACGCCGAGTTCTTGCTGGCGAATATGGGGGCAAGCCCTTCGCGAGCAAGCTCGCTCCTACAGTTCAAGTGCTGTTTTCATCGGACAATCACCCCCGCCAAACCCACGCCGGGCGCGGCTTTGTGCAGGATTCCCGGCGATTTCGTGCGGAATGCTGCACGGAGTCGCCATTTTGTCGATCAATGGCGCATTTTCGTACTTAGCATTTGCCGCGATTGCTGCTAAATTTCGCCGCCTTTCAACCCTGGCTTCCCGGCCAGGTTGCGCTGCCCCTGCCAGAGTGGGGCTTCGCGGTCGGCTCCTGCCGGCCAGTCGCTATCCTGACCCCTACGAGGAAAGCCGGTGGTCAAGAAAGCTTCGTCCTTTGCCGCCCTCAGCGGCCTGGTGTACTCCACAGACAGCGGCCGGCACTGCCCGGAATGCCGCCAGCCCATAGATGCCTGTATCTGCAAGCAAGCAGTTGTGCCTGCTGGCGATGGCATTGCCCGCGTACGCCGGGAAACCAAGGGCCGAGGTGGCAAGACCGTCACCAGCGTCAGCGGCGTGCCGCTGGCCGAAGACGCCCTGAAGGAGCTGGCCAGCGCACTCAAGCGTCGCTGTGGTACCGGTGGAGCATTGAAGGACGGCGTGATCGAGATCCAGGGCGACCACGTGGACCTGCTGCTCGAAGAGCTCGCCAAGCGCGGCTTCAAGGCCAAGAAATCCGGCGGCTGAGCCACGGCTTTCTAAACTGACCGCTACCAGTGCGGTCAACACTCCAACGTCATACGACCGAATTAACTTGCTCATGCCCGCCCGGCCAGATCCGGCGGGCCTGGCCCTTTTCTATCCCACAGGGGGAAACCGATGTCTGCACGACGCACGCGCAAGGACGATGGCAGCAGCTGGACCGTAGCCGACAGCCGCAGTGTCTATGGCATTCGCCACTGGGGTGCCGGCTTTTTCGGGATCAACCAGGCGGGGCGCGTCGAAGTGCGCCCGCGCGGCCCGGGCAGCGCACCGATCGACCTCTTCGAGCAGGTCGACGCCCTGCGTGAGGCCGGTCTCAGCCTGCCGCTGCTGGTGCGTTTTCCAGACATCCTGCAGGAGCGCGTGCGCCAGTTGACCGGCGCCTTCGACGCCAACATCGAGCGCCTGGAATACCAGAGCCGCTACACCGCCCTCTACCCGATCAAGGTCAACCAGCAGGAAGCGGTGGTGGAGAACATCATTGCCACCCAGAACGTCTCGATTGGCCTTGAGGCCGGCTCCAAGCCGGAGCTGCTGGCAGTGCTGGCGCTGGCACCGAAAGGCGGCACCATCGTCTGCAATGGCTACAAGGACCGCGAATTCATCCGCCTGGCGCTGATGGGCCAGAAGCTCGGCCACAACGTCTTCATCGTCATCGAGAAGGAAGCCGAGGTCGAATTCGTCATCGACGTTGCCGCCGAACTCAAAGTCGCGCCGCAGGTCGGTCTGCGCGTGCGCCTGTCGTCCCTGGCGTCGTCAAAGTGGGCCGACACCGGTGGCGAAAAATCCAAGTTCGGCCTCTCCGCCGCGCAGATCCTCTCGGTGGTCGAGCGCTTTCGCAAGGCCGGTCTGGATCAGGGTGTGCGCCTGCTGCACTTCCACATGGGCTCGCAGATCGCCAACCTGGCGGACTACCAGCACGGCTTCAAGGAAGCCATCCGCTACTACGCAGAGCTGCGCAGCCTTGGCCTGCCGGTGGATCACATCGACGTCGGCGGCGGCCTGGGCGTGGACTACGACGGCACCCACTCGCGCAACGCCAGTTCGATCAACTACGACATGGATGACTACGCTGGCGTCGTAGTGGGCATGCTCAAGGAGTTCTGCGACGCGCAGGGCCTGCCGCACCCGCACATCTTCTCCGAGAGTGGCCGGGCCATGACCGCGCACCACGCGGTGCTGGTGATGCAGGTGACCGATGTCGAGCGCCACAACGATGAAGTGCCTAAGTTCGCCAATCTTGAAGAGCAGCCAGAGATCGTCCGCTGGCTGGCCGAACTGCTGGGCCCGACGGATGCTGAAATGGTCACCGAGACCTACTGGCGCGCCACCCACTACATGAGCGATGCCGCTGCGCAGTACGCTGAAGGCAAGCTGACCCTCGCCGAGAAGGCCCTGGCCGAGCAGACCTACTTCGCCATCTGCCGCCGCCTGCACAACCAGCTCAAGGCACGTCAGCGTTCTCACCGCCAGGTGCTCGATGAGCTGAACGACAAGCTGGCAGAGAAGTACATCTGCAACTTCTCGGTGTTCCAGAGCCTGCCGGACACCTGGGCCATCGGCCAGGTGCTGCCGATACTACCGCTCCATCGCCTGGACGAAGAGCCGCTGCGCCGCGCTGTGCTGCAGGACCTGACCTGCGATTCCGACGGCAAGATCAAGCAATACGTCGACGAGCAGAGCATCGAGACCAGCCTGCCGGTCCACGAAGTGCGCGAGGGCGAGGACTACCTGCTGGGCGTGTTCCTGGTGGGCGCCTACCAGGAAATCCTTGGCGACATGCACAACCTGTTCGGCGACACCGACTCGGTGAACGTCTACCAGCGCGAAGATGGCAGCGTGTACCACGCCGGCATCGAGACCCACGACACCATCGAAGACATGCTGCGCTACGTGCATCTGTCGCCGGAGGAGCTGATGGCGCATTACCGCGACAAGGTCTCCAGCGCCAAGCTGAGCCCGCGCGAGCGCACCCAATTCGTCGATGCCCTGCGCCTGGGTCTGACGCGGTCTTCGTACCTGTCGTCCTGACGGGCGGACCTCGTTGTAGGAGCGAGCTTGCTCGCGAAGGGCCCGGCGCGGCATTCGCGAGCAAGCTCGCTCCTACGGCGGCCAATGGAATTTCGCGCTCACCCCGTTCCGCTACCCTTCCAGCCTCCAGCTAAAAGCTCCCCACCCCCCGCGCCATCAGCGCCGCCAGCAACGGCAGGACCAGCGCCAGTAGCAGTTCCAGGCGGATGGTCATGATCACCAGTTTCGCCATGCGCGCGCTGATCTCGGGTACCTGGCCGGCTTTCAGCGTGTTGCGCCAGTTGAGGAAAACGAAGGTCGGCAGGCTCGATAGCAACCCGATCAGCACGAACAGCCCGACCTTGGCGTGGAACAGGCTGTTGTTAAGGTAGTAGTCCAGCCCCTTGCCATACCAGAACACCCGCGCGAGGCCCGTGGCCAGTACAACGCCCGCGCTGATGCCGTAGAAGATGTCGACCCGCACCAGGCGGCGAGCCCGGTCCAGATCAAGAGGTTGCCGGAACAGCACGTGTTCCAGGGTAAGCAGCGAGAACAGCACGAATATCGAAAGGTAGTGCAGGTACGCGGCAATGGCTTGGGCCATGGGATCTCCTTGTGGTCGTCACGGACTGATTCTTCTCATTCTCCATCCGGGTCAGCATACCGCGCCGAACCAGGCATCACGCTTGCCCAGTCGCCAACCCATGGCGCCGAGGCTGAGGCCGCGTATCAGCATAAAGCACAGAAAGGCCAGCCACAGGCCGTGATTGCCCAAGGGCTGCAGTGCCCAGCCGACAGGCAGGCTCAGCAGTACGGCAATCAGCATGGCGTTACGCATTTCTCGGGCGCGGGTGGCGCCGATGAACAGGCCATCGAGCAGGTAGCTCCAGACGGCCACCATCGGCAGTACTGCAAGGTAGGGCAGGAAGCGGTGCGCTACGTCGCGCACCGCCGGGATATCGCTTTGCAAATCGATGAACAGCCCGCCGCCGACCATGAAGAACAGGGCAAAGCACAGGCTTGCCAGCAGTGACCAGGCCCCAGCGACCATCAGGGAACGGCGCAGGGTAAGGCGATCGCGCGCGCCGATGGCATGACCGCACAGCGCCTCCACCGCATGTGCCAGACCGTCCAGGGCGTGGGCGGTGAGCAGCAGGCCGTTGAGCAGCAGAGCATTGGCGGCCACGGTGGCATCGCCCAAGCGGGTGCCCTGCACCGTGATCAGAAAGAACACCAACTCCAGCGCCAGGGTGCGGATGAAGATGTCGCGATTCACCGCCAGCAGAGGCCGCCAATTATGCCAGCGCATCAGCCTGGTCGGGTCGAGGTGGCCGGGATGCCGGCGCAGGGCCCTGCGGGTCAGCGCCAAGCCGAGCAGGGCTCCAGACCATTCAGCGACCACCGAGGCACGCGCGGCGCCGGCCACGCCCCAGTCGAGCCCAAGCACGAACCAGAGGTCGAGCACCAGGTTGATCAGGTTGGTGGTCAAAAGGATCGCCAGTGGCGCACGGGCGTTCTGCGTACCGAGGAACCAGCCCACCAGCGCATAGCTCGCCAGCGCGGCCGGCAGACCGAACAGCCGGGTGTGGAAATACTCGCGGGCCAGCGCATCCAACTCGGCAGACGGCTGCATCAGCCCGAGCGCAAGGCCGGTGAAGGGAACCGCCAGTACACCGAGCACCAGCGCCAGGCCGAAGGCCAATAACAGCCCTTGCAGCAACACCTGGCGCAGCGCGCCGCCATCTTCCCGGCCCGCGGCCTGGGCGGCGAAGCCGGTGGAGCCCATGCGCAGGAAACCCATGGCCCAGACCAGCAGCGTATAGAGGCTGCCGCCAACTGCCGCTGCACCCAGCTGATGGGCATGCGGCAGGTGGCCGATGACCGCGCTGTCCACCAGAGCCACCAGCGGCACGGAAATGTTGGAAAGGATCATGGGGGCGGCCATCGACCACACCCTGCGATGGGTTGGCTTGTGCCGCCAGGCATCGAGGAACGAAATCATGCAAGGCTCCAGAACGGCTGCGCAGTATAGCGGGCCCGGCAGGGTGCTATCCGCACGCCACGAAGCGACGCGCTGGTCTATAGTTCGCGGCTTGAATGCACTCTATTCGAGAGCCTGCCATGCGGAAGAAAGGACCACTTCTGGCCGTGGTGCTGAGCCTGCTCAGCGCCTGCGATTCCTCCCCCCCCGAGCAGCCGGTGAGTAAGGCTCCGGCCGTTGCCGAGCAACAGGCTGAGCAACAGGCCGCGCGCCCGGTGCTCGATACCGCCTTGCTGGCCAAGCGTTATGCCGGCCGCGAGCTCAAGATCATCGATGTTTCCGAAGTGCAACTCGATGGCGCCAGTGCGTTGTCGGTGACCCTCTCGGTACCGCTGGATCCGGAGCAGAAGTTCGCCGAACGTTTACACCTGGTGGACACCACGAGTGGCAAGGTGGACGGCGCCTGGGAGCTCTCCGACAACCTGATGGAGCTGCGCCTGCGTCATCTGGAGCCCAAGCGCAAGCTGGTGTTGACCATCGACCCGGGCCTGCGCGCGGTGAATGACGCGCTGCTCGCCGAGGAGCACGTCACCCGCCTGGAAACCCGCGACCTGCAGGCCGCGGTCGGTTTCGCCAGTCGCGGCTCGCTGCTGCCGACGCGCTTGGCCGAAGGCCTGCCGGTGATTGCGCTGAACGTCGACAAGATCGATGTCGACTTCTTCCGGGTCAAGGCCGAGGCGCTGCCCGCCTTCCTTGCCCGCTGGGGCAAGCGCGGCAGTCTCGACATCTGGCAGTCTCGCGAGCTGCTTAAGCTGGCCGACCTGGTGTACACCGGCCGCTTCGACCTCAACCCCGCACGTAATACGCGCGAAACCCTGCTGCTGCCCATTGCCGGCCTGGAGCCCATGAAGCAGCCGGGCGTCTACCTGGCGGTGATGAAGGAGGCCGGTAGCTACGACTATTCGAACCCCGCGACCCTCTTTACCCTCAGCGACATCGGCCTCTCCGCGCACCGCTATCGCGACCGTCTGGACGTGTTCGCCCAAGCCCTGGAGGGCGGCGCTGCCCAAGGCGATATCACCCTGGAGTTGCTGAATGGCGACGGGCGCGTGCTGGCCGAGGGCAAGACCGACGCCAAGGGGCACGCCCAATTGCCACTGTCGACCAAGGCAGAAGTGCTGATCGCCCACCAAGGCGAACAGACCAGCCTGCTGCGGCTTTCCGCCCCGGCGCTGGACCTGGCCGAGTTCGACATCGCCGGACCGGCCAGCCATGCCCTGCAATTCTTCGTCTTCGGTCCGCGCGACCTCTATCGGCCCGGCGAGACCGTGCTGCTTAACGCCCTGCTGCGCGATGCTGATGGTCATGAGGTGAAGGGCCAGCCGGTTACCGTGGAAGTGCGCCGTCCAGACGAGCAGGTCAGTCGCCGCTTCGTTTGGGAAGCCGGGGAGGGTGGGCTTTACCAATACCAATTGCAATTGTCGGGCGAAGCCCCTACCGGGCGGTGGCAGCTGCTCTTCGACCTGGGTGACGGCAAGCCGCAGCTCTATGAGTTCCTCGTCGAGGACTTCCTTCCCGAGCGCCTGGCGCTGGATCTCAAGGGTAGCGACCAGCCTTTCACGCCCACTGACAACGCCCGATTCGCCATCGAGGGGCGCTACCTTTATGGCGCGCCAGCTTCCGGCAACCGTCTGACCGGGCAGCTTTACGTGCGCCCGCTGCGCGAAGCGGTGCAGGCACTGCCCGGCTATCAGTTCGGCTCCGTGACCGAGGGTGAACTGAGCCAGGACATCGAGCTGGACGAAACCACCCTTGATGCCAATGGCAAGACCCAGCTGGACATCGAGACTCGCTGGGGCGATGCCAAGTCGCCGCTGCAAATCATTCTTCAGGCCAGCTTGCAAGAGTCCGGTGGTCGCCCCATCACCCGCCGGCTGGTGCAGCCGGTGTGGCCGGCCGGGCGATTGCCGGGGCTGCGTGCGTTGTTCGAGGGCGAGGAAACCGATGCCGACAGCGTCGCCGAGTTCGAACTGCTGGTAGCCGACCCGGCCGGCAACAAGCTGGCCGCCGACGACCTCAAGGTGCGCCTGGTGCGCGAGCGCCGCGACTATTACTGGAACTACTCCGAGAGCGATGGCTGGACCTACCACTTCAATGAGAAGTACCTGAACCTCGCCGAAGAGAGCGTCTCGGTCGCCGCCGGCGGCACTGCCAAGGTGAGCTTCCCGGTGGAGTGGGGCCCGTATCGCCTGGAGGTGGAGGATCCGCAGACCGGCATCACCAGCAGCCTGCGCTTCTGGGCCGGTTACCGCTGGCAGGACAACGCCGAAGGCGGCGCAGTCCGCCCGGACCAGGTCAAGCTGGCGCTGGACAGACCGGCCTATGCTGCGGGTGACATGGCCAAGGTCACCATCACTCCGCCGGCGCCGGGCAGCGGCTACCTACTGGTGGAATCCGCCGATGGTCCGCTCTGGTGGCAGCCGATCGACGTGCCCGTCGAAGGCAGGACCTTCGACATCCTGCTGGCCAAGGATTGGGCGCGGCATGACCTGTATGTCAGCGCCCTGGTGGTCCGCCCCGGCGAGCGTAAGGCCAACGTCACGCCCAAGCGTGCCGTGGGTCTGCTGCACCTGCCGCTGGAGCGTGCTCCGCGCAAGCTGGCGCTGACCCTGACCGCGCCGGAGAAGATGCGGCCCAAGCAACCACTCGCCGTGCAGGTGCAGGCGAAGAACGCCGACGGCAGTATTCCCAAGCAGGTGCACGTGCTGGTGGCGGCGGTGGATGTGGGCATCCTCAACATCACCCGCTACGCGACGCCCGATCCATTCGCCGCGTTGTTCGGCCGCAAGGCCTACGGTGCCGACCAGCTCGACGTCTACGGCCAGTTGATCGAAGCCGGGCAGGGCCGCCTGGCCTCCCTGGCCTTCGGTGGTGATGCAGCCCTGGCCGGTGGCGGCAAGCGGCCGCAGACCAGCGTCACCATCGTCGCCCTGCAAAGCGCTCCGGTGGCCCTGGACGAACAGGGTCGGGGCCAGGTCAGCCTGGATATCCCCGACTTCAATGGCGAGCTGCGCCTGATGGCCCAGGCCTGGACCGACGAGCGCTACGGCATGGCCGAAGCCAGGACGGTGGTCGCCGCGCCGCTTGTGGCGGAGATCGCCGCACCACGCTTCCTCGCCGGCGGTGACCTGACCACCCTGGCACTGGACCTGACCAACCTCTCTGGTAAGCCACAGCGCCTGGACGTGAACCTGAGCAGCGAAGGCCAGCTCGACCTCGGGCAAAGCGCAGGGGGCCAGACGGCGCCGATCCAGCTTTCCGAGGGCCAGCGCACCACCTTGCACATTCCGGTACGCGCCGTCGGCGGCTACGGGCAGGGCAAGATCAAGGTGACGGTGAATGGCCTTGAACTGCCCGGCGAGAACCTGCCGCCCTTCAGCCGCGAATGGACCCTCGGCGTGCGCCCGGCTTATCCGGCCCAGCTCAAACAGTTCCGTGCCGTGCTCAAGGGCGATACGTGGAACCTGCCAATTGGCAGCCTGGATGCCTTCGAGCCAGATGGCCGCGAGGCATTGCTGCAGCTCTCCAGCCGCCCGCCGCTGAACCTGGGCGAGCAGATTCGCGCACTCAAGGCTTACCCCTACGGCTGCGCCGAGCAGACCACCAGCGGCCTTTACCCTTCGCTCTATGCCGATGCCGCCTTGCTCAAGCGCCTGGGGCTGGAAAGCGAACCGGATGAGCAGCGGCGCAAGGCCATCGAACTGGGTATCGAGCGCCTGCTGAGCATGCAGCGCTACAACGGCAGCTTCGGCCTCTGGGGCGCCGAGGGCGAGGAGGAATACTGGCTGACCGCCTATGTCACGGACTTCCTCCTGCGCGCTCGCGAGCAGGGTCTCGCCGTACCGCCCGAGGCGCTGAAGAAGGCCAGCGAGCGCCTGCTGCGATACCTGCAGGAGCGCAGCCTGATCGAGATCAGCTACAGCCAGAATGCCGACCACACCCGCTTTGCCGTGCAGGCCTACGCCGGCTACGTGTTGGCGCGCAGCCAGCAGGCCCCGCTGGGGGCCTTGCGCAGCCTGTGGGAGCGCCGCGCCGACGCCCGCTCGGGGCTACCCCTGGTGCAACTGGCGGTGGCCTTCAAGCTGATGGGAGACGCCCCGCGCGCCGAGCAGGCCCTGCAACTGGGCCTGACCCAGCGGCGCGAGAGCCGCGACTGGCTGGCCGACTATGGCAGCCCGCTGCGCGACCAGGCGCTGATCCTCGCCCTGCTGGAGGAGCACAACCTGGCTGCTGGTACCCGTGAGCAGCGGCTGTTCGAGTTGGCCGATCTGGTGGCGGGCGAGCGCTGGCTTTCGACTCAGGAGCGCAATGCGCTCTACCTCGCTGGTCGCGGATACCTGGTCAAGCCTGAGCCGAACTGGTTGGCGCGCTTGACTGTGGGTGAGCAGCAGCGCGAACTGAGCAACCTGCAGCCCGGCCTCAAACTGGAAGGTACCCTGCTCAGTGAGCCGCTGAGCATCGCTTCCAGCAGCAGCGAGCCGCTGTACCAGCAACTGACCTTGTCCGGCTATCCGCTGGCGGCCCCGACTGCCAGTGGTGAGAACCTGAACATCCGCCGCGAATACCTCGGCCTGGATGGCCAGCGCCTGAACGAGGGCGGTTTGGAAAGCGGCGAACTGGTGCTGGTGCACCTGGCCATCGAGGCCAAGGAACGCGTGCCCGATGCCCTGGTGGTGGATCTACTACCCGCCGGCCTGGAGCTGGAAAACCAGAACCTCGCCCAGAGCTCCGCCAGCCTGGACAACGCCAGCAGCACGGTGAAGGAGTGGCAGAAGTCGATGCAGAACGCCGCCATCAAGCACCAGGAGTTTCGCGACGACCGCTACGTGGCGGCGCTGGACGTCAGTGACTACGGCACCACCCATCTGCTGTACCTCGCCCGTGCAGTGACGCCCGGCCGCTATCGCGTGCCGCCGCCGCAGGTGGAGTCGATGTACCGGCCGAACTGGCAGGCCATCGGCGAAACGCCGGGTGATTTGGTGGTGAAGGGGAAGTAGGGGGCTGGCGTTGTTAAGCGGTGCACTCCCTCCGCCTCTCCCCTAAATGGAGTGGGGCGGGGGAGAGTGCGGGTAACTCCGCCCCCGCCTGCGTTGTCAGCTCGGCAATATGTGGTCGCTGCCCCAGAACGAGGCCTGTATCTGATTGACGCCGGTGACGGTGACCACCTCGACGAAGGTCGTCCCTCCAGCACTGCCGTCGACATCCACCTGAACGACCATGTCAGCCCCCGACTGCACCACCTGGACATACTCGGAGAGCAATCCCCCGGATGGGGCGCTGGTGCCGAGCAGTGCAGAGAAATCGAGCTTGTCTCCCTCCGCCAAGCTGTAGTCGAGGATGTTGTCCACAGCCTCGCTGAGATTGCCGAACCTGAACAGGTCAGCACCGTTGCCCCCTGTCAGCGAGTCAGCGCCAAGGCCTCCAACCAGTATGTCGGCGCCGTCCCCGCCATTGAGCGTGTCGTTGCCGGCCCCTCCGCGGAGTTCATCGTTGCCGATGGAGCCGGTGAGGCTGTCATTGAATGCGGAGCCGATGATCCCTTCCATGTTCCTGTAGCTGTCGCTGCCCAGGCCTCCGGCGGAAATAACGGTGAGGGTGTTGCTCTGTACCAGGGTGAGGTTTAACGCAGCCGAGGCATCGGAAAGGTCCAGCAGGTCGTTGCCAGCTCCGCCGTCCAGCGTATCGCTGCCCGCGCCGCCGCGGATGATGTCGTTGCCGCTGCTGCCGGTGAGGGTGTCGTTGTTGCCCGAACCGATTACGCCTTCCATGTTCCTGTACGTATCGCTGCCCAATCCAATGGAGGAAAGATTGACGACGGTGTTGCTGCTGCTCTGAACCAGGGTGAAGTTGAGCGCGCCTGACGCATCGGAGAAGTCGAGCAGGTCGACACCTGCGCCACCGTCCAGCGTGTCGTCGCCTGCGCCTCCGCGAAGACGGTCGTCGCCGTTGCCGCCGGTGAGGGTGTCGTTGGCAGCTCCACCAATGAAGACGTCCGGCGCTCCGGTGCCAGTCAGGCCATCCTGGTTGCTGCCACCGTCGAGATAGGAGGCCTGGTAAGTGGCGAACGTAGACAGGTCGACGACGGAACCCCCGTTAGTGGACACGGTGTTAACCGTCACACTCCCCATGACCGTTCCCCCGGCACCATCCGAGAGTGTGTAGGTGAATGCGCCCAAGCCCGCGTTGCTGGCATCGAAGCTGATCAGGCTGTTGTTCGACCCCGCAACGAACTGCAGATTGGAAACCGCGCCCGTTGCTCCACCCAGGGCGGTTAGCGACAGGAATGACCCATCGATATCCGTATCGTTGCCAAGCAGTGCGGCCACCGATATCACGATGCCGTTGGTGTTCCTGGACACGTAAATCGTGTCAGTGGCCGCTACCGGCGCATCGTTTACCGGGGTTACCTCGATAGTCAGGGTATCGGTGTCGCTGGCGGCACCGTCGCTGGTGGCCATGGTCAGGGTGTCGTCGCCGTGGAAATTGCCGCTTGGCATGTAGCTGAGGTTGGCCGCGAGTGTTGCGTTGATCTGGGCAAGGGTGCCGCTCAGCGAGAGCAAGGCGCTGCCAGAGCCGGTGATGCTTGCACCTCCTGCAAGGGCCTGTGCGGACAAGGTGCCATGGGCGACCTGGAGCGTCACCGTCATGTTGCCAGATCCGGCGTCTGGGTCAGCGATACTCAGACCGCTGATGGTCTTGGTACTCCCCTCGGCGGTGGTCTGTTTGCCGGGGAGTGAATTGGTTGGTGCATCGTTGACCGGGTTGACGGTCAGCTCGTAGGTGTATTCGTTGGTTCCGCCGTGGCCATCGTCGACGATGAAGGAGAAGCTGTCGGTGCCGTTGAAGTTGGCGTCGGGGATGTAGTCGAAGGTGCCATCGGCATGCACGGTGACGCTGCCGTGGGCGGCGGTGGTTGTGCCGAGGGCATAGCTGACGCTGTCGCCATCGACGTCGCTGGCGCTGGGCAGGAGCGCGCCGGTGAGTGGGGTGTCCTCGTCGGTGGCGCCGCTGCCGTTGGCGGATTCCGGGGCATCGTTGACCGGGTTGACGGTCAGCTCGTAGGTGTATTCATTGGTCCCGCCGTGGCCGTCGTCGACGATGAAGGAGAAGCTGTCGGTGCCGTTGAAGTTGGCGTCGGGGATGTAGTCGAAGGTGCCATCGGCATGCACGGTGACGCTGCCGTGGGCGGCGGTGGTCGCGCCGAGGGCATAGCTGACGCTGTCACCGTCGACGTCACTGGCGCTGGGCAGGAGCGCGCCGGTGAGAGGGGTGTCCTCGTCGGTGGCGCCGCTGCCGTTGGCGGATTCCGGGGCATCGTTGACCGGGTTGACGGTCAGCTCGTAGGTGTATTCATTGGTCCCGCCGTGGCCGTCGTCGACGATGAAGGAGAAGCTGTCGGTGCCGTTGAAGTTGGCGTCGGGGGTGTAGTCGAAGGTGCCATCGGCATGCACGGTGACGCTGCCGTGGGCGGCGGTGGTTGCGCCGAGGGCATAGCTGACGCTGTCACCATCGACGTCGCTGGCGCTGGGCAGGGCCCTGCCGAGGATCGCGGTGTCCTCGTCGGTGGCGCCGCTGCCGTTGGCGGATTCCGGGGCATCGTTGACCGGGTTGACGGTCAGCTCGTAGGTGTATTCGTTGGTTCCGCCGTGGCCGTCGTCGACGATGAAGGAGAAGCTGTCGGTGCCGTTGAAGTTGGCGTCGGGGATGTAGTCGAAGGTGCCATCGGCATGCACGGTGACGCTGCCGTGGGCGGCGGTGGTCGCGCCGAGGGCATAGCTGACGCTGTCACCGTCGACGTCACTGGCGCTGGGCAGGAGCGCGCCGGTGAGAGGGGTGTCCTCGTCGGTGGCGCCGCTGCCGTTGGCGGATTCCGGGGCATCGTTGACCGGGTTGACGGTCAGCTCGTAGGTGTATTCATTGGTCCCGCCGTGGCCGTCGTCGACGATGAAGGAAAAGCTGTCGGCGCCGTTGAAGTTGGCGTCGGGGGTGTAGTCGAAGGTGCCATCGGCATGCACGGTGACGCTGCCGTGGGCGGCGGTGGTCGCGCCGAGGGCATAGCTGACGCTGTCGCCATCGACGTCACTGGCGCTGGGCAGGAGCGCGCCGGTGAGAGGGGTGTCCTCGTCGGTGGCGCCGCTGCCGTTGGCGGATTCCGGGGCATCGTTGACCGGGTTGACGGTCAGCTCGTAGGTGTATTCATTGGTCCCGCCGTGGCCGTCGTCGACGATGAAGGAGAAGCTGTCGGTGCCGTTGAAGTTGGCGTCGGGGATGTAGTCGAAGGTGCCATCGGCATGCACGGTGACGCTGCCGTGGGCGGCGGTGGTTGCGCCGAGGGCATAGCTCACGCTGTCGCCATCGATATCGCTGGCGGTGGGCAGGGCCCTGCCGAGGATCGCGGTGTCCTCATCGGTGGCGCCATAGCCTTCCGAAGACTCCGGCGCATCGTTGGCGCCGAAGATCGTGACCGTTGCAGTGGCCCAGCTGAGTGTGCCGTTGCCGAGGCGAATGGCGTAGGTAAAAGTGTCCGTCAGGTATTCAGTCGCCGACAGACGCTGGTAGGCCTCACTCTGGTAAAGGAGGCCGGCATCGTAGAGGACCTTGATTTTCCCATCCAAGTCTTGGGCGATCCGTATCTCAGCACCATAGGCGCTCAAGCACGAGGTGGCATGGGCTAGCAGGTCGGCCTGGATTTCAGCGCTGGTCGCGGTGCTGCCATCGGCGCTGGTTCCGTCGCTCAGCGCGTAGAGTGTCTTGGCCTTGCCGCCCAGATCGTTGGCCATTACATCCAGGTAGACGTAATCGACTCCCTCGGACACCAGGCTGTCAAAGACAAAGGAGTCCCCGGTGGCCTGGGGTGTGTTGCTGAACGAGGTAGTAGATATGGCCATGCTGCATTCCTCTTGCAGAAAGGTTTCTGGAATTGGGACTGAACTAGAGCGTCGTCATTGCCATGAGAGGACCCTGGACGGTGGCCGGCCTGAGCGTGGCACGCAGTAATCTGCGAGTACCCATGTGGGTCTCCTGGGAGTGATGACGGGGGCCGTGTCTTCGGGAAGGACTGACTACAGCGACGGCCAAAGCACTGTCATGTCAGTTTGATAGTCGTTTAGGAGCGGCTGGAGGACCTGTAAAGGTGGGGAAACAGTCGGGCCGAGTCGGCGGTAAAAAACGCGACGAACGGTTATTTTTTAGTCAATTGTTTGGCTGTCGGATTATTGACTGCTCCTTGTCTTCGCTTCTCCGCAGTCGGGGGATAAGAGGTCTGCTCCACTCCCCACTTTCCCTTGTCGCGCTTATCCTGCGTTTCTGCCTACTCGGAGACCATGGCATTGCCTCGCGCCCACTCCATCCTCATCCGCTTGCGTCACGCCTGGCTCGCCGTGCCCTTGCTGCTCGTGGCGCTGCTCTGGGCGGCCGACCTCTTCTGGCCGCTGCCCTTGCCGGAGGATGATCTGGCGCGAGTGGTGTTGGCCGAAGATGGCACGCCGCTCTGGCGTTTCGCCGATGCTGAAGGCGTTTGGCGTTATCCGGTAAGCGAGGACGAAGTATCGCCGTATTACCTGCAGGCCCTGCTCACCTATGAGGACCGCTATTTCTACCAGCACCCCGGGGTCAACCCGCTGGCCCTGACGCGGGCCGCGTGGATGAACCTGCGCGGTAGGCGTGTGCTGTCCGGCGGCAGCACCCTGTCGATGCAGGTGGCGCGCCTGCTCGACCCGCACCCGCGCAGCCTGGGGGGGAAGCTGCGCCAGCTCTGGCGCACCGCGCAGCTGGAGTGGCACCTGTCGAAGGCAGAAATCCTCGGCCTCTATCTGAATCGCGCGCCCTTCGGCGGCACCCTGCAGGGCGTGGCGGCGGCGAGCTGGGCCTACCTCGGCAAGCCACCGTCGCAGTTGACCCGGGCGGAGGCCGCGCTGCTTGCCGTGCTGCCCCAGGCACCGAGCCGGCTTCGCCCGGACCGCCACCCGGAGCAGGCTCAGGCTGCCCGTGACAAAGTGCTGCGGCGCTTGGCGCAATTCGGTGTCTGGCCCCAGGGTGCCGTGGCCGAAGCCCTGGAGGAGCCGGTGCTGTTGGCCCCGCGTCAGGAGCCGAGCCTGGCGCCGTTGCTGGCGCGGCGGTTGAATCGTGCGGACAGCCCGCCGCTGATCCGCACTACGCTGGATGCCGCGTTACAGCGCCGTCTGGAAGACTTGTTGCTCGGCTGGCGTGCGCGCCTGCCGGAGCGCACCTCCGCTGCGGTCCTGGTGGTGGAGCACGAGACGATGGCGGTGCGCGCTTATCTCGGTTCGGTGGATATCGCGGACGAGCGCCGCTTTGGTCACGTCGACATGATCAGTTCGCTGCGTTCGCCCGGCTCCACCCTGAAACCTTTTCTTTATGGCCTGGCGCTGGATGCCGGCCTGATTCATTCCGAATCGCTCCTGCAGGACGTGCCCAGGCGTTATGGCGATTACCGCCCAGGTAACTTTGCCGCTGGTTTCACCGGACCCGTGTCGGCCAGCGAGGCCCTGGGCTTGTCCCTCAATCTGCCAGCGGTGCAGTTGCTGGAAGCCTACGGGCCGAAGCGTTTCGCCGGGGAGTTGCGCAACGTCGGTGTGCCGCTGGCACTGCCGGCGGCGGCCGAGCCGAATCTGGCGCTGATACTCGGAGGTGCTGGCAGCCGTCTGGAGGAGCTCGTCAGTGGTTACAGCGTCTTTGCCCGGCAGGGGCGTGTCGCCCGCTTGCGCCTGCAACCGCAGGACGCCTTGCAGGAGCGCCGTCTGCTGTCGCCCGGCGCAGCCTGGATCGTGCGGCGCATTCTGGCCGGTCAGGCACGGCCAGACCGTGCCCCGCGCGCACGGCTGACTGAGCGTCCTGTGCTGGCCTGGAAGACCGGCACCAGCTACGGCTTCCGCGACGCCTGGGCCATCGGTGTGGGGCCGCGTCACCTGATCGGCATCTGGATCGGCCGCCCGGACGGTACGCCTGTGTCCGGCCAGTTCGGCTTGGCATCGGCCGCACCGCTATTGCTGCAGGTGCATGACCTGCTGGTGAACCGCGACGCCCAGCGCGGCATCGCCCAGCCCGTCGAGCCACAGCCGGCGGAGGTGGATGTTGCCGCCATCTGCTGGCCCCTGGGCCAGATCATGACCAAGGGCGACCCCAGCTGCCGTCGCCAACGCTTCGCCTGGATCCTGGACGGCACCACGCCTCCGACCCTGCTGGCGGGCGATCAACCATTGGGACTGGGGCTTCGGCAAACAATCTGGCTTGGTCCGGAGGGACGACAGGTCGCCCCTGGCTGCCCAGGCGCAAGCCCTCGGGAACTGATGTTTTGGCCGGCCCCTCTGGAGCCTTGGCTGCCGAAGCGTGAGCGGCGCAGCGCGCGCCTGCCGGCGGTCGACCCGGCCTGCCCGCCACCATTGCCACCGGCTGCTGCGCCGCTGTCTATCGTCGGCGTTCGCGAGGGTGACCAGCTGCGCCGGCCTGCGGGCAGCGCCGAGCCACTGCGTTTGTGGCTGTCGACCCTAGGCGGCGGAGGCCGGCGCTGGTGGTTCCTGGATGGCGCGCCGGTGGCTACCACGGCTGCCGAGGACGGCTTCAGCCAGGCGTTTCGGCAAGCGGGGCGCCATCAATTGAGCGTGTTGGACGAGACCGGTCAGACCGCTCGTCTGGAGTTCGGCATTACCGACTGATTCCTCTTCAAGCCTTGCCCCATGCCTGCCGATACGGATTGTCGGCAATTCGTGATTCATAAATCGACCATTCTGTATACAATTTATCGGGGTCTGATCTTCCGGTCAGATTCCTCATGCTTCCGGGTATCCAAGGAGACCACTCATGCGCCTCTGGCGACGCAGTATTCAGTGGCAGCTGATTTTCAGCATGGGCGCAGCCCTGCTCGCTGGCATCCTCATCGTGGTCGGCATCTATTCGGTGCTAATGAACCGCCTGACCGAGCGCTTCCTGCTCGATGAGGCCCTGCCGGCTCGGGTAGAGGCCATTGGCAATGACCTGGAGCGTGCGCTGACAGCGCCCATCACGGCGAACGCGGCCATCGCCACGAACGTGCAGGTACAGGACTGGTTGGCCGCCGGCGAGGACCCGGCCCGGGCGGAGAATTTCGCCCGCTACCTGGAAGGCGTGCGCGCCCAGCAAAACGCCCTCACGACCTCGATCGCGGTGCTTGAAAGTGGGCATTACCACACCGGCAAGGGCCTGAGCCGGACCCTCTCCCGCAGCCAGCCGGAGAACCAATGGTTTTACAGGCTGGTGGACAGCGACCGTGATCGGGCGGTGGAGATCGACATCGACAAGGGCACGCGGCTGCCCACGCTGTTCATCAACCAGCGCATTACCCGTGACGGCAAGACTCTGGGCGTGTCGGGCCTGGGTTATAGCCTGCAGGCGATGTCGGAGATGATTCGCGACTTCAGGTTCGGCGAGCGTGGTCGAGTATTCCTGGTCGACCGTATGGGCAGCATCAAGGTACACCCGCAAGCCGAGTTGAATGGCAGCGGACGCCTGGCAGATGTGCTGGGGGCCGGGCCGGCCGGCGAGCTGCTGGTATCCAATGGCAAGGCGGTGCACTTCAGCCGAGAGGGCGAGGCCTTCCTGGCGTTGGCCCGCCCATTGGAGACAGCGGGCTGGTTACTGGTGAGCGAGGTACCGGAAGCGGAGATCTATGCCGAGGCACGGCAGGCGGCGTTGACCAGCAGTCTAGCCGGCCTGGGCGTGCTGCTGCTTTGCCTGTTGCTGGTAGTGTTGCTGGCCCGTGGGCTGGTGCGGCCGATTCGCCAGGTGACCTCGGCGCTGGTCGAGATCGGTGGCGGTGGCGGTGACCTGACTCGTCGACTCGACGAACGCCGTGCTGACGAACTTGGCGATCTGGCGCGTGGCTTCAACCGCTTCCTGGAGAGTCAGCGAAGTCTGATCGGCGAAGTCCTGGAGACCAGCCAGCGCCTGCACAAGGTGGTGGGTCAGGTCACGCAGGTGGTGGACAACACCGCTGGGCGCGCGGTGCAGCAACAGGAAATGACCGACATGGTGGCCACCGCCGTGCACGAGATGGGGCTGACGGTGCAGGAGATCGCTCGCAATGCGGGCACCGCCGCCCAGGCTTCGCAGCAAGCGCGCGATGAGTCCTTGCAGGCGCGTCAGGTAGTCGGCGATTCGGTCGGGCATATCGAACGCATGTCCAACGAGATTGGTGTGGCGGCCACGGCTGTCGGCGAACTGGCCAGCCAGGTGGCATCCATCGATCAGGTGTTGGCGGTGATTCGCGGCATTTCCGAACAGACCAACCTGCTGGCGCTCAACGCTGCCATCGAAGCTGCTCGCGCTGGCGAGATGGGCCGAGGTTTCGCCGTGGTGGCTGACGAGGTGCGGACACTGGCAAGCCGTACCCAGTCTTCCACCGACGAAATCCAGCAGATGATCCAGCGGCTCAAGCTGGGGGCCGAAACCGCCGTGCATTCCATGCGTGCAGGTCAGTCGGCCACCGGCACCGGAGTGGAAGCCAGCCAGCGCACGGGCTTGTCGTTGGGGGCAATCACCGATCAGGTGGAGCGCATCAGCGACATGAACCATCAGGTTGCTGCGGCCACGGAGGAGCAGTCGTCGGTGACCGAGGAGATCAACCGCAACGTCCAGGGCATTGCCGATCTGGCCCACGCCACCGCCAGCGAGGTGCGTGGTTGTCGGGAAGAGTGCCAGATACTGAGTCGACTGGCCGGTGATCTGGCTCAGCAGGTGGGGCGCTTCAGGCTATAAGCCCTCGAGGTGCCACTGCTCGTCCAGCATGGTCGCTCCCGGCGGCCATGCCACCACGTCACCGCGCCGGCATTCAGCCTCTGCGAATCAGCCAGATCCCACCGATGATCAGCGCCAGGCCGGCCAGCTTGCCAATACTGATCGGCGCTTCGCGGTAGCCGGCCCAGCCGAAGTGGTCGAGCATCAGCGCCATGCCCAACTGGCCCGCCAGGACCAGCGCCATGAATAGCAGGGCGCCAATACGCGGGCCTGCGAATGCGGCTGTGGCGATGAACACTGCACCCAGCAGGCCACCACTCCAATGCCACCAGCTCAGCCCCTTGAGGGCGGCGAGGCTGGGCATTTCGCGCTGCACAAGCACGACGGCCAGCAAGGCGATGGTGCCCACCACGAAGGACACCAGAGCCGCGCTCATCACGCTTGAAATCTGTTTGGCCAACTGGCCATTGATGCCGGCCTGCAAGGGCAGGAAAGCACCGGCGACAAAGGGCAAGGCAAGCAGCCACCAGGCCTGTGGCATGGCGATCTCCATGGCAATTTCGAGGGGGCGCCAGTATGCCGTATTTTCTTTTTCGGACTAATCGGAACTGTCCCGGCTGAGTCGCTGGGCCCGCGCTTGCAGACAGTCCTTGCCACATCGGCCGGCCTTGGGCATTCCCTGCTCGCGGGCGCGCAGGTGGTCGCGCCCCATGTAATGGCCGGGCATCAGCTTTTCCGGTTTCAGCGCCTCGAACTGGCCGAGCGAGGCGATCCAGACTTGACGAGTCTTGGCGCTTTACGCGTCGGCGCTCCATACGTGGATTTGGTGCTGGTCTTGGTGGAGGCTGGCCGCAGCCGCCGTGGCTGGCACATCCCCCGAAGCTGACTACCCTTGTAAAGGATATGCCCGGCCAAGCACCCGGTATGCATAGCCTCACGAGGGATAACCACGATGGATATGAACCGTCGACAATTCTTCAAGGTCTGCGCGGTGGGCCTTGGAGGATCGAGCCTGGCGGCCTTGGGGGTAGCGCCCCCGAAGGCCTTTGCCGACCAGGTGCGTCACTTCAAGCTGGCGCGCACCATCGAGACGCGCAATACCTGCCCATACTGCTCGGTCGGCTGCGGCCTGATCATGTACAGCCAGGGCGATGCTGCGAAGAACGTCGCGCAGAACATCATCCACATCGAGGGCGACGCCGACCACCCGGTCAACCGCGGCACCCTCTGCCCGAAAGGCGCGGGCCTGCTGGACTTCATTCACAGCCCCAATCGCCTGAAGTATCCCGAAGTGCGCGAGGCCGGCACCAACGAGTGGAAGCGCATCGAATGGGATGACGCCCTCGATCGCATTGCCAAGTTGATGAAGGCCGACCGCGACGCCAACTTCATCCAGACGAATGCCCAAGGCCAGACAGTGAACCGCTGGCTGACGACGGGCTTCCTCGCGGCGTCCGCATCAAGCAACGAGGCCGGCTACATCACCCACAAGGTGGTGCGTTCCCTCGGCATGCTGGGGTTCGATAACCAGGCACGTGTCTGACACGCCCCGACGGTGGCAGGTCTTGCCCCGACGTTTGGCCGTGGAGCCATGACGAACCACTGGACCGACATCAAGAATGCCGATCTGGTCCTGATCATGGGTGGCAACGCCGCCGAAGCCCACCCCTGTGGCTTCAAGTGGGTTACCGAAGCCAAGGCACATAACAACGCCCGACTGATCGTGGTCGATCCGCGTTTCACCCGCTCGGCCTCGGTGGCGGATTACTACGCGCCCATCCGCGCCGGTACGGACATCGCCTTCCTGGGCGGCTTGATCAACTACCTGATCAGCCACGACAAGATCCAGCACGAATACGTGAGTCACTACACCGATGCCTCGTTCATCGTCGACGACGCTTTCGCTTTCAGCGAAGGGTTGTTCAACGGCTACGACGAGCAGAAGCGCAGCTATATGGCCAAGGCGACCTGGGCCTATGCCAAGGGTGAAGACGGCTTTGCGCGCGTCGACCCGACGATGCAGGACCCGCGCTGCGTCTTCCAGCTGATGAAGCAGCACTACAGCCGCTATACGCCGGAATTGGTCAGCAGCATCTGTGGCACGCCGCAGGACCAGATGCTCAAGGTCTGGGAGCAGATTGCCGAAACCTCGGCGCCTGGCAAGACCATGACCATCATGTATGCCCTGGGCTGGACACAGCACTCCGTGGGCTCGCAGATGATCCGCACCGGTGCCATGGTGCAGTTACTGCTGGGCAATATCGGCATGCCCGGAGGCGGCATGAACGCCCTGCGCGGCCACTCCAACATCCAGGGCCTGACCGACCTCGGCCTGCTGTCCAACTCGCTGCCTGGCTATCTCACCCTGGCGGGCGATGCCGAGCAGGACTATGCCGCCTACATCGACAAGCGGGCGTCCAAGCCGTTGCGGCCGGGTCAGATGTCCTACTGGCAGAACTACGGCAAGTTCCACGTGAGCCTGATGAAGTCCTGGTTCGGCAAGTCGGCCACCGCTGAGAACAACTGGTGCTACGACTGGCTGCCCAAGCTCGACGTACCCGCCTACGACGTGCTGCGTTACTTCGACCTGATGTACCAGGGCAAGGTCAACGGCTACTTCTGCCAAGGCTTTAACCCGATCGGCTCATTCCCCAACAAGGCCAAGGTCAGCGCTGCACTGGCGCGGTTGAAGTTCCTGGTGATCATGGACCCGCTGGCTACCGACACCTCCGAGTTCTGGCGTAACGCTGGTGAGTTCAACGACGTCGACACTGCCGGTATCCAGACCACGGTGTTCCGGCTTCCGACCACCTGCTTCGCCGAGGAGGACGGCTCCCTGGTCAACAGCGGACGCTGGCTGCAATGGCACTGGAAGGGCGCCGAGCCGCCCGGTCAGGGACGCACCGACATCGCCATCATGGCCGGCCTGTACCATCGCCTGCGCAACCTGTATGCGAAGGAAGGCGGGGCGTTCCCCGACCCCATCCTCGGCCTCGACTGGAGTTACCTGCGCCCCGACGAACCCGGTCCGGATGAGCTTGCTCGCGAGTTCAACGGCAAGGCCCTGGCCGATCTCACCGACCCGGCGACCGGCGCCGTGCTGCTCAAGGCCGGCGAGCAACTGCCGGGCTTTGGTCTGCTGCGTGACGATGGCAGCACGGCGAGCGGTTGCTGGATCTTCGCCGGCTCCTGGACGGCCCTGGGCAACCAGATGGCTCGGCGCGACAACGCTGACCCCTATGGCATGGGCCAGACCCTCGGCTGGGCCTGGGCCTGGCCGGCGAACCGGCGCATCCTTTACAACCGCGCTTCGTCCGACCCCATGGGCCAGCCTTGGGATCCGGCGAAGAAACGCCTGGTGTGGTGGAACGGCAAGGCCTGGACCGGCACTGACGTGCCCGACTACAAGGTCGACGCCGCTCCGGAGCAGGGCCTGAGCCCGTTCATCATGAATCCCGAGGGCGTTGCCCGGTTCTTCGCCGTGGACAAGATGAACGAGGGCCCCTTCCCGGAACACTACGAACCCTTCGAGACGCCCATCGGGCGCAACCCGCTGCATCCGGAAAACCCGAAGGCCACCAGCAACCCGGCCGCGCGGGTGTTCAAGAACGACATGGAGGTGTTCGGCACGGCAGACGAGTTCCCTTACGCGGCAACAACCTACCGCCTGACCGAGCACTTCCACTTCTGGACCAAGCACTGCCGGCTGGCCGCAATCACGCAGCCGGAGCAGTTCGTCGAGATCGGCGAAGTGCTGGCCAAGGAGCTGGGCATCGCTCCTGGCGAACGGGTCCAGGTCTCCTCCAACCGTGGCTTCATCAAGGCGGTGGCGGTGGTGACCAAGCGCCTGAAACCGCTGACCGTGGACGGCAAGACCGTGCACCAGGTCGGCATCCCGCTGCACTGGGGCTTCTCCGGCGTGGCGCGCAACGGCTACCTGACCAACACACTGACCCCCTTCGTCGGCGACGGTAATACGCAGACGCCGGAGTTCAAGTCGTTCCTGGTCAAGGTGGAAAAGGCATGAGGAGCTGAGCCATGGCCTCACAAGACATCGTCGCCCGCTCCGCCACCACCACGCCCATGCCGTCCGTGCGCGAGATGGACGAAGTGGCGAAACTCATCGACGTCTCCAAGTGCATAGGCTGCAAGGCCTGTCAGGTGGCCTGTTCCGAATGGAACGACCTGCGTGACGACATCGGCCACAACGTCGGCACCTACGACAACCCAGCGGACCTCACGGCCGAGTCCTGGACCCTGATGCGCTTCACCGAGCACGAGGACGAAAGCGGCAAGCTGGAGTGGCTGATCCGCAAGGACGGCTGCATGCACTGTGACGAGCCGGGTTGCCTCGCGGCCTGCCCGAGCCCCGGCGCCATCGTGAAGTACGCCAACGGCATCGTCGACTTCAACCAGGACAAGTGCATCGGCTGCGGCTACTGCATCACCGGCTGCCCCTTCGACATCCCGCGAATCTCGCAGAAGGACCACAAGGCCTACAAGTGCACGCTCTGTTCCGACCGCGTTTCCGTTGGCCTGGAGCCGGCCTGCGTGAAAACCTGCCCGACCGGGGCCATTGTCTTCGGCACCAAGGAGGACATGAAGGAGCACGCGGCCGAACGCATAGTCGACCTGAAGTCCCGCGGCTTCGAGCACGCTGGTCTCTACGACCCGCCGGGCGTTGGCGGCACCCACGTCATGTATGTGCTGCACCATGCCGACAAGCCCTCGATCTACGCCGGCTTGCCGGATGATCCGGGCATCAGCCCCATGGTCAGCCTGTGGAAAGGCGTGACCAAGCCCCTGGGCCTGCTGGCCATGGGCGTAGTGGCGCTGTTCGGCTTCTTCCACTACGTGCGCGTTGGCCCCAACCGAGTGGTGGAGGACGAAGCGCCGTCGGCCGAGGCAACGGTGCAAAAGGTCGACCCGTCCGTGCACAAATTCGACCCCAAGGCGCCGAGTTGAGCCTATCGCCCCCTCTCCCAACGGGAGAGGGCCGGGTTGAGGGAAGTCCGCCCCGTCGAGGAGCCCCCAGACATGAACAAAGACATTGAACGCTACACCCCCTCCGAACGCAGCAACCACTGGATGGTGGCCATCCTCTTCGTACTTGCCGGGCTCTCGGGCCTGGCGCTGTTCCATCCGGCGCTATTCTGGTTGACCAGTTTCTTCGGCGGCGGGCCGTGGACGCGCATCCTTCACCCCTTCCTGGGCGTTGCCATGTTCGTCTTCTTCATCTGGCTGGCCATGCGCTTCGCCCACCACAATCGCCTCGACAAGGCCGATGGCCAATGGCTGCGGCAATGGCGCGACGTGGTCGCCAACCGCGAGGACAGGCTGCCGGAAGTCGGCCGCTACAACGCGGGGCAGAAGCTGCTGTTCTGGGTGCTGCTGCTGTGCATGCTGGTGCTGCTGGCTACGGGGTTCGTCATCTGGCGCGAATACTTCAGCCAGCTGTTCGGCATCGGACTGATCCGCCTCTCCGTCCTGCTGCATGCCTTCGCCGCCTGGGTGCTGATCCTCAGCATCATCGTCCACATCTACGCGGGCATCTGGGTCAAAGGCTCAGTCAGCGCGATGCTCACCGGCTGGGTCAGCAAAGGTTGGGCGCGTAAACACCACGCGGCTTGGTACAAGGAAGTCAGCAAAGGGGAGGGCGGCAAACGCTAAACCTACGGATGTACGAATCGCCTTACCGGTACCAACCAGCACTGTAGGATGGGTCGAGCGCAGCGATACCCATCAACCTGCGCCAACGGTGGGTATCGCGTTGCTCAACCCACCCTACAAACAGCCTCACCGACAAGGAGTCCTGCGTGGCAGGCCAAATACTTGAGCCGGGCCAGATAGAAGCCGCGGCGAACATTCCAACCTTCCTCAACCTGCCCGAGCGTGATCTCTTCCAGCATCGCGCGGAGCGCCTGCGCCGGCTTGCCGAGGGGCACCCGCTGGCTGGCTATTTGCTGCTGATCGCCAGCCTCTGCGAGGCGCAGCAGCAGGTGTTGGACAACCCGCCCAAACTGCCCGGCCCAACACCGGAGGCCCTGGCCCGCAGCCGCGAACACCGGATGCCGCCGCTGGCCTTCGAAACCCTGGTGCGCGCCGACGGCTGGTTGGCCGCTCTCGACGCGCTGCTTGCCCATTTCAAAACTCCGACCAACCCCTCCGTAGCCGTCGCCCTCCGGCAACTTGCCGAAGCCGACGAGGGCCAGCGCAAGGCCTGGGGCGTCGGTCTGCTCAATGGCCAGTTCGACCTGCTTCCGGCAGCGCTGGCGCCGTTCCTCGGTGCTGCCCTGCAAGTCGCCTTCAGCCACTGGCTACTGGCCCTGCCGGAAGACACTGTGGTTGAAACCGATACCCAGACCTTCTGCCCAGCCTGCGGTTCGCCGCCGGTAGTTGGCATGATCCGCCACCGGGGCAAGCAGAACGGCCTGCGCTATCTGGCCTGCTCGCTCTGCTCCTGCGAGTGGCACTACGTGCGGTTGAAATGCAGCCATTGCCAGGAGAGCAAGCATCTTGCCTACCTCTCCCTGGAGCGCGATGACGCCAAAGCCGAGCAGGCGGCCATCCGCGCCGAGGCCTGCCCCAATTGCCAGGGCTACCTCAAGCAGTGCTATCTGGAGTACGGCGCCGAGGCCGAAGCCCAGGCCGATGACCTGGCCAGCCTGGACCTGGACCTGCGCCTGAGCGAGGAAGGCTACCTTCGCCGCGCGCCCAACCTGCTACTGGCCCCCGGAGGCGAATGAGCGCCTAGACTCATCTAAGGATCGAACTGCCTTGTGCTAAGGACTGCCCATGTCGGCTGCTCGCCTGCCGTCCATCGACAAGCTGCTGCGCAGCCGTGCCTGCGCGCCGTTGCAGCAGCGCTATGGCCGCGACGCACTTTTGAAGACCCTGCGCGACCTGCTCGATGAACTCCGCGAGCCGGCGCGCGAGGGCCGTCTTGCGGCCGTCGAACTGACCGACGCCGTACTCGCCGGCCGAGCCGGCGAGCGCCTCGCGGCCTGGCACTCCAACCGCGTGCGGCGCGTCTTCAACCTCACCGGCACTGTGCTGCACACCAACCTTGGCCGCGCCTTGCTGCCACAAGAGGCCATCGACGCCATCACCCTCGCGGCGCGCTACCCGCTCAACCTTGAATTCGACCTGGCCAGCGGCAAACGCGGCGACCGCGACGATCTCATCACCGGCATGATCCGCGAGCTCACCGGTGCCGAGGCCGTCACCGTCGTCAACAACAATGCCGCCGCTGTGCTGCTGGCCTTGAACAGCCTGGGCGCGCGCAAGGAAGGCATCATCTCCCGGGGCGAGCTGATCGAGATCGGCGGCGCTTTCCGTATCCCCGATATCATGGCCCGCGCCGGCGTCAAACTCGTGGAAGTCGGCACCACCAACCGCACCCATCCCCGCGACTACGAAGCCGCCATCGGGCCGCGCAGTGGCCTGCTCATGCGCGTGCACACCAGCAACTACAGCGTCCAAGGCTTCACCGCCAGCGTACCCACGGCGGAGTTGGCGGCCATTGCCCACAACCATGGCTTACCGTTGCTGGAGGACCTCGGCAGCGGCACGTTGGTGGACCTGACCCGCTGGGGCCTGCCCAAGGAACCGACCGTGCAGGAAGCGCTGCGCGACGGCGCCGACATCGTCACCTTCAGCGGCGACAAACTGCTCGGCGGACCGCAGGCCGGCCTGATCGTCGGCAGCCGCGAACTCATCACACGTATCAAGAAAAACCCGCTCAAGCGTGCCCTGCGCGTGGACAAGCTGACTCTTGCCGCGCTGGAAGCCGTACTCGGCCTTTACCGGGATCCGGAGCGCCTTGGCGAGCGACTCACTACCCTGCGCCTGCTCAGCCGACCGCAGACTGAGATCCGGGCCCAGGCCGAGCGCCTGGCACCGTTGCTGGCCGCGCAACTCGGCGCTACTTGGCAGGTACGCGCCGAGCCCGCTCTCGGCATGATCGGCAGTGGCGCCCAACCCGTGGCGCGTCTGCCCAGCGCTGCCCTGTGCCTGCGTCCACAACAGCCAAAACGCCTGCGCGGACGAGCCCTGCGCACCCTTGAAGAAGCGCTGCGTACCCTGCCGATTCCGGTGATCGGCCGGCTCGACGACGACGCCCTCTGGCTCGACCTGCGCCAGCTCGACGACGAGCCGGCATTCCTTGCCCAGCTGTCCCACCTGAGCGCGGAGGTCGAGTGATCGTAGGCACCGCCGGCCACATCGACCACGGCAAGACCGCCCTGCTGCAAGCTCTGACCGGGCTCCAGGGCGACCGCCGGCCGGCCGAACGCGAGCGCGGCATCACCATCGACCTGGGGTACCTGCACGCCGATCTTGGCGATGGCCAAACCACCGCGTTCATCGATGTGCCGGGCCACGAACGATTCGTCCACAACATGCTCGCCGGCGCCTGCGGCATCGACCTGCTGCTGCTGGTGGTAGCCGTCGACGATGGCGTGATGACGCAAACCCGCGAACACCTTGCCATCGCCGAGCTCCTCGGCATCCGCCGCGCCATCGTTGCCCTGACCAAAATCGATCGGGTGAGCCCTGAGCGCATCGAGGAGGTGCGCGCCGAAGTAACTGCACTATTGGCCTCCGGCCCTTTGGCCGGCGCAGCCATTTACCCCGTGGCCAGCCCAAGCGGGGAAGGCATCGCAGCCCTGCGCCAGGCCTTGCTGGCGGAATCGGTAGCGGTGGCGGCGCGCAGCAGCGAAGGCTACTTCCGCCTGCCCATCGACCGCGCCTTCAACGTGCCCGGCGCGGGCGTGGTGGTCACCGGCACCGTTTTCGCCGGGCGCGTGCGGGTGGGGGATGAACTGTTCCTCAGCCCCTCCGGCCGCAACGTGCGCGTGCGTGGCCTGCAAGCGAGTAACCGAGAGGCGGAAAACGCCCAGGCTGGTCAGCGCGTCGCCCTCAACATAGCCGGCGAACGCTTGGCCCTGGATCAACTGCATCGCGGCGACTGGCTCCTGTCGAGCGCATTGTTTGCGCCCAGCATCCGCCTCGACATCGACCTGCAGCTGCTGCCCAGCGAGCGACACGAACTGACCCACTGGACACCGGTGCACGTTCACCTCGGCGCTCAGGACGTCACTGGCCGGGTCGCATTGCTTGAAGGCACCAGCCTCGCGCCAGGCCAGCGTGGTTTCGCCCAACTGCTGCTCAACGCTCCGGCCCACGCTGTGCACGGCGACCATCTCGTACTGCGCGACCAGTCCGCCCAGCGCACCCTCGGCGGCGGCCGTGTCCTCGACCCCTTCGCCCCGGCACGCAACCGCCGCACCCCCGAGCGCCTGGCCCAGCTCGACGCCCTGCGCGGGAGCAGCCTGGAGACCGCCTTGGGGACCCTGCTCGCCAGTGCCGGCAACGGCCTCGACCCGCAGGTGCTGGAGCGCCAGTTCAACCGCCCGCGTGCGGGTTGGGCGCTGCCCGACAGCATTGTCGAAATCGCCACCAAGCTCGGCCCGCGCCTGTTCGATGAGGCTCGTTGGCAGGCACTCGGCCAGACCCTGCTCGATGGATTGGCGCGCTTCCATGCAGAACAGCCGGATGAACTCGGGCCGGACCGCGACCGCCTGCGCCGTTACGCCCTGCCCGATCTGGAGCGCCCGGTATTCATCACCCTGCTGGAGCAGGCCCTGGCCGGCGGTACCGTGCAGGCCAGCGGCCCCTGGCTCCACCTGCCCGACCATCAGGTGCAATTGAGCGAACAGGACGAAGCCATGCGCACGCGCCTCTGGCCGCTGTTGCTGGCCGGCCAATTCGACCCACCCTGGGTACGCGACCTTGCCGGCGAACTGGCGGTGGACGAAGGCGCGATGCGCCTGCTGCTGCGCAAACTGGCCCGGCTCGGACTGCTGCACCAGGTGGTAAAAGACCTGTTCTATCCAGATGCGACCATCAGACAACTGGCTACACTGGCCCAGCAGCTGCAGGATGAAAACGGCCTGATCGCCGCTGCCGCCTGGCGCGACTGCATCGGCATCGGCCGCAAGCGCAGCATCCAGTTGCTGGAATACTTCGACCGCATCGGCCTCACCCGCCGCATGGGCAACGCACGCAAGATCAGGGAGGACTCGGCGCTGGCCCAACGACCACCTGACTGATCACCCCGAATACGGAAGGCAAGCACGCCCGGTGGCGTGGCCGGGCTTCAAACCCGGTGGGGGACGGCAGCCGTTCCTGGGTGGGTTCGACTCCCACTGCCTTCCGCCATTTCCCCCTCTGTAGGCCTTGGTTTACGGGGCTTACAGCGTCTCGGTCGAGGTCGGTTTGGCTTCGGTGTCGAAGAAGTGTCGAGAATTCCCGGTACTAGCTGGCCGCGAAACGAAATGGTCGGCTGGCCGGAGGCCTTGCAATGAGAGGCTTTCGACGAATCGAGCGGGCGTTATTCAGCGTTCAAATTCCTATCTTCCCGCCAAATCCAAGCCCAAGCCCTTGGAGATGCGGGGGCTTTTGCTTTTTCGGGCCAGCCAAGTGTCATAAAACGGCGATAGGGCAAGGCTGAACCGCAAGGCCCGAAAACGCGTGTATGGGCGCATAATCGGAACAGATGAGGAATTTTCCCGGCGAGGGCCTGCGATGTCTCATCCGCCTCCGGAAACTCGCACCGTTGCTGGCTTTGATGAGGACGCGGAAAAACTGCTCCGAGTCGTCCGGCGCTCTGTGGCCGAGTTGCGGCCACAGGCGGCGCCAGGATTGCGAGTGACCCTGCAAAGCGTGCTGGACGAGGACCTGGGCGTGGACAGTCTGGCTCGGGTCGAGCTCTGGTCGCAGATCGAGCGCGAGTTCGGGGTGCGTTTGCCGCAAGAATTGTTCGCTTCGGCCAGCACACCCGCTGATGTGCTGCGCGTGCTCCGCGGCGGCGCCGACCGATCGGAACAGCCTGCCTGGGTGGTAGATCCAGTCGCGCCCGGCAGCTTGGAGCGGCAGGTGCCGGATACTGCACGCACTTTGGTCGATGTATTGAGCTGGCATGCGCACTATCAGCCTGGGCATACCCACGTGCGGCTGTTGGGTGAAGACGACCGGCCGGAGGACATCAGCTACGGCGATCTGCAGCGTGAAGCCCAGGGCGTGGCGGCGGGGTTGCAAAAGGGTGGTTTGCGCACCGGACAGACCGTGGCCCTGATGTTGCCGACCGGCCGTGACTTTCTGCGGGGCTTTTTCGGCATTCTGCTGGCTGGCGGCATCCCGGTTCCCATCTACCCGCCGCTGCGCCTGTCACAGGTAGAGGATCACCTGCGGCGCCAGGCCGGCATCCTGTGCAATGCCGAGGCAAGGGTACTGATCACGGTGGCGGAGGCGAAGTTTCTCGCCCAGTTGCTCCGGTCCCAGGTCCCGAGCCTTGTGCGCATCGCCAGCGTGGCTGAGTTGGGTGGCGAGGGACAGGACTGCATGACGCCGACGCGGCAGCCGGAGGATATTGCTTTCCTCCAGTACACCTCAGGCAGCACCGGCCAACCCAAAGGGGTGATGGTGAGCCATGCCAACCTGCTGGCCAACTTGCGCGCCATGGGGACGACGCTTCAGGTGGAGCCTCGGGATGTGTTCGTCAGTTGGTTGCCCATGTACCACGACATGGGGCTGATAGGCGCCTGGCTGGGCAGCCTGTACTACGGCTTCAGCCTGGTGCTGATGTCGCCGTTGGCCTTCCTGGCCAGGCCGGGACGCTGGCTGTGGGCGATCCACCGCTTCCGCGGCACCCTGTCGGCAGCCCCCAATTTTGCCTACGAACTGTGCTTGGGGAAAATCTCCGATGCTGAGCTAGAGGGCCTGGACCTGAGCAGTTGGCGCCTGGCCTTCAATGGTGCCGAGCCGGTGAGTCCGAATACGCTGCAGCGCTTTGCCGAGCGTTTCGCACGTTATGGCCTTGATCCCCGTGCGTTGTCACCGGTCTACGGTCTGGCCGAGGGCACCCTGGGCGTGGCATTTCCGCCGCTCGGCCGGGGGCCGTTGATCGACCGGGTACAGCGCGAGGCCTTCCAGGCCCGGGGCCAGGCCATTCCCGCTGAAGCTGATGACGGCGCCACCCTGAGCTTCGTTTCCTGCGGCCGTCCATTGCCGGGGCATCAGGTGCGCATCGTCGATGGCAATGGCATCGAACTGCCCGAGCGCCGGGAAGGCCGGCTGCAATTCAGCGGGCCGTCGACCAGCGCCGGTTATTACCGCGCCCCGGAGGAGACCCGACGGGTGTTGCGTGACGGCTGGATGGACTCGCTCGACCTCGCCTACATGACCGCTGGTGAACTTTACATCAGCGGTCGGGCCAAGGACCTGATCATACGAGCCGGGCGCAATATCTATCCCTACGACGTCGAGGCAGCGATCGGCAGCCTCCCGGGCTTGCGCAAGGGATGCATCGCGGTGTTCGGTAGCCCCGACCCGGCCACGGGCACCGATCGCCTGGTGGTGATGGCGGAAAGTGCGGAGAAGGATAAGTCCACACGGCAGGGTTTGCGCCAGGCAATCAATCGAGTCGTGGTCGACATCACCGGTGTGCCGCCCGACGACATCGTTCTGGCGCCGCCCCGGAGCGTGCTCAAGACTTCCAGCGGCAAGATCCGTCGGGCCGCCTGCCGCGAGCTGTACCAGCGTGATGAAGTGGGGCGGCCTGGCCTGGCTCCATGGCGTCAGGTGCTGCGGCTGTTGGGGCAGGCCATCCACAGCTATCTCGGACGCGGCTGGCGGTCAGTCTGCACCCTGCGCTATGCCGTCTATATCTGGCTGCTTTTCTGGCTGGTCGCGCCGTTGACCTGGCTTGGCGTGGCGATCCTGCCGCGTCAGCGCTGGTGCCGCGCTTTCGCCCGGCGGGCCGCGCGGCTGTTCGTTCGACTGGCCGGGGTGCCGTTCAGTGTCGAGGGCGTGGAGCATATGCGGAAGGGCGGGCCGAGCGTGCTGGCCGCCAACCATTCCAGCTACCTCGACGGTGTCATCCTCTGCGCGGCGCTGCCGCCGCGGTTCGCCTTCGTCGCCAAGCGTGAGCTGGCCAGCCAATGGCTCGCCGGTCTGTTTCTGCGCAAGCTCGGCGCGCGGTTCGTCGAGCGCTTCGACCTGCAACGCAGTGTCGCGGACAGCGAGGCCTTGGCCGAAGCGCTGCGGACTGGCCAGTCCCTGGTGTTCTTCCCGGAAGGGACCTTCAGTCGCGAGCAGGGTCTGCGCGCCTTCCACATGGGCGCCTTCGTGCTTGCCGCGAACGCCGGGGTTCCCCTGGTCCCAGTCGCCATCCGTGGCACTCGCACGGTGTTGCGTGATGGTCAGTGGTTCCCGCTGCGGGGCGCGATCCACGTCAACCTGTGCGCGCCATTGGTGGCGGAGGGGCCGGGCTGGTCGGCGGCGATCAGTCTGCGGGATGCGGCGAGGGCGGTGCTGCTGGAGCACGTGGAAGAGTCGGAACGTACGCTGAGTCACGTTTGAGGGACCGCGGAGAGAAAAAAGTGAAACAGGGGGCGGTTTATTTGCCTGCCCCGGGACTGAAGGAAGAGACGTCAGGCAAACGATGACGAAGACTTCCGATCCCCATGCCCCTTATGTCGCCCGACCAGTCGTTGGGAGCTCGATCGTCCGTACCTTGGGCGTGGCGACGGGCGGTCACCTCAAGTGGGTATCGAGCCCTTGCGGCGTCTATGGCCGCTGCGCACTATTCGCGTCGGTTTTTCGGGAAATGAGTCACCACGCCGAGCGTACCCGCCAGGGAGCCTGGCCCGACCAAATGAGAAAGGCGCCTCCAGAAGGCGCCATCACGCACGAGCATCTAGTTAGGAGCTGATATGGTCATCCGATTCGCACTGGGCAGCGCACTGGTTCTCATGGCAAGCATGGCGTTTGCCGCAACACCTAAATCCAATGTCACACAGGCGGATAGCGATAATTACTACCTGAACTGGCAGGAACGGAACGGTGAAATTGCCCTCGACAGCGTCTGCAGCAAGAATGAAAAGGGGTCAACGCAGTTCCGCAACTGCCAACGGCACGCCCAGGTGATGTTCCGCAACCACTGCAAACAGTCGAACGACAAGTCCAGCAAGTGGTGCGTTGCTCAGAGCCGTTACAACCCCTGAGCCCGTGTCGGGAAAGTGTCGACATCAAAGACACGAATACCCCTAGAACGATTTGCCGGGTTTGCTGGAAACCCGGCAATAGCAAGGATTGCGGCGCAACGGGCAGGCAATTTACTGGGGGCGACTCCCACTGCCTTCCGTCCATTTCAAGCTACTTGTTCCTGTGGGTAGGTTCAGAGGCGAAGCAGACATCAGGGCCAAACCACCCCCCGGGCCAAATGCCTGCTTCCCCTTCGTACCTGGCCTCAATCACTCACAGAAGCGGCCGCGTTTGGCCTCGGGCATCAGCTCCAGATACTGCTGTCCGCTCATGTGCACCAGTTCGTTGTGATCGCCGGCCTCGAAGTAGATGTCCGGCTGTTCGGTCAGGGATTGGTCGATCAGGGTTTCCAGGCCGAAGATGTTGCCGACTGCAGGGATGGCGCCCAATTCGCAGTCGCCGAAGCGTTTGCTGAAATCGCCCTCACGGGCCAGTCGCCAGTGGCGGTGGGTCAGTTTGTGGACTTTCTCCAGGTCGACGTGACGCGTAGCAGGCACCACTGCCATCAGCCAGTGGCCCTGGAAGTCGTCGAGGATTACCGGCTTGGCCATCTGCTGGGGCGGTACACCGGCACGGCGCGCGGCTTCGCGGGTGGTCACGGATGCGGCATGGGACAGCACGTCATAGCGGGAATTATGCTGCGTGAGGCAGCTTTGCAACTGGGTGACCATGGTCATGAGACACCTCCAGCCAGGACGCCGGTTTGTCGCTCCCAGCCAGCCGGCGTTTCCGGCACACAAGGAGGAGCCTCCCGCTCCCCGCCCGGCACCAGCCGAAGGCGATGCCTCTTGTAAGTGTAGGGTCGAATTCATCCGCCACGCAGACCGGGGGTCTGCTGCTTGACCTATAGATTGAGGCCTCTTTGCGGCCTTTTGCGAATGATTTCGCACCTGCCAAGGATGGCCAGTCCTGCTTGAGGGCCCCAGTGCCTTCACTCTTTTGCCAACTGTCGCCCAGTTCACGTCGTTTCGTCGGCTAATCGAGAACCAAGGCCAGTAGGACTTGTCCTAAGACTGTCTCGTCGTATTGCCTGTGGAGGCACCATGTCTAAACACAAGAAGTCTCTCATCGCCCTTGCCGCATGCGCGTTCATGCTTGGCTCGGCGGCGATGCTGCCTAGTGAGCTGTCGTTCTTCGGTTCCGTCTATGCCCGTGGTAATGGCGGTGGCGGTGGCGGTGGCGGTGGCGGCGGTGGCGGCGGTGGCGGTGGCCACGGCGGCGGCCATGGTGGCGGTTACGGTGGTGGCCATGGTGGTGGCTTCGGCGGTGGGCTTGGTAGCGGTCATGGTTATGGCCGGAGCGGCGACCACGCGGACAAGGCGTCGCGGGATCGTGGTGAGAGTGGCAACCACTACGGTCGCGACAGTCGCGATGACGGCGGCCACCACTATGGACGCGACAGCGACGATGATAACGGCCACGGCTCGGTCACTTCGGGCCTGGCCAAGTCCCGGGATACCACCGGTCTTTCCAAGGCGCGCTCGATCTCGACCTCAACGCCCGGTGACCACAATGAGAAGGGCTTGCGCAACGCCACGACTTCTTCGATGAAAAACGACGACCGGAACGACCACGACGACTACTAAGCGATCGTGCATTTGCAACCGGAGCCCACGCACTCGCGTCGGGCTTCGGCAAGCATCAGCATCGGCCTGATGCGTGTTAACTCCAGGGCACCGTTTCAGTCCCGCCCCAATGCCTGCACCCCTTCATCTTCCGGGTCGTAACCGTCCAGACGCATGCGTTCGGCGAAGGCTGCAAGAGCGTCGTCGCCGCTAAGAAAGTCGGCTCTGGCGCTGGCCCAGTCGTCTGGTTGAATCCGCACCATCCAGCCAGCGCCATAACAGTCCTGATTGATCAGGGCCGGGCGGCGAACTACCGCTTCGTTGCTGACCTGAATGACGCCCGCCAGGGGACTGCGTGCCGAACAGGCGGCCTTGGCGAACTCCACCACGCCGAAGCTGCGGTCCTTGTCGATATGCTGGCCATCCCGCTTGGGGGTGAAGGCGAATATTTGCCCGTAGATCGCGCAGCCGTAGGCTGTGAGCCCGAGAGTCAGGCTGCCATTGGCTTCCTCGTGCAGCCAGAGGTTGTAGTCGGGCGCATAAAGAAGATGGTCGGGGAAGTCGAGTCCATGGATGTTCATAGCGTTAGCACCCGGTCGTATTCCAGGATCATTTGCGCCAGTTCGCCGCCGCTGGCGATCTCGTCCAGTTCGGGAATCAATGCGCCCTCGTCGATCGAAACCCCAGGTGCGCGGCACATCAGCAGGCGCGCGCCGGCCAGCTTGGCCTGCTGGATGAAGTAGCGTATCGGCTCACCCCCCGGAATGGCGCAGAGATGTTCGGCCACGTCGCTGCGGGCCAACTGGGTGGCTTCGCCGCTGAGGAAAAGGGTTACCTCGGCGTCCATGCAGGCCAGCAAGGTGGCGGTATGGAAGGGCGCGGCGCAACGGGCGGGCGTGCTGGGGCCGCTGCTGACCACAATGAGGACGCGCTGTGCCTTACTGGGCCGGCTCAAGGGACTTGTCCAGTTGCACCAGCGCTACACGCCGCCCATCCGGGCCCAGGCGTTCGACAATGCCGCTCGGTTGGTAGCCGAGCCGGCTGTAGAGCAGCAGGCCGCCGGCATTGGCATTGAAGCAGGAAACCTTCATCAGGCGGGCCTTGTACTGTTCGATGGCCAAGCGCTCCATGGCTTCGATCAGGTACTGGGCTACGCCCTGGCGGCGTGCCCAGGGTGCCACCATCACGTTGCCGAGGGCACAGTAGTCGCCGTGCTGCCATTGGTAGAAGTTGGCGAAGCCGGCCACTCGGCCATCCAGCAGCGCGACGGTGCTGCCACGACGTTCGGCCATGGCAGCGGCGAGTTGACCGACAGTGAGCGGCCAGCTGGCTTTCGGGTAGGCGAAGAACAACTCGTCCGCGTCCTGCGGGAAGCGCACCACCTCGTCCAGGTCCTGAGCGCTAGCGGGGCGGTGCTGGAATTGCAGGGGGTTCTGGGTCATCACGTCCTCATTGTGGCGGGTACTGTGCGATCACCTTGGCGACCGTCTCGCGGATCGCGGCTTCACGCTCGGCAGGGTTTGGCGGCGAGGCTTTCATGATCTGCTCTGCGCTACCGCGCCAGACCAGTTTGCCGTCCTTGCCGTCGAAGAAATCTACCTGAATGGTGGCGACCTTGTAGGTGTAGATGCGGGTTTCGGTGTAGGCCGGTCCGCCCCAATACCCATTCCATCCACCGCCCCAGTAACCGCCATAGTTGTAGTTGGATTGTTGCTGTCGTTCGTCGACGATCAGCCAGGATTGCACCATCAGATCAGGTTTATCGGTGGCGGGCCGGAGGCCGCGCTGGTCCAGTTGCTCGCCAACGGCTTCGCGGATGCGTTGTCCGGTGAGGTCGCTCTTGATGCGAGGGTCGTCCGGGCTGTATTGCACAGCGGGCTCCTTCCAGCTCCAGGTGTGGTAGGCGGCGAAATCACGGCTGCTGTCGTAGTCGCGATTGACCTGGTAGGTCTGGCACGCGGCCAGCAACAGGAGGAGGGGAAGCAGCAGCGTATGGCGGATCATGGTGCGTTCTCCAGTGCCATTGCCTTTATCGAAGCGCAAGGCTGGGCAGGGGGCAAGGGGAATGTCAGGAGGCGCTGCCGTCACCCCCGTCCCTCTCCCCGAAGTGAAGATGAGTGACGGTCGAGCCGGCTCGGACTTCAACGCGGTGGATAGTCATCCAGCGCTTCCCGCACCGCCTGACGCAGCGCATTGGCCCAGTCGGTGCGGCTGCCGATGGCGTCAGTTTCCGCGCTGCCGCTCCATACGCGTTGATTGTCGTGGGCGTCGAAGAACTCCAGATAGACCACCGCGACTTCCTGTTCATAAGTGCGCACGATGGGCACGCTGGCCCAGGCACCGTACTGGTCACGCCAGGGGCCGCTGCCATAGTAGGCTCCGCCGTAGTCATCATACTGCCGCAGGCGCCGCTCGAAGCGCAGGTCGGCGGCCACCAGGAGGTCGGCATCGGCGACATGGCGGGCCTGGCGCAGGCCGTGCTGGTCGAGACCGGAATTGACCATCTCGGCCATTTGCTCGGGCGTTGCCCAGTTGTTGCCGGCCGGCAGGCGGCCGTCGAGCCAGGTCCAGTCGCGATAACGGCCGTAGTCGCGCGGTGCGGCGGGGTAGGCGCTGGCATCGAAGATGGTCGCCGCGCCCGGTGGGGCGGGCGGCAGCGGGTTGGATACGGCGATGTATGGATTGGAGCTCTGGCAGGCGCCAAGGATGGCGGCGGCGGCCAATAGTCCGAGGCGTTTCATGGGGCCTCCCTTCAAAGCGGCCGGCAGATCCAGTGCAGGTAGCGGCCCAGGCCCATGAAACTGGGGTGGCGCCGATAGGCGAGTTCCATTTCCAACAGATCCACCAGTTCGGCCTTGGCCTGGAATTCCTGCGGCATGTAGTCGTGGAATACGCGCACACCGCTCTGTTGTTCGACCTGCCAGAGTCCGTCGAGTTGCGTGGCCAGCTCACGAGGGTCGAGCGGCCGCTGCGGGGTCAGGCTCTGGCCTTCGCCGGAAAACTTCTCCTTGCGCAGCTTGCGGAAGTGCCCCTTGAGCAGGTTGCGGTAGATCAGCGCGTCCTTGTTGTAGAAGGCCAGAGATAGCATGCCGCCCTTTGCTGTGAGCTGGTGCAGCACGGGCAGGATCGCGTGGGGCTCGGCCAGCCATTCCAGCACGGCGTGGCATAGCACCAGGTCGTAAGGCTCGGTCAGTTGGCCCAGCAGTTCCTGCCAGGGGGCCTGGAGGAAGGTGGCCGGCTGGCCCGCCCCGGCAAAGCGCTGGCGGGCGCCTTCAAGCATTGGTTCGGCGGGCTCGGCGACGGTTACCTGATGACCTCGTTCGGCCAGCCAGAGCGACATGTGGCCGAGACCGGCGCCTACATCGAGCACACGCAGGGGACGATCGGGCAGGGCTTCGGCCAGGTCGGCCTGGAGCACCGCGAGGCGAATGGCGCCTTTGGCTCCACCGTAGATTTTCTCGGCGAAACGCGTCGCCAAATCATCGAAGTGCCTATCAGTCATGAGCTGAATCGCCGTTCGCTGTCGGCCAGTTTGGCGCGTACCACTTGCTCCATGTCCAGGCCGAGTTCGGCGCAGAGCAGCAGCAGGTAGAGAACGATGTCGCCCACTTCCTGGCCTGCGTGTTCGAGCTTTTCCGGGGGCAGTTGGCGGGACTGCTCTTCAGTCAGCCATTGGAAGATTTCCACCAGCTCGGCCATTTCGACGCTGGCGGCCATGGCCAGGTTCTTCGGGCTGTGGAATTGCCGCCAGTCGTTGCGATCGCGGATGGCGTGCAAGCGGGCGGTGAGTTCGTCGAGGTTCATGCGGCTCTCCTTGGAACCGCATAGCTTCCTGCTGAAGGTGTACTGGCGCAAGCCTTAGCTGATCGGCTTCCAACTGCCTGTCATATGCGGCACGTCATCTTTGCCGCACAGGGCGAGCGGGCCGCTGGGCGCTGGATCGCTGGCCAGCAACGACACTTCGCTGGGGAGCAGCATGGGTTTCTGGAAGCGCACCTCCACTTCATAACCGGCGGCGGGCAGGGCGCGCGGGCAGGTCGAGCCAGTCGGTGGCCATGGTCAGTCTCCTGTAAGCGAATGGAGCCAGCATAGCCAGTAGTAGGGGCGGCATATTGGCCGCCCGGCCCAAGACCCTGGCAGGGCAGTCAATCGCTCTGCCGCCTGCGTTGCAGCCTTGAGTGGCGGGGAGAAAGCTGCATAAGATGGCCGCGCCTCGCAGATAACAAGAAAACTACGAAAATGATGCGTGATCTGACCGACGACGTGACGCTGATGCGACCGGTGATCGACGCCCTGCGTGCCAGCGGCACTGACCCTGACAAAGTGCTCGGGCGCGTGGGCCTGCCGCCAGGCGGCTTGCCGGCCGGGCGTTTTCCCCATGCTGCCCAAACCCAGTTCTGGAAGGCCGCAGCCGATGAGTGCGGCGAAGAGCATGTGGGCCTTTATCTGGCCGGCCACCTGTCTGCCTTCCACGGCCTGCTGCTGGAATACCTGTTCCTCTCCAGCAGCACTTTCGGCGAAGGCCTGCGCCATGCACTGCGTTATGTGCGCCTGCTCTCCGACACCCTCGATGCCGGCTTGGAAATCGAGGGTGGCCGCGCCGTGCTCGCTCTCGGCCAGCATCCGGGAAGCAACCGACACTTTCCGGAGATGCTCGCCGGTGCAGCTATCCGCCTGTTCCATGCCCTGACCGAAGGTGCCTTCAAGCCGCAGGAGGTGCAATTGATGCATGCCGAGGGCGCCCCTGCTGAGCGTTATCAGGCCGTCTATGGCTGCCCGGCGCGCCTGGGGGCTGAGCGTTTTGCGCTGATCTTCGATGCTGCCGTGCTCGACGAACCTTCCCGCCACGCCGCGTCGGACCTGCTGCGCATGCACGAATCCCAGGCACGGCGACAACTCGCGGAGGTGGAGCGCCTGGACCTGGTGCGCCAGGTGCGCGAGCTGATCGGTGAGCTGCTGGTGGATGGCGGCGCGACCCTGGAACAGGTGGCGACGCGCCTGAACATGCCGGCGCGGCGCTTGCGCGAGCGCCTGACCGTGGCCGGCGTGCGCTTCAACGACCTGGTGACCGACTACCGCTGTCGCCTGGCCAAGGAGCTGTTGTTGAAGACCGACGAACGCATCGAGGTCATCGTCGAACGCACCGGCTTTTCCGAGCCGAGCACCTTCTACCGTGCGTTCAAGCGCTGGATGGGGGAGACGCCGGTCGAGTTTCGGCGGCGCGGGAAGGCGGCCATTTAAGCCCCGATCAGACTCTGCCCACACACCCGCAGCACCTGGCCGGTCAGGGCGCCGGATTTCGGCTGGGCGAACCAGGCCACGGCTTCGGCCACGTCCTGCGGCAGGCCACCCTGGTTCATGGAGTTCATGCGGCGGCTGGCTTCGCGGATGGTAAAGGGAATGACGGCGGTCATCTGAGTTTCGATGAAATCCGGCGCGACGGCGTTGATGCTGATCCCTCGCTTGGCCAGGACCGGCGCCCAGGCCTGGACCAGGCCAATCACTCCGGCCTTGCTGACTGGGTAGTTGGTCTGGCCCATGTTGCCCGCGATGCCACTGATCGAGGCGATCAGCACCACGCGGCTGTTGTCGTGCAGTTTGCCGGCGTCCAGTCGTGACTGGGTGAGCACCTGCGGGGCGCGCAGGTTGACGTTGATCACTGAGTTCCAGAAGTTGTCGCTCATCTTGGCGAGGGTCTTGTCACGGGTGATGCCAGCTTGTGCACAAGGATGTCTACGCCCTCGGGCAGGGCCTCCTTGGCCTGGGGGACGTCCAGCGGCACTACGTCGGCGCCGTCGCGTGCCAGGGTTTCCGCGATGGCGGCGCCGATCCCGCGTGAAGCGCCGGCGACCAGCGCGCGCTTGCCAGCCAGGGGGCGGGTCCAGTCCTGCACGCGGTCAGCGCAGGGCGCCGGTCTACGCCGTGCCGCGGCTGTTGGCGCGCAACAACCTGAGCCTGCAGGACTTTGATTATTACGAGATTCACGAGGCTTTCGCCGACCAGGTGCTCTGTACCCTCAAGGCATGGGACGACGCCGAGTACTGCAAGACCCGTCTCGGTCTGGACAAGCCGCTGGGCGCAATCGACCGCAGCCGGATGAACGTCAAGGGTACTCGCTGGCGGCCGGCCACCCCTTCGCCGCCACCGGCGGACGCATTGTCGCCAACCTGGCCAAGCTGCTGTCGGTGGCGGGGGAAGGGCGCGGGCTGATCTCGATTTGCGCGGCGGGCGGTCAAGGTGTGACCGCGATCCTGGAAAAGTAATCCAATACCTGTGGCTACAAGTCATCGTGGCCACGCGATGTAAGCAACTCCGTGATTTAGGGCGGCCCGCAATGTCGGGGCCGCCCTTTTTTTTGGTTCATCGCGGAATCTGGGGGCGATGTGAGTTGACAGCCGGATAGCCGGTACTCTCTCTGTAGGAGCCAGCTTGCTGGCGAACATGCGCCATTCGCCAGCAAGCTGGCTCCTACAAGGTTTCGCGCGCCTTCGATGTGTCACTCCGCCCGGCAAGTCCGCCAAGGAGGTGTTGCAGGCTGCTTTCCGGGGAAGGCGGGAAGCCGGCGCCAGCCAGTCGATCCGCTCGGATACGCGTCCGCAGTACAGGCAGTCGACGCGACGCACCGGCAGTTGCAGCAGGACGCGCTGATCCTGCAGGTCACGATCCCGCACCTGGCGGATGTGCTGCTGCTCGTGGATCAACAGGTTGGGTTTGGCCCACCGGCCGCAAATCGGGAAGCGCTCGGTTTGGGGTTCAAGACTGATCAGCAGGGTGTCGTGAGTGGATTGGCGACAGGCGACGACCTCGTAGCCTGGCCAGAAAGCGGCCAGATCAATAGGGTGCACGGCGACAGCAGGGGGGGTTGGGATGTTTGGCGATTGCCAATTTACCCACTTCCCCGACTGTCAACTCGCTCTTCCCCCAGATTCTGCGAAGAACCTTTTTTTTCGTGCGCGCAAAGAGGGCGTCGGCCCTTCAGGCCACCAGTTCGACCATGGCGCGGAGCACGGTGAGGCCGACGAAGGTGCCCATGGCGATCAGAGTGGGGCGGGGCATGCTGTCGGCAAAACCGCGGTACCTGATGGGGGATAGGAACAGTCTCGGCCAGCAGGCAAAGCCTGCGCACAGTGTCAACAGGGACAGCAGAGCGAGAAAGTATGAGAAATTGAACGGCTCGTCGGAGAGCGCAAAGCTCACCAGGATGGCGAGGCCGATAGCGGCCCAGCCGGCAGATACCAGGCGCTCACCCAAAGGACGCCGAGAGGCTTGGGGATCGACGCGGGCCATCGGGCGGTTCCTTGTCTTGCAGGGAGGGGGGCTGGCGCGCATTTTTTCACGTCGCTCGCGAAAGGCGCAAGACAGAGGGCCCGGCGGGTGCCGGGCCGATTGGATCAGAAGTGCACCTTGGCCAGAAGGCTGAAGGTGTTCTGGTCGCTGCCGCCGAGAATTTCGTCGCCGAGGAAGCTGTTGTCGTCGATGGCGTACTTGTTCTTCCAGTAGTCGTACTCGATGCCGACATAGAAGTGTTTGACCGCGCTCCAGCCCATGGCCTTGCCCAGGTCGTACTTGATCTGCGGGTTGAAGTGCAGGTTGGCATGAAGATCGTTGGGACGGCTGGAAGTGGCGTCCTTGTTGTTCCACACCCAGTCCATGAAGCCGTCGATGACCAGCTCCGAGTTGCCCACCGGAATGGTGTAGGACCACGCCGGGGTGACCTGCCACTGGCCGGACGGGTTGTTGGTGATGCCGTCGGGCTTGCGGTAGTAGAAGTTCAGCTGGAAGTAGTCGAAGCCAGGGACCTTCAGATCGAACCCCGGGCCTAGCAAGTAATTCTGGTTGTGGTTTTCGCCGCGTTCGTAAGTGGCGGCCAGCAGCACGTCGCTGATGGGGCCAAATTCGAGCTTCTGATCGAAGACCTTGCCGAAGGACAGGCGCGGCGAGATTTCGCCGTAATAGGTGTTCTTGCCGAGGTTCGGGTCCTCCTCGCCGTTGTAGTTGATCTGGTCAACGAAGATGAACAGGTCGCCGAAACTCCAACCGCTGGCATGCTCGAAGGTGACGGTCTGCTGGATTTCCGGATTGATCGTGAAATCCTTGCCATAGAGGTAGGTGAGGCTGTTGTCCTGCCACAGCAGCAGGTCATCGGCCGCAGCCTGACCGCTGACCAGCAGGCTGCCAGCAAGCATCAGGGAGGAGAGGGGGCGGTTCATCAAATGGGCTCCAAGTGTCTTGGTGTCTATCGGTGCAGATCTTGTCTTTTTGGTCAGAATGTTCTGCCAGGGCAATGACGGCACCACGTTTCGCAGCGCTTCGAACGGGCGCGCGATTATCGGGGGAAGACAAGGTTTTTCAAGCGGTTATGCGAATTTTGCCGAGATTCAGCGATTGCTGGAGCCAGGAGGCTGCGCGGAATCGGGTGAAAAACTGACCAGGCGAACAGTTTTGATTGGGGGTGTGGGTGCGAATTCATTCGCAAAGGGCAGCGTGGCTGCCCCATGGGGTCCAAGGGCAGGCCAGTGGTCTGCTTTGCGAATGAATTCGCACCCACAAAGGAGCCTCGGCATTAACACCGAGGCTTTCAAGTCAAGCCTGCGGAGCCTTGCCCTCCGGCTCCTTCCAGCCGCCACCCAGTGCCTTGTACAGGTTCACTTCGCTGGCGAGCTGGTTGAGTCGATCGCTGATCAGCTGCTGACGGGCGCTGAACAGCTGGCGCTGGGCATCGAGCAGGGTCAGGTAGCTGTCGACGCCAGTGCGATAGCGACGCTCGGCCAAGCGGTAGTACTCGGCAGTGGTGCTGACCAGCGCGCGCTGGGCGCCGAGCTGCTGTTGGTAAGTGGTGCGGGCGGCGAGGCCGTCGGCGACCTCCTGGAAGGCCACCTGGATGGCCTTTTCGTACTGCGCCACCTGGATGTCCTTCTGCAGCTCGGCGTAGTCGAGGTTCGCCTCGAGGCGTCCGGCGGTGAAGATCGGCAGGCTGATCTGCGGCTGGAACAACCAGCTGCCGGAGCCGGCGTCGAACAGCCCGGACAGCTCGTTGCTCATGCTGCCGGCGTTGGCGGTCAGACTGACGCTGGGGAAGAACGCTGCACGCGCCGCACCGATATTGGCATTGGCGCCCTTGAGCAGGTGTTCGGCCTGAAGCAGGTCGGGCCGCCGTTGCAGCAGGTCAGAGGGCAGCCCGGCGGGCACTTCCGCCAGCAGGTCGGCATCCAGTGCCAGGCCCGTGGGTAGGTCGGCCGGCAGGCCGGTGCCGACGAGTTGGACCAGCGCGTTGCGGTCCTGGGCCACCAAGCGGGTGTATTGCGCCAGGCTGACCTGGGCACTTTCCACGGCGGTGCGGGCCTGGCTCAGGGCGAGCGCATCGGCGACGCCGACGTCGAAGCTGCGCTGGGTGAGGGCGTAGCTTTGCTCGTAGGTCTTGAGAGTCTCCTGGGTCAGCTTCAGCAGGGCCTGGTCAGCCTGCCAGTCGAGATAGGCGGTCGCGACCGAGGCGACCAGGCTGATCTGGGTGCTGCGGCGGGCCTGTTCGGTGGCGAAATACTGCTCCAGCGCTTGCTGGTTGAGGCTGCGCAGGCGACCGAAGAAGTCCAGCTCCCAGGCACTGGTACCGAGGGTGGCGCTGTAGGTGCTGCTGGTATCGGCCTGGCCGCTCTGGCTCATGATGCCCGGCGTACGCTGGCGGGTGGCGCCACCGTCGGCGGAAATGCCCGGGAACAGCTCGGAGCGCTGGATGCGGTACAGCGATTGATAAGCCTGGACATTGAGCGCAGCAGTGCGCAGATCGCGGTTGTTCTCCAGGGCGGTTTGCACCAGCTGGCGAAGGGCCGGGTCCTGGAAGAATTCGCGCCAGTCGAGGTCGGCGGCGGGCGTGGTGACTTGCGCAGTGCCCATCTCATAGGCCTGGCCCTCGGGCCAGGCAGCATCCACCGGCGCTTCGGGGCGCTGGTACTCGGGGATCATCGAGCAGCCGCCGAGCAGGGTGGCGGCAACGGCGAGGGACAACAGGGACTGCTTCACTGCAGCACCTCCTTCTTGATTGCGGCCTTGCTCGCCTTGTCCTTGAACAGCGAGCAGACCAGCACGTAGAACAACGGCACCCAGAAGACCGCCAGTACGGTGGCGGTGAGCATGCCGCCGATCACCCCTGTGCCGATGGCATGCTGGCTACCGGAGCCGGCGCCATTGGAAATGGCCAGGGGCACCACGCCGAGGATGAACGCCAGCGAGGTCATGATGATTGGGCGCAGGCGCATGCGGCAGGCTTCCACGGCGGCTTCGAACAGGCTTTTGCCCTGCTCGTGCAGTTCTTTGGCGAACTCGACGATGAGGATCGCGTTCTTCGCCGACAGGCCGATGGTGGTGAGCAGGCCGACCTGGAAGAACACGTCATTGGAGAGGCCGCGCATGCTGGTGAACAGCAGCGCGCCGATCACCCCGAGCGGAACCACCAGCATCACCGAGAACGGGATCGACCAGCTCTCGTAGAGCGCCGCCAGGCAAAGGAATACCACCAGCAGCGACAGTGCGTAGAGCGCCGGTGCCTGGGCGCCGGATAGGCGTTCCTCGTACGAGAGGCCGGTCCAGGAGTAGCCGACGCCAGTCGGAAGTTCGGCGGCGATCTCTTCCACCGCGGCCATGGCTTCACCCGAGCTGTAGCCTGGGGCAGCCTCACCCAGGATTTCCACTGCCGGCACGCCGTTGTAGCGCGACAGCTTGGGGGGGCCGTAAATCCATTCGCCGCTGGCAAAGGCGCTGAAAGGCACCATCTGGCCCTGGTCGTTGCGCACGTACCACTTGCTGAGGTCCTCGGGGTTCATGCGCGCTTCGGGTTCACCTTGCAGGTAAACCTTCTTCACCCGGCCACGGTCGATGAAGTCGTTGACGTAGCTGGCGCCCCAGGCGATGGACACGGTGTTGTTGATGTCGGAAAGGGACACGCCATGGGCGCGGGCCTTCTCGTCGTCGATCAGCAACTGGTACTGCGGCTCGTCGCGCAGGCCGTTGGCGCGCACGCGGGTGAGCACCGGGTTCTTCGCGGCCAGTTCGAGGAACTGATCACGCGCGGCATTCAGTGCTTCGTGACCGACGCCGGCGCGGTCTTGCAGGAAGAAGTTGAAGCCGGTGGCGTTACCCAGCTCCATCACTGCCGGCGGAGCGAAGGCGAAGACCATGGCATCGCGGAAGCTGAAGAAGTGCTGCTGCGCGCGCTGGGCCAGGTCGAACACGCTCTGGCCCTCAGCCTGACGCTCTTCCCACGGCTTGAGCATGATGAAGGCCATGCCCGAGCTCTGGCCGCGGCCGGCGAAGTTGAAGCCGGTGACGGTGAACACTGACTTGACCGTTTCAGTCTCTTCGGTGAGTAGGTATTCGCGCATCTGGTCGACGACCGCCAGGGTACGCTCTGCACTGGCGCCGGCCGGAGTCTGGACCTGGGCGAAGAGCACGCCCTGGTCTTCGTCGGGGAGGAAAGCGGTAGGGATGCGGGTGAACAGCCAAGCCATGATCGCGAGGATCACCAGGTACATCACCAGGTAAGGAGCCTTGCGCTTGAGGATGTTGCGCACGCCGCGCTCGTAGCTGTGCACGCCGCGCTCGAAGGTGCGATTGAACCAGCCGAAGAAGCCACGCTTGGGGCCGTGGTCGCCATGGGCGACCGGCTTGAGCAGGGTGGCGCAGAGGGCCGGGGTGAAGATCAGTGCCACCAGCACCGAGAGCGACATGGCTGCGACGATGGTGATGGAGAACTGCCGGTAGATCACCCCGGTGGAGCCACCGAAGAAGGCCATCGGCAGAAACACCGCCGAGAGCACCAGGGCGATACCCACCAGGGCACCCTGGATCTGGCCCATGGATTTGCGTGTGGCTTCCAGCGGCGACAGACCTTCCTCGGCCATCACCCGCTCGACGTTCTCGACCACGACAATGGCGTCGTCCACGAGCAAACCGATGGCCAGGACCATGGCGAACATGGTCAGGGTGTTGATGGTGAAACCGAACATCGCCAGCACACCGAAGGTGCCCAGCAGCACCACCGGCACCGCCAGGGTGGGGATGATGGTGGCGCGGAAGTTCTGCAGGAACAGGAACATCACCAGGAACACCAGCACGATGGCCTCGCCCAGGGTGTGAATCACACCTTCGATGGAGGCGGAGACTACCGGGGTGGTGTCATAGGGGAACACCACTTTCATCCCTGCAGGGAAGAAAGGTTCCAGATCGGAAATGGTGGCGCGGATGGCCTTGGCCGTGTCCAGAGCGTTGGCACCAGTCGCCAGTTTGATTGCCATGCCGGAGGCTGGCTTGCCGTTGAACTGGGCGCTGATGCTGTAGTTCTCGCCGCCCAACTCGATCTTGGCGACGTCGCTCAGGCGCACCTGGGAACCGTCGCGATTGACCTTGAGCAGGATGGCGCCGAACTGTTCCGGAGTCTGCAGGCGGGTCTTGCCGATGATGGTGGCATTCAGCTGGGTACCCGGGGAGGCGGGCAGACCACCGAGCTGGCCGGAGGAGATCTGTACGTTCTGCGCCTGGATGGCGCTCTTCACGTCGACTGGCGTCAGTTGGTAGTTGTTCAGTCGCGCCGGGTCGAGCCAGATGCGCATCGCATACTGCGCACCGAACACCTGGAAGTCGCCGACGCCCTTGGTCCGCGAGATCGGGTCCTGGATGTTGGAGACGATGTAGTTGGCCAGGTCGTTCTTGTCCATGCTGCCGTCTTCGGAGACGACGCCGATGACCAGCAGGAAGTTCTTCACTGCCTTGGTCACGCGGATGCCCTGCTGCTGCACTTCTTGCGGAAGCAACGGAGTGGCCAGTTGCAGCTTGTTCTGCACCTGCACCTGGGCGATGTCAGGGTTGGTGCCCTGCTCGAAGGTGGCAGTGATGGTCATGCTGCCGTCGGAGTTGCTCTCCGAGGAGATGTAGCGCAGACCGTCGATGCCGTTGAGCTGCTGCTCGATGACCTGCACCACGGTGTCCTGCACCGTCTGTGCGGAAGCGCCCGGATAGCTGACCGAGATACCCACTGCCGGCGCGGCGATGCTGGGATATTGGTTTACCGGCAATTTGAGAATGGACAAGGCGCCGGCGAGCATGATCACCAGCGCGATCACCCAGGCGAAGATCGGGCGATCGATGAAGAACTTAGACATCTAGCAGGCTCCTCAGGGGCGCTTGGCCAGGCCGTCGCCTGCCGCTTGCTGGCTGGCGACGTTGGTTGCGGGGGCAGCTTGCACTTCAGCCCCGGGGCGAACGAACTGCAGGCCTTCGGTGATCAGTCGGTCGCCGGGGTTGAGCCCTTCGCTAACCAGCCAGCGGTCGCCGGCGGTGCGATCGGCCTTGAGGTGGCGCAGCTCCACCTTGTTCTCTTCGTTCACCACCAGGGCGGTGGCCTGGCCCTTGAGGTCGCGCGTGATGCCCTGCTGTGGCGCGAGGATGGCCTGTTGCTTGACCGCAGAGCTCAGGCTCGCATGGACGAACATGCCGGGCAGCAGGTCGTGCTCGGGGTTGGGGAACACGGCGCGCAAGGTCACCGAACCGGTGCCCTCGTCCACAGAAACCTCGGAGAACTCCAGGGTGCCCTCATGGGGGTACAGGCTGCCGTCTTCCAAGGTCAGGGTGACGCGGGCGCCATTCTGGCCGGCCTTCTGCAGCTGCCCTTCGGCCATCTCGCGGCGCAGGCGGAGCAGGTCGCTGGTCGACTGGGTGACGTCCACATAGATCGGATCGAGCTGCTGGATGGTGGCCATAGCCAGTGTCTGGCCGTTGCTCACCAGCGCCCCCTCGGTGACGGCGGAGCGCCCGACGCGACCGGAAATAGGCGCTAGCACCTTGGTGTAGCGCAGATCGATGCGGGCCTTTTCCAGCGCAGCTTCGGCTTGCAGGCGTGCAGCTTGGGATTCATCGAAGGCCTGCTTGCTCACTGCCTGGTCGCTGACCAGATCCCTGTAGCGCTCAGCAAGCGATTTGGCCGAGGCCAGGCTGGCCTGGGCGCTCTTGTAGCTGGCCGAGTAGACCGCCGGGTCGATCTGGTAGAGCTGCTGCCCGGCCTTGACCTCGCTGCCCTCGGTGAACAGGCGCTTCTGGATGATGCCGTCGACCTGCGGGCGTACTTCTGCGATGCGGTAGGCGCTAGTGCGGCCGGGGAGTTCGGTAGTCAGCGTGAAGGGCTGGGCCTGCAGGGTCACGACGCCGACCTTGGGCGTCTGGCTGGGCGGTGGGGCAGAGGCTTCCTGGCAGCCGCTCAGGCTGAGCACGGCCAGTGCGACGGCGGAGACCAATGCGGCCAAGGCTGGCTTCATATGCATTTTGCTGGGACCTCGTTGGTACTGACGGCGGCCCCTTGGTCGGGACGCGCTCTAGACGGGGAGTTCTGGATTCATTTGGAGGCTGTTGAATATACTTACGTGCATGAATGTTTGTAAACGGAATCTTTCTCAACCACTGTCAGATTTTGTGTCAGTGAGCTGAGGAGTTTTCGCTCAGTCAATTAGGAAGGTCGGCAGGCTGATGGCCAGACGCACGAAAGAGGAAGCAGAGGAAACCCGCGCGCAAATCGTTGACGCGGCCGAGCGGGTTTTCCACGAGCGCGGGGTCTCCCGAGCCTCTCTGGCCGAGGTTGCAGCGGCAGCCGGGGTCAGCCGTGGGGCGATCTATTGGCATTTCGAGAACAAGGCCGATCTGTTCCACGCCATGCTTGAGCGCATGCGCCTCCCGTTGGAAGACCTGGCGCGTGCCAGCGAGAGCGAGGATGAGCCGGACCCGCTCGGGCGAATGCGCGAACTGCTGGTGCATTTGCTCCAACGTGTGGAGTTGGAGCCCCAGAGCCGCAGGATCAACGAGATCCTCCGGCATAAATGTGAGTACATCGATGAGCTGGGAGATCTTCGCCAGCGTCTGGAAGCGACCAGTGCCGAATGCGATGTGCGTATCGCCAGGGCGTTGGGCAATGCTGTGAGGCGTGGCCAGCTGCCCGCCGACCTGGACTGCCACCGCGCGGCGGTCAGCGTGCATGCCTATGTGGAAGGCCTGCAGACCAACTGGCTGATGGTTCCGGGCAGTTATTCCCTGGCCAGCGAGGCGGTGGTGTTGGTGGAGGCTCTGCTGGACATGCTGCGCCACAGCCTGGCATTGCGCCTGCGCGCATAGGGGTCGCCGGAAAATTGGCGTCAAGCTGATCGTTTTTCCCCTTCGAATACCCTTTCAGTCCCTGTGACTACTGGTCGGAGGCGTTCTGGATCGGGACTTGCGCAACATTCGAGAGAAGTTCTTGTTTGATTCTGCATGACGCTGGTCGGAGTTAAGCCGACAGCTGTCAGTCCGTCGCCTTCCTGACTGGCGCAGTGGACAAGTCTTGGCTAAGCATGTGGGTAGGCTTCTGTGTGGGCAATGGGGTTATTGCCTCCGAGGCGCCAATTACAAGAGGGCGGTCGGTCGTGACCGAGCCCACCATTTTGCTCGTGGAGCGCCGATATGAAGGCTTCCTCCAAGCCCCGTTCCGAACTGTCCGAAGTGTTCCACAGGCTGCGCCATACCTTCTACGTGGTTGGCGCATTCAGTGGCGTGATCAACATGCTGATGCTGGCCCCGGCGCTCTACATGCTGCAGGTCTACGATCGGGTGCTGGCAAGCGCCAACGTGACCACCCTGGTCATGCTCACCGTCCTGATGGTCGGGCTCTACGTGCTCATGGGGCTGATCGAGGTGGTGCGCTCGACCGTGCTGATCCGCCTTGGCAACCGCCTGGACATGGGCTTGAACCAACGGATCTTCACGGCTTCGTTCGAGCGCAACCTGCGGCGTGCCGGTGGCAACCCTGCACAGGCGCTCGCGGACCTTTCCCAGGTGCGCCAGTTCCTGACGGGTAACGGGCTGTTCGCGTTCTTCGATGCCCCCTGGACGCCCATCTACCTGTTGGTGATTTTCCTTGTTCACCCACTGCTGGGCTTCATCACGCTGCTGGGGTCGATGCTGCTGTTCTGCCTTGCCTACCTCACCGAGGTGGTGACTCGCGGCCCGCTGGCAGAGGCCAATCAGGCGTCGATGGCATCAGGGAGCTTTGCCAACAACAACTTGCGCAATACCGAAGTGATCGAGGCGATGGGGATGCTGCCTTCGATCCGCAAACGCTGGTACGGCAACCACAAACGCATCCTGGAGATGCAGACCCTGGCCTCCGACCGCGCTGCCTACATCAATGGCGCCAGCCGGTTCGTGCGCATTACCCTGCAATCGACGATCCTTGGTGCCGGCGCGTGGCTGGCGATCAAGGGCGATATCACTGCCGGCATGATGATCGCCAGCTCCATCCTCAGCGGCCGGGCGATGGCGCCGGTCGAGCAGGCCATTTCAGTCTGGAAGCAACTGCTCACGACGCGATCGTCCTGGGATCGGCTGTCGAAGTTGCTGCAGGACTTCCCCGCGCGGCCCAACCCCATGTCGTTGCCCAAACCAGCCGGCCTGCTCTCGGTAGAGCAGGCCATGACGGCGGCTCCCGGCGGCGTCACCACTATCTTGCGCGGTATCAACTTCAGCCTGGCCCCGGGCGAGGCCTTGGGGATCATCGGTCCGTCCGCGGCCGGCAAGTCGACGCTCGCCCGCCTGCTGGTGGGGGTGTGGCCGGCCCAGTCGGGCAAGGTGAGGCTGGACGGCGCCGACATCTTTCAATGGAACAAGGAAGAGTTGGGGCCCTGGATTGGCTACCTGCCGCAGGACGTGGAACTGTTCGAGGGGACGATTGCCGACAACATCGCCCGGTTCGGCGAGGTGAACAGCGAAGAGGTGATCCTGGCCGCCAAGCGTGCCGGGGTCCATGAAATGGTCCTGCGCTTCGAGCGGGGCTACGACACGGTTCTCGGGGTCGATGGCAGCCCGCTCTCGGGTGGGCAGAAACAGCGCATTGCGCTGGCCCGCGCCATTTATGGAGACCCCTCGTTGATCGTCCTGGATGAGCCCAATGCCAACCTCGACGACGTGGGAGAGGCTGCACTGGTCGAGGCGATCCTCGATCTGAAGAAGCGAGGCAAGACACTCGTGCTCATTTCCCACCGACCGAGCGTGCTGGGCACGGTGGACAAGGTCCTGCTGCTGCGCGACGGCGGCATGCAGTTGTTCGGTCCGCGTGAGGAGGTCTTTGCGGCCTTGCGCCAAGCCAGCGTCATGCCTTCGGTGGGGACACCGAACCTGTCGTCGGTCCGGGCGAAGGAGTGACAGATCATGCAAGCGTTAAGTGAAAGCAAGGCTCTGGTGCTGGTCGACAATCCGCCAGAGGTCGATACCGACGATGCGCGCCCGGCGCGCTGGGGTGTGTGGCTGGTCCTCGCCGGGTTTGGCGGTTTCCTCGCCTGGGCGGTACTGGCTCCGCTGGATGCGGGTGTGGTCGCCAATGCGACGGTCAACGTGACCAATGCACGCAAGACCATCCAGCACCTCACTGGCGGCACCGTCGATGCAATCCTGGTGCGTGAGGGTGACATCGTGAAGGCCGGCCAGGAGCTGGTCCTGCTGGACCCGACCCAGGCGATCGCCGAACAGGGCGCCCTGAGCTCCCAGTACATCGTCGCCAAGACAGTGGAGGACCGGCTGTCTGCTGAACGCGATGGCGCCGAGCAGGTGATCTTCTCGCCGGAGCTGCTGGAGCGATTCAGTGGCGATCCGCGCCTGATGGAGGCCATCGCCCTGCAACAGCGCCTGTTCCATACGCGCCGCAAGGCGTTGGTCGGTGAAATCAGCATCCTCCACGAGAACCTGAACGGCGCGGAGGAACAGCTCAACGGGCTGCGCCAGGTTCAGAACACCCGGGTCAATCAGTCGAATTTCCTGAAGCAGGAGCTGGATGGCGTTCGCAGCCTGGCGGCCGAAGGCTACATACCGCGCAACCGAATGCTCGAGCTGGAGCGCAATGCCTCCGAGCTGAATGGCTCAATGGCCCAGAACATCGCTGACATAGGCCGCACCAGAAACCAGATTGCCGAACTCAAGCTGCGCATACTGCAGCGCGAGCAGGACTTCCAGAAGGAGGTCGAGTCGCAACTTACCGATGTGCAGAAGGAGGCGACCTCGCTGTCCGAGAAGCTCCGCTCCATCGACTACCAAGTGGACAACACGGTGATCCGTTCGCCCATCGACGGCATTGTCCTGGGGCTCAACATCGCCACCATCGGCGGCGTCATCCAGCCTGGCGCAAGGATCATGGATGTGATTCCGGACAAGGAGCCCCTGCAAGTCGATGCCCAGGTCCCGGTCCAGGCCATCGACAAAATGGCCCCGGGGCTGCCGGTGGACATCACCTTCCCGGCCTTCAACCATGCGCAGACGCCGAACATCCCGGGACGCGTCCTTACTGTTGCAGCCGATCGTCTGGTGGATGAGGCGAGCAAGCAACCGTATTACCTCGCCCAGGTGGAGGTCACCGATGAGGGCATGAAACTCCTTGGGGTGAACAACATCCGCGCGGGCATGCCGGCTACGGTCACCATCAAGACCGGTGAACGCAGCCTGATGAGCTATTTGATGAAGCCCCTCATGGGACGTGTCGACACCGCATTCAAGGAGCAGTGATATGACCAGCCGGATGGCCATTGCCGCTTTGCTGGGCGTCTACACCACGTCAGTGTCGGCCATGGATCTCACGGAAGCCTGGAATACCTTCCAGAATCAGGGGCCCACCTATCTCGCCTCGGTCCATGAGCGTGAGGCCGGGCAGGAGTACAAGGAACTGGGCAAGGCGGGTGTGCTGCCGCAGATCAACTCCACCGCCTTCTGGAGACGCATCGATGGGACCAGCGAGCAGGACACCGTCCTCGGCCGAACCGTCGAGACCGACCTCGAGTACGACTCCAAAGGAGCAGTGGTGGAGCTGCGGCAACCGATCTTCAACAAGCAGAAGATGGCCGAGTATCGCCAGGGCAAGCAGCGCACCCTGTTTAGCGACTATGTGTTCGATACCAAGACCCAGGAATCGGCCCTCAGCCTGAGCAGCCGCTATTTCGCTGTGTTGCTGGCGCTGGAAACGATCGAATTGGCCAAGGTGCGGCTGAAGGCATTCGAGCAGCAGGTGGCTGCAGCCAAACGCCGCTTCGAACTGGGTGACGGCACCGTCACGGACGTCGACCAGGCCACCGCTCGCCGCGACTTGGCCCAGGCCGAGCTGATCGAGGCCGAGGATAATCTGCTGGTCGCCCGCCGGCTGTTGCAGGAGCTGCTGGGCGTGGTACCGGAAGAAGTCACTACTTTGCGCACCGAGTTCCCCACACCACCGCTCGACCCGCCCAATCTACAGGACTGGATCAACGACGCCCGGGCCAATAACCCGACGATCCAGGCACGCACGCTGGGTGTGCAGATCGCCGAGGAAGAAGTCAAGCGCGCCAGCGCCGGGCACTGGCCAACCCTGGACTTCGTTGCTGCCTACAACGATTCCGAGAGCGACTCGGTTTCCACCCAAAACCAGAAAAACGAATACGGCTCGGTGGGCGTCGAGTTCCGCATGCCGCTCTACCTGGGCGGATCAACCAGTGCCCAGGTTCGCCAGGCAGCGGCCAACCGCGAACGCGTTCGGGAAGAGCTGAATGCCACCCGTGAGGACGTGCTGTCCGGTACCACCCGCGAGTTTCGTGGTGTTCAAAGTGGCGAGGCGCGGGTGCGAGCTCTGGAGTTGGCGGTGGTCTCCAGTGAGCGCGCCCAGGATTCGGCGCGCAAGGGCTTCCAGGCCGGTACCAGCACCAACCTCGACATCCTCAATGCCGAGGAACAGGCCTTCATCACCCGTCGCGACCTGCTCGAAGCCAAGCTGCGCTACCTGTTGGCCCGCTTGCGCTTGAGCGCCTCCGTCGGTGCCCTTGGTCAGGACGATATCGAGCAAGCGAACAACTACCTCGGCCCGGTGATTCCACTGCGGCCCTGAGGCGTTCAACCTTTCAGCATTGCCAGCGCCCGCTGCACGCCCGCCTGGGTGCAGCGGGTGTCCACCTGCTCGGAGGCTCCCGAGACGCCGATTGCCCCAATCACATCACCGCGCCAGCGCACCGGCTCACCGCCGCCGAACAGCGCCAGCCTGGGCTGTAGCGGTAATCCCTGCTGCACGGCAGGCGAGCATTTCTCCAGACGTGCACCCCACTCCGAAGTGGCGATACCGAAGCCGGCGGCCGTGAGAGCCTTGTTCAGTGCGATGTCGCGGCATTGGAGCGGTGCCCCGTCCATTTGCGCCATGTGGATCAGCTGGCCGGCCGCGTCTACCAGCGCAATGCTGATGCGCACCTGCGACTCAATGGCCTGCTCCAGCGTGGCTTGTAGCGCCGGCATAGCCAGTGCCAAGGTCATGTTGGGCTGTTGGCGAATCATTGCACTCATGGCTTGACCTGATCTCTTAAACCGGTAGAGTGCGCAATCATGAATAAGTTAATGAATTACCTCAACGCGTATTACCGTTATCTGCCCACTCATACGAGGCGGTAGATGCTACGCGCATGCCGATCCGCCTGAGGCGGCTCGGAACCTACCTTCTCCCTGTCTCCTCGGGCCTTCAACCCTTCAGGAGACTGCTATGAATAATCTCGATTCCGACCTTCTCGAGCTGCTCCAGGCGCGTGGCTTCGTGCATCAGTGCACCGACCTCGACGGCCTGCGCGAGCATCTGGCCGACAGCCCGGTCACCGCCTACCTGGGTTTCGACGCCACTGCCGACAGCTTGCACGTCGGCCACCTGCAGGGCCTGATGCTGATGCGCTGGCTGCAAAAGGCCGGGCACCGCCCAATTCTGCTGATCGGTGGCGCAACCACGCGTATTGGCGACCCCAGCTTCCGCGACGAAAGCCGCCCCATGCTCGATGAGGCTCAGATCCAGCGGAACATCGCCGGTATCACCGGTTGCTTCGCGCGCTACCTGGACCTGGGGGAGGGCGCCGGCCTGGTGGTAGACAACGCCGGCTGGCTGGATGGCATCGGTTACCTGCAGTTTCTCAATCAGGTGGGCCGGCACTTCTCGGTCAACCGCCTGCTGACCTTCGATGCCGTGCGCCAGCGCCTGGATCGCGAGCACTCGCTGTCCTTCCAGGAATTCGGCTACACGCTGCTGCAGGCCCATGACTTCACCGAATTGGACCGCCGGCATGGCTGCACCCTGCAACTGGGCGGTGCCGACCAGTGGGCGAACATCATCAACGGCGTGGAACTGTCGCGTCGTCAGGGCGGTGCCCGGCTCTTCGGCCTGACCATGCCGCTGCTGACCACCAGCGACGGGCGCAAGATGGGTAAGTCCGCCAACGGCGCGGTGTGGCTCAATGGCGATCGACTGTCGGCCTTCGACTTCTGGCAGTTCTGGCGCAACTGCGACGATCGCGATGTCGGGCGCTTCCTCGCCCTTTTCAGCGAGCTGCCGTTGGACGAGGTACGGCGCCTGGGTGCCTTGCAAGGCGCCGAGCTGAACCAGGCCAAGGTCATCTTGGCCAATGCCGCCACCACCCTGGCTCATGGCGAGGCTGCGGCGCGGGTGGCCGAAGCTGCTGCGCGTGGCGTGTTCGAACAGAATTCTGCGGCTGATGGCTTGACCCGGCTGATGGTCACCGGGGCCGAGCTTGCGCGGGGTATTTCACTGGCCGACGTCTTGTTGGCGGCGGGGCTGCAGCCGTCACGCAGCGCAGTACGACGACTGGCCGCGGGAGGTGGAATCCGCCTCGATGACGCGGGCGTGAAGGATGCCGACGCGCATCTACCAACGGAGGGTTCGACGTGGCGGCTCAGTCTGGGCAAGAAGCGCCATTTTGAGATACGCCGCGTCGATTGAGGCGATCCTTGCGTCGGCCCCTGGCTGGGGCCGGTATGACGGCCCACCGTGGAGATCGCTAGCGTCGAGCCTTTTTTTCGTTAAAATCTTCACGAATACTGTCCCGGTCCCCGCCAACCATGCCCAGCCCCAGACCCTCGCTTACCCTGACCCTGTTGCAAGCTCGTGAAGCGGCCATGAGCTTCTTCCGTCCCCTACTCAACCAGCACGACCTGACCGAACAGCAATGGCGGGTCATCCGCCTGCTTCGCCAGCATGGCGAACTGGAGAGCTATCAGCTTGCCGACCTGGCCTGCATCCTCAAACCGAGCATGACCGGTGTACTGGCGCGTCTGGAGCGCGATGGCATGGTGGTGCGACGCAAGGCGCCGCAGGACCAGCGCCGTGTGCTGGTGAACCTCACCGAGAAAGGACAGCAGTGTTTCGTCTCCATGAGCGAAGGCATGGAAAGTAACTACCAGAAGATCCAGGAACAGTTCGGCGAGGAGAAGCTCAAGCAACTCCTCGATCTTCTCAATGAGTTGAAGCAAATCAAACCCTGATCGCCTGGGCCGCGCTCGGTCGTCAGCTCCCTCTGTAGGAGCGAGCTTGCTCGCGAACGAGGCCGGCTTCAGTGTCAGCACCGTTCGCCAGTGCGCCGGATGCTAAAGGGATGCACAGCGCTTCATGAAAAGTACAATCTGGAGTGCGTAACGTGCATTTTTGGCCTCCTGCCCCCGCTCCATAATCCCCCTGCACCCACTTGGGTTTACTACACAGGCTCTGGTGTTTCGCAACAGTCACGGTTGCGTTCAACTGCCTGCCTGGCCTCATCCAAGTACTAACAATAAGCAGGGCCACGACATGAAAAAGCCAAACCCTCTCCTCGAAGATCTCAAAGCCATCCTCCCGGCCATCGCCGCCAATGCGTCCAGGGCGGAGCAGGTCAGGATGGTCCCTGGGGAAAACATCACCCTGCTCAAAGGCATCGGCATGCACCGCGCGCTGCAGCCGAAAAAGTACGGCGGCATGGAGGTTTCCCTGCCCGAGTTCGCCGATTGCGTCGTGGCTTTGGCCGGCGCCTGCGCCAGCACTGCCTGGGCCTTCAGCCTGCTATGCACCCATAGCCACCAACTGGCGATGTTCTCTTCCCGCTTGCAGGACGAAGTCTGGGGCGAAAACCCTGATGCTACGGCGAGCAGCAGCATCGCGCCGTTCGGCAAGGTGGAAGAGGTCGAGGGCGGCGTGCTGTTCAACGGCGAGATGGGCTGGAGCAGTGGCAGTGACCACGCAGAGTGGGCCATCGTCGGTTGCCGTCGCAAGAATGCCGAGGGTGAACAGGTTTACTGCTTCGCCGTGCTGCCGCGCAGCGACTACGAAATCCGTGACGACTGGTTCGCCGCCGGCATGAAGGGCAGCGGCACCAAGACCCTGATCATCAAGGATGCCTTTGTCCCCAATTACCGCATCCAGGCGGCCAAGGACATGATGGAAGGCCGGTCGGACGGCTTTGGCCTGTACCCGGACAGCAAGATCTTCTACTCCCCGTACCGCCCGTACTTCGCCAGCGGCTTCGCCGCAATCAGCCTGGGCATCGCCGAGCGCATGCTCGAAGCATACAAGGAGAAGACCAGGAATCGCGTCCGCGCCTACACCGGGGTCAACGTTGGCACCGCCACCCCGGCGCTGATGCGCCTGGCCGAGTCCACCCATCAGGTCGCGGCCGCCCGTGCCTTCCTGGAAAAGACCTGGCAGGAGCACGCCGAACATGGTGAGCGACACCAATACCCGAGCCGCGAAACCCTGGCGTTCTGGCGCACCAATCAGGCCTATGCGGTGAAGATGTGCATCCAGTCCGTGGATCGCCTCTTCGGGGCGGCGGGCGGCACCAGCTGGTTTGAGAGCAACGAGATGCAGCGCCTGTTCCGTGACTCGCACATGACCGGCGCCCACGCCTACACCGACTACGACGTTTGTGCACAGATCCTCGGTCGCGAGCTGATGGGCCTGGAACCCGATCCCAGCATGGTTTGACACTTGCACCAGCCTGCTTGCGTGCGGGCCGGCCAATCCCCTGGCCCCGACCCCAGAACCATCGCGCTGCCGCCCAATGAGGCGGCAGCCAGGAGTTGTGCCATGACTGCCGTTGAACCCTCTTTCGACTCCCGAGCCTTTCGCCGTGCCCTGGGCAATTTCGCCACCGGCGTGACCGTCGTCACCGCTGCCACGCCCGCCGGTGCCAAGGCGGGCGTCACCGCCAACAGTTTCAACTCGGTCTCCCTCGAACCGCCGTTGGTGCTCTGGAGCATCGACAAACGTTCCAGCAGCCTGGAAGTGTTCGAACAGGCCTCGCATTTTGCCGTGAACATCCTGGCCGCCGACCAGATCGACCTGTCCAACCAGTTCGCCCGCCCGCGGGAGGACAAGTTCGACGGCATCATTTATGAAAAGGGTGTCGGCGGCGCGCCGCTGTTCGCCGACTGCGCCGCGCGCTTCCAGTGTGAGATGCACCAACAGGTCGATGGTGGCGACCACTGGATCCTGATCGGCAAGGTCGTCGCCTTCGACGACTTCGGCCGCTCGCCGCTGCTCTACCACCAGGGCGCTTACTCGATGGTCCTGCCGCATACCCGCATGACCCAGAAAGTCGAAGGTCAGGCACCCTTCAGCGCCTTCCAGGGGCGCCTTAGCCACAACCTCTACTACCTGATGACCCAGGCAGTACGCAGCTATCAGGCCGACTACCAACCGAAGCAACTGTCTACCGGGCTGCGCACCAGCGAGGCGCGCATGCTGATGGTTCTGGAGACCGACGCGGGGCTGAGCCTCTGCAGCTTGCAGCGCGAAGTGGCGATGCCCAGGCGCGAGATCGAGGAGGCGGTGGCGATCCTCAAGCGCAAGGGCATGGTCGCCGATGCCGAGGACGGCTACATCCTCACGCCTGCCGGCCAGGACCAGGCCGAAGCGCTCTGGCGTATCGCACGGGAACAACAGGAGAAAGTCTTCGCCCAGTTCAGCGATGAACAGGTGGAGGCGTTCAAGGTGATGCTCAAGGCTGTGATAGCCCTCGGCTGACGGACGCTCTCCCGCCAATGGCGCCGCTGATCGGCGCCATTTTTGTTTCAGGGCCGCGCTGTCTCCAGGTATCGACCGTGAGCAGAGAGTCTTGTAGGAGAATGCAGCCAGACATAGCCATTACTTTGGCTGGGGAGGGATAAACCCAGGGGGCAGGTGGCGGGCATCCTTGCCCGCCGGGGGAGGGGCTGACGCGTGCCCCCTTTTCCTTATCAGGCCCCTTGCGGGGTCTCGCCGCGCTTGAGGCGGGCGTTGATGTCATCGATCACTGCCGGCAGTTCGGCGATGGTGTCGATCATGTAGTGCGGGCGGGAGCCTTCGAACATCTGGCCGATGCGCGCACGCTCCTGGGCCAGCTTCTCAGCCGACAGGGCCTTGAACTGGTCATACGTCAGGCCAAGGGCGTTGCCCGAGCAGGTCAGGGCGACAGTCCACATGCCGGCGCTGCGGCCTTCGAGGATGCCTGGCCAGGTGTCGTCGACCTTGACGCATGCGGCCACGTCATCGATGCCGAGGGCAACCACATTGGCCAGAGCCTGGGCCGGGTGCGGGCGACCGTTGGGGACTTCGTCGGTGGCGACCACGTGATCCGCGACGTAGCCGTTCTGGCGGGCCAACTCCACGACCTTCTCCATCACCACCGCCGGATAGCCGGAGCAGGAGCCTATCTTCAGGCCCTTGCCGCGCAGGGTAGCGATGGCGTTGAGGGCACCGGGAATCAGCGCCGAGTGCAGGGCGATCTTCTCGATCTGCAGCGGCATGAAACGTTCGTAGATGGCGGTGACGTCGTCATCGGTCGGCAGGCGGCCGAAGGCGGCGCGGTAGCGCTCGGCGATCTGCGGCAGGTCGCAGAGGGTACGGATATGATCCCATTTGCCCATGCCCATCGGGCCGCGAGCTTCTTCCAGGGAGACGGCGACACCGAACTCGGCAAAGGCTTCGACGAAGATCTGTGTCGGTGCGAAGGAGCCGAAGTCTACGACGGTACCGGCCCAGTCGAGGATGGCGGCTTGAAGGTGGGTAGGTTGCTTGTATTGCATGGTGATTGCTCCAGCGAGGTTGTGCGTAAGGGAGGAGGGATCAGGACCTGGCACCGGCCAGTTCCGGTTGTCCGTTGGCCGTGAGGGGGCTGCTGACTTCCAGGGTTTGAGGGCGGCTGTTCCAGAAGGGCACCAGCATCAGGCTGGCCAGCAGCGCGGCGGCGGTGAACACGAGAAATACGGTGGTGGTGTCGAAGTAGCCTGGAAGCAGGCCGCCGAGGATGGCGCCGACCGAGCCGCAACCGTTGACGAAGCCTGCGGCGGTGCCGGCGGCCTCGTTGGTGCCGAAGTCGATGGCTGCCGAGCCGCTGATCATCGAGTCCGGGCCGTAGAGGGTCATGCCCATCATGAACAGCAGGCCGACCACCAGGTACAGACTGCCGCTCTGCATGGCGGGTACGAACAGCGCCAGGCACACGGTCAGGGCCAGCAGGTTCAGTACGCACGCCGGTATGCGGCGAGCACCGAAGAGTTTGTCAGACATGAAGCCGATGAGAATCGGGCCTACCAGGCCGGCGACCTCGAAGGCGGTGGGGACGATGGCGGATGCCACCTTGCCAATTGCCGGCATGCGTTCGTAGACGATCACCGGCCCCCACAGGAGGATGGCGTAGCGCGCGGGCTTGAGCAGGAAGTAGGCAAGGCCGAGGACCAGCACGGTGCGGTTCTTCATGATCTTGCGCAGGCTGGCCCAATGGCTTTCGCGCGGCCCCGTAACGGTACTGTTGGGTTCGATCTCGACAGGGGGCAGGCCGACATCCTGCGGCCGGTTGCGCTGCAGGAAGTAGAACAGGATCGCCACCGCCATTACCACCGCAGCACTGGACATGAACGCCATGCGCCAGTCGTGGAACACCTCGTAGGCCCACCAGCCGGCGAAGGGTGTTGCTACCAGCCCACCGAAGGCGTAGCAGGTGCTCCAGTAGCCAAGCACGCGGCCGCGTTCGCGGGTTGCAAAGAAACTACCGATGTTCTTGCACAGCCCCGACCAGCCCGTGGACTGGGCAAAGCCCTGTACCAGCATGCAGGTGGCGAAGATCGGCAGGGTGGCGAAGGTGCCCATGGCCAGGGCGGCGAGAGAGGAGACGATGAGGCCGCCCAGCACCACTACGCGTGGGCCGAAACGGTCGGCAAAGATGCCCCAGGTGAACTGGCCAAGGGCGTAAGCCACCAGGTAGAGCGCATCCAGGTTGGCCATCATGGCCTTGTCGAGCTCGAAGCTCGGGTCTTCGCCGATGCCGAGCTTGGCAACGGAAAACGCCTTGCGGGTGAAGTAGAAGGCGGCATAGGCCAGCCAGGTGATAAGGAAGATCTGGACGCGCCAGCGCTGGAGGGACTTCCAGCCGCTTGCGAGGGCTCCTGCGGTGTTGTTCATGGTGTTCTGACCCCGTATGGGTTGCCGGACAGTGCAAATAGGGAGGTTGTTTTTGTTTTCAGTACTGCTGTGCTGTCTAAACGCACGACCTTGGTCAGATGGCAGTGGGCGTGGCGTCAGGCGGATGGTTGAGGTTTGGCGCTAGTCTTGGCTCCTGCCCGGCCTCGCCGAGCGGCTGATTATCCAGGTCGATGTTTCAGAAAGAGGTCGTCGCGCCACGCTCGCGCTACCCGCAGCGCAGTCGCTCTCAGGACGGCGGACGACCTTAAAGGGAGGGTTCGGTCAGGCTGCCGGCTTATCCATTTGCACACCCATCGCTTCCAACGAGTCGGCAATGGCGCGCAGCAACTGGCGGACGATCGGTTCGTCGATCTGCCCGATGCAGCCGATGCGGAAGCTTTCGGCCACGGTCAGCTTGCCCGGGTAGATGATGAATTGACGGGCCTTGAGTTCTTCGTAGAAGCGCTTGAACTCGAAGTTCGGATGTTCCGGGCTGAAGAAGGTGGTGATGATCGGCGATAGCCAGCGGTCTTCCAGCAGGGTCTTGAAGCCCAGTTCGCGCATGCCGGCGACCAGCACGTCGCGGTTGCGCGTGTAGCGCGCCAGGCGGCCTTGCACGCCACCCTCGGCGCTGTGTTGCTCAAGGGCCTTACGGAACGCCACCACGCTGTGGGTCGGTGGAGTGAAACGCCATTGGCCGGTGCGCTCCATGTAGATCCACTGCTCGTAGAGGTCGAGGGAGAGGGAGTGGGCGCGGCCTTTGGCGGCCTCCAGCACGGAGCGGCGGATGATCACGAAGCCGAAGCCCGGGATGCCCTCGATGCATTTGTTGGCAGAGGACACCAGCACGTCGAAGGCGATCTCGTTGACTGTCAGTGGCACCGCTCCGAAGGAGCTCATGGCGTCGACGATCAGGCTCTTGCCGTGGGCCTTCACCACGTCGGCGATTTCGCGCAGCGGATTGAGGATGCCGGAGCTGGTTTCGCAGTGGACGACGAAGACGTTGGTGACGTCCGGGTTGGCCTTGAGCAGGGCGTCCACTTCTTCAGGCTGCGGCGGCAGGTAGTCGCCCTTGTCCAGGGTGATGTAGGCGCGGCTGAGGTAGTCGAGAGTCTTGGTGGCACGCTGGCCGTAGGCACCGTTCATCAGCACCAGGGCCTTGCCGTCACGTGGGATAGCGGTGGCGAGTGCCGCTTCCACCGAGAAGCTGCCGCTGCCTTGCAGCGGGACGCAGGCGAAACTGTCGTCGTGCACGCCGGCCATGGCCAGCAGTTCCTGGCGCACTTCGGCGGTCACCAGGTTGAAGGCACCGTCCCAGGAGCCCCAGTCCCGCAGCATGGCTTCCTTGGTGGCCTTGGAGGTGGTCAGTGGGCCGGGTGTGAGCAGGTAGGGTTCACCCAGGGCAGGAGCGGCCAAGGGCTGATGGGAGGTGGGGTATTCGGCTTTGGTCATGATCGTCTCCAGCGTTGTTCTGGTGAGGGCGCTTTGCGGTGAAGCCGATCAAAACAATTTTGAAGAAATAAAAAAAATCGATTTATAGTATTTCAAAAATAAGTTGAGCTTATTTATTGGGGGTGTCATGGCGGTTTCCCAGGCCCAGCTCAAGGCATTTCACGCCGTGGCGCTACACGGCAACTTCACCCGCGCGGCGGAAAGCCTGTTCCTTAGCCAGCCGGCTGTGTCGGACCAGGTGCGCAAACTGGAGGAGCGTTTCGGCATCCTGCTGTTCCACCGCAACAAGCGTTCGGTGCAGCTGACCGACTTGGGCGAACGCCTCCTGACCATCACCCTGCGTCTGTTCGCCGCCGAGGCCGAGGCGCAGGAACTGCTGACGACCTCCCGGGCGCTGGAAACCGGCACCCTGACCCTGGCGGTGGACTCGCCCGTGCACCTGTTGGCGCATATCGCGCGCTTCTGCGATCGCTATCCGGGCATCCGCGTCAGCCTGGTGACGGGCAACAGCGACGAGTCGCTGCGCCGGCTGCAGGAGTACAAGGCCGACTTCGCCCTGCTGGGCCGGGTAGTGGAGGACGACAGCCTGATTACTCATGTGCTCAGCAGCAGCCCGATGGTGGCCTTCGTCGCCCGCTCGCACCCTTGGGCGGAGCGCGAGTCGATCGTCCTGGCCGACCTTGCCGAGATGCCCATGGTGCTGCGCGAACGGGGCTCCATGACCCGACAGATACTCGAAGAGGAGATGCAGCGGTCTGGCCTGCAGATTCGCCCGGCGATCGAAGTGGAGGGGCGCGAGGCCACCTTCGAGATGGTGGCGGCTGGCCTGGGCGTCGGGTTCGTCTCCGGCGCGGAAGTAGGTGTCAGTGCGAACGTCCACGTGCTTCCGATCCGCGACTGCCTGCAGCGCATGACCGAGACGCTGGTGTGCCTGCGCGAGCAGGGTTCGCGGCGGATTATCGAGACCTTTTTCGAGATGGTACGGTCGAATCGGAGCTGACCGCCCAGGTAAAGCTTGTGGCTATCGATTCACTTGGGCAACCCCAATAGGCGTGCATTGATGGCTGTTTGTTCGCGTCCGCGGGTTACCAGCCAGCGATGGAAGTCGCGGCAGTGCTCCTTGCCGAAGGCGCTTTTCGAACCAATGAGAAAGTACGATGTTGGCAGCGGCAGTGCCCGCGGAAACGGCATTATCAGGCGCCCGGCAGCAAGGTCATGCGCAATCATCGAGCATTGCCCCAACACAATGCCCTGGCCATCTATCGCCGCCTGGATGGCAACGTACGCCAGGGAAAAGACTCGGTAGCCATCACGCATTATTGAAGTGACGGGCTCCGGACTGGAAAAGGTGTTGCCAGTGAAGAACGGCCTCAAGGGTATTTCGAGGGTCTGGTTTTCGAGCTTTGCGTCAGCAAGGAGCGCCGAATCGGAGAGCCTCCTGCCGATAATTTTGGCAGCAGTATATAGGGTTGGTTCAAATCTGGACGTGGATGCTGAGCTAGGAGCGATTAAAAACAGATCTCACAATGATTTCGGTCAGTTGCTCCACAATTTGTTGGGTTGGTAGGGGCTGGTCACTTTCATCCCACATCGGAATGCCTTCCAACATTCCAATTATTCCGTTTGCTAGAAACTTCGATTCTATATCGTTGTGCGACGTCTCTTTGGTCTCGAATTTAATTATGTGCTTGAGGCAGTTGGTATATTCATTTCTTAGTGCTGAGACCACCTGTCGTTGTTCAAAAGAAAGGTTGCTTCTTTCGCGAAGCATCAGGAGTACTTTCTTTTTTTCGTTAATTTGAAATTCAATAAAAGTTCTGATGAATGCTCGCAGCTTTGTCTTGTTGTCCCTGGCTCGTTTCAGATTGGAGTTGATGGCACTGACCAAGTCGCTCATGCATTCTTCTATGATTTCAAACAACAGACTCTGCTTGCTTTCAATGTGGTGGTATAGAGAGCCAGCATGAATGCCAAGGTGCGCAGCCAGATCGCGCAAACTTGTCGATTGGTAGCCATTGTCGATGAATAGATCCAGCGCTGCTTTACGCAGGCGATCTGGCGTATTGAATCGATCGTGTGAGTTCTGGGTATGGTTCATGGCTTTTTACGCTATTTTCAGTTGAGCCGGTGAAGTACTAAAGGTGAAAGTGCATGCGCTCAATTGAAGTGCCGGATGCCCAGAGGGCTGTTGAGCGGGATCGGTGTAGTTTGTCCAGCTTCTCTTCTTGAGTGCGCAATAGCCTCCCGCTCAGGACTCATTGGGGCGCGCCGGTTGATGGGGCTGTGAACCTGGGCAGGGTTTGCCGCCCCGGAACGGGGCGGCGTTGAGGTGATTCACCGGTTGCCTGATTTCGATCGCAGACCCTAGCGATGTCCCTGGGAGAGGGCATCGCCGGGGGAAACCAGGTGTGTTGGCGCGCCGCGAAAGCCGTGACGGGCCAGGGGGTAGTAGACGAGCGCGGGAATGATCAGCCCCACTAGCCACGAGATGTCGGTTTCACCCAGGTGCGCCACCAGCGGGCCGGTATAGAATCCGGTCGCGATGAACGGCATCTGGACGATCACGCCGAACACGTAGACGCCAATGCCGATCCAGTTCCAGCGACCATAACGACCATCAGGGTCCGACAGCGCTGGAATGTCATAGCGTTCCTTGGTGATGAAGTAGTAATCGACCAGGTTGATGGCACTCCAAGGCGTGAAGAAGGCCAGCAGGAAGAGTAGAAACGATTTGAACGCGCTGAGAAACGAGTGCTGGCCGATTAGCGCCAGGGCTGTGGATATCCCGACGATGCACAGCACGAAGAGCAAGCGCTGGACATGGGAGATGGTCAGGTTGCCGCGGAAGCCACTGATGATGGTGGCGAGGCACATGAAGCTGCCATAGGCGTTCAAGGTGGAGATGGTCACCTTGCCGAAAACCACGCTGAAGAACAGCAGACCAGCCATCACGCCACTGGCACCCAGACCGACGATGTAGGCCACTTCATGGCCGGAGAATTCCTTGCCGGCCAGCGCGGCGGCGAAGACGCCGAGCACCATCGAAGTCTGGGAGCCGATGATTGAGCCCAGGCCTACGGCGAGGAAGGTCTTGAACGGCGAAGTGTTGCTCGGCAGATAGCGCGAGTAGTCCGCAACATAGGGCCCGAAGGCGATTTGCCAGGATGCCGATAGGGACACGGCCAGGAGGAAGGTGCTCCAGCTGAAGTGCCGGTTATCCAGCAGGGTACCGATGTCGTTGACCGAGAGCAGGCGCACGAACAGGTAGGCGAAGGCTACGATGCCGAGGATGCTGGCAGCGCGGCCTAGCAGGTGGATCACTCGATATCCGCACACCGTTAGCACGACGATCACGCCGGCAAAGATGAGGATGCCTGCCGTATCACTGACGTTGGCCATCTGTCCGATCGCCTGGCCGGCGAGCACAGTGCCGGTGGCGTTGAAGCCGATGTACATGAGGCAAACCAGCACCAGGGGTATCACCGCGCCGAGCACCCCGAACTGCACTCGACTCGAGATCATCTGCGGCAGGCCGAGTTTCGGCCCTTGTGCGCCGTGCAGGGCCATGACGATACCGCCGAATACCTGGCCGATCAGCAGGCCAATCAGGGACCAGAACACATCGCCGCCCAGCACCACCGCCAAGGCCCCTGTCACGATCGCGGTGATTTGCAGGTTGGCGCCGAACCACAGGGTGAACTGACTGAATAACCGACCGTGACGCTCACGTTCGGGGATGTAGTCAATGGAGCGAGTTTCTATAAGGGACTTACCAGCCATGAGGTTCTCCTCGTGCGGCGCCATTGTTCATGGCGCCAGTATTGTTGTTATGCACAGCTATTCCCTACAGACCTGGACGACACGAGCCGCCCAGGTTGCCTCCGCTTACTTGCGGGCGGCGTCCAGTACGGCGCGAGAGATGATGATTTTCTGGACCTCGGAGGTGCCTTCGAAAATTCGCAGGATGCGGGCATCGCGAACGAAGCGCTCCAGCGGCAGGTCACGGATGTAGCCGTAGCCGCCGTGCAGTTGGAGTGCGGCGTCGGTGATGAAACCGGCTGCTTCGGCCGCGAAGAGTTTGGCGGTGGCCGATTCGAGGCTGAAGCGTTCACCGCTGTCACGGCGTGCTGCCGCCTGCATCGTGAGCAGGCGCGCAGCTTCGAGCTGGGTGTACATGTCGGCCAGGCGCCATTGGGTGCCCTGATAGGCCGACAACGGTTTGGGACCGATCTGACGCTCGTCGACCCACTTGAGGCTGTACTCCATGGCCGCGCGGGCGATGCCCAGGGACATGGCTGCAACCTCGACCCGGCCGCGGTCCAGAACCTCCATGGCAGTGCGGAAGCCTTGCCCCTCATCGCCCAGCAGCGCCGACTCTGGCAGCCAGCAATCCAGCGCCAGTTCATAGATCGTGCTGGCGCGCAGACCCATGGTCTTCTCTGGGTTGGAAAAGGTCACGCCCTCGGTCCCTCTCGGGATCATGAAGGCGCTGATGCCACGGTGCCCGGCATCGGCGTCGGTCTTGGCGTACAGGACGATGAAGTCGGCTTCGCGAGCGTTGGTGATGTAGTGCTTACTACCGCGAATGCGCCAACCGCTGTTCTCGCGCACTGCGCGGGTACGCATGTCGGCGGGGTTGGAACCTGCGGCCGGTTCGGTGAGGCCGAAGGCGCCCAGCAGCTCGCCGGTGGCGGCGCGTGGCAGCCATTCCTGGCGTTGCGCTTCGGTGCCGCCGATGAGGATGGAGTCGGTGGCGAGGAAATGCGCGGTGAGGGCCGATGCTGTAGAGGCGCAAGCTGCCGCGACTGCTTCGACTACCCGGCTCATCGCCAGGCTGCCAACACCAAAGCCACCGTAGGTCTCGGGCAGGTTGATGCCCATGAAGCCCAGCTCACCCAAGGCTTTCAGACTGTCCCCGCAGAACGCTTCGGCTTCGTCATAGCGTTGGGCGTTAGCCTGGAGCACGTCGCGCGAGACACGCTCGGCGGACTCGACGACGGCCAGTTCAGTAGAATCAAGCTCAAATTTCATGGGTGTCTCCGTGATGGTTCAGGCCAAAAAGGGAATTCGCCTCGCCAAGACGAGGTGCACGCAACGCGGCATTGGGCTTGGTGCCGTTGAAGAAGACCGGTTGGGGGACGAGCGGTGGACGGTCGTCGTTGGGTTGGACGAGTAACTGGCGGGATTTGGCCTGTTCGCAACCCGTTGCTTGCGCGAGGTTCCAGACGGGGGATGAGGGCACCCCGGCGTCCAGCAGCAGATCGCAGATGTGCTCGACGGAGCGGGAACTGGTCCAATCCTCGATTTCCGCACGCAACGAGCATTCGTTGACAGTGCGTGAGGTGTCGTCGGCGAAACGAGGGTCATCCGCCAGTTCGGCGCGCTCCATGCTTTCGCAGAAACGGCGGAACAGCTTGTCGCTTGCAACGGCGATCACGACCAGGCCATCGGCGGCCTTGTAGGTGTCGAACGGGGTCGAGACCGGGTGACGATTACCCACCAGGCCGGGTGCGGTGCCCTTGGCGAACAGGTTGGAGAGACCGGTCATCTGCAGGCTGACCAGTACATCGAACATGGCAACGTCGATGTACTGGGCTCCTTCGCCTTGGCGTTCTCGGGCAAAGAGCGCCGAGCTGATCGCCCAGGCGGCATAGACACCAGCGCACAGATCGCCCAGAGCTTCGCCACTGCGGGTCGGGCCGGTTTCCGGGAAGCCGGTCACGCTCATCAGCCCGGACATGGCCTGGGCGACGATGTCATAGGCGGGTCGATTGGACAGCGGCCCATTCTGGCCGAAACCGGAAATGCTGGCGTAGATTAGCTTCGGGTTGTGTGCTTTCAGGGACTCGAAATCGATACCCAGACGCTGGGTCACGCCAGGGCGGAAGTTCTCGACGACCACGTCGGCGTCTGCCACCAGTTGATAGAAGCGCTCCAGATCGGCTGGTGCCTTGAAGTCCAGCTCCACACTGCGCTTACCGCGATTGATCAGGCCGAAGTAAACGCTCTCGCCATCGTCGCCGAAGGGGCCCAGGTGGCGACTGTCGTCGCCATGCCCGGGAACCTCGAACTTGATGACCTCCGCGCCCAGGTCGGCCAGCATCGCAGTGCAATGCGGGCCAGCCAGTACACGGCTGAGGTCGAGCACTCGAACCCCGCGCAATGGTTGCGCGGCGGATTTGTTGTTTGGGTTTGTCATGGTGTCAGGTCTCAGCGTTTGCCAGTGATCATCGGCAGGTTCAGGCCTTGTTCCTTGGCGCAATCGATGGCGATCTGGTATCCGGCGTCGGCATGGCGCATCACGCCGGTGCCAGGGTCGTTGGTCAGCACGCGGGCGATTCGCTCAGCCGCTTCGTCGGTACCGTCACAAACGATCACCATGCCGGAGTGCTGGGAGAAGCCCATCCCCACGCCGCCGCCGTGGTGCAGCGAGACCCAGGTGGCGCCGCTGGCGGTGTTCAGCAGGGCGTTGAGCAGCGGCCAGTCGGAGACGGCATCGGAACCGTCCTGCATGGCTTCGGTCTCGCGGTTGGGGCTGGAGACCGAGCCGGAGTCCAGGTGGTCGCGACCGATCACGATGGGTGCGGACAGCTCGCCGCGGCGGACCATTTCGTTGAAGGCCAGGCCGAGCTTGGCGCGCTGGCCCAGGCCGACCCAGCAGATGCGTGCCGGCAGGCCCTGGAAGCTGATGCGCTCGCGCGCCATATCCAGCCAGTTGTGCAGGTGGGCGTCGTCCGGGATCAGTTCCTTGACCTTGGCGTCGGTCTTGTAGATGTCCTGCGGGTCGCCGGACAGCGCGGCCCAGCGGAACGGCCCGATGCCGCGGCAGAACAGCGGGCGGATGTAGGCTGGCACGAAGCCGGGGAAGTCGAAGGCATTGGCCACGCCTTCTTCCTTGGCCATCTGACGGATGTTGTTGCCGTAGTCGAAGGTCGGGATGCCTTGCTTCTGGAAGTCCAGCATGGCCTGCACGTGCACGGCCATGGACTGCTTGGCGGCCTTGACCACCGCCGCCGGCTCGGTCTGCGCGCGGTCGCGGTACTGTTCCCAGGTCCAGCCGGCCGGCAGGTAGCCGTTGAGCGGGTCGTGGGCGCTGGTCTGGTCGGTGACCATGTCCGGGCGGACGCCACGCTTGATCAGCTCCGGCAGGATTTCCGCGGCGTTGCCCAGCAGGGCGATGGAGATGGCCTTGCCTTCGGCGGTGTACTTCTCGATGCGCGCCAGGGCGTCGTCCAGGTCCTTGGCCTGCTCGTCGACGTAGCGGCTGCTCAGGCGGAAATCGATACGGCTCTGCTGGCATTCGATGTTCAGCGAGCAGGCGCCGGCCAGGGTCGCGGCCAGCGGCTGGGCGCCGCCCATACCGCCGAGGCCGGCGGTCAGCACCCACTTGCCCTTGAGGTTGCCGTCGTAGTGCTGGCGGCCGGCTTCGACGAAGGTTTCATAGGTGCCCTGGACGATGCCCTGGCTGCCGATGTAGATCCAGCTGCCGGCGGTCATTTGGCCGTACATGGCCAGGCCCTTGGCATCCAGTTCGTTGAAGTGTTCCCAGTTGGCCCAGTGCGGCACCAGGTTGGAGTTGGCGATCAGCACGCGCGGGGCGTTGGCGTGGGTCTTGAACACACCGACCGGCTTGCCGGACTGCACCAGCAGGGTCTCGTCCTCGTTCAGTTCTTTCAGGGTCTCGACGATCTTGTCGTAGCACTCCCAGTTGCGCGCGGCACGGCCGATGCCGCCGTAGACCACCAGTTCCTTCGGGTTTTCCGCGACCTCGGGGTCGAGGTTGTTCATCAACATGCGCAGCGGCGCTTCGGTCAGCCAGCTTTTGGCGTTCAGCTGGTTGCCACGCGGGGCGCGGATTTCGACATCACGGAAACGGGTTGGCTTGTTCAAGGTGGACTCCTTCATGCGATCACTGCGGCAAGGGCGTGGGCTCAAGCCGCTCACTGACTTACCGGAAGCTGGGGTTGTTGTTCCGGGAACTCATGTCGACAACGTCCGGTCGGGCTTCCAGTCAGCTCGCCTCGGTATGTCATGTCTTATACAGATAACCATATATCAACCTGTATAGACAAGTAGAGGCAAAAAAAGAGCCAATCCCTAAGCAATGCTCTGCGAAGAGTTCCGCTATGAGCGGTAAACCCACATAATTTCAAATGGTTGCGAATAGAAAGAGCAGGCGCCGGAGAGCGCGCCTTTCAAGGCAGGAAAGGACAACGAGGGAAATGGGGTCGAAAAAAAGTAACAGTCTTGCGCGTTGAGTAACGCGCCGGTAACAGCTTGGTGAGGACAAGCACGCTGTCTGACGGCGGCTACCGGCTCATGGTTCAGGTGCCCTCATCCAGGGGCGCCGACGGACTGTTACTGGCCGAAGCGGCCTTCAAGGCGATAGCGCGAACCTGGGTATACCAGCCGTGCGCTGCCGACTTGACCTTTAGCTGACCAGCTGCGTCGGCGAATCAGCAGGCACGGCTCATTGCGCTTGATCCGCAGCAGTTTGCATTCGGCGGGCGTGGCATGGATCGCCTCCACCACATGCTCGCCTTCGGTCAGCGGAGCAAGCTGGACCAGGTAGGCATAAGGGGTAATACGGGTGAAGTCCTGCTGCAGATACTGGGGCGCGATTGCGGCGTTGACGAACCGCTCCTCGATCTGCACGGGGATTTCATTCTCGTAGTGCACAACCAGCGAATGGAAGATCTGCTTGACGCCTTCCAGAGTGAACGGCATCGCCGGCTGCGAGTTTTCCGGCAAGGCTTCGAGCAGTATCACCTGGCAACGATGCGTGTGGCCTCGGGCGGCAATCTCTTCAGCGATGTTGTGGATTTCGAAAAGTGCTGCGTGGCCTTTCGGTTCTGCGACGAAGGTACCCACTCCTTGCAGGCGTACTAGCACGCCTTCGATGGTCAGCTCGCGCAGGGCCCGGTTGATGGTCATCCGACTCACCCCGAGCAGATTGAGCAACTCGCTCTCGGAAGGCAGCTTGGAATTGGGGCCCCAGACGCCGGTCCGGATCTGCTGCAGGATGATCTCTTTGACTCTTGCATACAGAGGGGACGGGCTTTCAAGGGCAAAGGCGGCCAGGGATGAGTGGTCGTCGGCAGAGTGGGACACAAGGATTCCTAACGAAGCTAGCAGGGTGAGACAGGCGCCAGTTTAACCCCCCCGATCAACACGCGCCTACCCATCCGCGTAGGGATCATCACCTGCGAACAGGAAGGTCTGGGCGAGGTAGTAGCGATCAGCGTCTGCACTGTGGAAGCCACGTGCGATTGTCCGAGGGCTGCACCATGTTGGTTGTCACCCATGAGATGGGATTTGCCCGGCACGTTTCCAATCGAGTGATCTTTATGCAGGACGGTCGCATCGATGCCCAAGGCACTCCCGCGGAGGTATTCGAAGGCTTGCCCACCGAGCGTTTTCGTCAATTCGCGTCTAGCCATCAGATGAGGAGCGCGAAATGAGCGGAATGTCCCCTTCATCTGGCATTTCCATTCAACCATGACTCGACGCAGGCACCTTGTTTGAATCGAGTGAGTCGCCCTGGCATCCCAATCAGTTGCGGACTGCACGGGAGGCAACACCGGCTGGTGTCGGCGCTGCAGAATGTCCGTGAATGGTAGTGACTCGACGCTCGAGGGGGAGAAAGTCATAACCTGGGTGTCGCCAGGCAGAACTACTTGTGTGCCTGCTCCGCCTGAATTTCTTGCAGGTCCAGGTAGCGGTTGCCGATGCGCGAATGCATGCGTCCTCCATTGGCCGCGCCGAGGACAGCGACAATCTCGTTCGCCCGGGGCGCATCTTCTATCTGCATTTCCAGGGTCAGGTAGTGCGAGCGAAGGCCTTCGTCATCCTTGTGCATCATTGGAATCTGGATCGACGTCCCAGCGCCGCCGCGCTTGTTGGTGAAAACCAGATAGCTTTTGGCATCGACAGCTTCACGATAGTGATTGCCGAAGCGTAGGGTATGGATCACCGCCGAGGCATGTTCGATTTCGCCCTCTTCGCCGACTACTGCGGCCTTTCCATAAGCCTCAATCCGGCCAGCACCACCGATGGCAGCGCAGAGACGCTCGACCATCAGGGCGCCAAGTTCGGAGCAGTGTGCCCTGACTTCAGGTTTGAGGTCCTCGACGAATCCTCTTCCATGCCATGGATTGCGGAGCACCACAGCCACGCCAGTCATGGTTACCGGCTTTGCAGCAGCCTTGCCACCTTCAATGAAGGTCTCTTCGATACAGGTGACGATTTTGCGAATTTCGAAGCTCATGGGATTCTCTAGATGAAGGTGTTTAGGGGTTCCGTAATACGGTATGCCATTCCATGTTGCCGCATAGCGGGTGCGCAAAAAATGATCAGATAGCATCGTTTTATGCGTATCAGCGGTCCTCGGATGCATCGCTTCGAACCACCCTCCAGAGCGAACGGAAAGTGGCATGAGGCAGTCATGGTTTCGTGGCCCTGAGTCATCTTGATCCTGGCGAGATTGACCTTGGGCGAACTCCCTGCGTCCTGATTGTCAAACCAGGTTCTCGCTCCACGGCTCCGATGCCGTGGCATTCGACTGTGGGGACGAAATCATTCGCCAAGGGACTCGCCGCGCCCCCCAAAAGGATGGCCCTTCGGCCCGGTTTTCGAATGAATTCGCACCCTCGGCAAGCAAACCCGGTTGCGTACGGGGCAATAGGGCCAGGCAGGCCGCTGTGCTAACCTGCGACAAGTTTTTTACGGGCCTGGTGGCCCGATTCAGAGGTCATTCATGCATATCCATATCCTCGGCATCTGCGGCACCTTCATGGGGTCGCTGGCGGTGCTGGCCAAAGAGCTTGGCCATCGCGTCACCGGTTCCGACGCCAACGTCTACCCGCCCATGAGCACCCAGCTGGAGGCTCAGGGCATCGAGTTGATGCAGGGCTATGATCCGGCACAGCTCACGCCGGCACCCGACCTGGTGGTGATCGGCAACGCCCTGTCTCGCGGCAACCCGGCGGTGGAATATGTGCTGAATAAAGGTCTGCCTTACGTTTCCGGCCCGCAATGGCTGGCCGACCACGTTTTGCAAGGCCGCTGGGTGCTGGCCGTTGCCGGCACCCACGGCAAGACCACTACCACGAGCATGCTGGCCTGGGTGCTGGAGCATGCGGGCATGAGCCCGGGCTTCCTCATTGGCGGTGTGCCACAGAACTTCGGGGTGTCGGCACGCCTGGGCGGCACGCCGTTCTTCGTAGTCGAGGCTGATGAATACGACAGCGCCTTCTTCGACAAGCGTTCGAAGTTCGTCCATTACCGCCCACGCACTGCGATCCTCAACAATCTCGAGTTCGACCACGCAGATATCTTCCCCGATCTCGCGGCCATCGAGCGGCAGTTCCACCATCTGGTGCGCACCATTCCGGGCCAAGGCCTGATCATCCATCCTACCTCCGAGACCGCTATTGCGCGGGTGCTGGAAATGGGCTGCTGGACCCCCGTGCAAACTACCGGCGAAGGCGGCCAGTGGCAGGCGCGCCTGCTTGCTGAAGACGGCTCGCGTTTCGAAGTGTCGTTCGAGGGCGCCTCGGCCGGGACAGTCGAGTGGGAGCTGACCGGCCAGCACAACGTCGCCAATGCCCTGGCGACCCTGGCCGCCGCTCGCCATGTGGGGGTGGTGCCGGAGCTGGGTGTCGCCGCCCTGAGCGCCTTCAAAAGCGTGAAGCGGCGCATGGAGAAGGTTGCCGAAGTGAAGGGCATAACCATCTACGACGACTTCGCTCATCACCCGACTGCCATCGCCACGACCCTTGACGGGCTGCGCAAGCGCGTAGGCGATGCGCCGGTTATCGCAGTGATCGAGCCGCGCTCCAACTCCATGAAACTTGGCGCCCACCGGGATGGCCTGCCGGAGTCGGTGAAGCTGGCCGATCAGGTGTTCTGGTATGCGCCTCCGAACCTCGGCTGGGACCTGGCCGCCACGGCAATGGCCTGCCCGGTGCCGTCGCAGGTCTGCACCTCGCTGGAAAGCATCATTAACGAAGTGAAGGTGCTGGCCCGCCCAGGGACCCAGGTGGTGATCATGAGCAACGGCGGCTTCGGCGGCCTGCACGGCAAACTGGCCAAGGCCCTGGAAGACTGAGGAGACGGCCGATGAGCGGACCCGCACGCGTCACCCTGGCGATGACCGGCGCCTCGGGCGCGCAATATGGCCTGCGCCTGCTGGACTGTCTGGTGCAGGAGGACCGCGAGGTGCACTTCATGATCTCCAAGGCCGCCCAGTTGGTGATGGCCACCGAGACAGATGTCACCCTGCCGGCCAAGCCCCAGGCGATGCAGGTATTCCTGAGCGAATACACGGGCGCCGCACCAGGGCAGATCCGCGTCTACGGCAAGGAGGACTGGATGGCCCCGGTTGCCTCCGGCTCCGGTGCGCCGGGTGCGATGGTCGTCGTGCCCTGTTCTACCGGGACTCTCTCGGCCATCGCGACCGGTGCCTGCAACAACCTGATCGAGCGTGCCGCCGACGTGGCGCTGAAGGAGCGCCGCCAGTTGATCCTGGTGCCGCGCGAGGCGCCGTACTCCAGCATCCATCTGGAGAACATGTTGAAGCTGTCGAACCTGGGGGCAGTGATCGTGCCGGCGTCGCCCGGTTTCTATCACCAGCCGCAGACCATCGATGACTTGGTGGACTTCGTGGTGGCGCGAATCCTCAACCTGCTGGACATCCCGCAGGACATGCTGCCGCGTTGGGGCGAGCACCATCTGGGCATTGATGAATAGGCCGCTGCTGGCCTTGCTGCTGGCGCTCGTCGTTCAGGGCTGCGCCAGCGTCACCACTTTGAATGCGGCTAAGCCGGGTGCACCGATTATCTATTCCGGCACCCGGCTGGATTGGTATTCGCTGAATGGCGGTTGCTGCCCGATGGACCGCTTCGGCGTCGAGCCCCCCCGCTATCCGGGTCTGGACCTGCCCGCCAGTGCGCTGCTGGATACCCTGCTGTTGCCGTTCGCCGTGGCGGCCGAGCTGGGCGTCAATCTGGGTGTTTCCGGCGGCTATTGAGCGCTGCTCGACAGCGTGAATCTGGTGGAGACGAGGAGGATCGAACTCCCGACCTCGGCGATGCGAACGCCGCGCTCTCCCAGCTGAGCTACGTCCCCTTGATCCAAGGCTAGCTTTGGTCAGTGCACTTCGCTGCTACTGGATGCTCGAGCATCCATTCAGCGGGCGTCTGGTGCCGTCCAGGCAGGACCCGGGCTTGCTGCCCGATCAAGGGCTGGCCGGTGATCCGGCATGTGCTTTGCTTATTGAGTTGCACCGAAGCATTCATGGGACTGCGGACCCGAAAGGGGAGGGTCGACCATGCAAACCTTCGCTACGAGGGCGTTGTGCCTGTTTGCCATGCTGGCACCACTGGCCACTCAGGCAGACATCTATCGCGTGGATACGGTGGGCGGCCGGGTCACGCTGACCACCATCCACCGATCTGGCCTGAACCCTGCGCGGGTCGCTCGCGAGCCCGCCAGGAAGGTCTCGCAGCCACGCGCGGCGGTATCGGGGCGGCGCTACAGGCTGATGGTGGCCCAGGCCGCCTTCGAGTACGGTCTGCCTGCGGACCTGCTGCATGCGGTGATCAAGACCGAATCCAACTACAATCCCTCAGCCGTCTCGCCGCGCGGTGCTGCCGGGTTGATGCAGTTGATGCCGGATACCGCGCGCAACATGGGTGTGAAAAATGTTTTCGACCCCGCGCAGAACATACGGGGCGGTGCACGCTACCTCAAACGCCTGATGAGACAGTTCAACAACGATCTGTCTCTTGCCCTGGCGGCTTACAACGCGGGGCCTGCGGCGGTTCACAGCGCTGGCCGTGCGATTCCGCCCTATCCGGAAACCCAGCGCTATGTGCCCAGCGTGCTGAAGCATTACGAGCGCTTGCAGGCCAGTGCCAAACGGGCCCGTTAGTGGGGAAATTCTCCAGGTTCGGGGGGCTGGCGCTGGGGGAAGCTGGGTGCTGGACCTTGCCGCGGTGCGTTTGTCCGGCGGGGGCAAAATCGTTGACCAAGCCTGGCGCCGCCCGGCCATCCTGCGGACTGCTCGTTGGCCTTGAGCTCTGAGTGCTGTGGCTTGTGTCGCCTACGTCAACCAGGCTCCTGACACACATCCACCCACTGCGCCTCGACCAGCTCGGCCATGTGCTGCGGTGTGATGCGCACAGCACTGTGGACGGCACCGGCAGCGGGCACCACCTCGTCAAAAGCCTGCAAGGATCGATCGCAATACACCGGCAGCGGCGTTGCCAGTCCGAAGGGGCATACCCCGCCAACCGGATGGCTGGTCAGCGCCTCCACCGTCTCGGCATCGAGCATCTTGGCCTTGCCGCCAAAGGCTTCCTTGAACTTGCGGTTGTCGATTCGCGCGTCGCCCCGGGCCACCACTAGTACCGCCTGTTCGCCGACGCGGAAGGCCAGCGTCTTGGCAATGCGACCGGGCTCGACACCATGCGCCTCGGCGGCGAGGGCCACGGTGGCGGTGCTGGTCTGCAGTTCGATGATGTCGATTTCCGGGGCCTTCCGGGCGAAGAAGGTGCGCACCGATTCGAGGCTCATGCTGTCGGTCTCCTTGGCAAAAGCGGAATCCTTGTTTACCCGGCACTGTGCGTCAAGCTGTTCAGCCGGTCAGCCCGCGCACGTCGGCAAAATTGTCGACCAGGCCATAGCGGCCCTTGGCATCGCGCACCACACGGCCCATGGCGATGGCCGGGTCGTGGGTGAAGACGAGTCGGCCGTTGCGTGCCAGCAGATCGGCGAGCAGGGCTTCCTTCTCTTCGATCAGGCCTTCGGGGAAGCGGTCGTAGCCCATGGTGATGGGCAAGTGCACCCAGGGTGAGCCGGGGATGAGGTCACCGCTGAACAGCACCGGGCCGTCGGGCATGTCGACCTCCGGAAGCAACTGGCCGGGGGTGTGGCCGTCGCTCCAGTGCAGGCGCCAGCCGTCACCAAGGCTTGGGCTGCTGGAGCCTTCATCCACCAGTTCGAGGCGACCGCTGGCTTCGAGCAGCTCCAGTAATTCCGGGATGTAGGAGGCACGATCACGCGCGTGAGGCTGGCAGGCGCGCTGCCATTGGCGACGGCCAGTGACGAAACAGGCGTTGGGGAACAGCAGGCGCGGCGGTTGGCCGGGCGCCCAGGGGGCGAGCAGGCCGCCTGCATGGTCGAAATGCAGGTGGGTGAGCAGCACGACGTCGATGTCGGCATCACTGAGGCCCAATTGCGCGAGGCTGTCGAGGAGCACATGGTGCTCCTCCTGGACACCGAAGCGTTGCTTCAGCTCCGGGGAGAAGAAGGCGCCGATACCAGTTTCCACAAGTATGTTTCGCCCGCCGTCCTGTACCAGCAGGGCACGGCAGCCGAGGTCGATGCGGTGTTCGGCGTCCGGCGCCATCCAGCGCTCCCAGAGGGCGCGGGGAGCATTGCCGAACATGGCGCCGCCGTCGAGTTTCTGGCTGTTGCCCAAGAGGGTGGTGAGGGTACGCATGGCAGAAGCTTCGCATCGACTGGAAGGTCGGTAAGGCTAACCGCTGAACTTCTGCCTGCCCAGCCCCGGGTGTCGCCGCGAAGCTGGGCGGTCAGCGACCGAGCCGGCGCAAGTCATCGGATTCGACGATGCGTACCCCGCTGTCCTCTTCCAGTGCCAGCCGCCAGAGCGCGCGGGCAAGGGTGCAGGCATAGATGCCGCGGTATTTGCCTGGTACCCAGCGCATCAGCGGCGCTGCCAGGCGTTCGCTGACGCGGAAATCACTGCGCGGGCCGAGCAGCAGCGAGGGGCGGGCAATGGTCAGTTGTGGCCAGTCCTGGGCCTTCAGCCCTTCTTCCATCTCGCCCTTGACCCGGTTGTAGAACACTTGGGACTTTGGGTTGGCGCCCAGGGCGCTGACCACGATGAAGTGCCGCGCACCCAGTTCGCGGGCGCGTTGGGCGACGGCCAGGACCAGGTCATGGTCGACGGCACGGAAGGCTTCCTGTGACCCAGCCTGGCGAATCGTGCTGCCGAGGCAGCAGAAGGCAGTGTCCAGTGGGCCGTGGAGTTGCGTGAGCAGCTCGGGGATCGGACCCACGGGATTGGTCAGGTGCGGGTGTTCGGCCAGCGGCCGACGCGTCGGCGCCACCACCCGCACTACCGTGGGTTCGCTGAGCAGGCGGTCGAGCAGGTGTTCGCCAGTGAGACCAGTGGCGCCGGCGAGCAGGATGTGCTGGGGCGTCAAATGCATGCTGTTTCTCCGCTGATACAATTCCAGCTTAGTGGCTGTGCTCGGTTTTGTCGGAATTCACGTTGCGTTGCGCAGTCAGTGCGGCCTTGGCCTGATGCTCGCGAAGCGTGCGCCAACGGGTGATCACGGACTTGGGCGCCCAGATCTGCGGCTCCGAGGCCTCGAAGTCATCGGCCTGCTCGCGCTCGGCCACTTTCGCTTTGGCGATGTCGAAGGCCCGTTCAAGGTCATCGGTTTCCTTGAAGGCTTCGGCGAACAGGGCGCGGCCGAAGTAGGTGAAGTCGTTCTCCTCGGAGCAGCCGAAGGAGACACGGTCGGCACGGGCGGCAGTCATTACCAGGGTGTTGTCATCCTTCACTGCGGGGATGAAGCCACCGGAGTAGCAGGCGGAAATCACCAGCACCTTGGTCCGCTCGCGCAGTGGCGCCAGCAGGTTGGCCAGCTCGTGGGCCGGCAGTGGGGCGAGCTCGAGGCCAGGCTGTTCCAGGGCCAGTTCATGTTGTGGCGAGCCATGGCTGGTGAGGTAGATGAACACCAGGTCTTCCGGCCCGCTGCGTTCGGCTATCGCCTGCACGGCGCGGGTCAGGCTCTCACGGGTGGCCAGGGGGCGGTCGGCCATGTGCTCGCGGTGGTTGACGAGGGTGATTTGGCCATGGGCGCCGAAACGCTCGGCAAGCAGCCGGGAAACGTAGTCCGCCTCGCGTAGGAACACGCTCTGGCGACCGTCGCCGGCCAGGCTCAGGGAATAGAGCTCGACCTCCGGAGTGGAGGCGGGCAGGCTGGCGATGGCCTGGTCGAGCAGCATGCCCTGGGTGAGGAGACCCACTTCCAGTGGAGTCGGCAGCGCCTTGCCCTGATCATCACGGATTCTCACGCCCTCGTGCCAGATGCCGGCTTCGCTGCGGCCGTCGGGCAGGGTCAGGTTGCCGCGGCCGGCGTACAGTCCGCCGCTGAAATGGCCTTGATAGTGGCTACCGTCAGCCTCTCGAAGCTGGCCTTTGCCCTGATAGCGCCAGTCCTTGAACTGGCCCTGGTAGTGGCTGCCGTCGGCCCCCAGGAACTCCCCTTCGCCGGCCAGCGCGCCCTGCCTGAACGTACCGCTCCAGACATCGCCTTCGGCGCTGGAGAAGCGTCCCTTGCCGTCGAACACGCTGTCCTTGAACCCGCCCACGTAGTGGGAGCCGTCTTCGCCCTGATAGCTGCCTGGGCCCTGCAGTTGACCTTTGCGGAACTGGCCGCTGAAGCGGTTGCCGGCGCTGTCGGTACGTACACCTTCGCCGTCCGGCTGGCCGGCTGCGAAGCCGCCCTGATAGAGGCTGCCGTCTGGCCATTCGAGCATGCCCAGCCCGTGGTACTTGTCGTTGCGGAACTCGCCGCGGTAGGTCATGCCGCCTTGGTGCAGCGTGCCCTCGCCATTGAACTGGTTACCCTTGAAGCGGCCTTTGTAGCTGGTGCCATCGCCATAGGTCAGCAGCCCGCGACCATGGAACAGTCCGGCCTTGAACTCACCGACATAGACCATGCCATTGGGGCCGTGCCACTCGCCCTGGCCTTCGGGTTGGCCATCCTTGAACTGGCCCTGGAACCAGGTGCCATTACTGTAGTCCAGGCGGCCAGGACCTTGCAGCAGACCGTCGACCAGCTCCCCGCGGTAGTGCGAGCCATCCGGCAGACGGGCATCCGGAGGGGTCAGGGGTTCCCCTTCGCCGCAAGCCGCCAGCAGCAGGGCGAGGGATAGGGGGAGCAGATGCTTCATTTAGGAGCCTTGTTGGAGAGTCTGGTATCAGTGTGGCGCAAAAAAGCGGGCGATTGCGGGGATTTTTGGAGGAGGGCCACGAGGCTGCGAGAAGTGCTATGGGGCGCACGAAACCGGTGGGAGCAATTTCATCTGCTTGGCGGGCGGCACGTTTGCCCGCCTTCATTCACCCTTGCGCCTCCCAAAAGGAGAGGGGTCAGCCTGAAGCTGGAACAGGGGGCGATGAGACAAGGGCGTCCCATCGTCAGGGAGCGTCTGGGCCGAGGGCAATCGCCATGCTCTCGGCCGCACGGCATCAGACAAAGCAGAGGCTGAGGGACTCTGCAATATAGGCAGGCTTCTGCTGCCCTTCGATCTCCAGGGTGGCGAGGGCCTTGATCAGCCATTGCCCCGGATTCTTTTCATTCACGTCGATCACTTTCAACGAGAGGCGGACCCGGGAGTCGACCTTCACCGGCTGGATGAATCGCACACTGTCCAGACCATAGTTCACAGCCATCTTCAGGCCTTCCGGCATGACCAGCAGGTTCTCGATCAGCATGGGGATAAGCGAGAGGCTGAGAAAGCCATGGGCGATGGTAGAGCCGAAAGGCGTTTGCTTGGCGCGTTCGGGGTCGACGTGGATGAACTGGTGGTCACCGGTGCATTCGGCGAACTGGTTGATGCGCTGCTGGTCGATGGTCACCCATTCGGAGTGGCCCAGGTCCTTGCCAATGTAGGTCTTCAATTCTGCGACAGGTACAAGCGGCATACATCATCCTCCATGGATGCGTTGTTTTAGTTCTTTTTGGGTGTAACGCGTGTAGGGAGCCTACATCATCACGGCTCATCAGGCTGGTCAAGCGGCCATGTCCCTTGCGAATGACGGGTTATAGCGCGGGGTTGCGCGCCTATAATGGCGCTGCCCCGGTCACGCCTGTCTCGGCCGGGCCTGACTCCTGGAGATTGTCATGCTGTTGCGCGGACTGACCTGGCTGGTGCTGTTCCAGCTGATCGGTAGCGGGCTCAATGCCCTGTTCCTGCACATGCTGCCGGGGCCGATCATCGGCCTGGTGCTGCTGTTCCTCTACCTGCTTGCGCGCGGTGAAGTCGGCGAACCGCTCAGTGTCGCCGCCAGCAGCCTGCTGCGCTACCTGCCCTTGCTGCTGGTGCCGCCAGCGGTAGGCGTGATGGCATATGCCGGAGCCATCTGGGCCGATTTCTGGGCGATCGTCGGTACCTTGGTGCTGTCGTTGCTGCTGGCCTTCATCTTTTGTGGTTGGTTGATGCAGAAACTCATCGACCGGCAGGCTCGGCGCAAGGAGGAGGCATGACATTCGATTGGCAAGCAGCCATCCAGGCGGTGGTGCAGCACCCGCTGTTTGGCTTCGGCATCACCCTTGGCGCCTACCAACTGGCGCTGGCGGCCTATGAGAAGACTCGCTGGGTGTTTCTGCAGCCGGTGCTGCTGTCGATGTTGCTGCTGATTGGTGTACTGCTGGCCTGCGGCATCAGCTACCAGGAATACCGCAAGAGCACCGAATTGCTGACCCTGTTCCTGGGGCCGGCCACGGTCGCCCTGGCTGTACCGCTTTATCTCAACCTGCGGAGAATTCGCCAGCTGTTCTGGCCGACACTCCTGACATTGGTGTTCGGCGGGCTGTTCGCTACGCTGTCGGTAGCACTGTTGGGCTGGTGGTTCGGCGCCGAACACATGGTACTGATGACGCTGCTGCCGAAATCGGTGACCTCGCCCATTGCCATGCTGGTGGCCGAACAACTGGGTGGTGTGGCCGCGCTGGCGGCGGTATTCGTGCTGATCACGGGCGTTTTCGGCGCCATCCTCGGGCCCGAGCTGTTGCGCCGCTTCGGCGTGCACCATCCCGCCGCGCAGGGCATGGCCCTAGGGCTCACCGCCCACGCGGTGGGCACCGCCCGGGCCTTGCAGGTCGGTGAGGAGTGTGGGGCGTTTGCAGCATTGGCCATGAGCTTGATGGGTGTGGCCACTGCGGTGTTGTTGCCACTCGCCGTGGCGCTGATTGCTTGAGGTTCGTGAATGAAGCTGCCGTTGTTTCCGCTCAATACCGTGCTCTTTCCGGGTTGCACTCTGGACCTGCAGATATTCGAGGCGCGCTACCTCGACATGATTGGGCGCTGCATGAAGCAGGGGGAGGGGTTTGGCGTGGTGGCCATCCTCGAAGGCCAGGAGGTGGGCGATGCGGCCAGCCGTTTCGCCGCCATCGGCTGTGAGGCGCTGATCCGTGACTGGCAGCAGCAGCCCAATGGCTTGTTGGGTATTCGCGTGGAGGGCGGCCGGCGCTTTCATGTCAATTCGGCCCAGGTGCTGCGTGATCAACTGACGCTGGCCGAGGTTGAGTGGTTGGAGGACAGCGGTGAGCAGTCGCTCTTGCCGGAGCATGCCGACCTTGCGGCGTTGCTCGATGTTCTGGCCGAGCATCCGATGGTGCAGAGCCTGGGTATGGGTGGGGTGGTGCAGGGGCAGCAGGCGCTGGCCAACCAGTTGGCCTACCTGCTGCCGTTCAGCCTCAAGGAGAAGCTGCAGTTGTTGGGGATGGGCGATCCGTTGCAGCGCCTGGCGTTTTTGCAGGGGATGCTCGATGAGCTGCAAGGGGAGTCGATTGCCTAGGGCTCCGCGGCTCCAGTCCCTCAGCTGACAGAGGGGCAGCGGACAGGCTTGCCTGTCCCGCACGGGCCCCATGTTCCGCAAAAAAACTCTCAGTAGCTATACCGCGCAATGGCCGTCGGCAACGCCCAGGTGGCAATGCCCCCAAACAATGCCAGGCATGCTGACAACACCAGCAGCCAGACTTGCGGCGCCATCGCCGAAAGTGGGGCTGCACGCTGCATCACCACCAGACAGGCGGCACAGATGCAGGCAGCCAGTAAGCTGCCAGCGAGAACGTCGCTCGGCCAATGCACTCCGAGGTACACCCGCGAGAGCGCAATCGCCAGCGCCGGCAGGCAGGCCAGCAACAGCCAGGTCAGCCGCAAGCGCCCTGGCTGGCCACGGCCAGCCAGGATGCCCAGCACCAGGAAGAAGGCGAAGGCCGCCGAACTGTGGCCGCTCGGAAAGCTGTAGCTGGTCAGCGGTTCCATGAGGATGTCCGGGCGGGCGCGGGCGAAAAAGTGCTTGAGCGCCGAGTTGGCCAAGCCGGTTGCGGCCAGCGTGGCAATCGCGAAACCGGCCGCGCGCCACTGGCGGGCAATCAGCAGGAGCGCGCCCAATGCGGCGCCGACCAGCAATTGGGTCTGGAAATCGCCGAGTCGGGTAATCAGCACCATGAAATGGTCGAGCTTGGCGGTTCGTTGATCCTGGACAAGGGCCATGAGTCCTTGGTCGAAGCCTTGCAGGTGTGGCCAACCGAGCAGCAGGGCGGCCAGTGCCGCGAGGCAGAGGCCAGCCGCCATCGGGTTGGCCCAGCGTCTCTCCAGCAGGGTGGCCTGGATGATCAGGCCAAGCACGATGGCCATTGCCGCCAGCACTACGGCGGCTTCGCCCCAGAAACCCTCGGGCAGCGGCAGCCGCAATGCTGCGCCAGTAGCCCAGCCCGGCAGCAGGTATGCCACGGCCCATCCGGCGGCAGCGAGCATACTCACAGCGATGAAGCGTGGCAGGGGCATGTCCAGCATCCCCGCCACCATGGGCAGCATCGGGCGAAGTGGGCCGATGTAGCGGCCCAGCAGGAGGCTGGCAACGCCATAGCGCTGGAAGTAGGTTTCGGCGCTGCCGATCCATTCCGGGTGGTCGCGCAGCAGTGGCAGGCCCCGGATGTTCTGATGGAAGCGCCGGCCGATGCCATAGGAAATCAGGTCACCCACCAGGCCGCCGGTGTAGGCCAGTAGCAGCGTCTCCCAGAGTTCCAGTGCACCGCTGCCGGCCATCACCCCGACGGCGAAGAGCAGGGCGACGCCAGGCACCACGATGCCGGCCACGGCCAGACATTCGATGCAAGCGATCAGGAAGATGGCCAAGCCGAGCCACTCCGGATTGGCGCCTAGCCAGGCGGTGACCTGGTCGTACCATTGGGTCATGGGGACATGTCCTCGATCAGATGAAAGTCGCGTCCTTCGACCTGGCCACGGCGCAGCGGGTTTCGCGTGCAGTGGCGAGCATAGTCGGCATCGACGAATCGGTAAGGCAGGTGCTCGTCGCGCCCATGGGGGATACCCAGGCGAGCGGTTTGGATGATCCGGGCAGGGCGTTCGCCGACATCTTCGACGAACAGCCGTTGCCAATCGAACCGCTGGCCATCCCAGTCTGGCACCTTCAGGGCCATGGCCTTGCAAAGCAGCGTCTGTCCGGCGCACAGGCGTTGGGGCGAGCGCGGCAGGCCGCGGGCATCTGGATTATTGCGCTGCATGGCGGCCAGGGCTTCGCCAGGGGCTACGTCATCTACCCATGGATGGGCGGATTTGATCAGTACGGCGTTGCCGGCGCCGTGGGCGCTGAAGTTCAGGGAGTCGCCACCGCGTGCGTAGTACATGTAGATGTGGCCGCCATCGAGGAACAATGCGCGCCGTTTATTGGTGTAGCCAAGGGAGGCGTGGCTGCCCTTGTCTACCAGGTAATAGGCTTCGGTTTCGATGATGCGTGCGCTTAGCCACCAGCCATCGACACGGTGGCGGATGACCTTGCCCAAAAGCTCGCGAGCGACCTGTTGCGCGTCACGGTCGAAGAAGGCATCCGGCAGCGGGCGGGCGCCGGGCCAAGGCAAACTTAGGATGGGATCGCGGGGCATGGGGCTGTCGCAGGGTTCCTGGTAGGCATAGGCTGGCGATTATACGGAAGCCATGCTGATCCGAAGCTGACGCCACGTTTCGGAAACATCAGGCAAAACAACAAGAGCCCGCTTCCATGTCCCGAACGGTCCGCGCCGACAGCGCTCACATCACGCCCAGTGCGCATTACACCGGCTACGTCTGGTATCGCCACCAACTGGCCGAGCGGCCCTTTGCCACGACGTTCGGCCGTTGGGTCCATGGCGTCCTGTCACCGTTCCGCCCGGCGCTCGCCGGCCAGGGGGGGGGGCGACGACGGCTCATCGACCATCTGCCCGACGCCGCTGGGCGTGGGGCGGCGCGACAGCTATAATCGGCCGCTTTCCTGTCTTTCAGAATCCCGAGACCATGACCGAGTCCGTTCTCGATTACATGACCCGCCTGGGCCGCGCTGCGCGCGCCGCCTCGCGCGTGGCCGCACGCGCCAGCACTGCCCAGAAGAATCGCGCCCTGCTGGCGGCCGCCGATGCCCTGGACAGCGCTCGTGCCGAGCTGACCTCCGCCAACGAGCAGGATCTGGCCAATGGCCGCACTAATGGCCTTGAGCCAGCCATGCTTGACCGCCTGGCCCTGACCCCTGCGCGCATCGACGACATGATCGAGGGTCTGCGCCAGGTCGCCAGCTTGCCGGATCCCATCGGTGAAATCCGCGACATGCGGTACCTGCCGTCCGGCATCCAGGTCGGCAAGATGCGCGTGCCGCTGGGCGTGATCGGGATCATCTACGAGTCGCGTCCCAATGTGACCATCGACGCGGCGAGCCTCTGTCTGAAGTCCGGCAACGCCACCATCCTGCGCGGTGGCTCCGAGGCTATTCACTCCAATCAGGCTATCGCCCGCTGCATCCAGAAGGGCTTGGCGGATGCCGGTCTGCCGGCGGAGCTGGTCCAGGTGGTGGAAACCACCGACCGTGCTGCGGTTGGTGCGCTGATCAGCATGCCGGAGTTCGTTGACGTGATCGTACCGCGTGGCGGCAAGGGCCTGATCGAGCGTATCAGCCGCGAGGCCAAGGTGCCGGTGATCAAGCACCTGGATGGCATCTGCCACGTCTACATCGACGTCGCCGCCGACCTCGACAAGGCCATCCGTGTTGCGGACAACGCCAAGACCCAGCGCTACGCCCCGTGCAACACCATGGAAACCCTGCTGGTGCACGCAGGTATTGCCGAGCGCGTACTGCCGCCGCTGGCCGCTATCTACCGTGACAAGAACGTGGAATTGCGTGGCTGCCCGCGCACCCGTGCGCTGCTGGGCAATGCGGTGCTGGAAGCCACCGAAGAAGATTGGCGCACCGAGTACAATGCGCCGATCCTGTCGATCAAGATCGTCGACAGTCTCGACGAGGCCATCTTGCACATCAATACCTACGGCTCGCAGCATACCGACGCGATCATCACTGAGAACTTCAGCGATGCGCGGCGATTCCTTACCGAAGTGGACTCCAGTTCCGTGATGGTGAACGCCTCGACCCGCTTCGCCGATGGTTTCGAGTACGGCCTGGGTGCGGAGATCGGCATCTCCACCGACAAGCTGCACGCCCGTGGACCGGTTGGCCTGGACGGGCTGACCAGCGAGAAGTACGTGGTCTTCGGCGACGGTCACGTACGCACCTGATGGGCAAGCGCATTGGCCTCTTCGGCGGCACATTCGATCCCGTGCACATAGGTCACCTGCGAGGTGCCCTTGAAGTGGCCGAGCAATTTGCCTTCGACGAGTTGCGCCTGGTGCCCAGCGCGCGGCCGCCACACCGAGATACACCGCAGGTCTCGGCAAAGGATCGCCTGGAAATGGTGCGACTGGCCGTTGAGGGTGTCCCGCCGTTGCTGGTCGACGACCGCGAGCTCAAGCGTGATCGCCCTTCCTGGACCATCGACACGCTGGAGTCCGTGCGTTCGGAACTGGCGGCCGATGACCAGCTCTTCCTGCTGGTGGGCTGGGACGCGTTCTGTGGCCTGCCGACCTGGCACCGCTGGAACGAGCTGCTGGAGTACTGCCACATCCTGGTCCTGCAGCGTCCGGATGCCGACAGTGAGGCCCCTGAAGCGCTGCGCGACCTCTTGGCTGCTCGCAGTGCGGCCGATCCGCAATCCATCCAGGGCGCATCCGGACAGATCGCCTTTGTCTGGCAGACACCGCTGGCGGTGTCCGCCACCCAGATTCGCCAATCTCTGGCGGAGGGACGCTCGGTGCGTTTCCTCGTGCCCGATTCCGTGTTGGCCTATATCCATGCGCACGGCCTTTACCGTGCGCCGAACTGATTCATGAGGTAGTGAACCGATGCAAAATGAAGAACTCGTCAAGGTCGCCATCGCGGCCCTGGAAGACCTGAAAGGGCAAGAAATCACCACCATCGACGTGCGTGGCAAGACCAGCATCACCGATTTCATGGTGATCGCCAGCGGTACTTCCAGTCGTCATGTGAAATCCCTGGCCGAAAGCGTGCTGGAAAAGGTCAAGGAGCAGGGCGTGCGTCCGCTGGGCAGCGAAGGTCTGGACGGCGGTGAGTGGGCACTGCTGGACCTGGGTGATGTCGTGGTTCACGTGATGCAGGTGGCCACTCGCCAGTTCTACGATCTGGAGCGCCTCTGGCAGGGCGCCGAGCAGAGCCGGGCCCATCACAGCCACGAATAAGCGGGGCTTCCCTTGCGTCTACGACTGATTGCCGTCGGCACGCGCATGCCGCGTTGGGTCGAAGAAGGCTGGCAAGAGTACGTCAAGCGCCTGCCGTCCGAACTGTCCCTTGAGCTGGTCGAAATTCCATTGGGTACCCGTGGCAAGAACGCCGACGTGGCCCGCCTGATTCGCCAGGAGGGCGAGGCGATGCTGTCCAAGGTGCAGCCGGGGGAACGCGTGGTGACCCTGGAGGTCGAAGGTCGACCCTGGAGCACTGAGCAGTTGGCGGCGGAGCTGGATCGCTGGCGCCTGGATGCGCGCACCGTCAACCTGATGGTCGGCGGCCCCGAGGGGCTGGCGCCGGAGGTTTGTGCGCGCAGCGAGCAGCGCTGGTCGCTGTCGCCGCTGACCTTGCCGCATCCGTTGGTGCGAATCCTCATTGGCGAGCAGATCTACCGTGCCTGGACCGTGTTGTCTGGCCACCCTTACCACAAGTAAGCAGTCCCCATGCCGCAACCGATCCGTCTGAAAGACCACGAAAAGGACGCCCGCCTGGTGCGTCAGCGTGTGATCGTGGGCGCGGTGGCGGTGTTGCTGTTGACGTGCGTCCTGATTGCTCGCATGTATTACCTGCAGGTGATTCAGTACGAGTACCACTCGACGCTATCAGAGAATAATCGCGTCCATGTACAGCCGATTCCGCCGACGCGCGGACTGATCTTCGACAGAAATGGAGTGATCGTCGCCGATAACCGGCCAAGCTTCAGTCTTAGTGTCACCCGGGAACGGTCTGGCGACTGGCAGAAGACGCTGGACGTGATCGTGGAAGTGCTGGAGCTGACGCCGGATGATCGCGCGCTCTTCGAGAAGCGCATGCGCCAAGGGCGCCGGCCGTTCGAGCCGGTGCCGATCCTCTTCGAGTTGTCGGAGGAGCAGATCGCCCGGGTTGCGGTGAACCAGTTCCGACTGCCGGGCGTCGAGGTGGTGGCGCAACTGGTGCGCCATTACCCGCAAGGCGAGCACTTCGCCCATTCAGTGGGCTATGTCGGACGGATCAACGAAAAAGAGTTGAAGCAGCTCGATCCGGTCAACTACAGCGGCACTCACCACATCGGCAAGACCGGGATCGAGCGCTTCTACGAAGATGTGCTGCACGGCGAGGTGGGCTACGAAGAGGTCGAGACCAATGCGCGTGGTCGCGTGCTGCGGGTACTCAAGCGCACTGACCCGAAGCCCGGCAAGGATCTGGTGCTGACCATGGACGTGCGCCTGCAGGAGGCCGCCGAACAGGCCTTGGGCGGGCGTCGTGGCGCCATCGTTGCCATCGAACCGGCTACCGGCGATGTACTGGCCATGGTCAGCCAGCCTAGCTTTGATCCGAACCCCTTTGTCACCGGCATCAGCTTCAAGGCCTATGCCGAGCTACGTGATTCCATCGATCGTCCGCTCTATAACCGCGTTCTGCGGGGGCTCTATCCGCCAGGCTCCACCATCAAACCTATGGTGGCGGTTGCCGGTCTGGATGCAGGTGTCGTCACTCCGTCCACGAGGGTGTTCGACCCAGGCTTCTACCAATTGCCCAACTACAAGCACAAATACCGGAACTGGAACCGTTCCGGGGACGGCTGGGTGAACATGGAGACGGCGATCATGCGTTCCAATGACACCTATTTCTACGATCTTGCCCACAAGATGGGCATTGATCGCCTGCATGATTACATGAGTCGCTTTGGCTTTGGCCAGAGGGTCGCCCTGGACATGTTCGAGGAGTCCAGTGGCTTGATGCCCTCCCGCGAGTGGAAGCGTGCGCGCTATCGTCAGGCCTGGTACCCCGGCGAGACGCTGATCCTCGGCATCGGCCAGGGCTACATGCAGTCCACACCGCTGCAACTGGCTCAGGCTGCTGCGCTGATGGCCAATCGTGGCAAGTGGATCCGTCCGCACCTGGCCAAGACCATCGAGGGCCAGCCGCCCGTGGACCCGAGTCCAATGCCCGACATCACCCTGCGTGATCCGAAATACTGGGATTACGGGCGCGTCGGCATGGAGCAGGTGGTGCATGGCGCGCGCGGCACGGCGCACAAGGTCGGCGCAACGTCGGTGTACCGCATCGCCGGCAAGAGTGGCACAGCCCAGGTGGTGGCGATCAAGCAGGGCGAGAAGTACGATCGCAACAAACTCCAGGAGCGACATCGCGACCATGCCTTGTTCGTGGCATTCGCGCCAGCCGAGGACCCGAAGATCGCCGTAGCTGTGATGGTCGAGAATGGCGAGTCCGGTTCGGGCGTTGCCGCGCCGGTGGTCAAGCAAGTGATGGACGCCTGGTTGCTGGGTGAGGATGGCCAGTTGAAACCCGAGTTCCGCCCGCCGCAGCCGTTGGCGGACCAGCAGAGCGTCAATCGATGAACAGCAATTTCGATCGCACCATTTCCCAGGAGGACGTTCTCAAACGGCGCGCCACCCTCCTGCAGCGCCTGCATATCGATGGCTGGCTGTTGTTGATCCTGCTGGTGCTTGCCTCTGGCAGCCTGTTCGTCCTGTACTCTGCCAGTGGCAAGCATTGGGACCTACTGGCCAAGCAGGCCAGTTCATTCGGCCTTGGCTTGGCCGCGATGATCGTGATCGCCCAGTTCGAACCACGCTTCATGGCGCGCTGGGTGCCGCTTGCCTACGCTGTGGGCGTCAGTCTGCTGCTGGTGGTCGAGATCATGGGCCATACGGCGATGGGAGCCACTCGCTGGATCAATATCCCCGGCGTGATCCGCTTCCAGCCGTCCGAGTTCATGAAGATCATCATGCCGGCGACCATCGCCTGGTACCTGTCCAGGCACAATCTGCCGCCCAAGCTAAAGCATATCGCGGTCAGCCTGGTGCTGATCCTCGTGCCCTTCGTCCTGATCCTCAAGCAGCCTGACCTGGGTACCGCCCTGCTGATCCTCGCCTCGGGGGCCTTCGTGTTGTTCATGGCCGGGTTGCAGTGGCGCTGGATCGCCGGCGCGGTGGCTGCCCTGGTGCCCGTGGCCGTGGGGATGTGGTACTTCGTCCTGCATGACTACCAGAAGCAGCGGGTGTTGACGTTCCTCGATCCGGAGAGTGACCCGCTGGGCACCGGCTGGAACATCATTCAGTCCAAGGCAGCGATCGGTTCCGGCGGCGTATTTGGCAAGGGTTGGCTGCTGGGCACCCAGTCGCATCTGGATTTTTTGCCCGAAAGCCACACGGACTTTATCATTGCCGTCCTCAGCGAAGAGTTCGGCTTGGTGGGCGTCTGCCTGCTGCTCCTGGTTTACCTGCTGCTTATCGGCCGTGGCCTGGTGATTACTGCCCAGGCCCAGACCCTGTTCGGCAAGCTGATGGCAGGAAGCCTGACCATGACCTTTTTCGTGTACGTGTTCGTCAATATCGGCATGGTCAGCGGCCTGCTGCCGGTGGTGGGGGTGCCCCTTCCCTTTATCAGTTACGGCGGAACTCACCTGGTGACGCTGCTGTCAGGGTTTGGGGTTTTGATGGCGATCCATACCCATCGCAAGTGGATCGCCCAGGTTTGATACGAGTGAATGATTTGAACGCACTGCAAAAGTGGATGCAGCGAGTTGTTTCCGGGGCCACTTTGGCCAGTCTACTAGGCGCTGCTGCGCCAGCGCTGTCGGGGGATTACGAGGGAGCCCCGCAAGTGGCCGAGTTCGTCGCTGAGATGACGCGCGACTACGGCTTCGCTGGTGAGCAACTGATGGACCTGTTCCGTGAAGTAGAGCGCAAGCAGTCGATCCTCGACGCCATCTCGCGCCCCGCTGAACGGGTCAAGCCCTGGAAGGAATACCGGCCGATCTTCATCACCGAGGCGCGCATCCAGAAAGGCGTGGCCTTCTGGAGCCAGCATGCCGAGGCGCTGGCTCGAGCCGAGAGGGAGTACGGCGTGCCGGCCCAGGTGATCGTCGCCATCATTGGCGTCGAAACCTTTTATGGCGGCAATACCGGCAGCTTCCGGGTGATCGATGCTCTATCCACGCTGGGTTTCGATTACCCGCCGCGCGCAGATTTCTTCCGCAAGCAGCTCAAGGAGTTCCTCCTGCTGGCCCGCGAAGAGCAGGTCGATCCATTGCTGCTCAAGGGGTCTTATGCCGGAGCCATGGGCCTGCCGCAGTTCATGCCGAGCAGTTTTCGCGCCTACGCAGTGGATTTCGATGGCGATGGCCACATCGACATCTGGAAGAACCCGGTGGATGCCATCGGCAGCGTCGCCAGCTATTTCAAGCAGCACGGCTGGGTGGCCGGTGGACCGGTCGTCAGCCGCGCCCAGGTTCGGGGCGAACGAGTCGACGAGGGGTTGACCCAAGGGCTGGACCCGGTGAAGGACGTCGGCGATCTTAGGGCGCTGGGCTGGGCAAGTGGCGATGCCGTGCGCGATGATGTGCCGGTTACGGCCTTCAAGCTGGAAGGCGACGAGGGGGCGGAGTATTGGATGGGATTGCCGAACTTCTACGTCATCACCCGCTACAATCGCAGCGTGATGTACGCCATGGCCGTGCATCAACTTTCTGAATTGCTGGTCAACGCAAGGGGCGGGCGTTAACCGATGCCACAACCAATAAAAGTTGCCGTCTACGGCGCGCTGGTGATGCTGCTGGCCAGTTGTTCCAGCAGCCGTGCGCCGCAACCTGTGCAACCCGGCGGACCGATTTCCGGTCCCGGCGACTATTCACGACCGCACAGGGACGGAGCGCCCTGGTGGGATGTCGACGTCTCGCGCATTCCCGATGCTGTGCCCATGCCGCACTATGGCGCGGTCAAGGCCAACCCCTATACCGTGCTCGGTAAGACCTACTACCCGATGAACGACGCGCGCCGCTACCAGGCAGTCGGTACCGCGTCTTGGTACGGCACCAAGTTCCATGGCCAGGCAACCGCCAACGGCGAGTCGTACGACCTCTATGGGATGACGGCGGCACACAAGACCCTGCCGCTGCCGAGTTATGTCCGCGTCACCAACCTGGACAATGGCCGCAACGTGATCCTGCGGGTCAACGATCGCGGTCCGTTCTACTCCGATCGCATCATCGACCTTTCCTTCGCTGCGGCGAAGAAACTCGGCTATGCCGAAACCGGCACGGCACGGGTCAAGGTCGAAGGCATCGATCCCCACCAGTGGTGGGCTCAGCAGGGGCGTCCGGTCCCCATGGTGCTGGCACAGCCCAAGACCGTTGCCAAGGCGCAGCCGCAACCGGCGGTGCAACCGCTGGCCACCGCGGCAATCGAGCAGTACACGCCGCCCCCGCAGCAGCATGCCGCCGCCGTGCTGCCGGTGCAGATCGATGCAAAAAAAAACGATTCACTCGCAGCGTCTGGCCTGTTTCTCCAAGTGGGCGCCTTCGCCAATCCGGACGCTGCGGAACTCCTCAAGGCCAAGCTGAGCGAGACGGTGAGTGCCCCGGTGTTCATCAGCTCGGTCGTGCGGAACCAGCAGATCCTGCATCGGGTTCGCCTGGGGCCGATCGGCACTCAGGGTGAGGCCAAGCAACTTCAGGACAGCGTGCGTCTGGCCAATCTTGGCCAGCCAACCCTGGTGAAGCCGGACTGACGGCTTCCCAAACCTTGCCCGCAAGGGCCTGTTAGACCATTAGCAACTTCAGAGAGACGGATGAACATCATCAGCTTCGCTAAACGCCTTCTACTGCCAGCCGCCCTGCTCATTGCCGTGCCGGTGTCCCAGGCAGCCCAGCAGATTATCCCTTCGCCGCCACAACTGGCCGCCAAGTCCTATGTGCTGATGGATGCGCAGAGTGGCCAGGTGCTGGTGGAGAACAACGGTGACCAGCGTCTGCCGCCGGCCAGCCTGACCAAGCTGATGACTGCGTACATCGCCACCGTCGAGATCCGCAAGGGCCAGGTCGGTGAGAACGATCCGGTCACCATCAGCGAACACGCTTGGCGCACCGGTGGCTCGCGCATGTTCGTTCAAGTCAACACTCAGGTCTCCATGAGCGACCTGCTGCACGGCATCATCATCCAGTCGGGCAACGATGCCAGCGTCGCGGTGGCTGAGCACATCGCCGGCAGCGAAGATGCCTTCGCCGACATGATGAACACCACGGCTGAAAAGCTCGGAATGACCAACAGCCACTTCATGAACGCCACGGGCCTGCCAGACCCGGAGCACTACTCCAGTGCCCACGACATGGCTCGCCTCGGTCGGGCGATCATCTATGAGGATCCGGCTCACTACGCCATCTACTCGCAGAAGGAATTCTTCTGGAACAACATCAAGCAGCCGAACCGCAACCTGCTGCTGTGGCGTGACAAGACTGTCGATGGCCTGAAAACCGGCCATACCGATGAGGCTGGCTATTGCCTGGTGGCCTCTGCTGTGCGCGACAACATGCGTCTGATCGCCGTGGTGTTCGGCACCAACAGCGAGCAAGCCCGCGCCGCGGAAACCCAGAAGCTGCTGACCTATGGTTTCCGCTTCTTCGAAACCCAGACCTTCTACCAGAAAGGCGCTGAACTGGCCAAAGCCCAGGTATGGAAGGGAGCGAACCGCGAAGTGAAGGCCGGTTTGGCCCAGGACCTGACCCTGACACTGCCCAAAGGTCAAGCCAAGAAGCTGCAAGCCAGCATGGCCCTCACCCCGCAGCTCATCGCGCCCATCAAGCAAGGCGACGTGATCGGCAAGGTCGAGGTCAAGATGGATGACCAGGTTGTGCACAGCGCGGACCTGATCGCATTGGAAACCGTTGAGGAGGGTGGCTTCTTCCGGCGTCTGTGGGATAGCATTCGCCTGTTCTTCTTCGGCCTGTTCAATTGACCTACTGAGCCGACGCCCTGCGCCTTATCCTGCGCGGGGCGTCCGCATCGCGGATCACGAGTCCGCCGCCGCCATGACCGATAGCTCCGACGTACAAGCCCCGAAAATCGAATTTCCCTGCGAACGTTACCCGATCAAGGTGATCGGCGATGCCGGCGACGGCTTTGCCGACCTGGTAATCGAGGTGATCCAGCGCCATGCCCCGGATTTCGACTCCACCACCCTGGTGGTGCGCGACAGCCGCAATGGCCGGTTCCTCTCCGTCCAGGTGTTGATCACCGCCACCGGTGTCGAGCAATTGCAGTCCATTCATAGTGACCTGCGCGCCACCGGACGTGTGCACATGGTGCTCTAGTGGCGCCAGCCGAGCTCATCGTGCGTCATCTAGGGGTGGTGGACTACCTGCCGACCCTAGAGGCGATGCGCCGCCTGACCGTCGAGCGCAACCAACAGACGCCTGACGAAATCTGGCTGCTGCAGCACCCTCGTGTGTTCACCCAGGGCCAAGCCGGCAAGGCCGAGCATCTGCTGGCGCCGGGAGACATCCCGGTGATCCAGGTCGAGCGTGGCGGCCAGGTTACCTACCATGGCCCCGGCCAGCTGGTGGCCTATCTGATGCTGGACCTGCGCCGCCTGGGGCTGGGCGTGCGCGAGCTGGTGACGGCCATGGAGCAGAGCCTGGTTGATGTGCTGGCTGCCTATGGCGTCAAGGCTGCGCCCAAGGCGGATGCTCCCGGCGTCTATGTCGAAGGCGACAAGATCGCCTCGCTAGGGCTGCGGGTCAGCCGGGGCTGCTCCTTCCACGGGCTGGCGCTCAACGTGGATATGGACATGTCACCCTTCTGGCGGATCAACCCTTGCGGCTACGCTGGGCTGAAGATGGTGCAGCTCAAAGACTTCCTCGAGACACCGCCGCGGCTCGATGAGGTGGCGCAGCTTCTGGAGCAGGCCCTGCGCCGGCGGCTGGGCTACGAGCAGTAGGTCAGGCGTAGAGCTCCCGAGGAAGCGGCGGCGGGATTGCCCCTCTCCCTTCGGGAGAGGGGGTACCTGCTCAACCCAGGTTGAGTGCCGGAATGATGCTTGGATCGAGGGGCTGGCCCGGTACCGGCACGGGTGCCGCTAGGCCCAGGTTGTTTTTCTCGAACACCCTGTCGGCCCTGTAGCTGGAGCGTACCAGCGGGCCGGCGGCGACTTCCATGAAACCTTTCTGCAGGCCGATATCGCGGAAGCGGTTGAATTCCTCCGGGCTGACCCAGCGCTTGACTGGCAGGTGGTTGCGGGTGGGCTGCAAGTACTGGCCGAGCGTGAGGATGTCCACGCCGATGGCGCGCAGATCGTCCATGGTTTCGATGACTTCCTCGTCGGATTCGCCTAGCCCCAGCATCAGGCTGGTCTTGGTCAGCACGTCCGGGCGGTGGCGCTTGGCATGCTCCAGTACGCGCAGGGTCTTCTCGTAGCCGGCGCGCGGGTCGCGCACCACATGGGTCAGGCGCTTGACCGTCTCCACGTTCTGAGCGAACACCTGCAGTCCGGAGTCCACTACCCGTTCAATGGCCTCGTGGTCGCCGTTGAAGTCCGGAGTCAGGGCTTCCACAACCACCTGCGGCGTACGCTCCTTGATGGCGCGCACACAGGCGGCGTAGTGGCCAGCGCCGCCATCGTCCAGGTCGTCGCGATCCACCGATGTCAGCACGATATAGCGCAACGCCATCAGCTCGACCGACTTGGCAGTGTTCTGCGGTTCTTCTTGGTCCAGCCAGCCGTTGGGGTTGCCAGTGTCCACGGCGCAGAAGCGGCAGGCTCGGGTGCATACCGAGCCCATCAACATGATGGTGGCGGTGCCGTTGGACCAACACTCCCCCATGTTCGGGCAGTGCGATTCCTGGCACACGGTGCTCAGGCGATGTTCGCCGACATTGCGCTTGACCGCGTCGAAACGGCTGCCTCCCGGTGCCTTCACCCGCAGCCACTTGGGCTTGGGCTCAAATACCTGGGGTTCGGCAGAGGCGCGGCGCTTCTGGCCATCCTTGATCGCGGTGATGCCCTGAGCAGTACGGAACTTTTCGCCGCTGGCGACGGGTTTGGACGAGTCTGTATCGGACATCGGAAATCTGGCTCCGCTAGAGGCTTCGTTGGCTGCCGTAGGGGCAAGGGAGGGCGGCGCAGTGTATCACAAAAGGTGTCTGCTCGAGCTGGCAGCGGTCTGCGAGCGGGAGCGGCAGGCGCTTGCAAAGAGGTCGGGCGACGTTCTCGGCCCCGGCACGTCCTTGGTCTTCCCCGAGCTGCGGACCATTCGTGGTCCGCAGGCGTTGGCGCTGCTGGTAACTGCGGATCGCCTGGTGGGGGTTGGCACCGATGATGCCGTCCGGGGCGTCCGGGTTGTAACCAGTCGCGGTCAAGGATTCCTGCAGCTCAACCCGTTCGCTGCGGCCCTGGGGCGGTCGCCCCGAGACCGGCTACCCATGACCTTGTCTCCAGCCAGTTGGTGCGCCCGTCCTGGCGGGTCGATCAGCAGCCTCACGGCCAGAAGTTCAACTGATCGCGTTACACCACCACACAATGGCTGGCCTCACTGGCGGCCATTGCGTTTCTGACAGGGTCTAGCACAGTGCAACGCCGCTGCCATGACACCTGCTCCTGAACCCAAAAATCCGCTTATTGGTATCTGCGCAACCCCTGCTTGTGTGTGAGTGCCTTGTTGCGCCGGCGAGGGTAACTTCATGCAGATTGTTGGGAGGGCTGCTGTCTCCGGGAAAATTCCTACGCACCTGGTGGCTCTTTTTACCTTGTTCGGGTTGTGCGTTCCGCCGAGCATTGTGAGCCACAAACTCCACTTTCTGACCAGCCGGGGCGCCCGGGAGAGAGCGTACATATTGCACAGGATTCTCTGGCCATTGCTGTTGCTGCTGGGAGCGCCAGCTGCATGGGCAGGCTGCAAGTTCGAGGACGGCTATGCGAAGTCGCAGTCCAGCATCTCCATCGACAATACCCTGATGGTGCCTCGTGATGCCCCCTTGGGAAGCGAGTTGTTCGACAGCGGTTGGAAGATCGCTTCTGGCCCGCATATCAAATGCAGTGGCGGCGGCAACGTTTCTGGACGTCACTCAGGCAACTTCGGCGCAGTGGTCCAGGGCGTGCCTGGTAATCGCGAGGGTTCGGTGCTCGCCACCAATGTGCCCGGGGTCGGCATCCAGGCGCTCTGGTGCAATGAGGGCGTTTGCACCACCAATCACATGGACCTTGATCCGCCAACCAGCATCAACTGGACGGTCAACGCCTTCAGCTATCACTTGAAGTCCAGCAGCTGGTGGGTACGCCTGGTAAAGACCGGCCCTGTGGACCCGGGCACCCACACCTTCAATGGGACGGTGACCATACGCTACATCGACCTGGATGTTGCTGAGCTCAATGTACACGGGACCATCGATTCCGGCACTCTGGCCTGCCAGTTGGAAACACCGAACCTGGTGGTGCAACTACCCAGCGTTACGGTAGGGGAGTTGCATTCCGGCAGGGAACTGCCGGGCAAGCAGTTCGAGGCTGCCTTGAAGTGCGATCCCGGTATCCGCCTCAGCTACCAGATCGATGCGCTTCATCCAAGCGCGGTTGCTGATGTAATGGCAAACGACTCGGGGCCCGGCATGGCAACCGATGTCGGTGTCAGGTTATATCGCGATGGCCCGGGGGGCATGGAGGTCGTGCCGCTGTCCAAACGAGTCCTGCACACTGTCTCGACACAGGACGGGGCTTTGCACATCCCCCTGATCGCTCGCTACTACAAGCTGGGCGAGCACGTTTCCTCCGGCAACCTTTCCACTACAGCGAACCTTGTCCTCAGCTATGAGTGACGCGCGGCCGGGTGACCGGCCGCAAACCTATCCATCCACGCCTACGGTGATGCGCGCTCGCTGACTCAGTGGCCGCTGCGCAACTGATCCAGCAGCTTCTGGGTCGGGAACCCGTCCGCAGGCCAGCCGAGGCGCTGCTGGTAACCGCGGATCGCCCTGCGACTATTGGCACCGATAATGCCGTCCGCTGCGCCCGGATCGAAGCCTGCGGAAGTAAGCGACTCCTGCAGCTCCACGCGCTCACTGCGGCTGAGCGGGCGTTCATCTCGCGGCCAGCTGCCTTTCAGCTCGCCGCGACCGTCGAAACGTTCGCCGAGCAGGCTGACTGCCAGTGCGTAGGACGTTGAGTTGTTGTACTTGAGGATGGCGCGGAAGTTGTTCAGCGTCAGGAACGCCGGGCCGCGGTGGCCGGCGGGCAGCAGCAGGGTGGCGGGCTCGTCGCCGAGGCCAGGTGCGAGTGGTCCAGTCTGCACGCCCAAGGCCTGCCATTGTGCTAGCGGTTTGCGGGTGTCCGCATCGGCCAGGGCATAGTCGAAGCCCAGCGGCAATTGCACCTGCATCCCCCAAGGCTGGTCTTTCTGCCAGCCTGAAGCTTGCAGGTAGTGGGCTGCGGAGGCGAGAGCATCGGCCGACGAGTTCCAGATATCGCGTCGGCCGTCGCCGTCGAAGTCGACGGCGTGACTGTTGTAGGTGGTGGGGATGAACTGGGTCTGGCCCATGGCGCCGGCCCAGGAGCCAAGCATGCCCATGGGCTGGATGTCGCCATGCTGGAGGATTTGCAGCGCAGCCAGCAGCTGGCTGTGGGCGAATGCTGGTCGGCGACCTTCGTAGGCCAGGGTCGCCAGCGAGCGGATCACGGATTTGTCGCCCATGAACTGGCCAAAGCTGCTCTCCATGCCCCAGATGGCGACCAGCACTTCGCGATCGACGCCGAAGCGTTGCTCGATGCCATCGAGGGTGGTGCTGTGTTCTGCGAGCAGTGACTGACCCTTGCGCACCCGATATGGCGACATGGCGCCTTCCAGGTACTCCCAGACGGGACGGGTGAATTCTGGCTGGCTCCGGTCGGCGGCGATTACCGCAGGATCAGGGATTACGCCAGCGAACGCGCGATCGAAGGTCGTCGGGGTGACTCCGGCGGCAAGTGCTTCACTTCTGAAACGGGAGCGCCACTCTTCGAAACTGGCGGCAGTGGCTGCTGGAGCCTTGATCGGTTGTTGCGTGGGTGCCGGTTGGCTGGCCGGGGTGGCGGCGGATGGCGCAGGCGTCGGGGCGTCGGCGCAAGAGGACAGCAGCGTAAGGGCGGAGGCCGCGGCCAGGCTGCGGAGAATCGGGCCGGGGGCTGGGGCGTCGAACATGCGGAGGTCTCAAAGCAGGCACAGTGAGCCGCGACCTTAGCACGTCCGGCCAGTTTTAGGCGGCCAGAAGCGACGAAGCCTCCCAGCTGTGGGAGGCTTCGCGGCGGTAGCTGCCTTTGCCTTTGAGTGGCTTTTCCTGGCGGCAGCGGAAGAGTGGCTGGGCTACCAGGGATTTCGCCCGGTTGGAGGCGGCTTTGCGTTTCTTGGCCATGGTTGATTCCTCGAACGACGCCCGCGTTGGTGCAGGCGTGCGCATCTTCATTGATTGATCAAAAAATGTCCAGCTATTCAGGGGGCAGCGGCAATTTTTGCCCGGCCAGCAGCAGGGCTAGGCGCGCCAAGCCGTTCCAAGGGTCACCCTGTGCCTGGCCCTTGATCTGGGCGTCGATCCGCTGGGCATCCTGCAGCAACTGGTTCCAGCGGGACGCTGGGTGTCGTTGTAGCGCGCGAGTCACCAAGGGCCGTCGCTTGTCCCAGACCGGTGGACGCGCGGAGGCGAAGGCCTTTTCCAGCGGCACGCCTTGGCTGAACTGCTGGGCAAGGCCGGCCAGCAGCCGAAGCTCGCGGGCCAGGGCCCAGAGGATGACAGGCGGCTCGACGCCTTCGCCACGCAGCCCTTCAAGGGTGCGCAAGGTATGGGCCGCTTCGCCATTCATGGCGGCGTCGATCAGCCCGAATACGTCGAAGCGAGCGCTGTCGGCAACCGCCGCCTGTACAGTGGCGGCATCCACCTGGCCACCCTCGGCCAGCAGCTTGAGCTTTTCGATCTCCTGGGCTGCGGCCAGCAGGTTGCCCTCGACGCGCGCGGCGATCAGGTCCACCGCTTCCTGGTTGGCGGCCAGGCCTGCCTGCGACAGGCGCTGGCGGATCCACTGGGGCAGTTGCTGCGTTTCAATCGGCCAGACCTGGATGAACTGAGCGTCCGCGCTGTCGATCAACGCTTTGGCCCATTTGGTCTTCTGCGTGCTGCCATCGAGCTTGGGCAGACTGAGCAGCAACACCGTGTCTTCGGGCGGTCGCGACAGGTATTCCAGCAAGGCCGTCGCGCCTTTGTCACCAGGTTTGCCGGAGGGTAGGCGGACTTCCAGCAGCCGCTTCTCGGCGAACAGCGAGAGGCTGGCTCCCGCTTCCAGGAGCAGGCCCCAGTCGAAATTGGTTTCGGCGTTGAACACCTGCCGTTCGCTGAAGTCCCGCGCGCGGACGCAGGCCCGGATCGCGTCGCAGGCCTCCTGGCAGAGCAGCGGTTCATCGCCGCTGACCACGTAGACCGGTGCCAGCGGGCCTTGCAGATGTTTAGCCAGTTGTGCGGCGTTGAGTTTCATAGGCTGGAAACAATAGGGGCCGCTGGTGCGGCCCCTTGGGACTCATTGAATGGGTAGTTGCAGCGGCGATTGCTGCGGTTGCTGTACCTGTCGGGACTGGCGCGCAGCTTCCATCGCTTCGGCTTCCGCCTTGGCCTTGGCTTCTGCTGTCTGTTGCAACTGGTCCAGCTGCGCGGGGGAGACCAACTGCAGGCGCATGACCAGCTGCTGGACCACTTCGCGGCGCATTTCCTGACGAAGCTGGGCGGCTTCCTGGTCGGAACCGACCAGGTTGTTACCATCGTGCACGTAGTACTTCTGCACGGTCAGTCGGTCGTTCATCAACAGTAGGTTGTTGGCGCCACGGATTTCGTAGTCGAGCGTCTGGGTCAGCTCATACTCTGCGCTGCGCACGCTTTGGGTATAGGAGGCGGTGCGTTGGCCTTGGTCCTCGCGAGCCAATACCAAGGTGTATGGCGCGCCGGCATGGACCTTGACGTTGCTGTTTTCCAGCTGCTCGCGGACCTGCTTGACGGTTTCGCCATACTGGTTGCGCGCGGTCACATCCAGCTCTTGCAGAGCGAACGTGGCATCGCCGGTGCCGCGCAAATGAAAGCCGCAGGCGCTCAGCAGCATGGCAAGGCCCAGGACCAACAGATTCCGTTTCATCATCGTTTGCTTTCCCCTTGGCGAGCATTCCGGCGCCACCCCATCCAGGAGGACGCCGGCTTCGATCAGTTGGCGACTATGTTGACCAGTTTGCCGGGCACCACGATCACCTTGCGAATGGTCAGTCCCTCGGTGAAGCGCAGTACGTTCTCGTTCTCGCGTGCTGTGGCCTCGACGGCTTCGCGGTTGGCATCGGCCGGGACTTCGATATGACCACGCAGCTTGCCGTTGACCTGAACCACCAGTTGCAGGCTGTCCTGTACCAGGGCGGCTTCGTCGACGGCAGGCCAGGTGGCATCGATGACCGCGTCGGCATGGCCCAGTTCACGCCACAGTTCATGGCTGATGTGCGGGGTGATCGGGGCGAGCAGCAGGGCGACGGTTTCCAGTCCTTCCTGCAGCAGGGCGCGGTCTTCGGCGCTGGCCTGCGGTGCTTTTTCCAACACGTTCATCAGGGTCATCACTGCGGCGATGGCGGTGTTGAACTTGTGATGCTGGCCAATATCCTGGCTGGCCTGCTTGATGGCCAGGTGGATCGCGCGGTGGACGGCCTTCTGGCCGTCGTCCAGGGCGCTGCGGTCCAGCTCACCTGGCAGACCGGCACTGACGTGGGCCTGGGCCAATCGCCAGACCCGGCGCAGGAAGCGGCTCGCACCTTCGACGCCGGAGTCGGACCATTCCAGGCTCATGTCCGGCGGCGAGGCGAACATCATGAACAGGCGGCAGGTGTCGGCACCGTAGGCATCGATCATGGCTTGCGGGTCGACGCCGTTGTTCTTCGACTTGGACATCTTCTCGGTGCCGCCGATTTCCACCGGCAGGCCGTCGGTCTTCAAGCGTGCGCCAATCACTTTGGCCTTGGCATCGCGCTCAACTTCGACATCGGCTGGGTTGAACCAATCCTTGCCGCCGTTGGAGGCGGTGCGGTAGTAAGTCTCGGCGACTACCATTCCCTGGGTCAGCAGGTTCTTGAAGGGTTCGTCCGAGCTCACCAGTCCCTCGTCACGCATCAGCTTATGGAAGAAGCGCGCGTATAGCAGGTGCAGGATGGCGTGTTCGATGCCGCCGATGTACTGGTCGACCGGCAGCCAGTGATTGGCCGCCGCCGGGTCGACCATGCCCTGGTCGTAGTTCGGCGAGGCATAGCGGGCGAAGTACCAGGACGACTCGACGAAGGTGTCCATGGTGTCGGTTTCACGCTTGGCCGCGGTACCGCATTTCGGGCATTGGCATTCGTAGAACTCGGGCATCTTCGCCAGCGGGCTGCCGGCACCGTCCGGGACTACGTCTTCCGGCAGGATGACCGGCAGTTGGTCTTCCGGTACCGGTACGTCGCCGCAGCTCGGGCAGTGGATGATCGGGATCGGGCAACCCCAATAGCGCTGGCGGCTGATGCCCCAGTCACGCAGTCGGAACTGGGTACGGGCCTGGCCGAGGCCTTTCTTCTGCAGGGCCACTTCGATGGCATCAAAGGCGCCCTGGAAGTCCAGGCCGTCGAATTCGCCGGAGTTGATCAGCTGGCCGTACTCGCCATAGGCGTCCTGCCAGGGGGCCGGGGTTTCGTCGCCTGCGGCGGTGCGGATCACGGGTTTGATCGGCAGGTCGTATTTGTGGGCGAAGGCGAAGTCGCGCTCGTCGTGGGCCGGTACGGCCATCACCGCGCCTTCGCCGTAGTTCATCAGTACGTAGTTGGCGACCCATACCGGCAGCTTTTCACCAGTCAGCGGGTGTTCGACGAACAAGGGAGTGGGCAGGCCCTTCTTCTCCTGGGTGGCGATGTCGGCTTCGGCTACGCCGCCGCGTTTGCATTCGTCGATGAAGGTCTGCAGCTCGGCGGCCTTGTCAGTCGGCAGTTGCTGCACGGCCAGGGCGGCCAGTGGATGCTCAGCTGCGACCGCGACATAGGTGGCGCCCAGCAGGGTGTCCGGACGGGTGGTGAAAACCTTCAGTGCGCCCGCCTGGCCGATGCTGCCCAGGTCATAGGGGAAGCTGACTTCCATGCCGCGGGATTTGCCGATCCAGTTGCGCTGCATGGTCTTGACCTGCTCGGGCCAGCCGTCCAGGTCGTCCAGGCTGCTCAAGAGCTCATCCGCATAAGCGGTGATCTTGAAGTAGTACATCGGGATCTCGCGCTTCTCTACCAGCGCGCCGGAGCGCCAGCCGCGACCGTCGATGACCTGCTCGTTGGCCAGTACGGTCTGGTCTGCCGGGTCCCAGTTGACGGTGCCGTTCTTACGGTAAATCACGCCTTTCTCGAACAGCTTGGTGAACAGCCATTGTTCCCAGCGGTAGTAGTCGGGCTTGCACGTGGTGACTTCGCGGGACCAGTCGATCGCCAGGCCCAGGCTTTTCAGCTGGGACTTCATGTAATCGATGTTCTCGTAGGTCCACTTGGCTGGCGCGACGTTGTTCTTCATCGCTGCGTTCTCAGCCGGCATGCCGAAAGCGTCCCAGCCCATTGGTTGCAGGACGTTCTTGCCCTGCATGCGCTGGTAGCGGGCGATTACGTCACCGATGGTGTAATTGCGCACGTGCCCCATGTGTAGCTTGCCGCTCGGGTAGGGGAACATCGACAGGCAGTAGAAAGTGTCCTTGCCGGGCTGTTCGCTTACTTCAAAGGATTTATGCGCATCCCAGTGGGCTTGCGCGGCGGCTTCGATTTCGCGGGGCTGATACTGTTCGTGCATGGCTCTGGCGCTAAGAGATGGAGTGTTCCTGGGAGTTGGGCCGACTGGGCGGTTGACGCAGCCTCCAGGCTTGCTCGGAAATGAAAATTCAAGCGTCGTAGCATACATGACCCCCGTCTGCCGAGGGAAACCCTGATTGCACGCCACGCTGGCCGGGCGAATGGCTGAGCCGTTTGTCGCAGGCGGTCGCCGGCCAAGCCGTGAACGCTAAGCTTTTTCTAAGCAAGGTAAGTATTTGCGTGATTCGAGGTGCTGGATGGCTGAGTTGCGGCGTAGTGAGTCAGGGAAGGGGTTGTATGAACGACTGTTGCATCGCTTGGCGTTGGCGTTGGACGAGGCGGATACGGCAATTCGCCTGCGCGACGAGCAGCCGCACGAGTTGGAGCTCCGGGGGCTGACTCCTGCCGAACTGGAGTTGATTCAGGCCTATCTGGACCGGGACCTGCACTGGCTGCGTGGCTGGCACGCGGCAGCGGCGGAGATTGCGCAGATCGAGGCGTTGCCAAGGCGTAATGCCAAGCTTGAGCGGGAAGGCTCCAAGCCGCTGATGGCGAAGGTCAGGGTTGCGCTCAAACATCGCCAGCAATTGTGCTGTGCCATGTGCGGTGCTCCGGCTACCTGGCAACGTGGCCAAGGCATTCCGGCCTGCCTGTCCTGTGGCTCCCAGCTTTTCCGGACATCCAATCCCCGCTAGGCTCCGGGCACTTGGGAGGTGCCCATGCCGATTCGTTACATCCTCAAACAACTGTGCCTGCCGCCCGGCGGCTTTCTGCTGCTGTTATTGTTGGCCTGGTGGTTGCGCCGGCGAATGCCGCGTGCCTCGTTGCTGTGTTTCGTGCTGGGTATTGGCGGGCTTTGGTTGATGAGCCTTCCAGTGGTTGTGGAATGGGCTGCCCAAGCGCTCGAGCATGAGGCGCCTCTGGATGAAAGGCAGTGGCCGGAGCTCCGTAAGCGTGTGGATGCCATTGTGGTGCTCGGGGCCGGTCGCGAGCGGGGCGATCCTGCATGGGGCGGCGATCAACCGTCCATGACAGCAATGGAGCGGCTGCGTTATGCGGCGCGCCTGGCGCGGGTAAGCGGCTTGCCCTTATTGACCAGTGGTGGGCTGCATTTTGGTGAGCCGCCAAGTGAGGCGCAGATCATGGCCGAGGTTCTGAAGCGGGACTATGGCCTCGAGGTGCGTTGGCAGGAAAGCGAAAGCCGCACGACTTGGGAGAATGCTGGGATGTCGGCACGAATCCTGTTTCCGCAGGGGGTTCGGAGAGTGGTGTTGGTGACCCAGGCAGCGCATATGCCCAGGGCGCGATGGAGTTTCGAGCGTGCCGGATTTGAGGTGGTGGCAGCGCCCGTGGGCTATCTGGGGGTACCTAACGGCAGGCCTTTGGGTGGCTGGCTGCCAGAGGGCAAGGCAGTTTGGCAGAGTGGTCAATTGCTTAACGAGGCGATTGGCTTGATCGCCTATCCGCTGGCCTATGAATGAGCTGGGCGATGTTTCCTTGTGGGGGTGACAAGGAAACACATGTGCTGATTCAGACCGTCTTGGCGATGCGACTGGCCAGCAGGGCCCATGCGAACAGCAGGCTGCAGAGGATGACCAACGGCCATGCCCGCCATTGCAGGTAAGGTGTAAGGCCCTGCATGGGTAGCACTTCGCCATAGAGCACGCCTTGCTGGAACTGCGGGATACCTTCGGTGATCTTGCCAAACGGGTCGATGAGCACGGTGACGCCATTGTTGGTGGCTCGGATCATCCAGCGGCCGGCTTCCAGTGCACGCATCTGGGCCATCTGCAGGTGCTGCAGGGGGCCGATGGAGGTGCCGAACCAGGTGTCGTTGCTTACGGTCAGGAGGATGTCGCTGTTGGCGGCGAGGTTTGCGGCGAATTCCGGGTACACCACTTCGTAGCAGATGTATGGGGCGATCCGGTAGCCCTTGGCCATCAAGGGCGGCTGGTTGGAGTCACCTCGCGCGAAATCGGACATTGGCAGGTCGAAGAAGGCGATCAGACCACGCAGCACTTCCTGGAGCGGTACGTACTCGCCGAACGGTACGAGCTTCTGCTTCAGGTAGGTCCCTTCACCCTGGCCTATCACCGTAATGCCGTTGTAGTAGCGCTTTTCACCCTGCGCATTGTTTTGCCGGATCGGTACGCCGGTGATCAGGGCGGCTTGGCGATCATTGGCGAAGCGGCTCATGACGCCGAGGTAGCCGTCGACGAACTCCTTGAGCACCGGGACTGCCGTTTCCGGCCAGACGATCAGGTCGGCCTTGGCGGCGCTGAAGGTCATGTCGCGGTAAAGGGCCAGCTGGGCATTGAGCTGTTCTGGGTCCCATTTGAGGTTCTGTTCGACGTTGCCTTGCATGGCTGCGACCTTGAGTGGTGCACCGATAGGCTGCGTCCAGGCGTGTCCTTTCAGTGTCAGGCCAATGGCCCAGGGGCCGATCAGCAGGGCGATACCCGCAGCGAGGAAGGCTGGACGGCTACGCAGCCGTGCCAGGTTCACCAGCAGGGCGGCGCTCAGCGCCAGGCTGAATGAGACCAACCAGACACCGCCGATTGGGGCCAGGCCGGCGAGTGGGCCATTCAGTTGGCTATATCCGGAATATAGCCAGGGGAAGCCGGTGAGGAACCAGCCTCGGAATGCCTCCTGGGCCAGCCACAGCGCGGCAAAAGCCAGTGTGTCGGCCAGTGCTGCTTCGCTACGACGCAGCCAGCGTGCCCAGAGCAGGGCGGGCAGGGCAAAGAACAGGGCGACGCCCGCGCAGAAGCCGATGGTCAGGAATGTGGCCAGTGGTACCGATGCGGCACCGTAGTCGTGGATGCTGACGTAAATCCAGCTGGTGCCGGCAAGGAACAGGCCGAAGCCGTAGCACCAGCCACGCCAGAAGGCAGCCTTGGGCGCCAGGTCGCGCAGGCCGAGGTAGAACAGGGCCAGGGAGAGTATTGCCAGCGGCCAGATATCGAAGGGGGCGAACGCCAGGGGCGTCAGCGCGCCGGCGGCCAGGGCCAGGAGGTTACCGGGCCAGCCGGGGCGAGTGATCCAGTTCATGCTCGTTCCTTGGGCGGATAGGGAGCTGGTATAGCGTGGCAGTTGGGCGATTGGTGCGCGGCCCGGGCTGCGATTATCCACAGCTGACCCTTTGCAGGGGAGGGGCCCGGGGTTGCTTGTTACCTTTCGCGTCGCCAGGTACGCGAAAGGTCAGGGCAACAAGTGATCACCGGGCCAGGGGGGACATGCGCAGCAGGTGGATACGACGGCTGTCGGCGTTCAGTACGCGAAAGCGGAAGTCACCGATCTGTGTGGTTTCGTTGCGCTTGGGCAGGTGGCCGAAGGCCCCCATGACCAGGCCGCCCACAGTGTCGAACTCGTCTTCAGAGAATGCGGTCTCGAAGAATTCGTTGAAGGCATCCACCGGGGTCAGTGCCTTGACGATGAAGTCGCCGCTGGGCAATGGCTTGATGTAGCTGTCTTCCTCGACGTCGTGTTCGTCTTCAATATCGCCAACGATCTGCTCGAGCACGTCTTCAATGGTCACCAGGCCGGCAACGCCGCCGTACTCGTCGATGACGATGGCCATATGGTTGTGGTTCGCGCGAAATTCGCGCAGCAGCACATTGAGGCGCTTCGACTCGGGTACGAATGTGGCCGGGCGCAGCAGTTCCTTGATGTTGAAGGCGTGGTTGGCGTCATGGAGGATCAGCGGCAGCAGGTCCTTGGCCAGCAGGATGCCCATGACGTCGTCGAGGCTTTCGCCGACCACCGGGTAGCGGGAGTGCGCGGCGTCGATGATGGCGGGGAGGAAGTCGCGCGGCGTCTGGTTGGCCTTGATGCTGATCATCTGGGAACGCGGCACCATGATGTCGCGAACTTGCAGGTCAGCCACCTGAATGGCCCCTTCGACGATCGACAGCGCCTCGCTGTCGAGCAGTTTGTTCTGGTGGGCTTCGCGCAGCAGCTCAAGGAGCTCCTGGCGATTCTTCGGCTCATGGGCAAAGGCCTGGGTCAGCTTTTCCAGCCAGGACCTGTGCCCGTTGCTCGATCGATCTTCGCTCATATGTCCTTTGCTCGGTACTTCTTATTGGTCTTCGTCATCGCGGTAAGGGTCGGGGTGGCCAAGTTCTGCCAGCAATTCCCGTTCCAGTGCTTCCATTTCTTCGGCTTCCGCGTCCTCGATGTGGTCATAGCCAAGCAGGTGCAGGCAGCCGTGGATCACCAGGTGCGCCCAGTGAGCTTCCGGAGCCTTGCCTTGTTCAGAGGCTTCGCGAGCCACGACAGGCGCGCAGATCACAAGGTCTCCCAGTAGCGGGATATCCAGCAGCGGTTCGCCGCCCGGCCCTTCGGGGACCTCGGCGGGGAAGGATAGGACGTTGGTTGCGTAATCTTTGTGCCGCCAGGTGCGATTCAGCTCGCGCCCCTCGGGTTCGTCGACCAGGCGGATGGTAAGTTCGGAGTCGGCGCTGCGCTGGCGCAATGCCAATTCGCACCAGCGACGGAAGTCCGCCTCGCTCGGCAGGCCCTGGGCCTCGCTGGCAAGTTGCAGGTCAAGTTCAAGCATCGTTGTCGATCGCGCCAGGGTCGTTATCAGCCGGCTTGGCCTTGGCGGCCTGCTGGCGGTTGTCGAAGCGGTCGTAGGCTTCCACGATGCGCTGCACCAGTGGGTGGCGCACGACGTCATGCGACTTGAAGTGGGTGAAACTGATGCCCGGCACATCGCGCAGCACGTCGATCACATGAGTGAGGCCTGAGCGCGTGCCGCGCGGCAGGTCGATCTGAGTGATGTCGCCAGTGATGACGGCAGTGGAGCCGAAACCGATGCGGGTCAGGAACATCTTCATCTGCTCGAGGGTGGTGTTCTGACTTTCGTCGAGAATAATGAAGCTGTTGTTAAGGGTGCGACCGCGCATGTAGGCCAGCGGGGCGACTTCGATGACCTGCTTTTCGATCAGCTTGGCCACCTGCTCGAAGCCGAGCATCTCGTATAGCGCATCGTAGAGCGGGCGCAGGTAGGGATCGATCTTCTGCGACAGGTCGCCGGGGAGGAAGCCCAGCTTCTCGCCAGCCTCGACCGCCGGGCGTACCAGAAGGATGCGGCGGACTTGCTCGCGCTCCAGGGCGTCGACGGCGCAGGCGACGGCCAGGTAGGTCTTGCCGGTACCCGCCGGGCCGATGCCGAAGTTGATGTCGTGGTCGAGGATCGACTTCACGTAGCCCAGCTGGTTGGCGCCGCGTGGGCGGATGTTGCCCTTGCGGGTGCGCAGCGTGATGCTCTCTGTCTTCGGATTGGCGACCTCGTCCATGCCGGTCTCGCGCAGGAACAGGTGCACCAGATCGGGCGACAGTTCGATGGCTTCGGTTTCACGGTAGAGGCGGCGCAGAAGGTTTTCCGTGGCGCGCGCATGTTGTGCATCGCCGACCAGTTCGAACTGGTTTCCACGGTTGCGGATTTCGATGTTCATGCGCTGCTCGATCAGGCGCAGGTGCTCATCGAACTGCCCGCAAAGGTTGGCGAAGCGGCGGGCTTCAAAGGGTTCCAGGTTAAAGCGATGCAGATCCAGGGTGGCGTTCAATGTCGTATGTGCGCCCTTGGGCGTCAGGAAGGATGAAGACAAGAATACCCCTAGGGGCCCAACTGTAAAAGCTTGGGCCCTGGAGATCAGTACGGATTTTCGTCGAGCAGGCTGCCGCGCAGGGAATGCGGCAGTGCGTCGTCGATGCGCACGTCGACGAACTGGCCGATCAGGCGCGGGTTGGCGCTGCGGAAGTTGACGATGCGGTTGTTCTCGGTGCGGCCCTGGAGCATGCCCGGGTCCTTCTTGGAGAAGTCGCTGACGAGGATGCGCTGGATGCTGCCGACCATTCGTCGGCTGATTTCGAAGCCTTGCTGGTGGATGCGGGTCTGGAGGATCTGCAGGCGCTGCTTCTTCACTTCTTCCGGCGTGTCGTCGGGCAGGTCGGCGGCCGGGGTGCCGGGACGCGAGCTGTAGACGAAGGAGAAGGAGAAGTCGAAGCCGACGTCTTCCACCAGTTTCATCGTCTGCTCGAAGTCTTTGTCAGTCTCGCCGGGGAAACCAACGATGAAGTCGGAGCTGATGCAGATATCGGGCACCGCCGCTTTCAGCTTACGGATACGCGACTTGTACTCCAGCGCGGTGTGGTTGCGCTTCATTGCGGCCAGGATGCGGTCAGAGCCCGCCTGCACCGGCAGGTGGACGAACTTGACCAGCTCCGGCACTTCGGCGTGGGCCTGGATCAGTGCGTCGGAGAACTCCAGCGGGTGCGACGTCGTGTAGCGGATGCGCTCGATGCCGTCGACTGCAGCCACCACGCGGATCAGTTCGGCGAAGTCGGCGATTCGGCCGTCATGGGTCAGGCCGCGATAACCGTTGACGTTCTGCCCCAGCAGGGTCACTTCGCGCACGCCGTTCTCGGCCAGGTGGATGACTTCGGCGATCACGTCGTCGAAGGGGCGGCTGACTTCTTCGCCGCGGGTGTAGGGCACCACGCAGAAGGTGCAGTACTTGCTGCAGCCTTCCATGACCGAGACGAAGGCGCTGGGGCCGTCAACGCGAGGTTCGGGCAGGCGGTCGAATTTCTCGATCTCGGGGAAGGAAATGTCCACCTGCGGCGTGCGGGTGTTACGCGCGGCGTCGATCATTTCCGGAAGACGGTGTAGGGTTTGCGGGCCGAACACCACATCGACGTAAGGCGCGCGATCGCGAATGGCAGCGCCTTCCTGGCTGGCCACGCATCCCCCCACACCGATGACCAGCTGTGGGTTCTGCTGTTTCAGCTCACGCCAGCGGCCCAGCTGCGAGAATACCTTTTCCTGCGCTTTTTCGCGGATCGAGCAGGTATTGAGCAGAATCACGTCGGCTTCTTCAGGGCGTTCGGTTACTTCCAGCGCCTGGTGCTCGCCGAGCAGGTCGACCATGCGGGACGAGTCGTACTCGTTCATCTGGCAGCCGTGGGTTTCGATATAGAGCTTCTTGGCCATGCACTTTCGTCGGGTGGTTCGAAGAACCGCGCATTATAGTCGGCCCGCCGGGGTGTTCCTAGCGCTGCTTGTCCAGTGGCTGTGCTATGATTCGCGCCCCCGATTGTCTGTTGCTGTCATCGCCTACCCATGAGCAAGTCCGATCCGATCTACAAGGTGATCTTCCTGAACCAGGGCCAGGTGTACGAGATGTACGCCAAGCAGATCTACCAGAGCGATCTGTGGGGGTTCCTGGAGGTGGAGGAGTTTGTCTTTGGCGAGCGCACCCAGGTGGTGGTCGACCCTAGCGAAGAAAAGCTCAAGGCGCAGTTCGAGGGCGTAATTCGCAGCTTCCTGCCGATGCATTCCATCATTCGGATCGACGAAGTCGAGCGTCTCGGTACGCCGAAGATCAGCGAGGCGAAAGGCGGCAGCAATGTCATGCCCTTCCCTATGCCGATGCCGGAGAAGTAGCGCCCTCCGACGGTCAGGCGGAGGTGCTTTGCCGATTCAGGGGAGTGGTGCGAACGGCGAACTACCGTCAGAGGCCTGCAGTTCCAGCAGATAGTTGCGGAAAATCTGTCCAAGCACCTGAGTCGCGATTTCCAGTTCCTCTGTCCCCATCTGCGCGGCCACCAGGTCGGCGGCGTCCATCGCTTCGTCCGACCCGTTCACTGAAGCCATTTTCAGCACGATATAGGCCTGAACATTGTTGGCGGGCACGCCTTCGCCCCGGAAGAACATGCTGCCCAGACGCAATTGGGCTTGGGCATGACCTTGCAGGGAAGCTTGCTCGAACCACTGGAGGGACTTGGCCAGGTCGCGCGGTGCGCGCTTGCCATCGTAGTAGAACTCACCGAGTTCGAACTGTGCCTCTGCATCGCCCCCGCGGGCTGCCTGTTGGCAGGCTGTAAGGGCTTCCGAGAGGTTTTCCGGCAGGCTGTTCAGATTGCAGCGTCCGGTGGCGGGGATCAGCAGAGAGTTGCCGCCGGCGAACGCCGACAGGGGCAGGAGTGGCAACAGGCAGCCCAGAATCAGGGCGCGGCCGGTGCGGTTCATGGAAGTCACGATGCCTCGGAAGCAGTGCGGGCTAATAGCCCGACCGGCGAAACGCGCCGGCCGTCACATTATGAAATAAGGCACGGTGATCTTACAAAGCCTTTACATGCATCACGTCTGGAACTTGTCGCTTGAAATGCACAAACGGCCAGGCCAGCAGTCCCAGGTGTCGTGCCGCGCGGGCCCGGGAGAGGCACCACCGGTCAGGGTGGTGCTGAATCGCATCAGGCTTGCTTCAATTTCGCGAAGGCACGTTCGGCGGCGTCCAGGGTGATTGCCAACTCGGTATCGCCGTGGGCGATGGAAGTGAAGCCGGCTTCATAGGCGCTCGGCGCCAGGTAGACGCCACCTTCCAGCATCAGGTGGAAGAAGCGCTTGAAGCGTTCGGCATCGCTGGCCATCACATCCTGGAAGGTGACGATATCATCGGCGCCGCTAAAGTAGAGGCCGAACATGCCGCCCGCCTGGGTAGTGACGAAGGGGATGCCGGCGGCATCGGCGCGCTGCTGCAGGCCGTCGAGCATGCGGGTGGTGTAGTCGGTCAGCTCGGCATGGAAGCCGGGGCGGCTGATCAGCTTCAGGGTGGTCAGGCCGGCGGCCATGGCCAGCGGGTTACCCGACAGGGTGCCGGCCTGGTAGACCGGGCCCAGCGGGGCGATGCACGACATGATTTCGCGCTTGCCGCCGAAGCAGCCAACCGGCATGCCGCCACCGATGATCTTGCCGAAGGTGGAGAGGTCCGGGGTGATGCTGTAATGGGCTTGGGCACCGCCGAGGGCGACGCGGAAACCAGTCATCACTTCGTCGAAAATCAGCACCACGCCATGCTGGTCGCAAAGGCGACGCAGGCCCTCCAGGAATCCCGGTGCCGGCGGGACGCAATTCATGTTGCCGGCAACCGGTTCGACGATGATGCAGGCCACGTCATGCCCAACTTCACCGAGCATTTTCTCGACTGCGTCGATGTCGTTGAACGGTAGGGTCAGGGTGTGCTTGGCAAAGGCGGCGGGTACGCCAGCGGAGCTCGGAATGCCCTGCGTGAGCGCGCCGGAACCGGCTTTCACCAGCAGGCTGTCGGAGTGCCCGTGGTAGCAGCCCTCGAACTTGATGATGCTGTCTCGGCCGGTGAAACCACGGGCCAGGCGGATGGCGCTCATGGTGGCTTCGGTGCCGGAGCTGACCATGCGCACCATTTCCATGGAGGGCACCAGGGAGCAGACCAGGTCGGCCATTTCCACTTCCAGGGCAGTCGGCGCGCCGTAGGAGAGGCCGTGTTCCAGTTGCTTGCGTACTGCATCGAGGACGTCCGGGTGGCTGTGGCCGAGGATCATCGGACCCCAGGAACCGACGTAGTCGACATAGCGCTTGTCGTCCTCGTCCGTCACGTAGGCGCCAACTGCGTGCTTGAAGAACAGCGGCGTGCCGCCGACGCTCTTGAAGGCGCGGACCGGCGAGTTTACGCCGCCGGGGATATGTTTCTGGGCGTTGGCGAACAGGGTTTCGGAACGGGACATGGCAGGGCTCTCTATCTGAAACTGAGAAACGAAAAGTCAGGCGGCGTCGAACAGGGCGCTGAAGGCGCGGGCGCGTTGTTCGACCTCCGCAGGGGAGGTGGCGCCGAACAGGGCGTGGATTACAGCAATCATGCTGGCGCCGCGGGCGATCAGTTCGGGGGCGTTGTCGAGGGTCACTCCGCCGATGGCGACGATCGGCTGGTGGAAACGCAGCCTGGCGGCTTCCAGCAGGTCGAGCGTAGCGGCTGGCGCCCCCGGTTTCGTGAGTGAATTGAAGAAGCGGCCGAAGGCGATATAGCTGGCGCCTTCGCGAACGGCATCGGTGGCAAGCTCAAGGCTGGCATGGCAGGTTCCGCCGATGATCGCTTCGCGTCCAAGCAGGGCCCGGGCTGCGGCGAGAGAGCCGTCGTTCTGGCCCAGGTGCAGGCCCACCCCCAGGCGCGCGGCGAGTTCGGCATCGTCATTGATGATCAGCGCAGCGCCATAGCGCGTGCAGAGTTCATTCAAGGCTTCTGCCTCACGCAGGCGACGGGCGTCATCGTTGGATTTGTCGCGATACTGCAGCAGGCGTGCGCCTCCGTTCAGGGCTGCTTCGACGTACGGCAGCAACCTGCCACCTGCAAGCAGTTGGCTATCGGTGATGGCATAGAGACCGCGTAGTTTCATGAGCAGAAGTCCAGCGGGAGGCGGCGCGGCACGTACTGGCCGTGGCCGGGTTGTTCGGCATCGCGCAGGGTGCGCCAAGTGTAATCCAGGGCGGAGCGAACGGCGCTGGGCAGGTCTTCGCCCAAGGCCAGGCGACCGGCGAGGGTGCTGGCCAGGGTGCAGCCGGAGCCGTGATAGCTGCCGGGCAGGCGCTGGCAGGTGAAGCTGTGGCGGCTGCCGTCCCTCGAGTAGAGGCGGTTATGCACTTCGTCCTCATCACCATGCCCGCCGGTGATCAGCAGGTTGCGGCAATAGGGTAAGAGCTTTTCCGCGCACTGGTCGGCGGTGCCGTTGGGAAGTTCGGCGAGGATCTGCGCTTCCGGTAGGTTGGGGGTGGCGATGGTCGCCACCGGCAGCAGGCGCTCGCGGATCGCGTAGCCCACTTCGTCCTTGCCCAGTGCACCGCCGCCGCCGGCACGCAGCACCGGGTCGCAGACCAGCGGTACGCCAGGCAGCGATTGCATGATCTCGAGAACGGTCTCGACCATCTCCACCGAGCCGAGCATGCCCAGCTTGACGGCAGCGATCGGCAGATCGGCGATCACGGCCCGGGCCTGGGCAAGCACCCAGTCACGGTCCAGCACGCGAAAGTCCGAGACATTGACGGTGTCCTGCACAGTCAGGGCGGTCACCGTCGGGGCGGCGTGACAGCCTTGCGCGATCAGGGCTTCGATATCTGCCTGGAGGCCGGCACCCCCACTGGGATCGTGACCGGAAAGGCAGAGGACAACGGGGCGGGAATTGGACGTTTTCATGGTCGCCGAGCTTACCATTAATCCGGGCCCGGAGAACTGCTCAGCGACCCTTGCTGATGGCCGCGCCATGCCACCTGTCGGACCCTTGGGAAGACTCATGTTTTGGCTGTAAAGCCCTGGATAGAGCGGTTTCTGATGATGGCAATATGCGCATCACGGCTGTGCCCGGCTGTGCTAGAGTGGCTGCATTTCGATCAATCTGACTCGGGCAGGCGCGTCATTTCGGGAGGGGCTACTCCGCGACGCGGGCCATTGGGTCACTGTGGGGCCCCATGCGGATCGTCCTCTTCGCTTTTTTTTGCCTGATCACGAGCCTGGCCCGCGCGGTCGAGTTCGATGAGCAGACGCGTTACCTGCCTCTGGGGCAGCACATGGATGTGTTCGAGGACGTACGCGGTGACGCGGGCATCGACGACATTTCGTCGCCGGCCCTGGAAAGCAGCTTCCGCCGACACGACAAACCCGTACTCAATGCCGGCTATTCGCGCTCCGTCTTCTGGCTGCGCATCGACCTGGCCTACCGCCCAATTACCCAGGGTGGCCAGCAGACCTGGTTGCTGGAACTGGCCTATCCCCCGCTGGACAACCTTGATCTCTACCTGCCTGACGGCCAGGGCGGTTTCAAGCTTGCCCAGCGGACCGGTGATGCCTTGCCCTTCTCGAGTCGGCAGATCCTGCAGAACAACTACCTGTTCAGCCTGAGCCTCCAGCCCAATGACGTCCAGCGGGTGTACCTGCGGCTGCAGAGCCAGGGCTCGATCCAGGCACCGCTGGCGATCTGGTCGCCCAAGGCCTACCTGGAGGAGCAACCCGGACGCATCTACGTGCTGGGAATCATCTACGGCGTGCTGCTGGTGATGATGATCTACAACCTGTTCATCTACCTCAGCGTCCGCGATACCAGCTACCTCCACTACATCCTCTACATCGCCTCCTTCGGCTTCTACCAGGTCTCGGTGAATGGCGCCGGGATAGAGTACTTCTGGCCCGATAATCCCTGGTGGGCCAACGCGGCGACGCCTTTCCTGATCGGTTCCGCAGTGCTTTTTGGCTGCCAGTTCGCCCGTAGCTTCCTGCATACCTCCGACCACAGTCCCTGGATGGATCGCAGCCTGCTCGGCCTCATGCTGCTCGGCGCGCTGGCCATGCTGCTGTCCCTGACCGCCAGTTACGCCTTGGCCCTGCGCCTGGCCACCTCGCTCGCGCTGATCTTCACCGTGGTGATCTTCAGTGCCGGTGTCCTTGCCTGGCTGCGGGGCATGCGCGTGGCGCGCTATTTCATCATCGCCTGGAGCGCCTTCCTGCTGGGTGGGGCGATCAACACGCTGATGGTCCTGGGCTACCTGCCCAATGTCTTCATCACCATGTACGCGAGTCAAATCGGTTCTGCACTCGAAGTGGGTCTGCTCTCCCTGGCACTGGCCGACCGCATCAACGCCATGAAGGAGGAGCGCGCGCGCATCCTCCAGGAGGCAGGGCGCAAACTCGAGGCGCTCAACCAGGAACTGGCAAACAGCAACCGCCTGAAGGACGAGTTCCTCGCAACGGTCACCCATGAACTGCGAACGCCGATGAACGGGGTGATTGGTTCCCTGGAACTGATGCAGACCGTTGACCTTGACCCGGAGCTGGAGCAGTACCAGCGCACCGCCGCAGGTTCGGCGCGCGACATGATGCGCCTGGTCAACGACATTCTCGCGATGACTGAGCTGCAGGCCGGCAAGCTCTATCCCAAGCGCGAACCGTTCAGCCTGCGCGGCCTGGCCGAAGGGTTGTATGTCCAGTACGCGCCCCGCGCCGAAGAGAAGGGACTGGCCTTCATCCTCGACCTGGACGAGAGCTTGCCCGACACGCTGGAGGGGGATGCCGGCAAACTCAGCCAGGCACTGGGCTACCTGCTGGATAACGCGATCAAGTTCACCCGTTCCGGCAGTGTGACGCTCCGTATCGGCGGCCCTGCCGCGGAAGGCGGTAGCCAGGCCCTGCGTATCGAAGTGCAGGATACCGGCGTCGGCTTCACCACCCCACCCGATGGTCTGCTTTACCATCACTTCTTCCAGTTGGACAGTTCCATGACCCGCGCATACGGCGGTCTGGGCATTGGTCTGGCGCTCAGCCGGCAGCTGGTGGAACTGCTCGGCGGCACACTCGATCACGAGTCGCAGCCCGGTTGGGGGAGTCGTTTCTTCGTCGGGCTGACCTTGGCGATGCCGGCTCAGTTGCGAGGGGCTTTGGCGCGTCGTAGTGGTGGGCAGGCGTTGCTCAGGCCCGAGGACTGCACCGTTCTGGTGGTGGAAGACAATGCCATCAACCAGCTGGTGACCCGCGGCATGCTGCTCAAGCTCGGCTACAAGGTGCGCACAGCCGACAACGGTGCCGAAGCCCTCGAGCTGCTGCGCCACGAACAGATCGATGCCGTGCTGCTGGATTGCCAGATGCCGGTGATGGATGGATTCGCTACCTGCCGGGCATTACGTGCCCTGCCTGGCGGCGCCGATATGCCCGTGCTGGCGATTACCGCCCATAGTCATAGCGGCGACCGCGAGCGCTGCCTGGCGGCCGGGATGAGTGACTACCTGGCCAAGCCGGTGAAGTTCGAGGAACTGCGCTCACTGCTTCACGATTGGCTGCTCTGCAAGCCGGAGTCCAGCCTGAAGACGCTGATCTGACCCGGCATGATCGCCGCTGTGGTTGTTAACAATACATTTTGACAATCGAGGGGCTGATTTTCGTGGGCTTCAGACGTGTCCGGCTTACACGTGCGCAAAATATATTCTGACAATGTCGGCTCAACCCCGCTGAAACAGCGCGTTTTCCAGACAATATATTCTGACAACTTCACGCAATCTGTCCTGGACGGTGCTGCTACCGGCCGCGAGCTGCCGAACAGTTTCAGCAGCGCATCATCACTGACTCGACCAGGCCGGCCCAACGGGTCTAGTGCTTCTCGACGATCAGCGGATCGAAGATGTCGTGGTAGTCCAGGGGCCGCCGGCAAAGGTGGCGCGGGCGCTCAGGGAAGCTGCAGTTGAGTCATTCAGCTAAATACTCCAATTCGCGAACCGCTATAGCCAGTCTTTGAGCGGGTATTCCAGGATCAGGTACAGACGGTCAATGTCGTCGCCGGCCTGGGCCGAGTTGCCCCGGTGGCTGACGTGAGACAGCTTGATCGAGAGGTCCTTGGCCACGCCGGACATGACTTGATAGTGCAGGTCGATGTCCCTCTCCCAGTGTTTGCCATCGCGGCCTTGCTGGGGCACGAAACGGCCGGTGACCGGATCGAAGGGGTTGTAGGCGCCGCCGGCCGGGGCGCTGGTGCCGTCGATGTCACGGCCACTGACATAGCGGGTCATGAAGGTCAGGCCAGGGATGCCCAGCATGGCCATGTCAAGATCGTAACGGACCTGACAGGAGCGTTCGTTGGGGCCGTTGAAGTCGGCATACTTGACAGAGTTGGCCAGGTAAATGGAGTCGCCACCGACGAAATCGAAAGGCGTGTCTCCGTCGATGTGTTGGTAGGCGAGAGTGACGGCCTGGGCGCCGGCAAGGTATTTGACCGATAGGCTGTAGGCCAGGGTGTCGATGGCGCCAGCGTTTGCGGCGCCCTGGTCGCGCGTCCGATACAGGTTGGCGTCGAGCAGCAGGGGGGACTGTTGCAGGCGCAGATTGAGGTAGCCCTGGCGCCAAGTGTCGTCCAGTTGCGCCCCGTAGAGTGCGCCGCTGAAGCGGCCTGGCGGCGCGAAGTCGACGCCGGCCAGGCTGATGCTGCTGCCACTCGTGGTCGCGCCGTAGCCGCTGAAGTCGCCATGCCCTGAGCTCGAATCCTGGTTCTTGAAGGAGGTGAAGTGCCCGGCCTGGGTGTGCAGGTCCTCCACCTCGGCGCTGTCTAGCAGAAAGCCTGTGGCGTACTCGGGCTGCAAGCGCTTGTCCCCCGTGTCGAACACCGGCGTTTCGACTGTCATTTCGCCATATCTCAACTGGCTTCTGCCCATCCGAAGCTTCAAGCTGGCGCCGGCGCTGGAGAAGTCATCGGCGCTGCGGCCATCGTCGCCACGGGGCAGCAGCCCAGTACCGGCGTGACCGCGGCCGCCATCGAGCTTGATACCGAGAAAGCCGTGGACATCGGTTCCCAACCCGATGGCGCCAGGCGTATAGCCGGAGCGAAACTCTCCGATGAATCCCTGCGCCCACTCCTGCCGATAGTTTTGACCGCTGGACGAATCGCTGCGGAAGTCGTTATGCAGGAAATAGTTGCGACCGAGCAGCGACCAACTCGGATCGGCCAGTGCATCGGCGGCGGGCTCCGCTTCGACATCGGCCATTCCCATCAAGGGCACCAGCAGTGCGAGGTGTTTCAGCGGGGTAGAGTGGCTCCGGAACACGAGTCGGGCCATGGGCTGAGCACTCAGGTGAGCCATGCAGGCGCTGGTCTCCGCCCTGGCAACCTTCCGTAGAGGGACAAGTTACCCGGACCGGCGATGAGCACGGTGACGAATATGATCAACAGCAACCAGGCGAACTGCCCTTCGGCTAGGCTCCATTCCGGATGCACGAGGATCAGCGAAACCAGCAGCACTGCCAGGATCGGGAGGCACGCCAGTCGCGTCAGCACGCCGAGGATGATCGGCAGCGGGCACAGCACTTCGGCAAAGATCGCCAGGCCCAGCGTTGTCCAGGCGCCGAGGTGGAGCGGGTCTTCGATCACAGTCAGCTCCCGGCTGAAGTTCAGCAGTTTGGGCAGACCATGAACCCAGAGCAGAAGCAGGCAGCCGGACACGCGCAGGAACAGCAGGGCCCAGTCGGTCGAGGAGAGGGACATGGCGAGATCTTCCAAGGTTGGTGGGCAGGAACCACGATGAGTCATGCCTCTGTCCGTTTCTTGTACCTGTGTGCTCGATTGAACGAACAGTGCCACTGTCCGTCCTGATCTCCCGACCCGTGAAAGCGCCTCCACTTGGACGGGGAGGTGCGGGCAATTCCTTGGAAGACTCTGGAGAAATGGGACTGGTTTGCAAAGCCGCAGTCCAGGCCGATCTGCGACACGTTGAGCCGTGTGTGCAACATCGATTGCCTGGCTTTTTCAACGCGCATTTTCAGCAGCCATTCAGGAGGTGTCATTCCAGTGCTTTGCTTGAAAGCGCGAGTGAAGGAGCCGCGGGAGAGCGAGCATTCCTGCGCCAGTTCGGCAACCGAGAGGCTATCGGCCAAGCGGTTGGCAATAAGCCCTTTGGCGCATTTCACCTGCACCGCGGAAAGTTCCCTGACCGGCTCCTGCCAGGTGCCTACATTTCCGTGTTGCGAACTGATGTGCGTGCACAACGCGAGCCCCACTTGGTTGACGAAAAGCTGGTTCGCCTTATCGGGCATCCTCAGGGCGGGCAGCAATGACTGGGTGAGGTGAAAAATGACGGGATCGAGGATGCCAGGCGGGCAGTACAAGTCGGTGCCTGTGGCTCTGTCCGGCAACCACTGCATTGCCGAGGACGCTTCAGTCCGCGGCTCGGCGGGCTTTATCAGGGGCTTGAATGGTCCCAGTAGGGCGGATTGCCGAAGCGTTCGGTGAAGAAATCGATGAATGCGCGGACTTTCTTCGAATTACGCCGGTTGGGCAGGTACAGGGCGTGCACGCCTCCATCTTCCCTGTCGAGCCCGGCCTTCCATTGCGGAAGAACCACCTGCAGCCTGCCGGCCACGATGTCCTCCCCCAGGAGCCAACTGGGCATCAGGACCAGGCCCATGCCGTTGAGTGCAGCTTCGCGCAGCACTTGCGAGTTGTTGGCCCGCAGTGGGCCACTCACATGCACGCTTTCTTCGCTGTGTCCGCTGAACTGCCACAGCCGGCTGCCGCGCGCGAAGGCAAATGTCAGGCAGGCATGGTGCGCGAGGTCCGCCGGGGAACTGGGAGAGCCATGGCGGCGTAGGTATTCCGGGCTGGCGCAGAGCAAGCGGCGATGGGGTGCCATCCGCCGGGCCACGACATGGGGGGAGTCCACGCCGCCCAGGCGAATGGCGAGGTCGAGCCGCTGTTCCACCAGGTCAGCCACATCGTCAGACAGCACCAGGTCCAGGGTGATGCCGGGGTAGTGCTCATTGAAGGCGTGCAGGCCGGGTGCGATATGCAACTGCCCGAAGGCAACCGGCAGGCTGACGCGGAGTCGACCGCGAGGCGGACCTTCCGCCTCGCTGACCTCCAGGTTGGCGCTTTCCAGGTCCGCCAGCAGACGCACCGCGTGCTCGTAATAGCTTTCCCCCGCGGCCGTGAGCGTGACCCGTCGAGTCGAGCGATTGAGCAGCCGCGTGCCCAAGTGTTGCTCCAGGGCATCCACCTGCCGGGTGACGGACGAGGTCGCCACGCCCATCTGCCGGCCGGCCGACGCGAAGCCGCCTGCCTCCACGGTGGCGGCGAATGCTTTGAGCGCAGCAAAACTGTCCATGATTAACCTTTGCGTCCTTCGCAACGAAATTAACCAATCCGGCCGGATTATCACTCGACAGAGTCAAGCATAGATTGCCTCCCAACTGGAGAACAAAACCATGCCTGACCTGAGCATTCCACTGCGATCTGCACGGCGCGCGCTGGTCATCGGCGGCTCCCTGGCTAGCGGCTACAACGCAAAGAGCGCGGAAGAGACGCTCACTCGTGGTCGGGCGGACCTGATCGCTTCGGCCGGCCGTTCATCGCCAACCCGGACCTGCCCCGCCGTCTGCGCGAGGGCTTGCCCCTCAACACGTCAGACCCAGCGAGCTTTTTCGGTGGAGACCATCGTGGCTACACCGATTACCCGGCGCATGGCTGAGTAAGCGGCGAAGCCACCCTCCCACTGTAGGAGGACCCAAAGAGCACCTGCGTTGGTCGAGCACACCTGTACAGGAAAGGCGGCCGCAAATGTGTTCGATTGATGTGTCAGCCTTGGGAGCGATGGACCATGAACCGAAATGACCTGCGTCGCCTGGACATGAACCTGTTGGTGATCTTCGAGTCGCTGATGATCGAGCGGAACCTGACCCGCGTCGGCGAGAAGCTCTTCATCACCCAGTCCACCGTCAGCGCCGCGCTGGGCCGCCTGCGCGATCTGTTCGACGACCCGTTGCTGGTGCGCAGCGGGCGGAGCATGGAACCTACGTCGCGGGCGCTGCACATACTGGAAGAACTGCGTCCGGCGATGGATGTGATTTCCTGTGCGGTGAGTCGGGCCAGGACCTTCGACCCGGCTAGCAGCAACAACATCTTCCGCCTCGGTCTGTCCGACGATGCCGAGTTCGGTCTATTCCCGGCGCTGCTAGCGAAGTTGCAGGAGGAGGCGCCGAACATTGTCGTCGTGGTGCGCCGCGCCAACTACCTGCTGATGCCGTCATTGTTGTCCTCAGGCGAGATCACCGCCGGGGTGAGCTACACCACCGATCTGCCGGCCAACGCCAAACGCCGCAAATTGCGTGATATCGACGTAAAGGTACTTCGCGCCGACAACCGTCCCGGACCGCTCACCCTAGAGGAGTACTGCGCGCGGCCTCATGTAATGGTGTCGTTCTCCGGCGATCTGAACGGCGCTATCGACCTCGATCTGGAGCGTATCGGCCGCTGCCGCCGCGTGGTGCTCGCCGTGCCCCAGTTCGGCAGTTTGCGTGCACTGCTGCGCAATACCGAAATGATCGCCACGGTGCCCGATTACGCTGCCTGCAACTTGGTGGAGGACAGTTGCTTGCGTGCCGAGGATGCACCCTTGGAGATCAGGCCGGCAGAATTGTCGATGGTTTGGAGTGCTGCTCATGACAACGATCCGGCCGAGCGTTGGCTGCGTGAACGCATGATTCAGTTCATGCGTGCGCCGGCATAGCCCAGACGTTGAAGAGATGCCGGCGGGCTGGTCCGAGGATAGTCGGACCATCTTCCATGGAGGCCCGCAGACAGGCCGGTTCCTCTACATCAACTGGTCCCCGGGCACGTGGTGGAGAACACCACCTGGAGCCGTGCCACGGTGGCCTTTGCCAGCTTCCAGGCCATCGCGGGTTACGCCTATTCGGCAATGTTCAGCGCCAGCCAAGGGTACTACGGTCCGCTGTTCGCAGTTGCTGGCGGCGCGATTGGATTGGCGCTGCTGGTGGAACTGGCGTGGCTGTGGAAGGCATCGCCGGAACGGCGTACGGCCACTGGGGCAGGCCAGCCGAATTAGGGAGCGGCAAGGCCGCTCCCCGCTCGGGCTCAGTGGCCTTCGCTGGCGTTGAACATGGCCTTGGCATAGATCAGGCCGAGACCATAGGCGCCGCCGTGCTCGATGGAGGTCTTTACAGTCTGGTCGTAGGTTTCGCCACGGGCCCAGTCGCGTTGCAGCTCAAGCAGGTATTGCAGCGAGGTCATGGGGCGCGCGCCGAGCTGGATCATGCGCTGCATGGCCATCTCGTGGGCTTCGGTGGAAACATCACCGCAGGCGTCGGCGATCACGTAGACCTCGAAGCCCTGGTCCAGGGCGGAAAGCGCCGGGCCGACGATGCATACGGAGGTCCACAGGCCGGCCAGCACAATCTTCTGCTTGCCGAAACGGTTCACTTCGACGGCGATGCGCGGGTCTTCCCAGGTGTTCATGCTGGTGCGATCGATGATGTGGTGATCCGGGAAAACCGACTTGATCTCATCGAAGATCGGGCCCGAGAAGCTCTTCTCGGCGACGGTAGTCAGGATGGTGGAAACACCGAATTCCTTGGCTGCCTTGGATACCAGCGCAGCGTTGTTGCGCAGGGTCACTGCGTCGATCGACTTGGTCGCGAAGGACATCTGCGACTGATGGTCGATCATGATCAGGGTGTGGTCGGTGGGATTCAACAGGGTCTTGCCGGGAACGGCAGAAGCGGTGGCCATGGGCGTATCTCCTTGGGTGATATGCGCATTTCTTGCGCGAGGGATCGCCGGCTGCAGGGCCGACGGTACGCCGAAACTATGTATTCCTATGGCCAGGCATTTCTTGGACAGATGTGCTCGACACTCCTCACAGACAAGAGTGCAAACGTTCTATTCACCCTCGACTGGGGTGAGTTGATTGGCGCTTGACAGGAGTGGGTGGCCTATTCCGGTCAGGGACAGCAAGCGAGTGATTGCAGGAAAGACAATTCGATGAGAATGGCGGCGATAGTGCCGTATCTCGATGTTCTGGCGCTTGATGTTTCGGGGGCCGTTGGAGGTGCTCTCCGTGACTAGCCGCTATCTGTTCCAAGAGCGTCACTGCCGGTTGTGGCGACGTGTGGGCCTCCAGCCGCGAGCCGCTTCGCGCCGAGGGTGAGCACGTGCTGCGCCTGCCGCGCTTATGTGCTCAGCTCGCCAGGCGCCGCCAGCCCTGTGGCGTGATGCCTTCCAGGCGGCTGAAGATTCGGCAGAAGTGGGCCTGGTCGCAGAACCCGCATTCCAATCCGATTTCTGCCAGCGGCAGACGCGCCTCAGCCAGCAGGCGTTTGGCTTTTTCGACCCGTTGCACGCGCAGCCAGGCTTGCGGCGAATGCCCGGTGCTGACCTTGAATTTGCGGCTGAAGTCGCTTCGCGAGAGACGGCACGCGGCGGCCAAGGTGGTCACATCAATGCCGCTGTCCAGATGCTCCAGCAACAGCGTCAGGGCACGCTCAAGTTGCCATGGCGCAAGATACCGCTGGATTGGTGCCGCAGCGGATATCGCGGTCATGATCTTGGATTGCAGCATGCTCATTCTCTCCCGGTTCCGACTGCCTGGAGCAGATCTTTGGGGGAGGCGCCGCGGGTGGCCAGTTAATGCGGGTTAATCCTGGTTAACGCGTGTTTACATGGGGCGTGCCGCTGCAGCACATGCGTCCAATCCTGGGGCGACAGAGGGGGCCATAGTTGGCGGCATCGACGAACAAGCCTATGGGGCGCCTATGAGCACTGAAGCCATCGACCTGAACAGCGTGGTGACTCTGGTGATCCAGCACAAGGTTCGCGGCGGTTCGCTGCCGAAGTACGAATCTTGGCTGCGTAAGGCAGTCAAGGCGGCACGGCTCCAACCTGGTCACCTGGGTGTGAATGTGATCCGTCCGGACGGCGGGGGAGTGACGTTCACTACTGTGGTGCGATTTGCCCAGGCCGCGCAGTTGCAAGCGTGGATTGACTCGGCTGAACGTGCTGTGTTGATCGAGGAAGTGCAGCCGTTGCTGGAGGAGGGTGACCACCCGCTGGTCCACGACGACGCGGAGTTCTGGTTTACGCCGGTCGACACACTCCAACCACCGCGCTGGAAGCAGGCCTGCGTCACCTTTCTCGTGATCCTGCCGCTGGCCCTGCTGGTACCGCTGCTCTGGCAGCCGCTGTTTCGGCTGCTGCCCTGGCTGGGTGGCTATGTGCCGAGCAACGCGGTGATCACCGCCAGCATCGTGCTGCTGGTTGTCTATCTTTTCATGCCGCCGGTGACCCGCTTCTTCGCCGGCTGGCTCAGTCAACGCTGATCCACGGAGGGGCCATGAGCGAAGACCCATCCAGCAACAGCCGCCGCCAGTTCCTCGCCGCCAGCAGCGTGCTCGGCGCCGCCGGCGCGCTCTGGTCCGCACTGCCTTTCGCCGGTAGCACCGGCTCCGCCCATGCCAGCACCCAAGGGGGTTCCATGACCGCTGACCTGATTCTGTTCAACGGCCGCCTGCACACGGTCGACCGCGAGAAGCCCACCGCCAGTGCGGTGGCCATCAAGGACGGCAAGTTCCTCGCCGTCGGCACCGACGCCGAAGCCATGGCCCTGCGCGGCGACGCCACCCAGCTCATCGACCTCAAGCAGCGCACCGTCATTCCCGGCCTCAACGACTCGCACCTGCACCTGATCCGCGGTGGCCTCAACTACAACCTGGAGCTGCGCTGGGAAGGCGTGCCCTCCCTTGCCGATGCCCTGCGCATGCTGAAAGACCAGGCCGAGCGCACCCCCAGCCCGCAATGGGTACGGGTGGTAGGCGGCTGGAACGAATTCCAGTTCGCCGAGAAGCGCATGCCGACCCTGGAAGAGATCAACCGCGCGGCGCCGGACACCCCGGTGTTCATCCTCCACCTGTATGACCGCGCCCTACTCAACCGCGCTGCGCTGAAAGCGGTCGGCTACACCAAGGACACCCCCAACCCGCCCGGTGGCGAGATCCAGCGCGACGCCAATGGCAACCCCACCGGCATGCTGATCGCCCGGCCCAATGCGATGATCCTCTACGCCACCCTGGCCAAGGGGCCGAAGCTGCCGCTGGAGTACCAGGTCAACTCCACCCGCCAGTTCATGCGCGAGCTGAATCGCCTCGGCCTGACCAGCGCCATCGACGCCGGCGGCGGCTACCAGAACTACCCGGACGACTACCAGGTGATCCAGGAACTGGCCCAGCAGGACCAGTTGACCGTGCGCATCGCCTACAACCTGTTCACCCAGAAGCCCAAGGAAGAACTGGCCGACTTCCAGGCCTGGAGCAAGCTGGTCAAGCCGGGCGATGGCACCGACTTCCTCCGCCACAACGGCGCTGGCGAGATGCTGGTGTTCTCCGCCGCCGACTTCGAGGACTTCCTCGAACCGCGCCCGGACCTGCCGCAGACCATGGAGCAGGAACTGGAACCGGTGGTGCGCCACCTGGTGGAACAGCGCTGGCCCTTCCGCCTGCACGCCACCTACGACGAATCCATCTCGCGCATGCTCGACGTGTTCGAGAAGGTCAACCGCGACATCCCGTTCAACGGCCTGCCCTGGTTCTTCGACCATGCTGAAACCATCAGCCCGAAGAACATCGAGCGGGTGCGGGCCCTCGGCGGCGGCATCGCCATCCAGGACCGCATGGCCTTCCAGGGCGAGTACTTCGTCGACCGCTACGGCGCCAAGGCGGCGGAGCAGACCCCGCCGATCCAGCGCATGCTCGCCGAAGGCGTGCCGGTGGGTGCCGGCACCGACGCCACCCGGGTGTCCAGCTACAACCCCTGGACCTCGCTCTACTGGCTGGTCAGCGGCCGCACCGTCGGTGGGATGGAGCTCTACCCCCAGGGCCTGTCCCGCGAGACCGCGCTGCAGCTGTTCACCCACGGCAGCGCGTGGTTCTCCAGCGAACAGGGCAAGAAGGGCCAGATCAAGGTGGGCCAGCTGGCGGATCTCGCGGCGCTGTCGGCGGACTTCTTCAGCGTCGAGCAGGAGGCCATCAAGTGGATCGAGTCGGTGCTGACCGTGGTCGACGGCAAGGTGGTGTATGCCGCCGCCGAGTTCGACAAGCTCAGCCCGCCGCAGCTGCCGGTGCTGCCCGAGTGGTCGCCGGTGGCCAAGGTCCCCGGCCACTGGAAGCCCGCCGCGCCGCTAGCCGCCCAGGTCCACCAATGCGTCGGCGCCTGCGCTGTGCATGCCCACAGCCACGAACGGGCACGGCAATCCAGCGTGCCGGTGAGTGATTACCAGGGCTTCTGGGGCGCGCTGGGCTGTTCCTGCTTCGCCTTCTAATGCGGACCGCCCCCCTCTCCCTCTGGGAGGGGGGCTGGGGGGAGAGATGCCGTGCCCTACTCGGACCTCGTCCCCCTGCAGGCTCGAAGTGCAGACCTTCGGCCTGCTTGCGCTAGCCCCCTGGAAGGGGGCGAATCCTCCCCCGTGCACAAGGCCGCCCACTTTCGCCTGGTCTCGACCGTAGGGTGCGCTGCGCGCACCGATTCCGGGATCGGCTTCGGCACCACGTCAAACCGCCGGTGCGCACGGCGCACCCTACCGGAAATGAATTCGCCCCTACCGGAAACCCATTTGGAGTATCGCGTCCGGGCGCAATGGCATGTTGCGCGTGCCAGGGCAATGCCGGTGCAGCGTTGCGTAAATCGCATCGGTGTGTTGTGCGGCAGCCGGATTCTGAATTACCGGTGGGCGACATAGTCTGGCGCCGTCAACTCTCAACCCACCCGATGAGGTTCCGCCATGTCCCCTGGTAACCCCGCAACCGCCCACTCCAGGACGGCGTTAGCCGTTGCGCCGCCGACTTTGTCCAAATCCCTGGTGCTGTTTCTCGCATTCTGCTGCGGCGCAGTAGTCGCCAACCTCTATTACGCGCAACCGATCGTGGAGCTGATCGCTCCGTCCATTGGTCTTTCTACTGCTCACGCTAGCCTGATTGTTTCGCTGACCCAGTTCGGCTACGCCCTGGGCCTGCTGTTCCTTGTGCCCCTGGCAGATCTGCTGGAGAACCGGCGACTGCTTGTCGGTTTCACGCTTGCAGCGGCCCTGTGCCTGGCGGCTGCAGCGTTCAGCCAAACACCACCTCTGTTTCTCGTCTGCTCGTTGCTGATTGGTTTGACTTCGGTAGCTGTGCAGATCCTTGTCCCACTCGCCGCGCACATGGCTCCGGAAGAGTCCCGTGGCCGCGTGGTGGGCAACATCATGAGTGGCCTGCTGCTGGGAATCCTGCTGTCACGTCCGCTGGCCAGCACACTGGCTGAAGCCTTTGGGTGGCGTGGGGTGTTCTACAGTGCGGCGGCCCTGATGGCCTTGATGGCGCTAGTGATGGGGTTTCTACTCCCGCGTCGGCTGCCGGCGCATCGGGCCAGTTATGGCGCACTGATCGCGTCGGTATTCACTCTGGCCCGGAAGTACGCAGTACTGCGAGAACGCGCCCTCTACCAGGGTTTGCTGTTCGCCAGTTTCAGTAGCTTTTGGACCATCGCGCCCATCGAGCTTGTCCGTCAGCACGGCTTCAGCCAGACCGAGGTCGCGATCTTCGCCCTGGTCGGGGCGGTTGGCGCCATAGCTGCGCCCATCGCCGGGCGCTTGGCTGACTCTGGGCACAGTACCCGCAGTACCGCCTTCGCTCTCTTGCTGGCGCCTCTCGCGCTGCTCGCCGGTTCGCTGCCGGGGGGCGGTTGGACATGGATGGTTGTTACCGCCGTGCTGCTGGATTTCGCCGTCCAGTTGAACATGGTGCTCGGTCAACGCGAGGTGTACGCCCTTGACCCGAACATCCGGGCTCGCCTGAACGCGGTGTACATGACCAGCATCTTCGCTGGTGGGGCTCTGGGTTCGCTGATAGCCAGCCCGCTCTACGAGTACATTGGCTGGGCGTCTTTCGCGTGTCTGTCTGCATTGCCACCGGCGGGGGCCATGCTGATGTTCATTCTGCGGCCTCGTGGTTTTGCGAATGGCTGAGGCCGGAGAGCCAGAAGACTTGCCATGGATAAACTGTTGGTGCTGACGACGTTCGTCGCGACCGTGCGCTGCGATGGTTACTCGGCTTCCGGGCTCAATCCGGGCGTGGCGACTGCCTCGGTAACCAGGCCGGTTGAAGGCGAGTGTGCAGGCGCGTCTGGCCGCCCCTGAACTGGACAGGGTTAGCCAGACGCCAGCTGTAAGTTGGTCAGCGCCGCGTAGCTGTTCATCAGGTTGCGATAATTCAGCCTGCCTGTCCGGATAACCGGTGGCGGATCTGAATCACGATGCCTTCGGTCTGATAGCGCCTGGCCCTGGCCTCGATACGCTGCTCGGCGCGAGTGACCCGGTTGTGGTGGCGCAGGTGTTCGAGCCAGGATTCGTCGAAGAAAAACTCAGACCAAATACGCGGATTCTCCGCGTCCTGCACGAGCCCCCAGGAAAACGAACCGTTGCGCTGGCGCATGCGTCGCACCTCTGCCATGGCCGCCTGAAAGGCCGACCAATGCTCAGGGGCGATGTCGTACTCGAGGGTGACCATCACAGGCCCGCGATCCGGATCCTGGTCGGCGACCTGCATCGGCATGGGCCAATGCAACGAGGGCGCCAGGTCTTCCGCGTCGGTAACCGGCAGCTTGAACCAAGCTGTGGCGCCACTACCCAGCAACAGGGCTGCGGCTGCGGCACAGAGCGCCAGAGGGATCGAGCTGTGACTGGCGACGAAGCCCCAGAGCATGCCGCCGGCGGCCATGCTGCCAAAAAACACCAGTATGTACACCGACAGCGCCCGTGCTCTGACCCAACTCGGCACCGAGGTCTGTGCCGCTATCTGCAGGCTCGACAGCACCGCGATCCAACCTCCGCCACTAAGCAGCATTACCGGGATCAGCAGGCGCAGGTCGCGCACGAAAGCCAGGGCGACTATCACCAGCGCGTACAGCAGGCTGGCCAGTGCAACCAGCCAGTCGGCGCTAATACGCGGGCGCAGGTGTGGCAGCAGCGTGGCCCCGGCTACTGCACCGACGCCGACGCAGCCGAGTAGTAGACCAAAGTCAGTTGCGCTGCCATGAAGCTCGGTCCGCACGATCAGCGGCAGCAGCGACATGCCGGCGCTGGCGCCGAAGAAAAATGCGAAGGCGCGGACCAGTACTGCTTGCAGCGGCTCAGAGGCACGACTGTGGCGCCAGCCGGCACGCATCGCTCCGAACAGTCGCTCAGCTGGCATGACCGCTGGGGCAACTTCACGACGCCAGAAAAAAAGTACCGAGATCACTGCGAAGAACGACAAGGCATTGAGGGCAAAGGTGGCCCAAGGTCCGCTAAGACTGACCAGTACTCCGGCGATTGCCGGGCCGACGGCGCGCGCCACGTTGACCCCGACGCTGGACAGGGCGATGGCGGCCGGTAGCTCGGCCCTGCCTACAAGCTCAGGGGTAAGTGCCGACCAGGCAGGCATCATCAAGGCCGTACCGATGCCCATGCCGAGGGTCAGCAGTAACAGCAGCGGTACCGTGATCAGCCCACCCAGTGTCAGGAGCGCCAGAGTCATGGCCACCAGAGCCATCCACATCTGCACGAGCAACAGAAAGCGTCGTCGGTCAACGATGTCCGCCAGAGCCCCGGCCGGCAGCGCAAGAAAGAACATCGGTGCGGAGCCGGCGACCTGGACCAACGCCACATTCATCGGACTGGCGGACAACGAAGTCATTAACCACCCGGCGCCAACTTCATGCATCCAGGTGCCGATGTTCGAAGCGACACTTGCCAGCCACAGCCAGCGGAAGGTGGTTTGGCGCAGTGGGCTCCAGGGGGAGAGGGTCGATTGGGGCATGATCAGAGCCAACCTTTCAGGGGATATTACGGGATCACGTTGAGGCTTTCGACGTCGGCCCCGGCTTATGCGTTGTAAGGTGGGAAAGAGACAAGGAGTGGTCTTTCGTAGGGTCGGAAGTGAGGACGTGGCTCAGGCCGATATAGCGCTCCCAATGGCGTCCTTCCTTGCCTTGTAGCGGCAGGGCGGTGTCGCTGGCGGACCATGAAGGTCAGGCCGGGAACGCTGAGCGCGGCGAGATTGAGAGCATAGCGGGCTTGCCACGAGCGCTCGTGCTGCTCGTTGAAGTCGACGCAGTTGATCGAGTTGGCCAACTAGATTGCGTCACCGCTGCCACGCCGCGTACCGAATGGCTGGCAAGAGGATTACGGCGCCGAGGATCAGTCTCGTCATTCCTCATGGGTTGCTCCCTCTCTCAACTCGGGTTTAGCCAGGCGGCGAATAGGGCGGTGACTTTGGGCATCAGCAGGTATACGACCAAGACAACGATGCTCAGCGTGATCAGCACATTGCTCAGGACATAACCTCCTAGCCACGGTAGCCGAGTGAACACCGGTTGCCACAACAGTGGCACCAAGAGGCTCGGGGGCAGGATCACCAGAAAGGTGATGCAGGCTTGTTTCCAGCGCGCCGGTGGCACCGCGGAGCTCGGGGCAAACCAAAACTCACGGCTGGTATCGGTTTCGGTCTGGTCGCCTTCGATCAGCAGCGGCGCTACCTCGTTGACCTGGTGCCTACGCTCATTGGAGTCCAGCCAGCACTGAAGCTCATGAGTACCGGCGAAGCGCAGCACGCAAACAAATCGATCCAGATCGCGTATCACGTTTACCCCCTGATGGCCCGGGTAGGTACTGGCGATGCGGGTGGTGCGCCGTAGCCATTGCTCGTACGCATCTTCCTGCCCCGCTTTGATCCTGTGGCGCACGATCAATGTGACTATGCCGAGTTCGTCCATTGGAAGGTCCTGCGGTGGTCCACACCTCAATAGATCCAGATCGCTTTGCCCAGGGGGCCGGCAACGCACCGACCGAAAGCAATGACGCTAGGCCCGTAGGTCACCAGGGTTGTGAAAACTTTCAGCAACTGCTGGTCCCGTTGGATAAACGCTCTATTGCAGGTGTTTCTTCAGCTCCGTTCCAGCTTGCAGCATGGCCGAATGCGTGCCGCTGATATGCGACAGTGGGTTGAGTAGGCCGAAGTCGTGGATCATTCCGTTGTACCGGGTGGCGGTCACCGTGACGCCGGCGGCGTCGAGCTTTCGGGCGTAGGCTTCGCCCTCGTCGCGCAGCACGTCGAACTCGGCCGTCTGGATCAGTGCGGGTGGCAATCCCTGAAGCTGCTCGAGCGAAGCACGCAAAGGCGAGGCATGGATTTCTGCGCGTTGCTGGTTGTCGGTGGTGTAGCTGTCCCAGAACCACTTCATCAGCGGTTTGGTCAGAAAATGGCCTTGGGCAAACTGGTTGTAGGAGGCGGTTTCCAGGTTGGCGTCCGTTACCGGCCAAAGCAGGGCCTGGAAGCGGATTTGCGGGGTGCCCTTTTCCTTGGCCATCAGACTCACCACCGCCGCCATATTGCCGCCGACGCTGTTGCCGGCTACCGCCAGGCGCGAAGCGTCGACCGATAACTCCTCGCCATGCTCGGCTACCCAGCGTGTGGCGGCATAGGCCTGATTGATCGCGGTGGGGTAGTGAGCCTCGGGCGACGGGGTGTAATCGACGTAGACAGCGACCGCCCCGGAGTTCATTACCAAGTCGCGAATCAGGCGTGCGTGCGTCGGGTAGTCGCCGAGGACCCAGCCGCCGCCATGGAAGAACATGAACACCGGCAGCTTGCCTACGGCCCCTTCGGGGCGAACGATGGTCAGTTTGATCGGCTGACCACTCGCTTGGATGGTCTTTTCCTCAGTGCGGATTCCGGAAAGGTCGACTTTGACCGAGGCCTGTGCACCGACCAGAACAGCACGAGCCTCCTGGGCGGTCATCTGCTCCAGCGGCTTACCGCCACCCGCTTCCAGGGCCTCGAGAAAGTTCTGGGTGTCCTGCTCAACCCCGGGGCTCCCGGCCGCCAAGGTAAGGCTGCTGGCAAGGCCAAGTGCAGTGACGATAAGGCTTCTCGGCAGGCTCATGATCTGTCTCCCCTTAATGATTGAGCGAGATACCACCTCCAGGTGGTGGCCTCGGGTGCACGTCGTCTGGGACGACATCTTTGGCCTTACCCGACCATTCGGGCGAGTTAATGCTTGTTAATCCTCGTTGTCTCGCCGACGGGTCACGCTTTCGTCATTGCGCTCTTGCACCGCTGTAAACGTCCCAGCACCATGTCGGGAATTAGTGTCGCGAGCCATAGCAGCCCGTCACTCGACAGACACAGGTATTCGCACATGGTGTTAGACGGAATTGCCGACCTGGTCGGAGCCAATCCAGCAGTAGGGGAGGTCCAGCAGCCGATAACTGGTGCGGCCGCTCGTGTGGCTCGCATCGGCGCTTACCACGTGCTCGTTCACAAGCGCCTGGTGCTGGCTGACGGCCGCCCCGTGCATTTGGGCAGTCGTGCATTAGACATCCTGCTGGTCTTGTTGGAGCACGCTGGTAGCGCGGTTAGCAAGGAGCAACTGATCGCTCGGGTATGGCCCGACAATGTCGTCGAAGAGATCAATTTGCGGGTGCATATTGCCGCCCTGCGCAAGGCCCTTGGGGATGACCGAGAAGGCCAGCGCTATATCGCGACCATTCCCCTGCGCGGCTACTGCCTGGTTGCCCCGGTCTCCTGGCAGGAGCCGGCGGAGGATACGATCAGGATGCCGGAACACAACCTTCCTCCGCGCCTGAGCCCCATGATCGGACGCGGCGAGGTAGTCGAGAGTCTGGTTCGGCAACTGCGCCAACGGCGATTTGTCACCTTGGTGGGGCCAGGGGGAATTGGCAAGACCACGGTGGCGCTGCATGTCGCAGATCGGCTTTTGGCGAACTACCCACAGGGCGTCCGACTACTTGACCTGGCGCCGCTCGACAAAGCGGAGCAGCTACCTTCGACTCTTGCCGCTGCGCTCCACGTGCCTCTGCACGGCGAGGAACTCATGCCCCAGTTGGCCGGCTACCTGCGTGATCGGCATATGCTGCTGGTCCTGGACAATTGCGAACACCTGATCGACGCGGTAGCCGACTTCGCCGAAACACTGCTCAGATCGGCTCCACGCCTCGACGTCCTGGCCACCAGTCGCGAGGTCCTGCGCGCAGAGGGGGAGCAGGTGTATCGCCTCGGCCCCCTTGCCTGCCCGCCAGCCACTTCAGCCATGACGCAAGCGCAGGCGATGGGTTTCCCTGCGCTACAGCTGCTATTGGAGCGGGCCGTCGACAGCCAGGGCCGGTTCGAGCTGAGCGACAGCGACTTGCCGTTAGCCGCCGAACTCTGCCGACGCCTGGACGGCATTCCCCTGGCTATCGAGTTGGCCGCCGCACAACTTGGCGCCTTGGGCCTGACCGGTGTGCTTTCGCAGTTGGCCAACTGTTTTCGTTTGCTCAGCCGGGGGCGGCGTACCGCTCCCGCCCGCCAGCAGACTCTGCGCGCTACCTTGGAATGGAGCCATGAACTTCTTCCGGAACATGAGAAGGCCTGCCTGCGTCGGCTAAGTGTGTTCCCCGCCAGCTTTACCCTGGACGCCGCTGCTGCACTGATGGGGGACGACCAAGTCGCGCCGCAGCTGTGCATAACGCTGGGTCAGTTGGTGGCCAAGTCGCTGGTGAACGCGGACGTTGGCGACGAGCAGTCGTATTACCGCTTGCTGGATACGACTCGCACCTACGCGTTGGAAAGGCTGCGCGCTGCGGCAGAAGAGGAGGTTGTGCGCCGACGGCACGCACACTACTGCCTGGCCTGGATGAACCAGGCCCATCAGGAGTGGGTTGTCACGCCTGAACGACAGTGGATCAGGCGCTTCGCAACGCACTTGGATGATCTGTGTGCAGCGCTCGACTGGAGTTTCGCGTCGCCAGGTGATGAAGCGCTCGCCATTCACCTCACAGCCTGCTCGACACCACTTTGGCAGGAGCTGTCCCTTCTCAAGGAGCACAGCCGCTATGTGGTCAAGGCACTGGCCGCGCTGCAGGCCGATGAGCAACCCTGCCCAGCTCTGCAAGTGAAGCTCAAACTCGTGTTAGGCAGCGCCTGGTACCACGCCCGCGGCGGCACGCAGGACACAATCGACGCTTTCGTCAGTGCGGGGCGACTGGCTGAGCGCTGCCAGGACCTGACCGGTCAACTCATGGCCGCGTCGGGGCTGATGGCGGTCAATCTGTGTCGGGCTGACTACCAGGCTGCACTCGAGCAGACTCGCCACTTTGACCGCCTTAGCCTGCGTGACGGCCCCGAAATGGCGCTGAGTTTGCAGCGATTGAGCGGTCTGGCCCAGCACTTCGCCGGCAACCAGTTGCAGGCGAAGCGGCATGCTATCGCTGCGCTTACACAAATTGTACGGGCCCCGTCTGCTGGCAACTATACAAACGGCTTTGGAGTGCAGTACGACCAGGAGGTCGCAGCCCTTACTCTGTTGGCTCGCATCCTTTGGCTGCAGGGCTTCCCTGAGCAGGCCTGGCAACGGGCGCTTCAGGCAGTTGATGTGGCCAAGCGCCGTGAGCATCGAACCTCCCTGTGTTACACGCTGGCGCTATCAGCCTGGGTGATCGCCCGTTACAACGGCAACGCCGAAGCCAGCCGCGATTTGCTCGAGTTGCTGCTAGAGCAGACTCGCGAGCTTTCCATGAACATGTTCCTTGGCTGGGCCCAGCATTACGCACGCGAAACTTTGACCCCTGGAGTGTCTCTAGGGAACGAGCCAGCGTTGCCTGGCGACGGCCTGATCAAAGACATTATGGTTACCCTGAACCCTGGCTATGCCGATGACACGTTGCTCGCACGCGCACGATCCGGACAGGCCGGCTGGGTCACGGCGGAAGTGTTACGCGTCGAGGCCGAGGCCCTGCTTAACGGTGAAGTTCAGGACCTGGACGGAGCCGAGGCGCTCCTGGCCAGGGCGCTGAACATCGCCGGTGACCAAGGCGCGTTGGCCTGGGAGCTCCGCGCTGCCTGCAGCCTCGCACGTCTATGGCAGCAACGAGGCCGCTGGCAGGACGCCCACGCGCTGCTCAAGCGTGTGTTCGGGCGTTTCACGGAGGGTTTCACCACCCCAGACCTGCTGGCGGCGAGGCAACTGCTCGACAAATGCGCGGCGCTCGCCGCGTCTGTCTGAGCAACCTCAAGATTGCTTGTAGCCGCCTTGGATCACCCGCATGTTCTTATGTCCGGCATAACGCTGCAGGACCTGTCGATTCTCGTCGCTGCCCCTGAGCATCTCCAGCGCGTAGGTACGCGAGGTGTTTAGCAATCGGTAGTGCACCACCGAGTCGATCATCTCCACCTCCAACCAGGACTTGGCCACCAGCTGGGTAATGGCCTCGAACACCTGCGCCTCTTGGAGTTGCATGCAGTTGATGAGGCTGAGCGCCATATCCAGCGAGAGTGCCGCCTTGAACACCGAGAACCTTTGCAGCACGGTTCTCTCGGACGGACTGAGCAGCGCATAGCTCCAATCCAGCGTCGCCCGCAGAGACTGATGACGTGACGCCGCCGTCCTGCGCCCGTGGGTCAGCAGTTGCAGGCAGTGCTCCAGTTGCCCCAGTAGGCCGCGCAGGCCCAACATCCCGACCTGGGCGGCGGCTAGTTCGATTGCCAGCGGGATGCCGTCCAACCGCCGGCAAATTTCGATGACCACAGCGACATCCTGCTCACGCAGGACAAAACCCGGCAGGTGCGCCTCTACCCGAGCGACGAACAGTTGGACGGCCGAACAGCCAATGGCTGCCTCGAGCGCCAACGATCTCGGTGGAATAGTCAACCCATCCAGCCGTTGTACACACTCACCATCAGTCAGTAGCGGCTCACGGCTCGTCGCCAGGATGGTCAGGCGCGGAGCGTTCCTGAGCAGGCCTTCGATCAGCGCGGCGCAGTTCTCGATCAGATGCTCGCAGTTGTCCAGCACTAGCAGTAAATGGCGGGAATTCAGATAGCGACCCAGGTCACACGGGTCGTGCTCGCTGAGCGGCGCAAGGCCTAGTGTGCGGGCAACCTTGGCCGCGACCAGCGTTGGATCGACCAGGACACTGAGGTCGATGAGGTAGACGCCATCGTGGTAGTGCGGCAACAACAGCTCGGCCAGGCGCAGCGCGATGGTCGTCTTACCCATCCCGCCTGCCCCGACCAGCGTCATTAGACGCCGGGTCGGTAACTTGCGGATCAGCTCGTCGACGACGGCATCACGCCCAAAGATTGGCGACAGTCGTCCCGGCAGATTGTGCAGCGGCTTGCCGTTCGGTTCATGTGGTGCCAATTCATCGGCGGAGGTCAGCTGTACGTCGGCGATGAAGCTGTAGCCGCGCTGCGGGATATTGGCAATGTAGTGCTTGCCGCCTTTGCCGTCGGATAGGGCGCGGCGTAGGGCGGCGATATGTACCCGAAGGTTAATTTCCTCGACTACCGTCGTCGGCCAGACGCGCGCCAGGATAGTCTCCTTGCTGACTACGTTGCCCGCATGTTCGAGCAGTAAGTGGAGGATATCCAAGGCCCGGCTACCCAGCCGCAGCGGTCGATCTCCCTGCAGAATCAGGCGACGTTGGACGTAGTAGTGGAAGGGGCCGAATTCCATCACCACATCGGTCTGGATAGTTCTGAGTTCGTTCACGTCATCACAAGAGTCGAAACACCCGGCCAGGTTCACCGCCGCCAACTACACGCAGCGCTATCCCGCCCGAGATCGAGAACCCCTCCACGTCAAGGTTTTCCCATTGGATGTCAGTCATTCACAACCGGACAACGCCTGAGAGGGGGCGTAGACGGCCAATCAGCGACGCTATACGGACATCGCGTATTCAGCTGAACTGGTGCCGGTATTGCGTGGGCGTGAGTCCGAGCTTGTCGCTAAACAGTGCGCGCATCTGCCGCACGCTGCCGAAGCCGCTGCGATAGGCCACCGTCTTCAGCGGGATTTTGCTGGTCTCCAGCAGGTTGCGGGCACGGTCAATGCGTGCGCGCTGAACGAACTCCATGGGGGGCATGTTCATATCGCGGCTGAATACCCGGGAGAAGTGACGCGGACTCATGGCCGCGAGGCAAGCCAACCGCTCGACATTGAAGTCCTCGGTCACATTGTCCAGCACGTACTGCTGAACCTTGGAGATGGGAGAGTCATCCTTGGCTGCTGTGCTGACCAGAGGGCTGAACTGCATCTGCCCGCCCTGGCGCTTCATCACCACCAGCAGCACTTTGGCGACTGAGAGCGCAATCTCCTTTCCGTGATCCTCCGCCACAATGGACAATGCCAGATCGATCCCGGTCGTGACTCCGCCAGAGGTGATCAGGTTACCGTCTCTGACGAAGACCTGATCCGTTTCGATTTTCGCCTTGGGGAAGCGCTTGGCTAACCGTTCGATGTACTTCCAGTGGGTGGTGACGCGACGATCGTCCAGTAGCTCAGCCTGCCCCAGGATGAAGGCGCCGGTACAAATAGATGCCAGGGATCTGACCTGGGGAGCCACGGTACGCAACCAGCACTGCAACCGTGGAAACTCCTGGTTATATGCACCTGGTCCGCCTGGCACCAGCAATACGTCGTAGGTGTCGGGCGCGTCTTCAATGAGCGTGTCAGCGGTAAGCGCTATTCCATTGGATGCGCACACACGCAGGCCATCCGAGCCGATTGTAATTATCTCGTAGCGATTCGCCGGATCCAGGTAGCGGTTGGCAATGGAAAAGACCTCTACCGGCCCTGCCACATCGAGTAGCAACAGGTCTTGGAACAACATTACAGCGACGGACTTCATCGGGATTCAGCCTGCGGGGAGCGCTTTGTCCAGATCGCTTGCCTGGAGGACGTCACGCTGTCGTCCCGATGTGCGGCAATGGCCGGCCTGGCCACGAGCGCAAGCTCCCTCCCACCGATGGCCAATGCCGCTAGATTCGGTGCTCGCAAGGTGAAAGGCATGTCCATGTCCTAGAAAACCAACAATGATCCCAGCTTGCCCAGGGTATTCATGATTGTTAACTAGCATTCTCGCAAAAGAATTTTGATTTTTTGTCACGTATGGAAATCCGCGGGACAGATCTGTTCGAGCGCCGAAATGCGAGCAGTCGCTCTTAACTACCTGTCCACCAGTTCCGGGACAGACCAAGGAGTGGGAACTGCTCTCGGAAATCGATGATTTGATTTGAGGAGTCGCAGACCAGGAAATAGTGATACTCAAGGTCTGAGAGTAGATGGCGCGTACGTCCTATTTTTAGCGCCTTCACAATGCGAGATCGCCCTTCGGAAGGCACATCTCTCACAGTCAGCCACGGTTTGTAAGAAGGACCTTCCCCTTGGCCAAAACCAGCTTTGATGTGGCGACGTATGTCCTCAGGGGTTAGAAAACGCTTACCTCTCAAGCGCACCTCCCATGGAAATGGCGGAGGAGTCGTCTGTTGCATAGGTAAGGCTAGGTAGTTCGGGGTGTCCTGCTCGGAAGGATGACAATCGGCTTTTCACGGAAAAACCTTATTTTTCAATTAGATATGCGATTGTCAGATTATTTTGTTATTTATCAAAATATATTGGCAGAAACCACGCTGATGGCGGCGTTTTTCCCTCTTTCTGCAAAGTCTGAATCCTGATTCACTGAGATGAGAATGAATTGGGATTCAGACCATGGCCTATCGCGCTTCCGCCACCCGCATCGACCGCGACCTTGAACTGCGCGGACGCATCCTCGCCCGTGCCCATGCGCGGGTGGTCGAGGGCGGTTTCGCTGCCCTGACCATGCAAGCGCTGGCCGAGGATGTGGGGATCGCCACGGGCAGCCTGTACAGACATTTCGCTGGCAAGGGCGAGCTGGCGGCCGAAGTCTTCGCCCAGGCCAGCCAGGTCGAGGTCGACAGCCTGGCCGACGTGCTACGCGGCCCCGGACCAGTCGCCTCGCGCCTGGCAGCAGGCTTGCGTCAGTTCGCGGCCCGTGCCTGGCATAGCCGGCAACTGGCCTTTGCGCTAATTGCCGAGCCGGTCGACCCGCAGGTGGACGAACAGCGTCTGCGCTACCGCGAGGCGTACGCCGAGCTGTTCTGCCGTTTGCTCGAGGAAGGGCAGGCCCGGGGGGAGTTCGAGGTGCCCTCCGTGCCCCTGGCAGCCGCTTGCCTGGTGGGCGCCATTGCCGAATCGCTGGTCGGCCCATTGTCGCCCGCCGCCCGTGCCGAACGCGTGTCCGGCCTTGCGCCTGATGGCCTGCAAGCGGTCAGCGACAGTCTCGTCACATTCTGCCTGCGCGCCCTTGGCGCCAGCCAACCCGTCCAGGAGGACCAGCCATGAGCCTGCATCAGTTCGCCGAAACCCATGACGTGTTCAACCAGGTACCGTCCCTGGATGGTGCCAACCTGTATCGTGTCGACCTGCCGCTGCAGGAGTGGATTCGCCGTTTCGCCGGTGGCTGGGCTGAGCACCGCCTGGATACTTACGGCGCCCTGGCGGGCGGACCGCTGATGGCTGCGGGCTTCCCGGCCAACGAAAACAAACCGGTGTTCAAGAGCCACGACCGCTACGGCAACCGGATTGATCTCGTGGAGTTCCACCCCGCTTATCACGAGTTGATGAAAGCAGCCATCGAGCACGGTATTCCCTCCATGCCGTGGACTGACCCGCGCGCCGGCGCTCAGGTAGCCCGCGCTGGCATGAGCTATCTGCACAGCCAGGCCGAGGCGGGCACGGGCTGCCCCTTGACCATGACCTACGCCAGCGTGCCGGCGTTGCGCCTGCAGCCGGAGATTGCCGAGAAGTGGCTGCCGAAGATCCTCGCCACCGAGTACGACCCGCGCAACGTACCGATGGAGCAGAAGGCCGGGGTCACCATCGGCATGGCCATGACCGAGAAACAGGGCGGTACCGATGTCCGCGCCAACACCACCCGTGCCCATCCGGTCGGGATTCCCGGCCCCGGGCAAGCTTACGAGTTGGTCGGGCACAAATGGTTCTGCTCGGCACCCATGTGCGATGCCTTCCTCACCCTGGCCTATACCGACAAGGGTTTGTCCTGCTTCCTGCTGCCGCGTCACCGGCCGGACGGCACGCGCAACCAGTTCTACATCCAGCGCCTGAAAAACAAGCTGGGCAACTGGTCCAACGCGTCCAGCGAAGTGGAGTATCGCGGCGCGTTGGCCTGGATGATCGGCGAGGAGGGGCGCGGCGTGCCGACCATCATCGAAATGGTCGCTTTGACCCGGTTCGATTGCATGATCGGCTCCAGCGCGCTGATGCGTCAGGCGCTGACCCAGGCTACCCATCACTGCGCCCACCGCAAGGTTGGTGGCCGTGTGCTGGCTGAGCAACCGCTGATGCAGAACGTGCTGGCCGACCTGGCCCTGGAGAGCGAGGCCGCGCTGGCCCTGACTCTGCGCATGGGGCGCGCACTCGACCAGGCCCATGACGAACAGGAAGAAAAGTTCGCCCGACTAGTTACAGCGGTGGGCAAGTACTGGATCTGCAAACGGGCTCCGGCAATGATCAACGAAGCTCAGGAATGCATGGGCGGCGCCGGCTACGTGGAGGAAACCATCCTGCCGCGCCTGTTCCGCGAAGCACCCGTCAACTCCATCTGGGAAGGCTCAGGAAACGTGCAATGCCTCGACGTGCTGCGCGCCCTGTCCAAGGAGCCTGGTGTACTGGATGCTCTGTTCGCCGAACTGGGCGATGGTGCGGGCGATGCCCGGTTGGCTGCCCATATTGGACGGCTCAAGTCGGGCTTCAGGGAAACCGCCGACATCCAGTATCGCGCTCGTCAGCTCACGGAAGATGTGGCAGTTGCGCTGCAGGCCAAGTTGCTGCTGGAGGCCGGCAATGCGGTTGTCTCTGACGCCTTCATCGCCAGCCGCCTTGCAGAAAGTGGGCGCGTCTATGGCACCTTGCCGCGGGGGATCGACGTCGAAGCCCTGGTGGCGCGTGCCACGCCGCATCTGGTTTGAGTGGAGACCCCGTGAGGTCAGCGCTGCTTTCGGGCGGCGCTGAGACTGGATTGTGCGGACTCTGTCGATTCGCGCTATGCCTTTTGTCATTTGCACAGGCAAGATAAGGACACTGCGATCAGAAAGGATGCCGCCCGTGAGCCTCGACTCGACTGAGTTCTTTGTTGCCGAAACCGCCGAGGCAGCCGTCGACCGCCTCGCCGAGCTGCACCAACGGGCCACTGGAGCCCTGAGCCTGGCGCTCAAGGGCTACATAAAAGAGCGCGTTGAGCCCGACGCGCAACAGCGAGCCCTGTTCCGCTACCCGCTGCTGCGCATCACCTACCGCTGCCAGGGCGAGGTGCCGTCGACTACCCGCGCCTTCGCCAAGTTGCAGGAGCCGGGGGTCTACAGCGTCACCGTGACCCATCCGGATGCCTTTCGTAAGTACTTGCTGGAGCAACTGCGGCCGCTGATGAATGACTTCACGGTGCTGGTCGAAGTCGGTCCGAGCCAGCAGAACATTCCTTACCCCTATGTCGTGGAGCACGGTGACGAATTGGCGGGCTCCGGAGTGACCGCAGCCGAGTTGGCGCGGGTGTTTCCCAGTACCGACCTTTCCGCTGCCACCGACGGTGTGGCCGATGGCCTCTACGACTGGGAGAATGTCGACCCGCTGCCGCTGGCGTTGTTCGATGCGGCGCGCGTCGACTTCTCCCTGCGCCGCCTGGTGCATTACACCGGCAGCGACTGGCGTCATGTACAACCGTGGATCCTGCTGACCAACTACCACCGCTACGTCGACCAGTTCATCCGCCACGGCGTCGACCAGTTGCGCGACGATCCGCGCTTCGTGCGCATGGTGCTGCCGGGCAACGTGGTGGTCGAACGCGGCATGGATGAGGGCGAAATGCAGGCGATCATCGACGGGGTCGTCTGGCACCGCTACCAGATGCCGGCCTATCACCTCATTGCCGACGATGGCCATGGCGTCACGCTGGTGAACATCGGGGTGGGTCCTTCCAACGCCAAGAACATCACTGACCACCTCGCCGTGCTGCGCCCGCACTGCTGGCTGATGATCGGCCACTGCGGCGGCCTGCGGCAGTCGCAGACCATCGGCGACTACGTGCTCGCCCACGCTTACATGCGTCGTGACGGGATTCTCGACCGCGTCCTGCCGCCGCACATCCCTCTGCCGGCCCTGGCAGAAGTCCAGCAGGCCCTGCAGGAGGCCGCTGCACAGGTCACCGGAGAGCGCGGGGACGACCTCAAACGGCGCCTGCGTACCGGCACCGTGCTGACCTACGACGACCGTAACTGGGAGTTACGCTGGGCCCAGGAGCGACCCTTGATCAACCTGTCGCGTGCCGTGGCCGTGGACATGGAAAGCGGTACGGTGGCCGCCCAGGGCTATCGCCTGCGGGTCCCGTACGGCACCTTGCTCTGCGTGTCTGACAAGCCACTGCACAGTGAAATCAAACTCCCCGGATCGGCCAGCGCTTTCTATCAGCGTGCCGTCAGCCAGCACCTGCGCATCGGCATCGCCGCGCTTGACCTGCTGCGTACCCAGCTCAACTCGTTGCACTCGCGCAAGCTGCGCAGTTTCGACGAGCCTCCATTCCGTTAGGGCGGGACGATGGGCTCTTGGAGGCGTGAGCTTGCTCGCGAACCCTGCGCGGTCATTTTCGCGAGCAAGCTCGCACCTACGGATATTTGTCCACAACCGGGATCAGCCACTGATAGCCCGGCGTCGGCACGCGGAAGGTATCGCGATCTACCTGATGGTCAGCCAGCGCCTTGGCGAGATCCTGGGGCGGGGTGAACTGGCCTTCGTCCGAGAGCCGGAACGTGCCGAAGTGGATCGCCAGGCTATGCCGCGAACCCAGATGCTTATGGGCCTGTACGGCGTCGTCCGGGCTCATGTGGTTGTCGCGCATGAACCAGCGTGGCGCGTAGGCACCGATCGGCAGGGCGGCAAAGCGCATCGGGCCGAAGCGCTCACGAATCAGGTGGAATTCCGGCCCTAGGCCCGAGTCACCCGGGAAGAGTACCGGGCCATCCGGCGATTCGATGACAAAACCCACCCAGAGTGTCTGGTTGGTATCGCTTGTGCCGCGTGCCGACCAGTGCTGCACCGGCACGGCGTGCAGCAGCACGCCATTTTCCAGGGGTAGCGACTGCCACCAGTCCAGTTCGACGATGCGTTTGAAGCCGGTCTCGCGGATCAGTGCGGCGTTGCCCAGTCCAGTCGCAACCGTCGCCAAGGGGAAGCGCTCCACCAGGGTGCGCAGGGTGGCCAGGTCCAGATGGTCGTAATGGTTGTGGCTGACCAGCACCAGGTCGATGGGTGGCAGCCGGTCAAGGGGCAGGCCCGGAGGATGGTGGCGCCGTGGCCCCAGAAAATTGACCGGGCTGACGCGTTTGGACCAAACCGGATCGGTGAGAATATTCAAGCCGCGATGCTGGATCAGCAGCGTAGCGTGGTTGATGTAGGTGACCCTGAGTTCGTCGCCGTCTACGCGTTTCACCACTTCTGGCGGCACGGCCGGACCGGGCAGGTCGACCCAGGTCGCCTGCTTGGCCCGGGTCAACTGCCAGCGCAGCAGGGCGCGCAGGTTCTTGTGGGGCTTGGGTTCGATATTGTGAAAGCGCTGACCGTCGAAGTGGTCGGACACAGGCCCCTGATGGGGCGCGCCAGCACGTCCGAAGAAGGAGAGCACGCCAATCAACCAGCTGGGGCGCAGGGCACGTGGCATGGGGATCACTCTTGCGGTGAAGTCACGCTCAACCTAGCATGCCGGTCCCGCTCACTGTCCAGTCAACTCGTCTCCAGGCATGTCGCGTCCACCTCGCTCCACTCGTCCCGCTGCACGCCGCCCTCAGGCAGGCGCACCCCGCCGTATGGCCAAGGCGCCCCCCGCCGAGCCACGATTGGTGGTGTTCAACAAACCCTTCGATGTGCTGACCCAGTTCAGTGATGGCGAGGGGCGGGCGACCCTGAAGGATTTCATCGCCATTCCCGGCATTTATCCTGCCGGACGCCTGGACCGTGACAGCGAAGGCTTGCTGCTGCTGACCAACGACGGTCGTCTGCAGGCGCGCATCGCCGACCCGAAGCACAAGCTGCCCAAGACATACTGGGTGCAAGTGGAGGGCGTGCCGGAGGCTGATCAGCTGCAACGTTTGCGTGAGGGGGTGGAGCTCAATGATGGACCGACCCTGCCCGCAGAGGTCCGCGTGCTGGGGGAGCCTCAGCTGTGGGAACGCCACCCGCCCGTGCGCTTTCGCAAGAGCGTGCCCACCACATGGTTGGAATTGGTGATTCGCGAGGGGCGCAACCGCCAGGTGCGGCGGATGACGGCGGCAGTCGGCTTGCCTACCTTGCGGCTGGTACGCGTGCGTATCGGTCCCTGGAGCCTGGAGGGCCTGGAGCCGGGGCAGTGGCGGGACGAGCCGGCGCGACTGCCCTGAACGGCGCAGTCAGACGCCTTCCAGGCCGCCGATCACCAGGGTCTTGATCACGAAGCCGAGTACCCCGAGGCCGAGGGCGAGGAACAGGATCATCGTGCCAAAGCGGCCAGCTTTGGACTTCTTCGCCAAATCCCAGACGATGAACGCCATGAACGCGATCAGGCCGGCAATCATCGCGGTCATCATCAGTTCTTCAAACTTTTCCGGGCTCATCACTTACCTCGCGGGCTGAAAACAGGCTGCACCAGCCGGGCCGACGAGCCAGGCGGAAGGCGGGCGATGCACTTGTGGTTGTGCGAGCCGGAGGGCTCTTGTAGGGCGGGCCGCGCGGGGTACAGCAAAGCGCGGCGATTATACGCCAAGCGGGCCCATGCGCTATTGCCGCTCAGCTGCGCAAATGGTTCAGCGGCAGCTCGGTGCTGCTCAGCACCTGATTGAGTACGAAGCTGGAGCGCACGCTGGTCACGCCTTCAATGCGAGTCAGCTGGCCCAGCAGGAACTGCTGGTAATGCTCCATGTCCGGCACCACGACCTTGAGCTGGTAGTCCGCCTCCATGCCGGTGACCAGACTGCACTCCAGGACTTCGGGGCATTGGCTGATGACCTCCTGGAAGTGCTCGAAGCGCTCCGGCGTGTGCCGGTCCATTCCAATCAGCACATAGGCCGTAAGGCTGAGACCGAGCTTCTTGCGGTCCAGCAGGGCGACCTGGCGCAGGATGTAGCCGTCGTCTTCGAGCTGTTTGACTCTGCGTGAGCAGGGCGAAGGCGACAGGCCGATGCGCTCGGCCAGCTCCTGGTTGGAGATGCGCGAATCGTGCTGTAGCTCGGCGAGGATCTTGAGGTCGTAGCGGTCGAGCCTTTCCATTTCAAGTGCCTTCTTTTGTCTGCTTGCTGGATATGCTGAACTTTTAGCTGATTATTGCGCAAGTTGTTTTGTAGTGAGCAATATTCGCAATCATTCGTCGCGCTTGAAGCTTTAAGATTTCTTTCAGTTTCACGGCCCGGACAGCAAGTCCACCCGACCCGCTCAATCAGGCGCGTCGGCGCCACCGAGCCCACCGGTTCGAGTTGGCCCCCGGGTCCGCGCTGCCCAATCAGGCAGGCGATGAAAGCGGCGACAAAATCGCCAGCACAGGACGAATTTCCCGAAGGGGGCCCGCAGTATGGGGCCCTCTTTTTTATTGCCTGCCGGCAGACACTGCTCCTGCTTCTCGGGTGCCGGCTGGGGATCCACACTGTAGGATCGAGCTTGCTCGCGAATGGTGCCGAAGCGGGGTCGCCAGCAAGCTAGCTCCTACAAAATAACCACCGCGCCTTCTCCGGCAAGCTGGCTCCTACAAGGGGCGCGGGGTGGCCGGATGCAACACCTGATCCTGGTAGAGCGCCTCAGGCGCTGACCACCTCGCAAGGATCAGCGTGAACCAACACCTCCGCGCGCGGGTACTGAGCGGTGATGGCCGCTGCGGCCTGCTCGCAGAGGATGTGGGCGGCCGAAAGCGAAAGGTCGCCGGGCAGTTCGAGGTGCAGTTGCACATACCAATGAGTGCCAGAGACCCGGGAGCGCAGGTCGTGGGCACCCAGGACGCCTGGGATGGTACAGGCCAGCCGCTGCATGTCGTCGGTGATCGTGGTGGACAGCTCTTCATCCATGAGCACCGAGACCGACTCGCGGGCGATGCTGAAGGCGCTCCAGAGGATGTAGAGGGCAATCCCCATGCCGAACAGGCCATCGGCGCGATCCCAGCCGAGGCCGGCTAGAACCAGTGCGACCAGAATGCCGCCATTCAGCAGCAGGTCCGAGCGGTAGTGCAGCGAGTCCGCACGAATGGCCGTCGACCCAGTGATGCGGATCACCTTGCGCTGGAGGGCCAGCAGGCCAGCGGTCAGCGCCAGGGCCAGCAGCATCACCGCGATCCCGAGGCCTTCGGCATGCAGTGGTTCCGGATGCCGGATGCGCTCCACTGCCTGAGTGCCTACCAGCAGGGCGCTTACCGCGATGAACAGGGCTTGGCCGAGGCCGGCGAGCGACTCCGCCTTGCCGTGGCCATAGCGGTGATCGTCGTCTGCGGGCTTCAGCGCGTAGTGCACGGCAAGCAGGTTGAGGAAGGACGCGGCGCTGTCCAGCAACGAGTCGGTGAGGCCAGCGAGCAGGCTGACCGAACCGCTCAGCCACCAGGCTATGGCTTTGGCGATGACCAGGGTGATCGCCACGCCGAGGGACGCGCGGGTGGCCAGGCGGAGAAGGCTCGCATGCTCCTGCTTGGATTTCATGGGGATTCCGGTTTGAAGTAGATGAAATCCATGGCCGGAGTCTCCAGGCCCATCATCGAGAGTGCAGCCGAGGCTTGACCTCGGTGATGGGTGCCGTGGTTGACCACATGCGTGATGATTTCCGCCAGCGAGCGTTGCTGCGGCTCGCCCCGCATGTTCCGGTACACGAGCGGTTGGGTCAGGCTGTCGTCGTCGTGCCGTGTCAGCACCACCTGCCAAGCACTTACGCCTTCCGCCAGGTACGTTGGCAAAAGCTGGCGGTCGGCGACGGCCTCGGCATCCAGCCGGTCGAACGGCGCGGGTTCTTGTCGAACCCGCGCCAGCCAGATGCGGTCGACGACGGCCAAGTGATTGAGCGTGCCGTGCAGGCTGCTGAAGAACAGTCCGCACGGGGCATGGTAGGCCGTGTCGTCAACCTGCTGCAGGCTCTCAAGCAGGCGCTGGAAAGCCCAGCCGTGGTACGCCAGCAGCTGCTCGAGGTGACGGGCAAGCAGACGCATGGTCAGGCTGCGGGACGCAGGCCGAGGGTGGCCAGTTGTTCGAGGTTGCCGGTGCGTTGCAGCACGCGTGGGTCGTCCAGCGGCAGGCTGCGGCCGGTTTCATGCTCGATGATCGCCTTCAGGCGAGCGGTGTCCACCTTGCCATCGGTACCAATGGCATCTTGTAACAGCTCAGGCGAAACCTGAACGGTCTGGCCAGCGGGCAGGTAGATGGCGCCGGTGGCGAAGTCGACGGCGAAGGCAATCAGGCCGGGAATTACGAAAAAGAGGATGCCGATGGCGTCCAGGGCGGCGACGACGGGGTCGATCTTGCCTTCGATCTGACCGCGACGGTCTGGGAAAAAGATCGTGCCGCAAGCGGTCAGCTGGGTGAGCAGGGCAGTGGCGACCAGGCCACCAACGAGGCGAGACGGCATACGCATAAGCAACTCCTGATCCAAAAAGAAATAACTATACCAAGCAGTCCGTTGCAAAAGTGCTTGGTGTATCTAAGACCTCGGCAAGCAACTGGCAGTTCGCCGGTATAATCGCTGTCCTGCCTGGAGTTGCCATGATCGCCCTACCCATCGATGCCGTCCTGCCTGAATTGCGCGGTGCCCTGCACGCTCGCCACGAAGCCGTACTGGAGGCTCCTCCCGGTGCCGGTAAAACCACCCGCGTGCCTTTGGCGTTGCTGGGCGAACCGTGGTTGGCCGGTCAGCGCATCCTGATGCTGGAACCGCGTCGGCTGGCCGCTCGCGCGGCGGCCGAGCGCCTGGCCAGCGAGCTGGGCGAGGCGGTGGGAGAGACCGTAGGCTACCGCATCCGCCTGGAATCCAAGGTAGGCCCGCGTACCCGCATCGAAGTGGTCACCGAGGGCATCCTTGCCCGCCGCCTGCAGGAAGACCCGGCCCTGGAAGGGGTTGGTCTGGTGATCTTCGACGAGTTCCACGAACGGAGCCTGGACGCCGACCTTGCCCTGGCGCTGTGCCTGAACGGCCGCGCATTGCTGCGCGACGAGCTGCCGCTGAAGGTGCTGTTGATGTCCGCCACCCTGGAAGGGGAGCGCCTGTCACGCCTGCTGGACGATGCTCCAGTCGTGAGCAGCGAGGGCCGGATGTACCCGGTCGAACTGCGCTGGGGTAGACCAGCCCAACTCGGCGAGGCGCTTGAGCCCAAGGTTGTGCAGACGGTCCTCCAAGCCTTGGCGGATGAACCTGGCAGCCTGCTGGTGTTCCTGCCCGGCCAGGCGGAGATTCGCCGCGTCGCCGATCAATTGGCAGAGCGCCTCGAAGGCTGTTCCGATGTGTTGTTGTGCCCGCTTCACGGCGAACTGGACCTCGCGGCCCAGCGCGCGGCCATCGAACCGGCACCGGTTGGCAAGCGCAAGGTGGTGCTGGCCACCAACATCGCCGAAACCAGCCTGACCATCGATGGCGTACGGGTGGTGGTCGACGCTGGCTTGGAGCGGGTTCCACGTTTCGATCCCGCCAGTGGGATGACCCGGCTGGACACCCAGCGCATCTCCCGTGCCTCGGCCACCCAGCGCGCAGGGCGGGCAGGGCGACTGCAGCCGGGTGCCTGTTATCGGCTCTGGTCGGAGGCCCAGCATGAGCAACTGCCTGCTCATGGCACTGCGGAGATCCTCCAGGCCGACCTCGCTGGCCTGGCCTTGCAACTTGCCCGCTGGGGCGTCGGTGATCCGCGCGAGCTGGCCTGGCTGGACCTGCCGCCGCCAGCAGCGTATGCCCAGGGCCGCGATCTGCTGCAGCGGCTGGGCGCCTTGGACGATGGAGGTGCGCTGACACGCCACGGGCAGGCCATGGCCGAACTTCCCGCACACCCGCGTATTGCTCATTTGCTCCTGCGTGGTCAGGCGTTGGGCCTGGGGGCCTTGGCGTGTGACCTCGCGGCCTTGCTCGGCGAGCGTGACATCCTGCGTGGCGGTGGCGCCGACCTGCACAGCCGCTTGGCCCTGCTGTCAGGTGAAGACAGATCTGCGCGTGGGGCTCGTGGCGGGGTTCAGCGGGCCCGACAGCTTGCTCGGCAGTTCCGCGCCTACCTGCGGGGGCCGGCCACGGAGGCTGTGGTGGAACCTGGAGATCCGCGATGGCTGGGTTGCCTGCTGGCGCTCGCCTATCCCGACCGCGTCGCCCAGCAACGCCGCCCCGGCGGTGCTGAGTACCGCCTGGCCAATGGCCGAGCGGCCACCTTCGGTGAGCCGGACGCCCTGATGAAGGAGCCCTGGCTGGTCATCGCCGATCTGGGTAGCCGCCAAGGGCAACGCGAGGAGCGGATTTACCTGGCAGCCGACCTTGACCCGAGCCTGTTCGAGGGGCCGTTGGCCGAGCAGGTCCATGCTCTGGAAGTGTTGGACTGGGATGAGCGCGAAGGCGTGTTGCGCGCCGAGCGGCAACGCAAGGTTGGCGAGCTGGTGCTGGCCCGCGAAGCGCTGGCGGGGCTGGATGAGGAGGCGCGTTCCCGGGCCTTGCTTGGCCTGGTCCGGCGCAAGGGGGTGGAGCTGCTGCCCTGGACGGCGGAACTGCGCCAGTGGCAGGCGCGGGTGGCCCTGCTGCGACGTCTCGATCTGGCCGAGAAGGGCGACAGCGAATGGCCAGATGTGTCTGACGCCGCGTTGCTGGCCAGCCTGGAGGACTGGTTGCAGCCCTGGCTGGGCAAGGTCAGCCGCCTCAGCCACTTCGGTAACCTGGACCTGCCGGGGATTCTCCAGGGGCTACTGCCTTGGCCGCTGCCGCAACGACTCGACGAACTGGCGCCGCGCACACTGGAGGTTCCCTCTGGCTCGCGGATTCGCCTGGATTACAGCGAGGACATGCCGGTCCTGGCTGTGCGCTTGCAGGAGCTGTTCGGTCTGGCCGACACGCCGCGCATCGCCAACGGGCGGCAAGGCGTCAAACTGCATCTGCTTTCGCCGGCCCAGCGTCCGGTGCAGGTCACGCAAGACCTGGCCAGCTTTTGGCGCAACACCTACGCCGAGGTGAAAAAGGACCTCAAGGGGCGCTACCCGAAACATTACTGGCCGGATGACCCGCTGGTGGCCGAACCCACCGCACGGGCCAGACCGAGGAAGTGATGTGGCAGGGGCGACTTCATTCGCCCTGCGAACCGAGGGGCCGGCAATCGCCATCGGGGCGGAGTGGGCCGCAACCGGCGGTGCACATGGTGCACCCTACGTGGTGCCTGGCTTGGTGTTCACTGCGCGGGCGGTAGCAGGAAGCGTGCGATCAAAGGCAGGTGGTCGGAGATGCCCAGGGTATCCTGCTGGCGGACCCGTGCATCGATGCGGGTCAGGTGCGGGCTGTGGAAAACATAGTCGAGCGTGCGATCGGGCCTGTCCACGCGCGGGTCGTTGGGGAAATGGGTATACCAACTGGCCTGTTCCGGACCGCTGGCTTCGTCGATGCGGGGAACCATCGGGTAGTGTTCCCATAACGCTTGTAGCGGGGTGTCGCGGGGGTAACGCGCCTGCTGGGATGCCGCTAGATGATCGAACTGCCCGGGCGGCAGGAGATTGAGGTCACCTCCCAGGAGCCAGATTTTCCCTTCGATCTCCAGGCTGTCGAGCTGGGCGCGGACCATCGCCAGCTGACGCTGCTGGACGTCCTGTCCTGTGGTATGGGCATCCAGGTGGGTATTGATCACCGTCAGGTTGCCACCACCTCGAATGGGCAGTTGGCTCACCAGCAGCGCACGCTTGGGGGCAAACAGTTGCCTCAGCGGGAGTTGTTGTAGCTCTGGTAACTGCAGGCGCTCGGCGTTGGCAATCCGGAACCGGCTCAGCGTGGTCAGCTTGGTGCCAACGCTGCCAAAGATATGCGGATCGGGAACGAAGGCCGCTTTCCAGTAGAAGGCCTGGCTGGTACAGGGGTAGAGGTCGGCCAGGCGTTCCTGGAGCAGCGCTAGCTGGTCCTGGTAATCGGTCGCCTTGGCGCCTTCGTGGAGTTCCTGCAGGTTGAGGATGTCCGGCTGCTCCTCACGCACCACGCGTACCACTTCATCCAGGTTGTAGGCCAGGTCTTCGCGAGTGGGGCGTTCGTCCGGTCCGGAGCCATTGGCCAGGTCGTAATAGAAGACATAGCGTTTGCCGGCGAGGTACTGGAGGTTCCAGGTCATCACCTTGAGTGCCTGCCCGGGCTGCACTTGTGCCACGTCGCCGGTACAGGCGAGCGTTGCCGGTTCGCGCTCTGCCGGATGCCACGTCAGCGCATATACCAGTGCGACCAGGCCGATGGCGATGGCGGCAACGCTGAGCAGGGCATAGCGCAGGACTCGGGGCATTGGAAAAGAAAGCAGGACTATTCTTGGAAAAGGCGAGCATACCCGAGAGGCCGGCATCGCCCAAGCAACGTGAGCTGAGGAGGAGCTGGGAGATGACTGAGCCTGTGATCGCCCAGAAGGGCCCTTACGCGGTCGATGTGGTAGCTGGCCAGGATTATTTCTGGTGTCGCTGCGGGCGCAGCCAACAGCAGCCATTTTGTGACGGATCGCACAAGGGCAGTGGCCTTGCGCCACTCAAATATCATGCAGAACGTACTGAAACCCTGTATTTCTGTGGCTGTAAACACAGCCATTCGCCGCCTTGCTGCGATGGGACCCACAAGCAATTAGCAGATTGATCCGGGAGCCACCATGGGGCCGGTCGCAGTTCTCTGCTCACGTGTTTCTCCCCGCCATCGGCGCTGGCCGCGAGCCTGGATTCTTGCAGGCCTGCTCATTCTATTGCCGGGCGTGGCCTCGGCGGAGCGCGCGCCACTGCGTGTGATGACCGACTATTGGCCGCCATTCCGTATCGCCGGTGATGGCGGCCAGCTGCGCGGGCTGGATATCGACGTGCTAAAGGAACTGGAACGCCGTACCGGGTTGCGTTTCGACGTGCAGCGCGCACCCTGGAGTCGAGGCTTGGCCCAGTTGAGCAAAGGCACGGCGGACCTGATGACCGGGCTGGCGAAGACGACGGAGCGTGAGCACTACATTGACTACCTGGAGCGTCCGTACTTTGCCTGTGCGCCGCGTTTCTATGGGGGGCAGGAGTTGGCCGGGGAGGTCACCGATTACCGCAAACTGCGCGCCCATGAGATTGGCTACGTTCTGGGTTCCGCCTATTTCGAGCCGTTCGACTCCGATAATGGCCTGCGCAAGGTCGGGGTCAGCAGCGAGAGCCAGCTTTTGCAGATGCTGCGCCACAAGCGCTTGAAGCTGGTGGTCGGTACCGACTGCCAGGTCGACTACGAGTTGCTGCAGGACCCGCAGCTGGCTGGACGTATCGTCAAACTGGCCTATCGACCGCCAGCGCGCACGGAACTGTTCCTCGGTTTCTCCCGGCAGCGCGTGCTCGGAGCCGAGCGCGAAGCAATCGCCCAGGCGCTGGGGCAGATGCTGGACGAGGGCTGGGTGGCCGAAGCAGCCCGGCGTTACCGACCCGGCGCTCACTGAGCGTGGGGCTCGATATAAAGCTCGTAGACCAGATCCAGATCCCAGTACGACGCTTCGATCTTGTGGCCGTCCGGGTCCCGGACAAAACAGCCAAAATAGGGGTCGCCATAGTCGGGGCGGGGGCCGGGCTCTCCTTCACCCTTGGCCCCGGCATCCAGGGCCGCCTCGTAGAAGGCCATCACGGCAGCCTTGTCCGGTGCGAAGAAGCCGATGTGGGTTCCATTGCCGACGCTGGCAGGGCGACCGTCGATGGGGGTCTGGACCCAGAACTCGGGGTATTCCCGGCCGTAAGCCACAGCGCCCGGATGTTGCATGATGCGCTTGCAGCCCAGGGTGGGCAGAACTTTGTCGTAGAAGGCCACGGCACGCTCGAAGTCGTTGGTGCCGAGGGAAACGTGGGAAAGGATGCTGGGGTTTTCGGCCATCGTGGGCTCCTCCTTGAGTGCCGGAACCCAGAAGACTAGACCGCTTTCACTGTTCCGGCACTGGCTCGTTGACCAGGCTGAACAGGCGATACAGCGCCACGCTGACAAACAGCTGGAAGAAGCTGTTGAAGCTTTCCAGCATCACGATCCCCACCGGATCCGGCTGGTCGCCGAGCTCCTGGTAGGCCCACCAATCGATGAGCCAGATAGGCCCCATAACCATCAGGATGCAAGCCAGGATGGTGAGAAAGTGCCCCTTGGTCAGCTCAAAGCTCAGGCGGATGGCATCCAGCGGTGACTTGCCCTCCAGCACCAGCAGGTATTCGGCGAAGGCCAGCTTGATCATCACATAGAGGCCGGGAAGGATCAGCATCCAGGCGCCTACCATGATCAGCAGGGTGCTGATGGCAGCCAGCACGGCGAACGAGGGCCAGCGGAACAGCGTCAGCTCGATCACCTGCCTGGGTTTGAGACGGATGCGGTGGCTGCGGCTGTCGGTGAATATGATCAGGGCACCCACGTACAGCGGGTAGAACAGCATGCTGACGATGATCGACCAGGCTTGCACCTTGCTTTGCCCGAGCCAGGCGAGCAGGACCTGCTGCGACACGGCCTCCGTCAGGATGACAGGCAGGCAGAGCAGGGCGATCTGACCGACATTGCGGGAAAAGAAGTACCAAGTGTCGCGCAGGAGTTCGAGTGGATTCATGGGCTGGCAGTCACATCGTCAGCAGTACGTCTTGCGAACTTTAGCCCATGCGGGCGTAGCCGCCCAAGACAGGCTCAACCTGAATGGAAGTGCAGCACCCGGTTGCGTAGGGTAGGTAGCAGACGGGCGATGTCAGAAGTCGCGACCTCCAGGGTGCGCTCCGGTGGTCCGGGCGAGTAGATCAGGTAGTCGTGTTCCAGGATGGCGTCGTCGAATACCAGATCGATCGCCGCGCCATGGCCGAGCGGACAGGCGCACCGCGGCACACAACCGGTCAGCGCGACCAGTTCCGTGTCGCTGGCGATGCTCGGGCGTGCGCCCAGCAGCGATTTGAGGCACGCCCAGTCCACCCGCGCGGCCTCAAGCGTTGCGAGCATGGCGTAGCGGCCGCCTTTCAAGCGCAGGAACAGACTCTTGCTTTCGACCCCGCGCAACCCGAATCGCTGGCGGATCACATGGGCCGTCGCGTAGTCGAGCACCGCTTCGTGGTGGACTTCCCGATAGGGAATGGCGAGGTCGTTGAGCAGGGCCAGGTTGCGGTCGTAGAGCGACATGATGGGAATCGTGGCATGGAGAGGGCGCCATGATAATCGCTCGGGTCGGGCCCGGGTCAGCCTGCTCGGCTGTTTCCAGGTCCCCGGGCACGTCCCTGGCCTGCCGACCTCGGCTCGCTCTGCAGCAGGTCAGCGCTGAACACCACATCGGCGTATTCGCCCTGCAGATTGGCCATCGCCATATCGTGCACCTCATCAGCCGTGCGCGGCCGACCGGAGAAATCAGCCTTGGCGAAGGTGTAGCAGGCATCCGCCACCACTCGGGTGGCAAAACCCAGGTTGCTGGCACTGCGTGCCGTCGCTTCTACCGAGTTCTCGCTGGCGACGCCGACGATCACCAGGCTGTCGATGCCGCGTACCCATAGCCAGCGCTCCAGGCTGGTGTGGGTGAAGGCATCGGTGACATTCTTCTCGAACACCTGCTCGCTGTCGTGCGGAGCCAGCGCAGGTTGGAACAGGGCGCCAGGCTGCCCGGGTGCGAATACCGAGTCGGGCTCGCGGGAAATATGGCGGATATGCACCACTGGCCAGCCCGCCGTGCGCCAGCATTCCAGTAGCTGAGCAATTCGGGCTTCGGCTTGCGGATTGTTGCGTGGCCAGCCCAGACGCTGGATACCTTGCTGCATATCGATGATCAGCAGTGCACTCTGGCTGCGTTGCGAGGTCATATCCGCATTCCCTTACCCAAGGCTGGCATACTGGACGGGACTTTAGCTTCCATCAGCCGTCGCCAGCCAGCCGCCGAGGACTTCCGGTGAAAAAGATTGCCGTATTCGCCGATGTGCAGAACCTCTATTACACGGTGCGCCAGACCTATGGCTGTCACTTCGACTACGGGACCTTCTGGCGGGGCGTCTGCGCTGAAGGGGACATCGTCGAAGCCTATGCCTACGCCATCGACCGTGGCGATCCCAAACAGCAGCAGTTCCAGCAGATCCTGCGCAACCTGGGCTTTACCGTGAAGCTCAAGCCTTTCATCCAGCGCAGCGATGGATCGGCAAAAGGTGATTGGGATGTTGGCATCACCATCGATGTGCTGGACGCCGCGCCCCGCGTCGACTTGGTGGTGCTGGCCTCGGGCGATGGCGATTTCGACCTGTTGCTGGAGCGGGTCCGCACGGCCCATGGCGTGGAAAGCCTGGTCTACGGCGTGCCCGGCTTGACCGCGCAATCCTTGATTCGCTCTGCTGACCGCTATGCGCCCATCGAGGGCGCCCTGCTGCTCAGGGGCTGAAGCAGTCCCCTCCGCTAACTGAACCTGGAACGATTTGTGGAACCCATCGCCGTCATCGACTTCGAAACCACCGGTATCACGCCGGGCGACCATTGCCGCGCCACCGAGATTGGGGTGGTCATCCTGGAGGGTGGGCGTATCGTCGACCGTTACCAGAGCCTGATGAATGCAGGCGTCCGGGTACCGTCCTTCATCGAGGGGCTGACCGGCATCACCAATGCCATGCTGCGCGAGGCGCCGCCGATCGCACAGGTGATGGGCGAGGCTGCAGATTTCGTCGGCGACCTGCCACTGTTGGCGCACAACGCCTCCTTCGACCAGAAGTTCTGGGATTCCGAACTGGCGCGCCTCGGCCGCAGCCGCCGACAGGCTTTCGCCTGCTCCCTGCTGCTGGCCCGGCGCCTGTTGCCTGAAGCGCCCAATCACAAGCTGGGTACCCTCAACAGCTGGGCCCGCCTGCCGAATACCGGCAAGGCCCACCGGGCGCTGGCTGATGCCGAGATGGCGGCCAACCTGACCCTGCTCCTGGCTGAGCGCCTGCATGACCAGCACGGCATTGCCGAGGTGTCTCATGGATTGTTCTGCAGCCTGCAGAAAGTGCCGGCGGCGAAGATTCCCGAGGCGCTCAGGAGGCATCGAGGGGCGTGAGTCGCCTCTTTCCCCCTGGGCGAGGCCTGGAGAAGAATGCCTTGACCGTGTGGGTGCGAAATAATTCGCATAGCAGGCCCTCGGCTCGCCCTTGGCGGCCAAGCCCACCGTCCCTCAGCCCTTCGCCGGCCGCAACACCTCGACCTTTCCTTGCTGCATCTGCAGCACCGCGGGAATGCGCTGCTCGAATGGTGTCGAGAGGACCAGCGAGGTCTTGGTTGGCCCGTACTTGCCGATCTGGTCGATCAGGTCCTGCAGTTCCGGCATCGAGGCCACGGCGCCCTTGATCAGCAGGCAGGCGTCGCCGGTGACGCGGTGGCAGAGGGTCAGCTGGGGAATCTTTTCCAGGGCTTCCTGGGTGCGCTTGTAATCGTGATCGACAATGCGCAACTCGATCACGCATTCGATCGGTAGACCAATCTTCGCCAGGTCGACGCTGGCGTGATAGCCGGTGATCACCCCGCTGGCCTCCAGCTTGGCAACACGGTCCGCCACCGCAGGCGGCGACAGGTTGACCCGGCGCGCCAGGTCGGCAAAGGAAGCGCGGCCATTCTCTATCAGCGCTGCAAGCAGCAAACGATCATATTTATCCACAAGTGCCTCCTTAAATAGTGATCTGATGAATCGAAGGTTGTGAGCCTGAATTTCAGTTGATTAATAAGTGCAGAGGCAAGTCAAGCAGGTTTCTGGGCTTATTTTGCCGGTGATGCCTTATCTAAAATAAACACCCGTTTCCCTCCTGCGTCGAGTCCCGATCATGTCTTCGCGCCGTTTTCCGCTTCTGCTGATTGGGGCTTTCATCGCCCTTTACCTGATCTGGGGATCGACCTACCTGGCGATCCGCATCGGTGTCGAGTCCTGGCCTCCGCTGCTGATGGCCGGTATTCGCTTCGTCGTCGCCGGTGGACTGATGTTTGCCTGGCTGCGCTGGCGTGGTTTGCCGAACCCGAGTTGGCAGGAATGGAAGGCTGCTGGCGCCATCGGCTTTCTCCTGCTCAGTTGTGGCAACGGCGGGGTGACCCTGGCCGAACACCTGGGCGTGGCCTCCGGTGTGGCGGCCCTGGCGGTGGCCACGGTGCCCCTGTTCGCCTTGCTCTTCGGGCTGATCTGGGGGCAGCGCACCACGCGTCTGGAGTGGGCGGGCATCGCCCTTGGCCTGGTCGGCATCGCCCTGCTCAACCTTGGTTCCAACCTGCAGGCCAGCCCGCTCGGCGCGGCGCTGATCATCTTCGCCGCCGCCGCCTGGTCGTTCGGCTCCATGTGGAGCAAGAACCTCAAGCTGCCCGCCGGCCCCATGGCCAGCGCAGTGGAAATGCTCGCTGGCGGCTTTGCCCTGCTGGCCGGTAGCCTGCTCAGCGGCGAGCGCCTGGTTGCGATGCCGACGGTCGCCGGTTGGAGCGCGCTGGCCTATCTGGTGGTGTTCGGCTCGATCATCGCCTTCAGCTCCTACCTTTATCTGCTGAAGAACGTTCGCCCGGCGGCCGCCACCAGCTACGCCTACGTCAACCCGGTGGTGGCCGTGCTGCTCGGCATCGGCTTTGCCGGCGAGCAGATCGGCATGGAGGAGGGCATGGCGATGCTGGTGATCATCAGCGCCGTGATCCTCATAGGCCTGCCGCAGTGGCGCGAGCAGAAGGAGCAGGTGGTGCAGCCGTCCCTTGAGGGGCAGCCAGACGAAGGGCAGACCAGGCGCGATGCCGCGTAGGACCTAAAGCCCGCGGTAGATTCACCGCGGCCTGTTAAACTTGCGCCTTTGTGCAATTACTGGCTGCTCCTCCATGACTTTCGCTTCCCTCGGCCTTATCGAACCCCTGCTGCGTGCCATCGAGGCACTCGGATACCAAACTCCATCGCCGGTGCAGGTCGAGGCGATCCCCACCGTGCTCAAGGGCCGCGACCTGATGGCCGCCGCCCAGACCGGCACCGGCAAGACTGCGGGCTTTGCCCTGCCGCTGTTGCAGCGCCTGATCCAGGAAGGCCCGCAGGTAGCGAGCAATTCGGTGCGTGCCCTGGTGCTGGTGCCGACCCGCGAGCTGGCCGAACAGGTCAACGAGAGCTTCCGTGTCTACGGCCAGCACCTTCCGCTGCGCAACTACGCAGTCTACGGCGGGGTAAGCATCAACCCGCAGATGATGAAGCTGCGCAAGGGCATCGACGTCCTGGTCGCCACTCCGGGCCGGCTGCTCGACCTCTATCGACAGAACGCGGTGAAGTTCAACCAGCTGCAGACGTTGGTGCTGGACGAGGCCGACCGCATGCTCGACCTGGGCTTCGCCCGCGAGCTGGACGAAGTTTTCGCCGCGCTGCCGCGGCGCCGGCAGACCCTGCTGTTCTCCGCCACTTTCTCCGACGCTATCCGTCAGATGGCCAAGGAGCTCCTGCGCGACCCGCTGTCCATCGAGGTCAGCCCGCGCAACGCTGCGGCCAAGAGTGTCAGCCAGTGGCTGATCCCCGTGGACAAGAAACGCAAGACCGAGCTCTTCCTGCACCTGCTCGAGGAGCGCCGTTGGGGCCAGGTGCTGGTATTCGCCAAGACCCGCAAGGGCGTCGACCAATTGGTGGAGAGCTTGCAGGCAGAAGGCATCGCTGCCGACTCGATCCACGGCGACAAGCCGCAACCCTCGCGCTTACGGGCGTTGCAGCGCTTCAAGGATGGAGAAGTAAAGGTGCTGGTAGCCACCGACGTGGCGGCTCGCGGCCTGGACATCGACGACCTGCCGCTGGTGGTGAACTTCGACCTGCCTATCGTCGCCGAGGACTATGTACACCGCATCGGCCGCACTGGCCGTGCCGGCGCCACCGGCGAGGCGGTCTCGCTGGTCTGTGCCGACGAGGTGCAACTGCTGGCTGCGATCGAAGTGCTGACCCGCCAGACACTGTCACGCCGTGACGAACCGGGCTTCATACCGGATCACCGGGTGCCGCAGACCGATGCTTCCGGCCAGGTATTGAAGAAGCCGAAAAAGCCGAAGAAGCCCAAGGAATTCCAGTCCGGTGCCGGCAAGCCCGGCAAGGCGAAGCTCGGCAGCTGGATCGATAGTGATAAACCCAAGGTCAAGGCGGTGCGCAAGGCGCCGGGTTTTGGCAAGGCGAACAAGGGCTGATTGCTACTCGTCACCCGGGCTTGTGGCAATGGGTGACGCCGGGTGGGGCGATACGGGCGGGGATGGGGCAGGGCCGCCAGGCCCTGGGCAGGGGCAGCCGCGAGCTAGAGGCTTGGGCGTGGCCTTCAGGATCTTGGCGCATTTCGTGCATTTCCGTGCGAAATGCTGAACGCCTATAGTGATTGAAGCTAGCCCAACTTCAGGCTATTCCTCCATGCGCCACAAGGAACTCAAGCACTGGACCACCGGTGTCTCCCATCTGCTCACCCAGCCCGCCGGCCGGGCCCGTCTGCTTGGCCTCAGTCAGTGGCTGCAGCAAATCTGCCACGTCGATCACTTCGTGCTCTTCGTCTACGAGGGCAATCACCGGCCCCTGGCGCTGTTCGACACTTTCCCGGCAGACAAGCGCCACGTCTATGTCGAGGACTATCAGGTCGGCCCCTACCTGCTCGACCCCTTCTACCTGGCCTGCACCCGCAACCAGGCCCCCGGCCTCTGGCGCCTGCGCCAGTTCGCGCCCGACCATTTCTACCTGGGTGAGTATTACGTCACTTATTACCAGCAGACCGGTTTGACCGAGGAAATCGCGTTCTTCGTCGACCTGGCCGAAGGCGCCAAGGGTGTGCTCTCCCTGATGCGCAGCACCTGCAGCCCAGCCTACAGCCGCGATGAGATGCAAATGCTCGACTGCGCCCAGCCCGTGGTCGAACAGGTGGTGAACGAAGCCTGGGAGCTCTGTCGCGCCCATGCCCCGCGCCCGGTGCAGGACTTGGACTACAAGATTCGCGAAGCCTTCGACCAGTTCGGCGCCCACGTGCTGACCGCTCGCGAGCAGGAGGTGGTGCAGATGCTCCTGCGCGGCCACTCCAGCGCTTCGGTGGCCGAACACCTGGCCATCAGCCCTGGCACGGTGAAGATTCATCGCAAGAACATTTACGCCAAGCTCGGGATCGGTAGCCAGTCGGAACTGCTTGGCCTGTTTGTCCGCGATCTGAGCGGCCAGCGTGACGAGCGTCTGGATGAGCCTTTGCGCACGGCCGTCTGAGGTTTATCGCTGAACGCGATTAATAGCCTGCTGGTCAATAACCAACCAGTCTTATGTAAGCCATACACCATAAGGCTTGTAGGTTAGTGCCCACGACTTATCCACAACGATTTGCACAGAATTTGTGGCCTATTCCTGTGGGGGCGAATTCATTCGCCAAGGGCTGCGCAGCAGCCCCCGCTCACGCAAGAGGACAGGCTGCTGGCCTGCTTCGCGAATGAATTCGCCCCCACAAAGGCAGACCGCCCCTCTCCTGCTCAAAAACCGAGCAACAGCTTCCAGGCCTTGATCCTTGGCCTCCCCAGCCTGGAGTCCATAACTTATCCACAATCCAGTCCACAGAATCTGTGGCTTGTTTCCCGTGGAGCTCGGTACCGCCCCGTGGCCGGCGGGACCGCCTATCCCCCAAGGGATATATACAGCTGAAAACCCCCATTGCTAGCGTATGGCCATATGCCAAGAACACCTGCAACCAAGGGGCCGGCTGTGAGCGATGCAAGCGAAGTCTTCGATATCGAGTTCCGCAACGTGGTGAAACGGTACGGAGCGGTAACGGCGGTCAACGGGCTCAACTTCAAGGTGCGGCGCGGAGCTTTCCATTCCTTCCTCGGCAGTTCCGGCTGTGGCAAGACCACCACGCTGCGGATGATCGCCGGCTTCGACCAGCCCAGTTCAGGTGAGGTTCTGCTGGACGGGCATTTCGTTGCCGGGGTGCCGGCCTACCAACGGCCGGTGAACATGGTGTTCCAGAGTTATGCACTGTTCCCGCACCTGACGGTGGCAGAGAACATCGCCTATGGCCTGCGCTACCACAGCCCACGCCCGGACCGCGCCGAGCAACGGCGCCTGGCCGACCAGGCTCTGGAAATGGTGCGCCTGTCCGGCTTCGGCCTGCGCAAGCCCCATGAGCTCTCCGGCGGCCAGCAGCAGAGGGTGGCCCTGGCCCGGGCACTGGTCAACAAGCCAACGGTGCTACTGCTCGACGAGCCCTTGGCAGCGCTGGACCGCAAGCTGCGCAAGGAGATGCAGTCCGAACTGCTGCGCCTGCAGCGCGAGGTGGGCATCACCTTCGTGCTGGTCACCCACGACCAGGAAGAGGCGCTGTCGATGAGCGACAGCATCAGCGTCATGCTGGACGGCCAGATCCTTCAGAGCGCCAGCCCCGAGCAGCTCTACGAATCGCCGGCAAGCCGCTACGTCGCTGACTTCATCGGCGAATCCAACTTGTTCGACGGCACCGTGCGGCGTATCGACGGCGACCGCGTGCTTCTGGACACCGCACAAGGTCTGCAACTGGTCAGCCCGCAGACGCCCACTGGGCCAGCCCTGAAGGTATCCGAACCAGGCTGCATTGCCGTGCGCCCGGAACTGATCGCCATCGGTGTCGAGCGCGATGCCATGGCCCGAGATATTAGCCTGCCGGGCCAGGTGGTGGACCGCATCTACCTCGGCAATCTCACTGAATACCGTGTGCGCACCGAGCCTTTCGGCATCGTCTGCGTGCGCGTGCCGCGCCATGGCCAGCACGAGCGTTCAGCATTCGAACATGGATCGCCGGTGCGCATCGGCTGGGATCAGGCGAGCGGCCTGGCAATGGCGCTTTGACAGGGACAACACCAACCACTCACAGGCGGGTAGCAGCAATGGATCGGAAAGACTTCATCAAGCAACTGCGCAGTTGGCAGAACGGCTCCATCAGCCGTCGCGAGTTCCTGGGCCGTACCGGACTCGGCCTGGCCATGGCAGTCATGGCCGCGAACATGCCCGGGCTGTTGAGCAGCAATCGGGCCTTCGCAGCTGAGAAGGGCACCATCGGCGACCGGGTGGTGCTCGCAACCTGGCCCAACTATCACAACGCCGAAAACTTCGCCGCCTTCGCCGAGCAGACCGGCGCCCAGGTGCAGATGAACGTGTTTGGCTCCAACGAGGAAATGCTCGCCAAGCTGCAGGCCGGAGGTAGTGGCTGGGACGTCTTCGTGCCGACCAACTACACCATCAGTACCTATGCCGAGCTGGGCCTGATCGTGCCGCTGGACCTGTCGCGCATCCCCAACTTCGATCCGGCTTCCTACGAGAAGCGCTTCATGGAGCAGGGCGTCATCAACGGCAAGACCTTTGCCGTGCCCAAGGACTGGGGCACCACCGGCTACGTCTATGACAGCAAGAAGATCAAGGCCCGGCCAACGACCTGGAAGGAGTTCTGGGAACTGGCCAAGGGCGAGGCCACCGGCCGGGTAATGGTCCACGACTACCAGCTCACCGTGATCGGCAATGCCCTCAAGGCCTTCGGCTACAGCTTCAATTCGATCGACCCGAAAGAATTGGCCGATGCCGAGAAGCTGCTCTTGGAGGTCAAGCCGCACCTCTTCGCGATCAACTCCGACTATCAGCCGTCCATGCGCAACGGCGATGCCTGGATGGCCATGTGCTGGACCGGCGACGCCTCGCAGTTGCACCGCGACCTGCCGCAGATGCAGTACGTGCTGGGCCGCGAGGGCGGCGAGATCTGGAGCGATTTCTTCGCCATTCCGAAGAGTGCCGAACGCCCCGATGCGGCCTATGCGCTGATCAACTACCTGCTCGATCCGCAGGTGAACAAGCGCGAAGTGGAGGCGCATGGCTATCCCAGCGGTGACAAGCGCGTGGATGCGCTATTGCCCAAGGCGATGCTTGAAGACCCGATCATGTACCCGGCAGCCGACCTGCTCAGCGCCCTGGAGTTCGGCGCTGCGGCGACCCTCACCAGCCCAGCCCGCGCCGAACTGATGGCGCGCTTCAAGGCGGCCTGATCGAGCGCCAGTTCTTGTAGGAGCGAGCTCTGCTCGCGAACCGTTTCGCGAGCGAGCGCGCTCCTACAGTGGCCGCTTCCATGAGCCGTAGGGAACCCTCCATGAACGTCGCCATCAGCACACCTGCGTTGGCCGATGCGGGCCAGGCCGTGCCGGTCGCTGGCCAGAGCCTCGGCCGGCGCGTCACGCTGCTCCTGCTGTTGCCATCCACCTTGTGGTTCCTGCTGCTGCTCCTGATGCCGCTGGTGATCATCCTGGTCTTCAGCCTCGGCGAGCGCAGCCCGGTGGGCGGCTACGCCGCCGCCCTGACACTGGACAACTACCTCAACCTCGGCTCGCGGGCCAAGGCTTTCTACAACACCCTGGTCCTCGCGCCACTCGGTACCCTGGTGTGCCTCGTGGCAGCTTATCCGCTCGCATATTTCCTGGCGGTGAAGGTGCAGCGCAGCCGATCCCTGCTGCTGACGCTGGTCATCGTGCCGTTCTGGACCAGTTTCCTGATCCGCACCTATGCGTGGATCTTCATCCTCGGTGGCAAGGGTATCCCGGCGCTGTTGGCTTTGGTCGGTCTGGAAGACGTGCGTCTGATCAATACCCCCAGCGCAGTCTTGATCGGCATCGTCTACGGCTATCTGCCGCTGATGGTGTTTCCCATCTACGTCAGCCTGGAGAAGCTCGACAAACGGCTGCTGGAGGCCTCGTCCGACCTTGGCGCCAGCGCCTTCGAAACCTTTCGCCGGGTGACCCTTCCGCTCTCCGCGCCAGGGGTTATCACCGGCGCCATGCTGGTGTTCATCCTGCTCATGGGCGAGTTCCTGATTCCCGCGATTCTCGGCGGCGGTAAGGTGTTCTTCGTCGGAAACGCGCTGGTGGACCTTTTCCTGCAATCGCGCAACTGGCCCTTTGGCAGTGCCGTTGCCATGACACTGGTGGCGATGATGCTGGCCATTATCGCCCTCTACCTGAAGCTGGTGGCGCGCTTCGGCAAGCGTTCGACAGAGGGGATGCTCTGATGTGGCTGCGCAGTTACTCCACTTCGCTCTACCTGTTCCTCTATGCGCCCATCGCGCTGATCATGCTGTTCAGCTTCAACGCCGGGCGCAGCGGGCTGTCATTCGAGTGCTGTTCGACGCAATGGTTCGGCCGCGCCTTCGGCAACGCGTTCATCATGGAGGCGCTTGGCACCAGTGCACTGATCGCCTTCTGCTCGGCGCTGATTGCGACGCTCTTCGGCACCCTCGCCGTGTTCGGCCTGGAGCGGGTGGGCAAGCGTGTGCGGTTGTTCTTCGACGCCCTGACCTACTGCGCCATCATCATTCCCGGCATCGTCATCGGCATCGCCACTCTGATCGCCTTCATCAGCCTTTTCGAGCTGGTCAATCCACTGCTCGACTTGCTGCTGGGAGCCGGTCTGCCGCGTCTGCGCATGGGGTTGTTCACGGTGATCGCGGCGCACTCGCTGTTCACCATGGCGCTGGTGATGGTCATCGTCCGCACCCGGGTCGAAGCCCTGGACAAAGCCCTGCTCGAAGCCTCCGCCGACCTCTACGCGCCACCGCTGGAAACCTTCCGCCGGGTGACCCTGCCACAGATCGCCCCGGCCATCCTCGCTAGCTTCCTGCTGGCCTTCACCTTCAGCTTCGACGATTTCATCATCGCCTTCTTCGTCGCCGGTTCGGAAACCACCCTGCCGATCTACATCTTCTCGTCGATTCGCCGGGGCATTACCCCGGAGATCAACGCCATCTCCACGGTGATCATCTGCGTCTCGCTGGCGCTGCTGTTCACCTCCCGCTACCTGCAGAACCGCCGCAGCGGCGCCTGAGCGCCCATGGAGCAAGCCATGCGTGACCAGCTGTACATCAACGGGCAATGGGTCCGCCCTGACCTGGGCGGTTACTTCGATGTGATCGACCCTGGCAACGGCGACCTGATCCAGCGTGTGCCGGCCGCCACCGAGGAAGACATTGACCATGCCGTGCATGCCGCTCGCCAGGCGTTCACCCGCGGCTGGGGGCAAAGCACTGGCGCCGAGCGCGCTGCCTGGCTGGAGGCCCTGGCCGATGAACTCGATCGTCGTCGCGATGCCCTGGCCGTGCTGGAGGTGCGCGACAACGGCAAACCGCTTCCCGAGGCGCAGTGGGACATAGCCGATGCCATCGGCTGCTTCCGCTATTACGCCGAGCTGGCACGGGAGCTGGATGACCGCCAGGACCAGCCGTTGGCACTGCCGGACGAACGTTTCCGCTGTCGCATCCGCTACGAGCCGGTAGGCGTGGCAGGGCAGATCATCCCCTGGAACTACCCTTTGCTGATGGCGGCCTGGAAGGTCGCTCCAGCGCTGGCCGCGGGCGCCACCTGCGTGCTCAAACCGTCGGAGCTGACGCCGCTGACAGCGCTGGAACTGGCGGGGGCCGCCGAGCGCATCGGCCTGCCGTCCGGCGTCTTGAACGTGGTTACGGGGCTGGGCAGCGAAGCTGGGGCTCCGCTCAGCCAGCATCCGGGGGTGGACAAGCTGGCCTTCACCGGCAGCGTGCCGACAGGCTCGAAAATCATGTCGGCGGCGGCGGTTGACATCAAAAACATCAGTCTGGAGCTCGGTGGCAAGTCGGCCTTCATCGTCTTCGACGACGCCGATGTCGAAGCGGCGGTGGAGTGGATCATGTTCGGCATCTTCTGGAACCAGGGCCAGGTGTGCAGCGCGACGTCGCGTCTGCTGGTGCAGGAAGGCATCGCCGCGAAACTGCTCGAACGCCTGGTGGACGAAACCCGGCGCATCACGATCGGCCCCGGCCTGGAACGTGGTGTACTGCTGGGCCCGCTGGCCAGTGCGGGACAATTCCAGAAGGTCATGGGCATGATCGAACAGGGCAAGCAGGAGGCGAACCTGCTCACCGGCGGCAAGCGGCCGCCGCACTTGTCGCACGGTTTCTTTGTCGAACCGGCGATCTTCGACGAACCTGGCGAGAACAGCCGCATCTGGCGAGAGGAAATCTTTGGGCCAGTGCTTTGTGTGAAGCGCTTCAAGACCGAGGCCGAGGCCCTGAAACAAGCGAACGACAGCCGATATGGCCTCGCAGCAGCGGTGATGTCGAACGATCTGGAGCGTGCTGCGCGGGTCGCCAACGGCCTGCGTGCGGGCATCGTCTGGGTCAACTGTTCGCAACCCACCTTCACCCAGGCTCCCTGGGGAGGCATGAAGCAGAGCGGCATTGGCCGCGAGCTGGGGCGCTGGGGTCTGGACAACTACCTGGAGGTGAAGCAGGTCACCGAGTACCGCAGCCGCGAGCCGTGGGGGTGGTACATCAAGTAGGCAGGAGCTACCGCTTTTCCTGTGGGGGCGAATTCATTCGCCAAGGGCTGCGAGCTGCCCCTTCGGTATCCGCAGGGCAGGCGTGCGGCCTGCTCAGCGATTGAAATTGCCCCCACAGGAGGCCTCCAGCCGCTTCTTCAACCGCGCCACTTCGGTCACGTCATAGATCACCAGGCACACCCGCTCCGACTTCCCACCGGCAGTCGCCAACGGCAGGAAGGTGACGTTCTGGTACATGAAGTCTTCTTCTCCGGTGATTGGCCGGTAGTTCTCGAAGCGCAGCAGGTACGGGCGTTGCTCCCACAGGCTGAAGGCGCGGGTGCCCAGTTCCAGCACGGTTTCGACCTTGCGCCGCAGCCAGGTCTGGTCGATTTCGGGGAAGAGCTCGAAGAGGTTGCGGCCATTCACCCGGTCCGGGCCCAGGCAGGAATGGTTTTCCATGAATCCGTTCCATACCTCCACGCGGAACTGGCGGTCCAGCACTACGACGCCGACGTCCATGCACTGAACGATGTCGAGCAGCCAGTGGAAGTCTTTCAAATCGATCTTTGCCGGCATGGGTCAGTCCATCAGATAGTGGATTTTCCGGGTCAGGCGCGCGATGGAGGTTTCGGTGAACAGCAGCAGCAGGTCGAAGTGCAGGTCGTGGCCTTCGATCGCGTAGCTGATCTCCACCGCCAACGTCTTGCGCCAGCGTCGGCTGTTGAGCTGGAACAACCGCTCGACGGACGCGTGCTGCCCGAGCAGTTGAGGGTGGTCCTGGGAGAAGCGCACATCGATCTGTTCCGCGATGCCGGACAAGCAGGCACCGATCAGGATGCTCGCCAGATCCAGCAGCATTTCCGCTTGCTCCGCTTCGCCATTGGGTCGCAGGTCCAGCAGGCGCGCGATCTCCTCGCTCTCGGCGTCATGGAACAGCAGCAGCGCTTCACCGGCGATGGATTCGCCGATGAAGCCCTGGCACACCGCACTGAGACGTTCGCCGCGCTGGGCATCGGCCAGGGCCATGTGCAGCTCGCTGACTTCGAAGAGATTCACGCTAGGTACCGGCAATCGCACGAAGACGCCGAGCACTTGGGCCAGCAGCGCGGCCGCGCGGCCCATGGCGACGATGCACACTTCACGCAAGGCATCGCGGAAGTTCACCTGCAGATCCGGAGTGGCGCGTCCGGGCACACCGGTGATCGGTGAGCCAGCAGGGGCAGGGCGCAGTAGGCCTACTGCGATCAGTGCTTCGCGCAGTTCATCGGGGTCGGCGGGCTTGCTGATGAAGGCCAGGGCGCCCAACTCGTGTACACGGCGCTGGGCTCCTTCCTGGACATCGCCGGAGACTACGATCACCTGGCTGGCCAGACCTTCGGCGCGTAGCTGCGCGAGCACCTGATAACCATCCATCAACGGCATGGTGAGGTCCAGCAGCACCACGCGGCCGTGACCCTTGCGGATGGCATCCAGCGCTTCCTGGCCATTGCTGGCCTGGGTGATATGGACCGGCCAATCCAGCGGTAGCGCGCGGATCAACTGCTTGCGCGCCATCATCGAGTCGTCACAGACGAGAAGGGGAATCACATTGAGGGCACCGCATGCAGATCAGGCTTTTGGGCAAGCATAGACGCTGGCCGAAGCGCGGCAGTTACCACGCGGTGCCATCAGAAAGGCCGGTCGTCAGCGGCGTGCCAACCACTCGAGGACACCCAGGCCGGCGGCGCGGCCACTGGCGAAGCAGGCGGTGAGCAGATAGCCACCGGTGGGCGCTTCCCAGTCCAGCATTTCGCCCGCGCAGAACACGCCGGGCAGCTGCTTGAGCATGAGGTTGGCGTCCAGCATGTCGAACGGAACGCCGCCGGCTGAGCTGATGGCTTCGTCCAGCGGGCGCGCTTTTACCAGCGTCAACGGCAGCGCCTTTATGACAGCGGCGAGGCGGGCCGGGTCGGCGAAATCGTCCTTGGACGACAGTTCGCGCAGCAATCCGGCGCGGGCACCGTCGATGCCGAGCTGGCTATGCAGATGCTTGGCCATCGAGCGCGAGCCGCGTGGCTTGGCCAGGGCCTTGGCGACCTTCTCCAGCGGCTGGCTGGGCAGCAGGTCCAGGTGAATGGTGGCGCTGCCCTGGGCGTTGATGCGATCACGGATGGCGGCGGACAGCGCATAGATCAGGCTGCCTTCCACCCCCGTGGCGGTGAGTACGAACTCGCCCAGGCGTGGTGGCTGGTCACCCAGGCGGATGGCCGTCGACTTGATCGGTGCGCCGGCGAACTTCTCCTTCAGCAGCGGGCTCCAGGCCTCCACTTCGAAGCCACAGTTGCTTGGTTGCAACGGGGCGACAGGCACCCCGCGCGCTTCGAGCACGCTCACCCAGGCGCCATCGGAGCCCAGCCGTGTCCAGCTTCCGCCACCCAGGGCCAGCAGGCAGGCATCGGCGGCGACGCGGGTTTCACCCTCGGCGGTGGCGATACGCAACGCGCCCTGGTCATCCCAGCCCAGCCAACGCTGCCGAGTGTGGATAACCACCCCCTGCTCGCGCAGGCGCTTGAGCCAGGCGCGCAGTAGCGGCGCGGCTTTCATGTCGGTGGGGAACACCCGGCCGGAAGTGCCGACGAAGGTCTGGATACCGAGGTCGTGAATCCACTCGCGCAGCTCCTCGGCGCCGAAGCCTTCCAGCAATGCGCTGATCTCATCGCGACGTTCGCCGTAGCGAGCAAGAAAGGCGGTCTTGGGCTCGGAGTGGGTGATGTTCATGCCGCCGACGCCGGCCAGCAGGAACTTGCGCCCGACCGAGGGCATGGCATCGAACAGCTCCACCCGCGCACCGCCCAGGGCCAGCACTTCTGCGGCCATCAATCCGGCAGGGCCGCCGCCGATGATGGCGACTTTGGGGGGGGTGTGCGTCATGGCTGGCTGTTCGTTGGTAGCGGGAGGCGCGCATTTTACTGCACGGCTGCTTCAATCAGGTAGGTTGGGCCGGGCGGCGCTCCGCTAAGCGAAGCGCAGCTCAACCTCGGGCACCCGGAGTTGCCGGGCTTCGGCTGTGGCGAAGCGCCAATCTACCTCATGTCCAGGTCGTCCCAGACGCGCCGGGCGCTGTGATGCAGGATGCCGTGGCGGCGGGCGAGGGCGGCACGGTCCTTGTCGTAGCCGCCACCGATCAGGCCCACCACCGGAATGTCGCGGCCCAGGCAATGGCGGATCACGCTCTCGTCGCGCGTGGCCACGCCGTCGTCGGTGAGATGCAGGTAACCCAGGGCATCGTCCTTGTGCACATCCACGCCGGCGTCGTAGAGCACCAGGTCCGGCTGGTAGAGCGGCAGCAGATAATTCAGCGCATCGTCCACCACCTGCAGATAGTCGGCATCGCCCATGCCCATGGGCAGCGGTATGTCCCAGTCGCTTTCGGCCTTGCGCGCGGGGAAGTTCTTCTCGCAATGCAGCGAGACGGTGATCGCGTCAGGCGTATCAGCGAGCAGGCGCGCGGTGCCATCGCCCTGGTGCACGTCGCAATCGAAGATCAGCACCCGCTGAACCTTGCCGGCTTCCAGCAGGTAACGGCTGACCACCGCGAGGTCATTGAATATGCAGAAGCCGGCTGCGTGGTCGTAGTGGGCATGGTGGGTGCCGCCGGCCAGGTGGCAGGCCAGGCCGTGCTGCAGAGCCTGTTCGGCGGCCAGCAGCGAGCCACCCACCGCGCGTACGGTGCGCTGGGCCAGCAGCTCGCTCCAGGGCAAGCCGAGGCGGCGTTGCTCCTCACGGCTGAGTTCGCCATCGAGGAAGCGCTGGATATAGGTCGGGCAGTGGGCGAGGGCGAGCACTTCGCGCGGGCAGCTCTCCGGCCGCAGCAGCTGCGCTTCGGTAGTCACGCCGCTATCCAGAAGGTGCTCGTAGAGCAGGCGGAACTTCTCCATGGGGAAGCGGTGCTCCGCCGGAAACGGCGGACTGTAGTCATCGTGGTAGACCAGCGGCAGGAACATCGATCGGCACTCGGGGTGGCACGTGCGGCAGTATGATGTGGCCTTCGCGCCGCGCTCAAGAGAAAGCCCGTGTCCCTGATCGAATTGCAAACCCCGCGCCTGTGCCTGCGTAGATGGCGCGACGATGACCTGCCGGCCTTCGCCGCGCTGAATGCCGACCCCGAGGTGATGCGCTTCTTTCCCGGCTGCCTGAGCCGAGAGCAGAGCGATGCACTGGTCACGCGCATCCAGGCGCACTTCTCAGAGCATGGCTTCGGCCTCTGGGCCCTGGAGCGGCGCGACAGTGGCGCCTTCATCGGCTTTACCGGGCTGCTGCAGGTGGGGTTCGAGGCACCATTCGCCCCGGCAGCGGAGATTGGCTGGCGCCTGGCTCGTGAGCACTGGCATCAGGGGCTGGCCAGCGAGGCGGCGCGTGCTGCGTTGACCTTTGCTTTCGAGGGCCTGCAGTTGCCTGAAGTGGTGTCCTTCACCGTGCCGGGCAATCTGCGCTCGCGGGCGCTGATGGCGCGTCTCGGGCTTCAGCGCGACCTGGCCGGTGACTTCGAGCACCCGCGCCTGCCGGAGGGCCACCCGCTGCGCGCGCATGTGCTTTACCGGCTGGGCCATGCCGAATGGGAGGCAGCGCAATGAGCGATGCCGTGCGCGCCTATCACGAACTCAGTAAGCACCGGCCGGACCGTTTCGCGCCGGGCCCGGGCCAGTTGCACTGGGCCACCCAGCCGGCGCCATTCCGCCGCTATGCCGGCACCCGGCTGGTCGAGCTCTGGCACCGCCCGCTGGAGGAGTCGCCGGCTTACGACGTCGTGTTCGCCGCACCCCAGGGCAAGCCTGTGGAACTGAACCACGAGAGCCTGTCGCAGCTGCTCTACGACAGCCTGGCGATTTCCGCCTGGAAGGAGGCGGGGGGCAACCGGTGGGCACTGCGGGTGAATCCTTCGTCGGGCAACCTGCATCCCACTGAGGCCTATCTGCTGTTGCCACCCGGCGCCCTGGAGGCGGGTGGCCTGCTAGCCCACTACGCCCCCGACGCCCACGCCCTGGAGATTCGCAGCGAAATGCCACCGGCCCTCGGTGCGCAATTAGGCGCGACGCTGCCGGCGGGCGGCTTCCTCCTCGGCCTGGCCAGCATTCCCTGGCGCGAGGCCTGGAAGTACGGCGAGCGGGCCTACCGTTATTGCCAACACGACCTCGGTCATGCCTTGGCGGCTGTGGCCATCGCCGCCAGTGCCCAGGGTTGGCAGGTCCGTTTGCTCGGTAGCGTTGCTGAGTCGCGGCTGGATGCGCTGCTCGGACTGGATCGGGACGGCTTCCATGAGCAGGAGTTTGCCGACGCTCTGCTCTGGATCGGCCCTGCGCAGGAGGCGGAGTTCGTCCTGGACCGCATGCTTCTCGACGCTTTGTCTGCCCTGGAGCTGTCCGGCACACCGAACCGCCTTTCTCGCGAGCAGCGGCACTGGCCTGAAATGGAGCGGGTTCATGACCTGTGCCGGGCGCCCGCATTGCCCGCAGTCTGCTGGAAGGCCCAACTCGGTCCCAACGTTGTGGATAACCCAGGTTTGCCCTTGCGCCCGCTGTTGCACCGGCGGCGCAGCGCGCAATCCATGGACGGCCGCAGCGGTATCCAGGCCGAGCTGTTAATGGCCTGGCTGCGCCGGCTGATGCCGAACCAGTCGCCGGTGCCCTTTGCCACCCTGGGACCGCCGCAGGTGGATCTGCTGCTGTTCGTCCATCGTGTCCAGGGCCTGGCACCCGGCCTCTACTGGCTGGCCCGTGGCGCTGCGCCTGAAGCGGAATTGAGCGCCGGGCTGCGCGAGGATTTCCTCTGGCAGCGGACCAGCACTGATTTGCCGCTCTACCGCCTGCTGGAAGGCGATGCCCGTGGCCTGTCGGGCTTCCTCTCCTGCGGCCAGGACATTGCCAGCGACGGCTGCGTGGCACTGGCCATGCTGGCGCGCTTCGACGAGGCGCTGGAGCCAGGTCCCTGGTGCTATCCGCGCCTGTATTGGGAATGTGGGCAGATTGGTCAATTGCTGTACCTGGAGGCCGAAGCCGCTGGTCTATCGGGCACCGGCATCGGATGCTATTTCGATGACTCGGTACATGAATTGCTTGGATTGGCCGACAGCCGTTGGCAAAGCCTTTACCATTTCACCCTGGGCCGCGCGCTGTGGGACGAGCGCCTGACAACGCTGCCGGCCTATCCTGAATTACGACGGCCACCCTGCCCATGAGCGCGGTACCAGCCTTGCAGAGGAGAATTTCATGACCCAGGTGCTCGACGAACTGGTCGCCCTGCTGAGCCTTGAATCCATCGAGGAAAACCTGTTCCGTGGCGTCAGCCAGGACCTCGGCTTCCGTCAATTGTTCGGTGGCCAAGTGCTCGGCCAGTCGCTATCCGCCGCCAGCCAGACGGTGGAAGCCGAACGACATGTGCATTCGCTGCACGGCTACTTCCTGCGCCCGGGCGATGCCAGTCTGCCGGTGGTCTATTCGGTGGAGCGGGTGCGCGACGGCGGCAGCTTCAGCACCCGCCGTGTCACCGCCATCCAGAAGGGCCAGCAGATATTCACCTGCAGCGCCTCCTTCCAGCAGGACGAAGAGGGCTTCGAGCACCAACTGAGCATGCCGCAAGTGCCGGGCCCGGAGAACCTGCCCAGCGAGCTGGAAATCGCCCGGCAGAACGCCCATCTGTTATCCGAGCGGATCCGCGACAAGTTCCTCTGCGCCAAGCCCATCGAGATCCGCCCGGTCACTGCCGAGAACCCCTACGACCCCAAGCCAGGCGAGCCGGTCAAGCACATCTGGTTCCGCGCCGACGGCAGCCTGCCGGACATTCGCGCCATCCATAAGTACATCCTCGCCTACGCCTCCGACTTCGGCCTGCTGACCACCTCGATGCTGCCCCACGGCGTGTCGGTGTGGCAGAAGTTCATGCAAGTGGCCAGCCTCGACCATGCGCTGTGGTTCCACCGCGACCTGCGTGCGGACGACTGGCTGCTGTATTCCATGGACAGCCCCTGGTCCGGCAATGGCCGTGGTTTTTCCCGGGGCAGCATCTTCAACCGCGCCGGCCAGTTGGTGGCCTCGGTGGCCCAGGAAGGCCTCACCCGCCTGCGCGAAGACTGGAAGTAGCGCCGGAATGCGTTAGGCTCCGGCGCTCGACCTGGATTGCGGAGAGTTGTGATGAGCCTGGCGCAGTTTCGCCATTGGGTATTCGACATGGACGGCACCCTGACCATTGCCGTGCATGACTTCGCGGCGATTCGCCGAGCCCTCGACATCCCCCCGGAGGACGACATCCTCCACCACCTGGCGGTCCTGCCCGAGGACGAAGCCAGCGCCAAGCACGCCTGGCTGCTGGAACACGAGCGGGAGTTGGCCCTCAACGCCCGCCCCGCACCGGGCGCCCTGGAACTCGTGCGGGAGCTGCGTGGACGCGGCTGCCGGCTGGGCATCCTCACGCGTAACGCCCATGAACTGGCCCTGGTGACACTCGAGGCCATCGGCCTGGGCGACTGCTTCGCCGCCGAGGATGTCCTCGGCCGCGGCGAGGCACCACCCAAACCCCACCCCGGTGGCCTGCTGCACCTGGCCCAGCAATGGCGGGTGCTCCCTGAAAGCATGGTGATGGTCGGCGACTACCGCTTCGACCTCGATTGCGGCCGCGCCGCCGGCACTCGCACCGTACTGGTGAACCTGCCGGAGAACCCCTGGCCGGAGCTGGTGGATTGGTATGCGCGGGATTGTGGGGAGTTGTTGGCGCTGGCTCGACTTTGAGGTTGAGGGAGGCTTCAGGCCGCGCGAATCTTTCGCTCAAAGCCGCGCCGTCGAAAACGTATCGCACCTCCCCACTTCACCCCGCTCGAACCCCATCTTGAACCAGCGCACCCGCTGCGCCGAAGTCCCGTGGGTGAACGAGTCCGGCACCACCTGACCGCGCGTCTGGCTCTGCAGGCGATCGTCGCCGATGGCGTTGGCAGCGTTCAGGGCTTCTTCCAGGTCCCCGGGCTCCAGCCAGTCAAGGCGTTTCTGCGCGTGGTGAGCCCAGACGCCGGCCAGGCAGTCGGCCTGCAATTCCTGGCGCACCAGCAGGCCGTTGTCGCCTTCGATGCGTTCGCCGCGTTGGCGTGCGGCGTTGACCTTGGCGGAGACGCCCAGTAGGGTCTGCACGTGGTGACCCACTTCATGGGCGATCACGTAGGCCTGGGCGAAGTCGCCGGCGGCGGCGAAGCGTTGGGCCAGTTCCTCGAAGAAGTCCAGGTCGAGGTAGACCTTGCGGTCGCCCGGACAATAGAACGGACCTACGGCCGACGAGGCAAAGCCACAGGCGGACTGCACGCCGCCATTGAACAGCACCAGGGTCGGGTCCTGATATTGGCGACCCGAGGCCTGGAAGATGGCCCGCCAGGTGTCCTCGGTGTCGCCGAGGATCGCGCGGACGAACTCGCGCTCTTCCGGCGTGCCGCTGGGATTCGCGGACTGTTGCTGCGGGTTGATGGCGGCGCCTTGCTGGGTGATCTGCTCGAGGATCCGCAGTGGGTCTTCACCCATCAGCAGGGCCACCACCACCACGATGGCGATCCCGCCCAGGCCCAATCCCTTGCCGCCACCCAGGCGCATTCCCCCACTGCTGCCACCATCTTCCACGTTGTCGCTGCGTCGTGCCCGTTGCCAGCGCATGGCCGCTCTCCCTCAACCCTTCGAACTCTTGAGTGTTGTCGCTGGCAGCGTGGGTCGCCAGCCCGGTCGTCAGGCCAGTTCCTCTGGCGATGGAAGCAGGTGTGCGTGAGCGAGCAACTGCACACCTCCACCGACCTGGACCCTGCCGTCTCCGGTAACGCGGACATCGAGCCGGCTTGGCCGGTCGAGGAAGCGCCCCTGCGCAAGGGCAAAGGGTTGGTCGCGCTGCTCCAGTCCTTGAGCCACCAGCCAGGCGGCCACCGGGCCGGCCGCACTACCGGTGGCGACGTCCTCGACCACGCCGAGCGGATCCCAGGTGCGACCTTCGCGGGCGTCGACATCCAACAGGAAGACGAATGCCGCCCCGAGCCGGGCCAGGTCGTCGTCCAGCAGCTGTCTTTGTTTGGCGGCTGCCAGCCCGGCCGTAGTCACCGGCAGTAGCAGGTAAGGCAGGCCGGTGCTGACCACTTGCGGCAGGTAACGGTGGTCGCGCTCGCTGCCGAAGGCGGCGGCGAAGGCGGCGGCCATTTGCTCATCGAGGGTCTGGCCGAATTCGGCCTGGCCCTGATCCATTTCCGCATAGAAGCCTTTGCCCTCGCGGCGGGTGGCAATGCTCACGCGTTTGTTGGGCAATTGCAGCTCCCATGAGGCGCTGTCTTCAATCGCATGCAAGTGATGCAACAGGGCGGCAGCACCGAGAATGGGGTGCCCGGCAAACGGTAACTCCTCTTCCACCGTGAATACCCGGGCGGAAAAGCTGCGTGGCGATGCGCCTTGCTCCAGGAAGATCGACTCGAACTGGCGCAGCTCGCGGGTCAGACCCTGCATGGCGGTTGTGGATAACCCGCAGGCGGCGGGGAACACCGCCAGACCATTGCCGGCCAGCACGCGTTCGGCGAATACATCGACTTGCCAGTAGTCCATATCGGCTCCGGAAATGCGGACGGCCGCCGAAGCAGCCGTCAGGGTGAGGGGATTGGTATCAGTGGGCGGGATAGTCGCTCAGCACGCTTTCCTCACCCTTCTGCGAAACGCCTATCACCTGGTAGGCATCGTGGCGGTCGCCCATCTCCATCCCCGGCGAACCCATTGGCATGCCGGGAACGGCGGCGCCCAGCAGGTCTGGGCGACCCCGCAGCTTCAGGACATCGCTGGCCGGTACGTGGCCCTCGACGAATTTGCCGTCCACCACGCCCGTATGACAGGAGCCCAGCCGATGCGGCACGCCGAATCGGGTCTTCACCGCAGCCATATCGGTTTCGACGTGGTCGCGCACCTGGATGCCGTTGGCCTGCAGGTGGCTGATCCAGGCCTTGCAGCAGCCACAGTTGGGATCGCGGTAGACGTCCATGGTGACAGGGTCCGCTGCCTGGGCGATGCCCGCCAGCAGGGTGCCGAGCAAAAGGAAGGAACGCATCGGTGACTCCTAGCGACCCGGAGGCCGGATCGTCTGGTGGGAAGGAGCCCCAGCATAGCGCCACCCTGCCAGTAGCCCAAGTTTCGCCTTGTGTCAGGTTTTTCCAGCCCGACTAAGCTGATGCCAGCAACCAATCCGGGAGGTCGGCGGCATGTACTTCACCCGCGTACTGTTAGCCTTGCAAGCGCTGATTTTGACCATCATCGGCCTCGCCTACTTCATTCGCCCGGAGGAAATGGCCAGCTACAGCGGGATGCTGCTGATGGGGCCGGCAGCGGTGACGGATGTGCGAGCCTACTACGGCTGCCTGCCGCTGGGGCTGGCGGCCTTTCTACTGCTGGTTCAGCTGCGGCTGCAACTGATGCGTGCGGCGTTGGACCTGCTGGTGCTGATCTACACCGCCCTGGCCCTGGGGCGCGTCAGCGGGCTCTGGCTGGATGGTAGCCTGCAGCAAACCTTCAACCTTTATGCGCTGTTGTTCGAGGTGGTGTCGGCGGGGTTGGCGTTTGTGGCGTTGCGGCGGTTGGAGGGGGAATAGGGCTCGCCCTCTCCCTGAAGAGGAGAGGGGGCGGGGGAGAGGGCTCCAAGTCAGGCGCTCAACGACGCTCCAACAGCACCCCGGACTCCATATGGTGCGTATAGGGAAACTGGTCGAACAACGCGCAGCGGGTCACCTGGTGGGTGTCGTTGAGCTGGGCGATGTTGGCGGCGAGGGTCTCCGGGTTGCAGGAAATGTAGAGGATACGGTCGAAGCGGCGGGTCAGCTCGCAAGTGTCCGGGTCCATGCCGGCGCGTGGCGGGTCGACGAAGACGCTGCCGAACTCGTAGCTCTTCAGGTCGATGCCGGCCAGCCGGCGGAAGGGGCGGACCTCGTTCAGCGCCTCGGTCAGCTCTTCTGCGGAGAGGCGCACCAGAGTGACGTTATCCACCGCGTTGTCGGCGAGGTTGGCCAGGGCGGCGTTCACCGAGGTCTTGCTGATCTCGGTCGCCAGCACCTTGCGCACGCAGGTGGCCAGCGGCAGGGTGAAGTTGCCGTTGCCGCAGTAGAGCTCCAAGAGGTCGTCACTGCGCTCGCCGAGCACGTCAAAGGCCCAGCCGAGCATCTTCTGGTTCACTTCGCCGTTGGGCTGGGTGAAGGCGCCTTCCGGTTGACGATAGCGGAACAGGCGACCCGCAACAGTCAGTTCCTCCTCGACGAAATCGCGACCGATGACGATGCGCTTGCCCTTGGAGCGGCCGACGAGGCTCACGCCCAGGTCGGCAGCGAGCTTTTCGGCTTCGGTTTTCCAGGCATCGTCCAGCGGGCGGTGGTAGCACAGGGTGATCAGCGCATCGCCGGCCAATGTGGTGAGGAACTCCACCTGGAACAGCTTGAAGCTCAGCCCCTGGCTCGCCTGCCAGCCGGCTTTCAGGCGCGGCATCAGCTCATTGATGCGGCGGCTGGCGATGGGGAAGTCATCGATCAGTATCGGGGTGAACTTGTCCCCAGTCTCGAACATGGCGTAGTGACGGTTTTCGCCACCCGTCTCGCGCCACAGGCGGAATTCGGCGCGCAGGCGGTAATGCTCGCGCGGGGACTCGAAGACTTCAGGCTCCGGTGCGTTGAACGGTGCCAGCAGCGCCTTCAGACGCTGTGCCTTCTCTTTGATTTGGACGGCGTAGGCCGCCGGGTCGAACTGGGGACGACTCATCAGTGGAAGAAACCCATCTTGATAACGAAGAGCACGGCGAGGATCACCAGCGCCGGACTCAGTTCCTTGTAGCGGCCAGCCAGGGTCTTGATCGCGGCCCAGGCAATGAAACCGAAGGCGATGCCGTCGGCAATGGAATAGGTGAACGGCATGGCCAACGTGGTGATCAGCACCGGCGCGGCAGTGGTCAGGTCGTTCCAGTCGATTTCGGCGAGGCCGGAAGCCATCAGCACGGCCACGAAGAACAGAGCCGGCGCAGTGGCGAAGGCCGGCACGCTGCCCGCAAGTGGCGAGAGGAACAGTGCCAGCAGGAACAGCACGGCGACCACCATGGCGGTGAGGCCGGTGCGGCCGCCCGCACTGACGCCCGCAGCGGACTCGATGTAGCTGGTGGTGGTAGAGGTGCCCAGCAGTGAACCGCCCATGGCCGCGGTGCTATCTGCGATCAGAGCGCGGCCCATCTTCGGCATGTAACCGTCGGCGCGCATCAGGCCGGCTTTCTTGGCTACGGCGATCAGGGTGCCGGAGTTGTCGAACAGGTCGACGAAGAGGAAGGCGAAGATCACGCTGACCAGGCCGATTTCCAGCGCGCCCTTGATGTCCAGCTGCAGGAAGGTGGGGGCCAACGATGGCGGCATGGAGAAGATGCCGCCGAACTGCGAGACGCCGAGGACGATGCCGGCGATGGTCACGGCGAGAATGCCGATCAGCACGGCGCCAGTGACCTTGCGCGCTTCCAGGGCGACGATAAGGAAAAAACCTAGCACGGCGAGGATCGGTTCGGGTTTGGTCAGGTCGCCGACGGTCAGCATGGTCACCGGATGGGCGGCCACGATCCCGGCCTTCTGCAGGGCGATCAGTCCGAGGAACAGTCCGATGCCCGCGGCAATGGCCGAACGCAGCTCAAGCGGGATGCTGTTGATGATCCATTCGCGGATCTTGAAGATCGACAGCAGGAAGAACATGCAGGCGGAGAGAAACACTGCGCCCAGGGCCACCTGCCAGGTGTGGCCCATTTGCAGCACCACGGTATAGGTGAAGAAGGCGTTGAGGCCCATGCCGGGGGCCAGGGCGATCGGGTAGTTGGCGATCAGCGCCATGGTGGCCGAGCCGATCGCGGCGGCCAGGCAGGTGGCGACGAACACAGCGCCCTTGTCCATGCCGGTCTCGCCCAGGATGGCTGGGTTGACGAACAGGATGTAGGCCATCGTCAGGAAGGTTGTCAGACCTGCCAGGACCTCGGTGCGTACGTTGGTGTCGTGCGCCTTGAGTTGGAACAGCTTCTCCAGCATGTTGGGGCTCCCCGTGACGCAACGCGTCTTATGTTATGCAGCTGGCAAAAGCAAAGCACAAAAGCACGGACCCGAGCGGACCTGCCTTTTTTCTGCCAGTCTGAAAAAAAGGCGCGCATCATACCAGCTCACCCCGGGGCGGTGAATTTATGACCGAAAGGACAGCTACAGTTCCCGGGAGCCCAGGAGAATCAACATGTCAGACCATTCCCATCCCCACGCACTGATCACCGTCGCCGACGGTGTGGAAGACCTGGAAACCGTGACCCTGATCGACGTGCTGCGGCGCGCTGAGGTGGAGGTCGTGGTGGGCAGTGTCGAAAACCGGCGCATGGTCACGCTTGCCCGTGGCACCCGCATGACTGCCGATGCCATGTTGCTCGATGTGCTGGCGCAGGATTTCGACCTGATCGTCCTGCCCGGCGGCATGCCCGGCGCCCAGCGCCTGGCTGACCACGAGCCGTTGGCCGAACGGGTACGCGAACAGGCGGCCGCCGGCAAGCTATTCGCCGCCATCTGCGCGGCACCGGCGCTGGCGCTGCAGTCTTACGGCGTGCTGCGCCAGCGGCGCATGACCTGCTACCCGAGCTTCAGCGATCGTCTGTCCGGATGCACCTTCGTCGACCAGCCGGTGGTCGTGGATGGCAACTGCATCACCAGCCAAGGCCCCGGTACCGCCCTGGCCTTCGCCCTGACCCTGGTGGAGCAGCTGTGCGGCAAGGCCAAGCGTAATGAGGTGGCCAAGGCGATGCTGGTACCTTGATCGCAATGAAATTCGGCGAGCCCGGCAGCGACCGGCCGGTGGCGACGTCGAGCTGCCGGGCGTCGGCCAGCTGCCGGATCAGCAATTCACTGAGCTTGAGGGCGGGATATTGGCTTTGCGCTCTTCCAGCCACTGGAGGGTGTCGTCCGAGGGCGGTAGCGTGCCACGCACCTGGAAATGGCCACGGAAGACGCCATTTATCAGGTTGATATTGGCCTTGTCGTACTGGTGTGCGGCTGCGATGCGGTAAAGGCGCTCGACCTCGGCATCCAAGGCCGGATCTTCCTTGAGCTGGTTGTTCCTCTGCGGTCAGCGGGCGTACTTGAACAACAGGTCGCTTGCTGCCGAGGCATCCGGGGATGCACCCACGGCGGTACGTGAAGGCCAGGTTGGCCCGGATCTGGGAAAGCGGCTCCACGGAAGGGGCCTTTTTCAGTTTGAGTCCATGGCTGCCACAGGCGGCCAGCAGCAGGGTCGTGGGCGATGTTCAGCTCGCTGTCCATCTGCACGCTGCGGGTGTAGATATTGGCCGCAACCAAGCCTCCCAATCCGGCGCCTGGCCGCGGGCCAGTGCCAGTGCGTCGCGCTGACCCAGGCAGCTGGCGATGAGTGCGGACAGGCTCATGGTCGATCTCCGTACTGCGCCAGCGGCATCGATGAGCCGCCGGGGTCGAGAAAGATCTGCGTCGGCAGCGTGAAGCCACGCAGTCGCAGCAACGCCAGGGGGCCG
>NZ_JAGTIS010000019.1 GCF_018704125.1 Metapseudomonas boanensis | reverse complement strand
AAGTTGACCTTGTAGCGGCCCTCCAGGTCGATGTGGCTGTAGAGGTCGTCGGGCTGCGGGCTGGTGACCCGGGCCGGGATGGTGCCGGCGATCACGGGCTTGGCCAGCAGCGCCGGACGGAAGCAGATGTGCTCGGTGTAGGGGATGGCGGTGAAGCGGGCCTCGAAGCTGCGGTCGCGGGCGGCGGTGGTGACCTGGTGGGTGATGACGGCGCCGGGGGCGAAGGCCTGCGGCGCGCCGCCGTCGACCTCGAGCACCTGACCCGGTGCCAGGGCGGCGCTGCTGGTACGGCCCTCGAGGCGGGTCTGGCCGTTGAGATAGCGCTCGTGGGCGAGGCGGGCGTAGAAGTAGCCGCTTTCGCTCTGCAGATCTTCGTCCCGGGCGTGGGGGGCGTCCAGTTCGGTGTAGGGCTCACTGTAGTGATAGGCCTCGCCGTAGGTGGTCGGGTCGCCCCGGGTCTGGTCGAGGTCGCCATCGAGGTAGGCGGCGGCATCGCGGGGGTAGTAGGCACGGATGCGGAGGTTCTTTTCCACCACGCCATGGCTCGACTGCAGGTCCCAGACGGCGTCCTGCCCGCTGCTGCTGGTGCCGGACTGCGGGCGGTAGGGCAGCTGGACGCCGAACTGGTAGTGGCGCTGGTCGTCATGGAACTCGACGACCTCGATGCCCAGGCGCTCGTCGGCGGTGAAGCGGTACCAGATGCCGACCTCGGCCAGCAGGCGCTGGATGAAGGCCAGATCGCTTTCGCCGTATTGCATGACCTGTTCGCGCTTGGGGTATTCGCGCTTGAGGTCGAAGACGAAGTCCTGCCCGGTCCAGTGGTGGCGATCGCTGCGCAGGATCTGCTCGACGATCTCCGGCACCGAGCGGTGCTGGTAGATGCGGTACTGCCGGCCGCGCCCGAGTAGCGCCAGGCGCGGTTCCAGGGTGACCGCGTAACGGGCCTCGTCGTGGGAACCGGAGAGCCGGCGAAAGCCCGTGACCACGCCGTGCAGGGTACGCAAGGGCTGGGTGGGCGGCACGCTCAGACCGGCGAAGGGCACCGGGGTGGGCGGCGGATAGAGGCTGAAGCGGGCGTCCCGGCCCAGGAGCCGGTCGGCGGGGAGGTCGCGCTGGGTGGCGGTGAACTCCACGTCGTAAGCGAAGGGTTGGCTGAGCGCCTCTTCGCCCTGGAAGGCGAGGACGTCGAGCACGGCGTCGAGGTCGCGGACCTGGAGCTTGTGGCGGCTGTGGTCGAAGAAGGTGCGGATTTCAGCGAGCATGTGGAAAGGCTTTCCTGCGTTAACACCAAGCGCAGAAGATTGCCGATTGCCGCTGTGTTGGGACTATCAGACGATTCGGAAGGATTGCTGGAAACCAGCATTGATCATGTCGGAAGAGTTAGTGCGTGTCGTGGTGCTCGTTAGCGCGGGGACTGGAGTCGGGGTTGGTTCAACTGAGAGCGCCAAGGCGCTTGACGGAGCGACAGCGCCAGGCGCTCAAGTGGTTTATCCGGATAGCTGACAGCAAGCTCAGGTTCTGCGGACCTGGGGCCAGGTTCGTCCCGGTGAGCTGCGGCGGAACACCGCCTGGCTCACCCGCGGAGTGCGAGGCATCAATGCAACCTGTCCCGCTTGGCCAGACTGGGGAACAGCTTCATCCACAACCCGGTCACCAGCAGCGTTCCCACGCCGCCCATCACCACCGCCGGCACCGTGCCGAACCAGGCAGCGGTGACGCCGGACTCGAACTCACCCAACTGGTTGGAAGCGCCAATGAACAGACCGTTGACCGCGCTCACCCGGCCGCGCATTTCATCTGGCGTGTGCAGCTGCACGAAGGCGCCGCGGATCACCATGCTGATCATGTCGGCCGCGCCGAGCACGGCCAGTACCGCCAGGGAGAACCAGAAGGAGGTCGACAGGCCGAAGGCGATGGTGGCCACGCCGAACACCCCTACCGACGTAAACATGATCCGCCCGACGTTGCGCTCGATGGGGAATCGCGCCAGCCAGAAGGACATCAGCAGTGCCCCGACTGCCGGTGCTGAACGCAAAAGGCCAAGGCCCCAGGGGCCAGTGAGCAGGATGTCCTTGGCGAACACCGGGAGCAGGGCGGTGGCGCCACCGAGCAGTACGGCGAACAGGTCCAGGGAAATGGCGCCGAGGATATCCGGCCGGCTGCGGATGAAACGAATCCCGGCCAGCAGCGAGTCCAGCGAGGCGGGTTCCTTGGGTGACTGCCGCTGGTTGCTGGTGAGGCTTAGCATCAGCACGCAGGCCCCGAGGTAAAGCACGGCGGTGGGCGCATAGACCCACAGGCTACCGAAGGCGAAGAGCAGGCCGCCCATTGCGGGGGCGACGATGGTGGCCGCCTGCATGGCTGAAGCCGACGCTGCTACCGCGCGGGGGAATAGCTCGGCCGGCACGATGTTCGGCAGCAGCGCCTGGGTGGCCGGCATCTCGAAGGCGCGGGCGGCGCCCAGGGCGAAGGCGAGGAGGAAGATCAGCTCGCGGCTGGCGCTGTCGGTGGCGCTGGCAAACACCAGCACGCCGGCTACCACAGCCTGCAGGACCTGGCAGAGGGCCGCGACGCGGCGCCGGTCGAAGCGATCGGCGACGTGGCCGGTGTGGAGCATGAAGAGCACACGGGGCAGGAACTCCACCAGGCCGACCAGGCCAAGATCCAGCACGCTGCCGGTCAGTTCATAGATGTGCCAGCCGATGGCCACTGTGAGCATCTGGAAGCCGCTCGCCGTGCAGACTCGCGCGAACCAGAAGGCGAGAAATGGGCGGTGCTGGCGAAGGAGTTGGGCGTTGGACATGTCGGATAATGCGTAGGCTGCTATCGGTTGCGGAGCCTAGCACGACCTCGGAAACATACGGTTGCATTTGGCGGATAAAGCGTTCGATCACCAGGAAGCGGCGTCGGGCAGGCTCGCAGTTGTCGAGCATTTTTCTGACCACTCAGGCAGTTTTTGCTTTGTCTGAGTCGACGACTTCGTTAATATTTGACCCTCAAGTCAGGTTTCTCCCCGGCTACTCTTATGACGGTCCTTCCCAGGTGGAGGGCCGACCACCGTTTATTGCATTGAGAATGGGGCCGGCGACGTCCGGCCCATGAGGAACGGGCATGTCCACTCCTGAGCTCTCTCGCCGCGCCTTCCTGCAAGGCAGCGTCGTCGCCGGTATCGGCATCACCCTGGCCCCTCTCGGCAGCAAGGCCTTCGCCGCGCTGTTCGAGGCGCAGGTTACGCGCACGCCGCAACCCTGGTACACCGCCGGTGGCCAGGCGCGTGGACGTATCGACGGAGTCAGCAAGGTCTGCGGCGGCAAGGTGTTCGCCCGCGACATCCGCGCCAAGGACATGCCCGGCTGGCCTCAGCGCCAGGGTCATGCCCTGCTGTTGAAGGCGACCCGTGCGGACCAGCTTTACCAGGGTTTCGAACTGTCCATGCTTGGCGATGAGCTTGCACCCGATCGCGTGGTGACCGCGCAGGACCTGGCGCGTGACGGCATCGCCTTCCCCGAAGGCCATAGCCCCGACCCGCTGCTGCCGGAAGGCCAGGTGCCGATGTTCATCGGCCATCCGGTGGCGCTGCTGATCTGGAAGGATTTCGACCGCTACCGCCGGGCGAAGAACATCCTCAAGTTCAATGGCAAGGTGATCCGGTATGGCGAAAAGGCTCCGCTGTTCCAGCGCGACCCATACGGCAGCTTCCGTTTCGTGCGAGTTGGCGGCACCACGCCCTTCGAGCCGGATACCTTCTCCAGCCTGAAGGACAGCATGCTGTTTCCGTTGATCCGCGAGCGCAAACCGGTATGGGGCCAAGGCAATCCGACAGGCGACCTCACCGCCCAGGGCCTGTTTCACGCCGAGCAGATGAAGCAGCAACTGGAAAGCCCGCCCGAAGGCTGGGTGGTCTTCGACGAGCGTTTCACCACTCAGTCCATCGAGCCCGCCGCGCTGGAAGCGGACAACGGCAACGGCTGGTATGACAAGGCCAGCGGCACCCTGCATTTCGTCGTCGCCACCCAATGTCCGTTCGAAGTCGCCGAGCAGACCGCACACATGCTGGCGCCGTCGCGCTTCCAGGTCAGCAGGCTGAATATGCATCCCGGTTACACCGTGGGCTACGGCTCCAAGGACAACAATATCTTCGTCTTCTACGCGGCGCTGGCGGCCATGTACGGCGATGGTGTGCCGGTGCGCCTGGCCAATGACCGTTACGAGCAGTTCCAGAGCGGTATCAAGCGTCACCCCTTCGACATGCACTACCAGCTGGCGGTGAAAAAGGACGACCAGAGCTTCCAGATTTTCCGCGCACACATGGATGCCGACGGTGGCGGCCGCATCAACTACAGCCCCTCGGTCGCCGCCGTGGGCGCGACCGCCGCGCAGTCGATCTACTACCTGCCGCAGAGTGACCTGGCTGCAACGGCTTACCATTCCCGCGCTGTCGAGGCCGGTTCCATGCGCGGTTACGGGACGCTGCAGACCATGGCCGCCACCGAGATGATGGTGGATGAAGTGGCCGCTCGTCTGGGCGTCGACGCCATCGAGCTGCGCAAGAAGAACGTGTTCAAGTCCGGCATGAAGAACACCCAGGGCGCAATCCCGGCTGGCGCCCTGCGCCTGGACGAAATCCTCGACAAGGCGGCCCAGCACGAAGTCTGGAAGAACCGCGACGCCCGCAAGCAGCAGGCCGAAGCGCAGGACCCGGATCACCTCTATGGGGTGGGCTTTGCCATCTGCCAGAAGGACTTCGGCACCGGCTCGGAAGCGCCCATGGCCAGCCTGGAGTTCACTGCCGAGGGCCGCGTGAAGTTGCGCCAGATCGCCATCGACATGGGCACCGGCATGGCCACCTCGCAGGCGCTGCTGGTGGCCGACTACCTGGGCCACCCGGCCGACGAGATCCGCACCGGCGAAACCGAATGGGCCGAGCTGGCGCTGACCACCAGCGGCAACCCCTACCTGATCAGCCAGGTCGAGCAGGACGCCGCGCTGAAGAACCCGCGCTGGGTTGGCAAGCTGGCTTCGCCCTCGTCGGCGACCAACTCGGCCTACTACTCCGGCCACGGCACCCGCGAGGCGGCGCGCATCCTCTTCAACCACGGCCTGTGGCCGGCGGCGCTGAGCATCTGGGGCCGCGGTGAGTTCGGTGGCCTGGCCAACCCTTATGTAGTGCGCCGCGAGGACGCTCACTGGGTCGAGGGCAAGCTGACCGCCAACGGCCTGCCGCCGATTCCCTTCGAGCTGCTGGCGCACAAGGCCCATGAACTGGGCCTGGTTACCGGCGTCAGCGTGCACGGCTTCAACCGCTGGGCCTGGGCCGAAGGCGAGTTCGAGATCGACGGTCGCCGCGAGCGCGTGCCGCTGGATGCCCTGGCCGTGAAGTACGGCGACGGTGCCCCGGCGGCGAAGAAGGCGAACATGAACCACCACGGCTTCCACCTGCTGGACCGCCTGTCGGTGACCTATCCGCCGACCCAGCTGAACAACGCCATGGTCACCTACTACAGCCCGGTCGCCACTCTGGTGGAGGTCAAGGTCAACAAGGGCAGCGGCGAGGCGCGGGTGATCAACCACCACTCCTGGCTGGAGTGCGGGCGAGTCATCGTGCCCGAACTGGTGCGTGGCCAGCTTGAAGGCGGCATCGCCATGGGCATCGGCCACGCGCTGCTGGAAGAAATGCCGCTCTACGAGGGCGGGCCGGGTGAAGGCACCTGGAACTTCAACCGTTACCAGCTGCCCCGCGCCAAGGACTGCGCGGTCTGGACCCAGACCGCCGAGATCCTCCCGCCGCTGTCGCCCAGTGACCCTGCCAAGGGCATCGCCGAGGTGGTGATGATTCCCGTGGTCGGCGCCATCGTGAACGCGGTGGCCCACGCCACCGGCAAGCGCTTGCGTGACCTCCCCCTTACCCCGGCCCGCATCAAGGAGGCCCTCCATGGCTAAGCGCGCCCTGAGCATGACTATCAACGGCCAGGCCGTTGGTCCTCTCGAGGTCGATGACGACCTGATGATGATCGAGTTCCTCCACGAGTACCTGAACCTCACCGGCTCGCGCCTGGGCTGTGGCCAGGGCGTGTGCCATGCCTGCGTGGCGATCCTCGACAAGGCCGACGGCACCAGCGAGGAAATCCGTACCTGCATCACCGGTGCACATTTCTTCGACGGCAAGAAGGTCCGCACCATCGAAGGCCACGCCAAGCGTGATGCCAAGGGCGAGGTCAGCGAGCTGAACCCGATCCAGCAGAAGTTCATCGACCAGTTCGCCTTCCAGTGCAGCTACTGCACGCCCGGCTATGTCAACGCCGCTACGGTGCTGGTGGAGAAGCTCCAGCGCCAGCCGGTCAAGCGCAGCGAACTGGAAGGGGAAATCGAAAACGCCCTCGGCAAGCACATTTGTCGCTGCACCGGATATGTTCGCTACTACAGCGCTGCGCGCGATGTGGTCGAAGGCCTCGGCCTGGTCAAGGAGGGTTGAGGATGCGCGCGTTTCTCCTCGCAGCCCTGTTCCTGCCACTGGCTGCACAGGCTGCCGACAAAGCCCAGATCGAGCGCGGCCAGTACCTGGCCCGCGCCGCCGACTGCGTGGCTTGCCACAGCATCGAGGGTGGCGCCGAATACGCCGGCGGACTGCCGCTGGTGTCGCCGTTCGGCACTATCTATGGCACCAATATCACTCCAGACAAGACGCACGGCATCGGCCACTACAGCGCCGATGACTTCTACAAGGCGGTGACCCAGGGTGAGAAACCGGACGGTAGCAAGCTCTATCCGGCCATGCCCTACACCTCCTATCACCTGCTGAAACGAGAGGACTCGGACGCCATCTACGCCTACCTGATGAGCCTCGAGCCCATCGCCAAGCCGAGCCCGAAGACCGACCTGGCCTTCCCCTTCAACGTGCGCTTCGGCATGACCTTCTGGAACATGCTCTACAAGAACCGCGTGCAGCTCGAAGCGGCCGACGGCAAGGGCGAGGAGTGGCAGCGCGGCCAGTACCTGGTGGAAGTGCTTGGCCACTGCGGCGAGTGCCACACCCCACGCAACGCCGTTGGCGCGTTGCAGCAGGACCTGCGCCTGACCGGCGGCGTGGTGCTGGGCTACGAGGCCCCCAGCCTGCTGGCGGACGACCTCGCCGCGCGTGGCTGGAGCACCGATGATCTGGCGACCTTCCTCAAGCACGGCATCAGTGCCCAGGGTTCGGTGTTCAACGAGATGTACCCGGTGCTGCACCACAGCACCCAGTACCTGCCGCAGGATGACCACCGCGCCATGGCTACCTACCTGCTCGGCGAGAGTCCACCGGCACCGCGCAAGATCGAGGCAGTGGCCGAGGCACAGCTGGCCGACAGTGCGCGCAACGGGCGCCAGCATTACCTCAACCTCTGTGCCGGCTGCCACGGCGCGGCGGGGGAGGGCGTGCCCCATGTGGCGGTGGCGATGGACGGTAACACCACCCTGCGCCTGGCGGATTCGCGTAACCTGCTGCGGGTGATCGACGATGGCATCCGCGAGCAGCAGTTCACTGGCTTTGAGCGGATGCAGCCGATGCCCGGTTTCATGGATAAACTCGACGACGGCCAGATGCGCGACCTACTCAATTACCTGCGCCAGACCTGGGGTGGCCTGGAAGCCGAGGTGACGCCGGAGCAAGTCGCGCAGCTGCGTAGCGAGAAGGCTCACTGATTGGGGATGACGGTTGATGCAACACCTTGACCTACTGGTGGTGCGCAAGGCTTTGGAGTGGTCCGCGGCCGGCCGGCGTGTGTGGCTATGTACGGTCCTCGGCACCTACGGCTCGGCGCCTCGCGCGCCGGGCTCGCTGCTGGCGGCTACTGCGGATGGACACTGGATCGGCTCGTTGTCCGGCGGCTGCGTGGAGGATGATTTCCTCGAACGCCTGAGCTCCGGCGCTTTTCCCGAGCCGACTCAGGTTGTGCGCTATGGCGATGGCAGCGACGAGAACTCGCAGATCCGCCTGCCCTGTGGCGGAATCCTCGAAGTGCTGGTGGAGAATCTGCCGGCCGACTGCGACGTCCAGGCTCACCTGCGTGAGCTGGCGGGTGCCCTCGCCGGACAACGCCGGCTGATCCGTGAGGTGACGCTGCCCTGCGGGACTCGTCGCCTGCTGCCGGACGTCGAGCAAGGTCCCAGGGTGGAGCGCACGGGAGATCACCTGCGCCTTCGCGTTGGCGCCGCCCAGCGCCTGCTGCTGGCGGGTTATTCCACGGTGGCCCAGGTATGCGCCGAGTTCGGCCGCAGCCTGGGCTTCGAGGTGGTGCTTTGCGACCCGCGCGAGGAGGCGTTGCAGGGTGTGGAGCTGCCCGGCGTGGAGATTCGCCGCGAGCTGCCGTCGGAATTCATCCGCCAGGGCGGCTGCCATGCCGACACCGCCGTGGTCGCCCTGACCCACGATCCGCGCATCGACGACCTGGCGATGATCGAAGCCGTGCGCACTGAGGCGTTCTATATCGGCGTGATGGGCTCCATGGCCACCAGCGCCAAGCGCCTGGAGCGCCTGCGCCGGGTTGGCGGCCTGAGCGAAGCGGAGATCGACCGCATCATCGCCCCCATCGGTCTCAATCTGGGGAGCAAGACTCCAGCGGAGATCGCCCTCGCTGTGCTCGCGGATATCCTGCGGGTGCGTAATGGGATTGCCCGGGAAAGGCTGTGAGGCCTGTTACCTGGCTTTGCTATTTCTTGTGGGGGCCAATTCATTCGCCCGGCAGACCGCAGGTCTGTCCTGCAATTTTCGAGGGGCCGGCTGCGCTGGCCTCTCAGCGAATGAACCCGCCCCCACAGTGTTCGAGTCCGCAATGGCAATCCGGAGTTGACCCATGCCTACCGTCACCGCCCTGATCCTCGCCGCCGGTTTCGGCTCCCGCTTCGGTAGTGACAAGCGCATTGCCCGCCTGCCTGATGACCGCACCTTGCTGCGAGCCAGTCTGGATCGTGCACGGGCGGTGTTCGGCGATGTCCACGTGGTTCTGCGGCCGGAGGATGATCCCGCAGCCCTTGGGCTGCCGGCCGGATGCCCGGTCATTCGCTGTGCCGAAGCTGTGCAAGGCATGGGCCATAGCCTGGCGGCGGGAGTCGGAGCGTTATCCACAGGTCCGGCCGACGCCATCGCCGTGCTGCTCGGGGACATGCCCTGGATTGCCGAGGCCAGCCTGCGGGCCTTGGTGGAGCAGGCCGGGGCGGGGCATATCGTTTTTCCGCTGTACCAGGGCCAGCGCGGGCATCCGGTGCTGTTCGGGCGGGTGTTCTGGCCGGAACTTCAGGCGCTGGTCGGTGATGAGGGCGCGCGTGCGGTGCTGCAGGCCCATTGTGCGGCCTGGGTGTCGGTCGAAGTGGATGATCCGGGTGTGCTGCGGGATGTGGATATGCCCGCTGCCCTTACCCGCCGCTCCTCTTCACTTCAGGGAGAGAGTCGGGGGTGACGGATACGGGGGTGGCCCCCGCGTTGGTGTGGCCCGAGGTTGCGGCAACCTGTCGCGCGGCAACGGACCACAGATTCCTTTTCTCTGTGACCCGCTAATCTCTTAACTGCTTGATCCGCGTCAAAACCTTTCTCCTGGTTTTGTGAAGGGCCCATTTGGCCCCGCGCCGATTCACAGTTGCCCTGCACAACAACAATTCCAGCATGCGCAGCACCCATTGCGGGATGACTGGCATGCCTGCGTGCCCTGTACCACCTGATAGAGGATTCGCCATGTTCGGATCGGAGGCGCTCGATCTCGCCCGAATGCAGTTCGCGTTCACCGTGTCCTTCCACATCATCTTTCCGGCCATCACCATTGGCCTGGCGAGCTACCTGGCCGTGCTGGAAGGTCTCTGGCTGAAGACCCGGCAGGAGGTCTATCGCGACCTCTACCACTTCTGGTCGAAGATATTCGCAGTCAACTTCGGCATGGGCGTGGTTTCCGGCCTGGTGATGGCTTACCAGTTCGGCACCAACTGGAGCGCCTTCTCCGATTTCGCCGGTGCCGTGACCGGGCCTTTGCTGACCTACGAGGTGCTCACCGCCTTCTTCCTCGAGGCGGGCTTCCTGGGTGTCATGTTGTTCGGCTGGAACCGTGTAGGGCCGGGCCTGCACTTTTTCTCCACAGTGATGGTGGCAATCGGCACCATTATCTCGACCTTCTGGATCCTCGCCTCCAACAGCTGGATGCAGACGCCACAAGGTTTTGAAATCATCGATGGCCGCGTGGTGCCGGTGGACTGGCTAGCGGTAATCTTCAACCCGTCCTTCCCCTACCGCCTGCTGCACATGGCCACTGCGGCCTTCCTCGCCACCGCCTTCTTCGTCGGCGCCTCGGCGGCTTGGCATTTGCTGCGCGGCCGCGACAATCCGGCCATCCGCAAGATGCTCTCGATGGCCATGTGGATGGCCCTGCTGGTAGCGCCGGTCCAGGCTTTCATCGGCGACCTGCACGGGCTCAACACCCTAAAGCACCAGCCGGCGAAGATCGCCGCGATGGAAGGGCACTGGGACAATAGTCACGGCGAGGCGACTCCGCTGATCCTCTTCGGCTGGCCCGACATGGATCGAGAGGAAACCCGCTTCAAGGTGGAAATCCCCTATCTCGGCAGCCTGATCCTGACCCACAGCCTGGATAAGCAGGTGCCGGCGCTCAAGGAGTTCCCGAAGGAAGACCGACCTAACTCCACCGTGGTGTTCTGGTCGTTCCGCATCATGGTCGCCCTCGGCATGCTGATGATCCTGGCCGGCGTCTGGAGTCTCTGGCTGCGCTGGCGCGGCGGAATGTTCCAGTCGCGACCGTTCCTCTACCTGTGCCTGTGGCTGGGGCCGTCTGGGCTGATCGCCATTCTCGCCGGCTGGTTCACCACCGAGGTGGGCCGTCAGCCCTGGGTCGTGTACGGCCTGATGCGCACCACCGACGCGGTGTCCAACCACAGTGTGGCGCAGATGAGCCTGACCCTGGTCACCTTCGTGGTGGTGTATTTCGTCCTCTTCGGCGCAGGCCTGGGCTACATGATGCGCCTGGTGCGCAAGGGACCGGTCACCCATGAAGGCAAGGAGCAGGGCATTGGCGGCCCTGGCCAACAACGCACGCCTGCTCGTCCGCTCTCGGCTACCGAAGAGGGCATGGACGACGATGACAACGCTGTAACCGAGCCGAGGAGCTGAACCATGGGCGTCGACCTTTCGCTGATCTGGGCGATCATCATCGTCTTCGGCGTGATGATGTACGTGGTAATGGATGGCTTTGACCTGGGGATCGGCATCCTCTTTCCCTTCGTCAAGGACGATGGCGAACGCGATGTGATGATGAACACCGTGGCGCCGGTCTGGGACGGCAACGAGACTTGGCTGGTCCTGGGCGGGGCGGCGCTGTTCGGCGCTTTCCCGCTGGCCTACTCGGTGGTGCTAAGTGCGCTCTACCTGCCACTGATTCTGATGCTGCTCGGGCTGATCTTCCGTGGTGTGGCCTTCGAGTTCCGCTTCAAGGCCAAGCCTGCCAAGCGTCACTTGTGGGACAAGGCGTTCATCGGCGGCTCCATCGCTGCCACCTTCTTCCAGGGTGTTGCGCTGGGCGCCTACATCGAGGGCATTCCGGTGGCGAACCGCGCCTTTGCCGGCGGTTCGCTGGACTGGCTGGCGCCCTTCCCGCTGTTCTGCGGCCTGGGCCTGATCGCCGCCTATGCGCTGCTCGGCTGCACCTGGCTGATCATGAAGACCGAAGGTCGCCTGCAGCAGCAGATGCACGACCTGGCGCGGCCGCTGGTGCTGGTGATGCTGGGGATTACCGGCATCGTCAGCATCTGGACGCCGCTGGCCCACACGGAAATTGCCGAGCGCTGGTTCAGCCTGCCGAACCTGTTCTGGTTCATGCCGGTGCCGATCCTGGTGCTGGTGTGCACCTGGGCGCTGCTGCGCGCGGTGGCGAACAATGCCCATCACGCGCCCTTCATCCTGACGCTGGTGCTGATCTTCCTTGGCTACAGCGGCCTGGGCATCAGCCTCTGGCCGAACGTGATCCCACCGGCCGTTTCCATCTGGGATGCCGCCGCACCGCCGCAAAGCCAGGGCTTCATCCTGGTTGGGGCGCTGTTCATCATCCCGTTCATCCTGATGTACACGGCTTGGAGCTACTACGTATTCCGCGGAAAAGTGAGGCAGGAAGATGGCTACCACTGAGGTGCAGCTTGTGGGTAAACCGGAGAAAAAGCCCCTGTGGCAGCGCCTGGCCTGGCTGCTGGGCATCTGGACCGCCAGCGTGCTGGCACTGGGGACGGTGTCTTACCTGCTGCGGATGTTCATGACAGCGGCGGGGTTGAGTACGCCCTGACTGGAGTCCGAGCGGAATCCCGCTTCCCTCACCCCAATCCTCTCCCTTCGGGAGAGGGGGAGGGGCGGGCTGCGTTCAGACGAGGACGGCCAGGCCCCGCGCAGAGTTACTTGCTCGCTTTCAGCACTACGAACTTGGGCGTTGCCGCCACTTGTTCCACACCGCGGAACAGCCGCTTGAGCTTGGCGTGGTAGCCCAGGTGGCGGTTACCGACTACCCACAACTCGCCGCCTTTCACCAGCGCATTGCGCGCCTGCACGAACATCCGCCAGGCGAGGAAGTCGCCCACCACCTGCTGCTGGTGGAAGGGCGGGTTGCACAGCACCAGGTCCAGCGAGTCCGCCGGCTGTTCGGCCAAGCCGTCGCCGGCACGGATATCCGCGGGGCGCTCGCCCAAGGCCGCTTGCCAGTTTTCCCGCGCCGATTGCACGGCCATATAGGACTCGTCCACCAGGGTCAGTTCGGCTTGCGGGTTGGCCAGCGCGTAGGCGATACCCAGCACGCCGTTGCCGCAGCCAAGGTCAGCCACCTTCAGTGCGCCCAGACTGCGCGGCAAGTGCGGGAGAAAGGCGCGGGTGCCGATGTCCAGGCCTTCGCGACAGAACACGTTGGCGTGGTTGATCAGCATCAGACGCGGCTGGTCCAGCTCGTAGCGGGTCGGGTAGGGCGAGGCTACAGCGGGTTTATCCACAGGCGTGGCAATCAGCAGGCGGGCCTTCTTCACCGCCAGTGACGGCTGCATCGGACCGATGTATTTCTCCAGCAGGTCACCCGCCGCATGGGGCAGGTGCTTGACCATGCCGGCAGCCACTACCGTGGCGCCTGGAGCCAGTTGGCCGTGCAGGCGGATCAGTTGTTCCTCCAGCAGGGCCAGGGTCTTGGGGACGCGGATCAGCACCCGGTCGAAGGACCCCTTGACTGTCTCGCTGGCGGGCACGAAGCGTACCGCCGCATCGGCCAGGCCATTGCGCGCCAGATTGCGTTGCAGGGCGATATGGCCCAGGTGCGAGTCTCCGCTGCTGGTGACCTGTGCACAGGAGGCCAGGCTGGCGGCCAAGGCACCGAAGCTGTCGTTCAGTACCAGGACGCGGGTATCGGCGGCCAGACCTTGCTCATGCAGGTGGTTGAGCAGATATTCGTCGGCGGCATCGAAGGCCTGCAGCGGATCATCCTGCTGCTCGGGCTGGCGCAGTAGTTCGAGTTGGGCAAAAGGCGTAGCGAATATAGGCATAAGAACCGGCGGTGTTTCTGAAGGCCGCTTTGCGAGACACTGAGGCGGACTTCGGATCGAATCGAAAAGGGATGGGAGCGGAGTATGACCGCCAGCGAAGAGAAGTTCACCCGCCAGACCTTGCTGGATGTGCAGACCCTGACGCCCAGCCTGTTCACCCTGCGCACCACCCGCGATGCCGGATTCCGCTTCCGCGCCGGGCAGTTTGCGCGCCTTGGGGTGACCAAGGCCGATGGCAGCACGGTGTGGCGAGCCTATTCGATGGTCTCGGCACCCTATGACGAGCACCTGGAGTTCTTCTCGATCGTGGTGCCGGACGGCGAGTTCACCAGCGAGCTTTCCCGCTTGAAGGTGGGCGACACGCTGATGGTCGACAAGCAGGCGTTCGGATTCCTCACCCTTGACCGCTTCGTCGATGGCCGCGACCTCTGGTTGCTGGCGACCGGCACCGGGCTGGCACCCTTCCTCGCCATCCTCCAGGACCTGGAGGTGTGGCAGCGTTTCGAGCGCATCGTGCTGGTTTACAGCGCGCGCCATGCTGCCGAACTGGCCTACCAGTCGCTGATCCATTCATTGAAGGAACTGGACTATCTGGAGGGTGCTGCCGACAAGCTCACCTACATCCCCGTGGTGACCCGCGAGGAAGTGCCCGGCGCGCTGCACGGACGCATCACCACGCTGATCGAGAACGGCGAGTTGGAGCGCGCCGCCGGCCTCGAACTGACGCCTGAGCATTCGCGAGTGATGCTCTGTGGCAACCCGCAGATGATCGACGATACCCGCGCCGTACTGAAAAAGCGTGACATGCACCTGAGCCTCAGCCGCCGGCCCGGGCAGGTTGCGGTGGAGAACTACTGGTAGCGCGCGGACGATTTGTAGGATGGGTAGAGCGGAGCGAAACCCATGCTGCCGAATTGATGGGTTTCGCAGGCTCTACCCATCCTACGTAATACGTTCAGTTTCAAACCTCCATCTCAACTCTGCTCGCACAACTCCCATCACAGCTTCCCGGACAACTGCACCCCGTGCGGCTGCGGCCGGTGGCGCGTTCCATGCGTCGGGCAACCGGTTCGTCATCGGCGAAGGGCAGCATGGTGGCTTCGTCCAGCTGACGCTGGCTCCTGCCACCCAGGCTGGCCTGGGTGGCGAGGTAGAAGAAAGTCACCGCGCCGAGGCTGAGCAGGGCGAAGGCGCTCTCGCTATCCATGGGCCACCGCCTGCGGCACGGCCGCGGTGGTGCGGGCATCGCCCACGCGCACCGTGCGCCAGGTGTTCCACGCCATCAGCAACATGCCGGTGACGAAGAAGACGCCGCCGACCAGGCGCACCACGAAGCCCGGATGGCTGGCCTCCAGCGCCTCGACGAAGGAGTAGGTCAGGGTGCCGTCCTCGTTCACCGCCCGCCACATCAGGCCCTGGGTGATGCCGTTGACCCACATGGAAGCGATGTAGAGCACGGTGCCGATGGTGGCGAGCCAGAAGTGGGCGTTGATCAGGCCGAGGCTGTGCATCTGCGCGCGGCCGTAGAGCCGGGGGATCAGGTGGTAGAGCGAGCCGATGGTGATCATCGCCACCCAGCCGAGCGCGCCGGCGTGCACGTGGCCGATGGTCCAGTCGGTGTAATGGGAGAGGGCGTTGACGGTCTTTATGGCCATCATCGGGCCTTCGAAGGTGGACATGCCGTAGAAGGCCAGGGACACCACCAGGAAGCGCAGGATCGGGTCGTCGCGCAGCTTATGCCAGGCGCCGGAGAGGGTCATCATGCCGTTGATCATGCCGCCCCAGCTAGGTGCCAGCAGGATGATCGACATCACCATGCCGAGGGACTGGGCCCAGTCCGGCAGGGCGGTGTAGTGCAGGTGGTGCGGGCCGGCCCAGATGTACAGGGTGATCAGCGCCCAGAAGTGCACGATGGACAGGCGGTAGGAATACACCGGGCGCCCGGCCTGCTTGGGGATGAAGTAGTACATCATCCCGAGGAAGCCGGTGGTGAGGAAGAAGCCCACCGCGTTGTGGCCGTACCACCACTGCACCATGGCGTCGGTAGCGCCGGAGTACACCGAGTAGGACTTGAACCAGCTCACTGGGATGGCCAGGTGGTTGATGATGTGCAGCATGGCGGTGACCAGGATAAAGGCACCGAAGAACCAGTTGCCCACATAGATGTGCCGGGTCTTGCGCTTGACGATGGTGCCGAAGAACACCACCGCGTAAGCGACCCAGATGATGCCCATCCACACCGCACCGGTGAACTCCACCTCTGCATATTCCTTGGTGGTGGTCAGGCCCTGGGGCAGGGTGACCAGCAGGATCACCACCAGCGCCTGCCAGCCCCAGAAGGTGAAGGCGGCAAGCCCGCCACCATAGAGCCGCGCCTGGCAGGTGCGCTGCACCGTGTAGTAGCTGGTGGCGAACAGCGCGCTGCCGCCAAAGGCGAAGATCACCAGGTTGGTGTGCAGCGGGCGCAAGCGGCCGAAGCTGGTCCAGGGCAGGTCGAGGTTCAGCGCCGGCCAGACGAGCTGGGCGGCGATGAACACGCCCAGGCCCATGCCGACGATGCCCCAGACGATGGTCATGAGAGCGAACTGACGAACCACCTTGTAGTTGTAGGTGGGCTCCTTAAGTGCGGTGTTCATGTGCAGGCCTTTCAGTAGGGAGCGAGGCGGGGGGCCACTCTAGAAAGGTCGGCTCGCACGAAACAGACTCAGATCGTGGTGCTTTTTGGATCTCAGATAATAGGCTGTCCCAGAGCCTGCCCAGGTTTGATGAGGGCCAATCGAAACGCATGCTGATCTGCTTTTTTGCGCACGATCTGCTGCTGTTTATCCACGGCCCGGCTGGCCATAGTGACGGCTCTTCATCACCCGCCTGCGGGGAGCCCCGGCATGTATCACTACGACGACTACGACCGCGCCCTGGTTTTCGAGCGCGTCGCCCAGTTCCGCGACCAGGTGGCGCGGCGCATCAGTGGCGAACTGAGCGAGGAGGAGTTCCTGCCGCTGCGCCTGCAGAACGGTCTCTACCTGCAAAAGCATGCCTACATGCTGCGGGTGGCCATTCCCTATGGAACCCTGTCGTCGACGCAGCTGCGCACGCTGGCGCGCATCGCCCGCGAGCATGACCGCGGCTATGGCCATTTCACCACCCGGCAGAACATCCAGTTCAATTGGATCGATCTTGCCGAGGTGCCGGATATCCTCGAGCAGCTGGCCGAAGTGGAAATGCACGCCATCCAGACTTCCGGCAACTGCGTTCGCAACATCACCACCGAGGCCTTCGCCGGAGTGGCTGCCGACGAGTTGCTGGACCCGCGTCCGCTGGCGGAAATCCTCCGCCAATGGTCCACCATCAACCCGGAATTCCTCTTCCTGCCGCGCAAGTTCAAGATCGCCCTGTGCGCTGCTGAGCAGGACCGTGCAGCAATACAGATGCACGATATCGGCCTTTACCTCTACCGCGACGAAGTTGGCGAGATGCGCCTGCGAGTGATGGTGGGCGGGGGCCTGGGGCGCACGCCGATCCTCGGATTGCAGATCCGTGAAGGGCTGCACTGGCGGCATCTGCTGTCCTACGTCGAAGCTATCCTGCGGGTCTACAACCGCCACGGCCGGCGCGACAACAAGTACAAGGCGCGGATCAAGATCCTGGTGAAGGCGCTCGGGATCGAAGCCTTCGCCCGCGAAGTGGAAGCCGAGTGGCAGCATCTCAAGGATGGGCCCGCCGAGCTGACCGAGGCCGAATACCAGCGCGTGGCAGCCAGCTTCGATACGCCACCCTACGCCAGGCTGCATCACACCTATCTGGAATATGGCACGCGCCTGGCCGAGGCGCCCGAATTCGCCCGCTGGGCAGCGCGCAACCTGCAGCCGCACAAGGTGCCGGGCTATGCCGCCGTGGTGCTGTCCACCAAGCCGGGGCCAGAGTCGCCGCCGGGGGACGTGACCGCCGAGCAGATGGAGGCGGTGGCCGACTGGGCGGATGCCTTCGGTTTCGGCGAAATCCGCATCGCTCACGAGCAGAACCTGGTGCTGCCGGATGTGCGCAAGGCCGATCTGCATGCGCTGTGGCAGAAGGCCCGGGCCGTTGGCCTGGCGACGTCGAACATCGGCCTGCTGACCGACATCATCGCCTGCCCGGGCGGTGACTACTGCTCGCTGGCTAATGCCAAGTCGATCCCTATTGCCCAGGCCATCCAGGCGCGCTTCGAGGATATCGAACGCCTGCACGACCTAGGCGAACTCAGCCTGAACATTTCAGGCTGCATGAATGCCTGCGGCCACCATCACATCGGCAACATTGGCATCCTGGGTGTGGATAAGGGCGGCAGCGAGTGGTACCAGATCACGCTCGGTGGCGCTCAGGGCATGGCCAGCGCGCTGGGCAAGGTGGTCGGTCCCTCGTTCAGTGCCGAAGAGGTTCCGGACGTGATCGAGCGTATCGTCGAGACCTTCGTCGACTACCGCGAGGGAGAGGAACGCTTCGTCGATACCGTCCAACGCATTGGCCTGGAGCCGTTCAAGGAGCGGGTCTACGCCAAGGCCGGGGAGGTGGCATGAACAATCTGATCAAGCTGGTGGACGGTCAGGCGCGCCTGGTGGCAGATGACTGGACGTTGTTGCGTGAGGAGCAAGGACCATGGCCTGATGGGCCGCTGATCCTGCCGATGACGCTCTGGCGCGAGCGTCTGGAGACGAACGGTACTCGCCGCGATGGCCTGCTGGTGCAGCCGGATGACGAAGTCGAAGCCTTGGGACCCTGGCTAAAGGAGTTGCCGCTGATCGCCGTCGAATTTCCCAGCTTTCGCGATGGTCGTGGCTACAGCCAGGCTTATCTGCTGCGCACGCGACTGGGCTGGCGTGGCGAGTTGCGAGCAGTAGGCGATGTGCTGCGTGACCAGCTCAGCCACATGCGCCAATGTGGTTTCGATGCCTTTGCCGTGCGCGAGGACAAGTCCGCCGAAGATGCGCTCAAGGGACTAGCCGGTGTGAGCGTGCTCTACGGCCGCTCGGTCATCGAGCCAAGACCGCTATTCCGTAGGCGTTGAGACCATTCGTACATGATTGGTAAAGATTCCCGGCTTAAGCCGGGAGTCGTTCTGACCTAGGCTTTGCAGTCCGTTTCCCAACCTGGAATCCAATGGACAGCGATTGTTGCAAGCCGCCCCCTGCCCGAATGGGCGTGGCCACCTACCTCCCCGGCACCTCGGAGTGCCGGCCTGATCTGCAGCGCCCTGCTGTATCCCCTTCAAGCACGTCGACGAAATACCCGGGCCAATGTGGCCTGCCGGTGTCGTTTGCTGTTGCTCGCCTGACGGCTGCGAGAGCCTGAACATATGGAATGGATTGCTGACCCTACGGCCTGGCTGGGCCTGCTGACTCTGATTGTCCTGGAGATCGTGCTGGGCATCGACAACCTGGTGTTCATCGCCATCCTGGCGGACAAGCTGCCGCCGTCGCAGCGCGACCGAGCGCGGCTGATCGGCCTGTCGCTGGCGCTGTTCATGCGCCTGGGCCTGCTGGCGAGCATTTCCTGGCTGGTGACGCTGACCGAACCGCTGTTCGAGGTGCTCGGCAAGAGTTTCTCGGGGCGTGACCTGATCATGCTGTTCGGTGGTGTGTTCCTGCTGTTCAAAGCCACCATGGAACTGCACGAGCGCCTGGAGGGCCGCACCCACGTCCAGGGCGGCAGCCGCACCTATGCGTTGTTCTGGCCGGTGGTGGCGCAGATCGTGGTGCTGGACGCGGTGTTCTCGCTGGATGCGGTGATCACCGCGGTCGGCATGGTTGAGCACCTGGAAGTGATGATGATCGCCGTGGTGATTTCCATCGGCCTGATGATCCTGGCCAGCAAGCCACTGACCGCCTTCGTCAATGCCCACCCGACCGTGATCATGCTCTGCCTGGGCTTTTTGATGATGATCGGCTTCAGCCTCACCGCCGAAGGCCTGGGCTTCCACATTCCCAAGGGCTACCTGTATGCGGCCATCGGCTTCTCGCTGCTGATCGAAGCGGCAAACCAGCTGGTGCGTTGGCGTCGCAAACGCCACTTGCAAGGCGACCGCGACCTGCGTGAGCGAACGGCCCATGCCGTGTTACGACTGCTCGGCGGGCGCAGCGTCGAAGCCGATGAAGTGGGCGACGACATTGCCGACCTGCTGGACGGCGGCGATGGCGCAGCGGTGCCCTTCGATCGCCGTGAACGGGTGATGATCAGCGGCGTACTGGGCTTGGCCGATCGTGCCATCCGCACGGTGATGACCAATCGTGTGGAGGTCGAGCGCATCGATCTGGACGAGTCGCGCGAGGTCATCTACGACGCTCTGTTGCGCGCGCCGCACTCGCGTCTGCTGGTGATCCGTGGCGGCGATGTCGACGAGCCGCTGGGCTATGTGCACAAGAAAGAGCTACTGCGCGAACTGCTGCAAGGCCAGGTGCCAGATATCCAGCATCTGCTGCGTGTTCCGCCGAACCTTCCAGAGAGCGCTTCGGTGCTCGGTGCGCTGGAAGAAATGCGCAAGGCCTCGACCCACGTGGCGTTTGTCGTCAATGAGTTCGGCGGCTTCGAGGGCCTGCTGACCATGACCGACATTCTCGAATCCATTGCCGGTGAGCTGCCGGATGCGAGCGAGGTGGATGGTCTGGAGATCGAGCCGTGCGAAGAGGGCTGGAAGGTCAGCGGCGCGGTGAACCTGACGCTACTGGGCGAGCGGTTGGGGTTTTCAGGGAAACCAAGCGATGACTACCAGACCATTGCCGGTCTGGCCATGAGTCTGCTGGACCGCCTGCCCGTCATCGGCGACTCGCTGGAGTTCGACGGCTGGCAGCTACAAGTGGTCGAGGTTAAGGAGCGGCGGGTGAACCGGTTGATACTTAGGCCCTTGTCCTAGGGTGACTGAGCATTATGAGACCGAATTCATTCGCGAAAGAAGAAAGGGCCGCTAAGCGGCCCTTTTGCTTTGACAGGGTAGGCGTGTTGCCTGCTTCGCGAATGAACTCGCCCACAGAGCAGAAGGTGCAGCCCGGGCCTACTTGTTCTGCTGTGACTTGAGCAGGTCGCGGATCTCGCTCAGCAGCTCCTGATCCTTGGTGGGTGCGGGCGGCGCCTCGGGCGCGGCAGCTTCCTCGCGCTTGAGCTTATTGATGGCTTTCACGCCCATGAAGATGGCGAAAGCGACAATGACGAAGTCCAGCACCGTCTGGATGAACTTGCCGTAACTCAGCACCACGGCGGGGATTTCACCTTCCGCGGCCTTGAGCGTGATTGCCAGGTCCGAGAAGTCGACCCCACCTATCAGCAGGCCGATGGGCGGCATGATCACGTCGCCAACGAAAGACGTGACGATCTTGCCGAAGGCCGCACCAATAATGATCCCGACGGCCATATCGACGACATTGCCCTTGACGGCGAAATCTTTGAATTCACTGAGTACTTTCATGCTTCACTCCTTGAGGTTTATTGATTCTGGGCTGAAGTGTAAATCAGCACCCTGATGCTGCCATCTCTGAATGCTGGAGGACGGTTACGCGCCGCAAAAGGTATTTTCGTCAGTCGGCGTTCAAGCCCTCTCTGGGTGGACTAGCCTGAGATTGATGGTGCAGAAGGAGGGCCACTGCCATGCCGCTAGAACATCACCCGTTGAACCGCGAGTTTCCAGATTTCCAGGACTCCATGCGCACGTTGCTGCAGAAGGACGCGCACTTTGCCCGGCTGGCGGGGGAGTACCAGCAGCTTGATTCACGCATCTATGAGGTCGAAGACGGCAACCAGGCTCTGGATGACACCGCGCTGAATGGCTTGAAAATGCAGCGGGTTGCGTTGAAAGACGAAATTGCCAAGATTCTGAAAGACGCCCAGAGCTGACTGCAGCCCCGGGGTGACTCGTTAACTCTGGTCTTGCGCGCAGGCGATGGTCCTGTTGCGTTGATCGATATCAATCAGCGCCGTCAGGCCTCCGGATAGGCTGAGTCATCACCTGTCCGGAGAGTCCTTCATGTCTACCAACCAAACTCAGCATGGCGCTCACCCTGCTTCCGAAGCATCTCCTGAACAAGTCCTCGCCGACGAGTACCTGGATCGCCTGCAACAGCAGTTCGAGCTTCTGCAGCAGCGCATCCGGCGAGTCGAGGCGGGGAGCGAACCTCTGGATGGCTCGAGCTTGAGGGCCCTGGAAATGCGTCGGGAAGGGTTGGAGTTGGAGCTGGAACGCTTACGCAAGCGCGCAGCAGGAAAGTGTTGCGGTTGTGGAGGCGCCTGCCGCGGCTGATCCGGCTATCATGCGGGCTTTCGTTTGACGGAGTCCGCAGATGGCCAAGGCCAAGCGCATGTACGGCTGCACCGAGTGCGGTGCGACCTTTCCCAAATGGGCCGGCCAGTGCGCCGATTGCGGTGCCTGGAATACCTTGGTGGAAACCGTGCTGGAAGGCGCCGCCAGTTCCGGCGGGCGTACCGGTTGGGCTGGGCAGCAGGCGCAACTCAAGACCCTGGCTGAGGTCAGCGTCGAAGAGATGCCGCGTTTTTCTACTGGCTCCAACGAGCTCGATCGGGTGCTCGGTGGTGGCTTGGTGGATGGTTCGGTGGTGCTGATCGGCGGTGATCCGGGGATTGGCAAGTCGACCATCCTGCTGCAGACACTCTGCAACATCGCCTCGCGCTTTCCCGCCCTTTATGTCACGGGTGAAGAGTCCCAGCAGCAGGTCGCCATGCGTGCCCGCCGTCTCGGCCTGCCGGAAGACAAGCTCAAGGTGATGACTGAGACCTCCATCGAGACCATCGTTGCCACCGCGCGCATGGAGCAGCCCAAGGTGATGGTGATCGACTCGATCCAGACCATCTTCACCGAGCAGCTGCAATCGGCCCCGGGCGGCGTAGCCCAGGTGCGCGAGAGCGCGGCCCTGCTGGTGCGCTTCGCCAAACAAAGCGGCACGGCCGTATTCCTGGTGGGGCATGTGACCAAGGAAGGCGCGCTCGCCGGGCCCCGTGTGCTGGAGCACATGGTCGATACGGTGCTGTATTTCGAAGGGGAGTCCGACGGGCGCCTGCGCTTGCTGAGGGCCGTGAAGAACCGCTTTGGTGCAGTCAATGAGTTGGGCGTGTTCGGCATGACCGACAAGGGGCTCAAGGAGGTGTCCAACCCATCGGCGATTTTCCTGACCCGCGCCCAGGAATCGGTGCCGGGCAGCGTGGTGATGGCCACCTGGGAGGGTTCCCGGCCGATGCTGGTGGAGGTCCAGGCGCTGGTGGACACCAGTCATCTGGCCAATCCACGACGGGTCACCCTGGGCCTGGACCAGAACCGCCTGGCCATGCTGCTGGCTGTGCTGCACCGTCATGGCGGCATTCCGACCTACGATCAGGATGTATTCCTCAATGTCGTGGGCGGTGTGAAGGTGCTGGAGACCGCGTCGGACCTGGCGTTGATCGCAGCCATCATGTCCAGCCTGCGCAACCGTCCACTGCCCCACGATGTGCTGGTGTTTGGCGAGGTAGGGCTTTCCGGTGAGGTGCGTCCGGTACCGAGTGGTCAGGAGCGCTTGAAGGAAGCCGCCAAGCACGGCTTCAAGCGCGCCATCGTGCCCAAGGGCAATGCGCCGAAGGAGTCGCCTCCGGGGCTTCAGGTGGTGGCGGTGACGCGCCTGGAACAGGCGCTGGATGCCCTGTTCGAGTAGCAGCAATGGCCAGCAGGCCGGGGCGGGCGGTGTTCCGTCGGGTGGCGATCCGTCCGACGGTACTCCGCTGAGCCTTGCGAAGCCCAGTCCGGCGGGATGGGCGCCAGCGTCGGTCAGTCTTCGCCCAGTGCAGCCAGTTCGCGCTCCAGCAGGGTCTCGTCACCGAGGTTGAGTTCTACCAGGCGTCGCAGATGGCTGATGGAATCAAGGTCGATGTGCCGGCAGACGAAACCCAGTTGGTTGTCCTGCTCGCGGGTGAGCGCCACTTCCATCTCCAGCTGGATATCCGCTGTCAGGCGAATGCAGGCGTTGAACGGCGTATTCGAATTGCCGTCCCAATCGCTTGGGCGCTGGACCAGCAAGCCCTTGAGCGAGATGTCCTGCAATTCCACCGTCCAGCTGCGTTGGGCCTGTTTGATTTCGGTAGCGGCATCGAAAGTGATGCGCTGAAAGCGCCGACGATCGTTGGCGGTGTCACTCATTGCATTTCTCCTTCAAGGGTCCGTGCACTATAGCGAAGGCCGAATCCTGCCGTCGCCTCCCGGTAAGCACATCCTTCGCCGCGTCGGCGTTTGACAGTTCTGCAACTGTCGCCAAAGCTGCTTAAGCGGTTTTTCTATAAATATATGCGGAGCGCAACTATGGATAAGCGACTGCTTAGCAAGGGGTTGATCGTGGGGCTGCTAGGCGCAGCGAGTTTGGCGGTACAAGCCGACCAGGCCGGGGGCGGCGGTTGCGGCTGGGGCAACATGCTGTTCGAAGGGCAGCGAGGCTTGGTACCCCATCTGCTGGCTACCACTACCAACGGTACTTCGGGTAATGCCACTTTCGGTCTGACTTCGGGGACCAACGGTTGCGACTCCAGCGTTCGCCTGGGGTATGGAGGCCGTTCGCTATTCGCCATGAATGGCATGCTCGACAACATCGCTGAGGACATGGCCAAGGGGCAAGGGGAGGCGCTGGACGCCTATGCCACTCTCCTGGGCATCGAGCAATCCGACCGCGCCCGCTTCGCCCAGGTCACTCATGAGAACTTTTCGACCATCTTCTCCGCTCCGGACGTGACTGGCGAGCAGGTTCTGGCGGCCACCCTGGACGTCATGAGCAAGGACCAGCAACTCGCGCGTTACGCCAAACTGCCGAGCTAAGCACAGACGGCCGAGCAAAGCCGGGCGCTGCCCGGCTTTTGTTTTGCTCGTCCTGCCAATGGGGGAAGCTGCAGAGCAAGGCGGTCAGGTCTGGGGCATCCAGTTTCCTGCAGTGGTCACTGCTTCAGGACGCATCGGACCCTCGGTTCGAAGGCGATCCTTAATAACGCTCCGATTCTGTCGCGGAGCGCTCTAGATCAAGGTCTCATACCGATTTCCGGTGGAGCGGCTAAGCTTCTGCGGCAGCTTGTCTGTCTATCCATTTGGAGAGCCTTATGAACAATAACAACAGCGTCCTGCGCCAGCTACCCTGGGTAGCGTTGGCAGTGGTCGGCGCATGCGCCTTGGGGGTCGTCGCGCTGCGTCGTGGCGAAGCCATCAACGCCTTGTGGATCGTGGTTGCCGCGGTTGCCCTGTATCTGGTTGCCTACCGTTACTACAGCCTGTTCATCGCCACCAAGGTGATGCAGCTCGATCCGACCCGCGCCACGCCCGCAATCATTCACAACGACGGCCTCGACTACGTGCCGACCAACAAGCACGTTCTGTTCGGCCACCACTTCGCTGCCATCGCCGGTGCCGGCCCCCTGGTGGGCCCGGTGCTCGCCGCACAGATGGGCTACCTGCCAGGTACCCTCTGGCTGATTGCCGGCGTGGTCCTGGCCGGTGCGGTGCAGGACTTCATGGTGCTGTTCATCTCCAGCCGGCGTGACGGCCGCTCCCTGGGCGAGCTGGTGCGCGAGGAGATGGGGCAGGTGGCCGGGACCATCGCGCTGTTCGGTGCCTTCCTGATCATGGTCATCATCCTCGCGGTGCTCTCACTCATCGTGGTCAAGGCCCTGGCCGAGAGCCCCTGGGGCATGTTCACAGTGATGGCGACCATCCCGATCGCGATGTTCATGGGTATCTACATGCGCTACATCCGCCCAGGCCGCATCGGTGAGATTTCGGTGGTAGGCGTCGCCCTGCTCCTGACCTCTATCTGGCTGGGCGGTCAGGTCGCCGCTGACCCGGTCTGGGGGCCGGCCTTCACCTTCACCGGTATCCAGATTACCTGGATGCTGATCGGCTACGGCTTCGTCGCCGCCGTGCTGCCAGTGTGGCTGGTGCTGGCACCGCGGGATTACCTGTCGACCTTCCTCAAGATCGGTACCATCGTCGCGCTTGCCATTGGCATTCTGATCACAATGCCGGACCTGAAGATGCCGGCGCTGACGCAGTTCGTCGATGGCACTGGGCCGGTGTGGAAGGGCGCGCTGTTCCCCTTCCTGTTCATCACCATCGCCTGCGGTGCAGTGTCCGGTTTCCATGCGTTGATTTCTTCCGGTACCACGCCCAAGCTGCTGGCCAGCGAGTCCCATGCCCGTTACATCGGTTACGGCGGCATGTTGATGGAGTCCTTCGTCGCCATCATGGCCATGGTGGCGGCCTCGGTGATCGAGCCGGGTGTGTACTTCGCCATGAACAGCCCGCCGGCCGTGGTTGGGACCGACGTCCAGGCAGTCGCCGCCACTGTCAGCAGCTGGGGCTTCGCCATCACGCCGGAGGCCCTGGAAGCGACGGCGAGGGATATCGGTGAGCACACTGTGCTGGCGCGCGCCGGTGGCGCACCGACCCTGGCGGTCGGTATCGCGCAGATCCTTCACCAGCTGCTGCCGGGCGAGAACACCATGGCCTTCTGGTACCACTTCGCGATCCTCTTCGAGGCGCTGTTCATCCTTACCGCAGTAGATGCGGGCACCCGTGCCGGTCGCTTCATGCTGCAGGACCTGCTGGGCAACTTCATCTCCCCGCTGCAGCGCACCGAATCCTGGACTGCCAACGTGATCGCGACCGCCGGTTGCGTCGCCATGTGGGGCTGGCTGCTGTACCAGGGCGTGGTCGACCCGCTGGGTGGCATCAATACCCTCTGGCCGTTGTTCGGCATCTCCAACCAGATGCTGGCGGGCATCGCCCTGATGCTGGGCTGCGTGGTGCTGATCAAGATGAAGCGCCAGCGCTATGTGTGGGTGACGCTGATCCCGGCCACCTGGCTGCTGATCTGCACCACTACGGCAGGCCTGATCAAGCTGCTCGACCCGAATCCGGCCGTCGGCTTCCTGGCCCTGGCCAAGAAGTACAGCGATGCGCTGGAGGCCGGCCAGGTCCTGGCTCCGGCCAAGGACATCGGCCAGATGCAGCACGTGATCTTCAACGCCTACACCAACGCGACCCTGACCGTGCTGTTCCTCTTCGTGGTTCTGAGCATCCTGTTCTATGCGATCAAGGTAGGACGCAGCGCCTGGATGAAGCCGGAACGCAGCGACAAGGAATCGCCGTTCCAGCCGATCCCGGACGCCTGAGGAGGGCTCACGCATGTTCAATGACCTGAGTCGCATGGGTAAGTACCTGGGCCAGGCTGCCCGCATGCTGGTGGGCATGCCCGACTACGATACCTACGTCGAGCATATGCGCGGCAAGCACCCGGACAAATCGGTGATGACCTATGAGGAGTTCTTCCGCGAGCGGCAGGAAGCCCGCTACGGTGGTGGGAAAGGGAGGCCTGTCCGCTGCTGTTGAGTTCCCGTTGCGGTAACCTGAGCGCCACGCTTCGTCGTGGCGCTTTTCATTTGTAGGATCTAGGGGGGAACCCTTGGGCCTTGCTCGCGAAAGCCCCGAGCAAAGCGATTCGCGAGCAAGCTCGCTCCTACGGTTGAACCCCGATTTCAAGGATTGCTCTAATGTCTGCCCATCTCCCCATCCCGGTGACCGTACTCAGCGGCTTTCTCGGTGCCGGCAAGACCACGCTGCTGCGGCATATCCTCAAGGCCGAACACGGCCTGAAGATCGCCGTGATCGAGAACGAATTCAGCGAGACGCCGATCGACGGCCAGCTGCTCGGCAGCGAGCCGGTGCAGGTGATGACGCTGGCCAATGGCTGCGTCTGCTGCTCCATCCATGTCGAGCTGGAAAAGGCGCTGTTCGTGCTGCTGGAGCGCCTGGACAGCGGCGAGCTGGCGTTCGACCGCCTGGTGATCGAGTGCACTGGCCTGGCCGACCCGGCGCCAGTGGCGCAGACCTTCTTCGCCGACGAGGAACTCTGCGAGCGCTATGTGCTGGACGGCATCATCACCCTCGTGGATGCGGCGAACGCCGAGCGGCACCTGCAGGAAACCATCGCCCAGGCCCAGGTGGGCTTCGCCGACCGCATCCTGGTGAGCAAGCTTGACCTGGTGGACGAGGCGACTTTCGAGGCGCTCAGCCAGCGCCTGCAACGCATCAACCGGCGGGCGCCGATTCGCGTGGTGGAGCACGGCCGCATTGACCTGGGCGAACTGCTGGACGTGCGCGGCTTCAACCTCAATGCCGATTTCGGCCCGACCCTGAGCTTGCGTCCACTGGCCCCGGCGGGCACGCCTGACCGCATCGCTACCCTGGTGCTGAAGAGCGCGCGGCCGCTGGACATCGACAAGCTCAGCGCTTTCATGGAGCAGCTGCTGGAAGAGCACGGCAACTCGCTGCTGCGCTACAAGGGTGTGCTGGCCATCGCTGGTGAGGAGCGCCGGATGGTGTTCCAGGGCGTGCTGCGGCTCCACGGCTTCGACTGGGACAGCGAGTGGCGTGACGACGAGGCGCGAGAGAGCGTGATCGTGTTCATCGGCGACCAGCTACCGGAAGAGAAGATCCGCGCAGGCTTTGCCGAAGCCCAGGCGTGACCCGGACGCAGGTTGATGCGGGCCGCGAAGGACTGAGCACAGCGAAGCCCAATTTGTGGGGCGTGTCCGCATGCCTTGTTGGGCTTCGTTTCACTCAGCACCAACCTACCAAACGAGTTCTGGCGGCGCTTCTCCGAAAACGAAAAAGCCCGGCATGTGCCGGGCTTTTTGCGTGCTGCTGTCGCTTACTTGCTGTAAACCGGCAGCTTGGCGCAGATGGCCTTGACCTGATCGCGAACGCGGTCGACGACGGACTCGTCGCCCATGTTCACCAGGATGTCGCAGATCCAACCGGCCAACTCGCGGCACTCGGCTTCCTTGAAGCCACGGGTGGTCACGGCCGGAGTGCCGATACGCAGACCGGAAGTGACGAACGGCGAGCGCGGGTCGTTCGGGACGGCGTTCTTGTTCACGGTGATGAAGGCGCGGCCAAGGGCGGCGTCGGCATCCTTACCGGTGATGTCCTGCTTGATCAGGGAGAGCAGGAACAGGTGGTTCTGGGTGCCACCGGACACCACGTCGAAACCGCGCTCGATGAACACCTGGGCCATGGCCTGGGCGTTCTTCACCACTTGCTCCTGGTAAGCCTTGAACTCAGGCTGCAGAGCTTCCTTGAAGCACACGGCCTTGGCGGCGATCACGTGCATCAGCGGGCCGCCCTGGCCGCCCGGGAAGACGGCGGAGTTCAGCTTCTTCTCGATCTCTTCGTTCGCCTTGGCCAGGATCAGGCCGCCGCGCGGGCCGCGCAGGGTCTTGTGGGTGGTGGTGGTCACCACGTCGGCATAGGGCATCGGGTTCGGGTATACGCCAGCGGCGACCAGGCCGGCCACGTGGGCCATGTCGACGAACAGGTAGGCACCGACCTTGTCGGCAATGGCGCGGAAACGCGGGAAGTCCAGGACCTGAGAGTAGGCGGAGAAGCCGGCGATGATCATCTTCGGCTTGTTCTCGACGGCCAGACGCTCGACTTCGTCGTAGTCGATCAGACCGGTTTCCGGGTTCAGACCGTACTGCACGGCCTTGTAGATCTTGCCGGAGAAGTTGACGGAAGCGCCGTGGGTCAGGTGGCCGCCATGTGCCAGGCTCATGCCCAGTACGGTGTCGCCCGGCTGAACCAGGGCCTGGAAGACAGCGCTATTGGCCTGGGAACCGGAGTGCGGCTGGACGTTGGCGTAGTCGGCGCCGAACAGCTCTTTGGCGCGGTCGATGGCCAGCTGCTCGACGATGTCGACGAATTCGCAGCCACCGTAGTAGCGCTTGTGCGGGTAGCCTTCGGCGTACTTGTTGGTCAGCACGGAGCCCTGGGCTTCCATCACCGCCGGGCTGGTGTAGTTCTCGGAGGCGATCAGCTCGATGTGCTCTTCCTGGCGCTGGGCTTCTTGCTCCATGGCGGCAAACAGGTCGGCATCGTAGCGGGCGAGGGTCAAATCACGGCTGAACATGGCGGTCCTCTTGGGGAACGGGACGGGGAAAGGCGCGCATTCTAACGCATCGGTCGCTGGCTGGCATATGAAGGTCGGTCATGTGACAGACAAGTGGGCTTCATCCAGCTCGTGGCGTGGGCCGTGCGCACCGAAGTGAGGCTGCCCGATGTGCATGGCGCACCCGGCGTCAATTGAGCACGAACAGTGCGGAGCCGCCGAACATACGCTCGAACTGTTGCGCCGGCATGGGGTGGCCGAACAGATAGCCTTGCACCTCGTCGCAGCCATGTTCGCGGAGGAAGTTCAGCTGCGCCTGGGTTTCCACGCCCTCGGCGATGACCGCCAGGTTCAGGCTATGGGCCATGGCGATGATGGCGCGGGCGATCTGCGCATCACGTTCGCCGTCGGGCAGGCCATCGACGAAGCTGCGGTCGATCTTGAGTACGTCGATGGGGAACTGCTTGAGGTAGTTAAGCGACGAGTAGCCGGTGCCGAAGTCGTCGACCGCAATGCACAGGCCAAGTCGTTTGAGGCTTTCGAGAATCTGCATGGCTGCGCCGACGTCGCGCATCAGGATGCTCTCGGTCAGTTCCAGTTCCAGGCAGGCCGGTGGCAGGCCTCTGTCTTCGATGATGGCGGCGATGCGCTCGGCCAGTTGGCCATCGGCGAACTGGCGTGCGGAAAGGTTTACCGAAATCTTCGGCAGGCGCATTTTCGCCTGATGCCAGCATTTGAGCTGACGGCAGGCCTCGCTGAGTACCCAGTCGCCAACCTGGACCACCAGCCCGAGCTCTTCCAGCACAGGGATGAAGTCGGCTGGCGGTACCAGACCACGCGTGGGATGGCGCCAGCGCAGCAGGGCTTCGACGCCCGTCAGGCGCCGGCCGTCGCCGGAGAACTGCGGCTGGTAATAGAGCAGGAATTCGCCTTGCTCCAGCGCGTGGCGAAGGTCGCTTTCCAGCTCCAGGCGCTCCAGGGCGCGGGCGTTCATGTCGGCCTGGTAGAACTGGAAGTTGTTCTTGCCGCGCTCCTTGGCGTGGTACATCGCCGTGTCGGCGTTCTTCATCAGCTGGCTCAGCTCTCGACCGTCCTGAGGGCTCAGGGCGATGCCGATGCTAGCGGTGACGAAGAATTCGCGGCCTTCGAGCACAAAAGGCCGATCCAGGCTGGCGAGGATCTGCTCGGCAACGTGGATGGCACGGTTCAGGGCGCCTTCGCGGGTTGCACGCGGTTGCAGGAGCAGGGTGAACTCGTCACCGCCCATGCGCGCCACGGTGTCGTCTTCGTCGACGCAGGCGGCAAGGCGCACGGCCACATCCTTGAGCATGCGGTCGCCGGCAGCGTGGCCGAGGGAGTCGTTGATCGGTTTGAAACGATCGAGGTCAAGGAACATCAGCACCACCCACTCCTGGTGCCTTTCGGCATGCTGCAGCGCGGTGTGCAGGCGGTCCTGGAACAGGGTGCGGTTGGGCAGGTGGGTCAGCCCATCGTAGTACGCCAGGCGGTGGATGCGCTGTTCGCTGGCTTTGCGTTCGCTGATGTCACTGAAGAAGCAGACGTAGCTGACCAGGTCGCCTTCCTCGTCATGCACGGCGGTGATGCCGACCCACGCCGGGTAGTTGTCGCCCTGGCGGCGCTTGAGCCAGATCTCACCCTCCCAGCTGCCGCGCTGGTTGAGTTGGCTGATGATGTAGGTGAGCTGGTTGGCCTGCTGGCGGTCGGCGGTGAGGATCGCTGGCAGTTGGTCGAGCACATCGCCGGAGGCATAGCCGCTGATGCGAGTGAAGGCCTCGTTGACCTGGACGATATAGCCCGCCGGGTCGGTCACCAGGATCGCCGAAGTCGAGTGCTCGAAGACGGTCGCGGCCATGCGGAGGTCTTTTTCGGCACGGCGCTGTTGGCTGATGTCGCGGCCGACGCCAAGCATGCCTTCGAAACGCCCGTGTTCGTCCCACATGAGCATGGTGCGCAGCTCCACCGGGATCTTCTGGCCGTCGGCGCGCATGCAGTCGAACAGGAACACCTGCGCGGGCATCCGATCGCGCAGTCCAGCAAGGCGCTTGGGGTTGCCCAGCGCAGCGCGGACCTGTTCCAGTTGGGCGAACAGGGTGGCCAGCTGGCGCGGATCGGCGGCCATGCCCTGGAAGCTGTTGTCGATGACCCAGTCGGCGCTGTAACCGAGTACGGGTTGTACCGACGGGCTGACATAGTTCAGCTGCAGCTCGCTGTCGGTGGTGAAAATCACGTCACTGATGCTTTCGGCCAGCATGCGGTAGCGCCGACCACTGTCGCGCATGGACTCGGCGGCTTCGATTTGTTCGGTGATGTCCTTCGCGACGCCGATCAGGCGGCTGACACGCCCGCGATCATCCCGTGCCAGCGCCTGTTCGCGGATATCGAACCAGCGCCAGCTGCCGTCCTTGTGCCGCCAGCGCAGCTGGCACTGCAGCAACAGACCGTCGCCGACCACCTGCTGCAAGCTGCGCATGCGCCAATACTGCTCTGCGTCGTCTGGATGCAGGACCTGCTCCCAGAAGCGCTCGCCCATCTTTCGAAGCTCGTCCCGGCTGTAGCCGAGTTGGGGGCCAAGGCGATTGTTGCTGAGCATCACCCGTTTGCCGCCGATGTCGTGTACGTAAAGTGAGTCGGGGACGGCCAGCACGACATCGGACCAGAAGCGTTCGCGCTCGATCAGCGAGAGTTCGATGCGCTTGCGACTGGTGATGTCGCTGATGCTGAGGGTGACGGCATGCAGGTCCTGGATCATCGAGGGCAGTTGCAGGACCAGCCACAGGTGACGCTCATGCCCTTGCGGCGTGGTGATCTGGCACTCGACTTCGACCTGGGACTGGCTGCTGAGCAGCGCTGCCATCAACTGGAAGCGTACGCCGTTTTCACGAATGGGGCCGAAGCTGATCAGCAACTGCCAGGCCTCTTCGCTGCAGTTCACGCCCAGCAGGCGAAGCGCCACCTGGTTGACCTCGGTGATGCGCAGCTGGCGTTGCAGCTGGAGGTGCTGCAGTGGGTTGGCGGTGAGCCAGGCGGCCAGGCTTGGCGCGTCGCGCAGGCCCAGTTGAAGCAGGTGCGTGCGCAGTTCAGCGAGGTCCAGCACGCACAGGGCAACGCCGGAGCCCTCGAAGATATCCTGGTAGCGACGGCGGGTTTCCTGCAGCACGCGAAGGGCACGCTGTTCCTCGGTCACATCGCGCAGCACCCAGACATAGCCGAGCAACTGGATGCCGTCGTTCAGCTCGCTCCGAGTCACGGCGAGCATGAGCTGCTCATCGTCGCGCTCGAAGTGCACGAGATCTGGTCCATGTTCGTTGTGCAGGTCAGGGGCGTTGAGCATCAGCGGATCAAGCCCCGGCAGCAGGGCTAGCAAGTGGTGATCCTGCGCGGCCTCCCCGCTGATACCGAACATGGCTTCGGCCTGCGGGTTGAGATAACTCAGCCGGCCATCGACCCGGGTCACCAACACTCGCTCTTCGATTACTCCAAGCGCACTGGCCGCCTGGCGCAACGAGCGCCGCGATGCATCGTTGAGCTCGCGCAGACCGCGCTGCTCCCGCTGCAGGTAGTAGAGCGCGATCAAGGCCAGGCAGGCGCTGATCAGGAACAGCAGGAGCTTGACCAGCAGTTCCGGCAGCAGCTCGGTGCGTACCTGCAGCTCATCGTGCAGGGCGCGAACCTGCCAGTCACTGTTGGCCAGCGGGGCAATCAGGATGGTTTGCGCCTGCTCTTCGGCAGTGACCGGCAGCACGATGGGGCTGCTGCCATGGGGGCGGGAGCTGTGAAACAGGACGCGCTGGTTGAAGCGGTCCTCCAGCAGCCAGCGATAGTCGTGATCCTCGCTGCTCAGCGCCCAGGCGCCCGAAGTCTCCAGGTCGAGGCGGAGGACCCAGGAGCCACCGCTGCCGGGGGCCGGGGACTGGCGCAGGATCAGGTAGACCTGGCCGTGATCCTGGGCGCTGAATGCATAGCGGTACGGCTCCCCATCGCTGCGCTGCGCCAGGCTGGCCAGGTAAAGGGCGTCGTCGCTGACGGCCTGGGTGTCGTGTATCGCCCCGCCGCGGAGGTTCAGCCAGACGAGACTCTGCAGTGACGGAAAGATCGAGCGCAGGTTTTCCAGTAGCGTTTGTTGATCGGTGCCGGCAGCTGTGCCCTGTCGGAGAAGGGCCAGGCCGGCGCGCGCCTTCAAGGCCATGTTCTGTTCCAGGTTGCTGGCCAGTGCGCTGGTCAGGCTGTAGCTGCGCTCGCGTACGCTTTCTTGCAGCTGGCGGTATTCCAGGTGCAACTGCCAGAGCAGCAGGGCCAACATCATCAGCACCAGGCCCGCCAACAAGCCTTTCACCGAGCCGCGCGCATGGGCGTGGGGTGATTGACCTGGCTCGCTCGAGGTTGGAGGCAGCGGGGTGTGGGGCACGAGTGCGTTTCCTGCGTGTACGGCTCGGTGGGCAGGGGCGGCCCTTAGGATCAGGGGGGCGGTAGCATGCCTGTCTGGCGGACAAAGTGCCAGCATCGGCGACGAGTGTCGTTTGCCCTTGCTGGTGCATTCCGGTAGCTTTGCGCCACGCGCGCGGGAGCGCCCGCGTTTCAGTTTGTGTAAATACGGCTGTGCGTGGTTCTGCGGCGTCGACAGCAATCCTTGGCCAAAACCCGGGTGAAGTGCTCTTTTACTGAAGGTAATCGCGCTTTTCGACTGTTTTCGTCTCGCAGGATCGTTGTTCGCGGCAATTCACGCAGCCTGCGCCCCGCCCATTTCTCAATTCGTCACAGCACCAAGGTAGCCATGGCTCAATACGTCTACACCATGCACCGGGTCGGCAAGGTTGTGCCCCCGAAGCGTGAGATTCTCAAAGACATTTCCCTGTCCTTCTTCCCTGGCGCCAAGATCGGCGTGCTCGGTCTGAACGGCGCGGGCAAGTCGACCCTGCTGCGAATCATGGCCGGCGTCGATACCGAGATCGATGGCGAGGCCCGTCCGATGCCTGGGATCAAGGTTGGCTACCTGCCGCAGGAGCCGAAACTCGATCCAACCAAGACCGTGCGCGACATCGTTGAGGAGGCCGTAGGCGAGATCAAGCAGGCCCAGGCCCGTCTCGATGAGGTCTATGCCGCCTACGCCGAGCCGGATGCCGACTTCGACGCGCTCGCTGCGGAGCAGGCCAAGCTGGAGGCCATCCTTCAGGCCTCCGATGGCCATAACCTCGAACGTCAACTGGAAGTGGCCGCCGACGCCCTGCGCCTGCCGCAGTGGGATGCCAAGATCGAGCATCTGTCCGGTGGTGAGAAGCGCCGCGTCGCATTGTGCCGCCTGCTGCTGTCGGCCCCCGACATGCTGCTGCTCGACGAGCCGACCAACCATCTGGACGCCGACTCGGTCGCCTGGCTGGAGCATTTCCTGCACGACTTCCCCGGTACCGTGGTGGCTATTACCCACGACCGTTACTTCCTCGACAACGTTGCCGGCTGGATCCTCGAACTGGACCGTGGCCACGGCATCCCGTTCGAAGGCAACTACTCCGGCTGGCTGGAATCCAAGGCCAACCGCCTGGCCCAGGAGGCCAAGCAGGAAGCCTCCCATGCCAAGGCTATGAAGGCCGAGCTGGAGTGGGTGCGCCAGGGTGCCAAGGCGCGTCAGGCGAAGTCCAAGGCCCGCCTGCAGCGCTTCGAGGAGATGCAATCGCAGGAATTCCAGAAGCGCAGCGAGACCAACGAGATCTACATCCCGGCCGGTCCGCGCCTGGGCGACAAGGTCATCGAGTTCAACAACGTCTGCAAGGGCTACGGCGATCGCGTGCTGATCGACGGGCTGACCTTCAGCGTGCCGAAAGGCGCCATCGTCGGCGTGATCGGCGGCAACGGCGCGGGCAAGTCCACCCTGTTCCGCATGATCACCGGCAAGGAAGAGCCTGACTCGGGCACCATCGAGATCGGCGAGACCGTTCAGATCGCCAGCGTCGACCAGAGCCGCGACAGCCTGGACGGCGGCAAGACCGTATGGGAGCAGGTTTCCGACGGTTTCGACATGATCAAGGTGGGTGGCTATGAAGTGCCCTCCCGTGGTTATGTCGGCCGCTTCAACTTCAAGGGCGCGGACCAGCAGAAGTTCGTCAAGGACCTCTCCGGCGGTGAGCGTGGCCGCCTGCACCTGGCGCTGACCTTGAAACAGGGCGCCAACGTGCTGCTGCTCGACGAACCGTCCAACGACCTGGACGTGGAAACCCTGCGTGCACTGGAAGAGGCCCTGCTGGACTTCCCGGGCGCGGCCATCGTGATCTCCCACGACCGTTGGTTCCTGGACCGCATCGCGACCCACATCCTGTCCTATGAGGATGACGGCAAGGTGGTCTTCTTCGAGGGCAACTACACCGAGTTCGAAGCGGACCGCAAGAAACGCCTCGGCGAGGCGGCAGCCCAGCCGCACCGTGTGCGTTACAAGAAGCTGGCGCAGTAAGCGTCAAGACAACGGAGCTGAAAGGCTCCGTTGTCGTTTCCAGGGAGTGATGAATGAAAGGATTCAACGCCTACCTGATGTGGCTGTGTGCGCTGGCCTTGTTCGGGGCCTGCGGCCTCTATTTTTCCTTCTACCCATCCTCGGCCTGGCAACTGGGGTCGGTCGGCGGGGCCTTGCTGCTGGGCGGTGGACTCTATGCCTTGCTGGCCTGGCGCGAGCGCCTGGCTGTCCTGTTCAAGCTGGATTCGGGTAGTGCCCGGCTGTACTTGCACCTGACATTGGGCTCGCTGATGGCACTTGTGGCCTGGGGGGCGCTCAACGTGCCTGTCGCGGCGCTCTATACCCAGTGGTTTGGGGTAGATGCCGAATTCACGGCCCGTGTGCTGGCCAAGGAAGAGGGTGGCCTGGGCTGCGGGCATCGCATCGCGCTGGTGCTGGATGATCAGGCGGTGGCACTTGGTGTCTGCGTGCCTGAGAGCCTCTGGCGCACCTTGCCGGAGAGCGGGGAAGTGTTGCTACAGGGCAAGCGCAGTGGGCTGGGAATCAGCCCTCGCCAAGTGGTGAAACTGCCGGAAGGCCGGTAGGAGAGGGTGGGTAATTTATATCCATGCACCAAAAAGTTTCATAAAAGCGTCATCTTGCACTGTTCTGGCGCTGCGCTTCCTTGATAGAGTCGGCGGCCATTTTGTCCGACCGATCAACAAATCTCCAGGAAGAGACATGAGCCAATCCCTCGACGTGTTTCTCGCGCGCCTGAAGCGGCGCGACCCCGATCAGCCCGAGTTCCACCAGGCGGTGGAAGAGGTGCTGCGCAGCCTCTGGCCTTTCCTTGAGGCCAACCCGCAATACCAGCAAGCCGGCATTCTCGAGCGCCTGGTGGAGCCAGAGCGCGCGGTGCTGTTCCGGGTGCCGTGGGTCGATGACCAGGGGCGGGTGCAGGTCAACCGTGGCTTCCGCGTACAGATGAGCAGCGCCATCGGCCCTTATAAGGGCGGCCTGCGCTTCCACCCTTCGGTGAATCTCGGTGTTCTCAAGTTCCTGGCGTTCGAGCAGGTGTTCAAGAACTCGCTGACCTCGCTGCCCATGGGCGGCGGCAAAGGCGGTTCGGATTTCGATCCCAAGGGCAAGAGTGACGCGGAAGTGATGCGCTTCTGCCAGTCCTTCATGAGCGAGCTCTATCGCCATATCGGCGCCGACCTGGATGTGCCAGCCGGTGACATCGGCGTGGGCGCTCGGGAAATCGGCTTCCTCTTCGGTCAGTACAAGCGCCTGGCCAACGAATTCACCTCGGTATTCACCGGCAAGGGGCTGGCCTACGGTGGCAGCCTGATCCGTCCGGAGGCCACCGGTTATGGTTGCGTCTACTTCGCTCAGGAGATGCTCAAGGGCATTGGTCGCGACTTCGACGGCCAACGCGTCGCCATCTCTGGCTCCGGCAATGTCGCCCAGTACGCGGCACAGAAGGTCATGGAGCTGGGCGGCAAGGTGATCTCGCTGTCCGACTCGGAAGGCACCCTGTTCGCAGAGGCCGGCCTGACCCTGGAGCAGTGGGAAAGCCTGATGGAGCTGAAGAACGTCCGCCGCGGGCGTATCAGCGAGCTGACCGGCCCGGGGCTGCGCTTCCTGGCGGGCCAGCGACCATGGGCGCTGCCCTGCGACATCGCGCTGCCCTGCGCGACCCAGAACGAACTGGACGCCGAGGATGCGCGTGCCCTGCTGGCCAACGGCTGCGTCTGCGTGGCCGAAGGCGCCAACATGCCCTCCACCCTGGAAGCCGTGGATATCTTCATCGAGGCGGGCATCCTCTTCGCTCCGGGCAAGGCTTCCAACGCCGGTGGCGTGGCCACCAGTGGCCTGGAGATGAGCCAGAACGCCATGCGTTTGCACTGGACCGCCGGCGAAGTGGACCAACGCCTGCACGGCATCATGCAGAACATCCACCACGCCTGCGTGCACTACGGCGAAGAAAACGGCCGGGTGAACTACGTGAAGGGCGCCAACATCGCTGGCTTCGTCAAAGTGGCCGACGCCATGCTGGCGCAAGGGGTGGTTTAAGCATTGGCCTTTCCTTGAGGCGTCGCCTTGTGAGGGGAGTTCATTCGCCCCTCACAAGAGAGGGGCAACCTCCCATCAATCGGGATGCAACGCCCTCCCCATGGCGTTATCCCGGTTCCGCTCCCAGTCGTCATCCTCGTCGTCATGGAAGCGTTCGAAATAGGCGCGGCGCTCTTCGCTTTCCACCTGCGCCTGACATTGCCGAAAGCCGTCGCTCCAGCCCTCGGCGTAAGCCGCGTCCTTGAGGTAACGGGGCACATCCTTGCGAAACGTTCCGCTGATAATGCCCGCCGCCTGGCGACCGCTGCTGCAGCCATCGTCGAAGCCGTCGGCAAACGCCGGGGGATAACCCTGGGCGAGCAAGTGCTCCCGAGTGGCTTCACAGCCCGCCAGCAGGCCGTAGGTGAGCATGATCAACAGAAGGGTGGCGCGACGTGACGCCATTTCGGACTCCAGTGCGCCATGCAGAAGTGACGCGCACAGCAAGGAACATGCGTGGAGTCTAAGGGGCGCGATGTGATGAAAGCGTCAAGGCGCTCAGCCCTTCACGCATACCACCTGCCGTAGCGTATGCACCACTTCGACCAAGTCACGCTGGGCTGCCATGACGGCATCTATATCCTTGTAGGCCATGGGGATCTCGTCGATCACGTCCTTGTCCTTGCGACATTCCACATGGGCCGTGGCGCGTACCTGATCCTCGACCGTGAACAGTTTCTTCGCGCGGGAGCGGCTCATGGTCCGCCCGGCTCCGTGGCTGCAGGAACAGAAGGCGTCTTCGTTGCCGAGCCCGCGAACGATGAAGCTTTTCGCGCCCATCGAGCCGGGGATGATGCCCAGCTCGCCTTTCTGCGCTGATACCGCGCCCTTGCGCGTCACCAGCACCTCGCGGCCGAAGTGCTGCTCCCGCTGCACATAGTTGTGATGGCAGTTCACCGCCTCGAGGCTCGCCTCGAACGGCTTGCCAATGACCTTGCGTGCAGCGGCGATCACCGCCTGCATCATCAGGGCGCGGTTCTGGCGGGCGAAGTCCTGGGCCCAGCCGACGGCTTCCACGTAGTCGTCGAAATGCCGGCTACCTTCCTCGAAGTAGGCCAGGTCCCGGTCCGGGAGGTTGGCGATGTGCTGGCGCATGTCTGCCTGGGCCAATTCGATGAACAGCGTACCGATGGCATTGCCCACGCCGCGTGAGCCGCTATGCAGCATGAACCAGACGCGGTCGGCCTCGTCTAGACAAACCTCGATGAAGTGGTTGCCGGTGCCCAGGGTGCCGAGGTGATGGCGGTTGTTGGTCTTCTCCAGACGCGGGTACTTGGCGGTGATGGCCCTGAAGCGCCGGTCAAGCGCCCGCCAGGCCTGGCTGGCGGCATCCGGTACCTCGTCCCAGGCGCCCTGGTCACGCTTGCCAAAAGTCTTGCCGTGGGGCACGGCCTTTTCGATGGCGCTGCGCAGGCGATGCAGGTTGTCCGGCAGGTCTGCCGCGCGCAACGAGGTGAGCGCGGCGATCATGCCGCAGCCGATGTCGACACCGACCGCGGCGGGAATGATAGCGCCAACGGTGGGGATCACGCTGCCGATGGTCGAGCCCTTGCCCAAGTGCACGTCGGGCATTACGGCCAGGTGCTTGAAGATGAAGGGCATCTTTGCGGTATTGATCAGCTGCTGGCGGGCCTCGTCCTCCACCGGCACATCCTGTGTCCAGAGCTTGATCGGCTTACCGCCCGCGACTTCCAGCACCTGTGGGGCGTTGTGCTTCATGGACCGTTCCTGATGGGGATGTAGATAAGCATTCTGAGCCATTCCGGGCCGGCTGAGCATCGTTCTTACCGGTGGAGTGCGGACTACGTAGGAGCGAGCTTGCTCGCGAATGTTGCAGCGCAATTCGCCAGCGAGCTGGCTCCTGCAAGAGGCGCGGGAGGTAGGTAGCCCGGATCCCCGGGGAGCGGGTTTGCGCTTAGTAGTGATACCACTTCAGTTCCAGCATCACCTCGTTCACCGGGGACGCCAGTTGGCTGAACTCCCGTTGCGCACTGAAGCGCAGGCCGAGATTGCGGGAAATTTCCCATTGTTGGTTGAGCGACAGGCGGCGCCGTACTTCACCGTTGTGGAAGTAGTTGCCCGCCGCTTCGAGGGTGAGGCTGCCCAAGGCGTTGTGCCACAGCAGTCCGGTGTCGAAGCCGGCGGCGCTGGCGATGAAGGGGGCGAAGTCCTCGTTGTGTTCGATGCGGGCGGTGGCCATGGCAAATCCTAGGGCCTCTTCGCCCAGTTGCCAGCTACCGCCGACGCCGCCATTGAGGTGGCTGACCAGGCGCTCGTCGTCGTCCTCGCCCGGCGCCCGTTCAAGGCCGCCGGCCACCTGCCAGGACCAGGGCTTGAGCAGCTCGCTACGGGGTGTCAGCGAGCGGATGGTTGCCAGGTCAAGGCGCTGCAATTGCCAATGGTTGTTTTCGTACTGGCGCAGCTTGAGCTGGAGGATCTCGATCTGTGCGCCAATCGGAAAGCCTTCCAGGTTGTCGTTCAGGTCGTGGTAGGCCATTCGCAGTCCGTACTCGGCGAAGGCGCGGTCATCGCGGCTGCCGGCGCCAAGCTGCCAGGTGCGGGATTCGTGGCCTTCTTCCGGAAGTGCGGGGCGGTCGACGTCCAGCGGTTGGGGGGGATTGCGGCTGATCGCCTGCAACAGCTCGAAGCTGCGGACGGAGTTCTCGCGGGTGCGTTGCTCGCCCGTGGAGCGGTAGCGCACCAGGCGAAATGCTGCGTCCTGGATCAGGGCACGGCGTTCTGCCTGCAGGGAGAGCAGAGCCGGGTCATCCAGCAGGCGGGTGTCATCGGCCAGGCGAAGCACCCATTGCTGTTCGTCATGGTCGAGCGGCTCGGCACGAGCGAGCAGTTCCTTCTCCCGCGACGGCCGGTAGTCGATGGACTGCACCAGTCCCGCCTGCTTGACGGCCCGGACCGTATCGGTGGGGATGGCGGTGATCGGGAATTCTTCGGTGAGTTCGATGCCGGGGCGAGCGATTTCCAGCAGCTCCAGCAGGCGGTAAGAGCAGTTTTCGTCAAAGAAGTAGTAATCGAAGCGGACCTGCTTCAGCTCCCAGACGTGCTCGACCATCCGCCCGGTTTCCTCAGCGGTGAGGTTGAGCCGGTACTCCCAGAGGTCGCGGTTCTCCAGGCGGCTGTACTCGCTGAGCTTGTCGCGGTAGGGCACCAGGGCGAACAGGCCGGGATAGCCACCCATCAAGCCCTTCCAGGCGTAAAGGATGCTGTTGTCGGCCCCCTCGATGAAGGCCCCGAAGTTCAGTGCATAACTGAGCATGGCCGTGTTGTTTTCATGCACATCCGCCTGGTCGATGCGCAACAGCGTGTGGCCGAACATCGACGAGGGGCTGTTCAGGTAGGCGGCCGGGAACACCAGTACGGTGCTGTGCGGGTTGATATCAGCGAACCACGCGCGGTACTCGGCGCAGGCAGGGTGCGGCAAGTCCGTCAGACGCAGTTGGTCGCGTAGCCAGCGGGTACGCGCCGGGTAGGTGCATTGAGGGTGCTGGTCGCCCAGGTCGGCCGGGGCGTACAGTGCATCCAGCGTGGCGCGCAGCTCGGCGGCCGGGTCGCTGGCGCCGTTGTCGGCCAGGAAGAACTTCTCGTCGTCCACGTAGCTGCGCCAGCCGCCCAGTTTGCCGGTCTCATAATGGCCGAGGGCAATCCAGTAGGGATCTGCGGCCAGGACCTCCAGGTGTTCGGCGGGGAGGGAAGGGGTAGCGAGGCTATTGATGCAGGTGCAAAGCGTCAGGTACGGGAAAATCCGTTTCAAGGGCGCAACTCTTCTTCGCGAGAGGTTCGTCGGCGGTCAGAGCTTTGGGGATGGCCGGTGCGGGTGTCAAGCAAGGCCAGAGCTTCCATATTTGCAAGTTTGGTACAGCGGCATGCAGCCTTTGCCAAAGCGTCCACACTTAATGAACGACCCTGGGAGTAGACGATATGACTGCCACCGATCCCCGCACCGTTCTCGATGCCCTGATCGCGGAGTACACCGCTCGTGCCAATGCCATCCGCGAGGATCTGGCCCGAAGTCACTCGCCGGACTTCGCCGAGCAGGCGTTACAGCGGGAAAACGACGAGGTGCTCGAGGCTATCCTGGCGGAAACCGAGGCGGCGCTGCGCCGTGTCGGCATGGCCAAGCTGCGGTTGGTCGATGGGAGCTACGGTTATTGCCAGCGTTGCGGTGAGCCCATAGAGCCGGCGCGCCTGGCGGTTCTGCCTGCTGCGGAGTTCTGTCTGGGGTGTGCGGATATGTCCGGCTGAAAACGGCATGGCGCAATGCCTTGCCAGTGATGTTCAGGCAGCGCCAGAATGCGGCCAATGCTTCTTCACCGTCCTTCAAGGATTCTCGATGCTGAATTCCTTCGCTGCCAGTCTGCGACTGGCGCCCGATGCGCTGACCCGTCCCTTCCAACCCGAGCAGTTCTGTTTCAAGTCCACCGAAGACCTGGAGCCTTTCCGTGGCGTGCTCGGCCAGGAGCGCGCGGTAGAAGCCCTGCAGTTCGGCGTGGCGATGCCACGGCCGGGCTACAACGTTTATGTGATGGGCGAGCCGGGTACCGGGCGGTTTTCCTATGTACAGCGCTACCTCAAGGCAGAGGGCAAGCGCCTCGGAACCCCCGCTGACTGGGTTTACGTCAACAATTTCGAGGAGCCGCGGGAGCCGCGCGCGATCCAGTTGCCTGCCGGTGAGGCAAACGCCTTCATCTGCGACATCAGTCATCTGGTCGATAACCTGCTGTCGACCTTCCCGGCGGTCTTCGAAACCCCGACTTATCAACAGAAGAAGAGCGCCATCGATCGCATCTTCAACCAGCGCTATGACCGCGCCCTCGACGTGATCGAGCGGCTTGCGCTGGAGAAAGACGTGGCCCTGTACCGCGATAGCGCCAATATCGCCTTCACCCCGATGAAGGATGGCAAGGCGCTGGACGAGGCGGACTTCTCGCAGTTGCCGGAATCCGAGCGCGAGCGCTTCCACGATGACATCGCCGCCCTGGAGGAGCGCCTCAATGAGGAGCTTTCCAGCTTGCCGCAATGGAAGCGCGAGACCAGCAACCAGCTGCGCCAACTGAACGAGGAGACCATCACCCAGGCCCTGCAGCCGCTGCTGGCGCCGCTTTCCGAGAAATACGCGGAGAACGCCGGGGTGGTGGCCTATCTCCAGGCCATGCAGATCAACCTGCTGAAAACCGTGGTCGACCAGTTGCTGGACGACAAGCCGGATGGCCAGCGCCGCGAGATGCTGGAAGAGCAGTACTGCCCCAGCCTGGTAGTGGGTCACCACTCCAGCGGTGGCGCGCCGGTGGTATTCGAGTCCCACCCGACCTACGACAACCTGTTCGGCCGTATCGAATACGGCACCGACCAGGGCGCGCTGTACACCAGCTATCGGCAGCTACGCCCCGGAGCGCTGCACCGTGCCAATGGCGGTTTCCTGGTCCTCGAAGCGGAGAAGCTGCTCGGCGAGCCGTTCGTCTGGGATGCGCTGAAGCGCGCCCTGCATTCCCGCCAGCTGAAGATGGAGTCTCCTCTGGCCGAGCTGGGGCGCCTGGCCACCGTTTCCCTGACGCCGCAGGTGATTCCGCTCCAGGTCAAGGTGGTGATCATCGGCTCGCGCCAGCTCTACTACACGCTTCAGGACCTGGATCCGGACTTCCAGGAGATGTTCCGGGTGCTGGTGGATTTCGACGAGGAAATCACCCTGTCCGAAGACAGCCTCGAGCAGTTCGCCCAGCTGTTGAAAACGCGTACCTCCGAAGAGGGCATGGCGCCCCTGACGGCAGAGGCCGTAGCTCGCCTGGCGACTTACAGCGCGCGTCTGGCCGAACACCAGGGGCGCTTGTCAGCGCGTATCGGCGACCTGTTCCAGTTGGTCAGCGAGGCGGATTTCATCCGCCATCTCGCCGGTGACGCGGTGACTGATGCAGGGCATATCGAGCGTGCCCTCAAGGCCAAGGCCACCCGCACCGGACGTGTCTCGGCACGAATCCTCGACGACATGCTGGCCGGCATCATCCTGATCGACACCGCAGGCGCGGCTGTCGGCAAGTGCAACGGTCTCACCGTGCTGGAAGTCGGCGACTCGGCCTTTGGTGTACCGGCGCGCATTTCCGCCACCGTCTACCCAGGCAGCTCCGGGATCGTCGATATCGAGCGTGAGGTCAACCTCGGCCAGCCGATCCACTCCAAGGGCGTGATGATCCTCACCGGCTACCTTGGCAGCCGCTATGCTCAGGAGTTCCCACTGGAGATTTCCGCGAGTATCGCTCTGGAGCAATCCTACGGTTATGTGGATGGCGACAGCGCATCCCTGGGCGAGGCCTGTACTCTGATCTCGGCGCTTTCGCGCACGCCCCTCAAGCAGTGTTTCGCCATCACTGGCTCGATCAATCAGTTCGGTGAGGTGCAGGCGGTGGGCGGGGTCAACGAGAAGATCGAAGGCTTCTTCCGCCTTTGCGAGGCGCGCGGCTTGACCGGGGAGCAGGGTGTCATCATTCCCCAGGCCAACGTGGCGACGTTGATGCTCGACGAGCGCGTTCTACAAGCCGTACGCAATGGCCTGTTCCATGTCTATGCCGTGCGTCAGGCCGATGAAGCGCTCGGTCTGCTGGTCGGCGAGCCGGCTGGTGTGCCGGATGAAAAGGGGCAGTTCCCGGAGGGTAGCGTCAACGCCCGAGTGGTGGCGCGGCTACGTGAAATTGCCGAAATGGGAATGGACGAAGAGGAAAAGCCTGCTTCGACGCCTGAAGTTGCCGAGGTTGCCGCCAAGGCCGCCGCCCCGGCCAAGCCGGTGCGCAAGGCTCCGGCCAGGAAGCCCGTGGCTGACAAGACCCAGGACCCCGCCTGAGTCCGTGATGCGACCAGCTGCCCTGGCGTGTTTCTAGTGCGGCTGGTCAGTCACTGAACAGTGCCGGCCATCCCTTGGTCGGCATGCTCGATGTGCACTTTTCCCTCTTGCTGTGCACAGGCTTATCCACAGGTTTCGTGGATAAGCCGCTCCCTTTCCGATATGGCAAACCGGGTGTAGGCTCAATTGCAGGCCCTTGCGAGGAAAGCCGCTATGCCGCGCAACCTCTGCCTTACCCGCCAATGCTTGGGATTGGTCACCCGGATCGAATGCGTCATTCGCCCGCTGGCGGGAGAAAAAGGACTCTGGACGCTGCTCTGTGCGGCGGGCATGTCTGGGGAGCAGCCCTCGGCGATCAAGGCGCAGGGCCCATTCCATGGGCCTCTGGTAGCTGAATCGGTGCTCAGTGCAATCGCCGATTGCCTGGCCGAACAAGGCTACAAGGAGGCGGACGATCCGCCCATCTGGCGCATACACCTTCAGGGGGAGCTGCGACGTCTCAATGGTGAGCGTTGCCGGAACCTGGGTGATTACCAGTTCCGTCCAGATACCTGACCGGAAGGTTGAGCAACATTTGAGCGGACGCATGAGAGCTGCGGGTAGTCAGGGGTACGCTCGACATTCCAAGGCTCATTCACAGACTTATCCACAGTGTGTGGGGATATGTCTGGGAGGGTCCCCGATATTTTTCTGAAAGTGCCGCCTCGGTATACTCGCCGCCGTTTTTTCCCTTGCAGCGAGGTTCCATGGAACGCCTTCTAGAAAATTCGATGTATGCCGCCCGTTGGCTGCTGGCTCCCATCTACCTTGGCCTGTCGCTCGCATTGCTGGCGTTGAGCCTTAAGTTCTTCCAGGAGATCTTCCACATCCTGCCCCACGTCTTCGAGAAGACCGAGGCTGACCTGATCCTGGTTCTGCTGTCGCTGATCGACATGTCGCTGGTCGGTGGATTGCTTGTCATGGTGATGATCTCGGGTTACGAAAACTTCGTCTCCCAGCTGGACATCGATGACGGCAAGGAGAAGCTCAGCTGGCTAGGCAAGATGGACTCCGGTTCGCTGAAGATGAAAGTGGCCGCGTCCATCGTCGCGATTTCCTCGATCCATCTGCTGCGCATTTTCATGGATGCCCAGAACATCGAGAACACCAAGATCATGTGGTACGTCGTCCTGCATATGACCTTCGTCATCTCAGCCTTTGCCATGGGCTACCTGGACAAGATGACCAAGCACGACCACTGATCGCCTGCTGTCAGCGTCAGCCCGACCGCCCGTCTGTCAAAAGCAGACGGGCGGTTGCATTTCAATCTGCCGATTCTTGGCCATGCTGGCAAACACCCGTTAGATTCTGGGGTGAACCCATGCGTGAGGTGGTGCCATGAACCTGCAAGACCTCTCCAGCCATGCCCGGGCCGGGCACATCGAAAAACTCAACCTGATCTCCCTGGAAGGCGGCATCTATTTGCTGGAGGCGCGTATCGATGGGCGAAACCACGCGCTGGACGATGGCCATGGTCATGTCGTGCAACTGCGCTCCGTCGAGCATGCCCGTGAGGTGCTCCATCAGTTCCCGAAGCTACCTTTTCACCTGGTCCATGACGTCGTCCACGACGAAATGTGTGGGCTCGAAGCGGGTGGTCAGGACCAGGTGAGCGTACCCCTGTCGACTCGGCTATCGCACTGAAGGGGCGCGGCGGGGCCGGTAGCTGGCCGAGGGGGTGCGCTGCGAGCCTGAGGCTGTGCTAGTCTGGCCGGCCTTTTTTTCCAAGCGGAGCCCCGCCATGTCCGAACTCGATCTTTCCACCGACGAAACCCGCGTTAGCTATGGCATCGGCCGCCAGCTCGGCGATCAGATCCGTGACAACCCCCCGCCGGGCGTGAGCCTGGATGCCGTAGTCGCCGGCCTGCGCGATGCCTTCCAGGGCCAGGAAAGCCGCGTTGATGGCGCTGCACTGTCCGCCAGCTTCAAGGTGATCCGCGAGCGTATGCAAGCCGAAGCACAGGTCAAGGCCGAAGCCGCTGCCGGTGCCGGTCGCGAGTACCTGGTGGAAAACGCCAAGCGTGAAGGCGTCACCGTGCTGGCCTCTGGCCTGCAATACGAAGTGTTGGTGGCAGGCGAGGGCGCCAAGCCGTCCCGCGAAGACACGGTGCGCACCCACTACCACGGCACGCTGATCGACGGCACTGTGTTCGACAGTTCCTACGATCGTGGCCAGCCTGCCGAATTCCCGGTTGGTGGCGTGATCGCTGGCTGGGTCGAAGCCCTGCAGCTGATGAACACTGGCAGCAAGTGGCGTCTGCATGTTCCGAGTGAACTCGCCTACGGTGGCCAGGCTGTCGGCAGCATCCCGCCGCACAGCGTCCTGGTGTTCGACGTGGAGCTGCTCGACATCCTCTGATTCGTCGATCGGATGGCCGCTGGGCGGGCCTTCCCTGGCCTGCCCAGGAACCGCGAGGGCGCCTTTGCCCTCGCTGCAAGGCTCGCGCCCGGGCGCAGGCCTTGCTGATGACGCGTCCCAGCGTCATCGAACTACCCCTCAGGCGGGCGCAAGGCCCGGGCAAAGCAGAACAGGAACAGATTTCGCACCAGTTCCTTGAGTACCAGCGGTTCGCTGGAGCTCAGTTCGGCCAAGTCGAGGTCGCCTTGGTCGCGCAGCTCTTCGAGCGCTCCCTCTTTTAATACGGCACAAACTTCGCCCGTCTCGCGGTGCAGGATTCGTAGGTAGGGGTGCGGGCGATCCAGCCAGGCGTCGATCAGGTAGGTCATGGCTCATCTCCTTTGAAAATTGCTAGTGAGAATAATTCTTATTAGCAAAATAGCAAGAACCAATCGACGCCTTTTGTCCAGCCATGAAAAAAGGTTCTTCGCGGAATCTGGGGGCAGAGCGAGTTGACAGTCAGGGAAGTGGGCAGATTGGCGGTCGCCAAACACACCAACCCCCACGCCCAGCTGTCGCCGTGCATCCTATTGATCTTGCTGCTTTCTGGCCAGGCTACGAGGTCGTCACCTGTCGCCAATCCACTCACGACACCCTGCTAATCAGTCTTGAGCCCCAGGCGAGCGCTTACCGATTTGCAGCCGGTAGGCCAAACCCAACCCGCTGGATCAGCGCGTCCTGCTGCAACTGCCGGTGCGTCGTCGACTGCCTGTACTGCGGACGCGTATCTGAGCGGATCGACTGGCTGGCGCCGGCTTCCCGCCTTCCCCGGAAAGCATGATGAACCCCAAAAGGCACCCTGCATGGGAACTATCCGTGAACCGGGAATCGTTCTGTCGCATCAGCCTGCAACACCACCTTGGCGGACTTGTCGGGCGGAGTGACACATCGAAGGCGCGCGAAACCTTGTAGGAGCCAGCTTGCTGGCGAATCGCGAATGGCACATGTTTGCCAGCAAGCTGGCTCCTACAGAGAGAGTGCCTGCTATCCGGCTGTCAACTCGCATCTCCCCCAGACTCCGCGATGAGCCTGAAAAAAGCCCGTCACATGGACGGGCTCTTCAGGATGTGAATTGCGGGTGCGTCAGTGGGTACGGGCTACGGCGAACTCGCTGAGTTCGACCAGTGCGTCGCGATACTGGCTGCGGGGCAGGGTATCCAGGCAGGCGATGGCGCGAGCGGCGTAGTCGCGGGCGAGCTGAGCGGTGTAGTCAAGGGCGCCAGCAGCTTCTACAGCGGCACAAATGCCTTCCAGGTCCTGGCTGCCACCTTGCTGGATGGCCTTGCGAACCAGAGCGGCCTGCTCCGGGGTGCCGTCACGCATGGCGGCGATCAGCGGCAGGGTCGGCTTGCCCTCGGCCAGGTCGTCACCGACGTTCTTGCCCAGGCTGGCTGCGTCACCTCGGTAGTCGAGCAGGTCGTCTACCAACTGGAAGGCAATGCCCAGATAGTCGCCAAAACGACGCAGGGCCTCGGATTGCTCCTCGGGGGCCTTGGCCAGGGCGGCTGCGCTGTGGGTCGAGGCCTCGAAGAGCATCGCGGTCTTGCCGCGGATGACTTCCATGTAGGTCTCTTCGGTGGTGCTGGCGTCGCGGATCTTCGACAGCTGCAGCACTTCGCCCTCGGCGATCACGCGGGTAGCCTGGGAGATGATGCGCATCACCGGCATGGAGCCGAGCTCCACCATCATTTCGAAGGAGCGGGCGTAGAGGAAGTCGCCGACCAGCACGCTGGGTGCGTTACCCCATAAGGCATTGGCGGTCGAGCGGCCGCGGCGCAGGCCGGAGGCGTCGACCACATCGTCGTGCAGCAGGGTGGAGGTATGCAGGAACTCGATGGTCGCGGCCAGCAGGCGCAGCTGGTCGCCGCCGTAACCCAGGGCGTTGCCGCTGAGCAGTACCAGCAGGGGGCGCAGGCGCTTACCGCCGGCAGAGACGATGTAATCACCGATTTTCTCTACCAGGGGGACGCGGGAGGTCAGTTGCCGGCGAATGATATCGTCGACTGCGGTAAAATCGTCCGCCACCACGCGGTAGAAAGCCTGGGGTTGCATCAGCCAGAGGTGCTCCTGTTGGGTTGCGCGGCATGCTAGGGACAGGGCCGGGGACTGTCAAGGCGAGCCCCGGCGGAGCTTGCGCCGCAATCGCGGCTTGCGTACAATCGCGGCCCCTGAACTTCCTTGGGCATTTTCCTGCCTTACGCAATTGCACGGGCGTCAGTTCCGGCCCCATGCAGCCATGCCGACCAATACCTCTTTTTACAAAGCGTCGGGTGAGCAGGTTTAACGGAGAAAATCCATGTACGCAGTTATCGTTACCGGCGGCAAGCAATACAAAGTCGCTGAAGGTGAATTCCTGAAGATCGAGAAGCTCGAAGTCGCCACCGGCGAATCCGTGACTTTCGATCGCGTCCTGCTGATCGGCAATGGCGAAGACGTGAAAATCGGTGCTCCGGTTGTTGATGGCGCCAAAGTAGTCGCTGAAGTGGTCTCCCAGGGCCGTCACGACAAAGTGCGCATCATCAAGTTCCGCCGTCGTAAGCACCACATGAAGCGCCAGGGCCACCGCCAGTGGTTCACTGAAATCAAGATCACCGGCATCCAGGCCTAATTTCCTTTTTGGAGGATTTGACTCATGGCACACAAAAAAGCTGGCGGTTCTACCCGCAACGGCCGCGACTCAGAAAGTAAACGCCTTGGCGTGAAGCTGTTCGGCGGCCAAGTTGTCAAAGCTGGCAACATCATCGTGCGTCAGCGCGGTACCAAGTTCCACGCCGGTTTCGGCGTTGGCCTGGGCAAGGATCACACCCTGTTCGCGAAAGTGGACGGCGTGATCAAGTTCGAGGTCAAAGGTGCTTTCAATCGCAAGTACGTGAGCATCGTCGCGGCCTGATCGCGACCTCGCTGGAAAAGCCCCGTCTTGCGACGGGGCTTTTTTGTTTCTGCTTCATGGAAACTCTGCATCGTGCGGGGTTCCCTGTATCCTATGTGCTTTGTTTACTCAACCCGTCCCCGTGGCGGGAGGCGTCCTGATGAAATTCGTCGATGAAGTATCGATCTTTGTAAAAGCGGGCGACGGCGGCAATGGCCTGATGAGTTTCCGTCGCGAAAAATTCATTGAAAAGGGCGGTCCCAACGGTGGCGACGGGGGCGATGGCGGCTCCGTGTTCATGGAGGCCGATCCGAACCTCAATACCCTGGTGGACTACCGGTATACCCGTCGATTCGACGCCCAGCGCGGCGAGAATGGCGGCAGCAAGGACTGCACTGGGCACAAGGGTGAGGATCTGGTGTTGCCGGTTCCGGTCGGCACCACGGTGATCGATGCTGCAACCCAGGAAATCATTGGTGACCTGACCAAGCCGGGTCAGCGCCTGCTGGTGGCTCAGGGCGGCTGGCACGGCCTGGGAAATACCCGTTTCAAGTCCAGTACCAACCGCGCGCCGCGTCAGACCACCAAGGGTAAGCCGGGCGAGTCCCGTGACCTCAAGCTGGAGCTGAAGGTGCTGGCGGATGTTGGTCTGCTGGGTCTGCCGAATGCCGGCAAGAGCACCTTCATTCGTGCGGTTTCGGCAGCCAAGCCGAAGGTGGCGGACTATCCCTTCACCACCCTGGTGCCGAACCTTGGCGTGGTCAGCGTTGGTCGCTTCAAGAGCTTTGTCGTTGCGGATATTCCGGGGCTGATCGAAGGTGCTGCCGAGGGTGCCGGCCTGGGGATTCGCTTCCTCAAGCACCTGGCGCGTACCCGCCTGCTGCTGCACATCGTTGACATGGCGCCGCTGGATGAAAGCGATCCGGCTGATGCGGCTGAAACCATCATCGAAGAGTTGGGACGTTTCAGTCCGGCGCTGACCGAAAGGGATCGCTGGTTGGTGCTGAACAAGGCCGACCAGTTGCTCGATGAAGACCGTGATGCTCGCATGAAGGCCGTGATTGAACGGCTGGGTTGGACGGGGCCGGTGTTCGTTATTTCGGCTCTGGAGCGTGAGGGCACCGAGGCGCTGTCCCAGGAAATCATGCGTTACCTGGATGAGCGTGCGCTGCGCATGGAAGAGGAGCCCGAATACGCCGAGGCGCTCGTCGAGTTGGATCAGCGTATCGAGGATGAGGCGCGTGCGCGTCTGCAGGCCATGGATGACCAGCGCGCGCTGCGTCGTGCGGGCTTGAAGAGCGCTGGTGCTGAAGATGATGACGATTTTGATGATGACGAGGATGACGGCGACGGGCCGGAAATCTTCTACGTACCCTGACCTGGGCGCCGACTGGCGGCGCTGCGGGGTGAACGCATGGGCTGCGTGCCTTGGTGCGCGGCCTTCTAGCTAAGGTTGGATGATATGCGGGACAAGGTGACTGGCGCGCAGCGCTGGGTGGTGAAGATCGGGAGTGCACTGCTGACGGCGGATGGTCGGGGTCTGGATCGTTCGGCCATGGCGGTATGGGTTGAGCAGATGGTGGCCCTGAGGAATGCTGGCGTCGAGTTGGTGCTGGTTTCCTCTGGGGCGGTTGCCGCTGGCATGAGTCGCCTGGGTTGGCAAAGCCGGCCGAAGGCGGTGCATGAGCTGCAGGCGGCGGCTGCGGTTGGGCAGATGGGGCTGGTACAGGCCTGGGAGTCCAGCTTCGCCGAGCACGGTCGACATACCGCGCAGATCCTTCTGACCCATGACGATCTGTCCGATCGCAAACGCTACCTAAATGCCCGCAGCACTCTGCGTACCCTGGTGGAGCTTGGCGCCATCCCGGTCATCAACGAGAACGACACTGTCGTTACCGATGAAATCCGCTTTGGTGACAACGACACTCTGGCTGCCCTGGTGGCCAACCTGGTCGAAGCGGATCTCCTGGTCATCCTGACCGACCGAGACGGTATGTTCGATGCTGACCCGCGCCATAACCCTGATGCCCAGTTGATTTTTGAGGCGCGTGCCGATGATCCGGCGCTGGATGCCGTCGCGGGTGGTACTGGTGGTGCCCTCGGTCGTGGTGGCATGCAGACCAAGTTGCGTGCTGCGCGGCTGGCGGCGCGTTCTGGTGCTTATACGGTGATCGTGGGGGGGCGTATCGAGCGTGTGCTGGACCGTCTCAAGTCGGGCGAGCGCCTGGGTACCTTGCTGGCGCCTGAGCGCGGCCTCCTGGCAGCGCGCAAGCAATGGCTGGCGGGGCATCTGCAGACTCGCGGCACGCTGGTGCTGGATGCGGGGGCGGTCAAGGCGTTGCGCCAGGATCGCAAGAGCTTGCTGCCGGTCGGCGTGAAGGCGGTCCAGGGCAGTTTCCGTCGTGGTGAGATGGTGGTGTGTGTCGGACCCGATGGCGCTGAGGTCGCGCGCGGCCTTGCCAACTACAGTGCCCTCGAAGCACAAAAGATCATTGGTCAGTCTTCCGAGTTGATCGAGAAATTGTTGGGTTACGTGGATGAGCCTGAATTGGTACACCGAGATAACCTGATTCTGGTCTGAGCTTGAGGAGGGAGTGATGCGGGTATTCAAGGGATTTGTAGTGGCCCTGCTGACACTGCCATTGATGGTGTCGGCTGAGGAGATCGGCTCGGTTTCCACGGTCTTCAAGTGGGTGGGGCCGAACGACAAGATCGTCGTAGAGGCGTTCGATGATCCCAAGGTCGAGGGTGTCACTTGTTACCTGTCGCGCGCCAAGACGGGGGGTGTGAAGGGTGGTCTGGGGCTGGCCGAGGATCGCGCGGAGGCATCCATCGCTTGTCGTCAGGTGGGGCCGATTCGCTTCAATGGCGAGCTGAAGGATGGCGAGGAGGTGTTCAAGGAGCGTACATCGCTGGTCTTCAAGACCATGCAGGTAGTGCGCTTCTTCGATCGCAAGCGCAATGCGCTGGTCTATCTCGTCTATAGCGACAGGGTGATCGAGGGCAGTCCGCAGAATGCGGTGACGGCCATTCCGATCCTGCCCTGGCCCAGTAAGTCTTGAGCCAACAAAAAGCCCGGAAATCCGGGCTTTTTGTTGGCTTATGCAGGGCATTCTCGGGGTGGGCTGGAGGCCTGTCCGGTAATCGTTGGGAGCGCTGTGCGGCCCTTGGTGAATGAGCGCGGCCCTGCAGTGAGCGGGTGCTGAATGTGCTTTTCTGTGGGCAATAAAAAACCGGCCAGAAGGCCGGTTTTTCGCAAGAACTCAAGCTTAAGCAGCAGCTTGACCGAGCGCCTTGATATGGGCGTTCAGGCGGCTCTTGTGACGAGCAGCTTTGTTCTTGTGGATGATGCCTTTGTCGGCCATGCGGTCAATCACCGGAACAGCAACGGTGAAAGCGGCTTGAGCCTTCGGCAGGTCTTTGGCGTCGATAGCCTTGACCACGTTCTTGATGTAGGTACGAACCATGGAGCGCAGGCTGGCGTTATGGCTACGACGCTTCTCAGCCTGTTTGGCGCGTTTTTTGGCAGAAGGTGTGTTGGCCACCGTCAAGCTCCTCGAAACTGGGGGGATACATTCAAATAAGGCCGCGAATCATGCCGACAGGCTTTGCCATTGTCAAGGGTGGTTGAGGCGTGTGTCTGTGTCTTGGCGACGAGCGTTAACGTTTGATCTGGGTGATTTATTCCCTTCCGGCCTCTAAACTCGATCCCCTTTGCAGGAACGAGCTTGCTCGCGAATGCCCTGGCGCGGAGCTTGTTCGCGAGCAAGCTCGTTCCTGCAGCAGGGTGTCCTGCGCATCGTCTCATCTAGTTCGGACCCTGAATGAACCTCCTCAAGTCGCTGGCGGCCGTCAGCTCGATCACCATGATCTCCCGTGTCCTGGGTTTTGTACGGGACACGATCATTGCCCGCTTCTTCGGGGCGGGCATGGCGACCGACGCCTTTTTCGTCGCCTTCAAACTTCCCAACCTGCTGCGCCGGATATTTGCCGAGGGGGCGTTCTCCCAGGCCTTCGTTCCAATCCTGGCCGAATACAAGACCCAACAGGGCGAGGAGGCGACCCGGACGTTCATTGCCTACATCGCCGGATTGCTGACGCTGGTGGTGGCTCTGGTCACCCTGCTCGGCATGCTGGCTGCGCCGTGGGTGATCTGGGTCACCGCGCCTGGATTTACCGATACCCCCGAGAAGTTCGAGCTGACCTCTGACCTGTTGCGGGTGACCTTCCCCTATATCCTGCTGATCTCACTGTCGTCACTGGCTGGCGCCATTCTCAATACCTGGAACCGTTTCTCGGTTCCCGCGTTCGTGCCGACCCTGCTGAACGTCAGCATGATCATCTTCGCGTTGTTCCTGACGCCCTATTTCGATCCGCCGGTCATGGCACTCGGGTGGGCGGTGCTGGTCGGTGGCCTGGCCCAGTTGCTTTATCAGCTGCCTGCACTCAAGCGGATTGGCATGTTGGTGCTGCCGCGCCTCAACGTCCGGGACACTGGCGTCTGGCGAGTGCTGAAACAGATGGGGCCGGCGATCTTCGGAGTTTCGGTCGGACAGATTTCGTTGATCATCAACACCATCTTCGCCTCCTTCCTGGCGGCTGGGTCGGTGTCGTGGATGTATTACGCCGATCGCCTGATGGAGCTGCCGTCAGGGGTGTTGGGCGTCGCCCTGGGGACCATCCTGCTGCCATCTCTGGCCAAGACTTACGCCAGTGACGACCGCCATGCCTACTCGCAGTTGCTGGACTGGGGGCTGCGCCTGTGTTTCCTGCTGGTGCTGCCCTGTGCCCTGGCGCTGGCGCTACTGGCTGAGCCGCTGACGGTGTCGCTCTTCCAGTACGGCAAGTTCACCGCGAATGATGCGCTGATGACACAGCGTGCTTTGATCGCATATGCGGTAGGGCTGCTCGGGATCATCCTGGTCAAGGTGCTGGCGCCCGGTTTCTATGCGCGGCAGAACATCCGTACGCCGGTGCGTATCGCGATCTTCACGTTGGTCGCGACCCAGGTGATGAACGTGGCGTTCATCTTCCCGCTGCGGCACGCCGGCCTGGCGCTGGCCATTAGCCTGGCGGCCTGCATGAACGCCGGTCTGCTCTACTGGCAGCTGCGTCGTCAGCAACTGTTCCAGCCGCAACCTGGTTGGGGCAAGTTCCTCGGTAAGCTGGCAGTGGCCGTGGTAGTGATGTCCGGCGTACTGCTGGGTGTCATGCATTTCATGCCGCCATGGGAGCAAGGAGGTATGCTTGAGCGCCTTTTGCGGCTGGGCGTCCTGGTAACGGCTGGTGTCATTGCCTATTTCGGCATGCTGGCGCTCCTCGGGTTCCGTCCGCGTGACTTTGCCAGGCGAGCCGTGAAATGACCCTGCCAGAGGCAGGGTGCAGCCCCGGCATCCGCTTATCGCACTAACGCGCCTTCGCCGCCTGTTGTCAGGCGGCACCTGTGCGTATAATCGACCACTTTGTGAACAAGACTTGTGCTATGCAGCTGGTTCGAGGCCTCCACAACCTGCAACCCCAGCACCGGGGCTGTGTTGCCACTATCGGCAATTTCGACGGCGTGCACCGTGGCCATCAGGCCATTCTCAAGCGTTTGCGCGAGCGTGCCGCCGAGCTTGGCGTGCCCAGTTGCGTGGTCATTTTCGAGCCGCAACCCCGGGAATATTTCGGCCCTGACACGGCGCCAGTCAGGCTGACGCGCCTGCGCGACAAGCTCGAGCTACTGGCCAGGGAAGGGGTCGATCGTGTGTTGTGCCTGGCTTTCAACCGCCGCCTGCGCGAGTTGAGTGCGGCTGAGTTCGTTCATGCGGTGCTGGTCGAAGGCCTGGGGGCGGCCCACCTGGAAATCGGTGATGACTTCCGCTTTGGCTGCGACCGTGCCGGTGATTTCGGCTTCCTGCTGCAGGCCGGTGCAGCTGAAGGTTTCAGCGTCGAGGCGGCAGCGACCGTAGAACTCGATGGTCATCGCGTGAGCAGCACCCGGGTGCGTCAGGCATTGGCTGAGGGGAAATTCACGCTGGCTGAGCGTTTGCTGGGGCGTCCGTTCAGCATTACCGGACGTGTCCTGCATGGCCAGAAACTGGGCCGCCAGCTGGGCACTCCAACAGCCAACGTCCAGCTCAAGCGTCGCCGGGTCCCCCTGAACGGGGTCTACCTGGTGAGTGTCGAGCTGAATGGCCACCAGGTGCCTGGTGTGGCCAACATCGGCGTGCGACCCAGTGTGAAGGGGGACGGGCGCGCCCACCTGGAGGTTCACCTGCTGGATTACGCCGGCGATCTGTACGACCAGCGGATCAGCGTGACCTTCCACCACAAGCTGCGCGAAGAGCAGCGTTTTGCCTCTCTGGAGGCGTTGAAGTCGGCGATCGATGCGGATGTCGCTGCAGCCCGTGCCTATTGGCTGGGCACCCACTCAAATTGACGAGCCTGGACTGAAATGACCGATTACAAAGCGACCCTCAACCTGCCGGAAACGGCATTCCCGATGAAGGCCGGTCTGCCCCAGCGCGAGCCGGAACTGCTGCAGCGTTGGAACGGCATTGGCCTGTACCAGAAACTGCGGCAGATCGGTGAAGGGCGCCCGAAGTTCGTCCTGCACGATGGCCCGCCATATGCCAACGGCAACATTCACATCGGTCACGCGGTCAACAAGATCCTCAAGGACATCATCGTCCGTTCCAAGACGCTGTCCGGCTTCGACGCCCCCTATGTGCCGGGCTGGGACTGCCACGGCCTGCCGATCGAACACAAGGTCGAGACCACCCACGGCAAGAACCTCTCCGCCGACAAGACCCGCGAGCTGTGCCGCGCCTACGCCGCCGAGCAGATCGAAGGCCAGAAAGCCGACTTCATCCGCCTGGGCGTGCTCGGTGATTGGGACAACCCCTACAAGACCATGGACTTCGCTAACGAGGCCGGCGAAATCCGCGCGCTGGCGGAAATGGTCAAGCAAGGTTTCGTGTTCAAAGGCCTGAAGCCTGTGAACTGGTGCTTCGACTGCGGCTCGGCCCTGGCTGAAGCGGAAGTCGAGTACCAGGACAAGAAGTCCGATGCCATCGACGTAGCCTTCGCCGTTGAAGATGCCGACAAGCTGGCAGCGGCCTTTGGTCTGTCGAGCCTGGCCAAGCCTGCGGCCATCGTGATCTGGACCACCACGCCCTGGACCATCCCGGCCAACCAGGCGCTGAACGTTCACCCTGAATTCACCTACGCCCTGGTCGATACCGGCGCGCGTCTGCTGTTGCTGGCCGAAGAGCTGGTGGAGTCGTGCCTTTCGCGCTACGGCCTGGAGGGCCAGGTCATCGCAACCGCCAAGGGTGAGGCGCTGGATCAGGTGCGCTTCCGCCATCCGTTCTACGAACGCCTGTCCCCGGTGTATCTCGCCGAGTACGTCGAACTGGGCGCCGGCACCGGCATCGTTCACTCCGCACCGGCCTACGGTGAGGACGACTTCCGTACGTGCAAGCACTACGGCATGAGCAATGACGACATTCTCAGCCCCGTGCAGAGCAATGGCGTCTACGTCGACTCGCTGCCGTTCTTCGGTGGCCAGTTCATCTGGAAGGCCAATCCGGCCATCGTCGCCAAGCTCGAAGAAGTGGGCGCGCTGCTCAAGCATGAAGGCATCACCCACAGCTACATGCACTGCTGGCGCCACAAGACCCCGCTGATCTACCGCGCTACTGCGCAGTGGTTCGTCGGCATGGACAAGCAGCCCAACCAGGGCGTCACCCTGCGTGAGCGTGCGCTGGACGCCATCGGCCAGACCGAATTCGTCCCGGCCTGGGGCCAGGCGCGCCTGCATGGCATGATCGCCGGTCGTCCCGATTGGTGCATCTCGCGCCAGCGCAACTGGGGCGTACCGATTCCGCTCTTCCTGCACAAGGCGAGCGGTGAACTGCACCCGCGCACCGTCGAGCTGATGGAGCAGGTGGCCCAGCGCGTCGAGCAGGAAGGCATCGAGGCCTGGTTCAAGCTGGATGCCGCTGAGCTGCTCGGTGACGAGGCCGGCCAGTACGACAAGATCAGCGACACCCTGGACGTCTGGTTCGACTCCGGTACCACCCACTGGCACGTACTGCGCGGCTCCCATGCCGAACTGGGCCACACCAGCGGCCCGGCTGCCGACCTCTACCTGGAAGGCTCCGACCAGCACCGTGGCTGGTTCCACTCGTCCTTGCTGACCGGTTGCGCCATTGACGGTCACGCGCCCTACCGCCAGCTGCTGACCCACGGCTTCACCGTGGACGAGTCCGGTCGCAAGATGTCCAAGTCTCTTGGTAACGTCATCGCACCGCAGCAGGTCACCGACAGCCTCGGCGCCGACATCCTGCGCCTGTGGGTTTCCGCGACCGACTATTCCGGCGAGATGGCGGTCTCCCAGCAGATTCTCCAGCGCAGCGCCGATGCCTACCGCCGTATCCGCAACACCGCGCGCTTCCTGCTGGCCAACCTCAACGGCTTCGACCCGGCGAAAGACCTGCTGCCCGCTGCGGACATGCTGGCCCTAGATCGTTGGGCTGTCGACCGTGCGCTGCTGCTGCAACGTGAGCTGGAAGAAGCCTACGGCGAATACCGCTTCTGGAACGTCTACTCCAGGGTGCACAACTTCTGTGTGCAGGAGTTGGGCGGTTTTTACCTGGACATCATCAAGGACCGCCAGTACACCACCGCGGCCGACAGCGTAGCGCGCCGCTCCTGCCAGACCGCGCTGTTCCACATCGCCGAGGCTCTGGTGCGCTGGGTTGCGCCGATCCTCGCCTTCACTGCCGAGGAAATCTGGCAGTACCTGCCGGGCGAGCGCAACGAGTCCGTCATGCTCAACACCTGGTATCAGGGGCTCTCCGAGATGCCGGAAGGCGCCGAACTGGGCCGCGAGTTCTGGGAACAGGTCATGGCCGTCAAAGCCTCGGTGAACAAGGAGCTGGAGAACCTGCGCAGTGCCAAGGCCATCGGCGGCAACCTGCAGGCGGAAGTGACCCTGTATGCCGAAGACAGCCTGGCTGAGCGCTTGACCAAGCTCGGCGACGAACTGCGCTTCGTGCTGATCACCTCGGCTGCGCAGATCCAGCCGCTCGCCAATGCACCGGCCGATGCCGTGGAGACCGAGGTATCCGGCCTCAAGCTGAAGATCCAGAAGTCTACCCACGCCAAGTGCGGCCGCTGCTGGCACCACCGTGAGGACGTCGGTCAGCACGCCCAGCATCCTGAGCTGTGCGACCGCTGCGTAGAGAATATCGATGGCGCCGGCGAGGTTCGTCACTATGCCTAAGGCATACGGCCGCCTGGGCTGGCTCTGGTTGAGCACGCTGGTGTTCGTGCTCGACCAGGCCAGCAAGTGGTTCTTCGAGACTGAGCTCAACCTTTACCAGCAGATCGTAGTCATCCCTGACTACTTCAGCTGGACGCTGGCCTATAACACCGGCGCCGCCTTCAGCTTCCTGGCCGACAGCTCCGGCTGGCAGCGTTGGCTCTTCGCCTTGATCGCCCTGGTGGTCAGCGGCGTGCTGGTGGTGTGGCTCAAACGCCTGAAACCGCAGGAAACCTGGCTGGCCGTCGCGTTGGCCCTGGTCCTCGGTGGCGCCCTGGGCAACCTCTACGACCGCGTGGTGCTTGGCCATGTGGTCGACTTCATCCTGGTGCATTGGCAGAACCGCTGGTACTTCCCTGCGTTCAACCTGGCCGATAGCGCCATCACCGTCGGTGCCGTGATGCTGGCGCTGGATATGTTCAAAGCGAATAAGCCCGGAGAAACCGCCCATGACTGAACATCGCATAGGGCCGGACATGGAGGTCACCCTGCACTTCGCCATCAAGCTGGATAATGGCGACGTGGTGGATAGTACTTTCGACAAGAATCCGGCCACCTTCAAAGTTGGCGACGGCAACTTGCTCCCCGGTTTCGAGGGCGTGCTGTTCGGCCTGAAGGCTGGCGACAAGCGCGTGCTGGCCATCGAGCCCGAGCAGGGGTTCGGCCAGCACAACCCGCAGAACGTGCAAGTGATGCCACGTGGCCAGTTCCAGGACATGGAGCTTTCCGAAGGCCTGCTGATCATCTTCAATGATGCGGCGAATGCCGAGTTGCCGGGTGTGGTCAAATTCATCGACGACTCGCACGTGACCATCGATTTCAATCACCCCCTGGCCGGCAAGCCGCTGAGCTTCGAGGTGGAAATCCTGGCGGTCAAACCAGCCTGACAGGCCACGGCCTCCCTTGTAGGAGCGAGCTTGCTCGCGAATGGCTAATTTCAGACCGCTGAGGCAGGACGAGGTAACCGCCATGCAAATCAAACTCGCCAATCCCCGCGGCTTCTGTGCCGGTGTCGATCGCGCCATCGAAATTGTCAACCGAGCGCTGGAAGTCTTCGGCCCGCCGATCTACGTGCGCCACGAAGTGGTGCACAACAAGTTCGTGGTCGAAGACCTGCGAGCCCGTGGCGCAGTGTTCGTCGAAGAGCTGGACCAGGTGCCGGACAACGTCATCGTCATCTTCAGCGCCCATGGCGTTTCCCAGGCCGTGCGCCAGGAAGCCGAACGCCGTGGCCTCAAGGTGTTCGACGCGACCTGCCCACTGGTGACCAAGGTGCATATGGAAGTCGCGCGCTACAGTCGCGATGGCCGCGAGTGCATCCTGATCGGCCACGCCGGGCACCCGGAAGTCGAAGGCACCATGGGCCAGTACGACGCCAGCACGGGTGGAGCGATCTACCTGGTTGAAGACGAAGCAGACGTCGAGCGCCTGGTGGTGCGCAATCCTGAAGCCCTGTCCTTCGTCACCCAGACGACCCTTTCGATGGATGACACCAGCCGCGTCATCGACGCGCTACGCGCCAAGTTCCCCAGTATCGGCGGACCGCGCAAGGACGACATCTGCTACGCCACCCAGAATCGCCAGGATGCAGTCAAACAGCTGGCGAATGAAAGCGACCTGGTCCTGGTCGTAGGCAGCCCGAACAGCTCCAACTCCAACCGCCTGCGCGAGCTTGCCGAGCGCATCGGGACTCCGGCCTACCTGATCGACGGCGCCGAAGACATGAAGCGCGAATGGTTCGAGCATGCGCAGAAGGTCGGCATCACGGCCGGCGCTTCGGCTCCCGAGGTGCTGGTGCAGGGCGTGATCGAGCAACTGCGCGAATGGGGCGCCGATGTGGCGGTCGAGTTGGATGGCAGGCCAGAGAATGTAACCTTCTCGATGCCCAAGGAATTGCGGGTGAAGGCGCTCTAGGGCGTGATACTGCATGGGCCGGCGGGCTCGACGTCACGACGAGCCCGGCCACTGGCACTGATGATGATTTTTCTTCTGGAAACGTTACCGGACAGGTGGCACACCCAGAAGGTGCCGGCTTGGAACGCTCCGCTATTCATCTTGGTCCGGCCGTTAGCGGTATAGCGCACATAACGCCTGATAGGCCTGTTGCTATTCACTACAACCTGGGCTGCAAGCGGAGGTTCACGCTGAATAACAGGTTCGCCTGGGTCGGGCCTACCGTCGCGGTTAAGGTCCACGTAGACGATCCAGCCGCTGCTCCAATCCCCATTCTCATTGTCGACCAAAACCGGCCTGTTGCGCTTGATGGATTCGACCCTCGCGAGCTGGAGGCTGCTAGCCAAGGAGATCACGGCAGAGCGAACCTGCTGCTCCTGAATGATGCTCTGGAAGGTAGGTGCGGCCAAACCTATCAGTAACATCACGATTGCGAGTCCGAACAGCAACTCGACAAGGGTAAAGCCCTTTTTGGACAGATACATAGCATCCATGCCCTCCTGGCTGTCTCCGGGCGTCCTGCCCGGCTAACCGGTGGTCACACCGGAGCTGCCGCCTATCGTAGCCTCGGGGATGGTCCAAGGGAAATGCATATAACCTAGCGTCGCGAGCACTGTGGCCTTTATGTCGGAAACCATGGACTTAAAGGATGTCGACTTGCTCAGAGAATCCGGCGCAAATTCATGCGAATATTGAACTAATAAATATCAATGGAAGTTCTGGCGAACCCCAGGCCTTTCAAGCCGTAGACGACGTGCAAGGAACCGTCAGGTATGCGAAAGAACCAGTCTGGCTTTTCGTTGGTCGAGCTCATGATCGCTGTTGCCGTCATCGGGATTCTCGCGGCGGTTGCGTATCCTTCCTACACGAGTTACGTCATTCGGGCGAATCGAGGAGAGGCGCAGTCCTATCTGATGGATCTCGCCCAGAAGCAGCAGCAGTATCTGATGGATGCTAGGAAGTACACGGCGAATATCAGCGACCTAAATGCCACGGAGCCTGCCAGTGTCTCTAAGAACTACACTATCTCCATCGGTGATGTTGGCAATGCTCCACCAACATTCACTATCACCGCTTCTCCTAAATCGGGCACAGCTCAGGCTGGTGACGGTGACTTGACCATCGATCAGAGCGGTGGAAAGACATGGACGGGCGGCTCTTGGTGAGGTTGAGTGGCGGGCAGCGAGACGGCGGCCCTCTGCCAGACAAGCTCTCAGGGCGGTCGATGCAGCGGGCGTTCACCCTAATCGAGCTGATGGTCGCCATCGCTCTGCTGGCAGTGCTGATAGGCGTGGCCGTTCCCTCCTATCAAAGCTTCATCGCCGCCCAGCGCGTTCGCGCCACCGTAAGTGACCTGCATGGGGATCTGGTGCTCGCCCGTTCCGAGGCGGTCAAACGCAATCGTTCAATGATACTGACCGGCCATTCCAGTGGCTGGGCCGCCGGATGGACATTGGCGAACCCCGTCGCTGGGCAACCAGATCTGATCAGCCACTCCGCGGTTACAGGCGTAGAAATAGAGGCATCGGCTGTGCAGGTCCAATTCAGTGCATCCGGAAGGGTTGCAACCGCAGTTACCTTTGAGGTCAGCAGTGCCATCGGTGATGAAGAGGCGAAGATCAGCTGCTTGGCCCTTGGCACTGATGGGCGGGTGACGTCCAGCAATGAGGGCTGCTGATATGAGGTGCCGGAGTGCCTGTTCATCTAGAGGGTTCACCTTGATCGAGGTGCTGGTGGCCATTCTGGTGCTCGCCGTTGGGCTCCTTGGGCTGGCTGGCTTGAACTCCAAGATGCTCAATGGTCAGTTCGAAGCCTATCAGCGGTCCCAGGCGCTGCGGTTGGTGGAGGATATGGCCAACAGGATTCGCAACAATCCCAAGGTCGCCCGGGATGGCTCGTATGGCGGGAGCGAAGTCTACGGAGCTGACGCTCAGACGTGCCCGACGAGCTATTCAGTGGACTACGACTTGTGTGCCTGGAATGAGGCCCTTCGCGGGACTGAGATCAGTTCAGGTTCCGACTCTACGCAGAAGCTTGGCAGCGTCATCGGTGCGCGGGGTTGTATCGAAAATGTCGCAAGCGGTGGCGCCGGCAAGCAAACCACTATTCGAGTTACGGTCGCCTGGCAAGGGCTGAGTCCGACTGTCGCACCGGCATCGGACTGCGGGAAGGGGTTGTATGGTGATGACGACCGCCTGCGGCGGACGGCCAGTGTTGATGTCGTATTGGGTTTCCTGGGGGAGTGATCATGTCATTGGCCAAGTCACCCATGATTTCCCAGAAGGGTTTCTCGATCGTCGAGATCATGATCGCTATGACTTTGGGGCTGGTGATACTGATAGCGGTGACCGAGATTTTCCTCAAAGACAATCAGGTCAGGACGGAGATTGACCGGACTGGTCGGCAGATCGAAAACGGTAACTACGTGCTCCGGCTTCTGGAGGATGAGCTCGAGAACGCCGGCTACTGGGGGGAGGCGGGCGCACAGACACTTCCGGCGTCGGTGCCTCCGCTCTGTCCAACCAGTGAAAGTGATCTAGAGGCCGCCATGGGGTACCCCGTCCAGGGTGCGCTTGGAGGTGGTACCAATTGCTCCAGTCCGAAAAGTGGGACTGACTTTATCGCCATTCGTCGAGCCAGTACCTGTGCACTGGGCTCGCCGGGGTGTGCGTTGGCGGGCGCGAACTTCCATATCCAGGTTTCCGCCTGCAAGTCGCTCGCGCCTGGTGAACTGAAACTGAGCGCGAATACTGGCGATCTGGATCTGAAGGCGCGTGACTGCACGGCCTTGGCACCGCGATATCAGATGCTCAGTCGGGTCTATTTCGTCAGCAGCTCTGATGTACTGATGCGGGCCGAGTTGCTGGGGAACGATTATTCAACCGTCACCTCCTTGGTGGACGATATCGAGATAATCCGCTTCGAGTACGGACTGGATACGACCGGCGACGGGACGGTTGATTCCTTCACGCGGACGCCGGCAGGTGCGCAGTGGGCTGACGTCGTTTCCGTGAAAGTCTATTTGATAGCGAGAAACCCCGAGCCAACCTCAGGTTATACGGATGACAACGATTATGTCTTGGCCGGCGTAACGTACGTTGTTCCAGACTCATTGAAAGGCTACAAGCGGCAGTTGTACTCCACAACGGTCCATCTGCGGAATGTGGCGGGCAGGAGGGAGTTGCCATGAAAGAGCGCTTGAGGAAGCAAGAGCGCGGCGTGGTGTTGCTGGTGGCGTTGATCATGCTGCTGTTGGTCACCTTGCTGGCCATCAGTGGTTTCAACCTTACCCAGACCAACTTGAAGGTCATCCACAACATGGAGAGTCGGAACCTCTCCAAGCATGCGGCCAATGCTGCAATCGAAGAGGCCATAAGTTCGGCTCAGTTCATCAAGACGCCGGGTTCGGTGTTCTTGACATCCTGTGAAGAGTCTAATCGCAAGTGTTACGACTTCAATGGCGACAAGGCAGTTGATATAGCCGTCAAACTGGACACTCCGTCCTGCGTGATTGTGATTCCCATCAAGAACTCCGAGTTGAATCTAGATAATGCTAAGGACGCCAGCTGTTTTATCCCGGGTGAGAACTCCATGTGTGTCAATTCAGTGTGGGAGCTCCTTGCAACCGCCACTGACCTAGTAACCGGGGCAGAAGTAACGGTGCGGCAAGGCATTGCCATTCGGGCAACGAGCAATAATATTGCGACGGCCTGTCCAGGGTCGTAAGGGCGCAAGGGCATAGAAATGAACAGACTTTTCCTCGGGTGCTTGAAGAGCGTTCTATTGCTCTTTTCAATTGCGCTGTCGGCCTTCGCAGAAGATATCGACATCTTCGTGGGGAGCGACGGTGGTCCTGGTCCCTTGCCTAACGTCATTTTCGTGCTGGATAACACTTCAAACTGGTCCAGACAGGCTCAGAAGTGGCCGGGTGGCTTCACTCAGGGGCAGTCCGAGGTCCGTGCGATCAGGAGCTCCGTGGCAGGGCTCGTAGGTAAGGCCAATGTCGCGCTCATTGAGTTTACGACGCAGGGTAACGCCAACGAGGATGGTGGCTATGTTCGATTCAATTTGCAGGAGCTGACTGACAGCAGCCTGGCCAGCCTGAATAGCAAATTGACGGCCATAGAGGTCGGTATCGAAGACCCCACAGAGAAGAGGAACTCCAATACCCCCTATGGGGACCTGATGTACGACGTCTACAACTACTTGGCGGGCAGGCAGCAGAGTGATGGTGGGGCGGGGACGCCTTCATTAGCGGACTCCAGCGCATATGCGACGAACTACTCCACCTTCAAGTCTCCGCTGACCACCGATAATCTTTGCGTCAATACCTATCTCATATTCATTGGCAACCCTGACCAGAGCGGACCGGTTCTCGATAGCAGTGAAAACACGGCCGCTTTGACGGCGCTTTATGCAGAAGTTGGGAGCTCGCCAGATGGCCTGGCTGGGACCTCAACGCCAGCGCCGTTGGCGATCCCGGGCTTTAGCGTTACGACGGTTACTGATCCTGTCGTCAACCTGGGATTTTCCGCTCAGTGCTACAAAGCCAACCAGAGTTCGGATATCGCCAGTTGCACTGTGGCAGAGTCTTCTGGAAGCGGTTGGTGCGTAGGGAAAGCAGACTGTCAGTGCTCGACTAGTCAAACCCAGTCGTGTGGGAAGGGGAGCGCGGGTGACAAGCTTCTTGTTACTCAAGGGGGGAGTACCAGCACGGTGGTTACCCCCAACGGATCATCTAATACGAGTGCCGGACGTGATTGGAACTTCGATGACTGGGCAAAATTCCTGCATAACTATGGCGTACCTGTTGCAGGGACTGGCTCAGACGAGCAACTCCCGCCGCGGGTGAAGATTACCACCTACACAATCGATGTCTTCAATAAACAGCAGAACGCCCAGCAGACTGGTCTGATGCTTAGTGCCTCCGAGGGCGTTGGCGGGGGAAGGTATTTTGCTGCCAAGAGTGAGGGCGAGATCGTCAGTGCGATTGACAGTGCACTATCAGACATTCTTTCCGTGAGCTCTACCTTTGCGGCCGTTACATTACCCCTGAGCGCTACCAATCGAGCGCAACAAGAAAACCAGGTCTTCATTGGGATGTTCAGGCCATACGGGGACCCACGTTGGTACGGAAACCTCAAGCGGTATCAGATTGCCCTGTTCAACGGTGTTCCTGAACTAGCCGATGTCAATCGCTTGCAGGCGATCAATCCTCTAACGGGATTTGCGGCGGAGTGTGCTGCCAGTTACTGGACGAGCGACTCTAGAGACTATTGGGAGGACCTTGGTGTGACGCCAGCGCCGTTGGGGCAATGCTTGGGTAGCACTACCAGTGCATGGTCCGATTTGCCGGATGGCCCATTCGTGGAGAAGGGAGGGGTGGCGCAGGTTACGCGCCAATCAGACTTGGGCGAGCGGGCAATCCTGACTGTTGGCAGTTCTGGATTGACGCCCATGACTTCCGCAGATGCGTTGGGCGACGCCCACCGGCTTGAGTATCTCTATGGGCGTGAGCAGGGCCAGGGGGAAAATCCTGACGACCAAGGGGTAAGACCCAGCCTGCATGGCGATGTGATCCATTCCCGCCCATTGACCATCAACTATGGCGACGACAACGGGATCTACGCATTCTATGGTGCTAATGACGGCTTGTTCCGCTCCGTGCGGGCCGAGGATGGAGTCGAACAGTGGTCTTTTATCGCTCCGGAGCACTACAGCAAGATTGAGCGGCTGTATAACAATGAACCGCCGATCGCATTCGGCGAGGCCGAAGCAGGCGAATCCCCAAAAGATTACTTCTTCGATGGGTCAATCGGTCAACTGGTTCGTTACAACCAACAGAGCGCAGTAGACCTTGCTTACATCTTCCCGACCATGCGACGTGGTGGCCGGATGGTTTATGGGTTCAACGTTACGAACCCGACAAACCCCGCCTTGCTCTGGCGCGTCGGCTGTACAAGCAGCGAGCCTGCCAGTTGTAGTAACGGCTTTTCCGATCTTGGGCAGACTTGGTCGACGCCAGTGTCCGGGTATCTGGGGGGATATACCGTCATTGGTGTGATGCAGCCGATCATCATGTTTGGGGGGGGCTATGATTCCTGCTTGGATGCGACGCAAGCGGCCCTCGACTGCAGTGATCTCAATGTCAAGGGCAAGGGCATCTACGTACTCGACGCGGCCAATGGCACCTTGATTGCTGGTCCGGAACAGTTGACTACCGATGCCCCGGTTGTCGCGGACTTGGCTTCTGTCGATATGAATTTCGATGGCGTAATTGACTTTGCCTATGCGGCCGATGCTGCGGGTGGGCTCTATCGCATCAATTTCTCGACCCTGGACTCCACTGGAGCCTTGACGACCCTGAGTCCCGCCCTATGGAGGACCGTCAAGGTTGCCAATACCCTGAACAACACCCGGCGCTTCCTGAATCAGCCGAGCGTTGCAGTGGTCAAGAACAGTGTTTATGTTGGCATCGGCTCAGGTAATCGCGAACGTCCCTTGAAGACTGATTACCCCTTCGTGCAAGATGTTCAGGATCGTTTCTACGTCTTCGTTGATCAACCAGCCGAGGCTTCCGACTCTCCAGTGGATCTAGACGGAAGCCTGATTGGTGATGTGACTAGCAGTGACCAATGTAATGGCAAAGGTCAACGCGGCTGGCTCCTCGACCTGGCAGGACGAGGAGAACAGATTGTCAATCCGGCGACGATTGCAGGGGGACAGATCTTCTTCAACTCGTACCGGCCCGGTGGTACTTCGGAGAACGGCTGCTCCAGGCCGCTGGGCATCGCCACCGGTTACCGGGTGAATCTCTTCAACCCACGTTCCTGTGATGTTGAGAGGACGACAGATATTGCCGGCGGTGGTATGCCCATTCCGCCCATTATCACCACTGTCCCGGTCACGGATGAAAAGGGCAACGAGCAAACCGTGACTGTCTGCATTGGTTGTGAGGGCCTGGACCCCATTCCGATCGAACCTGAAACCGATCAGACACGCCGGAGGATTTTTTGGAACAGTGACGTCGATCGTTGACGTCACCAAGGAGTTCTTCCGGGAACGGGACTGACCGGAAGTCCGCAAACCGCACTGCGCAGGCGCCTAGAGTGGCGCCTTCGTATTTTCGGCACCTTAGTTTTGAGCTGTGCGGAGATGACGTACTAGGAATATCTCCGGCGGCTCCGTTCCGCTGGTCATCCTCCTGAGGCTCGCGTATAACATCCCGCTTCTCTGCAGGGGTCGTCTGTTGCTATGCGAGGAGGCGCTATGGACGTCTTGATAGTGGGGGGGGGCGTCATAGGTCTCCTTGCCGCAAGCATCCTTGGGCGGGAGGGATTGAGTGTCGGAGTACTCGACAAGGGCCCTTGCGGACGCGAGTCCTCCTGGGCGGGCGGAGGCATCGTATCCCCGCTCTATCCCTGGCGTTACTCCTCGGCCGTTACGGCGTTGGCGCATTGGTCGCAGGATTTCTATCCGCAGCTCGGTCAGCAACTGCTCGCAGAAACTGGTGTGGACCCTGAGGTCTTCGTCACGGGGCTCTACTGGCTGGACCTGGAGGATGAGGCTGAGGCGCTGGCCTGGGCCGCCGCCCAGCGGCGGCCGTTGGCCCCGGTCGATATGGCGCAGGTCCATGCCGCCGTTCCCCCGCTCGGACCGGGTTTCCAGCGGGCGATCTATATGGCGGGCGTGGCCAATGTGCGCAACCCGCGTCTGACTCGTGCCCTGCGAGAGGCTTTGCTACGGATGCCGAACGTGACCTTGCATGAGTCGTGCGAAGTGCGCGGTTTTGTCCGTGATGGCCAGCGGGTCACCGGTGTGAGCACGGTCGAAGGCGAACTCCTGGCCGATCGGGTGGTGCTGGCTGCCGGTGCCTGGAGTGGGGAGCTGTTGGGAACCTTGGGCGTCGAACTGCCGGTGGAACCCGTGAAGGGGCAGATGATCCTGTTCAAATGCGCGGAGGACTTCCTGCCGTCGATGGTGCTGGCCAAGGGACGTTATGCGATTCCGCGGCGTGACGGTCACGTCCTCGTTGGCAGCACCCTGGAGCACGCCGGATTCGACAAGACCCCCACCGAAGAAGCCCTGGAAAGTCTCAAGGCATCTGCCTTCGAGCTACTACCGGGCCTGGCCGACGCCGAATTGGTGGGGCACTGGGCCGGACTGCGCCCTGGCTCGCCGGAAGGTATTCCCTTCATTGGCCCGGTGGCGGGGTTCGACGGCCTCTGGCTGAACTGCGGGCACTACCGTAACGGGCTCGTCCTCGCTCCTGCGTCCTGCCGGTTGCTGGCGGACCTTATGCTGGAGCGCGAGCCGATCATCGATCCAGCCCCGTATACACCGGCCACTCGATTGGGTTGAGCGCAAACAAGCACCTCCGCCAGCGGCCCCTTGCTAGCGAAAGCTTGGGGATGTTCGCGAGCAAGCTGAACTGGTCAAGTAATTCTGGACACCAGTTAAGGCTTCACGCCGCCAGCCTTTCCATCGCAACTGGCGACCGATACCCGTTATAGCTATGGAGCCTGGCGGTGTTGTAGCGCGTGACGTAGCGCTG
>NZ_JAGTIS010000018.1 GCF_018704125.1 Metapseudomonas boanensis | reverse complement strand
CGGGAATCGTTCTGTCGCATCAGCCTGCAACACCTCCTTGGCGGACTTGTCGGGCGGAGTGACACATCGAAGGCGCGCGAAACCTTGTAGGAGCCAGCTTGCTGGCGAATCGCGAATGGCACATGTTCGCCAGCAAGCTGGCTCCTACAGAGAGAGTACCGGCTATCCGGCTGTCAACTCGCATCTCCCCCAGATTCCGCGATGAGCCTTTTTTTTTGCAAGGCTCCGGGACCATGCAGACAGCAGGAATCTGATGGTGGCAGGATAATTCTTACTAGCATTAATTATCACCTGAGAATAAGTCGCACCATCTGAAGTGACTCACAAAGGCAAAGCCTTGTTACAAGCCGCCTGTTTTCCCGATCACGGGCCATGTTTAGGCTTTGCACATGTGACACCGGGCCCCTCTGACGGCTGCCAGCCGCCATGTCGGAGTCACTGTTGACCAGTCAACTACGACAGTAAGGAGGGGCTCATGACAGCTCTATATGCTTTTCTCACCGCCGATTTCCTCGGCACCGCCACTTGGCTGTGGCTGGCTTTCCTCGGTATCGTCCTTGCCCTGCTGATTTTCGATCTCGGTGTGCTGCATCGTGACCAGCACGAAATCGAGATGCGCGAGAGCCTGCTGCTATACGGTGGCTACTTCAGCGTGGGTGTGCTTTTCGGTGTCTGGGTCTGGTTCGAGCTCGGCGCGCAAAGTGCCCTGGAGTTCTACACCGGCTTCCTGGTCGAACAGTCGCTGTCGATGGACAACGTGTTCGTCATGGCGATGATCTTTGGCTTCTTCGCCATCCCCCGCCGTTATCAGCACCGTGTGCTGTTCTGGGGGATCATCGGCGTGGTGGTGCTGCGCGCCATCATGATCGGCCTGGGCAGCGCCCTGGTGAAGGAGTTCGACTGGATCCTCTACGTCTTCGGTGCCTTCCTGCTGCTCACTGGCGTGAAGATGCTCTTTGCCCGCCAGGAGACTCACCCGGACCTGGCCAACAACCCCGTGCTGAAGTTCATCCGCCGCCATATCCGGGTCACGGATGACCTGCACGGCGCGCACTTCTTCGTGCGCCAGAAGCCTGCCGGGCAGAACAAGGCGCTGCTCTATGCCACCCCGCTGTTCCTGGCACTGGTGTTGATCGAACTGGCCGACCTGGTGTTCGCGGTGGACAGCGTCCCGGCAATTTTCGCCATCACCCAGGACCCATTCATCGTCTACACCTCCAACATCTTCGCCATCCTCGGCCTGCGTGCCCTGTATTTCGCACTGGCGGCATTGATGCACCGATTCGTCTATTTGAAGTACGCCCTGGCCTTGGTGCTGATCTTCATCGGCGGCAAGATTTTCCTGCACGGTTTCATTGGCAAGATTCCCCCGCTGCTATCGCTTGGCGTAACCTTCGGCCTCCTGGCGGGCGGTGTGTTGTTGTCCCTGTTCAAGACACGGGACCACCAGCCCGAGGCGACTAGAGAGTGAGGAACGATGAAAGAGGTGCGGATTGACGCCATCGAGAAGAATGGCCAGGTATTCTGGCAAGTGCGTCTGGGGCAGCGCGGCCTGACCTTCAGAGAAGAATTGGCCGCGCGCGCCTTTGCCGCGCAACTGCACTTGCGAATGGGGTGGTTGCGAAACCAGCTGGCAGAGCCGCCGAAGGGAGCTTGGTGACGGGCCGTGTCTAGGATGGTTAAGCGCCGGACTGCGATCGACGCGCATCGCTGCGCTCAACCCATCCTACGGTCTGGATGAGCCGCCGAATCCAATGTAGGGGCGGATTCATTCGCCAAGCTTGCCAAAGGGCCTGGGCGATATCGAGCGTCCCCGCCCTGCCCCTTCCCCCATGGCAGACAGTTAAAAAGCAAGGCCCGCATCAGCAGGCCTTGTTCCCTTCGTCGCGGTCGATCAGTGACCGCTGGTACGCAGCATCTCCTTCGACACGTACTTGCCAACCTCGTACTTGCCGATTGCTGCGCGGTGCACTTCGTCCGGGCCATCGGCCAGGCGCAAGGTGCGTTGCATGGCATACATGTACGCGAGCGGGAAGTCGTTGGAGACACCCGCACCACCGTGGATCTGGATGGCCCTGTCGATTACCCGCAGGGCGACGTTGGGGGCCACCACCTTGATCTGGGCGATCTCGCTCTTGGCTACCTTGTTGCCTGCGGTGTCCATCATGTACGCCGCCTTCAGGGTCAGCAGGCGAGCCATATCGATCTCCATCCGCGAGTCGGCGATCTTGTCGATGTTGCCACCCAGACGTGCCAGCGGCTTGCCGAACGCAGTGCGGCTCACGGCGCGTTTGCACATCAACTCCAGTGCGCGCTCGGCCATGCCGATGGAGCGCATGCAGTGGTGGATACGGCCTGGGCCGAGGCGACCCTGGGCAATCTCGAAACCACGGCCCTCGCCCAGCAGCACGTTCTCGTAAGGTACGCGGACGTTCTCGAACTCCACCTCGGCGTGGCCGTGGGGCGCGTCGTCATAACCGAACACCGGCAGCGGGCGCAGGACCTTCACCCCGGGGGTGTCGATCGGCACCAGGATCATCGAGTGCTGCTGGTGGCGCGGCGCATCCGGGTTGGACAGCCCCATGAAGATGAGAATCTTGCAGCGTGGGTCACAGGCGCCCGAGGTCCACCACTTGCGGCCGTTGATGACCCACTCGTCACCCTGGCGTACAGCGCGGGCTTCCATGTTGGTCGCGTCCGAGGAGGCTACGCCCGGCTCGGTCATAGCGAAGGCCGAGCGGATCTCGCCACGAAGCAGCGGCTCCAGCCATTGTTTCTTGTGTGCTTCGCTGCCGTAGCGCACCAGCACTTCCATGTTGCCGGTATCCGGCGCGGAGCAGTTGAATGGCTCCGGACCCAGCAAGGACCGACCCATGATCTCGGCCAGCGGTGCGTATTCCATGTTGGTGAGACCCGCGCCGTATTCCGACTCCGGCAGGAAGAGGTTCCACAAACCTTCAGCCTTGGCCTTGGCCTTGAGCTCTTCCATGATCGCGGTGGGCTGCCAGCGGTCGCCCTCGGCGACTTGCTGCTCGAACACCGGCTCGGCTGGGTAGACGTAGGCGTCCATGAATGCGGTGACGCGTTCACGCAGTTCCTGGACCTTCGGGGAATAGGCGAAATCCATGCGGGCTTACCTTCTGAAAATGATGTGGAACGACGGGGAGGTCTGGAAAGAATGCTAGAACAGGGCGTAAGATTTACCTAGCCTATTATCCGCATGTATGAACATTCATCACCGATATATGTCCCATCGATAAGAACAAGGTAAGGAGTACGCTCGGCATGAATCTGAACAAGGTAGACCTCAATCTCTTCATCGTCTTCGACGCCATTTACACCGAGGCCAACCTGACCCGCGCCGGGCAGATCGTCGGCATCACCCAGCCCGCTGTCTCCAACGCCCTCGCCCGCCTGCGGGAAACCTTCAACGATCCACTCTTCGTCCGCACCGCCCAGGGCATGGTGCCCACGCCCATGGCCCAGAACATCATCGGACCCGTGCGCAATGCCTTGCAGCTACTGCGCGTCTCGGTACAGGAAAGCCGCACCTTCAACCCGGCGCAGGCGAACAAGACCTACCGCATCAGCATGACCGACCTCACCGAAACGGTGATCCTGCCGCCGCTGTTCCAGCGCCTGCGACGTCTCGCCCCGACCGTGCAGATCGAAAGCTTCCTGGCCAAGCGACGGGAAACCACCAAGGAACTGGCCGCCGGCCGTCTCGATTTCGCAGTTGATGCCCCGCTTAACACTGACCCGCAAGTGCGCCACGTCAAGCTGATGGAAGATCGCTACGTCTGCGCCATGCGTCGCGGCCACCCGCTGGCCAAGGACAAGATCAGCCTGGAGGAATACCTTTCGCTGTCGCACATCCATATTTCCAGCCGGCGCAGTGGCCTCGGCTACATCGACCTGTCACTGGGCAAGATGGGCATCCAGCGCAAAGTGACACTGCGCTCGCAGCACTACCTGATGGCTTCCACCGTGCTGCACAGCACCGACATGGCGATCACCGTGCCGGAGCGTTTCGCCCGCCGCCAGGACCTCCACTATGTCGACCTGCCAGTGAACGACGTCCCCTCACTGGAGACCCACCTCTACTGGCACGAAAGCACCGACCAGGACCCGGCCAACCGCTGGATGCGCGAGCAGATCATCGAGATTTGCCAGCAGGTGACGGCGCAGGAGCAGAAAACAGAGCGCGGCTGAAGCCCCCTCGGGGCTGCTGCTTTTCCTGTGGGTGCGAATTCATTCGCAAAGGGCTGCGCCAGCAGCCCCCAGGAACTTGATCTGGCAGCCCAGCGGGCTACTTTGCGAATCAATGCGCACCCACAATGACTGCACGGGCTTGCGCGTTACTGCTTCCCAAACACCGGTTTGCGTTTCTCGATGAAAGCGCCCATGCCTTCCTTCTGGTCCGGTGTGGCGAAGACGGCCTGGAATAGCCGTCGCTCGAAGCGCAAGCCCTCGCCGAGGGAGCCTTCGTCGACGCGGTTTACGCATTCCTTGAGCAGCAGCACGGCCGTGCGCGACTGGGCAGCGATCTGACGGGCGCTCTGCATCGCTGCATCAAGCAGCTCCGGCAGCGGTACCACCCGCGCCACTACACCACACCGCTCGGCTTCAGCGGCATCCATGCTGCGCCCGGTCAGGATCATCTCCATGGCCTTGGCGCGTCCGGCAAGCCGGGTCAGGCGCTGGGTGCCACCGGAACCGGGAATCACCCCCAGTTTCACCTCCGGCAAGCCGAAGCGCGCGTTGTCGGCAGCGATGATGAAGTCGCACATCAACGCCAGTTCGAAGCCACCGCCGAGAGCATGCCCGGCAACCGCGGCGATGATCGGCTTGCGTCGCTCGGCTACGCGGTCCCAGCGGCCGAGAAAGTCGTCGAGGTAAGTGCCGGGGAAGCACAGCTCGGCCATTTCCTTGACATCGGCGCCCGCTGCAAAAGCCTTGGCCGAACCGGTGATGAGCACGCAGCCGATGTTGGCATCGCGCTCGAAGGCATCGAGTACCTGGTTGAGTTCATCGATCAGCGCGGTGTTGATGGCGTTCAGCGCTTCGGGGCGGTTCAGGGTGACCAGGCCAACGCCGTCGGCCTGGTCCACCAGCAGTGTTTCGTAAGGCATGGGGAACTCCTGGATGAAATTGGAGGCCGGACCTCTGGCCCGGTTGGCGAGTTTATTGGCGCTATCGGCGTTAGCTGTTGCCAGCGATCAACCATGGAACTGAGAGCCCGTAGGAGCGAGCTTGCTCGCGAAAAAGGTCCGGTTAGCGAGCAAGGACTCGGCGTCCCCCTCGCTCCTACAAGGGATGCATCCAGTTGCAACACATAACAGCGTCAGAGCCAATTCATTCGCCAAGGGCTGCAGCGCAGCGCCCACAAGGTCAAAGGTTGCGTGCAATCACCAGGCGCTGCACATCGCTGGTGCCTTCATAGATCTGGCACACGCGCACGTCGCGGTAGATCCGCTCCACTGGGAAGTCCTTCAAGTAGCCGTAACCGCCCAGGGTCTGGATGGCTGCCGAGCACACTTTCTCGGCCATCTCCGAGGCGAACAACTTGGCCATGGATGCCTCCGTCAGGCACGGCATGCCGGCTTCGCGCAGGGCGGCCGCGTGATGGACCATCTGCCGTGCCACGGCAATCTGGGTGGCCATGTCGGCGAGGCGGAAGGCCACCGCCTGGTGCTCGATGATCGGTTTGCCGAAGGTCTGCCGCTCATGAGCGTAGTCACGCGCCGCTTCGAACGCCGCACGGGCCATGCCCACCGACTGCGCGGCGATGCCGATGCGACCGCCCTCCAGGTTGGACAGTGCAATGCGATAGCCCTCACCTTCAGCGCCCAGGCGCAGGGAGGCCGGGATGCGCACCTCGTCCAGCTGGATCTGACAGGTATCCGAAGCATGCTGGCCGAGCTTGTCCTCCACCCGAACCACCTGGTAACCGGGAGTATCAGTAGGCACGATGAAGGCGCTGATGCCCTTCTTGCCAGCCTGCGGATCGGTGACGGCGAAGACGATTACCATGCCGGCGTGGCTACCGGAAGTGATGAACTGCTTGCTGCCATTCAGGACGTAGAAATCACCATCTCGACGCGCGCGGGTGCGCAGGTCGCTGGCGTCCGAGCCGGCCTGGGGCTCGGTGAGGGCAAAGGCGCCGAGCATCTCGCCTTCGGCCAGCGGGCGCAGGAAGCGCCGCTTCTGCTCGTCGCTGCCGAACTTGAGGATGGGCATGCAGCCCACCGAGTTGTGCACGCTCATGATGGTGGAGCAGGCACCGTCGCCGGCGGCGATCTCTTCCAGCGCCATGGCGTAGGCCAGGTGACCGGTTGCAGCGCCGCCCCACTCTTCCGGAACCAGCATCCCGAGAAAGCCCAGCTGGGCCATTTCGCGCAGGGCCTCGGCGGGGAAACGGTGTTCACGGTCCCAATCAGCAGCGAAAGGTCTCAGTCGTTCCTGGGCGAATTGCCGGGCGACGTCGCGGATCTGGATATCCTCTTCAGACGGAATCATCACACTCTCCTTCAGCTCATGCGCTCGATGGCCACGGCCGTAGCCTCGCCACCGCCGATACAGACCGCAGCCATGCCGCGTTTCAGGTCATGCTGCTGCAGCGCATTGAGCAGCGTCACCAGAATGCGTGCACCTGAGGCGCCGATCGGATGGCCCAGTGCGCAGGCGCCACCGTAGACGTTGAGGCGATCGTGGGAGATGTCCAGATCGCGCATGGCCACCATGGGCACCACGGCGAAGGCTTCGTTGATCTCGAACAGATCGACGTCATCCAGCGACCAGCCGGTGCGCGCCAGCAGGCGCTGGATTGAGCCCACCGGAGCAGTCGTAAAGAGGTTCGGCGCCTGGGCGTAGGACGCATGCCCGGCGATCCGCGCCAGCGGGGTCAGGCCGCGCTTTTCCGCTTCCGACAGGCGCATCAGCAGCAGCGAGGCGGCGCCATCGGAAATCGAACTGGCGTTGGCGGCTGTCACGGTGCCACCGTCGCGGAAGGCCGGCTTCAGCGTCGGGATCTTTTCCAGGCGCGCCTTGGGTGGCTGCTCATCGCTGGCAATCGTGCGCACATCGCGCCCGACCTTCGCCTCCACGGCAACGATCTCGGCATTGAAGTGCCCGTCGGCCATGGCCTTTTGCGCACGGGTCAGCGAGGCGATGGCGAAGGCGTCCTGTTGCTCACGGGTAAAGCCGTAGGCCTGGGCGCAATCCTCGGCAAAGGTGCCCATCAGGCGGCCTTTGTCGTAGGCGTCCTCCAGTCCGTCGAGGAACATGTGGTCGATCACCTTGCCGTGCCCCATGCGATAACCCGAGCGGGCGCGCTCCAGCAGGTAAGGCGCGTTCGACATGCTCTCCATGCCGCCCGCCAGCACCACGTCGGCGCTGCCGGTATGGAGCAGATCATGGGCGAGCATCACGGCCTTCATGCCGGAGCCGCACATCTTGTTCACCGTGGAGCAGACCACGCCTTGATCCAGCCCAGCCCCGAGCGCGGCCTGGCGAGCCGGCGCCTGGCCCTGGCCGGCTTGCAACACGCACCCCATGATCACTTCGTCCACGGCATCGGCTGCCAGTTTGGCGCGCTCCAGCGCTGCACGGTTGGCCGCAGCGCCCAACTGGGCCGCCGTGACATCCTTGAAGTCACCGAGGAAACCGCCCATGGGCGTACGCACGGCGCTGACGATTACGATCGGATCGGATTTCATGTTCATTTCTCGGTTCCTCGTTCGGTAGCCCGGACGAAATCCGGGTCGCCCTTGCGCTGCGATCCCCGGACTGAAGTCCGGGCTACGTTCAACTGCAGCTCGTGCTTACTTGGCGGCCATGCGCAGCGCGCCATCCAGGCGGATGACCTCGCCGTTGAGCATGGCATTCTCGATGATGTGACGGGCCAGCGCCGCGTACTCGCCCGGGCGCCCCAGACGCGGCGGGAATGGCACATTGGCAGCCAGGGAGTCCTGAACTTCCTGCGGCATGCCAGCCATCATCGGCGTCTCGAAGATGCCGGGGGCAATGCACATCACGCGGATGCCCGAGCGCGCCAGGTCGCGGGCCACCGGCAGGGTCATCGCAGCGACGCCGCCCTTGGATGCCGAATAAGCGGCCTGCCCCATCTGCCCATCGAACGCAGCGACTGACGCGGTGTTGATGATCACCCCGCGCTCACCGCCTTCGTTCGGCTGGCCCTGGGCCATGGCCTCGGCAGCCAGGCGCAGCATGTTGAAGCTGCCGATCAGGTTGACTTCGATCACCCGGCGGAAGCTTTCCAGGCCATGGGCGCCATTGCGACCGAGCACTTTCTCGGCCGGCGCGATACCAGCACAGTTCACCAGCCCGTGGAGGCCACCGAAGGCTTCCAGTGCTGCGGCCACAGCATTACGGGCGTCGTCTTCACGGGTGATGTCGGCCTTGACGAAACGGGCGTTGGTGCCCAGCTCCTCGGCACGGGCGGCGCCGGCTTCGGCGTTGATGTCCACCATCACCACCTTGCCGCCCTGCCCAATCAACTCGCGGGCCGTGGCCAAGCCAAGTCCGGAGCTGCCGCCGGTCACCAGGAATACGGAATTTTCGATACGCACGTTGTTCTCTCCTCGAATCAGTGAGCGGCGGCCGCCTGGGCCTTCGCGACTTCCTGGTTACGCAGCAGGAATCGCTGGATCTTGCCGCTCGGGGTCTTGGGTAGTTCCGCGACGAATTCGATTTCACGCGGATACGAATGGGCGGACAGGCGCTTGCGCACGTATTGCTGCAGTTCGTCGGCCAGGGCAGCGTCGCCGGTATATCCGGCATGCAGCACGACGAAGGCCTTGACCAGTTCGGTGCGCTCCGGGTCGGGCTTGCCGATCACTGCGGCCTCGATCACCGCAGGATGCTCGATCAGCGCGCTCTCCACATCGAAGGGGCCGACGCGGTAGCCGGAGGTGGTGATCACATCATCGGAACGACCAACGAAACTGATGCTGCCGTCTTCGTTCAACTCAACGGTATCGCCGCTCAGGTAGTAGTCGCCGACAAAGGATTTGGTAGGCATGCCCAGGTAGCCAGGGAACCAGAACAGCGGTGAGCGCGGGCGGTCCAGTGCGAGGATGCCGGGCTGGCCTGGTGGCAGTTCGTGGTTCTGCTCATCGAGTACCACCACACGGTGGCCGGGCATCGCGAAGCCGGCGGCGCCCAGGCGCACCGGATGAGCCAATGCGTGGTGATTGCACAGCACCATGCCCAGCTCGGTCTGCCCGTAATGATCATGGATGGTGCAGCCCAGGCCGTCGGCGAACCAGCGGATCACTTCCGGCGTCAGTGGCTCGCCGGCACTGCTGACAGCACGCAGGCAGCCCTTTATCTGGCCTTCCACTTCATCACACGCGGCCAGGAGCAGACGGTAGGCAGTGGGCGAGCCGGCCAGGTTGGTGATGCCGTATTGGCGGATGATGCGGCAGGTGCTTTCCACGGTGAATCCGCCTTCGTAGAAGGTCGTGGCATGCCCCAGGGCCAGCGGGCCGGTGACGGCGTAGTACAAGCCATAAGCCCAGCCCGGATCGGCCAGGTTCCAGAAATTGTCGTCGGGGCGCAGGTCCACAGCATCACGCATGTAGGTGACGAAGGCGACGATCGCCTTGAGCGGCACAGTGAGCGGTTTGGCCAGGCCCGTGGTGCCGGAGGTGAACATCATCAGGAAGGGGTCTTCGGCCGTGCGAAGCACCGGCTCGAACTCGGCCGACTGCTGCTCCAGAGCACGCCAGAAGCCCGCTTCGCCGTCCCCTACGGTCAACACCGGCGGCGCACCTTCCACTTCATCGAGCTTGGGCCGGTTGGTCTGGTCGGTAACCACCAGTTTGGCGCCGGAACCCTGGACCCGGTGCTCGATGGCCTTGGGCCCGAAAGCGGTGAACAACGGCTGGTAGATCGCGCCCAAACGCCAGGTGCCAAGGATGGTGATCAGCAGCTCCGGGGTACGCGGCAACAGGCCCGCCACGCAATCGCCGGGGCGGACTCCCTGAGCGTGGAGGAGGTTGGCAAAACGGGCAGACGCCTCCTTGAGCTGGGCGAAGGTCCAGGTCGCCCGCTGGCCCTCGCGGCCTTCCCAATAGAGGGCAACGCGGCCCGATTCGGCGTGGCGGTCACAGCACTCGACGCAGGCATTCAGGGCGTCGAGGGAACCCGCCAGGGTGCTGGCGGCGACAGTCTCGTAATCGAACTCGCGGGCAGCGGTAAGGTAATCGCGCATGGGGTGGCTCCCGGCTTGTTTTTGTTGGATTACCGGGATGTTCGCGCCGCCCGGGGCTGGCGGCAATGTCGAAAGGCGCCGACCTGAGTGAGCGGTTTTGACAAGTTGCTCTCGCGGACCGCTCTATCCCCAGCCCTCTCCCAGAGGGAGAGGGGGCTATCCGCGCAGGTTGTATTGGGCAGAGCAGCGCGAAGCCCAACGGGCGCCGGATGGCGCCTGAATGACCGCTGGTTGGTGATCACGCCGAGTCGGGATGAATCAACGAGCGGTACTGGCCCGGCGTGGAGCCCGTCCACTTCTTGAACGCCTTGTAGAAGGCACTCGTATCGGCAAAGCCCAGTTCGAAGGCCAGGTCGCTGAAGTTGACCTCGCCCGCGTCAAGGCGAGCGATAGCCAAGTCGCGCCGGACCTGGTCCTTGAGTCCCTGGTAGGACTGTCCTTCCAGCGAAAGCTTGCGCCGCAGCGTAGAGGGCGCCATGTAGAAATGGCTCGATAGCGCCTCCACATCGGGCCAGCGTTCCGGCTTCACGCTACGCAGGTAGGCCTTGATGCGCGCAGCCAGGCTTTGCGGGTCGCGGTAGCGCACCAGGATGTTGGCCGGCGCACCGGCAAGAAAGCGCTTGAGGTCGCGCTCGCTACGTCGCACCGGCACATCCAGGCAGTCGGCATTGAACAGCAGTCGGTTCTGCAGGCGGGAAAAGCGCAGGTTCGTGCTGAACATGACCCGGTAATCCTCGATGTAACCGGGCGCCTCGCAGCGTAGGTCAACACCCAGGATGGGAATCCGCCTGCCGGCCAGCCAACACAATAGACCGTGAACCATCAGCCAGAAGGTGAAGTAGGCGAAGGCCCTGCCCTGATTGCCGGATGGTTCGTCCAGGGCGATTTCCGCCAGCCCGCCCCGATGCACCAGGTGCGGATGCAGGTCGTCGAAGACCAGATCAAAGAACTCCAGGATGCGTTTCAACGCCTCGCCAACGGTGGGTTCTTTCAGAGCGACGCGAGTCATGTAGGCAAAGCTGCCGGATTTCATCCGACGCGCGTTCATGCCGAAGAACTCATCGTCCATCGCGTGGGCGATCAACCGCCAAAGCTGCGCATAGAGCTGGGAAGACACTCGCGCATAGGGTTTGCCCAACAACTCGGCGCCAATGCCGGCTTGGTCGAGCAGCCCTGACGCGTCAAAGCCCCGCAGGCGCAGTACCAGCAGGGCTTCGTTGACCAGGTGCACGGAGATGGTGCCTTTCTCGGCAGAAGAGCCTGTCATGGTCTCCCTTGGGGATATAGGTTTTCGATCGGGGGCACATTCTAGATGCTTTGCCTGTGGGGGCGAATTCATTCGCGATGCAGGACGCGGTCCTGCACTTCCGACTCCCATGGGGCAGCTCCGCTGCCCTCAGCGACTGAAGTCACCCCCACAAGGGCGAGCGCGCCCCCTGCCCGGTCGCCTCTACCGAATGGCCATCACCTTGTCCTGCGGCGGCGTCAGTTCCTCGATGCTGATCTCGCGCATGCGGAACTTCTGGATCTTGCCGGTCACCGTCATCGGGAAAGCTTCCACGAAGCGGAAATAGCGCGGCACCTTGAAGTGCGCGATGCGCTCCTTGGCCCAGGCACGCAGCTCGTCTTCTGAGGCGCTGTGGCCGGGGTGGAACTTGACCCATGCGACTATTTCTTCACCGTACTTGCTGTCCGGAATGCCGATCACCTGCACATCGGCCACCGCGGGGTGAGTGAAGAAGAACTCCTCCAGTTCACGCGGATACACGTTCTCTCCACCGCGAATGATCATGTCCTTGCTGCGACCGACGATGCAGACGTAGCCATTCTCGTCCATGGAAGCGAGGTCGCCGGTATGCATCCAGCGGCCCGGATCAATGGAATCCATGGTCGCCTGCGGGTTGTTCCAGTAGCCCAGCATCACACTGTAGCCACGGGTGCAGAGTTCGCCGATCTGGCCGCGCGGGACGATCTTGCCATCGGCGTCGACGATCTTGCTTTCCAGGTGCGGCTGGGTGCGGCCGACGGTGGTCACGCGCAACTCCAGCTCGTCTTCCGGGCCGGTCTGCAACGACACCGGACTGGTCTCGGTCATGCCGTAGGCGATCTGCACCTCGCTCATGTGCATCTCGCTGATCACCCGGCGCATCACTTCGATCGGGCAGGTGGCGCCGGCCATGATTCCGGTGCGCAGGCTCGTCAGGTCGAACTCGGCGCGTTGCGGATGATCCAGCTCAGCGATGAACATGGTGGGAACGCCGTACAGAGCAGTGGCCTTTTCTTCCGCCACCGCACGCAGGGTGGTCAGCGGGTCAAAGGCATCGCCCGGATAGATCATGGTCGAGCCGTGGGTCACGCAGCCCAGGTTGCCCATCACCATGCCGAAACAGTGGTAGAGCGGCACGGGGATCACCAGGCGATCCTGCTCGGTAAGCCCCAGGCTCTCACCGACCATGTAGCCGTTGTTGAGGATGTTGTAGTGGCTGAGGGTGGCGCCCTTGGGGAAGCCCGTGGTGCCGGAGGTGTACTGAATGTTGATCGGGTCGTCGAACTGCAGGCTGGCCTGGCGTTCGACCAAGGCATCCCTACTCACCTCCCCGGCCCGCTGCTGCATCTCGGGCCAGGCAAGAAAACCTTTCGGCGGCGTGGCGCTCAGGCTGACTACGCCGCGCAGTTCCGGCAGGCGCTCGCAGGCCAGCTCACCCGGCTTCGCCTCGGCCAGTTCAGGCACCAGGCCCAGCAACATGGCGTGGTAATCGGAAGTCTTGAAGGCATCCGCGCAGATCACCCAGCGGCAGCCGGACTGCTTCAGCGCGTACTCCAGTTCGTTGCTGCGATAAGCCGGGTTGATGTTGACGAGGATGGCACCGATCTTGGCGCTGGCGAACTGGGTGATGCACCACTCGGCGCAATTCGGTGCCCAGATACCCAGGCGATCGCCGCTTTTCAGGCCCAGGGCCAGCAGCGCGCGGGCGTGGCGCTCAACCGCCTCGGCCAGTTCGGACCAGGTGAAGCGCTGACCCTGGTGGCGCACCACCAGCGCTTCGCGCTCGGGGAACTTGGCTACCGTGGCGTCGAACGCCGCGCCTATGGTCATGGCGAGCAGGGCTTTGTCCTGCCGCCCCTGGGTGTAGCTCTGGTGATTCATGGCTTTCCCTTCTTGTCGTTGTACTGGGATCGACTCAGAACAGCTGGCTCCCGCCATTTGCAGGAGCCCGGGTACGTATTCGGCTTTATTTACCTTTACGTAAACGTAAAGGTAAATAAAGCCTGTTTTCCTGTCTAGTGACCCATTGGTCGGATGCGGGTTCAGGCATCGGGCGGCCGATGGTCAGTTCCTCAAGCAGGGGCCCGCTGAATTCCCTGGGCCGCTTTACCTGTGGGGGCACATTCATTCGCTGAGCAGAACGCAGTCCTGCCATCAAACCCGATGGGGGCAGCTGCGCTGCCCTCAGCGACTGAAGCCGCCCCCACAAGAGGGCCCACAAGGCCCCTTCCCTAGCGAATGAACACCTGCGTCGTGGTGATCGACATATCACCACCCGGCAGTTTGATGTTCTTCACCTTCTCCAGGCTGTCCGGATCGAACACCGCGATGTCGTTGAAGGTGCCCGCCAGGTAGAGCTTGCTACCTTGGGTGTTGAAGGCGATGCAGTAGTACGAATGGTCCAGGTTGGCGGCTTTCAGCAGCTTTTGCTCCTTGATGTCGTACTTGGCCAGACGGTTGAGCACACCGAACATCTGGTTCGGGTCCTTCGGCGAGCGCAGGCCAGTGAAGTACAACTCGGTCAGGGGCGCGAAGTCCTGGACGGTGGTCTTGCCAGTCTTCAGGTCGATGCTGACGTAGCCATAGATGAAGTCGGCGGTGGCCAGGTCCTGCTTGTCGTCCTTGAACTTGGCCGTGGTGTAGAGCATGGAGAACTCGTGGTAAGTAGTCTGGTGCGGCCAGAAGTACAGCACGTCCGGGGCGCTGTAGTTCGGGCGCTGCCAGTTGCGGCCAGGCACCGCTACCTCGTACTTGCCGGTCTTGACATCCATTTTGTAGATGTCGGGCCCTGCGACGTAGAGGGTGCCATCATCTGCGGCGCGCATGAGGTAGATCTGCCGTGGCATCGGGAAACTGCGTACCGGCTTGGCATCCAGGCCGCCGTCGGTCTTGTAGACCTCCAGGCGCGGCTGCTTGACCACATAGTGGTCGCTCATCAACTGCGTCGGATTGACGGTGGTGTAGAGCTCCTTGCCGTCCGGACTCAGGGCGAAGGAGAACATGGAGCGCACCTTCTCCCCCGGGTTCTGCGAAAGCTTGGCGTGGAACACTGTCTTGCAGTTGTCCAGATCGACACCGTACAGGTCGCCGAAGTGGTTGTTCAGGAGAAACGCCGTCTTGCGGTCCGGCGCCATCATGGCGGTGCCGGGGCCGAAGGCGTCTGGCAGGCGGCAGGTCTTGTAGACGCTATCGTTGGCCAGGTCGACCACATGCAGGTTGTTCGGGTAATTGGTGGCGATCATGTATTCGTGACCGGCCTTGAGGGCCGGGCCGGAATCGGTGGAGGCCCAGGTTTGAGCCCCCAGTACGAGGCCGGCGAAGGCGGTCGCCAGGCTCGCGATGGTTTTGAGTTTCATAGCGGTTTCCCTCTTGTTCTTGTCGCCGGTCATTTGTCTTTCGGGAATACGGTGCCGAGGTTGCGCCAATCCTCTTGCGAGTTCGTCGCCTGGGCGTTCCAGTCCTGGTAGGTGCTCATCATGTCGGGCACCTGGGCCGGCCACCAGCACGGGTCGGAGCAACCGTACAGGTCGGCCTCCATCGGCTGGCACAGCGAGGCGACGCCGCCAAATGCGTCGACCTCCCAGCCTGGGTCGGTGGTGGCAGTGCAGCCCGCCACGGCACTCATGGCTATGACTTCTTCGATGCGATCTTCGGCTGCGGCTTTATCGAGCATTTGCGCTTTGTTGTTGAGCGGCTTCAGATGTTTCATGTCAGTGCGCCTTCCGCGGAGTGATGTAGCGGCTGATGAAGGCCGGGTTGACGGCCATGATCCGGCTGTAGACCTCGATGCCGAAGTCCACCCAGTCACGCATCAGTTCGCAGTAGTGATAAGTCGGGTGAGTCGGGTCGCCGTAGCGGGCGTAGCTCTCGTGGTAGCAGCCACCAGAGCACAGGTTGCGGATACGGCAGGTGTCGCAGCCGGTACCCGAGCGATCCAGGCGCTGGGAGAGGAAGTCGTTCAGCTCCGCTTGCTTCACGCCGCTGTGCACGTTGCCGAAGGTCGGCAGGCTGGAGCCGGTGAAGCGGTGGCAGAGGTTCAGCTCGCCCTTGTGGTCCACCGCCAGCATCTTCAGCCCGGCGCCGCACGGTAGGGCCTTCTTGTGGCCTTCGTGGATGTCGGTGATCAGCTGGTGCAGGTTGGAGAAGCCGATGTTGCGGTGCTCCAGAGCCGCTTCCAGGTAACGCCGGCCGAGCTTCTTCATGTTGGCAAAGACTTCGATCAGCTCCTCGTTGGACAGGTTGAAGCTGCTGATGTCGCCGGAGGTCACCGGGGCGAAACCGACTTCGGCAAAACCCAGTTCGTTGAACAGGTGATCCCAGATGGTTTCCACGTCGGTGACGCCGGTGGTCAGGGTGACCCGCGCCCCCACAGGGCGACTGTTGTAGCGTGACAGCAGCATCTCGGCCTTGCGCCGGACCACGTCATAGGTGCCTTGCCCGCCCACGGTGATCCGGTTGCGATCATGTACCGTTTTCGGCCCGTCGATGCTCACCGAGAGTCCGAAGCGGTGAGCGTTGAGGTACTCGATGATCTCTTCGGTGAGCAGCGTGGCGTTGGTGGTCATGATGAACTCCACCTGTTTGCCCGCTTCCGCGAAACGCCGCTCGCAATAATCGACCATGTGCTCGATCAGTGGGCGATTGGACAGCGGCTCGCCACCGAAGAAAACCACGCTGTAGCGTTCTTCGTGAGGCGACTCCTTGAGCAGCATCTCCACCGAGGCTTCGGCGGTTTCCGCGCCCATCTTCTTGCCGGCGGAAGGCTTGTCCAGGTCTTCCTTGTAGCAGTATGTGCAGCTCAGGTTGCAGCCGGTGTTGACGTTCAGCACCACGGTGTTGAGCGCCGTGCGGTCGACCTTGCTGATGCCGATTTCCGGCGTCAGCGGCGAGCCGTCGCTGACTACTTCCAGCGCGATCAGCTCGCGCAGGGTTTCATTCACGTCCCGCCCGGCGAACCGCCCAGCCAGGCGTTGCACCAGGTCTTCGGACGAGCAGCCCTGCTGGCGCAGCGCATCGATGATGCCGCCGGTGATTTCGTCGGTGGCGAACAGCGAGCTGCTCGGAATGTGGAAAAGCATGCGGTCGGCATCGACCCGCACTTCGTGCAGGTTGCGTTCGACCAGATTCAAGATTGCGCCCATGGCGACCTCCCGGAATTTTACCCAATCGTCGTTTCGAATCCGGGCGGGGTATGCCCGCCCGTGCCTTGGCCGTTTACGGCAGCGGCGGGTTGTTCCAGCGCTGTACGGTGACGATCAGGTGACCTTCGCCTTTCTGACCACCCTCTTCCAGCTGCGCGATCACCTTCAGGTTGCCCGCGTTATTGGTCATCATCTTGCGTTCCGGGTTGGGGCCCGCGCCGCCCGGCACAAACACGCCATCAGCCTGCATCTTCCCGGCGAACTTCACGTCCTCGTCTTCCTTGGCGCGTTCGTCGAAGGGCTCAACCGACCATTTCGCCGGCAGGTAGCCGATGCGGTACGGCTGGCCATCGGCGCCCTTGCCCCAGGCCTCGGCCTCGAAGCGGCCCTGCACCTTCGGAGTCGAACCGCCGTTCTCACCCACACGGGCGATGGAGAACTCAGGCACCACCTTGACCTCGGAGATACTGTCGTAGACAGCAAGATCAACGCCTTTGAGCTGCCCCAGCGCCACGGCGCGGGTACCAGCGGCGGCATTGGCGGCGGCCTTGACCCGGACGCGCACACGCTCCGGTGTCTGCTCCAGCACCTTGACCACCTCGACCCCTGGCCCGAAATCCGGCTTGCCGGCAAGGCCGCTGCCTACCAGGGTCAGTTCAGCTTCGCTGCCGGTCTTGATATAAGCCGGCTGGACGGCCAGCAGCTTGGCGTTGTCTTCCTTCGCGGCAACGAAGTCCAGGCCGCGCTCGTCGTGCTCGGCCTCGAACATTCGGCCGCGCATCTCGCCATTCAGCGCACTGAAGACCTGGCGCAGGTTCGTGTCGCCGATCTTCACGTTGCCACGCCATTCGAAGCCGTTGTAAAGAATTGCCGAACCGCTACCCTCGAACGGGGTGCCATCAGCGTACTGACCCTTGACGATGACGCTGAAGGTGTCGCCCTTATCGGCCTTAACCGTCATCACACCCCGCACATCACCCTTGGCCAGCATGTGACCACTGAAGCTCCACTGGCCCGGCAGCTCAGCGGCCGTGGGACGAGACTTCTGCCAGTCGGTCCAGGCCTTGCTCTCCATCGGGAAACGCTTGGCCAGGTCCGGTACGGTTTCCTTGAGGGCGATTTCCAGCCAGTCGCGATCGCGCGACTGCGCCTGGTATTCGAGGGACGGCCACTGGCCAAGGTGGAAGTTGACCAAGTGCTCCCATTCCTTCGCCGGGCGACGCTGCAGGGCAACGCGGGCGCCGGAGTGGCAACGGCCGCACATCTGGCTCAGGTGATCGTCGAATTTCTCGACGGTGTTCAGGCGACGCTCCATGGCGTAGCGCACGCCTTCGGTTTCGCTCGGTGCCAAACCTTGCTTGTCAGCCAGATACTTAACCAGGGTGCGGCGGTCATCGTCGCTGATCTGCAGGCCATGCATCACCTGCATGCGCGCGATACTCATCAACCAGCCCTCGGGAGTCTTGCGCTGGTGGCTGATGCGGCTCAGGGATTCGTTGCCCTCGGGGATGTGACATCCCACGCATTTGGATTTGAGGATGGCTTCGCCCTCCTCTGCTGCATGTGCCTGGGCAAACAGCAGGGAAGCCATGGCTAGTGCCAAGGTACCTGCGCGATGCCGGAGTCGAGTCGTGTTCAAGGTCAGACCTCCACGGTGTTGTTCTTATGGTGCGCACCCCGGTGAGCAAAAGGTGCATCTGTCACGGCGAATACACAATGTGTGCCATGACCTGGAAATCCCTTCAATAACAGATAATTAGGTAAAAATTGCGGGGCTCTGGGGAATGCTGGCAAAGGGCCCCAGCGTCTAATTTCGCGACAGGGTGTTCAACCCTGAGACAGTAGCCCATGCGGCACCGTACAGCCTGCCCGTAGCAGTGCTCCAGTGCTGTCTCATCGTGTCTCAAACTGCAACAGCCGGATCATCCACATCAACCCACCTAAAACAAATAAACCTTTATTTATCAACATGTTAATTGATTAAATCCAGCTTGGCATGGGCGTTGCGAAAGCCCTGGGCAACTTCAATAAACAGAGGCTCGAACCCCATGCTTGCTGACCTGCCCATCCTCCCGCAAACCCAGGCCTTCCTCGCCCGAAAACATAGAATGCTGATCGGCGAGCAGTGGCTGGATGCCGCCAGCGGCAACGCCATGAGCTTCCGCAATCCGGCTACTGGCGAAGTGCTGGGCGACGTTCCGTCGGCGGCCAAGGAGGATGTCGATCGCGCCGTGCAGGCTGCCCGCCTGGCCTTCGATGATTCCCCCTGGAGCCGTATGCGTCCGCGCGAACGCCAGAACCTGCTGTGGCGCCTGGCCGATCTGATGGAGCGTGATGCCCAGGAACTGGCCGAACTGGAATGCCTGAACAACGGCAAGAGCGCCGCCGTGGCGCGTGTGATGGATGTGCAACTGGCCATCGACTTCCTGCGCTACATGGCCGGTTGGGCCACCAAGATCGAAGGCGCAACGGTCGACGTCTCAATGCCGCTGATGCCGGACGATCAGTTCCACGGTTTCATCCGTCGTGAAGCCGTGGGCGTGGTCGGCGCCATCGTCGCCTGGAACTTCCCCCTGCTGCTGGCCTGCTGGAAGCTCGGCCCGGCGCTCGCCACTGGCTGTACCGTGGTGCTCAAGCCGGCGGACGAGACTCCGCTGACCGCCCTCAAACTGGCTGATCTGGTTCTGGAAGCCGGCTATCCGGCGGGTGTGTTCAACGTCATTACCGGCACTGGCCTGAACGCAGGCGTGGCCCTGACCCAGCACCCGGGCGTGGACAAGCTGACCTTCACCGGCTCCACAGAAGTCGGCAAACAGATCGGCAAGGCGGCCATGGAGAACATGACGCGCGTGACCCTGGAGCTGGGCGGCAAGTCCCCCACTATCGTCATGGCCGACGCTGACCTGCAGCAGGCTGCAGCCGGCGCCGCCACCGCCATCTTCTTCAACCAGGGCCAAGTATGCTGCGCCGGCTCGCGCCTCTACGTGCACCGCAAGCACTTCGACAATGTGATCGCGGACATCGCTGGTATCGCCAACGGCATGAAGCTGGGCAACGGCCTGGACCCAAGCGTGCAGATGGGCCCGCTGATCTCCGCCAAGCAGCAGGACCGCGTCACTGGCTACATCAATCTCGGTCGTGAACTCGGCGCCACTATCGCCTGCGGCGGCGAAGGCTTTGGCCCCGGCTATTTCGTCAAGCCCACGGTCATCGTCGACGTCGACCAGAAGCACCGCCTTGTGCAGGAAGAAATCTTTGGCCCAGTCCTGGTCGCCATGCCCTTCGACGATATCGACGAAGCTGTGCGTCTGGCCAACGACAACCCTTATGGCTTGGGTGCCAGTATCTGGTCGAACGACTTGTCGGCCGTGCACAAGATGATTCCGCGCATCAAGTCCGGTTCGGTCTGGGTCAACTGCCACAGCGCCCTCGACCCGGCCCTGCCCTTTGGCGGTTACAAACTCTCGGGGGTTGGTCGTGAGATGGGGGCGGCGGCCATCGAGCATTACACCGAGTTGAAGTCGGTGCTGATCAAGCTCTGACGGCAACCCTCTCCCCCTGCCCTTCTCCACGCCGGTCGCCCCTGGCGCGGAGAGGGGTGACTCGCGCCGGAGACTTCTACGCTAACCGCTATACCCGACGCTGGAACTGGCTCAATCATCCTTCGCCGTTCGGAAAAACTCCCGCAACACCTTCACCGCCCCCCGATGAACTGCTCCGCCCCGTCGAGCTGGCCAGCAATCCCGCGATACACGGCAAGCCGGCTGGATGCGTCCAAGAAAGACTTTTCCTCCGGCTAGACTCGAAACCAGAACAAAGCACGATGCTCTTCATATCGGGTGCAAGCGTATGGATGTCCTGCTATTCCTCAAGTCCGCGTTGATCGGCCTATCCATCGCCGCGCCTGTCGGCCCCATCGGCCTGCTGTGCATCCAGCGCAGCCTGGCGCACGGGACGCATATCGGCTTCATCAGCGGACTCGGCGCAGCGGCAGCAGATGCCTGCTATGGCGCCGTGGGTGCTTTTGGTATTGGCGCGATCACCCGGCACTTCGTTGAGCTGGCAACGCCCCTCGCATTGGCCGGCGCCCTCTTTCTCGCCTGGATGGGCCTGAAGATGCTGGGCGCCACGCCGCCAGAACGCGCCGCTAACGCCGTTGACCCGGCACGAGCGCTGCCTGCCTTTGCTTCGGTGTTCGTGCTCACATTGAGCAACCCGCTGACTATCCTGTCGTTCATCGCCATCTTCGCCACCTTGGCCGGAGGCTCTCCCCTGTCGGCGACATCCGCCACGCTGATGGTCATGGGCGTCTTCTGTGGTTCGGCTGCCTGGTGGCTGATCCTGGCACTCGGTATTGCCACGATTCGCCACCGTCTCGATGCCCGGGCAATGCGCTGGATCGACCGCATAGCCGGCGGCTGCCTGCTGGCCTTTGCGGTCTGGCAGCTGCTGCGTACGGTGATTGCCTGACTGCGGTCAAGCAATCCCCACGATAGATTCCTTTGCCTCACACACCGCCATCGCCTCACCTGACTTTCATTGCATTGATTGCAACCAGACCGGGGAGCTGCCATGACTGAACAACGACCGCGGATGAATGAAGAAACCCTTGGCTCTGCCGAGCAGGTGCTGGACCTAGTCTAACCTGGCGAAAGCCCAATCCTGGGGGAACCTTTGGTCCAGCGCCATGCTCGTTCCTGGTGCAGCCAGCTGAGTAGGCCGGTGCCACTTGATCGTTACGTCCGGTAATCCTACCCACTGAAACGCCCCGCAATCAGATCACGGCCTACCATTTAACCGAGATTTATCTGCATATAGAGCAACATGGCGCGACCATTGCTTGTAAAAGCGCACGATAAGCAGATAGTTATCGGCTTATGTACCTCAAACCCTCACCAAAGGTTGCCCAAATTGATCAAGCACAGACTCCCACGCCTGCTAGGCGCCACCCTCTGCAGTCTCGGCCTCCTGGCCGCCAGCACGCAGGCCGAAGAACGCACCCTGCGCGTCTACAACTGGTTCGACTACATCACCCCGCAGACCCTGGAAACCTTCAAGCAGGAGAACGGCGCCAAGCTGATCTACGACATCTTCGATACCAATGAAGCACTGGAGGCCAAGCTGCTGACCGGCAACTCCGGCTATGACGTGGTGGTACCGTCCAACGTGTTCCTGGCCAAGCAGATCCAGGCCGACGTGTTCCAGCCGCTCGACCGCAGCAAGCTGCCGAACTGGCAGCACCTGGACCCGCAGTTGATGAAGCTCATCGAAGCCAATGACCCCGGCAACCGTTTTGCCGTGCCCTACATGTACGGCACTGTGCTGATCGGCTTCAACCCGGAGAAAGTAAAAGCCGCGCTCGGCGAGAATGCTCCCGTGGACAGCTGGGACCTGATCTTCAAGGAAGAGAACATCGCCAAGCTCAAGCAGTGCGGCGTAGCCCTGCTCGACTCGCCTTCGGAGATCATGCCGATCGCCCTGCACTACCTGGGCCTGTCGCCCAACAGCAACCAGCCCAAGGACTACGACAAGGCCGGTGAGTTGCTGCAGAAGATTCGTCCGCACATCGCCTACTTCCACTCCTCCAAGTACATGGCCGATATCGCCAACGGCGACATCTGCGTGGCTGTGGGCTATTCCGGCAGCTTCTCGCAGGCGGCCAACCGTGCGAAGGAAGCCGGCAACGGGATCGTGGTCGACATGCGCCTGCCCAAGGAGGGTGCGCCGGTCTGGTTCGACATGCTCGCCATTCCCAAGGGCGCGAAAAACCCTGAGGACGCCCACGCCTTCATCAACTTCCTGCTGCAACCCGAGGTAATCGCGCCGATCAGCGATTTCGTCGGCTATCCCAACCCGAACAAGGACGCCACAGGACTGGTCAGCCCGGCGATCCGCAACAACCCCAACCTCTACCCCACCGCTGAAGCCCAGGCCACGCTGTACACCCTGTCACCGCTGGAACGTAACGCCGAACGCGCCCGCACTCGTGCCTGGACCAGGCTCAAGTCAGGTACCTGAGGCACGGCATCTGTGTCGTAGTCCGGCTGAAATCCGGACTACGCAATGCGAAACGATCTTTTGTAGGGGCGAATTCATTCGCCAAGGGCGGCGCAGTTGCCCCTTCAACGCCGATGGGCAGGCCTTCGGCCTGCTCGGCGACTGAAGCCGCCCCCACCGAAAGCCGCCCCGATCAGGCCATCTGCGAAATAGTCTTGCGGAATCGCGTCAGCGCGGCAACGAAGAAAGCGCTGCCGATGCCGATGATCGCCAGCAGCTGCGGCCAGACGATGTCCAGCCCCGCGCCCCGGTAGAGGATGGCCTGGGCCAGCGCGACGAAATGAGTCGTCGGCGCCGCCAGCATGATGAACTGCACCAGCTCCGGCATGCTCTCGCGGGGCGTCGTTCCCCCCGATAGGATCTGCAACGGCATCAGCACCAGGATGGTGAGCAGGCCGAGTTGCGGCATGGAGCGCGCCACGGTGCCGAGGAAAATGCCCATGGACGTGGTGGCGAACAGGTGCAGCGCAGCCGCCAACAGGAACAACGCCACCGATCCGCTGATGGGCACGGCCAGCCAGCCCTGCACCACCAGCTCCAGCGACAGCGCCGCCGCCACCAGCACCACCAGCCCCATGGACCAGACCTTGGCCAGCATGATCTCGAACGCCGACAGCGGCATCACCAGCAGGTGCTCGACGGTCCCGTGCTCGCGTTCGCGGATCAGTGCGGCGCCCGTGAGAATGATCGACAGCATGGTGATCTGGTTGATCACCTCCATCACGCTGCCGAACCAGGCCTGCGTCAGGTTCGGGTTGAACAGCACCCGCGGTGCCAACCCCGTCAGCATGGGGCTGTCACCCCGGTAACGCTGGACGAACTGCTGTACTTCGGTACCGACGATGCTCTGGATGTAGCCGGCACCGCTGAATGCCTGGCCGACCTGGGTGGCATCGACGTTCAGTTGCAGCGAAGGGCTGCGCCCGGCCAGCAGGTCCCGTTGGAAATCCGGCGGGATATCCAGCGTGAAGGTGTAGAGCCCGGTGTCCATGCCACGATCCATGCCCGCCTGGTCGATCATCACCGGCGGGCGGAAGTAAGGCGGCTGGAACGCATCGATCAACTGGCTGGAGAGCTGTGAGCGGTCTTCGTCGACTACCGCGATCGGCGCGTTGTTCAGGGTTTCCGGCAGGCCCGTCGCCGAGCTATACACACCCAGGCTGAAGGCCCAGGCGATCAGCGCCAGCATGGCGTAGTCACGCTGCAGGCTGCGGAATTCCTTGACGCCCAGATGGAAGATATTGGCCAGAGCGCGCATGCCTCAGTCCTCCTGCTTCTTCAGGGCCCAGACGCTGAGCAGGGTCAGCAACGGGATGGCCACCAGCAGCGGCACGAAATACGGCGCCAGTTCGGCAAAGCCAAGGGCCTTGGAGAACACGCCCCGGCTGATCACCAGGAAATGGGCGGTCGGGTAGAGCTTGCCCATCAGCGCCGCCCCGCCCTCCAGCGAGGAAACCGGGTGCACCAGGCCGGAAAACTGGATGGCCGGCACCATGGTGGCGATGGCCACGCCGAACACCGCGGCGATCTGGCTGCGCATGAAGGTAGACATCAGCAAGCCGATGCCCGTCGACACGCACACGTAGAGCAAGGCGCCGACCAGCAGCGTCGGCAGGCTGCCCTTGAGCGGTACGCCGAACACCACCACCGCCAGCAGCGCCATCAGCAGGAAGTTGAACATGCCCATTGCGATGTAGGGCAACTGCTTGCCGAGCAGGAACTCCAGGCGCGACACCGGCGTGACGTAGAGGTTGGTGATCGAGCCCAGTTCCTTTTCGCGCACCACGCCCAGGGCCGTGAGCATGGCAGGGATCATGATCAGCAGCAGCGGGATCACCGCCGGCACCATCGCCTGGATGCTCTCCACATCCGGGTTGTAGCGGTAGCGCAAGTCGATGCCCGCGCTGGCCGGCAGGGCGATACCGGTGCTGCGGCGCGCCAGCTCGCGCAGGTAGTCGGCATGCAGGCCCTGCACGTAGCCCTGCACGGTGCTGGCGCGGGTGGGCATGGCGCCATCGATCCACACGCCGATCTGCGGGCTGGCGCCACGCTTGAGGTCACGGCCGAACCCCGGTGGAATCTCGATGGCCAGGCTCAGTTCGCCACTGCGCATGCGTCGGTCAAGGTCCTCGTAATCCCGGATCGGCGACCGTTCGATGAAGTAGCGCGAACCGGCAATGTTCAGCGCATAGGCCTCGCTGGTGGTGGTCTGGTCGCGGTCGAGCACCGCGTAGGCAAGGTCCTCCACATCCAGGCTGATGCCATAACCGATGATGAACATCAGCAACACCGTACCCAGCAGCGCCAAGGTCAGCCGGATGGGATCTCGGCGCAGCTCCATGGACTCGCGCCGCGCATAGCTGAACAGGCGCTGCGGACTGAAACGAACATCATCCTGGCGGCTTGGCTTCGCCTCAGCGATAGCTGGCATGGTGCCAGGGCCCGGCGCGCCGCCCTGCCCCGCGGCCTCCTCCAGGTATTGGATGAAAGTCGCTTCAAGGCTGTCCTGCCCACGCTTTTCCATAAGGGCGCGCGGCGTGTCGCTGTCGAGCACCCGGCCGGCGTGCATCAGCGAGATGCGATCACAACGCTCGGCCTCGTTCATGAAATGGGTGGAGATGAAGATGGTCACGCCGTCGCGGCGCGACAATTCCACCATCAGCTCCCAGAAGCCGTCGCGGGCCACCGGATCGACGCCCGAGGTGGGTTCGTCGAGGATCAGGATTTCGGGCTTGTGGATCACCGCCACCGCCAGGGAGAGGCGCTGGCGGATGCCCAGCGGCAGGTCGCCGGGCAGCACGTGCCGCACCTCTTCGAGCTGGAAGCGTGCGAGCATCTCGGCCACCCGGAGGGCGATGCTCGCCGCGGGCAGATGGAACAACTTCGCATGCAGCTCCAGGTTCTGCAGCACCGTCAATTCGGCATACAGGGAAAACGCCTGGGACATGTAGCCCACGCGCCGCCGGGTGGCCATGTCAGCCGCGTCCACCGGTTGGCCGAACAGGGCGCAACGCCCCTCGCTGGCTGGCAGCAGTCCGGTGAGCATCTTCATGGTGGTGGACTTGCCACAGCCGTTGGAGCCGAGAAAGCCGAAGATCTCCCCCTGCCCGATGCGGAAGCTGACGGAATCCACGGCGACAAAGTCGCCAAAACGACAGGTCAGCCCCTCGGCCTCGATCGCCACCTTGACGTCGGCGCCGGCCTGGCGCGTCGGAATCACCAACGGGCGATAGCCACGACGCTTCTGCTCCGGCAACAAGGCGACAAAGGCAGCCTCCAGGCTTTCGCTCGCAGCGCGTTGGCGAATCAGGGCCGGGCTTCCGGTAGCAAGCACACGACCGTCGTCCATGGCCACCAGCCAATCGAAGCGCTCCGCCTCTTCCATATAGGCCGTGGCCACCAACACGCTCATCCCGGGATGGCTCGCACGGATGCGCTGGATCAACTGCCAGAACTGGTTACGCGAGAGGGGATCGACCCCTGTGGTGGGTTCGTCGAGGATCAACAGGTCCGGGTCGTGGATCAGCGAGCAGCACAGGCCGAGCTTCTGCTTCATCCCGCCGGACAATTTGCCCGCCAGCCGCTCCTTGAAAGGGGCCAGCCCGGTACTCTGCAACAGGTCGTCGATACGCCGTTCGCGTTCAGCATGGTCATGCCCGAACAGGCGACCGAAGAAATCAACGTTTTCGAATACCGTAAGCGTCGGATAGAGGTTCTTGCCCAGCCCTTGCGGCATATAGGCGACACGATGGCAAATGGCGCGACGGTGTGCTGCCGAGCGCAGGTCGCCGTCGAGCACCTGCAGATCACCGTCCTGCAGCTTCCGCGCTCCCGAGATGAGCGCCAGCAGGCTGGACTTGCCGACACCATCCGGACCGATCAGGCCAACCATGCATCCTGTCGGAATATCCAGGTCGATTCCGTCCAATGCATGAGTCTTGCCGTAGCGCAGCGACACCCCGCGCAGGCGTGCCACAGGTTCCTGCACACTGCTCATTGCGGGACCTTGATGCTCAGGCGCTCAGGCCACTCGGCCTCCGGGTCCAGTCGCAGGTAGGCCATGCCCGGCACACCAGTCTTGACCACGCGCATATGCTTGCGCAGCAGCTCCGGCTCGATACGTGCCTTGACCCGAAACATCAGCTTCTCGCGTTCGCTCGAAGTTTCCACCGTCTTGGGCGTGAACTGCGCGACGCTGGCCACATAGGACACCTTGGCCGGCACCACGTACTCGGGCGCGGCGTCCAGCACCACTCGAACCTCCTGGCCCAGCGCCACCCTGCCGGCCTGGGCGGCAGGCAGGAAGAATGTCATGTAGACGTCCACCAGGTCGACCATGTTGAGGACCCGCCCGCCGGCGCCCAGCACTTCCCCCGGCTGGGCGATGCGGTACTGAACACGCCCAGCGCGCGGTGCACGTAACAGGCTGTCTTCGATGTCGGCAGCAAACCGAGCGGTACTGGCAGTGGCAGCCTCGATGGCCGACTGTGCCTCGATGACTTGCGACTGCGCGGCATGCACCCCCGCCTCGGCCGACAACACCTGTGCCCTGGAGGCCGCCAGGGCTGCCTCTGCACTCAGGAGTACGGCGCGATCGTCATCGAGTTGCTGCTGCGCCATGGCCTTGCGCGCCACCAGGGTATGAGTCCGGCTGAAGCGCTTCTGTGCAGCTACCTGCTCGGCCTCACGCTGGTTTACAACGGCCTTGGCCGTAATCTTCTCGCTTTGTCGCTGGGCCACCAAGGCTTCGGCGGTGGCCTTGGCATTCTGGGCGCGACGCACCTCGGCCGTGGCCTGGGCCAGTTGGGCTTCCAGTACCCGCGTGTCCATGCGGGCAAGGACCTGGCCCTGACTGACGAAATCGCCTTCATCCACGCTGATCTCTGCAACGCGCCCAGGCAGTTTGGCCGCCACGTCCACTTCGGTGGCTTCGATACGGCCGTTACCAACGGCAAAGCCATCGCCCAGCCCCGTGGGACGCAGTAACAGCCATGCGCCGAGACCGCCGAGCACCAATACCACGGCCAGACCCAACGGAAATTTCTGTTTGGAAAGCGGTTTCATCAAAACCCTCCGCAAGCTCCGCACCGATGCCGGGATCATCGTCGATCCGACGTAAATATGCCTTGATGCATGTCAGCCGGTCCATGACTGGCAACGTGACTATTCTGAAACCTGCACATCAAACCCCTGGCACCAATCCAAAACAGGTGGCACTGGCACACAAGGGGTTGGCAGAGACAGCAATTCCCCAACTGCTCACTAAAGGCAGACTTGGACTGCAAACATCTGCCCGCATCCGCGATCCGCCAGACCAATAATTAGGGAGCCGCCCCCATGCGAATAACCAGGATCCTCGCCCAATCAACGCTGGCACTGGGCATTTCGCTCATTGGCCTCGGCAACGCCAGCGCCGACTTGCCAGCCGATACCATCGGCCAGGCCACCTTGCCCTTCCCGCCGGAACCCCACCGCGCCTACATCGTCGATGTGGAGTTCGAAAACTTCGTAGCCGGCCGAGTCACCGTAGTCGATCCGGTGAAGAAGCGAATGCTCGGCATGGTCAGCACCGGCTTTGCCGCGCCCTCGACCCTGAGCCGCGACGGTAAGTTGCTGTACACCGCCGACCTGTTCTACTCCCGCGGCACCCGCGGCACGCGCACTGACCTGCTGACCGCCTGGGACACCTCGACACTGTCGCCTTCCTGGGAAGTACTGATCCCCACCAAGCGCGCTGAAATGCTCACCCAGCGCTACTCCCTGGGAACCAGCAGCGACGACCGCTTCGTCTATGTCTACAACTTCACTCCATCCACCTCGGTGACCGTGGTCGACGCCAAGGCCAAGGCCGTGGCCGGTGAAATCGCGATTCCCGGCTGTGTGCTGAACTACCCGGTCGGCAAGCGCGCTTTCGCATCGCTGTGCGGCGACGGCAAGCTCCAGTTGGTGACCCTGAACGACGACGGCAAGGAAATCGATCGCAGCCATACCGCCTTCTTCGACCCGAACGCCGAGAAGCTGGTGGAACGCGCTTACGCCGTGGGCGACACCTACTACTTCGTCACCACCACCGGCACCATCCGCGGGGTCGATTTCTCCGGCAAGGAGCCGAAGATCCTGCCAGCCTGGGAGCTGGTCGAAGACACCGAGAAGAAAGCTGGATGGGCACCGGGCGGGTGGCAGCTGATTACAGTCGCACCGAAGCTGAACCGACTCTATGTGCTGATGCACGACGCCCACGAACCGATGAAGTGGGAAGACCCAAGCCCCTACGTATGGGTCTACGACCTGAAGACCCACAAGCGGATCGGCACACTCGAAGCACCGAACCCGATCTGGAGCTTGCACGCCACCACCGATGACCAGCCGCTGCTGCTGGGCACCAACATCAGCGGCGGCCTGGAAGTGTTCGACCTCAAGAGCGGCAAGCACACCGGCACCATGGAACGCATTGCCAAGACGCCGATCCAGGTCCTCAGCCACTGACAAGGGGCAGCCATGCAACCTGATCCGATCTACACCATCGCCAGCGCGCTCGCTGTTGCGGTGATCCTGGCCAGCGCCGCGACGCACAAATTGCGCGCCCCCGGACGCTTTGCCGACCTGGTGGAGGACTACCAGCTCCTGCCACAGGGCCTGGTACGGCCAGTGGCCCGACTACTGCCCCTGCTGGAAGCAGCCATCGCCTTCGCCCTGCTGGTACCCGCCAGCCGAGCAATTGCCGCCATGGCCGCCGCAGCACTGCTGACCGGCTACGCCCTGGCCATTTCGGTGAACCTCTGGCGTGGCCGCCGCGATATCGACTGCGGCTGCGCCGGACCGGACCAGGCCCAACCGCTGCGCCCGGTACTGCTGGCGCGCAATGCCTTGCTGGTGGCCCTGGCGCTGGTCGCCGGCCTGTCGCCGCAAGCCCGCGACCTGGGCGGCTTCGACGGCTTCGTGGTAATCGCCGCCAGCGCCGTGGCCCTGCTCATCTATGCCGCCGCCGATGGCCTGCTGGCCAACGGTCCCCGTCTGCTCAAACTTATTGGAAGGTGAAATATGGAAGGCTTGATCGTCTCCAACATTCTGCTGTGGTGCCTCTTGATTGCCCTGGCCTTCGCCGTGATGGGCCTGGTTCGCCAGATCGGCGTACTCCATGCACGCCTTGCCCCAGCGGGTGCACTGATGATGGACAAGGGCGTCTCGGTCAACGAAGCCGCACCCAGGGTAACCGCTGCCGACCGTAACGGCCGCCCAGTGAACTTCGGCTATGCCGGCGAGAAGGGCCAGCTGCTGTTCTTCCTCTCGCCCACCTGCCCCATCTGCAAATCCCTGTTGCCAGCCATCAAAGCCATCGCCAAGGAGCAGGCCGACCGCCTCGACGTGGTCTACGTCAGCGATGGCGACATGGATGCCCAGCAGGCGCTGATCCGCGAGCACAAGCTGGAAGACGTCACCTATGTAGTCGGGCCGGAAGTGGGCATGACCTACCAGATCGGCAAGCTGCCCTACGCCGCACTGATCGACAAAGGCGGCGTGCTTCGCGCCAAGGGTCTGGTCAACTCGCGCGAGCACCTCGACAGTCTGTTCGAGACCGAGCACCTGGGCAGCGCCACCCTGCAACAGTACCTGCACAACCACGCGCACTCGCACAGCGCCCACCAATAAGAAGGGAGACCCCCATGAAACTGCTAGACCTCCTGTTCGAGCGCTCCACGCGCCACGTCGCCGATACCACTTCGCGACGCAAGCTGCTGGCCCGCCTGGGCTCGCTGATGGTGGCCGGCGCCGCGCTGCCGGTGCTGCTGCCGATCGACCGCACGGGCAAGGCACTGGCCGCCGAGGCGCCCAAAGCCGGCGACCCGGGTGACCCGAATAGCTGCGACTATTGGCGCTACTGCTCCATCGATGGTTTTCTGTGCAGCTGCTGCGGCGGCACTGTGACCTCCTGCCCGCCCGGCACCGAGGTGTCCCAGGTGACTTGGATCGGCACCTGCCGCAACCCGGCCGACGGCAAGGACTACATCATTGCCTACAACGACTGCTGCGGTAAGCACAGCTGCGCCCAGTGCGCTTGCACCCGGAACGACAGCGAGGAGCCGGCGTACCGTCCGTTCAACAACAACGACGTGAACTGGTGCCTGGCGGCCAAGTCACACATCTATCACTGCACCGTCTCGGTGATCCGCGGCGTCGCGGTCTGAGGCGAGGGAGCGCTGCCATGCGATACCTGTTGATTGCCGGACTAATGTGCGCCATGGCAGCCCCATTGGCGCAGGCCCGCGCCATCCCTGATCCAGCGCAGAAGCACGCCCCGGGCAACGAAGCGCTGCAAAAGCCCATCGCTGCGGCTGGCTACAGCACGCCGGTGAACTACCAATTGCAATGTGCCGGTTGCCACTTGAGTGACGGCCAGGGTTCCAGGGCCAACGACACGCCTCGCATGAAGGACTTCGTTGGCAACTTCCTCAAGGTAGAAGGCGGTCGGGAATTCCTCGTACGGGTGCCGGGCATGTCCCAGTCAGCACTGAACGATGCCCAACTGGCCGATCTGCTCAACTGGCTGATGCGCAAGGACGGAATGGCCGGCAAGAGCACGCCGGAACAATACCAGCCATACACCGAAGCCGAAGTGGCTGCGGTGCGGCACGAGGCGATGCTCAACCTGCCACAGACACGGGCGGGGCTGATTGCCAGGATGCGTGAACAAGGTATCGCCATCGAGGACGGCCTGAGCGAATAGTTATTTTTTAGCCTGACGGCTTCGTGCCCGCCCACCGGCGGGCTTTTTTTTGGTTCTTCGCAAAATCTGGGGGAAGAGCGAGTTGACAGTCGGGGAAGTGGGTAAATTGGCAATCGCCAAACATCCCAACCCCCACCCCCTGCTGCCACCGTGCATCCTATTGATCTTGCCGCTTTCTGGCCAGGCTACGAGGTCGTCGTCTGTCGCCAATCCACTCACGACACCCTGCTGATCAGTCTTGAACTGCAAACCGAGCGCTTCCCGATTTGCAGCAGCGTGCCAAACCCAACCTGTTGATCCATGAGCAGCAGCACATCCGCCAGGTGCGGGATCGTGACCTGCAGGATCAGCGCGTCCTGCTGCAACTGCCGGTGCGTCGCGTCGACTGCCGGTACTGCGGACGCGTATCCGAGCGGATCGACTGTCTGGCGCCGGCTTCCCGCCTTCCCCGGAAAGCAGCTTGCAACACCTCCTTGGCGGACTTGTCGGGCGGAGTGACACATCGAAGGCGCACGAAACCTTGTAGGAGCCAGCTTGCTGGCGAATGGCGCATGTTCGCCAGCAAGCTGGCTCCTACAGAGAGAGTACCGGCTATCCGGCTGTCAACTCGCATCTCCCCCAGATTCCGCGATGAACCTTTTTTTTGCATCTATCTGCGTTGCGTGGTGGGGTGTGACCCAGTCACCGAGCGATGGGTGCTTATACGGGCACGGCAGGGGTGCCGGGTAGATTGGCGCCGATCAACGCGAAGTCCAAAAGGGCGAAGCACAGCTTCTCCGGCTCAGAGCCCACCTATCCCGGAGGAATACCTTGGAGGGAGGAACGGCGTCTCCCGAAACGAAGCCCGGGCCACCTTGGTATCTTGCTGGGTCGCAACATCCGTATGCGCCATCGCTGAACCTTGGCTGAAAAACAAAAAACCCGGACGAGAGTCCGGGTCTTCTGTTCTAGCTAATTGCGTCAGGCAATCTGAGCGAGTAGATCACGAGCCTCCTGCTTCTGCTGATCGTCGCCCTCGCTGATAACTTCGTTGAGGATGTTGCAAGCCGCCTCGATATTCCCTTGTTCGATATAGGCCAGCGCGAGGTTCAGCTTGATGATGTTTTCCTGCCGAGCATCGAGCTGGTCCAGATCCAGGTCTGGCAACGGACTCCTGAACGGATCAGTCAACTCGTCCAACCCATCGGGCTCCGACAGCGCATCCAGCTCGCCGAACGGGCTCAAGGTGTCCTTTTCCAAGGTCAACTCGTAGACTTCTGGCAGCTCTTGGAGATTTCCGGAGATGGGCTCCAGCGGTGCAGACTGCGCGACTGCCTTGCGCTTGGGCTCGGCAGTCTTGAACGGGCTGACGGAATCCCAGTCAGCATCCAACGGATATCCATCGAAATCGGATAGCAGGTCGCCCATGGCCTCGTTGCTGACCTCTGCCGACGCAGGTGCCTCGGCGTCCAGGACAAACTGGGGTTCCTCGACGACCTTGCCCTGTTCCGCCGCGCCAAGTTCCACCAGGCGCCCACGAATATTGGCAACCCGATTCTCATCACATGAAAGATCACGCAATGCGGCTTCCTCGGAGGCGAATGCAACCGGGTCACGCAGCTCGGCCAGCACTTCAAGCAATCGATAACGCAACTCGAGACGCTGAGGGTCGCGGGCAATGGCCGGACGCAGTACCTCCAGTGCTTCCTTGAAGCGTCCAAAGGCAAAGTAGATGTTGGCCCCTTCCAGCGCATCGTCGCCACCCAAGGCAGCGGGTGCCGGAACGATACGCAGGGATACGGGTGCCTTGGCAACCGCAGGTACCGGCTTGGGCTGCGCTGGTTCGACGGTCGGCACTTCATGCAGACGCGGTCGCACAATGTCCTTCGCCTCGCTGGGCTCGATACCCAGTTGAGCGCCTGCGCGACGAGAGCGGCGCAACAGCACCCAGTCCAGCAAAAACAGCGTCATCAGGCCCGCGACCATGGTCACCCACCAGAATGGGCTGATGTGGGAAGCCGGCTGCTCGGAAAGGTGCGCTGCTGTTGCAGCTTGCGCAGGGGGAGCAATCACCGCAATCGGGTTCTGAACAGGACTCGATGGTTCGTCGACCGGTGCTGCTGCGACCGACTCGGCTCGCTGTACCTGGGCCTGCAACTCGACAATCTGCTGATCACTACTGCGAAGTCGCTCCTGCAGGGTCTCCATCCTTGCGTGCAGTTCAGCAATGTCCTGGCGTAACTGCTGCCGTTCGGCCTCGCCCTGGGCGAGGGCAGAATCCATCCGCTGCTGGGTTTCGAGGATCGCAACCGGAGGCGCAGCTTGTTCCGCTGACGGTTTGGCGCTCGGAACGGACTGCGAAGGCTCAGCCTGCACAGCAACTGCTGGCTGGTTTGTAACTGCGGCGTCGGGCAACAGCAACGACTGCCCTACTTTCAGACGATTGATATCGCCTCCGGCGAACGCCTGCGGGTTCAAGGCAACGATCCCATCCATCATCTGCTGCAGGGGCAAGGAGCTTCCGGCGCTCACACTGCGAGCGATGGTCCATAGACTGTCCCCACGCGCAACCTCATAGCGAGTGCCCTGATTGGCAGGAGGAGGCGCCTTGGATTGGGGAGCCGGGATCTTCGAATCAGTCGGCTCAACCTGCGTGTAGCGGGTGTATTGTGTAGACGCCTGTGCGACATAGGCAGATGACGCAGGCGGGTCCAACAACAAAGTGTACTCACGAAGCAGGCGGCCGTTCGGACGAACCACCTCGATGATGAAATTCAGATAGGGCTCACGGACCGGCTTGCTCGAAACCACGCGGATATGGCTGCCGGAACCGCGAATGATCGGACTGAAGCGCAGGTCGTTCAGGAACAGGAAACGATCGACACCAGCGCGTTCGAAGGCATCGGCGGACGCCAGGCTGATCCTGACATCGCTATCGTTCAGGTCGCCGACCTCAAGCAACTCGATTTCTGCATCGAGAGGCTGATTCAGGGCCGAATGGAGGGAGATCTCGCCTAAACCAAGCGCCGGAACCAGGCCGGAATAGAGCGCGGAACCTGAAGCGAGCGTCAACAGGAGCTTATGAACCCTAGCCATGCATCCTCCCCGGCCATGCAACTCCGTTTTTCTGGTCACTCCAGCCCCTGCCCGGGCATCCTCGAGTGATATGGAGTTCATGACCCTGAAACAACAATGATAGCGGGCGAATGCTCCTTATTCATCCCACTTTCCAGCTGTTTATTGAGGGCTTTCCTTACTCGACGCCCAAATAATGGCAGCTGGCCACAAATACGTTCGAAATTTTACGCCTCATTCGTCGGAAAAGCGCTACAAACCGACGATGTGCATGACCTGCATCAACGGTTTCGATGCTTGGCTGCCCGCACGCCCCAAGCGGGAATGACAGCCGACATGAAGAGGATGCCGACAAGCCAGAAACACTGCTCGAAGGCCTGGGCTTCGGCGGCCGAATCACCACCCGCAGCAAGATGCCGCCACTCAAGGAAAAACGTCAGCAGGTTGACGCCAAAGGCACCGCCCAACTGGCGCACGAAGGTAATGGTGCCGGCCCCAAGCGCCAGCTCCTGTGGGCTCAGTATGTCGAGGGAGCCGGTGCTCAGCGCCGGCAGCAGCAGACCAAGCCCGACCCTTCCAACGCACGCCCAAAAGCACAGGACCAGGAACGATGAACCTGTCCCAGCCGCGCCAAGGGCCGCCGACGATAGAGCAAACACCAGGAGCCCAACGGCCAGCAACACCGCTGCAGATAGCCGGTCGCTCAGCCAGCCGCCCAGGAACGAGGCCAGCCCCAGCACCACTCCGGTCGGCAACAGCAACAAGCCAGCCTCGCCAGCGCTGTAACCTTCCACCGTCTGCAGGAAAAGCGGGATCAGGTACGTCGAGCCATAGAGGCCAAGGCCCAGCACCAACGCCACCCAACTCGCATTGCGAAACGCCGCATGGCGCCATAGTTGTAGCGGCAGCAGCGGCCGGCTGCTGGCACGACTGCGATGCAGGAATGCCCCGCCACAGAGCAGGCCGATCATGCCTGGCAGCCATGCGTCAAGCGCCAGCCAGCCAAATCGCTGCGCCTCGGCCAAGGCGCCGAGCAGTGCGAACACCGAGATAGTCAGCAGGGCAAACGCCCACAGGTCAACGCCCGGAGTTTGCCGGTTTCGGTCACTGGGCATCAGCCACTGCGCGCCGACCAATGCCGACAGACAAAGCGGCAGCGGCAACCAGAACACCGCACCCCAGCCGAAGTGATCAATCAGATAGCCGCCGATGGTAGGCCCCAGCGTTGGCGCCATCATGATGCCAAGGCCATAGAGTCCGAGCGCCATGCCGCGGCCGCCTTCCGAGTAAACGCGGAAGATGAGCACCATCGCCAATGGTTGGATGATGCCTGCGCAGGCCCCCATGACGATACGCAGCGCAATCAGCTGCCACGCGGACGTGGCCACCAGGGCCAGCAGGGAAGCCAGGCCGAATACTCCGAGGCCAAGTTGCACGGTACGCCGCGCCCCCAGCCGCGCCTGACTCCAGGCAGCGAGGAGCAATCCGCTGGTCATGGCCGCGAGGAACCCGGTGGACAGCCACTGCGCAAGCGGTCGACCAATGGAAAAGTCATCCATGATCGCCGGCAATGCCACATTGATGCTGGTCGAGGCGAGGATCATCGCCATGCTGCCCAGCATCAGGAGGCCTAGCAACCACTGCGGATACCGCGCGCCGAAACGCCCGCGCAGGGCCTCCAGGTCCTGCCCCATCAGAGGTTTTCCAGGTTGGCCAGTATCCGTGCGTGAACTTGCTGGCAGCGTCGCAGTTCCTCTTCGTCGATACCGTCGAAGAGTTCCTGGCGAAGCTGGCTGGATATCGTCTCGAGCTTCTCGATCAGGGGACGGGCCGGCGGGCAGAGGGCAATTTTCTTTGCGCGCCGATCCTCGGCGACGGCCATGCGCTGCACCAGACCTTGCGCCTCAAGGCTGTCGAGCAAGCGCGCCAGCGTTGGCCCCTCGACGCCTACGCTCTTGGCCAATTCACGCTGGGTTGGCAGCTCTTCGAAACGTGCAAGGTGCAAAAGCACCAGCCAGCGTGCCTGGGAAAGGCCCAAGCCAGCGAGCCGGCGATCCAGCTCGGCACGCCAAGCTCGGGACATTTGCGCGAGCTGCATGGCAAAACGGTGTTGATCTGGGTACGACATTGAAATGGCTCAAACTGCTTTATCTAATTATTAGCCAGCTAATCATAGCCTCAGATCGCCGGCAAGCCCCCCGCCCCGGCCACATCAAACTAATGATCTTCAACGGAGCTCGATGGCGACTCGATTTACCCTTTCGCCGCGGGGCTTCACAGAAACGATCGGCTACGCCACGACCCGGTTTCGACCGAAGGCCTTGCCCTCATAGAGCGCACGGTCGGTTAGAAGGAGCAGCCAGGCGGTTTTGAGAAGCGGCTGCGCCGTCAAACCTCGAACTCGGCCTGCAGCGCAGCGCGTACGCAGTGCAGCACGCCCTCGGGTACCCGGCCGGCGAACAGTTCTGCAACCGCGGCCACAGGTGGCAACTCACCTTCACCATCAAGGAACGTATCCTGGATTTCACCCAGCAGCTCTTCCGGCAGGTCGAGGGCCTGTTCCAAGCTCAACTGTTGCTCGCTGATTGCCTCTGCCAGTAGGCCGTAAACGTTCTTCTCGGTGCAGTTCAACTGACGGGCGATCTGCGCCGGTGTCATGCCGGCGCGGGCCAGGCTGGTCAGCTCGTGGCGCAGGTCAGCTACGGCCTTTGGCGGCTCGCCGGCACCATTGAGCACTTCGAGGAATGCCTCGCCGTAGCGCTCCAGCTTGCGCGCCCCTACCCCGCTCACCCGCGCCATCTCGGACAGGCTGCGCGGTCGGCTGCGCAGCATCTCGAGCAACGTGGCATCTGGGAAGATCACATAGGGCGGTACGCTGTGCTCCTCGGCCAGCTTGCGCCGCAGGGTGCGAAGCGCTTCCCACTGCTCGCGCTCCTCACCACGCACCAATTGGCTGGCAGCGCTCGCGGCCGGTTTCGGCGCTTTCGCAGCCAGGTCACGACGCAGTTCAAGATTCACCTCCCCTCGTAGCAGCGGCCGGCAGGAGTCGGACAGGCGCAAGCCACCGAAGCCTTCCAGGTCGACGTCCGCCAAACCGCGCGCCACTAATTGGCGGAACAAGGTGCGCCACTCCCCCTCAGAGAGCGCCTTGCCCATGCCGAACACAGAGAGATGCTGGTGCCCTGAGCTGCGGATCTTTTCGTTGTCACGCCCCAGAAGCAGGTCGACCAGGTGGCCAACACCGTAACGCTGCCCACTACGGTAGATGGCCGAGAGCGCCTGGCGCGCAGGTTCGGTAGCATCCCAGGTCTGCACACCATCGACACAGATGTCGCAATGCCCGCATGGCTGCGGCAGTTCCTCGTCGAAATAGGCCAGCAGGACCTGGCGGCGACAACGGGTTTCCTCGCACAGCGCCAACATGGCATCGAGCTTATGCTGCTCGATACGCTTATGGCGCTCATCGCCCTCGGAGTTGCTCAGCATCTGTTTGAGCAACAGCACATCCTGCAGTCCATACGCCATCCAGGCGTCCGCTGGCAGGCCATCGCGGCCAGCCCGGCCGGTTTCCTGGTAGTAAGCTTCCAGGGACTTCGGCAGGTCGAGGTGGGCGACGAAGCGCACGTTGGGCTTGTCGATCCCCATGCCGAAGGCGATGGTCGCTACCATGATCAGCCCTTCTTCATTAAGGAAGCGCTTCTGGTGATTGGCACGCAGGTCGTTGGACAGGCCAGCGTGATACGGCAGCGCCGGGTAGCCCTGCCCGGACAGGAAGGCCGCGACCTCGTCCACTTTCTTGCGCGACAGGCAATATACGATGCCCGCATCTCCACGGCGCTCGGCGAGAAAGCCCAGCAACTGCTTGCGCGGCTGATCCTTGCCGACGATGCGGTAGAAGATGTTCGGTCGGTCGAAACTGGACAGGAAACGCTCGGCATCCTGCAGGTGCAGGCGCTGGACGATCTCATCGCGCGTGCGCATGTCTGCCGTGGCGGTCAGCGCGATGCGCGGTACGTTCGGGAACAGTTCGGCCAATTGGCCCAGCTGCAGGTATTCCGGGCGGAAGTCGTGCCCCCACTGGGACACGCAATGCGCCTCGTCGATGGCAAACAGAGCGATGTCCAGGCGTTGCAGGAAGGCCAGCATGCGGGGCTGCACCAGGCGTTCCGGCGCCAGGTATAGCAGTTTGATCTCGCCTCGGCGGATGCGATCGGCGATATCGCGCTGCTGGTCGGCGGACAAGGTGGAGTTGAGCGCCACCGCTGCCACCCCCAACTCGTCAAGCGTAGCAACCTGGTCGTCCATCAAGGCAATCAGGGGCGACACCACCACCGCCAAACCTTCGCGCAGCAAGGCCGGCACCTGGTAACAGAGGGACTTGCCACCACCGGTCGGCATCAGCACCAAGGCATCGTTGCCCAACGCGACGCGTTCGATGATCGCGGCCTGATTACCGCGGAAAGCGTCATAACCAAATACGTCTTTGAGGATGCGCTGAGCCTGATCGAGCATGGGGGTCTCCGGAACAAGCCGGGCATTATACGTCAGCCACGCAGGCAAAACGCCCACGCCCATCGCTATGCCTTTTGCCGCGCGCCTCGCACTCGACTAGAATTCAACGTCGATTATTCCTCAAGGTAGTCCCACGATGTCCTTCGCTGAGCAACTGTCCCGCCTGCAAGCCTTTCTCGATGCTGATGAGCTGCACGAGGAGGCTCTGGACTATGTGGCCGCCCACGGCTACCTGACCGCCCTGTCGATCTGCCCGGACCAAGTGCCCGAGCGCGAATGGATCGACGCCCTGTTCGCCGAGCCGCCGCACTACCGCGACGACGCCGAGCGCGACGAGATCGAGGCCACCCTGCTGCAACTCAAGGCCCATATCGCTCGTCAGCTGGCCAGCGATGAGGACCCCGAGCTGCCATGCGACCTTGACCTGGGTGATGATCCGGACGACTCCGACCTGCGTGGCTGGTGCATCGGCTTCATGGAGGGCGTCTTCCTGCGCGAAGAAACCTGGTTCGAGGATGCCGAAGAGGAAGTCAGCGAGCTCTTGCTGCCGATCATGGTCGGTTCCGGCCTGTTCGACGAACAACCCGAGTTCGCCGATATCGCCAAGGACCGCCATCTGGTAGACGAAATGATCGAGCAGATTCCTGAACTGCTCACCGCGCTGTTCCTGCTCTGTCATGCTCCCGAAGAGAAACCGGCCCTGCTCAAGCCCCGTCACCACTGAGGGCCAGGCGCGGATGGCGCACCGCGATATCGTGATGCTGCGCCATCCGGCGCTGCGTGTAGCCCTGCTCTGCATAGGCTGGCTCAGCGTCGTCCTGGGAGTGATCGGCATTTTCGTGCCGGTACTCCCTACCACTCCATTTCTCTTGCTGGCTGCGGCGTGCTTCGTGCGCAGCTCCCGCCATTTCTATCAGTGGCTGGTCGACCATCCTCATCTGGGCCCTTGGATTCGGGACTACCTCGAAGGTAATGGCATCCCGCTCAAGGGCAAGGTCTATGCGCTCGCGCTGATGTGGGCCAGCATCACCCTCTCCTGTTATCTGGTGCCCATGCCCTGGGCCCGCGCGTTCATGCTTACCAGCGCGGTCCTCGTGACTATTTACATCCTGCGCCAGAAGACACTTCACAACAGCTGATAACGCCCACTTGGCCAGCGGCGAAATTGCGCAGGTCCGCCTAGACTCTCTGAATTCCCGATGGAGAGGTGGTTGATGCGGCTGAGGCGGCTTGCAGATGGATTGCTGCGACCTTCGCAGCGGGCATGGCCCATAGCCAGCCTGCTGTTCGGCCTGTTACTCACCCTCGCCAGCCTCTCGGCCAACTGGGACTTCACGCTGATCCTGAAAAACGCGGAGAGTCGCTACGGCGAGCTAGGCCCGGCCAAGTCACGCATCCTTGCCTGGAGTGACCTGATCCAGGGAAGTGGTGAGCTGGCGGAGAGCGACAAACTCCGCGCTGTGAACAGCTTCTTCAATCAGCAACTGCACTTCACCGATGATATCCGTACCTGGCGCTCCAACGACTACTGGGCCACCCCTGTCGAAGCCCTGATCAAAGGCTCGGGCGATTGCGAGGACTACTCCATCGCCAAGTATTTCACCTTGCGCCGCCTCGGCGTCCCTGCCGAGAAACTGCGCATCACCTACGTCAAAGCCTTGCGCCAGAACCAGGCGCACATGGTGCTCACCTACTACAAGAGCCCCACTGCCGACCCGCTGGTACTGGACAACCTGATCGGTGAAATACGCCCCGCCTCGCAACGCAACGACCTGTTGCCGGTGTATGCCTTCAATGCCGAAGGCCTTTACACCGGCAACAAACGCGCCGGGGACACGAAAAAACTGTCGCGCTGGCAAGACCTGCTGAAAAAGATGCGGGCCGAAGGCTTCGCCATAGGAGAGGGATAGCGTATGTCGTTACTCAAGCAACTGTTCCTGGCCATCTGCCTGCTCCTGGGGCTGGCCTTCGCGGGGAGCTTCATCGCCGGCGTGGAAAGCTCCCGCGAGCAGTTGCTGAGCCAGTTGCGCTCCCACGCCCAGGACGCCGCCACCGCCCTCGGCCTGTCGATGACACCGCATGTGGACGACCCGGCGATGATCGAGCTTATGGTCAGCTCGATCTTCGATAGCGGCTACTTCGCCAGTATCCGAGTGGTAAGGATTTCCGACAGCGGCCTGATCGCCGAACGGCGCACCACGGTCACTTCGGACCAGGTGCCTGATTGGTTCGTGCGCCTGGTGGATATCCGCCCCCAGGGCGGGGATGCGCTGATCATGCGCGGATGGGAGCAGGCAGCGCGAGTCGAGGTGGTAAGCCATCCTCAATTCGCCCTGGCCAAGTTATGGGATAGCGCGGTGGGCAGCCTCCTCTGGCTGCTGCTCTGCGGCCTGGTCAGTGCCCTGCTCGGAGGGTGGCTGCTGCGCACGCAATTGCGTCCGCTGGACAACATGGTCCAGCAGGCCCAAGCCATCAGTCGCCGCGAGTTCCTCACGCTCGGCCGGGTGCCACGGACACCGGAACTGAAACGCGTGGTGCTGGCCATGAACCAGATGGTCGACAAGCTCAAGGCACTCTTCGCCGAAGAAGCTGCCCGCAGTGAACGGTTGCGCGAGGAAGCCTATCAGGACAGCCTCACGGGCCTTGCCAACCGCCGCCAGTTCGACATCCACCTGGCCAACCACCTGGTGCCCAGCGAGCAGAATGCTGCTGGTTATCTGCTGCTGCTCAGAGTCAACGACCTGGGCGGGTTGAACCAACGCCTCGGCGGCCAGCGCACCGACACGCTGATCCACGACATTGGCGAACAGCTCAAGGATTTGCTCAAGCGTTCAGGCTCACCTGACTGGCTGGCCTCACGCAGCCGCGGCGGTGAGTTCGCCCTGATCGCCCCCGGCATGGTCGGTGAGGACGCCGACCGGATCGCCACGGAACTCAGCCAGGCCCTTGAGTACCTTTACAGCACCGGTGCCAGCGATTGCACGCCGGTAGCCCATCTCGGAATCGCTGCGTTCCGCCCCGGTGAGGAGGCCGCCAGCGTCATCGGGCGCGCTGACCAAGCCTTGGCGCAGGCCTCGCAGAATCCCGACAAGCCCTGGGAACGCCTGGACGACTTCGACGCCGGCCACGGGCAAAGCCTGCACGACTGGCACAACTGGATCGACGAAGCCCTGAACAAAGGCAAGCTGCAACTCTACTTCCAGCCAGTCAGCAGCTGTGTCGAAGTCAACGCCGTCCTCCACCACAAAGTGCTCGCCCGCCTGCTCGATCCGCAAGGCGGAGCCATCGCGGCTGGCCGCTTCCTGCCCTGGATCGAGCGGTTCGGCTGGGCTGCGCGCTTTGACCTGGCCATGCTGGAGCATGCGCTGGCACATCTCCAGCAATACCCGGCGCCCATCGCCCTGAGCCTGTCTGCCGTTAGTCTGCGTGACAGTGCCAGCCGCGAGCGCCTGCTCGCATTACTGAAAGCCCATCCCAAATCCGCCGCTCTGATGACCCTGGAGCTGGACGAGCGCCACCTCCCCCCAGCCGCCGAACTGGAGCAACTCAGCCAGTCCATTCGTGAAACTGGCTTCAACCTCGGGCTGCAGCACTTCGGAGGCCGCTTCAGCCTGATTGGCAACCTCACGCACCTGGGATTGGCCTACTTGAAGATCGACGGGACGTACATCCGTGCCATCGACAAGGAAAGCGACAAGCGCCTGTTCATCGAAGCGCTGTTCCGCGCCACCAATAGCATCGACCTGCCACTGATCGCGGAGATGGTGGAAACCGAGGGCGAGTTGGTGGTCTTGAGGGAACTGGGAATACAGGGAGCCATGGGCAGGTTGGTCGGTAGTCCCGCACCTTGGCAGGGCTGATCGAGCCCCTCTCCTGTCTGGCAACTGATGCGGTGAGGAACCTCGCTCTGTCCGCCTGAGCTATTGCCAACAACCCGCAGTTGGGGCGCGGAGCCATGTCGAGTGAGCCTTAGCCCAGGATCGAACTGGCTGGCGGGCTGAAGCGGAGCGCCGCCCAGCCCGCCCTTGGGGCTGCTCGGGATGCACCTTTCAACCAGGCAGCCACCAGCTCTCGCAAACGAAATCAGTGGTGGCTGCTCCGGGCATAGCGCGCAGTGAGCGCCCTACACATCCACCTTCAATGCGTTGTCGTCGAGCATGTTGGTGATGATGGTGGCCTCATTGGTGGAGCCGTAAAGCGCCGACAGGTCCACATTGTCCAGGACTACCTGCTGCTCCACCGGCCCATCGACGGCCGTTTTCACGGACACGCTGGTGGTGGTTCCGCTGAAGGCGAAGTCCAGGTAGTTCTGCAACTCGGCCGGATTCTCGCCCACGCTACTCAACAGGTGAGACAGGTCAAGGACATCGGAGTTGACGCCATTGGTGTCCACGGTGAAGTCGGTGATGTGGTCGACACCGCCTCCCAGTTCCCCAGACTCCCAGATGAAAGTATCCGTGCCCGCGCCACCGGTCATGGTATCGGCGCCCAGGCCTCCCACCAGCCAGTCGTCGCCATCGCCACCGATCAGGGTGTCATTGCCGGCGAGCCCCGCCAGGAGGTTATCGCCGCTATTGCCGATTAGGGTGTCGCCCTGGGACGACCCCGTCAGGTGTTCGATGTTGATCAGAGTATCGCTACCTGCACCACCGGTGTTCTGCGCCGCCGTGGTGGCGAGGCTCACAACTACCGCGCCAGTGGCATGCATGTAGCTGACCATGTCCCCACCGCCCAGACCATCGAATACGTCATTGCCCGATGTGCCCTGCATGACCTCGTTGTCCGAGGTCCCGGTGAAGAAAGACCCACCGACGATAGCTACCTCAAGCACCTGAGGGCTGGTCGTGTCGCCATCGGCATCGACCAGCGAGAAGTCGAAGTCGAGATTGGTGACTTGGGTTTTGGTCTGGATGTTGACCAAGCCGATGTCGACGAACTTGATCACATCCTGGTCAGCGGTATCGGCCACTGACCCCGCATTGGCCTCGAACGCCACCAGGGACGCCAACGCCAGCGATGAGCCGCCGGTGAGTCCGGTGTTGCGGTTGAGGTTGATCCCGTAGCCGGTGATCGCTTCCGTTGAAGTCAGCAACTGCGCACCGTAGATGAGGTAGTTCTCTCCCGCAGCGTTGTAGTCGTTCCCTTCGATGATAACCACGCCGTCAGTTCCATCGGCGAAGGTGATGCCATAGGGATTCGCTTCACCTGGCAGGTAGATGTCGGCGTAGTCGACCAGGATCGCCCGGGTGGTGACCGAGTTGTCGTCCGGGTCCACCAATTTCAGCAAGACCACGAAGTCTTCCTTGCCGGTCAGCTGGTCTAGCTTCAGGTACATGCCACTGGCTCGCGCATCTCCCGGGCCTGGGTTTTGATTGTTACCCGGGCTGCTGCGGTAAAAGTCCATGTTGAGCACTTCGCCCGGCTGCACGGTGGCGCTGTCCACACCGTTGGTATTGCTCGAGATGCTGACCCAGGCTTGCTTGGCCGTGAATACATCGCCTGCAGAAAGCGTCGTGTCGCCACCGGTCGTGCTCAGGGGGCTCTGGCTGGTATGAGCGGCCCCCGTGAACCTCACGTAGAAATCACCCGACAGTTTCGAAATCACGATCTCGGGCTGCGAGGGGGAATTACCGACCAGGTCGTAGCTTTCCGTGCTCAGGGTATTGCTGGTGGTAACCGAGGTGAAGCTCTCGATCGGTGCGTCCAGCTTAATGGTGTAGGTGCCTGCAACCTTGTCGAACGTCAGGGTACCTGTGGCCTGGCTAAGTGGGGTGTTCGCCAGCAGCGGATCGGGATCGTAGCTGAACTGAACCCTGAACACCGCCTGGGTGTCACTCTCCGAAAGCCAGGTCACGGAGGCTGCCGAAATGAGCGCCGTACCGACGGTCCCGGTGAGGGAAATGGTCGAGAAATCGGAGTTGGAGGCGCTGTAGGTCGTCCGGGTATCGGCACCGATGGTGTAGTCGAATATACCGGTACCGCCCGTGGCCGGATTACTGGAGTTGGCGTAGACGAGATCGCTGCGTTCCAGGACAACCGGGCCATCGTCGTTGACCAGGATGGTCAGGGTTGCCGCGGGAGACACATCGTTGTCCGAGTCGGTTACCCGCACCTTGAATGGGTCGAGGGCCTGGTCGGCCGCACCACGATCCGAATCGCCATCGACCACCGAGTTGTCGGTGTGGTCCAGGGTGTTGTCGCTCAGCGTGTACTGCCAGCTGCCATCGAGGTTCACCGACAGCACGCCGTATTTACCCGTCACCAGAGTGTTGTTGCTGGTGATCGCGATCCAGTTGCCATCCTTGTCCTGCACTTCCAGCAGTTTCACGCCGTCATTGCCGGTCTGGATCACGAACGCACCGCTGGTGGTCAAGGTTCCGCCGCCGCTGCCCTCCGGCAACGCCGACTCCCACACCGTATCGCCATCGCCATTGACGTCCGGTGTACTCACGGTCGGGGTCGAGTCCGGCCCGACACCAATGCAGAGTTCGGCCTGCGACTCATCACCATCGGCGTCGCGGATGGTGTAGAGGATAATCGCCTCGCCCTCGAAGCCCGCCGTCGGGGTAAAGGTCAACGCGCCGCCCGGCAGGAAACTCACGGTACCGCTGCCACTCGTGAGTTGTGCCGCCACCAGTTGCGTCGGCGAGTCCGCGCCACGCGTGTCGTTGACCAGCACGTTGACGGTTACGGCCGTGTCTTCAGCTGTGTAGCCGCCATCGTCATTCGCCCTGGGGCCGTCGTCATTGACTCTGATGGTCAGCGTCGCCTCGGGAGACACATCGTTGTCCGAGTCGGTTACCCGCACCTTGAATGGGTCGAGGGCCTGGTCGGCCGCACCACGATCCGAATCGCCATCGACCACCGAATTGTCGGTATGGTCCAGGGTGTTGTCGCTCAGCGTGTACTGCCAGCTGCCATCGGGGTTCACCGACAGCACGCCGTACTGGCCATTGACCAGGGTGTTGTTGCTGGTGATCGCGATCCAGTTGCCTTCCTTGTCCTGCACTTCCAGCAGTTTCACGCCGTCATTGCCGGTCTGGATCACGAACGCACCGCTGGTGGTCAAGGTTCCGCCGCCGCTGCCCTCCGGCAACGCCGACTCCCACACCGTATCGCCATCGCCATTGACGTCCGGTGTACTCACGGTCGGGGTCGAGTCCGGCCCGACACCAATGCAGAGTTCGGCCTGCGACTCATCACCATCGGCGTCGCGGATGGTGTAGAGGATAATCGCCTCGCCCTCGAAGCCCGCCGTCGGGGTAAAGGTCAACGCGCCGCCCGGCAGGAAACTCACGGTACCGCTGCCACTGGTGAGTTGTGCCGCCACCAGTTGCGTCGGCGAGTCCGCGCCACGCGTGTCGTTGACCAGCACGTTGACGGTTACGGCCGTGTCTTCAGCTGTGTAGCCGCCATCGTCATTCGCCCTGGGGCCGTCGTCATTGACTCTGATGGTCAGCGTCGCCTCGGGAGACACATCATCGTCCGAGTCGGTCACCCGCACCTTGAATGGGTCGAGGGCCTGGTCGGCCGCACCACGATCCGAATCGCCATCGACCACCGAGTTGTCGGTGTGGTCCAGGGTGTTGTCGCTCAGCGTGTACTGCCAGCTGCCATCGGGGTTCACCGACAGCACGCCGTACTGGCCATTGACCAGGGTGTTGTTGCTGGTGATCGCGATCCAGTTGCCATCTTTGTCCTGCACTTCCAGCAGTTTCAGGGTGTCGCCACCCGTGGTGATCTGGAAGGCGCCACTGGTGGTCAAGGTGCCGCCGCCACTGCCATCGGCCAGCGCCGATTCCCACACCGTATCGCCATCGCCATTGACGTCCGGCGTGCTCACCGTCGGGGTCGAGTCCGGCGCTACGGTGATGCTCAGCGTTGCCTGCGACTCATCGCCATCGGCATCGCGGATGGTATAGAGGACGGTCGCCATGCCTTCGAAACCCACCGCCGGCGTAAAGGTCACTGCGCCATTGGGCAAGAAGCTCAGCGTGCCGCTACCACTCGTGAGTTGCGCCGCCACCAGTTGCGTCGGCGTATCCGCTCCGCGCGCGTCATTGGCCAGCACGTTGACGGTCAGCGCCGTGTTTTCATCGGTAAGAGCACCATCGTCAACCGCCGTGGGCCCGTCGTCGTTGACCTTGATGGTCAGCGTCGCCTCCGGCGACACATCATCGTCCGAATCGGTCACCCGCACCTTGAATGGGTCGAGGGCCTGGTCGGCCGCACCACGATCCGAATCGCCATCGACCACCGAGCTGTCGGTGTGGTCCAGGGTGTTGTCGCTCAGCGTGTACTGCCAGCTGCCATCGGGGTTCACCGACAGCACGCCGTACTGGCCATTGACCAGGGTGTTGTTGCTAGTGATCGCGATCCAGTTGCCGTCCTTGTCCAGCACTTCCAGCAGTTTCAGGGTGTCGCCCCCCGTGGTGATCTGGAAGGCGCCACTGGTGGTCAAGGTGCCGCCGCCACTGCCATCGGCCAGCGCCGATTCCCACACCGTATCGCCATCGCCATTGACGTCCGGCGTGCTCACTATCGGAGTCGAATCCGGCGCTACGGTGATGCTCAGCGTTGCCTGCGATTCGTCACCATCGGCATCGCGGATGGTATAGAGGACGGTCGCCACGCCTTCGAAACCCATCGCAGGGGTAAAGGTCACTGCGCCATTGGGCAAGAAACTCAGCGTGCCGTTACCACCCATGAGTTGCGCCGCCACCAGCAAGGTCGGTGAATCCGCACCGCGCGTGTCGTTGGCCAGTACGTTGACCGTGACCGCCGTATCTTCAGGCGTTGTGTAACCGCTGTCGTCGACTGCTTTTGGCAGATCGTCGACGATCTCGATGCTGACATTGGCCGTGGCACTCGCCTGGCCATCGCTGACCGTCACGGTAAAACCGTCGGCTTCCGGCCCGGCGCCATCAGTGGTGACTTCGGTGAGCGTGTACATGAAGCTGAATGTGCCCGTGCCGGGGTCGAAGCCGGTGACCTGCACAGTGCCGTGAGCGGTAGCAAAGCCTTGCCCCACCAGGCTGCCAAGACTCACGACAGTGAGGTCAAGCGTGATGCCGCCCACGTTCAGGCTCTCCAGGTCCCGCAAACCATCGGCATCGCTGACGGTAAAGGTCCCGGTGGTCGTCGTGCTGCCATCATTCGCAGCGGAGCCCCCCTCCAGCCCACGCTCGAAAACCTGGACCAGCTCCCCGGCGCTGTTCGGCGAGCTGACGACCACCCTCGGGCCATCATTGCTGCCGGTAATGGTGACGTTCAGAAAGGCTGAGCTCTGGTCTCCATTGGCGTCCTGAATGGTGTATCCAACGGAGACTTCTCTGGTCTCCCCGTCCATCAGCCCCTCCAGATCAGGCATTCCTTTACCGAGCACGAGGTTATAGCCGCCATCAGCGCCCAGTGTGAGCACGCCAAATGGGGTCGAAACCAGCAAGCTGCCATTGGGTCCGGGAACAGCGTTCTCGAAACCGTTCCAGGAGACGAATTTCAAGGGCAGGTCAGGTCCGCTGTCATCGTTATCCAGCACATTGCCCTGAACGCCGTCATGGTCCTCCGACACCGAGCGGCCATCGTTATTGGCCAGCGGTACACCGTTTACGGGAACGACGGCAGTCTCAGGTTCTTCGTCTGCACCGATAATGGGCTCAGGATCGGGGAACAGCGGCACGAAACCGATAGGACCGGTAGGGAAACCAATGGTGGGGTCCAGCGCCCCGCCTACCTCACCAAGCAGCACGAATGAGTGGCCGCCGCCTGCCGAGCTCGCTCCTCTGGCGCTGCCAGGGCCAGCTGCTGTTGCCTCGGCAACCTGGGTCGGGTCGACGCCCGCCTCGATCGCTGCTTGCAGCTGCAGGGCGTCAGTCAGGTCCTGTTCGCTGGGTACGGTCGGAGCGGCCTCACCAGCCGATCCTTCTGCAGGAGTGCCCGCCAGCATGGACGTATTGAGCGGCATGCTGCTGTCACGGCCCAGGGTCAGCTCCTGGCCATTATCCAGGACCACCGCCACTGCACCGGTTGGCCCCGTGACCAGCTGCTCCCCTACGAATACCCGATCACCTTCGCTGAGTAGCCGACGGGTTCCGTCGCCTGCAACCGCAAAGACCTCGCCAATGACCTGTTTGACGATCCCGAATGCCCTAGCCATGCGTCCTTCCTCCGTACCGCTGCTGTCAGCCAGACAGCGCCGAATCCCCATACACAAGGGTCGCAGCACCTTCTGAACCTGACGGTACGCGAAGAAGAAATGCCAGATGGCCGAAAAAGAACGACGTCGAAGGGGATATCGTCAAAAAACCGTCAATCACCTTGACACCGCACTACTCCATCAAAGGGTTTCCGCCCTGAGCATTTCTTTAACTGTGCCTGACCTTGATTCGCATCCCCGAAGCGGGCCATAGGCCTCAAAAAACGGGAGCTACTGGATCTGAAGATGTCGTGATTTCCGACGAGCGCATAAGAATTTTTCGAAATAGTGCTTGTTCCAAATTCTTCTTAGCTTGGCCAACAGATGTTCTTAGCTCTGTTGTTACAAGCATGAAACGGTTTGCTAGTGATTTGCGCCAATTTTATGGCGACAGGAACCAGAGAATTGAACAAGGAGAAATACCCAAAATGCGTAGATTCAGCCCTCTGTGGAGCAGCATCCTGTTGGCCATGGCATCTACTCAGATCAACGCCATGACGCTCTCTGAAGCGATTCAGAGCACCTTGGACAAACACCCGGAACTTCAGGCGAGCGCAAGCGATCGCCTGGTTGCAGATGAAGAAGTCAAAGTGGCGAAGGGTGGATACCAACCGACTGTCGACCTGATAACCGGTATCGGTAGAGAGCAGTCCGACAGCCCCACTACGCGAGCCCTCGGCGACCACAACAAGGAAACCCTGAACTTTCGTGACGCCGAACTGCGTCTGCGGCAAATGATCTTCGACGGATTCAACACGCCGAACGAAGTCGAGCGCACCAAGGCCGTCGTCAACTCACGTGCTTACTTCACCCTGGGCACTGCCGAAAGCCTGGCCCTGCGTACCGTCGAGGTTTATCTCGACGTGCTCAAGCGCCGCGAGATGGTGACCCTGGCCCGCAACAACCTGCAGGCACACCAACGCATTCACGACCAGATTCGCCTGCGCAGCGAGCGTGGCGTAGGGAGCGCCGCCGACTTCGACCAGGCCGAGGCGCGCCTGGCGCTGGCCAAGAACAACCTCTACACCGAAGAGGTCAACCTGGCCGATGCCGAGGCCAGTTTCTTCAGCGCCGTTGGCGTACCTGCAGACGAGTTGGTGTCGCCGGCCACCGTCAAGGGCGAAATGCCCGCCGATATTCTGGCGGCGCGCCAGGGAGTGATGGAAAACAACCCGCTGCTCAAATCCGCCCAGGCTGATGTACAAGCCGCGGAGAAGCAGTACGAATCCGCCAAGTCGCCTTTCTATCCACGACTCGATGCCGAGTTGGCCACTACGGCTGACGATAACGTGCAGGGCGATGAGGGCCACTACAACACCTGGCGAGCCGGGGTGGTGATGAACTACAACCTGTACAACGGCATGCGCGACAAGGCCCGACTGCAGGCCGCGGCGTACCAGATCAACCAGTCAATGGACATTCGCAACAACGCACTGCGGGTACTCAACGAGAACCTCATGCTGGCCTGGAACGCCATGGAGAACGCCCGCAAGCAGACGCCGGAAGCCCGTGCCTATGCCGACTACACCGCCAGGGTCCGCGAGGCCTACCAGCAGCAGTTCAGCCTCGGCCAACGCACTCTGCTCGACTTGCTCGACAGCGAGAACGAACTCTTCACCGCCAACCGCCGTTACACCGATGTGCGCTACACGGAAGAGTTCTCCATGTACCGGGTCATCTCCGCCATGGGCGACCTGCTGCGCCGGCAGAATGTCGTAGTACCTGCCGAAGCCGTAGCCCTCACCGAGGTGAAGAGCGACGCCAAATTGCCGGACATGCAGTGACTTCATCAAGGAGAGTCAGCCGGTGACCAGCATGGAACGGACCGACCCACCGATCGACCCGAGGCAGAGTCATGACGACCCGCTGCTCGATGGGCTGCTGATCCTCTGCCGGCTGCATGAGTGTGCGGCAAGTCGTGCCAGCCTCACCGCCGGTCTGCCCCTGCCAGGGCAACGTCTGAGCGCTGAACTTCTGACACGCGCGGCGGCGCGTGCCGGGCTCCAGGGTCGCCTGCTGCATCGCCAGCTGACGGCCATTTCGCCCCTCAACCTGCCCGTCCTGCTGCTGCTCAAAGACGGTCGTAGCGCCGTACTCCGCCAATGGGCCAAGGATGGGCGCGCACTGATCCTCCCCTGTGAGGCCGACGGTGGGGAGCAGTGGGTGGAGCCGGAGCAACTGGCTCTCGAGTACAGTGGCCAAGCCCTGTTCGCCCGCCCTCGCCATGAACTGGAAGAGGCCCGGCACCCGCTGGTGCCGCGGGTACAGGCCTGGTTCCGCGACACCCTGAAACTGTCCCGCTGGCTCTATGCCGACGCCATGCTGGCCAGTCTGTTGATCAACCTTCTGGGCATGCTGGTGCCGTTGTTCGTCATGCAGACCTACGACCGCGTCGTGCCCAACCAAGCCACTTCGACGCTTTGGGTGCTGGCCATCGGCTTGTTGATCGGCACCGGCTTCGACTTGCTGCTGCGTGTCCTGCGCGCCCACCTCCTGGATAGCGCCGGGAAGAAGACCGATGTCGTGCTCTCGGCCACGCTCTTCGAGCGCATCACCGGCATGTCAATGAAGGCGCGGCCGGTCACGGTCGGCGGGTTCGCCCAGAGTATCCAGGACTTCCAGGGACTGCGGGAGTTCCTCACTGCAGTCACCCTGACCAGCCTGATCGACCTGCCCTTCTCGATCCTCATGCTGGCAGTGATCGGGTTGCTGAGCGGCTGGCTCGTGGTGATCCCGATCCTCGCCTTTCCGCTGACCGCACTTTTCGCCTTCATCATCCAGTCCAGGCTGCGAGACACGGTACAACGCAGCCTGGCCCTGGGCGGTGAACGCCAGGCCCTGCTGATCGAGACTCTCTCCGGCCTTGAGACACTCAAGGCCTGGGGCGCGGAAAGCGAGCGACAGCATCACTGGGAACGCACCCATGGTGCCCTGACCCGACTCGACAGTCACGCCAGGTTCCTCTCGGCCCTGGCCACCAACGGCACACTGTTCATGCAGCAATTCGCCGGCCTCGCGATGATCGTCGCCGGCGTCTACGGCATCATTGCCGGCAACCTCAGCGTCGGCGCCCTGGTTGCCTGCTACATGCTCAACAGCCGAGTGCTCGCCCCCCTCGGACAAATTGCCGGGCTGATCACGCGCTACCAGCAAACACGCGCGACCATGAAATCCACCAATGCGTTGATGAACCTGCCGCAGGAACGCGAATCGAGTCAGCGTCCCCTCGAGCGTGCGCAGATCAAGGGCAACCTGGAGCTTCGCGACGTCGAGTTCAGCTATCCGGGGCAATCGACGCCGGCGCTTTCACATCTCAACATCAAGCTCGCCGCTGGCGAAAAGGTTGGCATCATCGGTCGTAGCGGCTCGGGCAAAAGCACCCTCGCGCGGCTGATCCTCAACTTCTACACACCCGACAAGGGCCAGTTGTTACTGGATGGAATCGACCTGCGGCAACTGGATGTCGCCGACCTGCGCCAACACATAGGCTATGTCAGCCATGACCTGCCGCTGCTGGCCGGCTCACTGCGCGACAACCTGACCCTCGGCGCACGCTATGTCAGTGACGAGCGCATGCTCGAGGTGGCCGAGTTGACCGGCGTCGCCGACCTGGCTCGACAGCACCCACAAGGCTATGACCGCCCTGTCGGCGAACGCGGCCAGTTGCTCTCCGGCGGGCAACGTCAGACAGTCCTGCTCGCGCGAGCCTTGCTTCTCAACCCACCTATGCTGGTACTCGACGAGCCCACCAGCGCCATGGACAACAGCAGCGAAGATGCCGTCAGGCAACGTCTGCAAGACTGGGCAAGGGCCAAGACACTGATTCTCATTACCCACCGAACCTCGATGCTTGCACTCGTCGACCGTCTGATCGTGCTGGATAACGGCAAGATCATGGCAGACGGTCCCAAGGACTCCGTCATCGACGCCCTGCGCAAAGGTCGGATCGGCCCGGCAGCAGGATGAGGAGACGCCTGATGGATCGCACCAGCCCATCGCTCGGCTACTTCGGCAAACGCGGGTCGCCAGATACCGAGTTCATGCCCGAAGTGACAGGCGCACTGCTGGAGGACACCCCGCGAACCGCCCGGATGACCGTCTGGACCGCCTGCAGCCTGCTACTGATAGCCCTGATCTGGGCCCGCTTCGCGGTCCTGGAAGAAGTCACCACCGGCGAAGGCAAAGCGATACCGTCCAGCAAGGTCCAAGTGATCCAGAACCTGGAGGGCGGCATCGTTTCGGAAATCCTCGTCCGCGAAGGCCAAGTGGTGGACAAGGGGGCCGTATTGCTGCGCCTGGATGACACACGGTTCCTCTCCAACAAGGGTGAAACAGAGGCCGACCGTCTCGCCCTGCTCGCACGCGTCGAGCGGCTCTCGGCCGAAGCGGAGGACCGGCCCATCGCCCTTCCCGAGGAAATCACCAAGGACGCTCCACAGCTGGCAGCAGACGAACTGTCCCTGTACAGCGCCCGCATGCAACGGCTGGAGAGCGAACAACGCATTCTCAGCGAGCAGCTGCGGCAAAAGACCCAGGAGCTTGCGGAGTTCCGCTCCAAGGCGCAGCAATACCGCTCCAGCCTGGGCCTGATCCAGCAAGAACTGAACATGTCGCAGCCGCTGGTGAAGTCTGGCGCCATCTCCCAGGTGGAAATCCTGCGCCTGCAACGCAGTGCCGTGGAAACCCGCGGCGAGCTCAATGCCACTACCCTGGCAATCCCCCGGGCGGAATCAGCCGTGGCGGAGATCGAGCGAAAAATGGAGGAAAGTCGCCTGTCGTTCCGCTCCGACGCCTTCAAGGAACTCAACGAGGTACGCACCGAACTGTCGAAGATCACCTCCACCAGCAAAGCGATCGATGACCGGGTGAGCCGCACGACCGTCGTCTCGCCGGTTCACGGAATCATCAAGCAGCTCAAGGTCAACACCATAGGCGGTGTCGTCCAGCCCGGGAGCGACCTGGTGGAAGTGGTGCCGTTGGAGGACAGTCTGCTGATCGAGGCGCGCATTCGCCCGCAGGACGTGGCCTTCCTTCATCCGGGCCAGAAAGCCATGGTCAAGTTCAGCGCCTACGACTACACCATCTATGGGGGGATGAAAGCCAACCTGGAGCTGATCGGTGCCGACACCATCACCGATGAAGAGGGCAAGAGCTACTACCTGATCCAGGTGCGGACCGAAAAAAGCCATCTGGGCAAGGACGACCATCCCCTGCTGATCATCCCCGGCATGATCGCCACGGTAGATATCATCACCGGCGAGAAGACCGTGCTGGATTACCTGCTCAAACCCGTGCTCAAGGCCAGGCAAGAGGCCATGCGGGAGCGCTAGGGAGAGTATGAGTATTCGCATGACAAAACCCCTGCCCTGCCCTGATCTTGGGTGCGAATTCATTCGCAAAGCAGACCAACGCCTTGCCCCTCCAGCCCTTACTCCCCACCGGCATGATTGCGCTGGAACGTCTCCTCCCCCATCGCAACGATCTGCCCTTCGATCAAAGCCTCGAAGGGCCGCAGCAATGCATCGAAGCGGGCCGGCGCTTCGAGAATGTCCAGCGCGGTGGCAATGGCCTCGATGGTCGAAAGGGCACCTGCCATGGGCGCCTTGCGCAGGCGATAGCGCGATTGCAAATTCGATGGCAGGGTGACCCGCGGCAAGTCCGCCAGCGCCGGGTTCAGGTGCAGCAGCTTTCGCGCCTTGCGCCAGGTGCCATCCGGCACAATTAACAGCATCGGCCGCAGATCACTGGAAACCTCAGCCAACGGCGAGGCGTCTTCGCCGGGAAACAGGAGGCATGCGCGGTAATTCGGGTCAGACAGGACGCCCTGCAGGTCCTCGAACACTTCACCTACCCGCAACTCGGCATTTTCCAGACCCATGGTCGCCAGACGTGCAGTGTTCAGTGCATGACCGACCTCGCTGGGGTGCTGCAGCACGAGCACACGCGTCCGGCTACTCAGACAGGGAATCAGCGGGCACAAGCAGTGGGTTTCGGGGCGCAGGCAGCGCGGGCATTGCAGACGGGGCATGGCCAATTCTCCTCGGCCGTGCAGTGTGCCACAGCGCCATCGGCATCGCTCAACGCAAGTTCAACTGCGCCCGAAGCAGGTCACGGAAGGTCAGGATCAGCGGCTCCTTCGCCCGCCCGCGCCGCAGGATCATGGAAAACGGCGCCTGATAACCAAAGGTCGCCGGTAGCAACACGCGTAGGCGCTTTTGCTCCACCCAGGCCTGGGCGTAGTGCTCCGGCAGGTAGCCGATGTAGGCCCCGGACAGCACCAGGATCAGCTGCGCTTCCATACTTTCCACCGTCGCCGCGCTGTGCTTGAAGCCGTGCCGCGCCAATTCCGCCTGACTCCAGTAACCGCGCCCTACCATGCGTTGCTGGGTGATCAGTTCAGCGGGAATGCGCCGCTCGTTGAACAGCGGGTGACGCTCGGAGCAGTAAAGCCAGTGCTGCTCGCGGTAGAGCGGCTGGTAAACCAGGCCGTTCATGCGCGTGGAGAAGGCGCCAATGGCCAGGTCCAGGCGGTTGTCGAGTACGCCCAGCTGCAGATCGTAAGGGCTCATCACCGACAAATGCAGGTGTACCGCTGCGTGTTCCTGGCTGTAGGCACCGATCACCTCGGCCAGCGGCAGGGCCGGATCGCTGACGGTGGAGTCAAGCACCCCGAGGTTGAGCGTGCCGCGTAGCTCGCCCTTGAGCGACGCCGAGTAGCGCTCGAAGCTTTCCAGTTCCCCCAACAGACGCAGCGTTTCCTGGTAATACAGCTCGCCCTTGCTGGTCAGGCGAAACCCGCCACGCCCCCGATGGCACAGCGTCAGGCCCACCTGCGCCTCCAGCTGGCTCATGTAGGTGCTGATGGCTGAAGTGGAGAGGTTCAGCTCCTGCTGGGCAGCGGCAAAACCCTGGTGGCGCACCACGCTGGCAAAGATCCGCAGCAGTTTCAGGTCAGGCATGGCAGTGGACATGGGGGCTCCAACAAGGGTTGAGCAGTGACCTGGGGTGGCCAGGGCAATGCAGTCTACCTACTCCCGATAGTTTAGAAATCCTTGAAGTAATTATTTGCAGCCAGCGATTCTTCTGGCCCGGCCTCGTCACCAGAATCCGCCCACTACCTACAACCACAACAACCGTGAGGCCTCCCGTGGACAAGAAACTTCACCAGCCCCTGGGCGGCAATGAGATGCCCCGTTTTGGCGGTATCGCTACCATGCTTCGCCTGCCGCACGTCCAAGACCCTGCCGAACTCGCCGCCCTGGATGCCGCCTTCGTCGGCGTACCGCTGGACATCGGCACCTCGCTGCGCTCCGGCACCCGCTTCGGCCCGCGTGAAATCCGCGCCGAATCGGTGATGATCCGCCCGTACAACATGGCCACCGGCGCCGCACCCTTCGATTCGCTGAACGTGGCCGACATCGGCGACGTCGCCATCAACACCTTCAACCTGCTGGACGCCGTGCGTATCATCGAGCAGGAATACGACCGTATCCTCGATCACGGGATCCTGCCGCTGACCCTGGGCGGCGACCACACCATTACTTTGCCGATCCTGCGCTCGATCCATAAGAAGCACGGCAAGGTAGGCCTGGTGCACATCGATGCCCATGCCGACGTCAACGACCACATGTTCGGCGAGAAAATTGCCCACGGCACCACCTTCCGCCGCGCAGTGGAAGAAGGCCTGCTCGATTGCGACCGCGTGGTGCAGATCGGCCTGCGCGCCCAGGGCTACACCGCTGAAGACTTCAACTGGAGCCGCAAGCAGGGCTTCCGCGTGGTCCAGGCCGAAGAGTGCTGGCACAAGTCGCTGGAACCCCTGATGGCAGAAGTCCGCGAGAAAGTCGGCGGCGGCCCGGTCTACCTGTCCTTCGACATCGACGGCATCGACCCGGCCTGGGCGCCCGGCACCGGCACCCCGGAGATCGGTGGCCTGACCACCATCCAGGCGATGGAAATCATCCGTGGCTGCCAGGGCCTGGACATCATCGGCTGCGACCTGGTCGAGGTCTCCCCGCCCTACGACACCACCGGCAACACCTCCCTGCTGGGCGCCAATCTGCTGTACGAGATGCTCTGCATCCTGCCGGGCGTAGTCCGTCGTTGAGTGCCGCAATGAGCAACGTAAAGCAGTAAGTACCGGAGGCCACCAAACCTGGGTGGCCTCCCTGCTCTACCTGGCTCTGCTGGCACTCTTCTCGGAAAAGGCATCTGAAACACCCGCTCAGGGCTCACCTGAGGCTGCATAACAACAAACGGCTCCACCTACTGCGACTGCCAACAAAAACCATGCAACACGCCTTGTAAGGAGTTACTGATGAACATTCGTCCGCTGAAACTGGCTGCCCTCGTTGGTCTGCTCACCGCTACCGCCGCCAGTTCCCTGCTAGCTGCCGAAGCCAAGCCGTCCTTCGTCAACTCAGGAAGCTTCCAGGTCTGCTCCGACCCGACCTTCCCGCCACTGGAATTCTTCGAGAAGGCTGGCGACCGCGAGCCCAGCGGCTTCGACGCCGACCTGATCCGCGCCCTGGCCAAGCACTGGGGCGTGAAGCCGCGCTTTATCGTCACCGAATTCACCGGGCTGCTGCCGGGCCTGGATGCCAAGCGTTGCGACGCGGTAATCAGCGGCACCCTGATCACCCCTGAGCGCATCCAGAAGCTGAATGCCGTGGCCTATCTCTCCAGCGCCACTGTCGTGTTCGGTAGCGGCAAGGGCGACCTCAAGCTGAACAGCCTGGAAGACCTCTCCGGCAAAGTGGTGGCTGTGCAGTCCGGCACCCGCTACGTGGCCATCATGGAAAAGCTCAACGAGGATCTGAAAGCCGCCGGCAAGACCCCGGCCGTACTGCAGACCTACCCGAAAGGCAGCGACGTGGCACAACAGGTGCTGGTCGGCCGCGCCGCCGCCGGCCTGTCCCAGGACACCGAAGTGGCCTACCGAGAACTGCAGAACCCGGGGCAGTTCAAGACCCTCTACAGCTTCCCCGAGAAGGACATCTTCGGCGCCTACATGCGCCCCAATCCGCAAGACAAGCAGGCCGTGCAGGACGCCGTATCTGCGTTGAAGGCCGATGGCACCCTCAAGGCCATCGCCGAGAAATGGAAGCTCGATCCAGTGAACCTGGAAACCGCCGCACAGTAATGCCGAACGCTCCCTCTCCCACCCATGGGAGGGGGAGCGCCAAGCTCGCTTCCATCAACGCAGGACACATACATGAACTTCGATGTAGCTGTCTTCTGGGACGCCATGACGTCCTGGCACTTTTTCCGCGGTGCCTGCATCACCCTGCTGCTGGCCCTGGTCTCGCATTCGGTGGGCATCCTGCTGTCCATCCCCGCCGCCCTGGCGCTGGATGGTCCGACCAACGTCTGGCGCTCCAGCCTGCGCGCCGTGCTCAGCGTCTTCCGCGGCGCCCCTACCCTGCTGCAGTTGCTGTTCGTCTGGAACGCCCTGCCGCAGTTCTTCCCGATTTTCCGTGAAGAGTGGTTCACCCCGTTCTTCGCCGCCTGGATCGCCCTGAGCCTCAACGAAGCCGCCTACCAGGTGGAGATCAACCGCGCTGCGCTGAAATCCGTGGACAAGGGCCAGTACGCCGCCGGCCATGCCCTGGGCCTGTCGCGCTGGCACATCTTCCGCTACGTCGTCATGCCGCAGGCCGCGCGCATCGCCGTGCCACCGACCGCAAACGAATTCATCACCTTATTGAAGATCACCTCACTGGCCTCGGTGATTTCCCTGCAGGAGCTGATGGCCGTGACCTCGCAAACGGTCTCCACCACCTTCCAGTTCTCCGAGTACTACGCCGTTGCGCTCGTGTACTACCTGGTGATGGTTTACACCCTGACCTGGCTGCAGGGTGGCCTGGAGCGTCGCCTTGCCTGGGACAGCCATGGCAGCACCAGCAGCAAGTCCGTCGGCCTGGTGCAACGCACCCTGGCCCGCATGCGCCGTATCTGAGGAGCCCGCCATGAATGAAATCATCCGTCTGCAAAACGTCGGCAAGCGCTATGAGGACTTCCAGGTGCTGCAAGGCATCAACCTCTCAGTGCGTCAGGGCGAGAAAATCGTCATCTGTGGTCCCTCGGGCTCCGGAAAATCCACGCTGATCCGCTGCATCAACCGGCTCAACCCGCATGACACCGGCACCATCACGGTGGAAGACCAGGATATCGCCACCCGCGCCGGCAGCGAGCACGTGCGCCGGGAGGTCGGCATGGTGTTCCAGAACTTCAACCTGTTCCCGCACCTGACCGTGATGGAGAACTGCACGCTGGCGCCGATGAAGGTCCGCGGCCTATCGCGCAAGGAGGCCGAGGAACTGGCCCTGCGCTACCTCAACCGCGTACACATCGGCTCCCAGGCGCACAAAAAACCCGGCCAGCTCTCCGGCGGCCAGCAACAACGCGTGGCCATCGCCCGCGCCCTGTGCATGAACCCCAAGGTGATGCTGTTCGACGAGCCCACCTCGGCGCTGGACCCGGAAATGGTCGGCGAAGTGCTGGAAGTGATGACCGAATTGGCCCTGGATGGCATGACCATGCTCTGCGTGACCCACGAGATGGGCTTCGCCCGCAAGGTGGCGGACCGCGTCGTGTTCATGGACGCCGGGCAGATCGTCGAAACCGCCACGCCGGCGGAGTTCTTCGACAACCCCCAGCACCCGCGCACCCGTGCGTTCCTGTCGCAGATCCGTCATTGATGAGTACGCAGAACGAAGCCATCCTGCGCCGTGACCTGGCGGCGGCCTATCGCCTGGCTGCCCTGTTCGGCTGGGACGACACCCTCTACACGCACTTCTCAGTGCGTCTGCCAGGCGTCGAGCCGCGCTTCCTGATCAATCCGTTCGGGCTGATGTTCGAGGAAATCCGCGCCAGCGACCTGATCGTGGTCGACATGCACGGCCGCGTCGTGGAAGGCAACGCGGACTACAACGTGGCCGGCTTCACCATCCACAGCGCCGTGCACATGGCCCGTGCCGATGCCCACTGCGTGATCCACACCCATACCCTGGCGGGCATGGCGGTGGCCGCGGCGGACAACGGCCTGGCCCAGCTCAACCAGATCAGCGCCGAGTTCCACCAGCGCGTGGGCTACCACACTTACGAAGGCATTGCCCTGGACCTGGGCGAACGCGAGCGCCTGATCGCCTCGCTCGGTGACAACATCGCCCTGATGCTGCGCCACCACGGTCTGCTAAGCGTCGGCGCCAGCGTCGCGGATGCGTTCTACGTCATGTACTACCTGAACAAGGCCTGCGAGATACAAATCGCCGCGTCCACGCTGCGCGGCATCCGCGAGATGCCGAGTGAACTCAGCGTGCATGCCTGCGAGCAGTTCCAGAGTGCCGAATGGCAGCGCCAGCTGGTCTGGGAAGCCTGGCTGCGCAAGCTCGACCGCGAGTGCCCCGACTACAAGGAATGAGCCCCGCTACAACCGATTACCCATGGCGCAGTGTGATGCGTTGCGCGCCTTGCAACACCGTCGCGGCCTGACAACCTGCGACAACAACAATAGAAAGAGAGACCTGTAATGGCTTTGGATATATTTGTAGTACTCCTATACGTAGCTGCCATGCTCGCACTCGGCTGGTACGGTATGCGCCGCGCCAAGACCCGTGAAGACTACCTGGTAGCCGGGCGTAACCTCGGCCCGGGCTTCTACCTTGGCACCATGGCTGCCACCGTGCTCGGTGGCGCTTCCACCATTGGCACCGTGCGTCTGGGCTACGTCCATGGCATTTCCGGTTTCTGGCTCTGCGCCGCGCTGGGCCTGGGCATCATCGGTATCAGCCTGTTCCTCGCCAAACCGCTGCTGAAGCTGAAGATCTACACCGTCACCCAGGTACTGGAGCGTCGCTACAACCCGACTGCGCGCCACGCCAGCGCCGCGATCATGCTGGTGTACGCGCTGATGATCGGTGCCACCTCCACCATCGCCATCGGCACCGTCATGCAAGTGCTGTTCGGCATGCAGTTCTGGATCGCCATCCTGATTGGCGGCGGCATCGTGGTCGCCTACTCCACCATCGGCGGCATGTGGTCGCTGACCCTGACCGACATCGTGCAGTTCCTGATCATGACTGTCGGCCTGGTGTTCATCCTGATGCCGATGTCCATCAGTGACGCCGGCGGCTGGGACGGCCTGGTGGCCAAGCTTCCGGAAAGTTATTTCTCGCTGACCGCGATCGGCTGGGACACCATCATCACCTACTTCCTGATCTACTTCTTCGGCATCTTCATCGGCCAGGACATCTGGCAGCGCGTATTCACCGCGCGTACCGAAGGCGTCGCCAAAGTCGCCGGTACCGCTGCTGGCGTCTACTGCGTACTCTACGGCCTGGCCGCTGCAGCCATCGGCATGGCCGCCAAGGTGCTGCTGCCGGAACTGGACAATGTCAACAACGCCTTCGCCAGCATCGTCAACCTGAGCCTGCCGGATGGTATCCGTGGCCTGGTCATCGCCGCTGCACTGGCTGCCCTGATGTCCACTGCCAGCGCCGGCCTGTTGGCCGCCTCCACCACCGCGGCACAGGACCTGTGGCCGTTGTTCACCGGCCGTAACGGCGATGAAGGCAGCGCTCACGAAAACCGCATCTTCACCCTGCTGTTGGGCTTGGCCGTACTAGGCATCGCTCTGGTTGTCAGCGACGTGATCAGCGCCCTGACCCTGGCCTACAACCTGCTGGTCGGCGGCATGCTGATCCCGCTGCTGGGCGCCATCTACTGGAAGCGCGCCAGCACCTTCGGCGCCATCGCCAGCATGGTCCTCGGCAGCCTGACCGCGGGCATCTTCATGTTCACCGACGGCCTCGATGCCAACACCCCGATCTATTACAGCCTGGCTGTGGGCGCGGTGAGCTTCGTGGTCATCAGCCTGCTGTCCCGCCGCCCCGTCGCGGCCGGCAGTCTGGCCTGATACATGCGTGAACGGCCGCCCCGCCAGTGGCGGCCCCTTGAATTCCGGGCCAGCAACGCTGCCCGGAATTCGTTTTTTCTGGGCCGGCCCTTTGGTAGGTAAAGGTGCCGCCCTCGCCCTAAGCTGATTACAAAACACGCTTTGATTGGTATTTGTGGGAGCGAACTCGCTCGCTGATACAGTTCGAAGGCCTGCCCGGTGACCAGCCAAGAAAGGCAACTGCTACGCGGCCCTTCGCGAATGAACTCATTCCCACCGGCCGTATGCAACAAGGACAACCCAGGAGCGTCTCCATGAAAATCGTCAGCCGCGACCGCTGGTTCGAAGTCGCACACTGCTACGACCGCATCAGTCTGATCAGCGAGCCCTATGTGCGGCCTTTCTACCGCTGCAACCTGTGGCACGTCCAAGGTCGTGACAAGGATGTGCTGATCGATTCAGGTTCGGGCCTGGTTAGCCTGCGCGAGCAGCTACCCTGGCTGACACAGCGGCCGTTGCTGGCCGTGGCTAGCCACACCCATTTCGACCATATCGCCGGCCACCACGAATTCCCCGAACGCCTGGTGCATCCGGCAGAAGCTGACATCCTCGCCAGCCCCTCCGGCGACAATACGCTAGCCAGGGACTTCGTCACCGATGACATGTTCGAGGCGCACCCGGACTGCCCTCTGTGCTACGCGGAATACCGCGTCAAGGCGGCACCGGCCACGCGGTTGATTGACGAAGGCGATGTGCTGGATCTGGGAGATCGGGCGCTGGAAGTGCTGCACACCCCCGGCCACTCACCGGGCGGTATCAGCCTCTGGGAAGCGACGACAGGCACGCTGTTCAGCGGCGATATCATTTATGACGGCCCGTTGGTGGAAAATGCCTACCATTCGAACCTTGAGGATTATGCGAAAAGCCTCGCACGGCTGCGCGACCTTCCGGTGCGCACCGTGCATGGCGGCCATTTTCCGAGCTTTTCTGGTGAGCGCATGCGTGAGCTGATCGACGATTGGTTCAAGGCCCACGACTAGGTTGTTCAGAGGCGGCGGCGCTGCTTGGCCAAACGACGCTGCTCTTCACTTCGAACAGGGATAGGTTGCAGGCGCGGAGCTTCAATCAGGCCCAGCGCGACACCCAGTTGCCACATCCACGCATTCAGCCGCTTCTTCATGCTTCACCCCCTTGCCTGGGAAGTTGGTCGGGTGGCCTTGCTTCTTGGGCCACCCTAGACTGGAGCTTAGTAGCTCCCGACCAAATCAAAAATACGCCTGCATGAAATTTTCCTAGTGACCTACATCAAACTGCTGAACGGTCGCCGGGAAACGTCCTAGGCTCAGCCTCTCCCTACCGCCCCTTCAACGCCCGCTGGTTGGACAGGTAGATGTTGTCCGGCTGCAGCACCTCACCGGTCTGGATCGCGCTCAGCCATTCCTCCGTGCTGACCACCGCTGCGAATCCGGTGTGCATTACCAGGGTAAAGACCTTGTGGATCTCCTCCGCCGTCGCCGAGCCCAGCGCATTGGCATAGGGCACCGAGCCACTGGCGTCGTGCAGCAGCTCGACGTTCCAGCCCTCGTGTCGCGCCTGGCGCACGGTGGAATCGTCGCAATTGTGGGTCATGTAGCCAACCACCGTGAGGGTGTCGATGTCCCGCTCGCGCAGCCACTGGCCGAGGCCGGTGCCGGCAAGCGCACTGGCCAGGCTCTTCTCCACCAGCAGGTCGTGCGGGCGCCGCGCGACGTCCGGGTGCAATTCCGCCTGCTGGCTGCCCCTGGCGAAGATCGGCGCGCCCTCCGGCGTCAGGTGCTGCACCAGCACCACCGGGATACCGGCCGCCTGGGCGGCATCCATCGCCCTGCCGATGTTGGCCAGCGACAGCTGAACGTCCGGGTACTCGATGCGCAGGTTGCCGGTGACGTACTCGTTCTGCACGTCAATGACGATCAGCGCGCGCCTGGGGGACTGGGACATGGCGGGACTCCTGGGTAAGTGAAGGTGAAACGAATTCTTCGCCAGCGCGACCAAGGGCCGTGAGTGGCCCGAATGCCAAACTGCGCTAAGATCGGGCCAACCCTATCCGGAGTCCTCCATGCCCGCCCCTGTCGTTGCCGTGGTCGCCTTCGACCGCATCAGCCCCTTCCACCTCTCCGTGCCCTGCGTGGTGTTCGGAGATCGCCACCCCGGCATGCCCAACTACGACCTGCGCGTCTGCGCCGGCGAAGACCGACCGCTGCGCACCACCGCTGGCTTCGACATCGCCGTCAGCCACGGCCTCGCCGCTCTGGCCGAAGCCAATACGCTGATCGTGCCGAGCTGGCGCGACCCTGCCGAGCGACCGCCTGCGGCACTTCTGGCGGCGCTGGTCGCCGCCCACCAGCGCGGGGCCCGGCTGGTGGGCCTGTGTCTGGGCGCCTACGTCCTCGCCGAAGCCGGCCTGCTGGACGGTCGCCGCGCCACAACCCACTGGGCCTGGGCGCGGGACTTCGCCCAGCGCTACCCGCGAGTGGAGGTGAACCCGGACGTGCTCTACCTGGAAGACGGTAATCTGCTGACCTCGGCCGGCACCGCCGCCGGCCTCGACTGCTGCCTGCACCTGCTGCGCCAGGATTGCGGCGCGGAGGTCGCCAACAGCGTTGCCCGCCGGCTGGTGGTACCGCCCCATCGACAGGGCGGGCAGGCGCAGTTCATCGAGCAGCCGCTGCCTCTGCGCGCCCGCGACGACCGCCTGAGCGCACTGTTGGATTGGGTGCGCGCCCACCTCGACGAGGAACACAGTCTCGACAGCCTGGCCCAGCGCGCCCTGATGAGCCGGCGCACCTTCACCCGTCACTTCCGCCAGCTCACCGGCAGCACCGTCGGCGACTGGCTGCTAGCCGAGCGCCTCGGCCTGTGCCAGCGCCTGCTGGAAACCACCGATCAGCCGGTTGAGCGGATCACCAGCCTGGCCGGCTTCGGCTCCCCCGCCTCTCTGCGCCACCACTTCGGCCGCGCCTTCGGCGTCTCCCCCATCGCCTGGCGGCAGACTTTCAAGGGCAACTGAACTGCCAATTGCGCGCCGGGTCGAGCGGAGGCGCCTGCATCGATGGATGGGGCGGCGCTGCGCTGGCTGTCTTGCGGCGAAGCGCGGAGGCTGGCCAGCGCAGGGAGCGGATGAAGTCGTCAACCGGGAATGGGGGTCGCTCAAAGCCGTCGACGCTCGGCGACTATCTCGGGCAGGTCGGTGCGCCGCAGATAGACCTGCAGTACATCGCCCAGGTTGAGGCGGTCGTTGACGTTCTGCTCCGCCAGTATCTGCAGGCACTCGCGGCTCAGGCTCATTACTCGGCCGGATTTCTCTGCCCAAACAAATTCGCAGGTCGGTCTGATGCTGTCGTCGGGCACGTCCATGCCGAACGAGTCCTCGCTGAAGCGCACGATGTACTTATCCAGCTTGCGGTTGAAGCCGACGAACCCCTTGAGCGCGTCGGCGGCGTTGCAGATATCGACGGATGTGATGCCCATGTGTACTCCCTTTGGTCGAGCCGGAACGGGTTTCGCACGCATGAAGGCAGGAATGCGCCCACTCTGACCGGCGGGCTGGAGACTCATTCTGCCAGTCCGGTCACTCGACGGGGAGTGCCTCGCACAGGACTCGCTGTCGCACCCCGGGCACCTGGGTCGCACCGCCCGAGCCATCGGTCCGGTCGCCCGCCAGCGAGAACGCCGGCGAGCCGCCTCGATCCTCAGTGCGCCGGCTGGACGATGGCGTTGCCGGGCAGTGCCGGCAGACGGGCCAGGTGCAGGGCCACCGCCACCGCGATCACCAGCAGACCACCGATGAACAGGCCGATGCCTTCCCAGCCGTAGTGCACCCAGAACAGGCCGCCCAGCGTGCCGGCCAGGCTGGAACCGACGTAGTAGCTGAATACGTATAGCGAAGAGGCCAGGCCCTTGGCGCGCTGGGCACGACGGCCGATCCAACTGCTGGCCACCGAGTGGGCGCCGAAGAAGCCGAAGGTGAAGACCACCATGCCGATCAGGATCAGCCACAGCGGCTGGAACAAGGTCAGCAGCAGTCCGCCGAGCATCAGCAGGATCGCCACCCAGAGGACTTTGCGCCGGCCCAGCTTGTCCGCCAGCGAGCCGACCCAGGCCGAGCTGTAGATACCGGCGAGGTAGACCACCGAGAGCAGCCCCACCAGCACCTGGCTCATCTGGTAGGGCGCGGCCAGCAGGCGATAGCCGATGTAGTTGAACAGAGTGACGAAGGCGCCCATCAGCAGGAAGCCGGTGAGGAACAGCCAGGGCAGCGCGGCGTCACGGAAGTTCACGCGATAGCCCTCGACCAGGGTCACGGGCCTGAACGGCGACGGGCGGAAGTGCTTCGACTCCGGCAGCACCCGCCAGAACACCACGCCCGCCACCAGAGCCAAGCCACCGAGTACCGCCAGCGCCGCGTGCCAGGAGACGAAATCGACCATCACGCCACTGATCAGGCGGCCACTCATGCCACCGATCGCATTGCCGCTGATATAGAGACCCATGGACAGGCCCAGGTGCTGCGGATGGATCTCCTCGCTCAGGTAGGTCATGGCCACGGCGGCTAGGCCGCTGAGAGACAGGCCCACCAGAGCGCGCATCACCAGCACGCCTTCCCAGGTAGGCATGGCAGCGCTGGCCAGGGTGAACAAGGCCGCGGCGAGCAGCGAGACCACCATCACCGGCTTGCGTCCGATCGCATCCGACAGCGGGCCGGTGACCAGCAGGCCGAGGGCGAGCATCACGGTGGACACCGACAGCGCCAGGCTGCTCTGCACGGCGGTGATGGCGAAGGCCTGGGACAACACCGGCAACATCGGCTGGATGCAGTACAACAGGGCGAAAGTGGCGAAGCCGCCGGAAAACAGCGCCAGCGCGGTGCGGCGGAACTGGGGCGTGCCTTTCTTGATGTAGGTGGGGAGTTCGGCGTCGTTGGCGGCGGCGTCCGACAACTCGGAAGCGACTTCGGAGGCCGCCGGGCTATTCGCGGGTTCGTCTTCGGGTTGCAGTACTGCCTGGGATTTGCTCACGGGGCACCATTCATTAGTTTGCGGCGAGCAGGCACAACGATGCCGTGCCGCCTGGATCAGGGGCTGGGGAAGTCGTTGTTGGGTTTATGGGCGACAGCATATCGGTCGGTTTATATTATCTCCAATATATTGTTCGACACGTTTGATACTAAAAACATATCAAAGGGCCGCCCCATGGAACTGAGACACCTGCGCTACTTCATCGCGGTCGCAGAAGAGTTGCATTTCGGTCGTGCCGCTGAGCAACTGGGTATCTCCCAACCGCCACTGAGCCAACAGATCCAGGCGCTGGAAGAGGAAATCGGCGCGCGCCTGCTAGAGCGCACCAACCGTCGCGTGGAGCTGACCGAAGCCGGCCGGCGCTTCCTCGACGAGGCACGCCAGGTCATGGTGCAGGTGGACAAGGCGGTGCAGGTGGCGCGGCGGGCCCACCGCGGCGAACTCGGCGAGCTGAAAGTGGGCTTCACGTCCTCAGCGCCCTTTACCTCCACGATCCCGCGCAGCATCCACGCCTTTCGCCAGGCCCACCCGGACGTGCACCTGGAGCTGCAGGAGCGCAGTAGCGCCGAGTCACTCAAGGCGATGCTGGAGGGCAACGTGCAAGTGGCGGTGATCCGTCCGCTGGAGCTGCCGGACAACCTGCTGGCGGTGGAGCTGTTCCGCGAGCCGCTGGTGGCCGTGCTGCGTGCCGACCACCCACTGGCCCTCGGCAGTGATGAAGGCATCGCGGTGGCCGACTTGGCCGAAGAGCCCTTCGTGTTCTTCCCCCGCAGCTTCGGCACCGGCCTCTACGACCAGCTCATCGCCCTCGCCCGCGAGGCCGGCTACTCCCCGCGCATCGCCCAGGAAGCCAGCGAGGCCATGACCATCATCGGCCTGGTGGCGGCGGGACTCGGCGTGTCGGTGCTGCCGGCGTCGTTCCGCCGTACGCGGGTGGACGGCGTGGTCTATCGCACCCTGCTGGACCCGGGCGCCACGACCGCCGTATGGCTGGTGCGCCAGCGCAGCGAACGCTCACCACTGGCGCTGGCCTTTGTCGACCTGGTCACCCGCGAGGCCGCTGCCCTCAGCAGCGGCAAATCCCGCTGACGTTACTGGCCGCCCGACAGGCGCCCCTGCTGCAGGTCGATCCAGGCTCGCAGGTTGGCACCAAGCATGCCCTTTCGCCACATCAGCCAGGTGGTAGTGCGGTTGAACGGCGCCGCCAACTCATGCACTCGTACTTCCTCGCGCCCCGGCAGGCTTTCCAGCATCGAGCGTGGCACCAGGGCAATACCACCGCCGGCGATCACGCAGGCCAGCATGCTGTGATAGGACTCGATCTCCATCGGTGGAGCCATCGGCACCCTTGATGCGACGAACCAGGCCTCCAGACGGCGACGATAGGAACAGCTCTGGCGGAAGGCATAGACCTCCAGCCCGGCTACATCCTCGGCCGACTTCACTGGACCGTGGGCGGCCTCGGTGATCAGCACCATCTCCTCCTCGAACATCGGCAGGCCGTCCAGTTCAGCGAACTCCAGTGGGCCGTCGACGAGCACGGCATCCAGGCGCCCACCAAGCAGGCCGTCCAACAGCTCGCCACTGGGTGCGGTCTGCACCTGCAGGTTCACCGCCGGCCAGGTGCGGTGGTAGCTCACCAGCATGGGCGGCAGATGAATGGCGGCCGTACTGAACATGGAACCGATCACGAAGTCGCCGGCTGGCTCACCGCCCCGCAGGGCAGCTTCGGCTTCTGCCTGCAGGGCGAACATGCGCTCGGCGTAACCCAACAGGACCTTGCCCGCCGGCGACAGCTGCAGACGCTGGCGCTCGCGCAGGAACAGCTCGACACCGAGGTTTTCCTCCAATTGGCGCAAGCGCGTGGACAGATTCGACGGGACGCGGTGCAACCGGCTCGCCGCGCGGGTGATGGAGCCTTCCTCGGCCACCGCCTGGAAGATACGAAGCTGGCTCAGTTCCATGGAGATACCATTCACATTTACTGAATAAGTATTTCTTTTTTATTCGTTTTTAATGAACACATCCAGCCCCTAGCATGGAAATCCGACGACCAGCTTCGGAGATCCGCCATGTCCCCGCTGATTCGACTCCTCGCCAGCTTCCTGGCCCTGGTTGTGGCCATGGGCGTAGGCCGTTCGCCCTGACGCCCCAACTGCCGCATCTGATCGCCGAGGGCCAGATCAGCCTTGCCGGCGCAGGGCTGGTGGCAGCGGCCAATTACCTTGGCTATCTCGTGGGAGCGCTGGACGCCCTCAAGGCGCGCACACCGCAGCAATCCCGCCTGCGCCTGGAGGGTGGCCTCTGGTTGTGCGTCGGTCTGACCCTGACCTCGGCCTGGGTGGAAGGCTTCTGGCCCCACACTCTGCTCCGCTTCGGACTGGGTATCGCCAGTGCCTGGGTGCTGGTGGTGATCACCGGCCTCAGTCAGCAACTGGCGGTACAGGCCGGACGCCCACGCCTGGGTAGCCTGGTGTTCGCCGGCCCTAGCGTCGGCGTGATGATTACCGGCCTCACGGCCCTGGGCATGAACCTGCACGGGCAGCATTCCGACTCCATCTGGCTGGTATTTGGTGGCATCGCCCTGCTGCTGGCGCTGGTATCCCAGCCGTTACTGCCGCGGCCGCAGCCCGCAAGCGATACCGATCCCCTCCCCCACCAAAACCGGCCCCGCGCGCTCTATGCACTGCTGGCGGCTTACAGCCTGGTGGGATTGGGCTACATCATTCCGGCCACCTTCCTGTCGCAGATGGCCGCCTCGCGTTTCCATGGCCAATGGCAGGCCGACCTCTTCTGGCCCGCCTTCGGTCTGGCGGCGACCCTCGGGGTGATGCTGGTCAGCTTGCGCCAACAGACTCCTGGCGGCACTCGCCGCTGGCTGGTGGTGGCGCTTTGTCTCCAGGCGCTTGGCACCCTCGCCTGCACCTTGCCCGGCATGGCCGGACTGGCGCTGGGCGTGGCGTTGACAGGCGGCCCCTTCCTGGCCGGCATGCAACTGGTGATGCAGTACGCGCGGGAACTCGACCCGCAGGGGCATCAACGCAATGTCGGGCTGCTGACCGCCAGCTTCGCCTTGGGCCAGTTGCTCGGCCCACTGCTGGCGGCCGCGAGCAGTCACCTCAGCGGCGGCTTGCAGCCGGCGCTCTATGTGGCGGGAGCAGGATTGTTGATGGCGGGCGGATTGATGCTGGGCCGGACCACGAATGTTGTGGGGACGAATTCATTCGCCCCCACAACAACAGCCCAATCAGTGGCTCGGAATGCTCCCCTCCCCCACAGGGAGAGGGGCTTGGGGTACGGGGTGCCGGAAGGACTCCGAACTAGCCCCCCACAGAACAGAACTCAGATCAGGTCCCGGTCTTGATCTTCGTCCAGGTACGCGTGCGAATGCGCTCCAGCCTCGGCGGCAGCATTTCCACCGAGAACAGCTTGGCCTGCACCTCAACCGGCGGGTAGACGTTAGGGTTGTCGCGCAGTTCGGCCGAGATTAGTTTGTCCGCTGCCTGGTTCGGGTTGGCATAGGCCACATGATCGGAGATGGGCGCCACCACCTCCGGACGCAGCAGGTAGTTGAGGAAGGCGTGCGCCTCCTCGACGTTCTTCGCGTCCTTCGGAATCGCCAGCACATCGAACCAGGCCGCTGTGCCCTCTTTCGGGATGCGGTACTCCACCTTCACGCCGTTACCAGCTTCCCGCGCACGGGCAGCTGCCTGCATGGCGCCGCCGGACCAGGCCAGGGCCACGCAAACCTCGCCATTGGCCAGGTCAGTGACGAACTTGGACGAGCTGAAGTAGCTGACGTGGGGACGCAGCTTGGCGAGAAGTTCTTCGGCCTTCTTGTAATCGTCCGGGTTGCGGCTGTTGGGCGGCAGGCCAAGGTAATGCAGCACTTCGGGAATCACTTCGGTGGGCGAGTCGAGGAAAGCCACACCGCATTCCTTGAGCTTGGCCAGGTTGTCCGGTTTGAAGATCAGCTCCCAGGAATCCACCGGCGCATTCTCGCCGAGCACGGCCTTGACCTTGTCGACGTTGTAGGCAATGCCGTTGGTGCCCCACATGTAGGGCATCACGTACTGGTTACCCGGGTCCTTGGCAGCCAGCACCTTGAGCAGCGCCGGGTTGAGGTTGTTCCAGTTGGGCAACTTGCTCTTGTCCAGTGGCTGGAACACACCGGCCTTCATATAGTTCGGCAGGAAGCCGTCGCTGGGCACTACCAGGTCATAGCCGGAGCGACCAGATAGCAGCTTGGCCTCGAGCACTTCGTTACTGTCGTAGACGTCGTACTTGGGCGCTATTCCACTGGCCTGCTGGAAGTTCTTCAGGGTGTTGGGGCCGATGTAGTCGAACCAGTTGTAGATACGTACCTCGGGTGCCGCGACAGCATTCAGCGCCGTGCCAGCAACGACGACGGCGACTAGCAGGTGGCGGCCGTTCATTTGGCCGCCCCTTCGTAACCCTGCAGGACGTTCACCGCATTGATGCCAATGGCCTCGACCGCATAACCGCCTTCCATGATGAACAGGGTCGGCAGGCCTAGGGCGGCAATGCATTCACCCATGCGCAGGTAGTCAGGCGAATCCAGCTTGAACTGGGAGATCGGGTCTTCCTTGTAGGTGTCCACGCCGAGGGAAATTACCAGCGCGTCCGGGGCGTAGGCCGCGATCTTGCGGCAGGCATCGTCAAGGGCCGCGGACCAGCCTGCCCAGTCAGTGCCATGAGGCAGCGGGTAGTTGTGGTTGAAACCGGTGCCCTCACCTTCGCCGCGCTCATCGGCATGGCCGAGGAAGTACGGGTACTCCACCAGCGGATCGCCGTGGATCGAGGCGAACAAGACATCGCTGCGGTCGTAGAAAAGCTCCTGGGTGCCGTTGCCGTGGTGGTAGTCGACGTCGAGGATGGCCACGCGCTTGGCGCCTTGATCGAGGAAGGCCTGGGCCACGATGGCGGCATTGTTGAAGAAGCAGTAGCCGCCCATGAAGTCGCTGCCGGCGTGGTGTCCCGGCGGACGGCAGAGAGCGAAAGCGGTTTTGGCGCCCTGGCGCATGTGGTCCTGGGCGGTCAGCGCCACTTGCGCGGAGCTGTAGACGGCCTGCCAGGTACCCGCGGTGATAGGCGCCTCGGTGTCGAAGCTGTAATGGCCGAGTTCGCCCATCAATGCGGTTGGAATCGGGCCGTCGCGGCGCAGGCGGCGCGCTGGGAAGGTCGTGGAGACCAGGTCGCCGCTGTGGCCTTCGGCCGCCCAGCGTACCCAGGCACCCTTGAGGAACTCCACGTAGCCACGGTCATGCACGCGCAGGATCGGGCCCAGGCCAAAATCCTCGGGCGCGATCACCTCACCAAGATTCTGCTGGCGAACCCGCGCCAGCACGGTATCCGCGCGGCTGGGCATTTCGAAACAGGGCTGGAGCTTGCCATCGACCAGTTCAGACTGGCCGAAGTGGAGACGGTGATCGTCGCTGTAGACGGTCAGCATGGGAGATACCTCGTTTGGGTCTTGTTCTTGGTGAGGCGATTCTGCGCGGGGGGATGGCCTTGGAAGAACGGCGGGAACGGCCAATAGGGGATTTAAATGGCCAACCTATCTGGCCGTATAGCTCGCAGGATAGCTAGGACGGCGCTGCGCCACGCGCAGCGATACCCATCACCCCCATGCGATGGGTATCGTGTTCGTTCAACCCCGCTACAAACAGCGAGGGATGAGTGACGCAGGCTGTTTCAAATGGACTATGGATTTCGCAGCGTACAAGGCCAACTTGGGAGACCACCAACCTCAAACCCACAAATGCATGATCACTTGACCACGTCGGCCACGCCAAAGCCTGCACAGATACCCCGTGCCGATGGATTGTGCGCATAGAAGATGCGCTCGCCCTGGGGCGTCTCCATGAACACCGGGTTGAACACCTTGGTACTGTTCCCCCGCCGCTGCCAAGCCTGCTTTGGCTCGATGAGTATCGTCGCGGGCCCCTTGACCCTGAAGCGCTTCATGTCAAGTTCAACGACGCCTATGCGCTGGAGGCCACCATCGGTGGCTGGGGACCGTGTGTTCCAACCTGCGAAGAGGACATAGGCATGCCCTTTGCGAAAGAAGATCGCCGGGTCAGCTTCCTCATATGAGTGCCAGCCCGCCCTGGGTTGCTCATCGAAGATCCATCCCAGATCCTCCCAGGGCCCCGCCGGATCCTCAGCGCGGGCCAGGCCCGCGAAGAGACTGTCGATGGACTTGTAGGTCGCGTAATAAAGGCCATCGGCTGGATTACGCCGGACGTGCCAGTCTGCAGCGCGGATACCGGTATTCTGCAGGCGCTGGTAAGGGCCGTCCCAACGATCAGCCACATAGTGGTCGGTCATGCCTGCGGTAGCGTCGTAAACCCAGGCATGCCAGCGACCATCGGCTTGGAACACCGTCGGGAAGCGGCCGGGCAGTACTGACACCGGTACGGCTTGGGCCAAGCCGTCAACGGTCGTTGCTCGGCGAACCTTGGTGTCCCCCGTATCGAACTCGTGCGAAAACAACAGGTAATCATTGCCGTCCATGGCGAGGTCGAACTCGTTGATCCCATGTTCGAAACAGAAAAGCTCACCGTGATCGGCGATCGCATCCGCGTTGCGGAATGGTTTCTGAGGTTCGCTACATCCCGATAACAGCGCAATCAGTAGCAAACCGAGGGCTTGTTTCTTCATTTGGGTCTCATTGTTGAAATAGGTGTCCACGACAGCCGAACAGCCAAGGGACCACTGGCAATCAACCATCGACCATTCACTCAGGCGGCTAGCTCCAAGGCAAAAGGCGGGCCAGCTAGCAAATTGGCGGAATGCCTGGCCTGGTTCTCACGATCCAAACCTCAGCCCATCGTGCTGGGACTACCAGACCACCTACGGAGTCACGCCCGCAAGCCTTGCCGATCAAAGACTTGGCCACCACGTCTCCTGCATACCGGAGCGACCGGTTCACCCCCGAAAATGACTCGGCGGCTGTCCGCTCCAGCGTTGAAAGGCATGGCGCAGGCTGGCGGTCTCGCTGAAGCCGAGCTCTTCGGCAATGCGGTAAATGGGAATATCGCCTTGCTGGAGCATTTCCTTGGCGCGGGTGAAGCGCAATTCGTCCAGCAGCTGCTGGTAGCTGGTCTGCTGTTGGGCCAGGTGCCGGCGCAGGCTGCGCGACGAGCAGTTCATCAACCGGGCCAGCTCCTCCAGCCCGGGCGGCGCCTGCAGCCGGGCAGCCAGCAGACCGCGCACGCGCTCCAGCCAGGCACGCCGAGCGGCGAACTCGACGTTCTGGCGACGGCATTGTTCGAGCATTTCCTTGTGCGTGACCGGGTCGGCCAGTGGCAGTCGTCGCGCCAGCCACGAGGTGTCGAAGCCGATGGCGCTGCTCTCCTCAGCGAACCGCACTGCGCAACCGAAGCCTCGCGCATAAGGCTTGGCCATGCCGGGGCTGGCGGGATAATCCAGCCGCGCCGCTCGTAGCGGCAGCGGCTGGCCCAACAGATCGGCGCAGATCACCTTGAGCGAACCCAGGCAGAGTTCTGTGTTGAAAGGTCGCAGTGCCTCGTCTTCACCATAGCCGCCAGCCACCAGCCAGGTCAGGTCGCCATCCTGCTCCAGCGTCAGGCGAAAGTAGGTGCCCAGCAGCACCGGATAGCTCAGGCCGATGCGCAGGGCCTCACCCAGGGTCGGCGCCGAAAGCATCGCGTAGCCCAGCAGGCCATAGGCGGATATTCGCGTGCGCAGGCCGAGCACCAAGCCCAAGGCAGGTTTCGGGGCCAGGCGCACGGCATTGGCGAAGACCAGTTGCTCTTGCTCAGGGTTGACCAGCCTCTGCAACTCGGCCAGGTCCTGCTCGCTGATGCCGGAACCGGCCAGTACATCGCAAGCGGCAATGCCCTGCTCGCGCAGCAAGGCGACGGTCAGGGCCGACATGTGCAGCGAGTTGAGCCAGGTGGCGCGGGAGAAATTCTGCTCCGGCATGGTTGGCGGCCTATTGGATGGCTTCGGTCAGTTCCCGCTCCTGGCGCCGGTACGGAAAGACATCGATCACCTTGCCGCCACGAATGGCGTCCTGCAGGCTCTTCCAGTACTCGGCCTCATAGAGGTCGCCGTGAAGCTTGTTGAACAGGAGGCGCTGGCCCTTATCGGCAAACAGGAAGCGTGGGAACTCCTCGGGGAACACGTCGTTCGGCGCCACGGAATACCAGGGCTCGGACGACATCTCATCTTCCGGATAACGCGGCGGCGGAATAACGCGGAAGTTCACTTCGGTCAGAAAACAGATCTCGTCGTAGTCGTAGAACACCACACGGCCGTGACGGGTGACGCCGAAGTTCTTCAGCAGCATGTCGCCGGGGAAGATGTTCGCCGCGGCCAGTTGCTTGATGGCCAGGCCGTAATCGTAGAGCGCTTCATGCACCTGGGCCTCGCTGGCGCTCTCCAGGTACATGTTCAGTGGGGTCATGCGGCGCTCGGTCCAGCAGTGACGGATCAGCACCACGTCGCCTTCCAGCACAACGGTGGAGGGGGCGACTTCCAGCAACTCGGCCAGGCACTCCGGCTCGAACTTGGATTTGGGAAAGCGAAAGTCGGCGAACTCCTGGGTATCAGCCATGCGCCCCACACGGTCGACGCTTTTCACCAGGCGGTACTTCTCGATCACCGTGTTGCGGTCAACCGTCTTGGCATGCGCGAAGCGATCCTTGATGACCTTGAACACCGTATTGAAGCCCGGCAGCGTGAACACGCTCATCACCATGCCACGAACCCCGGGCGCCATGATGAAGCGATCGTCAGTGTTGGCCAGATGGTTGATCAGGGCGCGGTAGAACTCCGACTTCCCGTGCTTGTAGAAGCCGATGGAGGTGTACAGCTCGGCGATGTGCTTGCCCGGCAGGATGCGTTTGAGGAAACCGACGAAATCCGCCGGGACCGGCACATCCACCATGAAATACGAACGAGTGAAGGAAAAGATGATCGACACATCTGCTTCATCGGTGATCACGGCATCGGCCTGGATCCCCTTGCCCTCGCGGTGCAGCAGCGGGATCACCAGGGGCCACTGCTCGTCACGAGTATAGATGCGCCCAACCAGGTAGGCGCCCTTGTTGCGGTACAGCGTGGAGCCGAACAGTTCGATGCACAGCTCCGGGTCCTTGCAGACCCAATCCGGCAGGTGCTCGCGCAACTGCGCCTCCAGCCGCTCCAGGTCCCCGGGGCGGTCGTCATAGGGCACATCGAAGCGATAATCGTCGAGGATCGCGCTCAGTGCCGCGTGCAGGCGACCCTCGGGACGGTAGCTGCGGGTTTGTGGAGCCCGCTCATGGGCTCGCAGCGAAGGCCGGGTGGTGTGGATGAACATGCAGCCGTCACTGATCAGGTCATGGCTGAACAGGCTGCAGAAGATCGAGTTGTACCAGGTCTCGGACAGCTCATCGTCGTAGCGCAGGTCGATCAGGCTGATGTAGGCGCTCTTCACCAAGGGCCAGAGCTGCACGTCCGACAACGCCTCGGCATCGAACGCCGCACGCAGGCGGGCGCTGACCTCGCTGACCTTGACCTCGTAGAGGGCGATTCGCTCGGCGGCAGCGTGCTGGGTTTCCTGCCACTGCGCATGCTCGAAGCGAGCACGTGCGCCATCAGTGATCTGGCGGAAGTGCTCACGGTAGTCGTCGAAGCCTTCGAGGATCAGTCGCGCAATATTTTCTGCCGGCCATTGCTGCGCCATGGATTTGTCTCGGTTGCGGAACAGGAATGGCGAGCTTATCCAGAGGTCGGGGCAAAAAGAAGGTCTACCGCGCGGTAGACCAAAACAGCAAGAAGCCGAAGCCCTCACCAAGCCAACTGCGCCCGCGAACCTTCTTTAGGACAAATCCAACATCCTTCCAGACCGTTCCTATTTCCAGCCCTTGCTGAAATCCGCCTAGATGGCCACCGGCGCCCCCGCTTCCTGACCAGTCGGTTGCAGTAGGCAGGTTACGCCACAGCCCTCCAGTACTGCAAAGGAACGGATTTCCATGCTCGCACTCATCATCGACACCTTTGATGCCCTGAAGGACGGATACCAGCGCTGGCGCGACGGCCCGCCAGCCCCTCGTCATCCCTCGCCGGTATCCACGGGGGCGCCAT
>NZ_JAGTIS010000017.1 GCF_018704125.1 Metapseudomonas boanensis | reverse complement strand
GCCGCCTTCGGGGGTTACAAGAAATCCGGCGTCGGCCGTGAAACCCACAAGATGATGCTCGACCACTATCAGCAGACCAAGAACCTGCTGGTCAGCTACGACATCAATCCGCTGGGCTTCTTCTGATCCTTGGTGAGTCATCAAAAAACGCGGCATCGGCCGCGTTTTTTGTTTTCTGCGAAGCTGTTCCTGCCGGGGCGAACTCATTCGCCAAGCCGGCCGAAGGTTTGCCTCCGACTCCTTCGCGGCACGACACTGGCACGTGGCTGACCGTAGGATGGGTCGAGCCTGCGAAACCCATCGTCCGCTGCTGATGGGTTTCGCTTCGCTCAACCACATCCTACGGGCTGGTGCTGTCTTGCATCGATTCGCGGCACCTACCAAATCACGAGCAAACCTCATCCCAAAGTACCATTCGGCCCCCGGCTCGCAGGTGCTTAACTGGACTTGCCGGAATCCTCCGGCGCCATAAGAAGAGGAATGCGCCATGTGGACTAAACCCGCCTTCACCGATCTGCGTATTGGTTTCGAAGTCACCCTGTACTTCGCCAACCGCTGATCCTTTTGCCCCGGCCCAGCCGGGGCTTTCGCCAGGGCCACTCCCATGCACATCCAAATTCTCGGCTCGGCCGCCGGCGGGGGCTTTCCCCAGTGGAATTGCAACTGCCACAACTGCCGTGGTGTACGCAGCGGCAAGGTGCGCGCCCAGCCCCGTACGCAGTCTTCCATTGCCATTAGCGCCAACGGCACGGATTGGGTGCTGTGCAATGCCTCGCCGGACATCCGCGCGCAGCTGGAAGCCTTCCCGTCGATGCAGCCGGCGCGACGCCTGCGTGATACCGGTATCGCGGCGATCATCCTGATGGACAGTCAGATCGACCACGTCACCGGGTTGCTCAGCCTGCGCGAAGGCTGCCCGCACCAGGTCTGGTGCACCGACATGGTCCATCAGGACCTGACCACCGGTTTTCCGCTGTTCAACATGCTTGAACATTGGAATGGCGGCCTCCAGTGGCAGCGAATCGACCTGGTCAGCCCGGCGTTCGCCATTCCCGCTGCTGCGGGGCTGCGCTTCACGGCCATCCCACTGCGCAGCAGTGCTCCGCCGTACTCGCCGCACCGGGGCAATCCGCATCCGGGCGATAACATCGGCCTTTACGTCGAGGACCTGCAGACCGGCGGCACGTTGTTCTACGCCCCCGGCCTCGGCCAGGTGGACGACAGTCTGCGCGTCTGGATGCACAAGGCCGATTGCCTGCTGGTAGACGGCACGCTCTGGCGCGATGACGAGATGCGCCACTGCGAGGTCGGCGACAAGCTCGGCAGCGAGATGGGCCACCTGCCGCAGAGTGGCCCCGGCGGCATGATCGAGGTGCTGGATGCCATCCCGGGCCCGCGCAAGGTACTCATCCACATCAACAACACCAACCCGATACTCGACGTCGACTCGGCCGAACGTGCCGAACTGGGTCGCCACGACATAGAAGTGGCCTGGGACGGCATGGGCATCGATTTGTAGGGTGCGCCGTGCGCACCACGAACCAATCAAGGTGCGCGCAGCGCACCCTACGAGGGATTCCGGCATGACTGAGCGCGCCATGACCCCAAGCGAATTCGAGCAGGCGCTGCGTGCCAAGGGCGCCTATTACCACATCCACCACCCGTTCCATGTGGCGATGTACGAAGGCCGCGCCAGCCGCGAGCAGATCCAGGGCTGGGTGGCGAACCGCTTCTACTACCAGGTCTGTATCCCATTGAAGGACGCCGCGATCCTGGCCAATTGCCCGGATCGCGACACCCGCCGCGAGTGGATACAGCGCATCCTCGACCACGACGGAGCACCGGGTGAGGAGGGCGGTATCGAAGCCTGGTTGCGACTGGCCGAGGCCGTCGGCCTGGACCGCGAGCAGGTGCTTTCTCAGGAACTGGTGCTGCCCGGCGTCCGTTTTGCCGTCGATGCCTATGTCAACTTCGCCCGCCGCGCTACCTGGCAGGAGGCCGCCAGCAGCTCGCTGACCGAACTGTTCGCCCCGCAGATCCATCAGTCGCGCCTGGACGCCTGGCCCCAGCACTATCCCTGGATCGACCCGGCCGGCTACCAGTACTTCCGCAAGCGCCTGAAGGAAGCCCGTCGTGATGTCGAGCATGGTTTGCGCATCACCCTCGCGCATTACCGTACCCAGGAAGCCCAGCAGCGCATGCTGGACATCCTTCAATTCAAGCTGGACGTGCTCTGGAGCATGCTTGACGCCATGAGCATGGCCTATGAGCTGGAGCGCCCGCCTTACCACAGCGTGACCCGCGAGCGGGTCTGGCATCGGGGGATTCGTCTGTGAGCGACTTCAACCAGCAACAGATTCCAATCCTGCGCCGGGGCTTTCGACTGCAATGGGAGCCGGTCCAGGGCTGCCATGTGCTGCTGTACCCGGAGGGCATGGTCAAGCTGAACGAGAGCGCTGGGGAAATCCTTGGCCTGGTGGATGGCGAGCGCTCGGTGGCGCAGATTATCGCCGACCTTAGTCGCAAGTTCCCGGATGTACCGGGCTTGAACGAAGACATTCTGGCTTTCATCGAGGTGGCTCATGCGCAATTCTGGTTGCAGCTCGAAGCCTGAACAGCCAGGGCCGCCGCTCTGGCTGCTGGCGGAACTGACCTACCGCTGCCCCTTGCAGTGCCCGTACTGTTCCAACCCGCTCGACTTCGCTCAGCACGGAGATGAGCTCAGCACCGCACAGTGGATCGAGGTGTTCCGTCAGGCCCGCGAACTCGGTGCCGCGCAGCTGGGTTTCTCCGGTGGCGAGCCGCTGGTTCGGCGCGACCTTGAGGAGCTGGTCCATGCCGCCCGCGAACTGGGTTACTACACCAACCTGATCACCTCAGGTATCGGCCTCAGCGAGGCGCGCATCGACGCATTGAGCGAGGCGGGACTGGACCATATCCAGGTCAGCTTCCAGGCCGCCGACGAGGAAGTGAACAACCTGCTGGCCGGCTCCACCAAGGCCTTCCAGCACAAGCTGGCCATGGCCCGTGCCGTCAAGGCCGCAGGCTACCCGATGGTGCTGAACTTCGTTACCCACCGGCACAACATCGACCGGATCGACCGCATCATCGAGCTCTGCCTGGCTCTGGAGGCCGACTTCGTCGAGCTCGCCACCTGCCAGTTCTATGGCTGGGCCGAGCTCAACCGCGCCGGGCTGCTGCCGACCCGCGAGCAGCTCCAACGCGCCGAGCGCATCACCAACGAATACCGGGCCAGGCTGGCCGCGGAGAAACACCCCTGCAAGCTGATCTTCGTCACCCCGGACTATTACGAAGAGCGCCCCAAGGCCTGTATGAATGGCTGGGGCAACCTGTTCCTCGATATCACCCCCGACGGTACCGCGCTGCCGTGCCACAGCGCGCGCCAGCTACCAGTGCAGTTCCCCAATGTACGCGAGCACAGCCTGGGGCATATCTGGAGCGAATCATTCGGCTTCAACCGCTTCCGCGGCTACGACTGGATGCCCGAGCCGTGCCGTTCCTGCGACGAGAAGGAGCGTGACTTCGGTGGCTGCCGTTGCCAGGCGTTCATGCTTACCGGGGATGCCAGCAATGCCGATCCGGTGTGTGCCAAGTCCCCGCATCACCACAAGATCCTCGCCGCGCGGGAGCAGGCCGAACAGGCGCCGCTGGAGCTGGACCAACTGACCTACCGCAATGAGCGTACCTCGAAGATCATCTGCCGCGCCTGAAATCCGCCCCTTCGGCTTCTGGGAAAGCGCCTGGAGCGCGGAGCGGGCGGCGGCCGCCAGTTCCGACTTTGCCGAACTGCGCTGTGGCGAGCAGGGGCTGTTCTGGACCCGCTTCGACCCGGCAGATGGCCGCACCACGCTCTGGTATTGGCAGGAGGGTGGCGCGCGTTGCTTGACGCCTGCGGGCTACTCCGTGCGCAGCCGGGTGTACGAATACGGCGGAGGTGCTTTTTGCCTGACAGGCGATGGTGCGGTGTTCGTCAACGAATCGGACCAGCAGCTATATGTCCAGCCCCTGCTCGGCCAGCCCAGACCGCTGACGGTGAGCGAGGGCCGTCGCTATGGCGACCTGCGCTACTGGCCGCAGGCCAGGGCGTTGCTGGCTGTCGAAGAGGAGGGTGGCACGCATCGCCTGGTGGTGATCGGCCTGGCGGATGGATCCCGCGAGGTATCAGCAGAGGGCGCCGACTTCTATGCTGCGCCCTGCATCAGCCCCAATGGCCAGCGCCTGGCCTGGATCGAATGGAGTCGGCCCGAATTGCCCTGGACTGCAACCCGGCTCTGCTTGCGTGAACACCGGGGTGAAGGCTGGGGACCCTGCCATATCGTCGCCGGCGCTCAGGGCGAGGAATCCCTGCAACAGCCTCGATTCGACGCTCAGAGCCGACTCTATTGCCTGAGTGACCGCAACGGCTGGTGGCAACCCTGGCGGCTGGAGCGCAAGCGGCTGCGACCGAAGCCTTCGCTGACCGCCGACCACGCCCCGGCGCCCTGGCAGCTGGGCGGCTGCAGCTACCTGCCATTGGAGGAGGGCTGCGTGTCCACCTGGTTTGCGCAGGGCGGGGGGCATCTCGGCCTTTCAAACGGGCAACGATTTGCGACCGGCTACAGCCGCTTTCGCCAGCTGGCAGCAGATCAGTATCACGTTTATTGCATCGCCGCCGCGCCCGACAGTGCCAGCGTCGTGTTGGCCATCGACCGTGCCAGCGGCGCATTGCGAGTCCTGGCTGGCAGTGGAGCGGGCCTGCCGGCCGCCGACATCGCTCGGCCAGAACCGATGCAGTTCGAAACCGGGGCAGGGGAGATCGCCCATGGATTCTTCTACGCGCCCACCAATGCCGATTACCAGGAAACGATCGGTCAACGGCCGCCGCTGCTGGTGTGCTGTCACGGCGGGCCCACCTCTGCTTGCCAGCCGGTTTTCGATCCGCGCATCCAGTTCTGGACCCAGCGCGGTTTCGCGGTGGCCGACCTCGACTATCGGGGCAGCACGGGTTATGGCCGGGCTTATCGGCAGCGGCTGAAAGGTGCCTGGGGCGTACTGGATGTGGAGGATGCCTGCGCCCTGGTAACGCACCTGGCTGCGCAGGGGCGGGCGGACCCGCAGCGGGCATTCATCCGGGGTTCCAGCGCGGGTGGTTTCACCACGCTCATGGCCTTGCTGGGCAACACGCCGTTCCGGGGCGGCGCCAGCTACTACGGAGTCAGCGATCCGCTGGTGTTACGCGGGAAGACCCACAAGTTCGAGGCGGATTATCTGGATTGGTTGATCGGCGATCCTGTGTGCGATGCAGAGCGCTATCGGCAACGCACACCGGTGGCGCGAGCGACGGAAATCAACGCGCCGGTGATTTTCTTCCAGGGAGGGCGGGATGCCATCGTGGTGCCGGAGCAGACAGACGCGATGGTCGCGGCGTTGAAGGCAGAGGGCCGCCAGGTTGAGGTCCATCTTTATCCAGAGGAGCGTCACGGATTCCGCCAGGCCGTCAACCTGGCTCATGCCCTGCAGGAGGAGCTGAGGTTTTACCAGGCGCTTCTCTAGTAGGCCGTGTATGAGCGAGGGGGGACGCCGAGTTCTTGCTCGCGAAACTTCCCGCCTTCGCCAGCAAGCTGGCTCCTGCAAAGCAACACCGCCGCCCGTAGGAGCGAGCTTGCTCGCGAACAAATTTGGCAAGGTGGTGCAGGGACGCCGCCAAACGTCTGATTGAAAAGGCCCACGAATGCAGTAGGCTGGTTCCTACTCGCCCCATAACTACAAAAAAGAGCCGTTTGATGCGTCACGATATCAGCCAGCTTCGCAAGTTCGTTTCTCCCGAGATCATTTTCGGTGCCGGCTGTCGGCATAACGTTGGTAACTACGCCATAACCTTTGGCGCCCGCAAGGTGTTGGTGGTGTCTGACCCTGGCGTGCAGGCTGCCGGCTGGGTTGCGGATGTGGAGGCGAGCCTCCAGGCCCAAGGCATCGATTACTGCCTCTACACCCAGGTATCACCCAACCCTCGCGTGGAGGAGGTGATGCAGGGCGCCGAGTTCTACCGCAGCATGGGCTGCAACGTCATAGTCGCCGTGGGCGGCGGAAGCCCCATGGACTGCGCCAAGGGTATCGGTATCGTCGTTGCCCACGGCCGCAGCATTCTCGAGTTCGAGGGTGTGGATACCCTGACCGTGCCCAGCCCGCCACTGATCCTGATTCCCACCACTGCCGGCACCTCGGCCGATGTGTCGCAGTTCGTCATCATCTCCAACCAGCAGGAACGGATGAAGTTTTCCATCGTCAGCAAGGCCGTGGTGCCCGACGTATCGCTGATCGACCCGGAAACCACCCTCAGCATGGATCCGTTCCTCTCGGCGTGCACCGGCATCGACGCACTGGTGCATGCGATCGAGGCCTTCGTCTCCACCGGCCATGGCCCGCTGACCGATCCCCATGCGCTGGAAGCCATGCGTCTGATCAACGGCAACCTGGTGGCGATGATCGCCAACCCCCAGGACATTGCCCTGCGCGAGAAGATCATGCTCGGCAGCATGCAGGCCGGCCTGGCCTTCTCCAACGCCATCCTCGGTGCGGTGCATGCCATGTCCCACAGCCTCGGCGGCTTCCTCGATCTGCCCCATGGGCTGTGCAACGCCGTGCTGGTGGAGCACGTGGTGGCGTTCAACTACAGCGCTGCGCCGGAGCGGTTCAAGGTCATCGCCGAAACCTTCGGCATCGACTGCCGGGGGCTGAACCAGAACCAGGTGCGCCAACGTCTGGTGGAACACCTGGTGACCCTCAAGCATGCCGTCGGTTTCCACGAAACCCTCGGCTTGCATGGCGTCGGCACCTCCGACATTCCCTTCCTGTCGCGGCATGCGATGGACGACCCCTGCATCCTCACCAACCCGCGCGAATCCAGCCTGCGGGATGTCGAGGTGGTGTATGCCGAGGCCCTCTGACGAGCAGCGTCAGGCGCTGGCCGGGCTCCTTGGACTGGGTTCCCACTCGGCACGCAAAAGCCACTATCCCGAGTTGCTGGCGCGGCTGGAAGAGCTGGAAACCGAGCGCAATCGCTACAAATGGCTGTTCGAGCACGCCGTGCACGGCATCTTCCAGGCCAGCCTGCAGGAGGGCATGCGCGCCGCCAACCCGGCCCTGGCGCGCATGCTCGGCTATGACTCGCCGCAGGATTGCCTGTGGCCGCTGACGGACCTGGCCTCCAATCTTTTCGTCGGCGGTGCGGCGGAGCTGGCGCGCATTCGCCGCGAACTGCAACGAGGCAACGGCCTGTTCGGCTATGAGACGCGCCTGCGGCGCAAGGACGGCAGCCATGTCGACGTGCTGATGAACCTGCTGCTCAAGCCGGACGAGGAAGGCCTGGTGGAAGGCTTCGTTGCCGACATCACCGAGCGCATCCTCGCCCAGCAGCGCCTGCAGACTCTCAATGACGAACTGGAGCAGCGCGTCCTGGACCGCACCCGCGAATTGCAGGCCTTGAACGAGCAGCTGAGCGAGGCGCGGGACGCCGCCGAAGCGGCCAACCTTAGCAAGGACAAATACCTGGCTGCCGCTAGCCATGACCTGCTGCAACCGCTGAATGCAGCGCGCCTGTTGGTATCGACCCTTCGCGAGCGGCAATTGCCACCCTCGGAGCAGCTGTTGGTCGAGCGCACCCACCAGGCGTTGGAAGGCGCCGAGGACCTGCTGACCGACCTGCTGGACATCTCCAAGCTGGACCAGAGTGCGATCAAGCCGGACCTCGATGTCTATCACCTCGACGAGGTGCTGGGCCCGCTGGCCTCGGAGTTCCAGAGTGTGGCCGAGGCGGCTGGCCTGGAACTGCGCGTGCGCGTGCCGCGCCTCAGTATCAATACCGACTTCCGGCTGCTGACCCGCATTCTGCGCAACCTGCTCAGCAACGCCTGCCGCTACACCGAGCACGGCCGTGTACTGCTTGGCTGCCGTCGAGTGGGCGACCGTTTAAGGCTGGAGGTCTGGGACAGCGGGCGCGGCATCCCCGAGGATCAGCTGCAGGCGATTTTCCTCGAGTTCAACCAGCTTAACGTTGGCCGGGCCGCTGAGCGCAAGGGCGTGGGCCTGGGGTTGGCTATCGTCGACCGCATCGCCAGCATGCTCGACTACCCGGTGCAGGTCCGCTCGCAGCTCGGCCGCGGCTCGGTGTTCAGTATCGTGGTGCCCCTGGCAGATGCTGCGCCGGTGGCATGCCAGAACGTCGAACCGCGCCCGGTGACAGGCGATCCGTTGCCCGGACAACGGCTGCTGGTGGTGGACAACGAGTCGAGCATCCTCGACAGCATGTCGGCACTGCTTGGTCAGTGGGGCTGCGACGTGGTGGCTGCGCCCGATCTGGATGACGCCCTGGCGATGCTGGGTGGGCAGGCCCCCGATCTGATCGTGGCCGACTACCACCTGGACCATGACGTGACAGGTTGCGAGGTGATCCAGGCGTTACGCGAGTTTTTCAATCGCCCTGTGCCGGCGGTGATCATCACCGCCGATCGCAGTGACCAGTGCCGACGCGAGCTGCAACAGCTCGGCGTGCCGCTGCTGAACAAGCCGGTGAAGCCTGGCAAGTTGCGCGCGGTGCTCAGCCAGATACTGGGCAAGGCTGGCTGAAGCGCTGCGCACGGCAGCTTGGCAGAGGCCTGTCGAGACAAGACAAATCTGTGCGGGCTGGTGAAGTCTACTTGCGCCTCGTCGAAAATCGGGATGCTCATTGGGACCTGCAGATCCCATGCAACTCGCCTGCTTCCACAAGCAGGCGCTCGGCGTGGCGATTCAGTTGAATAACCTCGTGTGGGTTGCCGATCGCCCGCCCGTCGGTTCCTCTGTCGGCCGGGCGTGCTCGACAGTCCGGATAATCGGTGCCGTTCAGGTTCTGTGTGCTTGAATGACTTTTACCGGGTGCAGCGTTGCGCTGAGCAAAACGAGCCGAAAACACTATTACCGGCCAACGTTCGCTCACACACCGCCGCTGCACCTCGCAGCAATTCCCTGGCCGAACACGAAGAGTTCCGCAGGGTAGGCAACGCACTCCCCGGAGTACGCTGAGCAACCAGAGGTTTCGGCCTTGAGCAGCAGGGGGTTTGATGATTTTTCTGCCGGTAGATTGTGCGGGTGCGCATGCCCGCCAGTGTTGGGGAGACCTCTGCGCTGCGGGCTGGCGCCGAGTCGACCTGCAAATTTCCGATGACCATGGGGGCCCCGTCACCGCGCGTCTGCCGAATGATTCTGCCGTACCGCTTGGGCTTATGAATGAGCGGCTACACCTGATGGCTGCGCGGGGTCGCGAATAAATGATTCGGCGGGCAGAAACTCGGCAACCGTCGAGATCGCGGTGGCAGTTCCTGCGTCTGGTCATGCCGTACTGGAACTCTGCACAGAAGTGGAAGGCCCGCGGTTTCACCCTGGCTCTGCTGCTGCTCACCCTGGCTCAGGTCGGCCTGGTGATCTGGATGAATTACTGGAACCGTGCGCTCTTCGATGCCCTGGAAGCGAAGTCACTGAGCCGCTTGATGGTGCAGATCGCCACCTTCGTGGTGATCCTCCTGCTGACCATGGGCATTACGGCGCTGCATATGCAGGTCAAGCGCTGGTTGCAACTGGATTGGCGCAAGTGGCTGACGGCAAAGGTCCTGGACCAATGGATGACGCACGGGCATCACTACCAGTTGCAGCTCACCGAGGGCGAGCATGACAACCCGGATGGCCGGATTGCCGAAGATATCCACGTCGTCACCGAAAGCACGATTTCCTTGACCCACTCGCTGGTCTACTCGCTGCTGATTTTTGGCAGCTTTGTCGACATCCTGCTGAGGGTTACCGGCAGCCTCAACGTGCCCGGCACCGCCTTGCTGGTTCCGGGTTACATGGTCATTCTGGCGTTTGCCTATGCTGGAGCCGGCACGCTGTTCGGCATGCTGCTCGGGCGTCCGTTGGTCAAGGCGACCAACAAACTCCAAACAGCGGAGGCGAATTTCCGCTTCGGGCTTGCCCATGCGCGGGAAAGCTCCGAGGCGATTGCGTTGATGCAGGGCGAAGAGATCGAGCGGAAGAGTTCGGCGACCTCTTTCGCCGAGCTGGGCCGTCGCTGGTATCGCCAGACTCGCGCTTACCTGGGAATCGTATCGTTTTCTTCGGGCTATGGTGTGCTGCTGCCAGTGTTCCCGATCCTGGTCATGGCACCACAGTACATTGCCGCCAGCATTACGCTGGGGGTGCTGATGCAGGCCGCGCAAGCATTCCACCAACTGACCTCGGCGCTCTCGTGGCCGATCGATAACCTGGCCGAGCTCGCGCGTTGCCGGGCTTCAGCGGACCGGGTGATGAGCCTCTACAGCGACCTGCAGAGGCTTGAAGAGCAGGCTGCCGAGCCGCAAGACCATCGCATCAGCCTGGCGAAATCGAACCAGTCAGAACTGGTACTGCGCGACTTGTGCATCTCCAATCCTGACGGGAAGATCCTGATCCAGGGCCTCAACGTGGCGATCCAGCGTGGCGAGCGGGTGCTGATTTCTGGTGATCCGGCGGTCACCATCGGCCTGTTCAAAGTGGTCGCTGGCTTGTGGCCGTGGGGGCATGGCGAGGTCTGGCTACCTGCCGGACCTGCGATTTGCTTCCTGCCGCAGCGGCCCTTCCTGCCGCTTGGCAGCTTGAAGGCAGCGCTGAGCTATCCACAGCCAGCAGGCACCTTCCCGGCCAGTGCCATGCAGCATGCCCTGGAATGCGCCGGGGTTGGTTGGCTGGCAGCACGCCTGGAAGAGGTCGATAACTGGCAAAGCGTACTGCCGCTGCGCGCGCAGCAGCGTCTGGGCATTGCGCGGCTTTTCCTGCAGCGGCCGTCCTGGGTGTTCATCGAGGAGGCGACCAGTGCCTTCGAGCCCAAGGGCGAGGAATACCTGATGGACATGCTGCACCGAGAACTGCCCGATTCGACGCTGCTGGCCATCAGTTTCCATGCCGGCCACGAACGGCACTACCAGCGCAAGCTCCTGCTCAATCACCTGCCGCAGGAGCAGTTCAGCAGTTATGGCACTCCGCTCCGCGCGCTAGGAGAAAACTGAGGGCAGCCAGCCGCGCTGGACACATTCGCGAAAACACCAGGCGGGTGTGGTTTCGGTTTTATAACTCCAGAAGAACCAGCCCAGGTATTTTTCGAAAGTGAGCAACTGGGCCGCGGCATAGCCACGATAGGCGACGTCCTTCTGGAAGCTGTCCATGCTTTCCAGCGCGTGATTGAACGGCCCTTCGGCCCAGAGCGAGACTACTTTCAGGTCGAGCCCCAGGCTCCACTCGCCGCAATACGCCGGCATCCCCATTTGCTGGATGATTGCATCGGCTTCGGTTTTCCATTGCCCGCTGGCCTTGTGCAGGTGAGTGTAGATATCGCTGTCGATGTCACAGCGCTCGAAGCACTGGTAGCGATGGATATCGAAGACCACATTGGCGAATTCCGGTGCCTGCATGAAACCAAGGTAATGCTCGAAGGGGCGGAAGCCGTCATGGAAGACAACACTGACCTGCTCGGCCTTGCAGTACCGGCGAATGCGCTGGTAGGCGTCGAGGTTGTAGCTTTTCAGGTACTCGGTCGGCACATCCCAGCGTGGCTCGTTGAGCACTTCGATGGCATGCAGGCTGGGCTCGCCGTGATACCGCTCGGCCAGGCGCTCCAGCACGCTCAGCGAGTGCTCGCGGTATTGCGCATCGGTGTGCCATTCGCAGACATCCTTTATCCCGCCATTATCGAATCCGTTCTGGCATCCGGGGGCGGCGTGCAGATCCAGGACGATCTTCAACTGGAGTTCTTCCGCCCAGGCAAATGCCCGGTCGAGTACCTCGAGCCCGCCCTCTACAAAGGGGTAGCGGTTTTCGCCGTAGCTACGGTGATAGGGATAATCCGGGCCGAAGATCCAATGGCCGAGTGGAATGCGCACGGCATTGATGCCGCGCTCGTGCAGCCAGACGAAGTCGTCGCGATTGATAAAACTGTTCCAGTGTTTCTGCAGCCGTTCCGTGGCCCGCGCGCCCATCTCGACGCACCAGGTGGTTTCATCGACGGCCTGCAATCCTTCGAACAGGCTGGGAGTCATCCACTTCTCCAAAACCAGCCAGCCGCCCAGATTGACCCCGCGCAATTTCTTGCTGGGGTTGGCGTGAACGGGGATCTGCTGCTCCATGAGTGCACTCCTTTGATCAATAAGAACTGCATGAAGAACGAGGCAGAATCATTCCGGCTCATGGAAAACAATGCCGCCTCTTTTCGCCCAGTCCCTTGTCGTGCTGCTCCGTTCCCCAACCTGTAGAACTCATCCAGGCTGCCTGTCCAAGCCTAGGCGATGCGCAGGAGCCTGCCAGAGACAGCGGTGTCCCCCATTAGGTACCTCGGATTGCCGGTGGCGGAGGGGCGACAAGCGCCGTTTGTGCGATCCGTACGGGTTGGCCCTTGCAGCACTAGCCTGGACCTCTGTCCGGGAAGGGCCCTGAAGTCGCCAGGCCAGCAAGGTTGGCCTGCGCAGGCTCAGCGCCAACGAAACGGCTGACGTCCCCCCGTGGTAGGTTCTGTGCCAGGTTCAGCTCCGGTTATGCCGGGCTATCAGGTGGTCGATGGACAGGACTCCCGGCCCCTGGGCGATCAGCAGGAGCAGGCTGGCGGCCCACACGCCGTGGATGGGATAGGCGTCGGGGTAGACGAATATCTGGATCACCAGCGTCATGCCCAACAGCGCCAGGGCGGAGAAGCGGGTGGCGAGGCCCAGCAGGATGAGGATAGGGAAGAAATGCTCGCCGAATGCAGCGGCATAGGCCGCCACTTCCGGGGACAGAAGAGGCACTTTGTATTCGTCGGTGAACAGCGGGATGGCCGATGCCGATAAGTGCGGCACGCCCAGCTCCAAGGTACCGGAGACCAGGTCGATGGCCAGGCCCTCGATCTTGGTCTGGCCAGACTTCCAGAACACGGCGGCGACGGAGAAGCGTGCGACGAAGGCCACCAGGCTGTAGGGCACGCGCTTGCACAGTTCGATGAACTGGGCGATCAGACGTACCGGGAAAGCGGCTTGCTGGACATGGAGTGTGTCGATCATTCTGGGTGCCTCCCTGAGGTTTGCGCGAAGTGGGTGATGGCGCCGGCCTGCAAGAGTTGCCCCAGCAGGGCGCCGAGATCGAAGGTCGGATCAAGACCGAATGCGGCTTGGGCAGCCGTTTCGAAACTGTCTCCGGACTGCAGGTGCCGGATGAAGGCCGAAGCGCCGGGAGACAACTGGTTCACCTCCACGTCCAGGCCATTGCGCAGCACCAGCGCAGACTCCGGCAGCAGCGGGTCAACCGTGCCGATATCCAGTAACCCCTGATGCGCGGCCCAGAGCGAGACGATGGCGAAGGGCGACTCCAGCACTGACACCGAAGGGTGGAGCCGGAAGGTCATGCCGGGCAGCTGAGCCGGGTCAGCCAATGCCGGTACCAGTGCCTGCATATCCAGCGGTGGCAGATCTGCGGCGTGGTAGGCGTGCACACGCAACAGCTCCAGGCGCGCCACGTCAGCCAGATAAGGCAGGTCGGAGGCTGGCGGAAAACTGGCGACGAACTCTGGGAAGGTGTCTCCGTAGCGGATCAGAATGCGACTCTGTGGCGGTGCGGTACGCACATGGTGCTGGACAATGGCACGGAAAAAGTCATCGCCGACCAACTCCCGGACCACAGGAAAGGTGTCGGCCAACGCCTCCACCAGCGAGTGCATGACGTTGTTGCGGTAGACGGCGAAGCGGCCTTCCACTGCCGAGCCATTCCAGCACTTGAGGTCATCCGGGCAGGGCAGGTCGGGGTCGAGGAGGGCAGCGACGAACACCGCTTGGCTGCTCATGGGGTCACCTCTATGCGCATCCGACAGCACTGATGGATGAGCCGCTCGGCTTGCGCCGCTTCGGCGAGGAGTGCTTCGAAGGGCGGGATGTCGTTGTCGCGCTCAAGCAAGGTCGGCAAGGGACCGAGCGCGTCCAGGGTATCGCGGTAGAGTGCCCAGACCGCATTGTCCACTGGGGTACCGTGGGTATCGATGAGCAAACGGTCACCGACGCTGTCGCGATCTTCGGCGAAGCCTGCCAGGTGCACTTCACCGACCGCGTCGAGGGGCAGGGCGGCGAGATAGGCACCCAGGTCACGATTGTGGTTGGTGCAGCTGATGTAGGCATTGTTGAGATCCAGCAACAGGCCGCAGCCCGTGCGTCGGACCACCTCGTGGATGAACTGGGCTTCATTCAGGGTGGAGCTGGCGAACTCTACATAAGTCGCTGGATTCTCCAGCAGCATCGGGCGTTTCAGTCGCGTCTGGACCTGGTCTATGTGCTCGCAGACTCGCACCAGGCTTGTCTGATCGTAAGGCAGTGGCAGCAGGTCGTTGAGGAACCACTCTCCGTGGCTGGACCAGGCGAGGTGCTCGGAGAAGGACTCCGGCTGGTAACGCTCGATCAGTGCGGCGAGTCGGTCGAGGTGTGCCACATCCAAGGCTTGTTCTGCGCCGATCGACAGCCCAACGCCATGGATAGAGAGTGGATAGTTCTCGCGAATCAACCCTAGGTAATGATGGAACGGGCCGCCGTCGACCATGTAGTTCTCGGCGTGGATTTCGAAGAAGCCAACGTCTGGCTGACCCTCGACGATGTCCCGATAGTACTGGGACTTGAGTCCGATGCCCGCTCGCGCCGGCAGCACAGCTTGGCGAGCGGGAGCGCTGGCGAGGCCAGCGCGTGAGTGAATGACGCTCATTCGTCAGCGCTCCTGGCCCGTTCGATTAGCCGGCAGTCTTCTCTTTGAAGGCCTTGAGTTGGCCGTAGCCGGTGGGCGAGCTAGGCGATGCGGTTTTCTCGCAGGTCCCGGCCGGGACGTACTTCCACGAGTTGCCCTGATAATCGACCTTGGAGGTACCGGCGCAGCTGGTGCCGGGGCCGGCGGCGCAGTCGTTCTTGCCTTTCATGGCCACGCCAAAACATTTTTCGTTGTCGGCGGCCTGGACGCTCAAAGGGGCCATGGAGAGGCTGATAGCGGTGCCCAGTGCAAGGGCTAGGGTAGCGGCGGTAACGGTATTGGTGGTTTTCATTGTGGTCATCTCCGTTTCGGGGTGTGTGGGTGGTATCAGAGAACCGGCGTATGTCCGGAGGCTGCAAAGTCATAGGTGTTCCCAGTGTAGTCACGGCCGTTGGTCCAGCCCGGGAACAGCGCCCACGGATTAAATGACTCGGTTGCCTTGTGCCTGTTACAGCGCGGCAGGAAATTTTTCATCAAGCGTTTCGTCGCGCGCTTGGCCCTCCTGTCCCGGACGGTGGGAGGTCTGCTTGATTCTTCTGCGTCCCTTACGACACTCAGGCTGCTGGGCGCGCGCACGCGCGGCGGGGAATGGTCGTGATTCAGCAGGCGGAGGCAGCCATGTGTCGCGCAGTGGAGATCAGCGGGCTCTACACCAGTGCAGGCTCCAGGCAACGGGTCAGTTACCCGGACCTGGACGCTGCCCTTCCTATCCATGATCCGACGCGCGGGGTGGTCTGGATTCCCTGGGGGCGCAGGAGTGAGGAAAGAGGGCAATTGCCGGCCACCGGCTGGGTGGTAGAGGGCAGCCAGATGGAGGAAGCCTGGAGCGCCTATGCGCCGACCCCTGTGCTGTCGCCGGTGGTGCGTTTCATGGAGTTCACCCGTGACGGCGAAGCCAGATGGTTCGTGGTCGAAGACGGCAAGGCGTTGCAGTGCCTGCTCTTGCATCACGGCGATGAGCGACGGGTTTATGTCGTAACCACGGAGCCACCGGCAGCTCGCACGCTGGAATACGGGAGCTGGCCGCTGACGCGAGTGCCTGATCCTCCCGCTCCTGTGCACGTGGCGCGGTAAAATCGAGCCGTTCTGTTTTTGTGAAGAATTCTTTCTCGATTATTCGTTTTACGTGAATTCGGGTCTGCCTTAGTGTCGCTGCACGAATGAACAAGAACCGTGCACCGAGGACACTATGACCCAGCCTGCAGCCATTTCCATCAACCCCGCCACTGGCGAGGAACTTGCCCGGTACCCCTTCCAGGACGCCGCCGCTCTCGAGGCCAGTCTGGCTAGCGCCCAGCGTGGCTTCCAGCAATGGAGCCAGGTGCCGGTAGCGGCTCGTGTCGAGGTCCTGCTGCGCATGGCGGCCACCCTGCGCGCCAATGCCGAAACCATGGCACGGATGACCGCCAGCGAGATGGGCATGCCCATCAGCCAGTCCCGCGGCGAGATCGAGAAGTGCGCTCGGCTGTGCGAGTGGTACGCCGAGCATGGCCCGGCAATGCTGGCCGACGAAGCAACCCTGGTCGAGGAAGACAAGGCTTGGGTCATCTATGAACCGCTCGGCCCGGTGCTGGCTGTGATGCCGTGGAACTTCCCGGTGTGGCAGGTCATGCGCGGTGCGGTGCCGATCCTGTTCGGCGGTAACGGCTACGTGCTCAAGCACGCGCCGAACGTCATGGGCTGCGCTCACCTGCTGGCCGACGCCTGGGCGCAGAGCGGCCTGCCGGAAGGCACATTCGAGGTGATCAACGTGACTCCGGACCTGGCCTCCAAGGCCATCGCGGATTCGCGTATCGCCATGGTTGCGGTCACCGGCAGCGTGGGCGCTGGTGCCGCCATTGCCGCACAGGCGGGCGCCGCGTTGAAGAAGTGCGTGCTGGAACTGGGTGGTTCCGATCCGTTCATCGTGCTGGCTGACGCCAACCTGGATGAGGCGGTCAAAGCTGCTGTCACCAGCCGCTTCCAGAACGCCGGACAGATATGCATCGCCGCCAAGCGGATCATCCTCGAGGCACCGATCGCCGAGGCCTTCACCGCACGCTTCGTCGAGGCCGTCAAGGCGCTGAAGATCGGCGACCCGCAAGACCCGGAAACTTACGTTGGCCCCATGGCGCGCTTCGATCTGCGCGACGAGTTGGACGGTCAGGTTCAGGCGACCCTGGAGCAGGGCGCTCGCCTGCTGATCGGCGGCGAGAAGCTCGAAGGAGCCGGCAACTACTACGCACCGACCGTTCTCACGGACGTAACCCCAGAGATGACCTCGTTCCGCCAGGAAATCTTCGGCCCGGTGGCCTCCCTGATCGTTGCCCGTGATGCGGACCATGCCATCGAACTGGCCAACGACAGCGAGTTCGGCCTCGGTGGCGCACTGTGGAGCACTGACGCTGAGAAGGCCCAGCGCCTGGCGCGGCGTATTGTCAGCGGCGCGGTCTTCATCAACGGGTTCACCGCCTCCGACCCGCGCGTGCCAATCGGTGGCGTGAAGAAGAGCGGCTACGGTCGCGAGCTGTCACACTTCGGCCTGCGCGAGTTCCTCAACGTGAAGACTATCTGGCGTGATCGCAGCTAAAGACTGAACCCGCAGCACGCGCTTCCCAAACGACACCCTGCCGATAACGCAGGGTGTTGTTCATTCCGGAGCATGGCTTGGTCCGCAGGGTGCGCCCTGCGCACCAGATGTTGGCGCCGCATGGAAATCACTTCTTGAAAGCATCCGTACTGGATGTGCATGGCGCACCTACTGCTGAACCCGGACGCAGTTTTCCAATGTGGAATGGCCTTTCGTCGGTTGTCATCGGCCGCCGCACCCCCTGTGCTATATCCGGAGAGGAAGGAAGAGGAGGCGTGTGCCGACCTTCAGTTGGAAAAGCTGCGCCAGGCTCTCAGGAAGTTTCACGCTTAGAAGCATCCGAGGCTGGCCTTTCAACAAAGAGGTAGACCCCATGAGCACCCTGCAGTGCGTCCACCGCAACTACACCATTACCACCGATATCGTCGAGCATCCCGGCATTCCCACACCCTGGGCGGGCGGCTGTCATATCACCGGCCCGGACGGCCGCACCACGCGGCGTATCTCGTTGCCGCTCAAGCTTGCCTTCCTGTCTGAGCTGGAAAACGCCCAGCGCGCTTCCATTGCTCATGGTAAATGGCTGGTGGACCAGAGCCTGGATCAGGGGCGTGAGTTGTTCCAGGCAAAGACCGCCTAGCCCTCAGCGCAGCTCCAGCCCTTGTTTGACTGACAGGCGCCCCCGCATGAAGGGGGTGCCGAGGTGGCGTATTCATCCAGCAACGAGCCTGCCATCACGATCCCCGGCCAGCACCCTGGTCTCTTCCATATCAACAGCAAGATCTCTGCAGCAGGTGAGTCGTTGCCGGCTGTCGCCCTGAAAGATCGCAGCAAGGTCCAGACCGGCATTGCAGCTGCAATGCTGCAGAACGTGCCCGCCAAGACCAGTGTGAGCGCGGTGAGGTGGCACGCGATCTGGAAGCAGCCGTGCCGAACTTGCTGAAAGTGGGCCTGTTCGAACTGCTCTCCCCGCTCCTAGAGCCGTTTTGTCGGCGTCGAAGCCAAGACCTTTCTCTGTGGAGATGAGTCCGAACAGTGCTGAGTCGATGCATTTGTCTGGGCACCGACCATTACAAATGGTTGATGGATGAACGGGATACCTGTTGCGGCCATGAAACAGTTTCGACGGATGCTGGCAGGCTGTCTCGGCTCAGAAACAATCTGTCGGTAGCCCTTGCGCCCCTTGGCGCGCAAGGACTGTCAGCCTGCCAGGCAGCGGAAAACCTACGCGGGTTGTCTCGCCTCGCTTACAGAACCTGTCGGGATAGCTTTAAATATTTTGCATAAGCGATTGTTTTGTATAGATAAGTACTGAAATGGCATGGGCTGTGCCCCACTTGATTGCCGCTGCTGGAAGCAGCAGCTTTCAGGAGCGATGCGTCATGGACTATTCAGTCTTTACTGCCGGCACGGTGCGTTTTGCGTTGCTGCTTGTGTTTGCTGTTCCGTTCCAGACCTCTTTGGCTGCTGATGGCGATGTCATCATCCAGCGTGATGTTCAATCCCGCACGGCAACTCGCGCGCCGCTGGTGCCGGATCCCAATCCGCGGGTGGTGAATCCGGGGGCCATCACCAGTTCCACCACAGTTGAGATGACCGATGGCGATTTCGCCAATGTTTCCACTGGCATGGCGCTGCCGGACCGGACCATCCAGGCACAGGTCGTCAACAATCCTGCCATGAGCGGCAATCCGGGGCATCAGTCTCTCCCCGGCGTCGGCGCAACCCACACAGGTGGCGGTGCTGGTCGTTCGATCTCAAGCCAGGTCAATCAAAGCATCCAGCAGGGGCTGCGCCCGTTGCAGTCCCTGGGAGGGCGATGACATGCGCCTGCTGATAGGAGTCCTGGCGTTGATCGCCAGCCCTTTGCTGCTGGCCGATCAGCAGCACACCCAAGCCGGTGCGGATGTACGCAACAGCGGGCAGGGATACAACGGCAACTTCAGCCTCAACCAGGCGACTGGTTTCAATCACCAGCAAGCGAACAGTCGCGCAATCAGCGTTGGCCATGGGACGGACGCGACGACGCGGGTACAGCAGTCGCTCGGCCAGACGACCACTCCTGCCACCAGCGTTGACGCCAGTGCACGAATCACAGGGCCGTCCTTCAGCCAGGGAAGTGGCGTCCTGGGAATCAATCAAAGCGCCGGTGCGGCAAACCAGCACAGCAACGCTCTCAGCATCTCGGTAGGCGCTGCACCGGAAAGTCTGGACGACAGCGTTCTATCGCAGACCGCCGCCCGGACATCAGTCTCAGGAGCAGCTGCGTCTGAGCATGGCGAGCGCGTCGTTGAAATCGATGACGACGCATTTGCCGGCAGTCGTGGCGTCGTGCAGCTGAACCAGAGTGCCGGGGTTGGCAATAGAACGGCCAACAACCTGAGCATAAGGGTCGTGGAATGACCCTGGAGCACCACAAGCGCTTAACACTAATCCGCAAGGAGATTTCACCATGAAAGTTGAAATGATCCTCAAACCCCTGGCATTCGCCATGGCAGTCGCGCTCTCCACTGGCGTCATGGCCGAGGGGTATCGCCATCACGATGGCGCCTCGGCAACGGTCAAGGACACCCAGGAAAACTACTACAACGACGTTGATAACGAGGCCACCAAGAACACGGCGACCATTGAGGGTTCGTTGGACAACGCCACTGGCAACATCGGCGCCAACGTTGTGGCAGGCGACAACAACCAACAGGCCAACGCCGCGGCCATTGCTACCGCTGATGCCTTCTTCGTATTCGGTCACGGTGCTGGCCTGGAAGCCAACGCCAGTATCGAGGTTACCCAGAAGGCGCATGACAACGACCTGTACAACGATGCCACCCAGAACAACGCTACCGTCGTCGACTCGGCCAACGGTACTCAGGGCAACGTAGGCATCAACGTCGCAGCCGGCAACTTCAACCAGCAGAAGAACGACATGGCCGTCGCCTCTTCGGAAAAAGCCTTTACCGCCAGCGCCGACGTCAATGTCTCGCAGGAATCCAATAACAACTACACCGACAACAAAGTGGGTGATGTCTACGAGGTCGGCCCGGAAATGACCACTGTCGCCAGTGGTTTTGGCTGGTGGCCGCCTCACCACGACAAGCCGCAGACGCCAGTGGTCAACAACGCCACCCTGCAAGGGTCCTTGAACGACGTGTCGGGTAACGTTGGCGTCAACATTGCTGCTGGCGGTGGTAACCAGCAGAGCAACAGCCTGGCGATCGCCGCAGGCTGCAACGCGTGCATCGCACGGTAACGGCAACTTGCTGAAGGGTGGGGCCGGGCGCGTCCCGGCCGCCATCCATTGTCGAGTCGGAGGCCCCATGCGTCGGATATCCCTGATGCTTTTGCTGGCCTGTTTTCTGGCCCCATTTCCGATGGTGGGCCATGCCGCCGAGATCCGCTTCGCTGCGCTGCCCAATGGCGCCATTGCATACAAGCAGGTGGTGAGCATGCGCGAGCGTCGGTTCCTGAACCTGCTCGAACAGCAAACCGACTTCAGCTGCGGAGCCGCTGCCCTGGGCACGGTGCTCAATGCTGCCTACGGTTGGAACCTCCAGGAAGAGGATGTGATCAAGGGCATGCTGGCCAATGCCAACGCGGAGACGGTTCGAACCCAGGGCTTTTCCATGCTCGACATGAAGCGCTATGCCGAAACGCTGGGGCTGCGCGCGCGGGGTTACCGCATCACCGCAGACAAGCTGGAAAGCCTCAAGGTGCCGAGCATCGTGTTGCTGGACGTGCGCGGCTACAAACACTTTGTCGTGCTGCAGCGGGTGTTCAAGGGCTCGGCCTATGTGGGCGATCCCGTGTTGGGCCACAAGAAGATGCCGCTCGATGAGTTCGCCAAGGGCTGGAATGGCATCGTTTTCGCCCTGATAGGGCCCGGCTACAACCGGAACAATAAGCTGCTATCGCCACCTGAGCAGTTGACCGCCAAACAGCGAATCGATGGCTTTCGCCCTGTCAAGGATGCGGAGCTGATGGAGTTCGGCTTCATCCAGAGCGACTTCTTCTAGGCGCTCGCCAGAGGGCTGCAACTCCGGGAGATGATCATGAACAGAAAATCCTGGTGGATGGCCACCTTGATGCTCGCGAGCCTTCCTGTGACAGCAGGAAGCCTGTTCGATCCTGTCGAGCTTAGCGACGCCGAACTGGCGCAGCTACGCGGGCGCTACGTTTTGCCAGACCGCATTATCAGCTTCGGTGTCGTGATGAGTTCGTCGTGGCAGAACGGCTCTGGCCAGATCGTGGGTGCGCAGGTGGCACTCAATGTCGCAAGTGGCCAGTCGCAGCCGTCGCTGACGGTCAACATGATCAACCAGGCCGGGGCAGCTGGCGTGGTCACCGCCGGGACGGGCCAGGTCATCGGCGGTGCGGGTCTGAACACCGTGCAAGGCATCGTCCAGAGCGTACGCACTGCAGGGGATTTCAATAACGGACTGAACGACGTCAACGTCAGCGTCAGTACCGGAGGCGCTTTACAGGCAACCCCGGTGGGGCAGGCATTTACTGGCTCCGAAAGTTTCAGCAACTCCGCAGGTGCGGTGCAGGTCAGTACTGCCAATGGAGGGCTGCAGATAGCCCTGCAGGCAGCGAACGGCCAGGGCATCAGCACCCAACAGATCGGCGGCGGAGGCGTGGCGCAGCACGCCAACATCGGTGGCTCATTGAATACGGTACGCAATCTTGCCGAGCTGAATGTGGCGCTGCGCGACAACACCCGCAACGTGAACATGACCAATTGTCTGGAACAGCTCAGGTCCCTGCGCCAAGGCGGTTATTGACCGAGGCAGGGTTCATCAAACCAATCACAAGGATGTTCGCCATGCGACCACTTTGTCGTTTTGTCGTTGCGCCGTTGGCATTCTCCCTTACCGTCCCTTTGGCCATCGCTCAAGAATCGCCGGAAGTACAAGCATTGTTGCAGGAGTTGCAAGCGCTCAAGCAACGTTATGAGGCCCAGCAAAACGCATTGATGATTCTGGAACAACGATTGCGTCAGGTGGAGGCTCGGGGTGCAGCAACGAAGGCCGCGCCGGCATCCCAGGTAGCCCAGGCGGGTGGCAGCGCTGCATCGACAGGTGGCACCGGTTATGGGACAGCACTCAAGGACAGCGCCGAGCCGCCGGCCAGCGTCGAGGATCTTTATCAGGAGGCCAGTGGCTTCTTTGGCAACGGCACCTTCAGCATCGAGCCCGGCATCACCTACAGCCATTACGATTCCCGCCAGCTGTTCCTCAATGGCTTCCTCGCACTGGATGCGATCTTCCTCGGTAACCTGGGGGTCGACCAGATCAACGCCGACACCTACACCTTCGATCTGACCGCCCGCTACAACTGGGCGCAGCGATGGCAGTTGGATGTCAACACGCCCTGGATCTACCGCGAGACCACCTATCAGTCATCTGGCGCCGGTGGATCCACCTCGGAGATCAGTGAGGCGACTGTCACGGGTGACCCACGGCTAGGCGACGTCAGTGCAGGGATTTCCTACAAGTTCCTCGATGAGTCGCCGGGTGTCCCTGATGCGGTATTCAGCCTGCGGGTCAAGGCACCTACCGGGGAGGAGCCCTACGGCATCAAGATCGACCCAGTACCGGGCAACAACAACCTCAACGTGCCGGAGGATTTGCCTACTGGCAATGGTGTGTGGTCGGTTACCCCAGGCATTGCACTAGTCAAGACGATGGACCCAGCAGTGGTGTTCGGCAACCTCTCGTACACCTACAACCTTGAAGAGGACTTCGACGACATCAGTGCGCAACGCGGCGTGAAGGTGCCCGGCAAGGTAGAACTGGGTAACTGGTTCCAGTTCGGCATGGGCATCGCCTTTGCGCTGAACGAGCGGGCCAGCCTGTCGATGTCCTTTTCCGAGCTTGTCAGCCAGGAAAGCCGTATCAAGCCGGATGGCCAAGGTTGGCAGACAGTGACCGGAAGCGACGCGAATGCGGCCTACTTCAACATCGGGATGACTTACGCTGCCAGCGATGATCTGACTGTGGTTCCCAACCTGTCGATCGGGCTTACGCCGGATGCGCCGGATTTTTCCTTAAGCCTCAAGTTCCCGTACTACTTCTGACGTGTAACGGCGCCCTGCGGTAGGCTATGCCTATCGCAGGTGTGGGCTAGATGATGCCGTGCTTGTGCAGGAGCCGATAAAAAGTGGGCCGCGAAATACCAAGCGCCCGGGCGGCCCTGCTCATGTTTGTTGTATGCACTGACATCACGTCTTCCAGTGCTTGCCGCTCGGCGCGGCACAGATAGTCATTCAGGGTCCCTCCACAGGTCTCGAACCTCGCAACTTCAACCTCCAGGCCCAGATCTATCGGCCCAACCTGCCGCCCTTCGGCGAGGACCTGCGCACGCCGGACTCGGTTGGCGAGTTCGCGCACATTACCCGGCCAGCCATGGGCAACCATCGAGGCGATGGCCGCAGCACTGAAATCACGTGGGCGCCGCCCGACCTCATTTGCATAGAAGTCGGCGAAGTGATCCGCCAGGAGCGGGATATCCTGCTTTCGCTCGCGGAGTGGAGTGGCCTGGATCTGGAGGACGTTCAGCCGATAATACAGGTCCTCGCGGAATCGGCCCTCGGCAACGGCGCTCTCGAGGTCGACATGAGTCGCGGCAATCACACGCACATCGACCTCAATGGGGGCATTGCCCCCAACCCGCTCGATGGTTTTCTCCTGGAGGAAACGCAGAAGATTGGCTTGCATCTCCAACGGCAGGTCACCGATCTCGTCGAGAAACAATGTGCCGCCATTGGCAGATTCCAGGCGACCTATCTTGCGCTGGTGCGCTCCGGTGAATGCTCCTTTTTCATGGCCGAACAGTTCGGACTGGATCAGGCTTTCGGAAATGGCGCCGCAGTTGATCGCCACGAATGGGCCCTCACTACGACGCGATTGCTGGTGCAGGGCCTTGGCCACCAGCTCCTTGCCGGTTCCGCTTTCACCGCGAACCAGAATGGCGGAGTCGGTCTGTGCAAGCTTGGTCACCAGTTTGCGCAATTGAATTATCGACGGACTATGGCCAACCAGTTGGTCGTGTCTCGCTCCTGTCGAGGCCCTGGCCATGCGTCCGCGCAGGCGGGCCATGCCGAAGGCTCGTCCCAGGACGCATTGCAGCCTTGGGGTATCGAAGGGGAGGGTGTGAAAGTCGAAGAACCACTCACCGATAAAGTCCCCAATTTCCTTCGAACGCAAAGTGTCCGGGCTGACAACGGCAATCCATTCCGTGCCGCTGTTCCGAATCAGTTGCTTGACTGATTCCGGTCGCTTCAAATGCTGAATCTGCAGCCGAAGCAAACCTACATCGCACACCTGTTCAATGGCATGCTGCAGTGCGCAGCTTTCCACGTCCCAACCGTTGTTGCTCAACAAAGGCAACAACGCTTCGCAGTCTTTGCAAGGGTCGACTACCAATAGACGTCTGACGGCAGTACCAACAGAATCGAACATAACCAGTCCTTGGCGCCACGTTCTGGATGTCCAACTAAAACAAGATGTTGGCGCAAGTACGTTGAAAGCTAGCAATGTCTGTCAAAGCCGTTGCGCCATTGGTCAGTTGAAATTAGCGTGCCAGTATTGGCTGTTAGACCCTATTCCAGACAGTTTGTATGGATAAAGGACAAAACCTTTTGTCGAAACGTGCCGTGAAGTGCCGGAAAACACCCCACCGAGGCCTCTGGTGAACATCGATACCCGCATCAAGTTCCGTCACCTGTTGTGTTTCCTCGAGGTTGCCCGCCAGGGCAGCCTGGCACGGGCCGCTGACCAGATGGCGGTGAGTCAGCCGGCCATTTCCAAGACGCTCAAGGAACTCGAGGATCTTCTCGACGCCAGCTTGTTCGACCGCAGCAAAAGCGGTGTCAGCCTGACCGAAGCAGGTCTGGCCTTCATGCGCTATGCCGGGCCATGCGTGCAGGCCTTGCGTGACGGGGTGAACAGCTTGCGGGAGGGCGAGTATGCCGCCGGCATGGTGCGACTGGGCGTGCTCTCGACCGTGGAGGGGCTGCTGGTGCCCGAGGTGGTGCGCAGGCTCCATGAGCGCCATCCGGCGCTGGTTGTCAGCGTGCTCACCGGCCCGAGCGCCTACCTGTTGTCGCAGTTGCGGGTCGGGGAGCTGGACCTTGTCGTTGGGCGCATGACTGAGAGCCCGGAGATACAAGGTCTCACCTTCGAGCACCTGTACAGCGAGTCCATGACCTTGGTGGTCCGACCAGACCACCCGTTGCTGGCGCAGGGTCGTGAAGGCCGCTCGCTGGAAGGCTACCCGCTGGTATTGCCGCTGGCCGGCACCACTATTCGCAAGCATGCCGACAGCCTGTTCGTGCAAAGCGGGATCAGCCCGCCGCGCCAGCGTCTGGAAACCCTCTCGCTGACGCTAAGCCGGCGCTACGTGATGAGCAGCGATGCCGTGTGGATTGCGCCCATGGATGCCGTCCGCCTGGACCTGCGCAGCGGCGAGTTGGCCGAACTGGACCTCGGCCTGCAGGAACCGGGTGGTTCGGTGGGTATCTGCAGCAATGCCTCGCTGCCGCTATCACTTGCCGCGCAGTGGTGCGTCGAGGTGCTGCGCGACGCGGCGGCCGACTACCGTGAGGGGCGACTTCCATAACCATTTGGTTATGGGTTGGCGGCATCTTTTCAGTTTTCTGCTTTCCTCGATTGGACGAGACTAGGTCCACGGTTCGCTGCCCTGTAGCTGAGCCGCTCCACTACTCCAACAAGAGGAAGCCCTGATGTCCGATGCGGAAAACAGCCGTTTCGTCACCCGTGACCGAAACTGGCATCCGAAAGCCTTCACGCCCGACTACAAGACATCGGTCGCCCGTTCCCCGCGTCAGGCGCTGGTGAGCATTCCGCAGTCGATCTCGGAAGCTACTGGCCCGGATTTCTCCCACCTGAAGATGGGCGAGCACGACAACGACCTGCTGCTCAACTTCAACAACGGCGGACTGCCCATCGGCGAGCGCATCATTGTCTCCGGTCGGGTCTTCGATCAGTACGGCAAGCCGATCCCGCACACCCTGGTGGAAATGTGGCAAGCCAACGCTGGCGGCCGCTACCGCCACAAGAACGACCGCTATCTGGCACCTCTGGATCCGAACTTCGGCGGCGTCGGCCGTGCCCTGACCGATAGCGAAGGCAACTACTGCTTCCGCACCATCAAGCCCGGCCCTTACCCCTGGCGTAACGGTCCGAACGACTGGCGTCCAGCGCACATCCATTTTTCCATCAGCGGCCCGTCAATCTCCACCAAGCTGATCACTCAGCTCTATTTCGAGGGCGACCCGTTGATCCCGATGTGCCCGATCGTCAAGTCGATCGCTAATCCGGATGCAGTGCAGACGCTTATCGCCAAGCTCGACATGAGCATGGCCAATCCCATGGATTGCCTGGCATATCGCTTTGACATCGTCCTGCGCGGCCAGCGCAAGACCCACTTCGAAAACCGCTGAGGAGCCACGCGCATGCCTATCGAACTGCTGCCGGAAACCCCTTCGCAGACTGCCGGCCCCTACGTCCACATCGGCTTGGCCCTGGCGGCCGCCGGTAACCCGACCCGTGAACAGGAAATCTGGAACGAAATGGCCAAGGCCGATGCGCCGGGCCAGCACATCCTGCTGATAGGCCACGTCTACGACGGCAATGGCCACCTGGTGCGTGACTCCTTCCTGGAGTTCTGGCAGGCCAACCATGAAGGCCTCTACGACCGGGCCTTCGATGTTGAGAAGCCGTTCAACTGTTTCGGTCGTACCGCCACTACCTTCGATGCCGGCGAATGGACCCTGAAGACCGTCAAGCCTGGCGTGGTGAACAACGCCGCTGGCGTGCCGATGGCGCCACACATCAACATCTCGCTGTTCGCCCGCGGCATCAACATCCAGCTGCAGACGCGCGTCTACTTCGAGGATGAAGCCGAGGCCAACGCCAAGGACCCGGTGCTCAACCTGATCGAGCAGCCGCAACGTCGCGAAACGCTGGTGGCTAAACGATGCGAGGTGGACGGCAAGCTGGCCTATCGCTTCGACATCCGTATCCAGGGAGAAGGCGAGACCGTGTTCTTTGACTTCTAGGATTGAAGAACCCTCTCGGGATACGCTGATCGAACCGGTCGATCAGCGTATCGGGCGACACTTCGACGTGCTGCTGGAGGCCCGAGGTTATCGGGCCGATACAGCGCAACGCGCTGCCATTGCCCATCTCGGGCAATGGCTCGAGGCGTTTCTGGCAGGACGCAAAAGCTGGCTGCGGCGAACGGCTGCGGGGGTTTATCTGTGGGGGGGCGTGGGGCGCGGCAAGAGTTTCGTGATGGATGCGTTCTTCGCTGCAGTACCGCTCAAGGACAAGCGTCGTGTGCATTTCCACGGCTTCCTTGCGGAGCTGCAAGTGCGTATGCGGGCCCATGCCGGCCAACCGGACCCGCTCGCCCTGGCTGCGCGAGAGCTGGCAGGCGAGGCACGCTTGCTGTGCTTCGATGAATTCCACGTCCACGACATTGGCGATGCCGTGCTACTTGGACGGCTGCTCAAGGTGATGGTGGAGGAGGGGACGGGCGTGGTTTGCACCTCCAATTACCACCCTGATGGCCTATGCCCCAACCCGCTGTATCGCGAGCGCTTCAAACCGGCCATCGCGCTGATCGAGAAACGCTTCGACGTGCTGGAGCTGGACGCGGGCGAGGACTATCGGCAACGCGCAAGCATATTGGAGGACTGGGGCCGCCACTGCTGGCCGATTTCCAACTTCGTCGAGGGTGAGTTCGAACGCCTTCTCGGCCTGACGTCTGAGGCCTTGCGTGACGTGCCTCTGATGGTCAACCAGCATCCGATGCACCTGCTGGCCCAGGAAGGGCAATGTGCCTGGCTGGCCTTCGATGAGCTGTGCCGCAGGCCGCACTCCAGTGCCGACTTCCTCTGGCTCAGCCAGCAGTTCCGCCACCTGGCCGTCAGCGCTGTACCGTGCCTTGGCGAGGAACCGATCGATGTCCAGCAACGCTTCGTCAACCTCGTCGATATCGCCTACGACAGTGGTCTGCGCTTGCAGCTCGGCAGCGAAGCGAGCCTGGCCGAGCTATGCCGTGACACGCCCCATATGGATTTCTCGCGCACCCACAGTCGCCTGCAGCAGCTCAGCCAGGTGAGGCCCGCGATGAATGGACACTCTGTTATCCGATAGAAACGTCGAGCTCAGACATGCTTCAGATATTTGGCATCACCGCACCCATCTTCATCCTCATCGGGATCGGGTTCCTCTCATCGCGCGCAAGTCTGGTCAGCCGCGAGCAGGTTGCCGGCCTCGGCAAGTTCGTCATCACCTTTGCCTTGCCTGCTCTGGTGATCAAGGCGCTCGTCGAACGTCCACTGGATCAGGTCTTCGATGCCGTCTACCTGCTGGCTTATGGCCTCGGTTCGCTCCTGGTGTTCTGCCTGGGATTGCTGTTCTCTCGTCTGGTGCGCAAGGACACGCTCACCGGCAGCGCGCTGAGCGCACTGGGGATGTCGGTCTCCAACAGCGGTTTCATCGGCTACCCCATTGTCGTCATGGCCCTTGGCGCGCCAGCGGCGGCCGCTCTGGCACTTGGCATGCTGGTGGAGAACCTGCTGATGATTCCGCTGGCCCTTGCGATTGCAGAGTTAGGCCACCAGAACGGCTCAAGCGCCAGGGCTGCCGTGCTGGAGACCTTCAAGCGCCTGGTGCGCAACCCGATCATCATCGCCATCAGCCTTGGCCTGGCCCTGGCGGTGCTGGAAGTGCGCTTACCAACGATTGCGATGAAGGTCGTGGAGATGCTGGCGATGGCATCGGCTCCGGTCGCGCTGTTCGTCATCGGCGGCAGCCTGAACGGACTGAAGGTCGGGGGTTTGCTCAAGGATGTGGCTCAGCTCAGCCTCGGCAAACTGCTGCTGCATCCGTTGGCAGTGCTGCTGTGCTTCACACTGCTGCCGCCGGTCGACCCGGTGATGAAGGTCGCCGGTGTGCTCTTCGCTTGCTCGCCGATGATGAGCATCTATCCCATCCTCGGTCAGCGCTATGGCCTGGAAGGCCGCTGCGCCGCGGCACTGGTGGTGGCAACCGTGCTGGCCTTTATCACCATCAGCTTCTTCCTAGGGGTGCTGGCCTGAGGGAAATGCCTCGACCCGAATGCAGCTGTCTATTCTCAATGGGCTGGCCCTGTGGCCAGGCCCGTACGATGTGCGGTCCACCCCAGTTCGAGGAGGCGGCGATGAGCAATCGATTGAGTGAGGAAGGACTGGACCTGCTATTCCGCCAGGCGCGCACCCACAGTGCCTGGCTCGACAAACCGGTGAGCGACGACACGCTCAAGCAGCTCTATGACCTGATGAAATGGGGGCCGACCAGCGCGAACTGCTGTCCGGCACGGATCCTCTTCCTGCGAACCCCCGAAGCCAAGCGCCGGCTATTGCCCGCACTGGCTCCGGGCAATGTCGACAAGACCATGGCGGCGCCGGTCACGGCCATCATCGCCTATGACCTGAAATTCTACGAACAGCTACCGAAGCTCTTTCCTCACACTGATGCCCGCGCGTGGTTCGCCAACACACCGGAGCTTGCCGGCATCACTGCGAGGCGCAACAGCTCGCTGCAGGGGGCCTATTTCATGATCGCCGCACGAGCACTTGGGCTCGACTGCGGGCCCATGTCCGGGTTCGACAACGTGATGGTCGACCATGAGTTCTTTCCCGCAGACGGAGAAACCAACGCTTTCCAGCTGGAACATTTTCCAGACAGCCATGTGAAGGCCAACTTCCTCTGCAACCTGGGCTACGGCGACCCGACCAAGCTCCACGCGCGCAGCCCACGCCTGGAGTTCGACGAGGTGTGCAAGCTGCTCTAACAGGTGGATGGCAGCAGCGCTCGGAAAGCCAGCCCCGGACGCGTGTTTGGCGCGCCGGGGTTATGGCACCTGCGTGGGGGTGTTTCGGCTGCACCTCATGAGCACAGCCGCAGCCCGGGGCCCCGGTACCTGATCAGTGGCTGAGGTTGAAAACCTCGGGGCGCCGAAAGCCGCGCCAAGGTAGAAGGCAAGGGCGACAGGGTCAATTGCGATTATCGAACTTTGGTTCGATAATCGGCCGAAACCAGTATTCCCCTGATCTTCAAGGACAACAAGAATGAGCGACGAACAACGCGTGCCACTGCCTCCACTTGCGCCTCCGATCATCGCCTCGCCGGCCAAGCGCATCGAGGCCTTCACCGGCGACCCGAACTTCATGACCTCGCTGGCCCGTGGCTTGGCAGTGATCCACGCGTTCCAGGAACGCAAGCGTCACCTGACCATTGCCCAGATCAGTCATCGCACCGAGATTCCCCGTGCCGCGGTGCGTCGTTGCCTGCATACGCTGATCAAGCTGGGCTATGTCACTACCGATGGGCGCACCTATTCGCTATTGCCGAAGGTCCTTACCTTGGGCCATGCCTACCTCTCGTCGACACCTCTGGCGGTAACCGCCCAGCCGATCCTCGACCGCCTCAGCGAGCAACTGCACGAGGCGTGCTCGATGGCCACCCTGGAGGGTGACGAGATTCTCTACATCGCTCGCTCGGCCACGCCACAGCGTTTGATCTCGGTGGACCTTAGCGTCGGCAGCCGCCTCCCAGCCTATTGCACGTCGATGGGGCGCATCCTCCTGGCCGCGCTGGACGATGCGGCGCTCACCGACTACCTCGATCATGTCGATCTGCAGGTGAAGACCAGCCGCACCGTGCATACCCGCGAAGGCTTGCTCGCCAGTATCGAAGAGATTCGTCGCCAGGGCTGGGTAATCATCGATCAGGAGTTGGAAGTCGGCCTGCGTTCAGTCGCAGTGCCGGTGCGCGACTCCGCCGGCCAGGTACTGGCAGCGCTCAACGTTGGTACCCATGTGGGCCGCATCGGTCGCCAGGAACTGGAAAGCCGCTTCCTACCCGCGTTGCTGGAGGCCAGCAAGGAGCTCAGTACGCGGTTGTTCCACTAACAGGGATAGCTCGTTGCCGTGGTGCTCCTGGTGAAGGGCGAATGTGTTCCCGCCACAAGGGATTAGCCAAGCGCTCCCGGCAAAGTGTTCGCTGATCGAACGCTTTGCCAGGGGTCCAATTGAATAGCCACTAACCTACTCGTAAGGTCTGCCCGCCTGATGGCTCGGCAATGAGCCCAAGATGTAACCGTTTATCTTTGCTTGAGGCGCGCGGTGGAAGCCTCAAATAGAATCGACAGTATCGGACCATTAGCGCTTGTCTGCGAGGCATGACGCTCATGGCATAAAAACTACAAGAGTGCCTGGTAATGGATAATCGCCTGCTGAGTGAACGCAGTAGGGTGTTCGAGCGTGCGGACCCCTACGCCGTGTCCGGATATGTGAACCAGCATGTCGGGATGCACTGCATCCGTCTGCCAGCTGCAGGCCATCCGGAAGCCAGCCTCAATCACCGCAAGTTCGCCAACCTGGACCTGTGCCGGATCAGCTATGGCGGCAGCGTGCGGGTCACCTCGCCGGCCCTGGAGACCATCTACCACCTGCAGATACTTCTCAGCGGTCATTGCCTGTGGCGTGGCTATAAGCAGGAGCATTACCTGGCGCCGGGTGAGTTGCTGTTGATCAATCCTGACGACCCGGTCGACCTGACTTACTCGGACGACTGCGAGAAGTTCATCCTCAAGCTGCCGACTACTTTGCTCGAGTCGATCTGCCAGGAGCAACGCTGGCATTACCCGAGTCAGGGCGTGCGCTTCCTGCAGAACCACTACCAACTGGACGAGCTGGAGGGCTTCGTCAACCTGCTGGCGATGGTCTGCAACGAGGCTGAAACCGGTGACCCACTGCTACGGGTGCAGGAGCATTACGCGCAAATCGTCGGTAGCAAGATGCTGTCGCTGATGAAGACCAACGTCAGCCGAGAAAGCCTGTGCTCCCAGGCGGCCTCGTTTGAACGAATCCTGGATTTCATCGACAACAATCTGAAACAGGACATCAGCAGCGAAGCCCTGGCGCAGCAGGCCAACATGAGCCTGCGCTCGCTCTACGCGCTGTTCGAGCGTCACCTCGGTACCACGCCCAAGCACTACATTCGGCAGAAGCGGCTGGAGCGCATTCGCGCCGCCCTGGTCGACCCGAGCTGCAATGTGCGAAACCTCACCGAGCTGGCGCTGGACTACGGTTTCCTGCACCTGGGACGATTTTCCGAAACCTACCGCAATCAGTTCGGCGAGTTGCCTTCGGATACCCTGAAGCGCCGGGGCTTGTAACGGGTCTGCTGCTGTTCCTGTTTGGGCAAATTCATTCGCTGAGCAGACCGTAGGTCTGCCCTGAGACCTATCAGGGGGCCGCTGTGCCGCCCATAGCGAATGAATTCGCCCCCACAAGGTATACGGGCCACGCCCTGTACCAGCCTTCCGCTACAACCACCACCACTCTGCACAAAACGGATAGCGATCTGCAAAAAGCGGATATTGCCCGTTTCCTCGCATCCCTAACCTGACCTGGCCTGAACAATAACAACGGAGGCCCTGGCCATGTCCCTGGGATTCGAGTTCCTTCATTCGCTGCTTGAAGAAGACAAGGAAAAGGGTGTCTACCGCTGCAAGCGGGAGATGTTCACCGACCCGCGTCTGTTCGAACTGGAGATGAAACACATCTTCGAGGGCAACTGGCTGTATCTCGCCCACGAGAGCCAGATCCCCAACAAGAATGACTTCCTCACTACTACCATGGGGCGCCAGCCGATCTTCATCGCGCGCAACAAGGATGGTGAGCTGAATGCCTTCCTCAATGCCTGCAGCCACCGTGGTGCCATGCTCTGCCGGCACAAGAGCGGTAACCGCTCCTCCTATACCTGCCCGTTCCACGGCTGGACCTTCAACAACTCCGGCAAGTTGCTCAAGGTCAAAGACCCGGCCGAGGCTGGTTACCCGTCCAGCTTCAACTGCGAAGGTTCCCACGACCTCACCAAAGTTGCTCGTTTCGAGTCCTATCGCGGCTTCCTCTTTGGCAGCCTGAACCCTGATGTGAAGCCTCTGGTCGAGCACTTGGGCGAGTCCGCCAAGATCATCGACATGATCGTCGACCAGTCGCCGGAAGGCCTGGAAGTCCTGCGCGGTTCCTCGAGCTATATCTACGAAGGCAACTGGAAGCTGACCGCTGAGAACGGCGCTGACGGTTACCACGTGAGCTCTGTGCACTGGAATTACGCCGCCACCCAGAACCAGCGCAAGCAGCGCGAAGCGGGCGAAGAGATCAAGACCATGAGCGCGGGAAGCTGGGCCAAGAACGGCGGCGGCTTCTACTCCTTCGACCACGGCCACCTGCTGCTCTGGACCCGTTGGGCCAACCCCGAGGATCGCCCGCTCTACGAGCGTCGCGACGAACTGGCCCAGGACTTCGGCCAGGCCCGGGCTGACTGGATGATCGAGAACTCGCGCAACCTTTGCCTGTACCCGAACGTCTACTTGATGGACCAGTTCAGCTCGCAGATCCGTATCGCGCGGCCGATCTCCGTCGACAAGACCGAAATCACCATCTACTGCATCGCGCCGAAGGGCGAGAGCAGTGATGCCCGCGCCAAGCGCATCCGCCAGTACGAAGACTTCTTCAACGTCAGCGGTATGGCCACCCCGGACGACCTGGAGGAGTTCCGCTCCTGCCAGATGGGCTACCAGGGCAACCGTGGCTGGAACGACATGTCCCGCGGTGCCGAGCACTGGGTGGAAGGCGCCGACGCTGCTGCCCAGGAAATCGACCTGCACCCGCTGCTGTCCGGCGTACGCACCGAGGACGAAGGCCTCTTCGTCCTGCAGCACAAGTACTGGCAGGAAACCATGCTCAAGGCCGCAGCCGCCGAGCAGCAACTGATCCCCGTGGAGGCCGTGCAATGAGCATCACCTACGACGCCGTGCGCGACTTCCTCTACCGCGAAGCGCGCTACCTGGACGACAAGGATTGGGACAACTGGCTGGAGCTCTACGCGGCTGACGCGAGCTTCTGGATGCCATCCTGGGACGACAACGACGAGCTGACCGTCGACCCCCAGACCGAAATTTCGCTGATCTGGTACGGCAACCGTGGCGGTTTGGAAGACCGGGTATTCCGCATCAAGACCGACCGCTCCAGCGCGACCATGCCGGACACGCGTACTTCGCACAACATCAGCAACATCGAGATCCTCGAAGTCGCCGACGGCTTGTGCAAGCTGCGCTTCAACTGGCACACCTTGAGCTTCCGCTACAAGACCGTGGACAGCTACTTCGGCACCAGCTTCTACACCCTCGATGTGCGCGGCGAGAGCCCGCTGATCAAGGCCAAGAAGGTGGTTCTGAAGAACGACTATGTCCGCCAAGTCATCGATATCTACCACATCTAGGGTGGCCGCCATGTCCCACAAGATCGCACTGAATTTCGAAGATGGCGTCACCCGTTTCATCGACGCCAGCGCTGGCGAAACCGTGGCCGATGCGGCCTACCGCCAGGGCATCAACATCCCGCTGGATTGCCGTGATGGCGCCTGCGGCACCTGCAAGTGCTTCGCCGAAGCCGGCCGTTATGACATGGGCCAGGACTACATCGAAGATGCACTGAGCGAAGAGGAAGCCGAGCAAGGCTACGTGCTGACCTGCCAGATGCGCGCCGAGAGCGACTGCGTGGTGCGTGTGCCGGCGTCCTCCGACGTCTGCAAGACTCAGCAGGCGAGTTTCGAGGCCAGCATCAGCGACGTGCGCCAGTTGTCCGACAGCACCATCGCGCTGTCGATCAAGGGTGAATCCCTGAGCAAGCTGGCGTTCCTGCCGGGGCAATATGTCAACCTCAAGGTGCCGGGCAGCGAGCAGACGCGCGCCTATTCCTTCAGCTCCCTGCAGAAGGACGGCGAAGTCAGCTTCCTGATCCGCAACGTGCCCGGCGGTCTGATGAGCAGCTTCCTCACCAGTTTGGCCAAAGCGGGCGACAGCATGACCCTGGCCGGCCCGCTGGGTAGCTTCTACCTGCGCGACATCCGCCGCCCGCTGCTGCTGCTGGCCGGTGGCACTGGCCTCGCGCCCTTCACCGCAATGCTGGAAAAGATCGCGGAACAGGGCAGCGAGCACGCGCTGCACCTGATCTACGGCGTGACCCACGACTTTGATCTGGTGGAGATGGACAAGCTAGAGGCGTTTGCCGCACGTATTCCCAACTTCACCTACAGCGCCTGCGTGTCCAGCCCCACAAGCAGCTACCCGCAGAAAGGCTATGTGACTCATCACATCGAGCCCAAGCACCTCAACGAGGGTGATGTGGACGTCTACCTGTGCGGCCCGCCGCCCATGGTGGAGTCGGTGAACCAGTTCATCCGCGAGCAGGGCATCCAGCCGGCGAATTTCTATTACGAGAAGTTCGCCGCTTCAGCAGCGTAAGCGAATGCCCTCGATCTAACGCACGTCTTATAGGAGCGAGCTTGCTCGCGAACCGCCTCGCGCGGAGCTATTCGCGAGCAAGCTCGCTCTTACCGGCACCGTATAGGTTACGAGCCATTTTCAAGAGGCTGCCATGAGCAAGAGATTCCAGAACAAAGTCGCGCTGGTCACCGGCGCTGCCCAAGGCATCGGCCGCCGTGTCGCCGAGCGGCTGGCGGAGGAGGGCGCGCGGGTCATAGCCGTGGACCGCTCCGAGCTGGTCTTCGAGCTGGCCGACCAACTGGGTTCCAATGCCCAGCTGCTGGCCCTGACCGCCGACCTCGAACAGTTCGTCGAGTGCCATCGTGTGGCTGCCGCCGCAGCGGAGCGCTTCGGCCGCCTGGACATCCTCATCAACAATGTCGGCGGCACCATCTGGGCCAAGCCCTATGAGCACTATCAGGAACACGAGATCGAGGCCGAAGTGCGTCGCTCGCTGTTCCCCACGCTCTGGTGCTGCCACGCGGTGCTGCCCTACATGTTGGAACAGGGTGCAGGCGCAATCGTCAATGTCTCGTCCATCGCCACTCGCGGGGTCAACCGCGTGCCTTATGGCGCAGCGAAGGGCGGAGTGAATGCGCTGACTGCCTGCCTGGCGTTCGAGAACGCCGAGCGCGGCATTCGCGTCAACGCAACTGCGCCTGGCGGCACCGAAGCGCCACCGCGTCGCATCCCGCGCAATTCCGCCGAGCAAAGCGCACAGGAGAAGGGTTGGTATCAGCAGATCGTCGACCAGACGATCGACAGCAGCCTGATGAAACGCTACGGCACCATCGACGAACAAGTCGGCGCGATCCTCTTCCTGGCCTCGGACGAAGCGTCCTACATCACCGGTGTAACCCTACCTGTAGGCGGAGGTGACCTGGGCTGAATGCTCCCTCGTAGGATGGGTTGAGCAACGCGATACCCATCGATTCCGATGTGATGGGTATCGCTCCGCTCAGCCCATCGTACAGGCTCACAAATGGGCACCGTCACGCGCCCATCCCAGCGGTTTCTACACAACAAAAACAAGAGACAGATGCCATGCGAAAAATCGACGTACACGAGATCATCGATAACGCGCGCTTTACCGGCTTTCACTGGATGGTGATGTGCTGGTGTGCGCTCCTGCTCATCTTCGACGGCTATGACTTGTTCATCTATGGCGTGGTCCTGCCCGTCCTGATGAAAGAGTGGGGCCTGTCTCCGCTGGAGGCGGGGGCGCTTGGCAGCTACGCGCTGTTTGGCATGATGTTCGGCGCCCTGGTCTTCGGCTCGCTCGCCGACAAGATCGGCCGTAAGAAGGGCATCGCCATCTGCTTCGTGCTGTTCAGTGGATTTACGGTGCTCAACGGTTTCACCAGCAACCCCACAGAGTTCGGTATCTGCCGCTTCATGGCGGGCCTGGGCATCGGTGGGCTGATGCCCAATGTGGTGGCGCTGATGAATGAGTACGCACCGAAAAAGCTGCGCAGCACCTTGGTTGCCATCATGTTCAGCGGCTACTCGCTGGGCGGCATGCTGTCGGCGGGCGTCGGCATCTACATGTTGCCGCGCTTTGGCTGGGAAGCCATGTTTTTCGCCGCCTTGCTGCCGTTGCTGCTCCTGCCGCTGGTCCTGTACTTCCTGCCTGAGTCTGTGGGTTTCCTGCTGCGCCAGGGCCGCGTGGAGCAGGCTCGCGCAATCCTCAAGCGGGTCGACCCGCAGCGTGAATTGCATGATGACGACCGCTTGGAACTCACCGAGGTGAAAACCCAGGGTGCGCCGGTACTGGAACTGTTCCGCGAAGGACGCGCGCTGCAAACCCTGATGATCTGGGTCGCGTTTTTCTGCTGTCTGCTGATGGTCTACGCACTGAGCTCCTGGCTGCCGAAGCTGATGGCCAACGCGGGCTACAGCTTGGGTTCAAGCCTGTCGTTCCTGCTGGCACTCAATTTCGGCGGGATGTTCGGCGCCATTGCCGGCGGATTTCTTGGCGATCGCTTCAATCTGCCGAAGGTCGTGGCTGGCTTCTTCATTGTTGCCGCGGTATCCATCAGCCTGCTGGGCTTCAAGAGCCCGACGCCGGTGCTCTACCTGCTGATCGGTATTGCCGGCGCCACCACCATCGGCACTCAGATCCTGCTGTATGCCACCGCCGCGCAGTTCTATGGGCTGGCGTTCCGTTCCACCGGTCTCGGTTGGGCTTCGGGTATCGGCCGTAATGGCGCAATCGTCGGCCCGCTGCTGGGGGGCGCGCTGCTCGGTATCAACCTGCCGCTGCAACTGAACTTCATGGCCTTCGCAATTCCGGGTGCCATTGCAGCCGTGGCCATGTGCTTGGTTTACCATCGCCAGCTACAACAGGCTCCGCTGGCCACAGCGGCTGATGCGCAGGGTTGACCCAGCGCTGTACCTGAAGAACGCCAGGGCCTTGGAGGAAGCATGCGCAGTTTGATGAAGGACCTTTCGTTGTCGGCGTGGGTGGCTGGTTTCATCGCCACGCTGATTTCCTATGCCGGGCCGCTGGTGATCGTCTTTCAGGCGGCCAAGAGTGCCGGGATGTCGACTGAGGCACTGTCCTCCTGGGTGTGGGCGATTTCCATCGGCAGCGGTGTGCTGGGTATCGTCCTGAGCCTGCGCTTCAAGGTCCCTGTGGTGATCGCTTGGTCAGCGCCGGGCTCCGCCTTGCTGGTGTCGATGCTGCCGGGTATCAGCCTGAACGAAGCGGTAGGCGCCTACATCCTCGCCAACGGCATCATTCTGCTGGTGGGGCTGTCCGGTGCATTCGACCGTATCGTCGGCAAGCTGCCGACCGCCATTTCGGCGGCCATGCTGGCGGGCATCCTGTTCAGCTTCGGTACACGGCTGTTCGTTTCGCTGAAGGACAAGCCGGTCATGGTGCTGGCCATGTTCGTGACCTACCTGCTGTTCCGCCGGCTGGCGCCGCGTTATGCGGTGATGGCGGTGCTGGTGGTGGGTTGCGTTATCGCCGCCAGCTCCGGGGAGTTGAATCGCTCGGCGCTGGTGATCGGCCTGGCCACTCCCACGTGGATCGCGCCGGAGTTCAGCTGGCACGGGCTGCTCAACATCGCCCTGCCGCTGGTGATGGTGGCGCTGACCGGGCAGTTCGTGCCGGGTGTTGCAGTACTTCGGAACCACGGTTATGCAACGCCGGCCAGCCCGATCATTTCTGCCAGCGGTCTGGGCAGTCTCCTGTTGGCTCCGTTTGGTTGCCACGGCCTGACCCTGGCAGCCATCACTGCCGCCATCTGCACCAGCCGCGAAGCGCACGAAGATAAAGGCAAGCGCTACATCGCCGGTGTGGCCGGCGGAGTGTTCTACCTGGTGCTGGGTATCTTCGGTGCCACGCTGGTGTCGATCTTCAGCGCCTTTCCCAAGGAGCTGATTGCGGCTCTGGCGGGCCTGGCCCTGTTCGCCGCGATTGCGGGAGCGCTGGCTGGCTCGATGGCTGCACCCGATGACCGGGAGGCGGCGCTGATCACCTTCCTGGTGACGGCCTCCGGCATGTCCTTCCTGGGGCTGTCGGCGGCGTTCTGGGGGCTGATCTTCGGCTTGGCCGCGCACCTGCTGCTCACCGCGCGAACAGCGCCCAGAACGATACCCGATGACACGGAGGCTCTGGAGGCCGACCGCTAGTTCGCTGCACCCGGTGCGGGATCCCTGCGGGAGCTGTCCGCATCCCGCGCCAGTCTTTTCCCCCTTGCGTGCATGCCCCAGGGCCCGGTTCAACAAACCGTTTCCAGGGTAGGGGGAGTTTCGTCCCTATAAAAACAAGAGTGGTGACATGAAAAACAACGCAAGCAAGCTGTGTGCAGTGCTGTCCGCCGGCGTGTCCGCTGGTTTCCCCGCGCTTTCCCAGGCCGCTGAATCGGGTTTCATCGCTGACTCGACCGCCACCCTGCAAGCCCGAAACTACTACTTCAGCCGCGATTACTCGGATATCCGCGGGCCCGAGCAGTCAAAGGCCGAAGAGTGGGCCCAGGGCTTCATCCTCAACTTCAAGTCCGGCTACACGCCAGGGTCGGTCGGCTTCGGTCTGGACGCCATCGGCCAGCTCGGCATCAAGTTGGACAGCGGGAGAGGGCGGGTCAACACCGGGCTGCTTCCGGTTCAGCAGGATGGCGAAGCAGCCGACGAATACAGCCGCCTGGGCGTGGCGCTGAAGACCCGACTGTCGAAAACCGAGCTGAAGGTCGGCGAGCTGCAGCCGAACCTGCCGGTATTGGTATTTAGCGATATTCGCCTACTGCCGCCGACCTATCAGGGAGCCAGCGTCGTCTCCAATGAGATCGCGGGGCTGACCTTGCAGGGCGGCCATCTGACCTCCACAAGCCTGCGCAACGAAGCCGGGGATGACAAGATGCAGGCCATGCTCGGCCACAAGCCCCAACGCCAGGCGTCGAGCGATGCCTTCAACTACGCCGGCGCCGACTACGCCTTCAACGCTAACCGCACCACCTTGAGCGCCTGGTATGCGCAGCTGGAAGACCTCTACGACCAACGCTTCTTCGGCCTCAAGCACAGCGAGCCAATGGGGGATTGGGTGTTCGGCGCCAACGTTGGCTATTACGACGCTAGCGAAGACGGCAAGCATCTGATCGGCGCCATCGACAACCAGGCGTTCTTCTCGCTGCTGTCGGCCAAGCGTGGCGGCCACACCTTCTTCATCGGCTACCAGGCGATGTACGGGGACAGTGCCTTCCCGCGCGTGTTCGCCAACGTCAGCCCCCTGGGTAATGAGGTGCCGACTTACGAGTTCGCCTCGGCCGACGAACGCTCCTGGCAGGCTCGCTACGACTACGACTTCGCCGCCCTTGGCGTGCCTGGCCTGGTGGCCAGTACGCGCTACATCACCGGAGACAATGTCGACACGGGGCTGGGCTACGAAGGCAAGGACTGGGAACGCGACCTCGACATCAGCTACGCCTTCCAGAGCGGCACGCTCAAAGGCCTTGGAGTTCGCGTGCGCAACGTCACTGCCCGTTCCAATTACCGCACCGACATCGACGAGAACCGGCTGATCCTCAGCTACACCTGGACGCTGTTCTGAGGAATGTGGGGCGAATGAGTTGCTCTGTCGGCGTTAGCTGTTGCTAGCCATCGAGGGTCGGGCTGAGAGCCCTGCAGGAGCGAGGGGGACGCCGAGTTCTTGCTCGCGAACGGGCTCATTAGCTAACGCCGACAGGGCCAATGAGTTCGCCCCCACAGGAAAAGCTGTACCAGCGCACGAAAGGGATAGTCGGTAGCAACGCACACATTCGTTCGATAAACGAACAGATAGTCGATTATCGGATTGTTTGAGGGGCGAGGGGAGGTTACTTTTTCATCACCCGGCGCTCCATCGCCCTGGATAACAACACGAGATCGACCATGGCTGAACTCCTCTCTCTTCGCGAAGCGGTCGAACGCTTCATCAACGACGGCGACACCGTTGCCCTCGAAGGTTTCACCCACCTGATTCCTACTGCCGCTTCCCACGAAATCATTCGTCAGGGCAAGAAAGACCTGACCCTGGTGCGCATGACCCCCGACCTGGTCTATGACCTGCTGATTGGTGCTGGCTGTGCGAAGAAGCTGGTGTTCTCCTGGGGAGGAAACCCCGGTGTCGGTTCGCTGCACCGTCTGCGCGACGCGGTGGAAAAGCAGTGGCCGCATGCCCTGGAGATCGAAGAGCACAGCCACGCCGACCTGGCCAACTCCTATGTGGCCGGCGCGTCGGGCCTGCCGTTCGCCGTGTTGCGTGCTTATGCCGGCTCCGACCTGCCGAAGGTCAACCCGCTGATCAAGACCGTTACCTGCCCGTTCACCGGTGAAGTGCTGGCTGCCGTGCCTTCGGTACGCCCGGACGTGACCGTGATCCACGCGCAGAAGGCCGATCGCAAGGGCAACGTGCTGCTCTGGGGCATCCTCGGCGTACAGAAGGAAGCGGCCCTGGCGGCCAAGCGCTGCATCGTCACCGTGGAAGAAATCGTCGACGACCTGAACGCGCCGATGAACGCCTGCGTGCTGCCGACCTGGGCCCTGGCCGCTGTTTGCCATGTTCCCGGTGGCGCCCATCCGTCCTATGCCCATGGCTACTACGAGCGCGACAACCGCTTCTACCAGGCCTGGGACCCGATTGCCCGCGACCGCGAAACCTTCACGGCCTGGATCAACGAGTACATCCGTGGCACCAAGGATTTCGCCCAATTCCAAGAAAAAATCGCCAAAGCCAAGATTGCGGAGGCCAAGTGATGAGCGCCTACACCACCAATGAAATGATGACCGTTGCCGCTGCCCGTCGCCTGAAGAACGGCGCCGTCTGCTTCGTCGGCATCGGCCTCCCGTCCAAGGCTGCCAACCTGGCGCGCCTGACCTCGTCCCCCGACGTGGTGCTGATCTATGAATCTGGCCCCATCGGCGCAAAGCCAACAGTGCTGCCGCTGTCCATCGGTGACGGGGAGCTGGCCGAAACCGCCGATACCGTTGTGCCGACTGGCGAGATCTTCCGCTACTGGCTGCAAGGTGGCCGCATCGACGTCGGCTTCCTCGGTGCTGCCCAGGTGGACCGCTTCGGCAACATCAACACCACAGTGATCGGCGACTACCATCAGCCGAAAGTACGCCTGCCCGGCGCCGGCGGTGCCCCGGAGATCGCCGGCTCCGCCAAGGAAGTGCTGATCATCCTCAAGCAGTCGCACCGCACCTTCGTCGACAAGCTGGCCTTCATCACCTCGGTCGGCCATGGCGAAGGCGGCGATCACCGCAAGCAGCTCGGCCTGCCCGGCAAGGGGCCGGTCGGCATCATCACCGACCTCTGCATCATGGAGCCGGAAGCCGGCACCAACGAATTCATCGTCACCTCGCTGCACCCGGGTGTGACCCGTGAGCAGGTGATTGCAGCAACCGGCTGGCCGATCCGCTTCGCTGCCGAGCTCAAGGAGACCGTCGCGCCGAACGAAGAGGAACTGACCGCGCTGCGCGCTCTGGAAGCCCGGACTGCCGCCGCCCATGGCCAGCAAGGAGGTGAGGAATGAGCCGCGAGGTCTACATCTGCGACGCCATCCGCACGCCCATCGGTCGCTTCGGCGGCTCCCTGGCCCCGGTACGTGCCGACGATCTGGCTGCTGTCCCGATCAAGGCACTGGTCGAACGCAACCCGCAGGTCCAGTGGAATCTGCTCGATGAAGTGTTCCTCGGCTGCGCCAACCAGGCTGGCGAGGACAACCGCAACGTCGCCCGTATGGCGCTGCTGCTGGCCGGCCTGCCGGACAGCGTGCCCGGCGTGACCCTGAACCGACTCTGTGCCTCGGGCATGGATGCAGTGGGCACCGCGTTCCGTGCCATCGCCTCGGGCGAGATGGAACTGGCGATTGCCGGTGGCGTGGAGTCCATGTCCCGTGCTCCTTACGTCATGGGCAAGGCTGACAGCGCTTTTGGTCGCAGCCAGAAGATCGAGGACACCACCATCGGCTGGCGTTTCATCAATCCGCTGATGAAGGCCCAATACGGCGTCGACGCCATGCCGCAGACTGCTGACAACGTCGCTGATGATTACAAGGTGAGTCGTCAAGACCAGGACGCCTTTGCCGTGCGCAGCCAGCAACGCGCCGGTCGCGCCCAGGCCGAAGGCTTCTTCGCCGAAGAGATCGTCCCGGTGGTGATCAAGGGCAAGAAGGGTGAGACCGTGGTCGACCAGGACGAGCACCTGCGTCCGGACACCACCCTCGAAGCCCTGGCCAAGCTGAAACCGGTCAACGGCCCGGACAAGACCGTCACCGCTGGCAACGCCTCCGGCGTCAACGACGGCGCCGTGGCGCTGATCCTGGCCTCCGCTGAAGCGGTGAAGAAACACGGCCTGACCCCGCGTGCGAAAGTGCTTGGCATGGCCAGCGCCGGCGTTGCCCCGCGCGTAATGGGCATCGGCCCGGTGCCGGCAGTCCGCAAGCTGATGGAGCGCCTGAACCTGGCTATCGGCGATTTCGACGTGATCGAGCTGAACGAAGCCTTCGCCGCGCAAGGACTGGCCGTGATGCGTGAACTTGGCATCGCCGACGACAGCGACAAGGTCAACCCCAATGGCGGCGCCATCGCCCTTGGCCACCCGCTGGGTGCCAGCGGCGCGCGTCTGGTCCAGACTGCCTTGCACCAGCTGGAGAAATCCGGCGGCAAGAAAGGCTTGGCGACCATGTGCGTGGGCGTAGGTCAGGGACTCGCTCTTGCCATCGAGCGCGTGTGATCGTGTCATTTATGGCCTGCTAGTGGAGCTACGAACCTGTAGGAGCTAGCTTGCTCGCGAATGAACGGCGAGGGTGCCTGTTCGCGAGCAAGAACTCGGTGTCCGCCTCGCTCCTACAAGTGCGGTTGCCTCTACAATTGGCGGACACACCCACTTTCCGCATTTTGGAGCACTGGCTTGAACAGCCCGAGCAACCAACTCTTCGATGCCTACTTCACCCAATCGGCCATGCGCGCGGTGTTTTCGGACCATGGCCGGGTGCAGGGCATGCTGGATTTCGAAGCCGCGCTGGCTCGCGCCGAGGCGAGTGTCGGGCTGGTCCCGGCAGAAGCCGTGGCGCCCATAGCGGCGGCGTGCAAAGCCGATAGCTATGACTTCGCTTCCCTGGCCCAGGCCATCACCAGCGCCGGCAATTCCGCCATTCCCTTGGTCAAGGCCCTGGGTAAGCAAGTTGCTGCCAGCAGTGCCGAGGCCGAGCGCTTCGTGCACCTTGGCGCCACCAGCCAGGACGCCATGGACAGCGGTCTGGTGCTACAACTGCGCGCTGCCATCGTGCTCATCGAGCAGGATCTGGCGCAGTTGGCCGACGCCCTGGCCGTGCAAGCACAACGCTATGCGGAAACCCCGCTTGCTGGCCGCACCTGGCTGCAGCAGGCCACCCCCGTGACTCTAGGAATGAAGCTCGCCGGTGTGTTGGGCGCCATTACCCGTCATCGCCAGCGTCTGGTCGAACTCAAGCCGCGCCTGATGTGCCTGCAGTTCGGCGGCGCGTCTGGCAGCCTGGCTGCCCTGGGCGACCAGGCCTGGCCGGTGGCCGAGGCCCTGGCCCGTGAGCTCGACCTTAACCTCCCTGACCAGCCGTGGCATACCCAGCGTGACCGATTGGTGGAATTCGCCAGCCTGCTGGGGCTGATCGCCGGCAGTCTCGGCAAGCTGGGCCGTGACCTCAGCCTGCTGATGCAGACTGAGGCCGGCGAAGTGTTCGAGCCTTCCGCGCCCGGCAAGGGCGGTTCGTCCACCATGCCGCATAAGCGCAACCCGGTCAGCGCGGCTGTGCTGATCGGCGCCGCCACCCGTGCACCGGGATTGGTCTCCACCATGTTCGCCGCCATGCCGCAGGAGCACGAGCGCAGCCTCGGCCTCTGGCATGCCGAGTGGGAAACCTTGCCTGAGCTCAGCTGCCTGGTATCCGGCGCGCTGCAACAGGCGTTGCTGGTAGTGCCGGGACTGGAAGTGGATGCCGAGCGCATGCGCCGTAATCTCGATCTGACCCGGGGTCTGGTGCTGGCCGAGGCGGTGAGCATCGCCCTGGCCCAGCGCATCGGCCGCGATGCCGCGCACCACTTGATCGAGCAGTGCTGCCGACAGGCGGTGAAGGAGGGCGCGCACCTGCGCAAGGTCCTTGGTGCCAATGCCGAGGTGACCGCGCAATTGTCTGCCGCTGATCTCGACCGTCTGCTCGATCCCGCACATTACCTTGGCCAGGCCCGCCGCTGGGTGGACCGTGCCATTACCGAACACCGTGATTTCTCGCGTTAGGAGACTTGCATGCCTGCCGTAACCCTCGCCGATGGCGACCTGAACTACTTGCTCGAAGGCCCGGCCGGTGCGCCGGTTCTGGTCCTGTCCAACTCGCTGGGAACCGACCTGCACATGTGGGATGAGCAAATCCCGGCGTTCACCGAGCAGTTCCGCGTGCTGCGCTACGACACGCGTGGCCACGGGCAGTCGCTTGTCAGCGAAGGCCCCTACAGCATCGAACAACTGGGCCGTGACGTGTTGGCCTTGCTGGATGCGCTGGACATCGTCAAGGCGAGTTTCTGTGGTCTTTCCATGGGCGGCCTGATTGGTCAGTGGCTGGCCATCAATGCGCCTCAGCGTATCGAACGTCTGGTGCTGTGCAATACCGCCGCCAAGATCGGCAGCCCGGAAGTCTGGAATCCGCGCATCGACACCGTGCTGGCGGGCGGCGCCCAGGCCATGCGCGATCTGCGCGATGCCTCCATCTCTCGTTGGTTCACCGCCGAGTTCGCGGAAGCCCAGCCTGCCAAGGTCGACCCCATCGTCGGCATGCTGGCTCAGACCTCGCCTGCAGGTTACGCCGCGAACTGCGCGGCGGTACGCGATGCCGATTACCGAGAGCAACTGGGCAGCATCGTCGCGCCGACGCTCGTGGTTTGCGGTGACGCCGATCCGGTGACGACGACCGAGCACGGTCGCTTCATGCAGGAGCACATCCGTGGTGCCGAACTGGTGGAGTTCCACGCTGCGCACCTGTCCAACGTCGAAGCTGGTGAGCTGTTCACCCGCCGAGTGCTGGATTTCCTGACCGCCTGATTGCGCCTCTTGTGTAGGAGCGAGCCCTGCTCGCGAATGTCGCGAACATAAGGGCTTTGCGAGGAAGCTCGCGCCTACAGGGCACCTGATCCATGGAGTCGAAAATGGACGAGAAAGAACGCTACGAGGCCGGCATGCAGGTACGCCGTGCTGTGCTGGGCGACGCCCATGTAGACCGCAGCCTGCAGAACCTGACGCCGTTCAACGAAGAATTCCAGGAAATGATCACCCGGCATGCCTGGGGCGATATCTGGACGCGTCCCGGTCTGCCCCGGCACACCCGCAGCCTGATCACCATCGCGATGCTGATCGGCATGAATCGCGAAGGCGAGCTGACGTTGCACCTGCGCGCGGCCAAGAACAATGGCGTAACCCGCGACGAGATCAAGGAAGTGATCATGCAGAGCGCCATCTACTGCGGTATTCCCGCAGCCAACGCTACCTTCCACCTGGCTGAGGCCGTGTGGGATGAGCTTGGGGTCGAATCGCTGGAAGGTTGATTCACTGCAGGGCTGGACGCCGCCAGGGCCACGCATCCTGGCGGCGTTTTTTCATGCTCGGGAAAAGGCTAAATTCGCAGCCGCAATATCTCGGCTCTCGACCGGCATGCCGGCAATATGGCATCCGGCAATGTAGCCAAAGGTCATTGCCGGACCCAGATTGATCCCGCCCGACGGATAGTGCCCGCCCAATACACTGGCCATATCAGCGCCCGCGGCGTAGAGGCCGGTAATGGCCTGGCCGTCTGCATTCAGAACGCGGGCCTGACTATCAGTGCGCAGGCCGGCGAAGGTGCCGAAGCAGCCGGGCTGGACTTTTACCGCATAGAAAGGTCCCTGCTCGATGGGGGTAACGCAGGGGTTGGGGCCCTGATGCAGCGGATCACCACTCTTGCGATTGAACGGGGTGGACCCGCGACCGAACAGCGGATCTTCACCCTTGCGCGCATGCTGGTTGAACTCGGCCACTGTGTTGGCCAGCCCCACCGGATCGATGCCGCATTCGCCAGCAAGCTGCTCGATGGAGTCGCCACGCTTCAGGTAGCCATTACGCACATATGGCCACAGCGGGATGGGCGCAGGGCGGGCGAAGCCAAGGCCGAAACGGCGTTGGAAACGGTGGTCGCAAATCAGCCAGGAGCAGGCTTCTTCGCCTTTGGGTACAGCCTCCACCATGGCCGACACGTAGTCGTAGTAACCGCCGGCTTCGTTGACGAAGCGTTTGCCGTTCCTCAATACACCGATCACACCCGGCTTGCCGCGATCGATGATGTGGGGGAAGTGGCCAACGCTGCCGTCGGGGTAGGGGACCTTGGAAACTGGTGCCCAGGCTACGGGTGATTTCAGGTCATCGGCCACCAGGCCACCAACGGCTTCGCCGAGGCGCAAGCCGTCGCCGGAGCAGGCGCTGGGCGGCAGTGCCAGGTTGTCGTATCCGCTGGCATCGCGCGGGAACATCGCCTTGCGCCGTTCTGGGTCGTTCGGGAAACCACCAGCGGCCAATACCACGGCTTTGGCACGAATGCTCAGCTCCGCGCCCGCATGTTGGATCACTGCGCCGCACACCCTGCCATCCTCGACGAGCAGTCGCTTGGCCGGCGCTGACTCGAGCATGTGCACGCCAAGGTCGTCGGCAGACTTGGCCAGGCGCCCCACCAGCGCCACACCGTTGACCAGATGCATGGCTCGCCCATAGCGCGCCAAGTGGTAGAGATGTGCACCGAAACGCTTGGCCACATAGGCGAAAGCACGCAGCGAGCGGGTCATGCCAAGGAAGGCGGCGAGGTCAGCGCCGGCCATGATCGGCATGCCCATGAACGAAGTTTCGCGCATGGTCTTGCGTAGGCGCGGCAGCAGGGCGCCGACTTCGCGGGCGTCGAAGGGCGCTGCGATCACTTGATGACCGCCGCTGGCGGCGCCGGGCGTGTTGCCATGCATGTCGGGGATGCCATTGCCATCGACGAACTGCAGGGCAGTGTGCTGTTCGAAAAAGCCGACCATATGCGGGCAGGCCTCGAGAAAGGCGTCCACCAAGTCGGCACGATAGTGATTGCCCAGTTCATTGCGCAGGTAGGTGCGTGGCTGTTCGATGTCTTCCTCAATGCCGGCGCGGCGAGCCAGCGGATTACGTGGCACCCACATCCAGCCGCCGGACCAGGCGGTTGCGCCCCCCAGCACCGGGTCTTTCTCCACCAGGATCACCTTCTGTCCATGGAAGGCTGCCGTTACCGCCGCGCTGAGCCCTGCTGCGCCGGAACCTATGATCAGGACATCGCATTCCATCGAGCGTGACATGGGTGAATCGGAAGGCATCGGGATTTCCTCTTTTTTCTATTTATGGAACGTTGTTCCACATTTTAAAGAGACGTTTCCGAATCGCCAAGGAAAAGAGTTGGCCAAGCGATGAGCAGCAGGGATAAGCGCGAGCTGAACAAGAAAGGAAATCAAATGGGGATATACGGATATGAATAATATTGTTGCTGTGGTTCGTATGCGGAGTAAACTGAAGCTACCCAACAGACAGGGGAGTTGCCATGAGCATTCCTGCAAGAGCGCCTGCGCTAGAAATCCAGAGTGGCGACGCAGGGCGTGTCGCCCTCAAATTCTTCTTCAACCTGATGGACAAGTGGGGTTGCACCAAGGAGCAGCAGCGCACGCTGCTGGGCTCGATCGGCAACACGACCTACTTCAGCTACAAGAAACTGCCGAGCGTGCGATTGCCCCACGATACGCTGGAGCGGATTTCCTACTTGATGGGCATCCACAAGGCCCTGCGCATCCTGTTCAGCAACCAGGAGGCACGCGCCTACGAGTGGGTGCACAAACCCAACAGCGCTGCGCCTTTCAATGGGCGCAGCGCCCTGGAATACATGCTGGGCGGGCAAGTTGTCGACGTGGCCGATGTGCGCCGCTATCTGGACGGAGTGCGGGGCTGATGACGCAATCGCTCGCGGAACTGCTGCCCGAGTGGGGTAAGGCCTATCGGTTGGTCAATAGTTCGTTCCCGCCGATCTCGGTATTCGAAGACACATTGGACCCGGCTGAGCTGGAGCTGGCTTACGCCATAGAGGCCATGACCAATGACCGCTTGCGTGACCAGGTAGGTGAGATTGCCCGGGTGCTGCCGCAGGACCGGGTCAGCGGTGCCGGGGCGACGATCGTAATGGCACCGTTCACCCACATCGGCCGCGCCAGCCGTTTTACCGACGGCTCCTACGGCGTCTATTACTGCGCCAACTCCGTCGACGCTGCGATTGCCGAGACGCGTTATCACCAGGAGCGATTCTGGCGGGCAACCCAGGAGGCCAGTATCGAGATCACCATGCGGGCCTATGTGAATCGAGTGGTGAGCCCTATGGTCGACGTGCGCGGCCTTGCCCAACTGCATGATCCCGACCCGTTGAGCTACGCCGCCAGCCAGGCGTTCGCCGGGCAGTGGCGGAACGCCGGGAAGTGGGGGCTGCTCTACAACAGCGTGCGCTTGCCAGGGCATGAGTGCGTGGCTGCTTTCCGTCCTCCGGCGGTGACCTTGCCCGTCCAGGCGCAACATTTTCGCTATCTGTGGGACGGTAGGACCCAGACGATTTCCTGCGTGCTGAAGGTCAGTCCGGTGAAGGCATAAGTCGAGTCCTACGTTGTGTGAAGACAATTCCAGGGAGTGGGCAGGGAGGGGCGGTAAGACGTGAAGCTACGTCAGCCGCAGGCTGTACGGGTATCATTTCCCGTCTGCCAAATAGTCAAGGAGGGCAATTTGTGGTGCACAGATCCGCTTTCAGTCCCAGGTCAACGCGTGGAGAGCCGCCGAGCGTCAGGCTGAAGCTCACCGATGGGTTGCCGCAATCCGGAGCTAAGCTGCCTGCATGACAACGGAACCTTTCATCAGCGCCCAGGAGTCCGGCCTGCAGATCGGCGGTGACTGGACGCTTGCCCACTACGGCAAATTGCAGACTCAGGTGGACACCGTGCGCGGTGGCCTCGGCAGTGGCGTAGCAGTTGATCTCAGCGCCCTCGGCTCGCTGGACACGGCCGGTGCGGCGCTGATCGTCGAGCTGCTCGGCGTCAGCCGCATGGCTGACCTTGATGCGACGATGCCTAACCTGCCTGCGGAGCGGCGTGCATTGTTGCAGGCCGTCGCCACGGCCATGGCCCTGGGGGGCAAGGAGGCCAAGGCCCCGCGCCGTTCGGCGTTGATCGAACTGTTGGAAAACATCGGTAAGGCAGTCCAGGGGTTTTGGGAACAAGCGGTTGCCTTGCTGGGATTCACCGGTCTGGTGCTTAGCTCGATGTTCACCATCCTTCTGCTCCCTGGTCGGTGGCGTATCACCTCGCTGGTCGCGCACCTGGAGCAGAGCGGACTCAACGCCGTACCCATCGTTGCGTTGCTGACCTTCCTTGTCGGCGCGGTGGTGGCGTTCCTCGGCGCGACCATCCTCGCTGACTTCGGGGCCAGCATCTACACCGTCAATCTGGTGGCGTTCTCGTTTCTGCGGGAGTTCGGCGTGCTGCTCACCGCGATCCTCATGGCCGGCCGCACAGCGAGCGCGTTCACTGCGCAAATCGGCTCGATGAAGGCCAATGAAGAGATCGATGCAATTCGCACATTGGGCCTCAGCCCCGTGGAACTGCTGGTGTTGCCCCGGGTGTTCGCCATGCTCATCGCACTGCCGATGCTGACCTTCATCGCGATGCTCAGCGGCATGGTGGGCGGTGCCGTGGTGTGCGCCCTGGCATTGGACATCTCTCCATCGATGTACCTGTCGATCCTGCAGGAGAACATCGAACTCAGGCACTTCCTGGTGGGTATCTGCAAGGCACCGATCTTTGCCTTCCTGATCGCGGTGACCGGTTGCCTGGAGGGCTTCAAGGTCACCGGCAGCGCGCAGTCGGTGGGCGAACGGACCACCTCCAGCGTCGTGCAGTCCATTTTCGTCGTCATCGTGCTGGATGCGATTGCCGCGTTGTTCCTCATGGAGGTGGGCTGGTGACGGGTGAAGCGATCATCGAAGTACGCGGCCTGTGCAACCAGTTTGGAGCCCAGGTAGTGCACGACCACCTCAACCTCGACCTTGTGCGTGGTGAGGTGCTCGGTGTGGTGGGCGGCTCGGGCACCGGCAAGTCCGTGCTTCTGCGTTGCATCCTCGGCCTGCGCCATCCCAACGCCGGTACAGTGCGGGTATTTGGTGAAGAGTTGCTGGCCTTGCCCCCAGGGCGGCGCTCCCAACTGGAACGTCGGTTTGGCGTGCTCTATCAGCGCGGCGCCTTGTTTTCCTCATTGACCGTCACCGAGAACATTGCACTACCGTTGATCGAGCATGCGGGCCTGGATCGTCCCTCTGCTGAACGGCTTGCACGTGTGAAGCTAGCCTTGGTTGGCTTGCCCGTGGAGGCTGGGGACAAATACCCCACCGAGCTTTCTGGGGGCATGATCAAACGCGCCGCCCTGGCGCGCGCGCTGGCCCTGGACCCGGACATCCTGTTTCTCGACGAGCCCACAGCAGGACTGGACCCCATCGGCGCCGCTGCGTTCGACCATCTGATTCTCACGCTGAGGGATGCCCTTGGGCTAAGTGTGTTCCTGGTCACCCATGACCTGGACACGCTCTACACAATCTGCGACAGGGTCGCCGTGCTGGCGAAGAAGCACGTCCTGGTGGCCGATCGACTGGAGGTCGTGGCCGCCAATGGCGATCCCTGGATCCAGGAATATTTTCACGGACCGCGCGGTCGCGCGGCCGAGCAGGCCGCATCGCGCGTGCCGGGGAGTGTTTGAATGGAAACTCGTGCCCACCACGTCATGATCGGTCTGTTCACCGTGCTGGTGGTCGGAGCCGCCATGTTGTTCGCCTTGTGGCTGAGCAAGTCCAGTTCCGACCGGGAGTTCCGCGAGTACGAAGTGATATTCACCGAAGCCGTAAGTGGCCTCTCGAAGGGCAGTGCGGTGCAGTACAGCGGCATCAAAGTCGGCGAAGTCGTGTTGTTGCGACTGGACACCAAAGACCCGCGCAAGGTCAAGGCACGCATCCGTGTCGTCGGCGCTACGCCGATCAAGGAAAACACCCGCGCACGCCTGTTCATCACCGGCGTTACCGGTACGGCAGTGATCCAGTTGCACGGTGGCACCCCCTCAAGCCCGTTGCTCCAGGGCAAGGATGGCAGAAGACCGGTGATTGTCGCCGACCCATCTCCCATTGCGCGCCTCATGGCCGGTGGCGAGGATCTGATGATCAGCATCACGACGCTGTTGGAGCAAGCCAACAAATTGTTCTCCAGCGACAACATCGCACGCGTGTCGGAGACCCTCGCCAATCTTGAGCAAACCACTGCGAGTTTCAACGGCCAACGGAATGAGTTGGCCCAGACCCTGAAGCAGATCAACTCCGCAACTGCCGAAGCTGCGGCACTGATGCACAACGCCAATACGCTCATCAATGGTCATGGCCGCGAAGCAGTGGCCAATGCTGGAGCGATGTTGGCATCCCTCGAGCGCAGCAGCCGGAATATCGAGCAATTGCTAAACACCAACCGCGACGCGCTGGACGGCGGACTCAAAGGTATTGGCGAACTGGGCCCGGCCATTGCCCAGTTGCGCGACACGCTGGAGGCCCTGCGTTCATTTTCCCGGCGCCTGGAGGCAGACCCTGCGGGGTACTTGCTGCGCAGCGACACCATCAAGGAGTTCCAACCATGAAGCGGATCTTTCCTCTTGGCGTGCTGCTGGTGAGCAGCTTGCTTGGCGCGTGCTCGATACTTCCCGAGCGCGAGGAACTGGATGTCTACGTCCTGCCGACGAGCAATCCGCCCTCTCGTGTGCAGGTGAAGGCTGTCGACTGGTCTCTCAGGGTGAACCGTCCGCAGGCCAGTCAGACGCTCGATAGCACGCGGATTGCGGTGGCGCCTGCGGGGGATCGACTCAGCGCCTACAAAGGCGTGCGCTGGAGCGACCGGGCGCCCGTGTTGGTGCGGGATCGACTTGTCGACGCATTTCTGTCGGACGGGCGGGTAGGGGAGGTCAGCAGCGATGACAGCCGCCTGCAGGCTGACCTGGAACTGACTGGAGATTTGCGCGCCTTCCAGAGCGAATACCGCTCCGGCACTCCGGAAGCCCACGTATTGCTGGACGCGCGCCTGGTTCAAAGCGGGACTCGGCGTATCGTCGCCAGCCAGCGTTTCGAGGTCCGCGAACCCGCCACCGGCACATCGCCTGAGCAGGTGGTGACCGCGTTTGGCAAAGCCAGCGACACGCTTTCAGCCAAGGTGCTGGAGTGGACGCTGGCCAAAGGGCGCGGGATTACCGAGTCGAAATGACACGCCCCCGCGCGCATTCAGGTGGACTGAAGCCGCGGGCAGAATGCTGACGATTCTGGCCTTGGCTCCGTCCGCTCATTCCCCACCCCCTCCAACGACGGCCCTGTCAGCAGCACAATCCGGTTGACCAGACGTGAGTCGCGCTCCGTTTCAATCAGCCCACCAGGTTGCCAGCCGCTGCTGGTGCGCCCGGTGCGCTGCCTCCTGCACCGTGGGTGCGAAGCGCAAGGATGTACCCGGCAGGCATTGGGCGAGCCGCGCCACTGCCAGTGGGGTGAGAGCGCCAAGGCGGGGGTACCCGCCAATGGTCTGGCGGTCGTTGAGCAATGCGATGGGCTGACCATCTGGCGGAACCTGAAGGGCGCCCAGACCGATCCCTTCGGACACCATCGATTGGCGCTTGCATTCCAGCACCGGTCCAAGCAGGCGCACGCCCATCCGGTCGGAGCGGGTATCCACTGTCCAGTCGCTGTTGAACGCATCGAACAGGCTCTGACCGGAGAAGTCGCCGATCTGGGCGCCCAGTATCACCTCCAGCTGAACCTCGCCGGCCAGGTCAGGGATGCCCGCACGCGGCATGACCCGCGGCTTGGCGGCTTCTCCGTGCCAGGTGAGCTGGTCACCCGCCGCGAGCGCCTTGCCGTCCGCATGCAACCCGCCCAAGGCTTCCCGGCCAACGCAGGCCAGGCTACCGAGCTGAAGTTTGCCCAGAAAGCCGCCGGGTGCAGCCAAATAGGCGCGTGCGCCCCGTCGAGGATGGGCGAATGCCAGCCGTTGTCCGGGGCTCACCTTGAAATGGCTCCAGAGCGGCAGCGGCTGGCCATCGAGGGTAGCCCCGAGGTCGGCACCGGCCAGGGCCAGGCAGCCGTCCTGCTGGCAGGTCAGCGAGAAGCCACCGAGGCCGATCTCCACCACCGCCGCGTCCAGCGGGTTGCCCAGCAGCCAGTTGGCCCAGCTCATGGAGACCCAGTCCATTGCTCCTCCCTGGGTTACGCCCAGGTGACGGCAGCCAAAGCGGCCACCGTCCTGCAGGAGGATGAAGGGCGTGCTGGTTTCGATGCGCAGGCCTTGCAGCGCAGACATTGCGGTCATTGCGGAGTCTCCAGCGGGGTGTCGTCACCGCCCAGACGGACGAATTCTGCGTGATCGACAGGTTCGAAACGTACGCGGTCGCCGGCCTTCAGCAGGCTGTAGCCTTCCAGCTCAAGGTCGAACAGGCGGATCGGGCTGCGCCCCAGTAGGTTCCATCCTCCGGGCGAGGCGACCGGGTAAACGGCGGTCTGGCGCTCGGCGATGCCGACGCTACCCGGCGCAATGCGCTTGCGAGGCGTGGCTAATCGAGGGCTGGCCAGGGCCTCCTCGACCAGGCCCATGAAGGCAAAGCCGGGCGTGAAGCCAAGGGCGAACACCTGATACTCGCGATGGCTGTGGCGCTTGATCAGCTCAGCTACCGGAATGCCTTTTCGCTGCGCCAGCGGTTCGAGGTCGGGCCCCACCTGCGGGTCGTACCAAGTGGGGATGCGATGGTAGCGGCCGCTGGCGTGGTGCTCTGGCTCCAGGTCGCGCAAGGCTTCGGCGATCCGCTCGCGAGCCTGGCGTGGGGCCAGGTGGCGCAGGTCGTAATGCAGCAGCAGCGTAGTGTAGGAGGGCACCAGGTCTACCAAGTGTTCGCCAAAGCTTTGCCGCAAGCGTGTTCCAGCCGCCATCAGCCAGGGCATGTTGGCTTCGTCGATGCGGTCGAACAGGCGCAGGATGAAGCTGTCGATCGTAGCCACTTCGATTCGCAGGTGTGGCGTGTTCATTGGGCCTCCAGCGCATCCAGGGCTTCGCGGATGTGGCGCACGGCGGCGACCGAGCCGGGGTTGTCGCCATGTACGCAAAGGGTATGGGCGCGCAGCGGTAGGGCGCTGCCGTCGCTGGCCACGAGGGGCTTACCGCTCGCGATCGCGACGGCCTGGGAAATCACTTGCCCAGCCTCGTGGTGTACCGCCCCGGGAAGATTGCGCGAAACCAGGAAGCCATCTGCGTCGTAGGCACGGTCTGCGAAGGCTTCAAACCAGAGCGTCACGCCGCACTCATCGCCAATGTCCTGGGCCGGCGTGTTGTCGCGGGTGCTCATCAGCATCAGCGGCAATTGCGGATCGTAGGCGGCCACGGCACGCATCACCGCCGCGAGTATCTTCGGGTCGCGCATCATGTCCTGATACAGCGCGCCGTGCGGCTTCACATAGCTGACCCGCGCGCCTTGGGCGCGACAGAGGCCGTCGAGGGCGCCGATCTGGTAAAGCAGCAAGTCTTCCACTTCGGCCGGGCTGCAAGCCAGGGAGCGGCGGCCGAAACCGACCAGGTCCGGATAGCCTGGATGGGCGCCGATGCTGACCCTATGTTCGATGGCCAGGGCAATGGTGTGGTGCATGGTGCTGGGGTCACCGGCATGGAAGCCACAGGCGATGTTGGCGCAATCGATCAGCGGCATCACCTCTGCATCCAGCCCCATCTTCCAGGCGCCGAAGCTTTCTCCGATATCGCAGTTCAGCAGCAGTCTGCTCATGGTCTGTCCTTCAGCTATCGAGCCGGTCCTCACCACAGCGCCAAGCTGTAGCTGAGGATCAGGCGGTTTTCGTCGAGATCGTTGGTAAAGTTGGAGTGCACCGTGGCATTGCGCCATTTCAGGCCGAGGTTCTTCAGCGGGCCGCTCTGGATCACGTAGGCGATATCGGTGTCGCGCTCCGATTCCTCGCCATCGTCCACCGCACCAAGCTGGACCTGGTCGCCGGATACATAACGGCTCATGAAGGTCAGGCCCGGCACCCCGAGACTGGCGAAGTCGTAGTCGTAACGCAGCTGCCAGGAGCGTTCACCAGCATTGGCGAAGTCGCCGATCTGCACGAAGTTGACCAGGAAGGGATCGCTGCCCGCTATGTAAGGAAAGGGATCATCGCCGGCCATCTTCTGGTAGCCGGCACCCAGCGCGTGTCCCTCGATCCTCCAGGTGAACAGCGCGCCGAACGCCTCGTTGTCCAGCTCACGGAAGCTGCCGTCCTCGCGGGAGCGGGCATAGCGCATATCGCTCTTGAGTGACTGCGTACCGCCAAGCGCCAGGTTGTGGGTTAACCCGACGAAGGTCTGCGCGTAGATGCCTTCCAGCTGACCATAGTGAAGGCTGGTGGTCAGGGCTGGGGTGATGCGGTAGTCGCCTCCGGCAAAGGTGAAGGCATCGCTACGCCCCCCAATGCGATTGGCGCTGAACTCCTGGTAATCGCTGGAACTGTTCAGCTTGATGCGGTCGAGGCGGCCGCCCTGCAGGGTCAGGCTCTCGATCTCCTGCACACCGAGCAAGGCGCCACGAAAGAGTTGCGGCAGCAGTCGAGAGTCGTTGGCCGAGACGATTGGACTCTTGAAGTGCAGGGCGCCGGCCTTGAGCAGGCTATTGGAGATCTTCATCTTGCCGGTCAGGCCGAGCTTGGAGTACTCGTCCTGGGAGCCGCCGCTACCGCGGTCAGCAGGCAGCAGGCCGGTGCCAGCGGTGCCGTCGCCGGAGTCGAGCTTGACCCCGAGCAGGCCGATGGCATCGGCTCCGAAGCCTACCGGGCCCTTGGTGAAACCGGATTCGACTCGCAGCAGGAAGCCCTGGGCCCATTCTTCGGCCTTGTCGCGGGCGCCGGTTTGGCGAAAGTCGCGATTGAAGTAGTAATTGCGCAGTTCGAGGCTGGCATGGCTGTCTTCGATCAGCTCGGCCTGGGCGAGCAGCGGCCAGCCCAGGCCGCTGCCGGCTAACAGCGCGGCAGCCAGACGGGTGTTCGGGTGCATGGGGAAATCCTGGGTGTGGAAGGGGCCGATCAGATTTCGAGTTGTTTGCCGCGGGTTTCCGGCAGGCTGAGGGCCGCGAGGATCACCACCCCGTAGGACACCGCGGCGAATCCGCCGATGCCCAGGCTGAGCGGGACGTGCTGGCTGATCATGCCGATCAGCATCGGGAAGAGGGCAGCAATGGCGCGGCCGGAGTTATAGCAGAAGCCCTGACCCGAGCCGCGGATACGGGTGGGGAAGAGCTCGGTGAGGAATGACCCCATGCCGCTGAAGATGCCCGAGGCGAAGAAACCCAGGGGGAAGCCCAGCCAGAGCATGGCCGCGTTGCTCACTGGCAGCTGGGTATAGAGCAACACCACGGTGAAGGAGCCGGCAGCGAACAGAATGAAGTTCTTCTTGCGGCCGATCAGGTCGGTGAGGAACGCACTGATCACGTAGCCGACATAGGAGCCGATGATGACCATGGCCAGGTAGCCACCAGTGCCCAGCACGGTCAGGCCGCGTTCGGTCTTGAGGAAGGTCGGCAGCCAGGAGGTGATGGCGTAGTAGCCGCCCAGCGCTCCGGTGGTCAGCAGCGACGCGCGCAGGGTGATGCTGAGCATGCCAGGGGCGAAGATCTCGTAGAAGCTGACTTTTTCCGCCCCCTGGTTGTGCTTGCGGGCCTCTTGGTAGATTTCCGGCTCCTTCACCAGGCGGCGGACCACCATCACGAACAGCGCAGGCAACAGACCCAGCATGAACAGTGCACGCCAGGCGTCTTCCGGCGGCAGCAGGCTGAACATCAGGGAATAGAGAATGGCGGTCATGCCCCAGCCGAGGGCCCAGCCGGACTGCACCAGTCCCACGGCCTTGCCGCGGTCCTTGGCCTTGATCACTTCGCCGATCAGCACGGCGCCAGCCGTCCATTCGCCGCCAAAGCCGAAGCCCATCAGGGTGCGAGCGACCAGCAATTGCTCGTAGCTTTGCGCGATGCCACAGAGGAAGGTGAAGAACGCGAACCAGAGCACCGTCAATTGCAGGGTCAGCACACGGCCGATGCGATCGGAGAGGATGCCGGCGACCCAACCGCCAACGGCGGAGGCGAGGAGGGTGAGCGTGTGAATGAATCCGGCTTCGCCCGTGGTGATCCCCCAAATCGCAATGAGCGTGGGGATGACGAAACTGAGCATCTGGGTGTCCATGCCGTCCAGGCCATAGCCGATCTTGCAGCTCCAGAAGGTCCGGCGCTCCTGCTTGTTCAGGTCCCGATACCAACCGAAATAGCCGCCCTGGTCCACGTCCAGGCCGCCCGCATGGGTCGCTTGTTTTTCCATGGTGTTCTCCGATCGCTGTTCTTGGCGTTGTATGAGCATTCGGTGGATGCGGAGTTGGATTGCCGCAGCCTGTGGCGGCATTCTTGGGCGCTGTCGAAGCCAGCGTCCAACTAATTAAAACGGCCGGGGGGGATAAGAAATTCCGATACCCGCGCGACTCGTCGAACAACGATCATATGGCGGCACACCCGGGCACGTTCGTCGAATGAACCCATTGCATGGCACAGGAAGTGCTTGAATTTACTCTGTCTATCATCGTTAGCGGCGGCCCTGGCCGGCGCAACTTCACTGATTGCCGGTAGCTGTCATGAACCTCAAGTTCCTCGAAACCTTCGTCTGGGTCGCCCGCCTTAAAAGCTTCCGGCTCACCGCTGAAAAGCTGTTCAGCACCCAGGCCTCCATCTCCAGCCGCATAGCCGTACTGGAGGACGAACTCGGGGTGAAACTGTTCGTACGCGACTCCCGGGGTGTGACCCTGACGCCTGAGGGACACAAGGTGCTGGAGTACGCCGAGCAGATGATGGACACCATGCATGCGCTCAAGCAGTCCATCGACACCAGCAGCACCGCCCAGGGGCGCATCCGCATCGGAGCGATGGATACCGTCATCCATACCTGGCTGAGCCCACTTGTCTCGAAGGTGATGGAGGAATTCCCTGCGGTAGAGATCGAGCTGATGGCCGATACCGCACGCAATCTTTCCGAGCAGTTGCAGAAGGGCTATCTGGACCTGATTTTCCAGACCGACCCGCTGCGTCATGAGTCTGTACTCAACCTGGAGCTGGGCAGCTACCCGATGCGCTGGATAGTCTCGACCGGCTCGATCTATCACCGCGATTACGCCTCATTGGCTGAGCTGGCCAGCGAGCGGGTCGTTACCTTTTCCAAGCATTCACGCCCACATCAGGATGTGCTCAGCCTGCTGCACGCTAACGGTGTTGTGGCGCCCCGCCTGAGTTGCGTGAACTCGGTGGCGGCCATGACCCGCCTGTTGCGCGACGGATTCGGCATAGGTGCCTTGCCGCCGGCTCTGGTGAGTCGGCCATTGGAGCGTGGTGAACTGACCGTCCTGCGCATTGGTCCTCCGCCACCAGACCTGCCACTGGTGGTTTCCTGGCGCGGCGGTACCGGCCTGGAGCTGGTCGACCAGATTGTCGAGGTCAGCAAGGCGGTGGTCAGCGACTATTCGGAGAACGTCGGCAAGGACTGTTTCGTGCCGGCACCGCTGAACAAGGGGGCAGCGCGGTTACGGACCCTGTGATTCAACTTTCCTTATGCCCGGTCGCGGAAAGTTTTTGTTGGACGCCACGATGGTGGGCCGTCTAAAAGATCCGCCATTCCCTGCACTGGAGTGGAGCCGGCAGATGACCTCGAAAACCTTGAATGCACTCGCCACCCGTACGCCGCGCGAGCTGCGCCAGCTGATTCGCCGAGGTGACTATACCGGGCACACCAGCGGCCTGGGACAACGTCATCTACAGGCGAATATCGTCATCCTGCAGCGTTCCTGGGCGGACGAGTTCCTGCGCTTCTGCGTCCTCAATCCCCGATCCTGCCCACTGCTCGATGTCACCGAACCCGGTTCGCCGTATTTCGAGAAGCTTGGCAGCGACGTCGATGTGCGCAGCGACGTGCCGCGTTACCGCATTCATCGCCGCGGGCAGCCATATCAGGAAGTGACCGATATTGGCGAGTATTGGGAAGCCGACTTCGTTGCCTTCGCCATCGGCTGCTCCTTCTCCTTCGAGCAGGCGCTGCTCGATGCCGGCATCCGGATGCGGCATATCGATATGGGCCGCAATGTCGCCATGTACCGCACATCCATCGACACCATTCCGGCAGGGCGCCTGGCCGGGAAAATGGTGGTTTCCATGCGCCCTATGAAGGCTGTCGATGCGGTACGTGCCATCGAGATCACCTCGCGCTTCCCCATGACCCATGGCGCTCCCGTGCATATTGGTGATCCGACCCTGATCGGCATCAACGACCTACAGGCTCCCGACTTCGGCGACCCGGTGCCCATCGCCGAGGATGAGATTCCGCTGTTCTGGGCTTGCGGCGTCACGCCCCAGTCAGTCATCGCCGAAGCTTCGCCGGAACTGTGCATCACCCATGCGCCTGGGCACATGCTGGTGAGCGACAAGCTTTATGGCGAGCTCTGACACCTGAAGGCACTCAGGAATCGAATAGTGTCAACGCCGACCTTTGGCGCTGACACCAGGTTTCAGCCTCCCAACGGTCAGCGCCCGGCAGCTGCAAGCTTGAGCTCCCGTGTATCCTGTGGATCCTTCGGTCCTCAAGCCTTGCCGACGGACTCCGTCTGCTGCCTGATCTGAGAGTGAGAGAGGCGAAGAGTTTCAGGCCTGATACGACGGCCAATGCGTCATCGCTCTTTGGCAAAACAGCCCGCGATCGCCTCTCTGACCCGCAACACTGCCGTATCCACCTGTGCCACGGTGCGCCAGCCTAGTTCGATCGGGTAGCCCGGCAGTGTCAAAGGGCAGGGCAGCATGGCCAGCCCTGTGGCGCGGGACACCGCTTCGGCAGCATGGCTGGGGATGGTCGCAATGGCCGCCGTGCCCTGTAGCAAATAGGAGAGGGCCGCGAAGTGGGTGGTCGAGGCGCTGATCCTCCTGGTCCGTCCCAACGTCGCCAAGGCCTCATCGACGATGCCGATAAAGCCGCCGGAAGAAACCAGGATCTGCTCGCGCTCCACAAACTCTTCCACGCTCAAGCTGTCCTGCCCCGGCATCAGGCTATGGGCATCCACCAGGCAACGGTAATCCCCCTCTGCCAACACCTGGCGGCTGAGCATGCGCTCATTGAAACCACCGGCAGTAATCGCCAGATCGATGCTGCGCTCGATCAGCGCGTTGGCGACGATCTGGCTGTGGGTCTGCCGGAAGATCAAGCGCAAGCCCGGCGCCTGCGACCGCACCTCAGCGATTAGTCGCTGCCCGTAGGCAATCTCGAAATCATCCGACAGCCCGAGCGTTACCGCGCGCCCCGTGTAGTTGCTGGCGTGCGGATCGAGCAAGGTCAGGCTCTGCCGGCACTTGTTCATAGCCTCGCCGATCAGTGGCTTCAACTGGTTGGCGCGCAACGTGGGCGCCAGTCCACGCCCGGTGCGTACGAACAAGGGGTCGTCATACAGGTTGCGCAACCGTCGCAGCGCCGCACTCACCGCCGACTGGGTAATGCCCAGGCGCAATGCTGCGCGGCTCGCACTGGCCTCGTCATGCAACGCCTCGAATACCTTGAGCAAATTGAGATCAACGTCGACGATATTCATCTTGTTCATATCATTCAGTAGCGGATATGGCTTTATTCATGATTCAGCAGCCGCTGACAATGCGCAACGCCCACCGCATATCCAGGAGCAAGACAGACATGCCCAAGTCCATCGTAGCGGCCCTACAGATCGGCTCTCTGCCCGCCGGCAAGGCAGAAACCCTCGAACAGATCCTTTCTTATGAAGCGGCCATCCGTGAGGCAGGCGCCAATCTGGTGGTGATGCCCGAAGCCCTGCTGGGCGGCTACCCCAAGGGGGAGCGCTTCGGTACCCAACTGGGCTACCGCCTGCCGGAAGGCCGGGAAGCATTTGCCCGTTATTACGAAAATGCCATTGATGTGCCCGGCGTTGAAACCGATGCGCTGGCCGCGCTTTCTACCCGCACCGGGGCCAATCTGGTGATAGGCGTGATCGAGCGCAGCGGCCACAGTCTCTACTGCACCGTGTTGTTCTTCGATCCGGAGGCAGGGCTTGCCGCCAAGCACCGCAAGCTCATGCCGACCGGAACCGAGCGGTTGATCTGGGCCAAGGGTGACGGCTCGACCCTGCCGGTGGTCGAGGGCCAGGCCGGCCGCCTCGGCTCTGCCGTCTGCTGGGAAAACTATATGCCGCTGCTACGCACAGCCATGTATGCCAAGGGCGTCGACATCTGGTGCGCGCCCACCGTCGATGAGCGGGAGATGTGGCAAGTCACCATGCGTCATGTCGCCTGCGAAGGCCGCTGTTTCGTGGTCAGCGCCTGCCAGGTCCAGGACTCGCCGAAGGACCTTGGCCAAACGATCGAGAACTGGCCCGCCGAACGTCCGTTGATCAACGGCGGCAGCATCATTGTCGGCCCGCTGGGCGATGTCCTGGCCGGCCCTCTGGTGGGCGAGCGCGGCCTGCTGGTGGCGCAGATCGATACCGATGAACTGGTGCGTGCGCGCTACGACTTCGATGTGGTGGGGCACTACGCACGGCCCGACGTGTTCGAACTGACGGTGGATGAGCGGGCCAAACCCGGCGTGAGGTTCATCTGAAGTAGAGGACTCATCCCTGGCTCCGGCAAAGAGCAGATAGGCGCGGACTGTCTACACTCATCGGACCGCGCCAACGCGCGACATCATCATGCCAAAAGGCGCAAGGGGCGAGCCATGACTCAGAGTTACAAGGGTGCCTGTTTCTGCGGGGCGGTCGAGCTCACTGTCACCGGTGAGCCGGTAGCCGCCGGATTCTGTCACTGTGCATCATGCCGGAGTTGGTCAGCCGCGCCGGTAAACGCGTTCAGCCTCTGGAAGCCCGAGGCTGTGACGATTACCAAAGGCGAGGACAACATTGGCGTCTACCACAAGACCGAGAAGAGCTACCGGAAGTTTTGCAAGACGTGTGGCGGACACTTGCTGACAGACCATCCACCTTTCGGTCTGGTCGATGTGTACGCCGCCACCATCCCCACCTACCGCCATGAGCCCATGCTTCATGTTCACTATCAGGAGGCAGTGCTCAGGATCAAGGACGGGCTGCCCAAGATGAAGGATATGCCCAAGGAAATGGGTGGGTCGGGCGAGACACTGCCGGAGTAGTTTGCCAACCGCCCTGAAGCATGCAGCCTGCTTCGGGGCGATTGGTTGTCGCCAATGAGCTCGTGTGATCAGTCAGGCTCACGCAGCTATTGCTCAATCTCGTTCCAATCTACCGGGGCCATCGCCAAAGCCAGCTGCATGCGGCTATTCGTGAGGGTCAAGCGCAGGATCTGTGAGACGTAGAGCTTTACGGTATTTTCCGTAAGTCCGAGTTCGCACGCGGTCTGGAAGTTTGTCATGCCCTTGCTGATTCTTCGGGCGACTTCGAGCTGGCGTTGAGAAAGCATATCGAAGGGCGGTGGGACTGATAGCTTTGGTCTGAACCCGACTTGAGTGGGGGGATCGACCGGCCTGCGCCGACGCTTGTTGACTTCGCCGTAGAGTTCGTCAATCGATTCAGCCAATGAGCTTACACATGCTGGTCAACATCGGCGGCAAGGCGTGTTTGCCCGGAATGGAACGATTGCCGTGATGTAATCAGCGCGCCTTGCCATTCCGTTCTCGTGCCAACTGGTCAGCACGTGGGTACACGTGAGGAGCCTCAATGCGCTGCTTCAGTTTGGCCGCGAAGTCCCTGGCGCAGCGCTCATGACGGAATTGCACCCGCCGGATGCCAAAGTGCACAGCCCAAAGCTCTTCGCTGTGGCTGGATAGATGCTCGATTCTAACGGGCATGTTCGTGTCTCCAGGGCCATTCAGTGGTCAGAAATGGATTTCGGCATTCTTTATTCCAAGGTCGCGGAGTTCATGGATCAGGTCATCCAGATTCGCAAAGGATTCGACCTCCTCACGCTCATCGACCAGGAAATAGCTTCGTCCCGCGTCTTTCTTGAAGAACACGATCCACTCTTTGGTGTTGGTAGGGTTCGCGATTACATGGGTGTCGAAGGAAATGCCTTCGGCATGCCTGAGTTTCACATCATTACGATTCATCTGAGTCACCACGCTGCATGCGCGCTCGCGCGCCTCTACTCAAAACGAGTGCTATCTCGGCAGCATCTCGGCATTTGATCAGCATCGATGCCTCGCCCGACAGAAGCTGGAGGGGAGACATTTACCATTATCACAAGATGTTAATATTATGCACATGCGCCGATACAGGAGCTAGTCATGATTGCCGTACGTGAAGCGTGGATTGCGGGGTTGTTTGGCCGGGCGCACTGGGGGCGTAACCTGGTTTCCGGGGTGATAGTGGGCATCGTGGCATTGCCCTTGGCCATGGCGTTCGCCATCGCCTCAGGAGTCAAGCCGGAGCAGGGCATCTATACGGCCATCATTGGTGGCGTACTGGTATCGCTCCTGGGAGGAAGCCGTTTGCAGATCGCTGGGCCAACCGGAGCCTTCATCGTCATCCTGGCTGGGGTAACAGCGAAGTACGGTGTGGATGGTCTGCAACTCGCCACCATGATGGCGGGCGTCATCTTGTTTCTTCTGGGAGTCACTCGACTCGGTGCCATCATCAAGTTCATCCCCGACCCGGTGATCGTCGGCTTTACCGCAGGGATCGGGGTGATCATCTGGGTGGGGCAGTGGAAGGACTTCTTTGGCATCCCCAACATCATCGGCGAGCACTTCCATGAGAAGCTCGTGCACCTGGTGCAGGCGCTACCGAATTTGCATGTGGCCACTACCTTGCTCGCGGTAGGCAGTCTTGCCTTGATCATTGCGGCCCCCAAGCTGCCGGGGCTGAAGAGGGTGCCAGGCCCACTAGTGGCGATGGTCTTTGCCACGGCCGTCCAGTCGGCATTCCATTTCGAGGGAGTGGCGACAATCGGCAGTGCTTTCGGTGGAATTCCCCAAGGGCTGCCCGAACTTGCCTTGCCTGATATCGCGCTGCCTCGCGTCATCGAACTGATTGGCCCAGCATTCGCCATTGCCATGCTGGGCGCTATCGAGTCACTGCTTTCCGCGGTGGTGGCCGATGGCATGGCGGGCACCAAGCACGATTCCAATCAGGAGCTCATCGGGCAAGGCGTCGCGAATTTTGTCGTGCCGTTGTTCGGTGGATTCGCCGCCACTGGCGCTATTGCCCGTACTGCCACCAATATCCGAAACGGTGCCACCGGACCATTGGCCGGGATTACGCATGCCCTGACCCTGCTGCTGATCATTCTGTTCCTGGCGCCTTGGGCTTCGAACATTCCGCTGTGCGCGCTGGCCGCTATCCTGTTTGTCGTCGCGTACAACATGAGCGAAGTGAAACACTTCATACGAATGGTGCAGCGTGCACCGCTCGCTGATGTGGCGATCCTGCTTGTTACCTTCAGCCTGACCGTGTTCAGCGACCTGGTGATCGCGGTGAACATCGGAGTCATCCTGGCCATGTTGCAGTTCATGCGGCGCATGGCCTCTTCGGTCGAGGTGCAACAGGTCGTCGAGGAGGAGTTGGAAAATGAACTGCGCGTCAATGGGCAAACCCGACTGCCGCCTGGAGTGTTGGTATATACGATCGAGGGTCCGCTGTTCTTTGGCGCGGCAGAAACCTTTGAGCGTGTGCTGGCGCAGACTCACACCGATCCGCGCATGTTGGTCATCCGCCTAAAGCGAGTGCCGTTTATGGACATCACCGGCCTGCAGACGCTGGAGGAGGTCATCCAACAGCTACATAAGCGGCGTATCGTAGTGAAATTATGCGAGGCGAACCGGAAGGTACTGAGCAAGCTCGATAGGGCGGGTGTTCTGCAAGCCATCGGTACGGAGCACTACCACGACGATTTTGCTGCTGCACTCGCGTCCAATGGGGCGTCGTAGGCCCCCGGACAACACTCAAGCTCTTGATTTGGGTGAGGTCAGTTGGCCCGAAATTGGCCAACTCCCTTGCGGCGTCATGCTTTGGTGTTGTTAGCCAGCTTGCTCTTGGTGACGTAAGTGACGCCATGATTGTCCAGGTACTCGCGGATCAGTTGTCGCACCACCTGCGAAGGCGTCAGGTCTTGTGCTGCGCACAGCTCCTCGAACGCTTTCTTCTTGTGGGGGTCGATGAGTACGGTAAGTCGCGCAGTCTTGCTTTCCACAGATACCTGCTCATTCAATTTGAGGGATGTTAATCAAATTGTAATTGACGGACCTGGCACTGTCACCGAAGTGGCGGGCTTTGGCGATCGGTTTCTGGCGTTGGCCTGATCCATGCCCGACCAGAAGCAGAAGCGTGCGGGAAAAGACAGATGCGCGCGTCAGTGTCCACGTGTGGGGCCGAGTAAGGGCAAATCGAGGCGAGCGCGTGAGCGATGCCTAAGAAATAGATAGTCCGAGTTCGAGTGGCAGGTGCGCGCTGCCAATTATATTCACTATTCATTTCGGTGAACTGGCGTTGCTGCTGCCTGCTGCCTGGCCTTGGATCTGTTGACGCTCTTTAGCTTCTTCTGCAGGTCCTGATGGCGTTGCTCGAGGAGCATATTTGCGGTTTTCTCGGTGCTGAGCTGACTCTGCAGGGCTGCCAGTTCCTGGGATTTCTGCTCCAGAAGACGCTGTTGGCTGTGCTGCTCCTTCTGGTGCTGTCGGGCCTCGGTGTGCAGGCGCGCATTGTCACGGTTCAGCTGAGTCAGCTCGTCCTGCTTGACGATCAACGTCTGCCGCAGCTGACGCAGCTCCAGTTGCAGCTGTTGCGTCTGGGTTTCATGCCGGCGTTGCTCCTGCTCGCGCTGTTCCTTGCTCGCCTGGCGATAGTGCTCCAAGGCCTCGCGGGCGTGTTGATGCTTATTTTCCAGCGAACGGATCTGTTCGTCGCGATCCTGAACGCGCGCTTCCAGGTCGCGGTTGGCCTGCAGCAGCCGGGCGTTCTCGACCTCGGTCTGTTGGCGCAGCTGCTGCGCCTCCTGCTGGGCGGCCTGCAGCGCTTGTAGCTGCTCGGCAAGGCTAGTGGTGTGACCTTCGAGCTGCTGAATACGGCTCTCAGCCTCGCGAACCTGTGCCAGATACCCCTGACGTTCACGGGCCAATTGCTCGCGTTCTCCAGCCACCGCAGCCTGGGCTTCGTCCTGGAGCTGATCGGCGAGCTGCCCCACCAGATGACTGAGCTGCTCGCTAAGTGTGAAGACCGCCCCGCCTTGGCCCTGCTCGGCGGCGTCCAATTCCTTCAGGTAGCGGTGAATGGTGGTTTTCGACCCAGTGTTGCCGAGTTCGATGCGCACCGCGTCGATGCTCGGGTGCTCACCGCGGGCGAGGATAGCGGTGCGGGCTTTTTGCACTACGGCCTTGTTGATACCACCACGCGCCATATTGGCCCCCTACAATTACGTACTGTGATACATACTATGCAATTACAGTATATTATTCGCGACTGTTTCACGCTAAATCAACCATGAGTTAATATTTGATAATCACGAATTATCCAAGGTCAGGCCGGTTTTTGAGCGAATTGGAGTCGAAAGCCGGTACGTCAGGGCGGGGAGGGGCGGTGAATCAGCAAGTCGAGCGCTACCTGCAAGCGGGCACCCGCGCTAATACCCGGCGCAGCTACCAGCAGGCGATCGAGCACTTCGAGGTGAGCTGGGGCGGCTTCCTGCCGGCCACCAGCGACGCCATCGTGAGTTACCTGGTGGACCATGCCGGCAGCCTGGCGAGCAGCACGCTGAAGTTGCGCCTGGCCGCCCTGGCGCAGTGGCATGTCAGCGCACCCGAAACCGGAGAAGCAGGCCGAGCCGCTGCAGCTGCGCGAACTGGAACAGTGCGTTGCGTGGTTGGAGCGCATCGGGGCGGCGGCGCGTGGCGAAGGGGATCTGCCGCAGCTGCTGCGCTGCTGCTGATCGGTTTCTGGCGCGCCTTTCGCAGTGATGAGCTGTGCCGCCTGCAGGTGGAGCACATCCAGGTGCGACCGGGGGAGGGCATGCAGTTCTTCCTGCCCTGGAGCAAGGGCGATCGCGACAACCAGGGCCAGACCTACCAGGCGCCTGCCTTGGCGCGGCTGTGTCCGGTACAGGCCTATAGCGACTGGATCAGCGTCGCCGGCATTGCCTGCGGGCCGGTATTCCGCAGCATCGACCGCTGGGGCCATCTGAGCGAGCAGGCACTGCACCCACACAGCGTCATCCCGCTGCTGCGCGCGGTGTTGCAAGGGGCAGGGCTGCCGGCCGACTTGTACAGCAGCCACTCCTTGCGCCGCGGCTTTGCCACCTGGGCCACGCGCAGTGGTTGGGACCAGAAGGCCCTGATGGACTATGTCGGTTGGCGCGATGCCAAGCCGGCACTGCGCTATGTCGAAGCAGTAGTGCACTTTCCGGGGCAGCAGCTCGGTGAGTCGCTGACAATGACATCCACCTTGCTCCGATCGACTTAGTCGAGATGAGAGCCTTGTCAGCGGAATCGCATCCCCAACGGTGTGGTTCTCGTACTAGACGAAATCTGGCGGCGCTGGCCAAGCGATCAAAAGATCAACTATTAGCGCTTCACAATGAAGATTTATAGCGGGTGTCCGGCTGGGGCCAATCTTCCGGCAAAGCTGAAGATTCGGGAGCCCATTTCGACCTACAAGGAGTTTGTCTATCAGTTCTACAGGTCCGCCACGCAGAGCGAATCTGAGGTCTTGAACGCTGGCGACGAGCAGGTGATGGATAAGCGGGCCAACATATCGGCGAGCTGGCAGATGCTCGCGGTGCTCGTGCTGTCGCCTTTGGCGCTCATCGGCGGCGGGTGGCTGGGTTATGACTACATCTAGAACAAGATGGCGCCCGAGGCTGATATCGTGGAGACGAGTGCCCACGAGCAAGCTTCATCGCCCTAGAGGTCAACCCATGGCCTGAGGACATGCTGCCGGCCGCACTAGGGTCGATCCGCCTCTGTCGGGCTTCTGGCGCATCGGTGCGCTACGTGAAGAAAGGATTCCAACCTAAGAACGGCCAGTGGCGTTCTGATGGTGGTTACAACGCACCTGACACACCCGATCCGCAGGCCAGCGGTGGCTGGATGCAGGATCGGGTGATGCTCACCAGCCGGTCCGCGCCACTGGCTTCGCATAATGTATATTATGGTAAATAGGATATTTGGTAGAACATACCGGTTTCATTTCTGTTAGCGCACCCAACTCTTGCGGGGAAAGCAATGTGGCACTTTTGGCCGCTTATGACCCAGTGTTTTCCTGTTTTTGGAACGCAACGTGGCACTCAACACTGGCACTGGAAGGCAATTTAAGACTCAGCATCGCAGTACCCGCTCCCAGTCACGCCTTAGCAAGTCTTGGCAGGCTTGCGGCGCACCACCGAAGCAGCGATTGGACACAACGGCCATTTCGCTCTCGGTGCGGTACTGGACTGGCTGGGCATCCTGATCAAGCAGTACTCCGCCACTGGCACGCAGCAAGGCATGCCCAGCTACCACGTCATGGGCAGACACCGGGTACAGCGAGACTGCGCAAACCGCGTCACCGGCCGCAACACGCGCCAGGCGGTAGACAATACTTGGCATCGCATGAAACTGAGCGGGTGCACAGAGCTCAGCGTTTATCTGGGGTTTAGCTTCGGCAGTCGCACTCACCATGACCACGGCCAGACCACTTAGTCGCTGCTGGCGGAGGTCATTCACGACTGGTTGGCCATTGCGCAGCAGGTGCGGCAATCCCTCGGCCCAAGCGATGCAGTCAGCTCCACGATCTGGCGTGACCGGCGCGTGGACAACACCCAGTACCGGCAGCGTGTCTCTTAAGAGCCCGACCGAGATGGCCGAGCCTTTGCGGCCCTTCAGGAAGTCGCTGGTGCCGTCGTTGGGATCGATTACCCAACACCATGAGTCTCCGGTCAGGGCATGCCCGGTTTCCTCGCCCCAGAAGTCGCAGGGCAATAGTTGTAATAACGCTTCACGCAGTTGTTGCTCGATCTCCACGTCCACGGGTGCCTTGTCACCATGACCGCGCGGCCCCTCGGCTCGGGCCCATTCGGCAGACAGCCGCTTCCCGGCCTGGAGCACCTGAGCTACTACTTGATCGAGCAAGGTAAGGCAGGAACTATCTTATACGCCCAGACGCAGTTGGCTGCTGCCGCCTCCTAATAAGGCTGCCTCCCCTACCCTCGCTCTCCGTTCGTCACGCGCAAGTACCGAGCGCCGCGTCGGAGGTTCGACCACTACCTTGGCTACTACGTGCTGAGGGCAGCCAACGTACCCCGCGAGCCTGACCCTTACTGGTATACACCGTACTCGAGCCGCACCAGAAAGGCAGCCAACTGCTCGTAGTCGGCGGACTCTTTGATCATGTCCAGGGGGACCTGGCGGTCTAGCCCCATAGCCGGGACGGTGAACCAGCGTTCTGCTGCAGCACCGGAATCAAACACAATTTCCGCGTGGGCGGATATGGCAATCAATCTGAGCAACCGCTCCCCATTTGCGGGCTTCAAGTGCGCAGACGGCTCGTGCAGCCAGCGGCGCAAAGTCCGTTCAGAAATGCCCAGCGCGCGACATACCATCGGACGTTTCTGAAGAAGTGGTGCGCGCCGGGCGGCGTAAAGCAGCTCGTTGAGCGACATACTGGTGCCAGGCACTGCGAAAGATTCCGTTGAATGCCCGGACGGTGAGAGTAGTTGGAACGCTCGCTGCGCCAAGGCTTCCAGGGCGGTGGTAGATGACTCGCGAGCTACATTCATCTTTATAGTCCTTGGGCTTTGCCGGCCTCTGCCCTCCCCCACGAGGCCGCGGGAGGCGCTATGTAGTGGTCTACTGATCCCGGACACCGATTTCGGCGAAAATCCTCGCCGTGAGAGAGGTGTCTGATGAGTAAGCAACGACGTACGTTTTCCGCTGAGTTCAAGCGTGAGGCCGCCGCCTTGGTGCTGGATCAAGGCTACAGCCATATCGAGGCCTGCCGTTCCCCAGGAGTGGTGGACTCGGCATTGCGCCGTTGGGTGAAGCAGCTCGAGCCGGAGCGCCAGGGTGTAACCCCAAAGAGCAAGGCGTTGACGCCTGAGCAGCAGAAGATCCAGGAGCTGGAAGCCCGGTTCAACCGGCTGGAGCGGGAGAAAGCGATATTAAAAAAGGCTACCGCTCTCTTGATGTCGGACGAACTCGATCGTATGCGCTGATAGACCAGTTGAGTGAGCATCTCGGGCAAGCCGTTCGCTTCACTCTACCTAGCGCCGTTGGAACGCTATGCCGAGCTGGTCCAACAACTGCCTGCCTCCGATAACCACCACCATGCCTACCTCGGCGGCTTGCTGGACCACGGTCTCGAGATCGTGGCGTATGCGCTCAAGCTGAGACAATCGTATCTACTGCCCACCGGTATCACCCCCGAAGATCAGGTCGTGCAGGCGGAAGCCTGGACCGCCGCCACGGCCTACGCTGCGCTGTTGCATGAGCTCGGCAAGATCACCGTCGACCTGCATGTTGAGTACGGCGACGGTAGTCACTGGCACTCTTGGCACGGCCCACTGGAGCGCCCTGCAGCGCAAGCTAATCGATGGCCTGCGCTACCTGCTGAAGGCGGAGCTGAACTCAACCAGCCCCAGGCGTCGGACGGCTGGCTGACCCAGGACGCACTGTGGTTGGTCAGCAAGACGGTGTCGAACAAGCTGCGCGCGCACCTGCTGGCCCAGGGCATCGACGGTATTCCCACCAACAATACCGTCGTGTTCAACGTGCTGCAGGATCACGGCATGTTCCAACCCACCGCTGATGGCAGGCCATCTGGCGCGCCACCATCACGAGCGCAGCAGGCTAGTCGCACACGTTCACGCTGCTACGACTTACCCCCGCCCTGATCTGGGAGGGCGACGATCAACCAGCGTCGTTCACCGGCACCGTAGTGATGAAGCTGGAGCCCAATGATAACGCGCCAACAACACCGACAACCGAAACGGGTGATGCCTTACCAACAACCGACACACCTGCTCCACCGGCAGCACCGGCTATCGATAATGTTGACGCCCTGCTGGCAATAATCGGCCCCTCCGATGCCGAGTTGCCCGCGTCGGCGCCAGCGGTTGAACCATCGCCAGCAATCGCCCTCGATGACCCATCCGCGCCCTCTTATGCGGACAATCCAACGCCACCACCCGCCCCCCCCTCCTGTCCTCCTCGGACAGCGGACGTTTGCAGGAACTGCCTTCCGGCGAACACTTCATCACTTGGCTGCAGCAACGCATCCAGAACCGCAAGCTCATCATCAATGACGCCAAGGCGTTGATACAACGCCGTAACTGACACCGCCTTTCTGGTCAGCCCAGGCGTGTCCCAGCGCTACTCGCAAGAACACCCGCAAATGGCCGCACTTGCCAAGCAGAATCAGCTCGCCGATTGGTACGTGGGTGCAAAAACGCTTCGAAAAGCTGCAACCGCACCGCAAGCCGGACAACGGCCTGAACATCTGGACGTGCGAGTTGAACGGGCCGCGCAAGTCGCGGCGGTTGCTATCTGCTGAAGGAACCTCGGCACTTATTTGAGGATGCCCCCCAACAACCCGTATCTACAGCTCCGCGTTGATGGGTGATTTCCATTGGTCGCATAAACCGCTAGCCGCTGAAGCCACTCGCGTCAATTCCATAACCCTGTGCACTCGGCTCCGGCAACCGTCCCTTCTACTCAAAGCCAACGATCTATGGCTCAGGAATGCAGGTAACTGTCCACCACCCGCTGGTACTGGCTCGGCGAGGCGCCGATATGGTGCTTGAAGAAGCGCGTGAAATGCCCCTGCTCGGAGAACCCCAATGACTCGGAAAGCAAGCCCAGGGTGCCACTACGCTCGCTGTCGAGCCAGGAAAAGGCACGCCGCATCCTCGCCGCGTTGAGCAGTAGGTTGGGTGTCATCCCGGTGTCCTTGCGAAACAGGGAATAGAAGTGTGCGCGTGACAGACCACAGGATTTGGCTGCATTGTCGATTGGCGCCGGGTCATCCAGGTGATTGAGCAAATAGTCGGTACCTCTTCGCACCCGCGCGTCGCGGTATTCATTGACGGTGCGAGCGCCCATCCGACAGAGATGCCGCCACTGCGAGGAGTCTTCGATCAGCTGGATGAGGAAGTCGAACAAGTAAAGCTCGATACGCTCCTGCGGAACCAGGCCGGGGCTGTGCATTTCAGCAATCAAGCGATCCGCCAGATTGCGGTTTTGCGTGCTCAGTTCCATGGAGGATTGCGCAAAAAAGTCTGGACGACTGCTCAAGGCTAGCGACTGTTGCGCGGTGGCAAGCCAGGCCGGCTCAATATACAGAGCCAGAATCAAGGTATTGCCGGCACCTGCCTGATAATCGAAATAATGCGGTTCCCAGGCGTTGACCAAGACCGCATGGCGGTCGGTCAGCGGCACCTGACGGCCGCGGACGTTGAAGAAGGTGTCGTCACCCGCCACTTTCACCAGAACATGGCATTCCGAATGGGTATGCATGACTAAGGGTTTATTCATGTTCAACAAGGCAACTCGGCCGAAATTGCCGTGAAATACGCGTTGTGCGACCGACATAAGCAGTTCTCCCTCATCCGCTGGATGAGCGTTGTCCGCAGCGCTTGGTTCTATTTGCGCCGTCTTGGAAAATTTCTCTCGGGGCGGTTAGCCGAAGGTCAGCAGGCGGATCAACATCCTGGTGGATACCTGGATCCTCCAGGTCGACAATTACGCAGGACGCCGCTTACTTCCGGAGGACCTCGCCATCGAGTTCCCGCAGCGCTGGCCAGCAATCTCGGCCGAACAACCCGGATGTCCTGCATAGCGTCGATTGTGCGACTGAGCAATATTTGACCAATTCACCTTGACGCACAAGTACCTCTTAGTCGTAGCGCCGATCCAGGGCATATCGCCGAGGAATACCGTCAGCGCCAGGGCAATGACCTGATCACAAGGCATGACGCTCCCTGCCGTGGTATACGCGCAGAACATCCGCCATCACTGCCAGGGCTATTTCCGCCGGCGCCTTACTGCCCAGATCCAGACCGATGGGCATGTGCAGGCGCGCGATCTGCTCGTTGGACAGGCCGCCAACGCGCTTGAGCCGTTCCGCGCGCTTGGCCGATGTGGCCTGCGAGCCCATGGCCCCAATGTAGAACGCCGGGGTGTGCACCGCCTCCATCAGGGCCAGGTCGTCGATGCGCGGATCGTGGGTCAACGCCACCACCGCGGTGGCGGCGTGGCAGCCTCCAGCAGCGATAAACAGCGAGGGCAGCACGCGCTGCATCTGCACGCCGTCGAGCACGATGTGCTCTACCTCCTCACGGGGGTCGCAGGCGATCACCTCACAGCCGATGGCACGAGCAAAAGCGGCGCAGGCCTCGGCCACCGGCGAGAGCCCGGCGAGAATCAGGCGCAGGACCGGGCCGACATGAATGCGCACCGTTTCATCGACGACTTGCACCCGTTCGCTACCCTGGCCGACGTCCGGTTCCAGGCGCAGCGCACCACTGGTAAGGTCGAAATGACGCACTAAGCGATGCTGACCGAGCAATGCCGCCTGCAGGCTTTCCAGATGCTCGAGCCACTCGCCGCTGGGTGCGCGGTGTTCCACCAGCACCACCAGCACCCCACCGCACGGCAAACGCAGGCGCCGACTCTCCTCGGCGCTGTCGCCGTAGCGGACAATCTGTGCCGACTCACGCAACTCGCCACGGGCCAGGCTGGCCAGGAATTCTTCCTCGACACAGCCGCCGGAGAGCGAGCCGACATGCTCACCAGCACCGCAGGCCACCAGCATCGCCCCCGGTGCGCGCGGCGCCGAACCATAGGTCGAGAGGACCGTACAGAACCACAACGCACGACCGGCACGGGCCCAGTCGAGCGCCTGGCTGACAACCTGTAGATCGAGATGGCGCATGATTCCAGTACCTCGTAGAGCCAGTATCACCCGTGCCTTGACAGGGGAGACAGCAGACGCGAACTTGCCGGATTCGCACTTATCCAGACATGCGCTGGTGCGGGAGATTTCCGGTGACGCCTCCGTTTTGTCGTTGCTGCGTTTATCAATCGTCCTCCGGATGGTCAGGTTACGGAAACGGAATGGCGCACGTATTGCCAACCCAATGGAATATTGATCTTCACGTCCGTCGATTTGCCTTTTCGTCTAAGTAAGGGCTGGCTAGCGAATAAAAAAGGTTCATCGCGGAATCTGGGGGAGAGGCGAGTTGACAGCCGGATAGCCGGTACTCTCTCTGTAGGAGCCAGCTTGCTGGCGAACATGCGCCATTCGCCAGCAAGCTGGCTCCTACAAGGTTTCGTGCGCCTTCGATGTGTCACTCCGCCCGACAAGTCCGCCAAGGAGGTGTTGCAGGCTGCTTTCCGGGGAAGGCGGGAAGCCGGCGCCAGACAGTCGATCCGCTCGGATACACGTCCGCAGTACAGGCAGTCGACGCGACACACCGGCAGTTGTAGCAGGACGCGCTGATCCTGCAGGTCACGATCCCGCACCTGGCGGATGTGCTGCTGCTCGTGGATCAACAGGTTGGGTTTGGCACGCGGCTGCAAATCGGTAAGCGCTCAGCTTGGGGTTCAAGACTGATCAGCAGGGTGTCGTGAGTGGATTGGCGACAGGCGACGACCTCGTAGCCCGGCCAGAAAGCGGCCAGATCAATAGGATGCACGGTGGCAGCAGGGGGTGGGGGTTGGGATGTTTGGCGACTGCCAATTTACCCGCTTCCCTGACTGTCAACTCGCTCTTCCCCCAGATTCTGCTAAGAACCATAAAAAAGGCCCACGAGAGCGGGCCAAGCCATCACCCGGGATACCGGGAAGGGCTCAAAACAAAGTCAGGGTGTAGCTAAGGATCAGACGGTTTTCATCGACGTCGGTGCGGTAGTTGGACCGCGCGGTGACGTTGCGCACCTTAACCCCCAGGCCTTTGAGCGAACCGCTCTGCACCACGTAGCCGACGTCCAGGTCGCGCTCCCACTCCTTGCCCTCGAAACCGCGGCCGGTGTCGACGTTGTCGCCGGTCAGGTAGCGCACCCCGGCGACAAGGCCCGGCAGGCCCATGGCGGCGAAGTCGTAGTCGTAGCGCACTTGCCAGGAACGCTCATCAGCCGAGTCGAAGGTGAAGGTCGGCACCTCGTTGCCCAGCGGGCTGACGTTGGCGAATACCCGCGGCAGGCCGTCGTCGCCGAACATGGCCTGGTAGCCGAGATAGAAAGTGTGGCCGCCGTGCTTGGCCGAGAGCAGGGAGTAAAAGGCCTGGTTGTCGATCTCGCCCGCCAATTGCTTGCCGTCCTCTGCCGAGTCGAAATAGCCGAGGTTGGCGCCGAGTACCCAGTCGCCGACCGGCTCACTGTGCTTGAGGCTGAAGTGACGCTGGTTGTAGATGTCCTCCAACTGGGCGTACCAGGCGCCGACCGAGGTACGCGTGGCGTTGAAGGCGTAGTCGGCGCCGGCATAGTTGAAGCGATCCGTGGTGATCAGCCCGCCGGCATTGCGCAGTGGGACGAACCCGAGCATGGCGCCCAGCTCCTCGTCACCGGCCTCGTTGCGCAGGCTGGTGGAGCGCAGCTGGCCGCCCTGCAGGGTCAGGCCGGCGATCTCGTTGGAGACGATACTGGCGCCCTGGTAGGTCGGCGGCAGCAGGCGGATATCGCCGAAGTACAGCACCGGCAGCATCAGTTGCTGTTCGCCGATCTTCAGCTCGGTCTTCGACAATTTAACCTTCAGTGCCGCCCCCAGGCGGCTGTAGTCATCGGCCGCCCTGCCCTCGTCGGTCACCGGCAGCAGGCCGGTATTGACCCGATCCGGGCTGCTATCGAGCTTGATCCCCAGCAGGCCCAGAGCATCCACGCCAACGCCCACGGTGCCCGGGGTGTAGCCGGATTTGACATTGAGGATGAAACCCTGGGCCCACTCCTCGGCCTTGGACTGCTGGTTCGGCCCGACGATGTCGGAGAAGTCGCGACTGAAGTAGTAATTGCGTGCTTGCAGGGTCGCCGTGGCGTCCTTGAAAAAAACACTTTCGTCAGCCAGAGCCTGGATCGGCAACCCCAGCAGCAAACCGGTGTAGAACAGGCAATGGATGGGTTTGCATATGCGAGTTAAGGGAAGGATCATTGTTGTAAGCTCTCTTTCTTATTAGATTTTTAGGCGAAAGAATTCCCACGAGCCTCTTGCAGGCCCATGTGTGGCAGTGGGAACTCTTCAGAGGTACAGCGCTTAAGAAGTGCGCAGTTTGTCGTTACTGGGCGACGACAACGCGACGCTAGGCGGCCCGCTCACGGTGCAACTCGCCGAGCACCCAGGACACCGCCACGCCGATCACCAGCGCCCAGAACGGCGCGCTGATACCGAACAGGCTGAACTTGCTCATGGCCACCACCAAGGCGACGAATGCACCGATCTGGCAACCGGTTTCTTTGTGGAAGGCCTGCTGCAACGAGCTGAGCAAAACGCCGATCATCGCCAGGCCGGCGACCACCAGGATCAACTCACGCGGCAAGGCGAGGATGAACGGCACGGCGACACCGGCGAACACGCCAAACAGGGCGAACAGCACGCCATTGACCAGGGTCGCCCCGTAGCGTTGACGCGGATCGTCGCCGGCCTGCTCGGAACTGCAGATCGCCGTCATTGGCCCGGCGATGTTGGCGTTGTGCCCGCCCAACAGCCCGGCCAGCATGCCGCCCACGCCGCTCACCACGGTCATCGCATTGACCGGAGGCTTGTAGCCCTCGACCATCAGCACACCGGTGGCCTGGGCATTCTCGGCACCGATTACCAGCGCCGCCAGCGGCACCGATATGGCGAAGAAGGTCGCCAGGGTGAACATGGGCGTGGTGAAAGCCGGCATGACGAAGGCGATATCCACTTCTGCCGGCTTCAGCAGGCCCAGAGCCAAGGCCGCGGCGAACCCCACCACCCCGGCAGCCAGCACCGGCGGCACCGCCTTGACGAAGCGCATGACCAGGAAGAAGGTCAGCGCCGCCAGACCAGCCATCAGCGGAGCGCTGCCGACCGCGTCTACCGCGCCGACGCCGAAGCGAATCATCGCCCCCGCAATCATCGCCATGACGATGGGCATCGGCAGCCAGCGCATCAACTTGCCGATCACCCCGCTCAAGCCGAGCAGCAAGACCAGCGCACCGCTCATGATGAAAGCGCCGACCGCCTGGCGAAAATCCAGACCACCAAGTGCCGCGATCAAGATCGCCGCGCCAGGAATCGAATAAGCGCCGCAGATCGGCTGACGGTAGCGCAGCGCCATGCCGATGCTGATCAGTCCGCCGAGCACGTAGATGGCGAATAGCCAGGCAACCGTCTGGCCATTGCTCAAATGGCCGGCTTCGGCGGCGCTGATGACGATCAGCGCCGGCCCGGAACAGCCGAACAGCGCGGCTACTACCCCGGCGCTGACCGACTTGAGGGTGATTGCCCCTCGGATTGAGTAGCCCGATGAGGCGCCGGAAGGTGGTGCAAAGACAGTGTTCGCTTTATTGCCAGGCATGACCCGTTCTCCGCGATTGTTGTTGTACTGCGGTATGGCCGTTGTCTGCCGAGGCCTGCCGCTGGCAAGCCCCGACGGGAAGGTTACTCGCCGCGGAATACCGCTGGCCGCTTGCTGTGGAACGCCTCGACGCCTTCCTTGAAGTCGTGCGAGCTGCGCAGGCGGCTGTAGCAATGGCCTTCCATCTCGATGGCCACGCTCAGGGGCGCGTCTTCGTTGTCGTTGATCAACCGCTTGGCCGTGCGCTGGGCCAGCGGCGAGAAGCGCCGCAGTTCATCGACCAGCGCGTCTACCGTGCTTTCCAGCTCGGCGTCGGCCACGCACTCGGTGGCGATGCCCCAGTCGTAGGCCTGTTCGCCGCTGATGCGCTTGGCGCGCATGACCATGTGCTTGGTGCGAGCCACGCCGATGATCTTCTGCAGGCGCGCCGAACCACCGGAGCCGGGGATCTGCCCGAGATTCTGCTCGGGCAATGCATAGCGAGTCGTCTCCGAGGCGATGCGGAAATCGCAGGCCAGCGACAGCTCGAAACCGACGCCGAAGGTGTAGCCACGGTTGGCGGCGATCACCGGCTTCTCGCAGCGCACCGGCGCGGCGACGTTCCAGGCCAGCTTGGAGACGTGCTCCGGCGAGGCCTCGAGGAAGCCCTTGATGTCGCCGCCGCTGGAGAAATGCTCGCCCGCCGCGCGCAGCACGATGACGCGCACGTGCGGATGTGCGTCAAGCACTTCGAAGACCTGGCGCAGCTGGTCGCGCTGGCCCATGGAGATGACGTTCAGCGGCGCACGGTTGAGGATGATATCGGCGCGCTCGCGGGCCGCATCGACCTCGACCTGGAATCCGTCGAACGGGGTTTCGAGAAATTGCTGGATCGCTTGCAGTTGCATGGTAGATGTCCTCGGGATAATGAGCGGTCAGACTTTTTGGGCCTGTTTCTGGTGCTGAGCCAGCAAGACGCGGCGCAGCACCTTGCCAACGGGGGATTTGGGAATCTGCTCGATGAACTGGTAACGCCGCGGCCGCTTGAACTTGGCCAGGCCGGAGCTGATGCAGTGGGCATCCAGTTCGCTTTCGCCGACCTCGGCACGCAGCTTGATGAAGGCGGCGATGATCTTGCCCCACTGTTCGTCCGGCAAACCGACCACCACCACTTCCGCGACAGCGGGGTGCAGTGAGAGCACATTCTCGATCTCCACCGGACTGACGTTCTCGCCGCCGGTGATGATCAGGTCGTCCACCCGCCCGGTGACAAACAGGTCGCCGTCCTCATCGAAATAGCCGGTGTCACCAGTGAAATACCAGCCTTCGCGAAGCGCCTTGGCCGTGGCTTCGGGGCGGTTCAGGTAGCCTTCGAACGCCTCGTCGCTAGCCAGGTCGGCGATGATCTGGCCCTCTTCCATCGGCTTGGTTTGCACCTGTGCCGATTCGGCGTCGATCGGCACCACCCGCACCCGCTGGTTCAGCGCGCTGCGTCCCGAGGAGCCAGGCTTGCGACTGGCCTGCTGGTCGATAGTGAAGGTATAGATCTCCGAGCTGCCGTAGTGGTTGACGAACAACTGCGGCTGGAACGCCTGCTCGACGCGGCGCATCAGCCCGTCGCTCATGGGCGCGCCGGCGAAGCCGATTTTCTCCACGCTGGCGACCCGTTCGCGGGCGAAGGCTGGGTGCTCGATGAGCATGTGATAGAGGGTCGGCACCAGGTACAGGTTGCTGACCTGTTCCCGCTCGATAGCCTCCAGGGTGGCCTCGACGTCAAACTTCGGCACGCAGACGAAATGCCCGTCGATCAGCGCCATGGCCAGCAGCGAGCGCACGCCCATGGTGTGGTACAGCGGCATCACGCCGAGGGTGCACTCGCCGTGGCGATAGAGGTTCTGCGCCACATGGGCGACCGCCGCCGCGCGTTCCGCGCGATGCCGGCGCGGCACGCCCTTGGGCTTGCTGGTGGTGCCGGAGGTATAGAGCAGCAGGGAGAAATCCTCGGGCGTGGCGCGCAGGATGGTCGCTGTCGGCGCCTCCGCGCACAGCTCCGCGAAGCTCAGGTCGCCGTCCGCGGCGCGCTCCCCCGCGGCGATCCGCGGCAGACCGTTCGCCGCCGCGCAGGCTGCTACCGCGGCAACGGTAGAGTCGTCATAGGCCAATGCGCGGATCTGCGCATCCTCGATGCAGTAGGCCAACTCCTCAGCAGTCGAACGCCAGTTCAGCGGGGTCATGACGATGCCGGCGAACTGGCAGGCCCAGTGCAGGGTCGCCATCTGCCAGCGGTTCTGCATGACCACCAGCAGGCGATCCCCCCTGCCCAGCCCCAGTGACTCGAGGCCGTGGGCGGCACACTGGATATCGGCGAACCACTGTTCGTAGTTTTTTTTCACTGTGCCGTCGCTGACCGCAGTGGCCAGTGGGCGGCGTTCCACGGCAGCGAGGAAGCTGCGTCCGAGATCGAACATTATTGTTGTACCTCTTCGTTCGTTTGGCGTTGGGCAGCCACTTCCAGCACCGCCTGGACGATGCCGGTGTAACCGGTACAGCGGCACAGGTGCCCGGAAAGCATGTCGCGCACTTCAGCCTCGCTCGGGTCGGGCTGCCGCTCGAGGAAATCCACGCAGGACATGAGGATGCCCGCAGTGCAGAAACCGCACTGCAGGGCGTGATGACGGCGGAACGCCTGTTGCAGGTCGTTCAGCGTGTCGTCGTCGGCCAGCGATTCGACTGTCTCGATGCGCCGCTCGTGGGCCTGCACGGCGAGCATCAGGCACGAGCGCACGGCGACGCCGTCCACCAACACCGTGCAGGCGCCGCAGACGCCGTGTTCGCAGCCGACATGGACGCCGGTGGCGCCGAGGTCGTGGCGCAGGAAATCGCACAACTGGGTGCGCGGCTCGGCCAGGCCTTCGCGCGAGCGGCCATTGAGTTCGAGACGGACGGGAAAACGTTGTTCGGCGGTTGCGCGCATGTTCAGACTCCTTCGATGAGCCGGTGACCCAGCTCGCGAATCAGTTGCCGGCGGTAGGCCGCGCTGGCGTGCACATCGTCCTGGGCGTCAAGCGACCAGGCGGTTTCGTTGAGCGCGTCGGCTAGCGCCATGCCGCGCGGCAGGCTGCGCACCACCGGGCGATCGGCGACCCCGCCGACGCCCAGGCGCACCTCGTCGGTGCCGACACAGGCAGCCAGCGAGACGATGGCGAAGTCGCCGTGGCGCATGGCGATTTCCTGGAAGCGGTAGCTGATGCCCTCGCGTTTGAGCGGGAAGCGCACCTCGACGACCAGTTCGTCGGCGCGTTTGTCGGTGGTGAGGATGCCCTGGAAGAACTCGGCGGCCGTGACCACGCGCCTGCCCTTCTTCGACTCCAGGACGATCTCGCCGCCTAAGGTCACCAGGCACAGCGGAAGCTCGGCGCTGGGGTCGGCGTGGGCCACAGAACCGCACACGGTGCCGCGATTGCGGGTCTGGAAGTGGCCGATCCAGGGCATCGCCAAGGCCAGCAGCGGCACCTCGTCGACCAGCGTCGGCCGCGCCAGCAGCTGCGTCTGGCGCACCGCCGCGCCAACCGCCAGGCAATCCTTGCGCAGCTCGATATAGCCCAGGTCGGCGACCTGGTTGATGTCGATCAGCAGCTTGGGCTGGGCCAGGCGCATGTTCAGCACCGCCATCAGCGACTGCCCGCCGGCAATGATGCGCGCATCCGCGCCATACTCGGCGAGCAGCTCGAGCACCTGGCGGCGGCTCTCGGCACGGACGTAATCGAAGGCAGCCGGTTTCATTGCGCACCTCCCTTGCCGAACAGCCTGGCGAACAGCGCACGCAGGCGCGCCCACCAGCCACCGGCGATCGCCTGGCCACTGACCCGCTGCGACAGGCGGGTGAAAATCTGCCCGATGATCACTTTCGAGGCCCCTTGCATCATGCGGCTGCCGACCGCGGCGACCTTGCCGCTGACGGCGACCTGGTATTGGTATTCCAGGCGTGTGTGACCGTTCTCCAAGGCGACGAAACGCACCCTGGCGTGGCCCTCGGCCGAGCCCATGGAACTGGTGCCGGAGCCGGACAGGCGCAACGAATGCGGCGGGTCCAGCTCGCTCAAGGCGACCTTGGCCTCGAAGCGTGCGCGGATCATGCCCACGCCGACGGTGACGTCCGCGCGGTAGCGATTCTCGCCCTGCAGTTCGAGGGCATGGCAGCCGGGGATAATCGCCGCCAGGGTGGCCGGGTCGAGCAGGGTGTCGAACACCTGCTGTGGCGGCGCCGGGATCACCACCACATCGTTAGCGCGCAAGGCCGAACCACCAGCGGGCTCTGCGGCGAAACCGTCGTCCTGCTGCATGCCGGCCGGCCGCGGTGGCTCGTCGATACCGATCATGCTGCGCACCTTCGAGGGTGTCAGCGGCAGGCGGATGTCGGCGCGGCCGAGGGCATCGGCCACGGCGTTGGCGATGCATACCGGAGTGCTCATGTTGTTGCCCTCGCCGACGCCCTTGGCCCCCAGAGGGGTGAACGGCGACGGTGTTTCCAGATGCAGGATCACGGGCTCGAGCACTTCTGGTGCAGTGGGCACCAGGTAGTCGGCGAAGGTTCCAGAGAGGAAGCTGCCGTCCTCGCCATAGGCGAACTCCTCCATCAGCGCCGCGCCAAGCCCCTGGGTAAAACCGCCGCGGATCTGGCCGTCGACCAGCGCAGGATTGAGCAGGCGGCCGGCATCGTGGCACGTCACGTAGCGGTCGATGTGAATCTCACCGGTGACGCGGTCGATCTCCAGGCCACAGATGTCAAAGACGAAGCCGTAGCACAGCGAGCTGTTGATGAGATCGCTGTCGTCTGGCGCCATGAGCTGCGGTGGGCTCCAGAATGCGGTCTCGCGCAGGCCACCCGGCTCGCCTTGCGGGAGCAGGCCAGGCGTCCAGTGGGTGGCGCCGGCGATGCGGTGAAAGGGTGCAGAAGGACCGCCGTTAGCGACGAAGATCTTGCCGTCGGCGAAGCGGATGTCTTCCGGTTTGGCTTGCAGTTGCGCGGCGGCGATCGCGGCGAGGCGATCGCGCACCTTCAACGCAGCCTGGTAGACCACCCCGGCCACCGCGCCGGCGAAGCGGCTGGAATAGTTGCCCGAGGCGATCGACCAGGCGTCCTTCTGGGTGTCCAGTTCGACGTTGACCACGATCGACTCCAGCGCCACGCCGAGCACATCGGCGACTATCTGAGCCACCGCGGTCTGGTGCCCCTGGCCCTGGGGCGTCGAGGAGACGTGCACGCTGACGTCACCGAGCGGGCCGACGTTGATGGTTGCCGTGCTCACCGCACCGTTCTTCGGCCCGGCCTTGCGCCGTTCCTCGGGCGTCATCGCGGTGGTGATGTAGCCCATGTTGGAGATCGACGGCTCGATCACCGCGGCATAGCCGATACCGTACAACCGGCCTTCGCCGCGCGCCTGGTCGCGGCGGCACAGCAACTCGTCGAGACCGCCGTCCTTGACCGCCAAATCGATGCCGGCCTGGTAATTTCCGGAATCCAGCAGAGCGCCGGCCGCGGCCCGGTAGGGGAAAGCGTCGGCCGGTACCAGGTTGCGACGGATCACCTCCAGCGGATCGAGATCCAGCTGCACGGCGATATGCTGCAACAGACGCTCCAGGGCGAAGTACACCTGCGGGCCGCCGAATCCCCGGTTTAGTCCGGTGGGGGTCTTGTTGGTCAGCACCACGCGGTTGCGCACCAGCAGATTACGAATCGCATAGGCACCCGTGAGGTTGCCGTGCATGCGGTAGAAGGTGGCCGGCTCTGGTGCGCGCAGGTAGGCGCCGCAGTCGTCGATCTGGTCATAACGCAGGGCGGTGATGCGACCGTCCGCCTGCACCGCCGCCTCGATTTCGGTGACCCGATTGGTTGCAGAGGACGCGCCTTGCAGATGCTCGAGGCGGTCTTCGACCCATTTCACCGGGGCACCGACCTTGCGTGCCGCCAGTCCCATCATCACCACGTAGGGGAATACGCCCTGCTTGATACCGAAGCTGCCGCCGGAGTCTTTCGGGGTGCGCAGACGCAGGCGGTTGCTCGGCACGTTAAGCGCGCGGGCCATCACCGTGTGCAGCGCATAGGGTCCCTGGAAGTTGGCCAGCACATCGTAGATGCCAGTGGCGCGCCCGTACTGCGCAAGCACCACGTAGCACTCGATGGGCGTGCAGGAGCTGCGCGGAAAACTCACCTTCAGCGATACCCTGTGCGGCGCCTGCTCGAAGGCCTGTTCCGGTTCGCCGTAGCGGAAATGCCGCTCGTTGACCACGTTGCTGCCGACTGCCTCATGCAGCACCGGCGCCTGCTCGGTGGTGGCGGCTTCCGGGTCGATGATCGGCGGCAGCAGCTCATAGTCGACGCGTACGCCTTCCAGGGCGTCTTCGGCCAGGTAACGGCTCTCGGCGATCACTACCGCCACCGGCTCACCGACGTAGCGCACCTTGTCCACGGCGATGCACCAATGCTCCATCGGCTGGCGTACGCCGACCGGAAATGGCAGGGACCAACGCTTGACGTCCTCACCGATGAGTACGCCGTGCACGCCTTTCATAAGCAGCGCTTTGGAGAAATCCACGGCAGTAATGCGCGCATGGGGATGGGGTGAACGGACAATGGCAGCGTGCAGGGTGCCGGGCGGGGTGGCAGCATCGTCGGCATAGCAGCCCAGGCCACGCAGCAATGCAGCGTCCTCGACACGGGTCTGGCGAGCACCGATATGGCTGCTGTGCTGGGTAACGAGGTCAGGCTGATATAGGTTCATCACTACTTCTCGCGTTTATTGTTGTGCGCGATTTACTCGTAGTGGAGTGTATGGAGCCTAACCAGCCGGCCGCCTTGCCTGGGCCGATGAATATCTGTCCGGAAGTCCGCTGAACTGCCTTTTAGTCTGATGGGTGAGGAGAATTCGTACCGGTCTTGCTTTACCTGACGCACTCGTATTTGGGGCGTTGCGCAGTTGGCGCTTGGTCCAGCGCGGCTTGCCCACTACATACGGCCAGGCGTACGGCTTCGTCATCTACCGCCAACGGAGCTGCCACCCGCCTTTCGGCGGATAAACGCCCAAGTGAAGTCTGTCTTATTGCTCCCCAGCGCCTGCGGCTATCCCCGTTCGTCTTACCAGCTACAGGGTTATTTCCCAGTCTGTTGGGATGCCCGCACTCCGCTCGACGAGTCTTGCACTGCGCCTGCGCTCAATAGGCGAGCTCGAATCCCAGTTTGGAAAGGGTGCCTTTCTGAGCTGCTTTCAGCTGTTTCACTGCCCAAATGAGCAAATGCCGGGGGCGTGAACTCGCCACATACGCGAACCTGGCGCCCTCAGATGTTGGATCAGCGAGCCTGTCCTGCCAGTGGGAAAGGTGAACGCCACGCTGACGAGACGACCACCGTTGCGTCGTGGGTTCCGCCTTTAACTTGATGAATGGTTTCGTAGCGTAAGCCGTCTACTGCAGGTTGTTGAGCAACACCTTGATTAAGGCGGGCGGAAAGCGCGATATCACCTTGCTGGGCGGGTGATCTGATGTTCAGGGCCCTGAGTGGCTCAAGATCGTTGCTGATTTCGGCCAAAACGAATGGCTGGTCGGGTAACGTGCGCAGGGCTTGGATAGCGTGCAGAAACTTGTGTAACCACGGGCGGAGCATGTAGCGGTTCCTCCAGGACGCAAGCAGGGCGCAGTGGTACCAAGGAACGTTAAGCACGGCGACTAGAGCGGAGGCTGCCCTGAATCTGTCGGCCGCGTCATGACTGCCAGTTCATCGAGGTCGGCCACTGCACGGCTCAGGTAGAACTCAACGCCACCTTGAGCGCGCCCTTTATCCTGCAACAACTGGGCGCGCGCGAACTGGTAGTTGCCCCTGATCTTGGCCAACAGCTCCGCCTGTTCGGAGTGCCTGACCAGCAGCATCTCGAAACGCTGCTCGATCGCCCGGTCAAGGTCCAGCACTTGCTCCCGCTTCATTGTCAATTCATGCTTGCCGGGCATTGGATAGAAGCGCAATTGGTAGTCCATCAACAGGCTCGCCAAGGCTTGGCTTTGCGCGTTGAACGGCTGCCCCTGGGCGGCCTCTGAACTGCTCTGCCTAACGCCAGAAAGGATGTCCACGGCAGCCTGCTGCAGCTGCCGCTGCTGCACCAACATCTGCCGAAGCAATTCCGGATAGCGCTCTCGCTGGCTGCTTGGCAAGCTGTCCAATTGCGCGAAAATGCGCTTCATGGCGTGAAGGGGTTGTACCAGCGATTCCGGCTGGCCGAGTTGCAGAACATAGGTCTCCAGCGTGCTGAGATGATGGAAGACCACTGTCAGGCTGCGAGGGTCAGGCGCACGCTCCTCCGGGTTGAAATAGAGCATGGCACTGGCGCACAGCAGTTGGCTGCGACTGGACAGCTCGCTCAACTGCTGATTGCTTCGTCCATCGCCCCAGGTCATGGGTGAAAGCAGGTACAGCAGGCACAACATCACTATCGGTCGCATTTCCCTATCCTCGATTCTTGTTGTTATGTCGATTCCTGAGATGAACGTGTTTAGCCCTGCCCTCCTGCGTCGAATTAGTGAGGGCCAAGGAGCGTGCTGCTGCGCCCCTGTACCCTCGAACCTACCAATGCCTGCTCAGCGAACGATTTTACCCTCAGCGCTCAAGCACATACGTGCCGGGAGCAGCGCACAGCGGCGGATACTTGCGCGAGCCGAGCTTTTTCGGCGCTGGCAGATTAGCGCCCGAGCGTTGCTGAATCCACTCGCGCCAATGCGGCCACCAACTGCCCCCCTGGCGTTCCCCGGCGTTCTGTAGCCAGGCCTCCGGGTCATCGGCGGTCGCAGGTGCTGCGTAGAAATACGACTTGGGATTGCCAGGCGGGTTGACCAGACTCTGCAGATGACCGGCGTTGGACAGCACGAAGGTAGTGTCCTCACCGAACAGGCGTGCCGTGCCGTAGCAGCCCTGCCAGGGCGTGATGTGGTCAGTGGTTCCCCCGATCACGTAGGCGCCGACCCTGACCTTGGTCATGTCGATAGACTCGCCGGCGATTTGCATGGCGCCCGGGTTGCTATAGGGGTTCAGCTGGACCAGATCGAGGTAGTCCGCATGCAGTTGTGCCGGCAGTCGCGTGGTGTCGTTGTTCCAGGCCAGGATGTCGAAGGCTGGCGGCTTGTTGCCAAGCAGGTAGTTATTGACCCAATAGTTCCAGATCAGATCATTGGGCCGCATCCAGGCGAACATCCGCGCCATGTCCTGACCACTTAGTACGCCCTTGCGCCGCGAGCTGGCCTTGGCTGTGCGCAACGCAGCCGGGGTGGTAAAGAGTCCCAGCGTGGAGTCGTCGAGTGCCGACGGCATGTCGAGCACGCACACCGCCCAGCTGGTGTTGGCAACCTTGTGGCCTTCGCCGCGCGCGGCCAGCCAACCCAGGTAGGCCGCCAGGGTAATCCCGCCCGAGCAGGACCCCCACATGTTCACATCCGGGCTGCCGGTAATCTTCCGGGCCACCTCGACTGCCTGGTCGAGGCACAGCGCGTACTCGGACAGGCCCCAGTCACGGTGCTCGCTCGTCGGATTACGCCAGCTGATGACGAACATTTGCACGCCGCTATCCTGCGCCCACTTGATCAGGCTTTTTTCCGGCGAGAGGTCGATGGCGTAGTACTTGTTGATCTGCGGCGGCGACATTACCAACGGCCTTGCGTAGACGTTTTCGGTGGTCGGTGCGAACTGCAACAGCTCGAACATGTCGTTACGGAACACCACTTCACCCTTGGCCGTGGCAATGTTCTCCCCCACCTTGAACGGCGTGCTGTCGACCTGCGCGGGCATCCCCCGGTTGTTCAGCGCATCGTGGGTGAACTGTCGAATGCCCCTGACCAGGTTCATGCCGCCGGTGTCTACCAGTTTGCGCAGTGCAGCAGGATTGGTCAGAAGCGAGTTGCTCGGTGACATCGCATCGGCCAGAAGCGATGTGACGAACTGGGCACGGCCTTTTTCCAGGGGCGTAAGGTTGGAGGAGTCGATAAAGCGAGTGAGTTCGCTTTGGCCGGCCAGGTAGCTTTGCAGCAGGGCGCGTAATACGAAATTGGATTGCCAGGCCGGGTCGGCGAAACGCTTGTCTCTGGGGTCCGGGGCAATGCTGGAAGTTCCGCCGACTATGCCGCGCAACTCCTTGAGGTAGCCACCGAGGTGATATCCGGCTTTGATTGGCGTTTTGCCCAAGGCCTTCAACAAGTAACCGGCAGACCCTGCCAGATCTACTGCACGCACACTGACCAGCGGGTTGCCTGCCAGCGTGTGATTCATCGCAGCGCCAACCAGCTCATGCTCCTGGGAATTGCACGCGAGCTCGGTATCTTTGCTTTTACGCGGGCCCCTGCCTGCTGCTGGGCGACGCTTCGTGGTGGTTGTTGTCTGGCTCGCTCGAGGGGTTTTACTCATTGCGACTCTCGTGGTTCAGGGAACAGGCTGAAGGTCAGCGCAACGGCGATGCACCTGCGATAGCTCGGGATGCCGACGAAGTATCGACGCCCTCACCCTTCGCGCTGTGGTGAAAGGCCATGTCTCCATCGGTTTGTCTTGCATCGGCCGGTTGTTCTGGTCCGTCGTCAAAGTCAACCAGGGACGGACAGGTCGTGGCTGCCCGTCCCTGATCCGGACGCTGTATCTTCCTGGCGCGGTCAGCGATCACTGCATCACATGACGTCGAGCCACGTATTCGTCGCCTGCGCGTGGCGGGCACAGCATCCGACCCCCGACCTGATCAGCAGGGGCTGACTCTTCCATCATCCGGGCGATGGTTTCTAACTGCGATGGTTGGCATGGACTGTAGGCTGGATGCAGGCCCGACACTTCTCATCGGGCGACAGCCAATTTCCATTTCATGACACGGGATGCGCTTGCCAATATGGCAGGAACCGGCACAGCCAGAGGCTTCGAGTAAAGATGGCAAAGCGTGGCTCGCCCGAGCCTCAAACGACGCTGGGCGAGCCAGACCGGAGGCTGCTTAGAACTGCGCAGTGTCCAGCAGGTACAACGATTCGCTACCGGCCTTCACCGAGGCGGTCAGCGAGTGGATGCGCGGCAGCAGGCGCGCGAAGTAGAAGCGCGCGGTGCCGAGCTTGCTGGCGTA
>NZ_JAGTIS010000016.1 GCF_018704125.1 Metapseudomonas boanensis | reverse complement strand
GAGGTGCTCGCGGCAGCGAAAAAGAGCGTGAAGCGCAACGGATCTGGGTGTTATGGATCGAGTGGACGCTTTCAAAAACGGCAGGCGCTGAAGTTAGCCAGAAACGCATGGCTACTTCAGACCATCCCTAAATGCGAGATATTGCGGCCACGGGCGCAGATGCGTCGCGTAGTAGAAGAGCTGGACATCCTGAAAAGAGCAGCGCGGCACTTTTGCCAGGCGCCAGAATGAAGTGCCGCTTTAGAAAGGAGCATCGCTATCTTGACGTAATTACTGCGATGAGACGGAGAGAAACCTCAAGCCAGATCCTGCTGGCGTCCCCGCCGCAGGCTCAGCCCAACCGACGAGCCAATCTCTCCGCAGGAGCACTTCAGCCCAGCAGGAAGCGCATGGCATCCGCCGACGCCTGCTGCGGAATCTCTTCCATGGGAATGTGCCCTACCCCCCAGGTAAATTTTCACCTGAAGACCGGTCAGGTCGCGCTGCCAGAGTGGCACGTGCTTGAGTGAAATCCAGCGGTCACACTCACCCCACATCAGCAGCGTCGGCGCCCGGATGTTCGCCACCCGCTCGCCGCTGCAATCCAGCTCCTCGCGATTGACCTTCAGCAGCACCCGAAAGATTGCCATCATCGCCCACCGGCTGCCCGGGCGGGGGCTGAGGTCGTAGTAACGATCGATCACCCCTGGCTTGATCCGCCCCGGCTGGCGGTAGACTTCCTTGGTGCCCTGAGCGACCAATGCACGCGGCATCCTCATCGGCATGGCAACGGTCGCCCCGGTCAGCGATCATCCAAGATGCCTTGCGCATCTGGTGGCCGGCCGGGTCAATCAGCACCAGCTTCTCAACCTGCTGCGGTCGGGCCAGGGCAAAGTTCCAGGCGATGTAACCACCGAGCGAACTGCCGGCGATCGAAGCCCTGGTCACGCCAAGGTAGTCCAGAAGCAGGCCGAGGACGCCGATCATGCACTCGCCGGAGTATTCGCCGTTGCGCCTGGGCCCTGTGAGGTCGAAGCCGGGAACGTCGAAGCGGATGATGCGGTAGTGCGGGGCAAAGGCTTCGCCCCAGCCGTCCCAGCTGTGGAGCGAAGCGACCACGCCGTGGATCAATACCAGCGCCGGCTTGTCCCAGCAGACTTCGTCGCGGTAATGGACAGTGGAGCCATCCAGCTCGATGAAACACGAACCGCGATCGGCGCTGGCCATCCTCCTTCTGTTGCTCGCTCAGCGCGTGCCGGCCGCCGAGCTGTTCTACCTCGGCCAGAAGATTCCCGACATCCAGCGCCCTTAGGACAGCGCAGATTACCGGCAGCTGATCGCGGCCCTTCAGGAGATCGATGAAACCCAAGTTGATGCCCTGCCCCGCCGCAACGGTGAGCTCACCGGGTCGATCTACCCGCGGATGGTCAGCGAGGAGAACTTCTGGCCGCCGCTGAACATTTATACGCCTCTTGAGCTACGCCAGTTCAATCGCGAAGACCTGGTGCTTTACAGCGAGGAACTGGCAAAACGGATGCCCGAATTGTTCGAGCATCTGGGTAGCGACGTGCGAGGGCAACTGTTGGCGCAGGTCGCGGAGCTGGCCGAACAAGCACCCCCACGCCGAGGTGCGCACCAGCATGGGCGAACTGCTCCCGGTGCTGGCCGGCATCCAGCAGGATGTGGAAGGCCAACTGGCCCAGCCTGCCGCGCCGAAGAATGCCCACCCAGCGCTTGACCTCAGCGCACCACCCGCAACTTCAGCGCAACAAGCCCAGGGCTTTGGCGCGCGCCACGGCCTGGGTGCGGCGCTCCACACCGAGCTTACCGTTGATATGACGGGCGTGGCTCTTCACCGTGTGCAGGGAGATGAAAAGCTTCTCGCTGATTTCTTGGTTGGAGCAGCCCTGGGCAATCAGCCGCAGGACCGCCAGCTCACGCGAACTGAGCGCTTCCGAAACGGGCGCTTCAGGCACAGTCTCCTGGGTGGCCCCTGGCAGCAGATCGAGCAGTTCGCGAACCGGCCCGGAATCGCGCGCCCCCAACTGCTCGCGCAGCCACTGTGGGTGCTCCTGCAACAGTTGCCGATAGGGCAGCAATGATCCACAGGGAAGTGCATCGAGCGCCATATTCAGGATGGTGGCTGCTTCGCGTTCCCGGCTGGTGCGCAGTAGCGATACCAGCTTCAATTGGACCCACAAGGCCAGATGCTGTGCACCTTGAGCTTCAGCCTTGAACAAAAGGGCCCGCAGGCATCGCTCCGCTTCCGCGTGCTGCCCCTGGGCCTGGGCCAGGACGGCCAGTTGCAGATCAATGAACAAGGGCAATTGCGGGTGAAACTCGGGCGCAGCAGCAGCGTGCTCCCCACCATAGGCTTCCGCCAGACGCGGCAGCCAGGCTTCGGCGAGTTCAATCTGCCCCTGGGCCAGCCAGAGATCGCATTTCGCCAGAGTGATCATCGCTAGGTAATAGACTGGCGGCACGTCCCAGATATGCATAAGCCGCTCAGCCTCGGCCAGTTGCGCGAAAGCTGCAGCGAAGCGCCCCTCACGGCCTTCCAGTCCAGCGAGCACGCAGTGCCCGATCAGCAAGCTGATATCGCGGCAATCCCGCGCCTCGGCAATTCCGGCCGACACACTGGCCCGCGCGGCCTGAGGTTGCAGCCGCACGCTGAGCAGGTAGCCCTGGTACAGCATCAACCGCGCCCGGGCAACAGAGGAACGCGGTGTACGAATGCTGCGCAGCCGCTCCAGGCCTTGATGGACCTCCTGCAGGGCTCGCAATACCTCGCCCCTGGCCTGTAGCACCCGGGCGCGATCATAGTGCACCAACGCTTCGAACAAGGGGTTCGCCCCACGCTGCGCATGCTCCAGCGCTTCCCGGTTGAGCCCGCGCGCGCGCCAGAGATCGCCCCGCACCATCGCAATGTTGGCCAGAGTCGACAGGCAGAGCTGGCGCAGGCCGAAGTTCTCTGGAGGCAGCGCGGACAGGGCTTCGGTGCACATCTGCTCGGCCCGCTGGATATCTCCACGCCCTCGCGCAATGACACCGCTGATAGCCTGCCATTGCACCAGCAGGCTACGTTGCTGCTGGGCATCGGGGGCCGGCAGGAAACGCGCGAGGTTTCCTGCCAGCTCTTCCGCAGCGTCCAGCTGACAAGCCAGGCCCAGGGCAAGACTGTAGAGCACGATCAGCCGGGGAGTGCTGGACAGGAGACTGTCCGGCAGGTCCATCTTCCAGCGCAGCAGCATGGCGATATTCTGGTTGGCCAGCAGTTGCTCTTCCGACAGGTTCTGCACCAGCGAAGCGGCAACGTCTGGTTGGCCGGCGCGCAACGCCTGCTCGATTGCTTCGTCCAGCAGCCCTTGGGCGCTGAACCAGCGACAGGCCCGCAGATGGATGGCTGATGGAGAGACGCTGGACAGCGGGCGCGTGCGCAGAAGATCGGAGAACAAATGGTGATAGCGGAACCAGCGGCCATGCTCGTCCAGCGGCACCAGGAACACCTGGTGGGCCTGCAAGTGTCGCAGGATGGAACTGCTGTCGTGGCTCTCGCGCACGGCATCACAAAGCTCTGCGCAAATGCGCTCCAGGCGTGCCGTTTCGTAGAGGAAGGTCTGGACGTCCGCCGGCTGGCGCTCGATCACTTCCTCGAGCAAGTATTCGCGGATCAAGCTCTCGTCGCCTCGGGGCGTCATGTCCGAGCCATCACAACCCGACTTGTCCTGGCCGGCCAGTAGCCAGAGGCGCAGCCCGGCGACCCAGCCTTCGCTGCGCTGCAGCAAGCCTTCCAGGTCATCGTCTTCCAGCCGGGCGCCCTGGCTGCGCAGCAGGTCCAGGCATTCATCTTCGGTCAGGCGCAGGTCCTGCTCATTGAGTTCCAGCAAGTGTCGCGACAGGCGCAGCCGCGCCAGGTGCCAGTCAGGCCGTTGACGACTGGTCACCAACAGCACCCAGCCGTCTGGCAAGTGATTGAGAAGGAACTGCAGGCAACGGTCCAGGACCGCGTTCTGCGCCAGGTGATAATCGTCCAGCACCAGCAGCAGGGGCTGCCCGGACTCTGGGCGCACGGCCATTTCATCGAGTAAACCGTCCAGCCATTGCTCAAACGCGAACGGTTGGTGCCGCTGACGCATCTTCAGTAGGCCCATGGCCTCGTCGCCAAGCCCGGGATAGAACTGGCGCAAGCCGTCCAACAAGCGCTCGAGGAAGCGCCCAGGGTCGCAGTCGCGACGGCTGAGGCTCAGCCACAGGCTTTTCCAGCCCTGCGGAAGGACCTCGCAAAACTCGATCGCCAGGGAGCTTTTGCCAAAGCCCGCTGGCGCACTGAGCATCAACAGGCGTCCGCTCAGGCCCTCGGTCAGGCGCTCGCAAAGGCGCGGCCGCGACACATAGCCGGCGGGCCGTGGCGGACGGAAGAATCGTGCATCGGCCATCTGTACGGCTACCGACGCTCTGGATCGCGAACTGGAAAGGTCAGTCATCACCTGGCTTCTTGGAATAGCAATTTTCAAGGGCGCGAACCCAATCGAGCCTAGCCGTTACGGAAGGCCAATAGAAGTCCCCAGGGAAACTACAGCCAAGAAAAAGCCGGCCCGCAGGCCGGCTTCCCTGACAAGGTGTTGCGGACTGTTAGCGAACTCCTGCCTGACGCAGCGCTGCCGGGGTGTAGTCGCTTTCACCGGCGGTGTAACTGAAGTCGTAGGACTGTTTCTCCTCGTTCTTCATACCCAACGCCAGGTAGCGGCCGGACAGCAGGTCATAGAGGCTCTCCAGCGTGTACCACGGCACTTGCTTATTGTAGTAGTACTGGGCATGCGCCTCGGCAACGCGCCACAAAGTGCCACGGCCGTCGTAATGGTCAATGGCAGCGGCTTGCCAGGTGTCCTCGTCAATGTAGAAGTCACGCTTGGCATAGATGTGGCGCTCGCCCGGCTTCAGGGTGGCCACTACGTGCCACACGCGGTGCAACTCGTAACGGGTCAGGTCCTGGTTGATATGGCCGGCTTTGATGATGTCGCTGTACTTCAGCTTCGGCGAGTCAAGCTTGTAGGCGTTGTAGGGGATGTAGATCTCCTTCTTGCCTTCCAGCTTCCAGTCATAGCGATCGGGAGCACCGTTGTACAGGTCGAAGTTGTCGGAGGTACGCAGGCCGTCGGCAGCGGTACCCGGGCCGTCGTAGGACACCTGCGGGGCCCGACGCACACGACGCTGGCCAGCGTTGTAGAGCCATGCCAGGCGCGGCTCCTTCACCTGGTTCAGCGTCTCGTGCACCAGCAGTACGTTACCCGCCAGGCGCGACGGTGCAGTCACGCGCTGTTTGAAATAGAACAGCACGTTGCTCGGCTTGCTCGAGTCATAGTCCTTCAGCTGGTCGCGGAAGGTGAACTCGTCCTGGAAGTACACCAGGCTGTAGGAGCCGTTCGGCTGCGGGGTCGCCTGAGTCACCAAGCGGCGCACGCTGCCACCACGATAACGGGTGATGTGGTTCCAGATGGCCTCCAGACCGTCCTTCGGAATCGGGAAGGGGTTGGCGGTGCGGAAGTTCTCCAGCCCGTTACCGCCCTCCACCAGCTTGGTGTTGGTGACGTTGTACTTGGTGGCCTCGATCACCTTGGCCGGCACCGTGGCCGTGCGGTGGGTCTTGTACACCGGCATCTTGTAGGTGTCGGGGTAGCGCTTGAACATCGCCAGCTGGCCGGGGGTCAGCTTGTCCTTGTACTGGTCAACGTTCTGCGCGGTGATGGTGAACAGCGGCTGTTCGTTGGCGAAGGGGTCAGACAGGAAGCCCTTGGCGTCAGCGCTACCGGCGTTCTGCGGCAGACCGCCGGTCCACTCCGGGATGGTGCCATCAGCGTTGCCGGCTTTCTCTGCGCCCAGCGGGGTCAGGCTGGTACCCAGTTTGGCTGCTTCCTCGGCAGATACCGCAGCCATGACGCCGGAGGCCATCAGGGACAGCGCCAGAGCGCCGGTTTGCAGCAGACTCTTTGTTGTTTTCATAGATTTCGTTTTCCTCAAGATTCCAGTCCGCTTAGAAGTTCACGCCGAAGCTGAGCGCAAGAAAATCGCGGTCGATCGAGGTGTTGTACCTGCCGCCGAAGAAGTCGGTGTAGGCCAGGCTGGCGGTGTAGGTGTTCTGGTACTCGGCATCCAAGCCCAGGCTGGCTGCCTTGGCGCCCTCGGTGAAGAGGCCATTCGGACCGTAACCATCGACGTCATGGGACCAGGCGATGCTGGGTTTCAGGTTCACACCGGCGAACACGTCGTTGTAATCCCACACGGCGCGCATGCGGTAACCCCAGGACGTGCTGGTGACAAAACCATCGTCTTCGCAATACTTGCTGACATTCTCTGCGGTGGCGCTACCCAACGTGCTGGTATTCAGAGCCACGCAAGTATTGATTGGCCCAGTGGCCGGCAGCGGACCAGGGCCGAAGACCGGGTCACGGCCATAACGGACCTCGGAGGTGCTTTCCAGGCCACCGACATGAACGACGCCAACCTCACCCACCAGAGTCAGGCGGCTAGCCCCCATGACCTGGTCGAAGAAGTGCGTGAAGGTCGTCTGGAACTGGGTCACTTCCTTGCGGCGATAGCCGTGCAGGTCCTGTCCCGGAACGCCTGGCAGCAGCGAAGCGTTGCCGAACAGTCCGCCAAGGGAGTCGACACCCGCGAAGAGGATATCGGTGGTGTTCAGCTGGACCGGTAGGTTAGGACGGTAGCTGACCTCACCGCTCCAGGCAGTACCGGTGGGCAGAGTGGTGGAGAAGCTCAAGCCATAGAGGCGGACATCCTCTGGGTACTCGACGAAGTAGTTCGAGGAACCGGCGACTGCCAACGGGCGAAGGTTAGCCGGGTTGTTGGCGCCAAGGGCCGGAATGTTCGGCAAACCGGCGTTGATGGCATTCAGCTGCGCCTGGGTAGCGCTCGCGCCGCTGAAAATCGGAGCCCGGCTGTGGTAGTTGATGAAGTAGCCACCAAATTCAGTATCGAGTTGCTCGGCGAAGTAGCGCAGAGCAAGGCCGTACTGGCCGTCGTCATCCGCATCACGGTCCGGCCCGCGACGAACCAGTACCCCTTCCTCGTTGGCATTTACCCCGAACCGGCTCAAGGCGGCGAGAGCAGCGGGACTCAGGCTCGATGCCTTTCTCAATACGCGGAGATTATCGTCGCAGCCATCAGCAATCACGTCAGGCTGGGCGAAGAAGGTGCCGCAGTTGTCGACAACGGTCTGGTCCCACTCCAACTGGTAGAAGGCCTCAGCCGACAGGTTGTCGGTCAGGCTCTGGGACACATAGAACATATTGACCGGAATCAGGCCTTCCTTGATCTCGGCGCCCGGACGGCGGAATGCCGACACGTCGATCGGGTTGATCGAGTTGATGCTGTTGCCGATGAAGGTACTCTCACCCCAGCTGACGACTTGCTTACCCAGGCGGACCGAGCCAGGCAGGTCGGCGATGTCGTAGTTGTGATAGACGAAGGCGTCGAGCAGTTCAGCCCCGGAGGCCTTGGCCCCTTCTTTCCGCCCGTTGTCGTCGATGTCCTTGAACGGACGGCTCTCGTCCTTCAGCTCGAAGTCGTACCAGTACTTGCCGCGTACGAACACACCGGTATCGCCGTACTTCAACTCCAGGTCATGAATGCCCTTGAAGATCTTCGAGAAGGTCTCGCCTTTCTTGAAGTTCAGGTGGGAATCGTCGGAGGTCTGTGAAAGGCCATCGCCACCGTTGTTGACGCCGATCAGATCCGGATCAGCCCCGCGCATCGACCAACTGGCCCCCACGGAGAGAGCCGAGTCGAACTGGCCCTCGATTTCCCCGATGTTGAAGGTGACGCCGAATGCCGGAGCGGCGAGTGTGGAAGCGAGGCTGACGGCCAAGGGCAATCTTGCCAGGCGCCAGAGCTGGGTGGTTTTTGTCATCGACGCTACTCCATGTATGTTTTTTGTTATGGATTGGTACGGACTATAGCCAGCAGGTATTAACGCTTGATCCCTCGAAAGTGTGATTTGCAGCCCCCAGGTTGTCTGGCTCGCTCCTTCCGATGGCCCCGTCCAGTCCTTCGGTAAGAAACATAGCCAAGATTTCTCACAAGTGAGCAATATGTAAGCCAAGCGTTTGCTTGGCTGCGGGCCGCGCCTCTCCAGACAGCGGCCCGCGGGCACTCAAAGTGCGGAGAGGAATGCGCTACCGGCAGCCTGCCATTGTGCGATATCGACGCGAATGCGTTTCTTGTCCAACTTACCGACACTGGTCTTGGGAATTTCGGTAACAAGCGCGATCTGGTTGGGAATGGCCCACTTATTGATGTGACCTTGCTCGACAAAGGGCTTGAGATGTTCCTTTAGCCCTTTAGCGTCCAACGACTGTCCGTCACGCACGATCACCAGGGCGAAGGGGCGCTCCCCCCACTGAGGATCGGGTACACCGACCACCGCCACTTCACGCACGGCCGGGTGCCGGCTGATCAGATCCTCCAGCTCCAGCGAGGAAATCCATTCGCCACCGGTCTTGATCACATCCTTGATACGGTCACGGATGTCGATGAAACCCATGCCGTCCACGGTCGCCACGTCGCCCGTGTGCAACCAGCCGCCTTCCCACAGCTCCTCGCTCTTCTCCGGCTCGTTGAAATAGCCGAAGGTCAGCCAGGGTGCGCGTAGCACCAACTCGCCCTGGGCCTCACCATCGGCGGGCAGCAGTTGGCCGTCGGCCCCCATGATCGCTGCCTCGACCAGAGGGACAGGAACACCAGCCTTGATGCGATAGGTGATGCGCTCATCCTCGCTACCGGCACGCAGCTCCTCGTTGAGGTGGGCAACGGAGATCAACGGGCAGGTTTCGGACATGCCATAGGCCGCGGTGAGCTGGATCCCACGGCTCTTGGCCGTTTCATACAGGGTGCGATTCAGCGCGCTCCCACCGATGATCATTTTCAGCCCACCGAAGTCGTGCCCCTGGGCGTTGGGCGCGTTCATCACCATCTGCAGGATGGTCGGCACGCAATGGGAGAAGGTAACTTTCTCCTCCTTGATGAGGCGGCAAAGCATGTCTGGCTCGTAACGACCCGGATAGACCTGTTTGACGCCGAGCATGGTGGCAACATATGGCACGCCCCAGGCATGGACGTGGAACATCGGGGTGATGGGCATGTACACGTCGTCAGTGCCCATCAGGCGGATGCTGTCCAGGGCGCCAATGGTCGCCGCCATCGACAAGGTGTGCAGCACCAGCTGGCGATGGGTGAAGTAGACGCCCTTGGGATTGCCCGTGGTGCCAGTGGTGTAGAAGGTGGTGGCGACCGAGTCTTCGTCGAAGTCAGGGAAAGCATAGGTTGGGCTGGCCGCCGCCAGTAGCGTCTCGTATTCGCCCAAGAGATTCGGCAGGTCGGCCGTCTTCTCGGGCGCATCAGTGAGCAGCAGCGTCTTGTCCACCGTGGTCAGCTGCGCAGCAATGCCGTTGTACAGCGGCACGAACTCGCTGTTGACCAGCACGAAACGATCCTCGGCATGGTTCATGGTGTAAAGGATCTGGTCGGGTGACAGGCGCACATTGATGGTGTGCAGCACCGCCCCGATCATCGGGATGGCGAACATGCACTCCAGATAACGATGGCTGTCCCAATCCATCACTGCCACCGTGTCTCCAGCCTTCACACCGGCCTCGGTGAGAACATTCGCCAAACGCGCGACCCGCTCGTTGAAGGTAGCGTAACTGTGGCGAACCTTGTCCCGGTAGACGATCTCGCGTGTTTTCTCGTAGCGGCTGCCCGACATCAGCAGGCGTTTGATCAGGAGGGGGTAGGTGTAGGCATTGGCTGCGGGTTTGATGATTCGGGTCTGAAGCATAGGGAGCACACCTGGTGAGGAGTTGTGGTTTTTGGCTTTTCCCGACTTTAGGCTCCTTCGCATGACGCTTAATCAGTCAAAAGAATGATTTTTCCCGTGACCCTTTGGCCAGTTTCAGTCACGAGTTAGAATCGCCGCGCTCGTCCAGTCGCGTCACATCATCCAATGAGGTAGGTTCCAAATGTCCGATATCGTCATTGTCAGCGGCGCCCGCACTCCCATGGGCGGATTCCAGGGCAGCCTGTCCAGCGTTTCCGCAGTGGACCTGGGTACGCTCGCCATCCGCGAGGCCATTGCCCGCGCTGGTCTCCAGCCCGCTGATGTCCAGGAAGTGATCATGGGCTGCGTACTGTCCGCAGGCCTCAAGCAAGGCCCGGCACGCCAGGCTGCGCTGAACGCCGGCCTACCGGCGACCGCTGGCTGCACCACCATCAACAAACTGTGTGGTTCCGGCATGAAAGCCGTGATGCTGGCCCACGACCTGCTCAAAGCCGGCACCAACTCGATCATGGTCGCTGGCGGCATGGAAAGTATGTCCAACGCCCCCTACGTGCTGGAAAAAGCGCGTACCGGCCTGCGCATGGGCCATGCCGAAATCAAGGACCACATGTTCCTCGACGGCCTGGAGGATGCCCGCAGCGGCCGCTTGATGGGATCCTTCGCCCAGGAAACCGCTGACAAGTACGGCGTGACCCGCGAAGAGATGGACGCCTATGCCATCGAGTCCCTGAAGCGCGCCCAGGCCGCCATCGCCGATGGATCGCTGGCCGCCGAGATCGTCCCGGTCAACGTCGTCACCCGCAAGGGTGAGGTCCTGGTCAAGGACGACGAACAGCCTCTGACCGCCAACCTGGACAAGATTCCGAGCCTGAAACCTGCGTTCAAGAAGGACGGCACCATCACCGCCGCCAACGCCAGCTCGATCTCCGATGGCGCCAGCGCCTTGCTGCTGATGACTGCCGAAGAAGCCACCCGCCGCGGCCTCAAGCCGCTGGCAAAGATCGTCGGTCACGCCACCCAGAGCCAGGATCCGAGCGAGTTTACCTTGGCGCCGATCGGCGCCATGACCAACCTGTTCAAGAAAACCGGCTGGAACAAGGACGACGTCGACCTGTTCGAAATCAACGAAGCCTTCGCCATGGTCACCATGCTGGCCATGCGTGAGCACGGCCTCGACCATGCCAAGGTCAACGTCTACGGCGGAGCCTGTGCCCAGGGCCATCCGGTGGGTTCCACCGGCTCGCGGATCATCCTCACCCTGATCAACGCCCTGCGTAACAAGGGCGGCAAGCGTGGCGTCGCCTCGCTGTGCATCGGCGGTGGCGAAGCGACTGCGGTGGCCGTCGAACTGCTGTAACAGCGTAAGCAGAATGAAAAAGGCGCGGTCGATACCGCGCCTTTTTTTGTGGCGAAGCTCTAAGGAGTGTCGGCCTCAGCTCGGATAGGCAACTCCCCCGACAATCCGTAACGTTTTTTTAGTGAGGCAGCCAGCCGGGCCTCAGCCCCCTCTCCGTGTGCAGGCAAACCCATTGGCTCTGTCGGCGTTAGCTGTTGCTAGCCATCAACGGTCGGGCTGAAAGCCCTGTAGGAGCGAGGGGGACGCCGAGTTCTTGCTCGCGAAATGAGCCCGTTCGCCAGCAAGCTGGCTCCTACAAGGGAGCCAGCCAGTGGCAACACTTAACTGGGACAGAGCCAATCCATTTGCCAAGCAGGCTCGAGGCCTGCCCTGGAATTGCATGGGGGCACTGCGTACCCCTCTGCGAATGAATTCGCACCCACAAGGCTTGCCTGCCAAAGTCGTAACTGGGCGATCAACTTTCTTACTTCAGCTCGGTAAATGCCAGCTTGACACCAAGGCTCACCAATACTGCCCCCATCACGCGATCGAACCAGTGCCCCATGCGGGCAAAACCGGCGCGTACGCGGCGCTGACTGAATAGCATCGCCACCAGGCAGAACCACACTGCGGTAGCAAAGGCCAGGTACACGCCATAACCCGCCTGCACCGCCAGTGGCGTATGGGGGTTGATCACCACGGTGAACAGCGAGAGGAAGAACAGCGTCGCCTTGGGGTTCAGGCCATTCGTGACGAAGCCGGTGACGAAGGCCCCGCGCGAGCTGCGCTCGCCGGCAACCAACGCCGCCTCGGCTGCCACCGGATCGGCAGGCTTGGCACGCAGCGCCTTGATACCGATATAGAGCAGATAAGCCGCCGCCAACCACTTCAGCGCATTGAACAGCATGATCGACTGCGACACGATCAGGCCAATGCCCAACAACGAATACGCCACATGCACGAAGATCCCCGTACCCACACCGAACGCCGTCCAAGTGCCCGCGCGACGACCGTGGGCGACGCTCTCGCGCACCACGATGGCGAAGTCCGGGCCGGGGCTGGCCACGGCGAGCAGATGGATCAGGGCAACAGTGAGGAATTCCGTCCAGTACATGCGACCTCCGAAGGTTGGGAACGGGTCTGGTAGGCTGGTCACCTTACGCCTTCAGATGTCTCAGAAAAAGGTACAGCTCAGCATGAACATAAGCCGCGCAGTGTTCCTCGACCACGCCTCCCTCGACCTCGGCGACCTCGATATGGCACCGCTCCAGCAGGCCTTCGATGAACTGCACCTGCACCCGCACACCGCTCCCGACCAGGTGATCGAGCACCTCCAGGGTGCCCAGGTCGCGATCAGCAACAAGGTCCCGCTCGACGCGACGACTCTCGCCGCCTGCCCGGATCTCAAGCTGATCCTGGTGGCGGCCACCGGCACCAACAACGTCGACCTGGCCGCCGCCCGCGCCCAAGGCATTACCGTAAGCAACTGCCAGGCCTATGGCACTCCCTCGGTGGCGCAGCACACGCTGCTACTGTTGCTCGCCCTGGCCACCCGCCTGACGGACTATCAGACCGCCGTACGCGCCGGGCGCTGGCAGCAGGCCAGCCAGTTCTGCCTGCTGGACTTCCCGATCATCGAGCTACAAGGCAAGACCCTCGGCCTGCTCGGCCACGGCGAACTAGGCGGCGCGGTTGCGCGGCTGGCCGAAGCCTTCGGCATGCGCGTACTTTTCGGCCAACTGCCAGGCCGCCCGCCACGCGCGGATCGGATGCCGCTGCACCAGCTGCTTCCACAGGTGGACGCCCTGACCCTCCACTGCCCGCTCAACGACCAGACGCGCAACATGATCGGCGCAACCGAATTGGCCTCGATGAAGCGCGGCGCCCTGTTGGTCAATACGGCCCGTGGTGGATTGGTGGACGAGCAAGCCCTCGCCGATGCGCTGCGCAACGGCCACCTTGGCGGTGCCGCCACCGACGTCCTGACCCAGGAGCCCCCGCGCGACGGCAACCCGCTGCTGGCCGAAGATGTCCCCAGGTTGATCGTCACCCCCCACAATGCCTGGGGCAGCCGTGAGGCGCGACAGCGGATCGTCGTGCAATTGGCGGAGAATGCCCGCGCCTTTTCCGACGGTGCGCCGCTCCGGGTGGTCGGTTGAGGCCCTGGCGTTCTGCTAGAATTCCCGGCTTTTTTCAGGAGCCTTGCCCATGGACCCGCGCAGTGAAGTGCTGCTCCGCCAAGCGGAACTCTTCCAAGGCCCGGTAATGCTGGCCGGCCTCCCCGCCGATGACCTGCTCGGCACCCTGCCAAAGGCCCGCGGCTGGAGCTGGCATGCAGGCGAACAGGCGGCGCTGGACGCGCGTTTTCCCGGCCGCTGCGACTTCGGTACTACAGCGCCTGAAAGCGAGTTCATCGCCGCCGTGTTGTTCCTGCCGAAATCCCGCGAGCTGACCGACTATCTGCTGGCTGCCCTGGCTGCGCGCTTGCCGGCTGGCGAACTGTTCCTCGTGGGCGAGAAGCGCGGCGGCATCGAACGCGCCGCCAAGCAACTGGCCGCGTTCGGCAAGCCACGCAAGCTGGATAGCGCACGCCACTGCCAACTCTGGCGGGTAAGCATCGAACAGCCCCCCGCCGCGCCCGATCTGGAAAGCCTTGCCCAGCGCTATCGCCTGGAGCTGGCGGATGGTCCGCTGGAGGTCATCAGCCTGCCTGGTGTCTTCAGCCACGGTCGACTCGACCGCGGCACCGCGCTGCTCCTGCAGCAGCTGGACGGCCTGCCCGGTGGCCACATGCTCGACTTCGGCTGCGGTGCAGGGGTGCTGGGGGCGGTGCTCAAGCGACGTTATCCACAGAGCCGCCTGACGATGTTGGACGTGGACGCCTTCGCCGCTGCCAGCAGCCGCCTGACCCTGGCCGCGAATGGCCTGGAGGCCGATGTGATGACGGCCGATGGCATCCACGGTGCCCCTGAAGGGCTCAGCGCCATCGTCAGCAATCCACCGTTCCACCAGGGCGTGCACACCGACTACCAGGCCAGCGAAGACCTGCTGCACGAGGCAGTTGCCCACCTGCAGCGCGGTGGAGAACTGCGCCTGGTGGCCAACAGCTTCCTCAAATATCCGCCGCTCATCGAGCGTTACCTCGGTCCCTGCCGCACACTCGCAGAGGGTGACGGCTTCCGAATCTACAGTGCCCGCCACAGCTAATTCGGCGGGCAACCCAACCTGATCCCCAATGGAGCGGCCACTCGCTGGCTGCCTGGCCCGGCATTGACCGGGATACCTGGAGTTTTTAGTGACCAACTTGAATATCGGCAGTGCTACGCCCCCAAGGGAAGGCCTGCACAGGGACCTGAAACCTCGCCACCTGAACATGATCGCCATTGGCGGCTCCATCGGCACCGGCCTGTTCGTCGCATCCGGTGCGACGGTTGCGACCGCCGGACCCGGCGGCGCGCTGCTGGCTTATGCGCTGATTGGCCTGATGGTCTACTTCCTCATGACCAGCCTGGGTGAAATGGCCGCCCATATGCCTGTTTCCGGCTCGTTCAGCACTTATGGCAGCCGCTTCGTCGATGAAGGCTTCGGCTTCGCCCTGGGCTGGAACTATTGGTACAACTGGGCGGTGACCATTGCCGCCGAACTGGTGGCGGCCCAGCTGATCATGAGTTTCTGGTTCCCAGACATCCCGGGAATCTACTGGAGCGCCCTGTTCCTTGGCCTGATGTTCTTGCTGAACGTCGTGTCGGTGAAGGGTTTCGGCGAGAGCGAATTCTGGTTCGCGCTGATCAAGGTGGTCACGGTGGTGATTTTCATCGGCATCGGCCTGGCCACCATCTTCGGCATCATGGGCGGAATCGCGTCCCCCGGTTTCAGCCACTTCACCGAGGGCGATGCACCCTTCGTCGGCGGGCTCCAGGCCATGGTCGGAGTCGCGATGATCGCCGGCTTCTCGTTCCAGGGCACGGAGCTGATCGGCATCGCCGCCGGTGAATCCGAGAACCCGAGGAAGAACATCCCCATCGCCATCCGCCAGGTGTTCTGGCGAATTCTGATGTTCTACATCCTGGCGATTTTTGTGATTGGCGTGCTGATTCCCTACACCGATCCCAATCTTATGAAGAACGATGCAAGCGACATCAGCGTCTCACCGTTTACCCTGCTGTTCGAACGCGCCGGCTTTGCGGCTGCCGCCAGCGTGATGAACGCGGTGATCCTCACGGCCATCCTTTCGGCGGGCAACTCGGGGATGTACGCCTCCACCCGCATGCTCTACAACTTGGCCCTGCAGGGCAAAGCGCCCAGGCTCTTCGCCCGCCTCTCCAACAGCGGCGTGCCGCGCAACGCGCTGTATGCCACCACCCTGGTCGGCGCACTGTGCTTCTTCACCTCCATCGTCGGCGACTCCACGCTCTACACCTGGCTGCTGAACACCTCGGGCATGTGTGGCTTCATCGCCTGGCTGGGCATCGCCATCTCACACTACCGCTTCCGCAAAGGCTACCTGGCCCAAGGCGGCCGCCTGGAAGACCTGCCCTACCGCGCCAAACTGTTCCCCTTTGGCCCACTGTTCGCCTTCGCCCTCTGCCTGACCATCACCCTCGGACAGAACTACCAGGCGTTCTTCGGCGATCACATCGACTGGGCTGGCCTTGCCGCGACGTACATCAGCCTGCCGCTGTTCCTCGTCATCTGGCTCGGCTATCGCGTCAAGAAAGGCTCGCGCCTGGTTCGCTACGACGCCATGGATGTCAGGGCCTGTGAAGACTGAGCCGCGACGACCTGCACTTGCCGGGACCACCCGGCTTGTGCAAAATGCGCCCCGTCCTAGGGGAGTAGTCTCCCGCGAGCGCCCTGCTCGCCCGGCATGCGTCAACACACTTGGTCAGCAGACCATGGCGCATGCGACCCAGCCCTTAATGGGTTTCCGTAGGAAAAAGTAGCCGAGCGAAGATCAGGCAAGGCGAAGGTAAGCGAGGAAGCGGAATTTACGACTGTAAAGGAGCATTCCGAGTCTGCCTTCAACGCAGCCTGAGCAAGCGCAGGCATCTTTTACACGGAAAGCGGTTTGACAAGACCTATGGCACGTTACACCTGACCCGGGGCGGGCAGGTTGTGCGTGTCATGGTGATTAGTCGACCCGCCCCTTAGGAAGCCTGATGCTGGAATCTCTCTTCGTACCTACCCTGATCGTTTCCCTGGCCGAAATCGGCGACAAGACGCAATTGCTCGCCCTGCTCCTGGCCGCGCGCTTCCGCAAGCCCTGGCCGATCATCTGGGGCATCGTTGCCGCCACCCTGGCCAACCATTTCGCCGCCGGCGCCGTAGGCAACTGGGTCGCCAGCTTCTTTTCCGCCGCCACCCTGAGCTGGGTGCTCGCTGCCTCCTTCGCTGCCGTGGCCTTGTGGACGCTGGTGCCCGACAAGATTGACGACGACGAAGCCTCGGGCTTCAAGAAGTACGGCCCCTTTCTGACGACGCTGATCGCCTTCTTCCTCGCCGAAATGGGCGACAAGACCCAGGTCGCCACGGTCATGCTCGCGGCCCAGTACCCGCATTTCATCCTCGTGGTACTCGGGACCACGCTCGGCATGCTGGTGGCCAACGTCCCGGTGGTGCTGGCAGGCAACTTCGCGGCCGACCGCCTGCCGCTGACGCTGATCCGCCGCCTGGCCGCCGCAGCCTTTGCCGCCCTGGCTGCCTATGCCGTGTACCAGGCCTTGAGCCTGAGCGGCGTGCTCTGACCATAACGTAGGTTGGTGCTGGGCCTTGCCGAAGCCCAACAGGCAGGACGACGGGCGGAACGCCCGCACGACGCGCTTGCACGTTGGGCTTCGTTCGACTCAACGCCAACCTACAGTGGCATTACGGCCAATGGCAGTGCGAATCGCGCTGGTAAAGTGCCGCCTGGAATCAGACGCAGGTACGCACCACATGTCACTGGACGATATGAAACGGCGGGTTCGCCAGCACATCGAGCTGTCGTGGAACAGGGGGCACCTGGCTCTCGCCGAACAGCTTCAAAGCAAGGATTTCCTTTACAAGAGTTCTTTCGTCGGTCGGCCACTGGGCAGCGCCGCCTATTGCGAGATGGTGCAGAATATCCGCGAAGCGATGCCCGACCTGGAAGTCGTGATCGAGGAATGCGTTGCCGAAGGCAACAAGGTGGTGACCTGGAGTACGCTGATCGGCAGCATTCAGAAGCCGGCACTCGGCTATCCGCCGAGCGACAAGATCCTCAGTATCTCGGCCATGGCCTTCTGGACCTTCAACAGCCTGGGCGAGGTGCAGGAGATCTGCACCATGTTCGACATGGAAAATTTCCGCGCCCAACTGGGCCTGTCGACTCAACCCTTTGCCGAAAAAGCCCTACCCTGACGCAGTCCGCTCAGAGATAACCGTTGGCGCGGAACCAGCGAATGGTCCGCTCCAGCGTTTCCTCCAGGGGCGTCTCGGCGACAAACCGCAGTTCGTTGCGCGCCTTGCTGCCATCGAGGAACTGCCCCCCAACCATGAACGCGACAGTCACGTCATCCAGGATTGGCGCCTCGCCGGACAGTCGATAGCGCAGACGGCCAAGCACCGCCATGCCACGGGCCAGGGCCAACGGCATGGGTTGCGGCGGCGCTACGCCCAGGAGCTGGGCGATGCGCTCGGTCAGCGCCTTCATTTCGATGTTCTGCCCAGTCAGCAGGTAGCGCTCCCCGACGCGGCCCTTTTCCAACGTGAGCAGCAGCCCGCGCCCTGCATCAGCCGCATCGATCAGGTTGCGCCGGCCCGCCACGTAGTGCGTCATCTGGCCACTGCCAATCGCCGTGATCAGGCGACCGGTGCTCGGCCCGAAGTCCATTTCGCCCAGGCTCATCGCGGGAATCCCGATGATGACCGGCAGGCCGCTACGAGCCTGTTCGCGAGCCTGTTCGTCCAACGCCCACCTGGTCAGCAGGAAGGGATTGCGCCAGCGTGGCATACCCTCATAAAACAGACCTTCGTGCCCAGGTAGGCCCTTCGGATGGCGCGGCAAGGCGATGGAACTGCCGACATAGAGAATGCGCGGCACATGGGCAGCCAGGCAGGCAGCATAGAAATGGTTGGCCTCGTCCAGCGCGCTGGCGACCTCTTCCTGCCAACGACGCGGCTTTTGCGGAAAGGGGTCATCGCACCGGACCACCGCATCAATATCCTTCAACGCCCGCCTCAACCCGACGTAATCAAGCCGCTCGACGGCGTGACATTCCGGCTCCAGGTAGTTCAGGCGTCCGACCCGTGACTCAGGCCGGTGAATCAGCACCAGCTCGTGACCGGCGGACTTCACTGCCCGCGCCGTGTGATGGCCAAGCAGGCTGGTGGCTCCGAGTACGGCAATTCTCACTGCGGCTCCTCGATCCGTTGCAGAACCGTCCCCCGATAGCAACAGGGGACGGCAAGCAGTCTAGGACGGGCATTGCGAGCCCGCCAGGCCATCAACGGGATCAGCGTCCCTTGGCCTGCTCGTAGAGCGGCATGACTTTGGGGATGGCCGCCTGCAGCGAGGCCATGCGCGTGCTGGACGACGGGTGGGTGCTCATGAACTCCGGCGGCGCACCCCCTCCAGCCTTGCTCATTTTCTGCCAGAGGCTGATGGACGCGTTCGGGTTATAGCCGGCACGAGCCGCCAGTTCCAGACCGATCAAGTCGGCTTCGTTTTCATTGCCGCGGCTGTTCGGCAACGTCATCAGATATTCGACCCCGGCATTGGCCATGCCCAAGCCGGCCTGACCCACGCCGAGAACCGAGCCGATCTGGCTGGCCATCTGCACGCCATAGGCTTTGGACATGGCTTCGCGACTGTGCTCGCGCAGGGCATGGGCAATCTCGTGGCCCATCACGGCGGCCAGTTCGTCGTCGGTGAGATTGAGTTTCTCGATCAGGCCGCTGTAAACAATAATCTTGCCGCCCGGGCCGCAGTTGGCATTGAGGTCGTCGTTGTCGATCAGGTTGACGTCCCAGGCCCACTGCGCGGCATCGGGACGGAAGACAGGTGCCTGTGCGATCAGCCGCTTGGCGATGGCGTCGACGCGACGGGCGTTGGCGCTGCTCTTATCCAGCACGCCTTTCTGCGAGGCTTCGCTCAAGGTCTGCTGGTAGGACTGCGCGTACATCTGATTGACCTCTGACGTCGACAGCATGCTGAACATGTACTGTTGGCGATCGACTCCCACTGCCCCACCGCTCGTGGTATTGACGGCCTGGCAGCCCGCCAGGAAAAGGGCCGCGGTCAGTCCGGACAGGTAAAACAGCTTGGCCATGGTGGCTCTCCACAGATACAACGGACGATATGCTACGGCTGCGCTTAAAGACGCGGCAACCGCGTCGCATATGGACACGCAAAACGCCGTTTTTATCTGCATGCCGGACTCAGGAATTTTCAGCTGCCTGCCGATACAGAGGGCCAGGCGTGATTTCTGTATCCGGAGCCCCTATGAAGTTCAGGTCCATTCAATTCTCCATCGCTGCCCTGGCCGGTGCCAGCGTGCTGGCGGTAGTCGCCGCCCTCGTGCTGTATGCCCTGTTTTCCGGTGCGCGCACCCAGGAACTGGTCCAGCAGCGCACCCAGACGTTGCTCGAACAGGGCATCAAGGAACGTCTCGTCGCATTGGCGCGGTCGCAGGTCAGCCAGATCCAGCGGGAATTGGAATACCCGCTCACGGTGGTCAAGGGACTGGCGAACACCAACATGCTGATGGGCCAGCCCGGGACCAATGGCCTACCTGAACTGGAAATCGGCCGGGACGAAATGTCCCGCCTGCTGCGCCAGACCGTCGTGCTGAACCCCAAGCTGCTGGATACCTTCGCGGCCTGGGAGCCCGACGCCTTCGCTGGCAGCGATGCCGAGTACGTCGGTCGCGAAGCCGACGGCTACAGTGCCAGTGGCCGCTTCATGCCCTGGTGGTACCGCAAGGCCGATGGCAGCCTCACGGTTGAGCCGATGGGGGCCACCCTGGAAAGCGAGAAGCAGCTGGCGACAGGAGTCCGCGAGGGCGAATATTACCTGTGCCCGAAAGAAGGCCTGCGTCCCTGCATCGTCGATCCGGCCCCCTACGAAATGGGCGGCAAGATGGTGATGATGTCGTCGTTCAACGCGCCGATCCTGGTCGACGGCAAGTTTCGCGGTGCCGTGGGCGCAGACCTGTCCCTCGAGTTCATTCAGGAACTGCTGAAGAACGCCGACCAGAACCTGTACGATGGCGCCGGGGAAATCGCCCTCATTTCCGCCAATGGTCGCCTGGTGGCCTACACCAAGGACGTGACCAAACTTGGCGAGCTGGCCTCCAGCGTCCTGCCGGCAGAAGAAGTCGCCAAACTGGCCACGCTTGCCGCTGGGCAACCCTCCTACACCTGGGACAGCGAGCACCAGCAGATCCAACTGCTGCTTCCCTTCACCATCGCCGACACTGGCGTGCGCTGGACCCTGCTGCTGCAACTACCGCAAGCGGCGGTATTTGGCGAACTCAACCAGCTGCAAAGCGAACTCAAGGCCCAGCGTGATGCCGATATCGTCGGCATGACCCTGGTCGGCCTGCTCATCGCCGGCCTGGGCCTGCTGGTGATCTGGTTCGTCGGCTACGGCATCGCCCGGCCGCTGCGCGAGATGGTCGGCATGCTCGACGACATCGCCAAGGGCGAAGGTGACCTCACCCAACGCCTGCGCAACGATCGGGCGGACGAGATGGGCGCCATCGCAGGCGGCTTCAACACCTTCCTCGGTAAGTTGCAGGCGATGATCAGCCAGGTCGTCAGCTCGGTGCAGAAAGTCAGCGACTCCTCCGAGCACACCGCCGACATCGCCATCCGCACCAACCAGGGCGTGCAGAAGCAGCTGGCGGAAATCGAGCTGGTGGCCACCGCCGTTCACGAGATGACCGCCACTGCGCAGGACGTGGCCCGCAATGCCACCCATGCAGCGGAAGCCGCCAGCCATGCCGACCAGGCCGCGAACCACGGCAAGCGCATCGTGCAGAGCACTGCAGACGCTATTTCCGTGCTTGCCACGGAAATCAGCCATGCGGTGAGCGTGGTCCAGGCACTGGCCAAGGACAGCGAGAACATCAACGCGATCCTGGTGGCTATTCGTGGCATTGCCGAGCAGACCAACCTGCTGGCGCTGAATGCGGCGATCGAAGCAGCACGCGCCGGCGAACAAGGCCGTGGCTTCGCTGTGGTAGCGGACGAAGTGCGCAACCTAGCGCAAAAGACCCAGCAGGCCACAGAAGAAATCCAGACCATGATCCAGCAACTGCAGAGCGGTACCCACGAGGTGGTCAAGGTGATGCAGGACAGCCAGCAGAAAACCGACGCCAGCGTGCAGCACGCCACCGAGGCTGCCCATGCTCTGGAGTCAATCACCCAGGCGGTCTCGGTGATCAATGACATGAACATCCAGATCGCCAGCGCGGCCGAAGAGCAGAGTGCGGTGGCCGAGGACATCAACCGCAACGTGATCAACATCGGCCAGGTGGCCAACGAAGTCGCTGGCGGCGCTGACGAAGCCTCCCACGCCAGTGCCGAACTGACCAAGCTGGCCGAGCAGCAACGCCGGTTGATCAATCAATTCAGGGTGTGAGGTAAAAGACCCGCGTGTCGGTGGGACGCCCTAATCTGGGTGGGGATTCATTCGCGATGCAGGTCTTGGACCTGCCGGGAAACCGAGAGGCTGCAAGGCAGCCCTTGGCGAATGAATTCGCATCCATGAGATCTGCCGTCATCCCGTTGTCCTCACGCCGGCGTCAGGCACTCCGGCCCATCCAGCTTCGGATCGTTTACCAGGTTCGCCAGGGCACGTTCGCGTAGCTGCATTTGCGGCTTGGCGAGCAGCGTCAGCAGCTCCGACTCGCTGCTTTCAGTGCTCAGCCAGATGCGCTGAGCCTCCTCATCGAGCAACAGGGGCCGGCGCAGGTCCGCAGCGGCCAGAGTCACCAGCGCCACGCTGAGGTACTCGACGCCTCCCGCCGGGTAGGCCTCCCAGAGCGCTCCGAAGTACATCATCCCGCCCTCGGCGCTGATCCAGTAGGGCCGCTTGCGCACCCCGCGCCACTCATAGAAGCCATTGGCCGGCAGCAGGCAGCGCCGGGCGCGGAACGCGTCACGGAACATCGGCTGCTCGGCCACTGTTTCGGCTCGGGCATGGGCGGGCGTCCTGGACAGGTCGGTCAGCCAGGCGGGTGTCAGCCCCCAGCGTGCCAGGTCGATGCGCCGCTCGCATTGTGTCTCGCGGATCATCAGCACACGCCCGCCGGGAGCGAGGTTCCAATGGGGTTGCTGGTCGTCCGGGAATCCGGGCAAGGCCGTCAGCGCGGGCGACCAGCGAAAGAGTGCGAAGCGTCCGGACATGGGAACCAACCAGGGAAGAGGCTCAACAGAGCAGAGTGCCGGGATAGCTGTCAGGCTCTTCGCCCGGCAAGGGTTGCGCGGCATTGTACGCGGCGATCAAGCCCCGCGCCCGTTCGGCCTGCTGGTCCTCGACCAGCAGGCCGAGCAATCCGGCTGGCGGCAACTCGCCAATGGCGCCGAGTAGATGTCCACCAGCCAAATGAGCCTCCACCCCTTCGCTGGCCAGCATACCCAGCAACAGCTCGGCCTCGATCAGGTCTTGCGGCTCATAGATACGCTGCATCAGTCATCCTCCCTCCGGACCTCGAGAGTCCAGTCGACGCCATCGGTCCGGAGGTCGAAGACAATCGGCTGGCAGCAGACCGGGCAATCCTCGATGTACTGCTGATCACCGGCGGAAAGATCGAGGACCGCTTCCACGGGTTCTCCGCAGTAAGGGCACTGATAGTCCTGTGTTTCCAGCATCGCCGCCTCCTGTGTGACTTGCAGGTATAATCGCCGGTCTATTTGAGGCCCTGCGTCCCTGGGCTCGCATCCACCCTCCAGCCGTATCCAGAACAAGAGACCATGATGGGCGAATTTGAAGCCATCCGACCCTACGATGATGCTGAAGTCCCGGCAGTACTGGCGCGCCTGTTCGCCGATGACGCCTTCCTCGGCACACTCACCCGCTACCGCTTCCCCAAGTTGGCGGGCCCACTGGGCTGGCTTCTCAAGCCTGTTATAGCTCATCGCCTGCGTCGTGAGTTCGACGGCATCAAGTCGGTCGCCGCGCTTCAGGATCGCATCGAGCACTATGTGGACAACACCATCATGCGCGCAACCGATGGCGTGACCTATTCCGGCGTCGAACGCCTGAAGCCCGGCACTGCGTATCTGTTCCTCGCCAACCACCGCGATATCGTGATGGACCCGGCCTTCGTCAACTATGCCGTGTACCACGCCAACCTGCCGACGCCACGCATCGCCATCGGCGATAACCTGCTACAGAAGCCATTCGTTTCCGACCTGATGCGTCTGAACAAGAGCTTCATCGTGCACCGTTCGATCAGTGGGCGACGCGAGAAGCTGGCCGCGTACCAGCTGCTCTCGGCCTACATCAACCATTCGATCCGCAACGACGGCCAATCCATCTGGATCGCCCAGGCTGAAGGCCGCGCCAAGGACGGGGACGACCGCACCGATTCGGCGATCCTCAAGATGTTCCACATGAGCCGCAAGGATGAGTCCTTCGCCGCGGTGATCCGCGATCTGCACCTGGTCCCGGTGTCGATCAGCTACGAGTATGACCCCTGCGATCAGGCCAAGGCCCGGGAGCTGCAGATCCGCGCCAGCACCGGCAGCTATGCCAAGTCCCCGGGCGAGGACGATGCCAGCATTGCCCTGGGTATCACCGGCTACAAGGGCCGGGTTCATATCAACTTCGGCAGTGTGGTCGGCAGCGCCAGCGAGGATGCCAAGCAGCTGGCAGCGGAGATCGACAAGCAGATTCTCAGCGGCTACCGGCTGTTCCCGGCGCATTATCTGGCCTATGCAATGTGGGACCAGAAAGACCCGGAGCTGAAGGTACCCGATGCCTCCGCAGTTTTCCCCGCCGACGAGTTGGCAGCGGCCAAGGCCGAATGGCAGAAGCGCCTGGGCGCCTGCTCGGCGGAACAGCGGCCTTTCCTGGTACTGCAGTACGCGACCCCGGTACGCAACCAGTACCGCATCAAGGCGGGCCTGCCGCTTTAACGCGGCCTGCAATGCAAAACGGCGACCCCAGGGTCGCCGTTTTCATGTCTGCGCAAGCGCTTCAGAGTTGGGTGCTTGCCCAGGAGACACCCAGGGCCACCGCCAGGCTGAAGTAGCCGAAGGCGTAGAAGAAGTGGTTCAAGCGTCGAGAGGGCTCATCCTGGAACGCAGCCTCTTCCTCAAGCTCCTCGACCTTGCTGTCGGCCGCAAGTTGCGCAACGCTGCGCTGTTCGCGCAAGCGAGTGGCGACCAGCACCCAAGCACCTGCACACGCAAAGAACATGGCCAGGCCATTCACGACCTGGGCCGGGTGAGCCATAAACATTGACCAAAGCGCCTGCAGCGACATCTTCAACTCCGCTTCAGGGGTGTACCAAAAGCACGCCACCTGTAAAACCAGAACGATCAGGAAGCCCAGAATTCTGGACGACCAAACAAGGTTCGAGAGTCTACCGAAGCCGCCGGCGACTGGGCGGTCATTCCGACGAATGCCGTGCATCAGGTCGCCATACGGCCCGGCTACCTGCGGGAGGGCTTTCATTCGCGAAAAGCTTCACGGGGCGTCTGGCACAAACCGGCCGCCTACAGAAATCCATGGTCACTTGGCTCCCCAGGGGGGCGGCCCCCCGCGAGTGCGAAATCATTCGCAAAGGGCTGCAAAGCGGTCCCCACCCTCTTAAGGGCACGCCCTTGGCCTGCATTGCGAATAAATTCGCCCCCCCAATAAATGCATCACCAAGGCATCAAACGAACCTGGAAAAATCCGGCTTTCGCCGCTGCATGAATGCCGACAAGGCCTCCACCGCCTCGGGTGAGCGCAAGCGCTGGCCGAACAGTTCGCCCTCTTCGGTGATCACCCGGCGTAGTTCTTCACGCCCTGGCGCGCGCATCAGGCGCTTGCTCACTTCCAGCGCCGAGGGGGCCAACTCGAGGAATCGACGTGCCGACTCCAGAGCCTTGGCCTGGGTTGCGGCGCCACTCTCCAGTGCCGCGTTGGCGATGCCCCAGGCTGCAGCCTGTTCGCCAGTGAAGGATTCTCCGAGCAGCAGCAGTTCCGAAGCCTTCGCATGGCCAAGCAAGCGCGGCAGGATCAGGCTGGAACCAAACTCCGGGCAAAGACCCAGGTTGACGAAAGGCATTTTCAGCTTGGCGTCGCGGCTGACATAGACCAGATCGCAGTGCAGCAACAACGTGGTACCGATGCCCACTGCCGGGCCGCTGACCGCCGCCACCACGGGCTTGCTGAAGTCGAACAGCGATCGCATGAACTGGAACACCGGGCTATCCATCCCCGATGGCGGCTCTTGCAGGAAGTCGGCAATGTCATTGCCGCTGGTGAAGCACTCTTCGCTACCGGTAATCAGCACGGCCCGGACACTGCGGTCCTCGTTGGCGCCGTCCAGCACCTCGGCCATACGGCTGTACATTGCGCGGGTCAGCGCGTTCATCTTGTCTGGACGGTTCATGCGCAGCGTCAGCAGACCCTGCTCGCGCTCGACGAGAATGTGCTCGCTCATTGGGATGGTCCTCGGTTCTTATAGGTCCTCGCGCTCAAGGGACGCGAGTCAGGAATACATCAGCCAGCAATTGGTTTCGTGGCAGACCGGCCAGGTAAAGCCGGCGCGCAAATTCATCGACGCTGGCGGGCTGGCCGCAGAGTAAGGCGACGGTCCTGCGGGAAACAAGGCGGAATTGCGCCAAAATCCCTGGCAGCTCCGCCGGAGTAATCAGTTCGACCTGCACCGAGGCATGCGCCGCCGCAAGCACTGCAAGCGGCTCAGCCAGGTAATGCCCGGAGGCATCATGGGCCAGGTGAATGACACGGATAGGCCCCGAATGATGCTGGCGCAGAGCTTCCCGCAAAAGACCCCAGAGCGGCGCCAAGCCAGTGCCGGAGGCCAGCAGCAGCAAAGGCCGGTCATCCCACGCAGGGTCATAGTGCAGCGCTCCGCCATGCAACTCGCCCAGACGCAGCACGTCTCCGGGCCGCAGGCGACGCGCGCGACCACTGAACAGGCCAGGGTCGCGGCACTCCAGGTGGAATTCCAGGAAGTCATCTTCGCCAGGCAGGCTCGCCAGGGAATACGGCCTGGCAATACCCTCGTCGTTCCACAACAGCACATGCTGGCCGGCGCTATAACGAAAAGGTCGCAGTGGAGATAGGCGCAGGCGCAACACGTCTGGAATGAGCCAATCCACAGACAGGACCTCGGCCGCGAGACCATCGCGCAGCGGATCGAATACCTCGACCACCAAGTCCTGCACCACCAGGCACTGACAGGCCAACCGCCAACCCTCCGTGCGTCGCCCAGCATCCAGAGCATCGGGCCGCGCGTCCGCTGGCTCGCCAGAAACGCAACGCACCATGCAGGCATGGCAACTGCCCGCCCGGCAGCTATAGGGCACGTTACAGCCCGCCGCGTTCAGAGCATCCAGCAGATTGGTGGCAGGCTCTACAGTCCAGCGCTTTCCGGCAACTTCGAGTTCAGGCACCCAGCCTCTCCCAAGCAGCATCGCAACGGTTACGTCCGTTGCGCTTCGCTCGATAGAGTGCCTGATCCGCCCGTTGCAGCGCATCATCGAGATCATCGCCCAACCCCACCAGGGTCATCCCGACTGACAGGCTCAAGCTCTGCACATCGACGCAAGCCAGCTCGGCGTTGGCGAACGCCCTGCGCAAGCGCTCACAGCAGGCGGTGATGCGATCGGCATCGCAGTTGGGCAATAGCAGGACGAACTCCTCGCCGCCATAGCGGGCCAGGACGTCACCTTCCCGCAGGCAGCCTCGCGCCACCGTAGCGAACGTCTGCAGCACGCGATCGCCGACAGCGTGCCCATGGCCGTCATTGATCCGTTTGAAGTGATCGAGGTCGATCAGCGCTATGCCGTGCTGATGGCTCGGCGAGAGGTTTTCGAGTTCGCGTGAGGCCAGTCTCAGGAAATGGCGTCGATTGAACAAACCCGTCAGCTCATCAGTGGCAACCAGGTCTTCCAGCTGGCGCATCATGCCGCGCAGGGTGTCCTGGTGCGCCTGCAACGCGAATCGGCGCCGGCGCATCCGCTGCCTCAGGGCCTGGACATAGCTGGCAAACAGGCTTAGCCAGACCATCACCACGAGTAATGCGCACACCTGCAGCAGCGCCAGGTTCGGCGCCACCAAGCGCATCTGATAGGCCTCCAGCAAGTTGAGTCCGGCGAAGGCGAAAAAAGCGAAGGCCGCACAGCGCGCGAATAGCCTGGGCTTCAACTGGAACACGCCGAATAGCATGATCAGCACGTACATCACCAGCAAAGTGCCCCGGGCAGTGTCGACGAGCGAGAGCAACCAGGTATGCCAACAGATCGCGACCAGCACCTGTGCCTCGGTCAGGCTGGGGTCGCTGAATCGTAGATTGCGACCGCTGGTGAACAACGCGAGAAACACCAGTTGCGAAAGGATCACCAGCCCGGTGCTGGCCAGGGCCGTGGACAGCGGGCCCCGAAAGAGTCCGCCGAAAATAGCGATCCAGCACAACGACAGGCTCATGAAATAGGTGGCGGCGGCCATACCGAAGCGTTTCAGCAGCAGGCTTTGCAGCGCTCGATAGCTTACCCGCTGGTTGGATGGGCTCATGGGCTCCTTCCAGTAATGGCACCATGCTATCAATGTAACCTTGTGATCACAAAAAACATAGTCCGTAGGAAGTGTCCGACAACCCACCAAGGTCAACAACCCGCGACTGTGCCCGAGACGGAGCACGCGCTATACTGCCGCGCCTTTTGAGCCTTGAAAGCGCGCCGGGTCGTGGTCCGGCGCTTCCCAGATGTTCCCGTTCGAAGAGGAGCGCACCCCATGACCGTGATCAAGCAAGACGATCTGATCCAGAGTGTCGCCGACGCCCTGCAGTTCATTTCCTACTACCATCCCGTCGATTTCATCCAGGCCATGCACGAGGCCTACCTGCGTGAAGAGTCGCCCGCCGCGCGCGATTCCATGGCGCAGATCCTGATCAACTCCCGCATGTGCGCCACTGGCCATCGCCCGATCTGCCAGGACACCGGTATTGTCACCGTGTTCGTCCGCGTCGGCATGGACGTGCGCTGGGACGGCGCCACCATGAGCGTCGACGACATGATCAACGAAGGCGTACGCCGCGCCTACAACCTGCCGGAAAACGTCCTGCGCGCCTCCATCCTGGCCGACCCGGCAGGGGCCCGCAAGAACACCAAGGACAACACCCCAGCGGTCATCCACTACTCCATCGTCCCCGGTGACAAAGTGGAAGTGGACGTGGCCGCCAAGGGCGGCGGCTCCGAGAACAAGTCGAAGATGGCCATGCTCAACCCTTCCGATTCCATCGTCGACTGGGTACTGAAGACCGTCCCGACCATGGGCGCTGGCTGGTGCCCGCCGGGCATGCTCGGCATCGGCATCGGTGGTACTGCCGAAAAAGCCGCGGTGATGGCGAAGGAAGTCCTGATGGACCCGATCGACATTCACGAGCTGAAGGCACGCGGCCCGCAGAACAAAATCGAGGAGATGCGCCTCGAGCTGTTCGAGAAGGTCAACCAGTTGGGCATCGGCGCCCAGGGCTTGGGCGGCCTGACCACCGTGCTCGACGTCAAGATCATGGACTACCCGACTCACGCCGCATCCTTGCCGGTGTGCATGATCCCCAACTGCGCCGCCACCCGTCACGCGCACTTCGTGCTCGACGGCTCCGGCCCGGCCAGCCTGGAAGCCCCGTCACTGGACGCCTACCCGGAAATCGTCTGGGAAGCGGGCCCGTCCGCTCGCCGCGTTGACCTGGACAGCATCACTCCGGAAGAAGTGCAGAGCTGGAAGCCGGGCGAAACCCTGCTGCTCAACGGCAAGATGCTCACCGGCCGCGACGCTGCGCACAAGCGCATGGTCGACATGCTGAACAAGGGCGAGCAACTGCCGGTGGACCTGAAGGGCCGCTTCATTTACTACGTTGGCCCGGTCGATCCGGTCGGCGACGAAGTGGTTGGCCCAGCCGGCCCCACCACTGCTACCCGCATGGACAAGTTCACCCGTCAGATCCTGGAGCAGACTGGCCTGCTGGGTATGATCGGCAAGTCCGAGCGTGGCCCCATCGCCATCGAAGCGATCAAGGACAACAAGGCCGTCTACCTGATGGCCGTCGGCGGCGCTGCCTACCTGGTGGCCCAGGCGATCAAGAAGTCCAAGGTGCTGGCCTTCGAAGAACTCGGTATGGAAGCCATCTACGAGTTCGACGTGAAGGACATGCCAGTCACCGTCGCGGTCGATACCAACGGCGAGTCGGTGCACATCACCGGCCCGGCCATCTGGCAGAAGAAGATTGCGGAAAACCTTGCGGTGGAAGTGAAGTAAGCTTCAACCGCTGAAGAAAACGCCCGGCCTTTTGGCTGGGCGTTTTTTTGTTGGCGACGGAAGACATCGACAATCCATCAGACTCGATGGTTAAGTCGCAAATCAATTGCTTAACCCGACGTAGTTAGCCTATGCCAAGCGCAAACAAGTACATCGACCAGCCCTCGACAGTGCATCAGCTCTCTCGTTCTCTGGAAAGTGCGAACGCACCGGCGCTATTACAGCGGGACGATATCCAAGGGCTGCGAGCCATCGCCGTAATGGCCGTAATCCTCTTCCACACCAACAAAAACTGGCTGCCCGGTGGATTCGTTGGTGTCGACGTGTTCCTGGTGATATCAGGCTTTCTGATTACATCCATCATCTCGCGCCAGCAACAATCGGGGCGATTCAAGTTCAGTGAGTTCTACCTGAGCAGACTCAAGCGGATCGTGCCGGCTTACGTCGCTTTGCTTGCAATCGTTTCAGGCGTGATGGCCGTTCTGCTTACTCCGGATGACTTCAGGTTCTTTGAAAAGAGCTTGAAAGCAGCCGCCTATTTCAACAGCAACCAATATTTCGCCGGTTTTGGAAACTACTTTGCACCCACCGCGCATGAGCTTCCGCTGATCCACACCTGGTCGCTGGCAGTGGAAATGCAGTTCTATCTGATCCTGCCCCTCCTGTTGGTCGTGGTACCTGCGCGCTTCCATCGACTGTTGTTACCCAGCCTGGCGATGGCCCTGACAGCCTATGTGACCTATCGCCTGAATGATCCCGGCAACCGGCAGGAAATGTACTTTTCCCTAGTGGCACGTATCCCGGAATTCCTGCTCGGCTCATGCCTCGCCATCTTCAAGCCGGGCGATAACTGGTCTCCCCGGCTCGCCAATATCCTGGCCTGCATCGGACTGGGCCTGGTGATGGGAAGCTTCTGCTGGATCAACGAGTCCCTGGCGTTTCCTGGTGTAACCGCCTTGGTGCCCTGCTTGGGCGTGATGCTCATGATTGCAGCAAGGCGCAGCGCCATCAGTTCGGTCTTATCCACAGGCACAATGGTCTGGATTGGCGCCCTGTCCTACTCACTTTACCTCTGGCACTGGCCGATTCTGTCGGCAATGCGTTACTACACCGGTCAATATGAACTCCAACTTGCCTACCTGTTGTCATTCGCACTGCTGACCCTTGGTCTTTCCTATTTGTCTTACCGCTTTATCGAGTGCCCTTTCCGATCCCAAGGAACAGGTCGGTCGACCATCAAACGTATTGCTGTAGTCGGCCTGATCACCGTCCCGATGCTGACCCTGTCTGAAACGCTGAATCGCTCGGTGATCGATCCCCTTCCCCTGGAACAGACTCGCTACGCGCCAAGTGGAACGATCTGCCACGGAACAATTATTGGCGACTGCATCAGGGGGGACCACGATAGCCAGAATACGCTCCTCGTCCTCGGCGATAGCCACGCAGCACAATTGAACGTTTTCTTCGACGTCGTCGGCAGAGCGAACCTTTTGGCGGCCCGAGTCATCACTGGCAGCAGCTGCGTTACCATCCCCGGTTTCGATATCGAACGCCTTCCGGAATGGGCTCAAGCCCCTTGCAGATCGCAGATCGATGCAGCCGCCCCGTTCCTCCAGAAGGCTGACAAAATCGTCATTGCCGCCATGTGGCAATACCAGGCGCAAAGCGACAAGTTCCTGCAAGCCTTTGATCAGTTCCTGGCGAGTACTGACGCGCGGAGTCAGCAAGTACTGGTCATGGCCCAACTGCCCATGTTCAACACCAATATGCAGCGCATGAACAGATTCGAACGCCTCGGTCTGCCAGTAGTAAGAACGCGCAACGAAGAATGGCAAACGGCAAACAGCCGAATCGCCCAGATCGTCGCGCAACACAAGTCAGCCCGCTTCCTGGACCTCTCCGAAAGTGAACTGTTCTCCGCCGCGCCTTTCGATGAGGGCGTACTCATCTACTTTGACAATCATCACCTGAACGAGATTGGTTCGACTCGCTACGGCGAAATGGCTGCACCCTCCTTCAAGGACTTCTGATCGAAGTTCCAGGTGGCCATCTCGGCAACCAGACGAAAACGCCCGGCATTGGCCGGGCGTTTTTATTTGACGAAACGGCATGACTTGAAGGGGAAAACGACGTCCCCCTACCGAAGCCTTGCCTGCCTGAACTGCTCCGGCCAGTCGCGACAGGTGAACACCTGGCCCTCAACACGTACCCTGCGAACTTCGGCCAGGTCCAGGTCACAGAGCAGCCATCGACTGGTTTCGGGACAAAGCTCGGGGCTTTCAGCAATCACGCCGTTACTGGGCATGCCGTAGTCCGGCGGCACGTAGAGGCCGGCGCGGCCGATGTTCTCGTCCAGCGCCGGCGACCAGGGTGCTAGACCGACGGTGGGCGCCTGCAGCACCGCGATCTGGTTCTCCAGTGCACGGGCCTGGGCGCCGATGCGGACGCGGTGGTAGCCAGCCTCAGTATCAGTGCAACTGGGCGCAAGGATCAGGTCGGCCCCGGCCTCGGCCAGGGTCCGCGCCAGCAGCGGGAATTCGTTGTCGTAGCAGATCAGGATGCCCAACCGCCCGAGGGGCGTATCGAAGACCCGCAGGCCTTCTCCAGCAGCGATGTCCCACTGCTCGCGCTCGAAGCGCGTCATGATCAGCTTGTCCTGGCTGCCCAAGAGGCCATCCGGGCCGAACAGCCAAGCGCGGTTGCGGTAAAGGCCATCAGCGTCACGCACGGGCAGGCTGCCAGGAAGCAGATACAGGTCAAACTGCCGGGCAATGTCGGCACACAATGCCAGCCAGCGGCCCAGCAGTGGCTGGATACCGGCAATGGACGCCAGCAGATCGCTGCGCTCTTCGCGAGGCAGCTGCCCGGTCAGCACCAGGCCCGCGTACTCCGGCAGCACCAGCAATTGCGCGCCCGCCTCAGCGGCTTCTCTACATAGTCCGTGTAGATGCGCCGCGTAAGATTCCCACGTCTCGTGCAACTCGATGGCGTACTGGCAAGCGGCGATCCTGATCATGGGGCAAGTTCCTTGAGCCAGAAGGACATGGGTTTGGCGGACTCCTGGGCTTCGTCCAAGTCGCGCCAGTGGTATTCGGTCCTGAGCTGCGGGTAATGGCGATAGCCTCGTCGCTGCCAAAACTCATTGAGCGGCTGGTAATCCAGCGGACGGCGCGGATGATCGAGCGGACGCTCGACCGCGCAGAAGGCGCAGTGTTCGAAACGCCCTAGCCGCCTCGCATAGGCTTCGCGCTCGGCGAAGAAGCGCACGCCCAGCCCGGTTCCACGGTATTCGGGCAGCAGCACCGACTCGCCGAAGTAGAAGATCCTCGAAGGGTCCCAGCCTTGCTCGCGGAACGGCCGCAGGAACTCATCCGTTTCGTCGGCCAGCGGCAAGCCGGTGGATGCCCCCACTACTCGCTCACCGTCCAGCGCCAGGACGAACAGGCTCTCCGGCGACTCGGCATAGGTCGCCAGATACTCGGCTTCGTATTCGAGCGTGCCGTCGTAGAGGTAGGGAAACTCGCGGAATACAGTCAGGCGCAAGCGAGCGAGGTTGTCGGTGTGCGGCGCGATGGCCGGGCCATGTAGAAGACGGATATGCATGGACGCGGTCGTTTTGCTGATGTGGATGACGCCCCTGGCTAAGCCGGGAATGCGGCAAGACCCTATCATGCCCGCCAGGTGACGACTGCCCCCTTTGCGACAGGAAACGAACCATGACCGCAACCGAATTGGTACAAGCCTATTACAACGCTTTCAACGCTGGCGACATGCCGGCCTTCCTCGCTTTGCTCAGCGAAGACGTGGTGCATGACATCAACCAGGGCGAGCGGCAGATGGGCAAGGCAGCGTTTTCCGCCTTCATGGACAAGATGAACCGCTGCTACAAGGAGCGCCTGTCCGACATCGTGGTCATGCAGAATGCCGACGGCAGCCGCGCCGCCGCCGAGTTCGTGGTGCATGGCCAGTACCTGGCCGATGACGAGGGTCTGCCGCCGGCCAAGGGGCAGACCTACGTGCTGCCGGCAGGCGCGTTCTTCCACATCCATTGCGGCAGAATCGCCCGCGTGACCAATTACTACAACCTGAACGAGTGGATCGAGCAGGTCTGTTGAGCTGCTAGCCCTGCATCCGCGCCTTCGGCACTTCATGCAGCGTGGCGCGGCGCTGAGCCAGGTAGCGGGTGCAGCTGACGCGCAGGAACGAGGCGAAGTTCACCACTTCGCCACGGTAGTCCATCACTTCGTCGTAGAGCTTGGTGATCAGCTGATTGGTGGTCATCCCATCGACCTCGGCGATCTCGCGCAGGATGTCCCAGAACTGGTTCTCCAGCCTCAGCGTGGTCACCACCCCGCGAATGCGCAGTGAGCGCGAGCGAGACTCGTAGAGGATCGGATCGGCCTTGACGTAGAGCTCGCACATGGCGCGCCTCCTGGGTTCGAAACGGGTGCCTGGGACTGGTGGGCCTCGCCCGGGCGTAGCCAAACCTGCACACGTGGCATCGCAGGCTCGACTGAGCCCGCGTCCACCCACTGGGTTTACAGCTCGATCCGCGTGCCGAGCAGTTTGAGGAACCCTGCCAACCAGGCGGGATGCGCCGGCCAAGCGGGGGCAGTAACCAGATTGCCCTGCACATGCGCGCCATCGACCGGAATATCCACATAGCTGCCGCCAGCCAGGCGAACCTCCGGCGCGCAGGCCGGATAGGCGCTGCATTCGCGCCCCTCCAGCACGCCCGCCGCCGCCAGCAACTGGGCACCGTGGCAGACGGCCGCGATGGGTTTGCCGGCCTTGTCGAAGGCCTTCACAAGCTCCAGCACCTTCGGGTTCAGGCGCAGGTATTCAGGGGCGCGGCCACCGGGTATCAGCAGCGCGTCGTAATCGTCGGCCTTGGCCTTGGCGAAGTCGAAATTCAGGGCAAAGTTGTGGCCTGGCTTCTCGCTGTAGGTCTGGTCACCCTCGAAATCGTGGATCGCGGTGCGCACGCTCTGCCCGGCCACCTTGTCCGGGCACACCGCATGCACAGTGTGGCCGACCATCAGCAGGGCCTGGAACGGCACCATGGTCTCGTAGTCTTCGGCATAGTCGCCGACCAGCATCAGAATCTTTTTCGCGGCCATCTCGCATCCTCCAGAAGTGGAAGCCCCGGGGCTTCAAAGGTTAGCCAATTATCCGCAGGCCGGATCGGCAGTGGGTAATAGGCCCTTACTACAAGGACATCCCAGATGCCGATCTTGTCCAACGCGCGGCTGACACGGCGCCTGAAGCGGCACTGCGGACGCACGGGCTAGCCGCTGGCAGCGAAACGCTCTCTGGGCTGCACCTCGCGAGTTGCCATGACCTCACTGCGCCCCAGCTCCTCGCCCACCAACTGCAGCGGCCCGTCACCCTCGTTCGGCGGCCCGCCCGTCGAAAGTGCGGGTCAGCGGCGCCGGTCCAGCAGGTTGACCACCAGTCGGTCCAGCCAGCCCCAAAGCCTTTGACGCAGCCGCTTGTGCCAGGGCCGGGCCTGCCAGTCATCAATGCTGATCTCGCGACTGTCGATGAAATCCTGGCGCATGCAGGCATCAGCGGCGGCCGTCAGGGTAGGATCCAGCGCCTCGAGATTGGCCTCCAGGTTGAAGCGCAGGTTCCAGTGATCGAAGTTGCACGAGCCGACGCTCACCCACTCATCGACCAGCACCATCTTCAGGTGCAGGAAGCGCGGTTGGTACTCGAATATCCGCACACCGGAACGCAGCAGACGGGGGTAATAACGCTGCCCGGCAAAGCGCACCGGCGGATGATCGGTACGCCGACCGGTCAGCAGCAACCGGACCTCGATACCACGCCGAGCCGCCTTGATCAGGGCGCGACGCACCTTCCAGCTGGGCAGGAAATAAGGCGTAGCCAGCCAAACGCGTTGCCGCGCGGTGCGTATGCTACGGACTAGCGATTGAACGATGTCCCGGTGTTGGCGGGCGTTCGCATAAGCCACGCGGCCCAACCCCTCGCCCATCGGTGGATATGGCGGCAGATGCGCCAGCCCTGGTGCCTCTTCCGGCTTCCAGGGATGCCGGCCCAGGCTGGCCAGCCATTGATAGTCGAAGATCAGTTGCCAGTGCGCCACCAACGGTCCTTCCACCGCCACCATCACCTCGTGCCAAAGGCTGGTCTGCTTGACCGGGTTCCAGAACTCATCGGTCGAGCCGGTGCCGCCGACATAGGCGACGCGGTCATCCACCACCAGTATTTTGCGGTGATCACGGTGGAAGTTGCGCACGCCGCGGCGCCAGCGCAACGGGTTGTAAACCTGCAACAAGACCCCGGCCGCCAGCAGGCGATTACGCAAGGCGGGCCCCAGGCGCAGGCTGCCGAAGCCATCGAACAGACAGCGCACCCGCACCCCGCGAACGGCCGCCGTGCACAGGGCATCCACCAGCGCCTTGCTACAATGGCCATCCTCCACCAGGTACAGCTCCAGGGCTACCTGATGCTCGGCCCGGGCGATGGCGGTGAGCATGACCGGAAAGAACTGCTGGCCGTCGATCAGCAGTTCGAAGCGGTTGCCGGACTTCCAGGGAAATATCTGCCCCATCAGCGCGCCGTGAAGATCAGCACCGCACCCACAGGAACCGACAGGCTGATACTCGGCACGCCGGCAATCTTGCGCAGCCCCTCCAGGGCATCGGCCAGGCCGAACCGCTCGACTTGCAGCACCAGCGGAGCCAGGGTCACGACCTGGAAGCGCCGATCATCAAGGCGCGTGGCCAGCAGCTCGGCGTTGAATGCCTGCGATTTGTCCTTGAGCTTCACCGTCAACGGCAAGCTCAGCTCCAACTGGGCCCCAGGGGCAAGGTCGGTGATCGGACGAAGATCGAGCTGGGCGCTGATCTCGGCGTTGGGAAACTTGGCGATATCGAAGAATTGCTCTCGCAGACGCTGATCACGCAAGGGCACGCCCGTGCTGACCGATTCCAGTTCGACACGCAGGTTGGCCTTGCCGTTGTCGGCGATCTTGCCGTGCAGGGTGAGAAAACGATGAACCTCGGAGAGGTTGCCAGCCTTGGTGGAAATGAAGGATATCCGTGATGACTCGTTGTCCAGGTACCAGCTCGCATGGGCCGGCAGGGCCAAGGCGCCCAGGAGCGCGAAGAATGTGGTGCGTATCGATCTGTGCATGCAGGCTTCCTTTGGCATGTCGCTGACGGCGGAGAGACTCCGGCCCGGCACCTTTGGTCACACATGCCGGAGCCAGGTTCCGCCAGACCCGGCAAGAATCCGGCCGGGCTGACAATCAATGGCAGCCAAACTACCAGAGGATGGCGCCCGATGCTTGCGGGGAGCCGTGATCGAGTAACTGACACAAGGAGCGCTGCGGCCCGGACTTAAGTCCCGGCCGCAGCTTTCAGGCATGACTCGTCCGTGGGTTGCGCCCGACAGGACGCAACCCTCCCGCCATGAGTCATTACAGACGCGGATAGTCGATGTAACCCACTGGGCCCGAGGCATAGAAGGTTTCCGGCTTTGGCTCGTTCAACGGCGCATCCAGGCGAAGGCGCTCAGGCAGATCCGGGTTGGCGATGAAGGGTATGCCGAAGGCTACCGCATCGGCCTTGCCGCTTTCCAGCCAGGCTTCAGCGCTGCCCTTGGTGAAGCGCTCATTGGCGATGAACACGCCGCCGAAAGCTTCCTTGAGCTGCGGCGACAGGCTGTCCTCGCCTTCCTTCTCGCGGGCGCAGATGAAGGCGATGCCCCGTTTGCCCAGCTCGCGGGCGACATAACCGAAGGTGGCGGCACGGTCGGAATCGCCCATGTCGTGGGAGTCCGCACGCGGGGCCAGATGCACGCCAACGCGCCCGGCGCCCCAGACCTGGATCGCCGCATCGGTCACTTCAAGCAGCAGGCGCGCACGGTTCTCGATGGAGCCGCCGTACTGATCGGTACGCTTGTTAGTGCTGTCCTGCAGGAACTGGTCGAGCAGGTAGCCATTGGCGGCGTGGATCTCGACACCATCGAAACCGGCCGCCAGGGCATTCTCGGCGCCGATGCGGTAGGCCTCGACGACATCGTCGATCTCCTCGGTATCCAGGGCGCGGGGCACGGGGTAGTCGCGCATCGGGCGCAGCAGGCTCACATGGCCCTTGGCAGCGATGGCACTGGGTGCAACCGGGGCTTCTCCGCCCAGATAGCTCGGGTCGGAGATACGGCCAACGTGCCAGAGTTGCAACACGATCTTGCCGCCGTTGGCATGCACGGCCTTGGTAATGTTGCTCCAGCCTTTCACCTGTTCGGCGGACCAGATGCCGGGGGTGTCCGGGTAGCCGACGCCGAGCGGGGTCACCGAAGTGGCCTCACTGATGATCAGGCCGGCCGAAGCGCGCTGGGTGTAGTACTCGGCCATCAGCGCGTTGGGCACGCGGCCTTCGTCGGCGCGGCAGCGGGTCAGCGGCGCCATGATGATGCGATTGGCGAGTTCCAGGTCGCCGATCTTGATCGGGTCGAAGAGCGTGGGCATGTCGTTTACCTCGGGTCAGTCGAGAGCCGCTTGCAGCTCGGGATTACGGTTGCTGAAGGTGAGAACGGTGGCCATCAGGGCGAAGATCGCCAGCACGGCAGCAGCCAGGGGAACAGTGGTGAGGCCGAGGCCCTGGTCGATAACCAGGCCACCGACCCAGGCGCCGAGGGCGTTACCGACGTTGAAAGCGCCGATGTTCAGGGTGGAGACCAGATTCGGCGCGGCGCTACCGAAGGCGACCACGTTGACTTGCAGGGCCGGCACGGCGGCAAAGGCGGCGGTGGCCCAGAGGAACAGGGTGATTTCCGTGGGGATCAGCGCGGCGCTGGTCCAGCTCAACACGGTGGATGCCACGGCCAGGGCAACGAACACGCCCATCAGGGTCGGCGCCAGCTTCCAGTCGGCCAAGCGGCCGCCGATCACATTGCCGAGGGTCAGGCCCAGGCCGATCAGCAGCAGGGACCAGGTGACGCCCTGGGGCGAAACGCCGGTGACCTTGCCCAGCAACGGCGCCACGTAGGTGAAGATGCAGAACACGGCAGCGGAAAACAGCACGGTGGTCGACAGCGCCAGCCACAAGCCTGTCCCGCGCAGGGCGGAAAACTCACTGCGGATATCCGCCGGCTCCTCATCGGCCTGCCGAGGCAGCACGCGCCAGAGGCCAATCAGGGCGGTCACACCGATCAGGGTCACGGCCCAGAAGGTCGAGCGCCAGCCGGCAGCCTGACCCAGGGCTGTGCCGAGCGGCACGCCGAGGACATTGGCCAGGGTCAGACCAGTGAACATAAGGGCCACGGCAGAGGCCTTGCGATTGGCCGGTACCAGGCTCGCAGCCACGACCGAACCGATGCCGAAGAAGGCACCATGGCAGAGTGCGGTGATGACCCGCGCCAGCATCAACAGGTCGTAGTCAGCGGCAATGGCGCAGAGCAGGTTACCTATGATGAAGACACCCATCAGCGCCAGCAGCGCCGCCTTGCGAGGCAGCCTTGCAGTAGCCATGGCCATGAAGGGCGCACCGATGGCTACGCCCAGGGCGTAGCCGGTAACCAGCCAGCCGGCGCCAGGAATGGACACACCCAGATCGGCGGCCACCTCGGGCAACAAGCCCATGATGACGAATTCCGTGGTGCCGATGGCAAACGCGGACAAAGCGAGGACGAGAAGCGAAGTCGGCATGAGCCTGCTCCTTGATCAGAATGAGGTTGTGGCAGGTGCTGCAGTTACAGCTCGTCGCTCATCTGGCGAAGAAATTCAGCAATGACTGCCTCGTTGCGCTTGAAGAAGTTCCACTGGCCCACCTTGCGGCTGGTCACCAGACCCGCTCGCTGCAGCGTGGCCAGGTGCGCCGAGACGGTGGACTGCGAAAGCCCGCAGCGCTGGTCGAACTTGCCGGCGCAGACGCCGGTCTCGAATGGGTGATCCTGCTCGACGAAGTACTTCTCCGGGTCTTTCAACCAGAGCAGCATCTCGCGGCGCAGCGGATGGGAGAGCGCCTTGATGATTTCGTCGATGTCGATGGTCGTGCTCATGTCTGGGCCAGTTCGTATATCGCAATGGAGCGAACTTTATATCGATGAAAGACGATACGCAGATCGTTTGCGCCGATAGTCATCATCGACCGGCATGATGAAACCTCAAGGGCTGGGTTAAGCTGCTCCCATGAACTACCTCGCGCACCTGCACCTCGGCGGCTCGCAGCCGGCCCAATTGCTCGGCAGCCTCTATGGCGACTTCGTCAAAGGCCCGCTGGCCGGAAACTGGCCCACGGAAATCGAGGCGGGCATCCGCCTGCATCGGCGCATCGACGCCTACACCGACAGCCACCCGCTCATCACTCAGGCCAAACTGCGCTTTCCCGCCGAGCGTCGGCGGATGGCCGGCATCCTCCTGGATATTTTCTTCGACCACTGCCTGGCCCGCGACTGGCCGCTCTACGCACCGGAACCGCTCACCCTCTTCACCCACAATGTCTACCAGGTGCTCGGTGCCGAAGCGAACCTGCCTGGTCGGCTGGCGCTGATCGCACCGCGCATGGCGGCCCAGGACTGGCTCGGCAGCTACCGGGATTTCGCCGTACTGGAGCAGGTCATCCAGGGCATGAGCCGACGCCTGTCCCGCCCCGAAGCGCTGGCCGGCGCCATGGACGAGCTGGAGCGGCTCTACCAGCCGCTGAGCGAAGATTTCCAGTGCTTCTACCCTGAACTCCAGGCATTTGCGCAGGACGCCAAGGCCCGCGCTTGATCTGCATCAAGGGCCCCGGCCAGCGGTTGCAGTGCAATGACGAAAGTCACTGTGGCTGCTGAGGTGCCCCGATGAAATCCCTGATGCTGGCGACCGATCTTTCCAATCGTTCCGAACGAGCGCTGCTGCGCGCCGCCAACCTGGTCCGGCGGTTCGATTGCCCGTGGTTCATCCTTCACGTGGTCGATGGCGACCAGCCACAACTCCGCGTCGAACTGGAGGTCGAGCAGGTACGCCGGTATCTCGCCGAGCGTCTGGATTACTTCTCGGAACTGGCCAGCCGCGAGCCCGAGATCTGGGTGGAGGTCGGCGACCCGGCGCAACACATCGGGGACTGCGCGCGCTGGTCCGAGGTCGAGCTGCTGGTGATGGGCAGCCATCGCAAGAATCCGCTGCGCGATATTTTCGTTGGCACCACGCTGGAGCGCGTGATCCGCACCAGTCAGGTTCCGGTGCTGCTGGTCAACCAAGTGCCCGAGGGTGACTACAAGGCCCCACTGCTCGCTGTCGACTGCTCCTCCACCTCTGCCCATGCTGTGCGCAGCAGCCACAATCTGGGCCTGCTGCCAGACTCAGGCGTGCGGACAGTGCATGCCTTCGACCCTCTTGGCAGCACGATGCTACTGGCTGCCGGTGCGCCGGGCGCGCCTGCAGCGATTCCGGGCGACTATGCAGTCGCTGAACGCACCCGGATTACCCGAGAGCTGGATGACTTCCTGCACCGGGAAGGACTGGAGTCTTTGGTTGGGCTACGCCTGGTCGAGGAAGGCCTGCCCATGACCGTACTGCGCCGCCTCGTGAACGACACGCCCACCGACCTGCTGGTGATGGGCACGCGCGGGCTTACGGGCGTCAAGCGCATCATGATCGGCAGCGTCGCCGACGCAGCGATGCGCGAACTTGAATGCGACATCCTCACGGTGCCGCCTGCCAAGCGCTGAGTAGCGCTCAGGCTGCAATGTCCTTCTCGTCTTCACCAAACAGCGCCAGTTGAACAGCTTTCCTGGCGCGCAGGCTCAATTGGGTGCGGCTGAGCCCCGCGCTGGCGATGGGTTCCAGCAATTGGATGTGGACCTCGGCCCGCTCGTTGCGCAACAACCGCAGCAGATGCGAGAGCAGATCGTCGTCTCCGATGAAGGGCGCCACCTCGTCGAGCTGGTCGTCGCGCAGGTAGCGGATTGCTACAGGCTGAACGGCCACGCCGATTTCCACCGCACTGGTGAGCAGGCGACTGTGGAAAACCTTCAAACCGCTGCCGTCCGTGGTCGTGCCCTCAGGGAAGATCAGCAGGTGGCGTCCCAGGCCCAGGTGACGCCCCAACTGCTGGCCAATCAGCCCGCTGTCGCCCGACCCGCGACGAATGAACAGCGTGCCTGCCTTGCGCGCAAGCCACCCTGCCACCGGCCAGGCACGTACCTCGGCCTTGGACAGAAACGACAGCGGCGCCAGCGCCCCCAGCAGCGGGATATCTGTCCAGGACACATGGTTGCTGACCCAGAGCATCGGCTCCTGCGGAACAATTCCGACGACATGGATGCGAAACGGCAGCGCCCCACTCAAGCGCGCCAGGAACCAACGAGTGAGGCGCTGCCGCGTGGGCATCAGGTCACGTCGCAGCAGGCGCTCGAGCATCGTCATCCAACCGGCCAGCAGCAGGCCAACACCGATCACGGCCAGCAATCGGGCGACTCGCCCCTGGAAGCGCAGGCTCTTGAGCATTCCCACTTCAAACCGCCGCCTTGAAGTGGCGGGCGTAGCGCGGGCAGAGCTCGTCGCGCTTGAGCAGGATGAATACATCCGCTACTTGGAAATCAGGGTCCCAGCAGGGCTCGCCACAGATCTTCGCCCCCAGGCGCATGTAAGCCTTGAGCAACGGCGGCATTTCAGCAATCACGTTGCCCGGCAGCTCCAGCTCCGGCAGCGGATTCTTGGGCTCGGCACGCAAGTGTTCGGTGCGGAGATAGCGTTCGCGCAGACGCTGCATGATCGCCTGGACCTGGACGCCGCCATCCTGCATCGGGATGCTCGCGCACCCCATCAGGTAGCGATAGCCGCCTTCATTGAGGATTTCAGCCAATTCGCCCCAGAGCACCGCAATGGTGGCGCCATTGCGATAAGCCGGATCGACGCAGGTGCGACCGATCTCCAGCACCGGCCCTTGCAACTCGCCCAGGCCATCGAGGCGGAACTCCTCTTCACTGTAGAAGCGGCCCAGGTCGTGGGCGGCCCGATGGTCGAGCAGGCGGGTCGTGGCCACCAGCTCGCCGCTGTCCAGGTCGCGTACGCCGATGTGCAGGCAGTGTGGATCGTAGTCATCCATGTCGAGGCCGAACTCGGCACCGTTCAACTTGGCATCGAACTCCGCGCTGAACACGCGGTAGCGCAGCGACTGAGCCTCCCGCATGGCAGCGATATCCTTCAGGCGCTCGGCCTGCAGGCGACGTGGGCTTTTCCCGTTGGGTGCGACGCTGTCGCGGGTCATGGCGATCTGGGTCATGAATAAGCCTCCGTTGGCCGACTCGATCCCGGTTGCAGCCGGACGATCTTGTTGTGCAAGCTCAGGCTAGGTAGACCCGGTGTCACCCCCATGACGTTCGCATGATGCTTGTATGACAACCCCTTAGGAGCCCCCCATGCCCTGGCAACGCCTGTTCGAGATCACCGATCGCCAGCCCCTGAACCCGGTCCTGGATGATGCCTACGGCGAGTTGCTGGAACGCCTGGGCGAGGTGACGCCATTTGAGCTGGCCGTGCTGGGCGGTCGCCTGGCGGCAACACCTGGCATGGCTTTTCTCGCCGGTTACCAGGGTGCGCTACGGCTGCTCTGGCCCTCCGCACCGCAGAGCCTGGGCGCGTTGTGCGTGACCGAGAACCGCAGTGTGCGCCCGACGGACATGCAGACGCGGCTCGACGGCCTCAGCTTGAGTGGACGCAAGGACTTCGTGACCGCCGCCAATGCTGCTGACTGGCTGCTGGTGGCGGCGCGCGAGGAAGCCGTTGGCGAGTCACCTCGCCTGGCCCTGGTGGTGGTACGCAACGGTGCCCCTGGCGTACGCATCGAGCCGCTGAAGCCATTGCCGCTGATGCCGGAGGTGCCCCATGCACGCCTGCTTCTGGAAGGCGCCCATTGCGAGCGCCTGGCGGGCGACGGCTGGGATGCCTACGTGAAGCCCTTCCGCAGCCTTGAGGACCTCCACGTACTGGCCGCGCTCTGTGCGTGGCTACATGGCGTCGGCCGCGAATGCGCCTGGTCGCAGGCGCTGCAGCTGCGCCTTCTCGGCCTGCTGGCCGGAGCCGCTGAAGTCGCTCGGCAGTGCGCCAACATGCCCGCCATGCATGTGTTGCTTGCGTCGCTGTTCGCCCAGTTCCAGGCAATCAAGGGCGAACTGGACGCGGCGTTTGCCAGCGGACCTGAAGCATGGGCGAAGCTCTGGAAGCGCGACCAGGGTGTGCTGGACATCGCCAGCGGCCCGAGGGCGAAGCGGCTGGAGAAGGCGCTGTCGTCGTTAGGGCTCGGATGAGAGCTTGAGTTGCAGGATGGATGGATACCCATCTAGGGGCGATTGATGGGTCGTCCCCCGCTATCCGGTGCCTTGATCTGGATCAGCACTCGTCTTTCAGAAATGCCTTACATCTGCGCGTCGTTTTTTCATCTGAGGTTTCCATGCGCCGCGAGCCTATCGTGCTGTTCGACAACGGCACCCATCAATGCCTGATGTTCGACGATCTGGTCAGCGGCGAAGGCGTGCAATCCAACCAGTTCCTGATAACCGACAACGAGCAGTACCTGCTGCTCGACCCGGGCGGAGACCTGACCTACACGCCGCTGTCCCTTGAGCTTTCCAAGCACATCCCGGTGCAGGACCTCACCTTCATCTTCGCCTCACACCAGGACCCGGACATCATCGCCTCCCTGGCCAAATGGCTGCTGCATACCCGCGCCCGAGTGATCTGCTCCAAGCTCTGGGCGCGCTTCCTGCCGCACCTCACAGCCAACTACCTGGCCATCAGCCACGGCATCTCCACCTATGACCGGATCATCGCCCTCCCCGACCGTGGGGAATCGATCACACTGGGCAAATGCAAACTGAAGGCAGTACCGGCGCACTTCCTCCATTCGGTGGGCAACTTCCAGCTCTACGACCCGGTCAGCCGTATCCTCTTCTCCGGCGATATGGGGGCATCCCTGGTGGAAGACGCCACTCCCGTGCGCGACTTCGTCAACCATGTACCGAACATGGAGGGCTTTCACCGCCGCTATATGGCCAGCAACAAGATCTGCCGGCTCTGGGTCGATATGGTGCGAGGGATGGATGTGGAAATGATCGTCCCGCAACACGGTCGCCCCTTCGTGGGCCGCGAGATGATCAGCGCCTTCCTCTACTGGATCGAAAACCTCGAGTGCGGTATGGACCTGATGGGGCCTGAAGACTACCGCCTGCCGCGCTAGCTCCCCTGGTTCCCCCTGCACCGTGGGACGCTTCTGAGTCGTCCTGCATTGAAGTGATTCGCCATCCCCCTGCAATTCCAGGCCATTGCGCCCCGGTTCCACCCTGTGGAACCGGCTTTCGTTGTCCTCCTTACCCGCTCGCGGTTATCTGATGGCCAGCCGCGCCGGTGCCGACGCATCCGCGGCCTTGCCGGTACGCGCCCAGGGGCGCCTGGTCGGCAACATCGCCCTGCACTGGCCAAGGGATCAGGACAGTGTCGAGCGGGTACGCCAACGCCATCTGGTCGATCTGGCCGGAGCTATCGATCAATTGCAGCACAGCCTCGGCTGATACTTGGCCGAGACGCGTCAAAATTCGTTAGCCTTCACTAACTTCCCACCATTGAAAATCAGCCACTCACAATGCTTTAGCGTGCGAGTAAACAATCATTTCCTTGAAATTTGATCATCCGCGATTCCGCGTGGTGGAACTCAATTCAATTGCCCTTTATTCCCCCGAATCGACAATAGGCCACACCCGTTTATACGGCCTTTCCATCATTCAAGAAGAATAAGAAGGTGATGAAATGCGGATTGCGCAAAAGTGCCTCGCAGGCCTGGCCTGCTTGAGCGCCATAGGGCGTGCGAGTGCGGATGCATTCATCGGCGACAGCCGAACTTCCCTACGTTACAGCCAGTTCTACTGGAAAGAAAACAATGGAGACGGCGTAGGGCCGACGCGTAACGAATGGGTGCAGGCAGCCTTGTTCAACTTCAACTCTGGCTGGTATCGGGACGTACTGGGCTTCGACTACAGCTATGGCCTGGCGGACGATCTTTATGTCGGCAGCGAAGCCAACAATATCAGCGACCTGGAAGCCGACGATTCGGTGCAATCGCCCCACGGCATCGCCAAGCCGGTCGAAGCGTACCTGCGCGGTCGCCTAGCCGGAGAAGGCGGTGAACTGCAACTGGGGGCCGGCAAGAAGAGTCGTCGCTACGCGCAATACTTCGATGACCCCATATCACGCATCCTGCCTCCCTCGACCCTGGGCCTCGACCTCGACTACACACTTGGCGGGCTGGCACTGCGCTTCAGCCATATCAACGGCCTCAGTGCCCGCAACGAGTCGGGTTGGGTTATGCAATGCCCTGGGGTAGCCGCCTGCAGGTCGAATACTCCGAGTCGGAGGACTCCCTCAGGGTGGCCTCGGTCAAACTGCAGCACAGTATCCAACTGGCCCCCGGGGCAGTACCTCGATCTTTACGCCACCCAGGGTATGCAGGAGGACGCTGGCGATCGCTTCGAATACGAGGGTGTGCGCGGGCTTTACGAGGCTGAGAGTTCGCATGATGCGCGTTACCTCGACCTGTCGGCGAAATACCGTACGGACCATTTTCATGCCGGAATTACCTACAACAAAGTGCGTGGCGATGATTTTGATCGACTTTTCTTCAGCAAGGATCATGGAACCTGGAACAGCAGCGCCAAGTTGTTTTACTTCTTTGGACTGGAAGAAGAAGAAATGTTCAAACTGATGGGCGGAATGGACTTTTCCTTTTTCGGTCTTCCGCAACCAAGACTGGATACCCACTACGCATTCTCCGACCACGCCGCTGGTTATGACGAATTCTCACGCAGGAGTTCCAAAGCTTACTTCAGTACAACTTCGAGGGATATTTGAAAGGTCTGAACGTGGCGTGGCTGCACAACGAATTCCGCACCAAGGGCGAGCCGGACGGGATATCCCGCTTCAATACCTCATTCGGACCGGCGGGCATCATTACCCACAATGGCAATCGGATTTACCTGAATTACGTTTACCAGTTCTGATGTCAGGCGAAGGTAGATGCGGTGCTGCAGGTCGGCGGGCTCCGCTACGCTCAGCGCCAACCTTGTATCTACGAGAAGCTGCAGGCAGGTTGCACGATCGGCCGCCTCTCCCGTTAACGGGAGAGGCGGTAGGGGGAGGGATAAAGGGGCGTGAAGGCTGGAGATCCCGCCTTCAACGCGTATTGATCTGCTGCTGCAGGTTCAGCATCTGGGTCTGCAGGGCACTGATGTTACGGGTCATCTGCGCACGGAAGGCATCGAATTCTGCCGTGCTGGCGCCTTGGGCCTGGGCCGGGCGGTTGTCCAGTTGGCTACGCAGCACCAGCAGGTCCTGCTCGAGGCTCTTGATGGCCTGGTTCGGGTTGCCCTGCTTCTTCAGCACGTCCAGGTCGCTACCGAGGCCCTTTAGACGCTCGTCGAGTCTGGCCAGATCCCCCTGCGACGACTTGAGCCGGGACTGCTCTTCAGCCAGCGCCCTCAACTTGCCATCCACTTGGCCCGCGGCGCCTTGCTGGGCACGGAAGTCGGAAGCCAGTTGATCGACGCGCTTGCCCTGGTTACCGACTTGGGCGGCAACGTTCTGCTGTTGCTTGCTGAGCTCCACCACCTTGTTCTGCAACTGTCTGATCTGCAGCTTCAGCGACTCACTGCCGCTGGTGACGTTGGACTCGGTGGCGACCACCTTGCCGTTGATGTCCTGGATGCGACCGGCGGCCTCCTCGCTGATGCGAGCGAAGCTTTCCTGGGTGGCCACCAGCTGCTGCTCCATCAGGCTGATCTGCTGAAAGCTCCACCAGCCCAGGCCACCCAGGGCGATCACCAGGGCACCGATCAAGGCCCAGAGTGGGCCAGTGCTGGCGCTCTTCACCACCATCGGGCTGTTGGCGGGATGACCATAACTACTGGAACCCAGCGGCGCGGCTGCCGCTGGGTGATGGCCGAACTCGTCGCGATCATGGGCGTCAGTAGTCAGGCTGGGGATATCATCCACATCATCAAGGGCATCGTTACGCATGGGGGAACCTTCAGAGAAAAACGCAGAAACACGATTGAGCGGCAGTATACCGATTCGAAACCTGCCCATCAGCGTCGCGCCAAGCCAGTGCAAGACGCACCGCCTAGGGGCAGCGCTTTTAAATCGACCTCCGGATCGCCGCACGGTTCCGATCTCCGACAGGTGGTACGCCCCTTGCTAGCCACTTGCCGGTGCGGCCAGGGCACAGCGGGCCGACCTGAATGATTCCGACAAACCCTGCCCCTTCAGCAGAAGAGCGCAGCGTGCTTCAACCATAGGGGGAAGACGAGTGGAACTGACCAAGGCTGTCCTGGATTGCATGCAAGCACTGCGGCGTCAGCTACGAGACGAACAGTCCGTCGATATCCGCCTCAGCCAGCCTGACGCCATCCAATCGATGGTCAATGCCTGCGCTGAATCGCAACTGGAGGCCACCCGTGCACTGGGCGAGCGCCTCAGCACACTGACGGGCATCAGGCTCAAAGCGCCCCCACCGAGCGAGGAAGAACTGATCCGCAAGTACACCCAGTACGCCGGCCCGCTCCGCGGTTAGGCGCTGCCCATATGGCACTAAGGCTGCAGGGCTTTCCACCAGCCACAGAACTCATCCAGCGCGGTCCAGATGCTTACCTGCGGGTCATAGCCCAGGTGCTGCCGTGCGCGACTGATGTCGAGGGAGAAGTCCCGTGCCATAACCGCAACGCCAAGACGGAACAGCGAAGGTTCTGGCCGCCCCGGCAGCAACTTGCAGACGGTCTCGTTAAGCAGCGCGGCGCTGTATGCCACGCCGAACGGCAGATGCCGGGTGACCGGCGGAACGCCCAACTGACGCAGCACATAGTTGACCACGTCCCATAGGGGCACCGGCTTGCCATTGCTGATGTTGTAGGCCTTGCCGAGCGCAGGCGCCGCCGCCAGCAGGCCGCTGAGCAGGACGTCATTGAGGTTCTGCACGCTGGTGAAGTCGACCTTGTTCAGGCCATTGCCGATGATCGACAACCGCCCTTTGCGCTGCATGGCGATCAGCCTGGGGAAGATACTGGTATCCCCGGCGCCGGTGACGAAGCGCGGGCGGAAAGCCATGACCTCAAGGCCGAACTCCTCGGCGGCGAAGACTTTCTGCTCAGCCAGGTATTTAGTGGCGCCATAGTGGTCGGAGAACCGCTTGGGCACCTGCTCCTCTTTAAGGCCCACGTGGGACTTGCCATCGAAATAGATGGATGGCGACGACAGGTGCAGCAGGCGGCGAACCCGCTGCTTCAGGCACGCCTCGACGACGTTCTCGGTCACTTGAACGTTGGCCTGGTAGAACTGCGGGTATCTGCCCCACACGCCCACCGCGCCGGCACAATGCACCACGGCCTCGACATCCATGCAGAGCCGCTGCACCAATTCAGGATCGGACAAGTCGCCCTGCATGAACTCTGCGCCCCGCCGGACCAGATGTTCCGTCGCTTCAGCACGGCGGCCGTTGACCCGCACGCTCAGCCCTTGTTCGAGGGCGAAACGGGCAAAGCGCCCGCCAATGAAGCCACTCGCCCCTGTAACCAGAATCTTCATCGATCACTCCCAGGCTTTTATCATTGTGCTCGCGACTCTAGCAGCCACGTCGCGCCGCGAACGTGGCATCGCGAGCCAATCCTGCGACTCTGAACACCCCGCGCGAGCAATGTTCCGCACGCCTGGGTCGACGGGCAGTCATGCCGGACGTGGCACCAACCAGCGGCCTGCAGCCCTGGCCAGGTGGTCGGTAAGGATGCCGAGCAGATCGCCCCCATGCCGCCAATGGTGCCAATAGAGCGGCACATCGATGGGTTTGCCGGGCAGCAGTTCCCGCAACTCGCCACGGGCCAGTTCCGCGCTGACCTGCAGCTCCGGCACCAGGCCCCAGCCCAGGCCGCCTTCGGCCAGGCGCACGAACCCTTCCGAGGAAGGACACAGGTGGTGGATGAAGCTGCCCTCAACCCCCAATGACGCCAGATAACGGTGCTGCAGCAGATCGTCCGGCCCGAAGACAATGGCCGGTACGCGGGTCAGGGCTTCCGGTGTCACCCCCTGTGGAAAATGCCGCTCGATGAAGGCAGGGCTGGCCAGCGCGCGGTACCGCATGGCGCCCAGCATCAGGCTGCGTGCCCCGGCCACCGGTCGTTCGGCGGCACAGACACAGGCCGCCACCTCGCCTGCCCGCATGCGCTTGAGGCCGACCTCCTGATCCTCCACCACCAGATCAAGCAGAACCTGCTGCTCCGCACAGAAGTCACCTACCGCGTGGGCCCACCAGGTAGCCAGGCTGTCCGCATTCAGGGCAATGCGCAGGCGCTCCGGCGCCCCGCCCTCCTCCAGCGCAGGAACCTGGCGTTGAAGGTCACGCTCCAGCAGCCGCACCTGTTGCACATGGTTGAGTAGCCGCGTGCCCACCTCGGTGGGCGTGGGCGGCGTAGCGCGCACCAGCACCGGCTGGCCCACGCGTGCCTCGAGCAGCTTGATCCGCTGCGAAACGGCCGACTGCGATAGCCCCAGCAATTGAGCGGCACGCTCGAAACCACCCTGCTCCACCACGGCGGCCAGGGCAGCCAACAATTTGTAATCGAACAAATCAGTTTTCCTAATGGGAGATCAGCATGATTTGTTTTCCTTATACAGGGCAACGCCACACACTCGCCACATCCAACCTCATTCACGACAGGACATGCCCATGGCTGGCGAGACCTCTCTTTCAATCCTGATCCGCAGCATGGAGCCCCGGCTCAACCCCGGGGAATACGTCTACTGCACGCTGGAGGGGCCAGAACAGCTGCAAGGTAACCAGCCTGTCGGCAGCTTCCGGGAGCGCGAAGGGCTGACGGTGATCCTCCCTCGCGAAGACGCCGACCGCCTGGACCTGGCCTACGACTATGTCGCTGCCTGGATCACGCTGGAGGTCCATTCCTCGCTCAGCGCCGTGGGCCTGACGGCCGCCTTCGCCGCCGCCCTGGCCCAGGCGGGCATCAGCTGTAACGTGGTGGCGGGCTACTTCCACGACCATTTGTTCGTCGCCAGCCGCGATGCCGAGCGGGCGCTGTCCACGCTCCGCGCGCTCGCCGCCCACGCCCAACCGGAGTGATCGCCATGTGGCAAAGCTATATCAACGGCCTGCTGATGGCCGCCGGCCTGATCATTGCCATCGGCGCGCAAAATGCCTTCGTCCTGGCGCAGAGCCTGCGCCGTGAGCATCACCTGCCGGTAGCCGCACTTTGTGTGGTCTGTGATGCGCTGCTGGTCAGCGCCGGGGTCTTCGGCCTGGCCACGCTGCTGGCGCAGAACCCGCTGCTGCTGAACATCGCCCGCTGGGGTGGCGCCGCGTTCCTGCTGTGGTACGGCGTACAAGCGTTGCGTCGCGCCATCAGCCCCACCGCCTTGGGGCAAGGAGCCGAAACCGGCCCTCGCTCGCGCCGAGCCGTTCTTCTTGCAGCGCTGGCGGTGACCCTGCTCAACCCTCACGTTTATCTCGATACCGTCCTGCTCATTGGCTCGCTCGGGGCTCACCAGACGGTGCCAGGCGCCTACGCCCTGGGCGCGGCCAGCGCCTCGCTGGTGTGGTTCTTCGCCCTCGCCCTCGGTGCGGCCTGGCTCGCCCCCTGGCTGGCGCGCCCCGCCACCTGGCGAGTGCTCGACCTCACCGTTGCCCTGATGATGTTCGGCATGGCCGCCCAACTGATGCTCGGCCAGTAAGGCTCAAGACCGCGCCACGACCGTCTACTCGATGGCCGTGGAGCGGCCTTTTCCACACAGTTGCTGCGTGGATATGCCCCAGGTCGGGTGCTATGATCCGGGGCTTGCGGCAAAAAGGGGAGCAACCCCAGCCGCACCTTTCGGCCGACCGTGAACGGCCCCGCGCGAGACGCACCGACCTGACCTGAGTAGGAGATCCATCATGGCTTTCGAATTGCCGCCGCTGCCTTACGAGAAAAACGCCCTCGAGCCGCACCTGTCCGCCGAGACCCTGGAATACCACCACGGCAAACACCACAACGCCTACGTGGTCAACCTGAACAACCTGGTGCCGGGCACCGAGTTCGAAGGCAAGAGCCTGGAAGAGATCATCAAGACCTCCTCCGGCGGCATCTTCAACAACGCGGCTCAAATCTGGAACCACACCTTCTACTGGAACTGCCTGAGCCCGAACGGCGGCGGCCAACCCACTGGCGCCCTGGCTGATGCGATCAACGCAGCCTTCGGCTCCTTCGACAAGTTCAAGGAAGAGTTCACCAAGACCGCCATCGGCACCTTCGGCTCCGGCTGGGCCTGGCTGGTCAAGAAAGCCGACGGCTCCCTGGCCCTGGCCAGCACCATCGGCGCTGGCGTACCGCTGACCAGCGGCGACACCCCGCTGCTGACCTGCGACGTCTGGGAACACGCCTACTACATCGACTACCGCAACCTGCGTCCTAAGTACGTCGAGGCGTTCTGGAACCTGGTCAACTGGGACTTCGTAGCCAAGAACTACGCAGCCTGAGTCCAGCGTGACCCCTGAAGAAACCCGGCCTATGCCGGGTTTCTTCATATTTGGCATGCACAAATGGAAATTCACGCGCCAACCTCAAGCTAGGCGAGTATCGAACCGGCATGGCACAGGGAGACCAGTCGAGATAATGCGACACGTAGTGGCATTCTGACGCTTGCCCTTTGACGGCCACACCGTGTTTGCCAATACTCACAGCGGTCTGACGCCAGGCGGCATCGAACAAGGAATCTCCTTTTGAAGTTGGATCTCAAACACAGCTTGTCCATGAAGCTGTTGCGCGTGGTGCTGCTATCGGCCTTGGTGGTCGGAGTCGTATTGAGCTGCGCCCAGATCGTGTTCGATGCCTACAAGACTCGCCAAGCGGTAACCAGCGATGCCCACCGAATCCTCGGCATGTTTCGCGATCCCTCCACCCAGGCGGTGTACAGCCTGGATCGCGAGATGGGCATGCAGGTCATCGAAGGCCTGTTCCAACACGAATCGGTACGCCATGCCTCAATCGGCCATCCCAAGGAGCCGATGCTGGCGGAGAAGGAAAGGCCGCTGACGAACCTGCCGACCCGCTGGCTCACCGACCCCATCCTCGGCAAGGAACAGACCTATACAACCCAGTTGGTCGGGCGCAGCCCGTACAGCGAATACTACGGCGACCTCAGCATCACCCTGGATACAGCCCCCTACGGCCAGGACTTCGTCGCCAGTTCGGTGATCATCTTCATTTCCGGTGTATTGCGAGCCCTGGCCATGGGCCTGGTGCTCTACCTCGTCTACCACTGGCTCCTGACCAAGCCACTGTCGAAGATCATCGAGCATCTCACCAGCATCAACCCTGACCGCCCCAGCGAGCACAAGCTGCCGATGCTCAAGGGCAACGAAAAGAATGAAATCGGCCTGTGGATAAGCACGGCCAATGAGCTGCTGGCTTCCATTGAGCGAAATACCCACCTGCGCCGGGAAGCCGAGAACAGCCTGTTACGCATGGCCCAGTACGACTTCCTGACCGGATTGCCGAACCGCCAGCAATTGCAGCAGCAACTGGACCACATCCTCGAAGACGCCGGTCGCCTTCAACGCCGCGTCGCAGTGTTGTGCGTCGGCCTTGACGACTTCAAGGGCGTCAACGAGCAGTTCAGTTACCAGACCGGCGATCAGTTGCTGATCGCCCTCGCCGACCGGCTACGCGGCCACAGCGGCCGTCTCGGCGCCCTGGCCCGCCTAGGTGGCGACCAGTTCGCCCTGGTCCAGGCCGATATCGAGCAACCCTATGAAGCCGCCGAACTGGCGCAGAGCGTGCTCGACGACCTGGAAGTCCCTTTCTCACTCGAACAGCAGGAAGTCCGCCTGCGCGCCACCATCGGTATCACCCTCTTCCCCGAAGATGGCGACAGCACCGAGAAGCTGCTGCAGAAAGCCGAACAGACCATGACCCTGGCCAAGAGCCGCTCGCGCAACCGCTACCAGTTCTATATCGCCAGTGTGGACAGCGAAATGCGCCGCCGGCGCGAGCTGGAAAAAGACCTGCGCGAAGCCCTCAAGCGTGGCGAGATGCATCTCGTCTACCAACCCCAGGTGGACTATCGGGACCACCGCGTCGTCGGCGTCGAGGCACTGCTCCGCTGGCAGCACCCGCAACAAGGCCTCGTGCCGCCAGACCTGTTCATCCCCCTGGCCGAACAGAACGGCACCATCATCGCCATCGGTGAATGGGTGCTGGACCAAGCCTGCCGCCAATTGCGCGAATGGCACGACCAGGGCTTCAGCGAACTGCGCATGGCCATCAACCTGTCCACCGTGCAGTTGCACCACGCTGAATTGCCGCGTGTCGTGAACAACCTGCTACAGGTCTATCGTCTGCCACAACGCAGCCTGGAGTTGGAGGTCACCGAAACCGGCCTGATGGAAGACATCTCCACCGCCGCCCAACACCTGCTGAGCCTGCGCCGCTCCGGAGCGCTGATCGCGATCGATGACTTCGGGACTGGCTACTCCTCACTCAGCTACCTGAAGAGCCTGCCGCTGGACAAGATCAAAATCGACAAGAGCTTCGTCCAGGACGTGCTGGAAGACGAGGACGACGCCACCATCGTGCGCGCCATCATCCAGCTTGCCCGCAACCTGGGTATGCAAGTGATAGCCGAAGGTGTGGAGACGGCAGAGCAAGAGACCTACATCATCGCCCAGGGCTGTAACGAAGGTCAGGGCTACCTCTACAGCAAACCATTGCCCGCCCGCGAACTGACCCTCTACCTCAAGCAGGCCCGGCGCCTGTCCAACGCAGCTTCCAACCCCGCCACGCTATGAATGCTCCCTGACGGACAGTTCCATATGGGGGCGAACTCATTGGTCAAGCAGGCCACGGCCCTGCTCTACAGAAGCCCAGTCACCCGCAATAGATAAACAGTCACTACCGCGCCGCCCACGCAAAGCAGAGCGCCAAACAACGCCTGCCAGCGGAAGTGCCGGGCCAGCACATCCTCGCCATGACTGGACAGCAGGAATGGCTGCGCTTCGGCAGGACGGCGCAAATGGTTGAGTGCCGGCGCTGTGCTCGCGTGCCGATGGCGATCCTCCGCTTCCAACTGGGCCGCCAGACGTACGCGGTTCCATTCAGCTTCTCCGAGTTGGCCGTCTCCATCGCTGTCGAAACGCTGCAGCAGTCCGGAAAAGTCGCTCTTCCACTCGCGAATCACCGCGCCTTGCGCCACCGCCAGGTCCAGGCCCTTACGCCCACCACCACTCGTACGAAAATCACCAATGGCGTAAAGCGGCTCGCCTACGTGCAGGCGCTCCTCCGTATAACGGTACTCGCCCCCACTCGATAGCCAGGCGCCGCTGCCGAAAGCAGCGGCGCCCGCTCGAGGATGCCGCTGGCTGCCCTTCCAGACTTCACGAGTGGCCGGGCGCACCTCGGCCCCCCTCGGGTCGATCAGGCATTTGCCGGTTGCGTCGGCCAGGCATAGCCAGGCATCGCTCACACCGCTTTCCAGCACCCGCCAGCTCTTCCTCTTGCCGCTCTCGGAGTATTCCTCGATGCGAAAGCGCCACCAGAGGCACGGCTTGCCAGTCAGCGGCGCGAGCAAGGGGGCATCTCCCTGCTCATGGAGCACGCCATACAGCTCCACGTACCCTTGGGCAGCCGAACGGATCTTCGAGGTCGGGGTATCCAGCAACAAGCGGGCCTGTGCCAGTCGACGCAAGCACCACCAGCCACCCCCCGCGAATGCCCCCAGGCTGAAGCCAAGGCTGATAGTCAGGCCCGCGATATCCACAGGCGGACTCAACCGAACAGCGACTTGAGGTCGACGTCGGCCTTCTCGGCCTCGCTGAATTCCAGCAGTTCAGCGGCCTTGAAACCGAACAGACCGGCGATGATCACATCCGGGAACTGCTCGATGCGCACGTTATTGAGGTTGACCGCCTCGTTGTAAAGCTCACGGCGGTCGGCGATACCGTTCTCCAGTCCGCTGATGCGCTGTTGGAGGAACTGGAAACTTTCGTTCGCCTTGAGCTGTGGATAATTTTCCGCCAACGCGAACAACTGCCCGAGGCCCGCCCGCAGCCCACTCTCGGCCTGGCCAAGGGCACCGATATCACCCTTCTCGCGGGCACTGGCCACGGCGTTACGCGCGGCGATCACCCGCTCCAGGGTGGTGCGCTCATGCTGCATGTACTGCTTGCAGGTCTCCACCAGCTTCGGCAGTTCATCGTGGCGCTGCTTGAGCAGCACCTCGATGTTCGACCAAGCCTTGCCAACACCATGCTTCAAGCGCACCAGCGCGTTGTAGAGGATCACTGCGTAGGCGGCAGCGAGCAGCAACACCACGATCAGGGCAACACTGGTCAGACTCATGCAGGCTTCTCCTTGAACGCTGCGGGACCTGGGATTCGAGGCATTCTAAGGGCAAGCAGGACGCCGTGCAGAGTCCCGGTGCACAAGTGCTGATCTCGGCTCAAACCCAAGTCTTTCCAAAAATGAAAATCTTTCGCATTATGTTGCGGTTTTCACGTGCCCCCATATGGCCATCACCTCAGACGCAAAGGATCTCTCCATGATTCGCATGCCCCTGGCTACCGCCAGCCTGCTCGCTGTCGCCATCTCGCTCGCCGGCTGCGGTGACGACAAAGAGAAAGCCGCAGCTCCGCAAGCCGCCGCCCCAGCCGCTACCAGCAGCGCACCAGCCGCCGCCAATATCGACCAGGCCGAAGGCAAAAAGATCGTCAGCCACTACGCCGACCTGGCCCTGGCCGTGTTCACCGACGCCCACAGCACCGCGGTGAACCTGCAGAAAGCCGTCGACGCTCTGCTCGCTACCCCCAATGCTGGCACCCTGAACGCTGCTCGCGAAGCCTGGCTGGCTGCCCGCGTCCCGTACATGCAGAGCGAAGTGTTCCGCTTCGGCAACCCGGTTGTGGATGACTGGGAAGGCCAGCTGAATGCCTGGCCGCTGGACGAAGGACTGATCGACTACGTTGCGGGCGACTACCAGCATGCCCTTGGCAACCCGGGCGCTACCGCGAACATCATCGCCAACACTGAGATCCAGGTTGGCGAAGACAAGATCGACGTCACTGAAATCACTGGCGAAAAACTGGCCAGCCTCAACGAGTTGGGCGGCTCCGAAGCCAACGTCGCCACCGGCTACCACGCCATCGAGTTCCTCCTTTGGGGTCAGGACCTCAACGGCACCAAGCCCGGCGCGGGCAACCGCCCTGCCACCGACTACGTGGTCGGCAAAGGCGCTACTGGCGAGCACAACGAGCGTCGTCGTGCCTACCTGAAAGCCGCCACCGACCTGCTGGTCGCCGACGCTGAATACATGGTCGGCCAGTGGAAAACCGGCGTCGCCGACAACTACCGCGCCAAGCTGGAGGCCGAACCGGTCGAGTCCGGCCTGCGCAAGATGCTCTTCGGCATGGGCAGCCTGTCCCTCGGCGAATTGGCTGGCGAGCGCATGAAAGTCGCGCTGGAAGCCAACTCCACCGAAGACGAGCACGATTGCTTCAGCGACAACACCCACAACTCGCACTTCTACAACGGCAAGGGTATCCGCAACGTCTACCTGGGCGAGTACAAGAAGGTCGACGGAACCACCCTGAGCGGCCCGAGCCTGTCGTCCCTTGTCGCCAAGATCGACTCACCGACCGACACCACCCTGAAGGCCGACCTGGAAGCTACCGAAGGCAAGCTGCAGGCCCTGGTCGACAGCGCCAACAAGGACGTGCACTTCGACCAGTTGATCGCCGCCGACAATACCGCCGACCAGCAACTGGTGCGCGATGCCATCGCCGCCCTGGTCAAGCAGACCGGTGCCATCGAGCAGGCTTCGGCCAAGCTCGGCATCACCGACCTGAAGCCGGACAACGCCGATCACCAGTTCTGATCGACGCTGCGGTGACCAAAAGCGGATGCGGCTCAGTGCCGCATCCGCTTTTTTGTGCTCGAAGAAATGACCTCCCGCACCTGAGGGGCGAATTCACTTGCGAAAGGCCGCGCAGCGGCCCTGGCCGAGTTCTGAAGGGCAGCCCTGAAGGCTGATTCGCGGACAAAATCGCTCCCACAAGCCAGTCCTGGCACCTATAAGTAAACGCAAATCCCTCTTATTCAAATCCCCTCAGCCTGATAAGCTTGCGCGCCTGAATTTTCGCCGTCCGAGTCTCACCCATGCTCGTTCCACCGGCCCTTCGCCGCCTGTCGCCCCTGCTCCTGGTCATCGGCCTCAGCGCCTGCGACGACGCGCCGAAGTTCGCCCAGGCCGAACCAGGCGAAGCACTTTCCGGCGGCACGGCAACCGTCCGCCAGTTCGACCGCAATGCCTTCTCCATGCCCTCGGCCAATCTCTCGCCGACGCGCCGCCTGGACTTCAGCGTGGGCAACAGTTTCTTCCGCAATCCCTGGGTGATCGCACCCGCTACCACTATCGCCCGCGATGGCCTGGGACCGCTGTTCAACACCAACGCCTGCCAGAACTGCCACGTCAAGGACGGCCGCGGCCACCCGCCCGGACCAAACGCCGGCAATGCCGTTTCCATGCTGGTGCGCCTGTCGATCCCGGCAGATTCATCAGCGGAACACGCGCGGATGCTCGAGCGCCTCGGAGTGGTGCCCGAGCCGGTCTATGGCGGCCAGCTGCAGGACATGGCCAACCCCGGCGTATCGTCTGAGGGCAAGATTCGCATCGAGTACGAAAGCCTGCCGGTGAGCTTCGCCGACGGCACCCGCGTCGAGCTGCGCAAGCCGCGCCTCTCCATTACCCAGCTGGGCTACGGGCCCATGCAGCCGGATACGCTCTTCTCTGCCCGTATAGCTCCGCCGATGATCGGCCTGGGTCTGCTGGAAGCCATCCCCGAATCGGCCATCCTCGCCAATGCCGACCCCGAGGACCGCAACGGCGACGGCATTCATGGTCGCCCCAACCAGGTCTGGGACGATGCCGCAGGCAACACCGTACTCGGCCGCTTCGGCTGGAAGGCCGGCCAACCCAGCCTCAACCAGCAGAATGCCCACGCCTTCTCCGGCGACATGGGCCTGACAACTGCCCTGCTGCCCCGTGACGACTGCACACCTGCGCAGACGGATTGCCTGACGGCCGTGAATGGCGGCGAGCCCGAGGTCAGCGACAACATCCTCCGCCTGGTGCTGTTCTACAGCCGTAACCTCGCCGTGCCAGCACGACGTGATGTCGAAGCACCGCAAGTCCTGGAGGGTAAAGGCCTGTTCCACCAGGCGGGCTGCCAGGGCTGTCACACACCAAGCTTCACCACGGCGGCGGATGCTGCCGAGCCTGAACTGGCCAACCAGCTCATCCGCCCTTACAGCGATCTGCTCCTGCACGACATGGGCGAAGGTCTCGCCGATGGCCGTGACGAATTCCGGGCAGGAGGCCGCGACTGGCGGACGCCGCCTCTGTGGGGCGTCGGCCTCACCGAAACCGTCAATGGCCATACCCAGTTCCTCCATGACGGCCGCGCACGCAACCTGCTCGAGGCTATTCTCTGGCACGGAGGCGAGGCCGAAGCGGCCAGGCAGCAGGTCCTGCAATTCGATGCCAGGCAGCGCGCCGCGCTGCTGGCCTTCCTGAATTCCCTTTAAGGAGCCCCGCAATGTTCCGACCCAAACTGTTGCTCTCCAGCCTTGCCGCCCTCGCCCTCGGCGCCTGCGCGCCACAAGACCCACAGGCGCAGACCGCTGCCGCCCTGGCCAAGCAGGTGATCCTGCCGACTTACAGCCGCTGGGTGGAGGCGGACCAGCAGCTCGCTGCCAGCGCGCTGGCCTTCTGCTCCGGCAAGGAGGATCTGGATAAGGCTCGCGCGGACTTTCTCGCCGCGCAGAAGGCCTGGGCCGAACTGCAACCACTGATGATCGGCCCGCTGGCCGAGGGCAACCGCGCCTGGCAGGTGCTGTTCTGGCCGGACAAGAAAAACCTGGTTGGCCGTCAGGTCGAACAACTGATCAAGGCGCAGCCGCAAGTCGATGCGGCCGCCCTGGCGAAATCGAGCGTGGTAGTGCAGGGCCTGTCCGCCTACGAGTACATTCTGTTCGACAGCAACCTGGACATGGCCGACGGCGCCCAAAAGGCCCGCTATTGCCCGCTGCTACAGGCCATCGGCGAGCGCCAGAAGATCCTTGCCGAAGAGATCCTGGCGCGTTGGAACGCCAAAGACGGCATGCTCGAGCAACTCAGCACTTTCCCCAACACGCGCTACGCGGATTCCCACGAAGCCATCTCCGAGTTACTGCGAGTCCAGGTCACCGCCCTGGATACCCTGAAGAAGAAGCTTGGCACCCCGCTCGGCCGCCAGACCAAAGGCCTGCCGCAGCCGATGCAAGCCGAGGCCTGGCGCAGCCACAGCTCGCTGAGCAACCTGGCCGCCAGCCTGGACAGCGCCGAAAACCTCTGGCGCGGTGTCGACGGCCCAGGCATCCGCAGCCTGCTTGGAAGTGACCAGAAAGACCTGGCTGAACGCATCGACGCTGCTTACGCTGACGCCGAGAAGCAGCTGACCAGCCTGCAGAAGCCGCTCACCGACCTGCTCGCCGACGAAGCCGGACGCACACAGGTGAACGTTTTCTACGACAGCCTGGACAAGGTCCAGCGCCTGCACTCGGGCGACCTGGCCCGCGCCTTGGGCGTGCAACTCGGCTTCAATGCCAACGACGGTGACTGAGATGCTGCGCCGCCAGGTTCTCACTCTTGCCAGCCTGCTGCTGGGCGCTGTGACGCTCGGCGGCTGGACCTTGAGCCGCAAAGGCAGCTCGCCCTTGCTGCTCTCCGCCCGCGATGACGCCGATGGACATCACTACGTGGTGGGCTACCGGCTGGACGGCACTCAGGTCTTCGCCACCCGCGTCGCCCAGCGCTGCCACGACATCGTCGAGCATCCGAGCGAGCCGGTAGCACTTTTCGTCGCCCGTCGCCCGGGAACCGAGAGCTACCTGGTCGACCTGCGCGATGGGCGCCTGCTGCAGACCCTGCAATCGCAGCCGAACCGTCACTTCTACGGGCATGGGGTGTTCCACCGCAACGGCGAGTGGCTCTACGCTACCGAGAATGACACCACTGATCCTGGCCGCGGTGTACTCGGCCAGTACCGCTTCCAAGACGGGCAGCTTGTTCACAGCGGCGAACTCTCCACCCACGGTCTGGGGCCGCACCAGGTCGCCTGGCTGCCCGATGGGGAAACCCTGGTGGTAGCCAATGGCGGCATTCGCACTGAAGCCGAAAGCCGTGTCGAGATGAATCTCGATGCTATGGAGCCAAGCCTGGTGCTGATGCGCCGGGACGGCAGCCTGCTTTCCCGGGAAACCCTGCCGCAGCAGATGAACAGCATCCGCCACTTGGCAATCGGTGCCGACGGTACTGTCGTCGCGGGTCAGCAATACATGGGCGAGGCGAGCGACCATGCCGACCTGCTGGCCATCAAGCGGCCTGGGCAACCCTTCCTACCCTTCCCGCTCGGCGACGAGCAGCGCCTGGCGATGAACCAGTACACCGCCAGCGTGGCAATCCACGATGACCTGCGCCTGGTTGCATTGACGGCACCGCGCGGCAACCGTTTCTTCATCTGGGACCTGGACACCGGAGCCATTCGGCTAGATGCACCCTTGCCGGATTGCGCCGGGGTCGGCGCGGTCAGGGACGGTTTCGTCGTGACCTCGGGCCAGGGACGCTGCCGCCTCTATAATTGCCAAAGCGAAACGATTGCCGTCACCCCGCTTCAATTACCAGCCGGTCTCTGGGACAACCACCTGCACCTCGCCTGATCCACCAGGAAGTCCGCTGCCGGGGCTTCCTGGGACATCAAATCCGCACAAATGCCTCGCCTCGGAGCTGAAGCGGCATTCCTGGCCCGTCAATCAGAAAACACGAAGATCCACCTACACTGCCTGCATCGATCCTTCACGATCTCCGGCGATTATCGCCTTCAAGGCTGGCCAAACCCCCAATTCGCAACGTTCCGAAATTTCTTGGCTTTGACTTGAATTGGGACTAGGACTAAGGTGCAAACCTCGCCTATTCCCAGGCCTCATTTTGCCCTGCCAAGGAACCGGAATATGTTGCTCCGCCGCATGCTCATCATGCTGGGCGTGGTTGCCCTCGTGGTGCTCGCCCTCGCCGCCTACAAAGGATTCTCGATCTACAAGCAGGTCCAGACTTTTTCGGCCCCACAACCGCCGATCAACGTTTCCGCCGAGAAGTCGGTCGAAGTCCCCTGGCAAAGCCGCCTGCCGGCTATCGGCAGCCTCAGGGCCCTGCAAGGCGTAGACCTGACCGTGGAAGCCAGTGGCACCGTCCAGGACGTGCTGTTCCTGTCTGGCGAGAAGGTCAAGCAGGGACAACCCCTGATCCAGATGGACAGCGATGTCGAAAAGGCCAGCCTGGCCACGTCTGAAGCGGAACTTAGCCTGGCCCGTGTCGAGTTCGAACGCGGTCGCAGCCTGGTGAGCAGGCAGAACATTTCCAAGAGCGAGTTCGACCGCCTGGCGTCCGAACTGCAAGCGGCTACCGGAAAGGTCGGCCAACTCAAGGCCCTGCTCAGCAAGAAACGCATCGTCGCCCCCTTCACTGGCACCATCGGTATTCGCCAGGTTGATGTAGGCGACTTCCTCTCCTCTGGCACCATCATCGCCACCCTGCAGGACCTGAGCACCCTGTTCGTCGACTTCTACTTGCCGGAGCAGGCTGCTCCGCAGCTGGCCGTCGGGCAGAGGGTACGCATCAGCGTCGCAGCCTTCCCGGGCGAAGTCTTCGAAGGCGACATCGCCGCGATCAACCCGAAAGTGGAAGAGGCCACACGCAACCTGCAGGTCCGCGCGGTGCTGCAGAACCCGGACGGCAAACTGCTACCCGGCATGTTCGCCAACCTGGAAGTGCTGCTGCCCGGGGAACACCTGCGGATCGTGGTGCCGGAAAGCGCCATCACCTACACGCTCTATGGCAACTCGGTGTATGTGGTCGGCGAAGAGAAGGATGCCGAAGGCAAGTCGAGCCTTGTGGTCGAACGCCGCTTCATCGAAACCGGCGAACATCGCGATGGCCAGGTCGTCGTGCTCAAGGGACTGAAATCGGGCGAGCAGGTGGTCACCTCCGGCCAGCTCAAGCTGGACAACGGCTCTCACGTCGCCATCGTCCCTGACCAGAGCCTGCTGGCCAAACCTGACAATCAAGCCCGCGCCGAGCACTGACGGCTGCGCGCGAAGGAATTGCATATGGCTTTCACAGATCCTTTCATCCGTCGGCCTGTATTGGCGACCGTGGTCAGCCTGCTGATCGTGCTGCTGGGCATGCAGGCCTTCAGCAAGCTGGTGATCCGCCAGTACCCGCAGATGGAAAACGCCCTGATCACGGTAACCACGGCCTACCCCGGCGCCAACGCCGAGACCATCCAGGGCTATATCACCCAGCCGCTGCAACAGAGCCTGGCGAGCGCCGAAGGCATCGACTACATGACCTCGTCGAGCCAGCAGAACCTGTCGATCATCCAGATCTACGCCCGTATCGGCGCCAACTCCGACCGCCTCTTCACCGAGCTGCTGGCCAAGGCCAACGAGGTGAAGAACCAACTGCCGCAGGACGCCGAGGACCCGGTGCTGTCCAAGGAAGCCGCCGACTCCACGGCTCTGATGTACATCAGCTTCTACAGCGATCAGCTATCCAACCCGCAGATCACCGATTACCTGTCGCGGGTCATCCAGCCGAAGCTGGCCACCCTGCCGGGCATGGCCGAGGCGGAGATCCTCGGCAACCAGGTATTCGCCATGCGGCTCTGGCTGGACCCGGTGCGCATGGCTGCGTATGGCATCACTGCGAGCGACGTCAACGATGCCGTGCGCAAGTACAACTTCCTGTCCGCCGCTGGCGAGGTGAAGGGCCAATACGTGGTGACCAGCATCAACGCCGCCACCGACCTCAAGTCCCCCGAGGCTTTCGCGGCCATTCCGGTGAAGACGGAGGGCGACAGCCGCGTGCTGGTGCGTGACATCGCACGCGTGGAGATGGGCGCGGAGAATTACGACTCGATCAGCTCATTCGACGGCATTCCGTCCGTCTATATCGGCATCAAGGGTACGCCCAGCTCGAACCCCCTGGACGTGATCAAGCACGTGCGGGCGCTCATGCCGGAGCTGGAGGCTCAGCTGCCGCCGAATCTGAAGGTGTCCATCGCCTACGACGCCACCCGCTTCATCCAGGCCTCCATCGACGAGGTGGTGAAGACCCTGGCCGAAGCGGTGCTGATCGTCATCGTGGTCGTGTTCCTGTTCCTCGGCGCCTTCCGTTCCGTGCTGATCCCGGTGATCACCATCCCCCTGTCGATGATCGGCGTGCTCTTCTTCATGCAGTTGATGGGCTACTCGATCAACCTGCTGACGCTGCTGGCCATGGTGCTGGCTATCGGCCTGGTGGTGGACGACGCGATCGTGGTGGTGGAAAACATCCACCGACACATCGAGGAGGGCAAGACGCCGTTCGATGCCGCTATCGAAGGTGCACGGGAGATCGCCGTGCCGGTGGTCTCGATGACCATCACCCTGGCAGCGGTATACGCGCCAATCGGCTTCCTCGAAGGCCTGACTGGCGCGCTTTTTCGCGAGTTCGCCTTGACCCTGGCCGGTGCGGTGATCATCTCTGGCATTGTTGCGCTGACCCTTTCGCCGATGATGTGCTCCAAACTGCTGCGTCACGAAGAAAACCCCTCGGGGCTCGCACACCGCCTGGACATGATCTTCGAGCGCCTCAAGCACCGCTATCAGCGTGCGCTGCACAACACTCTCAACACACGCCCGGTGGTAGTGGTGTTCGCGGTGATCGTGCTCTGCCTAATCCCGGTGCTGCTGAAGTTCACCAAGAGCGAGCTGGCCCCGGACGAAGACCAAGGCATCGTCTTTCTCATGGCCAAGGCGCCGCAGCCGACCAACCTGGATTACCTGAACCGTTACACCGAGCAATTCGTGGAAATCTTCAAGGCCTTTCCCGAGTACTACTCCTCGTTCCAGATCAACGGGTTCGACGGCGTGCAAGCGGGAATCGGCGGTTTCCTGTTGAAACCCTGGGACGAACGCGAACGGACCCAGATGGAGCTGCTCCATGAGGTGCAGGGCAAGCTGAACGAGATTCCCGGCCTGCAGATCTTCGGCTTCAACCTGCCGTCGCTGCCGGGTACCGGCGAAGGCCTGCCCTTCCAATTCGTCATCAACACCCCCAACGACTACGAGTCGCTGCTGCAAGTGGCTGAACGCATCAAGCAACGCGCGCAGGAGTCCGGCAAGTTCGCCTTCCTCAACGTCGACCTGGCGTTCGACAAGCCGGAAGTGGTGGTCGAGATCGACCGTGAAAAGGCAGCGCAGATGGGCGTCTCGATGGAGGACCTGGGCTCGACCCTGGCGATCCTCCTCGGCGAAGGGGAAATCAACCGCTTCACCATCGATGGCCGTAGCTACAAGGTGATTGCCCAGGTGGAGCGCGCCTACCGCGACAACCCGGGCTGGCTGGGCAACTACTACGTCAAGAGCGAGAGTGGCGCCATGGTGCCACTGGCAACCCTGATCCGCGTGCATGACAGCGCGCGACCGACCAAGCTCAAGCAGTTCCAGCAGCTCAACTCGGCAATCATCGAAGGCTTCCCGATCGTCAGTATGGGCGAGGCCATCGACGCCGTATCCCAGATCGCGCGGGAAGAGGCTCCGCGCGGCTTTGCCTTCGACTTCGCAGGCGCCTCGCGACAGTACGTGCAGGAAGGCAGCGCGCTCTATGTCACCTTCGCACTGGCATTGGCGATCATTTTCCTGGTCCTGGCCGCACAATTCGAAAGCTTCCGCGACCCGCTGGTGATTCTGGTCACCGTGCCGCTGTCGATCTGCGGCGCGCTGATCCCACTCTTCCTCGGCGTATCAAGCATGAACATCTACACCCAGGTAGGTCTTGTGACGCTGATCGGCCTGATCAGCAAGCACGGCATCCTGATCGTGGAGTTCGCCAACCAGCTGCGTCGGGAGAAGGGGCTGAGCGCCAGGGAGGCCGTCGAGGAAGCCGCTGCCATTCGTCTGCGCCCAGTGCTGATGACCACCGCGGCTATGGTCTTCGGCATGGTGCCGTTGATCCTGGCTACCGGTGCGGGGGCGGTGAGCCGCTTCGACATCGGCCTGGTCATCGCCACCGGCATGTCGATCGGTACGCTGTTCACGCTCTTCGTCCTGCCATGCGTCTACACCCTGCTGGCGAAGAAGGATGGGCAGCCAGAAGTGGCCACAGCACTGGGCCACTGAAGCCCGGAGCACAAGAAAGCCCCGCAATGGAGTAATGCTGTTCACATAAGACAAAAACGCCGCTTTTCCTTCAGCAGGAGGGCGGCGTTTTTGGTTTTACACCATCACGAAGTTGTTTCTGTTGGGCAGGTATCTCTCGTAGGAGCGAGCTCTGCTCGCGAACCCGCCTCCTTCGCGAGCAGAGCTCGCTCCTACGGGGCCTTCAGCTTGGTAGCCCGGATGAAATCCGGGAAAAGTCCAACCGCTGCCCCCGGATTCATCCGGGCTACGAGGCGGCAGACTGCTCCGAAGGCCGATCACGCCCCTCCTCATATGCGCTGCCGCCAATGCCTAAGTGAACAGCATTAACGCAATGGCGGGGCTTTCTTGTAAATCCTCACGGTTCTTCCCGGAAACGCTGGATATCTCGCAGGGCGAGCCAGGAGGACTGGCTCATTCGCCAAGCAGGCCCACCGGCTTGCTTACTCTCCCCGCGCTCCTCAACAAGTGATCCGATGGCGAAGAGCGCCGGCTCCAATACCCCGTGCTGCTCCTCCCAAGCTACCTACGCGGACTGTCCGCCAGCCAGCAGACTGCCGTTACTGGGCCCGCAAGCTTTGGGACAGGCCGAACATCAACAGCACCAAGTTCTGATCTGGCTGCTGCGTCTGGGCTTTCGATCGCATATTAGGCGGCAACGGACAATAGCCCAGACCGTTGACGCTGACCACGGAAGGCGACGGCTCTTGCCAGGCGGCCGCCGCCAGGGAGGCCACCCCCAAGGCACCGACAAGGAACAATGCTCGTGTGACTTCTAACTTCATGATCGCAACCCCTTGATAGCGCTGCCAAACGCTGCTCAGTAAACCTAGATCAGCCGCCTTGAATTAGCCCTTTCGCGTGACGAACGGTGCGCCACGAAATCGGTCGGACGACTGGAAAAAGCCATCGGAGGGGACACTGGAGGCTCTATTTCGGCCTTTGGCATTCGCGCCACTCGAACCTGCCCCGCCGACGAACGGACGGACGGCATCCATGCAGCACCCACTTCACAAGGAGCTACCGCTCCGCGTTGACGGGTATTGGTACACGCAATGGGGAACCTGCATCGCAACGCTGTGCGACGCCTGAACAGTAGATATCCCCCAAAGAGAGCCGCGACTCTAATTAGCCGCGAGTGAAGAAAAAGTCGAACCCAGGTGAAAAATCCGTCAAGGCGTGTGCTGGGCGCGACCGTCCAAATCTACCTTGAAGCGGCAACCGGAGGGATGCATATCCGACAAGCTGACTGTCCAACCCTGGCTGTCACAGATGCGCTGAACCAGCGAAAGCCCTAGCCCGAGGCCGTCTCCGCGCCGTTCGTCACCTCGCACGAAAGGACGGAACATTGCCTCACGACTCTCGGCAGGAATGCCCACGCCACTGTCCTCGACCACGAAACTACCATCCTGCAGCGCAAGACGAATTGTTCCAGTATCCGTGTAATGCAACGCGTTTCGCAGAAGATTGCCCAGCACCGACCTCAGGAAAGCCGCGTTGTAGCGACCTTCCTGCAGGACACCCGGCAGGTACTCGAAACGAAGGCCCTTTTGCTCGATGGCACTCCGCCACTGGGCGACGAGTTCGTCAGCCACCGTGCTCAAGCTGGCCTGGGGAGCCAGGTTGATTTCTTCGCGTTGGGCTCTGGCGAGCATGAGGAAAGTCTGCACTAGGTCCCTCATCTCCTGTGTGGCACGGGCAATGCGCTGTACTTGCGCCTGGGCGCGCGGGTCAAGGTGCGGATTCTCTTCCAGCAGTTCGCAGGAGCTGGCGAGCACCATCAATGGCGTACGCAGTTCATGGCTGACATCGCTAGTGAACAGCCGCTCACGGGTCAGGACTTCATGCAGGCGCCCCAAGGTGTCGTCAAAGGCACGCGCCAGCTGACCAACCTCATCGTCGGCGTAATCAGGCGCCAGCGGAGGCGCCAGGCCGAGCAGCTGATCGCGATGGCGCACCTGCCGCGCGAGGCGAACTACGGGCTCAATGACCTTGCGCGCCAGCAGCCAGCCCAGCAACGCGGACAACATGACGCTGAGTCCGAAGCCCACCATCACCACGCGGTAGAGTACCTGCTCGCGCGCCTCGAAATCGCTTTGGTCCTGCAGCAGGATGTAGCGTCGCCCTTCGATCTCACGAATCAGGGCGTGGTAGGAACGCTCATCCTCGAAAACCTCATGGAAACCTGGCGCAAGTGCATCCAACTCAGGAGGGATGAGTTGTCCCCATTGGCCATCGCTGGTGAAGAAACGGGTATCACTGTCGAGGCTGGGAACCCGCCCCTTGGCGATGTTCTGCGCCAAGACTCGATGCAACTCGTTGCTCAGATCGCGGGAGATCAATTGCTCCTCGATCAGGTGCACCACCTCGATGATGCCGATCGCGAAGGCTCCACCCACCAGCGCTGTCATCAGCACGAAGGCGATGACAATGCGTCGTGCCAGGCTTTGCCTAAACTCCATCGGCCGACTCCGCCAGGCGGTACCCCAGGCCGTGCTGGGTATGCAGCAAAGGGTTGCTGAAAGGCTTGTCGATCACCTGGCGCAATTGATGGATGTGACTGCGCAAGCTGTCGCTGTCCGGGCAGTCATCGCCCCACAGGGCCTCTTCCAGCGCTTCGCGGCGGACCAGGTGCGGGCTTTTCTGCATCAATACCGCGAGGAGCTTGAGGCCGATAGGGTTGAGCTTCAAGGCCTTGCCACCACGGCTGACCTCGAGGGTGTCGAGGTCATAACAGAGATCAGCCACCTGCAGAGTGCGCTTGCCGCCGCCCTGGGAACGGCGCAATACCGCCTCGATACGCGCGGCTAGCTCGGAGAGCGCAAAGGGCTTGAGCAAGTAGTCATCGGCCCCAGATTTGAATCCCTGCAGGCGGTCATCCAGGGAGTCCCGGGCAGTCAGGAAGATCACTGGCGTATCTCGCCGGGCCTCCTCACGCAGTCGCCGGCAAAGGCTGTAGCCATCCAGTCCCGGCAACATGATGTCGAGCACGATCAGGTCATAATGCTCGCTGGTGGCCAGATGGAGACCGGAAAGCCCATCACGGGCGCAGTCGACGACATACCCCTTGAGCTCCAGGTAGTCGACCATGTTGGCCAGAATGTCGTGGTTGTCCTCGACAAGCAGAATCCGCATCAGATTGTCTCCATACCCCAAAGCACGGAAGGTCCAGTTGGGACCTTAAGCGCCCTGGGTCGATTTTGCACCCTGAGTTCGCCTCAGGGATGGCACTTTGCACCAATCATAAAAAAGCCCCGCACAGGTGCGGGGCTTTTTCAGACCGGATGGCCGGGTGGCTTACATCATGCCGCCCATGCCGCCCATGCCGCCCATGTCCGGCATGGCCGGAGCACCTTTGTCGTCAGCCACTTCAGCAACCATGGCTTCGGTGGTGACCATCAGGCCGCCGATGGAGGCGGCGGCTTGCAGTGCGGAGCGGGTGACCTTGGCCGGGTCGAGAATACCCATCTCGATCATGTCGCCGTAGATACCGGTAGCGGCGTTGAAGCCGTAGTTGCCGGAACCTTGCTTGACCTTGTCGACGACCACGCTCGGCTCGTCACCAGCGTTGGCAACGATCTGGCGCAGCGGAGCTTCGACAGCACGACGCAGCAGGGCGATACCGACGTTCTGGTCTTCGTTGTCGCCTTTCAGGCCTTCGATGGCCTGTAGAGCGCGTACCAGGGCAACACCACCGCCAGGAACCACGCCTTCTTCAACCGCAGCACGGGTAGCGTGCAGGGCGTCTTCAACGCGGGCCTTCTTCTCTTTCATCTCGACTTCGGTAGCCGCACCAACCTTGATCACGGCAACACCGCCGGCCAGCTTGGCCAGGCGCTCTTGCAGCTTCTCGCGGTCGTAGTCGGAGGTGGTTTCCTCGACTTGCTTGCGGATCTGCGCAACGCGGGCTTCGATGTCCGCCTGGGCGCCAGCGCCGTCGATGATGGTGGTGTTTTCCTTGCTCAGCACAACGCGCTTGGCGTTACCCAGGTGCTCCAGGGAGGCGCTTTCCAGGCTCAGGCCGACTTCTTCGGAAATCACGGTACCGCCGGTCAGGATGGCGATGTCCTGCAGCATGGCCTTGCGGCGGTCGCCGAAGCCCGGAGCCTTTACGGCTGCGACTTTGACGATGCCACGCATGTTGTTGACAACCAGGGTGGCCAGGGCTTCGCCTTCCACATCTTCGGCGACGATCAGCAGCGGACGGCCAGCTTTCGCAACGGCTTCCAGCACCGGCAGCATTTCGCGGATGTTGGAGATCTTCTTGTCTACCAGCAGGATCAGCGGGCCGTCGAGTTCGGCGACCATGGTGTCCGGCTTGTTGATGAAGTAGGGGGACAGGTAGCCGCGGTCGAACTGCATGCCTTCTACGACGGACAGTTCGTTTTCCAGGCCGGAACCTTCTTCAACGGTGATCACGCCTTCCTTGCCGACTTTTTCCATGGCTTCGGCAATGATGTCGCCGATGGAGTCATCGGAGTTGGCGGAGATGGTGCCTACCTGGGCGATGGCCTTGGTGTCAGTGCACGGTTTGGCCAATTCTTTCAGCTGGGCAACGATGGCGATGGTGGCCTTGTCGATGCCGCGCTTCAGGTCCATCGGGTTCATGCCGGCGGCAACGGCCTTCAAGCCTTCGTTGACGATGGCCTGAGCCAGAACGGTAGCGGTAGTGGTGCCGTCACCGGCAGCATCGTTGGCCTTGGAGGCAACGTCTTTCACCAGCTGGGCGCCCATGTTCTCGAACTTGTCTTTCAGCTCGATTTCCTTGGCAACGGAAACGCCGTCCTTGGTGATGGTTGGAGCGCCGAAGCTCTTGTCCAGCACAACGTTACGGCCTTTCGGGCCCAGAGTAGCCTTGACGGCATCGGCCAGGACGTTAACGCCGACCAGCATCTTCTTGCGAGCGGAGTCGCCGAATTTGACTTCTTTAGCAGCCATGTTGATTGATCCTCAATTCTTGGAAATTAAACGGAGATTCGCGGAACTCAGGCTTCGACGACGGCGAGGATTTCACTTTCGCCCATCACCAGCAGTTCTTCGCCATCGACCTTGATGGTGTTGCTGCCGGAGTACGGACCAAACACCACTTGATCACCGACCTTGACGGCCAGCGGACGCACTTCGCCGTTGTCCAGCAGGCGACCGGTGCCAACAGCGACGACTTCGCCACGGTTCGGCTTCTCGGCGGCCGAGCCCGGCAGCACGATGCCGCCGGCGGTTTTGGTCTCTTCTTCGCTGCGACGGATCACGACGCGGTCATGCAGAGGACGAAGCTTCATTGTCGATCTCTCCCAATAGTGTTGTTTCTTTCGACCGATGTAGACACCGGCGGGTTGGTAATGTCCGGCGAGGCCGGTTGCAGCGCGCAGAGCACGCCGCTGAAATCAGACCTGCCGATCAGGCAGGAACCTTGCGGTGACCCATACATAGGGGCAGCTGGAGGTATTTCAAGGGGCTATCACAAAAAATTTCAGCAGTGCCTTAGCGATCACGGCGTTCGTACTCGCCCTCGATCACATTCGGCCGAGTCTGCCCGCTGCGGGCAGACAGATCATCGGCAAAGGCACGCTGGCGCATGGCCTGGGCCTCTACGCGCTGGCGCAGGCGACGGATGAACAGGCGACGGGTGAAAGGGATCAGGCAAAGCAGCCCGATGATGTCACTGATGAACCCTGGCAGCAGTAGCAAGCCACCTCCAACTGCGATCAGCAGGCCTTCGAGCATTTCCTGCTCGGGTACTTCGCCGCGCGCCAACCGCTCACGGGCACGCCAGGCGGTTGCGACCCCCGCCACGCGCAGCAGGACGCTGCCGAGCAACGCCGTACCAATCACCAGCAACAGCGTCGGTAGCACGCCGATGGCGCTACCGACCTTGATCAGGACAGCCAATTCGATCAGCGGGAATAGCAGGAACAGGAACAGTACAGCGCGCATCAGGGGTTTCCTTGGCGGAAGATCAGCTTCCAGACAGTGGATAGATGAAGTCGCCAGCCGATCAATTCAAGGCTGGGCGCCGCCACTGGTCGGCCAGGTGGTCGCGCGAGCCAGCTGCACCAAGGCCTGACGGACTGCGCCTGGGTTGTTACAGGATGTTGGGAAGGGCAGCCAATGCAAAATCTGACCTATCCGTAGGTGGAATCCTTCAGTATCAATACCCACCATTTCCGCCTCAGGCTCGGGCGGCAGGCCGGCCAGTTCGACGTAATGGGCAATGGCCACGGCATGATCGCTGTTCATGTGTTCCAGCATGCCGACCTCAACCTCGCCAGCGAAGTCGTTGGCCAGGACTAGCTCGTCGAGCCAGTGAATCGTGCCGAAACCGCCGATATATCGCGCGCGTATCGGCTCCAGCACCCAGAAGTCGAAGTCATGGGTGCGGTGGTAATCAATAGCCTGAGGGAAATAGCGGTAGTAGCGAGCTGCAGCCAAATCGACCTCGGCCGGCTCGGTGATCTGCCGCGCCTCCGCCAGCAGGGTCAGGCGCCCAGCCGCCTGGACGTCGTCGGCACCGCGCTCCCCCACCAGCAGCGAGCATTTCGCGTCTTGCTGCAGGTTATGGGTGTGCTGGGCGATGCGGCTGATGAGGATCAGGGGGCGGCCCGCCGCGTCAAGGCAATAGGGCACCACCGATCCGAAAGGAAAGCCTGGCATGGCCTTGGAGTGGGTCGAGAGCACTCCGCGGTATTCCTTGAGCAGCAATTCTCGGGCATGCTTTGCGCCTTTCACGCTCACCTTCTGACTCCTCGCAAAGAATCCGTCGAAAACGGACGGGCGCCCAGAATAGCGGTTTATGGCGCCAGCGGGGCAAAGCGACCGTTATTCGAGGGGATTTCACATGCAACTGAAAGACAAGGTCATCATCATCACCGGTGGTTGCCAGGGCCTCGGCCGCGCCATGGGTGAGTATCTGGCGGCCAAAGGCGCCAAGCTGGCCCTTGTTGACCTGAACCAGGAGAAGCTCGACGAAGCCGTGGCCGCCTGCAAGGCTGCCGGTGGCGACGCCCGTGCCTATCTGTGCAACGTGGCCAATGAAGAGCAGGTGACCCACATGGTCGCCCAGGTGGCCGAAGACTTCGGAGCCATCAACGGCCTGGTGAACAACGCCGGCATCCTGCGCGACGGCCTGACCATCAAGATCAAGGACGGCGAGATGACCAAGATGAGCCTGGCCCAGTGGCAGGCCGTCATTGACGTCAACCTGACCGGTGTTTTCCTCTGCACCCGTGAAGTCGCCGCCAAAATGATCGAACTGAACAACGAAGGCGCGATCATCAACATTTCCTCCATCTCCCGCGCCGGCAACATGGGCCAGGCAAACTACTCCGCCGCCAAAGCCGGTGTCGCTGCCGACACCGTGGTCTGGGCCAAGGAGCTGGCACGCTACGGCATCCGCGTGGCTGGCGTGGCGCCGGGCTTCATCGAGACCGACATGGTCGCCAGCATGAAGCCGGAAGCCCTGGAAAAGATGACTTCGGGCATCCCGCTCAAGCGTCTTGGCAAGCCAATGGAGATTGCCCATTCGGTGGCCTACATCCTGGAGAACGACTACTACACAGGTCGTGTCCTGGAGCTAGACGGCGGCCTGCGCCTGTAAGGTCCGCCCAGCATGAAAAAGCCCCGAAGCAGCGGGGCTTTTTCATGGGTGACAGTCAACTGGAGGGGGATCACGTTTCATCGATCCACCAGCGTACTTTCTCGAAGCGCCGCCTGGTAACTAAAAAAGCGCCATCCACCCTGCTGCTGCCTCAACAGGACGGTGACATCACCAGCCCACTCCGAAGCCCACGGTGTAGCGGGTCTCGTCGATATCCCCATCGGCGCCGCTGACCTGGTCCTTCTCCGCCTTCATGTTCAGCGACGCCCAATCGGTCAGCTTGTAACGCAGGCCAACTTCGGCATCCAGCGAGTAATCCGCGGTGTTGTCCAGCGGCCGGCCGACTTCGCCGGTGGAGAACATCTCCACCGTCTTGCCGATCAGGTAGCGGTTGTAGTCCCACTTCACGCTCAAGGAATAGAAGCTTTCCTTCTCGCCGTCGTCGAACAGGTAGTCGCTGCGGTTGACCAACGAGGCCAGGGAGAATGCCCCCAGTTCATCGTCCCAGAACTGATAACCGGGCCCGGTACCCACGGTGCGTTGACGGGAAAGGTCTTCAATCTTGTCGCGCTTGTACTCACCACGACCCTGCCAGAAAAACTTGTCGGTAATAAAACGGTCCAGCGCATACTCGGTTTCCCAGTTGTCCGTAGTTTTCACGTCATTCTGGAACTCGCGGTTGTACTCGCCGCTCGCATTGTGCCGCCAGCGACCATGGCGGGCCTTGGTCTTGAAGTCGATGTCGTAATCGTCGGTGTCCTTTTCCGCACGCTTGTAGTCAAGGGAAACACCGACGTTACCGGTCCAGGTCAGGTCCTCCACGAACGGCTTGGGTTTCATGATCTGGTCGATGCTGGCCAGCTCCACCGTCTTGGGCTCCTCACCATTGGCGAGAATGACCTTGCCGGGCCCAGCCGGCTTGAGCGCCTTGGCGCGTTCGCCCTCGAAGTCCCCCTGCTTGATCAGCAGCTCACGCTCGCTTTCCAGGGTGGCGACCTTTTTCCAGTCCAGCGGGATGGTGCCGCCGTAGTCCGTCTCGAGCACCAGCTTGCCGCCGTCGAAGACTCGAATGGTGCCGGTGAGGCGATCGCCATTCTTGAGCCAGACGGTATCTGCAAACGAGGCAGTGGAGGTGGCACACAGGGCCAGATAAAGAATCGATCTAGACAACATAAGCGACTACAGGATTTCCGGGTTGCAAAAACGGCCGGGCATTATCCATTTGACCGCCGACAGAGCAAGGACTGACCGGCAGCCGCCGCCCGAGTTCAATTGGATCGACCAATGCCCTCGAATCGAGCCTCCGCAGAATCGCTCACCAGCCGACACCAACACCGATCAGGTAATGCCGGTCGGACGCGGTGTCCCCCAGGCCGCGCACCTGGTCCAGCTCGTAGAGCAGCGAAAGCCGTGCCCAGTCGTTGAGCCGGTACCGAAGGCCGAACTCGCTGTCGAGCACATAGTCGACTTCCTCGATACGCGGCAGCTGAAGTTGCGCCTTGGAATAAAGCTCGAAGCGCGTCCCCCAGACCAGCCGCTTGAAATCCCACTCGAGGGAATAGGCGTTGAAATCCAGATCGCCCTGGACGCTGTCGAGCTGAAAGCGGGTGAGTTGGGCGATCAGGTCGAAACGGCCCAGCTCGTCGTCCCAGAAGCGATAACCCGGCCCCAGGCCGTATGAACGCTGGCGGGTGAAAAACTCGAACTCATCCTCCTGCTGGTCCAGGCTGGCGCGTGCGAACCAATGGCGCGTGAAGAAACGGTCGAGGTCGTACTCCAGCTCCCAGTTATCTTCCGTGCGGCTGCCGTTCTTGGTTTCATTCTCCAGCTGACCGCTGAGCACATGACGCCAACGCCCATGCTCAACACGCGTGTCGCCCTTGAGCTTCCATTCATCCTTGCTATCGGTGTTGCGCTCCATGTCGAGCTTGGCGTCCAGATTGCCTTCCCAGATCCGGTCCTTCACCAGCGGTCGCGGCGGCACCATCTGCCGGACACTGGCCAGCGGCACCGTTTCGCTGCTCCCGTTCTGCAGGCGCACCATTCCCTTGCCCGCCGCTTTCAAGCTGCGGCTATGCTGGCTGTCGAGGCCGCTGCGCTTGATCAGCAGTGGTTTCTCCGAACTTAGGGTGTCGATATCCTTCCAGTCGATCAGCACTCGGCCGGCATAGCGGGTCTTCAGCGCCAGCTTGCCGCCATCCAGGAGCAGGATTTCACCGGTCAGGCGATCCCCATTGTTCAGCCAGACCGTATCTGCCCAGATTGGAAATGCAGCACCCAGCAGGAAAATCGCACTCAGGCTTCGTAGCAGCATGATCGGAACGAACAAGAAAGAAGTGGCGGCTGAGCATGCATGGCCAAACGTGTCAACGGCAAGCGCAGAGGCCCGGCGCGAGGCCCTTTACCTGACCCTGGCACAAGTGCCGGAAGGCAGGGTGGTCACATACGGCCAACTAGCCGAACTGGCCGGACTTGGGCGCGCTGCGCGCTGGGTTGGCCGTACGCTGAGCCAGTTACCCCAGGAAACGCGCCTGCCCTGGCATAGGGTGCTGGCTGCTGGCGGACGTCTAAGCCTGGCCATAGGGACGCCTTCAGGGATCGAACAGCGGGCACGATTGCGCGCCGAAGGTGTCAGTATCCAGAACGATAGGGTGGACATGCGTCGGCACGGCTGGCATCCCATGCCACCCAAGGGTTAGAGTGCGCCCTGCTTTTTATCTCCATCGAACGGGTTGAGGCCAAGAACCGCCACATGCACCGTACTACGCTTTCCGGACCACACCGCTAATGCCCCATCGCTCCTGGCGCGACGCCATCGCCGCCTATGCCAGCCCGGCCACCTTGTCCCTGCTGTTGCTCGGTTTCGCCGCTGGCCTGCCCTACATGCTGGTGTTCTCGACCCTTTCCGTCTGGCTGCGTGAGGCCGGTGTCTCCCGCGAGACCATCGGATTCGCCAGCCTGATCGGGTTGGCATACGCCTTCAAGTGGATCTGGTCGCCACTGCTCGACCAATGGCGCCTGCCCTTGCTCGGCCGTCTTGGCCGCCGTCGCTCCTGGCTGGTGCTATCGCAAGGTCTGGTCGCTATCGGGCTGGTGGGCATGGCGCTGTGCGACCCACAGACCAACCTGACCTGGTTGATCGCACTGGCGGTGCTGGTTGCGTTTGCATCCGCCACCCAGGACATCGCCATCGACGCCTATCGTCTGGAGATTGCCGAAGACAACCGCCAAGCGGCCCTCGCCGCAAGCTACATGACTGGCTACCGCATCTCCGCACTGCTTGCCACCGCGGGCGCTCTGTATTTCGCCGAATGGTTCGGCTCCACCACCCAGGTCTATGCGTACAGCGCCTGGGCAGGAACCTACCTGCTCTTCGCCCTGCTGATGCTGCCTGGGCTGATCACCAGCCTGTGGATGCGCGAACCTGCCATCGACATGCCGGTACAGAGCAACAACTCGCGCTTCAGGCTCAAGCACCAGCTGTCATCGGTCCTCATTCTGCTGGTGATGCTGATTTCCTTCCCGGCCATGATCACCGGCCTGCTCGATCGCGCTTGGCCGCGAGCGGCCCTCTATGCCCTGTTCCTGCTGACCTGCCTGTCGCCCTGGGGCCTTCGCCAGATACTGCCGGTGCGCGAACTGCTCAGCCAGCAACGCCGCCAGCTGCTGGTGGCGGCGCGGGGCAAGGTGATTCCCAATTTCGATTTCGTCCACCAAGCGGTGTCGATCATTGTCCTGATCGTTATCCTGGTGACCGTCGCGGCAGCAGCAAAGGCCTACTCCACAGGCGCCTGGCCCCGCGGGACGCTGTTCGTCCTGATCACCCTGGCCTGCTTTTCTCCGCCCGGCCGCCTGCTGATGGCACCGGTCCTGACGCCGATCAGCGAATTCGTGCAGCGCTACCGCTGGCAGGCCTTGTTACTGCTGGGACTTATCGCCACCTACCGGATGTCCGACACGGTGATGGGCGTCATGGCCAACGTCTTCTACATCGACCAGGGTTTTTCCAAGGAGCAGATCGCCAGCGTCAGCAAGCTTTTCGGCCTGATCATGACACTGCTCGGAGCAGGCGCCGGCGGCCTGCTCATCGTGCGCTTCGGCATCCTACCTATCCTGTTCATCGGTGGCGTCGCCTCGGCGGCGACCAACCTCATGTTCGTCGCCCTCAGCGACATGGGTGCACACCTGAACATGCTGATCCTGACCATCTCTTGCGACAACTTCAGCGCAGGACTGGCCACATCGGCCTTCGTCGCCTACCTGTCCAGCCTCACCAACCTGAAGTTCTCGGCCACCCAGTACGCGCTGCTCAGCTCTATCATGCTGCTGCTGCCACGACTGATCGGCGGCTATTCAGGTGTCATGGTGGAGAGCACCGGCTACCACAACTTCTTCATGATCACAGCTCTGCTCGGCATCCCGACCCTACTGCTGATCGCTATCCAATGGGGCCGCAGCCGACAACAGCCCCGCGAGAATGGATCGCCAACGGCCCCGACTGCGCCGAGGTCGACCGAGCAGCCATGAATAAGGTTGGCGCCTTATGCGCTTGTATTCAGGGGAGCCCCGTGGCGGAAGGTGCACGAAGTAGCCAGCGTGATTACGCGCCGGCTTTTAAATTGGCGGTGGTCGACCAGGTCGAAAAAGGCGCAATGAGCAACAAGGAAGCTCAGGCCCGTTATGGCATCAGTCATCAGGATCGACCGGTGGCCCAGTTCGTGCGACAGGTGCGGATGCGCCAGTCGCGCCTGGAGACGCGAAAGCTGCATTTCCTGTTGCAGAACCAGGCGGAGCCAGGTCTGCGGGTGGGGCGGGATCACCAATTTGTTGGTTGGCGCAGAGCGCAGCAAAGCCCAACAAACCTTCCTATCCGAGCCCAGGGCTGAGTTTCACCCTGCTGTGCAGGGTCAGCACCAATCCCCTTCCACTCAACACCCCGGCACTCCGAATCACCTCAGTTTGCCCGGCCCCTCCCCCCAGATTGGCGGAATGCCACCAGCGCAATCCAGCAGCCACGCCCCTGGCAGGCAATCGACGCTAAGCAATTGATCGGCCATCAAAAAAATCTTCGAAGCAGGGTTGACACAGGGCCACGACCCTAGAATAATGCGCGCCACTCGGCTACGTAGCTCAGCTGGTTAGAGCATAGCATTCATAATGCTGGGGTCCGGGGTTCAAGTCCCTGCGTAGCCACCATATAAAACAAGGGTTTACCGAAAGGTAAGCCCTTTTTTATTTGGACGGCAGACTACAAACAGACTACAGCCCGACTACATCCCCTCCCCTGGCGTCTCATTTGAGACGCGCCCAAAGAAAAGCCCCGCTTCCGCGAGGCTCCGTCTAGGTCCCACTTCCAACTAGCCATGCGCAACCAACGGCTCAATGTCGTGCTCAATTTCATCACCATTGGCGGCATAGGCTGTAGCTAGCGCGTACTCGGATTGAAGGTTCATCCAGAACTGCGCGGACGTATCGAAGTAGCGCCCAAGGCGAATAGCAATATCAGCAGTGATACCCCGACGCTCGCGGGCAATGTCATTAATGGTCGGAGCCGATACGTGCAAGGCGCGAGCAAGTGCGGCCGGGGTTATTTCGAGTGGCACGAGGAACTCCTCGCGCAGTATCTCGCCCGGATGGATAGGCCGCATGCCATTCACAATCATGTGCACCTCCTCAGTGGTAATCGACGATCTCGACATCTACTGGACCAGCATCAGTCCAAACAAAGCAGAGTCGCCATTGATCATTGATCCTGATGCTGTGTTGCCCTGCTCTATCGTGGCTCAACGGCTCAAGCCGGTTACCAGGAGGAGAGCGGAGATCTCGCAGCTCAGTCGCCGCATTCAGCATGGCAAGCTTGCGCGTGGCCACAGTCAGGATGTTTCCCCAGCGTCGAGACTGTCCCGTCTCGAACAGGTGCCGGGTGTCCTCGCATTTGAAGCTCAGGATCACGCCTTAATCCTTAACGTTAAGCGTTAAGCGTTAACGCGCTGTAAGCATACTCTAGTCGATTGAGTCGTCAACCTGCAGCCACGGATGATGGATAACCATCCACGGTGTGCCCACTCTGTGCCAGGGGTGACAGGGGTGACAGGCGCAATGCCGACTCCAGGTGATCAGGCGACAGATGCGCATAGCGCATGGTCATGGTGATCGATGAGTGCCAGAGGATCCGCTGCAGACTGAGGATGTCCCCGCCTCCCATCATGTAGTGGCTGGCGAAGGTGTGTCGGAGGATGTGGGTCAGCTGACCCGGCGTCTCGAAGCCACAGCGCTTGTAGGCACTACGGAACGCTGCCCGGCAGGACATGAACAGGCGGCCTATCCCCGGCATGCCTAGCTTTAGGGCGATCTCCTCCACATCGGCCGGGATTGGCACCGACCTTGACTGGCGATTCTTGGTGCGGTGCAAATGCGCTTTGCCACCAAAGATAGCGCTCCGTTGCAGGGACTCGGCCTCATCCCATCGCGCACCAGTCGCCAAGCAGATCAACGCCACCGGATAGGTGTGGTTGTTCGTCGAGTTGCGGCACTCCTCAAGAAGCCGCTCGATCTGGTCCAGGGCGATGAACGACAGTTCAACCTGGTCGGTCTTGATCTGCCTAACCTTGGCGATGGGGTTCACGCCATACCACGCGCCAGGGCGGACCAGCTTTGAGAACACGGCCTACAGATAACGCTGCTCATGGTTCACCGTGTGCGGCGATACATCCTTGAGGCGTGACCGCCGATATATTGCCCAGGCCAAGGTGTCGAAGTCGGAGCCGCAGGGATCATTGAGCCGCTCCACCACGGCCTGGGTTCGTGCCAGCCTTGCCTGTGGCAAAGCCTTTCTTACGGACACGACGCCCTGAGCTGGCATCCTCATAGAAGTCAGCCGTCCAGGTTTTTCCATCCTTGCGCACCGTCCTACCGCCCTACCCCACCTCACTGCCCGTTCCGTCAGCAGGCGCTGGATGTGCTTGTAGATATCACGCTCACTCGCCTCCTAGACGGCGTAACCGACACGGACAGCACTAGGAAATTATTCGAGGTATCGGGTGGCGCAGAAGAAAGGGGTGCCGTGCCCCGGTACTGGGCAGATATGGAGGCTAATGAGTAGGGCCGTCGCCTGAATGTCAGACGCTTCCGAATGAGTAGCACGAGTGTACGGGGACTGCTGTACGCCCGGGAGCGCAACACATGGGCGCTTCGCCGGTTTGTGTAGCAGCCTCCTTATGCCGCGACTTGCATTGGGAGATCGTATGCTGCGCCCCCATGACCGCCGACCGCCACGTCGCACCGTGTCGGAATGGCCTCGTGGATCCGCCAACGGCGCAGGCCGCGATTCTCTGGATGGGTACAGTGGCACAGGATCCGATAGAGGCCGAATTCGATGCTCACCCCAACCAGCCCTCCCCCTTGAATGCAAGAGGGCATTGGGAATTGGAATTCGGGCAGGGTCAGAGCGCTGCCAGCACGCCTTCCCTTACAACCCGGGTGGTGTCGACGCCGAAGTCGGCCCTACCCTCTTGCTGCAGGAAGCTTTCAACAGCCTGCTCCAATCGCTTGGCGTTGTCTTCGTCCAGCCAGCGGTAGCGCAGCAGCAGGGCGAGGCTGAGGATGGCGGCGAGCGGGTTGGCGCGGCCACTACCCGTGATATCGGGAGCGCTACCGTGGACGGGTTCGGCGAGGGCGATGCCCTGGCCCCAGTTGAGCGATGGGGCCAGGGCCAGGCCGCCGCTCCAGTGGCAGGCAAGGTCGGAGAGGATGTCGCCAAACAGGTTGGTAGTAACTATAAGGTCGAAGGCTTCGGGCTGTTGCACCAACTGCAGAGCAGCGAGGTCGACCAAGCGTTCGTCGAGCTGGGCGGCCCAGCCCTCCCCTTCCAGCACTTCCAGGCAGGTATCGCGGAACAGGCCGCAGGTGAGCGGCAGGATGTTGGCTTTGTGGACCAGGGTGATGCGCCGGGCGTTACGCGCCTTGGCGACCTCCAGTGTACGCAGCGCCAGGGCCTTGCAGGCGTCACGGGTGATCACCCGTTCGGCTATGGCAACGCCATCGGCTTCGAGGTGTTCGCGGCCGCTGTAGAGGCCTTCGCAGTTCTCCCGCAGGATGATCAGGTCCACACCTTGCTTGGCGGAGACGACGGGCCAGCTGCGTACCGGGCGCAGGTTGACGTCGAGTTGCAGCGCCTGGCGCATTTGCAGGATGGCGCTGCGATAGCCATTCACCCGCTGGCTGGGCGATGAAACGGCACCAAAGAGGCCAGCGCCACAGTCGCGCAGGGCTTGCAGAGTTGCCTCGGGGACCGCGGCACCGTGGCGCTGGAAGCAGTCCCAGCCCGCCTCGGCCTTGACGGTTTTCAGGTTCGGCAGGAGCTTTTCCAGTACCTCCACCGCAACGGGCACCACTTCACGGCCGATGCCATCGCCGGAAATTACGACAAGCTTGTGCATAACTTCACCTGTGCGTGGGGCAAGCCACCGGCAACCGGCCAGCGAAAATCCGCCCCATCTGTGTTGATGGTAAGCCTCTGAGCACTCGCCCAACAGCATGGGCGAGCAATCCGCAAGCTAGGCGATACCGACCCGAACTTATCCTGCGTAGCGCCGGCCGCTATAAACGAAACACCCCGAACGAGTCGGGGTGCTTCTTTAGCATTGGGCTAGAACCCTTGCCTGGGCGCGAAGTGGTTCGCTCAGCCTACCGCGCTCACCGTGGCCGCCACGTCGGCGTCAACCTTGGGCGCCAGGTTGAGTGTCTTGTACAGCAGGGCCAGCAGCACGAGGAACGCCGGGCCGATGTAGAGGGCGATGCGGGTTTCCTCGAAGAAGGCCATCAGCACCACCACCAGCGCCAGGAAGGCCAGCGCGAGGTAGGAGCTCAGCGGGAACAGCCACATGCGGAACTGCAGCTTGCCCTGCTCGGCCGGGCTCAGGCCGCGACGGAATTTCATCTGCGCCAGCAGGATCATGGCCCAGGTCCAGATCGCACCGAAGGTGGCGATGGAGGTCACCCAGACGAATACTTTTTCGGGCACCAGGTAGTTCAGCAGCACGCCGAGCAGCAGGGCGAAGATGGACAGCAGCAGCGCGTTGCGCGGCACGCCGTTGCTCGAGGTCTTGGAGAAGGGCTTCGGCGCCTGGCCGTGCTGGGCGAGGCTGTAGAGCATGCGTCCGGTGCTGAAGATGCCACCGTTGCAGGAGCTCAGCGCCGCGGTGATGACGACGAAGTTGATGATGCCGGCAGCAGTCTTGATGCCGAGGCGCTCGAAGGTCATCACGAAGGGGCTGCCCTGGGTCCCGATTTCACTCCAGGGATAGATGGACATGATCACGAACAGGGCACCGACGTAAAACAGCAGGATGCGCCAGAATACCGAGTTGATCGCACTGGGGATGGTCTTATGCGGGTTGCGTGCCTCACCCGCCGTGAGGCCGATCATCTCTACACCGAGGTAGGCGAACATCACCATCTGCAACGACATCAGCACACCCTGGATGCCGTTGGGCATGAAGCCGCCATGACTCCACAGGTTGCTGATGCCGGTGGCGATGCCGCCGTTACCGATGCCGAACCAGATCATCCCGAGGCCGGCCAGAACCATGGCGATGATGGTGACGATCTTGATCAGCGCGAACCAGAACTCGAACTCGCCAAAGGCGCGCACGGTGATCAGGTTGATGGTACCCATGCTCGCGAGGGCCAGCAGCGCCCAGACCCAGCGGTCCACGTCGGGGAACCAGATCTGCATGTAAATGGCAACGGCGGTGATCTCCGCGACGCAGGTCACCAGCCACAGGAACCAGTAGTTCCAGCCGGTAAGGAAGCCGGCCATTGGGCCGAGATAGTCCTGGGCGTAGCGGCTGAAGGAGCCGGCGACCGGATTGTGCACAGCCATCTCACCGAGGGCGCGCATGATCACAAGGATGGCGAGGCCGCCGATGATGTAGGAGAGCATGATGGCCGGACCGGCCATCTGGATGGCCTTGGCGGAGCCGAGAAAGAGGCCTACGCCGATGCAAGCGCCGAGGGCCATGAGGCGGATATGTCGTTCACCCAAACCACGTTGAAGTTCATGTTCGCTGTTAGACATGAAGAACCTCTTATTTTTTTAGTAGGACAGACACGCGCCGAGCGGTAACCCGGCAGGTGCGTGTGCGCATGGCTCCGTGGTACGGGGCCAAAGCTATAAAACCGTTCAGGTGGCGAGGCGGAACAAGGCGGGTCTTGACCGCTGCTCCCGAACGACGGGCTTTGTATAGAGGGCCGGCAGGGGTAGCAACCCGACAATTGGCTTACGATGTAAAACAGGTAAATCTTCCGTATCAATGACATTTGGCGAGACAAACGACTACAAATCATCTATACGGCAGGATTAGTCAATCAATCAAAAGGGTTCTTATAGTTAAAACAGAATGTGAAAATAACTTTCTGACCGTTTAACCAGCTTTTTGTAGGGCTTTGGGATCGGGCCAATAATGGATCAGGACGCGGAGCACATCCGGCAGGAAGGTAAGCAACTATGCACAGGACCCAATCGCTGCGATCAGCAGCACCCCAGAGGAAAGGATGGCGTGACTATTTCGCGCGCTGGCGGGTACCGAGCAGCAGGCCGGCGAAGATCATCGCACCACCAACCCAGTGGTAAGCCTGCAGCGCCTCACCGAGGATGAAGTACCCAAGCAGTGCAGTGAATACCGGCATCAGGTAGTTGGTCAGCGTGGCCTTGGCCACGCCAAGGACGGCGATGCCCTGGTTCCAGAGGAGGTAGGCGATTAGCGAAGCGAAAACACCCGTATAGCCGATGGCAGCAAGGTTGCTCAGATTCGGGTCGAAGTGCGCGCCGCCAGCCTGTTCCAGCAGGTAGAACGGCAACAGCAGCGGTACGCCAACAAGCACCAGCATGCCAAGGAACGCCAACGGTGGAATACCGTGGAAGTAGCTGGACCAGCGCCGCTGCAACAGCGTGTAGAGCGCCCAGTCGAGCACAGCGAGCAGCATCAGGAGGTCGCCGGGGTTGAAGCTGAGGCTGGCCAGGGACGCCAGGCTGCCCTGACCAATCAGCACCAGCAACCCGAGGATCGCGACGGCCATCCCCAGCCAGGCGCGGCGCGATGGCCACTCGTTCAGCAACAGCCCGGCACCGATGAAGGTGGCCAGCGGCAGGCAGGTATTGAGCAACGTGAGGTTGATCGCCACCGTGGTACGGGCGGCAAAGTAAAGCAGAACACTGTAGGTGCTGATGCCGAGAGCAGCGACGAGCAATAGGCGCCAGCCGGCGCGGCGCAGTTCGGCCCGGTGCTGCCAGAGCGGCCGAGCGACGAAGGGCAGAAGGATGACCAGCGCCAGGCTCCAGCGCCAGAAGGCCAGGGCAAACGGTGGGATTGCGTCGTGGAAGGCGCGGGCTACCAGAGCGTTGCCTGCCCAGCAAAGGCACGCCAGGAGCAATCCGGCCCAGGCCAGGCCTACAGCGCCCTGGCCCGGACGTTGCGCCATGGGTCAGGCCTGCCCGAGCGGACGCAGGCGGTACTGCGGGGGCAGCTGTTCCATGCCGCTCACGGTGACATTGAGGTTTTTCCAGCGGCCGTCCTTGATGCCGTAGATGCAGCCATGCACTGAAAGGCTCTGCCCACGGTGCCAGGCGTTCTGCACGATGCTGGTGTGGCTGACGTTAGCCACCTGCTGGATGACGTTGAGTTCGCAGAGACGGTCGACGCGCTCTTCTTCACTTTCGAACAGGGCCAAGTGATCACGCTGGTCATAGTAGAGATCGCGAATGGTGCGCAGCCATCCGTCGATCAGACCGAGCTGGGCGTCGCGCATGGCAGCGCGTACGCCACCGCAGCCATAGTGGCCGGTCACCAGGATGTGCTTCACCTTGAGCACGTCGACCGCGTACTGGATCACCGACAGACAGTTCAAGTCAGTGTGCAGTACCACGTTGGCAACGTTGCGGTGAACGAAGAGATCGCCCGGCAACAGGCCGACGATTTCGTTGGCGGGGACGCGCGCATCGGAGCAGCCGATCCAGAGGTATTCGGGCACCTGCTGCTTGGCAAGTTTTTCGAAGAAGTCCGGCTCACGCTGTGTGATCTCCTCAGCCCAGCGCGCGTTGTTGTCGAACAGCTGTTGCAGGTCGCTCATCGGTTCTTCTCCTCTTTCGGCCGGCGCACCTTACGGAGCGCAAAGGGCTTTGGCAATGGCCCAGGATGCACGCAAACGCATCAGTCAAGCAGTGTGCAGGCCATCACCAGGGCATCTTCACGGCCGCCGACGGCTGGGTAGTATCCACGGCGTCGGCCAATTTCATTGAAGCCATAGCGTTCGTAAAGGCGGTAGGCGGGCTGGTTGCTGGCCCGCACTTCAAGGAAGCATTCGCCAGCTTCCAACTCGCGGGCCCGGCGCATCAAGTGTTCCAGCAGGCGCAAGCCGAGGCCACGGCCCTGGCTTTCCGGCTTCACGGTGATGTTCAGCAGGTGGGCTTCGCCTACGATGACGTTGATCACACCATGGCCAATTTGCTGGCTGCCTTCAAACATCAACCAGCAATCATAGGATTTCAGGCTGTCGATGAAGATACCGCGGGTCCAGGGGTGGCTGAAGGCGGCGTACTCGATCTTCAGTACAGCATCGAGGTCCGCCTCGGTCATAGGGCGGAAGGAAACGGCGTCGGTCATTCGGTGTTCTTCCAGCGACGCATGATGCGGCGCATGGCTTGCCAGAGTTCAGCCTTGCGCTGGGGCTCGTCCATCAATTGCTCGAGGCCCGGCAGCGCCCAGGCAGCACCCAGGCCTTCGACCTGCAGTTCGAGGTTGACGGCTTCTGAGTCCGCCTCGCCGGCGAAGCGAATGGCCGGCTGCCCGACCAGCCACAGGCAGGCGCATTCGCCCTGCTCTTCCTGGCGGGCAGCAACAAAGCCTTGAACGAAATCACGGGCGGCATCGGGCCCTTGGTCCATATTGCCGCGACTGAGCAAGGGCCAGCGCACCGGTTCGCCGATCAGCTGCGGACTGTCGGGCAGGCCGGCAGCGCGCAGCAGGTCCTTGAGCAGCAGATAGGCCGGATCGCGGCTCTGGAAGGCCTCGCCAGTGGGCAACTCGACCAGCAGCAGACAGTTACCTGCGCGCAGCAGTTGCAGGGAGAAACGCGGCGGCGGCACCACTTCGGCTTTGGCTGGTGGCGCATCGGCCGCGGCGCTGGGCTCCGCCTCAGGCTGCACAGCCTGACGCTGCGTGCTGCCAGGGCGCGGCACCTCGATCTTCGGGCGAGCCTCGGCCGCCGGCGCGGCTTGCGCAGCCGGGACCTCGCTCGGGGCCGGGGTGTCTTCGAGCAGCACTGCCGGAGCTGCGTCGAGCAGCTCCAGGCGGGAGGGGGCGGCGAACGGCAGCGCCACGCGTGGTAGCCAGGTGGCTACCTGCATGGCGCTGAGGTAAGCGCGACGGCGGAGTTCAGCGATCAAACGTCAGCAACCTGTGGATGGGCCTTGCGCACGCCTGCCTGCATCAGGTTCAGCGCGTTGAGGTAGGCCTTGGCGGAAGCAACCACTATATCGGTATCCGCGCCATTGCCGTTGACGATACGACCGCCTTTTTCCAGGCGAACGGTTACTTCGCCCTGGGAATCAGTCCCCTGGGTGATGGCGTTGACCGAGTACAACTGCAGGGTGGACTCCGAGCCGGCCAAAGCTTCGATGGCTTTGAAGGTGGCGTCGACGGGGCCGGAACCTTCAGCGCTGGAGCCCTGCTCCACGCCATCGATGCTCAGCACAAGCTTGGCCTGCGGCACTTCACCGGTCTTGGAGGCAACCTCCAGGTAGACCAGCTTGAAGTGTTCCGGCGCCTCTTCTCCGAGGGTGTCGGAGACCAGCGCCTGGAGGTCTTCGTCGAAGATCTCGTGCTTCTTGTCCGCCAGTTCCTTGAAGCGGGCAAAAGCGGCGTTCAGCTCGGCCTCGCTGCCCAGCTGGATGCCCAGCTCGTCAAGGCGGGTGCGGAAAGCGTTACGCCCGGAGTGCTTGCCGAGCACCATCTTGTTGGTGTTCCAGCCCACCGACTGGGCGGACATGATTTCGTAGGTCTCGCGGTGCTTGAGCACGCCGTCTTGGTGGATGCCCGATTCGTGGGCGAAGGCATTGGCGCCGACGATGGCCTTGTTCGGTTGAACCGGGAAGCCGGTAATGCCGGATACCATGCGCGAGGTGCTGAGGATGTGCGGGGTGTCGATGTTGGTGTAGACGCCGAGTACGTCCTGGCGTGTCTTGATGGCCATGACGATTTCTTCCAGCGCCGCATTGCCGGCACGCTCGCCAAGGCCGTTGATGGTGCATTCCACCTGCCGCGCCCCTACGGCGACGGCGGCCAGGGAGTTGGCTACGGCCAGGCCCAGGTCGTTGTGGCAGTGCACCGAGAACACGGCCTTGTCGGCGTTGGGAATGCGCTGCAGCAGTTGGCGGATGGTCTCCGCGTACTGGTGCGGAATGGCGTAGCCCACGGTGTCCGGGATGTTGATAGTGCGGGCACCGGCATCGATGGCAGCCTCGATGATGCGGCAAAGGAAGTCGATTTCCGAGCGGCCGGCGTCCTCGCAGGAGAACTCGACGTCCTCGCACAGGTTGCGTGCCCGCTTCACCGCGCGTACTGCCTGCTCCACCACCTGGTCCGGTTGCATACGCAGCTTGTACTGCATGTGGATGGGGCTGGTGGCGATGAAGGTATGGATACGCCCGGAGTTGGCGCCGGCCAAGGCCTCGGCAGCTCGGTCGATGTCGGCGTCCATGGCCCGCGAGAGGCTGCACACCGTGCTGTCCTTGATGCTGTCAGCGATCGCCTTGACCGCCTCGAAGTCGCCCGGACTGGCGATGGCGAAGCCAGCCTCGATCACGTCGACCCGCAGACGCTCAAGGGCCTTGGCGATGCGCAGCTTCTCTTCTTTGGTCATGGAAGCGCCGGGGCTCTGCTCGCCGTCCCGCAGGGTGGTATCGAAAATGATGACGCGATCGTTGCTGCTCATGCTCCGCTCCTCAAGACGCGAGCAGGCGTGTAGCCCGCTCAGGCTGGCGGCACCCCCCACTCGTGACGATGGGTGCTCAACGGCCGGATTGTCGCGTGAATTCCCGCGAACGGGAAGGCCGGTGAGCCTTGTCGGCCGGTCAACGGGTGCCGAATAGGTAGAGGTTGCCGTGCAGGCGCACCTCGCCATCGGTGTGGTAGATGAAAACCTCCGTCTGCCGATGACCCGGTTGGTCGCCATGCACCTGATTGGAACTGGCCAGGGTGAACTGAGCATTTGAGAAGCGAGCAGACGTCAGCCCCAGACGCAGGGCTGTCGCATTGAAAGCGGCGCCGTCGCCGTCAAATCCGCTGTCGATGTCGATCTTGACCACATCCAGCTGTACGCCGTCGAAACTGAAAGTGCCACGGATGTTGTCGATAACGATGAAGCCTGCACCGTTGGCTGACTGGAAGGCGATACGCGTACCGCACCCGCCCGGGCAGCGGGTCTGTTCGGGGTTGGCGGCGAAATTGATATCCGAGCTGAGACTCAAACCGTCACGACCTGTGATGCCCTGCAACTCGCCTTCATCCATCGCACGAAGCTCCGCCCAGGCAGGTTGTGCGCCCCACACCAGGCAGGCAATTGCCCATGACCACAACCGCGGGTAATGCCGCTCTCAACGCTGGCGAAAAAGGCCGATCAGGTGCTCGGCGATGGTGCTCCGGATGATGTCGATCTCTAGCCGCGAGATGCGCCCCAGATGGTGTGGATCGATGCGGTGCAGGTGCAGCGACGGCATGCGAGCTTCGTATTCGCGTAGATCCCCTTTCACCAGCACCGGCAGGAATTGCTCACCGCGTGCCTGATAGCGCTGGATGAGCATCTTCAGCCCCTCCTGGAAAGGCAATTCGAAGGACGGGCTCAGTGGATGTCCCCCGGGAATCTTCATGTAGAGTCCGCTGCTGCCAAGAACCTCCCCGGGCAGGATGTGAACACCGGTCGGTTTTACGGACTCAGCAGGAATCTCGTTGAAGGTGTCGTGCCAGGCCCGCTCGTCCGGCAGGATGGTGATGCTGCCGTGCGCCTCCTCGGGTACCACGAAGCTGTAGTTGCTGTAGAGCTTTTCCACATACCCGGAATAGACGCACAGGCGGTTTTCGAAACGCAACAGAAAAGCAATCGCTTCCTGGCGGTTGGTGATGGCATCCAGATTCCAGTCGAGGTCGGTCTGGCGCTCCAACTCGGCCCAACGGGCATCGGCTGAAAGGGCGTAATTCGGAGTCATGTCGCCTGCTGATCAATCACAATCCAACTGGCAAGGCAGAAAACATGCCAGGCATTTCAAACAGCTGATTCAGGGATGCGGCTTATCTGGTACCAATTGGCAGCCCGAGGCCAGTCGCAAACTGACCAAAATCGTCAGTCCCTCGACAGACTATTGGCCTCTGATCGGCAGAGGCTGAAATGCCACTGGCATCCTGAAGTACAATCGCCTCTTTTTTCAGCGAAACCGGCCAATTGATGATCGATCCCAAGCGCGTATTGCGCGCCCTTGCCGAACACTGGACGTTGCTTGAGCCGCTCTGCGAGCGCTTCGACGCTGGCACTCTGAGCCTGGTGGAGCTGCGTGTCCAGCTCGCCGGCCAGTTGCCGGAGGGTACGCCCACCGACATCACCGCCTTGCTCGACCTCTGGGTGCGCCTGGATATCCTGGTGCCAGTGGCCAAAAGCCCCAACCGCTTCGAGCTGAACGCGCAGATTCACGACTTCCTCGCCTACCTGCGGCGCGAACACCGCCTGGGGCTGTGCCTGGAGATCGAGGCCTACCTGCGCCACCTGGAGCGCCTCGCTGGCTATATTCAGGAAGCATTCGAGATCCGCGACGGCAACGACCTGGCGCGCCAGTTGCGCCTACTCGACATGCGCGTGCGCGACGTATTGAAGAAGCTCGACAACGACGAGCAGGCGCTGGTCGCCGTGGCCGATCGGGCCAAGACCAGCGACCGGCAGATTCCCCTGCGCCAGCGTTATGCCGAGGTGCTGGCTACCTGGGATGAATACGTCGAGCCGATGATCCAGCTGGTCGCTGCCGATGGCGCCTTCGAACAAGGCGTACGCCGCGTCGAACAGGTGCTACTGCGCCTCCTGGGCGAACAGCAACGTCTTGGCCAACTGGTCGACGACGACCTGCTGCTGCGGACTCACGCTCGCATCCTGGAGATGCAGACCAGCGCCCAGCTGACCCTGCGCAAGGCCCGCGAGCTGCTGCTGCCGCTGCGTGAGGAAGCCCGCCGGCACAACGCGGTGACCCGTGGCGCAGCCCTGGCGCTGTCGGTGATCCGCAAGAAAGGCCTGGACGCCGTTCCGCAAGCCGCCCTACCGCTGTTTACCCGGCCGCAGAGTACCTTCCTCGGCAGCGCTTCTCAGGTCGAGGCCTACGTCTACGCCCTGGCGCGCTTCCAGCCCAAGCCTGCGCACTTCCCGAAATCCGGCGGCCCACGCAAGGCCAGCGCACCGCGGGCACCGAAAACCGCCCGGGAAATGCTCGACCGCTGTGAGCAGGCCCTGCCGCTGCCGGACCTGATGGTCTGGCTGCTTGAACAGGAGCCGGAAGGTGCCACCGACGAGCTGCTCTACTGGTTCTCGCGCCTATCACGCGACGCGCGCTTCCAGCGCGAACGCCTGGAACGCCGTGACTACCTGACCGCCGAGCACCAGGTCAGCCTGAGCTCCTACGCCCTGATCAAAAGCCAATCTTCGGCCGAGAAGACCTCTGCATGAATATCGACCTGAAAGAAATGACCCAGCTGGCGCCGATCTTCCGCGAGCTGTTCAAGGGCTATCACCTCTCCCGCAGTGAGCCGGAGTGCTACGCCCAGCTGTCCACCCAGCAGGACCAGTACCGCGCCCTGTTCAAGGCGCTCGGCTTCGAACTGGTGTGCGACCCTCGTGGCTTCTACTACTTCGTGCCCGAGCAGATGGGTGCCCAGGTGAACAAGACCGCCCAGCGCCTGGCGCTGTTCACCTTCATCCTCGTCGAGCACCTGGCTGACCAGGGCCGCGATCCGCTGTCCGTGCTCGATGGCGGCAGCATTGGCCGCGACGAACTGCCATCGCTGCTGGACAAGTACCGCGACCTGTTCCATCAGGCCGAAGTCACCACCCATGAAGAGTTGGAAGAAAAAATCATCCGCCGCCTGACGCAGCTTGGTTTCGCCGAGGACAGCAACGGCGTGTATCGTTTCCTGCCACCGATGCACCGTTTCCTCGATGTGTGCCTGTCGGTGCAACACGACCGCGACCTGGCTGCCAGCCTGCACAGCACTGACCTCGAGCTGCACGCTCCGGTACTGCTGGACGATGACAGCGGCGACACGATCATCCCGATGGACATCCCTGACACCTTGGACTCCGACGAGTCCGAAGAAGACGCCATGGCCCGTGCCATGGCCGAAGAACGCGCAGCCCAGGAGGTGGACGCATGAGCCAGGAACGCTACGGCATCCGCCGCTTCGCCCTGCTGAATACGGCGGGTTACAGCCTCGGCCTGTTCCCACTGGAAACCCCGCTGTCGATCTATGGCGCCAACAACCTGGGTAAATCCGCCTCGATCAATGCCCTGCAGTTCCCGATCCTTGCGCGCATGTCGGACATGAGCTTCGGCAAGTACAGCCTGGAGCAGTCGCGCAAGTTTTACTTCGCCACCGACACCAGCTACATCCTCGTCGAAGTGGTCCTGCCCCATGGACCGCACGTGATCGGCGTGGCCGGTCGCGGCCCGGGCGGCGGATTCGGCCACCAGTTCTTCGCCTACCGCGGCGAGCTGGACCTGGACCACTACCAGCAGGGCGGCACCTGCCTGCGCCAACGCGAACTGTTCAACAACCTCGAGCGCGAAGGCATCAAAGCCTATGAGCTGAAGCCGGACGAACTGCGCCGCCTGCTGGTCGGCGGCCATACCTCGATCCCGCTTGATCTCACCCTGATCCCGCTGCGCTCCACCAGCGAACAGAGCCTGAAGACCTTCCGCTCGCTGTTCATCAACCTGCTACACATGCGCGAGATCACTGCCGCCAAGCTCAAGCAGCTGTTCCTCGACGCCTTCGAGCACAGCCTGCGCTCCGGCAGCGTCGATTACATAGCCGCGTGCGAGGAAGCCTTCCGCGATGTGCGCCGCATGGAGCAGGACTACCAGGCCCTGGTCGCCGCCGGCCCGTTGGTGGAGGCCTTGGCAAATGGCGTTACCCAGCGCGAAGTGCTGCGCGGCAAGCTGCACCGCATTTCCCCGCTGCTGGATTCCCTGCTGGGCACCTGGCAGGATTATTCCGCCGCTCGCCGTGAGGAACTGGTCATCCAGGCCGAGCATTACCGGAGCGAGCAGGACGGTCTGCAGAACGAACAGCGCGGCGGCACCCAGGAGCTGATGCGCCTGGAGCGCGCCATCACCGAATGCCAGCGCTGGCTGGGCGAACTGGCGGTATTGAAGAACCGCTTCGCGCTGGTGGATGACGTCAAGGTCCTGGAGCAGCAACTGCTCGCCGCCAAGGACGCCCACGACGAACTGGCCGGCGCCCTGGCCCAATCGCGGCAGTTCTCCGCCGAAGATCTGGACGAGCGCTTGCGCGACCTCGAGAAACGCCTCAAGGCGGTCAAGCAGCAGCTCGACCATGCCGACAACAACAGCTACTCGCGCCTGCGTGAAGAGTTCTCCCAGGCCGATGTCGACCGCCTGATGCGCCTGTTCAACGGCCAGCTGTTCAGCCTGCCGCTGGGCGAGAAAGGCATCCAGCTCGATGATGGCGAAACCTGGGTGAAAACCCTGGAAGCCGTGCTCGACAGCTTCAAGGGCAGCCAGTTCGAGGTACCCGGCCTTTCCATCGACCTTTCCCACATCGAGCCGCCCGCGCTACAGGCTTTGGCCGACCGTGCCGCGCTGCGCGACCAGAAGGACCGTCTGGAGCGCGAGCTCAAGCAGCTCAAGACCCAACAGGCCGTCGCCGCCGACCGCGCTGCAAGCAAAGCCCAGGCCGAGCAGTTCTATCAAGCAGTGCTGGATGCGCAGAAGGCCCTGGAAGACTACCGCCGCAGCGAAACCCTGTGCGCAGAAGAGCCGGCCAAGCTGGAAGAACTGGCGCAATTGGAGGCCACCCAGGACGAGCTGAAGCGATCCAGCGACGCCTTCACCGAACGCGTCCAGCAGCTCTCCGCCAAGCTTCAGCTGGTAGGCCGTCAGTTGGCAGACCTGGAAGCCAAGGAGCGTACCTTGGAAGACGCCTTGCGCCGTCGCCAACTGCTGCCCGCCAACCTGCCGTTCGGCAAACCGTTCATGGACCCGGTGGACGACAGCCTGGATAACCTGCTACCGCTGCTGAACGACTATCAGGACACCTGGCAGGCGCTACAGCGCATCGACGGACAGATCGAAGCGCTCTACGCCCAGGTACGCCTCAAGGGTGTAGCCAAGTTCGACAGCGAAGACGACACCGAACGCCGCCTCCAACTGCTGATCAACGCCTACGCACACCGCCAGGACGAGGCCATGACTTTAGCCAAGGCACGTCGCGCAGCCGTGACCGATATCGCCCGGACCCTGCGCAATATCCGCAGCGACTACGACAACCTGGAACACCAGCTGGCGCTGTTCAACCGCGAGATCAACAAGCGCCAGGTTTCCAACCTCTCGAGCTTCCGCATCGTCCTCGCGCCGAACAAGGAAGCACTGCGCCATATCGACCAGATCATTCACAGCGCAGGCCAGTACGAAGAGGGCGAAACCCTTTCGGTGTTCGACCTGACGCAAACAGCTGATCAGGATGCGAAGAACGAAGAGGCCAAGGAATATCTGGCGCGCCTGGTGGCAGCCAACCAGAACCAGCTAGGCCTGAAGGATCTTTTCGAGCTGGCGTTCGAAATCACCAAGGTGCACGGTCAGCCGGTCATCCATACGGACATCGATGGCGCTGCCTCCAACGGCACCACCATGACCATCAAGGCGCTGACCAACATGTATCTGCTGCTGCACCTGATGGACCGTGAGCAGGCCGGTCGCATCCGCCTACCTTACTATCTCGACGAAGCGGCTGACATCGACGAACGCAACCAGCAGGCATTGATCGAAACCAGCCAGCAGCTCGGCTTCACGCCGATCCTCGCCTCGGTCAAGCCGCAGGTATCGGCCAATGTCGCCATCGATCTTGAAGGCGGCAGTGGGCCGAACGGCATCTACATCGACGAAGCCGACTGGAAGTTCATCAAGCGCCGCGAGACGGTGAAAGCGACGACTGAAGAAACCGAGCCCGCTGCCGAGCCTGCCTGACAGTTAGGGAACTAAACAAGAAGGGCCGCATCAGCGGCCCTTCTTATTGAATGGAATTACTGGGCCAAGGGAATCTTCGGCGCCCAGGTCAACCACTCATCCTCTGCCTTATCATGCAGGGCAAAGGTCTGGCCAGGTAGCGCCGGGTTACCCATCTGCGCCTCGTTCGGCGTCGCGAAGGCGATCCCGCCCTCAATCAGGGCTTCGAGCGATTCGGTATGCACCTTCACTCCCTTGAACAAGCCTGCGTCCACGCCAATACCGCTGGCATGCCAGAATCGGCTGCCACTATGCACCAGAGGCGCGAAGCGAGGCTCGATCAACACGCGGATCAGCACGCGGTCAGCGGACTTACCCAGTTCGTAGGCCAGCACTTTGCCTACCGGCACTTCGCGATAACTGACAATTACCCCAGGCTTCAGAGAACCCAGGCGCGGCGCGCTGAGGACGATCTGTAGCCCCTCCTCGCTGGCCTGGCCGTCCGGCCTTTGCGGTAGCGCAGTGAAACGAGTCTTGGGAGCGCCCGGCCGCTCAGCCGGCTGGACCTCTAGGTACTGTCCGCTCACCAGTGTGTCCAGATTGGCAGTCCGTAGAAGCCCCAACTCAGGCTTGACGACCCAGAACTGAGTCCCCGTCCGGGCGATCCGGTCCGCCGCCTGAGTGATACGCGCCTTGATCAGGACGCCAGAAAGGTCCTCGCTGAGGGTCACCTGCTCAACCTCGCCTACATCCAGCCCCTTGTAACGAACTGGGGTGCCCGCCTTGACACCATTGGACTGGTCCATAGCGATCTCGACCATGGTTCCTTTGACCAACGCCTGGGCCTCATCTGAATAAAGCGAGAACCGCCGGGGGCGAGTTACCGGCTTGGCCTTGGGATCTGGCGTCGTGAAGGTAATGCCTCCGGCCAGGAGGGTCTGAAGCGACTCGCTCTTCACCTCGACGCCTGACAAACCACCCTTGAGCGTTACGCCGCTGGAGTTCCAGAAGCGCGTGGACTCGTTCACCAGCTTGGAAAACTCCGGTTCGATGTGAACCCCGATGACCACGCGCTGCTGGTCACGCGATAGCTGATAGCTCTGTACGCTACCCACGCGAATCTGGCGGAACAACACTGGACTGCCGACCTCCAGCGAACCAAGGCGGTCGCTGGTAAGGACAAGGTGCAGGCCCGGCGCGTCGGTATTCAGCGGCGGCGCCTTGGGCCGGACCTGGAACTCACGAGTCGGTGCTCCCTCCTTGGCGAAGCGCACTGCGATGTAGTTGCCTTTCACCAAGGCCTCGATACCGGTGATACCTGCCAGGGAGATGGACGGTTTGACCGTCCAGAACTCCGTACCCTCCACCAGGAAATCCTCAGTGCGAGGCTCCATGGTCAGCTCGGCAGTCGCTCCGGTAAAGTCCTTGTCCATATCGAGCTTCTTCAAACTCCCCACTTGTACCCCGTTGTACATCACCGGAGTGGAGCCCGGATTCAGGCCACTGACATCATGCATCCGCAGGGTAACGCGCAGACCTGCCTCCGCCGCTTCGAAACCCTCATACAACCGGAAGGGGATGCTTGGGTCGGTCGGCGGGCTGTCCTGTCGATGCTCGGGGGTGGCAAATGCAATGCCGCCAGCGACCATGCTCAGAACCGACTCTGTACGGATCCTCACACCGCTCAGTCCTGCTGACACATCCAATCCACTGGCGTTCCAGAACCGGGTGTGCTTGCGCACCAGCTCTGCGTATGGGGCCTCAATGTGGATCTTGATTTCAACGGTGCGCTGGTCTTCGGCCAACTGGTAGTTCTTCACCTGACCGACCTGGATCTGCCGGTAGTAAACCGGACTGCCCTGCTCAAGCGAGCCCAGACGGTCGGCCTTGAGCGTCAGGTGCAGACCGGGCAGCGAATCGGATAGTGGCGGTGGTTCCGCCAAGGCGGTAAAACGTCGCTCCCGCTCACCCTTTTGCGGATCGATCGCGATGTAGATGCCTGAAACCAGGGTTTCAAGGCCCGTCACACCCGCCAGAGAAACGCGCGGCCGAACCAGCCAGAAGCGCGTTTCCTTGCTGAGATAAGGCTCGGCCTCCTTGAGCACCTCAACAGTCGCCACGACCCCTTTGATGTCAGAGCTGACGTGCAGATCTGTGACCTTGCCCACCTGGATGCCCTTGTACATCAGCTGGGTTTTCCCTACCTGGATACCTTCGCCGTTCTCGAAGCGAATCTGAATCTCGATGCCAGCCTCGCTCATAGCCTTCCAGGCCAACCAGAGGCCGATGAGCAGGGCTACCAGCGGCAGCACCCAGATCCCCGACCAATTCGAGGTCTTGCGTGTTTTTGGCGTTGGCAGCTCAGGCATTCTCGTCTTCCACTTCGGTGTTGTCCCAGATCAACCTGGGGTCGAAAGTCACGGCCGCGATCATGGTAATCACCACGACGCTGCCAAAGGCCGCCGCCCCCAGATTGGCTTCGATGCTGGCCAGGTTGCCGAAGCTCACCAGCGCCACGAGGATGGCGATGACGAAAATATCCAGCATCGACCAGCGACCGATCCATTCAATAAAGCGATACATCAGAATTCTTTGCCTAGGAGACATCGGCAGGTGCCGCTGCACTGAGTAAAGCAGCATTGCAATACCAACCAGCTTGAACGTAGGTACAAGGATGCTAGCAATGAATACAACCAGAGCAATTGGGATCATGTCGGCGTGAATCAACTCGATTACCCCACCCATGATCGTGGACGGAGCCCCAGTGCCGAAGAAGTTGATCGTCATGATCGGCAGGACGTTGGCTGGGACATAGAGGATAGTGGCCGTGATCAGCAGTGCCCAGGTACGTACGAGGCTGTCGGGGCGCCGTGCGTACAAGCGAGCGCCGCAGCGGCGACAGGTCTGCCCCTCCTCTGGCTGCGGACGGTTCAGCTGGTGGCATTCGTCGCAAACGAGAATACCGGCATCAATGGCTCGCATGAGCCCCTCCCTCCGAGTCAAGTTCATCCCAAACCTGGTGGGACGACATAGTGACCTCCAGCCAGACCTGCGAGAGCAAGAGCGCGATGAAACAGGCCAACCCAACACCTAGATGCAGGTCTGCAAGATCGATCAACTTCACGATGGATACCAGGATGCCCATCAGGTAGACCTCAAGCATCCCCCACTCACGCAAGTGGTGGTACAGACGGTAGATCTGCATCCCTATCTCACGTCCCTTGCGATAGCGAATGCACAACAGGACAACGAGCTGGCAGAGCAACTTGACCAGGGGAATCAACATGCTGCACAGGAACACCAGTACGGCCACACTACCCATTCCGGTTTGATAGAGACCGACCACCCCAGTCCACACGGTGTCTTGCGTGGTTTGCCCTAGCAGGTTTAGTTCCATGATTGGCAGGAAATTGGCGGGGACGTAGAGCAGCAAGGCCGTCAGCACCAGTGCCAGTGCTCTGCGCACCATGTTCGAGCGGTGCACGACCAGTTCATAGCCGCAGCGGGGACAACAGGCTTTCTGCTCTTCAACGAGGTCAGCACGCCGCATCAACAGATCGCACTCATGGCAGGCAATCAGATCGTGCAGGGGATAGTCCGCTAAAACACAGTCATCGGCCTGTTCTGGCATATGGGGAAAGCTCTGAGAGTCACCGGGTTATTCTAGACGAGCAGCAGTCACACTGACGCAAATGATCGCTACCGACGAAGCACCATTCTTTTCAACGCCCAAAGGCAAACCCCCGACACGCCTGGGCGTATCGGGGGTTTGGGATAGGAGCTTGACGATGACCTACTCTCACATGGAGAAGCTCCACACTACCATCGGCGATGCGTCGTTTCACTACTGAGTTCGGGATGGG
>NZ_JAGTIS010000015.1 GCF_018704125.1 Metapseudomonas boanensis | reverse complement strand
CGCGCACGGCCTTGCCGTTATCCCAGGTTTCAGTGACAGCCAGCACTTCGAGATTCTGCTCGATGCGATCGGCGATCTTCAGCAGGATGTTCGAGCGATCCTGGACCGAGGTGCGGCCCCAGGCATCGGCGGCGGCATGGGCAGCGTCCAGGGCTTTTTCGACATCTTCGGCAGTGGAGCGCGGGAATTCGGCGATGGGCTGGCCATTCACCGGCGAGGTATTGGTGAAGTACTGGCCTTTGACTGGCGCGACAAACTCGCCGCCGATGTAGTTGCCGTAGCGAGACTTGAAGGAAACGATGGCGCCGGGGGTACCGGGTTGTGCGTAACGCATAGTGTTTCTCCTGGCTCTTGTTCTACTGGGGAGGACGCTTGCTGGCGTTTGTCTACTCAGAGCAAGGGCTGGGCCAGAGTGCTGGAAATGCCGATTTAGAGGGGTTGCTTGCTGGTGTTCAAGCGTGTGCGGATGATGTCTGTGGCAGGTCCGGTACAAGGGTGAGTGACACTTTGTCACGTATCTGACACAGCTCATGACCGATGGGTCGAGCAGCCATTGCAAAGCAACCTACGCTGGAGGATGCTGCGGCGATGCGGGTGCCTCGCCAAGGCCCGGGCTGCCTCCCGGAAGTCCGCACTGGAGAAGAACAACAATGCAGAACCCTCTCAGCCGTCACGCGCAGCAAGTGCTGACCGTGGCAGGGGGCAAGGCACAGGCCAGCGGACCTGCTGCCGATCCCTCGATCGCTCGCTCCTGGCTGCGTTGCCTGGAGGACTACCACCTCGATCCGGCCCTTCCCATGGCGCCGACGGTGCTGGAGCACGCGCGCATGCTCGAATGCCGCGAGCGGCTGCAGCAGGTGCTGGAGATCGCCAACGGCGAGATGAACAACCTCTACCGGCAGCTCTCCGGTGCCGGCCATGCCGTGCTGCTGACCGATTCACGCGGGGTCATCCTCAATTGCGTCACTGCCAGCGCTGAGCGTCCGACTTTCGAGCGCGCCGGCCTCTGGCTTGGCGCTGATTGGAGTGAAGCCAGCGAAGGCACCAACGGCATCGGCACCTGTGTGGTCGAACGCCAGGCGCTGACCATCCACCAGGACGAACATTTCCGCAGCCGCCACACCGGCCTGACCTGTTCCGCCAGTCCGGTGTTCGATCCACAGGGCGACCTGCTCGCCGTGCTCGATGTCTCGTCCGCACGCCATGACGTCTCGCGCCAGAGCCAGTTCCACACCATGGCCCTGGTCAACCTCTCGGCGAAGATGATCGAGAGTTGCTACTTCCTGCGTCGCTACGAGGGCGAGTGGCTGCTGCGCTTTCACCTGCAAGCCGAATATGTCGGCCTGTTCAGCGAGGGGTTGGTGGCCTTCGATGGCGGAGGCCGCATTCGCGCAGTGAACCAAAGCGCCATCAATCTGCTGGGCTCGTCCCGTGAGCGTCTGCTCGGCGAACCGGTGGAAGCCTTCTTCGATTGCCGCCTGGACGAACTGCTTGGGCGGGCCACGCCGCAGCCTGCCACCAGTTGGCCCCTGCGTACGCGCAACGGCCGTGCACTGTTCGCCGCACTGCGCGGCCAGCCGCGCAGCCTGCCCAAGCCTGTCCCGTTGGCACCGGCGAAGCCTGCACTTTCTGGCATCTGCCTGGGTGATGCCGCGTTGCAGACCGACTTCCGCCGAGCCCTGCGCGTTTATGAACGCGATGTGCCGCTGCTGATCAGTGGCGAAACCGGCTCCGGCAAGGAAGCTTTCGCCCGTGCGCTGCACCTGGCCAGTTCGCGCGCCGAAAAGCCTTTCGTTGCGCTGAACTGTGCGGCGATCCCGGAAACCCTGATCGAGAGCGAACTGTTCGGCTATCGCGGCGGCAGCTTCACCGGCGCGCGCAAGGAAGGCATGCGCGGCAAGCTGCAGCAGGCCGACGGTGGCACGCTGTTCCTCGACGAAATCGGCGATATGCCCCTGGCTCTGCAGACCCGCCTGCTACGCGTGCTGGAAGAGCGTCAGGTGGTGCCCATCGGCGGTGAGGCCCAGGCTGTGGATGTACGCATCATCAGCGCCACTCACCGAGAGCTCGAGGTGTGCGTGCAAGATGGCGCGTTCCGCGAGGACCTCTACTACCGCCTCAACGGCCTGGTACTCAACCTGCCGCCACTGCGCGAGCGCAGTGACAAGCCCGAACTGCTGCAACACCTGCTGGCCGAAGAAGCTCGCGGCCAGCGAGTCCGCGTTGACGACGAGGCTCTCCAGGCACTGCTGGACTACCACTGGCCGGGTAACGTGCGGCAACTGCGCAACGTACTGCGGACCCTCGCGGCCCTCTGCGAGGACGGCGTGATCCACCTCACCGATCTGCCCCGCGAGATCCTCCGCGCCACGTCTCCGGCCGTTCCTGTCGAACCGCCGGCAAACCCCCTGGACGACGCCGAGCGCACCGCCTTGCTCAGTGCCCTGGACAGCCAGCGCTGGCACATGACCCGCACGGCCGAGCAACTCGGCATTAGCCGCAACACCCTCTATCGCAAGCTGCGCAAGCACTCGATCGCGACGCGGGGGTAATGGCTGGGGGGAGCGAGTGCTTCGCGATATGGACCGCAGGTCTGCCCGCCGGCCCTCTCCCCAGCCCTCTCCCGCACGCGGGGGAGGAGGCTATCCGGGCAGGCCCGCAGGCCGCTCTTTGTGGGGGCGAATTCATTCGCCAAGCGGCCCGTAGGGGCACCAATCCATGGTCGATACGAAAGCCGATTTCCGGGGGACTCCGGATTTCGTATCCCCTCCTGTCCTGTCAGTACACGCCACCTGCTCCGATCACAGGCGCGGAAGCTCCCTTGAAAGCACCCGCCAGGCTCTGCAGACCGCGCATCAGGATGGTGGTGTCCACCCCCACCGCAACGAAGGCCGCGCCCAGTTCGATGTAGCGGCGCGCCAGCGCCTGGTCTGCGGAGAGGATGCCGGCGGCCTTGCCGGCTTTCTGGATGCGCAGGATCGCGTCTTCGATAGCAGCCTGCACTTCGGGGTGGCCGGGGTTGCCGCGATGGCCCATGGCGGCGGAGAGGTCGGCCGGTCCGATGAACACGCCATCCACGCCTTCGATCGCCGCAATGACGTCGAGGTTGGCCAGGCCGTCGAGATTTTCGATCTGCACCAGCAGGCACATTTGCTCGTCAGCATGCTCCAGATAGCCGGGGATGCTGTTCCAGCGCGAGGCTCGGGCCAGGGCACTGCCCACACCACGAATGCCGTTGGGCGGATAACGCATGGCACGCACCAGTTCTGCTGCTTGCTCGGCGGACTCGACCATCGGCACCAGCAGGGTCTGGGCGCCGATATCCAGCAGTTGCTTGATCAGTACCGCATCACCGATGGGTGGTCGGATGATCGGCTGGGATGGGTAGGGCGCGATGGCCTGCAACTGGGCCAGCAGGCTGCGCAGGTCGTTGGGTGCGTGTTCGCCGTCGACCAGCAGCCAATCGAAACCGGCGTTGGCCGCCAACTCGGCGCAGTAGGCGTCGGCCAGGCCTAGCCAGAGGCCGATCTGCGGCTGGCCGGATTGCAGGCGTTGCTTGAAGGTATTGATCGGCAGGTTCATGGGCACTCCTTGTTAGGGCGCCAGCTGTAGGAGCCAGCTTGCTGGCGAATGCTCCGTGCTCGGGACTTTCGCGAGCAAGCTCGCTCCTACAAGGGCGTGCGTGGCTCAGACAAACCGGCAGGCGATGGAGCCGAGCTGGTCGTAGTCGACGTGGAAGGTGTCGTCGGGGTTGGCCGACACCGGGCGCGCTCAGCACCTTTGTAGGCGCGCGGGGGGACGCCGAGTTCTTGCTCGCGAAGCTCTTGAACGGTGCCGTTCGCCAGCGAGCTGGCTCCTACAGGGGTACAACCGCTGACGCGGTTTCCAGCCAGGTATCAGAAACAGCCCAGCGGGTGGGTCTGTAGGAGCGAGCTTGCTCGCGAAGCTCTTGAGCGGTGCTGTTCACCAGCGCGCTGGCTCCTACGGACCGAGCAGCCCCCCTCCGGGAAGGGGGAGACACGCTACTGCGCAATCCGCTCCTTGAGCATCCGCGGTACCGCCCGCACGCCGGGCTGGTAGCGCTCCTGCTCCACCGCCGCCAGGGCCAGGCGCAGGACCTGATCGGCGATCAGTTCGTGCTGCTGGTACATGGAGTTCACCGGTAGCGGCAGGAAATCCAGCAACTGCGTATCGCCGAAAGTGCCCACCCGCAGTTGGTTCGGCCAGTCCCCGCGTTCACGCAGCACATCCAGCACGCCTGCCAGCAGCACGTAGGCCGTGGTGATCAGCACATCCGGCAGCTGATCCATGCGCTCCAGCAGGTCGTGCATCAGCCGGCGGCCGCACTCACGGCTGAACTCTTCACCATGCTCCATCGTCACCTTGCAATCGAGTCCGGCAACCGCCTCGCGGAAGCCGGCGCTGCGCTCGGCGCTGGTGACCAGTTCGGGCCGCGCGCCGAGCAGGGCGATATGCCGGGGCGCCGGGTGCAGCAGGCTGCGGGTCAGTTGCAGGCAGGCCTCGCGGTCGTCGCTGACCACCGAGCTGAAATGCTGCGGGTCCAATTCGCGGTCGACAGCGATCACCGGCAGTCCTTCGTCCTGCAGTCGGCGAATACTGTCGTCATCAGGCGGCAGGCAGCTGGCGACGATCAGCGCATCGCAGCGGCGCGAGCGGAACAGCTTGAGCAGCTGGCGCTCGCTTTCCGGCTCGTCGTCCGAGCTGGCGATCAGCAGTTGATAACCGCGGGCTCGGGCGCCCTGTTCGAGCAGCTTGGCCAGGCGCGCATAACTGGGGTTTTCCAGGTCCGGCAGGATGAAACCGAGGGTGCGTGTCTGTCGGCTGCGCAGCCCGGCCGCCTGGGGGTTTGGCTTGAAACCGTGCTCGTCGACCACTGCCTGCACACGCTCCACGGTCGCCGGGCTGATGCGCTTCTGCTCGGCCTTGCCGTTGATCACATAGCTGGCCGTGGTCACCGAGACGCCGGCCAGGCGAGCGATATCGCTGAGTTTCAAGTTCGCGGCTCCTGTTATGCGTATGTGTTTCATCGGGCGGGCTTCAAGAAACGAAGATTATCGAGTAACGTGCCCACTGAGTTTAGTGAAACGATTCAGCAAGTGTTCTGTCTACGCTTTAATCGATCGCCGCGACGATTGGTGATGACACGCTGAAGGCTTGGCGATAACGACAAGAAGGGCTCAAGGCCCGTGTGAGGTGATGCAATGCTCGAACTGACCGCAGGACAGGTCTCCATGGGACTGTCGGCGCCGGACAAGGCCGCTGCACTGCAAATGCTGGCCGGACAGCTCGAGGGGGATGGGCTGGTCGCGCCCGGATACCTGGCCGGGCTGCAGGCTCGCGAGGGGCAGGGCTCCACCTACCTGGGCCAGGGCATCGCCATCCCCCATGGTACCCCGCAGACCCGCGACCTGGTCCATCGTACCGGGGTGCGCCTGATGCAATTCCCCGAAGGCGTGGATTGGGGCGATGGCCAGATTGTCTACCTGGCCATTGGCATTGCCGCCAAATCCGACGAACACCTGCGCCTCCTGCAGATCCTTACCCGTGCCTTGGGCGAGGCCGACCTCGGCAGCGAACTGCGCCGCGCGCAGGGCCCGGAAGAAGTGCTCAAGCTGCTGCAGAGTGCCCCTCAGGAACTGGCCCTGGACGACCAACTGATTGGCCTTGCCGTGCCAGCCGAGGATTACGACGAACTGGTGCTGCAAGGTGCCCGCCTGCTGCGCCGGGCCGATTGCGTTGGCAGTGGCTTTGCCGCCGCCATGCTGCAGGGTGATCCATTGCCCCTGGGCGAGGGCCTGTGGTGGCTGCACAGCGACCAGGCCGTACAGCGCCCCGGTCTTGCCTATCTGACGCCCGACAAACCATTGCGCTACCTGGACCAGCCGCTCAACGGCCTGTTCTGCCTGGCCAGCCTGGGTGACGCACACTTGGCGTTGCTGGAGCGCCTCTGCGCTTTGCTGATCGAAGGCCGTGGCCGCGAACTGGCGCGCGCCACGCAGCGCCGCGCGGTGCTTGAAGCCCTCGGCGGCGAGGTCCAGCCCGACTGGCCGAGCTTGCGCCTGCCACTGGCCAATGCTCATGGCCTGCACGCCCGCCCCGCGAAGGAACTGGTTCAGCTAGCCAAGGCCTTCGAAGGCGACATTCGCGTGCGGGTGGCTGATAGCGGCGTGCCTGCGGTGTCGGCCAAGAGCCTGAGTAAGCTGCTGAGCCTCGGCGTTCGCCGTGGCCAGGTGCTCGAGATCCTCGCCGATCCCGGTATCGCCGAGCAGGCGCTGCCGGCCTTGAAGGCCGCCATCGAACAAGGCTTGGGTGAGGAGGTGGAGCCGCTGCCCGTGGGTGAGGCGCAGGCTCAGGAGCCCGAAGCGGAATCCGTGCCGGTGCAGGCGCCCCCGGCAGGCAGTCAGTTGCAAGCCGTACCGGCCGCACCGGGCATCGCCATCGGCCCGGCCCACATTCATGTGCGCAAGGAACTGGACTTCCCGCTGCGCGGCGAATCGCCGACCGTCGAGCGTGAGCGCCTGCAGCAGGCCCTGGCCCACGTGCGCGGGGATATCGAGGCGCTGGTGCTGCGCAGTGAGGTCAAGGCCATCCGCGAAATCTTCATCACCCACCTGGAAATGCTTGCCGACCCGGACCTTGGCGACGAGGTGGAGACCCGCCTGAAGCAAGGTGAAAGTGCGGCCGCCGCCTGGATGACGGTGATCGAAAGCGCTGCCGCCCAACAGGAAAGCCTGCACGATGCGCTGCTCGCCGAACGCGCCGCCGACCTGCGTGACATCGGTCGCCGGGTGCTTGGCCAGCTCTGCTGCGTGGAGGAAGTGGCGGAGCCGGACGAGCCCTACATCCTGATCATGGACGAGATGGCCCCGTCCGACGTGGCGCGACTGGATCGCAACCGCGTCGCCGGCATCCTCACGGCCCGTGGTGGCGCCACCTCCCACAGCGCTATCGTCGCCCGTGCCCTGGGCATTCCGGCGCTGGTTGGTGCCGGCGCTGGCGTACTGCTGCTGGCGCCTCAGACCCCGTTGCTGCTCGACGGCCAACGCGGTCGTCTGGTGGTCGCGCCAGATGCGGAACAGCGTGAGCGCGCACAGCAGGAACAGGAAAACCGCCAGCGGCGCCTGCACCTGGCCGAGGCCCACAAGCTGGAGCCGGCCACCACTCGCGATGGTCACGTGGTGGAGATCTGCGCCAACCTGGGCGACAGCAACGGCGCCGCCAAGGCCGTGGCCCATGGCGCCGAAGGTGTCGGCCTGCTGCGTACCGAATTCATCTTCATGGCCCATCCGCAGGCGCCGGACCTGGCGACCCAAGAGGCTGAGTACCGTCGCGTATTCGACGCCCTCGACGGCCGCCCGCTGGTGGCCCGTACCCTGGATGTGGGCGGTGACAAACCCTTGCCCTACTGGCCGGTGCCGGAAGAGGAAAACCCCTTCCTCGGTGTGCGTGGCGTGCGCCTCACCCTGCAACGCCCGCATCTGATGGAAACCCAGCTGCGTGCGCTACTGCGCGCCAGTGATGGGCGACCGCTGCGCATCATGTTCCCAATGGTCGGCAACATCGATGAGTGGCGCCAGGCCCGCGACATGACCCTGGCCCTGGTCGCGGAGATTCCCCAGGCCGATCTGCAGCTGGGCATCATGGTCGAGGTGCCCTCGGCGGCGCTGATCGCCCCGGCGCTGGCCCGCGAAGTGGATTTCTTCAGCATTGGCACCAACGACCTGACCCAGTACTGCCTGGCCATCGACCGTGGCCATCCGACCCTTTCCGCCCAGGCCGACGGCTTGCATCCGGCGGTTCTGCACCTGATCGACATGACCGTGCGCGCCGCCCATGCCCAAGGTAAATGGGTGGGCGTGTGCGGGGAGCTGGCGGGCGACCCGCTGGCCGTGCCCTTGCTGGTGGGCCTTGGCGTGAATGAGTTGAGCCTGTCCGCTGGCGGTATCGCCGAGGTCAAGGCGCGGGTGCGCGAGATCAGCCGCACCGCCGCCCGGGAACTGGCCGCAAGCGCCCTGGCCCTGGACAGCGCAGCAGCCGTGCGCGCTCTGGCGGAGCGCTTCTGATGGCACGCATCCTCACCCTTACCCTGAACCCGGCGCTTGATCTGACTCTGCGCCTGGAGCGTCTCGAACCTGGACAGGTCAATCGCAGCCTGGCCCAGGTCAGCCATGCCGCCGGCAAGGGCCTGAATGTCGCCCAGGTGCTGGCGGACCTCGGCCACCGCCTCAGCGTGGCTGGCTTCCTCGGCGCGGATAACCCGGAAGCCTTCGAGGCGCTGTTCGCTCGCCGTGGCTTCGTCGATGGTTTCGTCCGCGTCCCCGGCGAGACCCGCAGCAACATCAAGCTCGCCGAGCGCGATGGCCGCATCACCGATATCAACGGGCCCGGACCGCACGTGAGCGAGCGGGCCCAGGTCGAGCTGCTCGACCGTCTCGACCAACTCGCCCCTGGCCATGACGTCGCCGTGTTGGCGGGGAGCCTGCCTGGCGGCGTCGACCCCGCCTGGTTCGGCGAGTTGCTGCGCCGACTCAAGCGGCACGGATTGAAGGTCGCCCTGGACAGCAGCGGCGAGGCCTTGCGAGCCGGCCTGCTGGTGACGCCCTGGCTGGTCAAACCGAACACCGACGAGCTGGCCGAAATCTGTGGCCGCCCGCTGGAGGCCGGCGATGCGTTGGCCGCCGAGGCTGCGCACCTGCAGGCGCTGGGCATCGATCAGGTGGTGATCTCCCAAGGCGCCCGGGGCGTGTCCTGGTTCGGCCCCGATCTGGCGCTCCAGGCGCTGCCGCCCAAGGTTACCGTGGTCAGCACCGTCGGGGCCGGCGACACGCTGCTGGCGGGCATGGTCCATGGCCTGCTCAGCAGTTGGTCGGCCACGCACACCCTGCGCCACGCCACCGCCATCGCGGCCCAGGCGGTCACCCAGGTCGGCTTCGGCCTGGGCGACGCGGTGCAACTGCAACAGCTCGAAAGCGCCGTGCAGGTCCAGGCGCTCGCAGAACAACAAGAGGTGCCTCGATGAAACTTGCCATTGTCACTGCCTGCCCCAACGGCATGGTCACCAGCGTGCTCTGCGCGCGGTTGCTGGATGCAGCCGCCCAGCGCCTGGGCTGGAGCACCAGCGTCGAAGTCTTCGATCCGCAGCATCCGGAGAACCAGCTTCCCGCTGCCACCCTCGAAGCGGCGGACTGGATCCTCGTCGTACGAAGCGGTGACATCGATCTCAGCCGCTTCAGCGGCAAACGGATATTCCTTGCGACGCCATCCGAGGCCCTGCGCGACAGCGAGGCCTTCTTGCTGCGCGGTGCTGTCGAGGCGCGGGTGCAACAGGTCGAGCCCTTACCCGTACAGGCGGTCAGCACGCCGGCCGGCGCCACGCCCAAGGTGGTGGCGGTGACGGCCTGTCCAACCGGTGTGGCGCATACCTTCATGGCAGCCGAAGCGCTTAAGCAGGCTGCCCAGCGCCTGGGTTACGAGCTCAAGGTGGAAACCCAGGGCTCGGTGGGCGCCCGCGACCCGCTTGCGCCGGAGGCCATCGCTGCCGCTGACGTCGTGCTCCTGGCGACCGATATCGAAGTCGACACCGCACGCTTCGTCGGCAAGCGCGTGTTCCGTTGCGGAACTGGCGTGGCCCTCAAACAGGCCGAAGCCACACTCAAGCGTGCACTGACCGAAGGCCAGGTGCTGGAAGGCAAGGCGAGTGCAGAGGGCTCGACCGGCAAGGCCAAGGCTGAACCGAAAGGCGCCTACAAGCACCTGCTCACCGGCGTGTCCTACATGCTGCCGATGGTGGTGGCGGGCGGCTTGCTGATCGCACTGTCGTTCGTATTCGGCATCGAGGCGTTCAAGGAAGAAGGCACCCTGGCCGCTGTGCTGATGCAGATCGGCGGCGACGCCGCGTTCAAACTGATGGTGCCTTTGCTGGCGGGCTACATTGCCTATTCGATCGCCGACCGCCCCGGCTTGGCACCGGGCATGATCGGCGGGCTGCTTGCCAGCACCCTCGGCGCCGGTTTCATCGGCGGCATCATCGCCGGCTTCCTCGCCGGCTATTCGGCGCGGGCGATCAACCGCTGGGCCAAGCTGCCGCCAAGTGTCGAGGCGCTCAAGCCAATCCTCATCATCCCGTTGCTGTCGAGCCTGTTCACCGGGCTGGTGATGATCTACGTGGTCGGCAAGCCCGTGGCCGGCATGCTCGCCAGCCTGACGGCGTTCCTCGACAACATGGGCACCTCCAATGCCATTCTCCTCGGCCTGCTACTGGGCGGAATGATGTGCGTCGACCTCGGCGGGCCAATCAACAAGGCCGCCTATGCCTTCTCCGTCGGCCTGCTCGCCTCGCAAAGCTACGCGCCGATGGCCGCCACCATGGCAGCGGGCATGGTGCCGCCCATCGGCATGGGCATCGCCACGCTGCTGATGCGCCGCAAGTTCGCCCAAAGCGAGCGGGAGGCCGGCAAGGCGGCGCTGGTGCTGGGGCTGTGTTTCATCTCCGAGGGCGCCATTCCCTTCGCCGCCAAGGACCCGCTGCGCGTGATCCCGGCCGCGATTGCCGGTGGCGCGCTGACCGGGGCACTGTCAATGTACTTCGGCTGCAAACTGATGGCGCCCCACGGCGGGCTGTTCGTCATGCTCATCCCCAACGCGATCAACCACGCGCTGTATTACCTGCTGGCGATAGTCGCCGGCAGCCTGCTCACCGGGCTGCTCTATGCCGTGCTCAAACGCGGAGCTGAACAGGAGGTGGTGCTGGAGGGTGGACGGGTGGCCTGACTTCACTTGCCAAAGAACCCCCCCGCGGTCAGGGACCATTGGGGGTTATGGGGTAAATGGTGCCGAGGCTGCTGATCTATCTGGGCCGTCCGCTCACTGCTTCTCCACCTTTTTCGTGCGCTTGCCCACCTGCCCAGCGGTGGGTAGATGCAGGTACGCCATCACGCTTTCGGTCAACTCCTGGGCCAGTTTCACTGCCTCCTTGTTGCGCGCCATGACGCCTGCCACCAAGCCTTCGATCAAGGCGAGCACGGCGATATTGGAGCTGGTCAGTACCGGGTGATCGGCTGGGGCGAACAGTACGTGTTCGGCAATGTTGCTGAGTGGCGATGCGGGTGAGTCGGTGATCGCCAGCACCTTGGCGCCACGCTCCTTGGCGAAGCGCGCCAGCTGCAGGGTGTCGAGCGAATAGCGCGGCAGCGAGATGGCCAGCAGTACGTCCTGGTCGGTAATCGCGGCCAGGCGGTAGGCGGCGTTTTCGTTGCCGCCTTCCATGCTGATGGCGGTTGCATCGGCACAGAATGGCATCAGCGTGCCGGCGGCCAGACCGGCCATATAGGCGCTGTTGCCAAAGCCGAGGACGTAGATCCTGCGTGCGGTGATCAGGCTGGCGACGAACGCCTCGAAGGTCGCTGCGGGGTTGTTGGCGCCGGCTGTGCCGAGGTTGCGGCTGGCGATCTGAATCTGCTCATGCAACCCGAATTCGCCACCGGCGCGTTGCTCCAGCTCGTTGCGCAGCTTGTCGACCGGGGAAACCATCTGCTGCAGGGTGGTCACCAGTTCGGTCTTCAAGCCGGTATAGCCACCCAAGTCCATCACTTTGGCCAGGCGATTGACCGCCGAAGGCGAAGTGGCGGTTTGCTGGGCCAGCTCCTCGATCGTCAGGGTCGCCGCCTTCAGCGGATGGCGCAGGATGAAATCGGCGACCTTGCGCAGTGACGGTTGCAAGTTCGGCGCCATTTCCGTCAGTTTGCGCATCACAGGTGCGGCGTAGACCGTTGCATTCTTGGGTGCTGTAGGCATGGTGTTCAGCGCTTCTTCAAGTGTCTGGGAGGCGCAAGCGTCCGGCTTGGCTGGCCTGCATGAGTCTGGCTGAAGTGTATCCGAAGCCGGCCGTACAGATCCCGGCAAAGCCAGCGTGGCTGCTTGGCCGTGCACGCAACGTCCGGGGTTCGGAGCCTGCTTGCCGACGATCGGCAGATCATCCCCCGGCAAGCAGGTGGCCGCGCGTCAGTCACGTCCGGCCTAGCGCTACTTCAGGCTGCCGGCGAGAAACCGCTGCAGGCGTTCGGACTGCGGGTTGGCCAGTATCTGGCGCGGGCAGCCGCTTTCTTCGACGCGGCCTTGATGAAGGAACATCAGCTGATTGGAGACCTCGCGCGCGAAACCCATTTCATGGGTCACTACGACCATGGTGCGGCCCTCCTGCGCCAGGTCCTGCATCACTTTAAGCACTTCGCCGACCAGCTCCGGGTCCAGCGCCGAAGTGGGTTCGTCGAACAGCATCACCTCCGGCTCCATGGCCAGCGCACGGGCCATCGCCACGCGCTGCTGCTCGCCGCCGGACATGTGTGCCGGGTAGGCATCCTTGCGGTGCGACACACCAACCTTGGCCAGGTAATGCTCGGCTTTCTCGATGGCCTCCTTCTTCGGCACACCGAGCACATGGACAGGCGCTTCGATGACATTCTCCAGGGCACTCATGTGCGACCACAGATTGAAGTGCTGGAACACCATCGCCAGACGCGAGCGCATGCGCTGCAGTTGCTTGGGATCAGAAGCCTTTAGACCACCATCCTTGTTCGCCACCAGCTTCAGCTCTTCGCCATTAAGCAGAATCTTGCCGCCATGGGGCTGCTCCAGCATGTTGATGCAGCGCAGGAAGGTGCTCTTGCCGGAGCCACTCGAGCCGATGATGCTGATGACGTCACCGGCCTTGGCCGCCAGGGACACGCCCTTGAGCACTTGGTGGTTGCCATAGCGTTTGTGCAGGTTGTCGATTTCGAGTCTGTACATGGGTGCATACCTCGTGAAGTCAGTCGCTGAGCAGGCGACCGTGGCGAATAGGAATGGAGCCGGCGACTTTGGCCAGCCATAGGCCGGGCTGGGCAAAACGCAGACGCTCGCGGGCATAGAGGATGCCGTCGGTGCTGGCTCGCACCACGCTGTGGCGGTCGCTCAGCGGATCGATCACTTCAAACAAGGGGTCGCCCACCTTGACCCGTGCACCCAGCGGTTGCAGGAAGCTCACCACTCCCGGATGCGGCGCACAGGCGTACTGCGCCCCGGCAAATGGCGTGGCTTCGCAGCAGCTCTCCGGTGCGGTAGGCCAGTCACCCTCGATCAGCCCCTGTTCGGCGAGAAACGCCAGGATGGCGGCGGCACTGGCCTCGGCCTGCGCCCGGTCGGTATCGGCCATGCCACGCAATTCGAGGGTGGTAGCCATGCAGGCTGGCGGAATATTCGCGCTCGGGAAGCGTTCGGCCAGGCGCAGCCAGGGCACCGAGCAGGCTTCATCGAAGGGGGTGCCACCGTAGTTTTCGGCCAGCAGCGCGGCACCGGCATGCAGGCGTGCGGCCAGGCTCCGCAGGCTTGGCCAGTGCTGGGGCAGGGCATAGAGCAGCATGATCGACTCGAAATCGCAGTGCAGGTCGAGCACGACATCGGCGTCGCAGGCATGTTGCAGCAGCAGGCGACGCAGGCCGTCCAGCTCCGAACCGGCCGGCGGCAGGGTGGCGAGGACTTCTCCCATCAGGCGGCGGATCAGCGCGACGTTGGCGGCTGCATCACTACCCACCCGGCCCTCAAGCAGAGGGGCTAGCAGTTCGTCCAGCTCCGGGAAATCGCGGTTGAAGTTCCTGCCGCTGCCGAACTCGAAGCGGCCCTGGTGGGTCGCCTGGATCATCTGGCCGAGGCCGATGGGATTGGCCACCGGCACCAGTTCGACCACCCCGGTCAGACGGCCTTGCTCTTCCAGTTCGCCGAGGTGGCGCTTGAGTTCCACAGCCACGCGCATGCCCGGCAACTCGTCGGCATGCAGCGCGGCCTGGATATAGGCCTTGCGTGGTCCGCTGCCAAAACGGAACAGCGACAGGCTCCGCTCGCTGCCCGGGCTGCTCCAGGGCAGGACGTATTGAATGTGCTTCATGCGGTTGTCCCTTAATGCTTGCGCGGTGCCAGATACGCCAGCCAGCGGCGCTCGGCCAGCTTGAACAGACGCACCAGGATGAAGGTCAGTGCCAGGTAGAAAACGCCGGCGGTGATGAAGGCCTCGAACGGCATATAGAAGCGCGCGTTGACCGTTCGCGCAGCGCCGGTGATATCGATCAGGGTGACGATCGACGCCAGGCTGGTGGTGTGCAGCATCATGATCGCTTCATTGCTGTACTGCGGCAGCGACCGGCGCAAGGCTGAGGGCAGGAGGATGCGGCGGTATAGGGTGAAGCGCGACATGCCAGTGGCCTTGGCCGCCTCGATCTCGCCATGGGGCGTGGCCCTGAGGCTGCCGGCGACGATTTCCGCGGTGTAGGCGCTGGTGTTGATGGCAAAGGCCAGGCAGGCGCAGAAGGTGGCGTTGGACAGGTAGGGCCACAGCGCACTTTCGCGTACGGACTCGAACTGCGCTAGGCCGTAGTAGATGAGAAACAGCTGCACCAGCATCGGCGTGCCGCGGATCACATAGGTGTAGAACCAGGCTGGGAAGTTCACCAGCGGCTGCCGGGACACCCGCATCAGCCCCAGCGGTATCGCCAGCGCCAGGCCGAACGCCAGGGAGATGAGGAGGATCGACAGGGTTACCCATACGCCACCGAAGTAGAGTGGCAGGCTTGCCCAGATCACGTTGAAGTCGAAGATCATGTGTTCGCCCCCGTGCTCACAGCTCAGCGGCTTTTACGCCGACCGAATAGTGTTTTTCCAGGCAGCGCAGGGCCAGCAGGGACACGCTGGTGAGCACCAGATAGAGCGCCGCGACCGCCAGGAACCAGGTAAAGGGTTGATGGGTTGCATCCGCCGCGTTCCTGGCCTTGAACATCATGTCCTGCAGGCCGATCACCGAGAGCAGCGCGGTGGACTTGATCAGCACCAGCCAGTTGTTGGTGAAGCCGGGAATTGCGAAACGGATCATCTGCGGCACCTGGATACGCAGAAACACCTGCATGGCCCCCATGCCGTATGCCGCGCCGGCTTCCCTCTGCCCTTTGGGGATCGCCATGAAGGCGCCGCGGAAGGTTTCCGAGAGGTAGGCGCCGAAGATGAAGCCCAGGGTGCAGACGCCGGCAATGAAGGGATTGATGTCGACGTACTGGGAATGGCCGAGCAACGGCGCCACGCGATTCACCAGGTCCTGGCCGCCATAGAAGATCAGCAGGATCAGGACCAGGTCGGGGAGGCCGCGAACGACGGTCGCATAACCTTCGCCGAGCATTGCCAGCCACTTCAGCGGTGACAGGCGAAAGGCCGTGCCAATAAGGCCCAGGACAATTGCCAGCGCCATGGCGTTCATGGCCAGGCTCTGGGTCAGCCAGGCGCCATCGAGAATGGTCGAGCCGTAGCCTTGGAGCATGATGAGGGTCCTCACGCGATGCGCCGGGAGGCGCGCGAAAACGGGGAGGGCGCCTCCGATGAAGAGGCGCTGGCGTTGCCAGAGGGCAGTTACTTGCCGTAGATGTCGAACCCGAAGTACTTGGCTTGTACCTGCTGGTATTGGCCATTGGCGCGGATGGCATCGATGGCGGCGTTGAAGCGCGCGGCGGTATCGCTATCGCCTTTACGCACGGCGATGCCGGCGCCTTTGCCGAAGTATTTCGGATCGTTGAAGTCCGGGCCGACCAGGGCGAACCCCTGGCCGGCGGGGGTTTTGATAAAGCCCTCATCAATATTGATGATGTCCGCCAGGAGGGCATCCAGGCGCCCGGAGGCGAGGTCGAGGAAGGCTTCGTTCTGCGAGGCGTAGCGGACCACCTCGATGCCGGCCGGTTCGAAGCGGTCGGTCGCGTAACGGTCGTAGGTGGAGGCGCGTTGCACGCCGACTTTCCTGCCTTTCAGGTCGACCAGCGGATCTTCGATCCGGCTGCCGGCCTTCATCGCCAGCTTGCCGGGGGTCTGGTAGTACTTCTTGCTGAAGTCCACGGACTTCAGGCGGTCTTCGGTGATCGACATGGACGACAGCACGGCATCGATCTTGCGCACTTTCAGCGAGGGAATCAGGCCATCGAATTCCTGTTCGACCCACTGGCACTTGACCTGCATTTCGGCGCACAGGGCGTTGCCGATGTCATAGTCGAAACCGCTGATATTGCCCTCCGGGGTCTTGAAGCCGAAGGGTGGGTAGGCGGCTTCGATACCGATGCGCAGGGTGTCCTGGCCGGCGAGGGCCAGGGTGCTGAAGGCGGAGAGCGCCAGGGCGCCTAGAAGTGCGATTTTGTTCATCTTGTTGACTCCTTGGAGGGGCGTTTGGGTGTCGCTGCCTAAAAAATGCCCTGAGTAGGGTTTTGCGGGGCAGTGTTGGCTCAAGCGCAGCGCTAGGCAGCGCAACCTCGTTCCCAAACCTTGTGGGTACGTGATGCCCGATCTGGAGAGGTTGGCCAGGCCGGTTGCTTGAACTGTGGATATAAATGACATGTTTTGTTTCGTGAAACAATATGTTGACATTAAATATGTCATTGCGGGGTGCCTGGATCCAGCACGAAGCACGTTGCTCAGCTGTTGCGTATGCGAAGACCCCGGCGATGTCTGATAAGCAGTTGGCTGTCTCATGAAAGAAACGACACGCCAGGTCGCGCAGGGTTGCGCGGGTTTGGTTGCGGCCCAGGCGTTCAGTCGTCTGCTAATCGAGTTCCTGGCCTTGGCCAAAAGGAGGAGAGTGTATGAACCGCAAGTGCTTTCAAGGACGCTGGCACATCCTGTCCTGGGAGCAGGCCTATGACGATGGCCGACTGGTGCATCCCATGGGCACCGAGTTGGAGGGTTTCATCGAACACAGTGACTACGGGATGTTCTGAGTCATTGCCAAGGAAGGTCGCGAACCTCTGAGTGGTGGTCAGTGGTCAGCCAGCGATGCCGAAAAGGCCAGCGCATACAACAGCGACTATCTGATCGCGAGAATGACAGGTGACAGGTGGTCAGGGCCTGGTAATGGCCAAGTGCTTGCCTGGACCGCTGCAGAGCGGCTGCAACTTCTCCTGTTCTCCGCCTCGAACGGCTGCTCAGTAGGAAAGAGGGACCGCCGCCTGTCCAGGCATTTCCGTTCTGTGTCTGAGGTCGCTGGAAAATTGACGAATGTTCGTCTATAAAAAAATAGCTTTCTATCTATTTGATTTTTAAGGGGCTATAAATGTAATGCCAGCCCGTACAGAACCGATACGCGTCATGCTGATCGATTGTCGTCCCCTCGTTCTCATGGGGCTTCACGACTTGATCAATGCCAAGAAGCCCCGGATGGAAGTGTGCGCTCAGGCCACTACCTATACGAGGGCGCTGGATCTTGCCGATCAGTTGCGTCCTGATGTCATTTTTTTCAGTTTCTTTCCAGATGCGCTGGACCCGCTGGATGTCATCACGGGACTCACCCGCAGTGCCGAAACGAAAGTGTTGGTGCTCAAGGGCCTGTACGAGGCCGTCCCGGTTGCCCAGGCGATAGAGGCGGGCGCACGCGGCATCGTGCTGGCCGAAGACCCGACGGAATCGATCATCCGGGCCATCATCAAGGTCCATCGTCGAGACATCGGGCTGGATCGAGCCTGGGCCGATGGGCTTTCCGGCTATGCCGCAAGCGGGCACATCCCCTTGAAATGCAACCTGGAGCAGGCGAAACAGGCGCAGCTGACACTGCGCGAGCGGGAGCTGATTTGCGCCATCGTGGGAGACCCATCCGCCAAGTACATGAGCATCGCCGGGCGCTTGGCTTGTCGCAGAAGATGCTGTCCGAGGTGTTGCATGTCCAGCAGCCGGCCATTGCCAAGATGGAAAAGCGCACGGATATGTACATCTCCACGCTACGCAGCCACATCGAGGCCATGGGCGGACAGTTGGAGGTGATTGCGCGCTTCCCTGATGGGGCCGTGAAGATCAGCAATTTCGCGGACCTCGATGAGCGCCACGGCTGAGTTCGGCACTTCTTCGACACATCAAGGCGGAAACGAAAAAGCCCCTGAATTCGCTAGGAAAATCAGGGGCTTAGTCTTGGTTTTTGGTGGGCCGGGATAATCTGAAATGATTGTGTATCTATTTGAAAAATATAGAGATAATCCGGTTCAATTTGTTTCTGGAATGCGATTTGGAATACCGCTCTGTCGGATTTGAACTCAGGAGGCCATTGCAGGTAGCTCCATCAGTCAACCGCTGCGGTCTAACGCTTTAGTCGTCAGTCAAGTACATTCCAGTTTCTGCCTCCATCCGCACAAGGGCCTCAACCACTTGTGCCCGTTTCATGCTATGCCGCTCGGCCAGTTCATCGAGCTGAGTAATCACTGCTGTCGGAAGCATAACGTTGACTTGCTTTTTGTCTGGGTTGCGTTCGTCGAGTGCCAAACGGTGCCATCGTTTCTTGATCTCTCGGATCACTAGTTTCAGCTCGCTGGGGCCGAGCTCGGTCTGGTCGAAGAATACGAGCAGCTCGTTGTAGTTGCTGATGGGAAGCGCTCGCGAGCGTATCTTTAGCGGATGTTTCTCGATCCATTCCCAGGCACAGACACAGCGCTTCGCGCCTTCTTTCTTATCCGCGAACCACTCGAATTGAGTATCTCGGGCTGTCTGCCTACGCCAGTGGTCGTGAAGGCGCTCTATCTCCAGTGCTTTCTCTTCAATGTCCATCTGCCAAACATCAAGCATGGCAACGATCTCGCTCCGCCCGGTGAGATGAACAAGGCCGCGGGGGAGGACTCTGCCTGTAAGGTCGTTCACTCTGCGAAATAGCCAGTGATGCTGCCGCTCATCCTCGGCGATCCAGCTGAGGTACTTATCAGGGACCAAATACTGGTCTTTCTCCGAAGGGATGAGTTCTATCAGGTGAGGGTTGCGCCTCAGGGTACGGGCTATGGCGTCTCTCATCGTGGCGCCATTGCACGTGTTGCGGTCTAGGTTGAGTTGCTCGTGGCAATACAGGCAAAGCCATAACCAAATGTCATAGCGATCGTTTTGGAGCGGGTCCTGGAGTAGCTCGCTGAGCTCGTCAGAGTTATCGAATTTAAGTGTCATATGCTATCAGGATTATTTTCTTGATAAATAAAATGCATATACCGAGTAGGATTCTAAGCGGATCATATGAGAATTCTATAGGGATTCTTGAAAGATTCTAGCAATATTATAGGGTGATTCTATAGTTATTCTATGCCTAGGTTAATCAATGCATCCTCAGTATTCTCAAGGGTTCCGTCTTATCTCGCCTGCTTCAGATGGTCTCTGTCTAGGCATAACCTGATGACATCCCGTCTCGCTGGAGTCCTTGCAGGCTATGCGATTACGGTGATCGAACGTGTGCCTTGGAAAGCGTATGGTGCCGATATGCTGATGGGCACAGCGGATCTCCCTCATCCAGTTGGTATGTCGACCAGGCTATGGCACGTGCCGTGATGATGCTGGTTGGGGCGGCGGCCCACGAGGTGCAGTCCAAGTCTGAATGGGAGGGAGACTAGAGGCATGGTCGTGCCAGGTCGTCCTTGCTAGGCGAACTGTTCGTCGTGAAGGCGGTAGTAAACGGTTATTGCCAGCTTTCAGGGGGGAGCCGGCTTTGTGAGTTCACCGGCAGCACAGCCCGGCCAGGTGTTTTTTTACAAACCCTGCCAATCCCATGAACGAATACGAGGAGCCCGTTCATGAGGATCATTCGCCTGAAAGAAGTCATCGACTCGACCGGCCTGGCCCGGTCGACCATCTACAAGTACATGGGGGAGGGCGCCTTCCCCGCGCCAGTGTCACTAGGCGACCGTTGCGTCGGCTGGGTCCATAGCGAGGTCCAAGATTGGATCCTGGCCCGGATTGAAGAGCGCGACCTGGGTGCGAGGGAGGCGCAGCCCGACCCTAGCCACAGGGTTGAGTAGATCAGACAATTACCATGATGCGCCGTGATCGGCTCGTTGCCGGTCATGGCGTTTATGCCGGCTGGAGACAGCAGGTGCTCTCAGCTAACTTCCTCAGGGCATCGCTCGACAATTCTCTCGGTAGGCGTGGCAATGTTGCTCCCCATTGCCTTGTCTAGCCGGGGCGGTTCACCCGAGGCGTAGCTGGTTTTATTTATATATAGCCAGTAGACAGTATTCAACTATCAATCAATAACCATTCAGTAGGAAATTAACTAGTACCTACACAGCCCAGGCTTGGGTAGCCTGGGAATGGTCATCGGTTAAAAAGTACACAGCCCGTACCTGGTATGTCGTAAACAACCAGGTACACCACCATGACCAAGCGCACCACCTACAAGCACCTTTCTCAGTCCGATCTCGCCATCCAAATCGAACGACTCGTCCAGGCTATCGAGCGCCACGACACACTCGCATTCAGATTCAGGCAAACACGCTCAGGGTTTGACCGGATCGAACCGACCAGACTCTCTCGATACTTCGATCAAATCCAGCAGATGCTCGACCTGTTCGATGACCGCTGCGAATACCGCTACAGCGAACACCTGCAGGCTTTCTGGGAAGCCTGTCAGGACATCGGACTGGAGCGGAGTCGTACTGGTCCTGTCTGCCTGAATGAAGAGGGGGCGGCGTACCTGGACCATCACCGCAGCATGAACGTCCTGGTTGCTCGGATCCGGCATCTGAGGCGCACCAGGGATTATCGACCTAATGCCAATGACCTCCGTTATCAGGCCAGGAAGCAGGCGGACCGTGTTTGTGATTACTCAGACGCCATAAGGGAGCGCTATTCGCGTACCACCATCGTCAGGGTCGACCTCTACTACCGTTCGGAGGCTCAAGCCAGGTTGCGTGTTGAGCACGTGCTCGATGACCTGGATCGGCTGATTGCGGAGCATGAGCGCAATCCGATCTTCGACCACCTCATTGGTTACATCTGTGCGGGGGAGCAGGGCGAGGACAGGGGCTACCACATCCATGCTGCCTATTTCTTCAATGGCAACGAGGTGCGTGGAGACGTCTACAAGGCTCAGCAGATAGGTGAGCTGTGGGAGCGCATTACTCGGGGGCAGGGTAGCTTCAACAGCTGCAATCACGACAAGGAACAGTATGGTGAGCGGTGCGCTCTCGGTGTCGTACGACGAGACGATCTTAATGCCCGACGTCATGTCCACTACGTGATGCGCTACCTGGTCAAGGACGCTCAGCAGCTGCGCTTGAAACCCAAGGGGGCTCGTTGCCTGCGGATGGGGATGCTTCGATAGTCGAGCAGGGCTTGGGCGAGGATAGCGTGTCTAAGTACCTCATCCGTCGCTTGAGGGGATGATCTGTCCGCTTTGTTTACATGCGAAAAGTGGACAGGTCGCAACGGCAAGGATGCCTCGCTATGGTCGAGCCATCACCTACCCGGAGGTTCGCCGTGTTCACTTTGCTGATCTCGCCCCATGATGTCCTGATCCTCGTCTGTCAGGGAGCAGCCTTGCTTGGGCTGGCTAGGTTGGCCTATGGCGGTGAAGTCCAGTGAGTGTCCAGAACTCAGTGCCGGTGACGGTATCGGCCGTACGGGTCAGACGGCTTCATCTTGATCAGTCTGCCGGGCTGCTTCTATTGGGATCATCTGGGCTGATAATCCCTTGCGCAGGCTCATACGAACCTGCTGGCAGAAGGTGCCTGCTGGGGCCGGGGCAGTTTCCATGCGGCTCGGTCGCGTAGGCCGTGATCGCATACCAGATCGGAGCAAGTTCTCGTACTAATCTCTCAGGCATTCTAATGCTTGTAGTGCTGACAGCTACGAGGAAATGCATCGCTGCTACAGTTTGATGTGTCTGCAATTGGGCGGTTGGGGCAAGGAGAATATATGCACGTTCTGACCAGGGAGCAGGGAACATGCGAGTTGGCCTTGCTGAATGCGGAATATGCACAGGATCGTTTTTGTGAGGTTCTGTTACCGGTTCGTCGAATAGTGACGGGTGCCTGATATGCCGTGGAGTCCAGGACAACTCGTCCGCCATATAGACGATCCTGCCAAGATCGGCACGGTCACCGATCAGACCCGACTGCGTGCTTCCGGCCCCCAGTACCGCGTGAATTGGAACGGCCGCCTGGACTGGCATTATGAGGAGGAACTGGTCGCGGCTGAGTTGGACGACGACGACGTCCATGAGCTGATCCGGGAAGGGCGCTACGGGCGAGTGGACGACCTGCGGAGGCTGCTCACGCATGTCCACCTCGCGGGACGATTGGCGAACGTCGTCTACGCCATGGGGCTGACCCAGACCGACTTCTATCCGCACCAATACAAGCCGCTGCTGACCCTGCTGGATTCGCCAGTCAACGGCCTGTTGATCGCGGACGAGGTGGGCCTGGGCAAGACGATCGAAGCCGGCTTGATCTGGACCGAGCTTCGTGCCCGCTACGATATGCGCCGGCTGCTCGTCGTTTGTCCCGCGATGCTGAGGGAGAAGTGGCGGTTCGAGCTATCGTCGCGGTTCGGTCTAGATGCGCGCGTCGTAGACGCGACTGAGCTCCTGCAGGAGCTCGATTCCAGCGAGCACAGAGAGCGGGCATGGATAATTAGCTACCAGGGCATCCGTGTTCCTGGAGGTTGGGATCCCGCCGAGAGCGAAACGCCCCGTCGATCGGTTCGTGCCAGGCTCGCCGATCTCCTTTATCGCCACGCCGACCGGGAGCCGCTGCTCCATCTGGTGATTTTCGACGAAGCACACTACATGCGCAACGAAGGGACAGGCGCGTGGCGAACCGGTAGCCTGCTGCGCGACGTCAGCACGCATCAGGTGATGCTGTCGGCGACGCCGATCAACCTCGGCTCGGACGACCTGTTCAACGTACTGCGCCTACTTGATCCTGACCATTTCGAATTCCCGGACGACTTTAGGAGTGTCGTCGGGGCCAACAGGCCGGTCATTGCGGCCAGCGACGTTGTGCGCAAACCGTCAAGCGATGCTCGGCGCATTGTGGAGGCGATCTACAAGATCAAGTCGTCGCGTTACTTCGAGAAATCCGAGCGTGTCGACCGTTTGATTGAAGAGGCTGAGGCGGTCGACCAATGGACGAACGAGAGGCGTGTCGAGTTCGCGGCCAAAATCGAGCGGCTCAACTTGATCGCACACATCGTTTCTCGAACGCGAAAGCGTGAAGTGCAGACCGAGCGGATCTTGCGCGACGTCACCGTGTTCGAGGCGGAGATGTCGCCCATTGAGGCCGAGCTCTATCAGGCGATCACGGAAGGTACGCGAGAGTACGCGCTGAAAAACGGCATCGAACACGGTTTTCTCCTCAGTACGCCCCAGAGGATGGTCGCCTCCAGCCCTGCCGCACTGCTACGCACTTGGCGTGAGGATGTGGTGGACGCTGACGCGATGGCCATCGCGTCGGACGAGGCCGACGAGGACGAAGACCAGGTACGGGACGCGTCGTCGGGACTCAAGCGGTATTTGGCCAGTCGAGTACTCCGCGAGTTCGATGCCGGCGAAGTCACTCGGCAGGATTCCAAATTCGCGGAGTTGAAGGATGCTTTGAGAAAGTTCCTGGCCGAGGATCGTGAGGACAAGGCGATCGTGTTCACGACCTTCCGTGGCACGGCCCGCTATCTCGTCAATCGACTTTCCGCCGAGAACGTCGAGGCAGGTTTGCTGATGGGGGGACAGGAGTTTGACAAGGAGGCCGTGGTCAACGCGTTCCGGGAACATCGCACCTGCCGTGTGCTCGTATGCACCGACGTGGCGGCAGAGGGTGTCGATCTGCAGTTCTGCCGGCTCGTCGTCAACTATGACTTGCCGTGGAACCCGATGCGCATCGAGCAGCGTATCGGCCGTATCGACCGTATCGGGCAACAGTCGAACCGTATCCTGATCTGGAACTTCGTACACAAGGAGACCATCGACGCCCTGATCCTCACCCGTTTGGCTAAACGAATCGGGGTCTTCGAGAGCGCGCTAGGTGAAACGGAAGAGATCCTTGGCAAGGTTCGACGTCTTGAGGATGTACTGTTGTCCAAGCATCTGACGGTCGAAGAAGAAACACGCCTGATCGAGGAGGTGGCACTCGCAATCGAGAACTCCAAGCGTAAACAAGAGGAGCTAGAGCGTGAGGCGATCCAACTGGTCGCCCATGGCCAGCAGTTGCTGGCACAGATCGACGCGGCGCGTGGTGAGGGAAAAACAGTCACCCGGCACGACTTGATTCGATACGTGGACGGTTACCTCAGGACCGTTCCTGGCTGCCGGGTCGTTGCTGCACATGGCGAGCCGGACTCCTTTGACATAGGTCTGAGCCCCAGCTTGGCGGCGGAGTTAGACGAGTTCGTCAAAAAGGAGAATCTGGTCGGAAAGACCGGATTGGGATCGGGCCAGACAAGGCGTTGCCGCTTTACCGACAGAATCACCGAGAAGCCGAGGTCCGGCGAAGAGATCGTCCATCGCTTCCATCCGATCGTCCGCTTCCTGTCGCACAAGGTCGAAAACAGCGAGGATTGCTTCCCGCTCTATGCGTCCAGAGTCACTGCCGATGTCCTCACGGCGGGCCGGTACGCCGTGATGACTCGATCTGCAAGCTTTTCGGGCGTTAAGGAGGAGGAACACCTGCTCGTCGCCGCCATTCCACTGGATCGGGACACCCCCTTGGATGCTCAGGTAGCGGAGACTCTTCTCGATACGGTCCGGAAGTCGGGCGTCGACTGGCCGACAGTGGCGGTCGATGTCGCTTCGGAAGCAGGGGTTGCTGCCGTAGAGCGGTGCGAGGAGATTCTCAAAGATCGCTACAGGGCCCTCAAGGGCGAGAAGCAGCGCGAGAACCGAGATCGTGCCGACGTGCTATCGCAACTACTGGACGACCACGTCCACAAGAAGCGTGACGGATTCGAGAAACGCATCGCGGGTCACGAGACTTTCGCTTCGCTGTATGGGGGCAGCCCAGATGGCAAGCGACGCAAAGGTCTGGCGAACGCGGAGCGCAAGAAGATGGAGGATTTCCTGGCGAGGATGGAGACGCGCCGGGCAACGCTGGTCAGGAAGAGCGAGGCTTTTAAAGCGATTCCGCGCGATATCTGCGTCTTACTCGTGGAAGTAGTACGGGAGGGATAACGGCCATGAAGAGCTGGAAGGAGCAACTACGGGACGCAAAAAAGAACTTGCAGGGAAACCACTCGAAGAAGACGTCGGATGAAAAACCGACGGTCGTCGACTTCGTTCCCCCCGCCTCTTGGTTGGAAGCCTCTCCCACCAACGGGGACGACACACTACCTCTTGGCTCCAAATCATCGGTTACCCAAGGAAGTCGAGACTCCTGCAAGAAGAACCGGCCCACTGCCGCAGTGACAGTGTCCGCTCCCGCCGGTCCGCGTTCCAAGCGAGGAGGGGCCGGTGCGAATGACCAAAAGGAAGATGCAGCGAAGAATTTGCCGGGTGATCCCCCGATACCAGATGACGCGCGGTCACCCACGCAGAACCAGACCTCGCCGACGCCAGTCTTTCGACCACATGTCGATGGGGGACGCTCTTTGGCCATGCCCGGCTGGGCTGACGCCGGTAGCTCGTTGCAGCATCCCGAGTACCAGGGCGGGGCGCCCATGGTGGTCAGAATCGGGGTGGACTTCGGAACCGCCTTCACGAAAGTAGCGATTCGAGCGGGCGTCGATCTAGTCCCTGTCGACTGGTCCGCGGTCACCAGTGATGAGTCGCCAACCGGGCAATATGTGATACCCGGCTTCGTCCATCGTGCACCCGATGGTGAGTACTTCTGGCGGCGATTCGCCGAGACCGATATCCAGGGCAACCTCAAGCTCCCGCTTATCGAGATGGCAGGTTCCGACGAGTGCCCGAAGGCCACCCTGGCTTATCTCGCACTGGTCATTCGCTACGCCAGGGCGTTTCTTTATCAGCATCCTGAGGTCGGGCGAAAACTGGTCACCCGTTCGCTTCGTTGGGAGTTGAACGTCGGATGCCCCACCGAGCCACACGAGCGCCCGGCGGTCGTCGACCTTTTCCGGCGCATCGCTCGGACCGCTTGGCAACTGGCGGGAGTGAACCATCTCCAGGAATCTAGCATCACTGCCGCATGGAGGAGTGGAGAGGCGGACGTCGGCCTCGAAACGGAGCCGGGCGTCGTGCCGGAGTTCGTGGCGCAGATCGCCGGTTACCTCGGCTCGCGCCAGGTGAGTGGAGGATTGTACGCGTTGATTGACATTGGTGCGGCTACGCTTGATGTGGCGACGTTTAACGTCGTTTTGCCAAATGATCTCGACTCCTCGCCGCGAATTCCAATCTTCTTCTCCGCCGTCCGTCCGCTTGGAACGCATTACCTGAACCACAACCGTCATTCCAGGCTCGACCTAGATTTTGCATGGGACGATGCCGCGCCTGTCGAGCCTGCCGATGGATTTGCGAAACGGCACGGCAAGCGTCGGGATGATGTCGATACTGTCGACTCGGAGTTCGCGAGTCGGGTCGCGAGATGCATCGCAGGCGTAACCGATGGCACCCGTACAAACTCACGGGGAGATCCGCGAAGCTCTGCCTGGAGTGATGGGCTACCGATATTCGTCACCGGCGGTGGATCCAGTTGTGAACTCTATCGCCGGGCAATCGAAACCGGAGAGCTCGATTTGAAGCGAAGGATGTACTTGCCGAGCAATTTCCGGTTCATCGAACTGGATCCGCTTGGTGCGAGGTTCCAGCACTTCGGTATCGAAATCGGAGGTAGGCTTAGCGTCGCGATCGGTTTGACCGAGGATGCGGAAAGCATCGCACGTGTCGTTCCACATCACGATATCGGGCCGATTATGCGGCCTGGGACGGAGCGTATCGACCATACGGAGCTCTATGGCGACTGATGAATGGGCGTAAAGCCTTTTCGAATTGGGATGAATGCCGCTGCGGTCGTACGTTGCCAGATCGGCGGGATGAAATGCAGCGGCTTCAGTGTGTAAAGCACAGCCTGATTGGCCATGAGGGCTCCGCACCTCAGTGATACAGCCACGGCTGCAGGTCATCCAAGTTGGCGACGACGATCTGCTGCGCCGTAGCCTTAGCATGTACCTTGGTCGGGTCGATCTGGTAACGCTGCATCACGTATTGCACAAGAGCGCCTCGGGTTGCGATCAGCAACTGACCGTCGTGCATGCCGTAGTCGGTTTCGATGATGGCCTTCTGCTCGGGCTTAAGGCGTGAGTCCGGTTCGATCACCACATTGACAAGGCTGTTCCAGCCATTGTCTTCGTCGCGGCTATTCTCCGAAGCGTCGTCCATCAGCTCCGGAGTGCCCCGAAAGCGGCTCAGCACGAAGTCACGGTAATCTCGATTCTTCTCGCAGTAGGCACGCACATGCCAGCGGATGCCGGTGTAGATGAGAGTGTGCGGCGCGATCAGCCGAGTTTCCCCATCCGGGGTGTTGAAGGACACGTACTCGCACTCCAGGCGCAGACCCTCTCGGCACGCGCGCAGAAGAGGGCGAAGCACTTCGGGTTTAACGCTGCGATCCGGTACGCGCAGCACTTCGGTATGTGCATAGGCCAGCGCCAGACCCTCGATGTGCGGAGCGCGCTCATGGCTCTGGTTGAGCAGATGCAGGTAGGCGCTGGCGCTGTCATCGATGAACAGCGGCTTGAAGTGGCGGCTAGGCACATACCCCTTCAAATGCTTGTCATATTCCAGGTTCTTCGGCGCGTGCTCACCGATGTAGGTGTTGATGTCCTTCGACGCTTGCTGGCGGCTGATGCCGAAGCTCTGCATCAGGTGATTTGTGGTCAGGCGGCCTTCCCACCAGGCTACCGTCTCGATCAGGCGATAGCGCAGGGCCAGATCCCAGCGCACGGACTCGATTGATTGCTTGCGTTTCATCGCGCCTCCATCTGCTCGAAAACTTTACCTGTACAGGCAAACACTCTAGATACGTCCACTCACGCTACATATCTTGATTTGCACAAGCAAGCCGGCAGTCCCGGCCTATGCAGGAAGAGCGATCAAGGAGTAGCGACATGGCATTGATCAACTGTGATGAGTGCGACCGTATAGCCAGCGATCAGGCAGCGGCTTGCCTGCCCGCATTGCGGCGCCCCCATCGCGAAGCAGCCGGCGCCGGCTCAAGTGCAGTTCAGCGTACCGGTCAATCGCAGCGTCGGGTTCTGGCTGGGAGCGGGCATATTTCTGGCGCCGATAGTGTTCGTCTGGTTCCTTCTCCGCCAGGGGCATAGCACGACAAGCCGCGTAATTGGTTTTGCCTGGCTGGCTTTTGCGCTTTTTGCCATGACCGGGAGCGAGCGCAGCAACACCCGGCCAGTTGCAACCGTCAGTAGCCAGACCCAGCCTGCCAAGGTGGCTGTGCCAGCCGAGCCACTGCGGGAGTACACCGCCCAGCAATTGGCCCAGGCCTACGACCGAAACACCGTTGCGGCCGATCAGCAATTCAAGGGCGAGCGCTTCAAGGTCACCGGCGTCGTGGACTCCATCAATACCGATCTGTTCGGTAAGCCATACGTCACCTTGCGTGGGGGGTGAACCAGTTCATGGAGCCGCAGTTCAAGCTCGACAGCGATCATCGCAACTATGCTGCCGGGCTCCAGCAGGGCATGCGCATCAGTTTGATCTGCAAAGGACGCGGCGATGTGGCCAAAACGCCGATGTCCGACGAGTGCGCACCTGGAAACTGACCATGCTGGCCAAAAGCAGTGACTATGGCTTTACCCATGTTCAGGCAGTGGATAAGGTGACGGGCATCGCATCATGGCAGGCCGTGGTATCCCAGAGGTGGACGATCTACAGCGTTTTCTGCGATCGCGAACGCTGCCGTTTCAGCCCTCGACTCCGCCCTGTATCCAAATAGTGCTTCGCGCTCTTGCAGAGCGCTGGGCATAGGCTTTTGCTCATCGGTAGTCATCAGTTAGATGATTACGATGCTAAGGAGTTAAGAATGACAGCAGTGGCAGAAGACAGCAGCTACCGCAATATCCCGGAACCAGGCCAACTCGTCGAAGTTAGACGTCGGCAGTGGGTGGTGGCTGAAGTGGATGCTTCCAAGCTGGGCAGCGTGCGCCAGCATGCCGTCACGCTGGCTTCCATCGATGAGGATGCCCTTGGCGAAGAGCTCCAGGTAATCTGGGAAATCGAACCGGGCGCGCATGTCATCGAACGGGCCGGTTTGCCAGCCATCACCGGGCAGGATGACTCCGATACGCTGGAAGCCTTTCTCGATGCGGTGCGCTGGGGGGCTGCTACAAATGCTGATCGTGGCTTCCTCCAGGCACCGTTTCGAAGTGGCGTGAGCCTGCAGGACTTCCAGTTGGATCCGCTGGTCCGTGCGATCGACATGGCGCGCGTCAACCTGCTGATCGCCGACGACGTAGGTCTGGGCAAGACCATCGAAGCCGGCTTGGTCATTCAGGAAATGCTACTGCGTCATCGTGCTCGCACTGTGCTGATCGTCTGCCCTGCGTCACTGCAAGAAAAGTGGCGTGTCGAGATGATGGAGAAGTTCGGTCTGGAGTTTCGTATCGTCGATAGCGCCTACATCAAGGAGATGCGACGTGAACGCGGAATTCATGCCAATCCCTGGACCTCGTTCCCACGCCTGATCACGTCGATGGATTGGGCCAAGGCCGGCGATGGTTTGCGTGCCTTCCGCGATATCCTGCCGGTGCATGTCAGCTATCCCCGCAAGTTCGATATGTTGGTCGTCGACGAGGCCCACAACGTCGCGCCGTCAGCGAGCGCTCAATATGCTATCGAAAGCCAGCGTACTCGTTTCATCCGCACCATCGCCCCGCATTTCCAGCACCATCTGTTCCTGACTGCGACGCCGCATAACGGCTACACCGAGTCCTTCACTTCGTTGTTGGAGCTGCTTGATGATCAGCGCTTCGCCCGCAATATCATGCCGGAAGAGAAGCAGTTGTCTCAGGTGATGATCCGCCGCCTCAAGAGCGAAATCACCGACAAGGACGGGAACCTGATTTACGCACAGCGCAGGCTCGAAGCATTGCCCGTCGGCTACACCGCCAAAGAAAGAGAGATCCATCGCAAGCTGCAAGCATTCTGTGCCAGCAGGGAAACCGCGGACGAGTTGGGTGGCGTGACCGGCGCGTCCTTCGTCAACCAGCTGCTACGCAAGCGCTTGTTCTCGTCGCCGGCTGCCTTCGCGTCGACCCTGGAAAAGCATGTCGCGACCCTGGAGAGTGGTGGAACTAGCAAGGCGCGGACGGATTTGTCCGAGCGAATCTTGCTCAAGGCTATCCAGCGTGCCGAAGAGGACTACGCCAACGATGCAGACGTCGAGGTCGCGCAGCAAGAGGCCGTCGAGGAAGCCACACGCCACTCACGCCCGTTGAACGCAGAGGAGCGCATTCTGCTCGACGAGCTCAGGCACTGGGCCCAGCAGGCGATGAATCAAACCGACTCCAAGGCCAAAGCGCTGCTCGATTGGATCGGTCGGCATCTGAAGACCCATGGAGGCTGGAACGGCAAGCGCGTGATTCTCTTCACCGAGTACCGCACCACGCTCGACTGGCTACATCAGATTCTGGCGACTCATGGCTTGGGTGGCGATCGCCTGATGATCTTGCACGGCGGCATGGATCACGACGATCGAGAACAAGTGAAGGCGGCATTCCAGGCCTCTCCAGACATTTCTCCCGTGCGCATCCTGCTGGCTACCGATGCCGCTTCCGAAGGTATCGACCTGCAGAACCATTGCAACTACCTCATCCACCTGGAGATTCCGTACAACCCCAACGTAATGGAGCAGCGCAACGGTCGTATCGACCGCCATGGCCAGCGTGAGAAAGAGGTGGTGATTTGGCACCCGGTCGATGCTCGCCAAGACCAGGATGCTGTCGGTGGCCACCAGGACGATATCCTGCGTGCCTTGCGCAAGCTCGACTCCATGCGTGCCGATATGGGCAGCGTGAACCCCGTGATCGCACCGCAGATGGCTGGGCTCATCGAAGGGGCGTTGAGTGATCTGGATACTCGGCTGGCGGACGCGAAGATCGCTCAGGCCCGCCGATTTGTCAGGGCTGAAAAAGACCTCGCCAACCGGGTGGCCAAGCTACACGAGAAGTTGGTCGAGACTCGGGAGGACTTCCACCTTTCTCCCGAGCACATCCTGAAGGCGGTCGAAACCGGCTTGGCGTTGGCCGAGAAACCGGCTCTCAAGCCGCTGACATGGGCGGGGTGCGTGCCGGGTAAAGTCTTCGAGCTGCCGCCCCTGGGGGGCGCCTGGGAGCGTTGCCGCGAAGGGCTGGAGCATCCATTCACCGGCAAGATCCGGCCGGTGACCTTCGATCATGAAGTCGCCAATGGGCGAGACGACCTGGTGCTCATCCATCTCAATCATCGCTTGGTGCAGATGTGTCTGCGTCTGCTGCGTGCCGAAGTTTGGTCGCAGGAGGACAACAAGCGCTTGCACCGAGTGACGGTGCGAGCGTTGCCTGACGATCGTCTCGAGGCCCCAGCGGTCGTGGTCGTGTCGCGTTTAGTGATCACTGGCGGTAACCACCATCGTCTACATGAGGAACTGACGTTGGCTGGGGGCTATCTGCGCGAACAGGGCTTCAAGCGCGAAGAAGGCGTCACCCGGGTGCAGGCCTGGTTGGACGACGCGCAGCCGTGTCGGTTCAATGACTCGGTCTTCGCCATGTTGCGCTCTCGCTTCGCTACTGCGGGAGAGGCCATTCAGCAATCCATTGGGGCACGCTCGCGCAATCGTCTCGAGTATTTGGGCAACACCCTGGAAACCCGCAAGAACAAAGAGAAAGAAGACATTCGTGCTGTGCTGGATGAGCTGGATAGCGCCATCCGCAAGGAGCTGGGCAAGGACGAGTTGCCTGAGCAGTTTTCTTTGTTCAGTGAAGATGAGCGCACCCAGGTCCGACGCGACAACTCCGCCCTGCAAGCACGTCTCGCGCGCATTCCCGCGGAGCGGGAAGAGGAGGCCAGAGCCATCGAAGCACGCTATGCCGAACCCCAGGATCGCACCTTCCCAGTAGCCGTCACTTTCATCGTACCTGCATCGCTAGCCCAGGGAGGCCGCGCATGAATCCCCTCGATATCCACGATGAATGGTTGTCGCTGATCGAGGTCTCCGGTCCCTTTCTCGCCACGCCAGTACTCAAGCGGGTCTTCTCCACCGGTCTACCAGCTGTCGAACCGCGTATTCGACAGTACCTGCGGCAGGCTTATGACGAGTGGTCCGAGGCTCGTGACAACGACGACCCCAGGTTCACCGAACTGCATCGCGCCTGGATTCACGAGGTGCTCGCCCGCGGCCTGGAATACGACGAGACCGATAGCGGTGAGCTTCTTCTGCGAGGTGAGCGCATTCCTTCGGAGCTGCGCGTCACTCTGTCGGAACACGGTGTCACCTTGGAGCCTGACTATGCGTTGGTCTCGGGCGGCAAAAGCCAGCTGCTCGTGCAAATCTATTCGGCGGGCACGGATCTCCAGGCAGCGCTGAAATTGGATGGCTGGTCCGCCAGTCCAGCCGAGCGCATGGAGCGGCTCTGCCGAGCCAGTGGCTGTCGACTTGGTTTGGTCACCGATGGCGAGCGCTGGATGCTGGTCGATGCCCCCGTTGGTGCTGTATCGACCTTCGCAAGTTGGTATGCACGTCTCTGGGGACAAGAGCGGCTGACTCTACAGGCCTTTCTCACCCTGTTGGGTATCCGGCGCTTCTATGGCCCGGACGATGAGACTTTGCCCTTAATGCTGGACGAGTCTCTCCAGCATCAGGAGGAGGTCACCGATGCCTTGGGTGAACAAGTTCGCCGGGCTGTCGAGGTGTTGATCCAGGCACTGGGAAAGGAAGACCGAGAGCGGTCGGGGACGCTGTTGCAAGGTGTCGAGCCGACGGAGCTCTACGAAGCGGGCCTGACCATCATGATGCGTCTAGTGTTCCTGCTGTCGGCCGAGGAGCGGGGGCTCTTGCTGATGGGGGAGGAGGCGTACGAAAGCAGTTACGCCATCTCCACTTTGCGAATGCAACTGCGTAAGGAAACCGAGGAGGTACTGGAGCGGCGCAACGATGCCTGGTCACGGTTGCTTGCGACCTTCCGTGCGGTGTACGGCGGCATTGAGCATGAAACGCTGCGCCTTCCGGCATTGGGTGGTTCGCTGTTCGACCCGGATCGTTTCCCTTTCCTTGAGGGGCGTGCCAAGGGCTCTGATTGGAAGGTCGATCCGTCCCACCCGCTGCCGATCGATAACCGCACTGTGTTGCTCCTGCTGGAGGCTATCCAGCAGTATGAAGGCCGTACGCTGTCTTATCGTGCGTTGGACGTCGAGCAGATCGGCTACGTCTACGAAGGTTTGCTGGAGCGGACGGTTACGCGAACCGAACGGGTGACAGTGGAGCTGACCGGTGGCAAGGGGGCGAAGAAGACCCTTTATGCTCTGGAGGAGCTCGAAGCTCTGCACCAGAGGGGTGACGAGGTGTTGGCCGAGGGGCTGTCCGGTGCCGATGCGATCAAGCGTGGCGGAGGAGCTATCCGCAAGGATCTCGAACGCTCGGTCGACGTTGCACAGGCCAACCGTCTGCTCACCGCCTGCGCTGGAGACGAAGGCCTGCGTGATCGTGCTTTGCCATTCCTCAACCTGCTGCGTACCGATCCTTGGGGCTACCCGCTGATTTACCCTGAGGGGGCATTCATCGTCACCACGGGCAGCGATCGGCGCGAGACGGGAACGCACTACACGCCGAAATCGCTCACCGAAACCATTGTCGACGAAACGCTGACGCCGATCGTCTACAAGGGACCGGCAGAGGGAACTCCGCGTGAACAATGGGCGTTGAAGTCGCCCGCCGAACTGCTGGATCTGAAGATCTGCGATCCGGCCATGGGCTCGGGCGCCTTCCTGGTGCAAGTCTGCCGATGGCTGGCCGATCGACTCGGTGAGGCATGGTCACAGGTCGAAGCCTTTGGCGAAACCTTGAGCGTGGATGGTGAAGTTCTGGATGCAGAAGCAGCGAAGGAACCTTTGCCACGTGACAGCGAAGCACGCACGTTGATTGCGCGCCGTCTAATCGCTGAGCGTTGCCTGTACGGCGTTGATTTGAACCCGCTGGCAGTCGAGCTGGCCAAGCTATCGATCTGGTTGGTGACGCTAGCCAAGGGCCGCCCCGTTGGCTTTCTAGACCACAACTTGCGTTGTGGCGACAGTCTGTTGGGCATCCACAAACTGGAGCAGCTCACCGAACTCTCAATGACGCCGACTGGAAAAGGCCAGCAACGCTTGTTCGGACAAAACATTGAGCGCGCGATCCGCGAGGCGATTGAGCTGCGTCTGCGTTTGAAAAAAATCCCGATACGTGACATTCACGATGTAGAGGCCATGGCTCGAATAGATGCTGATGCCCGCAGACATCTCCACATTTCCGAAAAAATTGCCGATTCATTTATAGGGGAAATATTAAATCCATCTAGCAGTACGGCTCTCGACGCCATTGCTATTGAGGCTTGCCAGGCAATAGATGGTAGCCAGGACGCATATGCTGCAATAAGAAGACGGGCTTCTATTGCCTTATCTGCTGACGCCCCTGCTGGAAGGTCTGCTCGGCGTCCATTTCATTGGCCGTTGGAGTTCCCTGAGGTTTTTCTTAAGCCCAATCCTGGGTTCGATGCATTTGTTGGCAATCCTCCATATAGAGGTGGATCACGAATAACAATCGATAGTGGTGTTCGTTATCGAGATTTTATTGTTAGAGATCTTACCGAGAATTTCGTTGGTCGCGTTGATTTGTGCGTGTATTTCCTGAGGCAAGTCGCACGCTTGTCCAATAGAGAGGCCTGCTTTGGACTTGTGCTGACCAATTCAGTGGCACAAGGCCATAACCGTGATGCTGGTCTCGCAGCACTTGCTCAAAAAGGAAAATCAATATTCAGGGCAATTCGTGATTTGCCTTGGCCAGGCGCTGCAAACGTGGTTGTCTCTCTAGTTTGGATGACAAGTAACAATTGGCGTGGCAAGAAATATATAAATAGCAAAATGGTTGCGAATATATCCTCGAGCCTGTTGGAGGAAAAGGGGTTTGAAGTTTGCGAGTCAGGATGGGAGCCCCAACCCCTTGCGTCCAACAAAAAGCTATGTTTTAGAGGTGTGGAGATTCGTGGTGATGGTTTTATTCTAAGTCGGGAGCAAGTCGCAAGAATAATAGAAGATCAACCCAGTTGCAGGGAGGTCATCCGTCCATTCCTGACTGGAACAGAATTGAATTCAAATTGGCCAAAAATCCAAGAAGCATTTGTTATTTCATTTGGTGAACGAAGTTTCGAGGAGGCCAGATTTTACACGGAGTGCTGGAATATTGTTGTTGAAAAAGTCAAACCTGGCAGGGATGCAATAACCAAGCAGGTTCATGAAGAATGTTTTTGGAAGTTTTGGGATAAGAGAGCAAGACAGTTTGAAGAGGTCTCAGGTAACGCTGAATATTTGGTGAAGGCGAGAGATTCAACTGAGTGGGCTTTTGCATATGTTTCAGCGGAATGTGTTGTCAGTAGCAAGATAATAGTTTTCAAGGATGTCTCTTTGTGGCGATTTGCCTGTCTCCAGAGTGGGGTGCATAGAATTTGGTGTGAAAATGGTGCAAGCACTATTGGTCGTGCAATAACTTACAATCCTACTATTGGGTTGGAGTTTTTCCCATTTCCTGATAAGTCTGTTAGGTTGGAGGGGGTCGCTAGGAAATACTTGGAAGTTAGAGGTAATTCGATGCTCTCACTGAATGTCGGGATGAACGACCTTTATCGTTTTACTCATTCATCTTCGGCTAGTGGGTCGGAAGTTGAAACTTTCCGACAGCAAATCGTTGAATTGGATAAGGCCGTAGTCGCTGAATATGGCTGGGAAGACATTGACCTTGATCATGATTTCCACGAAGTACCATATCTGCCGGAGAGCGATCGTATCCGTTTCACCATCTCTGAGACTGCGCGCGTCGAAGTGCTGCGACGGCTGACGGAGTTGAACCGCTTGCGGTATGAGGAAGAGGTCGCTAGTGGGCTATATGGCGTCAGTACGAGAAGCGCTAAAGCCCGGACTCGGCGTGTCGTCAGCACGGCTTGCGCCACTCCGGTTCAGTCCGGGCTCGACTTCAACGCAGAGCCGATGGTAACCGCAAACGGCGTGGCCCCAATTACAAAGATTCTAGAGTTCCTCAGAGCCAATCAGGGCTGGCACGCGAGGTCCGATATCCTCTCTGCAACTGGCATTTCGGATGGACAATGGAATACCGCTATCACCGACTTGTTTACGAGCAATAAGGTCGAGCGCCAAGGTGAAAGACGCGGTGCCCGTTATCGGGCCAGGCGAGAGGGGGACAATGAGTAGTATCCGACACCGAAAGTTCGGTGTATTGGTCACGACATCTGTCGTTGCTCGGCAGGCATACGGAGAGGTCAGAGAGGATCGGCACCCGATCGTCTTCATCGCAGGTCGAGAAATCGCAGAAATATTGATCGCTAATGGTTTCAACACCGGAGAGCGTATATCGAGTTTGCTGCAGAGCGAATTTAGGGGGGGTAAAGAGTGACCATGGAAGAGAGGCAGCAAAACAGTACCCCAGATGCTTGGATAGCCGTCGATCGTGGCTTGGCGTGTGATGCTCGTTTGGCCGACAAGGTCGTCTATCTGAAGGGGAACCATCCTGCGTTGCACGAGGGGGCCTGGGTACTAGTTTTGAACCCAGTCGGCGGCATCGTGCGTGTCGGTCGTGCACTGCGTATCCGCGTCGATGCGGACGGCACTACGTTGTACTTCGACAAGGCCAAGACGATAGAGCCTGCGGTAGGGATCGGTAGCACCGGTTTACTGCCTCCGACCGCCGGCAGCATCGTGCGTGCGCCCTGGACAGATTTCGCTGAGGCTATCCCCCGTGCGCTGGGCGTCACGCTCGCCGAAATTCCGCTAATCGAGAATGAGGCCTATGTTCGCGAACTGCTGCAGTTCGCGATCATGGATGACCTTCTGGGGCCTGCTGGTGGGCCGGAGGAGCTCATCGTCGATATGAGCGTTCGCGATCGGTACCTCGTCGGCAAGCTCGCGCCGATGGAGAACTCAGAGCGCGGTGAGGATGTGGCTCCCCCGGAAAAGAATGAGGACGACGAGCCTGCGGATCTGGAGCCGAAGGCCCAGTCGAACAAGGTCGACTCTCCCCAAAAAACTGGCGGTGGTGACTCCGAAGCCGAGGAAGAGGTGGATACTGCTTCGAACCAGTCACTCGCACCGTCGAGTCTGGGATTCACTTTCTGCGTCGATGGCGATGCCGAAAGTCTCGAGGTGGTGGTGAGTTGGGGACGCTATGAGCGCTTCGACTCCGATGATCCTGCTCATGCCAAGGTGGTCAAGAAGTCGGTGCGTGACGCCGAAGGCCGGGTGATCAAGACCACCGAGCAAGTTCTCAAGGCCAAAGTCTGGCGGCGCAAACAGTCTGGCGGAACCTTTCAGCTGGCGCTGAAGGATGGAGTGATCTCTCCGGTCATCCCGGATTCGGCCTGCCCAGAAGTGCTTGTCCAAGGTACGGTTCGTTCACCGAATGAGAAGGGCGAGCGATTGGTCACGCTGTTCCTGGTGAACGGCCAAACTGAACCTGATGAGAATCGTGACATCGCCTGGGTGTTCCAGCCGGAAATCCTCGTGCGTGCCAATGGCGAAAGCGCAGTGAAGGATATATTCCGTCGCCGTCCCGCTCTGGAGGCGGATGCTGGCGCTGCGGACGATGACGATTTACGCGAGCGCTTGGCGCTGGAGATGATCTATCGCGATCGGGTCGAGTTCGCAGTGGGCCATGGCGTCGCAGTGCATGCGGTGGCTGGCCCAGATGTGGCTAGGGCAGTAGAGCTACGCACGGCGGTGATGCCGCAGTATGAAGTGCCGGTCACCGAAACGCCGGGTTTGGATCCACAGGATCGGCCAGCGATGCGCAGATTGGTCGACGAAGGTCTGTTGGATATGAAGCGGCTGGCTGATCTGGAGAAAGGCGAGCTCGTCGCTGCACTCGGGATACTGACGGAGGACTATTCGGCCTGGATCGACGATCAGCGTGCACGCATCGAAAGCGATGTGTCCGGCTATGCGCAGCAGGCCGATGAGGCGCTGAGCCACTGCGAGTCGATCCTGGTTCGTCTGCATGAGGGCGTGGGGTTGTTGGCGACGGATGACAAAGCCTTGGCGGCTTTCCGTTTCGCTAACCGAGCGATGGCGATCCAGCGGGTGCATAGCGCGTGTGCATTGCAGCGTCGCCGTGGGCGCGCTGTGGCGCTGGCGGAGTTCGATGTGCCTAAGAACCGCTCCTGGCGTCCCTTCCAGTTGGCCTTCCTGTTGCTATCCGTTCCGGGGCTGACCGATCCGAAGCATACGGATCGCACTCAGCCTCTGCAGGCCTATGCGGATCTGCTCTGGTTCCCTACGGGCGGCGGCAAGACCGAGGCCTATTTGGGCGTGGCTGCATTCACCATGGCGATTCGCCGCTTGCAAGGGAACTTGGGGGGCTACGATTCATCTCGCGGGCTGGCAGTGATCATGCGCTACACCCTGCGTTTGTTGACTTTGCAGCAGTTCCAGCGGGCTACCGCGTTGATCTGCGCGATGGAGCATATTCGTCGTGAGGCTCTCGCCACGGGCGATAAGTCACTTGGCGAGGGCGCATTCACCATCGGCCTTTGGGTCGGCAACAAGGTGACGCCAGGTACCACGGAGGATAGCCACAAGTTCATCGAGGCCATTCGAACCCCGGGGCGAAACCCCACCGGAATGGCTTCACCGGCGCAGCTGACAGGTTGCCCGTGGTGCGGAACGGAGATCGACCCGAAGAGAGATATCGAGGTCGACAAGATATCTGGGCGTACGACGATCTATTGCGGCGACAAGCTGAGTACCTGTGACTTCTCTCGTGGTCGTTCGAGCAAGCAGGCACACCCTGGATTGCCGGTGATGGTCGTGGACGAGGAGATGTATCACCGCCCACCGTCAATGATGATCGCCACGGTGGACAAGTTCGCCATGATGGCGTGGCGTGGGCAGGTACGGAACCTGTTCGGTCGGGTATCGAAGGAGTGTTCCAGACATGGATTGCTCTGGCCTGGCTCGGATTGCAATACCGGTCACAGAGCTGCCGCGGGTCGGGCGGCTGCGACGGTCAAGGCAATTTCTCCAGTGCGGCCTCCGGATCTGATCATCCAGGACGAGTTCCACCTGATCAGCGGCCCCTTGGGAACCATGGTCGGCCTCTACGAGAGCACGGTCGATGAGCTGTGTACCTGGCAGCTAGACGGTGAATCGATCCGTCCGAAGGTGATCGCCTCCACGGCTACCGTGCGCAAGGCGCAGCAGCAGGTCAACAACGTCTTCATGCGTCAGGTCTCGGTGTTCCCGCCCCATGGCTTGGACGTCGAGGACAACTTCTTCTCGGTGCAGCGGCCCATCGAGCAGAAACCCGGCCGGCGCTATCTGGGTATCTGCTCTCCGGGCAGCTCACGGCCGGCGATGTTGATCCGTGTCTACACGGCAGCGCTGACTGCGGCTCAAGCACTGTTCGATCGATTCGGCAAAGCTGCCGATCCTTACATGACCATGGTTGGCTACTTCAACTCGCTGCGAGAGCTGGGTGGCATGAAGCGTCTAGCCGAGGACGACGTGCAGACTCGTGCGTACCGTGTGCAAATGAGCATGGTGCAGCGGCCTGGCCTGGCCCAGCGCAGCGTCATGAATATCCGCGAGCTGACTTCTCGGGTTTCGAACCAGGACATCCCCAAGTATCTCGATCAGCTCGAAGTGATGTTCAAGTCCGAATGGGATCCCGACAACGGTAGGTACGTGACCAGGTGGGAGGAGGGCGATGCGCGTGCCATCGATATCGTGTTGGCGACCAACATGCTGTCGGTCGGTGTGGACGTCAATCGACTGGGCATCATGGCCGTCAACGGTCAGCCGAAAGGGACGGCGGAGTATATCCAGGCGACCAGCCGTGTAGGGCGTCAATTTCCCGGGTTGGTCTGTACCGTCCTGACGTGGGCTCGTCCACGCGATCTCTCGCATTACGAGACCTTCGAGCATTACCACGCGACGTTCTACAAACACGTCGAGGCGCAATCGGTCACTCCGTTCTCGCCGCGTGCGATGGATCGCGGTCTGACCGGGGCGATGCTGTCGCTTATCCGCGCCAAGAGCGAGGATTTCGCGCCGAACGAGGGCGCACAGAGTCTCAAACAACCGAACCAGACGGAAATGCTGGATGCCATGAGAGTGCTCGAAACGCGAGCTGACAACATCGCGGAGGCTCCAGCGAAGAAACTCGCTGGCGGCATGCTCAAGCAGCGGGCGGATCAGTGGGTGAATGAGGTGATGCAGGGCAACCGTATCTTGGCGTACGAGAAGCGTGGACCTGAGAAGGATCTGACCGTTCCCTTGATCAAGGCACCTGGAACGCATACTTGGGATAACTGGACGGTGCCCATGTCGATGCGTGAGGTCGAGCCTGGCGTTCGCTTGGTCATGAATTCGTCGAAGATCAAAGACGATATCCAGTGGAAGCCTCGCCCCGCGGCGGCTGATAAGGACGAATGAAGATGGCGTACGAAAAGACTCCCGTTGGTTCGGTACGGCCTAGCCAACTGCTGTGGACCTACGGTCCTGGTGCTCTCGTCGACTTGCCGAATCTGTCGGTCGTGACTTCCGGTATCGACGTCTGGGAGAAGGATCGTTGCCACCTGGTTATCGAGAATCGCCTGCTCGCCGCAGTGCAAAAAGCGCTCGGTCCTCAGGTCGAATCGTTACGAATGCCGCCTATCAGCAAGAACGAGTCGAATGACACGAACTCTGCAGAAGCGAATGTCGGTGTGCCAGTACGGCCTTTCCCTCGCTGGTTGCGCTGTGTGAAATGTGGGCTGCTCTCGCCTTACGACAGCGGGTTGTTCGAGTTGAAAGAAGGGTATCGCCGTCCTGAGGCGACTCGCTTCGTGCATCAGGGCTGCCGCGGCTCGAAGGGCGATCAGCCTGCGAAGGATGCGGATGCCGTTCCTGCACGTTTCCTTTTGGCTTGCAAGAATGGGCATCTGGACGACTTCCCTTGGCAGTGGTTCGTCCACAGTGGCCCCAACGATTGCAAAGGTACGCTGCGCTTCTTCGAAAGCGGCGCATCCCTTCAGACCGAGAACCTCTGGGTCAAATGCGACGCTTGCGGTGCGGCGCGCAACATGGCCCATGCATTCGGACAGCTCGGTAAGGAGAACCTGCCGGGCTGTCGTGGGCGGCATCCTCATTTGGATCATTACGATCCAGATTGTGATGCCGAACCTCGGGCCGTGCTGTTGGGGGCTACCAATAGCTGGTTTCCGGTTTCCCTGTCTGCGTTGGCGATACCTCAAGCAAAGAACGGACTAGCACAGCTGCTGGAGGATGGTTGGAGCTTCTTCAGCGATCTGGATTCCCTCGAAGAGGTACCCCTGGCTATTAAGCTGTTGAAGAAGACGGGAGCATTGCCTGGAATAGAGCAGTATTCGGCAGAAGCCATTTGGGCTGGCATCGAGGCTCATCGTTCTGGAGATGGCGAGAGTGTCACCGAGGCTGACATCAAAGGCCCCGAGTGGCGGGTGCTGATCGACCCGGTGCCGGTGAATGACTATCCGCACTTCTTATCCGAGGCAGTGGCTGTTCCTCAGGGTTTCCAAGGCAAGATCGCCAGGGTGTTGCTGTTGAAGCGTCTGCGCGAGGTGAACGCCTTGCTTGGCTTCACGCGAGTCGAGGCGCCTGACGACTCCGGTGGCGGTGGGGCTGGACCGATCCAGGCGCCACTGTCCCGTGCGAAGCCCGATTGGGTCCCCGCGAATCAGGTGCATGGAGAAGGCATCTTCATTCAGTTCGACGAGCAGTCGATAGCGGAGTGGGAGCAGAGTGCCGACGTTCAGGCTGCCGATGCGAGGCTGCGCGGTGGGCATAAAGGTTGGCGAAACTCCCGTCATCTTTGTCCTCCAGATGACGGCTATCCAGGTGCTCGCTACGTGATGCTGCACACTCTGGCGCATCTGCTGATTCGGGAGTTGGCATTGGAGTGCGGATACAACGCGGCCAGCATCAGAGAGCGGATCTATGCCGAGGTGAATGAGGATGGTAGCCAGTGCGGCTTCATCATCTACACGGCCGCTGCGGACTCCGATGGCACCTTGGGTGGATTGGTCGAACTGGGCAAACCCGAGAACCTGGAGCGCCTACTGGTTCAGGCTTTGCGGCGTGCGCGCATTTGCTCCTCCGATCCCCTGTGCGCGGAACATGATCCCCGGAAAGACCGTAGTTTGCATACAGCGGCGTGCCATGCATGTTCCTTCGTCGCGGAGACTTCGTGCGAGCGTGGCAACCGATATCTCGATCGGGCGATGGTCGTGCCGACTTTTGAGAATGCCAAAGCGGCATTCTTTCCGGATGCTTGAGATGCGAGAGCTACTGGCGGCGGTGTCCGAGTTGGTTTCCATAGTCTCCTATGACCGCGTAGCCGCCTTGGCGGCGAAGGTCAGAGGAATGCAAGTCGCGAAGGCAGGAGATCTGAGAGCGGGATCACTGTCCGCGAAGGCTGACAACGCGCTCAAGGGACTGATCGGCGCCTGGCAGGCGTCGACCGTCAGTGGCGAGACGTTGGCTGCAATGCTCCTGGCAGCTGCACATGCGTTTCGTCATGCAGAGAGTCGGCAGAGGGTCGAGCTGGTATGGACTGGGCCGACGACCGAGCTTGTTCCTGCTCGGCGAACCGAGCAGGCTTTGATGCAGGTGATCGATGCTGCTCAGCAGCGGTTGTTCATCACCAGCTACGTCGCTTACGACATCGAGTCGATCGCCAAGGCACTGAAGTCAGCGGCAGAGCGTGGCGTGAAGATCAGGTTCCTGATGGAGCTCTCGAGCGTACAGGGTGGCAAAGTCAGCATCGACCCTATCGGTAACCTGAAGAAAATCGTCCCTGACGCGCTTTTCTATGTCTGGAAAAACAAGGATGCCGCGTTCGTCAATGGCAGCGTGCACGCGAAGGTCGCGGTGGCGGATGGAGCGTATTGCTTCATCACTAGTGCCAATCTGACCGGATATGCAATGGATCAGAACATGGAGGCCGGAGTCTTGATCTCGGGTGATCCATTGCCAGACCAGCTTCATCGACATCTGGAAGCCTTGGCGATGACGGGGGTGATCGTTCCAGCCGACGATTGAATGTCGGGGGAGGGGTAATGTCGCGTAGCGACATCATGCGTGCGGTCAAGCGTGCTCATACTGGGCCGGAAATCATCGTTCGCAAAGCGTTGCATGCTCTGGGGCTCAGGTTCCGTTTGCATCGTCGGGATCTCCCCGGCTCGCCGGACATAGTCCTGCCGCGATTCCGGACGGTGGTGCTCGTGCATGGATGTTTCTGGCATCGACATCCTGGTTGCCGTTACGCAAGCACGCCGAAGAGCAGGCAGGAATATTGGCTTCCCAAGTTCAAGGCCAATATCGAGCGGGATGCAAAGAAAGAAGCCCAGCTGTGTGAGCTGGGCTGGAGGGTGATCGTCGTTTGGGAGTGCGAAACCAAACAACGAGAAAGCTTGATAGATCGTCTTAGGCGCGAATTTGCTCTTGCGGAAGGCTGTCCACGTGACGCATCAAGCTGATGCCGATTATCTCTCCGAGTCTTACGGGGACCGCATTACCGATCATTCGCCCCACCGCCTTGAAGGTGATTTTTTCCGGCTCCATGAACACGTAGTCTTGAGGGAACGACTGCAGGATGGCGGCTTCGCGTAGAGAGATCGCCCTTGCTTGAGTCGGGTGCCCAAACCGGCCATTGCCGAATCCGTAACACAAGGTGGTCATGGTTGGACCAGGTTGATCGCCTCGCATGCGCCCATAGACACTAGGATAAGTCTTCCCACTGGCTTTCCGATGGCAGGAGGCGACCAGCTCTTTAGGCCAATCTTTCCAGCTTCCCCCTGGCTTGGAATGCAGGATGCGTTTCATGTTGAGCGGCGTCAGGGTGGCGGCACGATGCAAAGGGTCATTCGGGTCGCAATCGCCTGCCGCAATGCGAGGCAGGTTGCCGATGACTTCTTCCACCGTGACCGGTCTGCCGGAGTGGGTAGGAGATATCAATTCGATGGAGCCCAGCTTCGAGGCCAATAGCACGTGTCGGCGCCGGTTTTGCGGCAAGCCGTAATCTACGCAGGAGACGCGATCGGCCCATACTTCGTAACCCTGCTCTCTCAGATTCTCGACGAAGTCCTGATAGACCTGGTGCTTGGTCACATCGGGCACGTTCTCCATGGTCACCAACTCGGGCTGGACCTCCCTGATTAGCCGCGCAAAATGGTAAAGCAATGGCCATTTGCGGTCGGTGCTGGTGTCCTTACCTTGGTTGTAGCTGGAGAAGGGCTGGCAGGGGGCGCAGCCAGCAAGCAGGCGATATCGGCTGTCGCCATACCAAGCGGTTAGCTCTTCAGCCGTAACGGATTGGACGTCTTTGGCAACGAATGCTGCGTCGTTGTTCTCTTGGTAGGCGTATTCGCATTGGCGCTCGATGTCGTACCCCGCGTGCACGGTTATGCCGGCTTTGCGCATGCCGGCGGTAAGGCCGCCGGCACCACAGAAAAGGTCTATTGCATCGATCATTTGGGGTAGGCCCTCCTAGCGGAGGGAATTCTAGCCTGAACCTACACCAAGATCGAGCACCTAATTGCAAACCTGCCATTATGCCGTGGTATCTCACCTGGCTCGGTCCTCGGATTTTCGCTCAGTCCCAGCAGTGGGCTACCTGTTGGCTTGGAAGGTTCTACGCAGTATCAGTTTCAGCCTGATGCGAGCTGCAACGGGATCCAATCCAGGCATCAATATCCCCATTGAGTCGTAATAGCGAGGTGCGTTGCATGTTCCTCTGATCGACTCTGCGAGCTATTTCGGCTCGTGCCGTCGGATTCAAAAAGTATTGTGGGGGATCGACGACGCGCTGAAGGCTCCAATGCCGCTGCACACCGATCCGTAGGGGGCATGCTGCAGACTCCCTTTTCGAGTAGCGCGGGGTGGCGTGATGAGGTGGCGTGGGCTATTCGTGAATCGGCGGCTGTTTGAGTCGTAATCGAAGGGAGATGTGGGATGGGGGTCTTCAAGTCCGCGCATGAGCAACTGGAATCTATCTACGGCAAGTTGAACCCATTGCAGAGCGGTACTGGAGTTCGTTGTACGGACGATGCAAAGGGCCATGTCACGCTCTACTCGAAAAACCTGGCACCAGGGAACCTGGCTGAGCTGGCGTTTGAGATTGAAACGATGGCGTTACGAGCAAAAAAGACTCCGACAGACGCTAAGGACTTCATCGAGAGACTGCGTCTCGCTACTGGGCAACCAGTGAGCATCAACCCAAGGTGGAAATGGCCGCGGGTCGGTTTATCCAAACCAGAGCATGTTGATCTCGTTGTGAAGGAGCTGAAGACATACTTCGGGCTCAGGGAAGACGAGCTGGGTTAGTCGCCGCAGAGATGGGTGTTTGACGACTCGGTAGGGGAGGGGATGCACTGGCGCTGGAGGAGGCTGCTGAATGAATAGGCCGATCACGGTGAAGGCGTTGGAAGAGCTGGGACGGGTACGGTTGTCGAAGCACTTTTTCATGCGTGATTTCCTGTATTCGGAAATCAGCCAGGTCGAGAGTATCCCAAATGTTCCGGATTACCCCGACAAAGCCATCGAGGCAGGACGGCAACTGTGCGACCAGTTGCTGGAGCCCTTGCAGCAGCGCTTCGGTCGCGTCGCCATTCGTTCGGCCTATCGCAGCCCGGCGGTGAACGCCAAAGGGGCGGAGAATGGCAACCAATACAGCTGCGCCGCCAACGAGAAAAACTTTGCCGCGCACATCTGGGATTACTCGGACAGCGACGGATATTTGGGTGCCACGGCCTGCATCGTCGTGCCGGCATTGCTGCCCTGGTACGAGCAGCGTGGCGATTGGACGCCGCTGGCCTGGTGGATCCACGAAAATCTGCCGTATGCCAGTCAGTTCTGGTTCCCCAAACTGGCGGCCTTCAATCTGCGCTGGAGTGCCAACCCGGCGACCCGGCAGAGTATTGGCACCTATGTCGTCAATCCGCATACCGGCGACAAGAAGGCGCTGGTCAAGGACGGCACCTCGACTCTGACCGCGCAGCAGCGGGAGCGCATCATCCAACCCTGGCTCGCCAGCCTCGCCTGACACGGGGAAGATCAGTGCGAATAGTTGACGCATCGATCCGCCGCCAGCCTGTAAAAAACCGCCGAATGCAATTAGCGGCACAGAACCTGCCCCAATAGTTGTCCTGTGTGGGCGCCCAGTATTTGTCTGTCAAGTTGCGCGACATATCCTTTCGACGTGCCTGGTTGGAAGCCGGCAGGGAAGGACTCCGCAAGGCCACGGACGGCCGTCACAAACAGGCCGGATCAGGTTCTGGAGGTGCGGGATGGAGTTCAGTGCGCATGCTGTTCAACGTTGCCACCAACGGGGTATTCGCCCGCTTCAGGTTGAGTGGTTGATCGACCACGGTGCCCAAACCTGGAATCGCGGCGCCCGCGTCTTCTACTTCGACCGCGAGTGTTTCCACTGCCTGTTGTTGGGCCTGTCGCCAGCTGAGCGGCAACTGGCAGAAAAGGCCAGGAACTCTTATGTGGTGGTGATCGGGGATTGCATCGTCACCGTCGGCCATCGCCAGACGTCCTTCTGCGTACGCAAATCGAAGGCTCACTACCGTCGCCGGTTGACTTCGTGCGGTCAGGAGCACAGGGCGGCCTGAAGTGAAGTAGCTAACGTTAATACTCACCGGATCAGCCGGAGGAAGCCGTGTAACTCGTGCTGGCACGGGCCGAGACGTTGTGTGAGGCTTGCACGTAGTCAGGAGATGTCTTGCGCGAATTGCGGGTCGGAAACCTGTCGCCCGCATCGCGCATGCTGCTGAATGTACTGAGCAGAACGGTGTAATAACCTCTGCTCCGTTTACGAAAAAATAAACCGAGTCAGGAGGCCTGGCGGCCTCCTATCTTCGAGTTCTATTCACACGGGTTGCGTGCCATCCCGCGTCAGATCGAAGGATCCGATCATTCGTTCTCCTCATCCCAGGCTTCACTTCCGGGAGCCACCGGCGCACCACCTTTTTCCGAGGCCCACGGGTTACCCACTGGATCCTCCTTGAACTTCGGGCCACGGCCGGCGGCGTAGGCCACCGCATTGCCGTTGTAGTCCTCGTCGAGGTAGAAGTTGTAAGTGAGGGCATAGTCACCCTGATCGCCATTGCCGGCATAAAAGCCCTTTTCATAGGTCTTGGAGCCGACCGATGAACAGACACGCGAAGCACTGCATTCAATCAGGAACTTGCCTTCGATTTCCCTCACCCGCCGGGTGCCGTCATCGGCGGTGTAGACCTCGCTGTAGCTCGGCTGGGTGTTGGGGATGGTGCAGTCCCGGTACCTGGTCATGACGCCCTTGGTTTTCTCGGTGGCGCAGGGTTGGTAGTCAACACCGAGGACGTACTCAGCGGCCATGGCAGGAAGAGTTGCAACAGCTAGCGTGGTCAGAACAGCCAGTTTGATCATTTTCAAGTTGGTATACCTTTTGAGGATGATTCACTTCTTGAACTTGACGACGATACGGTTATCGATCGGGTGTTTCGCGATCTCGTCGTCCGGCTTGAGGGTGACCAGGTTGTTCAGCTGTCCCGGCACTCCAGGTGAGCTGAGCTACTTCTTGTAGATGACCCTGAGCCTCTGATTCACGTAGTCCTTCAGGATTTCGTAGTCAGGGTTGTAGGTGGCCAGGGTATGTCCCAGGCCTGCGGCGATACCGAGCGTTGCCACGGTCAGCGTGGCGGGTGCTGAGATGACGCCGAATGCGGCTCCTAGTGCGCCGCCTTGTACCAGCGCGTTTTTCACGTCGCTTTTGACCCGACACTTCATCCCCAGGCTTTCAATCTTGGTTTCGACCAGTTTGATGCCGGCCATGAAGTTGCCCCTGAGGCCGTTGATCTCGAAGGACGCTTTGCTGCGCACGAGACTTTCAATCTGCGCTTCGTTCAGTCCAGTGATGACGTTCATGCTGTTCTGCGCTCCCTGCTCGGGCATTGGTGTTGGAAGAAAAGTTGAATATCAACCTTTAAGGTTGAGTCTCGGTTTGTGAAGTCCTTCATGTCAATGGGTTGATGCCCAACCATCCAGGTTGATCTGGAGGGGCGGCATGTCGAAAACTGATTCGAAGGAGTTGGCGGAACTGGTGGGCCAGGCGATTGCTCGCCAGCGTGCGCGTTGCGAGCTGAGCCAGGAGCAGGTTGCGGAGCGGCTGGGGATAGGGAGCGAGGCCGTATCCCGCATCGAGCGTGGGATCGTTATGCCCAATGTCGAGCGTCTGGTCGAACTGGCGGCCATCTTTGGCTGCGAAACCGCCGACCTGCTGACGGCGGGGAGCTCACGCCCTGCGGACCAGACACGTAGGCTCTATGACTTGCTGTCCCGGCTGGAGGCGCAAGACCGTGAGCTCGTGATGGACATGGTAGAGCGTCTGGTCACTCGGCTCGGCCATGACTGAATGTTGAATCACGGCGACTGCTGGGCTGGCTCGGAAGCCTCCTCAGTCCCTGGCTCATCGAACAGGGCCCCGCAGCGCAGGCACAAACACCCGAACCCGGCGAAGTGATATTTGGCGACATCCTCGGCCACGCGTGATGCTTGGGGATGGGCGTGCGTGATGGCAGCCAGCCCATTGATCAGCGCGTTGCTCCCTTGGGCGGAGGTGCTTGCATTCTCAGCCTGAGCCCCCTGCAGTGCGCTGTTGGCCAGGCTGACTAGCATGGCGATGCCCTTCGCCGCGTCTTGGGTCAGGATGGCCTTGGACTCGCAGATCAAGCAGCGTCTGATCATGGTTCTTCCTCCTGGTAACAGCGGCCATGTACACGGCCGCTGGCGGTGATTGAATGTCGTCGCTGGGGCTCTCAGGTGGGATTGCCCTGGTCGGGGCGCAGCAGTCTGAGCACGCGACTCAGCATCCAGCAGGCCAGGACCACGGCGAGTAACAGCGGTGGAAAGCGCAGCATGAGCAGAATGCTCAATACCAACACGCTGGCGGCGGCGAGCGCGCCAATGAAGAGGAACAGGTGGAGTAGGAATCGAAGTAGGGGCATGGTGTGTCTCCGGGGATTCCTGCCTGGCTGATGCATGCAGCGCAGGCAGGGGATTCAGTGGGGCTGCGAGGCGAGGGCTTCCAGCTTGCCCGCGAGGGATTTGGGCGCCGGCGGTGAATCAAGCTGGCCAGCCGAGCTGGCAGGTTCTGGGGAGGTGAAGAACTCCTCGATCACGGCGTGACTGTCCTCTTCGCTGTCCTCGAAGGCGCCATTGCCGAAGCCCCGGCGGGCTGCCTCATCCAGCGCCCCTTGGTCGAAGCCTGCTGCTTGTCGTTGCGCCTTGAGTTCGCTCGCCTGCTGCAGCGCTTCGGCCATGTCCAGGCCGCTGCGTACCGTGAGGTCGACGTAGAAGATCGGCGTGCCGTGGCTCTGGCGAGTTGACTTGCCGCGCAGGCGTAGCTCCAACGGCAGGCAGGCCAGGCGATTGCCGGAGATGGCCTGGAAGTAGTGCAGGCGAGCAGCGAGGGTGCGGATGCTATTGAAGCCGGTGGTGCGGAACACGAAGGTGCCCAGCGGATCCTCATCACCAATGACCACGTTCAGTCGGCCATAGGGCTTGCAGGCGCCACCCTTGGCCAGCGGGCAGGCATCCGGCGAAGGGCAGGGCAGCGACTGCATCCCATCCTGGGTGATGCGCTTGCAGGTGTCGCCATTACCGACGCACAGCGGCCGTCCGGACTGCCTATCGAAGAGTGTGTAGTCGGCCCGAAAATTCAGCTCCGGCTCGTTGAACAGCAGGCGTACCGGGATACTGCGCAGTTTGTCTTCCTTACCTTGGCGCAGCTCGTCGTTCAGCGGGTGGAGCAACCAGCCATCCCTGCTTTGCACCTGGGAGGTGATGGTGAACTGGTCATCTTTCTCCGGCAGGCGCTTACCGTTCTTCTCGATGACCTTACCGATGGAGATGCGACCGAGCGCGGGCGGAATGAGCGCGAGACCTTTCAACATGGTAATTCTCCTAAAAACGAAAAAAGGCCACTGGGCGTGCGCCCTAGTGGCCAAGAGGGGATGAGGGAGGTGGATCAGTTAATCAGGAAGCGTCGGCTGCCTTCCTTGCGCTTGGCGTAACGGACTTGCAGGTAGGGCTTTTCTTTCAGCAGGCGCTCCACATCGAGCACGGAGCTGTCTTTGGCTTTCTTCCAGCTGACGAAGCCGTGGCTGAAGTCTGCCCGAGTGGCCTCGCCCATGGCCTGCTGCAGCAGCTGCTTGAGTTGGGCCTCGCGCGTTTCCTTCTCGCTGATGGACTGGCGCACGGCCTTGAGCTCTAGGTAGGCAGCCGCCAACCCGGCATGGGAGCTGAAGTCGACGGTTTGGCCGTTGTCTTCTGGGTAGAGGCAGCGCAGGGCCGCTTCAGCGGAAGCGGTGCCGTCGGCCGGCGGGGGGGTATCGGACTCCACGTACTGCCAGAACTTGCGCTCCAGCTCGATCAGCCGAGCGATCATCTGCTCGTCCCGTTCGATGCGGTGAATTTCCAGCGTCTGGCCGCCGAGCAACACGGCCACGTCCGCCGCCTGCTTGCCGGTGACAGCGAGTTGGTGCATCACCTGCAGTTGCACATACTCGGGCACGCCCTCTTTCCAGAGGCGTGCCCCGTTTATGCCGGCGGTCTTGCATTCGAGGATTTGTACATCTTCGGCCCCGATCACCTCGCGGTCGATGTTGGCCAGCATCCAGGGCAGCGCCGGATCCGGATGCTGCAACACGGCATTGATGCGTCGGACCTTGTGCTTGGTGCGCTTGCTGTAATGCCAGGCCACGATGGGTTCCAGCACGTTGCCCCAATAGGCGGGGCTTTCCTCATCTTGAGGATCGGCTTTCGGCAGTGTGGTGTCGCGGCCGGTCTTCTCCAGCCACAGCTCCAGCTGCGACTTGTAGGGATTGAGGCCAACGGCGGCGGCGGCATCCGAGCTGCCGATGCCCTGCTTGCGCACCGCCAGCCAGTCTTCGCGGGGCAGTTCCTTGGTGCTAATCAGGCGCAGTGCTGGGCGCGCCTTGCCCTTGCTGCTCAATGGAGTCGCTTTCATCGCGTTCACCTTGCGGACATAGAAACGCCCGATCAGCGGCGAGGCTGACCGGGCGTCATGGGGGTGGAGGAAGTAAGGAGTCAGGCGACCAATTGCAGAGCGGTGTCCAGCGCGCGTTGCTTGATCTGCGCACCCTGACCGAACCAAGCCGAGTCCATGCGGTACTCGTTGCTGCGGGCACGGCGTTCGTGGTCAACGTACTCGGTCACGGCGTTGAGCAGCCCCCAAGCGGTACCGCGAGCCGAGTCCAGTTGACTGCCCCGGCCACGGCCTTCGTACAGCTCCTGGACTTTGCGCAGGGCGCGCTCGTTGGGCAGCACTTCCGGCAAGGCGGAGGTCGGCGTGGTTTCGCACAGCACGTTCATGAAGAAGCCCAGTGCCTCATGCCACTGCACCTTGCGCTCGGCCAACGCGCGCATGCGGTACATGAAGTCGTCCCAGCCTGAGACGGCGATGCCCAGCTGCTTCTTCACTGCCTTCGGATCGAAGCGGGTGTTGTGCGGCACCTTGATCGCTCGGCTGGTGCCATCCAGAGCGATGGTCAGAGTGTTGTTGCAGACCACACGCACGGTGGTCGGCGTGGCCGTAGTGGCTAGGGTGCCGTCGCACGAGGTGGCCAGTAGCAGATAGCCGTTCACCTGGTCGTTGCCCTTCAGGGCTGCACCTTGCCCGGTACGTGCCAGCGCCCAGAACTTTCGACCGCCCTTGAGCACACCGGCCGTTTCCAGCTCGTAGCCGGAGACCTCGGTCAGATCCCGGTAGAACTCCATCACTTCCCGAGGTTGCACCGTGTGGTAGCGCTGGGAAACCACCGACAGCGGCGCCTTGGTATCCGAGCGGTAGAGCACCTTCTGCTCGGGGAAGGAGTGGATGGCGCCCAGATGGCCAACGGCATCCGACTTGAAGTGCACGGGGCTCTCCAGTATTTGCCAGTCCATGCCCGCTTCGCGCTGCCAGACTTCGATGGGTTGCTTCTGGGTGAGTTGATTGCCCAGGCCATGCCACGGAGTGGCGCCAGCGTAGGCCATGGTTTCGACGAGATGTGCCATTCTTGAGATTCCTTTTGGGTGCAGGCCGGCATAAAGCGCTGCGCGAGGCGCAGCACCGACCGGACGAATGAAATGAGGAGAGGGGGGCGCCGGACTAGGCCGGCAGGTTGAAGCGATGTCCGCAGAGCAGGCAGAGGTTATGGGCCAGGAAGTGGCGGTCGAGCGATTCGCCCAATTGGGCGCCGAGCGCACAGCCACTAACACCGCCAGCCAGTCCACCAAGGATGGCGCCCGACACGGTTCCGAGCGTGATGCCGATGGGCCCGGCGAAAGCACCGAGCGCTGCGCCGGCCTGACCACCAGCGAGGGCAGTGCTGACGCCACGCGCAATACCACCGACGGTGCCGATGGCCGCGCCGACTTTCATGGCGTGGTGGAAGGAAGCGACTTTTGGGGAGTGGCAGCGAGGGCACTGCAATGACATGGTTAGAAGCTCCTTGGTAGGGGTGTCATTGCTGTTATGTAGGGCTGAGATTTTTTCGAATCGAATTGCTGTGTCGTGTGCATCAGAACTAAGGCTGTGACGGCGGCAGTCGACCGATTCTGTTGAAAAATCCGACTTTGGCGGGAGCTGTCTCTGTAGCTCAAAAAATGACCGATTCTGGCGCTTCTACGAAAATTCTAACGCGCCATCGACCCAAGCTGTGTAAAACGTCGCCTGCGTACTTGCAATGCCGTCGACAGGTTTCATCGCCGAGGCGGTTCATGTAGCGTTCCTCCTATCAGGAGTATTGAGGCAAATCTATGAGTGAGCAAGAATCTCGCCGCGAATCGCTACCTGCAAGTGTTAATCACTATCCGGAGCAGGTGCCGATGGCCGGCAGGCGACAGGCTATGTGCATGGAACTTGAGCGGGGGCGGCTAGTTGCCATGCTCAAGCGAGTTTCATTTAAGGGTACAAAAAGCTTTCTGTCCTGTAAGCAGGTGCTTTCTGGCGATCTTTTAGAATCCTATCTGACGCAATGGGACTGGGCTGGAATATCCTGTAATAGAGCCTTGGTTTGGTCAATCGATTTGATTGAGCGTTATGAGGATCGCTGGAACTGGAAAGCCCTTTCCATGAATACCGCGTTACCTTGGTCATTCGAATTGATTGAGCGTTTTGAGGAACGATGGTGCTGGTCGGGTCTTTCTCAAAATAAATCATTGCCATGGTCAGACGAACTGATAGCGCGCTTTGAGAGTCGTTGGGACTGGTGGGGGCTGTCCATAAGACAAGACTTGCCATGGTCAATCGAACTGATTGAGCGCTTTGAGGGGCGCTGGGACTGGGAGGCAATGGAGGGGCTTTCTAGTAATGAGTATCTGCCGTGGTCACTCGGGCTAATTGATCACTTTAAAGATCGTTGGGAGTGGGAGTGTCTTAGTTATAACTTTTCCATTCCGTGGTCGGCGGAGTTGATAGTGTATTATGCGGATTCTTTGAATTGGCGAAGTCTGAGTCTTGTTCCCACGCTTCCTTGGTCATTTGGGTTGCTCAAGTGTTTTGAGGGGCGTTGGGACTGGTCTGGGTTGTCTGAGAATAAAGGGTTGCCATGGTCAGTAGATCTGATTGAGAACTTTGAGGGTCGCTGGAATTGGCTGCAGCTTTCCAATAATACTGCTCTACCATGGTCCGTCGAGTTGATCGAACGTTATGAGGATTGCTGGTGTTGGTCTACGCTGTCTCGCAATGTGGCTTTGCCTTGGTCAATTTTTCTTGTGGAGCGTTTTAAAGATCACTGGGATTGGGATGTGTTGTTTAAAAATAAAAAGATCCCGTGGTCTGTCGGCTTTATCGATTATTTTTCGGGGCGATTTAAGTTGTCTGCATTGTCTGAAAACCAAGCCCTACCTTGGTCGATTGATTTGGTCGAACGTTTCGAAGATCATTGGGATTGGGTGGGTCTTTCTAGAAATATGGCTTTACCTTGGTCGCTTGAGTTGATTGAACGATTTCAGGGGAAATGGTTTTGGGAGGTGCTTTCTTCAAATGAGGCTCTGCCTTGGTCAGTAGAGCTAATTGAACGGTTTGAAGGGCTCTGGGGGTGGAGGCAATTATTTTCCAATAAAACCATTCCATGGTCTTTTGGATTAATTGATCGTTTTTCGGATAAATTGAAATGGAGTGCGCTGGGGAGTAGGAATCCCTTTTCTTTAACAGAGGCGCAGGTGGAGTATTTTGAGAGTGACTTAAATTGGTATAAGCTTTTGAGGGGGAATGACATCCTTTTTCCTGATCTTCGATTGATGGATGTAGAGGATGTTATGGCGCATCATTGCGCTGGAGCTTAACTTGTTAAAGGTAATGATGCGGTAGGGGCGTGTGGGTGGTTTGATTGTCGCTCTGGTCGTGCTTAAAGAATCGCCTTGCTATTAGGGTTTGGCGAATCTGAATTGAATTTCATGCGCTTTTATCAGGTCCTGAATTTTTTGGTGTGACGCGGGGGCTGTTTATAATGCGTGTTCCCAATTCAAATAAGGCTAACGCTGTCAGGGCTGCAATTGATGCTGCCAAGAAAGAGCGGTATGGTCTTTATATGCTCCGGTTGTGCTTGTTCGATGTGCTGAATGGGACTGCGCTAGAGGCGGCTTGGGTCGCTGAGATACTGCTTCCTCGGAGCGGAAAGCTGGATGAAGAGGGTCTGGAAATGATTTCAATGCTTCCTGGGTGGATTGATGCAGCGGAGGATGAGAGTCTTTGCGGCGTTCGGGAGGTAATAGAAATGGCTTTGCTTGTTTATTATCGCACATAAGGGTTTCAGAGCCTCACCATGACAGAGTTTTGTAGAAAGCGTTGGGAAGCCTGGGTAAGCGAAATTCGCATTACGTGGGTTTTAGTGCTTCTGCTCACAGTTGTACCTGCTGTGCTATTCGGCACGGCGATTCTTTCAATGATGGTGCTGATTGGTGTCGTTCTGCTGGGGATTCCCACTGCGCTGGCAGCATTTCTCGTTATTAAAGATAAAGCGTGGTGCGCACGCCTGTGCCGGCGAGTGGTCGTGATGATGGTTGTTTCAGCCCTGGCGGTTGTGGCGGTGTTAAAAACCGACAAGCTTACCCCGGGAATGGCATCGCCTATCGCCAAGGCGATCGAAGACTTCAAGCAGGAAAATGGGGGCTATCCGGAAACTCTTGCGGCCCTCAGCCCCAAGCATCTGCCAAGACTTCCGGCAGTACGGATTGCCGTCTTCCAGCCGGAGGTGATCTACCGAGTGAGGGAAGGACGTCCCTATTTGGCTGTGCCTTCAGCCGCCGGGGACTCCTTTTCAAAATACGAATACAGCTTCGAAGATCAACGCTGGGTTCACTACGATTGAATTACTACTGATCTTGTTGGGGCAGTATGGCTGCTTTCCGGTAGTTACCCATTTATCAGCGTATCGAAACGACTTTTCTGTCCCGATTCTCCTTGACAGCTGACACCGACAGATTGCCCATAGCTGCTTCTTGGATGTGCTCGCTCCACCAGGTCATCATCGGGCGCCTGCGCTCAATGTAGTCCGCCCGGTTGTAGGCGCTGCGAACCTCGTCCTTGTCGACGTGGGCAAGCGCTACCTCGATCAATTCTGGATCCCAGCCGTGTTCGTTGAGGATGGTGCTGGCCATTGATCGCATGCCATGGCTGACCAGGCGCCCTTCGAAACCCATGCGTTTCAGGGCCATGTTGGCAGTCTGACTATTGCAGTGGGTGCGCGGGTTACGGTCTGCAGGGAAGACGTATTCGCGATGTCCGCTGTAAGGCTTGATCGCTTCCAGAAGCGCCAGCGCCTGTTCCGTGAGCGGGACAATGTGCGTGCGGCGTTTCTTCATTCGTTCGGCGGGAATTGTCCAGACCTTCTTCTCGATGTCGATGTCCGCCCAGCGGGTGGTCGCTGCCTCGGCTGGCCGGGTCATGGTGTGAAGCTGCCATTCAATCAGGCAGCGGGTCGTTCTTTTGATGCTGGCATTGGCGATTGCCACCATGAGCTCTTTCAGCTCATCTGGGGGCAGTGCCGCCATGTTCTTCTTCTTCGGCTTCTTGAAGACGGAGCGGATCCCACTGAGCGGGTTCGCGTGAATCAGTCCCGAGTTGACCCCGTAGGTCATGATTTCGTTGAGCCGCTGCGTCAGCCGTTTAACGGTCTCAAGGCTGCCCTTGGTTTCGAGCGGGCGGAGCAGATTGATGACCTGAGGGGCGTTGATGGCAGAGATGGGGGTGGTGCCCAAGTCAGGGAAGATGTGTAGCGTGAGAGAGCGCCAGATGTCCTCGGCGTAGGCCTGGGTAACCGCATCCTTTTTCAGTTCATACCAGGCCGTTGCCACGTTCTGGAACGTATGCTCAGTCGCTGCCTTTTTGGCTTGTCGATCAGCATTGCGCCTTTCTTTGGGATCTAGTCCCTGAGCGACGAGCTCCCTGGCCTCAACGGTTCGCTTGCGTGCTTGAGCCAGGCTCACCTCGGGGAAGGTGCCTAGTCCCATGTTGATCCGTTTTTTGGTTACGGGATGGATATAGTTGAAATTCCACAGCCTTGAGCCATTGATTCTCACTCGCAATTGAAGTCCATTGCCATCAGTGAGCGTGTAGTCCTTTTCCTTAGGTTTGGCGGCTTTGACTTTGAGGTCTGAAAGGCGCGTGGCTTGGGCACCCATGGTGTATTCCAGTGCTGTTTGTGTATTCCAAAAATTACCAGCTGAGGGCTTGGAATACCACTTGGAATACAGAATCTCATGGATCCCGCTGGACGCTATCGGATCGTGATAACGCTGAAAGCCCCGTTTTTACTGGGTTTCAGGCACAAAAAAAGACGTCCGAGGACGTCTTTAGATGGTTGTATGGTGGAGCCGGGGGGACTTGAACCCCCGTCCGCCAGCTCTCCGCTTTCGGGACTACATGCTTAGCCAAGTCTACTGAGTTAGCTCATTGCGGCCCGACTGGCAGGGTGCTCTGAGCGAGCTGTATGAGTTTTAGCCGTTACGTCTACAGCGAACTTGGCGGCGATCCTGTTCTATCTGACAGTCGTTTCGGGTTTACAGGCATCCCCTAGTGACTGCTGGCAGCCGAAGCCGCCAGAAGGGTTAGGCCGCGAGGGCCGCCCCGTAGTTGTCGTCGTTGGCAACTAATAGTTTGCAGCAGCTAATTTACGAGGTCTGCTACCAGCTCGGCATGCCCCTAGAGTTTTGTTACCGGCGTCGAATCCTAATCGGCCCCAAAACTGCTGGGTGTACAACATCGTCTATTCTACGGCATGGGCCGCGCAGCGTCGACTGCGCATTTGGTGTATTCGTCCATGCCAGCTATATGGGGGCTTGCGGTATGATTGCAAGCTATCGTCAGGAAGACTTTTTGAGCTGAGACGTCGCCATGCCGCGTTCCGCCCGAACTCCCCTGCGCCAGTGGATATGGCGTGCATTCGTCCAAAGCGCCCTGATCCCGTTGGTGCTGGTGGAGTCAGTGCTGATCACTGCCTACCTGCTGACCAACAGCGCGATCCGTGATGCGCAGGTCGATTACCTGCAGCAGAGTGCGCTGGAGGACTTGAGCAGTGCGGTGCAGCGTGAGGGCAAGGTCATCGACGTGCGCCTGCAAAGTATCGAGGTGCCTACGCGACTGTTTCGTGACGCGGTTGGGCGTGCGCTGCAGGATCGCAGCTTCAAGCCGGACCAGCTCGAGCGTGACCGTCATGTGCTGAGTTCGGACGGTGTGCTCTATACCAAGACCGACAACGGCCGGGCCGCCTCCTTTTATGCCAGCAGCACGCCGGTAGAACGCCAGGACCACGACAAGGCGCTGCGTCTGTCGCAGGTGGACCCGCTGATGCGTTCGATCCGGGAGGCCAATCCGTTGGTGGCGGCGGTCTATTTCAACAGCTGGGACAGCTATAACCGCATCTTTCCTTTCTTCATGACGCCCGAGCAGTATCCCCATGACATGGTGATACCGAACTACAACTTCTATTACCTCGCCGACGCCAAGCACAACCCGCAACGCAAGATGGCCTGGACCGACGTCTACCTGGACCCTGCCGGGTTGGGCTGGATGATGTCGGCCATTGCGCCGGTCTACCGAGGCGACTTTCTGGAGGGGGTGGTCGGGCTGGATATCACCGTCGGGCAAATGCTCAGCGAAATCGGTGATCTCAAAGTGCCCTGGCAGGGATACGCAATGCTGGTGAGCCGCGACCACAGCATCATGGCCCTGCCCGAGGCGGGGGAGCGTGATTTCGGACTGCGTGAGCTGACCCGTTATTCCTATGAAGAGGCCGTTCGCCGCGAAGTGCTTAAGCCAGAGGATTTCAGCCTGACCCGCCACCGCGAGATGCAGCCGTTGCTGGATGCCATGGCCGCCGGCAAGGGCAACGTGCAGGAGGTGGAGTTGGGGGGACGCAAGCAGTTGGTGGCCTGGAGCGAGATTCCGCAGACCGGCTGGCGGTTGATGATGGTGGTGGACGAAGCGAACATCTTTCGCGAAACCAACCGCCTGGCCGAGCGCTACCAGCAGATCGGTTACCTGCTGATCGCCGGCTTGGCGTTCTTCTATGCCTTGTTCTTCGCTTGGATGTGGTCGCGCTCGCGGCGTCTCAGCAATGAGCTGGCGCAGCCCATGGCAGGCATCATGGGGATGATGCAACGCATTGGCGTAGGCGATTTCCGGCCTCCTGCACCGACCAGCCGAATCGCTGAGTTGCAGGCACTCGCTGAGGCTGTGCAGCTGAGCGGCTCGCAGCTGCAGGCCAGCGAGGAGGAGCGCCTGGAGGCCCGGCGCAACCTTGACCTGGTACTTGAGAGCACCACGGAAAGCCTGTGGGAGGTGGATGCGGGCAGCCAGTCGATCAAGATGAGCGGGCGCTTCGTGAAGCGTTTTGGTTTGCGCAGCGACCACTTGCCCCTCAACGAATTCAACGATCGGGTGCATCCGGATGACGTCGAGCGAGCGCGGCGCCTGCGCTTGCTGTTCTCCAGCAGCGAGCAGGACAACTTCGATGCCGAGTATCGCTTTGCCGACGCCGAGGGGAACTATGCCTGGCTGCTTAGTCGCGGCAAGGTTCTGGAGCGCGATTCCGACGGTCACGCCTTGCTGGTGGCGGGCACCCATGTGGACATCACGCGCTTGAAGGAAGTGGAGGAAGAGTTGCGTCTGGCAACGCGCGAAGCCCAGGCCGCCAGCCAGGCCAAGAGCCGATTCCTCTCCAGCATGAGCCACGAGCTTCGCACGCCGCTCAATGCGATCAATGGATTCGCCCAGTTGATCGGGCTGGAAGCCGAGGGGCGGGAGGATCGCAAGGTAGAGGGCGACTACGCCCACGAGATCGTCAACGCCAGTCGTCACCTGACCTCGTTGGTGGACGACATTCTCGACCTGTCGAGCATCGAGAGTCGCCGCCAACAGCTGCAATTGACGCCCGTGGATATCGGGCCGCTGCTGGCCAGCTGCGCTGAGTTGATCCAGCCGGAATTGCAGGCGCGCCGATTGCAGCTGCAACAGATGCCTCCGCCCGAGCCGCCTTTGCATGTGTTGGCGGATGCGCGCCGGCTGCGTCAAGTGGTGCTGAACCTGTTGTCCAACGCGATGAAGTACAACAGCCCGCAGGGAATGGTCAGCATGGGTTATGAGGTGCGTGCCGCAGGCGTGCGTCTGTGGGTGGCCGACAGTGGTCCGGGCCTGAGCCCGGAACAGCAGGCCATGCTCTTCCAGCCCTTCCAGCGGCTGGGGCGAGAGAATTCCACCATTCCCGGAACCGGGATCGGCCTGGTGCTCTGCCGTGAACTGGCAGAGCTGATGGGCGGTGAGATGGGCGTCAGTAGTGCGCCGGATGTCGGCAGTCGCTTCTGGATCGACCTGCCCAGTGCGGCGGAGCGCAGTGAGGCCGAGGTGCCGGCCGAGCCGGAGGTCAGCGAGCCTCAATCGCTGCCAGAGGTGCTATGCGTGGAGGACCACCCGGCCTGCCTGAAGGTGCTGCAAGAGGGGCTCAGGGACTTGGCTGATGTTCGCGGTGCCGGGTCGGTGGGTAGGGCCGTGACGATGCTGGAGGCCAGTACGCCGGCGTTGTTGCTGCTGGATCTGGATCTGCCTGACGGCGACGGTTTGGAGGTGCTCGATTTCGTTCGCGGCGATGCCCGCCTGGCGCAAACGCCGGTACTGGTGGTGAGCGCTGCGGTAGACGAGAAACTCCTGGCCGAAGCGCGTCGCCGGGGGGCGGATGCTTGCTTGAGCAAACCCGTGGACCTCAAGCAGGTACGGCGAATCGCGCTGTCGTTGCTCGGCCAGGAGGCTTAGGGCTACTCGCTGGATTGCAGCAGGTTCAGGGCTTCGCCCAGCACCTTGACCGACTCTGCGTGGTCGCCGGACTTGTGCAGCGCTTCACCCTCGGCGCGAAGCTTTTTCACTTCTTCAAGCACTGTGGGGTCGGCAGGCGGGTCGGTTTTCAGCAGCTGATCGATCTTGGCCATGTCGGCTGGGCAGTGTGCAGCCCAGAGCGGAGTACTGAGCACAGCGGCGGCAAGGAAAATGGCAAGACGGCGCATAGCGAACCTCCAGTCAGGATGGGGTGCCCTGCAGTATAGGAAAGGTCTGGAGGGGCGTTGGATTTGCCGTGGGGTGGATTGAGCGAAGTGGTACCCACCGTCCCACAGCGATGGGTATCGCGCATTTTACCAACTTGGCCGACCCCATCCGACGGTGTGACGAAAAGCTCCGCCCGCGCCTGCTCAGGCGTCGGGGCGGGGGCGGGTGACGCGGTCTACCAGGTAGACCAGCCCGTGATAGTCGATACCGCCGTGCTGGGTCAGGCCGACTTCGCAGGTTCGGCTGGTAGAAACACCTTCCTCGCAGTACTGCACCGCTTCCTTCAGCGAGCGCAGCGAATGGGCGTTCAGCTCGGGGGTGGTGAAGCCCTTGTCGCCGGCGAATCCGCAGCAGTGGATGCCTTCGGGAATGACGACCTCATTGGTGCAGCGCCGTACGATGTCGATCAGTCCTTGGGCTTCACCCAGGTGCTGGGTGCTGCAGGTGACGTGGACGGCCACCGGCTTGTCCTGCGGGGTGAACTCCAGGCGGTCGAGCAGGTGGCTGCGAATGAAACGCACCGGGTCGAATAGCTTGAGGCGATCATCCAGGGCGTCTTGCACCAGGCGCAGGGTGCAGGGGCTGGTATCGCAGTAGATCGGATCGAGCCCACCGCGGCTGGCCTTTAGCAGGGCGTCGATCAGCTCCCGACGCTTGTCATCGGCCTGCTGTGGATAACCCTTGGAGGCGAAGGGCTGGCCGCAGCAGAGGCTTTCCAGATTCTCGGGGAAAACGACCTGGTATCCGGCCTTCTCCAGCAGCATGCGAGTCTTGTCGATCAGCGGCACCTGCTCTCGGTCAGAGGCCGCTGGCCCCATGGCGCGGGATACGCAGGCGGTGAGGTAGATCACGCGCGGGCGTGCATCCACGGTCGCCGGGGTGAGCTGGATGGGCCGCGCAGCCTGGGGCACTGCTGGTGTCCATTGCGGCAGCCGGTTGCCGGAGAGCTGGCGCAGGGCGCCGGAGGTTTTCGCCAGCAGCGGCGCACCGAGTACCTTGCGCGCGCCGTTGGCCACGCGCAGTGTCAAACGCGCGCCCTTGAGCGCGGTCGCGAAGTGCCCCGCGAGCCAGGCGGCGCTGCCCGCGTGGTGGGCCTGGCCGCCGCGCAGCTTGCGTACCAGGTCGCCGGTGTTGATGCCGACCGGGCAGCGCTGGGCGCACAGGCCGGTAGCGGCGCAGGTTTCGATGCCCTGGTATTGATAAGCCTGCTCCAGCTCGGTGGTGTCGAGGCCGGCGCGCTTCTTGGCCTGGATATCTCGCCAGATGACGATGCGCTGGCGCGGGCTCAGGGTCAGCCCCTTGGACGGGCAGACCGGCTCGCAGAAGCCGCATTCGATGCACTTGTCGACGATCTCGTCGGCAGCGGGCAGCGGCTTGAGGTTCTTCAGATGAATATCTGGGTCTTCGCTTAGGACCACGTCGGGGTTGAGGATGCCCCGCGGGTCCAGCAGGCGCTTGATGCGCCACATCAGCTGGTAGGCGTCGCTGCCCCATTCCAGCTCGACGAAGGGCGCCATGTTGCGTCCGGTCCCGTGTTCGGCTTTGAGCGAGCCGCCGAACTCCACCGCTACCAGCTGCGTCACGTCCTGCATGAAAGCGTCGTAGCGGGCCACTTGTTCCGGGCTGTCGAAGCCCTGGGTGAAGACGAAGTGCAGGTTGCCCTCCAGGGCATGGCCGAAAATGATGGCTTCGGCGTAATGGTGCTTGTCGAATAGGGCGATCAGGCGGTTGACGCCTTCGGCAAGTTGTTCGATGGGGAAGGTGACGTCTTCGATGATCACCGTGGTGCCGGTCTGGCGAACGGCGCCGACGGCGGGGAAGGTGTCCTTGCGGATTTTCCACAGTTGGTTGTAGACAGTCGGGTCTTCGCTGAAATCGACCTTCTGCTCCAGCGGGAACACAGCGATGGACGCCATGATCTGGTTGAGTTGCTCGTGTAGCAGGCTCTGGCTGGCGGCGCGCGACTCGATCAGTAGGGCGCAGGCGCTGGCCGAAAGGCCTTTGACCCATTCCGGCATGCCCGGCTTGTTCTCCACCGAGCGCAGGCTGCGCCGGTCGAGCAGCTCCACCGCGGACACCGGCTGGCTTTTCAGCAGGGTGACGGCCTTGCAGCAGCTTTCCACATCGGGGAACACCAGCAGCGCCGAGGCCTTGTGCGGGTGTTCGGGCACGGTGTCGTAGGTCACCGCGCTGATGAAACCGAGCGTGCCTTCGGAGCCCACCAGCAGGTGGCTGAGGATGTCCAGCGGTTCGTCGTAATCGACCAGGGCATTGAGCGACAGGCCGGTGGTGTTCTTCAGGCGGTACTTGTGGCGGATCTTGATGGCCAGGTCGGCATTGGCGCGAGTCTGCCGTCCCAGTTCAGCCAATTGGTCCAGCAGGGTGGCGTGGCTGTTTCGGAAGGCGGCCACGCTGGACGCGTCTTCAGTGTCCAGCAAGGTGCCATCGGCCAGTACCAGACGCAGGCCGGCAAGGGTGTGGTAGCTGTTTTGCGCCGTGCCGCAGCACATGCCGCTGGCGTTGTTGGCGACGATGCCGCCGATCTTGCAGGCGTTGATCGAGGCCGGATCAGGGCCGATCTTGCGGCCGAAGGGGGCAAGCCAGGCGTTGGCCTGGGCGCCGATGACGCCAGGTTGCAGGCGAATCTGGGCGCCGCCGTCACGAATTTCGCGGCCGTTCCAGTTGTCGCCCAAAAGCAGCAGCACCGAATCGGTAATGGCCTGGCCGGAAAGGCTGGTACCAGCGGCGCGGAAGGTCACCGGCACGAGTTCGGTGTGGGCGGCCTGGAGCAGGGCGATGACTTCGGCTTCGCTCTCGACGCGGATCACCAGCTTGGGAATCAGTCGATAGAAACTGGCATCGGTACCGAAGGCCAAGGTGGACAGCGGATCATCGTAGCGACGTTCGCGGGGGATCAGCTTTTCGACCGTATTGAGGAACGGAATCGGCAGGCTCATGCATCCTCCAGGATCAACACCACCAGATCCTTCGGCCCATGGGCGCCGTAGGCGAGCACCTGCTCGATGTCAGCGGTCTTGGAGGGACCGGAAACGAGCAGGGCGTTGGTCGGCATGCCGGCCGCCCAGCGGTGCTTCTGCTGCACCTCGTAGAAGTTGTCCTGCACCTCGCTGGCGCTCAGGAGGGCGAAATGCACGGGTGGCACCAGGCTCATCAGCCGTGGCTCATCAGGCGTTGGCCATATGATCAGACTGCCGGTGGCGGCGATGCCGCCGAGGGTGCCGGTCAGGCTGGCGGCGGTGTCGTTGAAGAGCTCGGCCTTCCACTCTTCGATAGGTCGATCGTAGGCCTTGAGCGGAGTCTGAATGGCGTGTTGCTGCCAGTATTCCTGGACTTTCCGACCATGCTCGGTGCCAGGGGCGATCAGCAGGTTGGGCAGGCCGCGTTCGGTGACCAGGCGCGCGAGCAGGGCCGGCCACTCGTCACGACAGGTGAGGTGAGTTTCGGTGTGCACCGCTTCCATCAGTTGGCGCAGACGCGGGATGCGCTGCTCGACCGGGTAACTCCAGGGCTGGGTCACCAGGGCTTCGTCGAACTCGTCGGCAATCGGCGTGGTGCCTTCCAGGCTTCTCTTCAGCTTGGCGAGGATGTTCTGCTTGGCGCTCATGTCAGTCGTTCCCCAGGTGTTCGCGGGCCAGTTCGTGCAGGGAGCGCGAGGCCGGTTTCGGCGCGCTGTGGTTCTGCGTCCAGGGGCCGATGTTATTCGGCGTGAGGCCGCGCAGGCGGGTGGCCAGGAAGCTGAAGGCGCGGTACAGCGCAGGCGAGGTGTTGAGCATGCGCCAGCCTTTCCACAACAGCCGTTCGCGGGGCGAGTACTTGCTGCCTTGGCCGCGCATGACCTTGTGCGGATCGTCCGGTGCCTTGATGTTCTCTTCGCGCAGGCGGCGTAGAAGCGAGGGAATCGGAATCTTCACCGGGCACACTTCGCCACAGGCGCCGCACAGGGAGGAGGCGCTTGGATGGTCCGGGACCTTGTCCAGGCCCACAAGATGCGGGGTGATGATCTTGCCGATCGGGCCGGGGTAGACCTCGCCATAGGTGTGGCCGCCAACGCGGGTGTACACCGGGCAGTGGTTCATGCAGGCGCCGCAACGGATACAGTTCAGCGTCTGGCGCAGCTCGCTGTCGGCGAAGGCTTGGCTGCGGCCGTTGTCCAGCAGCACCAGGTGGACTTCATCTGGGCCGTCCAGTTCATCAGCCTTGCGTGGGCCGGAGATCATGTTGACGTAGGTAGTGATCGGCTGGCCCAGCGCGGAGCGGGTCAGCAGGGACAGCAAGGGCACCACGTCGCGCAGGTTCTGCACCACTTTCTCGATGCCGGTCACGGCAATGTGCACCGGCGGCACAGTGGTGGACATTCGGCCGTTGCCTTCATTTTCCACCAGCAGCAGGGTGCCGGTTTCTGCCACGGCGAAGTTGACCCCGGAGACGCCGATATCGGCCTCGAAGAACTTCTGCCGTAGGGTACGCCGCCCGATCTGGATAAGCTGGTCGACGTCCCTGGTGTACTCTACGCCGAGCTTGTCGTGGAACAGGGACGCGACCTGGCCGGCATTCTTGTGGATTGCCGGCATGATGATATGAGAGGGCTTCTCGTGGTCGAGCTGGACGATGTACTCGCCCATGTCCGATTCCAGGCATTCGATGCCATGGCCTTCGAGGACATGGTTCATTTCCATTTCCTCGCTGACCATCGATTTGCCTTTGATCACTTGCCGGGCCTCGTGAGCCTGGATGATCGAGAGGACGATGGCATTGGCCTCGTCCACCGTCTCCGCCCAGTGCACTTTCACACCGTTGCGGGTCAGGTTCTGCTCAAGCTGCTCGAGCAGCTCGGGCAGCCTGGATAGCGCGCGGGCGCGGATGCGGTTGCCCAGGGCACGCAGTCGCTCGCGTTCGTCGGCATCGCTGAAGGCGCTGGCGCGCTTGGCCATCAGCGAGTCCATGGCACTGCGGAAGTTGCGCCGCAACTGGCCATCCCCCAGGGCTTCGTGGGCCCTGGATTTGAAATCATCGTGCAGTTGCACCGCCGGGATACGGGCTTCCATGTTCATCGCCTTCCTCCGGTGCGTTGCCAGAGGAAGGTCGCCAGATGTTGCCCGCGCAGCGCTTCCTTTTGTTTCTCAAATGCGCCGTTGATGTTCATCAAGCAGCCGCAGTCAGCGCTGATCACCTGGTGGGCGCCGGACTCCTTCAGGGCACGGGTCTTGTCCGCGACCATGGCACCGGAAATATCCGGCATGCGTACCGAGAAGGTGCCGCCAAAACCGCAGCACTCACTCTCATGGTCATGATCGATCCGTTCCACCTGGCCCAGCTGCGCCAACAAGGCACGGCCGTGCAGGTGGGTGTTCATTTCGCGGCGTGCGCTGCATGACGTGTGCAGCGCCACCTTCACCGGGCTGCCTTGGTCCTTGAGCTGCACTTTGCATACATGCAGGAGGAACTCGGCCAGCTCGAAGGTCCGTGCCGCTAAAGCGCGGGCCTGCTTCAACAGTTCCGGCTCGTCCTTGAACAGCTCTGCATAGTGCTCACGCAGCATGCCGGCGCAGGAGCCGGAAGGCACCACGACGGGCCAGTCCTCCTGGAACAGCGCCAGCTGGGCCCTCGCGACCTTGCGTGCTTCCTCGGTGTAGCCGGATGTATAGGCCGGCTGGCCGCAGCAGCTCTGCCCTTGTGGGAAGTGCACCTTGATGCCTTCGCGTTGCAGCAGGCGGATGGCATCCAGGCCGGCCTCGGGGAAGAACAGATCGACTACGCAGGTACCGAAGAGGTAGACCTGTGCCGGCTTTTGCACGGGGTAGGTGCGTGGGGCTGGCAGGGGCGGCGCAACGCGGGTGGCGTTAGGCGCGGCGTCATGGAAAAGCTCGCTCATCTGGCGTTTCTCCGGGTGGTCCCGGTTATCCGTCCAGCATAGGCGCCAAAGCTTTCGGCAACCTTGCAGGGCGGGTTCTGGGTTGCTGGCGCCGGGCTGGCCGGCACCGTTTTATCTCAAGTCTTATCAACAGTCCTGTCGAGAGAGTCGACTGCCGCCCGGCTTGTCGAGAGCGGCAGGGAGACTCCCACGGCAGCTATCAATGAACCAGCATGCCGGTGAACACGTAGGCCTGGGCCAAGGTGATCAGGCCGACCATGGTGGCAAAGATCAGACTGTGCTTCAGGGTGAAGCGGAACAGGTCCGACTCCTTGCCGACCATTCCGGTTGCGGCGCAGGCAACGGCAATGGATTGCGGGGAGATCATCTTGCCGGTCACGCCGCCGCTGGTGTTGGCCGCGACCAGCAAGGTGTCGTTGACACCGATCTGGTGGGCAGTGGTTGCTTGCAGCGAGCCGAACAGAGCATTGGAGGAGGTGTCCGAACCGGTCAGGAACACGCCCAGCCAGCCGAGGAACGGCGAGAAGAACGGGAACAGCGCGCCGGTACCGGCCAGAACCAGGGCCAGGGTGGTGGACATGCCGGAGAAATTGGTGACAAAGGCAAATGCCAGCACCATGCCGATAGAGAGGATCGGCCACTTCAGCTCGACGAATGTTTCCTTAAGAGTGGTAAGACCAATTTTTACATGGATGGAAAGGACGGCCATGGAGATCAGGGCCGAAAAGAAGATCGCGGTACCGGTAGCCGATACCGGGTCGAACTTGTACACGGCCGGGATGGCTGTGGCGGTCGCAACGATCGGAGCGCCTTTCATCACCAACTGGTCCAGGTGCGGGATGGCGAACAGGAAGACGAACTGCTCCAGTGCGCCGCCCGGGGCGAACATGGCCTTGAAGGGTTTCAGGGTCCAGATGGTCACCAGCACGGTGAGAACCAGGAAAGGCGACCAGGCCTTGACGATTTCGCCAAAGCTGTAGGGTGAAGGTGTGGTGGTGCGCGGACCGCCGAAGCCGCCCAGCACGGCTGCGCCACCCGAAATGCCGACCACTTCAGCGTCTTCTGCACGCTTGGGTTGCCATACCTTGAGGAACAGGGTCAGGGAAACCAGGCTGACCAGCGCCGAGGTGATGTCCGGCAGTTCCGGACCGATGAAGTTGGATGTGAAGTACTGGGTGACGGCGAAACTGGCGCCGGCCACCAGGGCTGCTGGCCAGGTTTCCTTGATGCCGCGCCAGCCGTCCATCATGGCGACCAGCCAGAAGGGCACGATAATCGACAGCAGCGGCAGTTGACGGCCTGTCATGGCGCCGATCTTGAACGCATCGATGCCGGTGACTTGGCCTGCGACGATGATCGGGATGCCCAGGGCGCCGAAGGCTACAGGTGCAGTGTTGGCGATCAGGCAGAGGCCAGCCGCGTAGAGCGGATTGAAGCCCAGGCCGACGAGTAGGGCAGCGGTGATCGCTACCGGAGCGCCGAAGCCAGCAGCCCCCTCAAGGAATGCGCCGAAGGAGAAGCCGATCAGCAGCACCTGCAGGCGCTGGTCGTCGGTGATCGACAGCACCGAGCTGCGGATCACTTCGAACTGGCCGCTCTTTACCGTGAGTTTGTAGAGGAATACAGCGGCCACGATGATCCACGCGATCGGCCACAGACCATAGGCAAAGCCATAGCCGGCGGCGGCAAAGGCCATGTCAGCGGGCATGTCGAAAGCAATGATGGCGACTGCCAGTGACAGCGCCAGAGTAATGGTGCCGGCGATGTGGCCCTTCATGCGGAAAACCGCAAGGGCGAGGAAGAAGAACACGATGGGGATCAGGGCTACGAGCGCCGACAGCCCGAGGCTGCCGAGGGGGGTATAGAGCTGCTGCCAGGTTTGCATCTTGGGGTGGCTCCCTAATTGTTTTTGGAGTGCCTGTTAGCCGGATCGGGCGGTGACCGCCTCGCTTGTGGCGAAACGGCAGGCTAAGACCGAGTCGGCGCTATTTGTCGAATAATTGGTAATACCAATTTACAAAAGCGACGGCTCAGAGTAAAAGCCTTGTTGTGGTTGTGTCAATTTGTCGCCCTACAACTTTGGTCGATCGGTTGTTTTGGATGTTGTTCTTGTCTGTGTGTGATGCTCTGGTTAGGCTGCTGCGGCAAGCGCCAAAAGCGCCGAGTTATAAGGCCGCCTGAGGGGCGTGGAAGGGTGGATGGAGCTATGGGTTTTGGTCAGGTACGGCAGCGCCGTCTGTCGGACGATATCGTCAGCCAGCTGGAGTCGATGATTCTCGAAGGCACCTTGAGGGCGGGAGAGCGTCTTCCGGCTGAACGGGCGCTTGCCGAGCAGTTTGGCGTGTCCCGGCCATCGCTTCGCGAGGCGATCCAGAAGTTGGTAGCCAGAGGGTTGTTGGTCAGTCGGCAGGGCGGTGGCAACTACGTGGCGGCCGAGTTGGGCTCGACCTTCAGTGATCCGTTGCTGCTGCTGCTGGAGAACAACCCGGAGGCCCAGCGCGATCTGCTGGAATTCCGCCATACCCTGGAAGGCTCGTGCGCCTTCTATGCGGCGCAGCGCGCGACGCCGGTGGACCATGAGCGCCTGACCGAAGCCTTCGAGGCGCTGCAGGGGTGCTATGCGCCAGGCAGCAACGCAACTCGCGAGGAGGAGGGGGCGGCGGATGCTCGTTTCCACCTTGCAATAGCCGAGGCGAGCCACAACGCGGTGCTACTGCATACCATCAGAGGCTTGTTCGATCTGCTCAAGCACAACGTGGTAACCAATATTGGCGGCATGTACATGCAGCGCGGTGAAACCCGCGAGATGCTGATGAGCCAGCATCGCGCGCTGTACGAGGCCATCATCGAGAGGCGGGCGATCGAGGCGCGGGAAATCTCACATCAGCACATCCAGTATGTGCAGGAAGTGCTCGAGGAGTCGCAGTTGGAGGCTCAGAGAATGGCCCGGGCGCAGCGCCGTCAGAGGCACTGAGACGGCGGGCGAAGACTCGCCCGTTATTCCTTGCCTTTGCTGCGAATGGCGCGCTGGATCTCGCGGTCGGAATCGCGTTCCCGCTCCGTGGCGCGCTTGTCGAATTCCTTCTTGCCTTTCGCCAGCGCGATCTCGCACTTGATCAGGTGCTTCTTCCAGTACAGCGACAGTGCCACGCAGGCGTAGCCTTTCTGCTGGACTGCACCGAACAGTTTGCCCAGTTCGCGCTTGTGCAAGAGCAGCTTGCGCGTGCGAGTCGGGTCTGCGATCACGTGGGTGCTGGCGGTTTTCAGCGGGGTAATGTGGCTACCGAGCAGCCATGCCTCGCCGTCCTTGAGCAGCACGTAGCTGTCCACCAGTTGCGCCTTGCCAGCGCGCAGACTCTTCACTTCCCAGCCGGCGAGAGCCAGTCCGGCCTCGAACTTCTGTTCGATGGAATAGTCGTGCAGCGCCTTCTTGTTAAGGGCGATGGTGCCTTGGGGGTGTTTCTTTTGCTTAGCCATAGGCGGCGCATTATAGGGAGTCGAAGACGGCGCGGCTACGGTGGCGTAGGCTTGAGCGACGTCGGCGAATCCCTGACAATGCGGATCTTTTTTTGACCAGCCCGTCCCGGCACGTATCCGTGTGGCGAGGCTCGGTATCTGTTTCGAGGCCAAGATGACCACGCATATCCAGCGCTCCGCCCTATTGCCGTTCCCTGCGCAGGCGCTCTACGACTTGGTCAACGATGTTGAGAGCTATCCGGATTTCCTGCCTTGGTGCTCGGCTGCCGTGGTGATGGAGGAGAGTGAGGTGCATATGCTGGCTAGCCTAGAGGTGGCCAAGGGTAGCCTTACTCAGCGCTTCGTGACTCGTAATGCGCTGGTTGCCGGCCAGAGCATCGAGATGAATCTGGCAGAGGGGCCTTTCTCCCAGTTGCACGGTATCTGGCATTTCAAGGCGTTGGGCGACAAGGCATGCAAAATCAGCCTTGACCTGACCTTCGACTACGCCGGTCCTATCGTGAAAGCCACATTAGGTCCGCTGTTCAACCAGGCCGCCAATACCCTCGTCGATGCCTTCTGCCAGCGTGCGAAGCAGTTGTATGGCTGAGTCTTTGATCAAGGTCGAAGTGGTCTACGCGCTGCCTGATCGGCAGCAGTTGCTGTGTGTGCAGGTGGCGCCAGGAACCACCGCCAGGGCTGCGGTGCTGCACTCGCGAATGGGGGCGTATTTTCCGGAATTGGACTTGGCGACTTGCTCGCTGGGCATATTTGGCAAATCCCTGCCCAGGCCCGAGGAGCGAGTGCTGGAGGAGGGGGATCGGGTGGAGATATATCGGCCGCTGGTTGCTGACCCCAAGGAAGTGCGTAAACAACGTGCGGCCAGGGCGGTCCAGGCGCGGCAGGGGTCGCTGGGCGACTGATGCCGCAGGCAAGAAAAAGCCCGGGTCCAGCCCGGGCTTTTTTGTTTGTCGCGTATTACTGGGGCGCGGTTTCCAGCGGCTCCGGCATGGGCACAGGGATCGTTTCGACGCTGTCCACTTCCTTCTGGATTTGTTCTTGCAGTGAACCGGGTTTCGGCGGCTCGTCAGCCTTGGGTTGCTCGGCAGCTTGCGAGGGCTTGACCTCGGTGGTGCCGCTTTCGGTCCCCAGAATGGCTTCGTCGCGGCTCACGCCAGGCATGAAGTCACCGGCCAGGCCGATCAGTTGATCGTTGTTGTCGAACATCAGGCTGACGCGCTCTTGCATGCGCTGGCTTCCGCCTGGCTGCATGCTGTACAGATAATCCCAGCGGTTGGCGTGAAACGTATCGGTAATCAGCGGGTTGCCCATGATAAACCGCACTTGACGTCGGGTCATTCCAGGCTTCAACTGGTCTATCATGTCCTGCGTTACGACGTTGCCCTGCTGGATATCGATCTTGTAGACCCCAGGGAACGAGCAACCGGCGAGTGCGAGCAAGCCTGCGAAGGAGAGGCTGGTCAGCAGGAGCTTGGTGTTTTGCATCGGTGGGAGACTTCCACTATCTTGGCTGGGCATTAAAAGCCCGATCATACCTGCATTAAGGGAAGCTGCGAAAGCCGCATTCCTCGAGAAAGCTGACCATGGTTGAAAACAACGAACTGCGAAAAGTCGGCCTGAAGGTAACCTTGCCTCGGGTCAAAATCCTGCAGATGCTCGACTCTGCCGAGCAGCGCCACATGAGCGCCGAGGATGTCTACAAGGCGCTTATGGAGGCTGGCGAAGATGTGGGATTGGCCACCGTTTACCGGGTCTTGACCCAGTTCGAAGCGGCCGGTCTGGTGGTTCGCCACAACTTCGATGGTGGTCATGCCGTGTTCGAGTTGGCCGATAGCGGCCATCACGATCATATGGTCTGCGTGGACACCGGCGAGGTTATCGAGTTTTTCGATCCTGAGATCGAAAAACGCCAGAAGGAGATCGTCAAGGAGCGCGGCTTCGAGTTGGTCGACCACAATCTGGTGTTGTACGTGCGCAAGAAGAAATAATTCTTGCTGCGTGATGAGAAAGGCGGCCCTGGGGTCGCCTTTTTTGTTTCCCTGGGGCCGTTTCAGCCCTTCGCGCTGGTGACCATCTTCCTGGCGTGTGCCAGGGATTCGTCGGTCAGGTCGAGGCCGCCGAGCATGCGCGCGATTTCCTCGATGCGCGGAGCCTCGCCCAGCTTGGTCACTGCCGTCCGGGTTTCCTGGCTGCGGCGATCCTTGTGTACGAAAAGGTGGTGGTGCCCTTGGGCGGCAACCTGTGGTAGGTGGGTCACGGTCAGCACCTGGCCACGCTCGCCAAGGCGGCGCAGTAGCTGGCCGACCACTTCTGCGGTAGGGCCGCCGATGCCGACGTCGACTTCGTCGAACACCAGGGTTGGGACTCGCGAGGTTTGTGCGGTGATGACCTGAATCGCCAGGCTGATACGTGACAGTTCGCCACCTGAGGCGACCTTGGCCAACGTCTTTAGTGGGTGGCCGGGGTTGGCGCTGACGAGAAACTCCACTTGCTCCAGGCCGAAGTGCTGCGGCTCGTCGGTTTGGCTGGCGCGTAACTGGATGCTGAAGCGTCCGCCGGGCATTCCCAGGCGTTGCATCTCCGCCTCGACCGCGCTTGCGAGGTGGTCCGCTGCCCGGGCGCGCAGGTTGCTGAGCTCGCTGGCTTTCTCCTGATAGTGACGGGTATAGGCAGTCAGCTCCTCGGCGAGGCGCTCGGCGGCTTCGTCGTCGGCGTTGAGCGTTTCCAGCTCTTCCAGAAGGCTCTGCTGAAGATTAGCGAGGTCGCTCGGCTGGACCCTGTGTTTGCGCGCCAGGGTGTAGATCGTGTCTAGACGTTCTTCCAGCTGTTGTTGGCGCTCCGGGTCGGCATCGAAGTGGTCTAGGAATCGATTGAGCTCGCCCATGGCCTCCTCCACCTGAATCTGTGCGCTGGACAGTAATGTGACGGCTTCGCCAAGGGCCGTCGGTTGCGTCGGGAAGGCGGTCAGCCGGTTGAGGCTGGAGGTCAGTGCGCTTAGCACGTTGCCGGCGTCGCTTTCACTGCAGAGCTCGACCACTTGCCGGCAAGCCGCCAGCAGGCTTTCTGCATTCGCCAGGTTCTTGTGCTCGATTTCAAGCTGCTCGAGTTCGTTCTCGCCCAATGCGAGGCTTTCCAGTTCGTCGAGCTGGTAGCTCAGCAGTTGGTGGCGGGAGCGGTGTTCATCGCTCGATCGGGATATCCGTTCAAGTTCATGGCGGGTCTGCCGCCAGCGCTGCGCAGCCAGCTGGACTTGGCGGGCGAGTTCGCTGGCGCCTGCGTATTCGTCGAGCAGTCGACGGTGCGTATCGGTCTTCAGGAGTGACTGGTGTTCGTGCTGGCTGTGAATGTCGATCAGCAGCTCGCCGAGGGCCCTGAGGTCGCTTTGTGGGCAGGGGCTGCCGTTGATGTAGGCGCGAGAGCGGCCTTCTGCCGTGATCACTCGGCGAAGAATGCAGGGGCCTTCATTTTCCAGGTCGCGTTCGGCCAGCCAGGCGCGGGCCTCAGGGATATCGCCAATGTCGAAGCTGGCCAGGATATCCGCCTTGTCCGCGCCGGGTCGGACCACGCTGTTCTCGGCGCGGTCGCCGAGCGTCAGGCCAAGTGCGTCGAGCATGATCGACTTGCCGGCACCGGTTTCACCGGTGATCACCGACATGCCGCCTTCGAGCTCCAGGTCCAGATGCTCGACGATGGCGTAGTTGTGAATAGACAGGTGTACCAGCATGGTGCGACTCCCGCGCTGTGATGGCTGTCTATTTATACAGTGTTTGTTTTCTGGCTGACAATTACCCCTGGCCCTTGAACCGACAAATTGCGACCCCATATAGGCCGGCAGAACGGCGGGTTATTCCCGCAGCCGTCTTTTATGAGGAGGAACACATGGCCGACGAACAGACCCTGGATACCCAGACCCCGGAAGCGAATCCCACTGCCGAGGCCGCGTCGGGCGACGATCTGGCTGCTCGCGTGCAGGTGCTGGAAGAGCAACTGGCCGCAGCCCAGGATCAGTCGCTGCGTGTCGCCGCTGAGTTGCAAAACATTCGTCGCCGTGCCGAGCAGGACGTGGAAAAGGCGCACAAGTTCGCCCTCGAAAAGTTCGCCAACGACCTGCTGCCTGTAGTCGACAGCCTGGAGCGCGGCTTGGAGCTGACCAGTGCTGATGACGAGTCGATCAGGCCGGTGCGTGAAGGTATGGAGCTGACGCTCAAGCTGTTCCACGACACCCTCAAGCGTTACCAGTTGGAGCCGGTCGACCCCCATGGCGCCCCGTTCAATCCGGAGCACCACCAGGCCATGGCGATGGAAGAGAGCACTCATGCCGAGCCGGGCAGCGTGCTCAAGGTGTTCCAGAAGGGGTATTTGCTCCACGGTCGCCTGCTGCGCCCCGCCATGGTGGTGGTGAGCAAGGCGCCCACGCAAACCCCGCCCTCGATCGATGAGAAGGCTTGAAATCCTGGCTCGGGGCCCCATCTGTTAGATCAAGCGTTTATTTGCTGGCGCGGCTGGTTTGGTAGGCCGCGACGAATTCAAAAGTTTCGGGAGAGAGAATATGGGCAAAATTATCGGTATCGACCTGGGGACCACCAACTCCTGTGTGGCCATCCTGGAAAACGGTAGCGTCAAGGTCATCGAGAACGCCGAGGGCGCGCGCACCACGCCATCCATCATCGCCTACACCAACGATGGTGAGACCCTGGTGGGCCAGTCCGCCAAGCGCCAGGCTGTGACCAACCCGCACAATACTCTGTACGCAGTGAAGCGCCTGATCGGTCGTCGCTTCGAAGAAGACGTCGTGCAGAAAGACATCAAAATGGTCCCTTACAAGATCGCCAAGGCCGACAACGGTGACGCCTGGGTCGAGGTGAAGGGCCAGAAGATGGCGCCGCCGCAAATCTCCGCGGAAGTGCTGAAGAAGATGAAGAAAACCGCCGAAGACTACCTCGGCGAGCCGGTGACTGAAGCGGTGATCACCGTTCCGGCATACTTCAACGACAGCCAGCGCCAGGCTACCAAGGACGCAGGCCGCATTGCCGGTCTGGACGTCAAGCGCATCATCAACGAGCCGACTGCGGCCGCACTGGCCTATGGCATGGACAAGGCCAAGGGCGACCATACCGTGATCGTCTATGACCTGGGTGGCGGTACCTTTGATGTGTCGGTGATCGAGATCGCCGAAGTCGACGGCGAGCACCAGTTCGAAGTGCTGGCCACCAACGGTGACACCTTCCTGGGTGGTGAGGACTTCGATATTCGTCTGATCGACTACCTCGTCGACGAATTCAAGAAAGAATCCGGCATGGATCTCAAGGGCGACCCGCTGGCCATGCAGCGCCTGAAAGAGGCTGCCGAGAAGGCCAAGATCGAGCTGTCCTCCGCCCAACAGACCGACGTCAACCTGCCGTATATCACTGCAGACCAGACCGGTCCGAAGCACCTGAACGTCAAGATTTCTCGTGCCAAGCTGGAAGCGCTGGTGGAGGATCTGGTCGCGCGCACTATCGAGCCGTGCCGCATTGCGCTGAAAGATGCCGGCCTGGACGTGTCCGACATCCAGGAAGTGATCCTGGTTGGTGGTCAGACTCGTATGCCGCTGGTGCAGAAGCAGGTCGCCGACTTCTTCGGAAAAGAGCCGCGCAAGGATGTGAACCCGGACGAAGCTGTCGCCATCGGCGCTGCCATTCAGGGTGCCGTACTGGCCGGTGACGTGAAAGACGTGCTGCTGCTCGATGTGTCCCCGCTGACCCTGGGTATCGAAACTCTGGGTGGCGTGATGACTGCGCTGATCGAAAAGAACACCACCATCCCGACCAAGAAGTCCCAGGTGTTCTCGACCGCTGACGACAACCAGTCTGCGGTGACCATTCATGTGCTGCAGGGCGAGCGCAAGCAAGCCGCGCAGAACAAGTCCCTGGGCAAGTTCGACCTGGCCGAGATTCCGCCGGCTCCGCGTGGCGTGCCGCAGATCGAAGTGACCTTCGATATCGACGCCAACGGCATTTTGCACGTGTCCGCCAAGGACAAGGCCACTGGCAAGCAGCAGTCCATCGTGATCAAGGCTAACTCAGGCCTGTCCGAGGAAGAGATCCAGCAAATGGTGCGCGATGCCGAGGCCAACGCCGAGGAAGATCGCAAGTTCGAAGAGCTGGCTGCTGCGCGCAACCAGGGCGATGCGCTGGTTCATGCGACCCGCAAGATGGTTTCCGAGGCTGGCGACAAGGCCACTGCCGACGAGAAAGCGGCCATTGAGAAAGCGGTGGGCGAACTGGAAGTGGCCGTGAAGGGTGACGACAAGGCTGAGATCGAGGCCAAGATGAACGCGTTGTCCCAGGCTTCTACCCCGCTGGCGCAGAAGATGTATGCCGAGCAGGGCCAGCAGCCGGGCGAGCAGGCTCCGGGTGCCAGCGAAAAGGCGGGTGACGATGCGGTCGACGCCGAGTTCGAAGAGGTCAAGGAAAACAAGTAAGTGTCACGCTTGCTTCCGCACCAGTGTGCGGGGTTGATCGCCCCGCACGCCTGAACCGCCACGCGGGAGCTTGCTCCCGCGTTGACGTGTCTGGAGGGGGCGAAATTTAGAGTGCAGGAAACCTATGGCTAAACGTGACTTTTACGAAATCCTCGGTGTAGAGCGCGGTGCGAGCGAGGCCGAGCTGAAGAAGGCGTATCGGCGCCTGGCAATGAAGCATCACCCGGACCGTAACCCGGATGACAAGGCCGCCGAAGAGAAATTCAAGGAGGCCAACGAGGCCTACGAAGTGCTGTCCGACGCCAGCAAGCGTGCAGCGTACGACCAGTATGGCCATGCGGGCGTCGATCCGCAGATGGGGGCTGGCGCGGGTGCTGGATTCGGTGGTGCGAGCTTCTCCGATATCTTCGGTGATGTGTTCAGCGACTTCTTTGGTGGTCAGCGCGGTGGCCAGCGCGGCGGTCCGCAGCGTGGCAGCGACCTTCGCTACACGCTGGAGCTGGATCTGGAAGAGGCGGTACGCGGCACGACCGTAACCATTCGCGTACCGACCTTGGTCAACTGCAAGACTTGCGAAGGTTCAGGGGCGAAGAAGGGCACCAGTCCAGTGACCTGTACCACTTGCGGTGGTATCGGGCAGGTGCGTATGCAGCAGGGCTTCTTCTCTGTGCAGCAGACCTGCCCGCGTTGCCATGGCAGCGGCAAGATGATCGCTGACCCATGCGGCAGCTGCCATGGTCAGGGGCGCGTCGAGGAGCACAAGACGCTGTCGGTAAAGGTTCCGTCCGGCGTTGACACAGGCGATCGCATTCGGCTTTCGGGCGAAGGCGAGGCGGGCGCCCACGGCGGCCCGGCGGGTGACCTCTACGTAGTGGTCAATGTGCGTGAGCACCCGATTTTCCAGCGCGACGGCAAGCATCTTTACTGCGAGGTTCCGATCAGCTTCGCTGATGCGGCGCTGGGGGGTGAGCTTGAAGTGCCGACCCTGGATGGCCGAGTGAAACTGAAGATTCCTGAGGCGACCCAGACCGGCAAGCTGTTCCGTCTGCGTGGCAAGGGCGTGGCGCCGGTGCGTGGTGGTGGCGCTGGCGACCTGATGTGCCGCGTTGTGGTCGAGACGCCAGTGAACCTCGACAAGCGTCAGCGTGAGCTGCTCGACGAGTTTCGCAAGACGCTCCAGAGCGATGGTTCCCACTCGCCCAGGGCCAGTAACTGGTTCGAAGGCATGAAGCGCTTTTTCGGCGATCTCTAAATAGCCGGGCAGAGGCGGGAGGTCGGAAACACGGCTTCCGGCTTCCGGCCTCGAGCTTCCAGCTTGGAGCTTTCTTCTATGCGACGTATTGCAGTAATGGGCGCCGCCGGGCGCATGGGCAAGAACCTGATCGAGGCGGTGCAGCAGGCGCAGGGCGCTGGCTTGACTGCGGCAGTCGATCGCCCTGACAGCAGCTTGGTAGGGGCTGATGCCGGTGAGTTGGCAGCCCTGGGGCGCATTGGTGTTCCGCTGTCTGGTGATTTGGCCAAGGTTGTCGACGAATTCGACGTGCTGATCGACTTCACTCACCCATCGGTGACCCTGAAGAACCTCGAAATTTGCCGTCAGGCCGGCAAGGCAATGGTCATTGGCACCACTGGCTTCTCTGCTGAGGAAAAGGCCCTGTTGGCTGCTGCGGCGAAGGACATTCCGATCGTCTTCGCTGCCAACTTCAGTGTCGGCGTGAACCTGTGTCTCAAACTGTTGGATACGGCTGCGCGCGTGTTGGGTGACGATGTCGATATCGAGATCATCGAGGCGCATCACCGGCATAAGGTCGATGCGCCGTCCGGTACCGCTCTGCGCATGGGTGAAGTAGTGGCTGAAGCGCTGGGGCGTGATCTCGCCAAGGTCGCTGTTTATGGGCGCGAAGGACAGACAGGTGCGCGGGCTCGTGAAACCATTGGTTTCGCCACTGTGCGTGCAGGTGACGTGGTGGGCGATCACACCGTCTTGTTTGCAGCCGATGGTGAGCGTGTTGAAATTACGCACAAGGCATCCAGCAGGATGACCTTCGCCAAAGGGGCTGTCCGCGCGGCCTTGTGGCTGGATGGCCAGTCGGCGGGCCTGTACGACATGCAGGACGTGCTTGGGCTTCGCTGAGTCGCTGAATTGGGGGTGTCATTCGGGTGGACCAAAATGACGCATTCCTGTAAACTGCAGCTTTAGTGTGTCCACTAAAAGTTACGCAGAATGGCTCAGATAAAAAAGCGGGGTGACGGTATCAACGTCATCCCGCTTTTTTACAACCTGCGTTTGCTTCAGCCTTGATCTACGGGAGGTCTTCTTGACTAAGCCAGCCATACTCGCGCTTGCCGACGGCAGCATTTTTCGCGGCGAAGCCATTGGGGCCGATGGCCATACCATCGGCGAGGTAGTGTTCAACACTGCCATGACCGGCTATCAGGAAATCCTTACCGATCCTTCCTATGCCCAGCAAATCGTTACCCTGACTTACCCACATATCGGCAACACCGGGACTACCCCGGAGGATGCCGAGTCCAACCGTGTGTGGGCTGCGGGCCTGATCATTCGTGATCTGCCACTGCTGGCCAGCAGTTGGCGAGACAAGCAGTCGCTGCCGGATTACCTGAAAGCCAACAATACGGTCGCCATCGCCGGCATCGACACCCGTCGCCTTACCCGCATCCTGCGTGAAAAGGGCTCGCAGAACGGTTGCATCCTTGCGGGCGCGGACGCCACCGAGGAGAAAGCACTGGAGCTGGCTCGCAGCTTCCCGGGCCTCAAAGGCATGGACTTGGCCAAGGTGGTCTCCTGTGAAGAGCGCTATGAGTGGCGCTCCAGCGTTTGGAACCTTGCGACCGACAGCCACCCGGAGATCGCTGCAAGCGACCTGCCTTACCATGTCGTGGCCTATGACTTCGGCGTGAAGCTGAACATCCTGCGCATGCTGGTCGCCCGTGGTTGCCGCTTGACCGTGGTGCCGGCCCAGACTCCGGCCAGCGAAGTGCTGGCACTGAACCCGGACGGCATCTTCCTCTCCAATGGCCCTGGCGACCCCGAGCCTTGCGACTATGCCATCCAGGCTATCCGCGAGTTCCTCGAGACCGACATCCCGGTATTCGGCATCTGCCTCGGCCACCAGCTGCTGGCCCTGGCCTCCGGCGCAAAGACCCTGAAAATGGGGCACGGCCACCACGGTGCCAACCACCCGGTGCAGGACCTCGATTCCGGTGTGGTGATGATCACCAGCCAGAACCACGGTTTCGCTGTGGAAGAGTCCACTCTGCCGGGCAATCTGCGCGCCACCCACAAGTCGTTGTTCGACGGCACCCTGCAGGGTATCGAGCGCACCGACAAGGAGGCCTTCAGCTTCCAGGGTCACCCAGAAGCCAGCCCCGGTCCGCACGACGTGGCTCCGCTGTTCGATCGCTTCATCGAAGCCATGGCCAAGCGCCGCTAAGCAAGCCTGCCGACTGACCAAAGGATTCGAGTAACAAACATGCCAAAACGTACAGATATCAAAAGTATCCTGATCCTCGGCGCCGGCCCGATCGTCATCGGCCAGGCCTGCGAGTTCGACTACTCCGGCGCCCAGGCCTGCAAGGCGCTGAAGGAAGAGGGTTTTCGTGTCATCCTGGTGAACTCCAACCCGGCCACCATCATGACCGACCCGGCCATGGCTGATGCGACCTATATCGAGCCGATCAAATGGGCCACTGTGGCCAAGATCATCGAGAAAGAACGTCCTGACGCCCTGCTGCCCACCATGGGTGGCCAGACCGCGCTGAACTGCGCCCTGGACCTGGAGCGCCACGGCGTCCTGGAAAAGTTCGGCGTCGAGATGATCGGCGCCAATGCCGACACCATCGACAAAGCCGAAGACCGCTCCCGTTTCGACAAGGCCATGAAATCCATTGGCCTGGCATGCCCGCGCTCCGGCATTGCACACAGCATGGAAGAAGCCTACGGCGTTCTGGAAAAGGTCGGCTTTCCCTGCATCATCCGTCCGAGCTTCACCATGGGCGGTACCGGCGGCGGCATCGCCTACAACCGTGAAGAGTTCGAAGAAATCTGTGCTCGTGGTCTGGACCTGTCCCCGACCAACGAGTTGCTGATCGACGAATCGCTGATCGGCTGGAAGGAATATGAGATGGAGGTTGTCCGCGACAAGAAGGACAACTGCATCATCGTCTGCTCCATCGAGAACTTCGACCCGATGGGCGTGCACACCGGTGACTCGATCACCGTTGCCCCGGCGCAGACCCTGACTGACAAGGAATACCAGATCATGCGCAACGCCTCCTTGGCGGTGCTGCGTGAAATCGGCGTCGAGACCGGCGGCTCAAACGTGCAGTTCGGTATCTGCCCGAACACCGGGCGTATGGTCGTGATCGAGATGAACCCGCGAGTATCGCGTTCCTCGGCCCTGGCCTCCAAGGCGACCGGTTTCCCGATCGCCAAGATCGCCGCCAAGCTGGCCGTCGGCTACACCCTGGACGAGTTGCAGAACGACATCACCGGCGGCCGCACCCCGGCGTCCTTCGAGCCGGCCATCGACTACGTGGTGACCAAGGTTCCGCGCTTCGCCTTCGAGAAGTTCCCCAAGGCTGACGCTCGTCTGACCACTCAGATGAAGTCCGTGGGCGAAGTGATGGCTATTGGCCGTACCTTCCAGGAGTCGGTGCAGAAAGCCCTGCGCGGCCTGGAGGTGGGCGTTGCAGGCTTCGATCCGAAGCTGGACCTGAATGATCCTGAAGCTGAAAGCATCCTCAAGCGTGAGCTGACGGTACCGGGCGCCGAGCGCATCTGGTACGTCGCCGACGCCTTCCGTGCCGGCAAGTCGATCGAGGAAATTTTCGACCTGACCCGCATCGACGAGTGGTTCCTGGTGCAGATCGAGGACCTGATCAAGGACGAGGAGCGGATCAAGACCCTCGGCCTGTCCGGCATCGACGCCGACCTGATGCGCAAGCTCAAGCGCAAGGGCTTTTCCGATGCGCGCCTGGCCAAGTTGCTCGGCGTAACCGAAAAGAACCTGCGCAGCCATCGCCACAAGCTCAAGGTGCTGCCGGTCTACAAGCGCGTCGACACCTGCGCAGCCGAGTTCGCCACCGACACTGCCTACATGTACTCGACCTACGAGGAAGAGTGCGAGGCCAATCCGTCGACTCGCGAGAAGATCATGATCCTCGGTGGCGGCCCCAACCGTATCGGCCAGGGCATCGAGTTCGACTACTGCTGCGTGCATGCTGCGCTGGCGATGCGCGAAGACGGCTACGAGACCATCATGGTCAACTGCAACCCGGAAACCGTCTCCACCGACTATGACACCTCCGACCGCCTCTACTTCGAGCCGGTGACCCTGGAGGATGTGTTGGAGATCGTTCGCGTCGAGCAGCCCAAGGGCGTGATCGTACAGTACGGCGGCCAGACTCCGCTGAAGCTTTGCCGCGCCCTGGAAGAGGCAGGCGTGCCGATCATCGGAACCAGCCCGGACGCCATCGACCGTGCTGAGGACCGTGAGCGCTTCCAGCAGATGGTGCAGCGCCTCAACCTGCGTCAGCCGGCCAACGCTACTGCACGGAGCGAGGACGAAGCATTGGCTCACTCCAAGACCATCGGCTATCCGCTGGTGGTGCGTCCGTCCTACGTTCTGGGCGGTCGTGCGATGGAGATCGTCTACCAGGAAGAAGAGCTCAAGCGCTACATGCGCGAGGCTGTAAAGGTTTCCAACGACAGCCCGGTGCTTCTCGACCACTTCCTCAATTGCGCAATCGAGGTGGACATTGATGCTGTGTGTGACGGTGAGCAAGTGGTGATTGGCGCCATCATGCAGCACATCGAGCAGGCCGGTGTGCACTCCGGTGACTCCGCATGCTCGCTGCCGCCGTACTCGCTGCCCAATCACATCCAGGACGAGATTCGCGACCAGGTCAAGAAGATGGCCCTGGAACTCGGCGTCGTCGGTCTGATGAACGTGCAGATGGCGGTGCAGGGCGAAGACATTTACGTCATCGAGGTGAACCCGCGAGCCTCCCGTACCGTGCCTTTCGTCTCCAAGTGCATCGGCGAGTCGCTGGCCAAGGTGGCTGCGCGTGTCATGGCTGGCAAGAGCCTGGCTGAACTGAACTTCACCCGGGAGATCATCCCGCCGTTCTTCAGCGTCAAGGAAGCTGTGTTCCCGTTCAACAAGTTCCCGGGTGTCGACCCGATCCTTGGCCCGGAGATGAAGTCCACCGGCGAGGTGATGGGCGTGGGCGACAGCTTCGGGGAGGCTTTTGCCAAGGCCCAACTGGGGGCGAGCGAGATCCTGCCGAACTCGGGTTGCGCCTTCATCAGCGTGCGCGATGATGACAAGCCGTTTGCCGCCAAGGTCGCCCGTGACTTGGTCGAGCTGGGCTTCGAAGTCGTTGCTACCGCAGGGACCGCGCGCATCATCGAGGCTGCTGGGCTGCCGGTGCGCCGTGTGAACAAGGTGACCGAGGGTCGTCCTCATGTCGTAGACATGATCAAGAACGACGAAGTGACCTTGATCATCAACACCACCGAGGGGCGTCAGTCTATTGCTGACTCCTACTCGATCCGTCGTAACGCCCTGCAGCACAAGATCTGCATCACCACCACCATTGCTGGTGGCGAGGCGATCTGTGAGGCGCTCAAATTCGGTCCTGAGAAGACCGTGCGCCGCTTGCAGGATCTCCATGCAGGAATCAAGGCATGACCAAGTTCCCGATGACCGTCCAGGGCGCTCGCGCCCTGGAAGAAGAGTTGAAGCACCTGAAGACCGTGTTGCGTCCGCAGATCACCCAGGCAATCGCCGAGGCGCGTGAGTTGGGCGACCTGAAGGAAAACGCTGAGTACCATGCCGCCCGTGAGCAGCAGGGCATGGTCGAGGCACGTATCCGTGATATCGAAGGGCGTTTGCAGAATGCCCAGGTGATTGACGTCGCTTCCTTGCCGCGCACTGGCAAGGTGATCTTCGGAGTGACCGTGGATATCGCCAACGTCGATACCGACGAAGCCGTGACCTACCAGATCGTTGGTGACGACGAGGCGGATATCAAGCAAGGCAAGTTGTCGGTCAGTTCGCCAATCGCTCGGGCCCTCGTGGGCAAGGAGGAGGGCGACGTGGTGACCGTCAAAACTCCTAGCGGTATCGTCGAGTACGAGATTGTCGAAGTCCGCCACGTCTGATCGGAGACTGCTCAGCAGGGCGGGCGTGATGGCATGGCAGCTGGCCCAGGCATTCTGGGTCGGTGGCCTGTGGTTGCTGCACTTCGTTGTATTGCCGGCGCTGGACCGGATTGGTCTGGCGCCGCTCCTCGTTGAGATGGTGGCGGGGAGTTTGCGTCCGTTGTTGGTTGCTTTTGCAGGATTCTGCACGCTGGTTCAGGCATTGCTGCTGATTCAGGCGGTGGGGGCTACGAGCCTCTGGCGGGACCTGCGCGGCCAGCTGCTCTTGGTGGCAATCGCGCTTTCCGCGGTTTTCCTGCTGACGCGCTTATGGGCGCCGACCGCGCTGTTCTGGTTGAACTTCAGCTATCTGCTGTTGGCTTTGTGTGGATTGATATTGGTTGTGCAGGCGGCCCCTTCGAGGGCTGCAAGTGGCCGGGCGCGCTGAGCGCGCGCCCTCATTACGGCCTTAAAGACCGCTGAAACGGCTGATGTTGGACAGGTTGCGGTTAGGCTTGGGGTTCCTGCGGTAGACGACGGCCATCTTGCCGATGATCTGCACCAGCTCGCAGTTGCCGGCCGAGCAAAGTTCCTCGATCAGCGCCCGACGATCATCGCGCTCGGTGATGCGGAACTGCACCTTGATCAATTCGTGATCGTTCAGTGCGCGTTCGAGCTCGGCGAGCACGCCTTCGGTCAAACCATTCTCGGCCACCGTCAATACCGGTTTCAGGTGATGGCCGATAGATTTGTATTGCTTCTTGTGCTCTGGTGAGAGCGCCATAATCAGACCCCTGCGAAAAAAGGCTGCTAGTTTACCCGAGTGCCTCCGGGGCGCACAGCCGAACACGAGGTATCCCGTGGTCCGTTCCAAGACTAGCCAACGTTGGCTGAAAGAACATTTCGATGACTCTTACGTCAAGATGGGGCAAAAGGACGGTTATCGTTCGCGTGCAAGTTACAAGTTGCTCGAGCTTCAGGAGAGGGACCGCATCCTTCGGTCTGGCTTGGCTGTGGTCGACCTCAGTGCCGCGCCGGGAGGGTGGTCTCAGGTCGCCAGCCGGGTGTTCGGTGACCGTGGTCGATTGATCGCTTCCGACATCCTGGAGATGGGCAGCATCCCTGACGTGACCTTCATTCAGGGCGACTTCGTCGACGATGCCGTGTTCGCGCAGATTCTCGAGTCCATCGGCGAACACCCGGTAGACCTTGTGATTTCTGATATGGCCCCCAATATGAGTGGGGTGAGGGCTGCCGATCAGTCTCGATCCATGTACTTGTGTGAACTGGCTCTGGATCTCGCGGGGCGTGCGCCACGGGCGGGTGGGGGATTTTCTGATCAAGATATTCCAAGGCGAAGGCTTCGACGTCTACCACAAGCAAGTGTGTGAAATGTTCGACAAGGTGCAGATGTGCAAGCCGCTTTCGTCGCGTGATCGCTCCTAGGAGCAATACATGCTCGCGCGAGGCTTTCGCGGGGAATAGACTGCAGCGGATGCTTGGTTCGTCGGTCCTACGCCAGGATTCGTCGCTACCGGGAGGCCAGAGGCCTCATAAAGGGTTACAGACGGCGCCTGCCAGGGGCAGGGGTTGTGTAGTAAGTTAGGCCGGTTATTCACCAGCCGTCATGCGGGGTTCGTGCCAGGACGGTACTCGCTCCAGAGGGTAGCTAATTGAACGATATGGCAAAAAATCTCATCCTATGGTTGATCATCGCCGCTGTGCTTGTCACGGTGATGAACAACTTCTCCAGCCCGAGCGAGCCGCAGACGCTGAACTATTCCGAATTCATCGAGCAGGTGAAGGAAGGCAAGGTCGAGCGGGTGACCGTCGATGGCTTCGTCATTACCGGGAAGCGCAATGACGGCGAACCGTTCAAGACCGTTCGTCCCGCCATTCAGGATGGTGGCCTCATTGGGGACCTGATTGACAACAACGTTGTCATCGAGGGCAAGCAGCCGGAGCAGCAGAGCATCTGGACACAGTTGCTGGTGGCCAGCTTCCCGATCCTGGTGATCATTGCTGTCTTCATGTTCTTCATGCGCCAGATGCAGGGTGGCGGCGGCGGTCGTGGAGGTCCTATGAGCTTCGGCAAGAGCAAGGCCCGACTGCTCTCGGAAGATCAGGTCAAGACTACCTTTGCCGATGTTGCGGGTTGCGACGAGGCCAAGGAAGAGGTCAGTGAGCTGGTCGAATTCCTGCGTGATCCGGGCAAGTTCCAACGTTTGGGTGGCCGCATCCCTCGTGGCGTGCTGATGGTCGGCCCGCCCGGTACCGGTAAGACCCTGCTGGCCAAAGCCATTGCTGGCGAGGCCAAGGTACCGTTCTTCACCATTTCCGGTTCCGACTTCGTCGAGATGTTCGTAGGGGTCGGTGCGTCCCGCGTACGAGACATGTTCGACCAGGCCAAGAAGCATGCTCCCTGCATCATCTTCATCGACGAGATCGATGCGGTTGGCCGTCATCGCGGTGCCGGCCTGGGTGGCGGTCACGATGAGCGTGAGCAGACCCTCAACCAGTTGCTGGTCGAAATGGATGGTTTCGAGATGAATGACGGCATCATCGTCATCGCTGCGACCAACCGTCCGGATGTGCTCGACCCCGCGCTGCTGCGTCCTGGCCGCTTCGACCGTCAGGTCGTGGTGGGGCTGCCGGATATCCGTGGTCGTGAGCAGATCCTCAAGGTGCACATGCGCAAAGTACCGATGGGGGACGATGTCGATCCTGGGGTCATTGCACGTGGTACGCCGGGCTTCTCCGGTGCCGACTTGGCCAACCTGGTGAACGAGGCCTCGTTGTTCGCGGCGCGCGTCAATAAGCGCCTGGTCGAGATGAAGGAGTTCGAGTTGGCCAAGGACAAGATCATGATGGGCGCAGAGCGCAAATCGATGGTCATGTCCGAGAAAGAGAAGCTCAACACCGCCTACCACGAGGCAGGGCACGCTATCGTTGGCCGCCTGGTACCGGAGCATGATCCGGTCTACAAGGTGTCGATCATTCCGCGTGGCCGTGCTCTTGGCGTTACCATGTTCCTTCCTGAGGAGGACCGTTACAGCCTTTCCAAGCGTGCCCTGATCAGCCAGATCTGCTCGCTGTTCGGTGGTCGAATCGCCGAGGAGATGACCCTGGGCTTCGATGGTGTTACCACGGGTGCCTCCAACGACATCATGCGTGCAACCCAGATTGCCCGGAATATGGTGACCAAGTGGGGGCTGTCCGAAAAGCTTGGCCCACTGATGTACGCCGAGGAGGAGGGCGAGGTGTTTCTGGGGCGCAGTGCTGGTTCGCAGCATGCCAATGTGTCCGGTGAAACGGCGAAGATGATTGACCAGGAGGTTCGTCGTATCATCGATGACTGCTACACCACCGCCAAGAGCCTGCTCGCGGAGAACCGTGACAAGCTGGACGCGATGGCTGAAGCCTTGATGAAGTACGAAACCATCGACTCCGAACAGATCGATGACATCATGGCGGGTCGTACTGCGCGCCAACCCAAGGACTGGGAAGGTGGATCGGGAGCTTCCGGTACGCCGGCACCGCGTGAAGAGGCCAAGCGTCCCGAAACCCCGATTGGCGGGCCGGCAGGCGAGCATTAAGGCCTTTAAATGAAGTCACTGCAGTACCCGACCCGGTTGCCTTGCGGCAGCCGGGTTATTGATTTGGCCCGGCCGCAGGTAATGGGCATCCTCAATGTCACTCCTGACTCATTCTCCGATGGCGGTCGCTTCAGCGCGCGGGACTCCGCGTTGCGCCATGTCGAGGAGATGGTGCTGGCCGGCGCAACCCTGATCGATGTCGGCGGAGAGTCGACTCGTCCAGGGGCCAGGTCCGTATCACCAACCGAGGAGTTGGAGCGGGTCGCTCCTGTTGTCGAGGCAATAGCCAAAGAGCTGGATGTTGTGATCTCGCTGGATACGTCCACGCCCGCTGTGATGCGGGAGGGGGCTCGTCTTGGTGCGGGTATGATCAATGACGTGCGCGCATTGCGTCGCGATGGCGCGCTGGACGCCGCAGCGGAAACCGGATTGCCCGTTTGCCTGATGCATATGCTTGGGGAGCCAGGGAATATGCAGGAAAATCCCCATTACGAAGATGTTGTGTGCGAGGTGCGGGATTTTCTTGTCGAGCGTATGTCAGCATGCGCGGCTGCCGGCATTCCCGCTGAGCGAATCGTACTTGATCCGGGGTTCGGCTTTGCAAAGACACTGGCGCACAACCTGAGCTTGTTCAAGCACCTTGAGGAGCTGCACTCGCTCGGGCGTCCTCTGTTGGTTGGCGTTTCGCGTAAAAGCATGATCGGCCAGGCCTTGGGGCGCGAGGTCGATCAACGACTGTATGGAAGCATTGCCCTTGCCGCGCTCGCGGTGGCCAAGGGTGCCTGCATTCTTCGCGTGCACGACGTCGCCGAGACGGTCGACGCGGTACGCATGATCGCTGCAGTAATGGCGGCGGAATAAGAAAAGACGGAGCATTTTCATGAGCAGAAAGTATTTTGGCACCGACGGTATTCGTGGGCATGTTGGTCAATTCCCGATTACTCCGGACTTCATGCTCAAGCTCGGCTGGGCAGCCGGCATGGCGTTTCGCAAGCAGGGCAAGTGTCGCATCCTGATCGGTAAGGACACGCGTATTTCCGGGTACATGTTCGAATCGGCCCTGGAGGCGGGTCTGTCGGCAGCCGGCGCCGATGTCATGTTGCTCGGGCCGATGCCTACCCCGGCGATTGCCTATCTGACTCGCACCTTCCTAGCCGATGCCGGCATCGTGATCAGTGCTTCTCATAACCCGCACGAAGACAACGGCATCAAGTTCTTTTCCGGAAAGGGAACCAAACTCTCGGATGAGCTGGAGCTGATGATCGAATCGCTCCTGGATCAGCCCATGGAGGTTGTGAGCTCGGAGCAATTGGGCAAGGTTTCGCGTATCAACGACGCGGCAGGGCGATACATCGAGTTCTGCAAGAGCAGCGTCCCCATGAGTACCGATTTCGGTGGCCTGAAACTGGTCATCGACTGTGCTCATGGTGCTACCTACAAGGTTGCCCCTAGCGTCTTTCGTGAACTCGGAGCGCATGTGACTGTGCTGGCCGCTCAGCCGAATGGACTGAACATCAATGAAAACTGCGGCTCGACGCATATGGCGAGCCTGCAGGAGGCAGTGGTGGCTCAGAAGGCGGACTTGGGGATCGCATTTGATGGTGACGGTGACCGAGTGCTGATGGTCGATCACGCGGGGGCAGTGGTCGATGGTGACGAGTTGCTGTTCCTGATTGCCCGCGATCTGCTTCGTCGCGGCAAGTTGCAGGGTGGTGTGGTCGGCACGCTGATGAGTAACCTGGGTCTTGAATTGGCATTGAAAGAACTGGATATCCCCTTCGTTCGCGCCAAGGTCGGTGACCGCTACGTAATGAGTGAGTTGCAGACTCGCGACTGGGCAATTGGTGGCGAGAACTCCGGCCACATCGTGTGCGGTCATCTCACTACCACGGGAGATGCCATTATTTCTGCGCTGCAAGTGCTACTGGCGCTGCAGCGAGGCGGGGAGAGTCTGGCGCAGGCCCGGCAGGCCATGCGCATGTGTCCGCAGGTCCTGGTAAATGTCCGTTTTGCTGGTGGTCAGGACCCGGTCGAGCATCCGGCAGTCAAGGAGGCCTGTGAGCAAGTTACCCAGCGCATGGGTGGCAAGGGGCGAGTGCTGTTGCGCAAGTCCGGTACTGAGCCATTGGTGCGGGTAATGGTCGAAGGTGAGGACGAGACGCAGGTTCGTTCTTATGCCGAGGAGCTCGCTAAAGTGGTTAAAGAGGTATGTGCTTGATTTGGCTTGCTTGTTTGAAAAGTCTTGGGTAACATCTGCGCCCACTTTGATCGACGAGGTTAAGCATGCGCCGCCCTCTGGTAGCCGGTAACTGGAAAATGCACGGTACCCGCGCCAGCGTCGCAGAGCTGATCAAGGGCTTGCGCCAATTGGTGCTGCCGGCTGGTGTTGAAGTCGCGGTAATGCCGCCCTGTCTGTTCATTGATCAGGTTGTTCAAGGCCTGGATGGCAAGTCGATTGCCATTGGTGCGCAGAATTGTGCGGTAGAGCCGGCTCAGGGAGCCCTGACCGGTGAAGTTGCGGCAAGTCAGTTGGCAGACGTTGGGTGCAGTCTTGTGCTTGTTGGTCACTCGGAGCGTCGTCAGGTTCTTGGTGAGAGCGATGAGGTTGTGAGTCGCAAGTTTGCAGCGGCTCAGTCGTGTGGTCTGGTTCCGGTGCTCTGTGTCGGTGAGACTCTGGCGGAGCGCGAAGCTGGCAAGACGCTTGAGGTTGTTGGGCGTCAGCTGGGTAGTGTGATTGAAGAGCTTGGAGTGGGCGCGTTCTCGCAGGCGGTGGTGGCTTATGAGCCTGTATGGGCGATAGGCACTGGTCTGACGGCTGAACCGGCGCAGGCGCAAGAGGTTCATGCTGCCATTCGTGCGCAGTTGGCGGCGGAGAGTGCAGAGATCGCTCGTGGTGTGCGGATTTTGTATGGCGGCAGTGTGAAGGCGGCCAGCGCGGCTGACCTGTTCGGCATGCCGGATATTGATGGGGGGCTCGTTGGTGGTGCCTCCCTGAATGCGGATGAGTTCGGCGCGATTTGTCGTGCCGCAGGAAGCTGACGAGATGCTGGAAACTGTCGTTATTGTTGTGCACTTGCTGGTTGCTTTGGGTGTTGTTGGCCTGGTGCTGATCCAGCAGGGTAAGGGTGCAGATGCTGGTGCTTCTTTTGGTGCTGGCGCTTCGGGGACTGTTTTCGGAAGCCAAGGTTCTGCTACCTTTTTGAGTCGAGTTACTGGTATACTCGCCGCGGTTTTTTTCATAACCAGTCTGGGCTTAGCGTTCTTCGCTAAAGAAAAGGCTGATGCGCTGAGCAACGTTGGTCTGCCGGATCCGGCAGTTCTCGAGGTTCAGCCAAGCAAGCCGGCGGCAAGTGATGTGCCGGTGCTCGAAGAGCAAAAGCCGGCAGGTGGTGCGGCGGAAGTGCCTCAGGCTCCAGAGCAGAAGTAAGGCAAGTTTTTGCCGAGGTGGTGGAATTGGTAGACACGCTACCTTGAGGTGGTAGTGGCCATAGGCTGTAGGGGTTCGAGTCCCCTCCTCGGTACCATATACAAGAGCGCCCGCAGTGATGCGGGCTTTCTTTCTAGTTAGCGGGATGTGCGGTTGACCGCCTTAGGTCGTGGCCGTATAATCTCGCACCAGCTTTGACGCGGGGTGGAGCAGTCTGGTAGCTCGTCGGGCTCATAACCCGAAGGTCGTTGGTTCAAATCCAGCCCCCGCAACCAGTAGTCGCTAAGCCCCTTTTTAGGGGCTTTTTGCTAGCTGGACAGTCGACCCCGGTCTTCGATCAGGGAGTTTAGTAGGGATGGGCGTTTCGCCCATTTTTTATTTGCACAGCATGCGAGAGGCAATCAGGTGTCGAGCAAGCTAGAACAGTTGCAGGCCTTGTTGGCCCCGGTAGTCGAAGCGCTCGGATATCAGTGCTGGGGTATCGAGTTCCTGTCCCAAGGTCGGCATTCATTGCTGCGGATCTACATCGATCACGAGAACGGCATCCTTGTCGAAGATTGCGAAAAGGTCAGCCGTCAGATTAGCGGCGTTCTCGACGTCGAGGACCCGATCAGCAGTGAGTACACCCTCGAAGTTTCTTCGCCCGGCATGGATCGTCCGCTGTTTACAATTGAGCAGTTTGCGGCCCACGCCGGTGAGTTGGTGAAGATCAAACTGCGCTCCCCCTATGAGGGGCGACGCAATTTTCAGGGCCTCCTCCGCGGGGTGGAGGATCAGGATGTGGTGGTTCTTGTGGACGATCACGAATACCTGTTGCCGATCGACTCGATCGATAAGGCCAACATCATTCCCCGTTTTGACTGAGACGCGGATCCCGCGGGTCCAATGGATTGCGAAAGGCGAGGCGTACGATGAGCAAAGAAGTACTGCTGGTTGTTGAGTCGGTGTCCAACGAAAAGGGCGTACCGGCTGGCGTAATTTTCGAGGCGTTGGAGCTTGCCCTGGCCACCGCCACAAAGAAGCGTTACGAAGATGAAGTCGACCTGCGTGTGGCGATTAATCGTCAAAGTGGCAACTACGACACATTCCGTCGCTGGACTGTCGTCGATGAGGCAGAGCTGGAGAATCCGGCGGCTGAGTTGACCGCCGAGCAGGCCCAGGAGAAAGAGCCTGGTGCCAAGATCGGTGAAGTGGTTGAGGAAAAGATCGATTCCATCGAGTTCGGCCGCATTGCCGCACAGACTGCTAAGCAAGTCATCGTGCAAAAGGTCCGCGAGGCCGAGCGCGCTCAGGTGGTTGAAGCCTACCGTGAAAAGCTGGGCGACATCATCTCCGGTACCGTGAAGAAGGTTACCCGCGACAACGTGATCGTCGACCTGGGCAACAATGCCGAGGCACTGTTGGCCCGCGAGGACATCATTCCGCGCGAAACTTTTCGGGTTGGCGCCCGTGTGCGTGCATTGCTCAAAGAAATCCGCACCGAAAACCGTGGCCCTCAGCTGATCCTTTCCCGCACTGCTCCGCAGATGCTGATCGAGCTGTTCCGCATCGAAGTGCCGGAAATCGCTGAAGAACTGATTGAAGTAATGGCCGCTTCCCGTGATCCGGGCTCGCGCGCCAAGATTGCCGTGCGCTCCAAGGACAAGCGTATCGACCCCCAAGGCGCGTGCATCGGTATGCGTGGTTCCCGTGTACAGGCCGTTTCCGGTGAGCTGGGTGGTGAGCGCGTTGATATCGTGCTTTGGGATGACAACCCCGCACAGTTCGTGATCAACGCCATGGCTCCGGCCGAAGTGGTTGCGATCATTGTCGACGAAGATGCCCACGCGATGGACATCGCCGTCGCCGAAGACAATCTGGCCCAGGCTATCGGTCGCGGTGGCCAGAATGTTCGTCTCGCCAGCCAGCTGACCGGCTGGACCCTTAACGTAATGACCGAAGCAGATATCCAGGCCAAACAACAGGCCGAAACCGGCGACATCATGCGCGCCTTCGTCGACGAGTTGGAAGTCGACGAGGAATTGGCGCAGGTACTGGTCGAGGAAGGTTTCACCAGCCTGGAAGAGATTGCCTACGTTCCGATGGAAGAGATGCTCAGCATCGACGGTTTTGACGAGGACATCGTCAACGAGCTTCGTGCTCGTGCCAAGGACCGCTTGCTGACCAAGGCGATCGCGACTGAAGAAAAGCTGGCGGATGCCCAGCCGGCCGAAGACCTGCTTTCCCTGGAAGGCATGGACAACGACCTGGCTGTAGAACTCGCCGTACGAGGCGTAATTAACCGCGAAGATCTGGCCGAGCAGTCGATCGACGATCTGCTCGACATCGACGGCATGGATGAAGAGCGTGCCGGCAAGCTGATCATGGCCGCCCGAGCCCATTGGTTCGAGTGAGTTTCGCGGCCTGAGGAGAGAAGTGCATGACGCAAGTCACGGTGAAAGAACTGGCCCAAGTGGTCGATACACCGGTGGAGCGCCTGCTGCTGCAGATGCGCGAGGCGGGATTGCCGCACACCAGCGCCGAGCAGGTGGTGACCGATAATGAGAAGCAGGCCCTGCTGGCCCATCTCAAGAGCAGCCACGGTGAGCGACTGGAGGAGCCACGCAAGATTACCCTGCAGCGCAAGACCACTACCACGCTGAGAGTTGCCGGTAGCAAGACCATCAGTGTCGAAGTGCGCAAGAAAAAAACTTACGTAAAGCGCAGCCCCGACGAGATCGAGGCGGAGCGTCAGCGTGAGCTGGAGGAGCAGCGTGCAGCTGAGGAGGCCGCTCGCCTGAAGGCTGAGGAAGCCGCTCGCCAGCGTGCTGAGGAAGAAGCCCGTCGCGAAGCGGCGGCACGTGCCAAGCAAGCGACGCACGCTCCGGCGGTTGGGGAGGCTAAGCCAGCTGTTGAGACCGTAGTAGCGGCGCCTGTCGCCGCTGAAGCTGCATCGACAGTGGCGCCTGGTGCTGCAACGGATGCAGCGGGTGTCGAGCGCAAGAAGGAAGAACCTCGTCGTCCCGAGCGTGCTCGCGACGAAGATGAGCGCCGCGATCGCAAGCATGCGCAGCATCGTCCTTCCCTCAAGGAGAAGGAAAAGGCTCCGGCTCCCCGCGTTGCGCCGCGCAGCACCGAAGAAGAGAGCGATGCTTTTGGTCGTCGCGGCGGTGGTCGTGGTGGCAAGTCGAAGCTGAAGAAGCGTAACCAACATGGGTTCCAGAGCCCAACAGGACCGATTGTGCGCGACATCAGCATTGGCGAAACCATCACCGTGGCCGAATTGGCCGCGCAGATGGCGGTCAAGGGCGCAGAAATCGTCAAGTTCATGTTCAAGATGGGCACTCCGGTGACCATCAACCAGGTGCTTGATCAAGAAACTGCCCAGCTGATTGCCGAGGAGTTCGGTCACAAGGTCAAGCTGGTCAGCGAGAACGCTCTGGAAGAGCAATTAGCCGAATCCCTGAAGTTCGAAGGTGAAGCGCTTACTCGTGCTCCGGTCGTGACCGTAATGGGTCACGTCGACCACGGTAAGACTTCGCTGCTCGACTATATCCGTCGCACCAAGGTGGCCAGCGGCGAGGCCGGTGGTATTACCCAGCACATCGGTGCATATCACGTCGAAACCGACCGTGGCATGGTGACCTTCCTGGACACCCCCGGCCACGCGGCGTTTACCGCCATGCGTGCTCGCGGTGCCAAGGCTACCGACATCGTCATCCTTGTGGTGGCAGCGGACGACGGCGTGATGCCGCAGACCGAAGAGGCCGTCCAGCATGCGAAAGCGGCCGGCGTACCGATCGTCGTTGCGGTGAACAAGATCGACAAGCCTGAAGCCGACCTGGACCGGATCAAGAACGATCTGGCCGGCCGTGACGTGATTCCGGAAGAGTGGGGTGGCGACACCCAGTTCGTCCCTGTGTCGGCCAAGGTCGGTACCGGTGTTGACGAGCTCCTGGAAGCTGTCCTGCTGCAGGCGGAAGTACTGGAGCTCAAGGCAACTCCATCGGCCCCCGGTCGTGGTGTGGTGGTCGAGTCCCGCCTGGACAAGGGTCGTGGCCCGGTTGCTACTGTGCTGGTTCAGGACGGTACCCTGCGTCAGGGCGACATGGTTCTGTGCGGCGTCAACTATGGCCGCGTTCGCGCCATGCTCGACGAGAATGGCAAGCCGGTGAAAGAAGCTGGTCCGTCTATTCCAGTCGAGATCCTCGGCCTGGATGGCACTCCGGATGCCGGTGACGACCTCACCGTGGTTGCGGACGAGAAGAAAGCTCGCGAAGTTGCCCTGTTCCGTCAAGGCAAGTTCCGCGAAGTCAAACTGGCTCGTCAGCAGTCTGCCAAGCTCGAGAACATTTTCGAAAGCATGGGCCAGGACGAGAAGAAGACGCTCAACATCGTGCTCAAGTCCGATGTGCGCGGCTCGCTCGAGGCTCTGCAAGGCGCCTTGGCTGACCTCGGCAACGAGGAAGTCCAAGTTCGCGTAGTCGGTGGCGGTGTGGGCGGTATCACCGAGAGTGATGCCAACCTGGCGCTGGCTTCCAACGCCGTGCTGTTCGGCTTCAACGTGCGTGCCGATGCCGGTGCGCGCAAGATTGTCGAGCAGGAAGGTCTGGACCTGCGTTACTACAACATCATCTACGACATCATCGAAGACGTTAAGAAAGCGCTTTCCGGCATGCTCGGCAGCGAAGTCCGAGAGAACATCCTGGGTATCGCCGAGGTCCGCGATGTGTTCCGTTCGCCGAAGTTCGGTGCGGTCGCCGGCTGCATGGTCCTCGAGGGCATGGTGCACCGCAACCGTCCGATCCGTGTTCTGCGCGACGACGTGGTGATCTTCGAAGGCGAGCTGGAATCCCTGCGCCGCTTCAAGGACGACGTGTCCGAGGTGCGTGCCGGCATGGAGTGCGGTATCGGCGTGAAGAGCTACAACGACGTCAAGGTCGGTGACAAGATCGAAGTGTTCGAGAAGGTCCAAGTGGCGCGGACGCTCTGATCGCGAGTCATCCGTAAGCTGGGGGCCTGGGGTTGGAAGCAGCAATAAGCGGCTTCCAGCTTCGGGCTTCCAGCTTTCCGCTTTTATGAGTGCAACGAATTTATGGCCAAAGAATATAGCCGTACCCAACGCATCGGCGACCAGATGCAGCGCGAACTGGCGTTGCTGATCCAGCGTGAGATCAAGGATCCGCGTCTGGGCCTGGTCACCATCACCGCGGTCGAAGTGACCCGGGATCTGTCCCACGCCAAGGTGTTCATCACCGTGATGGGGCAGGACGACAATGCTGAGAAGATCAAGTCCAACCTGGATATTCTCCAGGACGCCGCAGGTTTCCTGCGCATGCAACTGGGTAAGGCCATGAAGCTGCGCAGCATGCCGCTATTGCACTTCTACTACGATGCCAGCATCCGCCGCGGCGCTGAGCTTTCCGCATTGATCGAACGCGCCGTAGCAGAAGACCGCAAGCACCCGGGCAACGCCGAGGAGTAACGACGTGGCCCAGGTGAAACGTATCCGTCGTAACGTCAGCGGTGTGCTGATTCTCGACAAACCACGCGGCATGAGCTCCAACGCTGCGCTGCAGAAAGTCCGCTGGTTGCTCAACGCAGAGAAGGCCGGGCACACGGGAAGCCTCGACCCACTGGCGACCGGCGTTCTGCCGCTTTGCTTCGGCGAGGCGACCAAGTTCTCCCAGTACCTTCTGGATGCCGACAAAGGCTACGAAACCCTGGCTCAACTAGGTGTGAAAACCTCTACGGGGGACGCCGAAGGCGAGGTTGTGGAGCGTCGGGAAGTGACCGTTGGTCGTGAGGATGTCGAGGCGCTGCTTCCGCGTTTTCGCGGCGAAATCAAGCAGATACCCCCGATGTACTCGGCGTTGAAGAAGGACGGTCAACCCCTCTACAAGTTGGCTCGTGCAGGGGAAGTAGTGGAGCGCGAGGCGCGTTCTGTTACTATTGCGCGCTTGGATTTGCTGGCCTTCGAGAATGGCCAGGCGCGTCTTGCTGTGGCATGTAGCAAAGGTACCTATATCCGTACCTTGGTCGAGGATCTCGGCCAGGTGTTGGGGTGTGGCGCCCACGTCGCAGAACTGCGGCGTACCCAGGCCGGCCCCTTTGTGCTTGCCCAGGCAATCAGCCTGGAGGCGTTGGAAAAGGCTCATGCTGAAGGTGGTAGCGAGGCGCTGGATCAGTTTCTCCTGCCGGTCGACAGTGGCCTTGAACACTGGCCGCTGATCCAGCTGACCGAGCACAGTGCTTATTACTGGTTGCATGGTCAGCCGGTGCGAGCACCGGAGGCGCCGAAGTTCGGCATGATGCGGGTGCAGGATCATACCGGTCGCTTCATCGGTATCGGTGAAGTGAGCGACGATGGGCGCGTAGCGCCGCGTCGACTGATTCGGTCGGAATGACCGAACCGAGGATGGCTGTTAGTAGGCACGGTCAATCCTCTTTTTTAAACACGGGGCAAAGGTCCCGGCCTATTACCTCAGAGGAAGCCCATCATGGCACTGAGCGTTGCAGAAAAAGCCCAGATCGTTAACGAGTACAAGCAAGCTGAAGGCGATACCGGTTCTCCGGAAGTGCAGGTTGCCCTGCTGACCGCCAACATCAACAAGCTGCAGGATCACTTCAAGGCCAACGGCAAAGACCACCACTCCCGTCGTGGTCTGATCCGCATGGTCAACCAGCGCCGCAAGCTGCTGGACTACCTGAAGGGTAAGGACACCACTCGTTACAGCGCCCTGATCGGTCGTCTGGGTCTGCGTCGTTAAGCGACACAGACGAGCATGAAGCTGGAAGCCGGAAGCTGGACATCGTTCCAGCTTTCGGCTTTCCAGCTTCATGCTTTTTTAGGGATTGAATCGGGTCCGACTCCCCTCATTCCTACAATTTCCCCCAAGGCAACAAAGAGAAGGTAAATACACCGTGAACCCGGTAATCAAACAGTTCCAGTTCGGTCAATCGACCGTAACCCTCGAGACCGGCCGTGTGGCCCGTCAGGCCAGTGGCGCAGTCCTGGTCTCCATGGACGAAGTGACCGTGCTGGTCACCGTCGTTGGCGCCAAGCAGGCCGACCCGGGCAAGGGCTTCTTCCCGCTGTCCGTCCACTACCAGGAAAAAACTTACGCGGCCGGCCGCATTCCCGGCGGTTTCTTCAAGCGTGAAGGCCGTCCTTCCGAGAAAGAGACCCTGACCTCGCGCCTGATCGACCGTCCGATCCGCCCGCTGTTTCCGGAAGGCTTCCTGAATGAAGTGCAGGTCATCTGCACCGTGCTTTCCACCAACAAGAAGACCGATCCGGACATCGCCGCCATGATCGGTACCTCTGCTGCCCTGGCTATCTCCGGCATCCCGTTCAGTGGCCCGATCGGTGCCGCTCGCGTGGCCTTCCACGAAGAGACCGGCTACCTGCTGAACCCGAACTACGAGCAGCTCAAGGCCTCCAGCCTGGACATGGTCGTTGCTGGTACCGAAGACGCGGTTCTGATGGTGGAATCCGAAGCCCAGGAACTGACCGAAGACCAGATGCTCGGCGCTGTGCTCTTTGCTCATCAGGAATTCCAGTCCGTGATCAAGGCGGTCAAGGAATTCGCTGCCGAAGCTGGCAAGCCGACCTGGAACTGGTCCGCTCCAGTGGAGAACACTGCCCTGCTCAGCGCCATCAAGGCCGAGTTCGGCGAAGCCATCTCCCAGGCTTACACCATCACCATCAAGCAGGACCGTTACAACCGCCTCGACGAGCTGCGTGACCAGGTCATTGCCCGCTTCGCTGGCGAGCAAGACGGTCAGTTCCCAACTGGCGAGGTCAAGGACGCATTCGGTCTGCTGGAATACCGCACCGTCCGCGAGAACATCGTCAACGGCAAGCCGCGTATCGACGGCCGTGACACCCGCACCGTGCGTCCGCTGAAAGTGGAAGTCGGTGTGCTCGACAAGACCCATGGTTCCGCTCTGTTCACCCGTGGCGAAACCCAGGCCCTGGTCGTTGCGACCCTCGGTACCGCCCGTGACGCGCAGCTGCTGGACACCCTGGAAGGCGAGCGCAAGGACCCCTTCATGCTGCACTACAACTTCCCGCCCTTCTCGGTCGGTGAGTGCGGTCGTATGGGCAGCGCTGGTCGCCGCGAAATCGGCCACGGCCGTCTGGCCCGTCGTGGCGTTCAGGCGATGCTGCCGACCGGTGACGAGTTCCCTTACACCATTCGCGTGGTTTCCGAAATCACCGAGTCCAACGGTTCCAGCTCCATGGCTTCGGTCTGCGGTGCTTCCCTGGCGCTGATGGATGCGGGCGTGCCGATGAAGGCTCCGGTTGCCGGTATCGCCATGGGTCTGGTGAAGGAAGGTGACAAGTTCGCCGTCCTGACCGACATCCTGGGTGACGAAGACCACCTGGGCGACATGGACTTCAAAGTAGCCGGTACCGCCAAAGGCGTGACCGCGCTGCAGATGGACATCAAGATCAATGGCATCACCGAAGAGATCATGGAAATCGCCCTGAACCAGGCGCTTGAAGCGCGCCTGAACATTCTCGGTCAGATGAACCAGGTCATTTCCCAGTCCCGCAGCGAGCTGTCGGCCAACGCACCGACCATGCTGGCGATGAAGATCGACACGGACAAGATCCGTGACGTCATCGGTAAGGGCGGCGCCACGATTCGCAGCATCTGCGAAGAGACCAAAGCTTCGATCGACATCGAAGACGATGGCAGCGTGAAGATCTTCGGCGAGACCAAGGAAGCGGCCGAGGCTGCCAAACAGCGCGTTCTGGCCATCACCGCGGAAGCTGAGATCGGCAAGGTCTACGTCGGCAAGGTTGAGCGCATCGTTGACTTCGGTGCCTTCGTCAACATTCTGCCTGGCAAGGACGGCCTGGTGCACATCTCGCAAATCAGCGACAAGCGCATCGACAAGGTTACCGACGTGCTGCAGGAAGGCCAGGAAGTCAAAGTCCTGGTTCTGGACGTCGACAACCGTGGTCGCATCAAGCTGTCGATGAAGGACGTAGAAGCTGCCGAGGCTTCGGGCGTCTGATCGACGACTCGCTTTGCGAAATGAGAAGAGGGCCCCTTGTGGGCCCTCTTTTTTTGTCCAGCGATTAGCACCCAGGTGACCCGGGCAGATTGGATCTGAGGGGCGGTGAGCAGTGGGTCGTCGTGCAGACTGCACGACGGTACTTGTCCAAACGTGCAGAGTGCCTGTTCGAGGCTAGATGCTCGTTTCCCTAATACAATGATTCATATGGTGTTTTTCTTTCCCACCCGGGTGGCACAGGAGTTGCCGTCTTTTTCGTAACCCTGCAGGAGGAAGCTGCTGCAGACGTTGTGGAGTAGAAGAGGAGAAGCGCCTCATGAAACAGTCTTTCAACAAGTGGACCTTTGCCGCTGTCACTGCCGCTGCCCTGAGCCTCCCGTTCGCATCCGGTGCCTTCGCCGAGACAGCCTCCCAGCCGATCATGCTTGCGGCGAGTGAGACTGTGCAGAAGGCGGAAGAGGCGGTGTCCGACACCTGGATCACCAGCAAGGTCAAATCCAGCTTCCTGGCTGACAAGAACCTCAGTGCCCTGGACATTAAGGTGGAAACCAACAAGGGCGTCGTTTCCTTGTCCGGTATGGTCAAGAGTGATGCCGAGCGTGAGTTGGCGATCACAACGGCCAAGGGAATCAAAGGCGTGATGGCTGTATCCGCCGATGGCCTCAAGTCGGCCAATTGATAGCCTGGGATAACCATAGTGTGGCGGGTCACTCCGCCATCTGCAAACTCCAAGCCCCGCTAATCAGTCGGGCTTGGAGTTCTCGAGCGTTCAGTCGTGTCAGTTGCGCTTGCTATCGATGTTGCGCAGGCGGTTACCCTCGAACCGGAGGAATTGGTACATGCCGTTGCGTGGTCCGTAGACCCATTCCTCGACCCGAACTTCACTGCGCTGGCGGTACTCGTCAACCACCTCCTTGTAGCCGAGGTCACTGCGGCTAGCCGGTTCGCCGCACTTTTCCAGAACTTCACCGACGGTGTCATCGACGCTGATCAGGCCGCTGTTGCAGCGCAGGGTGGAGGACGCTTCGGTGTTACTCAGCACAAGGAGTAGAGACAGGCTAAGCAGGAGTCGGGGGTGCACGAGGTGGTCCTGGAATCGAGTGATGGGCACAGCCTACACCCGAGCCAAGGCCCCGTCAGTGGTCGCGGCGGGTCTCGATGCTTTTCAGTCGATTACCCTCGAAGGTGAGGATGCGGAACATGCCATTGTTGGGGCCGTACACCCACTCCTCGATCTTGTAATCGCGCTGGTCATATGAACCCAGCGTGTATCCGATCAGATCGCGGCTGACGGGCTCCCCGCATTTCTGCAAGACCTCGAAGCTACGGTCGCCAACACTCACCAGCTTGCTGCCACAGCGCATGGTCTCGGCCCCGGCGGAAGTGGCCAGGGCTAGAAGGCAAAGGGCGGCCGGCAGCTTGCGCATGGGCGTACTATTCACTTCCCAGGTGCAGCGGAGTCACGACCTTACCGCTCGGGTCGGCCTCGCCGATGCTGACATCCAGCAGGTATACCCGCTCATCGGCCAGGCCGCCACGGTCCACCAGGTAATCCTTGATGCTGGCCGCGCGAGCCTGGGCCAGTTGGCGCAACAGGAGGTCACTCTGCGCCCAGTTGGCCAGCACTGCTTCTTGAAGCTTGGCGGCACGCTGCTCGCCGTCCAGTTCAGCCCATTCGGTCGGCGGCTGTTGTTTCAGTCGGCTGCGGTAGATGCCTTCCAGCATGGGGGCCTTCTCGTCATCCGGGACTTCGATCTGCTTGGCTTCTGCCGGCACCTTGTCACCGCGCCGTTGAGCAATCTTGTAGTAGGTGCTCTGGTATTCGCGCTCCAGGCGCTGTTCGGCCAGCAGAGGCCCATCCGCAGCCTTGGCACTGAGGCCTTCGATCTCCAGGCGCAGGGCCGGGCGTTCCTTGAGTGCATTGGCCAGGGTATCGAGGTTGCGTTGGGCATCGCTCTCCAGTTCGCTGCTACCTGCGTTGAAGGGAACCTGGCCAAGTTCCTCAGTACCGCCCTCGACTAGGCCCGCAACGAACTTGAAGGGCGCCTGGACTGCACGCAGGATCAGATTGCGCAGGGTCTGCCAGATGATGGGAGCCACGCTGAATTGAGGGTCATTGAGGTTGCCAGCTACCGGAAGCTCGATGTCGATTTTGCCTTCGGCGTCCTTCAGCAGAGCCACGGCCAGGCGGATGGGGAGGTCTACCGCATCCGGGCTGCTGACTTGTTCTCCCAACTGCAATTGCTCGAGGACCAGGTGATTGTCCGCGTTCAGCTGGCCTTGCTTGATCCGGTAATGAAGATCCAGATTCAGGCGGCCCTTGCGAATGCGGTAGCCGGCGAACTTGCCGGAGTAGGGCGTCAGGGTGGTCAGTTCTACGCGCTTGAAGCTGGTGGCTATGTCCAGGCTGTCGAGTGGGTTGAAGGGGTTCACGCTGCCTTTGATGGTGACCGGGGCATAACGGTCGACCTTGCCTGCCACCTGCACCTTGGCTGGCTCAGGTTTTCGGCTATCGAGGGTGCCTATTTCACCGTTGAGCTGCTGGATAGCGGTTGCGAAGTTCGGGGTCAGGCTGAAGTCGGCGAAGTTGGCGGAACCCTCCTTGATGTTGATGGCGCCGATGTGGATGCCCAGCGGCTTGCCAGCAGGTTCGGCCTGGGCCGGTGTTGGCTGGGAGGGCTGTGGAATCATCAGGTCGTTGACGTTGGTGGTGAGGTCTTCGTTGATGATGAAGCGTGCGTAGGGTTGGTTGAGGCTTACCGTGGCGATGCTGAGGGTGTCGCCGTGCTGGTAGTCCAGACCTTCGACCAGAAGCTGCTGCCATCTGACGAAATCGCGCTCCTTGAGCGTATCCAGCGTGTGCAATTGGTTGACCAGGGCACGACCGGTGACGCCGAGAGCCAAGGGCTCGGTGCCCTTCAGGCTAACCTCGAGATCGCTGTCCAGCATGCCGCTGCGCAGTTCGAGGCGTACGAAGGGCTCCATGTAGGCTTGCGCCAGACGCAGGTCGATATCCCGGGTTTGTACTTGCAGCTTCGCGGTGGTCGGCTTGAGCTGGGCCTGACCGACGGCCTGTAGCTTGCCCTGCTTGCCTAGACCGGTATCCAGGCTCAGGTTGAAGGGAGATTCGCCGCGGCTGTCGAAGTCCTTGATGTCCAGGTTCAGCGGGCCTACATCCAGCTCAACGGCCTTCTTGGGGACGCGGTCCGCGAGGTGGACCTTGTAGCCGCGCAGCTGCGTATCGCGCAGTACGACAACCCAGGGCTTGGCGGGAGAGTCCGCGACCTTGGTGGCTTGTTCAGCGGTTCCCGCTGCGGGCTTCTCCTCGGCATTTGCCGCAGGTTTGGGTTGTCCGGCGAAGAGCTTCTGCCAGTCGAGTTGGCCATCAGCTTCGCGGGCTGCCCAGGTTTCCAGGTTCTGGCTGCGGACCTTGCCGACCACTACCTCCTGCTTGGCAAGGTCCAGCGAGGTTTCACTGACCTCCAGCTCATCCAGGCGCACCAACGGCCGATTATCGGGGGCCTTGATGGCAAACGGAGCGATCTTGATCCAGATGTTGTCCAGGTTGAGCTGGGTGCCTTCCGCCAGGCTCAAGCGATAATCACCGGACAGGCTGACTACACCATTCTCGAGGACCAGGGGTACGGCGTCGCGAACGTAGGGCCAGATGCCTTTCAACTTGCCATCGGTGATCTTCAGTTGGCCGCTGGAGGTGAGTGGCACCAGGCTGACCTGGCCTTGCCAGTCGATACGACCGCCGTGGGGACCGGTCGCCACCAGCGACATCTCGGCAGAGTCGTCCGGGAGGGTGCTGAGATTGCGCAGTTCAAGGTTGAGCGAGTCGTAGACGAATTCTATGGCTTCGCTCGGGCGCAGGTCCTCAAAGTGCAGGCCACCTTCGATCAGTTCGATGCGGTCGATACGCAGAGGGAACGGCCCGCTGGCAGGGGCCGCCGGCTTTGGCTCGCTGGGCGGCACCTTGAACAGTTGCGCCAGGTTGAGGGTGCCGTCCTTCGCGAACAGCACCTCGGTGGTGGATTTTTCGAGCTCGACGTCCGCGAGGTGCAGGGCGCCAGTCCACAGGCTGTCCAGCTCAACGTTGGCGTAGAGGCGCTGGAAGCCTGCCTGTTCGGCGTCCTGCTCGCCAATGCGCAGGCTCCAGAGGTTCAGCTCCAGGCTATAAGGGTTGAACTGGATACGCTCCAACCGTGCCGGCACCGTGGCGTATTGGGCCAGTTGCTGGTTGGCCACCCGTAGGGCGATACCCGGAATGATCAGAAAGCCAAGCAGGCTATAAAGTGCAACGACGATCAACAAGGCGCAAACAGCGCGTTTCAGTCCTTTGTACATGGTGAGGCGCCATCTATCCCGGCAAAGATGCGTTGGATTATGGCACGGCCTCAAGGTTCCGCTCGTTGCAGTAGGAGCGTTTGAGTGGTGGTTCTCCTGATCAGAAGTTCAGCACCAGGGTCTTCAGGGGCGGGCGGGCGTCCAGGGATGGAAAGTCGCCTGCCGGCGTCAGTACCTGCCAGTCACGTACCGGCCGACCCAGCTTGCTGGCACAGCGCAGCACCTGCTCTCGCCAGCCTTCCAGGTCGACCTTCGCCAGGTTGTTGTTGCAGACCAGGGTGCCCCCCTCGGCGGTGGCCAGCAGGGCAGGTTTGAGCAGGCTCTGGTAGTCACGTTGCAGGTCCACGGTGCCAAAGGCACTCTTGGCCCAGGCGGGCGGGTCGAGAAATACCAGGTCGAAGTGCCGTTGCTCCAGTCTTGGGTAGCTGGGCAGGCGCTGGCCATGGCGCCGCGCAATGGGCAGCCCGGCCAGCTGGCGAATGGCGGGGAAGTAGTCGGACTGCAGGAAGCGCATGGGCGCCAGCTCGGGATTCAGCGCCGCATTCTCACGACCGACCGCCAGGTTGCCTTCTGCGAAATCCAGGTTCCAGACTTCCCGCGCGCCACCAGCCGCTGCGCAGAGACCGACGCCGCAGGTGTAGGCGAAGAGGTTGAGCACCGACTTGTCTGCGCTGTTCTGGCGCACCCAGCCACGGGCATTGCGCAGGTCGAGAAACAGCAATGGATCCTGACCGGCGTGGCGCCCACGCACACGGTACTTCAGGCCCCATTCGTGCCCGACCAGGTCCTCCAGCGCAGCAGGTTCCGCTTGGTAGATGGGGTCGCGGCGGTCGACTCGGGAATTGCCTTGGGAGCGGTCGTTGTAGACCAGCAGCAGTTGTTGATCGAGGGTCTTATTGATCAGGTCGGCCAAGCCCAACAGCGCTTCGCGCTCCAGCGTCTCATGGAAACTTTGCACCAGCAACTGGGGGCCGTAGCGATCGACTGTGAGCCCGGCCGCGCCTTCCTGGCTGCCGTGGAACAGGCGGTAGCAATCGGTACCTTGCTGGTGGAGTTCGGCCAGCAGCGCTTGGCGGGATAGAAGGGCGGCGCGCAGCGCCTGGTCGAGAGAGGAGGGCATGCGCGACGTCTCGTTGAAGGGGTGGGTAGTCTATCAGTCTGGGGCTGAGGGTAGCTGGTGCACCTACAAAAGCGCCGACCCAAGGGTCGGCATCCTCACCTATAACATCGCAATCAACGCTCGATCGCCAGCGCCACGCCCTGGCCCCCACCGATGCACAGCGTTGCCAAACCCTTCTTGGCATCACGCTTGATCATCTCGTGCAGCAGCGTCACCAGAATGCGGCAGCCCGACGCCCCGATCGGGTGACCCAGGGCAATCGCACCACCGTTGACATTGACCTTGGCCGAGTTCCAGCCCAGTTCCTGGCCCACCGACAATGCCTGGGCGGCGAACGCTTCGTTTGCTTCGATCAGATCCAGTTGCTCGAGGCTCCAGCCGGCCTTTTCCAGGCACCGGCGGGTGGCGGACACCGGGCCGATGCCCATGATCGCCGGGTCGACACCGGCATTGGCGTAGCCGGCGATGCGCGCTAGCACTGGCAGGCCCAGTGCCTTGGCCTTCTCGGCGCTCATCAGCAGCACGGCGGCAGCGCCGTCGTTCAGGCTGGAGGCGTTGCCGGCGGTGACGCTGCCGTCCTTCTTGAAGGCCGGCTTCAACTTGGCCAGTGCTTCAGCGGTGGTGCCGGCACGCGGATTTTCGTCAGTGGCGAAGGCAATGGAGTCACCCTTGCGCTGCGGGATCATGATCGGGGTGATCTCGTCCTGGAAGCGACCCGCTTCAATGGCGGCCACCGCCTTCTGCTGCGAGGCTGCGGCGAAGGCATCCTGGGCCTCGCGGGTGATGCCATATTTCTCCACCAGGTTCTCGGCAGTGGTCCCCATGTGATAGTCGTTGAAGGCGTCCCACAGGCCGTCATGGATCATGGTGTCGATCAGCTTGGCGTGCCCCATGCGCAAGCCGGTGCGAGCACCAGGCATCACGTACGGAGCCAGGCTCATGTTCTCCTGGCCACCGGCAATGATCACTTCCGCGTCGCCGCAGCGGATGGCCTGGGCGGCCAGGTGCAGGGCCTTGAGGCCGGATCCGCAGACTTTGTTCAGGGTCATCGCTGGCACCGCATGGGGCAGGCCGGCGAAGATCGCCGCCTGGCGTGCCGGGTTTTGCCCGGAGCCTGCGGTGAGTGTCTGGCCGAGGATCACTTCGTCTACCTCGGCACCGTCCAGGCCAGTCTGTGCCAGTAGCTGGCGGATCACCGCAGCGCCCAATTCGGGGGCGGGGATAGTGGCCAGGGCGCCCTGAAAGCTGCCAATGGCGGTGCGGGTGGCGGCGACGATAACGACTTCACGCATGAAACGGTCCTCACTGCGATGGAAAACGGTCGAACATTGACCGCGAAGGACTCAATGGTCGCACAGCGATAAGGGCCGGACCAACCTCAACGAGCCGGAAGGCCCATGCGCCGACGAGCGCGGTGGACCGCGCCATTGCGCACAGCCCAACGCAGGATCGGGGCGATCTGGTTCACGCCGTGGTGGATCAGTCGACGCTGCCACGGCGATTGCTGGAGTTCCAGCAGCGTACTGGCCCAGTCTGGAAGCAGTTCGATGCCGGCGCGCAACATCAGCCAGCCAAAGGGTTTGGCGAGGGCGCTGGGAGCGGGCGCGGCCAGCAGGACCCGGACGATTTCCTGGCTGCGTTCATCACACCTCAATTGTGGGCGCATCGCGTCGAGGTATTCCGCCACGGCCTGGCGTGAGCGCGGCACGTCCCGTGCGCCGAGTCGCTCGGCGACCAGGGCGATTTCGGCGTAATAGCGGTCCTGCTCTTCACCCGGGAGCTGTGGGTTGAGGTAGCGCAGGTGTGCTTTCAGAAAGCTGCTGACTTCGGCCACGTGGACCCAGGTCAGAAGGTCAGGGTCGCTGGCAGCGTAGGGGCGGCCGTCAGGAGCGTGTCCCGCCACTTGCAGGTGGATGGTGCGGACTTTATCGATCAGCCAGTCAGCGTCTCGGCGCGTGCCATAGGTGGTGCCCGAGATGAATTGGCCGGTGCGGCGCAGACGGCCGAGTAGGTCCTGGCGGAAGTTTGAGTGGTCCCAGACACCTGCCAGTGCCAGGGGGTGTAGGGCCTGCAGCAGCAGGGCACTGATGCCACCGATGAGCATCGAGGTGAAGTCGCCGTGAACCCTCCAGCAGGCGGAGTCAGGCCCGAACAGGCCGGGATCGCCCTTGGGCGTTTCGAAGTCGATCTGGCCCAGGGCAAGCCCGGTGAGACCGATGACCTGGGATTCGATGCGGCGGCGGATGAGGTCCATGAGGCGCTTAGGTCGGTTGTGATGCCGGCTCCGGGCTGCAGTCTCGGGGCCGGCGTGCGTGGCCTTACTGATTAAGGCGTTTATCGATCAGGCTCTGCACCACGGAAGGGTCGGCCAGAGTCGAGGTATCGCCCAGGTTATCCAGTTCGTTGCAGGCGATCTTGCGCAGAATTCGACGCATGATCTTGCCGGAGCGAGTTTTTGGCAGACCTGGTGCCCACTGGATCAGTTCCGGTTTGGCGAAGCTGCCAATCTCCTTGCTGACCAGGGCCAGCAGTTCCTTCTTCAGCTCCTCGCTGGGTTCCAGCCCCTTCATCGGCGTGACGAAGGCGTAGATGCCCTGGCCCTTGAGGTCGTGCGGATAGCCCACAACTGCAGCTTCGGCCACGGCATCGTGAAGTACCAGCGCGCTCTCGACCTCGGCAGTGCCGATGCGATGGCCGGAGACGTTGATCACATCGTCGACGCGTCCGGTGATCCAGTAATAACCGTCCTCGTCGCGGCGGGCGCCGTCACCGGTGAAGTAGTAGCCGGGGTAGGCCGAGAAATAGGTGTCGATCATGCGCTTGTGATCACCGTAGACGCTGCGGATCTGGCTCGGCCAGCTGGCCTTGATCGCCAGTACACCAGAGCCTGGGCCGTCGATCTCGTGGCCTTTCTCGTCGAGCAGCACAGGCTGGACTCCAAAAAAGGGGCGAGTCGCAGAGCCAGGCTTGAGCATTGTCGCGCCGGGCAGCGGAGTGATCAGAATGCTGCCGGTTTCGGTCTGCCACCAGGTATCGACGATCGGGCAGCGCTTCTCGCCTACCACGTTGTAGTACCACTCCCAGGCTTCCGGGTTGATCGGCTCGCCAACGCTGCCGAGCAGGCGCAGGCTGCTGCGCGAGGTTTTGCGCACCGGTTCCTCGCCTTCGCGCATGAGCGCGCGGATCGCAGTGGGCGCGGTGTAGAAGATGTTCACTTGATGCTTGTCGATTACCTGCCAGAAGCGCGACGCATCCGGGTAGTTGGGCACGCCCTCGAACACTAGCGTTGTGCCGCCGTTGGCCAGAGGTCCGTAGACGATGTAGCTGTGGCCGGTGACCCAGCCCACGTCCGCGGTGCACCAGTAGATGTCGCCGTCGTGGTAGTCGAACACGTATTTGTGGGTCATGGCGGCGCCCAGAAGATAGCCACCCGTGGTATGCAGGACTCCCTTGGGCTTGCCGGTGGAGCCGGAGGTGTAGAGGATGAACAGTGGGTCTTCGGCGTCCATCCACTCGGGGGCACAATCCTCGCTGGCCTCGCGCAGGGCCTCGTGGTACCAAAGGTCACGTCCTTCGACCCAGGCGATCTCGCCCTGGGTGCGCTCGACCACCACTACTGTGGCGACCTTCGGGCAGTCCTTGAGGGCCTTGTCGACGTTCTGTTTGAGCGGTACGTATTTGCCGCCGCGCACGCCTTCGTCTGCGGTGATCACCGTGCGGCAATCGGCATCGAGGATGCGGTCACGCAGGGCGTCCGGGGAGAAGCCGCCGAATACCACGGAATGGACGGCACCGATGCGCGCGCAGGCAAGCATGGCGTAGGCCGCTTCGGGAATCATCGGCATGTAGATGCAGACCCGGTCGCCTTTCTGCACGCCACGGCTCTTCAGCACATTGGCCAGACGGCTGACATGGTGATGCAGCTTGCGATAGGTGATGTTCGCCGATTCAGCAGGATTGTCACCTTCCCAGATGATGGCCACCTGATCGCCGCGTTGCTCCAGATGCCGGTCGATGCAGTTGTAGGCGACGTTCAGTTTGCCGCCCTTGAACCACTCGGCCTCGCCCTTCTTCAGGTCACTGCGGTGTACCTGGTCCCAGGGTTTGAACCAGGTCAGGAAGCTGGTGGCCTGTTCGCTCCAGAACGCATCGGGCTGCTCGACCGATTGCTGATAAAGGCGCAGGTAGGCGTCGTTGTCGAGCAGCGCGTGCTTGCGCACGGCCTCAGGCACGGGGTGAAGGCTGATCTCGTACATGGCGGGTCCTTGTTGTTGTTTAGCCGAGATAGCCGCTAGGGTGCCTCCAAGCCATGGCCGGGTTCAAGAGATGACTGGTCGTTCATGGCTCTTCGAGGATTCAGAGGGGGCTTCCGGTGCGGAGGAGCGAGCTTGCTCGCGAAGAAGACACGCGCAGTGTCTTCTGCGAGCAAGATGCTTTTGCCGAGAGCCTCAGCCGCGATGGCGGGCGCGGAAAAAGTCGATCAGGCCCTGGGTCGAGCCATCTTCGGCGGCCGCGTCTTCCTGGCCGACCAGCCGCGAGTAGACACCCTTGCCCAGCTCCTTGCCCAGTTCGACGCCCCACTGGTCGAAGGCGTTGATGCCCC
>NZ_JAGTIS010000014.1 GCF_018704125.1 Metapseudomonas boanensis | reverse complement strand
ACTCCAGCTTCCTGCGCCATGCCGAGGTGGCCGCGGCCAAGTACGGGCTGAAGACCCTCGACATTCTCGTCGAGCTGGGCCGCCGCCGCATGGTCGGCGGCCAGGAAGACATGATCGTCGACGTGGCCCTGGACCTGCTGGCTGCAAGCCGCGCCTGATCACCGTTCCTGTGGGAGCGATTTCAATCGCCAAGCAGACCGCAGGTCTGCCTGGCGAGGCCTGAAGGAGGCGACTGTGCTGCCCCTCAGTGAATGAATTCGCCCTCCACAAAACACCATTACTCCCTACAAGAACAATACGGGTGCCTTGAATCATGATCGGAATTTCTGTCCACAACTCGCGCCGGATGATCACCACCATCGCACTCTGCTTCCTGGTGGCCTTGATGGAAGGCTTGGACCTGCAGGCTGCCGGCATCGCCGCACCGGGCATGGCCGTCGCTTTCGGCCTGGAAAAGATGCACATGGGCTGGGTATTCAGCGCCGGGATTCTCGGCCTGCTACCCGGGGCCTTTGCCGGCGGCTGGCTGGCCGACCGGATTGGTCGCAAGCGTGTGCTGATGGGCTCGGTCGCCCTGTTCGGTCTGTTCTCGCTCGCCACTGCCCAGGCCTGGGATTTTACCAGCCTGGTCGGCGCCCGCTTTTTTACCGGCGTGGGCCTGGGTGCGGCCCTGCCCAACCTCATCGCCCTGACCTCGGAAGCCGCCGGGCCACGTCTGCGCGGTACCGCAGTGAGCATGATGTATTGCGGCGTGCCGCTCGGCGCCGCACTGGCCGCATGCATCGGCATCGCCGTTTTCTCGGCTGGTTGGCAGGTGGTGTTCTACGTCGGCGGCCTGGTGCCGCTGCTGATCGTGCCGCTGCTCGGCATCTACCTGCCGGAATCCGAAGCCTTCCGCGAGCGCCAGTGCCAGGCTGACTCGGCCCATACGTCTATCGTCCAGGGCCTGCTCCGCGATGGCGCAGCGCTGCCGACCCTGCTGCTGTGGACCAGCTATTTCTTCACCCTGATGGTGGTCTACATGCTGATCAACTGGTTGCCGAGCCTCCTGGTCGGCCAAGGCTTCAGCAGCCCCCAGGCAAGCTGGGTGATGTTCGCCCTGCAGATCGGCGCCGCCGTCGGCACGCTACTGCTCGGCGCGCTAATGGATCGCCTACCGCCCTTGGCGATGGCCGCGCTGATCTACCTCGGCATGCTCGCCTCGCTGGCCGCACTCGGCGTGTCCAGCCAACTGGAAAGCATGCTGCTGGCGGGCTTCGTCGCGGGGCTGTTCGCCACCGGCGGACAATCGGTCCTCTATGCGCTGGCACCATTGTTCTACCGCACCGAGGTGCGCGCCACCGGCGTCGGCACTGCCGTGGCGGTTGGTCGCCTGGGCGCGATGAGCGGGCCGCTGGTGGCCGGCAAGATGCTCGCCCTGGGCACCGGCACTGCCGGCGTGATGCTGGCTTCCGGTCCCGGCATCGTGGTCGCGTGCGTCGCCGTGTTCTACCTGCTCGGCCGCAGCCGCAAATCGCAGCACGCCTGATCGAAGGACGCCCCACCAACCCGGCGGGGCCTGCAATTCCCCATGTCGCAAGGGCTCGCATGAGCGGTGAGTCCTAGAACAAGAACAACAGGTGATTCCCTCATGAACATCCGCGTTTTCCTCGCGGCGGGCGTCCTGCTGCACGCAGGAAGCTCCCTCGCCGACCTGATCGACGACAGCAGCGCCAGCCTCGCCCTGCGCAACTATTACTACGACCGGGATTTCCGCAGTGGGCCCGGCCAATCCCAAGCCCAGGAGTGGGCCCAGGGTTTCACCTTCCGTCTGGATTCCGGCTTCACGGAAGGGCCGGTAGGGTTCGGTGTCAACCTGCTGGGCATGACTGGCGTCAAGCTCGACTCCAGCCCGGACCGCACCGGCACGGGCCTGCTGCCCTTCGACCCGGCCACCCGCGAGCCCGCCGACGAGTACAGCAAACTGGGTGCTGCCGCAAAGCTCCGCATCGGGGCCAGCGAACTCCATATGGGCACCTTGCAACCCTTGCTGCCGGTAATCCTCGCCGTGCCGTCGCGCCTCTTCCCGCCGACCTTTCGCGGCGCCTACCTACGTTCCAATGAGATCGAAGGCCTGACCTTGCACGCCGGGCATATGGACCGCATCACCCAGCGCAATTCCACCAACCAGGAGCCGATGCGCATCAGCAGCCCGAATCGGCGTTTCGATGCCGGCGCGGAGTCCGACAGTTTCAGCTTCGCTGGTGCCGATTACCGCTTCAGCGACAACCTCAACGGCAGCTACTACTACGCTCAGCTGGATGACCTCTATCAGCAACATTATCTAGGGCTGGCGCATTACCTGCCGCTGGGTGACGGCAAGCTCAAGAGCGACCTGCGCTTCTTCGACAGCCGCGAGGACGGCGCCGCCAAAGCCGGCCCGGTGGACAATCGCACCTACAACGCGATGTTCACCTACCAGCTGAAAGCCCACTCACTGGGGCTGGGCTACATGCAGCTCAGTGGTGACACCGCCCTGCCCTACCTGGCCGGCACCGATGTGAACGTAAATACCGAGGGGGCGTTGGTCTCCGAGTTCGTGAACCCGAGCGAGCGCGTCTGGCAGGTACGCTACGACTACGACTTCGCTGCGCTGGGCATCCCCGGCCTGCGCGGGATGTGGCGCTATATCAAGGGCGACGACATCGACCTGCCCGGCGCCAACGCGTCGGCCAAGGAGCGCGAGCGCGACATCGAACTGGCCTATGTGGTGCAGAGCGGAGACCTCAAGGGACTTGGCATACGTGTCCGGCAAGGTGCCTATCGCAATGACTTCTCGCGGGATGTAGACGAAACCCGGATCACCCTGGATTACACAATCAAGCTCTGGTGAGAACGCCGATTACCGGGCTCGTTCCGCCAGCAAAAAGGCCACTCCCCTGAGTGGCCTCTTTTCACCCACGCCGGGGCTGCACGCCCTGCTATCAGCGGGACCAGGCCAGGCCGAGCCTGCCCTTGAACGCCGCGCGCAAGTCCGTGGTCGGCGGCGGCACGAAGCGTTGCTTGTCGAACACGCCATTGAGATGGCGCACCAGCAGCTCGACTGCTGTCCCGACATCCCCTTCCTCCAGAGCCTCCAGCAACTCGAGGTGCTCCTCACAGGTGGCCGCCGAGTAGACCTCGCTGCGGTTCAGGGCAACGCATAACGACGCACGAGACAGCAAGTTTCGCAAGAACTTCAGCAGCAGCGGATTACCGGCGAACTCCGCAAGCCGCATATGGAAACCTGCTACCCGTTCGATCAGCCCGGCGCGGTCACCCGCGGCCAGACAGGCGCGCTCCTCCGCCACCCGCTCGCGCAGCTCGGTGAGACGATCGCTCGTCAGGCGCCCACAGACCAGACGCAACACTTCGGTTTCGACCAGGATCCGCGCTTCCAGCACCTGCCGGGCCTGGTGCCCGCATGGGCGCGCCACCATCGCGACCTGACTTGCCTGCATGGACACCGCGCCTTCGTCAGCCAAGCGACTCAGCGCCCGCTGGATGGTCGAAGCGCTGACCTGGAATATCCGCCCGAGCGTCTGCTTGTTGAGGGGTGTGGCTGGCGCCAGGCGTTTCTCCAGGATGGCCGTGTAGATGCTTTCATAGACGAAACGGCTGGAACCTCGTACTTCGGCCGGCTCTGCCGGCATTGCAGTTGCCCCTGGGGCAATCGCGTTTATTGCATTCATGATCACACCTGCCAAATCGTGATGTATCGATTCAGGAGATTCGTTGCACGTCTGCCGAGCTGCCAAGCATCGGCGAACCGGGCGGACTAGCGGCCGGCATCGGGAGGCAAACGCAGGTTGATATTCAACCGCACACCCTCGTTGAGGATGTGTTGCCGCATCGCCCTACTGGCCAGTTCGCTGTCGTGATGGCGGATGGCGCGCAGAATCGCTTCGTGTTCCTCGAGGATCTCTTCCGCGTGTTCGGTCTTGGGCATCGTCAGCAGATCGCTCTGCTCGAGCGCATTGCCGATCTGGCTGGAAACGCTGAGGAAGATCGGGTTCGAGGTGAGCGCCACCAGTTGCCGGTGGAATGCCGTGTAGGCACTGGCCAGGGCGGTTGGATTGCCATCCTCGACGGCCTCGCGCATATCCAGCAACAGCAGACGCAGTTGGCTCAAGTCATTGGTAGCGACGGTCTGCGCCACCAACCCCGCAATGAAGGGCTCCAATGCATAGCGAAGCTGCAGGATGTCCTCCAGCGTCGCCCCGGTTTCCGCCCGCACCCCGCGCAATCCGGTGGCCTTGCGCTCCAGGACCATCACGCCCTTGCCGGGCAGCGAGCGAAGAACCCCGAGAGTTTCCAGGACCGTGATGGCCTCACGCAGACTGGGGCGACTGATCTCCAGCCGCTCAGCCAGTTCGCGCTGTCCAGGCAGCATCTGCCCGACCACCCAGTGGCCCTGCTCGATGGTTTCCAGCAGTTTCTTGACGACGGAATCGACCAGCTTTGAAGAAGAGAACATTGGCCCTCCCTAATCTGAAGTGTGCTTGGTGCGGTAGTAGCCTCTCGGAGGATCGCTTTCGCCACTCCTCCACCCCTTTGGAAGGATGAGAACAGACGGAATCAGCACTGTCATCAGCGTCCGACCTCACCCTCTCCCACCACCGGCACGCCGGCACGCACTTGCCCGTTGCCCGGCGCAGAAGACACGCGGCTAGCTTCAAGCGTTGCCCGTGCACGGGTGATGTCGATGTCATTCTCCCAGCGAGCGATGGTCACCGTGGCGATGCAGTTGCCGATCAGGTTGGTCAGCGCGCGCCCGATCCCCATGAACCAGTCGACCGACAGGACCAGCACCAGACCGGCGGCGGGGATGGCTGGGACTGCGGTAAGGGTGGCGGCGAGGATGACCAGCGCCGAGCCCGGAATGCCGTGGGCGCCTTTGGAAGTGACCAGGGACACCAGAAGGATGGTGATCAGGTCGCTCATCGCCAGAGGAGTACCGGTGGCGTGGGCGATGAAGACGACTGCCAGCGTGAGGTAGATGGAAAAGCCGTCAAGGTTGAACGAGTAGCCAGTGGGGATGACCAGGCCGACAGTCGAGCTGCGAATGCCCATGTTCTCCAGCTTGCGCATGACCTGGGGCAGCACGGCATCGGAGGAGGCGGTTCCGACGACGATCAGCAACTCCTCACGGAAGTAGCGCAGGAAGGGCATCAGACGGATACCGCACAGACGCAGTACGGTACCCAGGATCACCACCACGAACAGGATGCAGGTGAGATAGAACACCGCTACCAGTGCACCCAGGTGACTGAGCGACTCGATGCCGTACTTGCTGGTGGTAAAGGCCACCGCGCCGAATACGCCGATAGGGGCCAGGCGCACGATCATGCCCATGATGCGGAAAATCACATGGCTGAATTCGTTGATCAGCTTCGCGACACCGCTGGCCTGCTCGCCAACGAGGTTCAGCGCACTGCCGAACAGGATTGAGAACAGCAGCACCTGAAGAATGTCGTTCTGCGCAAACGCGCTGAACGCCGATGTCGGAATCAGCCCCATGAGGAACGAAACCGGCCCATGAATAGCCTGGACACTGCCGCTGTAGGCGGAAGCATCACCGGCGGCCAATTCGTTCAGGTCAATGGCGGCACCTGACCCCAGCCCCGAGCCGTAGGCGACCAGCAGGCCAAGGACCAGCGCGATTGTCGTCAGGACCTCGAAGTAGATGACCGACTTCAGCCCGATACGCCCGACCTTCTTGAGGTCGCCGGCCCCGGAAATTCCGTTGACAACCACGCAGAAGACGATCAGCGCGATCAGCATCTTGATCAGCTTGATGAAGCCGTCACCGAGGGGTTTCAGCTGGGAGGAGAGTTCGGGAAAGCTGACGCCGCACAACACGCCAACCACGAGGCCAATCACGACTTGCAGGAATATCGAGCGGGAGCAGAGCTTGATAAGCATTGCGGGGGTCTCCATTCGGTATCGTCGCCCATCCCCACGAACCTGGCGGTGTGGGCGAACGCTTAATTGTTGTGGTATTACCGGTCAGACCAGTACAGCCTATGCGCAACCTTCGCCCGCTGGCAAGCCCCCAGGGAAAGACATGACGACGAGTGGATCCACTGGCCGGCAATCCATCTGGAATGTCTGCCGCCTGAAATCCGCAACCGCCGAACTGCCCTGCTCGCAACCTTGTTGAAGAAAAAAATCCAATCCAAGGCTTGGAACTGGTTGCAATCGCCCACACTCAGAGGCGCACATTGCATAGAGGTGCTCGATGCGCGCCAACACTCCGCCCGCAGACATTTCCCCCGCTCTTGATGGCAACGGCCAATCGGTCGAGGAGTCCGCCCCACTTCGCTGGCTCGACCGCATTACGGCCTACCGCCAGTGGATTGTTCTCGGCTTCACCTTCCTGGTTTTCATCCTCGGCCTGCTGGCCTGCTGGCACCTGCTTCGCGAGCTGGATCCGAATGCGCTGCGCGCTGCCGTACACGATGTACCAACCGGTAGCCTGCTCGCCGCGCTGGGCGCCACCTTGCTCAGCTACATCACTTACGTGGGATATGAGTGGTCTGGCTGCCGCTTCGCCGGGGTGCACTTGCCACTCCAACGTATGGCGCTCGGCAGCTGCTGCGCCGCTGGCATCGGCAATGCCGTGGGCCTGTCGATGCTGACCGGCGGCTCGGTGCGTTTCCGGCTCTACAGCCGCGATAACCTGGGTGCAGCGGATATTGCTCGCATCACCCTCTTCGCCAGCCTGGCGCTGGGCTCGGCCCTCCCCCTTCTCGCTGCGTTGGCAGCCCTGAGCGATCCTGCCGCCGCATCCCGAGCGCTTGGCCTGCCCGTGGTCCTGGTGACCGGTCTGGCCGGTGTGGTGCTGGCAATAGGCGCCGTCTTGGTTCTGCTCCTGGCCCGAATGCGCCAGCCGAAGGCGCCTGCGCCTGGCTGTATTGATATTCGTCTCGGCAACCGCAGCGTTCGCTTGCCTGGCCTCAGGCTGTCGTTGCTACAGCTGCTGATCACACTGGTGGATGTCTGTGCAGCCGCCAGCGTGCTCTATGTGCTGCTGCCTGAGGCTCCGGCACTGGGCGCCTTCCTGCTGGTTTATCTACTGGCACTGGCCGCGGGCGTACTCAGTCATGTGCCCGGCGGGGTCGGAGTGTTCGAGGCTGTACTGCTGGCCGCGTTCTCCGGCCAGTTGGGCGCTGCGCCGCTGGCTGCCGCCCTGGTGCTGTATCGCCTGATCTACGTCGGTCTGCCCCTGGTGCTGGCTTGCGTGGTGCTGCTGCTCAACGAGGCGCAGCGCTTTTTTCCTGCCGGCCGCCAGGCATTGCGGATGGCCTCTGGCCTGGCGGCACCGGTGCTGTCGTTGATGGTGTTCCTCTCTGGTGTCGTACTGCTGTTCTCCGGCGTAACACCCGCCGTGGACACTCGCCTGGAGCACCTGAGTTTCCTCATCCCGCACCGGTTGATCGATGCCTCGCACCTCGCTGCCAGTCTGATCGGCGTACTTTGCCTGCTATTGGCCCACGGCCTTCGCCACCGTCTTTCGGCGGCCTGGGCGCTGACCGTGGTCCTGCTGCTCGGCGGTGCCGGACTTTCGCTGCTCAAGGGTTTCGACTGGGAGGAGGCTAGCCTCCTGAGCATCACGGCAGCCCTGCTGGCGATTTTCCGTGGCGCGTTCTACCGCCCCAGCCGGCTGCTCGAGATGCCCTTTTCGCCGCTCAACCTGGCGGCCAGTGCCTGTGTCATGGCCGCTGCCCTGTGGCTGATGTTCTTCGCGTACCAGGATGTGCCTTACAGCCACGAGCTGTGGTGGCAGTTCGAGGTGGACGGAGATGCGCCGCGAGCACTGCGTGCCTCCCTGGCCAGTGGACTGTTGCTGATTGGCGTTGTCCTCGCCTGGCTGTTGCGCCCGGTGCCTCCAACCATCCACGAACCCACTGATGAGGAGTTGTTGCGCGCCGCCGCAGTCGTGAAAGCGTCGGACCAGCCCGATGGCGGCCTGGTGCTGACCGGCGACAAGGCCCTGCTGTTCCATCCGCAGGACGACGCCTTCCTGATGTACGCCCGCCGCGGCCGCAGCCTGGTGGCACTGTTCGACCCCATCGGCCCGGCCACCCGTCGCGCCGAACTGATCTGGCAGTTCCGTGACTTGTGTGATTTCCACCATGCCCGGCCAGTGTTCTACCAGGTGCGTGCCGAGAACCTGCCCTACTACATGGATATCGGCCTGACTGCCCTGAAGCTCGGTGAAGAAGCGCGAGTAGACCTCGCCCGCTTCGATCTCGAGGCCAAGCACAAGTCCATGAAAGACCTGCGCTATACCCTCAGTCGTGGCCAGAGAGATGGCCTCGGCCTGCAGATTTACGAAGCCGGCAGCGCACCGCTCGAGCAGCTCAAGGTTATTTCGGATGCCTGGATGAACAGCAAGCAAGGTCGCGAGAAAGGTTTTTCCCTCGGCCGCTTCGATCCGGATTACCTGCAACACTTCCGCATCGCCACCCTCCAGTTCGAGGGTAAGCCGGTGGCCTTCGCCAATTTGCTGGAGACCGAGGGCAACAGTATGGCCAGCATCGATCTGATGCGCGTTCACCCGCATGCGCCCAAGCTGACCATGGAATTCCTGATGCTCAGTTTGCTGCTGCATTACAAGCAGCTTGGCTATGCGCGCTTCAGCCTCGGCATGGTGCCGCTGGCCGGCCTCCAACCTCGTCGTGGCGCGCCCCTGGCCCAACGGCTGGGCGCCCTCATTTTCCGTCGCGGCGAACAGTTCTATAACTTTCAGGGACTGCGCCGCTTCAAGGAGAAATTCCAACCCGACTGGGAGCCACGCTACATGGCCGTGCCTGCCGGGCTCGACCCTCTGGTGGCACTGGCCGATACCGCAGCCCTGATTGCCGGCGGCTTCACCGGCCTGGTCAAACGTTGAGGTTTCCATGCTCAAACGCAACTGGCGGCGTCTGCTTCTGATCCTGATTCTCGTCCTCGTCGGCCTGGCCCTGTTGGTCTGGAGCCGTCCGACCCCACACGCCAAAGTGGAACACCTGATGCTGGCCGATGGCAGCCCAGCGACCCTGGCGAGTCCGTCCGGCCCGATCCAGCAACGTGTGGTGCTGCTCACGCCGACGGATCAGTGGCTGGCGGACCGTGACTTGCTGGCCCTGGCGCAAAGTGGCAATGCACAGCTGCTGCAGGTCAACCTTCCATCCCAGGACTGCGCTGCGCAACAGCAACGCTTCCAACAGGCTCAGCAGCAACTGGGGGCGCCTCCGACCCTGGTCGCGGGCATCGGCCCCGGCGCTACCTTTGCCTGGCGCTGGCTGGCGGGCCAGGTCGAGGACAGCGCCCGCGCGCTTTCCGTCGGTTTCAGCCTCAACCAACCAGACTGCCCGGCCTCGCTGCCAGAACGCGCGATGCATGGCCGCTGGAGCATTGCCTGGAACGACAATCCTGATGACGCCAGTGCGCGCTTCGCGCGCAGCCAGCCCAATGCGCAAACCCTGATCGGCGACTACGACACCGACCTTGCCCATTTGCTGCGCCAGCGCCTTGGAGTGCTGCTGCAAGGTCAGGGAGATGCCCTGCCGGTGATCGAGGTCCCATCCGCAACGCCCGCCGATACCGTCACATTGTTCTATTCGGGCGACGGCGGCTGGCGGGACCTCGACCGCGCGGTGGCGGCAGAGATGGCCAAGCGCGGCTACCCAGTCGTTGGCATCGATGCCCTGCGTTATTTCTGGCAGCACAAAAGCCCCGAGCAGGGCGCGGCGGACCTCAGTCGGCTGATGCAGGAATACCGCGAAAAATGGGGAGCCAAGCGCTTTGTCCTGGCGGGCTACTCGTTCGGCGCCGATGTGCTTCCGGCGTTCTACAACCGCCTGCCCAAGGCCGATCAGCAGCAGGTGGATGCGGTCCTGCTGCTGGCCCTGGCCCGAAGCGGCAGTTTCGAAATCGAGGTCCAGGGCTGGCTGGGCAAAGCTGGCCAGGAAGCCGCCACTGGCCCGGAACTCAGCCGCTTGCCATCCACGAAGGTCCTTTGCGTCTACGGCAGTGAGGAGTCGGCCGAAAGTGGCTGCACCCAACCTGGCGCCGTTGGGCAGATGTTGCAGCTGCCTGGTGGGCACCATTACGACGAGAACTATCCGGCATTGACCGAGAAGCTGCTGGCGGCTGTGGAGAAAATGCAACGATAGGTCGCGATCATTGACCCAGGTTCAGCCTGGCTTAAGGAAAGCTCCTTATTCTTCGGCGCAGCCTGAAAAGCCCCATAGAGAGGAACTCCAATGACCGTGAACAACTCGCCTTCCCGTTACGGGAGCCTGTCGATTGCCATGCACTGGCTGATGCTGCTGTTGATCGCAGCGGTCTACGCCTGCATCGAGCTGAAGGGCAATTTCCCCAAAGGCAGTGAGACCCGCGAACTGCTCAAGCAATGGCACTTCATGCTGGGCATGGCAGTATTCGCCATGGTATGGGTTCGCCTGATCGCCCGTTTTATCGCTCCGGCCCCGGCAATCTCCCCGGCACCTGCCGGTTGGCAGGAGTCCATGGCCAAAGTCATGCATCTGGCGCTGTACGTGCTGATGATCGGAGCCCCGTTCGCGGGCTGGCTGATCCTGAGCGCCGCCGGCAAGCCGATCCCCTTCTTCGGCCTCGAGTTGCCGCCACTGATCGACAAGAACCCGAACCTGGCTGGCCAGATCAAGGAGCTGCACGAACTGGCGGGCACCCTGGGCTACTGGCTGATCGGCCTGCACGCAGCCGCTGGACTGTTCCACCACTTTGTCAGCCGCGACAACACCCTGCTGCGGATGTTGCCTAGCCGGGATTGAGCGTAAGGATGGTGCTGCGTAGGTTGGGGCTGAGCGTAGCGAAGCCCAACCTGCTTTGAATCCGCCGGCCAACGCAGTGTGAGGTCTGCGGAACGCTCCCCCTCAAGGCCAACTCAAATCTCCACCTGCGTCCCCAACTCGATCACCCGATTGAGTGGCAGGTTGAAGAACCTCAGATTGCTGTTGGCATTCTTCAACAGGAAGGCGAATAGCGCCTCTCGCCACCGCGCCATGCCAATGCGTTTGGTGGGAATCACTGTCTCGCGACTGAGGAAATAGGTGGTGCGCATTGGGCTGAAATCCAGCTCGTTGAGGTGGCACAGCTTCAGTGCTGCCGGCACGTCCGGCTCCTCGATGAAGCCGAAGTGCAAGATCACCCGGAAGAAACCATCCCCATAGGCATCGACTTCAAAGCGCCGATCCGCTGCTACCCGAGGTGTGTCCTCGCTGGCAACAGTCAGCAGCACCACCTGCTCGTGCAATACCTGGTTATGCAGCAGGTTATGCAGCAACGCATGGGGTACGGCGTCAGGACGGGCCGTGAGAAACACGGCAGTACCCTGCACCCGGTGCGGCGGTTGCGCGCGGATGCTGCTGATGAACACAGGCAAGGGCAGAGCCGTTTCATCCAGCCGCTCGACCACGATCTGTTTGCCGCGCTTCCAGGTAGTCATCAGGACGAACAGGGCAATCCCCGCGATCACCGGGAAGGCACCGCCCTGGAGGATCTTCGGCACATTCGCCGCGAAGAACAGGCTGTCCACCAACAGAAAGCCCAGGAGCGCCGGAATGGCCAGCCAGACTGGAGTTTTCCACAGCAGCAGCATCACCGCCGATACCAGCAGGGTGGTGATCAGCATGGTGCCGGTCACCGCCACCCCGTAAGCCGCGGCCAACGCCCCGGATGACTCGAAGCCCAGCACCAGCAACACCACGCCGACCATCAATCCCCAGTTCACGCTACCGATGTAGATCTGCCCCTGCTCATGACTGGAGGTGTGCTGGACGAACATGCGCGGAATGTAGCCCAACTGCATGGCCTGGCGAGTCAGTGAAAATGCGCCGGAAATGACTGCCTGGGAGGCGATTACCGTGGCCAGGGTGGCCAGCGCCACCATCGGTAACAGGGCCCAGGTGGGCGCCAGCAGGTAGAACGGATTTCGCGCCGCCTCCGGAGCGGCGAGGATGGTCGCCCCCTGACCGAAATAGTTGAGCACCAGTCCCGGCAGCACCAGGAAGAACCAGGCTCGCGCGATGGGTTTTCGTCCGAAGTGGCCCATGTCGGCATAGAGCGCCTCGGCACCCGTCAGCGCCAGCACCACCGCCCCCAGGATGGCGACGCCCACTCCCGGATGGACGATGAAAAAGTGCACACACCAGTAAGGATTGAGCGCTTTGAGCACCTCAGGTTGCTGAAGGATGCCATGCACGCCCAACGCGCCAAGTACACCGAACCAGAGCACCATGACCGGCCCGAAGAGGATGCCGATTCGGGCGGTGCCGTGCTTCTGGATCAGAAACAGTCCCACGAGCACGATGAGTGACAACGGCACCACCCAGTGGCCGATGCCTTCGAACGCGATCTCCAGGCCTTCGATTGCGGAGAGCACCGAGATCGCCGGCGTAATCATGCTGTCGCCATAGAACAGCGCAGCGCCGAACAGCCCAAGCAGCACCAACACCAGCTTGAGGCGCGGATACGGATTGGCCGCCCGCTGTGCCAATGCGGTCAGCGCCATCACCCCACCTTCGCCGTCATTGTCCGCCCGCAGGATGAACAGCACGTACTTGATCGAAACCACCCAGATCAGCGACCAGAAGATAAGCGAGAGCACGCCGAGCACACCTTCGTGGTTGGCCTGAACGCCATAACCACCCGCGAACACCTCTCTCAGCGTGTACAAAGGGCTCGTCCCGATATCGCCGTAGACCACACCGGCGGCAGCTACCAGCAACTTCATTCCCGACGCGCCATGACTGGCCGGATGCTCCGCCGGTCGCAGGATGCCTTCGCCCATCAAGTTCTCCCTTCGGCCCACAGTCCGAGCGTGCTCCACAAGCCCACATCCGGCCCGAAGCGGCCATCAAAGCGCCGCCCTGCCTGAATTCCTACAGACTAGCCACCTCAAGGCTGATAATCAGGCTGGAAATGCCTTAAATCTGCCGTTAGAATTGCGCACTTTTTGATCAGAGGCGTCTCATCGGCGCCCCACGAGGTTAGCCATGTCCACCCCCTCCACGCCTAAAGTCGGCTTCGTTTCCCTGGGTTGCCCGAAAGCCCTGGTCGACTCCGAGCGCATCCTTACCCAACTGCGCATGGAAGGTTATGAGGTCGTGCCCACCTATCAGGATGCCGACGTAGTGGTGGTCAACACCTGTGGCTTCATCGACAGCGCCAAGGCCGAGTCCCTGGAAGTGATCGGCGAAGCCATCGCCGAAAACGGCAAGGTCATCGTCACCGGCTGCATGGGCGTGGAAGAGTCCGCCATCCGCGACGTGCACCCCGCCGTGCTGGCCGTGACCGGCCCGCAGCAATACGAGCAGGTGGTCACCGCCGTGCACGAAGTCGTGCCGCCGAAGACCGAGCACAACCCGCTGATCGACCTGGTACCGCCGCAGGGCGTAAAGCTCACCCCGCGCCATTACGCCTACCTGAAGATTTCCGAAGGCTGCAATCACAGCTGCAGCTTCTGCATCATCCCCTCCATGCGCGGCAAGCTGGTCAGCCGCCCGGTAGGTGAAGTGCTGAGCGAGGCCGAGCGCCTGGTCAAGGCCGGCGTCAAGGAACTGCTGGTCATCTCCCAGGACACCAGCGCCTATGGCGTGGATGTGAAGTACAAGACCGACTTCTGGAACGGCCAGCCGGTGAAGACCCGCATGCTGGAGATGTGCGAAGCGCTGTCGAAGATGGGTGTGTGGGTGCGCCTGCATTACGTCTACCCGTATCCGAATGTCGACGACGTGGTTCCCCTGATGGCTGAGGGCAAGCTGCTGCCGTACCTCGACATCCCCTTCCAGCACGCCAGCCCGAAAGTGCTCAAGGCCATGAAGCGCCCGGCCTTCGAGGACAAGACCCTGGCCCGCATCAAGAAGTGGCGCGAGATTTGCCCGGAGCTGACCATTCGCTCCACCTTCATCGTCGGTTTCCCCGGCGAGACTGAAGAAGACTTCCAGTACCTGCTCGACTGGCTGACCGAAGCCCAGCTGGACCGCGTCGGTTGCTTCCAATACTCCCCAGTCGACGGCGCTCCGGCCAACGACATGGGCCTTGAACCTGTGGCCGATGACGTCAAGCAGGAGCGTTGGGAGCGTTTCATGGCGCACCAGCAGGCAATCTCCGCTGCACGCCTGCAGCTGAAGGTTGGCAAGGAGATCGAGGTACTGATCGACGAGGTGGACGAACAAGGCGCCGTGGGCCGCTCCTGGGCCGATGCTCCGGAAATCGATGGCAACGTCTTCATCGATACCCAGGACGTGAAGCCCGGCGACAAGATCCGCGTACGCGTGACTGACGCCGATGAGTACGACCTCTGGGCCGAGCCGGTCTGAGTCGAATCAAGAGCCCCGCCGAAGCGGGGCTTTTTTCTGGTTCTTCGCAGAATCTGGGGGAAGAGCGAGTTGACAGTCGGGGAAGTGGGTAAATTGGCAGTCGCCAAACATCCCAACCCCCACCCCCTGCTGTCGCCGTGCATCCTATTGATCTTGCCCCTTTCTGGCCAGGCTACGAGGCCGTCGCCTGTCGCCAATCCACTCACGACACCCTGCTGATCAGTCTTGAACCCCAAACCGAGCGCTTCCCGATTTGCAGCCGCGTGCCAAACCCAACCTGTTGATCCACGAGCAGCAGCACATCCGCCAGGTGCGGGATCGTGACCTGCAGGATCAGCGCGTCCTGCTACAACTGCCGGTGCGTCGCGTCGACTGCCTGTACTGCGGACGCGTATCCGAGCGGATCGACTGTCTGGCGCCGGCTACCCGCCTTCCCCGGAAAGCAGCCTGCAACACCTCCTTGGCGGACTTGTCGGGCGGAGTGACATATCGAAGGCGCGCGAAACCTTGTAGGAGCCAGCTTGCTGGCGAATGGCGCATGTTCGCCAGCAAGCTGGCTCCTACAGAGAGAGTACCGGCTGTCCGGCTGTCAACTCGCCTCCCCCCCAGATTCCGCGATGAACCTTTTTTCTGCCCCTTGATTCATGCAGGCGTCGTAGGATGGTTCGGACGGCGTTCCGTTGAGCGCAGCGATACCCATACGGCGGAGCCGTGCCATGGCCACACCCAAGACTACGATCAAGGTCTTCTACGACGGAGCCTGCCCCCGCTGCATCGCCGACCGGCGCTGGTACGAGGGACTCGCTGACGCCAGCGAAGGCGTGGAGTGGGTGGACATCACCGGCCGGGAAGCGCAATTGCGCGTTATTGGCATCGATCCTTACCTGGCTCTGACCGAACTCCATGTACAGGACGAAGCGGGCCGCATCCACCGCGAACTGGACGCCTACATCCTCTTGCTGGCACGAGTGCCGAAATTCGCGCCGCTGGCCTGGCTGATTGGCCTGCCTGGCCTCCGGCCACTGCTTTCGCACCTGTACCGGCGCTGGGTGCTGCGTCGCCTGAAGCGCAGCGGCAGGCTCTAGAGAGCGGCACATCCAGCTTGCTGGACTAGACTCGCGTCAGGCTTTCTCCGACCGAGGCCGCGACATGACGCCCCAGAATCATCAGGTGACCCTCTACCACTGCCCCTACACCCGCTCATCCGGCGCCCTTGCCTTGCTGGAAGAACTTGGCGCGGACTACCAGTTGCATGTGATGAACATGAAGTCAGGGGACCAGCGCAAGCCCAAGTTCCTCGCCATAAACCCGATGGGTAAGGTGCCCACGATCACCCACGGTGACGCGGTCGTAACCGAGCAGGTTTCGGTCTACCTCTATCTTGCCGACCTCTACCCCGAAGCAGAGCTTGCGCCGCCTTTGGGCGACCCGTTACGTGGACCTTACCTGCGCTGGATGGTGTTCTACGGCACCTGCTTCGAGCCGGCTGTGGTCGATCGGGCGCAGAAGCGCATACCCGCTCCCGCCGCCACCTCGCCCTACGGTGACTTCGACACCATGCTCAAGACCCTTGTGGAGCAGTTGGAGAAAGGCCCCTGGATCCTTGGCGAACGCTTTACTGCCGCTGACGTGCTCTGGGGCAGTGCGTTGAACTGGACGACGCAGTTCGGGCTGATCCCGCAAATCCCGGTCATCAAGGACTACATCGCTCGCTTCATCCAGCGCCCAGGTTACGTCCGGGCGTTGGCCAAGGATGCCGAGCTGGCTGCCTCCCAGGCCTGAAATGACGGCAATGCCCTCGCATTCCGCGCCTCGATAATGCCCCCGCAGCGGCCTCACCGGGGCTAGGGTATGGCCTTCACCGGCTCAGCAACGAGGATCGTCATGCACCCCTATTTCAGCCTGCAAGGTCGCACAGCACTGGTTACCGGCGGTACCCGCGGGATCGGCCGGATGATCGCCCAAGGCCTCCTGGAGGCCGGCGCTCGTGTACTCATCTGCGCGCGCGATGGCGAGGCCTGTCGTGACATCGCCGCCGAATTGGCCACATTCGGCGAGTGCCATGGGCTGGCTGCAGACCTGTCCAGCGAAGATGGTGCCAAGGCACTCGCCCAGGCGCTCGGCGAGCGCATCGAACAGCTGGATATCCTGGTCAACAACGCCGGCACCACCTGGGGCGCGCCCCTGGAGAGCTATCCGGCCAAGGGCTGGGAAAAGGTCATGCAGCTCAACGTGACTTCGGTCTTCAGTTGCATCCAGCAATTGCTCCCGCTGCTGCGCAAGGCCGGAAGCGCTGCTTGCCCGGCACGGGTGATCAATATCGGTTCGGTAGCCGGCATCACTTCCCATGGCGAAGAAGCCTATGCCTATGGCCCGAGCAAGGCCGCATTGCACCAAGTGTCTCGCATGCTCGCCCGGGAGCTGGTAGCCGAGCACATCAACGTCAACGTGATCGCTCCCGGGCGCTTCCCGAGCAGGATGACCCGCTTCATTTCCAACGATGCGGACGCACTGGCCCGCGATACTGCGTTGATCCCCATGGGCCGCTGGGGTCGCGAGGAGGAGATGGCCGCGCTGGCCATCAGTCTGGCCAGCGCGGCAGGCGCGTACATGACCGGCAACATCATCCCGATCGACGGCGGCTTCCACCTCTGAACCCCCGGTCGGCCTCCCTCTTCGCCGCGCCACCTGTCTGCTAGCGTTAATAAACAGGACAACTGCTGCTTGGGCACATGCGGTGAGGAGGTGGGTCATGGCCATGGCTGACTGGCGCCTCGAGGGCGTCGAGTTCGCATCCTGTAATTGCAATTGGGGCTGCCCTTGCCAATTCAGCTCTCCACCCACGCACGGCAAGTGTGAAGCGGTGGTGAGCATGCGAATCGACAAGGGCCATTTCGAGAATGAAGTGCTCGACGGGCTGTGCTGGGTCGGCACCTTTGCTTGGCCGGGCGCCATCCACGAAGGCAATGGCCGCTGTCAGGTGTTCATTGAAGAGCGCGCAACCCCTGGGCAGCGCGCGGCACTGTTGACCATTCTCTCCGGAGCGGAGACCGTGCCGGGTGCTACGGTGTTCCAGGTCTTCGCCAGTACCTTGTCCGAAGTCCTCGAGCCTTGCTTCGTACCCATCGAAATCAAGATCGACATCCTTGAGCGCAAGGCGCACACACGAATCCCGGGCGTACTGGAAGTCACCGGCGAACCGATTCGCAATCCCGTGACCGGCGAACCGCAACGGGCGCGCCTGGTGCTGCCGGACGGCTTCGAATTCACCGAAGCGGAAATGGCCAGTGGCAGCTTCGATACGCAGGGTGGAATCAAGATCAGCTCGAAAGGCGGCCATGGCCACTTCGCCCGGCTTCACTTCACTGGACAGGGCGTGGTGCGCTGAAGGTGCCAGCCACCCCCACCCCGGCTGCGACCCCGAGAAAGTACGGGAGACAGTCGCTGCTGCTGGTCTCCCTACTGTCCGCCCTGACGTTGGTGGCGTGGCTCTTCCTGCTGGATCTCGCGCGGCGCATGACAGCTCCTGGCGGCATGCTGGAGATGGCCATGGAAGGCATGCCAATGCCTTGGACGATCCGCGACGCCGTGCTGATGTTTGCCATGTGGAGCATCATGATGGTCGGCATGATGCTGCCCAGCGCCACACCCATGTTCCTTCTCTACCAGCAGACCATTCGCAAGCGATTACCGACTGACCAGCGAAACCTGGCCTTGCTGCTGTTCTGTAGCGCCTATCTGCTGGTCTGGAGTGGGTTCAGCCTGCTGGCAACGCTCCTTCAATGGCTGCTTGACCAACAGGCCCTGCTCAGCATGGACATGCGCAGCCAGAGTCAGTGGCTGGGGACGGCATTCCTGTTGTGCGCAGGACTCTATCAATTCGTGCCAGCCAAACGGGCATGCCTGCGACATTGCCAGTCCCCGCTGCAGTTCCTGTTGGGTTACTGGCGCCCCGGCCCCTCTGGAGCGTGGCACATGGGTCTGGCCCACGGGCTGTACTGCCTCGGGTGTTGCTGGGCACTGATGGGGGTGCTGTTTGTCGTGGGCCTGATGAACCTGCTGTGGGTCGCCCTGATCGGCGCTTATGTGCTGCTGGAGAAGTACCTTCCAGTTGGGGCCTGGCTCAGTCGCATATCTGGGCTGTTTCTGGTGCTTTGGGGGCTTCTGGTCCTCCACAGCAGCTAGTTGCACGGCAACTTGCTGATAAGGCGCGCGGGCGCTAGGGTAGCCGCGCAACCGACCGGAATAGCTGCCCATGCGCCTCGCTCTGCTGACTGCCCTGCTGACCCTTTCCTGCCAGGGCTTCGCTGCACCTGCACCGTTCTTCCTCTGGCAGAGCAAGCTCGATGGCGCATTGAGCTGCGCCCAGACCAGCCCCGGCGATGGCTGGCTGCGCCGCGGCGGCCCGTTCCGAGATGCTGGCTGCCGTGCAGCCTACTGAATCCGGAGCCTATATGCAGCATACCGTCTCCCCCATCGGCGTCGTCCGCTCCTGCTTCAAGGAAAAGTTCGCCATCCCCCGCCAGCCACACCTGGCACCGGCCGCCCGTGGCGTGCTGGAGTTGGTGCCGCCATTCGATACCGGTGAGGCGGTTGCCGGGCTGGAACAGGTCAGCCACGTCTGGGTCTTGTTCCTTTTTCATCTAGCGCTGGAGGACAAGCCGCGACTCAAGGTTCGCCCGCCGCGCTTGGGCGGGAACCAGTCGATCGGGGTATTTGCCAGCCGCTCGACGCATCGGCCGAATGGCATCGGCCAGTCCGTCGTCAAGCTGGACAAGGTTGAGCCGAGCCGCCTCTGGATCTCCGGCATCGACCTGCTGGATGCTACCCCGGTGCTGGATATCAAGCCCTACGTGCCCTATGCGGACCGCCGGGACGAGGCGTTGAACGCGATTGCCGATGCTGCCCCAGAGCTGATCGATGTAGCCTGGGACGACGCCGCACTACTGCAGGCTCGCGAGCACGGTCAACGCCTCGGCGAACCGCTGGTAGCGCTGATCGAACAGTGCCTGGCGCAGGATCCACGCCCCGCCTACCAGAGGCCCGAGCCGTCACGCCGCTACGGCGCCCGCCTTTGGGACGTGGACGTACGCTGGCATTACCCACAACCCGACCTGATTCGCGTACTGGAAGTAGTGCAAGCCTAGCGCGTTGCGTTCAGCGCCAAGGCATTGGCCTCGATCGCCTCCTGCCTCAGGATCAACGGATTCACCAACGGACGGCTGGCAAGGAAATGCGGCGTTAGCATATGCGCCTCGAAAGCCGCCTCATCGGTGTAGACCTCGTAGAGCCAGACCAGGTCGGGATCGCTACGGTCTTGTAGCACGTCGAACACCAGGCAACCCGGCTCGTCGCGCACCGAAGCGGCAGCATTGATGCGCATGGCATCCATGAAATCATCCAGGCTGCCCGGCTTCAGCTGGGTCTTGAGTAGAAGGCAGTACACTTTGGAATCCTTTTTGTCTTATATTGATAGAGAATTGTATACAAAAATGGAGTTCAGCAAATGCCTACCCGTCCGGCCCGACTCAATGGCCTACGCCACGTCGCGATTCTGGTACCCAACCTGGAGGAGTGCGAACGCTTCTACGTGGATGTGCTGGGCATGGAGGTGCTCACCCGGGCCAACGAGGACCTGGTATACCTGACCTGCGGTAATGACAATCTGTCCCTCGGCCGCGCCTTTGTCCCCAGCAGCGGCGTGCAGGCCGTGGATCACTATGGTTTCGTCGTCGACAGCCTGGAAGACCTGGAGGCCTGGTACCACTACCTCAAGGGATCGGGCGTGACCATGCTCGACCGCCCTTTCGCCCATGGCGACGGCGCCCACAGTTTTCATGTGCTGGATCCAGCGGGAAACAAGATCCAGCCGATCTACCACCCCGCCATCTCCGGCCAGCGCTTCAGCTCACCGGTGTAGGCATCTTCCTGCAAAGCCAGAAACGACAAATCCCGCCAATTGGCGGGATTTGCTTTGTAGCTCGGCGTTTACTTCTCGACGAATGCACGCTCGATCAGGTAATCGCCTGGCTCGCGCATGCGCGGGGAGATTTTCAGGCCGAAGCTGTCGAGAACCTCGCTGGTTTCGTCGAGCATGCTCGGGCTACCGCAGATCATCGCACGGTCGTCCTGCGGGTTGATCGGCGGCAGGCCAATGTCTTCGAACAGCTTGCCGCTGCGCATCAGGTCGGTCAGTCGGCCCTGGTTCTCGAACGGCTCACGGGTCACGGTGGGGTAGTAGATCAGCTTGTCCTTGACCGCTTCACCGAAGAACTCGTTCTTCGGCAGGTGCTCGGTGATGAACTCGCGGTAAGCGACTTCGTTCACATAGCGCACGCCGTGGATCAGGATGACCTTCTCGAAGCGCTCATAGGTTTCCGGATCCTGGATCACGCTCATGAATGGGGCCAAGCCGGTACCCGTGCTCAGCAGGTAGAGGTGCTTGCCGGGATTCAGGTCGTCCAGCACCAAGGTGCCTGTGGGCTTCTTGCTGATGATGATCTCGTCGCCTTCCTTGAGGTGCTGCAACTGGGAGGTCAACGGGCCATCCGGCACCTTGATGCTGAAAAACTCCAGATGCTCTTCCCAGTTCGGACTGGCAATGGAGTAGGCGCGCATGAGCGGACGGCCATTGGACTGTTGCAGGCCGATCATGACGAACTGGCCATTTTCGAAGCGCAGGCCCGGGTCTCGGGTGCACTTGAAGCTGAACAGCGTGTCGTTCCAGTGATGAACGCTAAGGATGCGCTCGGAGTTCAGGTTGCTCATGTACGGGGGCTCCGAAGATTTTGAATTCGCCAGCGCCGCTCTGGCGCAATTGCGCGCTATTGTAGTGACCGCCACAATATCTGTTAACTGAATTATCAAGATATAGGTTATCGGTTATATAGATATGCGATTTACTCTCCGTCAGTTGCAGGTATTCGTCGCCGTCGCCCAGCAGGAAAGCGTATCCCGCGCGGCGGAATTGCTCTCGCTTTCACAGTCAGCCACGAGCACTTCCCTGACCGAGTTGGAGCGCCAATCCGGGTGCCAGCTCTTCGACAGGGCTGGCAAGCGGCTGAGCCTCAACGCACTGGGCCGGCAGCTGCTGCCGCAGGCCGTCGCGCTAATGGACCAGGCCCGGGAAATCGAGGATCTGCTCAATGGCAAGAGCGGGTTCGGCTCGCTGGACGTGGGCGCCACGCTGACGGTCGGCAATTACCTGGCCACCTTGCTCATCGGCAGCTTCATGCAGCGTCATCCCGAGTGCCAGGTCAGCTTGCACGTCCAGAACACCGCGCATATCGTCCAGCAGATCGCGCTGTACGAACTTGATCTGGGTCTAATCGAAGGCGACTGCCAGCATCCGGATATCGAGGTCCTGCCTTGGGTCGAGGATGAACTGGTGGTGTTCTGCGCACCTCAGCACCCTTTGGCGCAAAAAGGCCAGGCCAGCCTGGAAGAGCTCAGCCGCGAAGCCTGGATCCTGCGGGAAAGAGGATCAGGCACACGCCTGACCTTCGATCAGGCCATGCGCCACCACCCTACCCCGCTCAACATCCGTCTGGAGCTCGAACACACCGAAGCGATCAAACGCGCCGTGGAGTCAGGCCTGGGCATCAGCTGCATTTCCCGACTGGCCCTGCGCGATGCCTTCCGCCGGGGTAGCCTGGTCCCTGTGGAAACGCCCGGCATCGACCTGCGCCGACAGTTCTATTTCATCTGGCATCGCCAGAAATACCAGACGGCGGCCATGCGCGAATTCCTCGACCAGTGCCGGGCACTGACGGAAGGCGTGACACGCAGCGACGAGATCGTGCTGCCGACCATTGCTTGAACGTCTACCTGACGGTAGCCATCACCCCAGCAGGATGACGGCCCAGACGGTGGCAATCAGGGTAAGCGCGGTCAGTTGCGCGGCGCTGCCCATGTCCTTGGCATTCTTCGACAGGGGGTGCCGCTCCAGTGAAATACGGTCGATGGCCGCTTCCACCGCGGAGTTGAGCAACTCCACGATCAGCGCCAACAGGCAGACCGCGACCATCAGGGCGCGTTCCCCGCGACTCACGTCGAGAAAGAAGGACAGCGGGATCAGCACAATGTTGAGCAGCACCAGCTGACGGAATGCGGCTTCGCCCTGGAAGGCCGCGCGCAGGCCATCGAGGGAATAGCCCGCTGCGTTGAGGATACGTTTGAGGCCGGTCTGGCCTTTGAATGGCGACATAGTAAAAGGGGCTTGTTGAAGGAGCGCGAAGCCTAATCCAAGGCACTTAAAAAATCCGTGAAAAGCCCGCGCTCAAGCGGAGGGAATCGATTCCAACTGTTGCAGCAGCAGTGCAGCCTGGGTACGTGTCCGCACGCCGAGCTTGCGGAAGATCGCTGTTACATGCGCCTTGACCGTGGCTTCGGACACATGGAGTTCGAAGGCAATCTGCTTGTTCAGCAAACCCTCGCAGACCATGGTCAGCACCCGGAACTGCTGAGGGGTCAGGCTGGCCAGGCCTTCACTCGCAGCCTTGGCCTCGGCTGTCAGCGCTTGTGCTTCTTCAGCCTGGGGCGGCCACCAGGTGTCACCGTCGAGCACCGCCCGCACCGCCGTCTGGATGACCTCCAGCGAACTGGATTTGGGGATGAAACCACTGGCGCCAAATTCACGAGAGCGCGCGACTACGGCAGCCTCTTCCTGCGCCGAAATCATCACCACGGGGATCTGCGGATACTGCCCGCGCAGCAGCACCAGCCCGGAAAAGCCATAGGCGCCGGGCATGTTCAGGTCAAGCAGCACGAGATCCCAATCGGCGCGTTCTGCCAGGCGGGACTCGAGTTCCGCGATGCTCGCTGCTTCTACCAACCTGGCATCGGGCCCCAGGCCCAGCGTCAGCGCCTGTTGCAGGGCACTGCGGAATAGCGGGTGGTCATCGGCAATCAGGATTTCATATGAGGCCATGGGCATGTCCTTGTTGTAGTGGGCCCAATCACGCTTCCAAGGGTTATGGAAGCGCCACGGCACAGCGCGGTAACGCCGGCCCGGCCCAGAGCTTGATACGGGCAGGCCGTAAAGCGGCGCCCAGCATGCCCAGCCAGCGCAGGGTGGTCAAGTCAATCGCTTTACGGCAAAGTTCCCGACTTTTACCACTGAGAACCACCATGCGAAGCCAAGCTCTGCGCGCCGACATCCTGATGCTGATCACCGCCGCCATCTGGGGAGCTGCCTTCGTCGCCCAGCGCTTGGGTATGGACGCAATCGGCCCCTTCCTCTACACCGGATTGCGCTTCACCCTCGGCGCACTTGTCCTGCTTCCACTGCTCCTGGTGCTGCCCAAGCCAGCTGCTCAGCAACCGCTCAACCGGGGCATGCTGCTGGGCGGCGTGCTGATGGGCCTGGCGCTGTCCCTGGGCATCAACCTGCAGCAGGTTGGGCTGCTCTTCACCAGCGTGACCAATTCGGGCTTCATCACCGGTCTTTACGTAATCATAGTGCCGCTGCTGGGACTGTTGCTCGGCCACCGCACGGGTTTCGGGACCTGGCTGGGAGCGTCACTGGCGGTGGCGGGAATGTTCCTGCTCAGCGTGGGTGACAATTTCCAGGTTGCCTCCGGCGACTGGCTGCAACTGGCGGGCGCTTGCGTTTGGGGCGTGCATGTACTGCTGGTGGGGTTCTTTGCCAGCCGGTACGACCCGATTCGCCTGGCTATCTTGCAATTCGCGGTCTGCGCCGTGGTCAGCCTTGGTCTGGCTGTGGTCTTCGAGGAAATCCAACTGGCAGCGATCGCCCAAGCCGGGCCGGCAATTCTTTATGGCGGAGTGATCGCAGTGGCAATCGGCTACACGCTGCAGGTAGTCGCCCAGCGCCATGCCATTGCCTCCCACGCGGCGATCATCCTTTCGCTGGAAGCAGTTTTCGCAGCGATAGCCGGGGCGCTGATGCTCGGCGAGTCGCTGCACGCTCGCGGCTACATGGGCTGTGCGCTGATGTTCGTCGGCATGCTGGTGGCTCAATTGTGGCCACACAAGCAGGCGGCCAAGGCCGCCCCAGCGAAGGCAGAAGCCTGAACTATCCGTTATAGGAACGCTTTGAGGGCCTGATGCGCCGGACTCGCCTCATCAAGGGGCAGCGCTCGCTTGGCGCCGATATAGCGCTCGGTGAACACATCCAGATACGCGTTCAGCGCCCCGGCTGCCCGGCTGTCTCCGCTAAGGTCCAGGCACAGGGCCGCTACTTCCGCCGTGCAGAGGTGCTCTTCTCGCTTGGAGCGCCGCAGTTGGTACCGGGATATCTGCTCGGGTGTCAGACTCAGCACCGGGAAGCGATCCAGATAAGGGCTCTTGCGGAACATCTTGCGTGCTTCAGTCCAGGTCGCATCGAGCAGAATGAACAGTGGCCGTTTAGCGTCCGCCAGGCTCACCTGGTCGACCACACGCGCTTCCTCTGCGTATTCCCCCGGAAATACGACGTAAGGCTGCCATTGCGGATCATCGAGCAACGCGTCGAGCTTCGGATCGACCTCGGTGCGTAACCAGCCGAAGGCCCAGGTGTCCGGTACCAGGTCCGCGATCAGCCAGCCGGTATTGCTCGGCTTCATTGGCTCCGAGTGATACATCAGCAGGCATACTCCCGCCTTGGCCGGCACAACCGGTCGCAGTTCACAGAAGCAGTAATCAAAGGCGACGCGGCATTCTGGGCAGCGCGGCGCGCGCGATCCTCGCGCGACAAAAGGACGGGTGCTGCGTGCCAGGCATTCGGCGCGCAGACGGAAAACGGCATGACTCATCGGGTCGATCCAGTGCAACAGGTAAAGGGCGCAACGTCGCGCCACAAGCAGCGGGGTTGCCGAGTTTACCAGAGAGACGGAGTACCCCTTGTGCCACCTGCCAGGACAGGTATTTTTTCGCGCGACATTCAGGGCAGGCGAACGCACAATTACGCCGCTGGTCAAAACGCTTCATTTGTTCAGGAGATTCCCATGCTGCGCCCCATCGCCGTCGCCCTGTGCGCCACTTTGTCATTCTGCGCCCAAGCCTCTTCGCTCAAGGATTTCGAGCTGACCAAAATGCTGGAGAAAGTGGCCAAGGAGAGCAGCGTCGGCACCCCTCGCGCCATCAACGAGGACATCCTCGACCAAGGCTACAGCGTGGACGGCAAGGAACTGGTGAATCACCTCAGCGTCCGCCCGAGCCATGCGGCGCAGATGCGTGCCAACCCTGACTCGGTGCGCGCCCAACTCGGCGCCAGTGTCTGCCGCAACACTGGCTATCGCCAGCTTCTGGCACGTGGTGCTGGCCTGCGCTACGAGTTCAACGAGTACAAGACCAATCGGCCGATTGCCACAGAGCGCTTCAAAGCAAGCGACTGCGGCCTTAAGTCCGGCTCGGCTGACTAAGCCGATCGGCCATTTGCAGGAGGCCGTTGGTTATCGCCCCTTCGCTGGTGATCGATCACGTGCCTCCAGGCATCCTGCCTTGGACCTTGCCAGCCGTCTCAATCCAATCAACGCTGCGATCACTTCACTCTCCAGCAGCGGCAAACGCTCGACTCATTCTCCAGAGGCACGCTCGATCTGCACCAGGGCCCGATTCGGGCACGACGAACTGGAAAAGATGCAGTCACTGCCGCAAGCTGTAATTGAGCGACTCGACCAGGTCGCCCGGATTCGGGAACCCGGCCAGCAGTGAACGCTCTGAGAAGTTGATGAGCAAGGAGATGGCTATGTCGTATGACCCGGACGATTATTTATCCCGGCACTTCCAAACCAGCGGCATCGACCTCCGGCAAAAGGTCGACGAACTGATCAACCTCACTGTCCCAAGCGGCAGCCCCAACCTCTCTCTCTATCGAGAAATGCTGATCACTGTGGTCCGGATGGCCCAGGCGGACCGCAATCGCTGGGATGCCAAGATCATGCTGCAGACCCTGCGCGAGCTGGAGCATGCCTTCAGCGCCCTCGAGCAGTTCAAGCGCAGACGCAAAGTCACGGTTTTCGGCTCCGCGCGCACCCCAAAACAACACCCGCTCTATGCTCTCGCTCGCCATCTCGGCAGTGAACTGGCCAAGCGCGACCTGATGGTCATCACTGGTGCCGGTGGCGGCATCATGTCAGCAGCCCACGAAGGAGCCGGACTGGAAAACAGCCTCGGGCTGAACATCACCCTGCCCTTCGAGCAACGCGCGAATGACATCGTCGACGGCTCAGAGCACCTGCTTTCGTTCCACTTCTTCTTTGTACGCAAGCTGTTCTTCGTCAAGGAAGCAGATGCCTTGGTGCTGTGTCCCGGAGGCTTCGGCACGCTGGACGAAGCACTGGAAGTGCTCACGCTGATCCAGACTGGTAAGAGTCCAATCGTTCCGATCTTGCTGCTGGACGAACCCGATGGCAGCTATTGGGAAGACGCCATGAGTTTCCTGCATAGGCAGTTGGAGGAAAATCGCTACATCCTGCCCAGCGATATGAAACTGATGCGTCTGGTAAAGAGCGCTGACGAGGCAGCCGCCGAGATTTCCAGGTTCTACAGCAACTACCATTCAAGCCGCTGGCTGAAGAACATCTTCGTAATCCGCATGAATCACGGCCTCAACGATGAAGCCATGGTGCATGTTCAGGAGAGTTTCGGTGACCTGTGCCAGCAAGGGGCATTCACCCTACAACCCTACTGTGAGTCGGAAAAGGACGAGCCGGAATTCTGCGACCTGATCCGCTTGGCCTTCCCATTCAACGGCCGCGACCATGGCCGTCTGCGTGAGTTGATCGACTTCATCAACCTGCCGCAGAACTGGGCCGCCAAGGCCTGAGCCGACAAACCACGCACATTCCTCGATCACGATTGATAGCCATGCGCCAAGAGCGCATGGCTTAAGGCTGCCCGTTTCAATCGTCCAAGGAACCGCCACGAAGCACTCGGCTGATCATCTCCATGGAGAAACCCCGGTAGGCAAGATAACGACCTTGCTGAGCGCGCTCGCGAGCGTCCTGAGGCAGCCGACCACCGAACTTGCGACACCAGACTTCACGCAACTGCTCTCCCCAATCGACCTCAGCCTCACGCAGCGCCTGATCAATATCGCCGCGCGGCAGCCCACGCAGCGCCAATTCTTCACGAATGCGCTGCGGCCCATAGCCACCTCGGGCACGGCTGGCGATGAAGCTTTCAAGATAACGGGATTCGGAGAGCAGGCCCTCTTCCGCCAAACGGTCGAGGGCACTGTCAATCAACTCGATCGGGGCGCCACGCTGACGCAGCTTACGCGTCAGCTCGACCCGCCCATGTTCGCGTTGCGCAAGCAGGTCCATAGCAGCACGCCGCACAGCAGCGGGGCTGTCGAGTATGACGGGCATTGAGATATCAGATATCTACATCAGCCAGATCTTCCGCAGTCGCTGCCGACTTGCTCGCTGCGGAATCCACCAGCAACCTCTCGCGAATGATCTTCTCGATGGCGCTGCCAGTCTCGGGATTGTCTTCCAGATACTTGGCTGCATTGGCCTTACCCTGGCCGATCTTGTTGCCCTGGTAGCTGTACCAGGCGCCGGACTTCTCGATCAGCCCCTGCTGTACGCCCAGGTCAATGATCTCGCCGGTGCGGTAGATACCCTTGCCGTACATGATCTGGAACTCAGCCTGACGGAACGGCGGGGCGACCTTGTTCTTGACGACCTTGACGCGAGTTTCGCTGCCCACCACTTCCTCGCCTTCCTTCACAGCGCCGATGCGACGGATATCCAGACGCACGGATGCGTAGAACTTCAGGGCGTTACCACCAGTCGTGGTTTCGGGGTTGCCAAACATCACGCCGATCTTCATCCGGATCTGGTTGATGAAGATCACCAGGCAGTTGGCGTTCTTGATGTTACCAGTGATCTTACGCAGCGCCTGGGACATCAGGCGGGCCTGCAGACCAACGTGGGAGTCACCCATCTCGCCTTCGATTTCGGCCTTGGGTACCAGTGCAGCCACAGAGTCGACAATGATCACGTCGACAGCATTGGAGCGCACCAGCATGTCGGTGATTTCCAGTGCCTGCTCGCCGGTATCAGGCTGGGAAACCAGCAAGTCATCGACATTCACACCAAGCTTGCCGGCGTAATCCGGATCCAGTGCGTGTTCGGCATCGACGAAGGCACAGGTGGCGCCTTGCTTCTGGGCTTCAGCAATGACCGAGAGGGTCAGGGTGGTTTTACCGGAAGACTCCGGACCGTAAATTTCGACGATACGCCCCTTTGGCAAGCCGCCAATCCCGAGAGCGATGTCCAGCCCGAGGGAACCGGTGGAAATTGCAGGAATGGCCTGGCGATCATGATCGCCCATGCGCATCACGGCACCTTTGCCGAACTGTTTCTCGATCTGGCCCAGGGCAGCAGCCAAAGCACGCTTCTTGTTCTCGTCCATTGAAGTCCTCACTAAAATCAAGAGGGCCTGGCGGCCACCAACAACTGTATAAGTAGCCAGTATTATTCCATAGGGCAAGTCACGCGCCTACCCCTCACAGGCTTTTTATCCTGCAGCTAGTCGGATCAGCCCCTGGAGAGCTGACGCAACCGCTTGCCGGCGCACGGAGAGTCGATCGCCAGGGAAATGGAAGCGCTCGGCCAGTATTCGGGCACCATCGCCCCACGCGATCCAGACTGTACCCACCGGCTTGTCCACTGATCCGCCATCGGGACCGGCAACGCCGCTGACAGATACTGCAAAACGCGCCCCACTGTGCGAGTGGGCTCCCCGGACCATCGCTTCGACCACCTCCCGACTGACCGCCCCAACCTGTGGGAACAGCTCGGATGGCACGGCCAACTGCAGCGTTTTCTGCTGGTTTGAATAGGTGATGTAACCCGCCTCGAACCAAGCAGAACTGCCAGGAATCCGCGTAATGGCTTCTGCAATGCCCCCACCAGTGCAGGACTCGGCGGTGCTGACGAGAGCGCCTTGGGCCTTGAGCAACTCGCCCAGGCGGGCAGCAAGGGTCGTCAGATCTTCATCTGATACGTACATATGCACTCCGGGGTTAAAGCATGCCAATGGGATACCGTACACTAGCGCCTTTTGCACGCAAGGCCAGTCGATGAGTCAGAACGATCTCAGTGAACACACCCCCATGATGCAGCAGTACTGGAGGCTGAAGAACCAGCATCCGGACCAGCTGATGTTCTACCGCATGGGAGACTTCTACGAGATCTTCTACGAGGACGCCAAGAAGGCGGCCAAGCTTCTCGATATCACTCTGACCGCCCGTGGCCAGTCGGCCGGCAAGGTGATTCCCATGGCCGGCATCCCCTTCCACTCGGTGGAAGGCTACCTGGCCAAGTTGGTCAAGCTGGGTGAGTCGGTGGTGATCTGCGAACAGATCGGCGACCCGGCGACCAGCAAGGGCCCCGTGGAACGCCAGGTGGTCCGGATCATAACCCCAGGTACGGTAAGCGACGAGGCGCTGCTCGACGAGCGCCGCGACAACCTGCTGGCAGCCGTACTGGGTGACGAGCGCTTGTTTGGCCTCGCGGCGCTGGACATCACCAGCGGTCGTTTCAGCGTGCAAGAGATCAAAAGCTGGGAAAACCTGCTGGCTGAACTGGAGCGCCTCAATCCCGCGGAGTTGTTGATACCCGATGACTGGCCCCAGGGGCTACCTGCCGAGAAGCGCAAGGGTGTTCGCCGTCGTGCGCCCTGGGACTTCGACCGAGACTCCGCATTCAAGAGCCTCTGCCAGCAGTTTGGCGTTCAGGACCTGAAAGGTTTCGGCTGCGAGACCTTGACCCTGGCGATCGGTGCCGCCGGCTGTCTGCTCGGCTATGCCAAGGAAACCCAGCGCACCGCCCTGCCCCACCTGCGCAGCCTGCGCCACGAGCGAATCGATGACACGGTCATCCTCGACGCCGCCAGTCGGCGCAACCTCGAACTGGATCTCAACCTGTCCGGTGGGCGCGACAACACGCTGCAGTCGGTTATCGACCGCTGCCAGACCGCCATGGGCAGTCGCCTATTGAGCCGCTGGCTGAACCGCCCTCTGCGCGACCGCTCGGTTCTGGAGGCTCGCCAGGATGCGATCGACTGTTTGCTGGAGCGTTATCGCTTCGAGAGCCTGCAGCCGCAGTTGAAGGAGATCGGCGACGTCGAGCGCATCCTGGCGCGTATCGGCCTGCGTAATGCGCGCCCCCGTGACCTGGCGCGCCTGCGCGATGCACTTGCCGCCTTGCCACAACTTCAAGGCGCCATGACCGAGCTTGACGTGCCCCACTTACAGGGTCTGGCTGGCAGCATCCGCACCTATCCCGAGCTCGCTGAACTGCTCGCCCGGGCAATCATTGATAATCCGCCGGCAGTGATTCGCGACGGCGGCGTGATCAAGACGGGCTATGACGCCGAGCTCGACGAGCTTCAGGCGCTCAGCGAGAACGCTGGGCAGTACCTCATGGACCTCGAGGCCCGGGAGAAAGCACGCACAGGGCTACCCAACCTCAAGGTCGGATACAACCGAATCCACGGTTACTACATCGAATTGCCGCGCGTGCAGGCCGAGCAGGCACCGGCGGATTACATCCGACGCCAGACACTGAAAGGCGCCGAGCGCTTCATCACCCCGGAACTGAAAGCTTTCGAGGACAAGGCGCTGTCTGCCAAAAGCCGTGCCCTGGCTCGCGAGAAGATGCTCTATGACGAACTGCTGGAGCTGTTGATCGAACAACTGGCGCCGTTGCAAGACACTGCTGCAGCGCTGGCGGAGCTGGACGTGCTGAGCAACTTTGCCGAGCGCGCCCTGAATCTCGACCTGAATCGTCCGCGCTTCGTCGATGAGCCCTGCATGCGAATCAGCCAGGGTCGCCACCCCGTAGTCGAGCAGGTACTGGATACCCCATTCGTGGCCAACGACCTCGGACTGGACGACGCCACACGCATGTTGATCATCACCGGCCCCAATATGGGTGGTAAATCGACCTACATGCGCCAGACCGCGTTGATTGTGCTTCTCGCCCATATCGGCTGCTTCGTACCCGCAGCCAGTTGCGAGCTGTCACTGGTCGATCGGATTTTCACCCGTATCGGCTCCAGCGATGATCTGGCTGGCGGACGCTCTACTTTCATGGTGGAAATGAGTGAAACCGCCAACATTCTCCACAATGCCAGTGCTAGCAGCCTGGTGCTCATGGACGAAGTGGGGCGTGGCACCAGCACGTTTGACGGTCTGTCGCTGGCCTGGGCAGCCGCTGAGCATTTGGCACGCTTGCGTGCATTCACGCTGTTCGCAACTCACTATTTCGAGCTGACAGTCTTGCCTGAGAGCGAGCCTGTGGTCGCCAACGTGCATCTCAACGCAACCGAGCACAACGAGCGAATCGTATTCCTGCACCATGTGCTGCCCGGCCCAGCGAGCCAAAGCTACGGCCTGGCGGTGGCACAACTGGCAGGCGTACCTGGCGGGGTCATCCAGCGAGCCAAGGAACATCTGTCACGCCTGGAAACCACTAGCCTGCCCCACGAAGTGCCTCGCCCGCTTTCCGGACAACCCCGCGCGCCTATGCAGAGCGACCTGTTCGCCAGCCTGCCACACCCGGTTCTGGACGAATTGTCGAAGATCAATCCCGATGATCTGACACCCCGCCGCGCACTGGAGCTGATATATACATTGAAGTCACGCATCTAACGCCAACCCACGCAAGCTGCTAGAATCCCGCGCGCTCTGGAGTGCGTCGGGGTTCAGCCGGCCCCGCAATCGTGCATTCCCGAGCCGAGAGGCCTGATATAGAAGGCTTCCGAGCCGCCGCTTGAGGAGAAGAATAGAAATGACCTTCGTCGTCACCGACAACTGCATCAAATGCAAATACACCGATTGTGTGGAAGTCTGTCCGGTGGACTGCTTCTACGAAGGCCCGAATTTCCTGGTCATTCATCCGGACGAGTGCATCGATTGCGCTCTCTGCGAGCCTGAATGCCCGGCCCAGGCCATCTTCTCAGAAGATGAAGTACCTGAGGACATGCAGGAATTCATCGACCTGAACCGTGACCTGGCTGAAGTCTGGCCGAACATCACCGAGAAGAAGGAATCGCTGCCCGACGCTGAAGAGTGGGACGGCGTCAAAGGCAAACTGGAGCACCTTGAGCGCTAACCGCGCCAAGCTGCCCATATACAAAAGGCCCGCAGTTGCGGGCCTTTTGCTTTCTTCGGGCAAAAAAAGGGGCGGGGATTACCCGCCCACTCTTTTGTCCCTATTCCCTGTATTCCTTGTTCATCATCCTGATGAATCGTGTCCTACGATGTCCTAGTCAACGTCCGGTGTCGACCTGCATACGTCCTGTACGCAGGGGTGATATTAGCAACCCGGAACTAACGGGCAAGCCCGCCGAAAAACAGAAACGCAACGCTCAAAGAGTTCTTCAGAAATAATTTATTATTTATTTTGAATACCTTACATAAGTTTTCACACATTTTTTCGTTGTTAACTTTCCGCCAGTTCTGGTGATCACCTACACCACGTGTAAGCAATCACTTACATCGCCACGCATAAAAAAGCCCGGCTAAAGCCGGGCTCTGCTGAGCTGTGTGACACTATTGAAACAATGAGTCACTGGACAACCCATTCTTCTCCAGAATCTCCCGCAAACGCTTGAGCGCCTCGACCTGAATCTGGCGCACCCGCTCGCGAGTCAGACCGATCTCCTGCCCCACTTCTTCAAGCGTGCAACTTTCGTGGCCACGCAAGCCGAAGCGCCGAATCACCACTTCACGTTGCTTATCGGTCAATTCCGATAGCCACTGATCAATGCTCTGGGAAAGATCATCGTCCTGTAGCAGTTCGCAAGGGTCGGTCGGACGATCGTCGGTCAGGGTATCCAGCAACGTCTTGTCGGAGTCTGGACCAAGCGATACATCCACCGAAGTCACCCGCTCATTGAGGCCGAGCATCCGCTTGACCTCATCAACCGGCTTCTCCAGCAGGTTGGCAATCTCCTCCGGAGAAGGCTCGTGGTCGAGCTTATGGGTGAGTTCGCGCGCAGCCCGCAGGTAGACGTTCAGTTCCTTGACCACATGAATCGGTAACCGAATGGTCCGCGTCTGATTCATGATTGCGCGTTCGATGGTCTGGCGGATCCACCAAGTGGCGTAAGTGGAGAAACGGAATCCCCGCTCCGGATCGAACTTCTCCACAGCCCGGATCAGGCCAAGGTTCCCCTCTTCGATCAAGTCAAGCAACGATAATCCGCGATTGACATAGCGTCTGGCGATTTTGACTACCAGGCGCAGGTTGCTTTCGATCATGCGCTTGCGCCCAGCCGGATCTCCGCGCTGAGCCAAGCGCGCGAAATGCACTTCTTCTTCCGGAGTAAGCAGGGGGGAAAAACCGATTTCGTTGAGGTAAAGCTGGGTCGCGTCAAGCGCGCGGGTGTAGTCGATATACTTGTGCTGCTTGGGTGAGGTTGAGTGTCTGGATTTAGCGGCAGGCAGAGGCGCGTCATTCTCCTCGGTCAATGCTTCGTCCAATATGACGCCCGGCTCCAGGAGGAGCAGTTCGTCATCGACGTCAAACTCCGGCGCTTCTTTATTGAGTGCCATTGTTTTTGTCCCTTGCTGAGTTCGACAACAAGCCCTGACGATGCCTTTCATCCCTGGCGCCGCCCGAGCCCGTCCTTACCAACGTGGTGGAACGGGCTGAATCTGGATCAACGACGTGGCAGGTACTGCAGCGGGTCTACAGGCTTACCTTGGCGGCGAATCTCAAAATGCAGCTTCACCCGGTCAGTCCCCGTTGAGCCCATCTCGGCAATTGTCTGCCCGACCTTGACCTGCTGACCCTCCCGGACCAACAACCTACGGTTATGTCCATAGGCACTTACATAGGTATCGCTGTGCTTGATGATTACCAACTCGCCGTAGCCCCGTAGTCCACTTCCGGCGTACACCACAGAACCATCTGACGCAGCCAGGACAGGCTGGCCTAATTCCCCAGCGATATCAATCCCTTTATTCAAACTCCCGTTTGATGAAAAACGACCGATCAGCGCACCGCTCGCTGGCCACGCCCAGCCCGCCGCAGAGCGGCCCACAGGCTGCATCGGGGGGCTTGCCGAAGCCGAGCTCGGCGCCGTGGCAACCGGGGTGGCGGCCTGCCGGACGGATGTTTGCGGGCGACTGGCGGCACTTGTAGAGACCACTGACGGAGCAACGCTGGAGGTCCTGGCAATCGCTGTCGGACGCGCCTGCCCTGACTGCCCATCGAATCGAATGATCTGGCCAGGACGAATAACGTAGGGTGCAGGTATCCCATTTCGCGCAGCCAAGGCCTTCCAATCCCAGCCGAAACGAAATGCGATGGAATACATCGTGTCTCCTCGCTGGACACGGTACTGGCCGCTCGTCACGGGCTGTCGCTGCGAGCCCGCCGCTGCGCGCGGATGATTACGGTCCACCACCTGGACTCCATCACGTGTTGTGCTGGAACAAGCAGCCAGAAGCGCGCCCATGGCCAGCACAGGCAGCAGAACAAGCACCCTTCCCACACAAATCCTATGTCGAATGGCCATAAGGCTCACTCTAGTCCCCTTTATTTCAACATCCCGAAATCGTGCGTATTGTGCCGGAATTATCCATAAGGGCCAGCCACCCGCAGCACAAACTATGTAGGGCAAGCTGGTTTTGATGGGTCGGTTGATTGCGCTCGCCTTCCGGCCCGCGAGCGAGAAGAGTCAAGCCAGTGGGCCGCTGAGTAACGGCACGAATCGAACGGCATCCAGCACATGGTGGCTGAATCCATTTTCTTCGCGAATGATCAGCATCAACTGCTGTACTTCACCGCCGCCGACTGGAATCACCAGTCGCCCTTCCGGCGCAAGTTGATCAAGCAACGCTTGCGGCACTTCGGCCGCAGCCGCGGTGACGATGATGCCGTTGTAGGGAGCAAGTGCGGACCAGCCTTCCCAGCCGTCCCCCCAACGAAACACTACGTTGCGCAGGTTAAGTTCGGACAACCGTTCCTTGGCCCGATCCTGGAGTCCCTGGATGCGCTCCACGGAAAACACACGCTCAACCAATTGGGCAAGGATCGCCGTTTGATATCCAGAGCCGGTACCGATTTCCATTACTTTGTCGAGCGGCCCTGCAGCCAGCAGAAGCTCCGTCATACGCGCAACCATATAGGGCTGCGAGATGGTCTGGTTGTGCCCAATGGGAAGTGCTGTGTCCTCGTAAGCCCGATGCGATAGGGCTTCGTCGACGAACAGGTGACGTGGCGTGCGGCGGATGGCCTCGAGCACGTGCGGATTGGACAGCCCCTCCTCGTAAAGACGCTGGATCAGCCGCTCACGAGTGCGCTGAGAGGTCATGCCAATTCCACGACGCATCAACTCATCCTGTTCGCGGGACATCACAACAGCCCCTCCAGCCAGCTATCCAAACTGCCAAGAGCATCATGGAAGGTGCGGTCCAGCTGCAACGGGGTGATGGAGACGAACCCCTGCATCACCGCGTGGAAATCGGTGCCCGGGCCACCATCCTCGGCATCACCGGCCACAGAAATCCAGTACCCCTCCTTTCCACGCGGATTGACCACCTTGACTGGAGCAGCAGCGCGGGCACGGTGCCCCAGGCGAGTAATCTGGATACCGCGGATATGGTCCAGCGGCAGGTTGGGAATGTTCACGTTGAGCACTGTACGCGGCGGCAGGTCAAGTTGGTCCCGCGCAGCCACCAGCCGGTGAGCGAAGTAGGCGGCTGTGGGCAAGTTGTCGGGCTGGCGAGACAGCAGTGAGAACGCAAATGCCGGCAGGTCGAGGAAACGTCCTTCAAGGGCCGCAGCCACCGTTCCGGAATACAACACATCGTCGCCCAGGTTGGCGCCCAGGTTGATGCCCGACACCACCATGTCCGGAAGCTCCTCCAGCAGCCCATTAAGCCCAAGATGCACGCAATCGGTAGGCGTGCCATTGAGGCTAATGAAACCGTTATCCAGACGCTGTGGATGCAGCGGGCGGTCCAATGTCAGGGAACTGCTGGCACCGCTCTTGTCCTGATCCGGCGCAATGACCACGCAGTCAGCGTAATCCTTGAGCGCGCCATACAGAGCGGCGAGGCCCGGGGCGTTAACCCCGTCGTCGTTGGAAATCAGAATGCGCATGGGTTTTCCGTCTGCCCTGCCGGCAGCAGATCGACGAGCTCGCGCACCACTGCGGTGGCGAAGCATCCAGCCGGCAGGACGAATTCCAGTTGCAGAACGTCAGGCTCAGGATAATGCCACGTCAGGCCGCCGATGGGGAGGCGCAGGATGCGCCGTTCGTGCGCCAGTCCCGCTTCCGCCAACCAGCGGCACAGGTCAGGTTCAGTCGCTGCAATGCGCTGTTCCAGGATCTGGCAGCTACCAGCCGCCGAAGATTCGCCAGTCCCCCACAGGGGCCCCGTAGGGTGAAGGTCCAACTGCGCCAGCCGAGGGTCGCTGCATTCGGCCTCGCCCGCAGCAAAAAAGCTCCGGCTATCAGTGAATGCCAGAAGGTCACCAACGCAGGCTTGCTGCCAGGTGCCGTCAGCCACGCGCTCCGCCAGGACCCGATTGAACAGGAAACTGCGTCCTGCCGAGAGCAGCCTGGAGCGCAGGTTGCGCTGCACCGGGAGCTCACGTCGTTCGGCAAAGGCACGAGCGTCAATGACATTGCCACCACCATGACCGAAACGCTGTAGGCCGAAGTAATTAGGTATGCCGCCCGCAGCAATGGCCTGAAGACGCCCCTCGAGCGCATCACGATCCGCATCCAGGCGTGTCAGCCGAAGGATGAAGCCGTTGGCCGAATGGGCCCCGCGTTGGAGCTTGCGCTTGTGCCGGGCGCTTTTCAGGATGCGCAGACTGGGGTTTTCGGCCGATGCCAGATCGGGATCGGCCTTGCCCGGCAAGTGCAGACTGAACCACTGACGCGTCAGTGCCTGTCTATCCTTCAGCCCCGCATAACTGACAACGCGCAACGGAACGCCTGCGGCACGAGCGATGCGCCGCGCCGCCTCCTCGGTATTCAGTTCACGTTTTTCCACCCAGAGCCAAAGATGCTCGCCCTCACCAGCCAAGGGGATATCCAGCACCTCATCAACCTGGAAGTCTTCAGCGGTCGCCTTGAGCTGGGCACGCCCAGTCGGCTCTCCATAGGCTCGCGGCCCAAGCAGTTCAAGTTCGTTCATAGGGCGACCAACAGGGCGACCGCGTGCACGGCAATGCCCTCCTCCCGCCCGGTGAAGCCGAGTTTTTCCGTGGTAGTCGCCTTGACATTGACCTGATCCGGGTCGACTTCGAGGTCGGCTGCAATGTTCCGGCGCATGGCGTCGATATGTGGCGCCATTTTCGGTGCCTGGGCGATTATCGTGGTGTCCACGTTACCCACCTTCCAGCCCTTGGCCTTTACCTGCGCCAGGACGTGTCGCAACAGGACGCGGCTGTCCGCGCCCTTGAACCGAGGGTCGGTGTCCGGGAAATGCTTGCCGATATCACCCAATGCCGCCGCGCCAAGCAGCGCATCGCTGAGTGCATGAAGCAGCACATCACCGTCGGAATGGGCGACGAGCCCGAATTTGTGGGGGATGCGCACACCGCCGAGGGTGATGAAATCACCCTCGCCAAAGCGATGCACGTCGTAGCCATGACCAATTCGCATCATCAGAAAAACGCCCTGAAAAGTCAGCGCGGGATTCTAACCGAAAGCAGAGGGCCGGGAGCTGGCAACGGATCCGACAAGCAACGGCTCAGTCAGTCGTTGCCTCCCGGCGCCCTGCTTCAGGCCAACGCCTGCGCATGATGTCTCAGGTGATCATCGATGAAGCTGGCGATGAAGTAGTAGCTGTGGTCATAACCCGGCTGCAGGCGCAGGGTGAGCGGATGGCCCGCCATCTTCGCCGCCACCTCCAGCGCCTCCGGCTTGAGTTGGTTGACGAGGAAGTCGTCGCGATCGCCCTGGTCCATCAGGATCGGCAGCCGCTCCGAGGCCTCGGCCAGCAAGGCACAGGCGTCCCACTCCCGCCAACGCGAGCGATCATCTCCCAGATAGCGGGAAAAGGCCTTCTCACCCCAGGGACAAGCCATGGGATTGCTGATTGGAGCGAAGGCCGAGAGCGACTGGTAGCGGCCGGGATTGCGCAGCGCACAGACCAGCGCACCATGGCCACCCATGGAGTGCCCGCTGATACCGCGCTTGTCCGAAACGGGGAAGTTGGCCTCGATCAATGCCGGCAGTTCGTGCACCACGTAGTCATGCATCCGGTAGTGCCGTGCCCAGGGCTCCTGGGTGGCATTTACGTAGAAGCCGGCACCCAGGCCGAAATCCCAGGCACCGTCTGGATCGCCAGGTACCTCCGCGCCACGCGGGCTGGTATCCGGCGCAACGATGATCAGCCCCAACTCGGCGGCCAGGCGCAGTGCACCAGCTTTCTGCATGAAGTTCTCGTCGGTGCAGGTCAGCCCCGAGAGCCAGTAGAGGACCGGCAGTTTCGCGCCCTGCTCCGCCTGCGGTGGCAGGTAGACGGCGAACACCATGTCGCAGTTCAGACTGGTTGAACGGTGGCGATAGCGCTTATGCCAGCCGCCGAAGCTCTTCTGGCAGGAAAGATTTTCCAGGGTCATGGTGATTCCCTTGATTCGTCGGGTGGAAAACCACATTGGGTTTTCCACCGGGGTCCGAGAGCGGTGGATGCATGAATCGGCATCCACCCAGCGGCTTCAGTAGTGGATCACCGTGCGGATGCTCTTGCCTTCATGCATCAGGTCGAAGGCCTTGTTGATGTCCTCCAGCCCCATGGTGTGAGTGATGAAGGTATCCAGAGGGATCTCGCCCTTTTGTGCCTTATCGACATAGCTAGGCAGCTCGCTGCGGCCCTTCACGCCACCGAAGGCAGAACCCCGCCAGACGCGACCGGTCACCAACTGGAACGGGCGGGTGCTGATCTCCTGGCCGGCACCGGCAACGCCGATGATTACCGACTCCCCCCATCCCTTGTGGGCGCACTCCAGCGCGGCACGCATCAGCTGGACGTTGCCCACGCACTCAAAGGAATAGTCCACTCCACCGTCAGTCATTTCGACGATCACATCCTGGATCGGCTTATCGTAATCCTTCGGATTTACGAAGTCGGTCGCGCCCAGTTGCTTGGCGATCTCGAACTTGGCAGGGTTGATGTCGATCGCGATGATACGGCTGGCCTTGGCCATGGTGGCGCCGATGATCGCCGCCAGACCGATGCCGCCGAGACCGAAGATCGCCACGGTCGCGCCCTCCTCCACCTTGGCGGTGTTGAGTACGGCTCCGATACCGGTGGTGACGCCGCAACCCAGCAGGCAGACCTTCTCCAGCGGAGCCTCCTTGGGAATCTTCGCCAGGGAGATTTCCGGCAGCACAGTGTATTCGGAGAAGGTCGAGGTCCCCATGTAGTGATAGATCGGCTGACCTTTGTAGGAGAAGCGGGTAGTGCCGTCAGGCATCAGGCCCTTGCCCTGGGTCGCGCGAATCTTCTGGCAAAGGTTGGTCTTGCCGGATTTGCAGAATTTGCACTCGCCACATTCGGGGGTATACAGCGGGATCACGTGATCGCCCACCGCCACCGAGGTAACGCCCTCGCCCACAGCCTCGACGATACCGCCACCCTCATGCCCCAGAATGCATGGGAATACGCCTTCGGAGTCCGCGCCGGACAAGGTATAGGCATCGGTATGGCAGACACCGCTCGCCACGATTCGAACCAGCACCTCGCCAGCCTTGGGCGGAGCCACGTCGACTTCGACAATTTCCAAGGGTTGATTGGCCGCAAAGGCGACCGCTGCACGGGACTTGATCATTGTGACTCTCCAGCCAATTGAAGTGGCGGAGAGTGTAGTTGACCGGCTTTTGGTAAATAATCAGGCGATTCGCAAAACTTTATTGCTGCCGAGGGATAATCAATGAGCCGCTGGGAAGGCCTGGATGAGTTCGTCGCCGTGGCAGAGTCAGGTCAGTTCACGGCCGCGGCAGAGCGCCTAGGCGTCTCCTCGTCACACGTCAGCCGCCAGATTGCGCGGCTGGAGGAGCGCCTCCAGACGCGGCTGTTCTACCGCAGCACCCGCAAAGTGGCGCTCACTGAGGCCGGACAGACGTTCCTGCAGCATTGCCAGCGCCTGATGGACGCCCGCGAGGAAGCACTGCGTGCAGTCAGCGACCTGACCAGCGAGCCCAAGGGCCTGCTCCGATTGACCTGCGCCGTCGCCTATGGCGAGCGCTTCATCGTGCCGTTGGTCAACGAATTCATGGCCAGGCACCCACAGTTGCGGGTGGAGATTGAGCTCAGTAACCGAACACTCGACCTGGTGCATGAGGGCCTGGACCTGGCCATTCGACTTGGTCGGCTGCAGGACTCCCGCCTGGTAGCCGCGCGCCTGGCACCACGAGTCATGTACCTCTGCGCAGCACCGTCGTACCTCGAACGCTACGGGCGCCCCCACAGTCTGTCAGAACTGGCGCGCCACAACTGCCTGATAGGCAGTTCTGATCACTGGGACTTCCTCCAGCAGGGCCGCGAACATTCATTACGGGTGCAGGGGAATTGGCGCTGCAACAGCGGCCAAGCCGTGCTGGATGCGGCGCTGAGAGGCTTTGGCCTGTGTCAGCTGCCCGACTATTACGTGCTCGAACATCTGCGCAGCGGCGCACTGATATCGCTGCTGGAACAGCACCGCCCGCCAAACACCGCAGTCTGGGCGCTTTATCCACAGCAGCGACACCTATCACCGAAAGTCCGGCAACTGGTGGATCTGCTCAAGGAGGGCTTGGCCGTGCGGCCTGAATACGAGGAAGCCTAGCCGCGTGTCGACCAGCGCTGACGCAACCAGTCGAGGTCCTCGGGCCGGGTGACCTTGAGGTTATCCGCGCGCCCTTCGATCAGGCGTGGGGAAAGCCCCGCCCACTCCATTGCGGAAGCTTCATCGGTAATCGCAGCACCCGCCACCAACGCATCAGCCAGGGCACGATGCAAGGCACCGAAACGAAACATCTGTGGCGTATAGGCCTGCCAGATCAGGCTGCGGTCGACAGTTTCCGCAACCCGGCCGTCAGATCCGATGCGCTTGAGGGTATCCCGCGCTGGCACAGCCAGCAGACCACCGACAGCATCATCGGCCAGTTCACCCAAGAGCAGGTCAAGGTCGAAGCGGGAAAGGTTGGGACGCGCCGCGTCATGCACCAGAACCCAGTCGTGAGGGCGCGCGCCCAGTTCCGCCAGTTTCAACAATGCACTGAGCACCGAATCAGCGCGCTCCTTACCACCATTGGCGCGGGTGATCCGTGGGTCATCGGCACAAGGCAGGCTTGGCCAGTAAGGGTCATCGACTGAGAGACTGATCACCAGCTGCTTGAGTTGCGGGTGGTCTAGGAAGCACTCCAGGCTGTGCTCGAGGATGGTTCGCCCAGCCAGTTCGAGGTACTGCTTGGGACGATCGGCACGCATTCGGGCACCGACGCCAGCGGCAGGCACAATCACCCAGAAGAAAGGAAAGTCAGTCTGGCTCATTCGGCAATCTGGTAGAGGGTTTCACCGTCCTTGACCATGCCCAACTCGTGGCGCGCACGTTCTTCGACGGTTTCCATACCCTTCTTGAGTTCTAGCACTTCCGCTTCGAGGATGCGATTGCGCTCCAACAGGCGCTCGTTCTCGCCTTTCTGATCGGCGATCTGGCGCTGAAGGTCGCTGACTTGAGCCAGGCTGCCATCGCCCACCCAGAGGCGATACTGCAAGCCAGACAGCAGCAGGATCAGCACAACGAACAACCAGTATGTGTTTGGGCGTTTCATTTGCCAGGGAGTATCCATGCGAAAAGGGCAGCTTGCGCTGCCCTTTTACCATCCCTTGCCGAATCGCGTCGCTGCCGCGCAGCAGCCGACGACCGGCAAGTTGAAATCAGGTGAAGGTGCGCAGTTTACATGAAGTAAAAGAGCATTCAGCGCCTGATTACAACACGGACTTACCAATTCATGGATTAGCCACGAAACTCGGCACGACCACGGTAGGGAGCCTTGTCGCCCAGCTGCTCTTCGATGCGCAGTAGCTGGTTGTACTTGGACACGCGGTCGGAACGGCACAGGGAGCCGGTTTTGATCTGGCCAGCGGCAGTGCCTACGGCGAGGTCAGCGATGGTCGAGTCTTCGGTTTCACCGCTGCGGTGGGAAATCACCGCGGTGTAGCCGGCGGCCTTGGCCATCTGAATGGCCTCCAGGGTCTCGGTCAGCGAGCCGATCTGGTTGAACTTGATCAGGATCGAGTTACCGATGCCCTTCTCGATGCCTTCCTTGAGGATCTTGGTGTTGGTCACGAACAGGTCGTCGCCGACCAGCTGAACCTTGGCGCCAATCTTCTCGGTGAGGCCTTTCCAGCCGGCCCAGTCGGACTCATCCATACCGTCTTCGATGGAGATGATCGGGTAGCGCTGAGTCAGGCCCGCCAGGTAATCAGCGAAACCAGCAGCATCGAAGGCTTTGCCTTCGCCGGACAGGTCGTACTTGCCATCCTTGTAGAACTCGCTGGAAGCGCAGTCCAGGGCCAGGGTCACGTCACTGCCCAGCTTGTAGCCAGCGTTGCCAACGGCTTCGGCAATGGCGGCCAGGGCGTCTTCGTTGGAAGCCAGGTTCGGAGCGAAACCACCTTCGTCGCCGACAGCGGTGTTCAGGCCACGCGCCTTCAGGACAGCCTTCAGGTGATGGAAGATCTCCGCGCCCATGCGCAGGGCGTCAGCGAAGTTCTTGGCGCCGACCGGCTGAACCATGAACTCCTGGATGTCGACGTTGTTATCAGCGTGCTCGCCACCGTTGATGATGTTCATCATCGGTACCGGCATGGAGTACTGGCCAGGGGTGCCGTTGAGGTCGGCGATGTGCGCATAGAGCGGTACGCCCTTGGCCTGGGCAGCGGCCTTGGCAGCAGCCAGGGACACGGCGAGGATGGCGTTGGCGCCCAGCTTGGCCTTGTTCTCGGTACCGTCCAGTTCGATCATGGCGCGGTCCAGACCCTGCTGGTCAGCAGCGTCCTTGCCCAGCAGCAGATCGCGGATCGGGCCGTTGATGTTGGCCACGGCCTTCAGAACGCCCTTGCCCATGTAACGGCTCTTGTCGCCATCACGCAGTTCCAGCGCCTCGCGGGAACCGGTGGACGCACCAGACGGCGCACAAGCGCTGCCGATGATGCCATTCTCGAGGATCACATCGGCTTCCACGGTGGGGTTGCCACGGGAGTCCAGAACCTCGCGGCCCTTGATGTCGACGATCTTTGCCATTGTTGTTAGCACTCCAAAAGTTGACGAAAACGCTGCTGCAGTGGATGAGGCTACCGCCGCCGGGCTTCTGGGTCGGCAGACCCGGCGATCACATACCTGACCAACCGGTCAGATTGCGCCCACGCGGCACTTTACCGGAGAACGGCCCGTTCAGGCAGTCTCGATTGGCGGAAAACTCTTGATCAGCTCATCCAGTTGCTTGAGCTGGCCGAGGAAGGGCTCCAGCTTGTCCAGGCGGAGGGCGCAGGGGCCATCGCACTTGGCGTTGTCCGGATCCGGGTGGGCCTCGAGGAAGAGACCGGCCAACCCCTGGCTCATCCCGGCCTTGGCCAAGTCGGTGACCTGGGCACGGCGGCCGCCAGCGGAGTCGGCGCGCCCGCCCGGCATCTGCAGGGCGTGGGTGACGTCGAAGAACACCGGGTAGTTGAACTGCTTCATGATGCCGAAGCCGAGCATATCGACCACTAGGTTGTTGTAACCGAAGCTTGAACCGCGCTCACAGAGAATGAGCTGGTCATTGCCCGCCTCCTCGCACTTGGCAAGGATGTGTTTCATCTCCTGCGGCGCAAGGAACTGGGCCTTCTTGATGTTGATCACCGCGCCGGTCTTGGCCATGGCGACCACCAGGTCAGTCTGCCGGGATAGGAAGGCCGGCAGCTGGATGATGTCGCACACCTCGGCCACCGGGGCGGCCTGGTACGGCTCATGAACGTCGGTGATCACCGGTACGCCGAAAGCTTTCTTGACCTCTTCGAAGATCTTCATCCCCTCTTCCAGGCCAGGGCCGCGGAAGGAGTTGATCGAGGAGCGGTTGGCCTTGTCGAAGCTGGCCTTGAATACGTAGGGAATACCGAGCTTGTCGGTCACCCGCACGTATTCCTCGCAGACTTTCAGTGCCAGGTCGCGAGACTCCAGCACATTCATGCCACCGAACAACACGAAGGGTTTGTCGTTGGCGATCTCGATGTCGCCAACGCGAATGATCTTCTGCGCCATGGATCAGGCCTTCTTCGCTTTCTGCACGAGCGCAGCGTTGACGAAACCACTGAACAGCGGGTGACCGTCACGCGGCGTGGAGGTGAACTCGGGGTGGAACTGGCAGGCCACGAACCACGGATGATCCGGAGCCTCGACCACTTCCACCAGCGCGCCGTCCCCGGAGCGACCGGAGACCTTCAGGCCGGCCTCCTGCAGCTGCGGCAGCAGGTTGTTGTTGACCTCGTAACGATGGCGATGGCGCTCGACGATCACATCCTTGCCGTAGCAGCCACGGACCAGGGAGCCTGGTTCAAGCTGGCAGTCCTGGGCACCAAGGCGCATGGTGCCGCCGAGATCGGAGGCCTCGGTGCGGATTTCGGTTGCGCCGGTCGCGTCCTGCCACTCGGTGATCAGACCGACGACCGGGTGGCCGGAGGACTTGTCGAACTCGGTGGAGTTGGCGTCAGTCCAGCCCAGCACATTGCGGGCGTATTCGATCACTGCGACCTGCATGCCGAGGCAGATGCCAAGGTACGGAATCTTGTTCTCGCGAGCGTATTTCACTGTGGCGATCTTGCCTTCCACGCCGCGCAGGCCGAACCCACCCGGGACCAGGATGGCATCGACGCCTTCGAGCAGGCCGGTGCCCTGGTTCTCGATATCTTCGGAATCGATGTAACGCAGGTTGACCTTGGTACGGTTCTGGATGCCGGCATGGCTCATCGCTTCGATCAGCGACTTGTAGGCATCCAGAAGCTCCATGTACTTGCCGACCATGGCAATGGTGACTTCATTTTCCGGGTGCAGCTTGGCATCCACGACACGATCCCACTCGGACAGGTCGGCACCATTGCACTGCAAGCCGAAACGCTCGACGACGAAGTCGTCCAGACCCTGGGCGTGCAATACGGAAGGAATACGGTAAATGGTGTCGACGTCCTGCAGGGCGATCACCGCGCGCTCTTCGACGTTGGTGAACAGCGCGATCTTGCGGCGGGAGGACAGGTCGACCTCATGGTCGGAACGGCAGATCAGCACATCAGGCTGCAGGCCGATGGAGCGCAGTTCCTTGACCGAATGCTGGGTCGGCTTGGTCTTGGTTTCGCCCGCAGTGGCAATGTACGGGACCAGGGTCAGGTGCATCAGCATTGCGCGCTTGGCGCCGACTTCTACACGCAACTGGCGAATTGCCTCGAGGAACGGCTGGGACTCGATGTCGCCCACGGTACCGCCGATTTCCACCAGGGCCACGTCGGCATCACCGGCACCCTTGATGATGCGACGCTTGATTTCATCGGTGATGTGCGGGATGACCTGAATGGTCGCGCCCAGGTAATCACCACGGCGCTCCTTGCGCAGGACATCGGCATAGACACGGCCGGTGGTGAAGTTGTTGTTCTGGGTCATGGTCGTGCGCACGAAGCGCTCGTAGTGGCCCAGGTCGAGGTCGGTCTCGGCGCCGTCCTCGGTTACGAATACTTCACCGTGCTGGAAGGGGCTCATGGTGCCAGGATCGACGTTGATGTACGGATCCAGCTTGAGCATGGTGACCTTCAGCCCCCGCGCTTCCAGAATGGCGGCCAAGGATGCCGAGGCGATGCCTTTCCCCAATGAAGAAACAACACCGCCCGTGACGAAGATGTAGCGCGTCATGAAAAACCCTAGAAGTCTGCGTTTAGGCGGAAAGCCGCCGGGGAAAGCGTAGAAGGGCCAAGCCTTCAACCATGAACAGCGCCCCTGGGCGCCGTTTCAAAAGCAACAACCGCCGATCCTGAGGGAATCAGCGGAAGCGATGTTAAGACGGGAGCGTAGTCTACCGGAAAGACCCTACCAGCTCAAACCTTGCTCGTTCGTCGGCGGAGTCCAATGCAGGCGCCATGCTCCATCGTGCGGACCATCGAGCCCCGGCAGGTTGGCAACTGCCAGCAACCGGTCATCGCAGAGCAGCAGCGGCAATCGGCCGCGAACAAAACCCGGCAGACGCGCCTCGTTCAGCAGCCGCTTGAGGTCCCGACGACCGCGTCCCGTCATCTCAAACACCTCCCCGCCGCGGCGATAGGCAACCGCCTGGACACCAGCTGGCGCCGTCCCCAGAAATTCGAGTCGACCATTGCCAGGCAGCGTCAGCGGGCAGCTCGGATCCTTCCAGGAAAGACCTACCGGAGGGACGAGCCAAGGACCGGCCAGCCACCACAACCGCCCGTCGGCACGATGCAATTGGCCATCGGCCAGGCACCACACCGGCTGTGCATCCCGAGCTGCGTCGCGAAGATCTTCCCAACCAGACCAATGGTTACTGTCCGGAAGACGAGTCAATGGCGCCAACCAGTGACGAAGGGCGTTACGCTGACGGGCCGGACTCAACGCTTGCAGGGCAGATAGATCCAGCGAGGGCAAGTTCAGCCAAGGCAAAGGAGCACCTGCTGTTGCGGCCGCCAGGTCCAGTCGAGCGAGGTCCTCCAACAGGCTCTCCGCCTCGGCGAGATGCTCCGCACAACGCGCAATGTTCTGCGAGGCGGCCGGCCAATGCGCTTGCAAGGACGGCAGAATGGTCTGACGCAGGAAGTTGCGCGCAAAATGGGTATCCACGTTGCTCGGATCCTCCACCCAACTCAACCCCTCGGCACGGGCATAGGCCGCCAGTTCTTCGCGCGCGACCCCGAGCAATGGGCGAACCAGGTTCCCCCGACCGAGCGGACGGTTTGCCGCCATGCTCGCCAAGCCTCGCACACCAGCCCCACGCATTAATCGGAAGAGCAAGGTTTCGGCCTGATCATCGCGATGCTGAGCCATCAGGAGTACATCGCCCTCTTCCACTTTCTCAGCCAGGGCCGCGTAGCGCGCGTCACGCGCAGCTCGTTCCACACTGGCTCCAGTCCCCACGGTGACTCGCAGCACTTCAAGCGGGATGCCAAGCCGCTCACAGGCCTGCTGGCAATGTGTCGGCCAAGCGTCAGCGACAGCCTGCAGGCCGTGATGGACGTGGAATGCGGAGAGCGGCGGCAAGGTTTCGCGCTGGGCGATGCGCACCAACAGATGCAGGAGAACGGTGGAGTCGAGCCCGCCGGAGTAGGCCAGACGCCAGGCCGGTGCCTGACGCCAAGGTCCAAGTACTGAAAGAACGCGGGCTTCGAGGGACATCATCAGCAGCTCAGGCAGCGGAGAGAATCCTCAGCATAATGCCGAGGCAAGCAGTCCGTTGCCTGGCGCAGTGCGGGGTCAGGCGACCCCGTAGCTCATCAGGCGCTCATAGCGACGCGCCAACAGGTCGTCGGTACCCAGCTTCTGCAGGGATTTCAGCTGATCAGCGAGTTCCTTGCGGATCGAGCCGGCGGCAGCAGCCGGGTCACGATGGGCACCACCCAGTGGCTCGGCGATCACCTTATCGACAATTCCCAGCCCCTTCAGTCGCTCGGCGGTAATGCCCATGGCCTCAGCGGCGTCAGGCGCCTTCTCGGCGGTTTTCCACAGAATGGACGCACAGCCTTCCGGGGAAATTACCGAGTAGGTCGAGTACTGCAGCATGTTCAGACGGTCGCAGACGCCGATGGCCAGCGCCCCGCCGGAACCACCCTCACCGATCACGGTGGCGATGATAGGCGTCTTCAGGCGCGCCATGACACGCAGGTTCCATGCGATGGCTTCGCTCTGGCCACGCTCTTCGGCATCAATGCCTGGGTAGGCGCCGGGAGTATCAATGAAGGTCAGGATCGGCATCTTGAAGCGTTCGGCCATCTCCATCAGGCGGCACGCCTTGCGGTAGCCCTCAGGGCGCGGCATGCCGAAGTTGCGGCGAACCTTCTCGCGCACGTCACGACCCTTCTGGTGGCCGATGACCATCACTGGCTGGTCGTCCAGGCGAGCAACGCCACCGACGATAGCCGCATCATCGGAGAAATGACGATCGCCATGCAACTCGTCAAACTCGGTGAAGATGTGTTCGATGTAGTCGAGGGTGTACGGACGACGCGGATGGCGGGCCAGTTGGGCGATCTGCCAGCTGGACAAATTGCCGAAGATGCTCTCGGTGAGCGCACTGCTCTTTTCCTGCAGGCGAGAGATCTCATCGGTGATGTTCAGCGCGTTGTCGTTACCGACCAGACGCAGCTCCTCGATCTTGGCTTGCAGATCGGCGATGGGCTGTTCGAAATCTAGAAAGTTCGGGTTCATAGGCTTCCGTCGTGCGCTTGGGGCCAGGCGGCTGGTTCCATTTGGCGCCCTACCTTAAGGGATTGGGCGCGTGTGGGTCGAGATCAAATCGAAATCGGCTGAAGCGAGGGGAATTCCGCGTTCGCTTCAGCGGTAGTGCAGAAAGACGTTGTCGCGCCCAAACTGGTCACGCAATGCCTGAATCAATGTGTCAGCCGGATCGATGCGCCAGGCATCACCGAACTGCAACAAGGCACGAGCATCGCTGCCGCTGTACTCCAGGGTCAAGGGACAAGACCCACGGTGACGGCCACACAATTCGGCCAACCAACGCAGGCGGTCACCCTGCAGCATCGAGACATCCAGCTTCATGCGCAGGCTTTCCGCCAACCCGGTACGGGCCTCCTCCAGGCTCATGACCCGTTTGGCGCGCAGACGCAGCCCCCCCGAAAAGTCGTCATGACTGACCTCACCCTCCACCACCACCAGGGCATCGGTCTGCAGCAGGCCGTGGGCGGCATTGAACGCTTCGGCAAAAAGCGAAGCCTCGATACGGCCAGAGCGATCATCGAGGGTGATAAAGCCCATCTTGTCGCCTTTCTTGTTCTTCATGACCCGCAAGTTGACGATCAGACCGGCGATGGTCTGGGTGTCGCGCGCCGGTTTGAGCTCGACAATACGCTGGCGGGCGAAGCGACGAACCTCGCCTTCATACTCATCGATCGGATGACCGGTGAGATAGAGGCCGAGGGTGTCCTTCTCGCCTTTCAGGCGCTCTTTGAGGGAGAGCTCCTTGGCATTGCGATGATTGGCGTAGACATCTGCCTCCGGTTCGGCGAACAAGCCGCCGAACAGGTCCATATGGCCGCTGTCATGGCTGCGCGCGGTCTGTTCCGCAGCCTGGATCGCTTCTTCCATGGCAGCCAGCAGGACCGCTCGATTGCGGTCGACATTGGCCTGATAGGCCTTGGCTTCATCGCTGAAGTACGGACCGAGACGATCCAACGCCCCTCCCCGAATCAACGCCTCGAGGGTGCGTTTGTTGATGCGTTTGAGGTCAACGCGATTACAGAAGTCGAACAGGTCCTTGAATGGCCCGCCTTCGTTACGGCATTCGACGATGGCCTCCACCGGCCCTTCGCCCACGCCCTTGATGGCACCCAGGCCGTAGACGATTCGCCCATCACCGTCGACGGTGAACATGAAGTCGGAGTTGTTCACGTCCGGTGCGAGGATGCGCAGCTTCATGCTGCGGCACTCCTCGATCAGGGTCACCACCTTCTCGGTGTTGTGCATATCCGCCGAGAGCACCGCCGCCATGAAGGGCGATGGGAAGTGCGTCTTGAGCCAGGCCGTCTGATAGGACACCAGGCCGTAGGCCGCCGAGTGGGATTTGTTGAACCCGTAACCGGCAAACTTTTCCACCAGATCGAAGATGTTACCCGCTAGTTCGGCATCAATACCGTTACTGGCGCAACCTTCGATGAAGCCGCCGCGTTGCTTGGCCATCTCCTCCGGCTTCTTCTTACCCATGGCTCGGCGCAGCATGTCGGCCCCGCCGAGGGTATATCCGGCCATGACCTGGGCAATCTGCATCACCTGTTCCTGGTAAAGGATGATGCCGTAGGTGGGCGCCAGTACCGGCTTGAGGCCTTCGTACTGGTAATCCGGGTGCGGGTACGCCAGCTCGGCGCGGCCGTGCTTACGGTTGATGAAGTCGTCCACCATGCCCGATTGCAGCGGGCCGGGGCGGAACAGCGCCACCAGCGCGATAAGGTCTTCCAGGCAGTCGGGCTTCAGCTTCTTGATCAGCTCCTTCATGCCACGGGATTCGAGCTGGAATACTGCGGTGGTTTCTGCCTTCTGCAGAAGGTCGTAGGTCTTCTTGTCGTCCAGCGGGATGAAGTCGATGTTCAGCGGCTCAAGCCCCTTTCGAGCCTGCTCCCGGTTGATCGTCTCCATGGCCCACTTGATGATGGTCAGCGTTCGCAAGCCCAGGAAGTCGAACTTCACCAGACCGGCCGCCTCGACGTCATCCTTGTCGAACTGGGTCACCAGGCCGCCGCCCTCCTCGTCACAAGCGATGGGCGAGAAGTCGGTGAGCTTGGTGGGCGCGATCACCACACCACCGGCATGCTTGCCGGTGCCACGGGTGATGCCTTCCAGCTTAAGCGCCATGTCCCAGATTTCCTGGGCCTCTTCATCGACCTTGAGGAAGTCGCGGAGCATCTCCTCCTGCTCAAAGGCCTTTTCCAAGGTCATTCCCACTTCGAAGGGGATCATCTTGGACAGCTTGTCTGCCAGGCCGTAGGACTTGCCCTGAACACGTGCCACGTCGCGCACCACCGCCTTGGCAGCCATTGAGCCGAAGGTGATGATCTGGCTCACCGCATTGCGGCCATAGGCGTCGGCCACGTAATCGATCACCCGATCGCGACCGTCCATGCAGAAGTCGACGTCGAAGTCGGGCATGGATATCCGCTCAGGATTGAGGAAGCGCTCGAAGAGCAGGTCATAGGCCAGGGGGTCGAGGTCGGTAATCTTCAACACGTAGGCCACTAGCGACCCGGCGCCCGACCCCCGGCCCGGACCCACCGGCACGCCGTTGTTCTTCGCCCATTTGATGAAGTCCATCACGATGAGGAAGTAACCGGGGAAACCCATTTGGATGATGATGTCCAGCTCGAAGTTGAGGCGGTCGATATAGATCTGCCGTTTCTCTTCGTAGTTGGGCGTTGTTTCTTTCGGCCATAGCACCGCGAGGCGCTCTTCCAGGCCCTCGAAGGATACGTGCCGCAGGTAATCGTCGATGCCCATCCCGTTCGGAGTCGGAAAGTCAGGCAGGAAGTATTTGCCCAGTTGCACCTCGATGTTGCAGCGCTTGGCGATTTCTACAGTGTTTTCCAGCGCTTCCGGAATGTCGCTGAACAGCTCCCACATTTCTTCAGGAGACTTGAGGTACTGCTGGTCAGAATAGGTGCGCGGACGACGCGGGTCGTCGAGCGCACGCCCCTCGCCAATGCAGACGCGGGTCTCATGTGCCTCGAAATCACCCTGTTTGATGAAGCGCACGTCGTTGGTCGCCACCAGCGCGGCACCGCAGCGATCGGCAAGCGCAACGGCCGCATGCACGTGCTCTTCATCATTCACCCGCGCTGTACGCTGCAACTCCAGATAGAAGCGGTCGGGAAAAACAGCCTGCCACTCGGCGAGCAGCGCCTCGGCAGTGGCCGAGTCGCCATTCAGCAGGGCCATGCCGATCTCCCCTTCCTTGGCGCCAGACATGGCAATCAGCCCCTCCGCCGCCTCCTTCACCCAGTCGCGCTGGATGATCACCAAGTCATTGCTCTGGCCTTCAGTCCAGCCACGGGAGACCAGCTCAGTCAGGTTGCGGTAGCCCTTGGCATTCATCGCCAACAGGGTCATACGACTCAGCGGGCCGTCTTCCTCTCGACTGGCCAGCCAGATGTCGGCCCCACAGATGGGCTTGATGCCCCCTCCCATGGAGGTCTTGTAGAACTTCACCAGCGAGCACATGTTGCTCTGGTCAGTGACCGCTACCGCCGGCATGCCTGCACCGGCCACGGCCTTGACCAGCGGCTTTACCCGCACCAGGCCATCGACCAGGGAGTATTCGGTATGCAGACGCAGATGGACGAAGGAAACAGTCATGGAAGTCCTATGCAAAACGCGAAAACGACAGGGCCCGGATTGTACCGGGCCCTCGTGCAAAGCTACAGGTTTGGCGTCATCGACAGGCAGTCGGATTGCCCCGGTTGGCGCCGGTGACGTCCAGGATCAGTGTTTCTTGTCCCAGACACCCGGCTCGAGTTTGGCCTGGATCTCCGGGTATTGGCTGGCATCGAAGGTCGGCAGCTTGCCGGCCTTGCGCTGGGCGTTGTAGTCCTTGGCCAGCTTGAAGGCCAACTTGGACAGCAGCAGGATCGCAATCAGGTTGGTGATCGCCATCAAACCCATGGAGACATCGGCGAGGCTCCAGACGAAGGGCAGCGAAGCCATCGCACCGAACATGACCATTCCCAACACCGCGAGCCGGAAAACCAGCAGCCCAGCAGGGTGATTGTGCTCAAGGAACACCAGGCAGTTCTCAGCGTAGAAATAGTTGGCGACGATCGACGTGAAGGCGAAGAACAGGATGATCACGGCCAGGAAGTACTTGCCCCAGTCACCGACCTGGCTGGTCATCGCGTTCTGCACCAGGGTGATGCCTTCACCCGGCTGCGGGCCTGCCAGCAAGATGATCGCCGCGGAGGCCGTGCAGATCATCAGTGTGTCGATGAATACGCCCGCCATCTGCACATAGCCCTGGGAGGCCGGGTGAGGTGGGTAAGGAGTAGCCGACGCGGCCGCATTAGGCGCCGAGCCCATACCGGCTTCGTTGGAGAACAGGCCACGCTTGAAGCCGTTCATTACCGCTGCCGCAACACCGCCGGCTGCGGCCTCATGCAGCCCGAATGCACTCTTGACGATCAGCGCCAGGATGCGCGGAATCTCGGTGATGTTGATCAGGATCAGCACGACGGCGAGCAGTAAGTAAGCCACCGCCATGAAAGGCACCGCCAACTCGGAGAATCGTGCAATAGAGCGCAGGCCGCCGAAGATGATCAGGGCAGTGACGATCACCAGAGCCACGCCACTGATCCAGATCGGCACATCGAAAGCGCCCTGCATTGCACCACTGATGGTATTGGCCTGCACGGAGTTGAATACAAAGCCGAAGGCGAGGATCAGGAAGATCGAGAAGAGAATGCCCATCCAGCGTGCACCCAGCCCCTTCTCCATGTAGTAGGCCGGACCGCCACGGAACTGGCCGTTGTCGTCACGGATCTTGAACAGCTGGGCCAGGGTCGCCTCGACGAAGCCTGTTGCCATTCCGATCATCGCGATCATCCACATCCAGAAGACTGCACCTGGGCCACCCAGCGTGATGGCTACAGCAACACCTGCGACGTTACCGGTGCCGACACGTGCAGCCAAAGAAGTACACAGCGCCTGGAACGAGGAGATACCCGCCTCGTCGGACTGGCGGCTGCCTTTCAGTACGGTGAAGGTATGGCCAAAATGGAGAAACTGGATCAAGCCCAGGCGCAGCGTGAAGTACAGGCCACTGACTACGAGCAGCCAGATCAGCACCTTGCCCCAGATTAGGCCATTGAGAAAATCGACTGCCAGATTCGCAATCTCTTGCATGGGGAGCTCCCTCTACCGCTTGTGGCGGTTTGTTGGTGTAGGCCCATCTGGGACAGGCCGGCGGGACCGCCGCAGAGAGATAGCTCGTGAGGCGGCGGACGAATTCCTGCGGCCACGTGGGCTGCAAAAAAAGGGCGGCACTTTCCGCTAAACGAGCAGGCAATTCAAGTTGAAATTCGCCAGGCGCTGTTGAGAAATCGACGCTGAAGCTAGCGAGGGGCGTCCAGCAGGTCCCTGACCGGCCCGAAGGAGCGCCGATGGATCGGCGTCGGGCCCAGGCGCCTCAGCGCCTCGAGATGAACTGCCGTGGGATAACCCTTGTGACCAGCGATCCCATAGCCCGGATAAAGCGAATCGAGCTCCTGCATCTCCCGATCACGACTCACTTTGGCCAGAATGGAGGCGGCAGCAATAGCCGGCACCTGGCTGTCACCCTTGACCACCGGCGCGCTTGGAACCGCGAGTTTGGGGCAACGGTTTCCATCGATCAGTGCCATCCTGGGAGTGACCGAGAGCCCTTCCACGGCCCGTTGCATCGCCAGCATCGTCGCATGCAGGATGTTGAGACGATCAATCTCCTCCACCTCGGCGCGGGCGATACACCAGGCCAATGCCTTCTCTCGAATTTCATCGAACAACGCTTCGCGGCGTGTTTCGGAGAGTTTCTTCGAGTCATTGAGCCCGGCAATAGGCCGAGCAGGGTCGAGAATCACCGCGGCAGTGACCACTGGACCACAAAGAGGGCCACGCCCGACTTCGTCGACACCTGCGACCAACTCTTCCACCAGGCTGAAATCCAGTCCGAGTTGCATCAGCGAGCTCCTACCAACTTCAGAATGGCGTCAGCAGCCTGGCGCGATGCGTCCTGGCGAAGCGTCCGATGGATTGCATCGAAGCCCTCAGTCTGGACCCCACCGCCTTCAAGCAACGCTCCCATCGCCCCGGACAGTGCTTCCGGCGTAGCAGCATCCTGTAGTAGTTCAGGGACCAGCAGGCGCTGGGCCAGGAGGTTCGGAAGCGATACGAACGGGCTCTTCACCAACCGCTTGAGAATGCGATAGGTGAGTGGCGCTACCCGGTAGGCAACTACCATGGGGCGTTTGTATAGCAGCGCCTCGAGCGTCGCAGTCCCGGAAGCAATCAGTACCGCATCGCAAGCGGCCAGCGCTTCATGGGAACGGCCATCGAGCAACGTCAACGCAAGATCGCGACCGGCCAGCATGGCCTCTACTTGGGCGCGTCGTTCTGGCGATGCGCATGGCAATACGAACTGGACCCCAGGACGCATCGAGCGCAAGCGCTCGGCCGCGTCCAGGAACAGCTCGCCAAGCTTGGCCACTTCCCCTCCACGGCTTCCAGGCATCAGCGCTACCACCGGCGACTCGCCGGGCAGGCCTAGCGCACGGCGAGCTGCCAGTCGATCGGTCTCAAGCGGGATGGCATCGGCCAGCGGGTGCCCGACGAACCGGACTGGCACGCCTTGCTCTTCGTAGAAGCGCGCCTCGAAGGGAAACAGGGTGAGCATCAGATCACAGCCCTTGCGAATCTTCAGGACACGCTTCTGCCGCCACGCCCAGACCGACGGGCTGACGTAGTGGACCGTCTTGATACCGGCGTGGCGCAGCTTCAGCTCGACACCCAGATTGAAGTCGGGCGCATCGATGCCGATGAACACATCCGGCCGCGCTTCGATAAGGGTAGTGATCAGCCGCTTACGGCGCGCAAGCAGCTCAGGAAGGCGACCGAGCACCTCCACCAAGCCCATCACGGACAAGCGCTCCATCGGGAAATAGGGCTCCAGGCCTTCAGCCTGCATTCGCCCCCCCCCAACCCCGATGAACTCGACATCGGGATGCTGAACCTTGAGGGCCTGCATCAGGGTGGAGCCAAGTATGTCGCCGGACGCCTCGCCGGCAACTAGCGCGACGCGCAATCTGGATGCCATGGCTTAGCGGGTGATGCCGCGAGTGGAGGCCTGGATCGAGTCCCGGAATACAGCCACTTCCGGATACTGCGCGGACGTCTCGGCAAGCTCGGCCAGTGCCTGCTCAACCGTGAGCCCCTGGCGGTAAACCACCTTGTATGCACGGCGCAAGGCCTGGATCGCCTCGGTACTAAAACCTCTACGGCGCATGCCCTCGAAGTTCATGCTGCGTGCTTCGGCCGGATTGCCGAATACAGTGACATAGGCCGGCACATCCTTGCCGATAGCGGTGCCCATGCCGGAAAAGCTGTGGGCGCCGATGCGGCAGAACTGATGCACCAGCGTGTAGCCGGACAGGATCGCCCAGTCATCGACATGCACATGGCCGGCGAGCGCCGTATTGTTGACCAGGATGCAGTGATTGGCGATGACACTGTCATGGCCGATGTGAACATAGGCCATCAGCAGGTTGTGATCGCCGATCGTGGTTTCAGCGCGGTCCTGCACGGTGCCGCGGTGAATGGTCACGCCCTCACGGATCACATTGTGATCACCGATCACCAGCCGGGTGCGCTCACCCTTGTACTTCAGGTCAGGCGTGTCCTCGCCAACAGAAGAAAACTGGAAAATCCGGTTGTACCTGCCGATGCGGGTCGGCCCCTTGATGACGACATGAGGACCGACCACGGTACCCTCGCCGATTTCCACATCGGGTCCAATGATCGACCAGGGGCCGACCTGAACGTCATCCGCCAGCTTGGCCGACGGATCGATAATGGCGCGAGGGTCAATCAAACTCATAGTTTGCGTTCCGCACAGATGATCTCTGCCGAGCAGACTTCCTTGCTGTCCACGCTGGCACGGCAGTCGAACTTCCAGATGCCGCGCTTGACGCTGATGAACTGCGCTTCGAGGATCAACTGGTCACCCGGCAGCACCGGCTGGCGGAAGCGCAGCTTGTCGGAGCCCACGAAGTAGTAAAGCGTCCCGTCAGCCGGCTTGACGTCCAGCATCTTGAATCCAAGGATGCCGGCGGCCTGAGCCATTGCTTCGATGATCAACACACCCGGCATGATCGGATGCTGCGGGAAATGCCCATTGAAGAACGGCTCATTGATGCTGACATTCTTGTAGGCGCGAATGCGCTTGCCTTCAACATCAAGGTCCACCACCCGGTCCACCAAGAGGAAGGGGTAGCGGTGCGGCAGGTATTCGCGAATCTCGTTGATGTCCATCATGTTCCTGGAGCCTTCTGAATGGATTTGGGATGCACGGCGCTGCGTGGATCACGCATCTGATGGAGCATCCCCGCCCGGGGTCACTGCCTCCAGGCGTTTTTCCAGTTGTTGCAGACGACGCGCCATGTCGTCCAACTGGCGAATACGGGCAGCGCTCTTCTTCCATTCCGCAGCGGGTTGCATCGCGGTACCGGAAGAGTAGGCACCCGGTTCGGTGATAGAACGGGTCACCATTGTCATGCCGGTGACGAATACGCCATCACAGACTTCGATGTGCCCGACCATGCCGACGCCGCCGGCAATCATACAATTGCGGCCGATCTTGGTGCTGCCGGAAATGCCGACACAACCTGCCATCGCGGTGTTGTCACCGACCTGCACGTTGTGAGCGATCATGATCTGGTTGTCCAACTTCACCCCGTTACCGATCAGGGTGTCAGCCAGTGCGCCGCGATCGATGGTGGTGTTGGCACCAATCTCCACATCATCGCCAATGCTCACGCCACCAATCTGGGCGATTTTCTGCCAGACGCCCTTCTCGCTGGCAAAGCCGAAGCCTTCGCCTCCAATGACCGCGCCGGATTGAATCACCACACGCTTGCCGATCTTCACATCGTGGTAGAGCGTCACCCGTGGCGCCAACCAGCCGCCCTCGCCGATCACGCTGCGAGCACCAACGAAGCAATGGGCGCCCAGCGCCACGCCCGCACCAATCTGCGCGCCTGATTCGATCACCACATAGGCACCGATGCAGGCAGACGGATCGACGTGGGCGTCCTTCGCGATCAATGCAGTGGCATGAACCCCCGGCTGGGCCTTTGGCTTGCGATCGAACAGATGGGAAAGCTGCGCGTAGGCCAGGTAAGGGTTCGCAACCACCAACGCACTACCCGCATAGCTCTCGGCATCAGCCTCGGTCAGCAACACAGCTGACGCCCTGGTACTGGCGAGGTACTTGCGGTACTGGGGGTTGGCAAGGAAGGTCAGCTCACCGGCACTCGCCTCCTGGAGGGTTGCCAGTCCAGTGATGACCGTTTCTTCGGCACCACGCAGCGTGGCACCAAGTAGCCCGGCCAACTGGCCGAGCGTGAACGCCGGGGTACTCATCATCAACGCAGCTGGTTCATGCGCTCGATGACTTGGCGAGTGATGTCGTATTGCGGTTTGACGTCAACCACAGCACCACGCTCAAGCACCAGATCGTAGCTGCCCTTCTTCAGGACTTCCTCGACCGCCTTGTCCAGTTTCGGCTTGAGCTGCTTGAGCATGTCACGGTCGGCAACGGCCTTGGCTTCGTTCAGCTCCTTGGACTGGAACTGGAAGTCACGGGCCTTCTGCTTGAACTCGAGCTCCAAGCGCTCACGCTCCGCCTGCGGCATCTTGTCACCACCGCTCACCAGGCGGTCCTGGATGCGTTTGGCGTCGCTTTCGAGCGTTTTCAGCTTGTTCAGTTGCGGACCAAACTTCTTCTCGGCATCAACCGCGTACTTCTTCGCGGAATCGGATTCGAGCAGCGCCATCTGGTAGTTCAGTACCGCGATCTTCATCTCGGCAAATACCGGGGTCGCCATCAACGCAGCGGCAACCAGAACGAATTGAGTCAACTTACGCACGATGCACTCCCGCAACAAAAACTGTTGTCTTCAAGCAATAGTCAAACGATTAGAAAGTCTGGCCCAAGGAGAACTGGAACACTTGGGTATCGGCATTGTCCGGCTTCTTGACCGGCATACCCAAGCTGAAGCTCAACGGTCCCAGCGCGGTAATCCAGGTCAGGCCTACACCCACGGAACTGGCAAGGTCACTCGCATTGATGCTGTTACAGTTGGTCGCGGTCGACGAACAACTGGTATCGAACACGTTACCCACATCCCAGAAGACCACGGAACGCAATTGACGCTGATCTTTGACGAACGGCAGCGGGAACAGCAACTCCACCCCGCCCTGGACCAACACGTTACCACCAAACGGCAGCGGGTCCTGGTCAGGGTCGAAAGCTGTACCAGGCTTCGTGCCGGTGCTCGGTGTACTACGCGGGCCAAGGCTGCTGTCCTCGAAACCGCGTACGGAGTTGAAACCACCCGCGAAGTAATGCTCATAGAACGGCAGTTCGGAGGTCGAGCCATAGCTGTCGCCGTAGCCCAACTCGGTGTGCCAGCGCAGCGCAGTGTTCTGGGTCAGCGGAGTGAACAACTGGCCACGGTAGTCGAGCTTGAAGAACGACAGGTCACTACCTGGGATCGTGCTTTCAAGAACCAGGCTCTGGGAGTAACCACGGTTGGCAAGCACGCCACGGTTCAGCGTCGAATCGGACCAGCCGACAGACGCCTTGAAGTTGGTGTAGCTGTCACCTTCCTGTTCGATGAAATCGAAGATTTCATCGACGGTGTAGATGCCGGTATTGATGTCGTCCTGCTGCACGGTAAGGCCATAGGTCAAGCGAGCAGTCTCGCTGATCGGATAACCAATGCTGACACCGGCCCCCAGGCTGTCCACCGCATAACTGGACACGTCGACGTCGAGGTCGTCGTAGTCGGTGCTGCGATAGAAAGCGTTGTAGCCCAGACTGACGCCGTCTGCAGTCCAGTAGGGATCGACGAAGCCGAAGTTGTATCGGGTCTGGTACTCGCTACGGGTCAGACCAATGCTGACCTTGTTGCCGGTACCGAGGAAGTTGTTCTGGCTGATCGATCCACCCAGGATCAGGCCGGCGCTCTGGGCGAAACCGACGCTGGCGGTGATGGAACCGGACGGCTGCTCTTCCACCGTGTAATTGACGTCAACCTGATCGTCGGTGCCGGGCACCTGCGGGGTTTCAACGTTTACTTCCTTGAAGAAGCCCAGACGTTCCAGACGGGTCTTCGACTGGTCGATCAGGTAGGTCGAAGCCCAGCCGCCTTCCATCTGACGCATTTCACGACGCAGCACCTCGTCCTCGGACTTGGTGTTGCCTCGGAAGTTGATGCGATTGACATAGGCACGCTTGCCCGGGTCCACCATGAAGGTGACGGAAACGGTGTTGTCCTCGTCATGGGGCTCAGGCACGCCGTTGACGTTTGCGAAGGTATAGCCTTCGTTACCCAGGCGGCGGGTGATCAGCTCCGACGTAGTCGTCATCACCTTGCGCGAGAACACTTGCCCTTCCTGTACCAGCAGCAGGGACTTCACTTCTTCCTCCGGCACCTTCAGGTCGCCGGAAAGCTTGACCTCACGGATCGTGTATTTCTCACCCTCGTCGACGTTGACGGTGATGTAAACGTGCTTCTTGTCTGGGGTGATGGACACCTGGGTCGAGGAAATGTCCATATTGATGTAGCCGCGATCCAGGTAGTAGGAACGCAGACGCTCGAGGTCACCTGACAGCTTTTCGCGAGCGTACTTGTCGTCGTTCTTGAAGAACGACAGCCAGTTGGTGGTCTTGAGTTCGAACAGGTCGATCAGGTCCTCGTCGGGGAATACGGTATTGCCCACCACGTTGATGTGTTGGATAGCCGCGACGGAACCTTCATTGATGTTGATCTTCAGTGCAACGCGGTTGCGCGGCTGCGGGATCACCTCCGCCTCGATTCCTGCAGAGTAGCGACCCTGCGCCACATACTGGCGCTGCAACTCGTTCCGAACGCCTTCCAGAGTGGCGCGCTGGAAGATCTCCCCCTCAGCCAGGCCGGATTGCTTCAGGCCCTTGAGCAGGTCCTCGGTGGTAATTGCCTTGTTGCCTTCGATCTCGATGCTGGAGATGGAAGGACGCTCGACGACGCTGATGACCAGGACGTTGCCGTCACGGCCGAGCTGGATATCCTGGAAGAACCCGGTCTTGAACAGCGAACGGGTGGCTTCCACCAGGCGGCGATCATCCGCCTGTTCGCCAACGTTGAGCGGCAGGGCACCAAAGACGCTGCCGGCGGAGACACGCTGCAGGCCGTTGACGCGGATGTCGGAGATGGTGAAGGACTCGGCGTGAACCTCGGCGATCATGAGTGCGGCGAGCACCGCAGGTAGCAACAAGCGTTTCATGAAGTCCTTTTTTATTCCAACCGGTAATAAAGAATCTGCCGCACAAGGCGGCAGACTCAGCATTCTAAGATTCGTTACAGACGACTCAGATCGTTGACCAGGGCAAGCAACATGACCCCCACGACCAAGCTGATGCCAATCTGTACCCCCCACGCCTGCACCCGCTCCGACAATGGACGTCCACGCGCCATTTCAATCAGGTAAAAGAGCAGGTGCCCCCCGTCCAGGACAGGGATTGGCAACAAATTGAGAACCCCCAGGCTTATGCTCAGGTAGGCGAGGAAATTGAGGAAGTCCCCTACGCCCGACTGGGCCGAAGCGCCCGCCACTTTAGCAATGGTTATCGGCCCGCTCAAGTTTTTTACCGAGAGCTCGCCGAGCAACATTTTCTTTAGAGAATCCAGTGTTAGGAGGCTCATGGACCATGTACGCGAGGCTGCCTCGGCAACAGCTTCAAGTGGCCCATAGCTGACTTCGCGCAACATTTCGGGCGGCCACTCCACGCCCTTCACCCCCGCACCCAGGTAGCCGCTACGTGCTTCCGCCTCGCCACGTGCGGCCAAGGTGACCTGCACCTCCAGCACCTGACCCTCGCGCTCAACGCTGAAGGCGACTCGCTCGGCCGGACGTTTGCGCACACGTTCTACCAACTGTTGCCAGTCATCGAGTGCCTGTCCATCCAAGGTCAGGAGACGATCGCCCAGCTTCAGACCGGCAGCCTGGGCCGGACCTTTTGGATCCAGCTCAGCGAGAACCGGCGCAATAGCAGGACGCCAGGGCGTGATGCCAAGCGCACCGATCGGATCAGGCTCATCGACGCCCTTCAGCCAATCATTGAGCTGCAGCTCGCGGATCTGGGTAGCACTATCCCCCGCGTCACGAATACTGACCTGCAGGGAACCACTCTCACCCAGACGGCGAACGAGCTGCAGGTTGACCGCCGACCAACCGGTAACGTCTTTGCCGTCGATCGAGATGATTTCCTGGCCGGACTCCAATCCTGCCGAAGCAGCAATACTGCCAGGCGCTACCGAGCCGATCACTGGCTTGACCTGCTGACTGCCCAGCAACGCGAGCACCCAGAAGAACAGGAGCGCAAGCAGAAAGTTGGCCACCGGACCGGCCGCCACGATGGCAATACGCTGCCCAACCGGCTTGCGATTGAAGGACTGATCCAACTGGTCAGCGGGCACCTCGGCCTCACGCTCGTCCAGCATTTTCACGTAGCCACCGAGCGGAATGGCGGCCACGACAAACTCGGTGCCATGGCGATCATGCCAACGGAACAGTGGGCTACCGAAACCGACAGAGAATCGCAGGACTTTGACACCACAACGACGGGCGACCCAGAAATGGCCGAACTCATGGAAGGTGACCAGCACCCCCAGCGCCACCAGGGTGCCAAGGATCATATAGAGCGCACTCATCGGTTTCCTCCGGGACTAACGCCCGTGACGGACTAACCATTGCCCGGCCACAGCTCTGGCACGAACATCGGCCTGCAAGACAGCATCCAGCGTTTCGACCGCGATCACGGCTTCGCGGTTCAGCACTTCATCGATGATACTCGCGATCTCGGTGAAGCGGATGCGTCGGTCAAGAAACGCCGCGACGGCAACCTCGTTGGCCGCATTGAGCATGGCTGGCGCGCTGGCGCCAGCCTCGGCGGCCTGGCGCGCAAGTCGCAGACAAGGAAAGCGCTGCTCGTCAGGCGCCTGGAAATCCAGACGCGCCACACTGAACAGGTCCAGCGCAGAAACGCCGGAATCGATACGCTCCGGCCAGGCCAACGCATGACTGATGGGCGTGCGCATGTCGGGATTACCCAGCTGCGCCAACACCGAACCATCGACATAATCGACCAGTGAATGAATCACGCTCTGCGGATGGATCACCACTTCGATCTGTGCCGGCCGTGCGTCGAACAGCCAGCAAGCCTCGATCAGCTCCAACCCCTTGTTCATCATGCTCGCCGAATCGACGGATATCTTCCGCCCCATGGACCAGTTGGGATGCGCACAAGCCTGCTCGGGGGACACATCCGGCAACCGCTCCAGCGGCAACTCACGGAACGGCCCCCCAGAGGCCGTAAGGAGGATGCGACGCACGCCAACATCGGCCAAACCGCGGGAATAGTCGGTCGGCAAGCACTGAAAAATTGCGTTATGTTCGCTATCGATCGGTAGCAGCACGGCATTGCTGCGGCGAACAGACTGCATGAACAGGGCACCGGACATCACCAACGCTTCCTTGTTGGCCAGCAGCACGCGCTTACCCGCTTCAACCGCGGCCAAGGTAGGCTGAAGCCCCGCCGCACCGACGATTGCAGCCATCACGGCATCCACATCCGGATGTGCAGCGATTTCACAAAGACCTTGCTCGCCGACCAGAACACGGGTTTCGAGCCCCGCAGCCAACAAACTTCCCTGCAAATGGCGCGCGGAGTCAGCGTCCGGCACTGCAGCGAAACATGGGCGATGACGCAAGCAGAGCGCTTCCAGTTCGGTCAGGCGACTGAAACCGCTGAGGGCAAATGCCTGGTAACGTTCTGGATGCCGGGCAATCACATCAAGGGTGCTGAGACCGATCGAGCCGGTTGCCCCCAGGACGGTAATACGTTGCGGCTGTGTCAAAGCGCACCCCACCCGGCCGCCCACAGCAGCGCAGCAAAGAATGGGATAGCCGCAGTCAGGCTATCGATGCGATCAAGCACGCCACCATGCCCCGGAAGCAGGTTGCTACTGTCCTTGATCCCGGACTGCCGCTTGAACATGCTTTCAGTCAAGTCTCCCACGACCGATATCAGAACCACTAGCGCGGCACCACCCAGAGCCCAAAGCAGCTCACTGGCACTCCAGCCACGGTAGATACCCACGCCAACGGTGATCAGCAGGCTTGCCAGCAAGCCGCCAACCAGCCCTTCCCAGCTTTTGCCGGGACTAACCTGCGGGGCCAACTTGCGCTTGCCGAATGCCTTGCCGGAGAAATAGGCGCCGATATCCGCTGCCCAAACCAGCACCATCACCGAAAGGATCAGCCAATTCGCGAGCGGCCATTGCTTGAATAGCATCAAGCCTTGCCAGGCCGGCAACAGAATCAGGAAACCGATCAGGAGCTTCCCGAACCGGCCGTCCCAGTAACGACTGCTGGCCGGGTAGTTCAGCACCAGCAATGTCGCGAGCAACCACCAGACCACCCCAACAAGCAACACCCAGGCCGCCAAAGCGCGCAGATGGTAGAGCCCAAGCAGAAGCACAGCGACGACCGCAGCATAAGCTATGCGCTGAGCCTGGGAAGGCAATCCCGCCAGGCGAGCCCACTCCCAGCCACCGAGCGTCACCACCGCACCGATGAACAGCGCAAACGCGCCACCGCTCAGCCAGAAGAAGCCCGCCAGGGCGATGGGTAGCAGCACCAGTGCGGTGATGATGCGTTGTTTCAGCATTTCGATCGCGCCTCAGCTTCCAGCTGCTCGCTTGTCTTGCCGAAGCGGCGCTGACGCTTGGCGAAATCAGCCAGCGCTTTACGCATGGCTTCATGCTTGAAGTCAGGCCAGAACAGGTCGGAGAAATACAACTCGGCATAGGCGAGCTGCCACAACAGGAAGTTACTGATACGGTGATCCCCCCCCGTACGAATGCACAGGTCAGGCAGGGGCTGGTCCCCCGTAGCGAGGCACCCCTGGAGCAACTGCGGGGTGATGTCTTCCACCTGCAGATGACCCGCTTGCACTTCGCGAGCGAGCCGCTGCGCAGCCTGGGTGATATCCCACTGCCCACCGTAGTTCGCCGCCACCTGGAGAATGAAGCGCTGGTGGCCAGCCGTCAGTAGCTCAGCCTCGCGCATGGCCGCCTGCAGCTCCGGATGGAAGCGCGAGCGATCACCGATTATGCGCAGACGAATGTCGTTGTCATTGAGGCGACGAACCTCACGACGCAGCGCTGCCAGGAATAGCTCCATGAGAGCGCTGACCTCGTCCGCGGGACGCTGCCAGTTCTCACTGGAGAAAGCGAACAAGGTGAGCACTTCGACGCCTGCGTCGGCACACACCTCGATCACTGCCCTGACAGCGTCAACTCCCGCCTTGTGGCCGGCAACGCCTGGCAGCAGGCGCTTCCTCGCCCAACGGTTATTACCGTCCATGATGATAGCCACATGACGTGGCACCGCTGGATTGACGCCTTGCTGGGATTTATCCATGGAGTTTCCGAAGGTCAAACCGCCATCAGATCGTTTTCTTTGGCTTCCAGAGCCTTGTCGACCTCTGCAACGAACTTGTCGGTCAGCTTTTGGACATCTTCAGCTGCGCGACGCTCTTCGTCTTCGCTGATTTCCTTTTCCTTCACCAGATCTTTCAGCTGGGCCAGCGCATCACGACGGATGTTGCGCACGGCGACGCGGGCGTTCTCGGCCTCGGCGCGAGCCTGCTTGGTGTAGCCCTTGCGGGTTTCTTCAGTCAGAGCCGGCATCGGCACGCGAATGGTGGTACCGGCAGTAGCCGGATTCAGACCCAGGTCAGAAGTCATGATGGCCTTCTCGACAGCCTGGATCATGCTCTTGTCGAAAACGGTCAGAGCGAGGGTACGGGAGTCCTCGGCGATGACGTTGGCGACCTGACGCAGCGGCGTATCAGCACCGTAGTAGGACACCATCACGCTATCCAGGATGCTGGGGTGCGCACGACCGGTGCGGATCTTGGCGAAGGCATGATTCAGCGATTCCAGGGATTTCTTCATGCGTTCCTGCGCGTCTTGCTTGATCTCATTGATCATTTTTCGCCCTCCTCGATCAGAGTTCCTTCGGCGCCGCCCACCACGATATTCAGCAGGGCACCCGGTTTATTCATATTGAAGACCCGCAGCGGCATCTTCTGGTCACGACACAGACAAATGGCCGTCAGATCCATGACACCCAGCTTGCGATCCAACACCTCGTCGTAGGTCAGGCGCTCGAACTTCTCGGCATTGGGATCCTTGAACGGGTCGGCAGTGTACACGCCATCGACCTTAGTGGCCTTCAGCACGACATCAGCATCCACCTCGATCGCGCGCAGGCAAGCCGCGGAATCAGTGGTGAAGAAGGGATTGCCAGTACCGGCAGAGAAAATCACCACTTCTCCCGAGCTCAGGTGGCGCATGGCCTTGCGGCGATCGTAATGATCCGTCACGCCGACCATGGAAATAGCGGACATCACCAGTGCGGGAATATTCGACCGTTCAAGTGCATCGCGCATAGCCAGCGCGTTCATCACGGTCGCCAGCATGCCCATGTGGTCGCCGGTCACTCGATCCATGCCGGCCGCACTGAGGGCAGCACCACGGAACAGGTTGCCACCGCCGATGACCAGGCCTACCTGTACGCCGATGCCGACCAACTGGCCGATCTCCAGCGCCATGCGATCAAGGACCTTCGGATCGATACCGAACTCCTCAGACCCCATCAGCGCTTCGCCGCTGAGTTTGAGCAGAATGCGTTTGTAGCGAGGTTGGCGACCACTCACCTGCTGAGCCATTGCGTATCTCTCCTGCGGCGCAATTTGAATTCCAGAGTCATGCGACCCTGTATAAGTCGCGTAGTTCGACTACGCGCAAGGCAGTTGGTGCCCGTCACTCGGGCCTGCCATGGGAACCACCCGAATCGGCTCCCCACTTTGACGAAGAGGCCGCGCGCGTGAGCGGGCAGCCTCTTGCGGGGCGACAGCCGAAGCCGTCTTATTGCTTGGTAGCGGCGACTTGGGCAGCTACTTCGGCAGCGAAGTCGACTTCGACTTTCTCGATGCCTTCGCCTACTTCGTAACGAACGAAGGAAACGATCTCGGCGCCGGCTTTCTTGGCCAGTTCACCGACCTTGACTTCCGGATCCTTGACGAACGGTTGATCGACCAGGCTGGCCTCGGCGAGGAACTTGCTAATGCGGCCTTTGACCATGTTCTCGACGATGTTTTCCGGCTTGCCGGCGATCTTGTCAGCGTTCAGGGCCAGGAAGATTTCCTTTTCCTTGGCAACGGCTTCTTCAGAAACCTGGGACGGATCCAGGAACTGCGGATTGCTGGCAGCCACGTGCATGGCGATGTCCTTGGCCAGTTCCGGAGTACCACCCTTCAGGTTCACCACGACACCGATGCGGTGGCCGTGCAGGTAAGCACCAACTACATCACCCTCGACGCGGGTCAGGCGACGGATGTTGACGTTTTCGCCAGTCTTGGAAACCAGGGCCAGACGCGCTTCTTCGCGGGACTCGACCAGCGGGGCTGCGTCAGTCAGCTTCTCGCTGAAAGCCTGTTCCAGGGAAGCGGCAACGAAGGACTTAAAATCGTCCTGCAAGGCCAGGAAGTCAGTCTGGGAGTTGACTTCGATGATCACGGCGGCCTTGTTGTCATCGGCCACTTTAACGGCGATGGCACCTTCGGCGGCGATGTTGCCGGCCTTCTTGGCGGCCTTGATGGCGCCAGCGGCGCGCATATCGTCGATGGCTTTTTCGATATCGCCATCAGCGGCAGTCAGCGCCTTCTTGCAATCCATCATGCCCAGGCCAGTACGCTCGCGCAGTTCTTTAACCAGGGCTGCAGTAATCTCTGCCATGTTCGCAATCCTCTATGAATCGGTTTTCAACCATTCGGCCCGGAGGTCCGGGCAATCACAATCCGGAGGTGGCAAAAAGGGGGCTTAGCCCCCTTCTTGCGCACCGGGTAACGCTAGATGGCTCTAACTCAGCCTTCAGCGGCCTCGGAAGCAGCTTCTTCGACGAACTCGTCAGGGCCACCAACGGCATTCTGACGGCCGCGCATGACAGCATCAGCAACGCTGCTCAGGTACAGCTGAACGGCGCGAATGGCGTCGTCGTTACCCGGAATCACGTAATCAACGCCTTCAGGGCTGCTGTTGGTATCGACAACACCGATTACCGGGATGCCCAGCTTGTTGGCTTCGCTGATGGCGATGCGCTCGTGGTCAACGTCGATCACGAACAGAGCGTCCGGCAGACCACCCATGTCCTTGATACCACCCAGGCTGCGCTCGAGCTTCTCGAGGTCGCGGGTACGCATCAGGGCTTCTTTCTTGGTCAGCTTGGCAAAGGTGCCGTCCTGGGACTGGGTTTCCAGCTCGCGCAGGCGCTTGATCGACTGACGGATGGTCTTGTAGTTGGTCAGCATGCCGCCCAGCCAGCGGTGATCGACGTACGGGGAGCCGCAACGGGCAGCTTCTTCGCGAACGATCTTGCCAGCGGAACGCTTGGTGCCGACGAACAGAACCTTGTTCTTGCCTGCAGCCAGCTTCTCAACGAAGCTCAGGGCGTCGTTGAACATCGGCAAGGTTTTTTCAAGGTTGATGATATGGATCTTGTTGCGCGCGCCGAAAATGTACTTGCCCATTTTCGGGTTCCAGTAACGGGTCTGGTGGCCGAAGTGCACACCGGCCTTCAGCATATCGCGCATGTTGACTTGGGACATTTCTATTCCTCGATAAGTCGGGTTATGCCTCCACGCATCCCAATATCCAACCCTTTCAGGCACCCAGGATATCGTGTCGATACGTGTGTGGGTTCGTGCTTTCGGGCAAAGCTGCCCGTAAAGCGGCGCGTTTTATAGCATAAAAAGCCGCCCCAAGCTACAGGCTTCACGCCACAAGAAGCACAGAGCCTTGCGCCGCCGGCTTATGGCTTGGGCCTTGAAGCTGGTAATATCAGCCCTTTTCCGCTTGCGTCCGAGAGCTTATATGACCGTCACCATCAAGACACCCGCCGAAATCGAGAAGATGCGCGTTGCAGGCCGCCTGGCCGCAGAAGTGCTTGAGATGATCGGCGAGCATGTCAAACCCGGCGTGACCACCGAGGAGCTGGACCGTATCTGCCACGACTACATCGTCAACGTGCAGCAGGCCATCCCCGCGCCGCTCAACTACAAAGGCTTCCCGAAATCGATCTGCACCTCGATCAACCATGTGGTTTGCCACGGGATTCCTAACGACAAGCCGCTCAAGGAAGGTGACATCCTCAACATCGATATCACGGTGATCAAGGATGGCTACCATGGCGACACCAGCAAGATGTTCCTGGTCGGCAAGATCCCTGAGTGGGCCGAAAAACTCTGCCGCGTGACCCAGGAATGCATGTACAAGGGCATCCAGTTGGTCCGCCCGGGCGCCCGCCTCGGCGATATCGGCGAGGTGATCCAGAAGCACGCCGAGAAGCTGGGCTACTCGGTCGTTCGCGAGTACTGTGGCCACGGCATCGGCGCAGTGTTCCACGAAGAGCCCCAGGTATTGCATTACGGCCGCGCTGGTACCGGCCTGGAACTGAAGGAAGGCATGACCTTCACCATCGAGCCGATGATCAACCAGGGTCGCCCGGAAACCCGGCTCCTCGGCGACGGCTGGACCGCCATCACCAAGGACCGCAAGCTCTCCGCGCAGTGGGAACACACGGTCCTGGTGACTGCCGATGGCTACGAAATCCTGACCCTGCGCAGCGACGATACCCTGCCGCGCACCTCGCCCTGACCCTGGCCCCTATATAAGGAAGGCTGCTCGATGCCGCAGGTGGATCCCGAGTTGTTCGACCGCGGCCAGTTCCAGGCGGAACTGGCCCTGAAGTCCAGCCCTATCGCTGCCTTCAAAAAGGCCATCCGCCGTTCCCGCGAAGTACTCGACAACCGCTTCGCCAACGGACGCGATATCCGCCGGCTGGTCGAGGACCGCGCCTGGTTCGTCGACCAGATCCTCCGGGCGGCCTGGGAGCGCTTCCACTGGAGCGAAGACGCCGACATCGCCCTGCTTGCAGTAGGTGGTTATGGCCGTGGCGAGCTGCACCCGTTCTCTGATATCGACCTGCTGATCCTGCTGGACAGCGCAGATCACGAAGTTTTTCGCGAGCCCATCGAGGGCTTCCTCACCCTGCTGTGGGACATTGGCCTGGAAGTCGGCCAAAGCGTCCGCTCGGTCGCGGAGTGTGCTGAAGAGGCCCGTGCGGACCTCACAGTGATCACCAACCTGATGGAAAGCCGCACCATCGCCGGTCCGGAAAGCCTGCGCCAGCGTATGCTGGCAGTCACCAGCTCCGAGCAGATGTGGCCGAGCAAGGATTTCTTCCTCGCCAAACGCCAGGAACAGCGCGGGCGCCACGCCAAGTACAACGACACCGAGTACAACCTGGAGCCAAACGTGAAGGGTTCCCCAGGTGGCCTGCGCGATATCCAGACCATTCTCTGGGTGGCTCGTCGCCAGTTCGGCAGCCTGAACCTGCATGGTCTGGTCCTGCAGGGTTTCCTCGTCGAAAGCGAGTGCAGCATGCTCGCCTCCGGCCAGGAGTTTCTCTGGAAGGTTCGCTATGCGCTGCACATGCTCGCCGGGCGCGCCGAAGATCGCTTGTTGTTCGACCACCAGCGCAAAATTGCCAGCCTCCTTGGCTTCGAGGACGGCAACGGCAAGCTCGGCATCGAACGATTCATGCAGAAGTATTATCGCGTGGTGATGGGGGTCGCCGAGGTCAGCGACCTGATCAACCAGCACTTCGAGGAAGTGATCCTGCGCGCAGGTGAGTCCGGTCAGGCGCATCCGCTGAACAGCCGGTTCCAGTTGCGCGATGGCTACATCGAGGTCACCCACCCGAACGTCTTCAAGCGGACGCCCTTTGCGTTGCTGGAAATCTTCGTCCTGATGGCTCAGCATCCCGAGATCAAGGGCGTGCGGGCCGACACCATTCGACTGCTGCGCGATAGCCGCCACCTGATCGATGACGATTTCCGCAAGGACATCCGCAACACCAGCCTGTTCATCGAACTGTTCAAGTCCGAGCAGGGCATCCACCGCAACCTGCGGCGGATGAACCGCTACGGTATTTTGGGTCGCTACCTGCCCGAATTCGGCCACATCATCGGGCAGATGCAGCACGACCTGTTCCACATCTATACGGTCGACGCCCACACGCTCAACCTGATCAAGCACCTGCGCAAGCTCAAATGGCCCGAACTGGCGGAGAAGTTCCCCCTGGCCAGCAAGCTGATTGACAAGCTGCCCAAGCCAGAGCTGATCTACATCGCCGGGCTCTACCACGACATCGGCAAAGGCCGGGGCGGAGACCACTCCGAACTTGGCGCAGTCGATGCCGAGGCATTCGGCGTTCGTCACCACCTGCCCGCCTGGGACACGAGACTGGTGGCTTGGCTGGTCCAGCATCACCTGGTGATGTCGACCACCGCGCAGCGCAAGGACCTGTCCGATCCGCAGGTGATCTTCGATTTCGCCCGCCTGGTTGGCGACCAGACACGGCTCGATTACCTCTACGTACTCACCGTGGCCGATATCAATGCCACCAACCCGAGCCTGTGGAACTCCTGGCGGGCCAGCCTGCTGCGCCAGCTATACACCGAGACCAAGCGCGCACTGCGTCGCGGCCTGGAAAACCCGCTGGACCGCGAAGAGCAGATTCGCCAGACCCAGATCTCGGCCATCGACATCCTGGTCCGCAATGGCACCGACCAGGACGAAGCCGAGCAGCTCTGGTCACAACTGGGCGACGACTATTTCCTGCGCCACACCGCCAATGATGTGGCCTGGCACACTGAGGCCATCCTCCAGCACCCGGCCGGCAACGACCCGCTGGTGCTGATCAAGGAAACCGCCCAGCGCGAGTTCGAGGGTGCCACCCAGATCTTCATCTACGCACCGGACCAGCACGATTTCTTCGCAGTTACCGTGGCCGCGATGTCGCAGCTGAACCTGAACATCCACGATGCCCGGATCATCACCTCCACCAGCCAGTTCACCCTCGACACTTACATCGTGCTCGATGCCGACGGCGGACGTATTGGAGACAACCCGGCACGTATCCGCGAGATCCGCGAGGGCCTGATCGATGCCTTGAAGAACCCGGACGAATACCCGGCCATCATCCAGCGCCGGGTACCGCGCCAGCTCAAGCACTTCGCCTTCGCGCCGCAGGTCACCATTTCCAACGACGCGCAGCGCCCGGTCACCGTGCTCGAACTGATCGCCCCGGATCGACCAGGCCTCCTAGCTCGGATCGGACGGATTTTCCTGGAGTTTCACCTATCGCTGCAGAACGCAAAGATCGCCACACTGGGCGAGCGCGTGGAGGACGTGTTTTTCGTCACCGACGCCAACAACCAGCCGCTGTCGGACCCAGAACTCTGCCGGCGCCTGCAGGAGGCCATCGTCTCGCAACTGTCCCAGGCCAACAGCCAGGGCACGGAGACTGGCCGCACACGCATTTGAACCCGTAGGGTGCAATAAGGCCGCTGGCCGCATTGCACCGTTCCACCCACGACCGCCTGTTGACGCCCTACAGATATGAACGAAGCCCTGAACCTGCTGCAGCCCTACCCCTTCGAGAAGCTCCGCGCCCTGCTCGCCGGCGCGCAACCGTCCGCGGACAAGAAAGCCATCGCGCTCTCCATCGGCGAGCCCAAGCACCGCTCGCCGGCCTTCGTCGCCGAAGCCCTCACCGCCAACCTCGATCAACTGGCGGTCTATCCCACTACCCTGGGGATTCCCGCCCTGCGCGAAGCCATCGCCCAGTGGTGCGAGCAGCGCTTCAAGGTACCGGCCGGCTGGTTGGATGCGGCGCGCCACATACTGCCGGTGAACGGCACCCGTGAAGCCCTGTTCGCCTTTACCCAGGCGGTGGTGAACCGTGCCGACCAGGGCCTGGTCGTCAGTCCCAACCCCTTCTATCAAATCTATGAAGGCGCAGCCCTGCTCGCCGGCGCCGAGCCGCACTACCTGCCGTGCCTGGCGGAGAACGGCTTCAATCCGGATTTCGACGCAGTACCCGCTGAAGTCTGGCAACGTTGCCAGATCCTCTTCCTCTGCTCCCCGGGCAACCCCACTGGCGCGCTGATCCCGCTCGACACCTTGAAGAAGCTGATCACCCTGGCCGACGAGCATGACTTCGTGATCGCCGCCGACGAGTGCTACAGCGAGCTCTACTTCGACGAGCAGAACCCGCCCGCCGGCCTGCTCACCGCCTGCGCCGAACTCGGCCGTTCCGACTTTGCCCGCTGCGTCGTGTTCCACAGCCTGTCCAAGCGCTCCAACCTACCGGGCCTGCGCTCAGGTTTCGTCGCCGGCGACGCGGCAATCCTCAAGTCATTCCTGCTGTATCGCACGTACCACGGCTGCGCCATGCCGGTACAGACCCAGTTGGCCAGCGTCGCGGCCTGGAACGACGAAGTCCACGTACGCGCCAACCGCGCGCTGTACCGCGAGAAATTCGATGCCATGCTGGATATCCTTGGACCGGTACTGGACGTGCAGCGCCCGGATGGTGGCTTCTACCTCTGGCCAAAAACGCCGGTGGACGATGAAACCTTCACCCGCGAGCTGTTCGCCCGTGAGCATGTCACCGTGGTACCCGGCTCCTACCTGTCCCGCGCGGTCGATGGCTTCAACCCCGGTGCCGGCCGTGTGCGCATGGCCCTGGTGGCGCCTCTCGCCGAATGCGTCGAGGCTGCCGAACGCATCCGTGCCTTCACCAAAGGGCTGTGATCTTCCAAAGGACCGCGAACATGAGCATCACCCTCTACGGCATCAAAGCCTGTGACACCATGAAGAAGGCCCGCACCTGGCTCGAAGAGCAGGGCGTGAGCTACAGCTTCCATGACTACAAGGCCTCCGCCATCGACCGCGCGAACCTGGAGAAATGGTGCGCCGAGCATGGCTGGGAGACCGTCCTGAACCGTGCCGGCACCACCTTCCGCAAGCTGGACGACGCACAGAAAGCCGATCTGGACCAGGACAAGGCCATCGCCCTGATGCTGGCCCAACCCTCGATGATCAAGCGTCCGGTGCTCGACCTGGGCAAGCGCACCCTGGTCGGTTTCAAGCCCGACGCCTACGCCGCGGTTTTCAAGTAATCATGGATATCGCCTGGGCGCTGTTCATCCCGGCCTGCTTTGCGCTGAACATGGCGCCGGGGCCGAACAACCTGCTGTCGCTGCACAACGCAGCGCGCCAGGGTGTGCGCAGCGCCTGCCTGGCCGGCGCGGGCCGCCTGCTGGCCTTCGCCAGCATGATCGCCCTCGCGGCTTCGGGCCTCGCCCTCGTGCTGCAAGCCTCGGCCAGCCTGTTCCTGGCCATCAAGCTGCTTGGTGCCGGCTACCTGTTCTGGCTGGCCTTCCAGCTCTGGCGTTCTCCAGGCAACAGCTTCGCGGAGCAGCACGACACCGTGCACCTTTCCCTGTGGAAGCAGTCACGCCAGGAGTTCTGGGTGGCGGCCGGCAATCCCAAGGCGATCCTGATTTTCACGGCATTCCTGCCCCAATTCGTCAATCCACAACATCCTGTGGCCTCGCAGTTCCTGGCCCTTGGCCTGGCCTTCCTGCTCCTGGAGTGGGTGGCCATCCTGCTTTATGCCCTGGCTGGCCTGCACCTCGGCCGGCTGCTGGCCGGGCCCCGAGCCCGCCTCCTGTTCAACCGTGGCTGCGCTGCCCTGCTGGGTAGCGCCGGACTGGGCCTGCTGCTCAGCCGTCGCCCTGCCTGATCAACCCACTTCAGTAAGAGGAATCCCAATGTCCAACGCACTCTTCAGCATCGCCTTCGGCGTCGGCACCCAGAACCGCCAGGGCAACTGGCTGGAAGTCTTCTACGCCCAGCCCCTGCTCAAGCCGTCCGAACAACTGGTAGCGGCCATTGCCCCAATCCTCGGTTACAGCGCCGGCAACCAGGCCATCGCGATCAGCAACGCCCAGGCAGCAGAACTGGCCGGCGCCCTGAAGGATATCGACGCTAATCAGGCCGCCCTGCTGACCCGCCTGGCCGAGAGCCATAAGCCACTGGTCGCCACCCTGCTGGCCGAAGACGCAGCCCTGACGTCCACGCCTGAGGCCTACCTCAAGCTGCACCTGCTGTCCCACCGCCTGGCCAAGCCGCACGGCCTGAACCTGACCGGCATCTTCCCGCTGCTGCCGAACGTGGCCTGGACCAGCCAGGGCGCCATCGACCTCTCCGAGCTCGCGGAGCGCCAACTGGAAGCCCGCCTGAAAGGCGAGTTGCTGGAAGTCTTCTCGGTGGACAAGTTCCCGAAAATGACCGACTACGTGGTGCCGGCCGGCGTCCGCATCGCCGACACCGCCCGCGTGCGCCTGGGTGCCTACGTGGGTGAAGGCACCACCGTCATGCACGAAGGCTTCATCAACTTCAACGGCGGCACCGAAGGCCCCGGCATGATCGAAGGCCGAGTGTCCGCTGGTGTCTTCGTCGGCAAGGGTTCTGACCTCGGCGGCGGCTGCTCCACCATGGGCACCCTGTCTGGTGGCGGCAACATCGTCATCTCCGTGGGCGAAGGTTGCCTGATCGGCGCCAATGCCGGCATCGGCATCCCTCTGGGCGACCGCAACATCGTCGAAGCCGGCCTCTACATCACTGCGGGTACGAAGGTCGCCCTGCTGGACGACCAGAACCAGCTGGTGAAGGTGGTCAAGGCGCGCGATTTGGCTGGTCAACCGGATCTGCTGTTCCGCCGCAACTCGCAGAATGGCGCCGTGGAGTGCAAGACCAACAAGACAGCCATTGAGCTGAACGAAGCCCTGCACGCCCACAATTAATAGGAGCAGCCTCAAGTTGTAAGCCATAAGCTGCAAGTAGAACCGCTTGACGCTTGCAGCTTGAGGCTTATGACCATGCTTATTTCTCCTTGGCGCACTGACTTCCCTGCCCTCTCGGCCCTCGCGGCCGAGGGACAGACCTACCTCGACAGCGCCGCCACCTCACAAAAGCCCCAGGCTGTGCTGGATGCCCTGCTCGGCTACTACGCCAGCGGCGCCGCCAACGTGCACCGTGCTCAGCACCTGCCTGGCGAACGTGCGACCCGCGCCTTCGAAGGCACCCGGACCCAGGCCGCGCATTGGCTGAATGCCGCCAGCCCAGCGGAAATCCTCTTCACCCGCGGCACCACCGAAGCCATCAACCTGCTGGCCTATGGCCTTGAGGAGCTGTTCCGTCCTGGCGACGAGATCGTCATCAGCGCCCTGGAGCACCACGCCAACCTGCTGCCCTGGCAACAGCTGGCCCTGCGCAAGCAACTTCGTCTGGTGGTATTACCGCTGGACAGCGACGGCGGAATCGACCCGGAGCAGGCTGCTCACCTGATCGGCCCCAGGACTCGCCTGCTCGCAATCAGCCAGTTGTCGAATGTGCTCGGCCGCTGGCAAGCGCTGTCGGACTTGCTGCCGCTGGCCAGGGCCCAGGGCGCGTTTACTGTCGTGGATGGTGCCCAGGGCGTGGTCCATGGCCGCCATGATGTGCAGGCAATGGGCTGTGATTTCTATGCTTTCTCAAGCCACAAGCTCTACGGACCCGACGGTGTTGGCGTGCTCTACGGTCGCAGTGATGCCCTCGCCAAGCTCAAACACTGGCAATTCGGCGGCGAGATGGTGCACAGCACCACCTACCAGAGCGCCGACTTCCATGGCGCGCCGCTGGGCTTCGAGGCGGGTACGCCGGCCATTGCTTCGGTGATCGGCCTTGGTGCTGCACTGGACTACCTGTCCAATCTGGACCACGCCGCCGTTGCCGGTCATGAAACCGCCCTGCACGCCAAGCTGCTTGCAGGCCTGGCCGCGCGCGACGGCATCCGCCTGCTCGGCGCGCCGCAACTGGCGCTGGCCAGCTTCTGTGTGGATGGCGTACACAACGCCGACTTGGCACACCTGCTCACGGAGCAGGGAGTCGCTGTGCGTGCGGGCCATCATTGCGCGATGCCCTTACTGCACAGCCTCGGCTTGCAAGGTGCAATTCGTGTCTCGCTCGGCTTGTACAACGACGGTGAAGACCTCGAGCGCTTCTTCAGCGCGTTGGACAAGGCCCTGGAGTTGCTGCGATGAACCTGCCTGATCAGGCACAGCAGGCGCTCGAAGCCTTCACGGCCGCAGGCAGCTGGGAACAGCGTGCCCGCCTGCTGATGCTATGGGGCGAGAAGCTGGAGCCCTTGGCCGAATGCGAGCGCAACGACCTCAACCGCGTGCATGGCTGCGAAAGCCAGGTCTGGCTGGTCGGTACATTGAGCAACGGACAGTGGCACTTCCGCGCCACCAGCGATGCCCGGCTGATTCGAGGATTGCTCGCTGTTCTGCTGGCTCGCGTCAACGGTCTGCCAATCGGAGAACTGGCCGCGCTGGACCTGGCGGACTGGTTCAACCAACTCGGCCTGGCCCGCCAGCTCTCCCCTTCTCGCAGCAACGGACTGAATGCCGTCCTGATGAAGATGCGCGAACTGGCCCTGTAGGCGCGAATTCGCTGGCTATGTCCCAGCTAAGTGTTGCAACTGGCTGCATTTCCTGTAGGAGCGAGCTTGCTCGCGAATCGGACTTTTTCGCGAGCGAGCTCGCTCCTACAAGGCTCTCAGCCTGGCCATTGATTGCTAGTAACAACTAACGCAGGCATAGCCAATTCGTTCGCCAAGCTGACCGCAAGCCTGCCCCTGAGGTAGTGAAAGAAAATGGCATTCCTCACTCCAAACCACTCCCCCGAGGGAGCGGGAGCTATTCCGTGCGATCCTGCTGGGCCTGGCGCTCGGAAGGTCGCCGCCCCCCCGCCACCAGCTTGTCGATAGTCCGTGCAGCGGCAACCATGCCGAAGGTGGCTGTAACCATCATCACCGCGCCGAAACCACCCGCGCAGTCAAGCTTCACGCCTTCGCCAACAAAGCTCTTCTGCTGGCAGACCGAACCATCCGGTTTCGGGTAACGCAATTGCTCGGTGGAAAACACGCAAGGGACGCTATAAGTGCGGCCCGGAGTTCGCGAAAAGTTGTAGTCACGGCGCAGCATGGAGCGCACCTTGGCCGCCAGGGGATCGTTGAAGGTCTTGTTGAGGTCAGCCACCTTAATCTGTGTCGGATCCACCTGGCCACCCGCACCTCCGGTCGTGACGATCTGGATCTTGCGCCGCTTGCACCAGGCGATCAGGGCCGCCTTGGCGGCCACGCTGTCGATGCAGTCGATCACCGCATCCAGGTCCGGCGTGATGTATTCGATCATGGTTTCGCGGGTGACGAAGTCAGCCACGGCATGAACAACGCAAGCCGGATTGATCGCCCGGATACGCTCCGCCATCACCTCGACCTTGGCCTTGCCGACGGCCCCTTCAAGGGCATGCACCTGGCGATTGGTATTGGTGATGCAGACGTCGTCCAGGTCGAACAGAGATATTTCGCCTACCCCTGAGCGTGCAAGCGCCTCGGCCGCCCAGGAGCCGACGCCGCCGATGCCTACCACCGCTACATGGGCAGCCTGCAGGCACGCCAATCCGTCCAGGCCATAAAGCCGGGCTATGCCGCCGAAGCGCTCATCAGTACTCATGCCACTTTCTCCCATCGCCTAACCCCGGGCGGGCGCGCATTATAGGAAGCACCATCCCCAGGCCCAAGCCCATTGCCGCTGAATGGCTCGTCATAGGTTCAGACGCGGCCGGCCGGCGCTATAGTCTGCCGATGACAACAAGGGAGCCGGTCATGCGCAACTTCAGCTTCTACAACCCAACCCGGATCCACTTCGGCGAGGGGCAGATCGCCAAGCTGGCGCGGGACGTTCCCGCTGGCAGCCGGGTTCTGGTCACCCACGGGGGTGGCAGCATCTTTCAGAACGGTGTCTGGAAACAGGTGGAAGAAGCCCTTGTCGGTCATCCCCTGACACGCTTTGGTGGCATCGAAGCCAACCCGCAATTCGATACGCTGGTCAAGGCTACGCAACTGGCCAAAGCCGAGGGCTGCGATTTCATTATCGCCGTGGGCGGTGGATCGGTGATCGACGGCAGCAAGTTCATCGCCGCCGCCTGTTGCTACGATGGAGACCCGATCGACCTGCTAAGCGGCAAACGCATCGCCGCCGCCCTGCCCCTGGGTTGCGTGCTGACCCTGGCTGCCACGGGCTCCGAGAGCAATCCGCACGGCGTGGTCACCCATGTTGCCCGACAGGAAAAACTGTCCTTTTCCAGCGCTCTGCTCTACCCACGCTTTGCCATCCTTGACCCGCGTACCACCTTCAGCTTGCCACCCCGGCAAATCGCTAACGGGGTAGTCGACGCCTTCGTCCACACCATCGAGCAATACCTTACTTATCCAGCCGACGCTCCGTTGCAGGACCGTTATGCCGAAGGCCTATTGCTGACTTTGATAGAAGAAGGCCCCAAGGCGCTGGTCAACCCGGAAGACTACGTGGTACGCGCCAATCTCATGTGGTGCGCGACCCAGGCGCTGAACGGACTGCTCGGCTGTGGTGTCCCACAGGATTGGTCGACGCACATGATTGGCCACGAACTGACCGCCCTCTACCACATCGACCACGCCCAGACGCTGGCCGTGGTGCTGCCGGCGCTGTTGGCGGAACGCCGTGAGGTCAAGCGCGAAAAGCTGCTGCAATACGCCACCCGCGTGTGGGGTATCAAGGAAGGCGACGAGAACAAGCGCATCGACGGCGCCATTCAGGCCACACGCGACTTCTTCAAATCCTTGGGCGTCGCCACCCGTCTGTCGGAACATGGCCTGGACGCGGACGTCATTCCTCAGGTATTGGCGCAACTGGAACGGCATGGCATGACGGCCATGAGCGAGCACCGCGACCTTGACCTGGCGATCAGCGAGCGCATCCTGCTGAGAGCGCTCTAGCATCTGACCCAGGTCAACCGACTCCGTTTTGTAACGTCATCGACCGAACTTCTGGCGCTTCATAGGACCAAAACCCTGGATACGGATCACCGTCCAGCCTCACCAACTGGACGGAATCTATACAGCTTCGGGGTGGCGGAGTAGCATGCGCGCCGACCAGCGTCCGCTGGCCCAACCCCGTTCCACGTTTCGGAACCTTTGACATCTATGCCATCGCGTAAAATTGGACTCAATCTGGTGGTCTTCGTGGCGGTCGCCGCGTTGTTCACCGGCATCTGGGCGCTCTACAACCGCCCGGTCACCGCGCCGGACTGGCCGGAACAGATTTCCGGCTATTCCTTCTCGCCATTCCGCGCGGATCAGAACCCTCAACAGAACCGCTACCCCAGCGACGAGCAGATCCGCCAGGACCTCGAACTGCTGAGCAAGCAGACCGACAACATCCGGACCTACTCGGTGGATGGCACCCTGGCTGAAATCCCGCGCCTGGCGGAAGAATTCGGCCTGCGCGTGACCCTGGGCATCTGGATCAGCCCTGACGAGGAGCGCAACGAGCGCGAGATTGCCAAGGCCATCGAAATCGCCAATGCCTCGCGCAGCGTCGTGCGCGTCGTGGTGGGTAACGAAGCCCTGTTCCGTCGCGAGATCAGCCGCAAGGAACTGATGGTCTACCTCGACCGGGTGCGTGCCGCCGTCAAGGTGCCGGTAACCACCTCCGAGCAGTGGCACATCTGGCTCAAGTACCCGGAACTGGCCAAGCACGTCGACCTGGTGGCTGCCCACGTGCTGCCTTACTGGGAATTCATTCCCATGGAGGACTCGACCGAGTTCGTCCTGGAACGCGCCAAGGACCTGAAGAAGGCATTTCCGAAGAAGCCCCTGCTGCTGTCCGAAGTTGGCTGGCCCAGCAACGGCCGCATGCGCGGCGGCGCCGATGCCTCCCAGGCTGACCAGGCCATCTACCTGCGTACCCTGGTCAACACCCTTAACGCCAAGGGTTACAACTACTTCGTGATCGAGGCATTCGACCAGCCCTGGAAGGCCAGCGACGAAGGTTCGGTCGGCGCCTACTGGGGCGTCTACAACCTCGATCGTCAGCCCAAGTTCGCCTTCGAAGGCCCGGTAATCGCCATTCCGCAGTGGCGCATCCTGGCTGTCGCTTCCGTGGTCATGGCACTGCTGGCCCTGGCCCTGATGCTGATCGACGGTAGCGCCCTGCGTCAGCGTGGCCGCACGTTCCTGACTTTCGTCGCCTTCGCCGGCGGTTCGGTCCTGGTCTGGATCGCTTACGACTACAGCCAGCAATACAGCACCTGGTTCAGTTTGACCGTGGGCATGCTCCTCGGCATCGGTGCCTTGGGCGTATTCATCGTGCTCCTTACCGAGGCCCACGAACTGGCAGAGGCTGTCTGGGTGAGCAAGCGCCGCCGTCCCTTCCTGCCGGTCCTTGCGGATTCCGCCTACCGGCCCAAGGTCTCGGTGCATGTGCCCTGTTACAACGAGCCGCCGGAAATGGTCAAACAGACCCTTGATGCCCTGGCCAACCTTGACTATCCGGACTTCGAAGTCCTGATCATCGACAACAACACCAAGGACCCGGCCGTCTGGGAGCCGGTGCGCGACTACTGTGAACAGCTCGGCCCACGCTTCAAGTTCTTCCACGTCGCCCCGCTGGAGGGTTTCAAGGGTGGTGCGCTGAACTACATCCTGCCCCATACCGCGCCGGATGCCGAAGTGATTGCCGTAATCGACTCCGATTACTGCGTCGACCGCAACTGGCTGAAGTACATGGTGCCGCACTTCGCCGATCCGTCGATCGCCGTGGTGCAGTCTCCGCAGGACTATCGCGACGGCAACGAGAACACCTTCAAGAGGCTCTGCTACGCGGAATACAAGGGCTTCTTCCACATTGGCATGGTGACTCGTAACGACCGCAACGCGATCATCCAGCACGGCACCATGACCATGATCCGCCGCTCTGTGATGGACGAACTGAAGTGGGCCGACTGGACCATCTGCGAAGATGCCGAGCTTGGTCTGCGCGTGTTCAAGAAGGGCTATGCCGCCGCCTACGCTCACCAGAGCTTCGGCCGCGGCCTGATGCCCGACACCTTCATTGACTACAAGAAGCAGCGCTTCCGTTGGGCCTATGGCGCCATCCAGATCATGAAGGGACACGCCCGCAGCCTGTTCCTGGGCCAGGACTCGAAGCTCAAGCGCGGCCAGCGCTATCACTTCATCGCAGGCTGGCTGCCATGGATCGCCGATGGCCTGAACATCTTCTTCACCATCGGTGCACTGCTCTGGTCGGCGGCAATGATCATCGTGCCGCAGCGGGTCGACCCGCCGCTGCTGATCTTCGCTATCCCACCGCTGGCGCTGTTTTTCTTCAAGGTTGGCAAGATTGTCTTCCTCTACCAGCGTGCGGTGGGGGTCAACCTGAAGGACGCCTTCTGTGCCGCGGTGGCAGGCCTGGCGTTGTCGCACACCATCGCCAAGGCGGTGCTGTACGGCTTCTTCACCACCAGCATTCCGTTCTTCCGCACACCGAAGATGCGCAGCAACCACGGCCTGATGATGGCCCTGGCGGAAGCCCGCGAAGAAGTCTTCGTCATGCTCCTGCTGTGGGGCGCGGCCATCGGTATCGCCATCGTCCAGGGTCTGCCTAGCGCGGACGTGAAGTTCTGGGTGGCCATGCTGCTGGTGCAGTCGCTGCCGTACCTGGCAGCCCTGATCATGGCTCTGCTCTCTTCCCTGCCCAAGGCCCAGGAGGCCCCGCAGGAAGTGGCGACGGCCTGACCCGGAGCGACACCTCTAAACGGCGGCCCTTGGCCGCCGTTTATGTTTTAAGATGTCGCACTTTCAAGCGCCCTGAGTTGTTTCCGGAGTCCTTCCATGTCGTCCCTCTCCCCTACCCTCGAACTCGCCTGCGAGCTCATCCGCCGCCCATCGGTCACCCCGGTCGATGAAGGTTGTCAGGAATTGATGATGCGCCGGCTGGCCGACCTCGGCTTCCGAATCGAGCGCATGCGCATCGAGGACGTGGAGAATTTCTGGGCGATCCGTGGTGAGGAGGGCCCCGTGCTGTGCTTTGCCGGCCACACCGATGTGGTCCCTACCGGTCCGGTCCAGGCTTGGCAGCACCAGCCATTCGAGGCGCTGATCGACGAACACGGAATGCTCTGTGGCCGTGGCGCCGCCGATATGAAAGGCAGCCTGGCCGCGATGATCGTTGCCGTGGAGCGCTTCGTGGCCGAGCATCCGCAGCACAAGGGCGCGATTGCCTTCCTCATCACCAGCGACGAAGAGGGCCCGGCCCACCACGGCACCAAGGCCGTGGTCGAGCGCTTGGCTGCCCGAGGCGAGCGCCTGGACTGGTGCATTGTCGGCGAACCGTCCAGCACTTCGCTGGTGGGCGATGTGGTGAAGAACGGCCGACGCGGCTCCCTCGGCTGCAAACTCACCGTTCGCGGCGTGCAGGGCCACGTGGCCTATCCGCACCTGGCCAGGAACCCCATCCACCTCGCCGCCCCTGCGCTGGCGGAACTGGCGGCTGAGCACTGGGACGATGGCAACGCCTTCTTCCCGCCGACCAGCTTCCAGGTGTCCAACCTCAACTCGGGCACCGGCGCCACTAACGTCATCCCGGGCGATCTGATCGCCGTATTCAACTTCCGCTTTTCCACAGAATCCACGGTCGAGGGACTGCAGCGCCGCGTCGAGGCGATCCTCGACAAGCACGGCCTGGATTACCACCTGGAGTGGGCGCTCTCCGGCCTGCCCTTCCTGACCGAACCGGGCGAACTGCTGGATGCGGTTTCCGCCAGCATCAAGGCCATCACCGGCCGCGACACTACACCGTCCACCACCGGCGGCACCTCTGATGGCCGCTTTATCGCGACCCTGGGTACCCAGGTGGTCGAGCTGGGGCCAGTCAACGCAACCATCCACCAGGTCAACGAGCGGGTGCTGGCCAGCGACCTCGACGTGTTGACCGATATCTACCAGCAGACGCTGGTCCGGCTCCTGGCCCAATCATGCTGATCTGCCCCCTCTGCCAAGGCCCGCTCAGCGTCAGCGACAATGGCGTCGCATGCCCAGCGAACCACCGCTTCGACCGGGCTCGCCAGGGCTACTACAACCTGCTGCCGGTCCAGTACAAGAACAGCCGCGACCCTGGTGACAATGCAGCCATGGTCGAGGCCCGCCGCCGCTTCCTCGATGCCGGCCACTATGCACCACTGGCCAGCCGCCTGGCCGCTCTCGCGGCCGAGCGTGACCCCGAACGCTGGCTGGATATCGGCTGTGGTGAAGGCTATTACACCAGCCGGTTGGCCATGGCATTGCCAGCAACCGATGGCTACGCCCTGGATATCTCCCGCGAGGCCGTGAAGCGCGCCTGCCGCCGTGCACCGCAATTGCACTGGCTGGTGGCGAGCATGGCGCGTGTCCCCTTGGCGGACGCCAGCTGCCAACTGCTGGCCAGCGTGTTCAGTCCGCTGGACTGGCAGGAAGCCCTGCGCCTGCTCTCACCCGGCGGTGGCCTGCTACGCATGGGCCCGACTGGGACGCACCTGCTGGAACTGCGCGAAAAACTATACGATCAGGTTCGCGACTACGATGACCAGAAACACCTGGCGCAGATCCCCGCTGGGATGCGCCTGGCCCATAGCGAAACCCTCGAATACCGGCTCGAGCTGACCGAAGCCGAGGCTCGTGCCGACCTGCTGGCCATGACCCCGCACGGCTGGCGCGCCAACGCCGAGCGACGTGCAGCGGTTATTGCCGCCCCCTTCGAGGTTACGGTGTCCATTCGCTACGATTGGATCGAGAAAACATAGGGACTCCTCCATGCGCCAACCCGATATCGAGATCTACCTGAAGGATGCCGATCAGGAAGCCGTGACCAACTGGCTGAACGACGCTTTGGGCGCGTGCACGCCCTGGCAGCAGAAAGGCCAGACGTTCAAATGCCTGGCCGGCGACATTCCCGTCACCTGGTTACCCAAGGCCGTGGGTAAATGGCACAGCCTCTACTTCGAAAGCGATGCCTCGCCCTGGGAGGATGACCTAGGCTGCGCGCGCGCCGCTTTCACCGCATTGGGCGTAGAGATTCGCTGTGCACCGGGTGGCTGGCAGGAAGTGCAAGGCGAGGAAGATGCCGACCGCTGGATCAAAGTGAATGCGGAAGGCGAACAGGAAATACTCTGGCGGACTGACTAAGACAACGGCGGTAGGCCACGAGATGAGCTGGCGAAGCATTCGCGAATAAGCTCGCTCCAACATGAGCGGCCTTGACGCCTGCGCTAGCATGGAAAGCAAAAGGCCCGTCAGTGACGGGCCTTTTGTGTTCGAGTCTTAGACCTTGGAGACGTCTTCCGCCTGCAGGCCCTTTTGACCCTGGATTACGGAAAACTCTACCTTCTGGCCTTCCAGCAGAGAGCGATGACCCTCGCCACGGATAGCACGGTAGTGAACGAACACATCCGGACCGCTTTCGCGCTGAATGAAACCATAGCCCTTGGCGTCATTGAACCACTTGACGGTTCCTACCTCACGATCAGCCATTACTACTCTCTCCAACTCGCAATTTTATTGTTAGCCCCTCACCAGGGGTCTCGACAGTGCGGTAAAGACGTTCTTCTTGTTATATCCAACCCCGGCGTTTGCAAGCTTGGAGCGGGTATTCCGAATGGCGTTCTTTTTTTGACCGCGACCGGAGTATACGACAAGAGTTCGCGCTGAAAAGTACTTTTTTATGACATCGCGAAATAGCCATCCCACGCGGGCTGGACGCCCTTTTCCGGGGCTGCAGTGGCTCAGAACGGGGCGTTCCAGAATGCAGAAAGCCGGCCTCCAGGGCCGGCTTCCTTTGCAACTTCAAGTACTTGTAGCTACTTCTTGGCCAGCACGTCCTCGAGCTTTTTGGCGAGTGCCTGATACTGGAACGGCTCGATGCGATAGGCCCAGTCGGTCTTCCCCGGTACCAATTCGTCGCTCAACTTATGCTTGTCTTTGAGTACCAACCAATGCTGCTCACCCTGCAGGTAAACGACACCACTCAGTGCACCCGCATCGAAAGTCTGCACGCTGAACTCGAGCAGCGGCTTGCCCTTGAACTGCACCTGGGCCAAGGGGGCTGTGTCGGCAAACAGCAAGTCTGCGAAGAGGGTCGCCATGCCGTTTGCTGCCGCTTCGTACGCCAGGCTCCGCCCCTTCGGAAGCTGCTTGAGCTTCAGGTTGGGTTGGTCTGCCGCATCACGGAAAACCGTCAGCCGCGAACCGTTCGGGTAACGCACATCCACTTGCTGGATCGTGGCAAAGGGAACATTGGTCACCCGGCGGTCCAGCCAGCCCAGTTCGGAGGTCGGCAGTTTCAGGCTCTGATCGATGAGCCAGACCTGATCATCACCGTACAGACGGACCAGTTGACCACTCCCCTGCTTAGAGGGGTTGCCCACCAGCAGCTCCAGCGGCGGCTCGGTGCCTCTTTCGAGTTTGATGCGCGCGCCCCGTTCATCAGCACTACCCTTGTCTGCCAGGCCAACTCGGCCATGCAGTTGCGGGCTGGCGGTCTTGGCTTCCACCTTATTCGCCTCTGATAACCCAAGCAGCAATGTGCTGAGCAAATGGCCGGCTACCGGATAGTCCGCCTTGGCAGGCACCACCCAGCCATCGCCCGCACGCTGCAGACGGATACTGGGCAGCTCCGGAATCGCCACCTCCACCGCAGTCACATCGGCCAGCTTGCCTTGCAGGGCAGGCAGCAACAGCTCGCGGCTGACTCTGGCTGGCTGCGGACGGGTAGCCTCATGCTGAAAGTAGTACGCCGCACCCAGCCCAAGAACCAACAGGGTCAGGATGATCAAACCTTTGCGTCCCATGCGTCCTCCTCAAGCCTTGCGACGACGGCGCCAGAACCATAGCACCAGCACGCCCAGGGTCAGCAGCAGCGGCACCAGGGCGATGTTGATGAACTTCAGGGTACGGCCCAACTCTTCGATGCTGGAGTTCAGCTGGAAACGCACCTCACGCAGTTCCTTGCGGATACGCAGCTTCTCCTGAACGAACTGCTGCAGGGTGGCCTGCTGCTCCGGGGTCAGCTCCAGCGCCTTGGCCGGGTCCTGGCTTTGCTGCAGTGACGCCAGCTTCTGCTCGGTATCGGTCAAGCGTTGCTGCAGCACCTGCTCCTGTTCGCGGAACTTCACCTCGGCGTCACGCTGCAAGGCCTCCACTACCTCGAACGGACGGCTGAAGCGGCCCCGCGAGCGCACGCTGATCAACGCGTCGGAACCCGCCAGGTTGTCCAGCGAGTTGATGGTGAAGCCGGCGTTGTCAGCCCAGGGCTGCGGTACGCGCTGGCCGAAGAAGTCCTGCACCTGAACCCACATCCGATCGCTCAGCAAGTCGGTGTCGGCAACGGCAATCACGTTGATATTACTCGCCGATTTCAGACCATCCTTGCGGCCCTCGATCCCGTTGGGGAATGCAGTCTGTGCCGGACCGCTGATGCGTGCGGCAACGGTGTAGCGCTCACCGGTAGGTTCCAGTTCGCGGATCAGCGCCTCGGGATCCTCAAGCATGGCGAAACGCTGGGCCTCGAGCGGCATGCTGTACTCGGAGCTCTGGATCAGCGGGACGAACTGGGTCTTTGCCCCCTCCAGTGGTTGCAGGATGCCGGCGGTGGCAACGGTAATGTTCTCCAGACCAGCCGTGCTCACGTCGCCCTGGTCGAGGGAGGTACGCGGCAGGTTCAGCCAGGCAGCATGTCGGGCCGGTCGCTTGCCCTCCCCCATGCTGACCGACATGGCATTGGCGCCGTCACCTAGCACCTTGCCCGGCAACATCTGCAAACCCCAGGCTTTGAACAGGCTGTTGAGCTCAGACGACTTGTCGCCCGCCATCGCACCGGACATGTCCATGCCACGATCGGCTTCGCTCCAGGGATCGACGAACACCATCAGCTTGCCGCCGCGCATCACGAACTGGTCGATAGCGTACTGCGTCTGCTCCGGCAAGCCCTTGGGGTGCACCAACAGCAGCACCGAAACCTTCTCCGGGATCTGGTCGACATCCGCCTTCAGGCTCTCGATCTGGAACAGTTGGCGGATTTCCTCCATCACCATCCAGGGCGGGGTCGGCTGGCGGCTCATCATGTCGAAGCCGCCATTAAGCTGCAGTCCGGAAAGAACGCCGACCACCGGTCGCTCCGGCTTGGCCAGGCTCTGCACCAGCCGGCTCACCTCATATTCCAGGAACTCCTCCTGGTCCAGCGGGAAGAAGGGAATGACCTGGGTATCGTCCACGCTATTGGTGCCAGCCAGGCCGAAGTAGACCTGGTCGCCCCCTTGCTGGAGTGGGATGGCCTGCAGGCCGAACTCGGCCGCCTTGTCCTCCTCCTCGGAGAAGGGCTCCGGATCGACGATGTGCAGCTTGATCTTGCCGTCGGCCGCCTGTTCGTAGGCCTTGAGCATCTCCTCGACACGCTTGGCGTAATTTCGCAGCACCACCAGATCCTTGGCGGTCTTGTCGGAGTAGAAGAAGTACAGGTTGATCGGCTCGTCGAGCTCGCCGAGGATCCGCTTCGTGCCATCGGAGATGGTGTAAAGCTTCTGCTCGGTGAGGTCGATCCGCGCGTTGGTCAGGGTCAGCCCGGCGAGCATGTTGAACGCCAGGAAAGCCAGAGCGATGAGCAACAGCCCGGCACCGGAATACATCAGTCTTTTCATGTTCAGTCGGCCTTCTTCAGATCGACCACCACAGCGGTGGCAGCCAGCCAGGCGGCAATCAGGGTGACGAAATAGAGCAGGTCACGCAGGTCGATCACGCCCTTGCTGATGGCATCGAAGCGGGTCAGGAAACTCAGCGACGCCACAGCGTCCAGTAGCCATTGCGGCGCCCAGGCGCTAAAGGCGTCCAGTACCAGCGGGAAACCGCTGACGATGAACAGGAAGCACATGCTGACGGCGAGGATGAACGCGATCACCTGGTTCTTCGCCAGCGCCGACATGCAGGAGCCGATGGCCAGGTAGGCACCCGCCAGCAGCCAGCTGCCTATGTAGCCGGTGATGATCGCACCATTGTCCGGCTCGCCAAGATAGTTGACGGTGATCACCATCGGGAAAGTCAGCAGCAGCGCCAGACCCGCAAAGGCCCAAGCGGCGAGGAATTTGCCGGTAACTGCCTCGAAGCGGGTGATGGGCAGAGTCATCAGCAGTTCGATGGCCCCCGATTTGCGCTCCTCGGCCCACAGGCGCATGGCGATGGCCGGCACCAGGAACAGATAAAGCCAGGGATGGAAGTTGAAGAACGGTGCCAGGCTCGCCTGGCCGCTTTCATAAAAGCCCCCCAGGTAGAAGGTGAACACCCCGGACAGCACCAGGAAGATCACGATGAAGACATAGGCCAGCGGGGTAGCGAAGTAACTGGCCAACTCGCGTTTGAATATCACCGGCAACTGCATCATGCCGCCTCCCCCCGGGTCAGTCTGCGGAACACCTCATCGAGCCGGCCGCGCTCGACATCCAGCTCGGTCACCTTCCAGCCGCGTTCATGGATCAACCGGTTGACTTGCGGGAAGATCACTTCGCCCGGCTTGGCCAGGATGGTGATGCCACCCTCGATACGGTTTTCCTCGATCCCGGCAACACCTGGCAGCACCGCCAGCGCGAGCATGTCGAGGGGCTCGGCCGCCACCAGGGTCACCGCCTGGTGATAGCGCGAACGGCTCTCCAGTTCGAGCGGTGTGCCATCGGCCACCACCCGGCCGGTGGCGATCACCAGGGCACGGGAACAGACCGCAGTGACCTCCTCGAGGATGTGGGTGGAAATGATCACGATCTTGTCGTGGGCCAGGCTCTGAATCAGTTGGCGCACCTGATGTTTCTGATTCGGGTCGAGGCCGTCGGTGGGCTCGTCGAGGATCAGCACTCGCGGATCATGGAGAATCGCCTGAGCCAGGCCAACACGCCGCTTGAAGCCTTTGGAGAGCGTCTCGATGGACTGGTCCAAAACCTTTTCCAGCTCGACCTGTTCCACGGCCCGCTTGACCCGTGCCTTTTTCTCGGCACGCCGGAAACCACGAACCTCGGCGATGAACTCAAGGAAGCTGCGCACGGTCATGTCGCCATAGCAGGGCGCACCTTCCGGCAGGTAGCCAATCTCACGCTGGGCCTTCAAGGTCTGCGTGCGGATATCGAAACCGAATATGCTCGCCGTGCCGGACGTCGGCGCGAGGAACCCGGTCAGCATCTTCATGGTGGTGGACTTGCCCGCGCCGTTGGGGCCCAGGAACCCCAGCACTTCCCCCTGCTCGACGCGGAAGGACAAATTGTCCACGGCTGTGTGCTGCGCAAAGCGCTTGGTCAGATTTGTTATTTCGATCATGGCCTCTAATCCCGAAGGGAAAAGCCCCTTGGCCATGCTGGCCTCCGGGGCCTTGCAAACGCTGGCGGAATATAAGGAGTCCTGCCGAGGCAATGCAAGACAGTCGCTTGTCAGAAAGTTGCAGGAATATTCCGCAGTTGCTGGAGGGACTGCCGCTTTTTGCGACCCGACGGCGAATCCGGCACACTAGCCGTCCCGAGCAATCGCTCGTTTAACTCAATCTTCGATCTGTCATGACCCGCTCACCTTTCCGCCGTCTCGCCTTCGGCGCCCTGCGCCGCCTGCTCTATCTCTGGGTACGCTCGGAAACCATCAACCAGTCGGCCCTCGGCCTGAAACTCGATCGGAGCAAGCCGGTCCTCTACGTCCTGCAGCAGCCCTCCGCCAGTGACTTGGCAGTGATGGACCGGGAATGCACCAAGGCCGGACTGCCCCGCCCGGTACTTCCGGTCGCAGTGGGCGACCTGCTGGAGCCCGCAGCGTTCTTCTATCTGTCGCCAGAGCCCGGCTGGCTAGGTGGGCGGGACAAGCGCGGCGCTTCTCCCACGCTGGTGCGAGTGCTGGGTGCCATCCAGCGCCACGCAGTCGAGGATGCGCAGATCATTCCCGTCACGGTTTTCTGGGGACAGTCGCCTGATCGTGAAACCAGCCCATGGAAACTCCTGTTTGCCGACAGCTGGGCAGTCACCGGCCGCCTGCGCAAGCTGGTGAGCATCCTGATTCTCGGACGCAAGACACGCGTGCAGTTCTCAACGCCTATCCACCTGCGCGAGCTGATTGATCAGGGCAAGGGGCCGGAACGCACACTGCGCATGGTCCATCGCATCCTGCGCGTCCATTTCCGCAACCAGAAGACGGCAGTGATCGGCCCCGACCTCTCGCACCGGCGGAATCTGGTCAAAGGTCTGGTGCACGCGCCCCTTGTACGTCAGGCCATCGCCGACGAGGCCGAGCGCGAGAGGATCAGCCTGGCCAAAGCCGAAGCGCAGGCGCTGAAGTACGGCAATGAGATCGCTTCGGACTTCGCCTATACCGTCATCCGCTTCCTCGAAGTGGTGCTCTCCTGGTTCTGGAACAAGCTCTACGAGGGCATCAAGGTCAACCACATCGTGCAGGTCCAGGACATCGTCCAGGGCCATGAAGTCATCTACGTGCCCTGCCACCGCAGCCACATCGACTACCTGCTCCTTTCCTACCTGCTGTTCCGCAATGGACTGACCCCGCCACACATAGCCGCCGGGATCAACCTCAACATGCCCGTGATCGGCGGCCTGCTGCGCCGCGGCGGCGCCTTCTTCATGCGCCGTACCTTCAAGGGCAATCCGCTCTATACCGCCGTGTTCAACGAATACCTGCACACACTCTTCTACCGCGGCTTCCCAGTGGAGTATTTCGTCGAAGGCGGTCGCTCACGCACCGGCCGCATGCTGCACCCGAAAACCGGCATGCTGGCCATCACCCTGCGCAGCTTCCTGCGCTCCTCGCGCCTGCCGATCATTTTCGTGCCGGTCTACATCGGCTATGAGCGGGTGCTGGAAGGCCGGACCTATCTGGGCGAGTTGCGCGGAGCGAGCAAGAAAAAGGAGTCGATCTTCGACCTGTTCAAGGTCATCGGCGCTCTGAAGTTGCGCTTCGGCTCGGTGGCGGTCAACTTCGGCGAGCCGATCAAACTGGCCGAGTTCCTCGACCAGCAGCAACCCGACTGGCGGGCCGAGGACCTAGGCCCGCAATTCCGCCCTGCGTGGCTTAATGAAACCACCAGCCGCCTGGCCGTGCGCATCGCCCGTCACCTCAACGATGCGGCGGCAATCAACCCGGTCAACCTGGTGGCCCTGGCCCTGCTCTCCACCAGCAAACTGGCGTTGGACGAGAAGGCTTTGGCACGGGTACTCGACCTCTATCTCGCTCTGCTGCGGCAGGTCCCCTACTCACCGCATGCCACGCTCCCCGAAGGCGACGGCCAGGCCTTGATCGAATACGTGCGGAGCATGGACCTGCTGGCCGAGCAGAAGGACGCACTTGGACGGATTCTCTATCTGGACGAGCAGAACGCCGTCCTCATGACCTATTACCGCAACAACGTGCTGCACGTCTTTGCCCTGCCCGCCTTGCTGGCGAGCTTCTTCCAAAGCAGCGCACGGATGAGCCGCGAACAGATCCTGCGCTACACCCGTGCGCTTTACCCCTATCTGCAGGCCGAGCTGTTCATCCGCTGGGATGCCAGCGAGCTGGATGATGTCGTTGACCAGTGGCTGACAGCCTTCGTCGAGCAGGGCCTGCTCAAGATCGAAGGCGACGTCTACGTGCGCCCCGTCCCCAGCTCGCGGCAGTTCGTCCTGCTCACGCTGCTGGCACGCGCCATCGTCCAGACCCTGCAGCGTTTCTACATGGCTATTGCCCTGCTGCTCAATGCCGGACAGAACCAGCTCAGCGCCGAGGAGCTGGAAGACCTCTGCACCGTGATGGCCCAGCGCCTGTCGATCCTGCATGGGCTCAACGCCCCGGAGTTCTTCGACAAGAGCCTGTTCCGCCACTTCATTCAGACGATGCTCGACCAGCGCGTCCTGCGTCAGGACGAGGCCGGCAAGCTGGGTTACCACGAGCTGCTCGGCGAACTCGCCGAAGGTGCGGCGAAACGGGTGCTGCCTGCAGAGATCCGCCTGTCGATTCGCCAGGTCGCCCTTGACCGTCAACCTGAGGTCGAGAACCAGGCCAGCACCATCTGACTACGGCAGCCATTTCGGCTGCCGCTCCTCCCGGAACCTTCCCACAACTCAGCAAGAACCCAAGCCGAAAGCTGCTCAGTACCATTGAGCACCTCGCCGCCCCCTCATGAATGCGGCCAGTCACACGGTACGGAAGACTCCCATGCTGCTTAAAACCATCACAGTCGAGAACGATGCCCAGGAAGTGGTCAACGCCGCCGTCCTGTGCAGCTTCGCTATCCCCGAGATCGATCGGAACATTCTCGTCTATTCCCTCAACGAAGAAGGTCGCCACGGCACCGCCAAAGTCTATGTGGCCCGCGCCACCGCAAGCGAAAAGGGCTATCTGCTGGGCGCTCTGGAAAGCGAGTTGGAGTGGCAGTACGCCAAGCATGTCCTGAAGCAAATCACCCAGGGGGACGAATCGTGAGCGAAACGGAACTCATCAATTTCCACTTCATAGACCTGAAGGGCCCGATTGCCGGTCCGGACGAACAACCAGCCGACGTCAGCGAGCACCGTACGCTGTCGATCAGCAAAGGATCGATCCTCAAGCTGATTGCCAGCCGCGAAAGCACCAACATAGGCGATCCTGTGCCTGGGATGACGCCATCCCCAATCGACACACAGCTGGCCCCCCCGCCCCAATCAGGTCTCCTGACCGGCTCCGCCCTGGACGCGACCTACAGTTTGCCCACCATTTCCGCCCAAGCGAGCGGCGAATCGGAATCAAGCAAGGCCGCGGAGCCAGCACAGCAATTGGAAAACACACCCGAAACAGATCTCGAGGCCGACTTGACCGAGCAGGTCGCCCTCAATGAGTCCGAACAGGAACCAGCGGCATCCGAGCCCCAAGCCCAGGCCAGCCTGCCAGATCCCGAATCACCCACGGAAGCGCCAATCGTCGGGGCAGAAGCGGAAGCGCCTGCAGCCAGCGACCTGGAGACCCACGATCTGCTCAAACTACGCCCGCCAGCGGCCGACGCCTCGGCTGAGCCAGATCACGACGACACTGCTCCGGTCAAGGTTGCAGCGGAGCCGTTGCCGGTCCACATGACCGAGACCGACCTCGAGACTACCGCCGTCAGCGACACAGATAGCGTCCTGGGAGACGTGCAAGCCACCCTGAATTCCCTGGCGGACATGGCCAAGGGCTTGACCCAGCAGAAACTGGAGGCAGTGAAGCAACAGGAAAGCCTGGACCAGCGGAAATCGCACCTATGTGAGAAGGAGCGCCTACTCGCTGAAAAGGACGAGCAACTGCGCGCCCTGGAAACTCGCCTGCACCTCGAGGCGTCCGCTATCGAACGAGCAGCGGAAGACAACGCACGCGCCCTGTCCGAGCGAAGTGCAGCGCTCAAGGCACTGGCTGAAAACGTCGAGGCCCGGGACCGCAGTACCGCCAAGTTCGCGGAGAGCCTGCGCCAGGAGAAACTACGCTATGAGACCAAGGCCGAGCAGCTGCGGAAGCAGGCCGAGGCCCTGGACGATCGCGAGGCGTCACTAAACCGTAAGGAAGAAGAACTGGCAGAGAAGCTCAAGCAACTGATCAGCGCCAAGGACCGTTTCCGCAGCATCGTCAAGACGTTCAATGAGACCGTTCAGTTCAACAACACCCTCAATGCCATCTCCAGCACCGTGCTGGACGATACCTCGCTCTAAGCCGGCGGGCGGCCGCGTCGTCCCCTGGCGCGGCTGTCAACCGATCCCGTCGCAGCTTGTCTTTGGCCAGCGCAAATGGGCAATCGGCCTCTATAGTGAGTTCTATTCCGGTTCCCACATATGGAGTGACCCGATGAGAGCGATAGCCCTGGTTTTCGCCACGAGCCTGCTCACCGCCTGCGCCGGTCCCTCCGGCGAGCACATGCGCCAACTGCAGGGCGAAGTCTTCTACCTGCAACGCATGACCTTGCCAGTGGATGCCGTTCTCAGCGTAAGCCTGCAGGACGTTTCCCTCGCCGACGCCCCCTCTCTCGATCTGGCTCGCCAACAGGGGAAAGTAAATGGCCAGGTACCGCTATCTTTTCGCCTCGACTATGACCCAGCGCTGGTCGAACCGGGTCACAGCTACGCCGTGAGCGCGCTGATCGAACTTGAGGGCAAGCTGTTGTTCATCAGCACGGAGCGCCACTCCGTTAAACTGGACGGCAGCGACCCACAACCCCTGCGAATCAAGCTGGACCCCGTCCGCTAGTCGTAACCCACAGTCACAAGGATGCTGCCATGCTTCGAATCACCGCCCTTTGCGCCGGCCTTGCCTTCTCGGTCAGCGCCTTGGCCCTGTCGCTTGCCGACCTCAGCCAGCAGGACGCCTCCGGAGGGCTCAAGGATGCCCTGACCCAAGGCGCCAAGGTTGCCGTGCAGCAGCTTGGCCAACCCGGCGGTTTCAATGACAACCCTGAAGTCCGCATCGAGCTACCGGGCAAGCTCGGCAAGGCGGCCAAGACCATGAAGATGATGGGCATGGGCGCCCAGGTCGAACAGCTCGAAGCCACCATGAACAAGGCTGCCGAAGCCGCCGTTCCGCAAGCCCAGGTGTTGCTGGTGGATGCGGTGAAGAAGATGACCGTGCAGGATGCCAAGGGCATTCTCAGCGGCCCGGATGACGCAGCGACCCAGTACCTGAACAAGACCAGCCGTGACCAGCTTCGAGCCAAGTTCCTGCCGATCGTCAAACAGGCTACCGATCAGGTTGGCCTGGCCCAGCAGTACAACAGCTTTGCGGGCCAGGCGGCCAGCTTTGGCGTGGTCGACGCCAAGAGCGCGAACATCGAAAGCTACGTGACGGAACAAGCGCTGGATGGCCTGTTCAAGATAATTGCCGAACAAGAGGCGGGCATCCGCCAGAATCCGGCTGGTGCGGCGACCGGGCTGGCGAAAAAGGTGTTCGGGGCGCTGTAAGGAAGCCCCTGTCGTAAGAAAGCCCGGCACATTACGGTCATGCTGTTCACCTAAGAAAAAACGCCGCTTGGCCCTCAACGGACAAGCGGCGTTTTTGGGTTTGGCGCCATCAAAAACTGATTATCCCAAGTGTGTCTCCCAGCAGGAACGAGGGACGGTAGTTCGTTTTAGGAGCCAGCTTGCTTGCGAAAGCAAGGTTATGTTCGCGAGCAAGAACTCGGCGTCCCCCACTCCTACTGGGCCTTCAGCACAATGGCTGAAACCTCAACAGCTGATGCCGACATAGTCTGAATGAACACCATTACGACACATGGCCGAGCCATCTCATTGCGTGATGGGCTCATGCCCTCTTCCCTTACAAGCTCACCACCCGCACATCCCCCAACGCCTCATCCAGGCCCTGGTGAAACCACCGCAACGCTTGCTCGAACTGCCCATGCCACAGCTGCCCTGCAGCACCGGGCTGGGCCCGCGCGGCCATAGCGAAGTCCTCCTTTAACGCCGAATAAATGCTCTCCCGCAGAGGTCTTTGCTGCCATGAATAAGGCCCCTTCAAGGGGCCTTTGCCTTCAGTGGCTGGCTTGGACCTCGGGCAGTATCGCCGGCTGGGCGTCCGCCACAGGCGCTGGCTTGACCCGAAACCAGGCCGCATAGAGCGCCGGCAGGAACAACAGGGTCAGCAGGGTTGCCACGATCAACCCGCCCATGATGGCCACCGCCATGGGGCCGAAGAACACGCTGCGCGACAGCGGGATCATCGCCAGCACCGCCGCCAGGGCGGTCAGCACGATGGGGCGGAAGCGCCGTACCGTGGCCTCGATGATCGCGTTCCAACGGTCCATTCCCGCCGCAATGTCCTGCTCGATCTGGTCGACCAGGATCACCGAGTTGCGCATGATCATCCCCGCCAGGGCGATGGTGCCGAGCATGGCGACAAACCCGAACGGCTGGCGGAACACCAGCAGGAACAAGGTGACGCCGATCAGCCCCAGTGGCGCGGTAAGGAACACCATGACCGAGCGCGAGAAGCTCTTCAGCTGCAGCATCAGCAGGGTCAGGACCACCACGACGAACAGCGGCATCCCGGCGTTCACCGATTTCTGCCCGCGGCTGGAATCTTCGACGGTCCCGCCCACATCCAGCAGATAGCCAGACGGCAATTCGGCACGGATAGGCTCGAGTGTCGGAAGGATCTGCTTCACCAGGCTGGCTGGCAGCGACTTGTCGTAGATATCCGCACGCACAGTCACGGTTGGTAAGCGGTTACGGTGCCAGATGATGCCTTCTTCGAAGCCGTACTCAAGGGTCGCAATCTGCGACAGTGGCACGCTCTGGCCATTGTCCGTGGGCACCGCCAGGCTCGGCAGCAGAGCCAAGTCCTGGCGCTCGCGGACGGTGCCGCGCAGGAGGATCTCGATCAGCTCGTTATCTTCACGAAAATAGCTCACCGGCGTACCAGTCAGGGAACTCTGCAGGAACCGCGAGAGGTCGGCGGTGCTGATTCCCATGGCGCGGGCACGGTCCTGGTCGATGTTGAGCCGCACGACCTTGCTGGGTTCTTCCCAATCCAGGTGCACGTTCACCACATGGGAGTTCTCACGCACCTTGTCGGCGACTTTGCGAGCCAATGCGCGGACTTCATCGATATGCTCGCCCGAAACCCGGAACTGCACGGGATAGCCTACCGGCGGGCCGTTTTCGAGGCGAGAGATACGACTGCGCAGAGTCGGGAACTCATCGTTGAGTACCTGGATCAGCCAACTGCGGACCTCCTCACGGGCCTCGATGCCTTTTGCCAGCACCACGAACTGGGCAAAGCTGGCAGCGGGAAGCTGCTGGTCCAGTGGCAGGTAGAAGCGCGGCGAGCCGGTCCCCACGTAGGCCACATAGCTGTCGATGCCGGGATGCTCGTTGAGCAACTGCTCCAGCCGCTTGACCTCCGCTTCGGTATTGCTGAGGGAGGCGCCCTCGCTGAGCTTTAGGTCGACCATCAGTTCCAGGCGCCCGGAAGCCGGGAAGAACTGCTGAGGCACGAAGCGGAAGAGGAAGATGGACGCGACGAAAGCTGCCAGGGTCAGAATGACCACCGTCTTGCGCCGACGCACACACCACTCCACCACCCGCCGGACCCGCTGATAAAACGGAGTCGCATAGGGATCGTGGCCCTTGTCGCTGCCGCCATGCTTGGCGGCATGGCGCTTGGCCAGGTCAGGCAACAGGCGATCCCCCAGATACGGCACGAACACCACGGCGGCGATCCAGGACACCACCAGGGCGATGGTCACCACCTGGAAGATCGAGCGTGTGTACTCGCCCGTTCCGGACTGGGCAGTAGCGATGGGCAGGAAGCCGGCAGCCGTGATCAGGGTGCCCGTGAGCATCGGGAACGCCGTGCTGCTCCAGGCATAGCTGGCCGCCTTGAGCCGGTCATACCCTTGCTCCATCTTGATCGCCATCATCTCCACCGCAATGATCGCGTCGTCCACCAGCAGACCCAGTGCCAGCACCAGCGCGCCAAGGGAGATCTTGTGCAGGCCGATGCCGAAGTGGTGCATCACCGCGAAGGTCATGGCCAACACCAGCGGAATCGACAGCGCCACCACCAGGCCAGTGCGCAGGCCGAGGGAGAAGAAGCTCACCAGCAGGACGATGACCAGAGCCTCAGTGAGCACTCGTACGAACTCGCCAACCCCGGTCTTCACCGCTGCAGGCTGATCCGAGACCTTGCGCAACTGCATCCCGACCGGCAGCGTCTCCTGCAGGCGGGCAAACTCCCCTTCCAGCGCCTCGCCAAGCATCAGGATGTCGCCCCCTGCCTTCATCGAAACGGCCAAGCCAATGGCATCCTCCCCCATGAAGCGCATGCGCGGTGCAGGCGGATCATTGAAGCCGCGATGAACCTCAGCCAGGTCGCCGATACGGAAGGTCCGGTCCCCCACCCTGATGGGGAAGTCACGAATCTGCGCCACTGACTCGAAGCGACCGGAAACGCGCAATTGCACGCGATCACTTGCGGTCTCGAAGAACCCAGCGGAACTTACGGCATTCTGCTCATCCAGCGCCTGTTGCACCGCCGCCAGCGGCAGACCCAGCGTCGCCAGCTTGACGTTGGACAGCTCGATCCAGATTTTCTCGTCCTGCAGACCAAGCAGATCCACCTTGCTGACGTCCTTGACCCGCTGCAGTTGCAGCTGGATGCGGTCGGCATAGTCCTTGAGCACGGCGTAGTCGAAGCCTTCGCCGGTCAGCGCATAGATGTTGCCGAAAGTGGTGCCGAATTCGTCATTGAAGAAAGGCCCCTGGATACCTTGCGGCAGCGTGTGGCGAATATCGCTGACCTTCTTGCGGACCTGATACCAGAGTTCGGGGATCTCCGACGAACGCATGGAGTCACGGGCAATGAAGGTCACCTGCGACTCGCCCGGACGAGAGAAGGAAACGATCCTGTCGTACTCGCCGGTCTCCATCAGTTTTTTCTCGATGCGTTCGGTGACCTGGCGCGACACCTCCTCGGCAGTCGCCCCCGGCCAGTTTGTACGCACCACCATGGCCTTGAAGGTGAAGGGCGGGTCTTCACTCTGCCCCAGCTTGGTGTAGGAAATGGCCCCGACAATGCCGAGCAACAGCATGATGTAGAGGACAATCTGGCGGTTCTGCAACGCCCAGGCGGAAAGGTTGAAGTTCATGGGGGCTTACTCCTTCGCCACCATCTTCACCGCGCGGTTGGCGCGATCCACCGGCCTGACCTGCTGGCCCTCACGCAGTACCTGCACCCCAGCGGCAACGACCCAATCGTCAGGGCTCAGCCCTTCCAGTACCGGGACGCGGTCTTCGCCATAGGCACCAACTCGCACAGGACGGCGTTTGAGTGTGGAGTTCGTCGGGTCGACGACCCAGACATAAGGCTGCCCGGCTTCCGCAGTCAGCGCAGAAAGCGGTACGGAAAGCGGCACCTCGCCCTTGCTGCGAATGAACACCCGGGCGCTCTGCCCCAACTCGGCAGGCACCTTGTCGCGGGCAAAGGCTACGCGCGCAGCGAAAGTGCGCGACTGCGGGTCAGCTGCTGGTGACAGCTCGCGAATTCGGGCCGGGAAGCGTTTCCCAGGCAGTGACCAAAGTTCGACGGCCACGTCCTGGCCAACCTTGAGACGATCGATACCCAGTTCGGGCAAGCTGATGACCACCTCACGCTCGCCCTCCACCGCCAGCGTAAAGACCGTTTGTCCGGCAGCAACGACTTGCCCGACCTCGGCACGGCGGCTGGCGATCACCCCATTTTCCGAAGCGCGCAGCACGGTGTAGCCCGCCTGATTACTGGCGACGTTGAACTCGGCCTTGATCTGCTTCAGCCGCGCCTCGCCGGCACGGTACTGGTTTTCGACGTTGTCGTACTGCGACTCACTGATCAGCTTGCGGTCCAGCAAGGTGCGATAGCGATCACGCTCGGCACGCACCAGCTTGAGGTTGGCTTGTGCAGCTGCCACCTGGGCGCGAGTCGCCTCGAGCTGCAAACGCACGTCCTGCGGGTCAAGCTCGGCCAGAGGCTGGTCCTTCTTCACCCGCTCGCCCACTTCCACCAGGCGTTTCGCTACTTTGCCGCCAATGCGGAACGCCAGCTCCGGCTCATACCGCGCGCGCACCTCGCCCGGAAAGGTATCGACCGCATCCGCCGCCGGCAGGGGCTGCACCACCATCGCCGGGCGTACTGCCTGTTGGACGGGTTCACCATTGCCGCAAGCCATCAACAGGAGGGAAAGGGAAAGAGGCAGAGCGAGGGGCAACGCATGGCGAAACATGATGAATGACCTTTCGCGAAGAGCAGCTGGAATATTTATACTGCTTGGTATAGTAAAAATAGCAAACTCACCAGTCCAGTATTTACGAAGAAATGTCTGACAATTCGTTTCCGACCAGCGGCCCCGGCCGCCCCAAAGATCCGGCAAAGCGCAAAGCGATCCTCGAGGCCGCGAAGAACCTGTTTCTGCGCAAGGGCTACGACGGCAGCAGCATGGACGCCATCGCCTCCGAGGCGGGAGTTTCCAAGCTGACGGTGTACAGCCACTTCACCGACAAGGAGACCTTGTTTTCCGCGGCGGTGAAGGCCAAATGCGAGGAGCAGCTGCCTGAGCTGCTGTTCGAGCTACCAGCGGACGTCAGCATCGAGAAGGTCCTGCTGACCATCGGTCGCAGCTTCCATGCGCTGATCAACAGTCGCGAGTCAATCGAGCTGCATCGGGTGATGGTGGCGATGGCGACACAGGACCCGAAACTCTCGCGGATGTTCTATGAAGCCGGACCACAGCAGGTGCTGCAGGAAATGACCGGGCTGCTGAGCCAGGCGCAGCAGGCGGGCAAGCTGGCCATCGAAAATCCACTGCACGCCGCCGAGCATTTCTTTTCCCTGATCAAGGGCGGGCATAACTTCCGGCTGTTGATCGGCTGCAACCCTCCCCTGGAGGGAGCGGAAGCTGAACAGCACGTGCGGGAGGTGGTGGAGCTGTTCATGCGGGCTTATCGGCCCTGAGAGCTGGAAGCAGAGCGGTTCTGCGACCTACCGTGTCGCCAGGCACGGCAGGTCGCCGGCATTGGTTCAGGCCCCCAGCTTTTTCTTCGGGTAGATGTCATAGCGACTGGACTTGCCTTCCAGCGCATAACTCGGCTTTGTCCCGGCAATAATCGGCGCCTTGCGCGGCCGCTTCACCACGACCCGGTGGCTGGCCAGGGCCAGGGCCGCTTCCAGCAGCGCTGGTGCGTCCTGGTCGTCACCCACCAGCGGGCGAAACAGGCGCATCTCCTTCTTCACCAGGGCGCTCTTGTCACGATGCGGGAACATCGGGTCAAGGTAGATGACCTGCGGCGCCTCACCCTGCCAGCCACGCATCAATTCGATTGCGTTGCCGTTAAGCAGGCGCATACGCGCGGCAATCGCGGCCACATCCAGATCACCGGCAGCACGGGCCAGGCCATCTTCCAGCAAGGCCGCGATCAGCGGCTGGCGTTCGATCAAGGTCATCTCGCAGCCCAGACTGGCCAGCACGAAAGCATCGCGCCCCAGCCCGGCCGTCGCGTCCAGCACACGCGGTCGAATGCCGGATTGCACGCCTACCGCCTTGGCGATCATCTGCCCGCTTCCACCGCCGAACTTGCGGCGATGGGCTGCTGCACCCTCGACGAAATCCACCCGTACTGGGCCCGGGGAGTCTGGCCCCAGCTGCAGGAGCTGCAACCCGTCGCCACCCAGTTGCAAGGCAAAGTCCGCCTCGCCCTCCAGGTTCAGCCCAAGCCTTGCGGCAAGGGACTCGATACGCTCGGCAAAATCCGGCTCCAGGGCCTCAGCCCGGACCCTGGCGGTTTCCTGCTCTTCACTCATGCAACGACATGCTCATCAAAACGGGGGAAAGGCGCGGCATTTTGCCAGAGCCGGGACGAACCTGAGAGGCAACGAGCCAATTATCCACCTGCGGACGATGGATATAGCCTTGCTTAACCTACACGGCGCGCCCCATCCTGCGGGCCTGCAATGGCGTCAGGGCTTGAACAAGTCGTTGATACGGTCGAAGGGCATGGCCTGCTTGGTCAGCACCAGACTGCCCTCCTCCGCCAACGAACGTGCTGCCGCATAGAACGCGCCGTAGGCTACCCGGGCAAAGTTGGAGCCCAGGCTGACACGTTTGACGCCCAGTTCGGCCAACTCATCCAGCGACAGCCCCAGGCTTGGTGAGCCGACCAGCACGTTCACCGGGCGAGGCGCCACGGCCTGGACTACGGCGGCAATCTGTTCGCGGCTGGTCAGCCCTGGGGCATACAGCACATCGGCACCGGCCTCGGCATAGGCGACCAGGCGGCGAATGGTGTCATCCAGGTCGCGGCGGCTGTGCAGGAAGTTCTCTGCCCGCGCCGCTAGGGTGAAGCTAAAACCCAAACTGCGAGACGCCTCGACCGCGGCACGGATGCGTTCTACCGCCAGCTCCATGGGGTAGATGGGATCGGCCGCTCGCCCGGTCGCGTCTTCGATGGAGCCGCCGACCAGCCCTGCCTTGGCAGCCAACCGGATGGTTTCGGCGCAATCCTCCGGGCGGTCGCCGTAGCCGTTCTCCAGGTCTGCCGCCACCGGCAGCGGCGTGGCGTCGACAATGGCGCGTGCGTTTTCCAAAGCTTCTTCGCGGCTGACTGCCCCTTCTGCATCGCGACGTCCCAAGGAGAAGGCAAGGCCCGCGCTGGTGGTGGCCAGTGCTGGGAATCCGAGATGAGCGAGCATCTTCGCCGAACCCGCGTCCCAAGGGTTGGGCAGGACAAACAGGCCGGGAGTGCGGTGCAGGGCGGCAAAGCTATCACCACGTTGCGCCTGGGTGGTCATGGGCTTACTCCTCTGGAGGCTGAGCCGGACAGCCTAGTTCAGAGCAGGCCCAACTGCTCGACCTGAGGTTGCGGCAGGGTCAATGCCGGCAATCCGGGCAGGCGCTGGCTCAACCCTTCATGGAAACGCAACGCCTGGGCGGCCGCCAGGTGGTTGTCCGGCGTATGCAGGAACATGCAAGGCGTAAGCCCCTGCTCGATCCAGGCTGCCACCTTGTCCAGCCAGGGTTCGAGAAACGGCTGGTTGGAGTCCAGATCCGGCCCACCGATGAATCGCACCTGCGGACTGCTGCTGAAGGCTGCGGGACGCACCGGGATACGCGGTTTCTTCGATTGTGCGTGAAGTACGGCCGAATGCTGCGACTGGCAACTGAACAAGGCCCGGGAATCCAGACAAATGCGCTCGACGGCACGTTCATGCAGCAAGCGGTTGAGCGCTCGTTCGGCGTCACCTTTGTCGAAGAACGCCTGGTTTCTGACCTCCACGGCAATCGGCAGGTCACCGAACTCATCCAGCCAGGCGGCCAATTCGACCAACCTTGCGGGGCCAAAGGTCGCCGGCAACTGCAGCCATAGCGGGGCCACCCGCTTGCCGAGCGGAGCCAGCAACTTGAGGAAGGTTTCAGTCGCCACGAACTGCTCCCGCAGGTCACCTTCGTGGCTGATGTCGCGAGGCAGCTTGGCGCAGAAGCGGAATCCCTCCGGCATGGTCTGGGCCCAGCGCTGCAGAGTCTCGGCGGAAGGCCGCGCATAGAAGGTGGTGTTGCCTTCCACTGCATTGAACACCTGCGAATAATGACCGAGAGTTTCAGCTGGCCGCAGATCAGCAGGATAGAAAGTGCCGCGCCAGGCTGGCTCGTTCCAGGACGGGCAGCCGAGGAAATAAGGCAGCATCAGGCGTAGAGATCGAGTCCGAGGACTTCGGTTGCGTCGGCTTCAGAGGAGAAACGGGCGGTGGAGCTATAGCTGGCAATGGCCTGGGCGGCCCGGCTGCTCACCGCTCGCTGCTGGGCAAGGTCTTGTGCCCGCACTGGCAGACTTTCCCCTGCGGCATTGCCGGCCTGGACCCGGCGCAACTGCGCAGCCGGTTCGTAAACCTGGCTGGAAGACGCTGCTGGCGGCTGCTCGTGGCGGGCTTCCTGTTCACGCTTGACCTCGCGAAAAGGCGTGACTGCACTGCCTTGGCGAGGGCTGCGTTCCAGCGGGTAGGAAGAGGTGAAGCCATCGATACGCATCAGTAGCAGCTCAGCAGTACAAGCAATTCGAACAGGCGCGTGTGGACTCTAGTCGCCCGACCCGGGCTTGGCAATCGAAGCGGTCGGCCGATGGACGGATCCTACTTCGGTGCCTTGGGCGTGGCGACATTGTCGCGCAGGTAGACCGGCTGGGCCTGGTCGGCAGGTAGCGCTTCACACCGCGCCCAGGCGAAGCGGGCCAGAGCCAGCAAGTCTTCGGCATGGGGCAGAAGATCCGGAGATTGGCCATAAGGCTGCACGGGAATCCGCGCGCCATGCGTCCCCCAGCCGGTACCGGCGCCATACCAGGCGCCACTGGCATCGCGTGGCAGGGTCACCCGCTCCGGAGGCAGTACCGCTTCTGTACCCGCCAGGCGCATTTCACCGTCCAGGAGCCGATAGCAGCCCCAATAGACCTCATCCATGCGTGCATCGATGGCAGATGCGACCTGGGTTGCGCCCTGCTCGCGATGCGCGCGCTGGGCCAGCACGGCCAGATCGGAAATTGGCAGCACTGGCCGCTCCAGCGCAAACGCCAGGCCCTGGACGACGCCGATGGCAATCCGCACTCCGGTGAAGGCGCCCGGCCCGCGACCAAACGCGATGGCGTCCAGCGACGACAAGGGCACTCCGGCCTCAGCCAGCAGGGTCTGGACCATCGGCAACAGGCGTTGGGCGTGCAGGCGCGGGATCACCTCGTAATGGCTGAGCACCTTGCCGTCATGCAGCAGGGCAACGGAGCAGGCTTCGGTGGCAGTATCCAGGGCCAGCAATGTGGTCATCGAGGTATCCAGGGCAAGGAAAAAGGCCGGCATTATAAACGCCAACGGCCCGCAAGCGGGCCGTTGGTCAGATCCGGGCAGTGACTCAGCTCAGGGCGGCCAGCACTTTACCGGTGATCTCGTCCACCGAACCCACGCCGGCAATCGCGCTGTATTTCGGAGTGCCTTCAGCGGCAGCCAGTTTCTGGTAGAAGTCCACCAGCGGCTTGGTCTGCGAGTGGTAGACGGACAGGCGATGACGCACAGTCTCTTCCTTGTCGTCATCACGCTGGATCAGGTCTTCGCCAGTGACGTCGTCCTTGCCGGCAACCTTCGGCGGGTTGTGCTCGGTGTGGTAGACGCGGCCGGAAGCCGGGTGTACGCGACGACCGGCGATGCGGCTGACGATTTCTTCATCGTCGACGGCGATTTCCACCACGTGGTCGATGGCAACACCCGCTTCCTTCAGGGCTTCAGCCTGCGGAATCGTGCGCGGGAAGCCGTCGAACAGGAAACCTTTGGCGCAATCAGCCTGAGCGATACGCTCCTTGACCAGGTTGATGATCAGGTCGTCGGAGACCAGGCCACCGGCGTCCATCACGCTCTTGGCCTTCAGGCCCAGCTCGGTACCGGCCTTGACCGCTGCGCGCAGCATGTCGCCAGTGGAAATTTGTGGAATGCCGAATTTCTTGGTGATGAAACCGGCTTGGGTACCTTTGCCGGCACCGGGGGCCCCCAGCAGAATCACGCGCATCGATGTGCTCCTCAAGATTTTATTTTCAAATCGGTCGGATTCGCCTCATGGGGCCAATCTCAGAATAGGGTCTTCGGCGTCGCTGAACGGCCAAAAGGACGTTCAAGATACACAGCACCCCTATAGCGCACAAGACGCCGAAAGTTGGAGCAAATCGGGCCTCAACCGGTGTTTCGGAGCCCTGCTGCAATGCCCGCGACACTCACCAGCAAGGCCTGTTCGAGCGGCCCTTCGGCATGGGTCTCGCAACGTCTGGAACGGGCCAGGAGCTCCGCCTGGAGCAGGTGCAGGGGGTCCAGGTAGGTGTTGCGCACGCTGATCGCCTCCCGGGTCTCGGGGCTCTGTGCAAGCAGCTCGGACTGACCGGTCAGAGCCAGTACCGATGCACAAGCCTGCGACAATAGGTCGCGCAAATGCGCACCCAGCGGACGCAACCCCGTTTCGACCAGTCTTTCGTCGTAAAGCTCGGCAATTGCCAAATCTGCCTTGGCCAGGACCATCTCCAGCATGTCGATGCGGGTAGCGAAGAACGGCCAGCGCTCGCGCATGCGCGCCAGCAGCTCGCCCTCGCCACGCTGCTGTGCGTTGGCGAGCGCAGCTTCCCAGCCGAGCCAGGCTGGCAACATCAGGCGCATCTGGGTCCAGGCAAATATCCAGGGGATCGCCCGCAGGCTCTCCACGCCACCTGCGCGGCGCTTGGCCGGGCGGCTGCCCAGCGGCAGCCGCCCCAGCTCCTGTTCCGGCGTGGCTTGGCGGAAGTACTCGACGAACTGAGGGTGCTCTCGGACTATCGCGCGGTACCCCGCCAAACCGTCATTGGCCAGGCGGTCCATGGCCGCGCGCCAGGCGGGCTCGGGTTCAGGCGGGGGCTGCAAGGTGGCTTCCAGCACTGCAGCCAGGTAGAGGTTCAGATTTTGTTCGGCAATGCCGGGCAGGCCGAACTTGAAGCGGATCATCTCGCCCTGCTCGGTGGTGCGGAAACGCCCTGCTACCGACCCCGGCGGTTGCGACAGGATTGCCGCATGGGCAGGGCCGCCGCCGCGCCCCACGGTGCCACCGCGGCCGTGGAACAGCAGGAGTTCGACCTGGTGCCGTCGGCACACGTCCACCAGCGCTTCCTGGGCCCGGTACTGCGCCCAGGCCGCAGCCGTAGTACCTGCGTCCTTGGCCGAATCGGAATAGCCGACCATCACTTCCTGCGGGCCGTGCAGCCGGGCGCGGTAACCGGGCAGGCCGAGCAACCGGTCGATGGCAGGACCGGCGTTGTCCAGGTCAGCCAGGGTTTCAAAGAGTGGCACCACATGAATAGCCCGTTGCAACCCGGCTTCCTTGAGCAGCAGTTGTACCGCCAGCACGTCCGAGGGTTGGCCAGCCATGGAAATCACGTAGGAGCCGAGCGAGGCCGCCGGCGCACCCGCCACAACGCGACAGGTCGCCAGTACTTCAGCGGTGTCCGCCGAGGGCCGGTAGTGCGCAGGGAGGAGCGGTCGGCGGCAGTCCAGTTCACGCTGCAGGAAGGCCAACCGGGTGTCTTCATCCCAGTCCGCATAGGCACCCAGGCCCAGGTAATCGGTGATCTCGCTCATTGCAGCGGCATGCCGACCCGCGTCCTGGCGGATATCCAGGCGCACCAGGAACAGGCCAAAGGCCGATGCACGCCGGATGCAGTCCAGCAGCGCACCATCGGCAATCACGCCCATGCCACAGCTATGCAGCGAGTGATAGCAGAGCTCCAGCGGCTCCAGCAGTTGCTGGTTGTCCTGCAGCACCTCGGGGCCGGGTGCAATCTCGCACTCCAGCGCTGCCTCGGCCCAGGCGCGGGTGGCACGCAGGCGCTCGCGGAGATGCTTGAGCAGCGCCCGGTAGGGCTCCGGATGGACGCCCACGCGCACGCGCATCTCGTCGCTGGCCTGCTGCATGGAGAGCTCTGCAGCGAGGTAGTCGACATCGCGCAGATAAAGGTCTGCAGCCATCCAGCGGGCCAGCAGCAGCACCTGACGACTGACAGCCGCCGTGACATTCGGGTTGCCATCGCGATCGCCGCCCATCCAGGAGGCGAAGCGCAGCGGCGCGGCGCTCAACGGCAAGTGCAGACCGGTTGCCGCATAAAGGGTTTCGTCCACGTGGCGCAGGACATTCGGCAGCGCCTCCCACAGCGAATGCTCGATCACCGCGAAGCCCCACTTCGCCTCATCCACCGGGCTGGGGCGGCTACGGCGGATCTCCTCGGTGTGCCAAGCCCCGGCAATCAGCCGCAGAAGGCGCTGACGAACCCGCCCGCGCTCGCTGGTGCTGAGGTCGTCGTGGTCCTGCGCGGCAAGTTGGGCAGCCATGGCGTCGTACTTCTGGATCAAGGTACGCCGCGCCACTTCGGTGGGGTGCGCGGTCAGCACGAGCTCGATATCCAGCCGCCCCAGCTGCCGGGCCAGTTGCTCAGGGCCATGACCATTGGCAAGGAGCCGCTGCAGCAGCTCGCCGAGCACGCGATCCTCGAAGGGGGAGGCCTCCTCCGGATCGCGGCGGCGGATGCGGTGGTATTGCTCGGCGATATTGGCAAGGTTGAGGAACTGGTTGAAGGCGCGGGCTACCGGCAGCAGCTCGGCCTCGGTCAGCCCATCGAGGGTGTCGTTGAGTTGGCGCTGGCCATCCTCGGAGCCCTGGCGCGCCGCCTTCGCGCCCTTGCGGATGCGTTCTATCTTGTCGAAGAAGGCATCGCCCAACTGGGCTCTGATCGTGTCGCCAAGCAGTTCGCCCAGCAGATGAACGTCTTCGCGTAAGCGCGCATCGATTTCCGCCATGACCGTCGCTCCTTAACCGGGTGTGCCTCCAGCTTGCCGAGAGCGGCATGCGCTTACAAGAGCGCGACGAACGGCAACCCGGTTGATGCTGGCGAGCTAGGCTGAACATTGCGGGCTCCACAAGTGTCCGCGCCCGGGCGGCAGAGACTGTCCGACGCTTTGCAGCCGCCCACCACACGTGGGATGAGGATGAGGTGTTTATGAAAATTCGAGAACTGGTACGCCATTGGGAGCAGAACGCCAAGGGTCGTCTGACCCGAAGTCAGTACAACATTCATCTGGACCTGGAATCCGCGGCCCGGCTGGCCGCCATTGCCGAGATGTACCCCAAGCGCAGCGTCGAGGAACTGATCGGGGAATTGCTCGGCGCAGCCCTGGAGGAGTTGGAAGCCAGCTTCCCCTACGTCAAAGGCAGCCAGGTGGTCGCCACGGACGAACAGGGCGACCCGCTTTATGAAGACATCGGGCCGACGCCACGCTTCCTCGCGCTCTCCCGCCGCTACCTCCAGCAACTGAGTGACCAACGCGAAAACACCAACCACTGAAGTCGCAGCAGGCCCCTCAACCGCGTCGGTGAACGCCCGGTACGTGAAGGTGGCCCGCGTGCGCGCAGTCCTCGCTGGCCACCTGCGGCACTCCGGGCTGCTGCAGCTCTCGAAGGATGCCGCATGCTTCACTTGCACCCGCGCCGCTGCATTGGTTGCGCAGGTCCTTGAGCTGGCTGCGCAGTGAATGCAACTCGGCAATCCGCACCTCAACGTGGTGCAGATGCTCTTCGATCAACTGGTTCGCCGCCCCGCAGTCAGCGTCTGGCCTGTCGCGCAGGGCCAGCAGCGTGCGGATCTCATCCTGGGTCATGTCCAGTGACCGGCAGTGGCGAATGAACAACAGGCGTTCTTCGTGACTGGCATCGTACTGCCGATAATTACCCGCGCTGCGCTTTGGGGCTGGCAACAATCCTTCGCGCTCGTAATAGCGAATGGTCTCCACCGGACAGCCGGTACGATTTGCCAATTCACCGATCTTCATCTGCGCCTCCGCTTGACTCTGTAGTTGCTACAGAGTGTGCAATGAATCCCGAAGCGTCAAACGGGAACGGACTCATGACACAACCACACCACTGCTGCCACGACCACAATCACGCCCCTCAGGCCGGCCCAGCCAGCTTGGAGGGCCTCTCCGGCAATGCTGAGCCCCGCTGGAGCAACCTGCGCATCGAAGCCATGGACTGCCCCACGGAAGAGCGCTTGATCCGCGACGCGCTGGGCAAAGTCCCCGCCATCGAAGCCCTGGAGTTCAACCTGATGCAGCGCCTGCTGCGCGTACGGCACCGCTTCGAGGATACCGTCCCGCTGCAACGGCTGATCGCCAGCCTCGGCATGCAGGCTGTGCCGTTGGCCGAAGGCACACCAGCCACGCCTGCCTCCGAGACGAAGAAGCACTGGTGGCCGCTGGCCCTCGGCAGTATCGCCGCGCTGGCGGCAGAAGCCTGCGAATGGTTTGGCCTGGCGCCTGACTGGCTGATTGCGGGCCTGGCGCTGCTGGCCATTTTAGGCGCGGGCCTGCCCACCTACCGCAAGGGTTGGATTGCCTTGAAGAACCGCAATCTCAACATCAACGCCCTGATGAGCATCGCCGTGACCGGCGCGCTGCTGATCGGACAGTGGCCGGAAGCGGCGATGGTCAGTGTGCTGTTCGCTCTAGCCGAACTGATCGAGGCACGTTCCCTGGAGCGTGCCCGCAATGCTATCCGCGGCCTGCTGCAATTGGCGCCGGAGCGGGCCACGGTATGGCAGGACAGCGACTGGCAAGAGGTTGCTGCGGGCGACGTGGAGCCTGGCACCCGAGTTCGTGTCCGCCCCGGTGAGCGCATCGCGCTGGATGGTGAGGTGCTGACCGGACGCTCCAGCGTGAACCAGGCGCCCATCACCGGCGAGAGCCTCCCGGTCGAGAAAGACCTTGGCGATCCCCTGTTCGCCGGCAGCATCAATGGCGAGGGGGCGCTGGAATACCGCACTACCCGCAAGGCCGACGACAGCACTCTGGCGCGCATCATCCATGCCGTGGAGGCGGCGCAAGGCGCGCGGGCGCCAACGCAGCGATTCGTTGATCGCTTTTCCCGTGTCTACACCCCCGCGGTGATCCTTATTGCCGTGCTCACCGCCCTGCTCCCGCCCTTGCTGGGCGGCGGTGCCTGGCTGGAGTGGCTGTACCGCGCGCTGGTGATGCTGGTTATCGCCTGCCCCTGTGCCCTGGTGATCTCCACGCCGGTGACCATCGTCAGCGGTCTGGCCGCCGCCGCACATAGCGGCATCCTGATCAAGGGCGGGGTATTTCTCGAACTCGGACGAGCCCTGGATTGGGTCGCGCTCGACAAGACCGGGACTCTGACGGAGGGTCGGCCCCAGCAGACTGATTACGTGCGGCTGAGCGAGAATGGCCCGGCCGATCCGCACGCCCTGGCCGCCAGCCTGGCTGCCCGTTCCGATCACCCGGTGTCCCAGGCCGTGGCCAGGGCGGCAGAAGCGAAGGGCATTGCACTCTACGCGGTGGACCAACTGGCCGCCCTCCCCGGCCAGGGCGTCAGGGGGATGATCGAAGGGCACACATACCATCTGGGCAACCATCGTCTGGTCGAAGCACTTGGCCTCTGCTCGTCCGAACTGGAGGCCTGCCTCGATTCGCTGGAAACCCAAGGCAAGACAGTCGTAGCACTCAGCAACGAAAAAAGCGTGCTGGCGCTCTTTGCCGTTGCCGACACGGTACGGGCCAGTAGCCGGGACGCCATCGATCAATTGCATGGCCTGGGTGTCAAGACACTGATGCTGAGCGGAGACAACCCCCACACGGTTGCCGCCATCGCTGCACAGGTGGGGATCGACGAAGCGCGCGGCAACCTGCTGCCGGAAGACAAACTGACCGTGATCGGCGAGCACCAGGCAGGCGGGCTGCGGGTCGGTATGGTTGGCGACGGCATCAACGACGCGCCGGCACTGGCTCAGGCAGACATCGGCTTCGCCATGGGCGCGGCGGGCACGGATGCCGCCATCGAGACTGCCGGCGTGGCTCTAATGGATGATGACCTGCGCAAACTGCCGCAGTTTATCCGCCTGTCCCGCCGGACCCACGTGGTGCTGATGCAGAACATCACTCTGGCCTTGGGCATCAAGGCGGTGTTTCTGGGGCTGACACTGATGGGGCAAGGCACGCTGTGGATGGCCGTGTTCGCCGACATGGGTGCGAGCCTTTTGGTGGTGTTCAACGGGTTGCGGTTGCTTTCTCCCCATTCGCTACGTTGAGAGAAGGCCAGATTCACCCGGCGTGGCGGTGAGGGATACTCGGAGTGGCGGGATGCTTCCCTCACCCCGACCGTCTCCGACAGCGAGAGGGGGGCTGTCCGTGCGAAGGGGCGTCAGGCCGCCCCAAGCACCTCACGATAAATCCGCACCATATCCACCCCGAACGCCACCAGGATAGCCTCACGCAACGAACTCCCAGGCGGTCGTGATCGGCTCAGCTCGGCCGCGGCAATGCGTGCCGCGGCTTCCAGTGGATAACCGTATACACCACAACTGATGGCAGGAAAGGCGATGCTGGCCAGCCCTTCAGCCTCGGCCAGGGCCAGGCTGCTGCGGTAGCAACCGGCAAGTAGTTCGGGTTCACGACGGTCACCGCCATGCCAAACCGGCCCCACCGTGTGGATCACGAAGCGCGCCGGCAGGCGAAAGCCGGGGGTGATGCGAGCCTCGCCCGTCGGACAACCGCCCAGGCCACGACAATGGGCCAGCAGTTCGGGACCGGCGGCCCGGTGAATAGCGCCGTCAACACCACCGCCACCAAGCAATGAGGAGTTGGCGGCGTTGACGATGGCATCAACCTCAAGGGTGGTGATGTCGCCCTGCCAGATCTGAATGTCCATGTCAGGTACCTCCACCCCTGGAAGCTAGACGCTTACTTGACCTCTTGCGGCGTCTCCTGACCGATGCAACGCACGGCCTGCTTCTTGTTGTTGACCAGCACACCGGCCAGGCCCTTCTGCTCGGTATCGAACAGCACCAGCACGCCGTCAATGCACTGCGCCACCTGGCTCGCCGGCTGCAGCGACACCTTGTAGTCCTCGCCTGGGACGGTCTTGAGCATGGTGAAGTCGGCCAGCAGCAGGGCGTCTTCCGGCTTGGCGAAATGCAGGTAGCCGTAGTACCAGAGCACCATGACGGTGCCGACGATGCTACCAATGCCGGTAAGGATCAGCGGGATGGGATTGCGTTCACTCATTGGGGACTCTCTGTATTCGGGACTTCGACCAGCCGGCGCAACCCAACGAAACCTCGCGGGTCGTCGAGGTAACGCAGCATCACTTCGCGCCATACCGGGTCGGCGAAGGTCTGCACATGGCCACCGCGGACCGGCTGGAACGCCCGCGGCGGGGGCGCAGCTTGATACAAGCGCACGCCATTGGAAAGGGGCACTACGGGATCATCGAGGCTGTGGTAGATCAGCATCGGCAACCCTTGCAGCTTGCCGATGGCCCGGATTGCACTATCCCCATCGGGCACCAGCCAGGACAGCGGCACCTGCAGGGGCCAGGTCAGCCAGGCGTTGTCCAGGGTGTAGCGGGCCACCTCGCGATAGCTGGCCGGTACGCCATCGAGCACCAGCGCCTTGAGGTTTCCACGCTGCGTCGGATGCTCCGCCAGGTAATGCACCGCCAGTGCCCCGCCGAGGCTCTGCCCGAGCAGGACCATGGGTTTGCCCTGTACATCCGGCGATTGCTCCAGCCAGGCGAATGCCGCATCGACGTCCTGATAAACCGCCGGCAGGCTCGGCGAACCTTCGGAACGGCCGTAGCCGCGATAATCCAGCAGCAGCACCTGGTAGCCCTCCGCCGGCAACCACCAGCTGCCGCCCAGGTGGCTGGCGACATTGCCGCCATTGCCATGCAGGTGCAGGACCGTCCCCTTGACCGGCACACCCGCCTTCGCTGGTAACCACCAGGCGTGCAAGCGCGTGCCGTCGGCAGCCACCAGGCTGATGTCGCGGTATTCGAGCTTGGCCCGCTCCGGGGTGAAGGGCAGGTAGCGGTCGGGATAGAACAGCAGCGAGCTACAACCCTGCACCAGGAGCGCAAAGACGATCAGCAGGCAGTGGCGCATCGAGGATTCCTTCTCGAAGACTCGTTGACCGGCCCTTCGGCCCGGTTGGCGAATAAATTCGCCGTTACGGATTCCAGAGCAGCGACTCCATCCTACGCACTGACGGCCCCCTTCCAGCTTCAGAGAATATTGGCGTAATCCGCCTCGATTCGGTCCAGGCTGAGGTGGTTGAGGAAGTTGGAGAAGCACATCCACGCCGATAAGGCATTCAGATCACGGAATTGCGCCGGCAGGTATTTGGGCGGCACCACCAGCCCCTCGTCCACCAACTGGCGGAGGGTGCGGGTATCTTCCAGCGTCGTCTTGCCGCAGAACAGCAGCGGGATCTGCTCCAGCTTGCCTTTGCGCACCGCCAGCTGGATGTAGTTGTAGATGAGGATGAAGCCCTTGAGGTACGACAGGTCCTTGGTGAACGGCAGGCCATCAGGCACCGAGCCCCGAAAGACCCGACTGGCACTGCCGTAACTCTCTTCCATGCCGTACCCCTGCTCACGGTAGAAGTGGTAGACCTCGAGGAAGTCAGCCCCCTCCTCGGCCATGTGGATGGCCCGGGTACGGTTGGTCAGCTTGCGCAGGCGCGTCGGATAGGAGGCGAAGGCGATCACCTCCATCAGGATCGCCAAGCCTTCCTGGGTCACGGTAGAAGAGGGCGGCCCCTTGGCCAGGAAGGTGCAGATCGGCTGGTTGAGTCCATTGAGCGTCGTGCCGACATGCACCAGCCCCTCATGGACCTCCAGGGCGCGCACGTCGCGCTCGTTGAACATCGCATCGGCGCGGATCTTGATGTAGTCGGCGCCCGCGGCAGCGTCAGCCACGATGCCGTCGGACTCGAACACGCGAATGGTATCGTCACCCTCACCGAACACTGCACTGAGCCGGCTCTGCAGCAGCGCCACGGCTTCCTTGGCGGTGAGGGTCTTGGGTTCATCCTTGAGGTCGCCCCGATCGGCGATGTTGTTCAGGTAGTCGGAGAGCATCAGCCCCAGGTCGGCCAAGGTCGGATCGCCGGCATGGAAAGCATCGGAGGCAGCGCCGTAGAGCTCCTGGGAAATCAGACCGAAGTCCGACGTGCCCCGCGCCTCGAGCATGCGGATGACCATGCGGTATTCCTTGCACATGCGCCGCATGATCTGTCCCACGGGGTTGAACTGCCCAAGCTGCCGGGTGATGTCACGCTCGATGTTCTGGAACTCGAGCTTCTTCTCCGCCGAATCGAAGGCAAGCGGGCGGCTGTCGTAATAAGCCCGGTTCACCTCGGGCATCGACTTGCCCTTGTGCTTGAGGAATCCCTGGCGGACGCTGTCGTCCCACTTAACCGCATCCAGCACGCGAATCGGCGTCTGCGCCAGGACGATCCGATCGGACAGCGCGCGAATGGTTTGCTGGTAGTCGCCGGGAACCTTGCGTCGGGTCATCGGCGGACTACTCCTCGCTGGCTCGCTGGTAGCGCGCCACTTCGACGAACACGTCGGAGTTGGCCGGGTCATCCAGCCAGGCAAAGACCGAGTCCAGCGGGCTGGTGACCAGCACACCATCGCCTTCCGGCATCTCCACCACCTGGCCTTGCAGGCTGCCTTGCGACAACTCCTGCTGGATACGCTCCACGTCCAGGTTGTAGACCACCAGTTCGTTGTCGGTAGTCAGCTCGAAACCGGCAATGGCGAAATTGGCGCCGAGGTTCTTCGGCAGACCGGCGGACAAGTACCAGCGGCGACCGTGGTGAGCGACGGTGAAGCCGAACTCATCCATGTCATCCAGATTGTCCTTGCTACCTTCGAAGGTCCGCGCCTTGTAGAGATTGGAGCCGGAACGGCTGATCTCCAGAAAATGGAGCTCTCCCCACTCGTCCCTGCGGGTCCAATCCCCCAACAGAGGCATCGGTGCCGGCTCATTGGCAGGAATCGGGTCCTTGAAGGTGACCAGGCATCCGCCCAACAGCAGGAAAGACAGGGCGACCACGGCACGCCAGGCTTTCATTTCGCTCTCCTTGTGATAACGAAAAACCCCGCCACAGCGGGGTCGGGTGTTCGCGCTCAGAGTCCCATCACCAGATACAGGTGTCGCTTGAGGACAGCTCGCATCTCCCCGATGTCGAGATTCTCGACGCCATCGAGCAGGCCCTGATATTCCATCTGCAGAATGATAGCCGTCAACACCTTGGCGTCTTCACCCGGCTCCGCCGACCCCAGAATCTGAAAGAAATGCTCGGCGCCCTGCAAAAGTATCTTGCGGTGTGCGTCAGCAAGATGACGCAGCCCGGAATTGATCAGTGCCTCCTGGCGAAATGCCTGCTCAGCCAGCAGCTGATCGTGGTTCTCGATCAGCTGGTTGCGAACATATTCGATTGCCAGCTCGACGATCTGGTCGGTCATCTGCCTGCGCGAATCGCCGTCACGGCTCAGGACGACTGCCATGTGCTGCAGGTCATCCTCGATACTGGCCCAGAACGCCGCCATGGCGGCCGAACTTCGCTCGACGAACTGAGCGAAGGTGTCGGTGATCAAATCATTGATGTCTTTGAAGTAATAGGTGGTAGCCGAAAGCGGCACCTGCGCCTCGGCGGCGACCGCACGGTGACGTACAGCACGCACGCCCTCGCGGACGATGATGCGCATGGCGGCATCGAGGATCGCCTGGCGCCGCTGCTCACTACCTTGGCGGCTCGCCTTGCGGCCCTGGTACTTGACGCTCTCAGCTACGGCGCTGGCCACGTTGGCTGCACTGCCGCTACGGGACGACTGGTTCAAGACACATAACCCTCTACGGTCACTCGCTAAAAGTGTTGACCATTTATTTGCCGAATCAATCTGTCGACAGGTAAGAAAAAACCGCCCGAAGGCGGTTTTTTCTGCATCAGGCCTGCGGCCGCATGTGCGGGAACAGGATGACGTCCCGAATGGACGGCGAGTTGGTCAGCAGCATCACCAGACGGTCGATGCCAATACCCTCGCCAGCCGTCGGAGGCATGCCGTATTCCAGGGCACGGACGAAGTCGGCGTCGTAGTGCATCGCCTCGTCGTCACCGGCATCCTTGTCGGCCACCTGAGCCATGAAACGCTCGGCCTGGTCTTCGGCGTCATTGAGCTCGGAGTAGGCATTGGCGATCTCGCGGCCACCGATGAACAGCTCGAAACGGTCGGTGACGCTCGGGTTCTGGTCGTTCCGACGGGCCAGCGGCGAAACCTCGAACGGATACTGAGTGATGAAGTGCGGCTGCTCCAGCTTGTGCTCGACCAACTCTTCGAAAATCATCACCTGCAGCTTGCCCAGACCTTCGAAGCCGAGCACCTTGGCACCGGCCTTCTTGGCGATTTCGCGGGCCTTGTCGATGTCCTGCAGGTCGGCCGCGCTGATCTCCGGGTTGTACTTGAGGATCGAGTCGAACACCGACAGGCGTGCGAACGGCTCACCGAAGTGGAACACCTTGTCGCCGTATGGCACGTCGGTGCTACCCAGAACCAGCTGAGCCAGTTCGCGGAACAGCTCTTCGGTCAGATCCATGTTGTCTTCGTAGTCGGCGTAGGCCTGGTAGAACTCGAGCATGGTGAACTCGGGGTTGTGCCGGGTCGAAACACCTTCGTTACGGAAGTTGCGGTTGATCTCGAAAACCTTCTCGAAGCCGCCGACCACCAGACGCTTGAGGTACAGCTCCGGAGCGATACGCAGGAACATCTGCATGTCCAGTGCGTTGTGGTGAGTCTCGAACGGCTTGGCCGCTGCGCCACCAGGAATGGATTGCAGCATAGGCGTTTCCACTTCAAGGAAGTCACGCTTCATCAGGAAACTGCGGATGTGGGCGATGATCTGCGAGCGCACGCGAAACGTCTCGCGCACGTCCTCGTTGACGATCAGGTCGACGTAACGCTGGCGATAGCGCTGCTCGGTATCAGTCAGACCGTGGTGCTTGTCCGGCAGCGGGCGCAGCGACTTGGTCAGCAGGCGCACGTTGGTCATTTCGACGTACAGGTCACCCTTGCCCGAACGGGCCAGCGTGCCCTCGGCGGCGATGATGTCGCCCATGTCCCAGTGCTTGACCGCTTCCAGTGTCTCAGCCGGCAAGGTCTTGCGGTTGACGTAGACCTGGATGCGGCCGGTCATGTCCTGGATAACCATGAAGGCGCCACGGTTGAGCATGATGCGACCGGCAACCTTGACCGGAATGGCGGCAGCTTCCAGCTCTTCCTTGGTCTTGTCGACGTACTGTTTCTGCAGGTCAGCGCAGTAATTGTCGCGTCGGAAGTCGTTGGGGAAGGCATTGCCCTGCTCACGGACGGCTGCAAGCTTTTCTTTGCGCAAGGCAATCAGCTTGTTTTCTTCCTGTTGCAGTTCGTGCTGGTCGAGTTGTTGGTCGCTCATGGTCTTTCTATCTGCCTGGCGTCTATTTCAATTTGGGTAACCGTAGGAGCGAGCTTGCGCGCGAAGCTCTCGAAGCTGTTCGCGAGCAAGCTCGCTCCTACAAGAGTGCGGCGCGTCACAGCCCTTGTTTGAGGCTCGCTTCGAGGTACTCGTCGATATCGCCGTCCAGCACCTTGTCGCAGTCGCTGCGCTCGACGCTGGTACGCAAATCCTTGATGCGCGACTGATCGAGCACATAGGAGCGGATCTGGTGGCCCCAGCCGATATCGGACTTGGAGTCTTCCAGGGCCTGGGACGCGGCGTTGCGCTTCTGCATCTCCTGCTCGTACAACTTGGCCCGCAGCATCTTCATGGCGGTGTCCTTGTTGGCATGCTGGGAGCGTTCGTTCTGGCAACTGACCACGGTGTTGGTCGGCACGTGGGTGATACGCACCGCCGAGTCGGTAGTGTTCACGTGCTGGCCACCGGCGCCCGAGGAGCGGTAGGTGTCGATACGCAGGTCCGCCGGGTTGATCTCGATCTCGATGTTGTCGTCGATTTCCGGCGACACGAACACCGCGGTGAACGAGGTATGGCGGCGGTTGCCGGAGTCGAACGGACTCTTGCGAACCAGGCGGTGCACACCGATCTCCGTGCGCAGCCAGCCAAAGGCGTACTCGCCCTTGATATGCACGGTGCAGCCCTTGATGCCGGCTACTTCGCCTTCGGACAGTTCCATGATGGTGGCATCGAAGCCGTGTTTGTCAGCCCAGCGCAGGTACATGCGCAAGAGCATGTTGGCCCAGTCCTGGGCCTCGGTGCCGCCAGAGCCAGCCTGGATGTCCAGGTAGGCGTTGTTCGGGTCCATCTCGCCGCTGAACATGCGGCGGAACTCCAGCTTCTCGAGGATCTCGCGCAGACGCTCGACTTCGGAAGCGACGTCGTTCACGGCGCCTTCGTCATTCTCCTCGACCGCCATGTCGAGCAGGTCGCGGGAGTCGGTCAGGCCACCGGCCAGGTCGTCCAGGGTTTCGACGATCTGCGCCAGCTGGGCACGTTCGCGGCCGAGGTTCTGAGCGTATTCCGGATTGTTCCAGACGTTGGGGTCTTCGAGTTCGCGGTTTACTTCGACGAGACGATCATGCTTGTGATCGTAGTCAAAGATACCCCCGAATGGTCTGGGTACGGTCGGAGAGGTCCTTGATGCTGTTCAGGATCGGGTTGATTTCCATGGCTGGAAGCTCTCGCTGGCAAAACTTTCGGAAAAGCCGGCGAGTATACCCGAGTCGCCCGATACCGACAGCATGCCCGCCGCGATTTACGCCGATACGGCGACGCGCGGGCGCCGGGTTATCACACCACGCGTGGATTACCTGGCGCTGCCGGTCGCCGCAACCACGGCGACCTGGTTCCGCCCACCCTTCTTGGCCTGGTAAAGCCCCTGGTCGGCCATGTCCACTAGCACCAGCGAAGCCTGGCCCGCCTTGGGGGTCAGGGTTGCCAGGCCGATACTGACCGTCAACACCGAGCCCGGCTCCGGTCGGTCATGAGGAATATGCAGGGCCTCGATGGCGCGACGCACCTTTTCGGCCAGCAGGCGTGCGCCTCCAGCGGCAGTGCCGGGCAGGACCATGGCGAATTCTTCACCGCCGTAACGCGCCGGCAGATCGGTAGAGCGACTGCAGGAATCGCGGATGGTGTCAGCCACCCGGCGCAGCGCCTCGTCTCCGGCAACATGACCGAAGCTGTCGTTGAAGCCCTTGAAGTGATCGACATCGATCATCAGCAGCGATACCTGGCTCTGCTCGCGCAGGGCCCGACGCCACTCCATTTCCAGGTATTCGTCGAAATGACGGCGGTTGGACAGCCCTGTGAGGCCATCGGAGTTCATCAGGCGCTGCAGCACCAGGTTGGTCTCCAGCAGCTGCTGCTGGCTTTCACGCAGGGCACGGTAGGCTTCATCGCGCTGCTGCAGGGCCACATAGGAGCGCGAGTGATAGCGGACGCGCGCCACGAGTTCGATGGCATCCGGCAGTTTGACCAGGTAATCGTTGGCTCCCGCAGCGAACGCGGCGCTCTTCACCGAGGGCTCTTCCTTGGTGGACAGCACGATGATCGGCACATCCCGCAGGGCCGGCACCTGGCGATACTCAGACAGCAGGCTCAGCCCGTCCACTCCAGGCATCACCAGGTCCTGGAGGATAACCGTCGGCCTGATCTGCCGGGCCACGGCCACGGCCTGGTTCGGGTCGGAGCAGAAGTGGAAATCGATACCTTCCTCACTGCCCAGCGCCCGACGAACCGCCTCGCCAATCATTGCCTGGTCATCGACCAGCAGCACCATCACGGCGCTTTCCGTCGAGCCGGCCATATCCGCGTGGCTGCGATGGGGATAATGCATAGAACTCTCCGGGCCCGCGGGCCTCAGGTAACGACTCAAAGCCTCTCCAGCCCAAGGGCCTGAGGCTGATTCTTCATGAAAACACTTGGACAAGCCTCGGCGCGATGCGATCCAGCGGCAATACTTCGACCGCCGCGCCGATCGCTGCCGCTGCCTTGGGCATACCGTAAACCGCACTGCTCGCCTGGTCCTGGGCAATGGTCAGGAAGCCACGCCCACGCATGCGTTTCAGGCCCTCGGCACCGTCGCGCCCCATTCCGGTCAGCAACACGCCCACGGCCTCGCCCTTCCAATGTTCCACCAGGCTATCGAAAAACACGTCGATCGATGGCCGGTAGACATGGCTGGCAGGCTCGGCGGTATACGCCAGCACGCCATTGCGCAGTAGCCTAAGGTGGTTGTTGGTACCCGCCAGGAGGATGGTCCCCGGCTGGGGCGGCTCACCCTCGCGGGCCAGGCGCACCGGCAGACGGGATTCGCTGGCGAGCCACTCGGCCATGCCGGCGGCAAAAACCTCGTCTACGTGCTGAACCAGCACGATCGAAGCCTGGAAATCCGCCGGTAGCTGCTTGAGCAGCTGCGCCAAGGAGGCCGGCCCACCGGCAGATGCGCCAATTGCTACCAGACGCTGGGCGCTGTGCCCGCGCTCGCGCGGTTGCGCAGCCCCCGGCTCACGACTGTCGCGCGGCCCCACCAGCCAACTGATGTTCTGAATCTTGCGCAACAGGACGGCGGCCTCCTTGGCCTGACCGCTGCCGAGCGCCGGGGTATTCACCGCGTCCAAGGCACCATGGCCCATGGCTTCAAATACCCGATTCACGTTCTGTTCGACGTCGACAGTGACGATCAGGATGGCGCAAGGGCATTCGGCCATGATCCGTCTCGTCGCTTCGACGCCATCCATCTCCGGCATCAGCAGGTCCATCAGCACCACGTCCGGGGTGTCCTGGCGGCACCGTGCAACGCCTTCGATGCCGTTGCCGGCGATCCAGGCGATCTGATGCGCAGGCTCCAGTGCCAGCGCCCGGCGCAGGGCCTCTATCGCCAGCGGCATGTCGTTGACTATCCCTACCCTCATCCCTGCGCATCTCCGATCAGCATGACCACGGCGTCCAGCAGCGCCTCATCATGGAAGCTGGCCTTGGCGAGATAATAGTCGGCGCCGGCATCGAGGCCACGCCGACGGTCTTCCTCACGATCCTTGTAGGACACCACCATCGCCGGCAGGGACTGCAGGCGATTGTCGCGACGCACCAGCGTCACCAATTCGATGCCATCCATGCGCGGCATGTCGATGTCGGTGATCAGCAGATCGAAATGCTCGGAGCGCAGCGCGTTCCAGCCATCCATGCCATCCACCGCCACGGCCACATCGTAGCCGTTACCCTGCAACAGCTTGCGCTCCAGCTCGCGGACGGTGAGCGAATCGTCGACCACCAGCACTCGCTTGCGTCGGGCTCCGGCGCCCTGGCGGCTGGCGCGGTCGACCCGCTCCAGACGACCGCTGCCGAGCAGCTTGCCGATCGACTGGAACAGGTCCTCCACATCAAGGATCAGCACCGGCGTGCCGTCATCCAGCAAGGCACCCGCCGCGAGGTCCTGGACCTTGCCCAGGCGCGGATCGAGCGGCATCACCACCAGCGTGCGCTCGCCGATGAAACGCTCCACCGCAATGCCGTAGCAGCTGTCACGTTCGCTGATCAGCACCACCGGGATGCCTTCGTCCTCATGCTGGCCCTCGGCGCACTGGAGAATCTGGCTGCCGGAAACCAGCCCCACGTGGCGGCCCTCGTGCCAGAAATGCTGCCGCCCTTCGAGCTGGACAATGTCCTCGGGTTGCAAACGGGTCATGCGATCGATATGCGCAAGCGGGAAGGCATAGGCCTCACCACCGACCTCCACCACCAGGCTGCGCACCACCGAAAGGGTCAATGGCACTTCGAGATGGAAGGTGGCGCCCTGTCCCTGGCGCTGCTCCATGTGCACCCCGCCACGAAGCTGGCGGACCATGTGCTGCACAGCGTCCAGCCCGACTCCGCGTCCCGAGACCTCGGTGACCTGCTCGCGCATGCTGAAGCCAGGCAGGAAGAGGAATGCGAGCAGCTCCTCTTCGGTCAGGCGCGCAGCGGTTTCGGCGCTGGCGAACTGGCGTGCGACCAAAGCATCGCGCAGACGCTCCAGGTCCACGCCCATGCCGTCATCGGAGAGTTCCAGCAACAGCATGCCGGCGTGATGGCGGGCTTGCAGGCGGATGCAGCCTTCTTCGGGCTTGCCTAGCCGGGCACGCAGCTCGGCGAGCTCGATGCCGTGGTCCACGGCATTGCGCAACAAGTGAGTGAGCGGCGCTTCCAGACGTTCCAGCACATCACGATCGACCTGAGTGTTCTCGCCTTCGACCTCGAGGCGCACCTGCTTACCCAGGGAGCGGCCGAGGTCGCGGATCATCCGTGCCTGGCCAGCCAGCACATCGCCGAATGGACGCATACGTGAAGCCAAGGCCGCGTCATACATGACCTGGGCGCGCTGGCCGCCTTGCCAGCCGAACTCATCGAACTCGGTCATATGGCGGGCAAGCATCTGCTGGCATTCGCCAAGCAGTTGCCGGGCCTCACCGAGCATGGCGTGGGCCTGGGGATCGAGCGCTGTGTCCAGCACGGACTCGCGCACCACATCCAGGGCTCGGCTGGCGCTCACTTGCAAGCGCCGCAGGCGTTGCAGGGAGTCGGTCAGGGGTTTGATCCGCTGGAACTCCACCAGCGACTTGCTGGAGATATCCAGCAGGTGATCGAGGCGCTCGGCACTGACCCGCAGCACCCGGGCGCGCGCATCCGCTGCCGTTTCCGCGGCGACCGCTACCGGCTCTTCGTCGTGCGCCACCGTCTCTTGTTCCATGGCAACCGTGGCCGATACCGGGGCCGCAGGTGTGACCGGGCCAGGCTCGGCAACCACTGCCTGCCCCTGCAAACGCAGCAGCAAGGTGTCGACCGCCTCGCGACCGGAGCTGTCCGCCCAGTCCGCGTCCGCGCCAATACGCAACAGCAGGTCAGAGCCCTGCAGCAGGGCATCGATATGATCCGGCTGGAGGATCAGATGCCCATGGCGAGCGGCCTCGAGCAGATCCTCCATGACGTGGGCGACCCTCACCCCAGCATCCAACCCAACGATCCGCGCGGCGCCCTTCAGCGAATGGGCCGCACGCATGCAGGCCTCCAGCTGGTCGGCTTGGCCAGGGTGACGTTCCAGCACCAGCAACCCGGCGTTGAGCACCTGGGCCTGGGCCTCGGCCTCCAGGCGGAACAGCTCCAACAGGGAGGCGTCGCGCATCTGGTCCGGAGTCATGCCAGGCTCCTTGCCATGGCCTGTAGCAACAGGTTTTCGTCCAATAGCGTGATGCTGCGACCTCGCCACTGCACCACCCCGGACGCGAACTGGCGCGCAGCCTGGGACGTGCCCCGCCCCGGCTCGACCACTGCCTCAACAGGAATTCCGTGGATGCCGTCGACTTCATCCACGGGGGCCACCAGTGGGCCTCCCGGGCTGGCGAGAATCAGCATGCGGGGTACTACACGGCGATCCCCCTGAACAGCAGCGCCCGGCTCCAACGCCAGCAGTTCGACCAGGGAGATGCAGGCAGCCAGTGCACCGCGAACGTTGGTAACCCCAATCAATGAGCGGGAACGCTGATGGGGCAGCGAATGGATCGGATTCATCGCTGCCACTTCCGTCAAGCTGCGGGTGGCCAACCCCAGCCAGGCCTCGCCCAGCCGGAACACCAGCGTCGAGGTGCAATCGCCGAGCACCTCGCCCTCCTCCACCACCTCGTCGGATTTCCGCTCCCGTTGCAGTGCATAGCGATCCAGCAGCATGGTGGCCGCAGCGGCATGCACTTCGCAATTTCGGCAATGCACATGGTTCGCCAGGCGTTCACAGGACTTGTCGCCATGGACGCCGATACGATTCCAGCAATCATCCACCGGCGGCAGTGCCTCGGCATCGCTCAGCGGCAGGTGGCTATCGACCATTGTTGTTCACTCCACGACTCGCTCGCTCCTGCAGTCGCCGCGCCCCGGCCAAATCCCCGCGTGCCGCCAGCAAGGTGGACAGATGTGCCAGAGCCTCGGCGTGCTGCGGTTGCAGGTAAAGGGTCTTGCGGTAGTAATCCAGCGCCTCGTCGCCCCGGCCCGCCACATCGCTGAGCAAGCCAAACCAGTAGAACACCTCGGCCGAGGGGCCATGGGCGGCCAGATGGCGTTCACAGGCTGCGCGTGCCTCCTCGCTGTGCCCCGCGTTGGCCAGTGCAGCAATAGTCTCCAGGCTGCTGTTCTCGATCACCACAGGCTTGGGCACCGATGCCGGAAGCGTGGCACGCGGCCGTGGCGTAGCCATCGGCACCACACGGGGCGTTGGAGGTTCGAGCCGAGCGACGGCTGGTCCTGGCCGGGCAGACTTGCTGGCAGGCCGCGCCTTGGCGCGCTGGAACACGAAGGCATGGGCGATACCCAGGGCCTCCATATCACTCTGGCTGAGCAGGCCGGCCTCAGCCGGGCCGATGAACATGGCGCCATCAGGCCGCATCAGGCGCTTGAGCACCTCCAGCACACTCGCCTGCGTGGGGCGGTCGAAGTAGATCAGCAGATTGCGACAGAAGACGAAGTCATAAGGCGCTTCGCCGGCCAGCAGACCGGGCTCCAGCAGGTTGCCGCGCATGAAGCGCACCTTGCCGATGACCTCCTGGGCCAGGCTGAAACCGTCGCCGAAGGGAATGAAATGACGCTCGCGAAAGCCCAGTTCCTCGCCCCGGAAAGAATTGCGCCCATAGAGCGCTGCACGCGCACTTGCCAGCACGCGCTCGCTGACATCCACCGCATCGACCTGGAACAAACCAGGCGCAAGACCAGCGTCCAGCAACGCCATGACAATGGAGTATGGCTCCTCCCCTGTGGAACACGGCAGGCTGAGGATGCGCAGCGGACGCCCCGGTGAAAGTGTCGGCAAGCGCTCGACGGCGAGCGTGGCCAAGGCAGCGAACGACTCCGGATAGCGAAAGAACCAGGTTTCCGGCACCACCACGGCCTCGACCAGCGCCTGCTGCTCGCCGGCCGATGCATTCAGAGACAGCCAGTAGCGATCGATATCGACGTAACCGCTCGCGGCCATGCGCTGACGCACGGCCCGCTCGATCACCACCCGGCCAACAGACTCGGCATCCAGGCCTATGCGGCCCTTCAAGAAGGCCTCGAAGCGTTCTGTCATAGCGCCTCCTCGGCCGCCGGGAACAGCAGCTCGCGGACCGCATCGGACAGCAGGTCACCGACCCGGATGCGCTGTACCAGTCCATTCGACGACGGGTAGACCGGACCCAGGTAACGGGCTTCGCCCTGATTCAGGCCATATTCCTGGAAGTCCTCGGGGCGGCAACGCAATGTGTCGGTCGCCTGCTCCAGGATCAGCCCCAGCCAGCGCGCAGGGTCCAACGGCTCGGTCGAGTAATGCACGACCACCAGCCGCGTACTGGTGCGCACCTTCGCGGGCTTTCCGAACGCCAGGGCTCCGAGGTCGAGCACCGGCACCAGCACACCACGATGGGAAAATACCCCGGCGACCCAGGCCGGAGCCTCGGGCACCTGCTTGAGTTGGAGCAGCGGCAGGACTTCGACCACATCACGTACGTCCAGCGCGTAACGGTCCTCGCCCAGGCGAAACAACAGATAGAGCTGGCCACGGACATTGCGGGCCGGGGTGTGGAGACGGCTTGGGCACATGGTGCCGGCTCAGACTTTGAAGCGGCTGACGCCGGTCCGCAGGCCGTTGGCCACCAGGTTCAGCTCATCGATGGCGGAGCTGGCCTGGCGCAGCGACTCCACCGTCTGCCCGGTGGCCTCGCCCAGTTGCACCAGTGCCTGGTTGATCTGCTCGGCGCCGGTAGCCTGGGCCTGCATGCCCTCATTGACCATCTGCACGCGAGGCGCCAGCGCCTGGACCTGCTGGATGATCTGCGACAGCTGCTCGCCCACCTGGCCTACCTCGGCGATGCCGCGGCGCACCTCTTCCGAGAACTTGTCCATCCCCATGACCCCCGCCAACACGGCCGACTGGATCTCGCGCACCATCTGCTCGATGTCGTAGGTCGCCACGGCAGTCTGGTCGGCCAGTCGGCGCACCTCGGTCGCCACCACAGCGAAGCCACGGCCGTATTCGCCAGCCTTCTCCGCCTCGATGGCAGCGTTGAGCGATAGCAGGTTGGTCTGATCGGCCACCTTGACGATGGTGGTCACCACCTGATTGATGTTGCCGGCCTTCTCGTTGAGGATCGCCAGCTTGGCATTGACCAGATCGGCTGCGCCCATCACCTGATGCATGGTCTCTTCCATCCGTGCCAAACCAAGCTGGCCGGAGCCGGCCAGCACGGAAGTCTGTTCGGCGGTGCCGGACACCTCGGTCATGGTGCGTACCAGATCCCGCGAAGTGGCGGCGATTTCCCGCGAAGTAGCACCAATTTCAGTGGTGGTGGCCGCCGTTTCGGTGGCGGTCGCCTGCTGCTGCCTGGAAGTTGCGGCGATCTCGGTGACCGAGGTGGTCACCTGGACGGAGGAGCGCTGCGCCTGCGAGACCAAGCCCTTCAGCTCATCCGCCATGGTGTTGAAACCGGTTTCGATGGCGAGGAATTCATCTTGGCGTCCCAAGGCCAAGCGGGCCGACAGATCCCCCCCGGCCATGGACCTCAAGGTATTCACGATACCGCCCACCGGACGGGTGATTGCGCGCAACAGCAGCAGGCCGCAGATCGCCGCGGCGGCCACGGCCAAGAGCAGCGCCAGCAACATGCTCCGCTCGGCAGTGCGAACCGACGACACGATCTCGGCAATCGATTGCTCGGCCGTGTCCTTGTTCAGTTCGATCATGTCGTTCAACACTTGCCGGCCCTGGGACCAGTGCGCGACCACCCCTTCCTTGAAGGCCTGCCCCGCAGCACTGTGCTTCTGCTCCTTGATCAACGCCAGCACCTGGGCCTGCTGGTCGAGGTAATTCTTGCGGATCGCCAGGAACTGCGCGTACTCGGCACGATCCACGGACAAGTTGATAGTGGCCTCGTAGTCCTTGAGCAGGCCGTCGAGTTGCGCATTGCTCTGCTCGAGCGCCTTCAGATCGGCCTTGTAGATCGTCACTGCGCCAGTTGCCGACACCTCGTTCAACTGGGCCTGGGTGCGCAGCAGGTTATCGGTCCAGCTGCTGCGAATCTTGCTGATCAGGTGCATGCCCGGCACTGCGTCCTCGAGTACCCGGTCACCCTCGTGCTCGATATTCATGAGCTGGATGTAGGACATCGTGGCCATCAACGACATGATGACGATGATCACCGCGAAACTTGCCTGGATACGCAAGCGAACAGTCCAGTTCTTCACATTCTTCCCCAGTTGCCAGAACTCAGATACGGATCGGCCGTCCGGGCGGCCTCCTGCATGGGCGGCGACTCTAGAGACTAGCCCTAACGCCTGCAAGGGACATGATCGGCACTTTTTTGCCGCCAGAAAGCCGGCGAAAGCCGATGCCTGGCAAGTTTGGCAGAAAGTCACCGAAATGGAGGTAAAAACGGACAGCTCCGCAAGCTCGGCGGGAATGAACGAACGCTTCGAAAGGCGTTGTCTGTGCGGACTGTTGCTAGCAGTCCGCACTGGGCTGCGGATCTTGTTTCAACCAGGAATCTGCTGCAGGGCTTTACGGGCCTGGCTTTCCAGTTCCGACTTGAGGCCGGCGTCAAGCTTCATCTGGCGCGCCAGTTCATCGAGATAGGCGCGTTCCATGTAGCTCTCTTCGTCGACCATCAAGAGGCTGGCCAGATACATTTCCGCCGCTATTTCGCCGCTTAGCGCAGCACGCGCCACTTCCGCCGGGTCCAGCGGCTTGGCCAGTTCGCGATCCAGCCAACCCTGCAACTCGACGTCACTCGTGAGTTTGGCAATCTCTCCATCGATCAACTGTCGTTCGCGGGCATCGATGTGGCCATCGGCCTTGGCTGCGGCGACGATGGCGCGAAGAATCGCCTGGCTGTGCTGCTCAACCTGAGCAGACGGCACACGGTCAAGGGTCTGCGGCTCGGCCTGTGGCACCGACGCCTGCTGTGCCTGCCAGTTGCCATAAGCCTTGTAAGCCAGCACACCCAGGGCGGCGAGACCACCGTAGGTCACGACTTTCCCGCCCATTTTGCGCGCGCTCTTGTTGCCCATCAGCAGGGCCAATGCACCTGCTGCCAGGGCACCGCCCCCGGCACCACCGAGCAGGCTGCCGAGGTTACTGCTGCCGCCCGTTGCACCAGCCTGCTTGCTGGAAGTCTTCTGCTGGAGCAAGTCCTGTCCGGACTTGAGTAGTTGGTCGAGCAATCCGCGGGTGTTCATGGAAGCCTCCTGGGCAGGAATCGGAACCTGATAATCGACCGACTCTAACCGGATGGATTCCCCGCGATGGCAGGCATAGTGCTTCGAGATATTGCCGAGAACCTTGGGCGAGCCCGGCATATCGATAAAAAAGAAAAAGGCATTCAATTTTCGATAAACCATAATGAAGGGCAGCCAATCAGACGCGAAGCGCCGCCCATGATGACCCTCCGCCAGATCCGCCATTTCATCGCCGTCGCCGAAACCGGTTCTATCTCCGCCGCCGCCCAGGCGGTGTTCATTTCCCAGTCGACCCTGACCCTGGCCATCCAGCAACTAGAGGAGGAAATCGGCGTCAGCCTTTTCAATCGCCATGCCAAGGGTATGTCGCTGACCCATCAGGGCCACCAGTTCCTGCGTCAGGCGCATCTGATCCTGGCCACCGTGGAAAACGCCAAGCGTAGCCTGCAGCAGAGCACCGACCAGGTCGCCGGCAGCCTGACCATCGGCGTAACCAGCCTGGTGGCCGGCTATTACCTGGCCGACCTGATCACCCGCTTCCAGCGCGCCTACCCCAACGTGAGGACCCGCGTGGTGGAGGACGAGCGCCCGTACATCGAGCACCTGCTGGTGAGCGGCGAGATCGACGTGGGCGTGCTGATTCTCTCCAACCTCGAAGATCGCCTTGCCCTGCAGACCGAAGTGCTCACCCACTCGCCACACCGACTCTGGCTCCCTGCCCAACACCCGCTGCTCGAGCGCGACAGCATCGGCCTGGCCGACGTCGCCGGCGAGCCGCTGATCCAGCTCAACGCTGACGAAATGGGCCTACACACCCAGCGCATCTGGTCCCGCGCCGGCCTCACGCCGCAAGTGACGCTGCGCACCGCGTCGGTGGAAGCCGTGCGAAGTCTGGTGGCCGCCGGCCTCGGCCTGTCCATCCAGCCGGACATGACCTACCGCCCCTGGTCCCTGGAGGGCGACATCATCGAGGCGCGTCCCCTGGCGGACCTGGGCGAGCCGCTGGACGTGGGCCTGGCCTGGCGCCGGGGCACGGCACGTCCGGCCCTGGTGGACCCGTTTCTGACCGTAGCCCGCGAGCAACCGAACAATCGCAAGCTTTCGATTTAATCGAACGCTACTTTCAGTATTTAGAATTTGTCGACCTCCAGCCCGGCCTCTAGTCTCTCGATGCAGTCAAAGAGCCATGCCGGGCTCCCACAAGGAGCACCGGGATGACTGAAGAACAAAAAACCGAGAAGAAACGAGCCAGCAAGATGAGCAGCGCCTCGAGCACACCGACCCTGCATGCTGAACTGCTGATCGACGGCCAACTCGTCATCGGCGAGGGCCCGGCCGAGCCGATCATCAACCCTGCCAGCGGGGAAACCCTGGCCAGCATCGCCGAAGCGTCTATCGACCAGGTCGAGACGGCCATTCGTGCAGCCAACCGGGCCTTCACCAGCTGGTCGAGGACCACGCCCGCGCAACGATCCACCGCACTGCTCGCCATTGCCGATGCCATCGAGAAGCGCGCCGACTCGCTGGCCCGCCTCGAAGCCCTGAACTGCGGCAAGCCGCTGCATCTGGCACGCCAGGACGATGTCCCCGCCACTGCTGACGTGTTCCGCTTCTTCGCCGGCGCCGTGCGCTGCCAACAGGGCCAACTCGCCGGCGAGTACATCCCCGGCCACACCAGCCTGGTACGCCGCGACCCAGTTGGCGTGGTGGCCTCCATTGCGCCCTGGAACTACCCGCTGATGATGGCGGCCTGGAAGATTGCGCCGGCCCTGGCGGCTGGTAACACGCTGATCTTCAAACCCTCCGAACACACCCCGCTGTCGATCCTGGCGCTGGCGCCGGCCCTGGCGGAGATCCTCCCGCCCGGGGTGATCAACATCCTCTGCGGCGGCGGTGACAGTGTCGGCAGCCATCTGGTGGGTCACCCGAAGGTGCGCATGGTTTCGCTGACCGGCGATATCGTCACCGGTCAGAAAATTCTCCAAAGCGCCGCTCGCACCTTGAAGCGTACCCACCTCGAACTGGGCGGCAAGGCACCGGTGATCGTCTGCAACGACGCCGACCTCGGCGCCGTGGTCCAGGGCATTCGCACCCATGGCTACTACAACGCCGGCCAGGACTGCACCGCCGCCTGCCGCATCTACGCCCAGGCTGGCATCCATGACCGCCTGGTGGCTGAGCTGGGCGACGCCGTGGCCAGCCTACGCTTCGCCCGCAAGCGCGACCAGGACAACGAGATCCCGCCACTGATCAGCGCGCGCCAGCGCGACCGCGTGGCCAGCTTCGTCGAACGCGCCCTCGGCCAGCCGCACATCGAGCGCGTGACCGGTGCTGCCGTGCATTCCGGTGCCGGCTACTACTACCAGCCAACCCTGCTGGCCGGCTGCAAACAGCAGGATGAAATCGTCCAGCGCGAGGTATTCGGCCCAGTGGTCACCGTCACCCGCTTCGACGAGTTGACCCAAGCCGTGGATTGGGCCAACGACTCGGAATACGGCCTGGCCTCTTCCGTCTGGACGCAGAACCTGGACAAGGCCATGCAGGTAGCCGCGCGCCTCCAGTACGGCTGCACCTGGATCAACACCCATTTCATGCTGGCCAGCGAGATGCCCCACGGCGGGCTCAAACGCTCCGGCTACGGCAAGGACTTGTCCAGCGATTCGCTGCAGGACTACAGCGTGGTCCGCCACATCATGGCGCGCCACGGAGAGACGCTTTAGTACAAGAAAAACGGATCGACCCGCTTCAACTGCCCCGACCAATAACTAATCAAGAGGGAACACCATGTCCGCGCGCAAAACCGCACTGTTCAGCGCAATCGCCACCGCCATCCTGGCCAGCACCAGCCTGCAGGCCGCCGAGGCCCTGAAGGAAGTCGGCAAAGGTGAAGGCCAGCTCGACATCATTGCCTGGCCCGGCTACATCGAGCGTGGCGAGTCGGACAAGAACTACGACTGGGTGACCCAATTCGAGAAAGACACCGGCTGCAAGGTCAACGTGAAGACCGCCGCCACCTCCGATGAAATGGTCAGCCTGATGGCCAAGGGCGGTTACGACCTGGTCACCGCCTCGGGCGACGCCTCTCTGCGCCTGATCTATGGCAAGCGTGTACAGCCGATCAACCCGGACCTGATCCCCAACCTGAAGAACCTCGACCCGCGCTTGAAAGACGCGCCCTGGTTCAACGTCCAGGGCAAGCAATACGGCACACCGTATCAGTGGGGCCCGAACCTGCTGATGTACAACACCAAGCTGTTCAAGCAGGCGCCGGATAGCTGGAGCGCTGTGTTCGAAGCTCAGCAACTGGCCGATGGCAAAGCCAACAAAGGCCGCGTGCAGGCCTACGACGGCCCGATCTACATCGCCGACGCCGCCCTCTACCTGAAGTCCGCCAAGCCGGAACTGGGTATCCAGGACCCGTACCAGCTGACCGAAGAGCAATACACCGCCGTCCTCGACCTGTTGCGCAAGCAACACAGCCTGGTGCACCGCTACTGGCACGATGCGACTGTGCAGATGAGCGACTTCAAGAACGAAGGCGTAGCGGCCTCCAGCACCTGGGGCTACATGGCCAATACCCTGAAGGCCGAAGGCCAGCCGGTGGACACCGTAATTCCGAAGGAAGGCGTTACCGGCTGGGCCGACACCACCATGCTGCATGCGGAAGCCAAGCACCCGAGCTGCGCCTACAAGTGGATGAACTGGTCGCTGGAGCCCAAGGTCCAGGGCGACGTCTCCGCCTGGTTCGGCGCCCTGCCTGCCGTGCCGGCCGGCTGCAAGGCCAGCGCCCTGCTCGGCGCCGAGGGCTGCACCACCAACGGCTATGAGCAGTTCGAGAAGATCGCTTTCTGGAAGACTCCGCAGGCCGAGGGCGGCAAGTTCGTGCCTTATAGCCGCTGGACCCAGGACTACATCGCGATCATGGGTGGCAGGTAATCCGCGCTGATCTATCCCCAGAAGTCACCCCTCTCCCAGAGGGAGAGGGAGCTACTCCCTGCCACACCCCGTTTTCTTGCTTCACCGGAGCACCGCACCATGACACTTGCTGTCCAGTTCACCCAGGTTTCCCGCCAGTTCGGCGAGGTCAAGGCCGTCGACCGGGTATCCATCGATATCAAGGACGGCGAGTTTTTCTCCATGCTCGGCCCATCGGGCTCCGGCAAGACCACCTGCCTGCGGCTGATCGCCGGCTTTGAGCAGCCCTCCTCGGGTTCCATCCGCATCCACGGCGAGGAAGCCGCGGGTCTGCCGCCCTACCAACGCGACGTCAATACCGTGTTCCAGGACTACGCGTTGTTCCCGCATATGAACGTGCGTGACAACGTCGCCTACGGCCTCAAGGTGAAGGGTGTCGCCCGCGCCGAGCGCCTGGCCCGCGCCGAAGAAGCGCTGGGCATGGTCGCCCTGGCCGGCTACGGCGAGCGCAAGCCCGCACAGCTGTCTGGCGGCCAGCGCCAGCGTGTGGCCCTGGCCCGTGCGCTGGTCAACCGCCCCCGCGTCCTGCTGCTGGACGAACCACTCGGCGCGCTGGACCTCAAGCTGCGCGAGCAGATGCAGAGCGAGCTGAAGAAGCTGCAACGCCAGCTGGGCATCACCTTCATCTTCGTCACCCACGACCAGGGCGAGGCGCTGTCGATGTCCGACCGCGTGGCGGTGTTCAACAAGGGCCGCATCGAGCAGGTGGACACCCCGCGCAATCTCTACATGAAGCCGGCCACGCCCTTCGTTGCCGAGTTCGTCGGCACCTCCAACGTGCTGCGCGGCGACCTCGCCCGCCAGCTCACCGGCTTGGCGCAGCCCTTCTCCATCCGCCCCGAGCACATTCGCTTCGCGATGGGCGAGGCAGCCAGCAGCGAAGTGGAAATCAGCGGGCTGCTCCACGATATCCAGTACCAGGGTGCTGCCACCCGCTACGAGATCCGTCTCGACAACGGCCAGAACCTCTGCGTCAGCCACGCCAATAGCCAATGGCAGGACACGGTTTCGCCGCACCAGCCCGGCCAGCGCGTCACCGCCCGCTGGGCCCGCGACGCCATGGTCCAGCTCACCGAGGGCCTGTGACATGGAACTGACCCTCAACGCCGAGCGGCCGCAAGCCGCCAACGGCCTGCGGCGGCGGCTGTCCAACCTGCTCTACCGCAAGCCGACGCTGTACCTCTCGCTGCTGCTGGTGCCGCCGCTGCTGTGGTTCGGCGCCATCTACCTGGGGTCGCTGCTGACGCTGCTGTGGCAAGGCTTCTACACCTTCGACGACTTCACCATGATGGTGACGCCGGACCTGACGCTGGCCAACTTCGCCGCGCTGTTCCAGGCCGCCAACTTCGACATCATCCTGCGTACGCTGGGCATGGCAGTGGCGGTATCCATCGCCAGCGCCGCCATGGCCTTCCCCATCGCCTACTACATGGCGCGCTACACCACGGGCAAGACCAAGGCGTTCTTCTACATCGCGGTGATGATGCCCATGTGGGCCAGCTATATCGTCAAGGCCTACGCCTGGACCCTGCTGCTGGCCAAGGGCGGCGTGGTGATGTGGTTCGTCCAGGCCTTGCACCTGCAACCGGTGCTGGAGTTCGTCCTCGGCGTGCCGGGCGTGGGCGGCAGCACGCTGTCCACCTCGCACCTGGGGCGCTTCATGGTGTTTGTCTACATCTGGCTGCCGTTCATGATCCTGCCGATCCAGGCCTCGCTGGAGCGCCTGCCGCCGTCACTGTTGCAAGCCTCGTCCGACCTCGGCGCGCACCCGCGACAGACCTTCATGCAGGTGATCCTGCCGCTGTCGGTGCCGGGCATCGCCGCTGGTTCGATCTTCACCTTCAGCCTGACCCTGGGCGACTTCATCGTCCCGCAGCTGGTGGGCCCGCCCGGCTACTTCGTTGGCAGCATGGTCTACGCGCAACAGGGGGCCATCGGCAACATGCCCATGGCCGCCGCCTTCACCCTGGTGCCCATCGTGCTGATCGCCGTCTACCTGTCCATCGTCAAACGTCTGGGGGCCTTCGATGCACTCTGAACAAGCTTCATGGGGTCTCAAGGCCGCCGCCTGGGGCGGGCTGGCGTTCCTGCACGTCCCGATCCTGGTCATCTTCCTGTACGCCTTCAACACCGAAGACGCCGCCTTCAGCTTCCCGCCGCAGGGCTTCACCCTACACTGGTTCAGCGTCGCCTTCGGCCGTGCCGATGTGATGGAAGCGATCAAGCTGTCGGCACAGGTGGCCACAATTGCCACCCTGATCGCCCTGGTGCTCGGCACACTGGCCGCCGCCGCGCTGTATCGCCGCGACTTCTTCGGCAAGGAAGGCATCTCGCTGATGCTGATCCTGCCCATCGCCCTGCCCGGCATCATCACCGGCATCGCCCTGCTCTCGGCGTTCAAGACCCTGGGCATCGAGCCGGGGCTGCTGACCATCGTCATCGGTCACGCCACCTTTTGCGTGGTGATCGTCCACAACAACGTGATCGCGCGCTTCCGTCGCACCTCCCACAGCCTTATCGAAGCCTCGATGGACCTGGGCGCCGACGGCTGGCAGACCTTCCGTCACATCATCCTGCCGAACCTCGGTTCGGCCCTGCTGGCGGGCGGCATGCTGGCCTTCGCGCTGTCCTTCGACGAGATCATCGTCACCACCTTCACCGCCGGCCACGAGCGCACGCTGCCGATCTGGCTGCTCAACCAGCTCAGCCGCCCGCGCGATGTGCCGGTGACCAACGTCGTCGCCATGCTGGTGATGCTGGTGACCATGCTGCCGATCCTCGGCGCCTACTACCTGACCAAGGGTGGCGAAGGCGTGGCGGGAAGCGGGAAGTAAAGACACCGGTGCCCCTCTCTCTCGGCCTGCTCCCCTCTCCTCTTCAGGGGGAGGGGCCGGGGGAGAGGGCAGTCCGGGCCACACCGAATTTCCCTCACCCCAACCCCTCTCCCAAGGGGCGAGGGGCTAGAACCGAACGAGGACTTACCCCATGCAAACCAAACTGCTGATCAACGGCCAACTCATCGCTGGCGAAGGCCCCGGCCTCGCCGTGCTCAACCCGTCCCTGGGCACTGCCCTGGTAGAAATCGCCGAGGCCAGCCCGGCCCAGGTCGATGCCGCCGTGCAGGCCGCCGAGGCCGCCTTCCCCGC
>NZ_JAGTIS010000013.1 GCF_018704125.1 Metapseudomonas boanensis | reverse complement strand
CACCCGCCACCTGGCCCACCGAGCCGATATCGCGCAGCGCCTGCCTGATCCGTTCCGGGTAGTGCTCGTAGGGCTGGTGCGCCGAGAGCATGTCGTTGTAGGCGGTGACAATGGCCACGTTGGCCGCATCCATCAGGCGCAGGCGCTGCTTGTCGCCCCCACCGCAACCGGCCACGCCGTGGGCGAAGTTGGCGCATTGCAGCTTGCCGCGTTGCGGCCCCTCGCTGGCCGCCTGATGGATCATCGCCAGATAGCGCTCGCGGGTCGCGCGACTGCGCTCGATCAAGCGCTCGGTTACCTCAAGGACGCGGGGATGCATGGTTCGACTCCAGGCACTGAACGGGTTTGGCGTCAAACACAACATTCCTGTCGCGATTGAGGCCGTAGGAGAAAAAACAATCTGGATTGCTGTACGGGGTGCCCGCGTCAAAGGCGGCCAAAGGTGCGCCGCCAGCGAGCTGAAGTCCTGAACGGATAGCTGCAGTCAGTCAGCTGCTCTCTCGAATCACCAACTCGAAGCCCATGTCCTGAACTGGCTCCTCGACCACCTTGCCGGCGATCAAGGTGAGCATCTGCTCGGCCGCCCGGCGACCGATGGCCTCACGCGGAGTGCGAATACTGCTGAGGCGCGGCACCATAAAGGCCGAGCTGGGCAGGTCGTTGAAACCAAGTACCGCGACCTGCTCGGGAATCTTCACACCACGACGCATGGCCTCCAGCAAGGCGCCTTGGGCCAGGTCGTCGTTACAGAAGAAGATGCCGTCGATCTGCGGGTGACTGGTCAGCAACTGAGTGAACAACTCCCCACCCAAACCAACGGAAGACGGCCGCGGCGTCAGTACTTCCAGACCCGGATCATAGAGCCCGGCCTTCTGCAGGGCGCGACGGAACCCTTCACCGCGCAGCAGGGTGCGCTGATCGAGCTGCGCGCCGACAAATGCCAGACGGCGCCTCCCGCGCGACATCAAATGTTCGGCGGCTGTCGCACCGGCCTGCAACTGCGAGAAACCCACGCAGTTCAGCCCGGAGCCTGAGTCCAGGTCCATCATGTAGACGCATGGCACACCGCTGGCCTCAATCATCCTGCGCGCGCTTTCGGTTCGTTCGAAACCCGTGAGCAACAGACCGCGCGGCTGGTAAGCGAGGTAATTGCGAATCAGGTCTTCCTCTTCGTCGCGCGAGTAGTGGAAGTTGCCGATCAGCACTTCCAGCCCCTTGGGTCGCAATACCGCATGGATAGCCTCAAGGGTATCGACGAACAGTTGGTTCGCCAGCGAGGGAACCAGCACCACCACGGCCTGGCTCTGGGCTGACGCCAGGGCACGTGCCGCGGGGTTGACCACATAGCCCAACTCGCGGGCGGCCTCCCGGACTTTCTGCGCCAGATCCTCCGCAACAGTGGTGATGCCGCGCAACGCCCTGGAGGCGGTAATCGGACTGACGCCAGCACGCCGCGCCACTTCGTTGAGGGTCGGGCGTCCCGTGGTACGGGTATTCTTGTCGCTGTTGGCAGAAGTCATGGGCCTGCTTGTCAAACAAAAACTTCGGCATTAAGGTAGCGCTGTCTCGACGGTTCGGCAATTGCCTGAACACATTTCCTGACCCGGCCTGCTCGAGATTGCCCCAGCGGCCATCCACAAAAATGACAAAATGCGGCGCCAGAGCCTGATTTTCGTGTGATTCAAGTCGAAAAGACAGCGCTGTCTCCGTGCTGAGGTGTCACATGGTTCAACCTATCAATGCGCTCGTGATCATGGGCGTTTGCGGCTGCGGCAAGTCCAGCGTCAGCCAGGCGTTATGCCAGCGCAGCGGCGCCGTCCCCATCGAGGGCGACGCATTCCACCCCCCGGAAAACATCCGCAAGATGAGCGAAGGAGTCCCCCTCTCCGACGACGACCGGGATGGCTGGCTGAACCTGCTATGCGACGAGTTGCGTCGCGCCTTCGAGGCTGGACAGCGCCCGGTGCTGACGTGCTCCGCCCTGAAGCTGCGCTATCGGGAGCGCCTGCGCAACGCCGTCCCCGGCGTCGGCTTCGTGTTCCTTGAGCTGACGCCTGAGGTCGCCACCCGACGTGTAGCCCACCGTCCTGGCCACTTCATGCCGGCAACATTGATCGATAGCCAGTTCGAAGCCCTGGAGCCGCCTTTGGACGAGCCTTTGACCCTGGTTCTCGACGCCACCCAGGACGTCGAGCAACTGGCCGAGGCCACCCATACTTGGTGGCTTGAGCATCCAGCGAGCTGACCGATTGAGTTCTGCCCGACAAAGACAGCGCTATCTCACATGCTCCTGTCCACAACAATGACAATAGAGACATACCTATGCTTGCCATTTCCCATGACACCTTCCTGCTCCTGGATGCAGTGGTCACCATCATTGGCCTGATCGTCCTGATTACCCGCTTCAAGTTTCACCCGTTCATTGCCCTGATCATCGCCGCGATCTTCCTTGGCCTGACGTCTGGAATGCCGGTGGAGAAGATCGTCAAATCCTTCCAGGAAGGTTTCGGCGGCGTCCTCGGCTTCGTCGGCGTGATCCTAGCCCTGGGCACCATGCTCGGCAAATTGATGGCCGAGTCCGGCGGCGCCGACCAGATCGCCCGCACGCTGATCCAGGCGTTCGGAAAAGAGCGCGTCCAGTGGTCGATGATGCTCGCAGCCTTCCTGGTCGGCATTCCGTTGTTTTTCGAGATAGGCTTCGTCCTGCTGATTCCCCTGGTGTTCATAGTCGCGCGGCGCACCGGGGTATCGCTGATCAAGATCGGCATCCCACTCCTCGCCGGCCTCTCGGTGGTCCATGGCCTGGTTCCGCCCCACCCCGGCCCCCTGCTGGCGATCGGCGTATTTGGTGCGGATATCGGCAAGACCATCCTCTATGGACTGATCGTTGCACTCCCGACCGCGGTGATTGCCGGTCCACTGTTCGGTAGCTTCATTGCTCGTCGCATCCCTGGAAGCCCATCACCGGAACTGGTCGAGCAACTCGCCCACGAACCTGAGGCCAGCGATCTGCCCAGCTTCGGCGTGACCTTGGTCACCGTCCTGATGCCGGTATTCCTGATGCTGCTGAAAACCTTCGCTGATGTAGTCCTGCCCGACGGGCATATGATTCGCGCCTGGCTGGACATGATCGGTCACCCCATCAGCGCCCTGCTCCTGGCCTTGCTGCTGGCGCTCTATACCTTCGGTCATGCGCGTGGATTCAACTCGAAGCGAATCCTCAAACTGCTGGATGAAAGTCTCGCCCCTACCGCAGCGATCGTCCTGATCATCGGCGCAGGCGGTGGTTTCAAGCAAATGCTGGTTTCCAGTGGCGTGGGCGACGTGATCGGCCACCTGGCGGTGAACGCTCAGATCTCGCCGATTCTGCTCGCCTGGCTGGTGGCAGCGGTAATTCGTATCGCCACCGGTTCGGCGACGGTGGCCACCATTACAGGCGCAGGCATCGTGGTGCCGGTGATCGAACTGATTCCCGGGGTCAACCGGGAACTGCTGGTGCTCGCGACCGGTGCAGGCTCGCTGATTCTCTCGCACGTCAATGACGCCGGCTTCTGGCTCGTGAAGCAGTACTTCAACATGAGCGTCAGCGAGACCTTCAAGACCTGGACCGCCATGGAGACGATCCTCTCTGTCGTTGGCCTGGTGTTCATCCTGCTGCTCTCGTTGGTGGTCTGACGGAGCGGTTGCAAGACAGCACGCCGATCCAGCCCATAAGGGCTGGATCGGCGCGGAGTGCCGTTACCAAGCAGAGTCCTTAGGCGGCTTGCAGGCGCAAGGCCTGAGCATGCCAGGTAGATTGAAGGCACCCTGTCAGATGGACGGACTCGTTGCCTCGGCGTGCCTGGGCAGGCCAATAGAAATCAAGGCGGCCGACAGCACGAAAGCCGTAGACACCCAGAGGCAAGCTTGCAGCCCATAAGCCTGGAATATCCATCCGGACAGGAGTGTGCCGATCAGGCGCCCCAAAGCGTTGGACATGTAGTAGAAGCCCACATCCAATGACACGCCGTCCTCCTTGGCATAGGAGACGATCAGGTAGCTGTGCAGCGAGGAGTTCACCGCGAACAGCGCTCCGAACAGCATCAGACCACCCAGCAGTACAACCTGGGCCGACCAACCTGCCGAAAGGCCAAGTGCGATGCCTGCCGGCCAAACCGCCAACATGCTGGCCCAGACGAACGCCGCGCGACCATCCGGAACATGCCCGCGGCGCTTGCCCGTGATCGCGGGCGCGAAGGACTGGACGATACCGTAGCCGATAATCCAGGTCGCAAGAAAACCACCCACTAGCCAGAAATCCCAGCCGAAGACGGTGCTCAGATAGACCGGCAAGGCCACCACGAACCAGACGTCGCGTGCGCCAAACAGGAACAGCCGCGCCGCAGAGAGAATGTTGATCGCTCGACTCTTGGAGAGAATGTCGCGAAATTTCGGCTTCGCTTTGGCTTTGCCCAGATCCCTCTTCAACGTCAGCAAGCTGCCTAGCCAGATCAGAGCCAGCACAGAAGCCATGGCCAGCACGGCCCCCTTGAAGCCCAGCAGGGCCAGCAAGGCGCCGCCAAGAAAGAAGCCTACGCCCTTGAGCGCATTCTTCGAGCCGGTGAGGATGGCCACCCATTTGTAGAGCGTGCCCTGCTGGCTGTCGGGCACCAGGAGCTTGATCGAGCTCTTGGCGCTCATCTTGTTCAAGTCCTTGGCGATGCCGGACAGCGCCTGCGCGCCCATCACCCAGGGGATGGTCAGCCAGGCGGCGGGCACCGTGAGCATCAGCAAGGCCAGCACCTGCATGCCGAGGCCGATGTTCATGGTGCGGTTCAGACCCAGGCGAGCGCCCAGGTAGCCCCCGACAAGGTTGGTGATGACGCCGAAGATCTCGTAGAACAGGAACAGCGCAGCGATCTCTAGCGGCGTATAGCCCAGGGTGTGGAAGTGCAGCACCACCAGCATGCGCAGTGCGCCATCGGTGAGCGTGAAGGCCCAGTAGTTGCCGGTCACCAGCAGATACTGGCGCACTTCCGGGGCGAGGGCTGACAACGCATTCATGATCGCTTCCTGCCCCTATCAGCCGGCCAGACCAACCAGCTTCGCCAGTTCCACGGTGCGATTGGCGTAACCCCACTCGTTGTCATACCAGGCGTAAAGCTTCACTTGGGTACCGTTGACGACCATGGTCGACAAGGCATCGATGATCGACGAGCGCGGGTCGGTGCGGTAGTCGATGGACACCAGCGGCCGCTCCTCGTAGCCGAGGATGCCTTTGAGTTCGTTCGCGGCGGCAGCCTTGAGCAGCGCATTGACTTCCTCCACCGTGGTGGCGCGCTCCACCTCGAACACGCAGTCGGTCAGCGAGGCGTTCGCCAGCGGCACGCGCACGGCATGGCCGTTCAGGCGGCCACGCAACTCGGGGAAGATCTCCGCAATGGCCGTTGCCGAGCCGGTGGTCGTGGGGATCAGGCTCATGCCTGAAGCACGAGCTCGACGCAGATCCTTGTGCGGCTGGTCAAGGATGCTCTGGGTGTTGGTCAGGTCATGGATGGTGGTAATCGAGCCGTGGCGGATGCCCAGATTCTCGTGGATCACCTTGACCACCGGGGCCAGGCAATTGGTGGTGCAGGACGCAGCGGTAACGATGCGGTGCTCAACGGCATTGAACAGGTGCTGGTTGACGCCCATGACTACGTTCAGTGCGCCCTCCTCCTTGACCGGCGCGCTGACCACTACGCGCTTCACGCCCTGATCCAGGTAAGCCTGGAGCATAGCGACCGTCTTCATCTTGCCGCTGGCCTCGATCACCAGATCGCAATCCGACCAGTCCGTGTCAGCAATGGCCTTGTTGGCAGTGACGCGGATGCGCTTGCCGCCGATCAACACGTCATCGCCTTCACTTGAGACCTCGTGGTGCCAGCGTCCATGCACCGAGTCGAAGTTGATCAGGTGGGCATGGGTGGCGGCGTCACCCGCCGGGTCATTGATCTGCACGAACTCGAACTCTGGCCATTCCCAGGCGGCGCGCAGCGCCAGACGACCGATACGACCGAATCCGTTGATACCGACTTTGATTGTCATACTCGTGCTCTCGAATGAATGCGTGGGTCAGTGGGCAGCGTCGAACTGGTTGATCCAGTTGACGTGCGCCGGGTGATGAATGGCTTTGGGACGCAGGGCCTGTACCTTGGGATGGCTGTCCGACGCGTCACCTGGAAGCGGCAGCCCGGATGGATCGAAGATGCGCGTCTCAGCGCCGAAGCGCTCAATCAGCCGCACGGTTTCCTCCGTCAGCAAGCGACTGAATGAGCGCATGCGGGTCGATCCGCAAAGCAGCAGGATGCGCGGCTTGTGCGTGGCCGACAGCAGGCTGCCGGCGCTATAAGCCTTCATTCCAGGGGGAGCCAGGTGGTTGAACATGGCTTCATAAAGGATGCTGCGGCAGCTGTTAGCGGTGCAGAGAAACAAGACTTTCATCGGACTATCCATTTTCGATAGAGCGGAAACCCGAGTGGTCTACCTCAACAGCAGGCAGCAACGCGTTCAGGACGGTCGCCCATGCCTTCCAGGCGCTTCGAGTCAGGGGTGAGCCAATACTTGTTGGCTTCCAGAACAGTCGTCAGCACGTTGTGCACCCAACCAGGCAGATTGGGGTGCAGACTGTAGTAGACCCACTGGCCCTGACGGCGATCGGCCAGCAGACCGCAGGTCCGCAATTGCGCCAGGTGGCGGGAAATTTTCGGCTGGCTCTCATCCAATGCACAGGTGAGTTCGCAGACGCACAGCTCCTCTTCGCGGGTGATGAGCAGCATCAGGCGAACGCGGGTTTCGTCCGCCAGGCATTTGAAGACGGTGGTAGGAGTCAGAGGGTCGGCCATAGCGGTCTCAGCGTAATGTTGCGCCTGTTTATATGTGGAGAATCGAATATACGTATGGGCATATATTCTGTAAACCAAATATCCTGCTTTCCCATCAAAGAAGATCTGAATATTCAACTATCCAGATCCGCTATCACACTTTAATCACGGTCGACCGGCGCCTCCAAGGGCCAACAGCCGGCAGAACCTTGCATTGAAAAACGGCAGAGGCGCGCAAGGACCGCCCTGCCTGGTGGCCCCGGTGGCGCCTCTCGATTCCCCCATGTGTCGTCCCCAGTCACCAGAATCTACACTCAGCCAGGGTGTGTCCCGGCGAATGGTCGAGCCCCCAGGGAGAGCCGTCTGATGCCGTCGATCCAGTCCCCGTACACTCATGGTTTCTTTCGAGTCGCTGCGTGTACCCCGCGCGTGGAGCTGGCCGACCCGCGCGCAAACCTGGCGGCGACGCAGGAGCTCGCCCAGCAGGCAGACCTGCGGCAGGTCGGGTTGGCGGTATTTCCTGAGTTGGGATTGTCCGCCTATGCCATCGACGACCTGCTGTTGCAGGATGCGCTCCTGGATGAGGTCCAGGAGGTGCTGGCCGAGCTGTGCTGCACCACTCGGGATTTGAGCCCGATCCTGGTGGTCGGCGCTCCCTTGAAGGCTGAGGGCGCCCTGTTCAATTGCGCTTTGGCGATCCATCGCGGGCGCATCCTCTGCGCCGTGCCCAAGACCTACCTGCCGAACTACCGGGAGTTCTACGAAAAACGCCACTTCGTCTCTGCCCGCGACGCACTGTGCACGAATCTGAACATCGCCGGACAGGAAGCCCCGTTCGGCACCGATGTGCTCCTTGAGGTTACGCAGGTACCCGGATTGGCGATTCACCTGGAGATCTGCGAGGACCTGTGGGTGCCGCTACCGCCCAGCAGCTACGCAGCGCTGGCCGGAGCCACGGTGCTGGTTAACCTGTCAGCCAGCAATGCCACCATCGGCAAGGCCGAGTACCGCCGATTGCTTGGCGCCATGCAGTCCGGCCGCTGCATAGCGGCATACGTTTACAGCGCGGCCGGCTACGGCGAGTCGACCACCGACCTGGCGTGGGACGGGCACGCGATGATCCACGAGAATGGAGAGCTGCTCGCCGAGAGCCAGCGCTTCACCACCGCTGGGGGCATGATCCTGGCCGATATCGACCTGGACCGGCTGCGTCAGGACCGCCAGCGCACCACCAGCTTCACCGATTGCGCCAGCCTGCACCGCGACCGGCTGGACCACTTCCGTCGGGTCGCCGTGGCATTCCAACCACCCGAGGGCGACCTGCCATTGCAGCGCAAGGTGGAGCGGTTCCCCTTCGTGCCTTCCGACCCACTCAGCCTCGACCAACGCTGTGCTGAGGTTTATGCGATCCAGCAACAGGGTCTGGCCAGGCGTCTACAGGCATGCGGTCTGGAACACGCGGTGATTGGCATTTCCGGTGGCGTCGACTCCGCCCAGGCCGCGCTGATCACCGCAGGAGCCTTCGACCTGCTCGGACTGCCCCGCTGCCAGATATTCGGCTATAGCCTCCCTGGCCTTGCCACCGGCAAACACACTCGCAGCAATGCGATGGCACTGATGAAGCAGTTAGGCTTCAGTGCGAGCGAGATCGACATACGACCCGCCTGCCTACAGATGCTGCGCGACATCGGGCACCCCTATGCACGCGGTGAGCCGCTTTACGACATCACGTTCGAGAACGTCCAGGCCGGAGAACGCACCTCACACCTGTTCCGCCTGGCCAACTTCCATCGGGGCCTGGTCGTCGGCACCGGAGACCTGTCCGAACTAGCGCTTGGCTACACCACCTACGGTGTCGGCGACCAGATGTCCCACTACGGGGTCAACGCCTCCCTGCCCAAGACGCTGATTCGCCACCTGCTGCATTGGCAGCTCGAGCGCCAGCCTGCGCCTGTCCGCCAGGTCCTGCGCAAGATTCTCGCCACCGCCAGCTCCCCGGAACTGGTTCCCACAGGAGACGAAACCCAGCTACAGCGTGCAGAGGACACGGTGGGCCCCTACGCCTTGCAGGACTTCTTCCTCTATTACATCAGTCGATTCGGCTATCGGCCGGCGAAGGTCGCCTACCTGGCCGAACAGGCATGGGGGGATGCCGCCCGCGGCAACTGGCCAAGCAACCTGCCCGATTCCGAGCGCGTCGCCTATTCGGAGGAAGTTATCCGCCACTGGCTCGCGGTATTCCTCCAACGCTTCTTCGCCGGCAGCCAGTTCAAGCGTTCGGCACTGCCGAACGGGCCCAAGGTCGGTTCGGGCGGTTCGCTCTCACCGCGGAGCGACTGGCGTGCACCCAGTGATTCGCACGCAACGGTCTGGCTGGATGCACTGAACCGTCCGAGGCGCCGGTGAATGGCCACGCCGAGGTGATTGCGCGACTGAAGACGAGATCCGCTGAGTTTCAGTGGTGCAGCCGGTGCCACGCACATAGGTGCGGCCCAGTGCTTGATCAGTCCTTGCCCCTTCGCTTCTGCGGCAGCACGATTGACCGAGGAACACGACCTCAAACAGAGGCATAGACCACCATGAACGCAGCGCTGGTTTCACTGGAGCATGACGTGCTGCTGGTCGTCGATGTGCAGAACGACTTCTGCAGCAGCGGGGCCTTGGCGGTCCCTCAGGGTGAGGCTGTCGTGCCACTGGTCAACCAACTGGCACAGCGCTTCGCTCACGTGGTGCTTACCCAGGATTGGCATCCGCCGAGGCACATGAGTTTTGCCAGCAGCCATCCGGGACGTCAGCCATTCGACAGCGTGGAAATGCCGTACGGCACGCAGACACTTTGGCCCGACCACTGCATCCAGGACAGTTGGGGTGCGGCATTTCACCCGGATCTCCAGATACCCCACGCCGAGCTGATCCTGCGCAAGGGTTACCGCCGTCAGATCGATTCCTACTCGGTCTTCTACGAGAACGACCGAAGCACGCCAACCGGTCTGGGCGGCTACTTGCGGGAGCGCAGTTTCAGACGGCTATTCCTGGCGGGGCTCGCCACGGACTATTGCGTACTGTATTCGGCACTGGATGCCCGCCGGGAAGGCTTCGAAGTGGTGGTGGTGCAGGAGGCCTGCCGCGCGATCGACCTCGACGGCTCGCTGGCGTCCGCGCTGGCGGCCATGCACGCGGCTGGCGTGGAGTTCGCATAGCTTCCGTACGAAAAATGCGGATGCACGATGTAGGTTGGCGCCGAGCCTGCGAGGCCCAACATGTGGCCCGAAGGGCCACCCAACGCTGCTTTGGGCGAGGCAAGCGCCGCCTTGTTGGGCCTGGCGGTGTTCCGCTTCACTCCTCTCAGCGCCAATCTACAGAACCTAGGGCGCCGCTTCCTGCGAGCCCAGTCCGACCAGACGGTCGGCCTCCCTGGCGAGCGCCTCGAGGGCAGGTGCCACCTGCACCGGATAGGCAGTGCCAGCCAGCACACCGCGCAGCGTGACGGGCAATGTCGCGAGTTGGGCTCGCGTCCGCGCCCTCACCTCCTCCAACGTCGGCGACGGCTGCAGACGCTTGCCCTGGCGCATGACTGGCATGATCAGCGGCGTCCCGCCAGCGTTATCGCCTTCCAAGGTCAAGGTGTCGCCGCAACACAGGCCTTGCGCATCGAAGCGCCGAAACACCTGCTTGCGCCCTGGCCAGGTCGCCTTGCCTTCAGAGTGCTTTCGCCGGGGTTTGCCGGCATATTCCTGCAGCTTGTAGGCGCAATCCAGGGCTGGCGCATCAGCCGAAGTATCCAGGTGCGTACCCACCCCATAGCCATCGATCGGCGCGCCCTCCTCGACCAGCCGGGCGATCAGGTACTCGTCGACATTGCCACTGGCGAAGATGGTGGCATCGCCCAACCCGCCATCGTCGAGGATCTTGCGCACCTTGCGCGCGTGGGCGCCGAGGTCGCCGCTGTCCAAGCGTACGCCACGTATCCGGATGCCACTGGCGGCCAGCCGCGGGGCCAGGGCCACCACCTTGTGCGCTGCCACTTCCGTGTCGTAGGTGTCGATCAGCAATACAACCGAGCCGGGCAGGCTATGGGCGAAGTGTTCGAACGCCTTGTCTTCGCTGTCATGTGCCTGGATGAATGAGTGAGCCATCGTTCCGTACAGGGGAACACCGAACTGGGCACCCGTCAGCACCGTGGCCGTGCCATCGAAACCGGCCAGGTAGGCGGCACGACCGGCATAGACGCCAGCTTCGGCGCCGTGTGAGCGGCGCAGTCCGAAATCCACCAGCAACCGCCCAGCCGCGACCAGCACGACACGCGCTGCCTTGCTGGCAATCAAGCTCTGGAAGTGCAGCAGGTTGATCAACCGCGACTCCACCAGTTGCGCCTCCGGCAGAGGAGCAGTAACCCGGAGGATCGGCTCGTCGGCAAAGAACGGAGTGCCTTCGGCCATGGCGTGGACCTCGCCGGTGAATCGCAGCCCGGCCAGGTAGTCGATGAATGGCGCCTTGAACTGCCCCTGGCCCCTCAGCCATTCCAGCTCGGCCTGGGAGAATCTCAGGCCTTCCAGGAAATCCAGGGCCATCTCCAAGCCCGCCGCCAGATAGAAATTGCGGCAAGGTGGCAGCTTGCGGGCAAAAAACTCGAACACTGCCATATCGAACATCCCTCGCTCGAAATAGCCTTGCAGCATGGTCAGCTGGTAGAGATCGGTCAGCAACGTGCCGGGCGGGTCGATCCGGAGCGGATGAGTGGCCATAAGGCGTTCTCCTGAACCACGCGTATTACCATGATGCTCGCCTCCCGGATGTCGACGTAGCGCTAACGGAGCCGATCGAAGCGAAACCCAACGCATTTCGAGCATCTGCCCAAATTTGACCGCCAATCACCTTTTTCACCTTGAGCCTCGGCGGCCGGATTTTCTTGATCCATATCAAGCAGGTTGCGCATCGCCAGCCTCCCCGCCGCCGAAGGTATCCAAATGCCACGGCACTCTTTGCCCTTAACACCTCAGGCTTTGTTTGAGTGAGGGCGCAGGCCACCCGCACCAGACGTACGGAAGCCTGGGTGACGGGATACCCCAAGGGCCATTGTCAACTCCAGGGCCGCGCCTCTATGCGCAAGGCCCCTTTCACACCTGGACGCACCTTCTGTTCGATGGGAATGCTGAAACACACACCAGGCCCATCGGCCAGGGGCTTGCTGTCAGCGACGATGCCCGGCTTGCCGGGGTTGGTTTCCTGAAAACCGTACTTCAGGCTCCAGCCACCGATCGCACTCGGGCCGGGAAAAGCCTCGACGATGATCTGCCGCTGCAGGATGTAACCACCTTCGTAGTGCCTGTCGAGGAACAGCAGCCCATCCACTTCATAGTCCGGAACCAGGATCCTCAACTCGAAGGCAAGGCTGACCGAGCCGGACGCCTTGACGCTCTTCGTCGGATCGAGAAACACCGAGAACAGATGCGGGCTCTGGCTGCGATCGGGCGCGCGCACCGTGCCATCGGCACCGGGGAAGAGTTGAGCATAGGTGCGAAAAATCGCCGAGTTCTCTCGCAATTCGCGGCGGGTGATCTGCCATTGGCAGGCACGAATACTCACTGCCACTTCGAACTGGTAGGACGCCCTCACGGTTTTGCCAGTATCCAGCGCCTTCTGCACCTCGATAGGCAGGCTGATGTCATCGATGTCGAGCACGCCATCCATGCGCAACTGGCCGAACAAAAAACGGGTGAGATTCTGGTATCCCTCCTCCGAGTTGACGATGCCGTAGTAGCCGGAGTGGCTTCGGTGCACGAAGGCGCGCGGCGAAGCGATGTTCGTGCCGCCAGGACCGGGTCCATGGGTGGTGGCATTGCTGATGCGCACCAGGCCATCGCTGGCTTCCCCCGCCGCCCAGGCCGAGGCTCCAGCCGCGACCCGGTAATCCTTGGGATTGGTGCCGACCAGGTTGAATATTCGCTGCGGCGCAAAGCCCTGGACGATCGACACGTCATCGCCTTTGGGCAGCGCCAGGTAAGCAGCCATGCGTTCGCGGTTGAAATTGTCAACGTCACCGAAGGTGAGCCAGCCCGGCACATTGCGCACGATGCGCATGTCGATGCCGTTGTGCGGAGTGGCATAGGTGAAGACCTTGTCCACGGCCGCGCGGGCTTCGCTCGATCCGAGCGCAGGGTTCTGCAGGAAGGCACGGCAAATCAGCCCGCCCATGGAGTGAGCGACCAGGTACACGCGAAAGTCGGCGGGCACCAGGTGGTTGGCTGGGTTCTCCAGGAGCTTTGCCTTGAGCTTGAGAATCAACTCGCTGAGGCGCTTGGCGAAATGCTCCATGGGCGGCGTATCGCCGGAGCCGAACACCTCGGAAGCTTCGTCGTAATAGCGGTAGACAACCACACAGCGATAGGGCAGCAGCGCGCCGGGAGTGTCGAGCTGGTCCTGCCCGTTGTCGAACAGATCGTTGTAGCCGTGCTCGCTCATCAATCGCACGAGTGGCGACTCGAAGAAGAAGCGATGGGTATCACCACCCCAGGCTTGGCGTGCCCGCGTCGAGCCGAGGTTGAAGCCCATGTAGGGATCGGAAACAGCGTCCTCGATCTCGATGGTAGTGGCGGCAAAACCGCGCACGTAGATGATCGGATGGTAAGGATGCAGGCTCGGGTTGGCCATGGCGTAAGCTCCTTGCATGTTCAGGCAGGACTACGCCACCAGCTGTGCGATCAGCGCTGCGTCCACGACGCCGGTCGCCGGCAGTCCGTGCGCCTGCTGGAAGTCCTTGATCCGCGCCGCACTGGTTTGCCCGTAAACACCGTCGGCCTTGATGTCGGAACCCGCAAGGGACAGGCCCAATTGCACCAGCCTCACATCCAGCCCACGCGCCAGCGGGGTTTGCAGTGTCAGCACACGGCTGCCTGGTTGCGGTCCGTCGTAGCAGCCCGGGGGCGTCCCGTTCAGGGTGGCCGTGGAAATCTCCAACCCGCGCACCACCAGCGGCAGATCAAGCCCCCAGTGGTTCTGTTCGATAAGGCGCCTGAAGGCCTCCATTCGGTAAACCGTAGGATGCAACGCCTCGTTATCGTGGTTGGCCAGCCAGGATTCGCGGGTCTCGATGTAAGCCTTGATCCACGCCTGCTCACCCAGCGTGTCGAAGCTCCCGGATTCGGCCTGGACGCGATCACGAATACGCTCCCAGGAGCCGTGCACGGTGCTGTCGTAGACCACCGCCATGCCTAGCGGTGTGGTGATGCCCAGCTCGCCGGCTGCGCGCTCGGCTTTCTGCCAATACACCTGGTCGAAGAAGGCATCCTGGGTTTCCCGCATCACCGGATCATCAGCGCTGGCGCGCAGGATGTTGTGAAGATGCCGGTCCTGGTCGAGCGCGACATCACGCGCTTTGCAGCGTCCGAGAAAAGGATTCAGCCGCGTGGCAAATCGAGCACCAGGATTCTGGCAGTAGCGCTGGAGCAACTCATGCAGGTTGCCGGACCCGAGCGTGGTCTGTGATCGGCCGAAGGTCAGGTGGCCTGTATCGCCTCTGATCAGAGTGACGTTGCCGTAGTCACCCAGCACGCTGCCGGTTTCGAAGATGTTGACGATCGCCTGGGCGGTCTTCTTTTGCGTAAGCGTAAGCATGATGGTTCTCCCACATTGCTGATGGGCTCGGTGCACGGTTCACTGCACCGTGCCATCCGGGCAACTGGACGCAGCTGCTCAAGCCACCAGGTGGGATAACGGCACTCGCACCTGCTGTTCCCGATTGAGAATATTCAGCAGCAACATCACCCGCTCCTCGCCGTCGATGGAGAGGAAGATCGCATCCATCTCGGCATAGGGGCCTACCTTGACGTGGACCTTGTCTCCGGGACTGAGCACCGCGGTTTCAGCCGCCGTGGCGCAACGCTGCATGAGGTGTCGGATGATCTCATCGGAAACACGGCAAGGTTGCCCGGCAAAACTGACGATCCTGCTCACACCTCGGGTGGAGCGCAGTGCCGTCCAGTTGTCCTGGGCATGCAGGTGGATAAAAAGGTAACCGGGGAACATCGGTTGACAGAGCCGCCTGAGCTTGCCCCGTTTGATCGTTTCTACGTCCATGGTCGGGCAAAAGCAGCCAAAGCCCTGGCGCAGGAGATGCTCGCGCGCCCGCTCATCCTGCCGTGTCTTGCACTGCACGAGGTACCATGCAAATTCCGGTATTTTCATTTTCGAGTTCATATGCCGTCCCTAGCGAGAGCCAACTTTGACCTGACGTTAGTTCTTCTCTGATCACACTGCAGGCGTGCAGCACCAGCCGGCCGACTAACGGTCAAACAGGCAGCAAGTTCGGCTCAATATACTTCCCAGGATGTCCGCTTGTCGGAAACTCCCTACTTCACCTGGCGGAAGAATTGTTGGTCTTCATAGCCGAACTATCCTGAAATTCACTTTCCCAGATGCCCATATATGAGGGCACTTTGCCATCAACTACAGCAGACGGAATTGTGTCAGTTTGGTGTGAACATGTTTCAGCTCGGAAAACCTGGCCGCCACCACGAATCGCGGCTGGCGGTAGCCTTGCCCTACTTCAGCTTTTCGCTAACTCCTTGAGAGAATGATGCTTTTCTGACCGCAGCGCGGATGCAGAAGATCGTCATGAGATTGCCTTGGCAATGCTCGCGAAGTGCCATTACTCCAAAAGATCAGCCATAAACAGCCCTCACCACTTTTATTGAGTGCGTTAATTTCTAGCTGGCCGCTTACTTCTAACCAGACTGGATTGAACTACGTCAAAAAAAGAACTTCAGAAACCCTGAAAACAAATTCACTCGATAACTTCAGGTGTAAGCGACATTAAAGTGTCGACTTACTTGCCTGGCCAACAGTGTTGCCGCTGAACAAAGAAACAACTGTACGCACTCATATGTCCGCCCTCGATCAAGTGAACTGATCTCTACACACAATCCACCAGGAAAGTCCCTGCCGGACAGTCCCTGGGTGGGTCCTCTGCACAGCACAGGAGTCGGCGCCATGGCCCAAGTCAGCTATCCCGGTGTCTACATTGTCGAAAAAGCCAGCGGGGTACGCACCATCACCGGTGTTGCGACCTCGATCGCAGCGTTCGTCGGCTATACGCGCAAGGGTGTGCCTGACAAAGCCGTGGCCATCACCAGCTTCGCCGATTTCGAGCGCAGTTACGGCGGGCTGGATCGCGACAGTCCGCTGTCCTACGCCGTACGCCAGTTCTTCATGAATGGCGGCACACAAGCCTTGATCGTGCGCGTGGCAATCAACCACGCGACCGCCTCCTGGGTGCTGGAAGATGGAACTCCGGACGACGTGCTCGACGTGACAGCGGCAAGCCCCGGCACTTGGGGCAACGGCCTGCGCCTCACGGTTCAGCATACGGGCGTGCGCAATCCCGATGCAGATTTCAACCTGGTCGTCTCGCAGTTGCAGCCAGATGGCACCACGCTCGTCCCGGTCGAGACGCACCGCAACCTGACCCTCGATCCGAACTCGCCGCAGTACGCTGAAGCGGTGATCAACAACGCCTCTGCGCTGGTCCGCGTGACGCGCCATGCCGGCCTGGTATTCGCCGAAGCCGGACTTGCTGTCAGTACCGCCATCGCGTTCCCGCTCGCACCGACCAACAACACCATTGGCGGCACGCTGGACGGCACGACTCCCTTCCTCCTGACCCTCGCCGACTCCCCCTGGAACAACATCGGCGAACTGGTCACCGCCGCCACGGATGCGATCACGGCAGCGGGTCTGGGCGCGCAGTTGCAAGCGTCCGAAACGGGTGCCGACGGTGGCGCCGGCAACGGGCACCTGACCCTCGAATCGCTGACCGCCGGTGAGTCATCGAGCGTGATGATTGCGGGCGGCTCCTTCGGCGGACTTAGCGCGACCATCCACATGGGGCTCGCCAACGGCGGGCGCGAATTCACCGGCGCCGCCGAGCACCGCCCCGACGTTGTGAGCAATGTAGTGCCCTCATCGCCCGGCGCCGATGGCACACGAGGCGGCGCGACCAATCTGGTCGGCAACGAACTGGCCAAGACCGGCATCTACGCCTTGCTGGATGTGGACCTGTTCAACATCCTGTCGATCCCGGAAACCTTCGACATGACCACTGGCCAGGTGGCTGGCGTGATTCCGCCTGCAACTGCGCTGTGTGAGTTGCGCCGGGCCTTTTACATCGTCGATGCCCCGGCCGGCCTTGCTTTGGCCACCATCGGCGGCTGGGCCAACGGCGCCTCGCAATCGCGCAATGCCGCGACGTACTTCCCACCTGTGCGCATCGTCGATCCTCTGGACGGGCTGCGGCCACGCGCCATGGCCCCCTCGGGCACCCTGGCCGGCATCTATGCGCGCACCGACGCCACACGCGGCGTCTGGAAGGCGCCTGCCGGCACCGACGCCACACTCAACGGCGTGCTGGACCTGGCCCTGCCGGTCAACGACCTCGAAAACGGTCAGATCAACCCGCTGGGCGTGAACGTGCTGCGCAGCTTCCCGGCCTATGGCCGCGTCGCCTGGGGCGCGCGCACGATGAAGGGCGCCGATGCGCAGGCCGACGAGTACAAGTACATCCCGATCCGCCGCCTGGCCCTGTTCATCGAAGAGAGTCTGTACCGCGGCACGCAGTGGGTCGTGTTCGAACCCAACGACGAACCGCTCTGGGCGCAGATCCGCCTCAATGTCGGCGCCTTCATGAATGGCCTGTTCCGGCAGGGCGCGTTCCAAGGCATCACGCCGCAGGAGGCCTTCTTCGTCAAGTGCGACAAGGAAACCACGACACAGGCCGACCGCAACCTCGGCATCGTCAACATCCAGGTTGGATTCGCGCCGCTGAAACCGGCGGAATTCGTTGTCATCACCATCCAGCAGATCGCTGGTGACCTGCAATAAGGGAGTCGGATCATGGCCCAGTTCGCCGTTAACACCCATCGGTTCGATCCCTACAAGAACTTCAAATTCCGTATCAAGTGGGACGGCCGCTACGTCGCTGGCGTCAGCAAGGTCGGGGCGCTCAAGCGCACCACCGAGGTGGTCGAGCACCGCGAAGGCGGCGACCCCTCCACCACGCGCAAGTCGCCCGGCCGCACCAAGTACGAAGCCATCACCCTGGAACGCGGTGTCACCCATGACCTCGAGTTCGAGGCCTGGGCCAACAAGGTCTGGCACGTGGGCACCGGCCTCGGCGCCGAAGTGAGCCTCAAGGACTTTCGCAAGGACGTGATCCTCGAGGTCTACAACGAAGCCGGCCAGGTCGTGCTGGCCTACAAGATCTACCGCTGCTGGGTCTCCGAGTTCCAGGCGATGCCCGACCTCGACGCCAACGCCAACGCCATCGCCATCCAGACGCTCAAGCTGGAAAACGAGGGCTGGGAGCGCGATCCAGAAGTGTCCGAACCCACGGAACCCTCGCTCGCGGGGGGATAGCGCACCATGGACCTGTCGCCATCGCCCGCTATGCTGCGCCCATTCGGCCAGATCACCGACCTCGACCTCGACTTCGGCGACGAAGACCGACCGGGCCTCGTGACCCGGCTGCTCGCGCAATGTGGCGGGCACCCTGACCCTACCTACTGGTGGGCGCTTCCCGTGAGCCTGCGCACTGCGGCCTTGCTGCGACTGGTCGCCATCACCGAGCGGGTCGATGCCCTGCCCTTCACGGCCCCCTGTAGTTGCGGTGAGACGTTCGAGTTCGAACTGCCACTGCAACCACTGGCCGCAAGCGCGGGCGAGATGGGGCCGATCCAGGTGGAACTGGACGGGCAGCGCTCGGTGACGCTGCGGCGCCCCACCGGCGGAGACCTGCGCCAGTGGCACGCGGCAATGCCGGCCTCACGAGCCGAAGCCGTGCGCATGATGCTCGATGCTCTGCTTCAGGACGGCCAGGTTCAGCCGGATGACGAGGTGCGACTGGCCGAGTTGGTCGCGGAGGCAGACCCACTGGTGGCGTTCACGGTGTCCTGCCAGTGCCCCGCCTGCGGCGCCGCGAATGAAGTACCGATTGACCTCGACGCAACGGCATTGACCCGGCTCCGTGCACGCCAGCGCGCGTTGCTGATCGAGGTCCACTGCCTGGCCTCGCATTACGGCTGGACCGAATCCGACGTGCTGGCGATTCCCCCGGCACGCCGGGCGCAGTACCTCGCACTGATCGAGAACCCATCATGAGCGACTACTTCGATTCCCTGATGCGCTCAAGCGGCCTGACGGTAGGCAGCAGCATGCCGACCCGCCAGGCACCTCCCGCCAGCCGTCCAAGCCTGGTCGCGATCGACATCCAGCACAGCGTGCCGGTCATCCAACCGCTGCCTGCATTATCGTCGCAACCCGCAACGCTGCCGCAAACCGCAGTAATAGCCAACGAAGCGCCTGCATCACAGCGTGAGTTCGATCCACCACCTGCTCGGCCGATGGCCGCGATCAGCCAAGCACGCGCATTGGCCGACGGACCATTAGCCTTCGACGGACACGCAGCCGGGGTGCATCTCCGCACGCAACAGGCGGAGCCGCCCATACCCTCCGTCGCCCCGGCTGCGCCCGTTCCGCCGCCACAGGCTCACGCACTGGTGCGCGCAGCTATGCAGTGGGTCGCGGCTGATCCGCAACAGGCGTCTCCCGAACCCCGGGCCAGCGCACCGCGCGAGCGGTTTGTAGCGCCAACCGAACCCGCAAGACCCCACGCGGTGATATCGACACCCGTTGCCAAGGCAGAAGCCGGGCCACAATCCGCGCAGCCCGCACAGGTTCAGCCGCTAGCGCACCCGCTGGCTCCTGGGGAAGATACGCCACGCCGTCCCGGCACCCCGGCAACACCGCTGGCGGCACCAGTCACAGCGTCGCCTTCGCCGCGTGATGAGCTGTTCGAGATCTCCATCGGCGCGATCCATCTACGCGTAGAGGCCCCGACGCCGCAGACCGTCGCCCGAGTGCCGCCACCGCCCAGCGCAGCGCAGCGCGCTGCCGGCCCATCCATCACGCCTCGCAGCGCCCTGTCACGGCGCGCCCTGCGGCGGATCTGACCATGGCACTCGCAGACTCCGGCAAGGCGATTGGCGCAGTGACGCGCCTGCTGCAGGACCACCTGATCCGCCGCGGCTTCGAGGTGTCGATCGGCAAGCCTGAAGACGCGGCCAACAGCGACACCACCGAAAAGCTCAATCTGTACCTCTATGAGACGAGCTTCGATCCGCAGCTGCGCAACTTCTCACTGCGCGACGGCGAGCCTCCACCTCTGTGGCTGATCCTGAAGTTCCTGCTGACGGCCTTCGACAACGGCGAAAGCAGTGACACCGCTGCCGCGCATGACCTGCTGGGCCGTGGCATGGCGGCGCTGCACGAACTCAGCTTCCTGCGCCTGGACCCACTGGTGGCGCTGGACGTGCGCCTTGCCCTGGAAAACAACCCGGAACCGCTGAAGCTGAGCTTCGACGAATCGAGCGTTGACCTGCAGTCCAAGACCATGCAAGGCACTGATGAACGCTACCGGCTCTCGGTGGCCTTCCAGGTTCGGCCGGTGATGATCGTGCCGGGCAATCTGCCGCGCAGTGCCCTGCTGGTGGGCGTCGACTACAGCACGACACCGGAAACCATCATCGGTGGCGAAGGCGTCCGAATCGAAGTGATTCCATCGATGGGCGCCCGGCTCGACCGGGTCGAGCCCGCCCGCTTCGAGGCCGGCGCGTTGCTGACGCTGTATGGCGAAGACCTGAACGCCAGCACCCTGGAAGCGCTGCTCGGCAACGTGCAGCTGGTGATCGTCGAGCGCCACGTCAACCGGCTGGTGGTCACCGCCGAAGGCAGCCCCGGCACCCCGATTGCTTCCGGCGCTACGCTCTCGGCCGGCGAGATGCCGCTGGTCGTTCGCCGCCGACTGTCGCCGACCCGCGCGCGGTCTAGCAACCTGCTGGCAGCACGGTTATTGCCAACCTTGACCAGCGCCGCGCTCGTCGGCGGCGACCTGGAACTGCAAGGCCTGCTGCTCGGCAACGACACAGACGACGTGATGGTGTTGTTCTACCGGGAGTCCGATGGGGTCACGGTGCACCTGTTCGACGTGGTGACCACCGCCCCCGACCAGCAGACCCTGACCATCCCCGGCGCCGCCGCTGCCGTGCCGGCCGGCAGTTACCGCGTCATCCTGCGAGTGAACAACCAGCAGGCCAAAGCCAGTCCAATCGTGGTGGTGCCATGACGACCGACCCGCTCGCCGCGTTCAAGCTCCCAGACCCCGTCGCATTCCTGCCCGGTGTTCGAGGCCAGGATGCGCTCGCGCAGTACTGGCTGAGCCAGGTCACCTTGCGGCTGCGGCGTGAAGTCTGCTGGCTGTGGCGCGAGCGCAGCCTCCAAGGCGTAATCGGTGAAGAGGGGGCGGCGCTACCGCCAAGCGTGGACCGGGCGCTGGATGCGCTCGACCTGCTGCGCTACGAACGCGAAAAGAGCCTGTTCTTCGCCCAGGACGTCACCGCGCGCTACCTCAGCGGTCGCATCGCCATGGCCGCCCCCCCTGGCGCGGGTGACGCCGTGCGCGGCTCCTTCGGCTGGGTTGCACAGCACCTGCGGCTCGCCCCGGTCGAGTGTTTTGTACTGGCTCTGGCTCTGCTGCCGAGCATCGACAGCGCCGCGGGACCCGTGATTTCAAGCTGCCAGAACGACTCCGTTCGCAACGGCCCCAGCCTGGCACTGGCACAGCGCCTGTGGGACGAGCCGGATGAGCTGCTGTGTTGCTTCGACCCTGCCCACGCATTGCTGCGCCATGGTCTGCTCACGCCGCTGCCCGGCACGGCGCTGTATGACTGGCAAGCCACCTTGTCGGTGCCCTCACTGGTCGCTCGCGAGCTGCTGTTTGCCGGCGCTGAACTGCCACCGGCGCTGGAGGCGATCATGCCTGCCTTGCTGCCACAGGATCTCGATGCAGCGACCGTCGCACGCGTCTGCGCCGTCGTGGCAAGCCTTGCCGGCGATGGACGGAGCGACAGCCTGCAGCTGGTTCCAGTGATCGGCCCACCCGGCGCACCCCTCGCCGAAGTGGCCGCTGCCTGTGCCGAACGCGCCGGCGTAGTTACCGTGCAACCAAGCCCCGCGCTACCGCGCGAGCACCTGGCCCAGGCAATGTGCGCCGCGTGGCTGCGTGGCTGTGCCCTGTACCTGCCGGCCGCCATCCTGGCCGACAGCGGGGCCCACGACGCCCGGCTGACGACTCCGCCGTTGCCGGGCCTCGCACTGACGATTTTCGTAGGCGCCCATGACCGCGCCGAGCTGCGCGGGCTGGGTCCCGCGCTGCCGACCATCCAGGTGCCGCCACTGAGCTATGCGCAACGGCTCGATTGCTGGCAGCAACAGCTGCCCGACGCCGCGCTCGCCCCGGTGCTTCCCGAGCTTGCCCGCCGCTTCCGCTACGAACAGGCGGCGATTGCCCGCGTGGGCGCCGAGCTGGCGACCCTGGGGCGGTCCCCAAGGCCAGCCGAACTGTTCACTGCTGCGCGCGCCGACCTCGACCTCGGCACCCTGGCCCAAGCCGTCATGCCACGCTTCGCGCTCAGCGAGCTCATGCTGCCTCCCGCACAGGCCCTGCAGGTCGACGAAATCATCGCCGCGATGCACAACCTGACCCGTGTGCATTACGACTGGGGCACAGCGCGGGCCTGGAACGAAGGCGGGCTGGCCGCGCTCTTCGCCGGTCCACCGGGCACCGGCAAGACCATGGCGGCCGAAGCCATCGCCGCCGAACTGGCCTTGCCGCTCTACCGCATCGACCTCTCCCAGGTCGTCAACAAGTACATCGGCGAGACGGAAAAGAACCTGCGCCGGCTGTTCGATGCCGCCGACTCCGCAGACGTGATCCTGTTTTTCGACGAGGCTGACGCCCTCTTCGGCAAGCGCACCGAAGTCAAGGATGCGCACGATCGCTACGCCAACCTGGAGATCAGCTACCTGCTGGAACGCATGGAGCGCTTCAAGGGCCTGGCTATCCTCGCCACCAATCGTCGCAAGGACCTGGACGAAGCCTTCCTGCGGCGCCTGCGCTTCGTCGTCGAGTTCCCACTGCCGGGCCCGGCAGAAAGGCTGCGCATCTGGCACAGCGTGATCCCCACCGGGGTCGATACGAGCGACGTCGACTTCGAGTTCCTCGCCCAGCGTTTTGCCCTGGCCGGTGGCCACATTCGCGGCATCGTCTTCCACGCATGCCTGCAGAGCGCGGCCGATGGCGCGCCGCGGCGCCTGGGGATGGCCGCCGTGGTCCAGGCCCTGCAGCGTGAATACGACAAGCTTGACCGCGCCAACAGCCTTGACCAGTTCGGCCCTTACGCCGAGTTGGTCGCTACCCGGAGGACCAAACGATGACCGCGCCCTCCTTGCCCCGTCGTCGCCTGCACATCAATGCGCTCGAACTCGACCTGCGTGGCATCCCGGCAGAAACCGCCGAAGCGGCAGCGCGGCTGCTCGGGCCGGCGCTCGCCCAGGCCCTGGCCGGACAGGACCCTCAAGCGCTGTCAGGCGAGCGCCTCGATGCAGGCCAGCTCGCCGGCCCGGCAGCGCCCAGTGCCCAGGCGCTTGCAGCCGGCATCGCCCAGCGCATCGCCAGCACCCTTCGGGGAGAGCAGCCATGACCCTGTTGCGCGGTGCGTTGATCGAGTACGGCACCGACCTGATCGGCCCCATCCCGAATGTGGTGATCTTCCAGTTCAACCCCGAGTCGCTGACGCGCACGCTGGAAATTCCCCCGCGTCCCACCGGCGCCACCCAGCGCGAGACGGCCCAGGCGGGCGAGAAGACCTTCGAGAAAATCAGCTTCAAGGCGCACTTCAGCGCTGCCAACATGCTCGATGAGGGCAAGGTCCTGGCCGAACTGTTCGGCATCGGCCCGCAACTCGCCGCGCTGGAAAAGATGGTCCTGCCAAGTGCGAAGATCGCCGGCCTGATCGGCGCCGCCATCGATGCGATCGGCGATGCGCTCGGCGGCGGCGGTGATGACGCCCCGGCCCAGCCGATACCACGTGAAAAGTACCCGCGCATCCTGTTCATCTGGGGCCTGACACGGGTCCTGCCGGTGACCATCGATTCGATGAGCATCTCCGAACTCGAGTACGACGCAATCCTCAACCCGACCCGTGCCGAGGTCGACATCCAGCTCAGCGTGATCGCCGTCGACGATTGCTCCGACGACGTACTGGCCAAGGGTGCGTTGGAGTATTCGACCATCGCCAAGGAAGCCCAGGCGATCGCCAACCTGGCCAACACCGCCGAACAGATCGTCGAACTGATTCCCCTGTAGCAGGCCACAGAACAGAGCAGGAGGCCGCATGTTTCTCCAGAACTCGCGCTACGCCAGGGTCGCCACGGTCCAAACCACCACCTCGTCTGGCGAAACCGTGGTGGCCTTGAAGCTGCGCTACCTGACACCCACGAGCGGCGATCCGCAGATGGTGCAATCCGGCGACCGCCTCGACCTGTTCGCCCAGGCACGCACAGGCGATGCAACGCAGTTCTGGCATATCGCTGACGCCAACACCGCCCTCGACGGCCGCACCCTCGTTGACGAGCCCGGCGACACCGTCGTCGTGCCGAAGCGCTGACATGAAGCCCCGCTGCGGTTCCTGCCTGCCGCTCCGTAGGGCGGCCGTCCGGGAGGAATGACCATGGCCGAGCAACGATTCCGCGTCTGGTTCGGCGACAACGCCGCAAGCGAGGAGCAACTGCGGCGCATCGAGGAGATCGAGGTCACCCAGGAAATGGACGCGTTCTGGGAAGCTCAGTTGCGCATGGTGCTATGCCTGGATGCCAACGGTGCCTGGCTGCATTGGCCGGGCGAAACCAGCGAGCCCTTCTCGCGCGTGCGGGTTGAACTGGACATCGGCAATGGCCGCTTTGCCGCGTTGATCGACGGGCCGCTGGTGAGCATCGACGCCGACCTCGACTCGCAGCCTGGCCGCAGCACGGCGACCCTGGTGGTGCGCGACGATAGCGCCTTTCTCAACCGTGACGAAGAGACCGAACCACCCTTCGAGCACCGCAAGGCCAGCGACATCGCCACCGAGCTGTTCGGCCGTTTCACCGAGATCGGCAATACCCGTATCGACGCCACCGAGTCCACGCCCGAGACCACCACCCGCCGCGGTACTGTGCTGCAGTTCCTGCGTGAGCTGGCAACGGCCAATGATCGCCATGCCTATGTGCTGCCGGGTGACCAGCCGGGCGCCAGCATCGGCTGCTTCCTGGCCGACCCGGTCGATGCTGCAGATCTGCCGCCGCTGGTGCTGATCGGCAACGGCCGCAACCTCGCCAATGCCACGGTCATGCAGGACCCAGAGGGCGGCGAGCGCACCCAGGCGCAGGTATTGCGCGTCGATGACCAGGGCGTCACCAGCTTCGAAACCAGCGCCGCGGACCTCGGCCTGATGCGCAACCTGCCGGCATTACCGGTCGACCTGACGCCACGACGGTTGTTGAACCCCGCGGAAAACACCCGTGAAGACCCGACCGCGGCCGCCACCGCACGGGCGCGACGCCGGGGCTATGTCTACAAGCTGACCAGCCAGGTCATCCCCGGTTGCTACGGCGGCCTGCTGATGCCCTACCAGAAAGTGCGTGTCGATGCCGGCGCCACGCCCTACAGCGGCGACTACCTGATCACCAAGGTGGTCCACCACATCACGCCATCGCTGTACACGCAGCAGCTGGAAGCCAAGACCGACTCGATGAGCGAAATCTCGGGTGCGGCGGTCGCGCAAGCGTTGGGCGGTGGCTTGCAACTGTCAGTTTCGGCGAGCGGAGGGATCTTCTGATGGATGACCTGATGGAGCGTACGGTCGAGCGGCTCGTCGAGCGGGTCGGCAGCAGCTACTACGGCAAGTACCGAGGCATCGTCACAGACGTCGACGACCCGAACAACCAGTGCCGCATCCGCGCCACCGTCCCCGCCGTGCTGGGCGAACACGCCTGTGGCTGGGCGCTGCCTGCTGCGCCCTTCGCCGGTGACGGCCACGGCATGGTCATGCTGCCCAAGGTCGGTTCCGGGGTATGGATCGAGTTCGAGGCCGGCCAGCTGGACAACCCGATCTGGTCCGGCGCCTGGTGGGCCAACGGCGAGCGTCCTGAGCCGCAAGGTGCGGGCGTGCGCGTCATTGTCTCCGAGAAAGGCCACAAGGTGATCCTCGACGACGAGGCGAACGAGGTGAAGGTCGTACACGGTGACGGGACCATCGCCAAGGTCATCACCCTCTCGTCCAACGAGGTCGTCATCACCTGCGGTGCCTGCGAAATCAAGATCACCAATGAAAACATCTCGCTGAACAACGGGCTGATCAAAGTCGGTCTGGCCGGTGTCAGCCTGGTCAACGGCGCCATGACCTTCGGGGTGCCGCCATGATCCCGATCCTCACCACCAGCAGCCTCGTGATGTGCCCGCACGGCGGCGTCGCACAACTGATCACCACGAACACCGAGGCCCTGGTGGACAGCGCACCGATGCTGCTGCAGACCGACGTCCACCCCGTCGTCGGATGCCCGTTCGCACCAGGCGCCTACTCGCCCTGCGTGTCCATCCGCTGGGTGACCGCCGCGACGCAGACCGCGCTGCACAACGTGCCGGTGCTGCTCCAGACCAGTGTTGGCCTGTGTCTCAACGCCGCGCAAGTGCCCCAAGGCACCGCCGTTGTCGTGCAAGTCCAACAAAAAGCCAAAGGGATATGAGCATGGCGCTTTCCAATGGACGGCATCTCGCGTTCCCCTTCCGCATCGGCAGCGACGGGCGCACCGTCGCCCCGACGAACGACGACGCGCACGTACGCGATGAGTTGCTGCAACTGCTGCTGACCAGCCCCGCCGAGCGGCTGTTCCTGCCCGAGTTCGGTGCGGGCGTACGCAAGCTGGTCTTCGAGCCGGCCTCGGAAGCCTTGCGCGGCGTGGTCAAGGCGCGCATCACCAACGGCTTGTCGCGCTGGCTGGGCCACCGCCTGACGGTTGAGCTGATCGACGTGGTCTGGGACGACGCCGCCGCAACGCTGGAGGTGACGGTGAAGTACCGACCCGCCGGCAGCCCGGATTCGCGTGTCATCAAGTTCCAGCGCAACTCTCGATAGGACCTGCCCGCCATGGCTGCCATTGCCTTTCCCGATCTGGTCGACGATCGCGCGGACGTGCTGCAGAGCCACGGCCTCGATGGCCTGAAGCTCGCATTGGTGTCGCTGCCGCCTGGGGCGCACCCCGACCATGCGGACATCGATCTGCATTTCTTCAACGGCCTGCACCTGGCGGCGATCCTCGCCGATATCGGCGGCGACCCGGCCCGCGCCCGTCAGGTATTTCGCCTGCGCGGCGGCTCGCGCATCGTCGCCGGCAATGCGTCCGGGCAGGTGCGGGTCACGGCCGTGGCCGCGCTGGACGCAACGCGCCTGGGCCTGCGCATCGAGCCGGTCGGCGACTACTCGACCTACCGCCTGGAACTGGTCTGGAACGCCAGTCTGATCGATCCGTTCTTCAGCGCCATCGGCTTCAAGTTTCGCCCCGGGTGCTTCACCAACGACTGCGCTCCACCGCAACCGGGCCGCCCGCCAACACCCAACCCGGCCATCGACTACCTGGCCAAGGACTACGACTCCTTCCGGCACACCTTGATGGTGGCCATGGCCGAGCGCGTGCCGGGCTGGACCAGTACCAGCGAAGCCGACCACGACCAGGTGCTGATCGATCTGTTCGCCGCGGCTGCCGATGAGCTCAGCGACTTCCAGGACCGCGTCATGGCGGAGGCCTACCTGGCCACCACGCGTAAGCGCGTTTCCCTGGCGCGCCACGCCCGGCTGGTCGATTACCACCTGCACGAGGGCAACCAGGCAAGCACCTGGCTGGCGGTTGACGTGGAGACCGGCCAGGCGCCGTTCACCCTCGATGATCAGGAACTGGTGGTCTGGACCGGTGACGACCCGCCCGCGGACGATGCCGTGTTCTTTTCCAGCCGCCAGAACCGGCTCGAAGCAGCGCACCGCCAACAGCTGGCCCCGCTGCTCAATCGCCTGCGCCTGCACACCTGGCGCAACGCACAGCCGGCGCTGGCGGCCGGCAGCACCAGTGCGGACCTGGCGCCACTGGCGGGCCTCGTCTCGCAACTGGAAGCCGACGCCCTTCGCGACCGGGTGCGCAACGGTCTGTGGCGGGAGATGCTGATCGCCGAAGTCCTCAACCCGCTGACCGGCGCCCCGGCCGGCAGCAACCGCGCCAAGCGGCAGCTGCTGCGCCTGCTGCCGGGTGACGACGTCGATCGCGGCGCTGCTGAATCGATCTTCGACCCGGTAACCGGTACCTGGATCGTCCGCGTGCACTGGCGTGAAGACGATGCGTTGCGCTTCGACTACAGCTTCACCACCTTCTGCGCAGGCCCACCGCCAACCGAAGTCGAAGACGTGTCGATCTTCTACGGCAACCTGCTGCCAGTGCACGAAGGCCGACCGCAGGAGGTGCACTTCTACGAGCGGGGTACGCTGCTGCCGAGCGAGACCGACACCGTCAAACATCGCCACTTCACACGCCTGGACCGCTATGGCAACGGCCGTGACTGGGTTTTTGCCGAACTGCCCGATGTCGGGCCCCTCGCCTACCTGCCACCCAGTCATGGTGGAGCGCCAACCGGCGAGGAGCCGGCGCTCTCGACGCTGTGGCTGCAGGTCGAACCGCCCGGCGCGGCCCGTGAGCAATGGGACGAGGTGGAGAGCCTCGTGCACAGCGACGACTCGGCAGAGAACGGCGACCACTACATGGTGGAGACCGACGAGCACCGGCAAAGCGTGCTGCGCTTCGGCAACGGCACCAATGGACGCCTGCTGCCCTCGGCTGCGGTGGTGCATGCTCAATATCAAGTGGGTGTCGGCCATGCGGGCAACATCGGCGCGGACCAGCTCATCAACCTCAAGCCCTTGACCGGCCTGCTGGACGGCGCGGTGGTCGCGGTGACCAACCCCTTCGACGTGACCGACGGCCGCGACCCGGAGTTGCCCGAACGCATCCGCCGCAACGCACCCGAAGCGTTCCGTGCACGCCAGCTGCGGGCCGTCACGCTGGCGGACTATGTCCGCCGCGCCGAGGAAGTCAGCGGCGTTTCGCGCGCGGTGGCGCGTTACGCCTGGACCGGCAGTTGGCGCACAGTGCGCATCGCCATCGACCCGGCCGGCTTCTACGCACTGGGTGACGAGCGCTCGGATGCGCTGTGGGACGAGTTGCGCCCGCGCATTGCCGAGCACCTGGAAGCGGTACGGCTGATCGGCGAGGACATCGAACTGCGCCCGCCGCGCTATGTGCCACTGGAAATCCACGTGGTCGTTTGCGCGGACCAAGCCTACTGGCGCGAGGACCTGCGTTTCGTGCTGGAGCAGGAATTCTCCGACGGCTGGACATCGGATGGCCGACCCGGTTTCTTCCACCCGGACCAATGGACCTTCGGCCAATCACTGCACCGCAGCATGATCGAAGGCCGCATCCACCGTATTGCCGGCATCACGCATGTGGTGAGCATCACCATGAAGCGCTTCTCGGCACCGCTGCCCGGCGTGCCTGGCGCGTCCGTGCTGGAGATCGGTTTCGACGAGACCGTGCTGCTGGCCAACGACCCGGACCACCTCGAACGCGGGCTGATCCGCTTCGATGTGCAGGGCGGGAGGCGATGATGGCGTGCAATCCACTGATCACCGACCCCTTCATCTTCCCGCGCCGTGCCGACAATCGCCCTGGCCTGCCGCGCATCGCTTACCGCATTGGCCGTTACGCCGACTTCCTGGAGGCCATGACGCGGGGAATCGACGCCGCACCGGAACTCGCTGCCTGGACCCACCGTGAGCCGGACGACCCCGCTATTGCCCTGCTGCAAGGCGCCGCCATCCTCGGCGACATCCTCAGCTTTTACCAGGAGCACTACGCGAACGAGGCCTACCTGCGGACAGCCGCCTGGCGCGAGAGCGTGGCCGAACTGGTGCGGCTCACGGGCTACCGCCTGGCGCCGGGCATCGGCGGACGCGCCACCCTCGCCTTCGAGGCACGCGGCGAACAGCCGTTAACGATCCATAAGGGCTTTGCGGTCAAGGTGGAGCTTGAGAACCTGGCGACACCCGCCGACTTCCAGACCGATGCCGAGCTTAGCGCCTGGCCGCACCTTGGACGCTTCAACCTGTACCGGCCACGGGCCTACGCGGCGACCCTGGCCGCTGGCAGCACCTCCCTCGAGCTGCACAGCGTCGCCAGCGCCACCGACACGGCCAGCCTCGCCGCCTTCGAGTTGAAGGTCGGCGACCGCCTGCTGCTGCAACCGCCAGAGCCGGGATGGACCAGCAGCGGCTCGACGCTCGCCACCCAGCAAGCGCCGCAGGTGGTCAAGGTCAAGCAGGTCACGCGCCTGCTCGGCCGCATCATCGTCGACATCGATGCGCCGCTACAGCACGCCTGGAACCAGCCCGTAACGGCCTATCGGGTCAACCGCACATTCCGCCACTTCGGCCACAATGCGCCGGTCAAGACGGTGACCAGCAAGAAGAGCGGTAGCGAGATCGTCGGTGCGCTGGAGTCGAATACCTACTTCGAGCGGCACATCTATGCCAACCACGACTGCTTCAATACCAGCTCGTCGATTGCATTGCCGTCCTCGCTGATCCCGTTGGACTCGGAAATCACCGACCTGAATCCCGGCACACACGTGATCGTGCAGTCGCGGGTCGGCAAGAGCGGCGTCAGCACACCGGTTGCACTGAGCGTCGTGCGCAGCATCGCCGCCGTGGAAACCCGCACGATCGGCTTCGGCAACCTCAACGGTGCCAGCACGCTGCTGACGCTCAACCAGCCGCTGATCAAGCATGTAATGTCCGGCTCGCCCTTCAGCGATGTGCGCGACTACCTGATTCACGAAGTGACGAGCCCGGCGCTCACGCTGAAGCCGGTATCCAAACCCACCGATAGCGCCTTCGCCAATGGCACCCATGCACTGCGCTTCTACGGCACCGGCCGGCAGGCGCAGGCGCTGGCCGGTCGGCGGCTGTACCTGACGCACCGGGACGGGCGCAGCGTCGAGCTGGTGTGCACCAGCAATGTCGCCAGTTTCACCCCGCCGACGCCGGATATCGCCAGGATGTGGCCGTTGAGCTTCGACCGCCCCCCCCTGCCCTTCATACCGGCGGATTTCGACGAGACCGAACCCAAGGTCACGGTCTTCGGCAACCTGGTCGACGCCTCCCAGGGCAAGACCGAGCATGAGGCCGTACTCGGCAATGGCGACCACCGGCAGACGTGGCAGACCTTCCCGCTTCCGAAATCACCGCTGACCTACTTCCTATCCGCAGGTGGCATCCCGCCGCAAACCCCTGAGCTCGAAGTCTGGGTCGATGGCCGCCTCTGGACGCGCGTTGACGCGTTCTACGGACGGGGGCCAGAAGAGCGCGTCTACATCGTTCGGGAAAGTGCCGAAGGCCAGAGCTTCGTGCAGTTTGGCGATGGCGAGACGGGGGCGCGCCTGCCGTCGGGATTGAAGAATGTCGTGGCCATTTACCGCAGCGGTGTTGGCGCGCACGGGCCAATCAAGCCCGGCGCCACGCCAACCGCCAGTGAGCGTCCGCCCGGCTTCGACAAGCTGTCGCTGGCCGGCATCGTTTCCGGTGGCACCGATCCGGAAGACGGCGGGAAAGCGCGCGAGGCCGCACCGGGCAAGGTGCAGAGCCTGGGACGGCTGGTCAGCATCCGCGATTACGAGACCGAAACCCTCGCTGTGCCCGGTGTAGTGACCGCCACCGCCGCGTGGGACCTGTATGCCGGCGTACCTGCGGTGATCCTGCGGGTGCTGCTGGAGGCCGGGCGCGAGGCCGAGTTCGCCGACGTCCAGGCGACGCTCGCCCACGCCCAGCGCTGCCGTGGTCCGGACCGCTTCTCACTGGTGGTGCAGCAGGCGCTGCTGCGCTACGCGTTCGTCGACCTCAGCTATGCCCGCGACCCGAGCTACCGGCAGGAGGATGTCGAGGGGGCCCTGCGTGCCACCCTCGGCCTCGCCGGCCAAACCCCGCACGAGCACAGCGGCCTGTTCGGGCTGCATGCACGACGTCTTGGCGAGCCGGAGTACGCCAGCCGTATCGAAGGGCGCCTGCAGAACGTCGCCGGGGTGTTGTGGTGCAAGGTCACCGCGCTCGGCCTGTTCGCAGCCGGGGCCAGCAACCCCGCCACATTGATGCTCCCGGCGGCGCCGCGGCCGGTGGTACAGGTCCTGCCGTGCAGTGGGCATGAGCTGCTGCAGCTCGCCGCACAGCACCTCACGCTGACCTCGGTCAGTGAACCATCCGCAGGGGAATGCGCATGAGCACCGTCCCGCTGTTCGAGCGTCTGCCGGAGATTTACCGCACCCGCGATGCCGAGGTCACGCCACCCAACCAGCTGCGCGCCTATCTCGCGGCGGTCGAAGGGCCCTTTGGTGCACTTCACGAGCACATCGCGCAGCTCTACGAAGACCTGTTCATCGACACCTGCGACGACTGGGTCATCCCCTACCTGGCGGATCTGCTCGGCACCACGCACCTGAAAGGCGACCCGCGCACCCTGCGCGCCGACGTGGCCGACACGATCGCCCTGCGGCGGCGCAAGGGCACCCTGGGGGCCATCGAACGCCTGGCCGTCAACCTCACCGGCTGGGCCTGCCGCAGCGTCGAACTGCGCGAGAATCTCGCCTGGTCGCAGCACTTGAATCACCAGCGGCCTGATGCGGGCGGCGAACCGTCTTACGGTGCCCCAACGCTGACGCGCTTCGACGTGCCCCGTGGCGGCACCGCGCCAATCCGCGACCCCGCCGCACTGGCCCTGCTCGGCACACCGTTCGATCCCTTCGCCTATACAGCCGACGTAAAGCCCGCACAGGGCGATGCACGCACCATCAACCTGCCGAACCTGGCGATCTTCCTGTGGCGGCTTGCGGCCTATCGCCTACCGCGGGTGCGACCGCTGGCCAAGGGTCTGATCGACCTCGGTGCCCAGCCTGCGGGCCTGGCTCGGTTCGCCTTGCGCTTCGATCTGCATCCACTGGACATCCCCGTGCGCCTGTTCAACACCAGCCGCCCCGGCTTCCTGCGCGCAGAAACCTCGGGAGGCATCGTCTCGCCACTGACCGAAGCCGATGCCGTGCCCGGCCCGATACTCGATGCGCGCCTCACCAGCCATACGCCTGCGGGCCATCCCGAGGCCTATGTGCAGGTCGATTTCTACAACGCCGGGGTGGCGCCGCCGACCGGTTTCGACCTGGGCGACGTCGGCCTGCAGCTGTTCATACCGCAAACGCTGGCAGCGCTCCTGGTGCCTCCGGCTCCATTCCCGCAATGGCACTGGCAGTTCCGCGGCGACAACCTCTGTGCCTGGGAAACTGGCCTGCGTCGGCCACTGCGGATCGGTGAGATCGTCATCGACCCCGACATCGGCCGTATCCTGGTCGGCATGGAAACAGCAGCTCAGGCCGCTGAACTGATGGTGCTGGATAACGGCACCCTGGTGTCGCGCCTGTTCACCAGTTTCACTTACGGCGCCGCCGGGCCGGTCGGCGCGCACCCGGTAACGCGGCACTTCCCGGCGCTCGACCCAATGGTGGAATTGCGCCGGGTCGGTGAGGTGTCGGGGGGCATGACGCTGCAAGCCGCGCTGGACGGCCTGGCCGACGCGACAGCGCCCGTGGTCATCGAGATTCATGACAGCCTGGTGCACCGCATCGACGTGTCCCTGCTCCCAGACACGGCCGTCGACGGTACGGTTTCGCTGCGGCTCGCACACTCACTGACCATTCGCGCAGCCGGCGAACACCGGCCCATCGTGCTGCTGGCACAACCCCTGTCGCTGCGCCCGGTCGTGGCCGGCGACGCCACGCCGTTCGTACCCCAGGTCCAGCTACAGGGCCTGTATATTGCACCGGACGAAGCCGCGCCCTTCCCCGCCGGCCAGGCGCTGATCGATCGCGCGGCGGTCGCGCGCCTGGAGATCATCGGCTGCACCCTCGCCCCCGGCGGCCACAGCCTGCGTAACGGCGACCGGGCGCCCATGCAACCTGCGCTACGCCTGGTCGATGGCTATGGCTTCAGCGCTCAGGCCGACATCGACGCCTTCGTCCCCACGCCCGATATCGTGATCCAACGTTCGATCACCGGTTCTCTCGCCGTTGACCCGCGCTACCGGCTCGACATCCAGGACAGCATTGTCGACGCGGGCCTGGGCTTCGATGACGCGCCGACCGGCCTGTTCGCCATCGCCGCCGCGACCGATCCGTCGAACAACTGGGCGGCCGCACTGGACTTCGCCGGCCTGACCTGCTTCGGCCCGGTGCGCGTCGCCGCGGTCGGCGGCTTGGGCGGCATCTTCACGCAACGCTTCGAGGTGCTGGACAACCAGCGCGGCTGCATCAAGTGGAGCGCATTCAGCAGCGATGCCGACCGCCTGCCGCCGAACCATTTCTGCGTGCATGCGCCGGATGCACGCATCGTCTTCACCTCGGAACGCTTCAACGACCCAGGCTACGCACAGCTCCAGCGCGAAAGCGACCGCCGAGTGCGCGAGCTTGGCCCGGACGACGACGCAATGGGCGCTTTCGGCTTTCTGCTGGAGGCGCACAAGTGGACCAATCTGCACGTGCGGCTACAGGAATTCATGCCGGTTGGCGTGAGGCCGCTGGTAGTACCCGTCTCCTGACGAAGGGGGAGCCATGCAAGGCGATTTCTCCGTACTGAACTTCGACCCTCATCAGCACGAGCACGGGGTCAACCCGCCGTCTCTGGGACCGTTGCGCAACCTTAGCGGTGTGCTGCACCAGCAGGGGCGCGTGAACACCGATGCCGATCTGACCGAGGGCGAACTGCTCGAACTCGGCTGGAACGGCCAGGCCGGGCGCGACATCATCGGCGCCGGCGTATGCGCAGTGCCCGCCTCGGAGCCGCAAGGCTTCAAGGTCGAGTCGGCGCAGGTCAATGATGGCCAGGTGCAGGTGATGCTGCGCCCCGGACGCGCCTGGGCCGATGGCATCCTCACCCGTCTGGCGGGCGAGACACCGGACCCATTGGCGTCGGTCGCGCGCCTCGCGACCTATTTCGGACCGCCACTGGCCACCCCTACGCCGACCCCGGATCAGATTGCCGATGGCACGCGCGATGCGGTGATTCTGGAAGTCTCGGAAGAGGCTTTGCACGGCTTCCAGTATCCGCACCGGTTGATCGAGCCGGCGCTGGGCGGGCCGGACACAGCCGAACGCGCCTTCGTCAACTTCCGCATCCGGCTGCTGCGCCTGGCGGAGGGAGAAGACTGCGCCACGATTATTGGAAAACTGCGCGACGATCCATCCGCCAAGGGCCGGCTCAGCGTATCGCTGGTACCCGTGGTGGCGCTCGTCGGCGACTGCCCGGTGGTCGGTGGCGGCGGCTACACCGGCTTCGAGCATTGCCTGTACCGCATCGAGATCGCCGACGTGCCAGCCGGTGCACCGGTGCGCTTCAAGTGGAGCCAGTTCAATGGTGGCCTGGTCGGCCGCGGGCGTTTTGACTCGACCACCGACCCAGACCGCGTGCTGATCGATGCGGGCCGCGCCGCCATCGTCAATTCGGGCCTGACCGAGTTCTACCTGGAGGCCCTGCAATACGACGAGCTTATCGGCGCCTGGACGGTGGTGTACGGCAGCGTAGCCACCCTCAATACCGACCACGACCTGGAACTCGCCTCGCCCGCCAGCTTCGGTGCGCTGCCCTCCACCACCGACTCGGTGTTCTTCCGCCTGTGGAACGGCATCGCCGATGTCGCGGACTTCCCCGATGTGGGCGCCCCCGCCCATTTGCGCGACGGCATCCAGCTCGCGTTCGACGCCGCGGGTGCCGGAAACTACCGACCGGGCGACTACTGGACTTTCAGCGTGCGTGCCGGCGAGATCACCAACCCCGAGGTGCTGATCGACAACGTGCCGCCCACCGGCATCGTCTATCACCGTGTGCCGCTGGCGGAGATCAACTGGACCGGCCGGCGCAATACCGAAATCGACGGCACCATCGAGGACTGCCGCAAGCGCTTCCGTCCGCTGACGAATCAGAAGCTCTGCTGCACCTTCCTGATCGGCGATGGCGTGTCGAGCTTCGGTGATTTCAACTCCCTCGAAGAAGCCGCCATGCACCTGCCGGCAGCCGGTGGCGAGCTGTGCCTGCTGCCCGGGCTGCACCGCGCCAACCTGCGCCTGGAGGGCCGTCGCAACGTGAAGATCCACGGCTGCCGCTGGCGTTCGATGGTGCTGCCGCGCACGGAAACGCGCAGCCAGCCGCTCTTGCACTTCGTCGACTGCGCGGGGATCGAAGTCTGCGATCTCGACCTGGTGAGCTACGACGCCATCGCCGTGCGCATCGATGGCAGCAGCGAAGATGGTTGCCGCGACCTGAGCCTGCACGACAACCGCATGATCGCGCGGACCAATACGATTCGAGCCACCCACGCTGCCGGGCTCAAGATCTCGGAGAATCGCTTGCACCTGCTGGACACCGTCGACGGCCGCGCAACGCTGTCGATTTCCGCCGACGACGTGTTGGTCGAACGCAACACCCTGGTGCTGCTGCCCTTCATCGACCAGACGCCCGAAGAGCCGGATGTACCCGACGATGACCCGACACGCGACCCTGCCGACCCCTGCGCCAGGCCGGATATCCTCTACCTGCACCCGCTGCTGGTGCTGAACTATGCATTCACGGTGTGGGCCGTGCTGATCGCGCAGTTGCTACCGCTGCAGCCCTACCGCGCCATTGGCGGCATCCACGTACGCGCCGGGTCCGAGCGGGTGCGCATCCTGGAGAACACCGTGGTCGGCGGTTCCGGTAACGGCATCACGCTGGGTGGCGACCTCGATCCGGTCGACGCCCCACCGTCGCCCGAGACTCCCACAATCCTCGCGGCTGCAAATGTAAATACTCCGCCACCGGCGAACGTCAACGTCACCTCCAATGGCCAGTTCCTAGCCCTGGTGCAGGACGAACAGGGCAAACCTCTGTCCGGCGTCGATGTCTACCTGGAAGACACCACGGTCGCCACCGACCGCAGCGATGCGCAAGGCATGGCCAGCATCAAGACCGCACCAGGCGTCTACACGCTTGACGTGTCACCGCAATACCGGGTGCTGCGCATCACCGAGGCACGGGACGAAGGCGTGTTGGTCAACGCCGTGACACTCGCCGCCCGCGCCACCTCGCAGGTACGGGGCTTCCTGCACCAGATCAGCATCGAAGCCAATGACATCTCGATGATGGGTTTGTCCGGTATCGGCTTCGCCCCCCGCAACGGCAGCGACCTGAAGGGCCAGACCCGGGCGATTCCTGGCAACGATCCGAAGGCGGCGTTGCTGGCCTACCTCGATGCCGCGTTGCTCAACCTCGCGCTGACACCGCTGCTGCGTGCCACCGATCCCGTACGCGACCTCGAGATCCGGAACAACCGCCTGCACCACAACCTGCGTAACCCCTTCACCGACGCGCTGCTGGCCAACGCGCAGTTCATCGGCCGTGGTGGTGTCTCGCTGGCCATCGTCGAAGCGGCACGGATCAGCGGTAACCACATCCATGAAAACGGCCCCCGCGCCGTCGACCCGGTGTGCGGCGTGTTCGTCGGCTACGGCGATAACCTGGAAGTCACCGACAACGTGCTCGCCGGCAACGGCGCGACCACCACCGGTTTCGAGGACAACCGCAATGCCGGTATCCGTGGCGGCATCTATGTCCGCTTCGCCGGGGCGCTCACCGCGCACCTATCGACGTCCAGTGGCCGCCATGCCGCCCTGCGCGTGCACGACAACCGCATCGACCAACCCGCTGGCCGCGCCCTGACCGCCTTCGCTTTTGGCCCGGTATCGGTGGCCAACAACCACTTCAACAGCGAGTTCAGCGGTCTGTTCGGCTTCCTCGACACGGCTGTGGGCGGGGTGCTGATCCTCAATCTCGGCGGCATCCATCGCTTGCTGGCACGCGTCTACGGCGCCTATCTGGCGTTCGAGCCAAAGGCGCTCAGCACCGGTCGTTTCAGCACCCTGGCCGAACGAGCGCTGCCCGGCGGTGAAACGCTGTTCGACGACAACTATGTGCGCCTGGGCCTAAGCAATCGCTCGATCACCTCGCAGTTGCTGCTGGCCGTGGACGATCTGGGCTACGCCTCGAACACCTCGGCGGTGTATCGCGCCGATCCGTTCTTCGCCAACGCGGTGCTGATGGCCGATACCGTGCGCGCCACGGCCTCACGGCTTCGTGAGGATGTTTCGCGGACGATCTCGCTGCTAACCACGGGCATGCGCATGAACATGACGGCGCTGAACCAGGCCGACCACTGCATCGTCGCCCGGCCAAGCGCAGGGGCGAGCCCCTTGCCAACGGTGGACCAGCCCAACCAGGTGCTGGACGCGGCGCTGTGCAGCCGGCTGTTCGCCAGTCCGTCCTCCATCGGGCAGTTCCTCGCCACTGTGCTGGCAGCCAATGCCGACCAGCTCGGAGGAACGCTCTCGAACAATGCCTTCACCTCGGCCGAACTGGCTACCCTGTCGCAGCAGACCACTGCGCGCGCAATCACCCATATCAACGCGACCCAGGTGGCAATCACCAAGGTCTACCAGGCCGAGGCCATGCGCATGACGACCAAGCATGGTGCCGAGTTCGCGGCCAGCGCCGCCCTCTCCACCCAGGGCCAGGCCGGCGCCGAAACCAGTCGCCTGCTGGCCACCAGCGCTGAAACACTGGCGGTCCACGTACCGGAGGTGCCGGAAAGTGGTTCGACGTTCAGTGGCCGTGTCATCAACGACCGGGGTCAGGGACTGGCCGATTATTCAGTCGTGCTGCTGCGCAGCAACGGCAGCCAGGTGGAAACCGTCGGCCGTACCGATGCCACAGGCGCCTTCAGCGCGTCCTACAACAGCACCCAAACCGTCCGGCTAGGCAAGGAAGGCGAACTGATCGCCTGCGTCACCGACCTCGCTGGCAAGGAGGTGCTGCGTGACAAGACCGCTCTGCGCTTCAGCGCTGGAGCCACGCTGCAAGCCACGTTGGTGGTGCCGGTGCGCGTGGTCCCGAAGTCGGTGCCCGTCAATGGCACGGTGATCTATGGCGCAGCCGCCGAGGCCACGCCTACGGCGCCAGCGCCAGCGCCAAAACCAGCGACCGAACCGGCACCGCAGCCCGCAATGCGCACGCCGCTCGATAAACTCGACCTCGACGATGTCACACGCAAACAGCTCGCTGCAGGCGGCATCCAGGATGTCGAGGGGATCGTTGAAACCAATCCGAAGACGCTGATCAGGATCGTCGGTAGCGCAGAGCAGGCGGAGAAACTCACCGAAATGGCGAAACAGGTGCTCGGTCAGAAGCCACCGCCGAAGCCAACCCGCACCACCCGCTTGACCACGAAGAAAGCCACGCCGAAGAAACAATAAGCCTGACTGCCTGCCGGGCGCCTCATCGGCTGGCCGGCCATATAACCAGGAGGACAGGACACGCCATGGTCATGACACTGCAGGAAGCCCTCCCCCAACGGGCGCGTCGAAAAGACGGGGCAATGCCGACTCCCACAGCCTCGGGGCCGCCGCAATCAGCCGTTACCCAAAGGCGATTTTCGCGCTCACCCTGCGCCTGCGGTGGCAGTTGCCCAACTTGCAGCGCTGAACAAAACCCACTGGGCGCACGCGCCGCGCGCGATGGCGATGTCGCACCTGTAGCCGATGAGGCCGCACCCGCTGCAGAACCCGCAGCGGCGCCTGCGTTCCGAGACTGCACGGAAGGCATCACCGGTATCACCGATGCGAACGAACGCCTGGAAACCGCCCGCCAACGCGCCCGCGAATTCGTCGGTGCGGCTCGGCGTGCCCTCGGCGCCGCGCCGGCTGCGGGCACCACCTATGCGACAGCGCTCGGCCGCCATTTCATTGCCCCTACCGATGCCAACCGCGCAACCATCGAGGACACTTATCGGCAGATCCTCGGCACGCTGGTACCGCGAAACTACATCTGCAACAGCCAGAACATCTGCGGGACCGAGCAGGCCTTCTGGATCGAGAGCGACGACCTGGTGCACGTTTGCCGGCCATTCTGGGAGCTGTCACCGACCTGCCGGGCAATCATCCTGATCCACGAAGGGGCGCATGACGTCGGCATCGGCGTGGCGGGGGCACACCCGCCAAACCGGGGCGATGCCCAGTACCCGGCCGGCAATGTGGCACCGCCGGCGGGTGAAACGACTGCAGGCCGGATGGACAACCCCGATGCATATGCGTTTTTTGGCGCGCACATCTGGCGCGATACCGACACCGGCCGAACCTGCTTCTGATCGGCCGGGCGGTCCTTCGCTCCACGCTCGGCCTTCTGACGGGGTAGCGGCACAACAGGCCAGGAGACAATGCAATGGGTCAGGCATTCCATCCCCCGGAACGATCGCACTCCCCATCGTCTGGGCGCACTTCGCATCATGCGCCGATGCTTATGAGGCAGCCGGCCCGATCGACGAACCAATCGTCCCTGCAACCCATGGCCGGCCGGTGCGCCTGCGGCGGCTCCTGCCCGCGCTGCCGTGAGCCTTCGCCGATACAGACGAAACTGGCGATCAGCGAGCCGGGAGACAGTTTCGAACGGGAAGCGGATCGAGTGGCCAACGAGGTGATGGCAACACCCTCAGCGCCTGCCGTCAGCAGCGTGTCATCTCGCATCCAGCGCTTCGCAGGCCACTCCACCGGACAATCCATTGCAGTGCCCGAGAGCGTCAACCACACGCTGGCGAGTTCCGGTCAGCCACTGGAGCCCGCATTACGGCAGGACATGGAGCCACGTTTCGGATACGACTTTTCCCATGTCCGGGTGCACCTGGGTAGCCAGGCGGAACGCTCGGCCCATGAGATCAACGCCGACGCTTACGCAGTAGGACGCGACGTTGTCTTTGGCTCCGGCAAGTACTCGCCCGAAACCTCGGCCGGCCAACACTTGATCGCCCATGAGCTGGCCCATGTGGTCCAACAAACCGGCTCCGCGGGTAAGGCATCCGCCGGCGCGGGCGTGAATCGCACACTGGCCCGGTACCGCAGCAAGGGCAAGGACACCATTGCCTTCGACGCAGCCAACGAAACGCTTACCGACCCCAAGAAGCAGCCCTGGGTCGACACCATCACCATTCACTTCGACAAGGCAGTGGTCGACGATGGGCACAAGGCCGCCGCCAAGGCCGCTGGCCAACTGGAACCACGCATGCCCACCGGGACCCTGACCGCCAAATACAGTACGAAATCGAGCAAGGTCCCGGCCGATGTCGTGCTGCCGATTGCCGGCGGCTCGACGATGCTCGGCATCGGCCTGACCGACCGTGTGAAGGCTTCCAAGGTCACACGGCTGGAAGGCCTCGGCTACACGGACTCCGAGAACGTCAGACTCGGCAACCTGACCGACCCGGTAGCCAAGTCCGGCAAGGGCGCGCGCTATTCCAAAAGCGGCGCCGGCACCATGAACTACGCGATCTTCTTCAAGGGCATCCAGGCCATTCACGAGGGCCTGCTCAACACCGGCTCACATGCCTGCGTGCACGTTGGCAACCAGACTTCGATTCGCGACCTCAACTTTCACTCGCGGATCGGTGTGACGACGGTGACGGTGACCTACGCCAATTCGGTGCTGGACGATCTGTGCTGTCATCGGAAGAAGACGGGTAACAGCAGCTGGAATACCAATCCTTGCGAGAAAACCAAGTGCCCCTAATCGTTGACCGACCAAGGGATGCGCATCTGGAGGACAAGCATCATGTTGGTGAAGGAACACCGCGCAACGCGAGGGGCGCGGCATGCGACGTTCCATTCAAGGTACCTCTTTCGCCTGGCTCCCGATCCGACAGGTTCTGGTTCCAGGGCGCGCCCGCCTACTGAACAATGGGCACCTATGCGGACTCCTGGATGAGTCACCGAGCTTCGTTGTACAAAACGCTTTGCCCTCCCCATGCGGGGCCTGATGACCTATGTCATCGACAGCCGGCTCCTCCAAACCCATCCCCTCACCGTTTGCGTCTCACGCCCCCGCAAGTTCCCGCCTGGTACCCGCCCGCTACAGCCTCCATGAACGTGCAGCCACCGACTTGTCGGGGCAGTGCCCCCGGCGACTCATGCGGCTGTGGCTGCGTTGAGTATTGCAAGTGGCGGCATTCCTTGTAGGAGCGAGCTTGCTCGCGAAAGGGTCCGGTTCGCGAGCAAGAACTCGGCGTCCCCCCGCTGCTACAAGGCTCTAAGCACGGCCATCGATTGCTAGCAACAGCTAACGTAGACAAAGCCATTCATGCTGCCGACCAGTTTGTTGCCCAGCAAAAAACTGTTCCGGATCAATCAGGACAAGCTCTCCTGCCACGTCGCCGCACTCCTCCGGCAAAAATGATCTATACCAATCTTTGATCAGGGACACTGGTAGCCGGGTCGAGCGTTCTGCTGAGTGTCTGTTGGTAGCTGCCACTAGAACAACTCGCCCATGTGCCGAGAAGGAGCTCCGTGTTCATGAATGTCCTGAAAATCGCAGCCAACGAAGGTGTGCGAAATTGCTTCAACACCACCCGTGAAGTTGTCTCCCTCAAGGAAACCGATTACACCGACGTCGCCGTGGCAGTGTTCTCGCCCGACGATATCCAGGCTGGAGCCTTGGACGCGATTCAACGCACGGGCTTCAACATTCCGATCTTTCTCGTCGCATCGCAGCAGGGGAATCGTGCCCTGGAGGCCTACGCGCTTCTGCGCGAAATGCTGCTACAGGTCACCGGCGTGTTCGATCCCGCCCGCAGTAATGCCGATTTCTACGGGCATCAGCTCGAGGCTGCAGCAAAGGGCTACGAAGACACACTGCTTCCGCCCTTCTTCGGCACCCTCAAGCGCTATACCGAAACCGCCAATGCCACCTTCGCCTGCCCCGGCCACCAGGGAGGTGAGTTCTTCCGCAAGCATCCGGCCGGCCGCCAGTTCTTCGAGTTCTTTGGCGAAACGCTGTTCCGTGCCGACATCTGCAATGCCGACGTCAAGCTGGGTGACCTGTTGATCCATGAAGGCCCGGCATTGGCGGCGCAGAAGCATGCGGCCAAGGTGTTCAACGCCGACAAGACCTACTTCGTGCTCAATGGCACCTCGGCCTCCAACAAGGTGGTCACCAACGCCCTGCTCACGCCTGGCGATCTGGTGCTGTTCGACCGCAACAACCACAAGTCCGTCCACCAGGGTGCGCTGCTCCAGGCGGGTGCCACCCCGGTCTACCTGGAGACCGCGCGCAACCCCTACGGCTTCATCGGCGGGATCGACTTCCATTGCTTCGAGGAAGACTACCTGCGCGAGCTGATCAACGAAGTCGCGCCAGACAAGGCCAAACTGCCGCGCCCGTTCCGCCTTGCAGTCATCCAACTCGGCACCTACGACGGCACCATCTACAACGCCCGGCAGGTGGTCGATCGTATCGGCAAGCTGTGTGATTACATTCTGTTCGATTCGGCCTGGGTCGGTTACGAGCAGTTCATCCCGATGATGAAGGATTGCTCACCCCTGCTGCTCGACCTCAACGAAAACGATCCGGGCATCTTCGTCACCCAGTCGGTGCACAAACAGCAGGCCGGTTTTTCCCAGGCCTCGCAGATCCACAAGAAGGACCGCCATATCAAGGGCCAGCCGCGCTACTGCAACCATGCCCGGCTGAACAATGCCTTCATGGCCCAGGCTTCCACCAGCCCGTTCTATCCGCTGTTCTCTTCTCTGGACGTCAACGCGGCGATCCACAGCGATCGCAGCGGCTTGAGGCTGTGGGGCGACTGCGTGAAGTTCGGCATCAACGCACGCAAGCTGGTCCTGGAAACCTGCACCTTGATCCGCCCGTTCGTGCCTCCCCAGATCGATGGTCGTAACTGGCAGGACTACCCCACCGATGAGATTGCCAACGACATCCGCTTCTTCAAGTTCCACCCACAGGACCGCTGGCACGCCTTCCCCGGTTACGCCGATAACCAGTACTTCATCGACCCCTGCAAGCTGCTGTTCACCACGCCCGGCATCGATCCGGTCGACGGCAGCTACACCGAATTCGGCATCCATGCCGGCATCCTCGCCAACTTCCTGCGGCAGAACGGCATAATCCCCGAGAAGTCCGACCTCAACTCCATCCTGTTCCTGCTCACTCCGGCGGAGGACTGGGCAAAGATGAGCCACCTGGTGGCCCAACTCGCCCGCTTCGAGCGTTTCGTCAGCGACGACGCCCCGATGAGCCGTGTCCTGCCGGCCATCTACGAGGCGTATCAGGACCGCTACCGCAACTACAGCATTCGTCAGCTTTGCCAGGACATGCACGACCTTTACCGCGGTCGCAACGTCAAGCAGCTACAGACGGACATGTTCCGCAAGGCGCACCTGCCGAAAGTGGCGATGCTGCCCCAGGCGGCGCAGATCGAGTTCGTGCGCGGCAACGCCGAATTGGTCCCTCTGTCCAAAGCGACCGGGCGCATCGCAGCTGAAGGCGCGCTGCCCTATCCACCCGGCCTCCTCTGCGTGGTACCGGGCGAAGTATGGGGTGGCCCGGTACTGGACTACTTCCTGGCCCTTGAAGAAGGCATCAACCGGCTGCCGGGCTTCACTCCGGAACTGCAGGGTGTCTACCTCAAGCACGAAGACGGTCGCACCCGCGCGTACGGCTACGTACTGAAAAGCTAGATACAGGCCCTTCGCCTGCGCCGATGCGGTGCGACTCGGCACGGCAGCAGGAGAAGGCGAAGCTCCGACGCAGAACGCTCCTGGCTGACGCGTGCAACGGGACGTTTCTTCGGTAAGCATCAAACAAGCTCGGCAGGGATACCCATGAGTCAATCAAAAACGCCGTTACCCGAGTCGATGAGAAAACGCTTTCCCGTCCTCATCGTCATCAATGCCAAGGCACATGAAGACAGCATCATCCTTCGCAACCTCGAAGCGATCGCCGATGCGCTGCATGAATATGATCTGGGGGTGGAGCTGGTCGACTCGCTGGAGGATGCCGAAATCGCCATGCGCGCAGCCCCCACCTACAGTTGCGTGATCCTGGGCTGGGGCCTGTGCGAACACGACAAGACCAAGGCCCTGCAGCTTATCCAGCTGATTCGTCGGCGCACCGCCCAGTTGCCGATCATCCTGGGCATGACCCAGGCCCACCAGAGCCAGGTGCCACTGGCCTTCGTCGAGAATATCGAGGGTTTCGTCTGGCAGCCCGAAGACAGTCCGGAGTTCATCGCCGGACGCATCCAGGCCGCCGCCTGCCGGTACCTCGACACCATACTGCCACCGTTCTTCGGCGCCCTGGTCAACTTCGCCGGTGCCCACGAGTACTCCTGGCACACCCCGGGCCATACCGGCGGTACCGCTTTCATGAAGACAGCGGTGGGACGCAGCTTCCTCGATTTCTATGGTGAGCAGATGCTGCGCTCCGACCTCAGCGTGTCGGTCGGTGAACTAGGCTCGTTGAACGACCATTCGGGGCCCTTGGCCGAGGCGGAAAAATACGCTGCCCGCGTGTTCGGTGCCGACTTCACCTTCTTCTCGGTCGGCGGCAGCTCGGCGAGTAACGAGATCATCCTGCATTCGGCGGTGACTGACGGCGATACCGTGCTGGTCGATCGCAACTGCCACAAGTCGCTGAACTATGCCTTGAACATGTCCGGCGCGGTGCCACTCTATCTGCGCCCACGGCGTAATGCGCGAGGCTTGATCGGCCCGGTGCCGCGGAGTGAGCTGACCCCCGCCGCCATCGCACAGAAAATCGCGGAAAGCCCACTGGCAAAAGACAAGCAGGCACAGCCTGTGCTCGCTGTACTGACCAACTCGACCTATGACGGCCTCTGCTACAACGTGCAGGTGACCACCCGTGAGCTCAGCCAGAGTGTGGACCGCATCCATTACGACGAAGCCTGGTTCGCCTATGCACGCTTCAACGCGTTGTACGAAGGGCGCTACGGGATGCACCGGGGGGAACGGCACGCCGATGACGCCACGGTGACCGTCACCCACTCCACGCACAAGCTGCTTGCTGCGCTGTCGCAGGCCTCAATGATCCACGTCCGCTCAGGCAAGGTCCCGGTCAAGCCGGCGCTGTTCAATGAATCTTTCATGATGCATACGTCGACTTCGCCGCAGTACAGCATCATCGCCTCCACCGACGTGTCGGCGAAGATGATGAACGATGCCGGCGACTACCTGACCGACGAATCGATCGATGAAGCCATCGCCTTCCGCCAGGCCATGGCGCGCCTCAGTTTCGAAGTGCGCAAGCGCAACGCCAAGGACTGGTGGTTCGGTGTCTGGCAACCAGATGTGGTCGACGGCGTACCGTTCGCCGATCTCGACCCACAGGCCCTGCACCGTAGCGATGCCTGGGTCCTCAAGCCTTCGGCCAGCTGGCATGGTTTCGGCGACCTGGGTAACGACTACTGCATGCTCGACCCGATCAAGGTCACGGTGCTGACGCCGGGGCAGACCCTGGAAGGCGCGATGGAGCCCAGCGGTATTCCGGCCCCCTTGGTGTCGTCCTTCCTTTCCAGCCGCGGCATCGTGGTAGAGAAGACGGAGCCGTACTCGATCCTGCTGCTGTTCAGCCTGGGTGTCACCAAGGGCAAGTGGGGTTCGCTGGTCGCCGGTCTGATGGAGTTCAAGCGGCACTACGACGCCAACTCCCCACTGGAGCAAGTGCTGCCCGGCCTGGTTGCCGATTACCCCGAGCGCTATGCCGGCATGGGCCTGAAGGACCTGGCCGAAGAGATGCACCAGGAAATGCTCGCCACGGACATGCTGCACAACATGGATGCGGCCTTCACCTTGCTGCCCGACCCGGTGTTCTCGCCACGCGCAACCTTCGCCAAGTTGGTCAAGGGCGAAATCGAGCAAATCGCCGTGCGCGACATGCTGGACCGCACCGTCGCGGTTCAGATCGTGCCCTACCCGCCTGGCATCCCCCTGATGATGCCCGGCGAGAAAGCCGGTGCCGACAAGCGAGCCATCGTCGATTACCTGCTGGCGATGGAAATGTTCGACGGACGCTTCCCCGGCTTCGTGCATGACAACCACGGCGTCGAGATCGAGCGAGACGACCAGGGGCGCCTCACGTACAGGATCTATGTAGTCAAACAGTAGGGTTTAGCTCCCCTCCCCTGCGGCAGGAAAACGCCGCCGGAGAGAGGCCAGTGCTTCGGACAAAGCAAGGAGTCTTCGATGGCTGAGTCAAGTAAGAAAATGAGCCTCATGGGGCTCACCACATTGGTCACGGTCAACATGATGGGTTCGGGCATCATCATGCTGCCAACGAACATGGCCCAGCTTGGCGCTGTCTCTTTGTTGTCATGGATCTTCACTGCAGTCGGCTCCATGGCGATCGCCTACTGCTTCGCCCAGTGCGGTGTCTTCTGTGCACGCTCAGGCGGGTTGTCGGCCTATACGGAAGAGGCGCACGCCAAGTCAGGGTTCTTCCTTTGCTCGTATCTCTACTTCCTGTCGCTGGCCATCGCCAACGTCGCGGTCGCCATCTCGGCAGTGGGCTACCTGACGTCGTTCATACCCTGGCTGGGCAGCGGCGCCATTCCACTGTGCATCGGCACAATTGCCCTGATCTGGTTGACCATCCTGGCCAACTTCGGTGGACCGAGCATCACCGGCCGACTCGGCACGATTACGGTATGGGGTGTGATCATCCCGGTAGCAGGGCTGAGCGTGATCGGCTGGTTCTGGTTCAAGACGGATGTATTCGCCGCGGCCTGGAACCCGAACAACATCGCGCTCTCCGAGGCCATCGGCAAGACCATTCCGCTAACTCTCTGGGCGTTCCTTGGGATGGAATCGGCGGCTCAGGCCAGCGATGCAGTTGAAGACCCCAAGCGCAACGTGCCCCTGGCGTGCCTGTTCGGGACCCTTGGCGCCGCCGTTGTGTACATCCTCTCGACAACGGTAATCCAGGGCATCGTGCCCAACGCTGAACTGGCCAACTCCTCAGCGCCGTTCGCCTTGGTCTATGCGCAAATTTTCCATCCCGCGATCGGTAACCTCGTGATGGCGTTGGCCGTGATGGCCTGTGTCGGTTCGCTGCTCGGCTGGCAGTTCACACTGGCGCAAACGGCCAAGATGACGGCCGACCAGGGCATGTTCATGAAACTCTTCAGCAAGGTCAGTGCCAAGAACGCACCGATCATCGGCATGATCGTCTGCGGCGTGTTGCAGACTCTGATGGCCCTCTCGACCATTTCGCCCAACGCCAGTGCCCAGTTCGGCAAGCTGGTCGGCCTGGCCGCGGTGACCAACCTGATCCCCTACGTGACGGCGCTGACCGGCCTGCTGGTCATCATGTACAAGGCCCAGGTCAGCCCAGCTGTATACGGCCGCAACACGGCGGTATTGCTGGTAGCGTGTATCTACTGTTTCTACGCCCTGTATGCATGCGGCAAGGACGCCGTCTTCGGTGGCACCATCGTCCTTGCGATCGGCTACCTGCTCTATGGCTTTATCGCCAAGCGCTTCGTCGATGAACCACCGTCATCGCTGGCCAGGGTCGACAAACCGTAGGCGTTGTCTTCAGAGCCGAAAAGACATCCGAACATGGGGAACAGGATATGAATGTGAAATTGCCCAAACCCGTAAGCATGATGCTCGCGTGCCTGCTCGCGCTGCTGCCGGTTCTGGCCAGCGCCAACACGCTGGAGCGCGTACGCAGCAACAACGCCATCACCCTCGGCTATGTGCGGGACTTCGCGCCCTTCAGCAACCAGGACGGTGACAAGGCCACCGGCTATGCCATCGAGCTTTGCCTGAAGGTCGTCGACAAGATCAAGAGCGAACTGAACCTGCCCGGCCTGCAGGTGCGGTACCAAGGCCTCACGGTCGCGGACGAGATCGGCGCCGTCAGCTCCGGAAAGGTCGACATCCTCTGCACACCCGCCCCGGAAACACTGGCAGACCGCAAGTCGGTGAGCTTCTCGATCCCCATCTACACCGCCGGACTTTCAGCCGTGGTGCGCAAGGATGCCCCCGAACCGCTGTTGCGGGTGCTCAATGGCCAAGTGGCGCATACCGGCCCGACCTGGCGCGCGACCATCAACCAGGGCTTGGCCAACCAGACCTTTGCAGCCATCAAGGACGGGCTCACCGAGGATTGGATTCGCGACAAGACGCGGATGCTTGGCGTGGTGACCACGCAAGTGACGGTCAAGGACAACATGGAAGGTGTGAATCTGGTCGCCGAAGGCAAAGCCAGCGCCTTTTTCTCCGAACGCATGCTGCTCAAGAATGTCGTGGAGAAAAGCAAGCACGCCGAGGACCTGATGGTAGTCCCTCGCCTTTTCGAATTCGTTCCCGTGTCGATGGTGCTCGAACGTGGCGATGAAGACTTCCGTCTGCTGGTAGATACGGTGATCAGCGAGATGTACCGCTCGGGTGAAATCGAGCAGGCATACGCCAAATACCTGGGTGGCGCTCGCGGCACGTCCAAGTTGCTGTTCGAGGTCTACACGCTGCCCTAGCGCTGAGGCCAGCCTGGAGAGCAGGCCGTCATGAAGCAGTTGGCCTTAGGAGCCGAACTGCTTCATGACGGCGGTCACAACCCTCGGGGCGCTGATTCAGGCTTGGAAATCCGTGGATAGGGCCAGATTCCTCCATGTTGCCAGTTCCTCTTCGACGAGGCGGTTCGTGGACTCAATCCTGGCGACGGCGTCACTGCCCAGTGGCAATCGTTGCGGGGGGGTTGGGCGCATCGACCAGCGCCATGATCGCCGTCGCCAATCTGTCCGCGTTACCGGGTTGGGCGTGATTGGCGCCGTGGGCGAAGCGGCGCATCGCGCCGACGGTGTCCTCGTAATCCGGAAGCGGCCTACCCGGATGTGAGTATCGAAGTCTCGGCCGATGACGCACTCGTGGATGTCGTGTCTGCCGGCTTCGACGCTGGCGTGCGTTTCGGCGAACGCCTGGAGGCGGACATGGTGTCCTTGCCCATCGGCCCCGCCTTGCGCTCCGTCGTCGTCGGGGCGCCTGCCCTGTTCCAGCGTTACCCCATGCCGAAGAACCCCCAGGACCTGCACGCCGTGCCCTGTATCCGCCACAGGTTTCCCAGCGGTTCGCTCTACCGTTGGGAGTTCGAACGCGATGGCCAGCAGCTGGAAATAGAAGTCGCCGGGCCCCTGACCCTGGGGGACGTTGGCCTGATGGTCGCACCGGCGTTGCAGGGCACCGGCCTGGCCTACGTCTTCGAAGACATGGTCAAAGGGCACATCGCCGATGGGAAGCTGGTCCAGGTGCTGGACGACTGGTGTCCCTATGACCCCGGGCTGCACCTCTATTACCCGAGCCGTCGCCAGGTTCCCGCCGTACTCAAGGCCTTCATCGAATTCACCCGCGCGGCGCGGCAGACTGGCTAGCGCTTCTCGGTCTTGGGCGTCCCAGGCATCCGGGTTCGGCTCATCGCAATCACGTCCATTGGCTCCGGCCTCCTTGGCGATCGATTAAATGATGAGCGGCATATATGCAGTCATTTAAATTACACTTATCATATTTGCAACTCGCCGCACTGCAGCCCCGCCGCCGAACAAGAGGATCGCCTCATGAACCGCCGTCACGTCGCTCTTCTCGCCTTGATTCCGATCGCCCTGCTGGGGCTCAGTGGCTGCGACAGCAAGGCCGACAGCGATGTCTCGGCACCCCAGCCGCGCGCCGTACTGGTCGCCCAGGTAGAAGCCGCCAACCAGCAGGGAGCGCTTTATACCGGCGTGGTGGCTGCCCGCACCGCCAGCGACCTGGGTTTTCGCGTCGGTGGCAAAGTGATCGCCCGCAAGATCGACCCTGGCACACGCGTATCGCGTGGCGACGTGCTGCTGGTGCTGGACAACACCGACTTCGAACTGGCCCTGCGCGCCGCGCGCAATCGAGTGACCGCTGCCGAAGCCGAACTGCGCCAGGCGCGCAATGACGAAGCCCGCTACCGCCGACTGGCCGGAACTGGCGCCGTCTCGCGACAGGTGTTCGACCAGGCCGCTACACGCCTGCGGGTGGCCCAGGCCGAGCAGGCCGCTGCCACGTCAGAGGCCGCCCAAGTGGAGAACCGCCGCGCGTACTCCACCTTGAAAGCTGACGCCGATGGCGTGATCACCGATGTGCGAGTGGATCGCGGCCAGGTGGTCGCCGAAGGTCAGGTGGTCGCCAGCCTGGCCCATGACGGCGCCCGCGAAGCAGTGATCGACATACCTGAGACCCAGCGCGCCCTCGCCAACCATTCGGCCCGCGCCTATCCCTACGGCGCCGCGGCCGAAGCCGTGCCCGCCACCTTGCGCGAACTCTCCGCCGCAGCGGACACAACCACCCGCACCTTCCGCGCCCGCTATACCCTGGGCGGTGAATCGGCATCCCTGGCCATCGGCTCCACCGTCACCCTGCGTCTGGATGGCACGGCCCAGCAGCAACTGGCGCGCGTGCCCCTCGGCGCCCTGCACGACAAGGGCCAGGGTACAGGTGTCTGGGTCATAGGCGTGGACAACAAGGTGGAACTGCGGCCAGTGCGCGTGGTGCGTCTTGAGCAGGAGCAGGCGTTACTTGAAGGCGGCGTCCAACCCGGCGAGCGCATCGTCGCTCTCGGTGCTCACCTGCTGAACGTCGGCGACAGCATCCGCGAACTGCCAGCGCCGTCGCTGGCCATGGAGCACTGAGATGAGCCGCTTCAACCTCTCAGCCTTCGCGGTGCACAACCGCGCCGTCACGCTTTTCCTGATCATCGCCACCTTGATCGCCGGAGCCATTGCTTTCGGCAAGCTTGGGCGCGCCGAGGACCCGTCCTTCACAGTCAAGACCATGACCGTTACTGCCGCCTGGCCCGGCGCCAACGCGCGAGAGATGCAGGAGCAGGTGGCCGACCGCCTGGAGAAGCGCCTGCAGGAACTGGACTCTTACGACCGGGTGGAAACCATCGCTCAACCCGGCTTCGTCTCGATGAAGATCCAGTTCCTCGACTCGACACGTCCGCAGGACATCCAGGAACTCTTCTACCAGACCCGCAAGAAGCTCTCCGACGAAGCCAAGCGCCTGCCCCAGGGTGTGATCGGACCCTTCTTCAATGACGAGTACTCCGACGTCTATTTTGCCCTCTACGCCCTCGAAGCCAAGCAACTTCCCCACCGCCAACTGGTGCAGATGGCCGAGGAGATTCGCCAGGGTCTCCTGAACCTGCCGGGCGTGAAGAAGGTCAACATCCTCGGCGAACAAGCCCAGCGCATCTTCGTCGAGTTCTCCTACGAGCGCCTGGCGACCTTGGGCCTCAAGCCCGAGCAGATCTTCGAAGCCCTGGCCAAGCAGAATGGTGTAGCCCCGGCCGGCTTCGTCGAAACTGCCGGTCCGCGCGCCTACATCCGCATCGACGGTGCCTTCGACAGCTTGAAACTGATCGAGAACGTGCCGATCAACGCCAACGGCAAACTGCTGCGAATCGCCGACGTCGCCGCCGTGCGACGTGGCTATGAAGACCCGCCCAGCTACCGAATCCGCCACCAGGGCGAGCCGGCGCTGATGCTCGGCGTGATCATGGACAAGCACTTCAACGGCCTGGAGCTGGACAAATCCCTGCAGGTCGAGGAAGACCGGATCCACGCCAACCTACCCCTCGGAGTGCGCCTGGACAAGGTCTCCGACCAGGCTGAGAAAATCCGCCTGGCGGTGGACGAGTTCATGCTGAAGTTCTTCGTCGCCCTGGGTGTCGTCATGCTCATCAGCCTGCTGGCCCTGGGCTTTCGCGTCGGCCTGGTGGTGGCAGCGGCGGTGCCGCTCACGCTGTCCATCGTCTTTGTCGTAATGCTGATGACAGGCCGCGAGTTCGACCGCATCACCCTGGGCGCGCTGATCCTTTCCCTGGGGCTTCTGGTGGACGACGCCATCATCGCCATCGAGATGATGGTGGTGAAACTGGAGGAAGGCCTGGATCGCGTCCAGGCCGCCACCTTTGCCTGGACTTCCACCGCAGCACCGATGCTCACCGGTACCCTGGTGACCGTGATCGGCTTCCTGCCGGTGGGCTTCGCCAAGTCTGGCGCGGGAGAATACGCCGGCAACATCTTCTGGATTGTTGGCTTCGCCCTGCTCGCCTCCTGGCTGGTGGCGGTGTTCTTCACGCCCTACCTGGGGGTGAAGATGTTGCCGAAGATCAAAGCCGTGCCCGGCGGCCATGAAGCGCTCTACTCCACCCGCTTCTATACCCGCCTGCGCGCCCTGGTGAGTGGGTGCGTTCGCCGGCGCGTGCTGGTCACCGCGCTGGTGGTACTGGCCTTCGTCCTCAGCGGGCTGGGCATGGGCGTGGTGAAGAAGCAGTTTTTCCCAAACTCCGACCGTTCCGAACTGCTGCTGGAGGTCTACATGCCGCCGGGCAGCGCCTTCAAGGCCACCGAGGCGGTTGTTGCCCAGGTGGAGAAGGCCCTGCTGGAGGAGCCCCAGACCAGACTGGTGGACGCCTATGTGGGTGGCGGTGCGCCGCGCTTCTTCCTCTCCTTGAACCCCGAGCTTCCGGACCCGGCCTTCGCCAAGATCGTCGTGCAGACCGCCAACTCCAAGGCCCGCGACGCCCTCCGCGAGCGCATGCAGGCACGCATCGCCGCCGGTGAATTCCCCTCGGCGCGGGTACGCGTGACCCAACTGGTGTTCGGCCCACCGGTGCCCTTCCCGGTCGTGTTCCGCGTCTCCGGCCCGAACCTGGAGCAACTGCGGCAGATCAGCGAAGAAGTGCGCCAGGTGGTGGCCGCCAACGCCATGACTCGCGACACCTTCGTCGATTGGGGCGAGCGCGCCAGCTCCTATCGCCTGGTGCTGGACCAGGACCGCCTGCGCCTGCTCGGCTTCACCCCCAATGAGGTGAAGAGCCAGCTCAACGCCCTGCTGACCGGCAACCCGGTGACAGAAGTGCGCGAAGGCACCCGCACCGTCGCGGTGATGGTGCGCGCGCGGAACGCCCAGCGGGAGAACCTCGGCGGCATCGAGGGTCTGACCATCACCAATGCGGCCGGCGTCTCGGTGCCGCTGGAGCAGGTGGGCCACTTTCAGGCGGTGATGGAGGAGCCGATCCTCAAGCGCCGCGACCGCGAACCCACTTTCGAAGTGCGCGCCGACATCATCAAGGGCACCCAGCCGCCGGATGTGGAGAAGGCTGTCTACGCCGAGCTGCAGCCGCTGATCGCCAAGCTGCCGGCGGGCTACAAGGTGACCATCGGCGGTCCGGTGGAGGAAAGCGCCAAGGCCAACAAGGCGCTGGCCGTGCTGTTCCCGGTAATGATCCTGCTGACCCTGGTGGTGATCATGTTCCAGGTGCGCTCCTTCAGCGTGATGTTCATGGTCTTCGCCACTGCGCCTTTGGGCGTGATCGGCGCGGTACCGGCACTGCTGCTGTTCGACCAGCCCTTCGGCTTCAATGCGATCCTGGCGTTGATCGGCATCGGCGGCATCCTGATGCGCAACACCCTCATTTTTACCGACCAGATCGAACAGGAACGGGCCCACGGGCGGGCCCTGCAGGACGCCATCATCGAAGCCACGGTGCGCCGCGCCCGTCCGGTATTGCTCACTGCCCTGGCAGCAGCGCTGGCGTTCATACCGCTGACCTTTTCGGTGTTCTGGTCGTCGCTGGCCTATGTGCTGATCGGCGGCGTATTGATCGGCACCACGCTGACCCTGCTGTTCCTGCCGGCACTGTGCGCCCTTGTGCTGAATGGCAAATCGGTCGAGGAACGAAGCAATGGCGCCCCCGTTATTGGGCCAATCAAGCCCAGGAGCGCACAGGGCTTGGTGTGAGTGGCTTCTGGATATCCTCAGCGAACAGGACTGCAGTGTTCCAGGCTTCTGAAGCACTGTGTCCGATCTGTTGCAGACGTTCGCACGCCCTCAACCGCCAAGCGCGATGATCGCTGCCACCAGCACGGTGCCGGTCACTGCCATCGCCAGCCCACCGTACCATCGGCTGGCCCCGGCGAAGCCCGCAAGGATCCAGCCAGCGAGGAACAGCATGACGACCCCGACCAGGTTGGACATGCGCACCGCAAGCATCGACTGGTCGAGCACTATGAAAGGCACAACGAGCGGGAATGTCGCGAACACCACCAGCAGGAATACCCCGAACGCGCCCTTGAAGTCATCCCACCCGAGGCGCGGCCGGATGGGTAGCCCCTGATGCTCGATCATGCGCCGGCGGAGCATCTCAAGCCCCTCGGGGCCAGCTGCAACCGCTATACGCTCCGGCAAGACCTCAGCGATCAGCGCCTGCCCGGTGGCCGCGTCAGCCCCGCCGTGCAGGCGTGCGAGCAGCGTTCGACCTCGCGTCCGCTCGGTCAGGGTGCGCACCAGGTACATCACCGCATCCGCCAGCCCCCAGGCGAGGTTGCAGCCGAGGGCGGCGATCATCATCGTGCGCTCCTCCTCGCCACCGGACGAGGCCACACTGAAAGTCCCGGTGAACGTCATCGCCATCAGCAGGCCAAAAATCACCTCCGAGACACGGTCGATCGGATTGAGCACGCGTGCCCGCTTTTCTTGCGTATTGCCTGGCATGACAGCACCTCCCCAGTTGCCCGGACAGTTCCCTTGAGCTCGAGCCCACGCGCCAGATACCGCGCCGCCCCTTCCGAGCGTGCTCCCCGACGGCACCGTCTCGCCTGAAAGCAGATTCAGCCGTGTTGGCAAAAGCACGAACACGTTGCAAATGTAGCCGGTCTGCGGAGCTATCACCCACATCCATCGCCATGAAGCTTCGCGTTGCGCTTCCGACAGGATTCGATGCCCCAGCCTGAAAACGAACAATCGGTGACGAACTGGACATGAGAACCCACGCCATCATAAAGTAAGCAATGCTTATTATAAGGAATGCATTCCATGTCCTCCCGTGACGAGAGCCTTGGCTTCCTGATCGCTGACGTCTCCAGGCTGATGAGGCGCACCTTCGAAGAGCATCTGGTAGACAGCGCCCTGACGTTGAGCCAGGCGCGGGCACTGGTGCACGTAGCGCGCAACGAAGGTTGCCGTCAGATCGAGTTGGCCGATCGGCTGGAGGTGAAGCCGATCACCTTGGCTCGGTTGATCGATCAACTGGAGCAGTTCGGCCTGGTCGAGCGCCGGCCTGATCCAGAAGACCGCCGGGCCTACCGGCTTTTTCTGCTTCCCAAGGCAAAACAGGAGCTCCGGGCAATCGAGAAGGTGTCTGCCATTACCCATGGCATCGCGCTGCACGATCTATCAGAGCAGGAAGCAGCAGCATTGACGTCCGCCCTGCGCAAGATGCGCTCGAACCTGTCCTCTCGTTGATCCACCAAGGAACAGCACTGCCGTGAACGCTGCCCTAGAGCCATCTGCCACTGTCGATGCACCCTCCCACCCGGCCTCGCGCATCAAGCGCCTTGTGCTGATGGGCGTCGTTCCTCTGCTGGTCATAGCCGGCTGTCTCGTGACTTACCTGCAAGGTGGACGATTCGTGGAAACGGATAACGCCTACGTCAAGGCTGACAAAGTCCCGGTTAGCGCTGACGTTTCTGGCACCATCCAGGAAGTCGTTGTCCAGGAGAACCAGCGTGTCGAAGCGGGAGATTTGTTGTTCCGGATCGACCCGGCCAGTTTCCGGATTGCCGTGAACAGGGCCGAAGCAAGGCTCGCCCAGGTACGTACCGACCTGACGGCCCTCAAGGCGAGCTATCAGGAGAAAAAGGCCGAACTGGCATTGGCCAGGACGCGTCAGACGTTCGCCGCCCGGGACCTGCAGCGCCAGACCAACCTGGCTAGCAAGGGCTATCTGTCCGTCGCGCGCCTGGATGAATCCCGGCAAGCAGAAGAGATTGCCGCACAGGAAATCTCCGCCCGCGAGCACGACCTCAAGCGCATTGCCGAAACCCTGGGCGGCAGCCCGGACATGCCCGTCGAGCAGCATCCCAGTTACCGTTCTGCCTTGGCCGAGCTCGATCAGACCCGGCTGGACCTGGCTCGCGTCGAGGTTCGCGCATCCTTGCCGGGCAGTGTGAGCAGAGTGCCGCAACCCGGCCAATACATCACGGCAGGCAATACGGCGATGACCTTGGTCGCCGACGGCAATTTGTGGGTCGAAGCCAACTTCCCTGAGAAGGCGTTGACCTATGTACGGCCCGGGCAGACAGTGAGCATCCGCTTCGATACCTACCCGGATCGCATCTGGCAAGGCGTCGTGGAAAGCCTGAGCCCAGCCACCGGTGCCGAGTTCTCCGTGATCCCGGCGCAGAACGCCACAGGCAATTGGGTCAAGGTGACCCAGCGTGTTCCCGTGCGCATCAGACTCGACGCCCACGCCGAGTTACCGAGCCTGCGGGCTGGCCTCAGTGCTGACGTCGAGGTCGACACGACACATCGTCGAAGCCTGGCCAGCTTGCTGCCCTGACGGACTCGAGCCATGGGGTCTACTACAACGACACGGGGTGGCACGCACAAAGGGCTGGTCACCCTGACCGTGATGCTCGCCACCATCATCCAGGCGCTGGACTCCACCATCGCCAACGTCGCACTGCCGCATATGCAAGGCAGCATGGGGACCACCCAGGACCAGATCAGCTGGGTGCTCACCTCCTATATCGTGGCCACGGCGATTTTCATGCCATTGACCGGATTCCTTGCGGCACGAGTTGGCCGCAAGCGACTGTTCATCTGGTCCATCGTCGGTTTCACCCTGGCTTCGATGCTCTGCGGCGCAGCGCAAAGCCTGGAACAGATCGTGCTCTTCCGCATTCTCCAGGGCATGTTCGGCGCCAGCCTGGTGCCACTGTCACAGGCGGTCCTGCTCGACACCTACCCCCAGGAGCAGCACGGTTCGGCGATGGCGATGTGGGGGGTGGGTGTCATGGTCGGCCCGATCCTGGGGCCGACACTGGGAGGCTGGCTTACCGAGTACTACAGCTGGCGCTGGGTCTTCTACATCAACCTGCCCTTCGGCCTGCTCGCCTGGTTCGGCCTGGCGGCCTTCGTCAAGGAAGCGCCGACCGATCGCACCCGTCATTTCGATCTGCTGGGCTTTGGCCTGCTGGCCCTGGCCATTGGTTCCCTGCAGTTGATGCTCGACCGCGGCGAATCCCAGAACTGGTTCGCCAGCCGCGAAATCCTCGTCGAGGCCTTGCTTGCCGGCTTGAGCCTTTACCTGTTCCTGGTGCATCTGCTGACCTGCAGGCAGCCCTTCATCGAGTCGGCGATGTTCAGGGATCGCAATCTCTGTCTCGGCCTGCTCCTGATCTTCATGGTCGGCATCATCCTGCTCGCCGCGATGGCCCTGCTGCCACCCTTCATGCAACACCTGATGGGCTACCCAATCCTCGATATCGGTTATCTGATGGCCCCAAGAGGCATTGGCACCATGGTGGCGATGATGGTGGTCGGCCGCTTGATCAACCGGGTCGACCCGCGCGGCATGATCAGCCTTGGCCTGCTGCTGACTGCGCTGTCTATGTGGGAAATGACCCTGTTCACCGCCGAAGTTTCCGCGACTGAGATCATTCGCACCGGCGTCGTCCAGGGGCTTGGGCTCGGGCTGATTTTCGTGCCGCTATCCACCCTCGCCTTCTCCACGCTGGCTCCCCACTACCGAAACGACGCCACTGCCCTTTTCAGCCTGATGCGCAATGTGGGCAGCGGCATCGGCATCTCGATTGTGATCAGTTACCTGGCGCACCGAACCCAGATCAATCATGCCGCCTTCAGTGACTTCATCACGCCATTCAACCAGGCGCTTGCCCAGGCGAACCAGGGCGGTGTCTTCGACCTCAGTACGCCCGCAGGGCTGGTGGCCATCAATGCCGAGGTGACCCGCCAGGCCTCGATCCTTGGCTATCTGCAGGACTTCCGGCTGATGATGTTCATCACTCTGGCATCGCTACCCCTGGTGCTCCTACTCAAGCCCATTCAGAAGGGCAACGACAAGGCCGAGCTGCACGCCGTGATGGATTGAGGCACAGTCGCGGGGACTCCCGATGCGAATGTCGGGTACTTACGGAGCAACCTGCGCCATGGAGCTTCAGCTGCTACCTGACTCAAACCGCGGCCAGGAGGTGGTTTGCCATATTCAACTGAACACGATTGCAGCCACACCCCGTAGCCGTTCATCGGGACTCGACGGAAACGGGCAGCTGTAACGCCTGATTCTTTTGACAATAATAATTACTTACAAATAACATCGGATCCCGTTGCGCCTGGCCCACGACTGCGAGGCACATCAGCGCACTTGTTCAGGCTGTTGCGGCGCCAGACCGGAAGTTGGGTGAACCAGGTCATCCCACATCGCTCAGGCCTCATGCCAGCCACCGCAGTCCCCATACCAGATGTATCGTCATCGCCCCCAGCGCGGTTGATGACCGGTTCCATAAAACAAGAGAGAGACCGTGGAATTTTTTCATCTAGTCGCTTCGCTCCTGCAGCACGAAGCAACCATGGAATTCTTGCGATTGGGCGTTGTTTACGCGCACCTGATCGCATGCTGTGTGGCCATCGGCCTTGTCCTGACAAGCGACTTCGCCATGGTCAAGCAGTTGCTGGAAGGCTCCGACTCCGCACACTGCAAGAAAGAACATCTGGATACGCTCAAGCGAACCATCACGCTCGCTCTGCAAGTGCTCTGGGTCTCAGGCGCGCTGATCGTCATGCTCGACTCCTACGTCAAGGGCGCAAGTTATTTCCTCAACCCCAAGCTACAAGCCAAGGTCCTCATCGTCTCCCTGCTCACCGTCAACGGTGCGTTATTGCACTCCGTGATCATGCCCGCCCTGGTCAAGGCCGGCACCTTGCTCAAGCTTGAACTGGGCATGCGGACACTTGCGATTTTCGCCGGCACGGTATCCGGGGTTTCCTGGTTCTACGCCGCGATGCTTGGGGTCGGTCGTCCACTTGCCTGGAAATACAGCCTGGGCGAATTGATGATCGCCTACCCGCTCCTTATCGTTGCAGGTTTCATTGCCGTAACCCTTCTGGTCGGCTGGGCGAGAAAGCGCAGGGAGACCCCCTCGGTATCGGCAATCGGCGAGCAGCAGGCGCCGTGAAACTCATGGCTTGACCACGCAACCGCAGTCGTGCACGCAGCAACGGTCACAGCTGGTTTCCTGGCTTCGATCGCGCGCGGCGCGTCAGTTCCTGGCGGGTTGCTGCTTCGATGTCGCGCTCGGTTTGCCGCGCCTGACTCAGGGTAAGCCAGACGACGAAAACCGGACAGGACAGCAGCAACAGCGCCACCAGAAGCGACAACGGTGAGATGCCGTAACGGAACAGCACCCACCCCGCCACCGCTATCGCCAGCAACGCGCAGAACCAGTGAGTCGCGCGTCTCATGGGGCCTCCGTTTTCGCCGCTGCGGCAAGCCGCACCCGCTTCAACAGCGCAGAGTTGACAATCACCGAGAGCGACGACAATGCCATGGCCGCCGCTGCCAGGATCGGATTGAGGAACCCCAAAGCCGCGACCGGGATGCCGATGCTGTTGTAGATGAACGCCCAGAACAGGTTCTGTTTGATCTTGCTCATGGTCGCACGCGACAACTGGATCGCCGCCACGACATCGCGCACATCATCGCGGATCAGAATGATACTGCCGGTTTCCTTGGCAACATCGGAGCCGGAGCCAATGGCAATGCCGATATCGGCGGCAGCCAGGGCCGGCGCATCGTTGACGCCATCGCCGACCATCGCCACCACCTGCCCCTCGCTCTGCAGTTGGCGAATGACCGCGACTTTGTCGTCCGGCAGAACTTCGGCAATTACCCGTTCGATGCCAACCTGCCGCGCCACCGCTTCAGCGGTTCGCCGGTTGTCGCCGCTCAACAGCACAACCTTGATTCCACTCGCCTTCAATGCCGTGACGGCTTCGGCTGCTTCCGGCTTGACGGTATCGGCAACGGCGATAACCCCGAGCAGGCGGCTGTCGACACCGACCAGCATCGCGGTCTTGCCATCGGCCTCCAGGGTGACGAGGCTCGCCTCGGCCGTCTCGATCGAAATCCGCTGGAGGGCGAACAAGCGCCGGTTGCCCAGCCAGATCTTGCGGCTATCGATGCTGCCTTCGATGCCATGACCGGCGATCCCGCTGATTCCGGTCGCTTTCGGCAGGCTGATGCCGCGATGCCGGGCGGCACGCACTATCGCTTCGCCGAGTGGATGTTCCGACCCTGACTCCACGGCGGCGGCGAGCATCAGTACCTCGCTTTCCGGAGTCGCGTCGAACGAGATCACGTTAGTCACGTTCGGCTCACCGCGAGTGATGGTGCCAGTCTTGTCGAAGACCACCGTGCTGAGTTTCTCGGCCCGTTCCAGCACTTCGCCTCCGCGGATCAGAATGCCGTTATCGGCGCCCTTGCCGACACCGACCATCAGTGCAGCAGGCGTGGCCACGCCCAGCGCACAGGGGCAGGAGATGATGAGCACTGCAATGAAGGCCAACAGCCCCTGCGGGAAACTCCCCGCGATCGTCCAGCCGACCAGCGCCAGGAATGCGACCGCCACCACCGCAGGCACAAAATAGCCAGTGACCTGGTCGGCCAACCGCTGGATCTGAGCCGTGCTGGCCTGTGCCTCCTCGACCATCCTGATGATCTGCGCTAGTGCCGTATCGGCGCCGATCCTGCTCGCTTTGAAGGTAAACACACCACTGCGATTGAGCGTACCGCCGATCACGGCACTGCCTGGTTTTTTGTCGACCGGCATGGACTCGCCGGTCAACATCGATTCATCGACCGTCGACGTACCCTCTGTCACTTCGCCATCGGTGGGAATCTTCTCGCCAGGTTTGACGATCAGGAACTCGCCAGCCATGACGCTTTCTGCTGGCAATTCGACTTCCTGGCCGTCACGCAGCACATGCGCAGTTGCCGGCTTGAGGTCCAGCAAGCGCCGCACCGCTGCCGAGGATTTCTTCTTGATGATTTCCTCCATGTACTTGCCGAGCAGGACGAACGCGATGATCACCGCTGACACCTCGAAATAGATGTCGCGCTCCTCCACTTTGACCGGCAAGACGTCCGGGGCAAACAGCACCGCTACGCTGTAGAAGTACGCGACCGAGGTGCCCAGGGCGATCAGGAAATCCATATTGATGTTGCGGGTGCGGATGGCATTCCATGCACCCTTGTAGAAGCTCCAACCGCCGATGAATTGCACTGGGGTTACCAGCAGGAACAGCCACATGCCCCAGGTAAACCAGGGCAGTGCCGGTATCGGCACCCAGGTCAACAGCGTGGCGCCGGCAGCCAGCGCGATGAAAGCACCGGCACGCAACATGGCCAAGGCCAGCACGCCGGTAAGGGCGATCGCCACGCGGGCTTTCATGGCCTTCAATTCACGCTCGGGCGACTCGAAGATGCGCACACAGCTGTCGCTGCAGAAGTAATAGGTACGTCCGCCGCGCTCTCGCGACAGGGCCGTAGCCTTGTCCACCATCATTCCGCAGACCGGGTCTTTCGCCAGTTGCCTGCTGCCGAGCGGTGCCGCGGCAGCAGGCGCCACAGTGGTGGCAGCATGCTGATGCCCAGGTGGGCAAGGTTGCGCGGCGGCAGCGCCTTTTGCGTATCGAGACGAATCGCGCAGGAACTCCTCACGGCAATGACTCGAGCAGAACCAATAGCGCTGGTCTTCGAATTCCGCGCTGCCGGCTGCTGTCGCCGGCACGACGGACATTCCGCACACAGGGTCGAGAACATGCCCTTGCTCGCCTGCCAAGGCGGGTGAATCTCCGGGCGCCGCCGCGGCGCGAGGGCCAGCGTGCTGCATGGGTGAATGGTCCATGAGGCACCTCCTCAGTGCGACTTTCCGTGGAACATGTCGTATAGCCAGGCAAACAAGGTTCCTACCATCAGCCCCCACAAGATCAGCACCAACAACGGGCCTACGAAGGTAGCGACGGTATAGGCTTGCGGCATCTCCAGACGACCGAAGTCCAGCCCGTGGAACAACGCATTGAGGAAGGCAATACCCTGCGCCGGCCACAGCGCATAGAGCAGTGCACACACGGTGTAGGAAATCGCCATGGTCAGGGCCAGGGCGAGACCGGTTTTCCAGGGAGCGATCATGATTTTCTCCTTGCATCCGCGGCGCTGGAGCGACGAGCGTTGAACCAGGGCACGAACGCCGGGGTGCGTTCGCGATAGGAGAAGTAGTCAGCACCGAACTGCTCGAGCAGCTCCTGCTCCTCGGCCCTGGCCAACCTGGCGTACATCGCCAGCAGGATCGGGAACATCACCAGAGTGATCAGCGTCGGCCACTGCAACAGGAAACCGAACATGATCAGCACGAAGCCAACGTACTGCGGGTGGCGGACCCGCGCGTAGGGGCCGTCCTGCGCCAGCGTGCCGCTGCTCTGGGCCCGATAGAGCACGCGCCAAGCTGCCGCCAGCAGCCAGAAACCGCCCAGGATCAGCAAGTTGCTGAGCAGGTGGAACGGCCCCCAGTGCGGGTTGACCCTCCAGCCGAATAGCATTTCGAGCAGGTGCCCGGCGTCGTGCGACAGGAAATCAATGCCGGGGAAAAGACGACTGAGCCAAGGCAGCAACAGATAGAGCGTCAGCGGGAAGCCGTACATCTCGGTGAACAGAGCCACCAGAAAGGCGGAGAACATGCCGAAGGAGCGCCAGTCACGGTTCGTCCGGGGTCGGGCGAAGCTGAACGCGAACAGGATGAAGACCAGCGAGTTGATGATAACCAGCGACCACAGGCCGTACGCCGATTCGGTATGGCTCATGGTTTGTCCTCCTCCCCGGCTCGGCCTGGTTGCTGCTCGTGCCTGTGACGATGACCGCCATGACCGTGATGCATGAACAGGTGCATCAGCGGGCAGGCTGCCAGTAGCAGATAAGGCAGGATCCCAAACACGTGTGCACGGTGCTCGCTCAGCAGAAAGAAGCCAGCGATAGCGACAAAGCCCCAGAACACCCACAGGTGCCTGGAGTTGCTCCCTTGTGGTAGGTGGATCATGTGCACCTCCATCGCGGCAGGGGAACCATTACCGTATGCTCAGTCCACTTCGAGTGGACCGCCATCCCGACTGTCCGGCATGCCAGGCTATGAGCTGGCAACCGCGTCGGCCGAGCGACGGGCTTACGCCGTCAAAGCCATGATCGGAGCGCTGGCCAAATTGACGGACAAAGCCCAATTCGATTGCTTTTGCATATTCAACTCCTGGTGATGAGGGATAAGCAGCCACTTCCGGGTCGCGCTGGGTGGGCGCAAAAGAACAGGACGGCAGCTGTTCAGTCGTCCTGAAATACGGATTAATCGTTGAAGCGAACGAAGATCAGGCGGGCTGGAGGTCTAGACGGTACGGGGCGCCTCAGCACAAGGGCGGGCAAGGCTGATGCTTCAGAGGGGATGAACAGCACCAGAGCAGGGAGCAGCAACAAGCTGGCCCAACTGAGGGCATCCAGTCCCAGAGTGTGCGGTATCGAGCTGATTGCGGTAACCGTATTGGCACCGCTGTGCTGACAGCTGGTGGTGTGTTGAGCATGCTGTGTTGCGACGGGCGAGTTGTTTGGAGTGGCGAGGTTCCGCTCCGGCTCCAGCAAGCAGCCCTGAAAAGCCGTCACTACCAGCGCCACTACCCACGCTGCCAGGGTAAGGCACAAGAGATTGTGGTGGCGCTGACGTAACCAGTACATAAATCGCTCACTGGACCTGTGGGGCCCTTCAGAGTCAGTGTAGCCAGATATGCATTGCCTTGACGGACGCGGCCTACAAGTGGGCAGAGGTCGAGGCATTCAGCCTGCTGCTGACCACCGGAGGATGCCGTTCCTTATGGGCGCTGTTCGACTGGATGCGCCAACTTCGGAGGTGCCCCGGATCACCTGCGCAGCAGCTACTTCGGTGTGCAAGGCCTCGGGCGCTCTCGCGGCCCAGCGATCCCAGGCCTACATGAAAACCTAGATCGAGATGAGCCCGTGCTCCAATGCGTACTTCATCAGGGCGGCGGGTTTATCGATGTTGAGCTTGCGCCTGATGCTCAGCCTGTAGGTTTCGACGGTCCTGACGCTGATATCCAGTTCGCGCGCCATCTCCTTGTTGTTGAGACCTTTGGCGATCATCGACAGAACCTGAATCTCACGTGGTGTCAGCTCATCGTCCTTGCGGGTATTGCTCGCCAGCTTTCTTGCCACCTCGGGGCTGTAGAAGCTCCCGCCGGCAACGATAGCCTCGATTGCCGCGATCAGCTCTTGAGAGGGAGCGTTCTTGAGGACATAGCCAAAAGCGCCGGCACTGATGGAGGTGCGCACGTATTCCTGGTTGTCGTACATGCTCAGGATCAGGATCTTGATTCCCGGATAGAGGGCGCAGAGCTTTCTCGTCAGTTCAAGCCCGTTCATATCCTTCAGGCCGATATCGATGAGCAGCAGGTCGATTTCCGTCGCCTGGAGCAGTTCAAGCGCTTCGGCACCGGACTCGGCTTGTGCCACCACCTCGAAATGCGGAATCGCGGAAAGCAGGGCCTTCACGCCATCGCGGACCAGGGCATGGTCATCGATCAGCGCAATTCTTATAGGCTTGGCATCGCTCATACAGGCCTCTTATTGTTATTTGTATCAAGCGTATCAAGCTCTTTGGATTGGAATCTCAACGATTATTTCCGTACTGCCAGGTGAAGATGAAACCGTGAATGAGCCAAGATGATGGTCCACTCGCTCCCTGATATTCCGCAGGCCTATCCCCTGACTCTTGTCCATCAGGCCAGGGTCGAAGCCTACGCCATTATCTTCAATGCGAAGAGCAATTGCGCCCTTTGCATCGAGCAACGAAATTATAACGATACTCGCTCTTGAGTGGCGCTCGATGTTGGCCAGAGCTTCCTGAATTACTCTGAAAAGCGTGACGGATATGTTCTTGTCACCTAGGGGCTCACCAATGCTGCGTTCATAGTGCGTTAATATTCCTGTGCGCTGCTCGAACTCGGCAACAAGTTGATCGATGGCCGGAGAGAGGCCGAGAGTATCCAGGAGCGACGGACGCAAGTCGTGGGAGATACGCCGGATTTCGCCGATGGCGTCGCCCAGGCGGGCGGTACCTGATCGCAGGTTCTCAAGGCCATTGCCCTGGCCGTTCTGGAGTTCCAGGCAAGCCAGTTCGAACTGGAACTTGATGGAGACCAGTTGCTGGCTGATGCCATCGTGCAACTCTCGGGAAACACGGGATCGCTCCTCCTCCTGAAGATTCACGATGCGCTGGTTGAGGGCACAAAGCTTGCGGTCCGCCAGGCGATGTTCGGTGAAGTTGAGCATCAGCCCTCCGGCGAACACCACCAGCACGGCTATGAGAGCGAAGGACGAAATCGCGAGCACAGTGGTCAGCACGCCGGAAGCGACCTCCTCCCGTGATTTCTTCGTCGCCACTTCCACGTCGTCAATGTAGATGCCGGTACCTAGCATCCAGCCCCATTGATCGAGCATCACGACGTAGGAGAGTTTCTCGGTCACTTGCCCCGTCGAAGGTTTTTCCCAGGCATAGCGCTGGAATCCGTCGCCATGCTGTGCACTTTCCAGCAGGGCCCGGATGACCGGAAAACCATTCTTGTCAGTCATCCCCAGGAGGTCTTTTCCCACCAGGCTGGACTGTCTTGGATGCATGAGATTTTTCCCTTCGCGGGTATACACGAAGAAATAACCGTCCACCCCGAAGTTGGCGCGTGCCAGAATATCGAGCGCCTGGTTCTTTGTCGCCTCGTCGTTCTTTCCACTGTCATACAAAGGAGCGATCAGGCTCGAAGCCAATTCAATATAATTTTTCAGCTCAGCCTGTTTTGCCGCCAGAATACTGCTTTCAATCAATTTCGCCTGCTCTTCCTCCAGTTTTTGACTTTGCGCAAAAACCAGGACACAGATGAACAACACCGAAACTATGAGCGGCAGCACACTCAGCGTCACTATCTTGTATTTAAGTTGCATATTTCTCACTTGACGCCTACCACCAGAACAACATGCACGGAAAGATCAGGCGCAAGCAAACTGCGTAGCTCCATGCAGCGTGGGTAGCTAGTAAAGCGCATGTCAATAGGACTCTCACGCGTGAATAGTTGTCAGGTTATGGCATCGGGCGAAATCCGCCTTGGCAGATGGCAACCGGGAACAGGAAGTTTCACTTCACCCGCCATGGCTGCACCAGCGAATCTTTCAAAATAAAAAGAGATAAGAACATGCACCATAATGCTCGACTCTGCTCCTCCGTCTTCCTGCTCGCAAGTCGCGCCATGGGCGCCGCTATCCCTGCCCAGGCCGAGTTCATCACGGCCAGCAAGACCAGCCTGGATGAAAACTGCCTGATCGTCAGCTCCGTGCTGCCGCTCTGGTAGACACCCCACGAAGAAGTCCGTCATCCGGCGATCTTCAGACCGTATTCGGCCTTGGGATATGCCGCAGCAGCGTGGTCTTGCCGGCACCGAGAAAGCCGCTGAGCGCGGTCACCGGGATGGGGAGATGGGCAGGCATTAGAGCAATCCTTGAAATCGGGTTTCAACCGTAGGAGCGAGCTTGCTCGCGAATCGCTTTGCTCGGGGTTTTCGCGAGCAAGGCCCAGGGATTCCCCCTAGATCCTACAAATGAAAAGCGCCACGACAAAGCGTGGCGCTCAGGTTACCGCAACGGGAACTCAACAGCAGCGGACGGGTCGGCCCTTGCCACCACCGTAGCGGGCCTCCTGCCGCTCGCGGAAGAACTCCTCATAGGCCATCACCGGCTTGTCCGGGTGCTTGCCGCGCATATGCTCGACGTAGGTATCGTAGTCGGGCATGCCCACCAGCATGCGGGCAGCCTGGCCCAGGTACTTACCCATGCGGCTCAGGTCATTGAACATGCGCAGCGCCTCCTCAGGCGTCCGGAATTGGCTGGAATGGCGATTCCTTGTCGCTGCGCTCGGATTTCATCCAGGCGCTGCGTCCTACCTTGATCGCGTAGAACAGGATGCTCATGACCACGAAGAGGAACAACACGGTCAGGGTCGCGTTGGTGTAGGCGTTGAAGATCACATGCTGCATCTGGCCGATGTCCTTGGCCGGGGCCAGGACCTGGCCGGCCTCCAACGCATCGCTGTACTTCTTGGCCAGGGCCAGGAAGCCGACGGCCGGATTTGGGTCGAGCAGCTTGATCAGGCTCGCGGTGGTGGTGCAGATCAGCAGCCAGGTGGCCGGAATCAGCGTCACCCACACGTAGCGCTGGCGCTTCATCTTGATCAGCACCACACAGCCCAGCATCAGGGCGATGCCCGCCAGCATCTGGTTGGAGATGCCGAACAGCGGCCAGAGGGTATTGATGCCACCCAGCGGATCGATCACGCCCTGATAGAGCAGGAAGCCCCACATGGCGACGCAACCGGCGGTCGCGATCACGTTGGCGGTCCAGGACTCGGTGCGTTTCAGTGCCGGCACGAAGTTACCCAGCAGGTCCTGCAGCATGAAGCGACCGGCACGGGTGCCCGCGTCCACCGCAGTGAGGATGAACAGTGCCTCGAAGAGGATCGCGAAGTGGTACCAGAAGGCCATGGTGTTCTCGCCCGGCAATACCTGATGGAGGATCTGTGCGATGCCCACGGCCAGAGTCGGCGCACCGCCGGCGCGTGCCAGGATGCTGTGCTCACCGATGTCGTTGGCGGTCTGCTGGAGCATTTCCGGGCTGATGGCAAAGCCCCAGCTGCTGACGGTCGCCGCCACGGTGTTGACGTCCGAACCCACCAGTGCCGCTGGGCTGTTCATGGCGAAGTACACGCCCGGCTCGATCACCGAGGCCGCCACCATGGCCATGATGGCGACGAAGGACTCCATCAACATGCCGCCGTAGCCGATGTAACGGGCATGCGACTCATTGGCCAGTAACTTGGGCGTGGTGCCGGAAGAAATCAACGCATGGAAACCGGACACTGCACCGCAGGCGATGGTGATGAACAGGAAGGGGAACAGCGCGCCCTTCCACACCGGCCCTGTGCCATCGACGAACTGCGTCAGCGCCGGCATCTTCAGGTCAGGCGCGATGATCAGGATGCCAATGGCCAGGCCGAGGATGGTGCCGATCTTGAGGAAGGTCGACAGGTAATCCCGCGGCGCCAGCACCAGCCACACTGGCAGGACGGCGGCGACGAAACCATAGCCGATCAGCATCCAGGTGATCTGGATACCGGTGAAGGTGAAGGCCGGGCCCCAGACTGGATCAGCGGCGACCTGCCCACCCGCCCAGATGGAAGCCAGCAGCAAGACTACGCCCACCGCCGAAATCTCGCCGATGCGGCCTGGGCGGATGTAGCGCATGTAGACGCCCATGAACATCGCGATCGGGATGGTCGCCATCACCGTGAACATGCCCCAGGGGCTCTCGGCCAGGGCCTTGACCACGATGAGTGAGAGCACTGCGAGGATGATGATCATGATCAGGAAGGCGCCGAACAGCGCGATGGTGCCGGGAATCTGGCCCATCTCCTCGCGCACCAGCTCGCCCAGGGAGCGGCCGTTACGCCGGCTGGAAATGAACAGCACCATGAAATCCTGCACCGCACCGGCCAGGACCACACCCGCAATCAGCCAGAGCGTGCCCGGCAGATAGCCCATCTGTGCGGCGAGCACCGGGCCCACCAGGGGGCCGGCACCGGCGATGGCAGCGAAGTGGTGGCCGAAGAGTATGTGCTTGTTGGTCGGCACGTAGTCCAGACCATCGTTGTTGAGCACGGCGGGGGTGGCACGGGTCGGGTCGAGCTGCATCACCTTGGTGGCGATGAACAGGCTGTAATAGCGGTAGGCAATGAGGTAGATCGCGGTTGCAGCAGTAACGATCCAGAGGGCGTTGATGGCTTCGCCACGACGTAACGCCACGGTACCAAGCGCAAATGCGCCCAGTACGGCAACGGCGAACCAGGCAATTCGGGTAGCCAGTTGGGTCATCGAAAGTCTCCTGCCGCTGGCGGTTACCTGCGGCGGCTTTTGTTGTTGTTTAGCCCTGGATAAGGGCCCGGCCACTATCTGCGCCAAGCAGCGCCGGAGACATTCGCACAACTACCAAGCGAGCCTACGTAGAACTACGCAATCAATCGACCCCTGTCCCTGAACACGGCGCGCACCAGGATGCAGCAGCAGCGCCCCACTCGTGTGCATCCGCTGCATGGACAGACAGCGCGCGAAGCATCCAAACGGCTCTGCAATGGGCAATCCGCCAAACTGGCACGCCATTCGCTTTAGCTAAAGCGTGCAGGAGTCGCCGGATTGACCGGCAAGCGGCACCACAATTCGAAAAATGGACGGCTAGGGTTCCGGCTTGCGAAGCAAGTGACTGGTCCGAGAGCTGTCGACCTCCAGCGAGGTTACACGGCGGGATAAAAGCCCGGGAGAAAAGAGCACCATGCGTCGCTCGGCTCCTGCCCGCCCGACAACCGAACCGGAGGTTCCCCATGCGCAAGCCGCGTCTGTTCACCCTGTTGGCCACCAGCCTCGCCGCCTTCGCCCTTTCCACGGGCGCCATGGCCAAGGACAGCTTCAACATCTGCTGGACCATTTACGCCGGCTGGATGCCCTGGGAGTACGGGGCCACCCAAGGCATAGTCGACAAGTGGGCGAAGAAGTACGGCATCGACATCCAGGTCACCCAGCTCAATGACTACGTCGAGTCCATCAACCAGTACACAGCAGGTGGGTTCGACGGCTGCACCATGACCAACATGGACGCCCTGACCATTCCTGCCGCTGGCGGCGTGGACAGCACGGCGCTGATCGTCGGCGACTTCTCCAACGGCAACGACGGCCTCGTGCTCAAGGGCGAAGGCAAGGCCTTGTCCGACCTCAAGGGTATGCCGATCAACCTGGTGGAGCTTTCCGTCTCCCATTACCTGCTCGCTCGTGCCCTGGAGCGCGCCGATCTCAGCGAGAAAGACGTGCAGGTGGTCAACACCTCCGACGCCGACATCGCCGCAGCCTTCGACACCGCCGAAGTACAGGCAGTGACCACCTGGAACCCGATGCTCGCCGATATCAAGGGCAAACCGGGCACCTCCCTGGTGTTCGACTCCAGCAAGATCCCCGGAGAAATCATGGACATGCTGGTGGTCAACACCGGGACCCTCAATGCCAACCCTGCCCTAGGCAAAGCCCTGACCGGGGCCTGGTTCGAGATCGTCGCGCTGATGAACACGGGCGACGCGCAAAGCCAGGCCGCCCTTGAACACATGGCGAAGGCTTCCGGCACTGACCTGGCCGGCTATCAGGCGCAACTGGCTGCCACCAAGCTCTTCTACACCCCGGCCGACGCCCTGGCCTTCGTCACCAGCCCCAAGCTGCCAGCCACCATGGACAAGGTTGCCAGCTTCAGCTTCAGCCATGGCTTGCTCGGTGAGGGCGCGAAGGATGCCAACGCCGTCGGCATGAGCTTCGCCAAGGGCGTGGTCACCGGCGACAAGGGCAACGTCAAGCTGCGCTTCGACCCGACCTACACGCAGATGGCTGCCGAAGGAAAGCTTTGACCCCGGGTAGGCATCGAGCCTGAAGTCCGGGCTACCGCCAGGGGCACCGCCCAGTTCACCGAACCGAGTAAACGCCATGCGCCTGATAAACCGCCAGCCTGACCGTGCAGGACGCCTGGTCCTGGTCCTGCTGCCCTTTGCCCTGCTGCTGTTCGCCTACTTCACCGGCTCAGCCGCACGGCTCACGGAAAACCCCAACGACAAGCTGCTGCCCAGCGCGGTGCAGATGCGTGACGCAGTAGAGCGCCTGGCGTTCACCGAGGACAAGCGCTCCGGGGACTACCTGTTCTGGCAGGACACGGCCTCCAGCCTCCAGCGCCTTGGCCTCGGCCTTGGCATCGCCGCCCTGCTGGGCCTGACCCTCGGGATCGCCGCCGGTGTACTGCCGCTGTTCGGTGCGCCGCTGTCGCCGCTGCTCACCGTGCTGTCGATGGTTCCACCGCTGGCAATACTGCCGATCCTGTTCATCGTCTTCGGCCTGGGTGAACTGTCCAAGGTGATGCTGATCGTCATTGGCATCGCCCCCTGCATCGCCCGCGACCTTGAGCAACGCGCCCGGGAAATCCCCCGCGAGTTGCTGATCAAGGCGCAGACCCTGGGTGCCAACACCTGGACCCTGATCCTGCGCGTGGTGCTTGCGCAGTTGTTGCCACGCCTGCTGATCTCCCTGCGCCTGGTACTAGGCTCGGCCTGGCTGTTTCTGATCGCCGCCGAAGCCATCGCCTCCACTGATGGCCTGGGCTACCGCATCTTCCTGGTCCGCCGCTACCTGGCCATGGACGTGATCCTGCCTTACGTGGTGTGGATCACCCTCCTCGCCTGGCTGATGGACCTGGGCCTGCGCCAGCTCACCCGACTGGCCTTCCCCTGGTACGAAGGAGCCAAGGCATGAGCGCCTTCATCGAAGTGAAGAACGTCTGGCAGGAGTATGGCGACCAGGTCGTCCTGGAAAATCTCAGCCTGAGCGTCAACGAAGGCGAATTCTGCACGCTGGTCGGTGCCTCAGGCTGTGGCAAGTCCACCTTCCTGCGCATGCTGCTGGGGCAGGAAGCGCCCAGTCGCGGCAGCATCCAGCTTGAAGGCAGGCCACTGGCCGCAGAGCCTGACGCCAGCCGTGGCGTGGTGTTCCAGCGCTACTCGGTATTCCCGCACCTGAGCGTGCTGGACAACGTCGTGCTGGGACTGGAACTACCCCGCTCGCCCTTGCTCGGGCGTCTGCTCGGCGGCGCCAAGCGCGCCGCCCGTGAAGAGGCCGCCGCCATGCTGGCCAAGGTCGGTCTGGGCCATGCCCTGGACAAGTACCCCAACCAGCTCTCCGGCGGTATGCAGCAACGCCTGGCCATCGCCCAGGCGCTGATCATGAAGCCGCGTGTGCTGCTGCTCGATGAGCCCTTCGGCGCCCTGGACCCGGGCATCCGCAAGGACATGCACGAACTGCTGCTCAACCTGTGGCACGAGACCCGACTCACCGTGTTCATGGTCACCCATGACCTCTCCGAGGGCTTCAGCCTTGGCACGCGCCTGATGGTTTTCGACAAGGTGCGCCTCGATCCGCAGGCTCCCAATGCCTATGGTGCGCGCATCACCTACGACATCCCCCTCAACACCGACCGCCGCACCGTCCGCGCTGCAGTCGAGGCACTGCCGGAACGCGTCACCGCCGCCCTGCAGCCCGCCACCGTACATTGACAAGGAGCCTGCCCATGACCGTTTCCCTGGCCCTGCGCCCTACCCTTTATGAAGAAACCGTCCCCGGCGGCGGCCATACCTCCTTCGTACTCAAGCGCGGGCAGTCGCTACGCATCACCGACCTTGAAGGCAGCGCTAACGTTAGCCTGTTGCTGCTCAATGCGGCCGAAAAGAGCGAGCGCCTGAACCTGCCCGACAGCCTCAAGTGCCAGCACACCGCCAAGCTCACCGCTGGACACTGCCTCTACTCCGACATGGGCCGGGTGCTGGCCGCCATTACTGCGGACACCTGCGGCTGGCATGACAGCTTCGGCGGCGTGCTCTCGGCCTCCGAAGTGCAAGAGAAATACGGTGCCGGCCGCTACCAGGAGCTGCGCAACAGCTTCCACCGCAACGGCGTGGACAACCTGCTTGTGGAGATGGGCAAGTGGGACCTGGGCCTGGCCGATCTCTTGATGTGCCTGAACCTGTTCAGCAAGGTCACCGTGGACAGCGACGGTTGCTTCCACTTCCAGCCCGGCAACTCCAAGGCGGGTGACTACATCGAGCTCTACGCCCCTATGGATACGCTGGTGGTGCTCACCGCCCTGCAACACCCGATGGACCCAAATCCCACCTACGCGCCGAAACCCGTGCAGCTCACTTGGCACCAGGCGCAGAGCGACGGCATCAGCCTGCTCTGCCGCACCTCGCGTCCGGAGAACGGACGCGGCTTCCACAACACCGAACGCCTGTACATCTGAGGGCTGCCGAAATGCACCTGACCCTGAGCGAAAAACATCCTGAAGCCGCCGTGTCTCGCACCGTGATCGCCGCAGGCGAACCCTTCATCTGCGAAGTGAAGGCTGGCCAGACCGTGCGCCTGCTTGACCTGGAAGGCAACCAGGCGGTCGACACCCTCTTCTACAGCGCCGCCAACCCGCGTGAGCGCTATGACGTGCAACGCACCCTGCGCCGGCAGAACCGCGTGTACCTCACCACGGGCAGCGTCCTCTACTCCAACCTCGGCAACCCCATGCTGACCATCAGCGCCGACACCTGCGGCCACCACGACACCCTCGGCGGCGCCTGTGCCCAGGAAAGCAATACCGTGCGTTATGCCCTGGACAAGCGTTACATGCACAGCTGCCGCGACAACTTCCTGCGCGCCAGCCTGCACGACGGCCGCCTGACCAAGCGTGACATCAGCGCCAACATCAACTTCTTCATGAACGTGCCGGTCACCCCCGAAGGCGGTTTGACCTTCGAGGACGGCATCTCCGCCGCGGGCAAGTACGTCGAACTCAAGGCGCATATGGACATCATCGTGCTGATCTCCAACTGCCCGCAGCTGAACAACCCCTGCAATGCCTACAACCCGACGCCGGCGGAGGTCCTGGTATGGGACTGAGCAGCCTGCGCGCCTGGCTCTTCCAACTCTGCCAGAGCCGTGCAGGGCAGTGCCTGAATACCTCCCCTCTCCCTGAGGGAGAGCGAGCCAATGCTTCCAGTCACGGACGACCGTGGCGCAGACCAAAGACCGGCGGGACGGCCCGCCACCCATGAGGAAAGCCTCATGTTCGAGACACTCCTGATTGCCAACCGCGGCGCCATCGCCTGCCGCATCCTGCGTACCCTGCGCCAGCTCGACGTGCGCGGTGTGGCCGTGTATTCCGAAGCGGACGCCGCCAGCCTGCACATCCAGCAGGCGGACCAGGCTATCAGCCTGGGCGAGGGCCCCGCCGTCAGCACCTACCTGGTGGTGGAGAAAATCCTCCAGGCCGCTCGCGACAGCGGCGCCGAGGCCATCCACCCCGGCTATGGCTTCCTCTCGGAAAACGCCGCCTTCGCCGAAGCCTGCGAAGCCGCTGGTATTGCCTTCGTCGGCCCGACACCCGAGCAGCTGCGCGTCTTCGGCCTCAAGCACACCGCACGCGCCCTGGCCAAGGCCCACGGCGTGCCGATGCTGGAAGGCACCGAGCTGCTGGAAAGCCTCGACGCCGCCCTGGCTGCCGGTGAGCAGGTGGGATACCCGATAATGCTGAAGAGCACCGCAGGCGGTGGCGGCATCGGCATGCGCGTGTGCCACTCGGCAACCGAGCTCAGTGACGCCTTCGAAGCCGTAAAACGCCTGGGCCAGAACAACTTCAGCGATGCCGGCGTGTTCATCGAGAAGTACATCCAGCGTGCCCGCCACCTGGAGGTACAGGTATTCGGTGACGGTCAGGGCGAAGTGCTGGCCCTGGGTGTGCGCGACTGCTCAGTGCAGCGGCGTAACCAGAAGGTGCTGGAAGAAACACCGGCCCCGAACCTCCCAGCAGGAATGGCCGAGGCGCTTTGCGCTGCCGCCATCAAGCTGGCCAAGGCCGTGCACTACCGCAGCGCCGGCACCGTGGAATTCGTCTACGACAGCGAGGCAGAACAGTTCTACTTCCTCGAAGTGAACACCCGCCTGCAGGTGGAGCACGGCGTTACCGAACAAGTCTGGGGCGTCGACCTGGTGCGCTGGATGATCGAACTGGCCGCGGGCACCCTGGCACCACTCGCCGAGTTGGCCAGGGGTCTCGAGCCCAGCGGCCATGCCATCCAGGCGCGGCTCTATGCTGAAGACCCGGGTCGCGCCTTCCAGCCCTGCCCCGGCCTGCTCACCGCCGTGGACTTCCCTGAAACTGACGGCAAGGCCCTGCGCATCGACACCTGGGTAGAGGCTGGCTGTGAAATCCCGCCTTACTTCGACCCGATGATCGCCAAGCTCATCGCCTGGGCGCCGACCCGCTCTGATGCCAGCGTCGCCCTCGACCGCGCGCTGGAAGGCACCCTCCTCTACGGCGTGGAATGCAACCGCGACTACCTGCGGCAGATCCTCAAGGATGTGCCCTTCGCCAGCGGCGCGCCCTGGACCCGCTGCCTGGAGGGCCTGCAGTACCAGGCCAGCACCTTCGAAGTGCTGGCCGCCGGCACCCAGACCACAGTGCAGGATTACCCCGGCCGCCTTGGCTACTGGGCCGTGGGCGTACCGCCTTCGGGGCCGATGGACAGCCGCGCGTTGCGCTTCGGCAATCGCCTGCTGGGCAACCCCGAGGGCGCTGCCGGCCTGGAAATCACCATGAGCGGCCCCACGCTGCGCTTCAACTGCGACGCCGTGGTCGCCGTCACCGGTGCGCCCATCCCGCTCAGCCTGGACGGCGAACCGCAACCCATGGATACCGCCTTGCTGATTCCGGCAGGCGCCAGCCTGACTCTCGGCACCATCGCCGGTAGAGGTGCACGCAGCTATCTCTGCCTGCGCGGTAGCGTGCAGTTGCCGGATTACCTCGGCAGCAAGAGCACCTTCACCCTCGGGCAGTTCGGTGGCCACGGCGGCCGTGCCCTGCGCGCCGGCGACGTGCTGCACCTGGTACCAGTGGCCGACCGTAGCGCCGGGCAGACCCTGCCTCAGGCACATCGCACTGAACTGACGGAAGTGCGCACGCTGCGTGTCATCTACGGCCCCCATGGCGCGCCGGAATACTTTACCCCGGCCTATATCCAGACTTTCTTTGCCACCGACTGGGAAGTGCATTTCAACTCCAGCCGCACCGGCGTGCGCCTGATCGGGCCGAAGCCGGAATGGGTACGCGAAAGCGGCGGCGAAGCCGGGCTACACCCCTCCAACATCCACGACAACCCCTACGCCATCGGCGCTGTGGACTTCACCGGCGACATGCCGGTGATCCTCGGGCCGGACGGGCCGAGCCTGGGCGGCTTCGTCTGCCCAGTTACCATTATCGAAGCCGACCTGTGGCAGCTGGGACAACTCAAGGCCGGGGACAAGGTGCGATTCGTGCCGGTGAGCATCCGCGAGGCTCGGACACTGGCCATAACCCAGGACCAGGAGTACCAGGCCCTTCGTAGGAGCGAGCTTGCTCGCGAAACTCCCACCCCGGAATTCGCGAGCAAGCCCGCTCCTACACGCTCACCGATCGTGCTCGACTTGGGCAACGCCGACAAACGCCTCGTCGCCCGCCTTTCCGGCGACACCCACTTGTTGCTGGAAATTGGTGCCCCGGAGTTGGATCTGGTGCTGCGCTTCCGCGCCCATGCCCTGATGCAAGCGCTGGAAGCCAAGGCGCTGGACGGTGTCATCGACCTCACCCCCGGCATCCGCTCGCTGCAGGTGCATTACCAGCCTGAAACCCTGCCGCTGGAGCAGCTGCTGGAAACCGTCGCAGGCCTCTGGGACAACGTTTGCGCCGCGGGCGACCTCAAAGTGCCTTCCCGCATCGTGCATCTGCCGCTGTCCTGGGACGACCCGGCCTGCCAACTGGCCATCGAGAAGTACATGACCACGGTGCGCAAGGACGCCCCCTGGTGCCCGAGCAACCTGGAGTTCATTCGTCGCATCAATGACATGCCCAACCTGCGTGAGGTGCAACGCACCGTATTCGACGCCAGCTACCTGGTGATGGGGCTGGGTGACGTCTACCTGGGCGCTCCGGTGGCCACTCCGCTGGACCCGCGCCACCGGCTGGTGACCACAAAATACAACCCGGCACGCACCTGGACCGCCGAGAACTCTGTGGGCATTGGCGGCGCCTACATGTGCGTGTACGGCATGGAAGGTCCCGGCGGCTACCAGTTCGTTGGCCGCACCCTGCAGATGTGGAATCGCTACCGCGATGTGGACGCCTTCGGCGGCAAGCCCTGGCTGCTACGCTTCTTCGACCAGATTCGCTTTTATCCCGTGTCGGCGGATGAATTGCTGCGTATCCGCCGCGACTTCCCCTTGGGACGCTACCCGCTGCGCATCGAGGAAAGCGAGCTCTGCCTGGCCGACTACCAGGCCTTCCTCACACGTGAGGCCGAGGGCATCGCGGCCTTCCGCAGCCAGCAACAGGCCGCCTTCAACGCCGAGCGGGAGCGCTGGATCGACACCGGCCAAGCCCATTTCGACAGCGAAGAAGTGACCGCCGACCTGGGAGAAGACACGCCACTCGGCGCTGGCCAGCACGCAATCGAAAGCCATATCGCCGGCAACCTCTGGCAGGTTCAGGTCGAAGAAGGCGCCAACGTGAAGGCCGGTGACATCCTGGTGATCCTCGAATCCATGAAGATGGAAATCCCGCTCACCGCGCCGCGCGACGGCGTGGTTCGCGAAGTGCGCGTGCAACCTGGCTCGCCGGTGCGTGCCGGACAGCGAGTCCTGGTGCTGGACGAGGCCTGAGTGTGAGTCTGCCAAGAGCACCTCTCCCTAACGCTCTCCCGCCAGCGGGAGAGAGGAATTTTCGGAGCAGGGGACTCAGCCACGAACGAATTCCGAGACTTCACGCCGGGGCGCTCTTCCCCCTCGCCCTTCAGGGAGAGGGCCGGGGAGCGGCTGACCGGCAGTACATAGGACCGAACGAATGAGCCACAACTTCGACCTCCGCCTGGATACCCTGCGCACGGCCTACCACGATGACCGCATCACCCCGCGTGAGCTGATCACCGAGCTGCGTGACAAGGCTGCAGCACTGAACCCCGATTACCACCTGTTCATCCACCTGCTCAGCCTGGAAGAACTGGAACCCTACCTCGCCGCACTGGATGGAAAGTCCCCGGATGAGCTGCCGCTTTACGGCATCCCCTTCGCCATCAAGGACAATATCGACCTGGCCGGAATCCCGACCACTGCCGCATGCCCGGCCTTTGCCTATACCCCGGCGGAATCGGCATCCGTGGTCCGGCGGTTGGTCGCCCTCGGCGCCGTGCCGCTGGGCAAGACCAACCTCGACCAGTTCGCCACCGGCCTCAACGGCACCCGCTCGCCTTACGGCGAATGCCGCAACAGCGTGCTGCCCGAATATCCTTCCGGCGGGTCCAGTGCTGGCTCGTCGCTGGCTGTGGCCCTCGGCATCGCCACTTTCGCCCTGGGCACCGATACCGCAGGATCGGGACGAGTGCCAGCGGCGCTGAACAACCTGGTCGGGCTGAAGCCTTCCAAGGGGCTGCTGTCCACTCACGGCCTGGTGCCGGCGTGCCGCACGCTGGACTGCATCACCTACTTCACCGCCACCGCCTGTGAAGCCAGCGAACTGCTCGCCCTCACCGCACAGATCGATCCGCTGGACGCCTACAGCCGGGCCAACCCGCAGTGGAATGACGGCGGTGCCTTTGGCACACCGCGACCATTTCGCTTCGGCGTACCACAGGCGCACCACCTGCAGTTCTTCGGCTGTGATGAAGGCCCCGAGCTGTTCGCCAATGCCATCGAGCAACTACGCGCGATCGGCGGTGAGCCGGTGGAGCTGGACTTCTCTCCCTTCCTCGAGGCCGCGCGCCTGCTTTATGAAGGCCCCTGGGTGGCCGAGCGTTACAGCGTCATGGGCGAGTTGATGGAACGCGACCCCGAGGCCATATTGCCGGTGATCCGCGCCGTCCTGGCGAAGGCGCCAAGTGCCACCGCTGTGGAAGCCTTCCGCGCGCAATACCGCCTCCAGGAATTGAAGGCACTGAGCGATGCACTTCTGAGCACCGTCGACTGCGTGCTGACCCCCACCATCGGCCGCCCCGTGACGCTCGCCGAACTGCATGCCGAACCGGTGCTGCGCAACTCCGAGTTGGGCTACTACACCAATTTCATGAACCTGCTGGACTACGCCGCTGTCGCCATGCCCAGTGCGCTGATGGACAACGGGCTGCCTTGGGGCGTGACACTCTTTGGTCGCGCGTTCACCGACCAGTACCTGCTGAGTCTCGCTGATGCGCTGCAGCGCCGCACTGCTCTTCCACTGACCGGCGGGTTGGCCGCGAAACTGCCCGTGCCCGCTTCGGCGGCCAGCCACGATAAGGCACGGCTGGTGGTCTGCGGTGCTCATCTCGATGGCCTCGCCCTGAACTGGCAACTGCGCCAGCGCGGCGCAACCTTGCAATGCAAGACCCGCAGCGCCCCGGCCTATCGCCTGCATGCCTTGGCCGGCGGCCCGCCGCTGCGTCCCGGCATGGTGCGCGTGGCCGAAAACGGTGTGGCGATCGAAGTAGAAGTCTGGGAGCTGCCCAGCGCAGAACTCGGGTCTTTTCTCACCCGCATTCCAGCGCCGCTTGGCCTGGGCAAGGTAGAGCTGGCGGACGGCAGCTGGGAAACCGGCTTCATCTGCGACGCCTGGGGCCTGGAAGGTGCCGAGGACATCAGTCGATTCGGTGGCTGGCGCACCTGGCTGGCCAGTCGGGAATAAGCAGTTCCGCAGGGTCTGAAACAGCAGGTTGGCGCCGAGGAACGCGAAGCCCGGCAACGACGTCGAAGGCGGTCTTTCGGTGTCAGCCCAACCTGCTCACCCGAATCACCTCAATCCCAGGCGCTTGGCGAGACGGCTCAGGTTGGCACGATCCACGTTCAGCTCCCGCGCTACGTCCGCCCATTTACCCTGGTGACGCGCCAACGCCTGTTCGATCAGTCGACGCTGGAAGATGTCGATGGCCTGGCGAAGATCCTGGCCGGCTGGAAGTTCAGTTGGCAGCGGTACATCCTCGTGCCCCACCTCGAGCGGCGTCGAGACCGGCAGGTCCAGCGCGTCGGCCTCGATGGTGAGTATGCGCGGCCGCTCCGCATGCTGCGAAAGCGCCTTGAGCGCGGCACGGCCGATCAGGTGCTCCAACTCGCGAACGTTCCCCGGCCAGTCGTAGGCCAGCAGCGAACGCTGCGCATCCGCGCCGAGACGCAAGCTGCGTAACCCCATCCGCGCGCGATTCTCTTCGAGGAAGTAGCCCGCCAATAGCAGAACATCACGCCCGCGCTCGCGGAGCGGCGGCACCGGCAGTGGGTAGACGCTGAGCCGGTGATAGAGATCGGCGCGGAAGCGCCCTGCCCTGACCTCATCGGCCAGGTCACGATTGGTTGCGGCAATGACCCGCACATCCACATGGTGCTCTCGGTCCGAGCCCACTCGCTGCAATTGCCCGCTCTGCAGCACCCGCAGCAGCTTGGCCTGGACAGCGAGTGGGAGTTCGCCCACCTCATCCAGAAACAGCGTGCCACCATCGGCCAGCTCGAACTTGCCACTGCGTTCGTTGACCGCACCGGAAAACGCACCGCGGACGTGGCCGAAAAGCTCGCTTTCCACCAGGGTATCCGGCAATGCGGCGCAGTTGAGGCTGATGAAAGGCCTTGCCGCACGTGGCGACTCGGCATGGATGGTCTCGGCCACCAGATCCTTGCCGACGCCGGTTTCGCCAGTGATGAGCACCGTCAGCTGACTGTCGCCAACCAGCTTGACTTCATTCAGCAGCTTCTTGTGCACGGCACTCTGGCCAATCAGTTCACGCGCTCGCGAGCGATTTGCCGCTTGCTTGTAGACCTCCATCAATTGGTGCTCGTCGGCTATACGCCGGGTCAAGCCATTGATGCGTTCGCTGGCCTTTACCGTTGCGGCGGCCAGGCTGGCGAATGCGCCCAATGCGCCGAGGTCGACCTGTCCAAAGCTTGCAGGGTCGAGCGCGTCCAGCGTCAAGAGCCCCCAGAGTTGATCGTCGAGATACAGGGGGCAGCCAAAGCAATCGTGCACTTCCAGGTGGCCACGATGCCCCTCCACCAGACCGTCATAGGGATCGGGCAAGCCGCAGTCGGCTGCGAACCTGAGCGGTCCGCGATTCTCCAGCAGCGCCTGCAGGCGGGGATGTTCGGTAACCCTGAATCGGCGCCCCAGGGTATCTGCACTCAGCCCCTCGACAGCCACGGGCACCAGAACGTCTTCAGCCAGCCGCAACAAGGCAACGGCGTCACAGGGAAACAGCTCCCGCAAGGCCGCCAGCAAGCGACGATAGCGTTCCTCATTGCTCAGATCCCTGGACAGATCCGCCACCAGGGGGATCAGGGTTTGCAGCAGCGCACTTGCGGTCATTTCGACTACCAATTGGTCTTTATGACAACAATAACATGCTGTCAAAAAGACCATAAATTATGTAAGTCACTGTTTTTGCGTGCATATTTTACTGGCACGGTTCCTGATACAGCTACGACTGACAACGCTAACACGTAAAGGAAACGCCATGAAGACGTTAGTGATCTGCACCCTGGCAGCCAGCTTGAGCCTGGCTGGCGCAGCTCATGCGGCGGAAGTCGAAAAGGCCGTGGACGATAACCGCACCGGCCAGGTTTTCGGCGGCCTGACGGGTGTTCTGCTGGGAGGCTTCGCAGGTCCAGTTGGCGCCCTGGTGGGCGGCCTCTCCGGCGCCTGGCTGGGCGGAGTGGGTCAGAGCGCCGCTGGCCTCAGCCAACAGGCCTACGAAGTCCGCACCAGTGGCGGCGAAGTCAGAACGATCCGTGCACCTCATCAGACTTTTTCACCCGGCGATCAGGTCACCCTGAACGACGGACGCATCCAAGCCAATCCCTGAATAGTCACCACCGGAGATACCCATGCTGTCGAGCCAACACATCGCGATCATCAAAGCTACCGTCCCGCTCCTGGAAAGTGGCGGCGAAACCCTCACCCGCCATTTCTACAAGGTGATGCTGGGCGAGTACCCCGAAGTGCGCGTTCTGTTCAATCAGGCGCACCAGGCCAACGGTGACCAGCCACGTGCCCTGGCCAATGGCGTCCTGATGTACGCGCGGCATATCGACCAGCTCCAGGCACTGGGCCCGCTGGTTAACCAGATCGTCCACAAGCACGTGTCGCTGCAGATTCTGCCGGAGCATTACCCCATCGTCGGCAGCTGCCTGCTGCGCGCAATTCGCGAGGTCCTGGGCGAGGAAATCGCCACGGACGAAGTGATCGAAGCCTGGGCAGCGGCCTATGGGCAGCTGGCCGATATCCTGATCGGTGCCGAGGAGCAGGTCTACGCCGCCAACGCCGAGGCCGTGGGCGGCTGGCGCGGCGGCCGGCAGTTCCGCGTGGATCAGAAAGTGGAAGAAAGCGAGGAAATCACTTCCTTCCACCTGGTGCCGGAAGACGGTGGCGAGCTGGTCGCTCATGCCCCCGGTCAGTACATCGGCATGCGCCTGGTCATCGATGGCGAAGAGGTACGTCGCAACTATTCGCTGTCTGCCAGCAGCAATGGCCGTGAGTACCGCATCAGCGTCAAGCGTGAGCCTGAAGGCAAGGTGTCCAACTACCTGCACGACCGGGTTCAGGTCGGTTCGACGCTGGAGCTGTTCCCGCCGGCCGGTGAGTTCGTCCTGCGTGAATCGGACAAGCCCCTGGCGCTGATCACTGCTGGCGTCGGCATCACCCCCGCGTTGGCTATGCTGGAGAGCGCAAAGCAGAGTGGCCGTCCGATCCACTTCATCCATTGCGCGCGCCACGGCGGTGTGCATGCCTTCCGCGAGTGGATCGAGGCCCAGGCCGAGAAGCATCCGCAGATCCGCCACTTCTTCTGCTACAGCGAGCCGCGCGAGGGTGATGACGCCCATGCCGAAGGTTTCCTGAGCCACGAGCTACTGGCCCGCTGGTTACCGACCGAGCGCGATCTGGATGCCTATTTCCTTGGGCCTAAACCGTTCATGGCCCAGGTGAAGAAGCTCCTGCGCGAGTTGGGCGTACCCGAGCAGCAGTCGCACTACGAGTTCTTCGGTCCAGCCGCCGAGCTGTAAACCGTCCTCAAAACGATGAACCCCAGGAGTTGTTGCCATGATCTCCTTCGTCAGCGATCCACGGAACCTTCTAAGGCTGTCACGCAATCTGCTCTGGACCGGACTGTTCCTGCTGTTGGCCGGCGTCTACGCGGCCTATGGCCTGGACCAGCAGCTAGCCATAGCTCAGCTGGTGCTCGCTCACACGCTGGTGATCGTCGGGCCAACGCTGCTGAAGGTGGGCTACGTCATGCGCCTGGTGGCGCTGCGTGGCCTGCAGGGGCGGAACTGGGAGGCCAGCCGTGCAGGTGCTTGATCGCAGCAAGGCGCTGGCCATTCCACCGATCTGGCGCCTGGGGTTTCGTCCGTTCTTTCTGTCCGGGGCTGCATTCGCCATCTTGGCGATCGGCCTCTGGGCAGCCTTCTTGTATGGTCTGCTGCCTGGCTGGCATCCCCTTGGCGGCAGCTTGGCCTGGCATCGACACGAGATGCCCTTTGGCTTCGCGACCGCGATCATCGCTGGTTTCTTATTGACTGCGGTACAGAGCTGGACCGGGCAGCCCGGACTCAGCGGCCGGCCACTGGTCCTGCTGTTCCTGGTCTGGCTGGCGGCACGTATCGCCTGGTTCCTGCCCCTGCCCGTCGCGCTATTGGTCGCCACGCAAGCAGCATTCCTGCCGTTGCTGGCAGCGGTCCTGGGCATGCAGCTCTGGCGGGTGCGCCAGCGCCGGAATTACCCCGTGGTGGCCGTGCTGCTGTTGATGGCCGCATGTCAACTGCTGGCCCTCTGCGGGCTGGCCTGGGCCGATGACACGTTGCAGCGTCAGGGGGCGCTCGGAGCGCTCTGGCTGGTTGCGGCCCTCCTCAGCCTGATCGGTGGGCGGGTGATCCCCTTCTTCACCCTGCGCGGTGTTGGCCGCCCTGATCCGTTCCCACCGCGACCGTGGCTGGATTGGCTGACCTTCGGCTGTTCACTGTGCATTGCCGGTATGACCGCAGCGGGGATCGGCGTCCAGCCTTCACTGCTGGTGGCGCTGTTGTTCCTGCTGGCGACCATGCTGCATGGGGAGCGGTTGCTGCTGTGGCACGACCGGCGAATCTGGCAGGTTCCCTTGCTCTGGTCGCTGCACCTGGCCTACGCCTGGCTGATGCTGGCCACCCTGGGCATGGCCTTGTGGCACGCTGGGTTGATAAGCCAGTCGAGCTCTGCCACCCACGCCCTGGCCGTAGGCGCCATGGGCGGCCTGATCCTGGCGATGATCGCAAGGGTCAGCCTCGGGCATACCGGACGGCCATTGTCGCCTCCAGCGGCCATGGTCTGGGCCTTTGTTCTGCTACAACTGGCGGCCCTCAGCCGTGTGCTGCTGACAGCCCTCTCGACCTTCGGCCTGTGGCTCTCTGCACTGGCGTGGATAGCGGCGTTCCTGCTGTTCCTGCGCTACTACGCGCCCATGCTCTGGAAGGCCCGGGTCGACGGCCATCCAGGCTGAGCGAACCTTTCGCTCACTCTTTCTTCATCTCTACCCGGTCTCGGTGCTCCGGCACCGAAACCGACCAGCCCAGCTCGACACTGATGCGCCGCCGCAGGACATCCGCCGCCATCGGCTCACCATGCACCACGTAGGTGTGCTTGGGTGGACGCTTGAAGCCCCGCAGCCACTCCATGATTTCATCCGCATCGGCATGGGCGGAGAGGTTCTCCATTTGCACGACCTCGGCCCGGATCGGCACTTCCTGGCCATGCATGCGCACGGTTTCGGCACCACTGACGATCAGCGAGCCTCGCGTGCCTCCAGCCTGGAACCCGGAGAACAGCAACGTATTATGCGGGTTCGGTGCAAGAGTCTTGAGGTGATACAGCACCCGGCCGCCAGTCGCCATGCCGCTCGCCGCAATGATCACCGCCGGTCTGCGAAATTCGTCCAATAGCTTGGATTCATCGACCGAACGCACAATGTGGGCCACCTTGCAGGTCCCTTCGCATTCCTCCGCCGTAAGCCGGTGCTCGCTGCGAAACCGGTGATAGAGCGCTGTGGCATCGGTCGCCATCGGGCTGTTGAGGAAGATCGGAATGTCGGGGATGAGTTTCTCCTCCTTGAGGCGATACAGGTAGTACATCAGCAGCTGCGCGCGTCCCACCGCAAAGGACGGCACCAGGGTAATGCCCTGGCGCATGGCGGTTCGGTTGATCACATCCGCAAGTTGTTTTTCCACCGGCTCGGGTGAGTGCTTGCGATCGCCATAAGTCGACTCCACCAACAGGTAGTCGGTCTCGTCGATCAGTTCAGGCTCCTTCATGACCGGGTCGTGCATCCGCCCCAGATCCCCGGAACACACCAGCTTGACGCCGCCCACCTCCAGCTCCACGGTCGCGGCACCCAGAATATGCCCAGCCGTGCGCAGTAGCAGACGGATGCCGGGCAGAATGTTTTGCGGGTGGTGCAAGGCAATGGGATGGAACAGCTTCAAGGCTCGCTCTGCGTCCGCTTCGGTATACAGCGGCTTCGCCGGATGGTGCTTTGAATAGCCCCGCCGGTTGGCATATTCGGCCTCTTCCTCCTGGAGTCGGCCGCTATCCAGTAGGAGGATTCGCGCCAGCTCGCAGGTAGCCGGCGTCGCATAGACCGGCCCGCGATAACCATCGCGCACTAACACCGGCAGGTAACCGCTGTGGTCGAGGTGGGCGTGGGTCAGGACGATGGCGTCCAGATCTTCGATCGGCAGCGGAAAGTGGTCCCAGTTGCGCAGGCGTAGTTGCTTGTAACCCTGGAACAATCCGCAATCGACCAGCACACGCTTGTGCTCATGCTCCACCAGGTATTTGCTTCCCGTCACGGTGCCAGCCGCACCAAGAAACGTCAGTCGCATCGAACTCTCCTGTAGAGCCTATGCCCAAAAACCGCTTGATCCTGATCAAAGGGTTTAGCAGACCACCGGACTATCGTGACGATATCAACGTGATATCTCCGATCAAAGGCGGAGGCTCCAATGATCGAACAAGACCAACAGCTGTTGGTGAAGGCATTGGAAGCCACAACGAACGCCATACTGATCACCGACCGCTCAGGCTGCATCGTCTGGGTCAACGCAGCCCTCTGCCGGCAGAGCGGCTACACGCACGACGAACTGGTCGGGCAGACCCCGCACATGCTCCATTCCGGACGGCAGGAAATGACCTCCTACCAAGATCTCTGGCAGACCATCCTTGCCGGCCAGGCCTGGCAAGGTGAGCTGATCGAACGGCGCAAGGACGGCTGCTGCTACACGGTCAACCAGGTCATCACCCCACTGTTCGATGACACCGGTTGCATCACTCACTTCGTCGCCATCCAGCACTGCCTGACCATGGAGGACCAGGAGCGCGCCCAGATGCGCCAACTGGCGTATCACGATGGGCTGACCGGCCTGGCCAACCGCATGCTGTTCCTCGATCTGGCGCAGCAGGCCATCAAGCATGCTGCGCAGCACGAACAGATGCTGGGGCTGATGTTCCTTGACCTCGATCAGTTCAAACAGGTCAACGACCGGCTTAGCCACGCGATTGGCGACAAGCTCCTGATGGCCGTGGCCGAACGCCTGGAGCGCTCCGTGCGCAAGACCGACATCGTGGCACGGCTCAGTGGCGACGAGTTCGCGATTCTCGTCACCAACCTGGACCAGACGGAGGTGCTGGAGTCCATGGCAAGCCAGTTGGTTGCCAGCATCGACCGACCATTCATGCTGAACGAGCAGCTCGTGCAAACCCATATCAGCATCGGCATCAGCCTCTACCCGGACGACGGCCTGACCGCGGACGTCCTGCTGGACCGGGCGGATGCCGCGATGTATCGGGCCAAGGCCGTCGGGGGTGGCGCGTACCAGTTCAGTGCACAGGGATAATGGGGTCGTGCACCGCGCCCCTTCCTCCGCCCTTTCCCGACTGCCAGTCGGGTGGGCTTCGCTTTTGCTACCGATTTATGGCCAGGATCCACATAGGGTGGGCTGAAGCCCGCCCTGACCTCTCACCTCACCCAGCCCCTGAAGCAATTACTTGTCGGCCCGAACAGCCAGGATGCTGCTGGGCACCTGGTAGAGCGTGTGCTCGGTGGTGCTTCCAATCAGTTTATCGATCGCCTTGTGGTGGACGCGGCCCATCACCACGACATCCGCCGCCTGCTCCGTTACGAAGTCGGCGATTCCGCGAATCGGTGAGCCCATCAGGAAGTGGCGACGCTCCTGCGGGACACCGAAGCGGTCGGCCAGACTGACGAACGACTGGTGCAACGCAATGCGCAATTCTTCAGCCAGGTCGGACCAGGAAACGCCGCCCTCGCCACTGTTGGCCATGTACGCTGGCAGGCAGTCATAGATGTACAGCAGGTGCAGTTCCGCGTTGGATTGCAGGGCCAAGCCAGTGGCAGCCGAGATGATCTTTTCGTTCACGCCACTGATCTGGGTGTCCGGGTCCATCGGGTCGACTGCAGCGACGATCTTGTGCGGCAGCGGATGCCGGGCGTCCGCTACCAGGTGTATCGGAACCGGGCATTCACGTAGCAGGTACCAGTCCAGCGGCGTGACGAAGGCGCGTTTGAGCGCCGGCTCGCGCTGGATGTCCTTGACCACCAGGTCCGGCTGCATCTCCAGGATCTGGCGAATCGTCTCCCTATGCCTATCGGTCGTCCAGACCACCGAAGTCGTGATCTTCACACCCCGCCCGCGCAGTGTCTTGGCCTCTTCTTCCCACCATTGACGCTGCTCCAGCAACAGGCTCTCGCGGGTCTGCTCCTGGACCTTGCGATCCAGCAAGCCGAAGGTCGCGAATGGCTCCACGAACGCCACCACGTGAAGTGGCGCATCGCTCGCCAAGGCCAGCGCGACCGCGCGTTGCAGGGCGGGAGAATGGCGCTGGTCGGGATGGGCGATCAGCAAAAGTCTTTGCATCGGGCTCATGTCGCACCTCTGGATTGCCTGACAACGCACTGCACCAAGTGGCAACAGCACTCCGAAACAGACTGGACCCGGTCATATTCCTGCGACTTGATATGCATCAAATTTGTTCGTGAAGAGGCGCTCAAACTGCAGAGGGCGGTCGCTTGCGGCCGCTCTTTCTTCGACTGCGGCAGGAGCACGCATCATGGAGAAGCAGCACCAGTGGAACATCTGGTACTTCATCGTCACCTTCAGCGCCCTGATGCTGCTGCAGAGTTGGTGGACGGAACAGCGCGCGGTCGAAACCATCCCCTACAGCGAATTCCTGAGCCTGTTACAGCAGAACAAGCTCGCCGAGCTGAAAATCGAAGATCAACGCATCAGCGGCACCCTGAAGGAGCCGATCAACGGTCGCAGCCACTTCACCACCAACCGGGTCGAACCGGCCCTGGCCGATGAACTCGCCCGCGCCGATGTGCGCTTCACAGGGGTACGTGAAAACACGCTGGTCACCACCCTGGTGGGCTGGATCCTGCCGTTCATCATGATCTTCGCGCTGTGGAGCTTCCTCTTCCGTGGGCTGGCCGAAAAGCAGGGATTCGGCGGACTGGTCAATGTCGGCCGCTCTCGCGCCAAGGTATTCGTGCAACGGGACACGGGCGTCACCTTCGATGATGTAGCCGGCATAGACGAAGCCAAGGCAGAGCTGGAAGAAGTGGTGTCATTCCTCAAGGACCAGCCGCAGTACAGCCGGCTGGGCGCGCGGGTGCCCAAGGGCATCCTGCTGGTCGGCCCGCCGGGCACCGGCAAGACCCTGGTAGCCAAGGCCGTAGCCGGCGAGGCAGGCGTGCCCTTCTTCTCCATCTCCGGATCGGAGTTCGTCGAGCTCTTCGTCGGCGTTGGCGCCGCGCGGGTTCGCGATCTGTTCGAGCAGGCGCGCAAGGCGGCTCCATGCATCATTTTCATCGACGAACTGGATGCCCTGGGGAAAATGCGCGGTGTAGGCTCCTTCGGTGGCAACGACGAAAAGGAACAGACCCTCAACCAACTGCTTGCCGAGCTGGATGGTTTCGACCCGCGCGAGGGAGTGGTGCTGCTGGCCGCCACCAACCGGCCCGAGGTGCTGGACCCTGCCCTGCTGCGCTCGGGTCGGTTCGACCGGCAAATCCTGATCGACCGCCCGGACCGCCGGGGTCGTGCAGCGATCCTCAAGGTCCACCTCAAGCAGATCCGCGCCGGCAGCGATGTCGATTGCGACCAGATCGCCGCAATTACAACCGGGTTTACCGGGGCTGACCTGGCCAACCTCGTCAATGAAGCGGCGCTGGTGGCCACGCGCCGAGGTGACGAGGCAGTCCGTTTGAACGATTTCACCGTGGCCGTCGAACGCATCGTCGCGGGTATCGAACGCAAGAGCCGGTTGCTTCAACCGAACGATCGCCGTGTGGTGGCCTACCACGAAATGGGCCATGCGCTGGCAGCGGTTTCCCTGCCGGGAATGGACCCGGTGCACAAGGTATCCATCATCCCCCGTGCCTTTGGTGCCCTGGGCTACACGCTGCAACGGCCGACCGAGGACCGTTTCCTGATCGGCGCCCAGGAACTCAAGGACCGTATCGTCGTGCTCCTGGCCGGTCGCGCTGCGGAGTCCCTGGCATTCGGTGAAGTTTCCACCGGGGCGGCCGACGACCTGGCCAAGGCTACCGATATCGCCCGTCAGTTGGTCACGCGCTTCGGCATGAGCGAAGAGCTGGGCCAGGCGGTGCTGGAAAAGCAGTCCGGTGCCTACCTGGGCGAACACCTGCCGATGCTGCGCGAAAAGGATTACTCGGAACAGACTGCGCGCGAAGTGGACCTGTGCGTCCGCAAATTGCTTGACGAGGCCTACGCCCGTGCCAAGACCCTGTTGACCGAGCACCGGGCCGACCTCGACCAGGGCGCTCGCTTGCTTCAGGAAAAGGAAACCCTGACACCCGCCGACTTCCCTCCCCTGGCCCGCGCCCTGGACTCGCCCAGCCCACATACCCCGCTGCTTGGCGTTGTGCCGGGTGGCCCACGTTGATTCCGTGCAATTCGCACAGTAGGCCCCATTCAGTTGATTGGAGTACCCACCATGCCCACATTTCCAACCCCTGACATCAGTGAGTTGACCCCTTTTGTAGGTGAAGGCCACTGGATCGAGACACTCCAGGACGGCAGCCACGTGCTGATCCGCCCCTTGCAACCCGACGACCGCGATCGGGAAATCGACTTCATCGAACGGCTTTCCCCGGAGGCAAGGCACTTCCGCTTCCTGGGCACGATCAAGGAAGTCAGCCCCGAACTGCTCGACCGACTGATGGAAGTCGATTACCGCAACAGCTTGGCGTTGGTCGCTCTGGCCCACCAGGACGGCGAACTGGTCGAAGTCGGCATCAGCCGCTATACCGCCAGCGGCGAGAAGGACCGCTGCGAATGCGCAGTGACGGTCGCCGACGCCTGGCAGCATCGCGGTCTGGGCGTTGCCCTGATGCGCCATCTCATCGATGCCGCGCGCAAAAATGGCTTCAAGCAGATGTACTCCATCGATTCTGCCGCCAACAGACCTTTGCAGGACCTGGCCAGCTACCTGGGATTCGAGCGTCAGCGCGACCCCGAGGATTCGACCCAGGTGATCCACACATTGCAGCTTTAGCGCACTGAAGGCGGCAGTATCCCGATGACCAGTCCCAGCGGGGGCCCAACAATTTCGAGCACTTTGCTACCCGGGCGCCGGACTTGATCGAGATCAAAGTGAATAGGCAATGCGGGTCTCAGAATCATTGTTGCCCTATCCGTACCACCATTTGAATGGAGGAACTGAAGATGGCCGAACCCGAAAAGAAAGTCCCCGTAGAAACCCAGGAACCGGTCACTAAAACCCCGGCAGTGCAGGACCCTTGGCGCCCACTGGACAACCTCCGCCAACAGGTGGATCGCCTGTTCGAAGACTTTGGTCGTGGCTCCCTGCACTTTCCATTCGGTCGCAGCGCCTTCGATGTAGAGCCGTTCTGGCGCCGTCCGATGATTGGCCATGGAGTACCGGCAGTGGACATCTCGGAGAAGGAGAAATCCTTCGAGATCACAGCCGAACTGCCGGGAATGGACGAGAAAGACATCGAGATCCGACTGGCCAATGGCAACCTGATCATCAAAGGCGAAAAGAAAGAAGAGAAGGAGGAAAAGCAGAAGGGCTATTACCTCTCGGAACGCCATTACGGGTCCTTCGAGCGCATGTTCAGCCTGCCCAAAGGGGTGGACTCTGACCAGATCGAAGCCAGTTTCACCAAGGGTGTGCTGACGATCTCGCTACCAAAACGCCCGGAAGCGATACAGCCGGAGAAAGTCATCCCGGTCAAGCCCAGCTAAGGCGTCTGATGTGCTGAGCGCGACCCTGTCGGTCGCGCTCGATCTTCTTCGTACCGTGTGCCACTCACGCCCGTCGAGAAAACAGGCGGCAGGGTGTGCTTGCCGCGAACCCTGATAACAATCTCTGGGCCATCTGGTTGGTGCGAATGGTGCACCGAACCCTCGCCGTCCCGACTCCAACTAAACCGCCTCCACGGCGAGGATGCTGCACGGAACACGCTGCAGCAGATGTTCCGCGGTGCTGCCGAGCATTTTCTCCAGGCCATGTCGTTGAACCCGGCCCATGACGATCACATCTGCCCGGCTCTGAACAGCGAAATCGGCGATCGAACTGATCGTCCGCCCGACGACGAAATGCCGACGTTCCACGGGCACGCTGAAACGCTCGGCCATGGCTGTGAACGCGCTCCACAATGCCGCCCGCTGGTCCTCGGTGAAATCCGTTTCCCAGGCCAGTGCCAACGCATCCGCCAGATGGGCCGAGCCAAGGTCGCAGACATAAAGCAGATGCAAATCGGCATTGCATTGCAGAGCCAGGCCATTAGCGGCCTGGATGATCCTCTGGTTGAGGCCCGGCACCTGCTCCTCCGTGTTGCTGACATCTACCGCTGCGATGACCTTGCGAGGTAGCGGGTGGATGATCGCGCCCACCAGATGCACAGGCACCGGGCACTCGCTGAGAAGGTACCAATCCAGGGGCGTAACGAAGGTTCGAAGCAGCTCCGACTCCGTCTGCGCCCCCTTGATCACCATGTCCGGCTTCTGCTCGGCTATCTGGATCAGGATTTCTTCGAGCGGGTCATCCGTGCAGATCGCCTCGGCAAACACCTGGATACCCTTGGCGCGAACCTGCGCGGCCTGGTCCTCCACCCAATGGCGGCACTGCTGCAAGGCGCTCTCGCGGAGCAGTGCCTGATCGACCTGGTCCAGGCGTCGCATGGAGGTGGTTGGCTCGAAGAACGTCAGGATGTGCAATGCCGCGCCGCTGGCTTGTGCCAGCGCCGTGGCCCGTTGCAGCGCGGCCGCACTCTGAAGTGAAGGTTCTGCGATCAGGTAAAGGCAACGATACTGGCTCATGACGCACCTCCCGGTTCAGGCTTGCCGGTGCTACTGACAAGAATGGCACCGATTTTTGTCCAGACTGCGCGTGAGGCCCGACCAGCTCTTTGATGTTCATCAAGGGCAGCCCCGGTTGCCGTCGCTCTGGCGCTTGACGGTCTACCGATAAGGGCGATGCTCAACAGCAAGGCATCTCGAGGATCAGCCCATGGCCACCAATAGTCCCCTGCTGTTCGCCCTGCATGACAACCAGGCCTATGCAGCCCTCGTCGCCGCCAGGCTGGGCCTGCCGCTGGCAGCTGTAGAGGAACGTGTCTATGAGGATGGTGAGCACAAGTCCTGGCCAGTGGATGAAGTCGATGGTCGCCGCGTGGTGCTGTTCGCCTCCTTGCACAGCGATGCCGAATTGAGCGCCAATGACAAACTCTGCCGGCTGATGTTCTTCTGCTGCGCCCTGAAGGATGCCGGCGCCAGCCAGGTCCAGGTGGTCGCCCCATACCTCTGCTACACGCGCAAGGAGCGCCGGACCCACCGCCAGGACGCGGTGATCAACCGCTATGTCGCCATGTTGCTGGAAGCCACCGGGGTCGATCGTCTGATGACGCTGGAAGTACACGATGCCGCCGCCTTCGATAACGCCTTTCGCATCCCCACCCAACATTTGGACAGCACCGAACTCTTCGCCGAACACTTCGCCGGCCTGGCGGATGGCACCGAACTGGTGGCTGTTTCGCCCGATATGGGTGGAATCAAGCGGGCCGAACGATTTCGCTCACGGCTGGAGCAACGCCTTGGACGCCCGGTAGCCAGCGCCTGCGTCGAGAAGCACCGCAACAACGACGTAGTAACCGGTGGCGGACTGCTCGGCTCGGTTCGAGGCAAGACGGCGATCATCGTCGACGATCTGATCAGCACCGGTTCCACCTTGCTGCAAGCGGGCAAGGCCTGTCAGAAAGCTGGCGCCATCCGTTTGTTCGCCGCCGCTGCCCATGGCCTGTTCACGGGCGGCAGCGCCCTGCTCGACAGCCCATTGTTCGAACGCATCGTGATATGCGACAGCGTGCCGCCATTTCGCCTTGCCCCGGAGGTGGCAGCACAGCGTCTGGAGATTCTTGGTACCAGTGCCTTGGTAGCCGCACGTCTCGTGCAAAGCTACTAAATCGCAACTACCGTTCAATGTTGTACGTAATCCGACGGAACACTGTCCGTGTCGCCTGCTGGCGACCTAGACTTGAATCACAAATCGGCTTGAGGTCACGCTGCTCATGTCCACAGACGATCAAGGCATTCTGCCTCGCTCCCCTGTGAAGTCTCATATCCAGTGCCACGACTGTGCGTTGAGTCGTTTCTGCCTGCCCGAAAGCCTGGACGAGGGGGAAGTCTCCCAGCTTGAAAGCATCATCAAGCGCAATCGCCCATTACAAAAGCATGAGCACCTCTTCAGGGCGGGCGAGCCCATGCAGCATGTCTACGCACTGCGCTCGGGGGCGCTGAAGAGCTACCTGCTGGACAAGGACGGAACCGAGCAGATCACCGGATTTCACCTGCCAGGCGAGCTGATCGGCCTGGATGGCATTGGCTACGAGCACTACCCCAGTTACGCCGAAGCCCTGGAAACTTCGATGGTATGCGCCATTCCGATCCACCAGCTGGAAGAGCTCGCCGGAATGATCCCGAGCCTGAGAAAGCAATTGCTCCGGGTCATGAGCCACGAGATCCAGGCGGAACACGAACACCTCAGCCACACTCGGGAAAGCGCCGAGCAGCGCCTGGCCTCGTTCCTGCTCAACCTGTCATCGCGCTACAGCAAGCGTGGACTTTCACCGGTTAACTTCTTTCTGCCGATGAGCCGCAGCGAGATCGGCAACTACCTGGGGCTGACGACAGAGACCATCAGCCGCCTGTTCACCCGCTACCGCGAGCAGAACCTGATCGACAGTTCCGGTCGGGAGCTCCATATCCTCGACCCACAAGCCTTGCACCGCCTGGGCGGATTGTCCGCCTGACCGGCGGGAGCCCTCTCACGGCACCACCAACCGACGGCCACCCGGGATCGCTGCATGACCCTTGCAACCACCCCAGAAAGGTACTGCCTTTACGACTCCGATGAGCTCGACGCCATCATCGCCGCCATGGCGCACAATGTCAGCGCCCGGCTCCCAGTGCATGAGTGCATGCTGGTCGGCATCCTGCGACGTGGCGAACCCTTGGCGCGGATGCTTCGCCAGCACCTGGCCGCGCTGACCGGGCAGGATGGGCCGCCGCTCCATGCGCTCAAGGTCAAGCGCTATGCCGACGACCTCAGCCTACTCCATGCCGGTACGGCCCTGACCGAGAACCCAGAACTGGCGTCGATGGACCTCGCCAGCATGCATCTGCTGGTGGTGGACGATGTGCTCTACGAAGGCCACTCTCTGCTGCGCACCTGCGCGTATCTGGCCAGCCTTGGCGCTCGTCAGATCCACACCGCCGTATTGGTGGATCGTTGCGTACAGAAGCAGCCGATCCGAGCCGATATTGTCGGCATCTCATTGCAAGTGGCACCGGGCGACATCGTCGAATGCCATGTGCCACCCTACGAACCGGACTTTCGCATCGAGCTGGTGCGCCACGGCCAAACGCGCTGAAGCCACCGCGCCGATAGCCGACTGGCGATTGCGCGTGCAGCCGTTTGCGCAAACCGCATCCATCAAGAACCTATAGGCCGCATTGAGGCTTGAGGGTAAAGGTTCTCGACACATCCACCAGGCCAAGGTGCTCAAGCGTTCGCCGACCAATCAGGACCGGGTAGAGCATCTTGCTGCGGTTGCGCAGGGAGAACTGCTCGTCATAGCGCTGCTTGCCGATGCAGATCGACATCTCGACCACCGAGCGATGGTCTACACCGCCGGCGCCACGAACCTTCACATTGCGCACCACCGGCCGCTCGAATTCGCGGACGAAATCGTTCCCGGTCTTGCTGTCCGTCAACTCGACTTTGAACCGTACCCACTTCTCGCCATTGCGTTCGAAACGCTCGATCTCCTTAGCATCCAGCGACGAAGTCAGTGCCCCAGTGTCCATCTTGGCCTTGACCTGGACATTTTCCGGCAACAGCACGGCTTCTTCGACCCAGCCGACCACCTGCGGCTGAGCCTGGGCGACCACCGCGAACAGGCAGCCAACCAGCAGCCCCAGGCTGCGCCCAATAATGGCAGTGATACTTTGCATGAGTGACCTCTTCACCGATCGCAGGGACTGCCCCAAATGAGCGCGAGCCTACCCACCGTGACGTGAAGGCGCCGTCAGGTACTCGTGAACATTTCGTTGCCTGCTGATATCACCTCAGGAAAAAGAGAAGGAGCAAACCGCAGGCAGCCAGCCCGAATAGAAAACACATGCTCTCCATTCCCGCTTTCCGCGAAGAAAGCACAAACGCATAGATCCCCTTCACCATGTTGTTGCTGGCCGCCGCAACAATGATTGCCGTCCCTGCCACGGGCAAGGGCGTGATGGTCGAGGCAGACTGAGTCATGCCCATGATGAAGGGATCGACATCGATAACGCCCATCAGGGTCGCAAGCGTATAGACACCTGCCACGCCGAGATGCCGACTGACTAACTGCGTCGCCACCAGCATGCCCACAAATAGCAGCGCGAACAGCAGTGCCGCACTGATTTCGAGTGGGTTCTTCGGCTCGAACGGAGCCATATCCCTGGCGGTGCCTTCATCGCCCCTGCGGGACCAGAGCCAACCGATCAGCATCGCCACACAGCCCAGAGCGACAAAGGGAAGTGCCAGCAGATCCATCAAATCATGATTGAACAGCGCCAATAACACTGCCACGCGCAGATACATAACGCCTGACGCAATCAGCACGCCACCGGAATAGAGGTGAGCCTGTTCATCCTGCCTTGATCTTCTAGCGAGGACTACGGTCGTCACCGTCGACGAATAGGCACCGCCGACCAACGCGGACAGGAGCAAGCCACCCTGACCCTTGGTCACTCTCTGCAGCACATAGCTGCCATACGAAACGGCGCTGACCGCCACCACAACGAGCCATGTCTTGAAGGGGTTGATCTGGAACTGAGTCAGTTGTTCGTTGGGCAGCAGCGGCAGGATCACGGCCGAAAGCAACAGAAACGTGGCAAACGTGAGAATGTCCGTCGCCTCGATACGCTTTGCCAGGTTTTCCAACTGCGCCTTGAGTTCAAGCAGAAGAATGCTCGATACGGTCAGTGCAGTGGCCAGCCAGAACATCTCGCGATAGACCAGGGCCCCCATCAGGTAGGTGGTCAAGCCGGACATTTCCGAGGTAACCCCTGAATAGCCCGACGAAGTGAGCTTGTGCCAGTAGGCCATCATCAAGAACCCGGCCAGCACAGCAAATCCCAGCATCTGCGCCAGCAAGTTGCCACCCGACAGCGCCGCTATGGCATAACCAAGAAGGCCTATCAGCGGATAGGTGCGCACGCCCCCAAAAGCGAAGCGCTCATTGCTGGCTTTGCGTTCTTCCCGTTCCAGCCCGATGAGAAAGGACAGGAACAGCACGAAGACGATGTGCGCGGCATCCGCGGGCAGCCAGTCGAAGTATTTCATCGTGCGTCGTCAAACCAGGCGATAAGGGGCCTTCTCAATATAGACACCACTCCCCGTTGGACAGGTTGCCCGGGATGGCGGGTACCTGGCTGCGCTCGTGTTCAGCCGACGTGCCCTTGGATCGTCCGACATCAGCCCATTCGTGGGCGCAGATACGCCACCAGGGCATCCACGCTATCGAGCTGCTGGTAATCCGCTTCCGGAATGTTCACCCCGGTCGATCGATGCAGAGTGCCGAGAAAGCGCAGCCAGTCCATCGAATCCAGGTCCACCTCCTCGCGCAATGGCCGATCACAGCGCAGATGCTGCGGTTCGATCTCGGGTGCAACGCTCTTCAGCGCATCCAGCACCTGCTGGCGAATCGTCGCGTCATTCATGGTGCGCTCCTCATAACCGCTCAGGTGTCTGCAACAGTCGTTTGATTTCAGCGAGGAACCGGGCGCCGGTATGTCCATCGCTGGCCCGATGGTCGGCCGCCAGGCTGGATATCACCGTCGGCATTACGCAAAGGTTTCCATCTTCCACCCAGGGTCGATCGGCGATTCGGCCAAAGCCCACCAGCGATACCTGGGGCGGGTAGACCACCCCGAACACCGAATCTGCCCCTTGCTCGCCGAGCTGGGTCACGGTCAAGCCTGCCTCGCCCAACTCTGAGCTGCGCAGTGAGCTGTTACGCGCGCGCACCACCAGGTCGGCAAGCTCGGTCATCAACTGCGCAAGAGGTTTGTCAGCGACGTCCTGAAGCGTGGGCGCGACCAAACCGCCCTGCCGCAGCGCGATGGCAACCCCCAGGTGAATGCCCGTCACCGGTTTGAAGGCCCCCTCGCGCCAGTGACCGTTGAACTCGGGGTGCTCACGCAGCGCCAGGGCCACGGCCTTGAGCAACATCACCGTCGGCAACAGGCGCTCTTCCGGCGGCAGCCCGGCGTTGTGCATCTGCAACCAGGCCAACGCTGCGCCAAGGGGAATGGTTTCCGACAGGTAGTAATGCGGAATCTCGCGCTTGGAACGGCTCATCAAGGCAGCGATCGCCTGGCGCATGGCAGCCGCCCGATCAACGGGTGCAGTGGCGGCCGCAGCCCGCTCCACATCCTCCAGCGAAACGACGCCATGGGGACCGCTGCCGCTCAGGGTTTCGGGATCGATGCCAAGCTCCCCGGCACGCCGCCGAGCAGCCGGGGAAACCTTTGGCCGGCTGGCAGCCGGCAATGGAGCGGCTGCGACTGGCGGTGCCTCGGGCCGGCGCCGCGCGGTTTCGGGGGACTCCCCCGCCTCGAGCAAGGTGGCGATCACCGTGCCCACCGGCACCTTGCTGCCCGGTTCGACCAGCAACTGGAACACCTCGCCGTCCTGCCAGCACTCCACATCCACCGCCGCCTTGGCCGTGTCGACCACGGCGACCACCTGCCCGCGCTGGACCTTGTCGCCGGGCTTGACCCGCCACTCCAGCAAGGTCCCTTGATCCATGTCGGCGCCCAGCGACGGCAGCTTGAACTCGATCATCCGCACCTCATTGGCCCAGAGCGGACCTGGGAGTCATTACCCGCAAATGCCATGGGCTGCGGCTACGATATCCGGCACCTGCGGGAGCGCGGCCTCTTCCAGGTGCTTGGCGTAAGGAATCGGCACTTCCGCGCTGCAGACCCTTGCCGGCGGCGCATCCAGTTCGAAAAAACCTTGTTCAACGATGCGCGTGATGATCTCCGCTGACAGGCTCCCACTGCGCCAGCCTTCGTCGACCACCAGCGCGCGGCGGGTCTTGCGCACCGAAGCCAGGATCGTCGCGTCATCCAGAGGCCGTAACACGCGAAGGTCGATCACTTCCGCGTCTATCCCCTCGCCGGCAAGTTGCTCGGCGGCTGCCAGCGACTTGCCCAGGGTGCCGCCGTAGGCGACCAGCGTCAGGTCGCGGCCCTCGCGGCGCACTCGCGCCGAGCGGATATCCACCGGCTCTGCGATGCTCAACTGGCCTTCCAGGTTGTAAAGCTGAGCATGCTCGAAGATCAGCACCGGGTCCGGGTCCTCAAGCGCCGGCCAGAACATGCCGCGAGCGTCCTCAAGGGTGGCCGGAGCGAGAATCTTCAGGCCGGGGATGTGCGCGTACCAACCTTCGAGGCTGTGCGAATGCTGGGCCGCCAGTTGGCGGCCGGCACCAGTGGCCATGCGCAGCACCAGCGGCACGGAGAACTGCCCGCCGGACATATGCCGCAGGGTCGCCGCCGTATTCATCAGCGGGTCCAGTGCCAACAGGCTGAAGTTCACCGTCATCACTTCCACGATTGGGCGCATGCCGCCTAGCGCCGCACCGATGCCAGCGCCCACGAACGTCAGTTCCGACAACGGCGTATCTCGGATGCGTTCCGGGCCGAACTCATCCAGCAATCCCTTGGTCACCGCGTAGGTACCGCCATAGCGGCCAACGTCTTCACCCATCAGGAACACCCGCGGGTCACGTTGCAGGGCTTCACGCAGCGCCTCGCGTATCGCCGCGCGGTAGGTGGTCGGCTCGCTCATGGCGCCACCTCCGGAGTGTAGACATCGCGGGCGAGATCAGCCGTAGGCTCCAGGCTGCCGGCCTCGGCGTAGGCCACCGCCGCCTCGACCTCCTCGTTCACTTCGTCGGCGATTACCAGAAAACCGGCCTCGTCCAGCAGACCCTGCGCCTTCAGCCGTGCGCTGAAGGTGTGGATCGGCCCCCGCTCCTTCCATTTCTCCACTTCGGCCTTGTCACGGTACAGTTCGGGATCGAACATCGAGTGCGGGCGGAAGCGATAGGTCTGAAACTCCAGGAAGTAGGGTCCACCCCCGGCCCGTATCGCCGACACAGCCTCCCGCGTGGCCTCGTGCACGGCCACCACGTCCATGCCGTCGACAGCACGAGTGGTGACCTTGAAGGCCCCTGCCTTGGCGCACAGGTCGAGCTGGGATTGCGAGCGGGCCAATGCTGTGCCCATCGCATACAGGTTGTTTTCGCAGCAGAACAGCACAGGTAGCTGCCAAAGGGCAGCCAGGTTCAACGACTCGGCGAATGCGCCCTCGGCCATTGCACCCTCGCCAAAGAAGCAGGCGCTGACCCGGTTGCCGCCTTGCATCCGCTCCGCCAGCGCCAGCCCCACCGTCAGCGGCAGGCCACCGGCGACGATGGCGTTGCCTCCATAGAAGCGTGTGCGGGCGTCGAACAAGTGCATCGAGCCGCCGCGCCCTCGTGAGCAGCCCTCCTGTTTGCCGAACATCTCAGCCATGATCGCGGTCATGGGCACGCCCTTGAGCAGCGCGTGGCCGTGCTCGCGGTAGGTCGCCACCACCGCATCGTCGATCGCCAGCGCATGCAGCGCGCCGGCCGCCACCGCCTCCTCGCCGATATACAGGTGCAGAAAGCCACGGATTTTGCTTTCCCCATACAGTTCCGCCGCGCGTTCCTCCAGGCGGCGGATACGCAACATGTCGCGCAACAGACGCAAGGCGAATTCTGCCGGGTACGGCACGTCTGGCGTGTTCATGAGGGATTCTCCAGCGTCGAGAGATCGCCTTCCGGCAAGCCGAGCTCACGGGCCTTGAGCAGGCGCCGCATCAGTTTGCCGCTGCGGGTATGCGGCAGACTCGCAACGAACTCCAACTCCTTGGGCGCCACCGCTGCTCCCAGTCGCTTGCGCGCATGGCCGAGCAGCTCGTCGTGCAGGGCCGGGCTCGCGGCGTATCCACCCTTGAGCGAAACGAAGGCCTTCACCGTCTCGCCCAGCAGCGGGTCCGGCTTGCCGATCACCGCCACCTCCGCAACGGCCGGCAGCTCCATCAGCACGCTCTCCACTTCGAATGGGCCGATCAGGTGACCGGCAGACTTGATCACATCGTCGCTGCGCCCGACGAACCAGTAATAACCATCGCTGTCGCGGCGGGCCAAGTCGCCGCTGAGGTACCAATCCCCGGCGAAGCAGCGCTGGTAGCGTTCCGCCTGCCCCAGGTAAGCCCTGAACAGTGCCGGCCAGGGCTTTCTCAGCGCCAGCTCGCCCACCTGCTCGTTACCCAGCAGTGTCAGTCGGCCTTCCTCGCTGTGATCGACGATCGCCGCCTCGACACCCGGCAGCGGCTTGCCCATGGAGCCGGGCTTGATGGCCATGGCGGCCGTGTTGGCGATCATGATTCCGCCGGTTTCTGTCTGCCACCAGTTGTCATGGATGGGGTGACCGAGCACTTCCTTGCCCCACCAGACGGCTTCCGCGTTCAGCGGCTCGCCGACGCTGGCGACGAAGCGCAGGGCCGGGAAGTGATGCGCAGCGGCCAGCGCCGCGCCGGCCTTCATCAGCAGGCGAATGGCCGTGGGTGCGGTGTACCACACGCTGACCCGCTGCTGTTCGAGGATTCGATACCAGCGCTCGGCATCGAACTCGGCGCAATCGACGATGCAGGTCACCCCCAGCATCAGCGGCGCGAGGATGCCATAGGAGGTACCGGTGACCCAGCCTGGGTCGGCACTGCACCAGTAGATATCATCCGGATGCAGGTCCAGCGCGTATTTGCCGGTGACATAGTGGGTCACGGCAGCGCCGTGCACGTGCAGTGCGCCTTTCGGGGTGCCGGTGGTGCCACTGGTGAAATGCAGGAGCGAGGGGCTTTCGGCCGTAGTGGGGGCAACCGTGAAGCTGTCCTCGGCGTCGGCCAGCATCGCGTGCAGGTCCAGCGTCCCATCAGGCAATGCCTCGCCTTCAGGAATGCCGAACAGCAGTACGTGCTTGAGCGAAGGCAAGCTGGCGCGAATGTCGGCCACTTTCCGGCGGTACAGCACCTCGCTGGTCACCAGGATGCTGCCCTCACCCAGGCGCATGCGGGTGGCGATAGGTTCCGGTCCGAACGCGGAAAACAGCGGCGAGACCACGCATCCATGCTTCAGCCCCCCCAATACGCCCAGGTAGAGCTCCAGCCCGCGCTCGCAAAGCACGAACAACCGCTCGCCGCTGGCGACGCCAAGGCGCTGCAGCAAGTGAGCGAAGCGATTGGTCTGGAGGCCCAGCGCGCGGTAGCTGATATCACGGCTGTGCCCATCACGGTCCAGTAGCCGCAGGGCTATCCGGTCCTGACGCGGACCCTGAGCATGGCGGTCGACGGCTTCGAAGGCCAGGTTCAGCCCGCCTCCCGGCAGGCCAACCAGTTCGCGGGCCTCCGCTGCCCAGGAGAACGCCGCCCGCGCCTGGGCGCTGTCCAGCCAGTTGGGACTCACTGGCAAGTCGCTGGCGGTTTTCTCGATCATGGTTGAGCGCATGGCGCGTCTCCCTTCTCAGCAAAACTCGCTACTGAACGTTGGCGGATGGGCATTGCCGATTCCCAACAACTCCCGGTAACGGTCGTAGCGGTAGGTCGGACCGTCCGTACAGACGTAACTGGACCCCAGGTAGCAGTGCCCGCACAGGCCGGTGCCGCACGCCATGTTGCGTTCGATGGACAGCCAGATGCGGTTGGCCAGCACCCCGTGTTTCAGGCATTCACCCGCCACCGCCTGCATGAAAGGCTCCGGGCCGCAGCAGAACACAGCATCCGGGCGTTCTAGAGCGAGTTGCATCCGCAGCTGCTGCAAGGGGTTGCCATGACACTGCCCACGAGGCTCGTCATCGCAGGTCTCATGCAAGGTGACGCGGCCCTTCCAGCGCTCACGTTCACGGCCGAGGACCTGGCTCTGGCGATGGCGCGCCCCGTAGATCACCGTCATGCGAATCGGATAGAGGGCCAGCCCCGCCTCATCCACGACTCCGGCGAGTGGCGCCAGCCCGCAACCGCCGGCTACCAGCAGCAAGCGTTCATTACCGAGCAACAACGGCCAGCCTTTTCCGAAGGGGCCGCGATAGCCGAGAAGCGCGCCTTCGGGCTGCTCGAACAAGGCAGCGGTCAGGCCACCCTGCCGGCGAATCAGGGCATCGAATCGCCCCTCCAGGTCCGGGACACTCACATAACTGAAGGGTGCTTCACCGCAGCCTGGCACGCTGAGCATGAAGAACTGGCCGGGAATCACCTCGAAATCCCGCGGTTGCGGGCGTGCGATGCGGAAGCTGAAGTGCCGCGCATTTTCGCCGTCCGGGTACTGGCAGAGCAGGTGCACCCTGCGGGGGGTGACGCCGTTCATGGTTGCTCCAGCCGATGCATGACGCCCATCAGCCCCATGCCATCAGGGCAATGACGGTCACAGCGGCCGCAACCGACGCAGCCATATCCGCCCATGCGGGCGCGGAATGCCTCCCCGAGTTTGTGGAACCAGAATCGCTGGACCCGTTGCCCAGCGCTTGCGCTGGGATTGCGCCCTCCCGCCTCGCGCTGGAAATTCTCGTCCAGGCATGAGGCCCACTCCCGTAAGTGCCCTATGCCCGAGCTGGCTGCCGGTATGTCGACTGCCGTGAAGCAAGAGCAGGTCGGGCATACGCTGGTGCAGCCCGTGCAGTTCAGGCAGCGCTGCCCCAATTCGTCCCAGGTGGATTGTTTCACCCAGCCGGCATTGATCGCGGCGATGCCCTCGATGATGGCGTCCGTATTCCTCTGCTCGTACATCACCCGCTCGCCGGCCAAGGCCCGTTCGTGCGGCCAGTCGCTCTCCATGGTTTCCAACTCGAGGCCGCACAATGCACGCGCCCCAGCCAGTGAAGTGACCAGTAGGCAGCTAGTCGCCATGCCTTGCTGGGGCACCAACACCAGGTCGGCGGTACCGGCTTGCGCCTGTGGCCCGCAACCGAACAGACTGCAGGAGCCGTGGCCGCAGCTGTGCAGGCAATCGACACCCACCAGCAGCGTGGCCTCGCGTCGCGCCTGGTAATACGGGTCAGCGGCAAAGAAACGGTCCTGGTAGGCGATCGCTTGCAGATCGCAGGCTGGCAGGCCGAACAGAACCTGAGGCCTGACAGCGGGTAATTCCGAGTAGAAGGCGCCACCGTCGAAACGGAACAGCAACTCCCGCTCGGGGAAGAAGAAGGACTTGGCGGAGCAGCCTGGCGGGTCGACAGGCGGTGCGAAGGGATGCGAGTCCTGATCGCAGACCTGCTGCCAGGCATAGACGCCTGGGCCGCTCGCCCGCAACTCGAACACCTGGCTCTTCCTGGCCAGGTGGTCACGCAGCAACTCGGGACGCTCAAGGCTATAGGCACGCATGATGATCCGCCGGGTATACGCAGGTATCACGCCCCACCTGCAACGCGCCAAACCTCGGATGACAAGCGGTGTTCGCTTCGCTGCGCATTACCGTCCCTCCGCGAACCTATTGAACTCAGCCTAGGCAGCGGGCTTGCCGATCCGCTTGATCAACATCAAGAAAACCGGAAGAAGCTTGGGGGGGATGCCAGGCGGTCGTGCAGGCACGGCAGCGAGCGCAATAGCGCCTATAGTCCAGACGATCCCAGACTGGTAGCGAGCGTCATGCCTCTCTCCCCACACAGGCCAGGAGATGCCCATGCTGTTGGACACCAAGGTCGCCCGCGAGCGAATCAGCTTTGAAACCGCGGCACAACATGCCACGACTCGAATTCCAGTGTTCCCGCCCGACCGACTGGTCGGCGACGCCCGCGCAACCCTGATGAGCCACCACTATGATTGCGCCAGCCACATCATGGTCTGCGAGGATCAGCGCTTCCTTGGGCTGGTGCGGATCGAGGACCTGCTCGGCGCACCCGCAGACGCTGCCTTGGATGACTTGATGGACCGTGATGCGCCTACTGTGACGCCCCACGAGGACCAGGAAATCGCCGCCTGGCGCGCCGTTCGCCATGGCGAGTCGGCGCTCACCGTGGTCGATGCGAATGGCCGACTGGTCGGCGTGATCCCGCCCCATCGCCTGCTGGCGGTCCTACTGTGGGAGCATGAGGAAGACCTCACGCGTCTCGGTGGCTTCATCAAGGGCACCGAGAGTGCTCGGACCTCCAGTGAGGAGGCAGTCGAGCGGCGCTTCCAGCATCGGATCCCGTGGTTGCTGGTCGGGCTTATCGGCGCCCTGCTGGCGGCGAATTTCGTCGAGCGCTTTCAGAACCAGCTGGAAAGCACGCTCATGCTCGCCTTCTTCCTGCCCGGGATCGTCTACCTGGCGGACGCTGTCGGCACCCAGACCGAGACCGTGGTCGTTCGTGGCCTATCGGTGGGTGCCAGCATGGGTCAGATGCTGCGGCGCGAATTGCTGGTCGGCCTGGCCATTGGGCTCACCCTGGCACTGGTGGCGGGTCCCCTGGTGTGGTGGATCTGGGGAGCGACCGACGTCGCACTTTGCGTTGGTCTCGCCGTATTCGCGGCATGCGGAACCGCCACCCTGGCGGCCATGGCGCTGCCCTGGCTGCTCAGCACCCTCTCGCTGGACCCTGCGTTCGGCAGCGGCCCCTTGGCGACCGTCATCCAGGACCTGCTCTCGATCCTGATCTACTTCGCCATCGCCAGCGTGCTGATCTGAATCGCACTCAGCTCAGCGTCGGCGCGCGACTGCGACCTTGCGCAGCCCTTCGAGCAGGACCATGCCCAATGCGAACGGCAGCATGAACAGCCAGACCCTGGCAGACAAAGGCTCGGTACCGAACAGCCAGTTGCCGAGCTGCGTGTAGTCGATCAACAGGATCAGCACTACCTCGAACGCAAGTCCGGCCCAGATCAGCCCATTCGGCCAGCCACTGCCGAATGCCCGCCCCCGCTCGCTGCGGCAGAGGAACAAGTTCACCATCTGCATGACCACGATGGCGCTGAGGCATGCGGTGGTCGCAGCTTGGTACAACGGGGCATCGGCAGGCAACAGCACGCCGTATTGCCAACCGCCGGCATCAAGCACATAGAAAAAGGCTGCCAATGCTGCCGCAGCTTCCATGGGCCCGAGCACCAGATAGGCACGTGCCAGCAGGCGCCTGTCCAACAGCCGCTCATGCCGCGCAGGCGGCGGGCGCTGCATGATCTCGGCATCGGGACGCTCCGCACCTAGCCCGAGGGCCGGCAGCATATCGGTACCAAGGTCGACCGCCAGAATCTGCACAACGGTGAGTGGCAGCGGAATGCGGAACAGCACAAAGGCCAGGTAGGGCACGATCTCCGGGACGTTGGAGGTAAGGATGTAGGTCATGAATCGACGGATGTTCTGGAAGACTGCACGCCCCTCCTCCACCGCGGCAACGATGCTGGCGAAATTGTCATCCAGCAGCACCATGTCGGAGGCTTCCCGTGCGGCATCGCTGCCGGACAGGCCCATGGCAATACCAATATCGCCTTGGCGCAGAGCGGGTGCGTCATTCACCCCATCGCCGGTGACTGCCACCGTTTCACCTTTGGCCTGAAGCTCCTTGACGATGAGCAGCTTCTGCTCCGGATTGACCCGGGCAAAGATCAGTTCCCGCGCCTCCAGGGCCAGGCTCAGCTGGCTGTGTGACATGGCGGCCAGCATTGTCCCGGTGATGACCGTGGGCTGGCCCTCGGCCAAGCCGATTTCACGGGCTACGGCCACTCCGGTACGGGGATGGTCTCCTGTAACCATGAGGACCCGGATTCCCGCCGCCCGGCAGCGCCTGACCGCCGAGGGCACCTCTGGACGAGGCGGGTCCTCCAGCCCCACGAGCCCGATCAGCACCATTTCACGCTCCAACTGGTCACGCTCATAACCCTCCGCCACCGGCCTGAAGGCAAAGGCCAGCACCCGCAATCCCCGGTCCGCCAGGCGATGCTCGGCATTACGCCACTGATTGCGCTGTGTCTCGTCCAGGGGCGACTCTCCAAGAGCGGTCTGGACCCGCGTAGCGATGGGCAGCAACGCTTCAAGGGCGCCCTTGCTGTAAAGCACCAGGCCCTGCTCGGAGCGGTGCAGGGTCGAAAGCATGCGCCGCTCGGCGCTGAACGGCAGTTCGTCCACACGCGGTATCGCCTGCGCAGCGCCTGCGTTCTCGGCCATCCGCAACAGCGCCTCTTCCAACGGGTCACCGACCAGCGTTTGCTGGCCATCGACCTCGCCTGGCTGGAGCGTCTGACAGAGGGCAGCCACGGCCACCAGGGTGGCCGGCAAAGCGACCTGCCCGGCAGTCAGGTCGATATCAGTACCCGCATACACAGCCAGCCGCGCCTCCATTCGGTTCTGCGTCAGCGTGCCGGTCTTGTCCGTGCAGATGACCGTTGCCGAACCCAGCGTCTCGACACTTGGCAGGTTTCGGATCAGCGCTTGCCTGGCGGCCATGCGCTGGGCGCCGATAGCCAGGGCCAGCGTCACGGTCGGTAGCAGACCCTCCGGTACATTGGCCACGATGATCCCGATGCCGAACAGGAAGCTGTTCCAGAACCCCAGCCCGACCCATTGGCCAAGACCGAAGAACAGGACACCCAGCAACACGGCCAGCATCGCAATGAGCCGACTCAAGCGGTTGATCTGGAGCTGCAACGGGCTTTCCACCTCGCCACCGGTCTGCATGAGCTGGGCGATGTGACCGAACTCCGTGCGCATCCCCGTGGCATAGACCAGCGCCCGCGCCTCTCCGCTGGCCAGAGAGGTACCCGCTAGGAGAATGTTTCGGCAGTGGATCAGGTCGGAGGTGTCGGTGGGGACGGCATCGCGGGCCACCGGATAGGACTCGCCAGTCAGGGTCGCGGTATTGACACGCACGTCGAACGCCTCGATCACCCGGCAATCGGCCGGCACATCGTCACCGGCCGACAACAGCAGAACATCGCCTGGCACCAACTCCGCACGCTTGAGCTTGCGCAAGCGGCCGTCACGCATGACCCGGACGGTGTCGGGCATCAAGCGTTCCAGGGCGAGGATCGAGCGCTCCGCCCGGTGTTCTTGCCAGTAGGAAAAGGACGCGTTGATCAGGATGACGCAGATGATGGCCACACCCAGCGTCGCCATCCCCTTGCCCGGATCGCTCCATTCGGCGAAGAAGGCCAGCAGCGCGGCCAACCACAAGACGATCGCGAGGAAGTGGGTAAAGCCTGCCAGAAGTCGTCGCCACCACGGCACCCGCTGCACATGCTGGATACGGTTAGGCTGGAAAAACTCCAGACGCCGCGCAGCCTCCGCTTCCGCAAGGCCATCCTCGCTGCTTTTGAGGCTGACCAGAGCCTGCGCTGGACTGAGCGCCTGAATCTTCATCCACGCGTCCTTTCCACCGGCGGCGGCTCAGGTATCTCGCATGAACAGGGCCTAGGCGCCCAGTTGGATCGGCTCGCGCAGATGGCTCTCGAACCAGTCACCCGCCAGTCGCGCAGCCTCCTGCAGGGTGCCTGGCTCCTCGAACAGGTGCGTAGCACCAGGGATCACTTCCAAGCGCTGTTCGCAGCCCAATGCACGGCTGACCTTGCGATTCAGGCCGAGAACAGGCAGGTCGCGGGCACCGACAATCTGCAGGGTCGGAGCCTGAACCTTCTCCAGTGCCTCACCCGCCAGGTCGGTCCGGCCGCCTCGGCTGACTATGGCGTGGACAGACCGCGGTCGCTCCACCGCTGCCAGTATCGCCGCCGCTGCGCCAGTGCTCGCACCGAACAGCCCGACGGGCAGATGGCGCAGTTCGGGTTTGGCCGCAATCCAGTCAAGCACGCCTACCAGCCGACGCGTCAACATCGGAATGTCGAACCGCAACTCGCAGGTAACCTGGTCGATACGCTGCTCTCGCTCGGTGAGCAGATCGAACAACAAAGTGGCGAGGCCACGATCGCTCAGGTACCGGGCAACATGCTGATTGCGTGGACTCAAGCGGCTGCTACCGCTGCCATGCACGAACACCACCAGGTCCTTGGCGCCCGGAGGCAACAGCAGGTCCCCCACCAGTTGCACATCCGTTAGTTCGATACATTGATGTTGAGGTTGAAGCATCAGTCACCTCCGGGAACTCAGCCAGGTCCGTGCTGTTCACGGCGCCAGGCACGTTGTAGCAGGGCGATCACCTCCTGGTCCGTGGTCTGTGAAAAGTCCACATACCAGCGGCCGATCGCCATGAACCATTCAGGCATGAAGGGGCAGACCACTTCATCCACCTCCTCACGCAACTCTGCCACGGTGTCATCCGGCGCCACCGGTACCGCAACGACGATCCGCGCGGCGCCGAGGCGGCGCACCGCGCGCACGGCTGCGCGCATGGTCGCGCCGGTGGCCAGACCATCGTCCACCAGAATCACCTGCTGACCCTGCAGGTCGGGTTGGGGGCGATTGCCACGATAGACCCGCTCGCGACGTTGCAACTCGAGCATCTCCCGCTGCGCCACTTCATCCAGCGTAGCCTCATCGATGCCATGCATCTTCACCACGTCGCGGTTGAGTACGCGGACGCCACCACTGGCGATGGCACCCATGGCCAGTTCCTCGTGGTATGGAACTCCCAGCTTGCGCACCAGCATCAAGTCCAGGCGCAGTTCCAGGGCTGTGGCAATCTCGAAGGCCACGGGGACACCGCCGCGCGGCAAGGCCAGCACAATGGTGTCAGCTCGGCGCCGGTACGCGTAAAGCATGGGCGCCAGGGCCTGGCCAGCGGCCACCCGGTCACGTATCGGAATCTGGATCGAATCGGAGCGCGTCATCAGGCAGCCCTCGAATCCCGTCATCTATTCATTAGGTGTAGCAAGACGTCACATGTTTGTAGGGTCTAATACGTTCGCGAAGCTGAAAATCCACCCGTCCAGCTTGCGCCCTGTGCACCTGGCGGCGCATGGGCAAGGAACGAGGTTGCCCGCACAACATCATTGGGTCACGCACTGCCCCTACCCTGCTTCAACCTTCAGTCGGCGGCCTGACAGCAAGGATGCTGCTGGGCACTTGGTACAGCGCCTGCTCGGCGGTACTACCCAGCACTTTCTCCAAGCCCTTGCGGTTCAACGTCCCCATCACGACCACGTCCATATGCTCGCGGCCGGCGAAGTCGGAAATGACCCGGATCGGCGAACCCAATACCACGTGCCGACGCTTCTCCGGGACGCCATGTTTTTCGGCGAACTGATTGAAGTTGGCGCGCAACAAGCCAGTCAGCTCGTCCTGCAACTCCTTGGACCAGCCCACCGGGCCGGCGGCATAGGTCAGGTAGGCGGGCGAATTCTCGTAGGCATGCAGCAAGTGCAACTCGGCATTGCTTTGCAGCGCCAGATCGTTGGCGGCCGCGAGGATGCGTTCGTTGACACCCCCAATCTGGCTTTCCGGCTGGGACAAGTCCACGGCTGCAACCACTTTGCGCGGCAACGGCTGCTCGGCAAAGGTCACCAGGTTCACGGGTACCGGGCACTCGCGAAGCAGCTGCCAGTCCAGCGGAGTCATGAACGCCCGCTTGAGCGCAGGCTCGTGATGGGTGTCCTTGATCACCAGGTCCGCTGGCAACTCCTTCACATGGCGAATGAGTTCCCCTACCGGGTCCTCAGTCCATAACACTTCAGTGGTCACCTGGAGACCCTTGGCGCGCAAGGGCTCCGCGACTTCCTTCAGATGCGCCTCCTGCCCTTTCATGAAGTCGACATGCATGTGCTCCTGCACCGCCTTGTCCATCAACCACACGGTCGAGTAGGGGCCGCCACAGGTGACGATGTGAATGGCAGCACCGCTGGCTTCAGCCAGGGCGGAAGCCCGGCTCAGAGCGGAGGATGGACGTGCGACGGACTCGAGGATCAGCAACAGTCGGCGATATTGGCTCATGGAAACCTCCAAAGGATTTGGTGGTTATTTCCCGACGCCTGTTTATTCCCTGGCTCCGCCTGCAAGAGACCGGGTCTGAATGCTGTAACTGCCCTGTATTGGGTCAGGCTGCGCCTGGCCGTGCCTGGTTGAGTTGATATGCATCAAGTTCAACGCAACCGTTGGGGCGAAGTGGAGTGAGGCTGGGATGAAGCTTCATTCGTAAAGGGCCGCACCACGGCCCAGTCAGCCATAACGGATGGGGTGTCGGACCTGTGCAGCCCGAGCCGTACCATGATCCTGCGACCCTACTCGGCCGCGGCACTGTCCACTCGATGCAACCGCTGTGCTTCATAGCGCGGGTAGAGATGGCTGACTGTGCGAATCAGCTCGTACCGGTTCAAGCTGACAGCGGCGAAGCGCACGGGGATTGGCGCGCGGATCACTTCGTTCATCTCCTCGCCCTGCTCCGCCGCATCGCGAAGCAGGCCGTCGAGCCAGCCGAGGTAGTCACGCATCTGGGCGAAGGGCGCGCGGTCCGTGCTGACCGGGCCATGGCCGGGCACCACCTGCTTCCAGGGCAATCGTTCCAGCTGGTCAAGATCGGCTAGCCAGGCATCCAGTCCGGGGCTGTTGGGTGTGGTGAGGGCGCGCTGATAGAACACGAGATCGCCTGCGAAGAGCACGCCGGTCGTCTCGTCGAGGATGGCCAGGTCGGCTCCGGTATGGCCACGCAGGCCCAGCATGCGAAAGCGGTGACCACCCAGCTCACGGATTCCGGGTTGCACCCGCTCAGTCGGCAGGAGTACCTCAGTGCCGCGCATCCAGTCGCCCACCAGGCGGTACATGTTCTCCGCCATGGCGTCGCCCTGCTCAGCCAGCAAGTCGCGGGTCCCAGCCAGCGCGGCGATGGGCACATCAGCGAACGCCTGGTTGCCGAGCACGTGGTCCGGGTGATGGTGAGTCAGCAGGACCCACACCACCGGTTTGTCGGTGACCCGCGCAATGGCCTTGCGCATGGATTCGCCGTAAGCCCTGGATGGCCCGCTGTCCACCACCACCACGCCCGCGTCGGTGACGATGAAACCGGTATTGACGATATTGCCGCCGTTGGTTTTGTCGAAGTTGTCGGTGCTGCCTTCCAGCAGCCAGGTATCGGAGGCGATTTCACGCGGTTGCAGCCGATATTCCTGGCTGGCCTGGGCGGCCAGTGCCAGGCAGGCGATGAGCATGGCGAACAGGCGCATGGAATCTCCTTCAGAACGCGGCTTCGAATTCGTTGCCGTTGTTGTCCCGTAGCCACAGGCGAGCTTCGATCTCGCCCTGCACTTCCAGGCTGATGGTGGGGTTCTCACTCACCGCTGGGAACAGTTCAAGGGTCGCCAAGGGGTTGCCTTGCGCATCCCGCAGCTCGGCCTGGTTGATGAAGAATTCGGGGATGCCGCCGGTCAGGCCGTTGTCCATCGGGTGGTCAACCCGCAGGCGCAGGCGACTGGCGTCGCCATGGGCAAAGCGCGCGCCGTGGACCTGTCCAAGCCGGTCTTCCCAGCCAGCCTCGGCCCGCACCACGCTGGGCGCGGTGCAGCCACCGCCAGCAGCGTCGATGCGGGTCGAGCCGATGTGCCAGAGACCATCACGGGTCAACACCGCTGCACGGATCGGCGTCGCCTGTTCGATGCGAATACGGATAGCCAGCATCGGCGCCACGCGCTCTCCCGGCACGAAGGTGAATATCTGCGGGATGGGGTTCAGCTCGGCCCAGGCCATGATCTTCACCACCTGCCCGCTGTACGCACGGGCATCCACCTGGATCGGAACCTGGCGGGCGTCTTCGGCGAAGGGCGGCGCTTCCAGCACCACCTTTTCGTCGTAGACGAAAGGTTGCCCCTCCAGCAGTCGCTTGTGGAAGAAGCTCCACATCACCGACTCCACCGGGTCCTGTGCTGCCCACAAGGGCGCGGTGCCTCCCAGCAGGGCCAACGCCAGCAACGAACGCCTGCGCATGCCGCACCTCCGTGTCATTCAACGTCCTGGTAAAGCCCCGGTAGTTCGTAGCGCAGCCCGTAGGCGGCGTAGAGCTTCTGCATGCGGCCGTCGCGCACCAGGGTGTCGACTTCCGCCTCCAGGGCATTGGCGAGCTGACGGTTGCTTTCGTGCACCGCCATGCCGATATCCCAATCGGGCTGGCCGAGGTTGGGGTAAGTGTTGTCCGCATTCTTGATCTGCGGGTCACGAACCTGGTGCTGCATGTAGTCCAGCTCGCCACGCAACGCCATCACTGCATCCACTTCACCCTTGCGCATGCCTTCGAATGCCGCCTGCGGCCCCGGATAGTGATGGGTGTTGCGGCTCAGGCGCCCACCGAAGACCGAGGTCAGGTAGAAGGACGGTACGCTCTCCAGCTCCACACCGATGGGATGGAACTGGAATACCCCGATGCTCGACACCTCCGGTAGGCGGCGGCTGTCATAGGCCACCTGCCAACGCTCGCGCTGATAAGGGGCGAACATCACCACCAGTTCGTTGGCCAACTCGCCCACATCGTTGCGCTTGAAGGCATAGTCACGGTCGTAGGGCACCCGCAGCATTACGTCCGCCAGCACATTTGGCCGCAGGTAGTGCCCCTTCCAGATGAAGTTGCGCAGGTCGTCGTCGAGCTTCTCGCCCGGCGTTACCCAAAGTACTTCAAGCTTGAGGTCCAGCCCTTCGGCCAGGGCCTTGGCCAGGTCCACGTCCACCCCGCGCGCCCGGCCCGCCTCCTGGAAGCTGTATGGCGCAAAGTTCTCGTACACCGCCACCTTGAGCACCCCCGAATCGAGGATGTCGTCATAGGGGCGCACCTGTGCCTGCGCAACAGGCAGGCACAGCAGACAGACCAGCAAGGCGAGCAGGCGCATGGCAGTTACTCGGTTACAGCGACGCTTTCCAGGTAGCTACGAATGGCCCAAAGCGCTTCCTGGCTGAGGTAATCGGCCATTTTCGGCATGTACACCGCGCCATCGCGCACCGCGCCGTTGATCACCCGCTCCTTGAACCACTCGTCACCGCTGACGTCGGCCTCCAGGTAGCGCAGGTCGGGGGCGATACCGCCCGATTTGGCTTCCAGGCCATGGCAACGGGCGCAGTTCTGGTTGTAAGCCGAAGCGCCAATCTCCACCGCCAGACCGTTCTTCTCATAAGGCTGGCGATAGGGGTTCTCGTCGAGCCACTCCGTGCCCAGGGGCTCCAGGCCCTCGGTGTTGACCGCTTGCGGTACCACGTCGCCGTGGGCCAGGGCCAATCCGCTCAGGGTAAGGCCGGCAGCGATTACCAGGCCGCGCAGTGCGCTGTTCTTGTTCATGGCGTGTTTCCTCATCGAGCTGCTGTGCAAGGCGGCGCCCCGGTTGGAGCGCAGTGAGGAGATGGTAAGAACCCATGGGCCAACGGCAGAATGCTGCTTTGGTGGCCAGCCCCTACTCCCTTGGTAGTAGAGCGGCGGTAGGCCAGTGAAGGCGCTTTCGCAGCAAGTCCACGCCATGCCCGCCAGGGAACAGGAGGACGCAACGCTGATCGCAACGAACCACGGACAGGGACGGAAGGGGTGGATTTGCCGCCATTATCGGGTTTCGACAAGACTCGGTACCAACCTGCCAGGCAGGCCGACGCCAACTTGCAGGAAGCCAACATGGAGGGCTAGGGCTGCAAGGCCGATCGAACGGACTGGGGGTGAGCCGAAGCGATAGGCCGCGAATTCATTGGCTCTTTCTGCGTTGAGCGTTACAAGTGGCAGGCCTTGTAGGAGCGGAGGGGCTTGTCGGGCGATTTTCCCTGCCGGCAAGCCGCGCAGCAGGATCACGAAGATCTCGAGCTTGCTGAGTGATCTTGCACTGCCGCCGAGCAACTCGGCCCCCCCGCTGTCCTTGCCATATGCCCCAGCGTGGCCATGGCGCGGCTTACTTGACCACGAAGCTGCCCTGCATGCCCTTGGCCTCCAGGCCCTTGGCATAGAAGCGATAGCGACCGGGCTTGATCGGCACAAAGAAGATTTCCGCCTCGCTGGCATCTTCGAACTCCAGCTCGGTGAGGGTCACCGCCTTGACCTCGACACCGCCCGCCTCGACCTTGCGCAGGTAGATCGACGTGGCGAACTCGGGAGCCTGGAAGGCGTATTCCTTCTTGCCGCTGGCGATGACCTTGAGCTGGTAGGCCTTGCCGGTTTCCAGTTGGTACTCCTGCTGCGACAGGCTGTAGTCGCTCTCCTCCGAGCCCAGCACCAGGTCGGGCAGGCTGATGGTGCGCCGGGTCAGATCCCCAGCGGCCAGTACTCTGTCGAAGCCCAGCAGGCTCAGGATCAGCAGCAGGGGCAAAAATAGATGCTTGACGGTACGCATGGGAGCAGCCTCTTTCTGATTTTTGTGCTGCCATGCTAGGTCCGATCGAGCCTCGGTTTTCTACGACCTTGGTACCGCAAGACCGGTACTTTCTGCATATTTTCCGCCCCCTGCTCTCTTCTTATGCTGGCGACACCAGTAGAGGAGTCGCCGCAATGCGCCAGTATCTGTTCCATGGCCTGGTCTACCTGCTCGCCATCGCCGGCGGCGCCGCCCTGGCCACAGAGGCCCATGCCGAAGCAGGCCAGCTGACTGTGCGCATCGGCTACCTGAGCTACCAACCTGCGCGTGGCCCGCTGCTCTCCAACGTCATCCCCGAGCCAGAGGATGCCGGCCTGCGCGGCGCACAACTGGCAATCACCGACAGCAACAGCACCGGGCGATTTCTCAAGCACGGCTACCAGCTGAGCCCAGTCCAGGCCAGCAGTCCCGAGCAACTCCTGGCGGAAGCCAAGCAGTTGCATCAGGCGGGCCTGCGCCTGTTCGTGGTCAACGCCCCGGCCGATTCGGTGCTGCAACTGGCAGATGCACTGCCGGACAGTCTTCTGATCAACGCCGGCAGCCCAGCCGACGAACTGCGCGGCGCCCAGTGCCGGGGGAATCTGCTGCACAGTTTGCCGAGTCGCGCCATGCTCACCGATGCCCTGGCGCAGTTCCTCGCAGTGCGCAAATGGCAGCGCTGGTTCCTGGTCGTCGGCCAACAGCCTGACGATCAGGCCTATGCCGCCTCTTTGCGCCGTGCAGCGGGGCGCTTCGGTGCGCAGCTGGTGGCGGAAAAGCCCTGGAGCTTCGACAACGACCAGCGCCGCAGTGCCCAGGCGGAGATGCCGCTGTTCACCCAGGCCGCCGAATACGACGTGGTGCTGGTGGCCGACGAACGCGGCGATTTCGGCGAATACCTGCCCTACAACACCTGGTACCCGCGCCCCGTGGCCGGTACCCAGGGCCTCACGGCAACCGGCTGGCACAAGACGGTGGAAACCTACGGCGCCGCGCAGTTGCAGAAGCGTTTCGAGGCGCTTGCCGGACGCTGGATGAACGACCGTGACTTCGCCGCCTGGATCGCCGTGCGCAGCATTGCCAGCGCCATCACCCGCCTGAAGACCGACGACGCCGTGGCGATCCGCAAACTGGCGCTTTCCGCCGACCTGCCGCTGGACGGCTTCAAAGGCCGCAAGCTGAGTTATCGCGACTGGGACGGCCAGCTACGCCAGCCCATTCCCCTGGTCCATCCACGCGCTCTGGTCAGCACCTCCCCCCAGGATGGCTTCCTGCACCCGGTCAGCGAACTGGACAGCCTTGGCTACGACCGTCCCGAAACCCAATGCCGCCAGTTCGCCGTCGGCGGATCCACACAACAAGAAGGATGACCCCATGCCTATGCCAATCGCTGCCATCCTGAGCGGCACGCTCCTGCTCCTGGGTGGGCAGGCCCTGGCCGCCACGGCCTATGTATCCAACGAAAAGGACGACAGCATCAGCGTGATCGACCTCGACAGCCTGGAGGTCACCGCCAGCCTCAAGGTCGGCATGCGCCCCCGTGGCCTCGCCCTCTCCCGCGACAATACGCTGCTATACATCTGCGCCAGCGATTCGGACACCGTGCAAGTGATGGACCTGGCCAGTCGCAAGGTCATCAAGGAGCTGCCCTCCGGAGCCGACCCCGAGCAATTCTCCCTGCATCCCAATGATCGCTGGCTGTACATCTCCAATGAGGATGACGCGCTGGTGACGGTCGTCGACACCCAGAGCGACCAGGTGCTGGCCCAGATCGACGTGGGCGTCGAACCGGAAGGCATGGCCGTGAGCCCGGATGGAAAATGGGCGGTGAATACCAGCGAAACCACCAATATGCTGCATTGGATCGACACCAGCACTCACCAGCTAGTGGACAACACCCTGGTGGACCAGCGCCCTCGCCATGTCGAGTTCAGCCCGGATGGCAGCCTGCTCTGGGCGTCCGCGGAGATCGGCGGCACGGTCAGCGTGGTGGATGTGGCCAGCCGGCAGATCAAGAAAGTCCTCAAGTTCCAGATCAAGGGCGTGCACCCGGACAAGGTCCAGCCGGTCGGGGTGAGGCTCACCTCCGACGGCAAGTACGCCTTCGTCGCCCTCGGGCCGGCCAATCACGTAGCTGTAGTGGACGCCAAGACCTATGAGGTCCTCGACTACCTGCTGGTGGGGCGGCGCGTCTGGCACATGGCCTTTACTCCGGGCGAGAAACGTCTGCTGGCCACCAATGGCATCAGCGGCGATGTGTCGGTGATCGATGTCGCCAGTCTCAAGGTGGAGAAATCCATCAAGGTCGGCCGCTACCCCTGGGGCGTGGTGGTGACGCCATGAATGCCCTGGAAGTGTCAGCAGTCGGCTTCCGCTATGGCCAACGTGAAGCCCTGAAAGGGGTTGGCTTCAGCCTGGCGGCTGGCGAGTTTGCCGCCCTGCTCGGGCCCAATGGCGCCGGCAAGTCGACCCTGATCGCTCTGCTCACCCGGCTCTACGACCTGCAACTGGGCGAAATTGCCGTCTGCGGCCACTCGCTGAAGCACCAGCCACGCGTCGCTCTTGCCCGGCTTGGGGTGGTGTTCCAGCAAAGTACCCTGGACCTGGACTTGAGCGTGGAGCAGAACCTGCGCTACCACGCTGCCCTGCACGGCTTGTCGGGCAAGGTTGCGGCACTGCGCATCGAGCGTGAACTGGAGCGCCAACAGCTTGGCCAGCGCCGGCGCGAAAAGGTGCGCCTACTCAATGGCGGCCACCGCCGGCGCGTGGAAATCGCCCGCGCCCTGCTCCACGAACCCAGCCTGTTGTTGCTCGATGAGGCCAGCAGTGGGCTCGACCCGGCCAGCCGCAATGGCCTCAACCGGCACGTGCGGCGGCTGTGTCGCGATCAGAACATGGCCGTGCTCTGGACCACTCACCTGCTGGACGAGGTGCAGGCGGACGACCACCTGCTGCTGTTGCACCAGGGCCGGATCATCACCGACGACCGTGCCGGCGCCGTCGGAGGCCAGGAAGCAGGCGGATTGGCGCAAGCCTTCGAGCGCCTCACCACGGCGAAGGCCTGCGCATGAACTCGCCAGTGCAAGGTGCGCGCAGCGCAGCACCCTGCGACGAATGCCCTCACGCCGGGCGCGCCACACGCACCGCAATCACGGAGTTCGCACCATGCTGATCCCCTACTGGCATTGCCTGCGTGGCATCCTGCTGCGCGAGTGGCTGCGTTTCGTCCTGCAGCGCAGCCGCTTCCTCAGCGCCCTGGTACGCCCGTTACTCTGGCTGCTGGTGTTCGCTGCCGGTTTTCGTGCGGCGCTGGGCATCGCCATCATCGAGCCCTACGCCACCTACATCACCTACGAGACCTACATCGTCCCAGGCCTGGCCTGCATGATCCTGCTGTTCAACGGCATGCAGGGTTCGCTGTCGATGGTCTACGACCGGGAGATGGGCAGCATGCGCCTGCTCCTCACCAGCCCCTTGCCGCGCGCTTTCCTGCTAGCGGCCAAGCTGCTGGCGACGGCCCTGGTGTCGCTACTGCAGGTGTATGCCTTCCTCGGCATCGCCTGGCTGTACGGCGTGCAGCCACCTGCCATGGGGCTGCTGGCCGCGCTGCCGGTGCTGCTGCTGGTGGCGCTGTTGCTCAGTGCACTGGGCCTGCTGCTGTCCAATGGCATCCGCCAGCTGGAGAACTTTGCCGGAGTGATGAATTTCGTGATCTTTCCGCTGTTCTTCCTGTCTTCGGCGCTGTATCCGCTTTGGAAAATGCGCGAGGCGAGCGAATGGCTGTACTGGCTGTGTGCCCTGAACCCGTTCAGCCATGCCGTGGAGTTGGTGCGCTATGCCCTGTACGGACGATTCAATGGCCTGGCGTTTGCCGTATGTGTCGGGCTGACGCTGTTGTTCAGCCTGGCGGCATTGTGGAGTTTCAACCCGCAGCATGCTGCGCTGAGGCGGGCGGGCTGAGTTGCACACAAAATTACTACTTTGGTACTGGTTTTCCCCGCTCAACGTAGCATTCCCAAACCAGCACTACTGGCATGTAATGACGGCACAAGAAGAATAGAGACATCACCATGAAGCGCTTTTTCGCCTGCCTGTGCTGCCTTGCGCTGGGCCTGCTGCCGGCCCTGCCCGCCCTCGCCGAGAACACCTCCGAATCGGCCCTGTTTTCCGACGACGGCTACCGGATTACCCGCTACCGCAGCCCCACGCCGGAGCGTGCCGAGCCCGCTCGCACCATCGATACCCCTGCCCTGCAGGCGCTCCTGCAACAATTCCCCAACGCCTTGTTGATCGATGTCTACCGCCGCCAATGGCTCAATGGCCAGTTCATCGCCGACGAACCCCATGCCAACCTGCCCGGCAGCCTGTGGCTAGCCAACACCGGCGACGGCCAACTCGCCCCACAATGGCAGGATTACTTCGCCAGCCACCTGCAACGCGCCAGCCAGGGTCGCAAGGAGCGGCCGCTGGTCTTTTACTGCCGATCCGACTGCTGGTTGAGCTGGAATGCCGTGAAGCGCGCTAGCGCACTGGGCTATACCCAACTCTATTGGTACCGTGACGGCATCGATGCCTGGGAACAGGCGGGCCTGCCCCTGCAGCCCGCCCATCCCGAACCGCTACCCTGACCCTGCGTGGCCACGCCAACCGCACCATAATCAAAACAATGAGGTGAAAGGCCGTGTACAAGATTCTGATTGCCGATGATCACCCGCTCTTCCGTGAAGCCATCCATAACGTTATCAGCGACGGCTTTCCCGACAGCGAAGTGATGGAGACCGCCGACCTGGACAGCGCCCTGGCCCTGACCCAGGAACACGACGACCTGGACCTGATCCTCCTCGACCTCAACATGCCCGGCATGCATGGCCTCAATGGCCTGATCAACCTGCGCAACGAGGCACCGACTGTGCCGGTGGTGATCGTCTCCGCCGAGCAGGACAAACAAGTGGTGTTGCAAGCCATTACTTACGGTGCGGTGGGCTTCATCACCAAGTCGTCGCCACGCGCGCAGATGACCGATGCCATCGAGCAGATCCTCAACGGTAACGTCTACCTGCCCTCTGACATTATCCGCACCCAGAAAACCTCGCCACGCCGCCACCATGAAGAGTCCAGCATTCCCCCGGAGCTGCTGCAGGCCCTGACCCGCAAGCAACTACTGGTGCTGGAGCGCATGACCAAGGGCGAGTCGAACAAACAGATCGCCTACAACCTGGACATCGCCGAAACGACGGTGAAGGCCCACGTGTCGGCGATCCTGCGCAAGCTCAACGTGCATAACCGCGTACAGGCCATCCTCTCGGCCAACGACATCGACTTCACCGCCTACCTGCGCCGCTGACCCAGCGGGGCCTTTCGCCCGAGGGCCGCAAGGACTCCAATGCCCACCGCCAGCACCTTGCTCCTGACCGCCCTGGCCATGCTGGCATTTGCCGGCAACTCCCTCCTGTGCCGGCTGGCCTTGAAGGACACCGCGATCGACGCGGCGAGCTTCACCGCCGTTCGCCTGGCGTCGGGTGCCCTGATGCTGTGGTTGCTCTTGCGTTTGCGTCGCCAACCGCTCAAGGCCACGGGGAATTGGCGGGCAGCCGCCGCACTGTTCGTCTATGCCGCTGCATTTTCCTATGCCTACCTGCAGCTCGATGCCGGTAGCGGTGCATTGTTGCTGTTCGGTGCCGTCCAGCTGTGCATGATCACCAGCGGCCTGTTGCGCGGTGAGCGGCTGAACAGCCAGCAAACGCTCGGATTCGCCCTGGCGCTGGGCGGACTGCTGGCCCTGCTGCTGCCCGGCGCCAGCGCGCCGTCCCTGGTCGGCGGTGTTCTGATGCTGCTCGCCGGGCTCGCCTGGGGTGTCTACACCCTGCTCGGCCGCCAGGCCGGAACACCACTGGCTGGCACCGCAGGCAACTTCATCCGCGCCTTGCCGTTCGCCGCCCTGCTGCTGGCGCCCTTCTTCGCCGAGTTGCGCTGGGACCTGCCCGGACTGGTCTATGCCCTGCTCTCCGGCGCTCTCACCTCTGGCATCGGCTACGCCATCTGGTACAGCGCTCTCCCCGGCCTCGGTGCCTTGCAAGCGGCCAGCGTGCAGCTCAGCGTACCGGTGCTGGCGGCACTCGGCGGTAACCTGTTGCTGGGCGAAACCATCAGTCTACGCCTGGCGCTGGTGTCGGTGGCAGTGCTGGGCGGCATCGGCCTGGTATTCAGGGCCAGGTTCAAGGCCGTGCCACAGAAGGCCTGATTTCCTCGACATGGGTCGCCATCCAGGCGCACCTGCCCTCCCCCCCAGAGAGTCAAGCCATACATAGCCCACCGCCCTGGTGGCACGAAAAGTTCCCCTCGCCCTTCGGGAGAGAGGTTGGGGGAGAGGGATCGTGGAATTGCTTCGGATTTCACGCCCTTTCGCGAATAAATTCGCCCAGGGGAGTCCGCAGAATTCAGAAAAATCGGATCTTTCCAGCAGCCTTTCCGAACAGTCTGATAGTCGCGACACAAGGGCGACCGGCAGTCTTCTGCGCTCGGTGTTAACACAGGGAAGTCCTTCCGCATGCTCGATGCACTTCAGCCCTTCTTCGACCACAGCCGCCACAAACTCCAGGTCCGTGGCCTCGACGCCGCCCTCGACGTGCTCGCCTTCCGGGGAGAAGAAGCGCTCAGCCAGCCCTTCCTTTACCGCGTGGAATTCACCTCCACCCAGCGCGACCTACCCGCCGACCAACTACTGAGCCAGGACGCCCGCTTCAGCCTCTTCCCGCCGCCCACGCCGGTGCCCTTCGCCGGCATGAGCGTGCCGCCGGCCCAGCCGCTGCGCACCCTGCACGGCGTGGTGACGGGTTTTCGCCGCCTCTCCGGCTCCCACGACGAAGCCCACTACGAAATCACCCTGCAGCCGCGTCTGGCGCTACTCGGGTGTGGCAAGCAGTACCGCATCTACCAGAACCTGTCGGTGCCCGAGATCGTCGAGACCATATTCCGCAGCGATCGCCACCACTGGGCCGGGCAGGACTTCGTCTTCGACCTCAAGCGCGAATACCCCAAGCGCGAACAGGTCATGCAATACGGCGAAAGCGACCTGGCCTTCATCCAGCGCCTGCTGGCCGAGGTCGGCATCTGGTACCGCTTCATCGCCGACGAGCGCCTGGGCATCGAGGTCGTCGAGTTCCATGACGACCAGCGCCACTACCAGTTCGACGTCCAACTGCCGTACCGCCCACAGTCCGGCACCAGCAGCAGCGGGCAGGACGCCGTCTGGCACCTGCAATCGCGCCATGGCGTGGTGGAAAAGCACGTCCACATCCGCGCCTACACCCCGCGTGATGCCGCCGCCTACCTCGATGGCGGAGTCAACCAGACCCGGGGCGACAGGACCACCCACGGCGAGGCCTACCACTACGCCGAGCCCTACACCGAGCTCGGCGATCCCTACGCCCAGGACGAAGACCTGCAAAGCGAGAGCGGCTACTTCTATGCCCGCCTTTCGCATGAGCGTTACCTCAACCAGCAGACCCGCCTCGGCGGCCGCACCAGCAGTGCCGCCCTGGCGCCGGGGCAAGTGCTCAAGGTCGACGGCGGCGCGCCCGAGGCCTTCGCCCCCGGCGCGGTCATTACCCACGTGACCACCACCGCCGCCCGCGACCGCAGCTTCGAGGCCCGCTTCACCGCCATCCCCTACGCCGAGAACATCTGCTTCCGCCCGCCGTTGCTACCCAAACCGGTGATCGCCGGCACCATTCCGGCCCGGATCACCAGCCCGCAGACCGGCGACCTTTACAGCCACATCGACCTGGAAGGCCGCTACAAGGTCAACTTCCTCTTCGACCGCGACACCTGGCCCGCCGGGCATGAGAGCCTGTGGCTGCGCCTGGCGCGGCCCTACGCCGGGGACACCTACGGCCTGCACCTGCCGCTGATCCAGGGCACCGAGGTCGGCATCGCCTTCGAGCACGGCGACCCCGATAGAGGCTTCATCGCCTTCGCCCTGCACGACAGCCGGCACCCCGACCTGGTCACCCTGAAGAACTACAAGCGCAACGTGCTGCGCACCCTGGCCAACAACAAGCTGCGCCTGGACGACACCCGCGGTCAGGAGCACATCAAGCTCAGCACCGAGCACAGCGGCAAGAGTCAGCTCAATCTCGGCCACCTGGTGGATGCGCAGCGGCAGGAACGCGGCGCAGGCTTCGAACTGCGCACCGACGGCCAGGGCGCCGTCCGGGCGGGCAAAGGCCTGTTCATCAGCGCCGACCAACAGCCGCGTGCGCAAGGCCAGGTCCTGGCCATGCAGGAAGCCGTCGCTCGCCTGCAACAGGCGGGCGAGGAGATGCAGAAACTCTCCACCGATGCCCAGGCCGCCCAGGCCGATCCGGCAGATGTGCAGGCGCAACTGGCCTTCATGCGCGAACGGGTCGACCAGCTCAAGGCGGCTGTCGCGCTGCTTAGCGCGCCACAGGGCATCGCCCTGACCAGTGGCAACCACCTGCAACTGGCCGCAGAGCGCAACCTCATCGCCAACGCCGGCAACGACGCTTCCGTCAGCGTGGCCAAGCGCCTGTTCATCGGTGTAGGGGAAGGCGTCAGCCTGTTCGTGCGCAAGCTGGGCCTGAAACTCATCGCCAACCAGGGCGCGGTGCAGATCCAGGCGCAGAACGACCGCCTGGAGCTGCTGGCCCGCCACGGCCTGGACATCGTCAGCAGCGAAGACGAAATCCGCATCACCGCCAAGAAGAAGATCACCCTCAACGCCGGCGGCAGCTACATCACCCTCGATCCGTACCGCATCGAGTCCGGCACCCAGGGCGACTACCTGATCAAAGCGGTGCATTTCGACTACCAGGGGCCGGCAAGCATGACGGCCACTCATCCGGAGTATCCGAAGCTCGCGTCCGCGCCACGGCTACGCCTGCGCATGCCTCAGGCACCCAATGCTCCGCAGGCGGCCTGGACGGGCATGCCCTACACGCTGTACGCCGATGGCGCACCGCTCCAGCAAGGCGTGCTGGACGAGACTGGGTACCTGACCTTCGAGCATCAGGTGGTCACCCGACACTACCGGCTGGAGCTGGCCAACGGTCTGAGCTACCAGCTACCGGTGCCCAGCGAATACCGCAACCCCGAACAAGGGGAACTGGCCAATCGCGGCCTGCACAATCACCCTTCCCAGGCCAGCGACGGTATTCCGCACACTGAACAGCGGGTCTGGTATGCGGCACTGCTGGAGAAGCGCAGAAGCAAGGAAGGAGACAACGCATGAGGCCAGCCAACGCCTGTCACCCCGATATCGTCGTGCCCATCGCACTGCAGCATACCCATGAGGCGACCTGCTGCACCCCCTGGTTCGTGTGCGATACCGAGTACCGGCCATGGCCGGCCACCTACAAGCCCCTGATCAATGGCGAAGAGGCATTCCGCGCGGTGCATCAGGCCCTCGCCAATGCCCAGCGTTCGGTCGACATCATCTGCTGGGGGTTCCAACCGTCGATGCACTTCATACGCGATGGGAGCGACGACCGCTGCATCGGTGAACTGCTCAAGCAAAAGGCCAGGCAAGGCATCCAGGTGCGCATCCTCGGCTGGGAAATGCCCTTGAACGCGGCCGGACTCGCCGATGAAGCCAACCTGCCGGGCAAAGGTGGGCTTGCTGACCGGGCCGGGCAGACGGCCACCGAGGAGCAGTACGCCTATGATCGCCAATGGTTCGCCCAGTGCGCGGTTGCCGATGACAAGGCTGGCGCCATGGCTGAAGCGGGCCTCCCGTTGTTCGTCAGCCGTGGCTTCAGCCTGTTCGAACGCGCAGAGATCGCCCATCAGCTGAGGCTCAACCGCCTCGATCCGGGGCTCGCAAAACGCGCGATCGCCACCATGGCAAGCACCGTCACGCACCATCAAAAGACCGTGCTGGTCGATTACGAACTGCCGGATCGGGCCATCGGCTTCGTCATGGGCCACAACATGCTCGACGAGTACTGGGATACCGACCGCCACTCGGCGCTCAAGCGTCCCGATCCCCGGCGCCCCCGGGCTGAAACCCACGCGCCCCATCGCGGCCCGCGCGGTGCCTTGCCGCGCCAGGACATCTCCAGCCAGATCACCGGTCCGATTCTCCAAGACCTGCACCACAACTTCGCCACGGCCTGGGCCAAGGCAACCGGGGAGGACTTGCTGCTGTCGCGTAACACCGAGGGGGTGGCCAAGCAGCTGCAACCGCGCCCGGAGCACGGCAACGAGCAAATGGCCCAGCTATTGCGCACCCAGGCGCAGGAGGACGAGGCCGTGCGCGATATCCAGGCGGGCTACCTGAAGGCAGTCAACAACGCGACCCAGTTCATCTACATCGAGAACCAGTACCTCCGTTGGCCGCCCCTGGCCGAGGCGATCAAGCAGGCGGCGCAGGATCAGACCCGCGCCGGGCGCGATCCGGGCCAACACGGCGCCTTGCATCTGTTCGTGGTCACCAATGTCACGGATGACGGCATCGGTGCCGGCACCGTCAACACCCAGCGGATGCTGGAAAACCTCGGGCGGGCCGACACCATTCCCGAAGTGACCAAGCGCTTGCGCGTCAAACAGGCCAAGCAGGACATGCCGCCCGCCCCTCACGCCGATGACCTCCCCGGGAAGCGGGAACTCGCCAAATGGAAGGCCGAACGGGCCAAGAAGATCCGGGACATCTGGAAGAGCACCGTGGTCCCCGAGACGATCCCCGGCCTGAAGGTGCACGTCTGCTCGCTGGTGGCGCCCGATTCGCCGGCCGGCAACTGGATGCCGGTGTACATCCACTCCAAGCTGATGATCGTCAACGACGTGTTCACCACCCACGGCTCGGCCAATATCAACACCCGCAGCATGCAGGTGGACAGCGAGCTGAACATCGCCCACGAGTGGCACAGCGTGACCCAGGCCATGCGTCGGCGGCTGTGGGGCCTGCATACCGACGGAAGGGGTGCGCAGGATGACCCGAAGAAGGCGTTCAAGGCTTGGGAGAAGATCATCGAAAACAACAAGAAACTTCAGCGTGACAGAAAGAATGGTGTGCCCGATGCCCCGCTGGTGGAGTTCCTTTACGACAAGACCACCCTAAGTAACCTCGACTGATGCGTTCTCTTCTCCTGCTCTCGACCCTGTTGCTGGCCGCCTGCGCCGGCCATGGCCTCCACCTGAAAAAGGACCCGACCGTGAACCCGCTCGCCCAGATCAAAGCCAACCTGGCCTTCACCTGCCAGCATGAACGCATCCCCGACGCCTCGGCGGACAGCGACCAGCTGTTCACCTACGCCCGCTGGCTGCAGAAGAACAACCAGCTCAAGCAGGACCCGGCCGTGGAGGCCGAGGTCGAACGGCTCTACCGCATCGCCGCCGAGCACGGCCACTACAAGGCCAATATCAACCTGCAGAACGGCGCCATGCGCGGCCACTTTACGCTGCGCGCCGCCGAACATCTGCGCCTGAGCCAGTCACTGATTGAGGCCAGCGTGGCCACCGGCTACTACTTCGTGGGCATCTTCCTGCAGCAGGGCTCGGCCGGTCTGCGCGAGGATCAGGACATGGCCCTGCGTTACTACCGCAAGGCCGCCGACGAGGGCAGTGCCCTGGGACAGGCGCTGGTGGCCGATAAGCTGGCGCCAAGCGATATCGCCCCGGATATCGCCCGGCAAATGTGGCGTTGTGCTGCCGAGCAAGGCCATGGCAAAGCTGCTTTGTCGCTGGGTGTTGATCTGAAGGTCGATGGGCACTTCCAAGAAGCACTCGAAGCTTTTCAGCTTGGGGTGGCGGCGGGTGACGAAACGTCGGCGGGTTTTCTGGACGATGGCTTTCGTGGACCGGACCCGACGGATAGGCTGAACTACCTGGGCCAAGAGGAAGACCTCGAACGCGCCAACCGTTACGAAAGAATCTGGAGCATCCTCGCAGATTATTCCTACGCCCAACCCACGGTCCCCGAAATCAACGAGATCGTCCCGCTGCCGCCAGCCAAGCTGCCACCGTGGGACGGCACGCTCCAGTGGCTGGAGGCGCGCGAGGCCAACATCCCGCCGCCCAAGCCCAACGAGGCGCTGATCCAGCAACTGGCCAAGGCCAGGCAGCTCGACCCCGCCACCGGCCGGCCGCTGCCGGCATCGCCCCACTTCATCACGGTCGACTTTCCCGAGCCCGTCTGCAACAGCGGCCAGCCCTGCCCGCACAGCGGCTACTGGCAAGCGGTGGCGCTGGCCCAGGATCGTTTCGCCCGCATCCACAACGGCGAGATTCGCCGCTTCGAGCAGGGCGAGATTCTGCCCACGCTAGTGGTTCGGCAAAGCCATTCCCGTATCTGGCCGCTCCCCGACAAGGTCACGGTGGGCGAAGCTCAGATCGAATGGAGAATGCTCGGTGAGGCCTAGGTGGTGCTGGGTGGGAGCGCAGGGTTTGCTGCTGGCGGGCTGCGGCAGCCGCCAGGCTAGCCGCTAAAGGGCTTGAGTCTTAGCGTACGATTTTCTCCGAATTCTGCGGGCTCCCCTCCCACAGGGATCAATGCTCCCTGGCGGCTCGCCGCTACCGCCCCAACAAATGACTCATCGCCGTTTTCAGCTTCATCGGGCGCACTGGCTTGTGCATCAGGGTGTGGCCCAGTTCGCTCATCTGTTGCTTGAGTTCGTTGCTGTAGTTGGCGGTGATCATCAGGGCCGGCAGAGGGGTGCTGCGGCGGGCGTTGATGGTAGCCACGGCGTCGACACCATTGCAGTCGTTATCCAAGTGGTAATCCGCGATGAGCAGGTCGGCCTCGGCATGGAAATTGTCCACTTGCCGCGCCAAGTCCTCCTCCGACAGTGCAGTGATCACACGACATCCCCACCCTTCCAACAACGTGCGCATGCCCGCGCAGATCGCTGCGTCGTTATCCAGCACCCAGACCCGCGCCCCCTCAAGGCGCTCGAGCACTGCCTGTGGCTCATCCAGTTCCACCTTCTGCCGGGGTGCACAGCGGGCCAACGGGACCTCTACCGCGAACCAGGAGCCTCTGCCCAGGCAGGATCTGACATGGATGCGGTGCCCCAGCATTCGGGCGATCTTCTCGACGATGGCCAGCCCAAGACCCAGGCCACGATCCTGCTTCTGGCGCGGGGCATCGCCGCGCTTGAACTCCTGGAAAATCTCGTCGAGCTTGTCGTGGGCGATACCGACACCGGTGTCCCACACTTCAATGGACAGACTGTGCCGCCGACGCCGGCAGCCCAGCAGGATGCGGCCATCAGGCGTGTAGCGAATCGCGTTGCTGAGCAGGTTACGAAGGATGCGTGCCAACAGCTGAAGATCGCTGCGCACAACTGCCGAACTGCCGACAAAATCGAGTATCAGCCCTTCGCTGATCGCAACCTGGCTGTACTCCGCAGCAAGAGTCTCCAGCAGCTCGCTCACCACGAAAGGCGCGATATCCGGTTTGATCACGCCCGCATCCAGCTTGGAAATGTCCACCAGCGTCCCCAGCAGGCTCTCCACGTCCTCCAACGAATTGCTTACATTCCGGACCAGAGCCAGGTTGCACGTCTGGCTGCGCTGTTCAAGCAACGCGCTGGTGAACAACCGGGCGGCATTCAGGGGTTGCAACAAGTCGTGGCTGACGGCGGCGAGGAACTTGGTTTTCGACAGGTTGGCACGCTCGGCCTCGGACTTGGCCTCGCGCAGGCGCAGCTCCACCTGGCTGCGCTCATCGATCTCGCGCCGCAGCTGGGTGTTGAGTGCGGTCAACTCGGTGGTGCGTTCACGCACGCGCTGCTCAAGGTTCTGATAAGCCTGGTGCAGGGCTTCGGCGGTGCGGCGGCGTTCAGTGATGTCACGGATCAGCACAAAGATGCCGACGACCTCGCCATTGGCCAGGCGGTTCGGCACGTAGGAACGCAACATGAAGCGTTCCTGGCCGTTCAGGTTGGTCTCGGCCACCTCGAACGACAGGCTTTCCCCCGCCAGTGCCCGTTCGACATAAGGCTCGAGGCGCCGCCAATGTTCTTCGCTGTGTACATCGCGCAGGCGCTGACCGAGCATCGCCCCGCGTGGCCAGCGGTACCACTCTTCGTAGACCTTGTTGGTGAACTCGTAGACCAGTTCGGCGCTGAGGTAGGCGATCAACGCAGGTACATGGTCGGTGATCAGACGAATCCAGCGCTCGCTCTCACTCAACGCCTCGGCATGGCGGTAGCGCTCGGTGATGTCGGTGAAGGTGTTGACGAAACCACCGGTGGGCAGCGGATGGGTACGGACCTCCAGGACCCGGCCGTTGTACAGGCGGTGCTCCATTTCCCGGATCGGCCTGCCGTTGGCGTCTCGGGTGTCGGGCGTGAGCAGCGGCAGTTCGCTGTCGGCCATGACGCCTGAAAAGGCTCGATGGGCCTCCACCGGGGCCAGGCCGCAGAGTTCGAGGAATCGATGGTTCCAAAGCTCCAAAGTGCCGTCGGCATTGATCATGGCGACACCCTGGGACAGGTTGTCCACGGCGCGCTGCAGCAGCCGGGACTTCTGTGCCAGCGCCTGTTCACGGCGGGCGGTCTCGCTCTGTTTGACCTCGGTGATGTCGGTGTAGACGATGACCAGGCCGCCCTCGCGGGTCGGCCGTTCACTGACCTGCACCCAGCGACCGTCGTGCAGGCGGTAGAGGATGTTGTCGTCCAGGGTGCTGCGGTGTTCTTCGACGATCAGGCCGGTGCTTTCGGCCAGCCGCCTGATTTCCGAGAGTCGCGTTCCGGCACAGATGCGCGCGCGGGTCTTGGCCCAGAACGACTTGAAGCGGCTGTTGAACAGGACGATGCGATGTTCGCGATCGAAGAGCACGAAAGCATCGGAGATGCTCTCGATGCCGTCGATCAGGTGCTGGTGTGCGGTTTCCGCACGCAGTCGGGCATCGCTGAGCAGCTGGTTGCTGGCCTTCAACTCGGCCATGGCCTGGTTCAGTGCATCGGTGCGCTCGCGCACCTGTTCGGCCAGCACCACGGAGTGCTGGAACGCGGCGTAACTGTCGTCACGGCGTGACGCGCTGGACTCGACCCGTTCGATCAGCGCGGCATTGATGCGCTTGAGCTTGCGGTTCTCGTCTTCGAGGGCGGCCAGGCGCACCTGCAGATCAGTGTCCGCCGTTGTGGCCACGTCGTCCGATGGCGACGCCGGTGAAGGTCTGGTTGATGTGCATGCCATTGAACTGCTCCCCGTAGGAGTTGAACCCGATCACTCGTTGCTGACGGAGGACGGCGGAAGTGCGTGCCACGGCCTCGGCGTCTTCCTCGATTTCCAGGCGCCGCAGGAAGCAGTCGCAGCCGATGGTCAGCAACGGCGGTCCGAGCTTCTCCTGCAAGCGCTGGAACAGCGATTCCAGGTTGGGCAACAAGGGGCCGGTACGCATTGCGGTGAGGACGATGCCGTTCTCCACCGCGCAATAGAAGCTGAGGCTGAGATCGGCGTTGACTCGCTGAATTGAACGCACGTAATGCTGTTCGCCTATTCGCACCGCCAGGGGGTGCGCGGCGAAGACACGGTAGTCGAGGTCCTCCAGTGACACCCCGATGAGGCGCGCATAAACCGCCGCCGCCGGCTCGGCATTCAGCTCGTATACCCGGCGGCTGGTGCTGTCGACGGCGGTCACTACCAGCTTCTCGCTGCCGGGCAGCATGTGGTGGGTGCTGAACACCTCGAAGTCCAGGCAGGTGTTGAACAGCACCACCACCGCCGCACCGGCGTGGAACTGCCCTTCGTAGTAGACGTGGGTGTGCTTGAGGTGATTGTCGTCAGCCGCTGAGCCACCGAAATGGGGAATGCTGCCGAAGGCTGCGCCCAATGCCGCCAGCACGACTTCTTCGCGGCTGGAAAGGCCATCGAGCAGCGTCAGGGCGAAGCTGTGGCCCTTGATCGGGGCCAGCGAGTTGACCCGGCAGTCCTGCACCAGGCGCTCCACCAGCTGCTGGGCATCGATCAGGCCAAAGCGGTCCATCTCATCAACCAGCGCGCTGGCGATGGAGAAGCTGCGGTGGTCGAAACCCACGGCGCTGACGCAGTTGCGACCGTAGCCTTGAGGCGTTATTTCGCCGGCGCTGGTGCAACCCACCAGGCGCACACCGCCGAAGTATTGCTGCAATGCGTGGCCCAAGGCCTCGAGGTCGTACTCGGCGGAGCAGAAGAACAGCACGAAGCCGAGGTAAGGATGAATCAGCTGTCGTGCAAGGTCCTGCGCCACGGTTTCAGCCTCTAAGGCCTGGGACATGGCGGTGACGACACCTTCTGCCGGTTCCTGGAGCATGGTGGGTCTCACCCAATAAGCCTGAGGTCAATGGAGGAATTCTACGAAGTGCCCCAGGTGGGCCCCATCCTTCTTGGGTAGCGACCGACTAGTCCGAAGGTAGTGTGTGGATGCAAATTGATCTGCCTACCACAAGGATCCGGCGGAGCATGACTGACATCTGCGCCGGGCTCACCGCTGGAATTGTTGGGGCGAGGGGGACGCCGAGTTCCTGCTCGCGAACAACCCGACCGTGCTCTTTCGCGAGCAAGCTCGCTCCTGCAGAAAACCCGCTAGTCGGCACATTTCAATCGTCACAGGCAGAGCCGATGACTCTTGATCAAAGGACCTGGTTTCCCAAGTTCAAATAAAAAAGACGGGAGGACTTTCGTCACTCCCGCCAAATTCGGAGCAAGTTCTTACCAGTTCAGTACGGCACCCACCGCGAAGGTGTCGGTGTCTTCGTTCTGCGCGTTGCCTTCGTGGCCATCGATCTCGAACTGGTTGTACTCGGCCACCAACTTGAGGTTGGCGTTGATGTCATGGAACAGCGCGATGCCACGCGTCTCGTAGTCGGCGCCGGTATTCACCACGCCGTTGCCGTCATCCTTGGTCTTGCCATAGGACAGCGCGACACGGTTCTTGCCAAAGCGGTAGGAGCTCTGCAGCAGGTAACCATCGCTGTCCACTTCGCGCAGGGTCGGCTCGCCTGCGTTGTTGGTGAAGAAGGGGTTGATGCCTTTGGCCTGGAAGCCCGAGCCCACGACAGTGAAGTCGCCCATTTTGGCCTGCACGCCATAGCCAAGGCCCTTCGACGTAACAGAGTCGACATTGGGATCGGTGTTTTCGGAGGTCTGGTAGCCACCGTTGAGCCAGGAGTAGATCTGCGCACCGGCAAGGTCGAACTGGTAGGTAAGCTCCGACTCGAAGCGCGGGTTCTCCTGGTAGGCCTTGCCGGTGGGGCTGTCGTCATTGGTGTCGACCGGGTCCATGATGCCTGCGGCCAGGCGCAGGCCGTCACTGACCGGCGAGCGGTAGGTGATCTGCGAGGTGGGGAACGGGTACGGGTAACCACTGCCAATATTGCCGAACGACACGCCGCCGCCATCGACCAGCCCGAGGGTATCGCTGACCTGGCCATAGCCGGCGAGCATCTCGTCGAGAAGGATATTGGAGCGGGCGAACAGGCCGAAGTCCTTCCCCACCAGCACTTCACCCCAGTCGCCGGTGACGGTGCCGTAGAACTGGCGTACGTCGATGGCGGTGGCGGTACCGTTGGTTTCGCTGTCGTTGATGGTGACCCAGAAAGATGAGCGGGCGCCGAGTTTCAGGTCATCCACCTGCTTGCCCATGTTGAAGCCGATCCAGTTGGGCAGGAACCCCATCTTCACCCGCGACTGGCGGCGGTCAAACTGTTCGCCCTCCCGATCCACATCGCTGTTGACGTAGAAGGCGTTGATATAACCGTCAGTGGAGAAGGTCGTCTGGTCCTTATCATAGAGAACGATTTCGGCGGCAGCCTGTTGGGCTGCGAGGGCCACGGCTGCCGCCAGGGCAAGACGGGCGAAACAGGCATGGGCGATCTTCTTGTTGTGCATTGCGCTCTCCGCTGTTGTGGACGACCGGCAGGTCAGTCGTGTCGGAGGCGATTATCGAAACGGGCCGAGGCTCGCCATACGCTGCATTGGCATCATTTCGCCACTGCTTTGGCCGGGTTCGGTGACCCGCCCGGCAAGGTGTAAGACCCAGGGACACCGTCGGACCAGGGCGAAGGTCGTACCCCGGCTGGCCATACCCGAGACCTCGGGAGGTGACGGCCGCAAAAACAAAAAACCCGGCGCAGGGCCGTAATGCTGTTCACTTAGGCATTGGCGGCAGCGCATAGGAGGAGGGGCGTGATCGGCCTTCGGAGCAGTCAGCCACCCCGCAGCCCGTATGAAGGCCCCCTAGGAGCGAGCTCTGCTCGCGAAGGAGGCAGGTTCGCGAGCAGAGCTCGCTCCTACGAGAGATACCTGCCCAACAGAAACAACTTCGTGATGATGTAAAACCAAAAACGCCGCCCTCCTGCTGAAGGAAAAGCGGCGTATTTTCTTATGTGAACAGCATTAGGCACAGGGCCGGGGTTGGTTGAACAGACAGCGGTATCAGCGAGCGATCAGTCAGCAGCCCGCCACGCACCGATCGGGCAATCGGCATTGGCCAGGGCTCGGCAGGCGCTGACGTCGTCCTGTAGTCGCTGCTGCTCTTCAAGCACGCGCTCGAGTTCGAGACGGACAAGTGCCTGGCGAACCTGCGCTGCGTGATCGTCTGGCAGGCCGGCAAGGCGGTCATGCCAGGCCTGCTCGACACAGCTGGTGAAGCGCGCCGCTTGACGCATTAGCTGTGCCGCCAGTGTCCGGCGCTGAGTGTCGAACTGGCCCGCGTCGAGTTTGCTCAGCCGGGCGTGGCAATCATCCAGAAAGGCCTGGATGTGTTGAACAATCTCGGCAACCGATGCGCGGGGCGACTGCACCGCGAACATCAGGCCCCGGTGCGGGCCAACCTGCCGAAAGCCGCAGGCAAGGCCGTAGCCCAACTGCAACTCCCCCCTCATGCGTTGATGGAAAGCCGGCTCCTGGCCGAGGCCAAGCAGACGCCATGCAGCCTCGGTTTCCGCCCCGCCGCCTAGAAGTGGATAGAACAGCAGGACTGCGGCGTCAGCCCCGGGCAGTGTCATTCGACGCCATACGCGGCCATCAGGCGTGTGCCTGGCGGATGCCATGTCCGGCTCGCCCGGCGCCCGAGCGAGCAAGGGCTGCCCGCCCTGCTCGCCCAGCCCAAGGTGTAGCCCCTGCCAGCAGCTGGTGGACCAGAACGCCTGCACCTCATCGTGATCGGCCAAGGGCGCAGACTTATCCGCCTGGTCGCCGAACAATCTGGCCATCTGCTGGAATAGCTGACGTATTGGCATCTCACTGGCCAATTGGCGGGCCGCCTCAGCCTCCAGCCTCGGGCCCTGCGCAAGGGCCGTAAGCGAAGGCGAGTGCAGCACGTCCATCAGGTCACCGGCCACTTGCGTCAGCAAATCGGCATGTCCATTCAGCACCAGTTCAAGGCTATCGGCCTGAGGCACAAAACACCCCTCTACGCCCGCCTGACGGGCTTGCCAGAGGATCGGCCGCAACGCACGCTGTAAACCATGCCCAAGGCCACCCGGCAAGCTGCCCTGCAGGGCACGCCAGCGCAAGAAAAGTACGGCCTGGGATTCCTCTGCATCCATCACCCGCGCGTATGGATTGGCCTCCGGCATGGACCAACTGGCCCGCGCTTGCCGTTCGGCCACCCTGGGCAGAACGCTCATATGCAACGGGAATCCCGCCGACACGACGCGACCGTCGACAGGCTCTGAAGAAACGTGCAGGTGAATCAGCCGGTCTCGGCGGAGCTGGCCGAGTAGCATGGTGAGCACCTCTGGCGATTCGCGACCGGCCGCCAGGGCAAGCTCAAGCGGCTGCTGGTTCTGGGCACGCAGTCGTTGCGTCTCTGCGTACGCCTCACGCAGCTCCGCCCATGGGCCTGCGTTGCGGAAAGCCGCGAGCCATTCGATCACCTCCGCCTCCAGCACAGTCGTATCGGCGCCCGCTACCAGATCGAACACCATCACCAGCAGCGCCTGTTCTCCACGAACGTAAGGCAACCGCACACGCAGTTCATCGCACAAGCCGGCTGCGCGCAGGGTTGCCAGCAGCCCACCCTCAGCCTCGCTTTGTAACGTCCAGCCAAGAAACTCGACGGCAGGCTCAAGCGCTTCGCCCAGAGCGTCCAGCACGAACCCCAGGTGCAGCATGGGCCGCCCCCCAGGAAGACTGAGCTGCAAGGCCTGCGCACGAAGCGGCAACATCGGCGGCGATTCGATACGCTGGGAAGACGACCCGCAAGGCAATCGTGCGCCCAGTCGGCCAGCCAAGGCCGCCATTCGCTCGAGTGGCTCGGGGCCGACCAGGGTCAGGCGCATACGCCCAGCCTGGAAATGGCTCCTGTGGAACGCACGCAGGGCTGCAGCGACCCCCCCGTCCTCCAGCCTCAAACTGGAAGCGTTGCCTGCGTGGAATCCGCCTAGCGGGTGCCCAGCCGGCAGGGCCCAGGCCAGCGCAGCATCGCAGAGCGTCTGCGGGTCCTGCGCTCGGGCGCGGTACTCGGCTTCCAACACCTCACGCTCACGCCACATAGCGTCTGACGCCAGCAACGGTCTCGCGAGCATGTCCAGCAACCGTTCGAGGGCGTCCTCGAAATGGGTCGCCGGCACTTCGAAGAAGAAGCGCGTGATGCCGGCGCCCGTTGTGGCGTTGACCCGGCCACCCAGCCCCTGCACGAAAGACAGCAAACCCTGCTCCTCGGCAAAGCCCTCGCTACCCAGGAAAAGCAGATGCTCGAGGAAATGCGCCAAACCTGGATAAGCGACCGGCTCATCAAAGCTTCCTGCCTCCACCTCCAGCACGGTTGCCGCCAGGTCAACGCCAGCCTGGCATATCAGCCGCAGGTGCAAGCCATTGCCCTGCCTCATCTCAGCAGTAGTCGATGGAGCAGCATGGGCAAGTTCGAATGAGATGTTCATCACAGTCACGCCGCCTGAGCGAGGGAACCAGCTTCGATCGACGCCGTCTTATCAGCAATGCTTCTTTCGACCTATATCGGACCACAGGCATTGCTCGTATCCGATTTCGTACAACGAGGTGAGAGATCAGCCGGCGCATCCAGTGGACGTGACGTAATCGTTAAGCAGGACATGTCAGGCGCATCATGGCGTATCGCCATATAACCAGGATGCCAATCAGGAGCCCGAATGGACATCAATTCATCACAAATCCCACCAAGTGAAATCGCACTGCTGGCGAATATCCTGGCGCTGAACACTCGCAACATGACCACAGTCACCATGCTGCTCGCGCAAGTCACGGCCAATCTCTCGACTTCCTCTGACAGCAACCTCCAGGCAGCGTCCTTGCCCCTCCTCGATCGAATCACCCAACTCGGCCAGGACCTTGAGCTGCAATGGGACCTGATCCAGTCCCTGGAACGTTATTGCCCCCTGCTCGCCCGGACGCTGCCGACTCGCACCTCGCTGGTAACCGAGATTGACATCAGCCAACTGCCCCTCAATCAGTAGCGGCAGACACAACTAGCAATCACTGTGCCAATCTGTTAGAGTCCGCAGCGTTTGTACCAAGTTGTAAGTCAATCCGGCCTTCCGATCCCTGCGCACTCTCGAACGAGCTGCCAAGTCAAAGGGACATAGCCTCCCCGGAATCTCACCGACAGCGACCAGCGCCCCTTGGCGATGAAGCACAGCTGTCATGAGCACCCGGTAGATTGACCAGGACTGCCAGCCAGGCCAGACCCTTGCCCGGCGCAGCACCTGGCATCCCAAGTACCAGCTGCCGGCCGTTGATCCCAGAACGGGAACTTCACACCGGCTCACTTGCTCCGATAAGGATCATCCGTCCCGAGCCTATTGCTCAGCGGATTCGGAGCTATTGCCTGGCGGCATTAGCCGCAATTCGAAGGAAGCAACACCCATGAACATCCATCACAAGACCCAAGCTGCAATCAGCACCCTGACCCACGCATTTGCACCGTTCACCTGCCACATCACCGCCGCCCGCAACGGCAACTTCAGCTTCACCGTCGTCAACGAGCATGGTGTCGCCCGTCATAGCGAGCGTCTGTACCCTGAGCATTATGGCAATGCCAATCGTCTGCAGAACGTGATCGACCGGGCCCAGAAGTCCCTGACATGTTGATTAGCCGCGCAGAAGAAAGCCCCGCAATGCGGGGCTTTTTCATGGGCGTAGGACTTTCTGACCCTTCTCCCCCAACCCGACACACGGGGCAATGCATAGGCAGGAGGATCACAGCTCACTGATCCACTTCACGCGGATTCAGTGGTGGGTAGACAGGGTGCCATCCCACTTACTGTTCACAGTGGCTCGCATCTGAAACAACGCCTGCTGCATTCGCCGAGGACGACAGGCGGTTACCTAAGCACGACAGACCGGGCATAATTCGCGCCTCGTCTTGGCAACCCAGCTTCTCCATGCGCATTCACGTCACCTTTATCGACCGTGTCGGCATCACCCAGGAGGTCCTGGCACTGCTGGGTGGCCGCAATCTGAACCTCGACGCCGTTGAGATGGTGCCGCCCAACGTCTACATCGACGCGCCGACCCTTAGCCCCGAGGTGCTCGACGAGCTGCGCGATGCCTTGCATGCAGTACGCGGCGTGCAGGCGGTGACCATCGTCGACATCCTCCCCGGCCAGCGTCGGCGCCTGCAGCTGGATGCATTGCTGGCCGCCATGAGCGACCCGGTGCTGGCGGTGGACGGTGATGGCCTCGTGCTGCTGGCCAACCCGGCGCTGATCGCCCTATACGGCCGCGAGCCCGAGGGCGAGCCCCTGGCCAGCCTGTTCGGTAACGACAGCCTCCATAGCGCCTTGCTGGAACAGGGTTTCCGCCTGCCACTGCGCGAAGTCACGCTCAAAGGCCAGGCGCTGCTGCTGGATGCCGTTCCGATCAACGAAGGCGAGCGCCTGGCCGGGGCCTTGCTGACGCTCTATCTCCCCAATCGGATCGGCGAGCGACTGTCAGCCCTGCATCACGATCACACTACCGAAGGATTCGACGCCCTGCTCGGCGAATCCCAGCCAATCAACACCCTCAAGGCCCGCGCCCAGCGCGTGGCAGCCCTCGACGCCCCGCTACTGATCCGCGGCGAAACCGGAACTGGCAAGGAACTGGTAGCACGTGCCTGCCACGCTGCCAGCACTCGTCGTAACCAGCCGTTCCTGGCGCTGAACTGCGCCGCACTTCCGGAAAACCTCGCGGAAAGCGAACTGTTCGGCTACGCCCCTGGCGCCTTCACCGGCGCTCAGCGGGGCGGCAAGCCCGGCCTGCTTGAGCTGGCCCACCAGGGCACGGTGTTCCTCGACGAAATTGGCGAAATGTCGCCCTATCTTCAAGCAAAGTTGCTGCGTTTCCTCAGCGACGGCAGCTTCCGCCGCGTTGGTGGCGACCGCGAGATCAAGGTCGACGTGCGCATCCTCAGCGCGACCCACCGTGACCTGGAAAAGATGGTCACCGAGGGCAGCTTCCGCGAAGACCTGTTCTACCGCCTGAATGTCCTTAACCTCGAAGTGCCGCCACTGCGTGAGCGGGGCCAGGACATCCTGCTGCTCGCCCGATTCTTCATGCAGCAGGCCTGCACCCAGATTCAGCGCCCAACCTGCCGCCTGGCGCCCGGAACCTACCCGGCGCTGCTGGCCAACCGCTGGCCAGGCAATGTGCGCCAGCTGCAGAACGTGATTTTTCGCGCAGCCGCCATCTGTGACGGCAATCTGGTGGAGATTGGTGATCTGGATATCGCGGGGACTGCGGTAGCGCGGCAGAACGATGGCGAAGTCAACAGCCTGGAGGAGGCCATGGAGAACTTCGAGCGTGCACTGCTGGAGAAGCTCTTCGTCAACTACCCCTCAACCCGCCAGTTGGCGGCGCGGCTGCAGACATCCCATACAGCCATCGCGCATCGGTTGCGCAAATATGGAATCCCAGGGAAAGCTTAAGTCGATTCTTGATAAAAGCCGTATCTAGCTGAAATTAAAGCGATATGCCCATTAGAAATCTGGCTTGCCTTATGGGAGCGAATTCATCGCGAACCAGGCCAGCGGCTTCACCTTGGGCCTCCGAGGCAGCTAGGCGGCCATTCGCGGATGAATTCGCTCCCACCTATCCCAGAAGCCTCGCAATTCTCAACAAGAACATCATTAATATCATTCAACTTGCTGTTAAATAAGCATATTAATCTTGAACAGCCCACGCCTGTATCGAAATCGCTACAGTGTAATGATTTCGCTACAAATCGCTGAAAGCCGCGCCAGTGAAGGCCTGCCACAGGCTGGATCGAACAACCCCCGTCCCCCTGTATCGATTTCAGTACAGGAAATTTAAGGCAGAATCTCCAGAAATATCCTCAAGGCCTTGTTAGACAAGGCTTTCATGCTTCTGGCACTCCCTTTGCTAAAGCGCGGGCAACAGTTCGCGGCCATGACCGCGTACGGGGCTAAGCGCCTGGCACAAGAAACAGGCGCGACATATGAGTTGAGGACTAAAGATGAGCGAATTGCGTTTCACCGCCGACCACGAATGGCTGCGCCTTGAACAAGACGGCCGCGTCACCGTCGGCATTACCGAGTACGCCCAGGATGCTCTCGGCGACGTGGTCTTCGTTCAACTCCCCGAGCTCCAGGGCTATGCCAAGGGCGAGGAAGTCGCGGTGCTCGAGTCCGTGAAAGCCGCCAGCAATATCGTGATGCCGCTCGACGGCGAAGTGGTGGAAATCAACGATCAACTGGTCGACAGACCTGAACTGGTCAACGAAGAGCCCCTGGGCAATGGCTGGTTCTTCCGCATGCAGCTGGCTGACAACAGCGTGCTTGATGCCCTGATGGACAAGGCCGCCTATGAAAACCTGCTGAAAGCCAACGGCTGAGGAACGACCATGAGCATCGAAACCCCTGCCCTCGGCACCACCAACGAGTTCATCGCCCGCCACATCGGCCCGCGCGAGACCGACATCCAGGCCATGCTCGAGCTGCTCGGCTACCAGGACCTCGAAGCGCTGACCGTCAGCGTGATCCCGGACAGCATCAAGGGCACTGCCGTACTCGACCTGCCAGCCGGCCAGAGCGAAGCCGAAGCGCTGGCCGCGATCAAGGCCATCGCCGCGAAGAACCAGCTGTTCAAGAACCACATCGGCCAGGGCTACTACCCTTGCCACACGCCGTCGCCGATCCTGCGCAACCTGCTGGAAAACCCGGCCTGGTACACCGCCTACACCCCGTATCAGCCGGAAATCTCCCAGGGCCGCCTGGAAGCCCTGCTGAACTTCCAGACCCTGATCAGCGACCTGAGCGGCCTGCCGGTGGCCAACGCTTCCCTGCTGGACGAAGGCACCGCCGCTGCCGAAGCCATGACCTTCTGCAAGCGCTTGTCGAAGAACAAGGCCAGCAACGCCTTCTTCGCCTCCAGGCATTGCCACCCGCAGACCCTCGAAATCCTGGTCACCCGTGCCGAGCCGTTGGGCATCGAAGTGGTCGTAGGCGACGAGCGCGAGATCAGCGACGCCAGCGCCTACTTCGGCGCCCTGCTGCAATATCCGGCGGCCAATGGCGACATCTTCGACTATCGCGAGCTGGTCGAGCGTTTCCACGCCGCCAATGCCCTGGTTGCCGTCGCGGCCGACCTGCTGGCCCTGACTCTGCTGACTCCGCCCGGCGAATTCGGTGCCGACGTCGCCTTGGGCAGTGCCCAGCGCTTCGGCGTGCCGCTGGGTTTCGGCGGCCCGCACGCGGCCTACTTCGCCACCCGTGACACCTTCAAGCGCGATATGCCTGGCCGTCTCGTCGGTGTATCCATCGACCGTCACGGCAAGCCGGCCCTGCGCCTGGCCATGCAGACCCGCGAACAACACATCCGCCGCGAAAAGGCCACCAGCAACATCTGCACCGCCCAGGTCCTGCTAGCCAACATCGCCAGCATGTACGCCGTTTACCACGGCCCGAAAGGCCTGACCCGCATTGCCCAGCGCGTGCACCAGTTGACTGCCATCCTGGCGCAGGGCCTGGTCCAACTGGGCGTTGCCGTCGAGCAGACCAGCTTCTTCGACACCCTGACCCTGGCCACCGGCGCCAAGACTGCCGACCTGCATGCCAAGGCCCGCACCCAGCACATCAACCTGCGTGAAGTCGATGCCGAGCGTGTTGGCCTGTCGCTGGATGAAACTACTACTCAGGCGGATATCGAGCAGCTTTGGGCTGTATTCGCCGATGGCCAGGCCCTGCCAGCTTTCGCCGATCTGGCCGCCAGCGTTGCCAACCGCTTGCCGGCTGCCCTGCTGCGCCAGTCTGCCATCCTCAGCCATCCGGTGTTCAACCGTTACCACTCGGAAACCGAGCTGATGCGCTACCTGCGCAAGCTGGCGGACAAGGATCTGGCGCTGGACCGCAGCATGATCCCGCTGGGTTCCTGCACCATGAAGCTCAACGCCGCCAGCG
>NZ_JAGTIS010000012.1 GCF_018704125.1 Metapseudomonas boanensis | reverse complement strand
CAGCGCTACGTCACGCGCTACAACACCGCCAGGCTCCATAGCTATAACGGGTATCGGTCGCCAGTTGCGATGGAAAGGCTGGCGGCGTGAAGCCTTAACTGGTGTCCAGAATTACTTGACCAGTTCAGCTTGCTGGCGAATGGCGCATGTTCGCCAGCAAGCTGGCTCCTACAGAGAGAGTACCGGCTATCCGGCTGTCAACTCGCCTCTCCCCCAGATTCCGCGATGAACCTTTTTTTGGGGGGGCAAACGGACGTGCCTGGCTATGCGTGGACAGCTCCCTCTCCCAGAGGGAGAGGGAGCTGGACGATGCGCTATTACGCGAAGACGAAGTACTTGCGTACCGTTTCCACCACTTCCCAGGTGCCCTTCATGCCCGGCTCGATGACGAACACGTCGCCGGCTTTGAGGTGCACCGGCTGCTCGCCTTCCGGGGTGATGATGCAGTAACCGTCGAGGAAGTGGCAGTACTCCCACTTCTCGTAGTTCACCTCGAACTTGCCGGGGGTGCAGATCCAGGTGCCCATGATCTTGCTGCCGTCCTTCGAGACGTAGGCGTTGAGGTTGACGGTGTGCGGGTCGCCGCCGATGCGCTTCCACTTGGTGGCGTCCAGCACCGGGGTCGGACAGGTTTCGCGCAGGACGGTGATGAAGTCGGACATGACAGCTCCAGGTCGATCGGATGAATGGCCCGTCACCATAGGTCTAATGTGAAAGAGGGAGTTGCCTGGTTTCGACCCCGATCTGCCTGGAAACGCATGCGAATGCTTATTTCATTGCAAAGGGCGCAGGTGTTAACCCGGTTCACTCACGCCAATTCTGCAGGTTAGGCGGCTTGATTCGGCGGAGCGTGCACTCAACGCTCCCGCGAGGAGGTGAAGCGATGAACATTCTCGAATCGAAGGAGGCGTCCGCCAACCGGGATGCGAATTTCGACAAATGGTGGGATACCTACGGCGAGTGGTTCGAGTCCGGTGACCAGCTGGTAAGCGGCGAGAGCGGCATCCAACGCCTGCATGCCGCGGATGGCCGGCTGCTATACAGCAAGCGCCAGGTTAACCACCTCAGTCGATCCGCCCTGCATCCCTTCGGGCGCCCGACCATCCTTGACGAATTGCAGGCCCTCGAGGCTCTGAAACGTTTGGGTGTCCGCGTGCCGGAAGTGGTTTTCAGTGATGCGCGGAAGGTCAACGGGGAGTGGCAGGCGTTGCTCGTCACCGAGGCGCTGGAAGGCTTCAACAGCCTGGAAGACTGGTACCTCAAAGGGACCCCGCAGTCAGGGGACGAGGCGCTTAACCAGCAGATGCTGAGGCAGCTGGCCAATACCGTGGGCCAGATGCATGTGGGGGGGTGGGAGCATGGCCGGCTTTCGCCGAAAACGATATTCGTCAAAGTGCGGATGCAGGGCGACGAGGCCGTTCCGGAGATTGCACTGCTCGGCCTGGCGAAAGCTCGGCATCACATGTCGACTCATCAGGCATCCAGTCATGACTTCGACTACTTCAAGGCGCATCACCAGCCCATGCCGGAGTCGGACTGGGTGCAGTTCGCGCATGCCTACCGGGGCGTGTTGGAAAGTGACTACATCCGCTGAGGCTTTGCTGCTGACGCGGTGACTGATCCGCTCCCAGTGTCTCCAAGGCGCGTAAGGCATGCATCAAGCGCAGTGACAGCCCGCCGATGATTTTGCCCTGCCTTCCAGTGCGCATAAGCTTCAGGCAGGCAACGGGCGCACGGGCGATAGCCGGCGGCCTGGGCAGTGGCTTGGTCGAGGAAGAACACGCGCTGCGCCACATAGCCACCCCGCGCGAGGGCGCGCAGCGCGGCGGGGCAGTCGAGCTTTCCATACACGCGGCTGCGTCGGTGGCCGCCGAGTGTTCCCGGCGAGGGGCTCCAGTAGGGCTTGCCGTCGGCGCCGAGCAGTGTCCAGCGCTTCACACCTCGGCCTCGCGGTCCAGCAGTTGGCGCTTGCGCTCGACACCCCAGCGATAGCCGGAGAGGTTGCCGTCGCTGCGCACGACGCGGTGGCACGGGATGGCCACTGCCAGACTGTTGGCCGCGCAGGCCTGGGCGACGGCACGGACCGCCTTGGGGGCGCCGATGCGGGTGGCGATCTCGGCATAGCTGGCCGTGCTGCCTGGGGGAATCTCGCGCAAGGCTTGCCAGACCCGTTCCTGGAAGGCCGTGCCGCGCACATCCAGCGGCAGGTCCAGGCCGAGTGCCGGAGCCTCGACGAAGCCCACTACCTTGGACACCAGTTGCTCGAACTTTCGATCACCGCCGATCAAACGGGCACGAGGAAACTTGTCCTGCAGGTCTTTGAGCAGCACGTTCGGATCATCGCCCAGCAGGATGGCGCAGACGCCGATGCCACTCTGCGCGACGAGGATCGAGCCGAGCGAGCATTCGCCCACGGCAAAGCGGATGTCGGTGTTTGCGCCGCCCGCGCGGTAATCGCTGGGCTTCATGCCCAGGACCTGGCTGGAGGCTGCGTAGAAGCGGCTATTGGAATTGAAACCGGCGTCGTACAACACTTCGGTCACCGAGGCTCCAGCGCTGAGGCGCTGGCGAACCCGCTGGGCGCGCTGGGCCAGCGCATAGGCCTTGGGCGTCAGCCCGGTGATGCCCTTGAATACCCGGTGGAAGTGCGAAGGGCTCATGCCGGCTTCGTCCGCCAGTGTCTCCAGGCCAGGCGCTTCCTCGGCAGTCTCGATACGCCGACAGGCTGTCTCGACCAGGGCCGCATGCTGCGCCGCGACGCTGGTCATGTCGGCGGCGGCGCGACGGCTGGGGCGGTAGCCGGCGGCTTCGGCCTGCTCGGCCGTGTCGAAGAACTCGACGTTCTCTGGACGTGGCAGGCGCGTTGGACTGCTGGGGCGGCAGTAGATCCCGGTGGTTTTCACCGCATACACGAAGTGCCGATCTGCGGCGGGATCACGAGCCTGCACCGCCGCCCAGCGTGGGTCCTGCTCCGTGCTGCTCTTGGCTGAGGCGTTCATCTCGGCTCCCGGTCTCCATTCGATTCAGGGCCAAGCTTATGCCCAGCATGAGGTCTGCGCATCCCGAGTCTTGCGGCCAAATTCGGACAGGTTGGTGCAGGCACGGTGGGGTGAATTCATTGACCAAGGAGCACATGGCAATCCCGCGAAAGGGCCGTAGGGTGGGATGAGCGCATCAGAGGTAAACTGACGCTTCGTTCATCCCTTTCACGAGCCTGCAATGCCACTGCTTCCTGCCGACCTAGCCAGCATCACCGCCACGACCCTGGACGATTACAACCGCAATGCCGAGGGCTTTCGTGAGGGTACCCGCGACCACGACGTCAGCCAGAACATCGAGGCCTTGCTGCGCAATATCCAGGGTTCGACACCGTTCACGCTGCTCGATTTCGGCTGCGGGCCAGGCCGCGATCTCAAAGTGTTCAGCCGCATGGGGCATCGGGCCATCGGGCTCGACGGTGCCCTGGCGTTCGTCGAGATGGCTCGAGCGGACTCCGGTTGCGAGGTGTGGCATCAGGACTTCCTGGCGCTGGACCTGCCTGCCGGGTTGTTCGATGGGATCTATGCCAATGCCAGCCTGTTCCACGTGCCGGTGCAGGAATTGCCAAGGGTGCTCAGGCAGCTACATGCCGCCTTGAAGTCTGGTGGTGTGCTGTTCAGCTCGAATCCGCGCGGGAGCAACGAGGAAGGCTGGAATGGCAACCGCTACGGCGCATGGCACGACTTTGATGCCTGGCGACAGTTGCTGGAGGAGGCGGGGTTCGTGGCGCTGGAGCACTACTATCGTCCCGCCGGCCTGCCGCGCGAGCAGCAGCCATGGCTGGCCAGCGTGTGGCGCAAGCCGAGTTAGTCGTTTCTGTCGAGCGCGCATTTCGCGAATGATTTCGCATCCCCCAGGATGCGGAGCTTCAGTGCCGACGTCCCTGATTTATCAGCTTCGGCCGGAGCGCTGGAGGGGAAGGTCCTTGCCGACGCTGGGAACCTTGGGATGCAGGATGGCGTTGCGGACCTTTTCGTAGTCCTCATAGGGCAGCCCACTGCGGCTGAGCATCTCGAGGGCGAACTGCTTCACTTCGGCGTCCGTGTAGGGGCGCTCCTCGGGTTTGGGCTGGCTGGCGCAGCCGGCCAGAATCACAGCTGTTACGGCCAGCGTCAGGATGTGAAGGGGTTTCATGGTGGGCACCGAGAGCAGGTTTCCAGATACCCGGCAGACTAACAACCACTCAGAGTGGGAAAAAATCATCCCGCCTGATAATGACTATTGCCTCTCGCGTAACGATCAGGAGGCTGGCCGCCAATTGGCGGAGAAGCGCTCGGCCAGTTTCTGGGCACGGAACTGTTCGACGATGAAGTCGATGAAGGCGCGTGTCTTCGCCGGCAGCAGCTTCTGCGCGCTGAAGTAAAGCACCAGGCTGCCCGTGTCGACGTACCAGTCCGGTAGCACCCGCACCAGGGTTCCGCGTTGCAGGTGGGGTAGGGCGTGCACGGTGCTGACCAGGGTGATGCCCAACCCCTGCATCGCCGCATGGCAGGCGGCCTCGGGATCGGTCATCGTCATGCGCAGCCTGAGGTCGAGGGTAGCCAGGCGATCATCTCGGGTGCGTAGTGCCCAGGAGCGCACGCGGCCGGTCTGCGGTGAGCGGATCAGGATGCCGTCGTGCTGCTGCAGGTCGGCAGGGGATTGGACGGCAGGCCGGCTGGCCAGGTAACCGGGCGACGCCAGCAATACGCGATGCGCCGGCCCCAGCTCACGGGCGATAACCCCCTGCGGCAGTTCGAAACCGCCGCCGATGGCTGCGTCGAAGCCCTCGCCGATCAGGTCCACTGGACGGTTTTCGAAGTGCCAGTCCGGGAGGATGGCCGGATAGCGCGTCAGGAATTCGCCCAGCAAGGGCAAAATGTAGTCCCGGCCGAACGCCATGCCCATGCTTACCTTCAAGGTCCCGGCCGGCTGGCCCTGGCTGCTGGCGAGGTTGGCTACGGCGCTCTGGATGCTGGCAAGGCCGCCGCTGACTTCGGCGAGGAAGCGCTCGCCAGCTTCGGTCAGGGTCAACCGCCGAGTGCTGCGCAGGAACAGGCGCACGCCGAGGTTGGACTCCAGCCGGGCGACGTTCTTGCCGACGGCCGCTGGGGTGAGGCCAAGGCGCCGCGCGGCCTCGGCGAAGCTGCCGGCTTCTGCGCTTCGGACGAAACACTCGATGCTGATGAGTGACTCCATGAGGAACTCCGTAAACCTTTGGTATCGACTGAATATAGCGATTGCCAGCTTATCGGTTTCGAGTGAGAGGTGAATACTGGGGCCGTATTCAACCTCACTCTCGGATTCCAGGAGATTCCACATGACCACTTCCAATCAACTTGCAGGCAAAGTCGCGTTCATCCAGGGCGGTTCGCGCGGTATCGGTGCAGCAACAGCCTTGCGCCTGGCGAAGGAAGGCGCGGCTGTCGCCCTGACCTACGCCAGCTCCGCCCAAGCCGCTGAAGCGGTCATCGGGACCATTCGGGCCACTGGTGGCCGCGCCATGGCGATCAAGGCTGACAGTGCCGACGAGCAGGCCATCCGCGGTGCCATCCGCCAGACCGTGGAAGCCTTTGGCCGCCTCGACATCCTGGTGAATAATGCCGGCGTACTGGCGGTGGCACCGATCGAAGACTTCAGCATCGAAGACCTCGACCGCACCCTGGCGGTGAATGTCCGCAGCGTGGTGATCGCCAGCCAGGAGGCGGCCCGTGTCATGGGCGAGGGTGGCCGCATCATCACCATTGGCAGCACCAATGCCGAGCGCATGCCCTTTGCCGGTGGTTCCGTCTATGCCATGAGCAAGGCGGCGGTGGCTGGCTTTACCAAAGGCCTGGCCCGCGACCTGGGGCCGCGTGGCATCACGGTGAACAACGTGCAGCCGGGGCCGGTGGACACCGACATGAACCCCGACGATGGCGAGTTCGCCGACTCCCTGAAGCTGCTCATGGCGCTGCCCCGTTACGGTCGGGCCGAGGAAATCGCCAGCTTCGTCGCTTACCTGGCTGGGCCAGAATCCGCCTTTATCACCGGCGCCAGCCTGATGATTGACGGTGGTTTCTCCGCCTGAAATGGAACTCCGTAGGGTGCGGCGGGCGGCACTCCGCTGAGCAACGCGATAGCCATGACAGGCGTTGATGGGTGTCGCTGCGCTCGACCCATCCTACGAGTTAAGAAATCTGGATCAGGCGCTGGCGCAGCGCCTGGTCCGGTTCCGTCCCCCGCCCGGCCTGGAGGTTGTCCAGCATGTGGCGCGGTTTTCCCGTTCCGGGGATCACGCAGGTGACCGCCGGATGGCTCAGGCAGAACTTCAGCAGCAGTTGCGGCCAGCTTGTGCAATCGTAGTCGCCGGCCCAGCCTGGCACGGGTTGCTGTATCAACCTGCGCAGGAGGTTGCCGCCGCCGAAGGGACGGTTGATCAACACGGCTACGCCGCGCTCCTGGGCCAGTGGCAAGATACGCTCCTCTGCTTTGCGGTCGGCCAGGGCATAGTTGATCTGCAGGAAATCCAGCTTCTGCGCGCGTAACACCTGCTCCACTTCATCAAAGGCGCTGGCGGTGTAGTGGGTGATGCCCAGGTAGCGGATCCGCCCTTCGTCTTTCCACTGCTGCAGCGTCTTCAACTGCTCCTCCCAGTCCACCAGGTTGTGCACCTGCATCAGGTCGATGTGCTGGCGTTGCAGCAAGCGCATCGAGTGCTGCATCTGTTCAATGCCGCGCTCGCGGCCCTGGGTCCAGACCTTGGTGGCGACGAAGGCTTTGGCATGGGCCTGGAGCTCACCGAGCAGGCTGCCGACCACCGTCTCGGCTCCGCCGTACATGGGCGAACTGTCGATCACCGAACCGCCGGCGGCGAAGAGATGTTCCAGAACCCGGCGGCAGTCGGTCCAGGCCTCACTGTCAGCCGGGGAAATGTCGAAGACGCGGGAGGTGCCGACGCCAATCACCGGCAGCAGCTCACCGCTGGTGGGAATGGCGCGGCGTTTGAGCGGTTGTGCTTCGACGGCCTCGGCGCCGAGGCCGAAGGGGCTCATGGCGCAGAGCGCGGCGCCTGCGCCGAGGCGCAGGAATTCGGCGCGGGTAATGCCTGTTTTCATGGTTCCACCTCGTGTGACGGATTTGCAGCGCTGCGCTCGTGGCGCCATCCCAGGCGCCAGCCCAGCAGGCCCCAGGCCAGGGCGACACCGGCGCCCACCAGGGCCACCTGTGCGGCACCGAGGCCGATGGCCGTGAGCAGGGCATTGAGCCAGGCGCTGACGGCATCACCACCGCGGTAGACCACGGTATCGATGAAGTTTTTCGCCCGGTACTTGAGTTGGGCGCCGAGCGGTACGAAAAGCATCTCCCGCCCCGGCCGGATAAAGGCGTATTCGCCGACCCGGCGCAGCACCATCACCCCGACGAACAACGTGAACTGTGGCACCAGCGCCAGCAACAGGAAGCCCAGGGCGACCAGCAGCGGCACTACGCCTAGCAGCGCGGCAACGCCAAAACGCTGGGCTACCCGGCCGGCAATGAACAACTGGCAAAGCAGCGACAGCGCCTGGACGGAGAAGTCGATCAGGCTGAAGACGCGGATCTGCTGCCGGCCTTCCGGGAACAGCGCCGCCACCAGCCGTGCCTGCTCGAAGTAGAGGAAGGTACTGGTGCAGGTCAGCAACAGGACGAAGGCGCAGATGCCCAGCAGATAGGGCGAACCCAATACCAGTGTGATGCCGGCGAAGAGATTGCCGGGCACCGGCCGTTCGGGGGATTCATCGTCGCCAGATGCACCGGGCCGGCCGGCGCCGCCATGCGTTCGCCAGCCCATCAGGTAGCGCCGGACGGGAAGGGTCGGCAGCAGGAGCAGGGCAGCCAGCACCAGCAGACCCGCGGCGCCCAGGTGCCCGACCAGCCAGCCGCCCAGCAGCGGGCCGAGCAGGCCGCCGAGGCTGGCCCCGGCGGCGATGAAGGGGAATAGCCGCTTGGCCTGCCGGCGGTCGAACACATCGGCCAGCAGGCTCCAGGCCAGGGACACCACGAACAGGTTGTAGACCGACAACCAGACATAAAAAGCCCGCGCCGCCCAGAGTGGTTCCGGGTTTTTCCACAGCAGCCAGGCGAAGCCCAGCAGGTTGAGCGCGAAGAACAGGTAGACCCAGTCGAGGAATTGCTTGCGTGGCACCCGCGCGTTCAGCCAGCCATAGGCGGGCACGGCCAGCAGCATGGTGATGAAGGTCGCGCTGAACAACCACTGCAGGTTCTCCACACCGCCCGCAATGCCCATGCTTTCGCGCACCGGCCGCAGCATGAAGTAGCCACCGAACAGGCACAGCAGCAGGGTAAAGGCGGCCATGGCCGGGGCCAGTTCGATTGGCTCGGCCTTGATCGCCTGGCTGGCTCGCTGAAGGAGGGGCATGGCGGCGGTCCATGCGGGTAGGATGTCTGAAGGTTTTAGACCATGGGGACGGGAGCCGCTTTTCCTGTGGGTTCGGCCCACCTCCGGGCCGGGTGGTCAGAGCCCGTACTTCTTCACCTTGTCGAACAGCGTGGTCTTGGCCATCCCCAGCGCAATGCTGGCCTGGCTGAGGTTGCCGCCATGCCGTTCCAGAGCCGTGCTGAGCAGGCTCTTTTCGAAGGCTTCCACCGCTTCGGCAAAACGCGGCTCGTTGCCGTCCGGCGTGAGGCCGGTTTTCTTGAACACCGGCAGGCCAAGGGCGAAGCGTTCGGCGACGTTGCGCAGTTCGCGCACGTTGCCGGGCCAGTCGTGGGCCATCAGCGCCGACACGGTGGCGTTGTCCAGTTCCGGTGCGACGCGGTCGAAGCGCAGCGAGGATTGCTGCAGGAAGTGCTCGAACAGCATCAGGATGTCTTCGCGGCGCTCGCGCAGCGGCGGCAGTTCCAGGGTGACGACATTGAGGCGGTAGTAGAGGTCGCTGCGGAAATTGCCGGCCTTGCCCTGTTCGTCGAGGTCGAACTTGGTGGCGGCGATCACCCGGCAGTCCACCGGGATCGGCTGGTTCGAACCCAGGCGCTCCAGGGTCTGCTCCTGCAGTACGCGGAGGAACTTGATCTGCAGGTTCAGTGGCATGCTCTCGATTTCGTCGAGGAACAGCGTGCCCTGGTGGGCGTGCTCGATCTTGCCGATGCGGCGCTTGCCGGCGCCGGTGAAGGCGTGGGCCTCGTGGCCGAAAATCTCGCTGTCGAACAGGTTCTCCGGCAGGCCGCCGCAGTTGAGGGCGACGAACTCCTTGGTGTGGCGGCGGCTGTAGTCGTGCAGGCAGCGCGCGACCAGTTCCTTGCCGGTGCCGGTTTCGCCTTCGATCAGCACGTTGGCAGCGGTATCGGCGACGTTGGCGATCAGCTCGCGCAGGGCCTGGATGGCCGGCGAGCGACCGATGATACGTTGCTCCAGCGACTGGCGGCCGGCCAGTTGGCGACGCAGTGACGACACTTCGCGGGCCAGGCGACGTTGCTCCAGGGCGCGGCGGGCCACGTCCACCAGGCGTTCGGGGGAGAAGGGCTTCTCCATGAAGTCGTAGGCGCCGTCGCGCATGGCCTGCACGGCCATGGAGATGTCGCCGTGGCCGGTGATCAGCACCACCGGCAGGCTGCGGTCGCGAGCTTTGAGACGTTCCAGCAGGGTCAGGCCGTCCATGCCCGGCAGGCGGATGTCGCTGATGACGATCCCGGCGAAGTCTTCGCCCACCTGCTTGAGTGCCTCTTCGGCGCTGCCGACGCCGATGCTGGGAATATCCTCCAGGTCCAGGGCCTGCTGGCAACCTAGCAATACGTGGGGGTCGTCTTCGACGATGAGGACGCTGAGCGGCTCGGTCATGGGGTGGGGCTCGCAGTGGAATCGGTGCTTTCCAGCAAGGGCAGGCTCAGCTCGAAGGCGGTGCCGCCGGTTTCCGGATGGTGGGCGGCCAGGCTGCCGCCGGCGGCGGTGGCCAGGCTGGCGGAGAGCGTCAGGCCAAGACCCAGGCCGGTTTCGCCAGGCTTGGTGGTGAAAAAGGGCTCGAACAGGTGGACGCGGTTGGCCGGGTCGATCCCTGGGCCGTTGTCGCGGACCTGCAGGCGATAGGTCTGGCCGTCGATCCGACCATCCAGCCAGAGTTGGCAGTCGGGCTGGCCGCTCATGGCGTCCAGGGCGTTGGTGATGAGGTTGACCAGGATCTGCTCCAGCCGAGTCTGATCGATGGCTAGCAATACGTCGCCGAAGTCCCGGTGCAGGGTTAGCGGGGTGCGCTCGAGGCGCGCGTGCAGCAGGAACAGCGCGGCATCCACCGCTTTGCCCAGGCGTGCCTGCCCATGGTCGTCGGAGCGTCGGGCGAAGGCGCGCAGGCTGGCGGTGATGCGGCCCATGCGGTCGACCAGTTCGTTGATCGCCGCGAGGTTGGTCGAGGCCGTATCGAGGGACCCTCGCTGGAGGAAGCGCACGGTGTTGCCGGACAGGGTCCGTAGTGCGGCCAACGGCTGGTTGAGTTCGTGGGCGATGCTGGTGGACATCTGTCCGATCACGGCCAGCTTCCCGGCCTGGACCAGGCCGTCCTGGGCCTTGCGCAGATTGTCTTCGGTCTGCTTGCGCTCACGGATCTCGTCGAGCAGGCGGGCGTTGCTGGCGCGCAGGTCCGCTGTGCGCTCGGCAATCTTGCGTTCCAGCTCATTGTTGGCGGTAAGCAACGCTTCGCGGGCGGCCAAACGGGTGGCGATGACCTTGCGTCGCTCATTCCAGGCAATCAGCAGGAAGGCCAGGAAGGCGAAGCCAACGGCCGCCAGCATCCCCTGAATCATGGCCTCGCGGCGTAGGTCGGTGAGGGGCGAAAGCAGGGTGAAGTGCCAGGGCGTGTCGTTCAGGGTGCGGGTCTGGGCGAGGTAGGCCACTTCACTGGACTGGTCGCTGGCGGCGAAGCTGATGGCTTCCAGCCCGTCGCCGAGGACCTCCCGCGAACGCGGCTCCCATTCGTTGAGGGCCCACCAGTGGTACTGCAGGCTGCGGGCCAGGCGTTCCTTGTCCTCGGCGCTGAGCGGGCGCACGGCCTTCATGCGCAGGGCCGGGTCGCTGGAGAGGATGATGATGCCGTTCTCGTCGCTGACGAAGGCCTGCAAGCGGGCCTTTTCCCAGCGCTCCTGCAGTGCCTCAAGCTTCACCTTGACCACGGCGACGCCAATGATCCGGCCTTGGTAGCGCAATCCGTGGGCCAGGTAGTAGCCCGCTTCGCCGGTGGTGCTGCCGACGCCGTAGAAGCGCCCCGGGCGCCCGTGGACGGCTTCCTGGTAGTAGGCGCGGAAGGACAGGTCCTCACCGAGGAAGCTGTCGGCGTCCCGCCAGTTGCTGGTGGCCAGCACGCGACCGGTGGTGTCGAGCAGGAAAATGGCGCGGTTGCCGCTGCGACGGTTGAGGCCTTCAAGGTAATCGTTGACCAGGGTGCGCCGGTAGGGCGTGGGGTTCAGCAGCAGATGGCTGACGCTGTTTTCCAGCTCCAACAGGCTGGGCAGGTAGGTGTAGCGGTTGATCTCGCTCTCCACGGCGCGGGCATGGAGTTCGAGCTGGCGTTCGCCGTTCACCCGCAGGGCGCGGATTCCGGATTGTTCGCTGAGGTTGTAGCCGATGTAACCGATGCCCAGCATCAGCAGGACCAGCGACAGGAACAGCAGGGTGTGGCGTAGCAGGCGCGGTTTCACGGTCAGGGCGGCGGGCGTGGCGCGGAAGCTGGCGGAAGGACATTGCATCATAGACATCCGGGCCTGACCAGTCGCCGCCCGCCGCTAGGCTTTAAGCGGCGGGGCGGGGCGTGTCGGAAAGCCTGTAGGAGCGAGCTTGCTCGCGAATTGCCTGGCGACCTTCGCCAGCAAGAACTCGGCGTCCCCCTGGCTCCTACAAAAGCCCTGCGATCAGTGTTGAAGAATCTTGGCGAGGAACTGCTGGGCGCGGTCGGAGCGTGCCGAGACGTCACCGAAGAACTCGTCCTTGGCGCAGTCTTCGACGATCTGCCCGCGATCCATGAAGATCACACGGTCGGCCACCTTGCGCGCGAAGCCCATCTCGTGCGTTACGCACATCATGGTCATGCCTTCCTGGGCCAGTTCGACCATTACGTCGAGCACTTCGTTGACCATCTCCGGGTCCAGCGCCGAGGTGGGTTCGTCGAACAGCATCACCACCGGGTCCATCGCCAGCGCGCGGGCAATCGCCACGCGCTGCTGCTGGCCACCGGAGAGCTGGCCTGGGTGCTTGTGGGCGTGGGCCTTGAGGCCGACGCGGTCAAGCAGCTTGAGGCCCTTGTCGATCGCCTCGTCCTTGCCACGGCCCAATACCCTGGTCTGGGCGATGGTGAGGTTCTCGGTGATCGACAGGTGCGGGAACAGTTCGAAGTGCTGGAACACCATGCCGACGCGCGAACGCAGTTTGGGCAGATTGGTGGCTTTGTCGGCGATGGAGGTGCCGTCGACCACGATATCGCCTTTCTGGAACGGCTCCAGGGCGTTGACGCACTTGATCAGGGTGGACTTGCCCGAGCCCGACGGGCCGCACACGACCACCACTTCGCCCTTGCTCACGTCGGTGCTGCAGTTGGTCAGCACCTGGAAGTCCCCATACCACTTGTTGACGTTTTTGATGGAAATCATACGGCTAACCTTTTCTGCAGGAGTTTGACCAGCTGGGAAGCGGCGAAGCTGACAGTGAAATAGACCAGACCGGCGAAGATCAGGAATTCATGTGGCTGGCCGATGATGTCGCCACGCGAGCGGGAGGCATTGAGGAAGTCCATCAGGCCCACGGTGTAAACGAGCGAGGTGTCCTGGAACAGGATGATGCTCTGCTGCAGCAGCAGGGGCGTCATCTTGCGGAAAGCCTGGGGCAGGATGATCAGGCGCATGCTCTGGCTGTAGGTCATGCCCAGCGCGGAAGCTGCGCCCATCTGGCCCTTGGGAATGGCCTGGATGCCGGCGCGGACGATTTCGCAGAAATACGCCGCCTCGAACATCATGAAAGCCACCAGGCAGGAGGTGAACGCGCCGACGGGGGTGTCTTCACCGGTGATCGCACGCAGCAGGAAGGGCACCGCGAAATAGAACCAGGTGATCACCAGCAGCAGTGGGATGGAGCGGAAGTAGTTGACGTACAGCCCGGCGATCTTCGACAGCATCGGGTTGTGCGACAGGCGCATGAGGGCCAGCAGGGTGCCCAGGGCCACGCCGCCGAACACGCCCAGCACCATCAGCTTGAAGGTCATCAGCAGGCCTTCGCCCAGGCCCGGCAACGCGGGGATGATTGCGCTGAAATCCATCATTTACCTCCTACGGAGATCAGGCCGGGCACCGCGACCTTCTGCTCCACCAGGCGCATGAACAGCATCAGGCTCATGTTCAGGGTGAAGTAGATCAGCGTGGCCAGGGTGAAGGCCTCGAACAGGTTGGCGGAGAACTCGGCGGTCTGCTTGGTCTGCGCCAGCAGTTCCATCAGGCCGATCAAGGACGCCACCGAGGAGTTCTTGAAGATGTTGAGGAACTCACTGGTGAGCGGCGGGATGATGATGCGGAAGGCCTGTGGCAACAGCACGTAACGGTAGATCTGCGGCAAGCGGAAGCCCATGGCGCGGGCGGCGCCCAGCTGGCCCTTGGGCAGCGCCTGGATGCCGGTGCGCACCTGCTCGCAGACGCGTGCAGCAGTGAACAGGCCAAGGCACACGACCACGCTGAGGTAGGCGGAAGTCGCGGGGTTCAGGTCTTGCTTGAACCACATCTCCAGCGGCTCGGGCAGCAGGTCCGGCACCAGGAAGTACCAGAGGAATAGCTGCACCAGCAGCGGCACGTTGCGGAAGATTTCCACGTAGGTGGTGGCGATGCCAGAGACCCAACGGTTCGGCACGGTACGCATCACGCCGAGCAAGGCACCCAGCAACAAGGCGATGATCCAGGCCACCAGGGCGATGGCGATGGTCCAGCCCAGGCCGGTGACGAACCAGTCCAGGTAGATTTCGCTGCCGATCCCGGTGGACTTGAAGAACACGCTCCAGTCCCAGTTGTAATTCATCAGGGAGTTCCCCTTTAAGGTCGATCTGTCTGCGGTTGAAGGCAGTGGAAGGGGGAGATAGCTCCCTCTCCCTCCGGGAGAGGGTTGGGGTGAGGGCTGCATGACTTTGCACGGAGCCCACGAACCCTCTCCCCCAACCCCTCTCCCTGACGGGAGAGGGGAGTAGCGGCGGAGCGCGGCGACGTCAGATTTCTTCGGCTGACTTGTCGGTCGGATTGGCCACCAGCTTCTTCAGCTCGTCGCTCATGGGGAAGTTGAGGTTCAGGCCCTTGGGCGGGATGGGCTGGGTGAACCACTTGTCGTAGATGCCGGTGATCTCGCCGGAGGCGTAGGTGTCGGCGATGGCCTTGTCGACCACTTTCTTGAAGGCATCGTCACCTTTGCGCACCATGCAGCCGTAGATTTCGAACGACTGTGGCTTGCCGGTCACGACCCAGTCGTCCGGCTTCTTGGCCTTGGCCATTTCGCCGTAGAGCAGGGCGTCGTCCATCATGAAGGCCACGGCGCGGCCGGATTCGAGCATCAGGAAGGACTCGCCATGGTCCTTGGCCGAGATGATGTTCATGCCCATCTGCTTCTCGGCGTTCATGGACTTGAGCAGACGCTCGGAGGTGGTGCCAGCGGTGGTCACCACGTTCTTGCCCTTGAGGTCGTCGAACTCGTTGACGCCAGCCGACTTCTTCGACAGCAGGCGGGTGCCCACCTCGAAGATGCCGACGGAGAAGCCAACCTGCTTCTGGCGCTCCAGGTTGTTGGTGGTGGAGCCGCACTCCAGGTCGACGGTCCCGTTCTGTACCAGGGGAATGCGGGTCTGCGAGGTGACCAGGTTGTAGCGGACCTTCAGCTCGGGCATGCCCAGCTCCTGCTTGATGGCCTCGACTACTTTCAGCTGGATGTCATGGGAGTAGCCGACTGGCTTGCCCGGCTCGGTGCCGAGGTAGGAGAAGGGGATGGAGGCGTCACGGTGACCGAGGGTGATGGTGCCGGTTTCCTTGATCTTCTTCAGGGTGCCGGTCAGCTCTGCGGCAAAGGCCGGAGCACAAATCAGGGTTGCTGCGATAGTGGAGGCCAATACCTTGGGGAGCATACGCATGAATTTCAGTCCTCGACGATGATTGTTCTTATCGGAGCGAGCGGGATATTCGCGTCCGTCGAGATCTTTGATGGCAGGATGCGTGCCAGCTATCTGGTAATCCGTATTTATAAATAAAGCTTTGAAATATAAGGGTTTTATTTAGTTGGCATGCTAACCGGAAAAACGCGTTGTCCGGTCTTCCGAATATCAATGCCGGACGTCGTTCGGATATCCGAACGAGTGTCACAGGGGCTGTCCGGTGGGAGGGCTCGCAGGTTGGTGCTGAGCGAAGCCCAGCATTCTCGGATTGCACGGCTCCGCTGTGTTGGGCTTCGTACCTCAGCCCGACCTACGTTCACTCCGCCGCCTTGGATGCCTCGACCACCTTGGGCTTGGGTGAGAACTTCGCGGCCAGGCGCATGGAACGGGTGACCAGGCGCTGAAACAGGGTCGAATGGATCTGCGATTCGCTCATGCCAGGTCAGGCGGATGATCTCGGTTTCCAGCAGCGTCTGGTCCTGCAGGCAGTGCTTTCCCCTGCAGCCTTTCAGGTAGGTCTTGATCTCGTCCTGCTTGGCGAACATCCGCGTCCAGTTGGGGTTGGGCTCGAAGGAAAAGGAGTACAGATGCGATTGCACGTCGCAGCCGCAGCCCGGGTCGTTGTTCACACGCCAGGTGCCGCCGATTTCAGCTTCCTTCTCCAACATGAGGAAATCGTTCTCGCCCTTCTGCTTGAGACGGATGGCCATGCCGAGGCCTTTATCATTGGTGTGCGCGAGCTGCATGGCGCTTCACCTGTGCTGCGAGCGGTGCTGCGCGAGGTGATGGACGAGTTCGCTGCTGACATGGCTGAGGACTCCGCAAGATCCAGCTGCTTACGGCCAACTCCCGGAAGCGGTGGTGCTGCGCGTGGCCAGCCAGGTCAGCGACAACCTGTTCCAGATGTCCCTGGACTACCTGGTTGAACCATGCCGTCGAGAGGCCATCCGCACCGAGGCCGAGGAGCAGGTGCTGTTCCTCTTCACGGGAGCCAGGGTTTTGCAGGCGTTGGGGGGCGAGTGAGTGGAGTCGGCTCGAGGTCGCCTTCACAGGATGGTTGAGCAGTGCGATACGCATCATTTCCGACCGCATGTGTAACCATCCGAACTCCATAGGATGAGCTGTCTGGAATTACACGCTTTCGTCCTGAGTGATCGCGGTTGTGCCGTCGTCCTTGTCCTGGGCCAGGCTGTGATGCAGGAAGGCCTGAGCGATGGCCGCGCGTAGCTGTTCGTCGTCCCAGGGCTTGGTGAGGAACTTGTAGATGGCTCCCTGGTTGATGGCATCGGTGACCGATTTCAGGTCGGTATAACCGGAAAGCACGATGCGCACGGTGTCCGGGTACAGGTCTTTGACCAGGCTGAAGAACTCGGTGCCATTCATCTCCGGCATGCGCTGGTCTGAGAGGATGACCTGGACGTTGTGCTTGGCTAGCAGCGTGAACGCATCCTGGGCACGGCTGGCCGTGAGGATCTGGTAGCCGTCGCGGCGCAGCACGCGGGTGAGGGCGCGCAGGATGTTTTCTTCATCGTCGATCAGCAGGAGTGTCTGGGTGCTGCTGGTCCCCGACCGGCTGCTGAGGTAGGCCGCCGGGCTCTTGTGGTGCTCGCGCAGGAAGGTTTCCAGGTCGGCGAAGGGCATGGGGCGGGCGAAGTAGTAGCCTTGGAATTCGTCGCAATGGCTCTTCTTGAGGAAGGCGAACTGGGATTCGTTTTCCACCCCCTCGGCGATGACCCGCAGGCGCAGGTGGTGGGCCATGGAGATGATGCCCAGGGTGATCGCGGCGTCGTGTCGGTCGCTGATGATTTCCTGGACGAAGGCGCGGTCGATCTTCACTTTGTCGATTGGCAGGCGCTTGAGGTAGTTGAGGCTGGAGAAGCCGGTACCGAAGTCGTCGATGGCCAGGCGCACGCCCAGGGTCTTGAGCGCCTGCAGTGTGTTGATGGCGCGCTCGGCATTGTCCAGCAGGACGGTCTCGGTGATTTCCAGTTCCAGCAGTTCGGCGGGTAGCCGGGTCTCTTCGAGGACGCGGCGGACACTGTCGACGAAGATGCTGCGCTGGAAGTGCACCGCCGAGATATTCACGGCCACCACCGCGCCGCTGATGCCGCGGTCCAGCAATTCGCGACAGTCGCGGCACGCCGTTGCAAGGACCCACTCACTGAGCGGGATGATCTGCCCGGTATCTTCGGCAACTGGAATGAACTGCGTCGGGGAAATGGACCCGAGCGTGGGATGCTGCCAGCGCAGCAGTGCCTCGTAGCCGGCGACACGGCCATTGCGACCGTCGATTTGTGGCTGGTAATGCAGGGTGAAGGCGTTGGACTCGATAGCCTTCTGCAGCTCGTTGCGCAAGGTCACCCGCTCGCTGACCTTCTGCTCCAGGTCGGTGGTGTACCACTGGTAGCAATTGCGGCCCTGCTGCTTGGCCTTGTACATGGCCAGGTCGGCCTGCTGGATCAGCTGCATGGGTTGCTGCATGCCGCCCTCGCTCATGGCGATACCCAGGCTGGCGGTGATGTGCAATTCGCTACCGGATACTGGATAGGGGCGGGCGATGCTATCGATGACCCGCTCCGCGATTTGCAGGACGTCTTCCTCGCGAGCCAGGTCTGGCAGGACCAGGATGAACTCGTCGCCACCCAGCCGGGCCACGGTATCGCCGGGGCGCACTTGCTGGCTCAGGCGGCGCGCCACTTCGACGAGGATCTGGTCACCGATGCTGTGGCCCATGGAGTCGTTGATCGGTTTGAAGCCGTCGAGGTCGATGAACATCACCGCAAGTTGGCGCTGGTAACGCTGGCTGATCTGGCAACCCTGGCGCAGCCGATCTTCCAGCAGCGAGCGGTTAGGCAAACCGGTCAGTACGTCATGGCTGGCGTTGTAGGCCAGTTCGGACTCGACGCGCTTCTGCTCGGAGATGTCGTTCTGGACACCGATGAAGTGGGTGATCCGGCCCTGTTCATCAGGTACCGGGGCGATGTAGAGGTCATTCCAGAAGGGCGTGCCGTCCTTGCGGAAGTTGCGCAGCACTACATGCACTTCGCGCTTGTGCTTCAGACTCTTGCGAATTTCGGCGACGCCGGGTTGGCTGTGGTCCGTACCTTGGAGGAAGCGACAGTTGCGCCCGAGCGCTTCGCCTGCGCTGTAGCCGGTGATCCGCTCGAACGCCGGATTGACGTAGATGATCGGCAGGTCGTCGGCTTCAGCGTCACAGATCAGCGCGCCGTTGTAGCTGGCCTCGAGGCTGCGTTGGAGGATGCGCAGCTGTTTTTCCGATTCCTTGGCGCGGGTGATGTCGCGGAAGGCGACGACCCAGCCGCCGAGGGCCCGGGCGTGCAATAGCGGGGCGCAGTCATAGGCGAGGTGACGGATACCGCCATGTTCTTCTTCGAGGCTCGCTTCGCCATGCCGCGACTGGGAGGCGGCGGTGCCGTCGTGGTCCAGCGACAGCGGCAGGCGTATGTCCAGCGGTTGCCCGAGTAGCGCGTCTGCGGTCTGGCCCAGGAGCCCGGCTGCGGCCGGGTTGACGTAGGTCAGGCGGCCCTGGCGATCGATGGCCAGCAGGCCCTCGCCGACGCTCTGGGTGATGGCCGAGGTGAAGTCCAGTTGTTCCTGCAGGCGTTGCTCGCTGGCAAGCACTTGGCGTACCAGGCGGATGTTCTCCAGGGCGGCAATGGCCATCTGGGCGAACTGCTGGGTAATGGCCAGGTCATCCTGGTCGAAGGTGCCCTCGAACTTGTCGGAAAGTTCGATCTGCCCTAGTTGTTTGCCGCTGTGATCGATCAGCGGCGCCGAGAGCTTGCCGGACGAGGGCGGTTGCCCATCGGCGGTGCCGGTGGGCGGTGTTGCTTCCAGTTCCGCAGAGGGCAGCAGATCCGGCTGGCTGGTGGCGACTGGTGGTGGTGGCTGGTGCTGCCTGGCTGCGTAAGTCTCGGAAAGCGACACCTGTTGCAGTGTGTCGGTCTGTTGGCTGTCGGCGGTGAGGGTGATGACGGCGCGATGTGCGCCAATCAGCAGGCGCAGTTGGCCGCACATGTAATCGACAAGCGCACGTGGATCGAGGATGCCACCGATGTTCAGCGCGGTTTCGCTGAGACCACGCAGCAGCAGCGCCTTGCGTTCGGACTGTTGCAGAGTTTCACGCAGTGCGCGGGTCATGCGGTTGCGTTCGCCGATTTCCTTGGCAATGCCGAAGACGCCAACGATTTCGCCTTCGACGACGATGGGCAACTGGGTGATGTCCAGCTCCATCACGTCGCCCAGCCGGGTACGGCATCGAACCTCGTAACGCTGAGCCTCGCCCTTCAGCACTGTACGAAAGTGCTGTTTGATTCGCTCGATATCTTCCTCGAGCAGCAAGGTGGAAAAGTGCTGTCCGAGCAACTCCGCTTCGCTGTATCCCACTCGTTCACAGCAGGCGCGGTTGAGGCTGAGGTAGCGACCAAGGCGGTCGGTTGCGAACACCGGATCGGGGTTGAAGGTGAACAGGGAGCGGTAACGCTGCTCGCTTTCCTCCAGGCGAAGGCGGTCATGCTGGCGCTCGATGGCGATGGCCGCCAACTGGCCGGCCGTACCCATCAGCTGCAGGTCGTCGTCGTCCGGCGAGGCGGGGTCGCGGCGGTAGACGGCGAAGGTGCCGAGCACGTCGCCGTGGTGGGAGATCAGCGGGATCGACCAGCAGGCGCGCAGGCCATGGCGCAAAGCCTGCTCGCGGTGTTCGTGCCAGAGCGGGTCCTCGCTGATATCCAGGCTGGTGACCATCTGCCGGCGGAACACGGCCGTGCCGCAGGTGGTTGCCAGAGGGCCGATGGGCAGGCCGTCGATGGCTTGTTGATAGGCACCTGGCAGGCTGGGGGCCGCGGCAAGGCGAAGTCGCTTCTTTTCTGCGTCGACCAGCATGACCGCGCAGAGCGACCCCGGCTCCAGCGCTTCACTCATCTCGCAGATAGCCTTGAGGATGCTCGGCAGTGGCTGGTCGGTGGAGATCATGCTGAGGATGTCGCGCTGGTCCTCTGCATAGGCCTCGTGCTGGACCAGGTGGGTGATGTCATGGGCCACGGCGAACAGGGTACGTTCGCTGGCTGACCACCCAGCCGACCAGAGCAGGTGGACCGTGCTGCCGTCACGGCGCTGGCACCGATTGCGCACTGACTCCCGGGAGTTGCCATCGATGATGGCGCGCACCTGGGCCTGGGTACGCTCCCGGTCCTCGGGATGGATGAAGTCCGTGTAGCGTCGTCCCATCAACTCTGCGGGGGTATAGCCGAGAGTGGCTTGGCTGGAGGGGCTGACCTGGATGAAACGGTCCGCTTCGTCGATTGAGCACAGCACGTCCATGGAGTGATCCATGATCCGCTGATTCTGGAATTGCAGGCGCGCCTGGAGGTGCAGGCTGTGTTCCAGGTCCTGGTTGCTCCGGTGCAGGCTCTGACTGCGCTCGACCGCCAGCCGCGCCAGGCTCTGGCTGATCATCAGGAAGAACGTGAAGCCGAGCCCGAAGAGCATGAACAGGGGCGGCAGGTAGGTCGTGGTGGCGTCCGCAGGCGGATTCACCTGATAGGTCACGAGGCGCCAATACCTCGAGGGCTCGAGGGCGACCAGGCGCTCACCCGTGGGAAAGGGCGCGCGTGCGCCAAGGCCATCCTGCGAGTCGTAGATGCGCTGCTGGCCTTCGTAGGCCTGGAGCACGAAGCCGCCCAGGTCCTTGCCCAGCTGCTCGTCGAGGGTGGCGCCAATGTTGAGGTTGGCTACGAGCAGGCTGGGCGTTTGATCGCCAATCCGCAAAGGGACTGCAATCAGACTGCTGTCGTCCTGAGCGCTGTAGCGTTGTGTCGGACTCATGCGGGCGACGTCGCCCTGCTGTACCTGCTGCAGCCATTGGCGCAGCTCCGGCTGGGCGAGGAAACGGGTCAGCCAGTCGCGTGCCTGCTGGCCACGACCTTGTTGGTGCTGCAGACGCAGGTCGGGGTCCAATACGGCGATCAGGTTGAGGTTGCTGAAGTCCCGCAGGTAACTCCCGCTTTCCTGATACCACAAAGGTTCGGCAGGCATCGCGCCCAGGCTTTGCCAGCGTTCGGCCATGCGTTTGATAAGTTGCTGGCGGTCGGCAACGGTACGCTCGATGGAGGCCTGCGTGCGCAGCAGCAGCTGGTCGCTGAGGTCGTTGAGGTTGGCAATGCCATTGAGGCTGAGCAGGAACCAGCCGACGCTGGTGAACAGCGCGCCGAGCAGGCCAATGCCCAGGGCGCGCCGGTCAGGCAGGCCGATGCGTGGGGCCGGTTGCGCGCACAACAGCACAATGGCAATGCCGAGCATGGCGACCAGCAGGTTGGCGATGCTGTTGATCTCTGGCCTGATGGCGATACGCAACGGGCTGGTGTCGGGCCAGAAGGTGACCAGTTGCGACAACAGGCTGATGCCGACCAATGCCATGCCTGTCAGGCGGCACAGCCATCGGCCTCCTTGGCGGATCGCCGAGAACAGCAAGGCAAGGCCGAACAGGCAGGCGATCGAGGCCAGTTCGTTGCGCATGCGCCAGTAGCCGCTGACGAGGGAGCTGCCCTGGTCATTGCCGCCGGCCAGAATGTTGTGGGCAAGGCTGTAGCCGGCCAGACCGAGTACCAGGAAACTTCCGATCAGGCACGGGTTGCGCCTGCCCCGGGTGGCAGCCAGCAGGGAAAATCCAGCCAGACCGGCAAGCAGGGCGCTGTCAGGTAGCAGGACCAGGTCCTGCCGCCCCGGGTTGTCGAAAAATGGAACGGCCATCAGGCCGATGCCACCCAGGGCCATGAGGACAAATGCCAGGCAATGCAGATAGGCCTGTGAAACCACGCTGCGGGTGGCATTAGCCTGGCGGATGCCAGCTCTCGCCGTGGCTGTGTGGCGCTCAATCATCCAGCTCGTAACCTTCGATCAGAACTGCACCGTCATTGTCACGACATACGCGCGTCAGGCCAGGATGCTCGGCCTCCAGGCGCAGCAGTTCGCGACGCTGGCGATCGAGGGTGTTCTGCTGGCTGCGGACCTGTGCCAGAAGACGCTGGTTTTCGTTGCGCAGGCGGTGCAGGTCGACGGCGGCGAGCAAGGCGCTTTCTATCTCGTATTCTTCCCAGGGTTTGGAAAGGAAGCGGTACACCTCGACCCGGTTGATCGCTTGCATGAGTGTGCTGCGGTCGCCATGGGCGCTCAGCAATATACGCAGGGCATCGGGTTGGCGCTGGCGGGCGAACTGCAGGTAGGTGAGACCATCGAGTCTGGGCATCTTCAGGTCGCAGACGATCGCGGTGTACTGGTGCTCGCCGAGGGCAGCCAGCGCCGCCTCGGGGTCGTCGAACAGGTGCAGTGTCCAGCCCTGCGGATGCAGCAGGCGTTGTAGTGCGCTGAGTACGTTGCGCTCGTCGTCCACCAACTGGATCTTGATCATCTGGACAGCTCCTCGATCATGCCCGCTGCGGTCGCGGGCTGCCTGACATAAAGGGTGTAGCGCGCCCCTTCGCTGGACTCGAAGGCGATCAGCTTGTCGATCAGGGGGCGGGTCAGTTGCTTGCCGATGTTGAGCAACAACATGCCGCTTTCGGCTTGCAGGTTACGGGCGAGGACCATGCCGGGCTCCAGGCGTCGGGTATCCAGCGCAACGACACCCGGTTCGGTGTCTGCCAGTTCAGGTGCAAGCTCATCACAGAGCTCGATGAAGTGGCGGCAGAGTTCCGGGTCGTAGAGTCGGCCGGCATTCTTGCCGAGGAACTCCAAGGCTTCTTCCCGTGTCAGGCGCCGCTGCAGGAGCAGTCCACACTGGAGTTCGACGAAGTCCACTGCAATCTTGAGCAGCCGTGCGCCAAGGGGGATCGCTTCTCTGTGCAACTGATCAGGGAAGCCCGTGCCGTTCCAGCGCTCTTGGTGGTGCCGAATCAATCGGCCCGCATCATGCAAGGGCTCCAGGGCCATCAACAGGCTTTCCCCGAGCGCCGGGTATTGTCGGTAGCGGTCGCGCTCCTCACTGTGCAGGAGGTCGGATGGTCGGTTGAGCAGGTGGTCATCCCAGGTCAGTTTGCCCAGGTTGTACAGCGCGGCCGCCATGGCCAGGTCGTGGCTTTCAGTCGCGGGCACTGAAAGACGACTGGAGAATGCGCGGACCAGGCCAATGACCTGGGCGTTGCTCTGTTTATCGCACGGCAGGCGCTGGTTGAGCAGGGCCGAGAAGACTTCGGTTGCCGTGACATAGCTGTGCCGCAGTTCGGCATAGGCCAGGTCGAGCATGTCGGCGGTCTGTTGCAGTTCGGCTGTGCGCTCGCGCACGCGTTGCTCCAGGTTGGCGTTGAGCTCTTGCAGGCGCAGGTTCTGTTCCCGGGTGAGCCGTTCCAGGCGCCGATGCTCACGCTCGGCGTGCTGGTGGGCCAGCGCCTGTCGCAAGTTGATGCGCAACTCGTCGTCGTTCCAGGGTTTGCTCAGGTAGCGGTAGATGTGGCCCTGGTTGATCGCACGGATACTGGTGTCCAGGTCCGCGAGCCCGGTCATCAGCAGGCGCAGGGTGTCCGGCCAGCGCTGCTGGACCTGGGCCAGCAGGGTGGGGCCGTCCATTCCTGGCATCTGGGCGTCGGAGATGACCAGGTCCACGGGCTGCCGCTCCAACAGTTGGAGCGCAGCACCTGCGCAGTTGGCGGTCAGCAGCTCGTAAGCCTCGTTGCGCAGCGAGCGGCGCAGGCTGCTGAGCACGTTGTCATCGTCATCCACCAGCAACACATAGCGGCCAGTTTGCCGGGCTTCGCTCATGCGGGCGGCGCTCCCGACGACTTGGCCGGGTCCGGCTGCTGGATCGGTAGCCAGATGCGGAAACGGGTGCCGATGCCGGGCTGGCTGAAGGCTTCAATGCGCCCGTTGTGCTTCTGCACGATGTTGTAGGAAAGGGCCAGCCCGAGGCCGGTGCCCTTGCCCACGGGCTTGGTGGTAAAGAAGGGTTCATAGATGCGGTGGAGGATGCGAGGCTCGATGCCTTTGCCGTTATCTTCCACTTCCAGCCAGACCCAGCCGCCTTCGTGGCCGGTACGCACGGTAATGCGTCCGAATCCTTCAATGGCGTGCGCGGCGTTGATCAGCAGGTTCATCGCCACCTGGTTGATCTGCGAAGGAATGCACTCCACTGCAGGCAGCTCGCCATAGGCCTTGATCACATCCGCTTTGTACTTGAGCTCGTTGTTGACCAGGTTGAGGGTGCTGTCCAGGCCACGATGCAGATCGGCAGCATGGAAGGCCTCTTCCTCGATATGCGAGAAGTCCTTCAGAGCCATGATGATCTTCTTGACGCGCTCGATACCGTCTCCCGACTCGTGGATCAGGGCTTCGACATCGTTGCGGATGTAGTCATAGTCCAGGCTACGCTTGAGCTGCTGCAGGTCCTCCAGGGAGGAGACGGTATCCACGCTGTCGACAATGCGCAGCAGGTCATTGACGTAGCCGGTCAAGGTCTTGAGGTTGGAGAAGACATAGCCGATGGGGTTGTTGATCTCGTGCGCAACGCCTGCCGCGAGTTGGCCGATGGCGGCGAGCTTCTCTGACTGCAACAGCTGGGCATTGGCCTTTTCCAGCTTGCGGATCAGCTGCTCCGGCTTCACTTCATCGATCAGCTCGTCCGGCGTGGCAGTTGGCTTGTCACTCGCGGATTCCTGGTTGGTGGCGTCGTACAGCAGCAGGCCCAGGCAGGCTTGGCCGTCAGCCGAGTGGAACGGTAGGAGCAGGGCGTCCTGCAGCATGCGGTCCGCCTGAAGGTACGGAAGCTGGAGCAGGTCTCGGGCATTGTTGCCGTGGCGATGGACATGGCGTCCGTTGCTGTGGGCTGTGGACGCCATCTGTTGCAGACTTGTTGCATCGGCTTCGGGAAAAACGTCGCTGAAGGGCTGCTGCCTGGCCTGCTGGAGCGATGTGCCGCTCCAACGACTGACAAGGGCATTCCAGTAGAGGATGTTCAGTTTCTGGTCGAGCAGAATCACACCGATGTCGATGTGTTCGGCCCAAGCACTGATGAGTTCTGACGGGCTGCTGTCCATGATGATCGCCCTGACTGCTTAGCTGAGTCCTAAATCGCCCTTGTTCCTGGCGCTTCTTGTATTTTGTTGTATGAATTGTATGACAGATTGCTGGCGCCTGAATTGTGTCGTTTTCGTTTTTTTACTGAGTGAGGCTAGACCATGACACCCAAGGCCATGGCTGATTCGCTGGTGCGTTACGAGTTTGCCTTCCCCGATGGGCATCGCTGGTCGCATCAGGTGAACCTGGCAGAGGGCGAGCAGGGGCCATGTTCGCAGGCCTTACCAGATTGGGTGCGTCTGGGTTTCCAGCAGTGCAGCCATTGCCCGCTGGATGCCCGACAGGTTGCCTGTTGCCCATTCGCCCGCGCGCTGGCGCAGCCGGTTGAGGTGCTGGCGCATTCGCCTTCCTACGAGGAGGTGAATGTGACCGTGTTCTGGCGCGGGCGTGAAATTCGTCAGCACACCACCTTGCAACGGGCACTTGGCTCGCTATTGGGCGTGCTGGGAGCCGCGTGCGGCTGCCCACACACGCGACTGCTCAAGGCCATGGCCTGGTTTCACTGGCCATTCAGCACCTCTACCGAAACCCTCTATCGGGCCCTGGGGACTTACCTGCTGGGCCAGCACTTGCGGCTGCAGCGGGGACTGACCGCGGATTGGTCGATGGCGGGGCTGCGCGATATCTACCGCAACCTCAGGCTGGTGAACCTCGGCATGGCTGGACGCCTACGGGCGGCCGCGGAAGAAGACTCCAGTCTCAACGGCCTGGTACTGCTGGACCTGCTGGCGGCGGACACGCTCTATTCGCTCGATAGTTATGACGGCGAGTTGGATGAGTACTTCGCCGATTTCTTCGAAGAGGAATAGAGGCTTAGCTTGGGGAGCGCACCGCGAAGGGGCGCCGGGCAGCCCAGCGGCCCATCTGAGCTTGACCATTGAAACCACGACGGTGCTTCCAGCACTCTTCCAGGCCCTTGGTCTCGTGGTCGAGGGGTGGAAGTTAGGGCGATAGTAGTCGAAGTAGGGTTTGATCATCTTCGGGAAGAAGCCATCGCGCGGCCCCAGTCGGATCTTCAGGCCGTATGCCCAGCTGCGCCAGTTGAACAGCGGGTCGTTGAAGGAGTCGCTACTCCGCCGTACTTTTGGGTCGATGCAATGCTGAAGTCCATTCGGCGGACCGGGCGGTTGACTTTGGGCTGGGATCGCTGGCCCAGCTACGATTGGGGCGGGCCCATTGGGAGGGCCCGCAGCGAGATCAACGTTCGGCGAGGGAGAAGGCCGTCAGCGAGAAGGTGGGAATGCCTGCATCTTCCAGACGCTGGGAACCGCCCAGCTCAGGCAGGTCGATGATGGCTGCGGCCTCAAACACGCTGGCACCCATTCTTCGCACCAGACGAGCTGCTGCCATCAGTGTTCCGCCGGTGGCGATCAGGTCGTCGAAGATCAGCACCTTGTCACCCTCACACAGGCTGTCGCTGTGGACTTCCAGCAAGGCCTCGCCGTACTCGGTCTGGTAACCCTCGGAGAGCACGTCGGCGGGCAGCTTGCCCTGCTTGCGGAAGAGAATCAGTGGCTTGTTCAGTTCGTAGGCGATGATCGAACCAATCAGGAAACCCCGCGCATCCATGGCGCCGATGTGACTGAAATCAGTCTCGACATAGCGCTGGATGAAGCTGTCGGCCACCAAGCGAAGAATGCGCGGTGACTGAAACAGCGGGGTGATGTCGCGGAAGATCACGCCGGGTCTGGGGAAGTCCGGTACCGGGCGGATCAGGGATTTGATGCTGATTTCGTCGTAGATCATCGTCATGGTCTATGGTGCGGAGGCTGGATCGAGGGCGGGGAGAACCCGCCGTTGGCTCAACTCTGGATGCTGCCGCCGGCCAGGGCGCAAAGCTCGATGGGGTCGAGGATGCTCACTTCCTTGCCCTCGGCGGCGATGAGTTGGTTCTGCTGGAAACGGGTGAAAACCCGGGATACGGTTTCGACCGCCAGGCCCAGGTAGTTGCCGATCTCGTTGCGCGACATGGCCAAGCGGAACTGGTTGGCTGAGAAGCCTCGGGCACGGAAGCGCGCTGAAAGGTTCACCAGGAAGGTGGCAATGCGCTCATCCGCTGTTTTCTTCGACAGCAGCAGCATCATTTGCTGGTCATCACGGATCTCTCGGCTCATCACCCGCATCAACTGCCTACGTAATTGCGGGAGTTGCACGGAAAGGTCATCGAGGCGTTCGAACGGAATCTCGCAGACCGAGGTGGTTTCCAGGGCTTGGGCCGAGACCGGGTAGAGTTCGGTGTCCATGCCGGACAACCCGACCAGTTCACTGGGCAGGTGGAAGCCGGTGATCTGTTCTTCGCCGGTATCCGTCACGGTAAAGGTTTTGAGCGCGCCGGAGCGCACGGCGAAGACCGAACCGAAGGCATCGCCCTGGCGAAAGAGGTATTCGCCTTTCTTCAGGGGGCGGCCGCGTTTGACGATCTCGTCGAGCGCGTCCATGTCTTCCATATTCAGTGACAGCGGCAGGCACAGCGGGGCAAGACTGCAATCCTTGCAGTGGGCCTGGGGCATGTTGCGCACCTTGATGATTTCGGACATCGGCTAATCCTTGCAGGGCATACACACAATGGCCGTAAGGGTAACGCAGAGTATGATCCACGGCCAGAAAAGGCCTACCTGAATGATTGTTCAATTTGCCAGCAGGCAGGCCGATATCGGTTCGCAAGGACGTAAGGAGCACTTCTGATTTGCACCTGGATACGACCGACTGATCGACAGCCTGTGCCTAGTCATGCGGCGACAAGTCGCAGGTGACCAGCATGAGGCTGTCAGTGGCGGCCGCCGGAGGAAAGTGTTCGGGTCAGTTTTTCGCCCTTGGGCAAGGTCGGGCTGTCTGGGCATATGATGCTATGGATCAAATCAACCTGCCCGACGTCATCAAACAGTTGCTCAAGCTGATTCGTGCGATCAAGGCACAATTCGTCGAAAAGCAGGCATAACTGCAGGCCCTGGTGGCGGATAGTAACCTGGCTCAGGCGGCAATGCTGACGCAGATGGAGGCGTTGAACACCGAGCTGTCTGGCCTGCAGTCGGCACTCATGGTCGCCGTTGGGCGCTATGGTCAAGGTGATGGCAGAGGCAAACCTCACCGACGAGCAATCGCTCGAGGCCACCAGGTTGATGGTGGCCCGAGCCTGTTTCAGATGACCCGCGAGTAGCGCTGGTTGTTCTGCCCGGCCAGGAAATGGTCGAACAGCATGCACAGCGAGCGCACCAGCAGACGACCGCTGGGTAGCACGTCTATACCCTTTTCGGTCAGGTTGATCAGCCGATCGTTGGCCATTTGCTGGAGTTGCGGCCATATCGTCGCGAAATAGCCACGAAACTCGATGTTGAAACGTGTCTCGATGTTGGCGAATTCGAGCTCGAATTCGCAGATCAGTTGCTGGATCACGGCGCGCCGGATGCGGTCATCTTCGTCGCAGACCAGCCCACGAGCGGTGGCCAGAAGCCCTTGTTCGAGGCTGGCCTGATAGTCGAGGAGCTGGCTGCTGTTCTGACAGTAAAGATCGCCGACCTGGCTGATCGCGGAAACGCCCAGACCGATCAGGTCGCAGTGTCCGTGGGTGGTATAGCCTTGGAAGTTGCGCTGGAGGCGGCCATCCTCCTGGGCGATGGCCAGCTCATCGTCTGGCAGTGCGAAGTGGTCCATGCCGATGTAGCGGTAACCTGCTGTGCTGAGTTGCTCGATGGTCCGCTCGAGCATTTCCAATTTCTGCGCTGGCGCCGGCAAGTCCTCATTGCGGATCCGGCGTTGCGGCATGAACCGCTCCGGAAGGTGGGCATAGTTGAAGACCGAAAGACGGTCGGGCTGCAAGGCGATCACCTCGTCCACGGTCCGGGCGAAGTTGTCCGGCGTCTGCTTGGGCAGGCCGTAGATGAGGTCGAGGTTGACCGAGCGATACTGCAGCGTACGTGCAGCTTCGACGATGGCGCGGGTTTCCTCGAGACTTTGCAGGCGATTCACCGCGCGCTGAACCGCGGGGTCAAGGTCCTGAACGCCGATACTGACGCGGTTGAAGCCGAGTTCGCGCAGCAGGCCCATGGTCGACCAGTCGGCCTCGCGCGGGTCGATCTCGATGCCGTAGTCGCCGGCATCGTCATCCAGGAGGTGGAAGTGCTTGCGCAGGTGGCCGATCAGGCGTCGTAGTTCGTCGTGGCTCAGGAAGGTCGGGGTCCCACCGCCGAAATGCAGTTGCTCCACCTTTTGGCCTGGGTCCAGGTGGCAAGCGATCAGTTCGATTTCCCGTTCCAGTCGTTCGAGATAGGGCAGGGCCCGACCGCGATCCTTGGTGATGATCTTGTTGCAGGCGCAGTAGTAGCAGATGTTGGCGCAGAACGGCACATGCACATACAGCGAAAGAGGGCGTTTGGCCTTGCGGCTTTCGCGCAGGGCATGAAGCAGGTCAAAAGAGCCTACCCGGTGGTCGAACTGCACCGCGGTGGGGTAGGACGTGTAACGCGGGCCTGGGGTGTCATAGCGCTTTATCAGGCCGGCGTCCCAGCGAATGTCATCGAGCATGCGGGAATCCCCGGATCAACAGTCAGTGTCGGCGAGTCTAGAAGTGGCCAGGGCTAGCCATCTTGACCTGCATCAAGGCTGCTCAGTGACTGTGTACGGGCTCGCTATTGGCGCTGCTATGACTGCTATGGCCCATCAGCCAGGCTTGATGGGGGCCGGGAAGGGACCAGAGGCCGAAGAGGATCACCAGTGCTCCGCCAGCCATGCGCACCCCGCGCTTGCGCAGCAGGGCGGTAAGGCGTTCGGCGGCGAGTCCAGTGGCCAGCAGGACGGGCCAGGTACCGACGCCAAAGGCCAGCATCAGTAGTGCGCTGTCGGCTGATGTTCCCTGGCTGGCAGACCACAATAAGGTGCTGTAGACCAGCCCGCAGGGCAACCAGCCCCATAGTGCCCCGAGCAGCAGGGCGCGCGGCAAGCTGGAGACGGGCAGCAATTTCTGGGCGATGGGTTGGATATGCCGCCAGAGGCCTCGGCCCAGCGCTTCGATATGGGTCAGGCCGCTCCACCATCCGGCCAGGTAGAGGCCCATGGCAATCAGCAGAAGTGCAGCGATTACGCGTAGGAGGGTTGCTGCGGGACTATTGGCGACAGCCCAGCCGACAAGTCCGATGAGCAAACCAGCGAGGCCGTAGCTGAGAATGCGCCCGAGGTTGTAGGCGAGCAGCAGGCGGAAGCGGCGGGTACGTTGCTCGGGCGGAATGGCGAGGGTCAGGGCTCCCATCAGGCCACCACACATGCCCAGGCAATGGCCGCCCCCCAGCAGGCCAAGAATGAACGCGGACAATAGCAGTGGGGCAAGTTCAGCCACGGGGGGCGTCCTGGTCGTCCTTCTCGCCCCCAGCTTCGGCGATGCCAGCTTTGTGCTTGGGATCTTCGTCATCGAACAGGATGCTGTGGGCTGGGCTGTCGAGGTCATCGTACTGGCCGCTGTCCACGGCCCAGAAGAACAGCCAGATGGCGAATCCGACCAATCCAATAGCGACGGGAATCAGAATGTAGAGCGCGGGCATGGCAATTTCTCTATTTGAGCGGCGAGCCTTGGGCGGTGGCAGGCTTCCCGCTTCAGGCCTTCAGCTTTTGGCCAGTCGAAGCGCATTGACTACCACCACTAGAGAACTGACTGACATACCGAACGCGGCCCAGAGTGGGGTGATCCAGCCAAGGGCAGCGAAGGGCAACACCAGGCCATTGTACAGCGTTGCCCAGGTGAGGTTCTCGATGATGATGCGGCGCGTCCTGCGAGCCACAGTGAAGGATTGCACCAGACTTTCCAGTCGGTTCGAGAGCAGCACGGCGTCGGCGCTGGTCTTGGCCAGGTCGGTTGCGCTGCCCATGGCGACGCTGATGTCCGCGCCGGCAAGTACCGGCACGTCGTTGACGCCGTCACCCAGCATGAGGACCCGGCGACCCTGCTTGTGCAGTTGGCGCAGAACTTCCAGTTTTGCATCCGGGGTCATGCCTGCACGGGCATCTTCGATTCCCAGCTGACGAGCGATGGCGGCGACCATGGGCGAGCTGTCGCCGGAGAGCAACAGCAGCCGCCAGCCGCGCTCGCGGCAGGCCTCCAACAAGGCCGGGGCATCCGCGCGCAGGTGGTCGTCGAGAACGAACCAGGCCAGCGGACCCTGATCGTCGCCCAGCAGCAGCCATTGGCCCTGGTCGCCAGGAATGGCCGGTACCGGCTGCCCGCTCAGCTCGGCGACGAACTCCGCCTGGCCGATGCGCAGGTGGCGGCCACTAACCTGGCCTTCCAACCCCCGGCCAGGAACGCTTTCAACGCAATCGGCGGCCTCGGGGGCGCGGCCGAAGGCGCGGGCGATCGGGTGCTCCGATCGGTTTTCCAGCGCGGCGGCCAGGGCTAGGCAGTTATTGCTATCAAGCAGGCCGAGGGGGTGGATGGCGCTGAGGGTCAGGCGACCTTCGGTGAGGGTGCCGGTCTTGTCGAAGATGACGGTATCGATGTGGTTGAGTCCTTCCAGCACATGGCCGCGCGTCAGCAGCAGGCCAAGCTTGTGTAGGCTTCCGGTGGCCGTGGTGAGCGCAGTGGGTGTGGCCAGGGCAAGGGCGCAGGGGCACGTAGCCACCAGCAGCGATAGCACGACCCAGAATGCCCGCTGCGGGTCGATCTGCCACCAGACGATGCCGACGACTGCCGCCGCAGTCAGGACGATGAGCAGGAACCACTGGGCGACTTTGTCGGCCAACTCAGCGAGGCGCGGCTTGTCGGTTTGGGCGCGCTCCAGCAGCCGGACGATCGCGGAGAGGCGGGTACTGTCGCCCAAGGCTTCGACTTCGATGGTCAGTGGGCCTTCGACATTGAGGGTGCCAGCCGTGACAGGGTCGCCCTGGCAGCGTGCCTGGGGCAGGTATTCGCCGGTCAGTACGGATTCGTCGATGCTGGATTGGCCTTCGAGAATGCGTCCGTCTGCGGGGAGCAAGGCCCCCGGCGGAACCAGAACGCGATCACCGGTGCGTAGTTCATTCAGCAGAATCCGTTCGCTGTGGCCATCGACATCCAGCCTCAAGCACGATGACGGTAGCAGGTTCACTAACTGCGCCGTGGCTGCGGCAGTGCGCTCTCGGGCCCTGCGCTCCAGATAACGGCCGGTCAGCAGGAACAGGGCAAACATGCCTACGGCGTCGAAATACAGTTCACCGACCCCGGTGACGGTGGACCAGATACCGGCGACATAGGCACCGCCGATGGCCAGGGAGACGGAGACGTCCATGGTGAGGTGACGGGTGCGCAGGTCGCGCAGGGCACCACGGAAGAATTGACCACAGCAATAGAAGACGATAGGCGTGGTCAGGAACAGGCTGACCCAGCGCAGGATGGTGTCGAGCTCTGCGGAGAGGTCGATATTGAACTCCGGCCAGGTGGCCATGGCAGCCATCATTACCTGCATCCAGAGCAGGCCGGCGACACCCAACTGGCGCATGGCGCGGCGGTTTTCCGCAGTCAGGCGCTCGGCGGCTTCGTCCGGCTTGTAGGGATGGCCGGCGTATCCGATCTTGCGCAGTTCCTTGAGCAGTTGGCTCAGGGGAAGCTGGCTGTCTGCCCAGCGCACCTGCAGGCGGTGGTTGGACAAGTTCAGGCTGGCTTCGGCGACTGCCGGGAGCGCACGTAGATGCTTTTCGATCAGCCAGCCGCAGGCCGCGCAGCTGATGCCCTCGATCAGCAGGCACGTCTCGCTCAGTTCACCCTGATGCTGGACGAAGGGCTGCTGGACTTCGGCGCGATCATAGAGCGCCAACTCGTCAGGCAACTCCCTGGGCAGGGCTTCGGGGTTGGGGGCCCTATCGCTGCGGTGGTGGTAGTAGCTCTCAAGCCCGCCGGCGACGATGGCTTCGGCCACGGCCTGGCAGCCCGGACAGCACATGGCCCGCGTCTCTCCCAGCACGCGGGCCTCGAAACGGCTGCCGGCGGGAACCGGCAGGCCGCAGTGATAGCAGGAAAGGGGGGTGTTCATTCCAGGCTGGCTTATTCGCCGAGACGGATTACGCCACCCTTCTCGAGGTTTTCTTCCTCGAACAGGCGCCAGTCCTGGCCTTGCTCCTGGCCGATCAGTTCAACGAAGCGGCGGCCACTGACCGGGTCTTGCAGTTGGCCACGATACTTGCCGTCAGCCTGGGGCTGAAGCACGACACGGCGGTCCTTTTCAGGCTGAGTGGGGGACAGCAGGCTGAGCACCAGTTGTTGAGGATGGCTTTCGCCGTTCAGTTCCAGTACCACCTCGCCGCTTTCTTCCTGGATTCTCAGGCTGGCCTTCATGCCTAAGCGCTCTGCCAGGTTTTCACGCTCCAGGGAGGTGTTGATGCCTTTGCCGACTTCGTAATAGTTGTCGGATACAAGGCTTGGCGGGTTCTTCGTGGCGATCACCAGCATGGTGGTCCCCAGCACCACGGAGGTGCCGAGGATACTGAGGATGAACCAAGGCCAGAACTGCTTGTACCAGGGGCTTACGGGTGCTTCGGACTGCATGGTGGTTCCATTGTCTAGCGGACGCTGGGGCCGATGAAACGGCTGTCGGCGTCAGTCTTGATGCTGGGGACATCCGCGGAGTGGACGCGGAAGAGGATCTTGTTGGTGCTTGAGGGCAGCTGGTCAGGTTCGATGGACAGCTCCACCGGCACCGAGAGGACTTCTCCGGCCTCTGCGCGAACCTCACGCTTGCCTTCATAGACAAGGCCGTCAAGGCCCTCGGCTTCGATGACGAAAGTCTGGTCCAACTGCGACTTGTTCATCACTTTCAGGGTGTAGACGTTCTCGATTCGGCCCTGTTCGTTCTCGCGGAACAGGACGCGGTCCTTGATCACGTCAAGCTCTACCAGCGAGCGTGCTGCCACGGCGTAGGCGAACATACCGATCATGGCTACAAGGGCGACAGCGTACCCGATCAGGCGCGGGCGCAGCAGATGGGTCTTCTGGCCGTTCAGGTTGTGCTCGGTGGTATAGCTGATCAAGCCTTTCGGGTAGTTCATCTTCTCCATGATCGAATCGCAGGCGTCGATGCAAGCAGCGCAGCCGATGCACTCGATCTGCAGGCCGTCACGGATGTCGATCCCTGTGGGGCAGACCTGGACGCACATGGTGCAATCAATGCAGTCGCCGAGGCCCTGAGCCTTGTAGTCGATGCCCTTCTTGCGCGGACCGCGTGATTCGCCGCGACGCGGGTCGTAGGAGACGATCAGGGTGTCCTTGTCGAACATCACGCTCTGGAAGCGCGCATAAGGACACATGTAGATGCACACCTGCTCGCGGAGCCAGCCAGCGTTGCCATAGGTGGCGAGGGTGAAGAAGCCGACCCAGAAATAGGCCCAACCACTGGCCTGGCCAATGAAGAAATCAAAAATCAGTTCGCGAATCGGCGTGAAGTAGCCGACGAAGGTCATGCCGGTGGCGAAGCCGATCATTAGCCACAAGCCATGCTTGGCCGACTTGCGCAGTAGTTTCTGCGAGGTCATGTGAGCTTTGTCGAGCTTCATGCGCTGATTGCGGTCACCTTCGGTGACCTTTTCGCACCACATGAAGATCCAGGTCCAGACGCTCTGCGGGCAGGTGTAGCCGCACCAGACGCGTCCAGCGAATACGGTGATGAAGAATAGGCCGAAGGCGCAGATGATCAGCAGCCAGGACAGGAGGACGAAGTCCTGGGGCCAGAAGGTGGCGCCAAAGATGTAGAACTTGCGCTCGGGCAGGTTCCACCAGACGGCCTGGCGGTCATTCCAGCTGAGCCAGACAGTGCCGAAATAGAGTAGGAACAAGAACGCTCCGCCGCTCATGCGCAGGTTGCGGAAGATGCCGGTGAAAGCGCGCGTGTAGATTTTTTCGCGGCTGGCGTACAGGTCGACGTTATCGCCTTTGGCCGGAGGAGGGGTGATGTTCTGGACGGGAATCTGTTCGCTCATCGTTCTCATACCACGGCAGTTATCGGCGCCCTGACCAGTACATTGCCGGTCGGAGTCTTGGAGCCTGCCGCATATGGTACGCCTGATAGCGGCCTGCCATGTGCGACAGTGCGTCGCGCATGGCAGGTTAGGGTATTACTTGGCTTCAGCTTCTGCAGCAGGTTTCTGCGACAGGCTGTACACATAGGCGGCCAGCAGGTGCACTTTGTCGTTGCCGAGGATTTGCTCCTGGGCAGGCATCATGCCTTGACGACCGTAACGGATGGTCTGCTGCAGTTGGGCAAAGCTACTGCCGTAGATGAAGGCGTTCGGGTGCGTCAGGTCTGGCGCGCCCATGGCTGGTGTACCTTTGCCTTCCGGACCGTGGCAAGCCACGCAGTTGGCGGCGAAGATCGCCTTGCCAGCTTGCGGATCAGCCTTAGCCTCCTTCGGCAGGTCGCGACCGTGCAGTTGCACGCGGACGAACGCTGCAACGTCACGCACGCCTTGTTCGCCGACTACCTCACCCCAGGCTGGCATTACGCCATGGCGGCCACCGAGAATGGTGGTCTTGATGGTGGCGGGTTCGCCGCCCCAGCGCCAGTCGTGGTCGGTCAGGTTCGGGAAGCCATAGGCGCCCTTGGCGTCGGAGCCGTGGCAGACCGAGCAGTAGGAGGCAAACATGCGGCCGCCCATTTTCAGGGCCTTCTCGTCCTGGGCCACTTCCTCGATTGGCATGGCAGCGTACTTGGCGAAGATCGGGCCATATTCCTTGTCGGCCCTGTCCATTTCCTTTTCCCACTGATGCACGCCGGTCCAGCCGGACTCACCGTTGGCGAACGGCTTCCCTTCAGCGACTTCGTTGTAGCCAGGGAAAATGCCTTTCCAGTTGCCCATGCCTGGGTACATGACCAGGTAGCCGACGGCGAAGATCAGGGTGCCGACGAACAGCATGAACCACCACTTGGGCAGCGGGTTGTCGTATTCCTCGATACCGTCGAAGGAATGGCCGACCTTTTCATCGGTGCTTTCCTGGCGCTGTCCCCGGCGGGTGGCGAAGATCAGCCAGGTCAGCGCTACCAGCGTGGCGCTGGTGAGCAGGGTTACGTACCAACTCCAGAAAGAAGTCATTCTTTGTTACTCCTAGAATCTTGCTCGTCACGCTTGGCGGACTTGGGAGGCTCATCCGCGAAGGGCAAGTTGGCGGCCTCGTCGAAGCTGCTCTTGCGCTTGCTGCTGTAGGCCCAGAGCACGACACCAATAAAGGCGACGAAGACCACGAAAGTGCCAATACCGCGGAGAGTCCCGATATCCATCATGCGTTACCGTTTGTTCTTGATAGAGGTGCCCAGGCCTTGGAGGAACGCAACCAGTGCGTCCATCTCGGTCTTGCCCTTGACGGCTTCCTTCGCGCCAGCGATGTCTTCGTCGGTGTAGGGCACGCCCAGTTTGCGCAGAGCTTCCATCTTGTCGGCAGTGTGCTTGCCGTCGAGCTTGTTCTCAACCAGCCACGGGTAGGCCGGCATCTTCGATTCCGGAACTACGTTGCGCGGGTTGTACAAGTGGGCACGCTGCCAGTCGTCGGAGTAACGGCCGCCAACGCGGGCCAGGTCCGGACCGGTGCGCTTGGAGCCCCACAGGAACGGGTGGTCCCAGACGCTTTCGCCCGCAACGGAGTAGTGGCCATAACGCTCGGTTTCGGCACGGAACGGACGAACCATCTGCGAGTGGCAGCCAACGCAACCTTCGCGGATGTAAATGTCGCGGCCTTCGAGTTCCAGCGCGGTGCGCGGTTTCATGCCTTCGACTGGGTTGTTGGTCACGTCCTGGAAGAACAGAGGCACGATCTGTACCAGGCCGCCGATGCTCACGGCGATCACCATGAACAGTGCCAGCAGGCCGACGTTCTTCTCGACTAATTCATGTTGCTTCATTAGTGATGAGCTCCTTGCGGAATCTGCGCAGCGGCGTCGTATTCAGCCGGCTTGGCAGCACGTACGGTGCGGTAGGTGTTGTAGGCCATCAGCAGCATGCCGGTCACGAAGAAGGCGCCGCCGATCATGCGCACCAGGAAGCCCGGATGGCTGGCCTCAAGGGCTTCGACGAAGGAGTAGGTGAGGGTGCCGTCTTCGTTGACTGCACGCCACATCAGGCCCTGGGTGATGCCGTTGACCCACATGGAGGCGATGTAGAGCACGGTGCCGATGGTCGCAAGCCAGAAGTGGGCGTTGATCAGACCGACGCTGTGCATCTGCTCACGACCGAAGACCTTCGGAATCAGGTGGTACAGCGAGCCGATGGAGATCATCGCAACCCAGCCGAGGGCGCCGGCATGCACGTGGCCGATGGTCCAGTCGGTGTAGTGGGAAAGGGCGTTGACGGTCTTGATGGCCATCATCGGGCCTTCGAAGGTGGACATGCCGTAGAAGGCCAGGGATACCACCAGGAAGCGCAGGATCGGGTCGCTACGCAGCTTATGCCAGGCGCCCGACAGGCTCATCATGCCGTTGATCATGCCGCCCCAGCTCGGAGCGAGGAGGATCAGGGACATGGCCATGCCAAGGGACTGGGCCCAGTCCGGCAGTGCGGTGTAGTGCAGGTGGTGTGGACCAGCCCAGATGTACAGGGTGATCAGCGCCCAGAAGTGCACGATGGACAGGCGATAGGAGTAGATCGGACGCTCGGCCTGCTTGGGTACGAAGTAGTACATCATCCCGAGGAAGCCGGTGGTCAGGAAGAAGCCCACGGCGTTGTGACCGTACCACCACTGGATCATCGCATCGGTTGCGCCGGCGTACATGGAGTACGACTTGAAGGCGTAGACCGGCATTTCCATGCTGTTGACGATGTGCAGCATGGCGGTGACCAGGATGAAAGCGCCGAAGAACCAGTTACCCACATAGATGTGCTTGGACTTGCGCTTGATGATGGTGCCGAAGAAAACCACCGCATAGGTGATCCAGACGATCCCCAGGAGGATGTCGATCGGCCACTCCAGCTCGGCGTACTCCTTGGAAGAGGTGTAGCCCAGCGGCAGTGTGATCACCGCCAGCACGATCACGGCTTGCCAACCCCAGAAGGTGAAGGCGGCCAGACTATCGGAGACCAGGCGGGCTTGGCAGGTGCGCTGTACCACGTAGTAGGACGTGGCGAACAAGGCGCAACCACCAAACGCGAAGATCACCGCGTTGGTATGCAGTGGGCGCAGACGGCCGAAGCTGGTCCACGGTAGGCCAAGGTTGAGTTCCGGCCACACGAGTTGTGCGGCAATGAACACACCTAGACCCATCCCTATGACCCCCCAGATCACCGTCATAACGGCGAACTGGCGGACCACCTTATAGTTATAAGCAGTCTGACTGATTGCTGTGCTCATGCTAGGGGTTCCACGGTTAATGGAGTTTTTCTGGGGACAAAAAATCGGCGGCAAGTATGGAGAAAGAGGGTAGCCATTGCAACGACACATGCCGACACAATCAGGGTTTCAGAGCCCTCTGGACAAGGATTGGCGCGCGTGCTTTCGGCGCGGTCAGAAGGTGACGAGCGCTCAATGCGCTGCGAGAAGAAGGGGATCGCCTTAGAGTCGGGACGTATAGCGACTGCGAGGAAGCTTAGCCTAAGTCAAAGCGGGATGTGTGCTGCTTGTCGGAGAGGTGCGACACTGGGTCGCACTATATAGAGGAAGATAAATGAAGGCGGACACATCCTTGTGTCCTGGCGCCTGTGGACGCCGTATTACGCGGCTGGCAGTTTGGCGTTCACCTGGCCGCCGAAGGGGGAGGCGTCCGTGCCTCCCTCGCGCCTTTCTACTTTCCGGCGGTTTGTTCGCCCTGTTGCGACAGGCTGTATACATAAGCGGCTAGCACGTGGACCTTGTCTTGACCCAGATATTCCTGTTGGGCGGGCATCTGACCGTTGCGGCCGTATCGAATGGTCTGCTGCAACTGCGTTAGGCCGGAGCCGTAGATCCAGCCGCCGGGACGGGTCAGGTCCGGTGCTCCCATCATTGCTGTGCCCCTGCCTTCGGCACCATGACAGGCGGTGCAGGTGCTGGCGAACAGGGCCTTGCCCGCTGCGAGGTCGGCCTTGGTGTCTACCGGCAGTTTCAGGCCAGCGAGGTCCTGACGCACATAAGCGGCGACATTCTTCACGCCCTCGTCACCAAGTATTTCGCCCCAGGCAGGCATGGCGGCAACGCGGCCATGGAGGATGCTGGCCTTGATGGTTTCGGGCTCGCCACCCCAGCGCCAGTTGCTGTCGGTGAGGTTCGGGAAACCCACTGCTCCCTTGGCGTCCGAGCCATGGCAGATGGAGCAATAGGTGGCAAACAGGCGGCCCCCCATCTTAAGGGCTTGGGGGTCCTGGGCCACAGCCTCGATTGGCATGGCCGAATAGCGCGCGAAGATCGGGCCGTACTGTTGCTCGGCCTTGTCCACTTCACGCTGCCATTGCTTGACCTGTGTCCAGCCGTCCTCATAGCCCGGGAACACGCCTTTCCAGTTGCCGAGACCTGGATAGACCACCAGATAGCCGGCTGCGAAGATCAATGTGCCGATGAACAGCAGGAACCACCACTTGGGCAGCGGATTGTCGTATTCCTCAATGCCGTCGAAGCTGTGGCCCATGGTTTGGTCCGTGGTGCCTTTTGCCTCGCCCTTGCGCGTGGCGAAGATCAGCCAGACCAGGGCGAGAAGGGTAAATATGGTGAGCAGGGAGATGTACCAGCTCCAGAAAGTGGTCATGCGTGAGGGCTCCTAGAGTCGTTCCGGTCGAGCGTGACGTCATCAGCGAAGGGTAGATTGGCCGCCTCTTCGAAGCTTGCCTTGCGTTTACCGCTGTACGCCCAGCAGATCACACCAAGGGTGGCGATCAGCACCACGAGGGTGCCGAGGCCACGCAGCGTTCCGATATCCATGGACTACCTCTTGTTCTTCAGGCTGGTGCCGAGGACCTGCAGATAAGCGACCAGGGCATCCATCTCGGTCTTGCCCTTGACTGCCGACTGGGCGCCTGCAACGTCTTCGTCGGTGTAAGGCACGCCCAGTGTCCGCATTGCCTTCAACTTCGCAGCGGTATCCTTGCCGTCGAGGGTGTTTTCTACCAGCCAGGGGTAGGCCGGCATCTTCGATTCCGGCACTACGTTGCGCGGGTTGTACAAGTGGGCGCGGTGCCAGTCATCTGAGTAGCGGCCGCCAACGCGAGCCAGGTCCGGACCGGTACGCTTGGAGCCCCACAGGAACGGGTGGTCCCAGACGCTTTCGCCCGCAACGGAGTAGTGGCCATAACGCTCGGTCTCGGCACGGAACGGGCGGATCATCTGCGAGTGGCAGCCAACGCAACCTTCGCGGATGTAGATGTCGCGGCCTTCCAGTTGCAGGGCGGTATAGGGCTTCATGCCTTCCACCGGGTTGTTGGTCACGTCCTGGAAGAACAGCGGTACGATCTGTACCAGGCCGCCAATGCTGACGGCCAGGACCATGAACAGCGCCATCAGGCCAACGTTCTTCTCGATTACTTCATGCTTTTTCATCTGGCGCTCCTCAGGCGATCTGCGCAGCTGCGTCGTACTTGGCCGGTTCTACGGCGCGGGCGGTACGCCAGGTGTTCCAGGCCATTAGCAGCATGCCGCTGAGGAAGATCGCACCACCGATCATGCGCACCACGAAGCCAGTGTGGCTGGCTTCAAGGGCTTCGACGAAGGAGTAGGTGAGGGTGCCGTCTTCGTTGACTGCACGCCACATCAGACCCTGGGTGATGCCGTTGACCCACATGGAGGCGATGTAGAGCACGGTGCCGATGGTCGCGAGCCAGAAGTGTGTGTTGATCAGGCCGATGCTGTGCATCTCCTCGCGGCCGAAGACTTTCGGGATCAGGTGGTACAGCGACCCGATTGACACCATCGCTACCCAGCCCAGCGCTCCGGCATGGACATGGCCGATGGTCCAGTCGGTGTAGTGGGAAAGGGCATTGACGGTCTTGATGGCCATCATCGGGCCTTCGAAGGTAGACATGCCGTAGAACGCCAGGGAGACGACCAGGAAGCGCAGGATCGGGTCGCTGCGCAGCTTATGCCAGGCGCCGGAAAGGGTCATCATCCCATTGATCATGCCGCCCCAGCTGGGCGCCAGCAGTACCAAGGACATAACCATGCCAAGGGACTGGGCCCAGTCCGGCAGTGCGGTGTAGTGCAGGTGATGCGGGCCGGCCCAGATGTACAGGGTGATCAGCGCCCAGAAGTGCACAATGGACAGGCGGTAGGAATACACCGGGCGCTCGGCCTGCTTGGGCACGAAGTAGTACATCATCCCCAGGAAGCCTGCAGTCAGGAAGAAACCCACGGCGTTATGGCCATACCACCACTGGATCATCGCATCCGTGGCACCCGAGTAGAGCGAATAGGACTTGGTCAGGGTGACGGGGAGTTCCAGGTTGTTCACCAGGTGCAGAATCGCAACTGTGAGGATGAAGCCGCCGAAGAACCAGTTGCCCACGTAGATGTGCTTGGTCCTGCGCTTCATCACCGTGCCGAAGAACACGATGGCGTAGGAAACCCAGACGATGGTGATCAGGATGTCGATCGGCCATTCCAGTTCGGCGTATTCTTTCGAGCTTGTATAGCCCAACGGCAGGCTGATGGCAGCCAGGACAATCACCAGTTGCCAACCCCAGAAGGTGAAGGCGGCGAGTTTGTCCGAAACCAGCCGCGTCTGGCAGGTGCGTTGCACTGCGTAGTAGCTGGTGGCGAACAGCGCGCATCCGCCAAAGGCGAATATCACCGCATTGGTATGCAGCGGGCGGAGGCGACCGAAGCTGGTCCAGGGCAGGTTGAAGTTGAGTTCCGGCCAAGCTAGCTGGGCTGCCAGGAGAACGCCGAGCCCCATCCCGACGATTCCCCAGACCACCGTCATAATGGCGAACTGGCGGACCACCTTGTAGTTGTAGGCGGTACTGGTTGCTGTGCTCATGTTGTGGGCTTCCGTACACGGTTTCTTGGAATTGCGTGGGAAGCATGGTGAAACGCCTCGGAACCCCTATTGACTTGGATCAACGGCCTCTGACTACCGGAGATGTCTGAATGTTGTTGTCGCAAAGGCCTTTGGGCCAGGTAAAGAGCACACTGATTCTTGCCCATGGGGCGGGCGCGCCGATGGATAGTCCATTCATGGAAAACGTGTCGGAGAAGCTGGTGGCGCGTGGGGTTGCGGTAGTTCGGTTCGAGTTTCCCTACATGTCGGCGAGGCGGGAGGACGGGCGAAAACGCCCCCCTAATCCACAGGCACAATTGCTCGCCCACTGGCGTGTGGTGTATGAGCAGGTGCGACAGCAGGTCACAGGGCCACTGGCTATAGGCGGCAAGTCTATGGGAGGGCGTATGGCCAGCCTCGTGGCGGACGAGTTAGGGGCGGATGCGCTGGTATGCCTGGGCTATCCCTTCCATGCCGTGGGCAAGGCTGACAAGCCGCGTGTCGCCCACCTGGCGGATCTAAAAACACCGACCTTGATCATTCAGGGGGAGCGCGACCGCATGGGGGATCGCCAAACGGTCGTCGGTTACAGCCTGTCCCAGGCGATTCGTGTGCACTGGCTCCTGGCCGCCGACCACGACCTGAAGCCGCTCAAGGCTTCAGGCCTGAACCATGAACAGCACCTGGAGACTGCGGCGGATGAAGTTGCGCGATTCCTCGCCAAATAGGCCAGCGCTGGCTGCTACCTCCTCGCCACCAGCAGGTCCAGCACGCCGCCGCCTTCCTTGATCTTTTGCAAGATGATCTCGGAGCGGATATCGGTGACCCCGACCGTCCGGTTCAGCTTGTTAACGATGAAGTCGGAGTACTGCTTGAGGTTGCGGGCCTGCACTCTCAGCACATAGTTGCTGGCGCCGGTAATTACGTAAGCGCTGACGACCTCGGGCCAGGACTGCACCTTCTGGATGAATGCCTCGTGCCAGTTCTCATCGTCCTGGCGCATGGAAATGTGCACGATGGCTCCCAGCTCCACCCCAAGCCGCTCGGCATTGAAGACGGCGCGATAACCTTCTATTACGCCGTTGTCTTCCAGGATGCGCAGCCGGCGCAGACAGGCCGACGGTGAGAGTGCGACCTTTTCCGCCAGATCCTGATTGCTGATGCGGCCGTTCTGCTGCAGGCAGAGGAGGATACGAATGTCTGTGGAGTCTAGTGTCATGATTTTAGAATAATATTGCGTATTTGATTTTATTAGTCAAATTATATTCGAGAATTGGACGATTGTTTCTCTGAATTTGCACGAAAATTCGAGTGGGGTTCCGTCATCATCTTCCCGGTAGCAACTGGAGATCGAGCATGTCGGTATCCCCTCGCTTATGGGACATCAGTCCCTGGATCAACCCGGCCATTCCCACCTGGCCCGGCGATACGCCCTACACCGAAGAGGCGGTTTGGCACATGGGGCCGGACTGCCCGGTCAATGTCGGTCGTATCAGCCTGTCGCCGCATACCGGCGCCCATGCTGATGCGCCCCGGCATTACGACCCGGCTGGTGCTGCTATCGGGGCCGTGTCCCTGGAGCCTTACCTGGGGCCCTGCCGGGTCATCCATTGCATGGATGGCAGGCAACTCGTGCGTCCGGAAGATATTGCACCGCATCTGCAGGGCGTTCCGCCGCGGGTGCTGTTGCGAGCCTGCCAACAGGCCGCCCAAACCCAGTGGGATGAGTGCTTTCGGGCGGTGGCGGCGGACACGATCGAGTTGCTCGCCGCCCATGGCGTGCGCCTGATCGGTATCGATACGCCCTCGCTCGACCCGCAGCAGTCCAAGACTCTGGACGCCCACAAGACCGTTGCACGGCATGGTATGGCGATTCTGGAGGGGCTGGTCCTCGATGAAGTACCGGCTGGCGACTACGAGCTGATCGCGCTCCCTCTCAAGTTCACCCACCTCGATGCCAGCCCGGTTCGTGCGGTGCTGCGTCCTCTATCGACCTAGGAAAAGAAGATGACAACAAGAGAACATTGCCTGGCGCTCGACGCCCAGGACTCGCTCGCCCATTTGCGCGCTGACTTTGCCCTGCCCGAAGGTGTGATCTATCTGGACGGCAACTCCCTCGGCGCCCGCCCGGCTGCCGCGCAGGAGCGTGCCCGACAGGTACTCGCGGAGGAGTGGGGGGACGGCCTGGTCCGTAGCTGGAATACCGCCGGCTGGCGCGCCCTGCCAGAGCGCTTGGGCAACAAGCTCGCACAGCTGATTGGCGCAGCCGAAGACGAAGTAGTAGTGACTGATACCACCTCGATCAACCTGTTCAAGGTGCTGGTGGCAGCACTCCGCGTCCAGGCCAATCGCGACCCCTCACGCAAGGTGATTGTCTCCGAGGCCAGCAACTTCCCCACTGACCTCTACATGGCCGAGGGCCTGGCCGACATGCTCCAGCAGGGTTATTCCCTGCGTCTGGTACAGAGCCCTGAGGAGCTTCCCGCAGCCATCGGCGCGGACACGGCTGTGGTGATGATCACCCACGTCAACTACAAGACTGGCTACCTGCATGACATGGCTGCCCTGACTGCACTGGCCCATGAGTGCGGCGCGCTGGCCATCTGGGACCTGGCCCACTCGGCCGGCGCCGTGCCGGTGGACCTGAAGGGCGCGAATGCCGACTACGCCATCGGCTGCACCTACAAGTACCTGAATGGTGGTCCTGGCTCACCGGCGTTCGTCTGGGTTGCGCCACATCTGCGTGACCTGGTCTGGCAGCCGCTCACTGGTTGGTGGGGGCACGCCCGTCAGTTTGGCATGGAGACCAGTTACGAGCCGGCGCCGGGCATCGGTCGATACCTCTGCGGCACCCAGCCCATCACGTCGTTGGCGCTTGTCGAGTGCGGCCTGGATGTTTTTGCCAAGACCGATATGCAGGCCCTGCGATGCAAGTCCCTGGCGCTGACTGACCTGTTCATCAATCTGGTTCAGCAGCGTTGTGCCAAACACCCGCTCACTTTGGTGACGCCGCTCGAGCATGCCCATCGTGGCAGCCATGTCAGCTTCGAGCATCCGGAAGGCTACGCGTTGATCCAGGCGCTGATCGAGCGCGGCGTCATCGGTGATTACCGTGAGCCCCGCATCATGCGATTCGGCTTTACCCCGCTCTACACAAGCTTCGCCGATGTATGGGATGCAGCAGAGATCCTGGGCGAGATCCTCGACTCCGGTATCTGGCAACAAGAGCGCTTCCGCGTTCGCCACAAGGTGACCTGACCTTCAGACCCACCTGAGACGGCGCCCCAGTACCCGGGGCGCTACGCGATGAAATGCCATAACCACAACAAGAAAGGAAAACCCATGAAGCTGAATATGTCTTCGGCGTGCCCACTCCTGCTGCTGGGCGCGTTCAGTCCGGGCTTGATGGCAGAGGAGGTTGCGGGCGGGCTCTTGGCCGACAGCAGCCTGGTGCTGACGCAGCGCAACTTCTACTTCCACCGTAACCTGCTGAACAATCCAGGCGGCCAGAACTACAGGGAAGAGTGGGCCCATGGCTTCCAGCTCGACTTCGCTTCGGGCTACACACCTGGCACCGTAGGGTTTGGTGTCGACGCCTATGCTCATTTGGGTCTCAAGCTCGACAGCGGCAAGGGGCGCACGGGTACGGACCTGCTGCCGGTAGGCTCCGATGGCCGTGCCGAGGACGAGTACTCCGAGGTAGGCGCCGCAGTGAAGGCGCGGGTATCACGCAGCGAGCTGAAATACGGCAACCTGATGCCCATGAATCCGGTGTTCGGCACTGGCGCTGCGCGCCTGTTCACGCCGACGGCCACCGGATTTCAGCTGAACAGTCGCGAAATCGATGACCTGTTGCTGGATGCTGGTCATTTCACTGCTGGCAACGACGGCAACTCCACCAACTTCGATGGCGCGCTCAAGGCCCTGTACGCGCAGGTCGAGACTGGTCATGTGGACTACGCCGGGGTGGCGTTCGCCCCCGCTGGGGGAACCAGCCTGAGCTTCTATGCCTCGCGTTTCGACGATATCTGGCGGCAGTACTACGTCAACGCAGGTCATGTCTTCCAGCTGGACGAGCTGCGTGCCCTGTCCTTCGACCTCAACCTCTACCGCACGCTCGATGAGGGGCAGCGGCGGGCAGGGGAAATCGACAACACCACTTGGTCGCTTTCCAGTCGTTACAGCCAGGGCCCGCACAGCTTGACCTTGGCTTACCAGCGCGTGCATGGCGACGAGCCATTCGACTACCTGGGCTTCGATCGTCAGCCCGGCACTTCGATCTATCTTGCCAACTCGGTGCAGGTTGTCGACTTCAACGCCCCCAACGAACGTTCCTGGCAGATGCGCTATGACCTCGACATGGCGGCATTCGGCGTGCCGGGGCTTAGTTTCATGACTCGTTACGTGAGTGGCGACCACATCGATGACAGCCATTACGACGGTGGTCCCAATGGCGCCTATGGCCGTTATGGTAGTGACGGCAAACGCTGGGAACGCGACATCGAGCTGCGCTACGTGGTCCAGGATGGGCCGGTCAAGGACCTGTCCGTGCGGCTGCGCCAAGCCAGCCTGCGCTCGTCGGCCGAACTGGCGCGGGCTGACACAGCGGACAACAACGAGGTCCGCGTCATCCTGGAATATCCGTTGAGCCTGCTGTAGCGCCCGGCTCGGATGCTTCTGCTTTCAATAATCACAAGACTCAGAGACAAGAAATGAACGAATCCAATGGTTTCCAGGCGATCGCCGGGCGTGAGAAGGGGCTGCGGCAGCAGTTGACCAGCGCCCAAATGAGCATGATCGCGATCGGCGGTGCCATCGGCACTGGTCTGTTCATGGGCAGCACCTTCGCCATCGGTTTCGCTGGCCCCAGCGTGCTCATCAGTTATGCCATCGGCGCCCTGATCACCTTGTTGCTGATGGGGTGCTTGGCTGAGATGACGGTTGCCCATCCGACTTCGGGGTCCTTCGGGGCCTATGCCGAGTTCTACGTCAGCCCGCTGGCAGGCTTCCTGGTGCGCTACGCATACTGGGCCGCGATCGTCCTGGCTGTGGGCACGGAGGTCACGGCAGTTGCCCTGTACATGAAATTCTGGTTTCCGCAGGTCGCAGAGTGGGTCTGGATCCTGTCGTTCTCTGCCGGTCTGGTGTTGATCAACGCGATCAGTGTGAAGACCTTCGGTCGCTTCGAATACTGGTTCTCGGCGATCAAGATCAGTGCCATCGTCGGATTCATCCTGCTTGGTGCGTACCTGGTCTTCGGAGTCAGCGGAAACGGCTACGGTGTGCATCTCTATAGTGCCCATGGTGGGTTCTTCCCCAATGGCATCCATGGCATGTGGATTGCCGTGATCGTCTCCATCTTCAGCTATCTGAGCGTCGAGATGATCGCGGTGGCGGCCGGTGAGGCCGAGGACCCGCAGCGCGCCGTGAAGCAGGCCTTCCGCGCGACCCTCGTGCGCCTAGTGGTGTTCTATCTGCTGACCCTGGCGCTGATCCTCGCCATTGTGCCCTGGAACACAGCGGGGACGGGCACCCAGAGCCCGTTCGTCACTGTGATGCAGGAAACTGGCATTCCCGGTGCAACAGGGCTGCTCAACTTCGTGATTCTGGTAGCGGCTGTCTCGGCCATGAATAGTCAGCTCTACACCACCACCCGGATGATGTTCAGCCTGTCCCGTGCTGGCCATGCGCCCAAGGCCATGGGGCGACTGAGCCAAAACGGCGTGCCGCTCAATGCCCTGATGCTGTCCTGTGTGGGCATTGCGCTGGCGACCCTGGTGAACCTGATCTATCCGAAAGAATCCTTCACACTGATGATGGCCGTCTCCATGTTCGGTGCGTTGTTCGCCTGGATGATGATCTTCCTGACCCACTATCGCTTCCGTCGCTACCACGAGCGCAATGGTGGTTTGCAGCTTTCGTTCCGGATGCGCCTGTTCCCCTGGACGACATTGCTGGGGCTGGGACTGATGCTGGCGATTCTGGTGACCACGGCATTCACCGAGGTATTCAGGATGACGCTGGTGTTCGGCGTGCCGTTTCTAGTGGTGCTAGTGGTGGCCTACCAGTTTGGACTGCGCAAGCGCTCAGCCGCGGGCGAGGTGGCACTGGAGCCGTCGTCGCGCTGACGCTTGTTCAGGTCTTGAGATAAAGCCATGGCCCCAGCAGGGGCCATGGCTTTTTGTTCTACGGAGAAGCCTGCGATGAGCCCACCAACAAAAACGCCATCGCCCCGAACCGGGGCGATGGCGTTTTTGCTGACGCATGGAAATGCTTAGCGGTTGAAACGATCCACCAGCGAATACTGTCCTTGAGCGGTATTGGTCAGCTCCTCGCTGAGCAGGGCCGTGCGCTGGGCTTCGCCCGAGGTCTGGTCGGCCAGGTGTGCGATGCTGCTGATGCTCTGGTTGATCTGCTCGGCCACTGCGCTCTGCTCCTCGGTAGCGGCGGCGATTTGATCGGCCATGTCGGCGATGTTGGCGACCGCATCGCTGATGCCAGCCAGTGCCTGGTCGGCCTGTTGCACTCGCTCGACGCCCTCGTCTGCCTGGCGACGACCGTTTTCCATGATGAGCACGGCTTCTTCGGCAGTCTTTTGCAGTTGTGCGATCAGCTGGTGGATCTGCCCGGTGGACTCCGCTGTGCGCTGTGCCAGCTGGCGTACTTCGTCAGCCACCACAGCAAAGCCGCGGCCCATTTCACCGGCCCGGGCGGCTTCGATCGCCGCGTTGAGCGCCAGCAGGTTGGTCTGATCGGCGATACCCTTGATCACGTCTACGACACCGCCGATTTCATTACTGTCCTGGGCCAGGCGGGTGACGGTCTCACCGGTTTCACCCACCGACTGCGACAGGCGCTGGATGGCTTCGCGGGTTTCAGCTGCAATGGTCCGGCCCTGGCTGGTCAGGCGGTTGGCTTCCTGGGTTGCATCGGCTGTGCGCTGCACATTGTTGGCGACTTCCTGGGTGGTGGCCGCCATCTGGTTCACGGCGGCGGCGACCTGCTCGGTTTCCACGCGCTGGCGCTCCAGCCCGTCGGAGCTGTTGTGCGCGAGGGTGTCGGCCTGGCGGGCCTGTTTGGTCAGGTGCTCGGCAGTATCCTGCAGGCGGGTCAGGCAGGTCTTCAGGCGAGCCTCCTGGCTGAGCATGGCCATCTCAAGACGGCCTTGTACGCCTCGGCTGTCGGTGTACATCTGAGCGATCAGCGGGTCAGAAGTGGCCTGCTCGGCGAGGTGGAGCAACCGTTTGATGCCCCGGTTCTGCCAAGCCAGGCCGATCAGACCCAGCGGTATCGAGAGGAGGGCTGCCGCCAGGAATCCCCAGTGGGAGTTGAGCCAGGCGCCAATCAGGAAACCGATCTGGCTGATCAGGATGAAGGGCAACCAATCCTGCAGGACCGGTAGCCACTGATCCCGTTTTGGAATGGGGGATTTGCCGGAGTTGATGCGTTGGTAGAGCGCCTCGGCACGGCGAATCTGCTCAGCCGTCGGCTTAACGCGCACGGACTCGAAGCCGGTGATCTGGCTGCCTTCAAAGATGGGGGTGACGTAGGCATTGACCCAGTAGTGGTCGCCATTCTTGCAGCGGTTCTTGACGACGCCCATCCACGGGCGGCCTTTCTTGAGCGTGGCCCACATATGGGCGAACACCGCCGGCGGCACATCGGGATGTCGCACCAGGTTATGGGGGGTGCGAATCAGCTCTTCTCGGTTGTAGCCGCTGATATCGATGAACGCGTCGTTGCAATAGGTGATGACGCCCCTGCTGTCTGTGGTGGAGATCAGACGCTGTTCAACGGGGAATATGCGCTCACGCTGGGTGATAGGTTGGTTGTTTCTCATGGTGTTCTTCCGGAAGGCCTGCTGCTTGTATCGGCATCCAGGCGCTAAGGTTGAGCCTTTTTTCGACGGTGCATTCTAAAGGGTTGGTTTCCCTGGGCGCGGTGCAATGAGCGTGGAGTGTCGTTGTCAGGCGGGTGCTGGCGTAGATGAATATCAGGGGCAGCAGTCTCGCGACGAGTGGGCTCTGTCAGAAAGCGTGGGGCGGTTCGGGGCTCGGACAAATGTGCCGAGCCCCGAACCGCAGCGGATCAAGCCGCCAGCATCTGCCGCAGCACGTAGTGCAAGATGCCGCCCGCCTTGAAGTACTCCACCTCGTTCAATGTGTCGATTCGGCAGAGTAGCTGGACCCTGTCCTGCGTGCCGTCCTCGCGAGTGATCTCCAGTGTCAGGGGCATGTGTGGCTTCAGGCTGGCGCCTGTCAGGCCAAGGATTGCCAAGGTCTCCCGGCCGGTCAGGCACAGCGTCGTGCGGTCATTATCTGCTTCGAACTGCAACGGTAGCACGCCCATTCCCACCAGGTTGGAGCGGTGGATTCGCTCGAAGCTCTCCGCGATCACAGCTTTGACGCCCAGCAGATTGGTGCCCTTGGCGGCCCAGTCACGAGAGGAGCCGGTGCCATATTCCTTGCCGGCCACAATCACCAGCGCAGTTCCCTCCGTCTGATAGCGCATGGCTGCGTCATAGATCGCCAGCTTCTCACCACTGGGAATGTGCAGGGTATTGCCACCTTCCTCGCCACCGAGCATTTCATTCCTGATGCGGATGTTGGCGAAGGTGCCGCGCATCATCACTTCATGGTTGCCGCGTCGTGAGCCGTAGGAGTTGAAATCCTTGGGCTCCACACCATGCTCTCGCAAGTAGCGACCAGCTGGGCTGTCGGCCTTGATGTTGCCGGCAGGGGAGATGTGATCGGTGGTGACCGAGTCGCCCAGCAGGGCGAGGATGCGCGCTTGACGCACATCCTCCACTTTGGGTGGGGCTTTGGAGATGTCCGCAAAGAATGGCGGGTGCTGGATATACGTGGAGTCTGTCTGCCACGCATAGGTGTCGGATTCCGGCACAAGGATGTTGCGCCACTGCTCATCGCCAGAGAACACTTCGGCGTATTCCCTGCGGAACATCGCAGTGTCGACTTTCTGGATCGCCTCGGCGATTTCCTTCTGGCTGGGCCAGATGTCCTTGAGGTACACCGGCTTGCCCTTCTGGTCCTGCCCCAGCGGCTCCTGGCTGATGTCCAGACGTACGGTGCCGGCCAGCGCATAGGCCACGACCAGCGGTGGGGATGCCAGCCAGTTGGCTTTGACCAGCGGATGGACGCGACCCTCGAAATTGCGGTTGCCCGAAAGCACCGAGGCGACCGTCAGGTCGGCCTGCTGGATTGCCTGCTCAATGGGCGCCAGCAGCGGTCCGGAGTTGCCGATGCAGGTGGTGCAGCCGTAACCCACCAGGTTGAAGCCGAGTTGGTCGAGGTAGGGCGTAAGACCGGCGGCCCTGAAGTATTCGGTCACCACCTTGGAGCCAGGGGCCAGCGAGCTCTTGACCCAGGGTCTGCGGGTCAGGCCCTTCTCCACGGCTTTCTTGGCGACCAGGCCGGCGGCCATCATCACGCTTGGGTTGGAGGTGTTGGTGCAAGAGGTGATGGCTGCGATGACCACGGCGCCGTTTTCCAGCGGATAGCGTTGACCGTCATCTTGCTCGACCAGCACGCTTGTGGCGGCAGGAGCACCCCCCGACTTGAGTTGCAGGCCGAGCAGGTCATCGAAGGCCTTCGGTACCTGCGGCAGCGGAACGCGGTCTTGGGGGCGCCTGGGGCCGGCGAGGCTGGCTTCGACACTGCCCAGGTCCAGCGCCAGGGTGTCGGTGAAGAATGGCTCATGGCCCGGCTCGCGCCACAGTCCCTGGGCTTTGCTGTATGCCTCGACCAGTTGCACCGTTTCTTCTGAGCGGCCGGACAGGCGAAGGTAACCCAGGGTGATGTCGTCAACAGGGAAGAAACCACAGGTGGCGCCATACTCCGGCGCCATGTTGGCAATCGTGGCCCGGTCGGCCAGTGGCAGGTCAGCGAGGCCGTCGCCATAGAACTCGACGAATTTCCCCACTACCCCCTTCTTGCGCAGCATCTGGGTGACGGTGAGGACCAGGTCGGTGGCGGTGATGCCCTCCTTCAACTTGCCGGTGAGCTTGAAGCCGATCACCTCCGGAATCAGCATCGACACCGGTTGGCCGAGCATTGCCGCTTCTGCTTCGATGCCGCCGACACCCCAGCCAAGCACGCCGAGGCCGTTGATCATGGTGGTGTGGGAGTCTGTACCGACTAGGGTGTCGGGGTAAGCCCAGGTCTGCTCGTCCTCTTCGCGGGTCCAGACGGTGCGGGCCAGGTATTCCAGGTTGACCTGGTGGCAGATGCCAGTGCCGGGCGGTACCACGCTGAAGTTGTTGAAGGCTCGCTGGCCCCATCGCAGGAAGGCATAGCGCTCGCCATTGCGCTGCATCTCGATCTCAACGTTCTCCTCGAAGGCAGCCGGTGTGGCGAAGCGGTCCACCATCACCGAATGGTCGATCACCAGATCCACCGGGGAGAGCGGGTTGATCCGTTGTGGATCACCGCCCGCGGCGGCCACAGCCGCGCGCATGGCGGCCAAGTCGACGACTGCCGGTACGCCGGTGAAATCCTGCATCAGCACCCGCGCCGGGCGGTACTGGATCTCGCGCTCCGAGTTGCGTGGACCAAGCCAGGCGGCCATGGCTTTCAGGTCGTCACTGGTGACGGTCTCGTCGTCCTCCCAGCGCAGCAGGTTCTCCAGCAGCACTTTCATCGACATCGGCAACTTGTCGATCTGGCCAAGGCGCTTGGCCGCCTCCGGCAGGCTGAAGTACTGGTAGGTCTTGCCTGCAACTTCAAGGCTGCGATGGCAATTCAGGCTATCTAGCGAAGGCATCGTAAATCTCCTCTGGGCCCACACAGCATGGGCCGGCTGCACGTGCGGAGCTTTACAAACTAGCTCTGCTTGGCGGGCCTCGCCATCTCAGCCGACCGAGAGGGTGGCCAGGGAGTTCCCGGTGCCCGCGCATTCGCAGGACTTTGAATGAAGGTTTTTGCTGATTGGGATGTGTGAAAACTGCCGCGGCGGCACTATAGTGCGCGCCCAGGAGGAGCCCCGATGAACACTTTGCTGTTGCACTGCCGCCCCGGTTTCGAAAGCGAGGTTTGTGCCGAGATTTCCGAGCAGGCCGCGCGTCTGGATGTGGCTGGCTATGCCAAGGCAAAACCGAACAGCGCTTATGCCGAGTTCATCTGCAGCGAGCCCGGCGGTGCCGAGCACCTGATGCGCCGTGTGCGCTTCAACCAACTGATATTCCCGCGCCAGTGGGCGCGAGGCGAATATGTCGAACTGCCGGAGAACGACCGCATCGGTGTGTTGCTTGAGAGCCTGGCCAATTATCCAGTGTGCGGCAGTCTCTGGCTGGAAGTGTTCGATACCAACGAAGGTAAGGAGCTCTCGAATTTCTGCCGCAAGTTCGAAAAGCCCCTGCGCACCGCCTTGATCAAGGCCAGCCGGTTGCAGGACGACCCGAAGAGGCCGCGCCTGCTGCTGACTTTTCGCAGTGGCCGTGAAGCGTTCGTCGGCGTAGCTGAATCGAACAACTCGGCGCTCTGGCCCATGGGCATTCCACGTTTGAAGTTCCCCCGCGAGGCACCTAGCCGCTCCACTCTCAAGCTAGAAGAAGCCTGGCACCATTTCATCCCGCGCGACCAGTGGGATCAGCGCCTGGCGCCCGGCATGACCGCCGTGGACCTGGGGGCTGCGCCGGGTGGTTGGACCTGGCAGCTGGTCAATCGGAACATCAAGGTCACCGCGGTCGACAACGGCCCCATGGCGGAAAACCTGATGTACTCCGGGCTGGTGGACCACCAGCGTGCTGACGGTTTTGCTTTCAAACCACGCCGGCCGGTGAATTGGATGGTCTGCGATATCGTCGAGAAACCTGCGCGTACCGCCGCGATGATCGAGACTTGGCTGGGAGAGGGCTGGTGCAAAGAGGCGGTGGTCAACCTCAAGTTGCCGATGAAGCAGCGCTATGCCGAAGTGCAACGCCTGCTCGCTCGCGTCGACGAGGGCCTCAAGGCTCGTGGCTTGAAAGTGTCCATCGCCTGCAAACAGCTCTATCACGACCGCGAGGAAGTCACCTGCCACCTGCGCAGGTTGTGATCTTATTCAAGGGGATTCCTTGTAGGGGCGAACTTATTGGCTATGTCTGGGTTAGCTGTTACTAGCAATCAATGGCCGGGCTGAGAGCGTTGTAGGAGTGAGCTTGCTCGCAAAAGGGGCCGGTTCGCGAGCAAGAACTCGGCGTCCCCCCGCTCCTACAAGGAATGCCGCCACTTGCAACACTCAACGCAGATAGAGCGAATTTATTCGCCCCTACGACTCAATTGGCCATCCGGCTCGCCCAATAGCTCTGCTTGTGCCCCCGATCCTGATACTCGGCGGCCAGCCGCTCGGCCTCGGCGCGGGTCAGGCTATCGCGCAGGATGAACTCGTTGCCGTTGTCGTCCAGGCGTTTGACGCACCAGCAGCGAGCGTCACGAGTCGCGGCATCAGCCATGGCGTCATTCTCCCCATGCGGAAGCACCATGCTGCGCTGGTGCGACAGGAATGGCCAGCGAGGTTGGCCGGATGTCGAACGGTACCCGGCAAGGCTGGGCGTGCTCGCCGCTTTGCGCGACAATGACAGCCAGTTTCTGGAGTCCCCCAATGTCCGATCAGCCTGAAGCCATTCTCGATGCCACCGGCCTCAACTGCCCCGAGCCGGTGATGATGTTGCACAACAAGGTACGTGACCTGCCGGCCGGTGGCTTGCTCAAGGTCATCGCCACCGACCCTTCCACTCGTCGCGATATCCCCAAGTTCTGCATGTTCCTTGGACATGAACTGCTCGAGCAGGCCGAAGAGTCAGGTACCTACCTCTACTGGATTCGCAAGAAGGCTGATTGATGCCGTTCTATTTTGCTTACGGATCCAACATGAACCCGGCGCGCATGCACACTCGTGGGTTGGTGTTCAGCGAGGCGTTGCCGGGGCGTCTGGAAGGCTATGTGCTGTGTTTCGACAAGCGAGCACATGATCGGCCCGGACGCTCCTACGCCAATATCCGTTACCAGCGCGGCGGCGTGGTGGAGGGTGTTCTCTATCGCCTGGAGCACCAGGACGAAATTTTCAAGATGGATCCCTTCGAAGGAACCCCGGTGTTCTACAGCCGCGAACGGATGCCGATCGTCACCACACTGGGCGTCCAGTCAGCCTGGGTCTATGTTGCCAACCCTGCCATGCGGGAAGCGGGGCTTTGGCCGACGCGGAGCTATCTCGAACACCTGTTGGCGGGGCGCGATTTCCTGAGTCCCGCATACTGGGAGTCGCTGGCCGCTGTGCCGGCTCACCCGGACGAGTAAGCATCAGTCGGGTTGCGGCCGCAGCCGGCATCACGTAGGTCCAAGCGACGTAGCGCGCCGAATGCGCGTGCGGGCGCTGCGCACCAGTCTCCAGCCCAGCAGAACCGCCGCGCAGGTCAGCCCGACCACCAGCCCCTGCCACAATCCTTTGGGCCCGCTCGGCTCGCCCAGCCAGTCGGACAGCCCGAGCGCATAACCAACCGGCAGGCCGATGCCCCAATAGGCGAACAGGGTAATGACCATGGTGGCGCGGGTGTCCTGATAGCCGCGTAGCGCACCTGCGGCGGTGACCTGAATGCCGTCAGAGAACTGGAACAGCGCCGAATAGACGATCAGCATCGCTGCCACGGCGATGACCTGCGGATCTGGCGAATACATCTTCGCGATCTCTTCGCGGAACAGCAGCATCAGACTGGCCGAGAGGCAGGAATAGGCCAGTGCTGTGGCAAGGCCGGTGCCGGCAGCAAAGCGTGCTGCGCGTGGTTCCCCCCGGCCCAAGGCTTGGCCGACCCGCACGGTGATAGCCATTGCCAGGGCATAGGGAATCATGAACATCAGCGCGCTGAAGTTGAGGGCAATCTGGTGCCCGGCCACTACTGTGGCCCCCAGGCCACCGATGAGCAGGGCGATCACGGCAAAGATGCTGGACTCGGCGAATACAGCGACGCCGATGGGCGTACCGATGCCTAGCAGCCGCTTGATCTCCGGCCACTTGGGCTTCTCGAAGTGGCTGAGCGGCCGGCTCGCTTTGTAGGCTGGCGCGTGGATGACCCAGACCAGCATGCCCAGGAGCATGAACCACATCACCGTGCCTGTTGCCCAGCCACAACCGACGCCACCCATGGCCGCGAAGCCGAGGTGGCCGTAGATCAGCACATAATTCAGCGGGATGTTCAGCAGCAGGCCGCAGAGTCCGAGAATCATGCTCGGACGGGTCCGGCCGAGGCCGTCGCTGTAGCAACGCAAGACATAATAGAAAGCCACGGCGGGCAGTCCGAAAGCGATGCCCTGCAGGTAGCCCATGCTTGGCGTGACCAGCGCGTCGTCCACCCCCATTAACACCAGTACCGGTCGAGCATTGAGCAGCAGTACAGAGCCGCAGATGCCGACCACCAGGGCCAGCCAAAGCGCTTGACGCACCAGCGGACCGATCTCGTCCTGCTGGCCAGCGCCGAACCGTTGGGCGACTTTCGCCGTGGTGGCGAGGAGGATGCCGGTCATCAGCAGGAACACAGGAATCCAGATCGAATTACCTAGCGCTACAGCGGCCAGGTCTCGCGGGCTGACACGTCCGGCCATCACAGCATCGACGAAGCCCATGGCGGAGTTGGAGAGCTGGGCGATCATGATCGGTAGGGCCAGCTTAAGAAGTGCCCGTACCTCGGCCAGGCTGCGGTCGAAACGGGATGACGAATGGGGCACGGATAGTTCCATATCAATCAGGCATCCACTGCACGTGGCAGGGGCGTCCATGTTGGGTGGCTGGCAATGGTCGGAAAGCTGCCTGGCTGCGACGGGCTCGCAGCGGTGCTCTGTCCCAGCCTTTGCAGGTAGGCTGCCGGCGGAACGGGACAGGGGAGGCTGAAGGACGGCTAGTCTACGCCCTGACGCCTTGGTCAGGAAAGGGGCAGCGCAGTGTCCCACGGGAACGCGTAGAATTGGCCAACCTTTGCTGGAGCCTGCCATGCGAATCGTCGCTGATGAAAACATTCCCCTGGTCGATGCCTTCTTTGCCGGCCAGGGCGAGATCCGCCGACTGCCTGGGCGTTCGATAGACGCCACCGTCCTGGCTGATACCGAAGTGCTGCTGGTGCGCTCGGTCACTCGGGTCGACCGGGCCTTGCTTGCCGGCAGTCCCGTGCGTTTCGTCGGTACTTGTACGATCGGCACCGATCATCTCGATCTCGACTACTTCCAGGAGGCCGGTATTGCCTGGTCCAGTGCTCCGGGCTGCAATGCCCGCGGGGTGGTGGACTATGTGCTTGGCAGCTTGCTGGCATTGGCCGAGGAGGTCGGCGTCGCACTCGCATCTCGCACCTACGGTGTGGTTGGCGCAGGCCAGGTGGGTGGGCGGCTGGTGGACGTTCTACGTGGGCTGGGATGGCGCGTGCTGGTTTGCGATCCGCCACGGCAGGCGATGGAAGGGGGCGACTATGTGGATCTTGCGACCATCCTTCGGGAATGCGACACCATCAGCTTGCACACACCTTTGAGCCACGCTGGCGAACACCCGACACATCACCTTCTGAACGAAGCGCGCCTGGCCGAGCTGCAGTCCGGCGCTTGGCTGATCAATGCCAGCCGCGGTGGTGTGGTGGACAACCAGGCGTTGCGCGCTGTCCTCGCTCGTCGTAACGACCTTCGGGCAGTGCTGGATGTATGGGAGGGGGAGCCTCAGGCAGACGTCGAGTTGGCTGGGCTGTGCCGCATCGCCACGCCGCACATTGCGGGATACAGCCTGGATGGCAAGCTGCGCGGCACGGCGCAGATCTACCAGGCCTATTGCCGAACGCAGGGCTTGCCCGAAACGGTAGTGCTGGATGAGCTGTTGCCAGCCCCATGGCTGGAGGAGCTCACCCTGGATACAAACTGTGACCCGGACTGGGCGCTGGCTACCCTGTGCCGGGCGGTCTACGACCCGCGCCGCGACGATGCCGACTTCCGCCGCAGCCTGCTGGGTGATGACACCCAGCGCCGCGCGGCCTTCGACGGACTGCGCAAGCATTACCCGGTTCGTCGCGAGATCGACGGGCTGCGAGTCAGGTTATTGGGCGAGGCGCCTGGATTGGCGAGCTTGGTCCGGGCGCTCGGCGCAACCTTGGTATAGCGAGCCCCGGGATATCCGGCGCGGCGCTCATCAGGTGGGCCGATTATCCTTGTTCAGCTGCCTTTGTAGTTCCTGGCAGGCACGCTGGATCATGGATTCGGTAATCGGTATCTCGCGCCCCTGGGCGTCGATGATGGCGCCGCCTATTGGCTGGCGTGGCTGAAGCGGAACGACGCGACGGTCGGATGTGCTGTTTGGCAAGCTCATGGCCTGTCTCCTCATCAGTGTGTGCGCAGTCTAGGTCCGCAAGATGAATACGCAGTGACAGTAGGTGGCAGTTTAGCGCCATAAAAAAAGAAGGACCGTTCACAACAGGCTGTCATTTAGCCGCAGCCTGGTTGTCGGTCCTCATGGGTGGACCCCGTTTGCGGGGCACGAGTTCAGATCGAGGTAGGCATGTCCACATTCCATATGGGCCTGATCATCAACCCCTTGGCCGGGCTGGGGGGGATGGTGGCGCTCAAGGGCAGCGACGGCGTCGCCGCAGAGGCCCTGGCCAGAGGCGCTGAGCCACGCGCGGAGATGCGCACGCGACAGGCGCTGGAGTGCCTGCAGCCACTCGTCGGGCGGATCGAGTTCCTGACCTTCCCAGGTCCCATGGGCGCTGATCTTCTGGAGGAAATGGGCTTCGCTCACCGGGTCCTGGGTCACTTGGAAAACCAGGTGACCAGCGCACAAGACACCCGACATGCGGTCGACGCGCTGCAGCAGTCTGGCGTGGCCTTGATCCTCTTTGCTGGTGGCGATGGTACGGCGCGAGATGTCTGCTCGGTCGTGCGTGCGGACCAGCCAGTGCTGGGCATCCCGGCAGGGGTGAAGATCCATTCCGGTGTCTATGCCATCAGTCCGCGCGCAGCCGGTGAGTTGGTGAGACGCCTGGTAGAGGGTGGCCTGGTGCGCCTGGCCAGTGGCGAGGTCCGCGACCTGGACGAGGCCGCCTTACGCGATGGACGCGTGGCAGCACGCTGGTATGGCGAGTTGACCGTGCCGGAGGAAGGCCACTTCATGCAGCACGTCAAACAAGCGGGCATGGAGTCCGAAGAATTGGTGCTGGTGGACCTTGCGGACTGGCTCTCGGACAGCTGGGAGGAGGGCGTCCGCTACATCTTCGGTCCCGGTTCGACCTTGCATGGTCTGGCGGCAAACCTGGGGATGGAGACCACGCTGCTCGGAGTGGATGTGATCCAGGATGGTCGCGTGATTGCACGGGACGTGTCTGAGCAGCAGCTCTTCGATCTGGTTGACCGCCATCCAGCGAGGTTACTGGTCACTGCGATCGGCGGGCAGGGGCACATCATCGGGCGCGGCAACCAGCAGATCAGTCCTCGCGTATTGCGGGCCCTTGGCCTGGACAATCTTCGGGTCGTGGCTACCAAGCGCAAGCTCGGCACCCTGGAGGGTCGGCCATTGTTGGTGGACAGTGGCGATCCTGAGCTGGACTCGGCCTTCCCGGACGCCGTCCGGGTCTGGGCGGGCTACAAAGAAGAGCTGCTCTACCCGCTTGGCTGGGGCGACTGACGTCCCGCCACGACTGTTGTTGTGGAAATGGCTACTATCGAAAGCGCCAGTGTGTTGTGGTGACCGCTGACACCGACCTACGTGCGCTTGAATCCTTTCGACTGGCTGACCGAGACGCATATGGTATCGCTCCTTACTTCACGGCAGCGCAAAGCGCTGCGCATGGCGGGACAGTTCGTGGCGCCCTATCGATGGCGGGTCATTGGAGCGTTGCTGGCGTTGCTTTTCACGGCGGGTATCACCCTGTCGATGGGGCAGGGCATCCGGCTGCTGGTGGATCAGGGCCTGGCAACGCAGTCCCCCGCCGCGTTGAATCGGTCGATCGGCTTTTTCTTCGGTCTGGTGTTGGCATTGGCGGTTGGCACCTTCACCCGTTTCTACCTGGTGTCGTGGATCGGAGAGCGCTTCGTCGCAGATATCCGCAAGCGAGTGTTCGACCATCTGATACAGCTGCATCCGGGCTTCTACGAGACCAATAGAAGCTCGGAGATCCAGTCGAGGCTGACGGCGGACACCACCTTGCTGCAATCGGTGATTGGTTCCTCGCTGTCCATGGCGCTGCGCAACGGCATCATGCTGGTTGGCGGTATCGTCCTTTTGTTCATCACCAATCCGAAGCTGACTGGCATCGTGCTGCTGGCCCTCCCCCTGGTGTTGGCCCCTATCCTGATATTCGGTCGGAGGGTGCGCCGGCTCTCGCGACAGAGCCAGGACCGAATTGCTGATGTCGGCAGCTACGTGGGGGAGACGCTTGGGCAGATCAAGACAGTTCAGGCTTATAACCATCAAGCCCAGGATCGCCTGCGCTTTGCCGGGACTGTCGAGGGTGCGTTCGAGACGGCGCGCAAACGCATTGCCCAGCGCGCCTGGTTGATCACCCTGGTCATCGTCCTGGTCCTGGGCGCCGTCGGCACGATGCTTTGGGTTGGCGGCATGGACGTGATCGGTGGGCGGATTTCCCCGGGAGATCTTGCAGCATTCGTGTTCTACAGCCTGATCGTCGGCGCAGCATTTGGAGCGATCAGTGAAGTGATTGGCGAGTTGCAGAGTGCAGCCGGGGCGGCGGAGCGGATTGCGGAGTTACTGCAGGCGCGTAACGAGATCATGCCGCCGCAGCAGGATAGGGTAGTGCTGCCGGACAGGGTCAGTGGCCGCCTCGAAATGCGCAACGTGCGTTTCGCCTATCCAACCAGACCGCATATCCCGGCACTGGACGGCGTAAGCCTTGAGGTGCGTCCCGGGGAGACGCTGGCTCTGGTGGGGCCTTCGGGGGCTGGAAAGACGACCGTCTTCGAGCTGTTGCTGCGCTTCTTCGATCCCCAGGAGGGCAGCATCCTGGTCGAAGGACTACCGCTGCAGCGCCTGGACCCGGCAGACCTGAGGCGTTGTTTTGCGCTGGTCTCGCAGAACCCGGCGCTGTTCTTCGGCAATGTCGAAGACAACATCCGCTACGGTCGGCCTGATGCCAGTCAGGCCGAGGTGGAGGCGGCGGCCCGCGCGGCCTATGCCCATGAGTTCATCATGCGACTTCCCGAAGGCTACAAGACGCACCTCGGTGAGGGCGGTATTGGATTGTCGGGTGGTCAGCGACAGCGGCTTGCAATCGCGCGGGCGCTGCTGGTGGATGCTCCAATCCTGTTGCTGGACGAAGCGACGAGTGCTCTGGATGCGGAAAGCGAGCACCTGATCCAACAGGCGCTGCCGGCATTGATGAGTGGACGGACAACTTTGGTCATCGCGCACCGCCTGGCAACGGTACAGAACGCGGATCGGATTGCGGTCATGGATCACGGGAGGCTGGTAGCCATTGGCACCCACTCGCAATTGGTCGTCAGCAATCCTCTATATGCGCGCCTTGCCGAGCTGCAGTTCGGCGCCCAGGAAGCAATCGAAGAAACCGGTGAGGTCAGCCGCTAAGTCTCTCCACCAGGCTCCGATAGGGCTTTCTGGCAGGTAAAGAAAAAGGGGGATGCTGGCAGCATCCCCCTTTTTCTATTCAGGTCGGGCTTTAGACTACCGGTTTTGGTTCGTCCTTGGCTTTAGCCTGCTCATGCTCTTCGGTCTTGGGCTCGGCTTCGAGTTCGACCTCAGCTTTGGCAATTGCCTCGGCAGCTTCGTCGGCGTGCTCCTGCTGTTCAGCGGGGGCCTCGGCGATCTGCTCAGGCTGCGGCTCGGTTGCTGCGGCTGGCTGCTCTTCGACATTGGCAACGGCGTGAGCCACCACAGATATCGGTTCGGTGGCAGCGACAGCCTCGACAACGTTTGCGGCTGCCTGTTGGGCTTCCTTGGCCAGACGCTCGGCTTCCAGTTGGCGGCGGCGAACTTCGCGCGGATCGTTAGGTGCGCGACCGGAGCTGGACGGCGCTGTTGCCGGTGTAGCGACAGGTTCCTCCATCTGCGGGGTCGGAACAGGCGCTTCGATCACGGCAGGTTGCTCGGCTTCGACTTCAGCTTCGGTAACGGTGGCCGCAGGTGCTATTTCAACAGCACTGGTCTCTTTGGTGACCGTGGCTGCTTCCATTTCAGCAGCGGCTGGAGTTTCCACTGCCTCGACTTCGCGAGCAGCTACCTCGACCTCGGTGGTCTGGACTTCGGCCCTGGCTTCGACCTCCTGCGCCGGAGCGGCTTCGGTCACTTCGACGGTGGCGCTGGCAATAGCGGTGGCGACTCCAGCGGCAACAACAGCGGAGCCGTCTTCACCCTCGGCAATAGCTTCATTGCCTTCCTGATCGTCGATGACTTCGCCGTTGGCTTCACGTTGACGTTCGCGACGATTGCTGCGGCGACGCTGACCGCGGGAGCGGCGGCGAGGGCGGTCGCCATCGGTGCCTTCCTGGCCGTCATCCTGCAGCAGTTCTTCGTTCAACAGCTCTTCCTCTGGAACCTCGACTGCAGCCAGTTCGTCGTGCGGCTGGCGCGCCTCGCGGGGCTGACGCTCTTCACGCGGCGGGCGCTCGGCGCGCTCGCGGCGCCCTTCCTGAACTTCGCGGGGTTCGCGCGGTTGGCGCTCTTCTCGAGGCTGGCGCTCTTCGCGCGGCTGACGCTCCTCTCGAGGCTGGCGCTCTTCGCGCGGCTGACGCTCCTCTCGAGGCTGACGCTCTTCGCGCGGCTGACGCTCCTCTCGAGGCTGACGCTCTTCACGTGGCTGGCGCTCTTCGCGGGGCTCGCGAGCAGGACGCTCTTCACGCGGCTGGCGTTCTTCGCGGGCAGGGCGCTCGCTACGCTCGCGGCGGCTTTCCTGGCCTTCGCGTGGCTGACGCTCTTCACGCGGCTTGCGATCTTCATCGCGGCGGGTGTCGCGGCCATCGCGGCGACGGTTCTGCTGGCGGCCGTTGCGACGCTCCTCGCTGCGAGGCTGACGCTCGGCTGCCGGCTTTTCCGCTTCCGGTTGAGTTTGTTCCTTGCCGGCGAACAGGCTGACCAGCGACTTCACCAGCCCCTTGAACAGGCTCGGCTCGGGGGACGGCTGCTCTGGGGCCAGCGGAGCAGCGGGGGCAGGGGCTGGAGCCGGAGCCGGGCGCTCTGGGGAAACGGTCTTCACCGCAGCCTCCTGGCGGACCAGGGTGCGGGTGGAGGTGGCCGGTTGGAGTTCTTCGGTTTCGGCCGGGGTCATTTCATAGCTGGACTGGCCTGTCAGCACTTCAGGGCTGTCGTCGCGCAGACGCTGAACTTCGAAATGTGGGGTTTCGAGGTGGTCGTTCGGCAGAATGACGATGCGCGAACGGGAGCGCAGCTCGATCTTGGTGATGCTGTTGCGCTTCTCGTTGAGCAGGAAGGCGGCGACCGGAATCGGTACCTGGGCGCGAACTTCTGCAGTGCGATCCTTCAGCGCTTCTTCTTCGATCAGGCGAAGAATGGCCAGCGACAGGGATTCGACGTCGCGAATTATGCCTTGGCCGTTGCAGCGCGGGCAGACGATGCCGCTGGTCTCGCCCAGGGATGGGCGCAGGCGCTGACGGGACATTTCCAGCAGGCCGAAACGCGAGATGCGGCCGATCTGCACGCGGGCGCGGTCGGCTTCCAGTGCTTCGCGGACTTTTTCTTCCACTGCGCGCTGGTTCTTGGCGGGTGTCATGTCGATGAAGTCGATGACGATCAGGCCACCGATGTCGCGCAGGCGCAGCTGGCGGGCGATTTCCTCAGCCGCTTCCAGGTTGGTCTGCAGGGCGGTTTCTTCAATGTCGCCGCCTTTGGTCGCGCGTGCCGAGTTGATGTCGATGGACACCAGGGCTTCGGTCGGATCGATCACGATGGAGCCGCCGGAAGGCAGCTTCACTTCGCGCTGGAAAGCAGTCTCGATCTGGCTCTCGATCTGGAAGCGGTTGAACAGTGGGACGCTGTCCTGGTAGAGCTTGATCTTGCTCTGGTACTGCGGCATGACCTGGCGGATGAAGCTGAGCGCTTCCTCGTGGGCCTCGACGCTGTCGACCAGTACTTCGCCGATGTCCTGGCGCAGGTAGTCGCGGATGGCGCGGATGATGACGTTGCTTTCCTGATAGATCAGGAAGGGGGCACCACGCTCACCGGAGGCTTCTTTGATGGCGCTCCAGAGTTGCAGCAGGTAGTCGAGGTCCCACTGCAGTTCTTCGCTGGAACGGCCGAGGCCGGCGGTACGAACGATCAGGCCCATGTCTGCGGGTGCATTGAGACCATTCAGGGCCTCACGCAGTTCGTTGCGCTCTTCGCCTTCGATACGACGGGAGATGCCGCCCGCGCGCGGGTTGTTGGGCATCAATACCAGGTAGCGGCCGGCCAGGCTGATGAAGGTGGTGAGGGCGGCACCTTTGTTGCCACGCTCTTCCTTCTCGACCTGGACTATGACTTCCTGGCCTTCGCTCAGCACTTCCTTGATGTTGATTCGTCCCTCTGGGGACTTCTTGAAGTACTCGCGGGAGATTTCTTTCAGCGGCAGGAAGCCGTGGCGTTCAGCGCCGAAATCGACGAAGGCTGCTTCGAGGCTGGGCTCGATACGCGTGATACGGCCTTTGTAGATGTTGGCTTTCTTCTGCTCGCGGGCACCCGACTCAATGTCCAGGTCATACAGGCGTTGGCCGTCGACCAGGGCAACACGCAACTCTTCGGGTTGAGTTGCGTTAATCAGCATTCTTTTCATGTGGTACCAACAGGTTTCCGGGCTGCCGGAAACGGCGATTGGCGCACACGACTCTCGCGGTCGGTGTCAGGTGCGTATCAGAGGTGGCATGCCGCCTCAGTGTCCAGCGAATTCCGGCCAGTGGGGCCTGAATCGCGACTACGTCTCCTGCTTGCTGTGTTGTGACAGAAGCACTTGTTCAGGAGGAGGAATCAGCCGTCGGTAGCGGACGAAGTGAAGCGTCTTGAATAAAGCTGGTGCTACGCAGTCCGACGAATGTGCATCTCCACCCTACACTTATCCCTTGAAAATCGGGTGCCGCTCGCTGAATCCGTAGCGGGTTGCATTTACCGTGATCTCCCATTGGGGTAATCACGCGTCATGGCTCAAGGCTTTGATTTCGGAAAATTCGCGGGCATTTCGGCGAATTTTCTGTCGGACGGCCTCACGTCCTGAATGAGTTGCTAGCGGCTGGGATGGTGGTTTTGATGCGCATCCCGAAGCCAGGCCGCTTTTGGCGGCGTTCGCGACTATAGCAGTAATCATTAAGTGCTTCAAATCCATAAAAAATTGTTATGATGCCGCGATGACTACTCCTTCCTCCCCAACCTTCGGCGTTCAGCTGCTTGAGGTTGCGCCGGAATATGCCGGCCAGCGCATCGATAATTTCCTACGCACCCAGCTGAAAGGTGTGCCTAAAACCCTGATTTATCGCATTCTCCGAAAGGGTGAGGTGCGTGTGAATAAGGGGCGAATCAAGCCTGAATACAAGCTTCAGTCTGGCGACATCGTCAGGGTGCCGCCACTGCGATTGGCTGAGCGTGATGAGGTGCCTCCAGTCGCGCAGGGGCTTCTGGAGCGCCTGGAAGCGGCCATCGTGTATGAGGACAAGGCGCTCATCGTGCTGAACAAACCGGCGGGTATCGCTGTGCATGGTGGGAGCGGGCTCAGCTTCGGTGTGATCGAGGCCTTTCGTCAGCTGCGTCCGGACGCCAAGGACCTGGAGCTGGTGCATCGGCTGGATCGTGATACTTCCGGGCTGCTCATGATCGCCAAAAAACGTAGCATGCTCCGGCATCTTCATGAGGCGCTGCGTGGCGACGGTGTTGATAAGCGCTATCTGGCTCTGGTTCGAGGCAGTTGGCCTACTTCGAAGAAGAAGGTCAGTGCGCCGTTGATGAAGAACAATTTGCGCTCCGGTGAGCGAATGGTCGAAGTGAATGCCGAAGGCAAGGACGCGCTGACGGAGTTCCGTGTCGTGCGACGCTTCGGTGAGTTCGCAACCCTGGTCGAGGCCAGTCCCATTACCGGGCGGACCCATCAGATCCGTGTTCATGCGAAACATGCGGGGCATTCCATTGCGGGTGATCCGAAGTATGGCGATGAGGAATTCACTCGCGAGATTCGCGAGTTGGGGGGCAGGCGCCTCTTCCTGCATGCCTACGCGCTCACCATTCAACTGCCGGACGGCGGTGAGCTGAAGCTCGAGGCGCCCGTGGATGAGGTGTGGCAGAAGACCTTGGAGCGTCTCGGTGCGTGACTATCAGCTATTGATCTTCGATTGGGATGGCACGCTTGTCGATTCCATTGCTCGCATCGTCGAGGCCATGAGGATTGCTGCTTCAGATTGCGCGCTGCCTTCATGCGACGAGCGGGCAATCAGGGGGATTATCGGGCTGGGTCTTCCTGAAGCGATCCATACGCTTTATCCAGAACTCGATGATCCTCATTGTGTCGAGCGATTCCGGCGGCGCTACAGTGATCATTACCATGCGCTGGAGCAGCAGCCTTCGGCTTTGTTTCCAGGGGTCGCTGAGGCTTTGGATGCGTTCAGGAGCGAGGGCTATCGCCTTGCGGTTGCTACAGGCAAGACGCGTCGAGGCCTGGATCATGTTCTGGCCGGGCGTGATTGGTTGGGGTATTTCGATGTCACTCGCTGTGCGGATGAAACGGCAAGCAAGCCTGATCCGCTGATGTTGCACGAGATACTGGCGTTTTGTGGACTTGGGCCTGAAAGCGCGCTGATGGTGGGCGATTCGCCTTTTGATCTGCGCATGGCGCATCGCGCAGGAATGGATTCGGTGGCGGTAGGTTATGGCGCCCAGCCGCTCGATGAGTTACTCAGGGAGTCGCCCAGGTTGGCGATCGATCATTTTGATGAGTTGCGTCACTGGTTGAGTGGTGGCGTCAGTCGGCAACCCAATGAGGTGGCAATTAATGTCTGATGAATGGAAGGCATCGGCCCCTGCCGACAAGCCTGAGGACAAAAGCTGGAAATTGCTGGAGAAGGCGGTTCTTGCTGGCGTTCAGGAGCAACGTCGGGCGCGGCGCTGGGGCATTTTCTTCAAGTCGCTGACCTTTGTTTATCTGTTTGTCGTGTTGGTGTTGTTCTCTCCTGTCTTCGACTTGCAGAAGAGTGCTGCGCGTAGCCAGGAGCATACGGCGCTGGTGGAGGTCCGTGGCATGATTGCTGATACCGAGGCGGCCAGTGCGGACAATATCGTCACAAGTCTGCGGAAGGCCTTCGAGGATCCGAAAACCAAAGGGGTTGTCCTGCGCATCAATAGCCCTGGGGGTAGTCCGGTCCAGTCTGGCTACATCTATGACGAGATTCGGCGCCTGCGTGAGGCGCACAAGGACATCAAGGCCTATGCGGTCATCACTGACCTTGGGGCGTCGGGGGCCTATTACATTGCCAGTGCTGCGGATGAGATCTATGCGGACAAGGCCAGTCTGGTCGGTTCCATCGGTGTAACGGCTGCCAGTTTCGGGTTTGTCGATGCGATGACCAAACTCGGTGTTGAGCGTAGGGTCTATACATCGGGTGAGCACAAAGCGTTTCTTGATCCGTTCCAGCCGCAAAAACCGGCAGAAACGGAGTTCTGGCAAAGCGTCCTCGAGACTACCCACCAGCAGTTCATTGAAAGTGTGAAGAAAGGGCGTGGCGACCGTTTGAAGGTTGCTGATCATCCGGAGTTATTCAGTGGTCTGGTCTGGTCTGGCGAGCAGGCCCTGAAGTTGGGATTGGTGGATAAGTTGGGTAGTGCCAGCTTTGTGGCTCGGGAAGTGATTGGGGCGAAAGAGATCGTTGATTACACGGTGCAAGAGACGCCGTTCGATCGTTTTGCGAAGAAATTTGGTTCCAGCGTCGCGGAGCGGTTGGCGCTCTGGATGGGTTTTCAGGGGCCTGCGTTGCGCTGAGTGTTTCTCGTTCAATGAAAATGCCCGGCCATTGCCGGGCATTTTCATTCGTGGGGCTGGAGAATCAGGGTATCTGCACGCCTTCGGCGAGAAGCATGTCGACTAGGCGGATGAGGGGGAGGCCAACGAGGCTGGTGGCGTCACTGCCTTCTGTAGCGCTGAAAAGGCTGACTCCGAGCCCTTCGGCCTTGAAGCTACCGGCGCAGTCGTAGGGGTGTTCTGCTTCGAGGTAGCGGCCAATGCGTGCTTCGTCGAGTTGGCGGAAGTGTACGGTGAAGGGTACGCAGCCCACTTGGCAGGTGTTGGACGCGCTGTTCAGGAGTGCCAGGCCTGTCAGGAAGGTCACATGAGTGCCGCTCGCGGCCATCAACTGGTCGCGGGCTCGCTGGAAGTTGTGGGGTTTGCCGAGGATCTGATCGCCAAGTATGGCCACTTGGTCCGAGCCGATGATGAGGTGATTCGGGTGGGTCGTGATCAGGGCTCGTGCTTTTTCCTCTGCAAGTCGGCGTACCAGTTGTTCGGCGCCTTCTTCAGGGTGGCGCGATTCGTCGATGGCAGGGGCGCTCCAAGTAAAGGGAAGGCGCAGGCGTTCGAGTAATTCGCGACGGTAGGGCGAGCTGGATGCAAGCACCAGGGGAAGCATGACGGTCTCCGGGGCAAAGGGCGTGAGTTTATAGAGCTCGTCCGTGGCTGAACAATGCGGAATTTCTTTTGACAGGGGCAGGGCTCGTCCCTAGAATGCTGCGCCTATGTTGAATGGGCCGATTCCACCTTATGTAGATCCGCGCAAGCTTGCGGACCGCGAGACCACCCTTGAGGGTGAGATCGCGCTCGCCAGCCTGGAGCGGCTCTGCGACACACTTTCGGACAACGCGGGCATCGTGCGAGCGAGTCTTGCGTTTGGTCGTGATGAGCGCCGAGCCGTTTTCATCCATAGTCGGATCGACGTCGAAGTTAAGATGGTTTGCCAGCGTTGTCTTGAGCTGGTCGCCCTGAACATCCACAGCGAGTGCGATTACGCCGTGGTGAGGGAAGGGACTGACAGTCAGTCGCTGCCGAAGGGCTATGACGTGCTGGAAGTGGGTGAAGATCCATTGGATCTAATGACTCTGGTCGAGGATGAGCTGTTGCTCGCCCTGCCCATAGTTCCGGCCCATGACCCTGAAGATTGCCAGCAGCCGGCGGGTCTCGATGAGCCCGAGCCGAGCGAGGACGAGGTTTCGCGGTCCAACCCGTTCAGCGTATTGGCGCAGTTAAAGCGTGACCCAAACGTTTAGGAGTTAATTGATTATGGCTGTTCAGCAGAACAAAAAATCCCGCTCGGCACGCGACATGCGTCGTTCCCACGATGCCCTCGAAGCCAATGCGCTGTCCGTAGAAAAAAGCACTGGTGAAGTTCACCTGCGCCACCACGTTTCCCCGGACGGTTTCTACCGTGGTCGCAAAGTGATCGACAAGGGCGCTGACGAGTAATCCTTGTCCGCCTCGATCATCGCGATTGACGCAATGGGTGGGGACTACGGTCCCTGCTGCATTGTTCCAGCTAGTCTTTCTTGTCTGGCTGAATACTCCTCGCTTCATCTGGTCCTTGTCGGCCAAACCCCCCTCATAGAAGAAATTATCGCCCGCTACCCTGGGGTCGATCGTCAACGCCTGCATGTCGAGCATGCCAGTGAAGTCATCGCCATGGATGAGCGTCCGGCTCAGGCCTTGCGCGGCAAGCCTGATTCCTCGATGCGTGTTGCGTTGGAGCTGGTGCGTAATGGTCGTGCCCAAGCCTGTGTTAGTGCGGGCAACACCGGCGCACTCATGGCACTCTCCCGGTATGTGCTGAAGACTCTGCCAGGTATTGATCGCCCAGCCATGATGGCTGCCGTTCCTACAATGGCTGGCCACTGCCACTTGCTGGATCTCGGTGCCAACGTTGATTGCAGTGCCGAGCATCTTTATCAATTCGCCGTGATGGGTGCAGTTGCGGCCGAAACCTTGGGTACCGTTCAGCCGCGGGTGGCGTTACTTAACGTCGGAACCGAGGACATCAAGGGTAACCAGCAGGTCAAGCTCGCTTCTAACCTGTTACAGCAGGCGGCAGGGCTTAACTACATCGGTTTCGTCGAAGGTGATGGTCTTTATCGCGGCGATGCGGATGTGGTTGTCTGTGATGGCTTCGTTGGCAATATCCTGCTGAAGTCCAGTGAAGGATTGGCGTCGATGATTTCTTCGCGCATCGAGGCGCTTTTCAGTCAGAGTATCGGCTCGCGCATGATTGGGGCTCTGGCATTGCCGGTGCTGCGTCGGCTGCGTACCGAGTTGGCTCCAGCTCAGTACAATGGCGCCAGTTTCCTCGGATTGCAGGGTATCGTCGTCAAGAGTCATGGTTCGGCGGCGGGCGAAGGGTTCCAGAGCGCTATTCGTCGTGCCTTGATCGAGGTTCGGGAGAACCTGCCGCAGCGGCTACATGGTCGTCTCGAGCATCTGTTGTTGTAGGATGTGACCACTGCCGGGGGCTTGTCATCCAACTGTCAGTTCCGTGCGCTTGGCTATGTCGAGCGTCAATTTCCCTATACCGCCAGATAAGGGACTCATTTAAATGTCCGCATCCCTCGCGTTCGTTTTTCCCGGCCAAGGCTCCCAGTCCCTGGGCATGCTGGCCGAGCAAGGGGCTCAGCAGCAGCTGGTCCTGGATACCTTTGCCGAAGCTTCCGAAGCCCTTGGTTATGATCTCTGGGCGCTGACCCAGCAAGGCCCGGAAGAACAGCTGAATCAGACCGACAAGACCCAGCCGGCCATCCTCACTGCTTCCATTGCCCTCTGGCGCCTCTGGCTTGCTGAGGGCGGCAAGCGTCCCGCCTATGTTGCAGGTCATAGTCTGGGTGAATACTCCGCGCTGGTGGCAGCCGGCAGCCTGGCATTTGTCGATGCGGTGAAGCTGGTAGAGCGCCGCGGTCAGCTGATGCAGCAAGCCGTGCCCGCCGGGCAGGGCGGCATGGCTGCAATTCTCGGTCTTGAGGATGCCGACGTGCTGGCTGCTTGCGCCGAAGCTTCCCAGGGCGAAGTGGTCAGTGCCGTGAATTTCAACGCCCCCGGTCAGGTGGTGATCGCCGGGGCTGCTGCTGCCGTTGGTCGTGCTGTCGAGGCCTGCAAGGCGCGTGGCGCAAAGCGCGCGATGCCGCTTCCGGTCAGCGTGCCGTCCCACTGCGCGCTGATGAAGCCTGCTGCCGAGCGTTTTGCAGAGGCGGTCGAGGCTGTCGCGTGGCAGGCGCCACAGATCCCGCTCGTGCAGAACGTCAGTGCTGCCGTTGTAGGTGATCTGGAGGTGCTCAAGCGTGACCTTCTGGCGCAGCTCTACAGTCCCGTGCGCTGGGTTGAGTCTATGGTCTGCCTGTCCGAGAGCGGCGTTGCCGACCTGGTCGAATGTGGCCCGGGCAAGGTGCTGTCCGGCCTCAACAAGCGTTGTGTGAAGGGTGTGAACACCCACAACCTGGATACCCCCGATGCCTTCGCAGCCGCTCGTGCTGCACTGGCCTGAACAAGGAGAAGACCTATGAGTCTGCAAGGTAAGGTGGCGCTGGTTACCGGTGCGAGCCGCGGTATTGGTCAGGCGATTGCGCTTGAGCTGGGCCGTCAGGGCGCAGTAGTCATTGGCACTGCAACTTCTGCTTCGGGCGCCGAGCGCATCGCCGAGGTACTGAAAGCGAACGGCATCGAAGGCGCCGGCCTGGTGCTGGATGTCAGTAACGACGAATCCGTTGCCAGTACGCTGGAACACATCCAGCAGCACTTGGGGCAGCCGCTGATTCTGGTCAACAACGCCGGTATCACCCGCGACAACCTCATGCTGCGCATGAAGGATGACGAGTGGTTCGACGTGATCAATACCAACCTCAACAGCCTGTATCGTCTGTCCAAGGCTGTGCTGCGTGGCATGACCAAGGCTCGCTGGGGGCGCATCATCAACATTGGCTCGGTAGTCGGTGCCATGGGGAACGCCGGGCAGACCAACTACGCTGCCGCCAAGGCCGGCCTAGAGGGCTTCAGCCGCGCGCTGGCGCGAGAAGTCGGTTCGCGTGCTATCACTGTCAACTCTGTAGCGCCGGGCTTCATCGATACCGACATGACGCGCGAGTTGCCGGATGCTCAGCGTGATGCACTACTGACCCAGATTCCGCTGGGTCGTCTGGGGCAAGCAGAGGAGATCGCCAAAGTGGTAGGATTCCTCGCGTCCGATGGCGCTGCCTACGTGACTGGCGCCACCATCCCCGTGAACGGTGGCATGTACATGAGCTGAATGTGACGAATCCCTTCAGGAAACTGTCATACGGGCTGTCTAAAATCCGTTATAAAAGTGCAACTGGTTTATAGGCATTTCGTTGCGGCGATCCAGGGGGGGTTCAGGCGTTCTGCTTGAAATGCGGAAAACCCTTTCTATAAACTGCAGCCCCAGCTGCACGGATTTTTCCATAGGAGTGAAAACAAGGTATGAGCACCATCGAAGAACGCGTCAAGAAAATCGTCGCCGAGCAACTGGGCGTCAAAGAAGAGGAAGTCACCAACAGCGCTTCCTTCGTTGAAGACCTGGGCGCCGACTCCCTTGACACCGTTGAGCTGGTGATGGCTCTGGAAGAGGAATTCGAGACCGAGATCCCGGACGAGCAAGCCGAGAAGATCACCACCGTTCAGGAAGCTATCGATTACATCAACGCGCACGCGCAGTAAGTTGTAATCGTCGGTTCCCGACTCGGAAAAGCCGCACGACCTTAACTAGGCGTGCGGTTTTTCTTTAAGCCTGAATCAACCGCCGTGTAGAGATTGAAGAAGGAGATCGCTGTGTCGCGTAGACGCGTCGTGGTCACTGGCATGGGCATGCTGTCACCGCTGGGTACCGATGTGCCGAGCAGCTGGCAAGGAATTCTGGCCGGCCAAAGTGGCATTGGTCCGATCGAACATATGGATTTGATGGCCTATTCCACCCGTTTTGGTGGATCGGTCAAAGGGTTCAATGTCGAGGAATACCTGTCGGCCAAAGAGGCGCGCAAGCTCGACCTGTTCATCCAGTACGGCCTTGCTGCAAGTTTCCAGGCCGTGCGTCACTCCGGCCTCGAAGTGACTGATGCCAACCGGGAGCGCATTGGCGTGGCCATGGGCTCGGGTATAGGTGGCCTCACCAATATTGAGAACAACTGCAAATCCTTGATTGAGCAGGGGCCCCGGCGGATTTCACCGTTCTTCGTCCCAGGCTCGATCATCAACATGGTTTCCGGCTTCCTGTCGATCCACTTGGGTATCCAGGGGCCGAACTACGCCATCGCAACCGCCTGCACCACGGGTACCCATTGCATTGGCATGGCCGCCCGCAACATTGCCTACGGCGAAGCCGACGTTATGGTTGCCGGCGGCTCCGAGATGGCGGCTTGTGGTCTTGGCATCGGCGGTTTTGCGGCAGCCCGCGCGCTGTCTACACGCAATGACGATCCGACCCGTGCCAGTCGTCCGTGGGACAAGGGACGCGATGGCTTCGTGCTGTCCGATGGCGCTGGTGCATTGGTGCTCGAGGAGCTCGAGCATGCCAAAGCGCGCGGCGCTACCATCTATGCAGAGCTGATCGGCTTTGGTATGAGTGGCGATGCTTTCCACATGACTTCGCCGCCAGAAGACGGTGCTGGCGCGGCCCGTTGCATGCGCAATGCGCTTCGCGATGCTGGCCTCAACCCTGACCAGGTCGACTATGTGAACGCCCACGGCACTTCGACCCCGGCAGGCGACGTCGCCGAGGCCATGGCGCTCAAGTCGGTATTCGGCGAGCACGCCTACAGGCTCGCGATCAGTTCGACCAAGTCCATGACCGGCCATTTGCTGGGCGCTGCGGGTGCGGTTGAGGCGATTTTCAGCGTGCTGGCTATACGGGATCAGGTCGCGCCGCCGACCATCAATCTCGACGAGCCTGATGCAGGCTGCGACCTGGACTTCGTGCCCCATCAGGCGCGACCCATGCCTATGGATGTCGTACTGTCCAACTCCTTCGGCTTCGGCGGTACCAACGGCTCGTTGATCTTCCGGCGGTACGTGGGTTGATGCCGAGCTGGGTCGATGGCCGCCCGGCCGAGTCGCTGTCCATCAAGGATCGCGGCTTGGCCTACGGTGATGGGGTGTTCGAGACCATCGCCGTGCGCGCTGGCCGTCCTCCTTTGCTGGAGTACCACATGGCCCGTCTATCGACGGGCTGTGCGCGACTGGGCATTGCCCTGGATGTTGCGCTGGTACGTACTGAAATCTTGTCCTTTGCCAGTAAGTTGGGGGAAGGCGTTGCCAAGCTCATACTCACTCGCGGGGACGGGCTGCGTGGCTATGCACCGCCGCCCACGACGCAGGCTCGGCGGATACTCCAGGGCAGCCCAATGCCAGCCTACCCTTCTGTCAATGCCGAGCAAGGGGTCGAGCTCTACCCGTGCGCTACGCGGTTGGCCGAACAACCCCTGCTAGCTGGTCTCAAGCATCTCAATCGTCTTGAACAGGTGATGGCCCGTGCAGAGTGGCAGTCGACCGAGTATGCCGAAGGGCTTGTTCGGGACATTTCCGGTCGTGTCATCGAGGGGGTGTTCAGCAACCTTTTCCTGCTGGTCGATGGGGTGCTGGTAACAGCTGAGCTATCTCGTTGCGGTGTTGCCGGAGTCATGCGGGCCGCGCTGCTCGAGCGTGCGAAGGCCGTTGGCATTCCGGTCGAGATACGCGACATCGAATTCGATGAGCTTCTCGCTGCCCAGGAAGTCTTTCTCTGCAATAGCCTCTATGGCGTCTGGCCCGTGCGAGCGATGGCGGGCCATCACTGGTCGGTGGGCCCGCTGACCCGTACACTTCAAGCTATCGCCCGCGATCTACTGGACAACTGATTCGTGATACGCAAATTCCTGCTGATGCTGGAGGCAGGCCTGTTGCTTGCCGGCCTGCTGGTGGCCTTTGCCGCCTGGCAGCAGCACGTCACCTTGCAACAGAAGCTGATCTTGCCGGAGGAGCGCCTGCTGGACGTGCCGGCAGGCTCCACGCCAGGCGGACTGCTGAATCGTCTGGAGGAAGAGGGTGTCCTGCACAATGCCTTCTGGCTCCGGCAATACTGGCGATTCAATCTGGACGGGGCATCGCTGCACAGCGGTGAATACCGTTTGACGCCCGGCATGGATGCCGCCGAGTTGCTGGCGCTGTGGCAGCGCGGCGAAGTGGTGCAATACAGCCTCACCCTGGTGGAGGGGTGGAGCTTCCGCCAGGTGCGTGCCGCATTGGCGAAGCAGGCCAAGCTCGAACAAACCCTGGAAGGCGCAAGTGATGCCGAGCTGATGGCGCGTATCGGTCGCCCGGGCGAGCATCCCGAGGGGCGTTTCTTTCCAGATACTTATCGCTATGTGCGTGGGACTCGCGATGTCGACCTGCTGAAGCAGGCGCGTGGTCGCCTGGATGAGGTGCTGGACGAAGAGTGGAGTAAGCGCGCCGACAAGCTGCCTTATAGTGGGCCTTACCAGGCCTTGATCATGGCCTCGCTGGTCGAGAAGGAAACCGGCGTGCCCGACGAGCGCGCACAGATTGCCGGGGTTTTCATTCGCCGCCTTCAGAGCGGCATGCTGCTGCAAACCGATCCGACCGTGATCTACGGTTTGGGGGAGCGCTATAACGGCAACCTGACCCGTGCCGACCTGCGTGAGCCGACGCCGTACAACACGTATGTCATCAGTGGCCTGCCACCTACGCCAATCGCCCTGGCCGGGCGCGAGGCGATAAATGCAGCCTTGCACCCTGCTGCAGGAAAGAGCCTCTACTTCGTCGCCCGTGGCGACGGTAGCCATGTATTCTCCGAGACCCTGGGTGAGCACAATCAGGCAGTGCGCGATTTCCAAATGAAACGCCGCGCAGATTACCGCTCCAGCCCGATCCCGCAATGAAGAAGGACACCCCGTGAGCGGTCTGTTCATTACCCTCGAAGGCCCCGAGGGTGCCGGAAAAAGCACCAACCGAGATTATCTTGCCGAAAGGTTGCGCAGTGCTGGAAAGGAGATCGTGCTGACCCGTGAGCCGGGTGGCACCCCCTTGGCTGAGCGCATTCGCGAAATTCTCCTCACACCCAGTGACGAGAGCATGGCTGCCGATACTGAGCTCTTGCTGGTTTTCGCCGCTCGAGCGCAGCACCTGCATACGGTGATTAGGCCAGCCTTGGCGCGTGGGGCGATCGTGCTGTGCGATCGTTTTACCGATGCGACTTACGCCTACCAGGGCGGTGGCCGTGGTCTTTCGGCGGAGCGCATTGCCTTGCTGGAGTCTTTCGTCCAGGGCGATCTGCGCCCCGACCTGACCCTGGTCTTCGATCTGCCCGTCGATGTGGGCCTTGCCCGCGCTGCCGCACGAGGGCGTCTGGATCGCTTCGAGCAAGAGCACCGAGATTTCTTCGAGTCGGTCCGGCGTACTTACTTGCAGCGTGCGGCACAAGCTCCGCAGCGATATCGAATCATCGACTCGTCCGTGCCGCTGGCAGATGTGCAGCGCAGCCTCGATTGCTTGCTTCCAGAGCTGCTGGAGCGCTGCGATGGCTGAGGTCTACCCATGGCAGGAAGGTCTATGGTCGCAGCTCGCAGGCCGCCCTCGGCATGCTCATGCCTATCTCCTGCACGGTCCAGCTGGAATCGGCAAGCGGGCCATGGCAGAGCGCCTGATGGCTTTCCTGCTTTGCCAGAGTCCGGATGGCCTGCAAGCCTGCGGTCGGTGCAAGGCCTGCATGCTGCTGTCTGCCGGGACGCACCCGGATGCTTTCGTGCTGGAACCCGAGGAAGCTGACAAGGCGATCCGGGTCGACCAGGTCCGTGAGCTGGTCGGCTTCGTGGTCCAGACCGCCCAGCTCGGTGGGCGCAAGGTCATCTTGCTGGAGCCGGCGGAAGCGATGAACCTGAATGCCGCCAATGCTCTGCTGAAGAGCCTGGAAGAACCCTCTGGCGATACGGTTTTGTTGCTGATCAGCCACCAACCTAGCCGACTGCTACCAACGATCAAGAGTCGTTGTGTCCTGCAGGCCTGTCCCTTGCCGAGTGAAAGCCAGAGCTTGACGTGGTTGGGCGCTGCATTACCTGGCTCGAGCCCGGAGGAGCGTCATGAGCTTCTCGTGCTGGCAGGTGGTTCACCCTTGTCTGCAAAGCGGTTGGAGGAACAGTCCGTTCGTCAGCAACGTGCTGACGTGGTGGATGGGGTCAAGAAGCTGCTCAAGCAGCAGGTGGGGGCGAGCCAACTGGCCGAAGGCTGGAATGCGGTTTCGCTGATCCTCTTGTTCGACTGGTTCAGCGAATGGGCGCAGTTGATGTTGCGCTATCAGCTGACCCGAGATGAGGCGGGGCTTGGTCTGGCCGACATGCGCAAGGTGGTGCAGTACCTGGCCGACAAGGCGCCGCAGCACAAAGTGCTGGCCATGCAGGATTGGCTCCTGCAGCAGCGACAGAAAGTCCTTGGTAAAGCCAACCTCAATCGTGTCCTGCTTCTCGAAGCTCTGCTCGTGCAGTGGGCAAGCCTGCCCGGGCCGGGCTAGAATCCCGAGTTGAGCCAGACAGCCAGGAATGCCGCATGAGCCTGCCACCGAATATGGGTCCGCGTAACGGGATCTTGTCTCTTACCATCAAGGACAAGTCCGTGCTTTACGCCGCCTATATGCCGTTCATCAAGAACGGTGGCTTGTTCATCCCTACCAACAAGAGCTACAAGCTCGGTGATGAAGTCTTCATGCTGCTCAACCTCATGGACGAGCAGGAGAAGATTCCGGTCGCCGGCAAGGTTGTCTGGATTACCCCGAAGGGCGCCCAGGGCAACCGTGCTGCAGGCATCGGTGTCCAGTTCAACGACGGCGACAGCGGGGCGCGCAACAAGATCGAGACCTACCTGGCCGGCGCCCTCAAGTCCGATCGCCCCACCCATACGATGTAGCGGGCGCCTGCCCAAGGCTGCAAGCAACAGGCTTGAGTCTGGCAGATGCGGCCTGGAGCCTTGAACCATGTTGATCGACTCCCATTGCCACCTGGACCGCCTCGACCTGGCGGCCCACGGCGGTTCACTGGACGCTGCACTTGAGGCCGCTCGGGCCCGTGGCGTAGGTCATTTCCTCTGCATTGGCGTCAGCGCGGACAATGCGGCCAGCGTCAAGGCGCTGGCCGAGCATTATGCGGATGTCGACTGCTCGGTTGGCGTGCATCCGCTGGATCTGCAGCCAGGCGAGGACCTCGCGCTGGACTGGTTGCTGCGCGAACTCGACCATCCTCGTGTAGTCGCCATCGGTGAAACCGGTCTGGACTATCACTACGAGCCAGAAGCAGCGGATCTTCAGCAGCGTGCCTTCCGATTGCACCTTGAGGCTGCGCGGATTACCGGCAAGCCGGTCATTGTGCATACCCGCGAGGCGCGTGCCGATACCTTGGCCCTGCTGCGTGAGGCTGCGTTGCCCCAGGCCGGCGTGCTGCACTGCTTCACCGAGGACTGGGCAATGGCCCGGGCGGCGCTGGACCTCGGCTTTTACATTTCCCTTTCCGGCATCGTGACCTTCCGCAATGCTGATTCGCTTCGTGATGTCGCGCGCCAGGTTCCTGCCGATCGGCTGTTGGTGGAGACCGATTCCCCTTATCTCGCGCCGGTCCCGTATCGCGGCAAGGCGAATCTCCCGCAGTATGTGCGTGAGGTGGCCGAGTTCCTGGCGATGCTTCGCGGTGAGGATTTCGAAGCGTTTGCCGAGCAGACCACTGCCAATTTCCAGCGGTTGTTCCCGTTGGCTCGGGTTGCCGGGTAAATCCTGCGGGCAAAAAAAACCCGGGTTCTGGGGGATGAATCCGGGTCAAGACCATTAGGAGTAAAACAAAGGTACACGATCCACGGTACCTCGACTGGCTGGGCACTTGGGGGGAGATGCCGCGCACCAGTAACAAGAAGTATTGGCTAATATCCCTTCACGTCCAGAGTAGGTCCCGGTGTTTTTAAACGTATTTGGAATACACTCGCACCGGCTGAGTCCTCATCCGTCTGCCAGCTGGCGCAGCAGGGCCAGAGTCTCGTCGATCACCCGCAACTCCGTATAGAAATGGGGAGAAAAGCGGATGCCGCCTCCCCGTTGGGCGCAGACTACCTGTTCGTCTCTTAGTCGCTCGAAGAGCGCGAGATTGTCCCAATGATCAAGGCGGAAGTTCAGAATCCCGGCGCGCCGCTCAGGAGCGGGTGGGCTCAGCAGTTGTACGCCTGGAATGCCGACAAGTCCGTCCTGAAGCCATTGCACGCGCTCTGCCAGGGCGCTGCCGACCTTTACCATGCCCACTTCCTCCAGCAGCGAGAGGCTGGCCTCCAGGGCCATTGCGCCCAACATATTGGGGCTGCCGCACTCGAAGCGCCGAGCCGTGCACGCTGGTTCCCATTCGTCGAACTCGTAGTTTCCGGGATTCTCCAGCATGTGCCAGCCGTACTCATGAAGCTTTAGCTGTTGTCGCAGGTCGCTGCGGCAATAAAAGACGCCCAATCCCTCGGGGCCCAGCATCCACTTGTGCCCGTCGGCCATCGCGAAGGCGCAATCATAGTCCTGGACGTCGAAGGGCAGGGCACCAAGCTGCTGGATGGCATCCACGCAGAACAGCACGCCGCGCTGGCGGCAGCCGTGTCCAAGGCGCTGGAGGTCCATGCGCAGGCCGCGGGCATACTGCACGGCGCTGATGGACATGAGGCGAGTCCGCGGGCCGCAGGTATTTAGCAGGGCGGCCTCCGGGTCGGCCACATCGAGGTCGACGTGCAGTACCTCCACGCCGAAGCGCTCGAGGGCCTCCCAGACCACCCGGTTCGAGGGGAACTCCTGGTCGCTGATGACCACCTGGTCACCCGTCCGCCAGTCCAGACCAAAAGCGACGAAGGAGAGGGCTTCCGATGTATTCTTGACCAGCGCAATATCGGTAGTGGTTGGTGCGTTCATGAGGCGGGTAAGGCGTTCTCGTAGGCTACGCTCTACCTTCAACCAGTCTGGATAATCGCGTGCACCGATGCTCAGGTTCTCGTTGGCGAAGGGTGTGACCGCCTGGGTCGCGCGTTTCGGCCAGGGCGCGACAGCGGCATGGTTCAGATAGCGAAGGCCAGAGGCCTGGGCAAACTCATCGTGCAATAAGCTCATAGTCGGATGATCCGTGCATTTTTGCGCTAGTTAGGCATAATACGCGGCTTGATTTTTGACCCCACAGTCCCTTTATGCAGAAAGAACCCCGTAAAGTCCGTGAGTTCCGCCGCCGCGAGCAGGAAATTCTCGACACCGCCCTTAAGCTCTTCCTCGAGGAGGGTGAGGACAGCGTTACCGTCGAGATGATCGCTGACGCAGTGGGTATCGGCAAAGGCACCATCTACAAGCACTTCAAGTCGAAGGCGGAAATCTATCTGCGCCTGATGCTCGACTATGAGCGCGACCTCAATGCCCTGCTGCATTCGGCCGATGTGGATCGAGACAAGGAAGCCTTGTCGCGCGCCTATTTCGAGTTCCGTATGCGTGATCCGCAGCGTTACCGCTTGTTCGACCGTCTGGAAGAGAAGGTGGTCAAGAACAGCCAGGTACCTGAGATGGTCGAGCAGCTGCACAAAATCCGCGCGTCGAACTTCGAACGGCTGACCCAGCTGATCAAAGGGCGGATAGCCGAGGGCAAGCTCGAAGATGTGCCGCCGTATTTTCACTATTGCGCGGCCTGGGCGCTGGTCCATGGCGCTGTCGCACTCTACCACTCGCCTTTCTGGAGCAGCGTCCTCGAAGATCAGGAAGGTTTCTTCCAGTTCCTCATGGATATTGGCGTGCGCATGGGCAACAAGCGCAAGCGCGAAAGCGACTCCCCAGCCGGTTGACGTATTCAGTAGGCCTATGTCGCGTTGGCGGGCATGTGAGGCGGCTGGTTGCAGGGATATACTCCGGCTTATCCATTGCCGGAGCGTCCCATGATCGTTGACCGCCAAGGCAGGCGCTTCCGAAACCTGCGAATCAGCCTGACCGCCGCTTGCAATTACGCCTGCACCTATTGCGTGCCCGACGGCAAACGTCTGGTGGCGGCCCAGGATGAGCTGTCTGCTGAGGCGATGGTGCGCGGTGTGGCCTACCTGATCGAAGCGGCCGGCATCGAACGACTGCGCGTCACCGGGGGTGAGCCTTTGGTCAGCCCGAAGCTGGAACCCTTCCTGCGGGAGGTCAGCCAGTTAGGGCTTGAAGACATCAGCTTGACCAGCAATGGCCAACTCCTGTCCCGCAAGTTGCCGCTCTTGCTCGAGTGCGGCATCCGTCGCCTGAACATCTCCCTGGATACCCTGGATGCCGGAGCCTTCCGCAGCATTGCGCGTGGTGGGGACCTGGCTACGGTCCTTGCCGGGCTGGATGAGGCGAGGGCGGCGGGCTTGAAGATCAAGGTAAACATGGTCCCCCTTCGCGGGAAGAACCTCGACCAGATACTGCCGCTGTTGGAGTACTGCCTGGAGCACGGCTTCGAGTTGCGCTTCATCGAGTTGATGCGGATGGGCCACCTGGCGCGTGACCCCAATGGGTTCCATCAGCAGTTCGTTGGGATGGAGGAGCTCCTGGCCTTGATTGGCAGCTCTCACGAGTTCGTCCAGGCTGAAGCGCCGTTGGATGCCACCGCCCTGCGCTACGAAGTGCCTGGTCAGGGCTATTTCGGAGTCATCGCCAACGAGAGCGTGCCATTCTGTCGAACCTGTTCCCGGTTGCGCTTGTCGTCCACCGGCTGGCTGCATGGCTGTCTTTCTTCCAGTAACCGCCACTTTGTTGGTGACCTGCTGGATAAGCCACGCCATCAAGCGCTGCCCGCATTGCAGCGCTTGCTGGTGAAGGCGCTGGCGGACAAGCAGGAAGTTGCATTTTCCGGTGGCATAACCGTGATGAAGATTATTGGCGGCTGATTACCGCGTCAGTTCACTCCCGTCTTGCAGAGTTAATCAGGACCATGTCCAGCGCTTTTCCGATTTCCTACATCGACCCGGTATTCCGCCCGCCGAGTGAAGCCAATTCCCTGATCCTCCCGGTTACCAACGGCTGCTCCTGGAACCGTTGCACCTTCTGCGAGATGTACACGCAACCGCAAAAGAAGTTTCGCGCCCGTGACGAGTCTGATGTGCTTGAGGATATCCGTCGTTGCGGCGAGCGCCTGATCGTCCAGCGAGTGTTTCTCGCGGATGGCGACGCCTTGGTTCTGCCAACGCGACGGCTGCTGAACATCCTGACTGCCATTCGTGAGCACATGCCCGAGGTGCGCCGGGTTTCCAGCTATTGCCTGCCCAGGAACCTGCGCAAGAAGTCGGTGGCCGAGCTCAAAGAGTTGGCCGATGCGGGGCTTGCGATGGCTTATGTCGGCGCCGAGTCGGGTGACGACGAGGTTTTGGAGCGCGTAAGCAAGGGCGAGACGTTCGAGTCGAGCCTGAGCGCCCTGGATAAGCTCGGTGAGGCAGGCATCACCCGCTCGGTGATGATTCTCAACGGTCTGGGCGGCAAAACCCTGAGCGTCCAGCATGCTGACAATTCGGCGCGCCTGATGAACGCCGTGCAGCCAGAATACTTGTCGACCCTTGTGGTCAGCTTTCCGGTCGGGGAGGCCCGGTTTCGCGATGGCTTCCCGGATTACCAGCCGCTCAGCCAGCAGGGGTTGTTCGGCGAGCTCGAGCGCATGCTGGCGGCGTTGGAGCTGAAGAACACCGTTTTTCGCAGCGACCATGCGTCCAACTACCTCGTCCTCAAGGGGCGACTAGGGTTGGAAAAAGATCGCTTGCTGGGTCAGGTCCGCGCCGCGATCGAGCATCCGGACGAGGCTGGTCTACGTCAGGAGTGGCAGCGTGGCCTGTGATGGCGCGGAAGCTGCATCGACTACCTGTCCGCCGGTTTTACGTCACCGGCGCATGGAGACCGCACGATGCGTAGCATGATTCTGTTCCTGACTGTTCTCAGCCTTGGCGGCTGCATGAAGGTCAGCGACATGGCCGAAGGTACCCGTGTCCAGTTGAGCGACGCTGGGTTGCTCGATCACAGTGAAACCCGGCGTGCCAGCCCTTGGCGTCTGCAACCGGATTCGTTCATTTATATCGCGCAGGGTTATTTCGTGCCGCCCGGGTCCGCCTATCCGAGACCCAACGTGGTGGCGGAAGAGGCCTTCAAGGGCTTTGTCGAATATTTCCCAATGGTGCGTCGAGCCAACGGACCGGCAGGCCTGGAGGCGGCGATGGGACAAGCTCGTGCACAAGGCGCTCATTATCTGCTGTACGCTCGTTTTGCCAGCGCCGATGACCGCATTGGGACCTATGAAGAGTGGGAAGATCAGGAAGCCCTGGATCGCCTCGGACGTGATCGTGGCGTTATTCAACTGATGCTGGTGGAAACCAATACCCGCTACCTGGTCGATACGGCGCGTATCCGTAACCGTGGCGGCTTTCTGACGTTCTACGACGCCAAACCGGAAGATCTGATTGGCCCTCCCCTGGAGGAGTATGCCCGCAGCCTGCTTGGGCTCAGTCGTTGAGGAGAGTGAGATGAGTGACCCGGGAAAGGCCGGAGATCTGCTGGCGCAGATACCTAAGGGTGACAAACAGGGCGGTGCTCCCGTGCACCTGTGGAATCCACCTTTCTGTGGCGATATCGACATGCGCATCGCGCGTGATGGCACCTGGTTCTACCTGGGTACTCCGATTGGCCGCAAGCCGATGGTCAAGCTGTTCTCGAGCGTGATGCGACGCGATGGTGATGACTACTTCCTGGTGACGCCGGTAGAGAGAGTCGGTATCCAGGTCGACGATGCGCCGTTCGTTGCTGTTCAGGTGCAGGTCGAAGGGGTGGGTGAAGAGCAGCAGCTACTATTCATCACCAACGTGGAGGATGAAGTCTTCGCTGGGGCAGAGCACGGCATCCGAGTCGCGCTGGACCCGCTCACCCAGGAGCCTTCGCCCTACGTGCATGTGCGCGCCAATCTGGAGGCGCTGATCCATCGCAATGTCTTCTATCAGTTGGTGGAGCTGGCCGTTCCGCGCGAAATCGACGGCGTAACCTGGCTTGGTGTCTGGAGTGGCGGGCAGTTCTTCCGCATCGGAACCATCTAGCTAGCAAGCCGTTCGAAGCAAAATGAAAAAAGGCCCCGAGGGGCCTTTTCGTTTTTTACATGTTGGGATAGTTCGGACCGCCGGTGCCTTCCGGGGCAACCCAGGTGATGTTCTGGGCTGGGTCCTTGATATCGCAAGTCTTGCAGTGCACGCAGTTCTGCGCGTTGATCTGGAAGCGCTTGGCGCCGTCTTCCTGGGTCACCACTTCGTACACGCCAGCCGGGCAATAACGCTGCGCCGGCTCGTCGTACATCGGCAGGTTCTTGGCGATCGGGATGCTCGCGTCAGCCAGCTTCAGGTGGCAGGGTTGTTCCTCTTCATGGTTGGTGTTGGAGAGGAACACCGAGCTCAGTTTGTCGAAGCTGAGCTTGCCGTCCGGCTTCGGATACTCGATGCGCTGGGACTGGGCGGCAGGTTTCAGACAGGCGTAATCCGGCTTGTTGTCGTGCAGGGTGACCGGGATCTTGCCGCCGAACCAGTTCTGGTCGATGTAGTTGAAGGCACCGCCCACGAGCGTGCCGAACTTGTGGATGGCGGCGCCGAAGTTACGGCTGCGGAACAGCTCGTCATACAGCCAGCTGGACTTGAAAGAGTCGACGTAGCCAGTCAGCTCGTCACCGCCTTCCTTGCCTGCAGCCAGTGCAGCAGCCACGGCTTCAGCGGCCAGCATGCCGGACTTCATGGCGGTATGGCTGCCCTTGATCTTGGCGAAGTTCAGGGTGCCCAGGTCGCAACCGATCAGTGCGCCGCCCGGGAAGACCATCTTCGGCAGCGAGTTCAGGCCGCCCTTGCAGATGGCGCGGGCGCCATAGGCCACGCGCTTGCCGCCTTCCAGGTACTGCTTGACCACCGGGTGGTGCTTGTAGCGCTGGAACTCGTCGAAGGGCGACAGGAAGGGGTTGCTGTAGGACAGGTCGATGATCAGGCCCACCACGACTTGGTTGTTCTCCAGGTGGTAGAGGAAGGAACCGCCCGGGTTCTCATCGTTCAGCGGCCAGCCGGCGGTGTGGATTACCAGACCGGGCTGGTGCTTGGCCGGGTCGATGTCCCAGATTTCCTTGATGCCGATCCCGTAGTGCTGGGCATCGGCTTCGGAGTCCAGCTTGTACTTCTTGATCAGCTGCTTGCCGATATGGCCACGGCAGCCTTCGGCGAACAGGGTATATTTGGCGCGCAGTTCCATGCCGGGGGTGTAGTAACCCTCTTTCGGGTTCCCTTCACGGTCAACGCCGAGATCACCGGTGATAATGCCGCGAACCACTCCGTTCTCGTCGATCAGCGCTTCCTGGGCGGCGAAGCCCGGATAGATCTCTACGCCTAGGCCTTCAGCCTGTTGGGCCAGCCAGCGGCAGAGATTGCCCAGGGAAATGATATAGTTGCCCTCGTTGTGCATGGTCTTGGGCACGAAGAGGCCGGGAACCTTGATCGCGGACTGGGCATCCTTGAGCATATAGATGTCGTCGCCGGCTACCGGGGTATTCAGCGGGGCGCCCAGCTCTTTCCAGTCAGGGAACAGCTCGTTCAGGGCTCGCGGTTCGAAGACGGCACCAGAGAGGATGTGGGCGCCGACTTCGGAACCTTTCTCGACCACGCACACGCTGATCTCTTGACCAGCTTCCGCGGCCTTCTGCTTCAGTCGGCACGCGGCGGACAGGCCAGCGGGGCCGGCACCGACGATGACGACGTCGAATTCCATGTATTCGCGTTCCACAGTCAATCTCCTCAAGGCTCTTCGATATTTTGTGTTGGAGGGCTAGGCTCGATCCCTGACCTGAGCCGGCGCATTATATCCAGACCCTTTGCCTGGTCCAATACAAACGTTTGTTTGAATTTTGTGAAACCCTGATAGGATAAGGCTCTGCGGCTTATGACGCGGTATTTTTCCGTATTGACCCGATTGGGGGATACGGTCAAGATACGGGCGGTTTTGCGCTCGCTGTCTGGGCTGACAGTCGGTTCCGGCCGACCTGCATCACTGGCCAGGCTCGTCTTGGCGACATTCTTATTAACCGGAGAGTAACGAGGAATCCATGAAGGTTCTTGTAGCTGTCAAACGAGTGGTCGACTACAACGTCAAGGTCCGCGTCAAGGCGGACAACTCCGGCGTCGATCTCGCCAACGTCAAGATGTCGATGAACCCCTTCTGCGAAATCGCCGTGGAAGAAGCCGTCCGTCTGAAAGAAAAAGGCGTAGCGAGTGAAATCGTCGTCGTCACCATCGGTCCGAACACCGCTCAAGAGCAGCTGCGTACGGCCCTGGCCCTGGGTGCCGACCGTGCCATTCTGGTCGAAAGCGCTGACGAACTGAACTCCCTGGCCGTGGCCAAACTGCTGAAAGCAGTCGTTGAGAAAGAACAGCCTCAGCTGGTCATCCTCGGCAAACAAGCCATCGACAGCGACAACAACCAGACTGGCCAGATGCTCGGCGCCCTGACCGGCTACGCCCAGGGCACCTTCGCCTCCAAAGTTGAAGTGGCGGGCGACAAAGTCAACGTGACCCGCGAGATCGACGGCGGTCTGCAGACCGTTGCGCTGAACCTGCCAGCGATCGTCACCACCGACCTGCGTCTGAACGAGCCGCGCTACGCGTCGCTGCCGAACATCATGAAAGCCAAGAAGAAGCCGCTGGACGTGGTGACCCCGGATGCCCTGGGTGTTTCCACTGCTTCCACCGTGAAGACCCTGAAAGTCGAAGCGCCGGCTGCCCGCCAAGCCGGCATCAAGGTCAAGTCCGTGGCTGAACTGGTCGACAAACTGAAGAACGAGGCGAAGGTAATCTGATGGCTATCCTGGTTGTTGCTGAACATTCGAACGCCGCTCTGGCAGCCGCCACCCTGAACACCGTTACTGCTGCGCAAAAAATCGGCGGCGACATCCACGTGCTGGTCGCTGGCCAGGGCGTAGGTGCCGCAGCTGAAGCCGCCGCCAAAGTCGCCGGTGTCTCCAAGGTGCTGGTAGCCGACAACGCTGCCTATGCTCATCAGTTGCCGGAAAACGTCGCGCCGCTGATCGCTGAGCTGGGCAAGGGCTACAGCCACGTGCTGGCCGCTGCCACCACCAACGGCAAGAACTACCTGCCGCGCGTGGCTGCCCTGTTGGACGTCGACCAGATCTCCGAGATCATCGCCGTCGAAAGCGCGGATACCTTCAAGCGCCCGATCTACGCCGGTAACGCCATCGCCACCGTGCAGTCCTCGGCGGCCGTGAAGGTGATCACCGTGCGTGGTACCGGTTTCGACGCTGCTGCGGCCGAAGGCGGTTCCGCTGCCATCGAAGCCGTGAGCACCGTGACCGACGCTGGCAAGTCCGCCTTCGTTGGTGAAGAGCTGGCCAAGTCCGACCGTCCAGAGCTGACCGCCGCGAAGATCGTGGTGTCCGGCGGCCGTGGTATGCAGAACGGCGACAACTTCAAGCACCTCTACGCCCTGGCTGACAAACTGGGCGCGGCTGTCGGTGCTTCCCGTGCCGCCGTCGACGCCGGTTTCGTACCGAACGACATGCAGGTCGGCCAGACTGGCAAGATCGTCGCGCCGCAGCTGTACATCGCCGTCGGTATCTCCGGTGCCATCCAGCACCTGGCCGGCATGAAGGACTCCAAGGTCATCGTCGCCATCAACAAGGACGAAGAAGCCCCGATCTTCCAGGTCGCGGACTACGGCCTGGTGGCTGACCTGTTCGAAGCCGTACCGGAACTGGAAAAGCTGCTGTAATAGCGATTCCTGCTCCGCTGCGCAGGAAAACCCGCTCACTTGAGCGGGTTTTTTGATTTTGGAGAAGAAGTGAAGGCTCAGGCCGGGTGGTAGCTCAGACTTCAGTCCGGCTTCGGCCGAGGGAGTTCCCGGACTGAGGTCCGCTACAGCCGCGAGGCGACCCCAATTTATGGTTACAGGCTGTCGAGAAACGCCTGATAGTGGCGTGCAGTTTCTTCAGGGCGCTCGATCATGGGGGCGTGGCCACAATTCTCCAGGATGGCCACGCTGGGGCGCTGTAGCAGTGGCTTCATCACCTCGATGCTGGAAACATCGAGCACTCGGTCCCTTTCTCCCCAGAGCAGAAGGGTCGGGGCCTTGATCTTCGGCAGTTCGGGTTCCAAGGGAATGTAGCGTTGCATCAGTTGCTGGAATACGAGGTCGTAATGAGCTTCATTGGCAATCGACTGTTCGGCCAGGTAGGCCTTCAGGCCGGTGGTCAGCGGCGGCGGGGTAACGAAGACGAAATCCAGCAGGCGGTCATAGTCGGCCGCGCTCTTGACGACCAGCGGGTTGGGCTTGCCTTGCTCCAGAAGCGCCAGCAGTTCGCTCTGGCGTGGGGAGCGTACGCCCGCATTGTCGAATAGCGCCAGGCTGCGGACCTGATCCGGGTAGCGGGCGGCGTAAAGCGCCACGATATGGCCCCCCATCGAACTGCCGACCAGATGGGGTTTATCCAGTTCCAGTGCCTTGATGAAGGAGGCCAGGCGCTCGGCCTGGGTGCCAACGTCATAGCTGCCCGCAGGCCGATCACTGTCGCCAAAGCCGGGGAGGTCAAGCGCGATTACGTGGTAACGCTCGGTGAAAAGGGCAGCAAAACGCAGCCAGTTGTCCTTGTTGGTGCCGAACCCGTGGACCAGCACCAAGGTTTCGGCTTTGGCTGAGCCGCCTTCGTAGTAGCGGATAGCCAGGTCGTCCAGCATGACTTGGTTAACCGAGAGTCCGGCGCGCTGGCGCTCGACCCACTGAACGCCCGTCATTAGGGCCGCTGGAGACAGGTACAGCGTCGCGGCCGTTGCTGTTAGCAGCAATACGAAAGCGATCAGTACTTTTTTCATGGCACATCCTTATTGCGAATGGTTCGGTCAGGCCTCAGTAAGCTAGCATGGTGCTCGCCCTGGGTGAGGTTGCCGAGGGTTCAGCCAATCGAATGTCCAGTTCGGGAAACCCAGATGTCTCGTCGACTCCAGCTAGCCCCGTTGCTCGTCTTTCTCAGCTTCCTGCCTGGGCTGACTACGGCCGCGGGAAAGTGCGAGCGCCTGGTGGCGACCGGTAATCCGGAGTATCCACCTTATCTGTGGCGCGATCCGCAGGACCCGCAGCACCTGATCGGCACTAACGCCGACCTGTTGAAGCAGATCGGCAAGGAGTTGGGGCTGAAGGTTGATGTGATCTACACGGGGTCCTGGTCCAAAGCGCAGGATGAAGTGCGGACGGGGCGAGTGGATCTGATTGCCGGCGCCGTCCTGACCATCCCCCGGCTCGAGACCATGGACTATGTCCATCCTGCGTTCCTGCAGACGCAGAGTGTGGTCTGGGTGAAGCGCGATAGGGCGTTTCCTCTCGGCACGTGGGACGACCTGCGTGGCCGTAACGGTAGCAAGCTGATCAAGAGCAGCTTTGGCGAGTCCTTCGACCGCTTCGCGCAGGAGAACCTCACCCTGGAACCTATCCCCAACCTGACTCAGGCGTACCAGAAGCTGCTGCTGCATCGCACCGACTATGTGCTTTACGAGCGCGCCCGGGGCCTTGCGCTCGCCGACACTCTGGGTATGGCGGATGATCTCGTTGCATTGGAACCGCCGATATCCAGTGAGGGTCTGTACTTCACGCTGTCGCATAACTCAGCGTGCAACGACCCCTGGCTGCGGGGACAGCTGGCGAAAAAAATGACAGAATTAGTCGCCGCCGGGGTGCCTAAAACCCTGCTGGAACGCAATCTGGAGCGCTGGAAGGCCTCTCAGATGCAGCCCGTCAGCACCCCCGAATGATTAGGAAATCTTCAGTGATCGATAAGTCCCTTCTGGCCGTCGGCCTGACCGCGCTGGTGCTGGCTGGCTGTGCCAATGACCCGGCGCCAGTGGAGCAGATGCGCCTGACCGAACAGGCTGTCGCCCAGGCTAAGGCCGTGGGTGCCAGCGAGCAGGTCGAAGAGTTGAAGTTGGCGCAGGAAAAGCTGGCCCTGGCCGAGAAGAACATGGGCGAAGCGGATTACAAGCGCGCTCGCGTGCTGGCCGAGCAGGCCGAACTGGATGCCCGTTTGGCGGAGTCGAAAGTCCTTACGCTGAAAAGTCAGGAGCAGCTTGCAGAGCTGACCGCGCGCATCAATCGCCTGCGCAAGCAATTGGGGGACCAGCAGTGATGTCGAGAGTCCACCTGCCTATCGTTGTGATGCTGGGCCTGGGGCTGCTTGCCGGTTGTGCCGGCCAGCAACAATCCGAGCAAAGCTTGGAGCAGGCACGCCAGATGTTCCAGAAGGTCAAGGAAGATCCCGACGTCCTGGGTAGCGCGCCCAAGGACGTTATCCGGGCTGGAGAGTCGCTTGCACGCGCCGAGCGGCTGTCGAACTACTGGGGCAATGAAGACGACGTTGCCCATTATGCGTACCTGAGCCAGCGCTACAGCGAGATCGCCAGCCAGCACAGCGAGCAGAGCCTCAACCAGGCGCGCGCAGCCAAGCTGCAGCTCGAGCTTGAGCGCCTGCAGCTGGCGCTGCGGGAGGCCAAGTTGCTCAGCGTGCAGCAGCAGGGTAAATGGCTGGAAGAGCAGATGATCAGCCTGGCGGCTACCGAGACCGATCGTGGCCTAGTGATGACCCTGGGTGACGTGCTGTTCGATACCGGACGGTCGGACCTCAAGGCCTCGGCCAATCGCACCGTGCTCAAGCTCGTGCAGTTCCTGCAGATAAACCCCAAGCGCATCGTGCGTGTTGAAGGCTACACCGACAATAGCGGCAAGAAGCAGGACAATCTCAGGCTCTCCCAAGAGCGCGCGCAGTCAGTTGCCGATGCGCTGATAGACCTGGGTATCGATCCCAAGCGGATTCAGGTGGAGGGATATGGCGAGGCCCATCCGGTGGCGGAAAACGCCTCGAACCGTGGGCGCGCACAGAACCGTCGGGTAGAGATTGTCTTCTCCAACGACAAGGGCGTTCTCGGCCAGGCCCGCTGACGTCCATAACGCAAAAGCCCCGGCTGCCGTCTGGCACCGGGGTTTTTTGTGGCCTGGACAATTTCACTGTATCGCCCACAATTCATTGATCTGTACCGGTGCACTTCAGGTGTGTTCGGATACTGTCTCGGTCCAGTGATACAGGTGCCGCCGTCATGACCAATCTGTTGTTATATCAACGCATCGCCCAGCAACTGGCCGACGACATTCGCCGTGGCGTGTACCAGCCAGGAGAGCGGGTGCCTTCGGTACGTAAGTTGAGTTCGCAGCTCAGCGTCAGCCATGCCACGGTCCTACAGGCTTATGCGAGCCTTGAGGACCAGGGACTGATTCGCGCCCGCCCGCAATCTGGCTTCTATGTGCACCAGACTCCGGCCCTGACGGCTTCCACCCCGGACATCGCGCGGGTCGAGCGGCCCGGATTAGTGACGCGCGCCAGCATCATTCAGCAAGTATTGACCGAGTCGCGCCGTGAGGGCGTCTTCCCGCTGGGTGCGGCCGTGCCCCACGTCGACTACCTGCCGGTACGCACCCTGCACCAGCAGTTGGCCAAGGTCACCCGTTTCCAGAGCCCCCGAGCCTTCAGCTACATGTTCAGCCCGGGCTTCGAGCCATTGCGCCGCCAGGTGGCGATCCGCATGCGCGATGCGGGTGTGGTCGTGGATCCCAGCGAAGTGGTCATCACCCATGGTTGCGTGGATGCACTGCAGATGAGCCTGCGGGTACTGACCCGGCCCGGCGACCTGATCGCTACAGAGTCACCGACTTACTACGGTCTGTTGCAACTGGCCGATCTGCTCGGGCTCAAGGTCGTCGAGATTCCTAGTGACCCCACCACCGGCGTTAGCCTGGAGGCCCTGCAACTGGCGGCCAACCAGTGGCCGATCAAGGCGCTGGTCCTGACGGCCCGCTTGAGTAATCCCCTGGGCGGCACCATCCCAGAGGATCGCCAGAAACAGCTGCTGCGCCTGGCGTCGGATTTCGACATCCAGATCATCGAGGACGATATCTACGGGGAGTTGATGTTCGACCAAGGGCCTTCCAAGGCGCTCAAGGCCTACGATCTGGATGATCGGGTGGTCTACTGTTCGAGCTTCTCCAAAACTTTGTCGCCCGGTGTGCGAATCGGCTGGATGATCGCCGGCAAGTACCAGGCCGAGATCCAGCGACTGCAGACCTTCAGCACTCATTCGGCGTGCAGCGTTACCCAGATGGGCGTCGCGGCCTACCTGGAGAACGGTGGCTACGACCGGCACTTGCGTTACATTCGCCAGGAGTACCGGAAGAACCTCACGGCGTTCCAACTCGGCGTGCAGCAGTACTTCCCCGAGGGGACGCAAATTACCCGGCCCAATGGTGGATTCATCCTTTGGATCAGTCTTCCGGCGAAGGTCAACACCAAGGATCTGCATGTGCGCGCATTGCAGCAGGGCATCAGCATCGCGCCGGGCTTGATCTTCAGTAACACCGAGCAGTTCAACCACTGCGTGCGGCTCAACTGTGGTATCCCCTGGAACCGTGAGGCCGAGCGCGCCATCATGACCCTCGGCATGCTGGCCAAGCAACTGTGCCAGGAGGCTGGCTTATAGGGGCGAGTGAAATCGCCCCTATAAGGAGCTCCGCATTGCGTTAACCCGTTAGGCAGGTTGTCTCCGTCTATTGGTGCGAAGGGTTCATTCGTATCCGGGAGGCGTCCATGTCCAGTCACTCTTCGATTCTCCAGCAGCCACTTGCCGCCGGCTTCACCGCAAGTGTTCTGCTGTTCCTGGCAGCTTGCGGCGGACAGGATTCCGCTGTGTCCACGGGCGGCCAAGCCGATAGTCGTGATTCGCAAACGAGCCAAGTCCAGCGCGAGGCACCGGTCCAGGCCGAGGCCAAGTCAAATGCGCCCGCTCCACCGGCGGAGCGGTCCAGCTACTCCGGCATGCTGCAGGTTGCGCCGATGCCCGCACCCATGGCCGACGCATTGCCGCCCGGTTATCGCGATGTGCCGCGCGAGCAGTACCAGCATCTGGCCAACAACCCGGTGCATGCCGTTGCCAGTGATCCGGTTTCCACCTTCAGCATCGACGTGGACACCGGCAGCTACGCCAATGTGCGGCGTTTCCTCAATGGCGGGCAGATACCTCCTGCTGATGCCGTGCGGCTGGAGGAGCTGGTCAACTATTTTCCCTATCACTATCCGTTGCCTGAGGGGGATGTGCCCTTCGGCATCGGCATAGAGGTGGCCCAGACGCCCTGGAACCCCCAGAGTTGCCTGTTGCGGGTCGCCATCAAGGCGTCGGATCGTCAGGTTGAGCAACTGCCCCCGGCCAACCTGGTATTCCTGGTGGATGTCTCCGGCTCGATGGACCGGCGCGAAGGCCTGCCCATGGTGCAGGGCACCCTGAAGCTACTGGTGGACCAGCTACGTCCTCAGGACCGGGTTTCCCTGGTCACCTATGCCGGCGAGGCGCGGGTGGTGCTGACCTCCACCTCTGGGAGTGAGAAGGCGAAAATACGCCTCGCTATCGATCAGCTCAGCGCCGGAGGTTCGACGGCCGGCGAGTCGGGTATTCAGTTGGCCTATGCCCAGGCGCAGAAGGGGCTGCTGAACGACGGCATCAACCGCATCCTGCTGGCCACCGACGGCGACTTCAATGTGGGCATCAGTGACTTCGAGACGCTTAAACAACTGGCTGCCGACAGGCGCAAGACAGGCGTGTCGCTGACCACCCTGGGTTTTGGCGTGGACAACTACAACGAGCGTCTGATGGAGCAGCTGGCCGATGCGGGTGATGGCAATTACGCCTACATCGACAACCTGCGCGAGGCGCGCAAGGTGCTCGTGGACCAGTTGAGCTCGACGCTGGCGGTCGTTGCTCGAGATGTAAAACTGCAATTGGAGTTCAACCCGGCCCAAGTCAGCGAGTACCGTTTGCTTGGCTACGAGAACCGGGCGCTCAAGCGTGAGGACTTCAGCAACGACAAGGTGGATGCCGGGGAAATCGGTGCTGGCCATACCGTGACCGCGCTCTATGAGATCGTCCCGGTTGGTGGCAAGGGTTGGCTGGAGCCGTTGCGTTACCAACAGGCCACCCAGCCAGCGGGCAGGGCAGGCGAGCTGGCCTGGTTGCGAATTCGCTACAAGACCCCGGGTGCCGAGCAGAGCACATTGCTGGAGCGACCAATACCTGCGGGTGCGGTTGCCAAGCTGGGGGAGGCCAGTGAAGACCTGCGCTTCGCCGCTGCGGTGGCTGCCTTCGCCCAGCAGCTGAAGGGAGGCCAGTACACCGGTGCTTTCACCATGGCTGACAGTGCTGGACTGGCGCGAGGCGCCCGAGGCGACGACCGCTTCGGCTTGCGTGGCGAGTTCATCCAACTGGTAGAGCTCGCCCAGAGCCTGCACACTCCACTCCCGGCTCAAGCACGGAAGGAATAATGTGAACGGACCCTTCACGGACGACGACGCCGTCCTGCTGCGGCGCTACCGAAGCGGCGATGCCGAGGCTTTTGGCGAGCTCTATGCTCGCCATCGTCTTGGGCTTTATCGATTTCTTTGTGGCTTGTCTGGTGACGGTGCCCTGGCCGAGGAGATTTTCCAGGAAACCTGGCTGAACCTGATCCGCAGCGCATCCGAGCCGCTTGGTCAGGCCAGCTTCAAGACCTGGCTGTATCAGATCGCGCGCAATCGCCTGATTGACCACTGGCGCAAGCACGGGCCATTGCAAGGCCTTCAGGAGCGCTTCGATGAAGCTGTGCATGGCGATGCGCTGTTCGATTGGGGACCAGATCCGGAGCAGGCGCTGTCCTTGAGTCGGGATCAACAGCGGCTGCGTGAGGCCCTCGACGAATTGCCGGGAGATCAGCGTGAGGTGTTCCTACTACGTGCCCATGGCGATATGGAATTGAGCGAGATCGCCGAACTGACCCGCACACCCGCCGAGACGGTCAAGAGCAGACTGCGCTACGCGTTGCAGAAGTTACGTCGGCTGCTGGCCGACCCGGCTGCGTCCGAGGAGGTATCCGCATGACCCTAAAGCCGCATAAGCCGGATAGCTCCGAGCAGGAGATGCTCGAGCATTACCGTCGCTACAGTACGGACCAGCCTTCGCCAGCGCTGGATAAGCAGATCCTGGAAGCCGCATCTGCCCAGGCCGGTAAAGGCAAACCCAGCCTGGGGGAACGGTTGCAGCATTGGCTGGCCAGCCACGGTGGGCGCCAGCGTTGGTCGGTGGCATTGGCTGGCCTGGCCACGCTGGGTATTGGGCTCAGCCTAACCATGCGGATCCAGGAACAGGCCCTCGAGCAGTTCGGCGCCCCACCTGCCCAGGTCTCACCGATCGCCGCGCCAGCGCCTATGACCAAGGCTGCGCCTGCCACCTATGCCAGCCCGCCGGTGCAGGCCGAGAAGAAGGCTTCCGCCATGGCTGACAGCGTCGACGAAACAGCAAGGCAACAGGCTGAATCCGCTTCCATGCAGGAGGCGTCGAAAACTGCTGGGGCCAGCTCGCCTCTGGCCGACCCGACAGCCAGCTTGCGACAGGTCCTGGCGCTACGGCAGGCCGGTAAGCGCGAGGAGGCGGCGAAGTTGCTCGACGATCTGATGGCGCGCTACCCGCAGCGGGATATTGCAGGCGAACTGCGTGAGCTGACGCGTGGCCGTGAATAGCGGTCGCGCCAGGCTTGCCTCGATGGCTGCTTAGGTGGAGCATGTTCGCATTACTGACCTTTCCGAAGATTCCATGCGTTTGATCCGTTTCGCTGCTGCCTGTATTGCGCTGACACTAGTGGCTGCCTGTGACAAGGAGGCCTCGCCTCCTGCTGTGCCACCCGTTCTACCCAATCCTCCAGCGGTGCCTGCAGCCCCGCAGACACCCGTCGAAGAGCCGCCAGAACCCGTTGAAAAGGCCGAGCCGAAACCCGCGGCGCCGGTACCCAAACCGGCGTCTCCTGCACCGGACCCGAGAAAGCCCAAGTTGCCGCCGGCCACTGTCACGGCCAAGGCGGAAGAGCCCAATGCCAAGCTGGACCTCAGTCTGCCCGAGGAACTGGCCAGGCAGTTGGAACAGAATGATGTGATGGAAAGCCTCCCACCTTCACCACTTCTACCGCAGATGTTCGTTGAGAAGCCTGCGCCGCAGAGTCCGTTCCAGCTCAATGGCAAGTTGATCACCGACCAGCGTGAGGACGATTACTGGCGTTCGGTTGAAGGGGCCGAGCTGCAGTTCGAGTTCAAGCGCTGAGCGGTGCGAAAAAACCTCGTGGGAGCGCAAGGATTGGCTCCTTCCCTGTTAAGTGTTGCAACTGGATGCATCTCTGGTAGGAGCGAGCTTGCTTGCGAAGCGGACCTTTTTGCGAGCAAGAACTCGGCGTCCCCCTTGTAAGTCTTTACTCAACCTGCTTCAGACCGTATTCCCCTCCGGTTACAAGACTGTGAGATCAGTTCGGCTTGGCTCATGGTCTTCGCGTATTGTCGTTGTTGCATGCAGGCGTGGGCTCGCTCTAGAACGGTGCTGGGCGGGCGGCCATGACCGTGGCGCGACTGTGGGTGGGCAGATGGGCAAATGCAGGGAAGCTCGGACTGCTGTTGAGCTTTTGTGGGGGCGAATTCATTCGCTAAGCAGTCCGCAGGACTGCCCAAGTGCCCATTGGGGCCGCTGCGCAGCCCGTAGCGAATGAATTCGCCCCCGCAAGGAAGATCATGGCCGGCGTGTTCGGGACGGCTTCAGTCCAGGAATAGATCCGGCACCAGGGACCCTCCTTGCGGGTCGAAGCGGTAGTGCTCGAATTCGGTCTGCCCTTGCTCGCGCAGCAACTCCTCGTCGATCAACAGGCGTCCGGTTATTACGCGTCCCTGGCTGGAGAGGATAGCGTGGGCGGCGTCAGCCATGATCGCCGGGGTGCGCGCACGTTTGAAGGCATCGCGACTGCCCAGTTCGAACTCGATGGCAGCAGTGGCGATCATGGTCTGCGGCCACAGCGAGTTGACGCTGATGCCGTACCTCTTGAACTCCTCGCTCATCCCTAGGGTGAGCATGCTCATGCCGTATTTGGTGACGGTGTAGGGGCCATGCTGGGCGAACCATTTCGGCGCCAGATTCAGCGGCGGCGAGAGGTTGAGGATGTGGCCGGAGGCGCTTTTCTTCAAAAAGGGCAGTGCGGCCTGGCTGCACACCATCACGGCGCGGGTGTTGATCTGGTACATGAGGTCGAAACGCTTCGGCTCCAGGTGCTCCACACCCATCAGCTTGATGGCGCCGGCATTGTTCACCAAGGCGTCGATGTCGCCGAAATGCTCGGCGGCTTTGGTCATGGCCTCTTTGACGGCAACTTCATCGCGCACATCCAGCTGCAGGGGGAGGGCCTTGCCGCCGGCCGCTTCGACCTCCTCGGCAACGCTGAATATGGTGCCGGGCAGCTTGGGATGGGCTGCGGCGCTCTTGGCCGCGATGACGATGTTGGCGCCATCCCGGGCCGCGCGCAGGGCAATCTCGCGGCCGATGCCACGGCTGGCGCCGGTGATGAACAGGGTTTTTCCGGACAGTGACATGCGCGTTCTCCTGATTGTTCTTGTTGTTCTTGCTGTCTTTGTTGTTCTTGTGGCCCCGTTGCAGCCCTTGGCGAATGAGTGCACCTGCACAAGAACGCTAGGCTTCCTCGATTTCCACCAGCAGCTGGCGGCTCTTCACCTGATCGCCCTTGATTACCTGGACGCAGCGGATGATGCCGTCGATCCCTGCTTTGAGCGGATGCTCCATTTTCATCGCCTCCAGCACCACCAGCAGCTGGCCCTTACCGACCCGTTCCCCCTCGCTCACCAGGACGTCGACGATGGCACCGTCCATCGGGGCCTTCACGGTGCCGGAACTGGCGCCAGCCTGGCCGCTGGCGGGCTCGTGGGTCACGTCGAGCAGTTCGAGGTTGCCGTTTGGGCCAAACAACCATAGACGCTCGGCCTGTTGATGGTAGGCAATACGGCGGCGAATGCCGTTCAGTTCGATCACGGCCCAGCGGCCATCGGCTTGGCTCAGGCAAATGGCGAGTTCGTCATTGCCAACCTTGGCGAGCAGGCGGGGCCGCTCACCAGTCTCGCTGACGGTCAGTTCGACCTCATGCTTGTGTTCCCACTGGCGCAGACTGAAGCGCCAAGGAGTGCTACGGGCGTTGCGCCAACCAGCCAGTCCGCCCTGATGGGCAGTGGACATGGCTGAAGCGTGGTAGAGCAGGGCGGCCGCCACCCCCAACTCGACCGGGCTGACAGCTTGTGGAGTCAGACTCGGGTCGTCGCTGAACTGTTCGTCGATGAAGGCCGTGGTGGCTTGGCCGGCTGCAAAGTGCGGGTGACGGAGCAGATTGGCGAGGAAGCGCTGATTGCCGTTCACGCCGAGCAGCACACAGTCTTCTACCGCCCGCGCCAGCTTGCGTCGCGCCTCGTCGCGGGTGCGGCCCCAGGCGATGACCTTGGCCAGCATAGGGTCGTAAAAGGGGGTAACCGCCTGGCCTTCGACCAGCCCGTGATCGATGCGGATGCCATCGAGCTCAGCGGGTTCCCAGCGCAGCACCTGGCCGGTCTGTGGCAGGAAGCCCGCGGCTGGGACCTCGGCATACAGCCGTACCTCGATGGCGTGACCGTCGAGACGCACCTCGTCCTGGCGCAGCGGCAGGGGTTGCCCCTCTGCCACGTTGATCTGCCAGGCCACCAAGTCCTGGCCGGTCACCAGCTCGGTCACCGGGTGCTCAACCTGCAGGCGGGTGTTCATTTCCAGGAAGTAGAAGGCGCCATTGGCGTCGAGTAGGAACTCCACCGTGCCTGCACCGACGTAGTTCACCGTGCGCGCGGCCCTGACTGCTGCTTCACCCATCGCCTGGCGCAGCTCGGGGGTCATGACCGGGCAGGGCGCTTCTTCGATGACCTTCTGGTGGCGGCGTTGCACCGAGCAATCGCGCTCGCCGAGGTAGATCAGGTTGCCGTGCTGGTCGCCGAATATCTGGATCTCCACATGGCGCGGCTGCAGCACGGCTTTTTCCAGGATCAGCTCGGCACTGCCGAAGGCATTGAGCGCCTCTGAACGAGCGGTGCGCAGTTGCGCTGCCAGCTCATCCCCGCTCTGCACCCGGCGCATGCCGCGCCCGCCCCCTCCGTCGCTGGCCTTGATCATCAGCGGGTAACCGATGCGCTCGGCCTCGCGGGCCAAGGTGGCGTCGTCCTGCTCGGCGCCCTCGTAGCCGGGGATGCAGGGCACCCCGGCTTCCAGCATGGCCAGTTTGGATAGGCGCTTGCTGCCCATCAGGTGGATGGCTTCCACGGTTGGCCCAATGAAAGTGAGGCCAGCGGCCTCGCAGGCGCGGGCAAAGCCGGCGTTCTCGGAAAGGAAGCCGTAGCCGGGGTGGATGGCATCGGCGCCCGTCTTTCCTGCGGCGGCAATGATCGCCTCGATGGAGAGGTACGATTGGCCCACTGGGGCAGGGCCAATGCATACCGCCTCGTCCGCCAGTTGCACATGGCGCGCATCGCAGTCGGCCTCGCTGTAGACGGCCACGGTGCGGTAGCCCAGCGCCTGGGCTGTGCGCAACACGCGGCAGGCTATCTCGCCGCGGTTTGCGATCAGGATTTTGTTGAAGCTGGGCATGTCAATTGGCTCCTTGGTTCTGTTCCTCCCGCCCCTTGGGATGGGGGCCAGGGCGGGCCGCGTTCGGCTGAGGGAGGAGGCCTGCGCGCGGAGGCCCCCCTCACTCCACCCCTCTCCCGGAGGGAGAGGGCTAGTTGGTCACTGCGCCCAGTTGGGCTTGCGCTTTTGCACGAAGGCCAGGGTCCCTTCGCTGCCCTCGGCGCCGGTCACGGCTTTGGCGAACTGCTCGGCCGCCCGGTCAAGCAAGGGGCCCAGCGGCTCGACATCGGTCGAAAGCAGCAGCGCCTTGGTCTGGGCATTGGCGCCTGGTGCACAGCGGCGCACCTGTTCCAGCGTTTGGGCCAGACGCTGCTCCAGCGTTGCGCTGTCGCCTTCCGCGAAGTGCACCAGGCCCAGGCGCTGCGCCTCGCTGCCGTCGAAACGGGCGGCAGTGAGGGCCAGGCGGCGGGCCTGGGTCAGGCCGATGCGCTTGACCACGAAGGGGGCGATCTGCGCCGGGAGGATGCCGAGGCTGGTTTCCGGCAGGCCGAACTGCGCGTCCTGCCGGGCGATGGCGATGTCCGACACGCAGGCCAGGCCGAAGCCGCCACCGAGTACGGCGCCCTCCAGCACCACTATCAGCGTCTGGGGCTGTGCCTGGGCTTCTTCCAGCAGGCGGCCGAAGGCGCGATTCAGCGTGCGGTAGGCGTCCTCTCCAGTCGCCCGGGCGCTGGCCATGTCCTTGATGTCGCCGCCGGCGCAGAAGTGTCCAGCCGCCCCGCGCAGCACCAGGGCGCGCACGCCGAGGTCATCGTGTACTGCAGCCAGCACGGCGCGCAATTCCTCGACCATCTCCAGGCTCATGGCATTGCGGTTCTGCGGACGGTTCAAGGTGACGTGCAGCACGCCATCGGCCTGTTCCAGCAGCAGGGTGTCGGTACTCGGCAAAGCGGTCATGCCGGTGTCCTCGCAGGATTTTCGTAGGAGCCAGCTTGCTGGCGAAGCTTCTCGCAGCATTCGCCAGCAAGCTGGCTCCTACAGGTTCGGGGTTCAGCCTTTCTTCTTGCCCGGCAGGATGCCCATCAGCTTGCAGATGATGCCCAGCATGATTTCGTCGGCACCGCCACCAATCGACACCAGGCGGGTGTCGCGGTAGGCGCGGGAGACATGGTTGTCCCACATGAAGCCCATGCCGCCCCAATACTGCAGGCAGGCGTCGGTGACTTCACGGCCCAGACGGCCAGCCTTGAGCTTGGCCATAGAGGCAAGGCGGGTGACGTCCTTGCCACTGACGTAGAGCTCCACTGCCTGATAGACCAGGGCGCGTAGCGATTCGATTTCGGTCATCAACTCGGCCATGCGGAAGTGGATGACCTGGTTTTCGATCAGCGGGTTGCCGAAGGTCCTGCGTTCCTTGCAGTAGTCGATGGTGACATCGACGCAGTGCTCCAGCCCCTTGAGGATATTGGCGGCCCCGAACATTCGCTCCTCCTGGAACTGCAGCATCTGCATCATGAAACCGGCGCCTTCGTGGCCGATGCGGTAGCGCTGCGGCACGCGAACGTTATCGAAGAACACCTGGGCGGTTTCCGAACTGCGCATGCCGAGCTTGTCCAGATGCGCGCTGAGGCTGATGCCGGGGGTGTTCATCGGCACCATGATCAGCGACTTGTTGACGTGGGGCTTGTCGTCGGAGGTGTTGGCCAGGAGGCAGATGAAGTCGGCGCTGGGCGAGTTGGTGATCCACATCTTGCTGCCATTGATCACATAGTCGCTACCCTCCTTGCGGGCAGTGGTCTTCATCCCGGCAACGTCGGAGCCGGCGCCCACTTCGGACACGCCAATGCAACCGACCATTTCACCGGCGATAGCCGGGCGGAGGAACTCCTCGCGCAGTTCGTCGGAGCCGAAGCGGGCCAGTGCCGGGGTGCACATGTCGGTCTGCACGCCAATGGCCATGGGGATGCCGCCGCAGTGGATGGTGCCGAACTCCTCGGCGGCGACGATCGAATAGCTGTAGTCCAGGCCCATGCCGCCGAACTTTTCCGGCTTGGAGATGCCCAGCAGGCCCAGTTCGCCGGCCTTCTTGAAAATGTCGTGGATGGGGAAGCGTCCTTCCTTTTCCCACTGGTCGACATGGGGGTTGATCTCCTTGTCGACGAAATTGCGCACCGTGCGGCGGAGTTCTTCGTGTTCCTGGGTGAAGATCATTTTGTTGTTCTCCTTGTAGGGTGCGTCGTGCGCACCGTGATCTGGGGCAGTGCGCACGGCGCACCCTGCCGTCAAAACCGAGCGACGCCGAACGTATTGCCTTTGAGTGGCCGGACTTCCGCCTCTGCACAGATATCCAACAGATAGCCCAGTAGCCTGCGCGTGTCGCGCGGGTCGATCAGCCCGTCGTCCCAGAGATTGGCGGTGCCGTAGAGCGCCGTGGACTGGCTGTCGAGCTTCTGCGCGGTCATCTGTTCCAGCATGTCGAGCATCTTCGGGTCGGCTTCCTTGCCTTCCTTGGTGTGCTTCTCCTCGGTGACGATGCGCAGCACCTTGCCGGCCTGGGCGCCACCCATCACCGCGGTGCGGCTGTTGGGCCAGGCGAAGATGAAGCGGGGGTCGAGGCCGCGGCCGCACATGGCGTAGTTGCCGGCGCCGTAGGAGCCGCCGACGACCACGGTGAGCTTGGGCACCCGGGCATTGGCCACCGCCTGGATCATCTTCGAGCCGTGCTTGATCACACCCAGTTGTTCCGAGGCGGTGCCGACCATGAATCCGGTGGTGTTGTGCAGGAACAGCAGCGGCACATTGGCCTGGTCACAGAGCTGGATGAACTGCGAGGCCTTGGCTGCCCCTTGCGGCGTGATGGGGCCGTTGTTGCCGATCAGGCCGCAGCTGCGGCCCTCGATGCGCAGGTGGCCGCAGACGGTCTGGTTGTCGAACTCCGGCTTGAAGTCCAGGAATTCCGAACCATCGGCGATGCGCGCGATGATCTCGCGCACGTCATAAGGCTTCTTTGCATCGGCAGGGACCACGCCCAGCAGCTCTTCGGCCGGGTACAAGGGTTCGCGCCAGTTGCGCTGAGCGCGCTCCAGCAACTGGGCGCTCCACGGCAACATGGCCAGAATTTCACGGGCCAGGCGCACGCCGTCGGCGTCGCTTTCCGCCAGGTATTCGGCCGTGCCGGCCACCTGGGCGTGCATTTCAGCGCCGCCGAGTTCCTCATCGGTGGCGACTTCGCCCGTGGCGGCCTTCAGCAATGGCGGCCCTGCGAGGAACATCTTGGCCTTGCCGCGCACCACGATGACGTAATCGGACAGACCCGGCTGGTAGGCTCCACCCGCCGTGCTGGAACCATGTACCACGGTGATCTGCGGCAGCCCCATGGCCGACATCCGGGCCTGGTTGGCGAAGCCGCGCGCGCCCTCGACGAAGATCTCCGCGGCGTAATTGAGGTTGGCGCCGCCGCTTTCGGTCAGGGCCACCAGCGGCAGTTTGTTTTCCACAGCGATCTGTTGCAGGCGCAAGGTCTTCTTCAGCCCAGTGGGGGAGATAGTGCCGCCCTTGATCGCGCTGTTGCTGGCACTGACCAGGCAGCGTACGCCAGCGATGTAACCGATGCCGGCGATGATGCCGCCGCCGGCCTGGGTGCCGTCCTTGTCGTCATGTAGCTTGTAGCCGGCTAGTGAGCAGAGTTCGAGAAACGGCGCGCCCGGATCGAGGAGCAGGTTCAGGCGCTCGCGGGGCAGTAACTGGCCACGCTTCTGGAACTTCGGCTTGGCCTCATTAGCCTTGTCCAGCACCCGCTGCTCCACATCGCGGAAGCTGGCGATGGCCGCCAACATGGCCTCGCGATTGCGGGCGAAGTCGTCGCCCTGGATGTCCAGTTCGGATTGGATGATCGTCATCGTCTCAATCCTTCAGCACGTCGGGCAGATAGGCTCGGTGGAAGCCGTTGTAGGCCTGGTTTTGCCCGGGCTTGGCCTTTGGCAGCGGGAAAGCTCGGCTGCCTTGGCTAGCGGCTCCGTCGATGCGGATGGTGTTGCCGCTGATGAAGGCAGCGCCGGGTGAGAGCAAAAAGACGATGGCTGCGGAGACTTCCGATTCGCTCCCGATGCGCTTGAGTGGTACATGCTCACGCAGGGTCGGGATGATGGTCTTGAAGGCGCCCTCGTAGGTGTCCATGCCGCTGGAGGCGATCCAGCCCGGTGCCACGGCGTTGACCCGCACGCCCGCGTAGCCCCATTCCACTGCGGCGGTCCTGGTGAAGTTCTCCATGCCGGCACGGGCGGCGCCGGAGTGGCCCATGCCCGGCATGCCACCCCACATGTCGGCGAGCATGTTGACGATGCTGCCGCCGGTCTTGCTCATGCTCTGGTTGAACACTTCGCGCGCCACCAGAAAACCGCCGACCAGGTTGGTGCGAACCACGGTCTCGAAGCCTTTCTGGTTGATCGAAGCCAGCGGCGCCGGGTATTGGCCGCCGGCGTTGTTGACCAGGTGGTGGATGCTGCCGCGCTCGGCCAGTACGGCCGCGACCATGGCCTTCACCGCCTCCTCGTCGCGAATATCGCAAGCCTGCCAGCTGACACTGCCGCCGTCCTCGTGGATTTCGCCTGCCGTCTTTTCCAGCTTCTCCGCCTTGCGCCCCACCAGCACCACGTGGGCGCCCAGCGCTGCCAGCTCATGGGCGGTGCAGCGGCCGATGCCGCTGCCGCCACCGGTGACCATGATCGTCTGGCCTGCGAACAGGCCGGGCTTGAATACCGAGTCGTAGCTCATTCTTGTTGTCCTTCCGTCTGTCGCGTCGGGGGCTCTGTTCGCTTCAGGAGCGAGGGGGACGCCTAGTTCTTGCTCGCGAAGCTCCGGGCTGAAGCCGTTTGCCAGCAGGCTGGCTCCTACAAAGGCGTCAGGTGGCTCATTGCAGTCTTTCGGCCAGTGCCTTGGGCACGGCTACGGGGAATTCCAGGAGTTGCTGGGCGAAGGCCTTACCTTGCGGGTCAATACGCAGGCTGGCGACCCCGCCACCGCCGAGAGCATTTTCCAGCAGGAAGTTCAGGCTGTGGCTGCCCGGCAAGTACCAGCGCGCGACACGGCCGAGCTGTGGGTCCAGCACGTGACCCATCCAGTCGACGATGGCCTCCGGTGTCAGCGCTTCAGCGATCCAGGGCAGATACTCGGGTTTGCGCGCCATGACGCCGATGTTGCTGTGATTGCCCTTGTCGCCGGAGCGGGCCACCGCGAGCTTGATCAGCGGGACGCTGGCGTCGGCTTGGCCCGGCGCAGCGGGTGGCGCCAGGTCATCGGCCAGGGCCTCGACGGCGAAGGCTTCTACGGCCGGCAGCTCGACGAGGTGGCGCTGCCCGGTGAGATCAACCTCCAGTGTGCAAGCGGACTTGTCCACCAGGAAAGAGTACAGGCGGATCACTGGATACACCGTTGGGCGACCGCCGACGATTCCGGTGAGGCCAGGCGCCATGCCGGTAGCGGCCTGGGCGATCTCTCGGGAGAACAGCGCCAGGGCCTCCTTGCGGCTGTGGCTGACGCCGATCTTGATCACCACTTCGCGGCTGTCCGAGCGCTTGCCGTGGGGGCCGTAGGTGGCTTCGCTGCCGAGCAGTTCAATGTTCACCTCGCGGTAGGGGCCCCAGCCGCGTTCGGCGAAGAGTTCCTCGGTCTTGGCAATGATGGCCCGGCTGACGCGCTCGGCTTTCTTCACCGCATCGATCCCGGCGAGGAGGCAGCTGGCGGTGCAGCGAAACCCGTCCGGATAGGTGGCGCTGACCTTGTACTGCGCGGTCGGCGGTAGGCCGCGGGCGCCCTGGACGAGGACCCTTTCAGGGCCTGCCTGTACCAGCGTTGCATGGGTGAAGTCGCAGACTACGTCCGGCAGCAGGTAAGCGCGCGGGTCGCCGATTTCGTAGAGCATCTGCTCGCCGACCGTAAAGGGCGTGACCAGTCCGCCAGAGCCTTCCGGCTTGGTCACGCAGAAACTGCCGCTGGCTTCGACCTCAATGATGGGGAAGCCGATGTGTTCGTAGTCCGGCACCGCTTCCCAGTCGGTGAAGTTGCCACCGGTGCACTGGGCACCGCATTCGATCAGGTGCCCGGCCAAGGCAGCCTGGGCCAGCTTGTCGTAGTCCGTCCAGGACCAGCCGAACTCATGCACCAGGGCGGCACTGACTACTGCGCTGTCCACCACGCGTCCGGTGATCACGATGTCCGCGCCCTGGCGCAGGGCTTCGACAATGCCGGGGGCGCCGAGGTAGGCATTGACCGACACGCACATCGACGGCATGGGCGCGCCGCTGAACATTTCCGTCGTGCCGGCCTTGGCCAGTTCACCTTGCCTGGACTGCAGATTGTCGCCGTGCAGCACAGCGATCTTCAGGGAGACGCCGGCCTTTTCGCAGGCAGTCGCGAGGGCATTGGCGCAGGCAGTCGGGTTGATGCCACCGGCGTTGCTGATCACGCGGATGTTCTTCTCGGCGATGCTTGGCAGCAGCGGGGCGAGCACTTCGACGAAATCGGTGGCGTAGCCCGCATCGGGATTCTTCAGCCGAGCCCCTGCCATGATCGACATGGTGATTTCGGCTAGGTAGTCGAACACCAGATAGTCCAGCGCGGCGCCCTTCACCAGCTGGGAGGCGGCGGTAGAGGTGTCGCCCCAGAAAGCGGAGGCGCAGCCGATGCGTACGGTCTTTGTCATTGGTATATCCGCAGCGCGTAGGGAAGATAGGGAAAACACTACCAAGCAAGCGCTTGGTTGAAAAGTGGAGCGCGCAGGATTTTTTACCCAAGCGCTTGCTTGGTGTACGGCGGAGGCATAGATTTCACCAATCAAGACAGAGACTTGCAGACCATTCCTCAGTTGAGTGGGGACTGCGAGCAGCCTAACGACGGTGATTTCGATGAGCCTTGACGATGAAAAAGCCCAGGCGGTGATGCGCGAACTGGTCGCCACCGGCCAGATCACTGATCCGGAGAGTGCGCGCGGAAAGCTGCTGCAGACCGCCGCGCACCTGTTCCGTAGCAAGGGCTTTGAGCGCACCACGGTGCGCGACCTGGCCAGCGCCGTGGGTATCCAGTCCGGCAGCATCTTCCACCACTTCAAGAGCAAGGATGAAATCTTGCGGTCGGTGATGGAGGAGACCGTCCTCTACAACACCGCGGTGATGAAGGCCGCGCTGAGCGATGCAGGCGACCTGCGGGAACGGGTGCTGGCGCTGATCCGTTGCGAACTGCAGTCGATCATGGGCGGAACCGGCGAAGCGATGGCGGTGCTGGTCTACGAATGGCGGTCGCTGTCCGAGGAGGGCCAGCGCTACATCCTCGGATTGCGCGAAAGTTATGAGCAGATTTGGCTGGAGGTGCTGGCGGAGGCCCGCGCAGCAGGATATTGCACGACTGACCCGTTCATTCTGCGGCGCTTCCTGACAGGCGCTCTGAGCTGGACCACGACCTGGTTTCGCCCGGAAGGGCCAATGACGCTCGATGAGCTTGCAGAGCAGGCGCTTACGCTGGTGCTGAAGGACGGCTGAATCGATTGCAACAAATGTGATGCACGTCACGATCGGTTTGATCAGGGAGTGAGGACGGTCACAGGTTTCGCGTAGTCTGAGGCAATGTGCCAGCATTTGTAGAGAGTGGTGGGGACTATGGAGGGTGGTCTGCGCTTGTGGATTGGCGTGTGGCTGTGCTTATGCGCCTCGCTCGTCTCAGCGACCGCGCATGCGACGGAAACGGTACAGGTTGCCGGCGCACAGTTTCCTCCCTATGTCGTCAAACCTGATTCAGCCGACGCCAGTGGCCTGCTGCTGGAGTTTCTGGCTGCGCTCAATGCAATACAGTCCGACTACCGTTTTGTCATGCGCCCCACGGCCATTCCGCGTCGTTTTCGGGATTTCCAGGAAGGCCGGATCGACCTGGCGGTATTCGAGAATCCGGACTGGGGGTGGCAGGGCATTCCCAGCGTTCGCATCGACATGGGGCTTGAAGACACTGAAGTCTTCGTCGCTGCGTCTCGACCGGGGCGTGACCAGCGCTATTTCGACGACTTGAGCGGCAAGCGCCTTGCTTTGTTCAGCGGCTACCACTACGGCTTTGCCGGCTTCAACGCCGATCCGCAGTTTCTCAAACTGGAATTCAACGCCAAACTCAGCTATTCCCACGACAGCAACTTGCGCATGCTCCTGCGGGAACGGGCGGATATTGCCTTGGTGACCCGTTCGTACTTCGGCGCCTATCTTGAAGCCCACCCACAGGAGGCCGGTCGGTTCCTGGTCAGCGATCAGGTCGACCAGCGATATCGCCATTTCGCGCTGCTCCGCCCCCAGGCGCCAATCAGCGGTCGTGCATTTCACACGCTGTTGGAACAGTTGCGTGCCAATGGCCAGCTCGAAAGGATATTCGCGCCTTATGGCGTGACAGTCAGACCAGCCGCAGCGGGTAGCTCAGCAACAGCAGATGACTCAGATTGACGGCCAGGTGCAAGACCACGGCCGCAGTCAACCGCCCGCTGTAATGGAACGCCAGGCCATAGCCGAGCCCCGCGCATCCGGCCAGCAGGGCGAACAGGGGGCTGAAGGGCAGGTGAACTGTTCCGAATAGCGCTGCGGTGGCCAGGAGACCCGGCCAGACGCCCAGTCTTGAGACCAGCGCTGGCTGCAACAGCCCGCGAAACAGCAGTTCCTCCGCCAGGACCGCCACCAGCAGGTTGACCGCCAACCACTCCCAGATCAGTCCTGGCCACTTCGGTTGCCAGGCTACCAGGCCGAGTGCCAGGGCTAGCAGCGGCACCAGCAGCAGGGTCGTCAGTATCACCAGACATGTCAGCCTCAGGTTGCCGTAGGCTGTACGTGGACGGCCCAGCCACCAAGCCAGCAGCGTCATGCCCACCAGCAGCTTGTCCCATGACAGGCGCAAGGCGTAGGGCGGTGCGTCTGGGCTGAGCGCTTGCGGGGCGCTCAGCAGCAGGGGCTTGAAGCCCGGTAGCAAATGGGCGGCCAGGGCAGTTGCGGCGAGCAGGGTGATTGGCAGCCAGAACCGCGCCGACAGCCGCTCGCCGGCGAGTACCCAGGCGGTAAATAGGATGCCCGTGAGCAGGCCGCTGACCTGGACTCCGCCGAGGCCGTGACCCAGGGCAAGCACGATGAAAGGAATCAGCAGTTGCAGATGGAGCGGCATGGCACCTCCTTGTGGCGATGCCGCAGTCTAGCGGGTACCGTTGTGGCCGTGAGCAACCTTCTTCAACGGCCTGTTTGGACGTGATCTCAACGGTCCTTCGCGTCCTTGGCGTCCGCCTCTGCATTGCGCTCGTGGACGCGCTTGAGTTGTTCCTCGGTCAAGGGCAGCTTTTTCGCCGTGTCGCGCAGCAGCATGAGGCTGCCAACGATTGAGCCGATCGCCAGAACCAATATCAGCCACGCATACCAAGGCATGTCGAGTCTCCCGATTCAAAGGACTCCACTGTATTCGATTGCACGCGCCTTTCCACGTTCCATGGCTTGGGGAGCCTGAAGCGGTCCTTCCAACCGATGCATTGGCCTATGATGCCCGTGGCTTGGCAGCGGACGGGGAATGCCTGTTCGGACAAGCGGTTGGAGGTGCCGCCTGAACGGTGGCCGAAGGGATTCGAAGGAGGATGTATGCAGATACCCATGACTATCCAGGCTGGCCTCTGGGGGTGGCTGGCGGCAAGCAGCCTGCTACTGGGCGCGGCGATCGGTTTTCTGGTGACTTTGCCGCAGAAGGTGGTGGCTTCGGTCATGGCCTACGGCAGCGGCGTCCTGATCGCTGCACTGTGTTTTGGGCAGATTCCTGATGCCGAGCGCATTGGCGGGTTGTGGCCGACCCTGGGGGGCCTGCTGGCGGGGGGCGTGGTTTTCGTCGTGGCCAGCCAGTTCATTGAAAGGCTGGAGATGCACCACCGGTCCAAGGACGGTGGGGCGATGGTGGCGCTGTTGATCGCCGTTGGGGCGTTCCTGGATGGCATTCCCGAGTCTCTGGGGCTTGGCCTCGGGTTACTGGATAGCGGCCAAGTCAGCGTAATGATGCTGGTGGCGATCTTTCTCGCGAACTTGCCCGAGGGGCTGGCCAGCGCGGCCGGCCTGCGTGCCGAGAAGCGTCGTGGTTGGCTGGTGTTCGGCCTCTGGGGTGCGATAGTGCTGCTTTCCGGGCTGGCGGCCATGGCCGGCCCTGGACTGTTCGCCGATGTTCAGCCCAATTGGTTGGCATTCGCCCTCGGTTTTTCGGCAGGCGCCGTGCTCTGCATGCTGGTGGATACACTGATCCCGGATGCATTCGAAACCACGCATGCCTGGACCGGCCTGATTACCCTGGCCGGTTTCATGACGGCCTTCATGATCGACCATCTGGTTTGAGGCAGCGGCGCGCGCCTGCTTCCGCTACAATGCGCGCCGTTTCCGATTTGCCAGAGAGCTTTCCCCATGTCCGCCTGTCAGACGCCGATCATCGTCGCCCTCGACTTTCCCACTCGTGAAGCAGCCCTGCGGCTGGCCGACCAGCTCGACCCGAAGCTGTGCCGGGTCAAGGTGGGCAAGGAGCTGTTCACCAGCTGCGCTTCGGAGATCGTCTCGACTCTGCGTGACAGAGGCTTCGAGGTGTTCCTCGACCTGAAATTCCACGACATCCCCAACACCACGGCAATGGCGGTGAAGGCCGCTGCCGAGATGGGCGTGTGGATGGTCAATGTGCACTGCTCGGGTGGCCTGCGCATGATGGCGGCCTGCCGCGAAACCCTCGACAAGTTCAATGGGCCCAAGCCGTTGTTGATCGGCGTGACCGTGCTGACCAGCATGGAGCGTGAGGACCTGGCGGGAATTGGCCTGGATGTCGAACCCCAGGTGCAGGTGCTGCGCCTGGCTGCCCTCGCCGAAAAGGCCGGTATGGACGGGCTGGTGTGTTCGGCCCAGGAAGCCTCGGCCCTGAAGGCCGCCCACCCGGGGCTGCAACTGGTGACTCCGGGCATCCGCCCGGCCGGTAGCGCCCAGGATGACCAGCGCCGTATCCTCACGCCGCGCCAGGCCCTGGATGCCGGTTCCGACTATCTGGTGATCGGCCGGCCGATCAGCCAGGCCGCCGACCCGGCCAAGGCGTTAGCGGCGGTGGTCGCTGAACTGGCCTGAAGCTCACCCGTCTCCTTGGGTGGGCCGCCCGGCCCACCCGCGGCTCAGTCCGGCTCAACGGACCTTCAGCACCAGCTTTCCGAAGTTCTCCCCGCTGAACAGCTTACCCAGGGTCTCCGGGAAGCTTTCCAGCCCCTCGACGATGTCTTCCTTGCTCTTCAGCTTGCCGCTGGCCAGCCAGCGGCCGATCTCCGCTGCGGCCTCGCCGAAGCGTGGGGCGTAGTCCATCACCACCATGCCTTCCATGCGTGCGCGATTGACCAGCAGCGACAGGTAGTTGGCCGGCCCCTTCACTGCCTGCTTGGCGTTGTACTGGCTGATTGCGCCACAGATCACTACACGGGCCTTGAGGTTGATTCGAGTGAGCACGGCATCGAGGGTGTCCCCGCCGACGTTGTCGAAATACACGTCGACGCCTTGCGGGCATTCGCGCTTGAGCGCCGAGTGCAGGTCTTCCGCCTTGTAGTCGATGGCGCCGTCGAAGCCCAGTTGGTCCACCAGGAATCGGCATTTCTCGGCCCCGCCGGCGATGCCAACGACACGACAGCCTTTGAGCTTGGCGATCTGGCCCGCAATGCTGCCGACTGCACCGGCGGCGCCGGAGATGACCACGGTCTCGCCCGCCTTGGGTTGGCCCACATCCAGCAGGGCGAAGTAGGCGGTCATTCCCGTCATGCCCAGCGCCGAGAGGTAGAGCGGTAGCGGTGCACGGCTTGGGTCCACCTTGTGGAAGCCTCGGGGTTCGCCGAGGAAGTAGTCCTGCACACCCAGTGCGCCGTTGACGTGATCCCCCGTGGCGAAGTCTGGGTGCTGCGAGGCGATGACCTTGCCAACACCCAGGGCGCGCATCACTTCACCCAACGCAACTGGCGGGATGTAGGACTTGCCTTCATTCATCCAGCCGCGCATGGCCGGATCCAGCGACAGGTAGAGGTTCTCCACGAGAATCTGGCCGGGGCCAGGCTCGGCGACTGGCGTTTCAACGAAGTTGAATGTCTCGCGGGTGGCCGGGCCGATTGGGCGCTGGGCAAGGAGGAACTGGCGGTTGTGCAAGGTCATGGTTGGGGCTCCGGGATCAGGAAACGATGGTGATAGTCCGCCTGCACCGAAGCGGCAAGGGTGGTTGGCCGACCGAATGTAGTGCCATGGATCTTGGTGATTTGGTTTCCGGTTGAGCATCATTGAAATGGATGCCTGGCCCACCAGAGTCCTGATGATGCTGACGCGGCTGGCGGGTGACTGACTAGACTCGGCGCAGGTTTTAATCCATCGAGGATGAACAGATGAGCATGAATTTTTCCGGCCAGGTTGCATTGGTCACCGGCGCTGCCAATGGAATCGGCCGGGCGACTGCCCTGGCGTTCGCTGCCGAAGGCCTGAAAGTGGTGGTTTCCGATGTCGACACCGCCGGCGGTGAGGGGACAGTTCAACTGATTCGCGATACTGGCGGCGAAGCGTGCTTCATCCGCTGCGATGTGACCCGTGACGCAGAGGTCAAGGCACTGATGGAGGGTACGCTCGCGGCTTATGGTCGTCTGGACTATGCCTTCAACAACGCCGGCATCGAGATCGAGAAAGGTAAGCTGGCCGAGGGTAGCGAAGCCGAGTTCGATGCCATCATGGGCGTCAACGTCAAGGGCGTGTGGTTGTGCATGAAGCACCAGATTCCACTGATGCTGGCCCAGGGCGGTGGTGCGATCGTCAATACCGCGTCAGTGGCGGGGCTGGGTGCCGCGCCGAAGATGAGCATCTATGCCGCCTCCAAGCATGCGGTGATCGGCCTGACCAAGTCGGCAGCGGTCGAGTACGCGAAGAAAAAACTGCGGGTCAATGCAGTGTGCCCGGCGGTGATCGACACTGATATGTTCCGCCGTGCGCACGAAGCCGACCCGAAGAAGGCCGAGTTCGCCGCCGCCATGCACCCGGTTGGGCGCATCGGCAAAGTAGAGGAAATCGCCGCGGCGGTGCTTTATCTCTGCAACGATGCTGCCGGATTCACCACGGGTCATGCCCTCGCCGTGGATGGCGGGGCGACGGCGATCTGAAGTCTCACACGGACCACGCCCCTCTCCCTCTGGGACAGGGGGAGAGGTGAGGGGTACTGGCCAGAATGCCGGTTTGAATTGCGAACGAATTCGCCCCCACAGGTTCCCCCATAGCGTGAATGGCGCCTTCCGGCGCCTTTCTTCATTTCTGCTTCTCACCACCCCAGTTGAGGATCAGTAAGGTCAGCACCCCGGCGATCAGGCCCCAGAAGGCTGAACCGATGGAGAGCAGGGTCATGCCGGAGGCGGTGACCATGAAGGTGATGAGCGCCGCCTCGCGTTCCTTCGCTTCATGCATGGCGGCTGTCAGGCCGCTGCCGATCGAGCCGAATAGCGCCAGGGCGGCGATGGACAGCACCAGTTCCTTGGGCAGCGCGGCGAAGAGGGCTGCCAGGGTGGCACCGAAGGTGCCTGCGGCGCCATAGAAAAGGCCACACCAGACCGCTGCCGTGTAGCGTTTGTCGCGATCCTCATGGGCATGGGAGCCGGTGCAGATGGCGGCGCTGATCGCAGCCAGGTTGATGCCATGGGAGCCGAAGGGTGCGAGTAGTACCGATGCGATGCCGGTTACCGAAATCAGGGGGGAAGCGGGCACCTGGTAGCCGTCGGCGCGGAGCACGGCGATCCCAGGGATGTTCTGCGAAGCCATGGCCACCACGAACAGTGGGATGCCGATGCTGATCATCGCCGTCAGCGAAAACTCAGGGGAGGTCCAAACCGGTTTGGCGAGGGCAAACTCGAAGCCCCGGAAATCCAGCAGGCCAAGTGCTGCTGCAACAACACAGCCCACCACCAATGCCGCAAGTACCGCATAGCGCGGCTGCAGGCGTTTGAACAGCAGGTAACTGAAGAACATTGCCAGCACCAGTGAGGTCCTGTGCTGGGCGGCAATGAAGATCTCGCTACCGATCTTGAACAGGATCCCGGCCAGCAGGGCGGAGGCCAGCGAGCCGGGCAGACGACGCATCAATCGTTCGAAGCCACCTGTCAGGCCGACCAGGCTGAGCAGCAGGGCACAGACGATGAAGGCGCCGATGGCTTCGCCATAACTGACACCGGGCAGGCTGGTGATCAGAAGCGCGGCACCGGGCGTCGACCAAGCGACGACGATCGGGGTGCGGTAACGCAGCGACAGGCCGACGGTGGTGGTGGCCATTCCAATGGAGAGCGCCCAGATCCACGAAGAAATCTGTGCATTGCTGAGGCCTGCAGCCTGTCCCGCCTGGAACATCAGCACCAGCGAGCTGGTGTAACCCGTGAGCATGGCGATGAAGCCTGCCACCACTGCGGAGGGGGAGGAGTCCGCCAGCGGGCGCAAGCGTGCTGGGGCTGCAGGATTTTCGGTGCGTGGATGCATCACAGGCTTCCGTTGACGTCGACCAGGATGGGGTAGAGCGAGGCCACCAGCAGTAGAGCCATGCCGATATTGAACAGGCGCAGTATGCGCGGTTCATCAAGCCAGCGGCGCAGCAGGCTCCCAGCCACCGTCCAGAGGCCGACGCTGGGGCAGTTGATCAGGGCGAAGAGGCCGGCGATCAACAGCACGTTGGTGGCGAAGTCCTCCTGAGGCGTATAGGTGGTGATGGCGCCGATTGCCATGACCCAGGCCTTGGGGTTGACCCACTGGAATGCAGCAGCCTGCAGGAAGGTGAAGGGGCGTAGCTGGCGCTCTGAGCTGTTGCTGTCCGGTGCCCCGGAGCCGGCGATCTTCCAGGCCAGGTAGAGCAGGTAGGCGGCACCGGCATAACGCAATGTTGTGTACAGGGCTGGAATCTGCTCGAAGACCTGGGCGAAGCCGAGTCCCACCGCCATCACCAACACCATGAAGCCCAGGCTGATACCGAGCATGTGCGGCACGCTGCGACGAACACCGAAGTTCACGCCGGAAGCCAGCAACATCATGTTGTTAGGGCCAGGCGTCACCGAAGTGACGAAGGCGAAAAGGGTAAATGCGAGTAATAGTTCCAGGCTCATGGCGGTCACCTTGTCGTTGTGCTCGCAGCCTAAGCCTTGCCTGTTCGCCGAGTCCCGATACAGCAACACGCAGGTTGGGCAATACAGTCGGTTGGCAGGCGGCCGCTCAGGGACTAGTGTCGTGACATTCCTCCCCAGGTAGAGCGATACCCATGGACGAAAATCCCTATGCTGCACCTCAGGTCGAGCTGGTCGACGACGCTGGTCCGCGCCAGATGCTTGGCTGGAGCCCGGAACAGCTCAGGCTGCTGGGTTGGCTGAGCCTGGTGAGTGTCGTTGGCACCCTGGTCCTGACCGGACTGGCCGCCGCCAGCGGAGCCATGCAGAGTGACACCATGGCGACCAGCGCCGATTGGCTGAGTGCAGCCCTGACGTTGCTTGGCTGCTACCTGCTGATCCAGCTCAAGCGCTTTGCTGAGGCGCGCTTCTCCGCAGTCGGCCTGGGATGGCCGGTCTGGGCGGTAGTGGTGGCGAGCCTGCTAGTGGAGTTACTGGACTTTGTGCTGGGAGATGCAAGCCTTGAGCCCGGGTGGTCGATGCTGCTGTATTTTGGCGTTCTGGCGCTTTCCGGAGCGCTGACCACCTGGATGGCCGTCTGCCTGCTCAAGGTGCAGAACGCCTACCCGGTTTTTCGGGTCATGGCCTGGCTGGATCTGGCGGGGGGCATCCTTCTCGCCACAGTGATTCTGATGCTATTGGCCTTGTTTCCGCTGATCGCCGCTGGCGCTGCAATGATGCTGGTGTTCTTCAAGGCCGCTGGCGAGCTCGCGGGGCGCAAGGTCTAGGGCTCGGTTACTTCGCTTTGCCGGGCGCTGCACAAGGCCTGGTTGACCTGTAGCCAGCCGCGTACGGCCTCTTCGCCTGCTTCACTGAACGCTCGCTGCAGCAGGCGTGCCTGCTCTCGACGCAGGGCCTGCTCGAGCTTCGCGCCTTCCGCGGTGAAACCGAGCAAGCGTTTACGTTTGTCATCGTCGGCGGCGACGCTTTCGACCAGATGCATCTCGATCAGCTGCCGCAGTGGTATGTTCAGTGCCTGCTTGCTGACGCCCAGATAGCCGAGCAGTTCCTTGACGCTCAGGCCGGGGTACTTGGCGATGAAGAACAGGATCCGGTGGTGCACCCGCGACAGACCACGCCGGGCGAGAATTTCGTCCGGCTTGCTGGTGAAGGCCTGGTAGCCGAAGAAGAACGCTTCCATGGCGGCTTGCTGAATGGCTGGATTTTTCAGGTCAAGCATATTGACGTATCTGTCATTGGCGTCGTAGTTTCGGTCAAGCAGTTTGACTTAATTTTATTGCTTCCGCACCCGGTGACATTCCATGGCCTTCTCCGAACGCATTGCCCGCCTGAAAAGCTCCCTGATCCGTGAAATCCTTGCCGCCGCCCAACGTCCGGAAGTGATGTCTTTCGCCGGAGGGCTGCCGGCCGAGCCGATGCTGCCGAAAGTGGAGTGGGCCGAGATGCCGGCGAGCATGGGCCAGTACGGCATGAGCGAGGGCGAGCCGGCGCTGCGCGAGGCCATTGCCACCGAGGCGCGAGCGCTGGGCGTACCCTGTGAGGCCAGCCAGGTGCTGATCGTCAGCGGTTCCCAGCAAACCCTGGACCTGGCATCCAAGCTGTTCATCGATCCGGGCACCGAGGTGCTGCTGGAGGCTCCGACCTACCTCGCGGCGCTCCAGGCCTTCCAGTTGTTCGGTGCCGACTGCATCGCTGTACCCCAGGAGGCCGATGGCCCCGAACTGGCTGCACTACGTCAGCGCCTGGAGCAGCACAAGCCGGCCTTTGCCTACCTGATCCCGACGTTCCAGAATCCGTCCGGCACCCGCTACAGCGAGGCTAAGCGCGATGCCGTGGCGGCATTGCTCGACGAGTTCGGCGTTACCCTGATCGAAGACGAACCTTACCGCGAGCTGGTGTTCGATGAAGGCTGCGCAACGCCTATCGTCAGCCGCCTGAAAAAGGCCAGCTGGATCTACACCGGCACTGTCTCCAAGACGCTGCTGCCTGGCCTGCGCGTGGGATTCCTGATAGCAACGCCGGACCTCTTCCCGCACCTGCTGCGCCTGAAGCAGTCCGCCGACCTGCACACCAATCGCATCGGCCAGTGGCAAGCGCTGCAATGGTTCGGTACCGAGCAGTACCGCCAGCATCTGGCCGAGCTGCGCGACTTCTACCGGATTCGCCGCAATTCGATGCAAGCAGCGCTGGAAGAGCACTTCGGTGAGCTGGCGACCTGGGAAATCCCCCAGGGTGGGCTGTTCTTCTGGCTGACCCTGAAGCAGCCACTCGATACCCGTACACTGCTCAAGCCAGCGCTGGAGCAGAATGTGGCATTCATGCCGGGCGAGCCTTTCTTCATCGATCCGGATCAGCATCCGGGTCACCTGCGCCTGAACTTCAGCCACGTGGCGCCGGAGCGCCTGGGCGAGGGGCTGAAGCGGCTCGCCAGCGTCATTCGCCAGGCCCATGCGGCCGAGGCCGCCTGATCACAAGGGAGGGGTGAGGATGTACAAGGTCTACGGTGATTACATCTCGGGCAACTGCTACAAGGTCAAGCTGATCCTCAATCTGCTTGGGCTGCCTTACCAATGGGTGCCGATCGATATCCTAAAGGGTGAGACGCAAAGCCCCGAGTTCCTGGAAAAGAACCCGAACGGCAAGATCCCGGTGTTGGAGTTGGAAGATGGCACCACCCTCTGGGAATCCAACGCCATCCTCAATTTCCTGGCCGAGGGCAGCGACCTGCTGCCCAGCGAGCCACGCTTGCGGACTCAGGTGCTGCAGTGGCAGTTCTTCGAACAATACAGCCATGAACCCTACATTGCGGTCGCGCGGTTCATCCAGCTCTACCAAGGCATGCCCGCCGAGCGGCTGGAGGAATACAAGGTCTGCCACGTGCGCGGCCACAAGGCGCTCAAGGTGATGGAAAAGCAGTTGCAGCGCACGACGTACCTGGTGGGTGAGCATTACTCGATCGCTGACATCGCCCTTTACGCCTATACGCATGTGGCTCACGAGGGGGGATTTGACCTCTCGGGATACCCGGCGATCCTGGCCTGGCTGCAACGTGTGGCCAGCCATCCACGGCATGTGGGTATGCTCGATTGACTGAAGCCGGCGTTATGCCGGCTTTTTCATCTGGGGCTGGCCTAACTGTCGCAGGGTGGGCTATGCGCCCCTGCACTCGGCATGGCGGGTTCAGTGCTGCTGGGCTAACTTGGAGGCTCCAGCCTGTCCATAGGCTTCCGAAGGAGCGCGCACCATGAAGTACCGAGGCAGTTGCCACTGCGGAAAAATCGCGTTCGAGGTTGAGGGAAACCTGGAGCAGGTCATGGACTGCAATTGCTCCCTGTGCAGCCGGCGCGGCTACCTGTTGTGGTTTGTCCCTCGCGACCAGTTGCACCTCGAGACACCCGAATCGGACCTGTCTACCTACCGCTTCAATCGCATGCACATCGCCCACTATTTCTGCGCGACCTGCGGCTGTGGGCCGTTTGGCGAGGCCCTTGATCCGAAGGGCAATGCCATGGCGGCGGTTAATGTGCGCTGTCTTGAGGATGTGCCGCTGGATGGCCTGAAGGTCGTGAAGGTGGATGGACGCAGTTTTTAGGAACACCAGAAAGGAAAAAGCCGGCATCAGCCGGCTTTTTTATGCATGTGTTCCGCTTCAGTTGTTGATCAGGCTGAGGAATTCACTGCGAGTCGCTGCGTTTTCGCGGAACTCTCCGAGCATCACCGAAGTGACCATGGACGAGTTCTGCTTTTCGACACCGCGCATCATCATGCACATGTGCTGGGCTTCGATAACCACGGCCACGCCAAGCGCGCCCGTGACCTGCTGAACGGCCTCGGCAATCTGGCGGCTGAGGTTTTCCTGAATCTGCAGACGCCGGGCGTACATGTCGACGATGCGCGCCACCTTGGACAGGCCCAATACTTTGCCGTTGGGAATGTAGGCGACGTGCGCCTTGCCGATGAACGGCAGCAGATGGTGTTCGCAGAGCGAATACAACTCGATGTGCTTCACCAGCACCATTTCGCTGTTATCGGAGCTGAACAGGGCGCCATTGGTGACTTCCTCCAGCGTTTGCTCATAACCACGGCAAAGGTACTGCATGGCTTTGGCGGCGCGCTTCGGGGTATCGAGCAGGCCTTCGCGGGAGACGTCCTCGCCGATCTGGTCGAGGATGGCGGTGTAATGCTGTTCCAGGGACATGGAAATTCCTGTGGGGATTTACGCAAAGGCGCAGGGTAGGGCGCCTTTGCGATGCTGGCAAGGGTATGCGGCACCCGTCGAGCGATTGGTGGATGTTTGGCTCACTCGTCACGGCCCTCAAGCATGGTGCGGCGCAGCATCACGTAAACCGCGCCCGTGCCGCCATGTTTTGGCAGGCAGGAAGTGAAGCCTAGTACCTGCGGGTGCTGGCGGAGCCAAGTGTTGACGTGGCTTTTGATCAACGGACGCTTGCCGTCCAGGCGCGCGGCCTTGCCGTGGGTTACGCGCACGCAGCGCACCTCAAAGCGGGTGGCTTCGGCGATGAAGTCCCACAGGGTCTCACGGGCCTTCTCGACGGTCATGCCATGCAGGTCCAGGCTGCCCTCGAAGCCGATCTGGCCTTGTTTGAGCTTACGCATCTGGCCTTCCTGGACGCCATCCCGGGCCCAATGCAGCTCATCTTCGGCGCCAACATCGATGATGAACTGGTCCGAGAGCCCATCGACCTTGACGTTGGCAGCGCGGACGGTGGCATTCTGCCGCCGGGTGGCCAGTTGCTTGAGGTCGGTCCTGGGCTTGCCGGTGTCGGCACGGTCGTCCTGGATGCGCTTTACGCCGCGCATTTCCTGGGCGAACAGGGAAGTTTCGTCGTCTTTGTGGGCATTATCTTGCATACAGGCCTCCGCGAAGGGCGGCTAGTTTACCCAATGCCTGGTGCTGCGGTCAGTCGCGTTTCTTCATCAGCTGCGGCGATAGGCTCAGGTCACTCCGGCGACGGGATCGGCGCCTGCAGACTCGCCAGGCGATTACGCCCAGCCACAGGAAAAGCAGGCCCACGACCAGCAGCACGATGGCCGCGCCGGTGCTTTCGTTGAGTGGTCCGAGCGCTGGGGGGCGGCCGAGCAGCGTAGCAGTGCCGGCCATGGCCAGAAGTATGCCGAAGCCGGCAAACAGGGCCGACAGCGCTGCTGCGAAACGCCAGCGCCAGCTACCCGGGCCTCGTGGGCGCAGGCGGCGGGCATCAAATCCATCGGATAACTTCATCCGGACGTCCTCTTGCTTTATCGGGGGTATGACCGGCGCTGGCGGGCGTGGTTCCGGTCAACCTCGGGGCGGATGTCGCGGGATGTGTCGACGCGTCGGTCAGATCAGCGCCTTGGCCTGCGGCACCACGCTAGCGAAATTGTCGGCGAGGGCGATGACCTCGACGCGATGCATTTCATCCGCGCTGATGACGCCGCCGTCGAGAGTCGGTAGGTCGCGAGTCGCGCAAGCAGCACTCACCAGCGTGCAGCGATAACCATAGTCCTTGGCGGCACGAACGGTGGTGCTGATGCTGGAATGAGTCATGAAGCCGCAGACGATCAGGTCGAGATGGCCGATCTGCTGAAGGCGGTCGTGGAGTTCTGTACCGGCGAATGCATTCGGCAGGCGCTTCTCCACAACGATTTCGCCCGGCAGGGGGGCAGCTTCCGGCAGATGCTGGCCGCGGATACCCTGAGGGTCGAGCAGGCCGCCGGGAACGCCGAGGTGCTTGACGTGAACGATGGTGCTACCCATGGCGCGGGCAGCGGCGAGCAGACTCGCAATCTCGGCGAGGGCAGCGTCCAGGCCTGGCAGGGCAAGGACGCCGCTGCGGTACTCTTCCTGAGCATCGATGATCACAAGTGTGGCGTTGTTGAGACTGGCCGGCGGGTAACCGCGGCCACTCAACTGGAACATGGATTTCGGGGCGGACATGCGAATCTCCGGGTACGACATTGGCACCATTGTCCGCCGTGCGGAGCAATAAGTGAACCATGGACCAAGGTCCAGTTGCTTGCCGTGCCACCGGGCGAGCCGGTTTCCGTGGTGTGCAGGGCCGTGGCGGGGCTTCCGTTCGTCGGCCGCCCGAGGCTGATGCCATGCGGCAGGAGTGCTAGAATCGCTGGCCCGTTTCCAGAGGTCGTCCGACGTGTCCGAATCCCGCCTGCGCACCCTGCGTGATCACATCCGCTGGGCTGTGAGCCGTTTCCATGCTGAAAGCCTGTTCTTCGGTCATGGCACCGACAATGCCTGGGATGAGGCTCGTCAATTGGTGCTGGGCGCCTTGCACCTGCCGTATGAAATTGCCGACAGCTACCTCGACTGCCGTCTGGAAGAGGATGAAAGCGCTCTCCTGCGTGAACTGCTGCGCCGCCGCATCGAAGAGCGTGTGCCCGTAGCGTACCTGCTCGGGGAGGCGTGGTTCTGCGGCATGCCGTTCGTGGTGGATGAGCGGGTGTTGGTGCCACGGTCACCGATCGCTGAGCTTATCCAGCAGCAGTTCTCGCCCTGGCTGCCGCAGGAGCCTGCGCGAATCCTCGATCTCTGCACCGGCTCGGGCTGCATCGGCATTGCCTGCGCCCATGCCTTCCCGGACGCGGAGGTCGTCCTCGCCGACCTGTCGTTCGAGGCGCTCGAGGTGGCCAACCTGAACATCGAGCGGCACGGCCTCGAGGAGCGTGTATTTACGGTTCAGGGTGATGGCTTCGAAGGGCTTCCGGGGCAGCGCTTCGACTTGATCGTTTCGAACCCGCCCTATGTGGACGCTGAGGACTTCGCTGATATGCCAGCGGAATACCAGCACGAACCTGAGCTGGGCCTGGCCTGTGGCAACGATGGTCTGGACTTGGTGCGGCGTATGCTCGCTGAAGCGGCAGACCATCTGACGGAAAAGGGCTTGCTGATTGTCGAGGTGGGCAACAGCCAGGTCCACGTCGAGGAGCTCTACCCGGAGGTGGATTTCCTCTGGCTAGATTTCGAGCACGGTGGCCACGGCGTGTTTCTGCTCAGTGCCAAGCAGTGCCGCGAGCACCAGGCGTTGTTCCGCTTGCGCGTGAATGGCTGACGCCGGGCATCAGCGGGTCGCGATCCAGATCAGCAGGCCTGCCTGGAATACCGCGAAGGCCACCAGGCAGGCGATGGTGAAGCGTAGTCCGCTATCATCACGCTTGTAGATATCGACCCGCTCTTCCAGCTTGCGAAGCTCCAGAGCCTGGTGCTGCAGGTTCTGCTCGGCCTGCTGGAGCATCATGGCCGCTTCTGCCAGGCCGATGAACTGGACCTTCTGATCGTGCCAGTCTGCATGTAACTCACTGACCCGGCCGGCGCCATAGGTCGCCTTCATCTGCAGGCTGTCGAGGTAAGTGACGGTGAAACCCTGCGCCTTGAGCGCATGGTCGCGACGCAGGCGCATTTCGTCGTTCAGCGCATCCTTCGCGGGTAGAGCGCCGCCCTCCACCCGATAGTGCGTCCATTTCTGCCGTACCCAGGCAATGCCTTGTGCCAGGAGGAATCGACCGAGTCCACGGTTCGCGGGCTCGACTTGCAGACCGCTGTCAGGGCCGAAACGAACTTCCTTGCTCCGGTGATCGACCCAGACCTCGAGCATGTTCCGTGCTTTGCGCAGGTGCTGGTCCGGCAGGTTGACGACCAGGCGTAGCATGCTCAGCTCAGGTGAGTGGCGCTCGATCCGCCCCAGCTCGACGAAACGCAACGGCCGCGCCCCGGTGTGGCGATCCACCGGCAGGGGGGACAGGCGGAGCAGGTCGAAGTGCTCGGGGGCCAGCCCTGACCACGGATGAAGCGGGACTTGCTCAGCATTCGGCTTTTCGGGTGGGCTGTCAGTCATGAGGATTTCCTGTCGAGCGCACGATCCGTTGTCTATAGGAACTCTGGCAAGCAGGTTATCGACCGTTTCCTGCATTACTGGAGGTCGATTCCGTCTCGATGAAGCTGACGATGCTTTTTCCGAGCTGCTGCGCCAGGGGGAGGCGTGGCTCACGGTAGGACGCCAGTTGCTGGGCCATATCCATTGGAACGATGCGCAGCATGTGGTTCATGCCGTCGATGATGATCAGGCGAGCATCCGGCTTGACGGCCTTGAGGCGCTCTGCGTCGGCGACGCTGACCTGGATGTCATGGCTGCCCTGGATGATCAGTGCGGGTATCCGCAGGCGCGCAAAGGCGTCAGCCGGGTCCTGACGGAACAGGGAAATCAGGTAAGGCTGCACGCTGGGGCGGAACAGTAGCTCCAGTTGCGGCGGCACGTCTGCGACTGTCTGGCCATTGCGGAGGCTGGCCAGCAGGCGCTCGCTCTGGGCCAGCAGTGGTGGCGGGAGCCTGACGCGCAACTGGGCGTAAAGCAATTGGTCGATGGGGCGTGCGCTGCCTGCGAGGCTGACTAGCGCATTGGCACCCGCGGCGTCTGCCGCCAAGCTGGCGAGCAGGGCTCCCTCGCTGTGGCCGATGAGGATCAGGCGGGAGAAGCGCGGGTCCTGCTTCAGTTTCTGGCCCCAGGCTGCGACATCGGCGGTGTAGCGTTCGATGCTCAGGGTCCGCTCGTCCGCGCCTGCTGCCTGGCTGGCGGCAACGCCGCGCTTGTCATAGCGAACACTGGCAATGCCCTGGTTCGCGAGCAGGCGGGCCAGCTTCTTCAGGCTGTCATTGCGTCCGCCAATAGGGTTGTTGCCGTCGCGGTCCGTGGGGCCGGAACCGGCGATGATCAGTGCGACGGGCACTGCCTTGTCGCGCCTGGGGACCAGCAGCGAGCCGTACAGCGTCCCACTGTGGGTATCCAGCTCGATGGGGCGTTGCAGAAAACTATCGGGTGCCGCCAGCGCTTGGCCGGCGAGCAGGGGCAAGAGAAGCAGGAGAATGCGTAGCATGGGCTGAGGTGGTGGCTGGAGTGTTCGTTGGACGCGATTGCCGGGCCAAGGTTCGAGGGTGAACTGGCCGAACGCCGCAGGTATACTGCTCGGCCTTCGATCGAGGCCCATTTCTGCGGAGCACTGTGCATGTCCGGCAACACCTACGGCAAGCTATTTACCGTCACCACCGCTGGCGAAAGCCATGGTCCGGCGCTGGTCGCCATCGTTGACGGCTGCCCGCCGGGGCTCGAGCTGTCACAGGAAGATCTGCAACGTGACCTGGATCGCCGCAAGCCAGGCACCAGTCGCCACACCACTCAGCGCCAGGAAGCCGATGAAGTGGAGATCCTTTCCGGGGTGTTCGAGGGACGTACCACCGGTTGCTCCATCGGCCTGCTGATCCGCAATACCGACCAGAAGTCCAAGGACTACTCGGCGATCAAGGATCTGTTCCGCCCGGCCCACGCTGACTACACCTACCACCACAAGTATGGTATCCGCGACTACCGTGGCGGCGGTCGCTCGTCGGCGCGGGAGACCGCGATGCGCGTGGCAGCTGGTGCCATCGCCAAGAAGTTCCTGGCGACCCAGGGCATCCAGGTGCGTGGCTACATGAGCCAACTCGGCCCGGTCGAAATCCCTTTCAAGACCTGGGACTCCGTGGAGCAGAACCCGTTCTTCTGCCCCGATCCGGACAAAGTGCCGGAGCTGGAAACCTACATGGACCAGCTGCGCCGCGACCAGGATTCGGTAGGTGCGAAGATCACGGTGGTTGCCGACGGCGTACCCCCGGGCCTGGGCGAGCCGATCTTCGATCGTCTGGATGCTGAGCTGGCCCATGCGCTGATGAGTATCAACGCGGTCAAGGGCGTCGAGATCGGCGCCGGTTTCGCCAGTATTGCGCAGCGCGGCACCGAGCATCGCGATGAGCTGACCCCGGAAGGCTTCCTGTCGAACAATGCCGGCGGCATCCTCGGCGGCATCTCGTCCGGCCAGCCGATCATCGCCAACCTTGCGTTGAAGCCGACTTCCAGCATCACTACACCCGGCCGCTCCATCGATGTTCACGGCAATCCGGTGGAGGTGGTCACCAAGGGCCGCCACGATCCCTGCGTGGGCATCCGTGCGACGCCGATCGCGGAAGCCATGATGGCCATCGTTCTGATGGACCACCTGCTACGTCACCGCGCGCAGAACGCAGGGGTCAGCGTCACCACGCCGGTGCTGGGCCAGCTGTGAGAACCATGGGCTGGGGTGGGCGGCGCTCCGCTGAGTCCAGCGATACTCGACAATCAGCCTCCAGGCTACTGCTGCGCTCGTCCCAGGGCACCGCATGACCGCTGCGTTACCCTATTGGCGGCTGTCCGGCTTTTACCTGTTCTACTTCTCCCTGTTGGGCGCCACAGCGCCCTTTCTTGGTTTGTACTTTGCACACCTGGGGTTTTCCAGCGCGCGAATCGGCGAGTTGCTGGCCATCCCCATGCTCATGCGCTGCGTGGCGCCGAACATTTGGGGGTGGCTCGGGGATCGAAGTGGCCGGCGCCTGCAGATCGTCCGGTTGGGGGCTGTCTGCACATTGGCGACCTTTGCCCTGATCTTCGTTGACCAGAGCTATGCCTGGCTAGCATTGATCATGGCCTTGCATGCGTTTTTCTGGCACGCGGTGCTGCCGCAGTTCGAGGTCATCACCCTGGCGCACCTGGGCGACCAGGCAGCGCGCTATAGCCAGATTCGTCTCTGGGGCTCGATAGGCTTCATCCTCGCCGTGATCGCGCTGGGCCAGTTGTTCGAGCTTTACAGCCTGGACCTGTATCCCTGGGCGCTGGTGCTGATCATGGGCGGCATCGTCCTGGCCAGCCTGTGGGTACCAAACGCTTTGCCTTTGGCCCGCGACGACATGAGCAGTGATGAAGGATTCTTTCGCCAGTTGCTCAATCCGGTCATGCTAGCGTTCTACCTCAGTGTTGGGCTGATGCAGCTTTCCCACGGCCCCTACTACAGCTTCCAGACCATCTATCTGGAGTCCCTCGGTTACTCCCGTGGCCTGATTGGCCAACTCTGGGCGTTGGGGGTGGTGGCCGAGGTCCTGCTGTTTCTGGTGATGTCGCGGATACTCAGCCGCTACTCTGTGCGCCGGGTGCTGATGGCCAGCTTCCTCATCGCGGCGCTGCGGTGGCTGCTGTTGGGCGCTTTCGCCGATCACCTGTTGGTGCTGCTGTTCGCCCAGTTGCTGCATGCCGCTACCTTCGGCAGCTTTCATGCGGCGGCCATCCATTTCGTGCAGCGTCGCTTCGGGCCCGGCCAGCAAGGCCAGGGGCAAGCGCTCTATGCGGCGATGGCCGGCACTGGCGGGGCGCTCGGGGCTCTGTACTCGGGGTACAGCTGGAGCTCGCTCGGGCCGTTCTGCACCTTCGCCATCGCCAGTCTGGCGGCGCTGGCTGCAACCGTTATCATTGCCACCCATTTGCAAGAGGAGCGGGCATGAATCGCCAACAACTCGCCCAGGAAATCATCGATGCCGGCCGCTTCCTTTATGGACGTGGGTGGTCGCCGGCCACCAGCAGCAACTACTCGGTGCGTCTGTCAGAAAGCCAGGCGCTGCTAACCGTATCCGGCAAGCACAAGGGGCAGCTTGGTCTCGATGACGTGCTGGCCACGGACTTCGATGGCAAGAGCCTGGAACCGGGCAAGAAGCCGTCGGCGGAAACCCTGCTGCATACGCAGCTGTACCGCTGGAAACCGGAGATCGGCGCGGTGCTGCATACCCACTCGGTAAACGCCACCGTGCTGTCGCGCCTGACCCTGGCCGATTCGCTGGTGTTTGCCGACTACGAGTTGCAGAAGGCTTTCAGTGGCATTTCGACCCACGAGTCTCAAGTGCTGGTGCCGATTTTCGATAACGACCAGGACATTGCGCGCCTGGCCAGCAAGGTACAGCCCTGGCTCGATCAGCACCCCGATTGCGTGGGATATCTGATCCGCGGGCACGGCCTCTATACTTGGGGGCCGTGCATGAGCGACGCCCTGCGCCAGGTAGAAGCCTTCGAGTTCCTGTTCGAGTGCGAGCTGAAGACCCTCTCGATCGCCAACCGCTGATGCTTCCTTTGCACAAGGATGCCTGACCGATTGATGGCGTGCCGACCCGCCCGAGAGCTGGGAGGCCGCCTGCAAGGAGTTCCAAAGATGAGCAGCCTGACCGTTTACCACGAATCCAGTCCGGACCAGCCAAACAAGGTCTTGACCCACCTGGAGGACATCGCCTCCACCCTTGCCACGGTGGGGGTGCGCTTCGAGCGTTGGGAGGCCTCCGCGCCCATTGCGCCGGGTGCTAGCCAGGACGAGGTGATCACTGCCTACCGCCCGCAGATCGACCGGCTGATGCAGGAGCAGGGTTACGTCACCGTCGACGTGGTCAGCCTCACCAGCGACCATCCGCAGAAAGCCGAGTTGCGGGCCAAGTTCCTCGACGAGCACCGCCATGGCGAAGACGAAGTGCGCTTCTTCGTAGCGGGCCGCGGCCTGTTCACCCTGCACATCGATGATTATGTTTACGCCGTGCTGTGCGAGAAGAACGACCTGATTTCCGTGCCCGCCGGTACGCGCCATTGGTTCGACATGGGCGAGCACCCGCACTTCGTGGCCATTCGGCTGTTCAACAATCCCGAGGGCTGGGTAGCGCAGTTCACCGGCGACGACATCGCCGGCCGCTTTCCGCAGCTAGAAGACTGAGCCACGAGCCACGAGCCACGGTAGGTTGGGCTGCAGCGGTTTCCCGCCCAGACCCGCCTGTTTGCGGCGCTTGGCAATTATCGATTTACCTGGAGTTCCCCATGCCAATCAAGGCCGTCCTCACTGATATCGAAGGCACCACCAGCGCGGTGAGCTTTGTCTTCGACGTACTCTTTCCCTTCGCCGCTCGTCATTTGCCCGCGTTCGTCGTGGAGCATGCTGCTGTTCCGGAAGTCGCGGTGCAGATCGAGGCGGTCCGGGTCGAAAGCGGGGAGGCCGATGCAAGCATCCAGCGAGTCGTGGAGATTCTTCTCGGCTGGATCGCCGAGGATCGCAAGGCGACGCCGTTGAAGGCGCTGCAGGGAATGGTCTGGGAGCAGGGCTACAAGACTGGCCAGCTAAAGGGGCATGTCTACCCCGATGCTGTCGAGGCGCTGCGTCGCTGGAAGCAGGAAGGCTATGAGCTGTATGTCTATTCCTCGGGCTCGATCCAAGCGCAGAAGCTGATCTTCGGTTGCTCGGAAACGGGTGATATGACGCCGCTGTTTTCCGGTTATTTCGATACCACATCGGGACCAAAGCGCGAGGCGGCTTCCTACGAGCGCATCGCTAAGGTGATTTCAGTGCCGGCTGACGCGATCCTGTTCCTCTCCGATGTCGTGGAGGAGCTGGATGCGGCCCAGGCGGCGGGCATGCAGACTATCGGGCTGGCGCGCGATGGCGGCGAGTTGCCCGGTCATGAAACGGTGGCGAGCTTCGCGGTCATCGATCTGTCGCGCTTGTAAATTCGCGGCCTACGCGAAAGGCACCGGGCACACGCGTCTTTCGTGGGCGACCTTATCTGATGGGTCGCCAGGAAGGCTCGCCTGGTGCGATCTATCCTGTTGGTACAGCGTCTTCCTTGGGAGCGTTACGCCATGGGGTTTCGCCCTTGTGTCGTTGCAGTTCGGCGTAGTCGGGCGTTTTACAGGCAGCATTTCGAGCATGTGGTCACAGCATGCTCCGCGTAATTGCGCTCCTGCTGTTGGGGGTGCTGGTTTTGCCTGTCCAGGCTGACCAGAAAGCAGCGTGGGCGGCCTTGCGGGAAGGCCAGGCACTGCTGTTGATGCGTCATACCACGGCCCCCGGAACGGGTGACCCGGAGGGTTTTCGACTAGGGGACTGCAGCACCCAACGCAATCTCAATGACCGTGGGCGCCGTGAGGCGCGGAGGTGGGGGCAGTTACTGCGCAAGCGCAAGGTCGAGCAGCCCCGTCTCTATGCCAGCAGTTGGTGTCGCGCCCAGGACACCGCTCTGGAGATGGGATTCGGCGCGGTTGAGACCCTTCCGGCGCTGGATTCCTTCTTCAGCGACCCCTCCAGTCAGGCCGCCCAGACCGCCGAGATGCGCAAGGCGATCCAGCAGTTACCGGCCGACCGGCCAGTGATCATGGTCAGCCATCAGGTGAACATCCAGGCCCTCACGGGCGTTTCACCCCGAAACGGGGAAGGGGTGATCATCGCCTTGCCGCTGTCGGAACCGGCCAAGGTGCTGGCACGTATTCGCCAGCCGTGAATGCCATCAGACCAGCATCAGTTGGTCTTGCTCGGGCAGCAGGTTCACCCCTTCGAGTTTCAGCAGCAGTGCCTTGCGCGCCAGGCCACCGGCGTAGCCGGTCAGGCTGCCGTCACGGCCGATCACCCGATGGCAGGGAATGATGATGGCTATAGGGTTGGCGCCGTTGGCGGTGCCGACGGCCCGCACGGACTTGGGATTGCCAATGCGTTGGGCCAGTTCGCCGTAGCTGGTGGTGGTGCCATAAGGGATCGACTGCAAGGCTTGCCAGACCCGTTGCTGGAAGCTGGTGCCGCGAGGTGCCAGGCGAAGATCGAAGCGGCGCAGCCGGCCACTGAAGTAGTGGTCCAGTTGGCGACAGACTTCGTCGAATTCATTCGTCCCTGCGTGCCAGCCGGCATCCAGTTGCCAGGGTTGAGCGGCGTCCATGTGCAGCAGGCGAAGGCCGACGTCGTCCCCGGCCAGCAGCAGCGGGCCCAGGGGGCTGTCGTAATAGCGGTAGAGCATGGTTCAGTCCTCGTCGGCGTAACTTTGCCAGAGATAGACGGCAGCATAGGCGCGCCAGGGACGCCAGAGTTCCGCGCGCTTCTGCAGCTCACGTGCACTGATTCCCTCGGCGCCCCACAAGGGAGACTTCAGGAGGCCCAAGTCAGCGGTTGGGAAGGCGTCGGGCTCCCCAAAGGCGCGCAAGGCAATATACTCGGCGGTCCAGCGGCCGATGCCGGGTAATGCGCAGAGCCTGTCGATCAGTGTTTCGATACCGTCAGCGGTAGTCAGTTCAAGCGTGCCGTCAGCTACTGCGCTGGCCAGCCGGCGCAAGGTGTCGACACGTTTGCCAGGCATGCCGATACCGGGCAGAGGATCGTCAGCAATGGCCTGTGGGGTTGGGAAAAGCCTGAGTGGACCGTCCACAGGAGCGTCGCTCAGCAACTCGCCAAGGCGCTCCACCAGACGTCCGGCAATGGTCACGGCGGCCTTCACGGTCACTTGTTGGCCGATGATGGTGCGCACCGCTTGCTCGAAGGGGTCGAATGCGACCGGCAGTCGCAGTCCGGGATAACGTCGCAGCAGAGTGTGCAGGAGTGGGTCCTGCGCCAGATGGTGGGCGATGGCGGCTGGGTCGCTGTCCAGGTCGAACATGCGTCGCACTCGCGCTGCGAGTTGTGATTCCAGGTCTTTGGCAGAAGGGCTGACATCCAGGGTAAGGGAGCTGGATGCGGCCGTCAGCCGAAACCAGCCGGTGCATCCATCCAGGCGAAAGCTACGGCTGTAGCTGTCTGCCGTCAGGTGCTCGACGCCCGGTAGTCGGCGCAGGGCAAAATGACGTTGGAACTGCTGCCAGTTCCAGGGCTCGAAATAGTCAAGGCGCATCGGCTCGATCCAGTCGGTCAGCGGTTGCGAAAGAGGCGTCTCCGCTTGGTTGTGGTGCGACGATAGCTGTAGGTGTCTGAACTGTCTCTGCAAAACTGACTTTCAATTTCTACCCGGCGTGCGGTTCGACCTGACATCGAAGCCATCGTAGAATGCGCGCCTTTCATGGGGGCGGGCGCCTCACCAAGGCGCCGTCCGTCAATGCAGCTACCAGGAGAGATGACCCATGAGCGATTATCAGGAAACCCTCTATGACGGTTACGGCCAGCGTTTTCGCATGGATCGCCTGCTGCATGAGGTGCGCACCGAGCATCAACATCTGGTGATCTTCGAGAACGCGCGCATGGGCCGCGTCATGGCGCTGGATGGCGTGATCCAGACCACCGAAGCCGACGAGTTCATTTACCACGAGATGCTCACCCATGTGCCGATCCTGGCCCATGGCGCAGCGCGCCGCGTGCTGATCATCGGTGGCGGTGACGGGGGCATGCTGCGCGAAGTGAGCAAGCACCGTGATGTCGAGAGCATCACCATGGTCGAGATCGACGGCACTGTGGTCGATATGTGCAAGGAGTTCCTGCCCAACCACTCCAAGGGTGCATATGACGATCCGCGCCTGAACCTGGTGATCGATGACGGCATGCGCTTCGTCGCCACGACCGAGGAGAAGTTCGACGTCATCATTTCCGACTCCACCGATCCGATCGGTCCGGGCGAAGTGCTGTTCTCCGAGAACTTCTACCAGGCCTGCCGCCGTTGCCTGAATGATGGCGGCATCCTGGTCACGCAAAACGGCACGCCGTTCATGCAGCTTGCCGAAGTGCAGACTACCGCCGGTCGGATGAACGACCTATTCGCGGATTGGCACTTCTATCAGGCGGCTGTGCCGACATACATCGGCGGTGCCATGACTTTTGCCTGGGGCGCTACCGACCCGGAACTACGCAAGCTACCGCTGGAGACCTTGCGTCAGCGTTTTGCTGGTAGCGGTATCGTGACCCGTTACTACAACCCGGAAATCCACCTAGGTGCCTTCGCCCTCCCGCAGTATGTGCTGCAGGCCGTGGGCAAGCCGAGTAACGATTGAGGGATGTGATGCATTAAGAAGGGGCCGAAAGGCCCTTTTTTATTGGTTTGGGGAGTGCGTGGGCTGCCGGGGAGGAGTGTGGTTTATGGGGTGTAGGGTGGATGTTGCTTTTCACATCCACCTGTGTAGCCAGGCGTGGTGCCGATGGTGGCTCGGTGAAGGGTGATCCCCCTACGAAACCGGGAGGCGGATAGCTTAAGGAAATGTGGGCCCTGCAGGGGTTCCGCACGCCAGTAGTCTGCCCGGCAAAGAAAAGCCCGGCACTTGGCCGGGCATTTTCAAGGAGCAGGCGATCAGATCTCAGCCGGGTGAACGTGGCCGAACAGTCCCTGGGAAACCCGGACACGCTCTTCCGGGGTTTCCTGGATACCCTTGGCCTTCAGCTCTTCGATGCGAGCCTCGATGGCGTGGGCGCGATGGGTCAGGCCGCAGTCGTTGGCTATCTGGATATTCAGGCCGGGACGGGCGTTGAGCTCAAGGATCAGTGGGCCCTTTTCCTGGTCCAGCACCATATCGACACCAATGTATCCAAGACCGCACAGCTCGTAGCAGCCGGCCGCGAGCTTCATGAAGCCATCCCAGTTCGGCAATTGCACGCCATCCACCGCGTTTGTGGTGTCCGGGTGCTTGGCGATCTTGTTGTTCAGCCAGGTGCCACGCAGAGTGACGCCGGTTGCCAGGTCGACGCCGACGCCGATGGCGCCCTGGTGCAGGTTGGCCTTGCCGTTGGACTGGCGGGTCGGCAGGCGCAGCATGGCCATGACCGGGTAGCCCATCAGCACAATGATGCGGATGTCCGGTACTCCCTCGTAGCTGATGCTCTTGAAGATCTGGTCAGGGGTTACGCGGTACTCGATCAGTGCACGGTCGCGGTGCCCGCCGAGCGAGTAGAGCCCGGTCAGGATGCTGGAGATCTGGTGCTCGATCTCCTCGTGGCTGATGATCTTCCCGGATACGGTCTTGTAGCGGCCTTCGAATCGGTCGGCAATCACGAGAATGCCGTCCCCGCCGGCGCCTTGCGCCGGCTTGATCACGAAGTCGTTACGCTCGCCGATGATCTCGTCGAGCTTGTCGATTTCCTTCTCGGTGGAAATGATCCCGTACATTTCGGGTACGTGGATCCCCGCCTCGATGGCTCGCTGCTTGGTGATGATCTTGTCGTCGACGATCGGGTACAGGTGCCGTTTATTGTACTTCAGCACGTAGTCCGCGTTGCGTCGGTTGATGCCCATGATGCCGCGGGCACTCAGGGCTTTCCATGTTTTGATCAGGCCGAACATGGCTCAGTCCTTCAGGAAGGCTTTGAAGCGGAAGAGTTCGGTCAGGCGGTAGCCGCGGTAGCGACCCATCGCCAGCATGAAGCCCACCAGGATCATCAGCACGGCCGGGAAGGTGAAGATGAAGTAGATCAGCTCCGGAATGCTCATCAGCACGTGCGCCAGGGATGCCGCGATGATGGTGCCCACGCCGACCTTGAAGGCATGGCCGCCGCCGCGTTCCTCCCAGGTGATGGACAGGCGCTCGATGGTCATGGTCAGGATCACCATCGGGAACAGGGCAACGGACAGGCCGCGTTCCAGGCCGAGTTTGTGGCTGAACAGGCTGATGACCGCGATCAGCACCACCACGAAGGTCAACACCACCGATAGGCGTGGCAGCATCTGCAGCTTCAGGTGCTCCAGGTAGGATCGCAGCGACAGGCCGAGCGCGGTGATGATGGTGAACAGCACGATGCCGAAGCCGAGCTGGGTCTCGCGGAAGGCAAGGGCGATAAGGACCGGCGTGAAGGTGCCGAGGGTCTGGATGCCAATCAGGTTGCGCAGGATCAGGATCACCAGCACGCCGATCGGGATCATGATCATGATCTGGTAGGTCTGCTGGGTCTGCAGCGGCAGGCCGTAGAGCGAGTACTCGAGGAAGTCGGCGTCAGTGTTCTCGTCGGTCAGCTTGGCCAGGCGGATGGCGTTCATCTCGCTGTTGTTCATGCTGAAGGTCACCTGGGCCTTCTTGCCACCGTCCACGTTGACCAGGTTGTCGTCACCGGTCCACCAGATCAAGCGGTCTGTGGGCAAGCCCTGCTCACCCGTCTCGGGGTTGAAGTACAGCCAGTTTTCACCGTTGAAGCTGCGCAGCCAGAGTTCTGGGCTCTGCGCTTGCTCGCTGATCAGGCGGATGGTGTGCACGCGCTCCATGGGGACGTGGGCAATGGACAGCAGCAGCTCGATGACCTGGGCCTTCCTGGAAGTCGAGGGATCGCCGGCCAGGAGGAGCTTGACGTTGTCATCATTGACGTTGTTGACGCGCTTGATGGTCTCGGTGATGAAGGTCTCGACATCCGCCGAGTGCTGACGGATGGGGGCGAGCAGGGCTTCGGCCGCGATTTTCTCGGCGCCTTCCACGGGGATGCTGTCGCGGAAGATAGGCCCCTTGTCCTTGGGCTTCTCGCCGCTGTAGCGCTTGGTCAGCACCAGGCGGTAGTAGAGCGTCTGGTTGCCGCTGGCGCGACGCGCGGACCAGGTCACCTTGCGGTTGCCGTCCACGCGATTAATGCTCACCCCGTAATTGTTGGAGATGAAGCTCTCGTTGAGGCTGACGTAGTCCCGGTTCAAGGGCGGCACGAACATTTGCACCTTGATCGGGTCGCGCGGGTTGGCCTGGAACTCGACCTTGGCATCGATGTTCCACAGGTCGTCGGTCGCATCCTCGGTAATCGGAATGCCCTGGATGAATATCTGGTAGGCCGTTATCAGAATGCCCAGGCTCACCAGGAGGGTGATCAGGACTTTCAGATGCAGGGTAAGAGAGCGCATGTGGGTTACTCGTCAGAGTTTGCGTCAGTGGCACAGCCGGGCTTGCCGGCAGCGTATTTAAGGCTCGGGTCGACCAGTGCGTCGAAGCGCTTGAGCGCTTCGGAACCGATCAGAAGCGGGTATTGGAAAGCACTGCGGTCAGTGAGGTTCACTTCAATTTGCCGCAGGGCATCGCCCATGCACACCTCAAGCTCGATCACGGGGCGTGCAGTGTAGGTCTTGCCTTCTTCGGGGTTGAAGTCGCCGGCGCGTCGCTTGATCTTGCTGATGCGCGCCAAGGGGCGTTCGATCGGGTGTTCGTGGGCATCGTCGATGGCCAGGTAGAAGCGTACCCAGGGTTCGCCGTCGCGCTTGAATCGCTTGATGTCGCGGGCGCTGAGGGAGGCGGTCTTGGCGCCTGTGTCCAGCTTGGCGGCTACTATCAGATCGAGGTCTTTCAGCCTGGCGTATTCGTTCAGGCCGTAAACGGTCTTTTCGGTGGCTAAGCCGAGGCCGGGGAGGGCAATCAGACAGGCAAAGAGGGCGAAGGGCTTGAGTGTCATAAGTCCTTTGAGCGTAACGCGGTCATCGGTCCAGGAGCCCGGCCCACGGCCTTCGTGGCTGCGGCGCCTGGTCTGGGAGTCTAGCAGGCAAGTCAGTGTCGCCCAGACTGGCGCTGGCGGCGCGCATTCTAACACGGGGATTTTCCGCTGCGACAGACGCTTTTGGCTCGGCTGCCGGGAGTGTGTGGCGCTTCAATCATTTTGTTAGGCGGGCAGATTGTTGACAATCTGCCCGACGGCGTTTGACAAGGTTGGGGCTGTGGCGCTAGTTTTGCGCAACTGACAAACAATGTGTCGACAATCATGCTTGAAGTATCTGAAGGCCCTATAGCGGAATCTCTGGATTCGGAAACCCTAGCCGAGCACGTCTTCCGACGCATCCAGGCAGCCATCGTTCGAGGTGAGATCGCCCCGGGCAGCAAGATCTCCGAACCGGAGTTGGCGCGTACCTACGGCATCAGCCGGGGCCCGCTGCGCGAGGCGATCCATCGATTGGAAGGACAGAAGCTGCTGGTTCGGGTGCCTCATGTCGGTGCTCGGGTGGTTTCCCTGAGTCATGCCGAGCTGATCGAGCTCTACGAAATTCGGGAATCCCTGGAGGGCATGGCCTGCCGCTTGGCTGCCGAGCGCATGACTCAATCCGAGATCGATGAGCTGCGCCGCGTACTGGATACCCACGAGCGCGACGAGGCCTTCCAGGCGGGTCGTGGTTACTACCAGCAGGAAGGCGATTTCGACTTCCACTACCGGATCATCCAGGGCAGCGGCAACCGCACCCTGACCCAGATGCTCTGTGGCGAGCTTTATCAACTTGTTCGCATGTATCGCATCCAGTTCTCTGGCGTACCGAACCGGCCGCGCCAGGCCTTCAATGAACACCACCGGATTCTCGATGCCATCGCCGACCGAGACGGCGAACTGGCCGAGTTGCTGATGCGCCGTCACATCGGCGCCTCCAAGCGCAATATCGAGCGCCACTACCAGGAAGCGCTCGCCAACCCGTCCAAAACACGAGGTGAGTCATGAGTCAGAAAACCGCCGGCCAGCGCTTCCGCGACGCCATCGCCGAGGAACGTCCGCTGCAGGTCATCGGCGCAATCAACGCCAACCATGCGCTGCTGGCCAAGCGTGCCGGCTTCAAGGCCATCTACCTGTCCGGTGGTGGTGTCGCCGCTGGCTCGCTGGGTCTGCCGGACCTGGGAATCAACACCCTGGACGACGTGCTCACCGACGTGCGTCGCATCACCGACGTCTGCGACCTGCCGCTGCTGGTGGACATCGACACCGGCTTCGGCCCCAGCGCCTTCAACATCGAACGCACAGTGAAGAGCCTGATCAAGGCAGGTGCTGCTGCCGCCCACATCGAGGACCAGGTCGGCGCCAAGCGCTGCGGCCATCGTCCAGGCAAGGAAATCGTCTCCGTCGAGGAGATGGTCGATCGCGTCAAGGCCGCTGCCGATGCCAAGACCGACCCGAACTTCTTCCTGATCGCGCGTACCGACGCCATCCAGGCCGAAGGTGTCGATGCCGCCATCGAACGTTGCCTGCAATACGTGGAGGCTGGTGCCGACGCTATCTTTGCTGAAGCCGCCTACGATCTGCCAACCTACAAGCGCTTCGTCGATGCGCTGGGCGTGCCGGTCCTGGCCAACATCACCGAGTTCGGCGCGACCCCGCTGTTCTCGCGCGACGAGCTGGCCTCGGTCGGCGTGGCCATCCAACTCTACCCGCTGTCGGCGTTCCGCGCCGCCAACAAGGCGGCCGAGGCTGTCTACACAGCCATTCGCCGCGACGGTCACCAAAAAGAAGTCATCGACCTGATGCAGACTCGTGCCGAACTGTACGACCGCATCGGCTACCACGCTTTCGAACAGAAACTCGACGCCCTGTTCGCCGCCAAGAAATGACCGGTCCGCCGGTGGCTCCGGCTGCCGGTGGAAAGCAAGAGAAACAACCGGAAGAGATGAGGAGATCCTAGCGATGAGCGCTACCGCCGAAACCACCACCACAGCCTTCAAGCCGAAGAAATCGGTGGCTCTCAGTGGCACTGCCGCTGGCAATACCGCCCTGTGCACCGTTGGCCGCACTGGCAATGACCTGCACTACCGCGGCTATGACATTCTCGACTTCGCCACCACCTGCGAGTTCGAGGAAATCGCCCACTTGCTGGTCCACGGCAAGCTGCCCAACGTTGCCGAGCTGGCTGGTTACAAGGCCAAGCTCAAGGCCCTGCGTGGCCTCCCGGCCGGCGTCAAGGCTGCTCTCGAGCAGCTACCGCCTTCCGCTCACCCGATGGACGTGATGCGTACTGCCGTCTCCGTGCTGGGTTGCCTGTCGCCGGAGAAGGACGACCACAATCATCCGGGCGCTCGCGACATCGCCGATAAGCTGATGGCCTCCCTGGGTTCCGTGCTGCTGTACTGGTATCACTACAGCCACAACGGCAAACGCATCGAAGTGGAAACCGACGACGACTCCATCGGCGGCCACTTCCTGCATCTGCTGCACGGCGAGAAGCCACGTGACTCGTGGGTGCGCGCCATGCACACCTCGCTGATCCTCTATGCCGAGCACGAATTCAACGCGTCCACCTTTACTTCGCGGGTGATCGCGGGTACCGGCTCCGACATGTTCTCGTGCATTGCCGGCGCCATCGGCGCGCTGCGTGGGCCCAAGCACGGCGGCGCCAACGAAGTGGCCTTCGAGATCCAGAAGCGCTACGACAATCCGGACGAAGCCGAGGCTGACATCCGCGCCCGCGTAGAGAAGAAGGAAGTAGTCATCGGGTTCGGCCATCCGGTCTACACCGTCTCCGATCCGCGCAACAAGGTGATCAAGGAAGTGGCTCGCGAGCTTTCCGCCGAGCAGGGCAATACCAAGATGTTCGACATCGCCGAGCGCCTGGAAAGTGTGATGTGGGAAATCAAGAAGATGTTCCCCAACCTGGATTGGTTCAGCGCAGTCAGCTACCACATGATGGGCGTGCCTACTGCCATGTTCACCCCGCTGTTCGTGATCGCCCGCACCTCCGGCTGGTCGTCCCATGTCATCGAGCAGCGCATCGACGGCAAGATCATCCGCCCGAGCGCCAACTACGTCGGTCCCGAGGACCTGAAGTTCGTGCCGCTCAAGGATCGCAAATAAGATGAACACTCAATTCCGCAAGAATCTGCCGGGTGCTGCGCTGGATTACTTCGACGCACGCGCTGCGGTCGAGGCGATCAAGCCTGGTGCCTATGACACGTTGCCCTACACCTCGCGTGTGCTGGCGGAAAACCTGGTGCGCCGTTGCGACCCTGCCACGCTGAACGATTCCCTGAATCAACTCATCGAGCGCAAGCGTGACCTGGACTTCCCGTGGTTCCCGGCCCGCGTGGTGTGTCATGACATCCTCGGTCAGACGGCGCTGGTGGACCTTGCCGGCCTGCGCGATGCCATTGCCGACCAGGGCGGAGACCCTGCCCAGGTCAACCCGGTGGTACCGGTGCAGCTGATCGTCGACCATTCGCTGGCGGTAGAGTGCGGCGGCTTCGACCCGCAGGCGTTCGAGAAGAACCGTGCTATCGAGGATCGCCGCAACGAAGATCGCTTCCACTTCATCAACTGGACCAAGAAGGCATTCAAGAACGTCGATGTGATCCCGCCGGGCAACGGCATCATGCACCAGATCAACCTGGAGAAGATGTCGCCGGTCATCCAGGTGCGCGAGGGCGTAGCCTTTCCGGACACCTGCGTGGGTACCGACAGCCACACTCCGCATGTTGACGCGCTGGGTGTGATCGCCATCGGCGTCGGCGGCCTGGAAGCCGAGAACGTGATGCTGGGCCGCGCTTCCTGGATGCGCCTGCCTGACATCATCGGCGTAGAGCTGTCCGGCAAGCCGCAGCCGGGCATCACCGCTACCGACGTCGTACTTGCGCTGACCGAGTTCCTGCGCAAGGCCAAAGTGGTGGGTGCCTACCTGGAGTTCTACGGCGAGGGCGCTTCTGCGCTGACCCTGGGCGACCGCGCGACCATCTCCAACATGGCGCCGGAGTACGGCGCCACTGCCGCGATGTTCTCCATCGACCAGCAGACCATTGACTACCTGAAGCTCACCGGTCGTGATGATGAGCAGGTCAAGCTGGTGGAAACCTATGCGAAAGCGGCCGGCCTCTGGTCCGACAGCCTGGTGAATGCCGAGTACGAGCGTGTGCTCAAGTTCGACCTGTCCACCGTGGTACGCAACATGGCCGGCCCGTCCAACCCGCATGCCCGCCTCGCAACCGCCGATCTCGCCGCGAAAGGCATTGCTGGCGAGTGGGAAGAAGTCCCGGGCCAGATGCCCGATGGCGCGGTGATCATTGCCGCCATCACCAGCTGCACCAACACCAGCAACCCGCGCAACGTGATCGCTGCCGGCCTGCTGGCACGTAACGCCAACAAGCTTGGGCTGACCCGCAAGCCCTGGGTGAAGTCCTCCCTGGCGCCGGGCTCCAAGACCGTGAAGCTGTACCTGGAAGAGGGCGGTCTGCTGCCGGAACTGGAGAAGCTCGGCTTCGGCGTGGTCGCCTTTGCCTGCACGACCTGCAACGGCATGTCTGGTGCGCTGGATCCGAAAATCCAGCAGGAGATAATCGATCGCGACCTCTACGCGACCGCCGTACTCTCCGGTAACCGCAACTTCGACGGCCGTATCCACCCCTATGCCAAGCAGGCTTTTCTCGCCTCGCCGCCGCTGGTGGTGGCCTACGCGATTGCCGGTACCGTTCGCTTCGACATCGAGAAGGATGTGCTGGGCGTAGTGGATGGCAAGGAAATCCGCCTGAAGGACATCTGGCCAAGTGACGAAGAGATCGATGCCGTGGTCAAGGCCTCGGTGAAGCCGGAGCAGTTCCGCCAGGTCTACATCCCGATGTTCGCGATTCAGGAAGACAACGGTCCCAAGGTCGAGCCACTGTACGACTGGCGCCCGATGAGCACCTATATTCGCCGTCCGCCCTATTGGGAGGGTGCACTGGCGGGTGAGCGCACGCTCAAGGGCATGCGTCCGCTAGCGGTGCTGCCGGATAACATCACTACCGACCATCTGTCGCCGTCGAACGCCATCATGGCCAACAGTGCAGCGGGTGAGTACCTGGCGAAAATGGGTCTGCCAGAAGAGGACTTCAACTCCTACGCGACCCACCGCGGCGACCACCTGACTGCGCAGCGCGCCACCTTCGCCAACCCGCAGCTGGTCAACGAGATGGCCGTGGTCGATGGCCAGGTCAAGAAGGGCTCCCTGGCCCGCGTCGAGCCGGAAGGCAAGGTCATGCGCATGTGGGAAGCGATCGAGACCTACATGGACCGCAAGCAGCCGCTGATCATCATCGCGGGTGCCGACTATGGTCAGGGCTCCTCGCGTGACTGGGCAGCCAAGGGCGTGCGCCTGGCGGGTGTCGAGGCCATCGTTGCCGAAGGCTTCGAGCGTATCCATCGCACCAACCTGATTGGGATGGGCGTGTTGCCGCTGGAGTTCAAGCCGGGCGTGACCCGCAAGACGCTCGGTATCGACGGCACCGAAACCTTCGATGTGGTAGGCGAGCGCAAGCCGCGCGCTGACCTCACGCTCGTCATTCGTCGCAAGAACGGCGAATGCGTCGAGGTGCCGGTGACCTGCCGACTGGATAGCGACGAGGAAGTCTCTATCTACGAGGCCGGCGGCGTGTTGCAGCGCTTTGCCCAGGACTTCCTGGAGGCGGCGGCGGTCTGAGCTGCCCAGCGCAATGAGGACGCAGGTTGGCGTTGAGTGCAGTGAGACCCAGCGAGCCCAGGCTCCATGGATATCGCTTTGCTCAATCCATCCTGCGGGTTAGACCTGGCTGAGCGGGGCTGCAATGCCCCGCCCCAGCCCAACAGGAACGACGCTTTATGGCTCATGTACCTCAGATCAAAGTACCCGCCACCTACATCCGTGGCGGCACCAGCAAGGGCGTATTCTTCCGCCTGCAGGACCTGCCCGAGCGCGCGCAAGTGCCAGGCGGGGCGCGCGATGCCCTGTTGTTACGGGTTATCGGCAGTCCAGACCCCTATGGCAAGCAGATCGACGGCATGGGTGGGGCGACCTCGAGCACCAGCAAGACGGTCGTCCTGTCCAAGAGCTCGAAGCCGGACCATGACGTGGATTACCTCTTCGGTCAGGTGTCGATCGAGAAGGCCTTTGTCGACTGGAGCGGCAACTGCGGCAACCTGTCCGCTGCGGTAGGCTCCTTTGCCATCAGCTCCGGCCTGGTGGATGCCGCACGCATCCCGCAGAACGGCGTCTGCACTGTGCGAATCTGGCAGGCCAATATCGGCAAGACCATCGTTGCCCACGTCCCCATCACCAACGGTGAAGTCCAGGAAACCGGCGACTTCGAGCTTGATGGTGTGACGTTCCCCGCGGCCGAGGTGCAGCTGGAGTTCCTTGACCCCGCCGACGAGGGTGACGGCGAGGGCAGCGGCTCAATGTTCCCCACTGGAAACCTGGTGGATGACCTGGAAGTGCCGGGTGTCGGTACTTTCAAGGCGACCCTTATCAACGCCGGCATCCCGACGATCTTCGTCAACGCGGAAGACATCGGCTACACGGGCACCGAGTTACAGGACGCGATCAACGGCGATACCAAGGCGCTGGCCATGTTCGAGACGATCCGCGCCTATGGGGCGGTGCGCATGGGCCTCATCGATGACGTGGATGAAGCCGCCAAGCGTCAGCACACGCCCAAGGTGGCCTTCGTCGCCAAGCCGGTCGATTACATTGCTTCCAGTGGCAAGCCGGTAGCGGCTTCTGACGTCGACCTGCTGGTGCGCGCATTGTCCATGGGTAAATTGCATCACGCCATGATGGGCACCGCCGCTGTGGCTATTGGGACCGCAGCTGCGATTCCGGGCACGCTGGTGAATCTCGCCGCTGGTGGCAGCGCGCGTAGCGCCGTGCGCTTCGGCCATCCCTCGGGCACCCTGCGCGTGGGCGCGGAAGCGAGTCAGATCGACGGCGAATGGACAGTGACCAAGGCGATCATGAGCCGCAGCGCCCGTGTGTTGATGGAAGGGTGGGTTCGCGTGCCTGGTGATGCGTTCTAAGGTGCGCGACTGCTGGATCCGCGAGTGCGGAGACAGCATGCGCTGATGAAAAAGCCCGCCGAGGCGGGCTTTTTCACAGGATCTTCGAGCGGTTTACTTGAGGCGGCGCTCGATACCTTTTTCCACCAGGATCTTGGCGGAGATTTCCTCCACCGAGAAATGCGTGGAATTGATGAAATTGATGTTCTCCCGGCGGAACAGGCTCTCCACTTCGCGCACTTCGAACTCGCACTGGGCGAAGCTGGCATAGCGGCTATTGGGTTTGCGTTCGTGACGGATGGCGGTCAGGCGGTCGGGGTCGATGGTCAAGCCGAACAACTTGCTCTTGTACTGCTTGAGGGCAGATGGCAGCTGCAGGCGCTCCATGTCTTCCTCGGTCAGCGGATAGTTGGCGGCGCGAATCCCGTACTGCATGGCCATGTACAGGCAGGTCGGGGTCTTGCCACAGCGTGACACTCCAACCAGGATCAGGTCGGCCTTCTCGTAAAAATGAGTTCGGGCGCCGTCATCATTGTCCAGGGCGAAGTTGACAGCTTCGATGCGCTCCATGTAATTGCTGTGCTGGCCGATGGAGTGGGATTTGCCGACCGAGTAGGATGAGTGCGTCGTAAGCTCTTGTTCCAGCGGGGAAAGGAAGGTCGAGAAGATGTCGACCATGAACCCGTTGGAGGTCGCCAGGACGTCGCGGATGTCCTGGTTGACGATGGTGTCGAAGATGATGGGGCGCGCCCCGTCTGCCTCGGCAGCCTTGTTGATTTGCTGTACGATGGCGCGCGCCTTTTCGACGTTGTCGATGTAGGGGCGCGTGATCTTGCTGAAGGTGGTGGTTTCGAACTGCGCAAGGAGGCTCTGGCCCAAGGCTTCTGCAGTGATGCCAGTGCCATCTGAAATAAAGAAAGCGGTACGTTTCATTTGCGCCAAGGGCCTTAAGTCAGGATCAATTCTTGGCTATGATAGGCCGCGTTTTTTCGCTGGGCCCCAGCCGGTCGGCATTGTGACTTATTTTTCTGGCTCAAGGCCAGAACGCAGCGGACCTGCTCCGTTTGAGCTTTTCCAACACATTAGTGGAGAGATCACCTTGGTAGAGTACGTAGTTTCCCTCGATAAGCTCGGCGTCCACGATGTTGAGCATGTGGGGGGCAAGAACGCATCCCTGGGCGAGATGATCAGCAATCTGGCTGGCGCCGGTGTTTCTGTCCCCGGTGGTTTCGCCACGACCGCCCAGGCCTACCGTGACTTCCTCGAGCAGAGCGGCCTGAACGACCGTATCCATGCTGCCTTGGATCAGCTCGATGTGGATGACGTCAATGCCCTCGCAAAGACCGGCGCGGAGATCCGCGGCTGGGTGATGGATGCCGAGTTTCCTGCGCGTCTGGATGCGGAAATCCGCACTGCCTTCGCCGAACTGGCCCAGGGCAACGACAACCTGGCTGTAGCCGTTCGCTCTTCCGCTACCGCCGAAGACCTGCCGGACGCTTCCTTTGCCGGTCAGCAGGAAACTTTCCTCAATATCCGCGGCGTGGATAACGTGATCCGCGCAGCCAAGGAGGTATTCGCCTCCCTGTTCAACGACCGAGCCATTGCTTACCGCGTGCATCAGGGCTTCGATCACAAGCTCGTCGCCCTGTCCGCCGGCGTGCAGCGCATGGTCCGCTCCGAAACCGGCACCGCCGGCGTCATGTTCACCCTGGACACCGAGTCCGGCTTCCGTGACGTGGTTTTCATCACTGCCGCTTATGGCCTGGGTGAAACCGTCGTACAAGGCGCCGTGAACCCGGACGAGTTCTACGTGCACAAGTCGACCCTTGAGGCGGGCCGTCCCGCGATCCTGCGCCGTAACCTGGGCAGCAAGGCCATCAAGATGATCTATGGCGAGGAGGCAAAGGCCGGCAAATCGGTCAAGACCGTCGAGGTGGATCGTGCCGATCGTGCCCGTTTCGCCCTGTCTGACGCCGAGGTCACCGAGCTGGCCAAACAGGCGCTGATCATCGAGAAGCACTACGGCCGCCCGATGGACATCGAGTGGGCCAAGGACGGTGACGACGGCAAACTGTACATCGTCCAGGCTCGTCCCGAGACCGTGAAGAGTCGCGCCAGCGCCACCGTCATGGAGCGCTACCTGCTGAAGGAAAAGGGCAAGGTTCTGGTCGAAGGCCGTGCTATTGGCCAGCGCATTGGTGCCGGCCCGGTGAAGGTGATCCACGACGTTTCCGAGATGGACAAGGTCCAGCCGGGTGACGTGCTGGTCTCCGACATGACTGACCCGGACTGGGAGCCGGTGATGAAGCGCGCCAGCGCCATCGTCACCAATCGCGGGGGGCGAACCTGCCACGCTGCGATCATCGCTCGTGAGCTGGGTATTCCGGCTGTTGTGGGTTGCGGCAACGCCACTCATGTCCTGCAGGATGGCCAGGGCGTTACCGTTTCCTGTGCCGAAGGTGATACCGGCTTCATATTCGAAGGCCAGCTGGGTTTCGACATTCGTAAGAACTCGGTCGATGCCATGCCCGAGCTGCCGTTCAAGATCATGATGAACGTCGGTAACCCGGACCGCGCTTTCGACTTCGCCCAACTGCCGAACGAAGGCGTTGGCTTGGCCCGACTGGAATTCATCATCAACCGCATGATCGGCGTGCACCCCAAGGCCTTGCTCAACTTCGCCGGCTTGCCGGCTGAGATCAAGGAGAGCGTCGAGAAGCGCATTGCCGGCTACAACGACCCGGTTGGCTTCTACGTCGAGAAGCTGGTCGAGGGCATCAGTACCCTGGCTGCTGCGTTCTGGCCGAAGAAGGTCATCGTGCGCCTGTCGGACTTCAAGTCCAATGAATACGCCAACCTTATTGGCGGCAAGCTTTACGAGCCGGAAGAAGAAAACCCGATGCTCGGCTTCCGCGGTGCCTCGCGCTATATCAGCGAGTCGTTCCGTGACTGCTTCGAGCTGGAGTGCCGTGCGCTGAAGAAAGTGCGCAACGAGATGGGCCTGACCAACGTCGAGATCATGGTGCCTTTCGTTCGCACCCTCGGCGAGGCCTCGCAGGTTGTCGAATTGCTCGCCAGCAATGGCCTGAAGCGCGGTGAGAATGGCCTGAAGGTCATCATGATGTGCGAGCTGCCGTCGAACGCCCTGCTGGCCGATGAGTTCCTGGAGTTCTTCGATGGTTTCTCCATCGGTTCCAACGACCTCACCCAACTTACCCTGGGCCTGGACCGTGACTCTGGCATCGTTGCGCACCTGTTCGACGAACGTAATCCTGCCGTGAAGAAGCTGCTGGCCAATGCCATTACTGCCTGCAACAAGGCAGGCAAGTACATCGGTATTTGTGGACAGGGCCCGTCGGACCATCCCGATCTGGCCAAGTGGCTGATGGAGCAGGGCATCGAGAGCGTTTCGCTGAACCCCGACTCCGTGCTGGATACCTGGTTCTTCCTGGCTGAAGGGCAGGGCTGATACCTGGCTTGGCTTAAAGGCTTTGCGAGCGCAGCTTAGGCGCGCTCGACGGCCCTGAAAGCAGGCTCCAGAAGTCATCTCGAAAAGGGCGGGCGTAAGTCCCGCCCTTTTTTGTGCAAGCAGAATCATGCAGAGCAGTAGTGATCTATTTCCCGTTGCGCTGATGAGCGCGGAACTTCGTGGCGACCTGACCGAGGATGTCTATCGTCTGAAGCCAGGCAATAGCCCGGACCCCAGTGTTGAACTGGTTTTGACCCGACTTGGGATATTCGGCCGTGAGAGTGCACGTGGCGCGCCAGTCATCCTGTTGCATGGCAGTTTTTCAAACCGGCGATTCTGGTATTCGCCCAAGGGGATCGGCCTGGGGCCTTTCCTGGCCAGGGCGGGCTTCGATATCTGGATAGCGGAAATGCGTGGGCATGGCCTTTCGCCGCGCAACCAGCACTATCGACGCAATCGCGTGGCTGATTACGCGCGCTATGACTTGCCCGCCATCGCCGATTTCGTGTGCGAGCAGACGGGCGAGGTTCCGCACTGGATCGGCCATTCCCTTGGGGGAACGACCCTGGCTGCGGCGCTCGGTGGGCACTATCTTGGCGAAGGGCAGGTCGCATCGGTGGCGCTGTTCGGAAGTCAGGTCAGTCGTACCTACTGGCCGTTGAAAATGCCGCCGGTGGAGTGGGGCGGTCGTCTTCTGCTCAAGCGCTTTGAGGTGCTGTCCGGCTCTTTGCTGAAGCGCGGTCCAGAGGACGAACCAATCGGGCTTGCCCTCGAGAGTTTGCGTTGGCACGGGCTGTTCGGCCGCTTTGGTGACGCCGAGAGCGACTGGTGGGCGGGCTTGTCCGAAGTGCCCATGCCCGTGCTGGCAGTTGCTGCTGCGGGTGACGTGCAAGATCCCGTCTGGGCCTGCCGCAAGCTGTTGGAGCAATTTCCTGAGGAAAGTCGGCATTTTCTATGCCTGTCTCGGGAGGAAGGTTTTGCCGGCGATTACGGGCATGTCGAAATGCTCATCGGCAAGGATGCCCAGCGCGAAGTCTGGCCGCTCGTTGCGCGTTGGCTTGAGGATCGGCAGCTGCCAGCGCAGATCGGGACGGAAATCGCTGCGGGCTAGCCGAATACGGCGAGTTTTCGATTTCGGCTCACTGGGGCATATGCAAATATGCACAGAACCCCAGGGCGTCGGAGGCTCCATGTTCGTAGCGTTGGAACGATTGATCAATCTGGACGAAGGCTATCGCGGCACTTTTCAGGTGCAGGGTCGTCATTTGCTGTTGATCGTCGTTGATAGGCAGCCGATCCTCATGGAAAATCGCTGCCCACACCAAGGCGCGCCCCTGCACAACGGAACCCTCGAAGGAACGATGCTGCGCTGTTCCCGGCATGGGATAACCTTCGACCTGTCCACTGGTTGCGCCATCAATGCACCCTGTGCGCCTCTTCAGCGACTGTCACTGGCGTACGATGGTGATCGCGTCGGGCTCGATCTGTAACTGCTATCAAGGAGATGACCATGCAATACGTTACCCCTGACTTGTGTGACGCCTATCCGGACCTCGTGCAGGTTGTCGAGCCGATGTTCAGCAACTTCGGCGGCCGCGACTCCTTCGGTGGCGAAATCGTCACCGTGAAGTGCTTCGAAGACAACTCCCTGGTGAAAGAGCAAGTCGACCTGCCGGGCAAAGGCAAGGTCCTGGTCGTGGATGGTGGCGGCTCCCTTCGTCGCGCGCTGCTGGGCGACATGCTGGCCGAGAAAGCGGCAAAGAACGGCTGGGAGGGCATCGTGGTCTATGGTTGCATCCGTGATGTCGATGTCATCGCTCAGACCGACCTGGGTGTGCAGGCGCTGGCCACTCACCCGATGAAAACCGACAAGCGCGGCATTGGCGACCTCAATGTGCCGGTTACCTTTGGCGGGATTACCTTCCGCCCGGGTGAATTCATCTACGCCGACAACAATGGCGTAATTGTCTCGCCCAAGGCCCTCGAGATGCCTCAGTAAGGCAAGTCCATCAGCATCACTTGGAGTTTTTGGGGGCAGGAGTCGTCATGTTCGAGGAGCAGAACGCCCAATGGGGGCTGGTCCATGCCTTTGTACTCGATGGCCTGGGCGGGGCTGCTCCCATCTCCCGGCTGGCGCTGGAGAGTCTGGACCTGCAGCCGGGGCAGAGCCTCTGGTTGCACTGGGACAGAAGCCATCCTCAAGCGCAGCGTTGGCTGAGGGAGCGTAGCGGATTGGCCGAGTTCACTTGTGACCTGCTGCTTGAGGAATCTACGCGGCCACGTTTGCTGTCCCTGCCTGGCGACGAACTCCTGCTATTCCTGCGCGGTATCAATCTGAATCCTGGGTCTGAACCCGAGGACATGGTTGCAGTCCGCATCTTCGCCGATGCGCAGCGAGTCATCTCGTTGCGACTGAGGCCCTTGCACGCCACTGATGCGCTCATCGAGCAATGGGGCCGTGGCTCCGGCCCGAAAACCGGCTCGGAGGTACTGCTTTATCTCGCGGAGCACCTGACGGACAAGGTCGACACCCTGGTCAGTGATTTTGCCGAGCGGGTGGACGAGCAGGAGGAGCACCTGGATGAGGACGAGCGTTTCCGCCCGGACCATGACCTCATGCTCCAGGTGCGCCGCCGTGCAGCAGCCCTGCGACGATTCCTGGCGCCGCAACGCGACCTTTACGCTCAATTGGGGCGCAATCGCCTTCCCTGGTTCGTCGAGGACGATAGCGGGTACTGGAACGAGCTGAACAACCGCCTTACTCGCTATCTGGAAGAGCTAGAGCTGACGCGTGAGCGGGTTGGACTGGTGCTGGAGTCGGAAAGCCGCCGCCAGAGCGAGCGAATGGGCAAGACCATGTATTTGCTGGGTATCACGACCGGCTTTTTCCTGCCGATGAGCTTCATCACTGGGTTGCTGGGTATGAACGTGGCCGGAATTCCCGGTGCAGGGACGAGCTATGGGTTCTACGTCGTTTGCGTCCTGATTGGTGGAATGGTTCTGTTTCAGTGGTGGTTGTTCCGTCGCCTGAGCTGGCTTTGATGTGACCTGCCCAAGGCCGGCTGCGTCTAGCCGACATATCCACGTGAGGTGCGCATGCACGATCCGTTTGAAGAATCCCTGAGAGACCTGCTCAAGGCGCCGTCGTCTGATCATGATGACGATGCGACCCTGGGGCGGGTACTCAAGACCGCCAACCGCCAGGTCGGCGCGGGGGACTTGTTCGGCCTGATGGGGCACTGGCTAGAGGCCATGATGATTGCCCTGAACAATGGTTCACCTCACCTGGCGCCTGTTTCGCGCCGTAATGCTCCTGACCGCTCTGCAGATAAGGCTGATTGAACATGGAATTCGACCCCTGGACCCAAGGACTCGTTAACGCCATGACCTCGGTGTGGGCACCGGTGGCTGGCTTCATTCCGCGTCTTTTCGGCGCGCTGGTCGTAGTCCTGCTCGGTTTCGTGGTGGCCAAGCTGCTCGATACGCTGCTGTCGAAGCTGCTCGCCAAGGTCGGGCTTGATCGCCTGATGGGCGGCACCGGCCTGACCAAGATGATTGCCCGTGCCGGTATCCAGGTCCCGGTTTCCACCTTGATCGGCAAGATCGTCTACTGGTTCGTCTTGCTGATCTTCCTGGTGTCCGCTGCCGAATCCCTGGGCCTGGATCGAGTGTCGGCGACTCTGGATGTGCTGGCCCTATATCTGCCCAAGGTTCTTGGCGCTGCCCTGGTATTGCTGGCTGGCGTATTGCTGGCCCAGTTGCTCAGCGGCGTGGTGCGCGGTGCGGCAGAGGGTGTTGGCCTTGAGTACGCACACGGCCTTGGGCGCCTCGCCCAGGGCCTGGTCATCATCATCAGCATTTCAGTGGCCATCGGTCAGCTCGAGGTCAAGACCGACCTGCTGAACAACGTCATCGCTATCGTGCTGATTTCCATCGGATTGGCGGCTGCCCTGGCGTTGGGATTGGGAAGTCGCGAGATCGCAGGCCAGATCCTGGCCGGCATCTACGTGCGAGAACTTTATCAGGTCGGGCAACAAGTCAAGATCGGCGATGTCGAAGGGCAGATCGAAGAGATCGGCACGGTGAAAACGCTCCTGCTTACCGAGGATGGTGAGCTGGTTTCGCTGTCGAACCGCGCATTACTTGATCAACGGGTAACCAGCCGCTAACACGACGGCATTTCCCTGCTAATGTATGCCGCCAGAATTGGAGCGCGAACGTTCGTGCTCCGGCGGCTTTTGACCTGACTGTCGGCCCGACCCGCTTTGAACAAGCCCCAATCGCTGTCCTTGCGCTATGACCCACGCGAGCTTTCTGACGAGGAGCTGGTGGAGCGTGCGCACGTCGAGCTGTTTCACGTCACGCGCGCTTATGAAGAGTTGATGCGACGTTATCAGCGCACTCTTTTCAACGTTTGCGCTCGTTATTTAGGGAACGATCGTGATGCGGATGATGTCTGTCAGGAGGTCATGCTGAAGGTTCTGTACGGCCTGAAGAACTTCGAGGGCAAGTCCAAGTTCAAGACATGGTTGTATAGCATCACGTACAACGAGTGCATTACCCAGTATCGGAAAGAGCGGCGAAAGCGTCGTCTGCTAGATGCTCTGAGTCTTGATCCGCTTGAGGAAGCCTCTGAAGAAAAGTCTCCCAAGGTCGAGGAGCGTGGCGGCCTAGAACGTTGGCTTGTACATGTCAATCCCATTGACAGAGAAATCCTGGTGCTACGTTTTGTCGCAGAGTTGGAGTTCCAGGAAATCGCCGACATCATGCACATGGGCCTGAGTGCGACTAAGATGCGATACAAGCGTGCGCTGGATCGCCTGCGTGAGAAATTCTCGGGCCTCTCCGAAACTTAGTTTGGGAAAATTATCTCTTAAGGGACGGCAAGTTCTGCTAGACTTCGGCCCGAAGTTGTCCCAGCGATTGATCGACAACTTATTTACCACCAATGATGGGGATTTACGGATGAAACTGAAAAACACCTTGGGCGTAGCCGTTGGCTCTCTTGTTGCCGCTATCTCGCTGAACGCGTTGGCTCAGGGCCAAGGCGCAGTTGAGGTGGAAGCTTTCGGTAAGCGTTACTTCACTGACAGTTCTCGCAACCTCGAGGACGGCAACCTGTACGGCGGTTCAGTTGGTTACTACCTGACCGACGACGTCGCCCTGGCCCTGTCGTACGGTGAATACCACGACATGACCTCCGACGACGCCTTCGCACCGAACGGCCACAAGGACATCAAGGGCAACCTGGCTTCCCTCGATGCCGTCTACCACTTCGGCACCCCGGGTGTTGGTCTGCGTCCGTACGTTTCTGCCGGTTTCGCCCATCAGAACATCAGCAACATCCCGCCGCGCACCGGCCGCGACCACAGCACCTTCGCAAACGTTGGCACCGGTCTGAAGTACTACTTCACCGAGAACTTCTTCGCCAAGGCTAGCCTGGACGGTATGTACAACCTGGACGCCCAGGAATCCGAGTGGATGGCTGGCGTAGGTGTCGGCGTCAACTTCGGTGGCTCCACCAAGCAGCCTGAGCCGGCTCCGGCTCCGGTAGCCGAAGTCTGTGCTGACAGCGACAACGACGGCGTTTGCGACAACGTCGACAAGTGCCCGGACACCCCGGCCAACGTCACCGTTGACGCCGATGGCTGCCCGGCTGTTGCTGAAGTCGTTCGCGTCGAGCTGGACGTGAAGTTCGACTTCGACAAGTCCAAGGTCAAGGAAGAAAGCTACGGTGATATCAAGAACCTGGCTGACTTCATGAACCAGTACCCGGCGACCTCCACCACCGTTGAAGGCCATACCGACTCCGTTGGTACCGACGCCTACAACCAGAAGCTGTCCGAGCGTCGTGCCAACGCCGTTCGTGAAGTTCTGGTCAACCAGTACGGTGTAGGTGGTGAGCGCGTCGAAGCTGTTGGCTACGGCGAGTCCCGCCCGGTTGCCGACAACGCCACTGCTGATGGCCGCGCGATCAACCGTCGCGTAGAGGCTGAAGTAGAAGCCCAAGCCAAGTAATTGGGTTGCGCTTGAGGAAAACCCGGCTTCGGCCGGGTTTTTCTTTGCCTGGAAAAAGATTGAGCCAGGTCGGCCGGTCGGCTTGCAGGGGGGCGACCTGTCCGGTGGAGGCTACCCTGTCCGGCGGGGGATATTGGCAGTGCTCAGGGCCGTTGGGCTTTTCGGGCTCAGCGGAGCACCGCCCAACCTACATGTCTGTTTTTCTGGATGGCTCTTCGTCCTGACGGGCGCTGGCGAGCAATTGCTAGCCCAGAAAAAGCCAATTCACCGCCGGTGATGAAGTAAATTCCTCACCTCGGTCCTTTCCTGGTGGGCGAAAAGGCTGATCGTGCCATAAAAAAGGTTCTTCGCAGAATCGGGGGGGAAGAGCGAGTTGACAGTCGGGGAAGTGGGTAAATTGGCAATCGCCAAACATCCCAACCCCCACCCCCTGCTGTCGCCGTGCATCCTATTGATCTTGCCCCTTTCTGGCCAGGCTACGAGGTCGTCGCCTGTCGCCAATCCACTCACGACACCCTGCTGATCAGTCTTGAGCCCCAAGCCGAGCGCTTACCGATTTGCAGCCGCTGTGCCAAACCCAACCTGTTGATCCACGAGCAGCAGCACATCCGCCAGGTGCGGGATCGTGACCTGCAGGATCAGCGCGTCTTGCTACAACTGCCGGTGCGTCGCGTCGACTGCCTGTACTGCGGACGCGTATCCGAGCGGATCGACTGGCTGGCGCCGGCTTCCCGCCTTCCCCGGAAAGCAGCCTGCAACACCTCCTTGGCGGACTTGTCGGGCGGAGTGAATCGAAGGCGCGCGAAACCTTGTAGGAGCCAGCGTGCTGGCGAATGGCGCATGTTCGCCAGCAAGCTGGCTCCTACAGAGAGAGTACCGGCTATCCGGCTGTCAACTCGCATCTCCCCCAGATTCCGCGATGAACCATAAAAAAGCCCGGCCAAGGCCGGGCAAGCACTACTTCGCAGGAGCGAAGATGGGGACTAGGCGCTCAGGGCCTGGGGCAGGGCCGAGGTATCGGCTGCCACTTCACCGATCACCAGGATCGCAGGGCTCTTGAGCTGGAAGGCCAAAGCATCAGCCTGCATCCGGCCAAGCGTGCTTCGACATTCGCGCTGAAAGGGCAGGGAGGCGTTCTCGATCATGGCGACTGGCATTCCGTCGGACATGCCGCCCGCGAGCAGACCGTTGCGGATGTCCGCCAGTTTGGCCACCCCCATGTACACCACCAGAGTGGTTCCACTCTGGGCGAGGGCATGCCAGTTGAGTTCGCTGTCGTCCTGGGTATGCGCGGTGACCAGGGTCACGCCGCGACTGATGCCGCGCAGGGTCAGCGAAATGCCACAGTTGGTGGCGCCGGCTAGACCTGCGGTGATGCCGTTGATCAGCTCGCTTTCCACGCCATGGGCCGCGAGCCATTCGGCCTCTTCACCGCCGCGGCCGAAGATGCATGGGTCGCCGCCTTTCAGGCGTACGACGGCCTTGCCTTGACGGGCATAGCGCAACATCAACCGATGGATGAACGCCTGGGGCGTCGAACGGCAACCGCCGCGTTTGCCGACGCGGATGACGCGTGCGTTAGGGCTGTGCTCAAGAACCGCGGGGTTGACCAGGTCGTCGATCATCACGATTTCCGCCCGATTCAGTGCCCGTACCGCCTTGAGCGTCAGCAGTTCCGGGTCGCCTGGGCCTGCGCCTACCAACCATACCTTGCCATTCATAACGGTCTCCTCAGGCAAACGCTGCGGAGGGCGCCGCGTGCGCCACCAGCAGTCTCTTGATTTCCGGAACGCAGGAGCCGCAGCTGGTGCCGCAGCCCAGTTCCTGCTTCAGGCTGGCCAGGTCCAGCCCGCGCTCGATTCCCGCGCAGACGGCCTGTTGGCTCACGTTCATGCAGTTGCACAGGGTTTTGCTCGGGACGCTTGAAGCGCCTGCGGCCGAGGGCGGGGTGCTGAGCGGAGCGAGCAGCCAGCGCCGCATCTGCTCGTCCATCTGCCCGCTCTGCCAGAGATCCTTGAGCCAGTGCCGTGCTGCCGTTTCGCCTGCCAGGCGTACGGCTGTGATGCGACCCTGGTCGACGCGCACGCGCTTGCCGACGGCTTGGCTGGGGTCGTCGTAGGCGATGACAGGGCCATCGCACAGGTTCAGATGCGCGTCGATCCGGTCGAGCAGCTCCTTGGCGATTGCGCCATGGTGTGCGGCGCGCAGTACCAGGGCGGGACGCTCCCTGCCTGCCAGACTCAAGCTGGCATAGTCGAAGTCCTCGCACAGAGGGCGCAGTGCTTCGAAGCGTTGCTGAACGTCGCCTTCGATCAGCGCGAACAACTGCCAGGGCAGTTCGGCTTCTTCTATCGCAACGGCCGCGTGCTTCAGTTCCGGCTGCTTTGACAGCGGGTCGAAGGCGGGGAGTGTCAGCACGTTGCAGCCGAGGCCCTTGAGAAAACGGTCGCCCCAATGCATGGGAAGGAAGGCCTCACCGGGCTGGATCGCGTCATCGCTCTGCACCGGCAGGATCAGGCTCGCGCGCCGGCTGGTGACGCGCACCAACTGGCCGTCCTGCAGGCCCCGCTGGTGCAGTTCGTCCGGGTGCAGGCTCAGCATGGCTTGTTCCACATGGCCGAACAGCCGGGCAGCGGTGCCGGTGCGGCTCATGCCATGCCACTGGTCGCGCAGGCGGCCGGTGTTCAGCGTCAGCGGATAGCGATCATCACGTGGCTCCTGTGGTGCGCAATAAGCGTCGGCCACGAATCGCGCACGTGAGCTCGCAGTGGGGAAGCGGCCATCGACGTAGAGCCGTGGGGTGCCCTGGGTGGCCCCCACGGGTAGAGGCCATTGCTGGGGGCCTTGGTTGTCCAGCAGGGCATAGTCGATGCCGGTGAGATCGAGGTCGCGACCGGAGGTCAGCTGCTTGTATTCCTCGAACAGGGCTTCTGCGTTGTCGAAGTCGAACAGGCTTGGCAGGCCGGGGCGGAGTTGGGATTCCAGGCGCTGGGCGAAGTCACAGACGATTGCCCAGTCCGGTCGCGCCTCTGCGGGCGCTGGGACCGCGCGCCGCACATGGCTGACGCGGCGCTCGGAGTTGGTCACGGTACCTTCCTTCTCGCCCCAGCTGGCAGCGGGCAGAAGCAGGTCGGCATAGCGGCAGGTCTCGGTGGTGAAAAAAGCTTCCTGGACCACGACAAAGGGACAGGCTGCCAGCGCTTCGTGGATTTTCAGCTGATCGGGCAGCGATTGGGCCGGATTGGTGCAGGCGATCCAGAGTGCCTTGATGCGTCCGTCACGGACCGCTTCGAACAGTTCGATGGCCGTGAGGCCCGGGCGCACGGGAAGCGAGTCGACCCCCCAGTATTGAGCGACCTCGGCGCGGTGCTCGGCGTTGCCAGCCTCCCGATGCCCGGGCAGCAAGTTGGCCAGGCTACCGGTTTCGCGGCCGCCCATGGCGTTAGGCTGGCCGGTGAGGGAGAAGGGGCCGCAACCGGGGCGACCGATCATGCCGGTGGCCAGGTGGAGGTTGATCAGTGCGCTGTTTTTGGCGCTGCCGGCAGTGGACTGGTTCAAGCCCATGCACCAGAGCGAGAGGAAGGTTGGCGACTTGCCGATCCATTCGGCGCAGCAGCGCAGGTCGCTCTCGGTGATACCGCAGAGTTCTGCAACCGCCTCCGGGGTGCTGTCGGCAGCCTGCGTTTCGAGCGCCTCGAAGCCTTCGGTGTGTTCGGCGATGAAGCGCCGGGCGACCCAGCCTTCCTGGATCAGGATGTGCAGGATGCCGTGGAACAACGCCACGTCGGTGCCGGGACGAATGGCCAGGTGCAGGTCCGCCAGGTCGCAGGTGTCAGTGCGGCGCGGGTCGATGACGATGACGCGCATGTCGGGGCGCTGCGCCTTGGCCGCTTCCAGGCGACGAAACAGGATCGGGTGGGCGAAGGCCATGTTGCTACCAGCAATCAGCACGCAATCGCTCTGTTCGAGGTCTTCGTAGCTGCAGGGCGGCGCGTCCACGCCCAGGCTGCGCTTGTAGCCGACCACAGCCGAGGACATGCACAGCCGGGAGTTGCTGTCGATGTTGTGGGTGCCGACCAGTGCCCGGGCCAGCTTGTTGAAGGCGTAGTAGTCCTCGGTCAGTAGTTGCCCGGAGATATAGAAGGCCACGCTGTCCGGACCGTACTCGCGGATGGTTTCGGCGAAGCGGCTGGCCGCGTGGTCCAGGGCAGTGCTCCAGTCGGTTCGTGCTCTTGCCAGGCCCTTGGCGAGGCGCAGTTCCGGGTACAGCGCACGCGCGTCGATATCGCCGGTCAAGTGCAGGGTGGAGCCCTTGCTGCAGAGCCGGCCGAAGTTGGCCGGATGCGCGGGGTCGCCCTGCACACCCAGGATCCGCTCGCCGTCGTGCTCGATCAGCACGCCGCAGCCAACGCCGCAGTAGCAGCAGGTGGAGGCGGTGGTTTGGGTTTCACTGTTCAGGGACATGTTGAAGCTTCCGTAAGTCTGGGCTTGAAGAGGTATCGAAGCGTCCAATCACGCGCTCAGAGCGGTTTGCTTGGCATGCAGCCGGGCCAAGGTGGCTGTCAGGAGCAAACTGGCCGGGGCCGCCGGAACCATGGGGCTGATACTGGCCTTGCGGGTTTCCTGCGCGTAGGCCGATTCCAGTGACGGTTCGCCAAACATCAGGTGGTCGCGAATGGCGCCGATATCCTGCTGCTCGCGGATCTGCCGGAAGTACCAGGCGCCGTCGGCGATGTCGCCATACAGGCAGGCACCCACCAGCAGGTTGTCCTTGATCACGAGCTTCTTGTAGATGCCGCCAACCGGGTCGGAGAAGGTGATGGTTTCGCAACCCTCGCTGCCCATGAAGTCGCCGGCGGAGAATAGGTCGATGCCGGTGACCTTGAGCTTGGTGGACGTCACCGAACCCTGGTAGCGGGCGAAGCCGAGGCCTGCGAGGTGGTTGGCGCAGACCTTGGCCTGGTCGAAAAGGGGCGCCACCAGGCCGTAAGCGACACCGCGATGGTTGGCGCACTCGCCGATGGCATAGATGCGCGGATCATAGGTTTGCAGCGTGTCGTTGACCAGGATGCCGCGGTTGCAGGGCAGGCCTGCTGCTTCCGCGAGCCGGAAATTGGGGCGGATGCCGGCGGCCAGCACGACAAGGTCGGCGGGTATGATGTCGCCGTCGTTGAACTGGACGGCACAGACCAGGCCTTCGCCGTTGTCGACCAGTTCCTCTGTGTTGGTTCCCAGGCGGAAGTGGATCCCACGGGCCTGAAGGGCCTCCTTCAGTAGGCCGGCGGCGGTTGCGTCGAGCTGCCGATCCAACAGCCAGTCACCGAGATGCACCACAGTGACGTCCATGCCGCGCTGGCGCAGGCCGTTGGCAGCTTCCAGGCCGAGCAGGCCGCCACCGATGACGACGGCGTGGCTGTGGGTACGGGCGGCCTCGATCATCGCGCGGGTATCGGCGATGTCGCGGTAGCCGATCACGCCCTGCAGGCGGTTACCCGGTACCGGAGGAACGAATGGAGTGGAGCCCGTGGCGATGACCAGGCGATCGTAGTCAGCGACTGTACCGTCCTGGGCGATCACCTGGCGCTTGATCCGATCGATCTTCACCACTTCGCGGCCTAGCAGCAGCTTGATGTCGTGCCGCGAATACCAGTCGAGATCGTTGAGAACGATGTCCTCGAACGCTTGCTCGCCGGCCAGTACGGGGGAGAGCAGGATGCGGTTGTAGTTCGGGTGCGGCTCCGCGCCGAACACGGTGATGTCGTAGCGCTCTGGGGCAAGCGTGAGCAGTTCCTCCAGCGCACGGACCCCGGCCATGCCATTTCCGATCATCACCAGCTTGAGTTTCTTCATGCGGGAGGCTCCTGCATTTCAATCGCGCAAACAAAAAAGGCGCCTGCTGTTGCCAGCAGGACGCCTTTGTCCAAGTCCCGTTCGATCGGGAAAGTGCCACTTCGTCGTTGAGGTGGGCGCTTTTGTAGATTGTCGAATCTGTCTTTGCAGGTGCTGTGCCAACTCTGCAAGGCCGCATGGTTATTGGGTTTCACCAGAGGTTCAGTGTTTGCTGGGGCCGCTGGCGCACCTTATTGCAGCCTGCTTGCCCTGGGTTGGTGCGTCAGGTGTTGGCGAGCAGGAAGGCCAGCGCGAGGTTCACCAACAGCGACATCAGGGCGATGCCACGCCAGACCTTCAGTGGTTCTCGTTCCAGCAAGGGACGTGGTCGCGTGTTGAGCGACTTGCGTTCATCCTGTTCGAGCGCCAGCAACCATTCTTCGGCTGTTTCGTAGCGTTTTTCCGGATCGGCACTGAGTGACCGGAGCAGCCATTCATCAATCCAGTTCGGGAGATCCGGACGGTAGCGGCTGGCTGGGGCGGGGGTGCCGAACTTTGGGTGCTGAAATGGCTCGATTTCGCCGTAGGGATAGTGACCGGTTAGCAGGTAGTAGAGGGTAACGCCCGCAGCAAAGAGATCCTGGCGGCTTGTCGGGGCTGCGCCGCTGAAGGCCTCGGGGGCAATGAAACTGGGGGTTCCAGGGAGGCTGTTGGGGTCGTCCTGGGAGATGCCGGGGCAGTAGGCCAGGCCAAAGTCCAGCAGGCGAAGCTCGCCATCATCGCCCCAGAGCAGGTTCTCTGGTTTGATGTCGCGGTGCAGGATATTGCGCCGGTGCAGCATGCCCAGGGCCTTGATCAGCCGGGGTGCGATGTCCAGCCATTCCGGCAGCGCCACTGGCCCACTGATGTGCAGGTGTTCGGCCAGGGTCCGGCCAGGATACTCGCGCTGGACGTAGTAAAGGTGTTGGCGGTGCGGCAGCGGGTGGACTTCCGGAAAGTTCCGGCCGGCGACGCGACGCAGGAACCATTCCTCCTGCATCAGCGCTGGTCCGGCTTGAAGCTCGTCGCGACGGCTGGGCGGCAAGGTTTTCAGTAACCAGCGGCGGGCCTGCGCATCGCGCACGCGGTAGACCATCGACTGGCGGGACTCGGCCAGAAGGCGGTCCACCTCCCAGCCTTCGAAATCCTGCCCGGGCTGCAGCAGAGGGGGCAGCGGCCAGTGATCCAGTTGGGCAAGGGTGTCCGCCAGTCCAGCCTCAGGCAAGTGGTCGACCTGAATCAGCAAGGCGCTGGCATTGTCCTGACTGCCGGCCAGGTGCGCCGCGCTGACCAGCGCCTTGGCAGCGCCACTCAAGTCTGACTCGTCCTGCAGGATGCTCTGGATACCGCGGTCCCCCAGCACCGCCCAGACACCGTCGCTGACCAACAGAAAGCGCTGCTGCTCCTGTAGTTCGCCATCCAGGTAATCCACCACCAGATGCTGGTCTAGCCCCAGCGCACGCTTGAGCACATGCTGCATGCCTGGTTGTTCCCAGACATGGTCCTCGCTGAGGCGTTCGAGTTGGCCGGCATGCCAGCGATAGGCCCGGCAGTCTCCGACATGCGCGAGGGTGAAGCGACGGCCGCGCAATACCAGGGCGGAGAGGGTTGTCAGCAGCGATTGGCCGGCGCCGCTTGCCTGAAGCCAGCGGTTGTGGGCGACCAGGAGGCGATCCAGCGATTGCGCGACGGGCCAGGTTTCCGGCGTGGAGTAGTAGTCCAGAGCCAGGGCCTGCAACGTGGCGCGGGCGGCCAGGCCACCGTCCGCACACTGGCTGACACCGTCGGCGAGAGCGAAGAGGTAGCCCTTGCTCGCTGCAAGTGCCGGGGCCGGGGTGACCACGCGCAGGGCATCTTGGTTTTCGGCCCGGGGACCGGTGGCGCTGGCTTCGCCGAAGCTGAGTTGCAGGGGCATGCGCGCGTCCTGGGGATTGAAGGAGCTGTTGGGCTGGCGTGCCAACCTACCACGTGCAAGCGGCCCGGATCGTTTCCGGGCCGCAGGGCAGAGGTTAGACGCGGGCAGCGGTCACGGCAGCCGAGCCCCAGGTGGTGCGCCAGCGCATTTTCACGCCGTGCAGACCGAACCAGGCGAGCACGCCAAGGCTGGCGAACAGCCACAGACCGAGCTGGTAGTCCCCAGTGTGTTGCTTGATGGCGCCGAGGCCAGCCGTCAGACAGAAACCGCCAATGCCGCCTGCCATTCCGATCAGGCCGGTCATGACGCCGATTTCCTTGTGGAACCGCTGCGGTACCAGTTGGAACACGGCGCCATTGCCTGCGCCAAGGCTGAGCATGGCGACCACGAACAGGGCCAGCGCTGCAGTGGGGCTGGAGATGTGGAAGCCCACGGCGGCGATGCACAGTGCGGCGACGGTATAGACCGCAAGCAGGGTACGGATACCGCCAACACGGTCGGCAAAGGCCCCCCCCAGCGGGCGCATCAGGCTGCCGGCGAAGACGCAGGCGGCGGTGTAATAGCCAGCTGTGACAGGTGCCAGGCCGTATTGGTCGTGGAAGTAGCCGGGCAGGGTGCTGGCCAGGCCGAGGAAGCCGCCAAAGGTCACGCTGTAGAAGAACATGAACCACCAGCTGTCGCGGTCGCCCAGCGCTTTCAGGTAGTCACCGAGGGCCTTGGGCGCCGGGCGGTTGGGCGCGTTACGGGCGGCCAGGGCAAAGATCGCCAGGGTCAGCACCAGTGGGATGAGGGCAAGTCCGAAGACGTTGTTCCAGCCGAACATGGTTGCCAGGCCGGGAGCGAACAGGGCGGCCAGCACTGTGCCGGAGTTGCCTGCGCCGGCAATACCCATGGCCTTGCCCTGATGTTCTGCCGGGTACCACTGGGAAGCCAGCGGCAGCGCTACCGCGAAGGAGGCGCCGGCAAAGCCGAGGAACAGGCCGAGCAGCAGGGCTTGCTCATAGCTGTGGACCCCCATCTGCCAAGCACCGAACAATGCGCAGATCACTACCACTTGGCCAAGCAGGCCTGCGGTCTTCGGCGAGGTGCGATCGGCCAGCAGGCCCATCAGGAAGCGCAGTACCGCGCCAGCGAGGATCGGGGTGGCGACCATCAGGGCACGCTGCTGCGTGGTCAGTTGCAGGTCGGCGGCGATCTGAACACCCAGGGGGCCAAGTACGTACCAGACCATGAAGCTCAGGTCGAAGTAGAGAAATGCGGAGAACAGGGTGGGCGTGTGGCCGGCCTTCCAGAAACTCGTAGTCATCGAACACCTCATCTGCAGTTAGGGGCCGGGAGGCGCGTCCGCCGTGATCGTGGGCACGGCGGTCGTGCCTCCCGGTAAAACGTCGCGCTTGTGGCGCTCCGTTCTGCGGCTGGAGCCGCAGCGGGATTGAGTGAGCTGCATGCGAACGTCCGGATCCCGGCCCGTCCACCGGCCCCATCGCTGGGGCTGAAACGAAAAAAGCGCCGCATCACTGCCCGCATTGATGCGGAGTGACGCGACGCCTTTGTCGTTTGGTCGGGCAGCCGCCGTTGGCTACCTTTGGCAATTGCTGAGCAAGAGCTGGGCCATATTCTGGAAAGGCCTGTTTCAGAGCGGTTTTCGGGAAAACACGGCTTGAGTCGGCTGGCTCAAAAGGGGGCGAAGTGGTCGCGTGTGCACCGAGTTGGGACGGTGCGGGATTCAATCCAGCCAGTTCACCCTGGGAAAGGTGCCGCGGAAGCCGTCGGGCATCGGCACGACGCGGGAGGTTTGATAGTTGAAGAAGACGAAACCGGACTTGGCCATAGCGATGAGTTTGCCATCGGCGGGTCGGCTGATGCGGAAGGTGATGTCCCCACCGTATCTGTTGAAGTCCATGACGCCGACCTCGAACAGCAGCTGGTCGCGGGCATGGGCTTCCGCCCGATAGGTCGTGGCCAGGTCTGTGACGATGATGCCCGTGCCGTCTTCCGTCGCTTCGTTGATGCCGTATTCGAACAGGAAGCGCGCACGGGCTTCGGAGATCATCGAGATCATCGAGTCATTGCCGAGGTGGTTGGCGGCGTTGATGTCGGTAACCCGGACGGTGAGGTGGGTCGAGTAGCAATACTGGTCTTCAGGAAATTCAAGCGACAGTCGGGCCATTGCGCAGGAACTCTCCAGGGGGATGCGGCGGAAAGTTGATTCTACGCCGGCACGGCCCGATTGATGACTCATTCCGCCGCTCAATGGTAGCCCGGGCTTCAGTCCGGGACTTTATCGGATGGAGGGCCCGGGCTCCGTGCCGAAGGGTGCGAGGTGCAGGAAGTCAGCGATGCAGGCCGTTGAGCCAGTAGAAGGTCACCCGCCCACCCTCGTTGCTGGGGCCATAGTTGTCCTGGATATAGGCGCCAGCCTTGAAGTAGAGCTGCTGCAGACTCCAGTAGCCACTGAGTTCGCGGTAGTGATTGCCGTCATCGTCAGGACTGGTGATCACGATACCCAGTTTACCGGTAGGCGTCAGGCGGAAGTCGTAGCCGAAGCGTTGGCCAAGCGGCACATCATCAACCAGCAGGATGTTCTCCACTTCGGTGTCACCGGGACGTTTGCGCAGCAGTGCCTCGATTCGACCTTTGCCGCGCAGGTAGTGGTACTGCAATTTAAGCAGCGGGTCGTTCTGGCTGCCGGGCTCGTCCTTGCTGTGGATCTGGCCAATGATGATCTTGCCTTCGCTGGGCACCTGCTCTACGGAGAGGACGGCACTCAGGTAGCTATCCGAACTGCTGTGGTACCAGTAACTCAGCGTTCCGTCAGCCTGGGTTTCGCGAAGTTCTGTACGGGGATATCGGGCATCCTCGGTGACGGAGCCGGTTACCGGAACCCAGAAAGTGATACTGCCGTCGTCATTACGGCGAAAGTACTGGCTTTCATAGCCGTTATTGAGACGCTCGGTGCTGATCAGGGTTGCCGAGTCATAAGCGGGAACGGTCAGGTTCCAGGTTGTCAGGTCGATCACTGCATTTCCTTAGCGTTGTTTGGAGTTGCAGCAGTTCGTGTGCGAGACAGACAAAAAGTTCTACCGGGTCGACCGACGGATGGTCGCGGAGTTTGGTACGGAAGTACGAGTATTCGTAGGCGGGATTGTGGTCTTATCTATGAAGAGTACTTGCATGTACCCGAAACATTAAAAAGAGTTTATTGCAGGGGATATGAAAGAAGAAAGTCTTGCGGAGAATTACTGAGTGGATGTCGCGAAAAATAGTATTTCTTAATACTGGGCATCCCTGCCCAGTCAGCTCCTGTCAGGAGGCGAGTGCGGGGGCCACTCGAGCGCGAGTGACACGTTCAGCTCGCTTGCTTGCCCAACTGACCAGCAGTGTCATCATGATGAAGCCTGCGCAAATGAACAGCGGGTAAGCAAACATGATTTCGCCAAGGGAGTATTTCCAGCTGAGCGGGCGGGCGATGCCCAGCATGGCCGCATAGAACCAGGAAACTCCGGAGACGACGCCCGAGAATACCGCGAGGGTACGGGCATTCGCTTCCAGCTTGAGCAGCGTGCCAGCCTTGACCAGGGCAGGCATTACAACGCTGTGGAGCAGGAAGCCGTTGATGGTCAGGAGCATTACGATCAGGATCTTGGCCTGGAGTTTGGGGTTGAGGAAATACACCGCGCCTTTGACAGAGTAGTCCAGTAGGACGATACCTATCCCAGTTACCCAGAGTGCCGCAAGTGCAAACAGTACAGTTTTCTTCAGCGTATCAAGATGGGTTTTGTCACTATGAGCGGCGTCGTTGCCTTGTACCAGTTGCTTGATCATGGCGACGTCGCTTGTGAGGACAAGACCGATCGCTACGCAGCAAGCAATAAGGTGGGCATAAACAATACCCATGCGCATTAGTTCCATGGTTGCTTCCTGTTGGAACAGGGAAGTCATCAGATGGTACAGCTCCATGGTTTACCTCTTGTTCTACAAAGTAAGTTGGTGTGCTGATGCAGTAAGGGCACCGATTAGATCTAGTTGCTTACTCGTGAGCCTCTTTGGGCTTTGAGTCATGGTTCTTTGTTGTCACGTCGCACAGTTGCTTTCATGTCTTCATACGCCGTTCCTCCTTTTTTGAGACAAAGAAGTCGCCTGCACCGGATTGGGTGCTTTGGGAATCTCTCCGGACTCAAGGGGAAATAAGGTATGCGCGCCGTAAGCCGACCATGGATGAGAACAGCGCGATGTACTAAGGCTTACATCAGAACCTATTAAGCCCTGTTTTGTTCAAAAAATGATCTAAAAGCCGACGAGTGGTTATTTTTTGTTCTACTCGAAGAGCTGTCCGCGAGGGCGGGAACCCTTGCCAGGCGGGGGGTTCAGGCGAAATGAAGGGAAAATGCGCCCCCTGTGACTCGGGGGCGCGGGTCAGCGTCACGGCTGCTCGTTTTTCCGTGCCCTGGCGGGGGGCGTAAGCAGGCCGTCTGCCCGGAACATGCTCTTGATACCACGTACTGCCTGGCGAATACGGTCCTGGTTTTCGATCAGGGCGAAGCGCACATGGTCGTCACCGTAATCACCGAAACCGAGGCCCGGTGAGACGCAGACCTTGGCCTCCGCCAACAGTTTCTTGGCGAACTCCAGCGAGCCAAGTTCGGCATAGGCGTCGGGGATTTTGGCCCAGACGTACATCGAGGCCTTGGGGTTCTCAACCATCCAGCCGATCTCGTGCAGGCCTTTCACCAGAACGTTGCGCCGCTGCCGGTATTGCTCGGCGATATCCCGTACGCATTGCTGGTCCCCCTCGAGTGCGGCGATGGCCGCCACCTGCAGCGGGGTGAAGGTGCCGTAGTCGTGGTAACTCTTGATCCGCGCCAGGGCGCTGACCAGTTCTGGGTTGCCGACCATGAAGCCAATGCGCCAACCAGCCATGTTGTAGCTCTTGGACAGGGTGAAGAACTCCACCGCGATGTCCTTGGCGCCCGGTACTTGCATGATCGAGGGCGCCTTCCAGCCGTCGTAGACGATGTCGGCGTAGGCCAGGTCGTGGACTACCAGGATGTCGTACTGCTTGGCCAGGGCCACCACACGCTCGAAGAAATCCAGCTCCACGCACTGCGCCGTAGGGTTGGAGGGGAAACCGATGATCATCATCTTCGGTTTCGGGATGCTTTCGCGAATGGCCCGCTCAAGTTCGGCAAAGAAGTCCACACCCGGTACCAGGGGCACGGAGCGCACCTGGGCACCGGCGATCACGGCGCCATAGATGTGGATCGGGTAGCTGGGGTTGGGCACCAGCACCGTGTCGCCGTGGTCAAGGGTGGCGAGCATCAGGTGTGCCAGGCCTTCCTTGGAGCCGATTGTGACGATGGCTTCGGTTTCCGGATCGATCTCCACGTCGTAACGGTCCTTGTACCAACGCGAGATGGCTCGGCGCAGGCGGGGAATACCGCGGGAAGTGGAGTATCCGTGGGTGTCTTCACGCTGGGCGACTTGCACGAGCTTCTCGACAATGTGCGGCGGGGTAGCGCCGTCGGGGTTGCCCATGGACAGGTCGATGATGTCCTCGCCACGACGACGGGCAGCCATCTTGAGTTCGGCGGTGATGTTGAAGACGTAGGGGGGGAGACGATCGATGCGCGCAAAACGGCGCGGAGAACGCTGGTCAGCCATGCTTTCCTCGGATACGTAAGCGCCCGGAACCGTCCGAGCGACGTCAGCCACTGTGGTGGCCTGGCGGGGAAGATAAGCGCAATGCAGGGGCCTGTCGAGTGCTTGCGGCACCTTTTCATGGCAGGCCCTGGCGCTTCAGCTCGCGGGTGAGGCGCTCGCTTGGCGCAGCGCAGCCAGCAGGCTAACCAGTTGTTGGACGTCGGCATCGGTGGTGCGCCATGAGGATAAGCTGAGGCGGAACGCCGGACGCCCTTGCCAGAGCGTGGGCCCGAACCAGACCTCGCCTGAGCGCTGCGCGGCTTCGCGGATGGCCACCGTGTGTGCGTCGCTGGTGGCACGCACTAGCACCTGATTGAGCACAGGACGGTTGAGTACCTCGAAACCTGCTGCGCGCAGCCCGGCCGCCAACTCAGCGGCCTGTCGCAGGTGCCGGTCGATCATCGACCGCAGGCCGTCGCGGCCAAGGGCTGCCAGTGCTGCCCAGATCGGGATGCCACGGGCACGGCGGGAGAATTCCAGGGTCAGGTTCTTCTGCGCGTCGCGAGAGGCGGTGGCGTAGGCCGCATCGCTGTTCATCGCGCTGGCCATGGCGTCAGCGTGGCGGCAGATGGCCATGGCGCCGTCATAGGGGGTGTTCAGCCACTTATGGCCGTCGGTGGTCCAGCTGTCGGCCTGCTCCACGTCTGCCGCCAGCGCCGAACTCGACGAAGCGCGCACCCAGAGTCCGAAGGCGCCATCGACATGAACCCAGGCGCCCGCTGCTTTGGCTCGGGGCATGAGTTCCGCGAAGGGGTCGAATTCGCCGGTATTCACCTCGCCGGCCTGTAGGCAGAGGATAGTGCGGGCGTCCAGCTCCGGGAGCCGGGAGGCATCTACGCGCCCTTGGGCGTCGGTGGGTGCGACTATGAGGCGCCGCATTCCGAAACCGAGAATGCGCAGGGCCTTCTTCACCGTGATGTGAGTGGTTTCCGAGACCACTACTCGAATCTCCGGTGCGCCGATCAAGCCGTCGGCGTCGAAATCCCAGCCTTGGCGGGCGAGCAGGCTACGGCGTGCAGCCGACAGTGCGGCGAGAGTACAGGCGGTGGCGCTGGTGCCGAAGCCCACGGCGCATTGTCTGGGCAAGCCAAGGGTTTCCAGGACCCAGCGGGCTGCGACTTGCTCGATGCGGTGGGCAGCCGGTGAGTTGTCGAAGGACGAGGCGCATTGATCCCAGGCCAGTAGCAGCCGCTCTGCCGCGGCGGCGGCCGGCAGCGTCGCGCCGATGACGAAGCCGAAATAGCGTGGTCCGTTGGAGGCGGTGGTGGCCGGCGAACCCAGTTCGTCAAGCTGGCGCAGCACCTCATTGGCTGGGCGTCCCTCTTGTGGCATGGGCTCGTCGAATCCCCGCAATGCCTCGATGGCTGCCTGGGAGGGGAAGACCCTGCGGCAGTCAGTACCATCGAGATAGCGCAGGGCGCGCTGGTCGGCGTCTTCGAGCAACTGGCGTTCGAGCGGCTGAGTGGTCATCGGGGAGCTCGCAGGCAGTGTGTGGTGCCTACAACCCTAGCGACTACCGTTGACGGCTTGCAGATACACGGCCGTACAACGCAAGCCGTACAGTTTTCCTGTATGACGCGACTGGAGCAGTACAGCGGTGCCGGTCAGCGATACAGTTGCCAGAGTCTGCGGTCAGTGCCCCAGCATCTCGTGCATGGCGATGATCTGTTCGGCTACCTGGATCAGCTTCTGCTGTCGACTCATGGCCTGGCGCCGCATTAGGGTATAGGCCTCCTCTTCGTTGCAGCTTTTCATCTTCATCAACAGCCCTTTCGCCAGTTCGATGCGCTTGCGTTCGGCCAGTTGCTGGTCGCGGGCTGTGAGCTGGGCGCGTAACGCCTGGTCGCTTTCGAAGCGGGCCATGGCGACGTCGAGAATAGGCTGGAGGCGATCGGCCTGAATGCCTTCGACGATGTAAGCGCTGACGCCGGACTGGATAGCCTGGCGCATTACATTGGGGTCGTGTTCGTCGGTGAACATGACGATGGGGCGAGGCTGGTCACGGCTTACCAGTACGACCTGTTCCATGACGTCCCGCCCAGGGGACTCAGTGTCGATGAGGATCACGTCCGGGCGAATTGCCTCGACCCGCGCCGGCAGATCGATGGTAAGGCCGGACTCGTCGATGACCTCGAAGCCGGCTTCGACCAGAGCGGCTCTCAGGCGGCCGACTTTCTTGGCCGTATCGTTGATCAGGAGAATGCGCAACATGATGTCGGTCTTCCCTCGCGGCTACAGGGCCATGGCCTGGGTGCTGCCAGCCAGTGCATGGATCGGGAAGCTGCGGGCATAGCCTGCTGGATCGCTACCGTCCCAGCGCTTGCCGTCGAGCAGTGTGGCGCTGCGCATGGGTTCGGGCACCTCGATGCCCAGTGCTCCAGCGGCCTGTTTGTAAAGATCGATCCGCTGAACCTGGCGTGCGATGCCGAGATAGTCTGGATCGTCACGCAACAGGCCCCAGCGACGGAATTGAGTCATGAACCACATGCCATCCGAGAGGTAAGGCATGTTGACCCTTCCCTGATCGAAGAACCGTAAGGGATGAGCGTCCTCCCAGGCGTTGCCGAGACCGTCCTCGTAGTGCCCCAGAAAGCGTGGTTCGATAGCCGAAACGGGGACGTCGACATAGTCGCTGCCACTGATCAGCTGGGCCGTGCTGCGGCGATTCTCCAGGTTGTCTTCAATAAAACGGCTGGCCTCCAGCAGGGCCATGGTCAGGGCACGGGCTGTGTTGGGGTATTGCTCGGTAAATGCCTGGGTAACGGCGAGGACTTTCTCCGGATGATCGGACCAGATCATCTGGCTTGTGGCGAGGGTAAAGCCTTGGCCTTGCTCCACGGCCAGCGCGCCCCAGGGGCCGCCAGCACAGAAGCCATCGATGCGGGCAGCCTTGAGGTGAGTGACCATCTGCGAGGGCGGCACCACCACTGTGTCGACGTCATGCAGCGGATGAATGCCTTGGGCCGCCAGCCAGTAGTTGAGCCACATCGCATGGGTGCCAGTAGGAAAGGTCTGGGCGAAGGTCAGGCGTGCACCGCCATGGAGCACGTGGCGGGTCAGTGCCTCTGAACTGGTCACGCCGGTGCGCTTGAGGGGTTCCGAGAGGTTGATGGCCTGACCGTTTTGGCACAGGGTCATCAGGATCGCCATGTCGGCAGCAGGGCCACCGATCCCGAACTGGATGCCATAGACCTGACCGTAGAGTGCCTGCGCGGCATCAAGCTCTCCGCCCAGCAGCTTGTCGCGCAGGGTTGCCCAGGATGCCTGGCGCTGCAGATTGAGTGTCAGCCCGTATGGCTGCGCGAATCCCTGAGTGGCGGCGACGATCAGGGAGGCTGAATCGGTCAGGGGCATGAAGCCCAGGTTGAGCATGCACTTTTCCGGGGCATCGCTGCCGGCCACCCAGTCCAGGCTGTCCGATCGTGTAGGGGTCTGCTTATCGGTCATGGTTTCTTGCCACCTAATCAGCAAAATGGCGCCGCCCCAGTGCTGCCGGAGCTGCCACTGGAATCGACGCCATCGTCATCAACCCGCTCCGCCATTGGAGTGAGTATTGGTGAACTGGCTAAAGCAAGCGATGTGCCAGTGGCTCAAAAAAAGAAACCCCGCCAGGGCGGGGTCAAGGATTTGAGGCTGGAGCTACCTCAACGTTCGATGATCTGCTTCACCTGGGATTGGGGAATCTGTTGGGTGCGGCCCTCGTCGTCTTCGAACTCAATCATGCCGGTGTCCCGGTCCAGTTCGGGCTTCTCATGGGTGGTGATGATCTGGCCGTCGGCCGTGGCAATCAGGTATTCGCTGGAGCACGCAGCAAGGCCCAGCGCGAAGATCACAATCAACACCGTCTGTTTCATCACTTAGCTCCGTCACGATTGTCCGCCCTTACATGGAACATAGCTGCTGCAGGTACGTCTGCAAGGCGGGGCGCGTGATTGCTTGCGGCCGGTTGCCACTGGGCTAGCGAAGCCCAATGTTCAGTGGCTCGGGGTCTTGTTGGGCTACGCGGCGTTGCGACAACGACAAAGAAGAAGCCCCGCACGGGGCGGGGCTTCTTCATGGCCGGTTAGGGCTTAGGCTTGAACGACCGGGATCTTGGCGTTCGCAGCGGCTTCCTTGTACTCGGCGATCTGGTCGAAGGACAGGTAGCGGTAGATATCGGCCGCCATGCTGTCGATGTTCTTCGCGTAGGCCATGTACTCCTCGACGGTCGGCAGTTTGCCCAGGAT
>NZ_JAGTIS010000011.1 GCF_018704125.1 Metapseudomonas boanensis | reverse complement strand
TCAACACTCACTTCATGCTGACCAGCGAAATGCCCCACGGCGGCGTGAAGCATTCCGGCTACGGCAAGGACATGTCCATGTACGGGCTGGAGGACTACACCGCCGTGCGCCATGTGATGTTCAAGCACTAAACACCTAGCCCTGCTTAGCTTTACACAAACAACGGCGTCCATCGGCGCCGACTCGACGCCCCACAGGAGAACAAGCCATGCGTAATACCTTGCGTAATTTCAGCTTCATCCTGCTTTGCGGCCTGGCGGGTCTCGCCCAGGCGGCGGACGATGCCAAGACGATCGTCGACGGCTACATGGCCGCCTGGAACGCCCATGACGTCGACAAGGCCGCTACCTTCCTCACCGAGGATGCGGTGTACTTCGATGCCACCGTCGGCACCCCGCAGAAGGGGCGCACCGCCGCGCGCGACAATGTGATCAAGGTATTCATCACCGCCGTGCCGGACCTGACCTGGAAGATGACCAGCGAGCCCATCGTCAGTTCTGACGGCATTGCCTTCCAGTGGGAGTTCAGTGGCACCAACAGCGGTGCCTGGAGCGCAGAAACCCCGGCCACCAACAAGCCTCTGAAGTTCGAGGGCGTCAGCTTCGTCCGCATCAAGGACGGCAAGATCGCCTACCAGGGTGATTACTACGACGCCCTGGGCTTCAACAAGCAGCTCGGCTGGTAAGCCACCCCCGGTGCCCGGCCCGCCGGGCACCGTTCTCTCGCCTCGCTTGCGGCGCCCTGCCCACTCCTCGTTCGGTAACTCCCGATGCACAGCAACGCTCGCCAATCCGTCGCGCCGGCAACGGATAGCAACACCCAAGGCAACTCCACCATTGACCAGGTCAAGCAGCTCGTAGCCGGGCTCAATGACCGCTGGACCGAAATCAGCAAGGTCTCCGAGGTGATCAAACAGATCGCCAAGAACACCAACCTGGTGGCCCTCAATGCCGCCATCGAGGCCGCACGCGCCGGCGAGCTAGGCCGGGGCTTTGCGGTCGTAGCCGATGAAGTCCGGCGCCTGGCCACCCAGTCGGCCAATGCCACCGCCGACATCGGCAACGTGGTCGCCACCATCCGCCAGGAAAGCGAACGCGCCCTGGCCGACGTGCAGCGTGCCGAAAGCGCCGCCCGTGAGGAAACCGCCGAGGTCCTGCTGGCCCGAGAAGCGAATCTCCTGCAGAACCAGTTCGCGGTCATGGCCGCTGCGCTCTACGGCCTGAAGAATTTCATCCTCGGCCTGCACGCCCGTGGCTTCGGCCCGCAGCGCGAGCAGGTCGACGCCGTGATGCAGCAATACCTGGCGCAAAACCCCGACCTGCTGGCCTTCGCCTGCGCCGCTGAACCCAACGCCCTGGACCAGCGCGACGCCGAGTTCGCCAGCCAGAGCGGCTACGACCATACGGGCCGGATCATGGCTTACTGGAACCGCGGCGCTGGCAGCATCCAGCGCGAGTGCCTGGTGGGTTACGACGGTGACTGGTACGAACTGCCCCGGCGCAAGGGGCGTGACGTATTCCTCGAGCCCTACGAATACACCGTGGCGGGCAACACTGTGCTGATGACCTCCTTCATGACGCCCATGCAGGCCGGCGGCCGCTTCCTGGGCATCCTGGGCGCCGACTACAGCCTGCAACAGTTGCAGGAGCGCCTTAGCCAGCAGAAGCCCTTCGGCAATGGCCACTACGCCCTGCTTTCCAACGCCGGTAACTACGTCACCCACCCGAACGCCCAGCGCCTTGGCGACGCGGCTAGCGACCTGCCCGTCGAAGCCCGATCCGTCATCCGCGAAGGCAAACAGCTGCGCTTCCGCGGGCCTGGCAACACCCGTTGCCTGCTGCACCCGATCTTCGTCGGCAACTGCAATGCGCCCTGGTCACTGATGCTGCAGTTCGATCCAGCCGAGCAGTAGTTTCCGGGGATCGCCCCTCACCTCGGTGCAAGGAGAGGGGCTGGAGGTGGGGCCGCCGCAGCCAGCAGCCCCTTCTCCTCCAACCACGCCGCATTGAACAGCCGCCCCGCATACAGCCCGCCCCGATCACACAACAAGGTCACCACGGTATGCCCCGGCCCCAACTCGCGGGCCACCTGCACGGCTGCCGCCAGGTTGATGCCAGACGAGCCACCGACAAATAGCCCCTCCTCCCTCAGCAACCGATAGACCATCGCCACGCACGTCGGATCGTCGACCTGCACGGCATCGTCGATGGGCGTACCCTCGAGGTTGGCAGTGATCCGTGTGGTGCCTATGCCCTCGGTGATCGAACTGCCTTCGGCGAGCAGTTCGCCGTGCTTCACCCAGTGGTAGAGTGCACTACCCATGGGATCGGCAAGAACAATGCGCACTTTTGGTTCACGCGCCTTGAGGGAACGCGCCACACCCGCCAACGTGCCGCCGGTGCCAGTAGCACAGACGAAGGCGTCCACGCGGCCTTCAGTGTCGGCCCAGATTTCTGGTCCGGTCGTTTCCAGGTGCGCCTGGCGATTGGCGAGGTTATCGAACTGATTGGCCCAGATGGCATTGGGTAGTTCGGCGGCGAGGCGTCCAGCAATCTTCTGGTAGTTGTCCGGGTCCTTGTAAGGCTTGGGCGGCACCGGGCGAACCTCGGCACCTAGCGTGCGTAGCAGATCGAGCTTTTCTGGCGATTGGTTATCAGGAATCACGATGATGCAACGGTAACCGCGTGCGGCGCAGATGTGCGCGAGGCCGATGCCGGTATTGCCCGCCGTACCTTCGACCACCGTCCCCCCCGGCCGGAGCCGCCCGTGGCGCTCGGCGTCATCGAGGATATAGAGGGCCGCGCGGTCCTTCACCGAACCGCCGGGGTTGAGGAATTCAGCCTTGGCGAGGATGTCGCATCCGGTCTCGTCACTGAGCCGGCCGAGGCGCAGCAGGGGAGTCTGGCCGATACTGCCGATGAAGCCTGAACGGATCTTCATGCTGCACCTCCCAAAAGCGGCGGGCGGACAGTTTCAGTCTAGCCGCCTGCTAGTGCTCCCTCCCCTGCGCCATCTGGTACTTGATGATGTCCATCACCGCGCCGGTCATCACCGCCGTGGATACACCGAACATCAGGATGCCGTTGGCAGCCTCCAGGGGCCCGAGCAGGCGCCAGGTCTCGGACATCACAATGTCGCCATAGCCCAGCGTGGCGAAGTTCACGCCTGAGTGGTACAGAGCCGTGGCGAACTGGCCGAACTCCCCCAGAAACCAGAACAACAGCGCCCAGATAGCCATCTGGGCGAAGTTGCCCAGCAGCATGAGCAGCATCACCAGCGACAGCAGAGCCGCATTCAGGAACTGCGTATCGTGCCCTTGCCGGCTCTTCCTGAACCGAACGTATTGGCGCAGGCAGAGGGACACGAAGTAGGCCTGCATCAGCAGGCAGAGCAACATCACGGGGATTCCGACCAGCAGGTTGAGCAACATGTGTCCCCCCTTCAGGTGGCGGCGCGCCGTTGTCGGCGATAACGGTGGCTGTCGATCAGGTAAACCGCACCGCAGGCGTAGAGGGTGACCGCGATGAACAACCCCATGCGCACGAAGAAGGCGGTGTAGACATCCTTGCCGCTGGCACTGTCCTGCACCGACTGGCCCAGCAGGATGATCAGGGTCACCCAGGTGTTGAGCCAGAGCCCGGTTTTGTGCCGTGTCGGGACCAGCCTGTAGAGCTTGCGGGCCAGCAACAGGCCGAACAGCAGCATCCAGAGGAAGAACATCCACAGGTGGGGAAATATGCTCAAAGCCCCCCAGAACAGGATGGCCAGCACGCCGCCGAGCAGCGTCGAGCCCAGCAACTCACGACCGGCGTCGCGGGTGCTGGTACTGCAAACCTGCTGCCCGAGGCTCACCGACTTCATGATCACCGGCATGTAGCTGGCCGGGTCGATCAGCGCCAGAAGGAAGGTTGGCAGCACCACCAATGCCGCACGCAGGGCAATCCAGGCGGACTCGGAGGATTCCAGCACAGGGCGTGCAGGTGCCGCCGGGGCATCGACAGGATCGGGAAACAGCCAGTGGCTGAACGCCGCAACCAGCGTGGCCAGGAGGATGCCTTTGGCCAGCGCCTCGATGACCGTCAGCGCCAGGCCGAAGTCGGCGGTGCCGGCCGCCGAGATCAGGGTCAGGCCGACGACCAGGAAATTGGCCACGAGCGGGTTTCCGCCGCGCAGGCCATACCGGAAACAGAGAAACAGGCACAACCCCACCAGCAGCACGCCACTCGCCTGCGCATGGCGCAGGGGCGCGATCAGCAGCAGCCCACTTCCGGTGGTCAGCATGATCATCAGCGCAAGTCCCGGTCCGGCCTTCAGGGGCAGCGGCCGATTGGACGATGCCAGCAGGAACAACGTGAAGATCGGCGGCAGAAACGGAATCGGCACGTCCAGACCGAAACTGATGGCCAGGCACAGTGCAGTGCCGCAGGCCAGCCTTAGCGCGCGCTGGCTGCGGGGATCGCACTCAGTAGGCATAGGACAGCCAGCTCATGAAGTGGATGAAAAGCCAGCCAAGCGGGTTGAGCGGGTTACCCCTGCTTGGGAAAGCCATTACTTCCGCCTGACCACCAACCCGCAGGCCCTGCACTCCGGGCAGCTCGCCTGGATCGAACTCGATGATCACCGGAAAGCGTTGCGCCGGGCGCAGCCAGTCCCGGCTATTCTGCACGGTCGGCAAGGTGCCCGGCGCGGTGGCCTGGCCAACGCTGACACCGTATCCGACGCTGCGTACTCGCCCCTCGAATACCTCGCCAGGGTAAGCGTCCAACACAATCGCAACCGGTGTGCCGGGCTCGACGTGGCTGAGGTTGTTCTCGGTCAGGTCTGCGCTTATCCACAGGTCGTGGATCGCAATCAGCGTCATGACCGGATTGCCGGCGGCCGCATACTGGCCGACATCGGTGCGCAGGTCGGTGATCAGGCCCGCCGAACGGGCTCGTATGCGGGTATTGGCCAGGTCCAGCTCGGCCTTCTCAAGGGCGGTGGCGGCGCTGCGCAACTGCGCGTTCTCCTCCTCGCTGCCGCCCTGCTGCTCACGCGCACGCTGCACGTCGGCGCGGGCTGCCGCGACCTGACTGATGGCTTGTTCGAGGGTGGCTCGGGCGCCTTCGAGACGGCGTACGGAAATGGTGCCCGGGTCTTCGCGGTACAGGCGCTCGAGGCGGTCGTTATCCTGCTTTGCCTTGAGTTCGTTAGCCTGCGCTGCACGCAGGGAAGCCAGCGCCGAATCGATCGCCGCAGTGCTGGCGCCGATCTGCCGACGCGTGGTTTCCAGATCGGCGCGGGCGCGGTCAACCGCGATCTGATACTGCTGCGGATCGACCTCGAACAACATGTCGCCTGCCCTCACGTCCAGATTGTTGCGCGCGTGAACCTGGGTCACCCGGCCAGACACCTCGGCCGCCACCGGCACCACGAAAGTCTGCACACGCGCCTGCTGCGTATAGGGCGTAAAGCGATCAGCCATCAAGTACCAGGCGAGGCTCAGGACAATCAGTCCGACCACCCATCTCGTCCCTTTTTTGACCGGATCGGCCTCGCTCACTGCTTCCTGCGGAGCCGATTCAGGGACGGGAGGCTGCGGTTGTTCGCTCATCGTCACTCACCTTGTTCGGAGGGCGGAGAAGCTTGGGTGGGCGGGGGCTCGTCCAGCAGGCCGCCCCAGTCGGTGCGTTGTTCCATCTGTTCGCGAGTAGCCGGGTCGATGACCGGCTCTGCCCTGTACCAACCGCCACCGAGAGCCTTGTACAGGGCGATCAGGCTGAGCACGGCATCGTTACGGCTGACCAGGTAACTCTCCTGTTGCTGGAACAGCTCGCGCTGGGCATCCAACACACGCTGGAAATCCGCAAAGCCCTCAAGGTATTGGTCGTTGGCCAGCTCCAGCGAGCGCATTGCCGCCAGGGCCGCCTCGTGGCGGATGCCCTCGCTTTCCAGCGCCTTGGTCATTCCCGTGGCCGCATCGTCGGCTTCACGCGCGGCCTGACGGACTCCGTCTCGGTAAGCTTCGATCAGCTGCTGCAGGCGGGCATCCTGCACCCGCACATTGTTCTTGATGCGACCGTAGTCGAAGAGATTCCAGACCAGGCTGGGGCCGGCAACGAGGTCGAAGCTGTCAGAAGCACCATCCAGGGTGGTGGCCGTCCAGCCAATACTGCCCAGCAGGCTCAGGGAGGGATACAGGTCTGCTTCGGACACGCCGATCAGGGCAGACTGGGCCGCAACCGCGAGTTCAGCGGCGCGTACGTCCGGGCGCCGTAGCAGCAGGTTGGCCGGGACATCCTGCAGCACGGCGCGGTCGGGCAGCGGAATCAGCCCTTGCTGCTCAGGCAGTTCCGTCAGAGGGCTCGGCGGACGGCCAATCAGCACGGCCAGGGCATTGCGCGTACGCGCCACCTGGGCCTCGAAGTCAGGAATGGTGCTCAGGGTGCCAAGGTACTGAGTCTTGGCCTGCTGGAAATCGAGCTCACCCGTGTCACCACTTTTGAATAGGCGCTCGGTTATTTCCAGGCTGCGCTTCTGCCGATTGGCGTTCTCGCGGGCGATGCGCAGGCGAGCCTCGGAAGTGCGCAGCGTGAAATAGGTTTCCGCCACCTGGGCGCGGAGCAGGACCAGCACGTCTTCGTAGTTGGCCTGTGCGGCGAAGTAGGCGGCATCGGCGGACTCGATAGCGCGGCTGAAGCGCCCCCAGAAGTCCAGTTCCCAGCCAATTTCGAAACCGGCGCTGTGCTCCCAGAAGTGACTGTTCTGCGGGTTCCTGCCTCCGGACTGGTGACGCTCGAAATAGACGCTGTCGGCGCGCCCCTGCTGCAACTGCGGGTAGCGCCCGCTCAGGGCGATTCCGAGCTGAGCACGGGCCTCCACGACTCGCAGGCCGGCAATTTCCAGGCTCGGGTTGTTCGCATCCGCTTCAGCGATCAGCGCATCGAGGGTTGGATCAGCGAATACCTGCCACCACTGGCGAAAGTCAGGTTGCGGGTGCTGCAGGCTCGCCTGTTCGATCGCTGGGCTGTTCCAGTGCTCGATCCAGCCCTCACGCGGCGACTGGAAGTCGGGCCCCAACTGCACGCAGCCGGAGAGCCCGATGGCTCCGAACAGGAGTATCCAGACTGGGACTGGTGATGACGGCATAGGGGCGGTCCAGCCGCATCAAGTCGCCTTCTCTTCGCCCAGCTCTGTGTCCGGGCGCGGATCCTCCACCCAGTGCCAGAACAGCATGTAACCCACCCCCAGGATCACCGGACCGATGAACAAGCCAATGATGCCGCCCGTGACCATGCCGCCCAGGGCGCCGATCAGCACTACAGGCATTGGCACATTGACCCCTCGGCCCAGCAGTAAGGGTTTGAGCACGTTATCGGCCAGGCCGGCGACGAAGGTGTAGATGGAGAAGACAATCACCCCAATCGTTGGACCTTGTGTGGCGAAGACGAAGATGATCACCGGGATAGTGATGAGGGTGGCGGGCAATTGCATGATGCCGAGTAGCAGGACGGCCAAGGCCAGCAGGCCGGCGCCCGGTATGCCCATGACGACGAAACCGACGCCGACCAGCAACATCTGGATGAAGGCGATACCCACCACGCCCTGGGCGACGGCACGTATGGTGGCCGTGCAGAGCTCAGCGATCTGCGGACCCCGCTCCGGACCAGAGATACGCGTGGCGATCTGCACTGCACTTTGGGTTCCGTTGGAGCCATAGGCCATGACGATCCCGGCCACGATCAACGCTCCGATGAATAGCAAGAAGCCTGCGCCCACCCCAGCCAGTTTGCCAAGCAGGCCCAGGCCCATACCGCGCAGGTGCGGCATGAGCTTCTTCAACAGGCTGGTCAGATCGACAGATGCCTGCTGCCAGAAGTCGAACAGACTCTGGCCAATTAGCGGCCAGCCGGCGACGGATTCGTTGGGTGGGGGGATGTGCAACTCTCCCCCCTTGATCAGCTCCAGGGCGCCCTGGACCGATTCAGCAATGGAAATGGCCAACAGGTAGATCGGAACCATCAACAGGGCCAGCGAAACCAGAATGATCAGAGTCGCCACCTGCCCATCCCGCATCCCCATTTTCTGCTTGAGCTTGAGATGCAGCGGGTAGAAGGTCACCGCCAGGATCAGGGCCCAGAGCATCAGGTTCAGGAACGGCTGAAACACCTGATAGCAGGAGATCGCCAGCACAGCGATAAGGCCGGCGCGAATCAGCACATCCAGGAAGCTACGCGAGAACATCTGATCGGAAAGGCCAGAGGGGATCATCGAGTTCTCCTTGAAGAGTCCCAGTCGAACCTGGCGCCAAAATTTGCTCCTCGGCGCCTTGCTCAGCATAGACGCTGGAAACCAGTTGACACAGCGAGCAAGGAGAACTTTGGTTGGTCCCATCGCCCGCACGAGTGCCGGGCAGCAGCGCCCTACTCACCGATATCCTCATTCCAGAGTTCGGGCCTTGCCGAGATGAAGTCTCGCATCAACCCTACACAGCTTGCATCCTGAAGGACCTCGAGCTCCACACCTCGCGAGCGCAGTAGCTCCTCCTCGCCCATGAAGGTGCGGTTCTCGCCAATGATCACCTTGGGAATGCCGTAGAGCAGGATCGCGCCGCTGCACATGGAACAGGGCGACAGCGTGGTGTATAGCACTGCCTCGCGGTAGACGCTGGCGGGCTGGCGGCCGGCGTTCTCGAAGGCATCCATTTCGCCGTGCTTGATGGCACTGCCTTGCTGGATACGCCGGTTATGGCCGCGGCCGATGATCCGGCCCTTGTGGACGATGACCGAGCCGATGGGAATGCCCCCCTCGGCGAGACCGAGGCGGGCTTCTTCGAGGGCGGCTTGCATGAAGGGGTCCATGGGATGTCCTTGCGTGGATGGCGGATGGGAGATTTGTAGACCAGATCGGCGGATTTGGGCAGGGGGCGGATGCTGGGGGCTCATGCCGGATTGGCAATATTGTGCGAGGCCGCTTGAAGCCATGTCGTCTGGCTGCTTGACGAGTGGCCTGAGGGTTTCCGTTCCGCTCTCTTGCTACACACCGTTCTGAGGGCTGTCACGACGAGACATCCCCGTCTTGCGTCCCCGTTTATTGTGCGTCCGCTCGGCCTGTTGAGGGGACCATCCCTCACCCCCGGCCCCTCTCCCAGAGGTAGAGGGGTGACTCTGAACTGCTGTTCTTCAGCGAAGGCCATGCCCACTGCAATCTGGAATCGGGCGAAAAGAGGTGGGGCCGCAGAGTCGCCCCTTCAGGAGGCCTGAGTGGAATCGTTGTGGAAGGGGACGAGCAACATGGATGTTGCGAGCGGCGATGGAGGGAGGGGACCCCGCCGCAGGCGGGGCCGGATGCAGGGGCAAGCCCTTTTGGTTTCTTTTGGGGTGACTGCCAAAAGAAACTCGCCCGAGGGGGCGAAACGGCGATCTGAAGCCAACGCAACATTCAGCCAGAAACCAAAATCGGAAGCCCACGCCGCCAGCCCTCACCGTGGATTGCCAATCCGGTGTGAAGCCCACTCCCCTCATCCATCCTTTAAGGTCGCTTCATCCCCAACCCCAAGCGCTCTCCCCTACTGATCCTTCTCGCAGTTGACCATCCAGGGCACCCCGAACCGATCCACCAGCATGCCGAAGCGCTCGGCCCAGAAGGTCTTCTGCAGCGGCATCCGCACCTGGCCGCCCTCGACCAGGGCGTTGAACACCCGCTCGGCTTCGACAACGCGGTCGACATTGATCGACACACTGATACCGCGGATCGGCTCATAGGGCTGATGTGGCGGGCAGTCAGAGCCCATGATCACCTGGTCGCCAACGGCCAGGCGGGCGTGGATGATCTTGTCACGGAAGTCTTCCGGCACCTCGTTGCAAGCCGGTGTCTCGGCGAACGTGAGGAAGGCCTCCAGAGTGCCGTTCAGGCACTTGGCATAGAACTGGAAAGCCGGGCCGCACTGGCCGTCGAAGGTGAGGTAGGGATCGATCTTCATGATTGTCTCCTTTAGGCGAACTTCAGCTGTCACTGCTGTTTGGCTTTCTCGAAGACGCGCTGTTCCTGCTCGCGCAGCTCGGGAGTGAGTTCCTCACCGAAGTCCTCGGCTTCGAATACCTGGCGGATCTCGATCTCGGATTCGGTGGGCATGGGATTGGGGCAACGCTTGACCCATTCGATGCACTCTTCCAGGGAGTTGACCTTGAACAGCCAGAAGCCGGCGATCAGTTCCTTGGTTTCGGCGAAGGGCCCGTCGACGACCGTACGATCCTTGCCCTTGAACACCACCCGCTTGCCCTTGGCACTGGGGTGCAGGCCCTCGCCGGCGAGCAGCACGCCAGCATTCACCAACTCTTCGTTGTACTGGCCCATGGCCGTGAGCAGCTCTTCGCTTGGCATGACGCCCGCTTCAGATTCCTTGGTTGCTTTGACTATCACCATGAAGCGCATCGTTGTTCTCCTGTTGGGTGGCCCGAACGCCAGGCTGCGGCCCTTGCCTGCTGGCTGTGCTAATTGGTCGAACGGGCTACGACTGAATCGACAGGCAGACAAGAATTTTTTGCAGGGGCAGCGGGAATGGAAGAGCGTAGACCGGAATGAGGTGGATGCCAGGCCAGGGGGACGGGCGTGCAGGCGCACCAGGCAGGCCTCCAGCCTGCGTTCTCGAATGAACTCGCTCCTGCAGGGGACACTAGAGACCAAGCCAAGGCACGGAATGGCTCCCCTCTCCTCTTCAGCAAGAGCGGCTGGGGGAGAGGGAAGTAAGGCCAGCAGGTGGGTAGCGTGCCATCAACGTGGCGCTATATGCGCCACCATCAACTGCACGCTTTCATTGCCGCGGTATTCGTTCACGTCCAGCTTGTACGCCAGTTCGGCCCAGCGCACCGTGGGATTCGGCCAGAGTTCGCGGTCGATGTTGAAGGCGATGCCGTCGAGCTGGATGGAACCGCACTCGCTTTTCAGGACCAGCTTGAGGTGGCGCTCCCCGACTAGACGCTGCTGGACGATCTGGAACACGCCGTGGAATAGCGGCTCGGGGAAGTGCTGGCCCCAGGGCCCAGCCAGGCGCAACGCGCGCGCCAGCTCCAGATGGAACTCCTCGACGCTGAGCTGGCCATCGGAGAGCAGCCGGCCGGTCAGGTCAGCCTCATTGAGCTGGCGACGGACCTCGCCATCGAAGGCGGCGGCGAAGGCGCCGAAATGCTCCTGCGGCAGCGACAGGCCAGCGGCCATGGCATGCCCGCCGAACTTGCTGATCAGCCCCGAATGGCGGGCGGCCACCGCATCCAGCGCATCGCGGATATGAAAGCCCGGCACGGAACGCGCCGAGCCCTTGAGCAGTCCGTCGCCAGCATCGGCGAAGGCGATGGTCGGGCGGTGGTAACGCTCCTTCAGGCGCGAAGCAAGAATGCCAATGACGCCCTGGTGCCATTCCGGGTCGAACAGGCAGAGGCCGAAGGGCAGGTCCTCGAGCGGCAGGTCTTTCAGTTGGGCCAGGGCCTCGCGCTGCATGCCCTGCTCGATGGCCTTGCGATCCTGGTTGAGCTGGTCCAGTTGCACCGCCATGTCGCGGGCCAGGGCCTCGTCCTCGCAGAGCAGACACTCGATGCCGAGGCTCATGTCGTCCAGGCGTCCGGCGGCATTCAGGCGTGGGCCGAGGATGAAACCCAGGTCGGTGGAGGTGATGCGCCCAGCCGGTCGCCCCGCCACTTCGAGGATCGCCTTGAGGCCCGGCCGCGCCCGGCCGGCGCGGATGCGCGACAGGCCCTGGTGGACCAGGATGCGGTTGTTGGCATCCAGCGGCACCACATCAGCGACGCTGCCGAGGGCCACCAGATCGAGAAGGTCGCCGAGATTCGGCTCTTTCAGCCCGGAGCGGGCGAACCAGTCCAGCTCACGCAGGCGCGCGCGCAGGGCCAGCAGGACGTAGAAGATCACACCGACACCGGCCATGGCCTTGCTGGGGAACTCACAGCCCGGCTGATTGGGGTTGACGATCGCATCCGCCGCCGGCAGTTCATGGCCAGGCAGGTGGTGGTCGGTCACCAGCACCTTCAGTCCGGCAGCCTTGGCCGCGGTCACGCCTTCGACACTGGAAATGCCGTTGTCGACGGTCACCAGCAGGTCAGGCTGGCGCTCCAGGGCCACCGCCACGATTTCCGGCGTCAAGCCGTAGCCATACTCGAAGCGGTTGGGCACCAGGTAGTCAACATGGGCGGCACCAAGCATGCGCAGGCCGAGTACGCCGACGGTGCTGGCCGTGGCGCCGTCGGCATCGAAGTCCCCCACGAAAAGAATGCGTTGGCGCTGCTCCAGTGCGTGCACCAGCAGGTCCACCGCAGCCTCGATGCCCTTGAGCAACTGAAAGGGAATCAACCGTGCCAGGCTCTTATCCAGCTCGGCGGCGGACTGCACGCCCCGGGAGGCGTACAAGCGGGCCAGCAGCGGTGGCAAATCACCCAGATCGGGCAGGACGTCAGGCAGGGAGCGGTGTTCTATACGCATGGGCGGTCCAATCTGAAACTCGACTTCCCCCGCACCCTCCGGGCGCGGGGCCAAGGGCGAGAGGCATCGCCCTCGCCAGGGGGAGATGAAATGGATCAGCGCTCGCCTACGAGCCACTCCAGCGGGACTTCGTGCTGGCCACGCTCATCGGTCACATAGAGCGCACCGTCGCTGATCATCACGCTCCAGCTGATCGAGCGCGGCAGGTCATGGGCCAGTTCCTCAAGCGCCTCCTGTTGCACGGCAACGACATTGATGTTCTTCAAGCTGCGCACGCTGTCGAGCACCTTGGTCTGCCAGACACGCAGGTTGCCGTAGGTAACCAGGCTGAACCGCTCGGTTCGGCGAGAGCACCATGTGATGCGCTCGGCATCCGGCTGGCCCACTTCGATCCAGTGCAGCACGCGGTCGTCCAGGCTCTTCTCCCACAGCGCCGGCTCGTCGACATCCGACAAGCCACGCCCGAAGGCCAGTTGCTCGTGATACCAGAGGACATAGGCGATCAACCGCACCGCCAGGCGCTCTTCGGTTTCCGAGGGGTGCTTGGCAACGGTGAAACGCAGATTTTCATAGACGTTGCGGTCGAGATCCGTCAGGTTGAGCTCGACTTTGTAGGGGGTCGCTTGGAGGGCCATTGGGGGCTTCTTGGTGATTCGCAAAGGCCGCAAGTCTACCCTGATTCCTCCACCTTGGCTGACTTCCGGCTAATCGGCGGTGTAGCGCTGGATACGGTTGCGTCCCTTGTCCTTGGCGGCGTAGAGCGCTTCGTCCGCCAGCGACAGCAAGCGAAATAGATCGTATCCGGCCTCTCGGGTGCCAGCGATCCCGATGCTGACGCTGAGCAGCCCCGGCTCTTGAGCCGGCAAATCGGCGAACTCGCGACGGATGCGCTCGGCCACCTGCGCGGCCGCCTCATCGTCGGCATCGGCCAGCAAGCAGGCGAACTCCTCACCGCCAATGCGACCGAACACATCCTGCTTGCGCATGCTGCTGACGGCGACCCGGCTGAAGGCCACCAAAGCCTCGTCCCCGGCTGCATGACCGAAGTTGTCATTGAGCCGCTTGAAGTAATCCAGATCGCATAGAAGCAGGGCCGCCGGCTCCTGGCGATGCTCACAGCTGGCCAGCAGGTATTCGCCCGACGACATGAAAGCCCGACGGTTGCCGACGCCAGTCAGGGGGTCGCAGTAAGCGGCGGCACGGAACTTCAGCTCGGCGCGCTCCTTGACCATGGCCAAGGTCACGAAGGCAATGCCGATGGCGTAGAGCAGGGTCTCGAAGACCAGCAGCGAGAAGAAGCTGGTGCCCTGACCTGAACTGACCAAGGCCTGCTCGAAAGGCATGCCGCGGTCGACCACGATGCGCACGCAGTAGAAGCCCATGTGGAAAATCGTCAGGACCAGAGCCGGCACGTAGGCCACTTCCAGGCTCTTGCGGCTGCGCCAGAGCTCAAAGGCACTGAGCCCGGCGTAACTGACGGTTACTATCGAACTGAGGGCCACGCGCACCGTCAGCGACTCGTAGAAGGCAGGGTTGAGACAGAGCAGCGCCCAGATCACCGCGCCCGCGCAAATGCCCGGCAGGTGTGGCTGGCGTCCGGCAAATACGCGCATGGCGGTCCAGTTCATCGCCCCGCACAGTTGCAGCACCACATTACCGATGACCAGCGGCACGTAGTCCATGCCAATGCCACGCAGGCTGCCGAGAACCGTGCCCAGCGCTCCGAGCAGAAGCATCGCGGCCAGATAGCCCAGGGTCGGTTCGCGACGACCGCGGCGCCAAGCGTGGAGCATGAGAATGCCCACCAGAGCGAGGATGTAGATATCCACAAGCATCAGGGTGGGGATATTCAGTTGCACATGCCCTCCTCCCGGTGCGGACTGGGCGACAAGTGGCAGCGGATTGCAGGGCGGGTTGGCATGGCGGTCGGCGAGCGCGAATGGAAGTCCTGCAAGAACTTTAAGTCGGCCCAGAGGGGGGCGCCAGCGGCAATACGGGCTGTTCGCTGCAAACACCACAGAGTAGAGTCGCCGCCATTGCCTGGCCCATGGATAACCCGATGAACGCACCTGCCAAACCCCTCGCCGGCCTCAAAGTGGTCGAGCTCGGCACCTTGATCGCTGGCCCCTTTGCCTCTCGTCTGTGCGCCGAGTTCGGTGCCGACGTGATAAAGATCGAGTCACCGGATGGCGGTGATCCGCTGCGCAAGTGGCGCAAGCTGTACGAAGGTACCTCGCTCTGGTGGTTCGTGCAGGCGCGTAACAAGAAGTCCCTGACCCTCAACCTGAAGCACCACGACGGCCAGGAAATCCTCAAGAAACTGCTCGCAGAAGCGGACATCCTGATCGAGAACTTCCGACCCGGTGTATTGGAAAAGCTCGGCCTTGGATGGGACGTGCTCCATGCGCTGAACCCGAAGCTGGTCATGGTGCGCCTGTCCGGTTTCGGCCAGAGCGGCCCGTACAAGGACCAGCCAGGCTTCGGCGCCGTAGGCGAATCCATGGGCGGACTGCGTTACATCACCGGCTTCGAGGATCGCCCGCCGGTGCGTACCGGCATTTCCATCGGCGACTCCATCGCTGCGCTCTGGGGCGTCATCGGTGCGCTGATGGCACTGCGCCACCGCGAAGTCAATGGAGGCCAGGGCCAAGTGGTGGACGTGGCGCTCTACGAGGCGGTATTCGCCATGATGGAAAGCATGGTGCCGGAGTTCGATGTGTTCGGCTTCATCCGCGAACGCACCGGCAACATCATGCCCGGCATCACGCCCTCCTCCATCCATACGAGCGTCGACGGCAAGCATGTGCAGATCGGCGCCAACGGCGATGCGATCTTCAAACGCTTCATGCAGGCCATCGGCCGGGATGACCTGGCCAACGACCCTCAACTGGCCGACAACGCCGGCCGCGATGCTCGTCGCGATGAACTCTACGGCGTGATCGACCGCTGGGCGGGCTCACTTCCGCTGGAGGAAGTGCTGACCATCCTTAACCGCGCCGAGGTGCCAGCCAGCCGGATCTTCTCCGCCGAAGACATGTTCAGCGACCCGCAATTCCTCGCTCGCGAGATGTTCCTCTCGGCAAAGTTGCCGGACGGCAAACCGTTCAAGATGCCCGGCATCGTGCCCAAGTTGTCGGAAACCCCCGGCTCGGCCGAATGGGTCGGCCCGGAGCTGGGTGAGCACAACGCCGAGGTGCTGGCGGGGCTGGGTTACAGCACTGAGCAAGTGGCGGCGTTGAAGGCGGATGGGGCGATCTGATCGCCGAGGGCTGGAAGCCGGCGTTCCCTGTTGGGGCGAATTCGCCCCAACAAGAATTTGCCTCCACAAGGGGCTTCCTCCACAGGAAACCCTGGCATGAAAAAGGCCGGCACCTCTCGGAAACCGGCCTTTCTTGTGGCTTGCGCCTTGGCTTAGAGCGGCTTGCCGCGGTTGCCATGTTGGCTGACGAAGGCCTGGATCTGCTTCAGGTCGTTCGGCAGTACAGTGCAACGCTCTTCACGCTGGAACAGGTCGGCCAGGTGCGCCGGCAGTGCCGGAGCCTGGCCAACGCCGGCCTTCTCGACAGCTTCCGGGAACTTCACCGGGTGCGCCGTGCCCAGGGTCACCATCGGGATGGCCAGGCTGCGGCGGCACTCGCGTGCGGCACGGACGCCGATGGCTGTGTGCGGGTCGAGCAGCTCGCCACACTCCTCGAACACCTCGGCGATGGTCTCGCACGTGGCTTCGTCATCCACAGCCAACGAGTCGAACAGTTTGCGCGCTTCGGTCCAGCGGTCTTCCTCGACGCTGAAGCCGCCGCCCTGCTTGAAGGTATCCATCAGGCTGGCGATAGCAGCGCCATTGCGGCCGTGCAGGTCGAACAGCAGACGCTCGAAGTTGGACGACACCATGATGTCCATGGACGGCGACAGGGTCGGATGCAGAGTGTCCTTGACGTACTGGTTGCCGCTCATGAAGCGGTGCAGGATGTCGTTGCGGTTTGTGGCGACGATCAACTGGTTGATAGGCAGCCCCATGTTGCGCGCCAGGTAACCGGCGAAGATGTCGCCGAAGTTGCCAGTGGGTACCGAGAAGGCCACGGAACGGGCCGGCCCACCGAGTTGGATCGCTGCGTGGAAGTAGTAGACGATCTGGGCCATGATCCGCGCCCAATTGATCGAGTTGACCGCTACTAGACGGGTGCCCTTGAGGAAGCCCTGATCGGCGAAGCTCGCCTTGACCATCTCCTGGCAGTCGTCGAAGTTGCCCTCGACAGCGATGTTATGGATGTTGTCGCCGAGGATGGTGGTCATCTGGCGGCGCTGCACTTCCGACACGCGGTTGTGCGGATGCAGGATGAAGATGTCGACATTGTCGCAGCGGCGGCAACCTTCGATGGCCGCCGAGCCGGTGTCACCGGAGGTGGCGCCGATGATCACCACACGCTCCCCGCGCTTGGCCAGCACGTAGTCGAGCAGGCGACCGAGCAACTGCAGGGCGAAATCCTTGAACGCCAGGGTCGGGCCGTGGAACAGCTCCAGCACCCACTCATTGCCGTTCAGCTGGCGCAGCGGCGCCACCGCGTTATGGGCGAAGACGCCATAAGTTTCTTCGAGGATTTTCTTGAAGTCGGCATCCGGGATGCTACCGGTCACGAAGGGGCGCATCACGCGGAAGGCCAGTTCGTGGTACGGCAGGCCAGCCCAGGAGGCAATTTCTTCCTGGGTGAAGCGCGGCAGGTTTTCTGGCACGTAGAGGCCGCCGTCGCTGGCCAGGCCGGCCAGCAGGACGTCTTCGAAGTTCAAGGCCGGTGTCTGGCCGCGGGTACTGATATAACGCATAGCTTCAAACCTTGGTTTCGAGCTCCCGGCACAAGAAGGGGCGCCGGGGGATCGCCCCTGCGCTCCACCACCCGCGCCGGCGGCTACTTAGTTCAGTTGCTCGACGCGGATGCGCACAACGCTGCCTACCACGTCATCCAGAGCTTCCAGCGCGGCAATGGCGTCGTTGACGCGCGCCTCGACGACCCGGTGGGTAACCAGGATCATCGGCACCAGGCCGTCTTGCTCTTCGACTTCTTTCTGCATGATCGATTCGATGTTGATGCCACGCTCGGAAAGGATGGTGGCCACCTGTGCCAGCACGCCCGGATGGTCTTTGGCCTGGATGCGCAGGTAGTAGGCGCTCTCACAGTCTTCGATCGGCAGGATCGGGTGGTCGGACAGTGAGTCCGGCTGGAAGGCCAGGTGCGGAACGTGATTTTCCGGGTCGGTGGTCAGTGCGCGAACAACGTCGACCACGTCGGCCACAACGGCCGAAGCAGTGGGCTCCATGCCGGCGCCAGCGCCGTAGAACAGGGTGCTGCCAGCGGCGTCGCCGTTGACCATCACGGCGTTCATCACGCCGTTGACGTTAGCGATCAGGCGATCGGCCGGGATCAGTGTCGGGTGCACACGCAGCTCGATGCCGCTATCGGTGCGGCGCGCCACGCCCAGGTGCTTGATACGGTAGCCCAAGGCTTCGGCATAGTTGACGTCGGCAGTGGTGAGCTTGGTGATGCCCTCGGTGTAGGCCTTGTCGAACTGCAGCGGGATACCGAAGGCGATGGACGCGAGGATCGTCAGCTTGTGAGCAGCATCGATGCCTTCGACGTCAAAGGTCGGATCAGCCTCGGCGTAGCCCAGCGCTTGCGCTTCCTTCAAGACGTCATCGAAAGCACGGCCTTTCTCGCGCATTTCGGTGAGGATGAAGTTGCCGGTGCCGTTGATGATGCCGGCCAGCCAGTTGATGCGGTTGGCAGACAGGCCCTCGCGGATCGCCTTGATCACCGGGATACCACCGGCCACGGCAGCTTCGAAGGCGACCATGACGCCCTTCTCGCGAGCCTTGGCGAAGATTTCATTGCCGTGCACGGCGATCAGCGCCTTGTTCGCAGTAACGACGTGCTTGCCGTTGTCGATGGCCTTGAGAACCAGGTCACGAGCCAGGGTGTAGCCACCGATCAGCTCGATGACGATGTCGATTTCCGGGTTGTCGACCAGTTCGAAGATGTCCGCGGTGATGGGGGTGGTACCGGTTTCACACTTCGGGTTGGGGCGACGAGCGGCAATCTGGGCAACCTCGATTCCGCGCCCGGCACGGCGGGCAATCTCCTCGGCGTTGCGTTTGAGTACGTTGAAGGTGCCGCCACCGACGGTCCCCAGGCCACAGATGCCTACTTTTACCGGCTTCACGCTGAACTCCCCATCATCACTGCGAAAACGGCCGGGATCGCCCCGTCCGCGGAAAAGAGCCGCACTTTACGAAGCGGCTGAATTTTGGTCAATCGAGCCGGGCCTGCAGGTTACTTGGCCTCCAGGGCCAATTTCGCCAACTGCGGCGCCGGCTGGTAACCCGGGATCATCTGGCCGTTACCCAGGACTATGGCCGGGGTGCCATTCACGCCGATCATTTGGCCCAGTTCGAACTGCTTGGCCACCGGGTTATCGCAAGTAGCGGCGGGCAGCTCCTGGCGGGACTTGGCCTTGTCCATCGCGGCCTGACGGTCCTTGCTGCACCAGACGCTGACCAGACTGTTGTAGCCATGGCTGCCGATACCCTGACGCGGGAAGGCAACATAGCGCACCTCGATGCCACGGCGATTGAGTTCAGGCACTTCGCTGTGCAGTTTCTGGCAATAGCCACAGTCGGTGTCGGTGAAGACAGTGATATGCGCCTTGGCCGGCTCCTTGGGAGAGAACACCACCATCTCGCTCTTGGGAATCGCATTGATCTCCTTGGCGATGGAGCGGCTCTCGGCTTGCTCGGTAAGGTTTACCGGCTTGCCGTCCTTGATCTGATAGAGGTAGCCCTGCATCAGGAACTGCCCGTCGGCACTGGTGTAAAGCATGCGGCCGCCCTTGAGCTGGACCTGGTAGATACCGGTCATGGGGCTTTCGGCAATGCTTTCGACGGGCACGCCCAGTTGCAGCGTATCGAGAGTCTTGCGGATGGCCTGGTCAGGGTCGGCAGCCAGGCTGAGGGTACTGGCCAGGCCAAGGGCCAGGGCAGCGCAAAGGCGGGTCACGCGCATGGATACTCCTGTCGAGCGGCGGACGTTCGTACGATCGCTCAAGCCTAACACAGAAGGCCTCCAACGCCGACGCCAGGCGCTCGGTGGGATGAATCCGCCCCCGGCAGTCTCAGCCTCGCGGATGGTGCTGGGCATGCAACTCCTGCAATCGCGCACGAGCGATGTGGGTATAGATCTGGGTGGTGGACAGGTCGCTGTGGCCGAGCAGCATCTGCACGACACGCAGGTCGGCGCCATGGTTGAGCAGGTGGGTGGCAAAGGCATGGCGCAAGGTGTGCGGCGAGAGCGGCTTGGCAATGCACGCGACCTGGGCGTGGTGCTTGATACGGTGCCAGAAGGTCTGTCGGGTCATCTGCTCACCCCGCATGCTTGGAAACAACACATCGCTAGGCTTGCCGGAGAGGAGAAAGGGGCGCGCCTGCCGCTGGTAGCGTTCAATCCAGAGGATGGCTTCTTCGCCCAACGGCACGAGCCGCTCCTTGCTGCCCTTGCCGAACACCTTGAGCACGCCCTGGCGCAGGTTGACCTGCTCCAGCGTCAAGCCCACCAATTCACTGACCCGCAGACCGCAGGCGTAGAGCACTTCGAGCATGGCGCGGTCACGCAGGCCGATCGGGTCTTCCAGGTCGGGGGCGTGCAACAGAGCCTCTACATCAGCTTCGGAGAGGGACTTGGGCAGCGGGCGCCCGAGTTGCGGCAGATCCACCTGAAGGGTCGGGTCCTCACTGATCACCCCTTCACGCAGCAGGTAGCGATAGAAACCGCGCACGCCGGAGAGAAAGCGTGCGGTCGAGCGAGCCTTGTAACCCTCCGCCAGGCGCCAGGCCAAGTGATCCAGGATCAGCTCGCGCCCGGCCGCCTCCAATGCCAGGCCACGTGCATCCAGCCAGCCGTTGAAGTGGGCAAGATCACTGCGGTAGGCATCACGGGTATGGGGTGAAAGGCCTTTTTCAAGCCAGAGGGCCTCAAGAAATCGATCGATAAGGGGATGTTCCAGGGCGGACATGGCAAGCTGCTTTTCTATGACGTGGCGCTAGTCTTCCATAGCGGCTGGCGTATTTCATCCGCAACATGGCCCCCTGGTGAACCCTGGGCGGCATCGTGGCCACGGCGTTATCGCCGATGTTCGCCCAGGTCCTGCTGGAGGTGAGTCAGGAGCTGGGTCCACCCTGGAGGCGGCTGGTCGCGGGTGTCCCTGATGGAAACCGACGCGACGGTAGGTGTTACCAATGATCGCGTCACCTGTCGCCCACACTGACCAGTGGCCGTACCGACCTATCCTAAGTTCGGTGACACCCGGTTCAGCAATCCCATGATTTCACCTTGATATCATCCCATCTTCGGTGACGGACTGGGCTCGGTACAATAGCTGCCCAAGCTGGTGATGCCAGTGCTGAAAAGCCATTGCGCCGAGACGTCGATGCAGGATGTGGCTTACAACCCTGGTCAGGTTGCCTCCACCATCAACCCTGACGACCCCTTGAACCTGCGCCTGCCCAGCTCCATCGGTGAGGTGCGCTTCGATATCCGCGTGGCTGGAGCCTCTCAGATCCAGAGCTTCGGCAGCCTGACGCTCACAACATCGACCCGCCCCAGGCGTCCCTCAAGGTGAGCTTGCACAACTGCGTGAATCCTCCCGACGAAGGTCACGCCCAACCGCGAACTGTGCCCCCCGGAGACCTGGAACACCGGTCGCACTAAGCCGTTTCACTGGAAGCCTTGGCAAACTCCGGCAGGACCTGCACCGGGCGCTTGTCCTCACCGATCGCGACGAAGCTGAACAGGCCGCTGATGGCCTTCTCACGAACAGGACGGTACATGTCTTCGACGAACACCTCGACCTCGACCTTGAGGCTGGTATTGCCGACATGCACCACACGCCCCACCAACTCCACAATGGAGCCCGCCGGGATCGGATGCTTGAAGTCGATGCGATCACTGGACACTGTTACCAGTGGCAAGCGGCAAAAGCGGGTTGCAGTGATGAACGACACCTCATCCATCCAGGCCAGTGCGGTGCCACCGAACAGCGTGTTGTGGTGGTTGGTGGTTGGCGGGAACACCGCCTTGGTTACCCGGCTTTCGGACATCAAGATCCGGCGGGCGATTTCTTGCTCTCTTGGGGTCATGCCACGACTACTCGATTGATAACTGATGTGGCTGCCACTGCGTGCCGCAAATCTTGTCGTTGTTCTGCGCTGCCAGATGGACAGGGAGACCCCCCTGGCGCCCGGCGGGCCCTTGCCGAAACATTGCAACACTCAGGCGGGAGCGCGGGGGCGGATTATTCCATAAGGGCGCCCGCCTCTTCACCCAGACACAACTGCCCCTCCCACCAGCCCGTCGCCCCGAGTAGACGTAGGAATTAGCTGATCTTATCAACGAATAATCCCAAACATCCCTAGCGAGCTGTCCATCACGTAGGCGCACCGTCAACGCTCAGCTATTTTCCGCCGCACCAGCATCCCTTGAGTGCTGAACTGAATGCCAGACGCAACGCCTGTGGCGGCCGAGACGGAATAATGCGCTCACACTTATTGACCTTCATCGCACTATTGATTGCCAGTAATTCCATGCAGACCTTGGCAGAGCCGCACACCTTGCCGCTGCTGAGCCGCCCGATCAGCTTCGATTGGAAAGTGGACATCTCCGACGACGACCGCTTATGGATTCGAAGCAAAGGCGAACTCATCCTCGCAGTCGGCAACGACCTCCCCCCCTTTGACCTGACCACCAGCGGCCGCGACTATGAAGGTCTTACAGCGGATGTGGCAGGTCTGGTGTCCCGGCTACTGGATGTGCCGTTGCGCGTAAGACGCTTCACGGATCGTGAGCTGGCCATGCAGGCCGTCCTGCAAGGTGAAGCAGACCTGCTGAGCACGTCGAACGACCTGGAGGCGGAGAATCCGCGCCTTGTCTTGACCCAGCCCTATGTATCCGACCGTCCGGCCTTGGTCACCCGCCTGGACGAACAGCGCGAGCTACCTGCAAACCTTGGCGGCATGCGAATCGCGATCTCCCAGGAGTACCTGTCTCCAAGGAGGGTGCAAGCTATCTATCCGCTGGCCTCGGTACATAGCTACCCCACACCGGACTCCGCAATGCGGGCGGTGGCGATGGGCAAAAGCGACGTGTACCTGGGCGACATGATCTCCTCGAATTACCTGATCAACCAGACCTTCTCCAACCACCTGCGAATCACCCGATTCGGTGGGATGGTCTCCCAGGGGTTCGGCTTCATGCTACGCAAGGAAGATACCCGCCTGCTTCGCATGCTCAACACGCTCTTCAGCCGCTTTCTGCAGAGCCATCGATCCAGCCTCATGAAGCGCTGGAGCGGCGGCAACACGCCCGCCCTGCTGGAACCCGAGCTGCCACTTACGTCCGCTGAGCAGACGTGGCTAGAGCAGCACCCGGTCGTACGTGTCGCCACATATGGCAACTACACGCCGGTAACCTTTTTCGATAGTGAGGGCAACTATCACGGCATTACCGCAGATGTTCTTGAACAGGTGCGGCTGCGCACCGGACTGCACTTCGAGATTGTCCGCACTGCCAGCATGGATGGCATGCTCGATGACCTGAAAAGTGGTCAGGCGGATATGATCGGAGCACTGAGCCCCAGAATGACGCTCGAGAAGACCGTCAGCTTCACCCGTCCCTACATGAGCGTTTCCTTTGTCACCGTCACCCCTCGACAGCCGGAAGCAGCCGCCAGACTGGAGGCTCTGGCAGGCAAGCGCGTGGCCGTTACGCGCGGCTACATCCTGCTCGACTTCCTGCGTCGCACCTATCCGCAGGTGCAATTGGTCGAAGTCGACTCACTGCTCGACGCCCTCGCCCTCACCGCACGAGGTGGGGCGGATGGCGCCGTCATGTCTGGAAATGTCGCCGAGTACTACGTCCACCGAATGTTTTCGGACAAGCTCCGCATTTCGGAACTCATCGATGTGCCGGAGGAGTTCATCGGCTTTGCGGTGCGGCGGGAGAACCACGAGCTGGTCTCGATTCTGGACAAGGCGCTGGTCGGCATTCCGCCTGACGAACTGGCAGTCCTGGTCAACCAGCGTTGGCGCTCCAACGTTGAAGTCAGCGGTCAGTCATGGCGGGACTACCTGCAGATCATCTACCAAGTAGTCATGATCTCCAGTCTGTTGCTGCTCGTATCTCTCTTGTGGAACGCCTACCTTCGCCGTCAGATCAAGCTTCGGATACAGGCCCAGCACGCTCTCAATGATCAGTTGCAGTTCATGGAGGCATTGATCAACGGCACGCCGCATCCTATTTACGTAAGGGATCTGAAGGGCAACCTCCTTCTCTGCAATGAAAACTATCTGCAAACCCTGGGCCTCGAACGGCAGCCTCTGATCGGACAGGCCCTTCCTGAACAGATCCTGGACAACCCGGCGGACGCCGAACAGCTGCGCAAGGACTATCGCCAGGTAATCGAAGAAGGTCTCTCGTTACAGAACGATCGGCAACTCAACGTCCGCGGCCAGCAGCTGACCCTCTACCATTGGCTGCTGCCCTACAGGGACTTCCGCGGCAAAGTTAAGGGCGTCATCGGTGGCTGGATCGATATCAGCGAACGCCGCAGGCTGGTCGACGCGCTGCAAGAGGCGAAGGAACGGGCCGACGAGGCAAGCAGGGCCAAAAGTACCTTCCTCACCACCATGAGCCATGAAATCCGTACGCCAATGAATGCGGTGATCGGCATGTTGGAGCTCGCCCTCAAGCGCGCGGAGCAGGGCCAGTTAGACACCCCTGCGATCCAGTTGGCCTATGGCTCGGCAAAGAATCTTTTGGAGCTGATCGGAGACATCCTGGACATTGCGCGGATCGAGTCCGGCCGCTTGAGCCTGACTCCGGTCCAGGCCAACCTGCGCGATCTGGTGGAATCGGTGGTGCGCGTGTTCGACGGCGTCGCACACCAGAAGGGCCTGGAACTTCTACTGGCATTCGACGACCGGATCGACTGCGACGTCCAGATCGACCCAATGCGTTTCAAGCAGATCCTCTCCAATCTGGTGAGCAATGCCATCAAGTTCACAGAATCAGGAAGCGTGAGCATTCGGGTAACGGGATCATCAGGCCAGGAGCGACGCCTTGCGCTGAGGCTGGAGGTAGAGGACAGCGGCATAGGCATTGGCGAGGCCGACCTGCAACGACTCTTTCAGCCCTTCGTACAAGCCAGCAACAACGATCCGAACATCAACCGGGGCGCCGGCCTGGGTCTGGTGATCAGCCGCACCCTTTGCGAAATGATGGGGGGTACCCTGAGCATGCACAGCAAGCTTGGCCATGGGACTCAAGTGACGCTGACCCTGGACCTCGTGCAGTTGGATGAAGGCCTGCCCATTGCGCCTCCAACGCCTGGAATTACCAGACTACGCCAACGCCCCTTGGACGTGCTGGTCGTAGACGATCACGCGGCCAATCGCGAACTTCTCAGGCAGCAACTGAGCTTCTTGGGACATCGGATCACCAGTGCTCAGCACGGCGCCGAAGGCCTGGAAATCTGGAGGAGAGAACGCTTCGACGTGGTCATCAGCGACTGTCACATGCCAGTGATGGGCGGTTACGCACTGACGCGCCGCATCCGCGAACAGGAACAAGCCGAGGGACGCCACCGCTGTCGGGTGCTCGGGTACACCGCAAACGCGCAAAGCGAAGAGTTCCAACGGTGCCTTGAAGCAGGGATGGATGCCTGCCTGTTCAAACCTGCCAGCCTCAAGGCGCTGGAAGTACAGCTGGCAGAGGCTACAGGATTGCCCCCTGCTGAACCTGGGTTGCTTAGGTGCGACCTGGGAGAATTGGACCTGCTTACTGGAGGGAATCCAGTTCTCAATTCACGCTTGATCAATGAGATTTTGCAAGCAAACCGAGAGGATCTCGACCAATTGCGCGCACTCACTGGACAGCAGGACTGGCAAGGCATCGCAGGGCTGGCGCACAAGATCAAGGGCGCCGCCAAAATCATCAAGGCGAGGCACCTGATCGACAGTTGTCAGCGCCTCGAGTCGCTGTGCCAAACACCTGCCCCGCTGGCCTCATTGCGCGAAGGTGTGGAACGCGTCGAAGACGCGTTCGAACAACTCGAGCAAACCTTGAGACCCAACCAGGCATGAAAAAACCCGCCGAGGCGAACCAGGGCGGGTTTTCTTCGAAACCGGTCGGTTAGACCAGCTTTTCCTTGATGCGAGCAGCCTTGCCGGACAGGTCGCGGAGGTAGTACAGCTTGGCCTTGCGCACGTCACCGCGGCGCTTGACGGACAGGCTGTCAACCAGCGGGGAGTAGGTCTGGAAAGTACGCTCTACGCCCACGCCGTTGGAAATCTTGCGCACGGTGAACGCGCTGTTCAGGCCGCGGTTGCGCTTGGCGATGACCACACCTTCGAAAGCCTGCAGACGCTGACGGTCGCCTTCCTTTACTTTAACTTGAACGATTACGGTGTCGCCCGGGGCGAAAGCCGGAATCTCTTTGCTCATTTGCTCGGCTTCGAGCTGCTGAATAATCTTGTTGGTCATCGCTATGCTCCTAAGACAGGTTTCTGGCCTGCCATCGATACGTTAACTATCGTCCCGCTGGCGGATGTATTCCTCCAGCAGCTTTTTCTCTTCTCCAGAAAGCGAGCGGCAATCCAGAAGATCAGCCCGACGTTCCCAGGTGCGCCCTAAGGCCTGCTGCAAACGCCATCGCCGGATGTGTTCGTGGTTGCCGCTGAGCAGCACCTCAGGAACACGCTTGTCTGCGTACACCTCGGGTCGAGTGTAGTGCGGACAATCGAGCAGGCCGTCCGTAAAGGAGTCCTCCTCGGCGGAGTCCGCGTGGCCCAGCGCGCCAGGCAACAACCGCGTCACCGCATCGATCAGCACCATGGCCGGCAGCTCACCGCCGGACAGGACGTAGTCGCCAATCGACCATTCCTCATCGACGTGCTCCTCAATGAAGCGCTCGTCGATGCCTTCGTAGCGACCAGCAATGAGGATCAAAGCATCCTCGTTCGCCAGCTCGCGCACGGCCGCCTGTTTCAATTGGCGTCCTTGCGGCGAAAGGTAAATCACCTTCGCTCGCTCCCCTGCCGCTGCCTTGGCTGCTGCCAGGGCCCGTTCCAGGGGCTGGATCTTCATGACCATGCCTGGGCCACCACCGAAGGGGCGATCGTCCACCGTCTGGTGACGATCTTCGGTGAAACTCCGCGGATTCCAGCAGTTCAGCTTCAAGAGCCCCTGCTTCACCGCACGGCTGGTAATGCCGTATTCACTGATGGCGGCGAACATCTCGGGAAAGATGCTGATGACTTCGACCTGCATGCTTTTCAAGTCAGGCCCTTAGAAATCGGCGTCCCAATCCACCCGCATTTCACCGGCATCCAGATCGACCGATTGCACACACTGCTCCGTATAGGGCAGAAGGCGTTCACGGTCATCCAGGCTGCCAGCGCAGGGCTTGACCACCATCACGTCGTTGGCACCGGTCTCGAGCAGATGATCGATACGGCCGAGCAATTGCCCGTCCTGGTTGATCACATTGAGACCTTCCAACTGGTACCAGTAGAACTCGTCATCGCTGAGTTCGGGCAGCTCACTGCGAGGCACGCAAATTTCAAAACCTGCGTAAGTGCGGGCGACATCACGGTCGTCCAACCCTTTCAGCTTTGCCACCAGGACCTTGCCATGCACACGTCCACTGATGACCTCGACCTGCTTTACCTCGTTGTCACGCTTAAGCGTCCAACGGCGGTAATCGAGCACGTTATCCAGCGGATCGGTGAAGGAATAGACCTTCACCTCGCCACGTACGCCATGCACCGAGAATATCTTGCCGAGAACGATCAGATCCTCGGCGGGGGCCGGCGTCGTGCTCATAAAGATGCTTAGGCAGCAGCCTTGGCAGCTTCCTTCAGCAGCTGAGCAACACGCTCAGACGGCTGGGCGCCCTGGCTCAGCCAGTAGCTGGCACGCTCCTGGTTCACGGAGAGCTTCACTTCTGCACCCTGAGCAACCGGGTTGAAGAAGCCGATGCGCTCAACGAAGCGACCATCGCGCGCATTGCGGCTGTTGGTCACGGTCAGGTGGTAGAAGGGGCGCTTCTTGGAGCCGCCACGGGCAAGACGGATGGTTACCATTGAACTTCGTTCCTGTAGTCGGTGCTTTTCAAGCTGTATGCACACATGGGCCATGGGCCCGAAAGGCCGCATATTCTAAAGATTATCCGGCCGATTGCAAATCTCTTTTTACTGGCCACCGGTCGGCGACCAGATCTCACACCTTCGGCATCCCGCCAGGGAACATCCCACCCATGCCACGCATCATCCTGGCCATGCCACCCTTGGCAGTGACCTTCTTCATCATTTTCTGCATCTGCTTGTGCTGCTTGATCAGACGCCCGACATCCTGCACCTGGGTGCCGGAGCCCAGGGCAATGCGGCGCTTGCGCGAACCACTGATCACGTCTGGGTCGCGGCGTTCGGCCGGCGTCATGGAGTTGATGATTGCCTCCATCTGCTTGAACTGCTTCTCCGCCGCGTTCTGGGCATTGCCCATCTGGGACAGGTTCACGCCTCCCAGCATCGGCAGTTTGTCCATCAGGCTGCCGAGACCGCCCATGCTCTTCATCTGCTGCAACTGGTCACGGAAGTCTTCGAGGTCGAAGCCCTTGCCCTTCTTGATCTTTTTCGCGAGTTTCTCGGCCTTCTCGCGATCCATGCTCTGCTCAGCCTGCTCGATCAGGCTGAGGACGTCACCCATGCCGAGGATGCGCGAGGCGATACGATCCGGGTGGAACGGGTCGAGGGCTTCGCTCTTCTCGCCCATGCCGAGGAACTTGATCGGCTTGCCGGTGATGGCACGCACTGACAGGGCGGCACCACCGCGGGCGTCACCGTCCACCTTGGTCAGCACCACGCCGGTGAGCGGCAGGGCATCATTGAAGGCCTTGGCGGTATTGGCAGCGTCCTGACCGGTCATCGCATCGACCACGAACAACGTCTCTACCGGCTTGATCGCGGCATGGACCTGCTGGATTTCGCTCATCATTTCCGCGTCGACGTGCAGTCGGCCGGCGGTGTCAACGATGACCACATCGATGAACTTGAGCTTGGCCTCACGGATCGCCGCCTGGGCGATATCCACCGGCTTCTGGCTGGTGTCCGACGGGAAGAACGTCACGTCGAGATCGTTGGCCAGGGTTTCCAGCTGCTTGATCGCCGCCGGACGGTAGACGTCCGCCGACACGACCAGTACCGACTTCTTCTTGCGCTCCTTGAGGAAGCGCGCCAGTTTGCCAACGGTGGTGGTCTTGCCCGCGCCCTGCAGGCCGGCCATGAGGATGACCGCCGGTGGCGCAGCATTGAGCGACAGATCTTCATTGGCGGCGCCCATCAGCTCCACCAGCTCGGCCTGGACGATCTTCACGAAAGCCTGGCCCGGCGTCAGGCTCTTCGACACCTCGGTACCGACTGCGCGTTCCTTGATCTTGCCCACGAAGTCCTTGACCACTGGCAAGGCAACGTCGGCCTCGAGCAGGGCCATGCGCACTTCACGCAGGGTGTCCTTGATGTTGTCCTCGGTCAGCTTGGCCTTGCCGGTGACATGGCGCAGCGTCTGCGAGAGGCGATCGGTTAGGTTTTCAAACATGCGCGTTCCTTTCGGGCTCTCAGGAGCCCCGGCTGAGCTAGCGGCAGGCGGCGGATTATAGCGAAGTGTCGGCGGCACCGACACCGCCAGCGGTCTTTCACCCGCCGGCCTTGTATGCCACACTCACGGCCTTTCGGGCTTGCCTTACAAGGACTTATGCACCCTCTGCTGCCCAGCCTCCTGGCTGCTTTCCTCTATGCGGGCGCCTCTGGCTATCAAGGCCTGCGCCTGAGCCAGCGCGCAACACCGAACAAGCGGCTGCTGATCCTCTGCGGCGCGGCGGCCCTGCTCGCCCATGGCGTCAGCCTGTTCTTCCAGCTGGTCACCCCGGCAGGACTGAACCTGGATTTCTTCAATGCGGCCAGCCTCATCGCCGCTGCGGTGATCCTGCTGATTCTGGTGGCCTGCGCTCGAATTCCAGTCGAGAACCTGCTGATGCTCCTGCTGCCACTGGGTGCACTGACCGTGTTGCTGGCGGCGTTCATGCCCGGCGGCACGGCGCAGCCAATCGACGAGCACATAGGCATCCTCGCGCACATCCTCCTGTCCATCCTGGCCTACGGCCTACTGACAATCGCCGTGTTCCAGGCGCTGCTGCTGCTCTTGCAGGACTACCAACTCAAGCACAAGCACCCATCCGGGCTGATCAAGAACTTCCCCGCGCTACAGACCATGGAGAGCCTGCTGTTCGGCTTCCTGTGGGCTGGCTGGAGCCTGCTGTCTCTGTCGCTACTGTCGGGCTGGCTGTTCGTCGACAACCTGTTCGCCCAGCACCTGGCGCACAAGACCATCCTGTCCTGCATCGCCTGGATCGTGTTTGGCGTGCTGCTGTGGGGTCGCCACCAGCTGGGCTGGCGTGGACATAAAGCCGTACGCTGGACCCTGGCAGGCTTCTGCCTGCTGATGCTGGCCTACTTCGGCAGCAAGCTCGTCCGCGAATTCATCCTGCACATCTGACTACAGGCCATGCACGGACTACTCGTCGGTTTCCTGCTTGGCCTGACCCTCGCCCTACTGGCAGCCGCGCTAGTAGCCTGGATCCTATCTCGGCGCCGACGAGGCGTTAAGATCCAGCCGCAATCCCGCCTCCCGGTTGCAATGATCGGCGTGCTGCAGAAGGTGACCGTCAGCGCCATCATGATTCCACGGAGCGAGATCCAAGGCATCGACCTGGCCACACCGCCAGAGACGCTGCAGGAGCAATTGCGCAACGCTACCCATACCCGCCTCCCGCTATTCCGTGAAGATATCAACCAGATAGAGGGAATCCTGCACCTGCGCCAAGTGCCGCGCCTGTTGGCAGAAGGCCTGCCCAGCGCCGAAACGCTGCTCACCGCCAGCCGAGAGACCTATTTCATTCCGGAAAGCACGCCACTGCTTACGCAGCTGGTGAACTTCCAGAAGAACCAGCGGCGCCTGGGGATTGTGGTCGACGAGTACGGCGACGTGGTGGGACTGGTCAGCCTGGAAGATATCTTCCAGGAGCTGGTAGGCGAGTTCGGCAGCCTGGAGGACTTCAGCCCAAACCCTGGCATCAAGCCCCTGGAGAATGGCCGCTACGAACTCGATGGCGCTCTTCATCTGCGCGAGCTGAACCGGGTATTGGGCTGGCACTTGCCCTGCGATGGCCCCAAGACCCTCAATGGGCTGGTCACCGAGGCCCTGGAGCAGATTCCAGATTGCAGCGTGTGCCTGAAGGTCGGACCTTATCGACTGGAAATCCTGCAGTCCGGGGAAAACCGCGTGCAGCGCGTTCTGGCCTGGCGCGCGGACCTTTCAGTCAGGCCATAGCCTTCACGTTGCCATCAGCCGAGCCACTCAGCGACTGGGCCGGGGACAGCTCCGACGCCGATGCAATAAACCAGTCTGCCATCGCCTCCGCCCAGACCTCATAACCTCGCTGCGACGGATGATAGCCATCAAGCGCCAGGTACTCGGCGCGCATCTCCAGCGTGGTCGCGCAATAGCCCAGTCCCTCGCGCGCAGCCAACTCCCTGAGCCGTCGATCAAGCAGTCGAGCACGCCATCCCAGCAATAGCCGGAGCAGCCAGGGCAACGCTGAGAAGTACTGAAGGGGCGGCACGCCGGCCAGGACAACGCGAGAGCCGCGTTCCGAGAAGGGACGGGCCAACGCCTGGAGTGATTCACCCCAGGTGCGAGCTGAACTGAAATGAGTAGTGTCGTTGACTCCGAAAACCAGTATCAGCAGGTCGACTGCCTCGCCCTGAACATGCGGCAGCAGCCTCTCGACAGCGCCTGCTGCCGTAATGCCGTTTTCGCCGCAAGCCCGCCAGGCCACCTGACGCTCCAGCCTCTTGGCCAACGCACTGGCCAGCCGCCCGATTAGCGCGTGATCAAGGCAGGACGCCCCGACACCCACGACAGTCGACTCACCAATCAGCAACAACCGCAGCGGTTCGCCGGGGTATGCATCGCCCACCAATCCCTGTTGCGGCCCGGCAGCAGGCGCCAGACGCAAAGCGGATCGACGGGTAAGTACCGCCATTGGCAGGACCAGTGGCAGTAACGGCATTGCCGTCGCCCACCACAAGAACCCCGCCAGGCGACTCACAGCTCGACTTGGACGGCCTGGGCCGAACGGGTGGCCTTCTGCCTCGCGGCTTCGACCGACTCATCCCGAGCCAAGGCCACCCCCATGCGGCGCTGGCCATCCACTTCCGGCTTGCCGAACAGGCGCAACGCCGTATCCGGCTCACTCAATGCCGCGCCCAGATTGCCGAAGCTGACTTGGCTGGAGCGCCCCTCCGCCAGGATTACCGCCGAGGCCGAAGGCCCTTGCTGGCGAATGACCGGAATCGGCAGACCAAGGATGGCCCGGGCATGCAGGGCAAACTCGGAGAGCTCCTGGGAGATCAGGGTGACCAGGCCGGTGTCGTGGGGGCGCGGTGAAACCTCACTGAACCACACCTGGTCGCCCTTGACGAACAGTTCGACGCCAAACAGGCCGCGGCCGCCGAGGGCCTCGGTGACCGCTCTGGCAATTCGCTCGGATTCGGCCAGTGCATCAGGGCTCATCGCCTGGGGCTGCCAGGATTCATGGTAGTCGCCCTTTACCTGACGGTGACCAATGGGGGCGCAGAAGCTGGTGCCACCGACATGACGGACAGTGAGCAGGGTGATTTCGTAGTCGAAGTCGATGAAGCCTTCAACGATGACCCGCCCCTTGCCCGCACGACCACCCTCTTGGGCATAGTCCCAGGCTGCCTGCAGGTCAGCGTCGCTCTTGAGGACTGACTGCCCCTTGCCGGACGAGCTCATGATCGGCTTCACCACGCAGGGATAGCCGACACTGGCGACGGCTGCGCGGTAGTCCTCGAAGGAGTCAGCAAAATGATAAGGGGAGGTAGGCAGGCCCAACTCCTCGGCAGCCAGGCGGCGAATACCTTCGCGGTTCATGGTCAGCTGCGCAGCTCGCGCAGTCGGGACCACGGTATAGCCTTCGGCCTCCAATTCCACCAGTGTCGATGTGGCAATGGCCTCGATCTCGGGAACGATGTAATGCGGATGCTCTGCTTCGATTACAGCCCTGAGCGCGGCACCGTCGAGCATGCTGATCACATGACTGCGATGGGCGACCTGCATGGCAGGGGCGTTGGCATAACGATCCACGGCGATCACTTCGCAGCCCAGGCGCTGCAGTTCGATCACCACCTCCTTGCCGAGCTCGCCAGAGCCACACAGCAGTACGCGGGTCGCACAGGGCGACAAGGGGGTTCCAATACGGGGCATGTCACTTCCTCGGAGGGTCAAGATACGTGGCTGGGAGGCGTCAGGTAAAAACCGCCAGCGCGGGCGCGCTTTACGCAGCGCGCCAGCACCTCGCGGCGCTCGGCATTATCCATGCGCCCCCAGCGGGTGATTTCATCAGCGCTGCGCTGGCAGCCGCTGCAGATGTCGTAATCGTCGAGCACACAAATCTGGACACAGGGCGAGCGGACCGGGCGTTCGTTTTCCATCAGTCGCCCTGCTCAACCAGGTCGCGCGCATAGCGCTGCGCGTTGTGTACGTAATGGGCGGCACTCGCCTCGAGCATTTTCTTCTGCTGCTCGGTCAATTCCCGCACCACCTTGCCAGGCGAGCCCATGACCAGTGAGCCATCGGGGATTTCCTTGCCCTCGGGAATCAGCGCATTGGCGCCAATGATGCAGTACTTGCCGATCTTCGCTCCGTTGAGCACGACCGCGTTGATGCCGATCAGGCTGAAGTCACCGACGGAGCAACCATGCAGCATGACGTTGTGACCGATGGTGACCGACTTGCCAATACTAAGTGGATAGCCCATGTCGGTGTGCATGACGGTGCCGTCCTGGACGTTGCTGTTTTCACCGATGTGGATCAGCTCATTGTCACCGCGCAGCACGGCACCGAACCAGACACTTGCGCCCGGCTCCAGTCGGACATTGCCGATGACCGTCGCGTTGGGCGCGATCCAACTGTCTGGGTGGGCATCGACTCGGGCATTGCCCAGACGGTATTTCATCAGGCACTCCTCAACAGGGGCTTATTTGAGATTGATAAAGGTCGCTGGCGGATTGCGCATCTCGATTTTGGCATCGAACACCAGGTTGACCAGCTCCACCACCATGATCGCGGTAAGGCCCCAAATCTTGTAGGGGCCGTACTGATAGCAGGGCACATACCAGCTCCTGCCGAGGTAGTCGATGCGGTGGGTCATTTCCCGCGGATCATCGCGGAAGAATGCCAAGGGCACGCTGAACACCGATTCGATCTCACCATGGTTGGCCTTGTACTCCACAAAATCGGGAACCATTCCAACGAAAGGCGTGACCTTGATGCCATGCCGGGACACCAGCGTACTCAGTGGGCCAATCACCTCCACAAGGCCTGGCGGGAGCCCGACCTCCTCCTCCGCCTCACGCAGCGCCGTGCGGACGAGGTCAGAATCTTCCGGGTCTCGCCGCCCTCCAGGGAATGCCACTTCACCACCATGGGTGGACAAGCCGCTGGCACGCAACGTCAGCACCAACTCAGGCTCATCACTGCGGGTGATCGGCACCAGCACCGCTGCTTCAGGGAAGTCGCGATCCGTCTCAAGGGTTCGTGGGGAGTAGCTCTGCACGCGTCGGAGCAGGTCATCCAGCATGGACATTCTCATTCTCTACTTCTGTTCGGCATGATGGCATGAACCAAAGGGCCACCCAAGCCCCGGACCGACAGGACGCATCATTCATCACCTTTGGTTTGCCCTGCTGAACGCTTGCCGTGCGACACTGCGCCGCGCCAAGATGAAGGCCTGCACCCGAGGAACGACGATGAAATTCTGCAGCCAGTGCGGCGGCTCCCTGGTCCAGCGCATTCCCGATGGCGACAATCGGCTGCGCCATGTCTGCACCAGTTGCCACGCCATCCATTACCAGAATCCACGCATAGTCGCCGGATGCCTCCCGACTTGGGGTGAACAGGTGCTGCTCTGCCGCCGAGCCATCCATCCACGCCGAGGCTATTGGACCCTCCCCGCCGGCTTCATGGAGAACGGCGAAACCATGGAACAGGCGGCCAGTCGGGAGACCCTGGAAGAAGCCTGCGCTCGCGTCCGCGATCTCCGCCTCTATACGCTTTTCGACCTACCCCACATCAGCCAGGTCTACACCTTCTTCCTCGCCGAACTGGTCGACCTGGATTTTTCCGCGGGCGATGAGAGCCTGGAAGTCCGACTGTTCCACGAACAGGAGATCCCATGGGCGGAGCTGGCTTTCCCGACAGTAGGCCGTACCTTAGAATGTTACTTTGCCGACCGCGTCGGGCAGGTCTTCCCGGTGCGCAACGAGCCGATTGCGCCGTTGCTGGCCCACTACAAGAAAACCTGACCGCCTGACTGCTTACCGAGAATAGTGTGGGGAAGTTGTGCCAATGCGCTGGTTGCTAGTTGTTCTGTCATTGAGCCTTGCGGCTCTCGCCCAAGCCAGCACTGCGCCGACGCTGGCCGGGAAGCCTATCGACAAGGTATTGGTGGTGAAATCCGAGCGAAAATTGCTGCTGCTCAATCGCGGGGACATCCTCAAGTCCTACCGCATCTCCTTGGGCAAGCAACCCAGCGGTCCCAAGCTGCGCGAAGGCGACCAGCGCACTCCAGAAGGTTTTTATTGGATCGACTGGCGCAAGACCAGCGACAAATTCAATCTCGCCCTGCACATTTCCTACCCCAACGCCCGTGATTCGGCACGTGCGCGGGAAAAGGGTTTCCCTCCCGGCGGGATGATCATGATCCACGGCACCCCGCTGGATGAGGAATACCCCGAGTGGTACTTCCATTCGCTCGACTGGACCGAAGGTTGCATCGCGATGAAGAATGCCGACATGCGCGAAATCTGGAGCCTCGTGAAAGATGGCACCCTGATCGAAATCAGGCCATGACCCCACTCAAAAATACTGGAAAGGCGCCTTCAGGCGCCTTTTCCGCACCCCATTGAGCTACCGCTCACCATCTCAGAACACCAGATCAGAAAGCCGCCATACCTCGAAGGCCGGAGTCTCGTACGGGTGAGCCTGTTTCAAGGCTTTGACTGCGGCATGGATCAGCTCATCGGCTACCACCATCTCCACCTTCCATTCAGCCACCTGCTCCAGTGTCCCCGCCTGCCCCAGATAGGGATGACTGCCCTCCAGTGGCCGGAACTGGCCTTGGCCCAGCGCCTGCCAGCAACAACTGTCATAAGCGCCGATCCGGCCACCCCCCACAGCGAAAACGGCTTTTTTCACAGGCTCCAGATGGCTCTCTGGAACGTAGAAGCACAGCTTGTACATCAAGGTCTCCACGTGGTCGGCTAGACGGAGTTGAGAATGGAATGATGGCACTTGGCCTTCAATCATGCCGCGGCATTGTTCACATACAGGGAGTTCGACCGCTCAAGCGGGCAAGGGTTCTTTCCCGAACAGCAACAAGTGCATCTCAGAGCCCCCTCCAGAATCGCCGCTAGCGCTGGCCGAGTGAGGACGTCGGCAGGTTGTGACTGCCGTCGCAGCAAGGCAAACGAGCCGAATGACCACAGCAACAGAGCAACAGGAACTGCTCACGGTCAGGGGCAGTGGGAAGGGCAATCAGGTCGCCCGGAGGAACGGTCGCAGCGACAGAGCCGACAAACATTGCCGGGTTGCGGGCGGCAGACTTCGGGAAGAATGGGGAGATTGCTGTTCGACACGGGGGACTCTGCGGACGAAAGCAGATGAGCAGAAAGAGGCGAGGTCGGAGCGTGCAAACAGCCGCCCTCCCCACCCTTCAAGCACCCTCTCCCATTCGGGAGAGGGCCATCAGAGCCTGCTCTGGCCGGTTTTTAATCGACCCAAACGCGTGCGTTACGGAACATGCGCATCCAGCCTGCATCTTCCTGCCACTCGTCCGGGCGCCAGGAGTTCTGCACGGCACGGAACACACGTTCCGGGTGCGGCATCATGATCGTGACACGGCCGTCACGGCTGGTCAGGCCCGTGATGCCACGCGGAGAGCCGTTGGGGTTGGCCGGGTAGCTCTCGGTGACCTTGCCGTGGTTATCGACGAAACGCATGGAGACGCAGCCGGACAGATCCGCTTCCAGCAGGGCTTCTTCGCTTTCGAACTCCGCATGACCTTCGCCGTGAGCGATGGCGATCGGCAAACGCGAGCCAGCCATGCCACGCAGGAAGATCGAAGCCGAATCCTGCACCTGGACCATGGCCACGCGGGCTTCGAACTGCTCAGAGCGGTTACGCACGAAGTGCGGCCAGAACTCGGTACCGGGGATCAGCTCGTGCAGGTTGGACATCATCTGGCAACCGTTGCACACGCCCAGGGCGAAGCTGTCCTTACGCTCGAAGAAGGCCTGGAAGCCGTCACGGGCACGGGCGTTGAACAGGATGGACTTGGCCCAACCCTCTCCGGCACCGAGCACGTCGCCGTAGGAGAAACCGCCGCAGGCCACCAAGCCCTTGAAGTCATCGAGGCTGACGCGTCCACCCAGGATGTCGCTCATGTGCACGTCAATGGCGGCAAAGCCAGCGCGATCGAAGGCCGCAGCCATCTCGACCTGACCGTTGACGCCCTGCTCACGCAGGATCGCCACTTGTGGGCGCACGCCCTTCTTGATGTAAGGAGCAGCGATGTCCTGGTTGACGTCGTAGCTCAGCTTCACCGAGAGACCTGGGTTGTCTTCGTCCAGCAGGCCGTCGAATTCCTGATCGGCGCAATAGGCGTTATCGCGCAGGCGCTGGATCTGGTAGCTGGTTTCCGACCAATGGCGCTGCAGCATGCGGCGCTCACCGTGGAAAACGGATTCGCCATTGAAGCTGATGGCAACGTCGGCGCCATTGACCGGCTGACCGATGACCGCCACGCAATCGCCGAGGCCGGCAGCGCTGAACTGCGCCAGCACTTCCGGAGTGGCTTCCTGGCGCACCTGGATAACCGCACCCAGCTCTTCGTTGAACAGCACTCCTGCCAGGCCTTCACGGCCATCTGCCAAGGCATCGAGATAAAGGTTCAGGCCGCAGTGGCCAGCGAAGGCCATTTCCAGCGTGGTCGCCAGCAGGCCACCGTCCGAGCGATCGTGGTAGGCCAGCAGGTGGCCATCGTCATTCAATCCCTGGATGACGGCAAAGAAGGCCTTCAGGTCTTCGGCGTCGTCGACATCCGGAACGCTCTGGCCGAGCTTGCTGTAGACCTGGGTGAGAATTGAACCACCCAGGCGGTTCTGGCCACGGCCGAGGTCGATCAGGATCAAGTCGGTCTCGCCCTTGTCCAGGCGCAGCTGCGGCGTCAGGGTCTTGCGGATGTCACTGACGGGGGCGAAACCGGTGACGATCAGCGACAGCGGCGAGGTGACGGACTTATCCACACCCTCATCCTGCCAACGGGTCTTCATGGACATGGAGTCCTTGCCCACCGGAATGGTGATGCCCAGCGCCGGGCACAGTTCCATGCCCACCGCCTTCACAGCCTCATACAGGCGTGCATCTTCGCCCGGGTGGCCAGCGGCGGCCATCCAGTTGGCGGACAGCTTGATATCACCCAGCTTTTCGATCTTGGCCGCAGACAGGTTGGTGATGGTTTCACCAATGGCCATGCGCCCCGATGCAGCGGCGTTCAGCAGGGCCAGCGGGGTACGCTCGCCCATGGCCATGGCTTCGCCGGTGTAGACGTCGAAACTGGCCGCGGTGACGGCGCAGTCGGCTACCGGAACCTGCCAGGGGCCAACCATCTGGTCACGAGCCACCAGGCCAGTGATGGTGCGGTCGCCAATGGTGATCAGGAAGTTCTTGCTGGCGACCGCTGGGTGACGCAGTACGCGATCAACAGCCTCGCCGACATCCAGTTCTGCTGCGGCGAAATCATCGCCCAGCTCAGCCTCACGGCTCACCGAACGGTGCATGCGCGGCGGCTTGCCGAGCAGCACGTTCAGCGGCATATCCACCGGTTTGTTGCCGAAGTGGCTGTCAGCCACGGTCAGGTGCGGCTCTTCAATGGCCTCACCGACGACCGCAAACGGGCAGCGCTCTCGCTCGCAAATGGCCTTGAAGCGCTCGAAGTCAGCAGCATCCACGGAGAGCACATAACGCTCCTGGGATTCGTTGCACCAGATTTCCAGGGGGCTCATGCCCGGCTCGTCGTTGGGCACCGCGCGCAACTCGAAGCGACCGCCGCGGCCGCCGTCGTTGATCAGCTCAGGCAGGGCGTTGGAGATGCCACCGGCGCCGACGTCATGGATGAACTTGATCGGGTTGTCCGCCCCCAGCTGCCAGCAGCGGTCGATGACTTCCTGGCAACGGCGTTCCATTTCCGGGTTATCCCGCTGTACCGAGGCGAAGTCCAGGTCAGCTGAGCTGGTGCCGGTGGCCATGGAGGAGGCTGCACCGCCCCCCAGGCCGATGAGCATGGCCGGTCCGCCGAGCACGATCAGCTTGGCGCCAACGGAAATCTCGCCCTTCTGCACGTGCTCTGCACGGATGTTGCCCATGCCGCCAGCGAGCATGATCGGCTTGTGATAACCGCGCACTTCTTCACCGCGCGGCGTGTTCACCGCCTGCTCGAACGTACGGAAATAGCCGGTCAGGGCCGGACGGCCGAATTCGTTGTTGAATGCAGCACCGCCCAACGGCCCCTCGATCATGATATCCAGGGCTGTAACGATGCGATCGGGCTTGCCGTAGGGCTTTTCCCAAGGCTGTTCGAAGCCGGGGATCTGCAGGTTGGAGACGGTGAAACCCGTAAGGCCGGCCTTCGGCTTGGCGCCGCGACCGGTTGCACCTTCGTCGCGGATCTCGCCGCCGGAGCCCGTGGAGGCCCCCGGGAATGGAGCGATGGCGGTCGGGTGGTTGTGGGTTTCTACCTTCATCAGGATGTGCACGGGCTCCTGAGTCGCACCGTACTGACGGCTCTGCGGATCGGGGAAGAAACGCCCGGCCGTGGAGCCTTCGATCACCGAGGCGTTGTCCTTGTAGGCGGACAGCACACCTTCACGGTGCATCTCGTAGGTGTTCTTGATCATGCCGAACAGGCTCTTCTCCTGGGCCTGGCCGTCGATATCCCAACTGGCGTTGAAGATCTTGTGACGGCAATGTTCGGAGTTGGCCTGGGCGAACATCATCAGCTCGACGTCGTGGGGGTTACGCCCCATTTCGTTGAAGCTCTTCACCAGGTAGTCGATCTCGTCCTCGGCAAGCGCCAAACCCAGTTCCAGGTTGGCTTTTTCCAGGGCAGCGCGACCGCCGCCCAGCACATCGACGACGGTCAGCGGCTTCGGCTGAGCACGACTGAACAGGCCGGCGGCCTGCTCCAGGCCATCCAGCACCAACTGGGTCATGCGGTCATGAAGGACACTGGCGACCAGTTGAACCTCGGCGTCGGAGAGCTCCCCGGCGACGTAGTAGGCAATGCCTCGCTCGATGCGCTCGATCTTCGCCAGGCCGCAGTTATGGGCGATATCGGTGGCCTTGCTCGACCAGGGCGAGATGGTGCCGAAGCGCGGCACCACCAGCAACAGGCGACCACTGGGCTCTTGCACCGGCACGCTGGGGCCGTACTTGAGCAGGCGCGCCAGAACCTGTTCCTCGTCACCGCTGAGAGCGCCAGTCACTTCGGCAAAATGGGCGAACTCGGCGTAGAGTCCGCTTACGGCGGGGACCTTCTGGGTCAGTTGCTCGAGCAATTTGCCGTGGCGAAAAGCGGAAAGGGCGGGAGCACCGCGCAGGATCAACATCTTCGGGACAGCCTCTGGGGAAGGGGTGTGCTTGGAGGCCGTGCATTCTAGCGCAAAGCACCGCTTTCCGGCACCTATGCCGAAGCCCTCGCGTCGCCCGACTGCTAGCAGAGAACCTATACGCTGTCGAGATATGGCACCCGCCAGCCTTTGCGTATACTGCGTAGATGCTCATCCAACATACGTTCCGCAAGCACCGCACCTTCTGGCTGCTGGCGACCGGATTCCTTCTGATGCTCGGCGGCTGCAAGCAGCCCTCCATGCTCGAGCGCATTCAGGAGGAAGGCGTGCTACGCGTGATTACCCGCAACAGCCCCGCTACGTACTTCCAGGACCGCAACGGCGAGACGGGCTTCGAATACGAACTGGCCAAGCGCTTTGCCAAGGACCTTGGCGTGGACCTGGAGATCGAGACCGCGGACAAGGTCGACGACCTGTTCTCGCGCCTGGGCCAAGCCGAAGGCCCAGTCATCGCCATGGCCGGCCTGGTGGCCAGCGAAAGCCGCAAATCCGAAGTGCGCTTCTCCCATCCGTATCTGGATGTGACACCCCAAGTCATCTACCGCAACGGTGACCGCCGCCCTACCCGCCCCAACGATCTTGTCGGTCGGCGCATTCTGGTATTGAAGGGCAGCAGCCACGCCGAACAACTGGCCGCCCTGAAGGCTTCGATGCCAGGCCTCAAATACGAAGAGTCCGACGAAGTCGAGGTGGTCGACCTACTGCGCATGGTGGACGAAGGGGAGATCGACCTGACGCTGGTGGACTCCAACGAATTGGCGATGAACCAGGTCTATTTCCCCAACGTCCGCGTGGCCTTCGACCTGGGCGATGCCACCAGCCTGGCCTGGGCCATGGCGCCAGGCGAAGACAACAGCCTGCTCGACGAAGTGAACGCCTTCCTCGACAAATCCCGCAAGGATGGCACTCTGCAACGGCTGAAGGACCGTTATTACGGCCACGTCGACGTATTGGGTTACGTCGGGGCCTATACATTCGCCAAGCACCTGCAGCAGCGCCTGCCGCGCTATGAGCCGCACTTTCGCAAGGCTTCGCAGAAAAGCGAAGTCGACTGGCGACTGTTGGCGGCCATCGGCTATCAGGAGTCGCTCTGGCAACCTACAGCCACCTCCAAGACCGGCGTCCGTGGCCTGATGATGCTCACCGAAGGCACCGCCCAGGCCATGGGCGTTTCCAACCGCCTCGACCCCAAGCAAAGCATCCATGGCGGCGGAAAATACTTTGCGATGATCAAGGACGGTCTTTCGGATGACCTGAAAGACCCGGACCGCACCTGGTTTGCCCTGGCCGCCTACAACATCGGCATTGCCCACCTGGGCGACGCGCGCAAGCTGGCCAAGGCAGAAGGGCTCGACCCGAACAAGTGGCTGGACGTGAAAAAGATGCTTCCGCGGCTGTCGCAGAAACAGTGGTACCGCAAGACGCGCTATGGTTATGCCCGTGGGGGCGAGGCGGTGCATTTCGTGCAGAACATTCGCCGCTACTACGACATCCTCACCTGGGTCACGCAGCCGCAAATGGAAGGCAGCCAATTGGCCGAGAACACCACCCACCTGCCAGGCGTGAACAAGACACGCCCAACCAAAGAGCAGGACGAAAGACTCTGACCCGACTCGCTACCAGTCACCCACAAAAAGCCCGCAATGCGGGCTTTTTCATTTCTGCATCACCAGCCGGATGGCAGCAGGTTCAAGGCACTGCAAATCGCATAGGCCGCGCTGGCCAAGTAGATCATCACGATCACTACCTGAATCAGCGGATTGGCAATCCAGCCGCATTGCCAGGCAGGCTGCAGATCACCATTACGGCGAGCGGAGCGCAGCATGAGGATCGGCATGATGGACAGGATCACGCCGCTGAAGGCGCCAGCAAAATAGAGGGCGCTCACGAAGCCGACCATGCCGCTGTATGCCAGTGCGAACGGCGGCACGCAGACCAGGCCAAGCACCACCAGGCGGGTCTTCGGCTGGGACTCCGCGCCAAGGGAGCGGAACTTGTCGAAGATATTGGTCAGGAAGCTGCCACCCAGCCCCCAGTAGGAAGTCAACATTGCGCATAAAGCGAAGGTGTTGGCGGTGTAGAACGCCCACTGTCCCAACGCCTGGCCCCAGGCGAGAGTAGCCACTTCGGTCTGGTTCTCCAGGCCGGTCAGGGAGATCACCGACATCGGCACGATGGCCAGCAGAACGAACGTCAGTAGCATGCCGGTGATAACCGCCTTGGGCAGCCTTTCCGGGGCATGGCTGAAGCCGCGCGCCATCTCCGGCACGATGTATTGGGCCGAAAAGCAGAAGACCGCGATATTGAACACCGGCACCATGTAGACCCAGTCACCCTCGAGCAGGTGTGCCACATCGGTGTTCTGATTGACCAGGGTAGCGATGACCAGCACCAGGATCATGCTGACCATGCCAATGCTGATGAACTTCTCGCCCTTGCCGATCGCACCGAGGCCGAGATAAAGCACCAGCGCCGCCGGAATGAAGAATAACAGGCTGCCAACCGCCGGACTGATCCCCAGGAAAGCGCTGAGGATCTTGCCGCTGCCGCTCATGTAGGCAATCAGTGCGCCGATACTGTTGACCGCTACAGAGACAAAGATGGCCCAGGAGCCGAACGAACCCACATAGCGCTGGGCAAGGCCACTGAGCTGGTTGTGGGTGCGGGTACGCAGTGCCGTTTCCGACACGTAGAGCATGGAGATGGTGGTAAACACCCCTGCGACTGCCAGCCATATCAGCAGCGGCATGAAACCGGCCTTGCGGCTGGCGTATGCCATGGACAGGACGCCTGCGCCTATGTTGGTCCCCACGATCATCGCCACAGCCTCGAGGAAGCTCAGACGCTTGACCTCCAGCCCCGACGAGTCGACCGACTCCGCCCCAACCTGATCCTGATACGACTGGACCCGGGTATCACTCATAACAGCTCCCTCACATCGGCATTCAACAAAACAAAAAGGAGGGCCCGGACCTTGAGCTGCCATGGCCTTTGCGTTTGAGAATGAACGAGGGCACTTCGGGACAACGGGGTGACGGGCGCCTCCTGGCGAGCGCCCCTACTTCAGGACGCCTCCAGATGAGGTACGCAACCGTACCGCTCTGGACCGCCACTTTCGGCGGGCGCGCAAAATATCACACGACCTGTTGTTTCAAACGAAACATGCCTACGACTTTGGTCGTAAGCGCCGCCAAACGGTCGCACGGGCTTCAACTGTCCTTGCGCGCAGCCCGGCGGGCCTGGAAGAAGCCGGAGAGCAACTGACTGCACTCCTGAGCCAACACGCCCCCCTCAACCAGCACACGATGGTTGAGGAATTCCTGGCTAAAAAACTGCCCCCGGCTGACGACGACACCCGCCTTGGGCTCGGTGGCACCGTAGACGACGCGGCTGACACGCGAGTGGACGATCAGCCCTGCACACATGCTGCAGGGCTCCAGAGTGACGTAGAGCGTGCTGCCCACCAGCCGGTAGTTTTCCACCGCCTGCGCCGCGTCGCGGACAGCGACCATTTCAGCATGGGCGCTGGGGTCGTGACGGGTGATCGGGCAATTGAATCCACGACCGATGATCTGCCCATCCTGCACCAGCACGGCGCCCACTGGCACTTCACCCAATGCGGCACCCTCGGCAGCGAGGGCAAGGGCCTTACGCATGAAATGCTCATCCTGGCTACGGTCGATGATCCGGGGTTGGCGCATAGGTCACTCAGGCAACTTCGATAGCGGCCATCAGGCCGGTTTCCATATGGTCGATGACGTGGCAATGGAACATCCAGATCCCCGGGTTATCCGCCACCAGGGCGATCCGGGCGGTCTCGTTCTTGCCCAGCAGATAGGTATCGGTAAAGTAAGGCACGATGTCACGCCGATCGGAACTCAGCACCTTGAATGCCATGCCATGCAAATGGATGGGGTGGAGGTACTGAGCCATGTTGCGCAATTCGAAGATGTAGTGCCCATCCTTCTGCAGCCTTGCGATGGGGCGGTCGGCGCAGGTCTTGTCGTCGATGTCCCAAGCCTTGCCGTTGATCTGCCAGTAATGGCTGCGACGCCCCGGGGCGCTGCTATCCACCAAGGTCGCCGCCCATTCGAAGTTGAAGCGCAGCACCTGGGCCTTGTCCAGATCAGGCTCAGCCACCGGATTGGCAGGAAGCGCTGCAGGCCACTCACCCGGCGCCTCGTTGCTCGGCACACTCTTGAGCGTCGCCAGACGCAGGGGGCCATTGCGCAGCGGCAGTTCCTGGCCTGCTGCCGGCACCTTCAGAGCCAGCTCGATGCGCATGCCGGGACCGAGCCAGTATTCCTTGCCCAGCGGGCGCGGTTCGACCGGATGACCATCCAGGGCATAAACGCGGACATCGGCACCCGGCAGATTCAGGCGGTAGGTCACCGTGTTGTCGAGGTTCAGGATGCGCAAGCGCACCACTTGCCCGGCGGGCAGGTCGAGGGTCGGCAGGGAAACCCCATTGACGCTGGAGAGACGCCCGCGGGTACCCTCCCGCGCGGCCTCGCGTGGCACGCTGAAAGCCGTGAAAGCGCCTTGCTGGTCAACATGCCAGGTCTTGAGGTTGAGCACCCGCTCATGCCTGAAACCGCTGGGCTCGCGCTCTTCGACGATCAAGGGGCCAACCAGACCACGTCCCAGTTGATGCGCGCTCGAAACATGCGGGTGGTACCAGAAACTGCCGGCATCCTCGGTCTTGAAGCGGTAATCGAAATATTCGCCAGGCAAGACCGGCAGTTGGGAAACATACGGGACGCCATCCATCTCCAGCGGCAGACGAATGCCGTGCCAATGGATAGTGGTAGGCTCATCCAGCTTGTTGATGAAGCGTACGCGCAGCCAGTCGCCCTGCCGCGAGCGGAGTTCGACGCCAGGCGCCTGGCCGCCATAGCCCCAGGCAGGCGTGGTGTAGCCGGAGACCAGTTCGAGGTCAAGCGGTGCGGCGATCAGCTCGTAATCGTGAGTCCTGGCGTCCAGGGTGCGACCGAGCCAATAGCGGGCTCCACCAACGCCAAGGCCGACCACGCCGAGTCCGGCCAGGCCTCCGAGAATTTGTCTGCGAGTGAACGACATGGGTTCAGGCTCCTCGATGGAAAACGGGGCTGCCCCATCGGCTAATCGCGCCGACCTCTGGCGGGTCGGCGATTACGGGCCGCACAAGATACACCCTGCCTACGGCAAAGATAAGGGTAAGTAGACGCATTTGCGCAGCTGTCAGCCAGGCAGTGCCTCGCTTGCGGCGCAAAATTGCGACCAAACGGCGCAGCGGGTCGGCGAGCGCCCCCCCCTTGAGGATCGGCGTAGGATAAGGAACCAGCCCCCTCTGCAGAGGAGCCTCCCCATGGACCCCACCCGTCGCCAGTTCGTGCAACTCGGTGTCGGTAGCCTGTTCCTGCTGCAGTGGCCGCGCCTGGCCTGGGCCAGCACTGCGCCATCCTGCCGGCTCAGCCCCGAACAGACCGCCGGCCCCTTCTACTTGGATGACACGCTTCTGCGCCAGGACATTACCGACGGCAAGCCCGGCATACCGCTCCTCCTGCAGTTCGAAGCTCTGGACGCCGAAGGTTGTCGGCCACTGAGCGGTGCCGCCCTGGATATCTGGCATTGCGATGCCCAAGGGGCCTATTCGGGTGTCGGCGCCAATGAAGGGAGCCGCTTCCTGCGCGGTATGCAGATCACCGATGGCGCGGGCCGGGTGGAGTTCCGCAGCATCCTCCCTGGCTACTACCCGGGCCGCACCAACCACGTCCACCTCAAGCTGCACCTTGGCGGTCATATTCGTGAAGGGCACTACCTCAGTGGGTGGGATCTCCATACCGGCCAACTGTATTTCCCCGAGCCGATCGTGCGCGAGGCCATGACCTTGCCAACCTACCGCCATCCCGGCGAGGAGTGGACGCCCCAGGCACGGGACTACATCTTCCGCCGGCAACAGGGTGAGGACTCTATTGCGACCCTCAGCCAAGCCCCCACAGGCAATGGCCTGGTGGCCCGACTGACACTGGTGGTCACTACGCGAGCTCCCGCGTAGATTGGCTCAGCGAGCGCAGCAAAGCCCAACGGGGGCGGTGGCGGGGATCATCGGGCCTCGCTCCGCTCGGCACCAACCTTCCAAAACGAAACTGGCCAGGCTTTTCAGGGCCTGGCCAGTTCTGGACGCCGTTAGCGGACTAGAAGCCCGAAGTAGGCGTCATTCCCACTCGATGGTCGCCGGCGGCTTGCTCGATACGTCGTAGGTAACGCGGGAGATGCCTTCGATCTCGTTGATGATGCGGTTGCTGACCTTCTCCAGCAACTCGTAGGGCAGGTGCGCCCACCGTGCGGTCATGAAGTCGATCGTTTCAACCGCGCGCAGCGCGACGACCCAGGCGTAACGACGGCCATCGCCGACCACGCCCACCGATTTCACCGGCTGGAAGACCACGAAGGCTTGGCTGGTCTTGTGGTACCAATCGAAGTTGCGCAGCTCTTCGATGAAGATGTGGTCGGCACGACGTAGAAGATCGGCGTACTCCTTCTTCACCTCGCCGAGGATGCGCACACCCAGGCCCGGGCCCGGGAACGGGTGACGGTAAACCATGTCGTAAGGCAGGCCCAGTTCCAGGCCGATCTTGCGCACTTCGTCCTTGAACAGCTCACGCAGCGGCTCGACCAGTTCGAATTGCATGTCTTCCGGCAGGCCACCGACATTGTGGTGCGACTTGATCACGTGGGCCTTGCCAGTCTTGGCGCCGGCCGATTCGATCACGTCCGGGTAGATGGTGCCTTGGGCGAGGAACTTGATTCCCTGTAGGCGGGTGGCCTCTTCATCGAAGACTTCGATGAAGGTGCGACCGATGATCTTGCGCTTCTCTTCCGGATCGCTGACGCCTGCCAGACCGCTCAGGAAACGCTCTTCGGAGTTGGAACGGATCACTTTGACGCCCATATTCTCGGCGAACATGGCCATCACCTGGTCACCTTCGTGCAGACGCAGCAGGCCGTTGTCGACGAACACGCAGGTCAGCTGATCGCCGATCGCCTTGTGCAGCAGGGCTGCCACCACCGAGGAGTCGACGCCGCCGGACAGCCCCAGCAACACCTTGGACGAACCCACCTGGGCGCGCACGGTAGCGATGGCGTCGTCAACGATATTGGACGGGGTCCACAACGCGGCGCAGCCGCAGATATCGAGGACGAAGCGCGACAGGATGCGCAGCCCCTGCTTGGTGTGGGTCACTTCCGGGTGGAACTGCACGCCGTAGTAGCCGCGGCCGTCATCGGCCATGGCCGCGATCGGGCAGCTAGGGGTGCTGGCCAAGATATGGAAGCCGGCAGGCATGTCGGTAACCTTGTCGCCGTGGCTCATCCATACATCCAGGCCCAGCACGCCGTCGTCGTCCACATGGTCTTCGATGCCATCGAGCAGACGGGCCTTACCGACTACATCAACGCGGGCATAGCCGAACTCGCGCAGGTCCGAGCCCTGCACCTTACCGCCGAGCTGTTCCGCCATGGTCTGCATGCCATAGCAGATTCCGAACAGCGGCACGTTGAGGTCGAAAACTGCGTGCGGTGCGCGCGGGCTATCGGCTTCGTGCACCGACTCGGGACCGCCGGCGAGGATGATGCCTTTAGGAGCGAAGGCGCGGATCGCCTCATTGTCCATGTCGAACGGGTGGATTTCGCAGTACACACCGATCTCGCGCACGCGGCGGGCGATCAGCTGGGTGTACTGGGAGCCGAAGTCGAGGATCAGGATGCGGTGGGCGTGGATATCTTGATGGGCCATGCGCGGGCTCTCGATAAATGAGTTGAGCGACAAGCTGCAGGTCTCAAGCTGCCAGGGCGGGCAGCTTGGTTCCTACCTGCAGCCTGTCGCCTGCAGCTGTTGGTTGAGCTGCGCTCAACCAACCCGATAGTTCGGGGCTTCTTTGGTGATCTGTACGTCATGCACGTGGGATTCGGCCATGCCCGCTCCGGTGATGCGTACGAATTGCGGCTTGGTGCGCATGTCTTCAATGGTCGCGCAACCGGTGTAGCCCATCGAGGCACGCAGCCCCCCCATCAGCTGGTGGACGATGACGCTCAGGGAACCCTTGTACGGCACGCGGCCTTCGATACCTTCCGGCACCAGCTTCTCGGCCCCCGCGGAGGAGTCCTGGAAGTAACGGTCACTGGAGCCCTGGGATTGGGACATCGCGCCCAAGGAGCCCATGCCGCGGTAGGCTTTGTAGGTACGGCCCTGGAACAGTTCGACTTCGCCCGGAGCCTCTTCGGTACCGGCAAACATCGACCCCATCATGACGCAGGAAGCGCCAGCGACGATCGCCTTGGACAAGTCACCGGAGAAGCGGATGCCGCCGTCGGCGATCAACGGTATGCCCGAGCCAGCCAGGGCGGCCGCAACGTTGGCGATGGCGGAGATCTGCGGGACGCCGACACCCGCGACGATACGTGTGGTGCAGATGGAACCCGGGCCGATGCCGACCTTGACCGCATCGGCGCCAGCCTCGGCCAGGGCCTTGGCGGCTTCGCCCGTAGCGATGTTGCCACCGATCACCTGGACATGCGGGTAGTTGTCCTTGACCCAGCGAACGCGATCGATCACACCCTTGGAGTGGCCGTGCGCGGTATCGACCACGACCACATCAACACCTGCCGCTACCAGTGCCGCAACACGCTCACCGGTATCAGCGCCGGTCCCCACTGCAGCACCAACGCGCAGGCGACCCTGCTCGTCCTTCGACGCCAGCGGGTAGGTCTTGGCTTTTTCGATATCGCGGAAGGTGACCAGGCCGCGCAGATAGAAGTTCTCGTCGACGACCAGCATCTTCTCGATGCGATTCTCGTAGAGCTTGGCCTTCATATCCTCCAGCGGCGTGCCTTCACGGGCGGTAACCAGCTGCTCCTTCGGAGTCATGATCGCCGCGACGGTATCACCGACGTTTGGTTTGAAGCGCAGGTCGCGGCCGGTCACGATGCCGACCAATTCGCCCTCTTCCACCACCGGGAAGCCGGAGAAGCCGTACTCACGGGCGATCTGCAGCAGTTCGATGATCTTGGTCGACGGGGTCACGGTCACCGGGTCGCGGACGATCGCGGTTTCGTGACGCTTGACCTTGCGCACCTCGGCAGCCTGCTGCTCGATGGTCATGTTCTTGTGGATGATGCCGATGCCGCCTTCCTGGGCCATGGCAATGGCCAGGCGCGCTTCGGTCACGGTATCCATCGCAGCGGACACCAGCGGGATATTCAGTTCGATGCCGCGGGTCAGGCGGGTCTTGAGGCTGACATCCTTCGGCAGAACCTCGGAATAACCCGGGATCAGGAGAACGTCGTCGAAGGTCAGGGCTTCTTGGCTGATGCGCAGCATGGCGGGGAGGCTCCCAGGCGGGAAAATTGGAAGCGCGCCATTATAACGAGGCCCGGGCCTACACTCAACGCGGCCGATGGGTTACAGCGCCATTCCCCAGCAAAAAACGTTCCCCGGTCGCCCACCGAGCTCAAACCGATGCGCAATTGCCCTTGCGCCAAGCTGTTCTGGCCAAGCGACCAGCGGTAGCCAGGCCCAATCAGTCATCAACGCGAATCACACGCACAGCGAACCCCAGCCGCTCGGCAAAGGCATCGAGAAAGGCTTGGGTGAACGCCGCCTCCCCCCAGCCGTTGAAGATGAATCCCAGGTTGGAGAATCCGCAGGGCTGGAGGAACAGAAAACCATTGATATCGTCTTCATGGCCGCATTCCGGACAGGTGAAATTATCCGTGTAGCCCGGAGCCCAGTCGTCGAGGCTCTCGAACAGCGGCTCGCCGATCTCCTGACGGCACTCGGGGCAACCGGCCTCACCAAGGAATTCTCGGCTGGGGATATAGATGCAGCGCTTGTCCACCACCTCCAGACCGTTGATCGGCTGGCCGAAGGGCAGTCGCTCCGGATGCTTCACCACTTGCCGGGCGCCTGGGGCGATCGCATAGGCCATGTGGTTGCCGCGCCGGCCGCAAGTGCTGGGCAGCGCGTCGACCACCTTGCGCTTGGCCAACCAGTTCAGCATGCGCGCCGCCAGGGCCTGATGTCCCGGGACGCTGGATACCTGAGGCACGATTATCGCTTGGTTCTTCTCCATATAAGGCTCCTGCTCGGTAAGAAGGGCGCGCAGGTTAACTTCACGCCTGCCCCCGTCAACCGAGTATGGCGCAGCCAGGCAAAGCCTTTATCATGCTGCCCCATGATCAAGGACCCCTTCCAACGGCTCGGCCTCGACCGCGAGGTGCTAACCGTCAGCCAGCTCAACCAACGCGCCCGTCATCTGTTGGAAGACGTCTTCCCGCAAGTATGGGTCGAAGGCGAGATCTCCAACCTCGCCCGGCCCGCGTCAGGCCATCTTTATTTCACCCTCAAGGATGCCCAGGCCCAGGTTCGCTGCGCGCTGTTTCGCCAGAACGCCCAGCGCGTACGCCAGTCACTGCGCGATGGGCTGGCCGTGCGGGTGCGAGGCAAAGTCTCGCTGTTCGAGGGCCGCGGCGACTACCAACTGATAGCCGATGCGGTGGAACCTGCCGGTGACGGCGCCCTGCGCCTGGCTTTCGAAGCCCTGAAGGAAAAGCTCGCCGCCGAGGGACTGTTCGCCACCGAGCGCAAGCGACCACTCCCGGCCCATCCTCGCCGCATCGGCATCGTCAGCTCACCCACCGGCGCGGTAATCCGCGACATCATTAGCGTGTTCCGCCGCCGTGCGCCGCAGGTTCAGCTCACGCTGATCCCGACCGCCGTTCAGGGGCGTGAGGCCACCGCGCAGATCGTCCGCGCCCTGGCGCTGGCCGATGCCCAAGGCTTCGATGCGCTGATCCTCGCCCGTGGCGGCGGTTCGCTGGAAGACCTCTGGTGTTTCAACGAAGAGGCCGTCGCCCGCGCAGTAGCAGCTTGCCGCACGCCCATTGTCAGCGCTGTTGGCCACGAGACCGACGTATCCATCAGCGATTTCGTCGCCGATATGCGCGCCCCAACGCCTTCCGCTGCCGCCGAGCTGCTGGCGCCGGATGTCGGCGATCTGCAACAGCGCCTGGACAGCCTGCATCGGCGCCTGGTCCTGCGCCTGCGTGACCAGCTGACCCGCGAGCGCCTGCGCCTGGATGGCCTGTTCCGGCGACTGCGCCACCCTGGCGAACGCCTGCGCCAGCAGTCCCAGCGCCTGGACGAGCTCGACATGCGTCTTCGCCGTGCGTTCGAGCGCAACCTTCAGGTGCGCCACGAGCGCCTGACCCGCCTTGACACCCGCCTGGCAGCGCAGCACCCCGGCCGCGTGCTGACCCTGCTCAGGCAGAAGCTCGACAGCCTGTCCGCCCGCCTACCGCGCGCAGCCCGCGAGACCCTGAAGGATCGGCGCCAGCGCCTCGACTCCCTGGCACAAACGCTGCACGTCGTCAGCCCACTGGCCACCCTCGGGCGGGGCTACAGCATCCTGCTCGACGACAAGGGACAGGCGGTTCGCGCTGCCAGCCAGACCCGCCCCGGCCAACGCCTCAAGGCCCGACTGGCCGAAGGCGAGCTGGACGTACGGGTGGAAGATAACCACCTCACACCCATGAACCTCTCCTTGCTGGACTGATCATGCGTTTTGTAGCCGCCCTGCTCCTCTGCCTTACTCTGCCGGCCCATGCCGAAGGTTTTATCAGTCGCCTGTTGAACAAGCCGGTTCCAGGTGGCGTCGCCGTAGTCCAGCTAGGCCCGGCCAGCCAGGCGCCAACTGCCAGCTATCAAGGTAAACCGGTGCTGATCGTGCATGAGGAAGGCCGCGACTGGATCGCCATTGTCGGTATCCCCCTGACCACCAAGCCCGGCCGGCAGCAGGTCCAGGTCCAAGACGCTGACGGCAGCCGCGCCCTGGCTTTCGAGGTCCGCAGCCGGGATTACAAGGAACAGCGCATCACCCTGAAAGACACGCGAAAGGTGAACCCGCTACCCGAGGACCTCAAACGCATCGATCGCGAACTGGCGGAGCAGACCAAGGCGTATCAGCGTTTCAGCCCTGGAACACCAAGCAACCTGCTATTCGACAAACCCGTCGACGGCCCGCTCTCCAGCCCTTTCGGCCTGCGCCGCTTCTTCAATGGCGAGGAGCGCAACCCGCACTCCGGCCTGGATTTCGCCGTCGGTGCCGGCACGCCCATCAAGGCTCCTGCGGCAGGCAAGGTGATCCTGATCGGCGATTACTTCTTCAATGGCCGCACAGTGTTCCTCGACCACGGGCAAGGCCTGATCAGCATGTTCTGTCACATGTCCAAAGTGGACGTGAAGCTCGGCCAGCTGGTGCCGCGTGGCGTAGCGGTCGGGCAGGTAGGCGCTACTGGACGGGCGACCGGCCCGCACATGCACTGGAACGTCAGCCTCAATGATGTGCGGGTCGACCCGGCCATTTTCATCGGTGCATTCAGGCCCTGATCCTACACCTGCGGTTAAAAGCCTGCCGTGGGCGTGCGGCGATGGATTTGCTTAGGTCCCCCGGTTTACGGGGCTAGACCCCGCCCAGCGGATAGTCACAGGGAGCCGCCCATGCAGAGCGCATTCATCCACTGGCTGGAGTGGCTGCGGCAGCACGACGAGTTGCACACCATTGTCGCCTCCACCGTCCTCATCCTGCTCGCCTGGCTGTCCAACTGGCTGGTCAGGCGCATCCTGGTCCGCGGACTGTTCCACGCTGCCGGCGCCATTGTCCACGGCCGCGCTGCGCCGGTCCAGGACCACGGCCTGATCAAGCGCCTGGCCAATGTGGTGCCGGCGCTGGTGCTGGCCGGCGGGGTGAAGGTCGTCCCCAACCTGCCAGGCAGCCTGGTGGAAGTGGTGACCAACGTCTGCGCCGCCTTCATCATCCTTACCATCGCCCTGGCCCTGAGCGCCGTGCTGGATATCTTCAACACCCTCTACCAGCGCCGCAAGGACGCCCACCTGCGGCCGATCAAAGGCTACTTGCAGGTGCTGAAGATCGCGATCTTCGCCATCGCCACGATCCTGATGATCGCCAGCCTGATCGACCGCTCGCCGCTGATCCTGCTCTCGGGCCTCGGCGCCATGGCCGCAGTGCTGATGCTGATCTTCCAGGACACCCTGCTGTCCCTGGTGGCGAGCGTGCAGATCACCTCCAATGACATCATCCGCGTCGGCGACTGGGTGGAGATGCCTCAGTTGAACGCCGACGGCGATGTAGTCGACATCGCCCTGCATACGGTGAAGGTGCAGAACTGGGACAAGACCATCACCACTATCCCCACCAAGCGCTTCATCACCGACTCGTTCAAGAACTGGCGCGGGATGCAGGAATCCGGCGGGCGGCGGATCAAGCGCTGCCTCTACCTGGATCAGAACAGCGTGCATTTCCTCAGCGACGAGGACATCGTCCAACTGCACCGCTTCCGTCTGCTGGACAGCTATCTCAAGACCAAGGAAAGCGAGCTCCTCAGCTGGAACAGCCAACTGGACGAGTCCAGCCGCCTACCAATCAACAGTCGCCAGTTGACCAACCTCGGCACGTTCCGCGCCTACGTGGAGAATTACCTGCGGGAAAACAGCGACATCCGCAAGGACATGACGCTGCTGGTGCGCCAACTTGCGGCAACCGCAGACGGCTTGCCCCTGGAGCTTTACTGCTTCACTGCCACCACTGTCTGGTCGCGCTACGAGGCCATCCAGTCCGACATCTTCGACCACCTGCTAGCGATCCTTCCGGAGTTCGGCCTGCGAGTCTTCCAGCACCCCAGCGGGGCCGACATGCGCGAGCTGCGGCTACCCGCTGCACCGAAAGCCCCTTCCTGAAGTAGCGGTCGCGCCTGATCCTGACTCGCGAATGAGTGATGGCGCCATTCGCGAGCTGCCTCGCCTCATGCAAGAGCAACCCAATCAAGTCAGAGGCATAGTCAGCGCAATAAAATCTCATCCTTGAAGCTTCAGCGATGTAATCCACCAATTTTTCACCAAGACTTGCCATGTTCGCTCACGCCGCATAGGGTTATCCCCATGAAAACCGCACACACCCTCATTCTTCTGCGTCAACACGCCTGCCTGCGACTGGTCAGCCCGCGACTGCGTAGCTGAACCCGCTTCTGCCGCTGCTACCCATTTCGACTTGTCCGGGCTGCCCTCCAGGCCCGCAGAAAAAGGATTTGCCCCATGTCCATGCTCAAAGACCCGTCCCGCAAGTACCGTGCGTTTCCGGCTATCAACCTGCCTGACCGCACCTGGCCGTCCAAAACCATCACCGAAGTACCGATCTGGTGCAGCTCCGACCTGCGCGACGGCAACCAGTCGCTGATCGAGCCGATGGATGCGCCGAAAAAGCTGCGGTTCTTCGAGACACTGGTGAAAGTAGGCCTGAAAGAGATCGAGGTAGCGTTTCCTTCAGCCTCGCAGACGGATTTCGACTTCGTGCGCGATCTGATCGAGAACAACCGCATTCCGGACGATGTCACCATCCAGGTGCTGACCCAGGCTCGCGAAGATCTGATCACTCGCACCTTCGAGTCGCTTCGCGGAGCGAAGAAGGCCATCGTCCACGTCTATAACGCCACTGCGCCATCCTTCCGCCGCATCGTATTCAACCAGGACAAGCAAGGCGTGATCGACATCGCGGTAAACGCCGCCACGCTGATCAAGAAGCTGGCCGCCGAACAGCCGGAAACCCAGTGGACCTTCCAGTATTCGCCGGAAATCTTCAGCTCCACCGAGTTGGACTTCGCCGTAGAGGTCTGCGACGCCGTGATCAACGTGTGGCAACCGACACCGCAGAACAAAATCATCCTCAACCTGCCGGCCACCGTGGAATGTGCCACGCCGAACATCTACGCCGACCAGATCGAGTGGTTCGGCCGCCATGTCAGCCGTCGCGACTCGGTGATCATCAGCCTGCACACGCACAACGACCGCGGCACTGGCGTCGCCGCCACCGAACTGGGCCTGATGGCCGGCGCTGACCGTGTAGAAGGCTGCCTGTTCGGCAATGGCGAACGCACCGGCAACGTCGACCTGGTGACCGTCGCACTGAACATGTACACGCAGGGCTTGCACCCGCAGCTGGACTTCTCAGACATCGATGCCGTGCGCAAGGTGGTCGAAGAGTGCAACCAGTTGCCGGTACACCCGCGCCATCCCTACGTCGGCGACCTGGTGCATACCGCGTTTTCCGGTTCCCACCAGGACGCCATCCGCAAGGGCTTCGCCCAGCAGCAGGATGACGCGCTGTGGGAAGTGCCCTATCTGCCGATCGACCCGGCCGACATCGGCCGCAGCTACGAGGCGGTTATCCGTGTCAACAGCCAGTCCGGCAAGGGCGGTATCACCTTCCTGCTGGAGCAGGAGTACGGCATCAGCCTGCCGCGCCGCATGCAGATCGAATTCAGCCAGGTGGTGCAGAAGGAGACCGACCGCCTGGGCCTGGAAATGACTGCGCAGCAGATCTATCGCCTGCTCGAAAGCGAGTACCTGCAGGCCACTTCCCCGTACACCCTCAAAGGTCATCGCCTGCAGGAAGAGAACGGCACCAGCGCGGTGGATATCGAGGTTGCCGTCAAGGGTGAAACCCAGCACCTGCGCGGCATGGGCAAGGGACCGTTGGAAGCCCTGGTCGCCAGCCTGCCGGTCAAGGTGGAGATCATGGACTACTCCGAGCACGCTATCGGCTCCGGCACCAACGCCAAGGCTGCAGCCTACATCGAGCTGCGCGTCAATGACGGCCGCGCCCTGCATGGCATCGGCATCGACGAGAACCTGACCACGGCGAGCTTCCGCGCGCTGTTCAGCGCCCTCAACCGTGCGCTGAGCCAAGCTCAGGCCGAAGCGGCCTGAGGTTACTGCCGAGCGGAAAAAAACCGCTTATAGCGTAATGCTGTTCACATAAGAAAAAACGCCGCTTTTCCTTCAGCAGGAGGGCGGCGTTTTTGGTTTTACATCACGAAGTTGTTTCTGTTGGGCAGGTATCTCTCGTAGGAGCGAGCTCTGCTCGCGAACCCGCCTCCTTCGCGAGCAGAGCTCGCTCCTACGGGGCCTTCAGCTTGGTAGCCCGGATGAAATCCGGGAAAAGTCCAACCGCTGCCCCCGGATTCATCCGGGCTACGAGGCGGCAGACTGCTCCGAAGGCCGATCACGCCCCTCCTCCTATGCGCTGCCGCCAATGCCTAAGTGAACAGCATTACGCTTATAGCGGGGTTTTCTTTGCTCACGCCCTGCGCAAGTCCAAGGGCAACGCCCTGGGCCGCAATCAGTGGCAGGCGCCCTCGTCACGCCAGACCTTGCCGCTGCCGTCCAGCCCGATGAAGGCCGGATTGCCCGGCTCGTTGCCACGGGTCCACCAGCGGGCGAGGTACTCACGCCCCTTCCACTGCACATTGTCAGCGTCTGGTACTCGGCGTTCGCTTTCCACTCGGGTTTGCAGGTGGCAGAGGTCGCCACCAGGCGGAGATAGCGGGCCGCCGCGGTATGGAGGGGTATTTCGGACGCGTCCTAAGAGCGAGCGATCGACAGGCACCTCGGCACCGGGGTGGTGCCGAGGCGGAATGAGGTGGTCAGGGCTGGATGCTGAAGCTATCCGCATCCAGGTACGCGGGGAAGCGCTCGCGATAGGACGCCAGATGGGCCGCCGAAAGCGTAGCGAGGAACACGCCATCGCCGCCACCGGTATCCAGCATGGTTTCGCCTTGGAAATCGAGCACCTGGCTGTCGCCACTGTAGGCGTGGCCCTTGCCGTCCTCGCCGACGCGGTTCACTGCCGCGACGTAACAGAGGTTCTCCACCGCTCGGGCCGGCAGCAGTCGATTCCAGTGATGGCGGCGCGCTGCCGGCCAGTTCGCTGTGTACAGCAGCAGGTCGGTGCCGTGTGGATCACGGCTCCAGACCGGGAAGCGAAGGTCGTAACAGATAAGCGGGCGTATCCGCCAACCCTTCAGCTCGAACAGGGCCTGGGTTTCCCCCGGCGTGTAATGCTTGTGTTCGCCGGCCATGCGAAACAGGTGGCGTTTGTCGTAGTGCAGCACCTCGCCATCCGGGCGTGCCCAGAGCAGGCGGTTACGGTGGCTGCCATCGGCTGCCCGGATGATCAGGCTGCCGGTGATCACGGCGTCAAGGCGTCGTGCCTGCGCTTGCAGCCAGGCATAAGTCGGGCCCTGCTCGGGCTCGGCCAATGCCTCGGACTCCATCGAGAAACCCGTGGTGAACATTTCCGGCAGGACGATGAGATGGGCACCACGCGCCGATTCGAGGAAGTCTTCGAAATGCGCGAGGTTGGCCGCGCGGTCATGCCAGGACAGGGTGGTTTGCACCAACGCCAGCCTGAGGTCTGGAAGTGCGGTCAGATCGCGCATAGCTTTTCCGCTGCCTGACGCAGCGTCTCCTCACGTTTGGCGAAGCAGAAGCGCACCAGGCGCAGGTCCTTCGGTGGACTCTGGTAGAAGACCGATACAGGAATTGCCGCAACGCCATGCTCGCGGGTCAACCATTCGGACATGGCCACATCGTCAAGCTCGGGACGGATGGCGCTGTAATCCACCAACTGGAAGTAGGTACCCGGCGCCCGGGTGAAGCTGAAGCGCGAAACCGCCAGGAGGTCGCAGAATAGATCGCGTTTGCCCTGGTAGAAGCCTGGCAGCTCGGCCAGGTGCTCGGGGTGCTCGGCCATGAAGTCGGCCAGCGCCCATTGCAGCGGGGTTACGCCACAGAAGTTGACGTATTGGTGCACTTTGCGCAGCTCAGCCGACAGTGCTGGCGGCGCTACGACGTAACCCGTCTTCCAACCCGTGACGTGGTAGCTCTTGCCAAACGAGCTGATGACGAAGGCACGCGCATACAACTCATCGTGCTGCAGGACACTCACATGCTGGGCGCCATCGAACACCAGGTGTTCGTAGACCTCGTCCGAAATCAGGTAGATATCGCGGTCGCGGATCAGCTCCGCGAGCTGGTCCAGTTCGGCGCGGGAAATCAGTGCCCCACTGGGGTTGTGCGGGCTGTTGATGATGATCAGCCGCGTCCGCGAACTGAGCGCATCGTGCATGCGCTGCCAGTCGATGGAGAAGCCGGGCAGGGCCAGAGGCACATGGACGCAGCGACCGCCGGCCAACTCAACCGAGGGCTCGTAGCTGTCGTATGACGGGTCGAGGACGATCACTTCATCGCCGGCCTGCACCACGGCCTGGATCGCACAGAAGATCGCTTCGGTGGCGCCGGGGGTGATGGTCACCTCGCTATCGGAACTGACCTGGCGGCGGTAGAAGGTCGCTACCTTCGCCGCGACCTGCTCACGCAACGCCGGCAAGCCGGTCATGGGCGCGTATTGGTTATGCCCGGCAGTGATGTGCCGACCGACCGCCTCGCAGAGAGCAGCCGGCGCGGCGAAATCAGGGAAGCCCTGGGACAGGTTGAGCGCGCCGGTTTCCGCGGCGAGCTGGGACATGCGGGTGAAAATCGTGGTGCCGACGTTGGGCAACTTGCTGTGGATCATTTCATCAGGCCGCTGGCGACTGGGGAGTGCGCATAGCTTAAAGCCTGAGTGTGGTGGTCACCAACCTGAGCATGTCCTTGGCGGGGCACCGAGGCGTTTCGTGAATGAATTCGCCCCCTCAAGGGATGCCAGCCCCCCACGAGTCGTGAAAAAGGGCGCCACCTGGGCGCCCTCTTCCGATTCAGCGAGCATCAACGCTTCTTGTCGCGGCGTTTCTTCTCTGCCTTCTTGTGGTGCGACATGAGCCGGCGCTTCTTGTTCACCTGGCGCTCTGTCAGGGTATTCTTCTTGCCTTCGTACGGGTTTTCGCCACCCTTGTACTCGATACGGATCGGCGTACCGACCAGGCGCAACACCCTTCTGTAGGTGTTTTCCAGGTAGCGGGTGTAGGAGCGCGGTACCGCATCCACCTGGTTGCCGTGGATAACGATCAGCGGCGGGTTGGCACCGCCCAAGTGGGCATAACGCAGCTTGATGCGACGGCCGTTGACCATCGGCGGCTGGTGCTCCTGCACAGCATCCTCGAGGATCTGGGTAAGGCGGCTGGTGGGCCAGCGGGTAATGGCCGAGCGGAAGGACTCCTGCACCGACTTGTACAGATGCCCAACTCCGGTGCCATGCAAAGCCGAGATGAAGTGGATGTCGGCGAAATCGACGAAGAAAAGCCGGCGCTCGAGCTCGGTCTTCACATAATCACGCTCGCCCGGCTCCATGCCATCCCACTTGTTCAGCGCGATGACCAGCGCACGGCCGGTCTCCAGCACAAACCCGAGCAGGTTCAGGTCGTGCTCGACCACCCCTTCGCGGGCATCCATGACGAAGATCACCACGTTGGCGTCCTGGATCGCCTGCAGCGTCTTGACTACCGAGAACTTTTCCACCGCCTCGAATATCTTGCCGCGACGGCGCACGCCGGCGGTGTCGATCAGGGTGTACTTCTCTTCGTTGCGCTCGAATGGAATGTAGATGCTGTCGCGCGTCGTACCGGCCTGGTCGTACACGATCACCCGCTCTTCACCTAGCATGCGGTTGACCAGGGTCGACTTGCCAACGTTGGGACGGCCGATGATGGCGATCTTGATGCCATCCTTCTCACTCGGCCCGGGCACGCGGCTCGGTTCGGCGCCTTCGGCAACCTCCTCAGCCTCGGAGGCTTCGAGTTCGTCGGCATCCTGATCGCGGGGGAAAATACCCAGCGCTTCCTGCAGCATGTGGTTGATGCCGCGGCCGTGGGCAGCTGCAATCGGCAGGGCGTCACCCAGACCCAGCGGGCTGAACTCTGCTCGAGCCAGGTCAGGGTCAACGGTGTCGACCTTGTTCGCCACCAGGAAGCAGCGTTTATTCCGCTTGCGCAGGTGCTCGGCGATCATCTGGTCGGCAGCGGTCATCCCGGCGCGGGAATCCACCATGAACAGCACGGCGTCTGCTTCTTCGATGGCCTGCAGGGACTGCGCGGCCATTTTCGCATCGATACCATCCTCGTCGCCGGAGATTCCCCCTGTGTCAACGACGATGTAGGTACGCCCCTGCCACTTCGCCTCGCCATACTGGCGGTCACGGGTCAGACCGGCGTACTCCGCAACGATCGCGTTGCGGGTCTTGGTCAGGCGGTTGAACAAGGTGGACTTGCCCACGTTGGGCCGCCCCACCAGGGCGATTACGGGAACCATAAGGCTCTCCACTGTTTAATTCTGAAAACACAAAGGCCGCTACCGTCGAACGGCAGCGGCCGGACATCGTGGTTTAGCTTAGCGGATGGTCAGGGCGACCAGCTTGCCACCGTTGCCATAGGCATACATCCACTCGCCAACCACCAGCGGCCGGGCACGCAGGCCGTCACCGTCAACCTTCGTACGGCCGACGAAATGACCGTCCACCTGGCTCAACAGGTGCACATAACCTTCGTAATCACCTACCGCCACATAGCTGGAAAACACTTCAGGAGCCGACAGCTGGCGACGTGCCAGCGAGTCGTTGGTCCACAGGGCAGAGGCAGAGCGCTCGTCGATTCCTTCGACGCTGCCATTGGCCAGGCTTACGTAAACGTTGCCGAAACCCTGCGCAACGCCAGCATAGCTGGAAGCTTCGCGCTGCCAGAGCACGCGACCGCTCTCCAAGTCGAGCGCAGCGACGCGACCCTGATACGTCGCGACATACAGCGTGTCGGCCGACAGCAGCAGCCCGCCGTCGATGTCTACCACGCGATCCAGTTCGGAACGCCCCTGGGGAACGGCAACACGCTGCTCCCACACCGGAATGCCACGCTGGACGTCCAGGGCGATTACCTTGCCGCTGGACAGGCCGGCAACAGCCAGACGGTTGGTCACTACCGGGCCACCGGTTCCACGCAGGGTCAGCACGGCGGGCGTGTTCTCGAACATCCAGCGCTGGTTGCCGGTCGATGCATCGAAGGCGAACAGGGTGTCGTTCTGGGTCTGTACCACGACCACGTCACCGTTGCTGGCTGGCGGCGCGAGCACTTCGCCATTGACGCGGGAACGCCATTTTTCTTCGCCCGTGCTGGCGTCCAGCGCCACCACTTCACCTTTCAAGGTACCAAGCATGACAAGGCCGGAACCCACACCAACGGCGCCGGAAACCGGGAGTTCGAGATCCTGCTTCCAGATCACATCGCCGTCGAAGCGGTTGATCGCCATGACCACGCCTTCGACATCGGCGGCGTAGATCACGTCGCCATCGACAGCTGGAACCAGCAGGTTATAGGTTTCACCCTGGCCTTCGCCGATCGACCGGCTCCAGCCCTTCTCCAGCGATACTTCCTCGGTAATCTCAGGCAGCTCGGCAGGAGGCAGTTCCTTCTTGCTATTGCTGCTGCAACCGACAGCCAGGACGGCGAGGGCGAGCAGTGCGGCATTCTTCCAACGCATCACGTCAGGCGTCCCCTTTTGCCAGGTCGTCGATTTTCATCTGCAGGCCACCCACGGCAGCATCTTCTGGCAATGCGGCCTTGGCCTTCTGGTAGGCGGCATGAGCCTCGTCGGCACGCCCCAGTTGCACCAGGAAGTCACCCTTGAGCTCTTCACGGCTGGCAGCGAACGCCTTGTCAGCATCCCCCTCCAGCAGCTTCAGCGCATCCTCGGCTTTCCCTTGAGCGGCCAAGACCCGTGCCAGGCGCTGGCGAGCCAACTCGGCCAAGGTGTCATCGGCGGGCTTGTCGAGTACAGTCTTGAGCTCGGCAGCGGCATCGTCGAGTTTACCGGCTTCGACCGCGACCTTGGCCACGAACAGACTGCCGTACTGGGCGTAATGACTACCGGCAAATTCGCTCTTCAGCTTGCCAGCGAGTTCTGCCACCTTGGCTGCATCGGGAGTGCCGCTCGGGGTAAGTGTCGTTTCCAGCAGCTGTTGGTACAGGATCGAAGCACCCTGAGCCTGGTTGGCCTGGTACTTCTGCCAGGCCTGCCATCCGAAGACCACGGCCAGCGCCAATACGCCGCCAGTGAGCAAGGGCTTGCCGTTGCGTTGCCACCAGTCCTTGAGCTCCGCAATCTGTTCTTCTTCGGTTTGCATGCTGATCCCTTACTCCTAATCGCTGAATGCTCAAGCCTGCGCCAGGCAGGCGGCCAGGTGCTCGGCAAGAGCGTCCCAGGCAATGCTTTGTTGTTCGCTGTCATCACGCAGCGGCTTGAAACCTACCACGCGCTTGGCAAGTTCGTCGTCCCCCAGGATCAGGGCGTAGCGCGCCCCGCTCTTGTCGGCTTTCTTGAACTGACTCTTGAAACTTCCGGCCCCGGCATTGACCAGCAAGCGCACGCCCGGCAATGCATCGCGCAGCCGCTCGGCCAGGCCCAGGGCTGCCAGTTCGGCCGGCTCGCCGAAGGCGCAGAGATAGACATCCGCCGGCCTGCTCAGCTCTTCCGGCACCAGGCCGAGAGTTTCCAGCAGCAGCACAAGGCGTTCGACGCCCATCGCGTAACCAACACCCGGAGTCGGCTTGCCACCGAACTGGCTGACCAGTCCGTCGTAGCGGCCGCCGGCACAAACGGTGCCCTGGGCACCAAGCTTGTCGGTCACCCACTCGAAAACGGTCCGGCCGTAATAGTCGAGGCCGCGGACCAGCTTCTGGTTGATCTCGTAGCGGATGCCGACGGCATCCAGGCGCGCCTTGAGCCCCTCGAAGTGGGCGATAGATTCTTCGTCCAGGTAGTCGTGCAAGGTCGGGGCGTCGACCAGGAGTGCCTGGGTGCCACCATTCTTGCTGTCGAGGATGCGCAGAGGGTTGGTCGTCAGGCGGCGCTGGCTGTCTTCGTCCAGCAGGTCATAACGCTCCTGCAGGTAAGCCACCAGGGCATCCCGGTAACGCGCACGCGCCTCGCTGGAGCCCAGGCTATTGAGCTGCAGGGTCACTGCGTCGGCGAGGCCGAGCTTTTTCCAAAGGCGCCAGGTCAGGACGATGAGCTCAGCGTCGATATCCGGCCCGGGTAGGTTGAAGACCTCGACACCCATCTGGTGGAACTGGCGATAACGGCCTTTCTGAGGCTTTTCGTAGCGGAACATCGGGCCGGTGTACCAGAGTTTCTGGACCTGGCCGCCGCCAGTGAGACCATGCTCCAGCATCGCCCGCACGCAGCCGGCAGTACCTTCTGGCCGCAAGGTCAGGGACTCTTCGTTGCGGTCGAGGAAGGTGTACATCTCCTTGTCGACCACGTCGGTGCCTTCGCCGATGCCACGCGCAAACAGCTCGGTGAACTCGAGGATCGGCAGGCGGATTTCCTTGTAACCATAGCCATCCAGCAATTCCGCCAGGGTATTTTCCAGGTAGCGCCAGGTGGGCGTCTGTTCCGGCAGGATGTCATTCATGCCACGGATAGCTTGCAGGGTCTTGCTCACGAGGATTCCTTAAATTCAGCTACGGGCGATGACCGCCGCATCAGCCTCGGCCTTTTCAGCCGCTTTCTGGCGGATCAGGCGCTCCAGCTCATCGACCAGGTTGTCATTGGTCAGTTTCTGAGCGGGCTTGCCGTCGATATAGACGAGGTTGTTCGGTGTGCCACCGGTCAGACCTACATGGGCCTCCTTGGCTTCACCGGGGCCGTTGACCACACAACCGATTACGGCGACATCCAGCGGGACCAGCAGGTCCTCAAGACGACCCTCCAGCTCGTTCATGGTCTTGACCACATCGAAGTTCTGCCGCGAGCAGCTCGGGCAGGCGATGAAGTTGATGCCGCGCGAGCGCAGGTGGAGCGACTTGAGGATGTCGAAGCCGACCTTGACCTCTTCGACCGGATCGGCGGCTAGCGAGATACGGATAGTATCGCCAATACCTTCAGCCAGCAGCATGCCCAGGCCGACTGCGGACTTCACCGTTCCAGAACGCAGCCCACCCGCCTCGGTGATACCGAGGTGCAGCGGTTGTACGATCTGCTTGGCCAGCAGGCGATAAGCTTCGACGGCCATAAAGACATCGGAGGCCTTGACGCTGACCTTGAAATCTTGGAAATCGAGCTTGTCGAGGTGTTCGACGTGGCGCATTGCAGACTCGACCAGTGCTTGCGGGGTCGGCTCGCCGTACTTTTTTTGCAGGTCCTTCTCCAGTGAACCAGCGTTGACCCCGATGCGGATTGGAATGCCACGGTCGCGAGCTGCATCTACCACTGCCCTGACACGGTCCTCTCGGCCGATATTGCCGGGGTTGATGCGCAGGCAATCGACACCCAATTCAGCGACGCGCAAGGCAATCTTGTAGTCAAAGTGGATATCGGCAACCAGAGGTACCTGGACCAGCTGTTTGATCTTGCCGAAGGCTTCGGCTGCGTCCATGTCCGGCACGGATACGCGAACGATATCGACGCCTGCGTCAACCAGTCGCTGGATCTGGCCAACGGTAGCGGCGACATCGCAGGTGTCTGTGTTGGTCATGCTCTGCACCGCAATGGGCGCATCGCCGCCCACGGGAACAGAACCTACCCAGATTTTCCGGGAGTGACGGCGTTTGATCGGAGATTCGCAATGCATGGGTTACTGCCCCAACTTCAGACGTGCGGTTTCGCCACGGACGAAGGGTGCGACGTCCACGGATTGGCCGTTGAAGCTAAGCTGCGCGCCGCGGGCGAAACCCAGGCGGACTTCGAAGGGAACCTTGCCGGCCAACTCCAGGCTATCGCCGGTTCGCTTCAGAGCGCTGACCAGTACCTTGCCATCGGCGTCGGTAACCTGGGTCCAGCAGTTAGCAGTGAATTTGATACGTACGACCCCCTGCCCGGCGGCAACGGCCGGCGGCTGAGGTGCCGCAGCGGAAGCAGGAGCAGAGGCAACTGCGGCAACGCTCGCTGCCGGCACTGCCGGTATTGCGGGCGCCGGAGCTGGAACTGCCGGCGCAGGTGTCGGTGCGGCTGGATTGGCGGGCGTTGGTATGGGGTCCTCAGGGGAGCCCGGGGGTGCCGGAGCCTCACTTGCCGGAGCAGCAGGCGCGGCCGGAGTCGCGTCGGGTGACTGGGCCTGATCAGGTTGGGCCGCCAGTTCAGGCGAAACCTGGACGGGCACGGGAGCCTCCCCCTCCCGGGCTTGTGCAGCGGCCTGGTCTTCGGGTTCATCCAGCGGGTGGATCTGCGTTGTGCCATCGGCACTCTCGACTTCCACATGTTCAAGACTGGCGCCGGCAGGCTCTTCCTTGCCACGCTGCGACTGGTCCTGCCACCAGAGGAAGCCGATACCACCAAGGGCCACCAGGATGACAAAGCTGACAATTCGCAGAACACTCTGCGACAGGCGCACAGGTTCTTCGATACGACCGAGGCTGTGCACACTGCTGCCCTTGGCATCGGTACCGGTGTACTGGTCGAATTCGTTCACCAGGCTGGCCTGGTCCATGCCCAACAACTTTGCGTAGGCGCGCACGTAGCCTCGGGCGAAGGTATGCCCCGGCAGCTGGTCGAACGCTCCAGCTTCGAGCTGGCGCAGGGCCTGCTCGGTCAGGTTGAGATGACGAGCGACCTCGTCGATCGTCCAGTCTTTGCCCTCGCGGGCGTGACGCAGGGTCTCGCCTGGGTTCGCGCGAGTCGCCGCTACAGCTTCGGGATGCGACGCTTTCATCATTGCTCCGAAAGGTATTGCTGATATTCCGGCGTACCGGGATAGAGTCGTTTGAGTTGCAGGCCCAGGGTGGCAGCCTGATCACGGTCTTCAAAAATCCGTGCCAGGCGCGAGCCGAGCAGCAGGCTCCGCGCATTCTGTGGGGCTATGCCGCTGAAACGCTTGTAATAATCACGTGCCGGGACGTACTGCTTTTCGTTGAACGAGAGCTGAGCCATCTCCAACAGCGCCAATGGCTGCTGACGATTGAGGCGCAGGGACTTCTCGAAATGCTGCTTGGCCAACGGCACCTGCTGCATCTTCAACGCGGTCATGCCGAGGTTCTCGAAGACACGTGAGCGCTCTGGATAGAGGTTATCAGCAGCCGCTTCCTCGAAGCGCTCATAAGCGTCCTTGTAACGCCCCTGCTCGAAGAGGAAGCTGCCGTAGTTGTTCAGGATACGAGCATCCTTACGCGCCGATAGCGCCTTGCGGTAGTGCTCATCAGCCAGTTCAGGCTCGATCTCGCTCTGGAACACCAAGGCCAGTGCCGCATGTGCGTCGGCGTTCGAAGGATCCAGTTCCAGGGCTTTCTTCAGCGGTACCTTGGCCCGCTCCGAATCGCCCTGCTGCAGGTAACCGATGCCCAACTGGATATAGGCGTCACGCGCGGCATCACGCCCCTGGTCAGTCGTCATCGGATCGACGTGACCAGTCGACACGCAGGCAGCCAGCAGGCTAGCGAAAACAAGCAGCAGCATGGCGCGCAGGGTCATGGGTGTTCGTCCTTCAGTTCCGGTTCGCAGTATCGCGTGCAGTCTCAGCGTCAGCATTCAGCTGACGCACAGCGATATAGCGCTCGCTGCGGCGGGTGCGATCCATCACCTGGCCGACCAGCTGTCCACAGGCTGCGTCGATGTCTTCGCCACGGGTGGTGCGGACGGTGACATTGTGTCCGGCCTTGTGCAACAAGTCCTGGAAGCGGCGGATCGAGTTGTTGCTCGGCCGCTCATACCCCGAGTGCGGGAACGGGTTGAAGGGGATCAAGTTGATCTTGCAAGGGAAGTCCTTGAGCAACTCGATCATCTGCGCCGCGTGCGCGGGCTGGTCGTTGACGTCCTTGAGCAGGGTGTACTCGATCGTCAGCACGCGCTTTTCGCCAAGACGGGAGATATAGCGGCGGCAGGCGTCCAGTACCACAGCCAGCGGATACTTCTTGTTGATCGGTACCAACTCATTGCGCAGCGGGTCGTTTGGTGCGTGCAGCGACAACGCCAGCGATACATCGATCACTTCGCCAAGCTTGTCGATCATCGGGGCCACGCCCGAGGTGGACAGCGTAACTTTGCGCTTGGAGATACCGTAGCCGAGGTCGTCCATCATGATGTTCATGGCGGCGACCACGTTATCGAAATTCAGCAGCGGTTCGCCCATGCCCATCATCACCACGTTGGTGATGGCACGGTCGATCTTCGCCGGGATGGTGCCGAACGATTTGTTGGCGATCCAGACCTGGCCGATCACTTCAGCCGAGGTCAGGTCACTGTTGAAACCCTGCTTGCCGGTGGAGCAGAAGCTGCAATCCAGCGCACAGCCGGCCTGGGACGAAACGCAGAGCGTGCCGCGCCCTCCCTGGGGAATGTAAACAGTTTCAACGCAGCTACCGGAGGCCACGCGCACCACCCATTTGCGGGTGCCGTCGCTGGAAATATCCTGACTGACCACTTCCGGGCCGCGAATCTCGGCAGAGGCCTTGAGCTTTTCGCGCAAGGCCTTGCCGATATTGCTCATGGCGTCGAAATCATCGACGCCAAAGTGGTGAATCCACTTCATCACCTGGCCGGCGCGGAAGCGCTTCTCCCCGATGGACTCGAAGAAGCTTTCCAGTTGCGGCTGGGTCAGGCCCAGCAGGTTCACTTTACCGGTTGATTCAGTCATGGCTTCACCCTCGCGCGTTCGCCATTAGCGAATGCGAGCGCACACCTCGGTGGCGGCGAAGAAGTAAGCGATTTCGCGAGCAGCGGAAGCCTCGGAGTCGGAACCGTGAACGGCGTTTTCGTCGATGGAAACGGCGAAATCGGCGCGAATGGTGCCAGCGTCAGCTTTCTTCGGATCGGTAGCGCCCATCAGCTCACGGTTCTTGGCAATGGCGTTCTCGCCTTCCAGTACCTGAACGACAACCGGACCGGAGGTCATGAAGGAAACGAGGTCCTTGAAGAAGCCGCGCTCCTTGTGCTCGGCATAGAAGCCGCCGGCTTCGCGCTCGGACAGCTGGACCATTTTGGCCGCAACGACGCGCAGGCCAGCCTTTTCGAAGCGGGTGACGATCTCACCAACGACGTTCTTGGCAACGGCATCCGGCTTGATGATGGAGAGGGTACGTTCGACAGCCATGGAAAAACTCCAGAAACAAGGATTAAAGCGAAAAATTAAACCCGCGAATTATACGCGGGTTAAGGTTAAATGCGTAGGGCCGTAGCCCGAGGTCAATCTGCTTCTTCGATCCAGGCCGCCTGAATCGCCTCAAGGACCTTCTCGCCGCCGCGCTGCGGATCGTCAGAGAAGTCAGGCAAGGCCAAGACCCAGGTGTGCAGGTCGACGAAGTTGACAAAGCGCGGATCGACATCCGGCTTGGTTTCGGCGAGCTGGATGGCAATTTCCAGCACATCGATCCATTTAAGGCTCATGGCAAACTCCTCAGTGCCCTTCCGATACCTGGTTGATGGTGTACTTGGGTATCTCCACCACCAAGTCTTCGTCCGCCACCATTGCCTGGCAGGACAAGCGCGAATTAGGCTCCAGCCCCCAGGCCTTGTCGAGCATGTCGTCCTCCAGTTCGTCGGAAGGCTCCATGGAGTCGAATCCCTCCCGCACCACGACGTGGCAGGTGGTGCAGGCACAGGACATCTCGCATGCATGCTCGATATCGATACCATTGCGCAGTGCAGCTTTCAGAATGCTCTCGCCCGGCTGTGCTTCGACCACAGCCCCCTCTGGGCAATGCTCGGCATGGGGCAGGAATATGATCTGCGGCATCTCTGGGTCATTCCTCGATTTCATTGAGCCGGCGGCCGGACAATGCCGCTTTGACAGCGGCGTCCATGCGACGCGCGGCGAATGCGTCGGTCACCTGCGACAAACGCTTGATCTGCATCTCGATGGCGACGACATCAGTGCCACCGGCCAGTTCACGCAGGGTTTGCATGCTATCTAGAATGGCAGCGCGCTCAGTCTCATCGAGCAGGCGCTCGCCATCAGCATCCACTGCCGCCTGGACCGCTTCGAGCAAACGCTCAGCCTCGACCTGTTGCTCGCGCAGCGCACGGGCGTTCTTGTCTTCGCCAGCATGCTGGAAGGAGTCCTTCAGCATGCGCGAGATCTCACCATCGGTCAGGCCGTAGGAGGGCTTGACCTGGATGCTTGCCTCGACGCCGGAGGCCAGCTCACGAGCCGTCACCCCGAGCAGTCCATCGGCATCCACCTGGAAGGTCACACGGATCTTCGCCGCACCCGCCACCATCGGCGGAATACCGCGCAAGTCGAAACGCGCCAGGGACCGACAATCCTTGATCAGCTCGCGCTCACCCTGAAGCACGTGGATCATCATGGCCGTCTGGCCATCCTTATAGGTCGTGAAGTCCTGCGCCCTGGCCACCGGAATGGTGGTATTGCGAGGAATCACCTTTTCCATCAGCCCACCCATGGTTTCCAGACCAAGGGAAAGCGGAATCACATCAAGTAGCAGTAGCTCCTCGCCACGCTTGTTGCCCGCCAGGGTATCCGCCTGAACCGCAGCACCGATGGCAACGACCTGATCCGGATCGATATCGGTCAGCGGCTCCCTGCCGAACATTTCAGCTACCGCTGAGCGCACACGCGGCACACGAGTCGAGCCACCGACCATGACCACTGCCTCGACATCGTCGACCTCTATGCTCGCATCGCGGACAGCGCGACGGCACGCTTTCAGGCTACGAGCCACCATGGGCTCGATCAGGGCGTCGAACTGCTCGCGGGTCAGCGTTCCGCGCCAATCGCCATAGGCCAGCTCAACGCAATCAACGTGAGTGAGGGCTTCTTTCGCCTCGCAGGCTGCACGCAGCAGGCTACGCTGGGCGCCCGGATCAAGATCCGCCGACAACCCCGCCTGCTGAACCATCCAGCCCGCAATGGCATGATCAAAGTCATCACCGCCCAGCGCGCTATCGCCGCCAGTAGCCATCACTTCGAATACCCCGCGTGTCAGGCGCAGGATGGAAATATCGAAAGTACCGCCACCCAGGTCATAGATGGCAACGACGCCCTCAGCCTGCTTGTCCAGACCATAAGCAACTGCTGCAGCCGTAGGCTCATTGAGCAGGCGCAGGACATTGAGTCCCGCAAGACGCGCAGCATCCTTGGTAGCCTGGCGCTGGGCTTCGTCGAAATAAGCAGGAACCGTAATCACCGCACCGACCAGGTCGCCGCCCAGGCTTTCCTCGGCACGCTGACGCAGGACCTTGAGGATGTCTGCCGACACTTCAACAGGGCTCTTGGCGCCCTGGACAGTGTCGATGAACGGCATCTGCGACTCGCCACCGATGAAGCGGTAAGGCAGCTGATCGCCCAGGAGCTTCACATCCTCCAGGCCACGCCCCATGAAGCGCTTTACCGATAGGATGGTGTTCAAGGGATCACTGGCAGCGGCCTGCTTGGCAGAGCGCCCCACTTCGACGCGATCGGCGTGGTAACGCACTGCCGACGGGAGGATCACCTGCCCCTCGGCATCCGGCAGCGGCTCGGAAACGCCGCTACGCACTGCGGCGACCAGAGAATTGGTGGTACCCAGGTCAATACCCACCGCCAGACGGCGCTGGTGCGGCTGGGGGCTTTGCCCGGGTTCAGCGATCTGCAGTAAGGCCATGCTTGTCTATTTGTCAGGCGTACCGACAACCGAGGCGGTAACGCGGGTTAATCGTCGAGGCGCTCTTCCAGTTGGCGCACTTCGTGGGTCAGCTTGTCGAGAAATTGCATGCGCCGCATAAGCCGCTCAGCCTCCTCACGGCGCTCAGGATCGTCCCAGCATTCCGCAAAATCGCTATCCAGCTCGCCCTGCGCAACCTTGAGTCTCCGCTTGAAGGCGGCGACACCTGCAAGATCGGCACTCTCCTGCAACTCCTCCAACTCTTCACGCCACTGCATCTGCTGCAAAAGGAAGTGCGGATCCTGCACCGTCGCTTCAAGGGGTAACTGCTGCCCTTTCAAGGCCAACAGGTACAAGGCCCTGCGCGGCGGACTCTTAAGCGTCTGGTACGCATCGTTGAGTTGCGCCGCATGCTCCAACGCCAGCCGCTGTTCGCGCTCGGAAGCATCAGCGAAACGATCTGGATGGACACTGCGCGCCAACTCGCGATAACGAGCAGCAAGCTGCTCGAGATCAATACGAAAATCCGGCTTTAGGTCGAACAGCGCGAAATGGCAAGGAGTTCCCACACTGGCCTCAGACGTTGAAGCTCTCGCCGCAGCCACATTCGCCGCGAACGTTCGGATTGTTGAACTTGAAGCCCTCGTTGAGCCCCTCACGGACGAAGTCCAGCTCGGTGCCATCGAGATAAGTCAGGCTTTTGGGATCGATGATCACCTTCACACCATGACTCTCGAAGACCAGGTCGTCAGAGGTCACTTCGTCGACAAACTCGAGCACGTAAGCGAGGCCGGAGCAGCCGGTCGTACGCACCCCAAGACGGATACCCTCGCCCTTGCCGCGCCCTTCGATCGAGCGACGCACGTGGCTGGCGGCGGATTCGGTCATGCTGATGGCCATTGCAACTCCTTACTCGTTCGAGCGCTTAGAGCAGACCCTTTTTCTGCTTGTAGTCGTGGACAGCCGCTTTGATGGCGTCCTCGGCCAGTACCGAGCAGTGAATCTTCACCGGCGGCAGAGCGAGCTCTTCGGCGATGGTAGTGTTCTTGATCGAGGCCGCCTCATCCAGAGTCTTACCCTTCATCCACTCAGTAGCGAGCGAGCTGGAAGCAATCGCGGAACCGCAGCCATAGGTCTTGAACTTAGCGTCTTCGATGACGCCCTCTTCATTGACCTTGATCTGCAGACGCATCACGTCGCCACATGCCGGAGCGCCGACCATGCCGGTGCCCACGTTCGGGTCCTGCGCGTCGAGCTTGCCGACGTTGCGCGGGTTTTCGTAATGGTCGATGACCTTTTCGCTGTATGACATGGTAGTTATTCCTCGCTCATCAGGGGGGCGTCAGTGCGCCTGCCATTCGACCTGGGAGAGGTCGACGCCCTCTTTGTACATATCCCACAGTGGGGACAATTCACGGAGCTTGCGCACTGCCTCACGAACCTTGGCAGCCGCGTAGTCAACCTCTTCTTCGGTCGTGAAACGACCAAAGGTGAAACGAATGGAACTGTGCGCCAACTCATCGTTGCGACCCAGAGCACGCAGCACATAGGACGGTTCAAGGGAGGCCGAAGTACAGGCCGAGCCGGAGGACACCGCAAGGTCCTTCAGCGCCATGATCAGGGATTCGCCCTCAACGTAGTTGAAGCTGACATTGAGGTTATGCGGCACGCGAGAAGTAGCGCTTCCGTTCAGGTAGACCTCCTCCATGCCATCGATTTGCGCCCAGAAACGATCAGCAAGCGCCTTGATACGCTTGGTCTCGCTGGCCATCTCCTGCTTGGCGATATGAAACGCCTCGCCCATGCCGACGATCTGGTGGGTCGCCAGCGTGCCGGAACGCATGCCACGCTCGTGACCACCGCCATGCATCATGGCTTCCAGACGCACGCGTGGTTTACGACGCACATAAAGAGCGCCAATGCCTTTCGGGCCGTAGGTCTTGTGGGCGGAGAAGGACATCAGGTCGACCTTGAGCTTCTCGAGATCGATCTCGACCTTGCCGGTGGACTGGGCAGCATCGACATGGAACAACACGCCGCGGGAGCGGGTCAGCTCGCCAATGGCCGCGATGTCATTGATGGTGCCGATCTCGTTGTTCACGTGCATGACCGAGACCAGGATGGTGTCATCGCGGAGCGCGGCCTCGACCATCGCCGGCGTAATCAGACCGTCTTCACCCGGTTCCAGGTAGGTGACCTCGAAGCCTTCACGCTCGAGCTGGCGAGTGGTGTCCAACACCGCCTTGTGCTCGATCTTCGAAGTGATGATGTGCTTGCCCTTGCTGCTGTAGAAGTGTGCCACGCCCTTGATCGCAAGGTTATCGGACTCGGTGGCACCGGAGGTCCAGACGATCTCGCGCGGATCGGCATTCACCAGCTCGGCCACCTGACGACGGGCATTTTCCACCGCCTCTTCAGCCTTCCAGCCGAACACGTGGGAACGCGAGGCCGGGTTACCGAAATTGCCATCGACCAGCAGGCATTCGCTCATTTTCTGGGCAACCCGCGGATCCACTGGCGTGGTAGCGGAGTAGTCGAGGTAAATCGGCAATTTCATCTGGGCTCTCCTATCAGGTATCGAGGCCAATCCGGCCAGCGCCCCGCTCAATCGATGGCGGACGCTTCAATCTTATCGAGGTGTGACGCCCTGTCGCTGCTTCCACAACGGCGCTGATCCTGTCGCTGAGCGACTTCCTGGACCTCGCGACGGTTGACGAGGTCAGCCAGACTGATGCCGCTGAGGAACTCATGGATCTGCAGACTCAGGTCGCACCACAGGTGGTGGGTCAGGCAGGTATCGCCGGAGTGGCAGTCGCCCAACCCCTGGCAACGGGTGGCATCCACAGACTCATTGACCGCATCGATCACCTGAGCCACGTGAATCCCGTGCATATCACGGGACAGCTGGTACCCGCCGCCCGGGCCACGCACACTGCTAACCAGGTTGCCACGACGCAACTTGGCAAAAAGCTGTTCGAGATAAGACAGAGATATGCCCTGCCGCTCGGAGATATCGGCCAGAGAAACCGGCCCATGCTGCGCATGCAGCGCCAAGTCAAGCATGGCGGTGACGGCGTAACGGCCTTTGGTGGTCAATCGCATGGTGGATACCACGGAATCGCTGAAGTGCAGCGAGTATGCAATTCCCGACTGTTTAAGTCAACTATAAGACCTATCAAAACAGTCGGGATTATATCTTGCAGGGGCGCGCATCATAGCAGAAACCGCCCCTTTGGTGGGGTATCAGGAAACCGGTTTGCTTTCCTCGTCCTTGACCCCCGCAAAATCTTCCTCGCGAAGCTCCGGCAGGGCCTTGGCGCAGTAGTCACTGCCCAGGGCGGTAAGCGCCTTGCACATGCCATCAAGCCGCTCATCCACGGCCTGCACATGATCCAACAAGTGACCGATCGCACGCGCCACAGGGTCGGGCATATCCTGGCCGACACCGTAAGCATCGAACCCGAATCGCTCGGCAATCGCCTGGCGCTTGGCCTCCTGCTCCGGATCGGCCTTGACGATGATCCGCCCCGGAATGCCAACTGCGGTCGCACCAGCCGGAACAGCTTTGGTCACCACGGCATTGGAGCCGATCTTGGCCCCTGCACCCACAGTGAACGGCCCAAGCACCTTGGCACCCGCCCCCACCACGACACCATCCTCAAGCGTCGGGTGGCGCTTGCCCTTGTTCCAACTGGTGCCACCCAGGGTCACACCCTGGTAGAGCGTGACATCATCACCGATCTCGGCCGTCTCGCCGATGACGATACCCATCCCATGATCGATGAAGAATCGGCGACCGATCTTCGCCCCAGGATGAATCTCGATCCCGGTGAGCCAGCGACCAAAATTCGACACCAGGCGCGCAAGCCACTTCCAGCCAGCCACCCAAAGGGCATGGGCGATACGATGCAGCCAGATTGCGTGCAACCCTGGATAACACGTGAGCACCTCGAAGGCATTGCGCGCCGCCGGATCTCGGTGGAAAACGCTTTGAATGTCTTCTCGCATGCGCTCTAACATCAGGAGTCTCTCCGCTTCTGTATTTCCCCACGCGCAGCCTTCTGGGTCTCAGTAAGGATGCCACGCAGGATGTTCATCTCAAGCTTGCTGATTCCACTGCGCCCGTAAAGTCGACGCAGACGCGACATCAGGTGACGCGGCTTTTCTGGATCAAGGAAACCGATCTCCACCAGCGTGCTCTGGAGGTGCCCATAGAAAAGCTCCAACTCGTCCATGGTCACTGGCATCGCATTGAGCATCGCGGTGGTTTCCAGCTTCTCCGTCTTGGTGGGCTTGCCCTCCGCCGCCAGCCAGGCCATGCGCACCTCATAGGTCAATACCTGGACAGCAGCCGCGAGATTGAGGGAAGAGAAATCCGGATCGGAAGGGATATGCACATGGAACTGGCAACGCTGCAGCTCCTCATTGGTCAGGCCGGCGTACTCGCGACCGAACACCAGCGCGACTTCACCACCCTGCTGGACCTGCTCAACCGCAGCGCGCCCGCACTCACGCGGATCGAGCAACGGCCACGGAATGCGCCGGTCGCGGGCGCTGGTACCAAGCACCAGACTGCAACCCACCAGCGCCTCTTCCAGGGTATTGACCACCTGGGCATTGGCCAACAGGTCGTCAGCCCCGGAAGCGCGGGCGAGCGCCTCCACGCTGGGAAAATCCTCGGGATCGACCAGCACCAGGCGCGACAGGCCCATGTTCTTCATGGCGCGCGCGGCACCACCGATATTGCCGGGATGACTGGTATTGACCAGCACCACACGAATGTTATGCAGCAACGCCTTGCCTCTCACCAGAACGCCAGGGGGGAGCGGAATATTACCGGAGCCCCCGCCCCGACGCCACGAAACATGGCACCTCCCCTGCCTGCACAGGACATTTTCTGATACCATGTGCGGCTTTCTTTAACGACCCAGGTGACCTCCCCATGCAGCCTATGCTGAATATCGCCCTGCGCGCCGCCCGCAGCGCCGGTGAATTGATTTTCCGCTCGATCGAACGCCTGGACGTTATTTCGATCAACGAGAAGGATGCCAAGGACTATGTCACCGAGGTCGATCGCGCAGCCGAGCTGACCATCGTCCAGGCATTGCGCAAGGCGTACCCGAACCACGGCATCCTCGGCGAAGAAGGTGGCGTACTTGAAGGCAGCGGTGAAGGCGCGGACTACCAGTGGATCATCGATCCGCTGGACGGCACCACGAACTTCATCCGCGGAGTCCCCCATTACGCCGTGAGCATCGCTTGCAAGTACAAAGGTCGCCTGGAACATGCAGTAGTCCTCGACCCGGTCCGCCAGGAAGAATTCACCGCCAGCCGCGGCCGCGGCGCAGCCCTGAACGGTCGCCGCCTGCGCGTCAGTCCGCGCAAGAGCCTGGAAGGCGCACTCCTGGGGACCGGCTTCCCGTTCCGCGACAGCCAAATGGATCACCTCGACAACTATTTCGGCATGTTCCGCAGCCTGGTTGGCCAGACCGCCGGCATCCGCCGCGCCGGCTCCGCCAGCCTGGACCTTGCCTATGTCGCAGCTGGCCGCTTCGATGCCTATTGGGAATTCGGCCTCTCCGAGTGGGATATGGCCGCGGGCGCCCTACTGGTCCAAGAAGCAGGCGGCCTGGTCAGCGACTTCAACGGCGGCCACGAATTCCTCGAAAAGGGCCATGTGGTAGCAGGCAACACCAAGTGCTTCAAGGCCGTATTGACGGCTATCCAGCCGCACCTGCCCCACTCACTGAAGCGCTGATTCAGCACTCACACGAAAAACCCGGCCTAGGCCGGGTTTTTTTATGGCTCGATCCTGCTTTTACTGCTGAATACCTGCCGACTGCTGCTGGGTCAGAACCAATTGCCCTTCTTCAGTCAGCGGGATACGGCTACCCGGATCATGATCCATCCGCACCTGACTGACCTTGCCGTCAATCTGGTACTTCACGTCGTAACCCACCAGCCTCTCGCTGGTATCGGTCACCGTCTTGCATCGAGTCTCGGTGGTCGTGTAGGTGTCACTGGCCTGCATGTGCTCCTGCACTTTGTTGCCGGCATAACCACCACCTACAGCTCCCGCCACGGTAGCGATCTTCTTGCCCGTACCACCACCAACCTGGTTGCCCAACAGGCCGCCAGCCACGGCACCAATCACGGTACCCGCGATCTGGTGTTGATCCTTCACCGGGCGCTGTCGTGTGACCGCCACGTCATTACAAACCTCCCGTGGGGTCTGGATTGTTTCATTGACCGGCTGGACAGCGAGCACTTCGGCATATTCCGGCCCGCTGCCAACCAGTTTATAGGTTGCAACGGCGCCGCCGGCAGTCACGCCGACCGCACCCAAAATGGCACCGACGAGCATCGACTTGTTCACATGAACCTCCTGATTCTCTTCCCTACCGGGCAATCATGCCCACTCCTTGCCTTGGATGAGCAGCCAATACGCAAGTTCCCAGCCACACCAGAATAATCAGACAAATCGGACGGCAGTCGCTGACTATCCGACGGCATCACCAGAAACGACAAGGCCCGACTATGCCGGGCCTTGTGTGCAGACTTCGATCAACGCTCCCTCAGGGACGATCATCCGCCTCGGCAGTCGCCGCTGGCGGGATCAGATCCTCTGAGGTCAGCTTCAGCCAGATCAGCACCGGCGCACTGATATAGATGGAGGAGTAGGTACCCACCACCACACCCACCAGCAACGACAAGGCAAAGCCGTGCAAGCTGTCACCACCGAAGATCAGCAGAGCGAACAATGCCAGCGCCGTAGAGACGGAAGTAGCAATGGTCCGCAGCAGAGTCTGGGTGCAGGACACGTCGATGTTCTCGATCAAGTCGGCACGGCGCAGCACCCGGAAGTTCTCGCGGATACGGTCAAAGATGATGATGGTGTCGTTCAACGAGTAACCAATCATCGCCAGCACGGCTGCCAGCACGGTGAGATCGAAGGGGATCTGGAAGAACGCCAGGATGCCCAGGGTCACGATCACGTCATGCACCAGCGAGGCAATCGCCCCTACACCGAACTTCCACTGGAAGCGGAAGGCCAGGTAGAGAAGGACGCCCCCAAGCGCCAGCAGCATTGCGAGACCACCCTGGTCGCGCAGCTCTTCGCCCACCTGCGGACCAACGAACTCGACGCGCTTGAGCACAAATTTGCTCTCGGCATCGACCTTTCGCAGCGCCTCGGCAACCTGGTTACCCAGTTGCGGGTCATCGCCAGCAAGCCGCACCAGAACGTCGGTTGAGGCACCGAAGCTCTGCACCACGGCATCCTCATAACCCACCTGCCCCAGCTCGGTCTTGATCCGGTCGAGATTGGCGGGTTGCTCGTAGGCCAGCTCGATCAGCGTACCGCCCGTGAAGTCCAGGCCGAAGTTAAGACCCTTGACGAACAGACTGCCAATGCCGATGAGGCTGATGATTAGGGTAATGGAGAACGCAAGATTGCGTATCGCCATGAAACGAATGGTTGACTTGATCATGGCAAGACCTCAAATCCACAGTTTCTTGAAGTTGCGGCCACCGAAGATCAGGTTGACCATGCCACGGGTGAACATGATGGCGGTGAACATCGAAGTGATGATCCCCAGCGACATGGTCACAGCGAAGCCTTTGATCGGACCTGTCCCCAACGCGAACAGGATGCCGCCGACCAGCAGCGTGGTCAGGTTACTGTCGACGATCGCGGTGTAGGCGCGATCAAAGCCCTCATGGATTGCCCGCTGCACCGACAGGCCATTGGCCAGCTCCTCGCGTATACGGGAGTAGATCAGCACGTTGGCGTCCACCGCCATACCCAGGGTCAGTACGATACCGGCAATACCTGGCAGGGTCAGTGTCGCCCCGATCACCGACATCAGCCCCACCAGCAGCACCAGGTTGAATGCCAGTGCAATGGTCGCCAGGAAGCCGAAGAAGCGGTAAATGGCGATGATGAACAAGGAGACGAAGACCATCGCCCACTCGGTGGACTCGATGCCCTTGATGATGTTTTCCGCCCCCAGGCTCGGGCCAATGGTCCGCTCCTCGGCGAAATACATTGGCGCGGCCAAACCACCCGCACGCAACAGCAGTGCCAGTTCGGAGGACTCGCCCTGGCCATCCAGGCCCGTGATGCGGAATTGACTGCCCAGCGGCGACTGAATGGTCGCCAGGCTGATGATCTTCTTCTCCTCCTTGAAGCTCTGTACTGCCACTTCCTGCTCGACGCCGTCGACCATTTGCTTCACATAGCGGGTCATCGGACGCTGCTCGATGAAGATCACCGCCATGCTGCGGCCCACATTATTGCGGGTAGCGCGACTCATCAGCTCGCCGCCATGGCCGTCGAGACGAATGTTCACCTGCGGGCGACCGTTCTCGTCGTAGCTGGCCTGGGCATCAGTGACCTGGTCGCCGGTGATGATCAGGCTGCGCTCCAGCGGCACCGGCGGACGACCCGGCTCACGGAATTCGAACGATTCTGTGGATGCCTTGCTGGCAGTCGGCTCGGCCGCCAGGCGGAACTCCAGGTTGGCAGTCTTGCCAAGAATACGCTTCGCTTCAGCAGTGTCCTGCACGCCCGGCAGCTCGACCACAATGCGGTTGGCGCCCTGGCGCTGCACGATCGGTTCCGCCACGCCCAATTCGTTGACGCGGTTACGGACGGTGGTGAGGTTCTGCTTGATGGAATACTCGCGGATCTCCGCCAGCTTGGCCTGTTTCAAGGCGAGCTGCAGGACCTGCTGGCCGCCACGCTCAGTGGTGGTCAGGTCGAAGTCGGTGAAGCTCTTGCGAATCAGCGACTGGGCCTTGTCGAGGGAATCCTGGTCAGTAAAGCCGAGTTGGAAGCCATTGTCCTGGGCCGGCAGGCTGCGGTACCGGACACGCTCCTTGCGCAGTAGGGCACGGACTTCACCTTCGTATATCTTCACACGAGCCGATACCGCCTTTTCCATGTCGACTTCCAGCAGGAAGTGCACGCCACCGGAAAGGTCGAGGCCCAGCTTCATCGGCGTGGCGCCCAGATTGCGCAGCCAATCCGGAGTGGTCGGTGCCAGGTTCAAGGCCACCACGTAATCGTCACCCAGGACCTTGCGCACCACATCCTTGGCCGGCAGCTGATCAGCCAGCTTGGTCAGACGCAGCAAACCACCGCGCTCACTCAGGGAGGCGGCCTTGACCTCGATGCCCGCGCCCTTGAGGGCTTCGATGGTCCGGTCCAGATCAGCCTGCTGGATCTTCAGCGCCGTGCTGGCACCGCTGACCTGAATGGCCGGATCATCCGGATAGAGATTGGGAGCGGAATAGACCAAACCAATCGCCAGCACAGCCAGGATCAGCAGGTACTTCCACAGTGGATATTTGTTGAGCATGACACCGCCCGTTATGACGCGGGGCGCCTCAAGCGCCCCGTCGATGGTAATCCGTGATTCGTTAGATGGCTTTCAGCGTGCCCTTCGGCAGGGTCGCTGCGATGGCCGCCTTCTGGAACTTCAGCTCGACAGTGTCGGACACCTCGATGACGACGAAGTCATCGGAGACCTTGACCACCTTGCCGGCGATACCACCAGAGGTCACCACTTCATCACCCTTCTGCAGGCTTGTAAGCAGGTTCTTGTGCTCCTTGGCGCGCTTGGCCTGGGGACGCCAGATCATCAGGTAGAAGATGACCAGGAAGCCGACCAGGAAAACCCACTCGAAACCGGTACCGGCGGGGCCAGCAGCAGCGGCCGGGGCGGCGTCGGCATAAGCGGCGGGAATCAGAAAGCTCATGTAAAACTCCTGTTATAAGGATTTGAATATCCAGGTCTTGAAACGATTGCTTCGACTCAATCCAGAGGCGGCACTGGCAAGCCACGTCGGGCATAGAAGGCATCGACAAAGGCGGCCAATTTACCCTGTTGGATAGCCTCGCGCAAACCAGCCATCAGGCGCTGGTAATGGCGCAAGTTGTGGATTGTATTCAGCATGCTGCCCAGCATTTCACCGCATTTGTCGAGGTGATGCAGGTAGGCACGGGAGAAGTGTTTGCAGGTGTAACAATCGCAGGTCGGATCCAGGGGAGACTCGTCGTGCCTGTGCACCGAGTTGCGGATCTTCAGCACACCCGTCTCGATGAACAAGTGGCCGTTGCGCGCATTACGGGTCGGCATCACGCAGTCGAACATGTCCACGCCCCGGCGCACACCCTCCACAAGATCCTCGGGTTTGCCCACCCCCATCAGGTAGCGAGGCTTGTCGGCTGGCATCTGCGCCGGCAGGTAGTCGAGGACGCGAATCATCTCCTCCTTCGGCTCACCAACGGAAAGCCCACCGATGGCCAGTCCATCGAAATCCAGCGCGCTCAGGCCTTCCAGAGAGCGCATGCGCAATTCTTCATGCATACCGCCCTGAACAATGCCGAACAGCGCTGCAGTGCATTCGCCATGGGCGACCTTCGAGCGTTTGGCCCAGCGCAGCGACAGCTCCATGGAGCGCTTGGCCACGTCGAAGTCAGCCGGATAGGGCGTGCATTCGTCGAAGATCATCACAATATCGGAGCCCAGGTCGCGCTGGACCTGCATCGACTCCTCCGGCCCCATGAAGACCTTGGCGCCGTCTACCGGGGAAGCAAAGGTCACCCCCTCCTCCTTGATCTTGCGCATAGCGCCCAGGCTGAACACCTGGAAACCTCCGGAGTCAGTGAGGATCGGCCCCTGCCATTGCATGAAGTCATGCAGGTCGCCATGGCGCTTGATCACCTCCATCCCCGGTCGCAACCAAAGGTGGAACGTGTTGCCGAGGATGATCTGCGCACCGATTGCCTCGATATCGCGCGGCAGCATGCCCTTCACCGTGCCGTAGGTGCCGACTGGCATGAAAGCAGGGGTTTCCACCACGCCACGCGGGAAGGTCAAACGGCCGCGACGGGCCTTGCCATCGGTGGCCAAGAGCTCGAAGTTCATTCGGCAGGTGCGGGTCATGCTGGGTCCTCGGGCCCGCGCGGAGCGGGATTGCGGGTGATGAACATGGCATCACCGTAACTGAAGAAGCGGTAGCCCCCTTCCACTGCCGCCGCATAGGCCGCCATGGTCTCCGCATAGCCGGCAAAGGCCGAGACCAGCATCAACAGGGTGGATTCAGGCAAGTGGAAGTTGGTCACCAAGGCATCGACCACGTGGAATGGCCTGCCCGGATATAGAAAGATGTCGGTATCGCCGCTGAACGCCTTCAGCTGCCCGTCACGGGCTGCACTTTCCAGCGAACGAACACTGGTAGTCCCTACTGCAATCACACGACCGTCGCGCGCACGACATGCCGCCACCGCATCCACGACATCCTGGCCAACTTCCAGCCACTCATGGTGCATGTGGTGGTCCTCGATGCGCTCTACGCGCACGGGCTGAAAGGTGCCAGCTCCGACATGCAGGGTGACGAAAGCCGTGGCAACGCCCTTCTCGGCGATAGCCTCCAGCATGGCCTGATCGAAATGCAGACCGGCAGTGGGCGCCGCAACGGCACCGGCGTGCCGGGCATAGACCGTCTGATAGCGCTCGCGGTCAGCATCCTCGTCAGGCCTGTCGATGTAAGGAGGCAGCGGCATGTGGCCGACGCGCTCCAGCAGCGGAAGCACCTCTTCGGTGAAGCGCAACTCGAACAGCGCATCATGGCGCGCCAGCATCTCTGCCTCACCGCCGCCATCAATAAAGATGAAGGAGCCTGGCTTGGGAGATTTGCTGGAGCGGACGTGAGCCAGCACGCGATGGCTGTCCAGCACGCGCTCGACCAGTATCTCAAGCTTGCCGCCGGACGCTTTCTGGCCGAACAGGCGAGCTGGAATCACTCGCGTGTTATTGAAGACCATCAGGTCGCCGGGACGAAGGTATTCCAGCAAGTCGGCGAATTGCCGATGGCTGAGCTGGCCACTGACACCATCCAGAACCAGCAGTCGGCTGGCCCGGCGCTCAGCGAGTGGATGGCGGGCAATCTGAGCTTCAGGAAGCTCGAAGTGAAAATCGGCTACGCGCATGGTGGGGGTCGTATCGCAGGGGCGCAAATAATACCGGAAATGTACGAAGCTGACCACGAAGACGGATTGACCGACCCTGAGCGCCTCCCTATACTGCGCGCCCATCGTGCCTCGGTGGCGGAATCGGTAGACGCGGCGGATTCAAAATCCGTTTCTGGCGACAGAGTGAGAGTTCGAGTCTCTCCCGGGGCACCACGATATCTGCAATTCCCTCCTCAAGTTGCCTGCCACACCCGGTAAATCCGGCCTGCCGCAGTACCCATGAATACCCCTTGTAAGATAGGCCCTACGGGGGATTGGCAATTACGCAAAACTTAGCGTAGAGTGAGCCAACTGTGTTTGCATGGGTCGCTGTTGAATCGTGACCTGATGCGGTAGATCACCAGATCCGCTACATCCCGCTCGACTTCTCTTACCTCTTTGCAACCAGTTCCAGCCCTTCTTGCCCAAGCGGGAGCAGGAGGCTGTCATCAACTTCAGTTTCAAGGAAACAAGATATGTCGAATCGTCAAACCGGCACCGTAAAATGGTTCAACGACGAGAAGGGTTTTGGCTTCATTACCCCTGAGAGCGGTCCGGATCTGTTCGTTCACTTCCGCGCTATCGAAGGCTCCGGCTTCCGTAGCCTGAAAGAAGGCCAGAAGGTCACTTTCGTAGCCGTGCAAGGCCAGAAAGGCATGCAGGCTGATCAGGTTCAGATCGTTAACTGATCTCCTGAGCTTTGCAAAAGCCCCTGATGGAAACATCAGGGGCTTTTTTGTGCGCAGCGCTCGGCTGCTAGAATGGCGCCTCCCTCACGCCAAGAGCCTGCAATGCCGAAACACCACTTGCGCCCTCAGGGCGAATTTCCATCTGCCGGCCTGATCCGACGTTTTGCGGCCATGTTCTACGACTTCCTGCTTTGCGCTGCGATGATCCTGGTGGTGGGTTTTGCCTATCAGGCAATGCGCATCATGGTTCACGGCGAGGAGCGCATGAGACAGCTTGCCGACGCTGGAGCCCTCGATGGCGACCCAGTCCTCGCCACTCTCGTGTTCTTCAGCCTGTTCGCCTTCTTCGCCAAGTTCTGGACGCACACCGGCCAGACCCTCGGCATGCAAGTGTGGGGCATCCGCGTACAGAACAAGGACGGCACAGCCATAAGCCTTTGGCAGGCGACGCTACGCTTCGTAGTCGCCATCGGCTCCTGGCTGTGCCTGGGCCTGGGCTTCCTCTGGAGTCTCTGGGACAAGGAAAAACGCACCTGGCACGACCTCTACTCCGAAAGCCAGGTGGTGCAACTTCCGAAGGGCATTCACAAGAAATGACCCAAACAACAAAAAGCCGGCATTGAGCCGGCTTTTTGTTCATCGCGGATTGGCTACGATCACCCTGCCCGCCTCAACAGCCAGACGCCAGCCAAGGCACAGACGCCCGCTGGAATCAGCACCGCCAGCAGCGGCGAGAATCCGAACACCAGGCTCGAGGGCCCCAGCAAGTCCTGACTGATGCGCACCACAAAGCCAATCACAACCCCGGTGAACACCCGCTGCCCCAGTGTCACGGAGCGCAAGGGCCCGAATATGAAGGAGATCGCCATCAGCACCAGGGCGGCAGTCACCAGGGGCTGCAACACCTTGATCCAGAAGGCCAACCAGTAGCGCCCATTATTCAGTCCCTGCTCCGCCAGGTAGTGGGCGTATCGCCACAACCCGCTGATGGACAGCGCCTCGGGCTCCATCACCACCGTGCCGAGCAGCTGCGGATCGAGTTGCACATCCCAACGCTCGCTGGCTGCATCCGCCACTTCGGTATGGTCGCCGCGGAAATGGGTCGTCTTCACATCCTCCAGCAGCCAGTGATCACCTTGGAACATTGCTCGACGTGCGAAGCTGGCAGCCTGCATATGGCGCTCGGCATCGAAGCGGTAACGGGTCACGCCATAGAGAATGCCATTGGGCTGCACGGCGTTGATGTGCACAAACTCTTCGCCCTGGCGGTGCCAGAGACCACGCTTGGAGCTTTGCGCATCGCCTCCACCCTGAGCCAAGGAGCGGTTGGCCTGCGCCAGATTCTCGCTCCAGGGGGCAACGTACTCGCCGACCAGGATGCCTACCAGCATCAGCACCAGCATCGGCTTCATGACGGCCCAGACGATGCGCCCAATGGAGACGCCCGCCGCACGCATGACCGTCAGCTCGCTGCTGCTGGCCAATGATCCGAGACCGATCAGGCTGCCAATCAGGGCTGCCATCGGCAGCATGTCGTAGAGCCTACGGGGTAAGGTCAGGAACACGTACCAGGCCGCGTCCATCACGCCATAGCCACCCTCGACGTCGCCCAACTCATCGATGAACGCAAACAACGCCGCAAGACTGACAATGACCCCCAACACAGCAAGAATGCCGAACAGCACGCTGGTACCGATGTAGCGATCCAACTTAACCATGGGCCACCTCACGGGCATCACGACGGGCCGCCCACTTCAGGCGCAGAGGCTCCCAGTAGAGCAACAACAGACCGATCACCAGGAACAACCCGTGCACCCACCACAGACCAAGCACCATGGGGATACGCCCCTTGTCCAGTTGCCCCCGCGCGGCTATCAGCAGCGACAGATAAGCCATGTAGAGCAGGATCGCCGGCAGTAGCTTGAGGAAGCGCCCTTGGCGTGGGTTCACTTTCGACAACGGAACAGCGAGCAGCGTGACCACAAATACCAGCAACGGGATCGATAGGCGCCACTGCAACTCGGCCTGGTAGCGCGGATCGGCGCTGCCGATCAGCTCCGAGGTCGGCACCGCCTCGCGCTCGCCGATTTCGGCGCTGATTTCCGGCTTGGGTAACAGTACCCCGTAGGTTTCGTAATGGATAATGCGGTAATCGGCCTTGCCCGGATTTCCGTCGTAGCGGTAACCGTTCTGGAGGATAAGGTAGCGGCTGCCATCAGGCTGGATTTCCTGACGCCCTTTCTCGGCGACCAGCACGCCAATGCCGCGATCCTTGCCATTTTCACGCGATACGCGCTTCTCGGAGATGAACACCCCGCCCAGCTCAGCGCGGTCGGCGGACAACGCCTCGGTATAGGTAACCCGTCCACCACCCTTGAGGCCCTGGAAGCGACCGGGCACCAGGGTGTCGAACTCGGTCAGCGCATCCTGTTCCTGAAGGATGCGGCCAACCTCGCTCACGCCTTGCGGCGCCAGCCCCATGCTCAACCAGGCCACCAGCAAGGCGACCAGGGTGGCCGGCGCCAGACTGTAGACCATCAAGCGCTGCTGGCTCATGCCCGTAGCGGTCAGCACCGTCATCTCACTGTCGAGATAGAGGCGTCCGTAAGCCAGCAGAAAGCCGAGGAACAGGCCCAGCGGGAGGATCAGTTGAAGGAACCCTGGAATCCGGTAGCCCATGATCATGAACAGCACGCCCGGGTCCAGAACCCCTTGGGCAGCCTGGGCCAGGTACTTGATGAAACGGCCGCTCATGATGATTACCAGCAATACGGCGCTGACCGCACTGAGGGTGATCAAGACCTCGCGGGAGAGATAACGGAAGACAATCAAAACCAGACACTCCAGGGTTGTCAGGCTCGGGCGGCTACGCTCAAACTAGCCGCTTTATGGCCAGCCCGCCGTAATTGCGGGCCACTGAAAAAATAGCCGGCATTATCCTGCAATACCGGCTCTTTGTCTTGGGGACACATGTCATGGAATTCCTCGTCAAAAGCGCCCGTCTGGAAACCCTGAAAACCGCCACACTGGTCGTCGCCGTGGGTGAAGGGCGCAAGCTCGGTGCAGCAGCCACGGCGCTGGACGCTGCCAGCGGAAGCGCCATTAGCACACTGCTCAAGCGCGGCGACCTGCAAGGGAAGTCAGGCCAGACCCTGCTGCTCCACAGCCTGCCCAACCTCAAGGCCGAACGCGTGCTGCTGGTGGGCAGCGGCAAGGAGCACGAACTCTCTGACCGCCAGTTCCGCAAAATGATCGCTGCAGTCAACGGTGTATTGAAGAGCCTCGGCGGCGGCGACGCCACCCTGGCCCTCGGTGAGGTGGTCGTCAAAGGCCGCGACGCCTATGGCAAGGCGCGCCTGATGGTGGAAACCCTGGCCGATGGCACCTACCTGTTCGAGCGTTTCAAGAGCAAGAAAACCGAGCCCAAGGCCCTGAAAAAGATCACCCTGCTGGCCGACAAGACCGAGCTGGCCGACGTCGAGCGTGGCAGCGTCCACGCTCAGGCAATCGCAAAGGGCATGGCCTTTACCCGCGACCTCGGCAACCTGCCGCCTAACCTCTGCCACCCCAGCTTCATCGCCGAAGAGGCCAAAGCACTGGCCAAGGAGCACAAGAACCTCAAGGTCGAAGTACTGGACGAGAAGAAGCTCAAGGAGCTGGGCGCCGGCGCCTTCCTGGCTGTGGCCCAAGGCAGCGATCAGCCGCCGCGCATGATCGTACTCAACTATCAGGGCGGCAAGAAAGACGACAAACCCTTCGCCCTGGTGGGCAAAGGCATCACCTTCGACACCGGCGGCATCAGCATCAAGCCCGCAGCCGGCATGGACGAGATGAAGTACGACATGTGCGGTGCCGCCAGCGTGCTCGGCACCTTCCGCGCGTTGCTCGAGCTGCAACTGCCGATCAACGTCGTCGGCCTGCTCGCCTGCGCCGAAAACATGCCCAGTGGCGGCGCCACTCGTCCGGGCGACATCGTCACCACCATGAGCGGTCAGACGGTGGAGATCCTCAACACCGACGCAGAAGGCCGCCTGGTACTGTGCGACACCCTGACCTATGCCGAACGCTTCAAGCCTCAGGCGGTGATCGACATCGCCACCCTCACCGGCGCCTGCATCGTCGCCCTGGGCAGCAACACGTCCGGACTGATGGGCAACAACGACGGCCTGATCAAGCAGATCCTGAAGGCCGGCGAGTACGCCGACGACCGTGCCTGGCAGCTGCCGCTGTTCGACGAATACCAGGAGCAGCTGGACAGCCCCTTTGCTGACATCGCCAACATCGGCGGCCCCAAGGCCGGCACCATCACAGCGGGGTGCTTCCTGTCGCGCTTCGCCAAGAAGTACCACTGGGCGCACCTGGACATCGCTGGTACCGCTTGGGTCAGCGGCGGCAAGGACAAGGGCGCGACCGGTCGCCCAGTGCCCCTGCTGACCCAGTACCTGCTGGACCGTATCAAGTGAGGATAGAGTTCTATGTCCTCTCCTCAGCCAACCCGGCAGACCGCCTCCGCGCGGCCTGCCAGTTGGCCGCCAAGGGCTGGCGTCATGGGCTCCCGGTCATGTTGCGCTGCGCCAACGTTGCCCAGCGTGACGAGCTGGACCAGCTCCTGTGGCGTTTTCGGGCCGAAAGCTTCATCCCTCACGACCTGCATGAAGACGATGCCGAAGCCCCGGTCGTGCTCGCCCTCGATGAGGCGCCAGCGATCCAGCAAGGCCTGCTGATCAATCTGAACCCGAGCATCTCCCCACACATCGAGTGCTTCAGCCGGGTGATCGAGATCGTCAACCAGGAACCCGACCTGCTGGCCGCCTGCCGGGAGAATTTCCGCGCCTACCGCCAACGGGGCTATGATCCAAAACGAGTCGAACTCTGATCGTGCTATCCATGGAAACCCCGAAACAGCCTCCTAAGCCTGCGCACCTGCTGGACGATCTCGAGTCGATCCGTGCCCTTCTCGACCAGCCGGGCAGCAATGAACCGCCCCTGCTCACCGATCCCCTCGAAGCAGATGGCATTCCCCTGCTCTCGGACATCATCGAGCCCGCACTCTCCGCACCGCTTCAGCCAGCCCCCGAGCCACCGCTATTACAACCGCTGGTCGATACCGTCCGGAACCGCCTGGAGCCTGATGCATCGGCTGAACCTGCCGACCTGGATGCTGAGCTCCGCGCCACAGCACAGGCAATTCTCCAGGACGTCATCGACGATTTCGTCCCGCAGATCGAGGCCGAGCTGAAACGCCGTCTCGAAGCGCATATGGCCCACCTGCTGGCTCACCCCAAGCGGTGATCTCCCACTCGCCGCCCCACCTGCAGGAGCGAGCTTGCTCGCGAACGAAGCAAGCGCCTTCGCCAGCAAGCTGGCTCCTACACAACCTGCGCCTCCCCCGCCTTCGACCCCGTTCATCGCGCACCGAACGCGTGCGCCAATTCTTTCGACGGCCCGTTGCCGCTATACTCTCCGGTTTTCCCGACTAGTTGCCTTCTAGGGTCCCCGCCGAACCATGGACAAGACCTACCAGCCCCACGCCATCGAAACCTCCTGGTACAAAACCTGGGAGTCCAAGAACTACTTCGCCCCGCAAGGTTCCGGCGAGCCCTACACCATCATGATCCCGCCGCCGAACGTCACCGGCAGCCTGCACATGGGGCACGGTTTCAACAACGCCATCATGGACGCGCTGATCCGCTTCCGCCGCATGCAGGGCCGTAACACACTGTGGCAGCCGGGCACCGACCACGCCGGCATCGCCACCCAGATGGTGGTGGAGCGCCAGCTGGGTGCCCAAGGCATCAGCCGCCATGACCTCGGCCGCGAGAAATTCCTGGAAAAGGTCTGGGAATGGAAGGAGCAGTCCGGCGGCACCATCACCCGCCAGATCCGTCGCCTCGGCTCCTCCGTGGATTGGTCGCGCGAGCGTTTCACCATGGACGAGGGCCTGTCCGAAGCGGTCAAGGAAGCCTTCGTACGCCTGCATGAAGATGGCCTGATCTACCGTGGCAAGCGCCTGGTCAACTGGGACACCAAGTTCCACACCGCCATCTCCGACCTCGAAGTGGAGAACCACGACGAGAAAGGCAGCCTATGGAACCTGCGCTATCCGCTGGCCGACGGCCACAAGACTGCCGACGGCAAGGATTACCTGATCGTCGCCACCACCCGTCCGGAAACCATGCTCGGTGACGCTGCCGTAGCCGTGCATCCGGAAGACGAGCGCTACAAATCCCTGATTGGCACCTTCGTTGAGCTGCCGCTGGTGGGTCGTCGAATTCCGATCATCGCGGATGAGTATTGCGACCCCGAGTTCGGCACCGGCTGCGTGAAGATCACTCCGGCCCACGACTTCAATGACTATGAAGTCGGCAAGCGCCACAACCTGCCGCTTATCAACATCTTCGACAAGAACGCTGCGGTGCTGGCCCATGCCCAAGTGTTCAACCTGGACGGCAACGTCAACCACGAAGTCGACGGCAGCCTGCCCGCCGAGTATGCCGGCCTGGATCGCTTCGAGGCGCGCAAGCGCATCGTCGAGGCCTTCGACGCCCTGGGCCTCTTGGAAAAAATCGAAGACCATGCGCTGAAAGTGCCCAAGGGCGACCGTTCCGGCACCGTCATCGAACCCTGGCTGACCGACCAATGGTACGTCTCCACCAAGCCGTTGGCCGAGCCGGCCATCGCTGCCGTGGAAGACGGTCGCATCCAGTTCGTGCCCAAGCAGTACGAAAACATGTACTTCTCCTGGATGCGCGACATACAGGACTGGTGCATCAGCCGCCAGCTTTGGTGGGGTCATCGCATCCCGGCCTGGTACGACGAAGAAGGCAATGTCTACGTCGGCCGCAACGAGGCCGAGGTCCGCGCCAAGCACAACCTGGGCGACACCCCCCTGGAACAGGACGAGGACGTGCTGGACACCTGGTTCAGCTCTGGCCTGTGGACCTTCTCCACACTTGGCTGGCCGGAACAGACCGAGTTCCTCAAGACCTTCCACCCCACCGACGTGCTGGTCACCGGCTTCGACATCATCTTCTTCTGGGTCGCCCGCATGATCATGCTGACCATGCACCTGGTGAAGAACGAAGACGGCACCCCGCAGGTTCCGTTCAAGACCGTCTACGTCCATGGCCTGGTGCGCGACAGCCAGGGCCACAAGATGTCCAAGTCCAAGGGCAACGTGCTCGACCCGCTGGACATCGTCGACGGCATAGACCTCGACACCCTGCTGGAAAAACGCACCAGCGGCATGATGCAGCCCAAGCTGGCCGAGAAGATCGCCAAGCAGACCCGCGCCGAGTTCCCCGAAGGAATCAACAGCTACGGCACCGATGCCCTGCGCTTCACCTTTTGCTCGCTGGCCTCCACCGGCCGCGATGTCAAGTTCGACATGGGCCGCGTGGAGGGTTACCGCAACTTCTGTAACAAGCTGTGGAACGCCGCCAACTTCGTCATCGAGAATACCGATGGCCAGGACACTGGCGTCAACGACGAGCCGGCGGCCGGCGCTCCGGTCGAACTGTCCTCGGTAGACCGCTGGATCATCTCTGCCCTGCAACGGACCGAGCAGGAAGTCACCCGTCACCTGGAAGCCTTCCGCTTCGACCTCGCCACCCAGGCCCTCTACGAGTTCGTCTGGGACGAGTACTGCGCCTGGTACCTGGAGCTGGTCAAGCCGGTGCTGTGGGACGAGAACGCCCCGATCGAGCGCCAGCGCGGCACCCGCCGTACGCTGATCCGCGTGCTGGAAGTGGCTCTGCGCCTGGCGCACCCCTTCATGCCGTTCATCACCGAGGAAATCTGGCAGCGCATCAAGGCCCAGGCCGGCAAGAGTGGCGACACCCTGATGCTGCAACCCTGGCCAGTGGCCAATGAAGCGCGCATCGACACCGCCGCCGAAGGCGACATCGCCTGGGTCAAGGCGCTGATGCTCGGTGTGCGGCAGATCCGTGGCGAGATGAACATCTCGATGGCCAAACGCATCGACATCATCCTCGTCAACGCCAACGACGAAGACCGTCGCCGCCTGACCGAGAACGAGCCGCTGCTGAAGAAGCTGGCCAAGCTGGAGACCGTCCGCGTACTCGCCACCGGCGAGGAAGCCCCGATGTCCGCCACCGCCCTGGTTGGCGACATGCAGGTGTTGGTGCCTATGGCAGGCCTGATCGACAAAGACGCCGAACTGGCGCGCCTGGATAAGGAAATCCAGCGCCTGGAAGGCGAAGTGAAGCGCGTTGGCGGTAAGCTCGGCAACGAAGGCTTCGTCGCCAAGGCCCCGGCCGACGTGATCGAGAAGGAGCGCGCCAAGCTGGCCGAGGCCGAGCAGGCCCTGGCCAACCTCGCCGAACAGCGCGGCAAGATCGCCAGCCTGTAATGCCCACGAGGTCCGCTGATCAGACCGCGTGAAACGTCGCGAGCGAAGGTTAGGCTGGTTCTAACACCGCATAACCGAGCGCAGCAGTTTTCACACAATCTGTAATGCGGGCCTTGTGCTTTTCGGCCCCTATTCGGTGGACGAAAAGAGCGTCGTCCATCCTGCCGATACGGTGGAAAATCACGTAGCGTTTTCCACCGCCCTTGTCGCAAGGACCGCCCATGGACACCAGCAAGACCAAAACCAGCTTCTACCGCCGCCTTTACGTCGCCTGGCTGATCGACAGCAGCACCGCAGCCAGCGTGCCAGCGCTGATGGAGGCCACCGGCATGCCCCGTCGCACCGCACAGGACACGCTGTTGGCGCTCGCCGACCTGGATATCGACTGCCACTTCGAGCAGGACGAAGGCGCGCGCAATAATGCAGGCCATTATGTGATTCGTGACTGGGGCGCCATCGACAAGCGCTGGATCGCCGCTAACCTGCATCAGATCAAGGCCGTATTGGGTTATCCCTGACAGACTGCCGCCCCTGCAAGGAACTGGGAGTCACGCTTGAATCTGGATCTGCTCATCGTGCTGGGCCTTTTGCTCGGTGCCGTTACGCTTTTTGTCCTGAACAAACCACGCATGGATGTGGTTGCATTACTGGTGATCGTTGCCCTGCCGATGACCGGCGTGCTCGATATCCAACAGACGCTCGCCGGATTCAGCGACCCCAGCGTGGTATTGATCGCAGCGCTGTTCGTCATCGGCGACGGTCTTGTGCGCACCGGCATCGCCTACCGCCTGGGCGACTGGCTGGTAGCCCGGGCCGGCAGCAGCGAAACGCGCCTGCTCATCCTGCTGATGCTCTCGGCCGCAGGCCTCGGCTCGGTGATGAGCTCCACCGGCGTCGTCGCGATCTTCATCCCGATTGCCCTTGGCGTTGCCGCGCGGCTGAAAATCGCCCCGGCTCGGCTGATGATGCCACTGGCCTTCGCCGGCTTGATCAGCGGCATGCTGACCCTGGTGGCCACGCCGCCGAATCTGGTGGTGAACAGCGAGTTGCTCCGCGCCGGCCTGGAAGGATTCGGCTTCTTCAGCCTGACGCCCATCGGACTCGCAGTCCTCGTGCTGGGCATCGGCTATATGCTGCTAACGCGGAGCTGGCTGGCTCGCAGTGGCATCGACGCCGATGCGGCCCCACCCCGCCTGACCCTCTCCGACCTGGCCGCAGCCTACAGGCTCAACGAGCGAGAACGGCGCCTGAAGGTGCGGGCTGACTCGCCCCTGGCCAGGCAGGCGCTTAACGAGTTGGAGCTGCGCCGGCAATACGGCATCAACGTGATCGGCGTCGAACGTCAGCGCAAATTCCGCACGTTGCTATTGATGGCAACGGGCAACACCCTGCTGGAGCCCGGCGATGTGCTGCTGGTGGATCTGGCCAGCCCGACCATCGGCCTGCTGGGCGTTTACCAGCAACTGGGGCTGGAGCCCATGCCGCTGGCCACCTCCTATTTCAGTCTGCACGCCCATGAGCTCGGCTTGGCGGAAGTCGCGCTGCCACCAGAATCGACGCTTCCCGGCAAGACCATCCTGGAGCTGGGCGTTCGCAGTCAGCATAAGCTCAATGTGGTGGGCCTGCGCCGCCATGGCGTAGCGCTGGAAGGCGTGCTGGTGGATGAGAAACTCAAGCCCTCGGACATGCTGCTGGTGGCCGGAAACTGGAAGAACATCCATCGCCTGCAGGGGCTGAGCCGCGACTTCCTGGTGCTGAGCCTGCCGGCTGAAGTCGACGAAGTCGCGCCAACTGCGCGCAAGGCGCCCTATGCGTTGCTCAGCCTGGCTGTGATGGTGGGCCTGATGGTCAGCGGCCTGGTCCCTAACGTAATGGCCGCACTGATCGGCTGCCTGCTGATGGGTGCGTTCCGCTGCATCGACCTGGCCAGCGCCTACCGCGCCATTCACTGGCCGACCCTGATCCTCATTGTCGGCATGCTGCCCTTTGCCCACGCCCTGCAACAGACCGGTGGCATCGACCTCGCGGTGAAAGGCCTGGTTGCCGTGCTCGGCGGCGCCGGGCCATACGCGATGCTGGCCAGCCTGTTCATCGTCACCGCACTGATAGGGTTGTTCATCTCCAATACCGCCACTGCGGTGCTCATGGCTCCCGTCGCTATCGCCACGGCCCAGCAGCTTGGCACTTCGCCCTATCCGTTCGCGATGATCGTCGCCCTGGCCGCGTCGGCAGCTTTCATGACTCCAGTTTCCTCGCCGGTGAACACCTTGGTGCTCGGCCCAGGCCAGTACCGCTTCGGAGACTTCGTCAAAGTCGGGGTGCCCTTTACCTTGCTGGTAATGATCGTCAGTGTGTTCCTGGTGCCGCTGATCTTTCCGCTTTGAGGGGTGGCGACGCGCCGGATTGGATGGACTTCAATGAAGGGGAAGCCTTGGAGCGACCGCTATGGACAAGTACCGGCGCCTGCTGCTGGTGGCCCTTACCCTCGCTGTGTTGCTGGCAATCTTCCAGTTCAGCGGCCTGCGCGAAAACCTGAGCCTGCAGTACCTGCATGATGCACTGCTGGCTCACAAGTTCTGGGGGGTGGTGCTATTCGCCCTGCTGTTCGCGCTGGGCAACCTGATCCAGATCCCCGGCTGGGTCTTCCTCGCCGCTGCGGTGCTGGCCCTGGGGCGACTCTGGGGAGGCCTGGCGACCTACGTAGCGGCGACCTTCTCCTGCTGTTGCACCTTCCTGCTGATCCGCCTGCTGGGCGGCGATGCACTGCGCCAGTTCGACAACCAGCTGGCGCAGCGCATCATCGCCCACCTCGACGAACGCCCAGTGCTGGTCGTCGCATCGTTGCGGGTGATGTTCCAGACCGTGCCAGCGCTCAACTATGCCCTCAGCCTCAGCGGCGTACGCTTTCGTCATTACCTGGGCGGGACCCTGCTCGGCCTGCCGTTGCCGATTGCCCTTTACTGCCTGTTTTTCGATTACCTGGGCCGTGCCCTGCACATCTCGTAGGATGGTGCGCACCAATAACGTCGGCTGTGGGAAAATGCGGCGCTTTCACTCCTCGACGCCAACCATCATGCCCCAGCCGCCCAAGCGCCCTCGCCCATCAGCCGCCAAATCGCCCACCACCAAGGGCCTGTTGCACCCGCGTAACCGACACCAGGGTCGCTACGACTTTCCCAAGCTGATTCAGGGCAGCCCGGAGCTGGCACAGTTCGTCATCACCAACCCCTACGGCAAGGAAAGCATCGACTTCGCCGATCCAGAAGCGGTGAAGGTGTTCAACCGTGCCCTGCTCCGACAGTTCTATGGCATCCGCCACTGGGACATTCCGGCTGGCTACCTCTGCCCGCCCATTCCAGGCCGCGCGGACTATCTGCATGGCCTCGCCGACCTGCTGGCCGCCGACAACGGCGGCGAGATTCCGCGCGGCAAGGGCATCCAGGCGCTGGATGTCGGCATCGGCGCCAACTGCATCTACCCGTTGATCGGTCATAGCGAATACGGCTGGCATTTCACCGGAGCGGATATCGATGGCACAGCGCTGGCCTCGGCCCGCGCCATCGTCGAATCCAACCAGCTGACGACCAGCATCGAACTGCGCCGGCAGACCGAGCCGAAGCACATATTCAAAGGCCTGCTGCTGCCCGGTGAGCGCTTCGACCTGACCCTGTGCAACCCGCCCTTCCACAGCTCGCAGGAAGAGGCCGCACGAGGCAGCCAGCGCAAGTGGAAGAACCTCGGCAAGCTCGACCCCACGCGCAAGTTGCCGGTGCTGAACTTCGGTGGCCAGGGCGCAGAGCTTTGGTGTGTGGGCGGTGAAGCGGGCTTCCTGCAACGGATGGTGGACGAAAGCGCGCAATTCAAGGAACAGGTGCTCTGGTTCAGCAGCCTGGTATCCAAGGGCGGCAATCTGCCGGGGCTGGAGGCGCGACTGAAGCGTGCCGGCGTCGTCGAGATGCACGTGGTGGAAATGGCCCAGGGGCAGAAGCAGAGCCGTTTCGTCGCCTGGACCTTTCTCGATTCCGGCCAGCGCGAGGCCTGGCGCAAGGCGCGCTGGAAGTGAGTGCCTGGCGGCAAACCTTGTAGCGAATTCATTCGCAAAGGCAGGCTGCAGGTCTGCCTCAGGAAGTCCCAGTCGAGGCCACCTACCCTCCCCCCCAGTCCCTTCCCCTGAAAAGGAGAGGGGAGCGGCCCGTGCGCACTGAACCGTCGTGCTTTTCCTGTAGGGGCGATTTCAATCGCTGAGCAGACCACAGGTCTGCCCAATCAACCAACCGCGAAACACCCATCCAGCCGGCTATAGCCCATACCCACGCCCTTGTGCACCTTGAGCTGAACCGGAATTCGCTCCTTCATGGCCTCGACGTGGCTGATCACGCCGATCATCTTGCCGCTGGCGTTCAGCGCATCCAGTGCGTCCAAGGCGACTTCCAGGGTCTCGCCGTCGAGGGTGCCGAAGCCTTCGTCGAGGAACAGTGAGTCGATGCTGGTTTTGTGGCTGACCAGGTCGGACAGCGCCAAAGCCAGCGCCAGGCTCACCAGGAAGCTCTCTCCACCGGACAGCGTCTTGCAATCACGCACCACGTCCGCCTGCCAGGTATCCATCACCTCCAGCTCCAACTCACCGCTGCTGCGCCGCGCCAGCTGGTAGCGGCCGTGCAGGCGCTGCAGCTGCTGGTTGGCCAGGTAGACGAGGTGATCCAGGGTCAGGCCCTGGGCGAACTTGCGGTACTTGGCACCGTCGGCGGAGCCAATCAGACTGTTGAGGCGCTGCCAGAGGTCGTAGTCAGCTTCCTGCTGGGCGATTTCGGCGAACAGCGCCTGCTGGCTCTGCCGGCGCAGTTCATCACCGGAAAGCTGCGCGCGAATTTCGCCTTGCCGCAGGCTCAGCAGCCGAGCCTGCTCGCCCAGAGCCTGCCACTGCTGCTCCAAGTCCTCCCGGATCAGCTCGCTCTGCGGCATCGACTGGAGTTGCTCGACCTGCTGACGGGCATCCGCCAGCAGGGCCTGGGCGTCGCCCAGCTCGCGCTGCAGCCGTTGCTGCAAGGCCTGAAGGGTGCTGCGCTCGCTGTCATCGAGCAAAGCTGCGAGAAACGCTGCTTCGTCCCCGAAAGGACTTGCCTCCACCCCTGCCCGCCAGGCATCCAGTTGCAGCTGCAGGCCATACCTGGCTTCACGCACACGCAGGTCCTGGCTCTGCTCGCTGCCCTTGAGCTGGTTCAGGCGTTGCTGCGCCGCCTCCAGCTCGGCCTGCACCGCAGCCAGCGCGGCCTGTGGATCGTCCACCGGTGCGATGGCGGATTGCCCGGCATGGCCCGACGCCTGCCAACGCACCTGCCAGATACTGGCCTGCTCCCTTGCCTGCTCCAGGGCATGCTGCTGGTCGCGCAGTTGGCCGTCCAGGCGCTGGCTGGCAGCCTGGTCCTGCTGCCACTGCTGCCACTCGGCTTCGCGCTCGGCCAGCCAGACGTTCCCTTCGTCCGGCAAGGCATAGCCGAGCACCGAAAGGCTGTCCGCCAGTTGCTGGCGCGTCTGCTGCTGCTCATTGAGGCGCTGTGCCAGTTGCAAGGCATTGTCCTGGGTCCGCTGCTGCAATCCGACCTGATCCTTTTCCAGCAGGGCGAACTGACTGCCGCAGTCGTGCAGGGCCTTCTCCCGCTGCTGGCGCCGGTCCCGCGCAGAGGATAGGGCGGCCTTGAGTTCATCCAGTCGTGCCAGCCGCTGCTGCAGTGCCGTCTTACGCTCGCAGTGAGCCCTGACCTCGTCGTGCAACGCCTGGATATCGGCCAGTTGCAGGCCGAGCGCCTGGCAGAGTTGCCGCCAGCGTTCGACGTATTCCCGCTGCTCGGTGTCCCCACTTTGCAGCGACTCGTTGAGCTGGATGATCTGGGCCTCCAGACTGGCGAGCCGATTGCTCAGCGTCTCCCCTTCAGCCCGCACGGCATCCTGGGCAGCCCTGCACTCGTGCAGGGACTGCTGGGTTGCAGAGAGGTTGAGTGCCTGGTACTCGGCGATGGCCGGATGCTCGAAGGACCCGCACAGGGGACAGGCTTCGCCCGGCTGCAAGGCGCTGCGGTAGGCCTCCAGTTGCTGGATGCGTTGTTCCTGCTCCAGCAGTTTTTCCTTGTCGGCGATCTGCTGCTTGAGCTCGCTGAAGCGACGACGCAGGGCATCTCGCTTGCCCCCCAGTTCGCGCTGCTCCGCTTGCAAGGGTTGCAGTTGCTCGCGGGCCTTCGCCTGCCGCTCCGCCAGTTGCCGACGTTGCTGGGACAGCTGCTCCAGGCGTTCGAGCTGGCTGCCTTGCTCCAGCAGCTGCTGCCACTGGTCACGCAAGGCTGCGTCACTTTGCCCGACCAACAGCGCATCAAGGCTCGCTTGCGCCTCGATCTCCTCCTGCTGGACCTGGGCATGCTCGGTGCGGACTGCGTCCAGCGTATTGCGCGCCTGCAGTAGACGATCGCCAAGCTCGGCGGTCTTTCGGCCCAGTTCCGCCGCTGTGCCTTGCAGGTCGGAAATCTCGCGATGGCCGCGGCCCAGCGCCGCAAACTCCGCACGCCAGCCCCCCAGGTACTCACCCAGGCGCGCCCGATGCGGCTGCTCCGCCAGGCGTCGTTGCAGGGTTTCACGTTGGCCATGCAAGGCATCCAGCGCCTGCTGACGTGCCTGGACCCATTGGCCGCCGAGCTGTGCGCCTTGCCATAGCTGTTCAAGAATCCGCTCTGCCAGTCCCTGCAGTTCGTGGCGCGTAACCCGCAATTCGCTTTCGCCCTGGGTCAGTTGCTGCTGGGCCCGCTGCCAGTCGCGATACACCGGCAGCAATTGACTGGCCGGCTCACTGGCGGCCAGCCGCGCAAGTTGCGGTCGAGCTTGCTCCAGAGCCTGGCGCGCCGCCTCGCGTTGTTGTTCGGCTGCGCGCTGGCGGACCTCGGCCTTGTCCAGCTCATCGCGCCACTGGCGCTGCCGCTGCAGGTCCGCCTGACGGATGCTGAGCCGCTGTTCCTCGACCGCCAGGTTGACGGCTTCTGACTGCAGTCCTGCGCGGGTCTGCTCATCCAGCAGCTCTACACCTTCGGCGCGGGCTTTCAGTTGGTCCAGACCAACCTTGACCTCACGGGTACGTTCGAACACACGCTGAGAAAGCTGGCCATAGATTTCGGTGCCAGTCAGCTCCTCCAGCAGCTCGGCGCGCTGGTTGGCACTGGCTTCCAGAAAGGCCGCGAAGCCGCCTTGGGCCAGCAGCATGGATTTGGTGAAGCGCTCGAAGTCGAGGCCGGTGAGGCTCTCCGTCTGCTTGAGCTTGTCGTTGATCTTGTCGGTGAGAATCTCTCCGTCCGCCACCCGGGCCAGTTCCACCTTCGGCGGCTGCAGGCCGCCGTCGGCCTTGTCGCGGGCGCGGCGCTGGCTCCAGAAGGCGCGATAGGCGACGCCCTTCACCTCGAACTCGACTTCGGCCAGGCACTCGGCGGTGTGACGGGTCATCAGCTCGTTCGCGCTGGCCGACACCGTGCTCATGCGCGGCGTGCGGTGGTAGAGGGCCAGGCAGATGGCATCCAGCAAGGTGGTCTTGCCGGCGCCGGTGGGCCCGGTGATGGCGAACAGCCCGTTACCGACGAAGGGTTCGCCGGTGAAGTCGATCTTCCACTCCCCCTTCAGCGAGTTGAGGTTTTTCAGACGCAGGCTGAGGATCTTCATGCCTGCCCCTCCTGAAGCTCATTGAGCACCTGGCGATGCAGATCCTTGAGGCGCAGCTCCAGCCCCTCTTCAAGCGTTTCGCTGCCAAGACGCTGCTCGAACACATCCTCCGGGTTGAGTTCGTCAAGGGTCTCGCGCGCCTGGCGCTGCAGGCTGGGCTGGGCGGTGCCGCGCTCACGGCGGATACGCAACACTTCCACGGGCAGGCCCTCACAGAGCGCGGCCAGGCGGGTTTGCAGGTCGCTGAGGTAGTCATCGCTGGTCACCAGCACTTCCAGCCACACTGGGCGTTCCGGCGTTCCCTCCTTGGCGACTTCGGCCAAGTGCGCGGGCAGGTCGTCGAGGGCGCCCTGCACGGAATACAGTGCCTGGAAACGTGGCACCGGCAGCGCCTCCACTCGGTGCAGACCGATGCTGTCCAGCTCCACCAGGAGTACTTCCTTCTGCTGCCACGCTTCGTCGAACGACAGCGGAATGGGCGACCCGCAATAGCGGATGTGCTCCAGACCACCGACCCTCTGCGGTCGATGGATATGGCCGAGGGCGATGTAGTCGACCGGCGGGAAGGCGCTGGTGGGGAAGGCTTCCAGGGCGCCAACATAGATTTCCCGCACCGACTCGCTAGCGCTGGCGCCCACTGTGGTCAGATGGCCGGTGGCAATGATCGGAAGCCCGCCACCCAGCTCGGTGCGGCGCTGCTCGGCCAGGGCGTGGAGCGCCTGGTAATGTCCCTGGATTGCCTGCTGCAACGAAAGCTGCTTGTCCGCCGCGCTCTGCCCGGCCTGGCTTTGGAGGACGTCGCGCGGCCGGATGAACGGGATGGCGCAAAGGATTGCACCCACCTGGCCGGTGCGGCGGTGCAGCACCAGCACCTGCTCCTCGATCGCTTCAGCAACGGAGGGAATCACCTGGGTGTCGAGCTGCGCCAGGAGAGTGCGGCTTTCCCCTAGCATGGCCACCGAATCATGGTTACCGCCAAGCACCACAAGTTCGGCCCCGGTAGCGCGTAGCTCGACGATGAACTGGTTGTACTGTTCACGGGCGTAGCTGGGCGGAGCGCCGGTGTCGAACACGTCCCCGGCGATGAGGACGGCATCCACCTGATGCTCTCGCACCTGTTCGATCAGCCAAGCACAGAAGGCCTGGTGTTCGGCTTGGCGGGTCTTGCCCATGAAATGCTGGCCGAGGTGCCAGTCAGAGGTGTGCAGGATACGCATGGCGGAAATCACGGGTCACCGATTCGGAAATGCCGGCAACCCTGTCATTTCCTTGGTTTTCTGGCAACCACAGGACCGCTTGTTACTATCCTTACTGCTGACCGCTGCCGACAGGGAATTCCATGCAACGCATCTTCCGCGACATCAAGATCATGCTGCTCGCCAACCTCTGGTTGATTCCAGTGCTGGCGGCGCTGGTCGGCGCCCTCTTCTACTTTGTCGCTCCGCCGCCGCCCATGCATGCCCGCCTGGCCACTGGCAGCCCCTCCGGCGGCTACAGCGAGTTCGGCGAGAAGCTCAAGGCCGAGCTGGCCAAACAGAGCTTCGAGCTGGAGCTGGTGCCCAGTAGCGGCTCGCTGGACAACCTGGCCAAGTTACAGGCCGGCGACGTTGAGATCGCGCTGATCCAGAGCGGCCAGGAGCTGACGCTGGACAACCAGGCGCGTGGAAAGCTGCACGGCCTGGGCGTGATGTTTCAGGAGCCGTTGTGGCTGTTCAAGCACAAGGAGCTGGAGATCGACAGCATGGCCGACCTGAAGCGGCTACGAGTAGCCATTGGCGCACCGAACAGCGGCACCCGCTCGATCAGCGATGCCATCCTGAGCGCCAACCAGATCAATGAAGACCAGTATCCCGCCGAATGGAAGGCCTTCAGCGGCACCCCGGCCGCCGAGGCGCTGATCGCTGGGGATCTGGACGCTGCGTTTTTCATCGGTCCGGCGGAAAACCCGCTGATCCAGCGCCTGGCGGCGCAGCCGCAGTTGGACCTGGTCAGCTTCCGCCGCAGCACTGCCTACGGCGCACGCCTGCCCTTCCTGACCAAACTGGAGGTCGGCGAAGGGTTGCTCAACCTTGCGACGAACAGCCCCTCGCAGGACATCCGTACCCTGGCCCCCGTCGCCACCCTGGTGGCCAACGACAGCTTCCACACCTCACTGACACCACTGATCCTCGAAGCCGCCCGCGAAGTGATGAAGAACGGTACCCTCCTCGACGCTGCAGGCCAGTACCCGAGCGCCAAACCGCAAACCTTGCCGACGCTCGACGAGGCCGATTACTACTACGAGAAGGGCTTGCCGATCCTGCAGCGCTACGTGCCCTTCCGCATCGCTTCGCTGGCGGATCGCTACATCATCCTGCTGATCCCGCTGATCGTGATCATGATTCCGCTGCTCAAGGCCGTCGGTCCAATCTACCGCTGGCGCATTCGGGCACGCATTTACCGCTGGTACAAGTACCTGCGCGAAATCGACCGCAAGCTGGACGCCGGCGCCCTGCCGGACGAGCTGAGTGCCGAGATCGAGCGCCTGGAGAGTCTGGAGGACCGCCTGGCCAAGGTCGAGGTGCCGCTCTCCTACTCCAACGAGCTGTATGACCTGCACGTGCACCTGCGCTATGTGATCGAACGGTTATACGCCTTGCAGCGACGGCAGGCAGCCAACGAGCAGGTCGGGTAAACTGGCGCACTTTTCCCGCCGGCGCTCCCGCGCGCCGGCTGAGCGTCTTTCTCCAACGGTCGAACCCCATGCCCATCCGCCACTGCATCGTCCACCTCATCGACAAGAAGCCCGACGGCAGCGCCGCCGTGCTGCATGCCCGGGATAGCGAACTGGCCGAATCCCAGGCCATGGAAAACCTCCTGGCCGACCTCAACGAGAGCTACAACGCCAAGCAGGGCAAGGCCTGGGGCTTCTTTCACGAAGAGTCCGGCGCCTACCCCTTCAGCGGCTGGCTGAAGGAGTACCAGGACGGCGGCCGCGACTTCACCGCCTTCACCCGCCAGGCCGTTGAGCACCTGCAGAAGCTGATGGAAGAGTCCAACCTCTCCACAGGCGGCCATGTGCTCTTCGCCCACTATCAGCAAGGCATGACCGACTACCTGGCCATCGCCCTGCTGCATCACAGCGAAGGCGTGACCGTCACCGACGCCCTGGACGTGGCGCCAGCCCGGCACCTGGACCTGGGCCAATTGCACCTGGCAGCGCGCATCAACCTGTCCGAGTGGCAGAACAACCAGCAGTCGAAGCAATACATCTCCTTCATCAAGGGCAAGAATGGCAAGAAGGTCTCGGATTACTTCCGCGACTTCATCGGCTGCCAGGAAGGCATCGACCCGCCCAGCGAGACGCGCACCCTGCTCAAAGCCTTCAGTGATTTCGTCGAGAGCGAAGACCTGGCCGAAGAGCAGGCCCGCGAGAAGACCAAGACCTTGGTGGATTACGCCAGCACCCAGGCCAAGCTGGGCGAGCCGATCACCCTGCAAGAGCTGTCCGGGCTGATCGATGAAGAACGTCCGCGCGCCTTCTACGAACATATCCGCAACAAGGACTACGGCCTCTCCCCGGAGATTCCGCCGGACAAGCGCACCCTTAGTCAGTTCCAGCGCTTCACCGGCCGCGCCGAAGGGTTGTCCATCAGCTTCGAAGCACACCTGCTGGGTTCAAAGGTGGAGTACGACGAGGGCCGCGACATGCTGATCATCCGCCAGCTGCCGACCCAGCTGAAGGATCAGCTCAAGCGACGCAAGGAAGACTGAAACGACAACGCCCGGCAATGCCGGGCGTTGTCTTTGTGGGGCTGATTAGCGTCCGGGGGCTTTTCCTGTCGGGGCGAATTCACTCACCAAGTCACCCGAAAGACTGCCCCTCAGCCAATCAGGGGCCGCTTTGCGGCCCTTTGCGAATGAATTTGCCCCCACAAGAGCAGCGTCCCACCACTCAACACGCCTCGATGCGGAAGCCCAGTCGCGGGAAATGCACGTGCACGACGCCGGCGCGCTCGTCTTCGCGGCGCAGGATGAGTTCTTCACGGCCAGCGAAGAGCAACTCGCCTTCCACCGGATCGACACCGTAATCGGTGGCTGCCACGCGCACTTTCTGCCCGAGCTCGAAGCCGTTCGGCTCATCGAAATCCTCATCCGGCAGTGCCGCCGGCGACGCGTTACGGGCGATTTCCAGCGCCTCGCTCGAAGACAGCTCGCTGGGAGAGCCATGGCCAAAGCCCAGGACGCGCCCCAGCCAGGCCGACACTTCAGGGTAAGCATCCACCAACGGCGCGGTGACCGGGGTGCCCTTGAGGAACCACAGGCAGTGGGCCAGGGAGAAGTCGGCCATGGAGGGCTCGCCGAACAGGAAATCGCCCTCGCTGCGCGCCAGCTGCTGCTCTGCGCGTGCCATCAAGGTCGGCCAGTTGTGCTTGGCCTGCTCCAGCGGCAGGCGGGTGGCGCTGCCCCCGCTGAACAGCCCGGAACGGTCGGCGATGAAGGCCTTGATCGCCTCCGGTGGCAACTTGCCGAAACGCACGGCTACCGACTCAGGCTGGAACACCAGGGCAACGGCATGCTGGAAGATCACCGAGTCCACCCACAGGGCAAAGCTGGCGACGTTGAACTCCTGACCCTCAGGGAACAGGGCCGGGGTGGCCTTCTCCGCCTCCAGGCGACGGGCAATCAGCGCCGTGTCGCAGTAGACGTCTGCACCTACCTGCAGCACCGGGGTCTTGCGGTAGCCGCCGGTGAGAGCGGTGAGGTCCGGCTTGGGCATCACCGGCGGGATCAGCACCGACCGCCAGGAGAGCTGCTTGAAGCCCAGCATCAGACGGGCTTTCTCGGCGAAGGGCGAGGTCGGGTAATGGTGCAGGATCAACTCATGCATGACGGGCTCCATGTCGGATCGGATGATGTCGCAGCTTAACCGGGCGCACACCCCAGGCACACGGGGTCAGCCTGATACCAAGGCATCAGCCGGCTGGATTGGCATTCCCTGGAGCACCAGACGCTCCTTGGCCGCCTTGCGCAACTGCTTGATGGCACGCTCGCGACGCAAGGCCTCACCCTTGTCGATACAGGACTCGACGAACACCAGCGCCTGGGCCGGGCTGGAATGGAAAAAGCGCGCGCCCTTGCCGCTCTGGTGTTGGGCGAAACGCCGCTGTGGGTCGTCGCTGATGCCGCAATACAAAGCGCCGTTCTCGGCGCGCACCAGGTAGACGAACCAGGGCTTGGCTGCGGGGGTGGGTTCTTCAGACATCGGATAGTCCAGTGGGGAAGCGGCGAGATTAGGCACCGTGCCGCTGCCTGGCACAAGCCCAGGCCATCAACGCCCGGCGCGATAGGCAGCCAAGCCACGTGCGGCCTGCTGGCGGACCTTGCCCTGCACCGCCGGCAGCCAGCCAAGCAGCAGCCCCTTGGCACCTAGTGCCTGCCGCGCCCAACGCCACACATCGAAGCTGTCACGATGCTCAGTGATGCGGCCATCCTCGAAGCGAAAGCGCGCCTCGATGCGATTGACCACCATTCGCCCGGTCTGGCTGAACAGGTAGGTCGCCACCCAGCGCCCGCGACCGAGGCGGTCATCCGCCTCGACACCGTCGAAGGTCAGGGAAAACTGCTGCGCACGGCTGGCGAGCATGCGCCACATGTCGGCCGCCTCTTCGCCGCGCAGATCGGGGAACACCGGATCGCTGAACCGCACATCGGGGCTGTAGCAGGCGGCCATGGTTTCCGCGTCGAGGCGCTGGAAGGCCTGGTAGAAGCGGGTGATGAGTTCGGCGTTGGGATGGGCCATGAGGGGCTCCGACAAACACGTGGTGTAGGGAGGGTACGGCATGAATCCATGAAAAAAGGAGCCCGAAGGCTCCTTTCGCAGCAAGCGACGCCTCAGTGCAGGATCTGCCCCAGGAACAGCTTGGTCCGCTCGTTCTGTGGATTGTCGAAGAAGGCGTGAGGTTCGTTCTGTTCGACGATCTCGCCCTTGTCCATGAAGATCACCCGGTTCGCCACGGTGCGGGCGAAGCCCATTTCGTGGGTCACGCAGAGCATGGTCATGCCGTCCTGGGCCAGGCCGATCATGGTGTCGAGCACTTCCTTGACCATCTCCGGATCGAGCGCCGAGGTGGGTTCGTCGAACAGCATGATCTTCGGCTTCATGCACAGCGCGCGAGCAATGGCCACCCGCTGCTGCTGCCCGCCGGAGAGCTGGCCCGGGTACTTGTTGGCCTGCTCGGGGATGCGCACCCGCTCCAGGAAGTGCATGGCGATTTCCTCGGCCTTGCGCTTGGGCATCTTGCGTACCCACATGGGCGCCAGCGTGCAGTTCTGCAGCACGGTGAGGTGCGGGAACAGGTTGAAGTGCTGGAATACCATGCCCACTTCGCTGCGGATCGCCTCGATGTGCTTGAGATCGTTGGTCAGCTCGGTGCCATCGACGATGATGTGCCCCTGCTGGTGCTCTTCCAGGCGGTTGATGCAGCGGATAGTGGTGGACTTGCCGGAACCGGAAGGCCCACAGAGGACGATACGCTCGCCCTGCTGCACCTCCAGGTTGATGTCTTTCAACACGTGGAACTGGCCGTACCACTTGTTCACGCCCTGCATGCGGATGATCGGCTCGCCGGCGGTTTTTTTGCTTGCTTCAGTCATGGGTGACTCCTAACGCTTGTGGCCGGTGTCCAGCTTGCGCTCCAGGCTCATGGAGTAGCGGGACATGCCGAAACAGAAAATCCAGAACACCAGGGCGGCGAAGACGTAGCCTTCGGTCGCCATGCCCAGCCAGGTCGGATCGGTGGTGGCCTGCTTGATACTGTTGAGCAGGTCGAACAAACCGATGATGATCACCAGGCTGGTGTCCTTGAACAGGGCGATGAAGGTGTTGACGATGCCGGGAATCACCAGCTTCAGGGCTTGCGGCAGGATCACCAGGCCCATCATCCGCCAGTAGCCCAGGCCCATCGCGGCAGCCGCTTCGTACTGCCCCTTGGGAATGGCCTGCAGGCCACCCCGCACCACTTCGGCGATGTAGGCCGACTGGAACAGGATTACCCCGATCAGCGCGCGCAGCAGCTTGTCGAAGCTCAGTCCCTCGGGCAGGAACAGCGGCAGCATCACCGAGGACATGAACAGCACGGTGATCAGCGGAACGCCGCGCCAGAACTCGATGAAGGTGACGCAGAGAACGCGGATCGCCGGCATGTCGGAACGCCGGCCCAGTGCCAGCATGATGCCCAGTGGCAATGCACCGACGATGCCCACGGAGGCGATCACCAGGGTCAGCATCAACCCGCCCCACTGGCTGGTGGAGACTGTTTCCATGCCGAGGAATCCGCCATGCAGCAGCCAGTACGCGAGCAGCGGATAGGCCACCAGGAATCCCAGGCCATAGATAGCCTTGTGCGGGAACTTGGGCACGAACAACGGTGCGGCGCCGATGATCGCCAGCCAGACCGCCAGGTCCACCCGCCAGCGCAGCGCTTCAGGGTAGAAGCCATACATGAACTGGCTGAAGCGCATCTTGATGAACACCCAGCAAGCGCCTTCGCTGGTGCAGTCGGCCCGTGTGGTGCCCGTCCAGTCGGCCTGGAAGAACGCCCACTGCAGCAGCGGCGGCACGATCAGCCAGATCAGGTAGATGGCAAACAGGGTCAACAAGGAGTTGAACCAGTTGGAGAACAGGTTGGAACGCATCCAGCCAAGAGCGCCAACGCTGAGGCGGGGTGGCGGCTGGTCGGGCTTGAATACATGTGTCGTCATGGCTCGGACCTCACCGCTCGATCAGCGCAATGCGCTTGTTGTACCAGTTCATCAGGATCGAAATGCTGATGCTGATGGCCAGGTAGACGCTCATCGTGATGGCAATCACCTCGATGGCCTGGCCGGTCTGGTTGAGTACGGTTCCGGCGAACAGCGACACCATGTCCGGATATCCGATACCGGCTGCCAGGGACGAGTTCTTGGCCAGGTTCAGATACTGGCTGGTGAGTGGCGGGATGATCACGCGCAGAGCCTGCGGGATGATCACCAGGCGCAGGAGCTTGCCCGCCGGCAGTCCGAGCGAACGCGCCGCCTCGGTCTGGCCATGGCTGACCGCCTGGATGCCGGAACGCACGTTCTCCGCGATGAATGCCGCGGTGTACACCGTCAGCGCCAGGGTCAGGGCGATCAGCTCAGGGACCACCACCCAGCCACCCCGGAAGTTGAAGCCCGTGAGCTCAGGCACGCTCCAGAGGAACGGTGCGCCGAACACCTGGGCCACGAGGAACGGAACCGCGATCAGCAGCACCAGCGACGTGATCAGCACCGGGAAGCGCTCGCCGGTCGCCTCGCGCTTGGCCTTGGCCCAGCGGGCCACGGCGATAATCGCCAGCAGCACCAGCACCATGCCCACCATGAATGGCCAGAATCCGTCCGCCTGGGTCGGTGCAGGCATGTACAGCCCACGGTTGTTGAGGAAGAAATTCTCCCCCAGGCTCAGGCTCTGCCGCGGACCGGGCATCGGCAGCATTACCGCGAAGTACCAGAAGAAGATCTGCAGCAGCGGCGGGATGTTGCGGAAGGTCTCGATATAGATGGTCGCCAACTTACGAATCAGCCAGTTGGGCGACAGCCGCGCCACCCCCAGAATGAACCCCAGGATGGTAGCGAAGAAGATGCCGATGCAGGACACCAGCAAGGTGTTGAGCAGGCCGATGACGAAGACGCGAGCGTAGGTATCGCTCTCGGTGTAATCGATCAGGTGCTGGGAGATTCCGAAGCCAGCGCTCTGTTCGAGGAAACCGAAGCCGGACAGGATGCCGCGTTGTTGCAGGTTGTGCTGGGTGTTCTGAAACAGGAACCAGCCCATGGCGATGACCGCGATGACCGCGATGATCTGGAATAGCCACGCGCGCGCCTTGGGGTCGGTCCAGACCGACCCACGGGGGCGCGGGGTACTTGCAGGATTTTGCATGACAGCCCTCTTTGAAGCCCCGGCTGGCCCACGGGAATGCGGCCAGCCGGACTTCTCGCTAAACGGAACTCAAACCCGGCGGCGCATCATGCAGCCGCCGGGCGACGGTCAGCGCACCGGTGGTGCGTATTGCAGACCGCCCTTGTTCCACAGGGCGTTTAGACCACGCTCGATCTTCAGCTCGCTACCGGCACCGATATTGCGATCGAAGACTTCACCATAGTTGCCAACTTGTTTGACGATCTGGACTGCCCAATCCTTCGGCAGCTTCAGGTCCTTGCCGAAGTCACCTTCAGCCCCCAACAGGCGGGCGATGTCGGGGTTCTTGGTGGTCTTGGCCTGCTCTTCGACGTTCTTCGAGTTCAGGCCCAGCTCTTCTGCGTTGAGCAATGCGAACAGCGACCAGCGCACGATGTCGAACCACTCCTCGTCACCCTGGCGTACGGCTGGGCCAAGGGGCTCCTTGGAGATCACTTCCGGCAGCACCACGTACTCGTCCGGTGCCGCCAGCTTGATGCGCTGCGCATAGAGCTGGGACTGGTCGGAAGTCAGCACGTCGCAACGGCCGGACTCGAGCGATTTTGCGCTCTCGTCGGAGGTGTCATAGGTGATGGGGGTGTACTTCAGGCTATTGGCGCGGAAGTAGTCGGCGAGGTTGAGTTCAGTGGTGGTACCGGCCTGGATGCAGACGGTCGCGCCATCGAGTTCCTTGGCACTGGAAACACCCAGTTTCTTGTTCACCAGGAAGCCCTGGCCGTCGTAGTAGGTCACCCCGGTGAAGTTGAGGCCCATGGCCGCATCACGGGAGCTGGTCCAAGTGCTGTTGCGCGACAGGACATCCACTTCGCCGGACTGCAGCGCGGTGAAACGTTCCTTGGCAGTCAGCGGGCTGAACTTCACCTTTTTGGCATCGCCAAATACTGCCGCCGCTACTGCGCGGCAGACGTCGACGTCGATACCCAGATAGTTGCCTTTGCCATCAGCGTAGGAAAAGCCCGGGAGGCCATCACTGATGCCGCACTGTACGAAGCCCTTCTTCTTAACCGCGTCCAGGGTGGCGCCCGCCTGGGCGATACCGCTGGCACCGAACACGACTGCCGCGGTCAGCACGGCCAGGGTGGATTTCACCATCTTCATCAAAACCTCCAGTTGCTTTTATTGGTGTTGGAGTCTCGGTCCCACCGCCGTACCCTCGTGAGGCAGGTTCGACCTTTCGATGCACCAGAAAAGGTCAACCGGGGTGTCGGACCTAAGGAAAGAGTCTAGTTGGCACTGCTCCGCACGCCAGCCGACTCTTCCTCGCCCATTTGTAGAACGGGCTGGAGACGGATTTCGCCCATTGCCATGCCATCGTCAGCACTTGGCGGGCGCTTGCAAGACACCAGTTGCAACCGGTGCCCAACCCGTTTCGCCCCGCCGGTGTTACCCGGTTGATGGGACAATTCGCTTGGAGGACGCTTAGCAAGGGCCGTACCAGACAGCAACCCGCAGGGCCTTTCCTATAGGTCAATAGGTAAAGTTTTAGCGTTGCGACAAATTATTCAGTTATCAACCACCTTACCCAGAACGCACTGCCCCCCAAGTGGGCAGAAGCACCACAACGGAGCCACACATGAGCGACACATTGATCCTTGAGCCCACACTTGCCGCCGACGCCTGTGTCATCTGGCTTCACGGGCTGGGCGCCGATCGCTACGACTTCCTCCCGGTAGCCGAGGCGCTCCAGGAGGTGCTCGACAGCACGCGCTTCGTGTTACCGCAAGCACCGACCCGGCCAGTCACCATCAATGGCGGCTGGGCCATGCCTTCCTGGTACGACATCCTAGCCATGAGCCCGGAGCGCGCCATCGACCAGGCACAACTGGAAGAGTCGGCGCAGCAGGTGATCAACCTGATCGAAGCGCTGCGCGATGGCGGGATCGACCCGACGCGCATTTTCCTGGCCGGCTTCTCCCAAGGCGGCGCCGTTGTCCTGCACACCGCGTTCCTGCGCTGGCAGGGCCCACTGGGCGGCGTCCTCGCGCTCTCCACCTACGCCCCGACGTTCAGTGACGAAATGCAACTGACGGAAACAAAACAACAACTGCCGGTACTGTGCTTGCATGGCAGCTTCGACGACGTGGTGACCCCGGCAATGGGCCGTTCCGCCCACGATCGACTGGCCAAGGCCGGAGTGGCCGTGCAGTGGCGCGCCTATCCGATGGCCCATGAGGTCCTGCCAGAAGAGATCCGTGATATCGGCACCTGGTTGGCCGAGCGGCTGCGCCATCAAGGCCCAGCGCGGCACCCAGCCTGAGGGCGTCCTCGAATTCGACGAACTGCTCGAGGGGTTCCCCAGCAACCACCTGCAAAGCGGCCACGTCATAGCCCCCGACGACGTGGCTTCCTACTTCCATACCACCGGCACCACGCCCAAGCTGGCGCCGCACAACCATCGAAATGAAGTGGCGATGATCCTCGCCTATGTGATCAACCTCGGGGAAACCGACAGTACCCTGTGCGGCCTACCGCTATTCCACGTCGACGGCATGATTGTGACCGGCCTCGCGCCTTTCTTCGCGGGTGCTGAAATCCTCATCGCCACGCCCCACGACTACCGCAGCACGCGGCTGGTCCAGAACTTCTGCAAGGTCATCGAACACTACAGGGTGAGCTTCTTCAGCGGCGTACCGACCATCTATGCAGGATTGCTCCAGGTGCTCATCGACGACCGCAACGGCCAGTTCGTCGAAACCCATGTGCAGGCCCTCTCGACCGACCTTGAGGGCCAGCTCAACGCCTGCCTCGCCGGGTTCTCGATCAAATACGAGCTAATGGCAGAAAGCCAGCTACCATGAATCCCAAGCCTGCAAATCCGCAGGAATCATAGGGGATAGGCTGGTTTTGACTCGAACAAACCGACACTGACCGGCAACGACGTGATCGCCTGCCGTGTCGTTTGTGGCGGTATAAGTCGCGAATTCCAGCCAACGTTACGTTGCTGACATAAATCAGGCCGCTGGTCGGCCGAATTTTGAACGAGCATTGCCAGCCCAGAACGGCCGGAATAATGTCAAACGCCGGTCACGACCCATAGACAAGGAACGTCAGCGGTGCCCTCCGCTTCGACTGCCAATCAGGTCCTTTGCAGCGATGAAGCACATCAAGTGGCAGGAAGACTTGCAGCAACTCAGTCAGGCGCGGCTTTTCCACAATGTCGCTCCGGGCAACCTCAAGCGGCTGCTGACGGAGTTTCGCGCATGCGCTCTGGCGGCAGGAGAAGTCGTCCTGTCGCCCTTCAACCGCAACCAGCACCTCTACCTGTTGCTCGCCGGAAGGCTCGATGTCCACCTGGGGTCGATCGACAACACCCCGGTCGCCAACCTGATGCCGGGCGAATGCGCCGGCGAGATCAGCTTCATCGACAACAACTGCCCCAGTGCCTATGTGGTCGCCGGCGAACCCTCCACCGTCCTGCGCTTGCACCGGGACGCCCTGGTCGGTCTGCTCCGGCAATCGCCGCAAATGATGCAGAACCTGCTGGAGCTGCTCTGCGAGCGGGTACGCCAGGGCAACCGCATCATCCTGGACACTGAACAGCACGCCAACATCGATACCCTGACCGGGCTCTACAACCGCCGCTGGCTGGAACACATTTACGTGCGGGAAAGCACGCGCTGCGCCTTCAATGAAAGTCCACTGAGCATGCTCATGCTGGATGTCGACCACTTCAAGGCCTACAACGACACCCATGGCCACCTGGCCGGCGATTATGCCCTGTGCCTGGTAGCGCACACCCTGCGCAGCCAGCTCCGGCCCAAGGACAGCATGACCCGCTTCGGTGGCGAGGAGTTCGTGATACTGCTGCCGGAACTGGGCGAAAACGACGCCCGTCCCATCGGCGAGCGGCTGCGCGTCAGTCTGGAGCAGATCACCTCTTTCTATTCGCCACTGGGTGTGCTCCCAGGCGTGACCGTCTCCATCGGCCTTGCCCAGATGCGCCAGCGGGACAGCCTGCAAGGGCTGATTGCCCGCGCCGACAGCGCCCTCTACCAAGCGAAGCAGAACGGCCGCAACCGCCTTCACGGCTGAAAGCAACGTCTGGTTGTAGAAACGAACTCATTCGCGAAGGACCGCGGCCCATCCCCACTGGCCGGCCTTCGGCCTGCTTGGCGAATCAATTGACCCCTACAGCGGAGTCCCTAGGCGACGCAGCAATTTCCCACGCATTCAAACATCCGTTTGCTAGAGTGCGAGGCACGACAACACCACAGCCAGGATGCTGGACATGCGCAAAACCCTGATCGCCGTGCTCGTACTGATCCCCGTCGGCCTGGGAATCTTCTTCAGCCTGCCAAACCTGCTCGACCGCCGAATGAACAGCGTGGCCACGCCGCCGCCCTACTCCGCCTCTCCCGCCGCAGAAAAGCTCCACGACACCCTGTTCGTCGCCGACCTGCACGATGACGCCCTGCTCTGGAACCGCAACCTGCTGGAGCGCCACGACTTCGGCCACAGCGACCTGCCGCGCCTGCTCGAAGGACGGGTCGGCCTCCAGGTGTTTTCCACGGTCACCAAGACCCCACGCGGCCTCAACTACGAGAGTAATGGCGCCGACAGCGACAACATCACCCTGCTGGTCCTGGCCCAGCGCTGGCCAAAACCTACCTGGACCAGTCTCCTGCAGCGCGCCCTGTACCAAGGTGACAAACTCCAGCAGGCCGCGGCCGAGAGCCAGGGCAAGCTGGTGCTGGTTCGCTCGCGCGCCGACTTGGCCAGCTTCCTCGAGGCCTGGAACAAGGACCCCAAGCGAACCGCCGCCATTCTCGCAACCGAAGGCCTGCACCCGCTGGAGGGCAAGCTGGAGAACGTCGACCGGCTCTACGATGCTGGTTTCCGTATCACCGGCCTCACCCACTTTTTCGACAACGAAGTCGGCGGCTCCGCCCATGGCCTGGAAAAAGGTGGCCTGACGCCCTTTGGGCGTCGCGTGATCGCGCAGCTGGAAGAGAAAAAGATGATCGTGGATCTGGCCCACGCCTCCCGCGCGCTGATCGACGACGTGCTGGCCATCGCGGAACGCCCTGTGCTGGTTTCCCACACTGGCGTCGTAGGCACCTGCCCGGGTTCGCGCAACCTAACCGACAAGCACCTGCAGGGCATCGCCGCCATGGGCGGCGTCATCGGCATCGGCTACTGGGACGCCGCGGTCTGCGAAACCTCGGTAGCCGCCATAGTCCGCGCCATCCGCTACACCGCGGACAAGGTCGGGGTCGAGCACGTGGCCCTTGGCTCGGATTTCGACGGTACCGTCCACACGCCATTCGACACCAGCGGCCTGGCCCAGCTCACCCAGGGCTTGCAGGAAGCCGGTTTCAGCGAGGCAGATATCGCCGCGATCATGGGTGGCAACGTGCGCCGACTGCTGCTCGAGGCCCTGCCTTAAGCCCCGCAATGCTCCGTAGCCCGCGCCACTTCGCCGCGCGGGCATCTTGCTTTACACTGGCGGGCGTTCACTCCTTAATCAAATTGACGAGATCACCGTGCTCAAGGCACTCAAAAAGATATTCAGCAAGGGCGAAGAGCCCCAAACCAGCCCCACCCCATCAGCACCCGCCCCTGCTCGCGCCGAGAGCGAAGAGCGCCCGGAAAAGCCCAAGAGAGCGCCCCGTACCGCAGGCGAAAAGGCTGAAGGCAGCGCAGAGCGCACCCCACGCGGCGAGAAGAAACCCCGCAGCGACAAACCGAAATCCGACAAGCCGCGCCGCGAGCGTCCCGCCAAAACCTCAGCCCCGGTCAATAACTGGAAGCTGGAAGACTTCGCGGTAGAACCCCAGGAAGGCAAGACCCGCTTCCACGACTTCAACCTCGACCCACGGTTGATGCACGCGATCCACGACCTCGGCTTCCCCTACTGCACGCCGATCCAGGCACAGGTGCTGGGCTTCACCCTCAAGGGCCAGGACGCCATCGGCCGCGCCCAGACCGGCACCGGCAAGACCGCCGCGTTCCTCATATCGATCATCACCCAGCTACTGCAGACCCCGCCGCCGAAAGAGCGCTACATGGGCGAACCCCGTGCGCTGATCATCGCGCCAACCCGTGAACTGGTGGTGCAGATCGCCAAGGATGCCGCCGCGCTGACCAAGCACAGCGGCCTCAATGTGATGAGCTTCGTCGGCGGCATGGACTTCGACAAGCAGCTCAAGCAACTGGAATCGCGCTTCTGCGACATCCTGGTAGCCACGCCCGGCCGTCTGCTGGACTTCAACCAGCGCGGCGAAGTGCACCTGGACATGGTCGAAGTGATGGTGCTGGACGAAGCCGACCGCATGCTCGACATGGGCTTCATCCCGCAGGTTCGCCAGATCATCCGCCAGACCCCGTACAAGGGCGAGCGCCAGACCCTGCTGTTCTCCGCCACCTTCACCGAAGACGTGATGAACCTGGCCAAGCAGTGGACCGTCGACCCCGCCATCGTCGAGATCGAACCGGAAAACGTGGCCAGCGAAACCGTCGAGCAGCATGTCTATGCCGTCGCCGGTAGCGACAAGTACAAGCTGCTGTACAACCTGATCGACCAGAACGACTGGACCCGCGTCATGGTCTTCGCCAACCGCAAGGACGAGGTCCGCCGCATCGAGGAGCGCCTGACCCGCGACGGCATCAGTGCCGCCCAGATGTCCGGCGACGTTCCGCAGCACAAGCGCATCAGGACCCTGGAAGGTTTCCGCGAAGGCAAGATCCGCGTCCTGGTGGCCACCGACGTCGCCGGCCGCGGCATCCATATCGACGGCATCAGCCACGTGATCAACTTCACTCTGCCGGAAGACCCGGACGACTACGTGCACCGTATTGGCCGTACCGGCCGCGCCGGAGCCAGCGGTACGTCCATCAGCTTCGCCGGCGAGGACGACGCCTTCGCCCTGCCGCCGATCGAGGAACTGCTGGGTCGCAAGATCAACTGCGAGATGCCCCCCGCCGAACTGCTCAAATCGGTACCGCGTAAGCATCACTGATCGCAACACGATCAAAAAAGGCGAAGCCCCGGCTTCGCCTTTTTTTTTGGTTCATCGCGGAATCTGGGGGAGAGGCGAGTTGACAGCCGGACAGCCGGTACTCTCTCTGTAGGAGCCAGCTTGCTGGCGAACATGCGCCATTCGTCAGCAAGCTGGCTCCTACAAGGTTTCGCGCGCCTTCGATGTGTCACTCCGACCGACAAGTCCGCCAAGGAGGTGTTGCAGGCTGCTTTCCGAGGAAGGCGGGAAGCCGGCGCCAGACAGTCAATCCGCTCGGATACGCGTCCGCAGTACAGGCAGTCGACGCGACGCACCGGCAGTTGTAGCAGGACGCGCTGATCCTGCAGGTCACGATCCCGAACCTGGCGGATGTGCTGTTGCTCGTGGGTCAACAGGTTGGGTTTGGCACGCGGCTGCAAATCGGGAAGCGCTCCGCTTGGGGCTCAAGACTGATCAGCAGGGTGTCATGAGTGGATTGGCGACAGGCGACGACCTCGTAGCCCGGCCAGAAAGGGGCCAGATCAATAGGATGCACGGCGACAGCAGGGGGTGGGGGTTGGGATGTTTGGCGATTGCCAATTTACCCGCTTCCCCGACTGTCAACTCGCTCTTCCCCCTGATTCCGCAACGAACCTTTTTTTGCCCTCACCACCCTGTGGGCTACGGTTTCATGGACAGACGCCCGGCGCTTGCTGAAACATACCTAAAAGTCCAGAATGGACAGATAAGTTTATTTCAAGTCCAGGAGCGTCTCATGTCCAGCGCCACGCCCTATCTCATCCCGCACGCCGAAGCCCGCCGCCTGCTGCAGCAGATCGACGTCCGCCAAACCATGCGTCGGATGTTTCAAGACCTCGCGGCCGGTGAGGCGGTGCAGCCCGCCCAGCAACTTGTGGAGTTTCCGGCGGGGGCTGGAGACTTTATCAACTACCTCGGCGTCATGGCCAAGGAACGTGTCTACGGCGTGAAGACCTCGCCCTACATCAAGACCGCCGATGGCGCCCTGGTAACCGCCTGGACCCTCCTGATGTCCATGGAAACCGGCGAGCCGTTGTTGCTCTGCGATGCCGGTGAGCTGACCACCGCGCGCACCGCGGCGACTACCGCCGTGGCCATAGACGCCCTGGCGCCCGCGCAGGCCCGCCGCCTCGCAGTGATCGGCAGCGGAGCGGTAGCTCGCGCGCACATTCATTACGTGAAGGACCTGCGGGACTGGCAGGACATGCGTGTCTATTCCCCAAGCCTGGCAGGCGAGCAATCTGCGATCCATGCCGAACTGCGCGCGCTGGATCCACGTATGGAGTTGTGTGCCAGCCTGGAGCAGGCCATTGCCGATGCGGATGTCGTTATGCTCTGCACCTCCTCGGCAAGCCCCATACTCGACCCGCTGAGACTGGGTAAACCAGCCTTGGTGACCTCAATCAGCACCAACGCCCCGCGCGCCCACGAGGTGCCGCCTGCGGCCCTGGCTGAAATGGATGTTTACTGCGACTACCGCGCCACCACGCCGGGCTCAGCCGGGGAAATGCTGCTGGCAGCCGAACAGAATGGTTGGAGCTGCGAGCAGATTTGCGGGGACCTGCCCGAGTTGCTGAGCGGTGCGGTGCCGCGCCCGGATTACAGCCGCCCGGTATTCTTCCGCTCCATCGGCCTTGGCCTGGAAGACATGGCGCTGGCCAACGCCCTCTATCACCTAACCCGGCAAGGCCAGTGAGGGATGCACATGAACCAGGCTGATTTCATCATCATCGGTGCCGGCATCGCGGGCGCCTCGACCGGCTACTGGCTTTCCCGACATGGACGCGTGGCTGTGCTGGAGCGTGAAGAACAGGCGGGTTATCACTCCACCGGTCGTTCTGCCGCGCTCTACACCGTGGCTTATGGCACGCCCCAGGTTCGTGCGCTGACCGCCGCCAGCCGCGCTTTTTTCGATGCGCCGCCGCAAGGCTTCAGCGAGCACCCTATTCTTACCCCGCGCGGCGAAATGGTGGTCGACTTCACCGGTGATCCGCAGGAACTGCAACGCCAGTTCAATAGCGCCTGCGAGAATGTGCCCGAGATGCAGATGCTCACCCCGGAGCAAGCCTGCAAGCTGGTGCCAGTACTGCGACGCGAAAAGGTCCAGGGTGCCATGCTCGACCCCAGTGCAGCCGACATCGACACCGACGGCCTGCACCAGGGTTATATGCGTGGTATCCGCCGCAATAATGGCCAGATTCACAACGGAGCCGAGGTGACCGGCATCCAGCGCCGAGGCGAGCTGTGGAAAGTCACCACCACCGCGGGTACCTTCCTGGCGCCCGTGCTGGTCAACGCGGCCGGCGCCTGGTGCGACCACCTTGCGGAACTTGCTGGTGTAAAACCCTTGGGCTTGCAGCCCAAGCGCCGCGCCGCGTTCATCTTCTCGCCGCCGGAAGGTGTGGACAGCCACCGCTGGCCGGCCCTGGTCAGCCTGGACGAGTCCTTCTACTTCAAGCCGGATGCCGGCGTGCTGCTGGGTTCCCCAGCCAATGCCGACCCGGTGCAGCCTCATGATGTACAGCCGGAGGAGTTGGACATCGCCCTCGGCATCTACCAGATCGAGGACCACACCACCATGAGCATCCGCCGGCCGATGCACGTCTGGGCCGGGCTACGTTCGTTCTTCGCTGATGGCGACCTGGTGTCCGGTTATGACGCGCAAACGCCGGGGTTCTACTGGGTAGCCGGTCAAGGTGGTTATGGCATCCAGACCTCCGCTGCGATGGGGGAGGCGAGCACCTGCCTGATCCTGCACCAGCCCCTGCCAGAGCACCTCACCCGCTACGGACTGAACGAGGCGATGCTCTCCCCTGCGCGCCTGGGGTGACGCCAATGGAGCTTTGCGCCACACTCGCAGCGCCGGGCCAATTGAGCCCGGCGCCGTTTTTCTCGCCTTCGGAGCCGCCCGCATGACGCCCCGCCAAGACCCGACCCTGGATAATTACCGGGCCATCGCCGACGCCATCGCCAACCTGTTTTTCCCTCATGCTGAGGTGGTGCTGCACGACCTGCGCACGCAGAAGATCGACTACATCGCCAATAACATCTCCAAACGCTGCATAGGGGACGATGCGGCCCTGGAAGACATGCTCACCGGCGAGGTCGACGAGCGGAACATCGGCCCCTACGAGAAGCTCAACTGGGACGGCCAGAAAATCCGTTCCATCAGCACTGTACTGCGCGATGCCATGGGCACGCCGATGGCAGTCCTCTGCATAAACCTGAATATCTCGATGTTCGAGTCGGCCAAGGCCGCCCTGGACCTGTTCCTTTCCTCCAGCAAGGTGATCCCTCAGCCGGACTCGCTGTTCCGCGACGACTGGCAGGAGCGTATCAATACCTTCCTGCATAACTGGCTGCAGCAGCGCCAGCTAGGGCTCAACCTGCTGACCCGCGAGCACAAACGCGAGCTGGTACTGGCGCTGCACGCCGAGGGCGCATTCAAGGGCAAGAGCGCCGCCAACTATGTGGCCAATGTGCTGAACATGGGCCGTGCGACGGTTTACAAGCACCTGAAGGAGTTGAAGGAAGAGTCGGTCTAGCGCTCTGATCTTCCCTATGGGTGAAAATTCATTCACCTGTTGTAGATCGGACTTCCCTCACCCCTACCCTCTCCCAGAGGGAGAAGGGGTAAAAGCGAAAAAGCCGCGCAATGCGCGGCTTTCTCATGCGGGGCCGACGATCACTCGCCGTAGATATCGAAGTCGAAGTATTTGGCCTGGATCGCCTGGTACTTACCATTGCTGCGCAGGGTCTTGATAGCCGCATTGAATTGCTCGCGCAGCGCGTCGTCTCCCTTGCGAACAGCAATCCCGGCGCCCTCGCCAAAGAAATGCGGATCCTGGAGCACCGGACCGACGAATTCGTAACCCTGGCCGTTGTCGGTTTTCAGGAAGCCTTCATTGAGAGGGAAGACATCCCCCAGCACGCCATCCAGGCGGCCGGAAATCACGTCCAGGTAGATTTCGTTCTGGGTGCTGTAGCGCACCACTTTCACGCCCTTGGGCTCCAGCACTTCGGTGGCGAAGCGGTCGGTGGTGGTGGAGCGCTGGGTACCGATGGACTTACCGACCAGGTTCTTGAATTCGGGGTCGACGGTCGAGCCTTTCTTCATCACCAGGCGCGCCGGGCTGTAGTAATACTTGTTGGTGAAGTCCACGGATTTGCGTCGCTCGTCGGTGATGGTCATTGACGAGAGGACGGCATCGACCTTCTTCACCTTGAGCGATGGGATCAGCCCATCGAACTCCTGCTCGACCCATTGGCACTTGACCTTCATCTCCTCGCACATGGCGTTGCCGATGTCGTAGTCGAAGCCCGAAATCTCACCTGCCGGCGTCTTGAAGGCGAAGGGCGGATAGGCTGCTTCGATGCCGAGGCGCAAAGGCTTGTCGGCGGCAAAGACGCTGGAGGCCAGCAGAGTAAGGGCAAGGCTGCCCAGCAGAACGAGTTTCTTCATGGTGCGACTCCCGCAGTACGGATGGAGGCCCGCCACAAGGGTTGGGCGAACGGATTCGAATTGGATTGCGAGGCAGAGGAAGGCACAGCCTGGTCAGGCCGGCATGGGCAGGGATTCGACGATAGCTGGCTGATAATCATTATGGGACGCCGCTAATTTTGTACTTGTAAGTCCATGCTGGACTTAAATGTACAGAGCGTCAATACCCAGTCGGCAGACAGCAAAAACCCGGCATGTGCCGGGTTCGATGTCAGTGTGTTTGGATGTGAGCGAATTCATTCGCTCACACAAGGCAAATGCCAGGACCTAGTTTTCCCAGCGCTTTGCCGCAGCCTTGTCGCTGCAACGGCCTTCGACCCAGCGTGGCCCTTCGGCGGTGTCTTCCTTCTTCCAGAATGGTGCGCGAGTCTTGAGGAAATCCATGATGAAGTTGCAGGCATCGAACGCCGCCTGGCGATGGGCGCTGGCGGTACCGACGAAGACGATGGGCTCGCCCGGCTCCAGGCGGCCAATGCGGTGGAGGATGTCCACCTTGAGCAAGGGCCAGCGCAGGCTGGCCTCCTGGGCAATCTTTTCCAGGGCTTTCTCGGTCATGCCGGGATAGTGCTCGAGGAACATCCCGGCGACGTCCTGGCCGTCGTTGAAGTCGCGCACGTAGCCGACGAAACCGACCACCGCGCCCACGCCGACGTTGGCGGCGTGCATGGCATTGAGTTCGGCACCTGGGTCAAAGGCGGCTTCCTGTACGCGAATAGCCATCTCAGCCTCCGGTAACGGTAGGGAAGAAGGCGACCTCGTCGCCATCGGCGAGGGCCTCGTCGAGGCTGCACAGTTCCTGGTTGCGCGCACACATCAGGTTCTGCTCGTCCAGCACCTCCCAGACACCGCCCCGGGCCAGCAGATGACGGCGCAAGTCATCCAGCTTCGCGAAGCCCGAAACCCAGCCAAGTTGCTCGCCGTCAATGCCGAGCGCTTCACGGTAACGGGCGAAATACTGCACGCGAATCATCTTCACTCCCCGGCCTGGTAATGGCCGCTCTTGCCGCCCAGCTTCTCCAGCAGGCGCACGCTTTCGATGGTCATGCCGCGGTCCACCGCCTTGCACATGTCGTAGATGGTCAGGGCCGCAACGCTGGCGGCGGTCAGGGCTTCCATTTCCACGCCTGTCTGCCCGGCCAGCTTGCACCGCGCGACGATGTGCACGGTGTCTTCGCCTTCGGCGCTCAGCTCAACCTTGACGCTGGTGAGCATCAACGGGTGACAGAGCGGGATCAGGTCGGAGGTCTTCTTCGCCGCCTGGATGCCGGCGATGCGCGCCACGGCGAACACATCGCCCTTGGGGTGGCCGCCGGCCTGGATCAGTTGGAGGGTTTCCGGGCGCATGCGCACGCGGGCTTCAGCCGTTGCCTCACGGGCCGTCACCGCTTTGTCGGTGACGTCGACCATGTTGGCACGACCTTGGGAATCGAGATGGGTCAGCACTGCTAGTCTCCTCGGGCGGGCCGTTCAGGGCCCGCAGGAGGCAGATTGTATACAGAAAAACAGCCTGGGCGGCAGGTGCCGCCCGGCGGACAGTGACGTTACATATGGGCTTCGGCGAACTCGGCCAGCACGGAGCGCGGTACACCCTGCAGGGTGATGTGCACGCCATGGGGGAAGTCCTTGAAGCGTTCGGTCAGGTAGGTCAGGCCGGAGCTCGGCGCGGAGAGGTAGGGGGTATCGATCTGCGCCAGGTTGCCCAGGCAGATCACCTTGGACCCGGTGCCGGCACGAGTGATGATGGTTTTCATCTGGTGCGGCGTCAGGTTCTGGCACTCGTCGATGATGATCAGGCTCTGCTGGAAGCTGCGCCCGCGGATGTAGTTCAGCGATTTGAACTGCAGGGGCACCTTGCTGAGGATGTAGTCCACGCTGCCGTGGGTGTTTTCATCCTCCATGTGGAGGGCTTCCAGGTTGTCGGTGATGGCACCCAGCCAGGGCTCCATCTTCTCCGCCTCGGTGCCGGGCAGGAAGCCGATTTCCTGGTCCAGCCCCTGCACGCTGCGGGTGGCGATGATGCGCCGGTAGCGCTTGCTGACCATGGTCTGCTCGATCGCCGCGGCCAGCGCCAGGATGGTCTTGCCCGAGCCCGCCGCGCCGGTCAGGTTGACCAGGTGGATGTCCGGATCGAGCAGGGCATAGAGCGCCAGCGCCTGATACACATCACGCGGGCGCAGGCCCCAGGCTTCCTGGTGCAGCAAGGGCTCCTGGTGCAGGTCGAGTATCAGCAACTCGTCGTCCTTGATGCCCTTGATCCAGCCGACGAAGCCCTGCTCGTCGACGATGAACTCGTTGACGTGCACCGCCGGCAGGTTGTCGGTCAGCTGCACCCGATGCCAGGTCCGGCCATGGTCCTGGCGGGTTTCCACCTTGCTGACGCGCTCCCAGAAGGAGCCGGGCATGTCGTGGTAACCGCGAGACAGCAGGGAAACGTCGTCGACCAGCTGGTCGGTGTGGTAGTCCTCCGAGTCGATGCCACAGGCGCGCGCCTTGAGGCGCATGTTGATGTCCTTGGTCACCAGCACCACGGATATCCCCGGTTTGCGGCTCTTCAGCTCCACCAGTTGGTTGATGATCTTGTTGTCGTTGAGGTCTTCCGGCAGCCAGGTGATCGGGGCTGCACGCTTGCTCATGAGAATCGAGAGGAAGCCGCAGGGGCCGCTCTTCTCGCGCTGGATGGGTACACCGTGCTCGACTTCCTCGGGAGAGGCTCCCCCGAGGATCTTGTCGATATTGCGGATGGCCTGGCGACATTCAGCGGCGACACCCTGCTTCCCGGTCTTCAACTTGTCCAGTTCTTCCAGCACGGTCATTGGAATGGCCACGTGGTGTTCCTGGAAGTTCAGGAGCGCATTGGGATCGTGGATCAGGACGTTGGTATCGAGGGCGTACAAGGTTGGAGCGGTAGGGCGGGAGCGTCCGTGGTCATCCATACTCGGTCACCTTCTTATCTGGCCAGGCGACGGAATGCCAGACTGGCGCTCCGCCGCGGAGGGCCGCCGACCTCTCCATCCCGGGTCATGCCGGGGCAGGAGATGGTGCTAACAAGTGAGGGCCGATGGCCGCCACCTGTCTGCAGGATTCGGCGGTCTTGATTCGTTAATACTCCATTCCGGATGACAGAAAAAAGTAATTTTTTCGCAGTCTGATTATTTTTTTATTCACGACAAAAAAACCTTGGCGTGGGGACATTTCGCCGTTTAAAGTCGAAAGTCCTTCCCCTCCGCGGCAGCCCCCTCCCCGCCGCAGCGATTGACCTCCACGGTCACGTGCACCAGTTCTGAAAAGCCCGCCAGTCTCGCCTTGTAGCGATCCGCCGAAGTTTCGCCGTGGGTCACCAGGCTGATGATGCAGGCGAACTGTGTACGACCGACCCTCCAGAGGTGCAGGTCGGCTACTTCGGTGTCCGGAATGCACTCCAGCGTGGTGCGCACGAGCTCCACCAGGGGGCGGTCCATCTCGCGGTCCACCAGCACCTTTCCGGTTTCCAGCAGCAGGCCCTTGGCCCAGATGCCGATGATCAGCGCGCCCAGCAATCCCATCAGCGGATCGAGCCAGGCCCAGCCGAGCAGCATGCCGCCCAGCAAGGCGAAAATGGCGGCCACTGAGGTCAGGGCATCCGCCAGGACATGGAGATAGGCCGCATGGCGATTCAGGTCCAGCCCACCATGCCCATGCCCGTGTGCATGGTCGTGGTCGTGGTCGTGGTCGTGGTCGTGGTGAGCATGGCCATGCTCGTGCTTGTCCCGCAGCAACCAGGCCGAGGCCAGATTGACTGCCAATCCGACGACCGCCACCCACAAGGCAACCTCATAGCCAATCTCCGCTGGCTGCCACAAACGCCATAGAGACTCCAAGGCCATCAGCAGCACGACCACCATCAGCAGCACCGCACTGGCGAAACCGGCCAGCACTTCGACCTTCCACGTCCCGAAGGTAAAACGCGGGTCCTGCACATAGTGCCGCGCCAGGCGATAAGCGAACGCCGCCATGCCAATGGCCACCATGTGCGACGCCATGTGCCAGCCGTCGGCCAGCAGTGCCATGGAGTTGAACCAGAGGCCGGCCACGATCTCCGCCAGCATGGTGCCGCCGGTCAGGGCCACCACCAGCCACGCCTGCCGCTCGCCGCCGTGCTCCAGCGGACGGTAGTCGTGGGAAGGTTCCCAGCGTGAGTGGTTGCAGTTGTCCATGACATGTCCCCGGCAATCGGACGGTTTGAAAACATCACGAACGAAGGTCAGGCAAGAACAGCGCGGCTTGTGCATTGTAAATGCGCATTTTGATCGGACCCGCGCACGAGGCTGTTCTCACGCCGCATGATCGAGCGCAGCAGTTTTCACCCAGCCTGAAATGGCCTTTCTTGCAGACTAGCCAATGATCCCCATAGGTGGAGTCATCGTCCCTAAATCCCTAGAATCGCCGGGTTCCCGAAGGAGACGACTCATGCTGATGGTGATTTCCCCCGCCAAGACCCTGGACTACGAGACCCCGCCGGTCACCGCGCGCTACACCCAGCCGCAACACCTGGATCACGCCCAGGAGCTGATCCAGCACCTGCGCACCCTGACGCCGACCAACATCGCCGAGCTGATGCACCTGTCCGACAAACTGGCGGGCCTCAATGTCGCCCGCTACGGCAGCTGGCACCCGGATTTCACCCCCCAGAACGCCAAGCAAGCGCTGCTGGCCTTCAAGGGCGACGTCTACACCGGCCTGAACGCCGAGGATTTCAGCGAAGCGGACTTCGACTTCGCCCAGTCTCATCTGCGCATGCTGTCCGGCCTCTACGGCCTGTTGCGGCCGCTGGACCTGATGCAGCCATACCGCCTGGAAATGGGCACCAAGCTGGCCAATGCGCGCGGCAAGGACCTGTATGCCTTCTGGGGAGAGCGCATCAGCGGTTGGCTGAACGAAGCCCTGGAAGCCCAGGGCGACGATGTCCTGCTGAATCTGGCCTCCAACGAGTACTTCAGCTCGGTGAAGCGCAAGGCGCTGAATGCCCGCCTCATCGATACCGAATTCAAGGACCTGAAGAACGGCCAGTACAAAATCATCAGCTTCTACGCCAAGAAGGCCCGGGGCCTGATGGCGCGCTACGTGATCAAGGAGCGGCTGAACGACCCCGAGGGTCTGAAGGACTTCAACTACGACGGGTATCGTTTTTCCGTGGCGCACTCCAAGCCGGATAGCCTGGTGTTCCTGCGGGAACATCCACAGGACTGACCGCCCCTCCCCCTCCCCCTCCCCTCTCCCGTAAACAGGAGAGGGGGTCACCACGTGCAACTGCTTGCATTCCCCTCGCTCCTACAAGGCTCTTCGCTCGACGGACTATTCCTAGCAACAGCTAGTGCAGACATCGCCAATTCATTCGCAAAGCAGGCCGAAGGCCAGCCCCACTTTTTGCCGGAATATCTTTTTGCCATCCGTGGCACTTCATAATCAAACTGCCTTTATTAACAAAATTAAGTAGTGGCAACTTGCAAAATGCAATGCTCGAGAACTTGCAATTTGCAACACCGGAACTTCACGAACACCAAAACACCAACACATCGCCACTACCCTGCAATCACCCCATAGTTAAAAAAATGCAATAGATCAAATTCGGGACGAACGGTAGGAACTATCCGAAAAGCCGGACACTCATACCCCCGTAACGTAATTCTTCCGCCAACTTTCGGCGTGATCTCAAACTGCCTACATCTATCGGCTCACGCCGAGGGAGCAGTTTTACCTGGATAAAACCAGAAAATTAATCAAGGAGAAATTCAACAACTCGACCAACTGGACAAAACCAACGAGACAAAGCCTTTAAAGGCTATCTTCTCAGGACTCTAAGTGGGCAAGCTTTATTACATGCCCAGTTCAGGCGCCCTAACTTTGGCGTCCGGTATTAATCATGCCTGCGCATTGCCAAGTTGCTACCAAGTAACCGGCTGCGCGAATGGAAGTGGCACTACCGCCACATATTAAACAGCGTGCTGAATGGACGAGGTGATTGCGATGCGAATCAGCATCTTTGGTTTGGGCTATGTGGGCGCAGTATGCGCCGGTTGTCTTTCTGCTCGTGGTCATGAAGTGGTCGGTGTGGATATCTCCCCGACCAAGATCGACCTGATCAATTCGGGCAAATCGCCCATCGTCGAACCGGGTCTGGAAGAACTGCTTCAAGAAGGTGTGCGCTCCGGCCGCCTGCGCGGTATGACCGATGTCGCTGCCGCCGTGCGTGACACCCAGGTGTCCTTCATCTGCGTGGGTACCCCGAGCAAGAAGAACGGCGACCTGTCGCTGGACTACATCGAAGGCGTCTGCCGCGAAATCGGCTTCGCCCTGCGCGACAAGGCCGAGCGCCACACCGTGGTCGTGCGCAGCACCGTGCTGCCGGGCACCGTGAAGAACGTTGTGATCCCGATCCTCGAAGACTGCTCCGGCAAGCAGGCTGGCGTCGAATTCGGCGTTGCAGTAAACCCGGAGTTCCTCCGCGAGAGCACCGCGATCAAGGACTACGACTACCCGCCCATGACCGTCATCGGCGAACTGGACAAGAGCTCCGGTGACCTGCTGGAAAGCCTGTACCGCGAACTGGACGCGCCGATCATCCGCAAGGACGTCGAAGTCGCCGAGATGATCAAGTACACCTGCAATGTCTGGCACGCCGCCAAGGTCACCTTCGCCAACGAAATCGGCAACATCGCCAAGGCGGTGGGCGTCGACGGCCGTGAAGTGATGGACGTGGTCTGCCAGGACAACAAGCTCAACCTGTCCAAGTACTACATGCGTCCTGGTTTCGCCTTCGGCGGCTCCTGCCTGCCCAAGGACGTGCGGGCGCTGAACTATCGCGCAACCTCCCTGGACGTCGACTCGCCGCTGATCGGCTCGCTGATGCGCAGCAACGCCGGCCAGGTGCAGAAGGCCTTCGAGATCATCGCCAGCCACGAGAAGCGCAAGGTCGCCCTACTCGGCCTGTCGTTCAAGGCCGGAACCGACGACCTGCGCGAAAGCCCGCTGGTGGAACTGGCCGAGATGCTGATCGGCAAGGGCTTCGACCTCAGCATCTACGACCGCAACGTCGAGTACGCCCGTGTCCACGGTGCCAACAAGGACTACATCGAATCGAAGATTCCCCATGTGTCCTCGCTGCTCGACAGCAACCTGAAAGCAGTTGTCGACAAGGCCGACATCATCGTCCTGGGCAACCGCGACGAGCTGTTCGCCCCGCTGGCGCAGCAAGCCCCGGAAGGCAAGCGCGTCATCGACCTGGTGGGCTTCATGCCCAAGGCCTCCCACGGCAACGCCGAGGGTATCTGCTGGTAAGCGGCCCGCCCCCTTCCTTCGCGGGAGGGGGCTCGCCCAATGAGACCAGGACGATAAAACTATGGACAAGCTAAAGCATGGCCTGCTCGAAGCCTCGGGCTGGCTGTTCTACCTCATCGCGCTGATGCTGCTGGCACTGGCCCTGCCCAAGTCGGTATTCGACCCCGACTCCAAGGACTTCCTGCTGCTGGTCGGCGTGGTCGGTATCTGGCGCTATTCCATGGGCGCCCTGCACTTCATTCGCGGCACGCTGTTCCTCTACCTGGTCTACCCCTGGTATCGGCGCCGTCTGGCGAGGCTGGGCAGTGCGGCCGACCCGTCCCACGTGTTCCTGATGGTGACCAGCTTCCGCATCGAGGCGCTGACCACCGCGATGGTCTACCGCTCGGTGATCCAGGAGGCGATCGACTGCGGCTACCCGACCACCGTGGTCTGCTCGATCGTCGAGCTGTCCGATGAACTGCTGGTGAAGAACCTCTGGGCCAAGCTCAATCCGCCGGAGCGGGTAAAGCTGGACTTCGTGCGCATTCCCGGTACCGGCAAGCGCGACGGCCTGGCCTATGGCTTTCGCGCCATCTCCCGGCAACTGCCGGACGAGAATGCGGTGGTGGCGGTCATCGACGGTGACACGGTGCTGGCCGAGGGTGTGGTGAAGAAGACCGTGCCCTGGTTCAAGCTCTTTCCCAATGTCGGCGGTCTGACCACCAACGAGTTCTGCGAGGTGCGCGGCGGCTACATCATGAGCGAGTGGCACAAGCTGCGCTTCGCCCAGCGCCACCTCAACATGTGCTCCATGGCACTAAGCAAACGCGTGCTGACGATGACCGGGCGCATGTCGGTGTTCCGCGCCAAGGTGGTGACCGACCCGGACTTCATCGCCGACGTGGAAAGCGATCACCTGGACCACTGGCGCCTGGGCCGTTTCCAGTTCCTCACCGGTGACGACAAGTCCAGCTGGTACAGCCTGATGCGTCTGGGCTACGACACCTTCTACGTGCCAGATGCCGCCATCAACACCGTGGAACACCCGCCGGAGAAGAGTTTCATCAAGGCCAGCCGCAAGCTGATGTTCCGCTGGTACGGCAACAACCTGCGGCAGAACAGCCGCGCCTTGCGCCTGGGGCCGAGCCGCCTGGGCTGGTTCACCACCGTGGTGCTCAGCGACCAGCGCCTGTCCATGTGGACCTGCCTGCTGGGCCTGGCCGTGGCCATCATCGCCAGCCTCAAGTACAGCATCGCCTACCTGCTGGTGTACCTGCTGTGGATCGGCCTGACCCGCCTGGTCCTGACCCTGCTGCTGTCCATAAGCGGCCACCGGATCGGCCCGGCCTACCCGCTGATTCTTTATTACAACCAGATCGTCGGGGCCCTGGTGAAGATCTACGTCTTCTTCCGCCTCGACCAGCAGTCCTGGACCCGCCAGAACACCAAGCTCAACCGTGACCTCGCCAGCTTCACGCGCTGGTTCAACACCTGGTCCTCACGCGCCATGACTTTCACCGCAACCAGCGTATTCGTCGCCACCCTGATGGCGATCGTGTGAGCACAAGGAATCTGACAGGAATCGAAGCCATGAATACAGCCGTCAATCTCAATGTGGTGCATGAATCCGAAGCCCAGCGCCAGCACGCGCGGGTGAAGATCCCCGGCAAAATCCGCTACATCCTCCGCAACGAGCGCATGGAGCAGGCCCTGATCGACGTTTCTGCTGGCGGATTCGCCTTCAATGCCGGGAACATCCAGATCAGTGTCGGCGACCATTGCCGGGGCCGTATGCAGTTCCATGTGGACAGCCTCACCCTGGGTCTGGACGTGGAATTCCAGGTCCGCGCGTTCGACCCACGCAGCGGTCGCGTCGGCTGCCAGTTCCACAACCTCAAGCCACGCGATATCGCCACCCTGCGCTACCTGATCAGCGCACACCTGTCGGGCGAACTGGTCAGCACCGGCGACCTGCTCAACACCCTGCAGCGCGAGAACTTCACCAAGGCGCGCAAGAACGGTTTGGGCGGCAATGGCATGGGCGTGTTCGGCCGCCTCAAGGCCGTCTCCTTCACCCTCGGGCTGTTCATGGTGGGCATCGGCGCCTTCGCCTATATCGCTAAATCGCTTTACGGCCTGTACTTCGTCACCCATGCCGATTCGGCCATGGTCGCGGTGCCCTCCATGCAGGTCACCATGCCTCGCGAGGGTACGGTACAAAGCCTGGTCGGCCCCGACGCCAGCATCGAGAAAGGTGCGCCCATCGCCTCCTTCTCCGCCACCATGCTGGAAATGCTCAAGGGTCACCTGACCGACGAGCAGCTTTCCCCAAGCAACGTCGAAGCACTCTTCGGCAAGGAGATGAAGGGCACACTCACCAGCCCCTGCAACTGCAAGATCGCCCGCCAACTGGTGGCCGACGGCCAGTTCGCGAGCAAGGGTGACGTGATCTTCGAACTGGTCCCGCAGGACACCGTGGCGACCGTGCAGGCGCGCTTCCCCTTCCGCAACATCGCCCAGGCCAAGCCCGGCGCCAGCGTCAGCTTCCAGGTCGCCGGCGAGGATGAGGTTCGCCACGGCAAGATCCTCAGCAGCAGCCTGCACGACGGCGACATGTCGGCGAATATCCGCGCCACCATCCAGCCCGACGAGCCCCTGCCGAGCAGCCTCGCCGGCCAGCCGGTGGAAGTCAGCATCGATCGCGGCCCGTCCCTGGGCTGGCTGATCGATCGCCCCCTGGCCGCAGGTCTCTGAGGAGGGCTCCGCCATGGCTCACACGGCCCCCCCACTCCTGCTGCTGGCTGCGGCGATCGCCCTGGCCGGCTGCGCCGGGTTACCCGACGAGCGCCTCGCCCGCGAAGCCCTCAAGCGCGGCGACAGCGCCACTGCAGAGCAGAACTTCCGCCAGCTGGCGGAGCTCGGCTACACCGATGCCCAGGTTGGCCTGGCCGACCTGCAGGTGGCCACCGGCGACCCGGAGCAGATGCGCCGCGCCGAACAGACCTACCGCCAGGCCATCGACGACTCGCCGCGCGCCAAGGCACGCCTGGGCAAGCTGCTGGCGCGCAAGCCCGAGCTGAACCCGGCCGAACGTCGCGAGACCGCACAGCTGCTGGAGGAGTCCTTCGCCGCAGGTGAAGAAAGCAGCCTGATGCCGCTGGTGATGCTCTACATGCAGTACCCGCAGGACTTCCCCGAGGTCAACGTCCCCGCGCGCATCGCCCAATGGCGCGCGGAAGGCCACACCCAGGCCGCACTGGCACAGATCCTCTTCTATCGCACCCAGGGCACCTATGATCAGCACCTGGCCGAGATCGAGCGGATCTGCACCGCCAACCTGGCCATTGCCGATGTCTGCTACGTCGAACTGGCCACCGTCAACCAGAAGCAAGGCAAGCCCGACGCCCAGAAGGCCCTGCTGGACGACCTGATGGCCGGCTACCGCGCAGGCCGTATTCCCGCCCAACGCGTGGACTCGGTGGCCCAGGTGCTGGCCGACAACGAACTGGGCAAGCCGGACGAAAACAAGGCCCGCGAACTGCTGGACGAAATCGCCCCGGCTTATCCGGCTGCCTGGACCAGCTTGGCCAAGCTGCTCTACGACTATCCCGCGCTGGGCGACACCGACCAGATGCTGGCTTACCTGGAGAAAGGTCGCGCCGCCGCGCTGCCCCGCGCCGAGTTGCTGCTCGGCCGCCTGTACTACGAAGGCAAGCTGGTGCCACAAGACCCGCGCAAGGCCGAGCAACACCTACTCAAGGCCTCCGCCACCGAGCCCAACGCCCACTACCTGCTGGGGCAGATGTACCTGCGCGGCTACCTCGGTGACGTGGACCCGGAGAAGGCCCTGGAGCACCTGCTGATCGCCGCCCGCAACGGCCAGATCAACGCCGACTTCGCCCTCGGCCAGATGTTCGCCCAGGGCAAGGGCATCCAGCCCAACCCGGCCAACGCCTATGTGTTCAGCCAGCTCGCTCTGCCCAAGAACACCCCACAGGCGCTCGAACTGGCGCAACAGGTGGAGCAGCAGCTGCCGCCCGCCGAACGCGCCCGCGCCGAACAACTGCTGCGCGAGGAACGCCTCGCGCGCGGCGCCAGCGCCCAGGGCGCTGGCCAGATGAGCAGCCTATGAATACCCGTCCGGAAGTCGACCGTAGGTTGGCGCCGAGCCTGCGAGGTTCAACGCTGCGGGGCACGCTCCGCGCGCCTTGTTGGGCTGCGCTGCGCTCACCAACCTGCGGACCAGGCCTCCAGACCGAGCGATAAGGAACGACCATGAACATGAAACCCTGGATGAACGCCGGCCTCGGCCTGTCCCTGCTCTCGGCGAGCATTGCCTTCGCCGCCCAGAACGACGACAAGAATTTCGGCCTGGACGTGAAGATCACCGCACAGTCCGAAGCCGACCGTGACCTCGGCACCCGTGACGGTGGCGACGTCAACGGCCTGGGTCTCGATGTGCGTCCCTGGGTCTATGGCGAGCGTGGCGAATGGAGCGCCTTCGCCATGGGCCAGGCAGTGACGGCCACCGACATCGTCGAGACCGACACACTCGAATCCAGCGATATCGAAAGCGACTCCAGTCAGCGCGACGACGGTCGCGAGCCGGACAAGAACTACCTCGCCATGCGCGAGTTCTGGGTCGATTACGGCGGTCTCACTGCCTATCCGGGCGAGCACCTGCGTTTCGGCCGCCAGCGCGTACGCAGCGAGGAAGGCACCTGGTGGGACACCAACATCGAAGCCCTGCGCTGGAGCTTCGACACCACCCTGCTCAAGGCCCATGTCGGCGTTGCCGAGCGCTTCAGCGAGTACCGCACCGACATCGACGAACTGGCCCCGGAAGATGAAGACCGCCGCCACCTGTTCGGCGACATCTCCACGCAATGGCAACCCGGTCACTGGGTCGGTCTGAAGGCCCACCACAGCCGTGACGAAGGCGACCTGCCGAATGTCGGCGAAGAAGTGGACGAGCTGTCCAAGCGCACCACCGGGGACCTCACCTGGCTGGGCATCAACGCCGACGGTGGCTTCTTCGACCGCCGCTCCTCCCTGCCGCTGAACTACTGGGCCGAGGCCACCTGGCTTACCGGCGATGCGGACGAGCTGGAGCAGACCGCAGTCGGCGATCAGACCATCGCCAGCGGCTCGCGCAATGTCGACGTCAACGCCTGGGCCCTGGACCTGGGCCTGCGCTGGAACATCGACGACCAGTGGAAAGTCGGCGGCGCCTATGCCCGAGGCAGCGGCGGTGGCGATGACGACAGCTCCGAGCAGTTCCGCCAGACCGGTCTCGAGAGCAACCGCTCTGCCTTCACAGGCACCGAAGCGCGCATGCACCGTTTCGGCGAGGCCTTCCGGGGCGAGCTGAGCAACCTGCAAGTAGCCAGCGCATTCACCTCCTGGCAGATGGGCGAGGACTACGACGCCAGCCTGGTCTACCACCGCTTCTGGCGCGTGGACGACAACCAGGACGTGGGCCAGAGCGGCATCATCGCGCCGCTCGAGGATGGCGAGAAGGACATCGGCCAGGAAGTCGACCTGGTGGTCACCAAGTACTTCAAGCAGGGCCTGCTGCCGGCTTCCATGACTGAGCACCTGGACGAGCGCTCGGCCCTGGTGCGCCTGCGTGGCGGGGTGTTCAAGCCGGGCGACGCCTACGGCGCCGGCACCGACTCGCTGATGCACCGCGCCTTCGTCGACGTCATCTGGCGCTTCTGATGCAGCCATCGCGCAAGGGAGTAACAGCCATGAAACGAGGCATGGGAGCCACGCTGCTGATGGGCGGCGTCGTACTCGGCGCCCTGCAGATGGCCGCGCCCTGGGTCCAGGGCGCGGAGCCCACACAGGCGCTCAAGCAGATCAAGAACTACACGGTCTCCACCGCACCGGTGGAACAACTGCACCTTGACCCACCCAAGCTGCCGGACCTCTCCGGATACACCGCGCAAGCGGTAGAGGCCAAGATCGACCGCAGCCGCAAAGGCCGTGTCGTGGTGCGGCGCATGCTGCAACAGGACGCGCTGAAAGATTTTATCGGCGGTAACGAGCGCCTGCGCGAGTGGGTCAAGCGCCAGCAGGGCATGCCTAACGCGATCTTCATCGAAGGTGGCCACGTCACTCCGGCGGATATCGCCAGGGCCCTGCCGGACAGCCAGTTCAGCGAAACGGAGAAAGGCGTCTACCTGGCGCGCCTGCCGCTGGTGGTAGCCCACGACGCAAGCCTTGAAATCGACAAGGAAACCCGCGATTTCCGCCTGTCCCAGGAGCGAGGCTCGTTCCTGGTGAACGACGGCAAGCTGTTCGTCACCGGCAGCAAGCTCACCGCCTGGCGCGAGCAGGACAAGAGCCCGGCCTGGTTCCGCAAGCCGGAAGAGTTCCGACCGTTCCTCGTGTCCTGGGGTGGCAGCGAGCTGTACATAGTCGCAAGCACGGTCACCAGCCTCGGTTACGACAACTCCAAGTCCTATGGCGTGTCCATCACCCAGTACACCCCCGGCCAAGCCGCGCGCCTCAAACGTGCGGCGCCCACCGGTTGGCTGATCAATTCGGAATTCGTCGACCACTGGTACGGCTTCTACTGCTTCGAGGCCGAGAATGTCGTCATCAAGGGCAACACCTACCGCGACAACATCGTCTACGGCATCGACCCGCACGACCGCTCGCGCGGGCTGATCATCGCCGAGAACACCGTATTTGGTACGAAGAAGAAGCACGGCATCATCATCTCCCGTGAGGTGGATGACAGCTGGATCGTCAACAACAAGACCTTCGACAACAAGCTCTCCGGCATCGTCATCGACCGTAACAGCGTGAACAACCTGGTGGCCTGGAACGAGGTCTACCAGAACCACGCCGACGGCATCACCCTCTACGAGAGCTCGAACAACCTGTTGTGGGGCAACAAGGTCCTCAACAACGCGCGACACGGTATCCGCGTGCGCAACAGCGTGAACATCCGCCTGTACGAGAACCTCTCCGCGGCCAACGGCCTGACCGGCGTACTCGGCCACATCAAGGACCTCACCAACACCGACCGCGACATCGAGCTCGACCCCTTCGACGCCAAGGTCTCGATGATCCTGGTGGGCGGCAAGCTCGCCGGCAACGGCTCCAGCCCCCTATCCATCGACTCACCGCTCTCGGTCGAGCTGTACCGAGTGGAACTGCTCGCCCCGAGCAAATCCACCGGCATCAGCTTCGCCGGCGTGCTCGGCGAGAAGCAGGAAGAAATCCTCGACCTGATGGTGCGCCGCAAGCAGGCGGTGCTGATCGATCCCGTCGAAACCCAGGCCGAACTCCAGGACTGAGGCAACAGACCATGCACAGACTTTCAAATAAATGGTTCACCCCTTCCGCCCTGGCCGCCGCCCTGCTGGCCAGCGCCCACGGCGCGCAAGCAACCCCGCAATACAGCGTGCAACGCACCGGCCCACTCTGCGCCGTGGCTCAGGACCCGGCCTCGTACAACACCAAATACCTGAGCTTTTTCGAGAGCCTGGTGCAGGGCCAGGGTGACTGGTTGTTCCGAACCCGCTACGACCTGCGCACCGACTTCGGCACCACACCTTACGGCTACAGCCAGTTCAAGCGCCTGCGCGATGCGCTGAAGGCCAGGGGCGTCGAACTGATGATCGTCTACCAGCCCACTCGTGGCCTGGTTAACCGCGAGAAACTCACCCCAGAGGAGAAGGCTGCCTTCAACTTCGACCTGGCGAAGAAGAACTACCTGGCCGCTGTGGAGCAGTTCCGCAAGGCCGGTATCTGGGTCACCGACCTCTCGCCGCTGTTCGATGAGAAGGGCGTGGACACCGATTACTACTTCAAGGCTGACCACCACTGGACCCCGGCCGGCGCCGAGCGCACCGCCAAGCTGGTGGCCGAGACGCTGAAGCAGATTCCCGGCTTCGACGACATCCCGAAGAAGGACTTCCAGAGCAAGGTCGTCGGCCTGCTGCCCAAGGCCGGCACCCTGCACAAGACCGCCGGCCAGCTATGCGGCACCACCTATGCCACCCAGTACGTCGACCAGTACGAGACGGAAGCGGCCGGCGATGGCGGCGACAGCCTGTTCAGCGACGAATCCGACCCCAAGGTGGCACTGGTGGGCACCAGCAACAGCGGCCCGGCCTACAACTTCGCCGGCTTCCTGCAGCAACACAGCGGTGCCGAAGTGCTCAACATGGCGGTCAGCGGCGGCGGCTTCGACAGCGCCCTGCTGCAGTACATGAGTAGCCAGGAATTCCACGACAACCCGCCCAAGGTGCTGATCTGGGAGTTCGCCACCCACTACGACCTGGCACAGCAGAGCTTCTACCGCCAGGCCGTACCGCTGGTGAACAACGGCTGCGAAGGCCGCCCGGTGGCGCTGAAGAACCGCGTCAAGCTCAAGCCCGGCGCCAACGAGGTGCTGGTCAACGGCAAGGAGCAGCCGCTGCGAGACCTGCGCGGCCGCGACTACCTGGTGGACCTGACCTTCAGCGACCCGGCGGTGCACGAGTCCAAGGCGACCATCTGGTACCTCAACGGTCGCCGCGAGAACTTCAAGATCGAGCAGAGCGACCGCGTCGACACCGGCGGGCGCTACGTCTTCGAACTGCGCAACGACCAGGACTGGGCCGACCTGAACCTGCTCGCCCTGGAAATCCACAGCCCCGAACAGATGCCAAAGGATCTCAGCGTCGAGGTCAGCGTCTGCAAGCGCCCTGGCGCCGGTGGCAGCAACCTCGCGGCCCAAGCCGATTGAGGAAGGAGGATTCCATGCAACGACAACTCTGGCTCCTGGCGCCCTGCCTGCTGGGCAGCACCTTGCTCTGCCCCCAGGTATTCGCGGCCTCTCTGGTACCACCGCCCGGCTACTTCGCCCCTGTGGATATTGACGACAAGGCACCGCGCACCTGCGCAGCGCCGCCGGCGCCCTACACCGCCAAGCTGGAATTCCGTAGCAAATACGAAGGCTCCGACAAGGCCCGCGCCACGCTCAATCCGGCGGCGGAGAAAGCCTTCCGCGACAAGACCGCGGACATCAGCGAGATGGAGCGCGGGGTCAGCAAGATGGTCATGCAGTACATGCGTGAAGGCCAGCGCCCGCAGCTCGAATGCACCCTGCAATGGCTGGGCAGTTGGGCCCACGCCAACGCCCTGCTGAGCACCGACTACAACCACACCGGCATGTCCATGCGCAAATGGGCGCTGGGCAGCATGTCCTCGGCCTACCTGCGCCTGAAGTTCTCCAAGTCGCAGCCGCTGGCACCCTACCGGGCACAGACCCAGGTGATCGAGTCCTGGTTCGCCAAGCTGGCCGACCAGGTGGTGAAGGACTGGAGCAGCCGGCCCCTGGACAAGATCAACAACCATGCCTACTGGGCGGCCTGGTCGGTCATGGCGACGGCAGTAGCAACCGACCGCCGCGACCTCTTCGACTGGTCCGTGAAGCAGTTCCGTGTGGCGGCCAACCAGGTCGATCGCGACGGTTTCCTGCCCAACGAGCTCAAGCGCCGCCAGCGCGCCCTCGCCTACCACAACTACAGCCTGCCGCCGCTGGCGATGGTCGCCAGCTTCGCCCAGGCCAACGGCGTGGATCTGCGCAATGAAAACAACGGCGCCCTGCGCCGCCTCGGCGAGAAGGTGATCGAAGGCGTCGAGGACCAAAAGTCTTTCGACAAGAAAACCGGCAAGGACCAGGACATGACCGAGCTGAAGAAGCACAGCAAGTTCGCCTGGCTGGAGCCCTGGTGCGAGCTCTACCAGTGCTCGGCCGAAACCCGCGAATGGAAGGATGAGATGGGGCCGTACAAGACCTTCCGCCTCGGCGGGGATGTGACCCAGGTGTTCCATCCGAAGAAGGGAGGTGGGAGCTAGCGCGAACGGCCCCTCTCCCAGCGGGAGAGGGGAGAAAAACCACCCGCCCCCGCGCAGCCGCGGCGGCGGCCCTGTAACCGACACACAACGGAGAGACTCGGATGGTCTTTTCTTCAAACGTGTTCCTGTTCCTGTTCCTGCCGATCTTCCTCGGCATGTACTACCTGGTCGGGACGCGCTATCGAAACCTGCTGTTGCTGGTTGCCAGCTACATCTTCTACGCGTGGTGGCGCATCGACTTCCTTGCATTGTTCGCTGCGGTCACGGTGTTCAATTACTGGATCGGCCTGCGCATAGGCGCTGCTGGCGTGCGCACGAAAACCGCGCAGAAATGGCTGCTCCTCGGCGTAGCGGTCGACCTCTGCGTGCTGGGCTATTTCAAGTACGCCAACTTCGGCGTCGACAGCCTCAACGCCATGATCAGCTCGTTCGGCATGGAGCCCTTCGTGCTCACCCACATCCTGTTGCCGATCGGGATTTCCTTCTACGTCTTCGAGTCCATCAGCTACATCATCGACGTCTACCGGGGCGACACGCCGGCGACCCACAACCTGATCGACTTCGCCGCCTTCGTGGCGATCTTCCCGCACCTGATCGCCGGCCCGGTGCTGCGCTTCCGCGACCTGGTTGATCAGTTCAACCACCGCACCCACACCGTCGACAAGTTCGCCGAAGGCTGCACGCGCTTCATGCAGGGCTTCATCAAGAAGGTCTTCATCGCCGACAGCATCGCGCCCATCGCCGACCACTGCTTCGCGCTCTCCGACCCCACCACGGGTGACGCCTGGCTTGGCGCGCTGGCCTACACCGCGCAGCTGTATTTCGACTTCTCCGGTTACAGCGACATGGCCATCGGCCTCGGCCTGATGATGGGGTTCCGCTTCATGGAAAACTTCAACCAGCCCTACATCAGCCAGTCCATCACCGAGTTCTGGCGGCGCTGGCACATCAGCTTGTCCACCTGGCTGCGCGACTACCTCTACATCAGCCTGGGCGGCAACCGCGGCACCACCTTCCAGACCTACCGCAACCTGTTCCTCACCATGTTGTTGGGCGGCCTGTGGCACGGGGCCAACTTCACTTACATCATCTGGGGCGCCTGGCACGGAGTCTGGCTGGCCATCGAGCGTGCCCTGGGCGTCAACGCCGCGCCGACGGTGATCAACCCGCTGAAATGGGCCCTCACCTTCCTGCTGGTGGTGATCGGCTGGGTGATCTTCCGCGCCGAGAACCTCGACGTCGCCTGGCGCATGTACGCCGCCATGTTCAGCTTCGGTGACTGGCAGCTGTCCGAACTCAACCGCGCCCAGCTGACCAGCCTGCAGATCGCCACCCTGATCCTGGCCTACGTCGTGCTCGCCTGGTTCGGCATCCGCCAGTTCCATGCCCAGCCGTTGTCCGGCGCGCCCAAGGCCAAGGCCAGCCAGGACGACGCAGACGTCCAGGTCAGCGGCAATGGCGCCGTCGCCCTGCAGAGCGCCTGGACCGGCCAGCTGCGCGCCGTGGCCCTGCACGCGGCCATCCTGGTGCTGTTCGCCGCCTCGGTGCTGAAGCTCTCGGCACAGAGCTTCTCGCCCTTCCTCTACTTCCAGTTCTGAGGGGAGACGACCATGAACCGAACCCTGAACCTGCTCTACATCCTGCTCTTCGCCGGCCTGCTGCTGACCCTCAACCTGCTTTCGATGCGCGGTGTATTCGGCTTTTCCGCAGCCCAGGACACCCCCGTGCTCAATGGCAAGCTGGCCCAGGCCTTCGAGAAACACTACGACGCCGAATTCCCGGTCAAGCAACCGGGCACCAATCTCTGGGCGCTGCTGGACTTCAAACTGTTCGGCGAGGGCCGTCAGGGCGTGCTGATCGGAGAGAACGGCTGGCTCTATTCGGACGAAGAGTTCGACCCGGTAGCGGACGGCACTCGCCACCTGCGCGACAACCTGGCGCTGATCCAGGGCGTACGTGACGAACTGGCGCGGCACAAGGTGGAACTGGTCCTGGCGATCGTCCCGGCCAAGTCGCGGCTCTACCCGGAGCACGTCGGCGATTCCACCCCGACCGCCCTGCGCGAGGACCTCTATCCGCGCTTCCTCGGTGCCGCACATAAAGCGGGGATCATCGCCCCGGACCTGTTCGCCAGCCTGGAACAGGCCAAGGACCAGGGCCAGGTCTTCCTGCGCACCGACACCCACTGGACCCCGCTGGGCGCTGAAGTGGTCGCGGGCCGTCTGGGCCAGGCGGTGACCAAAGCCATGACCCTGCGCGGCGCCCCGCAGCACTACATCACCCAGAACGAAGGCAGCGAGACCTACAAGGGCGACCTGACCCGCTTCCTGCCCCTGGACCCGTTGTTCGAGGAGTTGATGCCAGCCCCTGACCACCTGCAGAAACGCGCTACCCGCGCCGCAGACGAAGCAGCATCGGCCGGCGACGCCCTATTCGCCGAAACCGAAGTGCCCGTGGCCCTGGTCGGCACCAGCTACAGCGCCAACGACCGCTGGAATTTCGCTGGTGCCCTGCGCCAGGCCCTGCAGCGCGACCTGGTCAACCACGCCGAAGACGGCCACGGACCGATCCTGCCGATGCTCAAGTACCTCAAGAGTGACGAGCTGAAGAACACCCCGCCGCAGCTGGTGATCTGGGAGTTCCCTGAGCGCTACCTGCCGATGGCCAGCGACCTCAGCGACTTCGATCCTGAATGGGTTGCCAGCCTGCGCAAGGGCGGCACCACCGACGAACGCCTGGCCGCACGGACAGGCCACTGAAGAGTCCCCCTCGCAGAGGGGAAACACGGGGCCCGAACCGGCCCCATTGAACGAGAAGATGGAGGTATACCCCATGAACCGACAGAACAATCGCAGCTGGACGTCATATGCCTGCGCCCTGGTCCTCGGCCTTGGCGCCTTGCAAGCCAATGCTGACGAAGGCGGCCTGTATGGCCCGCAGGCCCCCAAGGGTTCCGCTTTCGTCCGCGCGTACAACGCCACCAGCGGCGAACTCAGCGTGAATGTCGGCAATACCGCGCTGACCGATGTCCCTCCTCTGGGCTCCAGCGATTTCAAGTTCCTTCCGGCAGGGAACTACAGCGCCAAGGTCGGCAGCAGCAACCTCTCAGTGAAGCTGGAAGCCGACCACTACTACACCCTGGTCAATCAGCCAGGCAAGGACCCGCAACTGGTGGAAGAGCCGCCCTTCAAGAACAAGCAGAGGGCCCTGCTGCGGGTGCAGAACCTGACCGATGCCAAGCTCACCCTGAAAACCGCCGACGGCAAGACCCCAGTAGTGCCCGACGTCGCCCCGCAAGGCCGCGGCGAACGTGAAATCAACCCGGTGAAGGTCGGTCTCGCCCTGTTCGACGGCGACCGTAAGGTCAGCGACCTCAAGCCGATCTCGCTGCAGCGCGGCGAGGTGGTGTGCCTCTATATCACCGGCAGCGGCAGCAAGCTTTCGCCGGTGTGGGTGAAACGCCCGGTCGAGTCCTGAGCAACAGCCGGCGCGGATAACGTCCGCGCCACAGCTACCCGCCCCGCAGAGGGCGGGAAGAAAAATGAAAAGTGATCGATGGAAGCAGCGCCCACAACCCATGACAGTTCTAGGAGAAACACCATGATTCCTGTGATCCTCTCTGGCGGTAGCGGCTCTCGCCTCTGGCCTCTTTCGCGCAAGCAGTATCCCAAGCAGTTCCTCGCCCTTGCCGGTGACCACACCCTGTTCCAGCAGACCCTGCAACGCCTCTCTTTCGAGGGCATGCAGCCGGCCGTGCTGGTGGCCAACCAGGATCACCGTTTCATCGTCCAGGAACAACTCGACGGTATCGGCCTGGAAGCCCAATCCATGCTGCTCGAACCCTTTGGCCGCAACACCGCACCGGCCGTCGCCATCGCGGCCATGCAGCTGGTCGCCGAAGGCCGTGACGAGCTGATGCTGGTGCTGCCGGCCGACCATGTGCTGAAAGACCAGCGCGCGTTCCAGCAGGCCCTGGCATTGGCCACTATCGCAGCGGAACGGGGCGAAATGGTGCTCTTCGGCGTCCCGGCCGAGCGTCCGGAAACCGGCTATGGCTACATCCGTGGCCAGGTTGACGGCAACCTGCCAGACGGCATCAGCCGCGTCGCCCAGTTCGTCGAGAAGCCGGACGAGGCCCGCGCACGCCAGTACGTGGAGTCTGGCGACTACTTCTGGAACAGCGGCATGTTCCTGTTCCGCGCCAGCCGCTACCTGGAAGAACTCAAGCACCACGATGTGGATATCTACGACACCTGTCTGCTGGCCCTGGAGCGCAGCAAGCGTGACGGCATCGCGGTCAGTATCGACCCGGCCACTTTTGCCTGCTGCCCGGACAACTCCATCGACTACGCCGTGATGGAGAAAACCGCCCGCGCCTGCGTGGTACCGCTCTCCGCCGGCTGGAACGATGTCGGCAGCTGGAGTTCGATCTGGGAAGTGCACGACAAGGACAAGAACGGCAACGTCACCAAGGGCGACGTCGTGGTGCAGGACAGCCACAACTGCCTGGTCCACGGCAACGGCAAGCTGGTGTCGGTGATCGGCCTGGAAGACATCGTGGTCGTGGAAACCAAGGACGCCATGATGATCGCCCACAAGGACCGCGTGCAGGACGTGAAGAAGCTGGTCAACAAGCTGGATGCCGACGGCCGTAGCGAAACCCAGAACCACTGCGCGGTATATCGCCCCTGGGGTTCCTACGACTCAGTGGACATGGGCGGTCGTTTCCAGGTGAAACACATCACCGTCAAACCAGGCGCTCAGCTGTCGCTGCAGATGCACCACCACCGCGCCGAGCATTGGATCGTGGTGTCCGGCACCGCGCAGGTCACCTGCGACAACAAGACCTTCCTGCTCACCGAGAACCAGTCGACCTACATCCCCATCGCCTCCGTGCACCGCCTGGCCAACCCCGGCAAGATCCCGCTGGAGATCATCGAAGTGCAATCAGGCAGCTACCTGGGAGAGGACGACATCGAGCGGCTCGATGACGTCTACGGCCGCGCCCCGCAAACCGCCACGGTGCACAGCATCGCCCGCTGACGCTGGCTCCTCCAGGGACCCTCGCTCTGCGCTAGCATGGAAGGCCTCAAGGAGGCCTTCCATGCTCATCGGCGCCATTCTCGTCTTCACCTGGCTGATCCTGCTGATCCGCTACCCGACCAAGGCCCTGCCGCTATCACTGGCGGCAGTCTGTGGAGTCGCCCTGATCGCGGGCTGGGTGCTGTGGCAGGAGAAAGGCGAAGAACGTCGGTTCTCCCACCTGGAAATCAGCCTCACCTACAGCCCCGCCGAATGCCCTGCCGACCGCCCGCTGGCGATCCAGGTCCGCAATGGCAGCTCCGCCACCCTGCGTGACTTCGCCTGGCAGGTGCAGGCCTTCCGCCCCGACGACACCATCAATCTGGTGCAGCCCAGCTACGACCATCCGCGCTACCTCGGCCCCACCGAGTTGCAGGCCGGAGCCCAGTGGCGCGACTGCATCCCGCTGCCACCCATTCGCCAAGGTTATCGACCGCAATCACTGGAGTTTCGCGCCGCCAATCTGCGTGGCAAATTCGTCGATTGAGTAAACAGCGGCCGCTGCACGAAGTAGCCCCCTCTCCCAGGGGAGAGGGGAGAAAAGCGCAAGAGCTACCTCCCTCTCTTCAGGGAGAGGACAAACCGGACGCCCATCCAGCAAAGGACCCAACATGCCCAACCCCGTCGCCCTGATCACCGGCTGCTCCAGCGGTATCGGCCGCGCCCTTGCCGACGCTTTCAAGGCCGCCGGTTACAACGTCTGGGCCAGCGCCCGCCAGCCTGGCGACCTTGCCGAACTGGCGGCTGCCGGCTTCACCGCCGTAGCCCTGGACATCAACGATGAAGCCGCGGTGGCCGAGCTCGCCCAGCGCCTGGAAACGGAAACCGGACGACTCGACGTGCTGATCAACAACGCCGGCTACGGCGCCATGGGGCCGCTGCTGGACGGCGGCCCCGAGGCCCTGCGTCGGCAGTTCGAGACCAACGTGTTCGCCCTGGTGGGCGTGACCCGCGCCTGCTTCCCCCTGCTGCGCCGCAGCCGCGGCCTGGTGGTGAACATCGGCAGTGTCTCTGGTGTGCTGGTCACACCCTTCGCCGGTGCCTACTGCGCATCCAAGGCCGCGGTGCATGCGCTAAGCGATGCCCTGCGCCTGGAACTGGCGCCCTTCGGCATCGAGCTGATGGAAGTACAGCCCGGTGCCATTGCTTCCAGTTTCGGCACCAATGCCATCCGCGAGGCCGAAGCGCTGATCGCCGAGAGCTCGCCCTGGTGGCCCCTGCGCGAGGGCATCCGCGCCCGCGCTCGTGCCTCCCAGGACCACCCGACTCCAGCGGCCGACTTCGCCCACGCGCTGCTCACCGCCGTGCAACGCACACCGCGCCCGACGCTGGTACGCATCGGCAACGGCAGCCGCGCCCTGCCCCTGATCGCACGCTGGGTGCCACGTGGATTGTTGGATCGGGTGTTGAAGAAGCGGTTTGGCTTGGGGGTGTCGTTGTAGGCATCACTTCCCTCTCCCCCGCCCCCTCTCCCTGAAGAGGAGAGGGCCAAGGGAGTGGGCAAGCGGATTCAACCACTCCGCTCCACCAGCCCCTCACTTATCCACAATTTCAACCACCCCGCCGCCAGGGTCGGATCACCCAACGCCTCGCACAACTCGGAAAAGCTCCAGCCCTGCTCCACCATCCCCAGCAGCGCCTGTGTTTCTTCTTTCGCGAGGCTGCGGTACTGCCCCACCAGCTCCCGCCGCCATGCCAGACACAGCTCCGCCCGTGCGAGAGCCTGGCAAGCGGGAAACTCAGCCCCGTGCTTCACTGCCCGCCATAGCGCCAGGCTGTTGAACTGGCATGACACGCGCTGCACGCTGGGCAGCAGCGCCAGGCGCAGCTCCGGCCAATCTTCGGCTGGCAAGTGCGCCATCTGCATCAAGGTCAGCGGCTCCCCGTCCGGCGCATCGAACGCCAGGGTAAAAGCCCACTCCAGCCGCGCCAGCTCAGCCAGCGGCGCGGCTTGCTCCGCTACCAGCCAGGTCTCGATGAAGTCGGCCAATCCGGCGCCCAGCCAGCGCAAGCTGAAATGGCGGGAAGGATGGGCACGCAGGTAAGCGCGAGCCAATGCGTCGAACTCGTCGTCGCCGAGCCAGTGGTGAATAGTCGGGTAATCGCCGCGCAAGGCTTCGATCAGCCGCGCGCCGTAGGCGTGATGGTAGATCTGCAGACCCTCGACCGCGCTGAGCGCAGGGCCTCCGTGCAGGCCTGCGAGCAGGTCGGCGTCCAGCGTCCCACCTTCATCCAACAGGTAGGCTTCGAAGCGCTGCTGGTATTCCTTCAGGCGCATGCGGCCTCCCGAGCGAAAGTCGCATCAGCCAGCGCACGCGCTTTCTGCAACTCACTCAGCAGTTCATCCAGCGGCGGCAGGTGGTCATCGCGCTCGAGCAGCGTCGACACCGGCCCCAGGTGCGCCAGGGTGTGCTGGTAGAGCGCCCACACCGGGTCGCACACAGGTTGGTCGTGCGTATCGATCAGGTAATGGCCGTAGTCGCTGTGACCGGCCAGGTGCAGTTGGCGGATCGCGCCTGCCGGCAAGGCACTGATGAAGTCCCAGGGCTCGAAACCCTGGTTGCGCGCACTCACATAGACGTTATTCACATCCAGCAGCAGCTCACAGTCGGTGCGCTCGGCCAGCGCAGCAAGGAACTGCCACTCGCTCATTTCGCTGTCGGTACAACGCAGATAGCTGGAGACGTTCTCCAACACCAGCGAGCGACCGATCACGTCCTGCACCTGATTTACCCGCTCAGACACATGCGCCAGGCTCTCTTCGGTGAAGGGCAGCGGCAACAGGTCATGCAACTGATGGGCGCTGCCCCGACTCCAGCACAGGTGATCGGAGATCCAACGCGGCCGAACCCTCCCCGCCAGTGATTTGAGGCGCCGCAGGTAGTCGCGGTCCAGGTCATGCGGGCCACCGATGGACAACGAGACGCCGTGCATCACCAGCGGATAGCGCTCGGCAATGGCGTCCAGGTAATAGAGCGGCTTTCCGCCCTCGACCATGTAGTTCTCCGAGATGATCTCAAACCAGTCCACCGGCGGTGCGTGGTCAAGGATGTCCTGGTAGTACTGGGTTCTCAGCCCCAGGCCAAAGCCCAGGTTTGTGCTGTCCGTGTGCATGGCTAGCCCCTGTCAGTGGGACGTGGGGCAGCCCGAAGGCCGCCCCGCTCCGGGTCATGCCCCAACCTTGCCGCCCGCGTTGTTGCACTCGGCCAGGGTGGTGCTCTTGAAGCCCTGCCCCTTGCAGGCGCCCTGTCCTTTGCAGGCGTTGTTGGCGGTCTTGCAGTCGTTCTGGCCCTTGCACGCGTTGATGCCATAGCAGTGCACCATGGCCTCTTCGGCGAAAACCTGGGTCGGCAGGCTGGCGAACAGGCCGGCGGCGGCCAGGGCGAGAGCGGCACCGGTCATGGTGGCGGAGGTCTTGATGGTCATTTTTATGCGTCCTCTAACAGTAGGTTGAGCCGCCCCAGATCGACTTCATGGTGCGGACATAGAGATAGAGAACGCAGGCCCCCCTGCGTTACAGCACAGGCGGATTTTTTGTAGCCCGGATGGAATCCGGGAAAATAGCTCACTGCCGCTCCCGGATTGCATCCGGGCTACAGTCTCCAAACATCCACTGCGAGTAACGAGTATGTCGCTTCCCCTCCGCTATGCCCTCGGCGGCGTCGCCCTGGCCATCATCCTCAACCTGCTGCTGCGCACCTTCGTCAAGGTCGGAGGGATCTTCGCCACACTGATCGTCGCTACCGCTGTCTCGGCAGCCATGGCGCTGTGGTTCCGCCTGGCGCAGCATCGCGCGCCCAGCGCAGGCGAGCGCTGGCGCATCGTGCTGTACTTCGCCGGAATTCTGGGAGTGCTGTACCTCGGTCTGTTGGGGATGATGACCGCGCAGGACACGCCCAGCCCCATGGGCGTGGTGTTGTTCGCCCTGCATTACCTCTGCTACCCGGTGCTGGTTGCGGTGATGCTGTCTGACCGGCTGTTCGGCAAGGCCCGTTAGACGCTGCCCTCACGCTCCACCACCAGGATGCGCGCCGCACCACGGGGATGGGCAACGTGTTCGCAGCCGACAGCAGCGTAGAACAGGTCTCCAACGCCCAGCAGCACCTGACGCTCCTCGCCGCCGTCGCGGTAATGCATCTGCACCTCGCCATCCAATACCACGAACACCTCCTGGCCATCGTTCACGTGCCAGACGTAGGGCTGGTCGGTCCAATGCAGGCGCACCGTAGTGCCGTCCAGGTTCGCGATATCCAGCGCACCCCAGGCTCGCTCGGCGGTGAAAGCGCAGCTACGTACCACCCGGCAGCTCATGCCCGGGCCTCCTCGGCTGCAGGTGCCACGGCAAGTTTTGGCTTGCGGAACACCAGCACGTTGCCCGCCATCACCAGTAGCAGACCGAACAAGGCCGGGGCAGTCCATTCATAGCCTTCGACGAACGCCGAAATGTTCAGCGCCACCACCGGGAACAGCACCGTGCAGTAGGCCGCGCGCTCCGGCCCCATGCGCCCCACCAAGGTCAGGTAGGCGGTGAAGCCGATCACCGAGCCGGGAATGGCCAGGTACAGCAGCGAACCGACATAACGGGTGTTCCACTCCATCGCGAATGGCGTACCGCTCACCAGGCACCAGGCGCAGAGCAGCAGGGTGCCGTAGAGCATGCCCCAGGCGTTAGTGGTGAGCGGCTTGAGGCCAACTTTCTGTTGCAGGCTGGAGAGGATGTTGCCAGCGGAAAAGCACAACGTGCCGAGCAGGGCCAAGCCGAGGCCCATCAAGGTTTCGCGGCTGGCGGTGTGGCCGGACAACTCTGGCCAGAACAACAGCGCCAGGCCTGCGAGCCCGAGGCCGCCGCCGGCCAGCACGTTTGGCGCGATGCGCTGACCGAAGAAGATCCGAGCGTTCAGCGCATTCCACAAGGTTGCTGTGGAAAACACCACGGCGATCAGGCCGCTGGGGATCCATTGGCTCGCGGTGTAGAAGCACAGGAAGTTGATGCAGAACAGGCACAGGCCCTGAGCCAGGCAGATCATCTGCGCGCGGCCGTCAAGCTTCTGCAGGCGGCGGCTGAGCAGGAGGATGGCGAACAGCACGACAGCTGCCAAGCCAAAGCGATAGGCGATGGAAACCGGAATGGCGACCTCGCCCATCTGCAGCTTGATAGCGATCCAGGTGGTGCCCCAGATCACGACGGTGAGCAGGTAAAGCGACAGGTTCATGAGAATAACTCCCGGTGGCAGTGAGGGAAGTCTCCACCTCGCAGGCTCTGCCCGCTTGCACAAACTTGCGCTTATCTCGTCGGCTCGCTGCCCAGGCGCGGGCACACGCGTTAGGATTGCCAACATCGCAACCAGCTCGACTCCAAGCCATGTCGCCGCTCGAACAGAACCAGGTATTCCAGTCCCTCAGCAGCTCCCCGAACGCGCGCCTGGAGCATTGCGCGGAGCTGGGCGACGGGCTGGGCGCGGCACTCTGGAGCAATCACCACGATGCCCGTGATTACCAGGGGCCTGCACACCACACGCTGTCCTGCTACCTGGCCGGCGGCACCGGTACCTTCCGCCGCGAGCGGCCCGATACCAAGGGCGCGCCAGACAAACTGTGCGTCCTGCCGGCTGGCCATGAATCATCCTGGGTGATCAATGGCGAGATTCGCCTCGCCCATCTCTACTTCAGCGCCGAACATTTCGCCCAGGCGGCGATCACCCTGCTCGACCGCGAACCGCGCGAGCTGCAGCTGCGCGAGCGGACCTTCCTCGACGACCCGCAGCAAGCACACAACTTCCGTCAACTGATCGGTCTGGACTGGGACGAACCCGGCGAGCGCCTGCTGGCCAGCAGCCTCGCGCACGAAATGATCCATCACAGCCTGCTGACCCAGGCCGGCCTGCGCGAAGGGTTGAGGCTCAAGGGCGGGCTGGCGCCGGCCCTGCGAAAACGCCTGGTGGAGTACATCGAGCACCGGGTGGCTGAACCCATCAGCCTAGGCGAACTGTCGACCTTCGCCGCGCTCTCGGAATATCACTTCGCGCGCATGTTTCGCGAAAGCTTCGGCATGCCACCGCACCAATACCTGCTCGCCAGGCGCCTGGCGCGGGCGCGCAAGCTGCTGCAGGATACCGCCCTGCCCCTGGGCGAGATCGCCATGGCCTGCGGCTTCGCCAGCGCCAGCCACTTCAGCAACCGGTTCCGGGCAGCCATGGGCGGTACGCCGGGGGCGTTCCGAGCGGCGTTTCGGTAATCGATCATTGGGGCCGCATGGCTGCCCGCTGGCGTTCTCCTGCGGCTCTGAGGCTCAGCGACAACTCGTAGGTTGAGTGAAGCGAAGCCCAACAGTCCCCAAACCATTGGGCCTCGCCAGGCTCGGACCTATGAGGCCCGCACCAAATTACGGTGATGCGCAGGCGGGTAGTGCCGTGCACTGGCCCTTGCTGCTGGCAGAACTGGCCAGGGGGGCAGCCAGGCGCTGGTCATCGGGGGCCAGCGTGCGGGCGCAGGCGCGAGCCTGGGAGGCCTGGGAGGCACAGCCCTTTTCGCTCAGCACCTCGGACAGATTGAACCAGCCCAAGGCAAAGTCCGGCTTGCGGCGCAGGCTTTCGCGCAGGGCCTGCTCGGCGCCATTACGATCCCCTTCGGCGTAGCGTGCATTGGCCAGGGCGAACAGCGGCAGAGGCTCCTCCGGCCAGTGTTTGGCGGCCGTCCTATAGGCCTTCTCGGCTACCGGGCGCTGGGCGGTTTCCTCCAGGTCACTGGCGGATTTGAGCCAGGGCTCCAGCTGCGCCTCGGCAGGCAACTGGTCCGCCGGCACGGTCACTACTGCCCAACGCTCGGCACGCTCCCAGGTACGGTCGAAGCTGCGCAGATCGGTCACCCAGCGACGCTCGGTACCGGAACGCAACACCAGCTCATCCTTGCTGCGATCGAAGCCCACCACCACTGCAAAGTGCCAGCGTGGCAACAGGTCGAGGCCGAGGTTCTGCATCACCAGCACCGGATTGCCGGCTGCCACCTGTGTCAGCAGGGCATCCAGGTTCGGCTCCAGCGGGTAGACCAGCATGCCGTGCTGGCGCGCGGCAGCCACCAGTTCCAGCTTCAGGCTGCCCTCGCGCTCAGGTAGGTAGACGCGCGGCACCAGCGCTTCAGGCGAGGTCTTGACCCCGCGCTGCACCAGAACCGTGGCCAGCGCCGCTGGCCCGCACTGGTAAATCTCCTGGGGGTAGAACGGTACCTGGTCCAACTCCACTCGCTGAGGCAGCCGGTCGCTCTGCGGGGGCAGCATGGGCTGCCCCGCACAACCGGCAAGCACGAGGGCCAGCGCGGCGAGACATGGCCGCAACAGGTTTAGTTGATGCATTTGATGAAGCTGAAAATGTCTGTCGCGCAGAGCATGTCGGTAATGATGAAGATCACCAGGAACAGCACGATGATGCCGACCCAACCACCCGCCGGCTCCTGCTCGAGGCGCTGGTTGAACTGCGCCAGTTCGGCTGGCGTCAGGCTGGCGATACGGGCTTCGACCTGTTCACGAGGTACGCCGAGGGATTCGAGCTTCTGTTGCACCTGCTGGTCGTCGAGCATGGCGCGGAGCTGCTCGCGGTCTACCGGTTGGTGTTGGGACTGTTGCTGGATGGCCTGGGGAGTGCCGATCATGGCGGCATGGGCAACGGGGGCCTGGGCGAGAAAGGCAATCTGGCCGGCCATCAGAACAGCAGCAAGACTACGATTGCAGGAACGCGAAAGCATAGGAACTCTCCTTGGATTTGTTACGCATTGACCACAACCGCCCCCGACAGTTCCTTACTGCCTGAAGCCAAGTTGTTGATTCGTTCACAGTTTTAAAAATTGTCTGACGCAACTACGCGATTCATCCGCCGGAAAATCAGCCGATCAGTCAGCTGCGGCCTTGCCAAGGTTCCTGCGGAACCAATCGTCGAGCATGGCCTTCTCGTACCGCAACCGGTCGCTGCTGGAATAACGGTTGCCATGCTGGAGGTAGGCTTGGTCGATCACCATCGCCTCGCGACTGACTAGCACATTGCCATCCTGCTCAAAACTGTAGTGCATTTTTATCCGGGGCCAGGTGATTTCCCGCATGAAGCGGACATTCTGGAACTCCACGCGCCAAGGCTCGTAGCGGCCGGCAAGGTCGATATCGAGGATATCCACCTTGAAGGTCTGCCCGGCCTGCAAGTAACGCTCGCCCAGTTTCTGGATATGGGCTTTCAGCTCCTTCAGCACGACGTCATCCGCACCACGGCCATGGTCGCGCCCAAGATGGGCGTCGCTGAAGCTTTCCGGATGGGTGAAACGAACTTCGGTGGTGGCAGCAAGCGCTGCGGGGGTGAGGATCAGCACGGCGAGCACGATGAGGGGAAGCGCTGGACGCATGGCACACCTCCTGATGGCAACACCAGATTGACTGCCTCGCTCAGTGTACGCCTGCCTCCGAGGGAGGGAAGGGTGGCCGGTGGGCGGCGGCGTAGGGCGTACCCGTGACTTTCCGGGTCGCACTGCAACCCTTGGGGTATGAAGTCCCCCCTACCGCTTCCGTCGCTGCGTTATTGCGGCGAATTCATTGGCGCTCTGTCTGCGCTAGCTGTTGCCAGAAATCAACGTCCGGGCTGATGGGTAATGCGCTGCTCAGGAGAGGGTTATCCGAGCGCGACCGCAACTCTGCAATAAATTCTCGTTTGAACAATGGATGCAGTTGAAATTCCATAGTACTTACTGCGAGCGGATGCCCCTGCCAGGCAATGCGACCTATGGCGGTTCTCCAACGACACTTGGTCGGCGACGGGGCGCGCCGCTGGTCATTGCGGTTCGAACTTTGCAGAAGTCATGGCAGTCCAGAGATTCATTGCCCGATCAATCAGGTGACCTGCCATGTACAACCCATTCCAGATCCTGACCGACGCCTTCCAGGCCGAATACCGGGTCAATCTCAGCCTGGAACGGCAAGGAGGCAATATCATGCTGACCCTTACCAACAAGCGGGGCGTAGTGGCGCGGCGCATGATCAGCCCGGCCCAGCGCAACGATCCGGCTCGCCTGCAACGGGTGATCGAGAGTATCCGCCTGGGCATCGCCATCGAGCGCGGGCACGAGGTGGGCTCACTGCTGTGCGCCATGACCGGTGGCCGGGTCACTCCGGTTCGGCCTGGCCAGGTCTGTGCTGTGCAGAACGCGGGGATGTGAATGGAGGTGGCGGCTCAGGCCTCCTCCTCCACCACCTCATCGCGACGCAGGTGGCGCCGGTGGGGACCATCGCTCTGCACCGAAGGGAAGCGCGATGAGGCGAAACGCACCACAAGGATCGCCAGCGCCAGCAACAGGATCGCGCCGGACACATAGACCACCCCAAGGTCTGGACGGTGATGATGGGAAACGTCGGAGATCAGCAGACGGGTCAGCGCGGTGATGGCTACGTAGATCAGGAAGCGCACCGGCATGTGGTTGGTCTTGAAGTAGATGCCGACCATGGCGCCCAGTTCTAGGTAGATGAACAGGAGGAGGATGTCATCGACCGTAATGTGTCCCTTCTCCACCATTCCAAGGAACGCGACTACGGCGGCCCACGCGGTAATGCCACCAATGGCGAACAGCGCCAGGTAGTGGAAGCTCTCCACCAACAGGTTACCCAGCGATTCGGCCAGGCCATGCACGTTCTCGCGCAGGGTGTCAGCCCAGTTGATCTTCACGATACAGCTCCTTGATACGACAGGCCCAAGAGTGGCGGGCGAAAGTGACAGGGGGATTATGCAGGATGGAGGCCAGTGCCTCGTTATGAGGGCTGGGCCCACTGCCACGCCACTGGACAGGTTGTCGCACCCTTGACGAAGGGAAAGCTCCTCAGAAAAAGCTGCGGACTGGACAAGGCCGGGTCCGTACCCGCATAAACGCGGTTCGCACTGAAAAGGAGTTCCGTCATGATTCGCCCGCTCACTCCCCGACACGTCCTGCTCACCGCCCTCGCGCTGGCCATTCCACTGGCCACGCCAATTGCCACCCTGGCCGCGCCGGTGGCCAAGCAGCAGACCCAAGTGCCTGGTTTCTACCGCACGGCCGTGGGCGACCTGGAGATCACCGCGCTCTACGATGGCTACGTCGACCTCGGCACCAGCCTGCTCAAGGGCGCCAGCGCCGAGGACATCCAGAGCCTGCTCGCACGCATGTTCGTCGAGTCCAGCAAAGGCGTACAAACCGCCGTGAATGCCTACCTGGTCAACACCGGCAGCCATCTGGTGCTGGTCGATACCGGGGCAGCCAAGTGCTTCGGGCCCACCCTGGGCGGCATCCTCGGCAACCTGAAGGCAGCGGGCTACCAGCCGGAACAGATAGACAGCGTGCTGCTCACCCACCTGCATCCCGACCATGCCTGCGGCCTGCTGGATGCCGAAGGCGAGGCCGCTTTCGCTAACGCCACCGTATTCGTCAGCCGTGACGAAGCCAACTACTGGCTGAACCCCGAAGTCGCCGCCAAGGCCTCGGAAGACGGGAAGAAGTTCTTCGCGATGGCGCAGGCCGCGGTGGCGCCTTACAAGGCCGCCAGCCGCCTGAAGGTCTACGCTCCTGGCGACAGCCTGGTCGAAGGCCTCGTCGCCGCCCCCTCCCCCGGCCATACGCCTGGCCACACCGGCTACCTGTTCAGCTCCAAGGGCCAGAGCCTGCTGGTCTGGGGCGATGTGGTGCATAGCCACGCCACACAGTTCGCCAACCCGGATATCGCCATCGAATTCGATGTAGATAACGCCAAGGCCATTGCCAGCCGCAAACAGGTGTTTGATAACGCGGCAAAGGACAAGCTCTGGGTCGCCGGCGCCCACCTGCCCTTCCCCGGCCTCGGCCACGTTCGCCGAGAAAACAGTGGCTATGCTTGGGTACCGGCGGAGTACGGGCCAATCCGTAACGACCGTTGAGACGCGGATGACGATATCCCGCGCCAGCGGTGAAATCGTGAGCGAGCTCCAAGGCCCACGTCGTCGGGAAATTTGCCTTCGCCTATTCCCGTCGGCAGCCAATCCATATACTGTATGCACATACAGTAATTTTAAGCCAATGAACAAAGGTGAGGGGTGATGAATGGCCGTCGAAGTGGTGTATCGCAGCAGCCGCGATCCGGAGCGCCTGTTCATGGATAAGGCTGAAGCCGATCGTTACGACAAGATGCTGGAGCTGGCGGAGTCGCTGGCGGAAGTCCTGCAAAAGGCGGTGCCTTCACTCAGCGAACAGCAGGTAGAAGACATCGGCATCTTCATGGCCAAGCACCGCGACACTTTCGCCCGCGCGTTCAAGAACCAGCCTGAAGCGTTGTCTGAGCTGGGTACCGAGTAGACGACAGGTTGTACTTCCCCCGCCCCCAAAAGAGGAGAGGGGAGTTTATCCGTGCCGAGATCATTCCCGCGTCCAGCGCTGCCCCAATCTACCCGGTACTGCGCCAAAGTTTCAGGCGCGAGCCCCCTCTCCACGTGAGAGAGAGGGGCGGGGGACAGGGTGGCGGAGTCCGCCCCCAAGATACCGTCCCCGCGCTATGGCGCCTCCAACGCCTCCACCAATGCCTTGAGGAATCGCGCCGCCTCCCCGCCCGTCACCGCGCGGTGATCGAAGGTGAGCGACAGCGGCAGCACCGGATGAATCTCCACCTTGCCCTGCCAGGCCACCGGCTCTTCACGGATGCCCCCGGCACCGATGATGGCCACCTGCGGCGGCACCACCACAGGGTTGGCGTAGCGCCCGAACAGCATGCCGAAGTTGGACAGGGTGATGGTGGCGCCCATCATCTCCTGTGGCGGAATGGAGCGTGCCTTCACGTCCGCCCTCAAGCGCGCCAGGCCTTCCTTCAAGTCATCCGCAGCGCGCCCACCAACATCCCGCACCACCGGCACGAACAAACCGTCCGGGGTATCCACGGCAATGCCCAGGTCAAGTTTCTGGTGCTGGCGGATCGACAGGGCACGGCCATCGAACCAGCTGTTGAGGATGGGCTCCACTTCGCAGGCGGCGGCAATCGCCTTGGTGAGGCGGACCAGCGGGTCACGGGCCTGCGGCCAGCGGTGCAGGTCGGCGTCGCCGAAGATGGTCACCGGCACCACCTCGGCGTGGGAACGCGCCATGTTGATCGCCATGCTGCGCCGTACGCCACGCAGCTTTTCGCCACCGAAGCTTTCACGGGCGCTCTGCGCGGCCAGTTCCACGTCGGCCCGGGTCACCAGGCCGTCAGGGCCCGTGCCGGCGAGGCTACTCAGTTCCAGCCCAAGCTGCCGTGCCAGTTGGCGAACCGCCGGTGTCGCACGGGGCGCCAGGTGCTCGCGAGTGGACGGCGCGGCACCGACGAAGAAGCTATCGGCCTGGGCGCTGCCGCCACCCTCGAGGCGCCCGACCACGGTGCCGGCATCGTCGTCTTCGCCCTCATAGCCCAGCAGCGGCTCGCCGACATGGAGGATGTCGCCTTCCTTGCCGAACGTCTTGGCCACGACACCGTCGTGAGGTGCAGGGATATCCACAAGGGCCTTGGCGGTCTCCACCGAAACCAGCAACTGGTCGGCCTTGACGCTGTCCCCCACGTTCACATGCCACTGGACGATCTCAGCCTCCTGCAGGCCTTCCCCCAGATCGGGCAGTTTGAAGTATTTCATCGCGCACTCCTCTAACCGGGCTCAGGCGTAATTCAGTACCAGGTCGCAGGCCGCGAGGATGTCCTCGGGGCTCGGGATGTAGAGCTGCTCCAGGCGATACAGCGGCGGCGGGATGTCCGGCGCAGTGACCCGCTGGATCGGCGCCTGCAGGTCGAGCAGCGCACGCTCATAAAGGCTCGCAGCGATCTCTGCGCCCACCCCACAGGAGCGCGGTGCCTCATGCACGATCACGCAGCGCCCGGTCTTGCGCACTGAGGCCTCGAGGGTGTCGAGGTCCAGGGGCTTGATGCTGGCGACGTCGATCACCTCGGCGGAAACACCCCGCTCGGCCAGCAGGGTGGCGGCCTGCAAGGTCTCGTGGACGCTGGCCCCCCAACTGATCAGGGTCAGATCCGAGCCTTCACGCAGGGTGAAGCAGGTATCCAGCGGCAAACGCCTGCCATCGTCGACGATGGGTTGCGGGTTCATCCGGTAGAGCCGGGTGGGTTCGAGGAAGATCACCGGGTCTGGGTTGTCGATGGCCGCCAGCAGCAAGCCGTAGGCCCGTGCCGGTGACGAGGGGATCACGACGCGCAGGCCGGGGATATGGGCGAACAGCGCCTCGGTGCTTTCGCTGTGGTGCTCCGGCGCGCGGATGCCAGCGCCCATGGGGCTGCGCAGCACCATCGGGCAGCTCAGGCGGCCGCGGGTGCGACAGCGCAGGCGACTGGCGTGGGAGACCAGATGTTCCATGGCAGCGTAGATGAAGCCGAGGAACTGGATTTCCATCACCGGCTTCAGCCCTTGCGCGGCCATGCCGACAGCCAGGCCACCAAGCATCGTTTCCGCCAGCGGCGTGTCGATCACCCGCTTGAAGCCGAAGCGCTCGCGCAGGCCGAGGGTGGCGCGGAACACGCCGCCGTTGACGCCGACGTCCTCGCCCAGCACGACGACGTTCTCGTCCTCCAGCATCGCCCGGTGCAGCGCAAGATTGACGGCCTCCAGCAGGGCACGCTTTTCGGTCGTGATGTTGAGGTTACTCATGGCCTTGAACCTCCCTGCGCGCGACCCGTTCCAGCAACATTTCTCGCTGCTCGCCCAGTGCCGCAGGCCAGCGTGCGTAGACATGATCGAGGACGGACTCCACGGGCTGGATGCCTGCCGCTTCGAAGTTATCCACTGCTGCCTGCACCTGCCGCTGGCAATCGGCGATCAGCGCCTGCTCGCGGCCTTCGTCCCAGACCTGATGGCTCGCGAGGTAGCCCTGCAGACGCTTGACTGGTTCTTCCATCCAGGCCTGCTTGACCTCATCGGCGCTGCGGTAGCGCGTGGCATCGTCAGCCGTAGTGTGGTCGCCCAGGCGGTAGCTGATGCATTCGAGCAGCGCTGGCCCCTTGCCGTGACGGGCGCGTTCCAGGGCGGCCTTGACGCGGTCATACACAGCAATGACATCGTTGCCATCCACCTGCTCGCCGTGGAAGCCGGCACCGATGGCCTTCTGCGCAAGCGTCGGAGCACCGCACTGGATGCGCCGGGGCACCGAGATCGCCCATTGGTTGTTGTTCACCACGAACACCACGGGCAGTTGCCAGGCACCGGCCACGTTCAATGCCTCGAGGAAATCGCCCTTGCTGGTGGCGCCGTCGCCGCAGGTAGTGACGGCCACGCGGTGCTCGCCACGGATCTTGAAGGCCGAGGCGACGCCGCAGGCATGCAGGGACTGGGTGGCAATGGGCACGCAGATGGGGAAGTCTTCACGGGCGGCCGGGTCGACAAAGGCGCTGCCGCGTTCGTCGCCGCCCCAATAGAGGAGGATTTCCTCCATGCGCACGCCACGCATCAGTTGCACGGCGGTGTCACGGTAGTACGGCACCAGCACGTCTTCGGAGTGCATCAGGCTGCCGATGGCGACACCAATGGCCTCCTGTCCCAGGGTCGGGGCGTAGGTGCCGATGCGGCCGGTGCGCTGCAGGGCCACCGCTTTCTGGTCAAAGAGGCGGGTCAACACCATGCGCCGGTAGAGCTGGGTGAGGAGGTTGAAATCATCAGCCCAGTCGGGCAACTCGCCGACCAGGCGCCCCTCGGGGTCGAGGTAGCGGGTAAAAGGCAGATCGATCCTGCTGGACATAGCATCTCTCCTTACACCTTTTGGGTGCCTTCACAGGGGCCGACGCTCGTGACGTCGGGATTCCACGGAAGGTGCGCTGGTAAACGCCCGCTTCCTCATCCGACCGGCTCGCGCCCGTGTTGGGGCGACTCAGCCGTACAACAGGCGCTCGGCCAGGGTATCTGCGACGCGCGCGGGTGAGCGCTTGTCGGCCTGGGCGTGCGCGTAGATCTCGGTGAGACGAAGGCTGATCCGCGCCAGGTGGCTGGTAATCGCGGTCAGGCTTTCGCCCCGGTGACGGAGGGCGACATAGATCAGCCCCCCGGAGTTGATCACGTAGTCCGGCGCGTAGAGGATGCCGCGCGCCTCCATTTCATCTGCGATCTCCGTGCTGGCCAGCTGGTTGTTGGCTGCGCCGGCAACCGCGGCGCAACGCAGCTGGCCGACTGTCTGCGCATTCAAGATACCGCCCAGACCGCACGGTGCGAGGATGTCGCAAGGCGTCGTGAGCAGGGCTCCGCTGGCCACGGGTTGGGCTCCGAGCTGTTCGATGGCCAACTGCACACGGCCGGCATCCAGGTCGCTGACCAGCAGCTCAACTCCTGCAGCATGCAGTTGCTCGGCAAGTGCGTAGCCGACATGGCCGAGCCCCTGCACGGCCACCCGCAGGCCTTCCAGGTCATCGCTGCCGAGGCGGGCCTGAGCAGTGGCGCGAATACCGGCGAACACCCCCATGGCGGTGTGGGGTGACGGATCTCCCTCGGCCGAAGTGCTGGTGACGTGCTGGGTCTGCTGGGCAATGCAATCCATGTCGGCGCTCGAGGTGCCGCTGTCCACCGCCGTGATGTATTGGCCCTTGAGCGACTCGATCATGCGACCGAAGGCTTCGAACAAGGCGGCGCGATTATCCACATGGGCGGAACGGATGATCACGGCCTTGCCGCCGCCTTGGTCGAGGCCGGCCAAGGCAGCTTTGTAACTCATTCCCTGGGCAAGGCGTATGGCATCCCGAATGGCACTCTCATCATCGGGATAGGCGAGGTAGCGACACCCGCCCAGAGCCGGACCAAGGCGTGTGTTGTGAATGGCGATGATGGCCTTTAGCCCGGTGACAGGGTCGTTGGCAAGATGCAGCGCCTCGAGCCGGGCGGTCTCCATCATGGCGAACATGTCGGACTCCCCTTCGGACTTTAGGCCCAGTATAGGACGCCCTTCGCGATCCGCCCCCGGGCATCGCGGCATAAACCACCGCCCGTAGATAACCACGATGCGTCAGTAGCCGACGGCAGCACTGGACGAAGAACCGACCGCCAGCTAAACAAATAAAGTTTCCCGGAGAAGTCCATGAACCCGCGTCAAAGATGCTTGGCCTGCCTTGATCGTGCCCCTCCTGCAACGCTGGAGGCGGCCCTCTGGATCGCTGCCGAACATGACGCCCAGCTGCGCCCTGAACAGGTCATGCAAGAGTTCGCCGGCCTGGTCCAGCAGGTCTCCGCCGGTCTGCCACGATTACCGGCTGCAGAGCTGGCACAGCCCCTGTTGCGCCGCCTCAACGAGCTGGACTTCCACGATGACGACTACATTCCCACGCAACCCAGGGCGGCGCTGCTGCACCAGGTGCTGCAACGACGACGCGGCCAGCCGCTGTCCCTGGCGATCATCGCCCTCGAACTGGCAGCGCGCCTGGACATCCCCTTGAATGGGGTGAACTTCCCCGGCCACTTTCTGTTGCGCGTGCCGGGCGCCGATCACTTGCTCGACCCCTGCGGCGGTCGCCGGCTATACACCCGCGACTGCCGCGAACTGCTGCTGCGCCTTCATGGCCCGCACGCCGAGCTCCAAGCCGAACACTTGAAGGTAGCGAGCCCGAGCGACCAGCTGCAGCGTCTATCTCGCAACCTGCGCCAGCTGCACCAGCAGGCCGACGATCCACTGGCAGCGCTGAAGGATGCCGAGCGCGTGCTGCTGCTCGGGCCACCCACCATGCAGGACCACGTTGCCCGCGCGGATATCTACCAACGGCTTGAATGTCCTCAGGCCGAACGCTATGACCTGGAACGCGCTCTGCTGCTGTGCGACGACCCTGCCGAGCGCCTGAGCCTGACGCAACGACTGCACAAGAAGGGCCACAGCCCCGCGCTCCATTGAGCCCCTGTACGCTGCCTTGCCGGCGCCACCTGAAAGCTGGCACGTCTCGGCTCCCCCCTATCCCTGATGGAACGGGCGTGCAGGTTGGTGCGGGCCGCGCAGGTCTGAGCAACGCAAAGCCCATCATCCCAGGCGCCGAGCGTGCCCGCGCAGACGACAACGCCCCACACAACCGCTAGCCTTGCCAACCAAGACAACTTTGCCGCGGAGACCTGCCGATGCCGAACTGGCGCTCGATCAGCCTGTGGATGGACCAGCTCGATGAAGACCTCACCCCGCGCCCGGCACTGGCCGGCACACTGGAGGTGGACGTGGCGATCATTGGTGCCGGCTACACCGGGCTGTGGACAGCCTATTACCTGAAGCGCCAAGCGCCGGACCTGAAGATCGCCATCGTCGAAGCCCAGTTCGCCGGATTCGGCGCCAGCGGGCGCAATGGCGGCTGGCTGATGGGCAACCTGCTGGGCGAAGACCGTGTCCTGAGCAAGCTCCCGGCCGAACTGCGCCGGGCCTCCTTCGAACTGCTGCATGGCATCCCCGATGAAGTCGCGACCGTGCTGCAACGCGAAGGCATCGACTGCCACTACCGCAAAGCCGGCGTCCTCTATTGCGCGGCCCGCTACCCGGAACAGGAAAAACGCCTGCGTGCGCAACTGGCGGACCTCTACACCGAAGGGCTGTCCGAAGCCGACTACCGCTGGCTGACGCCGTCTGAGTTGAGCAGCCAGTTGCGCGTGTCCAATGCGCTGGGGGCCATCCACACGCCACACTGCGCCACCATCCAGCCGGCGCGCCTGGTCCGTGGCCTGGCGCGGGTTGTGGAACAATTGGGCGTGCAACTCTTCGAGCAAAGCCCGGCCACCGACTGGCGGCCTGGTCTGGTGCGTACCGCTCAGGGTCAGCTCAAGGCCCAATGGGTGGTGCCAGCCGTCGAAGGCTATGCCGCCAGCCTGCCACCGCTGGGCCGCTACCAACTGCCGGTGCAAAGCCTGTTGATCGCCACCGAACCATTGAGCGACGCGCAATGGGCGGACATTGGCCTGGAGCACGGCCAGGCCTTCAGCGAAAGCAGCCGCCAAGTCACCTACGGCCAACGCACCGCCGACAATCGCCTGGCCTTCGGCGCCCGCGGTGGATACCGCTTTGGCGGTCGCCTGCGCGAAAACTTCCACCTCAGCGAGGACGAAATCGGCCTGCGCCGCTACCTGTTCGGCGAGCTCTTCCCGCAGCTGCGCAATGTCCGCATCAGCCACGCCTGGGGCGGCAACCTCGGCATGGCACGGCGCTTCCAGCCGCACATGCTGGCCGACCGCAAGAGCGGCATCGCCCTTTCCGGCGGCTATGGCGGCGAGGGCGTGGGCGCCAGCAACCTCGGCGGCCGCACGCTGGCCGACCTGATCCTGCAGAAGGACACGACGCTGACGCGCCAGCCCTGGGTTCTCGGCAATACGCCCATCAGCCGCCTGAGCCGCTGGGAGCCCGAACCCTGCCGCTGGCTGGGCTACAACGCGATCATCCGCAGCTTCGTGCATGAGGACCGAGTGCTGGCCAACCCCAACAGCGCACCTTGGCGCCGGGCCATGGCCCTCAAGCTGGCCGACCTGATGGAAGGCCTGATGCGCTGAATCCCAGACATGATCATTCGCCGCTGAAATCACCGTGGCGCCCCTGGCCCACGCTGAAGGCACGGGCGCCAGCCAGGGTTTCGCCACTGCCGATCACCCGCATGCCGCCCTTGAACTCGTTGGCGATAGCCGCCTCGAAGGGCAGCTCCCATTGCGCGTAGGCACTGGCGCGGTCAGCCAGCATGCAGCGCTGTGGAAAGGCGGAAATGGCATGGGCCAACTGCTCCGCCGCGGCGCGCGCCTCGCCCTTGGGCACCACGCGGTTGGCGAGGCCCATGGCCAGGGCCTCTTCGGCTTTCACCGGGCGACCGGTGAGGATCAGGTCCAGCGCTCGGCCCTGGCCGACAATGCGCGGCAGGCGCACCGTGCCGCCGTCGATCAACGGCACGCCGAAGCGCCGGCAGAACACGCCGAACACCGCGTCTTCGGCCATCACCCGCATATCCGCCAGCAGCGCCAGCTCCATTCCCCCGGCGACGGCGTGGCCCTCGACGGCAGCGATCAGCGGCTTCTGCAACTGCATGCGGCTTGGCCCCATCGGGCCATCGCCCTCGGTCTCCAGGCGATTGCACCGGGCGCCATCTTCGGCCACTGCGCTAAGGTCGGCCCCCGCGCAGAAGGTGCCGCCCGCGCCCGTGAGCACTGCCACGCGCGCCTCATCATCGGCATCGAAAGCGCGTAGGGCAGCGGCTAACGCCTCGGCAGTAGGCCGATCCACGGCGTTGCGAACTTCGGGCCGGTCGATGATCAGGGTCGTGACCGGGCCATTCCTTTCGACTTTGATGTTCATGGCGACTCCTGCAAAGCTGGCAGGTAAAAGACACTGTAGGGGCGAATGAATTCGCCCCTACAACTCCCCGCCCCAAATGAAAAAGGCCGGCATCACTGCCGGCCTTCACCTTAGCTCCGCCTGCCAGGGCGTTCAGCGCACTGGCCGAAATCCCCGGAGGACTGTCGCGATCAGAGCGCGTATTTCTGCAGGTTGGCCATCATCTCCTTGAGCGCCTCGACGTTATCGGCCGGATGCGCGGCATTGTCGAAGTCGCAGATGCGCTGCCAGGCCGCCGCGACATCCTCGGCATCGAAGCCGGCCTTGGGGTCGAAGCCCACGCCCAGGCTGCGCTCCCAGCGGACCTTGCCAATCCAGCCGCCACCGACTTCGAACAGGCCAGAGGTTTCCTGGCATTGCTCGCTGCCCAGGTACACCACCAGCGGGCTGACCAGTTCGGGCTTGAGCTGCTCGAAAACCTGTGGAGGGATCAAGCCTTCGGTCATGCGGGTGCCGCCGGTGGGGGCAATCGCGTTGACCAGGATGTTGTTCTTGCGACCTTCGAGAGCCAGGTTGCGAGTCAGCCCATACAGGCCCAGCTTGGCCATGCCGTAGTTGGACTGACCGAAATTGCCATAGATGCCCGACGTGGACGAGGTGAAGATCACGCGTCCGTAACTTTGCTCGCGCAGGTGCGGCCAGGCAGCGCGCGTGACCTTGTAGGCACCTTCGACATGGACCTTGTAGACCTGGTCCCAATCGGCGTCTTCCATCTTGTGAAAAGTCTTGTCGCGCAGGATGCCGGCGTTGTTCACCACCACGTCCACTCGACCGAAGCAGTCCAGCGCAGCCTGCACGATCTTGTCGCCGTCGGTCACCGAGTCATGGCTGGCGACCGCAGTGCCGCCGGCCTCACGAATCTCTGCAACCACCCGATCTGCGGCCGAGGCATTGGCGCCTTCGCCGTGGGTGCTGCCGCCGAGGTCGTTGACCACGACTTTCGCCCCGTGACGGGCGAACAGCAGCGCGTGGGCACGGCCGAGGCCACCGCCCGCACCGGTGACTATGACGACTTTGTCTTCGAACCTGATTGCTTCGCTCATCGATCGGCTCCTTGGCAGGCCTGGGAATGCACCGAGTTTCCGGCAGCAGCCACGCCCCCACAAGAATGCGCACGACCATGAATAGTGCTCGATAACGCCTGGGGATGAACGAGCTACTTGAGGGGGATGAACAGGCAACCTCGTGGCCGGAGCTTGAACAGCCACCAGTTGTAGCTGTGGCACAGCAATCCCAGGAAAGTTGCACTGATGAAGCAGACCAATGCGACCAGCCAATACATCAGGCCGTCCTCCCGAAACCAGGCGTAGCCTGCCAGGCTCAGACCGCCCACTGACAGCAAAGCCGACAGCGAAGGGCCAACCAGGCGAATGATCGGATAGAAGAAAACCAGGAGCTTGAACAGCATCTTGCGCGGGCCTCCTCACAGGAAGCCAAGCTCCCTGCGCTGATCGGGTAACGAAAGCTGCGCATGCTATTTCGCGTCACTCGGGCGGCCTAGACGGATAGGTCTGAAATAGCTGCCAGAGCGGTCCGTTAATCCACTCCTGCCCTGAAATCGAAGTAATGCCGCAGCACCTCCCCAGGCGCCTCGGTTTGCGGATAGTGGCCGATGTCCTCGAGCAGCACGCAATCCGCCTCGGGTACCAGTTGGCGATAGCGTGCCACCATGTGTGCGCCAGAAATGGGATCCACAGCACCGTCGATCACCCGCAGGGGCACATCGCCCCGCTGCATGGCCACCACCCAGCGGTCACGCTGCTGACGGCGCTCCGGCATATAGCGGATCAGCCGGTGCATGACACGCGGACCATTCTGTTCGGCGATCAGGCTCCAGAAGTCATCCAGCTCTGCTTCACTCGGCTGGCTATGCGGACCGAATACCTTGGCGAAATTGGCCGCCAGCTTGCGCCGCGAGAATCCTCGTGCCACCAGGAAACCGATCGGGCTCAGCAAGAGCTTCTGTACCAGCACCGGACGGTGGGTTTCCGGGAACAGGCCTCCGTTGAGAAAAACACAGCTGGCCATCTGGAAGCGCCCCTCATGGTGCCGCGCCAGGAGTTCCTGGGCGACACTGTCCCCGTAGTCGTGAGCCAGCACATGAACCGGCCCCTCGATGCCCAGGTGGGCAAGCAGTGCCTGTTGCAGGTCGGCCTGTTCCAGCAAGCGGTAATCGTGCCCGAGCGGCTTGTCGGAGTAGCCAAACCCGAGCATGTCGCAGGCAATCACCTGGTAGCGCTCCGCCAGCGGTTGCCACAAGTAATGCCAGTCCCAGGATGCCGTGGGAAAGCCGTGGATCAACAGCAACGGCGCGCCCTGCCCCGCAACCCAATAGCGAATGCGTTGTCCGCGAAACAGGAGCCCTCGTCCCTGGGCGCGCCAGTCGCCCAGGGCTATGCCCGCCAGCCCCATCAGTCGGCGTACCCTGGGTTCTGCAGGTCCAGCTTGCGCAGCAGCGCCGGCCAGGGCAGCGAGCCGCCCATGCCCTGGGAGCTTCTCATCACGCCAGCGACCATCGCCTTGGCGCCGTCGAGAATCTGCTGCGGGATGTGGATAAGTTCGCTGCCGCCGGCCTGAGCCATGATCTGGATCTCGCAGGCGCGCTGCAGGGTGAACATCATCAGGAAGGTGTCGGCGATGCTCGACGAAGCGGTCAGCAGCCCATGGTTGGGCAGGATCATGAAATTCGCCTGGCCGAGGTCGGCCTGCAGTCGCGCCTTCTCTTCATGGTTCAGCGCCACGCCTTCGTAGTCGTGGTAGGCCAGGCTGGAAAGGACGAACAGCGATTGCTGGGAAATCGGCAACAGGCCCTGTTTCTGTGCCGAAACCGCGATCCCGGCCGGGGTGTGGATATGCAGCACGCATGCTACATCGGGACGCACCTCGTGCACGGCGCTATGGATGGTGTAGCCGGCCGGGTTGATGTCGAAAGGGCTGTCCATCAACTTGTTGCCGGCCAGATCGATCTTCACCAGGCTGGACGCGGTGATCTCGTGGAACATCAGCCCGAAGGGGTTGATCAGGAAGTCCTCTGTACCGGGGACCTTGGCCGAGATATGGGTGAAGATCAGGTCATCCCAGCCATACATCGCAATCAACCGGTAGCAGGCGGCCAGGTCGACGCGGGCCTGCCACTCGGCAGCGGACACCTGGTCCTTCAGATTGAGTTGGGGCAGGACTTGTGGGGCTGGCATGGCGATCACCTCGTTATTGTTTTGCTGACCCAGGAGTCTAGCCACAGCCCCCAACGCCGAAAGTCGCCTTGGCAGCCAGCTTATTGTCCGTGCGAGTCAGATCGAAGCGGCCACCAATGGCGCGCCCATGAATGGGCTTTGTCTGCGTCAGCTGTTGCCAATCATCAACGGCTAGGCTTAGCGCCTGGTAGGAGCGAGCTTGCTCGCGAACCCGACCTTTTCGCGAGCGAACTCGCTCCTACGAGAGATGCATCCCGTTGCAGCACATGACAGGGACAAAGCCAATGAATTGGCCTCCGCCTTGCTGCCCCGACCGGCGATCGGCGATCGCTCAGAGCAGCGCCAGATCCAGCAGCGGCCAGTCGCGCTGAGCCTGCGGGTCGTCAGCGAGCAGGCGGAAGCCGGCGAACTCGAACCCGGGCGCGACGGTGCACCCCACCAAGGTGTAGTCGCCGAGCGCGCGCGCCGCCTGCCAGGCGTGGGCCGCCACGACACGTTGCGGCATGCAGTCTTCCGCCACCGGGCCAAGCAGTTCACGCCGGACGGTCGACGGGGTTTCCGCAATCAGCAACTCCAGCGGCTCACCTTCGTAGAAATGCCAGATCTCGTCGGCATCCACACGGTGCCAGCGGCTGACTGCGCCCTGCGGCAGGAGAAACAGGATGGCCGAAGAGCAGGCACGGCCGTTGGCTGCTTGCGCAGCTGACTGGAACACCCTGCGGTAATAGCCGCCCTCGGGGTGGGGCGCCAGCTGAAGCTCGCGGATCAGGGAAGCTGCACGCGGGTGCATCAGGCCTTCAACGCTGCAACGAAAGTGGCCAGCCAGGGCTCGGCATCGACTTCCGGTGTAACGGTTTCGCTGGCGTCCAGACGCAGCATCTCGACGACCTCACACAGCCCGAGTTCAGCATACAGCTCACGCATCAGTTCACCACCACCGCAAAAGGTCTCGTAGCTGGAGTCACCCAGCGCCAGCACCGCGCCAGGACGTCCACGCCAGTTGGGCAGCCGGTCGCGCAGTTCATGGTAGAGGGGCAACAGGTTGTCTGGCAGCTCACCCATGCCAGTGGTAGCGGTCACGGTCAGCACGGCGTCGGGGTCGAAGGCGACCAGTTCTTCCAGGCTCACCCGTGGCTGATATCGGGCTTCCAGGCCTTGGAGTTCGAGCAGCTTTTCGGCATGACGGGCGACTTCTTCAGCGGTGCCGTAAACCGAGCCGGACAGGATGGCGACTTTCATGGGTACTCCGAAACAAGGCGTAATGACACGCATTATGCCGCAAGTGGAAAGGGCCACATGATGCTTTAGAATTGATCAGTCCGACCTGACGAGCCTGAATATGATCAACGCCAAACTGCTGCAACTGGTCATAGACGCATCCAACGACGGCATAGTGGTCGCCGAGCAGGAAGGCGATGACAACATCCTGATCTACGCCAACGCCGCGTTCGAGCGTCTCACTGGCTATGCCCGTGACGATATCCTCTACCAGGACTGCCGGTTCCTGCAGGGCAAGGATCGCGACCAGATCGGTCTGGCCGCCATTCGCCAGGCCATCCGCAAAAGCCAGCCATGCCGCCAGATTGTTCGTAACTACCGCAAGGACGGCAGCCCATTCTGGAACGAGCTGTCCATCACGCCGGTGTTCAACGAATCGGACCAACTGACTTATTTCATCGGCATTCAGAAGAACGTCACCGAGCAGGTAGAGGCGCGCCAGCGCATCCGCGATCTCGAAGACGAAGTCGCCAGCCTGAAGGCCGAACTGGCTGCACTCAAGGGTTGATCACAGCGTCTGCGCCCCCGAAAACGGCGGGGCGCATATTCCATGGGAATGAAACACCGGTAGCCCAGTTGAGGGAAGGAATGACTACCGGGTGCGCAACCCGATATCCATACAAAAATCACACAATTAAAAATATTGCATAATTTCTGTATGGAAAATCGCCATCCGAAATGCAGATGGACGCCCTCGGCAGGGCGAGGTTCCCCGCCGAACGGTCATTGGAAATGGAAGAAGTCCCCGATCAGGTATCGAGGTGCCCCGCAAGGAATTGCCGGAGGCGACGCTGCATCAGTCGCCCTTCGCTACCCAGGCAGGCCACGGGAGAGCCGGCCAGCTCCTCGCCCATCAAGTCCGACACCTCGCCTGCCAGAGCCAGAGGGCAATCCAAGGCCAAGGCCAAGCGACCGAGCTCACGCTCCAAGTTGTCGGCAGGGGGGTGGTTGGAAAACAGCACCAGCGCCTGCGGCAGGGTCTTCCCGCAGACCAACTCCAGCTCATCCAAAGGCTGCCCAAGCCCGAGCACGCTGACGCCAAGCTCGCTGCTTCCCAGCAGCAAACCCGTCACCAGCAACTCCAATTCACGACACTGTGCTGACAAGGGTGCCAGCAACACCCGCGCCTGCTGACTGTCACGAGCGAGCTGCAGGCGCTGGAGCACCCGCGCGCGCAGAAAGCTGTCGAGCAATACCCACTCGCTGCCGACACCCGGCTCATCCTGGCGTACCAGCAACTCCTGCCAGACCGGCATCAACACGTCCTGGAACACCGCATGGAGCGGGTAGGTGGAAAAGACTTGCCCGTAGACCCGCTCCAGCTCCGCCTCATCGAAGCGTGAAACAGCGTGCCGCACGCGGCCCTGCCATTCGTTCCACTCACCGGAAGCCACTTCGCGATAGACCGGCGCTACCGGTACTCGCGCCGCGCCGCCCTTGGCCAGCAGCTTGCCGACCTTGCTCACCGGCACACCGCGATCTATCCACGCCAGGATGCTGCGCACCGAGTCGACGTCGGTCATCGAGTAAAGCCGATGGCCACTGTCGGTGCGGGTCGGCTGGATCAGCCCGTAGCGGCGTTCCCAGGCCCGCAGGGTGACCGGATTGACGCCGGTCAGGCGCGAGACTTCACGGATGGGGAACAGCTCTTCCTGTTTCAGGGCGCCCGAGGCGAAGGAAGCACCAGATTCGGTCATGACGTGGCAATCGGCAGAAAAGTGTTCTGGCAGTTTAACCCGAGTGTGGCGGATTCCAATTACAGGCTTCATACGGCAGAGCCTCATGCCTTGTATCGGGCGGAAAAAGCGGAATAATCCTTGCCTCTTTTTTCATGTAGCCCAATACCCCGGCGCTGCGTGACGCGAATCGCTCTACCCGAGCACTCGCCTGGCTTTTGGAGATACACGATGTCTACCGACCCCGTCACCTTGATGGTGGCGCGCCGCGTGCCTCGCGAGCGCTACCAGGACTTCATGCACTGGCTGCGCGAAGGCGAGCAGTTGGCCGCCGACTTCCCCGGCTACCTGGGCTCCGGCGTGCTGGCACCACCGCCCGATGACGACGAATTCCAGATGGTTTTCCGCTTTTCCGACGAACAGACCATGGCTACCTGGGAACACTCCGCCTCTCGCCACGCCTGGCTGCAACGCGGCAGCGGCCTGTTCGAGCAACCTCATGAAGTGCGCGCAACGGGCCTGGACGCCTGGTTCGGAGCAGCCGAGCAACGGCCGCCGCGGTGGAAGCAGAGCGTGGCTATCTGGTTGGCGTTCTTTCCCGTATCCCTGGCCTTCAATCTGCTGTTCGGAGACGCACTGAGCGACCTTCCCCTGGCCCTGCGGATCTTCCTCAGCACCCTGGCCCTCACGCCATTGATGACCTATTGGTTCATACCACTTTCCACCCGTCTGCTGGCCCCCTGGTTGCAAGGGCGACGCTCGGTGGTATGCGTGACACCGCCGCTTACCAATCTCGCTGACGAATAATTGTACAATTAAAAACAATGTACAACTTAATCCTTCATCAATCAGCTGAAGCCTCGCACAAAAAAGCCATAGATCGCCTGTTTTCAAGGGATTTGCAGAGATGCGCAGGGTGGCCAACAGTTGTACAAACACACCCTCTGGTATAACGTTGAGTCCGAGAAGCTGGCGAACCGTTGAATTGCCGGCCATGCCCAATCCCTGAACGAGGCGCACATGAGCGCTCCCCTACCCCCCATCCTGATCACCGGCGCCAGCCAGCGCGTCGGTTTGCACTGCGCTGGGCGGCTGCTCGATGAAGGGCAGCCGGTGATCATCAGCTACCGGACTGAGCGCGACGCTGTCGGCCAGCTGCGTGAACGCGGCGCCATTGCCCTGCAGGCAGATCTCTCCAGCGAGCGCGGCATTCTCGATTTCATCGTTGCCCTCAGGAGCAGTACTGGGAGCCTGCGCGCCATCGTGCACAACGCATCTGATTGGCTCACTGAAGTCCCCGGTCAGGAAGCTGACGCGTTCCAGCGCATGTTCAGCGTGCACATGCTCGCGCCCTACCTGATCAACCTGCATTGCGAAGACCTGCTGCGCCGCAGCAGTCCGGCCGACATCGTGCACATCAGCGACGATGTTGCACGCAAGGGCAGCGCCAAACGCCTGGCCTATTGCGCCAGCAAGGCGGGGCTGGACAACCTGACCCTGTCCTTTGCAGCTCGCTTCGCCCCCCATATCAAGGTGAACGGCATTGCACCGGCCCTGGTCATGTTCAACCCGGACGACGACGCCGAGTACCGCAGGAAGACGCTCGCCAAGTCGGCGCTGGGCATCGAACCCGGCCCCGAAGTGGTTTACCAGAGCCTGCGCTATCTGCTGGACAATCCTTACGTCACCGGCACCACCCTAACCCTCAACGGCGGCCGCCATGTCGTCTGATACGAGCCGAAGGACAAACGCCATGAGCGAACAACTGTCGCAACACTACCGGGAAATTCTGGTGGGCCTGGGCGAGAACCCGGAACGTGAAGGCCTGCTGGACACGCCCAAGCGTGCTGCCAAGGCTATGCGCTACCTGTGCCACGGCTACGAGCAATCCCTCGAAGCGATCGTCAATGGCGCCCTCTTCGCCTCCGACAATGACGAGATGGTGACGGTCAAGGATGTCGAGCTCTATTCATTGTGCGAACACCACCTGCTTCCCTTCATCGGCAAGGCCCATGTAGCGTACATTCCCACCGGCAAAGTGCTGGGTCTGTCGAAGGTCGCACGCATCGTCGATATGTTCGCGCGACGCCTGCAGATCCAGGAGAATCTCACCCGACAGATTGCCGAGGCCATCCAGGAAGTGACGGGGGCCGCAGGCGTCGCGGTGGTGATCGAGGCCCAGCACATGTGCATGATGATGCGAGGTGTGGAGAAGCAGAACTCGGTGATGAGCACCTCGGTGATGCTCGGAGCTTTCCGAGAGTCCAGCACTACCCGCCAGGAATTCCTGCAATTGATCGGACGGAGCAAGTAAGAATGCCGCGACTGGAGCCCGGAATGGCGCGTATCCGCGTCAAGGACCTGCGCCTGCGCACCTTCATCGGAATAAAGGAAGAGGAGATCAACAACAAGCAAGATGTGCTGATCAACCTGACCATCCTCTACCCCGCGACTGACGCCGTGCGCGACAACGACATCGACCACGCGCTGAACTACCGCACCATCACCAAGGCGATCATCCGCCATGTCGAGGAAAACCGCTTCGCCCTGTTGGAGCGCCTGACCCAGGAAATCCTCGACCTGATCATGGCCAACTCCAACGTGCGCTACGCTGAGGTCGAGGTGGATAAGCCCCACGCCCTGCGCTTCGCCGAGTCAGTCTCCATTACCTTGGCCAGCCACCGCTAAGGCCTTCCTTCCCGCCCGGCTGCAAGCTGCCGCCGGGCATTGTCGCCGCCTGGGCGGGCTTTTATCATCCCGCACAATTCCTCCCGCAAGCCCCAGGAGAGTCCTGCCATGACCGAGCAAGAACGCCTCGAACTCGAAGCCGCAGCCTTCCGCAGTCTGGTGCAACACCTGCGCAGCCGTCCGGATGTACAGAACATCGACCTGATGAACCTCGCCGGCTTCTGCCGCAACTGCCTGTCCAAGTGGTTCAAGGCCGCCGCCGACGACATTGGCGTCGAAGTGAGCCCCGACGAAGCACGCGAAGAGATCTACGGCATGCCCTATGCCGAGTGGAAGGCCAAATACCAGAAAGAAGCCAGCGCCGAGCAGCAAGCGGCCTTCAACAAAGCGAACAAAGAATGACTGACCTGAACGACTTCCGTGCCCGCCTGCACAGCGAGCAGCACCTCTTTGCCGATACTCTTGCTTTCATTGCGACCCACTACGACTATCAGCAAAGTGCCTTCGCCAATGGCTCGGTAGAGAACGCTGCCGGGCAGAACGAAGGCTCCTGCAAGACCCTAGGCCTCGCGCTGCTAGAGGGCTTCAGCCTGGAAGAAACCCTGCAGGCCTTCGGCGAGCATTACCGCTCCGTCCTGGCCACGCCAGACGGCAACGACCATGGCAATATCCGCGCCCTGATGGCCACCGGCCTAGCCGGTGTGCGCTTCGAGCGCCAGCCGCTGCAACGCAAGGCGTAGGGGGACGCTGAGCGAAGCTCAACCCCCCATGCTCTGACGAGTCTTTGTGTAGGTTGGGTGGAGCGCAGCGATACCCAACAGTCGTGCAGTGACATGATGGGTATTGCTGCGCTCAACCCATCCTACGGACTAACGCTTGACTGGTCAGCCATGAAAAAACCCCGCTTTGCGGGGTTTTTCTCCTTCCGATCTCACTGCGCGTCGAGGTATCGCTCTACATCCAGTGCCGCCATGCAGCCGGCTCCGGCCGAAGTGATGGCCTGGCGATAGATGTGATCGGCCACATCACCCGCAGCGAAGACACCCGGCACGCTGGTCGCGGTGGCATTACCGTCGCGGCTGCCGCTGACCACCAGATAGCCGTCCTTCAATGCCAGCTGGCCTTCGAACAGCGAGGTATTCGGGGTATGACCGATGGCGACGAACAGGCCGTCGACCTTCAAATCCTCGCCGGCGCCGTCCTGACGCTTCAGGCGCACGCCGGTGACGCCCATGTCGTCGCCCAGCACTTCGTCCACTTCAGCATTCAGCTTCAGTACGATCTTGCCTTCGGCAACCCGCGCCATCAGCTTGTCCTGCAGAATCTTCTCGGCGCGGAAGGTCTCCCGACGATGTATCAGGGTGACCTTGCTGGCAATGTTGGCCAGGTACAGCGCTTCTTCCACAGCGGTATTGCCACCGCCTACCACTGCGACCTCCCGGTTGCGGTAAAAGAAGCCATCGCAGGTGGCGCAGGCGGAAACGCCTTTGCCCATGAACGTCTGCTCGGACGGTAGCCCCAGGTAGCGGGCGCTGGCGCCGGTAGCGATGATCAGCGCATCGCAGGTGTAGGTCGCGCTGTCACCGACCAGGGTGAACGGCTTGCCGGCCAGGTCCACCGCGTTGATGTGATCGAACACGATCTCGGTCTCGAAACGCTCGGCATGCTCCTGCATACGCTGCATCAGCGCCGGGCCGGTCAGGCCGTGGGGATCGCCCGGCCAGTTGTCGACCTCGGTGGTGGTGGTCAGCTGGCCGCCAGCCTGCATGCCAGTGATCAGCAGTGGCTTGAGGTTGGCCCGGGCGGCATAGACAGCGGCGGTGTAACCCGCCGGTCCGGAACCGAGGATAATGACCCGCGAATGGCGTGCTTCGGACATGGCTGACTCCTGCCGGTTAGCCGGCGTGCAAATAAAAAGGAGCCACTGCGGCACTTGGGGAAGGCTTTGAAGATACAGTGGCTCCGTCGAACCGGGCCTGGCCCCCAGCTTTCGCCAGCGGACCAGGGAATGGCCGCAAGGTTACGGGCCCTCCCGCTGCAGCGGAAATGTCGATTCTCAATGCCGGCCATAGGAAGGGCCTATGACGTGGTCTCCAAACAGCGGCATACCCGTCAGAGGAAATTGTTCCCAGCCGTTTCGGGCCTTTCCAGCGCAGCGGCAAAGCCGGTAAGGTCGGCGCGATTTCAACCTTGGGGGAACCTCCATGCTGACACCTACTCTCTCCGGCCCGCAGTACCTCGGCGAGGGGCTGAAACTGGTCCTCAGTCCCGGGCTGCGCCTATTCGTGCTGCTGCCACTGACCGTAAACCTGCTGCTGTTCATGGCTCTGATCGGTTTTGCGATGCAGGAATTCAGCGGTTGGGTCGATGCCTTCATGCCAAGCCTTCCGGACTGGCTGAGTTTCCTCCAGTACCTGATCTGGCCACTCTTCGTCCTGCTGGTGCTGGTGCTGATCTTCTTCACCTTCACCATGCTCGCCAACGTCATCGCCGCGCCGCTCAACGGTTTCCTCGCGGAGAAGGTCGAGGTGGTTGTCCGCGGCCAGGACAACTTCCCATCCTTCAGCTGGGGCGAGCTGATGGCGATGATCCCGCGCACCGTTGGCCGAGAACTGCGCAAGCTGGCCTACTTCCTGCCTCGTGCGGCCGCCCTGCTCATCCTTTCCTTCATCCCGGGGCTCAACCTGCTGGCCGCGCCGCTGTGGATCATCTTCGGTATCTGGATGATGGCTGTGCAGTACATCGATTACCCGGCGGACAACCACAAGCTGGGCTGGAACGAGATGCTCGCCTGGCTGCGCGAGAAGCGCTGGCAGAGCCTGGGCTTCGGCGGCGCCACCTACGCTGCGCTGCTGGTGCCGGGACTCAACATCCTGATGATGCCCGCCGCAGTGGCCGGCGCGACGCTGTTCTGGGTCCGCGAGGGCGGTGACAAGGCGCTGGTGAAATAACGGGTTATACCCGCTGGCTGATCCACATGATTGGCACACATTGCCCCTACTTCCGGCACCCCGATCCAGGGATCTGATACCTGCGACGTGGGGTGCCGGATCTGCCGCGAACAGTCATTGAAAAGACCGAAATCCACCGATCCCTGAATACGCGAAATAACCATCAAGCCCGGATTTCTTCTGCACTACTGCAACTAGCGGGGCAAACATCGGGACCGGCTTACGCCCCCCGTAATCGCTTCGCGCATCCACAACTCGGCCGGATTCGGACAAGTCGATATCATCGTAGATCATCGTCAACCCACGATTAATTTCAGACTCTATTTATAACCAAAAAAAAACCAAGCCACTGACTGACATCAACATTATCCAGAAAAATCAACTTCACTTCAGGGTCACCGACAACCACTTCCTAAACACCAAACCCTTGACGCGCCTGATCTACAGCGCTCACCAGAGAACTCAGCCACGCATGAGCAGCGCCCAGCTAGCAGATCAATGCAACAGCAAAATTTTAAAATACGAAACTTCTTACATATCAATAAGCCGAGATCAAATCGGCAAAACGAGAAAAGGTAATAAATATGTAATTGATCCATGACAGACACTCTAAACTCGTTATCCTGAATCCTTTTCTTCGCAATAAACTCTTGGCGGCCCAGCCGGCTTCGGCGCAGCGCTGCACAAGGATCTTCTGGCCCATGGCCTGAGCCCCGTCGATTTCCACCAGGAACTATTCCAGATGCGCTGAGAAGGGGTAGATAGCATCGTTGCGCCTCTGCGCTCATGCGGGGAAGCACCGTCACCTGGCAGTCACCTCAGCGTCACATCGACTACATGAGCGCGCGGGAAACTCCTCGCATGAGCCCGACACTCCTGCGTATAGCGCTGATCAGCGAAACCTTCCTGCCTGAAGTCAACGGCGTGGCCAACACCCTCGGCCGTCTTTACGACGGGTTGCGCGCCCACGGCCACCGCCTGCAAGTGGTCCGCCCGCGCCAGGCCTGCGACCAGGGCCGAAAAAGCAGCGACGAACTGCTGCTGATCCGCGGCTGGCCACTACCCGGCTACCCCGGCCTGCAGTGGGGTCAGTCGTGCCTGCACAAACTGCTGCGGCGCTGGCGTCAACAGCCACCGGATGTGCTCTACATCGCCACCGAAGGCCCATTGGGCTTCTCTGCCCTGCGGGCGGCGCGGCGATTGGGGATTCCGGTGGTCAGCGGCTTCCACACAAACTTCCAGCAGTACACCGGGCATTACGGTGTCGGTCTGCTGACCCGGCTACTGACCGGTTACCTGCGCTGGTTCCACAATGCCACCCGACTGACCCTGGTGCCCAGCGTGAGCCAGTTGCAGGACCTGGCCCGACGCGGGTTCGAGCGTCTGCATTTGCTGTCCCGCGGGGTCGACGGCCAACTGTTCACCCCCGCCCGGCGCTGCTGTGACCTTCGCGCCCAGTGGGGCCTGGATGACGACGACATTGCGGTGCTCCACGTCGGCCGGCTGGCCATCGAGAAGAACCTGGGCCTGCTCTGCAGCGCCTTCAACAGCCTGCGCAAACGCTATCCCGAGCGACGCCTGAGACTGATCCTGGTCGGTGATGGCCCTCAGCGGGCGATGCTCCAGCAGGCCATGCCGGAGGCAATCTTCTGCGGCATCCAGCGCGGTGAGGAACTGGCGCGACACTATGCCAGCGGCGACCTGTTCCTCTTTCCCAGTCTTTCGGAAACCTTCGGCAACGTAGTGCTCGAAGCCCTCGCCTCGGGATTGGCAGTAGTCGCCTTCGACCAGGCCGCCGCCGCCCAGCACATCCGCCACGGACACAACGGCGCCCTAGCCCTTCCGGACGAGCCAGGCAGCTTCCTCGATGCAGCCATCTGGCTGCTGGAAGACCCGGAAATCCTGCGTCGGGTCCGCCTCAACGCCCGCCAGCATGCTGGCCGCCAGGGGTGGGAGGTGATTGTCCAGCAGTTCGAACAATGTCTGATGGAGGCGCGCCACGCCAGCATTGCCGCCCCCGAAGGACAGTCACTACCGCCAGTGAGCTGATCACGGCCTCCCCATGGTCCCTCCCCCTCAGGGAGGGGAGCCGGCGAGAGTCAGGGCATACAAAGGACACCCCCAAGGAAAGAGCCCCGCCTGAGCGGGGCTTCCAACATCTCAGACCAGACTACCCAAGGCTTCGCGGCTGAACGGCAGGATGTCCTGCATGCGCCCTTCACGAACCTTCACCGCCCAGTCCGGGTCGACCAGCAGGGCACGGCCCACGGCCACCAGATCGAACTCGGCCTTGTTCAGGCGCTCCAGCAGGCCTTCGATGTTGGCCGGCTGCGCCACCTTGTCGGTCTTCACCATGAATTGCAGGAACTCGCCATCCAGGCCGACGCTGCCAACGGTGATGGTCGGTTTGTCGGTCAACTGGCGGGTCCAGCCTGCAAGGTTGAGGTCGGAACCGTCGAACTCCGGCTCCCAGAAGCGGCGGGTCGAGCAATGGAATATATCCACTCCGGCCTCGGACAGTGGCTTGAGAAAGGCTTCCAACTCTTCGGCACTCTGCACCAAGCGTGCGGCGTAGTCCTGCTGCTTCCACTGGGAAAAACGGAAGATGATCGGGAAGTCCGAGCCCACAGCCGCACGCACTGCCTGGATCAGCTCGATGGCGAAACGCGAGCGATTGGCCAGACTGCCGCCGTACTCGTCGGCGCGCTGATTGCTGCCTTCCCAGAAGAACTGGTCGATCAGGTAACCGTGTGCACCGTGGATTTCCACACCGTCCATACCGATGGCCTTGGCGTCGCGAGCTGCTTTGGCGAAGGCGGCAATCACGTCCTGAATGTCCTCTTGGGTCATGCCGTGGACGACCACCTGGCCATCCTTCAGCTTCTCGCTGGGGCCATAGCCGGGCACGCTGGCGTCAGGCTCGGTGCCCAGGCGACGTACATTACCCACGTGCCAGAGTTGCGGGACAATGCGGCCGCCTTCGGCATGCACGGCGTCCACCACCGCTTTCCACCCGGCCAGGGCGTCGTCGCCGTAGAAGCGCGGCACATGCGGGTAACCGTTGGCGGCTTTGTGGCCAACCGTGGTGCCCTCGGTGATGATCAGGCCGACACCGGCAGCTGCGCGGCGACGGTAATACTCCACCACTTTGGCATTGGGTACGCCGCCCGGGGAGAAGGAACGGGTCATCGGCGCCATCACCACGCGTGTGGGAAGTTCCAGGCCGCCAAGGCGGAAGGGTTCGAAGAGGGCTTGCACGGGAGCAGTCACGGGGTCTCCTTGGGCCGGCCATATGACCGGTCGTCTCGTTTACAGGCGTGGAAAAATCAGGCCCGGAGCAGCAGCTCCAGGCGGTCTACGAAAGCGTTCATCGGCAAGGTGCCGCTACCCACCTTCAGGCGCGTCAGCACGCCTTGCCAGGCGTTGGCGATGAAGGCGGCGAGGTTCGCGCAGTCTTCTTCAGGTGCTAGTTCGCCGGCAGCCACGGCTTCTTCCAGGCAGCCTTGAAGGATGTCCGCCGAACGTTGCAGGATCAGATCCACCTGCTCGCCAATGGCGGGAGACAGCTCGGCCATCTCGAACCCCAGGCTGCCAATGAAGCAGTGATACTCGGGCTTTTCGCGGCTGGCGAAGTGCGTCAGCAAGTCCTGGTAATAACCGATCACGCGCTGGCGTGGGCTCAAAGCCGGGTTGGTCAAGGCCTGTGCATAACGCTCCAGGCGTGGCAGGTAGAGGTACTCCAACGCCTGTAGGGCGAAATCTTCCTTGCTGGCGAAGTAGTGATAGAAGGACCCCTTGGGGATGCCGGCGGCCTGGACGATCTCCTGTACACCGGTGCCGTGGTAACCACGGCGGGTCATCACCTGGGAGCCCTTGGCGAGGATGAGGTCACGTTTGTCGAGTCGGATACTGGTCATGGCGGCGAGCATATGACCGGTCGTCTCGCCCGCCCAGCACTATTGATCAGAGTGATTGGGTGGCAACAGGGAAGATGTTGTGAGGTGGGCGCTGTAGGAGCCAGCGTGCCGGCGAATTACCAGCATCGTGCCCTTCGCGAGCAAGCTCGCTCCTACAAGTGAAAGTTCATGGGTGCGATGGTAGATCAGGCCAGGGCCTTTTCCACAGCCTGGATCAACAGGGGATCGTCCGGCGCCGTGCGCGGCGAGAATCGCGCCAGCACGCGGCCATCCTTGCCCACCAGGAACTTCTCGAAGTTCCAGGTGATGTCGCCAGGGAACTCCGCGCCCTCGCCGGCCAGCAGTCGGTACAAGGGGTGCCGCGCCGCGCCGTTGACCTCGAGCTTGCTGCCCAAGGGAAAGGTCACCCCGTAGTTGAGGCTGCAGAACTCGCGGATCTCGTCTTCAGTGCCCGGCTCCTGGCCTGCGAATTGGTTGCACGGCAAACCGAGCACCGTGAAGCCTTTGTCATGGAACTGCTGGTGAAGCTTTTCCAGACCGGCATATTGAGGGGTCAGGCCGCACTTGGAGGCTACATTCACCACCAGGACCACCTGCCCCTTGAACGGAGCCAGAGGCAGGTCCTGACCGTCCAGGCCACGCAGTTTGAGGTCGTGAAAGGCGCTCATGACAGACTCCTTGAAAGTCGCAGGGATTTCACAACGGACGAAAAAGGCGCCCCGGGGCGCCTTTTCGGTTTGATCAGCTTAGCAGCCGAATCACGTCTTGCTGAGGCCAGCAATCGCTGACGATCGGTCAGTGGTGATGACCGCCTTCGCCATGGATGTGGCCGTGAGCGATCTCTTCGGAGTTGGCATCACGCACGTTGACTACCTTGACCTTGAAATTCAGGCGCTGGCCAGCCAGCGGGTGGTTGCCGTCGACGGTCACGTCGTCGCCGTCGATATCGCGGATGGTGACGATCTGCATGCTGCCGTCCGGGCCCGAAGCGTGGAACTGCATGCCGACTTCCAGTTGGTCGACGCCTTCGAACATGGCGCGATCTAGGGTAGCAACCAACTCGGCGCTGTATTCGCCGTAGGCATCTTCCGGCTCGACGGCAACGCTCAGCTCGTCACCGGCCTGCTTGCCTTCCAGTGCCTTCTCCAGACCGAGGATGATGTTGCCCGCGCCATGCAGGTACACCAGCGGAGCGCCGCCGGCAGAGCTGTCGATCACCTCACCGGCGTCGTTGGTCAGGGTATAGTCGATGGACACAGCCTTGTTGGCGGCGATCAGCATGGTGCGAGACCTTTTGCGAATGAATGATGAACGTGCAAGTTTAACCGCGCAGTCAGCCGATTGCGACCCGAGCACTGACGGACGGATCGCTGCCGCGCCGCGTCTGATAGGGCTCCGCCAGGATGACGACGGCCATTGGGTAGCCGTTCTCTCTTGCGGCCATACTCAACACCTGCGGCACCAGCCGCCGTGGCAGTCGCGCACCTGGGTTCTAGACCCCGAGCAGCGCCAGGCCCAGCTCGGCCGCCTGTTCCCGTGCGGCTGGTGTGCCCAGGGCATCGCGCCCGTACCGAAGAAGGAAGATTGATGCCTGCACGCAATATCCTGGTCATCCACGCCCGCGCTTCGTCCTTGCGCTTTGCTTTGGTCAACGAGGCCCACAGCCAGTTCCCCCTACACGGCATGGCCGATGGCTTGGGCAGCCGCAACGCCGAGCTCCGCTGGCAGCGCGGCGGCGAGAAAGACAGCCTGATGATCCCCAATGCCGACCACCGTGCAGCGCTGTCCCAGCTCCTGCCCCTGGTGCAAAACGCTGCTGGCGGCAAGCTGCATGGCATTGGCCATCACGTCCTGCATGGCGGCGAACAGTTCACCTCAGCATGCCGGCTGGATGCCAAGGTCCTCGCCCGGCTGCGCGCCCTCGCCCCGCTCGCACCGGATCAGATGCCGGCCAGCCTGCACGGCATCGAGGCCGCCCTGCACCTGGTCCCCAACCTGCCGCAGGTGGCAGTGTTCGACACCGCCTTCCACCAGACCCTGCCCGAACATGCCTACCGCCTGGCCCTGCCGGACGAACTCTATCGCCAGCACAGCTTCCGCCGTTTCAGCTTTCACGGCAGCAGCCATCGCTTCGTCAGCCATCGCGCCGCCGAGCTGGCGGGGCTGGCCATTGGCGACAGCTGCTGGCTATCGGCACACCTCGGTTTGCACAGCTCCGTATGCGCCATCGTCAACGGACAGAGCCGCGACTCCAGCATGAACCTGGTGATGGGTACCCGCAGCGGGGACATCGACCCGCACCTTTACACCCAGCTGCATCGCAGCCTGGGCTGGAGCCTGGAGAAGATCGACCAGGTGCTGAAACAGGAAAGCGGCCTGCTGGGCCTTTCCGGTCTGGCCAGCGATATGCGCAGCCTGGAGCGCGCCCGCGACCAGGGACACGCCGGAGCGACCCTGGCCATCGAGGTATTCTGCTACCGCCTGGCCAAGGCCCTTTCCGCCGTCGGATGTGCCCTGCCGCAACTGGACGGGCTGATCTTCACCGGCGAGATAGGCGAGAATTCACCCTTGGTACGCAGCAAAACGGTGGATCACCTGAAGCTGCTCAACCTGGCCATCGACCGGGAGGCCAACGCGCGCTGCGTGCGCGGCGTCGCTGGCCCCATCCACAAGCGCGGTCATCCCCGCGTGCTGGTGGTGCCTACAAACGAAGAACGGCAGATCGCCCTGGACACACTGGGCCTGCTCAACTGACACCCGGCTCCCGCAGTACAACTGAGGAACCCCATGCATACCTTTTTCATCGCCCCCACCGGTTTCGGTGTGGGCCTCACCTCCACCAGCCTAGGCCTGGTCCGCGCCCTCGAACTGGCCGGCCTGAAGGTGGGCTTCCTCAAGCCCATCGCCCAGCCGCACCCCGGCGACGTCGGCCCGGAGCGCTCCACCGAACTGATCGCCCGCACCCATGGCCTAAACCCACCGAAGCCGCTGGCACTGTCGCAGGTCGAGCGCATGCTAGCCGACGGCCAGTTGGATGAGTTGCTGGACGAGATCGTCGACCTGCACCAGCAGGCCGCCCAAGGCAAGGACGTGGTCATCGTCGAAGGCATGGTGCCAACCCGCCACGCCAGCTATGCGGCGCGAATCAACTTCCATCTGGCGAAAAGCCTCGATGCTGATGTGATGCTGGTGTCCGCACCGGAAGACGAAACCCTCGGTGAACTCTCCGATCGCCTGGAGATTCAGGCCCAGCAATTCGGCGGGCCGCGCGACCCCAAGATGCTCGGCGTGATCCTCAACAAGGTACAGGGCGACGATTTCCCGAAGCGCCTCAAGGAGCAGTCGCCCCTGCTCAGGAGTGGCGAGTTCCGCCTGCTCGGCTGCGTCCCGTGGCTGGAAGAACTGAACGCCCCGCGCACCCGCGATGTGGCCGACCTGCTCGGTGCACGCATCATCAGCGCCGGCGATTGCGACCAGCGCCGAGTGCAGAAGATAGTGGTCTGCGCACGCACCGTGCCCAACACCGTTCAGCAGCTGAAACCCGGCGTGCTGGTGGTGACGCCCGGCGACCGCGACGACATCATCCTCGCCGCCAGTCTGGCCTCGATGAACGGCGTGCCCCTGGCAGGCCTGTTGCTGTCCAGCGATATCCAACCCGATCCACGCACCCTCGAACTCTGCCGGGGCGCCCTGCAAGGCGGCTTGCCGGTCTTGGGCGTGGTCACCGGTACCTATGACACGGCCACCAACCTCAACCACATGAACAAGGAGATCCCGGTGGACGACCGGGAGCGTGCGGAAAAAGTCACCGAGTTCGTCGCCCGCCACCTCGACCTCGACTGGCTGCGCAAGCGCTGCGGCAGCCCGCTCGAGGAGCGCCTGTCGCCACCAGCCTTCCGTCACCGGCTGATCGAACGCGCCCAGCTTGCGGGCAAGCGCATTGTCCTGCCTGAGGGCAGCGAACCGCGCACCGTGCAAGCTGCGGCGATCTGCCAGTCACGCGGCATCGCTCACTGCGTGCTGCTGGCCAAGCCCGAGGACGTCCGCGCGGTCGCCAGCGCCCAGGGCATCCAGCTACCGGACGGGCTGGAAATCCTCGACCCGGACTTGATCCGCGAACGGTATGTGCACCCCATGGTGGAGCTGCGCCAGAACAAGGGCCTGAACGCCCCAATGGCCACCGCGCAGCTCGAGGACAACGTCCTGCTGGGAACCATGATGCTCGCCCTGGATGAGGTGGACGGCCTGGTATCAGGCGCCATTCACCCCACCGCTAACACCATTCGCCCTGCGTTGCAGCTGATCAAGTCGGCACCCGGCTACCGCCTGGCGTCGTCGGTCTACTTCATGCTGATGCCAGAGCAGGTGGTGCTCTTCGGCGACTGCGCGGTGAACCCGGAACCGAATGCCAGCGATCTCGCTGAGATAGCCCTGCAGAGTGCCGACTCCGCAGCCGCCCTCGGTATTCCGCCGCGTGTGGCGATGATCAGCGATGCCACGGACGTGGGGGAGCTGGCAAAGCTCCGCGAGGCCATCCGCATGGCCAGGGAAGCACGCCCCGACCTGCTGATTGATGGTCCCCTGCCCTACGACGCCGCCGCCTTCGAGAATGCGGGGCGCCAACAGGCGCCGGGCAGCCCCGTGGCCGGTCGCGCCACTGTGTTCGTCTTCCCCAACCTGGCCACGGGCGACGCCACTTACAAGGCTGTGCAGCGCAGCGCCCAGGTGGTCAGCGTCGGTCCGGTGCTGCAGGGGCTGCGAAAACCGGTCAACGACTTGTCGCGCGGGGCACTGGTGGACGACATCGTCCACACCATCGCCCTGACCGCGATCCAGGCGGCGAGCCAGGGTTGAGCAACACACTCCAGAAGGACCTTGTGGGTGCGAATTCATTCGCAATGGGCCGCACCGCGGCCCCCTGCAAGTCCGCCGGGCAGGCCGCTGGTCCCTTTGCCTGGCAAATGAAATCCCCCTCACAAAGTCACCACGGGCCGCCCACCCACGCGACCGCTTGGTCACCCTTCGCGCTTGCAGTCCAGTGAACAACCGTTAACCTTTGACCCATTCTGCCCGCCCTCAGGGAACACCGCGGGCCCAACCCATAACGAGGTGGCCATGACCACCGCACGGTGAGGCTGCATCCCTTCCATGCTCAGTTTTATCCCTTCCCCCTTGCGCGGTGTACTGGCCACCCTCCTGCTGGCGCTCAATACCCTGTTCTGGTGCTGGCCGCTTTTCGCCGTCACCCTGCTCAAGCTGCTGCTGCCCTTCCGCTTCGCCAAGCGCGTGCTGAACGTGATGATGAGCTTCATCCAGGAAGCGTGGATCACCTGCAACAAGGGCTGGATGCGCCTTGTGTGCGTTACGCGCTGGGATGTCGACGGCCTGGCCGGGCTGGACTACCAGCACTCCTACCTGGTCACCAGCAACCACCAGAGCTGGGTTGACATCCTGGTGCTGCAACACCTGCTCAACCGTCGCATCCGTCCGCTGAAGTTCTTCCTCAAGCAGCAATTGATCTGGGTTCCGGTGATCGGCCTATGCTGGTGGGCGCTGGAGTTCCCCTTCATGAAGCGTTACTCCAAGGCGTACCTGGCCAAGCACCCGGAAAAAAAGGGCAAGGACCTGGCAACCACCCGCCACACCTGCGCCAAGTTCCGCGACAACCCGGTGGGCATCTTCAACTTCCTCGAAGGCACCCGTTTCACGCGTAACAAGCATGACCAGCAGGGATCACCCTTCCAGTACCTGCTCAAGCCCAAGGCTGGGGGCATCGCCTTCGTACTGGACGCGATGGGCGAGCAGATGCACGCGCTGCTCAACGTCACCATCCATTATCCGGATGGCAATCCGAACTTCTGGGCTCTGCTGTCCGGGGAGCTACGCCAAGTAGTGGTGCGCATCGAGAAGCTGGAGATTCCGCAGGAGTTCATCGGCAAGAGCTACGACCAGGACGAGATATACCGCCTGGCCTTCCAGAAGTGGGTCAACAACCTGTGGGAAGTGAAGGACGCACAGCTGGCAAGGCTGCATCAGAAGTTCCAGCCGGCCCGCAGCGCCTGAAACGACGAAAAGCCCACCTGATTGCGTAATGCTGTTCACTTCGGCGATGTCTGCGTCAGCTGTTGCGGTTTCAGCGATGGTGCTGCGCGGAAGGCGTGTCCGGGATAACCCGTTTTTGATGGCGCCAACCCCAAAAACGCCGCTTCCCCCTGAGGGCCAAGCGGCGTTTCTTTCTTATGTGACCAGCATTACGACTTCTGCCGGGCTTTTTTTCTCGTCGCTGTCAAAGCACCTCGTCCAGCTGCAGCAAGGGGGAAAGGTTCGTGTAATTGGGGATGTCGGCGCTGATCTCGTCACCGTTCAGGTCCAACGTACTGCGCAATTCCTCTGCCGACAGCACCCACAAATTGGCCATGCAGATGAATGGCGCGACGGCACCATCGGCAGCGGACAGCCCCTTGCGAACCTCCACTTTCACCAAGTTCTCGCCCAGCAGGCGGCTCAGCAGTGGAATGTGCTCTTCGCAGTAGTAGGTGAAATCGAACTTCGCGCCAGGCGCGTTGGGGTACGCCACAACAAAGCAGTACATGGAGCCTCCTTATCGCTCGAATGCCAGGGCGGGTTTCCATCTGCCCCGACAGAAAAAGTGTAGGCCCGGTGAGCTGGAAGTGCGCTATGGAGCGAAACGGAAAATGGACGATGTATCGAGTAGGGCTCGGTCACCCTCTCCGCTCAGGGAGAGGGGGCGGGGGAGAGGGCCGGGACCGGCGTGGAGCGTAACGCCCCCCATTCCACTCGCAACGGAAAGGCCCCAGCGGCAGCTGCCGCCATTCCCTGCGCGACCAGGAAGCCCTGCATGATGGCGCAGCCGTGGTCCAGCAACCAGTCGCGCTGAGCCATGGTTTCCACGCCTTCGGCGATCACCTCCAGGCCCAGGTGCCGCCCCAGGTCGATGATGGTGCTCACGACGGCGGCATCACGCGGGGAGTCCAGCATGCTGGCAATGAACAACCGGTCGACCTTCAAGGTGTCCAATTCGAAATGCCGCAGGTAGGCCAGGGAGGAATAACCCGTCCCAAAATCGTCGATGGCTATGCGCACACCCAAGGCGCGCAGCTGTTGCAACTTCTTGCGGGTCTGCTCCAGATCCTGCATCAGGGCACTTTCGGTCACCTCCACCTCCAGTTGGCTGGGCCGCAGTTGCAGGTCGTCAAGCACTCGCTGCAGGTCGCTCAGCAACTGCGGCATGCTGAACTGCACCGGGCTGACATTGAGGCTGATCACCAGGTCCTCACCAAATCGAGGGAGCCAGGTCTTGCACTGGTTAGCGCCTTCGCGGATAACCCAATCCCCCAGCCGGTTGATCAGCCGGGTTTCTTCCAACAGCGGAATGAACACGTTGGGGGCCACGGTGCCGGCAACGCGGTGCTCCCAGCGCAACAGTGCCTCGAAACCGCGCAGGCGGCCACTTTCGAGGTAGATCTGCGGCTGATAGACGAGGTAGAAATCGCTGTGCTCGATGGCATTACGCAGGCTTTCTTCCAGCATCAGCCGTGAACGCGCGCGACCATTCATCTCCGGCGAGTAGAAGCGGTACTGCTGTCGCCCGGCGCGCTTGGCCTCATACATGGCGATATCGGCAGCGCGCATCAGCCCGTCCACACTCTGCCCGCACTCCGGATAGCAGGCAATGCCGATGCTCGCGCCGAGGGTAACGTCGATGCCTTCGATCCGTTGCCGGACCGAAACAAGCTCGATGAGTTTTTCCGCCACCCGTGCCGCATCCTCCGGATGTTCGAGCACATCCAGCAATGCGGTGAACTCGTCGCCCCCTACACGCGCCAGCACGTCATACGGACGCAGGCAGGACTTGAGCTGTTCTGCCACCCGACGCAGTACATGGTCTCCGGCCTCGTGGCCGAGGGAGTCGTTGATCAGCTTGAAGCCGTCCAGGTCGAGGTAGAGCACCGCCATGCGCTTACCGTTGCGTTCGATGCGCGCCAGCACCGACTCCAGCGACTGGTAGAAGCCGCGTCGGTTGAGCAGCCCGGTAAGGGCATCGGTGATGGCCTGGGATTCGAGCTGGGCGTGCAGGTGGCGCACGACCGACATATCCAGGGCGATCACCACCATGGAGCGCTGGGCGCGCGGCAAGGGCGAGCAGGACACGGCTACCGGCAGGCGTTCTCCACCCAGAGTTTGCAGGCTCGCGTCGTGCAGTCGGTAGGTCAGCCCCTGCCTCCAATGCCGATAGAACTCCGAAAAACGCCATTCGACAGCCATTTCCGGGAACCCGAACAGTGACAGCAGCGTTCTGCCCTCCAGATCGCCGACGCTGCACTGGAGCATCTGCGCCATGGCCGGGTTGGCAAAGCTGATCAGGCCATCTTCGCCGACCACAACAATGCCTTCCGCCGCGTTTTCCAGCACCGACGCATTAAAGGCTCGGGCGCTGTCGAGTTGCTGGCTGAGGTGCAAGAGATCGCGGCGATTGCGTTCGTGGGCCAGCAGCGACTGGATCTTGTAGCGCAACACCTGGGGGTCGAAGGGTTTGAGGATGAAGTCCACAGCGCCCGAGGTATAACCGCGCAGCACCGCATCCTGGGTATGGGCGATGGCGGAAATGAAGATGATGGGCGTATAGCGAGTCAACGGGCTACAGCGCATCAGCCGCGCCACTTCGAAGCCATCCATGCGCGGCATCTGCACGTCCAGCAGCACCAGGCCAATCTCTTCTTCAAGCAGGCAGCGTAACGCCGCTTCGCCCGAGTTCGCGGTACGCACTTGCCAATCTCCGTTGTCCAGCAAGGCTTCCATGGCGATGAGATTTTCCTGACGGTCGTCCACCACCAGCAAGATGTTGTACAACGGATTTTCCCTAGGCTGCAGGTCTGCCATCGCGACCTCCCGGGTTGTCAAGCCAACGATAGAGCATGTCCAACAGATCCTGACGACTCACCGGCTTGGCAAGGTAGTCGTCGGCACCTGCGGTAATGCACTTCTCCCGATCACCCTTCATGGCATGGGCCGTCAGTGCGATCACAGGGATGCTGCAACCGTGCTTCTGCTTAAGGACTCTGGTGGCGGTGTAGCCGTCCATTTCGGGCATCGCCATGTCCATCAGGATCAGATCGAAAGGCTCGCGCTGATAGCAGGCGATGGCCTCGAGTCCATCGCTCGCGGCCGTCACCTTCAAGCCGACCTCGTCGAGCAGCGCGCTCAAGGCATAGATGTTGCGCACGTCATCGTCGACCAGCAGGACGCGCCCTCCCTCCAGCGGGTCAACGATACCGGCATGACCTTGCTGCCCCTTAGGCTCGCGCACGCTGGCGAGAAACCCTTCGACAGCGAAACTGAGCCCGTCCAGGTCATTGCCTGCCTTGCGCACCACCACGGCCGAGTAGCGGCGCAAGTGCTGAAGACTCTGCTGCTCGATGTCCACGCCCGTATTAACCACCACCTGCGCGCCGTTCAACGGCCGCAGGCGATCAAGCCGCTCGAGTAATTCGAACCCATCCTGGTCGGGCAGGTCGAGGTCGACCACCAGGGCATCGAACGACTGCACAGCATAGGCCTGGCTGGCCGCCTCGCCGCTGGCGCTGGCGGTGACCTCGAAGCCCAGCCGCTCCAGGTGCTCGCGATAATGTTCGCGCTCCACCTCGACATCCTCAACCAGCAGCAGCCGACGAGACTCCACGCCGACCCGCTCGATGCCTTCGAAGACCTGCTCCAGGTCTTCGCGTGCAATGGGCTTGACCAGGTAGCGGGTACCGTCCTCCTCCCAGTCCTGGGGTTGGGGCACGCAAGAGATGATGTTCACTGGCGTTCCTCGATGGTTGGCCAGGCTGCGCAGGCGCCGGTAGATCTGCCATCCACTGACGTCCGGCAGCAGGATGTCGAGAATCACCGCCACGAAACGCTCCTCCTGCAGCACAGTCATGGCCTGCTTGCCACTGCGGCAGAGAACGGTGGAAAACCCGTGGTTCTGCGCTTCCTCGGCAATCACAGAGGCGAAATTGGCGTCATCCTCGACGATCAGCACTGCCGGCCCCTGACCGCTGCGCAGGGGTTGCGTCGAGGCCTCTTCCATCGTCGGCTGCACCGCCGCTACCGCTACCGGCAGCCGCACGATGAAGCTCGCCCCCTTGCCTGGCGCACTTTCAAGGCTGATGCTGCCCTCCAGGGCCAGTACCAACTGTCGGGTGATGGCCAACCCCAGGCCCGTGCCGCCGAAACGGCGGCTGGTGGAGCCGTCTATCTGCTGGAAGGCCTGGAAAATTCGCTCGCGTTGGTCCTCGGCGATGCCGATTCCGGTGTCGCGCACCACGAAGCGCAGCACTTCGCGTCCATCGCAAGCACCTGCCGGGTCCAGCTCAATGCTGATGCCTACTTCGCCGTGCTCGGTGAATTTCAGAGCATTGGAAAGCAGGTTCCGCAAGATCTGATGCAGACGCACTCGGTCGCTATGGATAACCCGCGGAACGCCCGCCTGGACCTCTGTGACCAGGCGCAATCCCTTGATCTCGGCCATGGGGCGCAGGCTGCCATCCAGCTCAGCGAGCATATCCTGGACGTTGAGCGGCTCCAGCTTCAACTGCATGCGCCCCGCCTCGATTTTGGCGAGGTCGAGCACATCGTTGATCAGCTGCAACAGGTCATTGCCCGCCTTGTGGACAATATCGGCATGGCGGGCCTGACGCTCAGTGAGGTTACCGGCTAGGTTCTGCCGCAGCTGATCGCTGAGAATCAGGATGCTGTTCAGCGGCGTACGCAGCTCATGGGACATGTTGGCGAGGAACTCGGATTTGTAGCGATTGGCCAGGATCAGCTGCTCGGCCTGGTCGCGCAGGCGCTGCTCGGCTGCCTTGCGCTCGCTGATGTCGATGATCACCGCCTGGACCAGCAGTTCGCCGCCACTCTGGATGGGCGACAGGCCCACCTCCAGGGGAATCAATTGACCGTCGCGATGCTGGCCATGGAGTTCGCGGTTGCTACCCATGCGCCGTTGCTCGGGCCTCTGCTGGTAGCCCTTGCGCAGCCCCACGTGGGCCGCTCTGAAGCTCTCCGGCAGGAGCCGTTCCACCGTCTCCCCCAAAAGCTCGTCGCGGCTGTAGCCAAACAGCTGCTCGATCTGGCGATTGACCATCTCGATTCGCCCCCGCGCATCGACCAGCAGGATGGCATTAGGCGAGGCCTCGACCACAAGACGGAAACGTTCCTCACGCTCGCGCAACTCCGCAGCGGCAGCCTGGGTGAGCAAAAGACGGCGCTCGCGCTGGTAGAGATAGCCACCGACCAGCAGACCTAGCAGAATCGCAGCGGCGAGACCGGTCCACAGGCTGAAGGCCAGGCGGTTATTGCCCAGCATGGCCTCATATTCGGACGTACTGCTGATGCCCAACACCCAGGTGCGGCCGAACAGATTGAGCTCTTCGACCTGGCGAAAGCGCGGCTGTTGCACGGCATTTTCGGCTTCGGCAAGCAAAGGGTCATCAGGGCTGCCCATATCTCGCAGGTCGATCTGATAAAGGGCGTTCTGGCTCCCCAGGATGCCATCCATCAGGTCGTGCACGCGGAATGCGCCGATCACAGTGCCCAGTAAGGCATCGCGGCGCTCTTGGACCGTCGTGATCGGCGCGTCGACCCGATACACCGGCATGTACAGCAGCACACCGCTCTGGACGTCCTGCTCGGTTTCCTGCTTCAGCTTCACCGGCCCCGTCAGACGGGCCTCGCCGCTCTCTCGCGCCTGCTCCACGGCCAGCTTACGCACCGGCTCGCTGAGCATGTCGTAACCCAGCACACGACGGTTGCGCCAATCCAGCGGGTTGCTGTACTGAACCACCACATACTCGTCGCGCTCACCCGGCGGAAAAACACGAAACTCCCGCCTCCCCTGATCCCAGATTTCCCCGACGAACTGGCTCAGCTCCGCCTTCTTCAGTGCACGCGCCCAGACCAGGGCCTGAATTCCCGGATAGCGATCCTGCAACTGCAACTGTTCGGCCGCCCTGGACCACTCTTCGGCAGAGACGTTGGAACTGCCCACCATCAAGCCGGACATCCCGCGCAACACCATGCCGTAGGCCAGCATGCGGGCATTGACGCGCTGAGCAATCTCTTCGGCCTCGATGCGAAAGCGCTGCTCGTACTCGTTGCGGTTACGGTCCTCCAGGGCCAGCCACTGCCAGAGCACCAGCCCGCCAAGGCCAACGATCAAGGCAAGGGTGACGAGCGCTGGCACACCGAAGCGCTCTAAAAAAGAGGGGGATTTGTCTTCCATGCTGTCTCCTGTCCACTCCGTGGATACCGGCAAGCAGCCATTGACAACTGGCGTGCAGGCTCGGCGAGATTCGGTGCAACCCACCTCGCCAGTTTAGACAGGAATCCAATAACTGGCGGTGAGCGTGTTGCCCTTCGACAGACAGCCCCGGAAACAAGAAGGCCCGCTTATGCGGGCCTTCTTGCACTCAGCGGGATCAGTATTACTGTTGCGAAACCTGAGCGCCGGGGATAGGTGTCAGCTTGACTTCCACACGACGGTTCTGGGAACGGCCGGCCTCATTGGCGTTGCTGGCGGCAGGCTGGTCAGGGCCCATGCCACGGGAGGAGACACGGGCACCGTTGACGCCCTGGGCCATCAGGTAGTTGGCCACGCTCTGCGCACGACGCTGCGACAGGGTCATGTTGTACTGATGGCTGCCAGTGCTATCAGTATGACCGACGATCTCGATGTTGTTCTGATCGTACTGTTTGAAGGAGGTCGCCAGGTTGTTCAGCGGGTTGTAGAAGTTGCTGGCGATATCGGCCGAGTCGGTGGCGAAGGTAATGCTGCCCGGCATGATCAGGTTGATATTGTCGCCATCACGCTGCACCTGGACGCCTGTGCCTTCCATGCTGCGGCGTAGCTCGGCTTCCTGCTTGTCGACGTAGTAGCCGTAGCCGGCACTGGCCGCGCCCGCAACGGCGGCACCGATCAGCGCACCCTTGCCACGGTTGTCGTGATTGATCGCAGCACCTGCCACGGCGCCAGCCAGAGCACCGAGGGCACCGTACTTGGCGGTTTTGCTCATGCCGCTGCCTTCGCTTGGGGCTTGGCTCTGGACGTCGTAAGGGGTTTGTGCACAGCCCGAAAGCATGGCGAAGGCAGTAGCGGCGATGATCAGGCGACGCGGGGTGAACATGGACTTTTTACTCCTGAGAATTCTTACAGCCGATCTCGGCTGCGCACAATTAGAGCACAGCAATCGATAGAAATTCCGTGCATCAGGCCCGCACGAAGGGGTTTTCACGCATTTCCTCCCCCAGTCGGGTCTCCGGACCGTGGCCGGTAATCACGGTGGCGTCCTCGTCAAGGCTGTACAGGCGCTGCTTGATCGAGCGCTCTATGGTGCCGTAATCACCGCCCCACAGGTCGGTCCGGCCGATTCCGCGACGGAACAACGTGTCGCCAGCAATCAGCAACTTGGCCTGGGGAAACCAGAAACTCATGGAGCCAGGCGTATGCCCTGGCGTGTGCAAGGCCACGCCGCAACCACAGGCCAGCTCCTCATCGTCGGCCAGCCACTGGTCAGGCGACGGTACGGGCTTATAGGGTACGCCGAACATGCGGCATTGCATTTCCAGGTTGTCCCAGAGGAACTGGTCCTCCTTGTGCAGGTGGAGCGTAGCACCGGTAGCCTTCTTCAATTCTCCGGACGCGAGGAAATGGTCCAGGTGGGCGTGCGTGTGAATAATGCTGACCAGCTTCAGCTCATGGGCCTCAAGCCGCGCCAGGATCAACTCATGGTTACCGCCTGGATCGACCACGATAGCCTTCTTGCTGATGGGATCGCCGATCAGGGTGCAGTTGCACTGCAAAGGCCCAACAGGGAAGGTTTCACGGATCAGGGTCGTTGGCTCTCTCATCAGATGTCTCCGTTACAACGCTGAGCCCCGGCCGCATCTTGGCGTGCAGAGCGCTGTGTATTCAGGTTCATGGCTCGGCACGATAATCGCTGGTTAGCCTGCCCGTCCATTTATGGTAGGCGCGGAGGAAGTTTGACGGGTCGCTGAACCCAAGCAGGCAAGAAATCTCGTACAGCGGCAAATGGATGGTGACGATGTATTGCAGGGCCAGGCCCTTACGCACTTCGTCCAAGACCTGCTGGTAACTGATCCCCATGGCCGTCAGGCGGCGACGCAGGCTCCGGCAGCTGGTATGCAGTATGTGGGCAACGCTATCGAAATCGGGAAAATCGCCTGGGCGGGCCAGTAGCAGGCGGCGTACGCGGGTGAGCAATGCGTCCTGCAAGCCAGCAACGCCTCGCACTGCTGTTCGCACATTTGCACCGTAGCGGGGTTGGCCAGGGCCATCGGCCGATCGATTTAGGCGTTGGGCAGGCTCAGCCAATGGAAAGGCTGCTCAAAGACCGGAGCAACGCCAAAGACCTCGGAGTAACGCGCGGCGTAGCCCAGTGCAGTGTAAGCAAAGCCCACCTGCTGCCCCTCCAGCGCCTCGCCAACCAGAAACCGGGCAATGCTGAAGAAGCTGCTCAGCAGCCCCTCGCCCGCAAAGCAGCCGAGCGAGCCCATGGGAAAGGACTCGGTTGCACGGAGTTGCACGCAATCGAACTGCTTCATCAGTTCCAGTTCGTAGGCTAGGCCAAGCACTCGGTAGTACTTCAAAGCGAATTGCAGGGCATGGCCGAGGTTGGCGCTGGACAAAATACTGCGTAGCCAAGAATGCCGTGGATGGAGACGTTGAGGCGTTGCTTGAGGACCAGCCCCAGTGCAGGCTCCCGGCACTGCGCCAGTGCCACACTGGCCAGTTGGTTGAAATCGAGGAATGACAGGCGGCCATTGGGATTGCCAAGGACTCCCTGTCTTAGCAGCGCCGCAGCCAACAGCGCATCGCGCGGGACTGTTTCGCCTTCCTAGGCGAGTCACTTTTGCCCATCGTTGAATGGCCGGCCCTGGCAAAAGCTATCAAAACTGCTTGTCCGGCATGGGGACATCTGCTGCGCTTCGGCTCCCCCTTCAGCCCTGTTCCAGCGGCCGGACCGAAGCCGGTTTTTCCCGTGCCCAAAGGCAAACCCCCGACACGCCTGGGCGTATCGGGGGTTTGGGATAGGAGCTTGACGATGACCTACTCTCACATGGAGAAGCTCCACACTACCATCGGCGATGCGTCGTTTCACTACTGAGTTCGGGATGGG
>NZ_JAGTIS010000010.1 GCF_018704125.1 Metapseudomonas boanensis | reverse complement strand
GCCGCCTTCGGGGGTTACAAGAAATCCGGCGTCGGCCGTGAAACCCACAAGATGATGCTCGACCACTATCAGCAGACCAAGAACCTGCTGGTCAGCTACGACATCAATCCGCTGGGCTTCTTCTGATACCCGGTGGGTGATGAAAAACGCGGCTTCGGCCGCGTTTTTCATTGGACTCTGCGCCCGGGTAAAAACCCTGTAGGAGCCAGCTTGCTGGCGAATGGTGCGGTGATCTTCGCGCGCAAGAACTCGGCGCTCCCCTCGCTCCTCCATACCCACTCGCTGGGCTGCTTTTGATACCTGGCTGGAAACCGCGGCAGGGGTGGTGCGGCTTGTGGCCTGCGGGGTGGGTGGTTGTCTTGCAGGAGCCAGCTTGCTGGCGAATACGAGGTTGCGCTTCGCGAGCAAGCTCGCTCCTACAGAGTGGTCTCGCCCCCTGGCATCAGCGCTCGTCGCCGCGCCATTGGCGGGGGCTGACGCCGAACCAGCGGCGGAAAGCCCGGGAGAAAGCGCTGGTTTCGGAATAACCGAGCAACGGCGCCAGTTCAGAAATCGGCCGTTGCCGCTGACGCAGGTAATGCACCGCCAACTCACGTCGGGTCTGTTCGACCAGTTGGCTGAAGCTCAAGCCCGCCTCGCGCAGGCGCCGCTGCAATCCTGCCGCCGTCAGTTCGAGACGTTCGGCGATCAATTCCAGTGACGGTTCGCCTTCGGCCAGGGCCAGGCGGATCTGCGTGCCGGCATCTTCCACCAGGCTAGGCCGGGCGCCCTGCTCACCGAGGCGGCGGATCACGTCCTGGACCAGGAATAACAACGTTGGATCGCGCTCGGGCATGAGTTGCCCATGCAGATCCCCCTTAGGTACCAGCAGCGAATTGCAGGCGCGTTCGAACTGCACTGGTGCACCAAACACCCTGGAGTGTTCCTGCCAGCCCTCCGGGCGGGCGTGTTCGAAGGCCACAGCGCGCGGCGTCCAGTCGCGACCAAGTGCATGACGGAGCAGGTTGAGCGCCATGCCCATGGTCAGCTCGGCGTCCTGGCGGCGATCGAGGATCGCACCGTGGCGCACCTGATAGTCGAAGCGATAGCACTCGCCGCAATCCACCAGGCGGATCAGGGTGCTGTGCTGATGATAGGGAAAGGCCGCGGCGAAATTCTTCAGGGCATCTTCCACGGTTTCTGAACACAGCCCGACATAGCCCAAAAGCCCCAGCGCCTGCGGCTGGAACTGCTGGCCATAGCGCAGACCGAAGTTGTCGCAGCCCGATTGCCGCGCCGCTTCCTCAAGCACCTGGCAATAGTTGGTCAGGGCCAGGCTGAGTGCAGGGTGGCGCAATTGCTCGGGGTCGATACCGGCACGGCCGAAGACACGGTCGAGGTCGCCGCCCTGGCCGGTGATGAAGCTATCCAGGCCACTGGCAGCAGCGGACAGCACGCCAACATTACTCACCATCGGAGCATTGAGGCTGGCACTCGGGAACAGGAGCTGGCTCATTGCGGGCTACCGGATTTTTTTTGAATGAACATTCAAGCAAGACTCATGCCTCGCCCCTAAACGCTCTGGATCACGCCCCTGCAAGTCGCCCTGCAACAGGCCGCGAGCCATTGCTGGGCATTGCTGGAAGCCTTGCCCCGCATCGGGGCAATCGGGCACGTGGGGCAATGGGTAACAGTTCGATACAACTTGACCGCAGGTGTGTTGATGCATATCCGACGGTCAAGTCCTGTGGGGTGGGTGGCCGATAAGATCGACCACAGGTTATCCGTCCACGCCTCCGGGCAGAGGAGTCGCAATGAGCACATCACAACTAAAACCAACACTGGGCACCTTGCATCTCTGGGGCATCGCCGTAGGCCTGGTGATCTCCGGCGAGTACTTCGGCTGGAGCTACGGCTGGGGTACCGCCGGCACCCTGGGATTCCTCGTCACGGCGCTGTTGGTGGCGACCATGTACACCTGCTTCATTTTCAGCTTCACCGAACTGACCACCGCCATCCCCCATGCCGGCGGCCCCTTCGCTTACAGTCGCCGCGCCTTCGGTGAGAAAGGTGGCCTGATCGCCGGTATCGCCACCCTGATCGAGTTCGTCTTCGCCCCGCCGGCCATCGCCATGGCCATCGGCGCCTACCTCAACGTGCAGTATCCCGAGCTAGACCCCAAGCACGCGGCGGTCGGGGCCTACATCATCTTCATGACCCTGAACATCCTCGGCGTCAGCATCGCCGCCGCCTTCGAGCTGGTGGTGACCGTGCTGGCGGTGGCGGAATTGCTGGTGTTCATGGGCGTCGTGGCGCCAGGCTTCAGCTTCAGCAACTTCGTGGTCAACGGTTGGGCCGGCAGCAATGAGTTCAGCAGCACCGCACTTTCCGGCATCTTCGCCGCCATTCCCTTCGCCATCTGGTTCTTCCTCGCCATCGAGGGCGCAGCCATGGCCGCCGAAGAAGCCAAGGACCCGAAACGCACCATCCCGCGTGCCTATATCGCCGGCATCCTGACCCTGGTGTTCCTCGCCATCGGCGTGATGATCATGGCCGGCGGCGTCGGCGACTGGCGCGAACTCTCGAACATCAACGACCCGCTGCCGCAGGCGATGAAGGCCGTGGTCGGCAACGATTCCACCTGGATGCACATGCTGGTGTGGATCGGCCTGTTCGGCCTGGTGGCCAGCTTCCACGGCATCATCCTCGGCTACTCGCGCCAGTTCTTCGCCCTCGCCCGGGCCGGCTACCTGCCGCGCGGCCTGGCCAAGCTGTCGCGTTTCCAGACCCCGCACCGCGCGATCATCGCCGGCGGCGTGATCGGCATCGCGGCGATCTACAGCGATGGTCTGGTGAACCTGCAGGGTATGAGCCTGACGGCCGCCATGATCACCATGTCGGTATTCGGCGCCATCGTCATGTACATCATCAGCATGCTGAGCCTGTTCAAACTGCGTCGCACCGAGCCGGACCTGGAGCGCACCTTCCGTGCGCCGGGCTACCCAGTGGTACCGGCCGTTGCGCTGGTCCTGGCAGTGGTCTGCCTGTTGGCGATGGCGTGGTTCAACACCTTGATCGGTTTTGTCTTCCTTGGCTTCATGGTTGCCGGTTATATCTACTTCCAGTTCACCGCCCACCACCGCGCCAACGCGCCGGCCGATGCCCTGCTGAGCCGCGCCTGACGCCCGCCCACGCCCCGCCTTCCCGTGGCGGGGCGCCTCACCGAGGAGAGCTTCCTGTGAGCAGTTTTTCCCATATCGTTGGCGGCGAATCCTGGCGCTTCGACAGCCTCAAGGAAGTCATGGCCAAGGCGAGCCCCGCCCGCTCCGGCGACTATCTGGCCGGTGTCGCTGCCGCCAGCGATGGTGAGCGGGTCGCCGCACAAATGGCCCTGGCTGACATCCCCCTCAAGCACTTCCTCGACGAAGCGTTGATCCCTTACGAAAACGATGAAGTAACCCGGCTGATCATCGACAGCCACGACCGTACGGCCTTCGCCCCGGTCAGCCACCTGACCGTCGGCGGCCTGCGTGACTGGCTGCTCAGTGAGCACGCCGACGAATCCAGCCTGCGTGCCCTGGCTCCTGGCCTGACGCCGGAGATGGCCGCCGCCGTGTCGAAGATCATGCGCGTGCAGGACTTGGTGTTGGTGGCGCAGAAGATCCGCGTCGTCACCCGCTTCCGCAACACCATGGGCCTGCGCGGGCGCCTTTCCACCCGCCTGCAGCCGAACCACCCAACCGACGATCCGGCCGGCATCGCCGCGAGCATCCTCGACGGCCTGCTCTACGGCAATGGCGACGCCATGCTTGGCATCAACCCGGCCACCGATAACATCGCCTCGATTTGCACCATGCTGGAGATGCTCGATGCCATCATCCAGCGCTATGAGATCCCCACCCAAGCCTGCGTACTGACCCACGTCACCACGTCCATCGAAGCCATCAACCGCGGCGTACCGCTGGATCTGGTGTTCCAGTCCATTGCGGGCACCGAGGCCGCCAACGCCAGCTTCGGCATCAGCCTGAACATCCTCAAGGAAGGCTACGAAGCAGGCCTCTCGCAGAAGCGCGGCACCCTCGGCAACAACCTGATGTATTTCGAGACCGGCCAAGGCAGCGCCCTCTCGGCCAATGCCCACCATGGTGTCGACCAGCAGACCTGCGAAGCCCGCGCCTATGCCGTGGCCCGGCACTTCAACCCGTTCCTGGTGAACACCGTGGTCGGTTTCATCGGCCCGGAATACCTCTACAACGGCAAGCAGATCATCCGCGCCGGCCTGGAAGACCACTTCTGCGCCAAATTGCTCGGCGTACCGATGGGCTGCGACATCTGCTATACCAACCACGCCGAAGCCGACCAGGACGACATGGACATGCTGCTCACCCTGCTCGGGGTCGCCGGCATCAACTTCATCATGGGCATCCCCGGTTCCGACGACGTGATGCTCAATTACCAGACCACCTCTTTCCATGACGCCCTTTACGCCCGCCAGAGCCTGGGCCTGAAGCCAGCACCGGAGTTCGAGGCCTGGCTGGAGCGCATGGGCATCCTGGTGCAGAGCGATGGCCGAGTGATTCTCGGCGATCAGCTGCCACCGGCCTTCCGCCACGCGCTGGCACAGTTGGGGTAAGCCAGAAGGAGAGCAGTATGAAAGACCCGAAACTCACTTCAGGCACCACCGCCAACCCCTGGGAGGAACTGCGCCGCCTGACCCCGGCACGCATCGCCCTTGGCCGCGCCGGCACCAGCCTGCCGACCACGGCGCAACTGAATTTCCAATACGCCCACGCCCAGGCGCGGGATGCCGTGCACCTGCCCTTCGACCATGCTGGCATCACAGAGCAGCTGGCCGAGCGAGGCCGGGCCACCCTGCTGCTGCACAGCGCCGCGCCCGACCGCGACACCTACCTGCAACGCCCTGACCTGGGCCGCCGCCTCGATGCCGCGTCGGTCGAACGCCTGCGCCAGCACGCCGCTGCTTTCCCCGGCGGCCATGACCTCGCCGTGGTGATCGCCGACGGTCTGTCTGCCCTCGCGGTACAGCGCCATAGCCTGCCGCTCCTTGAGCGCATGGAAGAGCAAGCGCTCGCCGAAGGCTGGAGCCTGTCACCGGTGGTCCTGGTGCAGCAGGGGCGGGTAGCCGTGGCGGATGAAGTGGCCGAATTGCTCGACGCGAAGATGGTGGTGATCCTCATCGGCGAACGCCCCGGGCTGAGCTCGCCGGACAGTCTGGGCCTGTACTTTACCTACGCGCCGCGCGTGGGCCTGACCGACGCCTACCGCAACTGCATCTCCAATGTGCGCCTGGAAGGCCTCAGCTACGGCATGGCGGCCCACCGCCTGCTCTTCCTGATGCGCGAGGCCTGCCGTCGGCAGCTATCCGGGGTGAGCCTGAAAGACGAGGCCGAAGTGCCGAGCCTCGCGGGCGAACCCGACCTGGCCCTGGCCGGAAACTTCCTGCTGGCGAGCGACAAGCACTGAGCCTGTGTTCGAGTTTCAGCCCGGATGGAACTGTGACGTTGCTTTCATGTGGGTGCGAATTCATTGGCTCTGTCCCAGTTAAGTGTTGTCACTGGCTGGCTCCCTTGTAGGAGCCAGCTTGCTGGCGAACGGGCTCATTTCGCGAGCAAGAACTCGGCGCCCCCTCGCTCCTACAGGGCTCTCAGCCCGACCGTTGATGGCTAGCAACCGCTAACGCCGACAGCGCCAATGAATTCGCACCCACAGAGAGTCCACCGCGCCACCACTCAAACGCTTGTTTGGATTGCGCATTCCACATTTTCTGGTGCAGGATCAGAGCCGTTTGCTGGCATAGCACCTGCATTACCAAACCAGCCCACTATCCAACGCCGAGGCCCGCCATGCGCATCGTCCAAGCCACCCTTGAGCACCTGGACCTTCTGACCCCGTTATTCGTGAAATACCGCGAGTTCTACGGCGAGCTGCCCTTCCCCGAGTCCTCGCGCAAGTTCCTGGAAAAGCGCCTGAGCCGTAAAGAGTCGGTAATCTACCTGGCCCTCGCCGATGAGGATGACCGTCTGTTGGGTTTCTGCCAGCTCTATCCGAGCTTTTCCTCGCTGGCGCTGAAGCGCGTGTGGATCCTCAACGATATCTATGTCGCCGAAGATGCCCGCCGCCAACTGGTCGCCGACCGCCTGCTGCAGACGGCGAAGAAAATGGCCCGCGAGACCAACGCCGTGCGCATGCGCGTATCGAGCAAGGTCAGCAACACCGTGGCGCACAGGATGTACGAGTCCATCGGTTTCCACGAAGACACCGAGTTCAAGAACTACATCCTGCCCATCAACGGCGAGTGAACAGGCGAGCCCCCTCTCTCATAAACCGGTGAGGGGGCTACACCAGAAACCCACTGTCCCCGTAGATGCGAGCTTGCTCGCGAACCTCACCCCGCCTTCGCCAGCAAGCTGGCTGCTACAGCGAAGGCCCCACCTCATCACCACCCCAGCCACAGTCCAAACGACACCAGCAGCCCGATCAGCATGATCAACGCCAGATGCAACGTCGTGGTCCATTGCCTCGTCACCGGTTCCCTGGCCACCTGCGCCAGCGGCCGTTCCAGGGCCTGCTGGAACTCCGAAAGCGCCTCGAAGCGGGCCCTTGGCTGCGGCGCCAGTGCCCTGGCCAATACACCGTCCCAGCCTGCCGGCAGGTCGGGCACATAGCCAACCAGCGGCACGTAACGGCTGACCTGGCCGCCTTCCGGGCAGGCAACCTCCGGCCAGCGCCCACAGAGCATCCAGTAGGTCAGCGATGCCAGGGCGAACTGATCGGCGCTGCCATCCAATGCACGACCATGACGCAGTTCGGGAGCCAGCGGTACGGCATCTTGCGGCGTCACCTGACGTGACACCCCCGGCAGGATCGCCGCAAATTCCGGCAGCAGCAGCACACGGCCGTCATCCGCCACCAGGATCTGCCGTGGATCGAGCCAGAGCCCCTGCATGCCACGACGCTGCAAGGAGCGCACGGCCTCGATCAACTGAACCAGCAGCGCCATTGCACCCTTCGCATTCCAAGGGCCATCTGCCGCTAGCCGCTCCGTCATGCTGCGCATTCGTTCCGACGGGAACTGGAACAGCAGGAAGGCGTGGTGCCTGGGCTGTCGCGGCGACAGAACCTGCGGCAGGCTCGGCACCGGACTGCGCCTTAACACCCACTCCCGCTGCCAGAAGGCCTCGTCGGCATCCGTATCCGCCGCCCAGAAGAGCGCATCCCTGCCCTCTTCATCCCGGGCCAGGAACATCCGACCCGGCGAGCCGTAGCCGCAGGGCGCTTGAACCGTCCAACCATCCACCCTTGCCCCTACGATGACGTTCTCGAGGCGGGGCCAACGGCTACAGGGGCTGGGCGGCGGCAAATTATCCGGCTCGCCTGGCAGCACGATGGCCGCGGCCCCCGGGGCACCAAGCAGTGGCTCCAGCACAGCTCCCAATCGCCCCGGCTGGAGATCGTCGCAGCTGGCCTTGAATGCTCGCAGGTCGGCCACTTCCAGCAAGGGTTGCGGTGCCAGCAACAACGGCTGGTTACTGACCAGCGGCAGGCTGTGCTGGACCACGGCCAACTCAGCCTGAACGCCCAGGGGATTCTCGCGCCCCACCAGACAGTGCACATCGTCGCCCTGGATACGTACCAGGCCAATCGCACCAGCCTGGAGGAAATGCGCTTCACCATCCTGCACCAACAGAAGACCGGCACTCAGCTCAGGCACGGGCTCGCCGGCACGACGCCGGCGAAAGAGTTGCAGATTGAGCGCCGCCAGCACCTGCCGAGCCGCCTGAGCCTCGCTCCAGCCATCGGGCGTACAGCTGTAATCGGCGAACAGTGCATCCAGGTACAGATTGAGCACCTGCACCACATTGATGCACCGGCGTCCCCATAGCAGTGCCACCAGGAGCAAGGGCGGGCGCCCCTGTCGCCCCGCCACCCAGGTCGCGCGCGCACGCGCCGCCTGGTTGGGCAGGTCCAGCCCATGCCCCTGGGCCAGGCTCACAGCGGGGTGCTCAAGGAGCTGCAACGGCATGCGCAACTCTCCTCCATCATGAAAACAATGGATACAGTTGCAGCCTTCATGCCGATAGCCGTCTGGCCAACGACACGCTCCAGGAAGGCGACTTACCCCTATAATGCGTCATCTCCGGCCTATCCCCGCCTCCGCAAACCACAAGGCGCCTCATGGACTTCAACTTGCTCGACCTGATCCTCCACCTTGACGTTTACCTGAACATGCTGGTCAGCGACTACGGAACCTGGATCTACGCCATTCTCTTCCTGGTCATCTTCTGCGAGACGGGTCTGGTGGTTACGCCCTTCCTGCCTGGCGACTCCCTGCTGTTCATCGCTGGCGCCGTGGCCGCCGGCGGTGCCATGGACCCATGGCTGCTGGGTGGCCTGCTTATGGTTGCGGCCATCAGCGGAGACAGCCTCAACTATGTGATCGGTCGGACGGCCGGCGAACGGCTGTTCAGCAATCCCGACTCGAAGATTTTCCGCCGCGACTACCTGCTGCGCACCCACGAGTTCTACGAACGTCACGGCGGCAAGACCGTGACCATGGCGCGTTTCCTGCCCATCGTCCGGACCTTCGCGCCTTTCGTTGCCGGCGTCGGCCGGATGCCCTACCCACGTTTCCTCGGTTTCAGCGTGCTGGGCACGATCCTCTGGGTCGGAGGCCTGGTGACCCTTGGCTTCTTCTTCGGCAACGTGCCCTTCATCAAGCAGAACCTGTCGCTCATGGTGATCGGCATCATCGGTCTCTCGCTGCTGCCCATGGTCATCGGGTTCATCCGCCAGCACCTGCGCCCGAGAGCAGCCGCCAAGAACGCCGAGCACACCAGCTGAGACCATATGTGGTCCTTCCGTAACTGGCGACGCCAGCGCACCCTGGCGCGCAACCCCGTCGAGCCGAAGACCTGGACGGCGGTGCGCCAGCGCTTACCGATTCTCGACGGGCTGGATGCCATCGATGACCAGCGCCTGCGCGAGCGCAGCGTGCTGTTCCTGCATGAGAAGCACCTTACCGCCCTGCCTGGAGTCGAACTGAGCCGGGAAGATCGCCTGTTGCTCGCCGCCCAGGCCCAGCTACCGCTGCTGCACTTGCCGGAGCTGGACTGGTACCAGGGCTTCCACGAACTGATCCTTTACCCCGATGACTTCGTCAGTCCACAACGCCATCGTGATCCCAGCGGAGTGGTCCACGAATGGGACGACGAGCGCAGCGGCGAATCCTGGCAGCGCGGCCCTGTCATCCTCGCCTGGCCGGGCGTCCAGGCCAGCGGGGGCTGGGCAGGCTACAACCTGGTGATCCACGAGCTGGCACACAAGCTCGACATGCTCAATGGCGACCCCAATGGGCTACCGCCCCTGCACCGCGACATGCGCCTGTCCGACTGGGCCCTGACGATGCAGAGCGCGTACGACGATATGAACGCCCAGCTGGACCGCAACCCCGACGCGGAACTCCCCATCGATCCCTACGCCGCCGAAGACCCAGCCGAGTTCTTCGCCGTCACCAGCGAATACTTCTTCAGCGCCCCTGACGTACTTCATGAGGCCTACCCTGCCGTGTACCGCCAGCTCATGTCGTTCTACCGACAGGACCCGCTGACACGGCTCAAGGAGCTGCAGAAAAGTCATCCTGCCTACAAGGACGCGACTAATGGATGAGCAGAAGCGCGTGGCAACGGCTGGGGAATATGCCTATAATCGCGCCCACTTTTTTGGCCCATCCCCTGGGAGTCGACCATGAGCTTCAGCAAGATCCCGGCTGGCAAAGACCTGCCTAACGACATCTACGCCGCGATCGAGATTCCGGCCAACCATGCGCCGATCAAATACGAAATCGACAAGGACACGGACTGCCTGTTCGTCGACCGTTTCATGGCCACCCCGATGTTCTATCCGGCCAACTACGGCTACATCCCCAACACCCTGGCTGACGACGGCGACCCGCTGGACGTGCTGGTCGTGACCCCCTACCCGGTGGCACCCGGCTCCGTGATCCGCGCCCGCCCGGTTGGCGTCCTGCACATGACCGACGAAGCTGGCGGCGACGCCAAGCTGCTCGCCGTGCCGCACGACAAGCTGAGCCAGCTGTACGTAGACATCAAGGAATACACCGACCTGCCGGCCCTGCTCCTGGAGCAGATCAAGCACTTCTTCGAGAACTACAAAGACCTCGAGAAAGGCAAGTGGGTGAAAGTAGAGCGCTGGGGCAACGCTGATGAAGCCCGCGCTGAGATTCTGAAGGCGGTTGCGGCCTACCAAAAATAAGCCAAAGCCACCCCCTAAAAGCCGGCCACAAGCCGGCTTTTTTATTGCCCAGCATTTTCTACCGACTTCTTCCACACCCTAGGCGCTTCACGGCTTTCAGCCTAATATCTGTCTACTCAGCGCTAGCCAGAACTACCCCCATCCAGCCTAAAAATGTGGGGACAAGTGTGGGGACAGAATCAGGGAGTGGAGCATGGGCAAGCTGAACCCGAAGCAAGTCGAAAACCTGAACGAGCCGGGCACCTATGAGGACGGCGAGGGTTTGCGTCTTGTCGTGAAGGCATCCAGGAGCAAGTCCTGGCTGTTGCGCTATCAGATTGCGGGCCGGCGCCGAGACATGGGGTTGGGCAGCTATCCCGAAGTGAGCTTGAAGGAAGCGCGTCTAGTCGCGGCCGGCCACCGTAAGCAATTGGCGAACGGTATCGACCCCATGGCGGCCAGGGATGCCCAACGCGAGGCGGAACGGGAGGCGCAGCAAGCCAAGGAGGCACAGCGTGTGACCTTCCAGTCCCTTGCAATCGACTACCACACCACGCACAGCTCCACTTGGTCGGAGAAGTGGCGCAAGGGCTGGCTGCGCAAGTTGGAGCTGTACGCCTTCCCGGCCATCGGCAAGCTCCCGGTCAGTGATATTGAAACCGAGCACATCTTGCACGTCCTGCAACCCATCTGGAGCAGCAAGACCCGCACTGCTGACGAAGTGCGCGGACAAATCGAGCAGGTACTAGATGCTGCCAAGGCTCGCAAGCTGCGCAAGGGAGACAACCCCGCCCGCTGGCGTGGGCATCTGGACAACCTGCTAAGCCGCGCGGAGAAGAAAAAGGCCCGCAAGCGCGAACACTTCGCCGCCATGAAGTGGCAAGACGTACCCGCGCTGATGACCATCCTCGCTGGCCACGACTCTCGCGCTGCCGTGGCCACCCGCCTGATGATCTTCACCGGAGCCCGGGCGCAAATGATCCGCTTGGCTACCTGGGATGAATTCGACCTGGAAGCCGGCGTCTGGTCACTGCCAGATGAGCGCATGAAGGCCCGCAAGGCTTTCGAGATACCTCTGGCACAGCCAGTTGTGGAAATGCTCAAGCAACTGCTGCGCATCGAGGGCAGCCCGTTTCTATTCCCCGGCCAAGGCAAAACCGGAGCCATCCACGCGAACGCCATCCGCAACCTGCTACACAGCCTGGGACATGACGACGTCACCCGTCACGGCTTCCGGTCGAGCTTCCGGGACTGGGCGAACGAACGGACCCACTACCCACGCGAAGTCTGCGAACTGGCGCTCGCCCATGACGAACGGGACCAAACCGAGGCGGCCTACTCCCGCTCCGACTTCTTGGAGAAGCGCCGGGCACTGATGGCTGAATGGGCACAGTTCATCACCACGCCGCCTGCGGCCAATGTCATTCAAGGCGACTTCAAGCGGCCTAAAGGGGCACCGACTGGACTGGCGTGATGGAGCAAGAAGCGGAACTCCATGCCGTCCAACTGACCTATTCGATGGAGCGCCTAGGGGGCGTGTGATGGCAAAAATTGGTCGAGTGGAAGACCTGCCGGGCTGGTTCAACTTACGAGAATACCAATCCTGCGAGTCATTTATGGCTATAGACTGGCTGACTTGCCTCAAGACCCGACAATTAATTATTGAGTTGATATCCATTGGAGATATCTATGGCGCGAGCGATCTGGCAGAGCGAGTCCGAAACGACCCAACCGATTGCTTCCGCTTGGACTGGGAAGCCTTGGAAAGCCCAGTAAGGCCGTTGAGCTTCGCTGATATTGCTTTTAAAGGCGGCATGTCTCTGATGTTGGGACCAGCCTTTCCCAAGGAGGCTGAGCAATGGGCCCAGACGGCGAACAAGATAGCTGCCGGAGACTGGATTCCAGACTCGTCGATGAGGACGCCTATTGAGAATAGTAACGACGAGTCCCGTTCACTCTTTGTGAACTTACGGGCCACGGACTCCGTTTTGAAGGACGCCTTTTCGGCATGGCTGAAAGATGTTCGATCACAGCAACGCACTGCCAGCAAACGAGAGCGACCGGCCTATCACAGCTGGGCTCGTTACGGCCTACTGCCGTACCTTGATTTATTTATCTGGACGAAACTGACGGGAAACCAAATACCGTATCAGCTTATGTCCGAGGCGGTAGGCTATTGCCAAGGAGGCTCAAGCAAAGGAGGAGAGAGCTTCCAAAGAAACGTTCGTCCTCTGCGCCTCAATCTGCCGCAGAAGCTTGCCGAACTTGAAGCGCTCGCAGCCATCGAGGCGCATCAGGAAGAACCCGCGACTTGAGTTTTTCCGGAAAAACTCAGAGGCCAAATCTCGGTATGGCCCGTCCTTGCACTGGTGTATTTAATCCGTAGCCAATTCTACGACGCGCCACCGAGCGCAAAGGAGGTTTGGCTATGTCTGCCCCGTCCAATCGCTTCAACCGTGCTGAACGCCGTATCTATCGTTTGCGGCAAGTTATGGACGCCACCGGCTTCGGTCGCGCCTGGATCTACGAGCTGATGAAGCGCGGCGATTTCCCCAAGGCCCACAAAATCGGCACCCGCGCCGTGGGCTGGAGTAGCGCCGAAGTAGATGCCTGGGTAGCGGTCCAACTGGGTGAGAAGTGCTGAACATGAGTGGCCCTACTTCTCCCAGCAAATTCGCCCGCATCTTGGCCCACCTCCTCACTGGAGCCAGCCTCAACCGTTTTGTGGCGGAAACCTTGGGCGATCATTGTCTCAACAGCACCATCGCTACCCTGGCAAATACGCACGGTCTGATAATCAGTCGTCAGACCGAAAAGGTGCCAAATCGCTGGGGTAAGCCTTGTACGGTGATCCGTTACAGCATGCCGCCTACCGAGATGGAGCTGGCATCCAACGTGCTGGCGCGGCTGGAGGTATAAGGTGGCTCGCAACCGGGCCAGAGCCAAAGGGCGCCTGGAATCCGGGCCCTTTGCACGGCTGCCCCATGCGGTAATGGACAGCGAGGATTTCCGCAGACTTTCCGGCAGCGCATTGGCCGTGCTGATGTGCTTGCTGCGTCAGTATCGGGGCAGTAACAACGGTGATCTGAGCGCGACGTTTGCCAACGCCAATCTATGGGGTATTGGGAGTAAGTCCACTCTCGCCAATGCCCTGATGGAGCTTCAACGGTGCAACCTTATCGTGCGTACTCGTGAAGGCCGATTCATGAAACCTGGTGGCTGCTGCGCACTGTACGCCATTACCTGGCAACCAATTGACGAATGCGATGGGAAAATCGAAGTGCCAGCCACTGCAACAGCCCCCCGCAAGTTCAGCCTGGAGCGGGCAAAACACTCGGTACAGAAACTGAACAGGCAGGGTACAGAAAACGTACCGATAGCGTGAAACGCCCAGTACAGAAACTGGACTCCTTTTTAGATATACCAGGGCGCAGCCCGCAATCACCTTAGAGGTTGATACGCCTGTGCTATCCAATCACCCACGCCGAAGCTCTAGCCGATATTCGCGGGCGCGGCTGCTGGCCGGATGCCAACATTCTGGAGAACTAACCCATGCCCTACCTGATCAGGAGCCTTGCAAATATCGGCTCCAAGCTGATCGTCACCCCCCGAGACAACCTGACCATCGCCCGGCGAATCGTACGTCGCATGTGCGAGGAGCGTGACAAAATATACGGCGAACGTCGGGAGCTGCACCGCAAGGCCCGCAAGCTGCGCCAGTTCGAGCCGTTCACCATGTTGGCCGCCGACAAGATGGAACAGCAAGCCCGCGAGCACCGCGCCACTGAACTGAACAGTATCCGCCTGGTACTGCTGGGGTATGGCCGGTTGATCGTTCTGGATCGCGAGAGCATCGCCGACCAGCTGGGGTTCGAGGCGCTGGCCGACCTGCTGAACATCAACAGCGTGGATCGGGAGCGAGCGCGCCGGGAAGGCTTGCGCACCCTGGCCGAGCTGATCGCAGTCAATGACCTGGAGAACAGCGCAGAGCGCCGTAGCGATAAATGGGGCGCAGGTAGCCCGCTCTATCAAGCGAGCCTCGCCGCCATACAGGAATTTATCCGCGCCGCGCCCGAAAGCGCATTGCCCAACCTGTTCGCGCCGGGCGAGTTACTCAGGCCTAAGTTGCAGCCAAGGTTGCAACTGGTGTGGCCGGCCGCGCAGGACACCGCTGGTGCCGACTAGCACCCGTGGCCCACAACAGACCAATAGTCTGTTGGCGCTGACACGATTTTGACCCAGGCTGCCGGAATTCATTGACCCACCCGAAGACTCAGCAAACGATGACCTTGCGCGGGATTTCAGAGGCTTTATATGGGTCAGTCAAAATTATCAGCCTGGGTCAAAATCGTGTCAGCGCCAACAAGCTATGGGAGCAATACGCGCGCACGCGCGAGGGATCGCGGCCATTCCGAGTTTCTTGAGTCCCGAAAGGCCGCGACGGGACAAGCGTCTGGGCTGGCGGCTAATAGCCAGGAGGGCCAAACATATGGCTGGCGTCCGACCTCGAGAAGCAGGAGCTGGAGAAGATGGCCAAGCCAGCTGTGCACTCCGCTCCGAAATGAAGCCTGTGCGGATTGTCTGGCAGATGGGGCTGTGACCGGGGCACTGAACCGCGTCGAACAGATCGTCGAGCGGCTGAGCGAGATGGCTGTAGATTTCCCGGAAGTGTAACCCCGGCGCAATCCCATCTCACGAATGAAAAAGGCCCACATCGCTGCGAGCCTTGATTTCATTGGTACCGGCGAAAGGAATCGAACCCTCGACCTTCTCATCACGAATATAACAGACGATCTGCAACAGGACATAGCCCACCTAGCTTCGACCTCGGAGATCCTTACACGACTCATTCCTGAAGCGCAGGCTCGCGCGAGAAGTCCTACTACGAAAGTTTCGTAGTAGGTTCAGCCCCGCATGGGCAGGGAACACATTCAGCCCGGGACAGCACGTACGCGTCAACGCTCACCCGAGGGGATCGGCAAGTAACCACACTCAGCGATAATTTTCGATGGTTTCGTCCACATAGCCCTCGGCGCGCATCTGATCCAGCGCACGCTGCAGTTTCTGCACCACTTCATCCGGCACCTCTTTATTCAACGCCAGATAGAGTTCCGAGCGCTTGAAGCGCAGAACCGTCTTCAGGCCGGTGATGCCTTCCTGCTTGGCCAGGTAGCGGCCAGCTGGATCACCAGTGGCCCAGAGGTCAAGTTGGCCGTTCTGCAGTTTCTTGGCGTTCTCCTGGTCGCGCAGCGCGGTGATTGGCGTCAAACCTTGCTGGGACAGGAACTCAGCGGTGGCATCGCCCTTGTAAGCACCTACCTTGTACTGCTTGGCTTCGTCCAGATTGCTCAGGCTGATCTGACTGTCCCCCTTGGCCAACATGACCCAGTCATCAGAGCTGATTGGGCCCACCCATTTGAACGACTGCTCGCGCTCTGGCAGACGGGTAGTGGAAAACACCCCGTAGCCGGGTTTCTCCAGTGCCAGCTTGTAGATCCTGTCCCAGGGAAAACGCAAGGTGAGGCTGTAGTTCACCTCGGCGCGCTTGAACATCTCGCGGACAATATCGGCAGCGATGCCATCGATCGTATCGTCTTGCGCAAAGTTCTTGCCGTTGATCGCCATGTTATACGGCGGGTAATTTTCTGTGAGCAGGACAACGCTGTAGTTGGAGGCTACTTCTGCGGCGACAGCGGTGGAAAGCAGCAGGCCGCCGGCAAGCGAAAAAGCTAAGCGTTTGAACATGTGAGGCTCTCATTGTTATTAGAGGGAAAGAGCCCATGCAGCATAACCTGCTCGCTTGTAGGGATGCAGAGCTTTGGGTCACGAGTCTGGAAAGGCAGTGGCGGTCATTGTGGCGCTGAGGACTCGGCGCAGTGAATCGCCCCTGTAAACAATGCGGACAGATGCGGATCCCCTCTCGCGCTAAAGCACGCAGGAAGCCTCAGCTCGACCAAATGCATCGAAAGAACGTCTTAATGACTTGTCGCAGCATCTTAATGATGCATTTTGCGTCTTACCGTCAAAGTACGCGCTCTCTAGACTGGCCGGGTCTGAAAGGCAACCTTGGAGAAAACAACAATGAACGTCCTCCTGCTCGGCGCTGGTCACATCGGTTACACCATCGCTCAACTACTGCACAACACCGGCGACTATAAGGTTCTGGTTGCAGACCGTGACAAGAATTCGCTAAAGGCCATCGCCGCCCTTGGCATCGCCACCCGCGAGGTCGATTCGACTGACGGGGCTGCCCTGGAAGCGGCCATGCATGGCCAGGATGCGGTGCTCAACGCCCTGCCCTACCACATGGCCATCGGCGTCGCCAAAGCGGCTAAGGCCACCGGCACCCACTACTTCGACCTGACCGAAGACGTGCACGCTACAAAGACCATCCGCGAGCTCGCCGAAGGTTCTAAGACCGCCTTCATGCCGCAATGCGGCCTAGCCCCGGGCTTCATCGGCATCGCCGCAAACGCCCTGGCGCGCCATTTCGACAGCGTGCGCGAAGTGAAGATGCGCGTCGGCGCTCTGCCCGAATTTCCGACCAACGCCCTGAAGTACAACCTGACCTGGAGCGTCGACGGTCTGGTCAACGAGTACTGCCACCCTTGCGAGGCCATTCGCAACGGCAAGTTGCAAATGGTGCAGCCGCTCGAAGGTCTGGAGCACTTTTCCCTGGACGGCGTCGAATACGAGGCGTTCAACACCTCCGGAGGTTTGGGCACGCTGTGCGAGACCCTGGAAGGCAAGGTCGAAGTCCTCGACTACAAGACCGTGCGCTATCCGGGTCACCGCAATCTGATGAAATTCCTGCTGGAAGACCTGCGCCTGGTCGACCATCAGGAAAAGCTGAAGGACATCCTGCGCGGCGCCGTGCCAAGCACCATGCAGGACGTGGTGTTGGTGTTCGTCACCGTGAGCGGCATGCGTGACGGCAAACTGGTGCAGGAAGTGTTCAGCCGTAAAATCTTCGCCGCCGAGCAGAATGGCCGCCTGACCAGCGCCATCCAGATCACCACCGCTGCCGGCATCTGCGCCGCGCTGGATTTGTTCCGTGAGAAGCGCCTGCCGCAGTCCGGTTTTATCAGCCAGGAGCAGGTCGTTCTGGAAGACTTCCTGGCCAACCGCTTCGGCCTGGCCTACGAAGAGCACGCCGCAGAAACCCAAGCAGCGGCCTAAGCTACTCAGGCTGTTCCCACCCGCCAGCGGCTTGACCGCTGGCATTTTTTTGCCTGCTGTTTTTTGCTGGCTTCCACGTTCCAACGTGGGCATTCAGCCGGGGACACTCTACGCCCCAGCCGCGGAGCGGCTAAAGATGCACCCCCGCGCAGAATCGGGGAACGATCGCCCCCCTTACAATTTTTGCCCGCGGTCCAGCTTGCAGGACAGAATGATTGAAGAGGTGGTTTTCTCTACCCCGTCCACCGCGCCGATTTCATCCAGCAGCTCGTCCAGGCGCTCCGGCGAGTCGGCCCGCACCCAGGCAACGAAGTCGAACTCACCGCTCACCGTGCACAACTGCTGCACCTCCGCCATGGCAGTCAGGCGGCGTAGCACCTCCTTGCTGGAGCGCGGCTGCAGGGTCATCCCCACGTAGGCTTGTAGCCCCCCATCCAGCACGCGCTGACCAAGGCGCAGGCCGTAGCCGGCGATGACCTTGCTCTTCTCCAGGCGGGCGATCCGTGAGATCACCGTGGTCCGCGCGATACCGAGCTTGCGCGCCAGCATGGCCACGCTCTCCCGGGCGTTGAGTTGCAGCGCTGCGATCAACTGGCTATCGATACCGTCCAGGCGCAAAGCGTTCAAATCAGACATTCAGGACAGACCTCAAGACTTCATTCCAACCGCGGATAAATCCGCTCCTACAATCGGGCGGTTCTTATAGGAACGGATTCATCCGCGATGATGCATTGCACAAAAGCCTCTACCAGCAAACGCTGGAGAGGCTCGAAAGATAGGAGGAGACACAGCCGGTACCGGCCAATCGCACAAAGCGCGAGGGGTCGTAAGGCCAGCACCTGCCCCTCATGGAGAGGGCAGGTGAGCCGCATCAGCGCCCCTGACAGGCATCCACCCGCAGGCGCCGCTCCAGCAGCCGGAAGCCCTGCACCAGAACATAAGCAGCCACCAGGTAAAACACCCCGGCGACGAAGAAGATCTCCACCGGCTGGTAGGTGCGGGCGATGATGGTGCGCGACATGCCGGTCAGTTCCAGTAGGGTGATGGTACTGGCCAGAGCGCTGGCCTTGAGCATCAGAATCACCTCGTTGCTATAGGCCGGCAGGCCGATGCGCGCTGCCCGTGGCAGGATGATGTGCAGCAGCGCCGTCGCTCGTGACATGCCCAGTGCCCGGGCCGCCTCGATCTCGCCCGGAGGGATCGCCTGGATCGCGCCGCGCAGGATCTCGGCGATATAGGCCGCGGTGTGCAGGGTCAGGGTGATGATCGCGCACCAGTAGGGGTCGCGCAGATAAGGCCAGAGCGGTCCCTGGCGCACGGCCTCGAACTGCGCCAGGCCGTAGTAGACCAGGAACAGCTGGACGAGCAGCGGCGTGCCACGGAAGAAGAAGATGTAGCCGTAGGGCAGAGCACGCAACCACCACTGCCGCGACGACCGTGCGATACCCAGCGGCAGGGCCAGGAGCAGTCCGGCGATCACCGCGATACCGACCAGCTCCAGTGTCAGCCAAGCGCCCTCGGCGATCCGCGGTAGCCACTTGATGATTAATTCCCAGTTCATGCGGCTGCCCTCACGAAACCACGACCAGCGCGCTTCTCTAGAGCGAACAGGCCGCTCATGGCGATGATGGTCAGGCTCAGGTAGATGAACGCGGCCACCAGATAGAAAGTGAAGGGTTCCTTACTGGCGGTCACGGCGATTTGCGAGCGACGCATGATTTCCTCCAGGCCAATCACCGAGATCAGCGCGGTGTCCTTCATCAGGATCATAAACAGGTTGCCCAGACCCGGCAGGGCGATGCGCCACATCTGCGGCAGGATCACCCGCCAGAGGACGCGGCCCCTGGAAATGCCCAGCGCCATGCCGGCTTCACGGTGTCCCTTAGGGATGGCCAGGATCGCGCCACGAAACACCTCGGTGGCGTAGGCGCCGAAGCACAGGCCTAGGGCAATGCTGCCGGCGGCGAAGGCGCTGAGCTCCAACTCCGGATAGCCGATAAGCTCACCCAGGCTGCGCAGCAGGTTGACCGTGCCGAAATAGATCAGTAGCACCCAGAGCAGTTCGGGCACGCCGCGCACCAGGGTCGAATAGCTGCCACCCAGCCATTGCAACGGCTTGTACGGGGACGTCTTGGCCAACGCACCGAACAGGCCGAGCAGCAGGCCCAGCAACAACGCCGACAGCGCCAGCTTGATGGTCATCAGAGCGCCAGCGGCCAACGCCGGGCCGAAGCCATAGAGATCGAGAGTCATAATTCAAACCATCGCAGGGACTGGCGCGCCCCATGGGAGCCACGCCAGTCGGGTCGATCAGTAAATGCTGAAGGGGAAGTACTTGGCGTTGATCTTCTGATAGGTGCCATCGGCGACTATGGCTTGCAGCGCGGCGTCCAGCTTCTCGCGCAGCGGGTCACCCTTGCGTACGGCCACGCCGATCTTGTCGTTGTCGAAGACCGGGTCGCCCTTGAACTCGAAGTCCTTGCCGGCGTCGCTCTTCAGCCATTCCCAGTTGACGAACTTGTCAGCCAGCACGCCGTCGAGGCGGCCGGAAGCGAGGTCGAGGTAGGCGTTTTCCTGGGTGTCGTAGAACTTGATGTCGACCACATCGCTCATGTTGTCCTCCAGCCAGGTGCCGGCGATGGTGGCGCGCTGGGCGCCGATCACCTTGCCTTTGAGGCTGGCCTTGTCGGTCTTGAAGTCGGTGGCTTTGGGGGCGATGTATTGCAGTTTGTTGGTGTAGTAAGGGGTGGTGAAGTCCACCGCCTGCTTGCGCTCGTCGGTGATCGACATGGAGGCGACTATGGCGTCGAATTTCTTTGCATTGAGAGCCGGGATGATGCCGTCCCAGTCTGAGGTGACCACTTCGCACTCGACCTTCATCTGGGCGCACAGCGCCTGGGCGATGTCGACGTCGAAGCCGCCCGGCTTGCCGCTGGCGTCGATCAGGTTGAAGGGCGGGTAGGCACCTTCGGTGCCGATCTTCAGCTTGTCGGCGGCTACGGCGCTGGTGCCGAGAGCGAGGGTGGCGGCCGCAGCCAGCAGGATCTTCTTGTAGTTATTCATTGCACTCTTGTTCCGTGTTTTAGCGATTGCTGGACATGAATTGTTTGCAGCGAGCCGATTGCGGGTTGTCAAAAACCTGCTCGGGCGGTCCCTGCTCTTCTACCAACCCCTGGTGAAGGAACACCACTTCGCTGGAAACGTTCCGGGCGAAGTTCATTTCGTGGGTGACCAGCAGCATGGTGCGGCCTTCTTCGGCCAGCGCGCGGATCACGTTAAGCACCTCCTGGACCATCTCCGGGTCGAGCGCCGAGGTAGGTTCGTCGAACAGGATCACCTTCGGCTGCATGGCCAGGGTGCGGGCGATGGCCGCACGCTGCTGCTGGCCGCCGGACAGCTGGGTCGGATAGACGTGGCGCTTGTCGGCGATGCCGACCTTGGCCAGCAAGGCTTCGGCGATTTCGGTGGCCTCGGCCCTGCTCTGGCCGAGCACGCGGCGCGGGGCTTCGATGATGTTGTCGAGCACCGTCATGTGTGGCCAGAGGTTGAAGTTCTGGAAGACGAAGCCGATCTCGCTACGCATGCGGTTGATCTGCTTGTTGTCGGCGGCCTGCAGCTCGCCGCTGCTGCCCTGCTTGAGCCTAAGCTCTTCGCCGTTGACCAGGATCTGGCCCTGGTGCGGGTTTTCCAGCAAGTTGATGCAACGCAGGAAGGTGGACTTGCCGGAGCCGGAAGAACCGAGGATGGAAATCACATCGCCGTCGCGGGCGGTGAGGGAAATGCCCTTGAGCACCTGGTTATCGCCGTAACGCTTGTGCAGGTTGCGAATTTCCAGCGCGGGCGCTGAGCCAGTCATATGAGTACCTCTTGTTATTTTATGCGTTAAGAATAATGCGAGGCCGCTGCGCCCCCCGCCTAACAGTGATGCGCCATCAGCGGTCTGGATTGCGTCAAGCAGACGACCAGCAGGCCAGGAAGATTGCATCACGCGGCAAAGCGGCGAGCTGTTTCCAGATACCGATGCAAACAAGGAAGCGACAGCGCCTCAAACGAAAGAACGACTCTGAACATTCCAAACGCTTCTGACCTTACCGAGCGGAACGCCCATGACCTGGATGCGAGCGACCAACTGTCACTGTGAATCACACGCGGAACTGCTCGATCAGGCGCGTTAGCCGACTATCGAGCCGGCGGATATCAGTCGCTGCGGCATGTGTCTGCTCCATGGTGGCGATACTGTCCTGAGTCAGGCCTCCGAGGCGGACGACACCAGTGCCCACCTCTTCGGCCACCCGCGCCTGCTCGTTGGCCGCCAGGGTGATGTGCTGAATGTTGCCATCGATCGCATCGACCGCCCCGATGATGCTCTGCAATGCCGCATCGGTTGTCTGGGCGCTGCTGCTGGCCAGTTTCATGGCTTGCTGGCTGTCCGACATCATTAGCATCGATTCGCGTGTGCGACCCTGCAGCGCTTCAATGATTCCGCGAATCTCTGCAGTCGATTGTTGAGTACGCTGCGCCAGCGAGCGCACCTCGTCGGCCACCACGGCAAAGCCTCGCCCGGCTTCGCCGGCCCGCGCTGCCTCGATAGCGGCATTCAACGCCAGCAGGTTGGTCTGCTCAGCAATGGCCCCGATCACCTCCAGGACCGACCCAATACTTTTGCTGTCGGCACCAAGCAAGTCGATCACCTCGGCCAGCCGCTCGATACGCCCGACCAGCCCCTGCATCGCGACCCGGCTGGCCTGCACGCACTCCTGGCCACTGCTGGCGGCGCGGCGCGCCTCACGAGACAGCATCTCGCCCTGGCCAGCGGCATTCACCACTTCCTGAGCACTGGCGGCCATCTCGGTGACGGCCGAGGCAATCAGGCTGTTCTCGTCACGCTGACTGGTGACCTGGCGGTGCGCACCATCCGCCGTCTGTTCCAGCCCACCGGAAGCCTGCTCAAGCTGGCCCGAAGCCTTCGCCACCTCGACCACAGTACGGCGGATCTTCTCGATGAAGGTATTGAAGCTCTCAGCCAATCGCCCCAGCTCATCGCGCCCCTGCACTGGCAGTCGGCGAGTCAAATCACCCTCACCCTCGGCCATGTCCTGCAGCAGACGGTTAATCCGCGAGATGCTGCGCACCAGCATGGAACCCACCGCGTAGGCCACCAGGCTGCCGCACAGCAGGGCAGCCAGCACCAGGCCCCAGAGCAGCCGGTTAACCGCCTCCACCGTGCTATCCGCTGCGCTGGATGCACGCTCCATGGCCTGCATGATGTCCTGCTGCAAGCGGCTGGCATGATCGGCGATCTGCGGATCAATGCTCGCCATTTCCGCCAAGGTCTGGTTGCGCGCCTCGACCAGCTGCAGCGTGCGGTCCGCCGCCGCCTGGTACTTGTCCAGGCTGACGAGCGCTTCGTTCAGTTTGCTCTTGAGGCCTTCGCTACTGCTTCGATCGCGCAGTACGCCAATGCTGCTCTGCGCACTCTGCAGCTCACTGCGATAGGCCGTCACCTGCTCCGGCTGGTTTTCCTGCAGAAAGCGGTACAGATTCTGGCTACCCAGCAGCAGGCTGCGCATGCCGGCGCTGGAATAGAACACCGCATCCAGGTTGAAATCCTGCTGCGCGTTGGACAGCACCGACGAAAGGACAGTTTCAATGGCCTGGCCGTGCCCGGCCAGCTCCACCTCCACCAGTTGCTTGCGCTCCTGGCTGAGTGGTACCAGCTGCTCGCTAAACAGTCGACGGTACTGGTCGAGCAGGACTTGCACTTCATCCAGTTGACGCTGGCTATCCGCCTGTTGCATCCGCTCGCGAGCCTGCTCCAGTGCCGTTTTGAGCACCGCATCCAGCTCGCTGAAACGCAACTCGGCCTCCGGCTCGCCGGTGCGAGCATATTGACGCACGACCAACTGCAGACGACTCATGCCGTCGGCTACCTTCGCCAACCGATCCAGGCTCGGCCCAAGATCCTGAGTTACCACCTCCACCCGGCTGGCGATACTCCGCAGGCTTGCCGAAGACACCACCCCCAGCACCACCAACAACCCACCAAGCAGGACGGGCACCAGGGCAATCTTGTAGGCCACGCGCAAATCGGCAAAACCACGCATATTCTTCCCCGCTTCGAAGATGACCGGCCCGGCTACTGCGGCCAAAGGCAGCGATATTGCCTTGTGCTCGGCTAGTACTCACAAACAATCATCTGCCTTACATAACTCATTTGTTTTTATTGTTTAGAACACTTATTAACAACCATCACCTACTCTAATCACATCCATCCATGCATTAAAAAACTCAACGCCGAAGGGTATAAACTCCGACAAAAAAATCGGGCAAAGTCCATTTAAAATTGGTTGAGTCAGGAATTTTTCTCAATATTTCGACAGCACGAAACCTGAAACATGTTTCGCAACCCCGAGAGCCACCTTTACTGATCAAATGGAGCTTGAACTCGCAAGACAGGCACCCAAGACTAATTATGATTTCGACTTCGCATATTGCATTGTCGCTTTACGACAGACAGTTCATGTAACTAGTAGTGCTTTTCACAACAGATAACTCGGGATGCGCGACAAGTTTATCGATGTGCAATTCAGAATTATTCAGCCAAGTTTCGGTGAGCACGCGATAGTGCTCCATGTCCTTACAACGCATGCGTAGGCTGTAGTCGAACGGACCGCTGATCAGCTGACATTCGAACACCTGTGGACAAGCCGTGACGCATGCCTCGAAGGCCTTCTGGGCGGCGCGTCCGCTCTGGTTAGAAAGCGCGACCAGGACCAGCAGTGATAATCCTGGTGAAACCATCTGCACATCGATGATGGCGCCATAACCGCGAATGACGCCACGTCTCTCTAACTTACGGACCCTTTCCAGGCAAGGCCTCGGAGTCAAGTGCACCAATGACGAAAGTTTCTCATAGGTAATTCTTCCATCATGGCGTAGGACGTCGAGGATGGCTTCGTCAATGCGATCCAGAGGAGCCAAAGAATTGGTGCCGTTTGCCTTCGTACTCATCGCTATCACACTTTCACTTCAGGCGGATGGACAGAAATTGCTAAAGTCGCTCACTTTCTGGGTTATCAAGGTTACCTGCATTGCCGTGTTCTTCGACTCAACCTGGATGTGAGAACGCCAGCTCGCTGGAAACCTGCTGTGCAAAGCCCATTTCGTGAGTAACCATGAGCATGGTACGGCCTTCCTCGGCCAAGGTCTGTATGACTTTGAGCACCTCCCCCACAAACTCTGGCTCCAGCGCCGAGGTCGGTTCGTCAAACAGGATAATCTCTGGTTCCAGGGCCAGCGCTCGGGCGATGGCTACACGTTGCTGTTGGCCACCGGAAAGGAACGCTGGGTACTGGTTGGTGACACAACTCGGTAGACCGACCTTGTCCAGATAAGCGCGAGCGCTTGCCTTGGCTGCCTTTTGGCCCACACCCAATACGCGGCGTAGCGCCATGCAGATATTTTCTAGCTCCGTCATATGGCTCCACAGATTGAAGTGCTGGAAGACCATCGCAAAACGCGTGTGCAGGTTCTGTTGCTGGGCCTGATGCGGCGAGCGAGTCTCACGTCTGCCCGAACGCATTGTAGTTAAGGCTTAGGTGAACGTTACGCGAAGCGCAGAATGCGGGATGACGGCCTGCTTTATTTGTCGTTTTGCCAGCTTTTGACAGCCTTAATGCGCCGTTAAAGCTCAACCAACAGCGGAATCCGCTGTGCCACTCAATGTTTTGGCTGCTATTTCGACGAATTGTCGGCCTGCCCCGCGCTCGCAGGGCAGGCGCGATTCAATCAGGCGCGTTTTTTCTGCAACGCCATAGCCTGAGGCTGGAGCCGGGCGAACAGGTCTTTCGGATCCTTTAGATCGGGTACCAGTTCGATCTCCTGGCCAATGTCAAGTGCTTTGGCGACGTCGAACAAGTAGCGCAGCGCCGAATAGTCCTCCAAGGCAAAACCCACCGAGTCGAACAATGTGACTTGCTCGTCGTTTTCACGGCCGGCAACCTGACCATTGACCACCTGCCAAAACTCGGTGATCGGCGAGTCAGCCGGCATCTGCTGTATCTCGCCCTCTATGCGACTTTGCGGCTCGTACTCGACGATGACTCGGGCGGCCTCAACGATGTCGCGGTGCAACTCAGTCTTACCCGGGCAGTCACCGCCGACAGCATTGAGGTGCATACCGGGCTCGATCATCTCAGGGGTGAGGATGGTGGCGTTGGTCTTGTCGGCGGTAACGGTGGTGACGATATCAGCACCGCGCACAGCATCGGCTACGCTGGCTGCCAGGATCAGCTTGATCGCCGGGTAGGAACTCAGGTTGGCGACCAGTTTGGCAGTAGCCCGTGCATCAACGTCGTACAACCGAATCTCGTTGATACCCAGCAGACTGTGGAACGCCAAAGCTTGGAACTCGCTTTGCGAGCCGTTGCCGATCAGCGCCATGCTGCGGCTGTTAACGCGCGCCAGATAACGGGCCGCCAAGGCTGAGGTGGCCGCGGTACGAATCGCCGTCGTCAAGGTCATTTCACTGAGCAACATTGGTTTCCCGGTATCGACATTGCCCAACGCGCCGAAAGCCATCACGGTCAACATACCGCGCTGGGTATTTTTCGGGTGACCGTTGACGTACTTGAAAGCGTACAGAGATGCATCCGAAACCGGCATCAATTCGATCACGCCTTCCGGCGAGTGGTTGGCTAGGCGGGCGCACTTCTCAAAGTCCTGCCAGCGAATGTAATCCTCATGGATGTATTCGGCCATTTCAGACAGGCACTGAGTTAAACCTTTCTGCGCCACCAGATGGCTCATTGCGGTGACGTCGATATAACGGGTCATGCTGATCTCCTGCTTTGTAATTATGGATCAATGGCGCGTCGGTAGATGAACTTCAGCGAGCATGCAACGGGCGCTGCCGCCGCCAATGCGTTCGATATGGTCGACATTCACCACTACGGGGTGGGCGTGTCGCTCAATCTGTCCGCGCTGGGCAGGCTGCAGGGATTTCCAGGCACTGCGGGACATCACCAGCAGCGCGTGGCCGTCCTTGTTGTGGATTTCAAGCATGTTGCCGGCAAAAGCTTCCAGTTGTTCGAAGTCAAGCGCCAGGATGTCCTTTCCAGTGTTACGAAGTGAGCGCGCGAGAGCCTGGCGCTCTCGCATGTCAGGTAGCGCCTGCAAGCAGACTACCGACAGAGCGCGACCAACACTCATCATCACGTTGCTGTGGTAGATCGGTGTGTGGTGGCGATCTACTGCGTGGAAGACGCAGAGACGGTAGTCCAGGCGCTCTGCGAACTGGCGCAGAGCCTCGCTGTGAGTACGCCCGGAGTAACAGGCGTAACTGATGCGGTGCTCACGATCCAGAACCATGCTTCCGGTTCCCTCGAGAAACATGTTCTGCTCTTCCAGTGGGCTCAGGTCGATGGTTTCGTGAATAACAAAGTGCTGCTCAAGTGCATGGAGTACACCCTTGTTCCGCTCAAGACGCCGATTACGACCTTCCATGGGATATAGCACGACGCTGCCATCGGCATGACTGCTCCACCAATTGTTAGGGAAGATGGAGTCGGGCGTATGAGGGGTGGGCGTATCCTGGATAACTAGGACTTCGACGCCATGCGTGCGGAGAATATCAACATAGCCGTCGAACTCTTCCAGCGCTTTGTCTTGTGCCGCTGCCGCACCAAGAATAGGTTGCTGAAATCGGTTATTGACAGCGGTGTCCGCATTAAAGGCGAACCTCGCTGGTCGGATCATCAAGACAGTACTGGTCGTTTGCATTGTGCAAGTATCTGAGGCTTAGTTTCCCCTCTATTGTCCGCTGGATGACCGGATAATCTGGCTGAACTGAGGCTGCCGGCCAACCATAAAAGCTGAAATACATGGCGCCACAGCCGAATCCGCTGCAGCGAAAATTCTGTTGATTGACCCAAACACACACCAGCTCCTTGCCAGTGACTTTGTGCAGCGAAGTTCGTATCGGCAAACCATCCGTATCGGCGACGACATCCAAATCACCGTGCTCGGCATGAGAGGCAACCAAGTCCGCGCCTGCCGCCACTGTATGCGCCTGAATTACGCGAGCCAGCAGGCCAGCAAGCGCGACCGAGCCGCTGATCGCTCATGGGATCTGCGCCGCGCGTTGGGCTGCGAAATAGGTTTTCTGTGCGCACCTGCTGAGTACATCCAGAAGCCGAAAGGTATGCCGGGAGTGTCGGCAGATCAACGCAGACATGAGCGCCCCCGGAAAGCTTTTTTTGGTGCGTACCGAGTTGCGTACTACGTCTTGCGTACCACTTCACCGTGAGCAAGTGGCTCCCCGGCATCCTGCTGCAAGCCATGGCGCGCCGAATTTAGAGAGCAATACGCGCGCGCGCGAGGCTACCCTGATCCTGGCAACCTGGCGGTGCCCAGCGGGTGCCGAGCTTCGTGTATTCAGGTTGGCGTGGATGTCCGGAAATGCATGACTTGGCCCATGTACTGTCGGCTCAGGTCGGGGCCCGGCGGAAGTTGATGGATGAGGGTCGGTAAACTCACGCGGCGCTAAGCCGTGGGCACCTCATAGCGCGTATGGGCGGTCAGCTCCAAGAGGGTCTCCATCTGACCGACCGCCCTGACGATCTGGTAGATATCCAGATTATCGACCTTCGTGTGTTTGTCGACATAGTTGGCCAGATAGCTTTGCGACTTGCATGAAACCCCGTTGCGGCGGCAGGCCAGGTAGGCGAAGGATTCGGCCTCCAGCTCTACCTGTGCATTGGTCATCTTCGGGCGTTCGGGAATGCTGAGGCGCTCGTCAGGCCCGAGGTGGCCAAGGAAGAGGTGGCCTAGTTCGTGGGCCAGAGTGCTGAACTGCACGTTGGGCGCGTGATTCTGATTGATTCGCATTAGGTACTCGCTGGGTTTCCCGGCCTTTTTCTTCTTGTCCGCTTTGGTTGGTGGCTTTTGCGTCACCTCGATGGAACCGGCACTGTGCTCTCCTCCATCGAAGAATTGATACTTGATGCGCTTGCGCTCCATCAGCACCAGGAAGCGCTTCATGCGCTCCTCGGTGATCTCCCCACTGGCCTGGAAGAAGCTGACGTCCTTAGGCAAGTCATCGCCCTCTGTATCCTGCACGTCATAGACAAAAGCCACCGGCCCGAATGGCCACAGGATGAGCAAGGGGCGCGCATCCCGCTTTGGACGCCGGTTGAAGCGCTCGCGCCAGTCGAATGCCGATGCGGCATAGCTCAGCCCAGGCTTCTGGATATGCAGCAGCATGGCGTTGAAAGGCGCGAAGTTCCTGAGCTTCACAACGAAGTCGAGCAGTTCCCGGTAGCCGGTACTGCTGTGATAGAGGCGTGCATCGTCGAGCAGCTGATCCAGCAGTGAGCGGGCAGCCTCGGACTCGAATAGGTCTTGTTGGAGCATCATGGCTTGCCACTGCGTCCTTGAGTAAGTTCTTGGGAAGCCTAGCCAGCAAGTAGGGGCTTCGCTCAAGGAGAGTGCGGACTCCACGCTGATAGACTTCCTCCGGTTCATCCCCACAGGAGCGGGGAACACGCGATGTGGAGCACGCGGTCGGCCTCGCCCCACGGTTCGTCCCCGCTGGCGTGGGGAGCACGCTCCGGCGCACCGCGGCGAGATGTACATCGTCGGTTCATCCCCGTGGGCGCGGGGAACACATCACCAAGGGCGACACCGGCGACCTGAAGACCGGTTCATCCCCGCAGGGGCGGGGAACACGGGCGCGGCGGCAGCTTCCCGGTCCAGAAGTCTGGTTCATCCCCGCAGGCGCGGGGAACCCTTTTTCGACTTTCCCACCGCTGATGGGAAAGGCGGTTCATCCCCGCAGGCGCGGGGAACGCGCTGGGATCACCGGTAAGGGGCATTCGCCATGGACAGGAATATGTGTGTCACCGCGCGGCAACTGCAGCATCGCATTGCCACAGTCGCCGCCCCGGCCAAACCAGACGAATTCCTCCTCATTAAACGGTCACGCGCACGAAAAGTGTGGGGACAAATGAGGGTACGCATCTTAAAAGCAATAAATATTCCTTACTAATCATATAGATATAAGCACAATAAGCCGGCCACAAGCCGGCTTTTTTATTACCAAAGACCCCGAAATTGTGGTGGCACCTTGAATGAGGCTCGTCACTCAGTCGCGGGCAGATGGGGCAAGGCGGAACGCCCTTCACCGCGCAGTGGCGCGCACCGGATGACGCCGCGACGAGCAAAGCCGCCGGCTGCAGCCGGAGCTGGCGCAGGACGCCGCCGAGGCCATGCGACGCGCCGGCAGCGCCTACTGGTCGAGCTGAAGACCAAGAGTATTCGCGAGGCGGCGACGCTGCCGTTCGATCTGGGCACCCTGCAGGAGGTGGGCTCGAAGAAGCTCGGCCTCAGCGCCCAGGAAACCCTCGACATCGCCCAGGTGCTGTCGGAGACGCACAACGTGATCACCTACCCGCGCAGCGACTGCGCCTGACCATCAGCCGCCCGGCCACTTGCGCGAAGACGCCGTAGCAGCGCAAGCGCAAGCCGGGCAGGCCCCGGGCAACGAGCGGTTGGCGGGCGAGCCAACCGCTCAGTCCTCGCTAGCCACCCCACTCAGGCGCCGCGCCAGCACGCCGAAGCGGCGCCGGTACTGCGCCGGGGTCAGGCCGACCTTGCGCCGAAACAGGCGGCCGAAGAAACCGGCGTCCTGGTAGCCCACCTCCAGGGCAATGGCCTCGACCGGCAGTTCGCCCGCCTCGAGCATCTGCTTGGCATCCTCCAGGCGCAGGGTGTGCACGTAATCCAGCGGCGACATGCTGGTGGCCTGGGAGAATCGACGCAGGAAGGTGCGCTCGGCCAGCCCGCTCATCTGCACCATGGCCGCCACCGGCGCCTCGCTCTCGTAGTGCAGCGCGGCCCACTCCTGGCAGCGCGCGATCACCGGATCAGCCTGCTGCCCGGTGCGCATCATCGCCGCGTAGGCCAGCGGGCTGGTGGAGTCCCAGTCCAGCAGGTTGATCCGCGCCATCTGCATCGCCTCCTCGGCGCCGACGAAACGGGCGATCAGGTACAGCGCCAGGGCGTGCCAGCTGGTGCCGCTGCCGGCCATCACCAGGCGCTGGCCCTCGCCGGAGGTCACCAGGGCCTTGCCCGGCTGCCAGCGGACACGCGGGTGTTCGCGCTGCAGGCTCTCGCAGTAGCCCCAGTGCGAGGTGCCCTCGTAGCCGTCCAGCAGCCCGGTGCGCGCCAGCAGCAGCGCGCCGGAGCAGGCCGAGGCCAGAGTCGCGCCGGCAGCATGGCGCTCGCGCAGCCACTGCACCTCGATGTCATAACGCTCGCCCAGCGGCTGCCAGGGGCTGACCGCCAGGTCGCTGACGATCACCACATCGACCGGGGCCGCGTCGGCCAAGCCGGCATGCGGCTGGATCAGCACTTCGTTGGCGGCTCGCAGCGGCAGACCGTCGCGACTGAGGATCAGCGGCCGGAACGGCGAGGCGACCTCGGTCTGGTTGAGCAGCATCTGCCAGTCGCGGCGGGTGCCCTGCAGCAGGTCGAACAGGCCGAACAGCGTCGAGGCGGTGGTATCCGGCAGGGCGAGCAGGCCGACGCTCAGGGGACGGTCGCGGTTTGTGGAATCGGGGCGGGACATGGCGGAAATGCCCATTTTCTGACCTGGATGACCTTGGTGCGGTTCGCGCGGCAGGCCGAAGATGAACGCACTGGCCGTGGCCAGCGAACCCGACCCTTGGAGCATAGAACAATGAAAGATGCACACGGACACCAACTGACCGGCTGCAACGCCGAGGCCCTGGCACTGCTCGAGCGCGGTCTGACGCAACTGCGCTGCTTGCGCAACGATCCGCTGGCCAGCGCCGATGCGGCGCTGGCGGCCTCCCCCGAACTGGTCATGGGCCACGTGCTGCGCGCCTGGCTATACCTCATGAGCAGCGAAGGCGGCGCCGTGCCCGAGGCCCGCGCCGCCCTGGAGCGCGCCCGCGCCCTGCCGCACAACGACCGCGAGGCGCGCCACCTGCAGGCCGTGGGGCAGTGGGTGGACGGCCACTGGCTGCTGGCCGGGCGTAGCCTGGAAGACCTCAGCGTCGAGTACCCCCACGACCTGCTGGCGCTGCAGGTCGGCCACCAGCTGGACTTCTTCACCGGCGACGCACGCATGTTGCGCGACCGCATCGCCCGGGTGCTGCCGGCTTGGTCAGCGGACGTGCCGGGCTACCACGCGCTGCTAGGCATGTACGCCTTCGGCTTGGAGGAATGCGGCGACTACCGCCTGGCCGAGCGCCTCGGCCGCCAGGCCATATCCCGCGAGCCGGCGGACGCCTGGGCCCAGCACGCGGTGGCGCACGTGCTGGAGATGCAGGGCCGGCGCGAGGAGGGCATCGCCTGGATGCGCGGCAACCCCGCCTGGCAGCAGGACAACATGCTCGCCGTACACAACTGGTGGCACCTGGCGCTGTACCACCTGGAGCTGGGCGATAGCGCCAGCGTGCTCGAGCTGTTCGACAACTCGATCGACGCCAGCGGCTCGCAGATCGCCCTCGAGCTGGTGGACGCCAGCGCCCTGCTCTGGCGCCTGCAGCTGCGCGGCGTCGACCCGGGCGAGCGCTGGCAGAACCTGGCCGAGCGCTGGGCGCTGCTGGCCGACGACGGCCACTACGCCTTCAACGACCTGCACGCCTGCATGGCCTTCGCCAGTGCCGGGCGCAGCGATCTGCTGGAACGGGTGCAGCGGGCACAGGCGTGCGCGCTACAGCGCGACGACGACAATACGCGAATGACCCGCGAGATCGGCGCGCCGGCCATCGAGGCGTTGCTGGCCTACCATGACGGCCGCTACGCCCGCTGCGTAGAGCTGCTGCGGGCGATCCGCAATCAGGCACACGGTTTCGGCGGCAGCCACGCGCAGCGCGACCTGCTCGACCAGACGCTGCTGGTCGCGGCCAGGCGCGACGGCCAGGCCGGCCTGGCCACTGCCCTGGAACGCGAACGGCACCTGCTCGCCGGCCAGCGCGCGGTGCACTGAGGCGCGCGGCGGGATGCGGTCGCGGCAACTACCCGCCGAAAAACTCGTAACCGCTTAGTCGGGTATGGCAGCCCACGCCTCAGGGGTTGCCGTACTCGTCGCCAAACTGGGACCTGGTTAAATTTCGTCGCTCGCCAACAACGAACTCTTCCCGCTGGGCCAGGATCAGGATCAGGGTTCGCGCGCGCGTACTGTTCGCGAAACCCATCGTGCCATGCGCCTTTTTAGGACCAAGGAACTGCCCCGTCCTGCCGTCATGCTGTTCACTTAAGAAAAAACGCCGCTTTCCCTTCAGCAGGAGGGCGGCGTTTTTGGTTTTACATCATCACGAAGTTGTTTCTGTTGGGCAGGTATCTCTCGTAGGAGCGAGCTCTGCTCGCGAACCCGCCTCCTTCGCAAGCAGAGCTCGCTCCTCCAGGGCCTTCATTAAGGTTCATCGCGGAATCTGGGGGAGAGGCGAGTTGACAGCCGGATAGCCGGTACTCTCTCTGTAGGAGCCAGCTTGCTGGCGAACATGCGCCATTCGCCAGCAAGCTGGCTCCTACAAGGTTTCGCGCGCCTTCGATGTGTCACTCCGCCCGACAAGTCCGCCAAGGAGGTGTTGCAGGCTGCTTTCCGGGGAAGGCGGGAAGCCGGCGCCAGACAGTCGATCCGCTCGGATACGCGTCCGCAGTACCGGCAGTCGACGCGACGCACCGGCAGTTGCAGCAGGACGCGCTGATCCTGCAGGTCACGATCCCGCACCTGGCGGATGTGCTGCTGCTCGTGGGTCAACAGGGTGTCGTGAGTGGATTGGCGACAGGCGACGACCTCGTAGCCTGGCCAGAAAGGGGCAAGATCAATAGGGTGCACGGCGACAGCAGGGGGTGGGGGTTGGGATGTTTGGCGATTGCCAATTTACCCACTTCCCCGACTGTCAACTCGCTCTTCCCCCCGATTCCGCAAAGAACCTTCATTAAATCGGGCTTGAGGTGGCAGACTGCTCCGAAGGCCAGTCACGCCCCTCCCCATATGCGCTGCCGCCAATGCCTAAGTGAACAGCATTTCCGTCCTGCCGGGTATTACGTAGCTACTGCCCGACCATCCCGATGAAGTTCGCCAGCTCAGGCGTCTGAGGTTGGCTGAACAATGCTTTCGGATGCCCCGCCTCATGCACCCGCCCCTGGTGCATGAATACCAGCTTGTCACCCACCTCGCGGGCGAAGCGCATTTCGTGGGTGACCATGATCAGGGTCATGCCTTCGCGGGCCAGCTGACGCACTACGCCAAGCACTTCGTTGACCAGCTCCGGGTCCAGCGCGGACGTGATCTCGTCGCACAGCAGTACCTTGGGCGACATGGCCAGCGCACGGGCGATAGCCACGCGCTGCTGCTGGCCTCCCGACAGGCGTTCGGGGTAGGCATCGATCTTCTCGGCCAGCCCCACACGCGCCAGCATCTGCTCGGCCAGGGCACGAGCCTCGGTCTTGGAGACCTTCTTCACCACCTGCGGGGCGAGCATCACGTTCTCGCCCACGGTCAGGTGCGGGAACAGGTTGAACTGCTGGAACACCATGCCGACCTTTTGTCGCAACGAACGCAAGTCGGCGCGTTCGGCGTCGAGGTATTCACCGTCCACCTCGATCACGCCGTCGTTGATCGACTCCAGGCCATTGAGGGTGCGTAGCAAGGTGCTCTTCCCCGAGCCGCTGCGACCGATGATGGCGACCACTTCACCTTCGTCGATGCTGAGGTCGACGCCCTTGAGCACATGGTTGTCGCCGTAGTGCTTGTGCAGTGCAGAGATTCTAAGCAGGGGCATGCAGCCTCCTTTCCAGATGGCGTGCGCTCAGCGAGAGCGGATAGCAGAGGATGAAGTAGCCCAGGGACACCAGGCCGTAGATCATGAAGGGCTCGAAGGTGGCGTTGGCCAGCATGCCGCCGGTCTTGGTCAATTCGGTGAAGCCGATGATCGAAGTCACCGCCGTGCCTTTCACCACCTGCACCGAGAAGCCCACGGTGGGCGCAATGGCGATGCGCAGCGCCTGTGGCAGGACCACGTGGCGCAGTTGCTCCAGGCGCCCCAAGGCCAGGCTCGCCGAGGCCTCCCACTGGCCACGCGGGATCGACTCGACGCAGCCGCGCCAGATCTCCGCCAGGAACGCGCTGGTGAACAAGGTCAGCGCCGTCGCTGCGGCGAGCCAGGCGGAGACGTCCACCCCGAATAGGGCGATGCCGAAGAACACCATGAACAGCTGCATCAACAGCGGCGTGCCCTGGAACAACTCGATGTAACCGCGAGCGAGGACGCGCAGCGTCAGGTTGTCGGAGATCCGCGCGAGCATCACCAGCAACCCGGCGATGCCGCCACAAATGAAGGCCACCAGCGATAGCAGCAACGTCCATTGCAGGCCGATGAGCAGGTTGCGGGTGATATCCCAGAAGCTGAAGTCCATCAGCGCCTCCCCCCGATCAACCGCTGGCCGACCCAGCCCAGCAATTGGCGTAGCAGGACGGCCATTGCCAGGTAGAGCAGGGTCGTCAGCAGATAGGTCTCGAACGCCCGGAAGTTACGGGACTGGATGAAGTTGGCGGCGAACGACAACTCCTCGGTGGCGATCTGCGAGCACACCGCCGAACCCAGCATGACGATGACGATCTGGCTCGACAGCGCCGGCCAGACCTTGCCCAGCGCGGGCTGGATCACCACATGACGGAAGGCCTCGAAGCGACTCATTGCCAACGCCGCGGCCGCCTCCAGCTGTCCCTTGGGAATCGCCAGGATACCGGCGCGGATGATCTCGGTTGAATAGGCACCGAGGTTGATCACCATCGCCAGCACCGCCGCTTGCCACTCGGTCAGGCGGACACCCAGCGATGGCAGGCCGAAGAAGATGAAGAACAGCTGCACGATGAAGGGTGTGTTGCGGATCAGCTCCACGTATATGCCGAACAACCAGTCGAAGGGCCGCAGGCGCCAGGCGCGAACGGCCGCACCGACGATGCCGATGCCCAAGCCCAGCAAGGTGCCGATTGCAGTCAGCTCGAGGGTGAACAACGCCCCTTCGAGCAGCATCCCACCCTGCCCCAGCACCGGTGCGAAGTCGAATTGATAAGCCATCTAGGAAACTCCGATCGAACAGCGGTCAGAGGTCGGCAGGCAGCGGCTGCTTCAGCCACTTCTCGGCATTGCGATTCAGGCTGCCATCCGCCTTGGCTTCGTTGATGATCGCGTTGACCTTTTCCAGCAATGCCGGCTCGTGCTTCGCCAGGCCGATGTAGACCGGAGAATCCTTGAGTTTCAGCTTCACCACCGGCACTTTCGTCGGGTTCTTGTCGGCGATCACCGCCATTACCACGCTGCCGCTGGCAATCAGGTCAACCTGGCCGGAGAGGTAGGCGGCGATGGTGGAATTGTTGTCCTCGAAGCGCTTGATCGTGGCGCCCTTGGGTGCGACGGCACTGAGCTCCATGTCCTCGATCGAGCCACGGGTGACGCTGATGGTCTTGTCATCCAGCGCCTCGACCGAGCCAATGGCCGCCTCCGCTGGGCCGAACACCGCCAGGTAGAAGGGTGCGTAGGGGCGTGAGAAATCGATGACCTGCTCACGCTCGGGGTTCTTGCCCAAACTGGAGATCACCAGGTCCACCTTGCCCGTGGTGAGGAAGGGAATGCGGTTGGTGCTGTTCACCGGCGTCAGCGCCAGCTTCACTTCGAGCTTGTCGGCCAGCAGTTGGGCGGTATCGATATCCAACCCACGCGGTTTGAGGTCCGGCCCCACCGAACCGAAGGGCGGGAAGTCTTGTGGCACCGCCACTTTCAATACGCCGCGTTCGCTGATGTCGCTCAGGGCGTCAGCCTGGGCCGCCGGTTGGGTCAGCACGCCCGTGCAGAGAAATGTGGCCAGGAACAGGTTGCGGAAGTTGCGCATGGTGCTTACCTCGGGTACGTGGCAGGTCGATATTCCTGCCGACGCCCGGTGCACAGCCCATGCCATATCCCGCATTGAAGGGCCAACTGAATCGATTAGGCCAGCACTGACAAGGTCTTACTGGTCTGAACAGTCAATGAACTTGTCCGCTCTGTCAGATTCGGATTCGCTTCCATTTCGTGCAACCCGCCAGCCCTTGCGCCACAAGGGGGCGGCACTTGCCGGGCCACCCCGTAAAGCCTTACAAAGGGCAACTCGCTGAACCTACCGGTCTGAACAGCATGCTCGATACCTCCCCCCGCGCCGTACCCGAATATGCCTTGCAGGCCATCCAGAAACTGATCCGCGAAGGTGGCTACCAGGCCGGCGACGCCCTGCCCTCCCAGCGCGACCTCGCCGAACAACTGGGCGTCAGCCGCGCCTCGTTGCGTGAGGCACTGTCATCGCTCAGTGCGCTGGGGCAGATCAGCGTGCAGCCGGGCAAGGGTGTGTTCGTACAGGCAGGTTCGGCGGTCAACGGAGGTGCGACACGGAGCTTCTCCTGGCCCTATGCGGAACAGGTATCTGCCGCCGACACCTTTCAGCTGCGCTATGTACTTGAAGGCTTTTGCGCTGGCCAGGCCGCCATCAGTCTCACGGCTGAAGACATCGACCAGTTGGAGGAAAACGTCGAGGCGATGCGTCTTGAACTGCTCGCGGGCAACTTCGAAGCCGCAACCCAGCTTGATTTCGAGTTCCATAGGCGCCTGCTGGACGCCGGCGGCAACCGCGCGATGCTTCACATCATCACCGCCAGCCAGGACATCTTCCTGGAAAGCCAGAAACTCCCCTTCATTCGCCCGGAGCGGGCCATGGAAACCTGGCAGGAGCACCGCAAGATCCTTCGCCACCTTGCCCGTCACTCCACCGGCCCAGCGCAGAAAGCCATGCAGGAACATATCCGCAATGCGGCCTCACGCACGGGGATCGTGTTTCCCCTGTAGCCAGCCTGAGCCACGGCCCTATGGCCGTTTCGACGGGCCACCTTTGGTCAGATTCGCGCCACTAGCGAAGAAAGGAGCGGATAGTGGGCAGTGGCACGACTATGAGTTCAACCTGGATCAGAGGTGTTCATGAAAAGTCGCACCTTCCCGAAGCACGTGGCCTGGAGTGAAGCCTGCATGAATGGGGACCATGCCTTGGCATTCGTGGCCATCAAACAGGATGTTCCGGAGGCGGAGGCTGCCTTCCACCTCGTTTACGAGGGCTCGCACTTTCCTCGCTTGTCGGAGGCCTGTGCCGCCGCGGAAGACGCGCTGAGCAAACTGGTTCGGATCGACGAGTTCGATACGCCAGTATTCAGCTCGACATCCTGTTAGAGCAGGGCATCGTCGCGCTGGAAGTGCAGGAATGACCCTTTGTAAGCCTCACCACTTCCGAGCAGGCAGTTCGCGCTGCTGATGTGCTGCTCGTACTCCAACTCCCTCATCTCCCGACAGAACTTCGACTTGTTGCTCCGATTGGGGTCAACGATGAGCACGTCGACAACTTCCGCCGAATGCCGATCGATGAAATCGGCAAGCGCTGACGGTTGGTCGCGCTCGTAGATGAGGTCGCTGCCAATGATCATGTCGAACTGCCCCAGATCGGAACTCATCTCCGCCCAATCGGCGGACTGGTACTTGAGCGGTCCCAGGTCGTTCAGGCGCAGGTTCTCATCCAGGAATGTCGGGATAAGCGGGTGGTAATCGCTGGCGGTAATATTGCCGCCGCGTCGATGCACCACCAGGCTCGCCAGCGCCAGGCCGGCACCCACTTCGAGGATACGCTTGCCCTGCAGGTCCATCGTCCGCATCGCCTCGGCCAGCACGAGGCTGGAAGGCCAGACCTGGCCAAACAGTGGCCAGCTTTCCGGCAAAATGCCCCGGTCTTCTGCCTCGTGGTCTGGATCGTGATACTGCTGGTGATCCAGCAGCGAACGTATCTGAAAGTCCATATCACCGACCGAAACGGTCTGGTATTTGACCTGATAACCCAGCATACGGAACTCTCTTGAGAAATGATGAGTGCCGCCGGGTAGACCGGACAGGGTGCTCGAATGCAGAACACCACGGACACAAAGGAGGGGCGGGCTTCTGAATCGACACCCGAATAGATTGAGCTTTGTAGCGTTAAAAAATGAACACCCCAAAAACAAAAAAGCCCCGTTAAACGGGGCTTTTCTTATTCAAGCGTCTTAGACGACTTGAACTTTGTCAGCTTGCAGGCCTTTCTGGCCACGCACTACTTCGAAAGTAACTTGCTGACCTTCGCTCAGGCTCTTGAAGCCAGTGCTTTCGATCGAACGGTAGTGAACGAAGAGGTCGGCACCCTCAGTCGGGGTAATGAAGCCGAAACCTTTCTCATCGTTGAACCACTTAACGGTACCGCTTTGACGATTGGACATCTTTACATCTCCAGAATATTTAACGAGTTCCTGAGAAATTCAGGAAGATACTGAATTGCGAAAATCTAAAACGAATCTAGGAGATGAAGGACGTCAATCAGAGCATCAAACCAGGTATCGAAGTGTCAATTGCAGCGCAGTGGGGACGGACTATACGCGGTCCTTCCTGAATGTACAGGTTTATTTTTCCGGAAATATTTTCGCGGATGAATGGCCTTATTAATCATCTACTTGGCGGTAACGCGAATGGCCATCGATACCAACGCGAAGCCCGCAGCCGGCTGATCAGGCAGATGGAGACGGCACGGCAAATCCTTTCCGATCCACTAGAGTTGAACCAGCACCCGCGATGATCTGCCCAAGGAGGGCTCCAATGCGAATGATCTGTGCCGTTCTACCTCTGCTGGCCTTGGCCGGCTGTTCATCGTTCCGCGCCGATCCCAACCAGGTTACCCAGGTACCCAGCGACCGTTTGCTCGCCTACCAGCAGCCAGTCGAGGGTGGCGGGCAGATCGTGGTGAACCGCGACATGGGTGGCCTCGGCGCCGGTTGCTACATTGCCGTGCTGATCGACCGCCAAGTGGCGGCACGCATTGGCATTGGCGAGGAGGCCAGCTTCCAGGTACCGGCCGGCAATCGCATCGTCGGCATCGGCGTCGACGAGCAGGACGACACGCTCTGCAGCAAGGGCCGTTTGCGCCGCGAGCTGGCGCTGCCGCTGGCCGCAGGGGAAAGCCGGCATTTCCGCATCGTCAGCGAGAATAGAAATGGGTTCGCGATCCAGCGAGACGATCAGTAAGGCGCAGACCTGAGCACTTGGCGTTCCGGCAGACCCGAGCAGGTTGACGATGACTCTCGTCAGCGCCGGGCCAGACTCCGCAATGAAAAAGGCCGCGGACGAGTACTAACCCTGCCACGGCCTGACGCTAAAGCTGAAGCACTGATGACACAACCCTGCTGCCTTGCCCGATCACACCTTGGGAAGGCACGTACCAAGAGCTTCCATGCGCTGGAACTTCCCCGCCCCATACGAGTATTTGAAAGCATAGGGCCCACGTGATGCGGTGCCTTCCCGCTGGTCAGCGATTTGGCTCTTTGGTCGGCCGCAGGGGCGCTCGGTCATTCGCGATGACCGCCACCGGCTTTGCCCTGATGCGACCCCGCGCGTAAGCTTCCGGCTTTTGCACGCTCCAACCATGACGCTTACCGACTTCCTGCTCCTGCTACTTGCCGGCTTCGCTGCCGGCGGCATGAACGCCCTTGCCGGGGGCGGCACCTTCTTCTCCTTCCCCGCGCTACTGGCCAGCGGCCTGCCACCGGTGACCGCCAATGCAACCAATGCCGTTGCCCTCTGGCCGGCCAGCCTGGCGGCGAGCTGGGCGGCGCGGGAGCAACTGCGTCCGCTCGGCCGCTATGTGGTGCCGCTGGTGGTGCTTTCCCTGCTGGGAGGCCTGGGTGGTGGGCTGTTGCTGCTGGCAGGTGGTGACGAAACTTTCCGCAAGCTGATTCCCTGGCTGCTGTTGGCCGCCACACTGCTGTTCGCTGCCAGCCCCTGGCTGAGCAAGCTGATCAACCGCCAGCGTGCAGCTGGCGCCCTGCCGCCTCACGGCCCGCTGGGGAACCTCGCCCACGGCCTGGTGGCCGTTTATGGCGGCTACTTCGGCGCCGGCATGGGCATCCTGCAACTGGCGGCCTTCTCCATCGAAGGGCACCCGCTGCTGCGCGCCAACGCCCTGAAGAACCTGCTGTCGAGCTGCATCTACAGCGTGGCGGTGGTGACCTTCGTGATCGCCGGTCGGGTCAGTTGGGCCGAACTCGCCGTGTTGCTCGGCGCAGCCAGCTGCGGCGGTTACGCCGGCGGCGCGCTGGCCCGCCGCTTGCCCAGCCACTGGCTAAGGATGTTGGTCATCGCGGTCGGCACGGGCATGACGCTGTACTACTTTTATACCGGCTGATCCGCACCGCTCCTGTGGGTGCGAATGACTTCGCGCCCACAACAGGCCCCACCACTGACCACCATCCGCCCCCTTCATTTGCCCGCAGGGTGCGGCTCTGCTAGTGTCGCGCCCGATTCGTCCCCGCGAGACAGCAGTTATGGCCCGCAAAAAAGCCACCCCCGATTTCGAACAGTCCCTCGCTGACCTTCAGACCCTGGTCGAGCGCCTGGAGAGCGGCGAGCTGTCGCTGGAGGATTCCCTCAGTGCCTTCGAGCAAGGCATCCGCCTGACCCGCGAATGCCAGGCCGCGTTGAACCAGGCCGAGCAAAAGGTACAAATCCTGCTGGAGCGCGACGGTCAGCTGGAAGAGGCCCCGTTCGACGCGGACGAGCAGCCATGATCGGTACCTATCAGGCTCGCTGCCAGCAGCGAGTGGATACTGCACTCGACACCCTGTTCGATGCTCCGCGCAGCGAGTTGCAACGCCTCTACCAGGCCATGCGCTACAGCGTGGTCAACGGCGGCAAACGCGTGCGCCCGCTGTTGGTCTATGCCGCGTGCGAAGCCCTCGGCGGTGACATCGAGAAAGCGGACGGAGCGGCCTGCGCAGTGGAGCTGATCCACGCCTATTCGCTGGTCCATGACGACCTGCCGGCCATGGATGACGACGACATGCGTCGCGGCCAGCCGACCACACACATCGCCTTCGATGAAGCCTGCGCCATTCTCGCTGGCGACGGCCTGCAAGCGCTGGCATTCGAAGTGCTGGCCGACCCGGCCCGCAATCCCCACGATGCGCAAACCCGCCTTGCCATGCTCACCAGCCTGACCCACGCCGCCGGCCCCGCCGGCATGGTCGGCGGCCAGGCCATAGACCTTGGCTCCGTCGGCATGAAGCTGGACCAGCAAGCGCTGGAGACCATGCATCGGCACAAGACCGGGGCATTGATCGAAGCCAGCGTGCGCCTCGGCGCCCTGGCCAGCGGCAAGGCCGACGAGGCGTCCCTGAAAACCCTGCACACCTATGCCCAGGCCATCGGCCTCGCCTTCCAGGTGCAGGACGACATTCTCGACGTGGAAAGCGATACCGCCACCCTGGGCAAAACCCAGGGCAAGGACCAGGCCCACGACAAACCTACCTACCCCGCCCTGCTCGGCCTCGACAATGCCAAGGCATACGCCCTGGAGCTGCACGACCAGGCACTGGCGTCGCTGCAGGCCTTCGGTGATGCCGCCGACCCGCTGCGCGCACTGGCCCGCTACATCGTCGAACGCCGCAACTGATTGCATCTATTCGGGGCTATGCCGATTTCGTCACAGCCCCGCATGAAATCGCTCAAGCCGCACTGACACCCGCAGCGCCACCCTTGCTGGGAAATTTCCACAGCAGGGGCAGGCCTCCATGAAGAGCATCCGCGTCATCGATTCGCACACCGGCGGCGAACCAACCCGCCTGGTGATCGAGGGTTTCCCGAGCCTGGGCCAAGGCAGCATGGCCGAACGCCGACGAGTCCTCGCCGAGAAGTTCGACGACTGGCGCGCCGCCATCGTACTCGAACCCCGCGGCAGCGACGTGCTGGTCGGCGCCCTGCTCTGCGAGCCGCAAGACCCGCAGGCCTGTGCTGGAGTCATCTTTTTCAACAACACCGGCTACCTCGGCATGTGCGGCCACGGCACCATCGGTCTGGTCGCTTCGCTGGCACATCTGGGACGCATCCAACCGGGCGTGCACCGCATCGAAACCCCGGTCGGAACCGTCGAAGCGACCTTGCACGAGGACCGCTCGGTCAGCGTGCGCAACGTACCGGCCTACCGTTACCGCAAGGACGTCAGCCTGGAGGTTCCAGGCATCGGCCAGGTCGCCGGCGACATCGCCTGGGGCGGCAACTGGTTCTTCCTGATCGCCAATCACGACCAACGTGTCGCTGGCGACAACCTCGACGCCCTCACCACTTATACCTGGGCCGTGCGCCAGGCCCTGGAGGCCCAGGGCATACGGGGCGAGGACGGCGGCGAGATCGACCATATCGAGCTGTTCACGGAAGATCACGAGGCCGATAGCCGCAACTTCGTGCTCTGCCCCGGCAAAGCCTACGACCGTTCGCCCTGCGGCACCGGCACCAGCGCCAAGCTGGCCTGTCTGGCCGCCGACGGCAAGCTGCATGCGGGCGAGGCCTGGCGCCAGGCCAGCGTGATCGGCAGCCAGTTCGAGGGCCGCTTCGAGTGGCAGGACGATGGCCACGAAGACCGCATCATCCCCACCATTCGCGGCCGTGCCCATATCAGCGCGGAGGCCACCTTGCTGCTGGAGGAACACGATCCGTTCGCCTGGGGCATCCGCCTGTGACAGCTGACGTCATTGTCATCGGCGCCGGCATCATCGGCAGCGCCTGTGCCCATGAGCTTTCCAAGCGCGGCCTGAGCGTGCGGGTGCTGGACAGCGGTCAGGCTGGCGCCACCGGAGCCGGGATGGGTCACCTGGTAACCCTGGATGACAATCCGGCAGAACTGGCCCTCAGCCGTTATTCACTGGATCTCTGGCGGCAATGGGCAGATCAGCTGGACGACGCCTGCGCGTACCGTAACTGCGGCACCCTGTGGCTCGCTGCCAACGAAGAGGAGTTGCACGAAGCGGCACGCAAGGCTGACACGCTCGGCAAGCACGGCATCGCCTGCGAGCTGATGGGTGCGCGTCAGCTCCAGGCTCTGGAGCCACACCTGGCACCCAGCCTCAAGGGTGCCCTGTGCGTGAGCGGCGACGGCATTCTCTACGCGCCCAATGCCGCGCGGTGGCTGCTGCACCAAGGTGGCAGCGCCATCACCCTTGAGCACGCGCGGGTCACTGCCGTCAGTGGCACCCATGTCCAGCTCGAAGACGGTCGCCGCCTCGACGCTGGTGCGGTGATCCTGGCCAACGGCATCCAGGCGCCGGAGCTTTGTCCGGAACTGCCGATCGAGCCGAAGAAGGGTCACCTGCTGATCACCGACCGCTACCCCGGCCAGATTCATCACCAACTGGTCGAGTTGGGTTATGCCAGCAGTGCCCACGCCAGCACCGGTACCTCGGTGGCCTTCAACGCACAGCCGCGCCCTACAGGGCAGATCCTGCTGGGGTCGTCGCGCCAGTTCGACACGCTCGATCCGCACGTCGAAGGCCCCGTGCTCGCGCGCATGCTGGCCAGGGCCCGGCAATACCTCCCCGGGCTCGGCGACCTCAACGCGATCCGCTGCTGGACCGGCTTTCGCGCCACCACGCCAGATGGCCTGCCCATCATCGGCCAGCACCCCGAACAACCGGGCCTGTGGCTCGCCGTCGGCCACGAGGGCCTTGGCGTGACCACCGCACCGGGAACCGCACGGCTACTGGCTGCCGAGTTGTTCGGCGAAAGTCTGCCGCTGTCCGGCGCCGCTTATCGTCCGGGGCGCTTCACCACCGCCCACGCCGTTGGAGCAGAAGGATGATCGAACTCTGTTTGAACGGCCGCAGCCTGCAGGTGGCGACCGGCACCACAGTAGCCGCAGCCCTCGCGCGGGGTGGCGACGGCACCAGCCGCACTTCGGTGAGCGGCCAGCGCCGTGCACCCCTTTGCGGCATGGGCATCTGCCAGGAATGCCGAGTGACCATCGACGGCCAACGCCGCCTTGCCTGCCAGACCCTGTGCCGCGAAGGCATGCAGGTGGAGACTCAAGCATGAAGGTAGACGTCCTCATCATCGGTGCTGGCCCCGCTGGCATGGCCGCAGCCCTGGCTGCCGCCCCCAGCGGCGCAAGCATTGCCGTGCTTGACGACAACCCGGTGCCTGGCGGACAAATCTGGCGCGATGGGCCGCAGGCGCGCTTGTCCGAAAAGGCCAGGCGCTTGCGTCGGGCCCTCGCGGAGGAGCGCAACATCCAGGTACTCAGCGGTACGCGCGTGGTCGCCGTTGCCGGGCCCAGACGGCTTCTGCTCGAAGACGCCGAGCGCGGCGGGTTGATGGGCTACGACAAACTCATCCTCTGCACCGGCGCCCGCGAACTGCTGCTGCCCTTCCCCGGCTGGACGTTGCCCGGCGTCACCGGTGCCGGTGGCCTGCAAGCACTGATCAAGGGTGGTCTGCCGGTGGCTGGTGAGCGCATCGTGGTAGCCGGCAGCGGCCCCTTGCTGTTGGCCAGCGCAGCCACGGCCCGCGCCGCTGGCGCCAATGTGCTACGCGTCGCCGAACAGGCGCCGCTGTCGGCCCTGGCTGGCTTCGCCGCTCGCCTGCCGCGCTGGCCAGGCAAAGTCGCGCAGGCGATCGGCCTGTTCGATGCCCGCTACCGCGCATCCAGCCATGTGCTTGCTGCCTTGGGCAGCGACCGCCTGGAAGCGGTGCGCCTGCAACAGGGCAGTGGGATAGTGGAAGTCCCCTGCGATCGCCTCGCCTGCGGTTTCGGCCTGATCCCCAACATCCAGCTTGGCCAGGCCCTGGGTTGTCGCATCGAGAAGCAGGCCATCGCCGTGAACGACTGGCAGGCGTGCAGCCTGGACGACCACTACGCCGCAGGTGAATGCACCGGCTTTGGCGGCAGCGAACTGGCCATGGTCGAAGGCGCCATCGCCGGCCACGCGGCAGTAGGCAGACGGGATAAAGCCCGCGCACTCTGGCCCAGGCGCCGCCGCTGGCAGGCGTTTGCCGACGCCCTGGCGCAAAGCTTCGAGCTCGACCCAAAACTCAAGAACCTGGCGCAGGCGGATACGCTGGTGTGCCGTTGCGAAGACGTGCCCTACGCCGACCTGGCCAACCGGCGCGACTGGACCGACGCCAAGCTGCACAGCCGCTGCGGCATGGGCGCCTGCCAGGGCCGCGTGTGCGGCACCGCCAGCCAGTTCCTGTTTGGCTGGACGCCACCCGCACCCCGCCCACCGCTGGCGCCGACGAGGATCGAAACACTGCTCTTGCTGGAACAGGAAGAAACCTGACCTGTAGGGTGGGGAACGCTTTACCGACCCACCCTCGCGACTTGGCGGACGCTTGGAGGTGGATGTAAATAGCGCCATCCACCCTACGAACCGACCTGTAGGATGGAGCCACCAATAGAGGCACGTTGCGCCATGAAACTCGAACACCTGCCCCGCACCCGCGACCTGCCCACGCTGCTCGACAGCCTGGAGCAGATCGCGCCGCTGCTGGACGCCATGCCCGATGTGGTGTTCTTCATCAAGGACCCGCAGGCACGTTATGTGCTGGTCAACCAGACGCTGGCCCGGCGCTGTGGCCTGAAGAGCAAGGACGCCCTGCTCGGGCGCACGGCCGAAGATGTTTTCCCCACGCGCTTCGGCCCGCATTACACCGAGCAGGACCGCCGCGTGCTGGGAGGTGGCGAGCCCCTCAGCGACCAACTGGAGCTACACCTTTACCCCGGCCGTCAACCCGGTTGGTGTCTGACCCACAAGCTGGCGCTGCGCGACCAGTTCCAGCAGGTGATCGGCATGGCGGGTATTTCCTATGACCTGCAGGCGCCGCAATCCAGTCACCCCGCGTATCAGAAGCTGGCTGCGGTGGATGCCCATATCCGCGAGCACTATGCGCAGCCCATCAGCCTCGGCGAGCTGACCGTCATCGCCGGGCTCTCCGTGGCGCAGCTGGAGCGCCACTGCAAGCGCATCTTCCAGCTCACCCCGCGGCAGATGATCCACAAGGCACGCCTGGGTGCGGCCTCGCAATTGCTGGCCAGCGATATGCCGATCACCGACATCGCGCTGAACTGCGGCTACACCGACCACAGCGCCTTCAGCCGCCAGTTCAAGGCCCTCACCGGCCTGTCCCCCAGCCAGTATCGCGACAGCTGCCGCTAACGCGGCTAGCCCCTCCTCCCCACCAACTTCCCTTCGCACGGTCGCCCTGCGCGCCGTGCGCGCTCGCGCTCGCTTGCCGCAAACGCCGCTGTGCCGATTTCGTCATGGGCCCGAATGAAATACATCAAGCCGCACAGGCCCTTCCGGCGCGAATCTTGAGCCATCGAATCCACACCAGGAGCTCAGTCGCAAAACCCCAGCCAGGAGAAAACGACCCCCTGGCCAGCAATCGGAAGCACCTTCGCCCATCACTCACGAGGCCCACGATGAAGAACAATAAAGCCCTTGCCCTGACCCTCAGCGCTGTACTTGGCTCGACCCTGGCGTACAACGCCCAGGCCGACAAACTCGACGACATCATCGAATCTGGAAAGCTGCGCTGCGCGGTCACCCTCGATTTTCCACCGATGGGTTTCCGTGACGAGCAGAACGCCCCGGCAGGCTTCGACGTCGACTACTGCAAGGACCTGGCGAAGACCCTTGGGGTTGAGGCCGAAGTGGTCGAAACGCCTTTCCCCGACCGCATTCCCGCGCTGGTCTCCGGCCGTGCCGACGTGATCGTCGCCTCCACTTCCGACACCCTGGAGCGCGCCAAGACGGTCGGCCTGACGATCCCCTACTTCGCCTTTCAAATGGTCGTGCTGACCCGTGACAACGCCGGCATCAAGGGCTACGACGACCTCAAGGGCCGCTCCGTGGGTGGCCCCGCCGGAACCTACGAGGCCATCGCCCTGGAGAAGGACGTCAAGCAGTGGGGCGATGCCAAGGGCGCCTTCCACGCCTACCAGTCGCTGGCTGACGCCGTGCTAGCCCTGAGCCAGGGGCAGATCGACGCCACCACCGTCACCTCCACTGTCGCCTCGTCGCTGATCAAGTCCGGCAAGTACAAGGGCCTGACCATTGCCGGCACTGCGCCCTACGACATCGACTACGTCTCCCTGGGTGCCAAGCGCAACGAGTTCGGCCTGCTCAACTACCTCAACCTGTTCGTCAACCATCAGGTGCGCTCTGGCCGCTACCAGGAACTCTTCACCCAGTGGGTCGGCGGCGATGCGCCGGAACTGACCGCCAACGGGGTGTATCGCTAAACCCGAGGGGCCGGCGCCGGGGGTACGCCTTCGGCCCGGCCGCGCAGAGGAGTTTCGGATGTTCGATTACACCTTCCATTGGCGGTCCGCCTTCATGGCCCTGCCGGACATGCTCGACGGTGCCGTGGTGACCCTGGAGATCGCCGTGCTGTCGATGCTGCTCGGCACCGCCATCGCCATAGGCCTCGCCCTCGGCCAGCAATCGGGCAGCCGCCCGGCCAAGGCAATCGCCTTGGGCTGGGTCTCCATTGCACGCAATACCCCGGCGCTGTTCCAGGTCTACATCCTGTACTTCGGATTAGGCGCTTTCGGCCTGCACATGGGCTCCTGGGTCGCCCTGCTGGCGGGGATCACCTTCAACAACGCCGGCTACCTGGCCGAGACCTTCCGCGGCGGGCTCAATGCCGTGCCCCACACACAACTGCGGGCGGCCCGTTCGCTGGGCATGAGCGCCTTCCAGGCCTACCGGCTGATCGTGATCCCGCAGCTGTTGCGCGTGGTGTTCTACCCACTGACCAATCAGATGGTCTGGGCCCTGCTGATGACTTCGCTGGGTGTGGTGGTAGGCCTGACCAACGACCTCACCGGGGTGGTCCAGGCGCTGAACGTGAAGACCTTCCGCACGTTCGAGTACTTCGCCCTGGCCGCCGTCCTCTACTTCGCCCTTGCCAAGCTGATCGTCCTCGGGGCGCGGCTGATGGCCTGGCGCCTGTTCCGCTACTGAGGAGTCCGGCATGTACACATCGAGCTTCACCTGGAACGACATGCAGTTCCTCCTCCAGGGCGCCTGGACCACCCTCACGCTGACCGCCTGGGCCATGCTCATCGGCACCGTGCTGGGCGTGATCTGTGGCCTGCTGCGCGCTTTGATGCCACGCGCCAGCCTGCCACTGGCCTGGGTCCTGGACGTGTTCCGCAGCGTGCCGCTGCTGATCCAGTTCGTCCTGCTCAATGCCTTCAAGACCATCATCGAGCTGGACTGGACGGCCTTCACCGTGGCCTGCGTGGTGCTTGGCACCTACGCCACCGCCTACTGCGCGGAGATTGTCCGCGGCGGCGTGCTGGCGGTACCGCAGGCCACCCGCCGCGCCGCTCGCTCGCTGGGCATGAGCCACTCCCAGGACCTGCTGCACATCGTCCTGCCCATGGCCACGCGGGTCGCCTTCCCCGGCTGGATCAACCTGACCCTGGCGGTCATGAAGGACACCTCGCTGGTGCTCTGGATCGGCATCGTAGAGCTGCTGCGCGCCTCGCAAACCATCGTCACCCGGCTGCAGGAGCCCCTGTTCGTGCTCGGCATCGCCGGCCTCATCTACTTCGTCATGAGCCTGGTGATCGCCCGCCTGGGCGCCCAGCTGGAAAAAAGGTGGCAGGAAAATGATTGAGATCGACAACGTGCACAAATCCTTCGGCTCGCTCGATGTGGTCAAGGGCGTCAGCCTGACCGTGAACAAGGGCGAGGTGGTTTCGATCATCGGTGGCTCCGGTTCCGGGAAGTCGACCCTGCTGATGTGCATCAACGGCCTGGAGCCGATCCAGGGCGGGCAGATCCGCGTCGACGGTACCGAGGTCCACGCCGCCGGCACCGACCTGAACAAACTGCGGCAGAAGATCGGCATCGTCTTCCAGCAGTGGAACGCCTTCCCCCACCTGACCGTGCTGGAGAACGTGATGCTGGCGCCGCGCAAGGTGCTCGGCAAAAGCCGCCAGGAAGCCGAGGAAATCGCCGTGCGCCAGCTCACCCATGTGGGCCTCGGCGACAAGCTCAAGGTGTTCCCCAACAAACTCTCCGGCGGCCAGCAGCAGCGCATGGCGATTGCCCGCGCACTGGCCATGTCGCCGGATTACATGCTGTTCGATGAGGCCACCTCGGCGCTGGACCCGCAGCTGGTAGGCGAGGTGCTGGACACCATGCGCATGCTCGCCAGCGAGGGCATGACCATGGTGCTGGTCACCCACGAGATCCGCTTCGCCCGCGACGTATCGGATCGCGTGGCCTTCTTCCGCAATGGCCACATCCACGAGATCGGCTCACCGGACCAGGTCATCGGCCAACCACAACGCCCGGAAACCGCCGAATTTCTGAAATCGGTGCTGTGAACTATCGCCCTCACCCCGGCCCTCTCCCCTCGGGAGAGGGGCCGGGGGTGAGGGAGGTTCTTCACCCGCGCACCCACCAAACAGGAGCCACCCATGCGCTCAAGCAAGCTCATCCACGTCGTCAGCTGCCATGCCGAAGGCGAAGTCGGCGACGTGATCGTCGGCGGTGTCGCACCACCACCCGGCACCACCCTCTGGGAACAGTCGCGCTGGATCGCCCGCGACGAAACCCTGCGTAACTTCGTCCTCAACGAGCCGCGCGGCGGCGTGTTCCGCCACGTCAACCTGCTGGTGCCAGCCAAGGACCCACGGGCGCAGATGGCCTGGATCATCATGGAGCCGGCGGACACGCCGCCCATGTCCGGCTCCAACTCGCTGTGCGTCTCCACCGTGCTGCTGGACAGCGGCATCCTGCCGATGACCGAACCGCAAACTCATCTGGTGCTGGAGGCGCCGGGTGGGCTCATCGAAGTCACCGCCGATTGCCGCGATGGCAAGGCCGAACGCGTCACCGTGCGCAACGTGCCTTCATTCGCCGACAAGCTGGACGCCTGGATCGAAGTGGAAGGACTCGGCTCGCTGCAGGTGGACACCGCTTACGGCGGCGACAGTTTCGTTATCGCCGACGCCCAGCGGCTGGGCTTTGCCCTGACGGCCGACGAAGCTGCAGACCTGGCTGCAGCAGGCCTGAGAATCACCCGCGCAGCCAATGAGCAACTGGGTTTCGTCCACCCGCTTAACCCGGACTGGGACCACATCTCCTTCTGCCAGATCGCTGCCCCCGTCAGCCGAGAAAGAGGCACCGCAGGCGCGGCCAACGCCGTGGTGATCCGCCCTGGCAAGATCGACCGCTCGCCCTGCGGCACCGGCTGCTCCGCGCGCATGGCCGTGCTGCACGCCAAGGGCCAGCTGGAGCTGGGCGAAGCCTTCGTTGGCCGGTCCATCATCGGCTCGCAGTTCCATTGCCGGATCGAGGCGCTGACGGAGGTCGCCGGGCACCCGGCGATCATCCCCAGCATCAGCGGCCGCGCGTGGATCACCGGCACCCACCAGCATCTGCTCGACCCCAGCGATCCCTGGCCAGGCGGCTATCGGCTGTCCGATACCTGGCCAAAGGAGCCGGAGGGTAGCGCCATGAGCTGATGCCTCCGCAATCCCGATAACCCGAGCGAATCCAGTGCGCCCAAGCAGCCAGTCCCACAGTGCCGGATTGGCGGGCAGGCTTCGCCCACTCAAAGCCCCAAGATGGAGTTACCCCATGAGCAAGAGCGTCAACTGGAGCGGTGTGTTCCCCGCGGTCACCACCCAATTCAACAGCGATTTCTCCGTGAACCTGGAGGAAACCCACAAGGTCATTTCCAACCTGGTGCGCGACGGCGTGTCCGGCCTGGTAGTGTGCGGCAGCGTCGGCGAGAACACCTCGCTGACCATCGAAGAGAAGATGGCGGTCACCGAAGTCGCCAAGGACGCTTCAGGCGGCCGCGTGCCGGTAATCTGCGGGATCGCCGAATTCACCAGCGCCGGCGCCTGCAAGGTAGCCCAGGCAGTGGAGCGGGTCGGCGTAGACGGCATCATGGTGATGCCGGCGCTGGTCTACTCCTCCAAGCCCCATGAAACCGCCGAACACTTCCGCACCGTGGCCAAGAGCACCGACCTGCCGGTGATGGTCTACAACAACCCGCCCATTTATAAGAACGACGTCACTCCGCAGATCCTGATCTCCCTGGCCGACTGCGAGAACGTGGTCTGCTTCAAGGACTCCTCCGGCGACACCCGCCGCTTCATCGACGTGCGCAACGAGGTGGGTGATCGCTTCATCCTCTTCGCCGGCCTCGACGACGTGGTGCTGGAGAGCATCGCCGTCGGCGCCCAGGGCTGGATCTCCGGCATGTCCAACGTGTTCCCCAAGGAAGGCGAAACCATCTTCCGCCTGGCCAAGGCCGGCCGCTTTGCCGAAGCCATGCCGATCTACGAATGGCTGATGCCGATCCTGCACCTCGACGCCCGCCCCGACCTGGTCCAGTGCATCAAGCTCTGCGAAGAGATCGCCGGTCGCGGCAGCGCCCTCACCCGCCCACCGCGCCTGGCGCTGCAAGGCGAGGACCGCCGCCACGTCGAGGCGATCATGGCCAAGGCCATGGCAAACCGCCCGCAACTGCCTGACGTCGGCCTCTAAGCCACTCGCTGTGATTACGCGGCAGATTCCCTGGTGGGTGCGAATTCATTCGCAAAGGGCTGCGCAGCAGCCCCTCAGGAGCCTCCAGGGCAGACCCTCGGCCTGCTTCGCGAATGAATTCGCCCCCACACAAAAGCCGCTCTGACTTGCGGCCCGGATTGAATCCGGGCTTGCACTAAAACATAGGATCTACGGGCCATCTCCGAGATACGAATGACCATGACATCGCAATCCGGCTTCAACTACATCGGCGGCACCCGCAGCGGCGAGGGTGAGGTGCGGCTGCACAGCCTCGACGCGACGACGGGTGAGGCGCTGCCCGGCGCCTTCCACCAGGCCACCGCCGCCGAGGTGGACGCCGCCGCGCGCGCCGCCGAAGCGGCCTATCCGGCTTACCGGCAGCTGTCGGCGCTGCGCCGTGCCGAGTTCCTCGACGCTATTGCCGCCGAACTGGATGCCCTGGGCGAGTCGTTCATCGCCACCGTCTGCCGCGAAACCGCACTGCCGGCAGCGCGCATCCAGGGCGAGCGCGGCCGCACCAGCGGCCAGCTGCGGTTGTTCGCCCAGGTGCTGCGCCGCGGCGACTTCCATGGCGCGCGCATCGACCGCGCACTGCCGCAGCGCCAGCCGCTGCCACGCCCGGATCTGCGTCAGTGCCAACTCGGCCTTGGCCCGGTGGCCGTGTTCGGTGCCAGCAACTTCCCGCTGGCCTTCTCCACCGCCGGCGGCGACACCGCTGCGGCACTGGCCGCCGGCTGCCCGGTGGTGTTCAAGGCCCACAGCGGTCACATGGCCACCTCGCAATGGGTGGCCGACGCCATCCTCCGCGCGGCGGAGCAGACCGGCATGCCCGCCGGCGTGTTCAACATGCTCTACGGCGGTGGCGTCGGTGAGTGGCTGGTCAAGCATCCGGCGATCCAGGCAGTGGGCTTCACCGGCTCGCTGAAAGGCGGCCGCGCCCTTTGCGACATGGCCGCCGCGCGGCCGCAGCCGATCCCGGTATTCGCCGAGATGAGCAGCATCAACCCGGTGATATTGCTGCCCGAGGCGCTCGCTGCGCGGGGCGAACAGATAGCGGGGGAACTGGCCGCCTCGGTGGTGCTCGGCTGCGGGCAGTTCTGCACCAACCCCGGCCTGGTCATTGGTCTCCGTTCGCCGGCCTTCAGCGCCTTTATCCAGCGGTTCGCCGCGCGCATGGCCGACCAGCCGGCGCAGACCATGCTCAACGCCGGCACCCTGCAGAGCTACATCGCCGGTCTCACCCGCCTGCACGCCCACCCTGGCATCCGCCACCTGGCCGGCCAGCCGCAGCTGGGTAACCAGGCGCAGCCGCAGCTGTTCCAGGCCGATGTCGGGCTATTGCTGGAAGGCGATGAGCTGCTCCAGGAAGAAGTCTTCGGTCCGGTCACGGTGCTGGTGGAAGTGGCCGATCTGGTGCAAGTGCAGCAAGCCCTCGGCGGCCTGCACGGCCAGCTGACCGCCACCGTGATCGCCGAGTCGGGGGACCTGGAGATGGCCGCCACGCTGCTGCCGCTGCTGGAGCAGAAGGCCGGGCGCCTGCTGCTCAACGGCTATCCGACCGGGGTGGAAGTCTGCGATGCGATGGTTCACGGCGGCCCGTACCCGGCGACCTCGGATGCCCGTGGCACCTCGGTGGGCAGCCTGGCCATCGCCCGCTTCCTGCGCCCGGTGTGCTACCAGAACCTGCCGGACGCGCTGCTGCCGGATGCCCTGAAGAACGCCAATCCGCTGGGCATCGCCCGCCTGGTGGACGGTGTGACCACGCGGGACGCCTTGGGCTGAGTGGTGTCGGCAAGCCCCAGGCAATCCCGATTCGCCCTGGCTCAGGCCGGGGCTTTTTTTGCTTTCGTCATGCTTTCCCGCGGAACGACACCATCGCGTCGTTTCGACACCCGGAATCAGGTGCACGCGACATCGACCGGCAAAAGACAATGCCGGTCATCAATTCAAGGCAAACTTTGGGCGAGTAAAAATAGCTTCTGCCACCACGCCAGGAGTGGGTAAGTGATCTATCGTTTCACCACCTTTCCCCGGAGAACTACCGCATGCGCGCAAACAAGTGGCTAATGGGAGGAACCCTGGCGGCAGCCTTGATCCTGAATGGCTGCACTTCGCATACAACCAGCCAGGAGCAGTATTCTGGCTTCCTTTCGAGTTACGACGATCTGAAAGAGGTCAAGACAAGTTCAGGCACTACCGTGCTGCGCTGGACGGCACCGAACTTCAACCCGAGCAATTACTCTGGCCTGATCTACCAGCCGATCAATTTCTACCCACCGCCCAAGCCGACCGAGCAGATCAGCAATGAAACACTGACATCGCTCCTTCAATATACCAACGAGCAAATTAGCCAGGCGCTGGCGAGCCGGCTGCCACTAACCACCACCCGCGGGCCGGGCACGCTGATCTTCAAGGGCGCCATTACCGGTGTGTCTACCGCTACCGAAGGCCTCAAGCCGTATGAAGTGATCCCGATTGCGCTGGTCGTCGCCGGAGCCATGACAGCGACCGGGCACCGTGACCAGAATACCGAGCTGTACCTGGAGGGCGAATTCATCGATGCCTCGACCGGCATGTCGATGGCCCGCGTGGTCCGCAAGGGCTTCGGCAAGACGCTCGACAACGACGAGCAGCAGGTCACCCTGGATGACCTGAAGGCGATCGTGAACGACATGGCAAAGGACATTCGCCTCTACCCCTGAGCCAACCAACCGCATGTCCGGGTCGAAAGGGCGGACATGCGGTTCCTACTGTTTTCGAATCGTCGGACGTGGCAGCAGTAGCTCGCCCCCAGGAGCGGCCCCTCAATGCCCAAGCGCCAACCTCCAGGTCCTACGCCCCCGACGCCGTCCCGAAATCTGCAAAATCTATGGCTGAGCATCAGCCTGCTGCTTCTGGCGGGCGTTGCGGCAGCGGCCTGGTGGTGGACGCAGCCAGTGATACGCGCCCCCTCCGCCGCCCCTGCCCCCGCACACTGGGTCGCAGAGAACAGTTGCCAGGGCTGCCACACCGCACAGTTTCAGGACTGGCAAAAATCGCACCATCGGCTGGCAATGCAGGTCGCCTCTTCGCAGACCGTGCAAGGCGACTTCACCGCCCCGCCGCTGCGCAACGAGGTGGACAGCATTAGCTTCCTGCAGAAGGGCGACGAGTTTTGGGTAAACACCACGGGGGCCGACGGCAAGACTGCTGACTTCAAGGTTGCCTACACCTTCGGCTTCGAGCCGCTGCAGCAGTATCTGGTCGAACTCCCCGGTGGCCGGCTGCAAGCCCTTCCCGCGGCCTGGGATGTCGAGAAGAAAGCCTGGTTCCACCTGTATCCGGAGCAAGGCATCGACTACCACGACCCGCTTCACTGGAGCGGAGCGCAGCAGAATGCCAATTTCATGTGCATCGAATGCCATACCACGGGCTACCAGCGTCGCTTCGATCCTGCCAAGCAGGTGTTTGACAGTCATTGGCAGGCCCTCGGAGTCGGTTGCCAGGCCTGTCACGGCCCCGCTTCCAACCACCTGCAATGGGCACGGCAGGAGCCCCCTGCCAACACGGCCGGATACGGTTTCGAGGTCAGCCTGAGGGAGGCTGGTAACCAGCGTGAAGTCCAAACCTGCGCACGCTGCCACAGCCGTCGTGCCGCCCTGGATGATGGTTACCAGCACAAGCACACGCTGCTCGACGACTACCGCCCCAGCACGCTGTCCCCCGTGCTCAACGAAATCGACGGCAAGATCAAGGAAGAAGTCTTCGAGTACGGCTCCTTCGTGCAGAGCCGCATGCATGCCGCCGGCGTTCGCTGCTCGGATTGCCACAACCCCCACAGCGGCCAATTGCGTATCAGCGGTAACGGCGTCTGCAGCCAGTGCCATCACCCTGGCGGCACGGTCATCCGCGCCGAAATCCAGGTTGGCGGGCTCAAGGCCGCCGATTACGACTCGCCCGAACATCACGGTCACCCACAAGGTTCAACCGGCGCGCAATGCACCAGCTGTCACATGCCCGGCAAGTTCTACATGGTCAACGACTTCCGCCATGACCACAGTTTCAGCGTGCCCAACCCGGCGCAAGCGCTCGAACTCCAGCACACGGACGCCTGCCTGGGATGCCACCGCGACAAGGCACCCGAGCAAGTAGTCGAACAGTTCAAGGCCTGGTATCCCCAGGCCAGTGCACGTGATGGTGGCTATGCCCTGGCCCTGCACAAGGCACGCAAGGGTCTGCCGGGTGCCGGCGAGGCGCTTCTGACGCAACTGGCCCGACCCGATTTGCCGGCCATCCGCAAGGCCACGCTGCTAGCCGAGCTCCCCGCCTACCCCTCGCCACTGGCACAGCAAGCAGTCTTGCGCTTGCTGCAACACCCTGCACCAGCGGTGCGGATTGCCTCGCTCGAGGTGCTTCCCGACCTGGCCAGTCCTCAACTGCAAGCCCAGGCCCTGGCCGTGCTGTTGCGCGACCCGACGCGCGCAGTACGTTTGGCAGCCGCCTGGCAACTGGTGCAGCTGCCCGTCGAGTTCCACCAGGGCCTCGCCAGTTGGCCTGCAGCGATTGCCGAGTATGAGCAGGCCCAGGAGAGCCAGCGTGACCGGGCCGAGGCCCTCGTCAACCTGGCCATGCTTTATCAACTGAGCAATCGCACGGCACAGGTCGAGCCCACATTACGTGCCGCTGTGCAACGTGACCCGCACTTCCATCCGGCCACCGTGCTGCTTGCTCAGTGGCGAGAACAGCAAGGGGCGAGCACCGAGGCACTCCAGATGCTGCGGGACAACAGCGCACGCTACCCCAAAGAGGCGAGCTACCCGCATGCCCTGGGCCTCACCCTGGTTCGCCAAGGTCAGCACACACAAGCGCTTGAAGCGCTGCGCAAGGCCCATCAGCTTCAGCCAGACAACCATGACTACCTCTACGTGCTGGCCATTGCACTGCATGACACCGGCCAGCCTGCCGAAGCCATCGCCCTGCTGCACCAGCAAGTCGAAGCGCACCCTGAGCAACGCCGCCTGCGCCTGGCACTGATCGACTACCTGCTGCAGGCGGGACAGTCGCAGCAAGCCCGTGAACTGGTCGAGCAGCTTGGCCAGCTGAATCCTGGCGATCCCTCGTTTGCCCAACAGGCGAGGCGTTGAGCGGCTTGCAGGCGCTCAGGAGACCATCAGACGCCTGCGAGGGAAATCACTGGCACTTGATCCAGATCAAGTCCGATCGCGTGAACAGCAGAAATCTCGTCTAGATTCAACCGATGAGCGGGGATCGGCAGTACCGGGTCCGAAGTACGCATGTTCAACCCTACTGCTATCCACAGGAGTGATCGCAATGGAACTTCGCCAGGCGGTGGCACTGTTGGGCCTGCTCCCAGCGCTCTTTGCATCCTTGGTTGTTGCCCAGACCGACAATGACAAGCTCGACCGTACCACCCTGCCCATCCCCGAACCCAAACGACCGCTGTACACCGAACTGGACGTACGCAAGGCCAAGGCCCCGCCGCAGGTCCAGGTCAAGGCGCCGGCAGGCGCACCTAACGTAATCATCGTCCTCGTCGACGATCTGGGCTTCGGCGCCACCAGCACCTTCGGCGGGCCGATACCGACCCCAACGCTGGATCGCCTGGCGCAGAACGGGTTGCGCTACAACAACTTCCACACCACAGCGCTTTGCTCACCAACGCGTGCGGCGCTGAAGTCAGGCCGCAACCACCACACGGTGAACATGGGGTTCATCACCGAGATGGCAACAGGCTTTCCGGGCAACACCGGACAGATCCCGAATGCCACGGCACCGGTTGCAGAAATGCTGCGTCTGAACGGCTACAGCACCGCTGCATTCGGCAAGTGGCATGAGACGGCCGTCTGGGAAGCCAGCGTTTCCGGTCCCTTCGACCGCTGGCCAACGCACCAGGGCTTTGACAAGTTCTATGGCTTCATCGGTGGAGAAACCAACCAGTGGGCGCCGTATCTCTATGACGGCGTGACACAGGTCGAGCTCCCGGATGACCCCAGCTATCACTTCATGACGGACATGACGGACAAGGCGGTGTCCTGGATCAAATACCAGAAGGCCCTGACGCCGGATAAGCCGTTCTTTGTCTACTTCGCACCGGGCGCCACCCATGCCCCACACCATGTTCCCAAGGAGTGGATTGCCAAGTGGAAGGGCAAGTTCGACATGGGCTGGGACAAGCTGCGCGAGGAAACGCTGGCCCGCCAGATCAAGATGGGTATCGCTCCGCCGGGTACCCAGCTCGCGCCGAAACCGGCCGCCATAAAGGACTGGGAGAAGCTCTCCGCTGACGAGCAGCGTCTGTTCGCCCACCAGGTCGAAGTGTTCGCCGCCTACCTCGACTTCACCGACCACGAGATCGGCCGCATGCTGGAAGCTGTCGAGGCGACCGGCCAGGCCGATAACACGCTGGTCTTCTACATCGCCGGCGACAACGGCACCAGCGGCGAGGGTGGCGAAAACGGCATGTTCAACGAATACACCTACTTCAATGGTGTACACGAGGAGGTGCCCGACCTCCTGAAGGTCATCGACAAGTGGGGCAGCCCCGAAACCTACCCCCACATGGCGGCGGGCTGGGCAGTGGCACTGGACGCCCCGTTCGGCTGGATGAAACAGGTCGCCTCGGACTTCGGCGGGACGCGCAACGGCATGGTGGTGCACTGGCCGAAAGGCATCAAGGCGAAGAACGAGATTCGCACCCCATTCAGCCATGTTATCGACGTGGCGCCGACCATCCTCGAGGCGGCTGGATTACCTGAACCCAAGTCGGTCAATGGCACCCCCCAGATTCCCATGGAAGGCACCAGCCTGATGTACAGCTTCGATGACTCCAAGGCGAAGGAACGGCACACCACGCAATACTTCGAAATCAACGGCAACCGCGCCATCTACCACGATGGCTGGTTCGCCCGCACCATCCACCGAGCGCCCTGGGAAAGAACTCCGCGCGGCCCGCTGGAAAGCGATACGTGGGAACTGTACGACGTGAAAAACGACTTCAGCCTGACCAAGGACCTGGCCGCCCAGCAACCCGCCAAGCTCAAGGAACTGCAAGCGGTGTTTCTCAAGGAAGCCGAGGTGCACCATGTGCTGCCGATCGACGACCGGTCGCTGGAGCGCGGCATCGCCTCGGCGGTGGGTCGGCCAGACCTGATGGAAGGGCGAACCTCGCTGGTGCTGGGCGAAGGCATGACGGGGATGATGGAGAACGTCTTCATCGATGTGAAGAACAAATCCAAGACCATCATCGCCGAGGTCGACGTACCGCAAGACAATGTCAATGGCACGCTCATCGCCCAGGGCGGGCGCTTCGGTGGCTGGTCGCTGTACGTCAAGCACGGCGTGCCCGCCTATGACTACAACTTCCTCGGCATGCAGCGCTATTCGCTTGCTGCCAGCAAACCTCTGCCCTCTGGCAAGGCCGTCATCCGTTTCGACTTCGCCTATGACGGTGGCGGAATGGGCAAAGGCGGGATGGGCACCCTTTATATCAACGATGAGAAGGTGGCCGAGGGGCGAATCGAGCATACGCAACCGATCATGTTCTCTGCGGATGAGACGGCGGATATCGGGGTCGACCTGGGCACACCGGTAGTCGAGACCATCGGCTCCGAACGTGGTTCCGCCTTCACCGGACAAATCGACAAGGTCACGGTCCAGGTGCACTAGGCAAACTTCGCGGGCCGGGCACATCACCCGACCCGCGGTGTACTGGCAGCTCTACTCCGAACCCTGCAAGGAAGAACGCCATGTCCAGCCCGTCGAAGTGGCCCATCCGCAGTGCCCTCGGCAGCCTTGCCCTGCTGCTGCAATCGCCGGCCATGGCCGGTGGCCTGATGCTTTATGAAATCGGCACCGACAACGTTGGCCTGGCCAATGCTGGCGCTGCCGCCCGCGCCCAAGGTCCCAGCACCCTGGCAAGCAATGTCGCCGGCCTCATATACCTGCCGGGTACACAGATCACAGCGGGCGCCCAGATGCTGCACGGCAACCTGGAGTTTTCACAGGATGCCGGCAGCAACATCCCGGGCGGGGACAGCGGCAACGCCATGGAGTGGGCCCCAGGCGGCAGCCTGTTCGTCAGCCACCAACTGGACGAGCATTGGTACGTCGGCTTCGCCACCTACGGCGACTTCGGGCTCAACATCGACTACGACGACGACTGGTCCGGCCGATATTTTCTGCAGGATGGCGAACTGATCGGCATGACGTTATTGCCCAGCCTCGCCTATCGACTCGATGATCACTGGTCGTTCGGCCTCGGCCTGCGCGCCATGTACGGCATGATCGACAGCATGCTGGCGGTGGACAACAACCCCTTTGACATTCTCGACCGTCCCGATGGCTCGCTCGAATACAGCGACAATGACTGGGGCTACGGCGTCAACCTGGGGGTAATCTATGAGCCGCAGCCGGGTACTCGCATCGGGGTGACCTACACCAGCGAAATCGACCTCGACTTCGAGGACAGCCTTAACCCTGAAGGCCTGGACCGCGGCGTTGCCACCGTGCTCGCCAATCGTGGTGTACTCGGCGCCAATACCCAGCTCGACATGCAGGTTCCGCAGACCCTGACTGTCAGCCTCTACCATGCCCTGAATCCTGATTGGGCGCTCTTGGCCAGCGTCGGTTGGCAGGATTGGTCGACCTTCGGCGAAATCGGTGTGCAACTGGATACCGGCGATCCTCGCGAAACCACCCTGGATGCGAACTACCGCGACACCTGGCACCTGTCCCTAGGCACCCAATACCAGGCCACCCCGCTATTGCTGTTGAACTTCGGCGCGGCCTACGACAGCTCGCCGGTCAGTGACCACAACCGCACCCTGACGGTACCGATGAGCGAAAACTGGCGTCTGGGCACCGGGGTGACTTATGCCCTGGACAAGCAGACCTCCTTCAACCTGAGCTATGAGATGGTGTGGATGGGCGACATGCCGATTACCCAGGAAAAGGCTTTTCCGCCGAACGACCCGAAGCGTGTCTCCGGAGAGTTCGAAGACGCCTGGATTCAGGCCCTGAGTGGCAGCATGACCTGGCGTTTCTGAGCGACAACAGTCGCCGCCACACAAAGGCGCTGCCCGCCTTTGTGCGGCGGCACCAACAACGTCGTCAGGCCAGCAGCGCCTGAATCTCCGCATACATCGCCTCGGGAATCCTCACCCCCTCCACTGCACTGCGCGCCCGCGCCTCATAGCGCCGCTGCGATGGCAGCCGCGCGCCCTGCCCGAGCATGCCTTCGAACACCGCCTCTGCCCGCTGCAAATGCTGATCGGCTTCGGCACCGAGGATGCGCCGCGGGTCGATGGCGATGATCAGCTCGCCGCCATAGGGAGACGAGCGGGTGCCCTCGTCGAAGGCCAATGATTCGGCACTGGTCAGGTCACCGATCATGGGCCCGGCGATCAACTCGACCATGGCAGCCAGAGCCGAGCCCTTGTGCCCGCCGAAAGTGAGCATGGCGCCGTTGAGCGCGGTGAGCGGGTCGGTGGTGGGCTGACCGTCCTGGTCGATGCCCCAACCCAGCGGAATCGGTTTGCCGGCGCGGCGATGCAGGTCGATCTCCCCACGGGCAGCGGCACTGGTGGCAAAGTCGAAGAGGAATGGCGGCTTGTCAGGCCGCGGCCAGCCGAAGGCGATGGGGTTGGTGCCAAACAACGGCCTGATGCCGCCCGCCGGTGCCACCCAGGCATGGCTGGGTGTGAAGGCCAGGGCCACCAGGCCCTGCTCGGTGAGCGGCTCCACCTCTGGCCAGAGTGCCGAGAAGTGCACGCAGCGGTTGATTGCCAGGATCGCGATGCCGGTGCGCCGTGCCTTCTCCACCAGCAGCGGCAGACCGGCCAGGTAAGCGCATTGTGCAAAGGCTCCGTGGGCATCTACGCGCACCACCGAGGGTGCGCAATCGAATACCTCCGGCTCGGCTGTGGGCGATACCTTGCCTGCCTTCAGCGTCGCGACGCAGCCGGGTAGCCGGTACACCCCGTGGCTGGTGCAGCCATCGCGCTCACCGGCCAGGATAGTGCCGGCCACGGCCAGCACATGGGGCTCGCTGAAGCCATGCCGGCGCAGGATGGTTTCCACCAGTTCGCGTACCTGGTCGAGGGTCATCTGGATCATTGGCGTCTCTCCTCTGTAGCCATCGGCCACAGTGGCGGTTCACGACAAGATCCGCTTGACCCCATTCCCCCCGGGCGATGCCGATTTCAGCACAGCGCCTCAAGCCACCTGCAACTGAGCCCGCAGCAAGCCCAGCCGCACCAGCAGCCAGGGCATCAGCGCGGCGACGAACAGCCCCATCAACAGGCCACGCAGTCCCTGCCAAGCCTGGCCTTCGAAGGAAAGCGCCACGCCGATCTGCTTGAGCGCCCATTGCAGGCCGAGGAACGCCAGCGCACCGAGAACGGCCGCCAGCAAACGACGCCAGGCCGCTACCTCCACCGAAAAGTGGACATGGCGGTAGCCGTAGAGCACACCGACCATCAGCCCCGCCAGCAGCGGCACGTAGGACGGTGGCAGGCCATACCAGGTGACGTAGGCGAGCGCTGCCACCGCGACGATCAGCGCCAGATGCACCCAGGCTGGGGCTTCGCGCCAGCCCTTCCAGGTATGCAGCGCGCCGAAAGCCCCGAGGGTCGTAATGCCGAGCGCCGCACCGCCCAATACGTCCTCGATGTCATGAGCGCCCAGGTACAGGCGACTGAAGATGATCCCGGCCACCACCACGGCGCTGAGCAACCAGAACCAGCCACGACGTACCTCGTAGGCCAGCCAGCACCAGAGCACCACGGCAATCTGCGCATGGCCGCTGGGCAGGCCGAAACTCTCGCCCACGTCATGGTCCATGCGCAGGGCGACGTCCGGTCGCGGGTCCTGCCAGAAGTCCTTGAGCCAGGCATTGGCCAGCGCGGTGATCGCCACCAGCACCAGCAGGCGCAGGAACACTGTGCGGTTCCAGGCCCAGTAACCCAGCGGCAGGAAGAAGAGGATGAACTTCTCGTACCCCAGCAGGGTGAAGAAGCGCATGGTTGGGGTCAGCCAATCGCTGCGCAGCGGCAGCACCCAGTCCAGGTTGTGCAACAGCTCGTTCATGGACGGTCCTTGAGCGTCTAGGGCGAAGGCCGCCACTGATACTGCACGCAGGGGCAACCCAGCAAGGGCGGATTCGGACAATTCGAATCACCGGATGGCAAGGTCCATCAGCCGCCATGTGGTCCGGGTATTCGTCGAGCTGCGGTTGGCTGCCGCCAGCACCGACCGCTGCCTAAGATGGACCCCATCCCAACACACCGGAATGCCCGCCGTGAGCCTTGTCATCCGTACGCTGTTGATTGCCAACCGAGGCGAAATCGCCATCCGCATCGCCCGCGCCGCCGCCGAATTGGGCATCCGCAGCGTGGCGGTGTTCGCCGAAGACGACGCGGCCTCACTGCATGTGCGCAAGGCCGACTTTGCTGTGCCGCTCGCCGGAAGCGGTGCTTCGGCCTATTTGGACAAGATGCAGCTGGTGGAGATCGCCCGCGCCCATGGCTGCGATGCGGTGCACCCCGGCTATGGTTTCCTCAGCGAGAATGCAGAGTTCGCGCGGCACTGCGAGCAGGCCGGCATCCTATTCGTCGGCCCCTCGCCGGAGGTGCTGGAACTGTTCGGCGACAAGGCCCGCGCACGCGAACTGGCCGCTCGATACGACGTGCCCTTGGCCGCCGGCAGCAACCGCGCCACCAGTCTGGAAGAGGCTCGCGCCCACTTGGAAAACGGCCCGATCATGCTCAAGGCCCTGGCCGGCGGCGGCGGGCGTGGCATGCGCGCAGTACGCGAGGCCGGCGAACTGGAGCAGGCCTATCAGCGTTGCCAGTCCGAGGCCCGCACTGCCTTCGGCAACAGCGACCTCTACATCGAGCGCCTGATCGAAAACGCCCGGCACATCGAGGTGCAGGTCATCGGCGATGGCCAGCAGGTCAGCCATCTCTGGGAGCGTGATTGCAGCCTGCAGCGACGCCACCAGAAAGTCATCGAGATCGCTCCCGCGCCGCTGCTCGATGCGGAACTGCGCCAGCGCATCCTCGACGCCGCCCTGAACCTGGCCCGCGCCTCCGGGTATCGCGGGATCGGCACCTTCGAGTTCCTCGTCGATACGGCACGTGACGATTTCGTGTTCATGGAGGCCAACCCACGCGTCCAGGTGGAACACACCATCACCGAGGCCATAACCGGCGTCGATCTGGTGCAGACACAGCTGCGCCTCGCCGCGGGCGCCAGCCTCGCCGAGCTCGGCCTGCTGGACCCCGCGGCCCCGCGCGGCTTCGCCGTGCAATTGCGGATCAATCTGGAAAGCATGCAGGCTGACGGCAGCGCCCGTCCGGCGGGCGGGGTGCTCAGCGCCTATGAGCCGCCGAGCGGCCCAGGCATCCGCGTCGATGGCTACGGCTACGCCGGCTATGCCACCAGCCCCTGCTACGACTCGCTGCTGGCCAAGGCGATCGTCCAGGGTGACGACTTATCCACAACCCTGCGCCGCGCCTACCGCGCACTCTGCGAATTCCGCCTGGAAGGCGTCGCCAGCAACATCCACTTCCTGCAGAACCTGCTTCGCCGGCCCGAGCTGGCGAGCGAGCGCCTCGACACGCGCTTCATCGAACGCCACATCAGCGAACTGCTGGCCGCGCAGCCGGCCGCCCATCCGCATCTGTTCTTCAGCGGTGGAACCGCCGTGGATAGCCGCCGGGAGCAGGTCGACGCACCGCCCGGCTGCGTGCCGCTGATCGCACCGAGCCAGGGCGTGCTGGTCAGCCTCGACGTACAGGTCGGCGACAGCGTTGCCGCCGGTCAGGACGTGGCCGTGCTGGAGGCGATGAAGATGGAATTCGTGGTCAAAGCCGGCCAGAGCGGCATCGTCCGCGCGCTGGCCGCCGCGCCAGGTGCCAGCCTGTTCGAGGGAGCACCGCTGCTGTTCCTCGAACCCGCCTTGGTGGACGGCCCCAGCGTCGCGACCGAAGAAAGCCGCGACCTCGACCACATCCGTGCTGATCTGGCCGAAGTGCTGGAGCGCCAGGCCATCACCCACGACGAACGCCGACCGGACGCTGTGGCCAGGCGCCGCAAGACCGGCCAGCGCACCACTCGCGAAAATCTTGACGACCTGCTCGATGCAGACAGCTTCATCGAATACGGTGCCTTGGCCCTGGCCGCCCAGCGCCGCCGCCGCTCGCTGGAGGATCTGATCCAGCAAAGCCCGGCCGATGGCCTGGTGGCCGGGCTGGGTACGGTCAATGCCGACCTGTTCGGTCCCGAGGCGGCGAGCTGCATGGCGATTGCCTACGACTACACCGTCTTCGCCGGCACCCAGGGGGTGATGAACCACAAGAAAACCGACCGCATGCTCAGCCTCGCCGAGCAGTGGCGCCTGCCGCTGGTGCTGTTCGCCGAAGGGGGCGGTGGCCGACCGGGCGATACCGATTTCGTCGGCGTGGCCGGACTGGACTGCCACACCTTCGTCGGCATGGCCCGGCTATCCGGCCTGGTGCCGCTGCTCGGCGTGGTGTCCGGCCGCTGCTTCGCCGGCAACGCCGCACTGCTGGGTTGCTGCGACGTGATCATTGCTACCCGCAACGCCAGCATCGGCATGGCTGGCCCGGCCATGATCGAAGGTGGCGGCCTCGGCAACTTCAAGGCCGAAGAGGTCGGCCCGACCTCGATCCAGGGCCCCAACGGGGTGATCGACGTGCTGGTGGAGGATGAGGCCGAAGCGGTGCGCGTGGCCCGGCAGTACCTCTCGTACTTCCAGGGGCCACTCAAGGACTGGGCCTGCGCCGACCAGCGCCAGCTGCGCCACGCCATCCCGGCAAACCGTCTGCGCGTCTACGACATCCGCTCCCTGGTCGACACCCTCGCCGACCGGGATTCGGTGCTGGAGCTTCGCCGCGCCTTCGCACCGGGGCTGATCACCGCACTCATCCGCATCGAAGGCAAGCCCTTCGGCCTGCTCGCCAATAACCCCACCCACCTCGGCGGCGCGATCGACGCCCAGGCCGGCGACAAGGCCGCGCGCTTCATGCAGCTGTGCGATGCCTTCGACATCCCCATGGTTTCGCTGTGCGACACCCCCGGCTTCATGGTCGGCCCGGAATCCGAGAAGCAGGCCACGGTGCGCCATGTGTCGCGCATGTTCGTCGCCGCCGCCAGCCTCAGCGCGCCATTCTTTACCGTGGTGCTGCGCAAGGGCTATGGCCTCGGTGCCCAGGCCATGGCGGCGGGAAGCTTTCATTCGCCGCTGTTCACCATTGCCTGGCCCAGTGGCGAGTTCGGCGCCATGGGCCTGGAAGGCGCGGTGCGCCTGGGCTTTGCCAAGGAACTGGCGGCCGTTGAAGACTCCGCCGAGCGGCAGAAGCTGTTCGACAAGATGGTCGCCAAGGCCTACCAGAACGGCAAGGCGATCAACATGGCCAGCTTCCTGGAGATAGACGCCGTGATCGATCCGGCAGAAACCCGCGCCTGGTTGCTGCGCGGGCTCAATGCTGCCGCCCGGTCCACGCCGCGCGACGGCAGGAAGCGTCCCTTCGTCGATACCTGGTAACCCGGAGCCCTTCAATGCACCCACTCGAACACCGCCTGCTGGCCGTCAACGGCATGACGCTCAGCCTCTATATGGCCGGCCCGACCGAAGGGCAGCCAGTCTGGCTGCTGCACGGTTTCCCCGAATGCTGGTACTCCTGGCACCAGCAAATCGAACCGCTGGCGGCGGCCGGCTACCGCGTCCTGGTGCCAGAAATGCGTGGCTATGGCCAGAGCAGCGCCCCGGAAGCGATCGAGGACTACGCCCTGCTGACCCTCTGCGCGGACATCCAGGCCGCCATGGACAGCCTCGGCCAGGCCCAGGCCTGTGTGGTCGGTCACGACTGGGGGGCGCCGGTCGCCTGGCACCTGGCTCTGCTGGAGCCGCAACGCATCAAGGCCATGGGCGCCATGTCGGTCCCCTTCGGCGGCCGCCCCAAACGACCCGCCATCGAAATCATGCGTGAAGCGAATGCCGGCCGCTTCAACTACATCCTCTATTTCCAGGAACCTGGCGTGGCAGAAACCGAGCTCGACGCCGACCTCGACCGCAGCCTGCGCCTGCTGCTCAGCGACCTGGGCGACGCCATGCTGCGCGACAAGCCCGCCGACGCCCGCCTGCTGGACGGCCTGAGCGAATCGCCAGCGCTGCCGGGCTGGTGCGATGCCGAGGAGTTCGCCATCTATCACCGCGCTCTGGCCGAGCACGGTTTTCGTGGACCACTCAACTGGTACCGCAACTTCACCCGCAACTGGCAGCAGACGGAACACCTCGCCGGTCGACAGATCGAGCAGCCCGCGCTGTTTCTGGTTGGCGACCTGGACCCGGTGGCCCGGCTGGAGGCCTACACGCTCAAGCGCATGGCTGACCTGGTGCCACGCCTCGAGCAGCATCGGCTGCCCGATTGCGGCCACTGGATCCAGAACGAATGCCCTGCGCAGGTCAATGAGCGTCTGCTGGACTTCCTCGCGCGACAGTATCCGGCGTAGGCGATTACCCCTTACGGCGCGAACAGGCTGACACGGTGTTTGGGCAGTTCCGGGTGCATCAGGTAAACTTCCGCATCTTTTTTTCCTATAACGATTCGCCTGATGCCCACGACGTTCCATGAGATTCCCCGCGAACGCCCCGTAACGCCCCTGCTTGACCGCGCGGCGACGCCGGATCAACTGCGCCGGCTTGGCGAGGCAGAGCTGGAAACCCTGGCCGACGAACTGCGCCAGTACCTGCTCTATACCGTCGGCCAGACCGGCGGGCATTTCGGTGCCGGGCTGGGCGTGGTCGAGCTGACCATCGCCCTGCATTACGTCTATGACACACCCGACGACCGGCTGGTCTGGGACGTGGGCCATCAGGCCTACCCGCACAAAATTCTCACCGGGCGCCGCGAGCAGATGGGTACCCTGCGCCAGAAGGACGGCATCGCCGCCTTCCCGCGCCGCGTGGAGAGCGAGTACGACACCTTCGGCGTCGGCCACTCCAGCACCTCCATCAGCGCCGCCCTGGGGATGGCCATCGCCGCGCGCATGCAAGGCTCCAGCCGCAAGTCCATTGCCGTCATCGGCGACGGTGCGCTGACCGCCGGCATGGCCTTCGAGGCGCTCAACCATGCTTCGGACGTTCAGGCCGACATGCTCGTGATCCTCAACGACAACGACATGTCGATCTCGCACAACGTCGGCGGCCTGTCCAACTACCTGGCCAAGATCCTCTCCAGTCGCACCTACGCGAGCATGCGTGAAGGCAGCAAGAAGGTGCTGTCGCGCCTGCCCGGCGCCTGGGAAATCGCCCGTCGCACCGAGGAATACGCCAAGGGCATGCTGGTCCCCGGCACCCTGTTCGAGGAACTGGGCTGGAACTATATCGGCCCCATCGACGGCCACGACCTGCCCACCCTGGTCTCCACGCTGCGCAACATGCGTGACCTCAAGGGTCCGCAGTTCCTCCACGTGGTGACCAAGAAGGGCAAGGGCTTCGCCCCGGCCGAAGCCGACCCGATCGGCTACCACGCGATCACCAAGCTGGAGCCGATCAACGCTCCGACCGCACCGAAGAAAGCCTCCGGTCCCCGATACTCCAACGTCTTTGGCCAATGGCTGTGCGACATGGCCGGGCAGGACCCTCGTCTGGTGGGCATCACCCCGGCGATGAAGGAAGGCTCTGACCTGGTCGCCTTCAGTCAGCGCTTCCCTGACCGCTACTTCGACGTCGCCATTGCCGAACAGCACGCCGTGACCCTGGCGGCCGGCATGGCCTGCGATGGCGCCAAGCCGGTGGTGGCGATCTACTCCACGTTCCTGCAGCGCGGTTACGACCAACTGATCCATGATGTCGCGGTGCAGAACCTCGACGTTTTGTTCGCCATCGACCGCGCCGGCCTCGTCGGCGAGGACGGCCCAACCCATGCCGGCAGCTTTGACCTCTCCTACCTGCGCTGCATCCCCGGGATCCTGGTGATGACGCCCAGCGACGAGAACGAGCTGCGCCTGCTGCTGACCACCGGCTACCAGTTCGAAGGCCCCGCCGCCGTCCGCTACCCGCGTGGCAGTGGCCCGAACGCGCTGATCGATCCGATCCTGGCGCCAGTGGAAATCGGCAAGGGCGTGGTCCGTCGCCGCGGCCAGAAAGCCGCCCTGCTGGTGTTCGGCGTGCAACTGGCCGAGGCGCTGAAGGTGGCCGAAGGCCTCGACGCCACCGTGGTCGACATGCGTTTCGTCAAACCTCTGGACGAAGCCATGGTGCGCGAGCTGGCTGGGAGCCACGAGTTGCTGGTGACGATTGAAGAGAACAGCGTGATGGGTGGCGCCGGCGCCGCCGTGAGCGAGTTCCTCGCCCGCGAAAATCTGGTCAAGCCGATCCTCCACCTTGGCCTGCCGGACTACTACGTCGAACACGCCAAGCCGGCGGAAATGCTCGCCGAATGCGGTCTGGATGCCGCGGGTATCGAAGCATCGATCCGCACGCGGATGGCCTTGCTGGACCAATGACCCCGTAGGAGCGAGCTTGCTCGCTCCTACGGGGCGCGCGCCAGTAGCTGGCACAGCGCCTCCATCGCCCCCAGCATCTGGAAACTCGGCCGCTCCAGGCCGCGATCGGGCACGGGCCAGACTTGTTTGTTGCGCACCGCCGCCAACTGCGGCCAGGCCTCCCAGGCCTTGACCTGGGCGGGCTCGCTGACCAGGATGACCTGAGGATTGCGCTGCAGCACGGCTTCGACACTGACCTGCGGTGCCGGCAGGGCTAGCTCGGCAAAGACATTCTCAGCCCCGCAGACGCGCAACGCATCACTGATGATCTGCTGGCCGCCCAACGTATAGAGCGGCTGATCCCACACTTGATAGAAAACCGGAAGCGGCACCGCGCGGCGGTAACGCTGGCGCAACTCGGCGAGCCCCGCTGCGAACCGCTCTGCCAACTGGCGCCCCTTTTCCGGCCGACCGATACGTGCGCCGATCTCGGCGAAGGCTCCGGCCAGTTGCACGAGGTCGCGCGGAGCCACGACCAACTGCGGGACGTCGAGCTTGCGCAACTGCTCGCGGCCGGCGGCACCAACGCTATCGGGCCAGAGCAGCACCAGATCGGGCTTCAGGCTCAGCAGGCTTTCTGCCTGCAGCTGGCCATAGCGTCCAACCGAGGGCAGGCCAGCCAGGGCGGCCGGTCGTTCTCCGGCATCGAGCACGCCGACCAGCATGTCGCCCGCCTCGAGTTCGAGCATCACCTCGCTCAGCGACGGCGCCAGGCTCACCACCCGCAACTGGGCCGCAGCGGGCAACGCCAGGCAGAGCAGCAGGAGAGCGGTAAGCCGGCGCATCAGGCGAGTTGGCGGGGAATTCGATAGAGGTAGAGCAACACGACGCTGCTCAAGGCAAGGAGGAACAGGGCGACGCCATTGAGGCCGACGAATACGCCCAGGGCGGCGATCCAGGCCGGCAGTCCCGCGGCCAGGAAAGCGCGGCGCCGGCTGTTGGCCAGGGCTTCCCAGGCTGCCGGTTCTTCAGGTCCGTCCAGTGCGGCCTCAGTCGCCACCAAGGCGCGCTTGTAGCCGCTGAACAACCGCAGACTGAGGAACATCGAGGCCAGCCCGGCTATGAACATCGGCATCTGCAGCACGGGCAGCAGAGGTTCACGATCGCCGAACAACAGGCTGACCAGGAACAGCGGCGACAGGGTCAGGCCCAGCTGGCACCACCAGGCCGCGGACAACCGGCGGCGAACCTCGGGCCGGCTCAAGACTCGGCTTCCGCCTGATGCAGGTTGCCGAGCATGTGCCCAAGCTTGCCGGCCTTGGTGGCCAGGTACTTGCGATTATGCGGATTGAGGCCGGTCTGCAGCGGGACTCGCTCGGCCACATTGAGGCCGTAGCTTTCCAGCGCCTTGACCTTGCGCGGGTTGTTGGTCATCAGCTTCACGGCGGTAATGCCCAGGTGCTCGAGCATCGGCTGGCACATGGCGTAGTCACGCTGGTCAGCGCCGAACCCCAGGCGCTCGTTCGCTTCCACGGTATCCGCCCCACCATCCTGCAGCTCATAGGCGCGGATCTTGTTCAGCAGGCCGATACCGCGCCCTTCCTGACGCAGGTAGAGGAGCACGCCGCGGCCTTCATTGGCGATGGCACGCAGGGCTGCCTCCAGCTGGAACCCGCAATCACAGCGCAGGCTGAAGAGCGCATCGCCGGTCAGGCATTCGGAGTGCAGGCGGCCCAGCACGGGCGCACCGTCGGCCACCTCGCCAAGGGTCAGGGCTACGTGTTCCTTGCCATTGGCCTCATCGAGGAAGCCATGCATGGTGAACACGCCGAAAGGTGTGGGCAGCTGGGAGGCGGCGACAAAGACGACAGACACCGAGAAACTCCTGGAGATTCGCAAGGCCGGCATTGTAGCAGCAGCACTATCCGGCGAGTCAGATTGAATGGTTGGGGATAAGTATCGAATTGGTCGATCACGGCCACGGCGGGCCCCTAGAATTTGGACTCCAGCATCAGCACACCTTGTTCTTCGCGCCAACGGACACGGTTGAGAAAGCTCATGCCCAGCAGCACGTCGACCGGGGCCCCGCCCTCGATGACTGCGCCTTCGACGCCAAGCACCTCGATGGCCCCGACCTTGACGCGGTCGAACTTCACGCGCCAGGCGTTGACGGTACCTGCTGCGGTACTGGCCTTCATCGGCAGCCCGGTCACCCGGTAATCGATGCCCAGGCGACGTGCCTGGTTCTCGTTCATCGCCACACTGGTCGCGCCGGTATCGATCAAAAATTGCACCGGGTGGCCATCGATCGAACCCGCCACCTGGAAGTGGCCATCGTTACCGCGAGCGACACTCAGCTGCGTCTTCTGCGGTGAGCCGGTGCTGCCCATCTCGTTGTATTCCCGGGACAGCCCATAAGCGCGCTCGACACCGTCGACCCGCAGCACCGCGCCCTTGCTGTCGGCGCTGATCACCTGGACGCCGCCCGGGCCAGTCTGCCCGACCTTCACCAGCTTGCGCTGGCCGTCGACGTTGATCACCGCGGCGCCGGGAAAAAGCCCGACGACCTGCACCTGGGCCGCTCCGGCGAAGTTCGCAACGGTCAGCAGGATGAGGGCTGCCAGGTATGACTCACTGCGCGGCATGGGGCGTCTCCAGGTCCTTGTCGAAGGGGTAAGGCTGCTTCCAGCGTTTGAACAGTGGACGCAACTCGCCACTGGCGACCAGTGCCGTCAGCCTTGGTATGTTGCGGCCAGACTTCACTGGCCAGGCGAATTTCACTTGACGGTAGGTCTTGTGCCCGCGCCACGGGCAGGACGAGGCAGGCGATCAGAACACCCAGTATCCAATGGCGCATCACCCGCCCTCCCGCAGGCCCCCTCCCGACGAATGCTCCCTGGAGCCTTAGGCCAGGCCCCAGATAATCAGCTGCATTGCCAACCAGGCGAACACGCCGGCCAGCACGTCATCGAGCATGATCCCCACGCCGCCATGGACGTGACGGTCGATCCAGTGGATCGGCCAGGGCTTGACGATATCCATCACCCGGAACACTACAAAGCCTAGCAGGAGCCAGTGCCAGCCTTCCGGCACCAGCCAGAGGGTGATCCACATGCCGACCATCTCGTCCCAGACGATGCCTTCATGGTCATGCACGCGCAGGTCATCGGCCACCTTGCCGCAGAGCCAGAAGCCAAACAGCATGGTCACCCCGAGCATCAGCCAGTAGCCCCAGTCGGGCAGCATCTGCCACAACGGGATGAACGGCAGCGCCACCATCGAGCCCCAGGTGCCGGGCGCCTTGGGCAATGTGCCGGAACCGAAACCGAAGGCGATGAAATGCCAGGGGTTGCTCCATACCGAATGGGGGATCGGCTGTGTAGAGGCCGATTCGCGATCAGTCACCTTGACTCCCGAAATGTTGATAACCCAGCGCTGGTGGCCGTGATTCGTTCCCGGCCGCGTCCAGCAGATGGACGCCCTGCCCGGCCTCGACCCGGCCAACCACGCGGACATCCGGCCAGGCGGCCTGGACGGCAGGCAGTTCGTTCGCGGGAAGGGTAAAGGCCAGGCGGTAATCATCACCACCGGCCAACGCACAGTTGAGCGCGAAATCCCTTGGGAACAGTTGTTGAAGGGCTGGCGACAGAGGCAGGCGCGCGGCCTCTACCCACAGCGCCACAGAAGACGCCGCGGCGATATGGCCACAGTCAGCCAACAGGCCATCGGAGATATCCAGCGCGGCAGTCGCTCGCCCGCGCAAGGCTTGGCCCAGGGCCAGTTGGGGCTGCGGGGCCCAGTAGCGCTGCAGCAGGTAATGCGCCTCGGGGCTGCTGTCCTCGCGCTCCCCCAGCACCAGCGGCAAGGCGCCGGCACCATCACCCAGGCTGCCACCGACGCAAAGCAGGTCACCTGGGCGTGCCCCGGCGCGGGTCAGGGCGCGACCGGCCGGCACGCGGCCGAAGACGGTGAGGGTCAGGCTCAGCGGGCCACGGGTGGTGTCGCCGCCAACCAGGCTCAGGTGGCAGTCGCGGGCCATGCTGGACAAGCCGAGGGCAAATTCCTCGAGCCAGTCGACCCGGGCATCGGGCAGGGTGAGCGCCAGGGTGAAGGCCAGGGGCGTGGCGCCCATGGCGGCCAGGTCACTGGCGGAAACTGCCAGGGCGCGCTGGCCGAGGCGATAGGGGTCGGCGTCCTGGGGGAAATGCACCCCGGACACCAGGGTGTCGGTAGACACTGCAAGCTGTTCGCCGGCCGGCAGGTGCAACAAGGCACAATCATCGCCGATGCCCAGGGCAATGCCTTCGCCTCCGGCCGCACAGGCGGCAGAGGCGAAGAAGCGACGGATCAGCTCGAACTCACCCACAGGCCAGGCTGCGATCAGCGCTTGCCGCCACGGACTTCCGCTGCACGAAGGCGCGGAGCCAGCTTGTCCAGCACGCCGTTGACGAATTTGTGCCCGTCGGTAGCGCCGAACACCTTGGCCAGTTCGATACCTTCGTTGATGACCACGCGATAAGGCACATCGACACGGTTCATCAGCTCGTAGGTGGACAGGCGCAGGATCGCCAGTTCGACCGGATCAACTTCCTCGAGGGCGCGATCCAGGCAGGGCAGGAAGGCTGCGTCGATCTCAGTCTTCAGGCGGGGCACGCCGTGCAGGATCTCGTGGAAGTAGGCGCCGTCGACGGTGCTGAAATCGTTGTCGACGCGGAACTGCGCCTCGATCTCGTTGAGTGCCTGGCCGGCGATATGCCACGAGTACAGCGCTTGCATCGCCAGGCTGCGGGCCTGGCGACGGGCTGCGATCTTGCCTTTCGGTGCCTTGGGCGCCGAACCGTCTGCGTTGCTCACTTGGCCTCCAGGGCAGCCAGCAGGCTGACCATCTCCAGGGCGGACAGGGCAGCTTCAGCGCCCTTGTTGCCTGCTTTGGTGCCGGAACGCTCGATGGCCTGCTCGATGGAGTCGACGGTGAGGACGCCGAAGGCGACCGGAACGCCGAACTCCATGGAAACCTGGGCCAGGCCCTTGGTGCATTCACCGGCTACGTATTCGAAGTGCGGGGTGCCGCCACGAATGACCGCGCCGAGGGCGATGATGGCGGAGTACTCGCCTTGCTGGGCGACCTTCTGGGCTACCAGCGGGATTTCAAAGGCGCCTGGAGCGCGAATCAGGGTGATGTCGTCTTCACGAACACCGTGGCGAACCAGGGCGTCTACGGCGCCACTCACCAGGCTTTCGACGACGAAGCTGTTGAAACGGCCGACCACCAGGGCATAGCGGCCTTTGGGGGCGATGAAGGTACCTTCGATGGTCTTCAGGGACATGGGCGAGTTCTCGTCAATTAAAGAGCGAGGGCCCCGACCATTCTTTGGCCGGGGCCCTGCGGGTCATTCAGCGGGCAAGTATTCTACAACTTCCAGGTCGAAACCGGATATCGCATTGAACTTCATCGGCGAACTCATCAGGCGCATCTTGCGCACCCCGAGGTCACGCAGAATCTGCGAACCGGCACCCACGGTGCTATAGGTCGTCGGGTTGGTGACCTTGGCATCCGCACCGAGCTGACGCTCCAGGTGGGCCAGCAGCTGCGGACCGGTCAGCGGATTGCCCAGCAACAGCACCACGCCGCTGCCGGCCTTGGCCACGGCGGACATGGCGGCCCGCAGGCTCCAGCGACCAGCCTGGTTGACCATGAACAGGTCGCGCAGCGGGTCCATGTTGTGCACCCGCACCAGGGTCGGCTCATCGGGGCTGATGGTACCCAGAGTCAGGGCCATGTGGATGTCGCCTTCGACGGAGTCGCGGTAGGTCACCAGGTTGAAGTGGCCCACTTCGCTGTCCAACGGTTGCTCGGCGATGCGCTCGATGGTGCGCTCATGGATCAGGCGGTAATGGATGAGGTCGGCGATGGTGCCGATCTTGATCCCGTGCTCGGCGGCGAAGGCCTCCAGCTCGGGGCGACGGGACATGGTGCCGTCGTCATTCATGATTTCGCAGATCACACCGCTGGGCTCGAAGCCCGCCATACGAGCCAGGTCGCAGGCCGCTTCGGTGTGGCCGGCACGGGCCAGCACGCCGCCCGGCTGGGCCATCAGCGGGAAGATGTGACCGGGGCTGACGATGTCCTCGGCCTTGGCGCTCTTGGCGGCGGCTACCTGCACGGTGCGGGCGCGGTCAGCGGCGGAAATGCCGGTAGTCACGCCCTCGGCCGCTTCGATGGAGACGGTGAACTTTGTGCCGAAGCCGGAACCGTTGCGCGGTGCCATCAGCGGCAGCTTGAGCAGCTCGCAGCGTTCGCGGGTCATCGGCATGCAGATCAGGCCGCGAGCGAACCTGGCCATGAAGTTGATGTGCTCGGCTTGCACGCACTCGGAGGCCATGATCAGGTCGCCTTCGTTCTCGCGATCCTCGTCATCCATGAGGATGACCATCTTGCCCTGGCGGATGTCTTCGATCAGTTCATCAATCGTGTTGAGAGCCATGGGCCCTCCTTATGAATTCAGTGTTTGAGGTAGCCGTGTTCGGCCAGGAAGCTTTCAGTCAGGCCGGACGCCTGGGGCTCCGCAGCCTTGTCGCCCAGCAGCAGGCGTTCCAGGTAGCGGGCCAGCAGGTCCACCTCGAGGTTGACCCGGCGCCCGGGCCGGTAGTCGGCCATGATGGTCTCGCCCAGGGTGTGCGGGACGATGGTCAGCTCGAACTCGGCACCATTCACCGCGTTCACCGTCAGGCTCGTGCCGTCGACGGTGATCGACCCTTTCAGGGCAATGTATTTCGCCAGTTCACGCGGTGCGCGGATCCTGAATTGAACGGCACGGGCGTTGTCTTCCCGCGCCACGACTTCGCCGACGCCGTCGACATGGCCGCTGACCAGATGGCCGCCAAGGCGGCTCGAGGGAGTCAGGGCCTTTTCCAGGTTGACTCGGCTGCCTGGCTTGAGGTCGTCGAATGCCGAACGGGCCAGGGTCTCGCGGCTGACATCGGCCCAGAAGCCGTTGCCCGGCAGCTCGACGGCGGTCAGGCAGACGCCATTGACCGCGATGCTGTCGCCCAGCTTGACGTCGCCCAGGTCCAGCTTGCCGGTTTCCACCAGGACGCGGACGTCACCGCCCTTCGGGGTCAGCGCGCGAATGGTGCCAATGGCTTCGATTATGCCGGTGAACATGGGGCCTCCAGGGCTAGAACCAGGCCGGCGCGGGCCGGCAGAAGACGCATTATAGGCGCCCTCCCCTCGCCCGCGCTCAGGCAGGCCGCCGGCGTCGGTAGGGATTGGACTGTTGCTTGTGACATCGATGGAACTCCTGTTTCGTGAAAAACAGGGCTTTCGGATCGAATGGGATATACGCAGGCACGAAGGTACCTGAGCCTATGCAGGCAATCCCGTTCTCTCTTCATCCGGACTGTTACCGTCGGCCCTGGGATCTCACCAGGTCTGCTGACCCTGCCTGGGAGCCAGCCCACGATTTGCTGCGCGTCGGCGATACGGCGTTAAAAACAGCCTCGGAATGCTCATTTACAGTCGTAAACTCCGCTTCCTCGGTTGTTTGATTCGCTGGCGCTCCCCCTTCGGGCCAGCCTATGGCTGTTACTCCCGTTGGTCGTTGCACCTTGTCTCGCTCTAGCTCGCCTAATCGTGAGAAGGCTCTTGCAAGCAAGCGCTCGCGGGCTCTGCGCCTTGCGCGCAATTACCGCCGGTGGGGACTTGCACCCCGCCCTGAGAACGTTTCAGCCATGCATTGAACATGACTGGCAGGCGTTTTATCACAGTCACGGGGAAGTTGCATCGCCCCATCGCGCGATGCGCCCAGGCCAGTGTTCAGCTGTCGCGGCGAGGCACGGCGATGACGCGCCAGTCGTCGCCGACCGCACGCATCTCGAGGATTTTCAGTTCTGGGGCCTCGGCCATTCGCGCCAGCGGCCAGTCCAGCAACGGGCGCGCGCTGGAGCCGAGGAACTTGGCGGCGACGAACAGCTGGTACTCATCCACCAGCCCGGCACTGGCGAACGCCCCTGCCAGGCGCGGTCCGGCTTCGACCAATACCTCGCTGGCTCCACGCGCGGCCAGCTCCCGCAACAGTTGGCGCAGATCGACCTGGCCATCCATACCCGGGACGCACAACAGCTCATGACCCGCCGCCTTGAAAGGCTCACCTGACTCAACTGCGGCACAGGTGGCCACCAACGCAGGACCTGCCTGAAAGAACGGAGCATCGAGTGGCACCCGCAGGCGGCCATCGACCAGCACCCGCAGTGGCGGACGACTGAGCGCCAGGGCAGTGAGCTCGGCATTCAGCCCCAGCTCGTCCGGACGCACGGTAAGGCGCGCGCCATCGGCCAGAACCGTATCGGCACCCGTCAGCACCACACTGGAGCGAGCCCGCAGGCGCTGTACCGCAGCGCGTGCTTCGGGGCCGGTGATCCACTGGCTCTCGCCGCTGGCCATGGCCGTGCGACCGTCCAGGCTCATTGCCAGCTTGACCCGCACAAAGGGCAGGCCCTGCTCCATGCGCTTGATGAAGCCAACGTTGAGCGCCCGTGCATCGGCCTCGAGCACGCCGCTCTGCACATCGATGCCCGCATCCGCCAGGCGCTTGAGGCCACGGCCAGCCACCTGCGGGTTGGGGTCCTGCATGGCAGCCACCACCCGGGCGACACCAGCAGTCACCAGCGCATCGGCGCAGGGTGGCGTGCGACCGTGGTGACTGCAAGGCTCCAAGGTGACGTAGGCGGTGGCACCGCGAGCAAGGTTGCCAGCCTGGCGCAGGGCATGCACTTCGGCATGGGGTTCCCCGGCACGGACATGCCAGCCTTCGCCCACGATCTGCCCGCCGCGCACGATGACACAACCTACGCGGGGGTTGGGATGGGTGGAATAGATGCCTTTGCGCGCCAACTCGAGGGCGCGGGCCATGTAGGCCTGGTCGTTGCTGTCCATTAGTCTTTCGATGGCTCGCGGGCCAGGCGTTCGATTTCCTCGCGGAATTCGTTGAGGTCCTGGAAGCGGCGGTAAACCGAGGCGAAGCGAATGTAGGCGACCTCGTCGAGCTTTTGCAGCTCGGCCATCACCAGTTCACCCAGGACCCTCGACTTCACTTCGCGCTCACCGGTGGCGCGCAGCTTGTGCTTGATATGGGCAATGGCAGCTTCGAGGCGTTCGACGCTGACTGGCCGCTTTTCGAGCGCACGCTGCATGCCGGCACGCAGCTTGTCCTCGTCGAAAGGCTGGCGGCTGCCGTCCTGCTTGATCAGCCGGGGCATGACCAGTTCGGCGGTCTCGAAGGTGGTAAAGCGCTCCTCGCAAGCCAGGCACTCGCGCCGACGGCGCACCTGGTCGCCCTCGGCAACCAGCCGTGAATCGATGACTTTGGTGTCGTGGGCGCCGCAGAAGGGACAGTGCATGGCGTGGCAGCAGGCATTGGCAAAAGGTGGACCATGGTAGCGCATCCCGAGGGCAAGACAAGCCGCCGGCTTTGCGCTATAAGGCCCGCGCACAGAGTCTGTTCAGGTTCTTGCGCATGCGCGCAGGACGCAGCGGTTGCCAACGCTGGACGTTGCCCATGGGCAGACTCGCACAGCTCAGGAACCCAGCATGCGCCCCTACATTCCCCTGCTCCTCGCCGGCCTGTTGGCCGCCTGTTCCAGCGAGCCGCCGGCACCAGCCAAGCCTGTGGCCCCATCCCCCAAGGTCGAGGCCGCGACACCCGCCCACTTGCGCGAGCTCAGCGGCGTCCTGCAACAGCCGCCAGCCGGCAGCGAAGTGGAGCTCGCGCTGTTGCAAGTCGATGGCCGTGACCGCCCGCTACGCCTGCTCGGCAGCCAACTACTGAATGGCAACGGCGATCCCCTGCCCTTTCGCCTGCTGTTCAACCCCGAGACCTTCCCAAGGGGCGAGCGGGTAGAGTTACGCGCCCGTGTCAGCCAGTCCGGCCGCCTGATCCAGAGGCTCAACCCGTTGCTCATCACCCAGCCCGAAAGCCGCGCCCTCGGCACACTGCAACTGGTACCGGCCCCATGATTGCCCCGCAACACTTGCAGCAGGCGCTCAGTCAGTTGCTCGGCGACGCCCGCCTCAGTGCGGAAACCCTCCCAGGCACCGACCTCAAACTCTGGCTGATCGACGCTGACAACATGGATCGCGCCTTCAGCCCCGAGGAAACCCGCCGCATACTCGAGGAACCGCCCTACTGGTGCTTCTGCTGGGCCAGCGGCCTAGCCCTGGCACGCTGGCTGGCGGAAAAGCCCGACTGGGTCGTCGGCAAGCGCGTACTCGACTTTGGTACCGGCTCGGGGGTTGCCGCCATCGCCGCCGCCAAGGCCGGCGCCGCTGAAGTCGTAGCCTGCGACCTGGACCCTCTGGCCCTGGAGGCCTGCCGTGCCAACGCCGAGCTGAACGGCGTGACGCTCAGCTATTCGGCGGACTTCTTCCGGGAGCAGGATCGCTTCGACCTGATCATCGTCGCCGATGTGCTCTACGACCGCGCCAACCTGCCACTGCTCGACCACTTCCTCACCCGCGGCCGCCAAGCCCTGGTGGCCGACTCGCGCGTGCGCGACTTCCAGCACCCGCTGTACACCCGCCTGGCGGTGCTGGACGCCTGCACCTGGCCGGACCTGGCCGAGCCCGCGGAATTTCGCAACGTGAGCCTGTATCACGCCATTCGCTGACTGTTCAGTGGCGAGCTGCAGATGCCTTTGGGTGCGAATTCCTTCGCAATGGGTCGCGCAGCGGCCCCCTCTGGACGTCCACGGCCGGGTCTTCGACCCGGTTCGCGAATGAATTCGCCCCCACAAGAAACCGCCCCGGCCATGGTAGAGAGCCATTCCGCTGTATCCGTCCAGCCGCTGCCACCTTTATAGTTCGCACATCTCTTGCGCTTTCGAGACTTCAGATGAGCGACAGCCCTTACATCTTCGATACCACCGGCGCCGACTTCGACCAGGCGGTGATCCAGAGCTCCTTCCAGAAACCCGTACTGGTGGATTTCTGGGCTGACTGGTGCGCCCCCTGCAAAGCCCTGATGCCGCTGCTGGCACAAATCACCGAGTCCTATCAAGGCGAGCTGTTGCTGGCCAAGGTCAACTGCGATATCGAGCAGGACATCGTGATGCGCTTCGGGATCCGCAGCTTGCCCACCGTGGTGCTGTTCAAGGACGGTCAGCCGGTCGACGGTTTCGCTGGCGCGCAGCCCGAATCGGCTATCCGCACGATGCTTGAACCCCACGTGCAGCAGCCGGCCACGCCCCAAGGCAACCTGCTGGACAGCGCCCAGGCTCTGTTTGCCGAGGGTCGCATCGGCGAAGCCGAAAACCTGCTCAAGCAACTGCTGACCGAAGACAACACCAACGCTGCCGCGCTGATCCTTTATGGACGCTGCCTCGCCGAGCGTGGCGAACTGGGTGAAGCGGAAGCCGTGCTGAATGCAGTGAAGAGCGACGAACACAAACAGGCCCTGGCCGGTGCCCGCGCCCAACTGACCTTCCTGCGCCAGGCGGCCGATCTGCCGGAAGTGGCCAGCCTGAAGTCTCGCCTGGCCCAGGACGCGGGTGACGACGAGGCGCTCTATCAGTTGTCGATCCAGCAGCTCTCCCGCCAGCAATACGAGCCGGCGCTGGATGGTCTGCTCAAGCTATTCGTCCGCAACCGCAGCTATGCCGACGGCCTGCCGCACAAGACCCTGCTCCAGGTATTCGACCTGCTGGGCAATGACCACCCACTGGTTACCACTTACCGCCGCAAGCTGTATCAGGCGATCTATTGAGCAACTGTTCCGCCCTCCCTCGTAGCCCGGACTGAAGTCCGGGCTACCAATTGGCTATCAACCGCGCCAGATGTATAGCGGCGCATCCTCGCCGACCTCTACAAGCACCTGCTCACTGTGACGCAGCCGCACCAACAGGCGCTTGCCCGCTGCCGCACCACCAGCCAGGGCTTCCAGCTCAGCCAACAACCGCGGCCCCTCCATCTGCCCGGCGTCACGCAACAGCTGCTGTGCGGTCTCCCATAACGCATCGCCACGCTCAGTCGGCCTGGCTACCGCACCCGGCGGTACGGCGACCGCCTCGGCCGTCAGGCGGCTGGTCAGCCGGTCCCAGTCCTCGGCATCCATCTCCACCGTAAGATCGACCGGCCATTCCCCGATATGCCCGCGAATACGCAGCATGTCCGACTCCTTCAAAAGACTGTCAGTAATGCTCCCACGCCGGTCATCGGGCGCCAAGCAGGTTGGCCAAGCAAGCAAAAATTGTTATAACGTAACGCTAAATTTCCCGGAGAGCGCTATGCGTCACCTGTTCCTCGCCCTGCCATTTGCCTTGCTACCCCTGACCACCGCCCACGCTCAGCCCTACGGACATGACCACGGTCACGAACAAGAAGCGCACGGCAGCCTTGAAACTCACGAGCATGGCATCGCGCGCTTGAATGCTGCCCTGGACGGAAACACCCTGGAACTGGAGCTGGACAGCCCGGCGATGAACCTGGTCGGTTTCGAGCACGCGGCCCGAAGCGCATCGGACAAGGCCAAGGCCGCCGCTGCCCATGATGAACTGGTGCAGCCACTGGTTCTCTTCGGCATTCCTAACGCGGCAATCTGCGCGGTTGCCTCCCAGGAATTGGAGAGCCCACTGTTCGGCGACGAGCCACACCATGACGGTGAGCCCCATGAAGACCATGCCAAGGGTCACGAACGTGAGCACAGCAACGTTCACGCCCATTACCAGATGACCTGTCAGGCTCCCGACGCCCTGCAGCAACTGGACCTCACGCAACTCTTCAAGCGCTTCCCTGCAACCGAGAAAATTCAGGTACAACTGATCGGTCCGCGGGGGCAACAAGGTGCCGAACTCACCCGCGACAACACCACTCTCAGTTTCTAACCCAACGTAGAACCAGCCGGAGCAACCCGGCTGGCCATCCATGAGCCAGACACTGATCGAACTCCAGGGGCTGGGCTTTGCCTGGCCCGGCCACCCGGAACTGTTGGATATCCCCGAGTTCCGTCTGCAACGAGGCGAAAGCCTGTTCCTCAAGGGGCCCAGCGGCAGTGGCAAAACCACACTGCTCGGCCTGCTGGGCGGCGTGCAGAACCCCAATCGCGGTAGCATCCGACTGCTCGGCCAGGAGTTGACTCAGCTCTCCCCCAGCGCCCGTGATCGTTTTCGAGTCGGCCACACCGGTTACATCTTCCAGCAATTCAACCTGCTGCCGTTTCTCTCGGTGCGCGAGAACGTCGAGCTGCCCTGCCACTTCTCCCGCTTGCGCACCGAACGCGCGCGCCAGCGCCACGGCAGTGTCGACCAGGCCGCCGCAACACTGCTACGCCACCTCGGTCTCAAGGAAGATCTGCTGGGACGTCGAGCTGATGCCCTCTCCATCGGCCAGCAGCAGCGGGTCGCCGCTGCCCGCGCACTGATCGGCCAACCGGAACTGGTGATCGCCGACGAACCTACCTCGGCGCTCGATGCCGATGCCCGCGAAGCTTTCCTGCGACTGCTCTTCGCCGAGTGCCGTGAAGCCGGCGCCAGCTTGCTGTTCGTCAGCCATGACCAGAGCCTGGCGTCCCTGTTTGACCGTAGCCTGTCGCTGGCCGACCTGAATCACGCCGCGCGCCCTCTGGAGGTTTGAGATGTATCTGCTGCGCCTGGCCCTGGCCAGCCTGGCCAACCGCCGCTTCACTGCCCTGCTGACAGTCTTTGCCATCGCACTATCGGTCTGCCTGCTGCTGGCCGTGGAGCGTGTCCGCACCGAAGCTCGCGCCAGTTTCGCCAGCACCATCAGTGGCACCGACCTGATCGTCGGCGCCCGCTCCGGTTCGGTGAACCTGCTCCTGTATTCCGTATTCCGCATCGGCAACGCCACCAACAACATCCGCTGGGACAGCTTCGAAGCCATTGCCCAGGACCGCCGCGTGAAGTGGGCCATCCCCATTTCCCTCGGCGACTCCCACCGCGGCTACCGGGTGATGGGCACCAGCCCTGCCTACTTCCAGCACTACCGCTACGGCCACGGCCAACCGCTGCAGTTGGCCCGGGGCAAGCCCTTCGCCGATATGTTCGAGGTGGTGCTGGGCGCCGAAGTGGCCGAAGCCCTGCATCACAAGCTTGGCGACAAGATCGTCCTAGCTCACGGCGTCAGCACTGTCAGCCTGACGCAGCATGACGACAAGCCGTTCACCGTGGTCGGCATACTCGGGCGCACCGGCACCCCAGTGGACCGCACGCTGCACATCTCCCTCGCCGGCATGGAAGCGCTGCACGTCGACTGGCAGAACGGCGTGCCGGCACGCGGCCAAGGCAAGGTCAGTGCCGAACAGGCTCGGGCGATGGACCTGCAGCCCAAGGCAATCACCGCCTTCCTGCTCGGGCTCAACAGCAAGATCGCCACCTTCGCCTTGCAGCGGCAGATCAACGAGTTTCGCGGCGAACCGTTGCTGGCGACCCTCCCCGGCGTTGCCCTGCAGGAGCTCTGGAGCCTGATGGGCACGGCGGAGAAAGCACTTTTCGTGGTTTCTCTGTTTGTCGTGCTGACCGGGTTGATCGGCATGCTCACCGCCATCCTGACGAGCCTCAATGAGCGCCGCCGGGAGATGGCCATCCTCCGTTCGGTGGGCGCCCGCCCCTGGCACATCGGCAGCCTGCTGGTCCTGGAAGCCGTCACCCTTGCCCTGGCAGGAGCGGCGCTCGGCGTTGCCCTGTTGTACCTCGGTATCGGCATCAGCCAGGGCTATGTGCAGGCCAGTTACGGCCTCTACCTGCCGCTGGCGTTCCCGAGTCTCTATGAGTGGGCGCTGCTCGGCGCTATTCTGGCGGCCGCCCTGTTGATGGGTGCAGTGCCAGCCTGGCAAGCCTATCGGCAGTCGCTGGCCGACGGCCTATCCATCCGCCTGTGAGAATCTGATGAAGCGCAACCTGCTGGCCCTCCTCTTGATCGTCACCACGCCACTCTGGGCTAGTGAGGTGCGTGAGCTGACCTGGTCCGAGATGATCCCGGCGGACGCCCCGCCACCTCCGCCGCCAGCCGCCATCCACGACCTGTCGCAACTCTCCGACGCCCTGGCAGCGGAGTCCGGCCCTGCCGCAACCCAGCAATCGCCGGCGGCCCCTGTGGTCGAGGCGCTGGATAGCCAGGAAGTGAAACTACCCGGCTACATCGTTCCGCTCGATGTGACTGAGGAGGGCCGTGTCACCGAGTTCCTGCTGGTGCCCTACTTCGGCGCCTGCATCCACGTACCGCCGCCACCATCGAACCAGATCGTCCATGTGACCAGTGAACTGGGCGTACGGATGGATGCGCTGTACCAGCCGTTCTGGATTGAAGGTCCGCTGCAGGTCAAGCCCATCAGCAGCGAACTGGCCGAAGCCGGCTACCAGATGGAAGCCAGCAAGATTTACCCGTACGAAACGCCGACCAACTGAGTTGCAGCGGGCCCCTGCGACAATCCGCCGCTCTAGGCCGGGCATCCCGCCCAGCATTGCTCTGGGTCAAAACACGGATACCTGCTGTCAAAGAAACTGCGCCTAGCCAACCAAAATTCAGGACTGACTGGAGCCATCCATGCACAAGCACCTTCTGACCGCGTCTCTGCTCGCTCTCGCCATCGCGTCCCCTCTTGCCCAAGCCCACAAGGCCGGCGACGTGATCGTCCGTGCAGGCGCAGCCACCGTCGATCCCCGTGAGGACAGCTCCGACCTGTCCATCGCCGGTACCAAGGTCGCGGGCACCAAGGCAACTCTGGACAGCGACACCCAGCTGGGTCTGACCGGCACCTACATGTTCACCGACCACGTCGGCATCGGCCTGCTGGCCGCCACTCCGTTCAAGCATGAAGTAGGCGTCAAGGGTCTTGGCGCACTGGACGGCAAGCTGGCCGACATCAAGCATCTGCCGCCGACCCTGACCCTGCAGTACTACCCAATGGAGTCCAGCTCTGCATTCCAGCCCTACGTCGGTGCAGGCCTGAACTACACCATGTTCTTCGATGAAGACCTGACCAGCCAGCGCAAAGGCCAGGGCTTCAGCAATCTGGAGCTGGATGACTCCTGGGGCCTTGGCTTCGAGGCGGGCATGGACTATATGCTGACTGAGAACGTGCTGCTCAACGCTGCGGTGTGGTACCTCGACATCGACACCGAGGCCACCACCAACCTGGCCGGTGTTGGCAAAGTGAAAGTGGACGTGGACGTGGACCCGTGGGTCTACATGGTCGGTGTCGGCTATCGCTTCTAACCGAGCATTCCCTGGGGATATCCCCGTTCAAAGGCGCCTTCCGGCGCCTTTTTTGTGGGCACGAATGCGAGGAAAAACACTGTAGGGAAGAAATCATTTGCCAAGCAGAGCAAAGGTCTGCCCTTTGGACTTGTAGGGGCTGCCGCGCAGCCCTTGGCGAATGAACTCGCCCCTACAAGATAAGTCCCTGATACCGGCTCAGCGGCCCAGCAGGCGAGCAACACCCACGCCCAGCGGCGTCGCTTGCGGGAAGTCGAAGCGCTGCAACAAACGGGCATTGCAAGCTCGCGAGTGACGAATATCCCCGGCGCGCGGTGCGGCATAGGTGATCGCAGGCAACCCGCCCAGCACTCCCTCGATGGCCGCCAGCAACTGCTTGAGGCTGGTGGCCTGGTTGAGGCCGACGTTCACTGCACCGGCTTCGACAGCAGGCTGCTCCAGTGCCTGCACCAGCACTTGCACCAGATCGCCGATATAGACGAAATCGCGAGTCTGCTCGCCATCGCCGAACACCGTGATCGGCAAACCGGCCAGAGCGCGCTCGGTGAAGATGCTGATCACACCCGAATAAGGCGAGGACGGGTCCTGGCGCGGCCCAAAAATATTGAAAAAACGGAAAACCGCCGGCTCCAACCCATGCTGCCGACGGTAGAAGTCCAGGTAATGCTCACTGGCCAATTTGTCGGCAGCGTAGGGCGTCAGGGGCGCCTTGGGGGTTTCCTCATCAATCGCCTGGCCCTCGCCGTTCTGTCCGTAAACCGCTGCGCTGGAAGCGAACAGTACGCGCTTCACGCCTTGCAGGCGCATGGCTTCGCACACGTTCAGGGTGCCGACGAAGTTGCTCTGGTGGGTCGCCACCGGATCGTCAACCGAAGCCTGAACCGAAGCCACCGCCGCCAGATGCGCGACCGCTTTGCAGCCGGCCATGAGACGTGCCAGCAGGGCCGCATCGGCGACATCGCCTTCGATCAGTTCAAGCCGGGGGTTTTCCAGCGGCAGGTTGCTGCGACGGCCCGTGGACAGGTTATCCAGAACTCGGACGCTGTGGCCTTTGGCAAGCAGTGCGTCGGTCAGGTGCGATCCAATGAAACCGGCACCACCAGTAATCAGGATGGGGGAGTCAGCCATGACGGTAGTAACGATCCAGAAGAGTCGGCAGGGCCGCGCGCCAGGCACGCGGCTTGATGCCGAAGGTATGGAGAATCTTCTTGCAGGCCAGCACCGCATTCTGCGGCTCGTCTGCCGCATCGGGACGGGCCGCGTGGGCCTGGGGCAGGATGTCCTGCACGTTCAGCGGATGCAGGCTGCGCGCCTCACTGAGCAAGGCCTGGCCCAGGGCCAGCGGCGTGGTGGCCTCATGGCCGCCGTAGTGGTAGGTGCCCCAGAGCGGCGCCTGGCAATCGAGCTGCTTGAGCACGGCAAGTAGAACGCGAGCAGCATCATCTGCCGGTGTCGGGTTGCCGCGACGGTCATCCGCCAGGGATATCTCGCCGTCCTTTTCAGCACGCTGGAGGAAGCGGCCAACCGAACCTTCCCGACTGTCATCCAGCAGCCATCCGAAACGCAGCAGCACATGTTTGGGGCATACCGCACGCACGCTCTGCTCCATGCGCCAGAGTGCCTGGCCACGCTGACTGCGCGGCACGGTTTCGTCCTTCTCGCTGTAGGCGGTGGCCCGCGAACCGTCGAACACCCTGTAGCTCGACGGTTGCAGCAGGATGATGCCGTGGTGCTGACAAAGCTCGGCAAGTCGCTCGACGCCACGTTCCTGGGCAGCCAACCGGGCGGCATCGACCGCTTCGGCCTGGAACCAGTCGAAGTAGTAGGCAAGGTTGATCACGGCGTCGGGCCGTGTGTCGTCGAGCAGCTGGGTCAGGCTGGCGGCGTCCCAGCCCTGTTCGGGCGGACGCGGCGCGAGAAAGCCAATGTCTTCTTCGGCGCCGAGGCGAATCAGCGCCTGTCCAAGTGCATTGCCGCCACCCAACAGCATCAAGCGCATTCGCATAGGGAAATCAGGTCGCTCAAGGCCGGTTAGAAGGATCGCGTGGGGTGGGAACCCGCCGCATAAAATTCGCATTCTGCGTGTTTAGTGGCCAGACGTCACTAGCCGCGTGGCGGCTCAGCTCCTCCCGGTGGGCGGAACAAGTGGCCATGGCCAGCGCAATAGAGCGAGGAGTCGGCAAAGCCCTCGGCGCCCAGCACCCGTCCGACCAGAATCAGCGCGGTCCGGCGGAATCCTTTGGCTACGACCTTCGGCAGGATATCGGCCAGGGTGCCGGTTACCTGATCCTGGTCCGGCCAGCTGGCACGATGAATCACCGCTATCGGGCAGGCGGAGCCGTAATGCGGGAGCAATTCGTCGACGATGTTCGCCAACTGGTTGACCCCAAGGTGGATGGCCATGGTCGCGCGGTGGCGGGCCAGGTCGCCCAGTGCTTCACCTTCGGGCATTCGCGTCTTGCTGGCGTAGCGGGTGAGGATCAGGGTTTGCGAGATGTCCGGCAGGGTCAGCTCACAACCGAGCAGCGCGGCGCAGGCAGCGGTGGCTGTCACCCCCGGCACTACTTCGTAGGAAATCCCCAGTTCGCGCAAATGGCGGATCTGCTCGCCGATGGCGCCATATAGAGAAGGGTCGCCGGAATGCACCCGCGCCACATCCTGCCCCTTGCGATGGGCCTCAGCCAGGAGCGCTACGATCTCCTCCAAGTGCAGTTCGGCCGTGTTCACCACCCGCTCGGCGTTATGTCCTTCCAGTACGGCCTCTGGCACCAGCGAGCCGGCGTAGAGAATCACCGGGCAGGTGCGGATCAGCCGCTGCCCCTTGACCGTGATGAGTTCCGGATCACCGGGACCGGCGCCGATGAAATAGACCGTCATGGCTGCTGCGCCTCATCATCAATGCAGGCCAGGGCGCAGGTCGCGCTGGCGCTGCAGCGTTTCTCGATAAGCAGTTCGGCTGATCCGTCGGACAAGGCAAATGCCTGGGCCAAGGCTGCAGCTTCGGCGACACCAGCGCTGCCGGTGGTACGCAGGACCAGGTCCGAAGCTTGCTGGAGTTGTCCATCGTAGGCCGCCAAGCGCGCGCTCGGCAGGCAATGAAGGGGCAACCCCAGTTGCTGGGCCAAGTCATGCAAACCCGGTTCACCGGCCTTGTGCTCGCTGCTGGCCAACGCAACCAGCGTGCTGAGCGGCCGGTCGGCTTCGGCAAGGCACTGCATCAACAGACCCCGAAGCTCTTCGGCCGAGCAGCCGCGCCGACAGCCAAGGCCCGCCACCAACCTCATGGCCGCCCCCTGAAAAAAAACAAAACCCCGCAGGCGGTAACACCGCCTGAGGGGTTGGACTTGCGCAGGCTCACGCTTGAGCGTGCCGCTGGTAGAGCCAGGCAGCCGCCCAACCAAGGGCAACCCAGAACAGCGCGTTAGTAATCAGCGAGGCTGCGATGAACTCATGGGTCAGGGCTTGCGGCGCCAGGCTGGAGTGCACTTCGGGCTGAGGCGCACCCACTACATGAGGAATCAGCAGCAGCGCCAGACCTGCGACGCGCAGGATCCAGTGGCGGCCAAAGGCGATCAGCGCCAGCCCGACGGCAGTGGAGGCGGCGGTGCCGATCCACCAGACCTGGCGCTGAGCCAGATCGGCGGCGGCAGTTCCCGGCAGTTCGGGCGGCAATCCAATGGAAGGCGCCAGCGTGAAGGTGGCGAAACCGCCCAGCCCCCAGAGCAAGCCCTGCCACGCGCGGCTCGGGCCGCGCAGGCTGAACAGTCCGGCGAGGATCAGAGCAAAGCCGACCGCGACCACCAGATTGCTACCTCCGGTAGACAGCGCGCGCTGCCAGCCATCTTCCGGCGCCCAAGCTTCGGCATCGTGCTCATGGCTATGTGCGGCGACGGCGCCGGAAGCCTCATGCTCGTGGGCGTGCTCCACTTGGGCGGCGGGCTCGGCCGTCTCGTAGGTTTCCGCCTGGAGAATCAACGGGGTGACCCACAAGCTCTGCAATAGGGTCAGCAGCACGGCGGCGATCAGACCGGCAAAACCTGCGGTCTGGGCAATACGCTTGATCATCGAAACCTCCTCAGTGGCAGGGGAAGCCGGCACTGTGGCGGGTGTCGTGAGCAGCGTTGTGTACAGCCTCGAGATGAGAGAAGCCGGCGAAGTAGACGAGCGAGAGACCAATCAGCCCGGCGCTGATGGCCAGGACCAGGCGCTTGGTCAGTGAAGACGAGGCGACTGCGGATTGAGACAAGGCGCTGCTGGACATGGAAGTTCCCTCTGCAATGACGACTGATATTGGCAGAAGGGTGCATGCGCGAGGGACGCGGACACAAGCGCGTCCACGCTTCCGGCTTGCGCCCGCCCACCGCGGGTTTGCCAAACTCTGAGCTTCCAGGCCGGTCTCCGGGCTTGCGACGCCTGCATGTTGCAGAGCGGGATCGCCTTCCCATGTCTCAACGACACAGTGGCCTACCGATCCCTACGTTCGCCTACCGTTGCGGGGGCAGCGCCGGACTGGTCCGAGATGGACGCACCGGCTTCCCGTTTCACCCCGCGCGCGACGACGCAGGGCACCTGAAAAAACCGTGCTAGGACACCATGAGTCCGACAAGGCGTCAACTCCCGTGATTGACCGCCGTTGGCGTGCTGCGTAGCCTTCTGCCCTTTCGAGGTTCTCCGACCATGCGTCGGAGCTAAGAGGGAACGTGGTCAAGGCCACGGCTGCCCCCGCAACTGTGAACAGCTGAAGTCTTATCCACAGCCACTGCCCTTGGGCGGGAAGGCGGAAAGACGGCGCACCGCGCCAGGCTGTGAGCCAGGAGACCTGCCTCGCAACGCTTTCTGACAACCGGGCGGGGTGATCCGGTGGCGAATTCAGGCCGGGACCACCCGCGCCTTCGTCCTGCACGCCCGCCGATCCGATCGATTCCCAGCAAAGGGCTGCCGCGCATGAAAACCCTGGCCAAACTCCCCGTCACCATCGTCACCGGCTTCCTCGGTGCCGGTAAGACCACCCTGCTCCGCCACATGCTCGACAATGCCGAAGGCCGCCGCATCGCAGTCATCGTCAACGAGTTCGGCGAACTGGGCATCGATGGTGAGATCCTCAAACAGTGCTCCATCGGCTGCAGCGAGGAAGAGGCCGTGGGCCGCGTCTTCGAACTGGCTAACGGTTGCCTGTGCTGCACCGTGCAGGAAGAGTTCTTCCCAGTGATGCGCGAACTGGTCGCACGCCGTGGCGACCTCGACCAGATTCTTATCGAAACCTCGGGCCTGGCGCTGCCCAAGCCACTGGTACAGGCCTTCCAGTGGCCGGAAATCCGCAACGCCTGCACCGTGGATGCGGTAATCACCGTGGTCGACAGCCCCGCCGTCGCCGCCGGCACCTTCGCCGCACACCCCGAGCAAGTGGATGAACAGCGCAAGCAGGATCCGAACCTCGACCACGAGTCGCCCCTGCACGAACTGTTCGAAGACCAGCTCGCCAGCGCTGACCTGGTAATCCTCAACAAGGCCGACCTGCTGGAAGCCGAAGTCCTGGCTGCCGTACGCGCCGAAGTCGCCGAAGAGCTGCCGCCAGCGGTGAAGATCGTTGAAGCCAGCAGCGGCAAGCTGCCGCTCTCCGTGCTGCTGGGCCTGAATGCAGAGGCCGAACTGCACATCGACAGCCGCCCCACCCACCACGACCACGAAGGGCACGAAGACCACGACCATGACGAGTTCGACTCCTTCCACGTCGACCTCCCGGAGGTCGAGGAACGGCCCCTGCTCGACGCCCTCAGCCAACTCGTGGAGCGCCACGACATCCTGCGCATCAAGGGTTTCGCCGCCATCCCCGGCAAACCCATGCGCCTGCTGATCCAGGGCGTCGGCAAGCGCTTCGACAAGCACTTCGATCGCCAGTGGCTGAATGGCGAAGCCCGTGGCACAAGGCTTGTGGTGATTGGACAGGAGCTTGACCAGGCGGTGATTGCCAATGAATTGAGAACCGCACTCGCCTGATCACTGCGCCCAACCCCTCCTACCGAGCTGATCGGATCGTAAGAGCGAGCGTGCTCGCGAATCGCGGCAAACCCTTCGCGAGCACGCTCGCTCCTACACCATCTGGAGTCCCGCCATGCACCTCCTGCGCACCCAGCCCGGCGGCTTCGTCCCCGACGACGGTATCGCCCATCTGGCGCAGACGCCCGCCGAACTGGTGATCCTCTGCAGCGGCGACTCGCATCTGGCGCTGCTGGCCGAGGCCGCCCGCGAACTGCCGGCGGACTATCCAAGCCTGCGCCTGGCCAACCCAATGCAGCTGCAGAACCACGCCTCGGTCGACCTCTACGTCGATGAGGTGCTGCAGCACGCCAAGGTGATCCTGATCTCGGTGCATGGCGGCGTCGGTTACTGGCGCTACGGCATTGAACAGCTGGTGACCCTGGCCGAGCGTGGCGCAAAGCTCATCCTGGTTCCCGGCGATGACCGCCCCGACCCAGAGCTGGCCAGCCTGTGCAACGTGCCGGTCGAGGACGCGGATCGCCTCTGGCAGTACCTGCGCCAGGGTGGCCTGGACAATGCCCGGCAACTCTTCGGCTTTATCGCCAGCCAATGGCTGGGGCGCGACCATCCCTGGAGCGAGCCCCGTGCCCTGCCCCGCGTAGCGATCTACCACCCGCGCCAGCCGCAGGCCGAACTGACGCACTGGCAGGCGGGCTGGCGCCCCGATCAGCCCGTCGCCGCCCTGCTCTTCTACCGCACCCACCTGCAAGCGGCGAACACCGCCTTTATCGACGCTTTCTGCGAACGCCTGGCCGCCCTGGGCCTGAATCCACTGCCCATCGCCGTCGCCAGCCTCAAGGAAGCAGCGTGCCTGGAAACTGTGGAAAATTGGCTGGACGAAGCGCAGGCCGAGCTGATCATCAACACCACCGGCTTCGCCCAGTCCAACCCTGACGCGCCCAGACGGCGCCCATTCAGGCGCGATATCCCCGTGCTGCAGGCCATTTGCTCGCTGGATAACGAACCGCTCTGGCGCGACAACCCGCAAGGCCTCGGTCCCCGAGACCTTGCCATGCACATCGCCCTGCCGGAGTTGGATGGACGGATCATCACACGCCCCATCAGCTTCAAGGGCCTGGCCTGGCGCAGCGAGCGCAGCCAGAGCGACGTGGTCTGCTACCTGCCGCAACCGGAGCGCATGGATTTCGTCGCCGAACTAGCGCGGCGCTGGTGCTTGCTGGCACGCAAGGCCAATGCCGACAAACGCGTCGCCCTCATCCTGGCCAATTACCCCACTCGCGATGGCCGCATCGGCAACGGCGTGGGTCTGGACACACCAGCGGCCGCCCTGAACATCCTCCGTGCGCTGGAAACCGAGGGTTATCCCGTGGCAGGCCTGCCGGACAGCGGCACAGCACTTATCCACAAGCTGCTCGGCGGCGTCAGCAACGACCTCGACAGCCTCGATCTGCGCCCTTGCGCCCAGAGCCTGGCACTCCCCGACTACCTCGCCTGCTTCGCCCGCCTGCCCGAGGCCAACCAGCGCGCGGTGCGCGAACGCTGGGGCGAACCGCAGCAGGACCCGATGTTCCGCAATGGTCGGATGATGGTCGCCGGCCTGCGCTTCGGCCTCGCTTTCGTCGGCATCCAGCCGGCGCGCGGCTACCAGCTGGACCCGGCGGCCATCTACCATGATGCTGCCCTGGTACCGCCCCACGGCTACCTTGCCTTCTACTTCTGGCTGCGCGAAGTCTTCGCCGCCGATGCCCTGATCCATGTCGGCAAGCACGGCAACCTGGAATGGCTGCCGGGCAAGGGCGTCGGCCTTTCGGAAGAATGCTGGCCAGATGCGGTGATGGGCCCACTGCCCAACATCTATCCCTTCATCGTCAACGATCCCGGCGAGGGCGCCCAGGCCAAGCGCCGCGCCCAGGCGGTGATCATCGACCACCTGATGCCACCGCTGACCCGCGCCGAAAACTACGGCCCGCTGCGTGACCTCGAACGCCTGGCCGACGAGTACTACGATGCCTCCCTGCTCGACCCGCGCCGTGCCGTGCAGCTGCGCGGGGAAATCCTCGAACTGGTGAAAGCCACTGCCCTGGACCGCGAGCTGAACCTCAGCCTCAGCGACGATCCGGAAAGCTGGCTGCCACAACTCGATGCCTACCTCTGCGACCTCAAGGAATCGCAGATTCGCGACGGCCTGCACGTGTTCGGCGAAGCCCCCAGTGGGCGCCTGCGTGACGACACACTGCTCTCACTGGTACGCGTCCCCCGTGGCGATGGCCGAGGCGCCAACGCCAGCCTGCTGCGCGCCTTGGCCGCTGACCTGCAACTGGGCCGTGACCCGCTGGACTGCAACTGGGCCGAAGACTGGGAAGGCCCGCGCCCCGGCGTTCTGGAAGCCGTGAGCAACGAGCCCTGGCGGAGCAATGGCGACACCCGTGAACGCCTGGAACTGCTTGCGCTACGGATGATCGAGACAGCGGATTTCGAATCCGTCGGCCCCGCCAGTGATGCAGTCATCCACAACCTGCACACGGTCATCGCGCCCACGCTGGATGCCTGCGGCAGCGGCGAGATCGGCGGCGTGCTGGCGGCGCTGGAAGGCCGCTTCGTCCCGCCCGGCCCCAGCGGCGCGCCCAGCCGTGGACGCCTGGACGTGCTGCCCACCGGGCGCAACTTCTTCACCGTGGACGTGCGCAACCTGCCCACGCCCACTGCCTGGCGCCTGGGCTTCCAGTCCGCGAGCCTGTTGCTGGAACGCCACCTGCAGGACCACGGCGACCATCTGCGCCAGCTCGGCCTCTCGGTCTGGGGCACCGCCACCATGCGCACCGGCGGCGACGACATCGCCCAGGCCCTGGCCCTGATGGGCGTACGCCCAGTGTGGCAGGCCGGCAGCCAGCGCGTGGAGGACTTCGAGATCCTGCCGCTGTCCTTACTCGACCGCCCGCGGGTGGACGTCACCCTGCGCGTGTCCGGCTTCTTCCGCGATGCCTTCGCCAACCTCATCCGTCTGTTCGATGCCGCCGTGCAGGCGGTGGCCGGCCTGGACGAGCCCGAAGACTTGAACCCCCTGGCCGCCCGCGTGAAGCAGGAAAGCGTGCGCCTCGCAGCGGACGGTCTGAATGCCGAAGACGCTCGCCTGCAAGCCGGTTGGCGCATCTTTGGCGCCCAGCCCGGTGCCTACGGCGCGGGCGTGCAGGGGGCCATCGAAGAACGCCAATGGCAGGACCGTGCCGAGCTGGCCGAGGTCTACCTCAACTGGGGTGGCTACGCCTATGGCGCCCAGGATGCCGGCACACCGGCGCGCGAGCGCTTCGCCCAGCGCCTGGAGCGCTTGCAGGCGGTGCTGCACAACCAGGACAACCGCGAGCACGACATCCTCGATTCCAACGATTACTACCAGTTCCAGGGCGGCATGCTCGCAGCAGCCGAAACCCTGCGCGGTGCGAAGGTCGCCAGCTACCACGGCGACCACAGCCAGCCGGACCTGCCGCGAATCCGCAGCCTCAAAGAGGAGCTGAGTCGTGTGGTGCGCTCACGGGCCGCCAATCCCAAGTGGATCGCCGGCATGAAGCGTCACGGTTACAAGGGCGCGTTCGAACTGGCGGCCACCGTCGACTACCTGTTTGCCTTCGACGCCACCAGCGAACTGGTCGACGACCACCAGTACAAATTGTTGGCCGATGCCTACCTGCTGGACGCCGACACGCGGTCCTTCATCCAGCAGCACAACCCCGAAGCACTGCGCGACATTGCCGAGCGATTGGTAGAAGCGCAACAACGCGGGCTGTGGGAAAACCCGGGGGAATACCGGGAAGCGATCGAGAACCTGATGCTGGATATCGAGGAGCAGTGACCTGCTGCCGAGGCCTCTAGCGTAGGATGGGTGAAGCGCAGCGATAGCCAACATTGGTGCGGCGATCGATGGGTATCCCGATACTCACGGAACGCCGCCCGCCCCATCCTACGAACCAAGGTACAGCGGTGAGATCAGGACGCCTGCGATTGCAGGTAATTCTGCAGGCCGATGCGGTCGATCAGGCCGAGCTGCTGCTCAAGCCAGTACGCGTGGTCTTCCTCGGTGTCCTTTAACTGGGCAGTGAGAATGTCGCGGCTGACGTAGTCCTTGTGCTTCTCACACAGGGTAATGCCCTTGCTCAACGCGGCACGCACGTCGTACTCCAGCTTGAGGTCAGCGCGCAGCATGTCCGGCACGGTCTGGCCTGGATGGATGGTCTTGGGGCGCATATCCGGCGAGCTTTCCAGGAACAGGATGCGCTGCAGCAGGGCATCGGCGTGCTGAGTCTCCTCCTCCATCTCGTGATTGATACGCTCGTAGAGCTTGGTGAAGCCCCAGTCCTGGTACATCCGCGAGTGCAGGAAGTACTGGTCGCGGGCGGCCAGTTCTCCGCGTAGAAGGTCCTTGAGGTACTCGACGACTTCAGCTTGCCCTTGCATGTCACATCTCCACATCAATACAGCGGATAAGGATCGTGCGCAGAACCAGACTGGTCAAGCCGGGAGGCCCCAAGGGCTCGCAACGTTGTCTCAGTGGTTCATCCAGGGTGGCGGCGGCGGCTCGTCTCGGTCGGCGGGCGCATCCTGCTCCGCCAGGGCGGCCTTGCGCCGTGCCTCATCGGCCAGGGCGGCCTTGATCTCGCGCATCACCGAATCAATGTCGGCGGCGGCTTCCGGTTCGACGAACTGCCCGGTGAGCGGTGTCTCCGGGGTCAGCTTCCCTTCCTCATAGAGGGCCCACATTTCCTTGGCGTAGCGGGTGAACTTGAGCTCGGGAGCGAACTGGCCGAAATACTCAGCCATGTTGCCGACATCCCGCTCCAGCATGCGGAAGGCGTGGTTGTTGCCGGCGGCATCCACCGCCTGCGGCAGGTCGATGATCACCGGGCCGTAGGGGTCGAGTAGCACGTTGAATTCGGACAGGTCGCCATGGACCAGGCCGGCACAGAGCATCTTGACGATCTCGCCGATCATGAAGGCGTGGAATTCGCGTGCGTCCTCAGGCGTCAGATCGACGTCATTGAGTCGCGGCGCGGCGTCGCCCTCGCCATCGGAGACCAGTTCCATGAGCAGCACGCCGTCCAGGTAGTCGTAGGGCTTAGGCACCCTGACCCCGGCGTTGGCCAGGCGGAAGAGCGCCGCCACTTCGGCGTTCTGCCAGGCATCCTCGCGCTCGCGGCGACCGTACTTGGAGCCCTTGGCCATGGCCCGGGCATCGCGGCTGTTGCGGACCTTGCGGCCTTCCTGGTACTCGGCGGCCTGGCGGAAGCCGCGCTTGTTGGCTTCCTTGTAGACCTTGGCGCAGCGCAGCTCATCGCCGCAGCGCACCACGTACACCGAAGCCTCCTTGCCGCTCATCAGCGGTCTCACGACTTCGTCGATCAGGCCATCTTCCACCAATGGCTCAATGCGTTTTGGCGTCTTCATGCGTGTGCTACAGGCAACCTCGGGCGATCAGGGCATTGTTGAGCGACGTTATACGGCATGCGAGGCCGCTCGCCTATCCACGTCGCAGCAGCGTGTGACGAAGGGCTTCGATGGCGTAGCGCACCTTGGCCGGTTGTGCGTCTCTTCGCGGCGTAACGATATAGATGCCGATATCCGCCGGCTGCCACTCCGGCAGCAGCGCCAACAGCCGACCGCTGGCCAGTTCCTCGCGGATTTCAGGCTCCGGCTGCAGCGACACACCCATCCCCGCCTGGGTGAAACTGCGTACCGACATAATATTGTTGCAACCCACCCGGCTTTCGATCCGCAGGCGCTGCTCCTCGCCGCCCGGCCCCTGGAGGACCAACTGACGCAGCTGGCGCTCACCGTTGAGGGTGATCCAGTCCAGCACCAGCAACTGCTCGGGCCGCTGGATTGGCCCCTTGCGCGCAAGGTAGGCCGGCGCACAGCAGAGTACCGTGGGCCAGTCGCCGAGGTGCCGCGCCACCAGGCTGGAATCTTCCTGGCGACCAACGCGGATGGCCAGATCGATGCGCCGCTCGATCAGGTCGACTTGCTCGTCGTGGAAGAACAATTGCAGGCTCAGCCCCGGGTGCGCATCCAGCAAGGGCGCCAGCGCATCGGTCAGCGGCTTGCCGGAAAACCCCACCGGCGCGGCGATGCGCAACTCCCCCACCGGGGCATCGCGCAATTCCGCCAGGCGCTGCTCGGCCTGCTGGGCCAGCTCCAGCACCTGGGCGCAACTGCGGTAGAACACCGCGCCGGCCTCGGTCAGGGTCAGCTTGCGGGTGGTGCGGTGCAACAGGCTGACCTGGGTCTCCTGCTCCAGCTTGCGAATCTGCTGGCTCACCGCCGAGGCAGTCATGCCCAGGGCCTCGGCGGCGGCCACCATGCTTCCCTTATCGACCACAGTGGCGAACACCGCCATGCGTTTGAGCTGCTCCATTCGTAAGCTCCGCTTAATTGTCAAACCACCTTCAGGCACTTTTTCGAACCATTATCCAGCAGCGATTATGCATCACCTCAAAACCTACCCAAGAGATGCCCCATGAAAATCGCCCTGATCGGCGCCAGCGGCTTTGTCGGCGCAGCCGTTCTCAACGAAACCCTGCAACGTGGCCACCAGGTAACCGCCATCGTCCGCCACCCGGAGAAGCTGCTGCAGCACGTCAACCTGACGCCGCAGAAAGCCGATGCCTATGACGTCGCATCCATTGCCCAGGCCGTGACCGACCACGATGCCGTGGTCCACGCATTCAACCCGGGCTGGGGTACCCCGGACATCCGTGAGCGCTTTATCCAGGGCACCCGGGCGATCTTCGACGGTGTAAAACAGGCCGACGTCAAGCGCCTGCTGGTGATTGGCGGAGCCGGCAGCCTCTACGTCGCGCCCGGCCTGCAACTGATCGACACGCCGGAGTTTCCCGCCGAATACAAGGAAGGCGCCGAAGGCGCGCGCCAGGCCCTCAACCTGATCCGTGAAGAAACCGCACTGGACTGGACCTTTCTCTCCCCGCCGGCCTTGCTCCAGCCCGGCGAGCGCACCGGCAAGTTCCGTATTGGCGGCGACCAGTTGCTGATGAGTGGCGATCACCCGGCAAGCATTTCGGTGGCCGACCTCGCGGTGGCCATCGTCGACGAACTGGAACAACCGCAGCACCTCCGCCAACGCTTTACCGTCAGCTATTGAGCCCAGGAGTCAGCATGACCCTTACCGCATCCGCTTACGTCGCCACCCCCACCCCCGCGCGCTACATCAGCCGCCTGTGCAAGCACTTCGCCCACCGGGTCACGGTGGAGTTCGACGAGCAACGAGGCCGCATCGAATTCGACCTTGGCCTTGGCCTGCTCCGCGCCGAAGGCGACGGTCTGACCCTCAGCGTGGAAAGCCAGACGCAAGAGGGCCTCGACCGCCTACAGGAAATCGTTGGCAGCCACTTCGTCCGGGTGGCCTGGCAGGAAGAACTGCAATTGGAATGGAATGCCTGAGGCTTGGCTTCTTGCGGGGGGCAGATTCATCCGGAGTGCCCCGCGTCCCCGTCCCCTCGCCCGTAATAGAGAGGAGGCAGGGTAAAGGAACGCTGATTGCGTCCACAAAAAAGCCCCGCACGAGGCGGGTAATGCTGTTCACATAAGAAAAAACGCCGCTTTTCCTTCAGCAGGAGGGCGGCGTTTTTGGTTTTACACCATCACGAAGTTGTTTCTGTTGGGCAAGTATCTCTCGTAGGAGCGAGCTCTGCTCGCAAACCCGCCTCCTTCGCGAGCAGAGCTCGCTCCTACAGGGCCTTCATGAAATCGGGCTTGAGGTGGCAGACTGCTCCGAAGGCCGATCACGCCCCTCCTCATATGCGCTGCCGCCAATGCCTAAGTGACCAGCATTACGCACGAGGCGGGGCCTTTTCATCAAGCCGGCAATCAGGCGTTGGCCGGAGCTGCTTCCAGCGACTCGCGGCGGGTGCCTACGAACTGCGGCAGCAGCGAGCCGATCAGCATGCCCAGCGCGCTGAGCATCAACCCTGCCAGCTGCGGCGGCCAGAAGTCGGTTTCCTGGTAGGTCGCTTCCAGGTAGATCCAGGACAGCAGACCGAAGGCGATGGCCACCAAGGCACCCTGGGTGGTCGCGCGCTTCCAGAACAGACCGGCGAACAGCGGCACTACAGCGGCAACCAGGGTCACCTTGTAGGCGTTGCCGACCATCTCGTAGATGCTCGCGTCGGAGTACAGCGCAAACACCGAGGTCGCCACGGTCATGGCGAGTACGCTGAGACGCATGGCCAGCAGGAACTGGCGATCGTTCATGTCCGGGATGAAGCGTTTGAGCACGTTCTCGGTGAAGGTCACCGAAGGCGCCAGCAAGGTACCGGAAGCGGTGGACATGATCGCCGACAGCAGCGCGCCGAAGAACATGATCTGCGCGAACAGCGGCGTACGCTCCATGATCAGGTGCGGCAGGATCATCTGCGAATCCTCCGCCAGCCACTTCTGCACCATGGCCGGGTCGATCATCGAGGCGGCGTAGGTCAGGAAGATTGGCAACATGCAGAAGGAGAGGTAGAACACCGCGCCGGTCATGGATGCACGCGCAGCGATGTTCTCGGTCTTGGCCGACATCACCCGGGCATACACGTCCTGCTGCGGAATGGAGCCGAACATCATGGTCACAGCCGCTGCGATGAAGGCCACGATGTCCTTCGGCTCGAAGCTGTGCATGAAGGCGAACTTGCCCTCCGATGCCGCATGCGTGATCACCGGCTCGGGACCGCCCGCCATGTCACCGACCAGCCAGGTCAGGTAGACCAGTCCGACAACGATGATGATCATCTGCATGAAGTCGGTCAGGGCCACGGACCACATACCGCCGAACAGGGTGTAGAGCAGCACGATGGCTGTGCCGATCAGCATGCCTTGGGTAGTGGTGATGGAGCCGTCCGACAGCACGTTGAACACCACGCCAAGCGCAGTGAGCTGTGCTGCTACCCAGCCCAGGTAAGAGCCGATGATGACCAGACTGGTGATCATTTCCACGTTCGGGCCGAAGCGCTTGCGGAAGAAGTCACCGATGGTCAGCAGGTTCATGCGGTAGAGCGGACGGGCGAAGATCAGGCCCACCAGCATCAGGCAACCGAAGGAGCCAAAGGGGTCTTCGACAATCCCGGCGAAGCCTTCCTCGATGAAAGTCGCGGGGATACCCAGCACGGCTTCCGAACCGAACCAGGTGGCGAACACCATCGCCGCAACCAGGGGGAAGGACATGCTCCGGCCACCGGCCGCGAAGTCCTTGGAGTTTTTGACTCGAGTGGATGCGTAGAAACCGACACCCACCGTGATCAGCAGGTAAACCGCGACAAACCAGATCAGCATTTGTTCTTGTTCCAGAGGCACGACAGTCGGGGTCTGGAAACCTGCCGAGGAAGGGGGCTCGCACAGGGCACCACGACGGACGAAGTTTTTGTTATTGGCGTGGCGAGTCCTGGATTACAGGACCTCGGGCACTTGCCACGGTCGCGCAGTCTGCCAAAGACGTAAAATATGTCAAACAATTACGATGCTGGTGAGCATAAAAATCGACAGAATGCCTGGTGAGCAAAATCCACAAATCGACTGGAAGCCCCTACATAGAGCAGATATCGCCACCATCCTGCGACTCGATAGTTTTTTATTTTTTACAATGACCGTTGCTTAAGAAAAACACCGCTGCAGGAGGTAGCGGCTAATCGAACCCGTTCTGCTAGCATCCTCGCTCTACTGTCACGGAGCTGACTCCCCATGCACGCGCTGAACCCACAGCAGATGGAAACCTACCTGCGCTACCTGGACGTACCTGCGCCACAGCGAGCCGACCTGGCGACCCTCGACCGGCTGATTGCCGCCCACCAGCAGCGCGTGGCCTTCGAGAATGTCGATGTCCTGCTCGACCGGCCCATCGCCATCGAGGCCAATGCGGTATTCGCCAAAGTCGTCGAGCGACAACGCGGCGGCTACTGCTTCGAGCTCAACTCGCTGTTCGCCCGCCTGCTACTCGGTCTTGGCTATCCCGTCGAACTGCTCATCGCCCGCGTACGCTGGGGCCTGCCGCTGGACGCCCCGCAAACCATGCAGTCTCACCTGGCGCTGCGCGTGCAGCTGGACGAGGGCCCATTTCTCGTCGACGTCGGTTTCGGCTCCGCCACGCCCTTCCGCGCCATGCCGCTGGATGGCACCGAGCTGCCGGATTTCCCATTCCGGCTGCGCTCGCAGGATGACGCCAGCGGCGAGCTGCAACTGGAAAACCACCGGCCGGAACAGGGTTGGGTGGCGGTCTACCGATTCAACCTGACGCCCAGCCCTTGGGTCGATTACATCGCCCGCAACTGGTACACCTCCACCCATCCCGACAGCATCTTCCGCCAGATGCTGATGATCGCCCGCACCGAAGGCGACAGCCGCCTCACTTTGGCCAATGGCACCTTCAACCGTCGCTATGTCGATGGCCGAGTGGACAGCCGCACGCTGGAGAGCGCCGAGCAGATCATCGAAACGCTGCTTGACGACTTCCGGATCGGGTTGGTCGAGGAAGACATCGAGCCGCTGCGGGTTAGGCTGGAGGGGTTGTTAAAGGCGTGAGGCGCTGCCGCCCTCTCCACCATGGGGAGAGGGCAACGCCGACTGGCTCCGCCCGCAAACCAGTGCCACTCTGAAGTCATCCCCGACCGGGAAGACCTCACCATGGATATCGCCCAACACCTCAAGGCCCTCCACACCCAGGGCTTCACCCTCCTCCCCGGCATTCTGGACACCCAGCAGGTCAAGGCCCTGCGTCTTGCCATCGACCAGCTCCAGCCCATCCACTGGGACTACATCGGCCTGCTCGACGACCATTTCAAGTGCGTGTTCAACCGTGCCCCATCCTGGCTGCCCTACCTCGACCTGCCGGGTGTCATCGAACTGGCCGAAGCCGCGCTCGGGCTGGACTGCCACGTCGTTGGCCAGACCGCCTGGCGCAGCCATCCAGGCTTCATCGGTGCTGACCTGCATCTGGACTACCTGGTGATGGAACTGCCCGAGGCGCTGCTGGCCGACCCGGGATTCCAGCTGCCGATGCAGATCTGCACCGCACACCTCTACCTCGACGACATCGACGCCGACCTCTGCCCCACGCTGGTGATTCCCGGCAGCCACCGCGCCGGCCGCAGACCCGCGCCCGGCGAAACCCGCTGGCACGGGCAGGCTGCCCGGCCAGTGCTGTGCAAGGCCGGAGATGTGCTCATCTTCCGAAGCGAGCTCTGGCATGCCGGCAGCCGCAACCGCACCCCCGACCGCACCCGCTACCTGCTGCAGGTGCATTACGGACGCCGCATGGTGGCGCAGAAGTTCTCCCCTTACCTGGACTGGCACTTCAACCCCACAGTCCTGGCTGCCTGCTCACCCCGTCAACGCCGCCTGCTTGGCGACCACGAAGCAGCCGAATACGACTGAACCGCTCAAGAACCAAGCAACTGCTTCCAGCCCAGCCATCATGGGCAACCCAGACGTTTATCCCGAAGATATCCACAGAGAGCCCCACAGATTCTGTGTGCATCTCCGCTTGTTCCAGCTCGCGCCAAAGTCCCGTGTGTGTGAGCGAATTCTTTCGCAAACGCAGGCCAGAGACCTTCCCGGTGCAACCCACAGATCCTTGACCACAACCCACCTGTACAAAAACCAAGCAACCGCTTCAAAGCCTTTAAACTTGGGCCTTGCAGATAAGCATTCAGAACTTATCCACAACTTGCTCCACAGAATCCGTGGGTATCCCGAATCACCGGCGACAATGCCTCGCCCATGCACGAGTTGCACCCCGGGCGATCAATGACCGAGCAACCGCCGCTGGCACAGCAAGTACGGGCGCCCTGACGAAGTATCCAAAAGATATCCACAGTGCGCTCCACAGAATTTGTGGGCACCCAAAGACGCAGCCGCCAGCCTGTTCTTTACTCAAGGCAGATTCCCGAAGGGGCAGCCTGCATGCGCTATCCCAGACTCTCCAGGCCGATCGCTGGCACCTTTCTGGCCCTTCTGCTTGCTGGCTGTGGCAGCCTTGGCCAACGAGATCCGTAGCGCGTCGATCTGGCAGGCATGCAGCCGCTACCCGGCGCGGGACTGGAAATGCGCTTCAATCTCAAGCTGCGGATACAGAACCCTAATGAAGCGGCCATCAACTACAACGGCGTAGCACTGGAACTGGACGTCAACGGCCTACCACTCGCCAGCGGCGTCAGCAGCCGGGGCGGTGTTGTGAATGGGTTCGGTGAGAGCCTGATCGAAGTCCCGGTGACCATTTCCGCCTTTTCCCTACTGCGGCAAGCCTGGGGGATCACCGAAAATGGCCCGGTGCAGCATGTGCCCTACAGGTTGCGTGGCAAACTGGGCGGCGGACTCTGGGGCACCCGTCGCTTTACCAACGCGGGCGTGATCAGCATTCCCGAGCCCCGGGACACACCCTGAGTCCCTGCACAACATGCCCCTGTCTACAGGAAGAACGCCCCAATTCGACAAGATCCCCTATACAATATGCGGTTTTTCCACGCCTGATATCGAGGTTTCCGTGAGCACTCTGCCGCCCTGCCCCAAATGCAACTCCGAATACACTTACCAAGACGGCGCCCAGCTGATCTGCCCGGAGTGCGCCTACGAATGGCCCGCTGACGCCTCCGCCGAAACCGCCAGCGACGAGAAGGTGATCAAGGACTCCGTTGGTAATGTCCTCCAGGACGGCGACACCATCACCGTCATCAAGGACCTCAAGGTCAAAGGCTCCTCGCTGGTGGTCAAGGTCGGCACCAAGGTCAAGAACATCCGCCTGGTCGACGGCGACCACGACATCGACTGCAAGATCGACGGCATCGGCGCCATGAAGCTGAAGTCGGAGTTCGTCCGCAAGGTCTGACGCCGCTTGGCTCCCTCTCTCTTTCAGGGAGAGGGGGGCTCCGCTCGAAGTTCCTCCCCCGCTCCCCCTCACCAACGCCTTGCCCCAGGTTGGCTCCACGAGACTAGAAACAAGGTGCCCAGAGCCGCTGGGCTTCAAAGGTTCAATCTGCTTCACCTTCACTGCCGGTCGACCGAACGTACATCCGCCCCATGGCGCTCCGGCGCCCAACCGCAGTATGTTCAGCCCTCCCCCAGCAAGGACGAACCATGGCCATCAAACCGCAGTCCACGCGTCAGCAGAAGCACCTCGCGGTGTTGATCGATGCCGACAACGCACCGGCCGCCATCATCGAAGGCCTGTTCGAGGAAATCGCCAAGTACGGCGTTGCCAGCGTCAAACGCATCTACGGCGACTGGACCGGGCCCCAACTTGGGAGCTGGAAGAAGGTCCTGCTCGACCACTCCATCCAGCCTATCCAGCAGTTCGCCTACACCAAGGGCAAGAACGCCACCGACAGCGCCCTGATCATCGACGCCATGGACCTGCTCTACACACGACGCTTCGACGGTTTCTGCCTGGTCTCCAGCGACAGCGACTTCACACGACTCGCCGCACGCCTGCGTGAAGAAGGGCTCAGCGTCTACGGCTTCGGCGAAGAGAAAACGCCCAAGCCCTTCGTCGTTGCCTGCGACAAGTTCATCTACACTGAAATCCTCCGCGCCGAAGCCCAGGTCAGCAGCAGTGACAAACCACAGCCCGTCGTAGCGGGGGAACCCCCTAGCGAACAGCCCAGGGAAGAAGCGAAACCCAAGCCGCAGAAGGTGCCGGTGGACTTCATCGCCAAGCTGATTGACGACGTCTCCGACGAAGACGGCTGGATCCAGCTCGGCGCCCTTGGCCAGAACATCAGCAAGCTACGCCCGGCCTTCGATGCCCGCCTTTATGGGTTCAAGAAGCTCAGCGACCTGGTCAAGGGACAGAACAAACGTTTCGAGATCCAGGTCAGGGGCAGCAGCGCCAGCGGCGGCGAGTCGCTGTACGTGCGCAATCGCAAGTCCGGCAAATAGCCGATCTGGAGCCACCCGGCCCATCACCCGCGTGGGAAACATCGATGTGATATCCATCAAGACGTGTCTGATCGGCGTCGACCTGCGTCCATTTCACGGTGCGTCGCCAATCGCTGGCCGCAACGAACCATAAACCCGACTCCTTGCGCTAATATCGGGCACCCATTTCGCGACAACGCTTGTCGGCATTTGAATGACCAGCCTCCAGAGAGGCATTCGGATACGGCAGGCGCATTCCCTGGTGAGGTATACAAGTTGATCATCCATCCCAAAGTACGCGGTTTCATCTGTACCACCACGCATCCGCTGGGCTGCGAGCTCAACGTACGCGATCAGATCGAAGCGACTCGCGCGCGTGGTGTGCGCACTGACGGGCCGAAGAAGGTCCTGGTGATTGGCGCTTCCAGCGGCTACGGCCTGGCGGCGCGGATTACCGCCGCATTCGGTTACGGTGCCGACACCCTGGGCGTGTTCTTCGAGAAGCCCAGCACCGAGAGCAAACCCGGCACCGCCGGCTGGTACAACGCTGCAGCGTTCGACAAGTTCGCCAAGGCGGAAGGCCTCTACAGCCGCTCCATCAATGGCGACGCCTTCTCCGACGAAGCCCGCGCAAAGACCATTGAACTGATCAAGAACGAGATGGGTGGCCAGGTTGACCTGGTGGTCTACTCGCTGGCTTCGCCGGTGCGCAAGCTGCCCGGCTCAGGCGAACTGAAGCGTTCGGCACTGAAGCCGATCGGTGAGACCTACACCTCCACCGCGATCGACACCAACAAGGACACCATCATCCAGGCCTCGATCGAGCCGGCCAACGAGCAGGAAATCGAAGACACCGTCACCGTGATGGGTGGCCAGGACTGGGAACTGTGGATCGATGCCCTGGAGCGTGCCGACGCGCTGGCGCCGGGCGCTCGCAGCGTAGCGTTCAGCTACATCGGCACCGAAATCACCTGGCCGATCTACTGGCACGGCGCGCTGGGCAAGGCCAAGGCCGACCTCGACGCCACTGCCCTGCGCCTTGATGCGCGCCTGCAGAAACGCAACGGCGGCGCCAATGTGGCAGTGCTGAAGTCCGTAGTGACCCAGGCGAGCGCCGCGATCCCCGCAATGCCGCTGTACATCGCGCTGGTCTACAAGGTGATGAAGGACAAGGGTCTGCACGAGGGCACCATCGAACAACTCAACCGTCTGTTCCGCGAGCGTCTCTATCGCGAGGACGGCCAGGCAGCCGAGACCGACGGTGAGCATCGCCTGCGTCTGGACGACTGGGAACTGCGCGACGACGTCCAAGGCGAGTGCAAGGCGCTGTGGCCGCAGGTGACCACCGAAAGCCTGTTCCAGCTCACCGACTACGCCGGCTACAAGCACGAGTTCCTGAAGCTGTTCGGCTTCGAGCGCAAGGACATCGACTACGACGCCGACGTATCGCCAGCGGTTCAGTTCGACTGCATCGAACTGGGTTGAGCCACGCGATACCCAACAAGCAAAAGGCCAGTCTCGCGACTGGCCTTTTTCTTTTGCCCTACGAACTGCTGCCAGTTCGCAAAACATTCCCTCACGGAATGACATGCGGAGGAATATTCGGTTGCCCTCCCCCACCCATGACGCTAAACAGTCGTTCAACTAACCGACAGGCGCAGGGGCAAACCCTCACGGACAGGAGCGACTGATGCAAAGCCCATTTTCCCAGACCTTCTACGAAGCCACGGTCGACAAACCGACCTTCCCCGCCCAGTCCGGCCGGATCGACACGAGCGTCTGCATCCTTGGCGGCGGGCTGGCTGGCCTCTCGACTGCCCTGGGCCTGGCCGAACGCGGTATCACCGACGTGGTGGTGCTGGAGTCGCACAGCGTCGGCCATGGCGCCTCGGGGCGCAACGGTGGTTTCGTCTTCGGTGGCTACAGCCTGGGCAACGCTGACCTGCTCGCCACCCTGGGCGCCGAGGAAGCGCGGCGCCTCTACCGCTTGACCATCGACGCCGTGGATCTGATTCGCCACCGTGTCCGGCAATACAACATCGACTGCGATCTGGTGGACGAAGGCGTGATCCTCGCCAACTGGTTCAACGACCCGGCCCGCCTGGAGGAACCCCGCCAGCTGATGAAGGCGGCCTACGGTGTCCACTGGGAACCCATCCCGGCCGGCCAGCTCAGGGAGCAACTAAAAACCGACCGCTACTTCGGCGGTCTGCTGGAACGCAACGCCTTCCACTTCCATCCACTCAAGTACGTCTGTGGCGTCGCCCGCACGGCAGCCCGGCTCGGCGTGCGTATCTTCGAAGGTTCAGCGGCGCTGGCCATCGAGCGGCGCGCCGGCCGCTACGTGGTACACACCGAGGGCGGCGAGGTGCATGCCGAGCATGTAGTCTTCTCCGGCGGCGGCTATGCGCGTGGCGTGTACCGCCCCATCGAGCGCGCGGTGCTGCCCATCGCCACCTACGTCATGGCTACCGAGCCGCTGGGCGAACGGCTCAAGGACGCCATCGACTGCCGCTCGGCGATCTACGACACCCGCTTCGCCTTCGATTACTACCGGCCGCTCGCCGATTCCCGGATCCTCTGGGGTGGCCGCATCTCCATCCTGGACCGTCGACCGGACGCCATCGCCGCCCTGCTGAAACAGGACCTGATATCGGTTTATCCACAGCTGGAAGATGTCGAGGTCCAGTACGCCTGGGGCGGCCTGATGAGCTACGGCCGCCACCAGATGGCACAGATCGGCCAGAACGAAGCCGGCATCTGGCACGCTATCGGATTCGGCGGCCACGGCATGGCGCCGACCACCGTGGCCGGGGAAGTCCTGGCAGACGCCATCGCCCGATCAACGCCCATTCCCGCGGGATTCAGCCACTTTGGCCTGACCCGTACCTTCGGCCTCGCCGGCTTGCTCGCCGCACAGATGACCTACACCGCCTTCCAGGCCCGTGACGCTTTCGATACCTGCCGCTTGAACCGGTAGGTTGGGCCGGGCTGCGTTCCGCAAGCGCAGCGAAGCCCAACAGCGGCGCCTCGCCCGAAACGTTGGGCTTCGCTTAGCTCAGCCGCAACCTACGCGGCGTGATGAGCGACAACCAACCCTGGTTAGCCGCCTACGACTTCACCCGCCAGCTCAGCCTGCACCACCCGCAAACCCTGCACCGCCTCCTGAAGCCCTTTGAGACCCGGCGTGTTCCTGTTCGCTACACCGACGGCAATGAAGAAGTCATCCACGTCATCAACGAAGCCGGCCTCTACAAGGCCCTGATCCGCTTCGGCCATCCCGAATACCACCAGCTCGATGAATGGCCGACCCGCGAAGTGATCCCCACTCTGCGCGACCAGCACGCTCCGGATAGCGAGTTGCCCCACCGCGTCATACTCAGCTGGCAATGCCAGGGCCTGATGCTGCTGGAGTGGCAAGGCGAGCGGTGGATGCCGTGGGGGCAGGTCCCATGCCATGTCGACTCGTAGGATGTGGTTGAGCGCAGCGATACCCATCACTCCCCATGACAAGGAAGCCAATCAATGACCAATTACCGTCGCGACCAGACCCCAGGCGCAACCTGGTTCTTCACCCTGAATCTCGCTGGCCGTGACAGCCGCCTGCTCACCGAACATATTGGCGAGCTTCAGGGGGACGTGGGGGAGCGGTGATAGCTGATGGGTATCGCTGCGCTCAACCCATCCTACGGGCTGCTCGTCATCACTCCTCAAGCAAAAAGGCCAGTCTCTCGACTGGCCTTTTCTTCACCACTCAATCCCGATCAACCATTGCTCGGGAACGCGAATTGCGCTGCCTCGTGTGTGGCGCGCTGCGGCCAGCGCTGGGTGATGGCCTTGCGACGGGTGTAGAAGCGCACGCCGTCCGGGCCGTAGGCATGCAGGTCGCCGAACAGGGAGCGCTTCCAGCCGCCGAAGCTGTGGTAGGCCACCGGAACCGGCAGCGGTACGTTGACGCCCACCATGCCGACTTCGATCTCGTCGCAGAACAGGCGGGCGGCTTCACCATCGCGAGTGAAGATGCAGGTGCCGTTGCCGTATTCGTGGTCATTGATCAGCTGCATGGCGTCTTCGAGGCTGTTGACGCGGACGATGCAGAGCACCGGGCCGAAGATTTCTTCCTGGTAGATGCGCATGTCCGGGGTCACGCGGTCGAACAGGCAGCCGCCAAGGAAGAAGCCGTTTTCATTGCCTTCGACCTGGATGCCGCGACCGTCGACCACCAATTGGGCGCCGGCCTTGACGCCGTCTTCCACGTAACCGGTGACCTTGTCCAGGTGCGCTCCGGTGACCAGCGGGCCCATGTCCAGGCCGCAAGAGGTGCCGGCGCCGATTTTCAGCGCCTTGATCTGCGGGACGATCTTCTCGACCAACGCGTCGGCAATCTGGTCACCCACACACACGGCCACGGAGATGGCCATGCAGCGCTCGCCGCAGGAACCGTAGGCCGCGCCCATCAGCGCGCTGACGGCATTGTCGAGGTCGGCGTCGGGCATCAACACGGCGTGGTTCTTTGCGCCGCCCAGGGCCTGCACGCGCTTGCCGCGCTTGGCGCCTTCGCTATAGATGTACTCGGCGATCGGAGTCGAGCCAACGAAGCTGATGGCTTTGACTTCCGGCGCTTCGATCAGCGCGTCCACGGCTTCCTTGTCGCCGTTGACCACGTTCAGCACGCCCTTGGGCAGGCCAGCCTGGTGGAACAGTTCGGCGATCAGCAGGGTGGAGCTCGGGTCGCGCTCGGAAGGCTTGAGGATGAAGGTGTTTCCACAGGCAATAGCCAGCGGGTACATCCACAGCGGCACCATGGCCGGGAAGTTGAACGGAGTGATGCCGGCGACCACACCCAGCGGTTGGAAGTCGCTCCAGGCGTCGATGTTCGGACCGACGTTGCGGCTGTACTCGCCCTTGAGGATTTCCGGGGCAGCGCAGGCGTATTCGACGTTCTCGATGCCGCGCTTGAGTTCACCTGCGGCGTCTTCCAGGGTCTTGCCATGCTCTTCGCTGATCAGCTTGGCGATCACCGCCTCGTTCTGTTCCAGCAGTTGCTTGAAGCGGAACAGCACCTGGGCGCGCTTGGCCGGAGGGGTATTGCGCCAGGCAGGAAAGGCAGCCTTGGCGGCATCGATGGCCTGCTGCACGGTCGCGCGGCTGGCCAGGCCAACCTTGTGTACGGCTTCGCCGGTGGACGGGTTGAACACGTCAGTGCTGCGGCCTTGCTCGGCAATGCGTTCGCCGTTGATCAGGTGCGGGATGCTGCTCATGGTCGTTTCTCTTGTAGGGCTTTGTTCGGTGAGTCCGCGGGGAGGTTGCTTCCCTCACCCCAGCCCTCTCCCGGAGGGAGAGGGCGCAGACCGTGCATTACTTGATTTCGGTTTCCACGAAGACCACTTCGTGGTCGCTGGCGTTGATCACGTTGTGTTCCACACCGGCCTTGCGGAAGTAGCTCTGCCCGACCACCAGAGGGGCGTGTTTGTCGCCCTCAGGAGTTTCCAGCAGCAAGGTGCCGTTGGTCATCGGCACCACCACGTAGTCGTAACCGTGGCAATGCCGGCCGGTTTCGGAACCGGGAGCGAAACGCCACTCGGTGACGATCACTTCGTCGTTGTCCACCTGCACGGTGGGCACGGCCTGGGGACGCTGGCTCATCAGGCAATGCCCTGCAGAGCCTGGCCGACGGCGTCGAACACGCGGTCCAGCTCTTCCGGCTTGGCGTTGAAGGTCGGCCCGAACTGCAGGGTGTCGCCACCGAAGCGCACGTAGAAGCCAGCCTTCCACAGCGCCATGCCGGCCTCGAACGGACGCACAATGGCATCGCCGTCGCGCGGGGCCAGTTGCAGGGCGCCGGCCAGGCCGCAGTTGCGGATGTCGATGACGTGCTTGGCGCCTTTCAGGCCATGGATGGCCTTCTCGAAGTGCGGGGCGAGCTCGGCGGATTGCTGCACCAGGTTTTCCTTCTCCAGCAGCTCCAGGGCGGCGAGGCCAGCGGCGCAGGCCACCGGGTGGGCGGAGTAGGTGTAGCCGTGGGTGAACTCGACGGCGTATTCCGGCGTCGCCTGGTTCATGAAGGTCTGGTAGATCTCGCGGCTGGCGATCACCGCGCCCATGGGGATGGCGCCGTTGGTGATCTGCTTGGCGACGTTCATCAGGTCCGGGGTCACGCCGAAGTATTCGGCGCCAGTCATCTTGCCCATGCGGCCGAAGGCGGTGATCACTTCGTCGAAGATCAGCAGGATATTGTGCTGGTCGCAGATCTCGCGCAGGCGCTGCAGGTAGCCTGCCGGCGGCACGATGACGCCGGCAGAGCCGGACATCGGCTCGACGATCACCGCGGCGATGTTCGACGCGTCGTGCAGCTCGATCAGCTTGAGCAGTTCGTTGGCCAGCTCGACGCCGCCCGTCTCGGCCGCGCCTTTGGTGAACGCCAGGCCCGGTTGCAGGGTGTGCGGCAGGTGGTCGACGTCCATCAGCTGGCCGAACATCTTGCGGTTGCCGCCGATGCCGCCCAGCGCGGTGCCGGCGACGTTCACACCGTGGTAGCCCCGGGCGCGGCCGATCAGCTTGGTCTTGGCCGGCTGGCCTTTCAGGCGCCAGTAGGCACGGGCCATCTTGATCGCGGTGTCGGCGCACTCGGAGCCGGAACCGGTAAAGAACACGTGGTTCAGTTCACCCGGCGTGAGGTTGGCGATCTTCTCGGCCAACTGGAAGGACAGCGGATGGCCGTACTGGAAACCCGGGGAGTAGTCGAGGGTGCCGAGCTGCTTGGCCACGGCTTCCTGGATTTCCTTGCGCGAGTGGCCGGCGCCGCAAGTCCACAGGCCGGAGAGGCTGTCATAGACACGACGCCCCTGCTCATCGATCAGCCAGCTGCCTTCGGCGCCGACGATGAAGCGCGGATCGCGATGGAAGTTACGGTTGGCGGAGAAGGGCATCCAGTGGGCGTCCAGCTTCAGTTGGCTGGCCAGAGAGAGAGATGCGGTCTGCGGCATGTTCATGGAGTGGCCTCTGTCTTGTTCTGCCCTCGCCCGTCCGGGGCAAGGGGATGTAAACGGGAACTACGCGCTACTTGCTGCCGACATTGCCACGAGAATAAAGTCACGAAAATCCAACTTTTCAAATCTTTAGGTTAGAGGTTAGTAAACCATGAGCAGCCGCCGCCCCGAACCGCTGGCGCAGGTCAGCGACTTCGATATCCGCCTGTTGCGCATCTTCCGCAGCGTCGTGGAATGCGGCGGCTTTTCCGCCGCCGAGAGCGTGCTTGGTATCGGCCGTTCCGCCATCAGCCAGCAGATGAGTGACCTGGAACAGCGCCTCGGTCTGCGCCTGTGCCAGCGCGGACGAGCCGGCTTCGCGCTGACGGAGGAAGGTCGCGAGGTTTATCAGTCGTCAATGCAGCTGCTGGCGGCGCTGGAGAGCTTTCGGACCGAGGTCAACGGCCTGCACCAGCACCTGCGTGGCGAGCTGAACATCGGCCTCACCGACAACCTGGTGACGCTGCCGCACATGCGCATCACCCACGCCTTGTCGCGTTTGAAGGCCCTTGGGCCAGACGTGCGGATCAATATCCGCATGACGCCGCCGAGCGAGGTGGAACAAGGCGTGCTCGACGGTCGCCTGCACGTCGGCGTGGTGCCGCAGACGGTCGCCCTTTCCGGCCTGGAATATCAGCCGCTGTACGACGAGCGTTCGCTGCTCTACTGCGCGGTCGGCCACCCGCTGTTCTACGCCGACGACGCGCAGCTCAGCGATGCACGGCTCAACGAGCAGGAAGCCATCGCCCCCACCTTCCGGCTACCGGCGGACATCCAGGCGCAGTACCAGGTACTCAATTGCAGCGCCAGCGCCTCGGACCGCGAGGGTATGGCCTTCCTCATCCTCACCGGGCGCTATATCGGCTATCTGCCGGACCACTACGCCACCTTCTGGGTGCAACAGGGCCGCCTGCGGGCGCTGAAGCCGACGGCCCGCTTCTATGACCTGTCCCTTGCCTCGGTGACGCGCAAGGGACGGCGACCGCACCTGGTACTGGAGAGTTTCCTGGAGGCGCTGGCGGCGACCAGTTGAGTACAACGGGCAGGCCGTTGGCCTGCTTTGCGAATGAATTCTCACCCACAGAGGAGCAACCCGGACCTGTGGGGGCAAATTCATTGGCTCTGTCCCAGTTAAGTGTTGTCACTGGCAGGCGAACGGGCTCATTTCGCGAGCAAGAACTCGGCGTCCCCCCTCGCTCCTACAGGGCTCTCAGCCCGACCTTTGATGGCTAGCAACAGCTAACGCCGACAGAGCCAATGAATTCGCAAACCGGACCGCCGGTTCGGCCTTGCATGAACCTATTGGGGATATGGGTACCGCCAATTTTCACCAAGGGCCTTCAGTACAAAAAAGCTGACCGCCACATCGGTTTTTCTTGCGTAATAGCTTGTATCGGCGCGGGCACTGCGCTATCAGTGCACTCGCCCATTCCCACACAATCTGGAAGGCCTGATGACCTCACTGGTGCCCGCCCACAGCCCGACCCCATCCGCCAAACCCGTCGGCCGCATCCGCCAGAAGAACGAAGAGCTGATTCTGGCCGCCGCTGAAGAAGAGTTCGCCCGGCACGGCTTCAAGGGCACCAGCATGAATACCATCGCAGTCCGGGCCGGGCTGCCAAAGGCCAACCTGCATTACTACTTCAGTAACAAGCTTGGCCTGTACATCGCGGTGCTGAGCAACATCCTCGATCTGTGGGACAGCACCTTCAACACCCTTACCGCCGAGGATGATCCGGCCGAAGCACTGGCCCGCTACATTCGCGCCAAGATGGAGTTCTCGCGCCGCTATCCGCTGGCCTCGAAGATCTTCGCAATGGAGGTGATCAGCGGCGGTAGTTGCCTGGAACAGCACTTCAACCAGGATTACCGCGACTGGTTCCGTGGCCGCGCCGCAGTGTTCGAGGCCTGGATCGCCGCCGGCAAGCTGGACCCGGTCGATCCGGTACACCTGATCTTCCTGCTCTGGGGCAGCACGCAGCACTACGCCGATTTCGGCGCGCAAATCTGCCGCGTCACCGGGCGCAAGCGCCTGACCAAGGATGACTTCGAGTCGGCCACGCAGAATCTTATCCACATCATCCTCAAAGGTTGCGGTCTGACTCCGCCGACCGCCTGATGCCATTCACCTTGTCCATACCTTGCGAATACCGCGAGGAGATCAAGAAGAGCCGCTTCATCGCCCATGCTGCGCCGGTCACCAGCGCGGCCGAGGCGCAGGCGTTCATTGCGCGCCTGTCCGAGGCGAGCGCCTCGCACAATTGCTGGGCCTGGAAGGTCGGCAACCAATACCGATTCAGCGACGACGGCGAGCCCGGCGGTACGGCTGGCCGCCCGATACTCGCGGCCATCGAGGGGCAGGATTGCGACCAGGTGGCGGTGCTGGTGATCCGCTGGTACGGCGGCATCCAACTCGGCACCGGCGGCCTGGCTCGCGCCTACGGCGGCAGCGCCGCCAAGTGCCTGCAAGCTGGGCAGCGCACTGAGCTGGTGGCGCGTAGCCGCGTCAGCTGCCATCCGGGCTTCGCCGAACTGCCAGTACTGAAGGCCCGCCTCGGCGAATTCGAGGCACTGCTGGAAAGCGAAAGCTTCGACGCCGATGGCGCCGAACTGGTGCTGGCCCTGCCTGAGGGCCAGACCGCGGGGCTGGAAAGGCTGCTGCGAGACATCAGCCGGGGACGTTTGGAGCTCAAGCGGCTCTGATACTCCTCCCAGGAATGATCCAACAGCAGCTTCGATGTCGCCGGGTGACTCACAAAATCTGTTGAACGGCTTGTGGATAACTCGTGGACTCCTTGCTGGAGCCCTCCACTGTCGTGGCTTATCAGCCATTGTTCACTTTTTGTTCAGCGGCACTGGATTTAACCCTGCACCAAAGATAAGCAGCTGATTTTTCGGCCTATTCAGCCCTGCACCATGCCCGGGCAGTGGTCTCGCAAGCGCGCATGACGGGCCTTCATTTGCCCCCGAATCACGGGGAAAAAACTGTGGATAAGCTTGGGGAAAGACGCTCGAGGCCAAGACTGACGGTGCCTGCGGAAGACTGGTCAAATAATCGCCAGCGCTCCACCCCTCAAGGATTCACGCCGCACCAGCAATGAGCGCATCCACCAACGACCCGCGCGGTGACGGCGAGGCGGAATGCGACCGCCAGGATCAAGAGCGGCGAGTTCCTGTCCGGGCGGTTAAACTTTCCTCCAACCGTGCCTGACTACGAGAAACCACCATGTATGAATGGCTGAATGCCCTACCCAAGGCCGAACTGCACCTGCACCTGGAAGGCTCCCTGGAGCCCGAGTTGCTCTTTGCCCTGGCCGAACGCAACAAGGTGGCCCTGCCCTGGGCCGACGTGGAAACACTGCGCAAGGCGTACGCCTTCAACAACCTGCAGGAGTTCCTCGACCTTTATTACCAGGGCGCCGGCGTGCTGCGCACCGAGCAGGATTTCTACGACCTGACCTGGGCTTACCTGGAACGCTGCAAGGCGCAGAATGTCATCCACACCGAGCCTTTCTTCGACCCGCAGACCCACACCGACCGGGGCATTCCCTTCGAGGTGGTGCTCACCGGCATTTGCCAGGCACTGGAAGATGGCCGCGAGCAGTTGGGCATCAGCTCGGGGCTGATCCTGAGTTTCCTGCGCCACCTCTCCGAGGAGGAAGCGCAGAAGACCCTCGACCAGGCCCTGCCCTTCCGCGATGCCTTCATTGCCGTCGGCCTCGACAGTTCGGAAAAAGGTCATCCGCCGAGCAAGTTCCAGCGCGTCTTCGACCGCGCCCGCGCCGAAGGCTTTCTCGCCGTCGCCCATGCGGGCGAGGAAGGCCCTCCGGAATACATCTGGGAAGCCTTGGATCTGCTCAAGATCGAACGCATCGACCACGGAGTGCGTGCTGTCGAGGACGAGCGTCTGATGCAACGCATCATCGACGAGCAGATCCCACTCACCGTGTGCCCACTGTCCAACATCAAGCTCTGTGTGTTCGACCACATGCGCCACCACAACATCCTCGAGATGCTGGAGCGCGGCGTGAAGGTGACGGTGAACTCGGACGATCCGGCCTACTTCGGCGGCTACGTCACCGAAAATTTCGCCGCCCTGCACGAGCATCTGGGCATGACCCAGGAACAGGCCAGGCGTCTGGCACAGAACAGCCTGGATGCGCGCTTGGTGAAGTAGGGAGCCCCAGGGCAGAAACCTGTGGGTGCGAATTCATTCGCAAAGGGTCGCGCTGCGGCCCCGAGTGAGTCGGCAAGGCAGGCCAACGGCCTGCGGAAGAATTCGCCCCCACAACGCCCTTAGGCCGATTGCGCCGCCTTCGGCGTCATCGCCCGCAGGATGCCGCCCAGCAGCACCCCATACAGTGGTACGAACAGCACCAGGCTCACGACAAGTTTCACGCCGTAGTCCACGGTGGCGATCTCCATCCAGTTCTCGGCCATGAAAGCGTTGTCGCTGTGCCAGAAAGCAACGGAGAAGAAGGTGAAGGTGTCCAGCAGGTTGCCGGCAATGGTCGAGGCCACCGGGGCGATCCACCACTGACGCATATGCCGCAGACGGTCAAAGACCTGGATGTCCAGCACCTGGCCGAGCGCGTAAGCCAGGAAACTCGCCAGCGAGATACGTGCGACAAAGGTGTTGAACTCCAGCAACGAATCCAGGCCGCGGAACGCCGCCTCCTGGAACAGCACCGACACCACGTAGGAGGCCGCCAGCGCCGGCAGCATGACTCGCGCGATGACCTGCCGCGCCGCCTGCTTGCCGAGCAGGCGCACGGTCAGGTCGGTGGCCAGGAAGATGAACGGAAAGCTGAATGCGCCCCAGGTGGTCTGCCAGCCGAACAGGGTCATGGGTAGCTGCACCAGGTAGTTGCTGGCAATGATGATGAGGATATGGAAAACGATCAGGCCGGCCAGCGCCGGGCACCAGACCGCAGGGATCACAACGGGCATGCTGGTTCGCATCCTTTTTGCCGATGGGGTGAGGGAACCCATGTTGCGGCGGGGTCGCCACGACGGCGCGCATTCTAACTTGACCCGCGTGTCAGGAATAGCCTTCGATTCAAGACGCGCCCCACCCTGTCCGCTGCCCGACGTCCGCCAGGGCGAATTCATTCGCCAAGCGGCGCAACCCGCCCCTAGTGCATCCAAGGGGGGACCGAACCAGTCCCCACCATGCCTAGCCCTAGGCCCCCGAAAGCTCCTCCAACGTCCGCCCACGGGTTTCCATCCCGAACGCCCAGACGACCAATGCGGCAACGCCAAAGCACAGCGCCCCCAGGGCGAAGACGCCGCCCTGGCCGGTGAGCGGGAAGATCAGACCGGTCAGTGTCGGGCCGAGCAGTGAGCCGACCCGACCGATGGCCGAGGCGAACCCTGAGCCGGTAGCGCGGGCTGAGGTGGGGTAAAGCTCCGGCGTGTAGGTGTAGAGCACCGCCCACATGCCGAACAGGAAGAACTGCATCAGCAGCCCGGTGCCGATCAGCAGCGCCAGGTTGCCGCCGAACACGGCGCTCTGCCCGTAGCAGAACGCCATGATACCGCCGCCGAGCAAAGTCATGATGCAGGTCGGCTTGCGTCCCCAGCACTCGACCAGCCAGGCGGCCACGAGGAATCCGGGGATGCCGCCCAAGGAGATCAGCACGGTGTAGTACACCGACTGGGTCACGGCGAAGCCCGATTGCTGCAGCAGGGCGCTGAGCCAGGAGGTCAGGCCGTAGAAGCCCAGCAGCGCGAAGAACCAGACGCTCCAGATCATCAAGGTGCGCTGGCGGAAACGTGGCGACCAGAGTTCGCCGAACGCGGTGAACAGGCTCGGTTCGCGAGCCGCCTGGCGCGGCATGCGCACGGGCTCGGGCAGCTCCGAGGTGCCCAGGGACGCCATCACGCGTTTCTCGATGCCGCGCAGCACCTCGTCCGCTGCCTTGAGCTTGCCGACCTGCTCCAGCCAGCGCGGCGACTCGGGAATGAAGAAGCGGATCATGAGCACGAAGACCGCCGGGAAGGCCAGCACCAGGAAGATGTCACGCCAACCGATGCGCTCCAGCAGCAAGTAGGAAAGCAGCCCAGCGGCGACGAAGCCCAGCGGCCAGAAGCCGTCCATCAGGGCGATGTAGCGGCCACGGCGCTTTGCCGGAATCATTTCCGAGAGCAGCGACTGGGCGATGGGGAACTCCATGCCCATGCCGATCCCGAGCAGGACGCGATACAGGGTCAGGGTCTCGACATCCTGAGCGGTGGAACACAGGTAGCTGGCTACCCCCCAGAGCACGATGCTCCATTGGAACACCGGCTTGCGTCCGAAGCGGTCGGCGAGCATCCCCGAGGAGGAGGCGCCGAGCACCATGCCGAAGAAGCTGGCACTGGCCAGCAGTCCCGCCTGGGCACTGCTGAGACCGAACTCGGCTTTGATGGAGCCCAGCAGGAAGGTCATCATCGCCAGGTCCATCGAGTCGAAGAAGAACGCCAACGCGATGATGATGAAGATCAGTCGGTGGTAACCGCTGAGAGGTAGACGTTCGAGGCGCTCGGCGGCGCTATAGCCCGGGGCATGCATGGGAGTCCCTTCCGTAGTCGGCTGTTGAGGTCAGCCCGAGTATGGTCAGGGAGGGGGAGCCGATATGCACTGGTTGCGACCTTGCGACAACCCGGACCGACCTGGCCGGGGCCCAACCTCAGCTCACTCGTCCAGTTCGGCAGGGCGTCGGCGTTGGCCGGTGACCATCGACCAGGGCAGGTTCTCGCGCAGGCGAAAACTTTCCACGATGGCGGCGAAGACATGCAGGCAGGCCAACGCGAACACGCTGTCAGCCATGAATACATGGATATCCCGGGGCAGGTCCTCACCCCAGAAGTAGTCGATCTCTTCCATCAGGAAGCCGCTGATGCCGAGGCCGGTCATCAACAACAGCATCAGAATCATCACCAGACCGCCCAGGGGCGAGTGACCGAGGTGATGCATATGACCGCCCCTGACCAGCACCCGCAAGTGCCTGGCGAGGCGCGTCGGAGTCGGCCAGAAGTCCACCCAACGCGCGGAGCGAGGGCCGACGAAACCCCACACCAGCCGTACCAGCACCGCCGCCAGTGCGGCATAGCCGAGCCAGCGGTGCCAGCCGTCGCCGGCTTCGTTGAGGAAGTAATCCCCGATGAAGGCGGCTACCAGGATCCAGTGGCAGATGCGCACCAACGGGTCCCATAGGCGCAGGGTTTCGCTCGACAAGTATCAGTCCTCAATCTCTTCCTTGATCACTTTGCCGCTGACCGGGTCGAAGTAGACCTCGACCTTGCGCTTGTCCTTGTCCCAGCCATAGATCTCGTAGCAGTTGCCGCCGGTGACCTTGAACTTCTTGATGTCGTAACCCTGAGCCTTCAGGTTCTCCTGGAACTTGGCCTGGTCCTGCCATTGGGCCTTGTCAGTGGTGGTGCACTCGGGGCCGGCAACAGCGAGCGGGCTGGCCAGAACCAGAGAAAGGAGCAGAAGTTTGCGCATGGGTGACACCTCGAATTGTTATTGAGTCAGCGAGAGCGAATGTTAGAACTTCTCATTCACTCAAAGGGATGCGCAGCTTAAGTGAAGCCACCGAGCCTGTCACCGGGCATCGCCGCATGGGCACGTTGCAAGTCATTACAGCCAAGGCTCATCGGGCAGGCGCACACCGCACAGCGACGCCGTCCGAACCCGTGCCAGGGGCAGGCCGGATGCAGATAAGGCTCAGCGGCGTCAGCTCACCCTGGCGACGGCAGCGCAGGCAATTGCCGGGAAGCGCCTATCAGTACTGTTCCTCTTCCTCTTCCTCTTCCTCTTGCATCGCGTCGCCGCTAACGGGATCGAAATAGATCTCGACCTTGCGCTTGTCCTTGTCCAGGCCGTAGATCTCGTAGCAGTTGCCGTCCGTGACCTTGAATTTCTTGATCTCGTAACCCTGGGCCTTGAGGTTTTCCTGGAACTTGGCCTGGTCCTGCCACTGGGCCTTGTCGGCGTTGGTACACAGTGGGCCGCCAAGCGCCATTGGGCAGGCAATGGTCAGGAGGAGCAGCGGAAGTGCGCGCATGATGGTGCCCTCGAGTCGGTATTGGCAGGGCGCGGCGAAATGTTAGAAGTTCTCATTTCCCTCGACCTGGGCTGAAGCTTAGGCGAGCCGGTATGGCGCGTCGCCAACGCTCGTCGCCGACGACCAGCACGACAGCGCCGAGACCTTGCCTTCGACCATCAGTCGGGAGGTTGACCTGGATCATTTTCTGCCATCAGGCCAGGTCTACACTCTGATCTCCCCCGTACATTTTTGGGAGATGTCTGAGGTGAAAATACTCGTTCGTCCAACCTCTACCCCCCAAGGAACTGCCTGGCAGGTATGCCTCGACCAGCATGCAGTCAGCTTCCGCAACGAGGCGGAAGCGCGCCAGTTCGTCAGTGTCCTGGAGGCCCGTTTGAAAGCCCCCCACGTCCTTCCCAGTTGGCCCCAACGCGCTGCCGGTTAAAGCACAGGGCTGTTTCGGCCCAGGTGCCAGGTCAATACCGAGCAGCCAACCGCCGCTATCCCGCATAGACCGATGACCATCGCCATCGGCATCGCCGTGCCGTCATGCAGCACGCCAACCAGTGTGGCGGCCCCCGCCGCCACACTGAACTGCAAGCTGCCCATCAATGCCGAAGCGCTGCCTGCGTTCTGGCCCTGGCCGGCCATGGCGCATGCCGAAGCATTGGGCAGGATGCAGCCGAGGCTGGCCATGCAACCGAACAGCGGTAGTAACAACGGCCAGAGCGCATCAGTGCGCTGATAAGCCACCAGCACCAGCGCCAGCGCGCAGACCAGGTAGAACCACACGATCCGACGCATCCAGAACGCCGGACCACGCCAGCGCATGAGGTACGCGTTGACCTGCGCGGCAAGGATGAAGCCCGCCGCGTTGGCACCGAACAACCAACCGTAATTTTCCGGCGGCACGCCGTAGAGCTGGATGAACACAAAGGGCGAGCCGGCGATGTAGGCGAACATCCCGGCAATTGCCAGGCCGCCGGTGAGACCGAACGCAATGAACTGGCCATCCTTCAACAAGCGCAGGTACTGGCCTGCCGCGCCTCGTAATGGCGCACGCGGGCTTTCCGAGGCGAGGGTTTCCGGCAACCAGAAGGCTATGCCGAGCAGCACCAGCGCGCTGAACAGCGTCAGCCCATAAAAGATCGAGGACCAGCCGAACAGGTCGAGCAGGAGGCCTCCCCCCAGCGGTGCCAGGATCGGCGCCAGGCCCATCACCAGCATCAGTTGCGAGAACACCTTGGCCGACGAAATCGGGTCGCACAGGTCACGAACCACCGCCCGCGACACCACCATCCCGGCACAGCCGCCCAGGGCCTGGGCGAAGCGGGCACCGATCAGCCACTCCAGGCTCGGTGCCAGGGCACAGGCGATGGACGCGAGGATGAATATCGCCACGCCGACCAACAACGGCTTGCGTCGGCCGAAGCGATCCGCCAGCGGGCCGTAGATCAGTTGCCCGATGGCCAAGCCGATAAAGTAGGAGGCCAGGCTCAGCTGGACATGTTCGACATCGGTGGCGAATGCCTCGGCCAAGGCCGGGAAACTGGGCAGGTAGAAATCGATGGCCATGGGGCCGAAGGCGCTCAATGCACCTAGGATCAGCAGAATCCGGAAAGTCATGGTCAGGGCCGGCGCCATCCATTGCGGAGAAGGCGCCAGATAGTAGCAGGGGTTGGGAGTGGCATTGTGCCGAGAACATTTTTCTGTGGGGGGTGAATTCATTCGCTAACCGGTCCGGCAGGCCCGGCCATCGCCCCCACCCGGGGCGCTGCGCGCCCCTTTGTCAATGAATTTGCACCCACGACACGCATGCCAACCGTTAGCTAGCCCTCATGCACCTGCTCGGCCTTGGGCGCCTTCTTCTGCGCCATCCAGTCCGATGCTTTCTCCACGAGCATGAAGAACATCGGAATCATGAAGGTCGCCAGCACGGTCGCCGCCAGCATGCCCCCGATCACCCCGGTACCAATGGAGTGCCGGCTCGCCGAACCCGCGCCAGAGCTGATCGCCAGCGGTACGCAGCCAAGAATGAAGGCCAGCGAGGTCATGACGATGGGACGGAAGCGCAGCTTGGCGGCCTCCAACGCTGCCTGTGCCGGGCCCATGCCTTGCTCGCGGCAAAGCACGGCGAATTCGACGATGAGGATTGCATTCTTCGCCCCCAGACCAATCAGGGTCACCAGACCGACCTGGAAGTACACGTCGTTCTGGATGCCCCGCAACCACACCGCAAGGATGGCGCCGAATACCGCGAAAGGTACGGCAGTCACAACCGCCAACGGCAACGTCCAGCGCTCGTACTGGGCGGCGAGGATGAGGAACACCATGATCAGGCCAAAGACGAAAGCGATACTGCCGGAGCCCTGGGTGCCCAGTTCCTGGAAGGCCGACCCGATCCATCCAAGGCTGTAGTCCTCACCCAGCACCTCATCGGCCACCTCCTGCATGGCCGCCAGCGCCTGCCCGGAGCTGTAGCCCGGCGCCGGGCCACCCAGCACCTTGGCGGCCGGGTAGACGTTGAACCGCGCATAGGAGTCAGGCCCGAGGATGCGCTCCACCCGAACCAGGGACGACAGCGGGACCAGATCATCGCTGGCCGAGCGCACATAGACCTGGCTCAGATCCTCCGGCTTGCGACGGAACTCCGACTCCGACTGCAGGCTGACCTGCCAGGTGCGGCCATAGAGGTTGAAGTCGTTGACGTAGTAGCTGCCGAAGGTGGCCTGCATGGCGGTGAACACATCGTTGATCGCCACGCCCAAGGCCCGCGCCTTGGTGCGGTCCAGGTCGATGTAGTACTGCGGCACGTTGGCGTTGAAGGTGCTGTTGACCCCCGCCAGTTCCGGCCGCTTGGCCGCCGCCGCCAGGAACTTCTGCACCACTTCCTGCAGCTGCATGGTGGTGCCACCGCTGCGATCCTGGATGTAGGCCTCGAAGCCGCCGGTGGTGCTCATGCCGGAGATCGGCGGCGGGTTGAAGGTCATCACCAAAGCGTCCTTCTGACCGGCCCCCATGGCCATGAAGGTGCGTGTCAGGTTGCGCGCGTCCAGTTCCGGGGTAGTGCGTTCGCTCCAGTCCTTGAGCGGAATGAAGGACACGCCGGCATTGCTGCGCGTGCCGAAGGTGAGGATGTCGAAGCCGGCGAAGGTCACCACATCCTGCACCGCCGGGTGCTCCATCAACTGCTCGGTGACGGCACTGGTGACCTGCTCGGTGCGGGTCAGCGAGGCCGCAGGTGGAAGGAAGTACGCGTTGAGGACATAGCCCTGGTCCTCATCGGGTACCAGGGAGCCGGGTACCCGGCCGAAGAGAATGACCAGCAGGACGATCATTCCACCGAACAGCGCCAGCCCGAGCAGCGAGCGCTTGAGGAAGAACTGCACGCCTGCGCCGTACCCTTCCGTCATACGATCGAACAAGCTGTTGAACCAGCGGAATGGCGCAATTGGCTGCCCATGGCCGGGCTTGAGCATCAAGGCGCAGAGCGCTGGCGACAGCGTCAACGCGACGATGCCGGAGATCACCACCGACACTGCGATGGTGATGGCGAACTGTTTGTACATCTGCCCCGCCAGACCGCCGAGGAAGCCCACCGGGATGAACACCGCGCAGAGCACCAGGACGATGGCGATGATCGGACCGGTCACCTCCTCCATAGCCTCGATGGCGGCCTCCCGCGGACCGATCTTCTTGGTCGCCATGACCCGCTCGACGTTCTCGATCACCACGATGGCATCGTCCACCACGATACCGATCGCCAGCACCATGCCGAACAAGGTCAGCAGGTTGATCGAGAAGCCAAGAGCGTACATGCCGGCGAAAGTACCGATCAGCGAAACCGGAATCGCGAGCACTGGAATCAGCGTGGCGCGCCAGTTCTGCAGGAAAATGAAGACCACCAGCACCACCAGCACCAGGGCTTCGAAGAACGTGTGGATCACCTCCTCGATCGAGACCTCCACGAATTTGGTGGTGTCGTAGGGGATCTTGTAGGCGATGCCGCCGGGGAAGCGTTTGGACAGTCGTTCCATGGTCGCCTTGACGGCTTCCGCAGTGTCCAGGGCGTTGGCACCGGGTTGCAGGTAGATGCCGAAGGCGGCGTTCTGCTGGCCGTTGAGGGAAGTCATCAGCGAGTAGGACTGGGCCCCCAGCTCGACCCGCGCCACGTCTTTGAGCAACAGGCTGGCGCCGGTGGCGTCGGATCGGAGGATGACTTGCTCGAATTCTTTCGGATCGGTGAAGCGGCCCTGGGTCGTCACCGTGTAGGTGAAGTCCTGGGGTTGGTTCAGCGGCTGCTGCCCGAAGTTGCCCGCGGCGAACTGCGAGTTCTGCTCGCGAATCGCGTTGACCACATCGGTCGGGGTGAGGTTGTACTGCGCCAGCTTGTCCGGCCGCAGCCAGATGCGCATGGAATAGTCCTTGGAGCCGAACTGGCTGGCATCACCGACGCCGGGAATGCGCTTGAGTTCGTCGATCACGTTGATCAGCGCATAGTTGCTGATAAAGATCGGGTCGCGGGAATTATCCGGCGAGAACAGGGTAACAACCTGGAGGATGTCGGAGGATTTCTTCTCCACCTTCACCCCCTGCCGCCGCACTTCCTCCGGCAGCTTGGCCAGGGCGGCCTGAACCTTGTTGTTGACGTTGATGGTGGCCTGGTCCGGATCGGTACCGACCTGGAAGTAAACCGTCAGGCTCATGGCACCGCTGCTATCGGAGTTCGACAGCTGGTAGATCATGCCTTCGACACCGTTGATTTCCTGCTCCAGCGGAGCGGCGACGGTTTCCGCGATGACCTGGGAACTGGCGCCGGGGTATGACGCGCTCACCGAAACCTGCGGCGGCAGGATTTCCGGGTACTGGGCAATGGGCAACGCGCGCATGGCAGCGAGGCCGGCCAGCACGACGATGATGGAGATAACGGCGGCAAACACCGGCCTGTCGATGAAGAAGCGCGAGATCACGGCGGCGCTCCTTCAGGATTTCTTCGTGGACTGATCGGCGACGGTGCCGGCCTCGATGGCCTTCACTGGCGAGTCCGGACGCACCTTGGGCAAGCCTTCGACGATCACGCGCTCACCGTCGCTCACCCCCGATTCGATGACCCAGCGGCCATCACGGGTGTCACCGGTCTTCACCTGCCTGACCCGTGCCACGCCTTCGGTATCCACCACGTAGACAAAGGTGCCGCGTGGCCCCTGGGCCAGGGCCCGCTCCGGAACCGTGACGACTTCCCTGCGATTGAATCCCTTCACCAGGACGCGGACGAACATACCGGGTAACAGCTTCTGTTCCGGATTGGGGATGACTGCGCGGGCACTGACGGTTCCGGTGCCGGTGTTGACGAAACTGTCGGTGAAGTCCACCCGCCCCGACAGCGGATAGGTCGAACCATCGCCGAACTCGACATCGGCGCTCAACAAGCCATCCGGCGGGAGTTCCAGCTTGCCACTCTTGACCCCCTCACGAAGGCGCTCGGCTTCGGTGTCCGGGTAGGCGAAGTTGACGTAGATGGGATCGAGTTGGGTCAGCTGGGTCAGCAGGCTGGAGTTGGGGTCTCCGGCCACCACCAGGCTGCCTTCGGAGCGGGTTTCCTTGCTGGTCATACCGGAGATGGGCGCTTCGACGGTGGTGTAGTCGACATCGATCTGCCGCGCCTTGACCTCGGCCTGGGCGGCCTCTACGTTGGCCTTGCTCTGTTCGAAATTGGAAATGGCATTGTCCAGCTCGCTTTCACTGGCATAGCCCTTCTTCTGCAGTTCGCGGGTACGTTTGAGGTCGCGCTCGGTCTGCCGGTAGCGGGCCTGCTCCTGGGCCAGCGCACCCTTGGCCCGGGCCAGCGCAGCCTCATAGGTGCGCGGGTCGATGCGAAACAGCACCTGCCCCTGCTTGACGCGACTACCTTCCTGATAGGTACGTTGCTGCAGGATGCCACTCACCTGGGCCCGAACTTCCACTTCGCGATAACCCGCCGTACGTCCTGAATACTCGAGTACCAGCGGCAGGGACCCAGCCTTGGCGATCTCCACCACCACTTCCGGTACGGGTGGGGCGCCCGATGGAGCATCTGCGGCTTTGGCCCCCCCTGCCAAAGCCATCAGGAGAGTGAGGCTGATGGGGAATAAACGGGCAAACGGCATAAGGTGTCTCCATACGACGCCGGTTGGGCAAGCGATCTAGCGATGCATTTACGTGCACCTTTGTTTGTAAACAGGGTTTTCCGCGCAATAATCGGTACACTCTGTTCCCCAAATAAGAAGCCTAGACAGTATTAGCCCAACTGCTATGCGCAGAACAAAAGAAGAAGCCGAGAAAACCCGCAGCGCCATCCTCTCTGCCGCCGAACTGTTGTTCCTCGAGCACGGTGTCGCCCATACGTCGCTGGAACAGATTGCTCGTGCTGCCGGGGTGACCCGTGGCGCGGTTTATTGGCATTTCCAGAACAAGGCCCATCTGTTCCACGAAATGCTCAACCAGGTGCGACTGCCTCCGGAAGAAATGACCGAACGCCTGAGTGGCTGCGGCAACCAGGACCCCTTGCGAGCCCTGCGCGACCTCTGCGTGGAAGGTGTCGTCAGCCTGGCGCGCGATCCGCAGCGCCAGCGCGTGATGAACATCCTGCTGCACCGTTGCGAATTCACCGCAGAACTGCGCGAAGCGGAGGAACGCCACCGGGACTTCGTCAATCAGTTCATTCAACTGGGTGAGCAACTCTTCGCTCGCCCTGGCTGCCTGGAGCGCCTGCGAGCCGGACTGACCCCGCTGCAGGCCTCGCGCGCCGTGCATGCCTTGGTGATCGGCCTATTCATCGACTGGACACGCGACCCCGGCCTGTTCGATCCGCTGCGCGATGCCGAACCCATGGTCGATGCGTTGTTCGCCGGGCTGGTGCGTGACTGGGAGTGACACGGGCCATGATGGATGTGCGCAGCAACTTCCACCGTTGGCCCACGCCCTGCCTGAAGTGGCAGCCAGACGAGTGGACTCAGGCCGTCTCGACCTGATACCCCTCCTCGCGAATGGCCGCCACGACCTGTTCCTCGGCCAGCCGGCTGGCGACCCGCACCTCGCCTGCTGCCAGATCGACCTGGACTTCGGCGGCCTTGTCCAGAGCCTGGACCGCCTGAGTGATGGCGCGCACACAATGGCCGCACGACATTCCCTGAACCTTGAATACCTGCATGATCGAACTCCGTTTGTGGATAACGCTGACAGTCTCACCCTTGCCATGATGGCAAGGTCAAGACCGACCGAAATGCTCCTACACTGCAGGAACAGTGCCTTGCCGGAGAGCGCACCATGCCTGGCTTTCGTTCCAACCTGCTGCTCGCCCTCGCCTTGCTCACCGGCATGCAAGCGGCTGGTGCGCGGTCCCAGGTCGACTATGGCGTGTTGATCATCTCCCGCGAGCGGGTCGAGTTGGCCACCGCCTGTGACGTGGGTCTCTACCTCCAGGACCAGCTGGCTGCACGCCTGGTGCAAGGCCAGGCGGTCTCCTTCAACCTGCCGCCGGGCCCGCTCTCCATCCGCCTGAGCCTGCTGGGGCCCGGTCCTTGCAAACCAGGCATCGAACAGTTGCGCCAGCAGTCCGTCACCTTGGTGGCCGGTGAAGTGCGCAAGTTCCGACTGGTACAAAGCACGGAAGGCTTGTATCTGGTGCCGACAACGGCGCGGCAGTGACACCGCTCTCCCGCTCCCCAGCCCATCGCCGGTGGTGTTTCCTTGTAGGAGCCAGGGGGACGCCGAGTTCTTGCTGGCGAAGGCGGGGCCAAGTTCGCGAGCAAGCTCGCTCCTGCGGGAACGGCAGAAACGTAGGTTGGGCTCCGCAAAGCCCAGCCGCGCAACCGGCGAACGCAGAAGCCCCTTGACCTTAACCTCATGTCAAGGTTGATCCTATCCTTAATCCAAGGAGGATCGTCCCATGTCCAGCCTTACCACCATCGACCTGCCCATCAGTGGAATGACCTGCGCCAGTTGCGTCGGCCGCGTCGAGCGCGCGCTCGGCAAGGTACCCGGCGTGCAGGCCGCAACAGTCAACCTGACCACCGAACACGCCCGCGTCGAAGCCTCGGGTGACAGTCTCCCGGCACTGATTGCAGCCGTCGAAGCAGCCGGTTACGAAGTGCCGAGCCAGCGTCTGGAACTGGCCATCACGGGCATGACCTGCGCGAGCTGCGCCGGCCGCGTCGAGCGGGCCCTGCGCAAGGTGCCCGGCGTCGCCGATGTCACCGTCAACCTCGCCAGCGAACGAGCCCACCTGCAACTCTTCGGCCAGCCCGATAGCAATGCGCTGATCCGGGCCGTGGCTGTGGCCGGCTACCAGGCGAGGCTAATCGATGCAGGCCACCCGCCCGTCGACGATGCCGAAACCCGACTACATCGCGAACGCTGGGCCGTGTTACTGGCGATCGCACTGGCCCTGCCGTTGGTGGTGCCCATGGCGCTGGAATGGCTGGGCATCCACTGGATGTTGCCGGCTTGGGTGCAGTTCGCCCTCGCCACGCCGGTGCAGTTCGTCCTCGGCGCGCGGTTCTACCGTGCAGCCTGGAAAGCGGTCAGGGCTGGTGCGGGCAACATGGACCTGCTGGTAGCCATCGGCACCAGCGCTGGCTATGGGCTGAGTGTCTACCAATGGTGGGCCACACCAGCAGGCGGCATGCCACACCTGTATTTCGAGGCCTCCGCCGTGGTCATCGCCCTGGTCCTGCTCGGCAAATACCTGGAGAGCCGCGCCAAACGCCAGACCAGTTCTGCTATCCGCGCCCTCGAAGCCCTTCGCCCGGAGCGCGCCACCCGATTGAGCAACGGCCAGGAGGAAGACGTCGCCATCGTTGCGTTGCGCCTCGACGATGTGCTGGTAGTCAAACCCGGCGAGCGCTTCCCGGCCGACGGTGAAGTGATCGAAGGCCAAAGCCATGCCGACGAGGCGCTGATCAGCGGCGAAAGCCTGCCCGTGGCGAAGCAGCCGGGTGACAAGGTAACCGCCGGGGCCATCAACGGCGAAGGCCGCCTGCTGGTCCGCACCACCGCTCTCGGTGGGGAGACCGTGCTGGCGCGGATCATCCGCCTGGTGGAAGACGCACAGGCCGCCAAGGCACCGATCCAGAAACTGGTGGACAAGGTCAGCGAGGTCTTCGTACCCGCGGTACTGCTGATCGCTCTGGTCACGCTCACCGGCTGGCTACTGGCGGGAGCGCCCCTGGAAATCGCACTGATCAATGCGGTGGCCGTATTGGTCATCGCCTGCCCTTGCGCCTTGGGCCTTGCCACGCCGACAGCGATCATGGCCGGCACCGGCGTCGCCGCCCGTTACGGCATCCTGATCAAGGACGCCGAAGCACTGGAAGTGGCCCACGGCGTTAATGTGGTGGCCTTCGACAAGACGGGCACCCTTACCTCCGGGACTCCGCGAATCGCCCACCTCTCGGCCGAGAACGGCAATGAAGCAGAACTGCTGAAACTGGCCGGAGCCCTGCAGCGCGGCAGTGAGCACCCGCTGGCCAAGGCGGTGCTGGACGCCTGCGCCGAACGCCAACTGGCGGTGCCTGCAGTGGACGAGAGCATGGCACTGGCCGGGCGTGGAATCCAGGGGCGCGTGGATGGCCGTCTGCTGGCCCTGGGCAACCTCCGCCTGCTGCAGGACAAAGGCCTGGACGCCGGGGTGCTGACCGCCAAGGCCGACGCCTGGGAAGGCGAAGGCCGTACCCTGTCCTGGCTGCTGGACCTCGGCCCACAGCCGCACGTCATCGGCCTGTTCGCCTTCGGCGACACACTCAAGGAGGGCGCTGCCGAAGCACTGGAAGCCCTGCGCGCGCGGCATATCCAGAGCCACCTGATCACCGGCGACAACCGTGGCAGCGCCCGGGTGGTGGCCGAGGCCCTGGGGATCGACTCGGTCCACGCCGAAGTGCTGCCGGCGGACAAGGCTGCCACGGTGGCCGCGCTCAAGGCACGAGGCATGACGGTGGCCATGGTCGGCGACGGCATCAACGACGCCCCGGCCCTGGCCGCCGCCGATGTTGGCATCGCCATGGGCGGCGGCACGGATGTCGCCATGCACGCCGCCGGCATCACCTTGATGCGCGGCGACCCACGCCTGGTACCCGCGGCCCTGGATATCTCCCGACGCACCTATGCGAAGATCCGCCAGAACCTGTTCTGGGCGTTCATCTACAACCTGGTCGGCATCCCGCTGGCAGCCGTCGGACTGCTCAGTCCGGTGGTGGCGGGCGCCGCCATGGCCCTGTCCAGCGTCAGCGTGGTGAGCAACGCGCTGCTGCTGAAAACCTGGAAGCCAAAGTAATGACCCCAACGAGCGCGCCCCCGAGGGACAGCAAATGAACATCGGCCAAGCAGCGAAGAAAAGCGGGCTGACCGCCAAGATGATCCGCTACTACGAGAGTATCGGCCTGCTGCCCGCTGCGGGTCGTACCGACAGCGGATATCGCCAGTACAGCAGCCAGGACCTGCACACCCTGGCCTTCATCAAGCGCTCCCGCGACCTGGGCTTTTCACTGGAGGAGGCCGGCAAGCTGCTGCAACTCTGGCAAGACCGCCAGCGCGCCAGCGCCGATGTGAAGGCCCTGGCGCGCGATCATATCGATGAACTCAACCGCAAGATCGCCGAACTGGCCAGCCTGCGGGACACCCTGCAAGAGCTGGTCGATTCCTGCCAGGGCGACCACCGCCCGGATTGCCCGATCCTCAAGGATCTGGAGTCAGCCGGCTGCTGCCACTGAATGCCATGTAGCGCAAATCGCCAATTCCGGACCAGCCTCGCCTGGCTATGCCATCCGCCCCGCCAATGTCCCACAGGCAGGAGAATGAGTGCGCCAAACCTGTCATATGCGGGTTGAGTGCAGCGATACCCAACAGCCGCAGCTCAGCCCTGCCGCAGCCGCTCCGCCGCGTCCCGCAGGATACGCTCGGTCCCCTCCCAACCCAGGCAGCCGTCGGTGATCGACACGCCGTAGCGCAGGTCGCAGGACAACGCTTGCGCACCGTCGAACAGGTGGCTCTCCAGCATCACGCCGCGCAGCGCCTCCTGCCCGGAAAGGCGCTGGCTGATCACATCTTCCAGCACGGCTGGCTGGCGCAAGGGATCCTTGCTGCTATTGGCGTGACTGCAGTCGACCAGGATGCGCGCGGCGATGCCGAGTTTCTCCAGACCAGCACGGGCCGACTGCACGCTGGCCGCATCATGGTTCGGTCCTTGGTGGCCGCCGCGTAGCACCAGGTGGGTATCCGCATTGCCAGCCGTTTGCACCAGCGCCGGCCGGCCATGGCCATCGATGCCGAAGTGCTGGTGCGGATGAGCCGCCGAGCGCATGGCGTCGGTGGCGATGCCGAGGCTGCCGTCGGTGCCGTTCTTGAAGCCCACGGGCAGGTCCAGCCCGCTCACCAGTTCGCGATGGATCTGCGACTCGCTGGTGCGCGCACCAATGGCCGCCCAGCTCAGCAGGTCATCGAAGTAACCGGCCACCAGCGGTTGCAGCAACTCGGTAGCCAACGGCAGGCCCAGCTCGGCGATTTCCAGCATCAACCGACGGCTCAGCGCCAGCCCCTCGGCCATGTCACCACTGCCATCCAGGTGCGGGTCGTAGACCAGGCCTTTCCAGCCCACTGTGGTACGCGGTTTCTCGACGTAGGCACGCATCACCAGCAGGAGCTGGTCGCTCACCTGTGGCGCCAGCACCGCCAGGCGCTGAGCGTAGTCGAGGGCAGAATCGGCGTCGTGGATGGAGCAAGGCCCGACCACCACGAGCAGGCGCGGGTCCTCGCCATCCAGCACGGCGCGGACGGCCTGGCGCTGGGCCTGGATCTGCTGGGCAATGGCGATGTCCAGCGGCAGGCGCTGGCGCAGTTCGGCGGGGGTGGGCAGCGGTTGGGTGCTGCGCGATGACGGAACGGAAGCTTCCAGCGCAATGGCGTGGAGCGGCTGTACAGTAATGGGCAGAACGGATACGGACGAATTCATGACTGGCTTCCTCGGCCGGCGCGGCTTGCTCCGCGCGCGGCGCGCTAACTGGGTGTTCGACTCAAATGGATGGCGGCATTGGCAAAGCGGCTAAATCGCCAGTCGGAGTTGCGGTAATAGGTCGGGTAGGTGCGATAGCTGATCATGGTGCGATCCTGTGTGACGTTTGCTTGGCCTTGTGGGCTCTGGAAAAAACAAAACCCCCGGTCGGGTTGCCGACCGGGGGTTTCGTGGTGCTTCGGTAGGCGACCCTTTGAGGTGGGCCGCCTGATTGGGTATCAGGTCAGCCCGTGGCTAAACCAATACCCATGGAAATAGCTGGCCGCAGCGGCCACCCGCACGCGCGCCGGGGCCGAGGCCTGGCAAGCGGTGGACGGGATGGAAGCGAGGTGCGGCATGACGATCTCCGAAGCGAATGCTGGCCAACTTACTGCATCGCTCGCTGCTGTTCAATCACTGATTTCTATCGGGGAGTTCGGGCTTTCGCTACCATGCCCGGTACGCGTTTTCAGGAAGCCGCCATGACCGACCTTCATTTCCCCCTCGCCGCCGTAGTCGGCGCCGATGAGCTGAAACTGGCGCTGTATCTCGCGGCCATCGACGCAGGCCTTGGCGGCGTGCTGATCGAGGGGCCACGCGGCATGGCCAAGTCGACCCTGGCGCGCGGTATCGCCGAACTGCTGCCGGAGGGGATCTTCGTCACCCTGCCGCTGGGCGCCAGCGAAGAGCGCATCGTCGGCACCCTGGACCTGGACGCCGCGCTCGGCGAAGGCCGCGCGCAGTTTTCCCCCGGCGTGCTGGCCAAGGCCCACGGCGGCGTGCTCTACGTCGACGAGGTCAACCTACTGCCCGACCATCTGGTGGACCTGCTGCTGGATGTGGCCGCAAGCGGCGTCAACCTGATTGAGCGCGACGGCCTCTCCCACCGCCACCCGGCGCGCTTCGTGCTGATCGGCACCATGAACCCCGAAGAAGGCGAGCTGCGCCCGCAACTGCTGGACCGCTTCGGCCTCAAGGTCAGCCTCAGCGGCCAGCCGCAGCCGGCCGAACGCGCCGAGATCGTCCGCCGCCGCCTGGCCTTCGATGCCGATCCACAGGCATTCATTGCCCGCTGGAGCAACGAACAACATGCCCTGGCCCAGCGCTGCCGAGATGCCCGCCAGCTTCTGCTGAACATTCCGTTGGATGATGTCGCCCTGGACGAGATCGCCCGTCGCTGCTTCGCCGCAGGAGTCGATGGCCTGCGCGCCGATCTGGTCTGGCTACGCGCTGCCCGTGCCCATGCCGCCTGGCGCGGTGCCGGACACATTGAGCCGCAAGACATCGACGCCGTCGAACACTTCGCCCTCGCCCACCGTCGTATGCACACGCCGCCACCGAAGGCGGCGCAACCGCCGCAATCGCCACCCTCCGGCCCTGCTGAGACGCAACCCGATTCTGGCGAAGGCCAATGGGGTGAACTGCCTGCACAAGCAGTGCCGATGGGTGCCACGCGCGAGTTGCCGAGGTGGCCAAAAAAGCCCTGAGCATCCGCCCGCGCACGGTCACTGGCGCGGATGCCCAACCCAGACCCGGCGCACTCGGCGCGGGCCGCAGCGGAACCCTGCGCGCTGGTCACGAAGGCGCTATTCAATGGCTCCCGACCCTGCTGCGCGGCCGCCCGCGCAAGGTGGCCGACCTCGTGCGCCGCCCACGCAGCCAGCGCCCGAATGAACTCTGGCTGGTGATCGTCGACGCCTCCTCCTCCACCCGGCGCCACGGTGCATTGGCTCAGGCCAAGGGGCTGCTGGCCGGGGTGTTCGAATCCGCCTACCGCCAACGCGCCCGCCTCGCCGTGCTCCGCGCCACCGGCTGCCAGCCCCATTGGCTCTGGCAAGGGCAGAAAGCCTCGCCGGCCCTGCACCATTGGCTCGGCGAGCTTGGCGCAGGCGGTGGGACGCCACTCATCGAAGCCTTGCAGCAAGCGAGCTACTGGCTGGAGAGTCGGCAGCGGCTGAAGCCGATGGAACAGCAGCGCCTGCTGATTCTCACGGATGGGCGCTTGAAGGATTGGGCGAGGCTAGAGCCGCTGACCTGCCCAACCGTGTTGGTCGATATCGAGGGCGGACCGGTCAGGTTGGGCCGGGCGAAGCGCCTGGCAGAGGAGTTGGGGGCGGAGTATCGACCGATTGCCTACCTGTAGGTTGAGTTGAGTAACGCGATACCCCACCTGCAAAACTGACGAGGCTGGGGGTGAGGGAGCCCTGGTTCTAACTCCGACGCCCTAAGACCGCATCAACAACTCCGGCACATCCCGCCCTTCCACAATCCGTTCCTGCACCAGCCGCACCACCTCCTCCTGGTTACGAATCCGGTACCACTCCCCTTCCGGATAGAGGCTCACTGTCGGGCCATCGTCGCACGGGAACTGGCATTGGGTGCGGGTGATGTGGACACCTCCCGCGCATTCCAGCTTGCCGGCGACCTTGAGCTGCTCACGCAGACTTTTCCACAGCGGCAGGGCGCCGCGACGGGTGCAGCGTGGGCCGTTGCACAGCAGCAAGCGCTGACGGTGCGGCGGGATGCAGGACCAGGCGTGGTGCTCCGGCAACTCCGGCACGCCGACGCAGGCGAGGTGCAACTCGCCACGCTCGGCCAGGGCGCAGGCAGCCGCGGCCGGGTCGGCGTCGAACTGCCCCAGCAGGCTGGCGGCGAACAGCTGGTCCGGCTGCGTCTGCTTGCCCAGCTCGCTGCGCAGCCAGTCCAGGTGTTGCGCGGAGGATTGCGGGTCGAGGTCGATCACCAGCAGCGGCCGCTCGCTCTCGGCAGCGCGATCCCACAGCGACGCATAGCCAGCGGACGTGTCGATGATATCGGCCAGCGCCACCTCACCGCGAAGTGCAACGAGTTGGCAGCGGAAAAGTTCGGCGAAGGAGCCCTCGGTGAGGTCCGGCCCGGCGAAGAGCACGCGGGCATATGCAGCTGGGGTCATGGGATTTCCAGGTAAGTCGCGAGGCCCTGCCAGAGGGCTTCGGTCGAATCAAATTCACGATCAACGGGGGGCAGCTCGGGACGCTTGAGGATCAGCACAGGCAACCCCCGCTCACGAGCCACCTGCAGTTTGGGCTCGGTGGATTGGCTGCCACTGTTCTTGCTGATCAGCACATCACTGCCCAGCCGCGCGAATAGTTCGCGCTCCCCTTCCAGACTGAAGGGCCCGCGCGCGCCGATCACCTCGGCGCGTTCGGCCCCGGGCAGGCTTTGCAGGCAGCGCACCGTCCAATGCTGGTGTGCGGGAACTTCATGCAGGTGCTCCAGGGGTTCGCGGCCAAGGGTGAAGAGCGGCCGGCGGAAGTCTCTCAGCGCCTCGATCAGCCCCGGCCAGTCGGTTACTTCTCGCCAATCATCGTCAGGGCCAGCCTGCCAGCCAGGACGGCGCAGCGCCCAGCAAGGAACACCCGCCAAGCGCGCGGCTTGCGCGGCGTTGCGGCTGATCTGCGCGGCGTAAGGATGGGTAGCGTCGATCAGGAGGCCAATGCCCTCATCGGCCATGTAGCGAGCCAGTCCCTCGGCACCGCCGTAACCGCCGACACGAACCTGGCAGGCGAGGTCGTCCGGCACCTTGCCAAGGCCGGCCAGGCTGTAGACGTGATCAGGGCCAAGGCGGCGCGCGATGGCCAGCGCTTCGCTGACACCGCCCAACAGGAGGATTCGCTTCATCGAGTCTCCACGGCCTCACCGACGATGTTGCCCTGGCGGTCGATGGCGAAGACTTCCAGCGCCACCTGCACCGGCACGATCGAGCGGGCGAAGGCCAGCGCATGGGCACACACTGCATCGCCCAGGCGGATCCCTGCCTTGCTGGCCAGCGCTTGTGCCTGCTGGCTGGTGTTGGCCTCGCGCATGGACCGTTGCAGCTCGGCCGAAGCGCCGAGCTCGCCGGCCCAGGCGGCCAGTTGCGACAGGTCGATGCTGGAACTGCGGCTGTGCAGGTCGAGGTGGCCAGCAGCGAGTTTGCTGATCTTGCCGAAGCCACCGCACAGGCTGAGCTTGTCCACCGGCGCCTTGCGCAAATGCTTGAGTACGGCGCCGACGAAGTCGCCCATCTCGATCAGGGCGGTGTCATCCATGTGATAGCGCTGGCGCATGGCATCTTCGCTGGCGTTGCCGGTGCAGGCCGCCAAGTGGGTGAAGCCGTTGGCGCGGGCAACGTCAATGCCCTGGTGGATAGAGGCGATGTAGGCCGAGCAGGAAAACGGTCGGACGATACCGGTAGTACCAAGGATGGAAATACCACCGAGAATGCCCAGGCGCGGGTTCATGGTCTTCAGCGCCAGCGCCTCGCCGCCTTGCACGCAGACAGTGACCTCGAAGCCGCCCACATAGCCCTGTTCGGCGGCGAGCCGGGTCAAGTGCGCGGTCATCATTTGCCGGGGCACCGGGTTGATTGCCGGCTCGCCAACGGCCAGGACCAGCCCCGGTTTGGTGACGGTGCCGACGCCGGGGCCTGCGCGGAAGTGCACACCAGGCTTGGCAACGAGGCGGACCTGGGAATAGATCAGCGCACCATGGGTCACGTCCGGGTCATCGCCGGCATCCTTCAGCGTTCCGGCTTCCGCGCCGTCTTCGCTCAGTCGGCAGAACTCCAGGCGCATCAACACCTGCTGGCCCTTGGGCAGGCAGATTTCCACCGCATCCATGGCCGCCCCGGCCAGCAGCAAACGCGCCGCGGCCAGGCTGGTGGCGGTGGCGCAACTGCCGGTGGTGTAGCCGCTGCGCAGTGGCGCGGGTTTTTCAGCAGTTTCGTCACGCATGAGAGATGCCGCTTGGCCGATGCATCATGGTTTGGTGATTTCCAGCAGCGTAATCGGCAACGCCGAACGCCAGGTATCGAAGCCGCCGAGCGGCTGGGCCTGGGCGATGGCGATGCGGGTCAGCGCGCCGCCATGGCGTTCGCGGAAAGCTACCAGAGCCGCCTCACTCTGCAGGGTCACGGCATTAGCCACCAGGCGACCACCCGGTTTGAGCTGCGCCCAACAAGTGTCGAGCATGCCGGGCTCGGTGACGCCGCCGCCGATGAAGATGGCGTCCGGCGCGGGCAGGCCGTCCAGAGCAGCCGGTGCCTCGCCGGCCACCAATTGCAGGCCCGGAACGCCGAGGGCGTCGCGGTTGTGCTGGATATGCGCTTGGCGCGTCTCGTTCGCCTCGATGGCGATGGCGCGGCAACTGGGATGGGCGCGCATCCACTCGATGCCGATGGAGCCGCAGCCGGCTCCCACGTCCCAGAGCAGCTCACCTGGCTGCGGTGCCAGCCGCGCCAGGGTAACGGCGCGCACGTCGCGCTTGGTGAGCTGGCCGTCATGGCGGTAAGCGTCGTCCGCGAGACCCGTGGTGAGCGCAAGGCGGCGGGCGTTATCGCCGGCCACGCACTCCACCGCCACCAGGTTCAGCGCGGCGGCCTCGACCAATGACCACTCCGCAGCGATGCCGCCGATGCGCCGCTCGCGCTCACCGCCGAGGTGTTCCAGCACCGTCAGCCGGCTAGGGCCGAAGCCCCGCTCCACAAGCAACGCGGCAATGGCTGCCGGGCTGCTGCCGTCATTGCTCAGCACCAGCAGGCGGGCGCCAGGGTGGATCTGCGCATGCAACGCGGCCAGGGGCCGGGCAACGACAGAGAGGAGACTGACATCCTGCAGCGGCCAACCCAGACGCGCCGCCGCAAGAGAATAGGAAGAAGGCGCCGGCAGCACGCGCAGTTCATCGACCGGCAGCTGACGCGCCAGGCTGGCGCCCACGCCGAAGAGCATGGGGTCGCCGCTGGCGAGGACGCAGACCGGCGTGCCGCGTTTTGCCAGCGCCGGCCCCAGGGAGAAGGGGCAGGGCCAAGGCGTGCGCAGGGCCCTGATGCAGTGCGGCAGCAGATCGAGCTGGCGCGGCCCGCCGATCACCTCTGCGGCGGCAAGCAAGGCACGGCGCGCGGCCTTGCCGAGACCGGCATAACCGTCTTCGCCGATTCCGATCACTGTCAGCCAGGGCTGCATGTAGGGCTCCTGTAATGGATAGCGCCAGCACCGTTCAGCTTCCGACACAGACTGTGCGAAAACGTCGCGGGCGAAGGTTAGGCGAGGCGCAACGCAGCGAAGCGGAGCAACAGCCAAAGGCTGACCCGCAGGGCGAGCGAAGCGAGTAAAACAGCCAAAAAACGCAGTTTACGAGTGGTAAGTGAGCATTTTGAGGCTGGTTTCAAAACGGCATAACCGAGCGCAACAGTTTTCAGACAGTCTGGACAAGGAGCCTTTTCATACGCCTGGCCAAAGCGGGCATAATACCCCCTTCATTGGTTGCTGGAGCGGAACTTGATGCGCTCCAGCCTAAGAGGGAACACGGCTGAACCGTGGCTGCCCCCGCAACTGTAAGCAGCGAGTCCATGCATTATCAGGTTGTGTGAAAACGTCGCTCGACGGAGCGCAGCAGTTTTCACGCCGCCTGATCAGGCCACTGGGAAACCGGGAAGGCCGCAATGGACGAGGACCTGCCAGCCAGGAGACCTGCCAGTGAATCCAGTCGTGAGTGCACGCATCGGGCGGGGTGTATCGATGCCGCAGTTGTCCCTCGGGTAGGGGCAGCCGGGTCACCGCGACGCCAACCTCGGTGACCCTGTGAAACACGTCTTACCCAGCACCAGCGCGTCCCCTCGCCCGTCAGCCTGTCCCGGGCTATCGCGCATTGTTCCAGCACAGGATGGTGGCATCTGCCGCATCAAGTTGCCCTGTGGCCGGCTGACATCTGTCCAGGCCCACGCCGTGGCTGAAGCCGCGACGGCCCACGCCAACGGGGTGATCGAGACGACCAATCGGGCCAACCTGCAAATTCGCGGGGTAAGGCCTGGCGCCGAAGCGGCCCTGGTCGACCAACTGCTCGCCGCTGACCTCGGCCCCAGCACCCCAGGGGCTGACGATGTGCGCAACCTGATGGTCAGCCCCGCTGCCGGGCTCGACCCTGCCGCCGTTGTGGATATCTCGTCGCTGGCCGATGACCTGCTCGCCCTGCTGCAGAACTCGCCGCGCTTCCACGCCTTGTCGCCCAAGTTCGCCCTGCTGCTGGACGGCGGTGAGCAACTGGCCATGCTGGAGCACCCGCACGACATCTGGCTGTCGGTGATGGTCGGCGGCCCGACGCCACAGATTGCCTTCGGCCTGGCAGGCTGCCCGCCGCAACGTGCGGACGAGCCGGACGCTCTGGCGGCGGTACGCATCTGCCAGACACCGCAGTTGGTGGAAGCACTGCTCGACCTGTTCCTCGAGCTCGCCACGCCCGAGCAGACGCGCATGCGTCACCTGCTCAAAGCGCACCCTGCCGGCGACTTGCTGATGCGCTTGCAGGCCCGCCTGGACTTTCCCCTGCTGCCGGCCGGGCATTGGCGCCGCCCAAGCCCACCGGCCGGACTGCACATTGGAACGCAGCCACAACGCCAAGCCGGATTGAGAATGGTCGGCGGTGTGCCTGCCGTGGGCCGGTTGACGGCGGAGCAGCTCGCCAGACTGGCCGACCTGGCCGAAACCCGGGGCGATGCCAGCTTGCGCCTGACTCCCTGGCAATCCGTACTGCTGCCAAATGTTCCCGAGCAAGCGATCAGCCTTGTACTGCAGCAGCTTGAAGACCTCGGCCTGGCCATCGACGCTCGCTCGCCCCTGGCCTGGCTGATCGCCTGCACCGGCTCGACCGGCTGTGCGAAAGGCCTGGCCGACACCAAGGGCGATGCCCTCTGGCTGGCCTCGCATCTCGGCCCCCTCCCCGGCCTGCACCTCAGCGGCTGCCCACGCTCCTGCGCCGCAGCCCATGTGGCACCGCTGACCCTGCTGGCCGTGGGCCCGGGCCGCTACGACCTTTATCAACGCGAAACCGGTGACAACGGCTTCGGCCGCCTGCTGACGCGCAACCTGACCATCCAGGAGGCTGCCGAGCGCCTGGCCTCCTCTCCTGACACCTGGAGCCCCACCCATGCTTGAGTACATCCGCGATGGTCAGGAGATCTATCGCAACTCCTTTTCCATCATTCGCGCCGAGGCCAACCTGGCCGGCATCCCCTCCGACCTGGAAAAACTCGCGGTGCGGGTGATCCATGCCTGCGGCATGGTCGATGTGGTGGAAGACCTGCGTTTCTCCCCGGGCGCTGGCGCTGCGGGTCGGGCGGCTATCGCCGCCGGCGCACCGATCCTCTGCGATGCGCGCATGGTCGCCGAAGGCATCACCCGCGCACGCCTGCCGGCGAACAACCGGGTCATCTGCACCCTCAATGATCCCGACGTGCCGGAGCTGGCCCGCGAACTGGGCAACACCCGATCGGCCGTCGCCCTGGAGCACTGGCGCGAGCATCTGGAAGGCAGCGTGGTAGTGATCGGCAATGCCCCCACCGCGCTCTTCTATCTGCTGGAAATGCTCGCTGCCGGTGCGCCGAAGCCGGCGCTTATCCTCGGTTTCCCGGTGGGTTTCGTCGGTGCCGCCGAGTCCAAGGACCTGCTCGCTGCCGATAGCCGCGGCGTGCCTTATGTGATCGTACGCGGGCGCCGCGGCGGCAGCGCCATGGCGGCGGCAGCGGTCAATGCGCTGGCCACGGAGGTCGAATGATGAGCGGCAAGGGACGTTTGATCGGCTTGGGTGTCGGCCCCGGCGACCCGGAACTGATCACCCTGAAAGCCCTGCGCCTGCTGCAGTCGGCGCCAGTGGTGGGCTATTTCGTGGCCAAGGCGAAGGCCAGCAAGGGCCACGGCGGCAACGCCTTCAGCATCATCGAGGGTCACCTCAAGGACGAGCAGCAGCGCATGCCGCTGGTCTACCCGGTGACCACCGAAAAACTCGAGCCGCCGCTGAGCTACGAAACCGTCATCAGCGACTTCTACGACACCGCCGCCGAGCAGGTGGCGCTCCATCTGGAGGCAGGCCGCGATGTAGCCGTGATCTGTGAGGGCGACCCGTTCTTCTACGGCTCCTACATGTATCTGCATGACCGCCTCTCCGGCCGCTACGAGGTGGAAGTAGTGCCCGGCGTCTGCTCCATGCTGGGCAGCGCGGCGGTGCTCGGCGTGCCGCTGGTGTACCGCAACCAGAGCCTCTCGGTGCTGTCCGGCGTATTGCCGGAAGACGAGCTCAAGGCGCGCCTGCGCCAAGCCGAGGCGGCCGTGGTGATGAAGCTCGGCCGCAACTTCGACAAGGTCCGCCGCGTGCTGGTCGAACTGGGCCTGGCCGACCGTGCGCACTATGTGGAGCGCGCGACCATGGCCAATCAGCGCATCGTGCCGCTGGATGAAGTGGACCCGATGGCCTCGCCTTACTTCTCGATGGTCGTCATCCCCGGCGAGAAGTGGAGAGGCTGATGGAACCGCACAACGCCCCCACCATCGTCCTGCTGGGCAACGCCGGTCTGCCGGTTGCGAAGCGCATCCAGACGCTTTATCCACAGGCGCGCATCCTCGGCCTGGAGCAGCGCGTGGAGGGCGCCGATGCCCAATACGCGGAATTCGGCGAGACCCTGCGCGAGCTGTATCGCAACGACACGCCGATCATCGGCCTATGCGCAGCCGGCATCCTGATCCGCACCCTGGCCCCCCTGCTCGCAAGCAAGGGCGCCGAGCCGCCCGTGCTCGCCGTGGCCGAAGATGGCAGCGCCGTGGTGCCGCTGTTGGGTGGCCTCGGCGGGGTCAATCGAATGGCCCGCGAGATCGCTTCCGCGCTGGAAGTAGCGCCAGCGATCACGACCAGCGGCGAGTTGCGTTTCGGCACCTGCCTGCTAGACCCGCCAGCCGGCTATGCGCTGGCGGACATTGAACAAGGCAAGCGCTTCGTCTCCGACCTCCTGGGCGGCGAGGCCGTGCGCGTCGTGGGCACTGCGCCCTGGCTCGATGCCGCGCGGCTGCCGCTGGCCGACGAAGCGCAGCGGGTTATTCACATCACCGCGCAGGATCGCCTGGCGCAGCGTGATGAGCTGCTAATCCACCCACAAGTGGCGATTGCCCAGGTCGATGGCCCGGTATCGGCAGAGGCGGTACGCCAGGCTCTGGCCGGCACCGGGCTCGCCCCACTGTCGCTGGCCTGCCTGCTCGCCGGACGCGAGTACATGGCCGACAGCCAATTGCACGCCGCCGCTAGAGCGCTTGGAGTGCCGCTGCGCTTCATCACCGACGACAGTACGCTGCCACCGTTGCACCAGCAGATCGGCGACATCCGCCTGCTGGTCGCGCAACAACCGCTGGACCCGGCCCACATCGGCCAGCCGCGCGGACGCCTGACCGTGGTCGGCCTCGGGCCCGGGGCAGCCGAGTTCATGGTGCCGGCCACCCGCCAGGCACTGGACGAGGCCGAGGACCTGCTCGGCTACGAAACCTACGTTCGCATGGCCGGCCCCTTCCGCCCGGAGCAGGTGCTGCATTGCACTGATAACCGCGAAGAAATGCAGCGCGCCCGCCACGCCTTCGAACTGGCCGCCAGCGGACGCCGCGTGGTGGTGGTGTCATCCGGCGACCCGGGCGTGTTCGCCATGGCTGCCGCCGTACTGGAAGCGCTGCACGAGTCCGACGATCCAGACTGGCAACGCGTCGAGCTCCAGGTGTTCCCGGGCGTCTCTGCGGCCCTGGCCACTGCCGCCAAGGCCGGCGCGCCGCTGGGCCATGATTTCTGCCTGCTGTCGCTGTCGGACAACCTCAAGCCATGGGAGGTGATCGAGCAGCGCCTCGACCACGCTGCCGCCGCTGACCTGGCAATGGCCTTCTACAACCCGATCTCCAAGGCCCGCCCCTGGCAGCTCGGCCGCGCACTGGAAATCGTCGCCCGCCATCGCCGTCCAGAGACCGTGGTGGTCCTCGGCCGCGACATCGGTCGGCCGGCGGAAGCGCTGACGGTGACCAGCCTCGGCGAACTCCAGCCGGAGCAGGTAGACATGCGCACGCTGGTGATCATCGGTTCGTCATTGACCCAGCGGTTCAGTAAGGCCAATGGCAGCGAGTGGGTCTACACGCCGCGCTGGTATCGCTGAGAGCAAGGCTTTCTCTCGTAGGAGCTAGTGTCCTGTTTGCCAAGTTCGTTGACTTTAATCCGAGCGAGCAAGCGCTGGTCTCCCTTCTCCCTCCCAAAGGAGCGCGCGCAGTCCTTGCTTGGGCTCACCCCTCGCCCCATGGGAGAGGGGCCGAGGGTGAGGGCGGGTGGGCCCTGCTGGAGTTTCAGGGCGAGCACCAATCGCAAATGAATTCCCACAAGACAGTCTTGCCTCCTCCCAACTCACGATCTCGTCCAAACAAAAAAATCACGGCGCACTCGTGGTGCGCCGTCACTGCGAGTCGGCAGTTCAATGACGTGGGGAGTAAACGGAGCCCCGCTTGTGGCGAGACTCCGCATAGGGGGTCGCCCGAGACGACCGCCGCTATCGGGTTTGGGCGAGTCAGGCCACCGGGGTCAGCAGCTCGCCCTTTTCGATGAAAGCCTGCAGGTTGGCAAACACCAGCTCCTCCATCTGCTGTCGGGTTTCTTCGGTGCCGCTGCCGATATGCGGCGCCAGTACCACGTTATCCAGCCCCAACAGCGCCTCCGGCACCCGCGGTTCAGCTTCGAATACGTCCAGGCCGGCGCCGCCCAGGCGGCCTTCCACCAGGGCCGCGACCAGGGCGGCTTCGTCCACCACCGAACCACGGGCGACATTGATGAGGATGCCCTGCGGCCCCAGCGCGTCGAGCACCGGTGCCGAAATCAGGTGATGAGTGGCCGCGCCGCCCGGGCAGGTCAGCACCAGGAAATCCGCCCAGCGCGCCAGCGCCAGCAGGTCGGACTCGAAGCCGTAGGGGCTGTCGGCGTCCTGTCGGCGATTGTGGTAGCGCACCGGCATATCGAAGCCACTGGCGCGACGCGCCACGTCCTTGCCGATACGGCCGAGGCCGACAATGCCCAGGCGCTTGCCGCTGACCTTGCGAGCCTGGGGGAAGTGACCGGCCGGCCAGAGGCCGGCGCGGACGAAGCGGTCGGCAGCGCTGATGCGCCGCGCGCAGTCGATCAGGAGGCCCATGGCCAGATCGGCGACGCAGTCGTTGAGCACATCCGGGGTGTAGCTGACCTGGATGCCACGTAAGCGCGCTTCGTCCACGGCTATGGCGTCATAGCCGACGCCGAAGCTGCAGATGGCACGCACACTGGGCATGCGCTCCAACATGTCGGCGGAGTAGCCGATGCGCGCCGACGTCACGACGACATCGAATTGGCCGCCGTGCTCGTCGAGATAGGCCAGGGCATCACCCTGCCGCCACAGCTGCACGACCTCGTGCTCGTCGGCCAGGCGCTGGTTGAAGCGCTCGGTCAGCGGGCCGATGTGAAGGACCTTGGGTTCCATCCGGGCTCTCCCAGTCGACATGGACGGCTCAGGTTACCGGAGCCGGGTTGAACAGGGTCAGATCGTTGTGCAGCCGATGCTTCTCGGCCCAGGTGTGCTCCTTGCCGCTGGCCACATCCAGGTAGTAGCGGAACAGCTCCCAGCCCAGTTCTTCGAGGGTGATACGGCCGGAGGTGATGCGCCCGGCGTCGACGTCGATCAGGTCCGGCCAGCGCTCGGCCAGTTGGGTGCGGGTGGAGACCTTGATCACCGGCACCATGGCCAGGCCGTAGGGCGTGCCCCGCCCGGTGGTGAAGACATGGAGGTTCATGCCCGCCGCCAGTTGCAGGGTGCCGCAGATGAAGTCGCTGGCCGGAGTGGCGCAGTACTGCAGCCCTTTGCCACGTACGCGCTCGCCGGGAGCGACGACGCCAGCGATGGCGCTGTTGCCGGATTTGGCGATGGAACCCATGGCCTTCTCGACGATGTTGTTCAGCCCGCCCTTCTTGTTGCCGGGGGTGGTGTTGGCGCTGCGATCGGCCATGCCCCGGGCGAGGTAGCGGTCGTACCAGTCCATTTCCCGCACCAGCGCCTGGGCCACTTCCGGGGTCGCTGCGCGTGGGGTGAGCAGGTGAATGCCATCGCGAACCTCGGTGTTCTCCGAGAACATCACGGTGGCGCCGGCGCGCACCAGCAGGTCGGCGGCCACGCCCAGGGCCGGATTGGCGGTGACGCCAGAGAAGGCGTCGCTGCCGCCGCACTGCATGCCCAGCACCAGCTCGGAGGCCGGGCAGGTTTCCCGACGGCGTTGGTCGAGCACCTTCAGGCGGTCTTCGATCATGCCCATGATCTGCTCGACCATACCGGCGAAGCCGCTGGCCGAATCCTGCAGGCGGAACAGCCAGGCTTCCTCGTCCTGGCCTGCGGTGAGTTCGTCGCCCGGCATCAGTTGCTCGGCCTGGAGCTTCTCGCAACCGAGGCCGATCACCAGCGCCTGTCCGCCGAGGTTGGGATTGCGGGCGATGTTGTGCAGGGTGCGGATCGGGATCACCGCATCCGGTGCGTTGATCGCCACACCGCAGCCGTAGCTGTGGGTCAGGGCCACCACGTCATCGACGTTCGGGTACTTCGGCAGGACCTCCTTGCGCACCCGTTCCACGCAGTGGTCCAGCACGCCGGTGACGCACTGCACGGTGGTGGTGACGCCGAGGATATTGCGGGTGCCGACGCTGCCATCCGGATTGCGGAAGCCTTCGAAGGTGTAGCCGGGAAGCTCCGCCAGGGTCAGCGGCAAGGCAGTGGCCATGGGCAGGTGGTCCAGCTCCGGGGCCTCGGGAATGCTCAGCAGCTCCTCGCGCACCCAGCTGCCACGGGGAATTTCCCGCAGGGCATGGCCGATGACGGTGCCATAGCGCAACACGGCACCGCCGGCGGGGATGTCGACCAGAGTGACCTTGTGGCTCTGGGGAATGGCTTCACGGGTGACCAGGCCATCGGGGAACTGGCCGCCTTCGGCCACGCCCTGCTCGTTGACGACGATGGCGACGTTGTCGTCCGGGTGCAGGCGTACGTGGCGCGGGGAGTCCTGGTGTTGGATCAACTGCATGGCTGACTCCGTTGTTGTTCTCTAGTTCAAGCATCGGCGGTGGGCTGAAGCCCACCAAACGGGTTGGTGATACGGCTGGAAATTCAGCGCACCAGGCAGGGGCGCTTGTTGTTGAAGGTCCAGTTCGGCACCAGGTACTGCATGGCCACCGCATCGTCGCGGGCGCCCAGGCCCTTTGTCTTGTAGAGCTCGTGGGCCCTGGCCAGTTCATCCATGTCCAGCTCCACCCCCAGGCCCGGCTTCTCCGGCACCTTGACCTTGCCGCCATTGATGCGCAGCGGCTCCTTCGTCAGGCGCTGGCCGTCCTGCCAGATCCAGTGGGTGTCGATGGCGGTGATCTTGCCCGGCGCCGCCGCGGCGACGTGGGTGAACATCGCCAGCGAGATGTCGAAGTGGTTGTTGGAATGCGAGCCCCAGGTCAGGCCCCAGTCATTGCACATCTGCGCCACCCGCACCGAGCCCTGCATGGTCCAGAAATGCGGGTCGGCCAGGGGGATGTCCACCGACTGCAGGGAGATGGCGTGGCCCATCTGGCGCCAGTCGGTGGCGATCATGTTGGTGGCAGTGGGCAGGCCGGTGGCGCGGCGGAATTCGGCCATCACTTCGCGGCCGGAATAGCCGTTCTCGGCGCCGCAGGGGTCTTCGGCGTAGGCCAGTACATGGTGCTGGTCGCGGCACAGGGCGATGGCTTCCTTGAGGGACCAGGCGCCGTTCGGGTCGAGGGTGATGCGCGCTTCGGGGAAGCGCTCGGCCAGGGCGGTCACCGCCTCGATTTCCTCTTCACCGCGCAGTACGCCGCCCTTGAGCTTGAAGTCATTGAATCCATAGCGGGCGTGGGCGGCCTCGGCCAGGCGCACCACCGCCTCGGGGGTCAGCGCCTCTTCGTTGCGTCGGCGGAACCAGGCGTCGTCGGCCTCTGCCTCGCTGCGGTAGCCGAGGTCGGTCTTGTTGCGGTCGCCGACGTAGAACAGGTAGCCAAGCATCTCCACCTCGTCGCGTTGCTGGCCTTCGCCCAGCAGGGCCGCCACCGGCACTTCCAGGTGCTGGCCGAGCAGGTCGAGCAGGGCTGCCTCCAGGGCGGTGACGGCATGGATGGCGATGCGCAGGTCAAAGGTCTGCAGACCCCGGCCGCCGGCATCGCGATCCGCGAAGGCTCGGCGCACCTGGTTGAGCAGGTGCTGGTAGTGGCCGATGGACTGGCCGACCAGCAGGGTGCGGGCATCCTCCAGGGTCTGGCGGATGGCTTCACCGCCGGGCACTTCGCCCACGCCGACGTGGCCGGCGTTGTCCTTCAGGATCACCACGTTGCGGGTGAAGTACGGGCCGTGGGCGCCGCTGAGGTTGAGCAGCATGCTGTCCTGACCGGCCACCGGTACGACGGTGAGCTCGGTAATGCGCGGGGTGCTGCTAGGCAGTGGGTGCTGAGTCATCTTGCTGTCCTTCTCGGGTTAACGGACCGGGCTGGCGGCGGGGGCTTCGGAAGCGGCCGCCGTATCACCGGTTTCGGGCTTTACGCCCTTGAGTTCCACACGCTTGATCTCGCCGACGATGAACAGGTAGCTGAAGGCGGCAAGGAAGGCATTGATGCCGACGAACACCAGGGCCCACTTGAAGGAGCCGGTGGCAGCGATGATGTAGCCGATGACGATCGGGGTGGTAATGGACGACAGGTTGCCGCAGGTATTGAAGATGCCGCCGGCCAGGCCCGCGATCTGCTTGGGCGCGGTATCCGACATCACCGCCCAGCCGAGGGCGCCGATGCCCTTGCCGAAGAACGCCAGGGCCATGAAACCCACCACCATCCAGTCGGCATCCACGTAGTTGCACAGGATCATGGTCATGGACAGCAGCATGCCGCTGACGATCGGGGTCTTGCGCGCCACGCTGAGGGAGTGGCCGCGACGCAGCAACCAGTCGGAGAGCACACCGCCGAGCACACCGCCGATGAAGCCGCAGATGGCCGGCAGCGAGGCGATGATGCCCGCCTTGAGGATGGTCATGCCGCGCTCCTGCACCAGGTACACCGGGAACCAGGTGAGGAAGAAGTAGGTGAGCGCGTTGATGCAGAACTGGCCCAGGTAGATGCCGGCCATCATGCGATTGCTCACCAGTTGCTTGATGTGATCCCACGTCGGGCCGTTGCCCGGCTGGCGACGGTTCTGGTCCATGTCCACCAGGGCACCGTTGCTGGCGATGTGGTCGATTTCCGCCTGGTTGATCAGCGGGTGTTCCTTGGGGTTGTAGATGAACTTCAGCCACACCCCGGAGAACAGGATCCCGATGGTGCCCATGACGATGAACACATGCTCCCAGCCCAGGCTATGGACGATCCAGCCCATCAGCGGGGCGAAGATCACCGTGGCGAAGTACTGGGCGGAGTTGAAGATCGCCGATGCGGTGCCGCGTTCGGCGGTGGGGAACCAGGCGGCGACTATGCGCGCATTGCCCGGGAAGGACGGCGCCTCGGCGAAGCCCACCAGGAAGCGCAGCAGGAACAGGGTCGCCACCGACCAGGCGATCGGCACCATGTCGACGAAGCCCTGCAGGAGGGTGAACACCGACCAGGTGAAGATGCTGAAGGCGTAGACGCGCTTGGAGCCGAAGCGATCCAGCAGCCAGCCACCCGGAATCTGGCCGAGCACGTAGGCCCAACCGAAGGCGGAAAAGATATAGCCGAGCATGACGGCGTCGATGCCGAGCTCCTTCTGAATGGCGGAGCCGGCGATGGAAATGGTGGCGCGATCGGCGTAGTTGATCGTGGTCACCAGGAACAGCATGAGCAGGATCAGGTAACGCACACGGGTTTGCTTCAGTACTTCGCCCATGGTTCTTCTCTCTGAATTGTTCTTGTCGAAGAGCTCGCGCGGGTTGCCGCGCGAGGGTTGCGTGTCATTCCGCAGGCAGCGGATGTGGTTCAGAACCTCGGCTTTTTGATCTTCCAGGCTGGGTCGTATTTGCGCATCTGCCGTGCGTCGTCACGGCTTCGGATGTCGATGGAAAGGAATTGCTCATGGAGCCTGGCCAACTGGTCCTGGTCCAGTTCCACGCCCAGGCCCGGGGCGCGGGTGATGCTGACGCAGCCATTGCGGATCGGTAGCTTGCCGCCCTTGATGACCTCCTCGTCCTCCTCCTGCCACGGGTAGTGGGTGTCGCAGGCGTAAGTCAGGTTCGGTACGGAGGCGGCTACGTGGGCCATGGCCATCAGGCTGATGCCCAGATGCGAGTTGGAGTGCATCGACAGGCCGAGGCCGAAGGTGTCGCACATCCGCGCCAGCACCTGGGTATCGCGCAGGCCGCCCCAGTAGTGGTGGTCGGCGAGGACGATCTGCACGCTGTTCAGCGCCACGCTGCGGCGGAACTCGTCGAAGTCGGTGACCACCATGTTGGTGGCCAGCGGCACGCCGGTGCGCCGGTGCAGCTCGGCCATGCCTTCCAGGCCCGGGGTGGGGTCTTCGTAGTACTGCAGGTCGTCGCCGAGCAGCTCGGCCATGCGCAGCGCGGTGTCCAGCGACCAGTTGCCATTGGGGTCGATGCGCAGCGGGTGGTTCGGGAAGGCCTTCTTCAGCGCCTTGATGCAGGCCACTTCATGTTCCGGCTGCAGGGCGCCGGCCTTCAGCTTGATGCTCTGGAAACCATGAGCTTCGATCATGCGCGCGGCCTGGGCGACGATCTGCGCCTCGGAGAGGGCCTCACCCCAGGAGTCCGGCGCGTAGGGCGCGTCGATGTGCTCGGCGTACTTGAAGAAGAGGTAGGCGCTGAAGGGCACCTCGGTGCGCACGGCGCCGCCGAGCAGGTCCACCAAAGGCATGTTCAGTGAGCGCGCCTGCAGGTCGAGGAAGGCCACTTCGAAGGCGGAATAGGCATTGGCCACCTGTTTGCTCGGGTGGGAGCCAGGAGCCAGTTCGGCACCGGCTTCGGCCGGGCCAAAGGCAGCCACGGTCTTGATGACTCGGGCGCGCAGCCCGTTCAGGTCAAAGGGATCCAGGCCGACCAGGCTGTCCTGCATGGCCATGAGGACGGTCAGTACCGGGGCATCGCCGTAGCTCTCGCCGAGGCCGATGTGACCGTTGTCGCTTTCGACCTCGATGATCGAGCGCAGCGCGAAAGGCTCGTGGATGCCGCTGGCATTGAGTAGCGGTGCATCGCGGAATGCGATGGGGGTGACTCTGACTCGTTTGATCTTCATGAATTCCTACCTGTGCTTGTTTTTATGCCGGTAGTCCATAAGGGTTCGCGGGGACATCCATTTCCCCGCGCTGGATCAGGCGCCGATGTAGCTGGTCTTCACCGTGGTGTAGAACTCCTGGGCGTACCGCCCCTGCTCGCGCGGGCCATAGGACGAACCTTTGCGGCCACCGAATGGCACGTGGTAATCCACCCCGGCAGTGGGCAGATTGACCATGACCATTCCGGCCTGGGCGTGACGCTTGAAGTGGTTGGCGTACTTGAGCGAAGTGGTGGCGATGCCGGCCGAAAGGCCGAACTCGGTGTCGTTGGCCAGCGCCAGCGCCTCTTCATAGCCGGCGACGCGGATGACGTTGGCCACCGGGCCGAAGATCTCCTCGCGGCTGATGCGCATGCCTTCATGGCTGTCGGCGAACAGGGCCGGGGCGAGGAAGTAGCCGTCGGTATCGCAGATCACCCGCTCGCCACCGGCCACCAGGCGCGCGCCTTCGTCGCGGCCGATGTCGATGTAGCGCAGGTCCTGCTCCAACTGGGCCTGGGACACCACCGGACCGATGTCGATGCCGCTATGCAGGGCATGCCCCACGCGGATGGCACGCATGCGTTCGGCCATGGCCTCGACGAAGCGGTCGTGGATGCCGGCGGTGACGATCAAGCGGCTGCTGGCGGTGCAGCGCTGGCCGGTGGAGTAGAAGGCGCTTTGCACGGCGAGTTCGACGGCGGTCTTGAGGTCGGCGTCGTCGAGGATTACCTGCGGATTCTTGCCGCCCATCTCCAGCTGCACCTTGGCACCACGGGCGACACAGGTGGCGGCGATGCTGCGGCCAACACCGACGGAGCCGGTGAAGCTGATGCCGTCGACGCGGTTGTCATTGACCATCGCCTCGCCGACCACGCGGCCACTGCCCATCACCAGGTTGAACACCCCGGCGGGGAAACCGGCGCGAGAGATGATCTCGGCCAGGGCCCAGGCGCTTCCCGGCACCAGATCGGCCGGTTTGAACACCACGCAGTTGCCGTAGGCCAGAGCCGGGGCGATCTTCCAGGCCGGGATGGCGATGGGGAAGTTCCAGGGAGTGATCAGGCCGATCACGCCCAGGGGTTCGCGGGTGACTTCCACCGAGACGCCGGGGCGCACCGAGGGCAGGACTTCACCGGCCAGGCGCAGGCATTCACCGGCGAAGAACTTGAAGATGTTGCCGGCGCGGCTGACCTCGCCAATGGCTTCGGGCAGGGTCTTGCCCTCTTCCCGCGCCAGCAGGGTGCCCAGCTCTTCGCGACGAGCGAGGATCTCGCTGCCGACCTTGTCCAGGGCGTCGGCGCGGGCCTGGATGCCGGACACCGACCAGGCCGGGAAGGCCGCACGGGCCGCCTCGATGGCCTGGGCCACCTGGGCGGTGTCGGCCTGGGCGTACTCGCCCAGGCAATCGGAGAGGTCGGAGGGGTTGATGTTGCGCGAGTAGCCGCTGCCGGCCACCCATTCCCCGCCGATGTAGTTGTCGAAGCGTTTCTCAGTCACGAGCCTTCTCCTGGTTGCGGATCACTGCGCGCCTTGGGCGTCGATCAGCGCGGCAAGTTGCTCGTACTCGCCCGGCAGCAGGTCGGTCAGCGGTGCGCGGACCGGGCCGGCGTCGTGGCCGACGATACGCGCGCCGGCTTTCACGATGCTGACGGCATAACCGGCGCGGCGATTGCGGATTTCCAGGTAGGGCAGGAAGAAATCGTCGATCAGTTTGCCGACGGTGGCGTGGTCGTCGGCGGCGACGGCCTTGTAGAAGTCCATCGCCGTCTTCGGGATGAAATTGAACACGGCGGAGGAGTAGACCGGCACGCCCAGGGCCTTGTAGGCCGCGGCATAGACCTCGGCGGTGGGCAGGCCGCCCAGGTAGCTGAAGCGCTCGCCGAGGCGGCGGCGGATGGACACCATCAGCTCGATGTCGCCCAGGCCGTCCTTGTAGCCGATCAGGTTCGGGCAGCGCTCGGCCAGTCGCTCCAGCAGCGCCGGAGTCAGGCGGCAGACGTTGCGGTTGTAGACCACCACACCGATGTTCACCGATTTGCAGACCTGCTCGACATGCTCGGCTACGCCTTCCTGGCTGGCTTCGGTGAGGTAGTGCGGCAGCAGCAGCAGACCTTTGGCGCCAAGACGCTCGACCTCCTGGGCGTACTGGATGGCCAGGCGGGTCGGACCACCGACGCCGGCGAGGATCGGCACGCTGCCGGCGCAGGTGTCGACGGCGGTCTTGATGATCGCGGAGTACTCGTCCGGCGCCAGGGAGAAGAATTCACCGGTACCGCCCGCAGCGAACAGCGCCGATGCGCCGTAGGGAGCCAGCCACTCCAGGCGACGGGCGTAGCTGCTGGCGTTGAAGTTGCCGGCAGCGTCGAAGTCGGTGACGGGGAAGGACAGCAGCCCGGAGGAGAGGATGGACTTGAGTTCTTGTGGATTCATTATTCGAGCACCCTGCGAAGCGGTTTGAGTGGAGCCGGGGCGAACCGGCCTTAGAGATACGTTATCGTACAACTTAAAGGACTGCCAACCACCGTTCATCCTCTTGTGCGCTCATCGCCCGCTATCGCTGCGTGAAACGCCCTACCCGCTTCCATGCCATGCAAGCGTTCTAAATCAGGGCATTCACCCTAAAGCCTGCCGGGTACGAGATGAATCGACGACTGCGCAAGTGGCTGTCCTGCAACCGGGTCTTTCGACCCGTCGACACCTGTCTTGCCTGCAACAATCCGAACCAGTTGTACGACAACATATAACAGCAAATCTTGTAGGACAACTCCCGGACGGAAAAAAGTTGCGCCCTTTTCCTCGGCACTCGACTGACCGTAGGGCGCGCTGTGCGCACCAATCGCTGGATCAGCACAGCGCGCAACGTCCAACCTCTGGTGCGCGCGGCGCACCCTACCCCCCAGCCTCACCCAGGGCGTAGCAGGCAGAGAGAGTTGCTCGTGTCCACGTCCAAATAAAAAGGGCCGCTCGATGCGGCCCTTGCTTTGCGCGGATCGACCTCAGCCCTACCGGGCCTTCTCGGCCTCTTCATGGGCCTGGCGCAGGCGTTCGCGGCTGTTGGTCAGGTGCAGGCGCATGGCCGCCCGGGCCGCGTCGCTGTCCTGGCGGGCAATGGCCTCATAGATGTCCTCGTGCTCACGGCTCAGGCGAGCGAGGTAATGCTCGCGATCGTCATGGGCGATACGCGCCGAGTTGAGCCGGGTGCGCGGAATGATGCTGGTGCCCAGGTGGGTCATGATGTCGACGAAGTAGCGGTTGCCGGTGGCCAGGGCGATCTGCAGGTGAAACTGGAAGTCCGAAGCCACTGCGTCGGTGCCGTGGGCGGCGCTGAGGAAGCTGTCCAGCGCCTCGCGCATGGCGGCAAGTTGCTCCGGACTGCGGCGCTGGGCGGCGAGACCGGCGGACTCCACCTCCAGGCTGATACGCAACTCGAGAACGGCCATGACGTCGCGCAAGGTGACTATGGTCGCCGGGTCGATGCGGAAGCCGCTGGGACTCGGCGTATCCAGCACAAAGGTGCCGATACCATGGCGGGTTTCCACCAGTCCGGCCGCCTGCAGCCGCGAGATAGCCTCCCGCACCACGGTGCGGCTCACGCCCTGCGCTTCCATGATGGCGGACTCAGTGGGCAGCTTCTCGCCCCGCTTGATCACGCCACTCTGGATCTGCTGGGAAAGCTCGGCCACCAGTTCCTGTGCCAGGCTACGGTGCTTGCGGCGCGGGCGCGGCTGGCTGCTTGGGTTGTCCATTGCGAAGGTCGGTCCGGTGGAAACTGAGGGCTAATCATAGCCCAGCGAGTTGTACGATGACACTCATCCCGCCCCATGGTCGGAGGCGGAAACGAAAAAGGCGCAGCCCGGGGGCTGCGCCTTTGTCTTTACGCCTGGGCGATTCGACTCAGAACGGAATATCGTCGTCGAAGCTGTCGTAGTCCGGCGCCGGCTGGGCGGCGGGCTGGGGAGCCGGACGCTGCTGCGGGGCGGACTGCTGCGGCTCGCGCTGCGGGCGCGGGGCACGTGGGGCATCGCCCTCGCTGCCGGGGCGGCCGCCGAGCAGCTGCATGTTGCCGTTGATGTCGACCACGATCTCGGTGGTGTAGCGCTTCACGCCGTCCTTTTCCCACTCGCGGGTGCGCAGGGAACCTTCGACGTAGACTTGCGAGCCCTTGCGCAGGTACTCGCCGGCGATTTCGGCGAGGCGGCCGAAGAACACCACGCGGTGCCACTCGGTACGCTCCTGCTGCTGGCCGGTCTGCTTGTCCTTCCAGGACTCGCTGGTGGCCAGGGTGACGTTGGTCACCGCGTTGCCGTTGGGCAGATAGCGGGTCTCCGGATCACCACCGACGTTACCAACCAGAATGACTTTGTTAACCCCACGGGCCATGACGTTCTCCTAGGCTTCAGCACGTTCGGGCGCAGGCGTAACCAGGCGCTCCAGGGACGTGCGGTCCAATTGTTCGGTATCCACTTTGATATAGATGGCAGCTTCTTCGGCCACCACCACGGCATCCGCCACTCCGGGCACAGCCAACAAACGCTCGGCCAACCTGGCATCTGCAAGGGCCGCTGCACAAAGCGGCAGGCGCAGGCTGGTCACATAAGGCGGTTCGCGCATAGTAACAGCAATAGCCAGCCAAATTGCACAGGCCACGGCACAGCCGACGAAAACCGTGGCCACGCCACCATACTCGAATAGCCAGCCTCCGAGGATGCCGCCGACGGCCGCGCCGAGGAACTGACTGGTGGAATAGACGCCCATCGCAGTGCCCTTGCCTCCGGCCGGGGCGACCTTGCTGATTAGCGAGGGCAGCGACGCCTCCAGCAGGTTGAAGGCGGTAAAGAAGACGATGGCGCCGAACACCAGAGCTCGCAGGCTGTCGCCGAACTGCCAGAAGAACAGCTCGCAAGCGAGCAGCACGGCGACTGCGCCGGTCAGCACGCGCTTCATCTGACGCTTCTTCTCGCCATAGATGATGAAAGGAACCATGCCGAAGAAGCCCACCAGCAGCGCGGTGAGGTACACCCACCAGTGCTCTTCCTTGGGCAGGCCGGCCTTTTCTACCAGCGCCAGCGGCAGGGCGACGAAACTCGCCATGAGGATGGCGTGGAGGGCAAGGATGCCGAAGTCCAGGCGCAGCAGGTCGGGGTGCCTGAGGGTTGGCATCAGCGCCTGGCGCGCCACGCCGGACTCACGATGCTGCAGAGGATGGGCCGCACGCGGCACCATGAGGGCGATGATCACGATGCCCAACAGGGCCATTCCGGCAGTGGTCCAGAACAACCCGGCGAGGCCAAAGGCGCGGGTCAGCAACGGGCCGACCACCATGGCAACCGCAAAGGACACACCGATGCTCATGCCAATCATGGCCATCGCCTTGGTCCGGTGCTGCTCGCGGGTGAGATCGGAAAGCAGCGCCATCACGGCCGCCGAGATGGCCCCGGCGCCCTGCAAGACACGCCCGGCGATCACTCCCCAGATGGAATCGGCATTGGCTGCCAACGCCGCCCCCGCGGCGAAGATCAACAGGCCGACATAGATCACCGGCAGGCGGCCGATGCGGTCGGAAATCACGCCAAAGGGAATCTGCAGTAGGGCCTGGGTCAGGCCATAGGCACCAATTGCAAGGCCGATCAGCGCCGGGGTGGCGCCGGCCAGGTCCTGACCATAGGTAGCCAGGACCGGCAAGACCATGAACATGCCGAGCATGCGGAACGCGAAGACCAGGGCCAGGCCGCTGGCGGCTCGCGTCTCTCTGCCGCTCATGCGTTCCGAGTGGAGATCGTGCATAGATGCCTCAAGGAAAATCGGTTGGGGCTTGCGTCGTGCGCCCTGTTTGGCGAACCACCCGCTCCAGGGTGTCCGGCTGCGGCCGGTGCCGAAAAATGACGCGCATTCTAACAGCCCCTTTCCTCCTCGGCACAGTCGTGACGCTTTGCCGCGCCCGTCCTGCGGGCCGTATAATTGCGGGTTTCCGCCCGCCAAGCGAGGCCGTTGTGGACAAGATCCTGATACGTGGGGCACGCACCCACAACCTGAAGAACATCGATCTCACCCTGCCCCGCGATAAGCTGATCGTGATCACTGGCCTGTCGGGCTCTGGCAAGTCATCGCTGGCCTTCGACACCCTCTATGCCGAAGGTCAGCGCCGCTACGTGGAGTCACTGTCGGCCTACGCCCGGCAGTTCCTGTCGATGATGGAGAAGCCGGACGTCGATACCATCGAGGGCCTGTCGCCCGCAATTTCCATCGAGCAGAAGTCGACTTCCCACAACCCGCGCTCGACCGTGGGCACCATCACCGAGATCTACGACTACCTGCGCCTGCTCTACGCCCGCGTCGGCATTCCGCGCTGCCCGGACCATGACGTCCCGCTGGAAGCACAGACCGTGAGCCAGATGGTCGACCAGGTCCTGGACCTGCCGGAAGGTCGCAAGCTGATGCTGCTGGCACCGGTGATTCGCGAGCGCAAGGGCGAGCACCTCGCGGTGTTCGAGGAGCTGCGTGCCCAAGGCTTCGTCCGCGCGCGGGTCAACGGCAAGCTCTACGAACTGGACGAACTACCCAAGCTGGACAAGCAGAAGAAGCACTCCATCGATGTGGTCGTCGACCGCTTCAAGGTGCGCGAGGATCTGCAGCAACGCCTGGCGGAGTCCTTCGAAACGGCTATCAACCTCGCCGACGGCATCGCCCTGGTAGCGCCGATGGACGACGAACCCGGCGAGGAGATCATCTTCTCCGCACGTTTTGCCTGCCCCCATTGCGGCCACTCCATCAGCGAGTTGGAGCCCAAGCTGTTCTCCTTCAACAATCCGGCCGGCGCCTGCCCCACCTGTGACGGCCTGGGGGTGAAGCAGTTCTTCGATGCCAAGCGCCTCGTGCATGGCGAACTGACCCTTGCCGAGGGCGCAATCCGCGGCTGGGACCGCCGCAACGTCTACTACTTTCAGATGCTCGGCTCACTCGCCGCGCATTACGGCTTCAGCCTGGAAAAACCGTTTGACGACCTGTCCGCCGAGCACCAGAAGGCGATCCTCTTCGGCAGCGGCCGCGAGGATGTCGACTTCCGCTACCTCAATGACCGCGGCGATATCGTCAAGCGCTCCCACCCCTTCGAAGGCATCATCCCGAACCTCGAACGGCGCTACCGCGAAACCGAATCGGCCAGCGTGCGCGAAGAGCTGGCCAAGTTCCTCAGCACCCAGCCTTGCCCTGATTGCCGTGGCACCCGCCTGCGTCGGGAAGCCCGTCACGTCTGGGTGGGCGAAAAGACCCTGCCAGCAGTCACTGGCCTGCCGGTGGGGGATGCCGCCCATTACTTCGGCGGCCTGAGCCTGACCGGCCGGCGCGGCGAGATTGCCGAGAAGATCCTCAAGGAGATCCGCGAGCGCCTTCAGTTTCTGGTCAACGTGGGCCTGGACTACCTGACCCTCGACCGTAGCGCCGACACCCTGTCCGGTGGCGAGGCACAGCGCATCCGCTTGGCCAGCCAGATCGGCGCAGGCCTGGTCGGTGTGATGTACATCCTCGACGAACCGTCCATCGGCCTTCACCAGCGCGATAACGAACGCCTGCTGGCGACCCTTACCCACCTGCGCAACCTGGGCAACACGGTGATCGTCGTCGAGCACGACGAAGACGCCATTCGCCTCGCCGACTATGTTGTCGACATCGGCCCCGGCGCTGGAGTACACGGCGGGCAGATCGTCGCCGAGGGCACGCCGGACGATGTGATGTCGCACCCTGATTCGTTGACCGGCAAATACCTGTCGGGCCGAGTGAAAATAAAGATTCCAGCCGAGCGAACCCCTCGCGACAAGAAGAAGTTGCTCAAGCTAAAGGGCGCACGTGGCAACAACCTGCGGCAGGTAGACCTGGAGATTCCGGTGGGGCTACTGACCTGCGTGACCGGCGTGTCCGGCTCGGGCAAGTCGACGCTTATCAACAACACCCTGTTCCCCATCACCGCCACCGCCCTGAACGGCGTCACCTCGCTGGAGGCCGCCGCGCACGACAGCTTCGACGGCCTGCAGCACCTGGACAAGGTAGTAGACATCGACCAGAGCCCGATCGGCCGCACGCCACGCTCCAACCCGGCGACTTACACCGGGCTGTTCACGCCGATCCGAGAGCTGTTCTCGGGCGTCCCCGAATCCCGCTCGCGGGGCTACGGGCCCGGACGTTTCTCCTTCAACGTCAAGGGCGGCCGCTGCGAGGCCTGCCAGGGCGATGGCGTAATCAAGGTGGAGATGCACTTTCTGCCGGACATCTACGTGCCGTGCGACGTATGCAAGGGTAAACGCTACAACCGCGAGACCCTGGAGATCCGCTACAAGGGCAAGAGCATCCATGAGGTGCTGGAGATGACCATCGAGGAAGCCCGGGTGTTCTTTGACGCAGTGCCAGCCATTGCCCGCAAGCTACAAACGCTGATCGATGTGGGCTTGTCATATATCCGCCTGGGCCAGTCGGCGACCACCCTGTCCGGAGGCGAAGCGCAGCGGGTGAAGTTGTCTCGCGAACTGTCCAAGCGCGATACCGGCAAGACGCTCTACATCCTCGACGAACCCACCACCGGGCTGCACTTCGCGGATATCCAGCAGTTGCTGGATGTCCTGCATCGCCTGCGCGACCACGGCAATACCGTCGTGGTGATCGAGCACAACCTGGATGTGATCAAGACGGCGGACTGGCTGGTGGACCTCGGCCCAGAGGGTGGTTCCAAAGGCGGCCAGATCATCGCCACCGGCACACCGGAAGAGGTCGCCGACATGCCGCAGTCGCACACCGGACACTTTCTGAAGCCGTTGCTGGAGCGCGATCGCGCCTGACGCGAAAAGCAGTCATGCAGAAGGCCGGGCAGCAATGCCCGGCCTTTTTGTTTGCTCTGCTCTGGGCCGAACAACGCGAAGAGCAACGCTGGAGCCATCTCCGCTGGGCTCCGCTGCACGCTTCACTAACCTCTAGGGAAGTCACCTTCAGCGCTGCGCGAACGCCACTGCCGAAAATATCGACAGCCTCCGCATTTCTCCAATGCTTGTGGCCCTGCGCCGTCTTGAAGTGGAACTTGACCCAGACGCGCCCTTTGGCCGCACTGATGAAGCTGTAGACGTGCGAGCCGTAGCCATTGATGTGCCGAAGATCGGTCGGTAACTCGCGATCGGACATGGGAATCATGACCTGGCGCAGCCTCTCTGGTGATAGCGACCAGAAATCCCAGACTGCGTTATTGGAGCGCAGGTTCGTATTGGCGTGGCGCTTCTGGGTATGGATGAAGTCAGGGAATTTCAGCGGGTCGCGGTGGCGGAACGTTGGGTGTTGTTACCCACCATGCCCCAGTTGCCGTACTCGGTTCGGAACTTCAGGGCAAAGCCACGCACATCCCGCTCGGCGTCTGCAGCAGCCAATTCACCGGCAACCGTGGAGAACCGCGCAAGCACCCTGATTTGCTTGCCAACCCGGGAGAACAGCCAGGCCTTCGAGTACTAGGAGATGTCATTGGTATGATGATGGTGCCGTATGCGCCCCAGCCTTAGGCGTGCGCGAAGCGCTCAGGGATGCGCTCACGGTTCTGATGCGCCAGCTTCACGATGAACTGATAGTCCTGCATCAACAGCGGGCCTTGAGGACCGGCACTCAGGGAATTCTGGTTCTCAGCAATGGAACTGCCAGCGCAGGTGGTCATTGCTGGTTCCTGCTCATGCTCAATTCTCTTCCGGCGCTTGATCGTTCGGTCATTCCGATGGCAGCGAGTATCAAGCTGACGGCACAGAGCATCAACCTTATTACAATCAGCAAGCCGATAGATTTTTACTAATGAAACAAGCATAAAAAACCGGGCACAAGGCCCGGTTTTTCATCGCGACCGACTTACTCGGCTGCAGCTTCGACTTCACCAGTGACCGGGCGGTCAACCAGCTCGACGTAAGCCATAGGAGCGTTGTCGCCAGCGCGGAAACCGCACTTCAGGATGCGCAGGTAGCCGCCCTGACGGTTGGCGTAGCGCTTGCCCAGATCGTTGAACAGTTTGCCAACGATGGCTTTCGAACGAGTACGGTCGAAGGCCAGACGACGGTTGGCAACGCTGTCTTCCTTGGCCAGAGTGATCAGCGGCTCGGCAACGCGACGCAGTTCCTTGGCTTTGGGCAGGGTGGTTTTGATCAGTTCGTGCTCGAACAGCGACACCGCCATGTTCTGGAACATGGCCTTGCGGTGTGCGCTGGTGCGGCTCAGGTGACGGCCACTTTTACGATGACGCATGGTTCAATTCCTTACCAAACTCACGTTCGGTGATTACGACGATCAGGCAGTCGCCTTGTCGTCCTTCTTAAGACTTGCCGGCGGCCAGTTGTCGAGGCGCATACCGAGGGACAGACCACGGGAGGCCAGGACGTCCTTGATCTCGGTCAGGGACTTCTTGCCCAGGTTCGGAGTCTTCAACAGTTCTACTTCAGTGCGCTGAATCAGATCACCGATGTAGTAGATGTTCTCCGCCTTGAGGCAGTTGGCCGAACGTACGGTCAGCTCAAGATCATCAACCGGGCGAAGCAGGATCGGATCGATCTCGTCTTCCTGCTCGACTACGACCGGCTCGCTGTCGCCTTTGAGGTCGACGAACGCTGCCAGCTGCTGTTGCAGGATGGTAGCGGCACGACGGATAGCCTCTTCAGGGTCCAGGGTACCGTTGGTTTCAAGATCTATGACCAGCTTGTCCAGGTTGGTGCGCTGCTCGACACGGGCGTTTTCAACCACGTAAGCAACACGGCGGACGGGGCTGAACGTAGCGTCGAGCTGCAGACGACCAATGCTGCGGCTCTCGTCCTCGTCGCTCTGGCGCGCGTCAGCCGGCTCATAGCCACGGCCACGGGACACCTTGAGCTTCATGTTCAGCGCGCCGTTATCCGCCAGGTTGGCGATCACGTGGTCGCCGTTGACGATTTCGACATCATGATCCAGCTGAATATCGGCAGCAGTGACCGCGCCCGAACCTTTCTTGGAGAGGTTCAGCGTTACTTCGTCACGGCCGTGCAGCTTGACAGCCAGACCTTTGAGGTTCAGGAGGATCTCGATGACATCTTCCTGAACACCCTCGATGGCGCTGTACTCGTGGAGTACGCCGTCGATCTCGGCCTCGACTACTGCACAGCCAGGCATGGAGGACAACAGGATGCGACGCAGCGCGTTGCCCAGGGTATGGCCGAAACCACGCTCGAGAGGCTCAAGCGTGATCTTGGCGCGGGTCGGACTGACCACCTGCACATCAATGTGGCGGGGGGTCAGGAACTCATTTACCGAACTCTGCATGGATGCACCTATTTTCTAGCCCTTACTTGGAGTAGAGCTCGACAATCAGGTTTTCGTTGATGTCGGCGGACAGATCGCTACGAGCCGGTACGCTCTTGAACACACCGGACTTCTTCTCAGCGTCAACCTCAACCCACTCGACGCGGCCGCGCTGGGCGCACAGTTCGAGGGCTTGGGCGATACGCAGTTGGTTCTTCGATTTCTCGCGAACGGCAACGACGTCACCAGCTTTGACCTGGTAGGACGGAACGTTCACGGTCTGACCGTTAACGCTGATGGCCTTGTGGGAAACCAGCTGGCGGGATTCGGAACGGGTAGCACCGAAGCCCATGCGGTACACGACGTTGTCCAGGCGGCACTCGAGGAGTTGCAGCAGGTTTTCGCCAGTAGCGCCTTTACGGCCAGCAGCTTCCTTGTAGTAGTTACCGAACTGACGCTCCAGTACACCGTAGATGCGGCGGACTTTCTGCTTTTCACGCAGCTGGGTACCGTAGTCGGACAGGCGACCACGACGAGCGCCGTGCTGGCCAGGAGCCGATTCGATGTTGCACTTGGATTCGAGCGCGCGAGCACCACTCTTCAGGAAGAGGTCGGTACCTTCACGACGGGACAGTTTGCACTTGGGACCAATGTAACGAGCCATTTCTCACTGTCTCCTATTACACGCGACGCTTCTTCGGCGGACGGCACCCGTTGTGCGGGATAGGCGTCACGTCGGTGATGCTGGCGATCTTGTAGCCGCAGGCGTTCAGAGCACGCACAGCGGATTCGCGACCCGGACCTGGGCCCTTGACGTTTACGTCGAGGTTCTTCAGACCGTACTCCAGAGCGGCCTGACCGGCGCGCTCGGCTGCAACCTGGGCAGCGAAAGGAGTGCTCTTACGGGAGCCGCGGAAACCGGAACCACCAGAGGTCGCCCAGGACAGTGCATTGCCCTGACGATCAGTGATGGTAACGATGGTGTTGTTGAAAGAAGCGTGGATATGGGCGATCCCATCCACCACTGTCTTTTTGACTTTCTTACGAGGACGAGCAGCAGGCTTAGCCATGACTTAATTCCTGTCGATTCGCGGGCGCAATTACTTGCGGATCGGCTTACGCGGGCCCTTACGGGTACGCGCGTTGGTCTTCGTACGCTGACCATGAACAGGCAGGCCACGACGGTGACGCAGACCGCGATAGCAGCCCAGATCCATCAGACGCTTGATGTTCATGTTGATTTCGCGACGCAGGTCACCTTCAGTGGTGAGCTTCGCGACTTCGCCACGCAGCTGTTCGATCTGCTCGTCAGAGAGATCTTTGATCTTTGCCGCCGGGTTTACGCCGGTGGCTACACAGATGTTCTGTGCAGTGGTGCGACCAACACCGTAGATGTAGGTCAGCGAGATAACAGTGTGCTTGTTATCTGGAATGTTGACGCCTGCAATACGGGCCATTCAGTGAAACTCCAGTTGACAGCTACCTACGCCCCGGAAGCCAAGAAAAGGGCGCGAGATATTAGCGCTGTAGAAACGAATAATCAACCCGGCAGCGCACTAGCTGCCGGGTTCATAACGCGTGAATCACACTCAGCCTTGGCGCTGTTTGTGACGCGGTTCCGCGCTGCAGATCACGCGAACGATACCGTCGCGACGGATGATCTTGCAGTTACGGCACAGCTTTTTCACCGATGCACGAACTTTCATCAGTAACTCCTAGAACCTTACGGCACCAGGTCAGCGGAGCATGCCGCTGCCATAGCCCTTCAGGTTGGCTTTCTTCATCAGGGATTCGTACTGGTGCGAAACGAGGTGGGATTGTACTTGGGACATGAAGTCCATCACAACCACAACCACGATCAGCAACGAGGTCCCGCCAAGGTAGAACGGTACGTTGGCTGCAACCACAAGGAACTGGGGCAGCAGGCAAACAGCCGTCATGTACAGAGCACCGAACATGGTCAAGCGGGTCAGTACGCCATCAATGTAGCGAGCCGACTGCTCACCCGGACGGATACCCGGGATAAAGGCACCGGACTTCTTCAGGTTCTCCGCCACGTCTTTCGGATTGAACATCAGCGCTGTGTAGAAGAAGCAGAAGAAAATGATCCCTGCACTAAACAGCAGAATGTTCAACGGCTGACCAGGAGCGATAGCTTGCGCGACATCCTGCAGCCAGCCCATGCTTTCGGACTGGCCAAACCAGGCGCCAAGCGAAGCCGGGAACAGCAGGATGCTGCTGGCAAAAATAGCCGGAATGACGCCGGCCATGTTCACCTTCAACGGCAGGTGGCTGGTCTGCGCAGCAAAAACCTTACGGCCCTGCTGACGCTTGGCGTAGTGCACCGCGATGCGACGCTGGCCACGCTCAATGAACACCACGAAACCGATGATCGCTACTGCCAGCAAACCGACAGCGATCAGGGCGAAGATGTTGATATCACCCTGACGGGCCGACTCGAACGACTGCCCGATCGCTGCTGGAAGACCGGCCACGATGCCTGCAAAAATCAGCATCGAGATACCGTTGCCGACACCGCGCTCAGTGATCTGCTCGCCCAGCCACATCATGAACATTGCCCCCGCCACGAAGGTGGTGACAGACACGAAGTAGAAGCCGAAATCAGTCGAGAACGCGACACCCTGACTGGCCAGACCAACGGACATACCGATGGCCTGGACCAACGCCAAGGCTACAGTGCCGTAGCGGGTGTACTGGCTGATCTTGCGACGGCCAGCTTCACCTTCCTTCTTCAACTGCTCCAACTGAGGACTGATAGCGGTCATGAGCTGCATGATGATCGAGGCCGAAATGTACGGCATGATCCCCAGTGCAAAGATGCTCATCCGCTCCAGCGCACCGCCGGAGAACATGTTGAACAGGCTAAGAATGGTCCCCTCGTTCTGCCGGAACAGCTCGGCCAGCCGGTCAGGGTTGATACCGGGCACTGGAATGTGCGCGCCGATCCGATAGACGATGATCGCCAGGAACAGGAAACGCAGTCGAGCCCAGAGCTCGGATAACCCGCCATTGCTGAGCGCGGAGAGAGCACCTTGCTTAGCCATTTAGTCCTCGAACTTACCGCCAGCTGCTTCGATAGCCGCACGCGCACCCTTGGTGGCGGCGATACCTTTCAGGGTAACCGCGCGAACAACCTCACCGGACAGCATGACTTTCACGCGCTGCACGTTTTGATTGATCACGTTGGCATCCTTCAGAGCCTGCAGAGTGATGACATCGCCTTCAACCTTGGCCAGCTCGGAAGTACGCACTTCTGCGCGATCCATAGCCTTCAGGGAAACGAAGCCAAACTTCGGCAGGCGACGGTGCAGCGGCTGCTGACCGCCTTCGAAGCCCGGAGCTACCTTGCCGCCGGAGCGGGAGGTCAGACCTTTGTGGCCACGGCCGCCGGTCTTACCCAGACCGCTACCGATACCACGGCCCGGACGGTGCTTCTCGCGACGGGCACCCGGCGCGGAACGCAGATCGTTCAGTTTCATGGATTAACCCTCGACACGCAGAAGGTAATAAGCCTTGTTGATCATGCCGCGATTTTCAGGGGTGTCCTGAACCTCGACGGTATGACCAATACGACGCAGGCCGAGACCCTTGACGCAAGCTTTATGGTTGGCCAGACGGCCGTTAACGCTCTTGACCAGCGTTACTTTGACAGTTGCCATGATTAGAGAATCTCCTCGACGCTCTTACCACGCTTGGCCGCAACGGACTCAGGGGACTGCATATTCTTCAGACCCTTGAAGGTGGCGTAAACCACGTTCACCGGATTGGTGGAGCCGTAGCACTTGGCCAGAACGTTCTGCACACCGGCTACTTCCAGAACAGCACGCATGGCGCCGCCGGCGATGATACCGGTACCTTCGGAAGCCGGCTGCATGAACACCTTGGAGGCGCCATGAGCGGACTTGATCGGGTACTGCAGGGTGGTGCCATCCAGATCAACCTGGATCATGTTGCGGCGAGCAGCTTCCATCGCCTTCTGGATCGCAGCAGGCACTTCGCGGGACTTGCCGCGACCGAAACCTACACGACCTTTGCCGTCGCCAACCACGGTCAGCGCGGTGAAGGTGAAGATACGACCACCTTTAACGGTCTTGGCAACGCGGTTAACCTGAACCAGCTTCTCGATGTAGCCTTCGTCGCGCTTTTGCTCGTTATTTGCCATAACTTAGAACTCCAGCCCGCCTTCACGAGCAGCATCAGCCAGCGCTTTGACGCGGCCGTGGTACTTGAAGCCAGAACGATCGAATGCCACCTGAGTGACGCCAGCGGCTTTCGCACGCTCAGCAACCAGCTGACCAACCTTCTTGGCCGCGTCGACGTTGCCAGTGGCGCCGTCACGCAGTTCTTTGTCCAAGGTCGAGGCGCTGGCCAGGACCTTGGCGCCGTCGGCCGAAATGACCTGGGCGTAGATGTGCTGGGAAGAGCGGTACACGCAGAGGCGTACGGCTACCAGCTCGCGCATTTTCAGGCGTGCCTTGCGAGCGCGACGCAGACGAGTTTCTTTCTTTTCGCTCATTTGCTATGCCCTACTTCTTCTTAGCTTCTTTACGACGGACGACTTCGTCGGCGTAACGCACACCCTTGCCCTTGTAAGGCTCCGGCGGACGGAAGTCGCGAATCTCAGCAGCCACCTGGCCTACCAGCTGCTTATCGATGCCCTTGATCAGGATATCGGTCTGGCTGGGGGTTTCAGCGGTGACGCCTTGCGGCAGTTCGTAATCCACCGGGTGCGAGAAGCCGAGAGCCAGGGACAGCACTTGACCTTTGGCTTGCGCCTTGTAACCAACGCCAACCAGCTGGAGCTTGCGCTCGAAGCCCTGGCTGACACCAATAACCATGTTATTGACCAGCGCACGAGTGGTACCGGCCATTGCTTTGTTCTGCTGATCGCCATTGCGAGCAGCAAAACGCAGCTCACCAGACTCTTCCAGAACCTGCACGGACGGATGTACTTTCAGTTCGAGAGCGCCCTTGGCACCCTTCACCGAAAGCTGCTGGCCGGCGATCTTGACTTCAACGCCAGCGGGCAGCTTGACGGGGTTCTTAGCAACGCGAGACATGCTTCAACCCCCTTAGAACACAGTGCAAAGCACTTCGCCACCAACACCAGCAGCGCGAGCAGCTCGATCAGTCATCACACCTTTGTTGGTGGATACGATCGATACGCCCAGGCCGCCACGTACTTTCGGCAGCTGATCGACGGACTTGTACTGGCGCAGGCCAGGACGACTTACGCGCTTCAGCTCCTCAATGACCGGACGGCCTTCGAAGTACTTCAGCTCGATGGACAGCAACGGCTTGATGTCGCTGCTGACTTGGTATCCCGAAATGTAACCTTCGTTCTTCAGAACGTCGGCTACTGCCACCTTCAACTTGGAGGACGGCATGCTTACGACAGACTTTTCAGCCATCTGGGCATTACGGATACGAGTTAGCATGTCCGCTAACGGGTCCTGCATACTCATGGGCTAGATGCTCCTGATACAAATGGAAATAGCCTTTCGGCTAACGTCACACGCGAAGACTGGTCGAATGAAAGCCAGACTCGGGCGAGCCGGACATTCTAGAGACAGTCCAGAAACGAATCAAGCCCCAAAAGGGGCTTGATTCGCTTGACCGGAGTGGACCGACAGAGCCGGCCCAACCGACCATCACTTACCAGCTGGCTTTCACCAGGCCGGGCACATCACCGCGCATCGCAGCTTCGCGCAGCTTGTTACGGCCGAGGCCGAACTTGCGATACACGCCGTGCGGACGGCCAGTAATGCGGCAGCGGTTACGCAGGCGCGAGGCACTGGCGTCACGGGGCTGCTTCTGCAGAGCTACCTGGGCTTCCCAACGCGCTTCCGGAGAGGAGTTCGGGTTGGCAATGATAGCTTTCAGCTCAGCACGCTTTTTGGCGTACTTGGCGACCGTTTGCTGACGCTTCAGCTCACGGTTTTTCATGCTCTGTTTGGCCATGTTCCTACTCCAATCAGTTGCGGAACGGGAAGTTGAAGGCGCGCAGCAGGGCGCGACCTTCATCATCCGTGCGGGCGGTGGTGGTCAGGGTGATATCCAGACCGCGCAGCGCATCGATTTTGTCGTAATCGATTTCCGGGAAGATGATCTGCTCTTTCACGCCCATGCTGTAGTTGCCACGACCGTCGAAGGACTTGGCATTCAGGCCGCGGAAGTCACGAACGCGCGGCAGGGAGATGGACAGCAGACGGTCCAGGAACTCGTACATACGATCGCGGCGAAGGGTGACCTTGACGCCAATCGGCCAGCCTTCACGAACCTTGAAGCCTGCAATGGACTTGCGGGCGTAGGTAACGACGGCTTTCTGGCCGGTGATCTTTTCCAAGTCGGCTACAGCGTGTTCGATGACTTTCTTGTCGCCGATTGCTTCGCCCAGCCCCATGTTCAGGGTGATCTTGGTAATGCGCGGAATTTCCATCACGTTGGCCAGCTGAAGTTGCTCCTTCAGCTTCGGCGCGATTTCTTTCCGGTAAATCTCTTTTAGTCGTGCCATGGTTTTCTACCTAGCAGTGCTCAAGCATCAACCGGCTTTTGGGTCGACTTGAAGACACGAATTTTCTTACCGTCTTCGACCTTGAAACCAACGCGATCAGCCTTGTTGGTTTCGCCATTGAAGATGGCCACGTTAGAGACGTGCAGCGGCGCCTCACGTTCAACGATACCGCCCTGGACGCCAGACATCGGGTTGGGCTTGGTATGGCGCTTGATCAGGTTGATCCCGCTGACCAGCACACGGCTGTCCTCGAGAACCTTCAGCACCTTACCGCGCTTGCCCTTGTCCTTGCCGGCGATGACGATGATCTCGTCGTCACGACGAATCTTTTGCATGACGGCTTCTCCTTACAGCACTTCGGGGGCGAGCGAGACGATCTTCATGAACTTCTCGGAACGCAGTTCACGGGTCACGGGCCCGAAGATACGGGTGCCGATCGGCTCCTGCTTGTTGTTCAGCAGGACGGCGGCGTTGCCGTCGAAGCGGATGATCGAGCCATCAGGGCGACGAACGCCGTGCTTGGTACGAACCACAACAGCGGTCATTACCTGGCCTTTCTTCACCTTGCCACGCGGAATCGCTTCCTTCACGGTCACTTTGATGATGTCGCCGATACCGGCGTAGCGACGGTGGGAACCACCAAGGACCTTGATGCACATAACGCGACGAGCACCGCTGTTGTCAGCGACGTCGAGCATGGATTGAGTCTGAATCATATCTTTCTCCGACCCTTAGTCCTTAGACTTCCACGGCACGTTCGACGACTTCCACCAGAGCCCAGGACTTGGTCTTGGCCAGCGGACGAGTCTCACGAATAGTGACCTTGTCGCCGATACGGCACTGGTTGGTTTCGTCGTGAGCGTGCAGCTTGGTCGAACGCTTAACGTATTTACCGTAGATCGGGTGCTTTACGCGGCGCTCGATCAGAACGGTGATGGTCTTGTCCATCTTGTCGCTGACGACGCGGCCAGTCAGCGTACGGACGATTTTCTGAGCTTCAGCCATGATTACTTACCTGCTTGCTGGTTGAGCACAGTTTTCACGCGAGCGATGTCGCGCTTCACTTGCGAGAGCAGGTGAGACTGCCCCAACTGGCCAGTTGCTTTCTGCATACGCAGATTGAACTGGTCACGCAGCAGGCCGAGCAATTGCTCGTTCAGCTGCTCTACGGTCTTTTCACGAAGTTCATTCGCTTTCATCACATCACCGTCCGCTTAACAAAGGAGGTGGCGAGCGGCAGCTTTGCAGCAGCCAGGGCGAATGCCTCACGCGCCAGCTCTTCGGAAACACCCTCGATCTCGTACAGGACCTTGCCCGGCTGAATCTGGGCTACCCAGTACTCGACGCCACCCTTACCTTTACCCATACGAACTTCGAGGGGCTTCTTGGTAACGGGCTTGTCGGGGAACACACGGATCCAGATCTTGCCACCACGCTTAACGTGACGGGTGAGGGCACGACGTGCAGCCTCGATCTGGCGGGCGGTGAGACGACCACGGCCAGTAGCTTTCAGCGCGAATTCGCCGAAGCTGACCTTGCTACCGCGATGAGCCAGACCACGGTTGTGGCCGGTCATCTGCTTGCGGAACTTCGTACGCTTTGGTTGCAACATTTGGCGTACCCCTTACTTAGCAGCTTTTTTACGAGGAGCGGGCGCTTGCGGCTTCAGCTCTTCCTGGCGGCCACCAATGACCTCACCCTTGAAGATCCAAACCTTCACACCGATCACACCATAGGTGGTGTGCGCTTCGTAGGTTGCGTAGTCGATGTCGGCGCGCAGGGTGTGCAGAGGCACACGACCTTCGCGATACCACTCGGTACGAGCGATTTCGGCGCCACCAAGACGACCACTCACCTGGATCTTGATGCCTTTGGCACCAATGCGCATGGCGTTCTGTACAGCGCGCTTCATGGCGCGACGGAACATTACGCGACGCTCCAGCTGCTGAGCTACGCTCTGCGCAACCAGCATACCGTCGAGCTCCGGCTTGCGGATCTCTTCGATGTTGATGTGCACAGGCACACCCATTTGCTTGGTCAGGTCCTGACGCAGCTTCTCAACATCTTCACCTTTCTTGCCGATCACGATGCCGGGACGAGCGGTGTGGATGGTGATGCGTGCAGTCTGAGCCGGGCGATGAATATCGATACGGCTTACGGACGCGCTTTTTAGTTTGTCTTGGAGGTACTCACGCACCTTGAGGTCGGCAAACAGATAGTCGGCATAAGTGCGCTTATCTGCGTACCAAACGGAGGTGTGCTCCTTGACGATTCCCAGGCGAATGCCAGTGGGATGTACTTTCTGACCCATCTGATCGACTCCGTTACTTGTCCGCAACCTTGACAGTGATATGGCAAGACCGCTTGACGATGCGATCAGCACGGCCCTTGGCTCGCGGCATGATGCGCTTCAGCGAACGCCCTTCGTTGACGAAAACAGTGGAAACCTTCAGGTCATCCACGTCCGCGCCTTCGTTGTGCTCAGCGTTGGCCACGGCCGATTCGAGCACCTTCTTCATGATTTCAGCGGCTTTCTTGCTGCTGAAAGTCAACAGGTTGAGCGCTTCGCCCACCTTCTTCCCGCGAATCTGGTCGGCGACCAAGCGGGCTTTCTGGGCGGAGATTCGAGCGCCCGACAGCTTAGCGGCTACTTCCATCGTTCCTTACCCCTTAACGCTTGGCTTTCTTGTCCGCAGCATGCCCGCGATAGGTGCGGGTAGCGGCGAACTCGCCCAGTTTGTGACCGACCATGTCTTCGTTCACGAGAACCGGGACATGTTGACGACCGTTGTGTACAGCGATGGTCAGACCGACCATTTGCGGCAGAACGATGGAACGGCGCGACCAGGTTTTCACCGGCTTGCGATCGTTCTTTTCCACCGCCACTTCGATCTTCTTCAGTAGGTGAAGATCGATAAAAGGACCTTTTTTCAGAGAACGCGGCACAGTCGTATCCTCGATTATTTACGGCGACGGACGATCATATTGTCGGTGCGCTTGTTCGCGCGGGTCTTCGCACCCTTAGTCGGGAAGCCCCACGGAGACACCGGATGACGGCCACCAGAGGTACGACCTTCACCACCACCATGCGGGTGGTCTACCGGGTTCATTGCCACGCCGCGAACGGTCGGGCGAACACCACGCCAGCGCTTGGCACCAGCTTTACCCAGCGAACGCAGGCTGTGCTCGGAGTTCGAGACTTCGCCCAGGGTCGCACGGCACTCAGCCAGGACTTTGCGCATCTCGCCGGAGCGCAGACGCAGGGTCACGTAGGCACCTTCGCGGGCTACCAGCTGAACGGAAGCGCCAGCGGAACGAGCGATTTGCGCACCCTTGCCAGGCTTGAGTTCGATACCGTGAACGGTGCTACCAACCGGAATGTTGCGCAGCGGCAGGCTGTTACCGGCCCTGATCGGAGCATTGACGCCGGAGATCAGCTGGTCGCCAGCACTCACGCCTTTCGGCGCGATGATGTAGCGACGCTCGCCATCGGCGTACTTCAGCAGCGCGATGTGAGCAGTACGGTTCGGGTCGTATTCGATACGCTCAACGGTGGCAGGAATGCCATCCTTGTTGCGACGGAAGTCGACCAGACGATAGTGCTGCTTGTGACCACCACCGATGTGGCGAGTGGTGATACGGCCGTTGTTGTTACGACCACCGCTTTTCGACTTCTTCTCGACTAGCGGTGCGTAAGGAGCGCCTTTGTGCAGCTCCTGATTGACCACCTTGACCACGAAACGGCGGCCAGCGGAGGTCGGCTTGCATTTAACGATTGCCATGATGCACCCCTTTACTCAGCGCTGCTGGCGAAATCGAGATCTTGGCCCGGCTGAAGAGCGATGTACGCCTTCTTCCAGTCGTTACGCTTGCCCAGACCGCGAACGGTACGCTTGGTCTTGCCCTTGACGTTAAGGGTAGTGACACGAGCGACTTTCACGCTGAACAGGCTTTCGACGGCCTTCTTGATTTCCAGCTTGGTTGCATCGGTGGCAACCTTGAAAACGAATTGGCCCCTGCTATCCGCCAGCATCGTGGCTTTCTCGGAGATATGCGGACCAACCAGCACCTTGAATACGCGTTCCTGGTTCATCCCAGCAGCTCCTCGAATTTCTTCACGGCGGACACGGTGATGAGCACCTTGTCGTAGGCGATCAGGCTGACCGGGTCGGAACCCTGCACATCACGAACATCAACATGCGGCAGGTTGCGAGCAGCCAGGTACAGGTTCTGGTCGACGGCATCGGATACGATGAGCACATCGGTCAGACCCAGGCCGTTCAGCTTGCCCAGCAGAGTCTTGGTTTTGGGTGCATCAACAGCAAAGTCATCAACCACGACCAGACGCTCTTGACGAACCAGCTCAGCGAGGATGGAGCGCATGGCAGCGCGATACATCTTCTTATTGAGCTTCTGGGAGTGATCCTGGGGCTTAGCTGCGAAAGTGGTGCCACCGGAGCGCCAGATGGGGCTACGAATGGTGCCAGCACGAGCACGACCAGTGCCCTTCTGACGCCAAGGCTTCTTACCGCCACCGGAAACTTCGGAACGGGTCTTCTGCGCGCGAGTGCCCTGACGGCCACCAGCCATGTAAGCAACTACGGCCTGGTGAACCAGGGTCTCGTTGAACTCACCGCCAAAAGTACGCTCACTGACTTCGATAGCCTGAGCGCCATTTACATTCAACTGCATCTCAGCTTCCCCTCTTAACCGCGAGCCTTGGCTGCCGGACGCACAACGACATCACCACCGGTAGCGCCAGGGATGGCACCCTTGACCAGCAGCAGATTGCGTTCTGCATCGACACGCACAACTTCCAGGGACTGCACGGTTACACGCTCAGCACCGAGGTGACCGGACATTTTCTTGCCCTTGAAGACACGACCAGGAGTCTGGCACTGGCCAATCGAGCCCGGGGCGCGGTGGGAAACGGAGTTACCGTGAGTATTGTCTTGACCACGGAAGTTCCAGCGCTTGATGGTACCGGCATAGCCTTTACCCTTGGACTGACCGGTAACATCTACCAGCTGGCCCGCCTGGAACAGCTCGACAGTCAGCTGATCGCCAGCCTGGAACTCACCGTCCTCGAGACGGAATTCCCAGACACTGCGACCCGCAGCAACGCTCGCCTTGGCGAAGTGACCGGCTTGCGCCTTGGTCACACGGGAAGCGCGACGCTCACCGACAGTTACCTGCACGGCGCGATAGCCATCGCTCTCTTCGTTCTTGAATTGGGTCACACGATTCGGCTCGATCTCAATGACCGACACCGGAATGGAGACACCTTCTTCGGTGAAAATGCGGGTCATGCCGCACTTACGACCGACTACACCAATAGTCATGTTGTAAACCTCATGAGTGTACGGGGCTTTCACCCGCTATGGCCGCCCATTTCAGAGCGTTACACGACTAAACCCCAGAGGGTATTAGCCGAGGCTGATCTGCACTTCCACGCCTGCCGCAAGGTCGAGCTTCATCAGCGCGTCGACGGTTTTATCCGTCGGCTGGACGATATCCAGCACACGCTTGTGGGTACGAATTTCGTACTGATCGCGCGCGTCTTTGTTGACGTGCGGGGAGACCAGAACGGTGTACCGCTCTTTGCGAGTAGGCAGAGGAATAGGACCACGCACCTGAGCACCAGTACGTTTCGCGGTTTCCACGATTTCCTGGGTGGATTGATCGATCAGGCGATGGTCAAAAGCCTTCAACCGAATACGGATTTGTTGGTTTTGCATTTTGACCTCAGACTCTATCTCTGCTATCCCCAACGGACGGACTACGCCCGTTAAAAGGAGGCGCAATTGTACGGAGGCACCCGAAAGGTGTCAACTTTTGACCAATCAAAAAAAAGGACCCCGAGGGGTCCTTTCTTTTTCGACCATCGATTACTCGAAGATCTTGGCGACAACGCCAGCACCAACGGTACGACCGCCTTCGCGGATCGCGAAGCGCAGGCCATCTTCCATGGCGATCGGGGCGATCAGGGTGACAACCATTTTGATGTTGTCGCCCGGCATTACCATCTCTACGCCTTCCGGCAGTTCGCAGTTACCGGTCACGTCAGTGGTACGGAAGTAGAACTGCGGACGGTAGCCCTTGAAGAACGGAGTGTGACGACCGCCTTCTTCTTTGGACAGCACGTACACTTCACACTCGAACTTGGTGTGCGGCTTGATGGTGCCCGGCTTGGCCAGAACCTGACCACGCTCTACGTCGTCACGCTTGGTGCCGCGCAGCAGGGCGCCGATGTTCTCGCCAGCACGACCTTCGTCGAGCAGCTTACGGAACATTTCAACGCCGGTGCAGGTGGTCTTGGTGGTCGGACGGATACCGACGATTTCGATTTCCTCACCCACCTTGACGATGCCGCGCTCAACACGACCGGTCACCACGGTACCGCGACCGGAGATGGAGAACACGTCTTCGATCGGCATCAGGAACGGCTGGTCGATAGCACGAACCGGCTCAGGGATGTAGGCATCCAGAGTCTCGACCAGCTTACGAACAGCACTAACGCCGATTTCGTTGTCATCCTTGCCTTCCAGCGCCATCAGCGCGGAACCGACGATGATCGGAGTGTCGTCGCCCGGGAAGTCGTAGGTGTTCAGCAGATCGCGAACTTCCATTTCGACCAGCTCCAGCAGCTCAGCGTCATCAACCATGTCGGCCTTGTTCAGGAACACGACAATGTAAGGAACGCCTACCTGACGGGACAGCAGGATGTGCTCGCGAGTCTGCGGCATGGGGCCGTCAGCAGCGGAGCAAACCAGGATCGCGCCGTCCATCTGCGCAGCACCAGTGATCATGTTCTTCACATAGTCAGCGTGACCAGGGCAGTCAACGTGAGCGTAGTGGCGAACAGCGGAATCGTACTCAACGTGGGAGGTGTTGATGGTGATACCGCGAGCTTTCTCTTCCGGCGCGTTGTCGATCTGGTCGAACGCACGAGCGGAACCACCCCAAGTTTCGGAGCAGACCTTGGTCAGAGCAGCAGTCAGAGTGGTCTTGCCATGGTCAACGTGACCAATGGTGCCGACGTTGACGTGCGGTTTGTTACGTTCAAATTTTTCTTTAGCCACGACAGTAAACCTCTTACTTAAAGGGCTGAATCAACCTTGTTTTTTAACCAGTGCTTCGACGACATTCGACGGAGCTTCGGCGTATTTGGAGAATTCCATGGAGTAGCTCGCGCGCCCCTGGGACATGGAACGTACGTCGGTCGCATAACCGAACATCTCGCCCAGCGGAACCTCGGCACGAATAACCTTACCGGAAACGCTGTCCTCCATCCCCTGAATCAGACCACGACGACGGTTCAGGTCACCCATCACGTCACCCATGTAGTCTTCAGGAGTCACCACCTCTACCTTCATGATCGGCTCAAGCACCTTACCGCCGCCCTTCTGAGCCAGCTGCTTGGTCGCCATGGAGGCAGCGATCTTGAACGCCATTTCGTTGGAGTCAACGTCATGGTACGAACCGTCGAAGACGGAGGCCTTCAGGCCGAGCAGCGGATAGCCGGCAACAACACCGTTCTTCATCTGCTCTTCGATGCCCTTCTGGATCGCCGGGATGTATTCCTTCGGAATCACACCACCCACGACTTCGTTGGTGAACACCAGACCTTCGGTGATGTTGCCCTTCTCATCCACGTCAGCAGCCGAGAAGCGGATCCAGCAGTGACCGAACTGACCACGACCACCGGACTGACGAACGAATTTGCCTTCGATCTCGACATTGTCCTTGGAGATGGTTTCGCGGTAGGCCACCTGAGGCTTGCCGATGTTGGCCTCAACGCCGAATTCACGCTTCATGCGGTCGACGATGATGTCCAGGTGCAGCTCACCCATGCCGGAGATGATGGTCTGACCGGACTCTTCGTCGGTCTTGACGCGGAACGACGGGTCTTCCTGAGCCAGCTTGCCGAGGGCGATACCCATCTTCTCCTGGTCAGCCTTGGTCTTCGGCTCGACAGCCACCGAAATTACCGGCTCCGGGAAGTCCATACGCTCGAGGATGATCGGCTTGTCCAGATCGCACAGGGTGTCACCAGTGGTGACGTCCTTCATGCCGATCAGGGCAGCGATGTCACCAGCGCGGCACTCCTTGATCTCTTCGCGCTGGTTGGCGTGCATCTGCACCATCCGGCCTACGCGCTCTTTCTTGCCTTTGACCGAGTTCAGCACGGAGTCACCGGAAGCCAGGACGCCGGAGTAAACGCGAGCGAAGGTCAGAGTGCCGACGAAGGGGTCGGTGGCGATCTTGAACGCCAGAGCCGAGAACGGCTCACTGTCGTCCGCACGACGCTCGTCGACGATTTCCTCGTTGTCCGGGTTGGTACCCTGGATCGGCGGGATCTCGGTCGGAGCCGGCAGGAAGTCGATCACGGCGTCGAGAACCAGGGGCACGCCCTTATTCTTGAAGGAAGAACCGCAAACGGCCGGAACGATTTCGCTGGCCAGGGTACGAGCACGCAGACCCGCCTTGATTTCCTCGGCAGTCAGCTCACCCTCTTCCAGGTACTTGTTCATCAGCTCTTCGTTGGCTTCGGCAGCAGCCTCAACCATGTTGGAGCGCCACTCTTCCGCCAGGTCCTGAAGCTCGGCAGGGATTTCTTCCTCACGGTAGGAAGTACCCTTGTCGTCTTCGTTCCAGTAGATCGCCTTCATCTTGATCAGGTCGATCTGGCCCTGGAAGTCGTCTTCAGCACCGATAGCCAACTGAACCGGAACCGGAGTGTGACCCAGACGGTTCTTGATCTGACCAACTACGCGCAGGAAGTTGGCACCGGCACGGTCCATCTTGTTGACGTAGACGATACGCGGCACGCCGTACTTGTTGGCTTGACGCCATACGGTCTCGGACTGCGGCTCAACGCCGGAAGTGCCGCAGAACACAACGACCGCACCATCGAGAACGCGCAGCGAGCGCTCTACTTCAATGGTGAAGTCCACGTGACCGGGGGTGTCGATCACGTTGACGCGGTAGTTGTCGAACTGGCCACGGGAACCCTTCCAGAAGGTGGTAACAGCAGCGGAGGTAATGGTAATACCACGCTCCTGCTCCTGAACCATCCAGTCGGTAGTGGCGGCGCCGTCGTGCACCTCACCCATTTTGTGGCTGAGACCTGTGTAGAACAGGATCCGCTCCGTCGTGGTGGTCTTACCGGCATCTACGTGAGCGCAGATACCGATGTTACGGTAGCGGTTGATAGGGGTTGTACGAGCCACGAAAAAGTCCTCGCTAGATTAGAAGCGATAATGCGAGAAGGCCTTGTTGGCCTCCGCCATGCGGTGCACGTCTTCACGCTTCTTGACAGCAGCGCCTTTGCCATCGAAGGCATCCAGCAGCTCGCCTGCGAGACGCAGGGCCATGGATTTCTCACCACGCTTGCGCGCGGACTCAACCAGCCAACGCATGGCCAGAGCATTACGACGGGACGGACGAACTTCGACCGGAACCTGGTAAGTGGCACCGCCTACACGGCGGGACTTGACTTCGACCAGCGGAGCGATGGCGTCGAGAGCTTTCTCGAAGATTTCCAGGGGATCGCTGTTCTTGCGCGCTTTGACAGTATCCAGGGCACCGTAAACGATGCGCTCGGCTACGGCCTTCTTGCCGCTTTCCATCACGTGGTTCATGAATTTGGCGAGAATCAGGCTTCCGTATTTCGGATCGTCCAGGATTTCACGCTTGGCTGCTACACGACGTCTTGGCATTGATAAGCCCTCAAACGGTCTTCAGGTTAGCCCGGGACCAAACCCGCAGGTTGCGCCCGACCTTACTCTTATCGACTCAATGAATAGAAAATCTGTTTACGCTCGAATTACTTCGGACGCTTGGTACCGTACTTGGAACGACCCTGCTTACGATCTTTAACGCCGGTGGTATCCAGCGAACCGCGCACGGTGTGGTAACGCACACCCGGAAGGTCTTTTACACGACCGCCACGGATCAGCACTACGCTGTGCTCTTGCAGGTTGTGACCTTCACCACCGATGTACGAAGTAACTTCGTAGCCGTTGGTCAGGCGAACACGGCAAACCTTACGGAGTGCAGAGTTCGGCTTTTTCGGCGTGGTGGTGTAAACGCGGGTGCAAACGCCGCGACGCTGCGGGCAGTTTTGCAGCGCAGGTACGTCGGACTTGTCGACGATACGCTTGCGCGGCTTACGCACCAGCTGGTTGATAGTTGCCATCTATAAGCTCCACTGTTGTCTTTCGACGCTATTGCCTTACAAAGAAAGCAAAATGACAGGGCAATATGCCCTGCCAAATTTAGGGGTGCATGAGTCTAAAGAGACTCCAGCCCCCAGTCAAGGCAAAGCCCCCGACAGCCGAGGCTGGCAGGGGCTTCACACTTAGTTGCCGCTGGAGTTCAGCGCTTCGGTCAGCGCGGCTTCCACTTCGCTGGCGCTTACGCGAACCGGTTTTCCAGCTTCGCGCTGACGCTTGCGCTCACTGTGGTAAGCCAGGCCAGTACCAGCCGGAATCAGGCGACCCACAACAACGTTCTCCTTCAGGCCGCGCAGGTAATCGCGCTTGCCGGTAACCGCTGCCTCGGTGAGGACGCGAGTGGTTTCCTGGAAGGAGGCCGCGGAGATGAACGACTCGGTCGACAGCGAGGCCTTGGTGATACCCAGCAGAACGCGCTCGTACTTGGCGATGAAGCGATCGTCGGCCGACAGGCGCTCGTTCTCTTCCAGCACCTGGGTCAGCTCCATCTGGTCGCCCTTGATGAAGCTGGAGTCGCCGGACTCGGCGATCTCGACCTTGCGCAGCATCTGACGCAGGATGGTCTCGATGTGCTTGTCGTTGATCTTCACGCCTTGCAGGCGGTACACGTCCTGGATCTCGTTGACGATGTACTTGGCCAGCGCGCTGACGCCAAGCAGACGCAGGATGTCGTGCGGGTTGCTCGGGCCATCGGAGATAACTTCGCCGCGATTTACCTGTTCGCCTTCGAAGACGTTCAGGTGGCGCCACTTCGGAATCAGCTCTTCGTACGGATCGCTGCCGTCGGTCGGGGTAATGACCAGACGACGCTTGCCCTTGGTTTCCTTGCCGAAGGAGATCGTGCCGCTGATTTCCGCCAGGATCGACGGCTCTTTCGGACGACGCGCTTCGAACAGGTCCGCAACGCGCGGCAGACCACCGGTGATGTCGCGGGTCTTCGAGGTTTCCTGCGGGATACGGGCGATTACGTCACCCACGCCCACTTGGGCACCGTCGGCCACACCAACCAGGGCGTTTGCGGGCAGGAAGTACTGGGCGGGAACGTCGGTCCCCGGCAGGAGCAGTTCCTTGCCATTGGCGTCGACCAGTTTCACAGCCGGACGAATATCCTTGCCTGCAGCCGGACGATCCTTCGGATCCAGAACCTCGATGTTGGTCAGACCGGTGAGTTCGTCGGTCTGGCGCTTGATGGTGATGCCCTCCTCCATGCCGACGAAGGTAACGGTACCCTTCATCTCGGTCACGATCGGGTGGGTGTGCGGATCCCACTTGGCGACGATGGCACCCGGGTCGACCTTGTCACCTTCCTTGACGGAAATCACGGCACCGTAAGGCAGCTTGTAACGCTCGCGCTCGCGACCGAAGTCGTCTGCTACTGCAAGCTCGCCGGAACGGGATACGGCCACGAGGGCACCGTCGGCACGCTCGACGTGCTTCAGGTTGTGCAGGCGGATGGTCCCGCCGTTCTTGACCTGGACATTGTCAGCCGCGGAGGTCCGGCTCGCCGCACCACCGATGTGGAACGTACGCATGGTCAGCTGGGTACCCGGCTCACCAATGGACTGGGCAGCGATAACGCCGACCGCTTCACCAATGTTCACCCGGTGACCACGAGCCAGATCGCGGCCGTAGCACTTGGCGCAGATGCCGTAGCGGGTCTCGCAGGTGATCGGGGAACGCACCACCACTTCGTCGACGCTCATGCGCTCGATGAATTCAACCCACTGCTCGTCGACCAGGGTGCCAGCCGGAACGATGACTTCGCCGTCGTCGCTACCTGGCTTGAACACGTCCTTGGCAATTACACGACCCAGTACGCGCTCACCCAGCGGCTCGACTACGTCGCCGCCTTCGATGTGCGGAGTCATCAGCAGGCCATGCTCGGTGCCGCAGTCGATCTCGGTCACTACCAGGTCCTGCGCGACGTCGACGAGACGGCGGGTCAGGTAACCGGAGTTCGCGGTCTTCAGTGCGGTGTCCGCCAGACCTTTACGAGCACCGTGAGTGGAGATGAAGTACTGGAGTACGTTCAGGCCTTCACGGAAGTTCGCGGTGATGGGGGTTTCGATGATGGAGCCGTCCGGCTTGGCCATCAGGCCACGCATACCGGCGAGCTGACGGATCTGGGCCGCGGAACCCCGTGCACCGGAGTCAGCCATCATGTACATGGAGTTGAAGGACTCCTGGTCGACTTCCTTGCCTTCGCGGTCGATGACCTTCTCTTTGGAGAGGTTGGACATCATCGCCTTGGACACTTCGTCGTTAGCCTTGGACCAGAGGTCGATCACCTTGTTGTACTTCTCGCCCTGGGTTACCAGGCCGGAGGCGTACTGGGTCTCGATTTCCTTCACTTCCTCGGTCGCCGCGTCGATGATGCGCGCCTTCTCATCCGGGATGACGAAGTCGTTAACGCCGATCGAGACGCCGGAGATGGTGGAATAGGCGAAACCGGTGTACATCAGCTGGTCAGCGAAGATGACGGTGTCTTTCAAGCCAACCACGCGGTAGCACTGGTTGATCAGCCTGGAGATCGCCTTTTTCTTCATCGGCTGGTTGACCACGTCGAACGAGAGGCCGGCCGGGACTACCTGGAACAGCAGCGCACGACCGACAGTGGTGTCGACGATGCGGGTGTTCTTGGTGACGCTGCCGTCCTTTTCGTTGACGGTTTCCTTGATGCGCACTTTGACGCGAGCGTGCAGAGAGGCTTCACCAGCGCGGAATACGCGGTCGACTTCCTGCAGGTCGGCGAATACGCGACCCTCGCCCTTGGCATTGATCGCCTCACGCGTCATGTAGTACAGACCCAATACCACGTCCTGCGACGGCACGATGATCGGTTCGCCGTTGGCGGGGGACAGGATGTTGTTGGTGGACATCATCAGCGCGCGCGCTTCCAGCTGGGCCTCGAGGGTCAGCGGGACGTGGACGGCCATCTGGTCACCGTCGAAGTCGGCGTTGTATGCCGCGCAGACCAGAGGGTGCAACTGGATCGCCTTGCCTTCGATCAGTACCGGCTCAAACGCCTGGATGCCCAGACGGTGCAGGGTCGGCGCACGGTTCAGCAAGACTGGATGTTCACGGATGACTTCAGCGAGAACGTCCCAGACCTCAGGCAGTTCGCGCTCGACCATCTTCTTGGCGGCTTTGATGGTGGTGGCCATGCCACGCGCTTCGAGCTTGCCGAAAATGAACGGCTTGAACAGCTCGAGGGCCATTTTCTTCGGCAAACCGCACTGGTGCAGACGCAGGGTCGGGCCCACGGTGATTACGGAACGACCGGAGTAGTCCACGCGCTTACCGAGCAGGTTCTGACGGAAGCGACCTTGCTTACCTTTGATCATGTCTGCCAAGGACTTCAGCGGACGCTTGTTCGAGCCAGTGATGGCGCGACCACGACGGCCATTGTCCAGCAGGGCGTCGACCGCTTCCTGCAGCATGCGCTTTTCGTTGCGCACGATGATGTCAGGAGCGGCCAGGTCAAGCAGGCGCTTCAGACGGTTGTTACGGTTGATCACGCGACGGTACAGATCGTTCAGATCGGAGGTCGCGAAGCGGCCGCCATCCAGCGGAACCAGCGGACGCAGGTCCGGCGGCAGCACCGGCAGGACAGTCAGCACCATCCACTCGGGATGGTTGCCGGAGTCCTTGAACGCTTCCATCAGCTTCAGGCGCTTGGACAGCTTCTTGATCTTGGTTTCCGAGTTGGTCTGCGGAATCTCTTCGCGCAGACGACCGATCTCGTGCTCCAGATCAATAGCGTTGAGCAGTTCGCGAACAGCTTCGGCGCCCATGCGCGCGTCGAAGTCATCACCGAACTCTTCGAGAGCCTCGAAGTACTGCTCATCGTTCAGCAACTGGCCTTTTTCCAAGGTGGTCATGCCCGGATCGATCACCACGTAGCTCTCGAAATAGAGCACGCGCTCGATATCACGCAGGGTCATGTCCAGCAGCAGGCCGATACGGGACGGCAGGGACTTCAGGAACCAGATATGGGCGACCGGCGAAGCCAGCTCGATATGGCCCATACGCTCGCGGCGCACCTTGGCAAGAGCGACTTCCACGCCGCACTTCTCACAGATTACGCCGCGGTGCTTGAGGCGCTTGTACTTACCGCACAGGCACTCGTAATCCTTCACCGGGCCGAAGATCTTGGCGCAGAACAGGCCATCGCGCTCCGGCTTGAAGGTACGGTAGTTGATGGTCTCCGGCTTCTTCACTTCACCGAAGGACCAGGAACGGATCATCTCGGGCGAGGCCAGACCAATACGGATGGCATCGAACTCTTCGATTTGACCCTGGTTTTTCAACAGATTCAGCAAGTCTTTCAAGGCCTTTCCTCCTCACGGACCCGCTACGACCGGCCTTGACCAGCCGTAGCGTTTTGGGCGTCGCGTGTTATTCGGTTTCCAGTTCGATGTCGATGCCGAGCGAGCGGATCTCTTTGATCAACACGTTGAAGGATTCGGGCATGCCGGCCTCCATACGGTGATCGCCGTCCACGATGTTCTTGTACATCTTGGTCCGGCCGTTCACGTCGTCCGACTTCACGGTCAGCATTTCCTGCAGGGTGTAGGCGGCGCCGTAGGCTTCCAATGCCCAGACCTCCATCTCCCCGAAACGCTGGCCACCGAACTGCGCCTTACCACCCAGCGGCTGCTGGGTAACCAGGCTGTAGGAACCCGTAGAACGCGCGTGCATCTTGTCGTCGACCAGGTGGTTCAGCTTGAGCATGTACATGTAGCCGACGGTGGTCGGGCGCTCGAACTGGTTACCAGTGCGGCCGTCAGTCAGACGCATCTGACCGCTTTCCGGCAGGTCGGCGAGCTTCAACATGGCCTTGATCTCGCTTTCCTTGGCACCGTCGAACACCGGAGTCGCCATCGGAACGCCACCGCGCAGGTTCGCTGCCAAGTCGAGGATCTCCTGATCGCTCAGTTCGTTCAGACTCTCCTGACGACCGCCAATCTCGTTGTAGATCTCGTGCAGGAACTCACGCAGTTCGGCGATCTTGCGCTGCTCTTCGAGCATGCGATTGATCTTTTCGCCCAGGCCCTTGGCCGCGAGGCCCAGGTGGGTTTCGAGGATCTGACCGACGTTCATACGCGACGGTACGCCCAGCGGGTTGAGGACGATGTCGACCGGGGTGCCGTTGGCATCGTGCGGCATGTCTTCGACCGGCATGATCACAGAGACCACACCCTTGTTACCGTGGCGACCCGCCATCTTGTCGCCCGGCTGGATGCGGCGCTTGATGGCCAGGTAGACCTTGACGATCTTCAGTACGCCCGGAGCCAGGTCATCGCCCTGCTGCAGCTTGCGCTTCTTGTCTTCGAACTTGTCGTCGAGCATCTGGCGACGGTCAGACAAGTAGGCCTGAGCCTTCTCCAGCTGCTCGTTTAGAGCGTCTTCAGCCATGCGCAGCTTGAACCACTGTCCGCGCTCAAGGCCATCGAGGTACTCGTCGGTGATTTCGGTGCCTTTCTTCACCCCAGCACCGCCCTCGGCAACCTGGCCGACCAGAGCAGAACGCAGACGCTCGAAGGTCGCGCCTTCGACAATGCGGAACTCTTCGTTCAGGTCCTTACGGATCTCGTCGAGTTGCATCTTCTCGATGGACAGCGCACGGGAGTCACGCTCGACGCCGTCGCGGGTGAAGACCTGCACGTCGATAACGGTACCCTTGGTGCCGGTCGGTACGCGCAGGGAGGTATCCTTAACGTCGGACGCCTTCTCACCGAAGATCGCACGCAGCAGTTTCTCTTCCGGAGTCAGCTGGGTCTCGCCTTTCGGAGTGACTTTACCGACCAGGATGTCGCCCGCCTGAACTTCAGCACCCACATAGACGATACCCGCTTCGTCCAGTTTGTTCAGCGCGGCCTCACCAACGTTCGGGATGTCCGCGGTGATTTCTTCTGGACCGAGCTTGGTATCACGCGCCACACAGGTCAATTCCTGGATGTGGATCGTGGTGAAGCGGTCTTCCTGGACCACACGTTCGGAGAGGCAGATGGAGTCTTCGAAGTTGAAGCCGTTCCAGGGCATGAACGCGACGCGCATGTTCTGACCCAGAGCCAGCTCGCCCATGTCAGTGGACGGACCATCGGCCAGGATGTCAGCACGAGCAACCACGTCACCTTTGCGAACCAGCGGGCGCTGGTTGATGCAGGTGTTCTGGTTGGAGCGGGTGTATTTAGTCAGGTTGTAGATGTCGACACCGGCTTCGCCAGTCTCGACTTCGTCGTCATTGACGCGAACCACAATGCGGCTGGCATCGACCGAGTCGATCACACCACCGCGACGGGCCACGACACAGACGCCGGAGTCGCGCGCTACGTTGCGCTCCATACCGGTACCGACCAGGGGCTTGTCCGCACGCAGGGTCGGCACGGCCTGACGCTGCATGTTCGAACCCATGAGTGCGCGGTTGGCGTCGTCGTGCTCGAGGAACGGGATCAGCGAGGCAGCGACGGAAACGACCTGCTTCGGCGAAACGTCCATCAGGGTCACGTCTTCCGGCGCCTTGACGGTGAATTCGTTCAAGTGACGGACGGCCACCAGTTCGTCCACCAGCTGACCCTGTTCGTTGAGGGTAGCGGAGGCCTGAGCGATGACGTGGTCAGCCTCTTCGATAGCGGAGAGGAACACGATCTCGTCGGTAACCTGGCCTTCCTTGACTACGCGGTACGGGCTCTCGAGGAAACCGTACTGGTTGGTGCGGGCGTAGGTCGCCAGGGAGTTGATCAGCCCGATGTTCGGGCCTTCAGGGGTTTCGATCGGGCACACGCGGCCGTAATGGGTCGGGTGCACGTCACGAACCTCGAAGCCTGCACGCTCACGGGTCAGACCACCTGGGCCGAGTGCGGAAACGCGGCGCTTGTGGGTGATCTCGGAGAGCGGGTTGTTCTGGTCCATGAACTGGGACAGCTGGCTGGAACCGAAGAACTCCTTGATCGCAGCGGCCACCGGCTTGGCGTTGATCAGGTCCTGCGGCATCAGCCCTTCGCTTTCGGCCATGGACAGGCGCTCTTTGACCGCACGCTCGACGCGCACCAGGCCAACGCGGAACTGGTTCTCAGCCATCTCGCCGACGCAACGGACGCGACGGTTACCCAGGTGGTCGATGTCGTCGACAATACCCTTGCCGTTACGAATGTCGACCAGCGTTCTGAGCACATCGACGATGTCTTCCTTGCTCAGTACACCCGAACCTTCGATCTCGGTACGACCGATACGACGGTTGAACTTCATGCGGCCAACGGCGGACAGGTCGTACCGCTCGGCACTGAAGAACAAGTTGTTGAACAGGGTTTCGGCGGCTTCCTTGGTCGGCGGCTCACCCGGGCGCATCATGCGGTAGATTTCGACCAGGGCTTCCAGCTGGTTGCCAGTGGAATCGATCTTCAGGGTGTCGGAGATGAACGGACCGCAGTCGATGTCGTTGGTGTAAAGCGTCTCAATGCGGACAACCTGCGCCTTGGCGATCTTCACCAACAGGTCGGTGGTCAGCTCGGTGTTGCACTCAACGATGATCTCGCCGGTGGCCGGATGCACGATAGCCTTGGCAGAGGTACGGCCAAGCACGTAATCCATTGGAACTTCCAGTTCCTTGATACCGGCTTTTTCGAGCTGGTTGATGTGGCGCGCGGTAATACGACGGCCCTGCTCGACGATCACCTTGCCGCTCGGATCCTTGATGTCGAATACGGCGATTTCACCGCGCAGACGCTGCGGAACCAGCTCGAGGTGCAGACCTTCGCCCTTCACGTGGAACACGTTGGTGGCGTAGAAGGCGTTCAGCACTTCCTCGGTGGTGTAGTTCAGTGCGCGCAGCAGGACGGTGGCCGGCAGCTTGCGGCGACGGTCGATACGCACGAACACGCAGTCCTTCGGATCGAACTCGAAGTCCAGCCAAGAGCCGCGGTAAGGAATGATACGAGCGGAGTACAGCAGCTTGCCCGAGCTGTGGGTCTTGCCACGGTCGTGGTCGAAGAACACACCCGGCGAACGGTGCAGCTGGGACACGATGACGCGCTCGGTACCGTTGATAATGAAGGTACCGTTCTCCGTCATCAGGGGGATTTCCCCCATATAGACTTCCTGCTCCTTGATGTCCTTGATCGCTTTGTTCGACGACTCTTTGTCGAAAATGATCAGACGAACTTTTACGCGCAGCGGGACTGCAAAGGTCACACCGCGCAGCACGCATTCCTTGACATCAAATGCTGGCTCGCCCAGGCGATAACCGACGTATTCCAGAGCGGCGTTACCGGAATAGCTGATAATCGGGAAAACAGACTTGAAGGCCGCGTGCAGGCCGATGTCACGGAACTGCTCTTTGCTGACTCCCGCCTGCAGGAATTCGCGATACGAATCCAGCTGGATGGCCAGGAGGTAGGGTACATCCATGACGTCCGGCAACTTGCTAAAGTCTTTGCGGATACGTTTTTTCTCAGTGTATGAGTAAGCCATCAGCGTTCCCCAGCTTGGTCACCTGCTTGTTTGGCCCCTCCGACGGGAGTAGCCAGAAAATCTTGCAAACCCCTTGGTTTGCTCCGCCTCCCAGTGGAGGTCGGGTCACGCTCGAGGTGGGGCCCACAGGCAACCACCTGGAACGGAAAAAGGCCGGTGGCATAAGCCACCAGCCGTCAGCCTTGCGCAGAGCGCCGAGGCTGTAGACGCAAAGTCGTCGCTTACTTGAGCTCGACTTTGGCGCCAGCTTCTTCCAGAGCCTTCTTGGCAGCTTCGGCTTCTTCTTTCGAAGCGCCTTCCTTGACCACGCCCGGGGCGCCGTCAACAACTGCCTTGGCTTCTTTCAGACCCAGACCGGTCAGCTCGCGAACGACCTTGATCACGTTCACTTTCTTCTCACCGGCTTCGGTCAGGATGATGTTGAACTCGGTTTGTTCTTCAACAACAGCAGCGGCGGCAGCCGGGCCAGCGGCAACGGCAGCAGCGGCAGTAACACCGAACTTCTCTTCCATCGCCTTGATCAGTTCAACGATCTGCATGACGGACATTTCGGAAACGGCGTTGATGATGTCTTCGTTGGTCAGAGCCATGACTCTAATTCCTGTATTGGGGGACAGCCTTCGCGGCCGTCAAATTAAACAAATGAGCTTGAAAGGGACTATGCGGCCTGAATCAGGCTGCGGCGCCTTCTTTCTGGTCGCGAATAGCCGCCAGAGTACGAGCCAGCTTGCTGGTAGCGCCTTGAATAACGCTCATCAGCTGTGCAACGGCTTCGTTGTAGGTCGGCAGGGTCGCCAGTACGTCGATCTGATTGGCTGCGAGGAACTGGCCCTCGAATGCAGCGGCCTTGATCTCGAACTTATCCTGACCCTTGGCGAATTCCTTGAAGATACGGGCAGCAGCGCCCGGATGCTCGTTGGAGAACGCAATCAGGGTCGGGCCTTTGAACACGTCGTTGAGCACTTCGAACTGAGTGCCTGCAACGGCGCGGCGAGCCAGGGTGTTACGCACGACTTTCACGTACACACCAGCTTCGCGGGCCTCTTTACGGAGTCCGGTCATAGCGGCTACGGTCACGCCACGGGCATCAGCCACGACAGCGGACAGGCCAGCTTTGGCAGCCTCGTTGACTTCAGCGACGATGGCCTTCTTGTCTTCGAGTTTAATTGCCACGGGTTTACTCCTGGTTTTTACCGTTTCGCCCAGCCGAGGCCGGACGGCGTTTTGGTGTCTGATTCGGTAAACGAATCGGGAGCACCATCTGCGTAGGCTGAGAGACGCATCTCCCAGGTTTAAGGCTTGCGCCGCCTACGGTCTTGGATAGCCCCCGCCAGGCAGGGACCCCAATACCTGGCACGACGGGTGAACCGCCGCGCCTTTATTCCTTAGCCTTCCAGGGAAGCCTGATCGATCTGCAGGCCCGGCCCCATCGTGGTGCTCAGGGTCACGCGCTTCAGGTAGACGCCCTTGGAAGTGGATGGCTTCAAGCGCTTCAGGTCAGCCAGCAGCGCTTCTACGTTCTGCTTCAGCTTGACAGGCTCGAAGTCGACCTTACCGACCGAGGCGTGAATGATGCCATTCTTGTCAGTACGGAAACGCACCTGACCAGCCTTGGCATTCTTCACGGCAGTAGCGACGTCCGGAGTCACGGTACCGACTTTCGGGTTCGGCATCAGGCCACGCGGACCCAGAATCTGACCCAGCTGACCGACTACGCGCATTGCGTCCGGAGAAGCGATAACCACGTCATAGCTCAGGTCGCCCGCCTTCATCTCAGCAGCCAGCTCGTCCATGCCGACCTTCTCAGCGCCCGCAGCCAGTGCAGCTTCAGCAGCCGGACCCTGGGTAAAGACGGCAACACGAACGCTCTTGCCAGTGCCGTTCGGCAGAACGGTGGCGCCACGCACGACCTGGTCGGACTTACGCGGATCAACGCCCAGGTTGATGGATACATCAACGGACTCTTTGAACTTGGAGGTAGCCAGTTCAGCCAGCAGTTTGGCGGCATCTTCGAAATCGTACTGCTTGCCAGCTTCGACTTTCTCAGCGATTGCCTTTTGGCGCTTGGTCAACTTAGCCATTACACACCCTCCACGTTCAGGCCCATGCTACGAGCGGAGCCAGCGATGCTACGCACAGCCGCATCCAGGTCAGCCGCAGTCAGATCAGCCTTCTTGGCTTTGGCGATCTCTTCCAGCTGAGCACGAGTAACAGTGCCTACTTTCTGGGTGTTCGGACGCGGGGAGCCACTGGCGATGCCGGCCGCTTTTTTCAGCAGCACAGAAGCCGGGGTGCTCTTCGTCTCGAAAGTGAAGCTGCGGTCGCTGTAAACAGTGATGATCACAGGAGTCGGCAGACCCGGCTCAAGGCCTTGAGTCCTGGCGTTGAACGCCTTGCAGAATTCCATGATGTTTACGCCATGCTGACCCAGTGCAGGACCGACCGGCGGCGACGGGTTGGCCTGAGCGGCCTTAACTTGCAGCTTGATATAAGCTTGAATCTTCTTAGCCATTTGCTACTCCAGTTACGGGTTCTAGCGCCCGAAGGCTCCCCGATTGCTTTCGCGTTTATCCCAGTGACGACAAAACCCCGCAACCTATGGCTGCGGGGTTGGGATGCCTTTTCAGTTAAGCCTTCTCGACCTGACTGAACTCCAACTCCACAGGAGTGGAGCGACCGAAAATGAGCACAGCAACTTGGATGCGACTCTTTTCGTAGTTAACTTCTTCAACAACGCCATTGAAATCAGCAAACGGCCCATCAATGACGCGAACGGTTTCACCTGGCTCAAACAGCGTCTTGGGCTTCGGCTTATCACCGCTGTCCGCAACACGACGAAGAATGGCCTCAGCCTCCTTCTCAGTAATAGGCGCAGGCTTGTCGGCAGTACCGCCGATGAAACCCATGACGCGGGGCGTGTCCTTGATCAAGTGCCAAGTCGCCTCGTTCATCTCCATCTGAACCAACACGTAACCAGGGAAGAACTTGCGCTCACTTTTGCGCTTCTGACCGTTCCGCATCTCCACCACTTCTTCGGTGGGAACCAGAATCTCGCCAAACTCGTCTTCCATGCCAGCCAGCTTGACGCGCTCGACCAGTGAGCGCATGACATGCTTCTCATAGCCCGAGTAAGCATGCACAACATACCAACGCTTAGCCACGGCGCACCTATTAACCAACAATCAACGAAACAAGCCAGCCGAGCAGGGAATCAAGCCCCCACAACAGCAGCGCCATTACCAGCACCACAGCCACAACGATAAGAGTGGTCTGAGTGGTTTCCTGACGGGTCGGCCATACAACCTTGCGAATCTCCGCACGAGCTTCCTTCGCGAGAACGAAGAAAGCCTGCCCCTTCACGGTCTGAAGCGCGACAAAGGCAGCCGCACCGGCAAGAGCAAGCAAAGCAAGAACTCGGTACAGGATCGGCTCAGCAGCAAAATACTGATTGCCAACCACACCAACAGCGACAAGAGCCACTACAACGACCCACTTCAGAACGTCGAAGCGTGCTTCTTTGGCTTCAGCCTTGGCATTCATCAGCTAGGATCCTGTGAGAGAAGTGCCAGATTCTCGACTTGGAATCTGGCAGGCCAGGAGGGAATCGAACCCCCAACCTGCGGTTTTGGAGACCGCCGCTCTGCCAATTGAGCTACTGGCCTGCAACAAAGTCAGGCCGACCATTATGCCGGCCTGACAGACTAAGATCAACTATTATTCGAAGATCTTAGCAACAACACCAGCACCAACGGTACGACCGCCCTCGCGGATCGCGAAGCGCAGGCCATCTTCCATGGCGATCGGGGCGATCAGGGTGACAACCATTTTGATGTTGTCGCCCGGCATTACCATCTCTACGCCTTCCGGCAGTTCGCAGTTACCGGTCACGTCAGTGGTACGGAAGTAGAACTGCGGACGGTAGCCCTTGAAGAACGGAGTGTGACGACCGCCTTCTTCTTTGGACAGCACGTACACTTCGCACTCGAACTTGGTGTGCGGCTTGATGGTGCCCGGCTTGGCCAGAACCTGACCACGCTCTACGTCGTCACGCTTGGTGCCGCGCAGCAGGGCGCCGATGTTCTCGCCAGCACGACCTTCGTCGAGCAGCTTACGGAACATTTCAACGCCGGTGCAGGTGGTCTTGGTGGTCGGACGGATACCGACGATTTCGATTTCCTCACCCACCTTGACGATGCCGCGCTCAACACGACCGGTCACCACGGTACCGCGACCGGAGATGGAGAACACGTCTTCGATCGGCATCAGGAACGGCTGGTCGATAGCACGAACCGGCTCAGGGATGTAGGCATCCAGAGTCTCGACCAGCTTACGAACAGCACTAACGCCGATTTCGTTGTCATCCTTGCCTTCCAGCGCCATCAGCGCGGAACCGACGATGATCGGAGTGTCGTCGCCCGGGAAGTCGTAGGTGTTCAGCAGATCGCGAACTTCCATTTCGACCAGTTCCAGCAGCTCAGCATCATCAACCATGTCGGCCTTGTTCAGGAACACGACAATGTAAGGAACGCCTACCTGACGGGACAGCAGGATGTGCTCGCGAGTCTGCGGCATGGGGCCGTCAGCAGCGGAGCAAACGAGGATCGCGCCGTCCATCTGCGCAGCACCAGTGATCATGTTCTTCACATAGTCAGCGTGACCAGGGCAGTCAACGTGAGCGTAGTGGCGAACAGCGGAATCGTACTCAACGTGGGAGGTGTTGATGGTGATACCGCGAGCCTTCTCTTCCGGCGCGTTGTCGATCTGGTCGAACGCACGAGCGGAACCACCCCAAGTTTCGGAGCAGACCTTGGTCAGAGCAGCAGTCAGAGTGGTCTTGCCATGGTCAACGTGACCAATGGTGCCGACATTGACGTGCGGTTTGTTACGTTCGAACTTTTCTTTAGCCATCGAGAACGTCTCCCATCAAAGAATTGAGCGAGTCACGCCGCCATTAAAACAAAGGCAGATATTTTCATATCTGCCTTTGTTTAGATGGAGCTCATGAGCGGATTTGAACCGCTGACCTCACCCTTACCAAGGGTGTGCTCTACCAGCTGAGCTACATGAGCAAAACACATCGCACGAACAACAAACTTGGAGCGGGTAGCGGGAATCGAACCCGCATCATCAGCTTGGAAGGCTGAGGTTCTACCACTGAACTATACCCGCGGAGCCTGCAGCTCACGCTAAATCTGGTGGAGGGGGAAGGATTCGAACCTTCGAAGTCTATGACGTCAGATTTACAGTCTGATCCCTTTGGCCGCTCGGGAACCCCTCCAACGGGAGGCGGCATTCTCATCTCATGCCACCCTGCTGTCAAGCTTTTTCTCATTAAAATCTTGAGGTTAGCTTCGTTGAACAGCAGCTTCGCAACTCAGTCACTTAGACCTCCTTGTGAAGCGGGCGCCATTCTATTCAAGCTAACGAGGAGATGCAACACCTTCGCACGACATAAGTTGATGTTTTAAACCAGAAAAATCCGCTGCCAGCCGCTCAAGAAGCATGTCATCGACCAAACGGCGGCTTTCAGGGGCTATTCGCACCCAATAATCCCGGTGCGCACGAGACAACTCGCGCATAAAAGGCTCATAGCCAGCATCCCTCAGCCTCTGCATTACACTTTCCGCGGAATCGGTTCGTGGAAATATCCCTAGCGATATCCCGTTGACCAAATCTCCTTGGGTGATGATGTAACTGTCGATCTTCCGCGCCTGAAGCTCCTTCAGCTGACGCAGGGATGCCTCACGCGAAGCCAGCGGAGTTAAATACACCCAGTAATCCGTCCCCGCAGTAGCGTCCACAGGCTGCACACTCGCCCTGACATCCAGACTGACCATTCGCTGCTCAAGCTCGCGCGCCTGCTCTTGGCGCTCAAAACCACCCAGGAATAGGCAAGTAGGGATCTCCGCCTCTGCCACAGGGCGAATTCTTCTTGGCTGAGCAGCATCTGACTCGCTCAGCAAGCGAATATCCCGCTGCCCCCCCTTGTACATCGCCAGCGATTCAACCTCCTTGGGTCGCAGCGGCGCCTGCTGCTGGTGCCAAACGTAATAGAAGAGATTGAGCACAAGAAACAACAAGAACAGCCAACGCATAACCGACCTCAGTCCAATGGACAGGCTATTGCAAGCCCAACGAACACCAGATCAGGCAATACCCTGGCCCCTGGCAGCACATCACGGACCAGGAGCGCATCCCCTCCCGTGAGAAATACCTCGAAATTATCACCCAAATACTCTTTGGCTAACTCCATCTGCGCAAGCACGAATCCCCGAAGCATCAACAAGCAACCTCGCTCCACCGCCTCTACAGTGGTGCGGCCGGGCGCCATTTCATCAAGCGCCCTACTCGCAGCCTCGTCGTCATAACGAATACGACGAGTATGCGTACGCAACTGATTGCGCATCAGCGGCATGCCCGGACAGATGAATCCACCCAAGTGCTCGCCATCAGCCATAACAAGATCCGAGGTCACCGCTGTCCCAAGATCGAGGACCAGGCAAGGTTTTTTCGCTAAATGAAATGCACCGAGAACAGCCAGCCAACGGTCGAGGCCAAGCCGCTGATACTCAACATAACCATTCCGAACCCCAGCCATCTCCAGGGCAGGTCTGGCACAGACGGATTCAATTCCAAACAGTTCATCCAGACGCCTGGTCAGAGCAAGGGTCTCGTCATCACTACGCACGCTTACCAGCCGGCAATGCGTGAGCGAAGGCGCTGGCATCGCCAGAAGTGCTGAAACCAGCTCTGAATCAGAGCCGACCACCCCTCCAATGACCGTGACAGCCTGAGCCCCATCAATGACACGCCACTTGATAAAGCTGTTTCCGCAGTCAAGCTCAAGAATCATCACTCAACCTCAAGGAGAGCTCTCCGCCACTATAGGCTCGCTCTTCGCCGCAGACACTGAGTCGTAAAGCACCCGTCGAATCGATGCCCAACACAATGCCCGTTATTGTTTGCGCACCGGCGATCAGGTTGACCCTTGCCCCCTGCCAAAGGTGGCCGGCCTCCCACTCCGCACGAAGCGCAGGGAAACCTTCGTCCCTATGACGAACCAAGTAGTCACCCAGATACTGGCCGAGGCGCACAGCAAGAGCCGTCCTATCTACCAGACCGGGCACTTCCGCAGCCATGGAAGTCCAGGGCTGGCCGATGTCTTCGTTAGCAACCAGCATGTTCGCGTTGATGCCAATGCCAACTATTACATTGCAGATATCGGCCGGGTCCCCAACTAGCTCCAGCAGTATGCCCGCGATCTTTCGATTGTTTACCAGCAGATCATTTGGCCACTTCAGTCCAACCCCTGTGACGCCGAAAGAGCGCAAGGTGGCTAACACCGCAAGGCCAATGACGAGGCTCAAGCCCTCCAACTGGCGAGCCCCCCCATCTATGCGCAAGGCGAGACTGTAATACAGATTCTCAGCATACGGGCTTACCCAATGCCTGCCCCGACGACCCCGCCCGGCAGTCTGACGCTCAGCGGCGACAGCAAAAGGAGGTATATACCCCGCACTGATTCGCCGCATAACCTCCGCATTGGTGGAGTCAATTGAATCAAGGACCACAGAAGGCCAAGGGCAGTCACTCCTGTTAAGCGATTCCTGGTCCAACAAGCTCAGCGGGCGCTGCAGCCGATAGCCTCGGCCACGAACCTTGTAGATTGGCAGATTTAACTCTGCCTCAAGCTGCTGCAGCTGCTTCCAGACAGCACTTCTGCTGACTCCCAGCGCAGCCCCTAGAGACTGCCCGGAGTGGAAGCGACCATCCTGCAGTAGCTTTAAAAGAGTCAGCATTTGCGGGATCCAGCTCAGAATAAGGCAGGCATCATATCGATGCACATCACAATTGCATAGAAAGTGGACATTGAATTGCGCTGCGCAATCAGGAACCGGACATCTTGATTGAATGATCGCTACCGACGAAGCACCATTCTTTTCAACGCCCAAAGACAAACCCCCGACACGCCTGGGCGTATCGGGGGTTTGGGATAGGAGCTTGACGATGACCTACTCTCACATGGAGAAGCTCCACACTACCATCGGCGATGCGTCGTTTCACTACTGAGTTCGGGATGGG
>NZ_JAGTIS010000001.1 GCF_018704125.1 Metapseudomonas boanensis | reverse complement strand
CGTCCAGAACCATGCTGGCAGCCTTGAGTTTGAATTCATTCGAGTAGGACTTACGCATTCCGACATACCTCAGATTTGGGCCATCATAGCGCCCGAGTGAGGTGTCCAAAATCATTAAGCCAGTTCAGCTTGCTGGCGAACGGGCGCATTTCGCGAGCAAGAACTCGGCGTCCCCCTCGCTCCTACAGGGCTCTCAGCCCGACCGTTGATGGCTAGCAACAGCTAACGCCGACAGAGCCAATTCATTCGCCAAGCAGACCGAAGGCCTGCCCTGCGGATGTCCATTAGGGCAGCTCTTCCGCGTCCGAATCCGCCTTCTCCAACTGCGCCTGCTCCCAACCGCCGCCCAGGGCGGCGACGAGTTGGACGCTGGTGGTGAGACGGCTGCCAAGCAGGGTCAACACACTGCGTTCGTTGCTGAGCGCGGTGGTCTGGGTGGTCACCACGCTGTTGAAATCGACGGTACCAGCCTTGTACTGATTGGTGGTCAGGCGCAGAGCCTCACGGGCGGCGTCCAGGGCTTCCTGCTGCACCCCGCTCTCCTCTTCCAGTACATCCAACTGGACCATGTAGTCCTCCACCTCGCGGAAGCTGTCGAGCACGGTCTGGCGGTAGAAGGCCACGGTCTGGTCGTAGCTGGCTTCGGTCTGGGCCACCTGGGAGCGGATCAGCCCACCGTCGAACAGCGTAATGGCGAACTCTGGCCCAATCGACCAGAAGCGGTTCGGCGTGCTGATCCAGTCGCTCAGGCTGTCACCACGATAGCCACCCGCCGCCGTGAGACTCAGGCTCGGGAAATAAGCGGACTTGGCGACACCGATCTGTGCGTTGGCGGCCATGACGTCGCGTTCGGCAGCGGCAACATCAGGGCGGCGTTCCAGCAGTTGCGAGGGCAGCAGCGCCGGCACTTGCGGCAAGCCCGGCACGCTGTCCACCTCGGTCAGGCTGAACTCCGCTGGCGGAACGCCAACCAGCACGGCGATGGCGTTCTCGAGTTGGGCGCGCTGGTACTTCAAGTCGATAGCCTGGGCCTGGGTGCCTTTTAGCTGGGTGGTGGCCTGGGCTACGTCCGCCTTGGTGACGATGCCGGCCTTGTACTGGTTTTCCGTCAGGGTCAGCGAACGCTGATAAGCGGCGACCGTGGCATCCAGCAATCGCCTCTGCGCATCGAGAACACGCAGTTGCAGATAGTTCTGCGCCAGCTCCGATTGCAGGCTCAGGCGGGCAGCGGCGAGATCGGCAGCACTGGCCTGCATGCTCGCGGTGTCGGACTCCAGTTGCCTACGCAGCTTACCCCACAGGTCCAGTTCCCAGTTCACCCCGAGATTGGCATCGTAGCTCTTGGATACACCACTGCTCCCGGAACTGGTCACGGTGGAGCCGTCGGCCAGGCGCACCGTGCTGCTGCCACCGCCCTGCCCCGAACGGGTCTTGCCGACGTTTGCGGAAACCGACGGGAAGAACGACGCACGAGCACCGCGGGCCAATGCCTGGGCCTGGCGGTACTGGGCAACGGACTGGGCCAGTGTCTGATTGGAGGCCCCCAGGCGCTGCTGCAGATCGCTCAGCGTGGTGTCGCCGTACAGCTCCCACCAACGGCCACGGTGTTCCAGGTCAGCCGGGGTGGCCAACTTCCAGCCTTCGGCGTGCTTGAACTGTGCGGGCAGCACATGCTCGGGACGTTTGTAATCCGGGCCGATGGCACAGCCGGCCAGCAGCAGCCCAGCGAAGGCCAAAGCAACGGCGCGGCACAGCGGTTTCGGGGTCGGAAGCGGGGTTTTCATAGCGGTGTTTCCAATGCGGCATCGGTACGCACGCCGCGCCAACGATTGAAGCGATGGCGCAGGCGGTCGAGGTAGAGGTAAACCACGGGCGTGGTATAGAGGGTGAGGATCTGGCTCAGCACCAGGCCGCCAATAATGGCCACGCCCAGCGGCTGACGCATTTCCGCCCCCTCGGTGCCGCCGATCAGCAACGGTACGGCGCCGAGGATCGCCGCCAGCGTGGTCATCAGGATCGGACGCAGGCGCAGCAGGCAGGCGCGACGGATGGATTCGTCCGGCGACAGCCCGTCGTGGCGCTCCAACTGCAGGGCCAGGTCGATCATCATGATGGCGTTCTTCTTCACCACACCAATCAGCAGGAACAGGCCGAGCAGCGAGATCAGGCTGAACTCGCCGCCGATGGCGAGGATCGCCAGCAGCGCGCCCACCCCTGCCGACGGCAGCGTCGAGAGGATGGTCAACGGGTGGATGTAGCTCTCGTAGAGTATGCCCAGCACGAGGTACACGAGGCCCAGCGCCGCCAGGATCATCCAGGGCTGGTTCTGCTGGGTGCTGGCGAAGGCATCGGCGCTGCCGCCCAGACGGGCAATCACCGAGCTGGGCAGACCGATGGCGGCCACCGCCTTCTCGATGGCGAGCGTCGCCTGGTCGAGGCTGACGCCGGGCGCCAGGTCGAAGGCGATGCTCTCCGAGGCGAACTGCCCTTCGTGAGTGACGCGGTCCTCCTCCAGGCTGCGCTGGTAACGGGCGAAGCTGGACAGCGGCACACGTAAACCGTCGGCGGTGATCAACTGCACCTGCTTGAGGGTTTCCGGATCCTGGGCGTACTTCGGATTGACCTCCATCACCACCTTGTACTGGTTCAGGCTGTCGTAGATGGTGGATATCTGCCGCTGGCTGTAGGCGTTGTTCAGTACCGACGTGACCATGGCCATGTCGATGCCCAGGCGCTTGGCAGTGTCTCGGTCCACGACCAGCGTAACCTGCTGGGCGCCATCGCCCTCGTTGGCGTCGATGGCGGTCAGCTCCGGCAATGCCTTGAGCGCAGCGGTGACCTTCGGCCCCCAGGTGCGCAGATCTGCCAACTCGCCGGACTGCAACACGTATTCGTACTGCGAGCTGCGTTGCTCGCGGCCGCCACCAAATTGCAGGTCCTGGTCGGCCATCAGCATCAGGCGCCCGCCGGGCACTTTGGGCAGGTGCTCACGCAGCCGTTCGATGACCTTCTGCGCCGACAAATTGCGCTCGGCGATGGGTTTCAGGCGCACGATCATGAAGGCATTGTTGATCCCACCACTGCCGCCAATGAAGCCGGCCACACTTTCCACCGCCGGGTCCTTCAGGACGGCGCGGCGGAAAATCTCCATCTTCGGCTGCATCACACTGAAGGACAGGCCGTCATCGCCACGAATGAAGCCGATCAACTGGCCGGTGTCCTGCTGTGGCAGGAAGGTCTTGGGTACCACCACGTACAGCCCGACGTTACAGGCGATGGTCACCAGCAGGCTGGCCAGGGTCAGGCGCGGGTGGCGCAAGGCCCAGCCGAGGCTACGGCCATAGACATCGACCATGCGCTGGTGGATGGCCTCGCTCCAACGCTGGATGCGGCTGTCCTGGTCCGGCACGTGGGGCTTGAGCCAGCGCGCACAGAGCATCGGTGTCAGCGTCAGCGAAACCAGCAGCGACACCAGGATGGCCACCGCCAGGGTCAGGGAGAACTCGCGGAACAACCGGTCGATGATGCCGCCCATGAACAGGATGGAGACGAACACTGCCACCAGCGAGAGGTTCATCGACAGCAGCGTGAAGCCCACTTCACGGGTGCCCTGCAACGCGGCCTTGAAGGGTGCCATGCCATCGTTGATATGCCGCGAGATGTTCTCCAGCACCACGATGGCGTCGTCCACCACCAATCCGGCAGCGAGGATCAGCGCCATCAGCGACAGCACGTTGAGCGAGAAGCCCATCAGGTACATCACCGCGAAGGTACCCACCAGCGATACCGGCACCGCCAGCGCGGGGATGAGCGAAGCGCGCAGGTTACCGAGGAACAGGAAAACCACCAGGATCACCAGCGCCACGGCAATCAGCAGCGTGCGCTCGGCTTCGTGCAGGGTGGCGCGGATCACCGGCGAGCGGTCCATGGCCAGGTCCAGCTTGACGCTGGCCGGCAACACCGCCTGCAACGCTGGCAGCTGCGTCTTGATGCTTTCGATGGTCTCGATGATGTTGGCGCCGGCCTGGCGATTGATCACCAGCAGCACCGCCGAATTGTCGTTGAAGAAGCCGCTGTTGTAGCGGTCTTCCACTGCGTCGCGGACTTTGGCTACGTCGCCCAAGCGCAGGGCGGCGCCATCCAGGTAGCGGATGATCAGCGGTGCATAGTCGGCAGCCTTTTCCAACTGGTCATTGGCACCCACCTGCCAGTGGCGGCCGGCATCCTCCACAGCGCCCTTGGGCCGGCGCTGGTTGGCGGCGTCGATGGTGCTGCGCACATCGTCCAGGGCGATGCCGTACTGGTTGAGCAGCTGCGGCTCCAGTTCCACCCGTACCGCCGGCAGCGAGCTGCCGCCAATCTGCACCTCGCCGACGCCTTTCACCTGCGACAGACTCTGCGCCAGGATGGTCGAGGCCAGGTCGTAGAGCTGGCCCTTCTGCAGGACGTCGGAAGTCAGCGACAGCACCATGATCGGCGCCTGCGACGGGTTGACCTTCTTGTAGGTGGGCATGCTGCGCATGCCACTGGGCAACAGGTTGCGAGAGGCATTGATGGCCGCCTGAACATCACGGGCGGCGCCGTTGATGTCACGGTCAAGGTCGAACTGGAGGATGATCCGCGTCGAGCCCTGGCCAGTGCGACTGGTCATCTGGTTCACCCCGGCGATGGTGCCAAGGGACCGCTCCAGTGGCGTGGTGACGCTGGACGCCATGATTTCCGGGCTGGCACCGCTCAGGCTGGCCTGCACAGTGATCACCGGGAAATCCATCTGCGGCAGCGGCGACACCGGCAACAGGCCGAAGCTGACGCTGCCCAGCAGCAGGATCGCCAGGCTCAGCAGCATGGTGGCCACTGGGCGGCGGATGAAAGGGGCTGAGAGGTTCATATCCCTTCTCCCGCTGGGGGAAGGTGGCCCGAAGGGTCGGATGAGGGATGGTGGGCGCTGCTGAATACCGAGCCGGCCTCAACCACCCTCACCCCAACCCTCTTCCGCAAGCAGGAGAGGGAACAAAAGCGGCTCATACCGCCACTCCCGCCGCGCTGCGGCCGGTGAAGCGGCGTGCCAGGCGGTCGAACGCGAGGTAAATCACCGGCGTGGTGAACAGCGTCAACACCTGGCTCAGCAGCAGACCACCGACCATCACCAGCCCCAGGGGCTGGCGCAGTTCAGCGCCAGAGCCGGTGGCGAGCATCAACGGTATGGCGCCGAACAGGGCCGCCAGGGTAGTCATCAGGATCGGCCGGAAGCGCAGCAGCGCCGCCTGGTAGATGGCCGCCTCAGGCGACATGCCCTGCTGCCGTTCGGCCTCCAGGGCGAAGTCGATCATCATGATCGCGTTCTTCTTCACGATGCCGATCAGCAGGATGATGCCGATGATGGCGATCAGGCCCAGGTCATTGCCGGTCAGCAGCAGCCCCAGCAAGGCACCCACACCCGCCGAGGGCAGCGTGGAGAGTATGGTCACCGGGTGGATGTAGCTCTCGTAGAGCACACCCAGAACGATGTACATGGTCACTACGGCCGCGAGGATCAGCAGCAGCGTGCTCGACAGCGAGGCCTGGAAGGCTGCCGCTGCACCCTGGAAGCGAATCTGGATGCCTTCCGGCATGCCGATTTCCTGCTGCACCCGCTCGATCACCGCCACGGCTTCGCCCAGTGCCACGTCCGGCGCGAGGTTGAATGACAGCGTCACCGCCGGGAATTGGCCGATGTGGTTGATGGCCAGTTGCGCCTGGCGCTCCTCCACCTTCGCCAGCGCGGTTAGCGGCACCTGGCTGCCGGCGCTGGTGGCAACGTGGATCTGCTGCAGCGCCTGCGGCCCGATCTGCTCGCCCGGGGCGGACTCCAGCACCACGCGGTATTGGCTGGCCTGGGTGAAGATGGTTGAAATCTGCCGCTGGCCGAAGGCGTCGTACAGCGCATCGGTGATGCTGGATATTTCCACGCCGAGTCGTCCGGCCATGTCGCGGTCGATGTTCAGGTACACCTGCAGCCCCTTGTCCTGCAGGTCGCTGGCCACGTCCGAGAGCTCCGGCTGCTGGCGCAAGGCGTCGACCAGCTTGCCGGTCCACTCGTTGAGCAGGTCGGCGTCCGGTGACTCCAGGCTGAACTGGAACTGGGTGCGGCTGACCCGGTCTTCGATGGTCAGATCCTGCACCGGCTGCAGGTAGACGCGGATCTCGCTCTGGCGTTCCAGCTCCGGTTGCAGGCGCTGGATCACTTCGCTGGCGGTCAGGTCACGCTCGGCATGGGGCTTGAGGTTGATCAGCAGGCGCCCACTGTTGAGCGTGACGTTATCGCCATCCACGCCGATGTAGGAAGTCAGGCTTTCTACCGCAGGGTCCTTGAGGATCAGCGCAGCGGCATGCTGCTGACGCTCGCTCATGGAGCGGAACGAGACGGACTGCGGCGCCTCGGTGATGCCCTGGATGACACCGGTGTCCTGCACCGGGAAGAAGCCCTTGGGCACGGCCAGATAAAGCAGCACGGTCAGCACCAGCGTGCCCACCGCCACCAGCAGCGTCAGCCCCTGGTGTTTGAGCACCCAGGTCAGGCCGCGGCCGTAGCTCGCGATCATGCCGTCGATGAGGGCGCCGCTGGCCTTGTAGAAGCCGCCCTCCTCTTCCTTGGTTTCGCGCTTGAGCAGGCGTGCGCACATCATCGGTGTCAGGGTCAGGGACACGACCAGGGAGATGAGGATGGCTACCGCCAGGGTGATGGCGAACTCGCGGAACAGGCGCCCCACCACGTCGGCCATGAACAGCAGCGGGATCAGCACCGCGATCAGCGAGAAGGTCAGCGAGATCAGCGTGAAGCCGATCTGCCTGGCTCCTTTGAGCGCCGCCTCCAGCGGCGTGGCGCCCTCCTCCAGGTGCCGCGCGATGTTCTCCAGCATGACGATGGCGTCGTCGACCACGAAACCGGTGGCGATGGTCAGCGCCATCAGTGTCAGGTTGTTGATGGAGAAGCCGGCCAGGTACATCACCGCGAAGGTGCCCACCAGCGACAAAGGCACGGCAATCGACGGAATAATGGTGGCGCTGAGGCGACGCAGGAACAGGAAGGTCACCATCACCACCAGGGCGATGGCGAGGAACAGCTCATGCTTCACGTCAGTGATGGCTGCGCGGATGGTCTGGGTGCGGTCGGTGAGCACCACCACGTCCAGGCCCGCCGGCAGGTTGGCGGTGATGGAAGGCAGCAGCGCCTGGATGCGGTCGACCACCTCGATAACATTCGCGCCAGGTTGGCGCTGGATGTTCAACAGCACCGCTTCGTTCTGGTTGGCCCAGGCGGCGAGGCGTTCGTTCTCGGCACCGTCGACGATGTCGGCCACATCTTTCAGGCGCAGCGCCGCACCGTTCTGGTAGGCAAGGATCAGGTTGGCGTATTCCTCAGCCGACTTGAGCTGATCGTTGGCGTCCAGCATCGACACGCGCGTCGGGCCGTCGAAGTTACCCTTGGGCTGGTTGACGTTCGACGCACCGACCAGGCTGCGCACATCCGACAGGTTCAAGCCGTTGGCCGCCAGGGCTTCCGGGTTGACGCGAATGCGCACGGCCTGGCGCTGGCCACCCGCAATGCTGACCATGCCGACGCCACTGATCTGCGCCAGCTTCTGGGCCATGCGCGTGTCGACCAGGTTATGCAGCTTGGGCAGCGGCATGGTCTTGGAGCTGACCGCCAGGGTCAGGACGGGCGTGTCCGCCGGGTTGACCTTGTTGTAGACGGGCGGAGCCGGCAAGTCGTTGGGCAACAGGTTGGTGGCCGCATTGATCGCTGCTTGCACCTCCTGCTCGGCCACGTCCAGCTGGACTTCCAGGCTGAAGCGCAAGGTGATCACAGAGGCGCCACCGGAACTGGTGGAGGACATCTGCGTCAGCCCCGGCATCTGCCCGAACTGGCGCTCCAGCGGCGCGGTCACGGCACTGGTCATCACGTCCGGGCTGGCGCCCGGATAGAGGGTCATGACGCGGATGGTCGGGTAATCCACCTCTGGCAGGGCGGAAACCGGCAGCAAGCGGTAGGCGATCAGGCCGGCGAGGAGGATCGCCAGCATGCTCAGGGTGGTGGCGACCGGACGCAGGATGAACAGACGCGAGAGGTTCATACGCCGCCTTTCGCGTCCTGGCCTTCAGGTTTGGCCCCCTGCAATTGCTCGCTGGGCCCGGCCGGTACCTCGCTCTTGTCGTGCACCACTTCCACTTCGCTGCCATCGCGCAGGCGGTCGGTGCCTTCCAGCACTACCTTGTCGCCCGGCTCCAGGCCTTTGCTGACCACAGTCAGTTCACCATCGCCGGGGCCGGTTTCGAGCTGCCTGACCTTGACCTTCTTCTCGCCGTCCATCACGTAGGCAAAAGTGCCCTGGCTGCCGAACTGCACAGCGGCCGAGGGGATCAGCACCGCTTGCGGGATCAGGTCGGCGCGCAGGCGCACATTCACGAACTGGTTGGGGAACAGCATCTCGTCGTCGTTGGCGAACCGGGCCTTGAGCTTCAGCGTGCCGGTGGTGGTGTCGATCTGATTGTCCAGGCTCTGCAACACACCTTCGGCCTGCTTGACCGTGTCAGCGCGGTCCCAGGCTTCGACTACCAGCGGCTGACCGTTGCGGAAGCGCGAAACCACGGTGGGCAGCTGGCCCTCCGGCAGGGTGAAGGCCACGCTGATCGGTTTGGTCTGGGTGATCACCACCAGCGGCGTGGTGTCGCCACTGGTGACCAGGTTGCCAAGATCCACCTGGCGCAGGCCGAGGCGGCCGGAAATCGGCGCACGGACCTGGGTGAATTCAAGGTTCAGCCTGGCCTCGGCCACAGCACCCTCGTTGGCCTTGAGGGTGCCTTTGTACTGGTTCACCAGTGCCGCCTGGGTATCCAGGGTCTGCTTGGCGATGCTGTCTTCGGCATACAGGCCCTTGTAGCGCGCCAGGTCGATCTCGGCATTCTTGAGCTGCGCCTGATTCTGCAGCAAAGTGCCCTGGGCCTGTTGCAAGGCGACCTCGTAGGGACGCGGATCAATCACTGCCAGCAGGTCGCCGGCTTTGACCTGCTGACCTTCTTCGAACTGCAATTTGACTAGCTCGCCGTCGACGCGGCCGCGCACGTTCACCGTGTTCAGCGCGGTCACCGTGCCCAACGCTTTGAGGTACACAGGGAAGTCGGCTCGCGTCACGGTTGCCACACGCACCGGGACCGGTCCGGAGAACGCGCCGAAGCCCGGGCGTCCTGGCCCTCCTCGACCGCTTTTGCCGGCGGGTTGGGCGGCCGTTTCCGGCCACAGCCACCAGATCAGCGCGAGCAAGGCGAGCAGACCGAAGGCGATGGTCATCCAATGACGAAGGGTGCGTGCGTGCGGGGTTTTTTGAGGATTTGGGGACATGATTCGGGTCAAGCTGTGCGAGAGCCTGAACGATAAGCAGTTGTAGCCGCCAGGCATAGCCTCTTTACCGGCTATTTACCAAGCCATTACATCGTCCTTGAGCCCTTGAACGCGGCTCGAGGCGCGCTCACCATGAAGCCTGCGAATTCTCAGGTGTAGGGGGAACCCCGTGTTCGAACGCTTGAAGCAGCACTTCGCTGCGCTGACCACTCATGCCGAGTTCCACGCCCTGCGCATCGTCCGGCAAACGGGCGAACACTGCAGCCTGCGACGCAATGTTCCCGAGCCGCCGGCTTTCACCGACGACCTCGGTGCGATGCTCAGCGTGCGCATCGCCGGCGTGGAGGCCTATGCTGCTACCAGCGACCTGAGTCTTGCCGGGCTGCAGCGTGCCCTCGAAGCCGCCGAACGGCAGGCCCAGCTGATCAGTCGCCATGCCCTGGTGCCGCCGGGTGAACCGCCAACACCGAAAGGCCAGGCGCATTACGAGTCGCCCAGTCTGCACCTCCCCTTCCCGGGCCTTGTCGAACGCTTCGAGCTGCTGGCCGAAGAGTCCGCGCGCGTTCCCAGCGACCCGCGCCTGGTGAACTGGAACCTTTATCTCGACTGCCAGCGGCACGAACAGCTCTACCTCAATAGCGCAGGCGCCGAGCAATGGCAGGCGCTGCGCTTCGTCTATCCAGGCATCAGCGTGACCGCATTCGACGGCAGTGACAGCCAGACCCGCACTTTCGGCGGTTACGGCAGTGGCCAGCAAGGCGGAGCCGAGATACTTCAGCGCCTGGGATTCGTCGGTGCCTCAGCGCGAGTTGCGGACGAAGCCCTGCAGCTGCTGCTGGCTTCCAATACCCCGAGCGGCCGCACCGACCTCTTGCTGATGCCCGACCAGATGATGCTGCAGATCCACGAATCCATTGGCCACCCGCTGGAACTGGACCGCATCCTTGGCGACGAGCGCAACTACGCCGGCACCAGCTTCATCGATCTTGCGGATTTCGGCCGCTACCAGTACGGATCCAGGTTGCTGAATGTCACCTTCGACCCTGGCATCCCCGAAGAACTGGCCAGCTACAGCCACGACGATGACGGCCACCCGGCACGCAAGGAGTTGTTGATCCGAGATGGCCTGCTGCTGCGCCCCCTCGGTGGCACCCTGTCGCAACTGCGTAGCGGTTTGCCCGGAGTGGCCAACAGCCGCGCCAGTAGCTGGAACCGTGCGCCCATCGACCGCATGGCCAACCTCAACCTGGAACCGGGCGACCAGAGCCTGGCCCAGTTGATCGCTGGCATCGAGCACGGGGTGTTGATGTCCACCAACCGCTCCTGGTCCATCGACGATGCGCGCAACAAGTTCCAGTTCGGCTGCGAGTGGGGCCGATTGATCGAGAACGGCGAGCTCAAGGGTGTGGTGAAGAATCCCAACTACCGGGGCGTGTCCTCGCAGTTCTGGCGCAACCTTGCTGCCGTCGGCGATGCCAGCACCTTGGAAGTCCATGGCACGCCCTATTGCGGCAAGGGCGAGCCGAACCAGGTGGTGCGGGTCGGCCATGCGTCACCTGCCTGCGTGTTCAGCCAGGTCGACGTATTCGGAGGTGCAGCCTGATGAGCCACGCAGAATCCCTGTTCACCGTCCTCGCCGGAAGCCTGGGCCCCCAGTTGCAGGCCGGCGAAGACTTCACCCTCTGGTACAGCGCCGAGGAGTCCGAATTCATCCGCCTCAACCACGCGCAAGTGCGCCAGGCCGGCCGGGTGCGTCAGGCCGTTGCCCGCTTGAAGCTGATCCGCGATGGGCGCCACGCGGAACTCGCCATTACCCTCGCTGGCGATCTGGACACCGATCACCAGCGGCTTGCCGACGGCCTGGTGCAACTGCGAGTGGCCGTCAGCGAGCTGCCGCCGGATCCTTACCTGCAACTGGAACGATCAGCCTGGCAGCGTCGCACTCTCGGTGAAGCCCGGTTGCCCGACAGCACCGACGTACTGGCGCAAATGGAATCCTTGGCGAACGGGCTGGACCTGGTCGGCATCTACGCCGCTGGCCCGCTCTATCGGGGCTTTGCCAACAGCTTTGGCGCCTTTGGCTGGCACGTTGCGCATAACTTCAACTTCGACTGGAGCCTGTTCCACGCCAACGGCCAGGCTGTCAAAGCCGATTATGCGGGTGCCGAGTGGAGCCCGGACGAGTTCGCCCGCCGCGTCAATGATGCTCGCCAGCAACTGGACCACCTCGGCAAGCCGCTGCGCACCCTGGAACCCGGCGAGTACCGTGCCTACCTCGCTCCGGCAGCCCTCGATGAAGTGCTCGGTATGCTCGCCTGGGGCGGTTTTTCCGCCCGCGCTCTGGCCAACAAGGAAAGTCCGCTGCAACGCTTGCAGGAAGGCAGTGCCCAACTCAGCCCGCTACTCGACCTGGATGAGCGGGTGGCCGGCGCGATGGCCCCGGCATTCGGCCCGGAAGGCACGCCGCGCAGTGACGTTGCACTGCTGCGCGAAGGTCGCCTGACGGGCCAGCTGGTCTACCCACGCAGCGCAAGCGAGTACGGCTTGACGGTCAACTGCGCCGACGCCAACGAGGCACCTCAGTCGCTGGCCGTGGCTCCCGGCACCCTCCCTCTGGAACAGGCGCTGGACGCTCTCGGCACCGGCCTTTACATCGGCAACCTGTGGTACCTGAACTGGTCCGACGTACCCGCCGCGCGCATGACCGGGATGACCCGCTTCGCCACGTTCTGGGTGGAGGACGGACGCATCCAGGCACCGGTCAGCACCATGCGCTTCGACGACAGTCTCTACAGTTTCCTCGGCGAGCATCTGGAGGCCCTGACCCAGGAGCAGCAGTTGCGCCTCTCCAACGCCACCTATGGCGAGCGCCAGACCTGGTCGACGCTGCTGCCGGGGGCGTTGACCAGCAAGCTGAAACTGACACTCTGAGAGCTGTGAACACGTGGCGACGGATCAGCCGTTCGCCACGCGCCCCAGCGCAGCATGCAGGCGAACAGTGCCCGGGCGGCGACAAGTGATCGCCACTTCCGCCAGGCCAAGCCAATCCGCCAGCTTTCGCAGATTTTCCGCCAGGGCCAGCAGGCCGCCCTCGCCCAGCCCCTGTTCTTCTTCGTGCAAGGCATGCACCGCCAGGCGATCCTGGGCGCGCTCGGCACGCAGGTCGACGCGAGCCGCCAGGCGCTCGTCATGCAGGAATGGCAACACGTAGTAGCCGAACTGGCGCTTATGCTGAGGGGTGTAGATTTCCAGGCGATAGTGGAAGTCAAACAGGCGCTCGGTCCGCGCGCGTTCCCAGATTAGCGAGTCGAACGGCGAGAGCAAGGCACTGGCCTTCACCTTGCGCGGGATCTTCAGCTCGCCAGGGCAATAACCCGGCTGCCTCCATCCTTGCACCTCAACCTGCTGCAACTCGCCCGCTTCCACCAATTCGGCCAACCGCGCCTGGCAATCCGCGGTCTCCAGGCGATAGTAGTCGCGTAGGTCGCGCTCGGTGGCCACACCAAGGGCCGTGGCCGAGCGCAACAACAGGCGGCGTTGAGCCTCGGCCTCGGGCAATTCGGGTTGGTTCAGCCACTCGCTCGGGATTACCCGCTCCGGCAGGTCGTAGAGGCGCTCGAAACCCCGTCGCCCCGCTACCGTGACTTCACCCGCAGCGAACAGCCATTCCAGCGCATGTTTTTCCGCGCTCCAGTCCCACCAGGGGCCGGCACGCTCGGCGCGGGTGCTCAAGGCCCCGGCACCGAGGGCGCCCTGCTCGCGCACAGCCTGCAGCACACGCTGAATCACGCCCTGCTGTTCGAAACCGAAGCGCGCCAGTTGCTGGTAGATACCCTGGCCATTGGCCGCGCGTGCCATGCGCCAGCGCATCAGTGGATACAGATCCAGAGGCAGCAATGACGCTTCGTGCCCCCAGTATTCGAACAGCGCGCGGTGTCTGACCTTGCCCCAGGCCAGGTCATCCAGCAAGTCTCGGTCGTAATGACCCAGGCGCGAAAAGGCCGGCAAGTAGTGCGAACGCACCAGGGCGTTAACGGAGTCGATCTGCACAACGCCCAATGCATCGAGCTGCGCCCGCAATTGACGGTGGCGGACAATGCCACGGGGTATGCGGGCGAAACCCTGGGCGCTGAGCGTCAAGCGGCGGGCCTCTGCCTGGGAAAGCGATGGCGTCATGCGGGCTCCCTGCCGTGAAATACCGACACTTCACAGCAAAGTAGCATCAACTTCCGGTTGAGTCGCCACTGGCCGAAAAGGGCCCGGCGGGCATCCATTGATCGGGAGCCAGGAAGGTCTGGCGGAAGGTGAAGGCTTCGGGCGTGGGCCCTGCCTCACGCAGCAAAGCCAGTTTGTGGGCAGCCTCGGCCACGTCTGGACGATGCCCCTGTGGCACCCACCAAAGCACCTGGTGAGCATGGGCAGTCCGTTCGAACCACTCCTTGCGCCGCTTGAGCATCTCGATGTGGGCCGACTTGTAGACGAACTCGGTGAGGCTGGCGACATCCCTCCATACCGAGAGATTGACTAGCACATCCTCGCCAAATGGCCGAATGGCAGTGGCATCGCCCCCTTCGTCTTGCAACCTCCAGACGAAGCCCGCCGCAGCCTCGGCCAAGGCGTTGACGGGCTCCAGATTGGCGACGAAATCGGCCATCTGTGGCGTGTCCAGCGGCGCCTTCATCCAGGCGATGTTCACCTGGGCCAGTTCATAGTGTTGCGACATCGGATACTCCCTGTTGTCCTTGAGTTGGGTTGGCGGTTCATTTCTTCAGCGGATCGTCCCAGAAAGGCCGCTCGCTCTCTTGCATGACATCGCTATGGGTCAGGCCGATGTCCTTGAGCATTTCATCGCTCAAGGTTGCCAGCTGATAGCGCTCCCGCGCCAATTGGTTCCAGCGCTTGACCTGCTTCCATGCCCGCTCGATCAGATTGTCGCGGCTGGGTGAACCCAGGGCCTGACCTTGATGCAGCGTACCGACAAAACCGTATTGACCTTTCATCGTGCAACCCTCCGTTCGGGGATGGCGCTAGTTTCAGGCCCGGCCTATGATCAATCCAACGAATGTTTCTGATGCACTGCATCTCAGGATTTGATGTATGAGTTACCCCGCCATCGATACCGAACTGCTCCGCACCTTCGTCGCCATCGCCGACAACGGCGGTTTCACCCGCGCGGCCGAGGCGGTCAACCGCACCCAATCGGCGGTGAGCATGCAGATGAAGCGCCTGGAGGAAGACGTGCTGCAGCGCACGGTGTTCGAGCGCGACGGACGCCAGGTGCGACTGACCGCGGAGGGCCAGATCCTGCTGGGCTACGCTCGGCGCATCCTGAAGCTGCACGGCGAGGTGATGAACACCCTGCGCCAGCCACATATGGTCGGCTCGGTGCGCATCGGCACGCCGGATGACTACGTGATGCGTTTTCTGCCCGGCATCCTCTCGCGCTTCGCCCAGTCCTACCCGCTGGTGCAGGTGGAAGTGCATTGCGAATCCTCGTCGCAATTGCTGCAACGCCAGGACCTGGACCTCACCATCGTCACCCGCAAGCCGGGCAACGAAATCGGCGAGCTGCTGCGCCAGGAACGCTTCGTCTGGGCCGAGGCGATCGGCTTCAGCCCCCACGAGCAACGCCCCATGCCCTTGGCCATGTTCAACACCGATTGCTTCTGTCGTGCCTGGGCTTGCAATGCGCTGGACGCCATCGAGCGCGAATACCGGGTCGCTTACTCCAGCCCCAGCCTGTCGGCGATCATGGCGGTAGTCAGTGCAGGCCTCGCCGTGACAGCCCAACTACAAAGCCTGATCACGCCCGACCAGCGCATCCTTGGCGAAGCCGAAGGCCTGCCCCAGCTACCGATGTGCAGCATCGTGCTGGTCCGCAACCAGAGCAGCCAGTCGCCGGTCACCGAAACCCTTGCCGAGCACATCGTCGAAGGTTTCAGGATCTAACTGCGATCTCTCCGCAGGTTGGTGCGGGATGTTGGGCTTCGCAAGCTCAGCACCAACCTGCCTACGGCCCGGCCTGCTTCATCAACAGCAACGCCGCACACAGCACCAGGAATGCACAGAACAGCGAGCGCAGCACCCGTTCCGGCAAGGCGTGGGCCAGGCGCACACCCCAGCTGATGCTGAGCAGGCCACCCGCTGCCAGGGGCAGTCCCATTGCCCAGCTCACATGATCGTGCAGCCCATAAGTCGCCAGGGTCACGGCGGTACTAGGGGCCGCCAGAGCCAGCGAAAGGCCTTGGGCCGCCACCTGTGTGGTACCGAACACGCTGGTCAGCACCGGAGTGGCAATCACCGCACCGCCCACGCCGAACAATCCTCCCGCAGCACCGGCCGCACCGCCCAGCACACCCAGCCAGGGCCAGGGGTGACGCAATTCGCTGCTGGCTGCGGTCTTGGCCATGAACATCCTGGCAACGTTGTAGGCAGCCAGCACCAGCAGGAAGGCGACGAACGCCAGGCGCATACTGGACGCGTCGACGCGTACGGCAAACAGCGAGGCCAGCCAGGCACAGGCGAAGCCGGTCGCTGCCAGCAGCCCCGCGTAGCGCGCATCGATGCGGTTGCGTTGGTGGTAGCGCCAGAGCGCCAGCAGCACATTCGGCACCACCATCACCAGCGCGGTTCCCTGGGCCAATTGCTGGTCAAGGCCGAACAGCACGCCCAGCGCCGGAATGGCAATCAACCCACCGCCAATGCCAAAAAGCCCGCCCAGGGTACCGAGGGCCGCACCAAGCACCAGGTTGAACACGATCGCCAGCAAATCCATAACGCCTCCATTGAGCTGCCGCGCATGCTACGCAGCCCCGGCTGGCACGGAAACGCACAGCGGCGCAAAATGGCTGTGCACATATCGCAAAGGCAAGCCTATGAATCCCGATGCCCTTACCGAGCAGCTGGCACTGTTCCTTGATGTGATGGACGCTGGCAGCTTTTCCGCCGCCGCACGCCGCCATCCACTAACACCTTCCGCAGTGGCACGACGGATCGACTCCTTGGAACGGGCCCTGGGCAGCAGCCTGTTCGTCCGCAGTACCCACGCGGTACGGGCAACACCCGCCGGCCTGGCTTTTGCCGAGCGGGCCAGGCGCATTCTCGCCGAACTGCGCCTGGCCCGCGCCGAGGCGGTGTCACTCAGCAGCGCGCCAGAAGGTTTGATCCGCATAGATGCGCCGGCCCCGTTCGGCCGCCGCCACTTGGCTCCGGCCATTGCCGAGTTCCTGGTGACCTACCCCGGCCTGGATGTGCAGTTGCGGCTGATCGACAGCTTCATCGACATGGAAGGCGAGCACCTTGGGCAGGTGGATCTGGTGTTGCGCATCGGACCGCTGGCGGATACCCGCCTGGTGGCCACGCCACTGGCGCCTCTGGTGCGCGTACTCTGCGCTAGCCCGGACTACCTCAAGCGGCGCGGCATTCCCCGCAGTGTGCGCGAACTGCCCGAGCACGACGGGCTGGACTGGGACGCCCTGGCGCCGCCGTACGCATGGCGCTTCGAGGTGGATGGGCGCCTCCAATCGATACGCCCCGGACGCATGCGCATGACCGCAAACAACGCCGAAACGCTGCTGTTCAGCGCCCTCGCTGGCCTCGGCATCGCTCACCTGCCCACCTGGTTGATCAGCGACTACCTGGTACGTGGCGAGTTGGTGCCGCTGTTCTGCGAGAACGGCCTGCCCCCTCCGGAACCCAGCGGCATCTATGCCTTGCGTCTGGAAGGTGAGGCCAGTTCGCGCAGCCGTTTGTTGCTGGAGTTCCTGAAGAGCCGTTTCGGCCCCGTGCCGCCCTGGGACCTGGCTCTGCAGAGCGGCCTGGGTCGAGGTTGATCAACCCGGTAGCTGTACGACCCGCGTCCCCGCCGTGAGGTCGTGCAGGCAGCGCCGGTCACCGCGGAAGATGAACAGGTAGTTCACCAGCACCAGCAAAGCGCCCACCAATGGGATGTATGCCACCAGCCACCAGATCAGGTAACGCTTGACGATCAACCCGGCCAGCTCGGGCTTCTCCCCCTGCAAGCCGATGATGGCGATTTTCAGTACGCGCTTGCCGACCGTCTGCCCATACTGATTCAGGAAGTGGCCATTGATCAGCACAAACGCGACGAGTCCCACAACCAACCCCAACAACTGCTGGCCGAGCGTCGGTTCGAGACCTTGCTTGGCCGCCTCGAAGGCACCACTGAAAAAAGCGACTGGCAGGGTCGTCAGGCTCATGATCAAACCATCGATCAACGCTGCCCCCAAGCGCGTCCCGCGACTCGCCAGCAATGGTTCGGCTGTGCTCAGCGTCAGCTCCGCCTGAGGAGCCTGATAGGGGTTCTCCAGATTTTCCATGCTGCTCTCCGTGCTGTTATCGGTCTTGCAAGTGTGGCTTGTTCGGCGCCTCTCGCAAGAAAGCCTCCAGCTGGCCGGTTGCCCCAGCCGGCCACTGCCCCTCATGAATTTTGCCCGCGAAAGACTTGCGCGCTAAATTAGTGACATTCCACTGCCCGGAGACAGCCATGGCCACCAACGAAACCTGTAAAGAACTGCTGCTCGACAACCAGCTGTGCTTCGCCCTGTATTCCACGTCGCTGATGATGACCAAGGTCTACAAGCCGTTGCTTCAGGAACTCGGCCTGACCTACCCGCAATACCTCGCGATGATGGTGCTCTGGGAACGTGACGGCATTACCGTTGGCGAAATCAGCACCCGATTGCTCACCGACCCCGGCTCGCTTACGCCCCTGCTCAAGCGCCTGGAAGCCGAGGGACTGCTCACGCGCACCCGCAGCACCAAGGACGAGCGCGTGGTGGAACTGCGTCTGACCGACAAGGGCCGGGCCATGCAGGAGCAGGCGAAGCGCGTTCCCGCGTGCATCCTGACGGCAACGGAGCTGGGCCTGGATGAGCTTGGCAGCCTCAAATCCGAACTCGTCGCCCTGCGTAACAGCCTGCAAAAGGCCGTCTGACCTACTCATTCCAGAATCTGCATAGGCTTATTTCGAAATTCTCTAAATTTTATCTTGCGCACTAAGTTTATTCGCACTAATTTACGTTAACGCATTTACTTAGCGCACAAGTTTTTATCAAGCAAACCACCTGGAGACTTCGACATGCAAACCATCAAAGCGCTGTACACCGCCACCGCGACTGCCACCGGCGGCCGTGACGGACGGGCTATTTCTTCCGATGGATTCCTCGACGTGAAACTGACCACCCCCCGCGAACTCGGCGGCCTGGGCGGTGAAGCCACCAACCCCGAGCAACTGTTCGCAGCCGGCTATTCAGCCTGCTTCATCGGTGCCCTGAAGTTCGTTGCCAGTCAGAACAAGCGCCAGATCCCGGCCGACGCCTCCATCACCGGCAAGGTCGGAATCGGCCAGATCCCCGGCGGATTCGGCCTGGAAGTGGAACTCAACATAGACTTGCCGGGCCTTGACCGCGCCGCCGCGGAAGAACTGGTAGCCGCCGCTCACCAGGTCTGTCCGTACTCGAACGCCACTCGCGGCAACATCGACGTCCGTCTGAACGTCACCGTCTGAACCCAGCCCACCCAACTGGAGGAACATGAAGATGAAACCGATCAGCACGATTCTCGCCGGTAGCCTGCTCGCTCTTTCCGTGGGCAGCGCTTTCGCCGCCGGTAGCCCAGGCGTCGAACGCAACACCCAGGCTTTCCTCGAGGCCCTGGCCGCAGGCGGCGGGAAGCCGCTGGAGACCCTGGCGCCGAAGGACGCCCGTGCCGTGCTGGTGGGTGCCCAGGCAGGCGTCAAGCTGGAACTGCCCAAGGCCGATGTCAGCCAGAAGGCCATCACCGCCGATGGCCAGCAAATCGACCTGACCATCGTCCGCCCCGCAGGCGCCAAAGGTACCTTGCCGGTCTTCATGTTCTTCCACGGTGGTGGCTGGGTACTGGGTGACTACCCGACCCACGAACGCCTGATTCGTGACCTGGTGGCCGGATCCGGTGCGGTGGCGGTGTACGTCAACTACACGCCCTCCCCCGAGGCCAAGTATCCGACGGCCATCAACCAGGCCTATGCAGCGACCAAGTGGGTGGCCGAGCACGGTCAGGAGATCGGTGTCGACGGCAAGCGCCTGGCCGTGGCTGGCAACAGCGTGGGCGGCAATATGGCGGCAGTGGTCAGCCTGATGGCCAAGGACAAGGGCACGCCGAAGATCCGCTTCCAGGCACTGCTCTGGCCGGTGACCGACGCCAACTTCAACAACGCGTCGTACAACCAGTTCGCCGACGGCCACTTCCTCAGCAAGAGCCTGATGCAATGGTTCTGGAATAACTACACCACCGATCCGCGCCAGCGCGCCGAGATCTATGCCTCACCGCTGCAAGCATCGGTGGAGCAACTGAAAGGCTTGCCACCGGCCCTGGTGCAGACTGCGGAGTTCGACGTGCTACGTGACGAAGGCGAAGCCTACGCCCGCAAGCTGGACGCCGCCGGCGTGCCGGTGACGTCAGTGCGCTACAACGGGATGATCCATGACTTTGGCCTGCTCAACGTTCTGGCCAACGTGCCCGGCACCCGTTCGGCCATGCAACAAGCCTCCGAAGAGCTGAAGAAACACCTGCAGTAAGCAAACAGCGCAAAAAACGAAAAAGCCCGGCGTCAGCCGGGCTTTTTCTTGTCTCGCAAAAGGCTTAGGCCTTCACGCGGGACTTGTACTCGCCAGTGCGGGTATCGATCTCGATGGAGTCACCGATTTCGCAGAAGGCGGAAACCTGCAGCTCGGCACCGTTGTGCAGGCGGGCAGTCTTCATCACCTTGCCGGAGGTGTCACCACGGACGGACGGTTCGGTGTAGGCGATTTCGCGAACGATGGTGGTCGGCAGTTCGACGGAGATCACGCGATCGTTGTAGAAAACGGCTTCGCAGACATCGGTCATGCCGTCTTCGATGAAGGTCATGACGCCTTCCAGGTCAGCTTTCTCGATCTCGTACTGGTTGAACTCGGTGTCCATGAAGACGTACAGGGGATCGGCGAAGTAGGAGTAGGTCACTTCCTTGCGTTCGAGGATGACCGGCTCCAGCTTGTCGTCGGCCTTGAACACGGTTTCAGTGCCGGCGCCGGTCAGCAGGTTTTTCAGCTTCATCTTGACGACTGCGCTGTTACGGCCGGACTTGTTGAACTCGGCCTTCTGGATGACCCAGGGAGCGCCATTGATGTTGGCGACTTGGCCGGCGCGGAACTCTTGAGCGGTTTTCATACGAATATCCGATTTGGATGAGTGACAAAAAACAGGCCGCGTATCATAGCGAATTTGTACAAAACTGCACCAGACCTGTCGCCAGGTCGGTTTGGCCAGCCTGAACAGTGCACCATTGCTCGGCATGCCGCTGCAGCTCTGGCCATTGGACGGCCAGCGCAGCCCAGGCTTCAGCCATGCCCTCGCCGCCATTCCAGGCTCTCCAGGCTTCAGCCAGCGCCAGCCCTGCGCTGGGCGACAGCTCCTGCAGGTAGAGGTCGAGAAACGCTTCCAGCTTTTCCCAATGGGCGTCCGCCTCCTGCTGGTAAATGTGCCACAGGAATGGTCGCCCGGCCCATTGTGCGCGAACGAACGAATCTTCTCCGCGCACAGCGTTCAACTCGCAGCTCCAAAGCAATCGGTCGTAATCGTCCTGGCTGACGAAAGGCAGCACATGGATGCTTACGCTACCGCGGCGCAAATGTGCGCCAGCTACCAGTGAATTCTCTCCGAGCCAACTTGCAACGTCCCCCAGTACGCGACCAACGGGCACCAGCAACTGCACGGGACGCTGGCCGGACGCCAGCTGATCCAGCCAGCCCGACAATGCCGGGTTCTCATAGGCGAACAGAGAGATCAGCTGGGCCCCCTCCTGCAGAGGCACGCCCAGTGATTGCAGGAATTCCCGCCGAGCAGCCGGATCAGCCTGGAACGCGCAGCGCCGTTCAATCAGCCCCGCCTCGCGCAACAGGCCGCCGGTGTCGGGCGTGAATCCGGGGAAATAGAAATATTTCAGCAACCCATTGGATTGGAACGAAGGCAGCCCGTGACAACCGGCTACCCACTCCTCGGCGCTCAGGTATTCCAGGTTGAGCCAGTGCGGCCGGAGTTCTCTGGCGGCCATCTCGGCGAGGTAGGGCGCCGGCAACTGGCAGGCGAACGCTTCGATCACCACATCCGCAGGCTCGGCACCTGGCCACTCCTTGCGCCAATGCCGGATCTCAACCCCCTGCTGCCACTGCGACTCGGCCATGGGATCGGCCCCTGGGCAAAGCGGTGCAAACACAGCGGGCTCGTCCACCCACAGTCGAACCGACTGCCCATGATCGGCCACCAACTGCCGGGCCAGTCGCCAGGTCACGCCGATATCGCCAAAGTTATCGACAACGTTGCAGAAAATGTCCCACTTCACGATTCAGGGCTTCCGGGAAAAAGTGAAGTGTAACCAGTCCCGGCACCCAGCAGCAGGAAATCCCCACGTCGACCGCCGTGAGCCGATTCAACGAACCGGCTCCGGCACTTGAAACAAAATGCCCGCCATATAGGCGGGCCAAGGTTGGGAGCATGGAGCAGAACAGGTTTGGCTGAGATAACCCTCAGGCCAGGAATTGGTTGGAATCACGTTGGCGCCTGGCCAACTCGAGCAGCCAGATGGACTTGCTGGCACCAGCAGCGTCACGCGAGACGAAGGGGCCGGAGCGCATCACGCCGTCCACTGCAACAAACCAGCAGGCCATGTGCCCTTCAGACCTGAGCGACTCTGGAACAGCGGTACCGATCAGGGATACGACATCGACGTGGGACATGGCCACCTCCATCAACTTGCGTTGAAGAGAGACTAAGTCGCGCATGCAACCAATAGAAATCAACCGTTTCGATAGTGCTCATACGTATCGCCAATTGGCAGGGGGCACTTCGCCATTCCTCACCCGGCCCGGGCTGACCACCTGTTCAAGAGACGTCGACGCGGGCCGACGGTATGGACGCAACCTCCACCGACACCCACAGACTGGTTCAAACCCAGGTCAACGATGCGAGCCCCTGCTCGCCGTCATGGCGGCCCGGCTGCCATTGAGCCGCGCCACCCGCGGCTGGACTGGCTATTCCGCTCCCCTGCCTCGCGACGTGCAGTACCAACGGTTCCGGGCTGGCTAACGTGCTGATTGCGCAACGACTTGCCGTCTCCGGTTAACCTTGGCGCGAGCAGATGCCTGGTGGCCATGTCAGGTTGTCCTCGCCGATGATTCGAAAGTGTTGATGGGAATACTTAGGACAAGCACCATCCTAATCACCATTCGTGACCAGAAAAGCACATTTCGTGATTATCAGCGGTTTCACTCAACAATCAGGATCAGCGGTATGAAAACGCTTGGCTCGCGCATTGCACACTTCAGGAAGCAGAAAGGACTCTCCCAGAGAAAACTCGCGACCGCTTGCGGCTGGCCTTCGCAATCGCGCGTCGGCAACTACGAAAGGGGCTCAAGGGAACCCTCGCTCGATGACCTCGACCGGATGGCCAATGCACTCGGCCTGCAACTCGGCGACCTGCTGCCGTCCAATCGAGCCGCTTTGCGAATTGCAGAACCTCAAAGCGCCGCCTGCTCCATTGGCAGCAACCTCACCGCCCGTTCTCGCGAAGCCCTGTCCGCCATCGAACAGGCGGCACGTGAGGGCCGGCTCAATCAGAGCGACCTCATCTTGCTGGAAAGCATTGCCAAGCGGCTGGAGCTGGCCAATGGAGCAAAACCCTAGCCCGCCGCCGCATCCACCAGATAAAGGCTCCACCACTCACTGACGACCCTTTACGCAAGCACGCTGTCAGATGGCTGTAAGGGCTATCGGCTCCCGTTGAAGTGAGAGGTAGAGACCATGCTTGCCCAAGTCGTCAAACTCACCTTGCTGGTTACCCTGCTTTCGAGCGCTGGCTGTGTGTACCACCATCACGACCACGACCATGATCGTTACTGGGGCGGCTATCGAGACTCCCACCAAAACCATGACTGGGATGATGATGATCGTTCTGACCGAGACCACAGGAAGGGACGGCATCGCTGAGGTCACGTTGATGTGCGGCCTGCACCCAGGACGTCCTCTCTAGCGTCTCCAAGCTGATCCAGCGTTTTGTGGACGGGGCTTCGATTTGAGTGATAGCGGGGGTGTATATTGTTAACCCCGGCTCGAGAAGGCCGATCGCTCCATGGCTACTTCGAACTCTGGCGTGTCCCGCAGGCAACTGCTCAAGGCACTGGCAGCCGCACTTCTGCTGCTTGCTACCGGCAGCACATTCGCCGCAACCCTCACGACAACCCGACGCCGACGTGACTGGCGGGCAGTGATCCTCAACCGTGACCGTTACCTGCGGCTTGAACGACCGGCCAGCGGCGAAAAGGCAAGCTTCTGTTACTTCCGAAAAGGCAAGGGCTGGGACCTCACCGGCTACAGACAGGCTTGCCGCATCCTGCGGGACGTGAAGTACAAGGCTACCGTGAAGATCAATCCCAAGCTGCTGGACCTGTTGTTCCTCATTCAGGCTTGGCTCCGAGCCAACAGACTGCCCAATCGAATCATCATCAACAGCGGCTACCGGACCCTGCAACATAACGCTTCGCTCGAAGGCGCGGCACGGCACTCTTTGCATGTCCGGGGGATGGCTGCCGACATTCGGATTCCCGGTGTCAGCGTCGAACGACTGGGCAAGCTCGTGAGGGCAATCGGTGCCGGCGGTGTGGGCTTCTATTCGTCGAAAGGCTTCATCCACGTCGACGTCGGCGGGATCAGGACATGGCGCGTGGCCGGGATCGATGACCAGGAAAAAGAATGGCTCGCCGAGGCACTGAGTCTGGACCAGACGGGCCGTCGCTGCTGAAATGGCGGATCACGGCATCACTTCAGCGTTTCGCGCGCACAGTTTCGCGAGATATCCACCAGCACCGAAACCTCGTCCTCCGATGGCTTCTTGCCGCCGGCAATGGCGGCCAGCTGCTGAGTTGAGAACACCTCTCTCATCATCTCATTGGAACACTCACAGTAAGCGAGGGCTTGCTTGGCTGGCACTTGCACGGACGCACCGGCAAAGCACTCCTTGTTGAACTTCTCGCTGCCGCCGGCTGGCCAATCTCCTGCCATCGCAACAAACGTACATGCCTGCAGGGCTGCTGCGCTTATGAACTGAACCGCCCTCACCTGCCACCTCCTGCGGGTTGAACAAGCCGGACTGAGAATCCCGACTCGAGAACATTTCAGCCATCTGCCTGCAGACTAGCGTGCTCCGCCTCCCAGCGCCGGAGCGTTTCCTCCGAAATCTGATGCGGCGCATCTACCCGCTCCTGCAGCTTCACCGCGAAAGCCAGGGCAGAGGCTCGATCCTTGAAGCTGACGGTCACACCAAAGACCTCAACTTGCCACGACTCGAAGCCCTGGTTTGTAACTTGCTGGATCGAGATATCCATGGGAGCCCCCTGCTGAATGAGCCTGGGCCGAAGACGACCCCAATTTCACGGCAGGAAAAAAATGACCAACTGATCAAGTTGGCCATCGAATGGGGATCCAGTAGAAAGTGCCGTGGAAGCGCACTGATCCTAGCTCTGGAAAATGACATTTTTACGCTGTAACAGAGAGCGAAGCTCCCGCCGCAGTGAGAGACTCAAACCTCAGTCGGCACAGTCTTCGCAAACAAAGTTTCCACGGGGATCAGTTCGGCCGGTGATGTCACCGCAGTAATCGCACGCCCCTTCCGGCGAGTCGAGCGGGTACGCTTCCTCATCGTCGAGGAACTCGTCCAGATCATCGTCATTGTCGAGCAGGTGATCGTGCTCGGGTTCGTGCAAATCAAAATCTTCGTCCATCATTCGGTCCTAGGCAGGGATCGCCGAAAAGCAGAAACGCCTGAATTATGTACGAATCGCAGGGGCATCTGTAGTTGGGGAGCGGCGATTTGTTGGGGCAGATCGGCACGCATCAGCGTTAGCGCGACTCCACAAAAGCACGCTCAAGTCCGAGTAAACCCAGAGCAAGCGTCTACGCTGAAATTCGGAAGTCCTCCCCCACGGGGGTAGCGGCGCCGCTGGCGACAAAGCCCTTTTGCCTAACCCACCCAGCCACTGGCCATGCCGGCGGCAGTTTGACGAGGTACGCGCGATGAAACCACTGCTGATGGCCAAGGAAAGCCTCTCCGTACTCGCAAAGCGACTCGCCCTCCATAGCATCAGCCCCAACCAGAAGCACGCCTCGCTGCCAACGCCCCGCGCGGTTCAACTGGTGATCGCCGGCCGCGCTCCGATTCAACTCATCGATGCTGATACCGGCCGCGTACTGGGCTTCCGCCAGAGCTACCAGGAAGCATCCCGCTACGCCCGCCTACTGGAACGCGGGGCGACCTGAACATCACTGGAGGAAGGTCACGACACAAGAAGTGTCAGTTAAAGATGCCGCTGCAAAGTACAAGCGGCTGAGAGAGGAAGAGCTACGGGAACGGGCTAGGCCACGATCACTAATGGCGAAGTTTTGGTTGGGGGCTTCGAGACCTAGAACACCAGCTGCCGCGAGCACGCCATTCTGGCCACCATCTGGACCATCGGTGAACTCCAGAAGCGGCTGGTCCTGACGATCAAGAATCCTGGCGGCTGCAACATTAGCGTCGACTGAATTCCCGAATCGACACGGGACGCCACCGCGCAAGGCATGACACGAGTGGACCGCTTCGCCATGGCGATCAGGGGCAACGACTGATGGCCGCTCTCCATGGAACCGCAGCGCCAGCACCAAGATCAACTGTAGTGAGGCTGGCGCCGCGCAAAGCCGCCAGGAGCCAAGGAACACTGAGGCTGCAAGGCTGCTCCCAGGACAGGGAAAGCGCGGCGCCAGCCCGCTCCCCGCCAATCAGCGGACAGGAGATCGATATGCTGGTTCTCACCCGTCACGTCGGCGAAACGATCCGCATTAACCACAACGTCACCGTCCGGATCATGGCAGCCATTGGTGATAAGGCTGTCCTGGGCATTGCAGCGCCGAAAGCCATCAGACTGCGAAAGTGGGAAGTCAGCACTCCTCCGCGGACCTGATCCATTTCGGCAGACGAATCGTGAGGCTCGCGCGGTCAGGCCAGATGCATCCGGGGTAAGCCCTCGGCACAGGCCCCTTCCTCCCAGCTCGCTACGCTGGCCCTTGGTGCCGACAAGCCAAGCATCCTTCCCTACCCCGCTGCTGGCCAGGGCAGCGGTCCCCGCAGGGGGCGGCAAGTCCAGGCACCACCGATCGTAGAGCATCAGCCAGTAGGTCGACATGCCTGGAGCCGCGACACCTCGCTGTTCCCCGATAGCAACCAGAACCCTGCCCCAGAGAACCGCGATGCCGCCCTGATCCAACAGATAAGCGAGCTCAAAATAGGGACAAGGGCTTGCAGCAATTCAGCTCAGCGAGCGCTCCATTTCACAGTTCCGGTATCAATAAGAGGGGCATGGCGGCCTGTGAGGCGCTGAGCGTCCAGCCACAGCTTGGTTTGGCCAACATCGAAACTGAATCCGTTCTTGGCGCGAATTTCCATAACTGATCCAGCAACGTCGTACCGGCCGCAATCAACGCAATCAACAGAAAGCCCACCCCTGTCGTATTCCCAGACCTGAGCAGTACCGCCACAAATCAAGCAAGCCATCATCAGCCCTCCGCTAAACTTGACACGCCACCGGACCCAGCCAGGCGGATCGCTCGCCCCCTGTATCCTAGTGTGCTCATCGGCCCAGCACCTCAGTACATCCTGCGGGATCCAGTGCAGCGCATCTACGCGATCCTTCAGCTTCACCGCAAAGACCAACGTCGATGCTCGCTCCTTGAACGAGACCGTCACTGTGTTTCCTTGTCTTGAATGGTGATCTATTGGATCGCTGTGTCCATAGCTCGAATAAACGGGAATGGGGACACAGGCGCCAATCAGGCAACAGGCAAACGCACGAACCCGTCTATTCCCAGATCACGTTCTCGCTATCGATCACGGGGACACGCCCAGGATTGATGTCACGCTCGTTATGGAGAAATACCCTGGTTTTCTCGACGTCAAAAGTTCGTCCAGACCTCTGCCTCAGCACGCTCGCAGAGACGCCGAAATGCCCGCAGCTGGGACAGTTGATCTCAATCCCATCGAGCTCAGAATCAACCTGCTGCGCCTCGCCTGAGCAGTTCACGCATTTCATATCGCCCATCCTCCGCACCCAGTGTTTAACTGTAGCCACTTCGTGCGGCAAACGACCCCACAAGCCCGCAGAAAACCAGACCATACGGATCGCAACCTCCCCGGTTACCCAGCGCTACATCACCGGCGCCTGGCGGGCGAGTTGCTCCGTCCAACCGGTTGCCTTACCGATCCTCCGAGCACATCTATGGCCCCTGGGTGATCGAGAACCGCTCGGAAACCCGCACTCACTTCTTCGAGGGCGGAGCCGCCCGCGGCCTTACGTAGCGTTACCAGTTAAATCACCATGAACCAGGACGAATGAAGGCTCAGGCCTCAACCCCGCACAAGATAGGCGCCTTGCGGGACCCGATGCTGCAGCTTTTTGCATTTCCCGGGCGCTGGCTGGCGTCCTGCGGGGCGATCAGGAAACCAGATTCGGCACTTGCCACGCGGCGGCATATGCCCACGGGGGATACGCAGTTCTTCATAAGCTGGGTGTGTCTCGAAAGAGGCAGCCCGCAGGCCTCCTTCGTCACGCGGTTGCCCCCCCACTGACTGCGGCTCCGTTACGAACTCTTCCTGCGTCGGGGCGAGTGAGGTGAACTGCTCCCCATCTTCTGCCGAGGCAGCTGCGATACCCGCCGCACGCTGCCGCTCCACCTCCTGATCCAAGCCCACCTGGACCTCAGCCAGCTCATCCACCTCCACCTCCACGGCCGAACCAGTCGACACACCCGGCCCCATGGCCTGCCGGGCCGCCTGAATCAGCTGGAGATTGCGGTTGTGCAACTCGGTATTGTTGCGAGCGCGCGCATTGGATTTCGTTGCCAGGGCTACGGCCTGCTCATACTGCCCCTGCTGTAGGCGGACCTGCCCCAGATAATGCAAGGTGGCGGGGTTGTTCGGCTCGATGCGCAAGGCGCGCTCCAGGGTGTCGCCGGCCTGCTCTACCTCACCAAACTCCAGTTGCAGCGACGCAGCCTCCAACATCGCAGCCGACGCGCTATTGCTTTGCTGGGCCGCCAACGCAGGCAACGAAGCGACCGTGCAGATGGCCAGGATCAGGATCGACATAAAGCGCTTTGATTGCATCGGATGCATTCTCACCTGATCCAGGACGGCGGGTAGTGGAACTTGTCTGTTATCGAATATCGCGCCGTGGCCCGGAGTCGCACGCGTGGGCGAAGGGCTGGCATGGCGGTGATCTCCGACCTTGACTACCACCCTGAAGTTCCCCCCAGGCATCTGCCAGCACCCTGTGAGTGCCGACCAGGCTTCCTGCCAAACACCGACAATGGAAAACGCCGTCCAACGGCCGCGCCCCGTCCCTCCCCCGTTCAACCGCGCAGACGCCGCCACCTTCCGTAGCGGGCCGAGAAAAATATCCCGTTCTTCTCACGCGCTCCGGACCATAGCGGCTGACACACTCCTTCCAGTCCTGATGATCAATAGTCGTCCTCGCCGATGGGTAATCAACGACTCCTATATATCTGCTCCAGCCATTTGCGGCCGGCAGCCGCTGCTCCGAAGCAATCAAGGAACCAGAAATCAAATCTGCCCCCAGTTGTTTATTCCCTTCAGTAAAGAAGCCAACATCAAGATCGAATACGCGCCCCCCCGAGATACAACTCGTTGGTGCCGGGCGTATCGGGCTGGACGTACTCCGAGCGGTCATGGAAGCGGTGCAGACGACCAAGTCAGTGGGAAGCTTGGTGTTGTTCGGGCCGAGAAAGACCCGAATATTGAAGTGAGGCTGCTGCAGCTCGAGGGACTGGACGCTTTCGTAGTCGATGAGAACGTCGTTCGTGCGCATCCTGCACGGCTCTGTCTTCCAGAGCGATTGGGCATTCTTGTCCAGGATGAGCTGAGGCTGGAAGGGGTGGCTGCGACAGCTTCGACACTATTTCGACACCCACTTTTTCGCAGGCACAGAAAAAGCCCCTGATCTCGTTAGAAATCAGGGGCTTATCTATACGGAAAGTGGCGGTGAGGGAGGGATTCGAACCCTCGATACGGTTTCCCGTATACACACTTTCCAGGCGTGCTCCTTCAACCGCTCGGACACCTCACCGGAATCTCTTCGAAGCGTTGGCCCCGTCGAGGTGCGCTAATTTAGTGGAGTGTTTTCCGGAATGCAAACACTTTTTTCATAATTTTCATGCGTTTATGAATTTTGTTTAGCGCTGCCAACTTCCCTTTGCCCTGTCAAGAGGGCTGAAGCGGGGCGAAGAGGCGCTGGAAAGCGCAACAGCCGGGCCTCAAGGGGCGCATCGGATGGGGTTCGAAAAGGCTGAAAGGCCCGCTGCGCCTGACTCACCAGTCAGTCAAAGCGCTTTACCTGGCGGGTGCCGCTGAGTAACGTCTGCCCCACTTCTTCATAAGGAACCCGCCATGAGTGAGCTGATCTCCTACCAACTCGAAGATGGCATTGCCACGCTGACCCTGTGCAATGGGAAGGTCAACGCCATTTCCCCGGATGTAATTGCGGCGTTCAACGCGGCGCTGGATCGCGCCGAGCAGGACCGTGCAGTGGTGATCATTACCGGGCAACCAGGCATCCTTTCCGGCGGCTACGACCTGAAGGTGATGACTTCCGGCCCGCAGAATGCCGTTGCGCTGGTGGCAGCGGGTTCCACATTGGCCCGTCGGATGCTGGCCCACCCCTACCCCATCATCGTGGCCTGCCCGGGTCATGCAGTTGCCAAAGGCGCATTCATCCTGTTGTCGGCGGATTACCGCATTGGCGTGGAAGGCTCTTTCAATATCGGCCTGAACGAGGTTCAGATCGGCATGACCATGCACCACGTGGGCATCGAGCTGGCGCGTGATCGCCTGCGTAAATCCGCCTTCCAACGCTCGGTCATCAATGGCGAGATGTTCAACCCGCAGGGCGCCGTGGATGCTGGATTCCTCGACAAAGTGGTGCCTGCCGAGCAACTTCCCGCAGCGGCGCTCGCTGCAGCGCAACAGCTGAAGAAGATCAACATGACCGCGCACAAGAACACCAAGCTCAAGGTACGCAAGACGCTGCTCGATACCCTGGACGCGGCCATCGAAATGGACAAGCAACACCTGGTCTGAACTGGCCGACAAACAGCCCCGCAGCGCGGGGCTGTTTCATGCAGGGAGGTCTACATCGTGCCGCCCTTGTCGTCCCCTGGCTCGCCGCCGGCATGAACACCATGGTCATCGCCTACGTCATGATCCGGCCCATCATCGGCGCCCTGGCGAGCACCATGGTCATCGCCAACGTCATGGCCAGCTCCGTCGTCCCCGCTACGTCCGCTGTTCGCGCTACCCGGGCCTCTGTTGCCGCCATGGCCTCCATCGCTTTCACCGCTGTGACCACTCCCGCCACCATCGCCGCCGTGACCACTGCTTCCGCCACCTCCATGGCCACCACCTCCATCGCCACCGTGTCCGCCGCTTCCACTGCCTCCGCCACCGTGACCGCCACCTCCCCCACCGCCACTGCCCCCCTCCTTGGCATAGGCGCCAGAAAGGCTGGACAGGTCGCCAGACAGCAACGCCAGCGAGCCCCCCATTGCCGAGCAGATGGCAATCGCCAGCAGACATTTTCTGAGCGACATGTCAGGCCTCCTTTTCAAGCTGGTAGACACCACTTAACGCTAGTAGACGTAACATGATGTTTCATGGCGCTCGACCGACGGCACAGCACTCAAACTTCCAATAAAGGCTGCCGGGAATGCTGCCGCGCGCGAACTCAAGGCGCGCGACGAGACTCATAACTTCAGGCGCGCTAAGCTCGGCGCAATAATTTCGTAGAACAACGTCACCGCAAGGAACATTGAAACCATGGGTCGAGTCGTTGCTGCCGCAGTCTATTCCAAGGGCAAGAGAGTCACCGACATCACCCTCGATGAAGGCTTGGAATGGGCCAGCAAACCCGGCCATTTCGTTTGGATTGGCCTGCATGATCCGGGCGCCGAGGAGCTGAGCAACTTGCAACGACAGTTCGATCTGCATGAGCTCGCCCTCGAGGATGCCCTTACGCGCCATACCAGGCCCAAGTTGGAAACCTTCGGAGACGCTCTGTTCCTGGTGGTCTACTCGCCCGTCGAGGAGAAGGGCGAGTTGCAGTTCATCGAGACGCAGCTTTTCGCCGGCAAGGGCTATGTGATCAGCGCTCGCTATGGCGAGTCCGCACCCTACTCCCGGGTGCGCCAACGATGCGAGGCACGTCCGCTGCTATTGGAGCACGGCGAAGACTTTGTGCTCTATGCGCTGCTCAGCTTCGTGATGGAGAACTACCGGCCGCTGATGGATAGCTACCACGCCGAACTGGAGGAGATCGAACAGGATGTCCTCAAACGCCCGCTCACTCAGGCGGATGTGGAGCGCGTCCAGTGTCTGCGGCGTGACCTGCTACGACTGCGCCGTTACATTGGCCCCATGGCGGAAATCTGCCAGGAGCTGCAGCGCCTGGACTTCCCCTTCATCGACAAGCACATGCGCCCTTACTTCCGCGACATCGGCATTCACGTGAGCCGTTTGCTGGAGGACCTCACCGGCTTGCGGGAAATGGCTGATCACGCGATCGAAGTCGGTCTCCTGCTGGAGTCATCCCGACAGAGCGTCGTGCAGCGCAAGTTTGCCGCCTGGGCGGCCATTCTCGCCTTTCCCACCGCAGTGGCGGGCATCTATGGAATGAACTTCCAGAATATGCCGGAGCTGACCTGGCACTACGGGTACTTCGGCGTATTGGGATTCATTGCGGCTGGCTGCACTGGCCTGTACGCCAGCTTCAAGCATTACGGCTGGCTCTGAACTGCCGACGGCCCAGAAATGAAGAAGCCCGCCTGATGGCGGGCTTCTTCTTGGTGGCTGCGATCAGCTCGACTCCGGCGCGTGGTCGCGCGCGACGAAGCGCATCATCCACTCCGCCACGGCAGCACCTTGATGGTCGCGGTCCAAGCTGCTCACGCCCTGGTTGTAGACCTGTTCGCCCAGGTAGTCCTGGCGGAGTTCCAATATGGCGCGGGAATAGTCATGGACGAACTCCGGGTGGCCCTGGAAGCACAGTACCTGGTCCTTGATGGTGTATGCGGCATTTGGGCAGAAGTCGCTGGAAGCCAGCAGTGTGGCGTTCTCTGGCAGCTGGGTGACCTGGTCCTGGTGGCTGATGAGCAAGGTCAGCTCATCCAGTGCCGGGGTCATCCATTCGGGCTTCTGGGTCAGCTGATAGCTATGGGTGCCCACGCCCCAACCTTGCGTGGCACGTTCAGTCTTGCCACCCAACAGCAAGGCCAGCAACTGGTGACCAAAACACACGCCCAGCAGCTTGTCGCCGTTTTCGTATCGCTCCAGCAGGAACTTCTTCAGTTTCTGGATCCACGGATCATCGCCGAAAGAGTCGAATTTGCTACCCGTCACCAAGTAGGCATCGAACTTCTCCCCTTCTGGGGGGTAGTGGCCTTCCACGACGTTGTACACGCTGAATTCCGCCGGGATCGGCTGCTTGGCGAACAGTTGTTCGAACATCAGGCCGTAGCCTTTGTACTGGTCAACCAGTTCTGGGCGGAGGATATCGGTTTCCAGAATGCAGATACGAAGCGGCATGAGTAACTTTTCCTGAAGCGTAGAGGGCGCTCGGCCAAAATGTGAAATTTATTTAACACACTGACCGAACGAAGGAAATACCACTTTTCACCCATAATTCCGGCCCACTTTACCACCCCGCCGGCACCAGCCTTGGTTGACCGCCTCAAGCCCGCATGAATTGGGGACTTGCCTGTGAGTTCCCTGCCCCGCTCAACTCGTCAATAAAATTTTACGCGCCAGATGAAACTATTGGTTCTGTCGATATTTACCATGCGGAATCGGCGCTTTTTCATCGAACCGATTTCCATGAAGCTACGCCCATCCCAACTCCCGGATACGGATCACCCCATGAGCAACCTGCCCCTAAAGTACGCACGTAACGGCGCCCTTGCCTCCCTCGGGCTGTATTTCATCGCAGTAATGGTGCTGCTCGCCGTGAGTTTCGGGTATGAACGCGGTCGTGTCGGCGCCAGCCCGGTCGATGCCTCGATGACCTTCTACCAATCCCTCAGCCAGGCCATTCCAGCAGCCCTGGCAAGTCGGAAGAGCAGTAGCGCCGGGCATCAAGGCTGATGCTCCAACACAGGCAATGCGCATCATGAAAAACCAACGTACCCGACTCTTCATCCTTACTGCCCTGGCGATCCTGACCAATGGCTTCTCGCTGCTCGGATATGGCCACGGCTCGGTTGGCGCTGTCGCCAAGAACATCGAGTGCAATCACAACATCGGTCGCAGCATCCTGACCGACCGAGCCCTGAAGAGCCTCTCCGGCAACCCTCCGACCGGCCGCGAGTTGCAACTGCCCGCTGCGTTCGATATGAGCTCGCTGGTGTGCTGCCATAGCCACCTGGCGTGAAAGGCGGCCGCGCCCAGCGAGTTCGGGTAAACTGCTGCCCCGCTTTTTCACCCAAGGGTGCGCAACAGTGTTCATCAAGGCATTACGAGTCGGCCTGGGCCAGCTGATCATCTTCATCGACTTCATTACCCGCCCGCGCAAGCTACGTCGCAGCGCTGAAGAGCAAGCCAGGATCGCGGAGGAAGCGGCAAGCCTCGCGCTCTACCAATTCAACGCCTGCCCCTTCTGCGTAAAGACCCGCCGAGCCATGCACCGGCTGAACCTGCCGATTGCCCTTCGCGATGCAAAGAACGACGAAGCCCACCGCGCCGACCTCCTGGCCGGCGGCGGCAAGATCAAGGTGCCCTGCCTGCGGATCGAAGGGAGCGGCGAAAGCCGCTGGATGTACGAGTCCAACGACATCATCCGCTACCTGGAAAGCCGCTTCCCCCAGGCATAGGTCCCGACCGCGGCCAGCTGCAAGACGAGCGACACAAAAAACCGGCTCCATGAGAGCCGGTTTTATTGTTCAGGCCTGGCGTTTAGAAGCGCTCGCCCTTGGCCGCCTTGTCCAGCAACAACGCTGGCGGCTCGAAGCGATCGCCGTACTGCTCGGCCAGGTAACGCGCCCGAGCGACGAAGTCCTGGATGCCGTACTGGTTGATGAACTGCAGCGCGCCGCCGGTCCAGGCGGCAAAACCAATACCGAACACCGAACCGATGTTGGCGTCCGCCGTCGAGCGCAGGACGCCCTCCTCCACGCAACGCACAGTCTCGATGGCCTGGATGAAGAGGATGCGGTCACGCACGTCCTCCTGCGGGATCTGCCGATCAGCCTTTTCGAAGCGCGCCTTGAGCTCCGGCCAGAGCGTTTTCCGGCCACCGGCGGGGTAATCGTAGAACCCGCCTCCTGCGGCTTTGCCCGGCCGTTTGAACTCGTTGGCCATCAGGTCGATCACCGCAAAAGCCGGATGCTGCGGCATGCTCTTGCCTTCTGCCTTGAGGTCCTCGGCGGTCTGGTTACGAATGTGCGTCATCAGGCTCATCGACACTTCATCGGAGATCGCCAGCGGCCCTACCGGCATGCCGGCCTTGCGCGCTTCGTTCTCGATCATCGACGCCGAAACACCTTCGCCCAGCATGGCAATGCCTTCATTGGTGAAGGTGCCGAACACCCGCGAGGTGAAGAAGCCCCGGCTGTCGTTGACCACGATCGGCGTTTTCTTGATCTGCAGGACGTAGTCGAATGCCCGCGCCAGGGTTTCATCCGAGGTCTTCTCGCCCTTGATGATTTCCACAAGAGGCATACGGTCCACCGGGCTGAAGAAGTGCAAGCCGATGAACTTCTCGGGCTTGGTCACGGCCTTCGCCAGGCCAGTGATGGGCAGCGTCGAGGTGTTGGAGGCGATCACTGCATCCGGCAACGCAACCGCTTCGGCAGAGGAGCTGACCTTGGCCTTGAGCTCGCGGTTCTCGAATACGGCCTCGATGATCAGGTCGCAGCCTTCGAGGTCAGCATCCTGATCGGTCGCCTTGATGCGGGCGAGCAGTCCATCGCGTTTCTCGGCGCTCATGTGCCCACGACTCACCAGTTGATCCAGCAGCCCCTTGGAGTAGGCCTTGCCCCTCTCTGCTGCCTCGACGGACACATCCTTGAGCACCACCTCGATGCCGGAAATAGCCGAGACATAGGCAATACCCGCGCCCATCATGCCCGCGCCGAGCACGCCGACCTTCTTCGTCACATAAGGCGCCGGGCCTTTCGGACGCGAGCTGCCGGCATTGATTCCGTTCAATTGGAACCAGAACGTCCCGATCATGTTCTTCGCCACCTGGCCAGTGGTCAGCTCGGTGAAGTAGCGGGTCTCGATGAGTTGGGCGACGTCGAAATCCACTTGGGCACCCTCGACGGCCGCACACATGATCTTCTCCGGCGCCGGGAAGCAGCCCTTGGTCTTGTCGCGCAACACCGAAGGGGCGATGGCGAGCATCTGCGCCACGTTGGGGCTGGACGGAGTGCCGCCGGGGACCTTGTAGCCTTTCACGTCCCAGGGTTGCACAGCAGTCGGATTGGCAGCGATCCAGGCACGGGCCTTGGCCAGCATCTCATCCGGGGTCTGGGCGATATCGTGGATCAGGCCGGCCTTGAGCGCCTGCTCGGGGCGCACCTTCTTGCCTTCTGCCAAGTACGCAAGCGCCTTTTCGATCCCTAGCAGACGCACCATGCGCACCACACCGCCACCGCCGGGAAGCAGGCCGAGTGTGACTTCCGGCAGCCCCAACTGCACGGCATTGTCATTGAGGGCAATGCGGTGATGGCAGGCCAGGCAAATTTCCCAGCCACCGCCGAGGGCCGCACCATTGATCGCGGCCACCACTGGCTTGCCAAGGGTCTCCAGGCGGCGTAGCTGGCCCTTGGTGCCCAGGACCATCTGGTAAAACTCGTTGGCCTCGGCCTTGGTGACCTTGACCAGCTCGTTCAGGTCGCCGCCAGCGAAAAAGGTCTTCTTGCCGGAGGTGATGATCACTCCAGCGATGCTGTCCTTCTCCGCCTCGAGGCGCGCAACGGTCTCGCTCATGGCTTGGCGATAGGCGGCGTTCATGGTGTTGGCGCTCTGGCCGGGCATGTCCATGGTCAGTACGACGATATTGTCCTGGCCTTTTTCGTAACGAATGGCGTCTGTCATGTTCTTGTTCTCATCCCGATGGGGAAACCGTAGGAGCGAGCTTGCCCGCGAATCCTTGGCGTCATTCGCGAGCAAGCTCGCTCCTACATTTCAGATTCGTTCGATGATGGTTGCGATACCCATTCCGCCGCCCACGCAGAGCGTGGCCAGGCCGTAGCGCAGGTTGCGCGCCTCCAGCTCGTCCAGCAGGGTGCCGAGGATGGCGCAACCGGTGGCCCCCAGCGGGTGGCCCATGGCGATGGAGCCGCCATTGACGTTGACCTTCTCCTCGGGGACGCCCATGTCCTTCATGAACTTCATTACCACCGAGGCAAATGCTTCGTTGACCTCGAACAGGTCGATGTCGGCCACGGTCAGGCCTGCCTTGGCCAGGGCCTTGCGGGTGGCCGGCGCCGGGCCGGTGAGCATGATGGTCGGGTCCGTGCTGGTCACCGCCGTCGCGACGATGCGCGCGCGTGGCTTGAGCCCCAACTCCTTGCCCTTGGCGGCAGAGCCGATGAGCATGGCGGCGGCGCCATCGACGATGCCGGAACTGTTGCCCGGCGTGTGTACGTGGTTGATGCGCTCCACATGGCTGTACTTGCGCAGGGCGGTGGCGTCGAAGCCCATCTGCCCCATCATCTCGAAGCTCGGTTTGAGCGCAGCAAGGCCGGCGGGCGTGGAGTCAGCGCGAATGAATTCGTCATGATCGAGCAGCACGATGCCGTTCTGGTCGGTGACCGGTACCAGGGACTTCTTGAACGCACCCTCGGCACTGGCCCGGGCAGCTTTCTGCTGCGAGCGCAGGGCGAAGGCGTCGACATCTTCTCGACTGAAGCCTTCCAGGGTGGCAATCAGATCGGCGCCAATGCCCTGCGGCACGAAGTTGGTGTGGAAGTTGGTTTCCGGGTCCATCGCCCAGGCACCACCGTCCGACCCCATGGGCACGCGCGACATGGACTCCACACCTCCCGCAACCACCAGGTCCTCGAAGCCCGAGCGTACTTTCATCGCCGCCAGGTTCACCGCCTCCAAGCCGGATGCGCAGAAGCGGTTGATCTGCTGGCCGGCGACTGACTCGTCCCAATCGGCCACCAGCGCGGCGGTCTTGGCGATGTCGGCGCCCTGGTCGCCTACGGGAGTCACGCAGCCAAGGACGATGTCATCCACCTGACTGGTGTCCAGATCATTACGTTCGACGAGGGCCCTGAGCAGCCCGGCGATCAAGTTGACCGGCTTGACGCTGTGCAGTGCACCGTCCTTCTTGCCCTTGCCGCGGGGCGTGCGCACCGCGTCGAAAATGAATGCTTCGGTCATGGCGTCCTCTTGAGGCAGCTGGTCGGCACGCGGGGTGCCCGTTGTTCTTGTAAGTGGCCTTGCCAACACCCCGGCAGGGTGCGGTTACCTTATCGCTATAGGCCATGGGTTCAATGACGGAAATGCTCAGGCCCATTGACCACTGCGCTCAGACGAACGGTTGAATGGTGGCCTACTGGCAGCAAAGACATCAGCGATGCGTCTGGCCTCAGGCCTGCCCGGTTCGACCTGGCAGGCGCCAATAACCTGAAGCTCCTAAGAACACAACAGAAGTGACCAACTGATATAAGGCAGCTGTGATCCGAGCCCTAGAGTTGGAAATGCAAGGGCCGCTGCCGGGTTTTTCCGGAGCGGTTTTTTAGTCGTCGCCACGGAGGAATTCGGGCATCCAAGCCGGCCGTAGGGAGCTTGGTGCAAGGATCCTCCAACAACAACAAAGGCAACTGGCCATGTTCAAGCAGCCGAAGATGCGGCAAGCGAGTCTTATCGTCTTTGCCACGACCGTCGTCCTCATTTTGCCCAACCTGACTCGACTGATCAGCTGATCGTCGTTACGTGGTCGTCCTGTGCTGCGCACCGCTCAAGGCGGTCAACGCAGCGCGGGTAACCACCACGCCAGCAGCAGCGGAATCAAACCAAACGAAAGCAACGTCGAACACATCACCAGGCTCGCCACCTCTTCCGGCGAGCGCCCCGCACGCACCGCAAACAGATAGTTGAACACCGCTACCGGCATAGCCGATTGCATCACCAGTACGCCTTGGGCCAAGGGTGGTAGCCCCAGCGCGACACCGATCACCCAGGCCACGCTTGCCCCGCAGAGAATCCGCAGGCCGCCCAGCAATAACCCGTTTCCCAGATGACGTACGCGAATGCTAGCCAGCGAAACTCCAAGAGTGAGTAGCATCAGCGGGATGGTCATGCCGCCCAGCAACCCGATGGTGTTGGCCAGCCAGCGCGGCAGTTCGAGATCCAGCAGGACGATCGGCAAAGCCAGCGCCAGGCTGATGATGATGGGGTTTGCCAACAACCGCTTGGGCGAGCGTTCAGTACCTGATAGCAGTAACCCCAGGCTGAAGTGCCCCACCGAAAGCACCAGAAAGAAGGCCACTGCCAGCGCCAGGCCTTTCTCGCCAAAGGCATAGAGGACGATGGGCAGGCCCATGTTGCCGGAGTTGGGAAACAGATAGGCCGGCACCAGGATGCGCCAGTCCTGCTTGAACGCCCGGCTCAGCCCGGCGCCGATGAGTCCCATCAACAGCATCACTACCAGGCAGGCGATGGCCACCTGGCCGAAGGCGTGGCGATCGATCTCGGTTCGGCTCAGTGTGGAAAGCACCAGACTCGGCGTACCGATATTCAGAACCAGTCGGGCGATGAATTCCGTGGGGTAGGACTGGCCTGAGCGGGCCCAGCCATAGCCGATGCCGGCAACGATCAACACCGGCGCCATCACGGCGAACAACTCGGCCAGCATGGCCTGCTCCTTAAAAGCCTTTTCGTCCGCCCAAGGGCCTTGAAAAACGCTTTGGTTATGACGAAAAAACGCGATCCTAGCGGGCGATAACAGCGCTGGGCAACTGTGTTAGGGTGCCAGAACACCCTGCTGAGGGAGACGCCATCATGCGTACACTGCTTGCCGTTCTCGCCCTTTCGCTCAGCTTGCCGGCGCTGGCCGGCGATATCGATGAGGCAGCTGCTCTCGCAGCGCTCGAACGTTCCGACACAGTGCTGATCGATGTCCGTACGCCCAAGGAGATAGCCGTGGGAGCCATCTCCGGCGCCAAGTTCATCGAGTACGATAAAATCGCTGCACATATCGCCGAGGTCGCCCCGAACAAAGACACACCCATCGTGCTCTACTGCCAGAGTGGTCGCAGGGCCGGCATCGCCCAGGACAACCTCAAAGGCCTCGGCTATCGCCAGGTAATCAACGGCGGCGGCTATGACGACCTGAAAACCGCTCTCGAAAAGGACTGACGATGCGCCGCGCGTTACTCACCCTGCTGTTCGCCCTGACCCCGCTCCATGCCGCCGAGCTGACCCTGGATCTCCCCGGCGGCCCCCGCATCTGGGATACCGACACCCTGCTCGCCCATCCCCAGGCGAGGGACGTGGCGATCACGGCAGACGTGACCTACAAGACGACCATGCACTACCGTGCAGTCCCGCTGGCCGCGTTGCTCGAAGGTGTAACCCCCGATCAGCACCTGCAGGCCGTCGCCCTGGACGGTTTTGCCGCAGAACTGCCCGCCGCGCCATTGCTCAACCGCCGTGGATCGCGGGCCTGGTTGGCCGTGGAAGATCCGTCCAAGCCCTGGCCACCACTCGCCAAAGGCAAGCCCAGCGCCGGGCCGTTCTATCTGGTATGGACCGATCCACAAGCCGCCGACATCGGGCCGGAGCAGTGGCCATTCCAAGTGGCGAAGATCCGCACCCTGCCTTCAGCGGCTGAACGCTTCCCCGCGCTGCGCCCTGCCGGCAATGCCAGCCCGGCGGTGGTGGCGGGTTTTGCCCTGTTCCAGAAGAACTGCCTGGCCTGCCACCGCCTCAACGGTGCTGGCGACGCTCAGTTCGGGCCCGACCTGAACATTCCCCACAACCCGACTGAGTATCTCGCAGGCGACTTCCTGCCGCGCTACATCCGCGACCCGCAGAGCCTGCGCCGCTGGCCCCAGGGCAAGATGCCGGGCTTCTCCAGGGAGGTGATCAGCGATGCCGAGCTGGGGCAGTTGATTGGCTACCTGCGACATATGGCAGATAGGAAGGTGACGCCCTGACGGTTGGCGAACCGCTGGGCCTGATGCTGTAGTTACGAATTCGTGCGCGAAGGGTTCGCTGGGTATCGCCCCGTTCAATGGAGTGCCGCTCGCCCCTTCCAGTGAACTGCCGTGGAGCACCCTGGCAATGCAGGGCCGGATTCATTCGCCACGGAAACCGCAGCCCGCCCCTCCCCGACGCCAAACCCATGCCAAACCCTGTGAGCGCATTCAATCACGATGGATGATTGCAGGTCTGCCAGGCATCCCTCCCCCCCCAACCCTCTCACGGAGGGAGAGGAAGCAGTCCGAGTCCTGTGGGAAAAGGGAAGCCCTGCCTACACGTTGTACTCCACCGGAGGGGACGGCAGCTCGCCCAACAGGTCATGCAGCCCTGCGGCCCAACGACGGCGAATACCGGCGAAATAGGGGTCTTCTTCGGTGACTCGATACCCGGCGGGGATGATCAGGCTGTCGCGGTGATAGACCAGCAGATCCAGCGGCATGCCCACCGAGAGGTTACTGCGGATGGTGGAGTCAAAGGACACCAGAGCGCAGCGCAGGGCCTCCTCCAGATCGGTGTCGAACTCCAGGTTGCGGTCGAGGATCGGCTTGCCGTACTTGCTCTCCCCCAACTGCAGGAACGGGGTGTCCTCGGTTGCCTGGATGAAGTTCCCCTGCGGATAGATGCTGTAAAGGTCCGGCAGGCTGCCGGCAATCTGCCCGCCCACCAGAAAGGAACAGGTCAGGTCTGTATTGCCGGCCAGTGACACACCGTCACGCGCGATGACCTCGCGTATGGTTTCCGCCACCAGGGCCGTGGCGTCGTACAACGTAGGTACGTTGTGCAGGTTGGGCTGCTGGCCGTCGAGTCGCTGCTTGAGCAGGTTGACCACCGATTGTGAGGTGGCAAGGTTACCTGCGGTCTGCAGGACGATCAGGCGTTCACCGGTAACGCCGAAAGTGAACAGCTTGCGAAAGGTGGCAATGTGGTCGATGCCCGCGTTGGTTCGCGAGTCGGACACGAACACCAGGCCCTCGGCCAGGTGCATGGCTACGCAGTACGTCATGCCGCTTTCTCCTTTTAGTGACTCCATGCGTTCCCCGCACACGCTTCGGTGCCGGCAAGCCGGGCCCGTCCGGAATAACGGGCCAGACAGGAAACAGCTTGCCGGCGCGGCATGAAGCTTGTGTGGTGCCTTACTGCTCCTGCACCAGCAGCATCGGCGGCGCATCGACCTTGGCGTGCATCTGCTCGCCCCCGCCGCCACGGCGCATGCCGCGAACCGGGCAGGCATCCAGGTAGTCCAGGCCGACCGCCAGTTTCAGATGACGTTCGGGCTTGGCCAGCTGGTTGGTCACGTCGAAGCTGTACCAGGCATCGCCGATCCAGGCCTCGGCCCAGGCGTGGCTGGCCAGGTTCTGTTCGTTGCCCTGGTAGAGGTAGCCAGAGACAAAGCGTGCCGGGATGCCCAGGCTCCGCGCGCAGGCGAGAAAGGCATGGGTGTGGTCCTGACAGACTCCGGCGCGCCCGGCGAAGGCCTCCGCGGCAGTGCTGTCCACACAGGTGGCACCAGGCTTGAACGGCATTTGCGCATGCAGCGCCTCCATCAGGTCGATCAGCCCGGTGCGGTCTCGCCGCGTACCGCATTGGAGCGCGGCGAACTCCCGCAACGCATCGTCGGCGGTGGTCAGACGCGTGAAACGCAGGAAGGGCAACGCTGACTGCTTATCGTGCTCGGCTTCGCGCTTCTCATCGATTTCCACCTGGCCGCGAGCGCCAATGACGATGGCCTCGTGCGGCTCGTCCAGGGTCAGCACGTGGAGCACGTTGCCGAAAGGGTCGATTTGCGCACGCGCCGGGCGCGGCAGGCTCAGCTGCCAGCTGAGCACATGCTGCCGTTCGCTCTTCTGCGGAGTAAGGCGCAGGTACTGGATGCTCGCGCGGACCTGGTCGTCGTAGCGGTAGGTAGTGTCATGGCGAATGGACAGTCTCATACAGCCTCCAGATAGGAACTGTGGATGGCCCTGGCCAGCTGGCGAACCAACAGGATGAAGTCCGTCAGCCAGGTATGCAGGCCCTCGTCGAGGATTTCGTCGATGGCGGTGTAGCGCAGCCGCGCATCCAGCTCGGCTGCCAGGCGCTGAGCCGGGCGGCCATTGTCGCCCGGCAGGCTGGCCAGGATGAGGTTGAGCTCCTCCATGCAGGCCCGCAGCGAACGCGGCACGTCCGCACGCAGGAGCAGCAGTTCGGAGGCCTGGCGGGCGTTGGGGGACCCCCCGTAGACCTCGGTATAGGCCTCGAACGACGACAGGGCGCGAAGCAAGGCGCTCCACTGGTAGTAACCGCGGGCGGACAGATCGCTGACCTCCTCCGACTCCTCGCCGAACATCTCATAGCGCGCATCGAGCAGGCGCAAGGTGTTGTCCGCCCGCTCGATGAAGGTGCCCAGGCGGATGAAGCGATAGGCCTCGCCGCGCATGATGGTGCCGTAGGTCGCTCCACGGAACAGGTGCGAGCGCTCCTTCACCCACTCGCAGAAGCGGCTGATGCCGTAACGGCCGAGCCCCTCGTTGGCGATGCTCAGCACCTCCAGCCAAGTGGCGTTGATGTTCTCCCATATGTCCGCAGTGATCCGCCCACGCACGGCATGGGCGTTGATGCGTGCCGCGCGCAGGCAGCTGAAGATGCTGGCCTGATTGTCGGCGTCGAGGGCGAAGAAGTGCAGCATGCGCGCGGCGTTCAGTTCACCGTGGCGCTCCTGGTACAGATCCAGGGTGCCGGTACTGAGCAGCGACATGGCCAGCTCCTCCAGGCCATCGCCCCGACCGTGCTGTGGCATCAGCGACAGCGAGTAGCTGACGTCGAGCATGCGTGCGAGGTTCTCCGCACGCTCCAGGTAGCGGGACATCCAATAGAGTTCGGAGGCAGTTCTACTCAGCATGATCAGTCTTCCACTATCCAGGTGTCCTTGGTGCCGCCGCCCTGCGACGAATTCACCACCAGCGAGCCCTCACGCAGTGCCACCCGAGTGAGGCCTCCCGGCACCAAACGGGTTTCGCGGCCAGAAAGCACGAAGGGGCGCAGGTCTATATGACGCGGGGCGATACCCTGCTCGACGAAGGTCGGGCAAGTGGACAGGCACAGCGTCGGCTGGGCGATGTAGGCCTCTGGACGGGCCTTGAGACGCGCACGGAAATCCTCGATCTCCCTGGCGCTGGCCGCCGGGCCCACGAGCATGCCGTAGCCGCCCGAGCCCTGGGTTTCCTTGACCACCAGTTCCGGTAGGTGCGCCAACACATGGGACAGCTCTTCGGGTTTGCGGCACTGCCAGGTAGGCACGTTCTTCAGGATCGGCTCCTCGTCCAGGTAGAAGCGAATCATCTCGCCGACATAGGGATAGATCGACTTGTCGTCCGCGACCCCAGTGCCGATGGCGTTGGCCAGCACGACGTTGCCGGAACGGTAGGCCGCTAATAGGCCCGGTACGCCGAGCATGGACTCGGGGTTGAAGGCCAGCGGGTCGAGGAAGGCATCGTCGAGACGCCGGTAGATCACATCCACCGCTTGCGGGCCGGAGGTGGTGCGCATGAATACACGGTCGTCGCGCACGAAGAGGTCGGCCCCTTCCACCAGCTCCACGCCCATCTCACGGGCGAGGAAGGCGTGCTCGAAATAGGCGCTGTTGAACCGCCCTGGCGTGAGCACCACCACACTGGGGTTGTCCAGCGGGCTGGAGCTTTTCAGGGTATCGAGCAGCAGGTTCGGGTAGTGGTCGATGGCCGCGATGCGTTGCGCGGAGAAGAGTTCGGGGAACAACCGCATCATCATCTTGCGGTCTTCCAGCATGTAGCTGACGCCGCTTGGCGTGCGCAAGTTGTCCTCCAGCACGTAATAGCTGCCATCACCGTCGCGCACCAGGTCCACGCCGGCGATATGGGCGTAGATGTCGCGATGCAGGTCCAACCCCTGCATCGCGATCTGGTAACCCTCGTTGGCCAGTACTTGTTCAGCGGGAATGATTCCGGCCTTGATGATGCGCTGGTTGTGGTAGAGGTCAGCGAGGAACAGGTTCAGCGCCTTCACACGCTGGATGCAACCACTCTCCACCACCCGCCACTCGCTCATCGGGATGGCACGCGGAATGGTGTCGAAGGGAATCAGTCGCTCGGTGCCCTGCTCGTCGCCATAAAGGGTGAAGGTGATGCCGGCCCTGTGAAACAGCAGGTCAGCCTCACGCCGGCGCTGGGCGAGCATTTCCGGCGGGGCATCCGCCAGCCAGCGCGCAAATTCCTGATAATGCGGACGGCACTGGCCACTCGCGTCATACATCTCGTCATAAAAGGTGCGGGACATGCCGTACTCCTTGTCGCCACGGGCAAATGCTCATTCGCAAGCCTCGTGCCATCGCAACAACTCAATGCAATTCAATAACTTGCAAGCCCCACACAACCATCACGCTCCAGTCTGGTGCAGCCCGAAGGGCGGAACCAGCAGCCTCGCCCTATTAGGCGGCGCCGTAATTTTGGAGTGAGTCGGACTGGCAGGGACTCTGCCATGGCCAGTCGGTTGAGCGCCGCGACACACGAGAACTTCAGTCTAGGCCAGCATTGCAGAGCGGGTTGCGCCCGATTGTTCTATGCATATGTTGCGATTTGGAATTTCACCTATAACTATCCGGCCTAAAATCTTCGCTGGGCGGTGACGAGAGCCAGAGTTATCGGCGATATAGTCGGAATGCATTTCCCCGGTTCACCGAGGCTTTCCATATTCCTCGGGCAATTCGCCCGCCCCTTTTGGAGAGGCTCTGCCATGCTCACCGTCGGAGACAAGTTGCCATCCTTCGATCTACTGGCCGTGGACAGCGACTCGGAACTGGCCGCGCAACCCGACCAGGCATTCAAGCGCGTGAACCAGGACAGTTTCCCCGACAAATGGAAGGTGCTGTTCTTCTGGCCGAAGGACTTCACCTTCGTCTGCCCGACCGAGATCAGGGGCTACGGCGACCTTCTCGAGGCATTCAATGAGCGCGACACCCAGCTGATCGGCGCCTCTACGGATGGCGAGTTCGTACACCTTGCCTGGCGTCGCGACCACCAGGACCTCAAGGGTCTGAGCTTTCCCTGGCTGGCCGATATCAAGCGTGAACTCGCCAGCGCCCTCGGCATTCTCGATCGCCGTGAGGGGGTGGCGCTGCGTGCCACCTTCATCGTCGACCCTGCCAATCTGATTCGGCACGTATCGGTCAATGACCACTCCGTGGGACGCAATCCCCAGGAAACCTTGCGCCTGCTCGATGCTCTGCAATCCGATGAGCTCTGTCCCTGCAACTGGCACAAGGGCGAACCCACCATCCGCTTCTGAACCTGGTCACTTCGGCGGCAAGGGCTGCGCGGGCGATTCCTTGTCAGCCCAAAAGCCCCGAACTACGCTGCTCAGAGCGAGTAGCAGCAAATTTTCCGGCTGCTTCCAGCACGCCGCCATCGGCCTGTACTTTCGCCGCAACGGCTCCCAACGTTCCGTACCTCAGGAGTCGACCATGTCTTTTTCGCTCAAACCCACCTGCCTGTCCTTTGCTGTCAGCTGTATGTGCCTCGTCGCCTCTGCGCAAGCTGCGGACCCTCCCAAACAACTGGGTCCGACTGAAGGCGCCCTGGACATCATTGCCTGGCCCGGCTACATCGAGCGCGGCGAAACGGACAAGAATTACGACTGGGTGACCCAGTTCGAGAAAGACACCGGCTGCAAGGTCAACGTGAAGACCGCAGCCACCTCCGATGAAATGGTCAGCCTGATGGCCAAGGGCGGCTACGACCTGGTCACAGCCTCGGGCGACGCATCGCTACGACTGATCTTTGGCAAGCGTGTACAACCGATCAACCCGGACCTGATCCCCAACTGGAAGAACCTGGACGAGCGGCTCACCGATGCGCCCTGGCATACAGTGAATGGCCAGCACTTCGGTACACCCTATCAATGGGGTCCGAACCTGCTGATGTACAACACCAAGCTGTTCAAGCAGGCCCCGGATAGCTGGAGCGTCGTATTCGAGGAAACCACGCTGGCTGACGGCAAGAGCAACAAGGGCCGCGTGCAGGCCTACGATGGCCCGATCTACATCGCGGACGCCGCCCTTTATTTGAAGTCCGCCAAGCCGGAACTGGGTATCCAGGACCCTTATCAGCTGACGGAAGCGCAATACGCTGCCGCGCTCGAGTTGCTGCGCAAGCAGCACAGCCTGGTGCACCGCTACTGGCATGACGCGACCGTGCAAATGAGCGACTTCAAGAACGAAGGCGTGGCTGCGGCGAGCACCTGGGGCTACATGGCCAACACCCTGCAGGCCGAGAAGCAGCCAGTGGCCACGGTCGTGCCGAAGGAAGGCGTCACCGGGTGGGCGGATACCACCATGCTGCATGTCGACGCCAAGCACCCGAACTGTGCCTACAAGTGGATGAACTGGTCGCTGGAGCCGAAGCTCCAAGGCGACCTCGCCGCCTGGTTCGGCTCACTGCCCGTCGTTGCCAAAGGCTGCACCAGTAGCGAGCTGCTGGGCCCCGGCGGTTGCACCACCAACGGCTACGACCAGTTCGACAAGATCGCCTTCTGGAAAACCCCGGAGGCCCAGGGCGGCAAGTTCGTGCCCTACAGCCGCTGGACCCAGGATTACATCGCGATCATGGGTGGCAGGTAGGACCCAACTTCCCCCTCTCCCTTGGGGAGAGGGGCCCGCGGAGTTACTTGCCATGACCACAGCCGTTCAGTTCACCGATGTCTGCCGACACTATGGCGACGTGAAGGCCGTGGATCGGGTGTCCATCGAGATCCGGGACGGCGAATTCTTCTCCATGCTCGGCCCGTCGGGCTCCGGCAAGACCACCTGCCTGCGCCTGATCGCCGGCTTCGAGCAGCCCACTTCCGGCTCCATCCGCATCCACGGTTCGGAGGCTGCCGGCTTGCCGCCCTACGAGCGTGACGTCAACACGGTATTCCAGGACTACGCCCTGTTCCCACACATGGACGTGCGCGACAACGTTGCCTACGGCCTCAAGGTCAAAGGCGTGGCCAAGGCCGAGCGCCATACCCGCGCGGAAGAAGCACTGGCCATGGTCGCCTTGGGCGGCTATGGCGAGCGCAAACCTGCACAGCTCTCCGGCGGCCAGCGCCAGCGCGTTGCCCTGGCCCGCGCGCTGATCAACCGCCCGCGTGTGCTGTTGCTGGATGAGCCGCTCGGCGCGCTGGACCTCAAATTGCGCGAGCAGATGCAGGTCGAGCTTAAGAAGCTGCAACGTCAGCTCGGCATCACCTTCATCTTCGTAACCCACGACCAGGGCGAAGCGCTGTCGATGTCCGACCGCGTGGCCGTGTTCAACAAGGGCCGTATCGAGCAGGTAGACAGTCCGCAAAACCTCTATCGCCAGCCGCGAACCCGCTTTGTGGCCGAGTTCGTCGGCACCGCCAACGTGCTCCACGGCGAGCAGGCCCAACGTCTGACCGGCGCCAGCGGCAGTTTTTCCCTGCGGCCCGAGCATGTGCGATTTGGCAATGCCGGAGAGGGCGAGCTGCAACTCGGCGGCACCGTCCACGATGTGCAATACCTGGGAGCCAGCAGCCGTTACGAACTGATCCTGGACGATGGCGGTCGCTTGGCGGTCAGTCTGCCAAATGGCGAGCTACTGGACGCCAATCGCCCGCAACCCGGCCAGCAGGTGCAGGTCTGCTGGGCCCGCAGCGCGATGATCGCGCTCAGCGAGTAGCGGCCATGGCCGCCGTGCTTCAACGTCCGCACAGCGGCCCATTGCGCAGTCTCTCCAACCTGCTCTACCGCCGCAGTACGCTGTACCTGCTGTTGCTGCTGACGCCACCCTTGCTGTGGTTCGGCGTGGTCTATGTCGGCTCGCTGTTCGCCCTGCTCTGGCAGAGTTTCTACACCTTCGACGACTTCACGATGGCCGTGACGCCGGAGCTGACCCTGGCCAACTACGGCGCCCTGTTCAACCCGGCCAACTACGACATCATCCTGCGAACGTTGACCATGGCCATCGCGGTCAGCGTGGCCAGTGCCGTGCTCGCGTTCCCCATCGCCTACTACATGGCGCGCTTTGCCACGCCCAAGGAGAAGGCGTTCTTCTACATCGCGGTGATGCTGCCCATGTGGGCCAGTTACATCGTCAAGGCCTATGCCTGGACGGTGATCCTGGCCAAGGGCGGCATTCTCTACTGGCTCATCCAGCAACTGCACCTGGACGGTTTGCTGGGTGCCTTGCTGACAGTCCCCACGGTGGGTGGCAACACGCTGTCCACTTCCCACCTGGGGCGCTTCCTGGTGTTTACCTACATCTGGCTGCCGTTCATGATCCTGCCGATCCAGGCCTCGCTGGAACGCCTGCCCCCGTCACTGCTGCAAGCCTCGGCCGATCTCGGCGCACGACCCCGCCAGACCTTCGTGCAGGTGATCCTGCCGCTGTCCTTTCCGGGCGTGGTGGCCGGGTCCATCTTCACTTTCAGCCTCACCTTGGGGGACTTCATCATCCCGCAACTGGTGGGGCCCAGCGGTTTATTCATCGGCACCATGGTCTATGTGCAGCAAGGCTCGGTGGGCAATATCCCCCTGGCTGCCGCCTTCACCCTGGTACCCATCGTGCTGATCGCTATCTACCTCTCCATCGCCAAACGGTTGGGGGCCTTCGATGCACTCTGAGCGAGCCTCCTGGGGACTGAGACTGGCCGCGTGGGGCGGGCTGGTTTTCCTGCACTTCCCGATCCTGATCATCCTGCTCTATGCATTCAATACCGAAGAGTCGGCCTACAGTTTTCCGTTGCAGGGTTTCACCCTCGAATGGTTCGGCGTGGTCCTGGGCCGCGAGGACGTGCTCCAGGCCATCATCCTTTCGGTGAAGGTCGCCTGCATGGCCACCGTCCTGGCCATGGTGCTCGGCACGCTGGCCGCCGCCGCGCTGTACCGCCGCGACTTCTTCGGCAAGGAAAGCATCACCCTGATGCTGATCCTGCCCATCGCGCTGCCCGGCATCATCACTGGCATTGCCCTGCTTGCAGCGTTCAAGACCTTGGGGATAGAGCCCGGCATCTTCACCATCGTGGTTGGCCATGCCACCTTCTGCGTGGTGATCGTCTACAACAACGTGATTGCGCGCTTCCGCCGCACCTCCCAAAGCCTCATCGAAGCCTCGATGGACCTGGGCGCCGACGGCTGGCAGACCTTTCGCTACATCATTCTGCCCAACATTGCGACCGCGCTGCTCGCTGGCGGCATGCTGGCCTTTGCGCTGTCCTTCGACGAAATCATCGTTACCACCTTCACTGCTGGCCACGAGCAGACGCTGCCGCTCTGGCTGCTGAGCCAGCTCAGCCGCCCACGAGACGTACCTGTGACCAACGTGGTCGCCCTGCTGGTGATGCTCGTCACCATGCTGCCAATCCTCGGCGCTTACTACCTGACGCGGGGTACCGAAGCGGTGGCGGGCGGTGGGAAATAGTCTTTTCCCCTCTCCTTCCAAGAGAGGGGCTAGCACCTGACACGAGGATGCCCCATGCAAACCAAATTGCTGATCAACGGCCAGTTCGTCCAAGGTGAAGGCGAAGCACTGGACGTATTCAACCCGGCCACCGGAGCGGTGCTGGTAAAAATCCCCGAAGCCAATGAAGCCCAAGTGGACGCGGCTGTGCGCGCTGCCGATGCTGCCTTCGAAGGCTGGGCCCGCACCGCCCCACGCGAGCGCGCCACCCTGCTGCTGAAGCTGGCGGACCGTATCGAGACCCACGCCGACGAGTTGGCCAGGCTGGAGTCGAACAACTGCGGCAAGCCCTATTCCGCAGCGCTGAACGACGAGATCCCGGCCATCGCCGACGTGTTCCGCTTTTTCGCCGGTGCCAGCCGCTGCCTGACCGGCTCTGCTGCCGGGGAATACCTGCCGGGCTTCACCTCGATGATCCGCCGCGACCCGATAGGCGTCATCGCCTCCATCGCACCGTGGAACTACCCACTGATGATGGCCGCCTGGAAGCTCGGCCCGGCGCTCGCCGCCGGCAATACCGTTGTGCTGAAGCCCTCCGAGCAGACCCCGCTGACCGCCCTGCGCCTGGCCGAGTTCATCGCCGAGCTGTTGCCGCCCGGAGTGGTCAATATCGTCCTCGGCCGTGGCCCGACTGTGGGCAGTCCCCTGGTTTCACACCCGTTGGTGCGCATGGTGTCGCTGACCGGCTCGGTCGGCACCGGCAAAGCGATCATTCGCAGCGCCGCCGAGAGCGTGAAACGCACGCACATGGAACTGGGCGGCAAGGCCCCGGTGCTGGTGTTCGATGACGCCGACCTGGCCGACGTGGTGGCTGGCATCCGCACGTTCGGCTTCTACAACGCCGGGCAGGACTGCACGGCGGCCTGCCGCATCTACGCCGGCAAGAAGATCTACGACAATTTCGTCGCCGACCTGGCCGGTGCGGTGTCCAGCCTCAAGACTGGACTGCAGGACGACCCGGCCACCGAACTGGGCCCATTGATCACCCAGAGCCAGCGTGAACGCGTGGCTGGCTTCGTCGACCGCGCCCGTGCCGTGCCGCATATCCAGATCGCCACGGGCGGCAAGCCCGTCGCCGGCAGCGGCTTTTTCTATGAACCCACGGTGGTAGCCCATGCCCGGCAGGACGATGAGATCGTGCAGCGAGAGGTATTCGGCCCCGTTGTGACCGTCACGCCCTTCAGCGACGTGGATGAAGCCGTGCGCTGGGCCAACGATTCCGACTATGGCCTGGCCTCGTCCGTCTGGACCCGCGACATCGGCCGCGCCGCAGCGGTCGCCTCACGCCTGCAATACGGCTGCACCTGGATCAACACCCACTTCATGCTGACCAACGAAATGCCTCATGGCGGCTTCAAGCAATCCGGCTACGGCAAGGACCTGTCGATGTATGGCCTGGAGGATTACACCGTGATACGCCACGTGATGATCCGGCATTGAAGGCCCGGTCCTTGTGAGGGCGAAATCCTTCGCCCTCACAGAGCCGCTCACTTCACCCAGCATGCGTTTTCAGGCAAATGCCAAGCTCAGCCAGCGCTGGTAGAACCCTTCCGCCACCTGGTTCAGCGCCGTCACCTTGGCCGGCAGGTCCTCCAGCATTTGTGCCCTGCCCTGCTGGCTGGCCTGGGTTTCATCCAGCAGGTGCGCCCAGTCGGTCAACCAGAGGCGCACCAGATCCTCGGTCATTTCCGGGTGGCCCTGCAGCCCAAGCACCTTGTCCCCCCAGGCAAAACCCTGGTTTGGGCACCAGGGACTGCCCATCAGCCCCTCGGCGCCCTCCGGCAGCTCGAAGGTATCGCTGTGCCATTGGTAGATGGCGAACTCTTGCGGCAGGTGCGCCAGCCAGGGGTTATCGGCTGCCTGCGCACGCTTCGCCAGCGGCTGCCAGCCAATTTCCGTGTAGGGCATGCGGTGCACCGAGGCACCCAGGGCACGGGCGATCAGCTGCCCACCCAGACAGTGACCGATCATCGGGACATCACGGTCGACCCAGTATCGAATCGCGTCGATCTCCTGCCCGATCCAGGGCATCGGATCGTTGACGCTCATGGGACCACCCATGATGGCGACTGCCTTGGGCCGATCAAGGTCGTAATCGTCCAGCTCGCCCTGGTCGACGCGCAGCACGGTGAATTCGCGCTGGGCGCGATCGAGCACGACACCGAGGTGGCCAGGGGAGCAGAAATCAGCGTGGGTAAGAATCAGGATATCGGTCATGGTTTGCCTCCGTTGGCGGAGTCTGAGGCAAAGGGCATGTCGCGGTCGAGCGAAGGAAACATAGGTGCTTTCGTGGAATACGTGTCATTGCAAGGGGATGCAGAACCGCCTGATCAATTGCCCGGAATACCTTCGCACCACCCACCAGCCAGCCCAGGAGGCTGGCCGGCGCGCCCCCGGACATCTGGTCAAGGGTGCGTTGGAGAGATTTCCTGTGTGACGCCCCAACCATCCAGCACCCCACCCAGGGGCACCACCAGGGCTTCCAGGTCATGCTCGAAATCGCCGATTCCGGCATGGGTCGCATACATCACCTTGCTCACCTGCAGGTGCCAAGCCCCATCTGCTCGGGCGGACACCTGGGCATTCAAGGATTCGCCACGGAAATTACGTGCCGCCAATCGCGCCCGGTCCTCATCGGGGAAGATGGCGTAGAACTCGATCGGATGGACCCGGGCAAAATCGAAACCGCCCTCTTTCATCCGATGAAGGAGATCACTGCTGACATCATCGTGGAAGGCTGTGCTCATGAAACGACCTCCTCTTGGCGATGGATAATGTTTCGCTTAATCCCCGAGGCCGATGACATCGACCTCACGGCACCATGCAGTGCCGCCCCGGGTCGTCGCCTGATAACACAGGTACGACCCCTGGCCACATCCCGCGCGGACTTGGCCAGTCACCCGCTCGTGAAGCGTGAATGACAATATCAACTTGCAGGGTAGCGCTGCTGAGCGAGGTCTGCCGTATGACAGGACAAATTGTCACAAATCTGGCGACAGGCGGTGCCCAAGGCTGCTGCGCCAGTAAACTGACTTCATGCCCGGCTCAGGAATCCCATGATCGCCCTGCTGACCCAGGCGGGCGAGACCTGCCCTGACCAATACATCAGCTTGAACAGCCCGCTCACTGGCCGATGCACGGCTGCGCCATGGACCTGCTGCCAGGCCGCCAAGGCGATGTCCTCAGCCGTCAGCTTGACTCCCAGGCGGCGCAGTATGGGCGCTCGAAGCGCTGGCTGCTGACCATCGGCGTATGCACGAAAGGGGGCATCAGGTCACCTACGCGGATGCCATGACGGCGCCACTCCAGTTCCAGCACCTCGGTGCAGCCACGAACGGCGAATTTCGAGCCGGAGTAGCTAGCCATCTCCGGCGTGCCATAGAGCCCCGAGGCCGACCCCATGTTGATCACCTGGGCGCCGCGGGTTGCCTTGAGGTAGGGAAAGGCCGCGTGAGTCGCCTCGACCAGCCCGAGTACGTTGATGTTGAGGATACGCGCGTGCTCGGCCATCTCGATCTCCTCGAAATGGCCGAAGCGCAACACGCCCGCGCAGTTGAACAACAGACGCAACTGGCCGTCGTAGCGGTTGCAGAAGTCTGCCAGCGCTTCCTGCAACGCCGCCAGGTCAGTGACGTCGAGGGAACGGAACCAGGCTCCACCCAAGGCCACCGCTTGGGTTTCGAGAGACTGCCGATTCAAGTCGATCAGCCACACCTTCCAGCCGCACCCACACTCCAGCCGCTCTTGCTCGGGCAGCCAAGCGCAGGCTGTCGTTGCGCAGCACCTCGTCCTCCGCAACCTGGATCAACAGCGGCGGCAGACCGGTGAGGTCGGCATAGACGGGCGAGAGGCCTGGGCTACAGCAGTCCATTCCAGGCGGGCAATACAAGCTGGCCGCCTGTTCGGCCCAGGCCGGATGGATCAGCGGGTCGCCCGCCGCCGGCCGATGCCGATGCGCTCCACCCAACTCCGTGACCGGCGATAAACAGATCAAGCCCGCCGGTAGCGGAAGTCCTTCGCGCTTGAGCTTAAGAGCTGTAGCGAGAGTCAGGTTCCCTCCGGCCGAGTCGCCCCCATGACGATGCGCGACGCCGTATACCCGGCGGCGAGCAACGCCTGATAGGCAGCCAAGGCATCATCCCGTGCGGCGGGAAAGGGATGCTCCGGCGCCAGCCGGTAATCCAATGCGCACACAGTCAGGCCAGTACGCTTGGCGAGGCTGGCGGTGATGGCTCGGTGGGTCGCCGGCGAGCCAGTCATGAAGGCCCCGCCATGCAGGTAGAGCAGCACACCATGGCCACCGCCTGCAGGAATCTGCCACTCGCACGGAACGCCGGCCAGCTCACCGACCTCGCGTCGAACGCCCCTCGATGCCAGCGTGCTGGCCGTGAGTGACCGCAATACCGCACGCTGAATCGGCACAGGCGTCGGCGGTCGCATCAGGCCACGGAACAGCAGGCGCGAGGCACTGCGTAATAACGCACGTCTGAATGGCTGGCCAGGAGAGGACGCAGTGAACTCAGCGGGCGCATTCATAGTTGTCCAGCTCCAGGCGGCGGGTCTGTTGGCGGTAGGTGAAGGTGAAGCCCGGCCAGTTGTTGGTGTTCTTGCCCTCGGCGGTCTTGTACCAGCTTTTTGCACCCCTGCTCCCCAATGGTGTGGCGCACCTGACGCTGTAGCTCCTGGTTGTAGTCCTTCTGCACGTCCGGTTTCAGGTCCAGATAACGCAGGCCCGGCACACCCAATGCCTTGATGCCGTCCAGCACGTAGGGATACTGGCTTTCGAGCATGTAGATGATCGAGTGGATCACATAAGGCGCCGAGCGCTGGAACAGGTGCAGTCGAGCGACCTCTGGGGCGATCTGCGGAACGAATTGGATGGCGCTGGCGCCGGTGCCGATCACCGCCACGCGCTTGCCTGCCAGCGATACGCGTTCCACCGCATGCGCCTGGATGAAGACGGCGACGAGGCCCACCTGGTGTTCGACGATGAGGACGTGCCGGGAGACCTGCGCACCTTCACGCTCGAACGCGACGTTGCCGGCGCCCTGAGCGTGCAGCGCGACCTGACCAACGCCAAACTTCCGCTGCTTGGAGCCCGCTTCCGTATCCCGGCACCAACCGATCTCGCGCCTTATCGCGATTTACTGGGCCTGACCCCGGAATTCCACGCCGCGGACAACCGCATCATCATCCCCCGCCGCCTGCTTGACCTGCCCCTGCCCGGCGCCAACCCACAGGTTGCCCTGCATTGCGAAGAGCAGTGTCGCATCCTCCTGGCGCGCCGACGGGAGCGCGGCGGACTCTCCGGGCGAGTTCGCGACCGACTGCTCGCGCGACCAGGGCAAGGGGCTGATATGGAACAGCTGGCGAGCGAACTGCACATGACGTCGCGCACCTTGCGCCGCCGGCTTGAGGCGGAGGGCACCAGCTTCAGGGGGCTGCTGGAGGAAGTGCGCCAGACGCTGGCCGAGGAGCTGCTGGCCTCAACGGGATTGAGCCTGGAGGAAATTGCCGAGCGGCTAGGGTATGGAGAAGTGTCCAACTTCCTGCATGCGTTCACGCGCTGGAAGGGAGTGACACCGGGACGTTATCGCCGGGAACGCGCCCTCTCCCCCACCCTTGGGGGTTGGGAGTGAGGGCTGCAAGGGCACTCTACCGCCCAGCGCGCGATTCACGAATGTAGAAACGAGCCTTCTCCGCCTTGTTGGCGCAACCTTCGAAGGCCTCGAACTGTTGTTGAGTCTTGGCAGCGGTAAGCAGGCTAAGAGCCTTGGAATAACTGACCGTACCGGAGAAACCTTCGGCCTTGGCCAGGTCCAGTTCCTGCCAGGCGGCGTCAAGTTCGGCAGCGCAACTGCTGCGATAGGCCGTCTTGCCAGCACAGCCAACAAGCATGAGTGCGATCAGGGGCAGGCTGATCCAGGCTTTCATCGATGAAGCTCCTTATGGTCGAGATGGCGAAAGTCTAGTGCCTGAATAGACGCTGCGAAAACACCAAGATTCAACTCTGTGCGCTGCATGGCATACGTCTGGACCGGGCCACCGACGACCGGACGGAGGATGGTCATGGCATGCCTTGGCGCCACCCTGGTTGCAGCGTATCGTCAAACCACTGGTTGTAGGGGTGAACGGATGAGCAAGCGAGTAGCGCTGGTGTTGGGTTCGGGGGGCGCACGAGGTTACGCGCATATTGGCGTGATCGAGGAAATCGAGGCACGTGGTTACCAGATCGCCTGTATCGCGGGCTGTTCAATGGGCGCTGTCGTAGGGGGTATCTATGCGGCAGGAAAACTGCACCAGTACCGCGAGTGGACGGAAAGCCTCGACTATCTTGATGTGCTGCGCTTGCTGGATGTGAGTTTCCGCCTCGGCGCAATCCGTGGCGAGAAGGTCTTTGGCCGCATTCGCGACATCGTGGGGGAGATCAATATCGAAGACCTGTCGATTCCCTACACGGCAGTCGCCACGGACCTGACCAACCAGCAGGAAATCTGGTTCCAGGAAGGCTGCCTGCACCAGGCCATGCGTGCCTCAGCCGCCATTCCGAGCCTGTTCACCCCAGTACTGCAAGGTCATCGCATGCTGGTGGATGGCGGCCTGCTGAACCCCCTGCCGATCATTCCGGTGGTATCCAGCCACTGCGACCTGATCATCGCCGTGAACCTCAACGCCACCAGCCAATTGCAATACCAACTGCCCGTTATTGAACGGCCGCCGGCTATCAAGAGCCGCATCGACCAGTTGATGTTTTCCCTTGGTTCACGCCTACCCTTCCTGAAACGTGCACCGGAAGATGAAGCTGGCCTGCTGGACCCGGAAAGCCTGCCAGGTGGCAACCCCTGGCTGGAGCGCGCCGCGCCCCAGCAGCCACCAGCCGCCCCGGAAAGCTCCGGAGCGCCGAAGTCGGCTGCCGGTTCCGAGGTCGTTGCCAGTGTCGGAGCCGCTTCGCTGCTGGAGTTGATCAACCAGAGTTTCGAGGTGATGCAGACGTCGCTGGCGCAATACAAGATCGCCGGCTATCCGCCAGACATCCTGATCAACGTACCGAAGAAGGTCTGCCGCTTCTTCGAGTTCTACAAGGCGCCGGAGTTGATCCAACTCGGCCGCCTGGTTGCCCGCGACACCCTGGACCGCTACGAACAGGGCAACTGACCAATACCCCTCCCCTTGGAGTGAAGGATGTCGGGCAGCCTGTAGGGTAGGCCGGGCGGCGCTCCGCGTCAGCCAAGGGGCGAACTCACGGGCGGGCTAGAGCCCGCCCTGACTGTTCTCTCCTTGGGAGCGGGACAGCACGATCAGAAAATCGACCAGCCGATTCGCTCGGAGAGTAATTCCAGCGCTGCCATGCCTGCCAGGGAATTGCCAGCCGGGTTCAGTTCGGGCGACCAGACACACACCGTGAAGCGCTCCGGCACCACAGCGACGATACCGCCGCCTACTCCGCTCTTGCCGGGCAGGCCGACCCGATAGGCGAAGTTGCCCGCTTCGTCGTACAGGCCGCTGGTGGCCATGATGGCGTTGACCTGCTTGGTCTGACGCGGCGTCAGCACCCGTTCGCCACTATGCGGGCTGACACCCTGGTTGGCGAGGAAGCTGAAGGCAAGCGCGAGGTCGGCACAACTCATGCGAATGGCGCAGTGATGGAAGTAGCTGTGCAGCACCGCCTCGACATCGTTATGGAAGTTTCCGAACGCTTGCATCAGGTAGGCCATCGCCGCGTTGCGCGCCCGATGCTGGTACTCCGATCGGGCCACCACGTCGTCGGACGCCACTAACTGGTTGCCGCTCAGGCGGCGAACGAAATCCCGCATGGATAGGGTTGGTGCAGCAAATCGCGACTGGTTGATGTCGCAGATCACCAAGGCCCCGGCATTGATGAAGGGATTACGCGGTACCCCGCGTTCGAACTCCAGTTGCACCAGCGAGTTGAACGGCTGCCCCGAGGGCTCGTGCCCCAGGCGCTGCCAGATGTCCTCTCCCGAGTGCTGGATAGCCTGAACCAGGCTGAACACTTTGGAAATGCTCTGGATCGAAAATGGCGTCAGGCCGTCACCGGCGGAGTAGAGTTCTCCTTCGTTGCTGTAGACCGCGATACCCAACTGGTTGGGTGCGACGTGAGACAGCGCGGGAATGTAGTCGGCGACTTTGCCCTGGCCGATCAGGGGGCGGATCTCGTCGAGAATCTCGTTCAGCAATTGCTGCATGCTTTCTTTCCAGCAGTACGGGTTTCAGGCTTGATATGCGCTAGACGCCTATTTCCCGCCTCGCAGCACAAGCGCAGCAAACTTCACGCAGAGCGGGCTGAGGTCCGGGCTAATGGAGTCCTGTCACCCCTCCAGAAGCCGGTAGCCGACGCCTGCCTCGGTGACGATGAAACGCGGATTGGCCGGGTCGTCGCCAAGCTTCTGCCGCAGGTGCCCTACCACCACGCGCAGGTAGTGCGTGTCTTCCACATGGGTTGGGCCCCAGATGTCCTTGAGCAATTGCTGTTGGGTGACCACGCGGCCCAGATGTCGGGCGAGTTGGGCAAGCACGGCGTACTCCTTGCGCGTCAGCCCAACCTCGGCGCCATCGAGCATGACCTTTCGGTAAGCAAAATCCACTACCAGCGGGCCACTGGCGACATGGGCGACCTGTTGCTCGCCAGGCGCGCCCTGGCGCAGCAGCACGCGGACGCGAGCGAGGAATTCCTGGATGCTGAACGGCTTGGTCACGTAGTCGTTGGCGCCCCCATCCAGCGCCAGCACCTTCTCGCCCTCGCTGGCTCGCACCGAGAGCACCAACACGGGGATCTGGGACCACTCCCTGAGTTCGCGCAGCACGTCCTTTCCATCCAGATCCGGTAACCCGAGATCGAGCACTACCAGATCCGGTTTGCCAAGCGCTGCCTGAGCGAGTCCTTCACGGCCGTTGGCGCCCTCCTGCACCCGATAGCCCTGGGCTGTGAGGCTGATACGCAGGAACTTGCGAATCTGCGCTTCGTCGTCAATGACCAGGATGGTCGGCTGGTTGATTGTCATCGTTCCGTTCATCAATCCGTCAGTGGCAAGGGCCGATCTTTTTCTTTGGGTGCGAACTCATTCGCCAAGGGTGGCAAAGCTACCCCGATTGCGCCCCCCGGCAGACTTGTGGTCTGCGTGGCGAATGAATTGGCTCTGTCTGCGCTAGCTGTTGCCAGGAATAGACCGCCGAGCGAAGAGTCTTGTAGGAATGGGGAGACGCCGAGCTCATGCACGCGAAAGGGTCCGATTCGCGAGCAAGCTCGCTTCTACAGGGAATGCGGCCAGTTGCAATACCTAACTGGGACATAGCCACTGAATTTGCCCCCACAGAACAAGCATCCCCGGAAACCCACTCGTATGACCGGCCATTCACTCTTCTTCCAGCTGCGGCTGCGGGTGCAGAGGCAGGTGCAGGGTCAGGGTCGTGCCCTGGCCATCGATGCCATCACCCACCGAAACCCTGCCGCCATGGGCACCGACCATGCCCTGGCAGATAGCGAGGCCCAGTCCGGTACCCTGCCCGCCCCGATCGCCACGGGCAGCGGTATAGAACATGTCGAAGATCTTGTCGCGTTCTTCAAGCGGGATACCCGGACCCTGATCGCTGACGGCGAAGCGCAGCTCGACGTCATCTGCCTCCACGCTGATCCGCAGGCGGCCTTGGCTGGGAGAGAAACGTGCCGCGTTCTCCAGCACATTGACCAGGGCCTGCTCGATCAATGCGGCATGTACGTAGAGCAGCGGTAGCTCTTTGGGAATCAGGGTTTCCACCTGCAACGGCGCCAGCACGGGTCGCAAGCGCTGCAGCGCGCTGGCGACGATATCCACGGGCGCCACCCAGTCGCGTGCGAGCTTCAAGCCGCCATGGCCGAGGCGGGTCATGTCCAGCAGGTTCTGGATGTAGCGATCGAGCCGCTCGGCCTCATCGCGGGTGCCTTCGAGCAGTTCGAGTCGGTCCCCCAGGGGAATGGCCTCGCCCAGCGCCAACAGACTGTCGATGGAGCCGCGCATGGCCGTGAGCGGGGTACGAAGGTCGTGGGAGACGGACGCGAGCAAGGCACTACGCAGCTGTTCGGTTTCGCCATGCAGGCGCGCGGCCTCCAGATCCTCGGCCAGTTGGGCGCGGGCCAGGGCTTGGGCCAAAGGCTGCCCGAGGGCGGCGATCAAGCGTCGACGCGGGGCCGGCAGCGGGGCTTCGTCGCGCGGGCTGACACCCAGCAGCACCAGCGGCCCCTCCTCGCCCGATAGCGGAAGCCACCACCAGCGCCCGCCTGGCAGGGTATCAGTGCCCAGGCCCGCAGGCTGGTCATGCTGCCAGGACCACTCGGCGGCGGCGCGCTCCTGGTCGGCCAGCAAGCGCTGGACGCCAGCTTCCACCTTCCACACACCATCCTTGCCACGGGCCAGCAGGCAGACCTCCACGTCGGTCCAGGCGGAGAACTGCTGCACGGCGACATTCAGCACCGCCTGGCGGTCAGTGGCTGCGGTGAGCTTGCGCGACAGGTCGAGCAAGACGGTGGTTTCCGTCTGGGTATCGCGCAAAGCATCGAGCTGGCGTCGCTGGCGTGAGGCCAGGTTGCCGGTCAACCCCGCCATGAGCAGGAAGAACAGCAAGGTGAGCACATCCTCCTGGCGGGCGATGGTGAACGAGAAGGTGGGCGGTATGAAGAGAAAGTCATAGGCCAGGAAGGACAGCGCGGCGCAGGCCAGCGCTGGTCCCAGGCTGCTGCGGACGGCGACCAGCAGCACTGCGGCGAGAAACACCAGGGAGATGTTCGGCAGCGCCAGCGTGTGCGACACCACCCAGGCCAGCCCCGTGGCGGCTACTGCTGCGACCATCGCCACACCGTAATCGAGCAGACGCACCGGCTGACGGGCCCTGGCCGTGGCCGGACGCCGGTCGACTTCGGTGTCGATCACGCTGATCTCCAGGCCATTGGCCTGGCGCAGGAGCCGCTCGGCCAGTCCCCGACCCAGCCAGTGACGACGCAAGCGCTGTCGGCTCCTGCCAACCAGCAGCAGGCTGGCACGTCTCTCATCGGCATGCTCCACCAAAGCCTTGGCCACCGATTCGCCACGCAGCGTGACTACCTCGCCGCCCAACCGCTCAGCCAGCTGCTGGGCGCCTTGCAGCTGCACGCGTGCCTCTTCCGAGCGCCCAATGCCGGTATCCACGTGGACCACCGACCACGGCAGGTGGCGGCGCTCGGCGACCCGGCAGGCATGGCGCACCAGGCGCTCGGCCTGATGGTCGCCGTCAATGCCCACTAGCAGGCGTCCACGCACGGCCGGTGCTTCCTGGCCACGCTGGCGATAACGGCGATTGAGATCCGCATCGACACGTGCGGCGGCCGTCTGCATGGCCAGCTCTCGCAAGGCAGTGAGGTTGGTCTGGCTGAAGAAGGCGTCGATGGCGGCACGGGCCTGCTCCGGCACATAGACCTTGCCCTCGCGCAAGCGCTCGAGCAGCTCCCGTGGAGGCAGATCCACCAGGAGAATCTCGTCGGCCTCCTGCAACACCCAGTCGGGCAGCGTCTCGCGCACCTGCACGCCCGTGATGTCACGTACCTGGTCGTTGAGGGCTTCGAGGTGCTGGACGTTGACCGTGGTGTAGACGTCAATGCCGGTATCCAGAAGTTCCTGCACATCCTGCCAGCGCTTGGCGTGGCGACTACCTGGCGCATTGGTGTGGGCCAACTCGTCCACCAGCGCCAGTTTCGGCCGCTGCGCGAGCAAACCATCGAGGTCCATCTCGGTCATGGCCATGCCACGGTAGTCCAGGCGACGCAGCGGCTGCTGCGGCAGGCCGGCGAGCATGGATTCGGTTTCCGCGCGGCCATGGGTTTCCACCACGCCAACGCGCAGATTCACGCCCTGCCGCAGTTGCGCCTGGGCGGCCTGGAGCATGGCGAAGGTCTTGCCTACACCCGGTGCCGCGCCGAGGAATACTTTCAGTCGGCCGCGCCCCTCCCGGGGCATTTCGGCCAGCAGTGCATCGGCGCGGAGGGCATCACTCATCGAGGCATCTCATTCAACTGGATGTTCAGGGCCAGTACGTTGACCACCGCGGGCCCCACCAACGGGCGCTCGGTGTTGAGGTCAACCAGGCGGGCCAGGGCTTCGGCTGGAACGCCGCGTTCGGCGGCGATGCGCGGGATCTGGTAGCGCGCCGCAGCCGTTGGCAGATGTGGGTCCAGACCACTGCCCGAGGTGGTGACCAGGGCCATAGGCACCTTGCCCTGGCCTTCCGTTGCCAGCCGCGCAGCATCCTTGCCGATACGGTCGGCCAGGGCTGGGTTGCTCGGCGCAAGGTTGCTGGCACCACTGGCCACAGTGGCGAAGGACGCCGCCGAAGGCCGGGGCTGGAACCACTCAGGGCCCTCGAAACTCTGCGCCACCAGCGCGCTGCCACGAATCGCGCCCTTGGCATCGCGCACCAGACTGCCATTGGCCTGCTCCGGAAAAACGACTTGGGCAATGCCGGTTACGGCCAGCGGGTAGGCAACACCAGTGATCAGGGTCATCAAAGCCAGTATGCTCAGGGCCGGGCGAAGTTGCGTAAGCATATTCAGTTCCTCTACAGAAATCTAAGTTCAGGCGGGACAAGTCAGGTCCTCCCACCTGCCCCTCCCCCATAAGCGGGAGAGGGGCGATCCATCACACCAGGCCGACGGCGGTCAGCAGCACATCGATCACCTTGATGCACACGAAGGGAGCAACGATGCCGCCCAGGCCGTAGATCAACAGGTTGCGACGCAGCAGGTGGGCCGCGTCGGTGGCCTGTACGCGAACCCCACGCAGGGCCAGCGGGACCAGCGCGATGATGACCAGTGCGTTGAACACGATGGCCGAGAGGATCGCGCTCTGCGGGCTGGCCAGGTGCATGATGTTGAGTACGCCCAGTTGCGGATGGATGCCCGCGAACAGCGCCGGGAGGATGGCGAAGTACTTGGCCACATCGTTGGCTACCGAGAAGGTAGTCAGCGCACCGCGGGTCACCAGCAGCTCCTTGCCCACCTGCACCACGTCCAGCAGCTTGGTCGGATCGGAATCCAGGTCCACCAGGTTGGCGGCTTCGCGGGCAGCCTGGGTGCCATCGTTCATGGCCAGGCCGACGTCAGCCTGGGCCAGCGCCGGCGCGTCGTTGGCGCCATCACCGCACATGGCGACCATCTTGCCCTCGCCCTGTTCCTGGCGGATGCGGGCGAGCTTCTTCTCCGGCGTGGCCTCGGCGATCACGTCGTCCACGCCGGCCTCGGCAGCAATGGCGGCGGCGGTCAGCGGGTTGTCACCGGTGACCATCACGGTACGAATGCCCATCTGCCGCAGTTCGGCGAAACGGTCGCGGATGCCCGGCTTGACCACGTCCTTGAGGTGAATGGCGCCGAGCAGCTTATTGTCGGCAGAGACCAGCAGCGGCGTGCCACCGCTCTGGGCGATCTTCTCGATCTCACGGGCCAGAGGTGCCGGCACGTCGCTGCGGCTGACGCCAACCCAGTCCAGCACCGCATCCACCGCGCCCTTGCGGTAGCTGTGGCCAGCCCAGTCGGCGCCGGACAGACGAGTTTCAGCGGTAAACGGGATGACCTCGATCTGCTCGCGCTCCGGCGCCTGTAACGAGTGCAGGTTACGCAGGTATTCGACAATCGATTTGCCTTCGGGGGTTTCGTCGGCCAGCGAGGCCAGCAGGGCAGCTTCGGCCAGCTCGTTGCTAGACACGCCCGGTGCCTTGATCATCGCGCTGCAACGGCGGTTGCCGAAGGTGATGGTGCCAGTCTTGTCTAGCAGCAACACATGCACGTCACCGGCCGCTTCTACCGCCCGGCCAGACTTGGCGATCACATTCAGGCGCACCAGGCGGTCCATACCAGCAATGCCGATGGCCGAGAGCAGGCCACCGATGGTGGTCGGAATCAGCGTCACCAGCAGGGCCAACAGATACACCAGCGGCAGGTCACCACCGGCAAAGCGGGCGAACGGCTGCAGGCTGGCCACCACAAGGAGGAAGATCAGTGTCAGGCCGATCAGCAGGATGTCCAGCGCCACCTCGTTGGGCGTCTTCTGGCGTTTGGCGCCTTCCACCAGGGCAATCATGCGGTCGAGGGTCGACTCGCCCGGGTTGGCGGTGATCTTCACCAGCAGCCAGTCGGAGACGATGCGGGTGTTGCCGGTGACAGCGGAGCGGTCACCGCCGGACTCACGGATAACCGGCGCAGACTCGCCGGTAATCGCTGCTTCGTTGACGGCGGCGATCCCTTGGATTACTTCGCCGTCGCCGGGGATCAGCTCGCCAGCTTCGACACGGACGATATCGCCCTTGCGCAAGGTGCTGGCAGGGACGGTTTCGAACTGGCCGCCGCTCTTCTGCCGACGCGCGTTCAGCCCCTGGCTGCCGGCTCGCAGGCTGTCTGCGCGGGCCTTGCCACGGCCCTCGGCCAATGCCTCGGCGAAGTTGGCGAAGAGCACGGTAAACCACAGCCAGAGTGCGATTTGCACTGCCAGACCTGTGCTCACCGCAGGGCTCGGGATGGCACAGAGGATCGTCGTCAGAACAGCGGTTAACTCAACGACCAGGATCACCGGCGAGCGAACCAGCTGGCGCGGGTCCAGCTTGACGAAAGCCTGGATCAACGCTTGCTTCCACAGTGCATCGAAGGTGGTCTTGGGTTGGACTTTGGCGCTTTTGTGCGCCTGTATGGGGGCATTCATTGTGATCTCCCTTAGAAGCCCTGGATCAGCGCAAAGTGTTCGGCGATCGGCCCAAGGGCCAGCGCCGGCAGGAAGGTCAACCCGCCGACCAGGAGGATGGTCAGGGTCAGCAGCGTGACGAACAGCGGACCATGGGTCGGGAAGCTGTTGGCACCCAGCGGCGCGCGCCTCTTGGCGGCCAGACTGCCGGCAATGGCCAGCACCGGAAGGATGTAGCCGAAGCGACCGAGGAGCATGGCCAGGCCAATCATCAGGTTGTGGAACGGCGTGTTGGCACTAAAGCCGGCAAAGGCCGAACCGTTGTTGGCGGTACCTGAGGTGTAGGCATAGAGCGCCTGGCTGAAGCCATGCGCACCGGAGTTGGTGATGGACGCAGCCGGGCCTTCCAGGCTGATGGCCAGGCCACAGAACACCAGCACGCCGATCGGCATCACCAGCAGGGTTGCCACCAGCAGGCGCACTTCGCGGGCTTCCAGCTTCTTGCCGAGGTATTCCGGGGTGCGGCCGATCATCAGGCCGGCGAGGAACACGGCGATCAGGACGAACACCAGCATGCCGTAGAGGCCCGCGCCAACACCGCCGAAGATGATCTCGCCGAGCATCATGTTGAACATCGGGATCATGCCGCCAATGGCGCTGAAGCTGTCATGCATGGCATTGACCGAGCCGTTGGACGCCGCCGTGGTGGTGACCGCCCAGAGCGCCGAACCGGCTATGCCGAATCGGCTTTCCTTGCCTTCCAGCGAACCCGTCTGCTCGACCGGCAGGGAAGCCAGCGCCGGGTTCGGCTGGTACTCGCTCCACAGGGTCACGCCCAGGCCGATGATGAAGAGCACAAGCATGCACACCAACAGTGCACGGCTCTGGCGCAGGTCCTTGACGTAGTGGCCGAAGGTGAACACCAGCGCCGCAGGGACCAGGATGATGGAGGCCATCTCCAGCAAGTTGCTCCAGGCAGTCGGGTTCTCGAACGGATGCGCTGAGTTGACGCCGAAGAAGCCGCCGCCATTGGTGCCCAGTTGCTTGATGGCAATCTGGCTGGCTGCCGGACCGAGCGGAATGCTCTGGTCAGCACCCTGCAGAGTCACGGCATGGGCGTATCCGAGGAAAGTCTGCGGTACACCCTGCCAAACCAGGAACAGCGCCAGCAGCACGCACAGCGGTAGCAGGACATAGAGCGTTGCGCGGGTCAGGTCGACCCAGAAGTTGCCCACACTGTCAGTCGAGCGACGGGCGATGCCGCGACAGAACACCACCAATACGGCCAGGCCGACGGCAGGGCTGACGAAGTTCTGCACGCCAAGGCCGACCATCTGGCTGAAGTAGCTCAGGGTGGCCTCACCGCTGTAGGCCTGCCAGTTGGTGTTGGTCATGAAGCTGACCGCGGTGTTGAACGCCAGGGTCCACTCCAGGCCCGGCTGCTTCTGCGGGTTTAGCGGAAGCATACCCTGCAGCATGAGGATGGCGAACAGTGCCACCAGGCTGGTCAGGGAGAAGGCCACCAAGGCTCGTGCATAGGTTTTCCAGTCCTGTTCACGGTTGGGGTCGACGCCGGAGAGGCGATAGCTGAGCCGCTCCACCGGCGCGAATATCGGGGCCAGGAAAGTGCGTTCACCCTCCATCACCCGATAGAAGAAGCGCCCGAGAAACGGTGCTGGCACCAGCACCAGCACGAAGAAAGCCAGGATCAGGCCATAGTCTTGAACGTGCATGCCGCCTCCTAGCCGCGCTCGGCGCGCAGCAGCGCCACCAGCAAATAGATGAAAAGCCCCGTGGCGAGAACCAGGGACGCCCCGTCGAGAATGCTCATTGCTTCTGCTCCTTGATGCGGTCTGGGCCGCTGTGGAGCCATTGTCGGAAAGGGGTGCGTAAAGGAACGAGACCCACGGGGGGCGTGGGGCATAAAGAATGCGTAAAGAAGTGGGCCTGGTGGCCCAGGTAGAGGGAGCTCTCCGTGCCCTGGCGGGCCATGTGATATCCGACCTCGCCCCTCTGGAGCGGGGCCGGGGGTGAGGGGCGCAAGCCGCACAAGCTTTGTACCAACACCGATACAAAGCCGACATGGTCCCGAGCCCCGCACAAGCGAGCCCTCGCGCCGATAGCTGTCCGGCTACAGTATGGAGGACGTCTCCTGCAAGCAAACCGATGCAGCACCACCATCAGCAACGAGCAACGTCATGGACAGCAGCTAGCGACGCGGCTCAAGCGGTGGTAACAGCCAATTGAATCTGTCGACCCGAAAGCCCCCGGCCATTGTTCAGGAAGGCCGGGGCTCTTCCTCGATGCTGGCCTGCTCCGGAAGTTTCGGCACAGGTTGATCTATCCAGTCGGAAATCAGGCTATAGGCCACAGCCAGCAGGGTTGGGCCGAGGAACAGGCCCATGAAGCCGAACGCCAGAATGCCCCCGAACACACCAAGCAGCACCACCACCAGCGGCAGGTTACCGCCACGGCTGATCAGATAGGGCTTGAGCACGTTGTCCACGCCGCTGATGACGAACATGCCCCAGATACCCAGGAACACCGCATAGCCATAATCGCCATGCCACACCAGCCACGCCGTCGCCGGCACCCAGACCAGGGGTGGCCCCATGGGAATCAGGCTGAAGGCGAACGTGACGATGCCGAGCACCAGCGCCCCTGGAATTCCAGCAATCCAGAAGCCGATCAGCGCCAGCAGCGCTTGGGCGGCAGCAGTGCCTATCACACCATTCACAACACGCTGCACAGTGCCTGCGACGAGTTCCAGATAGTGCTCGGCGCGATCACCGATCAATCGCTCCAGGGCTCGCTCTGCAAACATCGCCATGCGCGGGCCATCGCGATAGAAGAAGAACACCAGCACCAGGCTCAGCACCAACTCCACCAAGCCACCGCCAACCTGGGCACTGCGCGCTAGGAGCCAGTTCCCCGCCTCGCCCATATAGGGTTTCAGGCCGGCGAAGAACGCGCCGCCTTGGGCATCGACGGTCTGCCACAGACGAACTAGTCGCTCGCCCACCAATGGAATCTGCCGCAGCCAGTCCGGCGCAGCGGGTAGTCCTTGCAGCTGCACGCTCTTGACCAGTTCGGTCGCATCGCGAATGTGCTCGGCCAGATTGGATACGAGCCATGCCAGCGGCAGAGCCACCAGCAGGACCCACCCAGCGGTGAGCAGCGCTGCAGCCATGGACTCGCGACCATTCAGCAGGCCGCTCAGCACGCGCATCAACGGCCAACTGGCGAACGCCAACACGCCAGCCCAGAACAATGCTGACCAGAAGGGTGCAAGAACCCAAAGGCTGGCACCGAGTAAGCCAAGCAGAAGTATCTGCACGAGCAGCCGATCGTTATTGAGCATCCCTGTAGTACTCCGGCGAACAGAAAAGGTAACGCGAGCCAACGCATCGGAAACGGCCGGCAAGCACAAGCATAGAGCCAGATAGTGGTGGCGGTTTGAAGACCAGCGCTCAGCGTAGGAGGTTCAGTCGCAGGCCGGGCTCGACGCCCTCCCCCAACTCCAGGCGTGAAGCACGGACACCCTGGCTTACCAGCGCCACGCGCCAGGCACCGGCGCCCTCGCCCACAAGGCTGACGCGCAAGGTGCTGTCGAGATTGAGGCAGCGTGCCAGCAGCGTAGCCCAGGCCTCAGAGGGCTCGGCCGGCAGACGTGCCAGGCGCAGGATACCGCTGCTCTTGAGTTCACGCATCAAGGTATCAGGGGTCGGCAGTAACTCGCCCAGAGGCTTTGCCGCGTCCAGTTGCTCGGCATGCAGGTAGCCACGACGGTTGCCACGGGTGACGCTGTAGATCGCCAGCACGCTGTCCTGCTGAGGCTCAGCCAGGCGCAGCAGCAGATAAGCCTGCTGCTCGTCCGGTCCGTAGAGTTTCGAGTTGCCAAAGATGGCATTGGCCCAGAGGTTGCTGGAGCCGCAGTCTCGGCCCTGGCACCAGTAGAGCAGCTCAGCGCCGCCTGCCAACAGGTCCTTGCGCGCACGGTCGAATGCCTCGGTGGAACTGTGGTCGCTGGGCAAGCGATAGGTCACGGCCGTCTGCCGCCCCTCGACTTCGATCTTGCGCTCCATGCGCAACTGGTTGCTGATCCGGCGGATGGACGCCTGCGGATAGGTGCGCTCCTGATCAGGTACATCACGAAAATCGACGATCTCAGCATGGGGGAAGCGCGGAAGTGCCGCGAGGTCGTGGCTGTCAGGCAGGTCGGCAGCCTGAGCAGCGACCGCCAGCAACACACCGGCAAGGATCATCAGACGCATGCGCATCCTTAGCGAATCAACATGGATTGAGCAGTTTGGACCATCTTGTCGGTGTTTTCCTGGCGCTTTGGAACCGCCAGTCCCCGCTGCACGGCTGGCCGCGCTTCGATTGCGGCGAGCCAGCGCTGTAGATGCGCGAGCCCGTCGACCGGCACGCCGGCCCAATCATGGATGCGTACCCAGGGAAAGGTGGCGATGTCGGCAATGCTGTAGTCGCCGGCCAGGAACTCGGCTTCACCCAGCCGCCCATCGAGCACCTCGTAGAGGCGCCGCGTCTCGTGCTGGTAGCGGTCGATGGCGGGCTGGATCTTCTCCGGGAAATAGCGGAAGAAGGCGTTGGCCTGGCCTTGCATCGGCCCGATCCCACCCATCTGGAACATCAGCCACTGGATGACCCGCGAGCGCCCTTTGACGTCCGTGGGCATGAGCTGACCGGTCTTCTCGGCAAGGTAGATCAGGATGGCGCCGGACTCGAACACGGCGAAGTCGTCGTTGTCCCGATCGACGATGGCCGGAATACGGCCATTGGGGTTGATCCGCAGGAACCCGGGGCGCTTCTGCTCCTTCTTGTCGAAGGACAGTGCATGAGCCCGGTAGGCCAACCCCAGTTCCTCCAGGGCAATCGAAACCTTGTGACCGTTGGGGGTAGCGGCGGTGTAGAGGTCGATCATGCCGATTCTCCTTGATCGAAAGCCGCCAGCGTCCCCAGTTGGTCAGCGCAAGTCAAGGAGCAGCGAAGAAGGGATTGAAACAGTCTGCTACCGCCTGGGCTCCGGCTTCATCGTCGAGGTGCAGGTGGTGTTTGCCCGGCAACCTGCGCACATCCAGGGGCAGACCATCCAACAACTCTACGAACTTCGGCTCGGTCTGCAGCAGCCCATGCTCAGCCAGCACCAGCAGGGCTGGACACTTCAGGCTGCGGGCGAAGGCCAGGGCGTGGGCGCGAGTCAAGCGCAGCGGAGAGGGCAGTGTCAGGCGGCTGTCGGTGCGCCAGGTATAGCCTCCTGCGACCGGCATCAGCCCGCGTTGGGCCAGTAGCTCCGCAGCCTCGCGACTGACGGCCCCAACCCCTTTCATGCGCGCTTCGACAGCACGATCGATCGCGGCATAAACCGGCTTGCGCTTGGCGGCCAGGGCTAGCTGCGCCAGTAGCGCCTCGCCAAGCTTGGTGGGCGCCTGGTCAGCTTCGCCGGTGTAAGGCATCAGGCCATCGATCAGGGCCAGCCGGCTTACCCGGTCCGGCATGGCGCCCGCCAGCATCACCGAGACGATCGCCCCCATGGAGTGGCCAAGCAGAGCAAAACGGTCCCATCCCAGTTGCTCGGCCACCAGCAGAACGTCAAGGGCATAGTCCCAGAGCAGGTAGCCGGCGCCGGGCGCCCGGTGAGCCGAATGGCCGTGACCGGCGAAATCCAGGGCGACGATGCGCAGCCCCGGTAGGCGCGGGGCCAGGCGAGCAAAGCTGGCTGCATTGTCGAGCCAGCCATGCAGGGCGATAACCGGCTGGCCATCTTCAGGTCCGTAGAGATGTGCAGCCAGTTCGATATGCGGAAGGTTGAGGCGAATCTCTTCGACGTGGGCGCTCATGCGATCACCTGTTCGCCTTCATGGCGTTCGTTCCAACGATTGAAGACCGATCTCAGCAGGTCGGCCGTTTCCTTGGGTCGCTCCAGGGGGAACATATGGCCGCCCGGCACCGACAGGTATTCCCCTTTGGGTACCCGCTTCACGAGCCGTGCATGGTGCGGCAGCACCACGCGGCTGTGGCGCCCACGCACCAACGCCAGCGGCACTTCGAGCTGCTGCGGCCGCCCAGGCGTACTGTGCGGCACGCTGCGGTAGATACTGATTTCGGTCGCCGGGTCGAACTTCAGTCGCAAGGCGCTACCACCTTGGGCCAGGCCGTGGCGGACATAGGCGTCCAGACACTCCGGGTCGAAGCGGCGGAACAAGGCCTTGCCGGCGAAATAGTCACGCGCCTCGCTGAAGTCGGCGAACTCTTCCCGTCGTCCAAGGGTACGACCCGCAGGAGTGATCCGGTCGATGAAGCCAAAGCGCTTGGCCGCCCGAATGACAATGCGGTCGGCCAGGGTCAGCACCGGCGAGTCGAGCATCACCACGCCTCGATAAAGGTCTGGACGGCGCAGGGCGGCGTGGTAATGCAGCACGCCGCCGAGGGAGTGGCCCAAGCCCCAAACGGGCTCGTCAATTACTTCCAGATGGTGAATCAGTTCGTCGACCAGGTTTTCCCAGTTGTCGTTGACCGGGAAACGCGGGTCGTGGCCATGCTGATCCAGGTGCTCGACACGGAAGTCCGGTGCCAGAGCAGCGAATAGCTTGCCGTAGGTCGCCGAGGGAAACCCGTTGGCATGAGCGAAAAAGATTGATTGCGACATCGTAATGCCAGCTCTTCAGGAGATGCCGGAATTCTCCGGCAGGCCCACGAGTTCGGCAATGACCGTAACCGCCAGTGATGATGGCGCTAATGCCAAACTCCGGGTGCCCGCAGCCGGGTGACGATGGCCAGCGCGACCAGCAGGAATACCAGGCCGCAGCACCGACCTAGTCAGCCTAAGAGCTCCCTGGCGACCAACACCGAGCATCCGCCTGGCACTTCTCGCCCTGGTGCAGATAGCGCTGCCGACCATGCACCAACAGTCCCAGGTGGTATTCCAGATGGAAGTGCCGGGGGCAACGGAAGCTGTGGTGCTCGGCGTCGATCAGGCGGACGCCGGGCAAGCTGCTTAGGATGTGACTGATCTGTTCCATGGACGCCACTCTACTCCGTAGCGAAGGCAGCATCTTGGACAAAATTGCAGGGTTGGGGACGTGGGGCTGGGCTTTGAAAGGGTGAACTCATTGGCTATGCCTGCGTTGGCTGTTACTAGGAATCAATGGCCGGGCCGAGAGCCTTGCAGGAGCGGGGGAACGCCGAGTTCCTGCTCGCGAACCGGACCCTTTCGCGAGCAAGCTCGCGCCTACAAGAAATGCCGCCACTTGCAACACTCGATGCACACAGAGCCAACTCATTCGCCAAGCAGACCGCAGGCCTGCCCTTGGGCGTCCTAGCAGCCTCCCGAGCTCTCACACCCCAGCCCCTCTCCCGGAGGGAGAACGGGCGGTGTTTCACCTGGACCTTCCTGCTTCGCTCCCCTGTCAGCCCCTCGGTGGCTCAGCATCAAGCGGCACGATGGCCATGGTCAGGCGGGATATGCAGCTGGGTTTGCCATCTTCGCCGCGGAGGCGGATATCCCAGACATGGGTGGTACGGCCCAGGTGAACCGGTCGCGCCACAGCGGTGACACGTCCACTGCGCAATCCGCGCAGGTGGTTGGCATTCACCTCCAGGCCAACGCAGTAGAAGCGACTGGTATCGATGCACAGGTAGCTGGCGGTGGAACCCAAGGTCTCCGCGAGCACGACCGAGGCACCGCCATGCAGAAGGCCGTACGGTTGATGGGTGCGACTGTCGACCACCATGCTGGCCGTGAGGGACTCATCATCGAAGGCTTCGAAGCGAATATCCAGTTGCTCGCCGATGGTGTTGCTCAGGGTTTCGTTGAGGTGCTTCAGATCAGGCTGTCGTTTCCACAAGCACATATTCGCTCCTTGTCGTGATGCCGGAGGGGGATACTCCTGGCGTGCTGGACTCATTCGTGCCAAAGCACTGTCTCGCCGCGCTCGATCCATTCGGGGAAACGCTTGCCGTAGGCATCTTCCACCTGATTGCGCTTGATCTTCAGCGTCGGAGTGAGGAAACCGTTGTCCACGGCCCAGATTTCCTTGACCAGCACTAGCCCCTGCAAGCGCTCGTGCTTGTCGAGCACGCCATTGACCTCCTCGAGCAGCTCCCGAAGGCTGAGTTCCAGTTCAGGACGAGCACTATTGGCAGCCTCCTGGCGCCCCACCTCAGACAGCACGCAAAGCGCCATGGGTTGCGGTAAACCATCGCCGACGACGCACACCTGTTCGATGCGCGGATGCACCGCCAGGCGATTCTCGATGGGGGCCGGCGCGACATACTTGCCCTTGCTGGTCTTGAAGATTTCCTTGATGCGCCCGGTCAGCCGCAGGTTGCCCTCGGCGTCCTGTTCGCCTTTATCACCGGTGCGCAGGTAGCCGTCGACGGTCAGGGTCTCGGCAGTCTTGGCCGGGTCCTTGTAGTAACCCTGCATGGTGGCACCACTGTGTACCAGCACCTCGCCCTCCTCGCTGATGCGCACGTCGACACCTGGGCTGTTCTGGCCGATCCAGCCGGGTTTCTGCTTCCCGGCACGGCAGACGTGGGAGTAGCCGCAGTTCTCGGTCATGCCGTAGACCTCCAGCACGTCGAGGCCCAGGCGCTTGTACCAGTCGAGCAGCGCCTCGGGAACTGGAGCGGCGCCGCACAATGCAATGCGCACGGCATCGAGGCCAAGGCCCGCCAGCACCTTGCGCCCGACCATGCGTCCGATGATGGGCAACCTGAGCAGGCGATCGAGCTTCTGCGCCGGCATCTTCGCGTAGACCCCCATCTGGAACTTGGTCCAGATCCGCGGCACGCCGAAGATCGCCGTAGGCCGGGCCCGGCGCAGGTCCTCGAGGAAGGTTTCCAGGCTTTCGGCGAAGAACACCGTCTGTCCGGCATAGATGGATGCCATCTCGACGAACATGCGCTCGGCCACATGGCATAGCGGCAGGTAGGAGAGCAGCCGATCATCCTCGCTGGTACTGAAAAGCTCCACGCCGTGGCTGGCGGCAAAGGCCAGGTTGCTGAAGTTGTGCATTACGCCCTTCGGCGTGCCAGTGGTCCCGGAGGTGTAGATGATGGTGGCGAGCTGGTCGGGCTGACCCTTGGGGTCATCGCGGATCGGCGGAGTAGCCTGCAGGTCCTTCCAGTGGTAGTTGAACTCGCTTTTCGGGTGGATCGGCAACGCCACGACGGGTACGCCGGCCGGCACACCGTCGGCCATGGACGGCCAATCGTCCAGCTTGCCGACGAACGCCAGGACAGATTCGGAGTGTTCCAGCACCTGGCGCACCGAATCGGCAGTCAGATTGGGGTAGAGCGGAACGGAAACGTGACCGGCCATCCAGATTGCCAGGTCGGCGATGATCCAGTGAGCACAGTTCTTGGAAATGATCGCGATGCGGCTGCTCTGGGGCAGGTCGCGTCCGCGCAACCAACTGGCGGCGCGTCTTGCCTGGTCCCCTACTTCAGCCCAGGTCAGCTCTTCGAGCCGACCTCCCTCCATGGGCTGGACCAGGTAGCGTTTGTTCGGATGACGAGCTTCACGCTCAAAGAACTTCTCAAGCGGCAAACGGACTGCATCAGCCACAGGGCCTCCTCCTTTATTCTTTTTGTGGGGACAACCAAGCACTTGCTTGGCTGACTATTCCACGCGTCTGGAGGTGGCGCAAGTTAAGAAATGTTGCATGCCCGTCAGTGATGACGGACGTGATGCACCGCACGCAAGGACATCAGGCCAGGCACCAGCAGATCGCCTTCCAGCTCCGCCAGGCTGGCCGTGCTCATGGGTAACGGTTCCTGGCGGTGGCCATTGATGAGCAGCCCGGCAAGCTCACTGACGAAGGGATTATGAGTAACCAACAGCAGGTCCCCTTCGCTTCGTTCAGCAAGGAAATTCAAGGCTTCGCGCGGGTCGCTATCGGGCGTGAGCCAAGGCGCGGTACCAACCGCGCCCCTGAATCCCAACGCCTCGCGAACCAGCTCGGCAGTCTGCTGCGCCCGCACATACGGGCTGGCAAGGATCGCGTCCAGATGCCTGCCAGCCAGCTGCGCTGCTGCGTGGAGCACATCCTTACGACCATGCCGCGTCAGCTCCCTCTCGGCATCGGTGGACGCATGAGCCTCCGCCTCGCCGTGGCGCAATAGCCAAAGCCTCACAGCTTCGGCTCTTCGTCGCGAACGGGATGGGCCGCTGCCGGTACCTGATATGCAGCCTCTCCTTGCGGAGCCTGGGCTTCGGGCCAATCGGCAAAGGGCCAGGGCTTTTCTTCACTGTTGAAGGTGCCGAAGCGACCGATCTGCGCCAGGTACTGACTGAGGCTGTCGCCGAAAGCCAGCAAGCTGGCGCTAGGTGCTCCGTAGAACACGCGGTAGCCGAGTTGCAGCAGCACTACAGCGCCGAGAACGATTTCGGCAAGCTGCCAGACGACGACGAAAATGAGCATCCAGACGATGCGCAGCAGGATCGATTCACGCTGCAGGTCGTCACGTTCTTCACTCATGGGGATTCTCCTTGTCCGGGTATGCGGTTCGTATTCAGAAGCCAGTGGTTGGAATGAAGTCTACGTCGGTCTTGGGCTCGCCGCGCATCAGTACTTCGATCACCTGGGCCAGCGTGCGCCCTTCGAAGAGGATCGCATGCAAACCTGCGACCAACGGCATGTACACCTGCAATTCCTCTGAGCGGGTCTTGAGCACCTTGAGGGTATTCACCCCTTCGGCAACTTCACCGAGGCGCGCCACCGCATCCTCCAGGCTGAGCCCCTCTCCCAGGGCAAAACCGACCTGGTAGTTGCGGCTCTTGGGCGAAGAGCAGGTGACGATCAGATCGCCGACGCCGGCCAGACCCAGGAAGGTCATGGGGTTTGCGCCGAGTTTGACGGCAAAACGAGTCATCTCCGCCAGGGCACGGGTAATCAGCATGCTTTTGGTGTTCTCGCCCATGTCAAGGGCAGCTGCCATCCCAGCAATGATCGCGTAGACGTTCTTCAGGGCACCGCCCAGTTCGACCCCAAAGCGGTCCTGGCTCGCATAAACGCGGAATGTGCGGCCGTGGAGAGCGTGCTGGACGCGCGTGCAGAGTTCGGCATCCTCACTGGCGACTACGGTCGCGGTCAGCGCATGGTCGGCGACTTCCTTGGCCAGGTTGGGGCCGGAGATCACACCGATGCGCGCAGCTGGCGCAATTTCTTCGAGAATCTGGCTCATCAGCTTGAAGCTCTGTGCCTCGATTCCCTTGGTGGTGCTGACAAGGAGCTTGCCGGCCAGGAGACCGGCCACCGGCTCCAGTACCTTGCGCAGCGCGCCGGACGGGATCGCGACAAAGACCAACTCGCACGCCTGGAGCACGGTGGACAGATCGGTATCAGGCTCAACCCCCGGGTGAATCTTCACACCCCTCAGGTAGCGCGGATTCTCACGCTGGGTGCGGATCGCCTCGGCCTGTTCAGGGTCGCGCATCCACTGGCGCACGCGCTGGCCATTCTCGGCCATCAGGTTGGCAATGGCAGTGCCGAAGCTGCCGCCACCGAGCACCGCAATGGGTTGCTGTTCAGTCATAACGGGTCCATGTAGAGCCATCGAAGTGGCGGTTGCGCGCATTATACGGAGGCACCGCCTGCCGGGCAGCCTCTATCTCGCCCGTTGCCGCTGGCAAAGCAGCGCGCCTCGGTTAAGATGTCGTCAAGTTTTGACAGGCCCGATCCGGCAAGGTGCCACCTCCTGGATGCACCAAAACGGAACCAACGTCCGGCACAATCCTGATACTGTCGAAAATCCCCAGTACCGGGGACATAACAAGGCTAGAGTTCCAGCATAGACCTGCCTTCTCCACGGACGACGTTGTGATGAGGCCTAAGGATGAAGTGCCGATGCTATCCCCTGACCCAGCCGCCCGAATCGCCACCGGCGACCAGACCGTTCTGCAAGCCCCCGATCTGCGTGACGACAGGGCTCGGTCAATGACCTTTAGGCATCACTGGGACATCCACACCCGCACCCAGCTGATCAGCCTTGGGCCGGCACTCCTGCTCACCCTGCTACTCACTGGTTTCTTCACCTTCGCTCGCCTGCAGGACCTGCGCCAGGAGCTCAACCATACCGGTCAATTGATCGCCAACCAGTTGGCGCCGGCAGCAGAGTATGGGGTGGTATCCGGCAAGCTGGAGGTATTGGAAAACCTCCTGCACGCCAGCCTCGGCACACCCCATGTCCGTTTCCTCGAAATCCGCGACCGGGCGGACAACATTCTGGTCTACCTCGAGCAAGCCGCCAGACTGGAACAAAGCAGCCCGCAGGTGGAAGTATTTCATGCGCCCATCTTTCGCCAGCAGGTATCGACGGGCAGCCCGGCGGTGCCGGCTGAAGTCCGTGGTCGCAACGACAAGGGCTACCTCGGCCGGGTCGTGGTCGGTATGTCCAACGATGCCTTCAGCAATCGCCAGCAGGAGATCCTCCTCAAGGCTACGGTCCTGGCATTCGCTGCGCTCTTCCTGACGTTCCTGCTGGCCCGCCGCCTGGCCACCCGGTTATCACAACCGATCATCGACATGGGCGGGGCAGTCAAGGCCATTCAGGCCGGCAACTACAACACTAGCCTGCCGGTAGTGGACGAAAGCGAGTTGGGCATTCTGGCTCGCCACATCAACGACCTTGCCAGCGGCCTCGACAAGGCCAGCGCCGAGCAGCAACAAGCCATGAGCCAGCTGATCAAGGCGCGGGAGGAAGCGGAGAGCGCCAACCGGGCCAAGTCGGACTTCCTCGCAATGATGAGCCACGAACTGCGTACACCGATGAATGGCGTACTTGGAATGCTGCAGTTGCTGGAAACCACTGAAATGAACGAGGAGCAGGCGGAATATACAGCGCTCGCTACCGAATCCACCGAACACCTGCTCAAGGTCATCAACGACATCCTCGATTTCTCTCGCATAGAGCGTGGAGCCCTCGAACTCGAACGGATTCCCTTCAACCTGCTCGAACTGATCCTCGGCTCGGTGCAGGTGTTCCAGCACAGTGCACAGCAACGCGGCCTCGCCCTATGCCTGGACACCCAGGACGGGCTGGAAGGCGTGGAGGTTCAGGGTGACCCTACGCGTATCAGGCAAATCCTGGTCAATCTGGTGGGTAACGCGCTCAAGTTCACCGAAGATGGCAGCATCCGCGTAGAAACACGCTGGCAGGCGCTGGATAGCGAAGTACTCTGGCTCACTTGCGCCGTCCACGACAGCGGCATCGGTATCTCGCCGGAACGGCTCGAACATATGTTCAATGCCTTCCAACAGGCGGACAACTCGATTTCCCGGCGCTACGGCGGCACCGGCCTGGGCCTGCCCATCGCCCGGACCCTGGCCGAGCGCATGGGCGGCACACTGCGCGCGGAGAGCCACGAGGGCACCGGTTCGGTCTTTACCCTGGAAATTCCCCTGCCCTTCCGTCGGCAAATCGGACCGGTCGCCTATAGTCGGATCCAGAACACAGCTGAAGCCAATGGCCTGACCGTATTGCTGGTGGAGGACAACCCGGTCAACCAGACGGTGATCGAAGCCATGCTGCGCAGCCTCGGCTTCCAGGTCAGCCTGGTGGGCGATGGCGCCCAGGCCGTGCACTCCGCTTCGCGTAACCAATACTCCGCGATTCTCATGGATTGCCGACTGCCGGTGCTGGACGGTTATGAGGCCACCCGGCAGATTCGTCGGATGAATGGCTGCTCAGCGATACCGATTATTGCCCTCACCGCCAATGCCCTGCAGGGCGACCGTGAGGCTTGCCTTGCGGCCGGCATGAACGACTACCTCGCCAAGCCCTTCAAGCGTGCCGACCTGCATCGAGTCATGCAGCGTTGGCTGCAAAATCCGCCAAGCTGACGAGCGAGTGCCGTTTCCAGACATTCGGAGAGTGGCCAGGAGTGTTAAAGTGCAGCACGCTTGGCAAGCGGGATGCCTTTGGCACGCCCCTTGCGACCGTTTAAACCCATTGGGTGAACGACTGTTCTCTTCACCCTGTGACTTTCACTACAACGCAATAGTCTATGACTAGTCTGTCGACGGTCGCCCTGTGCGTGATCGGCAGCAGGATGAAATGCCAAGCCCTGTACCACACGGGGACCATTGAGGAGCTCGCATGACCAAACAAAACGCCTATTCCCGGGAAGACCTGCTGCGCTGCAGTCGCGGCGAGCTGTTCGGCCCAGGTAATGCGCAACTGCCCGCCCCCAACATGCTGATGATCGATCGCATCGTTCATATCAGCGAAACCGGCGGAAAGTACGGCAAAGGTGAAATCGTCGCAGAGCTCGACATCAACCCCGACCTGTGGTTCTTCGCCTGCCACTTCGAAGGCGACCCGGTCATGCCCGGCTGCCTCGGCCTCGATGCAATGTGGCAGCTGGTTGGTTTCTTCCTCGGCTGGCAGGGCAACCCCGGCCGTGGTCGTGCGCTGGGCTCTGGCGAAGTCAAGTTCTTCGGCCAGATCTTGCCGTCCGCGAAAAAGATCACCTACAACATTCACATCAAGCGCACTATTAACCGATCGCTGATCCTCGGCATTGCCGACGGCACCGTCAGCGTCGATGGCCGCGAGATTTACAGCGCCGAAGGCCTGCGCGTCGGCCTCTTCACCTCTACCGACAGCTTCTGAAGGACATCCGCATGCGTCGCGTCGTGATTACCGGTCTGGGCATCGTCTCCTGCCTGGGCAATGACAAAGCCACCGTCTCCGCCAACCTGCGCGCTGGCCGTGCCGGTATCCGCTACAACCCCTCGTACGCCGAAATGGGCCTGCGCAGCCAGGTTTCCGGCTCGGTAGACCTGAACCTTGAAGAGCTGATCGACCGCAAGATCTTCCGCTTCATGGGTGATGCCGCTGCCTATGCCTACCTGTCCATGCAGCAGGCCATCGAGGATGCCGGCCTGACCGCCGAGCAAATCTCCAACCCGCGCGTGGGCCTGATTGCAGGTTCCGGCGGTGCCTCCACTGTCAACCAGATGGAAGCCATCGACACCCTGCGCGAGAAAGGCGTCAAGCGCATCGGCCCATACCGCGTTACCCGCACCATGGGCAGCACTGTTTCCGCGTGCCTGGCCACCCCCTTCCAGATCAAGGGCGTGAATTTCTCTATTTCCTCGGCTTGCGCAACCAGTGCGCACTGCATCGGCCAGGCTATGGAGCAGATCCAGCTGGGCAAGCAGGACATGGTCTTTGCCGGTGGTGGCGAAGAAGAGCATTGGAGCCAGAGCTGCCTGTTCGACGCCATGGGCGCGCTATCGACCCAGTACAACGACACCCCCGAGAAGGCCTCCCGCGCCTACGACGCCAAGCGTGACGGTTTTGTCATCGCCGGTGGCGGCGGCATGGTCGTCGTAGAGGAGCTTGAGCACGCCCTCAAGCGTGGCGCCAAGATTTACGCTGAAATCGTCGGCTACGGCGCGACCTCCGACGGCTACGACATGGTTGCCCCGAGCGGCGAAGGCGCAATCCGCTGCATGCAGCAGGCACTGTCCACCGTCGACACGCCGATCGATTACCTGAACACCCACGGCACTTCGACTCCTGTGGGCGACGTAGCGGAAATCCGCGGCGTACGCGCGGTGTTCGGTGACAAGGCGCCGGCCATCAGCTCCACCAAGAGCCTGTCCGGCCACTCCCTGGGCGCTGCCGGCGTACAGGAAGCGATCTACTGCCTGCTGATGATGGAAGGCAACTTCATGGCTGGCTCGGCCAATATCGACGAGCTGGACCCGGAAGTAGCCGACATGCCGATCCTGCGCGAGACCCGTGAAAACGCCAAGGTCGACACCGTCATGTCCAACAGCTTCGGCTTCGGCGGCACCAACGCCACCCTCGTCCTGAAGCGCTTCAAGGGCTGATCCAGTCCTGCAGTTGACGAAAAAGCCCGTATCGTTCGATACGGGCTTTTTCGTTTGCGGGCACTCCGTGCGCCAGGCCGAACCTCCACCCGGAAATGTTAGGCTTCACCTTCGGCTCAGCGCGAACCAGCACCCCATAGCAGCGACATCCCAGACAAGACAAGGGCGCCATCAGGCGCCCTTTCTACGTCAGGTCGACGTTCAGGCCGCTTCACGCTCGCGTTCTACCTTGCTACGGCGACCAAAGCGTGGCAGCAGCATGGGCACCTGCCGACGATAATCCGCATATTCCGGGTGTGCCCGCATCAAGTCCCGCTCCTCCAGCTGGATCGCAGCAAGGATATAAATGCTGGTCATCACGGCGAACAGCAGGTGCGTAGCGGTCATTGTCGGCGTTGCCCAGAAGCACAGGAACCAGCCCAGATACAGCGGGTGGCGAACCAGCTTGTAGGCCCCCGGCGTCTTGAACTGCAGCGAGGTATAGGGTTTGCCCAGCAGGTTGAGCCAGACCTGGCGCAAGCCGAACAGATCGAAGTGGTTGATCAGCAGCGTGCTGTAAAACACCAGCGCCCAGCCGAACGCGAAGGTAGCGCCCAACACCAGGCGACCCGAACGGTTCTCGATGGTCCAGATCTCGCCCCCCAGTGGTTGCCAGAAGCTATACAGCATCAGCAAGGCCAGGCTGGAGAACAGCACATAAGTACTGCGCTCGGCTTCCGGCGGAATCCATTTAGTCCACCAGGCCTTGAAGGCTGGCCGGGCCATGAGGCTGTGCTGTACCGCGAAAATCCCCAGCAGGAGGGCATCAATCCCCAACGCGGCCCAGAACGGCAGCCGTGGCTCCCCGTCCAGCGTACGCGGGGCGAAGGGCAGATTGGCGATGAAGCCGATGGAATATACGAAGGTAGCGAAGAAAATCAGGTAACTGATCACGCCATAAAGAAAGATCGAACTGCGCTTGAAATAGTCGAACATGATGCGCTCCTGCCTGGGTTGCTGGTCGACGGCCAATGGCTGGCGTCGAACTCAGCTTCACCCCGGCCTGTATCAAGCCGATGGCTGATCGCACTCAATTTGTTTCCGTTTTGTATCCCTCCCTCGGGGTGCCCAACGATGCCTGCAACAAACGATGCAAGCGTTGCTGATCCAACGGTTTGGTCAGCAGAGCCCTGACTCCCTGCTGCTGCACCTCACTCTCCACCAGGGCATCGCTGAAACCCGTATAGATCACGATTGGCAAGTCGGACCTGGAGGCGAGCAAGCGCCGCGCCAGCTGCATACCACTGAGCCGCGGCATACTCTGGTCGAGGATGACGAAATCCCATCCGTAGGGCTCTGCACAGAGCTGCTGGCTGGCCTGCTCGGCATCACAGAAGATCGTCGGTTCCAGCCCCCAACCCTCCAGCAGTTCGCCCATGAACTCAGCAACCTCATCATCATCGTCGACCACTGCCACCCGGCCTGAGAGCGACGAGCGCAGCGGCGCACGATACAGGCCAGACTCCTCGGCCGGACTTGCCGCAACACAACCCTCGCGATGAGGCGGCAAGAGGATGCGGAAGGTTGCGCCCTGCCCAGGCGGGCTATCCAGGTGAATGTGGCCACCGTATTCATGGACAATGCCATGCACCATCGACAGCCCCATGCCACTGCCCTGACCGCTGGCTTTGGTGGAAAAGAACGGTTCGAATATCTGTGCTCTCAGCGCCGGCTCGATACCCGGGCCGCTGTCGCTCACGGTCAACGTGACAAAAGCCCCGTTGATGGGTTGCTGGCAAGAGGCGCAGACCGTTTCCAGATGCTCCTGTCCTAGACTGACGCGTAAATAGCCAACGCTACCCATGGCATCCCGTGCGTTGATACACAGGTTCATCAGCACCTGCTCTAGTTGCACGGGGTCGACCAGGACGCTGGGCAGATCGTGATCCAACCGGGTGTGCAGCTCTACGGTGGCGGGCAACGTCGACTCCACCAGCCGGATGAAGTCGCCGAGCAGGCGATCCAGCGCCACTTCCTGCGGCTTGCCGCGACTTCCGCGACTGAAGGTGAGCATCTGCTGGATGAGGTCACGCGCCTTCTCCGCCGAGCGCTGTACGCGCGCCAGGTACTTACCCAGGCGCTCGTCGTACTGCTGTTCGGCCAGCTCCCGGGCCATGACGGTATACCCCAGCATGCTGGTCAGCAGGTTGTTGAAGTCATGGGCAATCCCGCCGGTCAGATGGCCGATGGCCTCCATGCGCTGCGCCTGGCGCAGCTGCTGCTCTAGCCGTACCCGCTCCTCCTCGGCCCGCTGGCGCTCGGTTATGTCACGCAAATAGCAGATGAAACGAGGCCCCTCGTCACCTGGCACCTGCGTCAGCGCCAGTTCCGCGAGGAACTCTTCACCGTCCGAGCGCTGCGCCACCACCTCCATCCGTTTGCCGAGGAAGGCACCGTGGCCGGTCTCCAGGTAATGTTCGAAACCCCGTTCATAGGCTTCACGAAATCGTGGCGGGATAATCAGCTTGAGCAAGGGATGCCCCAGCACCTGAGCATGGCTCAACCCGAAACACTGCTCGGCAGCCGGATTGAAGGCCAGCACACGGCCCGCCTCATCCATGCTGATGAAGCAATCCAGGGCGGTGTTGGTGATCGCCCGGTACTGGAGTTCACTGGCACGCAGGGCCTGTTCGGCCTCCTTGCGCTGGGTAATTTCACGGGTGATGGCGAGGATGCGGTCGATCCCGCCAATGGTTACACGCTTGAGCAGCACCTCGTCCCAATGCAGGCTGCCATCGCGGTTGCGCCGATGCCATTCGAAGCGCTGGACCTCACCGGCCGCTGCCCGCGCAAGATGACCCGCCGCCTCCTTGCCGGTATAAGGCGAGTAGCCGGCACTGAAGGCATCCATGTCCAGCTTCAGCATCTCGTCGTAGCTGTAGCCGTAGGCCCGACAAGCCTTGGGATTGACGTCCACCAAGGCACCAGTCCCGATGTCATGGACGAAGATCGCATCTTCCGACGTTTCGAAAATCGCCCGGTAACTCGCCTCGGCCTCCAGACGCTCGATCTCGGCAGCAGCCCTTACGGAGAAGATGCGCAAAACCGACTCCGCCCGGTCACGGTCGCTCATCGGACCACAGCGCCCGGCCGCGATCAGGCCAAGTGGGCGGCCATCGCTGGCGAAAAGCGGATAGCCCGCGTAGCTGTCCACTCCGAACTCGGCAAACACCGAATCGCTCGGATAAATCTGCTGCAGGTCACGAGGAATGAAGTGGAAGCTTCCACCGAACACCTCGGCGCAGGGCGTCCCGACCAGCTCATAAGTGGCATTGCTGTGCAGTTTGCCTCCGTAATAAAGCGCAAGAGTCGTCAGGCAATGCGGACCGACATCGCTAATGCGGCTGACGAAGGCGAAGTCGGCCTGCAGGGAGCGCACCATGTAACGCGCGATGGCTTCGAAAACTTCATTGCCGGTAGCAGCGGAGACCCCGAGAGCCACGAAGCGCAACACCTCCTCCAGGCTCTTGCGCGAGCTGATGTCCGTGGAAATGCCGCAGACGGCTGTTACCCGGCCTCCGCTGTCGAACAGCGGAAACTTGGTCGACAGATAGGTGCGAACGCCACCGCCAAGGGGCACCTGCTCCTCGAACTCCAGCTCATGCCCGAGTTGTGCCACGCGCAGGTCGTTGGCACGCAGGACGTCGGCCATCTCCTTGGGGAAGAAGTCGTGGTCGGTACGGCCGATCACCCGATCCGAATTGACCTTGAACAGCTGCTCGAAGGCACGGTTGACCAATCGCAGGCGACCATCCAGGTCCTTCACATAGATCACTGCGCTGCTGTTGTCGACAATCTGCCGGAGTTGGTGCTCTTCAGCGCTCACGGCGACAAAACTGCTGGTCAGGCTCTGGCTCACCTGGCGACCCTCCGGGCTGGGTGGACAGCCTGAGTATAGAGACAGCCCGTGCCGGCCCGGCAGGGCCCAGGACGTATTGAAACAATTGAAACAATGCGTTGCGGTGGCGGGCCTGCGGTAACCACAGGGGGCTGGCGTCACTCGGCTTCGGCCCCACCAAGTGATGGCTCCCATCGCACTCGACCTTGCACAGATTGCTCTATTGAGAGCCGCGCTATGCAACACCGCCCGGAACGAACATGTAGCCGACGCCACGCACGGTACGAATGATCTGTGGCTTGTCCGGATCCTGTTCGAGCTTGCGCCGCAACCGCGCGATGCGGATATCGATGGACCGGTCGAAGGGGCTCCAATCACGATGCTGGGTGAGATTGAGCAGCTGATCGCGAGAGAGTGGCCGATTGGGACGCTGGGCGAAGGCCTGCAGCAGATCGAATTCCATCGCTGTCAGGGGGATTTCCTGGCCTGCCGCATCGAACAGCTGGCGACTTTGCAGGTCCAGCCGGCATTGCCCCAGACGCAAGCAATCGGCCCCTGGCTCGCTTCGCGGGACGTCCACGGTCGCCGCTGGCCGACGGTACCGACGCAGGACGGTCTTGACCCGCGCCAGTAGCTCCCGAGGGTCAAAGGGCTTGGCCAGGTAATCATCGGCGCCCACTTCCAGGCCGATGATGCGGTCCAGCGAACTGCCAGCACCGGACACCATGATCACCGGGAGGTCGTGATGCTCGCGCAGGTAACGCGCTAGGCTCAGGCCGTCCTCCCCTGGCAGGCCGACGTCCAGCAACACCAGATCAGGCAACGCCTCGGCCAGGCGCGCCCGCAACTGCTCGCTGTCCGCCACAGCGCAGACCTGGTATCCCAGTCCACCAAGGTAGTCGAGCAATAGTTCGCGAATCTCGGCGTCGTCATCCACCACCAGGATGCTGGTTTGTTCGGCCATGGGGCCCGCCTTTCGCTATTTTCAATCCTTCGGACTATAGCTCGTGGGTGCCCCGGCAGCCCCGCAACTCATCGGCGATTCAGTTCACGTGAAAGCGTTGCTCGGCCAGCAGGCGATCACCCTGAAAGACCATGAAGCGCCATTCGCCGGGTGCCACTTCGTGAGTTTCGGTGAATTCGAAGGCCATGACGTCCAGCGGTACACCAGGCACCAGTTTCTGGACCACTTCGAACTTGTCATGACGCTTGCCGTCCGGGGTAGTGACTCCAGGAGTGAGATACAGCAGGGTCAGCGGCGTATCGTTTTCGCGTTTGCCCGAGAGGGAGTAGCGCATGCCGAACTTGGTTCCCAGTTTGGCCGGCACCTGGTCAGTAGCGAGGATATTCTGGTCACTGCGGGTCAGTACGCGCTCACCGGGTTGGTGATCCTTGTACTGGGTTTCGAAGATGCCGAACTCGATCGGGCCTTCGAGGCGCACGTCGGCAGTGGCAACACTGGAAACCAGGCCCAGTGCGATCAGCGTGCTCAGTCGGGAGAGAGTCATGTCGCGCTCCTTGTTTGCGGTGGCGCGAGGCTATGACATGGGCATGACAGGCTGATTACAGCTTCAAGGCGCTACGCCAGCGCCTTTGCGCGGCAGTACTGCGAGGAAGTTGTCACGAGCGACTTTCTTCGCCACGTCGTCTGACAGGGCGTCCAGGAACGGGCGAAAAGATGCCAGGTACTTGCCCAGGTCGTCGAAGCGGCCCACCACGTCGGAGCCGAGCATGAAGCGGTCTGGATGTTTCTCGACCAGCGCCAGCCACTTCGGGTCCGGAATGCCCTTGGCGTCGAGCAGATAGGGTCGCAGCACCGTCCAGGAAAGATCGATGTAGAGATTCGGGTAGTCGTGCAGCATCCGGGTCAAGGTCGGAAGCAGAAAGTCCAGTTTTTCCTGGTGCCGATGGATCTCCATGCTGGTACCGGCATGGGCCCAGATAAAGCGCACATGGGGGTGATTACGTAGCGCTTCCTCGATTTCGCCCAGGTACAAGGGGTTCTTCTCACGTTTGGAAGTGATGTTGGCATGCAGCATCACCGGCAGATCATACTCGGCAGCCAAGTGGTAGATGCGTGTCATCGCCTCGTTGTTGGCGCGTGGCGTTTCACCGTAGGTCAGCGCGGTGAGATCGTCGTGGCGGGTAAATACCTCGCCCAGGCCCTGCCAAAGCCCCGGGTCCAGTTCCAGCATCTGGCGGATGTGGGCATCTGCATTCTTGTCGTTGGGGTTGAAGCCGGTCAGGAAAGGGTGGAAGCGCTGACGCTGCTCGGCGGGTAGTGCTTTCACCGCAGCGGCGACGAACACATCGGTTGCGCTGAACCAGTAAGCCCCCGCATCATCACCGGCATAGTAGCGAGGACGCTTGGGCTCATCCTCGTGCCATTTCTTCGCCACCGGGATGCCCGAAATCATCACATGGTCGATGCCGCCAGCATCCATCTCCTTGACCAGCCGCTGCATGCCTTCGCTTTCCTGGAAGAAATCCACGTAGTGCAGGTGCGCGTCGCTGTAGCGGTAGTCTCTCGCCTGGCATTGCAAGGCAGTCAGGGCAAGCAACGCGACAAGGCATGAACGGGCATTTGGCAAGGTCAATCCTCCTGACGTCTCGGGGACTATAGACCGGCGCGCCTTGATCGGGGTTCAGCCGGCCGTTCCCGGGCTGGCTACGGGTGCCAGCAAGCCCACATTCGTCTAGCCTTGCGGGACTTGTTTCCCGCTACCGGCCAGGAGGCCCTTCCATGATCATCACCCTGAACAGCGAATCCGACAGCGGTTATCGCCAACGCATCGAACTGGAAGGCCAGGTACCGCTGTTCACCGATCTGCCAGAAGACCTGGGCGGAGAGGGCTCCGCCCCTGAACCCCACGACTATTTCGACGTTGCCCTGGGCAGCTGCAAGGCGCTCACCGTCACCTATTACGCACGAAAGAACAACATTCCACTGACGGGAATCGGCGTAGAGGTCACCCGCGATGACAGCGAAGAGCGCAAAGGGAACTACCGCCTGAACGTCAAACTCACTTTGCGCGGGCCGCTGAACGATGAGCAGCGCGCGACCCTGCTGCGCATTGCCGACAAGTGCCCAGTCCATAAACTGATGACACAAGTGGAGGTAACCATCGAGACTCGTCTGGCCGAAGAAGATTTCGGTCAATGACGGTAATTTGGCGCCACGCTCCCGATCATCCAGCTTCATGGCATTCGTCCGCAGGAGAAGCGACATGACCATCTCTGCCCCCCTGAACATCCGACCGCGCGCCGAAGAGGTGGCCGGACAGCCTATCCTGCGCCCACTGCCGTCGGCACAGTGCCGCAGCGTCGGGCCCTTCGTCTTCTTCGATCACATGCTGCCGAGCGCCTATGAGCCTGGTCGAGGCCTGGACGTTCGCCAGCACCCGCATATCGGGCTATCGACCCTCACCTACCTGTTCGAGGGCGAGTTGCAGCACAAGGACAGCCTGGGATCGGACCAGCGGGTAAAGCCCGGAGACGTCAGCTGGATGACTGCCGGTAGCGGCGTCGCCCACGTCGAACGCACGCCGGCAGATCTGGTAAGCAGCGGTTCTCGCATTCACGGCCTGCAAGTCTGGCTGGCCCTGCCTCGCGAGCTCGAGAGCTGCGCACCGAGCTACAGCCATCACCCGGCCAGCGCCCTGCCGGAACAGGAGTCCCTTGGCGTACGCATCCGGATGATTGCAGGCACGGGCTTCTGCCTGACCTCGCCGGTGCCCGTGCTCTCCCCTACTCTCTACGTCGATCTGCAACTGGAGGCTGGCGCCACCCTAGCCATCCCCTGCGAGCACCCGCAGCGTGCGCTCTATCTGCTCGACGGTGAGGCGCTGCTGGACGACCAGCCGCTCGAACCAAACTCCCTCGTAGTACTGCCTGAAGGAGTTGAGTTCGTACTGAGTGCTTGCGGCGCCTGCCGCTTGGCGATGATTGGCGGGGAACCGCTGGACGGCCCCAGGCGGATGAACTGGAACTTCGTCGCCAGCACCCCGGAGTTGATCGAGCAGGCGCGCAGCCGCTGGGCAGCCGGCGATTGGCCGAAAGTCCCAGGCGAGTCTACCCGCATCGAGCTGCCAGACTAGTGCCGAAGCCGTGCCGGGGGCTCGTCAGGGTTGCGCAAACACCTCATCGAACAAGTCGTTCATGGCCTTGTAGGCACGCAAGGTAACAGCCGGGTGGTATTGGTTGCGCCCAGGAACATTGGCATCCGGGTCAGTGAATGAATGCACCGCCCCGCCATAGCTGACCAGTTGCCAATCCACCTTGGCAGCGGTCATCTCAGCCTGGAAAGCGTCGACCTGAGCCTTGGGTACTGACGGGTCGTCCGCGCCATGCAGGACCAGAATCGGCGCCTTGATCTGGCGAGCGTCGGCAGGATCAGGCGTATCCAGGTTGCCGTGGAAAGAGACGAAGCCTTTGAGCGGCGACCCTGAGCGGGCCAGCTCAAGGATACTGCCGCCACCAAAGCAGAAGCCGATTGCACCCAGCTTGCCGGGCGCCAAGGCCACCTGCCCATCTTGTGCCTTAAGGACATCGACTGCTGCCTGCGCCCGTTTGCGCATCAACGCCCGGTCTCCCCGCACGGCCGTTGCAGCCGCCTTCGCTTCATCGGGATTGCTGGGACGGATGTCCTTGCCGTACATGTCGGCGATGAAGATGACATAACGCTGGCCGGCAATGAGCTTGGCCTGCTCCGTAGCGGCCGGGGATACACCGAGCCAGTTGGGCACCATGACCAGGCCGGGGCGCTGTGACTTCTGCGTATCGTCATAAACCAGGGCCCCCTCGAAGGGCTTGCCGTCTATCTCGTATGGCACGGGCCGGCTGACCATCTCAGCCGCTGCCGAAGTACAAAAAGCGAGCAGGAACGGGGAAAGCAGCAATTTGTTCATGGGAACGGTCCTCTGCCTGGCAGTGGGACTAATAAGGTTAGACCTGCCACGCAGGCTGGGTCATCAGGTTTGCTAGATGCCACTCGGCCTTGCAGCGTGCTTCGCCTGCCAGGCAAGCGCGCAGGACGATCATGAAAAAGGAGCATGAAAAAGGCCCGCATTGCGGGCCTTTGGCGTTTCCAGACAAACGTCAGGCAGAAAGCTCGACCAGTAGTTTGTTGAGACGACGCACGTAAGCAGCGGGGTCTTTCAGACTATCGCCAGCTGCCAGGGCAGCCTGGTCGAAGAGGATGTGCGACAGCTCGCCGAAGCGGTCTTCATCCTGCTCGCCGTCGAGCTTCTCGATCAGCGGGTGAGCTGGGTTGATCTCGAAGATCGGCTTGGACTCAGGCACTTTTTGGCCGCTTGCCTCGAGGATCTGACGCATCTGCAGGCCGAGGTCCTCCTCGCCAATGGCGAGAATTGCCGGCGAGTCGGTGAGGCGGTGCGACACACGCACCTCGCTGACCTGCTCCTGCAGCGATTGCTTGAGCCGCTCGATGAGTCCTTCCTTGGCCTTGGCCACTTCCTCCTGGGCCTTCTTGTCCTCTTCCGAGTCCAGTTTGCCGAGGTCGAGGTCACCACGCGCCACGTCGACGAAGGCCTTGCCTTCGAAGTCGCTGAGGTAGCTCATCAGCCACTCGTCGATGCGGTCGGTCAGCAACAGCACTTCGATGCCTTTCTTGCGGAAGACTTCCAGGTGCGGGCTGTTCTTGACCTGCGAGTAACTCTCGCCGGTGAGGTAGTAAATCTTGTCCTGGCCTTCTTTCATTCGGGCGATGTAATCGGCAAGGGCAACGCTCTGCTCCCCGGAATCATCGCTGGTGGAGGCAAAGCGCAGCAGGCCGGCGATCTTCTCCTTGTTGGCGAAGTCTTCGGCCGGGCCTTCCTTCAGCACCTGGCCGAAGTTCTTCCAGAAGCCCTTGTACTGTTCGGGTTCGTTCTTTGCCAACTTCTCAAGCATGTCCAGCACACGCTTGGTCAGGGCCGACTTCATGGAGTCGATCACCGGATCTTTCTGGAGGATCTCGCGGGAAACGTTCAGCGACAGGTCGTTGGAGTCCACCACACCCTTGATGAAGCGCAGGTAGAGCGGCAGGAACTGGTCGGCCTGGTCCATGATGAAAACACGCTGGACATAGAGCTTCAATCCGCGCGGGGCTTCGCGGTGGTACAGGTCGAAGGGCGCGCGGGCCGGGACGTAGAGTAGCGAACTGTACTCCAGCTTGCCCTCCACCTTGTTGTGACTCCAGGTCAGCGGGTTCTCGAAATCGTGAGCTACGTGCTTGTAGAACTCCTGGTATTCCTCGTCCTTGACCTCCGTGCGCGGACGGGTCCAGAGGGCACTGGCGCGGTTGACGGTTTCCCACTCCTGCTCGGTCGGCGCATCTTCGCCATGGTGTTCTTTTGGCAGCTCGATGGGCAGGGCGATGTGGTCAGAGTACTTCTTGATGACGTTGCGAAGACGCCAGCCATCGGCGAATTCCTCTTCGCCAGCCTTCAGGTGCAGGACGATGCGGGTGCCACGCTCAGCCTTGTCGATCGTCGCGACTTCGAATTGGCCCTCCCCCTTGCTCGACCAATGCACACCCGCGCTGGCCGAAAGGCCTGCACGGCGGCTGAAAACGTCAACCTTGTCGGCAACGATGAAGGCCGAGTAGAAGCCCACACCAAACTGACCGATCAGGTGCGAATCTTTTCTTTGGTCGCCCGAGAGATTCTTCAGGAAGTCGGCGGTACCGGACTTGGCGATGGTGCCCAGGTGCGCAATCACCTCGTCACGGCTCATGCCGATGCCGTTGTCTTCGAGGGTGATGGTCTTGGCATCCTTGTCGAAGCTGACACGGATCTTCAGCTCGGCGCCACCTTCCAGCAGCTCCGGCTTGGCCAGCGCCTCGAATCGCAGCTTGTCTGCCGCATCGGATGCGTTGGAAATCAGTTCGCGGAGAAAGATTTCCTTGTTCGAGTACAGGGAATGGATCATCAGGTGAAGCAGTTGCTTCACTTCTGTCTGGAAGCCCAGGGTTTCTTTTTGAGTCTCCACACTCATGGTCTTCTAACTCCACTTGGATGGCTTAGGCCGCAACAGCGGCGGATGTCATCCAGATGGGGGCATCGGCAAGGATTTCAAGTGCTTAGCCAACGCTCGCTCGCCTGCACAATGATCGACCTTCAAGGCTCGAGGAGTTCGATCCGTTCGATCTCCTCGGCACCAACACTGAAACTGGCCTCCCCTGACCCTCCCAGGCTGCGCCGGATCACCAGCCGCCCGTCCCGATCGAGACCGGCAAAGCGACCTTGCGCCATGCTGCCACGGAGCGTGGCTACACGTAGCTCGAGGTTTTGATAATCCCGGGGATTAGTCAGGAGCTGCTGGAGCGAAAAGTGCTCACGCCGATCGACCGGCAGAGACGTTGAAATGCTGCCCACCGCGTCCCGGGCTACCACCAGGGTCGCGGTTGCAGGCTGTGGAACGACCGGCGCAAGAGGCGGATAGCGATCGTTGCGAACACGCCAGCCACTGGCGTCATTCTTGAACAGCTGCAGCAGCAAATCCTGCGGCTGGCCCGCAATACGCGCCCCAACCTGCACTTCCAGCTCGCGCGCCGGCAGGCTCAAGGCTGGCAATGGACGCAAATCCACCTCACGGGTTGAGAAGCGGCGTTGCAGGTATTCACGAATCACGTGGGCCAGGGTATCCCGGGAGTCGTAGGTCGTGTCCACCCGCCCATCGCGATAGCGAAGCTGGTCCATGAACAGCTCCAACCTTCCAGTGAGGGTGGTGGCGAATCGTGGCGGCAGGACCAGATGAAACTCGCCCGCCAACTTGTTCGGCGCTACCGGCTGCAGATCAAGATGCAGCGTGTAGCCACGAGCAATGCGGCGCGCCTCTGGCAGTTCATGGTCCGGCAGCACCCAACTGATCTCTACTTCTGGCTGCTTGCCGGCATCTTGTGGCAGCACGTCTAAACGCAGCGCCCCCTGAGGTTGCTCGCCCAGACGAATGACGAGCTCGCGGCGTGCATAGAAGTCCTGCCCCTCACGCAGAGTCAGGACCCCGTCGATCAGTTCGGCATGCTGCGGCAGGAAACGCTGACCATTGAGTTCGCCACGCAGACGGACGTCCAACTCAGCCTGCTGGGGCTCGTCGCCTCCCATCCAACGCAAACTGAGGATGGCCTGCAATCGCCCCGGGTCCTGGGCGGCCAGCATGGTCACACCGACCACCAGGGGGATGGCCCCCATGCTGCCAAGCACTACGGCCTTTCGCGCGATGCGCCAGTGACGCAGAGCATAGGCGAGGTTGATTGGCGGGATCAGGCTGCCAATCCCCCAGAGCAGGCTGGTACCAAAGGCCAGCATCACGAGCCAGACCAGGCCCGTGATGATCAGCAGCAGGCCTCCAAGTATCAATAACGCAACCATCAAGCATTCCTAGGACAGGATAACGACCGCCACTGCCGGGTTATCTCAAGGTTCATCGACTTTGAAATGGGCGCGGGCCGTCGCGATCGGTTCGGTCTGAGTCGTCTGCCAAGCAGTGATCGCGACATTGGCCACCCGACGACCCTGGCGCCACACCAGGCATTGAGCATAAGTGTCACGATAATGACCAGCACGCAGGTAATCTATCGAGAAGTCGATGATTTTCGGCATATGGGGGGCGCCCATGAACATCAACAGGTGAAGCATTGCTGCATGCTCCATGAAGCCTGCTATTACACCGCCATGAATGGCAGGCAAAGTGGGGTTGCCGATGTTGTCCTTGTTCGCCGGTAGGCGAAAAACCACGTCCTCGCCCAAGCGCAGGCACTCGATACCGATCAAGCGGGCATAGGGAATAAGGCTGACCAGCGAATCGTAGTTGTTATTCTCGTGGGCTTCGCGCACCAATGCGTTGAGATCGAGGCTCATTGAGCAGCCCCCCGATTGGCTTCACTGTGCAATTTGATACCGCCCTGGACGGCTTTGCCCATTCGCATGAATGCGCCCACCACGTGGGCAATCGGCTGCTCGGGGTCGTCCTGATAAGCGTAGCCCCGAGTGAAAATGACGTTCGGCGTGACCCGGTAGCACTCAGCGAATCCGAAAACATCCTTGTTTGGCTCAGCCGGGTGCATATAGTCGATACGCAGATCGAGAGTCGGGCAGATTTCGAACTCAGGCAGCACGCAAACAGTCGAAATACCGCAGGTGGTATCCATCAAGGTAGTGATGGCTCCACCGTGGATCACACCGGTTTCCGGATTTCCTATGATGGAATCACTGTAAGGCAAGCGCAGGGTAAGGCCTTGCGGCGTCGCATCCTGAACACTGAGACCGAGCACCTGGCAATGGCGCAGTGCCGAGAGAAAGCGCCGAGCCTGTTCGATAAGGGTGTTTTCCGTCATGACAGTAACCTGGGCGGAGAATAGGCAAAGATTCGAATCATACCCTGCCCCTTACCTCCTTGCCGTGGACAAACGATCAGACTGATCAGTCCGAAAAGATTTATTGAACTTAGAAGCAGAACCGAAACTCAAAGGGCTATCTACGAGGAAAGCCCTACATGGAGGCTCAACGATGAAAAAAACCCTGTCTCTCGCTCTGCTGCTGGCTGCCAGCCTTGGTCTTGCGGCCTGCGATAAGAAGGAAGAGGCCCAGGCACCGGCTGCACCGGCAACCGAAACCCAGCCGAGCGCTCCGGCTGCACCTGAGGCCGCCACGCCGCCCGCCAGCGAGCCTGCCCCGGCAGCTCCGAGCACTGCTCCAGCCGCTCCGGAAGAGGAAGCCCAGTAAGGGTCCTGCCTCCTGGAACGACAAGGCCCGCTTATGCGGGCCTTGTCATTTAGAGCGCAGGACTGAGCATCAACAACAGGCAGCAGACTAATCCAACTACCCAGGTAGTACTGCGCGCCGTAGCCAGATCGCGCCAGTAAAAAAACAGGTAGAGAATCCGTGAAAGGATGAAGACGACCGCCAGCAGGTCGACGAAATAACCCTGGGTCTGGGTTACGTGGGCCATCAGGACCCCAGCGGCGAACAACGGAAATATTTCGATGCTGTTCTGGTGTGCAGCCAATGCCCTGGCACCGAAGCCCTTGAGCTGTGCCTGCTGAGCTCGCGGGTTGCGATTATCGTAACCACCCTCCTCCTGCATCGCCTTGGCAACCGGCGCCCTTGCCACGTAAATCAGCAAGGCGGCGATGAACAGGCACCAGAACGGGATACTCACTCCATCTTCTCCTTCGGAACATCCAGCGGCTGCGTGGGGGTGTAGACCATTACTTCCAACACATCAGAGTGAAACTCACGGCGATACAGCACGAGCACTACACCCGTGGTCGCAATCATGAAAAACCAAGGGTTGATAAACCAAGCCAACATCGCCAAACCGAAATAGTAGCTGCGCAATCCGAAGTTGAACTGGTTGGCGGCCAGCGACACTACACGCGCCGCCCGCTCGGCAAACGCCTTGCGCTCCTGTTCGGTAATGTGTTTCTCACCAACCATCGGCGCCGAGCCCACCAATACTGCTGCGAAGTTGTACTGACGCATACACCAACTGAAGGTGAAGAAGGCATACACGAACACCACTGCCAGCCCCAACAGCTTCAGTTCGGAGATTCCTCGGCTGGCGGTCTGCACGAATGGCAGATCAGCCAGCACCGACACCGCGCGATCCGTTGAGCCGAGTACTGTGAGGATGCCAGCCAGGATGATTAGGGTGCTTGATGCGAAGAACGAAGCATTGCGCTCCAGATTGCCAATCACGCTGGCATCGGCAATGCGGTTGTCACGCAGCAATACCCGGCGCATCCAGTCTTCGCGATACAGGTGCAGGACCGAGGCCAGGCAGGCTGTGTCCTTGGCCTTCCAGATCGCGTAACGGGTGTAGCCAACCCAGCAGGCGATGAACCAGAGGATGGCTAGCAAGTGCGGTAGGTTGCGCAGAATGGTCGACATGCGGATTCCTTGTAAAAGCGGCGCGAATTATAACCGTGAGAAGCCACTCCGGGCGCCAAGAAAAAGGCCACCCGGTGGGTGGCCTTTTTGGCTGACAGAATCGTGCTCAGGCAGGTGCTGGCAACCTCCGCCCCATCAAACGATCGACCAGCACCGCGACAGTGAGCGTCATCAGAACTGGCATCAGCCAGCCCAGGCTCTGGCCAGCCAGTGGCAAGCCAGCAAACATTGCCGGAACCAGACCAGCAAAACCGGCTGCCGTCAGCCCATCCACCAAACCGAACAACAGCGCTACCGCCATGGTTGGTACAAAGACACGGCGTGGGTCGAGCCAAAAACGGTCCATAAGACTCAAAGCCACCAGTACGATGGCCAGCGGATACAAGCCAACAAGGACGGGTACCGAGAGGCTTATCAACTGGGTCAGGCCCTGGTTGGCCACTCCCAGGCTGAACAGACCGAATACGATAACGACAGTGCGGTAAGACAGCGGCAGCATTCCGCTGAAGAATTCACCACAGGCAGTCAGCAGACCAACCGCAGTAGTCAGGCACGCCAGGGTAATGACCACAGCCAACAGCAGGCTACCCGCCACCCCAAAGGTGTGCTGCACATAGGCGGTAAGGATCTGCACCCCGTTCTGCGCTTCACCGGCAATCCCCTGGCTGGTTGCGCCAAGGTAGAATAGCGCCAGGTAGACCAGACATAGGCCCAAGGCGGCGATAGCCCCGGCAATCACCGAATAGCGGGTTACCAGGCTCGAGTCCTTGACGCCGTGGTCGCGAATGGCAGTCGCGATGACAATGCCAAAAACCAGCGCGCCCAGCGTATCCATGGTGAGGTAGCCCTGTAGGAAACCCTCAACCAGCGGAGCGGCCTGGTACTCGGCGGAACTGCTGCCAATGGCGCCAGCAGGTGCGAACAATGCAGCACCACCCAACACAAGCAGCGCCGAAAGCAACACCGGTGTAATTAATTTGCCGACGCTATCGACCAGCTTTCCTGGATTCAAGGCCAGGAAGAGCACTGCAGCGAAATAGGCCGCACTGTAGAGGAACAGCGCCAGGCTGCTTTCTCCGGTGAATGGGGCGACCCCCATTTCAAAGGACACCACGGCAGTACGGGGCGTGGCGAAAAGCGGGCCAATAGCCAGATATACGGCCACGGCAAACAGCAGACCCGCGCGCCGGCCCAAGGGAGCCGTCAGGCGATCCATACCGCCGCCCACGCGGGCCAGCGCGATCACCGTCAACAGCGGCAGACCGACGCCCGTGAGCAGGAAACCCGCAGCCGCACGCCAAACGTTCTCGCCTGCTGCCAAGCCCGCACTTGGCGGAAAGATGATGTTTCCTGCGCCCAGGAAAAGCGCAAATGTCATGAAGCCAAGGGCTAGAAGGTCCAGACCTTTCAATCGAGTCATAAAAGGGAATACCGCTGGCAGAAATTCATAAGTTCCGAAGGGTTTCCCGTGGAGTTGGGGAAACGTCATCCATCCGTTTGGGATTGATCGCTGGTGCCCCGCCTGCGCTCTTTTGGAGCGTGGCGAGCAAGGGAATTGCAAGGTTGATGATTTTACTTCGAGTTGCACCTGACGTGGATCAGGTTGTCGGCATAGCAACCTTTTCTGTCGCTCAGCTGACAAACGGTTTCCCTTGCGCAACGAATGGTTGCACCAGAAAAGCAAAGGCCACCCCAAGGGGTGGCCTTTGCTCGAGTCAGAATGCCTTAGGCGTTCTTGACTTCCCAGCCAGTCAGCTCGGCCAGGGCCTTGCCGATGTCGGCCAGGGAACGCACGGTTTTCACACCTGCGTCCTGCAGTGCGGCGAACTTCTCGTCCGCAGTGCCTTTGCCACCGGAGATGATGGCGCCGGCGTGGCCCATGCGTTTGCCCGGAGGGGCAGTCACACCGGCGATGTACGACACCACCGGCTTGGTCACGTTGGCCTTGATGAACGCAGCAGCCTCTTCCTCGGCGGAACCACCGATCTCACCGATCATGACGATCGCTTCGGTCTTCGGGTCTTCCTGGAACAGTTTCAGGATGTCGATGAAGTTGGAGCCCGGGATCGGGTCACCGCCGATGCCCACGCAGGTGGACTGGCCGAAGCCGGCATCGGTGGTCTGCTTCACGGCTTCGTAGGTCAGGGTGCCGGAACGCGACACGATGCCTACCTTGCCCGGCAGGTGGATGTGACCCGGCATGATGCCGATCTTGCACTCGCCGGGAGTGATCACGCCCGGGCAGTTCGGGCCGATCAGGCGTACGCCCAGCTCGTCGCACTTGACCTTGGCTTCCAGCATGTCAATGGTCGGGATGCCTTCGGTGATGCAGACGATCAGCTTGATGCCGCCGTTGGCCGCTTCAAGGATGGAGTCCTTGCAGAACGGAGCAGGAACGTAGATCACCGAAGCGTCTGCACCGGTAGCCTCAACGGCTTCCTTGACGGTGTTGAACACCGGCAGGCCCAGGTGGGTGGTACCGCCCTTGCCGGGAGTCACGCCGCCGACCATCTTGGTGCCGTAGGCGATGGCTTGTTCGGAGTGGAAAGTACCCTGGCTACCGGTGAAGCCTTGGCAGATGACTTTGGTGTCTTTATTGATCAGGACGCTCATTACTTGCCCTCCGCGGCCTTGACGACCTGCTGTGCAGCGTCGGTCAGGCTGGTCGCCGCGATGATGTTCAAACCGCTCTCGGCCAGCACTTTGGCGCCGAGTTCAGCGTTGTTGCCTTCCAGACGGACGACGACCGGAACCTTGACGCCAACTTCCTTCACGGCACCGATGATGCCTTCGGCGATCATGTCGCAGCGAACGATGCCGCCGAAGATGTTCACCAGAACGGCTTTCACGTTGCTGTCGGAGAGGATGATCTTGAACGCTTCGGTTACGCGCTCCTTGGTTGCACCGCCGCCAACGTCGAGGAAGTTGGCCGGCTTGCCGCCGTGGAGGTTGACAATGTCCATGGTACCCATGGCCAGGCCAGCACCGTTGACCATGCAACCGATGTTGCCTTCCAACGCTACGTAGTTCAGTTCCCACTTCTGCGCATGGGCTTCACGAGCGTCATCCTGGGACGGGTCGTGCATGGCACGCAGCTTGGGCTGACGGTACATGGCGTTGCTGTCGATGTTGATCTTGGCGTCCAGGCAATGCAGGTTGCCGTCAGCCTTGATCACCAGCGGGTTCACTTCCAGCAGGGCCAGGTCGTAGTCCTGGAACAGCTTGGCCAGGCCAACGAAGATGTGGGTGAACTGCTTGATCTGGTCGCCTTCCAGGCCCAGCTGGAATGCCAGCTCGCGGCCCTGGTAGGGCTGAGCGCCGACCAGCGGGTCAATGGTGGCCTTGAGGATCTTCTCGGGAGTCTCGTGGGCAACTTTCTCGATGTCCACGCCACCCTCGGTGGAAGCCATGAACACGATACGGCGGCTGGAACGATCTACCACGGCGCCGAGGTACAGTTCCTTGGCGATGTCGGTGCAGGATTCGACCAGGATTTTGCTGACCGGCTGACCATTGGCGTCAGTCTGATAGGTCACCAGGCGCTTGCCCAGCCAGTTGGCTGCGAAGGCCTTGGCATCTTCCTTGCTCTTGACCAGTTTCACGCCGCCCGCTTTACCGCGGCCGCCTGCGTGGACCTGGGCCTTCACAACCCATTCGCTGCCACCGATTTTATCGCAGGCTTCTGCGGCTTCTTCCGGGGTGTCTACGGCAAAGCCCTTGGATACGGGCAGGCCGTATTCAGCGAACAGCTGCTTACCCTGATACTCGTGGAGATTCATGCTTGTCTACCGTCTTCGTTTAGGTATTGCGCATTCGGCGCTGCATTCGTGGTGCCGCGCCACCTGTGACTGCCAGTGAAGGCAATCCGGCGGGCTTTCCGCGGCGAGCCCGAAGGCTCACGACGGGCAGCCCACCGTGGTTCTTCATCCCAGCGAAGACACGCGCGCGGCCGACGCTGGGGGATACTGCTTAGCGCTTCTTGCGGTTGGCGATGTGAATCGCGTGGCCGTTAACAGCAAGCGCCGCTTCGTGCAGAGCTTCGGAGAGCGTCGGGTGGGAGAAGACCATCATGCCGAGGTCTTCGGCACTGGTGCCGAACTCCATACCGATGGCCCCTTGCTGGACCAGCTCAGCAGCGCTCGGGCCGATCACATGAACGCCCAGGACACGGTCGGTCTTGGCGTCTGCGATGACCTTGACCAGGCCGGCGGTATCGTTGGCCGCCATGGCACGGCCGCTGGCCGCGAACGGGAAGGTACCGACGTTGACTTCAACGCCTTCGGCCTTCAGCGCCTGTTCGGTCTTGCCAACCCATGCGATTTCCGGGTGGGTGTAGATGACAGACGGGATCAGGTCGTAGTTCATCTGGGCTTTGTGGCCAGCGATACGCTCGGCGACCATGATGCCCTCTTCCGACGCCTTGTGGGCCAGCATCGCGCCACGAACGACGTCACCGATGGCGTAAACGCCCGGAACGCTGGTCGCGCAGAAGTCGTCGACGTAGATGAAGCCACGCTCGTCCATGGTTACGCCGCTGTCTGCAGCCAGGAGGTCGGTGGTCACTGGGCGACGGCCGACAGCAACGATCAGCTTGTCGAAGGTCAGCTTCTGCTCGCCTTGGGCGTCAGTGAAGTTAACGGTAACCTGCTTCTTCTTGACTTCTGAGCCGGTCACGCGAGCACCCAGACGAATCTGCAGACCCTGCTTGGTGAGGATTTTCAGGGCTTCCTTGGCGATCTGATCGTCGGCAGCCGGGAGAAACTTGTCCAAGGCTTCGATGACGGTCACTTCAGCGCCCAGACGTGCCCATACCGAGCCCAGCTCAAGGCCAATGACACCAGCGCCGATAACGCCCAGCTTCTTCGGCACGGACTGGAATTCCAGGGCGCCGGTGGAGTCGACGATCACGTCCTGGTCTACCGGCGCCGGCGGAATGTCGACCGGCTTGGAGCCAGAGGCGAGGATCACGTTCTCGGCTTCGACGATCTGCACCTTGCCATCGGAACCGGTCACTTCCACTTGCTTGTTGGCCAGCAGCTTGCCGTGGCCTTCCAGCAGGGTCACGCCGTTGGCCTTGAACAGGGTGGCCACGCCGCCAGTCAGGTTTTTGACGATGGTGTTCTTACGACCGATCATCGCCGGTACGTCGATGGTGACGCCCTTGGCTTCTATACCGTGAACTTTGAAGCCTTCATGGGCCTCGTGATACTTGTAGGAGCTGTCCAGCAGCGCCTTCGACGGAATGCAGCCGACGTTCAGGCAGGTGCCGCCCAGCGCGGTCTTGCCATCCTTGTCCTGGTACTTCTCGATGCAGGCGGTCTTGAGACCGAGCTGAGCTGCCTTGATGGCTGCCACGTAGCCACCTGGGCCCGCACCAATCACTACCACGTCGAATTTCTGGGTCATAACTCATTCCTTCTCGTATGAAACCGGACGGCCCCTGTATGGGGAGCCGCCGTTGGAGAGACTGCCGATCAGATGTCGAGCAGCAGACGAGCCGGGTCTTCCAGCAGGTCCTTGATGGTAACCAGGAAGCTTACAGCTTCCTTGCCATCGATCAGGCGGTGATCGTAGGACAGCGCAAGGTACATCATCGGCAGGATAACGACCTGGCCATTCACAGCCATCGGGCGCTCCTGGATCTTGTGCATGCCAAGGATCGCAGTTTGCGGCGGATTGACGATCGGACTGGAGAGCAGCGAACCGAACACCCCACCGTTGGAGATGGTGAAGGTGCCACCCGTCATCTCTTCGATGGTCAGCTTGCCGGCCTTGGCCTTCTTGCCGAAGTCGGCGATGCCGCCTTCGATCTCGGCCAGGCTCATGAACTCGGCGTTGCGCAGCACCGGTACCACCAGGCCACGGTCGCTGGATACCGCAACACCGATGTCTTGGTAGCCGTGGTAAACGATGTCGTTGCCGTCAATGGAAGCATTGACACCCGGGAAGCGCTTCAGTGCCTCGGTGGCAGCCTTCACGAAGAAGGACATGAAGCCAAGGCGAACTCCGTTATGCTTCTTCTCGAACAGATCCTTGTACTTGGCGCGCAGGTCCATGACCGGCTTCATGTTGACTTCGTTGTAGGTCGTCAGCATGGCCATGGTGGACTGGGCTTCAACCAGACGCTCAGCGACCTTGGCACGCAGGCGGGTCATTGGCACGCGCTTCTCGACGCGGTCACCAGCTGCAAAGATCGGGGCTTCGCTGGCCGGAGCGGCCGGCTTGGCAGCCGGCGCTGCCGGGGCGGATTTCTTGGCTTCAACGGCGGCGACGACGTCTTCCTTGGTCACACGACCACCTTTACCGGTGCCAGCGATGCTGTTCGGGTCGATACCATTCTCTTCGGCGAGCTTGCGCGCGGCTGGCGAAAGGATCGCATCATCGGCGGCTACGGCAGCGACGGCCGGAGCAGCAGGTGCGGCTGCCTGGGCTGCAGCGGCAGGTGCTGCAGCAGCGGCGCCACCAGCGTTCAGTTTGCCGAGCAATTCGCCACTGAGGACAGTGTCACCCTCATTCTTGACGATTTCGGTCAACACGCCGTCGGCCTCGGCCAACACTTCCATCACGACTTTGTCGGTTTCGATGTCGACGATCAGTTCGTCGCGCTTGACCGCATCGCCCGGCTTCTTGTGCCAGGTGGCAACGGTGCCGTCAGCGACCGATTCCGGGAAGGTTGGGGCTTTGATCTCGATAGCCATTCTGTGAGTTTCCTATCTGATTCGGTTTCTTCTGCGCGAAGCGTTAAACAGTAAAGGCATCCTGCAGCAGTTTTTCCTGCTGCTCGGCGTGCATCGAGGCGTAACCGCAGGCCGGAGCTGCCGAACCTTCACGGCCGGCGTACTCGAGGAACAGGCCTTTCTTGTGGGCGCTGGCGACACGACGCATGTGATGCTGACTGCAGTACCAGGCGCCCTGGTTCATCGGCTCTTCCTGGCACCACACGATGTGCTTGAGGTTCTTGTACTGGGCAAGTACCTCGGCCAGGTCGTCTTCAGGGAACGGATAAAGCTGTTCGATCCGCACGATGGCGATGTCTTCGCGACCTTCGGCACGACGCTTCTCCAGCAGGTCGTAGTAGACCTTGCCGCTGCACAGGACGAGGCGCTCGACCTTCTTCGGCTCAATCGGGTCGATCTCGTCAATGACGGTCTGGAACGAGCCTTCTGCCAGATCTTCCAGCGTGGAGATCGCCAGCTTGTGGCGCAGCAGCGACTTGGGCGTCAGGGCCACCAGCGGCTTGCGCAGCGGGCGGATTACCTGGCGGCGCAGCATGTGGTAGACCTGGGCCGGAGTCGTCGGAACACACACTTGGATGTTGTGTTCGGCGCACAGTTGCAGGTAGCGCTCCAGGCGCGCAGAGGAGTGCTCCGGGCCCTGCCCTTCGTAGCCGTGCGGCAGCAGCATGGTCAGGCCGCAGAGACGCCCCCACTTGTGCTCACCACTGGTGATGAACTGGTCGACCACCACCTGGGCACCGTTGGCGAAATCACCGAACTGGGCTTCCCAGATCACCAGTGCATTAGGCATGGTGGTCGAATAACCGTATTCGAACGCCAGTACGGCCTCTTCCGAAAGGTAGGAGTCGTAAAGATCGAACTTCGGCTGGGCGTCGTACAGGTGCTGTAACGGCAGGTAGGTACCGGCGTCCTTCTGGTTGTGCAACGCAGCGTGGCGGTGCGAGAAGGTGCCGCGACCAACGTCCTGGCCGGTGATGCGAACCGGATGGCCCTCGAACAACAAGGTGGCGTAGGCCATTGTCTCGGCATAGCCCCAGTTGATCGGCATAGCGCCCGCGCCCATCTTCTGGCGGTCTTCGAGGATCTTCGCAACCTGGCGCTGGACCACGAAGCCTTCCGGGATTTCCAGCAGCTTGGTAGAGAGATCCTGCAGGGTCTTGAGATCGAAGCTGGTGTCGTGACGAGCGGTCCAGGCATGGCCGAGGTAGGGGCGCCAATCGACGAACAGCTCCTTGTTGGGCTCCTTGACCAGGCTCTTGACGACATGCTGACCGTTATCCAGGGCAGCACGATATTCATCGATCTTGGCCTGCACAGCAGCCGTGTCGAGGACTTTCGACTGGGTCAGCGCATCAGCGTAGAGCTCACGGGTCGTGCGCTGCTTGGAGATTTGCTGATACATCAATGGCTGAGTACCACTCGGCTCGTCGGCCTCGTTGTGGCCGCGACGACGGTAGCAAACCAAGTCGATGACCACGTCACGCTTGAACTGCATGCGATAGTCGACGGCCAGCTGGGTCACGAACAGGACCGCTTCCGGATCATCGCCGTTCACGTGCAGGATCGGCGCTTGGATCATCTTCGCCACGTCGGTGCAGTACTCAGTGGAACGCGAGTCCTCTGGACGGCTGGTGGTGAAGCCTACCTGGTTGTTGATGACGATGTGGATGGTGCCGCCCGTCTTGTAACCCCGGGTCTGCGACATCTGGAAGGTTTCCATGACCACGCCTTGGCCGGCAAAGGCCGCGTCGCCATGGATGGAGATCGGCAGCACCTTGTCGCCAGTCTTGTCCTGGCGGCGATCCTGACGGGCACGTACGGAGCCTTCCACTACCGGAGAGACGATTTCCAGGTGGGACGGGTTGAACGCCAGCGCCAGGTGCACTTCACCACCCGGAGTCATGACGTTGGAGGAGAAGCCCTGGTGGTACTTCACGTCACCGGAGCTCAGGCCCTCGGTCTTCTTGCCTTCGAACTCGTCGAATAGGTCGCGCGGGTTCTTGCCGAAGGTATTGACCAGGACATTCAGACGACCTCGGTGGGCCATGCCGATGACGATTTCCTGCAGGCCGTAGGAGCCGGAGCGCTGGATGATCTCGTCCAGCAGCGGGATCAGGCTCTCACCACCCTCGAGGCCGAAACGCTTGGTGCCCGGGTACTTGGTACCCAGGTACTTCTCGAGGCCCTCGGCAGCAGTCAGACGCTCCAGCAGGTGCCCCTGTACGTCTGCCGAAAACATCGGACGCCCACGCACGCTTTCCAGGCGCTGCTGGAACCACTTGCGCTGCTCGGAATCGACGATGTGGGTGAACTCGGCGCCGATGGTGCGGCAATATGTATCATTGAGCGTTTGCTGAATCTCGCGTAGGGTCGCCTCCTCCTTGCCGATGTAGAGCTCACCGGTGCGGAAGGTGGTGTCGAGGTCAGCATCGGTCAGGCCGTAGTGACGAATGGAAAGGTCGGCAGGCGCCGGACGCTTCCAGAGACCAAGCGGATCGAGCGCAGAAGCCTGATGGCCCCGCATGCGGAATGCCTGGATCAGGCGAAGGACTTCGACCTGCTTCTTCTCATGCTCGCTGCTTACAGTACCAGCGGAGACCGGCTGAGCACGGCGCTGGTTCTTGGCGAGCAGGACGAAATGATCGCGTACAGTAGAATGCGAGACGTCAGTGGCGAGGCTGCCGTCAGCCGGCAACTTCTGGAAGTAAGTGCGCCACTCTTCTGGCACAGCGTTGGGATCGTGCAGGTAGAGCTCATAGAGCTCTTCCACATAGGCAGCGTTACCACCGGATAGGTGGGCGCTGTTCCACATGCGCTGCATTTCGCTTTCTTGCATGCTTGGTCACCCTCGATAAGGGGACACCACCGGCGTGGAAACCGCATCGGGCTTTGAAGTCCTGGCATAGCGACTTCGGTAAAGCCACCGAGGATCCCGCAGATAGTCCGGGCACCAGCCCGGTTGCCCCTGCTGGTCATCTATATATTTTTCAAATAAGGAGCACGGCTTTGTGAGCTGCGCTCCTGGTTTTACTGCGATACCGGCAACAAACCGGTATCGCAGGTCTTACGGGTATAACAGTCGATCAGGTACCGCTCTGCAGCAGCATGTTACGTACGTGACCGATTGCCTTGGTCGGGTTCAGACCCTTGGGGCAGACGTTGACGCAGTTCATGATGCCGCGGCAGCGGAACACACTGAACGGATCGTCCAGCGCAGCCAGACGCTCTTCAGTCTTGGTGTCACGGCTGTCAGCCAGGAAACGGTAGGCTTGCAGCAGTGCAGCTGGACCGAGGAACTTGTCCGGGTTCCACCAGAACGACGGGCAGGAAGTCGAGCAGCAAGCACACAGGATGCACTCGTACAGACCGTCCAGCTTCTCTCGTTGCTCCGGCGACTGCAGACGCTCGATCGCCGGAGCGGGCGTATCGTTCTGCAGGAAAGGCTTCACCTTCTCGTACTGCTTGTAGAAGATGCTCATATCGACCACCAGGTCACGAATGACCGGCAGCCCCGGCAGCGGGCGGATCACCAGCTTGCCGCCACGCAGCCCGGCAGCAGTCAGCGGAGTGATGCAGGCGAGACCGTTCTTGCCGTTGATGTTCATACCATCGGAACCGCAGACACCTTCACGGCAGGAGCGACGGTAGGAGAAGCCCTCGTCCTGCTCTTTGATCAGCGCTAGCACGTCGAGGACCATGATGTCCTTGCCGGCGGTATCGACCTGGAAGTCCTGCATGAACGGCGCAGCGTCCTGATCAGGGTTGTAGCGATAAACGCTGACAGTGAGAATGTTGGCTTGCGACATATCGGCCACCCTTAATAAGTACGTACTTTGGGTTCGAACGCCGGAACGGTCTTCGGCGTGAAATTGACGGAGCGCTTGGTAACGCGCTTCTCACCCGGGAAGTACAGGGTGTGGCACAGCCAGTTCTCGTCGTCGCGATCTTCGAAGTCTTCGCGGGCGTGAGCACCGCGGGACTCTTTGCGGACCTCGGCGGCGACGGCGGTAGCCTCGGCCACTTCGAGCAGGTTTTGCAGTTCCAGCGCCTCGATGCGCGCGGTGTTGAAAGCCTGGCTCTTGTCGGCGATCTTCACCTTGGCGATTCGCTCGCGCAGCTCGGCCAGCTGGGCAATGCCCTTCTGCATGTATTCGCCGGTGCGGAACACGCCGAAGTAGTTCTGCATGCAGTTTTGCAGCTCTTTACGCAGCGGCGCGACGTCTTCGCCACTGGTGCGCTCGTTCACACCGGAAAGGCGCTTGAGCGACAGCTCCAGGTCGGTTTCGCTGGCACCGCGGTGCTCGATACCTTCCTTGAGGGCTTTCTCCAAGTGCAGGCCTGCAGCGCGACCAAATACCACCAGGTCGAGCAGCGAGTTGCCGCCCAGGCGGTTGGCGCCATGGACCGAAACGCAAGCCACTTCACCCACGGCAAACAGGCCTTCAACGATCTTGTCGTTGCCATTGGCATCCTGGGTGATGGCCTGACCATGAATGTTGGTGGCAACGCCGCCCATCATGTAGTGGCAGGTCGGGATAACCGGGATCGGCGCAACAACAGGGTCGACGTGCGCGAAGGTCTTGGACAGTTCGCAGATGCCCGGCAGACGACTGTGCAGCACATCCTCACCCAAGTGATCCAGCTTCAGCAGCACATGATCACCATCCGGGCCACAGCCGTTGCCGGCGATGACTTCCTTGACCATGGAGCGCGCGACAACGTCACGACCAGCCAGGTCCTTGGCGTTCGGAGCATAACGCTCCATGAAGCGCTCACCATGCTTGTTGATCAGGTAGCCACCCTCGCCACGGCAGCCTTCGGTCACCAGCACGCCAGCACCGGCGATGCCGGTGGGGTGGAACTGCCACATTTCGATGTCCTGCACCGGAACACCAGCACGCAGGGCCATGCCCACGCCATCACCAGTGTTGATCAGGGCGTTGGTGGTGGACGCATAAATGCGGCCAGCGCCACCGGTGGCCAAGACCACGGCTTTGGAGCGGATGTAGACGGTTTCACCGGTCTCAAGGCAGATCGCGATGATGCCGACGATGGCGCCATCCTGGTTTTTCACCAGATCAACGGCATACCACTCATTGAGGAACGAAGTGCCGCTCTTCAGGTTGGCCTGATACAGCGTATGCAGCAGGGCGTGACCGGTACGGTCGGCCGCAGCACAGGTACGGGCGGCCTGACCACCCTTGCCAAAGTCCTTGGACTGACCGCCGAATGGACGCTGGTAGATACGACCCTGTTCTGTGCGGGAGAAAGGCAGCCCCATGTGTTCCAGCTCGAACACGGCTTCCGGGCCAACGGAGCACATATATTCGATGGCATCCTGGTCACCGATGTAGTCGGAGCCCTTGACGGTGTCGTACATATGCCAGCGCCAATCATCATTCGGGTCGGCCGAAGCAATGGCACAAGTGATCCCGCCCTGGGCGGAAACAGTGTGGGAACGGGTCGGGAAAACCTTGGTGACCACAGCAGTCTTGTGGCCGCCCTGCGCCAGTTGCAGTGCCGCGCGCATGCCGGCACCACCACCACCTACGATGATGGCGTCAAAAGAGAGAGTACGAATGCTAGCCATGGATCAGACACCCCAGAGAATCTGCACACCCCAGACGAAGAACGCGAACATTGCCATGCCGCATACCGCCTGGAAGAGGAAACGCACGACAGTCGCCGCCTTACCCAGCGCCATAGGCGTCAGGTAGTCAGTGGAGATGGTCCACATGCCGACCCACGCGTGAACGCTGAGTGCAACAAGGGCCAGCAGACTGAAGATACGCATCCAGGTGTGGGAGAACAGGCCATGCCATTCGGCATAGGTCAGACCTGGATTGAATACCAGATAGCCCAGCAGGAAGAGAAAGAAAGCCGCGAGAACGACAGCGGAAACGCGCTGAGCCATCCAGTCATAGAGGCCAGAACGCGAGAAGTTCGTGACATTGGTTACCATACCCACACCCCCAGCAGCACGATCAGCACCGCGGAAACGGCGATGACGATTTTCGAGCCCAGCTTGCCGCCCTCGAGCGTCTCGCCGACGCCCGCATCCATTACCAGGTGGCGCACACCGGCAACCAGGTGATAAAGAAGTGCGGACAGGAGGCCCCAAATCACAAACTTGGCCAGCGCGCTGGTCAAACACGCCTTCACCTGCTCGAAGCCTTCCTCAGAGCCCAGCGATTTGTCGAGCGCATAAAGCAGCACGGCAATGCCGACAAAGAGAATGACGCCAGAAATACGATGCAGGATGGACGTGTAAGCAGTGATGGGGAGTTTGATGGTCCTGAGATCTAGGTTTACAGGTCGTTGGCTATTCACGGCTTTTTTTCACACTGAGGCCCCTAACAAACAGGGCAAGTTGTCGGGAAGTGCACTGATCAGGTACCCCTCACCAAAGGGAGTGCCGACCTCCAGAATATGGGCCCAGGGCCCCTGGCGATCGGGCGCTGAGTATAGACAGTTAGCAGACTAATGACAATGCGAAGTCCTGCCCCTAAAAGCGGATTGCGCTGCCTATACAAAAGGCGTAAATAGCCCGCTTTTTTCCACAAAAAACCCGCGCAAACCCCTCTGCTATATGGGTTTCTTCAAATTGACATTCAAATTTATCTCTCTATAGTGTTCCGGGCCCTGCGTGGGGGGCTGTCTGATGATTTCAAGCATAACTAGGAGGCCGCTATGGCTGACAAAAAAGCGCAGTTGATCATCGAGGGCGCAGCCCCCGTCGAGCTGCCCGTTCTGTCCGGTACCGTGGGTCCCGATGTAGTCGATGTGCGGGGCCTTACCGCCACGGGCTGCTTCACCTTTGATCCTGGCTTTATGTCGACCGCCTCTTGCGAGTCGAAAATCACCTACATCGACGGCGACAAGGGCGTATTGCTCCACCGCGGCTACCCGATCGAGCAGCTCGCGGAGAAGTCCGACTACCTGGAAACCTGCTATCTGCTGCTGAACGGCGAACTGCCGAACGCAGACCAGAAGGCCCAGTTCGTAGGCACCATCAAGAACCACACCATGGTTCACGAGCAGCTGAAGAGCTTCTTCAACGGCTTCCGTCGTGACGCCCACCCCATGGCGATCATGTGCGGTGTAGTAGGCGCGCTCTCAGCCTTCTACCACGACTCCCTGGACATCAATAATCCGCAGCACCGCGAAGTATCGGCGATGCGCCTGGTCGCCAAGATGCCGACCATCGCCGCCATGGCCTACAAGTACTCCATGGGCCAGCCGATGATGTATCCGCGTAACGACCTGAATTACGCAGAAAACTTCCTGCACATGATGTTCAACACCCCGGCCGAGATCAAACCGATCAGCCCGGTGCTGGCTCGCGCAATGGATCGTATCTTCATCCTGCACGCCGACCATGAGCAGAACGCATCCACCTCCACCGTACGACTGGCCGGCTCCTCTGGCGCCAACCCCTTCGCCTGTATCGCCGCCGGCATCGCTGCGCTCTGGGGTCCGGCTCACGGTGGTGCCAACGAAGCCGTGCTGACCATGCTGGACGAGATCGGTGACGTCTCCAATATCGAGAAGTTCGTGGCGAAGGCCAAGGACAAGAACGACCCGTTCAAGCTGATGGGCTTCGGCCACCGCGTCTACAAGAACTTTGACCCCCGCGCCAAGGTCATGAAACAGACCTGCGACGAAGTTCTTGCTGAACTCGGCATCAACGATCCACAGCTGGAACTGGCAATGAAGCTGGAAGAGATTGCACGTAACGATCCTTACTTCAAGGAGCGCAACCTCTACCCGAACGTGGACTTCTACTCGGGCATCATCCTGAAGGCCATTGGCATCCCAACCAGCATGTTCACCGTGATCTTCGCCCTGGCACGCACTGTCGGCTGGATCTCCCACTGGAAGGAAATGCTCTCCAGCCCGTACAAGATCGGCCGCCCGCGCCAGCTGTACACCGGATACGAGCAGCGCGATTTCGTGCAACTGGACGCTCGCAGATAACGCAATCGCAACGAAAAAAGGCTGCCAATGGCAGCCTTTTTTACTTTTCATTCACATCAATGCTTCTCAGCACGCTCACGCATCGCCTTCAGAGTGTTGAACGGCGCATCGACAACGAAGCTATTGGCCAGCCAGGAAGGCACGCTACCTCCCGGCTCGGTATGCGCCTGATAGGTGACCTCGACCTCCCCCACTCCTTTCGGCACCAGCTTCCATAAGCCGTCAACGCGATTAACTCTCACGAAGCCCTTGGACTTCGGAAGATAATCCGGCGCAGCCTCCAACAACCGCGTCACACTACCATCCGCTCCCAGTTGCGAGGTGACATGCAGGACCGAGTCCCGCGGCGTGACCGGCCATGGCGTATTGAAACGGGCATAAGTCCAGCTTTGAGCGCCTTCGCTCTTCAATAGCCTCTGCTCCCGGCATTCGTGAATCCAGGCACAAGAGCCCACCACATCCTCTTGGAGGCGGCGCAGCGTCGCAATATCGGTTTTCATGACCGTAACTCCACGATAAGCCTTGTACCGAGAACCAGGCACTTCGCTGAGATAGACCTTGATACCGTCCTCATCCTTGACCAGCTTCCATTCCTCAGCTTCAGCAGCCCCAGCCGCAAGCAATCCAAGGAAGCAAAGCACGGTTACCCTATTCAAAATCCCCATGCCCCCGTGATCAGTTAGGCCCAGCCACAGCCTGCCCGACAGGCTGCATCACCGACGTCGCAGACTCAAGCCAGCCGAGCAGCCGGATTGCCTCTTCCCGGCTTTCACCGCAGACATCGGGATCTGCTTCAAAGGCCGCACATACAGCTGGACGGCGAGGATCGCCGAAGAGCTGGCAAAGATTATCGATGGAAAGATGCAGGCAGCGCTCGCCTGCAGGCTTGCCTTGCGGCATTCCCGGTATTGGCGAACTGATTGATGGGGCGATGCAGCAGGCGCCGCATCCGGCACGGCATTTCATGGTGTCGAGACCTCAGGAACCACGAGGAAGCTTGAAGGGATGCTTATTTTACTTGGGCACCTGATGCAATGGCATAGCCCCACCTGCGTTGCCGGATAGATATGCGACCAGTTGACGATCGCGGACCTCAAGCCGCACGTCGGTCTGACTCACAAGATCAATCCATTGGAAGCTCTCGGATGCGGCGCAGAAAGTACGCAAGGTAGACACCAGACAGCCTGCATCTCGACCGCCCTCTCCCGGTTCTGCAAAAACGGCGCGGCCATCGGCAGCATCCGCCCTCGAAACCACTTTGGCCGGCTCCAGGAAGCGCTCCCCAAGCTCCCGACTCCAGCTGAGATAGAGACGATTCAGTCGCGAATCAGTTACCTCAACCGAGAGTCTTACCCCCTGCCAATGATCATCCGAAAAAGTGACCCTGTAAGGGCTCACCATGCCATTGCCGCACCGCAGATGCCCGCGCAGGATCAACCTGTCCCCCTGACGCTCAAAGCTTTCCAGGCTCTGCTCCAGACACAGCAGGTCTCGCCGCTCGACCAGACGCGACTGCCAATACCCTTCGCGCTCACGACGATGGCCGTTACCGGCGCCAACGAAACCACCCTGCACCGCCCATAGAACTTGGGCCGGCTGCCCTTGAGCATGTATCGAAAAGCCATGCCCCAGCCAACTGAGCCGATACCGACCAAAATCGAAGCCTCGGGGAACAGCGAAGGCAGGCGGCACGACCAGTTCTACCACCAAAGGCCTGTTATTCCACGCGTTCTGGATGCGCATAGCCATGATTACAGCCCCCAACCCAACCAAGGCCAAAAAAGCAGCAATCCGCCAAAAACGCATCAACAGCCCCTTTTCACCCATTCCAACGACCAGTAGGTTATTGCGCCATCATTCCATGGAGCGAACCAGCATGCCGGTATGGATACAGACCGCCGCCCTGCTCGCGCTGTCCAATAACTTCATGACCTTTGCCTGGTACGACCACCTGAAAACCCTCAACACCAAGCCTTGGGTGATTGCTGCATTGATCAGCTGGGAATCGCCTTGTCCGAGTGCATGATCATGGTTCCGGCCGACCGCATCGGTTACACCGAGATGCAGGTAGGCCAGTTGAAGATCATGCAGGAAGTGATCACCCTTGCCGTGTTCGTACCCTTCAGCGTCCTCTACATGCAGCAGCCACTGAAGCTCGACTAACTGTGGGCAGGACTTTGCATGCTAGGCGCGGTTCACTTCATTTTCCGCGCCTGAGACAGGCACCAGCTAACGAGGAGTCTTGAGCCGGGCAATCAGGCTGGACGTATCCCAGCGCCCTCCTCCCATGGCCTGGACTTCGGCATAGAACTGATCAACCAATGCAGTAACCGGCAGTTGCGCTCCATTGCGCTCGGCCTCCGTCAGGACGATGGAAAGGTCTTTACGCATCCAGTCCACAGCAAAACCGAAGTCGAACGCCCCTTCAAGCATGGTCTGGTGTCGATGCTCCAGCTGCCACGACTGTGCCGCGCCCTTGCTGATCACTGCCATCGCACCATGGGCATCCAGCCCGGCGCACTGTGCGAAATGCAAGGCTTCGGCCAGGCCCTGCAGCAGGCCACCGACGCATATCTGATTGACCATCTTGGTCAACTGGCCGCTACCGACCGGCCCCATGAGGCGAACCATCTTCGCGTAGCTTTCGAGCACCGGCGCGGCACGATCGTAGAAGACCTGTTCGCCCCCGACCATCACTGACAGCATTCCGCTCTCGGCACCAGCCTGGCCCCCAGAGACCGGCGCATCGAGGAAACCGAGTTCACGCTCTGCCGCCAGCACAGCCAACTCGCGAGCGACGCCAGCCGATGCAGTGGTGTGATCGACGAGGATTGCGCCTGGCGACATGCCCGCAAATGCACCATCCGCCCCCAATACCACCGCACGAAGATCATCATCATTGCCTACGCAAACCATGACGAGGTCAGCTCCCTGCGCGGCCTCACGCGGGGTCGGGAAGGCATCACCGCCAAACTCATCGCACCACAACTCGGCCTTCGCCGGAGAGCGGTTGAAGACGCGCACCGAATGCCCTTCGCAGGCCAGGTGACCAGCCATGTGGAATCCCATCACGCCCAGCCCGATAAACGCTACATCAGCCATCTCTCACCTCCATCGTCGGTCTGCTTGAAGACTAACACGTGGTTTGCGACGCCGCGAAAGCGCTTCCATACTCGCCTCAGGCCGGCGATAGCGCCGTACTGCCAAGGAGACCTGCATGCCGCACTGGCTGGTAATTGACCTGGAAGCCACCACAGAGGAAGGGGGCTGGCCCCTAGAAGAGATGGAAATCATCGAAATCGGTGCCACCCTGGTGGCCGCCGACGGACATGAGCTTGACCACTTCCAGCGCTTTGTCCGACCGCAACGGCGCCCCTGCCTGACCCAGTTCTGTCGTGCGCTTACGCACATATCCCAGGCTGATGTGGACAGCGCCGCTCCCCTGCCCCAGGTCTGGCCGGTGTTCGAGCGCTGGCTCGGCAAGCACCGTTCCCGCCTGGCAGGTTGGGCCAGCTGGGGCGACTATGACCGCAAGCAGCTGGAGCAGGACTGGCGCCGCCACGAACTCAACAGCCTGCTGGCCGGGGTCCCTCACTTGAACCTCAAGCAACGCTTCGCCGAGGCCCGCCAGTTGAAGCGCGCAGTAGGCTTGAATACCGCGTTGCAGCTTGCCGGCCTGAACTTCCAGGGCCAACAGCACCGAGCCCTTGAAGACGCACGTAATACCGCACGACTGCTGCCGCTAGTCCTTCCAGCCCATCGACAGGGCTAGTGACGCTGGGAACCGCGTTGGGCATACTGTCGGCCCATTTCAGCCCCTATCCAGGATCCCCGCATGTTCAAGGTCAACGAGTACTTCGACGGCACCGTTAAATCCATCGCCTTCGGCATGAACGACGGCCCGGCCACCATCGGCGTCATGGCTGCCGGCGAATATGAATTCGGTACCAGCCAACTGGAAGTGATGCACGTCATCGCTGGCGCCCTGACCGTCAAACTGCCAGGCAGCGACAGCTGGGAAACCTTCGCTGCCGGCAGCCAGTTCACCGTTCCGGCCAACAGCAAGTTCCAGCTCAAGGTTGCCCAGGACACTGCGTACCTGTGCGAATACCGCTGAGTTGCGCTGATCGATAAGTAACCGGCCTTCAGGCCGGTTATTTTGTGGGCAGGCGCCCAATAGAAGACTGCTGGCGTACGCAGGCAGCGACAGGCCTGGTCAGATCACGTTCGGCTCCATCTCAAGCTCCACGCCAAAACGCACGGCAATGTCAGTCTGGATGCGCTGCGCCAGCGCATGCAACTGCGGTCCGGTGGCAGCTCCATAGTTGACCAGCACCAAGGCCTGCAAGCGATGAACGCCCGCATCGCCTTCGCGGAAGCCTTTCCAGCCCGCCCGCTCGATCAACCAACCCGCCGCCAGCTTTACCTGCCCGTTTGCCTGCGGATAGGCGACCAGATCGGCACACTCCGCACGCAGGCGCTGCGCCAGCTCAGCACTGACCAGGGGGTTCTTGAAGAAACTCCCGGCGTTGCCCAACTGCGCAGGATCCGGCAGCTTCTCACTGCGGATCGCACAGATGGCACGACTGACATCGCGCGGCGCCGGTGCCTCTATACCTTCAGCCTGAAGCCACTGCCGCACAGGGCCATAATCCAGATGCAATTCCGGTAAACGACTCAGCCTGAAACGAACCTGCAAGATCAGCCAGCGGCCGGCTTCGCGCTTGAATAGACTGTCACGATAGGCGAACTCGCATTCCTCGAGATCGAAATCGCGGATCTCGCCGCTCTCCCGGTCCAGGGCCGACAGACCGGCGAAAACATCCTTCAGCTCGACACCATAGGCCCCAATGTTCTGCATCGGGGCAGCACCAACAGTGCCAGGGATCAGACTGAGGTTTTCCAACCCTCCCAATCCCTCATCAAGACTCCAGAGCACGAAGGGATGCCAGGCTTCCCCTGCTTCGGCTTCCACCGTCACACGGATGCCGTCGTCAGCAAGGATTCGGATCCCCCGACTGGCCATGCGCAGCACTAATGCATCCACGTCTCGGGTCAACAGCAAGTTGCTGCCACCGCCGATGACCAACAGCGGCAGGCCGCGATCGGCAGCCACCTGAAGCGCCTGACGCACCTCGGCTTCGTTATGAGCCTCAGCGAAAAGGCGTGCCGTGACATCGACTCCGAAGGTATTGAAAGGTTTGAGAGAAACGTTCTCGCGCAGATTCAAGCTCACAGGCGCCCCTTGATTTCATCGATCAGCGCATCGCAAGCCTGCTCGATCAGGTCCAGCACCGTCTCGAAGCCATCCTCTCCGCCGTAGTAGGGGTCGGGCACTTCATCCAGGGCAAGCTCATAGCGCTGCAGAAGAAGGTCAAGCTCGGCGCCCGCTCCAGAACGAAGCCGCTGCAAGTTGGCCAGGTTGCTCTTGTCCATGGCGAGAATCAGGTCGAAGCGACCGAAGTCAGCAGCCTCCACCTGACGTGCGCGCAGTTGCGACAAGTCATAGCCACGGCGCTGGGCCGCGACACGGGTACGGGCATCGGGCGCCTTGCCGACGTGCCAATCCCCGGTGCCGGCCGAGTCGACCTGCACCTGCTCAATAAGGCCAGCTTCCCACAGCTTGTGGCGCAGGACGCCCTCAGCAGTCGGGGAGCGACAGATATTGCCCAGGCAAACGAAAAGAACCTTCATCAGGCACCTAGCAGGCGCCGGACGCGCTCAAGGTCTTCCGGGGTGTCGACACCTGCCGGCGGTGCGTCAAGGGCATCAGCTACGTGGATGCGCACGCCATGCCAGAGCGCGCGCAGCTGCTCCAGAGACTCGGTGTTTTCCAGCCAACACGGCCCCCAGGCCACGAAGTCATGAAGGAACCCAACCCGATAGGCGTATATGCCGATATGGCGCCGATACGGGACATCATTCGGGAGTTGGTCAGGATTCGCGGCAAAGGCATCCCGAGCCCATGGCAGAGGGGCGCGGCTGAAGGTCAGCGCCAGGCCATTCAGGTCGGTAGCGACTTTCACCACATTGGGATTGAACAGCGCTTGCGCCTCATGGATTGGCTCAGCCAGGGTCGCAATGCCCGCCTCAGGATGCGCAGCCAGGTTTGCCGCAACCTGGTCGATGATTGCAGGAGGGATCAAGGGCTCGTCGCCCTGCACATTGACCACGATCGCATCGTCGGTGAGGCCCAGCTGCGTGGCAACCTCAGCCAGACGGTCAGTGCCGGAATTATGATCGGCCCGAGTCAACAGCACTTCAGCGCCGAATCCCTGGCAAACGTCGACAATACGCGCATCGTCAGTGGCCACCACCACGCGCTGTGCCCCGCTGCGACGAGCCTGCTCCCAGACGTGCTGGATCATGGGCTTGCCAGCAATGTCTTGCAGCGGCTTGCCCGGCAGGCGAGTGGAGGCGAAACGAGCAGGGATAACGACGGTGAAAGCCTGGCTCATTTGTCCAGCCGCTCGTCAACGCTGAGGGGACGGGCCTCACCTTCCAACATCACTGGGATGCCATCGCGCACAGGAAAGGCCAAGGCATCAGCCTTGCAGATCAGTTCGCTCTTGTCGTCGGCCAATTTCAACGGGCCCTTGCACAGGGGACAGGCGAGGATGTCGAGCAGTTTCGGGTCCATGGGGAATTCCTTGAGTCGGCAGCCGCAGGGCTACCTGGAGTTAGAAGCGGTTCGGCAGCAAGCGGGCCAGTTGCACGTCGAACCAGGCGACGAAGGCCTCCGAGGGTACGGCGTCGACCGCCAGGTACCACCAGTCGGCAGCAGCAAAGGCCCGGCACTTCACCGCATCCTTTTCCGTCATCAGCAGCGGCAAGTGCGGCGTGAAATTCAGCGCCTCAGCGCTATAGACAGCATGATCAGCAAAGGCATGCGGAATCGGGCGCCAGTTTAACGCCTCCAGGGTCTTGAAGAAACGCTGCGGATTGCCGATACCGGCGACCGCGTGTACCGCCTGCTCTGGCAAAAAGTGCCCCAGCCCGACGCGGTCCCCGGAGCGAACATTGACCAACGCAGTAGGCCGCAATTGCATTCCATAGCCATCATTGCTGTCAAAGGCGGCTCCATTGCACAACACGGCATCAACGCTTTGCAAACGCTCGGCGGGCTCGCGCAACGGGCCAGCTGGAAGACAACGCCGGTTACCAAGGCCACGAGCGGCGTCGATCAGTACCAGCTCCAAGTCACGCGCAAGACGGTAGTGCTGCAGTCCGTCGTCACTGAGAATGAGGTCCAACTTGTCGACTTCCAGCAGCGCACGCACCGCACGCGACCGGTCCGGGTCGATCACCAGAGGCACGCCGCTGCGCTGGACGATCAGCAATGGCTCATCGCCCACCTGCTCAGCACCCTGCTCTGCGGTGACTCGCCAGGGAAGTTGCGGCGGCTTGGCACCATAACCGCGACTGACCACGCCGACCCGCAACCCACGGGCACGACAGTGTTCGATCAGCCAGAGAATCAGCGGCGTCTTTCCGGTACCGCCAACTGTGATGTTGCCAACGACGACCAAGGGAACTGGTGGACGATAGGTATCGGCCTGCCCCGCGAGGAAAGCAGCACGCTTGCGTTCCGCCACTCGTCGATAAAGCGACTCGAGCGGGCCCAGCAGGGCGAGCGCGGGATGCCCTTTGTACCAGGCATCCAGCAGGCGATCGGAGAAATCCATCAGGGTTTGGCCGCATCCGCCTCGACGGTCGTCATCCGCAGGTGGCTGAAGCCCAGCTTGCCGGCGGCGTCCATCGCGGTGACAACCGATTGGTGGGTGGTGCGTGCGTCTGCCGAGATGACCAGGGGCAGGCTGTTGTCGCCCTCGGATTCGCGGCCCAAGGCGCTGATAAGGGTCGCCAGGTCGCTCTTCATCAGGATCTGGCCGTTGAGCGAATATTGACCATCGGCGGCAATGCTCAGCTCGAGCGTCTTGAGTTCGGTTTCCTGCGGCGGCGTACCGCTGACCGCCTCGGGCAACTCGATCTTCAACTGACTGGGCTTGCTGAAGGTCGTGGTCACCACGAAGAACAGGAGAAGCACGAAGATCACGTCGATCAGCGAAGTCAGGTTGAGGAAGACCTCTTCACGGGCAACGTTGCCCGCCCGGCGGCGGAACTTCACGCTTTGGTTTCCTCTGCGAAATCCACTTCACGGTCGCCCTGTACGACTTCCACCAGCTTGATCGCTTCCTGCTCCATGGCCACCACCAGTTCATCGACCCGACGCAGCAGATAGCGGTGGAAGAACACCGCAGGAATCGCAACGATGAGGCCTGCAGCAGTTGTCACCAGAGCCTTGGCAATACCGCCCGCCAGGATGGGGGCATTGGCCATGCCGTTTTCCATGAAGCCACTGAAAATCTCGATCATGCCGAACACTGTGCCCAGGAGGCCCAGCAGCGGAGCCATGGCGGCGATGGTCCCCAGAGCGTTGAGATAGCGTTCCAGTTCATGGATGACTCGGCTGGCCGCCTCTTCGATGCACTCTTTCATGATTTCGCGGCCATGCTTGGAGTTAGCCAGCCCCGCAGCCAGCACCTCGCCAAGCGGGGACGATGCCCGCAACTCCTTGAGCCTCTGGACATTCAGTTGTTTGTCCTTGATCTGACGCCAGACCTGCCCGAGCAGGTGAGGTGGAGATACACGGCTTATACGCAATGTCCATAGACGCTCAGCGATGATGGCGGTGGCGGCGATGGAACACAGAATAATCGGCAGCATCATCCAGCCGCCGGCTTTGACCAGCTCCCACACGGTAGGAAATCCCCTTCGGAAAATTGGCGCCACTCTAGCATAGGGGCAAGCCCTCGCCGACCGCCGCTGTTCTCATTTTTCCCTCCAGAACACGGGCTTGTCGCGATAGGCTTCTGCCTCGACATAGTGGCCAAGCCGGATAAGGAGTGCCCCACGCTCTGCCGTATCCAGGATAGCTGCCGGCAGACCCATAATGCGTGAAACCACCAGCGGGTGCGGATGCCCATAAGGATTATGCGCCCCACGTGAAATCAGCACGCGCTCCGGGGCTACGGCCCGCAGAAGTATTGGTGAAGATGATGTCCGGCTACCGTGATGGCCAGCCACCAGCCAACGCGCTCGCAGGTCTTGGGTACCGGCGACCCAGGCAGCCTCACCACGCGCACCGAGATCACCGCTCAAGAGCATGCGCTCGCCCCTGGCCTCGACGCTGAGTACGCAGGACTTGTCGTTACTGTCCTGGGCGCCAGGCCATTGCCAGGTTGCGAACCTGACCCCATCCCAACTCCATTCGTCACCCGCCTTGCAGCCACTCGCCGCGAGCTCTGCTGGCAGGCGATCAGGTTCGCCGCTGACCACCCCTTCGACAGCCAGCCCTCGCTGCACAGCCGAGGCGCCGCCGGCATGGTCCGAGTCCGCGTGGCTTAGCAGCATCAGGTCGAGACGATCCACACCCAACCCTCTCAGTACCGGCACGACGATTCGCTCACCAAGATCGAAGTCTCCCCTTCGTGGTCCTGCATCGTAGAGCAGCGCATGTTCGCGAGTCCGCACGAGGACCGAGAGCCCCTGACCCACATCGAGTAGCCAGATGTCCGCATGCCCCACCAACGGACGTGGAGATGGGGGGAACAGAGCCGGAAGCAAGAGCATCGCACCGAGAGCCCGCAGGGGGATACCGGCAGGCAGGAGCAGGAGAATCACCCCCAATGCGCCCAACGCCCATCCCCACAGCGATACCACCTCAGGTATCCAGGCAGGCCATTGCCCGGCAATCCAGGCCAGAAGAATGAACAACCAGTCCAAAGCTCCGCCCGCCAACCACAAAAGACCCTCGCCAATGACGGGCACAGGCAACGACAAGGTCCCGAGCAAGCCCAGCGGAAGCACAATAAGACTGACCCACGGCACAGCCACCAGGTTCGCCAGAGGCCCGCTGATACTGATCGGAAGGGCCAGCGCCACCATCAGGGGTGCCAGCCCCAGCGCCATGGTCCACTGCGCGCGCCACCACGCCTGCCACCATATCCATGCGCCTAGACGCCCACCGAATACCAACAGAAGCAGTGCAACGGCACCAAACGACAGCCAGAATCCTGGCTGCAGGACCACGAGGGGGTCAGTCAGCAGCACCAGGCACAACGCCAACAACAGCGGCGTGACGATGCCCAGGTAACGAAAGCGCAAGCGCCACAGCAATACCACCGCGATCATCACGCAAGCCCGTCGGACCGGCACATCGAACCCTGCAAGAAACCCGTATCCCAATGCTCCTGCGAACGCAGCAGCGCAGGCCGCCGGTAGCCACGGCACGCGACCAGGCCAAAACCCAAACCGCGCGAGCAACGCGACGAACCCATAAAGCACGCTTGCCAGCAGTGTAATGTGCTGCCCAGAGATCACCATCAGGTGGGTCGTGCCGGTATCCTGCAAGATGCGCCAGTCCTTCGAATCCAGCCCCGAACCGTCCCCCATAACCAGCGCGGCAAGCCCACCCTGGCGCCCATGGGCGTCGACCTGTAGAAGACGCTGACGCAACTGGTCGCGCCAAGCGGCAGGTCCTTCCGCTGGCTCGAGGCGCTCCCCGGCTTTCACAGAGCCCGTACCGCCGATATGCCGACCCAGAAGCCAGGCTTCGTAATCGAAGGTCGCCGGATTGACCAACCCCCTAGGCTGCTTGAGGGTAACGGCGAGGCGCCAGCGGTCGCCGGCGTGGATTTCCGGCCCACCGTGCCACGCCAACCGCAAACGGCCAGGTAGGCGAGCGCGACGCGAGGTCAGATCCGTCAGCTCGAATCGGGCCACACCATCATTGCGCTGAGGCAGACCAACCACCCGTCCTTCAAGCCAGCGCGTCTGCCCATCAAGCCCGGGCTCCAGTCGGTCGTCGAGCGCCCATTGGGCTGCCAGGCTCGCCCAGGACAATCCGACAAGAAAAAAACCCAGTCGCCAGCCTCTTCCTGCTAGCAGCAGCACACCGAGCAGGAGTTGCGGCCACAACCACCAGACAGGTGGGAGCATTGGCAGCGCCCGCAACAGCAGGAGACCTGCTGCAAACGCAGCCAGCCCTGAATGCAACGACATATACCCCCCTTCCCTGGGATTGGCAGTCCGGAGATCGGCCTGCGTTGTCGGCTTTTGCTGGGGAAGCGACGACCCACCACATTAATCCGCCGACACAAACTGAACCGGCAGTGTCACTTCTTTGTGTGCATAATACCGGCGCTTCAATCGCCAGAGAGTCCCCATGCCGCGTCGTATCTTCAAGCGCTACATGCCCCACCCGGACACCATCAGGGAACACAAGTCCCTGCGCTTTCTCGGCTCGCTCATCCACGACCCCAATCTCTGGCACCTCAACCGTCACTCGGTCGCGCGCGCGATGGCCATGGGTCTGTTCGCCGCCTTCATCCCCATTCCGATGCAGATGCTCCTCGCCGCAGGCCTGGCCATTATGGTCCGCGCCAACCTGCCGATCTCGGTGGGCCTGGTCTGGCTGACCAACCCGATCACCATGCCGCCCGTGTTCTACTGCACCTACAAGCTCGGCGCCTGGCTGATGCAAGTACCGCCACGCGTGCTGCCCGATGAACTGACCTGGAACTGGATCACTCAGGAACTCAGCAGCCTCTGGCAACCTTTCCTGCTTGGCTCGGTAGTCTGCGGCGTGCTGACAGGCATCCTGGGCTATGTGCTGACGATGCTCTACTGGCGCTGGTGGGTGGCCCATAGCTGGCGCAAACGCCAGAAAGCTCGCCGGAAAAGTCGCTGAAACGAAAAACGCCGCATCAGTGCGGCGTTTTTCGTTTAGCGGGCAAGAACCGCAGCGCCATCACTCGTAGCGCAACGCCTCAGCCGGTTGAGTCTGGGCCGCGCGCCATGCCGGGTAAAGCGTGGCGAGGAAGCTCAGCGACAGCGCAGCAGCACAGATCAATAGCACATCCCCGACCTGCAACTCGGACGGCAGGTAGCTTACGAAGTAGACATCCGAGCTGAAGATCTGCCGACCGCTCGCACGCTCCAGAGCGGCAATCCACTGACTCACGTTAAGCGCGGTGATCGTCCCGAGCACGGTGCCGATCAGCGTACCAACCGTGCCAATCACCGAACCCTGCACCATGAAGATCGCCATGATCTGCCGCGGCGTGGCGCCCAGCGTACGCAAGATCGCAATGTCGGCACGTTTGTCGGCCACCACCATGATCAGGGTAGCGATGATGTTGAACGCCGCCACGGCCACGATCAGCAGCAGGAGCAGACCGATCATGGTCTTTTCCATTTTCATTGCGCTGAAAAGGCTGCCCTGGGTGTGAGTCCAGTCATCGGTGCGGTAGTCCTGTCCGAGCTCGGCCACGATCTGCCGCGACACTTCGGGCGCCATGAACAGATCCTTCAGGGCAATTCGGACGCCTTGCACCTGGCCGTCCTTCAGACGCTGGATCGCCGAGGCATCGACAACATTGATCAGCGCCAGCGAGCCGTCCAGTTCTGCGCCCACCTTGAATACGCCAACGACGGTCAAGCGCTGCATGCGTGGCGTTATACCGCCAGGCGCGCTGCTTACCTCGGGAACGATCAGCGTCAGCTTGTCGCCAACATTGAGACGAAAGCGACGTGCCGAGATTTCGCCGATGACGACGCCGAACTCGCCGGGCACAAGCGCGTCCAGATCGCCCTGGACCATGTGTTTTCCAATGATGGAAACCTTGGACTCTTCACGCGGATCGATGCCGTTGATCTGCACCGGCTGCATCATGCCCTTGTAGGAGAGCATCCCCTCCAACTCGGCGAAAGGCACTGCGCCGACCACCTCGGGATGCTTCATCGCACTGTCAGCAACCTTGCGCCAGTCGTCCAGAGGCTGCTCGGCGCTCAACGTGGCGTGAGGAACCATGCCCAGGATGCGCGAGCGCATTTCCTTCTGGAAGCCGTTCATGACCGAGAGCACCACGATCATGGCCAGCACGCCCAAGGCCAGGCCGATCATTGAGGTCAGCGAAATGAACGAGATGAAATGGTTGCGACGCTTGGCGCGCGTATAGCGGGCGCCAATGAATATCGACAGGGGTCTGAACATCTCAGGCAGCCACCAAACGTCCGTCTTCCAGGCGCAGTACCCTATCCATCTGGTGGGCCAACTGCAGGTCGTGAGTCACGATCAGGAAGGCTGTTTTCAGGGAGCGGCTCAGCTCCAGCATCAGCTCCTGAATACCGTGGGCTGTGTGCTGGTCCAGGTTACCCGTAGGCTCATCGAGCAGCACAAGGGCCGGCTGGTTGACCAGCGCCCGGGCGATGGCCACGCGCTGACGTTCGCCACCCGACAATTCTGCCGGCTTGTGCGACAAGCGATGGCCCAGTCCTACCCGCTCCAGCAGCGCCGTAGCCCGTTGACGGGCCTCGGCGATCGGTGTGCGGCCAATCAGCAAGGGCATGCAGGCGTTCTCAAGAGCCGTGAACTCCGGCAGCAGGTGATGGAACTGATAGACGAACCCCAGCGCACGGTTACGCAACAGGCCACGGGCGGTCTCGCTGAGGGCGGAAAGCTCCTCACCCGCCAACCAGACGCTGCCATTACTGGGTGTATCCAGACCACCCAGCATATTCAGCAAGGTACTCTTGCCAGAACCGGAACTGCCGACGATGGCCACTCGCTCGCCTGGATGCAGTTCCAACTCGACACCTGACAGCACGACAACGGACTGCGGGCCCTCCTCGTAGCTCTTGCCGAGGTTGCGGCAACTCAGGACAGCCTTATCACTCATAACGCAAAGCCTCCGCAGGCTGGGTGCGCGAAGCACGCCAGGCAGGATAAAGGGTGGCAAGGAAACTCAGGATCAGCGCGGCCGAGCAGACCAGCACCACATCCTCGACCATTAGCTGCGACGGCAGATAGTCGATGAAATAGACATCGGCATTGAGGAACTTGAGCCCCAGCAGCCGCTCGAGCCAGCCGATGGCATCGCTCACCTTGAGTGCAGCGAGGATCCCAAGCAGGCCTCCAATCAATGTGCCGACCACCCCGATGACCGTGCCCTGAACCATGAAGATGCCCATGATCTGGCGCGGTGTCGCGCCAAGGGTACGCAGGATGGCAATGTCACCGCGCTTATCAGTCACCACCATCACCAGGGTGGAAATGATGTTGAACGCAGCCACCGCGACGATGAGAAGCAGAAGCAGGCCGATCATGGCCTTCTCCATCTTGATCGCCTGATAGAGGTTACCGTGGGAGCGCGTCCAGTCACGAGCATAGAAGTCCTCGCCCTTCAACTCGCCGGCAATCTGCCAAGCCAGTTGCGGCGCCTTGAACAGGTCGTCGAGCTTGAGCCGCAGGCCTTGCACCTGGTGGGGCTGCCAACGTTTCAGGCGGGCAACATCAGCAATGTTTGCAAGGGCCAGGTAGCCATCGAGCTCACCGGCCCCGACATGGAAGATGCCAACCACGGTGAAACGCTTCATGCGCGGGAACACGCCTGCTGGCGTTACCGCGACTTCGGGCAGGACGAAGGTGACTTTGTCGCCGATACGGACGCCAAGCTTGGTCGCGGCCCGGTCGCCGATCACCATGCCGAACTCACCTGGGGCGAGGCTTGCGAGGCTCCCCTCCCGAAAGAAGTCCTCGATGATCGAGACCTTGGCCTCTTCCTGTGGGTCCACTGCGTTGACCAGCACTTTCTGCACTTTTCCGGCGGCGGTCAGCAGCCCCTGAACCTGCGTGTAAGGTGCTACGGCTTTGACCTCCGGATGCCGCACCACCCCCTCGGCCAGCTTGCGCCAGTCATCGATGGGAACGGCTGACTCCACCGTGGCATGGGGCACCATGCCCAATACGCGAGTGCGCATCTCATGGTCGAAACCATTCATGACCGACAACACCAGGATCATCACGAGGACGCCCAAGGCCAGCCCGATCATCGAAGTGAGAGATATGAAGGAGACGAAATAATTGCGACGCTTGGCGCGCGTGTAGCGTGCGCCTATATACAGAGACAGCGGTCTGAACATGGAAATGAAGTTCGCTGGCGAAAGAAGGGACGTCCTTGTGGCGGGGCTCGGCAAGCAGCGTTTACACTCAGACCACCACTGCTGCCATGGGTTCGCCATGTCGACACGAGACGCGGAAGACCGTCGCGAATACTACCGCATCGAAGATACGATCGCACTGGAAATCAGCCCTTTGAAATCTGGCGAAACCAGTGTGGATGGCGATCCGGAGGATGCCTCCCAGCTTTTCAGCCTCCTCAGCGAATTGCACCTGATGGATTTCGAGTCACAGCACCTGCTGCGGCATATTCATGAACGAGATCGCCCACTGGCAAGCTACCTGAAGGTCATCAACAAGCGTATCGACCTGATTGGCCAGGCCCTTGCCCGAAGCCTGTTGCACGATATCGGCCCGGCCCGTCAGGTGACGTTATCGGAAGCCGGCATCAACTTCAGCAATCGAACACCCTTCGAACCTGGCACCCGCCTCGCAGTGAAGATGGTACTGATGCCGCAGGCGCTCGGTTTACAGCTGCGTGCCGTAGTCGTGCATAGCCAAGCCCAGGGGGAAGACGAGTTCGAGATTGGCGCGGAGTTCGAAGCACTGACCGATGCCCAGCGCCAATTGCTGGCCAAGCATATCCTGCAGAGGCAAGCGTCGGAGCGTCGCCAGGCACGCCAACGCCCATCCACATCCGACTGAGGCCACCGTATGTTGCGCGCCGCCTTGCTGCTTGGCCTTGTGCTCGCCCTGCCCACGAGCGCCGAAACCCTCGAAGTACCGCTCGGGCAACAAGGTGACGCGACTCTGCCCCTGCCTTTACGCGGCCAAACCCAAGACGCTGTACTCAAGCGGTTTGGCCCTCCGAACGAACAGCGACCAGCTATCGGCAACCCGCCAATCAGTCGCTGGGACTATCGCGAGTTCTCGGTCTATTTCGAAAGCGGGCGAGTGATCGACAGCGTCCGCCACCACCAACCCAGAGCACCAAGGGAATACAAGTGACCCTGATCTACGGCCATCGAGGCGCCAAGGGCGAATGCCCGGAAAATACCCTGGCCAGTTTCCAGCAATGCCTGTCCCATGGCGTGCAACGCTGCGAACTGGACCTGCACCTGTCCCGTGACGGCGAGCTGATGGTAATTCACGACCCAACGCTAAAACGAACCACTGGACGCCGCGGCAAAGTGGCGGAACACGACGCCAACGAACTGGTGACATACGACGCTCGGATGAGCGGACCGCATTGGCCAAAGCCCTGCCCTATTCCCCGGCTTGCCGAACTATTCGAACATTGCGACTTCGAGCACTGGCAACTGGAGGTGAAAAGCGCCTCTCGGGTCCGCGCGGCACGCACAGTCCTGGCCATCCAGGAACTGGCCGAACGGTACGACGTGGTGGACAAAGTCACGGTGACCTCCAGCTCCCGCGAAGTGCTGCGGGCACTGAACCGACTGACGCCCAGGCTTTCACGCGGGCTGGTGGCCGAATATGCCTGGCTCGATCCACTGAAGGTCGCCAAGCATCACGGCTGCAACCTGCTCGCCCTGAACTGGACGCTGTGCACCCCGGAGCGACTCTTGCGCGCCCAGAAGGAAGGCTTGCATGTGTCGGTATGGACGGTCAACGAACCGGCACTGATGCGCCGGCTCGCTGACTTTGGCGCGGACAGCCTGATTACAGACTTTCCCGGTTTGGCCAGCGCCACCCTTGGGAATTGCTGAACGGATCTACCCCGACCGGTTCAGGCCACCGGTCGGAGCCGCTCAAAAAAGCCGGTTCAGGCCGTCGAACGCAGCTACCCGATAGGCCTCCGCCATGGTCGGGTAGTTGAAGGTGGTATTGACGAAGTACTTGATGGTATTCGCCTCGCCCTTCTGGTTCATGATCGCCTGACCGATATGCACGATCTCCGAGGCCTGGTAGCCAAAGCAGTGCACACCCAGAACCTCCAGCGTCTCGCGATGGAAGAGGATTTTCAGCATGCCGACCGGTTCTACAGCGATCTGCGCCCGCGCCATACCCTTGAAGAACGCCTTGCCCACTTCATAGGGAATCTTGGCCTGGGTCAGTTCCTTCTCGTTCTTGCCGATGGAGCTGATCTCCGGGATGGTGTAAATGCCGGTCGGCACATCATCCACGAAACGCCAGCTGTCATTGTCGACGATATTGCCGGCAGCCGAGCGGCCCTGGTCATAGGCGGCGCTCGCCAGACTCGGCCAGCCAATCACATCGCCCGCTGCGTAAATGTTCGAGATGGAGGTGCGGTAGTTCTGGTCGACTTCGATCTGGCCACGGCTATTGACCTTGATGCCAATGTTTTCCAGACCCAGCTTGTCGGTGTTACCAGTACGGCCGTTGCACCAGAGCAAGGCGTCGGCCTTGATCTTCTTACCGGATTTCAGGTGCAGGATCACGCCGTTGTCCAGTCCCTCGATGCGCTCGTACTCCTCGTTGTGGCGAATCAGTACGTTGTTATTGCGCAAGTGGTAGCTAAGCGCGTCGGAAATCTCGTCGTCGAGGAAGCTGAGCAGCTGATCGCGGTTGTCGATCAGGTCCACCAGCACCCCCAGGCCACTGAAGATGGAAGCGTATTCGCTGCCAATTACACCGGCTCCGTAGATGATCAGGCGGCGCGGCGTGTGGCTCAGGTTGAGGATGGTGTCGCTGTCGTAAACCCGCGGGTGACTGAAGTCGACATCGTCCGGACGATACGGACGAGAACCGGTGGCGATGATGATCTGCTTGGCCACCAGGCGCTCCACAACGCCGTTCTGGCAGACCACTTCGATGGTCTGCTCGTCGGCGAAGCTGCCGGTACCAAAGAAGGTGTCGATACGGTTGCGCGCGTAGTAACCGGTGCGAGATGCGACTTGCTTCGCGATTACCTTCTCTGCACTTTTCAGCACGTCAGGGAAGGAGAACCAACGCGGCTCGCCAATCTGGCGGAACATCGGGTTGGTGTTGAACTGCATGATCTGCCGCACCGAGTGACGCAGCGCCTTTGACGGGATGGTGCCCAGGTGGGTGCAGTTGCCACCGACCTCGCGGCGGCTATCGACCACCGCCACCTTGCACCCGGCCTTGGCGGCATTCATCGCCGCACCTTCCCCCGCCGGACCGGAACCCAGCACCACTACGTCGTAGTTGTAGACAGCCATGCTTACTCCTCATAACGGGCCGGGGCGCCCATTGGCGCCCCCGGCAAGACTGCGGAACCCATCACCGCAGCATTTCAGAACTGGCGTGCAGCTTAACCAAGTCAGTTGGCGCTGCACATTAGCGCTTGGTCGCGTCGTAGGCGAGCTTTGCGTCCACTACATCACCGCCGCGCTGCACCTCCTCGCACTTTTGTCGATTGCCGCCACAGATCGAGCATTCCTTCTCGATGCCGAGGTTGGCGATGCCGCCGCACGAGCCGGCGATAGGCTTGCGTCCCATGATCACCCCAACGGCCATGCCCAGTACCACCAACAGCATGATCACGAACACCAGTAACCAGGTCATCTCAATCCTCCTTCGCAGCGAATAGCTGCTCGAACCGACTGCTGCCTCGGCTCACAAAACCCTCGCCTTTGCGAACCACGAAGAACGCGGCGATCCCACGTGCTTCGGCATAAGCACCGCCGGCCTCTGGCCCCAGAACCATCAGCAGCGTGGACAACCCATCAGCCTGCAGAGCCGACTCATCCACCACCGTCACCGAAGCGAGGTTGTGGGTGATGGGCGCACCGGTCCTGGGGTTCAGGGTATGCGAGTAACGCTTGCCGTTCTCTTCAAAATAGTTGCGGTAGTCGCCGGACGTCGAAACGGCGAGCCCGTCCAGGCTGATAATTTTCTGCGCCACCTGGCGATCATCCTGCGGGGCTTCGATCGCGATGCGCCAAGGCGACCCATCTGGCTTGCGGCCAACCGCCTTCAGTTCGCCGGTAATCTCCACCAGAGAACTGGTAGCGCCCAATCCGGTCAGCCGCGCACTGACTCGATCTACCGCATAGCCAGCCGCGATACTGTTGAAATCGAGCTGCACGGCCGCATCCTTGCACAGTTCCTGGCCACGGATGGATAGATGCTGATGACCAACATCTGCACGTACCCGGGCGACGGCTTCGGCACTCGGCACATACCCACCTCGCCCCTTGGGTCCAAAGCCCCAGAGATTGAGCAGGGGTTCAAGTGTCATGTCGAAGGCGCCATCGCTGTCTCTGGACAAGGCAGACGCGAACCCCACCAACTCCAGCATCGGGGCAGGCAAGGCCATGCAACTGCCAGCAGGCAATGCGTTGAAACGCTCGACATCGGAGTCGGCCCGGTAGCTGGACATCTGCCGGTCGACTTCGCCGAGAATCGCTTCCACTTCGCCGCGAGCCTGCTCCACCGAAGGAGCGGACGCACTTCGCACATACTTCACCGAGTAGGTGCTGCCCATGGTCGGGCCACCGAACTCCTCGACTCGCTCACTGCAACCTGCCAGCAGCATGCTGGCCGACAGCAGCAATGACAGCGCTCTAGCCACCGAAATCGTCCAGCAGGATGTTCTCACGCTCCACGCCCAGGTCGGTGAGCATCTTGATCACCGCGGCATTCATCATCGGCGGGCCGCACATGTAGAACTCGCAATCCTCAGGGGCCGGGTGGTCCTTGAGGTAGTTCTCGTATAGCACGTTGTGGATGAAGCCCTTGAGCCCCGTCCAGTTGTCTTCCGGCTGCGGATCGGACAGCGCCAGGTGCCATTCGAAGTTCGGGTTTTCCGCTTGGAGCTGATCGTACTCTTCGGTATAGAAGGCTTCGCGCAGGGAGCGCGCGCCGTACCAGAAGCTGATCTTGCGCCTGGACTTGAGGCGCTTGAGTTGATCGAAGATGTGCGAACGCATCGGCGCCATACCCGCACCACCGCCAATGAAGATCATCTCGGCATCGGTGTCCTTGGCAAAGAACTCGCCGAACGGCCCGTACACCGTGACCTTGTCACCTGGCTTGAGATTGAACACCCAGGACGACATCTGCCCAGGCGGCAGGTGGTCCTTGCCAGGCGGTGGCGAGGCGATGCGGATATTGAATTTGACGATGCCCTTTTCGTCCGGGTAGTTGGCCATCGAGTAGGCGCGAATCACCGTCTCATCGACCTTGGACACATACTTCCACTGGTTGAACTTGTCCCAATCGCCCCGGTATTCGGGCTGGATGTCGAAGTCCTTGTAATTGACCACGTGGGGCGGGCACTCGAGCTGCACGTAACCGCCGGCGCGAAAGTCGACGCTCTCACCTTCTGGCAGGCGCAAGGTCAGCTCCTTGATGAAGGTGGCGACATTGGGGTTGGACTCCACCGTGCACTCCCACTTCTTGACGCCGAAGACTTCTTCCGACACCTCGATCTGCATGTCTTGCTTGACCGGGGTCTGGCAGGAGAGTCGCCAGCCTTCCTTCGCCTGGCGCCGGGTGAAATGCGACTCCTCAGTGGGCAGCATCTCGCCACCCCCGCTCTCGACGATGCACTTGCACTGGGCGCAGGTGCCGCCGCCACCACAGGCGGACGAGAGGAAGATATTCTGTGCCGCCAGGGTCTGCAGCAGCTTGCCGCCTGCTGGGACCGTGATGGTCTTCTCGCCGTTGATGACGATGTTCACGTCACCGCTGGAAACCAGCTTGGCGCGTGCGGCGAGGATGATCACCACCAGCCCCAGGACGATGGCGGTGAACATGCCAATTGCCAGGAAAATCTCAAAGCTCAGCATGTCCTCTCCTTACAACTGGACGCCCGAGAAGGACATGAAGCCCAACGACATCAGACCGATGGTGATGAAGGTGATACCCAAGCCCTGCAGGCCTTCCGGCACATCGCTGTACTTGAGCTTCTCGCGGATACCCGCCAGCAGCGCGATGGCCAGGGCCCAGGAAAAGCCTGAGCCGACGCCATAGACCACGCTCTCGCCGAGGTTGTAGTCGCGCTCCACCATGAACAGCGAGCCGGCCATGATGGCGCAGTTCACCGTGATCAGCGGCAGGAACACGCCGAGGGCGTTGTAGAGCGACGGCACATACTTGTCGAGCAGCATCTCGAGGATCTGCACGATAGCCGCGATCACACCGATGTAGCTGAGCAGGCCGAGGAAGCTCAGGTCGACGTCCGGCAGGCCGGCCCAAGCCAGCGCGCCGTCCTTGAGCAACAAGGAGTACAAAAGGTTGTTGGCCGGGACGGTAATGGCCTGCACCACGATCACCGCGACACCCAGACCGATGGCGGTTTCCACCTTCTTGGAGATGGCGATGAAGGTGCACATGCCGAGGAAGAAGGCCAGCGCCATGTTCTCGACGAACACGGCCTTCACGAACAGGCTGACGTAGTGCTCCATCAGTAGGCCTCCTTGTTGGATACCTGCGGGGCAATCTTGAAGGCCGGGGCCTCTTTCTGTTCGGTCTTCCAGCTACGCAGCGCCCAGATGATCAGGCCGATCAGGAAGAAGGCCGAGGGCGGCAGCAGCAGGAGCCCGTTGGGTTGATACCAGCCACCATCGTTGATCACTGGCAGCACCTCGAAGCCCAGCAGCTTCCCGGCGCCGAACAGCTCACGAATGATGCCCAGGACGATCAGCATGGCACTGTAGCCCAGGCCGTTGCCGATGCCGTCGAAAAACGACAGCACCGGCGGGTTAGCCATGGCGAAGGCTTCGGCACGCCCCATCACGATGCAGTTGGTGATAATCAGGCCGACGAACACCGACAGCTGTTTGGACAGGCTGAAGGCATAGGCCTTCAACACCTGATCGACCACGATCACCAAGGAGGCGATGATCACCATCTGCACGATCATGCGGATCGAGCTGGGGATCTGGCTGCGGATCATCGAGATGAACAGGTTGGAGAAGCCGGTGACCAAGGTCAGCGCGGCAGACATCACCAGCGCGGTCTTGAGGTTGGAGGTCACCGCCAGCGCCGAGCAGATCCCGAGGATCTGCAGACCGATGGGGTTGTTGTGCAGGATCGGGTCCAGCAGGACCTGACGGATAGTGGGCTGCGCCATGTTCATGCCTCCCCTTTGTTCAAGTTGGCCAGGAAGGGGCCGAAGCCGTTCTCGCCCAGCCAGAAATGCAGCAGGTTATTCACGCCTTTGCTGGTCAGAGTGGCGCCGGCCAGACCGTCGACCTGGTGCTTCGCGCTGGCCGACTGCGGGTCGACGCTGCCTTTGATGATCTCGATGGCGAGTTGACCCTGTTCGTCGAACAGGTTCTTGCCGTTCCACAGTGCTTTCCACTTCGGGTTGTCAACCTCACCGCCCAAACCGGGTGTTTCGCCATGCTGGTAGAAGCCCAGGCCAACCACGGTGCTCAGATCACCCTTGAGCGCCAAGAAGCCATAGAGGGTCGACCAAAGGCCGTAGCCCCGCACCGGCAGGATCAGGGTGTCCAATTTACCGTCGGTCTCCACGAGATAGACAGTGCTCAGGCGCTCGCGACGCTTGATCGAGGCGATGTCCTGCGCACCGGAAAGCGCGTCGGAGAGCTTGGGGTCCTTTGCGGCTTTGAGCGAGTCATAGCCGGCAGCCTGGACGTCATCACTGAACTTGCCACTGGCCAGGTCAACGACCTTGGCCGTGATGCGGTTGGCGTAGAGCTCCTGGATCTCCCCGGCCGACATATCCGGCTGCGCAAGCCCGGCAATGGTCAGGATGCTGCGCTGCTTGTCCAGCTCACGGTTCTCGACCTGCACCGGCTTTAGCGCCACGGCCGCGCCGGCGACGAAAATCGAGCACACCAGGCAGACCACGAGGGCCACCAGCAGCGTGCGGACGGTGGATTCTTTCTGACTAGACATTGCGTGCCAGCCTCCGCTTGATGTTGGCCTGAACGACGAAGTGATCGATCAGCGGAGCGAACAGGTTGGCGAACAGGATCGCCAGCATCATGCCTTCCGGGAAAGCCGGGTTGACGACGCGGATCAGTACGACCATCACACCGATCAGTGCGCCGAACAGCCACTTGCCGGTGTTGGTCATGGACGCCGAAACCGGGTCAGTGGCCATGAACATCATGCCGAACGCAAAACCACCCAGCACCAGATGCCAATGCCACGGCATGGCGAACATCGGGTTGGTGGCCGAACCAATGGCGTTGAACAGGTAACTCATGGCGATCATGCCCAGCATCACGCCGGCCACGATGCGCCAGGCGGCGATGCGAGTCAGGAGCAGCACGCCACCACCGATCAAGATGGCCAGGGTGCTGGTTTCACCAATGGAGCCATGAATGGTGCCGAGGAAGGCATCCATCCAGGTGATGCCGTGACCGAGGATATTCTCGACGCCACCAGCCGCGCCCAGGCTCAGCGAAGTGGCGCCGGCGAAGCCGTCCACCGCGGTCCACACGGCATCGCCGGATATCTGTGCCGGGTAGGCAAAAAACAGGAAAGCGCGACCCGCGAGGGCCGGGTTGAGGAAATTCTTGCCAGTGCCGCCAAAGACTTCCTTGCCCAGCACAACGCCGAAGCTGATGCCTAACGCCACCTGCCAGAGTGGGATGCTCGGCGGAAGCGTGAGGGCGAACAGCACCGAGGTAACGAAGAAGCCTTCGTTCACTTCATGGCGCCGAATAGAGGCGAAGAGCACCTCCCAGAAGCCGCCGACGATGAACGTCACCGCGTAGATCGGCAGAAACCAGGCAGCACCCTGGACGAAGTTGTCCCAAATGCTGTTGGGATCGAACCCCGCCAGCGCGCCGGTCAAGGCAATACGCCAACCTTCCTGGGCCGCCAGCAGATCAGGACTCTGGTCGAAGACCAGGTTGGCCTGATAGCCGACGTTCCACATGCCGAAGAACATCGCCGGAAAGGTGCACAGCCAGACGGTAATCATCATCCGCTTGAGGTCGATGCCGTCGCGCACATGAGCGGTCGTCCGGGTCACGCTGCCCGGGCGGTAGAAGAATGTGTCGATCGCTTCATAGAGGGCGTACCACTTTTCATAGCGGCCGCCCTGATCGAAGTTGTGTTCGATCTTGTCGAGGAATTTCCGCAGGCTCATGGGCCTAGCCCTCCTTCTCGATACGACTGAGGTTATCCCGCAGGATCGGGCCGTACTCGTACTTGCCCGCGCAGACATAGCTGCACAGCGCCAGATCTTCTTCGTCGAGCTCCAGGCAGCCTAGCTTCTGCGCCATCTCGGTATCACCGACGATCAGATAGCGCAGCAGCTGGGTGGGCAGGATGTCCAACGGCATGACCGCCTCGTAGTTACCTACCGGCACCATGGCGCGCGGGCTGCCATTGGTGGACGTGCTGAAAGCGAACTTGCGAGCCCCCATCAGCCTGGACACGAAGATATTCAGGATCGAATGCTTGTTCACGCCTGCACGCAGGTAGTGCAGGAACTCACGGTCGTTGCCCTCGCCCAGGCAAGACACCTGCAGGTGATAGCGCCCCAGGAAGGCGAAGGGACCATGTGCGGTACGGCCACCCAGCAGGGAACCTGATACGACGCGGTTGTTACCGGACCCAAGCTCGCCAGCGGTGAGCTCTTCCAGGCTCGCGCCCAGGCGGCTACGCAACAGGCGCGGTTGATTGACTGCGGGACCGGCCAAGGCCACCACGCGCTCGACCCAGAGGCGACCGGTAGTGAACAGCTTGCCTATGGCGATGACGTCCTGATGGCCGATGTGCCAGACGCACTTGCTCGCGCTGACCGGATCCAGGAAGTGGATGTGGGTGCCCGGCAAACCAGCCGGATGTGGTCCAGAGAAGCTTTCAACCTGGACCTGGGCCAACCCCTCACCCGGCAGGCTCGCGCCTTCGGCCTTGCAGAGAAACACCCGCGCAAGGCGCGAGAGGACCTTCAAGCCATGCTCGAAGTCAGCGGCATGCTCACCGATTACCACCCGCGGATCCGCAGCCAGCGGATGTGTGTCGATGGCGGTCACAAAGATAGAACTGGGCGTCGAATCGATTGCAGGTATAAGGCTGAAGGGCCGGGTACGCAGCGCAGTCCAGAGCCCGGATCGGACCAGATTATCGCGCACCTGCTGGGCATCCAGCGAGTCCAGCTGGCCGATGCTGAACTGGTTGAAGTGGACCTCGTCGTCCCCCGCGAGGTCGATGACCACCGACTGCAGGACTCGCTTCTCGCCACGATGGATTGCGCTGATAACGCCTGCTCCGGGAGCAGTAAAGACCACACCGGGCGTCTTCTTGTCGGAGAACAGTGGCTGACCGAGCTTGACTCGATCGCCTACCTGGACCTCCATTGTGGGCTTCATGCCGTGATAATCGAAGCCGATGACGGCAACGCTGCGAACCGGGCGAGCATCCTCGACCCGCTGCGTCGGCTCCCCTGCTATCGGCAGGTTCAATCCTCTTTTGACTCTAATCATAGGTTTCGCCTGACACTGAATGACTGCCCAGAGATCGCTTTTCACCCGCAGGCAAAAATAGAACAGATCGCGCCGACCATTGGGTAGGCGCGACGTACAAATCGGGATCTGGGCGAATTAGGCGAGAGATTATAGAGAGCGGATTACCTGCATGGCCAGCCAAGCCATTGTTTTCCCGGATATTAAGTAACAAATGAGCATGCCTGGTCCTTTAACGACTGTCCAACCATCGCAAACCCACCGCAGAACCACTCAAAAAAAACGGGAGCGAAAGCCCCCGTTTCTTCATCGCTGCGCAACCGTACCTTTCGCTGAACGCTTGAAGAAGTAGCAGATAGCAATGAACCCAAGCCAGAAGGGAATGGCATAAACCGAAACGTTGATGCCCGGAATCATCAGCATCACGGCAAGGATCAGCGCAACGAATGCCAGGCACAGGTAGTTGCTGACCGGATACCACAGAGACTTGAAGAAAGGCTCGACACCTCTGGCCTGCAAGGCCTTCCGGAACATCAAGTGCGACAGACTGATCATTGCCCAGTTGATTACCAGGGCCGCCACCACCAAGGCCATCAGCAGTTCCAGTGCTTTCTGCGGAGCCAGATAGTTGACCACCACGCACAGGAGCGTGACCAGCGCCGATAGACCGATCGCCAGAACCGGCACACCACGCGAGTCGACCTTCATCAGCGCTTTCGGGGCATCACCCTGCTCGGCCAGGCCGTAAAGCATCCGGCTGTTGCAGTAGACACCGCTGTTATAGACGGACAGAGCCGCAGTGAGCACCACGAAGTTGAGGATGTGCGCCGCCAGATCGCTGCCGATCAGGGAGAAGATCTGCACGAAAGGGCTGCCACTATAGGGGTCACCGGCAGCACCCAGGGTCTCCAGCAGCTTGTCCCACGGATAGAGCATCAGCAACACGCTGAGGGCACCAATGTAGAAGATCAGGATGCGATAGATGACCTGATTGATCGCTTTAGGGATCACTTTCTTCGGCTCGCTCGCCTCAGCGGCAGTGATACCGATCAACTCCAAGCCCCCGAATGAAAACATGATGATCGCCAGCACCATCACCAGGCCTTCAAGACCATTGGGGAAGAAGCCGCCATGGCTCCAGAGGTTGCTGACCGCGGCCTGGGGCCCACCCTCACCACTGACCAGCAGGTAGACGCCGAGCACAATCATGCCGATGATGGCCACCACCTTGATCAGGGCGAACCAGAACTCGGTCTCGCCGAATGCCTTCACATTGGCCAGGTTGATCAGATTGATAAGCACGAAGAAAGCCGCAGCCGTCGCCCAGGTTGGCACTTCCGGCCACCAGAACTGGATGTACTTGCCCACGGCCGTCAGTTCGGCCATGCCCACCAGCACATAAAGCACCCAGTAGTTCCAGCCGGAAAGGAAGCCCGCATAGCCGCCCCAGTACTTGTGCGCAAAATGACTGAACGAACCAGCAACCGGTTCCTCCACGATCATTTCGCCCAGTTGGCGCATGATCAGGAAAGCAAAGAAGCCTGCAATTGCATAACCAAGGATCATCGAAGGGCCGGCCGACTTGAGCACGCCAGCAGAGCCGAGGAACAGGCCGGTACCGATGGCGCCACCGAGCGCGATCAGCTGGATGTGGCGGTTCTTAAGTCCACGCTTGAGCGGACCGGTGTGCAGGTGATGTCCTTCCATCAGGGAGTTCCCAATCGAGATACGTGTTAACCGATTACAGACCCAAAAATAAAAAACGGGAGCCCGAGAGCTCCCGTTTTTCTTTTACTGCAGCTCAGCGCGGAAAAGACGGCGGGTTGACACCAGCCATGTCCTCCATCACGCGTACGACCTGGCAGCTGTAGCCGAACTCGTTGTCGTACCAGACGTAGAGGACAACCCGGTTGTCGTTGCAGATAGTTGCCTCGGCGTCCACCACGCCAGCGTGACGGGAACCGACGAAGTCAGAGGACACCACTTCCTGCGAGCTGACGTAATCGATCTGCTTGTGCAGATCCGAATGCATGGCCATCTGGCGCAGGTATTCGTTGATTTCGTCGCGGGTGGTGGCCTTCTCCAGGTTCAGGTTGAGAATGGCCATGGAGACGTTCGGCGTCGGAACGCGAATGGCATTTCCGGTCAGTTTGCCCTTCAACACCGGCAGGGCCTTGGCGGCTGCGGTGGCTGCCCCCGTCTCGGTGATCACCATGTTCAGCGGAGCGCTGCGACCACGGCGGCTGCCTTTATGGAAGTTGTCGATCAGGTTCTGGTCATTGGTATACGAGTGAACGGTTTCGACGTGGCCATTGATGATGCCGTACTGGTCGTTCACCGCCTTCAGCACCGGCACGATGGCGTTGGTGGTGCAGGAAGCCGCGGAGATGATCTTGTCATCGGCGGAGATGTCGCCATGGTTGATGCCGTGAACGATGTTCTTCAGCGCGCCTTTACCCGGAGCGGTCAGGACAACGCGATCGATGCCTGGGCACTTGAGGTGCTGACCCAGCCCTTCCGCATCGCGCCACTTGCCAGTGTTGTCCACCAGCAGGGCATTCTTGATGCCGTACTGGGTGTAGTCGATGGACGCCGGGTCGTTGGAGTAGATCACCTGGATCAGGTTGCCGTTGGCAGTCAGCGTGTTGTTCTCTTCATCGATGACGATGGTGCCATCGAACGGGCCGTGCACCGAATCGCGACGCAGCAGGCTGGCGCGTTTGACCAGATCGTTTTCCGCGCCTTTGCGAACAACGATTGCGCGCAGGCGAAGACCATCGCCACCGCCAGTCTTCTCGATCAGGATGCGAGCCAGCAGGCGACCGATACGACCGAAGCCGTAGAGCACAACGTCGGTACCCTCGCGGGCGGCCCCGTTCTGCTTGCCAACCACATCGGCCAGCTCGTCTTTGGTGAACTGCTCGATGCTGCGGCCGTTACCTTCTTCCTTGAACTTGGCAACCATCTTGCCAAGATCGACCGAAGCGGCGCCCAGCTTGAGCTCGCTCATAGTCTTGAGGATCGGGAAGGTTTCGTGCACGGACAGCCCGGCTTCTTCAGCCAGACGGTGGCGCGCGAAGCGGTGAGCCTTGAGGATGGCAATCACGGAGCGGTTGATCAGGCCACGGCCATAGATCGAAGTCACAACGTTGTTGTTGCGATAGAGCTGGCCAATCATCGGAATCATGGCTTCCGCGAGGGCTTCACGATCGATCCATTCACCGAGACACTGGTCGGGCTTCTGAGTCACGGGCAGTACCTTCCACATGTAGGGGATGAAAAAAGGGGCTACATTATGACGGCGCATGCAGGCGTCGGCAATCAGCAGCGGCTTGAAGACTGACATCCGCTAGTCGGGATAGTTACAATCCGCTGATCCTTTTTCCGACCGGAGCCATCTTGCCCGTGTCCGTATTGCGTCTACCGCCCCTCCCAGCTGCCGCTGGCAAACAGCAATGGGGCAACTTGCCCGGTGCCACACTCAGCCTGGCGATCGCCGAAGCCGCCAGTGCCACCCAGCGGTTCACCCTGCTGCTCACCGCCGACAGCCAGAGTGCTGAGCGCCTGGAGCAGGAGCTCGGCTTCTTCGCCCCAGACCTCGCCGTATTGCACTTCCCGGACTGGGAAACCCTGCCCTACGACCAGTTCTCGCCGCACCAGGACATCATCTCCCAGCGTGTCGACACCCTTTACAGGCTGCCGGGCGTCAAGCGCGGCGTGCTGGTGGTCCCGATCACCACCGCCCTGCACCGGCTAGCGCCAACACGCTTCCTGCTGGGCTCGAGCCTGGTACTGGACGTGGGCCAGAAGCTGGCCGTGGACGAGATGCGCCTGCGCCTCGAGGCAGCCGGCTACCGCTGCGTGGACACGGTCTATGAACATGGCGAGTTCGCAGTACGCGGCGCCCTGATCGACCTATTCCCGATGGGTAGCGAACAACCTTACCGCATCGACCTGTTCGATGACGAAATCGAGACGCTGCGCACCTTCGATCCCGAAACACAGCGCTCCATCGACAAGGTCCAATCAATCCGCCTGCTACCGGCTCGGGAATTCCCACTGGACAAGAAGGCTGTCACTGATTTTCGCGGTCGCTTCCGTGAACGTTTCGACGTCGACTTCCGTCGCTGCCCCATCTACCAGGACCTGGCCAGCGGCATCACCCCTGCCGGTATCGAGTATTATCTGCCGCTGTTCTTCGAAGAGTCTGCGACCCTCTTCGACTATCTGCCGCAGGACACCCAGGTCTTTTCCCTGCCGGGCATCGAGCAGGCTGCGGAGCAATTCTGGAATGATGTTCGTAACCGTTACGAAGATCGCCGGGTCGACCCCGAACGCCCACTGGTCCCGCCAGCAGAGCTATTCCTGCCGGTGGAAGACTGTTTCGCCCGCCTGAAAGGCTCCCCACGCCTGGTGCTCAGCCAGGACGACATCGAGCCCGGTGTTGGCCGCGAACGTTTCTCCGCCCGCGCCCTGCCCGACTTGGCGATCCAGGCCAAGGCCACGGAACCCCTCGCGGCCCTGCGCCGCTTCCTCGACGACTTCCCCGGCCGCGTCCTCTTCAGTGCAGAGTCTGCGGGGCGCCGCGAAGTCCTGCTCGAGTTGCTCGCACGCATCAAGCTGCGCCCTCAGGAAGTCGATGGCTGGTCCACCTTCGTCGCCAGTGACGAACGTTTCGCCATTACCATCGCACCGCTGGACGAAGGCCTGCTGCTCGACGATCCAGGCTTGGCCCTGATCGCCGAAAGCCCGCTGTTTGGCCAGCGCGTGATGCAGCGCCGCCGCCGCGAACGTCGGGGCGATGCCGGCGACAACGTCATCAAGAACCTCGCCGAACTGCGCGAGGGTGCACCCGTGGTACACATCGACCACGGTGTCGGCCGCTACCTGGGACTCATCACGCTGGAAATCGAAGGCCAGGCCGCAGAATTCCTCGCGCTCCAGTATGCCGAGGACGCCAAACTCTACGTGCCTGTCGCCAGCCTGCACCTGATCGCCCGCTACACAGGCAGCGACGACGCCCTCGCGCCCCTGCACCGCCTGGGCTCGGAAACCTGGCAGAAGGCCAAGCGCAAGGCCGCCGAGCAGGTTCGCGATGTCGCTGCCGAACTGCTCGACATCTATGCCCGTCGTGCTGCCCGCGAAGGCTTTGCCTTCACCGACCCTAAGGCCGACTACGCCACGTTCGCCGCCGGCTTCCCCTTCGAAGAAACCCCAGACCAGCAGACGGCCATCGAAGCCGTGGTGGCGGACATGCTTGCACCCAAGCCAATGGACCGCCTGGTCTGCGGCGACGTTGGCTTCGGCAAGACGGAAGTTGCCATGCGCGCGGCGTTCGTTGCCGTGCATAGCGGCAGGCAGGTTGCCGTCCTGGTCCCTACTACCCTGCTCGCCCAGCAGCACTACAACAGCTTCCGTGATCGCTTTGCCGATTGGCCCGTGACCGTCGAGGTCATGAGCCGCTTCAAGTCGGCCAAGGAAGTCGACGGTGCCGTGCAGCAACTGGCAGAAGGCAAGGTGGACATCGTCATCGGCACCCATAAGCTGCTGCAGGGCGATGTCAAGTTCAAGAACCTCGGGCTGGTGATCATCGACGAAGAGCACCGGTTCGGCGTACGCCAGAAAGAACAGCTCAAGGCACTGCGCAGCGAAGTAGACATCCTCACCCTCACCGCCACACCGATACCACGCACCCTGAACATGGCCGTCGCCGGCATGCGCGACCTCTCCATCATCGCCACACCGCCGGCCCGCCGCCTGTCCGTGCGCACTTTTGTCATGGAGCGCCAGCAGCCTGTCGTGAAAGAGGCGCTGCTGCGCGAACTGCTGCGTGGTGGCCAGGTGTATTACTTGCACAACGAAGTGGCGAGTATCGAGAAGTGCGCCGCCGAACTGGCTGAGCTGGTGCCCGAAGCACGCATCGCCGTCGGTCACGGCCAGATGCGCGAACGCGAGCTGGAGCAAGTGATGAGCGACTTCTACCACAAGCGCTTCAATGTGCTTGTAGCCTCGACCATCATCGAAACCGGCATCGACGTCCCCAGCGCCAACACCATCATCATCGAGCGAGCCGACAAATTCGGCCTGGCTCAGCTACACCAGCTGCGCGGTCGGGTCGGGCGCAGTCACCACCAGGCCTATGCCTACTTGCTGACACCACCGCGCAAGCAGATGACTGACGATGCCCAGAAGCGCCTCGAGGCCATCGCCAATGCCCAGGATCTCGGTGCCGGATTCGTCCTCGCCACCCACGACCTGGAGATCCGCGGCGCCGGCGAATTGCTGGGCGAAGGCCAGAGCGGCCAGATCCAGGCGGTGGGTTTCACCCTCTACATGGAAATGCTCGAACGCGCCGTCAAGGCCATCCGAAAGGGCGAACAACCCAACCTGGAGCAGCCGCTCAGCGGCGGCCCCGAGATCAACCTGCGCCTGCCAGCGCTGATCCCAGAGGACTACCTCCCGGATGTCCACGCCCGCCTGATCCTGTACAAGCGCATTGCTTCGGCAGCGGACGAAGAGGGTCTGAAAGAACTTCAAGTGGAGATGATCGACCGCTTCGGCCTGCTTCCAGAACCCACCAAGAACCTGGTTCGCCTGACCCAACTCAAGCTCCAGGCCGAGAAGCTTGGCATCCGCAAGGTCGACGCCGGCCCCCAAGGCGGACGCATCGAGTTCGCCGCCGATACCTGCGTCGATCCCCTGGTGCTGATCAAGCTGATCCAGGGCCAACCCAAGCGTTACAAGTTCGAAGGAGCCACCCTGTTCAAGTTCCAGGCCCCCATGGAACGCCTTGACGAACGCTTCAATACACTGGAGGCGCTGTTCGAACGTCTGGCGCCCCAACAGCAGTAGCCTCCGGAAACATAGTCATTACAAGGAACAATCCATGCGTGCCATCCGTTACTTCGCCCTACTGATCGCCCTGTTCGCGCCCGCAGCCTTTGCCGACGGCCTCTACCAAGTCGAAATGATCCTGTTCCGCCAGGCCGGCGAGCCCATTCCATCCAGCCAACCCGCCCCCGATGACTGGGCAAATGGCAGCCAGAGTATCGAAGGCAGCGAGCGCGGAACGGCGCTGGACGGGGAGGCTGCCAAACTCGACCCATCCAAGGGCTACCAGGTATTGCTCCACAAGGCTTGGTCACAGAACATCTCCACCGCTCCAAGCACTGTATCCGTGACCTCGGGCAACCAGCAACTGGGCCACTTCCCGGTGGAAGGTACCCTGATCCTGAGCATTGACCGCAATATCGAGGCCCGCACCGATTTCTGGGTCAATCAGTTCGACGCCGACGGCCTGCTCAGCGGTAGCGAGCGCATCCACCAGACCACCCGTCTGAAGAATGGCGAGCTGACCTATCTGGACCACTCCAGCCTCGGCATCCTGATCCGCGTCAGCCCGCTCTAAGGCGTCATGAGCGCCCTGCTCGACCAACTGCGGCAGCTGGACTGGCGCCTTGATTTCGACCAAGGCGCCCTGAGCCGCGGCCTGGACTACGCCCGACAGGACCGGGTTCGCCTGCTGAGCCTTGGCGAGACGACCGTCGAGAGCAGCTGTGAAGGCTCGGCCGGCAAGCGCTATACGCAGCTGATACGCCTCGCCCCGCGCGGGCTGGGCGTAGTCGGCCGCTGCAGCTGCCCAGTCAGCTACAACTGCAAACACTGTGTCGCCACCCTCACCTACCTGCTTTCGCTTCCAGAGGACGCACTCCCCGCTGCAAGTCCAGCCCCCATGGAAGTGCGCCAAGTGGACGACATCATGCCAACTCCCCACCTGACCCTGGGCAGCCACGCCCAGAGCCAATACGACCTGCGCAGTGGACGCATGGTGGGCAGCCAACAGCACCGTGCCGGCCTGACATTCGATTACGCAGGCCTGCAGACCCACGGAAAGACCACCAAGCCCGAACGCCTCAAGCATCGAATCAACGGCGAGCGCATCGCCATCGCCCGCCAATCCAAGGTCGAACAGCAGTTGCGCGACAACCTCCGCCAGCTGGGCTTCAAGGAATCCCTGCGACAGAGCCAGGCGCTGCCGGCCAACAGCGGCGAGATGTTCGAGCTGCCCAGCGACGAGCATTGGTTGGACTTCATGAGGCATCGACTCCCAGCGCTGCGGGAAGCTGGTTGGCAGATCGAGATCCGCCCCGGATTCCAGTTCGATCTCAGCCAGGTCGAAGGTTGGTACGCCGAGGTTGACGAAACACCCAGCCACGACTGGTTCGACCTGGAGCTCGGCATCGTCGTCGAAGGACGTCGAATCAGCTTGCTCCCGGTCTTGCTCAGGCTTATCCAGCGCAATCCGGAACTGCTGGACCCAAACCACCTCCAGAAACACAAGGACGACGAGCAGCTACGCCTGCAACTCGATGCACTCCGGGAATCCGACGGCCGTCCGCTGCAGGTGATGCTGCCATTTGCCCGACTCAAGCCACTGCTGGCGACGCTGGGCGAGCTTTACCTGCGCGATCAGGAACCCAGCCAGGCGATTCGTCTCGGCCGACCTGACGCCGCACGACTGAGCCTGCTGGAGTCTCTTGATCTCCAGTGGCAAGGCGGAGAACAGCTGCGCCAGTTTGCAGCCAGACTGCGTGACAGCAACACAACTCCGATTCGACCACCAGCGGGACTCAAGGCTGAGCTTCGCCACTACCAGCAAGAAGGACTGGCCTGGCTGCAGACCCTCCGGGAGGTCGAGGCAGGCGGTATCCTGGGCGACGACATGGGTCTGGGCAAAACGCTCCAGACACTCGCCCACCTGCTCACGGAGAAGGAAGCGGGACGCCTGGAGCGCCCTGCACTAGTCGTCATGCCGACCAGCCTGATCCCCAACTGGCAGGACGAGGCCGCGCGATTCGCTCCGAGCCTAAGCGTACTGGCATTGCACGGGCCCGGCAGGAAGAAGCTTTTCGATCAACTGGCAGAACACGACTTGCTGCTGACCACCTACGCAATACTGCCCCGCGACCTGGAGCAGCTCAAAGCGCTCCCGCTACATGTACTCATCCTCGATGAAGCGCAATACATCAAGAACCCGAACAGCAAGGCCGCACAGGCCGTGCGCCAGCTGGAAGCCCGTCAGCGCCTGTGCCTAACCGGTACACCCCTGGAAAATCATCTGGGCGAGCTCTGGTCGCTCTTTCACTTCCTGATGCCCGGCTGGCTGGGCGACAGCAAACACTTCAATCACAACTACCGCATACCAATCGAAAAGCACGGTGACAGCGCACGACTGAGCCACCTCACCGCCCGCATCAAGCCATTCCTGCTCAGGCGCAGTAAGGAATCCGTCGCAACGGAATTGCCTGCCAAGACCGAAATAACCCAATGGGTCGAGCTTAGCGACCGCCAGCGCGATTTGTACGAAACCGTGAGACTCGCGATGGACACCAAGGTCCGCGACGAAATCGGCCGCAAAGGTCTGGCCCGCAGCCAGATCATCATCCTCGAGGCCCTGCTCAAGCTGCGACAGGTCTGCTGCGACACTCGACTGATCGAAGAACCTGGTGCCAGGACTCGGGGCAGCAGCTCGGGCAAGCTGGATAGCCTACTGGAGATGCTGCAGGAATTGCTCGACGAAGGTCGCCGCGTGCTGCTGTTCTCCCAGTTCACCAGCATGCTCGCACTGATCGAGGCAGAACTGCACAAACGCGGCATAGACTATGTGCGGATCGCAGGCGATACCCGGGACAGGCGGAACCCGGTCAAACGCTTCCAGAGCGGTGAAGTACCACTGTTCTTGATCAGTTTGAAAGCCGGCGGTACGGGCCTGAACCTGACCGCAGCAGACACCGTGATCCACTACGATCCCTGGTGGAATCCCGCCGTCGAACGGCAAGCCACGGATCGCGCCTACCGGATCGGCCAGGAAAAGCCGGTATTCGTCTACCGGATGATTTCGAGGGGAACCGTGGAAGAGAAGATCCAGCAACTGCAGGCGCAAAAAGCCGCGCTGGCCCAGGGCGTCCTAGACGGACGCGGCCAGGAGGACTGGCGGCTTCAGGAGGACGACATCGAAGCCCTGCTGGCCCCCCTGCCCCGTCTCAATTGAGCCTGGCCCCCAGCAGCCGCGCAGCATGGGGCGACCGCCCAAACCGACTGCAAGCAACAACCACAAGCAGCTGACGGGCATCCCCCAATGCCCATCCCACCCTACAACTCTCAGCCCTTGAGCAGATACGCCAGGACGTTGCGCACCTTGTCAATGCCCTCGGCCAGGGCTGCCTCGATCTCTTCCATGGTAATGATGCCATCAGACTTGCCCGCAGCCGGGTTGACCACCAGCGACAAGCAGGCATATGGCAGATTCAGCTCACGAGCCAGCGCCGCCTCGGGCATACCGGTCATGCCGACGAGGTCACAACCATCACGTTCAAGACGAACGATCTCCGCCACTGTTTCCAGGCGCGGACCTTGGGTGCAGCCATATACCCCGAAATCACTGTGCGGGTAATCGCACGCATTCAGCGCCGCCAGTAGCTTGCGGCGCAGCGCCTCATCGTAGGGGTGACTGAAATCGATGTGAGTGACATGGTCAAGATCACCTTCGAAAAAGGTCCCGATGCGACCGTGGGTGTAATCGATCACCTGATGCGGCACAGCCAAATGCCCGCTACCCATGGCCGGATGAATCCCACCTACAGCATTCACCGCAATGACGGCCTGTGCACCGGCCTGCTTCAGCGCCCAGAGGTTGGCCCGATAATTGACCTGGTGCGGCGGAATCCGGTGAGGATGGCCATGGCGAGCCAGGAACAGCACATCACGCCCGGCGTACTCGCCATGAACGATACCCGCAGAGGGCGCGCCATAAGGCGTTTCCGGGTTGAGCAAGGCTTTCATGCTCAGGCCTTCGAGCTGGGTCAGCCCAGTACCACCAATGATGGCGTAGACGGTCATGTTGGTTCCTCAATCGATCAACTGGGCTTCACGCAATGCTGCAGCGGCCTGCAGCCAGCGCGGGTCTTGGCGATATTCGGTGCCCGGGAAGGCCCGGCGGCGCATCCGTACCAGACTTGGCGCGGGCTTGACGCCAAGCTGCTGCAGACGCGAAAGCGCCAGCTCAGCAGCGCCACGGTCATTGCACACCAGCCCCATGTCGCAGCCAGCGGACAGCGCCGCCTCGATACGTGCAGCTGCATCACCCACCACATGGGCGCCGGCCATGGACAAATCATCGCTGAAAATGACACCAGAGAATTTAAGCTCACCGCGCAGGATGTCCTGCAGCCACCTCCTAGAGAAACCGGCAGGCTGCAAATCGACCTGAGGATAGATGACGTGGGCCGGCATCATGCCGTCCAGCTTCGAGGCCAAGCGCGCGAAGGGAACCAGGTCGCATTGCCGAATTTGCTCAAGGCTGCGCTCGTCAGTCGGAATATCCACGTGAGAGTCGGCCTCGGCCCAGCCATGTCCAGGGAAGTGCTTTCCAGTTGCCGCCATGCCAGCGCTACGCAGGCCACAGATAAAGGCAGCCGCCAGGCGCGTCACACGGCCCGGATCTGATTCGAACGCTCGACTCCCGACCACTGCGCTTCGCTGATGATCCAGGTCAAGCACCGGCGCAAAGCTGATATCGAGTCCGGCAGCCAATACCTCGGTAGCCATCAACCAGCCGCACTGTTCGGCAAGCTGCTCAGCATTCGGGTTGTCGGCCAATGCGCGCATCGCCGGCAACCGCAAGAAACCCTGTCGCAGCCGCTGCACGCGACCACCTTCCTGATCGACCGCCAGGATGAGGTCAGGGCGAATCGCACGAATAGAAGCGCACAATTCACGAACCTGGCGAGGATGTTCAATATTGCGGGCGAAGATGATCAAGCCGGCGACTTCCGGCTGACGCAGGATCTGGCGATCTTCAGCGGTCAGCCAAGTGCCGCCGATATCCAGCATCAAGGAACCTTGCATGGAAAATCCTTAGGAGAGTGTGGCCGCCGCCCAATCCGGACACGGCGCTTCATCGATGCGTACCGCACAGTGGACGGGTACAAGGTCAAAGAGTTCCAACATATCGGCATTGCGTAAGCGAATGCAGCCGTGGGATCGTGGCACGCCCATCGGCTCACTGTCCGGGGTGCCATGAAGGTAGATGTATCGCCGGAAGCTGTCGACGTTGCCCAGGCGATTCTGACCAGGCTCGCAACCACTCAGCCAGAGAATTCGGGTGAGTATCCAGTCACGCCCCGGAAACTGCCCGTGCAACTCCGCACTCCAGACCTCCCCGGTCCAGCGCCGCCCGCGCAGCACAGCCGCCAAGGGCAGCCCGGTGCCAATCTTGGCTCTTATCTGGTGAAGGCCGCGCGGAGTACAACCGGAGCCATTGAGCTCCCCCGGGCCGTTAAGCGCAGTGGAAACAGGCAGGCGAATTAGAAGCTGTCCGGCAGAGAATCCGTACAGCTGTTGGTCGGCAAGTGATATGTACAGGAGATCTAGCTGGCGCATGGGCCGCAAGCTTAGCCGATCAGACCTCCCGCGCCCATAGCCTCAGACCTTTACAGGCGTGGTCGCAGTCTTGTTGCGCGGTTTGAGCACTGCCTTGGCCAGCGCCTCGTCAGACACCCCAGTCTCGGCACGCATGCCAGCCGCAAGGAACGGCACCATCAAACGCATGACCTGCTCGATCGAGGTGTTGACCCCGAAATCGTTCTCTGCCATGGCACGGAGCGCCTTGATACCGGACATGCTGAAGGCAGCAGCGCCGAGCATGAAATGCACCCGCCAGAAAAGCTCCAGCGGTGGAACTTTTGGCGCGGACTCGTTCACCAGCAGCATGTAACGACGGAAAACCTTTCCATAGACTTCTTCAAGGTACTTGCGCAGGTGACCTTGGCTCTGACTGAATGCCAAGCCCAGCAGGCGCATGAAGATCGATAGGTCGTTTCCACTTCGAGGCTTGACCGCAAGCGCCTGCTCGACCAGCATCTCCAGCAACTCTTCAAGGCTCGCCTTGTTCTCAGGCTTGGCCTGGCGACGGTCTAGTTCGCGCTCCAAACTTTGGCAGAAAGGACCGAGGAAACGCGAGAATACTGCCTGGATAAGGGCCTTCTTCGAACCGAAGTGGTAATTCACTGCAGCCAGGTTGACCCCGGCTTTGCTGGTGATCAGGCGCAGCGAGGTTTCGGCGAAGCCTTTCTCCGCGAACAGCTGTTCCGCAGCATCAAGGATGCGTTCGACGGTTTCCGACTGGGCCATGGCTCCTCCGCCTGACAAACACTTGTTTGAAACATACGTTTCATAACCGCCACTTGTCAAGTCGGACCCTTCAGTATCTGACGCAATGGTCATACAAGGCTGGCACCGCCCGTAAAAGACGCCCGGAATGCCGCGGACGGTACACCTCTTTCGTCCACACTCAGAGAGCCCCGCGCAACAATCGAAGAAAGAAGCATTGCCAAGCGCCAAGCACTGTATATAATTCCAGTCACTGTATAAAAAAACAGAGCGCCGCCATGCTGAAACTGACGCCCCGCCAAGCCGAGATTCTCGCATTCATCAAGCGCTGCCTTGAAGACAACGGCTTCCCACCGACCCGAGCGGAAATCGCTCAGGAACTCGGCTTCAAATCCCCCAATGCTGCCGAGGAACACCTCAAGGCGCTGGCTCGCAAGGGCGCCATCGAGATGACGCCCGGCGCATCACGCGGGATCCGCATCCCCGGCTTCGAGCCTGGAAACAACGAAGAAGACGGACTTCCCGTGGTGGGTCGCGTAGCGGCAGGCGCCCCTATCCTGGCGCAACAGAACATCGAAGAATCTTGCCGTATCAACCCGGGCTTCTTCCATCCTCGCGCCGACTACCTGCTTCGTGTCCACGGCATGAGCATGAAGGACATCGGCATTCTTGATGGAGACCTCCTGGCAGTCCATAGCACTCGCGAGGTCCGCAACGGCCAGGTTGTCGTGGCACGGCTGAATGACGAGGTAACGGTCAAGCGCTTCAGGCGCGATGGCGACAAGGTCTGGCTGATCGCAGAAAATGCCGAGTTTGCCCCCATCGAGGTAGATCTGGATCAACAGGATCTGGTGATCGAAGGTTTGAGTGTCGGCGTAATTCGCCGCTAAAGGAGGCTCCATGCAGTTCCCGCAGTCGCTCGGCCGGTCTCAGCTTCCACTGTTCCACGATGCCATCCTAGCCAATCCTGCTGCCCCGATCCTGACAGAGATTGAGAGCAGTCCGCCTCAGAACGAGCCAGAAGCCTTCAGCGAATTGTCGCTTAGAGGCGCTTCCGGCCACTGCCGGCACTTGCTGGCCTCTATACTCCGCGAGCTGAGCGAGGAGCTGGATGCTCGCTGGCTGACCCTGATCGACGCCCCACCTAGCCTGACCCAGGCCTGGCTGCGCGAATCGGGCCTGAATCGCGAACGCATCCTGCTCCTGCAGTCTCGTGGAGAGCAGAGCGCACTGGAACTGGCCTGCGAAGCCCTACGCCTGGGCCGCAGCCATACTGTAGTCAGCTGGATTCGCTTGAGCGCAAAGGCTCGACAGCAACTTGCTCACGCCGCGCGCCAAGGCAGCGCACAAAGCCTGAACATCTTGCTGGGATAAGCGTGTCAAAAGCGTTCTGCTGCGCCCGGCTGACATCAAGCTGTAACCAGCTCCACTAATGATCAACCTGCTGCCGGATCAAGCACGGTGTCAGTGAAGGACGCGCGGACCCTCTTCGTGGTCCATTTCGCCTTCAGCCAGACGACCGGCCATTTGAACACCGACATTGAGCATGGCTTTCGCAATCTCCAGATGGTGCCCCTGGAGGAAGGCTTTGGCGTCAGAGGAAAAGTCCAGCGTTACAAGCGCCTCCTCGTCCTCAGCCCGACGCAGGATAATGCGCCCGTCGGGCAACTCGACGATTTCCAGAAAGGACGTAGGCATAAGATTTGATCTCCACGAAAGGTGGCTATTGTAACAGCCAGCCACTCTCGCGCCCTAGCCCGCCGATCAAATCAGCATTCGCTGAGGCTTTCCCGGAAGCGAAGCGCAAGGCCCTTCAGGCTCTGCCGCCATTCTTCAAGCGTTGCAGGGCTCAAAGGCGCAGCATCAGCCGCGTCCTCGGCCTTCACAGTCGGAATGAGGGGTAACGTCGGGTCGACCTTTGCAACCTTAGGGGCCTGCGGCGGCTGGAACAGCGCAGCGTAAGAATCAAGCAACTGGGCAAGCCAGGTTTCAGGGTTCTGGGCAAGCTCAAGCAACTCACTCAGCTCAGGGCAAGGGGCTGCCGCCAGCACTTCGGGCTTGAGCAGCGACTCGACCCTTGGTTCATCAGCTTCGGACAACCGGTAGTAACCGGCAATCTCATGACAGAGCCCGAGCAAAGCACCGTAAAGATGGAACAGCGCAGCTTCCCGCTCTGCCTGAACCACGGCCTGGGCATTCATTGCCCGCGCCTCTTCGGCCTTGCGCCAAGCTTCCAGGGACAGGCCGGCAAAGAACAGTTTCTGATTCGTGCGAGTATAACGTTCGTGGGCCATGACGGCGCCCTCCAAAGGGAACTCAAGCAGTATATGCGCGCCCAGCAAGGCTGTGCCGGGCGCGCAACAACCGATCAACGCTTGTCTTCGACCTTCCACTTGCCGCCGTCGTAGAAGGCGCGCCAGCCGGTAGGCTTACCCTCGACCTCGGTTTGCACGTACTGCTCCTTGGTCTTGCGACTAAAGCGGATCACCGCAGGGCGCCCTTCGGGATCCTTCTTCGGCGCATCCAGCAAGTAATGGTACTTCGCATCCAGTTCGTCCTTATGGGGGATCAGCTCCATCACCAGCGGAGCGCGGGTCTCGCGGTTTTTCGGGAACTGACTGGCCGCCAGGAACAGGCCGGAAGCTCCGTCACGCAGAACATAGATGTCGTCGACCTTCTCGCACTTCAGCTCCGGCATGCGGATCGGATCGATCTTCGGCGGAGCTGCCTCACCGCTCTTGAGGAGCTTTCGCGTGTTCTTGCAACTGGCATTGGTGCAACCGAAGAACTTACCGAAACGACCCGTCTTGAGCTGCATCTCGCTGCCGCACTTGTCACACTCAAGGCTTGGACCTTCATAGCCCTTGATGCGGTACTGGCCCTGCTCAATCTCGTAGCCCGAGCAATCCGGGTTGTTGCCGCAGATGTGCAGCTTGCGGGTCTCGTCCAGCAAGTAGGCATCCATCGCAGTCGAACAGATTGGGCAGCGATGCTTGCCGCGCAGAACGCGGGACTCGGACTCACCCTCGTCATCAGCAGCGATCTCGTCGCCCGGCACCAGATTGACGGTAGCCTTGCAGCGCTCCTTCGGCGGCAGGCTGTAGCCGGAGCAACCCAGGAACACACCGGTTGAGGCCGTGCGAATCATCATCGGCCGACCGCAATCGCGGCAGGGAATGTCGGTCAGGGTTGGCTGGTTGGCGCGCATACCTTTTTCCGCGCCCTCGGCGAGCTCCAGCTTCGTCCTGAAGTCACCATAGAACTCATCGAGCAGGTGCTTCCAGTCACGCTCCCCCTGGGCCACGTCGTCCAGATGCTCTTCCATCCCGGCGGTAAAGCCGTAGTCCATCAGGTTCGCGAAGCTTTCATTGAGCCGTTCGGTGACGATATCGCCCATCTTCTCGGCATAGAAACGGCGGTTATGCACCGTGACGTAGCCACGCTCCTGGATGGTCGAAATGATCGCGGCGTAAGTAGACGGACGGCCAATGCCGCGCTTTTCCAGCTCCTTTACCAAACTGGCTTCGGAGTAACGCGCCGGCGGCTTGGTGAAGTGCTGACTGGGGTCCAGCTTCAGCAATTCGAGCAGTTCGCCTTCGCTCATCTCCGGCAGCACATCGTCTTCGCCCGGCTTGCTCTGTTGTGGCAGGACGCGGGTGTAACCGTCGAACTTGAGGATGCGGCCCTTGGCACGCAGCTCGAATTTGCCAGCTGAAACGCTGACGCTGGTGGACAGGTATTCCGCCGGTGGCATCTGGCAGGCGACGAATTGGCGCCAGATCAGGTCGTAGAGACGCTCGGCATCTCGCTCCATGCCGGAAAGTTGCGTCGGACGCAGGTTCACGTCAGAAGGCCGGATCGCCTCGTGGGCCTCCTGGGCGCCTTCCTTGCTGGAGTATACGTTTGGTTTGGCCGGCAGATATTTCTGCCCGAACTCGCCCTCGATGAAGCCACGGACCATCCCGATGGCGTCGGCCGAGAGGTTGGTCGAGTCGGTACGCATATAGGTGATGTAGCCGGCCTCGTAGAGGCGCTGGGCCATCATCATGGTCTTCTTCACGCCAAAGCCCAGGCGGTTGCTCGCTGCCTGCTGAAGGGTGGACGTGATGAACGGCGCGGACGGACGACTGGAGGTCGGCTTATCTTCGCGCTTGGTGACGCTGTACGAGGAAGCCTTGAGCTTCTCAAGGGCCGCCATGGCCTGGGCTTCGTTGACCGGTTTGAAGGCCTCGCCATTCTCCCGCGCCACTTCGAAACGCACCTTGGCGCCCTTGGCAGTGCCGAGATCGGCATGCACTTCCCAGTATTCTTCCGGGACGAAGGCGCGGATCTCGCGCTCGCGTTCCACAACGAGCTTGACCGCGACCGACTGCACTCGGCCGGCGGACAGGCCACGGGCAATCTTCTGCCAAAGCAGGGGCGAAACCATATAGCCGACTACGCGATCGAGGAAACGACGCGCCTGCTGGGCGTTGACACGGTTGATGTCCAGCTCCCCGGGCCGGGAGAACGCCTCCTGGATCGCCTTCTTGGTAATTTCGTTGAACACCACGCGCTTGTAGCGGCTGTCTTCACCGCCGATGGATTCCCGCAGGTGCCAGGCGATGGCCTCCCCTTCGCGGTCCAAGTCGGTTGCGAGATAGATTGTGTCAGCATCCTTGGCGAGGCGCCGCAGCTCCTCGATCACCTTTTCCTTGCCAGGCAGGATCTCGTACTTGGCCTTCCAGCCGTGCTCGGGGTCTACGCCCATTCGCGCGACCAACTGCCGCTTGGCCTTCTCCTTGGGAGAAAGTGCCGGCGCCTCGGCCGCAGCCTTGCCGCGCTTGGCAGGCTCCTTGCTCGCACTGGCCGAACCACTGGTAGGCAGGTCACGGATATGGCCGATGCTCGACTTCACCACGTACTGGTTGCCCAGGTACTTGTTGATGGTCTTGGCCTTGGCCGGGGATTCCACGATGACCAGCGATTTGCCCATTGATCGGTTTGTTCCTGAATGTAAAAAGTAAAAGGCGGCAGCCGCCTGTCGCGGCACCGCTATATATAGTGGCCAGCGAGGCCCGGTCAAGCGCACCTCGAACCGTGCAGCCCTCAGGGCCGCGGAAAGAGATCGGCTTCAGCGCTCACCAAAGCGAAGCGCGCAATCTGTTCGCCGTCCACCTGCACCGTTTCGGTAAACATGCTCAATGGCCGCACCCAAAGCCCGAACTCACCATACAGGGCCTGGTAGACCACCAGCTCTTCCTCGGTTTCCGAGTGCCGGGCAGTACCGATGACGCGATACTCCTGCCCCTTGTAATGACGATAAAGTCCTGGCTGCAAGCTCATGGTTCCCTCGAAGTGATAACGATGGCCTAAGCCGCAAAAGTTGCGCATGGTGCCGATTCAGGCGTTCGCAGGCCAGCCTTTTCGACGCATTTTCCTCAATAAAGCAAAAACCGGGGCACAAGGCCCCGGTTTTTTCATCTTCTTAGTGCTTAGATGCGCTCGAAGATGGTGGTGATGCCCTGACCAAGGCCGACACACATGGTCGACACGCCGAGGGTACCGCCGTTCTGCTTCATCACATTCAGCAAAGTGCCAGAGATACGCGCACCGGAGCAGCCGAACGGGTGACCCAGGGCGATGGCGCCACCATGCAGGTTGACCTTTTGCTCCATCTTGTCGAGCAGCTTGAGGTCCTTCAGCACCGGCAGAGCCTGGGCGGCGAAGGCTTCGTTAAGCTCGAGGAAGTCGATGTCGTCGATAGTCAGGCCGGCACGCTTGAGCGCCTTCTGGGTCGACGGCACAGGGCCGTAACCCATGATCGCCGGGTCAACACCTGCCACCGCCATTGCGCGCACGACAGCCATCGGCTGGATACCCAGGCCCTGGGCACGCTGGGCGGACATGACGATCATGCAGGAAGCGCCGTCGGTGATCTGCGACGAAGTACCCGCAGTCACAGTGCCGCCTTTCGGGTTGAACGCCGGCTTCAGGGCAGCCAAGCTTTCCAGGGTAGTCTCTGGACGGATGGTCTCGTCGAAGTCGAACACCTTCAGGAAGCCATTCTCGTCGAAGCCTTGCATCGGGATGATTTCATCCTTGAACTTGCCTTCGACAGTAGCCTTGTGCGCCAACTGATGCGAACGCAGACCGAACTGGTCCTGGGCTTCGCGGCTGATGCCGTGCATCTTGCCTAGCATCTCGGCAGTCAGGCCCATCATGCCCGAGGCCTTGGCCGCGTACAGGGACAGGTGCGGGTTCGGGTCGACGCCATGCATCATGCCAACGTGCCCCATGTGTTCCACGCCACCGACCACGAATACGTCGCCGTTGCCGGTCTGGATAGCCTGCACGGCAGTGTGCAAGGCGCTCATGGAGGAACCGCACAGACGGCTGACGGTCTGTCCAGCGCTGGAGTGGGGGATCTGAGTCATCAGCGACGCCATGCGCGCGATATTCCAGCCCTGCTCCAGGGTCTGGTTCACGCAGCCCCAGATCACATCTTCCACTTCGGCCGGATCGACCTTGGTGTTGCGCTCCAGCAGCTTGCTGATCAGGTGCGCGGACATGTCCTCGGCGCGGGTATTGCGGTGCATGCCACCCTTGGAGCGACCCATCGGGGTGCGGCCGAAGTCGACAATGACTGCATCTCTAGGATTCAGGCTCATATTCTTCACTCTCGCTCAATTAGCCGAAAAACTTCTGGCCGTTCTTGGCCATTTCGCGAAGCTTGGCGGTCGGGTGATACAGCGCGCCCAGGTCGGCATACTTGTCGGCCAGGGCTACGAACTCAGCCACGCCGATGCTATCGATGTAGCGCAGCGCACCACCGCGGAAGGGTGGGAAGCCGATGCCGTAGATCAGGCCCATATCGGCCTCGGCAGCGGTGGCGACGATGCCGTCTTCCAGGCAGCGAACGGTTTCCAGGCACAGCGGGATCATCATGAAATTGATGATGTCTTCGTCCGTGACTTCACGCTGCTCGATGATGATCGGCTTGAGCACTTCATAGGCCGCCGGGTCGGTGACTTTCTTCGGCTTGCCACGCTTGTCCATCTCGTAGGAGTAGAAGCCCTTACCGTTCTTCTGGCCCAGGCGGTTAGCCTCGTACATGGCGTCAACGGCAGTCTTGCCCTCAACCGCCATACGATCCGGGAAGCCTTCGGCCATCACGTCGCGGCCGTGGTGGCCGGTATCGATGCCGACGACGTCGGACAGGTAGGCCGGGCCCATGGGCCAGCCGAACTTCTCCATCACCTTGTCGATGCGCACGAAGTCGACACCGAAGCCCAGCAGCTTGGAGAAGCCACCGAAGTACGGGAACAACACGCGGTTGACCAGGAAGCCAGGGCAGTCATTGACCACGATCGGGGTCTTGCCCATCTTCTTGGCGTAGGCGACGGTGGTGGCGATTGCAGTTTCGCCGGATTTCTCGCCACGAATCACTTCCACCAGCGGCATCATGTGTACCGGGTTGAAGAAGTGCATGCCGCAGAAGTTTTCCGGACGCTTCAGCGCCTTGGCCAGCAGGCTGATCGAAATGGTGGAGGTGTTGGAGGTCAGGATTGCGTCCTCTTTCACCACGCCTTCCACTTCAGCCAGTACGGCTTGTTTGACCTTCGGGTTCTCAACCACGGCCTCGACCACGATGTCGACATTGGCGAAATCACCATAGGACAGGGTCGGGCGAATGGCGTTGAGCGCCTGGGCCATCTTGGCGGCCGGCAGCTTGCCACGGGAGACACGCTTGTCCAGCAGCTTGCTGGCCTCGTTCAGGCCGAGCTGGATGGCTTCCTCGCGGATGTCCTTCATCAGGATCGGAGTGCCCTTCACCGCGGACTGGTAGGCGATACCGCCACCCATGATACCGGCGCCGAGCACGGCAGCCAGTTTCACGTCCTTGGCAGCCTCGTCGTAGTACTTGGCTTTCTTCTTCAGTTCCTGGTCATTCAGGAACAGTCCGATCAGGCTGGCAGCGACCGGGGTCTTGGCCAGCTTGACGAAACCAGCGGCCTCGACTTCCAGCGCCTTGTCGCGACCGAAGTTGGCCGCTTTCTGGATGGTCTTGATAGCTTCGACCGGTGCCGGGTAGTTCGGTCCGGCCTGGCCAGCGACGAAACCCTTGGCGGTCTCGAAGGCCATCATCTGCTCGATGGCGTTGAGCTTCAGCTTCTCCAGCTTGGGCTTGCGCTTGGCCTTGAAGTCCAGCTCGCCGGCGATGGCACGCTTGACCAGGTCCAGGGCGCCGGCCTGCAGCAACTCAGGCGCAACGACGGCGTCGACAGCGCCGACTTTCAGCGCGTCCTCGGCATTGTTTTCCTTGCCGGAGGCGATCCATTCGATGGCATTGTCGGTACCGATGATGCGCGGCAGGCGCACGGTGCCGCCAAAGCCTGGGTAGATGCCCAGTTTGACTTCCGGCAGGCCTATCTTGGCGTTGACGCTCATGACGCGGTAGTCGGCGGCCAGGCACATTTCCAGCCCCCCACCCAGGGCGATGCCATTGATCGCGGCGACTGTGGGGACTTCGAGGTCCTCGAATGCGCTGAAGATCTTGTTGGCTTCGAGATTGCCGGCCATCAGTTCTTCGTCGGACAGCTGGAAGTTGTCGACGAATTCGGTGATATCGGCGCCGACGATAAATACGTCCTTGCCGCTGCTGACGATAATGCCCTTGACCGAAGCGTCGGCCTTGATGGCTTCGACTGCGCCACGCAGCTCATTCAGGGTGAGACGGTTGAATTTATTGACGGACTCACCCTTGAGGTCGAATTTCAGTTCGACGATACCGCCCTCAAGAGCCTTAACCGTGATGGCTTTACCTTCGTAAATCATCAACTGATCTCCACGGTTTGGAAACTGGACTGTACACATCGGAGCCAACCGGCGGACTCGTCCGCGGCGCAGCCGTCGGAGCATAGTCCCAATCGGTATGGCATACCCGCCGACGCGATATTCGGGCTGGATCAGACGTGCCTGGCAAGACAAACGCTTGATTCATACGCCCGTTTGATTTGGGTGAGCGGAGATTCAGGGAAAAGTCGGCGCTTGTCAATTCCATAACGTGACCAGTCGGCCACAGCCAGAACTCCATGAGGCTGCATTTAGACGAGCGTGACTGGTACGGCCTCATCCACATTCATGAGCGCGATGAGGCGCCATCAAGATCCATGACTCCGGCCGGAGTCCCGATCAATCGGGCGGTTGGCAAATGGCCTCGGCCAACGGTACATTCGCCCCAGCCTGGTCGGTGCAATGCCTCCAAGCCACCAGAACAACAACAATCGAGGCCTGACGGCCCACGGAGAAGCACCATGACGAGCCGTTTGCTTGCCATTCTGCTATGCGCCCTTTTCATCCTTCCCGCCTGGACTTCATCCGCACACGCTGCAGATCCAGCCACCAGTCTCCTCAAGTTGCACCAGATGCGCCTGGCTGCGCAGCGCAGTCTGGGTGACTTCTATATGTACAACGGGATGGAGGGTGATCAGCGCTATGCGCGGATGATCGACGTATCGGTACAGCTCGCCGACGCTCGACTGAAGGAACTGACCGGGATGCCCGGAGAAGCCTCCAGTGCCCTGCGCCAGCAGCTGGAGCAGGAGTGGAAGGCCTACGCCAAGGACTTGGCAAATTTGATGGCCGCACTCAAGCAGCAAGGCTTCACTGACCTGCAGCCCGTAGCCGACCTCACCGTCCGCAATCAGCGCCTGCTAGCGCTGAGCAGTGAGCTCTACAGCACGATCCAGCAGGAAGGTGCGACTGTTGTTCCCCCCTTGACCCAGCGCAGCCGCGAACAAAGCCTGCTGATGCAGACCATAGCGGTCGACTATGCGTCACGTAGTGCATCGGTGGGCGGTAGCTTTATCGGCGCCAATGGCAGCAAAGCCATCGACCAACTGGCTGGCGAATTCACCAGCCAGTTGGCAGACCTGCAGGGCGCGCCGCAGAACACCCCGCAGATCAGGGAAGCCCTGGGCGAGATCGGCACCAAATGGCGGTATATCGAGAAGTCGTTGAAGAACTACAACGAAAAAAGCGTGCCCTTCCTGGTGAACAAGTATTCAGACCGGATCACTGAAGGCTTGGAGGACGTTTCTGCGCGCTACGCGGAGGTTCAGCTCTGAGCCATACAGTACCAGCGCGATGAGCCCCTCCCGCTTGCCGCGCCTGCATCTCAGGCCAGCGCCTTGAGCGCTTCGGCGATCTGCTGCAGGTTTTCGACGGTACCCCGCTCCCCCCACCACAGGGCGATCATCTGCGCGCTGGCCTCGACTTTGTAGACATCCGCTGGCAACCCCGCCAGATGCGCCAGCAGCCGCGCATCGACGCAGGGCTCGCGCCACTGATTGACCCAGGCTCCTGGCCCATCCTGCCAATAGCACCAACTGTCACGCCCGCGCAGCCGTGCACGGTGGTATTGGGCACAGGACCCTGGCGGCTCCTCTTTCAACCAATGCGGCCACTCCTGGCGCGACAACTGCATCGCAAGCCCCATGCGACGAGCCTCCAGGCGCAGCTCCATGCGCCCACGCAAGCGCTTGGATGGCAGCAGCCAAACCAGCGGGCTAAGCACCGCCAGCAGGAGCAACAGGACAATCCAGAAGGTCATAACAGTTATCCCTACGTAAAAGCCTGTGTTAAACGTTCCAGGCAGCCATACTTGTGATCATGCAGCACCTTAAGGAGGAGTCATCCATGCCCTACCAGCACATATTGGTCGCCGTCGACTTGACCGATGAATGCCACCCCGTGGTACGCCGTGCCCAAGCGCTGGCCCAAGCCAGCAACGCCAAGCTGTCGCTGGTGCATATCGTCGAACCGATGGCCATGGCCTTCGGCGGCGACGTCCCCATGGACCTGTCGATGCTCCAGCAGCAGCAGTTCGACCAGGCGAGAGAAAGGCTGAACACCTTCGCTGGCAGCTACCCCGAACTGCTTGCCGACCAGCGCCACTTGGCTTATGGCCAGCCGCGCCAGGAGATCCATCGACTCGCCGAAGAACAGGGCTGCGACCTGATCGTCGTCGGTAGCCACGGCCGGCACGGCCTGGCGTTGCTACTGGGTTCCACTGCGAACGACGTGCTTCACGGCGCGCCTTGCGACGTGCTCGCGGTACGACTGAAGAAGCCCGCCTGATTCCGTCCGAAACGCATCGGCGCAGGCTTTACTCGAAGCCTTCGCCGGCGCTCATCACCAACGGCCGGATCTTCTGCAACTGGGTCTCCAGCGAGTAGGTCATGCTCGACGCCATCGAGAAGAACGTCAGGAATGCCTTGAGGTTGGAGTCCCCTTCACAGGTATCGTGGATCCGCTGCCAGAACGCCTGATTGACCAACTGGAGTTGCTGGAACAGACGCACCAGCCCCTTCAGCTCCCAATCCGCATGGCGCCCTTCACGGAAGTTGAAGTATTGCCGCGCGAGGTAAAGCGAAACAGCGCGCAGGATGAACTCCTGGTTACTGGCAAAAGGCAGGTGCTGATGCGCCATTGGCCTCAGCCTGCCCAATACCGGACAGGCGCTGGTCGCCATGATCACACCCAGCAGGGCTCGCAAGCCCTCCTCCAGCCCCACCACTTTGACGTATTCGCGCTCCGGCGTAAGTACGCGGACCTGCGCTTTCTTGAACGCAGGCAACCCCTGGAAGTCCTCGATTACACGATGCAGGTCGACTGCCGCCGGGCAGTGGCTGTGCACAGTCTGGCTCAATGGACAATTGCTGCACTGGTGGTGTTCCAGCCGCGTCCATTTGGGCGCCCTTTCTGCCTGCGCAAGGTCGTAACCACGCTCGAGCTCAATGCGATAGTTGAACTCGTGCAGTTCATCCAGGCTGATTTGGTATTCGATGGTCATAGGCGCTGCGCCCCAATCCCTTAGCTGTCTTCCAGTTCAGCCCAACGCTCGATCAGCTGATCCAGTTCCTTTTGCAGGGTATCCAAGCGCTCCAGCACCTGGTGCGTCTGTTCGGCCGGACGCTGGTAGAAGGCCGGATCGGAGATCTGCTCCTGCAACCCCACCTGCTCTTCCTCCAGGGCCTCGATCTGCCCCGGGATGGCCTCAAGCTCCCGCTGCAACTTGTAGCTCAGCTTTTTCTTGGCCATCTCGACTGGTGCCGCTGTTACCGGAGCAGTCTCAGCTGCTTTCGGTGCTGCTGCCCTGGTCTCGCGAGACTCCCCTACGCCGAGCAGACGCGGCGAGCCACCCTGGCGCAGCCAGTCCTGGTAACCACCGACGTACTCACGGACGCGCCCCTGACCTTCGAACACCAGCGTGCTGGTGACGACGTTGTCGAGGAAAGCCCGGTCGTGGCTGACCATCAGCACGGTGCCCGGGAAGCTCAACAACACTTCCTCCAGCAGCTCCAGGGTTTCCACGTCGAGGTCGTTGGTCGGTTCGTCCAGTACCAGCAGGTTTGCCGGTTTGCTGAACAGCTTGGCCAGGAGCAGTCGCGCCCGCTCGCCACCAGAGAGCGCCTTGACCGGTGTGCGCGCCCGCTGAGGGCTGAACAGGAAGTCGCCGAGATAGCTCAGTACGTGACGATTCTGGCCATCGATGGTGATGAACTCACGGCCCTCAGCGAGGTTGTCGATCACGGTCTTCTCGAGCTCGAGCTGGTGGCGCAGCTGGTCGAAATACGCGACTTCCAGGCGGGTACCGACTTCGACCTTGCCGCTGGTGGGCTGCAGATCACCCAGCAGCAGCTTGAGCAGCGTTGTCTTGCCGGTACCATTGGCACCCAGCAGGCCAATCCGGTCCGAGCGCTGCAAGACCATGGAGAAGTCACGGATCAGTGGCTCGCCGCCAGGATGGGCGAAGGTGACGTTCTCAACAACCATCACCTGTTTGCCCGATTTGTCCGCTGCTTCCAGCTGGATGCTGGCCTTACCTTGACGCTCGCGTCGCTCCGAACGCTCGGCGCGCATCGCCTTGAGCGCCCGCACGCGCCCTTCGTTACGGGTACGGCGTGCCTTGATGCCCTGGCGAATCCAGACTTCTTCCTGGGCCAGACGCTTGTCGAACAGGGCGTTGGCCGTTTCCTCTGCCGCCAGCTGCTGCTCCTTGTGCACCAGGAAGCTGGCGTAGTCGCCGTTCCAGTCGATCAGGTGGCCGCGATCCAGCTCGAGGATGCGGGTCGCCAGGTTCTGCAGGAAGGAGCGGTCGTGCGTGATGAACAACACGGCGCCGCTGAAGCCCAGCAAGGCCTCCTCCAGCCAGGCAATGGCACCGATGTCCAGATGGTTGGTCGGCTCGTCCAGCAACAGCAGGTCAGGCTCGGCAACCAGGGCCTGGGCCAGCAACACACGACGACGCCAGCCACCGGACAGTTCGGCCAGGGTCTTGTCTGCCGGCAGCTGCAGGCGGCTCAAGGTGCTGTCCACCAATTGCTGGAGTCTCCAGCCGTCACGCGCTTCCAGCTCCTGCTGGACATGGGTGAGCTTGGCCAGGTCGGCATCGGTGTGGATGTTCTGGCTCAGGTGGTGATACTCGGCCAGCAGGGCGCCAACCCCGGCCAGCCCTTCGGCGACCACATCGAAAACCGTGCGTTCGTCGGCACGCGGCAATTCCTGGGGCAACTCGCCAATCTTCAGCCCTGGCGCGCGCCAGATCTCGCCGTCATCGGCAAACTGGTCGCCCTTGACCAGGCGCAGCAGGCTGGATTTCCCCGTACCATTGCGCCCGATGATGCAGACCCGCTCGCCACGGGCAATCTGCCAGGACACATGGTCCAGCAGCGGCATGGCGCCGTAGGCGAGGGATACATCGGTGAACTTGAGCAACGTCATGAGGGCCTCCTGAATCAGGGGGCGCATTCTACCTGACTTGCGGCGGCTGCTCGCCTGCATTTTTCGTCACCACTGTGCGCTGGCACGATGCTTTCACCACTTCTGGCTAACAGCTAAGCTAGTCACATCAGGTGCTTGGAAACAGGCATTCACAACGATTCAACTACCCGGAAGTGTCATGCGCGGTCGTCTGCTCAGCCTGTTTTCCTGCTTGCTTCTCTCCACTATCAGCCTGGAGGCTGCGTCAGCATCTCTCGCGCAACAGCGCCTGATGTATGACGAAGCCAAGCGTGCGCTCGCCAAAGGAGACTCAGGCCCCTACCAGCGTTACGCCAATGCCCTGCGCGACTATCCATTGGAGCCCTACCTCGCCTATGACGAGCTGACCGCCCGTCTGAAATGGGCAAGCAATGATGAGATCGAGAAGTTCCTGGCCGAACACGGCGACCTGCCCCAGTCCGGATGGATGAAGCTGCGCTGGCTGCGCTGGCAGGCTGAACGCGGCGATTGGCAGACGTTCGTCAATTACTACGACCCCAAGCTCAATTTCACCGAATTGGACTGCCTGTACGGCCAATACCAGCTCAAGCACGGCATGAAAGCCGAAGGCAGCGCCACTGCGCAGAAGCTCTGGCTGGTGGGCAAGTCGCAGCCTGAGGCCTGTGACGTGCTGTTCGGCATGTGGAGCGCGACCGGCCAGCTGACCGAGGAAATGCGCTGGAAACGGGCGAAGCTGGCCGCCGAGGCTCGCAACTATGGCCTGGCCAGTCACCTGGTGAAGACCATGCCCCGCTTGGGCACGCAGGGCAAACTGCTGGTGGAAGTCGCACAGAAACCGCTGATGCTCACCCAACCTGGGCGATTCGTCCCTGCTGACCGGCATATGGCGGACGTTGTCGGTCTCGGTCTGCGTCGTCTGGCCCGCCAGGATCCGGAAAAGGCCCTGGACCTGCTGGAAACCTATTCCGCCCGCCTACCCTTCTCCAAGGAGGAAAAGGTGGCCATCGCCCGCGAAGTCGGACTGACACTCGCCAAACGCTTCGACTCCCGCGCCCTAAAGGTGATGGCCCAGTACGACCCCGAACTGCGCGACAACACCGTCAGTGAGTGGCGTGCCCGCTTGATGCTGCGCCTGGGCCAATGGCAGGACGCCTACCAGCTGACCCAGCGCATGCCCGAGGAATTGTCCAAGACCAACCGCTGGCGCTACTGGCAGGCTCGCAGCCTGCAACTGGCCCAGCCCCAGAGCCAGCAGCCAGTCCCGCTATACCAGCCGGTGGCCCGCGAGCGCGATTTCTACGGTTTCCTCGCCGCTGACCGCATCCAGGCGCCATACCAGCTCAATAACAAGCCGCTGGCGCTCGACCCCAAGGTCGTGCAGAAGGTTCGCAACACTGCAGGCATACGCCGCGCCCTTGAGTTCCATGCTCGCGGTCAGATCGTCGACGGCCGCCGCGAGTGGTACCACGTCAGTCGCCTGTTCAACCGCGACGAACTGGTGGCGCAAGCAAAACTGGCCTACGACATGCAGTGGTACTTCCCGGCTATTCGCACCATCAGCCAGGCGCAGTACTGGGACGACCTGGATATCCGCTTCCCGATGGCACACCGCTCCGCTCTCACCCAGCAAGCCAAGGTCCGCGGCCTCCACTCCAGCTGGGTCTTCGCGATCACCCGTCAGGAAAGCGCCTTCATGGCCGATGCGCGCTCAGGAGTCGGCGCCATGGGCCTGATGCAACTGATGCCTGCCACGGCCAAGGAAACCGCGCGCAAGTTCGGTATTCCCCTGGGCTCGCCGAAACAGGCGTTCAACCCCGACGTGAACATTCAGCTGGGTGCCGCCTACCTGAGCCAAGTGCATGGCCAGTTCAACGGCAACCGCGTGCTGGCATCCGCCGCCTACAACGCCGGCCCTGGTCGCGTACGCCAGTGGCTGCGCGGGGCCAACCACCTGTCGTTCGACGTCTGGGTGGAAACCATTCCATTCGACGAAACCCGGCAGTACGTGCAGAACGTACTGTCCTACTCGGTGATCTATGGGCACAAGCTCAACGCGCCGCAGCCTCTGGTGGACTGGCACGAGCGGTACTTTGACGATCAGTGAGACATGAAGAAGGGCGCCGGATGGCGCCCTTCTTCTTAGGGGCTGGAATCTATTCCAGCACCTCAACTTGCATCCCCACGTCGAGAACCCCGGAACCCCTGTTGATCAGGTTCTGCCCGAAGTACACCTCCCCCTCACGCTCGCGATAAGTCTTGAGCGTAGTCAGCGGTTCCCGGTCTGCACTTCGCTCCCCGGTCTTCGGATCGATGGTGGTGAGGATGCATCGGCTGCAGCCCTTGGCCACGCTGAATTCGATGCCACCGATGCAAATACGCTTCCACCCGTCTTCGGCATAAGGCGCGCTTCCCTCCACCACCAGGTTCGGTCGGAAGCGCAGCATCTCCAGCGGGCGTCCTACTCGTTCACTGAGATCATCCAGTGAAGCCTGGCCGATCAGCAGCAGCGGAAAGCCATCGGCGAACCCCACTTTCTCCTCTGGCAGGAGGCTTCCCGGAATGTCTCGTGCCCGGTGATCCGGCACATGCACCAGACGACAAGCCTTGCCGAGGAAGCCGCTGAGCCATTCCGCCGCCTCATCGCCAGCGTCCGGCACATGCATGGATGAGCCCCAGACGAAAGCGCCACGCAGATTCGCATCGGCATCCGGCAAAGCAACTTCCAGGGTCGCGAGGCCTTCTGCGCTTAGCCTCAGACCGCCTGCGGCATTCCAGCGGGCCATCAGCTGCGACATGACCGGGTAGGCCCGCTGGGTGAGGAAACGGCCATTCTCGGCATCCACCAGCATCCAGCGTCGGTCGCCTGCCAGGCCCAGCGCATCGATACGAGCGCTTTGCAGCGCTTCACCGATGGCAGATTTCATGGGGTAACGATAGATCTCGGAGAGTCGCAACATCGGCCAGCGTCCTGTTCGGCTAAACAGCGAAACAGCTGTTATACGGAAGCTGCGTGCACAGTCCAACCCTTTCAAACGCTGTCGATACGAGTTTGTTGACGGATCCGGCCCACGATCCATTCGCGAGCAAACTCGCTCCTACTCGCGGCGCAAGCGATCCAGCACCACGTCCACCAGGCGGTCCGGTTGGAACTTCGAGAGGAAGTTGTCACATCCGACCTTCTTCACCATGGCGTCGTTGAAGCTGCCGGACAGGGACGTGTGCATGACCACGTAGAGGTCGCGCAGGCGCGGGTCGTTGCGAATCTCCGTGGTCAGGCGATAGCCGTCCATTTCCGGCATTTCCGCATCGGTGAACACCATCAGCAGCTTGTCGGTCATGTCCTCGCCGCTGTCGGCCCATTTCTTGAGCAGGTTAAGGGCCTTCAAGCCATCGCTGGCCATGTGCATGCGCATGCCCAGTTGGGAAAGCGTCTCCCGCAACTGCGTCAGGGCGACACTGGAGTCGTCCACCAGCAGCACCTCACGGCCTACGGCCTGTTGCAGGAGCGGCTCGCCGAGGCGCTCGTTGGAAACGCGAGTGCTCATGGGCACGATTTCGGCCAGCACCTTCTCGACGTCGATGACTTCAACGATCTGCTCGTCGACCTTGGTGATGGCGGTCAGATAATGCTGCCGCCCTGCTCCGCCCGGCGGCGGCATGATGGATTCCCAGTTGAGGTTGAGGATTCGATCCACCCCTCCGACCAGGAATGCCTGCACCGAACGATTGTACTCGGTGACGATGATCGTGCTGCGCTCATCCGGCACCAGCGGGCGCATGCCGATGGCCTGGGAAAGATCGATCACCGGCAACGTCTGGCCGCGCAGGTTGACCACACCACAAACCACCGGGTGACGCTGCGGAATCAGCGTCATCTTCGGCAGCTGCAGCACCTCCTGCACCTTGAACACGTTGATGGCGAAAAGCTGGCGGCCGCTGAGGCGGAACATGAGAATTTCCAGTCGGTTCTCGCCCACCAGTTGAGTGCGTTGATCGACGGTGTCGAGAATGCCGGCCATTGAAACCTCCTCTGCTGCGATGGGTACGGGTAGCTATGGCAAGTCATCGGCAGCAGCCGGAAAAACTGAAGCCCTACAGCACCGCGCTGTCATGCCAAAGCCAATACCCTGACACCAGCCCAGGGCATTCATCGGGCCCCGAGCAAAGGCGAGTCTGGCGGCAGGTGAATACGCACGGCACCGGAGCGTGCGCTGAATCGCAAACCACGACTCTCCAACGGCTCGCCATCGAGATTGATGTCCAGACCTTCAGGCGCCTCCACTTCGACCCAGGGCAAACGCGCACTGATGGACACGGACTCGAGTCCCAGCACACCACCGGAGAGCAGCGTCGCTAGAGTGCCCACAACATCCTGAGGAGCGGGGACGATGCAAAGATCAAGCAATCCGTCATCGATTTCAGCCTGAGGGCAAAGCACATGACCGCCCCCGGCCTGGCGGCCATTGCCAATACCCAGGGCAAGAAACTCACCTTTCCACTTGAAATTCGGCCCGCGGAATCGACCGTAAGCAGAATGGACTTCGGAAAAGTGACTCAATCCGGTGAGCAGGTAAGCTGCACCACCCAGCACCTTTTTCAGCTCTTCCGGGGTATTGGCGGTGATCTTCGAGCCGAAACCGCCAGTGGCCATATTGAGGAACAGGTGGCCATCGGCTTCCCCCAGATCAACGGGACGCGCCTGCACATCCAGCATTGCCAGCGCTTCGTTCGGAAGCAGCGGCACGCCTGCCGCACGCGCAAAGTCATTGGCAGTGCCGAGGGGCATTAACACCAGGCTGGCATCGGCTCGGGCAAGCGCCATGGCCTCCGCTACTTCCCTGACCAGGCCATCACCACCACCCGCGATCAGGGTCGAGTAGCCGGCAGCCAGCGCCTCGTTCACCAACCGCTGGGCATCGCCGGCCTCCCAGGTCACTCGCACAGCCAGCCCCCAGCCTGCCTTGCGTCGTCGCTGCACGGCGGCCCGCACCTCTTCATTGATCGCCTGCTTGCCATGCAGGATCAGCAACGCCTTGCGCTCACTCATCAACCGCTCCGGAAGGGTTCAATCGCCGGAGTATAGGCCGGCAAAAGCAAGCCCCCTTCTCTTCAGCGAATGCCTAATCACTCAAGATATATTCATTTATTAGATTGGAAATCCCGACTATTTGCGCTTTTTATCGATAGTAAGTTGATAGAACATGCCGGCCATCCATCGCGGGGAAGCAGCCCCACGATCAGAGAGGAGATCCGACCATGATCGAAGTACGCCCCTTTGCCGAACTGGGCGGCGCCCACCACGGCTGGCTGAATGCCCGCCACCATTTCTCATTCGCCGGCTACTACGACAGCCAGCGCATGAACTGGGGCCAGCTACGGGTCTGGAACGATGACGAGATCGCACCGCATTCAGGCTTCCCGCCGCACCCGCACCAGGATATGGAAATCATCACTTACGTCCGAGATGGCGCGATTACCCACCAGGACAACCTGGGCAACAAGGGCCGCACCGAGGCGGGCGATGTGCAGGTGATGAGCGCCGGTACCGGCATTGCCCACAGCGAGTACAACCTGGAAGATGAGACCACCCGGATCTTCCAGATCTGGATCATGCCAACGCGGTACGGCACCGCGCCGTCCTGGGGTACACGCCCGTTTCCCAAGGGGGAGCGCTCCGGCAGCTTCGTAACCCTGGCGAGCGGCATCGATGAAGGTGGCGACGCCCTGCCTATCCGCGCCAATGCCCGCCTGGTGGCGGCAACGATCAAGGCTGGGCAGACTGCCGAGTACCGCTTGGAAAAAGGCCGCAAGGCCTACCTGGTCGCCGCCACGGGCCGCTATGAGGTCAACGGCGTTCCCGCCGAAGCGCGCGACGGTGTTGCGGTGAGCGACGTCGAGGTCCTCAGTTTCACCGCCAGCGAAGACAGTGAAATCGTCCTGGTGGATGTGGCCTGATACAACTGCTGCCCCTCTCCCACAGGGTGACGGGCAGCAGCGCCGCCCAAACACGTCAGGCCGGATATCCTGTGATCTCGCGAATCTTCCGATACAGCGGCCGCAGCTGCTGGTACATCTCCTGATAGACCTCACGATACAGTCGCTCATAGATACCCTGCGCCTGCGGGTTTGGGTGGAATACCTGACCGACCCGCGTCATGGCGCTGATTGCGCTGGGGAAGTCGGGATACAACCCCAGCCCCACCGCGCAGTCGATGGCGGCACCCAGCCCTGAGGTCTCGTAGACATGCGGCCTTTCCGCCGGCAGCCCAAAGATATCGGCGGTGATCTGCATCGCCGCATCGCTCTGCGAACCGCCACCGGATACCCGCAGCCGGCTGATCCGCGTTCCCGAGCGCTTTTCAATGCGCTCCTTGCCCTGGCGCAGGGCGTAGGCCAGCCCCTCGAGAATGGCGCGGTAGAGATGAGCACGCGTATGCACATCACCAAAACCAATGATCGAGCCCTTGGCGTCCAGGCCCGGCTCGCGGATGCCCGGCGACCAGTACGGCTGCAACATCAACCCCATGGAGCCCGCTGGTACGCTGTTCACCAGCTCGTCGAACAAGTCTTCTGGCTCGACCCCCAGCTCCCCGGCTCGCTGCATCTCATGCAAGCCGAACTCTTGCTTGAACCAGCTGACCATCCAGAAACCCCGGTAGATCATCACCTCGGTATTGAACTGATCCGGGATCGCCGCCGGATACGGCGGTATCAGCGCAATCGTCTCGAGGTACTTGTTCCGCGTGGTGTTGATCGTCGCGGTGGTGCCGTAGGAAAGGCACGCAATACTCGGCTCCACCCCACCCGCCCCGAGCACTTCGCAGGCCTTGTCAGCACCAGCGGCGATCAGCGGCAGGCCTTCGGGGATGCCTGTGTGTCGGCTGGCCGTCGCGCTGATGCTGCCCAAGCGCTCACCCGGTTTGCAGAGCTCCGGTAACTGCTCGCGGCGTACTGGCATGGACTGCCACTTCCAGTCACGCGGGGCGGCCCACTGCAAGCGCTTGTAGTCGAACGGCAGATAGGCAACCTGGCAGGCCACCGAATCCACGAAGCGACCGCACAGGCGATGGGTGAGAAAACCCGATAGGAGCAGGACCTTGTGGGTGCGCGACCACACCTCAGGCTGGTTCTGCGCCACCCAGTTGGCTTCGGCCTGGGCACGAAAATAGTCCACCGTGGCTTCTTCACCTATCAGCTTGAACAGCCACCCCCAAGGCCCCTTGATGCGATCCCGCACCTCGGCCTGACGCTGATCGAGCCAGAGGATTGCCGGGCGCAAAGGCGCACCCTGCTGATCAACATTGATCACCGTGCCGCGCTGCGTGGTGAGCGAGACACCACGGATCAATCGCTTGTCGATGTCTACCGAAGCCCAGAGGCGCTGGCACGCCTCCCCCAGACTGGCCCAGTAATATTCTGGGTCCTGCTCGGCCCAGCCCGGCTGGCTGGAAAAATAGGCCTCCAGTGGCACCTTGCCCTTGCCCACCAGGTTGCCATCCAGGTCGAACAATAGGGCGCGTACGCTCTGGGTGCCGTTGTCGATGGCCAGCAGGTAACTCTTTTCGCTCACGGTACGGTCCTTGTTCTTGTTATTCAGGCAAGCTGTAGCAACGCTGCCATAGCGCCTGGTACTGCTGGACTTCACTCGACCAACGCTCATCGTCCCAGCCCAGCAACGGCTGACACAGGGTCCGGATCCGCTGGAGCTCTGCCTGCGCGCCAGCCGGCAGCAACAGGCCCAGACGCGTCCGTCGCAGCAACAGGTCATCGAGATGCAGGACCAATTCGCCTTGAGCCGCCCAGGCCAACTCCGCCCAGAGCGTGTCGGTTACACCTACGCGCTCGGCGCCCAAGCGTTCGACCCAGCGCGCGAGCTCAGGTAGCGCACGCCCATAGCGACCGGCCAGCCGCCGCTGCCGGGCCGGCGAGAGGCCGGATAACGCCGGGGCGGCAGAGGGCGCGAAGACCTCGGCGTCGCTATCGCCCAAGGGGCGGCCGACAAAGCCGCTGCACGCCTGCAGCACCTCCAGGGCCAGCAGGCGAAAAGTCGTCAGTTTGCCGCCCGCCAGGGTCACGCAGCCCGGTTCAACCCAAATCGCATGCTCGCGCTTTTCGGCAGAAGGCTTGACCCGTGCCTCGCCGTCGCTGACCACCGGGCGAACGCCCGACCAGGTAGATAGCACATCGCCTCGTGAAATCGCTGCGGCAGGAAACTGCGCGGCACAGGCCGCCAGGAGATAGTCGACCTCCTCCGAACTGATGCGCGCGTCCTGGTCCAGGTTGTCGGCATGATCAAGATCGGTCGTACCGATCACCGTGGCACCTTCCCAGGGAAAGACGAACACCGGCCGCCCATCGGCCGGATGCATGAAGCTGATCGCGTGAGCCAACGGCAAGCGCCAGCCGGGCAATAGCAAGTGGCTGCCACGCAATGGACGAATCCGCTCGGAACTTCCGGCAGGACGCAGACGATCCGCCCAGGCACCAGTGGCCAGCGCCACGGCCCGGGCACGGATGTCCAAGCGCCGCCCGCTTTCCACGTCCTCGGCCTGCAGGCCGGACACCTGCCCGTTGGCTCGCGTCAGCTCCAGCACCCGCATGCCGTTCAAGGCTTCGCCGCCTTCGCTCCGAGCTTCGCTGAGCACCCGCATCACCAGCCGCGCATCATCGGTGACCGCATCGAAGAATCGCGTGCCGCCCTGCAGCTCTTCTTCTTTCAAACCTGGTACCAGGTAACGCAATTGTTGCAACGGGAAGTAGCTGTGGTTTCGCCGGCCGGCCAGCGCATCGTAGAGCGTCAGCAGACCGCCAAAGACCTTGGGCCCAGGAAAACCGCCGCGATGAGGCATGACGAAGCTCAGCGGTTCGACCAGCCCCGGCGCCTCCGCAAGCAGGCGCTGGCGCTCGCGCACCGAGGCACGCGTCAACGCGAGCTGACCTGTGGCGATGTAGCGCAGCCCACCGTGCACCATTTTCGAGGAGCGGCTGGAGGTGCCCCAGGCGAAGTCGCGCTGCTCCAGCAGCAGGCACTTCCAACCAAGCCGGGCCGCTTCGCGGAGAATTCCGGCGCCGCAGATACCGCCGCCGACCACGATCAGGTCCCACTCCTGCGCGGCCAGCTCGGCTAGACATTGGGCGCGCCACTCGGCATTCCAGGCGACCATGGTCAATCCTCGATCAGCACGCCTGGAGCCAGGCGTCGCTCGGGGTCGAAATGCGCCGCAATCGCCCGCAATGCCGCCATGCCCTGAGGCCCCTTCTCCAACGCTAACCAGGGGGCATGATCGCGTCCCACGCCATGCTGATGGCTGATGGTGCCGCGATTGTGGGCTATGGCTTCGCAGGCCGCCGTCTTCAGCTTGCGCCAGCGCCGCAGGGCCTGTGCGTAGCTGCCACCGGGACGGTAGACGTAGGTGGTATAGATGCTCGAACCCTCACCATAGACATGGGAGAGGTGGGTAAAGACATGCACCTGCTCGCCCTCCTCCGCCAGGCCATTGCGCAAGCCGCCCTCGATCAGATCAAGCAGGTGGTCGACGTTCACCCAGTCGGTCGCGGTTTCCAGGGTGTCCACTACATAGCCCGCCGCCCACAGCGCATGACGCAGATAAGGGAAGCGGAAGCGGTTCGCGGCCCATTTCTTCCCAAGCACGGTGCCTGTGAACACGCCGCCGAACCTTTTGAGCAGCTGTTTTGCCTGCTTCAACGAGGAGGCGTTCTGCGCCCGACTGCCGGTGACGCCAAAGGTCAGCATGCACTTGCCGATACCGGCGCCACGCAGCGCCAGGTACTTCTCCAACAATGAGATCTGCCCCGGATGTCCTGCCAGAGCGAGCTGGGTTTCGGTCTCAATCGCGTTGGACAGCCGCAGCATGGACAGCGGCACCCGCGCTTGCGCCAAGGTGCGGATGCCTTGCAAGGCCTGCTCCCAACTGGGCATGAACACAGCGTAGAACGCCTCATCCTCCGCCAACCGACTGGCCCGCACCTTGACCTCGGAGATGACACCGAAACGCCCTTCCGAACCTAGCACCAACTCACGCAGATCAGGCCCCGCCGACGAGGCCGGGAAGGTCGGTAACTCCAACGGGCCGGCGAAGGTTTCCAGGGTGCCACCAGCGAAGAGTTGCTCGATGCGCCCATAACGCAGCGACTGCTGGCCACTGGAACGACTGGCCACCCAGCCGCCGAGGGTCGAAAGCTCCCAGGATTGCGGGAAATGCCCAAGGGTAAAGCCCCGCGCGCGCAGCTGGCTCTCCACCTGCGGCCCGTTGGCCCCCGGCCCGAAGGTTGCAATCTGGCTAGCCTCGTCCAGTTCCAGCAGGCGATTCATGCGCGCCAGCGACAGGGTCAGCACAGGTCTGGCGCCGGCCTGGGGGTTGATATGCCCGGCTACCGACGTTCCGCCGCCGTAGGGAATCAACAGGACATCCTGCTCGGCAGCCCAGGCCAGCAACTGGCGAACCTGTTCTGCTGTCTCGGGGAAGGCCACTCCATCGGGAAAGCAACCAAAGGTGCCTTCGCGCATTGCCAGCCAATCCGGCAGGCTCTGGCCACGGGCGTGGCGCACGCGCACCTCGGCATCCAGGCTGACCAACGGGTGAGCGGCGAGGCGCGAAGCCGGCACCTGTGCCAGCACCTGCGCCAGGCTTGCATCGGCCAAAGGCTGGCCGGCGCCGATGCGGGCAGCCAGGAACGCCTGCCCATTGGAGGGCAGTTCCACCACTGTTGCCTCATCTCCCCAGCCATTCCAACGTCGCATGCCGCTCTCCTTGTTCGAGTTGTTTCGGAGCTTTTCAATGGCTGCCTATACTAGCCAGCCGCGCAAGGACGTCACTGTCGGATCGGGACAGCGACCCTCGCCAATCAGGACAACCCAGAACAAGAACTCACATGCAATCGCTTGGCTATACCTCAGTCCCCGCCCTTCTCAAATACCTTCGCCACGCCGAACAGCTTGGCCTCGACCAGAGTGTCGCGCTGCAGGCCGCAGGCCTCAGCGCTCAGGACCTGGCCGACAATGGCAAACGCTTGCCCAGCGAAACCCACGAACGCCTGCTAAAGCACTTTATCCAGATGTCTGGCGATTCGCTCTTCGGCTTGCACTCGGCGCGCTTCGTGCAGCCGGGGTCCTGGAGCGTGCTGGGCTACATCACCATGAATTGCGCCACCCTGGGCGAAGCCATGAGCCGTATTGCGCCCTACGAAAAGCTCGTGGGTGACATGGGCACCAGCCGCATCGAAGCTGAAGACGACCTAGTGCGGATGATCTGGAGCTGCCGTCACCAGGACCCGGCCATCCGCCGTCACATGGTGGAGAACGTGCTCGCCTCCTGGCTGCTCTATGCGCGCTGGATCGCCGACATGCGGCGCTCCCCGCGCGAAGTCTGGTTCGAGCACACGCAGCCGATAGACACTCGCCTGGAGGATTACGAAGAAGTCTTCGGTTGCCCGGTACGCTTCGAGCAGCCTTGCAACGCCCTGCTGGTACCGCTCGAGTACCTGAGCGTCCCGCTACGCCAGGCCGACGCTAACCTGCTGCGCACCCTGGAAGAACACGCCCTGGCCCTGATGGCCGGGCTGGACGACGACGAGCCGCTGCCACAGCGCGTGAAGAACGCGCTGCGTTTGTTGATGAAAGACGGACTACCGCGCAAGGAGCGCGTGGCGGAGAAATTCCACATGACGGTGCGCACTCTGCAACGCCATCTGCAGCAGGCCGGCACCAGCTACCAGCAAATCCTCGATGAGCTGCGCCAGGACCTGGCCGAACACTATCTGCTGCGCAGCGACCTGCCGATCCAGGACATCGCCAGCTACCTCGGCTTCACCGAATCGCGCTCCTTCCATCGCAGCTTCAAGGCCTGGACCGGGCAGACACCAGGGGAATACCGCGAGGCGAAACGGCGAGCTGGGGGCTGATCACTTTCTGTAGGGGCAAATTCATTCGCGAAGGGTCGCAAAGCGGCCCCATGGCCCTTGAAGGGCAGGCCAATGGCACGCTGGGCGAGTGAATTCCCCCACAGGGTTAGTGCATGCTAGCCCCAGTGCTACGCCTGAATTTCGCTCAGCGGAATAAAACGCACGCTGTCACCCTCAGCCAGCGTGGTGCCCTCCAGCACCTCCACAAGCCCCTCAGCCCAGGCCGCGCTGCGCAGCACGCCTGAACTCTGGTTCGGGTAAATGACCGCGCGACCATGCTCCAGGCGCGCACGCAAGTATTCGCGACGATTGCCCGGCTTCTTCCAGACGAAACCGGCGGCCACCGTGAAGCCCAGCGGCTCGACCTCCTGAACCCCAAGACGACGCAGCAGGTAAGGCCGCGCCAGCAATCCGAAGGTCACCAGCGTCGAGGCTGGGTTCCCGGGTAAGCCAATCACCGGTACACCACGAAAATGCCCAAAGGTCAGCGGTTTTCCTGGTTTGATCGCCAGCTTCCAGAGAGCCAGTTCGCCCTCCTCACGCAATGCATGGCCGAGAAAGTCCGCCTCGCCGACGGAAACGCCGCCCGTAGAAAGAATCAAGTCCACATCCGACAACCCCGTCAACGCGGCACGCGTCAGCTCCAGGTCGTCGGCGAGGATACCGGCATCCACCACGGCGCAACCCAGGCGCTTCAACCAGGCAATCAGCAGGGCGCGGTTGCTGTTATAAATCTGTCCCGGCCCCAGCGGCTGGCCCGGCGGCACCAACTCATCCCCCGTAGACACAACGGCCACCCGAGGCCGGCGTCGCACAGTCAGCTCAGCTGCACCGAGGGATGCGGCAAGCCCCATCTCGATCGGGCCCATGCGAGTGCCGGCTGGCAGTACCGTTTCGCCCCGGCGCGTCTCCTGCCCTTGGGGGCGGACGTTCTGGCCTTGCCTCAGCGGCTCACTGAAGGCCACTCGGCCATCGGACTCGACATCAGCGTTCTCCTGCATCTCCACTGTGTCGGCCCCTTCGGGTAGGGGTGCACCGGTAAAGATGCGCGCGCAGGTGCCCGGTTGTAGCGGCTGCGGCGCGCTGCCGGCCAGAATCCGCTGACTCACGACCAGGGGCTCGCCAGTCCAGTCCGCCAGGCGCAGGGCATAACCGTCCATCGCGCTGTTGGCCCAGGGCGGCAGGTCAAGCCCGGCCACCAGGGGCACAGCGAGGACGCGACCATCAGCCTCGGCGAGGACCACTTGCTCATCGCCTGCAATTGGGGCGGACTCCGCCAGCGCCAGCAGACGGGCAAGTGCCTCCTCTACCGGCAGCAGGCCGGGATGGTCACAGCCATTCATCCGCGGCTCTCGCACGCCCCAACCTGCTTCAGGTGCGGCACGAAGTTGCAGGGGCGATGACGGTTGTCCAGCTGTTCACCCAGGATGCCGTCCCAGGCGGTGCGACAGGCGTTGGTGGAGCCCGGCAGGCAGCACACCAGGGTGCCGTTTGCCAGCCCCGCCAGGGCGCGGGATTGCATGGTCGAAGTGCCGATGTCAGCCACGGAAATCTGCCGGAAGTATTCGCCGAAACCTTCCACCTGTTTATCCAGCAGGCAGGTCACCGCTTCCGGCGTACTATCACGACCGGTAAACCCCGTACCGCCGGTAATCAGCACCACCTGCACACTGTCATCGGCGATCCAGGTCGCTACCTGGGCGCGGATCTTGTATAGATCGTCCTTCAACAGCACCCGGGCCGCCAGGTTGTGGCCCGCGGCGGTCAGACGATCGACGAACAGTTGTCCGGAGGTATCGGTTTCCAGGGTGCGGGTATCGCTAACGGTGAGAACAGCAATATTCAGCGGCACGAACACCGCCTCGGCCTTGTGACTCATGGCTGGCTTCCAGTTGTTAGAGTGAATGGCCGGTGTTATATCACAGCCCCGCACTGGAGAACTGCCATGTCCGACACGCCTTTTCCGCCCTGCTCAATCCTGTTGCTTTCCGGCGGACGCGGGCAGCGCATGGGTGGCCGCGACAAGGGCCTGATCGAGTGGCAAGGCCGGCCGCTGATTGCCTGGCTGCATGAGCGCGTGCGGCCACTCACCGATGACCTGATCATCTCCTGCAATCGCAACGCCGACCGCTACTGTGCTTGGGCGGATCAATTGGTGCAGGATGACAGCCCGGACTTCCCCGGCCCACTGGCGGGAATACGCGCTGGTTTGGCCGCCGCCCGTCATGACCACCTCCTGATATTGCCCTGCGACGCCCCTTTGCTCGATCGAGAGCTCCTGGACGCACTGCTGAACGCGGCGGGGGAGCGGCCGGTCATGCTGCGCCAGGGTGACTTCTGGGAGCCGCTGTTCAGCGTCCTGCCACGATCCTTGCTGCCGCGGATCGAACGTGCCTGGCAAGCGGGTGAGCGAAGCCCCCAACGCGTCCTGCGCCAGCTCGACCCCGTGGCAGTCTACTGCCCTCCCAATGACCCACGACTGGCCAATCTGAATACGCCGGAATTGCTCGACGCTACCCAAGCGCAGCACTGAAGGCGCAGCAGGGCACAGCTGTCCTTACAGGATCTTCGGCACGCCAAGCATTTCCACGCGCGCCCAGATACAGCCCGTATTATTTCCGGAACTTGCCAGGAAGATTCACGTCAGAACGCTCGTACACCTAGCGTAATCCTCAAGGAGATTGACGATGAACCAGCGGACAGTTCCCGCCTTCCTGCTCGCACTGGGCTTTTTCACTCTGGCTGGCTGCTCTTCGCCAACCGTGATCACCCTGAATGACGGGCGCGAGTTTCAGGCCGTGGACAAACCCGACTATGACGAAGACACAGGCTTCTACGAGTTCGAAGAACTCGACGGTAAGCAAGCCAAGGTGAACAAGGATCAGGTACGTACCATCAAGGAACTCTGACCCTCGAGCCCGCCCCGCCCATGCCGAGGGGCGGGCCTCCCCAACCGTCCCACCCTCGCCCGCCCGCTAACCATGCGGTCCAGACCGCGCTGAAACATTGCAACGCTCCACATCAAGCGGCAGCTTAAAAAAATTTCAGCTAACCCCTTGTACACCATAAAGTTTTCTGTAGAATGCGCGGCACACAACGGAGCGTAGCGCAGCTTGGTAGCGCGTCTCGTTCGGGACGAGAAGGTCGCTGGTTCGAATCCAGTCGCTCCGACCAAATCCCGAAAAACCCGCCTAAAAGGCGGGTTTTTTATTGCCTGCGATTTTTGATGGTGCCCCCTCCCCTTCGGGAAGCTGGTCAATGACCTACTCAGCTGGAAAGGAAGGCGGCTATCTGGCAAGCATCGAAAGGCCAGCCCATTTCCGCGCCACTGTCGCAACGACGCAGCACCGGGATACGCATGCCGTATAGGTCGACCCACTCCTCACGCTCAGCGATATCCACCAGCTCAACCAACAGGCCACGCTCTACGAATGGCATGAGCACACCTTCAGCGACCTCACACAAGTGACAGCCAAGGGTGCCGAAGAGTTGGCATTCAGGAAGCATGGAAACCTATCTCGAAGACCTGCGAGGAGAAAAGTCTAGCACGATGCGCCATCTGGATCGCTGCGAGGCCTTGTCCGGCAGGGGCTACAGCCGGTCGGGTAACCCGCGCGTCGAGAGTATTACGCCCCCCATTCATGGCCACACTACTGCGCTAGCGCAAGCCTTTGCAGCGCACGCCTTGGCAGGCTGGCACTATAAATAGCTCAACCCACCATCGCGATGCGAAGGGAGTTATCGCTTTGTCTGCCAACCTGCTGATCATCCTGGCGGCTTCGCTGCTGGTCATCGCCCTCTTCCGCCGCATGAGCCTGCCACCGGTGCTCGGTTACCTCTGCGTTGGCCTGATGCTGGGTCCCTCGGCCCTGAACTGGGTGAACTACGATCAGAATCTGCCGCAGCTGGCGGAGATGGGCGTGGTGTTCCTGCTCTTTACCTTGGGCCTGGAATTCTCACTGGCCAGAATGATTGCCTTGCGCCGTGTGGTATTCGGCCTGGGCAGTTTGCAGGTGATCTGCTGTGGCATCCCACTCGCCGGCCTGATGCTCTGGCTGGGTCTCGGGCCAATTGCGGCTGTCATGCTGGGCGCGAGCCTCGCGCTTTCCTCCACTGCTATCGTTGGCAAGGAACTGAGCAGCCTCGGTGAGGTGTTCTCGACTCACGGCCAGAATGCGATTGGCGTGCTGATCTTCCAGGATCTCGTAGCCGTGCTACTACTGACCATGTTGCCCGCCCTCGCCGGCCAGGGCGAGCAACCGTGGTACTGGGCATTGCCGATCACGCTGGCCAAGACCGGCTTGTTGTTCGCCGGCTTGCTGGTTGTCAGTCGCTGGCTGCTGCCACGCCTGTTCCATGAGGTCGCTCAGGCCCATTCCGCCGAGCTCTTCGTGATGCTGGCACTGGTCATCGTGCTGCTGACCGCCTGGCTCACCCACCTTTTGGGTCTATCGATGGCCTTGGGCGCCTTCCTCGCGGGCATGTTGCTCGGTGAAAGCCATTACCGCCATCAGATCGAGGCAGATATCCGACCATTCCGCGACATTCTGCTGGGCCTCTTTTTCGTCAGCGTCGGCATGCTGATCGACCTGCGGCAGTTCGTCGACGAGGGCTGGCTGATTCTCGGCCTGACTCTACTGCTGCTGACGATCAAGGGTACGGTGGTGGCGCTGCTGGCCAAGCTGCGAGGCGATGACTTCGAAGGCGCTTGGCGTACAGGTCTCGCCCTGGCCCAAGGCGGTGAGTTCTGCTTCGCCCTGGTGGCCCAGGCGCAAAAGAGTTCGCTGCTGGCCGGCTCGATTGGTAGCCTCCTGCTGACCGCGACCTTTTGCTCCATGGCTATCACGCCGCTGCTGCTGCGCAGTGCACCACGTCTGGCAGCCCACTTGCGGCGTAAAAATCGAGAGCATTATCGGGTAGATGATGTCGCCGCGAGTAGCGCCAGCCTCGAGCATCATGTGGTGATCTGCGGCTACGGCCGGGTTGGCCAGTCGATCGGACGTATTCTGCGCCGTGAGGAAATTCCCTTCGTCGCGCTCGACGACGATCCGGTCAGGGTGCAAGAGGCCACTGCAGGCGAAAGCAATGTGCACTTCGGTGACTCGCGCCGCGCTGACCTGCTTGAAGCCGTGGGTACCGCACGCGCCAAGCTGCTGGTGGTGGCCGTGAACGATACGGACTCTGCCTTGAGCATCGTCGAGCAGGCACGCCACCTTCACGAGTCACTGCCGATTCTGGTTCGAACCCGGGACGATAGCCGACTCGAGGAGCTTCAGCAGGCCGGCGCCAGCGAAGTGGTCCCCGAAGTGCTGGAATCCAGCCTGATGCTCGCCTCCCACGCCCTGCTTCTACTGGGTCTGTCCCACGGCCGGGTGAAAACGCATCTGGATGAAGTTCGTCGCAACCGCTATCGGCTTCTACATGGTTACTACCATGGCGCCCAGGCCAACCTCCTCGATGCCGGCGAGCAACCGAGGCGCCTGTTGCATGCGGTCAACCTCAATGAGGATGCATTCGCTTGCGGTCGGACGCTTGAGGAACTGGCGCTGGAGGATCTGGAACTGGAACTTCAGGGTGTGCGTCGGGATGGCCAGGAGGTTCCGCTGGCGCACAGCCTGAGCTTGATGGTGGGAGATGCAGTGCTGATTTCGGGGACGCTGGCGGCCATCGAGGCAGGTGAGTCCAGACTTCTGGCGGGCCAGGACTGATCAGAGCCCCTCGGCGCGCAGCAAGGTATCGACGGCGGCCCTGGCCTCCATCGCCTGGCTGCCCGGCCCCTGGATATGGGCGATGCTGATCGCTCCTTCCATCAAGTACTGAATTTGCCTGGCTAGCCGCTCGGGATCTGACGCCTGCAAGCGCTCCAATGCGGTGCGGAAGTGCGCCAGCACGTTGGCCTTGTGCGTGGCAGCAAGACGGTGGATCGGGTGGTCGCGCTCATGGAACTCCGCTGCGGCGTTGATGAAGGCGCAGCCGAAGAACTCTTTCTCGTTCAGTAATGCATGCAACCCGTCGAACACGCGCAGGATGGCGTCGCGCGGCGGCAGGCGTTCGAGTGCCTTGGCCATTTGCTCGGCAGCTGGTCGCATTCGCGAATCCAGCGCGGCAAGGATCAGCTCGTCCTTGGATTTGAAATGCTTGTACAAGGTCATTTTCGCCACCCCGGATTCAGCCAGGATGCGGTCGATCCCGGTCGCATGGAAACCCTCCCGATAGAAGAGTTCGAGGGCGGTATTGACCAGTTGATCGCGTTTGCTCGATGTCATCTGCTGCCTCCTGACCGGCGCATTATGCGCATCCACCACGCTTGGCTCAAAGCGGTTGGCCATGAAGTGTTCATTGTTGCTTGAAATAGACAGATCTGTCTGTCTATTATCTAATCCACAACAACCACGCAGGGAACCCGCCATGCAGCTCCATGACTTCCATCTCTCCGGAAACTGCTACAAAGTCCGACTCTTCATTAGCCTGATCGGTAGCCCCTGCGAACTGCTGCCAGTCGACCTGATGGCAGGCGCCCACAAGCAACCGCCGTTCCTCGCGCTCAACCCTCGTGGACAGGTGCCGGTGCTGGTCGACGATGGCGAATCTCTTGGCGACTCCCAGGCGATCCTTGTCTATTTGGCACGACGCTATGCCGATACAACCTGGTACCCGCTGGATGCCCTGACCCAAGGCCAAATCGCTAACTGGCTCAGTTTTACCGCAAACGAAGTTCACCATGGCCCTGCCCTGGCGCGGGTTGGCCTGAAGTTCGGCCGGACAGTCGACCTCGCCGCAGCACAGGAACGCGGGCGCCGCGTGTTGGAACTGGTCGACAGCCATCTCCAGAGTAAGACTTGGTTGGTAGGCAGCGAACATCCGAGCATTGCAGACGTTGCCGTCTACCCCTACCTGGCCATGGCCAATGAAGGCGGCCTGGACCTGACGCCTTACGCCCATCTGAACGCCTGGTTCGCCCGCATTCGCGCCCTGCCTGGCTACCTTGAGCTACCCGGCCGCTGAGCGGCATGGAGCCCACCATGAATAGCCCATTTCATCCCGGCGAACATTCCCTGCAAGCTCGCTCGGGCGTACGTGAAAAAGTCGAGGATTTCGGTAGCCGGGTGATACGTGATCACATGCTGGAACAACACCGAGAATTCTTCGGCCTGCTGCCCTGGCTGCTGGTTGGCAGCGTGGACGAATCCGGCCAGCCCCATGCCTCGGTGCTGTGGGGCGCGCCAGGATTCGTTCGGTCGCCTGAAGCCACCTTGCTCAGGATCAACGCCCGCCCTGAAGCTGATGACCCTCTGGATGGAAACCTTGAACCCGATAGCCGGCTTGGCCTGCTCGGTCTCGAACTGCCAACTCGGCGCCGCAATCGCATGAACGGTCCGGTAGTGGAGAATGATGATGGCGGCTTCACCGTCGCCGTGCACCAGTCCTTCGGCAACTGCCCCAAGTACATCCAGGCGCGCGAATGGCGTCCCGAGCAGCGATCGTCGGGCCCGAAGGAACAAGGCAAAGGCCTCGACCAGCGCTGGCTGGACCTGGTCAGCCGCAGCGACACCCTCTTCATCGCGAGCCAGCACAGCGACCCCCTCGTCGGCGGAGTGGATGTCTCCCACCGCGGTGGCCCGGCCGGTTTTGTCAGGCTGTCGAACGATGGACAGCTGTGGTTACCCGACTACAGCGGCAACCTGATGTTCAACACCCTCGGCAACCTGCTACTTGAGCCACGTTGCGGCCTGCTCTGGGTGGACTTCACTACGGGCGACCTGTTGCAGGTGGAGGCCCACGCGACGATTCACTGGCCAGGCGAATCACTCGGCCTGCCGACCCTACCAGGCGCGGAACGCCTGATAGCCCTGAGGCCGGGGCGCTGGCGCCTGCGTCGCGGCCGGCTGCCGCTGGCATTCGACTCCGCACAGCCCTCACCTTTCCTGCCACAAGGACTCTGACTCATGCGCCCGTCTTCCATGCTCATGCTTGTCCTCCTCGGTCTCTGCAGCCTTGCGGCCGACGCCGCCGGCTTGCGCTTCGCCCTCGTCAAAACCTCGGAGACTGAGGCGCTGGACGCCTTCACGGTCTCCGGCGGCAGCTGGACGAAAAAGGCTACGGCCAACCATGTTGCCGTGCTCATCGAGCACCATGCCGCCACTTTGTTGTTCGATACCGGACTCGGGCGCCAGGTAGACCAACAGTTCGACAGCGAAATGCCCTGGTGGGACAAACCCCTGCTGCAATACGGCCAGGTCAGCCCGGCACGCGACCAACTGGACCGGAATGGCATCCGCATCGACCGTATCCTGCTCAGCCATGCCCACTGGGACCATGCTTCGGCCCTGGTGGACTTCCCGGAAGTGCCGATCTGGGCGCCCTACGAAGAGATCGAGTTTGCCCAGATTTCAGCCCCGCCGGCTGTGTTGCCCAGTCAGTTTGCGCACCCGGTGAAGTGGCATCCGTTCACTTTCCTGCCGGCCCCTTTCATGGGCTTTGAAGAGAGCCTCGACTTGTTCGGCGACCGCAGTCTTGTGCTGGTGCCGCTCAGCGGTCATACGCCTGGCTCGGTCGGCCTGTTCCTGACGCTGGACGACGGCCGCCGTTTCTTTTTCAGCGGCGATACCAGCTGGCGCCTGGAAGGCTTCACCGGCCCCCATGAGAAGTTCTGGCTCAGCCGCCTGATGGTCGACAATGACCGCGAAGCCACCCACGCACAGCTGCGGAAAGTCCATGAGCTGCTGCAACGCGAACCCAAGCTGACCGTAGTCCCGGCACATGATGCGAAAGTGCACGACAAGCTCGGCTATTACCCGAACTGGGTTGAGTGACTGGCAGACGATGGTCTAAGGGAAAAATGGGAAACGAAATGATTTAGTCACCTCGTTGTAACAGGACGACCCGACCGACCTACAACCACGAGGATCTAATAAGAATGAGCAAGACGTCGCTCTCCCAAGCCGTGGCGCTGGCCACGCTTGGGGCCAGCCTCACCCTTCCGACCATTGCCCAGGCCGAGTTCATCAAGGACAGCAAAACGAGCCTGGAACTGCGCAACTTCTACTTCAACCGCGACTTCCGTCAGGACAACGCCTCCCAGTCCAAGGCCGAGGAATGGGCCCAGGGCTTTCTCCTGCGCTACGAATCCGGCTTCACCGAGGGCACCGTGGGCTTAGGCGTCGATGCCATAGGCCTGCTCGGCGTCAAGCTCGACTCCAGCCCGGACCGTGCCGGCACAGGGCTGCTCCAGCGCGACAACGAAGCGCCCAAGCGCGCCCAGGACGAGTACGGAGAAGTCGGCGTCACCGCCAAGCTGCGCGCCTCCAAGAGCGTCCTGAAGGTCGGCACCCTGCTGCCCAAAGTGCCCACCGTGCAGTACAACGACTCGCGCCTCCTGCCCCAGACCTTCCAGGGCGGTCATCTGAACTCCATGGAGATCGATGGCCTGACTGTCGATGCCGGCCAGCTCAAGCAGGTCAATCAGCGCGATTCCTCGAACTACGAGGACATGACCACCACCAACGGCGGGGCCCGGGGCATCACCGTCCGAGGCGGACAGACCAGCGATGAATTCAACTTCGCCGGCGCCACCTACAAGTGGAGCGACAGCCTGGCCACTGGCTACAACTACGGCAATCTGGACGAGTTCTACAAGCAGCACATCTTCACCGTCCTGCACACCCTGCCGCTGGGCGACAAACAATCGCTGAAGAGCGATCTGCGCTACGCGCGCTCCACCGACGAAGGCACCAGCAACATCGACAACAAGGCCTTCGGCGCCATGTTCACCTACGCCCTCGGTGGCCATGCCTTCGGTCTCGGCTACCAGAGCATGAGCGGCGACACCGGATACGCCTACATCAACGGCACCGACCCATTCCTGGTGAACTACGTGCAGATCGGCGACTTTGCCAACAAGGACGAGAAATCCTGGCAGGCCCGCTACGACTACAACTTCGCCAGCATCGGCATTCCCGGCCTGACCTTCATGACCCGCTACCTCTCCGGGGACAACATCGACCTCGGCGCCGCCAAGCCGGAAGGCAAGGAATGGGAGCGCAACACCGACATCGCCTATGTGTTCCAGGACGGCCCAATGAAGAACCTCGGCCTCAAATGGCGTAACGCGACGGTTCGCTCGACCAACTTCGGCAACGACCTGGATGAAAACCGCCTGATCGTCAGCTACGTGCTGCCGCTCTGGTAAACTTGCCGCCCGCCGTATGGCGGGCTTTTCATGGCTAAAGTGTGGTGCGAAGCACGGAATCAATGATCGCGCATTCGCCTCATACCTCCTCAATCCTGAGACGTTGCACCAATCTTGTGGATCGACACGTCCGCGCCGTAGTACTCCTCCTCCTGGCTCAGGCGAATACCAACAAGCGCCTTGAGCAGGCCATATACGGCAAAGCCGCCTACCAGCGCCACCAACACTCCCATCGCAGTGCCAATAAGCTGGCTGGCCAGGCTTACTCCGCCAATTCCACCCAGAGCCTGCTGACCGAAGATGCCGCAGGCGATGCCGCCCCAAACACCGCACAGGCCATGTAAAGGCCAGACACCCAGCACATCGTCAAGCTTCCACTTCACCTGAGTGGCGGTGAACGCCCAAACAAACAACCCCCCAGCAATTGCGCCCGTGACCAGCGCTCCCACCGGGTGCATCAGGTCGGAACCCGCACAGACCGCAACCAAACCAGCCAGTGGGCCATTGTGCAGGAAGCCCGGGTCATTGCGCCCCACCACCAGGGCCGCCACCGTGCCCCCGACCATCGCCATCAACGAGTTGACCGCCACCAGGCCACTGACGCCCTGCAGCGTCTGGGCACTCATCACATTGAAGCCGAACCAGCCCACGATCAGGATCCAGGAGCCTAGCGCGAGAAACGGGATGTTCGACGGCGCGAAGGCCACCAGACGCCCTTCGCGGTAGCGACCATTGCGGTGACCGAGGAGGACGACGGCTGCGAATGCCAACCAGCCACCAACGGCATGCACGACCACGGAACCGGCAAAGTCATGGAAGTTCGCGCCGAACTGGGCGGTAAGCCATTCCTGTACCCCGTAATTGCCGTTCCAGATCATGCCCTCGAAGAAGGGATAGACGAACGCGACGATCAGCAAGGTGGCGCCGAGCTGCGGATAGAACTTCGCGCGTTCCGCGATCCCCCCCGAGATGATGGCCGGGATGGCCGCCGCGAATGTGAGCAGGAAAAAGAACTTGACCAGTGCATAGCCATGATCGGCGCTCAGTACCGAGGCAGGCTCGAGGAAGGTTACGCCGTAGGCGATCCAGTAACCGACAAAGAAATAGGCCAGCGTCGATACAGCAAAGTCGGAGAGGATTTTCGACAGCGCATTGACCTGGTTCTTCTGACGAACCGTGCCGACTTCGAGAAAGGCGAATCCGGCGTGCATCGCCAGCACCATCACGGCGCCGATCAGGATGAACAGAGTGTTGGAGCCATGCATCAGCGTGGCTACGGCACTATTGAGGTTTTCCATTGATGAAGACTTCTCCGGCAGCGGAAAAAAGCACCAAAGCAGTTCGAATCGAGCCATTCACGCACCATCCTGAAGCAATACCACACCAGAAAGCCTCCACCGCCTTGGCCATACTGGTGCAGCATCACTTGCGGAACGACAGTTAAAAACTGCTTTTTTCTATATTTTTCAATTGACTAGACTGAAAATGCTCCGGCTTTCAGGCCGCATCCAACGCCCCAATCAAGCGCACATTCAGCTAATCGCGCACCAGGGCGATGCAAGCGCTGTACCAGTTGAACTGACGAAAATCAAAGTGAACCCAGGCGAAACTCCTACACTCATAAACCTGAGTCCTACAAGGAGATTTGCCATGGAACGTAAGACCACAAACCAAGTCCAGGATGACCTGCTGACCGAATTCCAGGCCCTGGTAAGCGATACCGAGAAGCTCCTGCAACATACCGCCGGCCTCGCCGGCGACCAGGCAGACCAACTGCGCCTGCAAATCCACGAGAGCCTCAAACGAGCGCGCGAAACCCTGCGTGACGCGGAAGGCGCCCTGCGCGAACGAGGCAAGGCTGCGGTAGACGCCACCGAAGGTTATGTGCAGGAACACCCGTGGCAAAGCATCGGGATATCGGCAGGAATTGGCTTTCTGCTCGGCCTGCTGGCCGCCCGGCGCTGAACATGAGCGAAGGTACCGAATCCGCCCAGGCGACGGGGCGCGCGCCCTCGCCAGGGCGTTTATCCGGCGCGCTTCTTGGCTTGCTGCATGGCCACGTGGAGCTGTTCGGCATCGAGCTGCAGGAACAGAAGGCCAACACGGTCAAATTACTGCTGTTTGCCGGCCTGACGCTGATCTTCACGCTGTTGCTGCTGATTGGCGCTTCCGCACTGGTTCTGGTGTTGGCCTGGGACACCTGGCGTCTGGAGGCACTGGTCGGCCTCTGCCTGGTCTTTGCAATCGCCACCCTCTACTGCGGGCTGCGCCTGAAGGCTTCGGTCGACGACGAATCCTCGCCGTTCAGCGCAACCCTGGAAGAGTTGGCCAATGACCGGGAGCGCCTGCTGCCATGAGTATCCCGGAACTGCCACGTAACGCATCCCGTCGCGAGATGCGCAAGGCTCTGGTGCGGCTGCGCCTGGAGTTGCATCGACAGGAATTGCGCCACGAGTCGTTGAAGCTGACCCAGCCGCTACGCCAGGTTCGCGACTTCACCCACAAGCTCGACCTTCCCCATGCACCGCTATGGGGCATGGCGGCCGTGGCCGCTCTGGGCTTTCTGGCGGCACGCAAAGGCAGTCTGAAGCGAGGACTGAGCCTGGGGGGCGCCCTGATTCCTTTGCTCGCAGCCCTCCTCAGCAAGGCACCAACGGGTCGGCAGGACTAGACCAGGCTTAAGCCTCTGGCGACTGGCCACATTCTTGCTACAGGAGTGCGGCCCGTTGCCGGGCACTTTCCCCTGCTCCCCTTGCAGCTCGCCATTGCCATTCACTAAGGAGTCAACGTGATCGATGGGCAGCCATTGGCCTGTTTCCAGCCCTTCATCGATACCGCCACGGGACTCATCGCCGGCGTAGAAGCCCTGGGTCGGCTGCGCCAGTCCGATGGCCGGCTGGAATCAGTGGGCCCTTTGTTCAGCGGGGCCAGGCTTTCGCCCTCGGCGTTGCGCAGGCTAGACCGACAGCTACGCGACGATGCCTTGGAGCGCCTGCACCTAGCGCCAGATGACTGGTTTCTGGGCCTGAACATTTCCCCACTCTGGATCAGCCGCCTGCGCCCCGGGCAAAAACTTCCCAGCCTCCAGCAGCTTGAGCGCAGTGGCATTTCCGCCCAGCGCATCCTGTTTGAAATCACCGAGCTGGGCGGCGACATCCAGCGCCTGGTCGACGTGGTTTCACGTTATCGCGAAGCCGGAGCGAGAGTCGCCATCGATGATTTCGGCGCCGGATACTCCCAGCTGGATCGAGTACTGGCGCTGCGGCCGGACATCCTCAAGCTCGACATGCGCTTGTTCCAAGCAGCTGCTCGCGGCGGCCCGAGCAGTGAGGTGGTGAAAGCGCTAGCGCAAATGGCCGAGAAAACCGGCTGCTGGATCATTGCCGAAGGGGTTGAGACAGAAGCCGAACTTGATTTCGCCCTGGAATGTGGCGCTCGTTATGTCCAGGGCTTCCTGTTCGCGGGGCCGCAGCGGGAGTTCTTCGCAGCCGATGCCTTCGTCCAGCGCTTCGCGCACCTGCGCGATCGCTACGTGCAACGCAAGCTGGCCGAACGTGCCAACCTCATGGCGCTGCGCAAGAGCCTCAATGAACTGATGGGCATGCTACGCCATTGGGCCGAGTGCAACGCCCCCAGCACTGACCTGGCCGCGCCAGCCGCCTACCCCTGGCTGTTGCGCGTCTACCAATGCGATAGGCACGGCACCCAGTTGACCCCCAACCTGCACTGGCAAAAAGACACGTGGCGAGAGGACAGTCGCTACCTGGGCCACAATTGGTCGTGGCGCCCGTACTTCTACCAACTCCTTGCCGAAGGCTGGGAAGAGCGCCGCCTCATGCTATCAAGCACCTATCGCGATGCCACCACCAACCAGTACTGCCTGACGGCGGGCCAATTCATCGACGACGGCCGTCGCCTGCTGTTGGTGGATGTTGACGCAGCTGCCCTAGCAGCCGACTGAGCTGCACGCACGGGGCTTGGGTTACAGTAGGGTCTTCAGCCACTGAACGGCGAGGAACGGCCTTGGACTGGCAGACACTGCTCACTCGCGAACGTCTCGGCAAACCGGTGCACAGTACCGATGAGCTGGGCCGCAGCCCCTTCCACAAAGATCATGACCGCATCATCTTCTCCGGCGCCTTTCGCCGCCTGGGCCGCAAGACCCAGGTCCACCCGGTCTCCAGCAACGACCACATCCACACGCGCCTGACCCACTCGCTGGAGGTCAGCTGCGTAGGTCGCTCGCTGGGGATGCGCGTGGGTGAAGTCCTGCGCGACACACTGCCGGACTGGTGCGCTCCGTCAGACCTCGGCGTCATCGTGCAATCCGCCTGCCTGGCCCACGACATCGGCAATCCGCCCTTCGGCCATTCCGGCGAGGATGCCATTCGTCATTGGTTCCAACAGGCCGCCGGGCGTGGCTGGCTCGACGCCATGAGCGAGGCGGAGCGCGCCGACTTCCTCAGTTTCGAGGGTAATGCGCAAGGGTTGCGCGTCCTCACTCAGTTGGAGTACCACCAATTCGACGGCGGAATGCGCCTTACCTACGCAACGCTCGGCACCTACCTGAAGTACCCCTGGACCTCCCGTCACGCTGAGGCCCTTGGCTACAAGAAGCACAAATTCGGCTGCTACCAGAGCGAACTCCCGCTGCTTGAGCAGATCGCCAACAAGCTGGGCCTACCGCGCCTCGTCGAACAACGCTGGGCACGGCATCCACTGGTCTATCTGATGGAGGCCGCTGACGACATCTGCTATGGCCTGATCGACCTTGAGGACGGCCTGGAGATGGGCCTGCTGGACTACGCGGAAGTGGAGGCACTGCTACTCGGTCTGGTCGGTGACGACCTGCCAGAGACCTACCGCCAGCTCGGCCCGAAGGACTCGCGCCGGCGCAGGCTCGCAATCCTCCGCGGCAAGGCCATTGAACACCTGACCAATGCCGCTGCACGTGCATTCGTAGAGCAGCAGTCCGCGCTTCTGGACGGCAGCCTGCCGGGCGACCTGGTTGAGCACATGCATGGCCCGGCAAAACACTGCGTCCTCAAAGCCAAGGCCATCGCCCGCGAAAAGATCTTCCAGGACAAACGCAAGACCCTCCACGAGATCGGCGCCTACACGACCCTGGAGGTACTCCTCAACGCTTTCTGCGGAGCCGCATTGGAGCAGCATGGTGGACGTACGCCCTCGTTCAAGCACCAGCGGATTCTCGACCTCCTCGGCAACAATGCACCCGACCCAGGCTGGCCGTTGTACACGTCCTTCGTGCGGATGATCGATTTCATCGCCGGGATGACCGACAGCTACGCTACCGAAATGGCTCGGGAAATGACCGGACGCTCGAGTCCTTTCTGATGCAAGCCGCTACGGTAGGAAGTCATTGCTGATGAGAAACCTGATCAGACAAAGCCTGCACTGGCATGCCGGCCCACCGGCCTGGGGCGCTGCCTTGATCGCAGGTATGGGCTGCGGACTGCCCTTGTTGCTAGGGCTTTTCACCAGCCATAGCGGATTTCTCTGGGTCGCCACTGGCGCCTTTCAGGCCTCCCTGGCCAATCCCCTGCATCGCCTTGGGATGTTGCGCATGCTGCTGCTGACGAGCCTGGGAGCAACTAGCGCCGGGATCGGCTACTGGTCTGCAAGCCACCCTGTCCTCAGTCTGGTGACCTTCGCGACGTTCGGCCTGCTGCTCGCGCTACTGCAACGCCTGGGCAATGAATTCGGCAAACTGGGGGCGGGCCTGGCTGCCTGCCTCTGCCTGGGTCAGGGCCAGGCGGGCATCGGCAATCTGCACAACGGCCTGGCAGTCGGGGCGTTGTTTGCAATCGGTGGCCTGCTGGTCATGCTCCTGGCTTTCACCCTGCGCGCCTCCCACGGCCTGCGACTGTGGCCATTGCTGCCTCGCCTGCGCGGCCTTACCAAGGTCTTGAGCCGACATATCCACCGCCAATCCCAACGCCTATGGCTGATCCACGCCCTGGCCTGCAGCCTGGCAGGAGCGATGGCCGGGCTTGCAGTGAGCCTGTCCGACCTACCGCGCGGTTATTGGTTGACGCTAACCGTGCTGAGTACATTGCAGATGAACCACTCGATGAGCCTTGTGCGCGGCATCCAGCGTTGTTGCGGCAGCCTGATCGGCGCAGTGATGCTGATCGGGCTGGGGCAATGGCTTCAAACCCCGGGCATGCTAGTGGCCTTCATGCTGCCGCTGATCATCCTGAGTCGTGCTTTCATTGCCCAGCACTATGGCCTTTTCGTGGTGCAGACGACCGTCTGCTTCGTATTGCTGGCCGAAAGCCTTGCGCAGGATTGGGACCTGCCCGAATTGCGTCTATACAACACACTCCTGGGAGCCGCATTGGCCTTGCTGGTGTCCTTCCTGGCCCATAAGACGCAGCAACGATGGGGTATGCCAAATCCTTCGCGCAGTGAGCAGGCAAGTAACTGACTTAGATTTCGAGACGCGCCAGGAGAGCCACTTGCAGAGCCGCCAGCGTTTCGCGAACGGCCTCGCCCAGCCTCCGCAACTCGTCCTCTCCTGCATTCAGGGTGTGTGCCTGGCTGTAGCCGATGCAGAGATCGATCAGGGGCTGGGCCGCAATCAGCTGGACAGCCCCTTTGATCCGGTGAACGAGTTGCTCCAGCCCGGCCCAGTCACCGGCCAGCAATAGTGCATCGAACAACGCAGCATCGGCTTCGTTGGTCCGATGCAGTTCGCTGAGCAGTGTTCTGGCCAACTCGGCCGAACCACCAGTCACGCTATCCAATAGTGCCAGATCGATACTGAAATTTTCTGCTTTCGGAAAATCCGGCAGCTCGGCCTGCGAATGGTCCTGCAGGAAGCGGCGAAGCGTGTCCAGCCCAATCGGTTTGAACAGACAGTCATTCATTCCGGCTTCCCGACAACGCTCCCGCTCCTCTGGCTGCGCATTAGCGGTCAACCCTACGACCTGGCAAGGCGTCACACCGCTCCGAGTCTCACGTTCGCGAATCAGACGAGCCAGTTCATATCCGTTCTTCACAGGCATATTGCAGTCGGTGATCACCAGATCGAATGCACCGGGCTGCCAGCGCTGTGCTGCTTCCTGGCCATTCCCGGCCTGCTCGGTTACATGGCCGAGAAACTCCAGTTGCTGGAGCAACAGAAGTCGGTTGGCCGGATGGTCATCGACAACCAGTATCCGCAACGGTTTCTGGCTAGCCGCTTCGGACTCCGCAGCAGGCACAGCTGCGGATGTCGGGTTCAGCCGCGGGAGCTCGAGCTGAACGGAAATTCGCGTCCCGACTCCTGGCGTGCTGTGCAGGACCAGCCGACCATTCATCATCTCCACAAGCCTGCGACAGATGCTCAGGCCGAGGCCGGTACCGCCCTGGTCCGCAGTCATACCGTCTGCTAACTGGGTGAATGGCTGGAACAGGCGCTTCTGGTCTTCCGGTGAGATCCCGATACCGCTGTCTTCTACTGCAACGATCAAGCTTACCCGCCGCTCGTCCAGAGCCTCGACGTGGGAACTCACCGAGACACCACCTCGTTCGGTGAACTTGATGGCATTGCTGATCAGGTTCGAGAGGATTTGCTTGAAGCAGAGCGGATCGAGCAAGACATCATCCTTGCAGTCGTGCTCGAGCCACAGGTCCAGCTCCAGGCCCTTCTGCTGAGCCAGCCCTTCGAAAACCCGAACCACGAACTCGACCACTGCCCTTGGAGAAGTTGCCTTGGGATCAAGCACCATGCGCCCGGATTCAATCTTAGCGATATCGAGAATGTCGCCGATCAAGGCCAGCAAGGAATGAGCTGCTTCCTGAGCCACCAGGATCGCCTCCCGATCAAGACCACGCTCTCGCATCAGAGCCAACTCGAGCATCCCGGTAATGGCATTTAGTGGCGTACGTATCTCGTGGCTCATGGTGGCGAGGAATCGGCTCTTCGCCACATTGGCGGACTCAGCCTGGTCCTTTGCCTTTTGCAGCTCCGCCATCAATCGATGGCGCTCGGTGATATCGACCCAGCCGCAAATGAGCCCACGAGGATCCTGCTGCGAGGTTCGATAAGGAATAGCCCAGTACGAGACGTGCCGAGTCTGCGATCCGACCTGCAGTACCCCGTCACCAAACATCGCCGTGCCGCCCAGCAGCGCCCTGCGATCGAGGTCCCCCAGTTGCGCCAGAGCCCCATCACCCAGCCCAGAAAACTCACCCAGCGTCTTGCCTAGCAAACGCTCCCGCGGCAGGCCAAGAGCCTCGGCAAAACTCAGGTTGCAGGTAACTGTTCGCCCCTCAAGGTCACGCACCAGCAGCGGATACGGAATGCCGTCAATCAGCGCCCTCTTGAACTCCAGCTGATCATTCAAGTGGCGAGCATTGCGCTCCCGCCGAACCACCTGCCGACGCAGGCGATAGGCCCATATGACGAACAGCAATGACAGCAGCGCACAGGCGACGACCAACCAGTAGAAGCGCGTTTCGTATTCGGCCCATGTGCTCTCGGCTACTTCGGCGCTCGTGTACCAGCGATTGACGATGTTGCCGATCTCATCAGGTGAGATGGAGAGCAGCGCCTTGTCCAGGATACTTTGCAGTTCAGGCTTGTCGCGCACCACGGAAAACACGTATCGGGCAGGATCACGACCGATCGTATCGGCGATGCGCAGCTTCTCCGGGTAATACCGACTGATCAGAAAGGTCGCAGAAACCATCGAGTGTATCGCGGCATCCGCCCTGCCATCCGCCACACGGGAAAGCGCCTGGATTCCGGTGTCGACCTCGAGCAGCCGTATTTGCGGGTGCTTCTCTCTCAGGAATTCGACGAGTGCGTGTCCCTTCGGAATAGCCAGAACATGCCCCCGAAGCTGGTCCAGGCTTCTGGTATTCGTGTCCGCATTACGTACGACCAACACCGTACTGCTGCTGAAATAGGGGCGTGTTACCGCGAGAAACTCGCTGCGCGAGGTCGTGGAAACCAAGGTTGCGGAAAAGTCACTACTGCCCTCGCGCAGACTGCCAAGCATATCGACCAGGCTGGCACTTTCGACCACTTCAACTTCCAGCCCGGTCCGCAGACGAACCAGTTCCAGCAAATCAGCGACTATCCCGCGAAAGCGTTTATCGGCATTGAAAAAGGTCAACGGTGCGAAGGAGCTATCCACCACCAGGCGCGCAGGTCCATTGTGCTCAATCCATTCGACCTCGCGCTTGGAGAGCTGCAAACTCGCGTCCTCCAGCGACATGCTGGTCGCTCCTCCCCATCGGCGCAGGATCCCTGCATGCTCAACCTCGGGAATTGCCTCAATGGTGAGATCAAGGATGCGTTTGAGGCGATGGTTGCCGGCTGCAAGCGAGAAGCTGACACCCTTGCCATCGTATCCGGCGAAGTTCGTCATTCGCACGCTCACCAGATAGCCCTGGCTGATCAAATAGTTGGCGGTGATCGCGTCACCGATGAATACGTCACTCCGATCGAAGGCCACCGATTGTAGGGCCGCGCGGACAGACCCATACACGATGACCTCGGCATCCGGGTAAAGCCGGTGGAGTTCATCGAGATTCGCTCCATCTTCTGAAACGGCCAGGCGCATGCCAGCACGCTGTTCACCAGCGGCAAGCCGGTCGTCGATGCGCATCACCATGACCGGCTGATGCTGAACATAAGGCACGGTCTGGATTAGCCCGGGACTGGCGGCATCCCCCTCGAGACTGCTACCGAGTACATCGATACGCCCTGAGCGAAGCGCGTTACGTGCAGACTCGCGATCAGGAAAGCGCACTATCTCGGGCCTCAGGGACAATGCACGACTGATGAGCTGCAGATAGTCGGCGGTCAGCCCCTCATACTGCTGACCACTGGCGGTAATGTCGAATGGGGGCAGGTCCGGTTCGACGACGCCTATTCGCAGCGCGCCCTTGCCGCGCAGCCACTGGAAATCATAATCATCTAACTGAACCGAGAGGTCGGGCAGATCGGAGCGACCGAGCAGCTTCAGTGAAATGTCCCCAGCCGCGCCGTACGATGTACCGAAGAGGCAGAAACAGCAGATCAGCCCTCCAATCAAGTGTGCATAACGCATCGACTTAGTCAGGCCAACGCGTTGCGATTGGCGAACTCCACCAGCTCGATCAATGTGCGAGCATTGAGCTTGAGTAGCAAACGCGTCTTGTAGGTGCTGACCGTCTTGTTGCTGATGAACATTTCCTCGGCAATTTCCTTGTTGCTATAGCCGTTGGCGAGGAACTTGAGAACGACCAGCTCTCGATCGGACAGCCTTCCGATGAGATCCGTCTCATTAGGCAGTCCCATCTGGCGCTTACCGGACTTGATCACATCGCTTGGAAAGTAGCTGTAGCCGGAAAGCACGGCCCGGACGGCGGAGGTCAGTTCCGCGAGATCACCCTCCTTGCAGACGAAACCAGCAGCGCCGGACTGCATGCAGCGGGTGGCGTAATGGGCAGGGTTCTGCCCAGTCAACACCAGAACGCGCACCGGCATTTCCAGAGAACTCAGCCGCGAGATGACATCCAGCCCACCCAGTTTTGGAATGCCGATGTCCAGCACTACCAGATCCGGCAGGTGTTCCCGAGCCAAGGCAATGGCATCGACACCGTTGTCCGTCTCCGCGACGACGTCATAACCCTCGCGATTCAGCAGCAGGCGTACGGCGAGCCGGATGACAGGGTGATCATCGACGATCACGATCTTGCTGACGGTTTCGCCTCCTTGCTCGAGAAAATCATCCAGATTGACCAGTTTGCTCACGGCAGCTCTCCCTTGGCTCGCGATTGAAGCCTGCCAAGATAGAGATGCAGGTGACGCTGTCGAGTGCCCGGAGGCGCCGCCTGACGCTTTCAGGAATAGCCCTACCCAATCTTAGGGATACGCCTACAGGAGTGCCTTCATTAACGACTCAAGCCACATCCTGACGTGAGAGATAAGTACTGCTCTGCCGTTAGTCTTGCACTCGAGAAATCGGACCAGAAAGAACAATGCAAAGACCGTTCGCACTCCTCCGTCAGATTCACCCTACTGCACCAAATCAGGATGCCCCCGAGAATACGCCCTCCACTTCCTAGCCCCAGAATGACCTTCCATGTCATCGCTTCGCATCCTGGTCCTGGAGGACCATCCATTCCAGCTACAGGTCGCGGCGCAACAGTTGAGAGCCCTTGGCCACCCTCAGCCGATTTGCGCGGTTGATGGTAATTCGGCGCTAGCCAGCCTGGCCCGGCACGGATCCGTCGACATCGCCCTCTGCGACATCCAGAAGCCGGGCATGGACGGATTGAGCTTTCTATGCAAGGCAGCGGAAATAGGCGCAATCCGTGCCGTGGCCCTGCTTGGTGAGCTGGCCCCTGATCTTCGCCACTCAGTTTGGCAGCTTGCCGAACTGCTCGGTGTGCAGGTTCTGGGCGATCTGGGAAAACCACTGGCACTGGACGGATTGCGCAGGATGCTCGGCCGATACGAAGCTAGGCATGTGCCAACGCCAGCCGTCCCCGCTGCCGGAATACCCTCGTTGAATGAAGCAAAGCGCGGCTTGGCCGAGGATCAATTCGTGCCTTATTACCAACCGAAGGTCGATCTGCACACCTTGAGTCCGGTTGGCGCAGAAGTCTTGGTGCGCTGGCGACACCCTGGCCTGGGTCTACTAGCCCCCTCCAGTTTCCTGCCCTTGATTGAACGCGGCGGCGAGATGCCAGCGTTGACGTATCGTTTGCTGGACTCGGTGCTCACATTTGTGCAGTCGCAGGAGCCCACCCGAAGGTTGCCGCTGGCAATCAACTTCAATCCCCGACTGTTGGATGACCCTGACCTGCCATCGCACCTGAAGCAGCGTTTGGACTACTTTGGCCTTCCAGCCTCGACACTGAATATAGAGATCACCGAGAACGGATTGGCCGAAGCGCCCGCCACCGGCCTGGAAAACCTGCTGAAGCTGCGCCTCATGGGATGCTCTGTATCCATTGACGACTTCGGCACCGGCACCTCATCACTCCAGCGCTTTTGCCAAATACCCTGCAACGAGATCAAATTGGACGCATCGTTCGTCCAATCCATGGACCATAACCTCCGCAGCAAAGCCGTTCTCAGCAGTACCCTGATGCTCGCGCGTTCGCTCAACTTGAATGTGGTCGCCGAGGGCATCGAAAACGAGTCCCAGCTCCATTATCTGCGCGCCCTCGGTTATCCCCAGGGCCAGGGCTACCTGTTCGGCCGCCCGATGCCGGCCAACGACTTCGTCCGCTGGCTCCAAGAGCAAAACGGCCCCACCCAATCGCTGGAGGGTTAGGCAGATGCCCGCTGCCAAGAGCGATCGTGTGGTCAAGCTGGAAGTTCTCGTGGTCGAGGACCATCCCTTTCAGTTAATTGCCGTCGAGATGCTGCTCAATCAGCCCGGGGACATCCGCCTGACGCAAGCCATGAACGCCCACGAGGCGCGCCAGGCCTGCCGAGAACATCAGGCGCCCTTCGATTTGCTGCTCTGCGACCAGCGACTTCCAGACTCGTACGGCTTGGAGCTGTTGGAAGAGCTTTTCTGCCACGGCCATATACACCACGGCATCATTCTGAGCAGCGCCACGGATGACGAACTGGATCAGCTCGCCGACCGGGCTAAAAGCCGTCGCCTGCCGCTCCTGGCCTGCCTTCCCAAGCCGCTCGATCTTAACCAGTTCAAGGCACTGACCGCGCAACTCCTCGGCTGAAGCGGCCCTGCATCGATTTTGCTGGCAAAGCCACGACAATCGGACGACCGGCCATCTATGCTCCTTCCGTTACCCTCGAGGGAAGGGTTTCAGGAGCGTTCCCCATGCCGCAAAAGCTCACGGAGCACCGTTATCCCCTGCACGTCCACATCAGCGCTCTATTCACCCTGCTGCTGCTGCTCGCTGGGATCGTCCTGGGTCTGTTCAACTACCAACAGACCAGCAAAATCATCCTTTCCAGCAGTGACAAGTTGTTCGAGAAGATCAGCGGTGAGGTCGAAACCGATTTGCGTGACACCTACACACCGATCCATCACCTGCTGAACCTTCTTGCGCTCAATGGCACCAATCAGCAACTGGACACCTCCGAACGCCTGGAACGCCTGCTGCCCCCCCTCGCCCAAGCCCTGCACGACAATCTAAAACTCGCCTCGCTCTACCTGGGCTACGATGATGGCGACTTCTTCATGGTTCGCCCATTGCGCAGCGACACACTGAAGAAAGCGTTCGATGCGCCACCCAATGCGGCCTACCAAGTCTGGAGTATCGAGCGTGACAACCACGCACAAGCCCAGTCACAAACGCTGCTCTACGATGCGGACCTGAACCTGATCGCTCGCCGACAGTCGCCCCAGGAGCGCTTCGACCCACGGGGCCGCCCATGGTTCTATACCGCGCTGGAAAGCGAAGGGACAATCACCACTGCCCCCTATGTCTTCTTTTCCAGCGGCGCAGTTGGAACCACTCTGGCCCTAGCCGCTGGTGAGGATGCCGTCGTCGCAGCCGACCTGACGCTGGACGACCTGTCGGCGACTCTCGCACGACACAAGGTCACCCCGTCCACCGAAGTCGTGCTGTACCAACCCGATGGCAACGCCGTCGCCTACCCCGATAGCACTAAACTGGTGCAGCAGACCGATGGAACCCCGAGACTAGGAGCCGTTCGCGACCTCAGCGCTCCCCTGGCCGCACTGGTCGGTCTGAAAGCAAGCGATGATCTGCAGACCAGCCTCGAACTGGCCGACCGCCGCTGGGTCGTGTCCCAGAAGCGCTTCCGTCAAGGCGGCCCGGAAGGTCTCTACCTGGCCATCCTCGCCCCTGAAGACGAACTGCTGGTCGATGCCTACCGGATTCGCTGGCAAGGCGCGGTACTGACGCTGGCAATCCTGCTGCTGTGCATCCCGATTGGCTGGCTGCTCTCTCGAGTCCTGGTCAAGCCTTTGAAAGCACTGGTCGACGAGGCCAAGGCGATCCGTAGCTTCGACTTCACGCACCCTGCCCCGGGGCGCTCCCCGGTATTGGAGGTAGATCTGCTGGCCGTGGCCATGGCCCGGATGAAGGAAACCATCGCCCGATTCCACGAGATCGCCGCCAGCCTGTCTGCGGAAAACCGTTTCGAGCCGCTACTACGTCGGGTGCTGAGCGAGACTATCGGAATTAGCGAGGCCTCCGGCGGCCTCATCTACCTGTGCGATAGCCAGACAGGCCACCTTGAGCCGCAAGAGTTACTCATCGCCGAGCGCAAACAGGACCTGGCCGAGCACGGGATCCATGCCCATGCCATCGATGACCCGACGCTGCCTGACTGGCTCCGCCAACCCGCCACAGGAGGCAAGAGCACAGTGCAGTCCATCGGATTCGACCAGGCCGGAGCCCTTCAGCCGTTGCTGCGAACGCTGGAGAGCCCTCGCGTCCACCTGGTCTGCACCGGCCTGCACAACCGCCAGGGTGCCACCGTTGGCGTGTTGGTGCTGCTGCACTGTGATACGGGCGAAGAAGCGAATCCTACGATCCTCAAACCCGAACGCATTGCGTTCATTGAGGCGATATCGGGTGTCGCCGCACTCTGTATCGAAAGCCAGCGGTTGCTGGAAAAGCAGAAACAACTTCTGGATGCCTTCATCCAGCTGATCGCAGGAGCCATCGACGCCAAGAGCCCCTACACCGGCGGCCACTGCCAACGGGTCCCAGAGATCACCATGATGCTGGCGCGCGCTGCCGCTGCCAGTGATGCCCCGGCCTTTCGCGACTACAACCCCAGTGATGAGGAATGGGAGGCTTTGCACATCGCGGCGTGGCTCCATGACTGTGGCAAGGTCACTACCCCGGAATATGTCGTGGACAAGGCCACCAAGCTCGAAACCTTGACTGACCGTATCCATGAAATCCGCACCCGCTTCGAGGTACTCAAGCGCGATGCCTGGATCACCTATTGGAAGGCAATTGCTGGAGGGGCGGATGAAAGCAGCCAGGCCAGACTGCGCAACGAGCTGCTCACAACCCTGGATGAGGAGTTCGCCTTCATCGCCCGTTGCAATCTGGGCGGCGAAGCCATGGCGGAAAACGATCTTGAGCGGCTCAAGGCGATCGCGTCCCGAACCTGGTCGCGCACGTTGGACAATCGACTGGGTGTCTCCTGGGAAGAAGCCCAGCGTATGGGACGGGAGTCGGCAACGCCCCTTCCGGTGGAAGAGCCGTTGCTAGCCGATCGACCGGACCACCTGATGGAGCGCCCCCCTACCGAGCTGATACCGTCAGACAACCCATGGGGATTCAAACTCCAGGTCCCAGCGTACAAGTTCAACCGGGGAGAGCTCTACAACCTATCGATCGGCCGCGGCACCCTGACCGACGAGGAGCGCTACATCATCAATCACCACATTGTGCAAACGATCCTGATGCTCAACCACCTGCCCTTCCCGCCGCACCTTCAAAACGTGGCAGAAATTGCCGGCGGCCATCATGAAAAGATGGACGGCACGGGCTATCCGAAGCGTTTGCGGCGGGACGAAATGAGCCTGCCCGCCAGGATGATGGCGATCGCCGACATCTTCGAAGCACTCACTGCGGTCGACCGTCCCTACAAGAAAGGCAAGACGCTGTCCGAGGCTTTGAACATCATGACCGGCATGTGCAAGGGCGCTCACATAGACCCCGACCTGTTCGGGTTGTTCGTCCGCTCCGGCATCTACCTGGATTACGCGACGCGTTTCCTGCTGCCCGAGCAGATCGACAACGTGGACCACCAGGCAGTCCTGGTCACAGCCGGCCTGGACTCGGCAAACGGATAATAAGTCGCGCACATGAAAAAGGGGCGCCGCGGCGCCCCTTTCATGTGTCTGCACGCTTACGCGTTGACCGGAGTTTCCGGGTACCAGACGTCCATCAGCGGACTCAGGTTGAAGCTGGCCACTTCGTCGTGGCCCTTCTGGAGCCAGGATTCAACCTCGCTACGCTGCACGTCGCTAACTGAGCCACGCTTGCCAAGGCAAACGAAACCATAGTCATGAACGCCGACGAAACCGAGGCCATTGGCCTCGATAGCCTCAACGAGGAAACGCTCGAAGAACGCCATTGCCGCATCAGCGGACATACCTTCCTTGTAGTTCAGGTGGAGCTCGAAACCCAGCTCCTGGAATTCTTCGACGCAAAGCTTCTTGCGCAGGCGGCGGGAACGGTTGGTAGCCATGAGGCAGTCCTCGGAGTTTTTGACGGGCGGCACTCTAGCAGTTTCCGCCGAGACTTGCCCGCCCCAGAGCGTCCTGCCATCAGGACAGCTGAAAGAAATGAATACGCACTGTGTCGAGACCTAAAGCAGCGTCCGCAGGGTTGCGGCATAATGCGCGCTGAATTCCCGAACCACCATGGGAACATTTGCCATGTCATTCTTCTCTGTCACCCGCCCTTGCCGGGAGGGCCATATTTGATGTTCAAGACCATTCGTACCCTGGCATTCGCTGCCCTGATCATTCCCTGTGCCCTGCCTGCCCACGCGGCGCAGGTCAATACCAGCCTGCCAGCCAAGGTGCAGAAGGCCCTCCAGGCCAACAAGATTTCCACGAATTCCCTGTCCCTGGTGACCTTGCCGCTCACCGGCCCAGGCACGCAGACGCTGGTCAATGCCGATCTTTCGGTGAACCCGGCGTCCACCATGAAGCTGATCACCACCTATGCCGCGCTGGAACTGCTGGGCCCCACCCATCAGTGGAGAACCGAGTTCTATACCGATGGTTCGGTCCGCGATGGCGTGCTCAACGGCAACCTGTATCTAAAGGGTGGCGGCGATCCCAAGCTGAACATGGAAAAGCTCTGGCTCCTGATGCGTGATCTTCGCGCCAATGGTGTCCTGAAGGTCACCGGCGATCTGGTGCTGGACCGCAGCCACTTCGTCCACCCGCAGTTGCCCAGTTTCAACGACGATGGTGGCGACGAGAACAAACCATTCCTGGTCGGTCCCGACTCACTGCTGGTCAACCTCAAGGCCTTGCGCTTCATCGCCCGTGCAGAAGGCGGCCGGGTAAACCTGGCCATGGAGCCACCGATCGAGAGCGTCCGCATCGACAATCGCGTCAAGGTCCTCAAGGCCGGCAAGTGCCCGTCCTGGCCCGACGTGCGCTACAACCCCGTGACCGAATTCGACGGCACCACTGTGATTGCCACAGGCAAGCTGCCCGAAGGCTGCAGTGCCCAGACGTACCTGTCGCTCCTCGACCATGCGGGCTACGCCGCTGGCGCAGTGCGCGCGATCTGGAAGGAACTCGGCGGCAGCATTCTTGGCAAGGATCGCGTTGGCGAAGTGCCCAAAGAGGGCAAGTTGCTGGCTCGCGCGTTCTCTCCCGATCTCGTCGAGATCATCCGGGACATCAACAAGTACAGTAACAACACCATGGCGCAGCAGCTGTTCCTCAGCATTGGTGCCCAGTTCCGCACTCAGACCGATGGGGACGACGCCAAGGCAGCCCAGCGGGTCATCCGTAGCTGGCTGGCACGCAAGGGCATCACCGCACCGCATCTGGTGATGGAGAACGGTTCCGGTTTGTCGCGTCAGGAGCGAGTCAGCGCACGGGAAATGGCCACAATCCTGCAGGCCGCCTGGCAGAGCCCCTACGCCGCCGAGTTCATTGCCTCACTACCCCTGGTGGCTATGGATGGCACCATGCGCAAACGCCTGCGCCACACCGCACTGGAAGGGGAAGCACACATCAAGACTGGCACCTTGAACACGGTTCGCGCTATCGCCGGCTACAGTCGCGACAACAATGGCAACACCTGGGCAGTGGTGGCGATCCTCAACGACCAGCGCCCGTGGGGTGCCTCGGCGATCCTCGACCAGGTACTGGTGGATCTCCATCGCCAACCCAAGAGCGTCGCCACCAGCAACCCCTGATGGCTCTGCGGTTGCTTGGAGACCACCGAGCGACCGCTGCATCACTCGGCAATGCGGATCGTATTGCGCCCGGCCTTCTTGGCCGCATAGACGGCTGAATCCACCCGTCGCAACAGGGCATTGGCGCCCTCCCCCTCACGCCAACTGGCACAGCCGAAGCTGGCGGTGACCCGACCGACGCCTGCTACCTCCTCCCGCTCCAGCGTCTGCCACAACGCCTGTGCCAATGACGCTGCCTGCTCGGCGTTGGTATCCGGGCAAAGCACCACGAACTCTTCTCCGCCAAAGCGGCATAACACGTCGATACGTCGCAGACGCTCACCAATCCTCTGGCAAATCACCTTCAGTACCCGATCCCCCACTTCATGTCCGAAGCGGTCGTTCACTTGCTTGAAGTGGTCGACATCCAGCATCACCAGCGCCAACGGCCCCTCACGACGCTGAGCGCGTGCGATCTCTGTATCCAGACGCTCCTGGAAGTAACGCCGGTTGTAGACGCCAGTCAAGGCGTCGGTCACCGACAGTGCCCGCAGTTCCTGCTCGACCAGCTTCAGACCGGTGATGTCGGTGAGATAGCCATGCCAGAGTGTCGTGCCGTCATCGTTGCGCTCGGGCACCGACTCTCCCCGCAACCAGCGCATCCCCTGACGTGGCAACAAGACACGGAAATCCTCGCGCCATGGGGTCAGGTCATTGGCAGAGCGGCGGATCGACTCCTGAACCCGCTCGTTATCGTCCGGGTGGATGCGCTCCATCAAGCGCCGCGCATCATTGCGCACATCCTCCGGCTCGACTTCGAATACTTCCCGGATTCCCGCACTGGTGTAAGGGAAGCAGGCCGAGCCATCCGCCTTCATCCGGCACTGATAGAGAACGCCCGGTACACGCGCACTGAGCTTCTCCAGCAACCGGTCACGAGCCTCCAGCGCCTGCTGGACGCGCTTGCGCTCCGTCACATCGATGGCAATGCCAAGGTAACCCACACGCTCGTTTCGCTCATCCCGCACGCCCGTCAGGATCAGGCTGGCGGTCAGCTCGCTCCCATCACGCCGCAGAAATGTCCACTCGCGCTCGTCATATCGGTCTTCGGCTGTCACCGCTGCCACAAAGTCGAGCATGCTATCGACGGGCTTGCCCAAGCGTCGCCCCAGTTCCCGGCAACGTTGCTCGACTTCGGCGGCCAGATGCAAGTGTTCAGGGTTCTTGCCCAGCATCTCCAACGCCAAATAGCCGAACATGCGCTCGGCACCGACATTGAACTGGAGCACGTTGCCATTGAGATCAGTTGCGATGATCGCCACCTGGGTCGCAGCGTTGAGCAGGCCGCGCAGCTGACCATTGGCCACCGCCAGTTGCAACTCCACCGCCTTGCTGGAGCTGATATCGGTCTGGGTACCAATCATCCGGCGCGGAGCGCCATCGTTGCCCCACTCCATGACTTTGCCACGATCGAGCACCCAGACCCAGTGACCATCCCTGTGCCGCATCCGGTGCTGACTCTGGTAGACGCTGCAAGCCCCCCGCAGATGTCGCTCCAACTCCAACCGCGCCTGGGGCTGGTCCTGTGGGTGGATCAGGCGCGTCCGCGCATCGAGCGTATCGTCAATGTCTTCTTCGCCATAGCCCAGCATCGACTTCCAGGCACGCGAGTAGAAAACCCTCCCGGCCCGGGTATCCCAATCCCAGACACCATGGCCCGCGCCATCCAGGGCGAAGCCCCAGCGCTCCTCGCTGAGTTGCAACTCCTGCTCACGCTCACGCAATGCATGGGTTCGTTCGGCAACTTCCAGCAGTGCACGCTGCCGCTGGTTGATGAGCAGGAACAGATATCCGGCCAGTAACAGGCTGAAGGCCAACCCACTGAACGCGACCAGGCGCGCGGTCGAAAAAGGGCTCGAATCCAGGAAGGATTGACTTGGCATAACCTCCAGCAGGTACTTCCGGTCAGCAAAGGCAATCACCCGATACTCCCGTAACCCGCTCTGCGCAGCCGTTCCGCTCGAGTACAGCCATTGCTCGCCAGCATCGCGGCTGACGTCACTCACTCGCATCACCAGCCTTTCCAGGCTGCTCGGGGCGATCTCGGCCTCCATCTCAAGGCGCAGGCTTAGCACGGCGACCACGTAGCCACGCAAATTGCTCTCGGAGTCCGCCGGGGGATAGAAGACCGGGGCTACCAGGACAAGGCCGTTTGCCTCTTGATCCTGCACACCGAACACCTGAACCCGCTCACTGACGGCAGTGCTGCGACTTTGCCGAGCCTTCTGCAACACGCCGCGCCGGGCAGGAATGGAGTACAGGTCCATGCCCAGCGGCGGCTTGCCGATGCGCGTCGACACACTGAAATAAACCGGGAAGTACTCCGCCCGCTGAGGGCTGACACCCAGGTCACCTCGGCTATCGACATCACGAATGCTGAAGTCGGTGAGCCCCTCGGCACGCGCCATCAGCTCGAAGCGAGCCCGCTCGGCGTGGATGATTCGTGGCACCCAGGAATACGCCAGGGTGTCGCCCAGCATTGGCCCGACAAAGCTCTGGAATTCGTCGCGTTTCACATCGCGGGCGTTACTGAAGAAGCGTTGTACGGCATTGAGCTCTGAGAGCTGGCCGTCCAGGCGCTCCTCGATGCGGCTGATGCGTTCGCTGGCAGCAAGCGTGAAGCGCTCGCGTAACTGCGTCGCCTCGGAACGTCTGACCGCCTCGCTGACCAGCAAGGTCAGGCCCAGCCCCCCCAGCACGGCCAGCAGGCACGCCAGCCATGCCAGCGGGCGGCCGGAAAAACGTGCCGACAGGTTCAGTATTTCCTTCGCAAGCAACCGCATGCTCACTTCTCGGATCTGGGGGTGGAAAGACCGTCCCTGTGAGCATCAACATAGCTAGGTGGTGGCACTTTGCCTAGGAGAAACAGCGGCGTAACACCGCTGCCACCCAGTTGCCGGACGACCGGACCGAGCGGTCATCCGAGTACCGCTGTCAGCGCGTTGTAAAGCGCCACGCCCGGTGGATCTTTGCGTTGCGGGCGAAGTCCGCATCGAGCGTCTGGGCACTGATGTCGGTTACCGAATAACGCAAGGACAAGCCCTCGTCTAACTGGAACTTGCGGAAGTTGTTGGAGAAGTACAACACGCCGCCGGGCGCCAGGCGTGCCATCGCAAGATCGAGCAATTGGACGTGGTCACGCTGAACGTCGAACACGCCCTCCATCCGCTTGGAGTTCGAGAAGGTCGGCGGATCGATGAAGATCAGGTCGTACTCGCCACGGTCCTCGGTCAGCCAGGCCATGACGTCGCCCTGTTGCAGCTTGTGCTTGTCGGAGAAACCATTCAACGCCAGGTTACGACGGGCCCAATCCAGGTAGGTTTTCGACAGGTCGACACTGGTCGTGCTGCGCGCCCCCCCTTTGGCAGCATGGACGCTCGCCGTGGCGGTGTAGCAGAACAGATTGAGGAAGCGCTTGCCGGAAGACTCCCGCTGGATGCGCAGGCGCATCGGCCGATGGTCGAGGAACAGCCCGGTATCCAGGTAATCCGTGAGGTTCACGAGCAGCTTCACGCCGCCCTCACTGACCTCCATGAAGCGCCCTTCACTGCCTTGGCGTTCGTACTGCCGGGTACCGGTCTGACGTTCGCGGCGTTTGACCACCACCCGCGAAGGATCAATGCCGAGTGCCTGGGGGATTGCCGCCAGGGCATCGAGCAGACGCCCCTGGGCCTTCTCCGGATCGATGGAGCGTGGCGGTGCGTACTCTTGGACATGCACCCAATCTCCATAGAGATCTACAGCGAGTGCATATTCCGGCATATCTGCGTCATACAACCGGTAGCAGTCGATGCCCTCACGCTTGGCCCACTTGCCCAACTGCTTCAGGTTCTTCTGCAATCGGTTGGCAAACATCTGGCCACCCTCACTGAGGCGGGCCGGCTCGCTTTGCGTGGACACGCTGCTATCGCTGGAGCTGGCGCCATCGGCGCGGCGGGCACCGGTCACGAACTGCTCGGGCAGTACCTTGAGCAGCAACAGCTTGCAGGGCAGTGCGCCGTTCCAGAACGCGTACTGCTTGTGGCTGCGAATCCCCATACGTTTGCCAAGCTCGGGCGCGCCGGTGAACACCGCAGCTTCCCAGCCCAGGCACGCCTGACGCAGGCGCTCACCAAGGTTCTGGTAGAGGTAGAGAAGGCTGGCCTCATCACCCAGGCGCTCGCCATAAGGCGGGTTGCTGATCACCAGGCCCTTCTGGCTACGATCCGGGCGTGGCTCGAAGGTTGCGAGCTCGCCCTGATAGATTTTCACCCACTCGCCCAGCCCGGCTCTCTCGATGTTGTTGCGCGCAGGCTGGATCAGCCGAGGATCGGCTTCGTAACCACGAATCCAAAGCGGCGGCTGGCTGAGTCCCGTTTCAGCGCGGGCTTCGGCCTCTTCGGCCAGTTTCTTCCAGATCGCCGGAACATGGCCCAGCCAGGCTGAGAAGCCCCAACGTTCGCGCTTGAGGTTTGGTGCGATATCGGCAGCCATCATGGCTGCTTCGACCAGGAACGTGCCGACACCGCACATCGGATCGGCCAGCGCACCGCCCTCGGCGGCAATACGTGGCCAGCCCGCGCGCAGCAGGATCGCCGCTGCGAGGTTCTCCTTCAGCGGTGCGGCGCCCTGCTGCAGTCGGTAGCCTCGCTGATGCAGGCTGTGGCCGGACAGGTCGAGGGAAAGAATCGCCTCCCCCCGCTCGAGGCGCAAGTGCACGCGCAGGTCGGGATTCACCTTGTCGACCTTCGGACGAATGCCTTCAGCCGTCCGCAACCGATCGACGATGGCATCCTTCACCTTGAGGGCACCGAAATGTGTGTTGTCGATGCCTGAGCCGTGCCCGCTGAATTCCACCGCGAGGCTGCCGGCTGGGTCCAGATGCTCTTCCCAGTCCACATCGTGGACACCTTGGTACAGCTCCTCGGCGTTCTCCAGCTTGAAGCGCTTGAGCACCAGCAGGACGCGGTTTGCCAACCGGGACCACAAGCACAAACGATAGGCGGTTTCCAGGTCGCCCTGCCCCCGCACTGCAGCCACCTGCTCACGGACATCCTGTAATCCCAGGCGAGTGGCCTCTTCGGCCAGAAGTCCTTCAAGGCTTTTCGGGCAAGTGAGAAAAAGTTCGTATTGGTCCGACATGGGCGTTTCCAGAACCTCGGGCGATCAGCGGCACAGAAACAGGACTGTGCGGTGAAAAATAGTGTGACGTATGGCCGCAGAATGGCCCTTCGTCGGAAATGAAAATTCCTAATCTCGCTTCGCTGGCGAACTAGCAGATCGACAGCACGCATTCAGCCAGCCCACGTAACCCGCGGCTTTGGCCAGGAAGGAGCGAAAAATCCTTCCTACAGCTTATGGCCGTAACCCTATTTCGGTTACGCCCTTATGACAAATTGATCATTCACAGGCCTGGGTGCATTCGTTAGAAATCAGTCTATGCCGTCGCCGCAAGGGTGACGGCGGGAGACCCGTCACGCCGGCAACGGGCATCTGAAGGCAGAGGATTTCTGCCAGGTCCCACCTGGGGCCATTGGGACATAACAGTCAACAAATGAGGGCTACACCCTATGAGAAGACTTAAGCGTGATCCGATGGAGCGAGCATTCTTGCGCGGCTATCAGCACGGCATCAATGGCAAATCCCGCGACCTTTGTCCTTTCACCCATCCCACCACACGGCAAGCCTGGATCAACGGCTGGCGAGAAGGCCGTGGCGATAACTGGGATGGCTTGACCGGCACCGCCGGTATTCACCGCCTCAACGAACTCCACGCCGTCGGCTGACCCAGGATCACACCGACTTCATCAAGCACGCCCCATCCGGGCGGCGGGCGCAAGCCCAGGGGCTCCCTTCAAGGGAGCCCTTTTTATTTCCCTCAACTCTTCGGCAACGCGGCAATCGCATCCACGGACTCGCGAATCAGCGCCGGGCCCTTGTAGATGAAACCCGAGTAGATCTGCACCAGGCTGGCCCCAGCCGCAATTTTCTCTGCGGCATGGCGGCCCTCGGTGATCCCACCAACGGCAATGATCGGCAGGCGCCCACCCAACTCGTCCGCCAGCACCTTGACCGTGTGCGTGCTCTTCTCCCGCACGGGTGCTCCTGACAGACCGCCAGCTTCGTCCCCGTGCGGCAACCCTTCCACACCTTCGCGGCCGAGGGTGGTGTTGGTGGCGATGACTGCGTCCATGCCGGACTCCAACAAGGCCTGCGCGACCAGGGCAGTTTCTGCATCACTCATGTCAGGAGCGATCTTGATTGCCAGCGGTACGTACTTGCCATGCACCTTGACCAGGCTTTCCTGACGGGCCCGAAGGGCCTCGAGCAACTGCTTGAGCGAGTCGCCAAACTGCAGGCTGCGCAAGCCTGGGGTGTTGGGCGAACTGACGTTCACCGTGACATAGCTGGCATGGGCGTAAACCTTGTCCAGGCAGGCCAGGTAATCATCCACGGCGCGCTCGACCGGGGTGTCGAAGTTCTTACCGATGTTGATACCCAGCACGCCCTTGTACTTTGCCGCGCGCACACGGGCAAGCAAGTGGTCGACGCCGTGGTTGTTGAAGCCCATACGGTTGATGATGGCCTCGGCTTCCGGCAGCCGGAACAGCCGCGGCTTCGGATTACCCGGCTGCGGGCGCGGTGTCACGGTGCCGATTTCGATGAAGCCAAAACCCAATTGGGCGAAGCCGTCGATGGCATCACCGTTCTTGTCCAGGCCAGCCGCAAGTCCCACCGGATTAGGGAACTCAAGCCCCATTACCTTGACCGGTAAACTGGCCGGTGCCTTGGTCAGCAGGCGATTGAGGCCCAGGCGACCACCCGCACCAATCAGGTCGATGGACAGTTCATGGGAGGTTTCAGGAGAGAGCGAGAACAGCAGTTCGCGGGCCAGGGAGTACATGGTCGGATATCGATCGGCGATGTGGGCCGGCGATTATAGCTGCGCAACCCCCATCACGCGAGGCGATGCAGACTCAACAGGCAGCCATCTCCACTGAACTCCAACTGGAAGCAACCGCATACGCCCTGATGGCCAATATAGGGCCGCAGGTGATGGACCGGCAGGCTCACCCTGCGACCATTTCGGCTTTTCAGTAATATGCGATTTGCACGACCTTGGTAGACTGCCAGGAACGCTTCGGCAGACAGGGAAATATCCAGCACGAGACTGGGCACGGAGGCATCCTCGAAAATGACCACGATGATTATGCCAAACCGTTTGTATACACCCGGCTTCCGCCAAGCGGAATTGGCCACGGTTGATTGTGCGACGGCAACAACCTTCTGCCACACTGCCAGTCGTGACCCGGGAGTATCCAACAGGCCATGAGCATGCTGCTGCCCAATACGCTGACCGCCCGCTTGGCTGCATTGGCCCAGCGTTTTGGCCTTGGCAATCAGGCGCCGCGGCGGATCTTCGAAAAAGCCTGCCAGCTCCGACTTCCGTTTGCGCCCCTACCCAAAATCGAGCCCAGCATCTGGTGGCAGGCCGGCCCACCCCTGCAGCGGCTGGTCGAACTGCCACGAGGAGCACTGTCTGGCCCCGTTCAGGAGCACAAGGCTGACGCTCACGCTGTTTTGATTCGCCTGGTGGAACGGAAACAGCATCAGCTGCCCAGCATTGACCTGCGCCAGGTCGACGGGCTGAACAATGGCAATGTGGAGCTGCCCCCGACGCCCAGCTTCGAGGATTACCTGGCCAGCCTGCACATCCGGTCCGTCAAAATCATCAGCTACAAGGACTTCATCAAGGCCATTAGCCTGCCATTGCCGAGATTCCTCGCCGGCGACCCCATCAACCTCTATCGGGCCAGCTGGCACGGCAGCCGAATGTTCTGGTGCGGCGAGCAACACACCGAGGCATTTGCTGCTGCCATCTCCTATGCGCGACTGCGCCAACTGGAAACCACGCTGCCCGCCGAGGTGACCCATTACCAGCTCAGGCCGGAAGGACTGGCGCAGCTGGATATGCGCTACCACGTGCTGGCAATGCCCACGCAAGCCTGGAGCGATCCGGCCTTCATGGGACTTCTGCTGGACACCGGCATTCCCTATTCCCGCCTGAAGCTCCTGCGCAATGTCGGTGCCCCCGAGTTCCTCATGCTGCCTAAAGACCATGTCGAGGCCACGGCATTGGGCGAAGGGTTACGCCTGGTGGGTGCCACCGATGTCGTGCGCTACCTGAGCGCATTGAGCTGATCTCGGCACCTCGCTGGAAACACCAGCTCACAACATCCCGAATGAACAAAGGGCCCCCTTGGGCCCCTTGTGCATTCACTGGCTGAAGCGATCAGCGGCGGCGGCCAAAACCAGGACGCTGCCCCTCGCTAGCCGGCGGGCCGCTGCGCTTGTTCTCTGGGCGCTGCGGCTTGGGTTTGCGCGCAGGACGATCAGCCAACTCGACCGCCGGACGCTCGTGTTGCGGCTTGCCCGGACGCTTCTTGTTGACGTCGCGAGGACGCTCAGCCACCGGCGTGCCACGACCTTCACCACCGCGAGCGGCCGGACGGGGTGCACGAGCCGGACGATCGCTCGACTCATTCCGCGGCCCACGGGCTGGACGCTCACCTGATTCACTGCGTGGGCCACGTGCCGGACGCTCGCTCGAATCACTGTGCGGGCCACGAGCAGGACGCTCACCCGATTCACTGCGTGGTCCACGTGCCGGACGCTCGCTCGAATCGCTGCGCGGGCTACGAGCAGGACGCTCACTCGAATCGCTGCGCGGCCCGCGGACCGGGCGCTCGAGGTCGTCACGACGCGGTGCGCGGGCAGGAACCGGCTTCGCCGACTTACGCTGCAGACGGTCCAGCTTTTCGCGGGACTTGCCCTTCATGGCAGGTAAAGCCACCGGCTTCAGGCCAACTTCGGCACTCAGAATGTCGACTTCGCCTTGGCTCATCTCGCGCCAGCGCCCCATCGTCAGGTCGGAGGTCATGAACACCGGACCGAAACGCACCCGCTTCAGACGGCTGACCACCAGCCCCTGGGACTCCCAGAGACGACGCACTTCGCGGTTACGGCCTTCCATCACCACGCAGTGGTACCAATGATTGAGTCCTTCGCCGCCAGGTGCTTCCTGGATATCGGTGAACTTGGCCGGGCCATCATCCAGCATCACGCCCTGCTTGAGGTTCGCGAGAATTTCTTCAGTGACTTCACCCCGCACGCGCACGGCGTACTCGCGGTCCATTTCATATGAGGGGTGCATCAGGCGATTGGCCAACTCACCATCAGTGGTGAACAGCAGCAGGCCGGTCGTATTGATGTCGAGGCGGCCGATGTTGATCCAGCGACCCGCCTTCAGGCGCGGCAGACGTTCGAAAACAGTGGGGCGGCCCTCCGGATCGTCACGGGTGCAGACTTCACCATCTGGCTTGTTGTAGATCAGTACGCGGCGAACGCTCTCAATCGCTTCTTCCCGTTTGAGCAGACGACCATCGACGCTGATGGCGTCATGGGTGTCAACGCGTTGGCCCAGGCTGGCAACCTCGCCATTGACCTTGACACGGCCTTCGCTGATCCAGGCCTCAATATCGCGGCGCGAGGCCAGCCCCATACGGGCCAGGACCTTCTGCAGCTTTTCCCCTGCGGGGCTGTATTCGATTTCACTCATCTGGGCACCTCCCGGTGTAGCAGATAAAAAGGCCGCGCATCATACGCGGCCGACGGAGCTCAGGCTAGTTGAGTCGTGCCTCCGCGTCAGCCCATCCGCCGACCAGCGGCCAGACTGCGATCAATTAAGCACTTCATCGGACAGCGGCTCGTCATCATCTTCGGCCATCACGGCCTCGTCTTCGTCCGCATCCTGCAGCAGATCATCGAAGTCGGTCTTCAAGCCCTGCTCCATGTCATCGAGCTCTGCCAGCAGCGAGCGGAAGCTGGTCTCCTCGCGAGGCTCGGCGGACACCTGCGCATCAGCACGGGCCTGCAATCCCTCCGGTACGGGTACGTCGTCTTCATCCAGACCCAGCACCGGTTCCGGCTCCAGCTCACGTAGCGCGGCCAGTGGTGGCAGCTCTTCCAGGCTCTTCAGGTTGAAATGGTCGAGAAATGCCCTGGTGGTGGCAAACATCGCTGGCTTGCCAGGGACGTCGCGGTATCCAACGATCCGAATCCACTCACGCTCGAGCAAAGTCTTGATGGTCTGGCTGTTGACCGCTACACCACGAACGTCTTCGATCTCGCCGCGCGTGATGGGCTGCCGATAGGCAATCAGCGCCAGGGTTTCCAGCATCGCCCGCGAATAACGCTGGGGGCGCTCCTCCCAAAGACGGCCCACCCAAGGCGAATAGCATTCACGCACCTGCAGGCGATAGCCGGATGCTACCTCGTTGAGCTCGAACGCCCTGCCCTCGCAACTTTTCGCCAGGATCGCTAGGGCTGAACGGATCAACGACAACTCCGGACGCTCGCCCTCCTCAAAGAGCTCAGCCAAACGCTCAAGCGACAGTGGCTTGCCAGAGGCCAGCAGAAAGGCTTCCAGCAGAAAGGCGAGTTCCTTGGGGTCGTTCAGGTTCATCTATTCGGCTCGGGCACGCACGTGGATCGGGGCGAAGGGCTCATTTTGCACCAGTTCGACCAGGGATTCCTTGATCAGCTCCAACACGGCCATGAAGGTCACCACCACGCCGAGGCGCCCTTCCTCCGCCGTGAAAAGGGCGACGAACGGGACGAAAGCGCCGCCCTTGAGCTTCTCCAGCACTTCGCTCATGCGCTCGCGGGTAGACAGCGCCTCGCGGGTGATCTGGTGGCTTTCGAATAGATCAGCACGGCGCAACACCTCAGCCATCGAAAGCAGCAGTTCTTCCAGGCAGACGTCCGGCAGCAGCTTGCGCGCACGCGCCTGCGGGGCGTCCAGCCGCGGCACCGTCAGGTCGCGGCCTACGCGGGGCAGCTCATCGATGCCTTCTGCCGCCTGCTTGAAGCGCTCGTACTCCTGCAGGCGACGAATCAGCTCTGCGCGAGGGTCTTCTTCCTCGGTTTCAATCTCGTTCGAGCGCGGCAGGAGCATGCGGGACTTGATCTCGGCGAGCATGGCAGCCATCACCAGGTATTCGGCCGCGAGTTCCAGTCGTACCGATTTCATCAGCTCCACATAGGCCATGTACTGATGAGTGATCGCGGCGACCGGGATATCGAGAATGTCGATGTTCTGCTTGCGAATCAGGTAGAGCAGCAAGTCGAGCGGACCTTCGAAGGCCTCGAGGAAGATCTCCAGCGCGTCCGGCGGGATGTAAAGGTCCTGCGGCAACTCGGTGATCGCCTGGCCGTAGACCAGTGCAAAAGGCAACTCCTGCTGGGCACTGGCCTGGTCCTCGCCAGCCTCGATTGGCGGCGTGTCTTGCATGGGATCCTCTCATCAGGCCTGGGGCGCTGACGTTACCCGTCAGCAGGAAAGCGCTGAAAGTATCACTCTGTGCCAGACTTACAAAGCACGAACCAGTCCACGGATGTCTCAAGCGGAAACTCGGGAGGATGCCATGAAACGACTGACCCTGATGTCCAGCACCGCCTTGATCCTCATCTGCCTCGCTCTGCTGCCCGCCGCGACTGCCCAGGCTGGTCTCATCAGCACGCAAGAGGCGATAGCGACTCAGCAAATCCAGGATGATCACGCCAAGATCGAAGCATTTCTCTCGCAAGCCACCGTCGCGGACGAAATGCAGTCATTGGGTGTCGATCCGGCCACAGCCCGGGCCCGCGTAAAAGCCCTGACGGCGGAGGAAGCTGCTCAATTATCGCAGCGCATCGACTCGCTGCCGGCAGGCGGAGCCCTGAGCGGGACGGATTTCCTGCTCATTCTGCTGATCGTGATCGTGGTGGCAATCCTGCTCTGAGTCGATGCGAGGCCGAGGTTATTCCTCGCTCAGGAAAGGCTCAGGGTCGCCACAGCCTACGCGCACCACCTCGGGCTCGCCTTCGGACAGGTTGATCACGGTGGAGGCCTCCATCCCGCCGGGGCCGCCATCGATGATAAGGTCGACCTGATGCTCGAGGATCCGGCGCATTTCGTAGGGGTCGCTCATCGGTAGCGTTTCGCCCGGCAGAATCAGACTGGTGCTCATCAGCGGCGCCCCCAGTTGCTCCAGCAGCGCCAAGGCGATGGGATGGTTCGGCACGCGTAGCCCAATGGTCCGCCGTTTTGGATGCATGAGCATGCGCGGGACCTCTCGGGTCGCACTGAGGATGAACGTATACGGACCCGGGGTATGCCCCTTCAGCAGTCGGAACGCCGCGGTATCGACCTTGGCGAACACGCCCAATTCCGACAGGTCTCGACACACCAGGGTGAAATTGTGCTTTTCATCCAGACGACGCAGCCGGCGGATTCGCTCCACCGCCCCCTTGTCGCCGATCAGGCAACCCAGCGCGTAAGATGAGTCCGTCGGATAGACGATCACGCCACCGGCCTTGATGATCTCCACTGCCTGTTTTATCAGGCGCGGCTGGGGGTTTTCCGGGTGTACCTGGAAAAATTGACTCACGACTTCTCCCTGTTCAGAGGGCAGCAATATGGCTGTGTGCATGGCGGAAGCGCGCCCAGATTGGCGGCAAATCGTCCGGCAACGGTCGGTACATGCCCAGCTCCGACCATTCGCAGGGTGCATGAAAATCGCTTCCGGCACTCACCAACATGCCGAACTCGCGCGCCAAACCGGCCAAGCAACCTACCTGGTCAGCGGGCTGTAGGCCATTGGCGACTTCGAGCGCATGGCCTCCAGCCTTGATGAAGTCGGCCACCAGCTTGCGTCGCTTGGCGCCAGTGAAATTGTATTGCCAGGGGTGCGCCAAGCTGATCCAGGCGCCCGCAGCACGTAGCGTACCAACTGCCTCTTCCAGGGTTGGCCAATGCTGCTTCACATCGCCAAGCTTCCCCGCGCCCAGCCATTTTCGGAACGCGTCGGAACGATCGCTGACATGGCCTTCGCGCACGAGAAACTCGGCAAAATGCGGCCGTGCCGGGGCGTTTCCGCTGTCTCCCAACTGCTGCTGTACGGCTCGAGCGCCTTCCAGGGCGCCGGGCATACCCTTGGCGGCCAAGCGACGTGAGATTTCTTCTGCACGGGCCCAACGCCCCTCGCGCAGCGAGGCAATCGCCGCGACCAGCGCCGGCGCATCCGTGTCGAACGCATAGCCCAGGACGTGGATAGTCGCGCCACCCCAAGTGCAAGACAGCTCGATGCCGTTTATCAGTTGCATATCCAGCGACTTGGCCGCTTCGCGGGCCTCATCCAACCCCTCCAGGGTGTCGTGGTCGGTCAGCGCCAGGACCTGTACACCGCGTTCGCGCGCGCGCGCAACCAGGGCGGCGGGGGCCAGGGCGCCATCGGAGGCTGTACTGTGGCAGTGCAGGTCAATCTGCATGGGGTCGGCTTTCGCTAAGGGAATGGTTTGTTATTATGCCGCCACATCCCGCTTCTGGCTGCCGCCGTGAAACAATTCATCGACTTCATCCCGCTTATCCTCTTCTTCATCGTCTACAAACTGGATCCTCGCGCCGTCGACCTTGCCGGGCATACCTATATGCTAGGCGGAATTTTCAGCGCTACCGCCGTTTTGATCATCAGTTCGCTGATCGTCTACGGCACCCTGTTCCTGCTCCAGCGTCGGCTGGAAAAAGGCCAATGGCTGACCCTGGTGGCGTGCCTGGTATTCGGCGGCATGACCCTGGCCTTCCACAGCGAGACCTTCCTCAAATGGAAGGCACCGGTCGTGAACTGGTTGTTCGCCCTGGGCTTTGCCGCCAGCCACTTCATCGGTGACAGGCCACTGATCCAGCGCATCATGGGTCACGCGGTCAACCTGCCCCAGCCCATCTGGGTCCGCCTGAACGTGGCGTGGATCATGTTCTTCCTGGTCTGCGGCTTCGCCAACCTGTTCGTGGCCTTCACCTTCCACGAGTTCTGGGTCGACTTCAAAGTCTTCGGCAGCTTGGGCATGACCGTACTGTTCCTGGTCGGACAGGGCATCTTCCTCGCCCGTCACATCCATGACGGCGAAACCCAGAAACCTCACCAATAAGGACCGCCATGCTCTACGCCATCATTGCTAGCGACGTTGCCAACTCCCTGGAGAACCGCCTCGCCAGCCGCCCCGCACACCTCGCCCGTCTGGAGCAACTGAAGGCCGAAGGCCGCCTCGTGCTGGCCGGCCCGCACCCCGCCGTAGACAGCAACGACCCGGGTAGCGCGGGTTTCACTGGCAGCCTGATCGTCGCCGAGTTCGAGTCCCTGGCCGCAGCACAGGCCTGGGCGGACGCAGACCCCTACCGCGCAGCCGGCGTCTACGCGGACGTGCTGGTAAAACCGTTCAAGCAGGTCTACCCCTGAGATAACTGCGCTCACCGTCCTCGTCAGCGAGCCGCAACCCGGCTCGCCATGGGTGGTGGCATCCCGTCCTATCCCAGGAGAGCGGCATGCCCGCTCGCGGTGGGCAACGACATCGCCGCCAATGGATCAATTGACCGATACCCCTACCCCATGAGCGAACTGCTGCTTATCGACGACGACCAGGAGCTCTGCGAGCTCCTGATCAGTTGGCTTGGCCAGGAAGGCTTCAGCGCGCGCGCGTGCCACGATGGCCGCTCGGCCCGCCTCGCCCTCGCCGAACAGACACCCGCCGCCGTGGTGCTCGATGTCATGCTGCCCGACGGCAGCGGCCTGGAACTACTCAAGCAACTACGCAGCGACCACCCGGAATTGCCGGTACTGATGCTCTCGGCACGTGGCGAGCCCCTGGACCGGATCCTCGGCCTGGAGCTGGGCGCCGATGACTACCTGGCCAAACCCTGCGACCCACGCGAGCTCACGGCCCGCCTGCGCGCCGTGCTGCGCCGCACACTGCCGCCCCAGCAGTCCAGCCAACTGGAACTGGGTGACCTTTGCTACAGCCCGGTGCGCGGCGTCGTGACCATCGGTGACCACGAGATCAGCCTGACCCTGTCCGAAGGCCGGATCCTGGAAGCCCTGCTGCGCCAGCCCGGTGAGCCCCTTGATAAGCAACAGCTGGCGCAACTGGCGCTGGGACGCAAGCTCACCCTGTACGACCGCAGCCTCGACATGCACGTCAGCAACCTGCGCAAGAAGCTCGGTCTGCATGCCGACGGCCGCCCGCGCATCCTGGCGCTGCGTAGCCGCGGCTACTACTACAGCGCCTGACAGCGGTAGCCCCATCGGTGAGGCTACACAGCGTTTCGCGAATGAGTTCGCTCCTACAGACGCTCAGCCTGACAGGCACCTCTTTACTCAGGCTTTACCCTCGGCTGACTGCCCTTGACCTTGCCATCCCTAGACTGGGCACATCCGGCAACCGGCCGGAATCGAAACGAGGAGAACCACCATGCGCAAGACACTCACCGCCCTGCTGCTCGCCGCCGCACTGCCTACTGTGGCCATGGCCATGCCTGAAGGCGGCCCGCGCCACGAACACGGTTACGGTGGCGCGCACATGTTCAAAGAGCTGGACCTTACCCGCGAGCAGCGCCAGGAAATCGGCAAACTGATGCGCGAGCAGATGAAAAGCCGCCACGAGATCACCCAGCGCTACCTGGACAAACTGCCCGCCGCCGAGCAGAAGGCCATGCAGGACGAGCTGAAAGCCGCTGAAACCAAGAATCGCGACGCGATCCGCGCGCAGCTCAAACCCGAGCAGCAGAAAGCCTTCGACGACCTGCAGAAGAAGCTGGAAGAGCGCCGTGCCGAACGCGCCGAGTTCGAGGCCTGGAAGGCTGAGAAGGACAAAAAGGCCCAGTAACACCCGCGGCCCCGTGCCGACGGCCCACTACCCTGCCCATCAGGCCAGCCGGCCTGGTGGGCTTTGCTGTTCAGGAGTATTCGAGTGCGCTCACTGTTCTGGCGGATTCTCGCAACCCTGTGGCTGGCCCTGGCTATCGTAGCCGGTCTGTCGATCCTGCTTGGCCGCGCCCTGAATCAGGACGCCTGGATCCTCAGCCGTCATCCCGCCCTGCAAGGACTCGCCGAGCAGTTGGTCCAGCGCTATGAATCCCAGGGCCCAAGCGACACCCAGAGCTACCTCGAGCGCTTCCGGCACCGCGCCCGGATCGACGTGCAGATACTTAACGACACCGGACATCCGGTGGTGGAAGGCACCTTCCCGCCACGCGCCGCGGCTTTCGAGGCGCGCCACCCCAACAAGCGCCGGCTGCCCTGGCGCCGACTGACCGAGGAGTACACCAGCCCCGCCAGCAACGAGTCCTACCTGCTGATCTACCGCATTCCCTACCCGGAACTCGATGCCTGGCACCGTGGGAGCCTTCTGTGGCCAATCAGTGCCCTGGTCATTGCATTGGTGGTGCTGACCCTGTTCAGCCTGGCGCTGACCCTGTCCATTACCCGACCGCTTAACCGCCTACGTCGTGCTGTCCACGACCTGGGGCAAACCGCCTACCAGCAGGACAGCCTGTCCAGGCTGGCCCGCCGCCGCGACGAGCTTGGCGTACTTGCGGGTGATTTCAACCGCATGGGACAACGACTCCAGGGGCTGATTGGCAGTCAACGCCAATTGCTGCGTGATGTCTCCCATGAACTGCGCTCGCCACTCGCCCGTCTGCGGGTCGCCCTTGCCCTGGCTGAGCGTGCCACCCCAGAGCAGCGCGATCGTCTCTGGCCCCGACTCAGCCAAGAATGCGACCGACTTGAAGCCTTGATCAGCGAAATTCTCGCACTGGCACGCCTGGATGCAGAGCCAGGCGCCCGCCAACCGATCCAGCTACGCCCGCTACTGGACGAACTGGTCGACGATGCCAAGCTGCTGGATCCGGAACAGGACCTGCGAGTCGAATGTGAAAGCGGAGTCCGGCTGGACGGCTGGCGCGACATGCTGGAACGCGCATTGGACAACCTCCTGCGCAACGCCCTGCGCTTCAACTCGCCCGGGCAGCCCATCGAGATCGCGGCACACCAGGAAGCGGATCGGTTACTGATCCGCGTGCGCGACCACGGGCCTGGAGTCGCCTCGGAGCACCTGACACGACTGGGTGAGCCGTTCTACCGCGCGCCCAACCAGGCCGCGGCAGGTCACGGTCTTGGCCTGGCCATCGCCCGCCGCGCGGCGGAGCGCCATGGCGGTACCTTGAAGCTGGAGAATCACCCCGATGGGGGCTTCGCCGCCACTCTGGAGCTTCCGTTATCCCCTGAATTCTGATCAGGCCCAGGCCTTGACGAAGTCCGCTGGCTGCAGCTCTGGTGGATTGCGTCGCTCGCCCGCAACGCTGCCCAGGTAGAGGAAACCAACGATGCGCTCCTGCTCACTCAGGCCGAGTCCGGCGGCCACCTGGCGGTTATAGCTCATCTCTCCTGTGCGCCACATGGCTCCTAGGCCTTGGGCATGGGCGGCAAGCAGTATGCCGTGAGCGGCACAACCGGCAGACAGCAGTTGCTCGCTCTCCGGCACCTTGTGACCTGCCTGCAACGTGGCGATAACCACCACCAGGAGCGGGGCGCGCAGCGGCATGGCACGCGCCTTGGCGATGGCTTGCTCAGACGCCTCTGGGTCCTTGCTCAGCAGCGCAGAGGCGAACAGTTCGCCGAGCTTGTCACGCGCCGCGCCCTCAACGGTCAGGAAACGCCACGGCCGCAGATAACCATGATCCGGCGCCCGCAATGCCGCCCGGAACAAGAGCTCGCGCTGGGCTGCATCAGGTGCAGGCTCCTGAAGGCGGGCCAGGGATACACGATTAAGCAGAGCGTCGAGAGCCTCCATTGGCCACCTCCAGATTCCAAAGAGCCGGCATTCTATCTGATGGAGATCGTCAGGCCACCCGCTCCGGCACCTGGTGCGGTTGCAAGGGCGGTGTCAAAGGCGGCATGCCGTAGGCTGCTCGCGCTGTATCGCAATGGGGGTTGTGCTCACCATTGGACCAGGACGCCTCGAATTCCCGACAGGTGCTGGAGCGGTGCTCGTACAAGGCACAGCGTACGCCGCAACCCACCTCGCCGAGTAGGCCGACGCAACGCACGGGCTTGCTCTCGGTCCCCTGCATAGCAACCAGATGGGGGCTGATCTGGACTACCCGATCATCCGGCACGATACCGCCGGCGGACTGGCACTCACCCCAAAAGAAAGACACACGAAAATGCGCGCAACAGGCGCCGCACGCCAAGCATGGATTGGATTCGGACATGATGATGAACAGATCTCAGAAACCGGCAAGGGCCGGCGCCTGGCTGGCTATTCTATCCAGCGCAATAAGCTTGTGAAGCCCCCTTGTGCTCGTTCCTTCGGCCCGAGCAGATGCGTAGAATGGCGCGCCTGAATCCCAGTCCAAGAGGACTCCATGTCTCTCCCGACCCTGCGCATGATCGGCTTCATCATCGGCCTCTTTCTCATCACCCTGGCCGTCAGCATGATCTTTCCCATGCTCACCCTGTTGATGTTCGAGCGCACCGACGACCTGGATGCCTTCCTGTGGTCGAGCCTGGTCACCTTTGTCGCGGGGCTGGCGGTGGTCCTGCCCGGGCGCCCCGAACACGTTCACCTGCGCCCGCGGGACATGTACATGCTGACCACCGCCAGCTGGGTGGTGGTGTGCTGCTTCGCCGCCTTGCCAATGGTGCTGATCCAGCACATCAGCTACACCGACTCCTTCTTCGAGACCATGTCCGGCATCACCACCACCGGCTCGACGGTCCTGACCGGCCTCGACAGCGCATCCCCAGGACTGCTGATCTGGCGCTCGATGCTGCACTGGCTGGGCGGTATCGGTTTTATCGGCATGGCGGTGGCGATCCTGCCGTTGCTGCGGGTCGGTGGCATGCGCCTGTTCCAGACCGAGTCATCCGACTGGGGTGAGAAGGTGATGCCCCGCTCGCACATGGTGGCCAAATTCATCTTGCTCGTTTACACAAGCCTGACAGTAATTGGCGCCTTTGCGTTCTGGGCTGCCGGCATGACCCCATTCGAGTCGATCAACCACTCGATGGCAGCAATCTCCACGGGTGGTTTCTCCACGTCGGACTCGTCGTTGGCCAACTGGAAACAACCCGCCGTGCACTGGGTAGCGGTGATTCTGATGATGCTCGGTAGCCTGCCATTTACCCTCTACGTGGCGACCTTTCGCGGTCACCGCAAAGCGCTCCTCAAGGATCACCAGGTTCGCGGGTTCGTCGGCTTCCTGGTGGCCTCCTGGCTGGTTGTTGGCACCTGGCTGTGGGCCAACTCCGAGAATAACTGGATGGACGCGGTCCGAATCGTTGCCGTCAACATCACCTCCGTTGTGACCACGACAGGCTTCGCCTTGGGCGACTACACGCTCTGGGGCAGCTTCTCGGTCATGCTGTTCTTCTATCTCACCTTCGTCGGCGGTTGTTCGGGCTCCACGGCCGGCGGCCTGAAAATCTTCCGCTTCCAGGTGGCCTACCAGTTGCTCAAGGCCAACCTCCAGCAATTGGTGCATCCTCGCGCGGTGATCAAACAACAGTACAACGGCCACAACCTGGACGACGACATCGTCCGCTCGCTGATCACCTTTTCCTTCTTCTTCACCATCACCATCGGCGTGATTGCCCTGGGCCTCTGCCTGATCGGGCTCGACTGGGTCACCGCGTTGACCGGCGCCGCCACTGCCGTCTGCAACGTTGGCCCCGGACTGGGACCGATCATCGGACCGGTAGGCAACTTCTCGACCCTCCCAGACTCCGCCAAGTGGCTGCTTACCGTCGGTATGCTCCTAGGCCGACTGGAAATCCTGACAGTGCTGGTGTTGCTCACCCCGGCCTTCTGGAAACACTGAGATCACCGTTTAACCCGATGCTTGGCGCAGCTAGAATTGCGCCTTTCGCCCAGCTTCCAGGAACGCACACCCAATGGCCCTGCCGACTCTGCGCATCATCGGCTTCCTAATCGGCATCTTTCTCATCACCCTGGCTGTGAGCATGGCGATTCCCGCCTCGATACTGGTGGCCTACGAGCGCACCCAGGACATCAATGCCTTTATCTGGTCGAGCCTGATTACCTTCATTGCAGGCCTCGGGCTGGTCATCCCAGGTCGCCCGGAGCAGGTGCATCTGCGCCCCAGGGACATGTATCTGCTCACGGTAAGCAGTTGGATCGTTGTCGGGACCTTCGCGTCCCTGCCCTTCCTCTTTACCCAGCATCTGAGTTTCACCGATGCCTATTTCGAGAGCATGTCCGGGATCACCGCCACTGGTGCCACCGTGCTCAGCGGCCTGGACACAATGTCTCCGGGCATCCTGATGTGGCGCTCACTGCTGCACTGGCTGGGTGGTATCGGCTTCATCGGCATGGCAGTAGCGATCCTGCCGCTACTGCGCATCGGCGGAATGCGGCTGTTCCAGACGGAGTCCTCCGACCGCTCGGAAAAGGTCATGCCCCGCTCGCACATGGTGGCCAAGTACATTGTGGTGGTGTATGTCGGCTTCACCATATTGGGCACCCTGGCCTTCTGGATGGCCGGCATGAACGGCTTCGACGCGGTCAACCACGCCATGTCGGCCATCGCCACCGGCGGTTTCTCCACGTCGGACCAGTCACTGGCGAAGTGGGACCAACCTGCCGTTCACTGGGTTGCGGTGGTGGTGATGATCCTCGGCAGTCTGCCGTTCATGCTGTACGTTTCCGTCCTGCGCGGAAATCGCAATGCCTTGCTCAGAGACCAGCAAGTGCGCGGTTTTCTGGGGATGCTACTGGGCATCTGGGCGGTGTTGGGCACCTGGTACTGGCTGACCACCGAACTGCACTGGCTCGACGCCCTGCGCCACGTCGCGGTGAACACCACGTCCATTCTTACCACTACCGGCTTCGCCCTTGGCGATTACAGCCTGTGGGGCAATTTCTCGCTGATGCTGTTCTTCTATCTGGGATTCGTAGGCGGCTGCTCCGGCTCCACGGCAGGCGGCATCAAGATCTTCCGCTTCCAGGTGGCCTATATCCTGCTCAAGGCCAACCTCTATCAGCTGATCCACCCTCGCGCGGTAATCAAGCAGCAGTACAACGGCCATCGCCTGGACGAGGATATCGTCCGTTCGATTCTGACGTTCTCCTTTTTTTTCACCATCATCATCTGCGTTATAGCCCTGGGCCTCTCGCTGATGGGGCTGGACTGGATCACGTCGCTAACCGGCGCAGCGGCCACCGTCTCAGGCGTGGGGCCGGGCCTGGGCGAGATCATCGGCCCAGCCGGCAACTTCTCCAGCCTACCCGACGGCGCCAAATGGTTGCTCACCCTCGGCATGCTCCTGGGTCGGCTGGAGATCCTTACCGTGCTGGTGCTTTGCACTCCCTACTTCTGGCGACACTGAGGCCGCCAGTGGATCACTCGAGGCGTGCGCGGTACTCACCGGGCGTGCTATCGAACCAGCGACGGAAGGCCCGGAAGAAATTGCTGGGATCGGCAAAGCCCAGCAGGTAGGCAATTTCCAGCAGCGTCAGGCTCGGCTGTGCAAGGTACTGCTCGGCCAGCTCGCGACGGGTGTCATCGAGCAACTGCTGGAAGCTCGTTCCCTCCTCCTGCAGGCGACGCTGCAAGGTGCGCTCAGACAGGCACAAGGTGCGTGCCACCACCTCGCGTTTCGGCTCCCCCTGAGGCAGCAGCCGGCAAAGTACCTGCCGCGCCTGGTGGGTAACCCGACTACCAGAGAACCGTGCCAGGAAGTCACCCGCGAACCGGTCATGCAACTGTGCCAGGGACTCGTTGGCGGTCGGCAACTTGGCTTCCATGTCAGCGCGGCTGAACAGCAGCGAACACTGCTCGGCGTTGAAGCGCAATGGTGCCTGAAACACCTGCCGATAAGGCTCCAGATTCGCCGGCGGCCCGCCCTGGAAACGAATCTCCAGGGGATTGATCGGCCGCCCCGTCATCCAACGGCAGAACGCCAGGCAATAGGCCATCGATGCTTCCGCACTTTGCCGTGCCGGTGGCAGGCGATCGCCATGCACCGCCAGACTGAGGGCATAACCTTCGGTCGTTGAGTCGAAGCTCAGGTCAGCCCCCTCGGCAATGATCCGCTGGTATCGCACCAGGCGAGCGAAGCCTTCCTTCAAGGTCCGGCTGGACATCAACGCATACCCAACCACATGGAAAGAAGCCGGGCGTACCACTTTCGCCATGTTCAGGCCAATGGCCGGATTCCCCGACAGCTCGACCGCACGCAGCCACAAGCGCGTCATGCCATCCTGCGGGAAACGCGCATCGGGGTCGCTAAGCGCCTGGTAGTCAAGGCCGAGTTCGGGAAACAGGCTATGGCAATCGACTCCGCCCATTTCCAGGGCCTGCACAATGCCAAGGGCCCAGCTCGAAGAGGTGGTGCGTTCGCTCATGACGCCTTCTTATGATGGGTTCAGGACAACTCGCGTCGAGGCGAGTTGGCGACCAAGGATACTCACCCTGGTCGCGGCATATCCAGCCCGTCCCAGGTCGAAATACCGGGCCATCAGTGAGAGGCATCCGCGCGGGTTCGTCGAGTCACGCGACGGTTCTTGCAAGGGATCGAATGGGGAGGTGCGGCGAATGCCGAGACAAGCGGCTGAGATGGGCGCCTTCCTTGGCGACCGATGGCACTCTAACATCAAGCCAACCGTGGCGAAACATCCAATCCAAGAATGTGTCAAGGATTCAGATAGTTAGCCAGCAAACAGAGACCGAGCCAGAGCTAGAAGGGACGCAGCAGGGCGCACACGCGTGCCACGACGCCCCGTCCCGCTCAGATCAAGCCATCCAGGCTCCCGTACCCGAAACCTTCTCCCGGGCAACCCGTAACTCGGCCGCGTCCTGGTTCATCCGCCGGACCACATTGAACAATTGCTGCCTCAGCAGTTCATCGCCGATTCGATCGGCCGCCCGCATCACGGCTATCGCGGCCGCCTCATTGTTGATGGCCACAGCGTCCAGGGTCTTTCGAAGGTTTCTTGCTGCACGACTCACACGATGATCCTCAGGAAAACGTGCAGCCACGCTAAATCAAGAATATTTCCCCCAGGTTTCAGTGACCTGGAAAATCCGAAAGTGAGCTGACCGCCGGACACCCCTTTGCAGGGCCACGGACTGGTGGAGCGCAAGGATACTAATCTGGCCCCCTTTGCCACTGGTTCGGAAGGGCACCCGTCCTACACTTTCTCAAGACAACAAGAGCCGGAGGTGGGCCATGGCCATCGATTCCACACAGCGTTTCAACAGCTTCGCCGAGTTCTATCCCTACTACCTGCTGGAGCACAGCAATGACACCTGCCGACGGCTTCACTACGTGGGCAGCCTGCTGGTCCTGTTCATCCTCGGCTATGCGCTGGCCACCCAGCAGTGGCTGTGGCTAATGACACTGCCACTCGCCGGCTACGGTTTCGCCTGGGTTGGCCATTTCGTCTTCGAGAAGAACAAGCCCGCCACGTTCAAGTACCCGCTCTATAGCTTTATGGGAGACTGGGTGATGCTCAAGGATGCCTTCACCGGCCGAATCCGCTTCTGAGTCCCGCAAAGCAACCAGGCTGCTGCATCCCGGGTAGGCGCAAAGCACGGCCGGGGCCGGCCCAGGCATTCGATCCACTAGGCTGTATCACATCGAAGGCAGCCTGCCCGGCTGGCTGGCTGGCCGACGACGCAGCACGCGGTTATGATCCTTCCCCCGCTACACTCATGGCTTAGGAATTGCAGCGCGCGTAGTGTGCTCGCAACCGGCGTCAATAAAGCATCAGGGACAGAATCAAGCCAATGAAGCCAACAACACTCGATCCCCTTACGGCGACGCCGCCGCTGCGCGAGTATTACTCCAGAGTGCTCGCGTACATGGCGACCGCCGCCAGCATTGCGGCAGGCACCTACGTCCAGTACTTCAGCATCGACATCCTCTGGATGGTTCCCTATGCCCTGCTCTACCCGCACCTGGCCCAGCAACTGAGCCTGCGGGTCAAGCCGGAAAACATGCGCCGCACCGACACCATTCTGCTCGGCATCGATGCCCTGCATGCCGGAGCCGCTGCCGCGCTGCTCGGTTTCTCGGTAGTGCCCAGCCTGATGGTCCTGCTGACACTCTGCTTCAGTGCCATGATCCTTGGCGGGCTGAGCCAGATGCTGCTTGTACTGATTGCGGCAACCGTCAGCGTGACGCTGGTCGGGCTGCTACTTCAGCCAGCCTTCAAGGACGGCCCCCCCGTCCTGGTATCCCTGGTCAGCATCCTCTTCACCACGGCCTACATCTGCATCACCGCGTTTTTCGTGCACCAGCAGGGCTTGCGCCTGGCGCAGGTGCGCAGCGAGATCAAACGCGAGCAGGAAAAGGCCGCTCGCCTGGCGCGAAATCTCGCCAAATACCTGTCGCCGCAAGTCTGGGAGTCGATCTTCAGCGGCAAGAAAAGCGTGCGATTGGAAACCCAGCGCAAGAAGCTCAGCGTGTTCTTCTCCGACATCAAAGGCTTCACCGAACTGTCCGAGGAACTGGAAGCCGAAGCCCTCACGGACCTGCTCAACACCTACCTCAACGATATGTCGAAGATCGCCCTCAAGTATGGCGGCACCATCGACAAGTTCGTTGGCGACAGCGTCATGGTCTTCTTCGGCGACCCGAGCACCCAAGGCGCCAAGAAGGATGCGGTAGCGGCAGTATCCATGGCGGTCGCCATGCGCAAGCACATGAAAGTGCTGCGCCAGCAATGGCGCGCCCAGGGCATCACCAAGCCGCTGGAAATCCGCATGGGCATTAATACCGGCTACTGCACGGTGGGTAACTTCGGCGCGGACACGCGCATGGACTACACCATCATCGGCCGGGAAGTGAACCTGGCGAGCCGGCTGGAAAATGCCTCCGACGCCGGCGAGATCCTGATCTCCCACGAGACCTATTCGCTGGTCAAGGACGTGATCATGTGTCGCGACAAGGGCCAGATCAACGTCAAGGGTTTCAGCCGCCCCGTGCAGATCTACCAGGTGGTGGACTTCCGCCGCGACCTGGGCGCCGCCTCAAGCTACGTCGAACACGAACTACCCGGTTTCTCCATGTACCTGGACACCAACGGCATCCAGAACTACGACAAGGAGAAAGTGATCCAGGCCTTGCAGCATGCAGCAGAAAAACTGCGCGACAAGATCATTCCCTGACGTCCTGTGCCACACGTAACTGATTTGCACTGGCGAATTCATTGGCTCTGTCCCAGTGAACTGTTGTCACTGGCTGGCTCCCTTGTAGGAGCCAGCTTGCTGGCGAACGGGCGCATTTCGCGAGCAAGAACTCGGCGTCCCCCTCGCTCCTACACGGCTCTCAGCCCGACCGTTGATGGCTAGCAACAGCTAACGCCGACAGAGCCAATTCATTCGCCCCTGCAGACTTAAGGCGTGGCGGGAGCCACCTCATTGCAAGGCCCCCCATCCAGCAAGGGCTGTCGGGCCAGGAATTCCAGTGCTGACGCTCGCCAGGACAGGCGCCCAGCCTCTTCGGCGCAGCGTCCACGATCCAGCTCCAGCGCAGCCAGACAGGCATGTTTCAGATCGGCATCCAGGCAGCCGGTGATGCCCTCTACCAGCACATCCAACGGCCCCGTCACCGGGAACGCGGCCACCGGAGTCCCACAAGCCAGCGCCTCCAGCATCACCAGCCCGTAGGTATCGGTCAGCGAAGGAAACACCAGCACGCTGGCTTGGGCGTAGCACTGCGCCAGAGTGTCGCCTTTTCGGTAACCGAGGAATCGGGCCCCGGGATAGCGGCGCTCCAACTCTCCACGCAGCGGGCCGTCGCCAACCACCCGCTTCTCACCCGGCAAGTCCAGGTCCAGGAATGCCGCGACGTTCTTCTCCGCAGCCAAGCGCCCCACATAAAGAAACACCGCCACAGGCGGCCTGGATAGCTCGCGGCGCGGATGAAACAAGTCGGTATCTACGCCCTTGCGCCACAGCATGAGGTGGGCGAATCCATGCGACGAGAAGGCATCGCGCATCCGCTCGGTGGTGACCAGCACCGCCTGGCTTGGACGGTGGAACGCCCGAAGGAAGGCATATCCCCAGCGGAGCGGCACCCACGGCCAACGGCCATTCACATACTCTGGAAAGCGCGTATGGATGGCACTGGAGAATGCCATGCCGCGCTTCTCCAGCCAGCATCGTGCCGCCCAGCCGAGGGGGCCTTCGGTGGCCAGGTGAACGCAGTCCGGCTGGAACGCACGGATCATCGGGCCGACGCGCCAAAGGTCCCAGGCCAGGGGGATTTCCGGGTAGCTCGGGCAGGGAAGGCAGCGAAACGCCTGTGGCGTCAGCAGCAAGACTTCGTGACCCAGCGCCTTCAGCTCGGCCGTCAGCGCCTGCAGGCTGGTGACTACGCCATTGACTTGCGGTGCCCACGCATCGGTGACGATCAGAATCCTCATGCCGCCGGCTCGATAAGCTCGGCTGCGCGTGCTTCCACCTGTCGGGCCTGGTCATCGGCCAATCGATAGAGCTCGATGGTGCCATCCCAGTGCTCGATGAGCGCCGTGCAAGACTCCACCCAATCGCCACAGTTCAGGTAATCCACGGCACCCACCTTGCGAATCTCGGCATGGTGGATGTGCCCGCAGACGACCCCATCCAGGCCCCGTTTCACGCATTCATGGGCGATAGCCTCCTCAAAGTCACTGATGAAGTTCACCGCGCTCTTCACCTTGTGCTTCAGGTAGGCCGACAGCGACCAGTAGCCGTATCCCCAATGCCCGCGCCAGTGATTCAACCACCGGTTGAGGGTCAGGGTTAACTCGTAGGCCGAGTCGCCCAGGAAGGCCAGCCACTTGTGATAGCGGGTGATCACGTCGAACTGGTCGCCATGGATCACCAGCAGCTTACGGCCGTCGGCCGTTTCGTGGATCGCCTCATCCACCAGCTGGATATTGCCCAGCATCAGGGCCGAATAGCGGCGCAGGAACTCGTCGTGGTTACCGGTGACGTAGATGACCTCGGTCCCGCGCTTGCTCATGGTCAACAGCCGGCGGATCACATTGGTATGCGCCTGCGGCCAGTAGATGCCGCCCCTGAGCTTCCAGCCGTCGATGATGTCGCCTACCAGGTAGACGCGGTCGGCGTGGAAGTGTTTGAGGAACTGGGACAGGTGCTCGGCCTGGCAATCACGGGTTCCCAGGTGGACATCAGAGATCCACAGGGTTCGCACGCGCTGTTTGCGGGCTTTGCCTTTGTTGTTCGGGTCCAGGCGTTCGACACTGCTCATGAGCGGCCTCCTGCGGAGTTTTTTCGATGGTGCGTGCTAAGGGTGATATGCAGATGACCAGCTGATTGCAGACCGATGACAGGGCAAACGCACCGACAACAGGTAAACTGGCGACCTACATCGAGGAAGCCGCCATGAGCTCGATCCTGTCCCTGCGCCAGTACACCCACGACCTGCTCGTCCACAGCCACCACCACGCCCAGTTGGTGTTCGGGCTGACCGGCCGCCTGGAGTTCGAAGTGGATGGCCTGGGCGCGCGCGTCGAGCGGCAGACACTGGCCGTGGTCCCGCCCGACGCGCAACACGCCTGCGGCAGCCCCAATGGCAGCCTTTGTCTGGTGGTAGACGTGCCGGACGAAAACTGGCTCAGGCAGACCCTTGGGCGCCACTTCGACTCAGGCCGCCGCCTGCTGGAAGAGCCCGGCGCGCTGTCGCTCAACCCGGCACAGAGCCAACTGGTGAGCTGGATCGCCGCCAGCCCACTGACCGACGACGTCATCGCCACCCAGTCCGCTGGACTGCTGCTGGCCAGTCTGGTCGCTCCCGCGCAGCAGGCAATCGACACGGCCCTGCCGCTGGCCGCGCTCGACGCCCATATCGACCAGCACGCCGCTCGCCCCCTGCAAGTTGCCGATCTGGCGCGCCTGTGCGGTCTCTCGGTCGCGCGCTTCCACGCCCGCTTCCTGGCCAAAATCGGCCAGACACCCATGGACTACGTGCGCTCCCGGCGCTTGCGCCTGGGGCGGCAATTGCTGTTGGAGAGCCACCTGGCGGTGGGAGAAATCGCCGCCCGCGTCGGCTACAGCTCGCAAAGCGCCTTTACCGCCGCTCTTTCCCGCGAGTTTGGCGTAACGCCGCGGACCCTGCGCAGTTCCCGCGAGTAACGCGACAAAGCTCGCGAGCCTGGCGACAGACAAAGGTCACGGCCCGCTCTAGACTGCGTCGATCGTGAACAGGGAGAACCTCATGTCGACCATTGAATGGGACGATTTCCAACGTGTCGAACTGCGTGTCGGCACCATTCTTTCCGCTGGCCCCAATACCAAGGCGATCAAGCCCGCCTATGTGCTGGAAGTGGACCTTGGCGAACTCGGGGTCAAAACCTCCAGCGCCCAGATCACTGCCCATTACGACGCAGAGGTGCTAGTCGGTCGGCAAGTGCTTTGTGTGTGCAATTTTGCGCCCAAACGGATTGCCGGCGTCCGCTCGGAGGTGCTGGTGACTGGCGTCCATGACGTCGAGGGCAAGGTCGTCCTGGCCAGTTTCGACATGCCCCTGCCCAATGGAGCGCGCCTGGCATGAAAGAGCGCAATGCGCTGCTGGCCATCCACCTGGGCGCCCTGCTGTTCGGGCTTTCCGGCATTTTCGGCAAGCTTGCCGCCACCGCGCCGATGGTCACCACCTTCGGTCGTGGGGTTTTCGCGGTCATCGCCCTGGCCCTGTTTGCGCAGCTGATCGCGGGCAACCGGGGCGCTGGTCCGAACCTGCGGCAGCTGGCTCTGCTGGGCTTGGGCGGGGTGCTGCTGGGTGCCCACTGGATCACCTTCTTCCATGCCGTACAGGTCGCCGGGGTAGCCATTGCCACATTGGGCTTCGCCAGCTTCCCCGCTTTCACCCTGTTGCTCGAAGGCCTCTTGTTCCGCGAGCGCATCCGGCTTCAGGAGATCATCATCGTGGGCCTGGTGTCCCTCGGCCTGGTGCTGGTGACGCCCAGCTTCGACTGGGCCAGCGAAGCGACCCAGGGGCTGCTCTCCGCTGTCCTCTCGGGGCTGCTGTTCTCGCTGCTGTCGCTGCTTAACCGGATCAGCGTAAAAGGGCTGGACCCAGTGAAGGCAGCCCTTTGCCAGAACCTGACCATTGTCTTCTGCCTGGCTCCCTTCAGCTGGCCGCTGCTGGCCGACGTCAGGCTCATCGACTGGCTCTGGATCGGCTTGCTCGGGGTCTTCTGCACCGGCCTCGCCCACAGCCTGTTTGTGGCGAGTCTGAAGGTTCTCAAGGCCCGGACCACGGCGGTCATCTTCGCCCTGGAACCAGTCTATGGGATCGCCTTCGCCTGGTGGTTGTTCGACGAGCAGCCGAGCTTGCGCATGCTGGCGGGCGGCGTGCTGATCATCTTCGCCATTGCACTTTCAGCAAGGAAAGGGGCTGTCGCAGAACCAAAGCCTGCTACGGCCTGAGCAACACCCTCATCCCCCAGGAGCCAGCCCGGCTCGGAGCAGCCCCCTTTCATCTCCTCGTCGCGGAGAGGGATTGGGGTGAGGGGAACGGCCCCTGAAAACCGGAAGCCATCCAAAGCCTGCAGAGCTCTGAGACAGTGCGAATCAGCTTCGGTCGTTATGCCCGAGATCACGCGCGGGGTCGATCTGGTCGCGAACCCGCTGTTTGAGAACCTTGGCCTCTGGGAAACCACCATCGGCCTTGCGCTCCCAGATCTCCACACCGTCGCAGGTGATCCGGAATATACCGCCGGTACCCGGCTCCAGGCAGACCCGGCCGAGGTCGTCGGTAAAAGTGCTGAGCAACTCCTGTGCGAGCCAGGCAGCACGCAGCAACCATTGGCACTGGGTGCAATAGGTAATGACAATTTCGGGCTTGGACGTCGACATGGCAGGGCTCGCTCGATCATGAGGTCCCTATAATAGCGAGCTTCGGCAGGCCATTGAGAACGCCACTGGCAACCGCAAACGGCCGCCGCTCACTCCCGCCTACACTCCGCCTGACCAGGGATGCGTTATGCGCCGTCTGCTGTTTATCCTGCTGCTGTTTCCCCTCCTCTGCCTTGCCCAGGCCACGCCCCCGAAGATCGGCCTGGTGCTGTCCGGCGGCGCGGCACGTGGTCTCGCCCATATCGGCGTGCTCAAGGCTTTGGAGGAACAAAGCATCCGCGTCGACGCCATCGCCGGCACCAGCATGGGAGCGGTGATCGGAGGGCTGTATGCGGCGGGCTACCGGGTCGATGAACTGGAACGGCTGGCCACCCACCTGGACTGGCAATTGGCCCTTTCCGACGCCCCACCGCGCCAGGACGTCCCGTTCCGCCGCAAGCAGGACGACCGCGACTTCCTGGTCAAGCAGCGCCTGAGTTTCCGCGATGACGGCAGCTTGGGCCTGCCGCTCGGCGTGATCCAGGGCCAGAACCTCGCCTTGTTGCTGGAGAGCCTGCTGGTTCACACCAACGACACGCGGGATTTCGATCGCCTGGCCATTCCCTTCCGCGCCGTTGCCACCGATATCGCCACTGGCGAAAAGGTCGTGTTCCAACGCGGCCACCTGCCTCGGGCGATCCGCGCCAGCATGTCGATTCCGGCAGTTTTCGCCCCAGTGGAAGTGGACGGCCGGCTGCTGGTAGATGGCGGCATGGTCGATAACATCCCCGTGGACGTGGCGCGAAGCATGGGGGTCGACCTGGTCATCGTGGTCGATATCGGCAACCCGCTGCAGCCGCGCAAGGAGCTGGGTACGGTGGTGGACGTGCTCAACCAGTCCATCACCCTGATGACCCGCACCAACTCGGAGGCCCAGCTCGCCACCCTCAAGCCGGCGGACGTCCTGATCCAGCCACCCCTGGCTGGATATGGATCGACGGACTTCGGAAAGGCGAAGGAGATGATCGATGCCGGCTACCGCGCCACCACCATCCTCGACAGCCGCCTGGCCATCCTTCGCTCGCCTGATAGCAGCCAGGCTCGCCCGCTAGACAGCGCCCGCCTGCCGAGCGAACGCACACCGGTCATCAGCAGTATCAAGGTGGAGAACGACTCGAAGATCAGCGATGCAGTGATCCGCCGGTACATCCGCCAACCCCTCGGGCAGCCGCTGGACCTGGAACGCCTGCAGTCGGACATGAGTACCCTGTACGGTCTCGACTACTTCGAGCAGGTGCACTACCGCGTGGTCCGCCGCCAGGACGGCAATGCGCTGGTGATCAATGCCCGTGGCAAGCGCGCCGGCACCGACTACCTGCGCCTGGGGCTCAACCTGTCCGACGACATGCGTGGCGACAGCGCATACAACCTGGGCGCCAGCTATCGCAAGAATGGCATCAACGAACTGGGCGCCGAATGGTTGAGCCGCGTGCAACTCGGTGATCATCAGGAGCTCTACAGCGAGTTTTACCAACCGCTGGATGCCGGCTCGCGCTACTTCGTCGCCCCCTACCTGTTCGGCGAGGCACAGAATGTCGAGGCAATTCTCGACAACGACCCCATCGCCGAATATCGCTTGGAGCGCTACGGCCTTGGCCTCAACCTCGGTCGACAGATCGCCAACAACGGCGAGATCCGCTTCGGCGTCGGCCAGGCCTGGGGCGAAGCCGATGTACGCGTCGGCGACCAAGACCTGCCAAGCTTCAGCTTCACCGAGGGCTACTACGAGTTGAAGTACTCCTTCGACACCCTGGACAACGTCGACTACCCGCACCAGGGCGAAGCCATCGGGCTCAGCCTGCGCCAATACGACCCGCAACTGGGCTCGGACGAGCGCTACCGGCAATGGGAGCTGATCCTCGACAAGGCCTTTGGCAAAGGGCCGGACACCTTCGTTCTAGGGGGCCGCTACGGCCGCACCCTGGACGATGCCGAGGTCGTGACCTCCAGCTTCCTGCTCGGCGGTGCCCGCCAGCTGTCTGGCTTCCGCCAGGACTCGGTGTCCGGGCAGAACGTCAGCCTCGGCCGGATGGTCTATTACCGCCGAATGACCCAGCGCTCCTTCCTGCCATTGGACTTCCCGCTTTACCTAGGTGCCAGCCTGGAGCGAGGCCGCGTCTGGAACAACGACAACAGTTTCGACAGCGGCTACATCAACGCCGCCAGCGTCTTCATCAGTTTCGATACACCGCTTGGCCCGCTGGATTTCAGCTATGGGTTGAACGATGAGGCGGAACGAGCCCTGTACCTGAACCTGGGCCGGATCTTCTGAATACCGGCCCGACTCGGTCAGGCGCATCAGTACCTTTCGAACCCCCGCTGCAGTTCCCAATCGGTGATGCGGCGGTCGTATTCCCGCTGCTCCCACTCGGCGGTATGCACGTAATGCTGGATTACCTCCTCGCCGAACGCCTGGCCGAGCATGGCCGAAGCTTTCAGTGCGTTGGTCGCATCCCGCAGCGTCTTGGGAACCTCCGGCAGCTGTTCGCCGAGGTAGGCATCCCCGCCAAATGGAGCCCCCGGGTCCAGTTGCTCGTCGATCCCAGCCAGGCCCGCAGCGATCAGCGCCGCAAAAGCCAGGTATGGATTCAGGTCAGCACCACCCACCCGGCACTCGATACGCACCGCCTTGCTGCCCTCGCCGCACAGGCGGAACCCAGCCGTGCGGTTGTCGCGGCTCCACACCGCACGCGTCGGTGCGAAGGTTCCCGCCTGGAAACGCTTGTAGGAGTTGATGTAGGGCGCCAGGAAATAGGTGATGTCATTGGCATACTTGAGCAAGCCGCCGACCCAGCCACGCATCAGCTTCGACATGCCGAATTCAGCTGCCGGGTCGAGGAACAGCGGCCCTCCGTTGGCCAGGTCCCACAGCGAACTGTGAATGTGGCCGCTGGATCCGGCCAGGTCGTAGCGCCACTTGGCCATGAAGGTGATCGACTTGCCCTGTTGGTAGGCGATCTCCTTGCACGCGTGCTTGATGATGACGTGGCGGTCGGCCATGGTCAGCGTATCGCTGTAGCGAACGTTGATCTCTTCCTGCCCCGGCCCCCATTCACCCTTGGAGTTCTCCACCGGCACGCCGCAGGCCTGCAAGTGCTTGCGGATCGCTCGCACTACCGGCTCCTCACGGGTGGTCTGTAGGATGCTGTAGTCCTCGATATAGTGCGAAGCGGTCTTCGGGTTCTGGTAATTGCGCTTGTGGATTGCGCCGTAGCTCTCATCGAACAGGTAGAACTCCAACTCGGAAGCGAACATGCCGGCATAGCCACGCTCGGTGAGGCGTGCCACCTGCTTCTTGAGAATGGCCCGGGGACTGTGAGGCAGGTCACGGTGTTGGTGGTCGAGCACATCGCAAAGCACTAGTGCCGTGCATTCCAGCCAAGGCACGCGGCGTAGCGTGCTCATGTCCGGTTTCAACACGAAGTCGCCGTAGCCCTGGCTCCAGCTGGCAGCGGCATACCCTGGCACCGGCTCCATGTCGATATCGTCGGCCAGCAGGTAGTTGCAACAATGGGTTTCTTCAAAGGCGCTGTCGATGAAGAACTCCGCCTGGAAGCGCTTGCCGACCAGCCGCCCCTGCATGTCCACCATGCACGCCAGCACGGTGTCGATCTCGCCGTCGGCAACGGCTTGCTTGAGTGCATCGAAGCTGAGAAGAGGCTCGCTCATCGGGGCAGTCCTTACTGTCCGGGAACTGCCGAAAGCTTAGCCCAGCCGTGGAACCTGCAACCTTTCCGTGCACCTGAGCAGTGCAGGGCTACCTGACGTGCTGCTTCTTGTGAGCGCGAATTCATTCGCGAGCAGCAGGCTGCAGGACTGCCAGTCAGTTCGGGGGTAGCGACCGTTCGCAAGTGAAATCGCACCCGCAGCAAATGTGCCCCACAGGCCCCCCCAAAAAAACCGGCAGACGCAAGACGCCTGCCGGAAATCGAGGGTCTTGCTCAGTGGGCGATGCAGACAGACTTCAGCTCGGTATACGCCTCGATCACTGCACGGCCGAACTCACGGCCCATCCCCGACTGCTTGACCCCTCCAAAGGGCATATTGGGGTCCAGCAGCACATGGGCGTTGACCCAGACGGTGCCGGCCTCGATGCGCGGCACCAGGTTCATCGCCTTGCCCAGGTCGTTGGTCCAGAGGCTGGCCGCCAAGCCATAAGGGCTGTCGTTGGCCAGCTCAATCATGGCATCTTCATCGGTGAACGGGATCACCGACAGCACCGGGCCGAACACTTCTTCACGGGCCACCGCCATCGAATGGTTGACGTCGGCCAGCACCGTCGGCTGGACGAAGAAGCCATCTCCCTCGATAGGCTGCCCGCCCGCCACAACGCGCGCCCCTTCCTGGCGGGCAACCTCGATGTGCTTGAGCACGCCCAGTTGCTGCTTGCGCGACACCAGCGGGTTGATGGCGGCCTCCTGGTCCATACCCGGCCCGATCGACAGGCCCTTGACCGCAGCGGCCAAGCCCTCGACGAATTCACCATAGCGTGACTGGTGTACGTAGAAGCGCGACGCCGCAGCACACACCTGGCCCTGGTTGAGCAGGCCGCCGAGCAATGCGCCCTGGATCGCCTTCTCGACGTCGGCGTCCTCCAACAGGATCATCGGGTTCTTGCCACCCAGCTCCAGGGCGAAGCGGGTCATGTTCTCCATGCACGCCACGCCGACGCTCTTGCCAACTGCGGTGGAACCGGTGAAGGACACCTTGTTGATCAGCGGATGAGAGGCCAGCGCATTGCCGACGGTGCTGCCACCACCAGTGATGACGTTGAACACACCGGCCGGAATACCCGCCTCGAAGGCCAGCTCGGCCAGGCGCAGGCAGGTCAGCGGGGTTTCGCTGGCCGGCTTGATCACCACCGTGCAGCCGCAGGCCAGGGCCGGCATCAGCTTCCAGGTGGCAATCATTAGCGGGAAGTTCCATGGCACGATACCCGCCACCACGCCCACCGGCTCACGACGTGCGAACGCAGTAAAGCGAGAGCCTGGCGGAATCGGAATCGACACATCCAGGGTCTGGCCTTCAATCTTGGTGGCCCAGCCGGACATGTAGCGCATGAACTCCACGGTGGCGCCGACATCCAGCATGCGCGAGATGTTGATCGACTTACCCTGGCTCAGGGTTTCCAGCTGAGCCAGTTCCTCTGCGTGCTCCTCCACCAGCGCCGTGAAACGCAGCAGGATGCGCTCGCGATCGGCAGGTCGCAGCCCCGACCACACGCGCGACTTGAATGCCTTGTGCGCGGACTGCACCGCGCGCTCCAGGTACTCCAGCGGCACATCCGGCACCGCCGAAATAGCCTTGCCCGTGGCAGGGTTGAGTACTGGCGTGGTCGGCCCTTCCGGCAGCACCCACTGGCCGTCGATGAAGCAACCGTGTCGGCGCTCCAGGAATGCCGCCACCTGCGGCAGGATTTCAACCTTGCTCATTCTCGATCCTCTCTAGACGGGGCGCACGCCCGAATGCTTCACGGATTGTCGACGTCGGGAGCGATGGAGGTTTGTTTCTCTATGCCAATCGTGTTGGCAGGGCTGCCAAGGACTAGGCGAAAGGTTCCTGTGGGATTGATACACCCCCAGATCGGATTCAACTCTGGCTGTAGCGCTTGCGGTACTCGCTGGGCGACACGCCGAAACGGGCCTTGAAGGCTGTCGAGAAGTAGCTGGAATCGGTGAAGCCCCAACCGTAGCCAAGGGCGGAAAGCTTCTGCTCGCCACCGCCGTTGCGCAGGCTCTCGGCACAGAAGTCCAGGCGCCGGTTCTTGATGTACTGGGCGACCACCAGGCCCTTCTTCGAGAACATCCGATACAGGCCACGCACCGAAACGCCTACCTCGCGGGCAATGGTTTCCGGGCTCAGTTCTTCCGCTCGGATGTTCTCGTCGATAAAGCGCTGTGTCTTGCGAAACAGGCGCTCATGCACGTCCAACTCGGCCTCGCTGCTGCTGATGGCCGGACGCAGCAAACTGACCACTGCCTCCAACATCGCTTCGCTCTCCGGCAGGCTGAGGTACTGCTGGTGGGTGGACTCCAGAATCAAGCGGTTGGCCAGGATCGCGACCGGCGAGGATGCGGGGATACGCTGGCCGCAGCGAACGCCCGCGAAGCGCAGACTCTTTTCCACCAGGTCACGAGGGAGGATCAAGGACAATTGGCGGGAATTGTCGCTGTAGACGAAGTTGCTGGGCAGCGTGGAGTCGATCAGCGTGATGTCGCCGGGCGCGAGCGCGATGCCGTTGCCGCCCTGCTCCATGCCGGCGTGCCCTTCCAGCTGCAAGGCCAGGTAGAAGTGCTGGCCATCGCTTTGCGCCACCTCCCGCTCGGTGCGGAACAGCTTCGCCTGGGTCACGTCGACAACGCTCAGCTTGATGGCGCCGGCCTTGTGTTCGCGGATCGAGCCGGAGAAGTCGGATCCCAGGACCTTGGCGCCGAAGCGACCGCAAACCTGGTTGATGCCTTGCAGCCACTCATCGAAGCGGTCTGCCTTCTGTGCATGTGCAGTGGTCATGGCTTTCTAAGCCTCATGCAAGCGTCTGTTCTTATAGTTATCCGGCCGGGCGCAGCAACAGGCCGGGTCTTTCCCTACCGCAATCAGCGTACCATCCAGCAGGCGCGCCTTACCTCAATCCGCCGAAACGCTGATAGAAGCTCTCGCCAGCATCAGGCAGTGGCCCGTCGGCGGTTTCCAATGCAGCATTCAACCACTCTTCGGCCTTGGCGTAGATCAGCCGGTAGATGTTACGGCACAACTGGCGGGCGGCGCGGCCTTCCCAATCGCCCGGCAGGAGTTCGTCGGGTAGTTGGGGGTCGCGCAGCAGGAGCTTGCGGTATTCGTGGATCAGCAAGGTCCGGGCCAGGAAGCAGTCCGCCGGCTGCAGTTGCTCCTGCTCGCGCAGCCCTTGCCACAACGGGCGGAACAACTGGATGAATTCGCTGTAGTGGGTGCCCAGCTCATCGATATTCCAGCTCTCTCGCACCTGCATGCGCAGTGCCCTGGAAGCCAGCACGTCCTGGGGACGGGTGTCGAAAATGATGCTGTCCTCAAGGGCGTCGAGTTCCTGCAGGGTCGCGGCAACATCCACCCGATCGCAGCGCGGATTGGCCAGCACGGTCGGGGAAATTGCACCAAAACCTTGCCATTCCAGCTCTTCACGCACCTGCTTGCGCTTGTCCTGCGGCAGCTGCGACAGCATCACCAGGCACCAGGCACCGTCCCAGGACGGCACGCTGGAGCTGTACACCCGCTTGAACGCCTTTTCGAACCGCCGCCGGCCTGCGCCGGTCAGGCTGTAGTAGCTGCGTCGGCCCACTTTCTCCGCGCTAAGCCAACCTTCCTTGGTCAGACGGAAGATGGAAGTGCGGATCAGCCGTTCATTGATGCCCATCGGCTCCAGCAGCTGGATCAGGCTGCCCAGCCAGACAGTGCCACCATGCGGTTCGATGGCATCGCCGTAGAGGGTGATGATCAGTGAACTGGCACGGATAGGTGTCTGCTCCTGAAAGCGAGTGACGAGGTGATCCAAGGGCGCAAGCGTGGTCATGGACATTCTGGGTGCGGAAAAAGAGCCGAATATACCCGCAGGCTCAACGGCATGACCATCAGGTTACGTGCCCGCTGTGCGAAGACCGCCCTCATTGTGGCCCACTCCCCTTCGGACGCAGGCCACGATCGGCAATGCGTTGGCGCCCCGCCTCGACTTCGGCCAGGGGCTCGCACGCCACCATGTTCTGCAGGCAGCGCTGGGCGAGCATCTGGTACTCGCGGGTACCGGCCTGCTTCCAGGCCACCTCTTCATCGCTGAGCGAGCGTTTGATGCTGGCTGGAGCGCCCATCACCAGGGACTGCTCGGGGCAACTGAACCCGGCCTTGACGAAGGCGGCGGCGGAAACGAAGGAGCGCGCACCGATCTGGGAGCCGTCCATGACCACCGCATTCATGCCCACCAGCACGTCCGCGCCGATACGGCAGCCGTGCAGGACAGCGCCATGCCCGATATGGCCATTGCGCTCGACCACCGTATCGCTGTCAGGGAAGCCATGCATCACGCACGTGTCCTGGATGTTGGCGCCCTCCTCCAGGATGATCCTGCCGAAGTCACCCCGCAGGCTGGCCAACGGGCCGACGTAGCAACCCGGGCCGATGATCACGTCGCCGATCAGCACGGCGGAGGGGTGTACGTAGGCGGTCGGATCGACCACGGGAGTCAGGCCGTCAAGGCTATAGCAGGTCATTCAGTGCTCCTTCTTGTTATGGGACCGCGTGTCGGCGGCTTTGCACCGTGACGAACCGACGCGCGACAAAGGCACCGTCGGTGATCGAGGCATTGGCCGCGGCATTACCGCCGCTGGCATGGAAGTCGCTGAACGCGGCGGACTGGTTGACGAAGATACCGCCATCGAAGTTCACCGACAGTGCAACCGCCACCTCCATCGACAACTGCTCGGCGCGGTCCAGCACGGCTTCGTCCGTGGAGTAGATGCCAAGCGTCAGAGCCCCCTTCTCGCCGATCACCTCGGCAGCCAGGCGCAGGCTGTGCTCCGTGTCGTCGGTGGCGATGACGAATGCGATGGGGCCGAAGCGCTCCTCGGCATAGGCCGCGCGGTCGGCCGCATCCACTTTCAGCAGCAGCGGCGTATGGATGCGCGCACCGGGGAACTGCGGATGCTCGCGCGCTTCGCTGTCCAGCAGCACCTCGCCCAACTCGCGGCAAGCCTGGATGCGCTGGGCCGTGGCCTCGGACTGGATGGCCCCGATCACCGCGCAGGCGCGCTCATTGTCGGCAAGGAAGCTGCGAACGGCGCCAGCCAGGGTCTGGCCCACCTCCTCGAAACTCAGGCACTCCTCCCCATTGCGGATACCGCCACGCGGCACGTAGATGGCCTGGGTCGTGGTGCACATCTGTCCGGAATAAAGACTGAGGGAGAAAGCCAGGTTGCGCGCCACGGCCTTGAGGTCGCGCACGCTGTCGATGATCACGGTATTGATCCCGGCCTTCTCGGTGAACACCTGGGCCTGGGTGGCATTGGCCTCCAGCCAGTTGCCGAAGGCGTTGGAGCCGGTGAAGTCCACCAGCTTGACCCTTGGGTCCAGAGCCAGGTGCTGGCTCACTGGGGCGTCTGGGGTGTCTACCACCAGACTGACCAGCGCCGGATCGAAGCCCAGCTCGCCCAGCACGTCTTGGGCGACCTTGACGCTCATGGCCACCGGCAGGATCGCGCCTGGATGCGCCTTGACCAGTACGGGGTTGCCGGTGGCCAGGCTGGCGAACAGGCCCGGATAGGTATTCCAGGTCGGGAAGGTGGAACAGCCGATCACCAGGGACAGGCCGCGCGGCACAATGTGCCAGCGCTTGTCGAGCACCAGTGGCTCCTGTTTACCTTGGGGCTTGATCCAGCGCGCCGCCTCCGGCACTTCCGACATGGCACGCCAGGCGTAGGCCAGCGCCTCCAGGCCGCGATCCTGGGCGTGAGGTCCGCCCGCTTGGAAAGCCATCATGTAGGCCTGCCCGCTGGTATGCATGACGGCATGGGCCAGGGTCGGGCTCAATGCATTGAGCCGCTGCAGGATTTCCAGGCAAGTGCCCACCCGCGCCGCAGGGCCGGCATCACGCCACGCGGGCAGCGCCTGCTGCATACGCCCCAGCAGAGCATCCGCATCGTATTGGTCATAGGTCACTCCCAGATCGAAACCGTAAGGCGAGCGTTCAGAACCTGCACGTCCCACCGACTGGGACCCAACCAGCGAGAAATGGCGATTGAGTTGAGCTTCGAAGGCCGACTGGGCGCCTTTGACCGACTCTTCCGGGTATTGCTTCAGGCTTTCCGGATAGGGCGACCAATAACCCCGCTCGGCTATCGCCTGGACCGCGCGATCAAGCGTCTCCTGGTGATGCGCGAACAGTTCAAGGGCAGCGGTGCGGGCGGTGGTCGACATGGAGACGTCCTCAATTAAATCTGGATGGGTGTTACGCAAGGCGGCACAAAGCGATTCAAAATCTACTTCATTTTGTATCACATCATTCCAGCACATGAAAGCCAGCCTCTCTGTATCAGATGACGACCGGTCAATCGGCACTTTCAAACCACTTCTTCGCGTTATAAGGCCCAGCATTTACGCTGCATACAGCCAGGCCCCACTTGATAGGACACTTGACCGCGCCCACAAGAAAGCCAACTTTAAGACACATAATTGATATTTTTACATGTTGTTTTGTATCGCTTTATGCGTATACTCCGGCAAAAGCTGCCTCGCCCCTCGCCTCGGCAGCACAGGAAAGGGCCTTCCCTGACCCACTAATAAGAGCGGCAATGCCGCGCGTGCAGCCTGAGGACAGTCGTCATGCCTCGTACCCTTACCGTCCGGCCTCCCGAGCAGGGTGTCCGCCTGATCACCCTGCAGCGCCCCGAGGCACTGAATGCGCTCAATACCGAGCTGCTGGGCGAGCTGGCCTTTGAGCTGGAAAGCGCCGAACAGGATGCCGATACCCGTGCCGTGGTCATCACCGGCGGCCGCAAGGCCTTTGCCGCTGGCGCCGATATCAAGGAAATGGCCGAGCGTGACCTGGTGGGCATCCTCAATGACCCGCGCCTGGCCCACTGGCAACGCATCACCGCCTTCAAGAAACCGCTGATCGCCGCCGTGAACGGCTTTGCCTTCGGTGGCGGCTGCGAACTGGCCATGCATGCAGACATTCTCATCGCCGGCGAAGACGCCCGCTTCGGCCAACCGGAAATCAACCTCGGGATCATGCCCGGCGCCGGCGGCACCCAGCGCCTGCTACGCGCCGTGGGCAAGTCCCTGGCCATGCAGATGGTGCTCACAGGCGAAGCCATCGATGCCCGCCATGCTCTGCGCGCAGGCCTGGTCAGCGAAGTGACCCAGCCGGAATTCACCGTCGAACGGGCCATCGCCATCGCTCGCGTCATTGCCCAGAAAGCGCCTTTGGCCGTGCGCCTGGCCAAGGAGGCACTGCTCAAGGCAGAGGACACCGACCTCGCCAGCGGCCTGCGCTTCGAGCGCCATGCCTTCACCCTGCTGGCCGGCACCCAGGACCGAGAGGAAGGCATTCGCGCCTTCCAGGAAAAACGCCGCCCCGAATTCACCGGCCAGTAACCACTGGCCGACCGACCTCTTCGACAGACCTGGAGCGCCCTTGCCCATGAACTTCGAGCACATCCTCTTTTCCATCGAGGCGGGCGTCGCGACCCTCAGCCTCAATCGCCCCGAACAGCTGAACAGCTTCAATGCCCAAATGCATGGCGAAGTACGCGAAGCGCTGAAACAAGTCAGGCAAAACCCTGAAGTTCGCGTGCTGCTGCTGACGGGTGAAGGCCGCGGCTTCTGCGCAGGCCAGGACCTGGGCGACCGTAACGTCGCTCCCGGTTCTGCCGCGCCCGATCTGGGCGAATCCATCGAGAAGTTCTACAACCCGCTGATCCGTGCGCTGCGCGACCTGCCGCTGCCGGTGATCTGCGCAGTGAACGGCGTGGCCGCCGGTGCCGGCGCCAACATCCCACTGGCCTGCGACCTGGTCCTGGCCGCCCGCTCTGCCAGCTTCATCCAGGCATTCTGCAAGATCGGCCTGATCCCGGATTCCGGCGGCACCTGGACGCTGCCCCGCTTGGTCGGCATGGCCCGCGCCAAGGCGCTGACCCTGCTGGGTGATCGCCTGACCGCCGAACAAGCCGAACAATGGGGCCTGATCTACCGGGTCGTGGACGACGCTGCTCTGCGCGAGGAATCCCTGAAGCTGGCCCGCCACCTGGCCACCCAGCCCACCTATGGCCTCGCGCTGATCAAGCGCAGCCTAAACGCCAGCCTGAACAACAGCTTCGACGAGCAGTTGGACCTCGAACGCGACCTGCAACGTCTTGCCGGCCGCAGCGAGGACTACCGCGAAGGCGTCAGTGCCTTCATGGAAAAGCGCACCCCCAGCTTTAAAGGACGCTGAGCCCATGCCTGCCCTGAACGCTTCCGCTACTGTCGTCGTCATCGGCGCCGGCGCCATGGGCGCCGGCATCGCCCAGGTTGCCGCGCAGGCCGGTCACCCGGTCCGGCTTTATGACAATCGCGCCGGCGCCGCCGCCCAAGCCATTGACGGCATCGACCGCCAGCTAGGCCGCCTGGTCGAGAAAGGCAAGCTCGATGCCGAGGCCCGCAGCGCCATCGTCGCTCGCCTGCAACCAGCTGAGGCCATCGAGGCCCTGGCCGATGCCAGCCTGGTGATCGAAGCCATCGTCGAGAACCTCGAGGTCAAGCGCGGCCTACTGCGCCAGCTGGAGGCACTGTGCAGCGCCGACTGCATCCTCGCCAGCAACACCTCCTCGCTGTCCATCACCAGCCTGGCCGCCGGCCTCCAGCATCCAGGCCGGGTGCTCGGCATGCACTTCTTCAACCCAGCGCCGCTGATGGCACTGGTGGAAATCGTCTCGGGCCTGGCCAGCGATCCCGCCCTTGCCCAATGCCTGTATGAAACCGCCAAGGCCTGGGGCAAACAGCCGGTGCACACGAAGTCCACGCCGGGCTTCATCGTCAACCGCGTGGCACGTCCCTTCTATGCCGAAAGCCTGCGGCTGCTGCAGGAAGGCGCCGCCGATTGCGCCACCCTCGACGCGCTGATGCGCGACGCCGGTGGCTTCCGCATGGGCGCGTTCGAGCTGACCGACCTTATTGGCCATGACGTCAACTACGCTGTGACTTGCTCCGTGTTCGACGCCTATTACGGCGATTTCCGCTTTCAGCCCTCGCTGATCCAGAAGGAACTGGTCGACGCCGGCCGTCTCGGCCGCAAGAGCGGACGCGGCTTCTATGACTACGCCGAGGGCGCCGAACGCCCTCATCCGGCGGAACTTGCCAGCGACGCCAGCGTGGAATCCTGCGTGGTGGAAGGCAGCCTGGGCGTGGCCGAACCCCTGGTGCAGCGCCTGCGTGAAGCCGGCGTGAATGTGGTGCGTCGCGACGGCACTGGCCTGCTGCGCGTGGGCGACGCGGTACTCGCCCTGTCCGACGGCCGCCTGGCCAGCCAGCGCGCCCGCGAGGACGGCCTGGCCAACCTGGTGCTGATCGATCTCGCGCTGGACTATGCCAAGGCCGCTCGCCTCGGCATCAGTTGCGCCGCCGCTACCAGCGAAGCCGCCCGCGACCAGGCCGTGGCCCTGCTGCAACGCGCCGGCCTCAAAGTCAGCCAGCTCGCCGACATTCCCGGCCTCGCCGTGCTGCGCACCGTGGCCATGCTGGCCAATGAAGGGGCCGATGCCGTGCTCCAGGGCGTGGGCACCGCCGCCGACATCGACCTGGCCATGCGCGCCGGGGTGAATTACCCGCAAGGCCCGCTGGCCTGGGCCGACGCCATCGGCCTGGCGGTCGTGCTGCGCACTCTGGAGAACCTGCAGGCCGCCTATGGCGAAGAGCGCTACCGCCCTTCCCTGCTGCTGCGCCGCCAGGTGGCCGAGGGGAGAAACTTCCGATGACCAACCATGAAGCTCTGTCGCTGGCCGAAGCCTGCGGCAGCGCGCTGTTCGAGCGTGACGCCGCCAGCCAGGCCATGGGCATGCGCCTGCTCTCCGTCGCACCCGGCCAGGCCCGGGTCGGCATGAGCGTGCGAGATGACATGGTCCAGGGCCACGGCACCTGCCACGGCGGCTACCTGTTCGCCCTGGCCGACTCGGCCTTCGCCTTCGCCTGCAACAGCTACAACGAAGCCACCGTGGCCATCGGCTGCAGCATCGACTACGTGGCGCCGGCGCGCCTGGGCGACACCCTCACCGCCCAGGCCACCGAGCAGAGCCGCAGCGGGCGCACCGGCAACTACGACGTGCGCATCGAGAACCAGAATGGGCAACTGATCGCCCTCTTCCACGGCAAGTCCTACAAAGTGCGCGGCCCGGTACTCGCGCAGGAGACCCCCAATGAATGACGCCCTGATCATTGACGCCGTGCGCACGCCCATTGGCCGCTACGCCGGCGCCCTGTCCGCCGTGCGCGCCGACGACCTCGGCGCCGTACCCCTGCGCGCCCTGATCCAGCGCCACCCGGAACTGAACTGGAGCGCCATCGACGACGTGATCTACGGCTGCGCCAACCAGGCCGGCGAAGACAACCGCAACGTCGCCCGCATGTCCGCCCTGCTGGCCGGCCTGCCGGTCAGCGTGCCAGGCACCACCCTGAACCGCCTGTGCGGCTCCGGCCTGGACGCCATCGGCAACGCTGCCCGCGCCCTGCGCTGCGGCGAGGCCGGGCTGATGATCGCCGGCGGCGTGGAATCCATGTCCCGTGCCCCGCTCGTCATGGGCAAGGCGGAAACCGCCTTCTCCCGTCAGGCGGAAATCTTCGACACCACCATCGGCTGGCGCTTCGTCAATCCGCTGATGAAAGCCCAGTTCGGCATCGACTCCATGCCGGAAACCGCAGAAAACGTCGCCGAACAGTTCAACATCTCCCGCGAGGACCAGGACGCGTTCGCCCTGCGCAGCCAGCAGCGCGCCGCCGCAGCCCAGGCCAACGGCCGCCTGGCGAAGGAAATCGTCCCGGTAGAGATCCCCCAGCGCAAAGGCCCGCCCAAGGCGGTCTCCCAGGATGAGCATCCCCGTGGCGACACCACCCTCGAACAGCTGGCCAAGCTGGGCACGCCCTTCCGCCAGGGTGGCAGCGTCACCGCCGGCAACGCCTCGGGCGTCAACGACGGCGCTTGCGCCCTGCTGCTGGCCAGCAGCGCCGCCGCGAAGCTCCATGGCCTCAAGGCCCGCGGCCGGGTGGTCGGCATGGCCACTGCCGGCGTCGAGCCTCGCATCATGGGCATCGGCCCGGTGCCGGCCACCCGCAAGGTGCTGGAGCTGACCGGCCTGTCCCTGGCGGACATGGACGTGATCGAACTGAACGAAGCCTTCGCCGCCCAGGGCCTCGCGGTACTGCGCGAACTGGGCCTCGCCGACGACGATCCCCGCGTGAACCCCAATGGCGGCGCCATCGCCCTCGGCCACCCCCTGGGCATGAGCGGCGCGCGCCTGGTCACCACCGCCCTGCACGAACTGGAAGAACGCCAAGGCCGCTACGCCCTCTGCACCATGTGCATCGGCGTGGGCCAGGGCATCGCACTGATCATTGAAAGGCTCTGAAACGCAAGAACCGAGATCGGAAAAAACGGGGAGGAGTATTCTCTTCCCCAGCACTCACAGCCTCTGACGCTGGCTGTCGACGACAAAAACAATTTGAGTGAAACCATGAACATGATTGCCAATACCGCCTTGCTTGACCCGATGGAAACCGCCAGCGTCGACGAGCTGCGCCAGCACCAGATGGAGCGCCTGCGCTGGAGCCTCAAGCACGCCTACGAGAACGTCCCCCTGTACCGCCAGCGCTTCGATGAGAAAGGCGTGCACCCGGATGACCTGAAATCCCTCGAGGACCTGGCCAAGTTCCCCTTCACCGGCAAGAACGACCTGCGCGACAACTATCCCTTCGGCATGTTCGCCGTGCCGCAGAGCGAGATCGTGCGCATCCACGCGTCCAGCGGCACCACCGGCAAGCCCACCGTGGTCGGCTACACCCAGAACGACATCGACACCTGGGCCAATGTGGTGGCGCGCTCGATCCGCGCCGCCGGCGGTCGCAAGGGCGACAAGGTGCACATCTCCTATGGCTACGGCCTGTTCACCGGCGGCCTGGGTGCCCACTACGGCGCCGAGCGCCTGGGTTGCACCGTGATCCCGATGTCCGGCGGCCAGACCGAGAAGCAGGTCCAGCTGATCCGCGACTTCCAGCCGGACATCATCATGGTCACTCCGTCCTACATGTTGAACCTCGCCGACGAAATCGAGCGCCAAGGCATAGATCCGCACAAACTGGCCCTGCGCCTCGGCATCTTCGGCGCCGAGCCCTGGACCGCCGAACTGCGCCGCGCCATCGAGGAGCGCATGGGTATCACCGCCCTGGACATCTACGGCCTGTCGGAAATCATGGGCCCGGGCGTCGCCATGGAGTGCGCGGAAACCAAAGACGGTCCGACCATCTGGGAAGACCACTTCTACCCCGAAATCATCGACCCGGTGACCGGCCAAGTGCTGCCGGATGGGCAGATGGGCGAGCTGGTGTTCACCTCGCTGTCCAAGGAAGCCCTGCCGATGATCCGCTATCGCACCCGCGACCTGACGCGCCTGCTGCCAGGCACCGCACGCCCCATGCGACGCATCGACAAGATCACCGGCCGCAGCGACGACATGCTGATCATCCGTGGCGTGAACGTGTTCCCGACGCAGATCGAAGAGCAGGTACTGAAGATCAAGCAGCTCTCCGAGAACTACGAGATCCACTTGTTCCGCAACGGCAACCTGGACAGCATCGAAGTCCACGTCGAGCTCAAGCACGAGCACGAAGGCCTTAGCGAGGCGCAGCAACAAGCGGTGTGCAACGAACTCGGCAAGCACATCAAGACCTACATCGGCATCAGCTCGCGCGTCGTCCTGCGTCCCAGCTACTCGCTGAAACGCTCCGAAGGCAAGGCCTGCCACGTCTACGACAACCGCAACAAGTAAGGCCCGCGCCGCATCAAAAAAGCCCCGCTTGTGCGGGGCTTTGTCATGGGCAGGGAAATTGGCTAGAAGGTAGAGCTGGACATGCGCTCCATGATTGCCTCCACCGCCTCATCCGGTGAGATCACGGCGGAATCGAGCCGCAACGGCCCTTTGCCCCATGCTTCATAGTCATGTTCCAGAACCGATTGCCAGGTCGGGGGTTTCAGGCCGGGCACATCGACAGTGCGAGTTTCCACCCTGAGTTGATGCACTCGCGTGTCAGAGCAAAACACCTCGATATCCAGCAAGCGCACGCCAGCCCGTGAGGCAATTTCTCGCCACGCCTCGCGACTTTCAGCCACCGGATTGACGCAGTCGACGATCACCATACGGCCCAGACCAAGATTCGACTGAGCCAGGGCGATAGCGACCAAATATCCGCTTCGCCCCACATCATGGGCAAGGACCTCGGCATCACGTAGCGCCTGCTCGATGGCATCCACTCTCAGGTAGGTCGCATCCACTCGGGACGCCAACCGACGCGCAATCGTTGTTTTCCCTGTGCCAGGCAGCCCGCTGAAGACAATGAGCATTTCAATTACCGAAAAGCCGATTGAGGGGGCTCTATCCTAAGTTTCGCGGGCAGCTTGAGCTAGCACGGAACCCCGCCTTAGATGGGTATCGCTGTTCTGGCCGAACGCCGCACGCCCCATCCTATGATCGCGCGACGGTGGGGTCCGACGACCGTCGGTCGGGCTGGACTCCAGAGCACGGGCAGATCCGTCGAATGGCGGCTATCTGAATCGACTCTTAGGTAAGACGGCCAGACGGTTAGCTTGGTCGGCGCTCATCGACAGAACGGCATCCAGACAGGAGATCGATCATGACCTATGTAGATGGCTTCGTAGTGCCCGTCCCCACCGCCAACCGCGAGACCTACCGCAAGGTGGCCGAGATGGCTGCGGGGGTTTTCAAGGAATGCGGCGCCCTGAGCGTCGTCGAGTGCTGGGGCGACGATGTGCCCGAGGGCAAGGTGACGTCTTTCCCGATGGCGGTGAAGCGCAAGGAAGATGAGACCGTCGTGTTTTCCTGGATCACCTGGCCCTCGAAGCAGGTACGGGATGCGGGCATGAAGAAGGCGATGGAAGACCCCCGGATGCAACCCAACCCGAGCAATATGCCCTTCGATGGCCAGCGGATGATCTATGGCGGGTTCGAGGTGATCGTGAGTGCCTGAGTCGTACCCTGCAGTGGCACGATCACTGTGGGGGCGATTTCAATCGCTTAGCGGACCGCAGGTTCGCCCTCCGGCTTCGACGGGGGCGGCTGCGCTGCCCTTAGCGAATGAATTCGCCCCCACAGAGAAACCAGAGCCCGGCCGGGGCCATTTCCCGGACGGGGCTAACTAGCAGGTGAGATGCAGGATCGCGTTGGTGTGCTTGTGCTGTTCTTGCAGTAGATCGATGGCCTCCGCAGTGGGCCTCACAATCAGCTCGATACCCCGACGCTCGGCTTCGCGCCTGACTTCCGGCATGACCGGCAAGGCCCCGCCGCCGGTCCCGATCACAAGGCGCCGGCAATCCCAGGGAATCTCCTCCTCGATCGACAGCGGGGTGTGACCGTAAGCATCGCGGAACTTCTTCGAGGGCTTCTTACTGCGTTTGCGGACCTGACCGTTGGCGATCACCACGTCATGGGGATAGGTGACCCCATCGATGGTGATGGTGCCGAAGGAAAACGCATCGAATCGCATTGCCACCTCCCCCCCCGCTTGCGGCAGCCGGCGGCGGATCGGGCCGGCCCTTCAGGAGCGGGTGCTCGCCCCGTCAAGTATGGTCCCCGCCCGAGGCGGCATAGGCCAAGAACCATCCCGTCCAAGACACGATTGATCAAAAAGCATACAGTTCGTTATGGGGGCAATATCCTCGGGGAGGATGTGATCCGGGAGGGTTCGCCATGCGTATCCTCGAGCTTCTGCTAATGGTTCTCGCCTGCCTCGGCGGGGGCCAGGTGATGGCGGAGTCACCCTGGCCTACCAACGACACCAGCGGCGCCATGACACTGGCCGGAGGCGGCCACTTCAAGGGTGGTCACTTCAGGGGCGGTCACTCCAAGGGGTTCGGACACCGGCATTTCCATGGCCCCATAAGACACCACCACGGATTCAACGGTCATGCCCATGGGTTCAATCACGGGTTCATGGGCCATTCGCACCGGTTCGGCATGTTCCACAAGCGCCACGGGATGTTCTTCGTGGACGACCCGCGTTTCGATGGGCATCGCCACTTCCACCACTTCCATGGCATTCACGACCGTAGCAACGGGATCGTGATCCGCTTCCACGAGCAGCGCTCACGGATGTTTACGGATTCCGATTTCCACCGCTGAAACTGGCGGTCGACATTGCCAACACTGCACTCGATCCAAGATGGACGACGCAATCAGCCTTGAGCGACGAGGAGGGTGTTCTTTGTGCCGTCCCGGTCGGCGCACCGCCAATTGCTAGCAACGTCCCGCAAGCAAAAATAGAACACCAAACAGAGGATAAATCCATAACGACGTATCATTTCAGCGATCGACTGCAGAACGAATGACGGCGGAAGTCGCCCCGCCAGATCGTCGCGGCCCTTCCCAGCCGTAAGCCGCAACCCACTGACATAGGTCCACTAGCCTAATAACCGCGCGCTTCCCCAGGGCCTTATGCGGGCTCGACCTCTTGCCGCTCGTCAATCCGATACAAAAAACAATTACGACACACGTTTTAGTGTTTGATATTTGTTTTTGTATCATTTAAAAATAGCGCCATGGCCCAGGCCACCCCACGAACCCTGCATGGCTGGAGAACGGCATGTACGCACAATTGGTTGAAACCGGCGTGAAGCGCGTGAAGGCGCTGGAGGAGATGACCTCCGAAGAACGCGCCTTCCAGGAAAAGATCGATGCGGAAATCAAGATCGAAGCGAAGAACTGGATGCCGGATGCTTACCGGCAGACCCTGATCCGCCAGATTTCCCAGCACGCCCACTCCGAAATCGTCGGCATGCTGCCTGAAGGCAACTGGGTAACCCGCGCCCCGACGCTCAAGCGCAAGCTGCAGCTGATGGCCAAGATCCAGGACGAGGCTGGCCACGGCCTGTACCTCTACAGCGCCATGGAAACCCTGGGCGCCGATCGTGACGAAGAAGTCGCCAAGCTGCACAGCGGCCGCGCCAAGTACTCGAGCATCTTCAACTACCCGACCTTGAACTGGGCGGATATGGGCGCGGTGGGCTGGCTGGTGGATGGCGCAGCCATCGTCAACCAGGTGGTGCTGCAGCGCACCTCCTACGGCCCCTACTCCCGCGCGATGATCCGTATCTGCAAGGAGGAGAGCTTCCACCAGCGCCAGGGTTACGAAATCCTCCTGACGATGATGCGCCACGGCACCCAGGCCCAGAAGGACATGGTCCAGGACGCCATCAACCGCCTCTGGTGGCCGGCCCTGATGATGTTCGGCCCCAGCGACGAACATTCCCCCAACAGCGCCCAGTCGATGGCCTGGAAGATCAAGCGCCAGAGCAACGACGAACTGCGCCAACGCTTCATAGACCAGACCGTGCCGCAACTGGAGTTGCTCGGCTGCACCGCCCCGGACCCGGATCTGAAGTGGAACGAGGCACGCGGCCACTACGACTTCGGCGAAATCCAGTGGGACGAGTTCTACGAAGTGCTCAAGGGCAACGGCCCGTGCAATCACGAGCGCGTCAGTACCCGCCGTAAAGCCATCGAAGACGGCGCCTGGGTCCGCGAAGCCGCGGTCGCCCACGCCCGCAAACAACAACACAAAGCGGACGCCGCTTGACCTGCCCCTGATCTGGAGATTCCTGCCATGTCCGAATGGACCCTTTTCGAAGTCTTCGTGCGCAGCAAGCACGGCCTCAACCACAAACACGTGGGCAGCGTGCATGCCGCCGACGCGCCCATGGCCATCGAGAACGCCCGCGAGCTGTACACCCGCCGTAACGAAGGCGTGAGCCTGTGGGTGGTGCCGTCCGCGCTGATCACCGCTTCCTCCCCGGACGAGAAGGAGCCGCTGTTCGATCCGGCGCAGGACAAGGTCTACCGCCACGCCAGCTTCTACGAGCTGCCGCCCGAAGTCGGCCACATGTGAGGCGCGCGCCATGAACCCGAACACCGACCTGATCGAATACCTGCTGCGCCTTGGCGACAGCGCCTTGGTCCAGGGCCAGCGCCTCTGCGAATGGTGCGGCCGTGCTCCGGCGCTGGAAGAAGAGTTGGCGCTGATGAACGTCGGCCTCGACCTGGTAGGCCAGGCGCGCAACTGGCTGGAATATGCCGCCGAGTTGCTGAGCGACGGCCGCGACGCCGACCACCTGGCATTCCGCCGAGACGAGCGCGCCTACCGCAATCTGCTGCTGGTGGAGCAGCCTAACGGCGATTATGCCGTGACCATCACCAAGCAATTCCTGTTTGACGCCTGGCATTTCCAGGTCCTGCACGGCCTGACTGGCTCCAGCGACGAGCGCGTGGCCGGCATTGCCGCCAAGGCCCTAAAAGAAGTCACCTACCACCTGCGCCGCTCCGCCGAATGGGTCGAGCGCCTGGGTGACGGTACCGAGGAAAGCCACAAGCGCATGCTGGCGGCTATCCCCGAGGTCTGGCGCTTCACTGTGGAACTGGTGAATGGCGACGAAATCGAGCAACGCCTGTTCGAAGCCGGAATCGCACCGAACCCTGCCGAACTGGCTGCCGCCTGGAAGGCCAAGGTCGCCGACGTGTTCGCCAGCGCCACCCTGCCCCTGCCGGAGCCGGCCAGCTACTTCTACCTGAGCGGCAAGCGTGGCCTGCACACCGAGCACCTCGGGCTGCTGCTGGCCGAAATGCAGTTCCTTCAGCGAGCCTACCCCGATGCGACCTGGTGAGCTGATCGCCAGCGACCGCGTCCGCGGGCCGCTCGGCACCGAGGACCTGAGCCGCGCCTGGCATGTGCTGGGCGCGGTCATGGACCCGGAAGTCCCGGTGGTCAGCGTCGTCGACCTCGGCATCGTCCGCGCAGTCGACGAGCAGGACGGCGAGTTGCACGTGGTGGTGACTCCCACCTACTCCGGGTGCCCGGCCACCGAGGTCATCGAGCGTGACATCGAGCAGGCGCTGCTGGGCGCGGGCTTCGCCCCGCGCCTGGAGCGCTGCCTGACACCGGCCTGGACAACGGACTGGATCAGCGCAGAAGGCCGCGAACGCCTACGCGTATATGGCATCGCCCCACCAGTGGGCAGCTCCAGCAAGCTCAGCCTGCTGGGCAAGACGCCGGAAGTGTGCTGCCCGCAATGCGGCAGCGCCCATACCGAGCGCCTCAGCGAGTTCGGCTCCACCGCCTGCAAAGCGCTTTATCGCTGCAAGGACTGTCTGGAGCCTTTCGACTACTTCAAGTGCATCTGAACGGCGCCGCCGTCGGAGAAGAACAATGAGCAAATTCCATAGCCTGACGATCAAGGAAGTGCGCCCGGAAACCCGCGACGCGGTGTCCATCGCCTTCGACGTTCCTGCCGATCTGGCCGACAGCTTCCGCTTCACCCAAGGTCAGCACCTGGTGATGCGCACCCAGCTCGACGGTGAAGAAGTGCGTCGCTCCTACTCCATCTGCACCGGCGTCAATGACGGCGAACTGCGCGTGGCGATCAAGCGCATGCCCGGCGGCCGCTTTTCCGCCTATGCCAACGAACAACTCAAGGCCGGCCAGAGCCTGGAAGTGATGCCGCCCTCGGGGCACTTCTTCGTCCCGCTGGATACCGCGCGCCATGGCAACTACCTGGCGGTGGCTGCCGGCAGCGGCATTACGCCGATCCTGTCGATCATCAAGACCACTCTGGAAGCCGAGCCCCACAGCCGCGTGACCCTGCTCTACGGCAACCGCTCCAGCGGCTCGGCGCTGTTCCGCGAGCAACTGGAGGACCTGAAGAACCGCTACCTGCAGCGCCTCAACCTGATCTTCGTGTTCAGCCGGGAACAGCAGGATGTTGACCTCTACAACGGCCGTATCGACGCCGACAAATGCGGCCAACTGTTCTCCCGCTGGATTGACGTCAAGGCCCTGGACGCCGCCTTCATCTGCGGCCCGCAGGCCATGACCGAAACCGTCCGCGACCAGCTAAAGGGCAACGGCATGCCGGCCGAGCGCATCCACTTCGAGTTGTTCGCCGCCGCCGGCAGCAGCGAGAAGCGCGAAGCCCGCGAGGCCGCCCGTGCCACCGATGGCGCAGTGAGCCAGATCACTGTCATCAGCGATGGCCGCGAGCTGTCCTTCGAACTGCCGCGCAACAGTGTCAGCGTCCTCGACGCCGGCAACGCCCAGGGTGCCGAACTGCCCTACTCCTGCAAGGCCGGCGTGTGCTCGACCTGCAAGTGCAAGGTGGTCGAGGGCGAGGTGGAAATGGACAGCAACTTCGCCCTGGAGGACTACGAGGTGGCAGCGGGCTATGTCCTGTCCTGCCAGACCTTCCCGATCAGCGACAAGGTAGTCCTCGACTTCGACCAGCTCTGACTAAGGGCAAACGATCTGTAGGAGCGAGAGGGACGCCGAGTCCTTGCTCGCGAAAGCGGAGCTCCAAAGAGCTTCGCCAGCAAGCTGGCTCCTACAAGAACCAGAGCAATACCCGGGCCTTGCCGTCGGCCCCTCAAAGCACCGCCTCACAATCACAACAAGAGAGAGCAACCATGACCCCGCAAGACCTTGATCGAATCCGTCAGCATCCAGATTTCCTTCAACTGGTTCGCCGCAAGCAGCGCCTGACCTGGTCGCTGACCGCGGCCATGCTGGTGATCTATTACGGCTTCGTGCTGCTGGTGGCCTTCGCCCCCGGCGTCCTCGGCCAATCCCTCAGCGGCGGGGTCACTACCGTTGGCATGTTGGTGGGCGTGGTCATCGTCATTCTCTCCTTCGCCCTGACCGGCATCTACGTGCAGCGCACCAACGCCATACTGGACCCGCTGAACGACAAGCTGAAGCAGGAGTGCGCCCAATGAAAGCCCTGCACAGCCTGTTGCTCGCCGGCGGCATCCTGATTGCCGACAACGCCCTCGCCGCGGAAACCGCCGCGCGTCCGTTGAACTGGAACGCCATTGGCATGTTCCTGCTGTTCGTCCTCTTCACCCTCGGCATTACCCGCTGGGCCGCCCTGCGCACCCACTCGACCGCCGATTTCTACACCGCCGGCGGCGGCCTCACCGGCTTCCAGAACGGCCTGGCGATCGCCGGTGACATGATCAGTGCGGCGTCCTTCCTGGGCATTTCCGCGATGATGTTCATGAATGGCTACGACGGTCTGCTCTACGCCCTGGGCGTACTCGCCGGCTGGCCGATCATCCTGTTCCTGATCGCCGAACGCCTGCGCAACCTGGGCAAGTACACCTTCGCTGACGTGGTTTCCTATCGTCTGGATCAGAGCCCGATCCGTATCACAGCCGCCTTTGGCACCCTGACCGTGGCGCTGATGTACCTGGTGGCGCAGATGGTCGGCGCCGGCAAGCTGATCGAACTGCTGTTTGGCCTTTCCTACCTGCAAGCGGTGCTGCTGGTGGGCGTGCTGATGGTTTGCTACGTGACATTCGGCGGCATGCTGGCCACCACCTGGGTACAAATCATCAAGGCGGTTCTGCTGCTCTCGGGCACCAGCTTCATGGCCTTCATGGTCCTCAAGCACTTCGGCTTCAGCACCGAAGCCATGTTCGCCGCCGCGACCTCCGTGCATGCCAAAGGCACCGCGATCATGGCGCCCGGCGGCTTGCTGTCGAACCCAATCGACGCCATCTCCCTGGGTCTCGGCATGATGTTCGGCACCGCCGGCCTGCCGCATATCCTCATGCGCTTCTTCACCGTTGGCAGCGCCAAGGAAGCGCGCAAGAGCGTGTTCTACGCCACTGGCTTCATCGGCTACTTCTACCTGCTGCTGATCGTGGTCGGCTTCGGCTCCATCGTCATGGTCGGCACCAACCCCGAGTTCCGTGATGCAGCGGGTGCCATCATCGGCGGCGGCAATATGGTTGCAGTGCACCTGTCCCATGCTGTGGGCGGCAGCCTGTTTCTCGGCTTCATCTCGGCCGTGGCCTTCGCCACCATCCTCGCCGTGGTTGCGGGCCTGGCGCTCTCCGGTGCGTCGGCGATCTCCCACGACCTCTATGCCTGCGTGATTCGCAAGGGCAAGGCGACCGAGCGCGAAGAAATGCGCGTCTCCCGCATCGCCACCCTGTGTATTGGCGTGCTGGCGGTGATCCTTGGCCTGCTGTTCGAGTCGCAGAACATCGCCTTCCTCTCCGGCCTGGTGCTGGCCATCGCCGCCTCGGTCAACTTCCCGGTGCTGTTCCTCTCCATGTTCTGGAAAGGCCTGACCACCCGTGGCGCCGTTGCGGGCAGCGTTGCCGGCCTGCTCTCGGCCATCGTCCTGCTGGTACTCAGCCCGGCGGTCTGGGTGAACGTGCTGCATCACGACAAAGCCCTGTTCCCCTACTCCAACCCAGCGCTGTTCTCCATGGGGCTGGCCTTCTTCAGTGCCTGGCTGCTCTCGGTGACCGACAGTTCAGAGCGTGCCCGCGAGGAACGCGGCCGTTACCTGGCGCAATTCATTCGCTCCATGACCGGCATCGGCGCAGCCGCTGCCAGCCGCCACTGAGCCCAGTCGAACCGGATGATGGATATAAGAACAATGACCCACACCCGCATTTCTGCGCTGCTGCTGGCGGCGCTCACCCTGCCCTTTGCCGCGTCGGCCCTGGCAGGCTTCGTCGAAGAAAGCAAAGGCACCCTGGAACTGCGCAACCACTACCTGAACCGCGACTTCCGCCAGGAGGGCGCGGTGCAGTCCAAAGCCGCCGAATGGGGCCAGGGCTTTACCGCACGCCTTGAATCCGGCTTTACCGAAGGCACCGTGGGGGTGGGCCTGGACGCCCTTGGTGAGCTGGGCGTGAAGCTGGACTCCAGCCGCGACCGTCGTGGCACCGGCCTGCTGCCCTTCGGCCCCACCGACAAGGAGCCGGTGGATGACTACAGCGAACTGGGCCTGACCGCTAAGCTGCGGGCCTCCAAAAGCGTGCTGCGCCTGGGCACCCTGCAACCGTTGCTGCCGGTAGCCACCTACAACGACACCCGGCTGCTTTCCTCTACCTTCCAGGGCGGCATGCTGACTTCCCAGGAACTGGAGGGCCTGACCTTCAACGGCGGCCGCCTGACCCGCACTAACCTGCGAGACTCCTCCAGCCGCGACGACATCGGCTACGGTGCAGCCAGCAGCGATGCCTTCGACTTCGCCGGCGGCACCTACGCTATCAACCCGCAGTTGGCGCTCAGTTACTACTACGGCACGCTGGACGACATCTATCGCCAGCAGTTTGCCGGTCTGCTGCACACCCAGCCGCTGCCGGCCGGCTTCACCCTGCGCAGTGACATTCGCTACTTCGACAGTCGCGGTGATGGCAACGAGCGGGCGGGAGAGATCGATAACCGCAACCTCAACGGCATGTTCAGCCTGATCCACGGGCCGCACCGCCTCAGCGCGGCCTTCCAGAGCATGTCCGGCGACAGTGCCTTCCCCTTTCTCAATGGCGGCGACCCGTACGTGGTCAACCTGGTGACCTTCAACACCTTCACCCGCGCCGAGGAAGATGCCTGGCAACTGCGCTACGACTTCGACTTCGCCAGCCTGGGCGTTCCCGGCCTGACCTTCATGACCCGCTATGTCGACGGTCGCAATGTCAAAACGACCACCACCGACGACGGTGAGGAATGGGAACGCGATACCGACCTCGCCTACGTAGTGCAGAGCGGCGGCCTCAAGGGCCTGAGCCTGCGCTGGCGTAACGTGACCTTCCGCTCCGGCAACGGGCTCACCACCGATGTCGACGAAAACCGCCTGATCCTCGGCTACACGCTGGCCCTCTGGTAAGGCACAAAAACCCGTAGGAGCGAGCTCTGCTCGCGAATCAGCTCCGAGCCAGCCCATTCGCGAGCAGAGCTCGCTCCTACCAAACGAAACCACATCGGAGCCCTTCGCTCCGGCCAGTTCACGGAGAAATCCTCATGAGTAACGCCCCCACGCTGCAAAGCTTCATCGGCGGTCGCTGGATCGGCCAGCAAGGCGCCCAGGCCCTGCGCAGCGCTATCGACGGCCAGGCCATCGCCCGCACCCACGAGGAAGCCCTGGACTTCAGTGAGGCCATCGAGCACGGTCGCAAGCGTGGCATCGCCAGCCTTATGGCCCTGGACTTCCAGCAGCGCGCGGCGCGCCTCAAGGCCCTCGCCCTGTACCTGACCGAGCACAAGGAACAGCTCTACACTCTGTCCCGCCACAGCGGCGCCACCCGCGCCGACAGCTGGATCGACATCGAGGGCGGCGCCAGCACCCTGTTCAGCTACGCCGGCGTCGGCGCCCGCGAGCTGCCGTCCGGCAATATCGTCCACGAAGGCCCCGCCATGCCGCTGGGCAAGCAGGGCACCTTCGCCGGCACCCACATCCTGGTGCCGCGCGGCGGCCTGGCCGTGCACATCAACGCCTTCAACTTCCCGATCTGGGGGATGCTGGAGAAGTTCGCGCCGAGCTTCCTCGCCGGCATGCCCTGCATCATCAAACCGGCCACCGCCACCAGCTACCTCACCGAAGCCGCCGTACGCCTGATGCATGCCTCCGGCCTGCTGCCCGAGGGCAGCCTGCAGCTGATCATCGGCGGCACCGGTGACCTGCTCGACCGCCTGCAAGGCCAGGACGTGGTGACCTTCACCGGCTCCGCAGATACCGCCGCCAAGCTGCGCGTAAACCCCAACCTCGTGCGCAACTCCATCCCCTTCAACGCCGAGGCGGATTCGCTGAACTGCGCCATCCTCGCACCGGAGATCACCCCGGGTGATCCGGAGTTCGACCTCTTCGTCAAGGAAGTCGCTCGTGAGATGACGGTCAAGGCCGGGCAGAAATGCACCGCCATCCGCCGTGCCATCGTCCCCGCCAAACATGTCGACGCCGTTGCCAGCAAACTGCGCGAGCGACTGGCCCAGGTGGTGATCGGTGACCCGGCCGTGGAAGGCGTACGCATGGGCGCCTTGGCATCCCACGCCCAGCAAGCCGACGTAGCCGAGCGTCTGGACGCCCTGCTGGCCAGCAGCGACCTGCTGTTCGGCGCCCGCGACGGCTTCGCCCCGCGTGGCGAAGGTGTAAATGAAGGCGCTTTCTTCGCCCCCACCCTGCTGCTGGCCCGTGATCCGCACGCTGAAGGCGGCGCCCATGACATCGAGGCCTTTGGCCCGGTCAGCACCCTGATGGCCTACGACGACCTCGACGAAGCCATAGCCCTGGCCGCACGCGGCAAGGGTAGCCTGGTCGCCAGCCTGGTGACCAAAGACCCACTGGTAGCCGCCAAGGTAGTGCCGCAAGCCGCTGCCCTGCACGGCCGCCTGCATATCCTCGACCGCGAGTGCGCCGCCGAGTCCACCGGTCACGGTTCGCCGCTGCCGGTGCTCAAGCACGGTGGCCCCGGTCGCGCCGGTGGTGGCGAAGAACTGGGTGGCCTGCGCGCCGTGACGCACTACCTGCAACGCGCAGCCGTCCAGGGTTCGCCCACCATGCTGGCCGCCGTGACCCGCGAACACGTGCGCGGCGCCAAGGTGATCGAATCCGAGGTTCACCCGTTCCGTCGCTACTTCGACGAGCTGCAGATCGGCGAGTCCCTACTGACCCACCGCCGCACCGTCACCGAAGCCGACCTGGTGAACTTCGGCTGCCTCTCGGGCGACCACTTTTACATGCACTTCGACGAAATCGCTGCCAAGGAATCCCAATTCGGCAAGCGTATCGCCCACGGCTACTTCGTGCTCTCGGCAGCCGCCGGCCTGTTCGTCTCCCCGGCACCCGGCCCGGTGCTGGCCAACTACGGTCTGGACACCCTGCGCTTCATCAACCCGGTTGGCATCGGCGATACCATCCAGGCCCGCCTGACCTGCAAACGCAAGATCGACCAGGGCAAGAAGAGCCCCAAAGGCGAACCGCAAGGCGTGGTGGCGTGGGACGTGGAAGTCACCAACCAGAACGGCGAGCTGGTCGCCAGCTACGACATCCTCACCCTGGTGCTGAAGCGCCCGGAACAAGCCTGACCGAACTTGCAGCGTGAATTTTCGACCGGTCCCATGGGCCGGTTTTTTTTGGTTTTTACTCCCATATCCCTCCGGTAGAGGGGCCGGGGGTGCGGGATGCCCGGCCCAATTTAGAATCCGCTCAGACTTCCACGCCCCCTCCCCAACCCTCTCCCTGAAAAGGAGAGGGAACGGTCCGTGCAGACACCGCAAAGACGCCGGACTTCGCAGGACTCGGCCGAGCCTACGCTCCGCAGCCCGGATGGAATCTGGCACGCAGCGTCAAACGCTTGGCAAGCAGGCACAAGGCCAGTGACTACCAACTCCTTAGTATCCCGGTCCAGAAACGCTCCCCTACCAATACCTACAAGAAGGAAGCCACGCATGGTCCGGTCCCCCCTGTTTCGTCTTTCAACCCTTGCTCTGCTCATTGGCGCCACCGCGCAGGTCGGCGCCTACGAGCTATACGCCGATGACGACACCCACCTGAACGCCAACCTGGAGGCCATGTTCGGCCTCTTCCACAGCCAGGAGAATTACGCCATCACGGGCACCAAAGACGAAGGCTCTTCGTCCTGGCGCGAGGGTTACGCCAAGTACGGCCTGAGCTTCGACCAGGGGCTGAGTGGGGCCGGCACCGGCTATGGCGCCTTTGGTCTGCTCAGCTCCGGCACCTGGGGCGATGGTGATGCCGCTGGTTTCACTGATGGTTCCGAGCGCACTACCAAGATCGAAGATGCCTACCTCGGCTGGCGCTCCGGCAAGCTGTTCGAAGCGCTGGGCGAAGACGGCGTGGACCTCTCCTTCGGCCGCCAGATGATCGTTGTCGGCGACGGTTTCCTGATCAATGGCGATGCGCTGAACTTGGGTGAAGGCTTGGCCGATGGCGAGTTCGACCGCGGCGGCGCTTATTACCTGGCCGCCCGCAAGAACTTTGACCAGACCGCCGTCCTGCGCCTTGGAGGCCAGACCGGCTGGCGCAGCGACCTGATGTGGTTGAAGTCCGACAACCGCGCCCAGGCCAAGCCGGAAATGCTCGTCGGTACCCTGGAACATGTAGCGGACGCCGGCATGATCGGCCTCACCGCCATCGACATCCGTGACATCGACGAACAATACGCTTCGCCCTTCCAGGCCGAGCGCGCCGGACTGAAAACCTACAGCCTGCGTGGCCAGGGCAATGCCGGCGTGGAAAACCTGTTCCTCTCCGGCGAATACGCCTGGCAGGACAAGAAGCAAAGCGGCAACGAAGACGCCTGGTACCTGGAAGCCGGCTGGACTTTTGCCGACACCCCCTGGAACCCCAGCGTCAGCTACCGCTACAGCCGCTTCTCGGAAGCCTTCGATCCACTGTTCTTTGGCCTCAGCCGCGGCTTCGGCACCTGGTTCCAGGGTGAGGTTGCCGGCAACTACGCCGGTCCCTTCAACAGCAACACTGCGGTCCACCACGTCGCCCTGAAGGCCAGCCCGCTGGAGAACCTGAGCGTGGGCGCCCTGTGGTTCGACTTCAACACCCTGGATACTGACCTCGGCAACTTCGACGGCCGCGAACTGGACCTTTATGCGGAATGGGCCGTGAGCGAGAGCCTGGTGGTCATGCCTTTGGTCGGCCTCTACCAGCCGGACAAGAGCGCGGCCGAAGGCGGCACCCAGCTGGGTAACGACGACCGCAACCTCTACAGCCAATTGGTGTTCTTCACCACTTTCTGATCATATCCGGGGCGGCAGCGCCCCGGCCTTTTGAACTCGGCCCGCCCCGCATGCCCAATAGCATCCTCAGCATCCAAAGCAAGATCACCCTGCTCGCCAGCCTCTGCCTGATCCTGGTCGTAGCCTTGCTGGTAGGGCTTTCGCTGTACCAGACCCGCGCCAGCACGGAACGGGTCAAGGACTCCAGCAGCGCCATGCTGGCCGAGGCCGCCCGCCTCAACCTCCAGGCCCAGGGCAAGGTGCAGGCGCTACAGATACAGCGCACCTTCAACCGCACCCACGACTTTGGCGTTGGCCTGGCGCGGCATCTGCTCTACCTGCGCGAACGGGCCGCCAAAGGCGAGATCAGCTCCCTGGCGCTGCGCGAAGCCCTGACCGAAGCCCTGCGCCAAGCCGTGCAGCAACGGTCCGAATTATTGGGCCTGTTCCTGATCTTCGAACCCAACGCCCTGGACGGCCGGGATGCCGACTTTCGTGGCCGAGGTGACGTCGGCAGCAATGACACGGGGCGCTTCGCCCTCTATTGGTTGCAAGCCAACCCCGGTGAACTACAGGCCGTGCCCGGCGATGAGAAGCTGCTGGCCGACACCTCGCCTGGTCCCAGCGGCGCCCCCTTCAACGCGTTCTTCACCTGCCCTCGGGACAGTCTTCAGATTTGCGTCCTGGAACCCTACTTCGATGCATCGTCGGGGACCCCGAAGCTGGTCACCAGCGTGGCTTTTCCGTTGTTGGAGAACGACCGCACCATCGCCGTGATCGGTCTGGACATCAGCCTCGACAGCCTCCAGCAAAGCAGTCTGGCCAGCAGCCGGGAACTCTTCGAGGGCAACGGCCACGTCAGTATCATCAGCCCATCCGGAGTCATCGCCGCCAACAGCGAGGATGCGACCCAGCTGGGGAAACGCCTCCGGGAACTGCTGCCGGAGCAGGCTACCACGCTGCTCGACTACCAGAGCCGCTCCGAGCCCCACAGCTTCGATGATCCAACCCAGATCAGCGTGCTCGAGCCGCTGGAGCCCATCGGCGGCGCCAAGCCCTGGAGTGTGCTGCTGAGGGTGCCGCATCAGGTATTGCTCGCGCCGGCTCAGAAACTGAAGGATCAACTGGACCACGAGCACCTGCAAAGCTCGGCTCTGGAGTTCACCCTTGGCTTGCTGGCTGCATTGCTCGGAATCGCCCTGATCTGGCTGGCGGCACGTGGCGTCACCCGCCCGGTGCTGCGCCTGGCGGCCATGCTAGAGGACATCGCCGAGGGCGAAGGCGACCTGACCCGACGCCTGGATTATCCGCGCTGCGACGAACTGGGCCGGCTCGCCCTCGCCTTCAATCGCTTTCTGGACAAGCTGCAACCGGTCATTGCCAAGGTCCAGGGCACCGTGCGCGATGCCCGGCAAACCGCCGATCAGTCCGCGCTCATTTCACAGCAGACCAGCGAAGGCATGCAGCAGCAGTTCCGTGAAATCGACCAGGTGGCCACTGCCCTGCATGAGATGTCCGCCACCGCCAACGCCTCGGCACAAAGCGCTGCACAGGCTGTCGATGCTGCCCGCAATGCCGACCTGGCCAGCCGCGAGGGGCTGGGCGTGATTACCCGCACCACCGAGGCCATCCAGGCCCTGGCCCGTGACATGAACCAGGCCATGCAGCAACTCCAGGCGCTGGCCCAGAGCAGCGAACAGATCGGCTCGGTGCTGGAAGTGATCTGCGCGATCGCCGGGCAGACCAACCTGCTGGCACTCAATGCAGCCATCGAGGCGGCGCGTGCCGGGGATGCCGGTCGCGGTTTTGCCGTGGTGGCCGACGAAGTGCGCAGCTTGGCCCAGCGCACCCAGGACCCGGTGGAGGAAATCCGCCAGGTCATCGACGACCTCCAATCCGGCACCCGGGATGTGAGCCACGCCATGCACAGCAGCCATGGCCTGGCCCAGGAAAACGTCGTCCAAGTGCAGCAGGCCGTGGACGCGCTGCAGCGCATTGGCGAGGCCGTCAATCTGATTACCGAGATGAATTTGCAAATTGCCAGTGCCGCGGAAGAGCAAAGCAGCGTCGCAGAAGAAATCAACCGAAACGTCGAGGCGATCCGCGATGTGACCGAATCGCTTTCCGGCCAGGCCGGACGGTCGGCCGAGGTCAGTCACCGCCTCAACGAGTTGGCCAACCATCAGCAAGGCTTGATGAAGCAGTTCCGCGCCTGAAGTTCACAAGACATGGGCGCGTCTCACCGGCAGCCCGTCTGCCAATCCCGTCGCCGTCGGCCTGAGGGGCTACCCGCCCCAACTGGTCGGCGGCACACCACCGCGAAATCGGTCGGAACCTGTGACTGCCTACCCGGGAGTTTGCGTCATCCAGAAAAACAACCTCCTAGCCTGCAGAAGTTTTCATGCACCCACTTCGCAAAGCCCTGCACAACGAACTGCATTCGCGGCCGTCGATCTACTTTCGTGATCCGGCGCATGTCTATCATTTTGCCTTCGCCGATGCCGATGACGTCTGCGATGCCCTGGTCGACCGACTGAATCAGGCCGCCGACGCCTCACTCGCCAGCAATGGTTCGCAAGGCCTGCTCCGCCTCGGCGAAAACACCCTGAAATGGGAACGCCACACCGAGTTCTTCACCCTCACCTTGGTGGTGCCCAAGGCTCCTGGCGACGAACCCTGGCCCCCCCTGCCAGAAGCGCTCGGCCAGTTGGTCGCCGACCACAGGCACCTGCTGATCAACGCCGACCAGGTGCTGGTGGAATCCGAGCAGGACTGGAGCGGTGATCACGCCCACTACGGTTTCAAGGATCCGTCCGGTTCGACGTTGGGTGGCGGCGATGCCATCGCCTGGTCCGACTTCCGCCTGACCGAGGACGGCATCAACCGCATCCTGCTGGTCAACCGCCGGCTCAATGCGTATCGCCTGGGACGAATGATCCGCCGGCTGCTGGAAATCGAGACCTACCGCATGATGGCCTCGCTGACGCTGCCAGTGGCCCAAGCCGTGAGCCTGCAGCTCAAGGAATACGACAAGGAGCTGGCGGCCCTCTCCGACCGCAACGCCGAAGGTACCAGCAGCGCCAAGGCGCTGTCTGCCGACATCGCCTCGCTCTCCGCGCGCATCGTCCGCAGCACAGCGCGTACTCGTAAACGTTTCAGCGCCACCGAGGCCTATTCGCAGATCGTGTTCGAGCGGATTACCGAGCTGCGCGAAGCCCATGTCGGCGACTGCCAGCGGCTGGGAGTATTCATCGAGCGGCGCTTCAAGCCCACCGTGCGTTATTGCGCCGCCACCGACCAGCGCCTCGTGCGGCTGAGCCAGAGCGTGGCCAACCTGGGCGACCTGCTGCAGGCGCGGGTGCAGGTGGAAGTGGAGGAGCAGAACTCGGAGATCCTCCGCAGCCTGAATGCGCGCGCCGATACACAGATCAAGATCCAGAAAGCGGTCGAGGGCCTCTCGATCATCGCCATCAGCTATTACCTGCTGAGCCTGTTCAAGCTGTTCTATGAAGGCCTGCATGGCGTTGGCGTGGACATTTCGGCCAGGACCGCCATGCTCGTCCTGGCGCCGGTGGCTGCGTTGATCCTCGGTGGCATCTTCTTGCGCATCAGGAAGGCCAAGGGGCATTGATCGGGTGACACCCCCTGGATGTCGGGTAGGTGTCGCTGTTCACATCCTCCTCTGCGACCGGGCCCAGCCCTGCAGGAGTGAATTCAAAAGCGAGTGGAAGACCGCAGGTCCGTGCAGACGGCCGCCCTCACCCCCGCCCCGAAGGAAAGGGAGGTATTCGTGCCATACCCGACGAAATCACAAGCAAAAAAAGACCCGGCGCGTAGCCGGGTCAAAAACCGTGATTAGCCTGATGAGGAGATAATCTGATGAGTCCAAACTGGGCCTGTCAGTTTATCCAGCTGGCCGCGAAGCCAGTGATGCGAATAATAATGCTTCTCATTTTATAGTCAAGCGTATTCTCGAAACTTTCGAGCCTGAGGCTCGCCCCCCTCATTCCAGTGCCAGCCCCGCTTCGGCCAACGCCACTCGATAGTCATCCCACAGCCTGTCGACCACTGCCCAGGTATCGGCAATCCGCTCATCCAGCGCGATATGACTCGTGGCACGACAGCGGTCTGGCAGGCCGCACGTCTCGTAAAAGGCATTCACCACGTCTACCATCGACTCGCGCTGGTTCTCCATCAGCACGGCACCGTGGGCCAGCACCACGTGGCAGCCGTCCTCACGTCGGCGGCGCCAGCGTTGGGCGGTACCGACCAGCTTCCGCTGTTCGATGTTGACGTTGTATCGGCCGTCGCAGAAGGCACCATCCACCTCCCCCAACCCGGCATCCAGCCCCAGTTGAGTCAGCCAGTCCAGCATCGGCTGGCACAGCCGCAGGTACGCCCTTTCGATTCGCGTAAGCTCGGCTTCCCTCGGTGGCAGCGCATAGGCAAGTGCCACGTTCAGCACGGCGGGCGACTGCGGGACCGGTTCGCCTCCCGTGTCGCGCAGTGCAACCGGCCAGCCCAATGCTGCACAGCGCGCCTGGGCCTCGTCGAACCCAGCATGCCGGCTCATCCGCTGTGGCATCACCAGCGCGACTTCGACCGGCCGCCAGAACAGCAACCCGCAGCCCACCTCCCCGCGTTGGACCTGATCGAGCAGGCGTCGCTCGGCATCCAGGCCTTCCACCACACCAAACCGGGAAATTCGTTGCATATTGTCAGCGTCCTCGTTTACCCACGCAAAAGCATGGGCCCAGCCTCCTGCGCTGACCAGCCATTACTTCAGCTCGGCCAATATCGCTTACATCACTCCTGATGATATTCACCTTTAGGCCGTTCGATTCGTCTCATGTAGAGCCCCGCCGCAGACTCCGCCCATTCAGAAAAGCAATTGGCGGAGCTGTCTCATGGAAGCATCACACAATAAATTCTGGCGTTACCCCCTGACCCTGGCGGCGGCGGTGGTGCTGGTTGCGTGCGGCAAGGCACCGGAAGCCAACCTTTCGACCGCTGCCCCCAAGGTCAGCGTTGCCGAAGTGATCGAACAGCCGCTCAACGAATGGGACGAGTTCACCGGCCGCCTGGAGGCGCCGGAATCCGTCGATATCCGGCCGCGCGTGTCCGGCTACATTGACCGCGTCGCCTTCGATGAAGGCAGTCTGGTGAAGAAGGGCGACCTGCTGTTCCAGATCGACCCTCGCCCCTTCGAGGCCGAGGTCAAGCGACTGGAAGCCCAGCTGCAACAAGCCCGCGCCGGGCAGACCCGCGCCGTCAACGAAGCCCGTCGCGGCGAGCGCCTGCGACAGAGCAACGCCATCTCCGCCGAACTGGCCGATGCCCGCGCCAGCGCCGCGCAGGAAGCCCAGGCCGCCGTCGCCGCCATCCAGGCCCAACTGGACAACGCCAGGCTCAACCTCAGCTTCACCCGCGTCACCGCGCCCATCGACGGCCGTGTCAGCCGCGCCGAGATCACCGAGGGCAACCTCGTCAACGCCGGCCAATCGCTGCTGACCTCGGTGGTCTCCACCGATAAGGTCTACGCCTATTTCGATGCCGACGAGCGCACCTTCCTCAAGTACGTTGAACTGGCCCGCAAGGCCGGTGCCGACACTCGTGCCGCCAGCCCGGTGTACATGGGCCTGTCCAGCGAGGATGGCAACCCGCACCTGGGCCAGCTGGACTTCCTCGACAACCAGGTCAACCCGCGCACCGGCACCATCCGTGGCCGGGCCGTGTTCGACAACCGGGATGGCCGTTTCACCCCCGGCCTCTATGCGCGCCTCAAACTGGTGGGCAGCGAAACTTACTCCGCCACTCTGATCAAGGACGTGGCCGTCGGCACCGACCTCGGCAAGAAGTTCGTGCTGGTGCTGGGCAATGACAACAAGGTTGCCTACCGCGCCATCGAGCTCGGCCCGAAGCTGGAAGGCCTGCGCATCGTCCGCAACGGCCTGGCCAAGGGCGAGAAGATCGTGGTCAACGGCCTGCAGCGCGCCCGCCCCGGTATGCCAGTGGAACCGCAGGGCGTGCCGATGGCCGACGCAGACACCCTGGCGGCCCTGGCGCGCCAGCGTGAAGCTGTGGCCGGACACAAGGCACCGCAAGTCGCCGTCAAGAATGTGCAGCCGATCCCGGCATCGCGCGGTTAAGAGGCCAGATCGATGAACTTCTCGCAATTCTTCATCCAGCGGCCGATCTTCGCCGCCGTGCTCTCGCTGATCATCCTGATCGGCGGGGCCATCTCGCTGTTCCAGCTGCCGATCAGCGAGTACCCGGAAGTGGTGCCGCCCACCGTGGTGGTCCGCGCCAACTTCCCCGGAGCCAACCCCAAGGTGATCGGTGAGACCGTTGCCGCGCCCTTGGAGCAGGCCATCACCGGCGTCGAGAACATGCTCTACATGTCCTCCCAGGCCACTGCCGACGGCAAGATGACGCTGACCATCACCTTCGCTCTCGGCACCAACCTGGACACGGCCCAGGTGCAGGTGCAGAACCGCGTCACCCGGACCATGCCCACCCTGCCGACTGAAGTGCAGCGGCTCGGCGTGACCGTCGACAAAGCCTCGCCCACCCTGACCATGGTGGTTCACCTGACCTCGCCGGATAAGCGCTACGACATGCTCTACCTGTCCAACTATGCCGTCCTCAACGTCAAGGACGAGCTGGCGCGACTGGACGGCGTGGGTGACGTGCAGCTGTTCGGCATGGGCAACTATTCCCTGCGCGTGTGGCTCGACCCGAACAAGGTCGCCTCGCGCAACCTCACCGCGACCGACGTGGTCACCGCCATCCGCGAACAGAATCGGCAGGTCGCCGCCGGCTCCCTCGGTGCACCTCCCGCACCCGGCGCCACGGATTTCCAGCTGTCGATCAATACCCAGGGCCGCCTGGTCACCGAGGATGAGTTCGAGAACATCATCATCCGTGCCGGCGAAGACGGTGAAATCACCCGCCTGAAGGACATCGCCCGCATCGAACTGGGTTCCAGCCAGTACGCCCTGCGCTCCCTGCTGAACAACCAGCCGGCCGTGGCCATTCCGATCTTCCAGCTGCCGGGCTCCAACGCCATCGACATCTCCGACAAGGTGCGTAATCGCATGGAGGAGCTGAAGAAAGGCTTCCCCGAGGGCGTCGACTATCAGATCGTCTATGACCCGACCATCTTCGTGCGCGGTTCCATCGAGGCGGTGGTACACACCCTGCTCGAAGCCATCGTGCTCGTGGTTCTGGTGGTGATCCTGTTCCTGCAGACCTGGCGCGCTTCGATCATCCCGCTGGCCGCCGTGCCGGTCTCGCTGATTGGCACCTTCGCGGTGATGCACATGTTCGGTTTCTCACTCAACGCACTGTCGCTGTTCGGCCTGGTGCTGGCTATCGGCATCGTGGTCGACGACGCCATCGTGGTCGTGGAGAACGTCGAGCGGAACATCGGCCTCGGCAAGTCGCCGGTGGAAGCCACCAAGCAGGCCATGAAGGAGGTGACCGGGCCGATCATCGCGACCGCCCTGGTGCTCTGCGCCGTGTTTGTGCCGACCGCCTTCATTTCCGGCCTTACCGGGCAGTTCTACCAGCAGTTCGCGCTGACCATCGCGATCTCCACCATCATCTCGGCGTTCAACTCGCTGACCCTGTCGCCGGCCCTGGCCGCCGTGCTGCTGAAAGACCACCACGCGCCGAAGGACCGCTTCTCGCGCCTGCTCGACAAGTTGCTCGGCGGCTGGCTGTTCCGTCCGTTCAACCGGCTGTTCGATCGCGGTAGCCACGGCTACGTCGGTACGGTGAAACGCGTGCTGCGTGGCAGCTCCGTCGCGCTGTTTGTCTATGCCGGGCTGATGGGCCTGACCTATCTGGGCTTCTCCACCACCCCGGGCGGTTTCGTACCGCAACAGGACAAGCAGTACCTGGTGGCCTTCGCCCAATTGCCGGACGCCGCCAGCCTCGACCGCACCGAAGAAGTCATCAAGAAGATGTCCGCCATCGCACTGGAACAACCCGGCGTGGCTGACTCGGTAGCCTTCCCGGGCCTGTCGATCAACGGATTCACCAACAGCCCGAACAGCGGGATCGTGTTCACCCCGCTGAAACCCTTCGATGAGCGTACGGATCCGAGCCAGTCCGCCGCGGCCATTGCGGCGGCACTGAACGCGAAGTTTGCCGATATCCAGGATGCCTACATCGCCATCTTCCCGCCGCCGCCTGTGATGGGCCTCGGCACCATCGGCGGCTTCCGCGTGCAGGTGGAGGTCCGTGGGGACCTGGGCTACGAGGAGCTGTTCAAGCAGGTACAGAACGTCATTGCCCAGAGCCGGAATGTGCCGGAACTGGCCGGCCTGTTCTCCAGCTACCAGATCAACGTGCCGCAGATCGATGCGGATATCGACCGCGAGAAGGCCAAGACCCATGGTGTGGCGATCAGCGATATCTTCGACACCATGCAGGTCTACCTGGGTTCGCTCTATGCCAACGACTTCAACCGCTTTGGCCGCACCTATCAGGTGAACGTCCAGGCCGACCAGCAGTTCCGCCTCGATCCCGAGCAGATCGGTCAGCTCAAGGTGCGCAACAACCGTGGCGAGATGGTGCCGCTGTCGACCTTCGTCAAGGTCAGCAACAGCTCCGGCCCCGACCGGGTAATGCACTACAACGGCTTCATCACTGCCGAGATCAACGGTGCCGCCGCACCGGGCTACAGCTCCGGGCAGGCCGAAGCCGCCATGGAGCGCCTGTTGAAGGAAGAGTTGCCCAACGGCATGACCTACGAGTGGACCGAGCTGACCTATCAGCAGATTCTCGCCGGCAACACCGCAATCTTCGTCTTCCCGCTGTGCGTACTGCTGGCCTTCCTGGTACTGGCCGCCCAGTACGAGAGCTGGAGCCTGCCCCTGGCGGTGATCCTGATCGTGCCGACGGTGCTGCTGTCAGCTATCACCGGCGTGATCCTGACCGGTGGCGACAACAACATCTTCACCCAGATCGGCCTGATCGTACTGGTGGGGCTTGCATGCAAGAACGCCATCCTCATCGTCGAGTTCGCCAAGGAGAAGCAGGAAGAAGGCCTGGATCGCGTCTCGGCGGTGCTGGAAGCTTGCCGCCTGCGTCTGCGGCCGATCCTGATGACTTCCATCGCCTTCATCATGGGCGTGGTGCCGCTGGTGTACTCCTCCGGTGCCGGTGCGGAAATGCGCCATGCCATGGGCGTGGCAGTGTTCTCCGGGATGATCGGCGTGACCTTCTTCGGCCTTCTGCTGACTCCGGTGTTCTATGTCCTGATCCGCGGCATGGTGGAGAAGCGTGAAGCACGCAATGCCGCGAAGGCCCAGCAATTGAAGGAAGTACACGCATGATGAACAAGGCTTTCGCCCCCGCCCTGCTGGCACTGGCCTTGAGCGCCTGCGCAGTGGGCCCGGACTACAAAGCCCCGCAGAGCGAGCCCGCGCGGCTGGCCTCGGCGGATGCAGAAACCTATGACCGCGCCCGTTTCGAAAGCCTCTGGTGGCAGCAGTTCGACGACCCGACCCTGAACCAGCTGGTGCAGCAGTCGCTCAAGGAAAACCGCGAACTACGCGTGGCCTTCGCCCGTCTCAAGGCCGCTCGCGCCATCCGTGACGACGTTGGCAACGACCAGCTGCCGGTGGTCACCGCCGGTGCCAGCGCCGAGATCGGCAAGGGCCAGCAGCCCGGAGTCACCGAGGAGCGGGTGAATGCCGAGCGCTATGATCTGGGCCTGGACATGGCCTGGGAGTTGGACCTGTTCGGCCGCATCCAGCGTCAGATCGAAGCCAACGACGCCGGGATCGGCGTCGCCGAGGCGGAACTGCAACAGTTACAGGTCAGCCTGATCGCCGAGCTGGTAGACGCCTACGGCAACCTGCGCGGCGCCCAATTGCGCGAACGGATCGCCCGCGAAAACCTGAAGAACCAGCAGGAATCCCGCGGCCTCACCGAGCAACTGCGCGACGCCGGCGTCGGCAGCGAGCTTGACGTGCTGCGCGCCGACGGCCGCCTTGCTGCCACCGAAGCCAGCCTGCCACAGCTGCAAGCTGAGGAAGCACGCGCCAAGCACCGCATTGCCACCCTCCTCGGTCAACGCCCAGAACAATTGAGTGTGGACCTGTCGCCGCGTCCGCTGCCGGTGATCGCCAAGGCTCTGCCCATCGGCGACCCGGCCGAACTGCTGCGCCGCCGTCCCGACGTGCACTCCGCCGAGCGCCAACTGGCAGCGGCCACGGCCGATGTGGGTGTGGCCACTGCCGACCTCTTTCCAAGGGTGAGCCTGTCCGGATTCCTTGGCTTCACGGCCGGGCGTGGCTCGCAGATCGGTTCATCTGCTGCGCGAGCCTGGGCCGTAGCACCAACCATTTCCTGGGCGGCCTTCGACCTCGGTAGCGTGCGCGCCCGCCTGCGTGGTGCCGAAGCCGACGCCGAAGGCGCGCTGGCCAGCTACGAGCAGCAGGTACTGCTGGCTCTGGAAGAATCGGAGAACGCCTTCAGCGACTACGGCAAGCGCCAGCAGCGGCTGGTGTCTCTGGTACGTCAGTCGGAAGCCACCCGCGCCGCCGCCGAGCAGGCCGCCACCCGTTACCGCGAAGGCACGGTGGATTTCCTCGTGCTGCTGGATGCGGAGCGTGAGCGCCTGGCCGCCGAAGACGCCCAGGCCCAGGCGGAAGTCGAGCTGTATCGCGGCATCGTTGCCATCTACAAAGCCCTCGGCGGTGGTTGGCAGCCCCAGGCCTGACCCTCTCCTCCCGGTCCGGCTCTCCACGGCCGGCCATCTCGCCCTGCGGCTGGTGCTCCGGCCGCAGGGCTTTTTTTGGTTCATCGCGGAATCTGGGGGAGATGCGAGTTGACAGCCGGATAGCCGGTACTCTCTCTGTAGGAGCCAGCTTGCTGGCGAACATGCGCCATTCGCCAGCAAGCTGGCTCCTACAAGGTTTCGCGCGCCTTCGATTCACTCCGCCCGACAAGTTCGCCAAGGAGGTGTTGCAGGCTGCTTTCCGGGGAAGGCGGGTAGCCGGCGCCAGACAGTCGATCCGCTCGGATACGCGTCCGCAGTACAGGCAGTCGACGCGACGCACCGGCAGTTGTAGCAGGACGCGCTGATCCTGCAGGTCACGATCCCGCACCTGGCGGATGTGCTGCTGCTCGTGGGTCAACAGGTTGGGTTTGGCACAGCGGCCGCAAATCGGTAAGCGCTCGGCTTGGGGCTCAAGACTGATCAGCAGGGTGTCGTGAGTGGATTGGCGACAGGCGACGACCTCGTAGCCCGGCCAGAAAGGGGCAAGATCAATAGGATGCACGGCGACAGCAGGGGGTGGGGGTTGGGATGTTTGGCGATTGCCAATTTACCCGCTTCCCCGACTGTCAACTCGCTCTTCCCCCAGATTCTGCAAAGAACCTTTTTGGTTCATCACGGAATCCCGGGGATGCTCTGGGCTTAGACCGGTTTTGTTCCTCTGAAGGCTGGGCTGAATAGCCAGACGCTGCCTGAATGTCGATTTCCGGTCCCGATAAACGACCACTGTATGGCCGCAATCCACCGACTATCGATGTTGCAGGACCCGGACCCCGCCAAGGTGCAGCGCACCTTCGCCGCCATGCTGCAGATGAAAAAGCTGGATATCGCCGAGTTGACACGCGCCTACGCCGGTTAGCGCAGGCGCGCTCAAGGCTATGCGTCGACCTTGACCACCACGCGGCCACGCACCTTGCCCTCGAGCAGTTCGCCCGCCACCTGGATCACATCATCCAGGCCGATTTCGCGGGTAATCGTGTCCAACTGTGCCAGGTTCAGATCATGGGCCAGACGGTCCCAAGCCTCGATGCGTTCGGCGCGCGGTCGGGTCACGCTGTTGATACCCAACAAGCTCACGCCGCGCAGGATGAACGGCGCGACCGTCGCCGGGAAGTCCATACCCTGGGCCAAGCCGCAGGCGGCCACGGCGCCGTCCTGGCGCAAACCCGCACAAACGTTGGCCAGGGTGTGGCTGCCCACCGAATCGATGGCGGCAACCCAGCGCTCCTTGCCCAGCGGGCGGCCAGGCTCGGAGAGTTCCTTGCGGTCGATGATCTCGGCAGCCCCTAGTCGCTTCAGGTAATCCGACTCTTCCGGACGGCCGGTGGACGCCACCACGCGGTAGCCAAGGCTGGCCAGCAACGTGATCGCGAAGCTGCCCACGCCGCCGTTGGCGCCGGTCACCAGCACGTCGCCCTGGCCGGGTTTCAGGCCGTGGCGCTCCAGCGCCAGCAGGCAGAGCATCGCGGTGTAGCCGGCGGTGCCGATGGCCATCGCCTGGCGCGCACTGAAGGCCTTGGGCAACGGGATCAGCCAGTCGCCCTTGAGCCGCGCCTTTTGCGCCAGACCGCCCCAGTGGGTCTCGCCAACGCCCCAGCCGTTGAGCAATACGCTGTCGCCGACCTTGTAGTCGGCGTGGCTGCTAGCCTCCACAGTTCCCGCCAGATCGATGCCCGGTACCATGGGAAACTGCCGCACCACCGGGCTCTTGCCGGTAATCGCCAGGCCGTCCTTGTAGTTCAGGGTGCTGTAGGCCACGCGCACGGTCACATCGCCTTCCGGCAGTTGGGATTCGTCCAGTTGCGTGCGGCGGGCGCGGTAACCCGCGTCGTCTTTTTCGATCAGGATTGCGTCGAACATGGGGATCGCTCCTTTTAGACCAGTCGTCTAGAAATGGGCCGAACAAAACTAGCGGGGCAGTCCGGCGAGATAACCTTCGATGAAAACATCCAGCGGCGTGCAGCGCTGTACCAGCCGCGCACGCTGTACGGCACCCTCCCAGCCGATCCAGAAGAACGCCGCCAGCCCTTCGCAATCGGCATCCGGCGCCAACTCGCCCGCGCCCTGGGCATCGCGCAGGCAGGTGGCCAGGCGTTGCTCCCAACTGCGCAAGGTTGATTCCAGCTGCTCGGGGAAACTTTCCGGCAATACTGCCACCTCCTGGCCGAGGTTGCCGACCAGGCAGCCGCGACGGAACTGGTAGCGGATCATCCCGGATTTGGCATCCTCGACGAAGTTGCGCAAGCGTTGTAGCGGCGGAACGGACTTTTGCAGGAACCAGCGGTCCAGCTTGTGCGCGAAGTATCCGGCATAGCTTTCCAGCACTGCTTGGCCAAAGGCTTCCTTGCTCGCGAAGTAGTGATAAAAGGAGCCCTTGGGCACGCCAGTACGCTTGACCACCGCATCGATGCCGGTGGCCACGAAACCTTGTTCCGTGAGGATTTCCATACCGCAACGCACCAGCGCCGCGCGAGTGTCGGGAAACTCGCGGGTAACCTTGGGCGGCCGGCCACGGCGTGGCTTCTGCAGGGTTTCGTTCATGGCGAGTGATTTTAGACCGATCGTCTAGGACGTCAACCAGAAAGTCACCTGTAGGTTGGACTTCGCGATGCTCTGGGGAGCGCCGCCCGGCCCAACTTACGTGGCTAACTGCCTTGCATCTCTTTCACCAACAGTTTCACCAGTTCCCCGGCTGGCATCCCCCTTGCTAGCACGGCGCCCTGCCCGGCCCATTGCACGGCGAAGTCATTGCAGCCCTTGGCGCTGGCGGCCGCATGCAGGGCCTTGGCAACGTCATAGGTGATCGGATAGTCCGGCAGCGTGGGCGCACCGGCGGCGCCTACGTCCGTGAAGAGGCGATTGACCAGCCCGCGCGCCGGGCGGCCGGAGATGGCAGCCGTGATCTGGGTATGCGCAGCACGCTCGCCTTTCAGTGCTTGCCGGTAGGCGGCGTTGGCAGACGACTCCGGGCACGGCACGAAGGCCGTACCCAACTGCGCCCCTTCGGCGCCCAGCGCCAACGCTGCCGCAATGCCTTGCCCGTCCATGATGCCGCCCGCGGCGATCACTGGCAGGCGGGAATGCCGTGCGACCAGGCGCACCAGCGCAAAGGTGCCGATGCCGGCATCGCCCTTTTCCGGTTCGAACACGCCGCGGTGACCGCCGGCCTCGATGCCTTGGGCAACCACTGCATCAACGCCGGCGCGCTCCACCTGCTCGGCCTCTTCGAGCGTCGTGGCACTGGCCAGCAGGCGAATGCCGGCACGTTTCAGTGCATCAATCCAGCCCTGTTCCGGCAGGCCGAAGTGAAAGCTGACCACTGCCGGCCGCTCCGCCAGCAGCACGTCGAGCATTTCAAGGTCGGCGAGGAAGCTTTTGTAAATTTCGCGGATGGCGCCTGGCGGCTCGGCGTCGAACTCTGCGAACAGTGGTCGCAGGTGTTCCAGCCACGCAGCCTCGCGGCAAGGATCGGCCTGCGCGGGGCGGTGGCAGAAGAGATTGACGTTGAACGGTCGGGCGGTCAGTGCACGCGTCTCGGTGATCAGGATGCGGGCCTGGGCCGGCGTGCTGGCGCCAATACCGATGGAGCCCAGCCCTCCAGCGTTGGACACCGCCGCCGCCAGTTTCGGCGTCGAGACGCCGACCATCGGCGCCTGGATGATGGGATGCTCGATGCTGAGCAGGTCCGTGATGCGATTTTTCATGGCGCAGCCACTCCGTCCTGGGTTGCAATCCGGGCAATCTATCTCTCGCTGCGCAGCCTGGAAAGCCTTGAGACCATCCGCCTGTTGGTCCGGTCAGGCTACCGGCTCACCGCTGTTGGCCCAGCCCTGGTGGCGTGGCAACCCATCGTCCGGCAGGGTCAGGAGCGGGTGTTTTGAACGCACGAAGACCCAACGATCCGGTTTTCCGCCGGGGTCGCACTCGCGGTCCAGAGTGGGAATGTGCACCAGCTCGAAGTCCGGGAAACTGTCGACGTGCAGGTACATGTGACAGCCACACTCCGAGCAGAAATAACGGTGGCACGTGGCCTTGGAGTGGAAGCATTTCAGCTTGTTGGCATTGGCGGTGATCTTGAACGAACTCCTGTCGACCACGGCGATCAACGCCAGCGCGCCACCGCAGATGTCGGTGCAGTCCGTGCACAGGCAGTAATGCACTTCCGCGGGGCGGGATGTGTACTCATAACGCACGGGGTTCTGGTCGCAACGGCAACCGCCGACGGCCTTGAATGACTCGGTCATGTCCGCTCTCCCTTGAACAGGTTGGGTTCCTGCACAGGCCGGCCATGACCTGTGTGCACCGGTGAGGAGCCTGGTCTGCGGGAGTTGGAAGAACGCCGGGGCATTGCCCCCGGAGCGGGCCAGGGCCCGCGCAGGCACGGATCAGGGAAACCTCACCGCTGCATGTTTCAGATTAGTCAATGCAAACGAAGCTGGCTCAAAGTTCTCCGCGTAGCGCCTTGTCGAACAGCCGACTGTACTGCTCAGCGCTGTAAGCGACGGGGTTGGTACCGGCGGATGGGTCGATCTCCGCCATGCGCCCGACCCGTTCGACCTGCTGGTCGTCGATGCCGATCTCACCCAGGCTGTGCGGGATACCCAGATCACCGCGCAGTTGCAGGACCCATTCCAGCACGCCGTCGAAGCCTGCCTTCGGCAGGTCGAGGTAACGCCCGACGCGCTCCATCTGCGGCTCGATATGGCTGCGATTGGCCTGGAGCACGTAGGGCATGAGCACAGCATTGAGCAGACCGTGGTGGGCGTCATAAAGGGCGCCCAGGGGGTGTGCCAATGCATGCATGGCGCCCAGGCCACGCTGGAACGCCGTAGCGCCCATGCTGGAGGCCACCAGCATCTGCAGCCGCGCTTCGACGTCGTTGCCGTTGGCAGTCGCACGCGGCAGGTAGTGGCGAACCAGACGCATGCCTTCGAGGGCAATCCCCTCGGCCAGCGGGTGATAGAGCGGCGAGCAGAACGCTTCCAGGCTATGGGACAGCGCGTCCATTCCAGTGGCGGCGGTAATTCTGGGCGGCAGACCGAGAGTCAGCTCCGGGTCGAGGATCACCACGGCCGGCAACATCCGCGCATGGAAGATGATGCGTTTGACCTTGGCCTCGTCATCGGTGATCACCGCCGCTCGCCCGACTTCGGAACCGGTTCCAGCGGTGGTCGGCACCGCTACCACTGGCGCCATGGCGGCGACATTCACCCGGCTGGCATTGTCGCCGACGTCTTCGAAGTCCCAGAGCGGGCGGCTTTGCCCCACCATCAAGGCGATGGCCTTGCCAGCGTCCAGTGCCGAGCCGCCACCAAAGGCGATGACGCCGTCATGACTATCCGCCTTGAACGCCGCCACGCCATCCATCACGTTGGGCCCTGTGGGGTTGCCCTTGATCTGGAAGAACAGTCCAGCGTTCAACCCATCATCCCGGCACAGGCGCAGGGCCTGTTCGATCATGGGCAAACTGGCCAGGCCCGGGTCGGTAACAAGCAACGGAGCACTCATGCCAAGCTCTCGGCAGGCGCTGGCCAGATCGGCGATACGGCCCGCACCGACGCGGATCGAGGTGGGGTAGTTCCAGTTCATGCGGAACGGGCTCATGTCCATGGCGGACCTCACAACTGGGTCTTGAAGTGGAAAGACTTGGGGCGGGTCAGGTGCTCGTAGCCCACGCGCGACAAGGTGCAGCCCCGTCCGGATTGCTTTATGCCGGTCCAGGCCAGGGCCGGGTCAAGATAGTCGCAGCGGTTGAGGAAAACGGTGCCGGTTTCCACGCGATCGGCCAATGCCATGGCGACTTCGGCATCGCGGCTGAAGATGGCGGCGGTCAGCCCATACTGACTGTCGTTCATCAGCGCCAGGGCCTCTTCGTCATCCTGGACTTTCTGTATGCCCACCACGGGGCCGAAGGATTCTTCGGTCATCACCCGCATGCTGTGATTCACATCGGTCAGCACTTGAGGAGCGAGGTAGGCACTGCCGGCACGGTCCAGGTCGAACTCGGCAGGGTCAATGTGGGCACGAGCGCCCTGCCCGACCGCTTCGGCCACCTGTCCGCGGACGAAGTCCGCCACATCGGCTCGTACCAGCGGGCCCAGGGTGGTTTCCGGGTCATCCGAACGGCCCAACCGATATTGCCGCACAAGCGCCACCGACTGCTCGACAAAGTCTTCGAAGAGGTCTGCGTGCACATAGATGCGCTCGATGCCGCAGCAAGACTGTCCGGAGTTGAAGAAGGCGCCGTCGATGGCCGTTGCAACGGCCTGGGCCAGATCGGCATCGGCACGCACGTAGGCCGGGTCCTTGCCGCCAAGCTCCAGGCCGGTGCTGATGAAGCGGCCGGCGGCTGCGCGTTCGACCATGGCACCTCCTGCCACGGAACCGGTGAAGGCAACGTGGTGAATGGCCGGTGACTGGATCAGCAACTCGGTGTCCGCGTGGCTCAGATGCAGGAACTGGAACACCCCTTCCGGCAGCCCCGCCTCGACAAAGGCCTCGACCATGCGCTCGGCGCACAGGGGCGTCTGAGCCGAGTGTTTGAGCAACACGCCATTGCCGGCCAGGAGTGCCGGAACCACGGCGTTGACGGCTGTCAGGTAGGGGTAATTCCAGGGGGCGATAACGAGCGCCAGGCCAAGTGGCTCGCGACGGATCAGCCGGGTGAAGCCAGGCTTCTCAGGTAAATGAATATCCGCCAGGGCCTCGCTGGCGATATCCGCCATGTAGCTGGCGCGTTCGACAAAGCCGCGAATCTCCCCGGGCGCATAGCGAATCGGCCTGCCCATCATCCAGCAGAGCTCCTCGGCCAACTGATCCTCACGCCCGGCAAAGATGTCCAGCGCCTGACGGGTAACGCTGACACGCTCAGCCAACGGCGTCCTCCGCCATTCGTGCTGGGCGCGTTCAGCGCGCTCCAGAGCGCGGGCGATCTCCGCCGCCGAGGCCAACGGCCGCTCGACGTAGACCGAGCCATCGATGGGTGAGATGCAGTGCAATCGCGTCCTCATGGTGTGTCTCCCTATCCAGCAAAGGACAACGCCACCACCAGGCAATCAGGCCCGGCGGTGGCGCCCGGTTTCAGTAGCGGTAAGGTGGGCCTGCCTTGGTCATCAGCGCGTTGTATTGCTTGAAGATCTCGATGACCTTGGCGCAGCGAGGACTGGTCTTGGCGATCTCGTCCCAGAACTTCAGCGCTTCGTCTTCCACGGTCTTCCATTCTTCGGCCGGAATCGAGGTGAGCTGCAGCTTGGTGCCCTCAACCCGCAGCTTCGCCTCGCCACCCCAGTACCAGTGCTGGCGGTAGTAGTGGGAGCTGTCCATGCAGAGCCGGAACAGGGTCTTCAGGTGCTCAGGCACCTGCGCCCATTTCTCCGAGTTGGCAAAGTAGGAGCCGATCCAGGCGCCGGAGATGTTGTTGGTGAGGAAGTACTTGGTGACGTTAGCCCAGCCTACGGTGTAGTCCTCGGTGATGCCCGACCAGGCGATGCCGTCCAGCTCTCCGGTCTGGACCGCAACCTCAACGTCTTCCCAGGGCAGGGTCACTGGAATGACGCCGAACCGGGCGAGGAACTTGCCCGCCGTGGGGAAGGTGAAGACGCGCTTGCCCTTGAGGTCCGCCAGACTGCGGATAGGCTGGACGGTGGCGAAGTTACAGGGGTCCCAGGAACCTGCGCCCAGCCAGGTAACGCCCTTGACCTCTGCATAGGCCTCTTCCCAGATCTTGTTCAGGCCCCATTGGTGGAACAGCGTCGGCACATCCAGGCTGTAACGCGTGGCGAAGGGGAAGTAGCCCCCGAACACGGCCACATCGACGGGTGCGGCGATGGAGTCGTCATCGCTCTGCACCGCATCGATGGTGCCCTTCTGCATGGCGCGGAACAGCTCGCCAGTGGGCACCAGTTGGTCAGCGAAGTAGAGCTGGATTTCCATCTCGCCATTGGCGGCCTTGTTGAAGGCATCGATAGAAGGTTTGATTACATGCTCGGCCAGCGCCGGCCCGGCATAGGTCTGCAGGCGCCAGGTGATCTTCTTGGTCGACTGGGCATGCACGAAAGGTGCGCCCAGGGTCGTAGCACCGACCGCGCTGGTCGCGACGGCGGCGGATTTGAGGAACGTGCGTCTTGTACTCATGCGGTTAACCTCCAGGCGTGTGGATGGGGGTGCGATGCACCCGCACAACCCTGCCCCACCCGCGGCGGAGCAGTTTTCTCAGGTCGGCAAATGGCCCCTCTCTGTTTCACCTTGACTGTCACGCATGGAACTGCCGCCTGACGTGCTGCCGGTCCTGAAGTTTCATGGTCAACGCCCGTAGTGCCACTGGGGCAACCACAGGGCGATCTGCGGAAAGATCATCACCACGGCCAGGGCAATTGCCATGATGATCACAAAGGGGGTGACCGAGACGTAGATGTCTCTCAGCGTGACCTCGGGTGGCGCCATCGCGCGCATGAGGAACAGGTTGTAGCCGAAGGGTGGCGTCATGTAGGCCATCTGGCAGGTGATGGTGTAGAGCACGCCATACCAGATGAGGTCGAAACCCAGCGCCCCCACCAGGGGCACGTATAGAGGGGCGACGATCACCAGCATCGCGGTGTCATCGAGGAACATGCCCATCAGGATGAACGACAGCTGCATCAGGATAAGGATCTCCCAGGGGCCAAGGCCCATTTGCTGTACGAAGAGCCCTTCGATGGCCTTCACCGCACCCAGCCCGTCGAAGACGGCGCCAAAGCACAGGGCGGCGAGGATGATCCACATGAACATGCAGCTGATGCCGAGTGTCTTGCGCAGGGTTTCCTCCATCACCTTGGCGGTCAGGCGCCCCTGGAACAGCGCCGCCAGGGTGGCCGCCAAGGCCCCTACGGCGGAACTTTCCACCAGGCTGGTGTAACCGAGCAGGAACAGGCCAGTCATGGTCAGGAAGATGATCAGGGGCACGAGCCCCGCGCGCAGCAGGCGCAGCTTTTCGCCCCAGCTGATCTGCTGCCGCTCCTCCAGGGGCAGCGGAGGCCCCAGCTGCGGCTGCAGGCGGCAGCGAATCACGATGTAAACGATGAACATCGCGGCCATCATCAGACCCGGGAAAACACCCGCGAGCCAGAGCTGACCGACAGGTTGACGCGCAATCATGCCGTAGAGCACCAGCACCACACTGGGCGGGATGAGGATGCCCAGGGTGCTGCCCGCCTGGATCACGCCGGTGACCATGATCTTGTCGTAGCCTCGTCGCAGCAGCTCAGGCATGGCGATGGTGGCACCAATGGCCATGCCGGCAACGCTGAGGCCATTCATGGCAGCGATGACGACCATCAGCAGGATCGTGCCGATAGCCAGGCCACCATGCAAAGGCCCCATCCAGACGTGGAACATGCGGTAGAGATCATCCGCGATGCGCGATTCCGACAGCATGTAGCCCATGAAGACGAACATCGGCAGGGTCAGGAGCGGATACCACTTCATCAGCTTCATGGCCGCGCTGAAGGCCATCTCCGATCCCCCGTCCCCCCAGAGCAGCATCGAAGCGGCAGCCGCAACGAATCCGATGGCACCAAATACCCGCTTGCCGGTGAGGAGCAGCAACATCATCGAGCTGAACATGAGCAGGGCGATCAGCTCATAACTCATGGCAGCTCCCTGCCGAGGGCGATGGCGAGGTCCCGGAAGAAAGTGGCGGTAGCCTGTAGCAGCATGAGCAGGATGCCAAAGGTCATGATCAGCTTGATCGGCGCCATCTGCGGCGACCAGGAGGAATAGCTGGTTTCCTTGTATTCGAGCGCGTACTGGCTCGAGGAGACCCCGCCGTATAACAGCATCACCAGGTAGAAGAGGAGGAAGACCACGGTCAGCGCATCGAGGATCGCCCGGGTCCGGGGCTTCAGGTGGCTGTAAAGCAGGTCCATGCGCACATGGGCGTCCAGCTGCATGGAATAGGCGCCGCCAAGCAGGAAATAGGCGACCATGAGGAACTGCGCGGACTCCAGGGTCCAGATGGAGGGCTGGAAGAACGTCTTTGAGACGGAGGAGTACAACAGTACGCCCAGCATCACGAAGATCAGGTACATGGCGAACCGCCCAATCAGGCGATTGAACCACTCCACTGCCCTTACGTAGGCCCGTATGGCGTCGAACATGCCGCAACACCTGCGGAAGTTGTCGTATCTCGAAACTCTAGTAGATGAATACGGAATGCCAACTCGGAGCCCAGTCTGCCCCTCCAGGCGAGCAAACGGCAGTGACCAGCCGCGTAGCCCGGACTGAAGTCTGGACTACACGGTTGGTTTCAGAGCGAGCCGGGCAATCAGTCCGGGTAACGGCCGACCTCGATGAGGTTGCCGTCGGGATCACGAAAATACACCGATTCGATTGGTCCAAGAGCTCCGGTACGCGCTACGGGTCCCTCCTCGACATCGACACCCTGCTCCGCCAGGTGATCCAGCACTCGCTCCAGCGGCCAGCGCGTGATCAGGCAGAGATCGATTGCGCCGGGTACCGGGCGTGTGGCCTTGGGTTCGAACTCTCTGCCCACCTGGTGCAGGTTGAACTTCTGCTGGCCGAACACCAGCGCACTGCGTCCATTGCCAAAGGTTTCATGACGCATGCCCAGCACACGCTGATAGAAATCCACGGTGCGCGGGATGTCTTCCACGGTGAGCACCAGATGATCGATTCGCTCCAGCATGGGTTCAGTCCCTGTCCAACAGATGAAAACGCGGCAGCGACAGCCGCCAGTGAATTGCCGCCAGACGGATCAGCAGAACCACCGACATCGCCAGCAGGGTTACCAGCCAGGCGGGCAAGATCAGCTCACGCAGGCCGATGAAGGCCAATGAGCCGGCAATACAGGCGATGGCGTAGATCTCTTTCTGGAAGATCAGCGGAATCTCGTTGCAGATGATGTCGCGCATCACCCCACCCGCAACCGCGGTGATCACGCCCATGATCACCGCCGTGCCCGGTTGCAGGTGGTGCTGCAGGGCTACCTCGGTGCCATAGACCGTGAACACCGCCAGGCCGAAGGCATCCGCCAGCAGCAGCCCGGTTTCATTGATGGGCCGAGTCAGGCGCACCCACAGCACGGTACCTACCGCCGCCAGGGACGCGATCAGGATGTAGGTGTCGTCACGGATCCAGCTCACCGGATGGTTGCCGAGGATCACATCGCGCAGGGTGCCACCACCCAGCGCCGTGATGATGGCGATGACCAGGACGCCGAACAGGTCCATGGACTTCCGACCGGCCATCAGCGCACCGGTAATGGCGAAAACTGCCACACCGAAGAGGTCGGAGAAATAGAAAAGCGGGCCCATGCTCTGCTCAGGCCCCCACTGGCGAACGCATGGTCACGAACTCTTCGGCTGCCGTTGGATGCACGCCAATGGTCTCGTCGAAGATCTGCTTGGTGGCGCCTGCCTTGAGCGCAACGGCCAAGCCCTGGACGATCTCGCCGGCCTCCGGCCCGACCATGTGGCAACCGAGAACGCGGTCGCTGTCGACATCCACCACCAGCTTCATCAGGGTACGCTCCTGGCACTCGGTGAGCGTCAGTTTCATCGGCCGGAAGCGGCTTTCGAAAACCTTCACCTTGTAGCCCTGTGAGCGTGCCTGATCCTCGGTCAAGCCAACCGTGCCGATATTCGGAAGGCTGAACACGGCGGTCGGAATCATGGCGTAGTCCACCGGGCGATATTCCTCCGGCTTGAACAACCGACGGGCAACGGCCATCCCTTCCGCCAGGGCCACCGGGGTGAGCTGCACGCGACCGATCACATCGCCCAATGCCAGGATCGACGGCTCTGTGGTCTGATATTGCTCATCGACCTTGATGAATCCGCGGGGGTCCAGTTCGACACTCGTGTTTTCCAGGCCCAGATTGTCGAGCATGGGCCGGCGCCCCGTGGCGTAGAACACACAATCGGTTTCCAGGTGTCGGCCATCCTTGAGCGTCACCAGCAAGCTGCCGTCGGGCTGCCTCTCGATATGGGTGATGTCGGTGTTGAATTGCAGGTTGAGGCCCTTCTTGCCCAGCTCATCGCGCAGGTGATGGCGCACCGCATCATCGAAGCCACGCAGGAACAGCTCTTTGCGATAGAGCAATGAAGTCTGTGCACCCAGGCCGTGGAAAATCGAAGCGAACTCGACAGCGATGTAGCCGCCACCCACTACCAGCACACGCTTGGGCAAGCGTTCGAGGAAGAAAGCTTCATTGGAGCTGATGGCATGCTCGCGCCCCGGGATGTCGGGAATCTGCGGCCAGCCACCGGTGGCAATGAGGATGTTACGGGCAGTGCAGCGCTGGCCATCGACCTCTACCGTGTGCGGATCGACCAGGCGGGCATGGCCCTCCAACAGCGTGACACCACTGTTGACCAGCAGATTTCGATAAATGCCATTGAGCCGATGGATTTCTCGGTTCTTGTTAGCGATCAAGGTTGGCCAATCGAAACCAGCCTCTGCCAGCGACCAGCCGAATCCCTTGGCCTGCTCGAAGTCTTCGGCGAAATGAGCGCCATAGACCAGCAGCTTCTTCGGCACACAGCCGACGTTGACGCAAGTGCCGCCCAGATAGCGGCTCTCGGCGACGGCCACTCGGGCACCAAAACCGGCCGCGAATCGCGCAGCACGAACACCGCCGGAACCAGCACCAATGACGAAAAGGTCGAAGTCGTAAGCCATGAAAAGTCTCCAGAAACAGGTTGCCAGCATACCGGAAGATCTGTCTCTGGCCAGTTGCCGAGCCTATCCTTGGATCATCGAAGGAGGACTGCCCATGCGCCCCACCCTGACCCATATCGCGCTGCACGTTCCACAGCTGCAGCCCTGCATCGACTTCTATGCGACGTTCTGCGGAATGCGTGTCATCCACGAGCGCGCCGGCAAAGGGTCGAGGATTGTCTGGATGGCCGAGCCGGGCAAGGAACACCAGTTCATCCTGGTGATGATGCCGGGCGGCCAGGACCGGCACCTGGCAACAGACGACTACAGCCACTTCGGCTTCGCCGTCGAAAGCCGCGAGAGCGTCGACTCCATCGCCGCACAGGCCGAGGCCGCCGGCTGCCTGATTTGGCCCCCCCGGGATGAGCCTTACCCCGTCGGTTACTACTGCGGCCTGCGTGATCCGGCCGGGAACTACGTGGAGTTCAGCTACGGCCAGCCGCTGGGCCCAGGCTCGGAAGCATTGCCGATACCCTGAGCGGAATCGGGCAGCAGCCCCAATAAAGGTTGATGGGCAGACCGGCGGCCTGCTTTACGAACGAGTTCGCATCCACACGCTTTCGCAGCAATGGCGGGCAAAACGATTACCCCAGCCCCTTCAAATGAAAGAGCCCCGCATTGCGGGGCTCTTTCATTCATCGACAAGATCGATCAGTAAGCCTTGCCGGTCTTGTAGAGGTTCTCGAAGCAGTAGTTGGTGGCGTCGATATAGCCTTCCGCACCACCGCAGTCGAAGCGCTTGCCCTTGAATTTGTAAGCCAATACGCAACCGTCCTGGGCCTGCTTCATCAGCGCGTCGGTGATCTGGATTTCACCGCCTTTGCCCGGCTCGGTTTCCTCGATCAGTTGGAAAATGTCGGGAGTGAGGATGTAACGACCGATGATTGCCAGGTTGGACGGGGCATCTTCCGGCTTGGGCTTCTCGACCATGCTGTTCACACGGTAGATGTCGTCACGGATCATCTCGCCGGAGATCACGCCGTACTTGGAGGTTTCCTCCGGCGGCACTTCCTGAATGGCGACGATGGAGCAACGGAACTGGTTGTACAGCTTCACCATCTGGGTCAGTACGCCATCGCCGCCGAGGTTCAGGCACAGGTCATCGGCCAGCACCACGGCGAACGGCTCATCACCAATCAGTGGGCGACCGCTGAGGATGGCGTGGCCCAGGCCCTTCATTTCGACCTGGCGGGTGTAGGAGAAGCTGCACTCGTCGATCAGGCGACGGATGCCAACCAGGTATTTCTCCTTGTCGGTACCGCGAATCTGATGTTCCAGCTCGTAGCTGATGTCAAAATGGTCTTCGAGCGCACGCTTGCCACGACCGGTAACGATGGAAATCTCATTGAGACCAGCGTCGAGGGCCTCTTCAACGCCGTACTGGATCAGTGGTTTGTTTACCACTGGCAGCATTTCCTTGGGCATCGCCTTGGTTGCTGGCAGGAAGCGAGTACCGTAACCAGCAGCGGGGAACAGGCATTTCTTGATCATTTCGTACCTTGAAATGTTGAAGGGTTGGCAAATTGCCGCGCAGTCTAATCACGCGGCACACGCCTTACAATGCCCACTTGTGGGCCGTTCAAAGCCCCGATAGCTGAAACCCCATCCAGCCGCATACGCCGGCTCGAAAAGGTTGCGTCCATGGAAGATCGCGGGCATGCGCATAAGACCACGGATTGGCTCGAAGTTCGGCTGGCGGAACTGCTCCCACCCGATACCTGGCACCGATCACGCTCAGGCGCACCGCCAAATCCTCCAGCCTGGGCAGGTGGATCCAGGTATTGCAGATATTCCAGATGACCAGGCGGTGGCAGCCAGATGACAGAAGCAAGAAGCGCGAAAAATTCAGGGGTGGCAGCAGAGGATCGGGACCCCGGCTCAGGGTAAGGCCACCACATCCGTGAGCTCGACCTCGACCAGAGCCTCGTTGTTTTCGTAGGGAAGCGGCTTGTCACTGTAAGCAGCGAGCATCGACCAATGCTGGTCGAGCCCCGCGCCAATGGCCGACAGATGATCGATCATCCGGCTTCCTGCACTTTTCACAGCCGGGTCCTCACTGCGCATCATCTCGAACGACATTTCGCTCATTGCTGCAGTGAGGTGCGTAAGACTGCGGGTTGCCAGGCTCAGCAAACGCACGAGTTGCTGTTCTTTCGATTCCATTCGACTCATCTCATTCCCCTGAGTAACTCAGGTCCCTCCATGGCTGAACTATCCAACCAATAATACAGAACAACCGCACTGCGGCTTCAGACCCGACATACAATCCTGCATGAAAGGCCAGACAGAAGCGCTATGCTACCTGCCTCGCCGGTTAGCCGGAAGCTTTAACCGCGCCGTCCAGTAGGGACACTCGCCATGACACTGCCGGGAGTGACTTGCCGACGCCTCCCCCTCGCCCAATCAATTCACATCATGATGGCCCGGCATCCGACAAAGAAAAGCCCGCGCGCGGCGGGCTTTGGGTCGTTGATAGTAGGTGGCCGGCGCTGGTCTCCGGCTTGCAAGGTTTATCAGGACTCTGACAGAAAAGATTTGACCTCTTCTGCTTCACACGGCGTAAGGGCTGGGTCTCATCTTGGAGATCTTTCTAACCGTGTACCCTTGGGAACGCGCCCCACGTTTCCTTGCTATCCACTTGCGCATCAGTCTGCGTACCCACCTACTAAATTAAAGATAGCAACCCCCCTCGTCCTCGCCAGGCGATTATTAGATTGTTTTCTTCAAAGCAGGCCACCGTCTCAAGCCATGAAGGAGCTTGAGGCCACCGAACGCCTAGCGATTCGTACCAGGCACCTCTGCCGGGCGGTAGCAATCCATGGGCGGAGATATGCCGAGCGAGAAAAAAATACCCATCAGCAGTAACGCCAAGTAGCAAGCTGTGGTTTCCAACACCAGGAAGTTACCACCAGTATTCGCCGCCGCCCCGTATGAGTAAGGGTTCCAGCATGGCACGCAGAATTGGTCCGCGCCTTGCATTGTATATACAGGTCCTGTCATTTACTGACGTGTCCGCACAAATACCCTACCTGTACAACAAGAAGAGATGCCCATGAGAAAAATCTTCTCGATGCTTTTGCTTTCAGCCTGCGCGCTCACCGGTTTGGCACACGCTGGCGCCATCGACGATGCGGTCAAGCGCGGCACTTTGCGGGTCGGCATGGACCCCACCTACATGCCCTTCGAGATGACCAACAAGCGCGGTGAGATCATCGGCTTCGAAGTCGACCTGCTGAAGGCCATGGCCAAGTCGATGGGCGTGAAGCTGGAGCTGGTGTCCACCAGCTACGACGGCATCATTCCGGCGCTGCTGACCGACAAGTTCGACATGATCGGCTCCGGCATGACCCTGACCCAGGAGCGCAACCTGCGCATCAACTTCTCCGAGCCCTTCATCGTGGTCGGCCAGACCCTGCTGATCCGCAAGGAGCTGCAAGGCAAGATCAAGTCCTACAAGGACCTCAACGACGCCCAGTACCGCATCACCTCGAAGATTGGCACCACCGGCGAAATGGTCGCCAAGAAACTGATCGCCAAGGCCCAGTACCACGGCTTCGAAAACGAGCAGGAAGCGGTGATGGACGTGGTCAACGGCAAGGCGGACGCCTTCATCTACGACGCGCCCTACAACGTGGTGGCGGTGAACAAGGCCGGCGCCGGCAAGCTGGCGTTCCTCGAAGAGCCCTTCACCTACGAGCCCCTGGCCTTCGGCCTGAAGAAAGCTGATTACGACAGCCTCAACTGGATCAATAACTACCTGCGCCAGGCCAAGGAAGACGGCAGCTATGCGCGCATCCATGCCAAGTGGTTCAAGAGCACGGACTGGCTCAAGGAAATGGAATAAGAAGCACGGCACTCGGCGGGGCCGCATCAATGTCAGGTCCCAGCCGATTGCAACCTTGAAGCCTGAGGCTGAGATCTCTCCATGAATACGCAAAAAAGACTCCAATTGCCTTGGCAAGCGCTCACAAAACGCACCACGGGGATAGGTTCACAAGGAACCAGCTCGCTGCCATGGCACCTTCTGACAGGTCTGATCCTGATCGCACTGGCCTACGGGCTCTGGTACTCCACCTCCCTAATGTCCTACGAGTGGCGCTGGAACCGCGTACCGCAGTATTTCGCCTACGAGGCCCAGGACTCCCAGCGCGCCGCCGGCTACGCTCGGGTCGAAGCGATCGAGAAACAAGGCACTAATGCCCGCGTAACACTGGTCGGGGATGAGGGAGCCAAGCAGGTACTGTTGGTTGCGCATGACAGCCTTCAGGTTTCACAGGGCGACGATGTCTCCGAGGGTGATGTGGTAGGTGTGACCCGCCACTGGGCCGCCGGACCATTGTTCTGGGGGCTCTGGACGACCCTTTGGATTTCCGTGCTATCCGGCGCTTTGGGCCTGATGATCGGCCTGTTCACCGGCCTCTGCCGCCTGTCGAAAAACCCGACCCTGCGTGACCTGTCCACTGTCTATGTCGAATTGGTGCGTGGCACGCCGCTGCTGGTGCAGATCTTCATTTTCTACTTCTTCATCGGCACGGTGCTGAACCTGTCCCGCGAGTTCGCCGGGGTGGCGGCGCTGGCACTGTTCACCGGTGCCTACGTCGGCGAAATCATCCGCGCCGGCGTGCAGTCCATCGCCCGCGGGCAGAACGAGGCCGCACGGTCCTTGGGCCTCACCGCCGGGCAGTCGATGCGCCATGTGATCCTGCCGCAGGCGCTCAAGCGCGTGCTGCCGCCGCTGGCCGGGCAGTTCATCAGCCTGGTCAAGGACACCTCGCTGGTCTCGGTGATCGCCATTACCGAACTGACCAAAAGCGGTCGCGAGGCAATCACTACCTCCTTCTCGACCTTCGAGATCTGGTTCTGCGTCGCCGCGCTCTACTTGCTCATCAACCTGCCCCTGTCGCAAATCGCCAATCGTCTGGAGCGGAGGCTCGCGCAAAGTGATTGAAGTCCATAACCTGGTAAAAACCTTCAATGCCCGCGGCCAGTTGGTCCGCGCGGTGGACAACGTTGGCACCTCGGTGGCCAAGGGTGAAGTGCTGGTCGTGCTGGGGCCATCCGGCTCCGGCAAGTCCACGTTCCTGCGCTGCCTGAACGGCCTGGAGGAGCTGGACTCCGGCTCGGTGATCATCGACGGTGTCGACCTGGCCGACCCGAAGACCGACGTGAACGCCTACCGCCGTGAGGTGGGCATGGTGTTCCAGCACTTCAACCTGTTCCCGCACATGACCGTGCTGGAAAACCTCTGCCTGGCCCAGAAGGTGGTGCGCAAGCGCGGCAAGGCCGAGCGTGAGGACAAGGCCCGCGCGCTGCTGGCCAAGGTCGGCATTGCGCAGAAGGCCAACGAGTACCCCTCGCGCCTCTCTGGCGGCCAGCAGCAGCGCGTGGCCATCGCCCGAGCCCTGTGCATGGAACCGAAGGTGATGCTGTTCGACGAGCCCACTTCGGCGTTGGACCCGGAAATGGTCGGCGAGGTGCTCGACGTCATGAAGACCCTGGCTCAGGAAGGCATGACCATGGTCTGCGTCACCCACGAAATGGGCTTCGCCCGTGAAGTGGCCGACCGCGTGCTGTTCTTCGACCACGGCAAGCTCCTGGAAGACGCGCCGCCCGCGCAATTCTTCGCCCAGCCCCAAGACCCGCGCGCGCAGAGCTTCCTGCGACAGGTGCTCTGACGGCAAATGAGTAACGGGCATTGAGGGCCGCCTTGCGGCCCTTGGCATAAAAGCCTCTCCCCCTCCGGGAGAGGGGTTACCGCGAGGGAAGCCGAGAACAGCCTGGTTCGCCGAAGCCTGAACTGAACGTCACAAACCCGATGCGGCCCGTCAATCGTAATCACGCCCTCTGCATCTCACCTCTTTCCTGTACACCTCGCGCGAGGCGTCGATACTCACCCGGCACGGACCATCCCGGAAATCGCGGTGCCATTCGCCACGCCGCCAAGTCTTGCCGCGGCCGTGCGGACACTTGATCACTTTCCTGTAGTAACCATCATTGGACACCTCCCTGACCCGGCAAGGACCGTCCCTGTATTCGTCAGCCCAATCGCCGTCACCTCGATCCCGCCGATGATCGGCCAGGGCATCCCCCGCAGTGGCGCCAACAGCGGCAAGTACGAGAAACATGCCCAGCAACGGTCCTACCTTCATTCCAAAACCTCGATTCCGAGATGCCAAGAGAAAGCCGGCGCGTCAGCGTGCTTTCCGAACAGCACCTGGCCCAGCGGAACCTCAGACAACCGGCCAAGCACTTTTGCTTCCCTCCATGGACAAACTTCACGCTTAACAAGTAAGCCTTGGCGCCCCATCCCACTGGTCAGCTGCACCATTGGCCCGGCATCGCTCGATCTGGATCAAGCATGAATGACCACATCTGCGGATTGATGAGTAGCAGCATTGAAGCTGCCAGCGTGGCCTTGCAGCCACAGGACTGGTCTACTTGGCGGGCAAGGGGATAGCCTTCACCCGGAAGTTGGACAACCACGACATCAAGGGTTGGCTTGCTGTACGTACGCGAGGGCAGGACAAGCGTAAGGCTGAGCGCGAAGCGTTGCAGTTCAGGTGGCGAGGCCATCTGAATCTTGATCGGACGAACGACGACGCACGCTACTCCCGCAAGATGGTGGAGCGGGGCCGGGTCGCTGCGTAGCGGCAAGCGCGCGGCTGCGATCATGAGTCTGATCCAGTCAGCCCGCCTCAACGGACATGACCCGTATGCCTATTTGAAGGATGTGCTCACGCGGCTGCCTACGCAGCGGGCGGGTGAGATCGGCCAACTGCTGCCACATCAATGGACACCTGCCAGAGTCACACAAGCTGACTTGGGCAGCTGGTCTGTCCCGGGCTGATCGGAGAGAAAGGTTGGACTTGGTTGGCGCTGACGAACGCCATACGCACGAGCCGCCGATCCGGGCAGCCCCGGACCGCAGAGAAGATATTTTGTCTTGGAATGTCACAAAAAGTTGCTGATGTGTCACTATTGTGGCACAAACAACTTCTGGTGTGCCGTAGTCGTCAGCGTACGCCTCAAGGTCCGGTTGCTTCGTTCTACCGTCGCTTGAGGCACAAAACGCAAACGACTCGATCGAAACCGACACACATCCTCAATAGACGAACAGTGTGGGAAGGAGGGGGCATCATGCACTCGAATACTGGTGATCCTATGGCGAGAACCGCCTACCTGGTCGAGCGTGAAACCGTCAGCGAGTGGGCCGCTACGGTCGATGTCCTCATCGTTGGCTTTGGTATGGCAGGCGCGTGCGCTGCAATCGAGGCATGCAAGACCGGTGCTTCCGTTCTAATTGTCGAACGAACCAGTGGATGCACCGGCACCACGTCGGCCGCGTCTGGGCATTTTTACTTGGGCGGTGGCACACCGGTGCAACTGGCTTGCGGGTATGAAGACGATCCGGAAGACATGGCTAAGTATCTTGAAGCGGTTGCACTTGAGCCGGACCGCGACAAGATTCGTTTGTATTGCGAAGGCAGTGTCGCCCATTTCAACTGGCTCGAGGACCAAGGCATTCCTTTTGAGCGCAGCTACTATCCACACAAGAACGTTATTCAGCCCGGCAAGGAGTGCCTGATCTGGACTGGTAACGAACAGGTCTGGCCGTATCGCGAGATGGCAAAGCCTGCCCCACGTGGGCACAAGGTCGCCTTCGAGGGCGAAGAAGGCGGTGGGGCACTGGCGCTTCGTATCCTCTCCGACCGTGCTGTGGAGGCAGACGCCCAGGTCTATCCCGACAGTAAAGTCGAGGCGCTCGTTCGCGAGAACGGGCGAATCGTCGGTGTGCGTGTAAGGCGATTCGGCGAGGCGATCCATCTGCGTGCGAACAAGGGGGTCATCTTGGCCGCAGGTGGCTTCGGCCAGAACCCGGCGATGGTCGCTGAGCATGTCCCCATCCTCGCATCCGCCTACGTCCAGGGCAGCCCATATGACGATGGATTGGGAATTCAGATGGGCGTGGCGGCAGGCGGTGTCGCCATCCACATGGGGCAGCCTTTTCTGACGTCACCCTTCTATCCACCGGAGAACCTTCTCAAAGGCATCCTCGTCAATTGCGACGGCCAGCGATTTGTTGCCGAGGACTCGTACCACAGTCGTTCGAGTATCTATGCAACCCAGCAACCAGAAGGCATCGTCTACCTGATCGTGGACTCACGGACCTTCGCCTATCCGCACTTCGCCGCGCTGACGAAGCAGAGCCTAATCGACGGCTTCGAGACGATTGCCGAGATGGAAGCGGGGCTTGGCATTCGGGCTGGGACGCTGCAGGGGACCATGGAAGCTTACAACGTGCACGCCGCAGACGGTGAGGATCCGACGTTCCACAAACATCCTAAATGGCTCCAGCCATTGACCGAGGGGCCCTATGCGGCGTTCGACCTCTCGTTTGGAAGGGCCGTGTACACCGGCTTCACATTGGGCGGGCTGAAGGTCTCGTCCGATGCCGAGGTGCTGACCGAGCGAGGCCAGGCCGTCCCAGGGCTTTACGCGGCCGGTGCATGCGCGTCGAACATCGCTCAGGACAGCAACGGCTACGCGTCGGGCACCTGCCTCGGCGAGGCATCGTTTTTCGGCAGGCGCGCAGGCCGTCATGCGGCCGGCACACTCAATTGAAGCAGGGGGACATCATGAGCATGGCATTACTCGGGCCCATCAATCAGATCGGCTATTTGGTCGAGGACTTGGAACAAAGTATCGATCGCTGGCGGCAGCGTCTCGGGGTAGGACCGTGGACCATCTTTAGGAACGTAAGCCTGGAAGGGCTATATCGGGGAGAGCCCGTTACGGTGACGATGGACGTGGCGCTCGCCTACCAGGGCGATATCCAGATCGAGCTGATCAAAGTTACCAACGATGCGGCTTCGCCTTATCGCGATTTGGCAGGAAAACCAATCCTGGGAATCCACCATGTCGCCTGGGTTGTTGACGATATCGACGTCGCCGTTGCGCGCTTGACCGGTAACGGGTTGAAGGTCGCGTTCGATGCGGGGAACCAGACAACACGGGTCGCTTATCTGGAAGACGCAGGTGAACCAGGCGTTCTCTATGAAGTTATCCAGGGTGCCGGGATGCGCGAGCTGATCCAACACGGTATTGCTGCCACCAGGTCTTGGGACGGTACCAATCCGATTCAAACCATCGATGCTGCGATGTGAGGAACACATGTCGAATCGACTGAAAGGCAAATCGGCACTGGTACTGGGCGTAGCGCCCGGCAACATCGGTGAAGCCATCGCCCGGCGCTATGTCGAGCATGGCGCGCGGGTGCTGATCTCGGGACGCCGCAGCGAAGCGGTATCGTCGGTGGCAGCTGCACTTGGCGTCGACTGGCTGTCTTGCGATATCACGTCACAAGCCGAGGTTGACGGATTGGTTGCGGAAAGTGTGAAACGGCTTGGCGGTCTCGACGTTGGAGTAAACGCCACGGGTTGGGGGCTCCTGAAGCCCATTCTTGAGCACAGTCGCTCAGATCTGGAAATGATGAACGCGATCCAGTTCACCGGGCCTTTCCAGTACTTCCAAGCGCTGCTGCGGAACATGACATCAGGCGGCTCGATCATCCAGATATCGTCGGTCACTGCGACGATCATGTTCGAGAATCATGCGGCCTATATGGGCACCAAGGCGGGCATCGACCATGTCATCCGCTGCATTGCCAACGAGTTCGGCCATCACGGCATCCGCGCTAACTCGATTGCGCCGGGTGGAGTGGCGGACGCACCGATGTCAGGCGGCGGACTCGTGCATCCCGGTATCGCTGCACTCTACGGGCGTGAGATTCCGCTCCGGCGTAGCGGTGTTTCGGCGGATATCGCAGATGCTGCGCTTTGGCTCGCGAGCGATGAATCAAGCTTCGTGACGGGCCAGGTTATCCATGTGAGTGGTGGCCAGACCTTGCGACGCAACCCCTCAATGGCAGAAATCTACGGCGCCGCGGGTGGAGAACAGCTTCCTCATCAAGGAGCACTGCAGTGAAACGTTTGGAAGGGAAAGTAGCACTGATTACGGGGGCCGCCCGCGGCCAGGGTGAAGCGGAAGCGCGCCTGTTCGTGGCCGAGGGAGCTCGAGTGGTGATTGCCGACGTGCTGGACGCAGACGGCCAGCGTGTGGCGTCCGAACTGGGCGAGGCAGCGATGTTCCAGCGCCTGGACGTGACGCGTCCCGAGGATTGGAGCGCAGCCGTGAGTGCGGCACAGGCGCGCTTCGGCAAGCTCGACGTGCTAGTCAACAACGCCGCCATCCTCAAGCTTGCGCCCATTGAGACGTGTTCTCTCGAGGACTACCGCAAGGTCATCGAGGTGAATCAGGTGGGATGTTGGCTGGGTATGAAAGCGGTGCTGCCGGCGATGAAGGAAGCGGGTCGGGGCTCGATTGTGAACGTCTCGTCGACCGCGGGCATGGAAGGGGTTGCAAGCGGCACGGCCTACGTTGCCAGCAAGTTCGCCGTGCGTGGCATGACCAAAGCCGCTGCACTCGAACTCGGCGGCTATAACATCCGAGTCAACTCCGTGCACCCGGGCGGTATCGACACGGCTATGGCTCGACCACCGGAGTTTGCTAATTTCGACTCGGCGTCGATCTATCGCGGCCTACCGATCCCTCGTATTGGTCGCCCTGAGGAAGTGGCCAACCTGGTGTTGTTCCTTGCCTCCGAAGAGTCCACGTACTGCACCGGTGCGGAATTCATTGTGGATGGGGGCATGCTCGCAGGTAGCACCTTCAGTTAGTGCGGCATTGCCGCGTTAACGCTCAAAAAAACGGCTCGAATGAGCCGTTTTTTTCGCCTGCAGAACTCACAGCCTGCGGTTTCACACTTTGTCCAAAGGGCAGCCGCTCGCTCGTGCTCGCACTCGGTGCTGTTGGGCGCAAGTGTGCTGAAGTACGCACGAGTACGCTCAGCTGGACAGATTGCCGGGCAATACACAACACCTCACCTATCCCGCTCCACATATCGGGCTCAGCTGCCTGAGCCCGATACTTTCGCTTGCTCGAAATCGATTAAGGCTTGATCGCCCGTATGATCAGAGGTCGATGGGAACACTCGCGAAGCATTCTTGCACCGGAGGTGTCACTCAAGGCACCAGAACAATCTTCCCACCGACGCCACCTTGCTCCATGAGCCTGTGCGCCTCCGCCACCTCGGCCAGTGGCAGTTTGTGTGCTACCGGCATTTTGAGTTTGCCCGACATCTCGCGCGAGAAACGCTCTAGGCGCGGCCCGTCAAAACGCACCACCAGGGACACGAACCGTTGTGTCGATCCGGCTGGCGGCGTGGGTGGAGGAAAGGCGGTGGAGGCGATTACACCGTCAGGCTTCACGTACGCAAAAAGCGCTTCAGCAACCTGGCCGCCAACCGTGTCGGCCAGGAAATCGAAGGGCCCCGCAGCGGCCAGTGCTTCATCGTCTGTGATGTCGATGACACCGGTGACGGGCAGGTCCGCCACGGCGCTTCGGCTTGAGGGGCGTACACCTGCATAGACCTGCACGCCGGCGTCGAGCGCCGCAATGATCGCCGCGCGCCCTGTCGAACCACCTGCCCCGATCACCAGCCCCTTCGCACCATGCGCCGGACAGATACCCGCTTCGATCAACTGGGTGCCGGTAAGGACGCCGGTTGGCAATGCGGCCGCCTCAACCAGGTCCAGGCCGACTGGCACGGGCACAAACGCGGCAGCGTGAAAGACGATCTTTTCCGCGTACCCGCCATTGCACAGCGGATTTACCATACCCATGACGTGGTCACCCAGCTTGAAGCCCGTAACGCCTTCGCCAAGGGCATCGACAACACCTGCCACGTCGCCGCCAAGGCGGGCAGGAAACGTAAGCGGCATCCATTCTTTCAGCCACCCCTTTCTCGCCTTGACGTCGACTGGGTTGACCGCAACGCCTGCTACACGCACCCGGATTTCGCCGGGTCCTGGTTCTGGCTCAGCCACGGTTTCGATGACGAAGCTATCTGGATCACCATACTCATGGAGATGCACCGCTCGCATCAGACCATTTCGAGTGTCTGCATCATCCTTGTCGGACTTCTCGCCTGTACTACTCACAGTCGGTGTCGCACCGTAGCTTCGAACACGAGCCTCAAGAAGGTCGACAAACTTGTTGAAGGACGGTGTCGCCTCGAGCAGCTCGAGTAGAATGCCTGGCGCTGCAGGGGAGCGGAAATAGCTGTATCGCTGTCCCGTGGCATCCTGGCCGTGGGCAAAGTGTTCCATACCCTTTTCGACGGCAGTTTGCACGTCACGCTCGATGTCGCTGCTGAAGGACGCCAGCCTTTGCAGGCCGATAATCGGGCGATTGAGCGAATCGTGGAACGGTGAAGGGCCGTCCCCCAAAACTTGTATGAGTTCGATGAGGGTGTCCCCGTGCATGCTCAATGCGACATGTGCAGGCAGCGACACAGCGCGGCCCTCATACATCATGCTCAGCGTCAGCCCACGGAAAACGCTCCATGGCCTGACGCCCATCTGTGTCTCCCAGAAAACAAGTAAGTGGTCCAGGTTATCGGTCGTAAAGCTGATCTGCCGGATGGGGCCCAGCCAGGAAGTATGCATGTCGACTCCTCAGAAAAATGGGCTGTTCAACGGGAGTGTTTCAATGACGAATGGCGGTGCACAGGAGAGAACTAGCCGGCGGTGCCGGCCAAGGATCAGGAGCATCCACGCTCCGGATTTCTACGGCGTGATGATGACCTTCGCCGAAATGTGTGGGTCCGCCGCGGCTTGATAGGCGTGTTCGACGTCGTCCAGCACAAAGCGGTGGCTGATCATTGCAGCGGCTTCGAACGCGTCGGAGCCCAGCAGATCCAGCGCCTCGCCAAACTCTGTCGGGTAGCACATCGTTCCGATCAGCTCGAGTTCCTTGACTTGTAGAATCGAGAAGTCGAACGACTGTGGCTGTTTGTAGACGCTCGCCACCGTAATGCGTGCACCGTCGCGGGCGTGGGCGATCGCGTCGTGGAGAACGGCACTTGCCCCAGAACTCTCAAAGATCAGTCGGGTCGCCGGTGCACTCTGGGCCAGGAACGTCGGTACAGTCCCATGTGCCTGCGCGAGCACCAGCCACAGGTCCTCCTGTGCAGGGTTGATGATCACGCTTGCGCCAAGCTTGGCGGCAATTTCAAGACGTTTCGCGGACAGGTCCGCCACAACAATTTGCGAGACCCCACGCGCGCTCAGGCAGGCAACGATACCTAGGCCAATAGCACCTGCGCCTAACACAAGCGCTGACTCTCCTGGCGCTGCACGCGACCGGTTGACCGCATGCAGGGCCACCGCCAGGGGCTCAACTAATGCGGCGACGTCAGTGGGAACATGCGCCGGGATCTCGTGCAGAATCGGGCCTCTATCCACGTTTCGCACACAGACTGTGGGCGCGAGCGCACCGTCATTGCTTCCGACTCCGATCATTGCGCCATTGGCCATTGGATTGACGACCACCCTCATGCCAGGAGCGTAATGCTCGACAGCCGCACCAACGGCGCGAATCACCCCCGAGAATTCGTGCCCCAATGGCATTGGCGCCCCGTCACTGCGTATGCTGCCATGCTCATAAAAGCCGAGGTCGCTGCCACAGATGCCGCATGCGACTACGTCGACCAGGACGTCATTTTCACCCATCGTCGGGTAGGGAACTTCGTCGACCTGCAAAGCCCGGGGGCCATGGAGTCTTGCTTGTTTCACCGTCTGTCTACTCCTAAGGTCTCTCCACGAGGAATCCGATGTGCCGAATTGAGCCAAAACTGCGGCTTTGCATGGTTCACTCCTGCTTAAGGGGTAACAGGTTCAACCGCGATGTGATTGGCGGCGATGTAGGCGAAAGTCATGGCCGGTCCAATGGTTGAACCGGGACCGGGATAGGTCTTGCCCATCACGGCTGCGGATGTGTTGCCGACGGCGTAGCATCCCGCGATGATGCTTCCATCGGGGCGCAACACCCGCGCAGACGCGTCGGTGCGCAAGCCGCCCTTGGTGCCTAGCTCGCCAGGGTCGATTCGCAATGCGTAGAACGGTGCCCTCTCGATCGGCCCCAGGCACGGATTTGGCTCGCATGTCGTATCGCCGTAGTAACGGTCGAAATTGTTGTTTCCCTTGCCGAACTCCAGATCGACGCCGCTGGCCGCATACGAGTTCATTCGCTGGACGGTCTCGGCCAACCCCTGTGCATCAACGCCGATCTTCGCAGCCAGTTCGGTGAGCGTATCGGCGCGAAAAATCACGCTATCGAGCCAGCCGGCGGGAATCTTGCTGTCCGGCTGCACGCTGCCTGGCAGCAGCACGCCGCACGGATAACGTTTGCGGTACTCCGCGTCGAACACCATCCATGCTGGAACGTTCGCCTGCGTGCGTGCATGGTCCTCGTACATTGCGTAAATGATGTCGGTATAGGGCGCTGCTTCATTGACGAAGCGTCGTCCCAGCGCGTTGACCATCACGCAGCGCGGCGCGGCGCGCTCGACGAATAGCGTGCGCTGTTTTTCCTCACCCGGCATGTATACCGTCGGCGCGCCCCAGGTATGCCCCATCAGCGCGACGTCTGCACCGATCTCGAGGCCGGCACGAATCCCGTCTCCTGTGTTGATGGGTGGTGCAGCGGTCCACGCTGCGTTAGTGGGAGTGGGCAAATATTCCTCGCGCATGGCTTGGTTTGCCTCGAAGCCACCACAGGCCAACACGACGCCTCGCCTCGCTTGGATGCGATATGTCCTACCCTGTTGCTCCACACACACACCTACCACGCGTTCATCAATGGTGTGCAGGGAGCGCAAGCCGGACTCCATCCACACAGGAATCGACCGTTGGGCGAGCGCAGCACGCAGGCTTGCAACCAGCGCGTTACCAAGTGTCAAACGACGATCGCGGCGGGTGCGCCGGCGCCAGGCAAAGTCCATCGCATAGCGCAGCGCAAGTCGCATGACCAACCAGAGCCATCCTGGCTCTTTCGCGACAATCGTATGCGCTTCGACCTGTGTCATTGCGATACGCCCGCCAATCAATGTGGCCGGCGATGGTTCACGCAGCTGGTCAAAGAGTTCACCGAGTCGCTCGGCGTCAAATGATGCGGGCTCCATAGTCCGGTAACCCGGTTTGCCGCCTTCGCGGTCGGGGTAGTAGTCGGGGTAGCGTGGCACCGCATGGAAGTGGGTCGTCGCCTGCATCGCTAGATACCGAACCATCTTGGGGCCATTTTCGAGATAGGCGTCAATCTTGCTGCGATCGAAGTCCTCGCCCACAACGTCCTGCAAGTAGGTGATCGCTTCTTCGTAAGAGTCGGAGCCACCGAGTGCTGAGATCTGGTCGTTGCAGGGAATCCAGATTCCACCGCCGGAAACAGCCGTCGTACCTCCAAACACCTCGCTCTTTTCAAGCACGAGGACCGACAAACCATGATCGTGGGCACGAAGTGCTGCAGTCATGGCACCCGCGCCTGATCCGACGACCACCACGTCGTACGCGTCATCCCAGTGCAGGATCTGATGATTGCTATTCATGGATTGGCCCTCTAGATAGTCGAGAGGCGGCTGAGCGCCTCTGCTGGCACTTCATTGCGCTTGCACCAGCGCTCGTCCTCATGCCGGTATTCAAAGACCTCGGGTGCTGAGTTCTGCGAGGGCAGCTCGGCGATATCCGTGTAGAACTGCTGGTACCACTGCCGCAGCCGGTAGATGGGGCCATCGCCATCACACAGTAGTGGGTTGTCGACACGCGTCTTGTGGTCCCAGATCGCCACATCCTCCCGGAAAGCAGCCTGTGCAGCCTGGACGTAGCCATCCACCATCGCGCGGTTCTGCTCATCTGTAAGCGCTGGATTCTTCTCGACCATGACGCCGAAACGCAGCTCGAAACTGTGCGTGTCGATGGGGACGTGGCAGTTGAGCAGGATCGAGTTGATCGGCTGGCCCTGCGCCTCTCCAGTCATCAACGTGACGTGATAGGCCGGGCCGAAGTACGCGGAATCCGATGTCAGCCCACCGTTGCCAGCAAGCCGCGCACTGCCTCCACGCAGCTTCTGATAGGCAATGGGGCCGGCGAACGTGTTGCAGAAGTAGTCGATTGGAGCACCATGGACAGGACCGAAATGCGCCATGTCGGAGTGGTTGTCGATCAGTTCGCGGCAGTTCGTGTTGATGACCCACTTGGCGATCGCCCAGTCGCTCCAGGCATCGGAGAAACACGCATTGATGCGCGGGATCTCCACGGCTGGGTCAGGAGGGTTTCCTTCAGGATCGTGCCAGACGAACAGTAGTTTGTTCTGCTCGACGATCGGCCACGCTTTGATGCGAGCCTTGGGCGGCACCCGTTTCGCATAGGGAATGCTTGCGCACACACCATCGCTTCCCCAGGACCAGCGGTGGAACGGGCAAACCACCGTGTTCCCCTCGATGCATCCCTGACTTAGGTCGGCGCCCATGTGTGGGCAATAGCCATCGAGGATATGCAAGCGCTCATTTTCGCCCTGGAACACCACCAGGCGGGTGCCGAAAATCGACAGACCATGCGGTTTGCCATCCTTGTACTCGTCGGCAAGCCCCAGGCAGTGCCAGCCACGTGCATATCGCTCGGCGATAGGCGCAGCCTGGATCTTGTGAACGGAATTCCCGCCGAGAATCGTGCTGGAATCAGCCATGAATTGTCTCTCCTGCCAGTGTTAGACGGTGTCCGGAATCAGTTTCCGATCTCGCTCAAACAAGTGATTTTTGGCTCGCTCCACAGCTCGATCTTCGACTGAGCTTCCTGGTTCTGGCCAAGCGGCTATGACACATAATTGCAATATGTGTCATATCATGGCACGTATTTTCTGATTTGTGTCATTCCGTGAGAGAATCATGCTTGATAGAGTTCAACCCTGGGGCGGGCCAAGACGCCCAGAACGAAGTGGCAGAGGTTTGTATGAGTCGACAATTTCGCTGGGGTGATGCCAGCCGAATGGATAGCGCCAACGAAGGGCGAGCCTTGATCTTGCGCTCAGCGCTGGACGCGATGATCGAACAGGGGGTCGATGGCTTCTCGATCGACGACGTCGCACAGCGAGCCAACATCTCCCGGCGGACCCTCTACCGGTACTACGGAGGGAAGAAAGAGCTGATCCAGGCGGTAATCAGCGTCGAGAACGGCGCATTTTTTGACGAGATGCAGCGCAGCTTGCGTGAGTTCGAGGATGACTTTGAAGCCTACCTCGAGGAGTGCGTGTGCTTTTCAATCCGATACCGCGACCGCCACCATGGCGGTTTCCACCATAACTACCTGGCGAGAAATGTGTCCTCAGAGGTGTTCTCCTACATTCTTGAGAACATCGCCCCCATGTGGCACAGCGTGCTGGAAGGGCCGTACCGCCGTTATGTTGACCTGTATGGCCCACCCCCTGCATCTCTAGAGAACATCATCGCGTTGATCAGTCGCATCGGGCTGGCTTACTGCCTTGTTCCTGCAGAAGACAGCGAGATTCGAGCGCAGATGCGCATGCTTCGGCATTTCCATCAAGCACCTGCATAAGCGCAAGCGGCGGAGGTGATAACGCGCACCACGATTGTTGCCCCGGCGCAAAGGCATGTGCGCTCACGCCGTTAGGTTTGGGCTGTCGTGAGCGTGCGATTTTGCCAGTGGTGAATCGCCCCGGGTTTCGTGGAGGCCTCAACTCTTGGGAAGATGAGGCCATGAGAAAGACAACCACCTACTCCCCCTGAAGTCCGTGAACGTGCCGTGCGCATGGTTCTGGAGCACCTGAACGACTACCCCTCCGAGTGGGCGGCCATTGAGGCCATTGCCCCGAAGATCGGCTGTGCAGCGCAAACCCTGCATGGCTGGATTCGTCGCCATCAGACCGACGCCGGTCAGCGTCCGGGGCCGACCAGCGAAGAGCATGAGCGCATCAAGGCCCTGGAGCGCGAGAACCGCGAACTGCGCAAGGCCAACGAAATTCTGCGACTGGCCAGCGCGTATTTTGCCCAGGCGGAGCTCGACCGCCGCACCAAGTCCTGAGGGCCTTTGTCGATCAGCATCGTGACCGTCTCGAGGTCGAGTCGATCTGCCGGGTCTTGCAGATCGCCCCGTCCGGTTACCGCAAGCACGCGGCGCAGCAACGCAACCCGGCACTGCGTTGTTGCCGTGCGCAACGCGATGATGCGTTGAGCCTGGAGGTCCAGCGCGTATGGGACGACAACATGCAGTGCTATGGCGCGGTGAAGGTCTGGAAGCAGCTGCGGCGAGAAGGCATCGAGGCTGCCAGATGCACGGTAGAGCGATTGATGCGTCTGGCTGGATTGCAGGGCATAAGGCGCGGCCAGATCCTGCGCACAACGGTGGCCGGCGACAAGTCGCTCTGCCCGCTGGATCGCGTGCAGCGCCAGTTCCATGCCGACCGCCCAAATCAGCTGTGGGTGTCGGACTTCACGTATGTGTCGACCTGGCAGGGCTGGCTGTATGTGGCCTTCGTGATTGACGTGCTTGCGCGGCGGATCGTCGGCTGGCGAGTCAGTACCAGCATGAAGACCGACTTCGTACTGGATGCCCTGGAGCAAGCCCTGTATGCCCGCCAGCCACACCGTGCCGGTGGACTGATTCATCACAGCGACAGTAAGAATATCTGTGCCAGTTGTTCCGGAGCGGCCTGACCCTCACAGCGATAGACCGGTCATGAAGAATCTGGTGCCGTGAAGTGTTCCGGATGACCTGACCCACACTCTGATCGACAAGACCTGTTGTCTTTCCTCGGACCTGTCGGCCCTCCAGGACACCGAACGGCGAGGTTTCACCTCGCCGATACATGTGACCCAAGAAGGGCCTGACGCCCTGTCGCGTTACTGTCTTGTCCAGGTATCCGGTTGCGGTGAAATCGCCCCCTCCCATTGCTAACCGGAGCAACCGCATGAATGAAGGACAGGCTACTACCGAGCGTTGTGGGGTCGTGGGCGGTGTTGATACCCACAAGGACCTGCACGTCGCGGCTGTTGTTGACTCCCACGATCGCGTGTTGGGCAGCGAATGCTTCCCAAGCACCCGGCATGGCTACAAGCAGATGCTGATATGGATGCGTTCATTCGGCGAGCTTACCCGCGTCGGCATCGAGTGCACCGGAACCTATGGCGCAGGACTTCTGCGCTACCTGCAGCAGGCTGGCGTGACGGTGCTCGAGGTCGCTACTCCGGACAAAAGCGACCGGCGCAAGCGCGGCAAGGACGATACGCTCGATGCCCAGAATGCCGCGCACGCGGCCTACGCTGGTATCCGTACGGTCACACCCAAAACCCGTGACGGTATGATCGAATCTTTGCGGGTGCTAAAAGTCTGTCGCAAAACCGCCATGACTGCGCGCCGCGTAGCGCTGCAACTGATCCATAACACCATCGTCTGCGCACCGGACGAACTACGCGAATCGCTACGCGTGATGACCCGCATGCAGCTCATCCGTACGTTGGCGGCATGGCGTCCGGATCTCTCCGACTATCGGAGTCTCACTTCGGCGTACCGAATTGCCCTGAAGTCCTTGGGACGCCGTTATCTGGAGTTGCACGATGAGATCGCCGATCTCGACGTCATGATCGCGGCCCTGGTCGATGAGCTTGCCCCCGACCTCATTTCGCGAAACTGCATTGGCTACGAGTCTGCGTCACAGCTGCTACTGACTGCCGGCGACAACGGCAATCGACTCCGATCCGAAGCCAGCTTCGCTGCCTTGTGTGGCCTCAGCCCGGTTCCTGCATCCTCAGGAAAAGTCACTCGTCATCGCCTGAATCGAGGTAGAGACCGGGCTGCCAACAGTGCCTTGCATACTATTTGCGATCGGCCGACTGCGGACGGATCCGCGCACAAAGGCCTATATCGATCGACGAGTCAGCGAGGGACACTCGAAGCTTGAGGCCATCCGCTGCGCGATGCGATGGACCTGGCCTACCTGGCCGGCCAGCGTGTGGCTGATACCCTGAAGATGGACGACCGGGACATCAAGGATGGGTTGCTCTATGTGCGCCAAGGCAAGACCGGCTACAAGGTTCGCTCCACCCGCTTGGTGGTGGTCGAGAACGGCCAGGCGATGACCTACAGCATGCTCAGGGGGCGGTTTGATGCGGCGAGGGAGGCGGCGGGGAACATTCGGGAGGCTCGCGACCAGCTCGGACATACTACCGTCGCCATGACGGAGCAGTACATCCGGGACCGCAAAGGGAAGAAGGTCAGCCCAACCAAATGACAGGAATTGCGGAAAAGCTCAGGAATTGCGGAAAACTGACACGCGGGTCAGGTCACTGAAACCCGCGTAGTTAGTGGTGCCCGGAGCCGGGGTCGAACCGGCACGCTGTTACCAGCGAGGGATTTTAAGTCCCTTGCGTCTACCAATTTCGCCATCCGGGCGGTAGCGCTGCTCTGCCAGGGCAGAAAACGGTCCCCCCTTGGGGGCGCCGATCGAAGGCGGGACTATAAACAGTCCCCCCCTCTTATCGCAAGAACGTGAGGCCAAGTATCAAAGCTTAAGAAAAAGCCCCGTAAATCAAAGATCTACGGGGCTTTTCTATGATGGAGGCCGAAGTCGGAATCGAACCGGCGTACACGGATTTGCAATCCGCTGCATGACCACTCTGCCATCCGGCCTTAAACGAAGACGCCGCTTTTGGCGGCGTCAACTTTACAATCTGGAGCGGGAAACGAGACTCGAACTCGCGACCCCGACCTTGGCAAGGTCGTGCTCTACCAACTGAGCTATTCCCGCTTTGTCTTGGTGACGGGCGCCATTCTATAGGATCGTACCTGCCCGTCAACCCCTTGATTCAAAAAAGTTTTATTTTCCCTTCGGGTCAGTGCTGAGGTGCGGCCAGGCAGCCAAGAGATACTGCAGCATGGACCAGAGGGTCAGAGCGGCCGCAAGGATAAGCAGCAAGTAACCACCCAGGACCCACATGGTGAACTGCGGTGGGTTGCCTAGCAGAATCACGAGGGCTGCCATCTGTGCCGCAGTTTTCCATTTACCCAAGTTGGAAACCGCTACATGTGCCCGCGCGCCAAGTTCGGCCATCCACTCACGCAGGGCCGAAACCACGATTTCCCGACCGATGATGATCGCTGCCGGCAGAGTCAGCCACAGCGTGTGGTGCTCTTCCACCAGTAGCACAAGGGCTACCGCCACCATCAACTTGTCCGCGACCGGATCGAGGAAAGCACCAAAGGGGGTGCTCTGCTGCCAACGACGAGCCAAGTAACCGTCGAACCAATCCGTCACGGCGGCGATTGCGAATACCGCACTAGCTGCCAGGTAGCTCCAGGAGAACGGCAGATAGAACAGCAGGATGAAGACAGGTATGAGCAGGACGCGTAGAACGGTGAGCAGATTAGGAATATTCATCGTTACGGCTGATTCCGAAGGAAGGCCGCATTCTACTCGCTGTGCAAGGCTGCATAAATCGACTCGGCCAGCTTTTTGCTGATACCCGGCGCTTTAGCGATTTCCTCGACGCTCGCACGAGTCAGCTCCTGCAGCCCGCCAAAATGCTTGAGAAGCTCTCGACGCCGCTTCGGCCCGACCCCCGCCACCTCCTCCAGACTCGAAGTACGCCTGGCCTTTCCACGCCGCGCACGGTGGCCGGTGATAGCAAATCGATGCGCCTCGTCGCGGATCTGCTGGATCAAATGCAGCGCAGGCGAGTCAGCCGGCAAGGTGAACTCATGGGCAGCGTCATTGAGGTAAAGCGTCTCGAAGCCTGGCTTGCGGGTAACGCCCTTTGCAACGCCCAGCAAAATCAGCTCGGGGACGGCCAGTTCCTGAAGCACTTCACGCGCCATGGCCATCTGGCCCTTGCCGCCATCCACCAGCAGAATGTCGGGCAGCTTGCCCTCGCCTTCCTTCAACTTGCTGAAGCGGCGGGACAAGGCCTGGTGCATGGCTGCGTAGTCGTCGCCAGCGGTTACGCCCTCGATGTTGTAGCGCCGGTAGTCCGACTTGAGCGGCCCTTCCGGGCCGAATACCACGCAAGAGGCAACTGTCGCTTCGCCGCTGGAGTGGCTGATGTCGTAACACTCCAGGCGCTGAGGCGTCTCGTCCAGGCTCAGCGCCTCGGCCAGGGCATCGAAACGCGCAGCCAGGTGCTGGCGATTGGCCAGACGAGCAGACAATGCCTGCTCGGCATTGGTAACCGCGAGTTGCTGCCAACGTGCACGGGTACCTCTTACGCGATGGCTGATCTCGACCTCCCGCCCCTTCAGCTCGGCGAGGGCAGCAATCAGCGTCGGAAAGTCTTCATGAACGGCATTGACGATCAACTCGCCAGGCAAGTCGCGCTCATGGTTGCTCAGGTAGTACTGGGCCAGGAAGGCGACAAGCACATCGCCCGCCTCTTCTTCGATGGCAACCTGGGGGAAGAAGTTCTTGCTGCCCAGAACCCGGCCGCCCCGAACACTGATCAGATGGACGCAAGCGCCTCCAGCCGAGGCGATCGCTGCCACGACATCGATATCGCCATTGCCGCCCTCCATGCTCTGCTTATCCTGGACCCGTCGCAGCAGGGCGACCTGGTCACGCAGCTCGGCTGCCCGCTCAAAGTCCAGTCGCTGAGCTGCCTGTTCCATTCCACTGGACAGCTCTTGGGCCAGGGCATTGCTGCGCCCCTCGAGGAACATCACTGAGTGTCGAACATCGTTTGCATACTCACTTGGCTCGACCAGGCCGACACAGGGGGCTTTGCAACGTTTGATCTGATACTGCAGACAAGGCCGGGTGCGGTTCTTGTAGTAGCTGTCCTCACACTGGCGAACCAGAAACGCCTTCTGTAGCAAGCCCAGGCTTTCCCGTATGGCACCAGCGCTGGGATACGGCCCGAAATAGCGTCCCTTCGGCTTCTTTGCGCCACGATGAATGCTCAGACGCGGAAATTCGCCATCGCTCAGAAGCACATAGGGGTAGGACTTATCGTCCCGCAACAGGATGTTGTAGGGCGGCCTCCACTCCTTGATCAGCGTCTGCTCCAGCAGCAGCGCCTCGGTTTCGTTGGCGGTGATGGTCGTTTCGACTTGTTCGATCCGAGCCACCAGTGCAGCTGTCTTCGGCGCGAGCCCGGACTTGCGGAAATAGCTGGAGAGGCGCTTCTTGAGGTTTTTTGCCTTGCCTACATAAAGCAACTTGCCGCTTGCATCGAGCATCCGGTAAACCCCCGGACGACCGCTGCATGCGGCAAGAAATGCGCTGGCATCAAATGATTCGGACATCTTAACTGACGGCATCAACCATGCCGTGCCGCACCGCCAACAACGCCAGCTCCACATCGCTTGAAATCGACAGCTTGTCGAAGATGCGATAGCGATAGGTATTCACCGTCTTGGGCGACAAGCAAAGTTTGTCGGAGATGCTCTGGACCTTCTGACAGTTGGCGATCATCAGGGCAATCTGAATCTCCCGCTCCGAGAGTAGGTCAAAAGGCGAGTTCCCAGCTTGCGGTTGGAACGACTTAAGCGCGAGCTGCTGGGCGATCTGCGGGCTGATGAAGCGTTGACCGGCGAATACCTGGCGGATCGCCTGGATCATTTCGTCCAGCCCAGCGCCCTTCGTCAGGTAGCCCGCCGCGCCGGCCTGAAGGAGACGCGTCGGGAAGGGATCTTCTTCACAGGCCGTCACCGCCACGACTTTCAGGTCTGTGTGGCTACGCAAGAGTTTGCGCGTGGCTTCCAGACCGCCAATACCAGGCATCTTGACGTCCATCAGCACTACATCAGGCTTGAGTTCACGCGCCTTTTGGATCGCTTCTTCGCCGCTTTCGGCCTGGCCCACCACCTGCAAGCCGTCTACATCGGCCAGCATGCGACTTATCCCCGCTCTAACCAGATCGTGGTCATCGACCACCAGTACCCTTATCAAGCGACACCTCTTCAGTGCATCGCGCGCCGCAGTGGCAGCAAGCTTGTTTGAATGTTCGCCACATTAGCAAATGACACGAGTTACACCTAGAGCCCATTGCTTGCCCGTCAAACCACAAGCGTCAAAATATCGAACAAGATGTCCTGCATCATTCCTGCAAAATTGATTCTGATGCCGAATTATCAACGATTATAAAAGCATTTTTTCATCATGAGCGCGCGCGACCCGCCAGACGCCGCCCCGACAAACCAGCCATGATAACGACCGGCCCGTCACAGCTCAGAACGGGCCGATCTCCCCGTCGGATCAAACCGTCAGTATTTCAGACGGATCAACGTGATTGAGCGTCGACAGTATGTGCATGGGTTCAGTCAGAGCCGGGGCCATGGTCCATCGCTCAAGGCTGTCATTCCCCACCCTGATCAAACCGGTATGACTGCTCAAGTTCCGATCCACCTCCGGATTGATGTCATAGAACCCCAGACTGAAACGCACCGCCTCAACTGCTTCCGGCTCACCGGTCAGGAACTGCCAACCCACGCCGATATGGTGCTTCTCAACGTAAGCCTGAAGTACCTCAGGGGTGTCCATCAGCGGCTGCAAGGTGATTGAGTACATGAAGACACTGCACCCCGCACGATCGCCCAAGAGTTGCTGAAGTCGGCGCAGGTTGGCCGTCATGGTCGGGCATTTGCCCGAACACTCCGTGTACATCATGTTGAAGGCGACCACCTTGCCGCGAATGAGGTCGTCGTAAAACCTCACCTTTCGCCCTTCATGGGTGACCAGTGTGACGTTCGGAAACACCCCACCACCCCGCATGACAACCGAATCGCTGCCGCTCTCCTCCGCACCGCTCTGCATCGCTGCCCAACCCACAAAAACGGCGGCAGAACTCCCCAGCCCTGCTAATAGATTTCTCCGCGTACTCATGATGTTTCCTCCCGCTAAATGGGAAAGTTCCGCGATATGCTCTAGACGATGTCCCACCGCAGCATCATGGCGTGGTCTTCGTGGATCAGGTTGTGGCAGTGCATGACGTACTTGCCCTTGTAGTCACGGAACCGGAGGAACACCCGTAGCGTCGCGAAAGGCTCAAGGACATAAACGTCCTTGCGCCCCTGGTCATGGGGCGTTAACGGCACGTTTACACCGTTGATCGTCTTGCTGAGGATTCGACCTTCTTCGAAGTGGATGTGGATCGGGTGCGACCAGCCATCCTCGGGATTGACCAGTTCCCAGATCTCGCTGGCCCCCTTGGGGATCTGTGCTCGAGGATTGGTCACATCGACGAACTTGCCATTGATCGCCCACATCCCGTTCGATCTTTCGAAGATCCAGCGCCTAACAGGAGCTGAGTCGATCTCCGCCTGAGTGATCGGCGGATACGGGCGCAACACGCTAGGGACGCGACTGAGATCCTGGGACGGCGGGTAACGGTCGACGATGATTTTCAGAACGCGGACGCCGGGTTCCTTCACATCCTTCGGCCCCCTGGTCTCCTCTTGGCGCAGCCGATTGACCAGGTAGAGCTGGGTCCCGATCAGGTAGCGGGAGAAGTCGACCACGATGTCGGCACGCTCGGCAACGCCCAGGCGGATGCTGGTTTGGTTTAACAGCGGTGCTGAGAAGAGGTTGCCGTCGTTACCGATATGGGTGAACTTCTGAACCACGTCATTCGGCGAAACCAGGAAGAGTTCATAGAAGCGACTTGGTCCAGTATTCAGCAAGCGGAAACGATAGCGCCTGGCGGCCACTCGTAGCACCGGCTCAATGCGACCATTGACCAGCACCTTGTCTCCGAGCACGCCCTCGGGATTTACCTGGTCGTAGTACAGCTTGCCGGATGCATCGAAGCGTCGATCATTGAAGTTCAACGGATAGTCGTAGGGATGACTCGGCAAGCGAAGCGCAGTAGGGCTCGGATCAGCCTCGTTACCAGAATCCAAATCGTCGAACAGGAGATAGAACCCCGCCAACCCGAGATACAAATTGGGCGCTGTAAAGTCCAAGGTATGGTCATGATAAAAGAGCGTGCCCAAGGCCTCCCTGTAGTCCCCCTTCAGGTCCTGCCGCGCTTCGAAGCCCGCACACACATTCGAATACAGGTGATCCTTGAACTTTCCTTTGGCAGTCAGCGTCGGTCCAGCCTTGTTGGGGCTGTAATAGTCGCCGGGAAAGCCATCGCTCTCTGATCCGGTATGCAAGTTGTGCAAGTGCGTAGAGATCTCAGGAGTGCCAAAGCCCACGTGATTCTGCGGCAACTTGTTGTAGATGCGGCACAGGATGGGGCGCCCGTAGTGTCCGTGAAAAGTCGCACTCGGCATGGTCATGTCCGGGATATTCGCCTGATAACCCCAGATCCTTTGCGGCGGATAGGAAGGGCTGTAAACCCAATCGGTCCGCTCAGTTGCGCTGATCTCGTAATATTCCGCATAGGGAGCGAACTGAGCCCAACGCTGGTGCGGATTACGCCCCGCTTCGCCGGCTGCAATATTTGCCGTCTCAGTTGGTGCCGGATTGAGTGCTGCAACGTGTGAGGCAGGACTCACCTGCTTGGGCAGCTCATGAGCCCAAGGCACCGTGGGCGGACTGGGCGGAATAATGGGCACGATCACCGCACGAGCCTGTCGACCACTCAACAGTAGCGGCGCCGCCATCGTCGCTGCCGTCAGTTTCAAGAATGTCCTTCTCTCCTCCCTCCCGACCGAATCCTCCAGGCGATTCGTCGCGTGCTCGCTCTCAAGGCGTTTCATGACAATCTCCACTAGCTGCCGCTCAGCACTGGAGGTGGCACCATATTCGGCGCTTCTGGGAACAGCTGCACCAGTGATAATTTCGGCCAATTGAGCGTTTGCTCGTTGGATTAGCGCCGCAAAACGTCAATAACACGACTTAAATGCATTTGTATCAAAATGTAAATCATCAGCCGTCGGCGTTTTGGCTCGTCTGTCGGACAGACCTGAAAGCCGCTAAATAGACGTATTTCAATCGACCTGGAGGTGTAACGAGGCTGACTCGACGCCCAGATCTCAGGCAAGCGTTTCCAGGAAACATGTCTGAACCCGCAAACCAGAAAACAAGGCTCGGAACGCGACCGGCTCTGCCAGCTATTTGACGTCCCGCAGATGCCAGAAATGTCGACGCGAAGATAACTCGCCGACAGCCTCGTGCTGAGTAAAACCAACGATGGCGCTCAGGCACAGGGCCATGCTTCGAGCATCAACTGGCACGGAACCAGTCGCCTACCTGATCGACCTCCCACTGGTGATCACAGCCCCGGAGACGAATGACGCCTTCGCCGCGCGGGAGGATGGGGACGGCGAGGAGATGAACGCTGCTATCAATTACCTGCCAATGATCATGGATCTGCCAAACAGGGCGCGCTGTTCAAAGTTGTCGGCAAACCGTTGTACCGGGCACCCCAGGCAGCGGCAATCGAACCCGGCGAGCAGAATTTGCCGGCCGACTGAAGGAGGTGGTCGAATCGATGCGCCGCACCGGCGCACTGAGCGAACCAGCGGTTAAGTGGTTAGGCTTCGACATGATCAGGAACCAGGCAAAGGAGCGAGATGGCTACCAGCAGCCCAGAAACGCAAAAGCCCCTATCTACGGGGCTTTTGACGTCAAAATATGGCGGAAGCGTAGAGATTCGAACTCTAGGACAGTTGCCCGTCGGCGGTTTTCAAGACCGCTGCCTTAAACCACTCGGCCACGCTTCCAAATGCGTCGTACAGAGGCTCTCAACATCGCTGCTTTGAAACCTCCGCTTGCGCGGGCCGCCATAGTACCGGAACGCAACACGCTGTCAAACTCTTGCAATTCAACATTCAAGGCTCTCTGTTATGCTCATTCCCTGACTGAGGTCACGGAAATCCAATTTCGGGAGTGTCGCGATGAACCAACAGAACTACGCCCTCAACCAGGCCCAGGCCGAACAGCTGGAGGTCAGCCGCGTCCTGCGCAATACCTACGGTCTTCTGGCCCTGACGCTCGCCTTCAGCGGTCTGGTTGCCTACGTCGCTCAACAGATGCGCGTACCGTACCCAAGCATCTTCGTGGTGCTGATCGGTTTCTATGGCCTGTTCTTCCTGACGGTTAAGCTGCGTGATTCCGCCTGGGGCCTGGTTTCGACCTTCGCCCTGACCGGTTTCATGGGTTACACCCTTGGCCCAATCCTCAACATGTACCTGGGCATGCCCAATGGTGGCGAGGTCGTCAGCTCCGCATTCGCCATGACAGCGCTGGTGTTCTTCGGCCTGTCCGCGTATGTGCTGACCACCCGCAAGGACATGAGTTTCCTGGGTGGATTCATCACCGCGGGCTTCTTCGTCCTGATTGGAGCAACGCTGGTGAGCCTGTTCTTCAACATCAGCGGCTTGCAGCTGGCGATCAGCGCAGGCTTCGTGGTCTTCTCCTCGGTCTGCATCCTGTTCCAGACCAGCGCGATCATCCACGGTGGCGAGCGTAACTACATCATGGCCACCATCAGTCTGTATGTGTCGATCTACAACCTGTTCATCAGTCTGTTGCAGTTGATTGGTGTATTCAGCAGCGACGACTGATCGACAGCGCAAGCAGAAAAGCCCGCTTCGGCGGGCTTTTTTCTGTCTCTGCAACGGCAAATGGCAACGTCTGCCGTATCATTCCATTTGTTCCCAATCGTACTTTCGAAGCGTCCATGAAATTCGCCATTGCCCTCTTCGCTCCGCCCCACGCGCCCTCCTCCCGGCGCGCCCTGCGCTTTGCCCAGGCAGCGCTGGAGGGAGGTCACGAAATCGTGCGCCTGTTCTTCTACCAGGAAGGCGTGCACAGCGCGTCAGCCAACGTGGTTTCATCGCAGGACGAGCTGGACTTTTCCTCGGAGTGGAGCCGTTTCGTCCGCGAGCACCAACTCGATGGCATCGTCTGCATTGCTGCAGCGCTACGTCGGGGCGTACTCAACTCCAAAGAGGCGCAACGCTACGACAGACCCGCCGCCAATCTGGCCGAGGGCTGGGAGTTGTCCGGCCTCGGCCAGTTGCACGAGGCAGCGCAACTGGCGGACCGCCTGGTCTGCTTCGGGGGCAATTGAAATGAAGTCGATGCTGATCATTACCCGCCAGGCCCCCTGGACCGGGCCTGGCGCTCGCGAGACCCTGGACATCGCCCTGGCCGGCGGCGCCTTCGACCTGCCGCTGGGCATGCTGTTCCTCGATGATGGCGTCTTCCAGCTGGTGGCCAGCCAACAGCCAGGTTCCCTGCAGCAGAAAGACCTTACCGCCAACCTCCAGGCGCTGCCGCTTTTCGGTGTAGAGTCGCTCTACGTATCGGCACAGAGCCTGCAAGAGCGTGGACTCGATGCGGCCACCTTGAACCTTGCGGTGGACGTGCTGGACGACAGTGCACTCACCGCCCTTATCGACCGCTACGACCAGGTGATCACACTCTGATGGCCACCCTGCACATGCTTTCTCACTCCCCGTTCACTGACGGCCGACTAGGCAGCTGCCTGCGCCTGCTGGGGCCACAGGATGCTCTGCTGCTTACCGGCGATGCCGTCTATGCCCTGCAGCCTGGCAGCAACCCCCGCCAGGCCCTGGAGCTGATGCCCGACCACATTGCCTTGCATGCATTGGCTGAAGACCTCGAAGCACGCGCCATTCGGGATCTGCCGACACGCCTGCAAGTTCTGGATTACCCCGCCTTCGTCGACCTCTGCTGCCACTACGACAAGGTCAACAGCTGGCTATGAACGAACTATTGATCGACGGCCATAGCATCGCGCTGGACAAGGACGGTTACCTGCAGGAACTCGGGGACTGGAACCCAGCTGTCGCCAGCGCTTTGGCTGAACGAGAAGAGCTGGAGCTGCAGCCGGAGCATTGGGAGATTATCGAGCTATTGCGCAGGTTCTATGCGGAGTTCCAGCTCTCGCCGGCCAACCGCCCGCTGGTCAAATACGTCGCGCAAAAGCTCGGCCCGGAAAAGGGCAACAGCCTCCACCTAAACCGCCTCTTCAAGGGCGCCCCGGCCAAGCTTGCCGCCAAGCTCGCCGGCCTGCCGAAACCGACCAATTGCCTATGAACCTCGTCACTCCTCCAGAACATCCCTTCGCCCAATTCGTGCGCATCCTCGGCAAGGGCAAGCGCGGCGCCCGCAACATGACCCGCGAAGAAGCCCGCGAATCCATGGGCATGCTGCTCGATGGCGCGGTTGAAGATACGCAGCTCGGCGCCTTCCTGATGTTGCTGCGGCACAAGGAAGAAAATGCGGAGGAACTGGCCGGCTTCACTGAAGCCTTCCGCCAACGCAACTCAGCACCCGAAATTGCCGTGGACCTCGACTGGCCCACCTACGCCGGCAAGAAACGCCACCTGCCCTGGTACCTGCTCGCCGCGAGGGCTTTGGCTGAGTCCGGAGTTCGCATCCTGCTCCACGGCGGCGGAGCCCACACCGCAGGGCGCCTCTACAGCGAGCAGCTGCTGGACTTGCTGGATATACCACTGTGCATGGACTGGACGGAGGTCGCCGAAGCCCTGGACGAACGTCGACTGGCCTTCATACCACTCAGCGCCTGGGCGCCCCAATTTCAGCGGATGATCGACCTGCGCAACACGCTCGGGCTCCGCTCACCGATTCACTCATTGGCGCGCATCCTCAATCCGCTCCAGGCTCGCTGCGGGCTGCAGAGCATCTTCCACCCCGGCTACCAGGCGGTCCATCGCGAAGCTAGCCAACTGCTAGGTGACCACGCCATTGTCATCAAGGGCGAAGGCGGCGAGATCGAGGTCAATCCCGACGGTACGTGCCACCTTTACGGCACCACCGCTGGCGAGGCCTGGGATGAGGAATGGCCGGCACTCTCCCCCCAACGTCACGTCAAACCAGAGCGCTTGGACGCCGCGCAATTGGTAACCGTATGGAATGGTGAGGCCGAAGACCATTACGGCCGTCTTGCTGTCATCTCCACCATGGCGCTTGCCCTGCGCGGCCTAGGCTACGAACGCGAACAGGCCTTCGAGGAAGCCCAGCGTCGCTGGGATACCCGCAAGAGATCAGTCTGATCGATAGTTAAGCCCGGTTATTTGCGCTTTTTCATCGAGCAGCGCCCGATAGACTGAGACCGAACACAATTTCGGAGACAGCTCATGGGCCTGCTCGTTGACGGTAAATGGCATGACAAGTGGTACGACACCGCCAGGGATGGACGCTTCCAGCGAGAAAGCGCCCGTCGGCGTAACTGGATAACCCCTCACGGTGAACCTGGACCTTCAGGTATCGGCGGATTTCCGGCCGAAGCTGGTCGTTACCACCTCTATGTATCACTGGCCTGCCCCTGGGCCCATCGAACCCTGATATTCCGCAAGCTCAAAGGCCTGGAGTCACTCATTGATGTCTCAGTCGTCAGCTGGCTGATGCTGGAAAATGGCTGGACCTTCGACCAGGACTTCGGCTCAACGGGCGACAAGCTGGATGGACTGGGCTTCCTCCACCAGCGCTACACCCTGGATAGCCCCGAGTACAGCGGCCGTGTCACGGTGCCTTTGCTTTGGGACAAACAGTCGGGTCGTATCGTCAGCAACGAGTCGTCTGAAATCATCCGCATGTTCAACGGTGCCTTCGACCACCTCACCGGCAACCGGCTGGATTTCTACCCCGAGTCAATTCGGGGCGAGATCGATGCCCTGAACGAGCGGATCTACCCGGCAGTGAACAACGGTGTCTACCGCGCAGGCTTCGCCACGACACAAGCGGCCTATGCGGAGGCATTCCAGACACTGTTCGAGGAGCTCGACTATTTGGACGCCTTATTGGAACGTCGACGCTACTTGGCAGGCGAGCACATCACTGAAGCAGACTGGCGATTGTTCACTACTCTGATCCGCTTCGACGCTGTATATCACGGCCACTTCAAGTGCAACCTGAAGCGGATCGCTGACTATCGCTACCTGTCAGGTTGGCTTCGAGAGCTGTACCAATGGCCAGGCGTGGCAGAGACGGTGGATTTCGTCCATATCAAAGGCCACTACTACGCGAGCCATCGCACCATCAACCCGACCGGCGTGATCCCTTTGGGGCCCGCACAGACGTTCGAGGCTCCGCATGATCGCGATCATCTGCCGCCAGGGCTCAGAGTGCGGCCGGCGCTGAGTCAAGCTCAGGCATGGCCCTGAGCGCCCTCGAACCAGGCCAGCTTGTCGCGTAATGTCACCACCTCGCCGACAATCACCAGGGTCGGGGCATGGACCTCATGCTCAGCCACCAGCTTCGGCAGATTGGCCAAGGTGCCGGTGAAGACTCGCTGCTTGCTGGTGGTGCCCTGCTGGACGAGTGCGGCGGGCGTATCCACCGAGCGTCCATGCTTGACCAGCTGCTCGCAGATCATCGGCAACCCGACCAGCCCCATGTAGAACACCAGCGTCTGGCCCGGGGCGGTGAGATCGGCCCATGGCAGATCGCAACTGCCATCCTTCAGGTGACCGGTGACAAAGCGAACGGACTGGGCATAGTCGCGATGGGTCAGTGGTATCCCAGCATAGGCCGAGCAACCGGACGCCGCCGTGATCCCCGGGACCACCTGGAAAGGAATGCCATTGGCCGCCAGTTCTTCGATTTCTTCGCCGCCACGGCCGAAAATGAACGGGTCACCGCCCTTAAGGCGAAGCACGCGCTTGCCGAGCTTCGCCTGTTCAATCAAAAGCCGGTTGATCTCGTCCTGAGGTACTGCATGATCAGCGCGGCGCTTGCCGACGTAGATCCGCTCCGCATCACGCCGGCAGAGTTCGATTATTGGCGCCGCCACCAAGCGGTCATAGAGCACCACGTCAGCTTGCTGCATCAGACGCAGTGCGCGGAACGTGAGCAGATCGGGATCCCCTGGGCCAGCGCCAACCAGATAGACCTCGCCTAGCGCTTTTGGCGCTCCGCCGGCCACTTTCTCGGCGAGCAAGCGTTCGGCCTCTGCGGCCTGGCCAGATAGCATCCGATCCGCAATGGGCCCCTGGAATACCTCCTCCCAGAACACCCGGCGCTGCTGCACATTCGGGAGCAATGCCTTCACCTGGTCCCGGAACTTCTTTGCCAACCCGGCGAGCTGACCATAGGTGGCAGGAATCCAGGTCTCGATCTTGGCCCGGATCAGTCGGGCGAGCACCGGCGCGTCGCCCGCGCTGGATACCGCCACGATCAGTGGGGAGCGGTCGACGATGGCCGGGAAAATCACGCTGCAGAGCCTCGGCGCATCCACCACGTTGACCGGAATGCCACGCGCCTGGGCGTGGGCCGAGACCTGTGCATTCAAGGCCTCGTCATCGCTTGCAGCTATAGCCAGGCCGCAGCCATCGAGGTCCACTATATCGTAGCCACGCTGGTGACATTGACCGCCACTCGCAATGGCCATCTCCACGAGCTGCTCGTCAAGTTCGAGCGCCACCACTTGCAATCGGGCTCCTGCATCAGCCAATAGCCGCGCTTTGCGAAGCGCGACCTCGCCACCACCGACCACAAGCACTTGGCGCCCCTGTAGATTGTGGAACAGCGGTAGGAAATCCATAGACAGGCCTTCTTGCGTTAACAGGTTTAGGGCGAGTTCAACGATAACCGCCCGCAGGCAACCAGGTCGCAACGCGGGCGGAGATCCTTTCCATCAGCCTCACACAATGTGGGGCTCCGGCACTCAGCCGATGACTTCGATGCCACCCATGTAGGGTTTAAGCGCTTCCGGCACACGGATGCTGCCGTCTGCTTGCTGATAGTTTTCCAGCACCGCCACCAGGGTCCGGCCAACTGCCAAGCCCGAGCCATTCAGGGTATGCACCAGCTCCGGCTTGCCGGTTTCCGGATTGCGGTAGCGCGCCTGCATGCGGCGCGCCTGGAAGTCACCGCAGTTGGAGCAAGACGAAATCTCGCGGTACTTGTCCTGGCTCGGCACCCAGACCTCCAGGTCATAGGTCTTGGTGGCACCGAAGCCCATGTCACCAGTGCACAGGGCCAGCACGCGGTAAGGCAGCTCAAGCAACTGCAGTACGCGCTCGGCGTTACCGGTCAGGCTTTCCAGCGCTTCATAGGACTTGGACGGCTCGACGATCTGCACCATCTCGACCTTGTCGAACTGGTGTTGGCGGATCATTCCGCGAGTATCGCGGCCAGATGCACCAGCTTCGCTGCGGAAGCACGGGGTATGCGCAACGAACTTCAGCGGCAGTTGCTTGGCCTCAAGGATTTCACCGGCCACGATGTTGGTCAGCGAGACTTCCGCCGTGGGAATCAGGTAGAAATCGGCTTCGTTTTCGCGGGAGATCTTGAACAGGTCCTCCTCGAACTTCGGCAGCTGGCCTGTACCCTGCAGTGCAGGCGCCTGCACCAGGTAGGGGGTATAAGCCTCTTCGTAGCCATGCTCGGCGGTGTGCAGGTTGATCATGAACTGCGCCAGGGCACGATGCAGGCGAGCGATGGGGCCCCGTAACAAGGCAAAGCGAGCGCCAGAGAGCTTGGCAGCGGTCTCGAAGTCCAGCCAGCCGTGCTGCTCGCCCAGGCTCACATGGTCCTTGATCTCGAAGTCGAAACTGCGCGGAGTACCCCAGCGACGAATCTCGACGTTCGCGCCTTCATCTTCGCCAACCGGCACCGACTCGTGCGGCAGGTTCGGGATGTTCAGCAGCAAGTTGTCCAGCTCGGCCTGGATGTTCTCCAGCTCTCGCTTGCCCTCGTCCAGCTCGCTGCCCATGCGATCCACGTCGGCCAGCAGCGGCGCAATGTCTTCGCCGCGCTGCTTGGCCTGACCGATGGACTTGGAACGGGCATTGCGCTCAGCCTGCAGCTGTTCAGTGCGAGTCTGCACGGTCTTGCGCTGGTTCTCCAACGCTTCCAGGCGCGCTACATCCAGTTCAAAGCCACGGGTGGCGAGGCGTTCCGCGATTTCCCGAGTCTGGGTACGGACCAGTTTGGCATCGAGCATGTCAGGTTCTCGTCTATCAGATTTTCGTCAGTATCAAGCCTGCCCAGGTGGCGAGCAGACCGCCCAATACGCTCAGCGTCACGTAGCTCATTGCCAAAGGCATCTGGCCGCTTTCCAGCAAACGCAGCGTATCGAGGGAAAAGGATGAAAAAGTCGTCAGGCCACCCAGGAATCCGACCATGAGCCCGGAGCGGATCTCCACAGGCACGTCCGGGCGCACCAGGAACAGCCCATAGAGGTAACCGATCAGAAGGCAGCCGACGATATTGACGGCAAGGGTACCGGCGTAGAAGTAACGTGGCCAGTAGGCAGCGATGAGATTGCCGGTGGCGAAACGCAACAGGGTTCCGGCTACGCCGCCGGCAGCAACTGTCAGGATGAGCCCGATCAAGGCTTTCTCCTTTGCCACGGGCTGGCCCGATTCAGCGCGTCCAGGTGTTGCAGCTTGTCACGAATTTTCAGCTCCAGGCCTCGCGGCACGGGCTGATAGTAACGACGTGGTTCCAGGTGCTCGGGGAAGTAATCCTCACCGGCTGCATAGGCCTCGGGCTCATCGTGGGCATAGCGGTACTCTTCGCCATAGCCAAGCTCCTTCATCAGCCGGGTCGGCGCATTGCGCAGGTGCAGCGGGACCTCCTGCGAACCGTTCTCCGCAGCGTCGCGCATTGCAGCCTTGAAAGCCATGTACACGGCATTGCTCTTTGGTGCACAGGCCAGGTAAACGATGGCTTGGGCCACTGCAAGCTCGCCCTCGGGACTGCCCAGGCGCTCCTGGACATCCCAGGCCGACAGGCACAGGCTCAAGGCCCGCGGGTCAGCGTTACCGATATCCTCACTGGCCATGCGCACCACCCGGCGGGCGATATACAGCGGGTCGCATCCACCATCGAGCATTCGCGCAAACCAGTAGAGCGCCGCATCTGGGTCAGAGCCCCGAACCGATTTGTGCAGAGCCGATATCTGGTCGTAAAACGCCTCACCACCCTTGTCGAATCGACGCCGGCTGTCACCCAGAAGGTTCTGCAGCAGCTCGACGCCCATCTCGCCGCCGTCCTCGGCCAGGTCCGCGGCGTTCTCCAGCAGGTTGAGCAGGCGACGACCATCGCCATCGGCAGCTGCCATCAGGATGGCAAAGCTCTCTTCGGGCAGTCTGAGGTGCCGCTTGCCGAGCCCCCTGTCCTCGTTGAGCGCGCGCGCCACCAGCTTGCGCAGGGCAGGCTCGTCCAGGCTTTTGAGCACATAGACGCGGGCCCGGGACAACAACGCGTTGTTCAGCTCGAACGATGGGTTCTCGGTCGTGGCGCCGATGAAGATAAGCGTGCCGTCCTCGACGTACGGCAGGAACGCATCCTGCTGCGACTTGTTGAATCGATGGACTTCGTCAACGAAGAGGATGGTGCGGCGGCCGTACTGAGCTGCCTGCTGCTTGGCCATCTCCACCGATTGGCGGATTTCCTTGACACCGGAGAGCACCGCGGAAATAGTCTCGAAATGCGCATCGGTGACCTGCGCCAGGAGCTTGGCCAGGGTGGTTTTGCCGACACCTGGAGGCCCCCAGAAAATCATCGAGTGAAGCGCCCCCTGTTCCAGGGCCTCGCGCAGCGGCTTACCGGGCGCCAACAGGTGCTCCTGCCCGACGTACTCGTCAAGACTGGCCGCGCGCAAACGCGCGGCCAGGGGCTGAGCGATAGGTTCGGAGCGGAACAGGTCCATGGGCAAAGCAGCTTATTCCTGAATGACGTCGGCGCCCTCAGGCACCTTGAAGTTGAACTGGGCGGTGTCGATCGCCTGATTCATCTTGATCCCGAGGAACAGAATGTTGGTGCGCTGGCCGACGCTGTCAATCAGCTGCATGTCATTGATCACGCCATTGCGGAACGAGAGGCGAAGAGTGTCGAACAGTGTGTCCTTGGCCTTGGGCTTCAGGATGAAGTCAACCACATCGCCACCCTCTTTGTGAGTGATGTCGAAGTTCTCACTGATCTTCGAGACATCACCGGAAAGCAGCAATGCCGGAGTATGGGTCAAACGCTGGTCGAGGGCCTGGATGGTGACTTGCTCCAGATCCGGATCGTAGAGCCAGACCTTCTCACCGTTGGAAACCAGCAACTGCTCCATCGGCGCGTCGGTGTGCCAGCGGAACAGGCCCGGACGCTTGAGTGAGAGTTCGCCAGAGGTTTCCTGCAGCTGGGTCCCGGAGCCGTCCAGGGTCAGCTGGGAAAAACGCCCGGTAATGGTCTGGGCATTGTTCAGCATTTCGGTCAGGCGGCTGATGGCCACCTTGTCATCGGCCTGCACCTGCAGGGCGCCAAGGCCCAACACAGCTACCAGCAGCATGCGGATCAGTCGCATGGAAATCCTCGTCAAGAAATCGGTTTCGAATCAATCGCGCATCGGAGCTGGCGCGATAACCTCGCGCGAACCGTTGCCGTTCATAGCGCTCACGACGCCGGCCATCTCCATCGCCTCGATCATGCGTGCGGCCCGGTTGTAGCCGATCTTCAGCTTGCGCTGCACGGCAGAAATCGAAGCGCGACGGCTTTCGACCACGAAGCGCACAGCTTCGTCATACAGCGGGTCGTCCTCGCTGCCTTCACTACCGCCTTCGCCACCTTCGCCGCTGCCGGAGAAGCCGCTACCACCCTCCTCCACGCCAGCCAGAATATCCTCGATGTAGTCGGGCGCGCCGCGCAGCTTCCAGGCCTCGACCACACGATGCACCTCGTCATCGGACACAAAGGCTCCATGCACGCGAATCGGCAGGCCGGTACCCGGCGGCAGGTAGAGCATGTCGCCATGGCCCAACAGCTGCTCGGCACCACCCTGGTCGAGGATGGTGCGCGAGTCGATCTTGCTCGAAACCTGGAAAGCCATCCGGGTCGGGATGTTGGCCTTGATCAGGCCCGTGATCACGTCAACGGAGGGTCGCTGGGTCGCCAGGATCAGATGGATGCCGGCTGCACGAGCCTTCTGGGCGATACGCGCGATCAGTTCCTCAACCTTCTTGCCGACGATCATCATCATGTCGGCAAACTCGTCGACTACAACGACGATGGTGGGCAGCGTCTTCAGCAACGGCGCCTCGTCGTCCATGCTTTCGCGACGGTAAAGGGGATCGGTCAGCGGTGTGCCCGCCTCTTCGGCATCCTTGACCTTGCGGTTGAAGCCGGCGAGGTTTCGCACCCCCATGGCGGCCATCAGCTTGTAGCGCCGCTCCATCTCGGCCACGCTCCAGCGCAGCGCGTTGGCGGCCTCCTTCATGTCAGTGACCACCGGACAAAGCAGGTGCGGAATGCCTTCGTAGATGGAGAGCTCCAACATCTTCGGATCGATCATGATCATCCGCGCCTGCTCGGGCGTGGACTTGAACAGGATCGACAGGATCATGGCGTTGACCCCCACCGACTTACCAGAACCGGTCGTACCAGCCACCAGTAGGTGAGGCATTCTCGCCAGGTCGGTGATGATCGGTTTGCCACCAATATCATGACCAAGGGCCAGAGTGACGGGGGACTTGGCATCGTCGTACTCGGTCGAAGACAGCACTTCGGAGAAGCGAACGATCTGGCGGTCCTCATTGGGGATCTCTATCCCCACGGTGGTCTTCCCAGGAATCACTTCCACCACGCGCACGCTGATCACTGCCAGAGAGCGCGCAAGGTCCTTAGCCAGGTTGGAAATGCGACTGACCTTGACCCCGGCCGCCGGCTGGATTTCGAAGCGGGTGATCACCGGTCCCGGATGAACCGACTCCACCAGAACCTCAACGCCGAATTCCTTCAATTTGATCTCAAGCAGGCGGGACATCGCCTCCAGGGACTCGGGCGAGTAGCTCTTCTGCTTTTTCTCAGCCACATCCAGCAGGGAAATCGGCGGAAGCGTGCCTTCCACGGCCGAGTCGATGAACAGCGGAGCCTGCTTTTCTTTCTGCACCCGCTTGCTTGGCTCGGTGGGCTTGGGCGGTGGCGGCGCAGCGATCACAGGAGCCGGGCGTTTCTCGCGCTCGGTCATGTGCTTGGTCAGCGCCTCCTCTCGCTCGATCAAGCGCTCCTTGACCTTGGCCTGCTCGCGACGGTCCGCGATCACCGGAGCTGCGACCTCACTTACCCGATCTTCCACCTCACGCAACTTGGCCACCAGCTGCTTGCGTTCGGCACGGGCACTCCACCAGCGGTTCACCGCGCTCTGGATCAACTCGAAGAGGTCGAGGGTAATCTTGCCCGTAAGGTCCATCACCTTGAACCACGACAGGTCGGTGAATACGGTCAGGCCAAAAAGGAACAAGGCAAAAAACAGCAATGTGCTGCCCTGCACATTGAGCGCCGCGACTGCAAGGTGGCTGAGGCTTTCGCCTAACGCACCGCCTGCCGAGGCTGGCAACCCTGCATGATCCTGGAAATGGATATCCGCGAGCGCCGCCCCGGAAAGCACCAGGAAAACCAGGCCTATGAGCCGCCAGGAGAACAACCAGCCGCTCCAGTCGATCGGCTCGTGGCGATGCTGGAACACCTGGAGCGTCTTGACGGCCAGGAGCAGCGGAAACACATAGGCGAAATAGCCCAGAGCCATAAACAGGATGTCTGCGAACCAGGCCCCGAGGCGTCCAGCCGCGTTTTGCACTTGCTCAACGTTGCTGGTGTGCGTCCAGCCCGGGTCGGAAGAGTCGTAGGTCAGCAGTGCCATCCAGAGGTAGAGGCACAGTGCGCCCAGCGCGATCAACGCACCTTCCTTGAGGCGATAATGCAATTGCTGGCGCCAGACGGGCGTCTGGGCTCTGGTCGTGGAGTTCTTCAAAACGCGTCTTTTCCTGCGCCCTGGGCGCGTTCAAGAGTCGGTGAGGGCATCATGCCGGCCGCAAATGCCGCCCATTGTACGGGTTTGGCCGCGCGATGCCACGCACGCCGGGCAATGGCCGCAGCGTTTTGCCGCTGTCTCATGCTTCGGTGTAGCATAGCCGGCAACGATTTGTGTGATGCTCAATTGGAGCATGCATTCTCTTTCGTGACAAAGACTTATGAGGCCTTTTTATGAGCGAAGTCAAGCATTCCCGATTGATCATCCTGGGCTCCGGCCCGGCTGGATACAGCGCTGCCGTCTATGCTGCGCGCGCCAACCTCAAGCCTGTCGTCATTACTGGCATCCAGCCCGGCGGCCAACTGACCACCACTACTGAAGTTGACAACTGGCCCGGTGACGTCGAAGGACTCACTGGCCCTGCACTTATGGAGCGCATGCAAAAGCATGCCGAGCGCTTCGACACCGAGATTGTCTACGACCACATCCATACGGCAGAGTTGCAGACCCGCCCGTTCGTCCTGAAGGGCGACAGCGGCACCTATAGCTGCGACGCTCTGATCCTCGCTACTGGCGCATCAGCCCAATACCTCGGCCTGCCATCCGAAGAGGCCTTTGCCGGCAAAGGCGTTTCCGCCTGCGCGACCTGTGATGGCTTCTTCTATCGCAACCAAGTGGTCTGCGTGATCGGCGGCGGCAACACCGCGGTCGAGGAGGCACTCTACCTGGCAAACATCGCCAAGGAAGTCCATCTAATCCATCGTCGCGACAAGCTGCGCTCCGAGAAGATCCTTCAGGACAAGCTGTTCGAAAAGGCTGAAAACGGTAACATCCGCCTGCATTGGAACCACACCCTCGACGAGGTGCTGGGCGATGCCAGCGGCGTGACCGGCGTCCGACTGAAGAGCACCGCAGACGGTGCAACCAAGGAATTGGCGCTTGCCGGCGTGTTCATCGCCATCGGCCACAAGCCGAACACCGACCTGTTCCACGGCCAACTGGAAATGCGCGACGGTTACTTACTGGTCAAGGGCGGCTCCGAAGGCAACGCCACGGCAACGAGCATCCCGGGCGTGTTTGCTGCCGGCGACGTAGCAGATCACATCTACCGCCAAGCCATCACCTCGGCAGGCTCGGGCTGCATGGCCGCCCTGGACGCCGAAAAGTTCCTCGACGACAACTGACAGGCTCTGCAGTGGCGGGCCACCGACCCGCCCTGCCCTCCCTCATGCTCACCTGGCTGCAACGCGAATCTCTCGAATTCCCCCCCTTGGAACGCGCCCTGCGCGAGCCCAACGGGCTGCTTGCCGCTGGCGGCGACCTCTCTTCCGAGCGCCTGATCCAAGCTTATCGCCACGGTTGCTTTCCATGGTATCAAGAGGGTCAGCCCATCCTATGGTGGTCGCCGGACCCACGTACCGTGCTACCACCGAACGAAATCCACATCTCCCGCAGCCTCGCCAAACTGATGCGCCAGCAACGATTTCAGGTCACCTTCGACCATGACTTCGCCGGAGTGATACGCGGCTGCGCCGGCCCGCGCAGCTATGCCGATGGAACCTGGATCACGCCGGCGATGCAGGCCGCATACATCGAATTGCATCGCATCGGGGTCGCCCACTCGGTAGAAGTCTGGCTCGAAGGCGAACTGGTCGGCGGCCTTTACGGCCTTGCCATGGGCAAGCTGTTCTTTGGCGAGTCCATGTTCAGCCGCATCGATAACGCGTCGAAGGTAGGTTTCGCCACGCTGGCCCAGTACCTTGGCAAGTGGGGTTTTGCGCTGATCGACTGCCAGATGCCGACCCAGCACCTACAAAGTTTCGGCGCCAGAACCATCAGTCGGGCAGCATTCTCCCGCAACCTGCAGCTTTACCTCGACCAACCCAATAGTGCGGACTGGATTGCCTAGGCGAGCCCAGCAGGCTGGCTTACACTTGCTGAAGGGTTTTCCCGGGGATTGATCATGACCGAGCTGGCTCGCCTGAAGTTTTATGCCACTCAACCGCATCCTTGCAGCTATCTGCCCGAGGAGCAGGCGACTACGCTGTTCCTCGACCCCAGCCAGCCCATGGATGTAGATGTTTATGCCGAGCTCTCAGAGATGGGCTTTCGCCGCAGTGGCGACCATCTCTACCGCCCCCACTGCCAGCGCTGCAATGCATGCGTACCCGCACGCATTCCCGCTGATCAGTTCATCCCTAACCGCCAACAAAAACGCATCCTCAAGCGCAACAGCGACCTGACCGTCACCGCCGCCAGACCTGCCTTCAGCGAGGAGTATTACGCGCTCTATGTCCGTTACATCGAGCAACGCCATGCCGATGGAGACATGTATCCACCGAGCCGCGACCAGTTTTCCACCTTCCTGGTGCGCGACCTGCCGTTTTCGCGCTTTTATGAGTTCCGACTGAACAACCAACTGATGGCCCTGGCTGTCACCGATCTTCTGCCCAACGGCCTTTCAGCCGTCTACACCTTCTATGACCCGGACGAAGAGCGTCGAAGCTTGGGCCGCTACGCCATCCTCTGGCAGATCGGCGAAACCGCCCGACTGGGGCTGCAGGCGGTCTATCTCGGCTACTGGATCAAAAACTGCCGCAAGATGAATTACAAGACTCAGTACCGCCCCATCGAGCTCTTCGTTAACCAGCGGTGGGTCGCCCTTACCTGAGGCCCTTGGCGAGCAGTGCTGTTTTCGGGCACAATGCACGCCGTTTTTGCCCGCCGCCAATCGTGGCAGGGCCCATCATTGAATACCGAGGGCTTTACTGCATGTCGAAAGAAGACAGCTTCGAAATGGAAGGCACTGTCATCGACACCCTGCCCAACACCATGTTCCGTGTGGAGTTGGAAAATGGGCACGTCGTCACCGCGCACATCTCCGGCAAGATGCGCAAGAACTACATCCGCATCCTGACCGGCGACAAGGTTCGTGTCGAGCTGACGCCCTACGACCTGAGCAAAGGCCGCATTACCTACCGCGCCCGCTGATCGCTCAGTCATAAAAAAGCCCGGCCAAGCCGGGCTTTTTTGTGGCCTGCGTCTCAGGCCATCTCCACCGTCGTCTCGAACTCGAAGAACAACTCGTTATCCTTGACGTCGACGTGCACCACTCCACCATGCTCGGCCAGCTCGCCGAAGAGAATCTCCTCCGCCAACGGTCGCTTGATCTTGTCCTGGATCAGACGAGCCATGGGGCGAGCCCCCATCTGCGCATCGTAACCACGCTCAGCCAGCCAGCCACGCGCCTCATCGCTGACAACCAGCTGCACACGCTTGTCTTCCAACTGGGCCTGAAGTTCGGTGAGGAACTTGTCCACCACGTTCTTGATCACTTCATGGCTCAGGCGACCAAACTGGATGATAGTGTCCAGGCGGTTGCGGAACTCCGGCGTGAAGCTCTTGCGGATGACTTCCATGGCATCGGACGAGTGGTCTTGCATGGTGAAGCCAATTGACGCACGCGCGGCGGTCTCAGCACCCGCGTTAGTGGTCATGATCAGGATCACATTGCGGAAGTCCGCCTTGCGGCCGTTGTTATCGGTCAGGGTGCCATGGTCCATGACCTGCAAAAGCAGGTTGAAAACCTCGGGATGCGCCTTTTCGATCTCATCGAGCAGCAACACGCAGTGCGGTGTTTTGGTAATGGCTTCGGTGAGCAAGCCACCCTGATCGAAGCCCACGTAGCCAGGAGGTGCACCGATCAACCTCGACACAGTGTGACGCTCCATGTATTCCGACATGTCGAAGCGCACCAACTCGATACCCATCGCCTTGGCCAGCTGACGCGCCACCTCGGTCTTGCCGACACCCGTCGGCCCAGCGAACAAGAAGGAACCTACCGGCTTGTCGGGAGCCTTGAGCCCTGCCCGAGATAGCTTGATGGCAGTGGAGAGCGAGTCGATCGCCGCATCCTGACCGAAAACCGTCAACTTGAGGTCGCGCTCCAGATTACGCAGCAGCTCCTTATCAGAGCTGGTGACGTGCTTAGGTGGAATTCGCGCGATTTTCGCGACGATGTCTTCTACCTGGGCAACCTCGATCCGCTTCGCACGCTTCTCTTCAGGCTGCAGGCGCTGATACGCCCCCGCCTCATCGATCACATCAATGGCCTTGTCCGGCATGTGGCGATCGTTGATATAGCGGGCCGCCAATTCAGCCGCAGCACGCAGAGCCTCATCACTGTATTCGATATGGTGATGCTGTTCGAAACGCGCCTTGAGACCCTTGAGGATTCCCACGGTGTCCTCGACCGAAGGCTCCGTCACATCAACCTTCTGGAAACGCCGCGCCAGGGCACGATCTTTCTCGAAGATCCCGCGGAACTCCTGGAAGGTGGTCGAGCCAATGCAGCGAATCTCGCCGGACGACAGCAACGGCTTGAGCAGGTTGGACGCATCCATCACTCCGCCAGAGGCGGCACCGGCACCGATGATGGTATGGATCTCGTCGATAAAGAGAATGGCATGAGGACGCTTGCGCAGCTCATTGAGCAGTGCCTTGAAGCGCTTCTCGAAATCACCACGGTACTTGGTGCCTGCCAGCAGAGCGCCGAGGTCCAGGGAATAGACCACACTGTCGGCCAGCAGATCAGGCACCTGGTTGTCGACGATGCGCTTGGCAAGGCCTTCGGCGATGGCGGTCTTGCCGACACCCGCCTCGCCAACCAGCAAGGGGTTGTTCTTGCGACGCCGCGCCAGGATCTGCGCCACGCGCTCCACCTCCGGCTCACGCCCCACCAGCGGATCGATACGCCCCAGGCGCGCCAAATCGTTCAAATTGCTGGCGTACGCATCCAGAGGATGGCCGGAAGCAGAGGATTCGCCGCCCTCATCGTCCTGCATTTCCTGCTCATTGTCGTGCTGCTCACCATGGCCTGGCACCTTGGAAATGCCATGAGCGATGTAGTTCACGACATCGATACGCGCAACGCTTTGCTGCTTCAACAGGAAAACCGCCTGGCTTTCCTGCTCACTGAAGATCGCAACAAGCACGTTGGCGCCAGTCACTTCACGCTTCCCGGAACTCTGCACATGGAACACCGCGCGCTGAAGCACCCGCTGAAAGCCCAGCGTCGGCTGCGTTTCGCGATCTTCATCGTGCTGCGGTATCAGTGGTGTGGTGGAGTCGATGAATTCCTGCAGGTCATGCCGCAACTTGTCCATATTAGCGCCGCAGGCGCGCAACACTGCAGCGGCCGCTTCATTATCCAGCAGGGCGAGCAGCAAGTGCTCGACCGTCATGAATTCGTGACGCTTGGCGCGTGCCTCCTTGAAGGCCAGATTGAGGGTGACTTCGAGCTCGCGGTTTAACATGGCTTCACCTCATACCCAAGCGGTCGGCGTTAACCGTCCTTCTCGATCTCACAGAGCAGCGGATGCTGGCTCTCTCTCGCATATTGATTGACTTGCATGGCCTTGGTTTCGGCGATGTCGCGCGTGAACACACCACAAACTGCCCGCCCCTCCGTATGCACAGTCAGCATGATCTTGGTGGCCAGCTCCCGGTTCAGACCGAAGAACACTTCGAGCACCTCGACCACGAAATCCATAGGGGTGTAGTCATCGTTAAACATCACCACCTTATACATGGGTGGTGCCTGCAGGGCCGGCTTGGCCTCCTGCACCGCCAGGCCGGTGGAGTCGTCCTCATGATGCTGCGGACCGTCCTGATTGAATGTTAGTCGAATCTGGCTGCTTGCATGCATGCTGGAAATAAAGGTCATTGATTGAATGAAAGAGGCCGTTGGAAAGACTTTGATCCGCTTCTCAGCGGGTATTGGCAATACCTTGACTAACGGCAAAACGGTGTTACAACCACTAAATACCCGTCTTCGGGTATGAGGGGTTCCGCGCCTTGCAGCTTTAGGTGCCATTGGTGCGGGGTCGAAGTGGATGATACTCCAGTGATGGAGTCCTTTGCAGAGGGATGTCAGCATGCTTAGCGGTAAGGTCAAGTGGTTCAACAACGCCAAAGGCTACGGATTCATCCTCGCCGAAGGCCGAGATGAGGACCTGTTCGCCCATTATTCGGCCATCCAGATGGATGGTTACAAAACGTTGAAAGCTGGCCAGCCGGTAAGCTTCGATATCATCCAGGGCCCGAAAGGGCTGCACGCCGTAAATATCCGGCCGGTCACGGCAGACTCCGAAGCCCCCGCAACTGCCAGCCTCCCACAGGGCAGCACGATTGAAGTTTGAGCCCAGTAATATTTAGGCATAAAAAAGGCCGGTCAGATGACCGGCCTTTTTGTTTTCGCCCCCCGACTCACATGTGAGCGATGATGGCGTCGCCGAACTGCGAGCAGGACAGCAGCTTGGCACCCTCCATCAGACGCTCGAAGTCGTAGGTCACGGTCCTCGCAGCGATGGCACCGTTGGTACCCTTGATGATCAGGTCGGCAGCTTCGCCCCACCCCATGTGGCGCAGCATCATCTCAGCAGAGAGGATGACCGAACCCGGGTTGACCTTGTCCTGGCCAGCGTACTTCGGCGCAGTGCCGTGAGTGGCTTCGAACATGGCAACGGTGTCGGAAAGGTTGGCGCCGGGAGCGATACCAATACCACCTACTTCGGCCGCCAGAGCGTCGGACAGGTAGTCACCATTCAGGTTCAGGGTCGCGATAACGTCGTATTCGGCCGGACGTAGCAGGATCTGCTGCAGCATGGCGTCGGCGATCGCATCCTTGACCACGATGTTCTTGCCGGTGCTCGGGTTCTTGAACTGCATCCACGGGCCACCGTCCAGCAGTTCGGCGCCAAATTCGTCACGCGCTACTTCGTAGCCCCACTCTTTGAAGGCACCTTCGGTGAACTTCATGATGTTGCCTTTGTGGACGATGGTTACGGAGCTGCGATCGTTGTCCACGGCGTATTGCAGGGCCTTGCGAACCAGGCGTTTGGTGCCCTCCAGGGAAACCGGCTTGATGCCGATGCCGCAGTTCTCGGTAAAGCGGATTTTCTTGACGCCCATTTCCTCGGTGAGGAACTTGATGACTTTCTCTGCCTCAGGGCTGCCAGCTTTCCACTCCACGCCTGCATAGATGTCTTCGGAGTTCTCGCGGAAGATCACCATGTCGACGTCGCCTGGTTTCTTCACCGGGCTTGGAACGCCTTCGAACCAACGCACAGGGCGCAGGCAAACGTACAGATCCAGCTCCTGGCGCAGGGCAACGTTCAGGGAGCGAATGCCACCACCGACCGGAGTGGTCAGCGGGCCTTTGATGGACACGACGTAATCACGGACAGCTTCCAGGGTCTCTTTCGGCAGCCAGGTGTCCTGGTCGTAGACCTGAGTGGCCTTTTCACCGGCATAGACTTCCATCCAGGAAATCTTGCGAGCCCCGGCGTATGCCTTGGCAACGGCAGCATCCACCACTTTGATCATGACCGGGCTGATGTCGACGCCAATGCCGTCGCCTTCAATGAAGGGGATGATCGGGTTGTTCGGTACGTTCAAGGACATGTCCGCATTGACGGTGATTTTGTCACCGACTGCCGGCACCTGGATCTTTTGGTATCCCATGCTGAGCTCCGTGTTGTGGTTGAACCCTCTTGCAGCTCGAAAGCGTACCCCAGTTGGGCCGCCCGAAACTACATGTTCCTTAGTCGAAATCGAGCGTTAGCGTCACCCTATCGAATGGGGTGATATACTACGTGCCGTGACTTAACAGTCATCGAGGTTCGAGCAGCCTGGGACCAGACTGACTCCCCTCGCAGCGGCCAAGCCACCACCATGGCGCGGCCGTGCAACGCTCTACTGGCGCTCCAATACCCCCGCGGCAATTCTCGAGTTCAGCTCAAAGTCGACGTTGAGCGGATGCGTCTACCAACACGCTTCGAGACTCTGTGCGCGCCCAGAAAAGAAGAGAGTTAAACGTTAATGTCTAATCGTCCGAAGATTACCTACACCTTCACCGACGAAGCCCCAGCGCTCGCCACCTACTCGCTCCTCCCCATCGTCAAAGCCTTCGCCGCCTCGGCGGGCATCGACGTCGAAACCCGCGACATCTCTCTTGCAGGACGCATCCTCGCCACCTTCGCTGACAAGCTTGAAACCGAAAAGCGCATCGACGACGATCTGGCCTACCTGGCGGATCTGGCAACTTCGCCAGATGCCAATATCATCAAGCTCCCGAACATCAGCGCCTCCGTTCCGCAACTCAAAGGCGCCATCGCCGAGCTGCAGGCCAAAGGCTATGGCGTGCCTGATTTCCCGGAAGATCCGCAGTCCGACGAAGAGAAGGACGTCCGCGCACGCTACGCCAAGATCCTGGGCAGCGCTGTCAACCCGGTCCTGCGCGAAGGCAACTCCGATCGCCGCGCCCCGGCCGCAGTCAAGGCCTACGCCCGCAAGCACCCTCACTCCATGGGCAAGTGGAGCATGTCCTCGCGCTCTCACGCCGACTACATGCGCGGCGGCGACTTCTTCTCCAGCGAGCAGTCCATCACCATGGACAAGGCCGGTGACGTCCGCATCGAGTTCGTCGGCAAGGACGGCAAGGTCGAGGTGAAGAAGCAGCTGAGCCTGCAAGAGGGCGAAGTCTTCGACAGCATGTTCATGAGCTGCCGCAAACTGCGCGACTTCTTCGAGAAGACCCTGCAGGACTGCAAGGAAAGCGGTGTGATGTGGTCCCTGCACGTCAAGGCGACCATGATGAAGGTGTCCCACCCGATCGTCTTCGGCCACGCCGTCAGCGTCTATTACAAGGACGTGTTCGACAAATACGGCGAGCTGTTCAAGGAACTGGGCGTCAACCCGAACAACGGTATCAGCAGCGTCTACGACAAGATCAAGACCCTACCGGCTTCCCAGCAGGAAGAAATCCTCCACGATATCCACGAGGTGTACAGCCACCGTCCGGAAATGGCCATGGTCGATTCCGTGAAGGGCATCACCAACCTGCACATCCCGAGCGACGTGATCGTCGACGCCTCGATGCCCGCCATGATCCGTAACTCCGGCCAGATGTGGGGCAAGGACGGCAAGCAGAAAGACACCAAGGCAGTGATGCCGGAAAGCACCTATGCCCGCATCTACCAGGAGATGATCAACTTCTGCAAGACCAACGGCGCCTTCGACCCGACCACCATGGGCACCGTGCCGAACGTCGGCCTGATGGCACAGAAGGCCGAGGAATACGGTTCCCACGACAAGACCTTCGAAATGACCGCCGACGGCAGCATGCGTGTGGTCCTGGCCGATGGCACCGTGCTGATGCAGCACGAAGTGGAAGCCGGCGACATCTGGCGCGCCTGCCAGACCAAGGACGCGCCGATCCGCGACTGGGTCAAGCTGGCCGTCACCCGCGCCCGCCAATCCAACACGCCGGCGATCTTCTGGCTGGACCCGGAACGCGCCCACGACCGCGAACTGCAGAAAAAGGTCGAGATCTACCTGCAGGACCACGACCTGACCGGCCTGGACATCAGCATCAAGGGTTACAACGAAGCCATCCGTACCAGCATGGAGCGCCAGATCCGTGGCCTGGACACCATCTCGGTGACCGGCAACGTGCTGCGTGACTACCTGACCGACCTGTTCCCGATCATGGAACTGGGCACCTCGGCCAAAATGCTGTCCATCGTCCCACTGATGGCGGGCGGCGGCATGTACGAAACCGGCGCCGGCGGTTCGGCACCGAAACACGTGCAGCAGCTGGTGGAAGAGAACTACCTGCGCTGGGACTCCCTCGGCGAATTCCTGGCTCTGGCGGTGTCCCTGGAAGAGACCGGCATCAAGACCGGCAATGCCAAGGCCAAGCTGCTGGGCAAAACCCTGGACGAAGCCACCGGCAAACTGCTCGACAACAACAAGTCGCCGTCGCGCAAGGTCGGTGAGCTGGACAACCGCGGTAGCCACTTCTACTTGGCGCTATACTGGGCCCAGGCCCTGGCTGCCCAGGACGAAGACGCCGAGCTGAAGGCGCACTTCGCTCCACTGGCCAAGACCCTTACCGAGCAGGAAGCGGCGATTGTCGCTGAGCTGAACGGCGCCCAAGGCAAGCCGGTGGACATCGGCGGCTACTACCGCTCGAATCCGGAGCTGACCAGCCAGGTGATGCGTCCCAGCACCACTTTCAACACCGCAGTCGACAGCCTGGCCTGATCGCCACGCGTCGTAGCAGGAAACCCCGGGCCAAGGCCCGGGGTTTCTTTTTTGAGTCGACAACGCCATGTCATGTCGATTTTTCCAGGAGCCCCCTGATGAGCTGGCAACCCCACATCACCGTCGCAACCATCGTCGAAGACCTGGGCCGCTTCCTGCTGGTGGAAGAGCGTGCCGACGGCCGCAACGTCCTCAATCAGCCCGCCGGCCATCTCGAGCCCGACGAGACTCTGCTCGAAGCCGCCCTGCGCGAAACCCTTGAAGAAACCGGCTGGGAAGTCGAGCTCACTGCCGTAACCGGTATCTACCTCTATACCGCCCCCAGCAACGGCGTGACTTACCAGCGCGTCTGCTTCGCCGCCCGCCCCCTCCGCCATCACCCCACGCGCGCACTGGACGACGGCATCATCGGCGCACGCTGGCTGACGCGCGAAGAACTGGAGGCCCAGTCGGCGCACTGGCGCAGTCACCTGGTAGCGCGCTGTATCGACGACTACCTGAAAGGCGAACGCTTCCCCCTCAGCCTGATCCGCGTCGCCTGACCACCCCTTGCCCTGTTAGAATTCCGCTTTTGCTCACCAGCCAGTGCAGATTCCCATGCGTGATCCAGCCAATACCCGCGTCATAGTCGGCATGTCCGGCGGCGTCGATTCCTCGGTTTCCGCCCTCCTGCTCCTCGAGCAGGGCTATCAGGTGGAAGGCCTGTTCATGAAGAACTGGGACGAGGACGACGGCACCGAATACTGCACCGCAAAGGTGGACCTGGCTGATGCCCAGGCCGTCTGCGACCGCATCGGTATCAAGCTGCACACCGCGAACTTCGCAGCCGAATATTGGGACAACGTGTTCGAGCACTTCCTCGCCGAATACAAGGCCGGACGCACCCCGAATCCGGACATACTCTGCAACCGAGAGATCAAGTTCAAAGCCTTCCTCGACTACGCACTCTCCCTGGGCGCCGACCTGATCGCGACCGGCCACTACGTCCGCCGCCGCGACCTCGACGGCCGCACCGAACTGCTCAAGGGCCTGGACCCGAACAAGGACCAGAGCTACTTCCTGCATGCGGTGGGCGGTGAACAGATTGCCCGCACCCTGTTCCCGGTGGGAGAACTGGAAAAGCCGGAAGTGCGTGCGATCGCCGAGAAGTACGGCTTGGCCACGGCCAAGAAGAAAGACTCCACTGGCATCTGCTTCATCGGCGAGCGGCGCTTCACCGACTTCCTCAAGCAGTACTTGCCGGCGCAGCCGGGCAACATCGAGACCGTCGAAGGTGATGTCATCGGCCGCCATCACGGCCTGATGTACCACACCATCGGCCAGCGCCAGGGTCTGGGCATCGGCGGCATGAAGGACGCCAGTGACGACCCCTGGTACGTGCTCGCCAAAGACCTCAAGCGCAACGTCCTGGTCGTTGGCCAGGGCAACGAACATCCCTGGCTGTTCTCGCGCTCCCTGCACGCCTCCGAGATCTACTGGGTCAACCCGATCGACCTCGACCAGCCCCGCGCCCTCAAGGCCAAGGTGCGCTATCGCCAGAGCGACCAACCCTGCACCCTGGAAAAAACCGCCAACGGCTATCGCGCCACATTCGACGAGCCGCAACGCGCCGTAACACCGGGCCAGTCCGTGGTGTTCTACGATGGCGAAGTCTGCCTCGGCGGCGGCGTGATCGAAGCTGCCGACCCCTGGGACGACGGAGTCCAGCGCCCATGAACCAGACGCAGGAACAACTGATAGCGCTGGGTGCGGTTTTCGAAGCCGCTTCCCTGGTCGACCGAATTGCCAAGACAGGCCAGATCAGCGAGCCACCGTTGGGCTGTATGCTCGGTAGCTTGCTGGTACGCGACCCCAAGTCGACCCTTGAAGTCTACGGCGGCGACGACCTCAACCTGCGCGACGGCTACAAGGCCCTGGCAAGCGCTCTCGAGCGCGAACCCGCCAGCCTGCAGCGCGAACCGCTCCGCTATGCCCTTGCCCTCCTTACCCTGGAACGCCAACTGGCCAAGCGCGACGACATGCTGGACACCATCGGCACCCGCCTGGACCAGATCCAGCAGCAAGTGCAGCACTTCGGCCTGGTCCACGACAACGTCATCGCCTCATGCGCCGGCCTGTATCAAGACACCTTGAGCACCTTCCGGCAGCGGATTCAGGTGCATGGCGACATGCGTCACCTGCAACAACCCAGCAATGCAGCGAAAATTCGCGCCCTGCTGCTGACTGGCATCCGTGCCGCGCGCCTTTGGCGTCAGCTCGGTGGCAACCGCTGGCAATTGCTCTTCAGTCGCCGGAAGCTACTCCGCGAACTCTACCCCCTGCTGCGCGGCTGAACCGCAGTCCGGCAGCACCGGCCGGGCCGCCCGACAAACTTCGCGCCGAATGGCCATCGCGCGGTAGCGGCGAGCAGGATCAAATCCGTGTATGATGTGCGCCCCTTTTCGTTGACCGATGTCCGAGAACGCCCTCATGCAGCTTTCGTCGCTCACCGCGGTTTCCCCCGTAGACGGCCGCTACGCCGGCAAAACCAGCGCCCTGCGCCCGATCTTCAGTGAATACGGCCTGATCCGTTGCCGTGTCCAGGTGGAGGTTCGCTGGCTGCAACGCCTCGCCGCCCACGCTGGCATTCCGGAAGTCGCGCCTTTCTCCGCCGAAGCCAATGCTCTGCTGAATCAGCTGGCAGAAGACTTCCAGCTGGAGCATGCCGAGCGCATCAAGGAAATCGAGCGCACCACCAACCACGACGTCAAAGCAGTCGAATACCTGCTCAAGGAACAGGCTGCCAAGCTGCCGGAACTGGCCAAAATCAGCGAGTTCATTCACTTCGCCTGCACCAGCGAGGACATCAACAACCTGTCCCACGCCCTGATGCTGCGCGAAGGCCGTGACCAGGTGATCCTGCCGCTGATGCGTCAGGTTGCCGACGCTATCCGCGATCTGGCCGTGCGTTTCGCCGACGTCCCCATGCTCTCCCGAACCCACGGCCAGCCGGCCTCGCCGACCACCCTCGGCAAGGAAATGGCCAACGTCGTCTACCGCCTGGAGCGCCAGATCGCCCAAGTGGCGGCCGTGCCGCTGCTGGGTAAGATCAACGGCGCCGTAGGCAACTACAACGCGCACCTCTCCGCTTACCCGAAGGTGGACTGGGAAGCCAATGCCCGCGAATTCATCGAAGGCGACCTGGGTCTGGCGTTCAACCCCTACACCACCCAGATCGAGCCGCACGACTACATCGCCGAACTGTTCGACGCCATCGCGCGCTTCAACACGATCCTCATCGACTTCGACCGCGACGTATGGGGCTACATCTCCCTCGGCTACTTCAAACAGAAGACCATTGCCGGCGAGATCGGCTCCTCGACCATGCCGCACAAGGTCAACCCGATCGACTTCGAAAACTCCGAAGGCAACCTGGGCATCGCCAATGCACTGTTCCAGCACCTGGCCAGCAAACTGCCGATCTCCCGCTGGCAGCGTGACCTGACCGATTCCACCGTACTGCGCAACCTGGGTGTCGGCTTCGCCCACAGCGTCATCGCGTACGAAGCTTCCCTCAAAGGCATCAGCAAGCTCGAGCTGAATGCTCAACGTATTGCGGAAGACCTGGACGCCTGCTGGGAAGTCCTGGCCGAGCCGGTGCAAACCGTCATGCGTCGCTACGGGGTCGAAAATCCCTATGAGAAGCTCAAGGAACTGACCCGTGGCAAGGGCATCAGTCCCGAAGCCCTGCAGACTTTCATCGACGATCTGGCCATTCCGGCCGAGGCCAAGGCCGAGCTGCGCAAACTGACCCCAGCAGGCTACATCGGCAATGCCGTAGCCCAGGCCAAGCGCATCTGATCGAATTTGCACCCGTGCACGCCCGGCTGCGCCGGGCGTTTTTATTTCAAGGGCTTAGATATGAATCCTGATATTCCTCTTCAACTCCTGGGCGGCCTGACCGCGCGCGAATTCCTGCGTGATTACTGGCAGCGCAAACCGCTGCTGATCCGCCAGGCGCTGCCCGATTTCGAAAGCCCCATCTCGCCGGACGAACTGGCTGGCCTTTCCCTGGAAGAGGAAGTGGAGTCCCGCCTGGTCCTCGAACACGGCGAGCGCCCCTGGGAGCTGCGCCGCGGCCCCTTCGCAGAAGACACCTACCAAAACCTGCCGGAGCGCGACTGGACCCTGCTGGTCCAGGCAGTTGACCAATTCGTCCCGGACGTCGCCAACCTGCTCGAGCACTTTCGCTTCCTGCCAAGCTGGCGCATCGACGATGTCATGATCAGCTTCGCCGCACCAGGCGGCGGTGTGGGCCCGCACTTCGACAACTACGACGTTTTCCTGCTCCAGGGCCATGGTCGTCGACGCTGGAAGCTCGGTCAGATGTGCGACGCCGACAGCCCCCTACTGCCCCATGCAGACCTGCGCATCCTCGCTGACTTCCAGGAGACCGACGAGTGGGTCCTCGAGCCCGGCGACATGCTCTACCTGCCGCCACGTCTGGCTCACTACGGCATTGCCGAAGACGACTGCATGACCTACTCGGTCGGCTTCCGCGCCCCCAGTGCAGCAGAGGTACTGACCCACTTCACCGACTTCCTCGCCCAGTTCCTGCCGGACGAAGAGCGCTACAGCGATGCCGGGACCCTGCCGGCCAGCGACCCCCACCAGATTCAGCATGACGCCCTGGATCGCCTCAAAGCCCTGCTCCAGGAGCATATGGGTGACGAACGACTGCTGCTGACCTGGTTCGGCCAGTTCATGACCGAGCCCCGCTATCCCGAGCTGGTCGCTGGAGCCGAAGTGGCAGAGGAGGACTTCCTCGACGCCATCGAGGGCGGGGCCGTACTGGTTCGCAACCCAAGCGCGCGCCTCGCATGGTCCGAAGTGGATGAGGACCTGGTGCTGTTCGCCAGCGGCCAGAGCCGCCTGCTACCGGGCAGCTTGCGTGAGCTGCTCAAGCTGATCTGTGCTGCAGAAGCCCTGCATCTTGAGAATCTCGGCCAATGGCTGGCGGATGACGAGGGGCGTAAGCTTTTGTGGGAACTGATCAAGCAAGGAAGTCTGGAGTTTGCCGATGAGTGAAATACATGTCCGCATTGCCGACTGGCAGAAGGACAATGCAGATCTGCGACGTATCCGCGAAGCTGTATTCATTGCCGAGCAGTCCGTAGCCCCTGAACTGGAATGGGATGGCGAAGATGCTGATGCCGTCCACTTCCTCGCCTTCGAGCGGGACTATGCTATCGGCACTGCGCGCCTGCTGACGGATGGTCATATCGGCCGGGTGTCGGTGCTCAAGGACTGGCGCGGTTTGAGAGTGGGCGACAGGCTGCTGCAAGCGGCAATTGCCGAAGCGGAACGCCGTGGCCTGAAGCGCCAGATGCTCACGGCACAGGTCCACGCAACGGCATTCTACGAACGCCACGGCTTCAAGATCGTCAGCAGCGAGTTCCTGGAAGCCGGCATCCCCCACGTAGACATGCTGCGGGAAAGCGACTAGAGGTCGAAATGAAGAAGAACGCCCCGGAAACTGAGGAAAACGACGTCGAATCAGCGTCCATCGAATTCCAGTCGCCGGGGCGTTTCACTGTCTACAACCCCTCCCCGAGCCAGCCTGACTCCCAGGGCTGGGAACCGGCCCCCCACGTCCTCGGCGAACATCGGGCAATGGAGCGATTCAGCACCCCTGAACAAGCTCGCGCCCACGCCCTGGCGCTGCTGCAGCAAGCCCGCCGGAGCCTATGCCTGTATACCCCCGATCTCGAGCCCTGGCTGTACCACAACAGCAGCATCCAAGACGCCTGCACGCGATTCCTGCTGGCCGATCCGAAGAACCAGATGCGCATCCTCGTACGCGACCCCAGCCGCGCCACGAAGGAAGGACACAGGCTGCTCCATCTGAGCCGCCGACTCTCGAGCAACCTTCATATCCGCCGGCTGAATCCCAACCACCCTTCCGAAGAACGGGCCTACCTGCTGGCCGACGACCGCGGACTGCTCCTGCGGCCCGAGCCCGACCAGTTCGCCGGTTACGCCCTGTATGACGACCCCGGACGGACTCGCCTGCAGCAGGTGCGATTCGACCAGGCCTGGGACCTCAGCATCAGCGATCCGAACTTACAGAGTTTTCTCCTATGACGCCTCGCGCCATGCTAGCTGCCGTGCTCATGCTGCTTTGCCTGTCTGTACAGGCCGCAACTGAGCTGATTGCACTGAAGTACCGCAGCGCGGATGAGATGCTGCCCGTGGCGCAATCCGTGCTGGGCAACGAAGGGCGCGTAAACGCCTATGGCAACCAGCTGATCGTCAACGCTTCCCCGGCCAAGATTGCCGAATTGCGCACCCTCCTCGACCAACTCGACACCCGGCCCAAGCGCCTTTTGATCAGCGTCGACACAAGCGACAGCAGCTCCCAGAACGATCGAGGCTATGCGGTGAATGGCTCCATCAGCGCCGGCAGTGTCGAGGTCCAGTCCGGCCGGGGCGAAGTCCATGGCAGCGACCAGGTCCGCATCATCCGACGCAGTACCAACAGCCGGGGAGCCGGCGTACAGCAGGTGCAAACCACCGAGGGCTATCCTGCGCTTATTCAGGTCGGCCAGAGCGTCCCCATTACCACGACCAGCTCCGGACCTTACGGCGAGGCCTACAGCAACACCGAGTACCGCAACGTCACCCGCGGCTTCTACGTCACTGCCAGCCTCAGCGGCGAACTGGTGCACGTCAGCATCAGCAGCAACCGCGATCGCCTGAACAGTAGCCAGCCTGGCCTCATCGACGTACAAAGTACGGACAGCCGAGTCAGCGGCCGACTGGGCGAGTGGATCACCATTGGCGCCGTCAGCGAAGACAGCCAGGTCGACCAGCAAGGCTTCCTGCGCCGCAACAGTACCCAGGGCCGCGAGGACATGACGATGCGACTTAAGGTCGATGTCGTCGAGTGACCGCTCGACCTGAACCAGTTCGTGCCACCAGCAGGCCGCCCCGATCGCGACGACCTGCTGCCTGTTTCTCCCCCGCAAAGGCCTTGAGGTCGTGCTGACGCGGCCTGACCAGGCAAGCGCTTTTCGACCGCCCAGTCTTATCCGAAAGTCTTATGTAGTAGTCCTAAAAAAACACTACAAAACGTTTGACGAACACTTTTTTGCAGAGCATGATGGCCTCGCTCCCGCTAGCCAGGGGCCCTGAATAGGGCCTCCGGATCGCGCTCCCAGCCAACCAGCCGAGCCGATCCGTGTTGTAACAGCCCATAAGGCAGTGCGACGAGGTTGCGACTGGAACGAAGTTGTCCTGAGGGACGGGGAAGCGTCAGTAACATCCGCAAGATCGAAGGCAGTGCCCGACCATCGTCTGCAGGCAACCACGAGCCGGCAAATGGCGAACCGAGCGCAAAACCACCCATCGATCGAGCAGACTGTTCAATTCGTCACCCCTCCTCAGACACATCCTCGTATCAGCCGATCCTTCGACGCGCTGCGGTGAGCAACCCGCAATAACCTTCAGAACGCAGGTTTTTGAGTGGGTAAGTCGGTGCTCAACCACATATACACTTTGAAGGATTGACCATGTCCGCTTATCAAAACGACATCAAGGCCATTGCCGCACTGAAAGAAGTGAACGGTAACAGCTGGAGCGCTATCAACCCGGAATCCGTCGCTCGCATGCGCGCCCAGAACCGCTTCAAGACCGGTCTGGATATCGCCAAGTACACGGCTGCCATCATGCGCAAAGACATGGCCGAATACGACGCCGACTCCTCCGTCTACACCCAGTCCCTGGGCTGCTGGCACGGCTTCATCGGTCAGCAGAAGCTGATCTCCATCAAGAAGCACCTGAAGACCACCAACAAGCGCTACCTCTACCTGTCCGGCTGGATGGTCGCCGCCCTGCGCTCCGAGTTCGGCCCGCTGCCGGACCAGTCGATGCACGAGAAAACCGCCGTTTCCGGCCTGATCGAAGAGCTGTACACCTTCCTGCGCCAGGCTGATGCCCGCGAACTGGACCTGCTGTTCACCGCCCTGGACGCGGCCCGCGCTGAAGGCGACAAGGCCAAGCAGGACGAGATCCAGGCCCAGATCGACAACTACGAAACCCACGTAGTACCGATCATCGCCGACATCGACGCCGGCTTCGGCAACCCGGAAGCGACCTACCTGCTGGCCAAGAAAATGATCGAAGCCGGTGCTTGCTGCATCCAGATCGAGAACCAGGTTTCCGACGAGAAGCAGTGCGGCCACCAAGACGGCAAAGTAACCGTTCCGCACGAAGACTTCCTGGCCAAGATCAACGCGGTTCGCTACGCCTTCCTCGAACTGGGTGTTGACGACGGCGTGATCGTTGCCCGTACCGACTCCCTGGGCGCCGGCCTGACCAAGCAGATCGCCGTCACCAAGCAACCGGGCGACCTGGGCGACCAGTACAACTCCTTCCTGGACTGCGAAGAAGTCTCCGCTGCCGACCTGAACAATGGCGACGTGGTGATCAACCGCGGCGGCAAGCTGCTGCGTCCCAAGCGCCTGGCTTCCAACCTGTTCCAGTTCCGCAAGGGCACCGGCGAAGACCGCTGCGTCCTGGACTGCATCACCTCGCTGCAGAATGGCGCCGACCTGCTGTGGATCGAGACCGAGAAGCCGCACGTTGGCCAGATCAAAGGCATGGTTGACCGCATCCGCCAGGTCATCCCGAATGCCAAGCTGGTCTACAACAACAGCCCGTCCTTCAACTGGACCTTGAACTTCCGTCAGCAAGTGTTCGACGCCATGGTTGCCGAAGGCAAGGATGTATCCGCCTACGACCGCGCCAAGCTGATGAGCGTGGAATACGACGAAACCGAACTGGCCCAGATCGCCGACGAGAAGATTCGCACCTTCCAGCGCGACGGTTCGGCCCACGCCGGCATCTTCCATCACCTGATCACCCTGCCGACCTACCACACTGCCGCGCTGTCCACCGACAACCTGGCCAAGGGCTACTTCGCCGACCAGGGCATGCTGGCTTACGTGAAAGGCGTTCAGCGTCAAGAACTGCGCCAGGGCATCGCCTGCGTCAAGCACCAGAACATGGCTGGCTCCGACATCGGCGACAACCACAAAGAGTACTTCGCTGGCGAAGCTGCTCTGAAGGCCAGCGGTAAAGACAACACCATGAACCAGTTCCACTAAGGAACTGCCGCCGACTGACCACGAACCAGTCGGACATGGTGGATCACGGAACCCCGGTGCCCGCACCGGGGTTTTCTATTTTGAGACTGCAGATGGATCACGCGCAGCGATACCCCTCTGCACCTCACGCTGGAAATCGGCCAACCTATCTTACGATCCTGCACCTACTTGCACTTGCCTGCACTTGCCGCTGCTTGCGCAGCCGCTGCCAATGCTTTAAATCTCGCTTAAAAATTCTGAGCGAGATCGCCGTGCCGAGAATCTTTCTCCTTCTGCTGATCCTGGCCGCACCCACCTTGCACGCGGCAGACTTGGAACTGCTGATCGCTCGCCCCGAACTCAGCGGCATCCTGGAGCAACTGAAGGGAAGCCGGCATGACCACTTCGCCGTCGTCGACTACGGCCGCCCTTCCACACTCCCGCGCTTCTACCTTTTCGATCGTCGTACTCATGCCCTGCTGGGCAGTTACCGGGTTGCCCACGGCAAGGGCTCGGACCCCGACCACGACGGCCTGGCCGACCACTTCTCGAATGACCCGGGCAGCCGCGCCTCGTCACTCGGCCTGTATCGCACAGCCCAGGTGTTCGACAGCGACGAACCCGGTCACGGCCGCTCGATGCGACTCATCGGCCTGAGTCCAGGCAATAGCCAGGCCGAAGAGCGCGCCATCGTGATCCACGCGAACACCTACATGGAAGAAACTTTCATTCGCCGCCACGGTCTGCCCGGACGCAGCCACGGCTGCCTGGTGCTCGCCAGCCAGGATCGCGACCAGGTCATCGAGCAACTTTCCGGCGGCGCCATGATCTTCGCCATCCGGCAGGATCCAGCCGCACTGGCCAGCAACTGAACTCACCCCCCTTACCGCAGCGAAATCCGGATCTCCCTGTAATTTGGTTCTTTGCGGAATCGGGGGGAAGAGCGAGTTGACAGTCGGGGAAGTGGGTAAATTGGCAATCGCCAAACATCCCAACCCCCACCCCCTGCTGTCGCCGTGCATCCTATTGATCTGGCCCCTTTCTGGCCAGGCTACGAGGTCGTCGCCTGTCGCCAATCCACTCACGACACCCTGCTGATCAGTCTTGAACCGCAAACCGAGCGCTTCCCGATTTGCAGCCGCGTGCCAAACCCAACCTGTTGATCCACGAGCAGCAGCACATCCGCCAGGTGCGGGATCGTGACCTGCAGGATCAGCGCGTCCTGCTACAACTGCCGGTGCGTCGCGTCGACTGCCTGTACTGCGGACGCGTATCCGAGCGGATCGACTGTCTGGCGCCGGCTTCCCGCCTTCCCCGGAAAGCAGCCTGCAACACCTCCTTGGCGGACTTGTCGGGCGGAGTGAATCGAAGGCGCGCGAAACCTTGTAGGAGCCAGCTTGCTGGCGAATGGCGCATGTTGGCCAGCAAGCTGGCTCCTACAGAGAGAGTACCGGCTATCCGGCTGTCAACTCGCATCTCCCCCAGATTCCGCGATGAACCTGTAATTTTCTCGTCGCATTGCCCCTATAGCGTCAGGGCTCCGTCGATTCGCCTGTATGGAGACTCCGCCTTGAACCAGCACAATGACAACGCCGTGCTTTTTGGCAACGGCGATGAAGTTCCGAGCAACAACTCGAACAACCCGCACATCCGCGATCTGATCGGCGGCCTCAACCGCCGACAACTGCTCGCCGGCGGCGCCGCCCTCGGCACCCTCGCCTTCCTTGGCGCCGCCATTCCCGGCGACGCCCTCGCGGCAGAGCCCCAAGCGAAGGGGCAGCCCTTCAAACTGCGCTCGCGCCTGCCGTTCGACGCCATTCCGATCAGCCGCACAGATGGCATAAGTGTCCCGACGGGCTACAAGGCCACGCCCTTCATCCCATGGGGCACCCCGATCACCGGCCGTTATCCGGCGTTCCTCGATGACGCAAGCAACAGCGCCCAGGACCAGGCCGAGCAGGTCGGCATGCACCACGATGGCATGCACTATTTCCCCATCGACGCACGTCGTGGCTCAGCGAAGAGCTCGGACCATGGCCTGCTGGTTCTCAACCACGAGTACATCGACGCACCTCTGATTCACCCCAACGGTCCAACCCTGGTGAACGGCAAGCGCGCCAGTGCCGAAGAAGTCCGGAAGGAAATAAATGGCCACGGTGTTTCGGTCGTCGAAATCCGACGCAACGTACGAGGTGAATGGGAAGTAGTGCCGAGCCCGCGCAATCGCCGCATCACCGCCGCCACGCCGATGGAGATCCGCGGCCCGGCGCGAGGCAATCCGCTCCTGCAGACCCGCTACAGCCCGGACGGCACCGCCACCCGTGGCACCCAGAATAATTGCTCCAACGGTTTCACGCCTTGGGGCACCTACCTCACCTGCGAAGAGAACTGGGCCGGCTACTTCGCCACCCGCGATTCGGACGTATCCCGCGAACTCAAACGCTACGGCCTGCGCAGCAGTAGCCGCTTCGGCTGGGAAACATTACCGGGCGATGAGTTCGAGCGCTTCGACGCCACCCGCAAAACCACGGATGCCCAAGGTGACTACCGCAATGAACCCAACCATTTCGGCTGGATCGTCGAGATCGACCCGTTCGACCCGAGCTCGACCCCGGTAAAACGCACGGCCCTTGGCCGCTTCGCCCACGAAGGTCTGATATTCGCCCCGGTCCAAGGCGGCCGCCCGGTGGTCTGCTACTCCGGCGACGATTCTCAGAACGAGTACATCTACAAGTACGTCAGCCGCGACAAGTACCGTCCCGGCAACAGCGATGGCCGGCTACTCGACGAAGGCACCCTCTACGTCGCGCGCTTCAATGCCGATGGCAGCGGAGACTGGTTGCCCCTGGACATCAACGACCGTCGTTTCCGCAGCGCCTGCGAGACCGCTGGAGTCACCTTCGCCAACCAGGGCGAAGTGCTGATCAACACCCGCCTGGCCGCCGACATCGTCGGAGCTACGCGCATGGACCGCCCGGAATGGGGCGCGGTGAATCCTGATAACGGCGAGGTCTATTTCACCCTCACCAACAACACCGCTCGCACCACAACGGACGCTGCCAACCCACGCATAGCCAACGCCTACGGCCACATAATCCGCTGGCGCGAAAACAGTCGTGACCACACGGGCCTTCGCTTCGACTGGAACATTTTCCTGCTCGCCGGCCCCAATGGCGACAGCCGCGACCCCAAGGGCCAGCCACTAAGCGAACAGAACATCCTCGCCAGCCCAGACGGCCTCTGGTTCGACGACGAAGGACGCCTGTGGATCCAGACCGACATGAGCGGCAGCCAGCTCAGCAGCGGCCCCTTCGGCAACAACCAGATGCTCGTCGCTGACCCGCGCAGCGGCGAGGTCAAACGCTTCCTGGTCGGCCCCCTTGGTGCCGAAGTGACCGGCATCACGGCAACCCCGGACTTCAAGACGCTGTTCATCAACATCCAGCACCCAGGTGAGGGATCGACTGCGACCAACCTCCTCAGCACCTGGCCCGACGGCCCAGGCAAACGCCCTCGCTCCGCCACGGTGATCATCACACGCGACGACGGTCGACGACTGCTCTGATCACCCCGGGCCGGCCTTTCAGGGCCGGCTCCTTTGCTCACTCATTGGCCCCAATACCAAGAAAACATTAGAAACTGTCGCAAATATGAAAGTCTCGCCCAGCAGTAACTTTCCAGGCGCTGAGCAAATAAAGCCGGAGATTTCGTACTTATCTGTCGTACTTTCGACAATGTGATTATTTAAGCATCAGACAAATGCGACTGCTTATCATTGACTCGCCAGCAATCCGTCCGGATGCGACATAAGGACGCAATCCGACAAAGGCCTAATTAAAAGCTGAAACCCCCACCACTCAAGGGCTACAGCCGAGGATAAGCCCAAAAACCAGGCTTGCCTGGGAAATTTTTGGCCTGAAAAATTTACTTGCACACCCGGTCAGGCATAAAATTGGCCGAATAGATTGCCGGGGCATGATCAGAACTCGGCATTAACCCTTTCAACACGAGTGAACGCCGTTCCTTGTCCAGGGAGTTCCGGCATGTCGGAAGCTACTGCCATCATGTCCCACAACTGGGGTTTTGCAATTTTCCTGCTTGGGGTCGTCGGCCTCTGCGCCTTCATGATCGGAGTGTCCAGCCTGCTGGGCAGCAAGGCCGTTGGGCGCAGCAAGAATGACCCGTTTGAGTCCGGCATGCTCCCAACCGGCACAGCCCGCCTGCGCCTCTCCGCCAAATTTTATCTGGTCGCGATGCTCTTCGTGATCTTCGACGTCGAAGCCCTCTTCCTCTTTGCTTGGGCTGTTTCAGTGCGCGAAAGCGGCTGGGCCGGCTTCATCGAAGCAACCATTTTCATAGCAATTCTGTTGGCGGGTCTTGTCTACCTTTGGCGCATCGGGGCGCTCGATTGGGCTCCCGAAGGTCGTCGCAAGCGGCAGGCGAAGCTAAAACAATGAGGCTTTGGCGATGCAATACAAACTTACTCGGATCGATCCGGATGCAACCTACGAGGAGTATCCGATCGGCCAACGGGAGACCGTTTCCGACCCGCTGCTAGAAGATCAGGTTCACAAGAACATCTTCCTCGGCAAGCTCGAGGATGTTCTCAACGGTGCAGTCAACTGGGGTCGCAAGAACTCCCTGTGGCCCTATAACTTCGGCCTCTCCTGCTGCTATGTGGAGATGACCACCGCTTTCACCGCGCCGCACGACATCGCTCGCTTCGGCGCGGAAGTCATTCGTGCATCACCGCGCCAGGCGGACTTCATGGTCATTGCCGGCACCTGCTTCATCAAGATGGCGCCCGTCATCCAGCGCCTCTATGAGCAGATGCTGGAGCCCAAGTGGGTCATCTCCATGGGTTCGTGCGCGAATTCTGGTGGCATGTACGACATCTACTCGGTCGTTCAGGGCGTGGACAAGTTCCTCCCCGTGGACGTCTACATTCCCGGCTGCCCGCCCCGTCCCGAGGCGTTCCTGCAAGGCTTGATGCTGCTTCAGGAATCCATCGGCCAGGAGCGTCGCCCGCTATCCTGGGTCGTGGGGGACCAAGGCATCTATCGTGCCGACATGCCCTCGCAGCGGGAACAGCGCCGCGAACAACGTATTCAGGTTACCAACCTGCGCAGCCCCGACGAAGTCTGAGCCTGGTCTTCTACCCGAAGACCCCAGGCTCATTCTTTACGTTGACTGATAGCGACCGAGACCATGACCGCAGACACCGTTCTGTCTATTCCGCCTTACAAGGCTGACGACCAAGAAGTCGTCGTAGAGCTCAACTCCCGCTTTGGCGCCGAAAGCTTCACCGTGCAGAGCACCCGTACCGGCATGCCGGTTATCTGGGTCGGCCGTGACAAGCTGATTGACGTCCTCAAGTTCCTGCGCAACCTGCCGCGCCCCTTCGTCATGTTGTACGACCTGCATGGCGTTGACGAGCGCCTGCGCACCCAGCGCCGCGGCCTGCCGGGCGCCGACTTCACGGTGTTCTACCACCTGATGTCGCTGGAACGTAATAGTGACGTGATGATCAAGGTTGCCTTGTCCGAGGGCGACCTCAACCTGCCCACCGCCACCGGTATCTGGCCCAATGCCAACTGGTACGAGCGGGAAGTCTGGGACATGTACGGCATCACCTTCACCGGGCATCCGCACCTCTCCCGGATCATGATGCCCAACACCTGGGAAGGTCACCCGCTGCGCAAGGACTACCCAGCGCGCGCCACCGAATTCGACCCGTTCAGCCTGACCCTGGCCAAGCACCAACTGGAGGAAGAGGCCGCGCGTTTCCGCCCAGAAGACTGGGGCATGAAGCGCCACGGCGAGAACGAGGACTACATGTTCCTCAACCTCGGCCCGAACCACCCGTCTGCCCACGGTGCTTTCCGCATCATCCTGCAACTCGATGGTGAAGAGATCGTCGACTGCGTACCGGAAGTCGGCTACCACCACCGTGGCGCCGAGAAAATGGCCGAGCGTCAGTCCTGGCACAGCTTCATCCCCTACACCGACCGTATCGATTACCTCGGCGGTGTGATGAACAACTTGCCGTACGTACTCGCGGTCGAGAAGCTCGCCGGTATCAAGGTGCCGCAGCGAGTCGACTTCATCCGCGTCATGATGGCCGAGTTCTTCCGTATCACCAGCCACCTGCTGTTCCTGGGCACCTACATCCAGGACGTTGGCGCCATGACTCCGGTGTTCTTCACCTTCACCGACCGCCAGCGTGCCTACAAAGTAATCGAAGCCGTGACCGGCTTCCGCCTGCACCCGGCCTGGTACCGCATCGGTGGCGTGGCTCACGACCTGCCACGCGGCTGGGATGGCCTGGTGAAAGAGTTCGTCGAGTGGCTGCCCAAGCGCCTGGACGAATACGAGAAGGCTGCCCTGCAGAACAGCATCCTGCGAGGCCGTACCATCGGCGTAGCACAGTACAACACCAAGGAAGCCCTGGAATGGGGCGTCACCGGTGCTGGACTTCGTTCCACTGGTTGCGATTTTGACCTGCGCAAGGCGCGCCCGTACTCCGGTTATGAGAACTTCGAGTTCGAAGTACCGCTGGCCCACAACGGCGATGCCTACGACCGCTGCATGGTTCGTGTCGAAGAGATGCGCCAGAGCATCCGCATCATCGACCAGTGCCTGAAGAACATGCCGGAAGGCCCGTACAAGGCAGATCACCCGCTGACCACGCCGCCACCGAAAGAGCGCACGCTGCAGCACATCGAGACCCTGATCACCCACTTCCTGCAGGTTTCCTGGGGCCCCGTCATGCCGGCCAACGAAGCCTTCCAGATGATCGAAGCGACCAAGGGTATCAATAGCTACTACCTGACCAGCGACGGCAGCACCATGAGCTACCGCACCCGGATCCGGACGCCCAGCTTCCCCCACCTGCAGCAGATCCCTTCAGTGATCCGCGGCAGCATGGTGGCGGACCTGATCGCCTACCTGGGCAGTATCGACTTCGTTATGGCTGACGTGGACCGCTGACATGAACACCCTTATCAAGACCGACCGTTTCGTCCTCAGCGAAACCGAGCGCTCGGCCATCGAGCATGAAATGCACCACTACGAGGACCCGCGCGCGGCGTCCATCGAAGCCCTGAAGATCGTCCAGAAAGAGCGCGGCTGGGTCCCTGACGGCGCCGCCGATGCCATCGGCGAGATCCTCGGCATCCCCGCCAGCGACGTCGAAGGTGTGGCTACCTTCTATAGTCAGATATTCCGTCAGCCGGTCGGCCGGCATGTGATCCGCGTCTGCGACAGCATGACCTGCTACGTCGGCGGCCATGAGTCCGTGGTTGCCGAAATGCAGAAGCAACTTGGCATCGGCCTCGGCCAGACCACCGCCGACAACCGTTTCACCCTGCTGCCGGTCTGCTGCCTGGGCAACTGCGACAAGGCCCCGGCGGTGATGATCGACGACGACACCTTCGGCGACGTCCAACCCAACGGCGTTGCCCAGCTGCTGGAGGCCTATAAATGAAGACCCTGACCTCCATCGGCCCGGCCAACCGCATCGCGCGCAGTGAGCAAACCCATCCGCTGACCTGGCGTCTGCGCGAAGACGCGCAACCGGTATGGCTTGACGAATACCAGCAGAAGAACGGCTACGCCGCTGCACGCAAGGCCCTGACCGAAATGGCCCAGGCCGATATCGTGCAGCAGGTCAAGGACTCCGGCCTCAAGGGCCGCGGCGGTGCGGGCTTCCCCACTGGCGTGAAGTGGGGCCTGATGCCGGCCGACGAATCCATGAACATCCGCTACCTGCTGTGCAACGCGGATGAAATGGAACCCAACACCTGGAAGGACCGCATGCTGATGGAGCAGCTGCCCCACCTGCTGGTGGAAGGCATGCTGATCAGCGCCCGCGCCCTCAAGGCCTATCGCGGTTACATCTTCCTGCGCGGCGAGTACGTCGACGCGGCGCGCAACCTCAACCGCGCCATCGACGAAGCCAAGGCCGCCGGCCTGCTCGGCAAGAACATCCTGGGCTCGGGCTTCGACTTCGAGTTGTTCGTGCACACTGGCGCCGGCCGCTACATCTGCGGCGAAGAGACCGCACTGATCAACTCGCTGGAAGGCCGCCGCGCCAATCCACGCTCCAAGCCCCCCTTCCCCGCTGCTGTCGGCGTCTGGGGCAAGCCCACCTGTGTCAACAACGTCGAGACCCTGTGCAACGTGCCGGCAATCGTCGCCAACGGCGTCGACTGGTACAAGTCCCTGGCGCTCCCGGGCAGCGAAGACATGGGCACCAAGCTCATGGGTTTCTCCGGCAAGGTGAAGAATCCCGGCCTCTGGGAACTGCCCTTCGGCATCCCGGCTCGCGAACTCTTCGAGGACTATGCCGGCGGCATGCGCGACGGCTTCAAGCTCAAAGCCTGGCAGCCGGGCGGCGCCGGCACCGGCTTCCTGCTCCCCGAGCACCTGGATGCCCCCATGTACGCCGCCGGTATTGCCAAAGTCGGCACCCGTATGGGTACCGGCCTGGCCCTGGCCGTGGACGACAGCATCAACATGGTCTCCCTGCTGCGCAACATGGAAGAGTTCTTCGCCCGCGAGTCCTGCGGCTGGTGTACCCCATGTCGTGACGGCCTGCCGTGGAGCGTCAAGCTCCTGCGTGCCCTGGAGCGCGGCGAAGGTCAGCCCGGAGACCTGGAGACACTCGAACAGCTCGTCAGCTTCCTCGGCCCAGGCAAGACCTTCTGCGCCCACGCACCGGGCGCCGTAGAGCCACTGGGCAGTGCGATGAAGTATTTCCGTCCGGAGTTCGAAGCAGGTATCACCCGCCAGATCCCGGCAGCGCGACCGATCCCCGTCGGCGCCTAGGAGTCTGCTCACGATTTCGCGAGCTAGAGATCAAGGGTGGCGCAGATGTTCGAGGAAGCGGAGTTTACGATTGGTAAATGAGCATCCGAGGCCGTTTTCAACACCATTTAGCCGACTCGCAGCAGATCGTGAGCAGGCTCCAAGAAGAATTCGCGCAGCGGCGGCCGCTACCCGGCCCCGCGCGCACGCTGATTCCATTAGCCAAGCCCGGTCAAACGGGCAGATGAAGACTGAACCATGGCCACTATCCACGTAGACGGCAAGACGCTCGAAGTCGATGGTGCAGACAACCTCCTGCAGGCCTGTCTCTCCCTCGGACTCGACATCCCCTACTTCTGCTGGCACCCGGCGCTCGGTAGCGTCGGCGCCTGCCGCCAATGCGCGGTCAAGCAGTACACCGACGAGAACGACAAACGCGGCCGCCTCGTCATGTCCTGCATGACCCCAGCCACCGACAACACCTGGATTTCCATTGACGACGAAGAGGCCAAGCAGTTCCGCGCCAGCGTCGTCGAATGGCTGATGACCAACCACCCGCACGACTGCCCAGTGTGCGAGGAAGGTGGCCACTGCCACCTGCAGGACATGACGGTGATGACCGGCCACAATGCCCGTCGCTACCGCTTCACCAAGCGTACCCACCAGAACCAGGAACTCGGCCCGTTCATCGCCCACGAGATGAACCGCTGTATCGCCTGCTACCGCTGCGTGCGCTACTACAAGGACTACGCGGGCGGCACCGACCTCGGCGTCTACGGCGCCCACGACAATGTCTACTTCGGCCGCGTCGAGGATGGTGTGCTGGAGAGCGAATTCTCCGGCAACCTGGTCGAGGTCTGCCCGACCGGTGTGTTTACCGACAAGACCCACTCCGAGCGCTACAACCGCAAGTGGGACATGCAGTTCTCCCCGAGCATCTGCCACGGATGCTCCAGCGGCTGCAACGTCAGCCCCGGCGAGCGCTATGGCGAGATCCGTCGCATCGAGAACCGCTTCAATGGCTCGGTGAACCAGTACTTCCTCTGTGACCGTGGCCGTTTCGGCTATGGCTACGTCAACCGCGAAGACCGCCCGCGCCATCCGCTGCTGGGCAGCCAGAAGCTCTCGCTCGACGGCGCGCTCGACAAGGCCGCCGAACTGCTCAAGGGCAAGCGCGTGATCGGCATCGGTTCGCCGCGCGCCAGCCTGGAAAGCAACTTCGCCCTGCGTGAACTGGTCGGCGCCGAGAATTATTACTCCGGCATCGCTGCCCATGAACTGGAAAACCTGCGCTTGATCCGCGACATCCTGCAGGACGGCCCCCTGCCGGTCCCCACCCTGCGTGACGTCGAGAAGCATGACGCAGTCTTCGTCCTCGGCGAAGACCTGACCCAGACAGCCGCCCGCATGGCCCTCGCGCTGCGCCAAGCCGTCAAGGGCAAGGCCACTGACATCGCCGCCTCGATGAAGATCCAGGATTGGCACATGGCCGCCGTGCAGAACGTCGCCCAGGACGCGCTGAACCCGCTGTTCATCGCCAGCGTCGCCAGCACCCGCCTGGATGACGTGGCTGCCGAGAGCGTGCACGCCGCGCCAGCCGATCTGGCCCGTATCGGTTTCGCCGTGGCCCACGCCATCGACCCGAGCGCGCCGGCCGTGGACGGTCTGGAAAGCGAGGCCGCCGAACTGGTCAAACGAATCGCCGAGGCCCTGCTCGCGGCCAAGCGTCCGCTGGTCATTTCCGGTGCTTCCCTGGGTAGCAAGACGCTGATCGAAGCCGCCGCAAACATTGCCAGTGCGCTGAAAAACCGCGAGAAGAATGGCTCCCTGAGCCTGGTGGTACCGGAAGCCAACAGCATGGGCCTGGCCCTGTTCGGCGGCGAATCCGTTGACGCCGCGCTGGAAGCCCTGACGTCCGGCAAGGCCGACGCCGTTGTCGTTCTGGAGAACGATCTCTACCGCCGCGCCGACGCAGCCAAGGTGGACGCCGCCCTGGCCGCCGCCAAGGTCGTCATCGTTGCCGACCACCAGCAGACCGCCACCACCGAGCGTGCTCATCTGGTCCTGCCGGCTGCCAGCTTCGCCGAAGGCGACGGCACCCTGGTCAGCATGGAAGGCCGCGCCCAGCGCTTCTTCCAGGTCTTCGATCCGGTCTACTACGATGCCAACATCCTCGTCCGTGAAGGCTGGCGCTGGCTGCACGCGCTGCACAGCGACCTGCTGGGCAAAGCCGTGGACTGGACGCAACTCGACCACGTCACTGCCGCCTGTGCCGACAGCAGCCCGCTGCTGGCTGCCATCCGCGATGCCGCACCGAGCGCCTCGTTCCGCATCAAGGGCATGAAGCTCGCCCGTGAACCGCACCGCTACAGTGGCCGCACTGCCATGCGCGCCAATATCAGCGTGCACGAGCCGCGTCAGCCGCAGGACAAGGACTCGGCTTTCGCCTTCTCCATGGAAGGCTACGCCGGCAGTGTCGAGCCCCGCCAGCAGATCCCCTTCGCCTGGTCACCGGGCTGGAACTCGCCGCAGGCCTGGAACAAGTTTCAGGACGAAGTCGGCGGCCACCTGCGCGCCGGTGACCCGGGCGTGCGCCTGATCGAAGCGAAAGGTCAGCCCCTCCCGTGGTTCAGCGTCAACGCCGCCTTCAATCCGGCCCAGGGCACTTGGCAGGCCGTGCCACTGCACCACCTGTTCGGCAGCGAGGAGACCAGTTCCCGCGCCACCCCGGTGCAGGAGCGCATTCCGCAGCCTTACGTGGCCCTGGCGAAAGACGAGGCCGATCGCCTCGGCGTCAATGACGGTGCCCTGCTCAGCCTGACCATCAACGGCCAGGCCCTGCGCCTGCCGCTGCAGGTCAAGGAAGAGTTAGGCATTGGCCTGATCGGTCTGCCGGCCGGTCTGCCGGGCATCCCGGCCACCATCGCCGGAGCTGTCGTCACTGCCGTACAGGAGGTCGTGCAATGAGCTGGCTGACGCCCGAACTGATCGATATCGTCATCGCCGTCGTCAAGGCCATCGTCATCCTGCTGGCCGTGGTGGTTAGCGGTGCCCTGCTCTCCTGGGTGGAACGTCGCCTGCTGGGGCTCTGGCAGGATCGCTACGGTCCGAACCGGGTAGGCCCTTTCGGTGCCTTCCAACTGGGCGCGGACATGATCAAGATGTTCTTCAAGGAAGACTGGACCCCGCCATTCGCCGACAAGCTGATCTTCACTCTGGCGCCCATCATCGCCATGAGCGCCCTGCTGGTCGCGTTCGCAGTGATCCCGGTCACCCCCACCTGGGGTGTGGCCGACCTGAACATCGGCATCCTGTTCTTCTTCGCCATGGCCGGCATCACCGTATATGCGGTGCTCTTCGCCGGCTGGGCGAGCAACAACAAGTTCGCCCTGCTCGGCAGCCTGCGCGCCTCGGCCCAGACCATCTCCTACGAGGTGTTCCTGGCACTGTCGCTGATGGGCATCGTGGCCCAGGTCGGCTCCTTCAACATGCGCGATATCGTTGAGTACCAGGCACAGCACCTGTGGTTCATCATTCCGCAGTTCTTCGGCTTCTGTACCTTCTTCATCGCCGGCGTGGCCGTGACGCACCGTCACCCTTTCGACCAGCCGGAAGCGGAACAGGAACTGGCCGACGGCTACCACATCGAATACGCCGGTATGAAATGGGGCATGTTCTTCGTCGGCGAGTACATCGGCATCGTGCTGATCTCCGCGCTGCTCGTGACTCTATTCTTCGGTGGCTGGCATGGCCCGTTCGGCATCCTGCCGCAGATCCCCTTCATCTGGTTCGCGCTCAAGACTGCCTTCTTCATCATGCTGTTCATCCTGCTGCGCGCCTCCATCCCGCGCCCACGCTATGACCAGGTGATGGCTTTCAGCTGGAAGGTCTGCCTGCCGCTGACCCTGATCAACCTGCTGGTGACCGGCGCGCTCGTGCTGGCCTCGGCCCAGTAAGGAGAAACACCATGATCAAAGAAATCATTAACGTCCTGCATGGTACCTACACCCAGCTGCGAAGCCTGGTGATGATCTTCGGCCATGCCTTCCGCAAGCGTGACACGCTGCAATACCCGGAAGAGCCGGTGTACCTGCCGCCGCGTTATCGCGGCCGCATCGTCCTCACCCGTGATCCCGATGGCGAGGAGCGCTGCGTTGCCTGCAACCTCTGTGCGGTAGCCTGCCCGGTTGGCTGCATCTCGCTGCAGAAGGCTGAAACCGAAGATGGCCGCTGGTACCCCGAGTTCTTCCGCATCAACTTCTCGCGCTGCATCTTCTGCGGGCTATGCGAAGAGGCCTGCCCGACCACCGCAATCCAGCTGACCCCGGATTTCGAGATGGGCGAGTTCAAGCGCCAGGATCTGGTGTACGAGAAGGAAGACCTGCTGATCTCCGGCCCTGGCAAATACCCGGACTACAACTTCTATCGCGTGGCAGGCATGGCCATTGCCGGCAAGCCGAAAGGCGCCGCGCAGAACGAAGCCGAACCGATCAACGTGAAGAGCCTGCTGCCCTAAGGAGACGCGCGTGGAATTCGCTTTCTATTTCGCTGCCGGCGCGGCGGTGGTCTCCACCCTGCGGGTGATCACCAACACCAACCCTGTGCATGCACTGCTCTATCTCATCGTCTCGCTGCTGGCGGTGTCGATGTGCTTCTTCGCCCTTGGCGCGCCGTTTGCGGGTGCCCTGGAAATCATCGTCTACGCCGGTGCCATCATGGTGCTGTTCGTCTTCGTGGTGATGATGCTGAACCTTGGACCGGCGATTGCCGAACAGGAGAAGAAGTGGCTCAAGCCTGGCATCTGGACCGGCCCTGCCCTGCTCTCCCTGATCCTGCTGGCCGAACTGCTCTACGTGCTGTTCGGCAATGCCAGCGGCGCCGCCATCGGCCACACCACCGTGGATGCCAAGGCAGTCGGCATCAGCCTCTTCGGCCCGTACCTGCTGGCCGTGGAACTGGCTTCCATGCTGCTCCTGGCAGCCCTGGTCGCCGCCTTCCACCTCGGCCGCCACGAAGCTAAGGAATAACGCCATGAACGCAATCCCCCTGGAACATGGCCTGGCGGTGGCCGGCATTCTCTTCTGCCTGGGCCTCACCGGCCTGATGGTGCGCCGCAACATCCTGTTCGTGCTCATGAGCCTGGAAGTCATGATGAACTCGGCCGCCCTGGCCTTCGTGGTCGCTGGCGCCCGCTGGGCTCAGCCGGACGGCCAGATCATGTTCGTGCTGGTGATCAGCCTGGCAGCCGCCGAGGCCAGTATCGGCCTGGCGATCCTGCTGCAGCTGTACCGCCGCTTCCATACCCTCGATATCGACGCTGCCAGCGAGATGCGCGGATGAACCTTCTATTCCTCACTTGCCTGTTCCCGCTGCTCGGCTGGTTCATCCTGGCCTTCTCCCGCGGGCGTTTCTCCGAAAACACCTCCGCCGTCATCGGTGTCGGCTCGGTCGGCCTCTCCGCCCTGGTTGCCGCCTGGATCATCTGGCAGTTCAACGTTGCCCCGCCGGAAGGCGGCGTCTACACCCAGACGTTGTGGCAGTGGATGAGCGTGGCGGGCTTCGCGCCCAGCTTCACCCTCTATCTGGACGGTCTGTCCCTGACCATGCTCGGCGTGGTGACCGGTGTCGGCTTCCTGATCCACCTGTTCGCCTCCTGGTACATGCGTGGGGAAGAGGGCTATTCGCGCTTTTTCGCCTACACCAACCTGTTCATCGCCAGCATGCTGTTCCTGGTGCTGGGCGATAACCTGCTGTTCCTCTACTTCGGTTGGGAAGGCGTGGGTCTGTGCTCGTACCTGCTGATCGGCTTCTACTTCAAGCACGTACCCAACGGCAACGCCGCCCTGAAGGCCTTCATCGTCACCCGCGTCGGCGACGTGTTCATGGCCATCGGCCTGTTCATCCTGTTCGCCAACCTCGGCACCCTGAACATCCAGGAGCTGATGGTGCTGGCCCCGCAGAAGTACGCTGCCGGGGACACCTGGCTCTGGGTCGCCACCCTGATGCTGCTTGGCGGCGCCGTGGGCAAGTCCGCCCAGCTGCCGCTGCAGACCTGGCTGGCCGACGCCATGGCCGGCCCGACTCCGGTTTCCGCGCTGATCCACGCGGCCACCATGGTGACCGCGGGCGTCTACCTGATCGCCCGTACCCACGGCCTGTTCCTGCTGACCCCGGAGATCCTCGAACTGGTCGGCATCGTCGGCGGCGTGACCCTGGTCCTGGCTGGCTTCGCTGCCCTGGTGCAGACCGACATCAAGCGCATCCTCGCCTACTCCACCATGAGCCAGATCGGCTACATGTTCCTCGCCCTCGGCGTGGGCGCATGGGACGCAGCGATCTTCCACCTGATGACCCATGCCTTCTTCAAGGCCCTGCTGTTCCTCGCTTCCGGTGCGGTCATCAACGCCTGCCACCACGAGCAGAACATCTTCAAGATGGGCGGCCTGTGGAAGAAACTGCCGCTGGCCTACGCCTGCTTCATCGTCGGTGGTGCCGCTCTGGCCGCCCTGCCGCTGGTGACCGCCGGTTTCTACTCCAAGGACGAGATTCTCTGGGAAGCCTTCGCCAGCGGCCATCAGTGGCTGCTGTACGCGGGTCTGGCCGGTGCCTTCCTGACTTCGATCTACACCTTCCGCCTGATCTTCATCGCCTTCCATGGCGAGGCCAAGACCGACGCCCATGCCGGCCACGGCATCGCCCATAGCCTGCCGCTGGTGGTGCTGCTGGTGCTCTCCACCTTCATCGGTGCTCTGATCACCCCGCCGCTCGCCGGTGTGCTGCCGGAAAGCGTCGGCCATGCCGGGGGCGAAGCGAAACACAGCCTGGAGATTGCTTCGGGCGCCATCGCCCTGGCGGGTATCCTGCTGGCAGCCCTGCTCTTCCTCGGCAAGCGCCGCTTCGTCAGCGCCGTCGCCCAGAGTGCGCCGGGCCGCTTCCTCGGTGCCTGGTGGTTCGCCGCCTGGGGCTTCGACTGGCTCTATGACCTGCTGTTCGTCAAACCGTACCTGCTGGTTTGCCGCCTGCTCGGCCGCGACCCAATCGACGGCAGCATCGGGCTGATCCCGCGTGTGGTGCGTAGTGGTAACAGCGCGCTCAGCCGTAGCCAGACCGGCCAGCTGCGCTGGTACGCCGTATCCATAGTCGGCGGGGCCGTGCTCGTGCTCGGCGCCGTGCTGCTGACCTGAATCTTCTTAAGGAATTGAGCCCGTCATGATTCTGCCCTGGCTAATCCTGATTCCCTTCATCGGCGGCCTGCTCTGCTGGCAAGGTGAGCGTTTCAGCTCCACCCTGCCCCGCTGGATCGCGCTGCTGACCATGTCCCTGCTGTTCGGCCTCGGCCTCTGGCTGTGGGCGACCGGCGACTTCACCCTGGCCCCGGCCCCCGGCACTGATCCGGTGTGGGCGGAGGAGTTCAAGGTGCAGTGGATCGAGCGCTTCGGCGTCACCATCCACCTGGCCCTGGACGGCCTGTCGATCCTGATGATCGTCCTCACCGGCCTGCTCGGCGTGCTGTCCGTGCTTTGCTCCTGGCGCGAGATCCAGAACCGTGTGGGCTTCTTCCACCTCAACCTGATGTGGATCCTTGGCGGTGTGGTCGGCGTATTCCTCGCCATCGACCTGTTCCTGTTCTTCTTCTTCTGGGAAATGATGCTGGTGCCGATGTACTTCCTCATCGCGCTCTGGGGTCACAGCGGCAGCAAGGGCAAGACCCGCATCACCGCCGCCACCAAGTTCTTCATCTTCACCCAGGCCAGCGGCCTGATCATGCTGGTGGCGATCCTCGCCCTGGTGCTGGTGAACTACAGCAACACCGGCGTACTGACGTTCAACTATGCCGACCTGCTGAAGGCCGAGCTGGCGCCCGGTACCGAATACCTGCTGATGCTCGGCTTCTTCGCCGCCTTCGCGGTGAAGTTCCCGGTGGTGCCGGTGCACTCCTGGCTGCCGGACGCACACGCCCAGGCACCGACCGCCGGTTCCGTTGACCTGGCAGGCATTCTGCTGAAGACGGCGGCCTACGGCATGATCCGCTTCGCCCTGCCGCTGTTCCCCAATGCTTCGGCCGAATTCGCACCGATTGCCCACTGGCTCGGCGTGTTCGCCATCGTCTACGGTGCGCTGCTGTCGTTCGCCCAGACCGACATCAAGCGCTTGGTGGCCTACTCCAGCGTCTCGCACATGGGTTTTGTTCTGATCGCCATCTACTCTGGCAGCCAGATCGCCATGCAAGGCGCGGTGGTGCAGATGATCGCCCACGGCCTTTCCGCTGCTGCACTCTTTATCCTGTGCGGCCAGCTCTACGAGCGCCTGCACACTCGCGACATGCGTGAGATGGGTGGTATCTGGGCCCGTATGCCGTATCTGCCCGGTGTCAGCCTGTTCTTCGCCGCCGCCGCGCTGGGCCTGCCCGGCACCGGCAACTTCGTCGGTGAGTTCCTGATCCTGGTCGGCGCCTTCAAGAACATTCCCTGGATCAGCGTCCTGGCCGCCACCGGCCTGGTATTCGGCTCGGTCTATTCGCTGATCATGATCCACCGCGCCTACTTCGGCCCGGCGAAGAGCGAGGCCGTCTACGAAGGTCTGCGTTCCCGCGAGCTGATCATGGTCCTGGGTCTTGCCGGTCTGCTGATCCTGCTCGGCGTTTACCCGCAACCGGTGCTGGATACCTCCGCTGCGAGCATGCATGGCGTGCATCAGTGGTTGGATTCCGCCGTCAATCAACTCGTTGCCCGGTAACCAGGTTATGGAATTCACGACTCAACACTTCATCGCCCTGCTGCCGCTGCTGGTCACCTGCGCCACGATCGTCGTGGTCATGCTGGCCATCGCCTGGAAGCGCCACCACTCCTGGACCTTCGGCCTCTCGGTCATCGGTCTCAACCTGGCCCTGCTGTCCATCCTGCCGACCCTCAAGGTCGTCCCGATGGAAGTCACCCCGCTGCTGATGGTCGACACCTTCGGCTGCTACTACATGGCCCTGGTGCTGGCGGCTACCCTCGCCTGCGTCACGCTGATCCACGCCTATCTGGGCGGTGAGTCGGGCAAGGGTTATCCGGGCAACCGCGAAGAGATGTACCTGCTGATCCTACTGGCCGCCGCCGGCGGCCTGGTACTGGTCACCGCGCAGAACCTGGTCGGCCTGTTCATCGGCCTGGAACTTCTCTCGGTGCCGGTCTACGGTCTGGTGGCGTATGCCTTCTTCAATCGGCGCTCGCTGGAAGCCGGCATCAAGTACATGGTGCTCTCGGCTGCAGGCTCTGCCTTCCTGTTGTTCGGCATGGCGCTGCTATACGCGGATGCCGGCAGCATGAGCTTCAGCGGCATCGGCACCCACCTGGCGGCCACCAGCGCGCCGAGCGTGCTGTCGCAACTGGGCATCGGCATGATGCTGGTCGGCCTCGCCTTCAAACTGTCCCTGGTGCCCTTCCACCTCTGGACTCCGGACGTGTACGAAGGTGCCCCGGCACCTGTTGCGGCCTTCCTCGCCACCGCCAGCAAGGTTGCAGTGTTCGCCGTACTGCTGCGCCTGTACCAGCTTTCCCCGGCTACCGCCGGCGGCTGGCTGAACGAACTGCTGACCGTCATTGCTATCGCATCGATCCTGTTCGGTAACCTGCTGGCCCTGGTACAGAACAACATCAAACGTCTGCTCGGCTACTCCTCGATCGCCCACTTCGGCTACCTGCTGGTGGCGCTGATCGCGAGCAAGGGCCTGGCCGTGGAAGCCATCGGCGTCTACCTGGCCACCTACGTCCTGACCAGCCTCGGCGCCTTCGGAGTGGTGACCCTGATGTCCACGCCTTACAGCGGTCGTGATTGCGATGCGCTGTATGAATACCGCGGCCTGTTCTGGCGCCGCCCATACCTGACCGCCGTAATGACCGTGATGATGTTGTCGTTGGCCGGGATTCCGCTGACTGCTGGCTTCATCGGCAAGTTCTTCGTGATCGCCGCGGGCGTCGAGTCTGGTCTCTGGTGGCTGCTCGGCGCCATGGTCCTGGGCAGCGCGATCGGCGTGTTCTACTACCTGCGCGTCATGGTCACGTTGTTCCTGGTCGAGCCGAACCTGCGCCGTCACGATGCCGACATGCACTGGGCCCAGCGCGCCGGCGGCATCATGCTGCTGTTCGTGGCTCTGCTGGCCTTCTTCCTCGGCGTCTACCCGCAGCCTCTGCTGGATCTGGTGCAGCACTCCGGCCTGGTGGCCCTGGCTAACTGAGCCAACTGCCAGAACCAAAGAACCCGGCCTTGTGCCGTAAAGCTGTTCACATAAAAAAACGCCGCTTTTCCTTCAGCAGGAGGGCGGCGTTTTTGGTTTTACATCATCACGAAGTCGTTTCTGCTGGGCAGGTATCTCTCGTAGGAGCGAGCTCTGCTCGCGAACCCGCCTCCTTCGCGAGCAGAGCTCGCTCCTACGGGGCCTTCAGCTTGGTAGCCCGGATGAAATCGGGGGAAAAGTCCAACCGCTGCCCCCGGATTCATCCGGGCTACGAGATGGCAGACTGCTCCGAAGGCCGGTCACGCCCCCTCCTCATACGTGCTGCCGCCAATGCCTAAGTGAACAGCATTACGGCCTTGCGCCGTTTTTTTGTGCGCGAGGCAGGCGGGGTTGAGCACCGCCCGCCCTCCTGGGATGGCGAGTCCTAGAGCACCATGGCAGCCACCCAGCCGAAGGCCAGCAGCGGCAGGTTGTAATGCAGAAAGGTGGGCACCACGGTGTCCCAGATATGGTTGTGTTGACCGTCAACGTTCAGGCCCGAAGTTGGCCCCAGGGTCGAGTCAGAGGCTGGCGAACCTGCATCGCCCAGGGCGCCGGCGGTGCCAACAATACTGACGATGGCCAGCGGGCTGAAACCCAGCTGAAGACATAGCGGTACGAAGATCGCGGCGATGATCGGTACTGTGGAAAAGGAGGAGCCTATACCCATGGTCACCAGCAGGCCCACCAGCAACATCAGCAGCGCTCCAATCGCCTTGCTGTGACCGATCCACCCTGCAGAAGCTTCCACTAGTGTGCGGACCTGTCCGGTCTCGCGCATCACCTCGGCAAAGCCGGCTGCGGCGATCATGATGAAGCCAATCATGGCCATCATCTTCATGCCCTCGGTGAACAGGTCATCAGCCTCCCTCCAGCGCACCACGCCAGACACCGAGAAGATCACGAAGCCGAGTAGCGCGCCGATGATCATCGAGTCCAGCCACAACTGCACGACGAACGCAGCCAGGATCGCCACACCGGCTACTGCTAGACTCAACGCGTTGTAGCTGACGCGCACTTGTTCGGCCTGGGCGATCTTCTCCAGGTCATAAACGCGCTTCTTGCGGTAGCTGACGAACACCGCAATCAGCAGGCCGACGACCATCCCGGCAGCCGGTATCAACATGGCCTCGGTGACATTCACACCGGTAACGTCTGCGCCACTTTTCGTCACATTGCCCAGCAGGATCTCGTTGAGGAAGATGTTGCCGAAACCCACCGGCAGGAACATATAAGGCGTGATCAGGCCGAAGGTGATCACGCAGGCGATCAGCCTGCGATCGATCTGCAGCCGGGTAAGCACATAGAGCAACGGCGGGACCAGCAGCGGGATGAAGGCAATGTGGATCGGCAGGATGTTCTGCGACGACACCGCCACGCACAGCAACAGCGCAACCAACACCCATTTCAGGGCGCCACTGCCATTGACCTCCTGCCGTCCGACCAGCGCCAAAGCCTTATCGGCAAGCGCATGCGCCAGACCGGAGCGGGCGATGGCGACTGCAAAAGCCCCCAGCAACGCGTAGGAAAGCGCTACGGTAGCGCCGCCACCAAGTCCTTTGTTGAAGGCTGCCAGTGAACCCTCGATACCGAGCCCTCCCACCACCCCCCCCGTCAATGCGCCGACGATCAGCGCCACCACCACATGCACTCGGCACAAGCTGAGAATCAGCATGATCCCCACCGCCGCAACTACCGCGTTCATTCCGCCTCCTGAGGCTGTACGCCACGCCAGCCGTGGCCTTGCTGCAAAAAAAAGGGGCGTACTCTGCCGAAAGAGACAGGGCCTGTCAAAATCCGTGCGGAATATTGAGCGGACTGTGCATAATTCTTGCCTGCAAATTGCGCCTCCGTGCTTTCCGTGCGCAGCCTGTTGTCGGAAACGCCCCTGATCGGGTCAAGAAACCCGGGGGCTCGCCGATAGCGGGCTAGAAGTCCGACGAACAATAAGGAACCCTCATGCCGTTCAGTCGCCTGTCCATCCAGTGGAAGATCACTCTGCTTGCCGGTCTTTGCCTGCTCGCTATCGTGACGCTGCTCGTCGGTGTCTCGATATTCCAGTCCAAGCGCAGTGCCGATCTGGTCAACGCTGCCAGCAGCCAGATGCTCGACAACAGCGCCCGTCTCCGCTTGCAGGCCCGCGCCGAGCTGCAGGCCATGCGCGTCCAGCGCTACTTCATGGACAACTATCAATACGGCAAGGGGTTCTCAAGGCAGGTGCTGTTCCTGAAGGAGCAGGCAGAAAAGCGCTTTCTCGACGCCTTCGACCTGCGCGAAGACCTTAGCCGTCAGGTTCGCACCAGCCTGGAAGCCAACCCGGATATCCTTGGCCTTTATCTGGTGTTCGAACCCAACGCCCTCGACGGTAAGGACGAACTCTTCGTCGACCAAGCCGAGCTGGGCAGTAACGACAAGGGCCGCTTCGCCCTGTACTGGGCCCAACCCAGCCCCGGCAAGCTGGAATCGGAGGCGATCACCGAAGAGATGCTGGCCGACGCCAGCATCGGCGCCAGCGGATCCCCCTACAACACCTGGTACACCTGCCCGCTCAAGACCGGCGACGCCTGCGTGCTCGACCCCTATTTCGACAACGTCAGCGGCCAACAGACGCTAATGACCAGTATTGCCTTCCCGCTCCACTTGAACGGCAAGGTGGTCGGCGTCATGGGACTGGATATCAGCCTCACCAGCCTGCAACAGCTCAGCCTTGCCGGTAACAAGGAGCTGTTCGATGGCAGCGGTCATGTCAGCATCATCAGCCCAGCGGGCCTGCTCGCCGGTCACAGCCGCGATGCCAGCCTGCTCAGCGCCAAGCTGGACAAAGCCTTTGGCCAGCACGCCAGCGAACTGGGCACGCACCTCTCCGCGGGCAAGAGTGCCGAACTCCATGACGCCGGCATGCTGCGCGTGATGCACCCCTTCAAACCCATCCCCACAGCCGTGCCCTGGAGCGTCCTGCTCGAAGTACCGGAGCAAGTGCTGCTCGCGCCTGCCCTGGAGTTGAAGAGCCAACTCAACCAGCAGAACCACGCTGGAAACCTGGTCAGCCTGCTGCTTGGCCTGGTGGCTGCCATCGCTGGCCTGCTGCTGATCGGGCTGACCGCGCGCGGCGTGACCCGGCCTATCCTCAAGGTCGCTGCCATGTTGAAAGACATCGCCACCGGCGAAGGCGACCTGACCCGCCGCCTCGACTATGTCCGCCAGGACGAATTGGGCGAACTGGCTGGCTGGTTCAACCGCTTCCTCGACAAGCTGCAACCGGTGATCGCCGATGTGAAACGCACGGTGCAGGACGCCCGCGGTACCGCCGACCAATCCGCCGCCATTGCCAGTCAGACCAGCTCCGGGATGCAGCAGCAATACCGCGAAGTGGACCAGGTGGCCACCGCGTCCAACGAGATGAGTGCCACCGCCCAGGACGTTGCCCGCAGCGCCGCCCAGGCCGCGGAAGCCGCCCGAGGTGCCGACCACGCCACCCGCGAGGGCCTCGGCGTGATCGGCAGGACCACCAGCGCCATCGAGCAACTGGCCAGCGAAATGAGCGCGGCGATGGACGAGGTGCAGAATCTGGCGACCAGCAGCGAGCAGATCGGCTCGGTGCTGGAAGTGATCCGAGCCATCGCCGAGCAGACCAACCTGCTAGCGCTCAACGCCGCCATCGAAGCCGCCCGCGCTGGCGAGGCCGGACGCGGCTTCGCGGTGGTGGCGGACGAAGTGCGCAACCTGGCCAAGCGCACCCAGGACTCAGTGGAGGAGATCCGCTTGGTAATCGAAGGCCTGCAGCACGGCACCCGCGAAGTCGTGGGTTCGATGCACAGCAGCCACCGCCAGGCCCAGGGCAGCGTCGAGCAGGTGGAACAGGCGGTGGCCGCGCTGCAACGCATCGGCGAGGCGGTGACCGTGATCACCGACATGAACCTGCAGATCGCCAGCGCCGCCGAAGAGCAGAGTGCCGTGGCCGAGGAGATCAATCGCAACGTAGCGGCGATCCGCGACGTCACCGAATCGCTCTCCGGCCAGGCCGAGGAATCGGCACAGGTGAGCCAGGCGCTGAACCGCCTGGCCAACCACCAGCAGGGGCTGATGGATCAGTTCCGGGTGTAATCCCGGCGGGAGCGAAATCATTCGTGACGCCTGGAAAGCCGAGCCAATGATCAGCTCCCTCACCCCCGCCCCCTCTCCCAAAAAGAGAGGGGGCGGGGGTGAGGGAAGGTCGGCGCCGTGGGATCAACATACTTGCCCCACCGCCCCGCCCCAGCTAGCCTGCCCACCGTCTTAGCAAGGAAACTCCAAGATGCTGAATATTGTCCTGGTCGCTGGCTCCAGCCGCGACAACAGCCAGTCGGGCAAGGTTGCCCGTTTCACCCGCGAACGTCTGCTCGATCTCGACCTGGCTAGTCCCAGCTCCTGCACTGTCATCGACCTTGGCCAGGGACCACTGCCCTTGTGGCCGACCGACGACACGGGCCCCTGGGCCGAGTACAAGCAGCTGCTGCAAGCGGCTGATGCCGTCGTCATCATCGCCCCCGAATGGAACGGCATGGCCTGCCCGGCCATCAAGAATTTCTTCATCTATGCGAGCAAGGCCGAGTTGGGTCACAAACCGGGCCTGCTGGTGGGTGTTTCCTCCGGAATCGGCGGCAGCTACCCGATTGCCGAACTGCGGGCCTCCAGCTACAAGAACTGCCGCCTCTGCTACCTGCCGGAGCACCTGATCGTTCGCGGCGTAGAGAAAGTACTGAACGGTGCCGACGCGATCAGCGAAGACGACCAACGCATCCGCGCCCGCCTGGACTACGGACTGGACATTCTGGCCCGCTACGCCGTCGCGCTCAAACCTGTGCGTGAGGCGATCGACATGAGCATCCCCGCGTTCACCAACGGGATGTGAGCCTCTGGGGGCGAGGTGTGCCGCCTCCCCCCTTACAACAACTGATGCTTGTGCAACAGTCGATAGAAGGTCGGACGCGACACCCCCAACGCCCGTGCCGCATGGCTGAGGTTGTTGCTGTAATGCGCCAGGGCATCACACAGGGCCTGGTACTCTGCTCGCCGCTTGTAGTCTTCCAAGGTGCTGAGGTGGACGCCATCTCCGGCCGAGTGCTGCAGACCGAGGTCCTCCGGCTCGATGGTGCCGCTCCCTGCCAGCGCATAGCCACGCCGCACCCGGCTGGCCAGTTCGCGCACATTGCCCGGCCAACGGTGGCGCGCCATCGCCGCCAGGGCTTCTTCACTGAAATGACTGGCTCGACGCCCCGCCTCGACGCTATAGAGCTCCGCAAAATAGGTCGCAAGCAGGGCAATGTCCCCCTGCCGTTTGCGCAGCGGGGTCACCAGCAGCCGACTGGCCTCCAGCCATTGTCGCAGTCCCGGGTCGAAGGTCCCCCGCTGCTCACAACTCATCAGATCCTCGCTGGTCGAGGCCAGTAACCGTATATCCAAAGGCAGCATGCCACCATCGGCGTGATACAGCACTTTGTTGCGCAGGCACTCCAGGAGGCGCTTCTGCAGCACTAGCGGCAGCTCATGGATGGCTTCGAGAAAGAGCGTGCCCCCATTGGCAGACTCGAGCTTGCCTTGATACCCGAACAGCACAGCGCAGGTTTCAGGCTCAGCAAACACACCGCAGTTGAAGCCAATGAAGGGGCCGGCGACCCGTCGTGACATCCGATGCAGGGTGCGCGCCACCAACTCCTTGCCGGTGCCGCTCTCGCCTACGATCAGCACAGGCTTGTCAACCGGGCCAAGACGTCCGAGTTGTTTGCGCAGTTCGCGGAGCGGCCGGCTCTGCCCCAGCAGTTCGTGCTCATTCCCCTGATGGCTATCTATCCCGCGCAGACGAGCAATCCCGAAGGCCCGACCGAGCAGGTTGCGCAAACGGGGCAGGTCTGTGGGCAGCGGTAGCGTGTCGAAGAACCACTCGCTGACGAACTCATCCAGGCCTGGCACCGCCAGGCAATCCGGGGCGACCAGGGCAATCCATTCTGTACCGCTCTGGCTGATCAGCTGCTTGATGGCTTCTGGATGCAACAGATGTTGTGCGCGCAGCCGCAAGAGACCGAGGTCGTAGGTTGCAGCCGGGGCCTGATCAAGGGTCTGACTGGTAACCAGCCAGCCGACATCCTGCAAGCGCGGCACCATCGCCCTGCATTGATCACAAGGGTCCACCAGGAGAATGCGGTGCGGTACGGATGCCAGATCTTCCAAGGTGTTCGATCCTTGACGTCAATAAGTTGCTTCTCCAATAAAAACAACAGTTTGAAGCCGGTTTCTGTAACGCTAGCAAGAACTTCTGCGCGCTATGGAACGTTTCTCTATAAGACCAATCTCGCTTCGAACTTTGCCCCGGAGACGCTATATACCGCCCGGTCCCGCCTCAAAATTGCCTACCTCGGCGCCCGGCGCATTCGCAGCTCAGCGCCGGTTACCATCACGGCAGTACGGGCCATGGGGTAATAGCAACTTGCCAATATCCGACACGATTGGCATAACGTAGGCCAAATTTCAGAGCAACAAGGAAGTACTCCATGCGTGTCCTACGCCGTGGACTGACACTGTTGGTGCTGGCGTTTCTTGCTGGCCTGGGCGTCGTCCTCTATTACGTCGCCAATCCAAACCTACCCAACTTCCAGGCGCCGAAGAAATTGCACTACCTGGGCCAGTGGAGCGAGAGCGAACGCCAAGCCTTTTACTACACCCCGCAGGGCACCCAGGTTAAAGGTCTGCGTTACGACTGGTTCACCGCCCTCGAGCTGCCGTTCTCCCGCGACAAGTTCGCCCGGCCGGAATACCTCGCCCGATTCGGCTTCCTCATCGACCCACAGCAGAAGGCCTCCGCGCAAAATCCTGGCAACCTACCCGTAGGCCTTACCCGGCACCAGAACACGGAAACCGGGGAGCAGTTTCTCGATATCACGTGCTCAGCGTGTCATACCGGCGAGCTTCGCTATAACGGCCAGGCCGTGCGAATCGACGGCGGCGCCGCCCTGCACTCCCTCGCCTCCACCGTGCCGACGCTACGCGGAGGCAGCTTCGGCCAGGCCCTGGGCATGAGCATGGCCTTCACCTACTACAACCCGTTGAAGTTCAATCGATTCGCCGAGCAGGTGCTGGGCGAGCAGTACCCCAAGGGCAAGAAGCAACTGCGCAGCGACTTCAAGCGCGTACTCGACCGCCTGCTTGGAACCGCGTGGAACGACACCCACCGGGGCCTCTACCCGACCGAAGAGGGCTTCGGCCGCACCGACGCCTTCGGCCGCATCGCCAACAGTGTCTATGGCGACGCCATCAGCCCCGACAACTATCGCGTCGCCAATGCCCCGGTCAGTTACCCGCACCTGTGGGATATCTGGAAATTCGACTGGGTCCAATGGAACGGCTCAGCCATGCAGCCCATGGCCCGCAACATCGGCGAAGCCTTGGGCGTTGGCGCGACCCTGCGCCTGTTCCAAACCAATGGCGGCCCGGTACCCGAGGCCGAACGCTATGCGTCCAGCGTCCGTGTGCGTGACCTCCACACCTTGGAGGAAACCCTCAAGCGACTGGCCCCACCCACCTGGCCGGAGTCGGTATTCGGCAAGGTGGACCTGTCCCTGGCCAGCAAAGGACGCGCACTCTTCACAGAGAATTGCGCCTACTGCCACGCCGTCAACGCCGTACCGCCGGAACGGCGCCTTGCGCCCGGTCGCGACCCCGAGTGGCACCTGCGGATCGTACCCACCGACATCGTGGGCACTGACCCCACCGCAGCCGATAACATTGCCGACCACCGCTACGACATCAGCAAGCTCGGTTGGACCCACGAACAGCTGGCCAGGCTGGACGTCAAACTGATTGGCTCAAGCCCGGACCAGGTGGATTTCAGCAATATTTCCAGCGCCAAGGGTCTGGCCTACATCACCGCATTCGTCGAAAACCAGGCTTACAAGCAGGCCGGCATCAGCGGTGAGGAACGTGCCCGTCTGGACGGTTTCGACCTCCCCATCGGCGTACAGGAGAAGCGCGGGTACAAAGCCCGTCCCCTGGATGGCATCTGGGCTACACCGCCCTTCCTGCATAACGGCTCCGTACCCACACTGTTCCAGGTGCTGTCACCGGCCTCAGAGCGAGCCAAGCAGTTCCATGTCGGCAGCTTCGAGTACGACCCCAAATTCGTCGGCTTCAGAACCGATGCCTTTCCCGGTAGCTTCCTGCTCGATACCTCCATTGTCGGTAACGGAAACCAGGGTCATGAGTTCCGCGACGGCTGCCGCAAGGGCGGCGTGATTGGACGCTTTCTGCCGCCGGACGAACGCCTCGCCCTGATCGAGTACCTCAAGGTGCTGGGCAACCCAACATTGGAAAGCCAGTTGAGCCACGTCGCACCCAAGCCCTGGAACCCCGGCCCGAGCTGCGAAGGCTGACGCTCCCATAACAAGGAAAACCACATGTTCAAACGTTTCTGGCTTTGGCTCGGTGGCGCGCTCGGCAAACTGCTCCTGCTCATCCTGGCGGTTGGGCTGCTTGGCTGGAGCATGGGCGAAGCCTATTACGGATGGAAGTTCTCCGGTCCGGTGGCGACCGAAGAGGAAATTCCTGCTGCCGAGGCGCGTTACACCCAGGCCATCATCGAAGATGCCGTCCGTATCGTCGAACAGCACCGCGATAACACGCGCGTGCTGCGTGATGCTCACGCCAAGGCCCATGGCTGCGTGAAGGCGGAAGTGACGGTCCTGCCAGACATTAACAACGACCTGCGCGCAGGCGTTTTCAGCGAGCCAGGCAAGACCTGGCAAGCCTGGATGCGCCTGTCCAACGGCAACGCCTACCCGCAGTTCGACCGTGTCCGTGACGCTAGGGGCATGGCCGTCAAGCTGCTCGACGTGCCCGGCGAGAAGCTGATGCGCAGCCCCGCGCACCTAGGCGAACAGGACTTCGTGATGTTCAACCACCCGGTGTTCTTCGTTCGCGATGTGGCCGAATACCGGCAGAACTTCGCCGCCCAGGCCAACGGCGACAAGGTCGGCGCCTTTTTCCCGAGCCTGGACCCGCGCACCTGGGAGGTCCGCCACTTGTTCATCGCCCTGAAAACCCTGGCACCGGCGCCGGACAGCCCGGTGAATACCACCTACAGCTCCATCTCCCCGTACAAACTGGGCGAGGCCAACATCAAGTACCGTGTCATACCGGACCCGCAGAGCTGCCCGCCCTACGAGCGCCCTGAACAGAACACGGCCCTGCCCAACTTTCTACGCAGCGCGCTTTACCAGCAGCTCTCGCTGGACCGCGTACCGGCCTGCTTCGCCCTCCAGGTACAGAAGCAGAACCCCGCCCACTACATGCCCCTCGAAGACACCAGCGTCGAATGGGACGAGGACATTTCCCCCTTCGTGACAGTTGCCAGCATCAAGGTTCCCGCCCAGGACTTCGACAGTCGCGAGCAGAACCTCTTCTGCGACAACCTTTCGTTCAACCCTTGGCACGGTTTGCCCGAGCATCGCCCCATTGGTGGCATCAATCGCTTGCGCAAGGCGGTGTACGAGGCAGTGAGTGCTTATCGGCATCAGCGTAACGAAGCGGGCACCGCCCTCTCCTCCAGCCCCTCTCCCTGAAGCGGAGAGGGGTGACGCAAGAGTGATGGTTCTGAGCGGCAGCTGCTGGTTCCGCGTCGATCCGAGCCCGCAAGCAATCTCCGCCAAAGCATTTCTCCTCTTCAGGTAAAGGGCCGCCCATCCATCAGCCAACGCAAGCCCCCCCTGCCACCGGTGCTAGCCTTTCCTCTTGCGTACGGGCAACACGCAAGCCCCTACGCGGCCCCGGGCCAAGCCCGTCCCAATGCGGAACCCGCCCGAGGCCACTCAGGCTGTCCGCATCACCTTCGACCCGAAGCCTGTTTCGGACAGCGAACGTCCACAGGTCCCGGAGTCATCACCATGGCTCAGTATCGAAGTGCCTTGCCGCAGATGGAGAATGAACTGTTTCTCACCGACGGCGGCATCGAAACCACCCTGGTCTTCCATGAAGGCATCGCCCTCCCCGACTTCGCTGCATTCGTCCTGCTCAATTACCCTGATGGCCAAGCCGCCCTGCGCAAGTACTACCGCGCGTACTGCGACATCGCCAGCCACTATGGCACCGGCCTGATCCTCGAGAGCGCCACCTGGCGGGCCAATCCGGACTGGGCCAACCATCTCGGCTTCACCCCCCAGGGCTTGGCCGAGATAAACCGCCAGGCGATCGTGCTGCTGGAAGAGCTGCGCGCCGAGGTCGAGAGTGGGCGCACCCCCGTGGTCATCAGCGGCTGCATCGGCCCCCGTGGCGATGGCTACGTCCCTGACAAGGCCATGGATGCACACCAGGCCGAGCGCTACCACAGCGAGCAAGTCGGTATCTTCGCCGACACCGCTGCCGACATGGTGACCGCGATCACTATGAACTACGTGGACGAGGCGCTGGGCATTGCACTGGCGGCCCGTGAGGCCGGAATGCCGGTGGCGATTTCCTTTACCGTGGAAACCGATGGCAACCTGCCGACCGGTCAGCGCCTATGCGATGCGATCGAGCAGGTCGATGCCGAAACAGTCGGCTACCCCGCCTACTTCATGATCAACTGTGCTCACCCGAGCCACTTTGCCCATGTGCTCGAAGCCGGCGCCCCATGGGTCAGCCGGATACATGGCCTGCGCGCCAATGCCTCGCGCAAGAGCCACGCCGAGCTGAACGAAGCCACCACGCTGGACAGCGGCGACCCCGAGGAGCTGGCCTCCCTGTATGCACAGCTGCGCCAGTGCTTGCCGAACCTCAATGTCATGGGCGGCTGCTGCGGGACCGACCACCGGCACATCGAACAGATCGCCAAGGTGTGCAAGCCATTGTTCAGGGCAGTCTTGTAGCTCCGAATGGGGGCGAATTCATTCGCCAAGCAGGCCTCATCGGCCTGGCCTTCAAGCTTGAGGGGCTGCTGCGCAGTCCTTGGCGAATGAATTTGCCCCTACAGCGAACGAGCCGCCCTCGCATAAATCCGACCAAAGCCCTCAACTATGCTGTAGGTAAACAGCGCCCAGGTGGAGGTCCCCCCATGATCCGCCGGTTGATCCGCAGGCTCCTGCTGCTGGCCTCGCTGCTGCCGTGCATCCTGCTGGCTGACGGTAGCGTGACCGTGCTGACGGTGGACGGTGCAATAGGTCCGGCAACGGCTGACTACCTCACCCGAGGCATCGAACGCGCGGAGGAGGACAAAGCACAGCTGGTGGTGGTGCAGATCGATACCCCCGGAGGCCTCGACACATCGATGCGCAGCATCATCAAGGCGATCCTGGCCAGCCCGGTGCCAGTGGCCAGCTTCGTTGCCCCCAGTGGCGCCAGGGCGGCGAGTGCCGGCACCTACATCCTCTACGCCAGTCATATCGCTGCCATGGCACCCGGCACCAACCTCGGCGCCGCCACCCCGGTGCAGATTGGCGGCATGCCCGGCCAGCCGGAGCCAGACAAACCGCGCAAGCAGGACGAGGCGGGCAAGGAGGACAAGGGCGAGCAGGCTGCGCCTGCGGGCAATGAGGAGACGCTGACGCGCAAGCAGGTGAATGATGCCGCCGCCTACATCCGTGGCCTGGCGCAAATGCGCGGGCGCAACGCCGAATGGGCCGAGCGTGCCGTGCGCGAATCGGTAAGCCTGTCATCCAGCGATGCTATGAAGCAGAAAGTGGTGGACTACCTGGCCAACGACGTCAACGATCTGTTGCGTCAGCTGGACGGCAAGACCGTGGTGGTTGCAGGACAGCAGCTCAAGCTGACCACTGCCGGTGCACCACTGATCCAGCGCGAGCCGGACTGGCGCGCGCAGTTGCTGGCAGTCATCACCAACCCGAGTGTGGCATTGATCCTGATGATGATCGGTGTCTACGGCCTGATCTTCGAGTTCTCCAACCCCGGCTCCGGGGTCGGCGGCGTGATCGGTGGCATCTGCCTGATCCTCGCGCTCTACGCCCTGCAACTGCTACCAGTGAACTTCGCCGGCATCGCCCTGATCCTGCTGGGCATTCTGTTCATGGCCGCGGAGGCCTTCATGCCCAGCTTCGGCGTGATCGGTTTTGGTGGCATTGCCGCCTTCGTCGTCGGTGCCGTGATCCTGATCGACACCGAGGTGCCCGGCTTCGGCATCCCCTTGCCCGTGATCGTCACCATCGCACTGGCCAGCGCGGTGCTCATCTTCGCCATCATCGGCATGGCGCTGAAGTCCAGGCGCCAGGCTGTAGTCAGCGGCGACGCGGGGCTCGTCGGCAGTGCGGCCATCCTGCTCGACCTCGAGACAAGCGACCCACACGGCGGTTGGGTGCAGCTGCAAGGTGAGCGCTGGCAGGTGCGCAGCTCGGCGCCACTACGAGCCGGGCAACGGGTACGGGTCGTCGCCCGCAAGGGCTTGCTGCTGGACGTAGAGGCGGACGACAGTTCGTCCAAAGGAGCGTAAACATGGGTTTTCCTATCAGTTTCGCCATTGTCCTGTTCCTGATCATCGTGCTGGCGGCGTCGGCGATCCGTGTCCTGCGCGAATACGAGCGCGGCGTGGTGTTCCAGCTCGGCCGCTTCTGGAGGGTCAAGGGCCCGGGCCTGGTGCTGATCATCCCGGCGATCCAACAGATGGTCCGGGTGGATTTGCGCACCGTGGTAATGGACGTGCCGCCGCAGGATGTGATCTCCCGCGACAACGTCTCGGTGAAGGTCAACGCGGTGGTCTACTTCCGCGTCATAGACCCGCAACGGGCAATCATCCAGGTGGAGAACTTCCTCATGGCTACCAGCCAGCTGTCCCAGACCACCCTGCGCTCGGTGCTGGGCAAGCATGAGCTGGACGAGATGCTGGCCGAACGCGAACGCCTCAATGCCGACATCCAGCAGGCACTCGATGCCCAGACCGATGCCTGGGGCATCAAGGTCTCCAACGTGGAGATCAAGCACGTCGACCTCAACGAGACCATGGTCCGCGCCATCGCCCGCCAAGCCGAGGCCGAGCGCGAGCGGCGGGCCAAGGTGATCCATGCCGAAGGTGAGCTGCAGGCCTCCGAGAAGCTGATGCAGGCTGCGGAAATGCTCGGCCGCCAGCCCGGCGCCATGCAATTGCGCTACATGCAGACCCTGAACGCGATCGCCAACGACAAGACCAACACCATCGTCTTCCCACTGCCGGTGGACCTGCTTGGTGGGATGAGTGAGGGATCAGGACGAGGCGAAAAAGGCTGAGATGAATGGCTCAGGCCACTACTTTCCCCTAGGTTTTCAGGGATTTCCCCTGAAAATGCCCTGCTATTCGGCGGGGTTGGAGCGAGCGGCTTCCTACACTGAAGACAGGGCAGCGCGAAACAACCCGGGAGGTTGCAATGCGAGTCGGAGTGCCAAAGGAAATCAAGAACCATGAATACCGGGTAGGCCTGACACCCCAGTCAGTGGCCGAGCTGACCCGGCTGGGGCATGAAGTCCTGGTGGAAACCAAGGCCGGCGCGGCCATTGGTTTCAGCGACGAGGACTACCGGGCCGCTGGCGCATCTATCGCTGCCAGCGCCGGAGACGTCTTCGAAGGCGCCCAATTGATCGTCAAGGTGAAGGAGCCGCTGACCCAGGAGCGCGCGCGCCTGCGGCCGGACCAGACCCTCTTCACCTACCTCCATCTTGCACCCGATCGGCCGCAAACCGATGAGCTGCTGGCCTCCGGCGCCACCTGCATCGCCTACGAAACCGTAACCGACAGCCATGGGCGCTTGCCATTGCTGGCGCCCATGTCGGAAGTGGCCGGACGCATGTCGATCCAGGCCGGCGCCAACTGCCTTGAGAAGGCCCGAGGTGGTCGCGGCGTCCTGCTCGGCGGTGTGCCGGGCGTAGCCCCCGGCAAGGTAGTGGTGCTCGGCGGCGGGGTCGTGGGTACCCACGCATTGGCGATGGCCGTCGGCCTGGGTGCCGACGTCACGGTGCTGGACAAGAGTGTCGACGCGCTGCGGCGTCTGGACGCGCAATACGGCAATCGCATCACCACGCTCTACTCCACCCATAGCGCCGTGCGCGAGCAGGTGCTGGCGGCGGACCTGGTGATCGGCGGCGTGCTCATCCCCGGCGCGGCCGCGCCCAAACTGATCACCGCCGAAATGGTCGCCAGGATGCAGGAGGGGGCTGTCCTGGTGGATGTCGCCATCGACCAGGGCGGATGCGCGGAAACCTCCCGTGCCACCACCCATGCCGACCCGATCTACATCGTCGACGACGTCGTGCATTACTGCGTGGCGAACATGCCCGGCGCGGTGGCACGCACCTCGACGCTGGCCCTGAACAACGCCACGCTGCCCTTCGTCATCGCCCTCGCCCACAAGGGCACGCGCAAGGCACTGGAGGACGACCTGCATCTGCGCCATGGTCTCAACGTGGCCAAGGGGCGACTGACCAATGCCAGCGTTGCTGCCGCCCACCATATGGAATTCGTTCACCTCGATGAGATGGTGAAGCAGCTTTAGGAGCCGTCGAGGCTCCGGTGACCACAACACGGCAGGTGCCCGCGGCCCATGTTTGTGTTGTGGTCATTTTTATGCCCACTCAGGGCCTGTAGCCCTGCCCCAGCAACCACCCCTGCACCATCCGCCGCTGTTCGACCGGCAGAGCCACGAGCACTGGCTCAAGCTCCCCACGCAGCGCGCTTCGCACAATGGGCGCCAGCTCGATGCCTTGCAGGTGCCAGATGCCCAGCGGCTGGTCCGCCGTCACCACCACCTCGGCCTCGTCAATCAGGTCACCGCGAATCACCGGCAGGCGCTGGACCCGCACCTGGCCGAAATCCGGTGGCGTATGCAGCGGCTCAGCATCCGGCCACTGACGCCGGTCGCGCCAGAAGGGCTGCTCCGACCAACGCTGTTCCATGGCATAGAAATCCCGCCCGGTGCGAGCAAAGCGCAGGAACAGCTGTTCCACCCGTTGCTGGTGGAAACGCTGCGCCAGGTCCGCGCGTTCCGGGCATTGCAGCAGGGTGTTGATCACCGCCGGTGCTTGCAGGGCCGACGACAGCGACTGGAAGATGCCATTGCCGGACAGTGGGTCCACCGCCATCGCTGCATCCCCCACGCGCAGCCAGTTCGGGCCGCCAGCTTCATGGAACAGGATGGCCGTGCTGCTGCGTGCATGCAGGCTGGCGGGCTGCAAGGCCACATCACCGAACAGCCTGCGCACCAGCACCGAGTCGCCGCGACGCCTGGCGCAGTAGGCAGAAAGTTCATCCTTGGCCGGCAGTTCGCCGCTGTTGGCGTCCAGGGTGACCTGCCAATAGCAGCGGCCATCAGCCAGGCGTGCCATCCACGACCAGCCATCAGCCAGGCTCTCCACAGCTGAACCGGGCCGACCCGGCGACTCTTGCCACTGGTTCAGCAGACTCAAGGTTTCCGGCCCGCGCAGCCGGCCACCGGCCAGCGGTGCCTGGCGGCCGCGCGCCTCGACCAGGAAATCAGCCCTGAGCGGCTCCCCGGAGTCGAGGTGGATCAGGTGCCCGTCGGCACTGCTCTCCACCCGCAGCACCCGCGCCTCGATCACGGCCACACCCGCGGCGTACAAGTCTTCGCGAATCGCCGCGTCGAAGCGCGGACGATCGAGCAGGCATTCCTGGTTGATCGATTGACCGTCGCCATTCCACAACACCTTTCGCGGCGTCGGTGCGTCGGCGCTGGCCAGGGCCCTTTCCAATCCGGCCTGGCGCAGCCCGTCCAGCACTCGCTGGGAAACGCCTTCCACCGCAGCGAAGCGTCGCCACTCGCTGACAACACAGGTTTGGTAACCCAGACGACGCAAGCCCAGGGCGACGGCAGCTCCAGCTGGACCCGCGCCAAGCACGGCAATCGACAGCTCAGTCATCGCGCCGCCCTCTTCGCTCAGGGCCGACAAAGGCGGCGCCATCCCGCAGCCAGGCCAGCACCGCATCCCGCCCGGCGCCCGGATGCCGTTGAAGGTTACCGGCGATCATCCCGCAGAGCGCCGCACAACCCACGCTGGCACCCGCCACGCCGTTGACGGCTGCAACCGGCGCACCAAAGTCTGCCTGCGGGCTGTTCAGCCAGGACCATTGCCCTGCCGCACAGCGCGCATCGCCCGTCACACGGATCACGCCTGGGTAGCTGGCCGGATAAACCGGCTCGCCCTGGGCCGGGCTGGAAGCGCAGAGCAGGATGCCGGCGACCTGCGCCAGGGCACAGGCTTCGCGCAGCACGGGTCGGTCGTTGCGCAAGCCGAGGCTAAGATTGACCAGCGCCACATCCTGCTCGATCAACCAGTGCAAGGCGCCAGCGATCTGTAGTGGGCTCGTCTGCCAACGGTCGCCGAACACCTGGGCGACATACAGCTCCAGTGGCCCCGCCTGGCGGGTCAAGGTATCGAGGATCGCACTGCCGTGCCCCAGCGCATCCGGCAATGCCTCGCCATCGGCAAGCCCGTCCTCCGATAACCAGAAGCGCCTCGCCGCCAGCACCTGATTGGCCTGGCTCGGCGCGTATCCGCTGTCGATGATTCCAACACGCAATTCAGCGGCCATGATGCTCAACCTCCAATTGCCGCAGCAGGCCATTCTCCAAACGCAGCTCCAGGTCGGCCTGCGCCAGGGTCGAAGGGCGGTGGCTGATGAGGATGCGCGTGCGCCCAGCAAACAGCTGGTCGATGGCTGCAATCACCTCGCGTTCGGTGGCTTCGTCGACCGCCGAGGTAGCTTCGTCCAGCACCAGGATCAGCGGGTCTTGCAGGAGCGCGCGGGCAATGGCGATGCGCTGTTTCTGCCCCCCGGAAAGCTGTTGGCCGCGCTCGCCGAGCTGACTGTCCAGTCCCTGGGGCAGTGATTCGATCAGACTGTCGAGCCGCGCCAGGCGAGCCACCTGCTCCAGGGCCTCGCGGCTGGCATCCGGTGCGGCGTAAGCCAGATTGTCCGCGAGACTGCCGCGAAACAGCACGATGTCCTGGCTGACCACGGCAATGCGCCGGCGCAGGGCCTGCAGGTCCAGCTCCCGCAGGTCGATGCCATCCAGCAGGATGCGGCCTTCGTCCGGGTCGTAGAACCGTTGCAGCAGATCGATAAGGGTCGACTTGCCAACACCTGAAGCGCCGCTGATGGCCACCTTCAAGCCGCCGGGAATGCTGGCATCGACGCCACGCAATATTGCCTCGTTGCGTTGGTCATGGGCAAAGCGCACCGCTTCCAGACGCAGCTCGCCTGGGCCGTCCGGCATCGAGCGTGGCGAATCGGGCTGGCGCACCGGCACCGGCTCCTGTTGCAGTTCCATCACCCGTCCAAGGCTCACCGTCATGCGTTGCAGGGCGACGTAGAGCCCGAGCAGACTCTGCACCGGCCCCACGGCCATCCCGAGGTAGGTGGAGAACGCAATCAGCGCGCCAAGCTGCCAGGTGCCCTGCACCACCCAGTAGCCGCCTATGAGGAAGGCACAGGCGCGGGACAGCGACGTGAGCGTGCCGGGCACCGCATGGGTGAAGAATTCGGTGACCTGCAGCTTCAGCAGCTGGCTCATATACCCCTGGCCCAAGTGCTCCAGGCGGCGGGATTCACGTTGTTGCTGGCCGGCCGCCTGGATGAATTTCATCGCCGGGAGCGTCTCGACCAGGAAGGATGACACGTCCGCCGAACGTTCGCGCAGGCTGCGCACCTCGCGCTCCACTTTGCGCCGCATCCAGCGCAGCCAGAGGACTTCGATGGGAATCAGCAGCGCCAGCAGCAACGACAACTGCCAGGACAGCAGCAGCATCAGGGTCACCGCACCGATCAGGCCGATGACGCTGGAAACCGCCGAAAACAGCGAGTCGACGGCGAAGCGCTGGATCTCCGCGACGTCGCCATCCAGCCGCGATAACAAGTCACCGATGCGTCGGCGGCCGTAGAAGGCCGGCGAAAGTTGTTGCAGATGCCGATACAGGTCGTCACGCAGGGCAAACAGGATGCGCCCGGAAAGCCGCGTGTGCAGGTAGCGGTTAATGCCAGAGAGCACAGTCCCAAGGATGCCGACCGCGATCATCGCCACGGCCACCTGCACCAACTTGCCGAAGTCCTTGGCCAGGAGGCCATCGTCGATCAGAGTCTTGGTCAGCCAGGGTTGCGCCAGTACCAGCAGGGAGGCGCCGAAGGAGAGGCCGAGTAGTAACAGGATGGCTCGCAGGTGCGGACGCACGAAGCCGTAGAGCCACTCCATGGCGCGGCGCAGCAGTTCGGGGTCGCTGGTTTCGACGAGTTTGAGGAAGAAGCGGGTCATCGGGTAATGGCCAGGGATTGCAGGTTCATTGTGGGGGCGAATTCATTCGCTATGGGCTGCAACACAGCCCCCTTGGGCCTTGCAGGGCAGACCTGCGGTCTGCTTGGCGAAGGAATTCGCCCCCACAGGGCTCCCGCCCCACATTGGCAATGCGGCCGACTCATCCGCGCAGCTGCTTCAGCTTGCGGTAAAGAGTGGCGCGGCTGATGCCTAGGGAGTCGGCCGCCGCCGAGACATTGCCCTGGTGCCGCTCCAGCGAGCTGCGGATCAGCTCCAGCTCGTTCTCGCGGATGCTACCGGGCTGGCGGCAGCTGGCGGTCAGTTCGTCCAGCAGGCTGTCGGTGAGATGGTCGAGGCCCAGCACGGTCTCGCCATCCTCGCGCATGGCCAGCGCCGAACGCAGGACCATCTCCAACTGACGGATGTTGCCTGGCCAGTCGTAGCCCGACAGCAACTCGGTCAGGTCCTTGTCGAGGGTGACCTGGGCCGCGCCGAGCTTGTCCAGCACGCCGTTGATCATGGCCGCCAGGTCCTCGCGTTCGCGCAGGGCCGGTAGGCGCAGGCTGACGCCGTTGACGCGGTAGTAAAGGTCTTCGCGGAAGTGTTTTTCCTGGACCAATCGTTTGAGGTCGCGGTGGGTGGCGCAGATCACCGCCACGTCGATCTCCTGCTCTTCCCCGGCACCTAGTGGTGCCACCTTGCGCTCCTGCAATACACGCAGCAGGCGTGCCTGGAGGCTGAGCGGCATATCGCCAATTTCATCGAGGAACAGTGTGCCGCCGTGGGCCTGCATCAACCGGCCGACCATGCCGCCCTTGCGCGAGCCAGTGAAGGCCCCCTCGCGATAGCCAAAGAGCTCGGACTCGATCAACCCCTCAGGAATCGCCGCACAGTTGACCGCCACGAAGGGCTTGTCAGCCCGCGCACTGGCCTGGTGCAGGGCGCGTGCCACGACTTCCTTGCCGGTGCCGGTCTCGCCCAGCAGCAGCACCGGCAAATCGCCAGCCAGGCCCTGCCGCGCCATGCGCAGGGACCGGGCAAAGCGGCTGTCACGGCCGGCCAGCTCCTCCAGCACCTGTGGCTTGGCCGCAGGAGTCTTGGATGCCGAGACAGTGCCACCGATGCTGGTATGACGAGGCACCTGTAAAGCACGGAAAAAATACTCGCCCTTGGCGGTCTGTACACTGCTCAGGCCGCCCTGCATCAAGCGCGCCATGAACTGCGGGGATCGGCTGCCCAGCAGGTCGCTGCTACGGCGCCCGACCAGCGCCTGGCGCGACACCTGCAACAGGCAGCAGGCCTGCTCGTTGGCCGCCACCACCTCGCCATCGAGGCTCAGCGCCAGCAACCCGTGCCAGGCAGAGCCGAGGTATTGAGGGCGGTGATGGAAAGCCAGCACCAGATCGTCGGGATAGCACAGTGCGAACAGACGACTCTCGATGTTGCTGGCGGCAAGCATCAGCGTTGCCAGGTTGTCCTGGGGCTGGGCCATGACGCCGTCACGGGTCAGGTCGAGGACGCCGATGACTCGTCCCTGCGGGTCTTTGATCGGCACCGAGGTGCAGGAAAAGCGGCTGAGCCGATCCAGGTAATGCTCACCGCAATTGATCAGGGTCGGACGCCCTTCCACCACTGCAGTGCCAATGGCATTGGTGCCGCGCAGGGATTCGCTCCAGCAAGTGCCGGGCTTGAGGTCGCGCAGACCAAAGGTATTGAGGTGTTCGGTCTGGCCCTCGACCGCCAGCACGTTGGCCTGTGCGTCGCCGAGGATCACCAGCCCGCCCTTGCCCTGCTGGCTGACCAGGTATTCGAGCTCCGGGGTCGCAGCATCGATCAGCAGGCGGTTGCTCGCCAGCAACAGCTGCAGGTCCGGGTCCTGCTGCAGGCCAATCTGCTCGCCCTCGAGGCAGTTCAGCCCGTAGCCGAGGCTGCGCCGCCACGAAGCGTCGATTTCCTCGCGCAGCATTCCCTGGGGCAACTCACCCTCATTGAGCAGCTTCAATCGAGCCTGTCGGGATTCGTGAAGGGGGTCGGCTGCCATTGTTATTCGAATGTCTTGCGCCATCTCTCGCTCCAGCGCGCCTGGGTCGTCGCACGCTCTGAATGTCTACACCTGCCGCCCTCGTCCGTAAAGAGCGGAGCCCCGCAGGAGGCAAGCAACGAGCTACTGCTGGCACCTGCGGGAGTCTGATACGGCGGAGTTGACAGTCAGGTTGGCACAGGTTTACGTTAACGTAAAGGTAAACACAGCTACGAGCCCTGACCATGTCCACGACCTATAGTATTTCCGACCTGGCCCGCGAACTGGATGTCACCACCCGCGCCATCCGCTTCTATGAAGAGCAGGGCATGCTCAGCCCCGAGCGTCGCGGCCAGGAGCGCATCTACAGCCCGAAGGACCTCGTGGCCCTGAAGCTGATCCTGCGTGGCAAGCGCATCGGCTTTTCCCTGGCCGAGTGCAAGGAGCTGATCGACCTCTACGACCCCAGCAGTGGCAACCGCAAGCAGCTGGAGACCTTCATGGGCAAGATCGCCGCGCGCCGCGCCCAACTCGAACAGCAGCTGCTGGACATCCAGCAGATGCAGCTGGAACTGGATACCGCCGAGGAGCGCTGCCTCGCTGCCCTCGCCGAAACCAAGCAGAAACAAGGCGCCAACGCCTGACTTCTTCCCTCCCCCGACAATGACAAGCACAGGTGGAACCATGACTTACTCGAGCCTGAACTTCGCCCTCGGCGACACCATCGACATGCTGCGCGAACAGGTCCAGGCCTTCGTTGCCGCTGAACTGGCGCCACGCGCCGCCGAGATCGACCAGGAAAACGCGTTCCCCATGGACATGTGGCGCAAGTTCGGCGACATGGGCCTGCTCGGTGTCACCGTTGAAGAAGAGTACGGCGGCTCTGGCCTCGGCTATCTGGCCCACGTGATCGCCATGGAAGAAATCAGCCGTGGCTCGGCCTCGGTCGCCCTCTCCTACGGCGCCCACTCCAACCTCTGCGTCAACCAGATCAAGCGCAACGGCAATGCCGAACAGAAGGCCAAGTACCTGCCCAAGCTGGTCAGCGGCGAGCATGTCGGCGCCCTGGCCATGAGCGAGCCGAACGCCGGCTCCGACGTGGTCTCCATGAAGCTGCGCGCCGACAAGAAGGGCGACCGCTTCGTCCTCAACGGCAGCAAGACCTGGATCACCAACGGTCCGGACGCCAACACCTATGTGATCTACGCAAAGACCGACCTGGACAAGGGCCCCCACGGCATCACCGCGTTCATCGTCGAGCGCGACTGGAAAGGCTTCTCGCGCAGCAACAAGTTCGACAAGCTCGGCATGCGCGGCTCCAACACCTGTGAGCTGTTCTTCGACGACGTGGAAGTGCCGGAAGAGAACGTCCTGGGCGTGGTCAACGGTGGCGTGAAAGTCCTGATGAGCGGCCTGGACTATGAGCGCGTGGTGCTGTCCGGTGGCCCGGTCGGCATCATGCAGGCCTGCATGGACGTCGTGGTGCCCTACATCCACGACCGCAAGCAGTTCGGTCAGAGCATCGGCGAGTTCCAGTTCATCCAGGGCAAGGTGGCTGACATGTACAGCCAGCTCGCCGCCAGCCGCGCCTACCTCTATGCCGTGGCCCAGGCCTGCGACCGTGGCGAGACCACCCGCAAGGACGCCGCCGGCGTGATCCTCTACACGGCCGAGCGCGCTACCCAGATGGCGCTGGAAGCCATCCAGATCCTTGGTGGCAACGGCTACATCAACGAGTTCCCCACCGGCCGCCTGCTGCGCGACGCCAAGCTCTACGAGATCGGCGCCGGCACCAGCGAGATCCGCCGCATGCTGATCGGCCGTGAGCTGTTCAACGAGACTCGCTGATCGCCAACACCGCGCCCCTGTAGGAGCGAGCTTGCTCGCGAACAAGCCTTCGCCAGCAAGCGGGCTCCTACAGGAAAGAGGCGGCACAACATTCGACGGAGCGCGCCAGATGGCCATCCTGCACACCCAGATCAACACCCGCACCCCCGAATTCGCCCGCAACAGCGCGGCCATGCTCGAACAGGTCACGGCCCTGCACGGGCTGCTCGGCCGTATCCATGAAGGCGGCGGCGCCAAAGCCCAGGAGCGCCACACCTCACGCGGCAAGCTGCTGCCGCGCGAACGCATCAACCGCCTGCTGGACCCGGGCTCGCCCTTCCTGGAGATCGGCCAGCTGGCAGCCCATGAGGTCTATGGCGAGGACGTTCCCGCCGCGGGCGTGGTTGCCGGCATCGGCCGCGTGGAAGGCGTGGAATGCATGATCGTGGCCAACGACGCCACGGTGAAAGGCGGCTCCTACTACCCGCTGACGGTGAAGAAGCACTTGCGCGCCCAGGCCATCGCCCAGCAGAACCGCTTGCCCTGCATCTACCTGGTGGACTCCGGCGGCGCCAACCTGCCGCGCCAGGACGAAGTGTTCCCCGACCGCGAGCATTTCGGCCGCATCTTCTTCAACCAGGCCAACATGAGCGCCCAAGGCATCCCGCAGATCGCCGTGGTAATGGGCTCCTGCACCGCAGGCGGCGCCTACGTGCCGGCCATGAGCGACGAAACCATCATGGTGCGCAACCAGGCCACGATCTTCCTTGCCGGCCCGCCGCTGGTGAAGGCCGCCACCGGCGAGGTGGTGAGCGCCGAAGACCTGGGAGGCGCCGACGTCCACTGCAAGACTTCGGGCGTGGCCGACCACTACGCCGAGAGCGACGAGCACGCTCTTGCCCTCGCCCGCCGCAGCATCGCCAACCTCAACTGGCGCAAGCAGGGTGAACTGAATCGCCGCGAGCCGCTCCTGCCGCGCCATCCGGCCGAAGAGCTGTACGGCGTGATCCCGGCCGATGCCAAGCAGCCGTTCGACGTACGCGAAGTCATCGGGCGCCTGGTCGACGACTCCGAATTCGATGAGTTCAAGGCCCTGTTCGGCACCACCCTCGTCTGCGGTTTCGCTCACCTGCACGGCTACCCCATCGCCATCCTGGCGAACAACGGCATCCTCTTCGCGGAAGCCGCGCAGAAAGGTGCACACTTCATCGAACTGGCCTGCCAGCGCGGCATTCCGCTGCTGTTCCTGCAGAACATCACCGGCTTCATGGTCGGCCAGAAGTACGAAGCCGGCGGCATCGCCAAGCATGGTGCCAAGCTGGTGACGGCGGTGGCTTGCGCCAAGGTGCCGAAGTTCACCGTGATCATCGGTGGCAGCTTCGGCGCCGGTAACTACGGCATGTGCGGCCGCGCCTATGACCCGCGTTTCCTGTGGATGTGGCCCAACGCGCGGATCGGCGTAATGGGCGCCGAGCAGGCCGCCGGCGTACTGGCCCAGGTCAAGCGCGAACAGAGCGAACGCGCCGGTCACAGCCTGAGTGCCGAAGAAGAAGCGAAGATCAAGCAGCCGATCCTCGAGCAGTACGAGCGCCAGGGGCATCCGTACTACTCCAGCGCGCGGCTCTGGGATGACGGCGTCATCGACCCGGCCCAAACCCGCGACGTGCTGGGGCTGGCGCTGTCCGCCAGCCTCAATGCCCCGATCGAGCGGACCACCTTCGGCGTGTTCCGCATGTAAATCCTGCTTGCGAGTGGTGGGACCAACGTAGGAGCCAGCTTGCTGGCGAACCCGGGCACCACCGTTGATCGCGAGCAAGCTCGCTCCTACAGGAGAGAACGATGACCGACTTCACCACCCTGCAACTGGACATCACCAGCAACGGCGTTGCCACGCTCTGGCTGAATCGTCCGGAAAAGAACAACGCCTTCAACGCCGGGATGATCCGCGAGCTGATCCTCGCCCTCGACGCCGTCAAGGCCGCCCCCAACGTACGTTTCCTGATCCTGCGCGGCCGTGGCCGGCACTTCTCCGCCGGCGCGGACCTGGCCTGGATGCAGGAATCCGCCAAGCTCGACTACAACTCCAACCTGGACGATGCCCGCGAGCTGGCCGAGCTGATGTACAACCTTTACCACCTCAAGGTGCCGACCCTGGCTGTAGTGCAAGGTGCGGCCTTTGGTGGTGCGCTGGGCCTGATCAGCTGCTGCGACATGGCCATCGGCGCCAAGGACGCGCAGTTCTCCCTCTCCGAAGTGCGTATCGGCCTGGCCCCGGCGGTGATCAGCCCCTTCGTGGTACAGGCCATCGGGGAACGCGCGGCGCGCCGCTACGCCCTGACCGCCGAGCGTTTCAGCGGAGAAACAGCCCGTGAGCTCGGCCTGCTCGCCGAGTGCTACCCGATCGATGCGCTGGACGAGGCGGTCAATGACTGGACCACCAACCTGCTGCAGAACAGCCCGCAAGCCATGAGCGCGACCAAGGACCTGCTCCGCGAGGTCGCCAGTGGTGCCCTCAGCCCAGGCCTGCGCCGCTACACCGAAAGCGCCATCGCTCGCATCCGCGTGAGCCCCGAAGGCCAGGAGGGCCTGCGTGCTTTCCTGGAGAAACGCAAACCGTCCTGGCAGGAGCCACAACAATGATCACCACCCTGCTGATCGCCAACCGTGGCGAAATCGCCTGCCGTGTCATGCGCACTGCCAAGGCCCTCGGCATTCGTACCGTGGCCGTGCACAGCGCCATCGACCGTAATGCCCGCCACGTGCGCGAGGCGGACATCGCCGTCGACCTGGGCGGCGCCAAACCCGCCGAAAGCTACTTGCTGGTGGACAAGCTGATCGCCGCCGCCAAGACCAGCGGCGCCCAGGCCATCCACCCGGGCTACGGCTTCCTCTCGGAGAACGCCGGCTTCGCCCGAGCCATCGCCGAGGCTGGCCTGATCTTCCTCGGCCCACCAGCCAGCGCCATCGACGCCATGGGCAGCAAGTCTGCCGCCAAGGCGCTGATGGAGGCCGCCGGTGTGCCCCTGGTGCCCGGCTACCACGGCGAGGCCCAGGACCTGGAAACCTTCCGCGCCGCGTCCGAGCGCATCGGCTACCCGGTGCTGCTGAAGGCCGCTGCCGGCGGTGGCGGCAAGGGCATGAAGGTGGTCGAGCGCGAAAGCGAGCTGGCCGAGGCCCTCGCCTCCGCCCAGCGTGAGGCGCAGTCGGCCTTTGGCGACTCGCGCATGCTGGTGGAGAAGTACGTCCTCAAGCCGCGCCACGTGGAGATCCAGGTATTCGCCGACAGCCACGGCAACTGCCTGTATCTCAACGAGCGCGACTGCTCGATCCAGCGCCGCCACCAGAAGGTCGTGGAGGAAGCACCGGCCCCCGGCCTCTCCGCCGAACTGCGCCGCGCCATGGGCGAAGCCGCCGTGCGCGCGGCCCAGGCCATCGGGTATGTCGGCGCTGGCACCGTGGAGTTCCTGCTGGATGAGCGCGGCGACTTCTTCTTCATGGAGATGAACACCCGCCTGCAGGTGGAACACCCGGTCACCGAAGCCATCACCGGCCTCGACCTGGTGGCCTGGCAAATCCGCGTTGCCCGTGGCGAGGCCCTGCCGATCACCCAGGAACAGGTGCCGCTGCTCGGCCACGCCATCGAAGTGCGCCTCTACGCCGAAGACCCGGAGCAGGACTTCCTGCCCGCCAGCGGTCGCCTGGCCCTCTACCGCGAAGCCGCAGCAGGCCCGGGCCGTCGGGTGGACAGTGGCGTGGCCGAAGGCGATGAAGTATCCCCCTTCTACGACCCAATGCTGGCCAAGCTGATCGCCTGGGGTGAAACCCGCGAGGAAGCCCGTCAGCGCTTGCTGGCCATGCTCGACGAAACCGCTGTGGGCGGCTTCAAGACCAACCTGGCGTTCCTGCGCCGCGTACTGGCCCACCCGGCCTTTGCCGCCGCCGAGCTGGATACCGGCTTCATCGGCCGCTACCAGGAACAACTGCTGCCCACCCCCACCGCACTGCCCGAGACCTTCTGGCAACTGGCCGGCGAAACCTTCCGCCAGAGCGAAGCACAGCGCATGCGCAGTGATGATCCCTACTCGCCCTGGAGCCAGCACAACGGCTGGCGCGCCGGTCTGCCCAGCGAAATCGACCAGCACCTGATTGCCGGTAGCGAACGCCATGTGGTGCGTCTGCGCGGCGCGACCGCCAGCCCGATCTGCCTGTCCGGCGAGCACATCACCGTCGAGCAGGACGGCCTGCGTCGCCAGCACCTGGCGATCCGCCGAGGCGAAACGCTCTACCTGGAGTGGGACGGCGAACTGCGCAGCGTCACGCGCGTCGACCCGATCGAGGAAGTGGAAGCCAGCCACAGCCATCACGGCGGGCTGACGGCGCCGATGAACGGCAGTATCGTGCGCGTGCTGGTGGAAGCTGGCCAGAAAGTCGAAGCGGGTACCGCCCTGGTGGTGCTGGAAGCCATGAAAATGGAACACAGCATCCGCGCGCCTCACGACGGCGTGATCAAGGCGCTGTATTGCGGCGAAGGCGAGCTGGTCAACGAAGGCACCGCCCTCGTCGAGTTGGAAGAGGCCTGAGGTCCGCAGTGACACCTCGTAGGATGAGTCGGGTTCAGCCGAACGCTACCCGTCCCATCCTACGGTACTGAACTCCGGTGCATTGAGAGATGACGCAATGAATATTCCAAGCAAGGTCCGCCTGGTCGAAGTCGGCCCGCGCGACGGCCTGCAGAACGAGAAACAACCCATCAGCGTCGCCGACAAGGTGACCCTGGTGGACGACCTGACCGCCGCCGGCCTCGGCTATGTCGAGGTGGGCAGCTTCGTCTCGCCCAAGTGGGTGCCGCAGATGGCCGGTTCGGCCGAGGTCTTCGCGCAGATCCAGCGCAAGGCCGGGGTCACCTACGCCGCCCTGGCACCAAACCTGAAGGGCTTCGAGGCCGCCCTGGAAGCCGGGGTGAAGGAAGTGGCCGTGTTCGCCGCCGCTTCCGAATCCTTCTCGCAAAAGAACATCAACTGCTCCATCGCCGAAAGCCTGGAACGTTTCGTGCCGGTCATGGACGCGGCACGAGCCCAGGGCATCAGCGTGCGCGGCTATGTTTCCTGTGTGCTGGGCTGCCCCTACGAGGGCACTGTCCCCGCCGAGCAAGTGGCCAGCGTGGCTGCCGAGCTATACGCCATGGGCTGCTATGAAGTCTCCCTCGGCGACACCATCGGTACTGGCACCGCAGGCGCTACCCGCCATATGTTCGAAGTCGTCGGCGCCAAGGTTCCCCGTGACAAGCTCGCCGGCCACTTCCACGACACCTATGGCCAGGCCGTGGCGAACGTTTACGCCGGCCTGCTGGAAGGCATCGCGGTGTTCGACAGCTCGGTCGCCGGCCTCGGTGGCTGCCCCTACGCCAAGGGTGCCACCGGCAACGTCGCCACCGAAGATGTGCTCTACCTGCTGAACGGGTTGGGCATCGAGACAGGCATCGACATGGATAAGCTCATTGCGGCTGGCCAGCGCATCTGCGCGGTGCTGGGCAAGGAGAATGGCTCGCGGGTAGCGCGCGCCAGGCTGGCGAGTTCGAGCTGAAGCTCGATTGAGGTTCCCCTCTTGGCCGCGATGCTTCGGGATCGCGGCCTTTTTATTGCTTGTATCCGCCGCCCTCTCCCCCGGCCCCTCTCCCTGAAGCTGAGAGGAGTGACTCGCGGCTGAAGCTTGTTGCGTCAGCCGGCTGGCGCGGAGTTGAACCCGACTCGGCTCGGCAGGATGGGTTGAGCCTGCGATACCCATCGATTCCCGCTGATGGGTATCGCTTCGCTCCACCACATCCTACGGGCTTGATCGTAGGGTGCGCACGGCGCACCCTCCAAACAAAAACGCCGACCCTGAGGCCGGCGCTTTCCTTACCACGTCGCAATCAACGCTCGATCGCCAGCGCCACGCCCTGCCCCCCACCGATGCACAGGGTCGCCAAACCCTTCTTGGCATCACGCTTGATCATCTCGTGCAGCAGAGTCACCAGCACGCGGCAGCCCGATGCACCGATCGGGTGACCAAGGGCGATGGCGCCGCCGTTGACGTTGACCTTGGCCATGTCCCAACCCAGCTCCTGGCCCACAGACAGCGACTGGGCGGCAAAGGCTTCGTTGGCTTCGATCAAGTCCAGTTGCTCGAGGCTCCAGCCCGCTTTTTCCAGGCAACGGCGAGTCGCGGTTACCGGGCCGATGCCCATGATCGCCGGGTCAACGCCGGAATTGGCGTAACCGGCGACTCGCGCGAGCACCGGCAGGCCCAGCGCCTTGGCCTTTTCAGCGCTCATCAGCAGCACCGCAGCAGCGCCGTCGTTGAGGCTGGAGGCATTGCCAGCGGTGACGCTGCCATCCTTCTTGAAGGCCGGTTTGAGCTTGGACAAGGCATCGAAGGTCGTGCTGGCGCGCGGCTGCTCATCAGTGGCGAAGGCAACGGGATCGCCCTTGCGCTGCGGGATCAGGATCGGCGTGATCTCATCAACGAAGCGCCCACCTTCGATGGCAGCCACGGCCTTCTCCTGCGAAGCGGCGGCAAAGCGGTCCTGGGCCTCGCGGCTGATGCCGTATTTCTCCACCAGGTTCTCGGCCGTGACGCCCATGTGGTAGTCGTTGAAGGCATCGGTCAGGCCGTCGTGGATCATGGTGTCGACGATCTTCGCATGGCCCATGCGCAGGCCGGTACGGGCGCCAGGCAGGATGTAGGGGGCCAAGCTCATGTTCTCCTGGCCGCCAGCGATGACCACGTCTGCGTCACCGCAGCGGATGGCCTGTACGCCCAAATGCAGGGCCTTGAGGCCGGAACCACAGAGCTTGTTGAGGGTCATGGCCGGGACCGTGAAGGGCAGGCCTGCGAGGACTGCCGCCTGCCGCGCCGGGTTCTGGCCCGAACCTGCGGTCAGCACCTGGCCGAGGATCACTTCATCCACCTCGGCGACATCCAGGCCGGTCAGGGCCAGCAGCTGGCGAATCACCGCGGCACCCAGTTCATGGGCGGGGATACCGGCGAGAGCGCCTTGGAAGCTGCCGATGGCAGTGCGGGTAGCGGCGACGATTACGACGTCTTGCATTGGTTTCTCCCGATCAAGAAGCAGGGTCGGTGGTGATAAAACGAAAAAACGCATTGAAGGAAGCCGTGCGTGGCGGCTCCCTTCAATGCGGTGAGGTACTCAGAACGTCATTTCGATGACGTCATCCGGCACGATCAGCGGGCCGGCGGTCTTGGCGACGATTTCTTCGATGCTCACGCCCGGCGCGCGCTCGCGCAGGATGAAGGTGCCGTTCTCGATCTCCAGGTACGCCAGGTCGGTGAGTACCTTGCGAATGCAGCGGCAGCCGGTGAGCGGCAGGCTGCAGTGCTTGAGCAACTTGGATTCGCCGTCCTTGGAGGCGTGAGTCATGGTGACGATGATGTTGTCGGCACCGGCCACCAGGTCCATCGCGCCGCCCATGCCCTTGACCAGCTTGCCGGGGATCATCCAGGACGCAATGTTGCCCTGGACATCCACTTCGAAGGCGCCCAGCACGGTCAGGTCCACGTGGCCGCCACGGATCATCGCGAAGGACTCGGCGGACGAGAAGATCGCTGCACCCGAGCGGGCGGTGACGGTCTGCTTGCCGGCGTTGATCATGTCGGCGTCCACTTCATCCTCGGTCGGGAATGCGCCCATGCCGAGCAGGCCATTCTCGGACTGCAGCATCACATCCATGCCTTCCGGCACGTAGTTGGCCACCAGGGTCGGAATACCGATCCCCAGGTTCACGTAGTAGCCGTCCTTCAGTTCGCGAGCCACGCGCTGGGCCATCTGTTCGCGGGTAAGTGCCATGTCGGTATCCTCGGATTCTTCTTGTTGTGGTCAGGCTCAGGAGCGGACGGTGCGCTTCTCGATGCGTTTCTCGAAGCTGCCCTGGATGATGCGGTCCACGTAGATGCCAGGGGTGTGGATCTGGGCCGGGTCCAGTTCGCCCGGCTCGACGATTTCCTCCACCTCGACCACGGTGATGCGGCCGGCGGTGGCGACCACCGGGTTGAAGTTCTGTGCAGTGTGGCGGTAGATGACGTTGCCGAAGTGGTCGGCTTTCCAGCCTTTGACGATAGCGAAGTCACCGGTGATCGCCGGCTCGAGGATGTAATGGCGGCCGTTGAACTCGCGAGCTTCCTTGCCTTCGGCGACCGGGGTGCCGTAGCCAGTGGCCGTGTAGAAGGCCGGGATGCCGGCACCGCCTGCGCGCAGTTTCTCGGCCAGGGTGCCTTGCGGGGTCAGTTCGACTTCCAGCTCGCCGCTGAGCAGCTGTTGCTCGAACAGGGCGTTCTCGCCGACGTAGGACGCGATCATCTTGCGGATCTGCCGGTCTTCCAGCAGCACGCCCAGGCCAAAGCCGTCGATGCCGCAGTTGTTGGAGACCACGGTCAGGCCCTTGACGCCACGGCGGCGGATCTCGTTGATCAAGTTCTCCGGAATACCGCAGATGCCGAAGCCGCCGGACAGGACAGTCATGTCGTCGGTCAGGCCGGCCAGGGCCTCTTCATAGGAGTTCACACGTTTGTCGAGTCCGCTCATGCGATTGCGCCTCTTGTCGTTGTTCATGGCCGGCAGTCGTCGCCGGTGAGTGAGGCAGAGCTTCTCCCCTCCAGACTGATTTGTTAAGTTTGTTTTTCCTTTGCATTAATCACAAAGGCAAATAAATGACTGTCAAGCAATTGCGCGCCTTCCTTGCCGTTGCCCAGAGCCTGAGCTTCGCCCAGGCGTGCGAACGGCTGCACCTTTCCCAGCCTGCGTTGAGCCTGGCGATCAAAAGCCTGGAAGAGTCCCTCGGCGGCCCGTTGCTGGTGCGCACCACCCGCAGCGTCAGCCTGACGCCAGAAGGCGAGACACTGCTGCCCATTGCCCGCCGCCTGCTGGCAGACTGGGACAATGCCGAAGAGCTGCTGCGCCAGCACTTCACCCTGCAATTGGGCAAGGTTTCCATTGCCGCCATGCCCTCGTTTGCCGGCAACCTATTGCCGGTGGCGCTCAAGGCCTTCCGCAATCGCCACCCGAAGGTCAACGTGGCCGTGCATGATGTGATCAACGAGCAAGTACTGGATATGGTGCGCAACCGCCGTGTCGAGCTGGGCATCGCGTTCGAGCCGGACTCGCTCGACGGTCTGGATTTCACGCCCTTCTATACCGACCGATTCGTTGCCGTAGTTCCCACCGACTGCGAACTGGCTAGTCGCCAGGACGTGAGCTGGGCGGAGCTGCTGCGGGAGAACTTCATCACCCTGCAACGGCCTTCCGCCGTGAGACTGCTGCTGGAAGAGACGGTCGCCGCGCAACACGGCAAATTGCCGGTGGCCTTCGAGAGTCACCAACTGGGCACGATCGGCCGCATGGTCGCCCAGGGGCTGGGCGTCAGCGTCGTCCCCAGCCTGTGCATCCAGCAGATGCAGGAGCTGGGCGCCCGCTGCATCGCCCTGCACAGCCCGGAGGTGGCCCGGCGGGTCGGATTGATCCGGCTCGCCGAGCACAAGCTCTCCACGGCGGCCCAGGCCCTGTGCGACGTGCTGTTGCACGTCACCGACTGGAACACCCTGGACCTCCCCGAGGCCCCAACCTGAGCCGCCAACCCGTGCCATTATGAAGAGCATCCGCCCGACACGATGGACGCACAGATGAACCAACCTCTCTGGAGTCCCAGCCCAGCCCGCATCGCTGCCACCCGGATGGACGCCTTCCGCCGCCAGGTCAACCAGCGTCACGGCCTGGACCTGGCCGACTACCCTGCCCTGCACGCCTGGAGCGTGGCCAATCGCGAGGCCTTCTGGCAGGCCATCGTCGAGTTCTTCGATATTCGCTTCTCCAGCGCGCCACAGGCAGTGCTGGAAGAAGGCCCGGCGATGCCGAGCGCCCACTGGTTTCCCGGCGCCACACTGAACTTCGCCGAGCACCTGCTACGCCGCCGTGATGACCACCCGGCGCTGATCGCGATTGCCGAAGACGGCGGCCGCGAACAACTGACCTATGCCGAGCTGGCTTTTCAGGTCGCCGGCCTGCAACGCAGCCTGCAAGCTGCCGGAGTGGGTGTCGGCGACCGCGTCGCCGCCTTCATGCCCAATACCTGGCAGACGGTGGTCGGCATGCTGGCCGCCACCAGTCTGGGCGCCACCTGGTCGTCCTGCTCACCGGACTTTGGCACACAAGGTGTGATCGACCGCTTCGGCCAGATCGAACCCAGGGTGCTGATCGCCGCCGCCGGTTACCGCTACGCCGGCAAGGTGCTGGACCTGACCACCAAGCTCAATGAAATACTCGAGCGCATGCCGTCGCTCGAACAGCTGGTGGTGGTGCCCTTCGCACGCCCTGAGGCCACCCCTGGCGACTTCACCACCCACGCCAAGGTCACGCTCTGGCGTGACTTCTACACCCCCGGCGGCGAGCCCGCGTTCACCCAGGTGCCGTTCGACCAACCGCTTTACATTCTCTACTCCAGCGGCACCACGGGCGTGCCCAAGTGCATCGTCCACGGCGTCGGCGGCACCTTGCTGCAGCATGTGAAGGAGCATGGGCTGCACACGGACCTGAGGACCGACGACACGCTGTTCTACTACACCACCTGCGGCTGGATGATGTGGAACTGGCTGGTCTCCGGGCTGGCCCTCGGCGCCACCCTGGTGCTATTCGACGGCTCACCCTTCCATCCCGGCGCGGAACGCCTGATCGACCTGATCGACGCCGAGGGCATCAGCATCTTCGGCACCAGCGCCAAGTACCTCGCAGCGCTGGAGAAGGCCGGCGAGAAGCCCGGCCAGAGCCACCAACTGACGCGGCTCAAGGCGTTGCTATCAACTGGCTCTCCGCTGTCCCACGAGAGCTTCGAGTACGTCTATCGCGACATCAAGGCCGACCTCTGTCTGTCATCGATTTCCGGCGGCACCGATATCGTATCCTGCTTCGCCCTGGGCAACCCGGTGCTTCCGGTGTGGCGCGGCGAGTTGCAGTGCAAGGGGCTGGGCATGGACGTGCAGGTGTGGAACGAGGACGGCAAGCCGGTGGTGGGCGAAAAAGGCGAACTGGTCTGCGCCCGGCACTTCCCCTCCATGCCGGTGTGTTTCTGGAACGACCCCGAAGGGGCAAAGTTCAAAGCGGCCTACTTCGAAACCTTCCCCGGCGTCTGGGCCCATGGCGACTACGCCGAGGAGACCCTGCGCGGCGGTCTGGTCATTCACGGCCGCTCAGACGCCGTGCTCAACCCTGGCGGCGTACGCATCGGCACGGCGGAGATCTACCGCCAGGTGGAAAAAGTCGAAGAAGTGTTGGAATCCATCGCCATCGGCCAGGATTGGGACAGCGACGTGCGCGTGGTGCTGTTCGTGCGTTTGCGTGAGGGTGTGGTGCTGGATGAAGCGCTACAAACTCGCATCCGCCAGGTGATCCGCGCCAACGCCACCCCGCGCCATGTACCGGCCAGGATCATCGCCGTGACCGACATTCCACGCACCATCAGCGGCAAGATTGTCGAACTGGCCGTACGCAACGTCGTACACGGGAAGCCGGTGAAGAACACCGATGCCCTGGCCAATCCGCAGGCCCTGGAGCTGTTCAGAGATTTGCCGGAGCTACAGAGCTGATCTCCAGGCACCTTTTCTGTGGGTGCAAATCCATTTGAAGATGGGGAACCATGTGCTTAATCAAGTCGGGATTTTCTGTAGGAGTGAGCTTGCTCGCGAAAGATCGCGCTCGGGCTGTCCGCGAGCAAGAACGCGGCGCCCCCCATGCGCCTACAAGTCCTGCGATGAGCCAGTCGCAGCTCTACGAACGTAGATGTTTACCCGCCCCCAGAAGAGCAGCCATTCCTGCGTGTCAAAGATATGGCCTAACCACCCCGAGGGCCCGTTCGACGAAGGCCTCCTTCTCTCCCACCGGGGCTACGTAGTGCAACACCGTGGCGCAAGCATCCTCTCCCGCCAGCTTGGCAATCGCCCAGGTCGCCAGATAAGGCGCTGACAGGCACCCACCGGCCGTAGCCAGGTTGCCCTTGGCATAAAACGGCTGGTCCAGCACCTGCACGCCCGCCTCGATCACCCAGGGCTTGGTGGTGAGATCGGTGCAGGCCGGCAGGCTGCCTAACAGCCCGAGGCGGGCCATCAGCAAGGCGCCGGAGCATTGCGAACCGATCAACTGGCGCTGCGGGTCCAGCCGCAGGCGGTCGAGGATGGTGCGGTCCTCGGCGATGGCGCGGGTCTGCATGCCACTGCCGAACAGCACCACGTCCGCCGCGTTAGCGAACTCCAGCGGCTGCTGCGCCTGGATCTTCACCCCGTTCATCGAGGTAACCCATTCCGTGGGCGAGGTGATCTCAGCCTGCCAGCCGTGGCCACGCATGCGGTTGAGCAGCCCGGCGGCGACAAACGAATCCAGCTCGTTGAAACCCTCGAACGTCAGTACGGCGATACGCATGGCGGCCTCCCGTGGCAGATCAGTGCATGGAGCGAATCTATGCGGGCCACGGCACAAGCGCTAAGTACAGCAGCAATTAAATTTGACCGTACAGGTTGTGAGGGGGAAGCGGACGAAAGCCACACCAGCAATGCCCCGGGAGCCTACCTCGGCCCTGCCCCCGGCTCCTCCGGCTCATCTTCCTCCAACTCCTCCAACTTCAGCTCGAGCCCCCAGTTGGCAGCTCTCTCGCCTCCAGCAGGCGCTGCCGTCGAGGTGCTCTCCTGCGCGGCCGGTCCATTGGGGCCCTCGCGATAAAGCTTGAGCTTCAGGCGCAGATTGTTGGCCGAGTCGGCGTTCTTGATCGCCTCGTCCTCGCTGATGGCGCCCTCCACCACCAGGTCGAACAACGCCTGGTCGAAGGTCTGCATGCCCAGGCCACGGGACTTTTCCATGATTTCCTTGATGGAGTGGAATTCACCGCGCTTGATCAGGTCGCTGATGGTCGAAGTCCCGAGCAGCACCTCAACCGCCGCACGGCGTTTGCCATCCTGGGTACGCACCAGACGCTGGGAAACGAAGGCCTTGAGGTTGTTGCCCAGGTCATTGAGCAGCTGCGGCCGACGCTCCTCGGGGAAGAAGTTGATGATGCGGTCCAGCGCCTGGTTGGCGTTGTTGGCATGCAATGTGGAAATCGCCAGGTGGCCGGTGTCGGCGAAGGCCAGGGCGTGCTCCATGGTTTCGCGGTCGCGGATCTCACCGATCAGGATCACGTCCGGCGCCTGGCGCAGGGTGTTCTTCAACGCTGCATGGAAGCTGCGGGTGTCCACGCCCACTTCACGCTGGTTGATGATGGATTTCTTGTGCCGATGCACATACTCCACCGGGTCTTCGATGGTGATGATGTGCCCGCCGCTATTGCGGTTGCGGTAGTCGATCAGTGCGGCCAGAGAGGTGGACTTGCCCGAGCCGGTACCGCCGACGAACAGCACCAGGCCGCGCTTCTCCATGACCATCTTGAGCAGCACTTCCGGCAGTTTGAGGTCCTCGAATTTCGGGATATCGAGCTTGATGTTCCGCGCGACGATGGATACCTCGTTGCGCTGTTTGAAGATATTGATGCGAAAGCGGCCGATATTGGGCAGCGAAATGGCCAGGTTCATCTCCAGCTCACGCTCGAATTCAGCGCGCTGCTCGGCATCCATGACCGAATCCGCGATCTTTGCCACGTCGCCGGCGCGCAACGGCTCGCTGCTTAGCGGTTTGAGCACGCCATTGAACTTGGCGCAGGGCGGCGCGCCAGTAGAGAGGTAAAGGTCGGAACCGTCCTGGGTGGCCAGGATTTTCAACATCGAGGAAAGGTCCATGGGGCGTCCGTAATCCAGTGGAGGGTCAACGCATCCGCACAGCGGATCGAAAAGAGGCAACTGTATGACCGACGCCCGGTCGGGCACAATGAACGGCTCCACAGTCCACGAGGAATTCCCATGGCCAAGGCCCTTGCCCGCCACATCCTGGTCAAGACCGAGGCGGAAGCCGAACAACTGAAAAAGCGCCTGGCCAATGGCGAGGATTTCGCCACCCTGGCCAAGAAGCACTCCATCTGCCCTTCCGCCAAGCGCGGCGGCGACCTCGGCGAAGTCCGCCCAGGCCAGATGGTGCGGGTGATCGACCAAGTGATTTTCAAGAAGCCCGTCCGTACCATCCACGGCCCTGTGAAAAGCCAGTTTGGCTACCACCTGGTGCAGGTGTTCTTCCGCGACTGAAACGACGGCCGATCCCCGAAGCGGCGCTAAATTGCTAAAAGCGCGCACTTTTGCGCGCTTCTCACCTCAGCGAGTTATCGGCACGACCAATCATCAAAACCTGCGGGCTGGTATCGCGATTGGTATCAGCCCGCGTGCGTTCCTCCTGTTTCATTCCCCATCCTCTGCATTCGCAACGGATTGCGACCCTGTTACTCCCCCCGCCTTCAGCCCTTGCCATACCGCCGACCAAGCCCCTCATTTTCCTGCCAGAGCGCACGCCGACGACAGGCTGCGTTGGCTATAACACCAGCATCAGCACGCCAGACCTTTCGATGGACGTATTCGGGTAGCAGTAGGCGAGGAAAAAGATCTACGGAGAACTCGCCTATGGCTACGTCGATGTGCACCAACTGCAACGGAACAGGCAGGAAAACTCATTTTGAGAACGGAGTCACCAAGTTCGAGTCCTGCTCCTCCTGCAAGGGGTCGGGAGCGGTCAAAAGGAACGAGACAACCCACACAATGAGTGATCCGATGAAGGTGGTCGTCGGGCTCGGATCACTGGCAATGGGTTTTTATATCGCGTACTCGCAGACAGTAGAAAGCAAAGCGCAACAGCTGGGATTGGCCGTGATGATCGCTCTGGTGGCCTGGTGGGTCATGACCCGCAAGGAATTACTCGGGCTGGTTCGCTGGATGCTGGCCATCGGGGTGATCTATGCGATGTACGAGTTCTGGAAGGGAATCTGAGACAGGCAGCAGCCCTCATCACCGGTAGATCAACTTCAAAGATCCAGCCGACCCTGGGCGAACTTCTCTTTATCACCCATCCCTTCGTCAGGTCGCCCTACCAAATGAGGATTCCTGGTCCATATTTGAAGTCCATCTTCTAAGACGCAACCTGCTGGAGGCCGCCATGAACAGACGAGACTTCCCAGGGCACGCCGCCTGGAGCGAAGCCCGACTCAACGGTGATCATGCTTTAGCGTTTGTTGCAATCAGACCGCACGGATCTTACGCAGAACCGCTCCTCCATCAGGTCTACGACCGTACACACTTCACCCGCCGATCCGATGCAATTCAAGCGGCGGATGACGCCCTCGATAAGCTGCTTCGCGTGGACGAATCCGGCAGGCCAGTGTTCAGCTCCCTGGACTGCTGAAAGATCAGCCCCCAACGACAAAGCCCGCCTTGCGCGTAATGCTGTTCACTTAGGCAGGCGTCAGCACGTATGAGGAGGGGGCGTGACCGGCCTTCGGAGCAGTCTGCCATCTCGTAGCCCGGATGAATCCGGGGGCAGCGGTTGGACTTTTCCCCCGATTTCATCCGGGCTACCAAGCTGAAGGCCCCGTAGGAGCGAGCTCTGCTCGCGAAGGAGGCGGGTTCGCGAGCAGAGCTCGCTCCTACGAGAGATACCTGCCCAACAGAAACAACTTCGTGATGATGTAAAACCAAAAGCGCCGCCCTCCTGCTGAAGGAAAAGCGGCGTTCTTTCGTATGTGAACAGCATTACGCCTTGCGCGGGCTTTGTCGTATGAGGACGCATCCACTGCAGCCCTGCATAAGCGGCGCTCAATGCATCGCAGCTCATGGCAACGATGACTTCCAACGCAGCCGAACGCACCAATTGGCCGAACGAGTGGCGCTGGCCGTGTGCGATCAAATTGCTACGCTGGAGTTGTTCTTTTGGGCGTTTCCTATTGCCGCCACGGGGTAGTACCAATCTTTGTCCCGGGACCGTGGCGGCCCTTGTCCTTTCGGCAGGTTATTGCCATTCCGTGGCTCACCAATGTCCCGCACTCTATGAAATCGGGTGTATCGGGACCGGTTACTCAGGCACGAAGACGAGTATGCAGTCGATACTCGTAGGGCTGCGCTTCACAACCATGGCGAAATCGCCGGCATCCATGATCTCGCCGACATGTTCGCCACTCATGTCATAAACATCTTTGCCTTCGAGGCGGTAGAGCAACTGGTTGCTGTCGCTCCTGACGAATTCGTCACCGTCGATGCGCCCCACCCTGGGAGCGCCTGCGGTTCGGCCCAGGTAAACCTTATAACGACCATCCGTATAGTCCCTTGCCATACCAACCTCCTTGTCAGCGCCTGCTGGCAATATAGCTCGGCAGAACACCACCATGCCCATCGCAAACCTCAACGTGGGTAGAACCTGCCCGGTCAGACCTTCGCGCCGCGGGAAAACCCCCAGAGCAAGAGCAACGAGGCGACAACGATAGAGAGTCCGACCGAAACAAAGCCGAGCGTCACCAGGCTTTCCTGCCAAGGTGCTCCGCTATACCCGGCTGCAGTGATGGGTGACATGGCTGCCGTACCGAAAACCGCAGCCAACGTCGTGAAGGCCCAGTTGGCATAGGTTCCGTAAAGTACAGTCCAGTACGCAACAGCCCTTGTTCGTGCGCCGAGACGGACCTCTGTCCAGGCCGCCCCGATCGCCAGCAGGAAAGTGCCGTTCATGACGCCCTCTAGATGAGCGGCAAGGCCCATACGCGGGTTGCTGAACTGCGGCTCGACGAGGCCCACGCCAAGTCCGAGCAGGAAGAGGAACATCCCGTGCCAAAGCAAGCGCGCCGCAATTCGACCATCAAGAGTCCTTTTTGAGACTTGGCTTACGCCTGATTTTTCTCTCAACCAAGTACCAACTCTAGGCTGCTGCTCACTTGGCGCCAGTGCCAGCGTGAATTGACCCAACTCAACCACCAGCTTGCGCTGAACCTTGATTGGATGCTGCCGGGTCGACCGGATCATGACGATGCTGCGGCGCTGGAACGATTCGTACTCCGACTCGCATCGCGTAAACCTCTGCAGGAAGGTGGCCCAGGCGCATACCAAATGTCGGAAAGACGGGGTTGAAGGTCACGTGCGTGGACCCTGGATTGTCGCGACCTCCAAGAGCCGAGGGCACATGCAAGAGGCCTTCTGCATCCACCACCGGTAGCGCCCTACCACGATGGCGCCGGGGATCAGAAACCGCTCGCCATGCAATTACTGGCACACCTATGCGACAATCTGCCGGATATCCGGCATCAATCCCGCTTTCATCTCCCAGCAACTCGGCCTCCGCATGCAGATGTTGCTGTCGACGTACGCCTGCTGGATCAACTTGTGCTCCGACTGGCACGAGCTTGAAAAGCTGAACATTGATATCAAATCGCTATCAGCCGAAAGCGGCCACTTGTAAGTTATTGATAGGTAAAACCCTTGATCTCCACCGCAAATATCACCATGCAGTTCGGCGCCAAGCCGCTGTTCGAGAACGTTTCCGTTAAATTCGGCAACGGTAACCGCTACGGCCTGATCGGGGCCAACGGCTGCGGTAAGTCGACCTTCATGAAGATCCTTGGCGGCGACCTGGAACCGTCGGCCGGCCAGGTGATGCTGGAGCCCAACGTGCGCCTGGGCAAACTGCGCCAGGACCAGTTCGCCTACGAAAACTTCAGCGTGATCGACACGGTGATCATGGGCCACACCGAGCTCTGGGCGGTGAAGGCCGAGCGCGACCGCATCTACTCGCTGCCGGAGATGAGCGAAGAGGACGGCATGGCCGTGGCCGAGCTGGAAGTGCACTTCGCCGAGATGGACGGCTACACCGCCGAATCCCGCGCCGGCGAACTGCTTCTCGGCGTCGGCATCCCGCTGGACCAACACTTCGGCCCGATGAGCGCTGTTTCCCCCGGCTGGAAACTGCGCGTGCTGCTGGCGCAGGCGCTGTTCTCCGATCCAGACGTGCTGCTGCTGGACGAACCGACCAACCACCTGGACATCAACACCATCCGCTGGCTGGAAAGCGTGCTGCGCGAGCGCAACAGCACCATGATCATCATTTCCCACGACCGTCACTTCCTGAACAGCGTCTGCACCCACATGGCCGACCTGGACTACGGCGAGCTGCGCCTCTTCCCAGGTAACTATGACGAGTACATGACCGCGGCCACCCAGGCCCGCGAACGCCTGCTCTCGGACAACGCCAAGAAGAAGGCACAGATCGCCGAACTGCAGACCTTTGTCAGCCGCTTCTCGGCCAACGCCTCCAAGGCCAAGCAGGCCACCAGCCGTGCACGGCAGATCGACAAGATCCAGCTGGAAGAGGTCAAACCATCTAGCCGCGTCAGCCCCTTCATCCGTTTCGAGCAGCACAAGAAGCTGCACCGCCAGGCGGTGACCTTGGAGAAGCTGGCCAAGGGTTTCGAGGACAAGCCACTGTTCAAGGGCCTGAACCTGCAGATCGAAGCCGGCGAGCGTGTCGCCATCATCGGCCCCAACGGTATCGGCAAGACCACTCTGCTGCGCTGTCTGGTAGGTGAACTCACGCCGGATGCCGGTGAAGTCAAATGGACCGAAAGCGCCGATGTCGGCTATTTCGCCCAGGATCATGCCGAAGACTTCGCCGACGACGTGACCCTGTTCGACTGGATGGGCCAGTGGACCCAGGGCGGCGAGCAACTGGTGCGGGGTACCCTCGGCCGCATGCTGTTCTCCAACGATGAGATCAAGAAGTCGGTCAAGGTGATTTCCGGCGGCGAGCAAGGCCGCATGCTGTTCGGCAAGCTGATCCTGAAGCGTCCCAACGTGCTGGTGATGGACGAGCCGACCAACCACCTGGACATGGAATCGATCGAAGCGCTGAACCTGGCGCTGGAAAACTACCCGGGCACGCTGATCTTCGTCAGTCATGACCGCGAGTTCGTCGGCTCCCTGGCCACCCGCATCATCGAGTTGTCGGAAACCAGCGTGACCGACTTCAGCGGCACCTACGACGACTACCTGCGCAGCCAGGGCGTGATCGTCTAACCTGCCGGGACAAGCTGAGGGCTTGTAGGGAGGAATGAATTCTCCCCTACACGTTTCCTCCGAAGCATTAGAAGCCTGAAACGACCAAGCCCCGCATTAGCGGGGCTTGGTCGTTTCAGGCAACCGGATCAGGCCGTGGCGAACAGCTCGCCGATCTGCTCCTGGGCAGCGCTGATGGCATTGGCGCGCGGCTCTTCGCCGTAGGCCAGGCCCTGCGCGCGGATGATCTCGATATCGGTGATGCCGAGGAAGCCAAGTACGAAGCGCAGGTAATCTTCATGGGCGCTGCCACTGGGCTGACCGTTGTGGACACCACCGGCGGTGGAGACGATCACCACCTTCTTGCCACCCGCCAGGCCCTGCGGGCCGGCTTCCGTGTAGGTGAAGGTCTTGCCTGCGACAGCGATACGGTCGATCCAGGCCTTGAGCTGGGTCGGCACGGCGAAGTTGTACATCGGCGCGCCGATGACAATGGCGTCGGCAGCCAGGAATTCCTTCAAGGTGGTTTCGCCGAGTTCAGCCTCGTACTTCTGGGCAGCGTCGCGCAGCTCGGCAGGTGTTCCACCTGCCACCAGGCTCAGGGCAGACAGGTGACTCAGGGCATCACTGGCCAGGTCACGGTAGGTGACTTGGGTGGCGGGTTCGGCGGCCTGCCAGGCTTCAACCACGGAGCGGCTCAGCTGACGGGAGGCGGATGCGTCGCCGAGGATGCTGGAATCAAGGTGCAGAAGTTTCATGTAGGTTTCCTCAATTGATCGATCGGCGACTGCTGATCGGGATGGGGTAATCCTACTGATGAGCACAAAGGTTGATTAGCCGGCAATTTCGTGACTCAGCGTCCCACTCATGGGACGAATCTGCTTTGGTTGGGCTGAGCCCTGCGAAACCCGACAAGGTTCCAACAAAAGAATCGTTGGGCTTCGCTGCGCTCAGCGCCAACGACGGTTCAGACGCCGCCGAGGAAGTCCATCTTGCCCACGTCCACGCCATTGTGGCGGAGGATGGCGTAGGCCGTGGTGACGTGGAAGTAGAGGTTCGGCAAAGCGAAGTGCAGCAGGTACGCCTGGCCAGGGAATGTCAGGTCACCGGTGCGCATCTTCAGGGTGACGATGCGGGTTTCACTGCCCTCCAGCTGGGCCGCCTGGATGCCCTGGACGAACTCCACCGTCTTGGCGATCCGCTCCTGGAGTTCTGCGAAGCTTGACTCGGTATCGGGGTAGCTCGGCACCTCGACGCCCGCGAGACGGGCCGCGCAGCCCTTGGCCGTATCGCTGGCGATCTGCACCTGGCGAGCCAGCGGGAACATATCCGGCGCCAGCCGCGCCTCGATGAAAACCTTGGGCTCGATACTCCGTGCTTCCGCATTGGCCTGGGCTTTGGCGAGAATCGTCGACAAGTTGCCCAGCATGCGCACGAACACCGGTATTGAAGCCTCGTACATGGACAAGGACATGGTGCTTGCTCCGTTTCGGGTGGGGAAAGTCGATCAGGTATAGCCCTTGTCGAGCGCCGCGGCAATTCCGCGAACCAATGTTCCACGGAACAAATCAATCGCGTCAAACTAGCCGAAAATGTCATATTTCGTCCCACACGCAGGACAAAACCATGCAGGACCTCAACGATCTTTTCTACTTCGCCAAGGTGGTCGAACACGGTGGGTTCGCGACCGCCGGTCGTCTGCTGGGCATTCCGAAATCTCGCCTGTCGCGGCGCATCGCAGAACTGGAAGAGCGCCTGGGAGTTCGCCTACTGCAACGCACTACACGCAAGCTGGCGTTGACCGACGTCGGCGAGCGCTACTTGCGGCACTGCCAGGCGATGCTGGCAGAGGCCGAGCAGGCAGACGAGGTGGTGGCCAGCCTGACCGCCGAGCCGCGCGGTCGCTTGCGGGTATCCTGTCCCGTCGAGTTGGGCCGCACACAACTGCGCCCCATCACCCTGGAGTTCATTGAGCAGCACCCGCTCGTGCAACTGGACCTGATCCTGACCAATCGCAGGGTCGATCTGCGAGAAGAAGGCGTGGATGTGGCCTTGCGAGTACGCGAAGAAGGAGATGAAGACCCAACGCTGATCGCACGCCAGCTCAGCCCGGCGGTGAGTTTGCTGGTGGCATCCCCCAGGTTGCTGCAGGGAAAGACCATCACCCGGCCGGAAGACCTGCAGCAATTACCGGCACTAGGGGCTCCAGAGGCGGACCGGCGTTTGCACTACCAGTTGCGAAACAGCCTCGGCGACCGACAGGAAGTGGTAATGGACGCGCGCCTGGGCACGGAAGACTTCGAGATGCGCAAGCGCGCGGCGCTCCTGGGGCTCGGTTTCAGCATGCTGCCGCAAATGAACTGCGAAGCGGAACTCCGCGACGGTAGCCTGGTACGCCTACTGCCGGACTGGCGGCTACCCGGCGGTTTCCTGCAGGCCGTCTACACCCATAGACGTGGGATGCTGCCAGCCGTGCGCGCCTGGATCGAACATCTGGTAGAGGCTTTCCACCATGGGCTGCACCCCCCGGTGTAAGCCTCCAGACTCGGGGAAGGAAAGTACTGCTTTGCGGCGTTGAAATAGCCCGGCAAATCTCGGTGAGTGAATGACGCGCTCAATCGTTAGCACGCTTCCTTTCCCAATCGGACTCGGCGATCATGAGCACCGCCCCCTCCCCTCTTCTTCCAGGTTCTGCCATGAGCACGCCCCAGCTGTCTGCGTCCTCCACTACCTTGCAGATCATCTCCGTCGTTTTCTTCACCTTCATCAGTTTCTTCTGTGTTGGCCTGCCCATTGCCGTGTTGCCGGGCTACGTACACGACAACATGGGCTATGGCTCGATCATGGCGGGGATCGTGATCAGCTCGCAGTACCTGGCCACCCTGCTTTCCCGGCCGATGTCTGGCAGCCTGGCGGACCGCCTCGGTGCCAAACGCGCCGTCCTCTACGGCATGGCCTTCTGCGGCCTCAGCGGGATACTCACCTTACTCTCCACGACCCTACAGGCATGGCCGCTGCCCAGCCTGGTGCTCCTGCTGGCAGGACGCGTGGCGCTCGGGATCGGCCAGGGGCTTGTCGGAACGGGCTCGATCAGCTGGGGCGTTGGCCGGGTGGGCGCCGAGAACATGGCCCGGGTCATTTCGTGGAATGGGATTGCGTCCTACGGTGCTATCGCCGTGGGCGCCCCACTGGGTGTGGTGATGGCCGCGCATCTGGGTCTGTGGAGCATCGGCGCGCTGATGGCCCTGCTCTGCACCCTGGCGCTGCTGATGGCCTGGAACAAACCGCCGGCGCCGATCGTGCACGGCGAACGGCTGCCCTTCCACAACGTCTTCCTGCGCATCGCCCCCAACGGCACGGCGCTAGCGCTTGGCTCAATCGGCTTCGGCACCCTGGCCACCTTCATCACCCTGTATTACGCGAGCCAGGGCTGGGACGGCGCAGCCTACTGCCTGACTGCATTCGGCTGCGCCTTCATTGGAGCGCGGCTGCTGTTCGTCAACAGCATCAGGCACTTGGGCGGCTATCGGGTCGCGATCCTGTCATTGAGCGTAGAAAGCCTGGGCCTGCTGCTGTTATGGATCGCTCCAACGCCCTGGCTGAGCCTGGCCGGCGCAGCGCTGACTGGCCTTGGCCTGTCGCTGGTCTACCCTGCGCTGGGCGTGGAAGCGGTTTCGCGAATTCCAGCGGCCAGTCGCAGTTCTGCACTGGGCGCCTATGCCGTATTCTTCGACCTCGCCCTGGGCATCGCGGGCCCGCTGATGGGCGCCATTGCCGGCGCCGCCGGCTTTGCCATGATTTTCCTGGTAGCGGCGAGCATGGCGCTGGCCGGCGTGCTGTTGAGCCTCTGGCTGCTGCGCAGCACCAGTAGTACCTGAAGGATCAGGAGGAACCCATGAGCCCCGATCAAGTCGCCGCCTTTTGCCTGCAATTGCCGGGTGCCCGAGAGGACATCAAATGGGGCAGTAACCGAGTGTTCTCGATCGCCGGCAACAAGATGTTCGCCATCCTCGATTTCCTTGGCGATGGCCTGGCCTTCAAGGTCGATCACGATCTGTTCCTGGGCTACGTCGATCGTCCAGGCGTCCGGCCTGCGCCCTACCTGGCCCGGGCCTACTGGATCAGCATGGCGACGCCGTTCCCGTTCGGCGATGAGGAGCTGCGTCAGCTGCTGACCCGTTCCCACCAATTGGTAGTGGCCCGACTACCGAAGATCCGCCAGGTGGGGCTCCTGCTCTAAGCTGTCCAATGCCCCGAGCTGAAAAGGCCTGAGCCGATGAGAACCAACGCCCTCTGGACCCACCTCTGGAACCTCAAGGCCCCAACCTCCGGCCTTGAGGACTTTCGCCTGGACGGCCGGCGCGCGGATGGCTGGGTACTGGCTTTCGATGATGCGGGCCAACCCTATCGCCTGCACTACAGCCTGGAGTTCGAAAAGGGCTGGGAGCCACGGACCTTCAGCGCCCGCGTACGGGACGCACACGGTTCGCGCACGCTGGCCCTGAAGCGTGACAACCACCTCGACTGGAGCGATGGTGAGGGCAACAAACTCCTTGAGCTATCCGGCTGCCTGGACCTCGACCTCTGGCCAACCCCCTTCACCAACAGCCCGAGCATCTGGCGCCTCTACCTGGCCCTGGGCGAATGCCGCGAAATCGAAGCGGTATTCATCGAGGCGCCGCAACTCAGCATCAGACGGATGCGTCAGGCCTATACACGCCTTGACCAGCACCACTACCTCTACCAGAACCTTGATGGCAGTGGTTTCGAAGCCGTGCTGACATTGGGTAACGATGGCCTGGTGGAGCGCTATCCAAGGTTTTTCCAGCGGCAGTGAGGCGAGGTGCCCCTCTCCCCAACGCTCTCCACAAATGGGAGAGGGGGCCAATCCACGCAAACGGTCACCTTCAGCGCAAACGGCGCCATGAGGTGATCGGCCTCAGGCCAGCGCAGGCTCTTGCTGACGAATCGGCCGCCAGCGCCGCAGTTGCTGGTAGAGCGTCGGCACCACGAACAGTGTGAAGAAAGTCCCCACCAGCAACCCGCCAACAATCACCATGCCGATCTGCTGACGGCTCTCGGCCCCGGCACCGCTGGCGATGGCCAGGGGCACCGACCCCAGCACCATGGCGCCAGTGGTCATAAGGATCGGCCGCAGGCGTTTCACCGAGGCTTCCAGCACCGCCTCGTGCAGGTCCATGCCCTGGCGTAGCAACTGGTTGGCGAACTCGACGATGAGGATGCCGTGTTTGGTGATCAGGCCGATCAAGGTCACCATGCCCACCTGTGAGTAGATGTTCAGCGTGCCGCCGAAGAAAGTCAGCGCCAGCAGTGCTCCGGCCATGGAAAGCGGAACGCTGAAGAGGATGATCAGCGGATCGACAAAGCTCTCGAACTGCGCCGCCAACACCAGGTAGATGAATACCAGCGCCAGGGCGAAGATCAGCGCCACCCCCGTACTGGCATCCTTGAATTCCCGCGAGGTGCCGGTGTAATCGAACTGCGTATCAGGCGGGAACACCTCGCGCGCGGCCTGCTCCAGATGGTCCAGGGCCTCGCCCAGGGTATAGCCGGAACCTACGTTTGCGGTGATGGTGACCGCGCGCAACTGGTTGAAGTGGTTCAGCTCGCGCGGGGCTACGGTCTCGCGAATGTCGATGAGGTTGGCCAGTTGCACCATGCTGTCATTGCGGCCGCGCACGTAGACTCGGTTGAGGTCCTCCGGATTGCTGCGGTCGACGTTGGCCAATTGCACCAGCACGTCGTACTGCTCGCCGCTCTGTTTGAAGCGCGTGACCTGGCGGCTGCCGAACAGGCTTTCCAGGCTGCGGCCGATGGCTGCCACGTCGGTTCCCACGGCTACCGCCTGCTCACGGTTAACCGTGACCTTCAGCTGCGGCGTATTCAGCTTGAGGTCGCTGTCGAGGCTTTCCAGGCCGGGATAGTCACGTACGCGCGCCAGCAACTGCTCCACGTACTGCTGCAGCTCATCGAACTCCAGCGAAGAGCGAATCACGAAGTTCACCGGCTGGTTGCGCGCGCTCTGCCCCAGCGGCGGACGATTGATCGGGAAGGCGCGCACGCCGGGGATGTCCTGCAGCTTGGGCAGCAGCTCGTCGCGGATCTCGAACTGGCTGCGCTCACGGTCATCCCAGGGCTCCAGTTTGAGGAACGAAAGACCCTGGGCCACGGTCGGGAAGCCCACCACCACCATGAAGCGATTGGTTTCCGGAATCGACCTGTAGGCGTCTTCGAGCATCTTCGCGTAGCGGCTGGTGTACTCGATGGTGGCGCCATCCGGGCCATTGATCGAGCCGACGATGGTGCCGGTGTCCTCGGTGGGTGCCAGCTCGCTGCGCAGGCCACTGAACAGCACCAGACACAAGACAAGAATGACCACCAGCACGCTGATAATCAGCACCCAAGCGTGCAGCACCCGCTCCAGCAGGTAGCGGTAGCTGTGGGTCAGGCCATGGAGGAAGGCCTCGACCAGGTTGTAGATGCGGCTGTGCCGCTCCTGCGGAACATGGGCCTTGAGCAGGCGCCCGCACATCATCGGCGACAGGCTCAGGGCCACGAAGCCAGAGACCAGTACGGCTCCGGCCAGCGTCCAGGAGAATTCAGTGAAGAGCTTACCGCTGGTGCCCTGCATGAAGCCGATGGGCGCGTAAACCGCAGCCAGTGTCAGGGTCATGGCGACCACCGCGAAGGCAATCTCCCGACTGCCCTTGTAGGCCGCCTGGAGCGGCGACATGCCCTCCTCGATATGCCGATGGATGTTCTCCAGCACCACGATGGCATCGTCCACCACCAGGCCGATGGCCAGCACCATTGCCAGCAGCGTCAGCGTGTTGATGGAGAAGCCCATCAGCGCCATCAGCGCAAACGCGCCGATCAGCGACACCGGGATGGTCACCAGCGGGATCAGCGTGGCGCGCAACGAGCGCAGGAACAGGAAGATGATCAGGATCACCAGCACCACGGCTTCCCAGATAGTGGTGTAGACGTTGTCGATCGACTCACGAATGAACAATGAGTTGTCGTTGGCGACGGCCATCTTCATCCCATCGGGTAACAACGCGCTGACTTCCGGCAACGCTTCATTCAGCCCATCAGAGATTTCCAGCGGGTTGGCCGTGGCCTGTTTGACCAGCCCAAGGGCCACGGCGGAGCGGCCATTGAAGCGCACCACGCTACGCACATCCGCTGCACCGACCTCGGCGTGGCCAACGTCAGACAGGCGCAGCAGATAGCCGCGCTGGTCATTGAGGATCAGGTCGTTGAATTCCTCAGGCGTGCGCAGGTCGGTTTCCGAAAGCACGCTGAACTCGCGCTGCACCGACTCGATGCGCCCGGCTGGAATCTCCACATTCTGCCTGCGTATGGCATCTTCCACGTCCTGCACCGTGAGGTCGTGGGCGGCCAGCTTTTCCGGGTCCAGCCAGATGCGCATGGCGAAGCGCCGCGCGCCGCGAATCTGCACCTCGGATACACCCGGGATGGTCTGCAGGCGATCACGCACGACTCGTTCGAGTACGTCGGTGATCTCCATGGCCGAGTGCCTCTCGCTGTAGAACGCAAGCCAGATCACTGGCTGGGCGTCAGCCTCGACCTTCTGCACGATGGGCTCGTTGATCTCGTCGGGCAGCAGGCCACGCACGCGCCCAATACGGTCCCGCACATCGTTGGCCGCCTCGTCGGCGTTGGTGCCAAGGCGGAACTGGGCAGTGATCTGGGTGTTTTCCGAGCGGCTGATGGAAGCCACGAAGTCCAGCCCCTCGATACCCGACAACACGTCCTCGATGGGCTGCGCCACCTGGGACTCCATGATCTCCGGGCTGGCCCCCGGGTAGATGACGTTGACCGTGACGATCGGCACGTCGATGTTCGGGTACTCCCGCACCGAGAGGCGCTCATAAGCCAAAAGGCCGAGCAGGACGATGATCAGCGAGAGGACGGTGGCGAACACCGGCCTGCGGATGCACACATCGGAGAGCGTCATGCCCCACCCCGCGCTACGGTGCGGACCTCCAGCCCTGGGCTGACCTTCTGCCAGCCCGCGGTGATGACCTGCTCATTGCCCTGCAAGCCTTCGCGTACCTCGGCCTTGCCGCGCAGGCGCTGGCCGATCTTGATCTGCCGCCGCTCCACCTTGCCGTCCACGACCAGGTTGACGAATAGCAGCTGGCCCAGGGGCATCACCGCCTCCTCAGGAATCAGCAGGGCCTGCGGGCGCTCGGCCAGGATCACTGAAACCTTGACGAACTGGCCGGGCTTGAGGCGGTGGTCCCGATTGCCGATCTGCGCCCGGATCGCCTGGCTGCGGCCGACTTCGTCCAGACGTGGGTTCAGCGCGATGATCTCGCCGCGGAACTGCTCGCCGGGGTAAGCATCCAGGCTGATCTCCACCGACTGACCAATCCCGACCTGGCTGACCGCCTTTTGTGGAATGCGAAAATCAACCTTCAGCGGGTCCAGCACCTCAAGGTTGACCATGTCCTGGCCGGCGCTGAGGTAATCGCCGACGCTCACCTGGCGCAGGCCGAGGGTGCCATCGTAGGGTGCACGGATCTGCGTTTTCTCCAGCCTGGCCTGGGCCAGCTCCAGGCTCGCGCGGGCAGCCTGCTGTTGCGACAGCGCCTCGTCCTGGGCCTGGGCGTTACTGGCGCCGCGTGCGAACAACAGCTTGGCCCGCTCGTAGCTTTTCTCCGCCAGATCAAGGTTGGCGCGGGCCTGGGCCAGTTCGGCGCGGACGATGGCGCCGTCGAGACTGACCAGCAAGTCGCCCCCCTTGACCGCCTGCCCCTCGCGAAAATGCAGCGCGGCCAGGCGCCCTTCGATTTCCGGACGGATCATTACCGACTCGTCCGAACGCAAGGAACCAAACGTGATCAGCTCATCGCGTACCAGCCCTCGCTGCGGCTCGGACACTTCCACCAAGGGCGGCGGGGCAGCCAGGGCGTAAACCGACATGAGGAAAGAAAGCAGCATCCCTGCGGTGCGACTGACGATCATCGAATGCCTCTTTTCCAACAGACTGTTTGCGGGTTCTGGCCTGAAGCGTCTGCCGACTCTATCGGCAGACGGGCCTCAGGGGCAGCAGGGGATGATGTCAGTCTATGTCGCTTTGTAGCACCTTACTGGCGCATACCACGTCCACTGACCAGCAGGTGGATGCACGCGGCATAAAGGATGGCTGTCGTCAGCAGCATCAGCGCGATGGCAACGCCGATGTTGATGTCGGACACCCCGAGGATGCCATAGCGGAAGGCGTTGACCATGTGCAGGATCGGGTTGGCGAGCGACACGGTCTGCCAGAACTGCGGCAGCATGTTGATCGAGTAGAACACCCCGCCGAGGTAGGTCAGGGGCGTCAGCACGAAAGTCGGGATGATCGAGATATCGTCGAAATTCCGCGCATAGACGGCGTTGATGAAGCCGCCCAGGGAGAACACCGTCGCAGTCAACAGCACCACCAGCGCGGTCACCCCGATGTGATGGACCTGGAGCTTGGTGAAGAACAGCGACAGGAAGGTCACGATTACGCCTACGGCCAGCCCACGCAGTACTCCGCCGATGGTGTAGCCAAGCAGGATGGTGTGCGGCGAAACCGGCGAAACCAGCAACTCCTCCACCGAGCGCTGGAACTTGCTGCCGAAGAAGCTCGACACCACGTTGCTGTAGGAGTTGGTAATGACCGACATCATGATCAGGCCGGGCACGATGTAGTCCATGTAGCTGAAACCGCCCATGTCACCGATCTGCCGGCCGATCAGGTTGCCGAAGATGACGAAGTACAGCGCCATCGTGATCGCCGGCGGCAGCAGCGTCTGCGGCCAGATACGAGTGAAGCGGCGGACTTCGCGGGTGACGATGGTGTTGAGGGCAATCAGGTTGGCCCGCAGTTCCGAACTCATACAGCCACCTTCGCCAGGTTTTTCTCCACCAGAGACACAAACAGCTCCTCAAGGCGATTGGACTTGTTACGCATGCTCAGCACGTCGATGTTCAGTGCCGCCAACTGGCGGAACAGCTCGGTCATGCCCTGAGTCTTCTCGACCTGCACTTCCAGGGTGTGGTCGTCCACCAGCGAGGCCGGGTAGCCGTTGAGCTGCGGGACCACTTCCAGCGACTCCTTCAGGTCCAGCAGGAAGGTTTCGACGTGCAGCTTTTTCAGCAGCTCCTTCATGCTGGTGTTCTCGATGATCCGCCCGTGATCGATGATGCCGATGTTGCGACAGAGCTGCTCGGCCTCTTCGAGGTAATGGGTGGTCAGGATGATGGTGATGCCCTTTTCGTTCAGCTCGGTAAGGAAGCTCCACATGGAACGGCGCAGCTCGATATCGACGCCGGCGGTGGGCTCGTCGAGGATCAGCAGACGCGGCTCATGGATCAGCGCCCGGGCAATCATCAGCCGGCGCTTCATGCCGCCGGACAGCTCGCGGGAAGCGGAGTTGCGTTTCTCCCAGAGGCCGAGCTGTGTCAGGTACTGCTCGGCACGCTCCTTGGCGATCTTCGCCGGGATACCGTAGTAACCCGCCTGGGTCACGACGATGTCGAAGACCTTCTCGAACTGGTTGAAGTTGAACTCCTGCGGCACCACTCCCAAGCAGCGCTTGAGCGCATAGGGCGACTTGTCCAGGTCATTGCCGAAGACGCTAACGGTGCCGCTGGTCTTGTTCACCAGGGTGGACAGGATGCCGATGGTGGTGGATTTGCCCGCGCCATTGGGGCCGAGCAATGCGAAAAAATCGCCTTCGGCCACTTCCAGGTCAATGCCCTTGAGGGCCTGGAAGCCATTGGCGTAGGTCTTGGTCAACTGCCGGATGGACAGGGCGGAACTCATGACGGTAAACAAGCCTTTTGCAAATGGGGACTGAATAAGGTTGATGGCAGCAAACACAACCATCAAGCCTCTTGATGGATTTAGCCTAGCATCAGGTCAGGGCGGTCATCACTGCCTTGCAGTAAGCCGGTCGTTCCTGGAGCCGTGCGTACCAGGCCGCCAGGGCCGGCAGATCTGGGCGTTCGATGGGCATCTCGAACCAGGCGTAGATGAAGCTACCCAAGGGGATGTCACCCATGGCCAGACGCTTGCCGGAAAGATAGGGCTGCCCGGCCAGCGCCCGTTCGGGCATCTCCAGCAATTGGCCGCAACGGGTCCGTGCGGTGTCGATCAGGGCCTCGTTGCGCTCTGCCGCTGGCGTGCGCAAGGTGCCCCAGAACAAGTCACGGAAGACCGGGGCGAAGGCCGAGGTGGTCCAGTCCATCCATTTGTCGCCACGGGCACGCTCGGCCGGGTCCTCAGGATAGAGGCTGCCGGCAGCGTAGCGTGCAGCCAGGTAGCGGACGATGGCATTGGACTCCCAGAGCACCAAGCCGTCGTCCTCGATCATCGGGACCAGGCCGTTGGGATTCAGCGCTCGATACTCCGGCTCGTTGACCAGGCCGAAAGCACCGCCGGCATCGATCGCCTCGTAGTCGACCCCGACCTCTTCGGCAGCCCAGAGGGCTTTTCTCACATTGGAGGAATTCTTCCGGCCCCAGATCTTCAGCATGTGAATCTTCCTCAGCTCCTGGCAGAACGGCAATTCTAGAGGCAATCCCCCCATCGATGGCCAAGGATTTGCGTTGATAGCCGTTATCGACCGGACCGGGGTGGCGCTTCCAGCAACCCCTGCTCAGGGCTTGTCTCGGTATCACATTCTGTTGTCGCGGCGAATTCACTGGCTCTGTCTGGGTTAGCTGTTGCTAGTAATCAACGGCCGGGCGGAGCGCCTTGCAGGATCGAGGGAGACACCGAGTTCTTGCTCGCGAAAAGGTCCGGTTCGCGAGCAAGCTCGCTCCTGCAAGAGATCCATCCAGTCGCAGCGCATGACCGGGATAGAGCCAATTCATTCGCCCAGGACTAACGCCTCGGCATGCAGGTCACCCCCCATGAACGGGGCAACGTCGCGGAACAGATGCGGATAACTGGCTGCCAGATGCTCGAAGAACAGTGCCTCCGGCAGGTAGGCGAACTGGCCATGGTTGGCCAAGTACTCCATATAGCGTTCGCCCTGGCGATTGAAAGGATGAAACACGCTGTCGCTCAGGCCGTCGAACTCCAACGGTGCCACATCGAACAGGCGACAGAGGGCCAGGTTGAAGCGGGGGTCGCCTTGACCCAGCGCCCGTCGAGATACAGTTCGGTGTAGCCATGCATGGCGAACACCTCGCTCTTGAGCAGCTCCAGCAGACGTGGCGTCGCCAAGTGGTTGCGCACGTCAGCCAGGCCGATGCGCGAGGGGATGCCGCAATGCCTGGCACAAGCAGCTAGCAGCAATGCCTTGGGCACGCAGTAGGACTCGCCGGCCGCAAGCGCGTGGCTTGCCTTCAGCGTCTGCGGGTCGCGGTTGAAAACATAAGGGTTGTAGCGAATTTCGTCTCGCACGGCGTAATAAAGGTTGACCGCCTGTTCTCGGGGATCGCGCGTGGCACCACACCGGCTTTCGGCAAACTCGATCACCAGGGGATGATCGCTATCAACGAAGCGACCGGCAGCGGCACGACGATCCTGCCAAGCTCGCCGCCCCTGGCGCCACAGGCACCATTGATACCCGCATGCGGGACAGCGGGTCGCCAGAGCCTTATACTCCCGCGCCCGATCACGCTTCAGGAAGCTCCGCCATGGCCAATCCCTACCTCGACCATCACCTCGCCCTGCTCGCCCACCTGCGTGGCATCCTGGTCGCCTTGGGCGAGGCCGAACAGGTTCCGGAGGAGAACCATGCCCTGTTCGTCGAACGTTTCGATGATCTCATGAGCGAACTGCCTCGTGACCCGGAACGCAGCCTGTACCTTGGCCAGGACCTGATCAGCCAGGTCTTCCACCGCTACCCGCAAATCGCCCACCTGATCCCACGCGACCTGCTGTGGTTCTTCGGCGGCGACTGCCTGCACTTCATGCCCGACGAAGAGATTGAGTTGTTCCAGCGTCTCGATGAACGCCGTTACGAAGCCGAACAGAATGGCGAGCCGTTCGACTGGAACCAGGAGAAGCAGCTGCTGGCCATGCCGGAAGACGGCAGCAAGCACTGAGGGCGCCTGCCCCGGACGTGACAAAGGCCCGCGATGCGGGCCTTTGTCGTTTCAGCCTCCCAGCAACCCATCGGCGCTCAGCCGGACGATCCGCTCCCGCAACCAGCGCAGGCCAGGCGACAGTTCCTGCTGGCGGTGCCAGATCAGGCTCACCTGCACCGGCGGCGTCTCCACCGGCAGCGGCGCCACCTGCAGCGAATAAATGGCGGAAAAATGCTCGGCGAGCCGGCGCGGCACCGTGCCCAACAAGTCAGAGCGGGCCACGATGGGCGGGATGGTCAGATAGTGGGGAACCTGCAGTCCGGCCTGGCGCCGGATCTTTGCCGAACCCAAGACGATCTCCAGCGGTGAACCGCGACCAGCGCGCGGCAGTATCAGTACATGCTGGCTCCGCTGGTAGCCGGCCCGGGTCAGCCCACCCTCGAAGGCAGGGTGTCCGGACCGTCCGATCACTACCAACTCCTCTTCCATGAAGGGCTGATAGCAGAGATCGGGGCTATCGAAGTAGAGGTAGTCGATGGCCAGATCGAGGTCGCCGCTGGCCAGCCGCGCGATCAGGCTTTTCGCCTCGTCGTCCTGCACCTCCAGCACGACCCGCGGCGCTTCTGCCTTTAACTGTTCCAACAGGGCCGGTAGCAGCATGATGAGGGCATAGTCGTTCATCGATAGCCGGAAGCTGTGCTCGGCCTGGGGGTCGAACTCCCCCTGGGCCCCTAGCCCCAACTGCAGCAGATTCAGTGCCTGGCGCACGGGACCGTAGAGCACCTGGGCATGGGCGGTGGGCGACATGCCGCGAGCGGTGCGCTTGAACAGCGGCTCACCCAGTTGGCTACGCAGGCGCGCCAAGGCATTGCTCACCGCCGGCTGGCTCATGTGCAGGCGTGTGGCGGCCCGCGACAGGTTCTGCTCCTGCATCAGGGCGTCGAACACCAGCAACAGGTTCAGATCGATACAGCGCAAATTCAGACTCATGAATAATGCTCATTTCGAATATCCATTACCGGAATAAAGCATTCATCACTAGACTCGACGGCATGTCAACAAGACTGCCGGAGCAGCAAATGAGCCCTGACACCCGAGCATTTCGTGCACGTTACCGCGCGGGCATCCACCCTCTCTACAACGCCTGGCTGCACGGTGGATTCGTGCTGGCCTACGGCGCGGCCTGTCTTGTGTTCTTCATCAGTGGCCTGGAGAACGTGAAGCCGCTGGAATGGCTGGTGGTACCGCTGGCACTGATGTTCTTCAGCTGGGGCGAGTACGCCATCCACAAAAACCTGGGCCACAAAAAGACTCGTCTTGGGGCAATGTTCTACAAGCGCCATACAGGTGATCACCACAGCTTCTTCGTCGCCGGGCAGATGACTTACGAATCGACGCGAGACTGGAGGGTGATTCTCTTCCCGGCGTGGCTGATCGTCCTCTTCAGCCTTGGCCTGTTCGTCGCGTGGTGGTTGCTTTCCTTCCTTAACGCCAATACCGCTGCCCTCTTCTCGACTACGATGCTGGCGGGTTACCTGAGCTATGAGGTCTTCCACGCCTGCGAACACCTGCCCGCCAGCCACCCGATCTCACGCCTGCCCTGGATTCGCCATATGCGACGGCTGCACGAGCTGCACCATCGGCGCGACCTGATGCAAACCCACAACTTCAACCTGGTCTTCCCACTGATGGACTGGCTGCGGGGCAGCCTGTACTGGGAACCTCTGGAGCAGGAGAGTTCCATGACCCGAATGCAGCACGAAGTGGAAATCACCCGCAACCCGGACCAGGTCCTTGCCTATGCCAGCACGGCCACCCGCTGGCCGGAATGGCACCCCTCCTCCCTGCGGGTGGACGGCCCCAGCGGCCCGCTTCCGGCCGGCAGCCATTTCGAAGAAGACATCCACGCCGGCGGGCGCGCCGGACACCTCAGCTGGGACGTAACCGAGCACAGCTCCGGCCGGCACTGGTGCGCGTCCGCCCACGGCACCCACGGCCTGGAACTGCTGCTGACCTATGAATGCGAGAAGATTGACACCGGCACCCGTTTCGTCCGAACCCTTGAGTACCGCTTCTCCGGCCGGCTGATGCGCCTGGCCAACCTGCTGGTAATGCGCCGCAAGATAGACCGCGAATCGGTCGAATCGATGAAACAACTGAAAGAGATGGCGGAGCGAGTCATTGAGCAGACGCTGATCCGCCAACGGGACCCGGCTTGAACTCGGAACGCAGATACAAAAACGCCGCTCGAATGAGCGGCGTTTTTGTATATCTGGAGCGGGAAACGGGACTCGGACAAAACCTCTAACTATGTGACTTGGCCCATGAACCGCACTGATGCGGCCGGAGAGGATCGGTTAGAAGCGGACCTCACTCGATCAATCACCCACTGGTGCTTTACGCAGTTTCACCGGTTCACCCTCCTGGCGGGCCCAGGCAATGCGCATGCGGATGTTCAGCGCCTCCACGGCCAGGGAAAAGGCCATGGCGAAGTAGACGTAGCCCTTCGGCACGTGGACTTCGAAGGACTCGGCGATCAGCACGGTACCGACCACGACCAGGAAGGACAGCGCCAGCATCTTCAGGCTCGGGTGCTTGTCGATGAACGAGCTGATGGTGCCGGCGGCCAGCATCATCACCAGCACGGCGACGATGATCGCGGCGACCATGACCGGCACGTGGGAGACCATGCCGACGGCGGTGATCACCGAGTCCAGGGAGAAGACGATGTCGATGATGGCGATCTGGATGATGGTACCGATGAAGCCACCGGCCCCGCCCTTGGGGGAGTCCTCGGTTTCATCTTCGCCTTCCAGGCTGTGATACATCTCGGTGCTGCTCTTCCACAGGAGGAACAGGCCACCGAAGAAGAGGATCAGATCACGACCGGAGATGCCCTGGTCGAACACGTTGAACAGGTCGGCGGTGAGCCGCATGATCCAGGTGATCGACAGCAGCAGCAGGATGCGGGTGACCATCGCCAGCGCCAGGCCGAAGAAACGCGTGCGCGCCTGCAGGTGTGGCGGCATGCGGGCCACGAGGATGGCGATCATGATGATGTTGTCGATGCCGAGGACGATTTCCAGGGCGGTCAGGGTGAAGAAGGCGACCCAGATCTCCGGGTGCAACAGCCCTTCCATTTCACACTCCAAAGCAAATCTGGCCAGGAGGCCGGAAGTGGCGCAAGCGCCGGCCCGCTTGTGGCGGAAAAGCGCTTGCACCCCGCATAGGTAAAGTCGCTGCCGGAAGAATCGGCGAGCGAAAGACCGGCCCTTCCGGGATCACCGGCCGGGCCAGGATGGGGCCCGGTCAGGCCGCCGCGTAAACCACCAGTTCCACCAGCATCTCCTCGCGGGCAAGGCCCGCCACGACCACGGCAGCGCGGTTCGGGAAGGGAGCGGCGAAGTATTCGGCGTAGACCGCATTCACCGTGGCCAGGTAGCTGCGGTCAGTGACGTAGATGAGCACCTGGGTCACCGCGTCCAGGCCCAGCCCGGCGCAGTCCAGGGTGTGCTTGAGGTTGTCCAGGGTCTGTCGCGTCTGCGCCTCGATGCCCCCTTCGACCACACGCCCTTCGACATCGATAGGGATCTGCGCCGTGTACAAGGTCCCGTTACCGATCACGGCCCACTCCAGCGGGGCCTTGGACGGGTACAAACGGGTGCTGACTGCCTGTTTCATTGAACTCTCCAGGAGGGAAGAAAAAGGAGGGACAAGCCCTCCCAAGGGACTAGACCTGCTGCTCGCGCGCCAGGCGGCGGGCTATCTGTGGGGCGTTCCACAACGCTGGGAGGATCAGCAGAGACACCGGCACGGCGGTGATGACGATGAAGGACTGCAACGCTGTGACCCCACCCGAGCCGATGGTGATCAGCACCACCGCAGCCAGCCCCATGCCGATGCACCAGAAGGCACGCAGCCACTTCTTCGGCGAGTCGTTGCCGGACATCGCCATGGCCACGGTGTAGGCCATGGCATCACCGTTGGTGGCTACCGAGATGAAGCTGAGGAACAGGAACAGCGCCGACACCAGCCCCGCCAGTGGCAGGCTCTGGGTCACGCCCAGCAACATGGCCTCGGGCTGAGTGCCGTGGGCGGTTACGATGCCGGGGTTCTCCAGTTCCAGGCCGATGCCGGTGCCGCCGACCACGGTGAACCAGAACATGGTGACCAGCGGCGCGACGATCGACAGGGTCATGATGATCTGGCGAATGCTGCGGCCCCGGGAAATCTTGGCCACGTACAGGCCCATCATGGGGGCGTAGCCGATGAACCAGCCCCAGTAGAATACCGTCCACCAGTCGAGCCACTTGGGATCGGCGCGGTACAGGGTCATCGGCAGGAAGTTTTCCAGTTGCATGCCGAACGCCACTGGGAAGCCCGAGAGGATGAACAGGGTCGGGCCGGCCACGATCATGAACAGTGCCAGGCCGATCATCAGCCACACGTTGATCTCGCTGACGAAACGGATGCCGTTCAGGCCTACCAGGCAGGACGTGGTGTACATGGCCGTCACCAGGATGATGGTGATGGACTGGGTCAGCAGGTCATTGGGCAGGCCCCACACGGCTTGCAGCGCATTGCTGATCTGCAGGCCGAGGAAGCCGATCGGGCCGATGGTGCCGGCGACCACCGCGATGATCGAGGAAGCATCGGCGAGGTTGCCGATGGGTCCCTTGAGTGCGCGCTCGCCCAGCAGCGGATACAGCAGCGTACGCGGCGCCAGCGGTAAGCCCTTGTCGTAGTGCAGGTGCATCAGCACGATCGCCAGCAGGCTGCCGAGTACTGCCCAGGCGAGGAAGCCCCAGTGCACGAACGACTGGGCCAGGGCCAGATGGCCGGCCAGCTCGGTGTTCGGCTGCACGCCGGGGAACAGCGGCGGCGGACTGGCGAAGTGCATCAGCGGCTCGGCAGCCGCCCAGAAGGCGCCGCCCCCGGCCAGCAGTGCGCACATGATCACGGCGATCCAGTTGAAGGTGCTGGTTTCCGGCTGCCGGTCGACGCCACCCAGGCGCACGCGGCCGCACTTGCTGAAGCAGATGCCCAGGCTGACCAGGAAGGTCGCCAGCATCAGCACCTGCCAGTAGAGTCCGAAGACTTTCGTCGACCAGGCGAACAGCGTGTTGACCAGCGCCGAGACGGCGTCGATGTCCACCAGCGCCGCCACCAGGAAACTGAGCAGGAAGCCGCCGCTGATGACGAACAGCGGCCAATCGATGCCTTGCAGTGCCGGGTGCTTCATCGGCGTGCTGCCTATGGTCTGGGTCGGGAACACTTTCATGATGCCTCCAGGTTGTAGCGTAGGCCCCGCCGGCATGCGGCACGCGCGGGGCGAATGACCAGGGGTTCGAAACGACGAGGGGTCGTTTCGTCAACGCAAGGGGCGCATGTCGCGCGGGCCCCCTGGAGGCAGCGTCTGATGGTGTTGTGCGGGTGGGCACAGGCCAGCTCCACGGTGGGAGTTGGACGAGGCTCTGTTCTTGTTTTTGTTCATGGCGTCCTCACGGGGTGGGTAGATCAGTTCTGCGGCGTGGTGCCGCGTTCCAGCAGGTTCAGCCAGTTCAGGCCCATGATCTTGCGCACCTCGTCCTCCGCGAAGCCGCGCTGGCGCAGACCCTGGGCGATGACGGGGAAGTCGCGGCTGTCACGGAACCAGTGCAGTGGGGCCGGCCAATCGGCGTTGTCCGCCGAACCTTCGCCGTAATCCTTGGCCTTGCTCCAACGGCCATTGCGCATCCACTCCAGCACTTGCAACGGCTGCTGCTGGCAGAGGTCGGTACCGATGCCGATGTGGTCAATGCCCATCAGGTCCGCGGTGCGCGCAACCATGTCGCAGAACTCATCGAGCTGGCAGGCCGACCCTCCGCGCAAGTGGAAGGGATAGGTGCTGAAACCGAGCAGCCCGCCGGACTCGGCGATGCCGCGCAGCACCGCATCGGACTTGTTGCGCTTGGCCGCATGGAAGCTGGTGGGGTTGGCGTGGGAGATGATCACCGGCCGGCTCGACAGCTCGATGGCTTCCAGGGTGCTGCGCTCGGCGCTGTGGGACATGTCGATAAGCATGCCGACGCGGTTCATCTCTTCGATCACCTGGCGGCCGAAACGACTGATGCCGTTGTCCTCGCGCTCGTAGCAACCGGAAGCCAGCAGGCTCTGGTTGTTGTAGGTCAGTTGCATGATGAAGACCCCGAGCTGGCGGAAAACTTCCACCAGGTCGATGTCGTCCTCGATGGGCGAGCAGTTCTGGAAGCCGAAGAAGATCCCCACCCGTCCTTCCTGCTGTGCCAGGCGAATGTCCGAGGCCTGGCGAACGGGGCGGATCAGCTCGGGAAAGGCCTCGAAGCGGCGGTTCCATTCGCCGATGCGCGACAGCGTCTCGCGGGCGGTTTCGTGGTAGGCGATGGTGGCGTGGACGGCACTCAGGCCACCTTCCTGCATCTGCCGGAACAGCTCAGGGCTCCAGTTGGAGTACTGCAGGCCGTCGATCATCAGAAGCTCTTGCATGGCGCTCTCTCCCTCAGGGACGCACGTAGACGGTCTTGACCACCGTGTAGAAGTCGCGGGCGTACTGCCCCTGCTCGCGCGGGCCGAAACTGGAGTCCTTGCGGCCACCGAAAGGCACGTGATAGTCGGTGCCGGCGGTGGGCAGGTTGACCATCACGCAGCCGGTATTGGCCCGGCGCTTGAAGTCGCTAGCGTGTTTCAGCGACTGGGTCATGATCCCGGCGGTCAGGCCGAAGCGCGTGTCGTTGAGGATGTCCAGGGCCTCTTCGTAGTCCTTCGCCTTGATGACGCAAGCGATGGGCCCGAATACCTCGTCGCGGTTGATACGCATGTCGTTGCGGGTGTCGACGAAGAGCGCCGGGCGCATGTAGAAGCCCTCGTGTTCCTCAACGATGCGCTCGCCGCCGTAGACCAGGCGCGCGCCTTCGGCCTTGGCGCCTTCGATGTAGCGCAGGTTCTGCGCCAGCTGGCGCTCGTCGATCACCGGGCCGATCTGCACGCCCTCGCGCAGCGGGTGGCCGACCTTGAGCTGTTTAATGCGCTTGATTAGCGCCTCGACGAAGCGGTCGTGAATGCCCTCGGTGACGATCAGGCGGGACGACGCCGTGCACTTCTGCCCGGTACCAAAGAAGGCACCGTTCACTGCGCATTCCACCGCCAGCTCCAGGTCCGCGTCATCGAGCACCACCAGGGCGTTCTTGCTGCCCATTTCCAGTTGGCAACGGACGAAGTTGGCGGCCGTCGCGGTGGCGACCCGGCGTCCGGTTTCAACCGAGCCGGTGAAGCTCAGGGCATTGATCCCGCTGGAGTGGATCAGTCGCTCGCCGACCTCGGCACCGCTGCCCATCACCAGGTTGAAGGTGCCGGCAGGGAGGGGCTGCCGGGAAATGATCTCGGTCAGTGCCCAGGCACTCGCCGGCACGGCATTGGCCGGTTTGAATACCACGGCATTACCGAAGGCCAGGGCCGGGGCGATCTTCCAGGCGGCGGTGGCCATTGGGAAGTTCCACGGGGTGATGATGGCGACCACTCCGACCGGCTCGCGACGGACTTCGATCTCCACGCCGGGACGCACCGAATCGGCCGTCTCGCCCATCTGCCGCAGGACTTCGGCAGCGTAGTAATGGAAGAACTGCCCGGAGCGATAGACCTCGCCGATTCCCTCGGCCAGGGTCTTGCCCTCTTCCCGCGACAGTTGCTCACCGAGCTCTGCCTTGCGGGCGATGAGTTCGTTGCCGATGGCCATAAGAACCTGGTAGCGCTCCTCCAGGCCACTGCGGGCCCAGATGGTCTGGGCGGCGGTGGCGATGGCAATTGCCTGATCCACCTGAAGGGCATTGGCCTGGGTGTAGAGGCCTATCACGTCTTCGACGTTGGCGGGGCTGCGGTTGGCAGCACTCGAGGCACCTTCGACCCAGGCACCACCGATGTAGTTGTTGAAGATCTTGCTGGGCATGTGCACCTCCGTTCTCGCTTTGAGCGCATGGTAGGTGCCGTCTCAGATAAACTAAAATTAGTTGTAAATATTGATTGATAAGGAAAACTTACCATGCTGCCGGACCTGAAGATCGTCCAGTTGCGCCACTTCGTCTGGGTTGCCGAGCTGCAGGGCTTCCATGCCGCGGCGGAGCGCGCGCACCGCACCCAGCCGGCCATCTCGCTGTCCATCCGCGATCTGGAAGGCAAGTTGGGTCAGGCCCTGTTCGAGAAGCGCAACGCGCGGGTCACCAAGCCCGAGCTGACTCCCTTCGGTGTGCAGTTCCTGGCTTATGCCAAGGAGCTGATCGAGCACCACGACCGCGTGGTCCGCGACATGAACCTGATAGCCCAGTACAAGTCCGGGCACCTGCGCATCGCCTCGGTGCCCTCCATCGCCAGCCGCTTGCTGCCGGATATCCTCACGCGCTTCATTGGCGATGCGACGGACCTGCACGTCAGCCTGTTCGACGACAACTCCGAAGCGGTGCTGAACATGGTGGAGAACCAACAGGTGGACTTCGGCATCTCCAGCCTCTGGGAAGCCGAGAGTGACATCCGCTTCATTCCCATCTGGGAAGACAGCATCGGCGTGGTCTGCCACCAGAACCACCCGCTGGCCGGCGAAGCGCAGCTCGGCTGGCAGCAACTGCGCGGTGAGCGCCTGATCGCCAACGGCACCTCGCGCCTGCTGGCCGGCACCCGCGCCGAAGAGTTGGTCAGCGACTCGCAGTTCTATATCTCCAACATGATTTCCCTGCTGGCCATGATCGAGGCCGGCATGGGCATCACTACCCTGCCCCGCTTCGCCTTCCCGGCCGAGGCCGGGCAGTTGCGCTTCATCCCCCTAGCCGATCCGCTGGTGACCCGCGATATCGGCATCGTGCGCCAGGCCAACCGCTCCCTGCCGGTGGCCGCCCAGGCCCTGTTCGAGTTCATCCTGCGCGACAACGAACTGGACCCAGCCGAGTGGCGATAACCCGACTGATCGACAAAGCCATTTGAATAAGGGTTACTTATCAAATGATAGGGCGATCTGAATTGCTCCGCGGGGCCTGCTGTCCCACCATCGGCGGCAGATCAATAACAAGCCGCCGCCCGAAAGCCAGCAGGCAACGGTGCGCGGTGAACGCCAGTTGAGGGCCCCAGAATGAGCACCCCTTCAATCATGGAATCCAGCCTACCTGAGGCTGCGATTCCGTACATGCGCCCCGCCCACCTGGTCATGGACCTGGAGCGGCTCGGCAGCCTGCACCAGAGCCGTCTGAGCTTCATGCGCAGCCTGGTCCGCCGAATCATGCGCGAGCAATGGCAGATCGACGCACCCCGATTCGAACTGGATGCTGACGGCTACGGCACGGTGATCTATCGCATCCGCACTCGCAGTGACCTGTTCAGCTTCGTGCTGTTTTCCCAGTACCTGGCACCGGAAAAGCGCAACGACCGGGTCATCGCCAGCGAGTGGGACCTGACCATGGCCCTCTGCGAAGGTGAGGTGGACGACGCCTATGTCGACTACCTGCGCCAGAACGTGCCGCTGCAGGAGGCGGGCCGGCTCGACGCCAAGGTGATGGTGCTGTCCCGCGCCAATCGCAGCGTGCGCAACTTCGACAGCGTGGTGGAGGCCCTGAGCCAGGGGCTCCAGCCCGACGTCGCACAGATCGCCCGGGTCGGCTACCTTTACCGCACCACGGCCGTCTACGGCAGCGGCAAGCTGGGCATGGCCGACTGGGAGAAAGTCAGCCGCAAGCACCCCGACTTCGCCCGCCCGTTTGCCGCCGAAATGTTCACCTGTTTCATGCTGCGCAATTTCAGCTTGCAGCAGGCCGAGCACATCGCCCGGCGCCGCTCACCGGAAACCGCCGTGCCCTTCACCCCGGCCCTCAAGCGCTACTTCGGCATCGGCAACTCCACCGGCCTTGGCATGGCGCCCTACCTGATCAACCATCCGCAACTGATCAGTCGCTGGATCGAAATGCGCGAACTGGCCCTGGCCCGCATCCTCGCCGGCATCCCGACGGCCGCGCAGCTGGAACGCCTGCCGCAACTGCTGGAGCGTGCCATCCGCCATATCGAGGAAACCTTTACCGAAGACGAATGGCAGGCCGGCCACAACCAACGTGTGCTGGCCGACCTGCTGGCCCTGCGCGCCGGGCTCGACCTGCAACCGCTGCAAGCCTGGCAGTCTCTGCAGAACTGGTCTCAGCAGCGCGCCAGCCTGCAGGGGCAGGAGCTGATCAACTGCATCCTCCTGGAACTGCACCCGGATCTGGTGGACGAACTGGAAGAGCACCTGGCCCTGCCCGAGCAGTCCGACCTGCACCCCGAGATGCCCGTTTCCGAACTCAAGCACCTGATCGAGACCCGCTACGACTGGGCACTGGCCATCGACTTCGCCATCGACGGCGCCCAGGAGACTTTCTGGTACCGCTCCGAGGAGAAGCAGGAGCCGCGCCTGGGCAACTGCAACCTGGACGACGGCCGCGACAAGCAGATGCCGCTCGGTATCGGCTACCTGGTGCAGCAGTGCCATCGACAGCTCGGTGCCTACCTGGTGGAACACCCGGAACACAAGGTCGCGCACTTCCTGCTCCGCCATCCTGGGCAGCGCGGCATGGTCCGCCGCATCCAGACCATGGCCCGCACCCACTACGGTGAGATCCGCGCCAACCTGCTGGACCGTGACGTGCTGCCCATGCATCTGTTGCGCTGCAAGCTGTCGTTCTTCGGCGTGAGCAAGTTCGACCCGCGCTCGCGCTTGTGGGTGCGCAACACCATGTTCCAGGGCGCCCCCCTGTTGGAGGATATCGGCCAACCCTTCGACGATGACTGGTTCCTGCCGCTCGCCCCTACCCCGGAGAAGCCTTGATGTTGATTTCCGCCAACGAACTGAACGCCCTGCTTAAACGAGTTTTCGAGGGCATGGGCTATACCCCGGGCCACTATGAGGACGCCGCAGCCCTGGTCAGCTGGCTGCAACTGCACCGTGAAGACGGTCTTGGCGAACTTGAACGGGCGCTGGACTTGGTGGCCGACCGCGAACGCCCGCCAGCGGAGCTGGTCGTCGAGGGGCCGGCCACGCTGATCGCCGAGTGCCATGGTCGCAGCGCCCTGAACTGTTTACCGGCGCTGCTGGAACTGGCCTGCGTGCAGGCGCTGGAGCAGGGGTCGATAGGCCTCGAAGTCCACCATTGCCACAACCGCAAGTTCATCCTCAAGGTTCTGGCAGACTGTGCGCGGCAGGGCCTGTGGGCTCGCGCACAGTGGGACAACGGCCACGACCCGGTGCGCCGTCACCTGGCCCGGATCGACGCCGGTGCCGCCTACCCCACCTACCAGGAATACCGCCTCCCCGAACATGCCCCCCAGGAGAAGCGGCAGTCGCTGACACTGCTCCTCGGTACGCCAGCGCACTCGCAACCTGCAGTGGAGATCGAGGACGCCCGAGAGGAACGATGTATCACCCCGGCGGACTTCGCCCTGGCCCGCGAGCAGGCTCTGGAGAATGGAACGGAGATCTCCCCCGCCCTATGGCAACGCCTCAACCGGCTTGCAGAAGCAGTACTGGTGGAGAGCTCCGAGCGCTCGCGCAGCGGTGCCGGCGGACGTTGACCGAGGCCTACACACAAGCTGCGCCGGGCGTGCAGACCCGTTATACGCGCACCGCGGCCACCGAGATCTACCGGCAGTTCTGGCGCCACTGGTGATGTATGTGTTCCCGCACCTGGCCGGCAATGATCCGGTGCCGCTCCCCAGCTACACGACGGTGGTCCCCTTGTATTAGCGTGTGCAGTACGTGCTACCTGGCGAGCGGGTCGAGGACTACTGATGGCCTCGCGGCGACGCGGAACGCACCCGCCCCATCCCCCCGCCGAGGAAGCCATGCCGCCCAAGGACGCCTGGACCCACCATGTCGCCACGTTGCACGCCCTGGGCATTCCCGAGCCTGGCACCACGCAGCCCCGGCGCCGGCCCGCCACCCTGGCCGACGAGCAGGCATTCCAGGGAGTTGCGCCATCGTTCGCCGACCTGCTGCCCTGGGTGGCATACCTGCCCGACACCAAGTGCATGCTGCTGGACAACGGCCAGCCCGTGGCCGCCTTCTTCGAGCTGACACCGATCGGCACCGAAGGTGCGCGAACCCGCCTGGTTGCTGCAGGTGCGTGACACCCAGGAGAACGTGCTGCAGGACTCGTTTGACGAGTTGGATGACAGCCCCTGGATCGTGCAGCTCTACGTGCAGGACAACCCCGTTGTGACCTTTAGTTGGAGCAGGGCGCGCTGATCCAGCAGGTCACGGTCACGCACCAGACGGAGGCGCCGCTCGTGAGGTATGCCCCAAGCGCTCTGGCGCAGACGAAGCCACGCAATATCCACTCCGACCATGCTCAGCCCTTGCCAATCAGCAATATCTGCTCGATAAGCCAGGCGAATGCCGGTAAGCGACTCTTCTGCGCCAGGCAGACAAGTTCAAGGTGGAAGGGGCCAAGCTCGAAGGGCAGGTCGAACAACTGGATGGGCAGCAAAGCGGCGAACTGGCGCGCCAGTTGGGTTGGCAGGACCACACCCAAGTCCGAGCCTGCGACGATGTGCGCCGCCTGCAGGTAGTTCGGCGTAGTGTAGACGATCTGCCGCGACAGCCCTCGTCCGGCCAGCCACTGGTCGACCATGCCACGCGTCTGGCCACCGTGCACCCAGACGTGGCGCAGGCGCAGGAATTTCTCCATGTCGAGGTCGCCAGCCAGCAGTGGGTGACCTTTGCGCACCGCTACCTGGAGCGTCTCGATGCGCCAGGGATGGCGCACGAAGCGCGCCGGGATCTCATCGAAGCGGCCTAGCACCAGGTCCAGCGCGCCCCGGTCCAGTTCCTCGATTGGCAGGCTCGGACTCAGGTGTGCCACATCGATGCGCAATCCCGGTGCCATGTCACCCAGACGCGCGAGCAGGCCGGGCATGCACAGCTGCTCGACATAGTCGGTCAGGGCAATGCGGAACTGCTGGCGGCTCTGCCCCGGATCGAACGCCTCGGCGCCACTCAGGGTCTGCTCGATCTGTTGCAGAGCAGCACGAATTGGCCCCTCCAGGGCCAGGGCGCGAGGCGTGGGCTGCATGCGCCGGCCGATGCGTACCAGCAGCGGATCATCCAGCAACTCGCGCAGCCGTGCCAGGGCGTTGCTCACCGCCGGCTGGCTCAGGGCCAGGCGCTCAGCGGCGCGCGAGACGTTCTGCTCTCGCAGCAGGGCGTCGAGCACCCGCAGCAGGTTGAGGTCAAAGCTCGATGAATTCATCTTATGAATACCAGGCATCACAACATGCCATTTCTCAAATAGTACTTAGATCTTTAGGGTGTTGGCGACCCTTCATCACCGATTTCAGGAGAGCTGGCATGAGCAATGCGTTCAACCTGCAGCAGGCCGCCGTCATCGGCGCCGGCACCATGGGCCGGGGCATCGTCATCAGCTTGGCTAACGCCGGGATTCCCGTGCTGTGGCTAGACAACAACCCGCAGATGCTCGAACAAGGCCTGCGCATGATCGAGGACACCTGGGCGCATGACATAACCAAGGGCCGCATCGGAGCGGACGAGGTCAACCGGCGCAGGGCCTATGTGAAACCGGTCAGCGACTATGCGGCGCTGGCCGCGGCGGATCTTGTGATCGAGGCGGTGTACGAAAACCTCGAGCTCAAGCAGCAGATCTTCCGAACCCTGGATGCCACTCTGAAACCCTCGGCGATCCTCGCCAGCAACACCTCGGCACTGGACATCGACGCCATCGCAGCCGTCACCGCGCGGCCCGAGCAAGTGCTGGGCCTGCACTTCTTCAGCCCAGCACACATCATGAAGCTGCTGGAGATCGTGCGCGGCGCCCATACCGCACCCGCCGTGCTGCAGGCAGCCCGGGCCCTGGGCGAACGTATCGGCAAGGTCTGCGTGGTCGCCGGCAACTGCGAAGGCTTCATCGGCAACCGCATGTTGCGCACCTATGTGAAGGAAGCGCGGCTAATGCTGCTCGAAGGTGCCCTGCCAGCCCAGGTTGACGGCGCGCTCCAGACCTTCGGCTTCGCCATGGGACCGTTCCGCATGTACGACGTGGTGGGCATCGATCTGGAGTGGCGCACTCGCGGACTGGCCGGCAAAGGCCAGGACGAACCCACGGTGCAGGTTGACAACCGTCTCTGCGAACTCGGCCGATTCGGCCAGAAGTCCGGGATGGGCTACTACCGCTACGCGTCGGGCAGCCGCGAGGCGCAGTCGGATGCTGAAGTCGATCGCCTGGTCGAGGTGGAGTCCACCCGTCTCGGCTTCGTTCGACGACCGGTGAGCAACGCGGAAATCCAGACGCGCTGCCTGCTGGCCCTGATCAACGAAGGTGCGAAGATCCTCGAAGGGAATATCGCCGCCAGCAGCCACGACATCGACCTCGTGTACCTGAATGGCTACGGCTTCCCCGCCGACAAGGCCGGTCCGATGGCCTGGGCCGACAGCGAAGGTGTGCCGGCAATCCTCGATCGCCTGCGCACCCTGGAAGCGCGGCACGGCGCCAGATGGCGACCGGCACCGCTAATCGAACGGCTGGCCGCCGCCGGCCAGTGCTTTGCTGCCGTACAGGAGGGCCAGGCATGAGCTACCAGGCCCCCCTGCGCGACATGCGCTTCGTGCTTCATGAGCTGTTCGACGCTAGTGCGCACTGTGCGCAGCTCGGCACTGGCCTCGACCGCGAGCTGATTGATGGCGTACTGGAAGAAGCGGCTGCCTTCACGGCCAACGAGATTGCCCCGCTCAACCGCAACAGCGATGAGGAAGGCTGCCGCCTGGAGAACGGCCAGGTGAGCACCCCGCGAGGCTTCCGCGCCGCCTACCGGCAGTACGTGGACAACGGCTGGGCGAGCATGACCGGCCCGGTGGAGTTCGGCGGCCAGGGCTTCCCTCAGTTGGTGGCTTTCGCCTTCCACGAAATGCTGATGAGCGCCTCGCTGTCCTTCCGTGTCTACTCGGGGCTCACCGAAGGCGCAGTGCTGGCGCTGCACAAACACGGAAGTGCAGAGCTGAAGGCAGGCTACCTGGCGAAGATGGTCAGCGGGCAATGGACGGGCACCATGTGCCTGACCGAGCCACAGGCCGGCACTGACCTGGCCCTGCTGCGCAGCCGCGCCGAGCCCCAGGCGGACGGCAGTTTCCAGATCACTGGCAGCAAGATCTTCATCAGCGGCGGCGAACAGGACTTTTCCGAGAACATCATTCACCTGGTGCTGGCACGGCTGCCGGACGCGCCGGTCGGAGTGAAGGGCATTTCGCTGTTCCTTGTGCCGAAGTTCCTCACCGATGCCGACGGCGCGCCGGGCCGGCGCAACGCGCTGTCCTGCGGTGCCATAGAGCACAAGATGGGCATCAAAGGCGCCTCGACCTGCGTGATGAACTTCGACGGTGCCACGGCTTATCTGGTCGGTGAAGCCAACCAGGGCCTGGCCTGCATGTTCACCATGATGAACGACGCGCGCTTCCAGGTCGGCCTGCAGGGACTCGGCATTGGCGAGGCGGCCTTCCAGGGCGCACTGCGCTACGCCAGGGAGCGCCTGCAGTCGCGCGGTCTGACTGGCCCGGTGGCCACGGATAAAGTCGCCGATCCGATCATCGTCCACCCGGACGTGCGGCGCATGTTGCTGATCCAGAAGACCTTGGTCGAGGGCGGCCGCATGCTGGCCGCCTACACCGCCCGCCAGCTCGACCTGGAGCATGGCGCCGAGAGCACCGAGGCACGAAAGGCGGCCAGCAAGCGCGCCGCTCTGCTGATCCCTATCGTCAAGGCCTTCCTCACCGACTTGGGCCAGGAAGTCGCCAGCCACGCCGTGCAGGTGTATGGCGGCCACGGTTACATCCGCGAATGGGGGATGGAACAACTGATGCGCGATAGCCGCATCACCCAGCTCTACGAGGGCACCAACGGCATCCAGGCGCTTGACCTGATTCGCCGCAAGCTGTTGGCCGATGGCGGCGCCGAATTGGCCGCACTACAGGAGGAGTTACGCTCAGTGTGCAACGAGGCCTTGGGCCAGCCGGCACTTTCCGGTTTGGCACGGGTTGTCCAAGCGCGCCTGGACGAATGGCACGGGCTGGCCGCCGAAGTCATCGCGCGTTGCCAGCACGACGCGCAGGAAATCGGCGCAGCCTCGGTGGATTTCCTCCACTACAGCGCCTACGTGCTGCTCGCTGGCTTCTGGGTGCAGGCCGCGCTCTGCGCGCAGCGGTCCCTGGATGCAGGCAGCGCCGAGGGCGATTTCTACCGCGCCAAACTCGCCAGCGCCGACTTCTTCGTCAAGCGCCTGCTGCCCCGCGCTAGCAGTCACCGCCTGGCGCTGCTTGGTGGAGCTGACTGCCTGATGGCGCTGCGGGCCGAGCACTTTGCCTTCTGACCCGCCCCCGGCCCGGCGTGTCCGGGCCGCTCACCAGCGCACAACAACACGAGGAAGCTTCATGCAGCCGTTCAGTTTCGCCACGACTGCGCAGATTCTCTGCGAATCCGGCGCCAGCACACGCCTGGCCGAACTGTGCCGCGAGCGCGGCGCTCGCCGGGTACTGATTGTCACCGACCTCGGCATCGCCCGTTTCGGCCTGCTCGACGATGTACTGCCAGGCTTCGCCAGCGCCGGACTGAGCGTGCAGGTATTCGACCAGGTGATCGCCGATCCTCCTGAAATCATCGTGCAGGCGGCAGTGGAACGCGCCCGCGAGCTGGAGGCCGAACTGGTCGTTGGCTTCGGCGGCGGCAGTTCGCTGGATGTGGCCAAGCTGGTGGCGCTGCTCGCCCATCCAGGCTGCGGCCAATCGCTCGGCGAGCTGTACGGCGTCGGCCAAGCCCGCGGTCCGCGCCTGCCGCTGATCCAGGTGCCGACCACCGCCGGCACAGGCTCGGAGGTGACGCCCATCGCCATTGTTTCCACTGGCGAGTCCACCAAGCTGGGTGTGGTGTCGCCCGTGCTGCTGCCGGACCTGGCCCTGCTCGACGCCGGACTGATCCTCGGCCTGCCGCCAACGGTCACCGCTGCAACCGGCATTGATGCCATGGTGCATGCCATCGAGGCCTACACCAGCCGCCTGAAGAAAAACCCGCTGTCCGACCTACTGGCCCGCGAGGCCCTCCGCCTGCTGGCCGGCAACCTGGACGAAGCGGTGCACAACGGCGGCGACGTGCGGGCCCGCCAGGCCATGCTGCTCGGCGCCTGCCTGGCCGGACAGGCCTTCGCCAACGCGCCAGTGGCGGCGGTGCATGCCCTGGCCTACCCGCTGGGCGGGCACTTCCACATACCCCATGGGCTGTCCAATTCCTTGGTACTGCCCGAGGTGGCGCGCTTCAATGCTCCGCTTGCAATGCCACTGTATGCCGATTTGGCCCCCCTACTGCTCGGGGCACGCCTGCGGCCCGGCGATGCGGCATCGCTCTGCGAGCAGTTCATTGCCGAGCTGGCCGCGCTCGGTCCACGTTGTGGCCTGCCCAGCCGGCTGCGCGATGCCGGCGTCCCGGAAGCGGCACTGCCGACCTTGGCGCGCGATGCCCTGCACCAGCAACGCCTGCTGGTCAACAACCCGCGCGAGGTGAGCGAGGCCGACGCCCTCGCCATCTACCAGGCCGCCTACTGAACCCCAACACCATCCGCCCAGCAGGGGTGGACGCCAGGAGCCACCATGCAACCCGCACAACACCAGCGTGCCGATTACGCCTGGTTCCAGACACTCGGCACCCGCTGGCACGACAACGATATCTACGGCCACGTCAACAACGTCGTCTATTACAGCTACTTCGACAGCGCGGTGAATACCTACCTGATCGAACAGGGTCGCCTAGACATCCATGAGGGCGAAACCATCGCCTTCGTCGTCAGCTCATCCTGCGACTACTTCAACTCCATCGCCTTCCCCGAGCACATCGAGGTGGGCCTGCGCGTGGCCCGGCTCGGCAACAGCTCGGTGCACTACGAGCTGGCCATCTTCAAGGCCGGTGAGCGCAACGCCTGCGCCGTCGGGCATTTCGTCCACGTATTCGTCGACCGGGTCGACCAGCGCCCGATTCCCATTCCAATGGCACAGCGCGCGGCTCTGGCCCGTCTGCTGCACAACTGACCCACAAGGAGTTCGACATGCAAGATGCCGTGATCGTTTCCACCGCACGCACGCCAATCGCCAAGGCCTTCCGCGGCGCGTTCAACGAGCTCAAGTCACCCTCGATGGGCGCCATCGCCATCCGCGCCGCCGTGCAACGCGCCGGAATCGAGACGGGCGAGATCGACGACGTGGTGATGGGCACCGCCATGCAGGGCGGAACCGCCTCCACCAACCTGGCGCGCCTGTCGCTGTTGGCCGCCGGCCTGCCGCTGACGGTCAGCGGCCAGACCATCGACCGCCAGTGCGCCTCCGGCCTGATGGCGATCTCCATCGCCGCCAAACAGATCATGGTCGACGGCATGCAGGTCACCGTCGGCGCCGGCCAAGAGCAGATCAGCCTGGTGCAGAATGCCCATGTGCAATGGGCAGCCAGCGACTACGACGCCAATGTGGTGCGTCAGGCCGAGCACGCTTACATGCCGATGCTGCAGACCGCCGAGCTAGTCGCCCGACGTTACGGCATCAGCCGCGAAGCGCAGGACGCCTATGCCCTGCAGTCACAGCAGCGTACCGCCGAAGCCCAGGCCGCGGGCCTGTTCGACGGTGAGATCGTACCGGTCAGCGCGCGCAAGAAACTGGTCGACAAGGACAGCGGCGCGGTGAGCTACGAGGAGGTGACCCTATCCCGCGACGAGGGCAACCGGCCGCAGACGGTGCTGGAAGACCTGACCCGGCTCAAGCCGGTGGTCGAGGGCGGCAGCATCACCGCCGGTAACGCCAGCCAACTCTCCGATGGCGCGAGTGCCTGCGTGCTGATGAACGGCTCCCTGGCCGCCGCTCGCGGCATCACACCACTGGGCCTGTATCGCGGCATCGCCGTCGCGGGGCTGGCGCCCGAGGAAATGGGCATAGGCCCGGTGTTCGCCATACCCAAGCTGCTCCGCCAGCATGGCCTGGGGGTGGATGACATTGGCCTCTGGGAACTCAACGAAGCCTTTGCCTGCCAGGTGCTCTACAGCGCCGAGCGGCTCGACATTGACCCTGCCCGGCTCAACGTCAACGGCGGCGCCATCGCCATCGGCCACCCCTACGGCATGAGCGGCGCGCGCATGGTCGGCCATGCCCTCCTGGAGGGCAAGCGTCGCGGCGTGAAATACGTGGTGGTGACCATGTGTGTGGGCGGCGGCATGGGTGCCGCCGGCCTGTTCGAAGTGCTCTGACGTATCGCTTGCCGAAGTTCTGCACAAGGCGAGCAGGCAAGCACCAAGTCCCGAAAGGGCGGCTCAGAGAGAGCCGCCTCTCCTTTATGTGAGCGGATTACCGATCCTGCCAGGGAAGTTTCCGCTGGCACGCGGGTTACATCCGAGAAGTCGCGTCCAGCCCAAAGTGCCCCTTGGCGATCTCTTCCTTGAACAGCTCGATTACCCGGCAACACACAGGTGACAGGAATCCGTTGGTACGGGTGACCATTCCCACGTTGCGATTCAAATCAAGCTCGCCGGGAGCCAGGTCCAGTGCGGCCAGCCCAGTTGCCAAAAACTCACGGCTAAATCGGGCGAGGGTCAGAATCCGACTGCCAGCGATCAGTTGGTAAGAGTTGGAGCTGCTGAAGTCCGCCTCGACGCGAACAGATGGCGCTGGCAACCCTCGCTGGCGGAACGCCTCCTCGAGCATCACCCGCACCGTGATATGCCCTGCGGGAAGCGCCCAGTCTTCGCCCTTGAGGTCCTCCAGATGCAGCCCCTTCCTCTGGCAGAGCGGATGGGCCGCGTCAGCTGCGACGACCAGCCGGTCCCGGTACAGCGGCTGGATGTCCAGTTCCGGTTCGGTTGCCCGAATAGGCACGAACACAATGTCCAGCTCACCGGCGCGCAAAGCGCTCAGCAGTTCCTGAGCCATCCTGCAGCAGAGCTTGAGCTTGGCCGACGGGCGCTCGCGTATCAGGCGCCTGCAGGCGGCATGCAACAGCTCATCGGGGAAGGTAAGCGAATAGCCTATACGCACGACGCCTTGCTCCCCCGTCCGCAGACAACGTACTTCCGCCATGGCGTCATCAAAGTCGCGATGCAGTTTCTGCGCACGTTTCAGAAAAAGCTCACCTGCATGCGTTGGCCGCATGCCCTGGGGAACCCGCTCGAAAAGCTGCAATCCCAATTGCTCTTCAACTCGTCTTACAGCTTTAGTCAGGGCGGGCTGGGATATCCCTAACATCTCCGCTGCCTTGCCAATGGAGCCGCTTTGGCGGACGCAGATGACATATTCGAGATCGCGGGTATCCAAGGGGGCATTCCTCCTGGTTATGACTTTTGCCAAAGTGGTTCATTGTATCTATGCCAGGCCCCGCATAGCATCCGAAAAAAGGCCCCCGGCCCGAACCTGCCCAATGGGATAACAACAATGACCCCATGCACCTCCCCTGCCCCGGCCGCTCCATTGCGCCGGCGGCAAGCCCCCGGCCTGCTGCTGGGCGCCACCTTCCTGCTCGCCTCTGCCCTGCTGCCCGCGCAGGCGGCCGCTGTCGCGCCCAGCACCGGCGTCATGCAAGGCTTTCCCCCTGCCCCGGAGCTCCGCGTGAACAAAGCCAACGCCTTCCTGCCGCCGTACCTGCGCTGGTCCATGACCCATGCCCGCGAGGTGTCGCCCACCCGCAACCTGGCCCGGGCTCGGACCCCGCTGCCCCTGCCCAGCGGCCAGCCGCTGGAGTTGGGCGCGCTGACCTTCAAGGCCGGTGACGAATCTCTCAGCCTCGACCGCTACCTGCGGCAAACCGTGACCGACGGGCTGATCGTCCTGCACCGCGGGCGGGTGGTCTACGAGCGTTACCTGGATGGCTTCGGCGACCGCCAGCCGCACATCTGGGCCTCCATGACCAAGTCGGTCACAGGCCTGCTAGCCGCGCAGTTCATCGCCGAGGGCAAGCTCGACCCGGAGGCCCGGCTGGCCAGCTACGTGCCGGAGCTGGAAGGCACGCCCTTCGGCGAGAGCAGCGTGCGCGCCAACCTCGACATGCGGGTGGCGGTGGCCTACCCGGAGAAGGTGCCGCCTGACCTGGGCCTCTTCGCCGCCACCGGCCTGATCCCCAGGCAGCCGGGCATGCCGGAGGACATCTACACCTTCCTCAAGCTGGCCCAGCCGGGTGGCGACGGCACCGAGAAGCCGCCGTTCTTCTACCAGAACGGCTCACCCGAAGCCCTGGCCTGGGCCCTGCGACGCATCTCCGGGAAGACCTGGGCGGAACTGGTGGAAGAACGCATCTGGTCGCGCTTCGCCGAGGAGGACGCCTACGTCCAGGTGGACCAGCTCGGTGCCGAGATGGCCAGCGGCGGGATGAGCGGCAACCTGCGGGACACCGCGCGCTTCGCTGAGCTGGTGCGTCGCGAACTGGCCCGCGAGGCTTCGGACGACAGCTTCAACCAGGCGGTACGCAGCCTCTTCGAGCCCGGCGACGCGGCGGTCTTCGCCCGCGGCAACCTGGCGCCGGGACGCCCAGGCTACGCCTACCGCAATTACTGGTTCCAGAAGAACGATGGTGACAACTCCATCGAGGCCAGCGGTCGCTTCGGCCAGAAGATCTACATCAACCCCGGACGCGAGCTGGTGATCGTCAAGCTGGCGTCCACCCCCGACGAGGCCCGGCGCGCCAGCAGCGCTGGCGGCGAGGACCGCGCCGGCACCCGCGCCATGGATTCGGCGGCCACCTTCAGCAACCTGGTCAGCGCACTGCTGGTCCAGCTACCGCACTAGCGACACCCAACCCAGCCAGGGAAACGGCTGCGCAGGCGACTGCGCGGCCCGGGCGGCGCTTTGCCCGCGAAACCGCCCAGGCCAGCCACCGACCCGACAACAACAACGAGAGGGTTTCATGAACAGCTCGACCTCGCCCCACCGCGCCCGCATCCGTCGCGGATTCCGCCCAACGGTCCTGGCCCTGGGCGTCGCCCTGGGCGCCGCCAGCCCGTTGTCCCAGGCCGCCACCTGGCAGCTGAACGACGACTGGAGCCTGACCAGCAACACCACCCTGTCCCTTGGCACCAGCTGGGCACTGCAGAACGCAGACAAAGACCTGTTGAACAAGGCGGACGCCGCCAGCATCGGCAAGGTGGGTACCGGCACCAACTACAACGGTGACGACGGCAAGCTCAATTTCGAAAGGGGCGACACCATCTCGACCCTGTTCAAAGGACTGACCGATTTTGATCTGAACAATGGTTCACAAGGCGCCTTCATCCGCTTCAAGTACTGGTACGACGACGCAATGGAGACAGGCAACGGCGACTTCCGAAAGTTCGACGACTCGGGCTGGCAGGACCTGGCCAAATTCAAGGGCTTCGAGGTCCTGGACGCCTATGTCTGGAAGGACTTCGAGCTGGCCGAGCGCCCCGTCAGCGTGAAGTTCGGCAAGCATGTGCTGAGCTGGGGCGAGGCACTGTTCCTGCAAAACGGTGTCAACGCGATCAACCCGCTGGACGTCTCCGCCTTCAACCGCCCCGGTACGGAACTGAAGGAAGGGCTACTGCCGGTGGAGATGATTTCCTTCAACTTCGACCTGACGGATGCCGTCAGCGTTGAAGGTTTCTGGCAGTACAACTTCCGTCCTTCGGTTCTCGAGGGTTGCGGCACGTTCTTCAGCACCAACGACTCGCTCCAGGAAGGCTGCAAGTTCAACAAGCTGATCGCCGGCGGCATCTCCACCACCGATGCCTCCAGCGTCGCAAACGTCCTCGACGTTCCGGCAGCGCTGCGGCCGGCTGCTGAACGCTATCTCCAACGCACGGCCACCGACTGGCCCAGCGATACCGGCCAGTACGGCCTGGCCACGCACTACCTGATCGAATCGCTCAATAACGCGGACCTCGGACTTTACTACCTCAACTATCACAGTCGTACGCCGTTTCTTTCCGGCGTGATCGCCCGTCAGGCACCTAACGCCGGCGGCAATCCGGGAGCCAACCTCAATACTGGCGATTACCTGACCGCCTACCCCGAGAACATCCGCCTGTACGGCGCCAGCATCAGTGGGGTAGCGGGCAGTACCGCCGTTTTCGGCGAACTGAGCTATCGCCCCAACATGCCGCTGGGCTACAACCCGGCGGATCTCATCAACCTGCTCGCTGGCCAGTCCAATACCTGGATCATGCCAATGACTCCCGCTGAACTGGCCGCCGCCCGGGGCAGCCGAGTGGATGGCTACACCCGCAAGGAGGTGTGGCAGTTCAGCCTCGGCGCCACCAACACCTGGTCCAACGTGCTCGGTGCCCAGCGCCTGGCATGGGCCGCGGAACTGGGCGCCAACTGGATCGGCGGCCTGGAACCGCAAGATGAACGCCTCGGTCGCGCAGGCGCTTTCGGTCGCACACCGACCTCCGATGGCACACCCTGCTCGACGCCTTCAGCGCGGAACACCGCTGGCCTGACCGATGAAGAGCTGGCCGCCGCGACCCACTGCAACACTCACGGCGTGATGACTCCATTCTCCTGGGGCTATCGCCTACGCATGGCCTTGAACTACGAGGATCTGCTGCCTGCCACGGTGGTGACCCCCTCCATCAACTGGCGTCACGACGTCGAGGGCTACGGCCCTAACTTCCAGGAAGGCCAGCAGGCCGTTGGCCTCGCCCTGACCTTCGACTACCGCAACGATTACTCGCTCGAACTGGCCTACAACAGTTTCTTCGGTTCGAACGAGTTTTCCCTCATCGATGACCGCGACTACGCCTCGGTCACCCTCAAAGCGAGCTTCTGACCATGACCTCTGCCCTGAAGACCCTTCCCCTCGCCCTCACCCTGCTGACCGCCTGCTCCCTGACGCTGGCTAAAAGCAACGACCCCTCCCGGTTCGATACCGAGCTCACCCCGGTGGGCGCCGAGCGCGCCGCCAATGCTGATGGCAGTATCCCGAGCTGGGAGGGTGGCATGCGATCCGGCGCTGCGGCGGTCAGCGCCAACGGCAACTACACCGACCCATTCGCCAGCGAGAAGCCACTGTACGTGATCACCAAGTCCAACCTCGCCCAGTACAAGGATCAGCTCAGCCCTGGCCAGCAGGCGATGTTTGCCCGCTACCCCGAGTACCAGATGTCCGTGTACCCGGGCCATCGCAGCGCCGCCCTGCCAAAGGCCTACCTGGACGAAAGCCGGGCCAACCTGACCAAGGTCACTTTGACGGACAACGGATATAGCTTGGCCGGCTACAACTTCGGGGTGCCATTTCCCCAGCCAACAGAAGCCCTGGAGGTGATATGGAATCACCTCACCCGTTATCGTGGCGGCTCGATCCGCCGCCAGTTCGCCTCAGCGACCGTGCAGGAAAAAGGTGACTACACCCTGGTGAACTCCGATGGCCTGACGGCCTTCCGCGAGCGAGTCAGCGACCTTGGCACGGAAGAGAACGTCCTGTTCTTCAACCGGGTCAGGACCACCGCTCCGTCGCGCTACGCAGGCGAGGTGACCCTGGTGCATGAGCCGATCAACCAAGTGTCGGGACCCCGTTCGGCCTGGCAGTACAATCCTGGACAGCGGCGTGTGCGACGGGCACCGACCGTCGCCTATGACAGCAGTGCACGCTACAGCTTCGGCCAGGTAGTGGCGGACAGTGTCGACGGCTATAACGGCGCGCCCGATCGCTACGACTGGAAACTGCAGGGCAAGCGGGAAATGCTGGTCGCGTACAACGCCTACCGCATGGCCAGCAAGCAGACCAAGTACAGCGACCTGCTCAAGCCCGGCTACCTAAACCCCGAACACGCCCGTTATGAGAAGCACCGCGTCTGGGTGGTGGAAGCCACCCTTAAACCAGGTAGCCGTCACGTCTATGGCAAGCGCCGCTTCTATATTGACGAGGACACCTGGCAGATCATGGCTGCGGACATCTACGACAACCGCGGCGAACTGTGGCGCAACTACGAATCCCACCTGGCCATGCTGCACGACATCCAGTTGCCGCTGACTGTCGCCGAGGCTACCTATGACCTGATTTCCGGGCGCTATGCGGTGAACTACCTGAGCAACGAAGTCACCAGCAAGGCGCAGTTCGGCGAGATGGTGTCCAAGGCCGAGTTCACTCCGGCGCAGCTCAAACGCCTCGGCAAGTAATGCCTCCCAATTCGCGCAGGCCATCCACCATGGATGCCTGCGCGAATGCCATTCAGCTTGCCGCAAAAAACGCATATCGAACTTTGTAGCCAGCACAAGACTTTACCCGACACATCCATCTAATAACGATATGGCCTGCATCGAACAGTTGTATTAGTTGCGGCCAATGGTCTCTGGATAGGATCGAAGTCCTGTCTCCCCCCATGAGAAAAACAACGTGAACCTTGGGAAAATCATCAGTAGAAGTGCACTTTACTGGCCCGATAAAGAAGCTGTTATCGACTCCAGAACACGTCTGACATTTGCCGAACTTGAACTTCGCACCAATAAACTCGCGTCTGCCATGAACGCACTCGGGATCGCGCGTGGTGAACATGTCGCCATTCTGGCGATGAACCGCGTGGAACTTGTGGAAGCGGAAATCGCCTTATACAAGAGCGCCATGGTGAAAGTGCCGGTAAACGCCCGCCTCTCGGTCGATGAGGTGATCCAGGTATTGGAAGACTCGCGCAGCGTTGCCGTCATCACCGACGGGCGCTTCGCCGAAGCACTCGCCAGCCACCGCGCCGACCTGCCACAACTGCGCTGGATCATCTCTCTCGACGGCGGGGCCGGTGACATCACCTATCCCGCCCTGCTCGAGCGGGGCAGCACGACCCACGCGTGCTGCGACCCTGCCGACGACGATCTGGCCGTGCTGCACTACACCTCCGGCAGCTCCGGTGTGCTGAAGGCGGCCATGCTCAGCTTTGGCAACCGCAAGGCGTTGATCCGCAAGAGCATCGCCAGCCCGACCCGCCGCGCCGCGCCTGGTGACGTGATGGCCCACGTTGGCCCCATCACCCATGCCAGCGGCATGCAGATCATGCCGCTGCTGGCGGTGGGCGCCTGCAACCTGCTGCTGGAGCGCTACGACGACCGCCTGCTGCTGGAGACCATCGAGCGCGAGCGGGTCACCCGCCTGTTCCTGGTACCGGCCATGATCAACCGTTTGGTGAACTTCCCGGAGGTGGAACGCTTCGACCTGTCGAGCCTTCGCCTGGTTATGTACGGCGCTGCACCGATGGCACCGGCCCTGGTCAAACGCGCCATCGGGGTATTCGGGCCGATCCTGGCCCAGGGCTACGGCGCTGGCGAGACCTGCTCGCTGGTCACCGTGCTCACCGAGCAAGACCACCTAGTGGAAGACGGCGACTACCGGCGCCTGGCCTCCTGCGGACGCTGCTACTTCGAGACCGACCTGCGGGTGGTCAACGAGGTGTTCAAGGACGTTCGCCCCGGCGAAATCGGCGAGATCGTCGTCAAAGGCCCGGACATCATGCAGGGCTACTGGCAGGCGCCAGAGTTGACCGCTGAGGTGATGCGCGACGGCTACTACCTCACCGGCGACTTGGCCATCGTGGATGAGCATGGCTACGTGTTCATTGTCGACCGCAAGAAGGAAATGATCATTTCTGGCGGCTTCAACATCTATCCCACCGAAGTGGAGCAGGTGCTCTACAGCCTGCCGCAGGTTTTCGAGGCCGCGGTTGTCGGCGTGCCTGACGAACAGTGGGGCGAAGCGGTGCGCGCCGTGGTGGTGCTCAAGCCGGGCGAGACCCTTAGTGCCGAGGCCATCATCGAGCATTGCGGCCGTACCCTGGCCGGCTTCAAGAAGCCGCGCGCGGTGGACTTCGTCAAGGAGCTACCGAAGAACCCGAACGGCAAGGTAGTACGTCGCCTGATCCGCGAGGCGTACTGGCAGAACAGCGAGCGCCGGATCTGAGCACGGGAGAGTCCAACATGTACCAACCAAGCAACAAGGCCAAGGCGATCATCGAGGCCATCGACAGTTTCATCCGCGACGAGATCCTGCCCCTTGAACGCCGTGAAGGCCTGTCCTGGGGGGAGCCCCATCCCCGGCCGCTGCTGCGGGAAGTCTGGAAGCGCTCCTGCGAACTGGGCTTCTACAACATCATGCTGCCCGAAACCCTGGGCGGCGCCGGACTGAGCAGCGCCGACCTCTGCGCAGTGAAGGAGGCCACCGTTCTCACCGGATCGATGCTGGCCCCGCACGTACTGGGAGAACTGTCCGGCCCGCCACGCATCGGCCATCTGTTCAAGGTGGCGAGCGCCTACCAGATCGAATCCTTCCTGCAGCCGGTGTGCCGCGCCGAGCAGACGGTCTGCTTCGCCCTCACTGAAGCAGAAGCAGGCTCGGACGCCTCGGCCATCCAGACCCAGGCCCGCCGCGAGGGTGATCACTACGTTCTCAGCGGTGGCAAGCGCTACATTTCCGGTGCGCCCTATGCCGACATCGCGGTACTGCTCGCCGTGACCGGACCGGGACGCGGTGCCCAGGGCATCTCCGCGTTCTTCGTCGACCTCAAGGCCCCTGGCGTGCGTGTGGAGACCGACTACGCGGTGATGTCCGGGGGCGGCAGCCACGGCGACATCCTTCTGGACGAGGTACGAGTGCCGGTAGAGAACCGCATCGGCGACGAAGGCGCGGGCTTCAAGCTGGCCATGGGCCGTATCACCCTCAATCGTCTACTGCACTGCCCCACCCTGCTGGGCATGGCCGGCCTAGCACTGAACCTGACCGTCGACCACGCCCGCACCCGCAAGCAGTTCGGCCAACCCATCGCGATGTTCCAGGCGGTGAACCACATGATCGCCGACATGGCCACCGAGCTGTACGCCGCACGCAGCATGATGTTCGCCACGGCGCAGTCGAACGATGCCGGCGGTGACATCAAGGTTCAGGCGCCCATGTGCAAACTGTTCGCCTCGGAAACCGCCTTCCGCATTGCCGACAAGGCGGTGCAGATCCACGGCGGCGCCGGGCTGATAAAGGGACATCCAGTCGAATGGATCTTCCGCGCGACCCGTATGATGCGCATCCTCACGGGTACCAGCGAGATCCAGCGCAACACCATCGCCAAGGGCGTGCTGATGCCCAGCTAGGGCGCGTGCGCAAGCCCGTCTTCCACGCGGGACGGGCTTTTTTCGATAAAAACAAGATCAGAGATGAACCCCATGACTCGCGACGACGCTGCCTTCCGCCCAGCCACGGCCTGGATGATCGCCATCCTGCTGGCCTTCATGATGCTGGTGAACTTCCTGGACAAGGTCGTCATCGGCCTGGTCGCCGTTCCCATGACCCAGGAACTGGGCCTGACCCCGACCGAGTTCGGCCTGATCGGCGGCGCCCTGCACTGGCTGTTCTCCATTTCCGCCGTGGTCGGCGGCTTCCTCGCCAACCGGCGCCCGACCCGAACCCTGCTGCTGGGCATGGGCCTGTTCTGGGCACTGATCCAATTACCGATGCTGTTCGTCAGCTCGCTGTGGATGATTGTTGCCTGCCGGGTGCTGTTGGGCATCGGCGAGGGTCCGGCCTCACCGGTGGCGACCCATGCGCTGTACAAATGGTTTCCCAACGACCGCCGCAACCTGCCAGTGGCCCTGCTCCACTCCGGCAGCGCCATGGGACTATTGGTTGCTGGCGCGATGATCCCGTGGATCAGCCTGAACTACGGCTGGCGCACAAACTTCGCCGTGCTTGCCGCCATCGGCCTGGTCTGGTGTGCGCTTTGGCTACTGCTGGGTCGCGAAGGCACCCTCGATAACCTGCGTGCCGGGCAGGTGAAACTGGACTCCCACCGGGTGCCCTACCGTCGACTGCTCACCGATGGCAGTGTGCTGGGCAACTATATCTGCCACTTCGCCGCCAACTGGTCCCTGGCCCTGACCCTGACCTGGGTGCCCAGCTACTTGGAAACCGGCCTGGGCATCGACCCGATCAATACCGGTCGAATGTTCGTGCTGTTCGTAGTGGTAACCACCCCGCTCAGCCTGTTCATGGCCTGGCTGTCCCAGCGCCTGCTGAGCCGAGGTGTTCCTTCGCGGTTGTCGCGGGGCGTATTCGTTTCCCTGTGCCTGATCGCTGGCGGGCTGCTCTCCGCGTCGCTGATCCTGTCGGATATCTCGGTAGTCGCGCGCATCACCTGCCTGACCCTGAGCGGTGGCCTAGCCCTGGTGATGTACTCGGTGGGACCGGCCATGCTCGCGGAATTCACCCCCAGCGGCCAGCGCGGTGGCATCCTCGCCATCGGCAATGCCATCGCCTCTCTGGCCGGACTGTCCGCACCGGTGGTCACGGGCCTGCTGGTGCATGGAGCCGGCGCCGACCATCCTGACGGCTACGCCCAAGGCTTCCTGGTGTGCGGCGCGGTAATGGTGGTGGCGGGCTTGATCGGCCTGCGCCTCCTCAACCCGGAACGCTCCCGCGAGCGCCTGCGTCAGGGCGCCTCGCTGTCGGCGTGCTCCCAGGCCTGAGGCGTCTGCTCGAAACTGCGCTCAATCAGGCTGCCGCGCCAGCGGCCAGCCTGAACCGCCTCTACCAGCAGCACACGCACCAAGTCACGCATGCAGGACGCGGCGAATGACAGCGGTTTGTGCACCGAATGGGCGATGGACACAGTACGGGTGATCTTCGGCTCGACGATCAGCCGCGCTGCCGTTGGCTCCAGCAGTTCCTCCAACGGCGGCCAGTTGCTGATGGTGGTAGCCAACCCACTGCGCACCAGACTGGCAATGCCAGGGGCGGACTGCTGCTCATAGACCGAGTTCAGCGTGACGCCGGCCTCCATGGCCGCCTGCTCGATGCGCCGGCGCAAGTGCAGCGAGCGCGGCGGCATCACCAGCCGCGTGGCAGCCGCCTCGGCCAGGGTGATGGTGATGGCATCGCTCGGCGCATCCGGTTGCCCTACCCAGTAGAGTTCCTCAATCAGGATCGGCTCGGCGGCCACGTTCTCCAGTTCCTCGGCATTGGGAACAACACCGAAATCCACCTTGCCTAGCTCGATCGCCTGCCCGCCCTCGCGTGTCAGGCCGTCGCACACCGTGAGAGCGATGCCAGGAAACTTCTCCGCTGCCCTGGAGATGATGGCCGGCAGCAGCAGCGCCGAAGCGGTGGCGGGAATCGAAATGGCTACGTGGCCACGGGGATCGCCGCGGGTGGACTTGAGCTCGTCCTTCACCGAATCCAGCTTCTGCACCACGGAGCGGGCCACCTCGTAGAGCCGCCGCCCGGCATCGGTCAGGGCGATGCCGTCGTGCTGGCGCTCCAGCAGTTGCATGTCCAGTTCGCTTTCCAGCAAACCGATCTGCCGACTCAGGGCCGGCTGGGCGATATACGCCCGGCGCGCGGCAGCGGAGAAACTGCCGGCTTCGGCAATGGCGATCAGATAACGGAGCTGCTTGAGGGTCATGGCGTATCTCTGGCTATGCCGAAGCGTTATGGCAACTATCTGAAGACGCTATTTGTGAGGTCTCCGGCCGATGCCTAGTATCGCTGAAAACACGTCAGAAGGGAGCAACATAACCTCACGACGACATTGCCGAACACTCTTCCACGCAATCAAGTGGCTCTTAAAACTTCAAGTTTCGTCTACTCGCTAAATTAGATAATTCAAACTTAAACGTCGGGAAAATCATTACCCGAAGAAAGGCACTTAATTTCCTCCCAATACAACTTCTCACTCTGCAATAAGGAAAATAAAGAGGACAAGAGTGATGACCTCGATACTGCGCGGCAGCTTCTGCCAGCCGCTCCTCTTGCTGATCCTGAGTTGCCTGGTCGGAACCGCCTCGGCCGTGGGCTTCCAGCTCGGAGAAACCGGAAATCAACCGAGCGTGGCGCTGCTTCCTGGGCCCAGAGTTGTTGGCACCGACCACGATCCGGAACTGATGCCCAGACCCACCGCTATAGCGGCCTTTGAAGCCATGGACGCGACCTACGACCTGAACACAGGCCGTCACACCGCCGCAGGCCTCACAAATGAACAGCGTCAGCCGCTCAACTTCAATTGCTGATTCAGTGCCTCCGACTACTTGCCGCGCGCCCTGCGCAGCAAGGTCCTGCGCTGAGCCCACCCCACGCCGCTGGCCCCTCCCGGGCCGGCGGCAGATTTGCATTCAGAGTCTTGCATGAGCACTCCAGATCACCGCAACCTGCCACGCAAAACACTCTCTCTGTCGCTATTGGGCGGCGAGGAGCCGGACCCTCGTTTCACACTGGCCAACGAGCGCACCTTCCTGGCCTGGATCCGAACCGCGTTGGCATTGCTTGGCGGCGGCATCGCCGTCGAGACGTTCGCCAGCCAGGCCTTCGAGCCGCTACTGCGGCTGATCATCACCTTGAGCCTGCTGTCACTGAGCATCCTGGTCAGCGTCGGCGCCTGCCTGCGCTGGCTGTCGGTGGAGCGCGCCCTTCGTCACCGCCATGCATTGCCGCTGCCAGGTCTGGTGCCGCTGCTGGCGCTCGGCTGCTGCATGGCTGCGCTGATCATGATCGGCCTGTTCTGGCCGCGCTGGGGCGGCTGAAGTGTCGACCGACAACGGCCTGCAGGCCGAACGCACCGAACTGGCCTGGCGCCGGACACAGGTATCGCTGCTGGTGATTGCCTGCCTGGCCCTGCGCGGGCAAGCCCCGTGGGTTGTGCTGATTGCGCTGAGTACGGCCGGCATCCTGGGGGAGCGCCAGGGGCGACGCTATCAGCGCAGCCTGGCAATGCTGCGCGACGAGCGCGGCCGGGCGAGTCTGGGAAAGGTTGTCTTCACCGGCTTGGCGCTGGTGACCATGGCGCTGCTCGCAATGCTCAACGCCGTGCGCGACACCACCGAAGACGCTGGCGAAAAGCTTATGCCGGCACCTTTCAGCACGGCACAGGGTCCGACATTTCCTTCTCACCCCTGGAGCACGCCTGACCTAACTATTCGATCGATCTGAAACAGACAGGGACTGCACAACAGCCTGGAACTCATAGCCGAGAAAACAACAATGACAACACAGATTCAGCTATCCACCAGCAGGACAATCCGCGCGCGCCCGCTAGCGCCCAACTCGCTCCCGGTAGCAGTGGCAGGCTCCGTCAACCAGGCGCCAAGGGAGGGCAGCACATGGCACTGAGCAGGAAAATGCGCTGGGGGCTGGGCCTCGGTGCTACGACCCTGGTCGCCGCCGGCCTGACGGCCTCCGCTTTCAGCGTGGTGAACCAGGCCCGGGAAACGGCCCAAGCCTACCTATTCGGCTACCCGCTGGTACTCATGGAGTTGACCAAGCAGCACCAGGAACTGCTCGGCACCACGGCCATCAACGGCTTTCGCCATAGCCTTCGCTTTCCCGACGCCAGCTTCAACAGCGTGGTGTCGCCCAACGTCGACACGCTGTACAGCATCACCCACTTTGATCTGCGCCAGGAGCCGGTGGTGATGAGCATCCCCGACACCAACGGCTACTACTACATGATGCCGATCATGGACGCCTGGTCGAACGTGGTGACCAGCCCCGGCACCCGTACCATTGGCACCGAGCCCAAGACCTTCCTCGTCGCAGGACCGACCTGGAATGGCACGGCTCCGGCTGGAATGGACGTAATCCGGATACCCACCCAGATGGCCTGGATGATCGGCCGAATAAAGAGCAGCGGCCCTGAGGACTACGCCGAGATCCACCAGTTGCAGCAGCGTTTCCAACTCATGCCGCTGAGCGTCTGGCAAGGCCATCCCGTGGCCGCAACGCCAGCCGATATGGCAGAGCTGCCACCGCTGGACCTGAGCCAGGCTCCGGACCGACAGCTGGCCAACTGGAACCAGGACCAGTTTTTCGCCGCCTTCTGCCAGCTGTTGCACCACAACCCTCCACGCACGGAAGACGCGCCCATACTGGCGCGCATCCAGGCCATCGGTCTGATCAACGACGACTGCGATGTCAACCAGTCGCCGCTGCAGCGCCTCGGCTCGCGAATCGGCTATCGCAAGGTGGTCGGGCTGCTGAATGACAGCCAGCAATTGCTGGAGCAACGAGACACCTACAACGGTTGGCGCATTGGCTACGACCTGGGCGAGTATGGCGCTCGCTACCAGCAACGCGCCTTGGTCGCGAAACTCGGCTTCGGCGCCAACACTCCGGATGACGCCCTCTACCCCAACCTGCACAAGGATCCACAGGGCCGGCCACTGGGCGGCGACCAGCGCTATGTCCTGCACTTCAGCAGAGACCAACTGCCGCCTGCCCGCGCTTTCTGGTCGCTGACCCTGTACAACGCCCAGCAGTTGCTCTCGGCCAACCCTCTGGACCGTTACGCACTGGGTGACCGTGATGATCTGCACTACAACGACGACGGCTCGCTGGATCTTTTCATTCAACACGAACCACCAGCCGAAGTGGCCCAGCACAGCAACTGGCTGCCCGCCCCGGAAGGTCAGTTCAACCTGTTTCTGCGCCTCTACTGGCCCAAACCCGAGGTGCTCGAAAAGCGTTGGTTGCCGCCGGTGATCCAGGTCACCCAGTGACCGTCGGGGCAGATTCCTGCCCCGAATCGGGGTCCCGCGCGACGTGTCTCGCTCGGGGCCTCACCCACCAGATTCAGGGGGTGACCAGATTGAACTGCCCGTTAGGCTCATCCAGCCCACCCAGCAGTTTGAGCAGCTTCAGACGCCCACCCTCGATAGTGATGCCACCAATGGTCGACTCCTTGAGGAAGCCGGTTTCCTTGAGGGCGATGCGGTCCAGCAGCGCCTTGGTCATGGCTACGCTGATCTCCGGCGCGGCATGCCGGGCGCCATTGCGGTGTGTCAGCACGCCATTGCGCAGGGTCAGCGCGTAGTCCTCATTGAGGTCAGTGAAACGCCAGTTTATCCGCAGGTCTTCGTCGGCCGACTTCATCGCATCTATGCGTACGGCCAGGTAGTCAAAGAACATCGACGGTGTCAGCGCCCGGACCAGGTCCGGCGCACCATTGCCGCCCTTGGCCAGGGCCACGCCCTGGCGCAGTTCCTGGGCGCCACTCAGATAGGCGTTACGCCAGGTCGCGTTCTCGCTCTGGTAGCCCAGCTGCTCCAGCGCGTCGGCCTGAAGGTCCCGGGCCTCGGCATTGTCAGGCTGGGCGAAGACCAAGTGATTGGTGAGTTGGGCCACCCAGCGATAGTCGCCCGCGGCGAACGCCTTCCGCGCGTTGGCAAGGACCTGGTCGGCACCACCCATCACTTCGACGTAGCGCTTGCCGGCATCTTCCGGGGGCAAGGGATTCAGGTTGGCCGGATTGCCGTCGTAGAAGCCCATGTAGCGCTGGTAGACCGCACGCACGTTGTGACTCAGGGAGCCGTAATAGTCGCGGCTATACCACTTGCTCGCCAGCCGGGGCGGCAGCGAATCGAGGCGCTGGGCGATTTCGGTCGGGGTCAGGCCCTGATTGATCAGGCGCAGCGTCTGGCTGTCGATGAAAGCGTACATGTCGCGCTGATCGGCCAGGTATTCCCGGATTTCCTGCTGGCCCCAGGTGGGCCAATGATGCTGGGCGAACAGCACCTCGGCCTTGTCGCCATAGCGAACCAGCGCCTCGTCCAGGTACTGCGCCCATATCTTCGGGTCACGCACCAGGGCGCCGCGCAGGGTCAGCACGTTGTGCTGCACATGGGTGGCGTTCTCCGCCATGCACAGGGTCTTGAAGCGCGGAAAATAGAGGTTCATCTCCGCCGGCGCCTCGGTGCCCGGGGTTAGCTGAAACTCGATCTCGACGCCGTCGATGGTGCGTGTCTCCAATTGCTGGGCGATCTCCACGGTAGGCGCTATCAAGCTCACCGTACCACCAGTCGGCACGCCCTTGCCCAGGCCCGCGTCTACCTGCCCGCGTTCGCCTCGGGACAGCAGCGAGCCATACATGTATTGCGCCCGGCGCTTCATGGCCGGGCCGGCCAGCACGTTCTCGCTGACCGCATGCTCGAAGAAGCCACTTGGCGCAATGACCTGCACCTTGCCTGCTTTGACATCCGCCTCGTCTACCACGCCACGCACGCCGCCGAAGTGGTCGATGTGGGAATGGGTGTAGATCACCGCCACCACGGGCCGACGTGGCCGATGTTTGAAATAGAGCTCCAGGCCCGCCCGGGCGGTTTCCACCGTGAGCAACGGGTCCATGACGATCAGCCCCTTCTCGCCCTCGATCAGGGTCATGTTGGCAAGATCGAGGCCGCGCACCTGATAGACACCCTCGGTGACCTGGAACAGCCCGGCCATGTTATTCAGCTGGGCGATACGCCAGAGGCTCGGGTTCACCGTCGCCGGGGCTTCGCGACCATCGAGAAAGGCGTAGGTGCCGCGATCCCACACGGCCTGCCCTTTGCCGTTGTCCACCATGCCATCGAAGCGCTCCAGTAAGCCACGCTGTGCGGCCTCGAAGTCAGCTCGATCGGCGAAGGGTAAGCGCTGCAACCATTGCAGGTTGGAAGCCCGGGTCATTTCGGTTGCGTCCTTAGCGGAGGGTGCAGCGGAAGCGGTAATGGACTGGGCCAGCAACGTGAGCGCCAGCAAGACCCGGGCAGGGCGTCGGACAAGCATGGGGAACATCCTTCTTTTTATTGGAGACCGAGGCGCGCCGCCGACCACGTGCGCCAGTGAACCGATGCACTTTATTGGGCCTTAACCGCATGCGACCAATATCAGAGAGGCATGTCCGGCATAACGCCCTGCTATGGGCAAAAGTTCCGCTCTTAGGTTTTGTACGAAAATCTATGGTCACCCCCGTTTCTGCAATGCCGATCAACGATGAGTGTTTGGCTTGCCTAAATCTATCCGGCGTCAGTGTGGGCCCTGCCCCGCGCCACGATGAGAGTCGCACCTAGCGATCCTTAAAAGCACTGCGGCTTCGAAAGCCTCTTTTCGTACCAGGTTGTTGGCTCGGCCTCCCGTGCTGTACTGGCGAGGAACCAGTCCCACCGAAGCCGCGAAATCACGACTGCCGCCATACTGTTTACCATCGCCCATCTCGGCCAACAGCAAGCTGGCCGTGATCGGCCCCACACACGGTATGGTCAACAGGAGAGTTCCGAGGTCGTCTTCGGCAAACTGGCTGGCCATGTCCTTGTCCAACTCCCTGATCTGTTCATCCAGGTAGCAGAAGTGTTGGTTTAGACGTGTTAGCAGCATGATCAACCGAGGCGGCAGCTCATGCTCGGCCAGTGTGTTCGGCAAACGCCTGAGCAGCGACAGCCCTTTCGGCAGGCTGATACTGAACTCCAACAGGAAGCCTGTGGACCTGGTTGGTGGTTTTGGTGCGATCGCGCACCAGAGAGTCACGGATTCGATGCAGCACAGACAGGGTTTGCTGCGCCTCGGTCTTGGGCGTCACGAAGCGCATTGCCGGTCGCGAAGCCGCTTCGCAGATCGCCTCGGCATCCACGAAGTCGTTCTTGTTAGCCTTGACGAAGGGCCGCACGAACTGCGATGAGATCAGCTTCGCCTCACGCTATCAGTTGGCGGGCCACGAAATGCGATCCGGCACAAGCCTCCATCGCCACGGTGCAGCTTGGCAGGTTGCCCAAGAATCGCATCGTCCGTAGACGCGTCGCCTTCTTGCGGAAAACCTCTCGCCCAGACTTGTGCTGCCCATGCAGATGGAAGTTGTGCTTGCCGAGATCAATGCCTACCAGTGCGACTGCGCTCATGATGATGGTCTCCGTGAATGCCCCCAGCCAGAGCCTAACCCCTGGTAGGGTGTGGGGGCGACCATCCCATTAGTACTGCCGTAGGCAGCGCAGCGTGCAAGCCAGTGTGGCCATCGCGGCAAAGCTTCCGGCCAACTTGTCGCAGCGGGCGCCACGAGCGAGTTCCTGAACAGAAGTCAGGACTAGATGCTTGTCTCGCAGACCGCACTCCTCCAGCAACAATTCGGCAACCACCCCTCGTAAAGATGGACTCAAAAATGGACTTAAAAGTCCTGGCCGGGGGAGGATTCCAGTAGATTTTGCTGGAACGAAAAAAGGGCCTTACGGCCCTTTTTCAATGACTTACAGAGTTCAGTGGACATCTGTAGATCATAATTTGGAGCGGGAAACGAGACTCGAACTCGCGACCCCGACCTTGGCAAGGTCGTGCTCTACCAACTGAGCTATTCCCGCGTGCAACTTTGAAACTGGCGTCCCCTAGGGGACTCGAACCCCTGTTACCGCCGTGAAAGGGCGGTGTCCTAGGCCACTAGACGAAGGGGACAAACAAGGCTCAACAAGCATTGCTTGCAAATCTGGAGCGGGAAACGAGACTCGAACTCGCGACCCCGACCTTGGCAAGGTCGTGCTCTACCAACTGAGCTATTCCCGCATGCAACTTTGAAACTGGCGTCCCCTAGGGGACTCGAACCCCTGTTACCGCCGTGAAAGGGCGGTGTCCTAGGCCACTAGACGAAGGGGACGCGGCCCGGAACTTACAACAGCTTTCAGCATTTTCCGGCTTCTTCGCTTTACCCGTCGGGCATCGCGTCGAAGTGGCGCGCATTCTAGGGAGCCTTTCAACACCCGTCAACCCTCCTTGAAATACTTTTTAAAATCAACGACTTCTGCTCAATTTTTGAACCACCTCTATGAGCATGGCAACCAAGCCTCTACACTCCGGCGCAATTCCTATAAGTGCGCGGGAGCCTTTCAGATGTCGCCACTCGTGATCACCCTGTTGATCGTCGTCGGTATCGTGATTCTGATCGTCATTGGCTACATCAATCACATGGTGGAAAACACCAAGCTGGAAAAAGCCCGCAAGAAAGCCGATCTGACCGACCGGATCCGCCGCTGCGGCGATCTCTCCGAAACGATGCCCGGGCAAATGGTCTCCCCTGCCCTGAAACTCCTCCTGACCCGACTGCAGCTTCAACTCGGCGAAAGCCTGCAGCAGCTGGACAAACAGGATGCCCGCCTGAAGGCCAGGCTCGAGGAGCTCCGTGTACTGGCCAACCTGGGCGAAGCCATCCCCGTCACCAACGCGCCACAAAAGATCCTCAGCGAAGCCAAGGCAAAGGAAGTCCGCTTTCAGCTCGAAGGGTTACACGGCCAGATCGGTCGCGCTGCCCAGGAGGGACTGCTGGCGGCTAACGACGCCAAGAACTGGGTCAAGGAAATTCGCGACCTGCTGGTCCAACTGCATGTTGAGTTCTTCACCAACCTCGGCCTGCAAGCGGTGCAGGAGGAACAGCCTCGACAAGCGCGGCTGGCGTTCGAGCGAGGCGTGCAGTACCTGCAAAAGCAACCCGACCCGGCACGCTACCAGAACCAGAAGCAACAACTGCAGGCCCACCTCGCCCGCGCCAACGCATTGGTTCTGGAGACAGCACAACCGCAAACCAACGAACCGAGCGAGCTGACCGAAGGTCTGAAGTCACTGGATGACGATGATCTTTGGAAAAAGAAGAACATCTACGACTGACCTTCACGCTGATCCAATCAGACAAGGACACCCTTGATGAGTCTTACCCTCTACGGCGCCCCACTCTCCCCATTTGTCCGCAAAGTACGCCTTTATCTGCTGGAGAAAGGCCTGGATTACCGACTGGAGATCGTCTCGCCTTTTGCGCAGCCAGCGTGGTACCGCGAGTTGAGCCCTCTGGGCAGGGTACCCGCGCTGCGCGACGGCGATTTCAGCCTCGCCGACTCCAGCGTGATCTGCCAGTACCTGGAGGACAAGCACAGTGAACTCGCGCCGCTCTATGGACGCGATACCAACGAGCGCGCCCAGGTGCGCTGGCTGGAAAAGTACGCGGACTACGAACTGGCACCGCTAAGCACCTTCACGGTGTTTCGTAACCGCGCGCTCAAGCCCACCATGGGCCAGCACTGCGACGAAGCGGCTGTGCAGGCAGCACTGACTGACAAGCTGCCGCAGCACTTCAACTACCTGGAAAAGACCCTGAGCGGTGCGGAATTCTTCGTGGGCGAGCGCCTGACCATGGCCGACATCGCCTTTGCCAGCCAGTTGATCAACATGGAGCATGGCGGCGAACAACTGGACGCCGAGCGCTGGCCCAGGCTGGCTGCCCATTACGGACGGATGAAGGCACGTGAATCCGTGCAAGCGGTGCTCCCCGGCGAGCAGAAGATGCTGGCCAAGCTCAGTGGCAGAGCCTGAAATCTACCGCAACTGCGAATGCCGACCGTAGGGTGCGCCATGCGCACCAACTCAGGCATTTCAATCGGGGGAGGAAGCGATCGATGCCCGACTGGTGCGCAGCCTGCCCTTCCACACGGCATTCATTCGAGCGGTAGCCCGGACTGAGTCCGGGCTACTTGTCACTCAAAGACCACTGCAGTCCGTCAGGCGCAGGAAAATTAACGCTAACTGCTCGATCCCAAGCTGGTCCTCTGCGCTGAAACGCGACAATTCCGGACTGTCCAGGTCCAGCACGCCGATCAATCGCCCGTCCTTCACCAGCGGCACCACCAATTCGCTATTGGAGGCGCTGTCGCAGGCAATATGCCCTGGAAACGCATGCACATCGTCGACACGCTGGGTCTGCCGCGTGCTGGCCGCCACGCCGCAGACGCCCTTGCTGAAGGGAATGCGCACGCAGGCGACCTTGCCCTGGAATGGCCCCAGCACCAACTGTTCGTTGCGATTCAGATAGAAGCCGGCCCAGTTCAAATCGGGCAGCTCGCTGTAGAGGAAAGCCGCGAACTGGGCGCTGTTGGCAATGAAATCACGCTCATCCGCCAGCAGCGATTCCAGTTGGGCCGCCAGCAGCGCGTAGCCGGCAAGCCCGCTACCGGCCTGCTGCAGATCGATCATTTACCTTGCTCCAGCAGCGCCAGCCCGACCCACTGACGGGCGAATTGATAGGCACAACGGCCATTGCGATTGCCCCGTCCCAGGGCCCAGCGAATCGCCAGTTTTTCCAGATCCTCGCTCCATTCCCATTCCAACCCCGCCGACTTGGCGAGCACGCCGACCCAGTGGCGCACCACGGCCAGGAAATGCTCCTGCGTGAAGGGATAGAACGACAGCCAGAGACCGAAACGATCCGACAGGGCGATCTTGTCCTCGACCGCCTCGTTGGGGTGCAGTTCGCCATCGACCATCTGCCAATGCTCGTTGTCACTCTGTTTCTCCGGCACCAGGTGACGGCGGTTGGAGGTGGCATAGAGCAGGACATTTTCCGGCGCACGCTCGAGGGAGCCGTCCAGCACGCTCTTGAGCACCCGGTAGTCCCCCTCGCCCGCCTCGAACGAGAGGTCATCGCAGAACAGCACGAAGCGCTGGGCAACCCCGGCGATCTGCTCGACCACCCGCGGCAAGTCCGCCAGGTGGTCACGCTCGATCTCAATCAGCCGCAGCCCGGCCCCCGCGTGCTCCGCCAACAAGGCGCGCACCAGGGACGATTTACCGGTACCACGGGCACCCCAGAGCAGCGCGTGGTTGGCAGGCAACCCATCGACGAACTGGCGCGTGTTGCGAGCGAGCTGCTCACGCTGGTTATCGACACCAATCAGGTCGCTCAGATCCAGGTCCAGACTCACCTGCAGCGGCTGCAGGTAACCGCCGCGACCTTCACGGTGCCAACGCGCCGCCAGGCATTGCTGCCAGTCGATATCAGGCCGGGTTGCCGGCAGCAGGGGTTCCAGGCGCGCGAGAACAGCATCGGCGCGCTCGAGAAAGGCATTCAAACGGGAATCCACGGTCAACTCCTTGGCTCAGCCGCAGTCACCAGGCACTGCGGGAAGACCGGATAGGCTATGCTTGGCAAGCTCACGGAACAAGGCCACCCCCCGCCCCCATGGACATTCCGCTGACTCAACGGCTGTCGTTCAAGCAGGCCAGCCTCACGGTGCTGGTGGCGTTCATCCTCGGAACGGTCCTCAGCATCATCCAGGTCGCGAACGACTACATCAACGAAGATGCCTCGATCGACCGCGAGATCCAGGCACTGCTGCAGATCAGCCACAGCCCCGCGGCCCGCATCGCCTACAACATCGACGCCGAACTGGCCCAGGAGCTGGTCACCGGCCTGCTGCGCTCACCTGCTGTCATTCGCGCCGAGATCATCGACAACAACGGCGCAGTGCTGGCGAGCGTCAACCGGGCGCGCACTGAAAGCGACTTTCGAATGCTCAGCGACTTTCTCTTCGGCGAGCGCCGCGACTTCGAAGATCCGCTTTATATCGTCCACGCACCCAATGAAGTGCTTGGCGTCCTGCGCCTCGAGGTCGATACCTATGCCTTCGGCAGTGATTTCCTTCGACGCGCCATGCTTACGCTGCTCAGCGGCTTCGTGCGCAGCCTGTTGCTGTCGTTGATCCTGCTGGTGTTGTTCTACAGCATGCTGACCAAGCCGCTGGTGGGATTGATCCGCTCACTCAGTGAAGGCAGCCCTGGCAGGGAACCGGATGCCAAGCTGCCCTGCCCTCCCGGTCATGAACAGGACGAAATCGGCGTATTGGTGGAGGTAACCAATCGCCACCTGGCCAACCTGGCGACCGAAATGCAGCAACGTCGCGTAGCCGACCAACGCTTGAACCAGTACCTGAGCGAACTGGAAGACATCGTGTCGGCCCGAACCGCCGAGCTGAAAGCCGCCAATAGCCGGCTCAGCCGCTACAACCAGGAACTGGAAGCCGCTCGCAGTACCGCACTGGAGATGGCCAAGGCACGCGCGGCGTTCCTTGCCAACATGAGCCATGAGATCCGCACACCGCTCAACGGCCTGCTCGGGATGCTCGACCTGGCGCTGGATGCGCCGTTGGGCAGCGAACAGCGCCGTCAGCTTCAGATCGCCCGCGACTCGGGAACCGTGCTGGTGGAGTTGCTCAACGATATTCTCGACCTGTCCAAGTTCGAGGCCGGCCAGTTGGAACTGGAGCGGATTCCGTTCGACCTCGGCACGCTGGCCGAAGACACCGCCAACCTGCTTTCCCAGAATGCCGCCCCAGGTGTCGAACTCACCTGCATCATCGCCCCCAGCCTTCCTGCGCTGGTCACCGGAGATCCGACCCGGGTGCGGCAGGTGATCAGCAACCTGCTGTCCAACGCACTCAAGTTCACCCGGCATGGTCGCGTCGATTTGCGCGTCGCCCCTTGCGAAGGAGGTGTTCTCATCAGCGTACGAGACACTGGGATCGGCATTTCCAGCGAGTCATTGCCCAAGCTGTTCCAGCCGTTCTCACAAGCCACCGCAGGCATTACTCGTCAGTTCGGCGGCACCGGCCTTGGCCTGGCTCTGACCCGCCACCTCTGCGAAGCGATGCAGGGCCAGCTCGAAGTCAGGTCACAAGAGGGGGTGGGCAGCCTGTTCAGCGCCGAGCTGCCGCTGGTCGAGCAGGCACCCGCGGAACACAAAGCTCCCTTGATGGGCCGGGTAGCAGCCTTCTGCAGTGAGGGCGGCGGCTTGGGAGAACTGCTGCAGACCTGGCTACCGGCCTGGAACCTTGACTACGAGCGAAAAGATCCCGAAGCAGATCCCGCTGGACTGGAAGCGGACCTATTGATCAGCGACCACCCCGAACGCCTGGAGAGCCTGCGCAAAGCCTCAGGCGCACCAATCCTCCTGGTTACCGGCTACGCCAGTTTCCTGTCTGCAGCCCAGACCAACGCACTGGCCCCCTTGCAGCAACTTGCCCGCCCGCTGGCCCGAACACCGCTCTACCAGGCCCTGCAACGGGTGCTCCTGAGACAGCCCGAAGAACAACCGACGCAGACCATCGAGGCTCCCCTGCCCAGGAGGCACCATGCAAAGGTGCTGCTGGTAGAGGACAACGCCGTTAATCAGTTGGTGGCCAAAGGCATGCTGGCCAAGCTCGGTTGCGAGGTGTTGCTTGCCGGTCATGGCGGCGAAGCGCTCAGCCGACTGGAACAGCACGCCGTCGACCTGGTGTTGATGGACTGCAACATGCCCGTGATGGACGGCTACGAGGCAACCCGAAGGATTCGACAGAGTGGACGCTGGCCAGACCTGCCGGTGATCGCCCTGACCGCCAACGCCCTGCCTGACGAGCGCGAACGCTGTCACGCCGCAGGCATGAACGATTACCTGGCCAAACCATTCCGGCGCGAAGAACTGGAGACGCTGCTCGATACGTGGCTGCCCGCTACTCAGGCTGCGCCGTGAGCTGTCCCAGAAGCTGATCGAGCGCCCCTCGGAGAGCGCCCATCTCACTGAGGTCAAAGCCACTCTTGCAAATCAGCTCGGCGCGCAGAGGTATCACCTGGCCGCGCAGCTCCACCCCTTGCGGTGTCAGGGCCAAGTGGACCTCTCGCTCGTCGTGCGCAGCGCGTCGACGCTGCACCAAGCCGAGCTGGTCGAGCCGCTTGAGCAAGGGCGTCAGGGTCCCGGAGTCCAGCATCAATCGCTCCCCCAGCGCTTTCACCGTTGGTAGTTCAGGCGGCTTCGCCCGCCACTCCCACAGCACCAGCATGACCAGGTACTGCGGGTAGGTCAGACCCAGCTTCTCCAGCAGCGGGCGATAACCACGGATGATCGCGCGGGAAGCAGCGTAGAGCTTGAAGCAGAGCTGGTTGTCGAGCAGCAGTTCTGGATTCATGGAGCCTGAAGCGTTCATTTCAACAGGGCTTCGATCTCGGCGCCCAGATCCTCCGGCTTGGTGGTCGGCGCGAAACGCTTGATCAGTTTGCCGTCCTGGCTGATCAGGAACTTGGTGAAGTTCCATTTGATGCCCTGGCTGCCCAACAGGCCTGGTGCACGCTTCTTCAGCTGCACATAGAGGGGATGGGCGCCGGAACCGTTGACCTCGATTTTCTTGAACAAAGGAAAGCTGACGCCGAAGTTCAACTCGCAGAATTCACTGATCGCCCCTTCGTCGCCCGGCTCCTGCTTACCGAACTGATTGCAGGGAAAACCCAGCACCACCAGCCCCTTGTCCTTGTACCGCTGCCAGAGGTTCTCCAGCCCTTGATACTGCGGGGTAAAGCCACACTTGCTGGCGGTATTGACCACCAGAAGCGCCTTGCCGCCGAAATCAGAGAGGGTTTTCTGCTCGCCTTTGATGGTCGTGACCGGGATATCGAAAAGGGCGGTGCTCATGATGGAAACCTGCTGAAAAGTAAGTGGCCTGACCAAAATAGCGAGCAATTAAATTGCACGCAATTTATTTCCAGATACAGAGAGCCCGCATCCGACTCAAGGCCAACTCCGAGTCAGGTACAGCCGCCGAGCGGAAATCCTTGTTGTAGGAGCGAGCTTGCTCGCGAAAGCCCACTCCCCAATTCGCACTCACGCTCGCTCCTACAAGGGACGCAACCCATGGCCCAATGGGGGGACAACCAATCTCAGCGTGGCTCGAGCTTCAGCGACAACGAGTTGATGCAGTATCGCAAGCCGGTGGGACGCGGGCCGTCGGGGAACACATGCCCCAGGTGCGCATCGCAACGGGCGCAACGGACTTCGATGCGATGCATGCCATGGGTGTTGTCCTCGTGTTCAGCGATGGCCTCGTTACTGACCGGCTGGAAGTAGCTCGGCCAGCCACTGCCGGAGTCGTACTTGGCATCGGAGTCGAACAGCGCCGTGCCGCAACAGGCGCAGCGGTAGATTCCAGGGGTCTTGGTGGCATAGTACTCGCCGCTAAAGGCACGCTCGGTGCCTCCCAGGCGACAGACGTGGAACTGGGCTTCGGAAAGCTCTTCGCGCCAGCTTTCCAGGGGTTTGTCTAGCTTGTCCATGGCAGTCCTCGGCAGTGGAAAAAAGCCTGGCCCGGCCTTTTCGGGCCATCAGGCCGCACGTATCATGCGCGCTTCATAAGACGCCAGTCTGGCAGCCGCGTTACACCCTGCCAAGGCGCACAGATACCAGCCAGTCGCCGCCCGCTGCGGCGCTTTCCACCTCGGGACATCCAGCATCATGCAGGTCAGCAAATCGAACAAGCTCGCCAACGTCTGCTATGACATCCGCGGCCCGGTGCTCAAGCACGCCAAGCGCCTGGAAGAGGAAGGCCATCGCATCCTCAAGCTGAACATCGGCAACCCGGCGCCGTTCGGTTTCGAAGCCCCGGAAGAAATCCTCCAGGACGTGATCCGCAACCTCCCGACCGCGCAGGGTTACAGCGACTCCAAGGGTCTGTTCAGCGCCCGCAAGGCTGTCATGCAGTACTACCAGCAGAAGCAGGTGGAAGGCATCGGCATCGAAGACATCTACCTCGGCAACGGCGTGTCCGAACTGATCGTGATGTGCATGCAGGCGCTGCTCAACAACGGTGACGAAGTGCTGATCCCGGCGCCGGACTACCCACTCTGGACCGCCTCGGTCAGCCTCGCCGGCGGCAAGCCCGTGCATTACCTGTGCGACGAGCAGGCCAACTGGTGGCCGGACCTCGAGGACATCAAGGCCAAGATCACCCCGAACACCAAGGCCATGGTGATCATCAACCCGAACAATCCAACCGGCGCCGTGTACTCCAAGGAAGTGCTGGAAGGCATGGTCGAGCTGGCCCGCCAGCACAATCTGGTGCTCTTCTCCGACGAGATCTACGACAAGATCCTCTATGATGGCGCCATCCACATCTCCACGGCCTCGCTGGCACCGGACGTGCTGTGCCTGACCTTCAACGGCCTGTCCAAGTCCTACCGCGTGGCAGGTTTCCGCTCCGGCTGGGTGGCCATCTCCGGCCCGAAGCAGAAGGCCCAGAGCTACATCGAAGGCATCGACATCCTGGCCAACATGCGCCTATGTGCCAATGTGCCGAGCCAGCACGCCATCCAGACCGCCCTCGGCGGCTACCAGAGCATCAATGACCTGGTCCTGCCTAACGGCCGCCTGCTGGAGCAGCGCAACCGCGCCTGGGAACTGCTCAACGACATCCCCGGCGTCAGCTGCGTCAAACCCATGGGCGCGCTCTACGCCTTCCCGAAGATTGACCCCAAGGTCTGCCCGATCCATAACGACGAGAAGTTCGTCCTCGACCTGCTGCTCTCCGAGAAGCTGCTGATCGTCCAGGGAACCGCCTTCAACTGGCCGTGGCCGGACCATTTCCGCGTGGTCACCCTGCCCCGCGTCGACGACCTGGAGCAAGCCATCGGACGCATCGGCAGCTTCCTCAAGTCCTATCACCAGTAAAGGCCGCGCCGCCGTGGCCCAACCACGGCGGTGCAGCCAGCGCCTGCCAGGCTAGCCCATGGACCTGCAGATCGACGATTTCTACAAGGACTGCGCCGCCGGCCTGCTCCAGCTCTACCAGGCGTTTCCACGACGTATTGCGTTGTACGTGGAGGACCTTATTGGCCCCGAGCAGCCGGACGAGTTCGGCCTACCGAGCAAACGGCACGAGAGCTGTCTCGCCGCCCTTCTCTGGCTCGCTGAAGAAGGCTACCTGCGTTACGACAGTACCCTCCACTTCGAAGCGCTGGACCAGGCCGTGCTGAGCGAAAAAGGCTTCCTGCGAATGTCCCGCGTAGTCCCGCATGATGCGCAATTGGATCAGCCACTCCCGCCCAGTTTGCTGCGCGTTCGCGCGAGCCTTGCCCAGCAACTTCGTGAGGCCCTGCGCGGCGCCGACGGCGAACGCCTGGCACGCCTGGCTAGGCTAATCTTCGATGACAGGGCCAATCCCCAGGCCCCAAGCGACACAGTTTGAAATAGTCCCTGGTTGAATACGCCAGGGCTGCCCCTTATATACCCCGCAGTAACGAACGTTTTCCCCGTGAGGAGACTGATCCAACCATGATGCGCATCCTGTTGTTCCTGGCCACCAACCTTGCAGTGCTGGTAATCGCCAGCATCACGCTGAAACTGCTCGGGGTGGACCGCTTTACCGGCCAGAACTATGGCAGCTTGCTGGTCTTCTGCGCCGTGTTCGGTTTTGCCGGTTCGCTGGTATCGCTGTTCATCTCCAAGTGGATGGCGAAGATGAGCACTGGTACCGAGATCATCACCCAGCCGCGTACACGCCACGAGCAGTGGCTGCTGCAAACCGTCGAACAACTGTCCCGCGAGGCCGGAATCAAGATGCCGGAAGTCGGCATTTTCCCCGCCTACGAGGCCAACGCCTTTGCAACGGGCTGGAACAAGAACGACGCACTGGTGGCCGTGAGCCAGGGTCTGCTGGAGCGTTTTTCGCCCGATGAAGTGCGCGCCGTGCTGGCCCACGAGATCGGCCATGTGGCCAACGGCGACATGGTGACGCTCGCACTGATCCAGGGCGTGGTGAACACCTTCGTCATGTTCTTCGCGCGGATCTTCGGCAACTTCGTCGACAAGGTCATCCTGAAGAATGAAGAGGGTCCGGGCATCGGTTACTTCATCGCGACCATCTTCGCCGAGCTGGTCCTTGGCATTCTGGCCAGCATCATCGTCATGTGGTTCTCGCGCCGTCGCGAGTTCAAAGCTGACGAAGCCGGCGCCAGCCTGGCCGGCACCAACGCCATGATCGGTGCCCTGCAGCGCCTGCGCGCCGAGCAAGGCGTCCCGGTCCAGATGCCCGACAGCCTGGCTGCCTTCGGCATCAACGGCGGCCTGAAGCACGGACTGGCCGGCCTGCTGATGAGCCATCCGCCGCTGGAAGAGCGCATCGAAGCCCTGCGCCGTCGCGGCTGAAACGACTCACACTGACTAAGGGCGGCCATGGCCGCCCTCTTTTTTGCCTACGGCTTCTCCTGTAGCGGCACATTCATTGGCTCTGTCGGCGTTAGCTGTTGCTAGCCATCAAAGGTCGGGCTGAGAGCCCTGTAGGAGCGAGGGGGACGCCGAGTTCTTGCTCGCGAAATGCGCCCGTTCGCCAGCAAGCTGGCTCCTACAAGGGAGCCAGCCAGTGACAACACTTCACTGGGACAGAGCCAATTCATTCGCCAAGTGAGCCCAGGATCCGCCTCTCCTTACTCCGCTGCCACCCGATGCAGCCGGAATACCGGCTCGTGCAAGCTATCCAATCCACGCGACGCAAACTTCCAGTTCTTCTCCAGCACATCGCAACGCTCCAGCAGCTCCAACTGCCAGCCACCGCCGAAGCGCTCGCGCACCTCTGCCTCCGGGACTGCGAACGGCGGCCCATCAAGGCGCGATTGCTGATAGTCGAGCGTCACCATCAAACCGCAACTGCCGGGCGCCAGCAGGCGCGACAGATGCGCCACGTAGTCCTCGCGCATAGCCGGCGGCAAGGCGATCAGGGCGGCCCGGTCATACAGTGCCTTGCAATCAGCTACCTGCTCGGGCGCCACAGCGAAGAAATCACCCTGCAGGATCTCGACAGCGCCCGCGCTGTAGCGCTGCAACGCACCCTCCTGGCGAACGTCCGGCTCCAGCCCTTGCTCGGTGAAGAAGTCCTCCACCGCTCGCTGTGCCAACTCCACGCCTAGAACCCGATACCCCTGCCCCGCGAGCCAGGCCATGTCCAGGGTCTTGCCACAGAGCGGCACCAGCACCTGACTACCCCGCGCCAAACCCAGGCTCGGCCAATAACGCTGCAGGTAAGGATTGACCTCGCGCAGGTGGAACCCGATCTGGTCCTGCTCCCAGCGCGCGAGCCAGAATGCTTCGTCCATGACGCCTCCAACAATTCGATTGATAAGTTCAACAATTTATACTGGAAATCGATATATCCAGCCCTGATGATGCCGGCATCCTACCCGAGGAATTCCGAAATGCTACCCAGCCTGTTCATTTCCCACGGCTCGCCGATGCTTGCGCTGGAACCCGGCGCCAGTGGCCCTGCCTTGAAAAAACTGGCCGACTCGTTACCGAGGCCTCGCGCCATTCTTGTGGTTTCCGCGCACTGGGAGAGCGATCGCCTGCTGCTCTCTGGTGCCGCCCAGCCCACCACCTGGCATGATTTCCATGGCTTTCCGCAGGCCCTCTACGCCGTGCAGTATCCTGCACCCGGCGCCCCCGGGCTGGCTAAAACTGTCGCTGTACAACTGAACCAGGCTGGCCTGCCAGCCTCAATCGACCCCGAGCGCCCCTTCGACCACGGGACCTGGGTGCCCCTGTCGCTGATGTACCCGGACGCAGATATCCCGGTCGTACAGCTTTCGCTGCCAAGCCGACTTGGCCCGGCATTCCTGACCCGCGTTGGCCGTGCACTGGCAACGCTGCGCGAGCAGGGCATCCTGCTGATCGGCTCGGGAAGCATCACCCACAATTTGGGCGAACTGGACTGGCGCGCCGGCCCTGACGTCATTAGTCCCTGGGCTCGCGAGTTTCGCGACTGGATGGTGGCCCATTTGAAGACCGATGACGAAGGTGCGCTCCACGACTATCGCAAACTCGCGCCACATGCCGTACGAAATCATCCCAGTGATGAACACCTGCTGCCGCTGTACTTCGCCCGTGGCGCAGGCAGCTGCTTCGAAGTGGTACACAGCGGCTTCACCCTAGGGGCACTGGGAATGGATATCTACCGGTTCGATTAGCCGCGCCGCCTGCTTTCTGTGCATGGGGCGATTCATTCCCTCCACGCACCACACATAAAAAAGCCCCGCAATGCGGGGCTTTTTCATTTATAGCCAGGTGCTTCAGTCTTCGCGGTAGCGGCGCAGCTTCAACTGCTTACCGGCCACACGGGTGTCCTTCAGCTTGCCCAGCAGGCGATCCAGGCCTTCTTCCGGCAGCTCGACCAAGCTGAAGGTCTCGCGGATCTGGATTCGACCGATCGCTTCACGCGCAATGCCGCCCTCGTTGAGGATGGCGCCCAGCAGGTTCTTCGCGGCAATACCGTCGCGCGTCCCCAAGGCAGTGCGACAACGTACGCGGCCTTCGGCCAGCGGAACCGGGGCGCGACGCTCGCGGTACTCGCCACGCTCACTGCGCTCGCCATCACGCTCGCGACGCTCGCGCGGCTGGGAGCTCGGCACCAGCGGCTGTTCGCGTTCGACATCCGCCAGATTCAGCGCCTGGCCATTGGTGGCCTTGCGCAGCAGCGCCGAGGCCAGGGCACGTGGGCTGCAGCCGATGTCGGAAATCAGGCGGTCCAGCAGTTCGCCATGGCTGGCTTCGGCTTCGGCCACCAGCGGAGTGAGGCTGGCAGTCAGCTTCTTGATGCGGGCGTCCAGCACTTGCTGGGCGTTGGGCAGGCGCACTTCGGCCACTTTCTGGCCGGTGACACGCTCGATCACCTGCAGCATGCGACGCTCACGCGGAGTTACCAGCAGCAGTGCACGACCATCACGACCCGCACGGCCGGTACGACCGATACGGTGTACGTAGGACTCGGGGTCATACGGCATATCCACGTTGAATACGTGGGTGATGCGCGGTACGTCGATACCACGGGCGGCTACGTCCGTAGCGACCACGATGTCCAGACGACCGTCCTTGAGGGACTCGATCACGCGCTCACGCTGGTTCTGGGCGATGTCGCCGTTCAGCGCAGCAGCTTTGTAGCCTTTGGCTTCGAGGGCACTGGCCAGGTCCAGAGTGGCCTGCTTGGTGCGCACGAAAGCGATCAGCGCGTCGAACTCTTCGACTTCCAGCAGACGCAGAACGGCGCCGGTCTTCTGGTCGGCATGGACCATCAGGTGGGCTTGTTCGATACGAGCCACAGTCTGGGTTTTGGCGGCGATCTTGACGTGCTGCGGGTTACGCAGGTGACGCTCGGCGATCGAGCGGATCGACGGCGGCAGGGTAGCCGAGAACAGGACGCTCTGACGGCTCTCAGGAAGGGCCTCGAAGATCACTTCGAGGTCGTCCATGAAGCCGAGCTTGAGCATCTCGTCCGCCTCGTCGAGCACCAGCTGTTGCACGGTGGCAAGCAGCTTCTCGTCACGACGCAGGTGGTCGCAGAGACGACCGGGGGTTGCCACGATAACCTGGGCTCCTTGGCGCAGGGCCTTGAGTTGCGGGCCCATGGGTGCGCCACCGTAGACAGCGACCACGTTCAGGCCGGGCATCTGCTTGGCGTAGGTTTCGAAGGCGGTTGCAACTTGCAGTGCGAGCTCGCGGGTCGGTGCCAGGATCAGCGCCTGCGGCTCTCGTTTGGCCGGATCGATGCGCGACAGGATCGGCAGCGCGAAGGCTGCAGTCTTGCCGGTACCGGTCTGGGCCTGGCCAATCATGTCGTGACCGGCGAGGATCACCGGAATCGACTGGGCCTGGATGGGGGACGGTTCTTCATAGCCAACCGCAGAGATTGCGGCGAGAACATTGGGATGAAGGCCGAGCGCGGCGAAGGTGCCGAGTTCCTGGGTCATGGGTCTGCCTCAATGTGCATCCGCAAAGACCCTTGTTCCATGGCTGCATATGCCGTGAAGGACCTTGTGGGTCACCCTGGCAGCCTGGTAGAGAATTTGCGAGTACGCTTTTTTAGGAATGGATGAATCGTCAAGGGTAGTCCGCGACGCGGACTTGCAGCCGAAGGCACAAGGCCTCGGATAAAACGCAGTTCCTGAACGGGGCCGTTTGCAGGCCGGCGCGCATCATACAGGAAAAACATTCTTGCCGTGCAGGTTTTTCTGTGCCACCTCTTTGTACCCCGTCGGACGGTCAACGCAATGGACAAGGAAATACTCGACGACTATACCCCTCGTGCGCCCCCGCCACTCGCACGAGGAAACCACCATGTCTTCAAGCTCTGTCGGTCGCGTCAGCCGTGAAAAGCGCGGCCACATCATGCTCATCGGCCTTGATCGCGTGGCCAAGCGCAATGCCTTCGACCAAGCCATGCTGGACGATCTGGTTCTGGCCCTGGGTGAGTATGAACGGGACGACGACGCGCGCTGCGCGCTGGTGTTCGCTCACGGCGACCACTTCACTGCTGGGCTGGACCTCGCCAATGTCGGCGAAACCTTCCGCACCGGGTGGCGGCTGCCGGCAGGCGCAATCGACGCCTGGGGCACCTTCGGCGGCCAGCGCCTGTCCAAGCCCCTGCTGGTGGCCGTGCAGGGCTACTGTTACACGATCGGCATCGAGCTGATGCTGGCGGCCGATATCAACCTGTGCGCTAGCAATACACGCTTTGCTCAACTGGAAGTACAGCGCGGCATCTTCCCCTTCGCCGGCGCCACACTGCGGCTGCACCAAGTGGCTGGCTGGGGCAATGCCATGCGCTGGCTGCTGACCGGTGACGAGTTCGATGCCCACGAGGCCTATCGCCTGGGCCTGGTGCAAGAGGTGCTGGCCAGTGAAGACCTCCTGCCACGCGCCATCTGGCTGGCCGAGCGAGTGGCGGCGCAAGCGCCGTTGGGGATCAAGGCTACCCTGGCGTCGGCTCGACAGACTGTCAACGAAGGCGAAGAAGCCGCTGCGGCAGCGTTGGCACTTGTTGCACAACAGTTGTTGGCCAGCGATGACGCCAAAGAAGGTCTGCGCGCCCAGCAGGAACAACGCGCCGGGCATTTCAAAGGCAGGTAGATTAACGCACCGGGCATACCGGCAGCTTTCTTGCGGGGCGAAGTCATTCGCCAAGCAGTCCGAAGGAATGCCTTTCAAGACTGGGGGCTGCTGCGCAGCCCCTTGCGAATGAGTCCGCACCCACAGCACAGTCCGCCAAGCCTCAGCTCGCCTCGCGCAGCACGTCCAGCAAGGGCTGCAGGGAGTAGCCCAGCCTTGGCGCCAGGGCTTCTGCCCTTGCATTCAGGGCCTCACGATCCAGTTGCTGATCAAGATCGGCCGGCACGATGAGGATGACGTTGCCTTCCTTCACCGGGCACTCCCAGTAATGCCGATGGAACAGTCCCCGTAGCAGGGCCGCGCCGAGGGGTTTGCCGTCATCTGCGGCCCATTGGTTGATCACCAGCCAGCCTCCGGGGCTGAGGCGTTTCTGGCAAGCACCGAGGAAATCCCAGGCCAGATGCCCTACCCCAGGCCCATGGTCGGTATAGAGATCAACGAAGATCAGGTCGGCCGGCTCAGCGCTGGGTAATAGTTCGAGGGCATCACCGATTCGCAGGTACAGGCGCGGATCATCCGTCAGGCCCATGTACTCCATGGCCAGGCGGGGCACGTCCGGGCGCAGTTCGATGACCTCGACGTCGTCGAGCGGCAGAAACTTGAGGCAGGCCTGGGTCAGGGTCCCGGCCCCCAGGCCAAGGAACAGCGCCGTCTCTGGCGCCTCGTGGCACAGCGCGCCAATAAGCATCGCGCGGGTGTAGTCGTATTCGAGCCAGCTGGGATCAGCCGTAAACACACAACTCTGCTCCACGGCCTCGCCGAACTCGAGGACGCGATAATCGCCCACCTCGAATACCCGGATCACACCGAAATCATCGCGCACTTCCGCGAGCAGACGCTCCTCGGACATCACAATTCCATCCCACTCAAGGCCGATGCCGCTAGCGAGCACCAGCGCGGCGCCATATCAGGCGCCAATTGCCATTGAAGCCAGAATCATCGCTGCCGGCTTAGTCCCGCCATCACCCAGTCAGCCACAGCTGCCTGAAGAAAGCCCGAATAGGATACCAGCGCCAAGGACATCTCCAGCAGGTATGCGCTCACCTACGCCGCAGCGACACTCGCAGCCCCACGTGGCCCAGGTCAATCGGTTAACATGGCGCATTCCCCGCAAGCAGCCGTATCGAGACCCTGATGAACAGCCAAGACTGGAGCCCCGAGAGCTGGAGGGACAAACCCATCCAGCAGCAGCCCGAATACCCGGATGCCGACAAACTGGCGCATGTCGAGCAGACCCTGGCGAGCTACCCGCCGCTGGTGTTCGCGGGTGAGGCGCGGGAGCTTCGTCGGCAGTTCGCCGAAGTCACCGAAGGCCGGGCCTTCCTGCTGCAAGGTGGCGACTGCGCGGAAAGCTTCGCCGAGTTCTCCGCTGCGAAGATTCGCGACACCTTCAAGGTGCTGCTGCAGATGGCGATTGTCATGACCTTCGCCGCCGGCTGCCCAGTGGTGAAAGTCGGGCGTATGGCCGGCCAGTTCGCCAAGCCGCGATCCTCTGGCAACGAGACCCAGGGGGAGGTCACCCTGCCCGCCTACCGTGGCGATATCGTCAACGGTATCGGCTTCGACCCGGTCAGCCGGGTGCCCGATCCAGAACGCTTGCTGCACGCCTATCACCAGGCCACGGCCACCCTCAACCTGCTGCGCGCCTTCGCCCAGGGCGGCTTCGCTGACGTGCACCAGGTCCACCAGTGGAACCTCGACTTCATCGCCAACTCGGCGCTGACCGAAAAGTACAGCCAGCTGGCCGACCGCATCGATGAGAGCCTGGCCTTCATGCGCGCCTGCGGTCTGGACAGCGCACCGCAACTACGTGAAGCGAGCTTCTTCACCGCCCACGAAGCCCTCCTGCTGAACTACGAACAGGCCTTCGTGCGCCGTGACAGCCTCACCGGCGACTGGTACGACTGCTCCGCGCATATGCTGTGGATCGGCGACCGCACGCGCCAGCTGGACGGCGCTCATGTCGAGTTCTTGCGCGGCGTCGGCAACCCCATTGGGGTCAAGGTCGGTCCGAGCATGGACAGTGACGAGCTGATCCGCCTGATCGATATCCTCAACCCGGACAACGATCCCGGCCGCCTGAACCTGATCGTGCGCATGGGTGCCGAGAAGGTCGGCGAGCACCTGCCGCGACTGATCCGCACCGTCCAGGGCGAAGGTCGCAAGGTGCTCTGGAGCTCCGACCCGATGCACGGCAACACCATCAAGGCATCCAGCGGCTACAAGACTCGCGATTTCGCCAGCATCCTCGAAGAGGTCAAGCAGTTCTTCCAAGTGCACCAGGCCGAGGGCAGCCATGCCGGCGGCATCCACATTGAGATGACCGGGCAGAACGTCACCGAGTGCATCGGCGGCGCCCGTCCGATTACCGAAGACGGCCTCTCCGACCGTTACCACACCCATTGCGACCCGCGCTTGAACGCCGACCAGTCCCTGGAGCTGGCCTTCCTGATCGCCGAAACCCTGAAGCAGATTCGTCGCTGATGGACGCCTGTCGCAGCCCTTGCCCAAGGGCTGCAGATTCAGTGTTTAACGTACGATCGCCTGCTCGATCGAGCCCTGCTCCGCATGCTCGTGGACCTGCAGCCCAGACTCGCTCAGCGCCACCCCCTGCAAGGACCGCTTGGACGGCTTGCTGTCCAGAGTGATCAAGCCGTGATCTTCATCCATTGTGATGGGTGAACCACAGGCTGGCGTTGAAGTGGAGTTGTTTGAAGCGCTCCGGATCGCTGGTTTTCAGGCGACCACGGAGGAACTCGGCAAACAGGTGATGCAAGCAATACCACTGCCGCTCACGGCCCAGCGACAGCGGGAACAGCTGCATGGATTTCGGTCATTCCAACAGCTCCTGACCGTCCCGGCGGCCGGTCAAGGCGTTGGCCAGGTCACCGCTCAACTGGCTGGCAATCCCGAGGGCCAGCAGCACACCCTGCATCTCTGCGGAGAGTTGCCCGAAGACGTTGGCGAGCAGGTATTGGCTGAAGGGTCTCTGACCGCTGCCGAGGCGATCCATCTGTTCAGCGGCATGGGGCTGGTGTCGGAGCCGGAGGCTGGCCTGCTGCCCACCAATCACCCACCCTTCGGTATGGCTATGCAAAGCGGTCAGTGCGGCATCATCCAATTGCCGGCCCATCCGCTCCAGGTACTCACGGGTCTCGTTGACGGACAGACGCAACTCGTCGCGACCGAACTCCAGAAGCCAGCCCTTGGCCCCCGAAGTGGCGGAGTTCAACGGCAGCAGCGAGCAGCTGCCAACAGCCAGCGAGAAATGCCGGGGGTCCGGCTACCGCAGTGCAAGCCCACCCGACACGCTTCGGCCAGGGCCGCCAGGGCAGTGCTCTTGCCAAAACCGGCGAGGGCGGAGAACAACAACAGCCGCGCATGGGGATGAGCGGCCAAGGCAGCCTGGACCTGCGGTCTCGGCAAATAGTCGGGGGAGTTATGAGTTTCGAATACTGAAGGCTACCTGCAACGGGGTTGAGGACTGCGTCCAAAGCCTGAATCCGTATGTCGTTATCGTTCTGGAACGAAGGTGCTTCTCCGTCGGATTGGTACATAACTATCAGAATGCATTTGCCGCGCAAACTTGAGAAAAGGCTCTAGGATCAATACTGGAGGCAGACTAGAATTCGCTCTTGCGTCCAGCCTGCGTCCCTATATGCCTGACTGCCAACTTCACTACCTGCCCTACCACGAATCACCCTGCGAACGCTTTGCCCTGCTCCGTTCGGCACCCGGCGCCGTCTTGCTGGATGCCGGCCGTCCAGTGGCCTGCCGTGGACGCTATGACCTATTCAGTGCCTGGCCATTGGCAGAGTTAGCGCCACTACCTAATGAATCGGCCAACGACTTCATTCAGCGCCTGCGCGAGGCCCTGGCCGGCCTTGGGGAGGCATCGCCACCCAATGGCGTCGAGCTACCGTTCGTCGGCGGACTGATCGGCTACCTGGCCTACGACTTCGGTCGTCGCCTTGAGCAGCTGCCTCAGCAGTCCCGCGACGACCTCCTGCTGCCCGATGCAGGCATCGGGCTGTATGCCTGGGCCTTGGTCACTGATCACCAGGCACGCACCAGCCAGCTGGTGTTCCACCCGAGCCTGGCCCAAGCCGAACGCCAGCGGTTGATCGCACTATTCAGCGAACCCTGCACCTCAGCGACTGGCCCGTTCCGGTTGACGGCACCATTCGCCAGGAACCTGGCTGAAGCGCAATACAGGAATGCGATCGAGCGCGTGCAGGCCTATATCCAGGCAGGCGACTGCTACCAGGTGAACTTCACCCAGCGTTTCCAGGCGCCCTGCGAAGGGGATCCATGGACGGCCTACCAGGCCCTGCGTCAGGCATGCCCCACGCCATTCGCGGGCTACCAGGTCTTATCTGGTGGTGGCGCCATCCTCAGCCTGTCACCAGAGCGCTTCCTCAAGGTCAGCCAGGGCCAGGTGGAAACCCGGCCAATCAAAGGCACACGTCCTCGGGGGCTCATGCCAGAGGAAGACCAGGCGCAAGCGGACGAGCTGCTGGCCAGCCGCAAGGACCGCGCCGAGAACCTGATGATCGTCGACCTGCTGCGCAACGATCTGGGTCGCAGTTGCGCCACGGGATCGGTTCGGGTTCCAGAACTCTTCGCCCTTGAGAGCTACCCCAACGTGCATCATCTGGTGAGCAGCGTTACCGGCCATCTGGCGCCCGGCAAGGACGCGCTGGATCTGATCGCTGGCAGCTTCCCGGGCGGCTCCATCACCGGCGCGCCAAAGATCCGGGCCATGCAGATCATCGATGAGCTGGAGCCGACGCGCCGCTCGATCTACTGCGGTTCCCTGCTCTATCTGGACGTACGTGGCGAGCTCGACAGTTCGATTGCCATTCGCACGGTCCTGGTCAAGGACGGCCAGGCCAGTTGCTGGGGTGGCGGCGGCATCGTTGCCGACTCCGATTGGCAGGCGGAATACCAGGAGTCCATCACCAAGGTGAAGGTCCTGCTGGAGACGCTGGAAGCGCTGGAGGGCTGAGGGCCGCACCTGAGAGCGTGTTCCTGAGGCCTGCACCTGCCCCACCCCACACCTCGATGGGCAGTCCATGCCAGAAATGAAAAAGCCCGCTATCGCGGGCTTTTTCACAGACGGGCACTCAGAGGCTCAGCGAGCGGCTGGAGGCTTTGATGAACTCGCTCTTGAGGTCTTCGTAGGTGTGGACTGCCGGGAACTGCGGGAACTCGCGAATCACGTTCTCAGGGGCGTGGAACAGGATCCCGTTGTGCGCCTCGCTGAGCATGGTGGTGTCGTTGTACGAGTCACCTGCCGCAATGACGCGGTAATAAAGACTCTTGAAGGCGATCACGGATTGACGTTTGGGGTCCTTCTGGCGCAACTGGTAACCCACCACGCGATCGGTCTCGTCGGTGATCAGGCGATGGCACAGCAACGTCGGAAAGCCGAGCTGCCGCATCAGCGGCTGCGAGAACTCGTAGAAAGTGTCGGAAAGAATCACCACCTGGAAGCGCTCACGCAGCCAGTCCACGAACTCCACAGCGCCATCCAGAGGCTTGAGGGTCGCGATGACTTCCTGGATGTCGGACAGTTTCAGGCCATGCTCGTCGAGGATACGCAGGCGCTGCTTCATCAGCACGTCGTAGTCCGGGATATCCCGGGTGGTCGCCTTGAGCGCTTCGATTCCGGTTTTTTCCGCGAAAGCGATCCAGATTTCCGGAACGAGAACACCTTCAAGGTCGAGACAGGCGATTTCCACGAGCAATTCCCCGTTTGATTTTTGTGAGAAGGCGGCACTCTATCTGCTCACCCGGGCCGGCGCAACGCGGGCCTTATAGCCAAAGCACGCAGTAGTGCTTCCCGTTAGTTATTTAGGAGCATAAATCCTATTTGCTAACATGCCGACGATAGAGCGCCCCGCGCCATTACAACTAGGAAGCCAGCCTGATGAGCCAAACCTTCGATGTCGCCGAACTCGCGGCGGCCTATGCCAACAAGTCGCCCCAGGACATCTTGAAGCTCGCCTTCGAGTCTTTTGGCGATGACCTGTGGATCTCCTTCAGCGGCGCCGAGGACGTGGTCCTGGTGGACATGGCGTGGAAACTCAACAAGAACGTCAAGGTCTTCAGCCTCGATACCGGCCGGCTGCATCCTGAGACCTACCGTTTCATCGAACAGGTGCGCGAGCACTACGGCATCACCATCGAGGTGGTATCACCCGATCCGCGCCTGCTGGAACCCTTCGTCAAGGAAAAGGGTCTGTTCAGCTTCTACAAGGATGGCCACGGCGAATGCTGCGGCATCCGCAAGATCGAACCGCTCAAGCGCAAGCTGTCGACGGTAAAGGCCTGGGCGACCGGACAACGTCGCGACCAGAGCCCGGGCACCCGCTCCCAAGTGGCCGCCCTGGAACTGGACGGTGCCTTCTCGACACCGGAAAAGCCGCTGTACAAGTTCAACCCTCTCGCGCAAATGAGCAGCGAGGAAGTCTGGGCCTACATCCGTATGCTGGAAATCCCCTACAACCCGCTGCATGAACGCGGCTTCATCAGCATCGGCTGCGAACCCTGCACCCGCCCCGTTCTGCCCAATCAGCACGAACGCGAAGGGCGCTGGTGGTGGGAAGAAGCCACGCAGAAGGAGTGCGGCCTGCACGCCGGAAACCTGATCAGCAAGGCCTGATCCGTGCGGATCACCTTGGTGAAAAAGGTCCTGGCCGACGGCCAGGATTGCCGCAAGTGCCGGGACGTGATGGAACGCTTGGAGCGCGGCGGTCATACGGGACGGATCGACCGCATCCTGGTGGTGGATGAGCGCGACCCTTCGAGTCCCGGCTGGATGGTCGCGCAACACTACGGTGTGGATACGGCACCGTTTTTCGTGGTACGCCATGACGACGGCCGCGAGCAGATCTACACGGTCTTCCTGGCCCTGGTGCGCGACGTCCTGCAACCAACTTCGCCCCCGGCTGCCGATGCCGAGCGTGAACAGTTCAAGCAGTTGGCCGGACGCGACGGACAGGACCTGCCCTGAACGAAAAGCTCGGCATCTGCCGTAACGCTGCTCACTTAGGCGATGTCTGCGTCAGCTGTTGAGGCTTCGACGATGATGCTGAAGGCCCCCGTAGGAGCGGGTGGGGACGCCGAGTTCTTGATGGCGCCAAACCCAATAACGCCGCTTTCCCGCTGAGGGCCAAGCGGCGTTTTTTCTTATGTGAATAGCATTACGGCTTCTGCCGGGATGTTCAGGTGCTGGGGAGCAGCGTTCAGTAGGTCGGCAACTTCACATCGTGAAACAGCTCATCCAGCTCTGCCTTGTTGTGGCACTGGATGGCCTTGGCCTGCATTTCACGCGTCAAGTGCGGCGCGAACTTCTCGATGAAGTCACACATGAAGCCACGCAGGAAGGTGCCACGGCGGAAACCGATCTTGGTCACGCTGGCTTCGAACAGTTCACTGGCATCCAGCACCACCAGGTCGCTATCCAGCTTGGTGTCTACCGCCATCTTGGCAACGATCCCAACTCCCAAGCCGAGGCGTACATAGGTCTTGATCACGTCGGCGTCGGCGGCGGTGAATACAACTTTTGGGGTCAGCCCGCGGTGGCTGAATGCTTCGTCCAGCTTCGAGCGCCCGGTAAAACCGAACACGTAGGTCACGATGGGGTACTCGGCCAGCGCCTCGAGCGTCAACTTCGGCAGCTTGGCCAGCGGGTGCCCCTGAGGCACGATGACACAACGATTCCAGCGATAGCAGGGCATCATCACCAAGTCACCGAACAGCTCCAGCGCCTCGGTGGCGATCGCAAAGTCGACCGTGCCGTCAGCCGCCATCTCGGCAATCTGCATGGGCGTACCCTGATGCATGTGCAGGGCGACGTCCGGATACTGCTTGATGAAATTGCCAATCACCGGCGGTAGCGCATAGCGCGCCTGGGTATGGGTGGTGGCGATGGACAGGGTGCCCTTCTTCTCATTGGAGAACTCCTGGGCTATCTGCTTGATGCTTTCGACCTTGCGCAGGATTTCTCCCGCCGTCGTGATGATGCGTTCCCCTGCCGGAGTCACGCGGGTGAGATGCTTGCCACTGCGTGCAAACACCTCGACCCCGAGTTCATCCTCCAGCAGGCGAATCTGTTTGCTGATGCCCGGCTGCGAGGTGTAGAGACTTTGCGCAGTAGCGGACACGTTCAGGTCGTGGTGCGCCACTTCCCAGATGTAGCGCAGTTGCTGGAGCTTCATAAGCGATCCTCAAAACGAATGACGACGCAGGAGTTCAGCGGCGTTTATAACCATATTAATGGTTCGAAGAATAAAACTAGACGTTTTTTTCTGTTTTGCACGCCATTCGTCCAAACGGCTTTCAGAACTCGCCTCGACCACGGTGCTGAAGCATCGGCACAAGGTAGACCGGCACTTCGGAAAGCTGCACGAGCCGCGCAGCAGTCCTCCCCAAGGGGGTATCAAGCGCCGCACCATGGCTGTGACTGCCAACGACCAGCAGATCGACCGAAAGCTTCTGCACTTCCTCCAGAATCACCTGCGGCGGGTCGCCCTGAACCACGCGAACCGCACGGATCAGGTCAAGATCCTGCAAGGCTTCCCCCATCTCATCGCGAAACCCTTCGAGCACACGCTGCTCGATGCTCGACATGACGGTGCCCAAGCCCTTGGCACGGAGCTCTTTCAGGGTGTCGTCGTCAAGATAGGTCTGCAGGACGGACTCAGCGAACAAGCCAAGGGGCTCGACCGCGTGGACCACGTAGAGCTGGGCGTTGAAAGCCCTGGCCATGTGAAGCGCATGTTGCAAAACATAAGGGGCGTAGAGACCGAGGTCCGTCGCATAGAGAATCGAGTGGATCATGAGGCCTCCTACTGCCTTTCTTGGCGGGCCTCAAAAGAGCTTAGTCAGAACTGCGGCTCGTTGCTCACGCCATGAGGAACATGCCCGGTAGCGACGACTTCACGGGCTTTTTCGCAATGTCCTGCCTGATCGTCGAAGAAAACGTCAGCACCGAACGTCTCGAGAATGGCCGCTTTCTCCAGACCACCAAGGAAGAAGGACTCATCCAGGCGGATGTCCCATTCGCGCAACGTGCGTATGACCCGCTCGTGGGCTGGGGCCGACCGGGCCGTCACCAAAGCTGTGCGAATGGGACACGCCTCCGGCGGGAACTCCTGCTGGAGCCGATTGAGGGCGGCCAGGAAGGGTTTGAAAGGCCCGCCATCCAGCGGTGCGCGGGCGGCATCGCGTTCATGAGCCTGAAACGCCTCCAGACCACCACGCTGATAGATACGCTCCGAATGATCGGAAAACAACACCGCATCTCCGTCGAATGCGATGCGAAGCTCGTTACTGGCTGCACGGCGTGGGCCACCCGAAAGGATGGTCGCCGCGGCATAGCCACTTTGCAGGGCATTACGCACATCATCGGCATGAGTGGAGAGAAACAGGTGGCAACCAAAGGCCCTCAGATAAGGCTCAGGGCTGCGCCCGCCGACAAAGGCAGCCCGGGAAATTGCCAGCCCGTAGTGCTGGATCGAATTGAATGCGCGCAACCCGGTATCAGCGCTATTGCGCGATACCAGGATGACCTCGACGCGGGGCTGTTCGAGCGCCTCATTGATCGCCAGCAGCTTCTGGACCAGGGGAAAGGCATCGCCGGGGGCAAGCACCTCCTCCTCATGGTCAATCTGATACTGGCGATAGGCCGCTATGCCCTGCGATTCATAGATCGAATGACTTTCATCGAGGTCGAACAGCGCCCGCGATGAGATTGCCAGCACCAGCTTGTCACCCAATCCCGCGCCCATAGGATTTGCCCTCAGTCGTGGTTACGTGCGTCAAGGAAGCGTAGCGCCTGGTACAGCGCTCGCACCTGCGGCATCTCGAACCCGACGCCAGCCGCGGCAGCAAGCGGTGCCTCGTAGATGGCATGAAGCTCAAGAGGCCGATGCTGGATGAAATCGTGATACATGCTGGGCAGGTAGTCCGGCATCCGGTCCGTGCCCGCAAGCAACTTGGCTGCGAAGTTGTCAGGAACACGATGGCCGCATGCCGCAGCGCCATCTACGACCTCCTGCATCAGCGTCTGGATCAGCGCGCGGCTGTCAGGATTGGCCATCAGCGCAGTGGTCCCGGCATTCAACAGGACCGCCAAACCGTTGTACGGCACGTTCCAGACCAGCTTTTGCCAGCGCGCCTGCTCCAGGCTGGCCACGGCGGACGAATCGATGCCGGCTGCGCGGAACAGCGAGGCGCCCTCCTCGACCAACGCCATACGCGCCTCATCACCTTGCGCCGGCCCGGAGTGATAGCCCAGATTGACCGCACCGAGCGATTGATGCTCGATCACACCAGGGGCTGAACGATGCGCACAAATGAAGCAAAGGCCGCCGAGCAGATGCAGTGAGTCCGGCAGCAGCGGGCGCAATTCGTCTTCTACTGCCAGGCCGTTCTGCAGCAACAGTACTTTGGCGCCGGGAGCCGCAGCATCGACGATAGCGGGCGCAAGGGCTGTATTGCTGGTGGTCTTGGCCCCCACCAGCAACCAATCACAAGGCGGCATGTCGGCCGCACTGCGATAGGCCTGCACCGGATGCAACACTTGTGCGCCATGCACAGCGCTGTTCAGCTGCAAGCCACGGGCGGAGACAGCGGGGAACTCGCTTCGCAGCAGAAAATGTACATCAAAGCCGGCACGCGCCAGCATCAAGCCATAAAAACCGCCAATAGCACCGGTACCAATGATGCCGATGCGCGGTTTACCTGTAGTCATCAAGGAAGCTCCTCTGCCGGCCGGGACAGCACCCGATCCAGCGCTTGAATTAAATCATCGCGGTACAGGCTCGACCGCAACGCGCCATGAAATTGGCCATCCCGCACCACAAACATCGCGGGCAGATGGAATACCTCATACCGCTGCACCAGGCCGCCACTGATCCCTGCGTCGACCCAGCACAACCGTTCGACAGGCAGTAACGCACGCGGCAATTCGCGGCGCGCCCAGCGGCAACTGGCGCACCCCACAGTGGTAAAGATCAACAAGGACGCTCCCGGAAGGTCAAGCAGGTGACGATCCGCATCCAGGTCACTCAGCTCCAGCTCGGTCACTATACTGATCTCAGCGATGCCAGATTCATGGCACCGGGGGTTTGCGAACATGCGTCAATTCCTGCGTCATCCCACCGATATGCCGGTAGAGCTGGTCCGGAGCAAACGCGGCTCCCAACCTTTGCAGCGGCTGCACGATATCAGCTTCGGCGGGGTGGCATGCAACTCCACACGGGCATTCCGCCGGGGTACGGCCATTGAACTGCAGATCCCCCTGCTCGGGGATCACGCGCACCTGACGGGCATCGTGGCGTGGTGCCGAAAACAGTTGGAGGACTATCTGATCGGCATCAGCTTCACCAGCGAAGAGAGCTTTTTCCGCGCGCGCATGGTGGAGCAGGTCTGCCATATCGAGCATTACCGCAAGCAGCGCGAGGCCGAGGTGGGCCACCCCTTGCCCGTCGAGGTTGTCGCTCGCGAATGGGTTGATGCGCACGCGTCGGACTTCTTCCCCGTCTAGGCCCGGCAATTTCCGTGTCTACGCTACCATTCACCATTGTGGAGCCTGCGTGGAAAGCGGTAAGGTTCCCCTCCCCGCCGCGTTCAAACAGCTGCGTTCCGCCACACGGGGATCGCTGGCGGCCGGCACCCGTGACCTGACGACCCTGGACCGATGAAAAGCACGATGGCTGATTTACAGATCGACGACCTGAACGTTGCCTCCAATGACACTCTCATTACGCCGGAGCAGCTCAAACGCGAAATCCCCCTGACCGATGACGCCCTGAGCACGGTGGCCAACGGTCGCCAGGTGATCCGCAACATCCTGGACGGCAAGGACCATCGCCTGTTCGTCGTGGTGGGCCCCTGCTCCATCCACGACATCAAGGCCGCTCACGAATATGCCGACCGCCTCAAAGGTCTGGCCGCCGAGCTATCGGACACCCTGTTCCTGGTCATGCGCGTGTACTTCGAAAAGCCGCGTACCACCGTTGGCTGGAAGGGCCTGATTAACGACCCCTATCTGGATGACTCCTTCAAGATCCAGGACGGCCTGCACATCGGTCGCCAACTCCTGCGCGACCTCGCCGAGAAAGGTCTGCCCACCGCGACCGAGGCACTTGACCCGATCTCCCCGCAGTATCTGCAGGACCTGATCAGCTGGTCGGCTATTGGCGCACGCACCACCGAATCCCAGACCCACCGCGAAATGGCTTCCGGCCTGTCCTCTGCGGTCGGCTTCAAGAACGGTACCGACGGCAGCCTGACTGTCGCCATCAACGCGCTGCAATCCGTATCCAGCCCACACCGTTTCCTGGGCATCAACCAGGAAGGTGGCGTCTCCATCGTCACCACCAAGGGCAACCCGTACGGCCATGTCGTGCTGCGCGGTGGCAACGGCAAGCCCAACTACGACTCCGTCAGCGTTGCCATCTGTGAGCAGGAGCTGACCAAGGCCGGCATTCGCCCAAACATCATGGTCGACTGCAGCCACGCCAATTCCAACAAAGACCCGGCACTGCAGCCGCTGGTCATGGACAACGTGGCCAACCAGATCCTCGAAGGCAACAACTCCATTGTCGGCCTGATGGTGGAAAGCCATCTGGGCTGGGGCAATCAGTCCATACCCAAAGATCTCTGCGAGCTCAAGTACGGTGTCTCGATTACCGATGCGTGCATCGATTGGGACACCACCGAGAAAGCCCTGCGCAGCATGCATGCAAAGCTCAAGGATGTACTGCCCAAACGTCAGCGCAGCTGAAACCGGTGTGAAAATGAAAACGCCGGGCATTGCCCGGCGTTTTCATTATGGCGCGATGCACAGCTTAGCTGTTGCGCTCTGCCTGGCGTTGGCGACGCTCAATGTAGCGCTCAACATAGGAGCAAGACGGAATCACGGTGTATCCATGATCCTCGGCGTACTCCAGGGCTGACTCGGTCAGGGCTGCCGCAATCCCGCGCCCACGCAGGACGTTGGGCACGAAGGTGCGATAGATGTCCAAAGTCTGCTTACCCAAGTCCATGTAGGCCAGGTATGCGCGATGACCATCCACGGTGGTCTCGAACTGGTGGCCAGCCTGGTCATGGTGAATGGACAATGCCTCGCTCATCGCAACTCCTCTAAGACAATCAAAACCTTACCCGTACCTTATCGATCTTTTCCAATCTAAGGAACATCTCAGCCGATCCCGGACCAAATTGGACACTGAGATAGGCCCTTCCGTTCTCCACCTTGTGTAATACACCCTGATAGTAGGTGCCATCGAAGGTGATGAACTGCAATCGCTTGCCAGCGTAGCTCGGCAAGTCAGAGACTTTGACGAACTCATATTGGGGCGAGGCACGCGGCAACTGTGGATTGTCGTCCACAACGCTGACTTTCTCCAATGCGTCAGGCTCTTTGCGCGCCCCCAAATCGCCCCAAGTAAACTCGATCGGCTGAACGACCTCCTGATTCACCAGCACGGCCGGCCGCAGCATAGCGACCACATCCCTGGCCTCGAAGAACTGCAATCCATCCCACTCCAGCCCCTCCGTCGGCCACACCTCAATACGCAGGGATCGCGGCTCCTCAAGGTATCGGGCGTACGCATCCAACAACGGCTGGCCAAGGGCGATACCTTGGCCACGCAACGCTGCATCGAACTGAGCCACAGCGGTTTGCCGATAATCTCCAACTGACTGGCCCAGCTTGTTCGCACAGTATTGCTGGACCTTGCGCTGGTACTGGTTGTCATTCAACTCAAGGACGAGGCTGGACAGCCGGGGCGGGGTCACTTGCAGCCCTTCCGGCTTTTCCGGCAGGTTGGCGAGTGACATCGTCAGGCGAACCGCCCCCATCTCACGCGTGTCGGACATGAGGCTCAGACTGAGCTTCTGCGCCCCCGGCTGGAACAGATAGGAGAACTCTGCATCGGTCTCCAGTGTCCGATAACCCATGTCCAGTAACTCGCTCGTCCCGATAAATCGCACAGGACCGCATGCAACCTCGCTCATCGCAGTGAAAGCGCTGCGTTCAATCGGTACGTTGTAGAGCTGCTGCATCAGCGCACCGTGCACATCCAGAGTAATACCCAGGAATCTGATTGCCATCTGCTCGGGAAACTTACCCTCAGCCATCCGCTCCCTGAAACTCAGCAGCTCGCGCAAGCCATTGAACTTCAGTTCGGCATGCTTCACCTGAAGAGCATCGCCCAGCGTCGGGAACTGGAGCCTGAGGTCTTCGAGACCAACTCGCCCATCGAGGGAGGAAGTTATGCCGCCATAGCTCATATTCATGAACGGCGGCAGCTGCTTGATCGCGTCATCCATGGCGGTTCTGACCGACCACCATAACGACAACTTGATGGCCAATGCGAGGGCAAGTGCCGAAAGCACACCCCACTTGAGGATCTTCGACATTAGAAACGTCCTTGAAGTCTGCACGCCGCGACTGAAATCAACGGCCGCGCAAGCTTATCAGTGCATCGCAAGGGCAACCACGGCTGCAATTTGAATAGACGGAGATACTTCTCGATTGTCATAGGAAAGTTACAAGACGCCACCAGCATCAGGAGGGAAGCGACCAAGGGCCACAATGTTACTTGGGCGCAATCGCCGGACCTGGCCTACACTTGCAACTTTGCCTGATCAAAGAACGATCAGATTGATCGCTTTTTGACCAGTGCACCTATAACTTGTGCGAACACTGCGCAACACACTGAAAAAAAAGTGCTTGCCTTGCGTAGCGTGAGTTTACTTACTACAAGTTATGGGTAGTATGTACGCCGGCTAATTTCCCATCCGCGGGAGATTGCTTTATGGAAATGTCCACCTTAAGGGGATCACGATGAACAACGCTCTGAAATTCTCTGCTCTGGCTCTGGCCGCCGTTCTGGCCACCGGTTGCAGCAGCGTCTCCAAAGAAACCGAAGCCCGTCTGACTGCTACCGAAGACGCAGCTGCTCGCGCTCAAGCCCGTGCTGACGAAGCCTACCGCAAGGCTGATGAAGCTCTGGCCGCCGCTCAGAAAGCCCAGCAAACTGCTGACGAGGCTAACGAGCGCGCTCTGCGTATGCTGGAAAAAGCCAGCCGCAAGTAATAGCCCTTCTGGGTTATGGAGCCGATCCAGCGAGCTGGATCGGCTTTTTTATTGATGCCAGTTTTCCAAGACGCCCAATGACCGGCCCAGCGCCGGAAGAATCTCCTCCGCAGCCGCCCCGCCCTCGGCACTGTCGTCAGGTTGCCTCCCCGGGAACTTAGCCCCGCCCAACTCTTCGCACGAGAATCTCCACAGACGGGAATAGTTTCGTTCGCCTCAAAGAAAAGCCCGCTGGCGCAGTCGCGGCAGCGGGCTTTCTCAACACCGAACAAGACGCGTTAGAGATCGGTTTCCGGAACACTGGCAGACATTGCGGCATTAGATTCGGCGATCTCGACCGGCAAACCATCTTCCGCAGCAACTACCTCACGCACCACCTCCCAGTCGAGGTGAACGCTGTTGGCCAGTTCTTCGCGCTTGAGCAGCGTGTTGATAACCGCCGTGTGCTTGTCGACCACAGAAGGATCGCCCTGATCATCCAGCGGCGCATGGGCTTCAAGGTAGACCTTGCCGCCACTCACACCGAACTTGTAGGGCTCGTTGATGATGCGTACCGAGGTACCTACCGGCGCCATCGAGGCCAAGGCCAACACATTGTTATTGAGCATGCGGAAGCAGCCATGGCTCACACGCATGCCAATGCCGAACTTCTTGTTCGAGCCGTGGATCAGGTAGCCCGGCACGCCCAGGGTGAACTTGAACGGCCCCAGCGGATTATCCGGCCCCGCAGGCACCACGGTCGGAAGCGGATCGCCGTCTGCTGCATGTTCCTCACGAATCGACTTGGGCGGATACCAAGCAGGATTCGGAGTTTTTGCAGTGATCTTGGTGGCAGCGATAGGCGAGCCCCAGCCTTCGCGGCCGATACCCAGCGGGAATGTGTGCACCACATTCTGCCCTTTCGGGAAGTAGTACATACGGTACTCGGCCAGGTTGATGACAATTCCCTCGCGCGGGCCTGGCGGCAGGATGTAGCGCGTCGGCAGGATCACCTCGGTACCAGCGCCGGGCAACCAGGGGTCCACACCCGGGTTGGCCGCCACCATCTCCAGGTAGCCCAGGTCATTGGCCGTGCCGATATCGGCAAAGGTATCTTCGTATTTGGCTTTGATCACCTGGACCTGGCCGACGACGTCCTCACCAGGTGGCGGCAGGGGCAGCTCCAGGGCTGCGACAGGGCCCGCCACTAGCAGCGATGCTAACGACAGAGAGCGGGCGACGGCAGTAAAGCGCGGCAACATCCGGGAATCCTTGGCAAATTCACTGATTGAAAGAGTCGGGATTGTACACCGGTGGCGCAGCCCCCGGGAGCCCTCAGGATTCAGGCCAGGCCGACAATTGGCCGTGGCGTTGAGCTTCGAGGGTCGAACGGCAGTTGACGCAGAGGCGTCGATCCCTAAGCGATTGCTGCTCCAGATTACTCCATCGCGGCTGCGCCGGCAGCAAGCCTCCGCAGAGCGTGCGATCAGCAAACCCGCCGAGCGCTAGTTGTCGGGCAACCAGGTGCAAGCGCACCTCGCGACAGGCGAACAGGTCTAGCTGCTCGTCAGGCTCGATCACTTTATAGGCAAAGAGGGACCAGGCAGGGCGCGGCATGGAGGACTCCGGGAATGGTGCGCAACATTATCCGAAAGGCGCCATTGGGAAAAGCATCAAAGCATGGGTTTGAGCGTCGGCCAGAGGTTGTCGAGCAACCTGGGTTGTGCCTTGGCCTGGGGATGAATGCCATCGGCCTGCATCATATCGGGCACACCCCCGACACCCTCGAGAAAGAATGGCACCAGGGAAACCTGCTTTTCTTCCGCCAACGTGCTGTAGACCTGGCTGAAGGCTCGGGTGTAGCGCGCCCCATAATTGGGTGGCAAACGCACCCCCAGAAGCAGCACTGATGCCCCGCGACTTCGCACGCCATCGATCATCCCCGCAAGATTCTGTTGCAATTGCGCAGGCGACTGGCCCCGCAGTCCATCATTGCCCCCCAACTCGATAATCACCAGGCTCGGCTGGTACTCATCGAGCAGCGCCGGGAGCCGCGCCAGGCCGCCGGCACTGGTATCCCCGCTGATCGAGGCGTTTATCACACGGTGCTGATACCCCTGCTCCGCAAGGCGCTTTTCCAGCAGGGAGACCCACCCCTGGCTGGTTTCCAGCCCAAGAGCGGCGCTGATACTATCGCCGACTACCAGCAAGGTTCCCGCCATGGCCTCCTGCGCCAGCAGCAACAGGGCCAGGCAACCGCCCAACAACCAGGCACGCATTGGATTCTCCATGAGCGCGAGCATTATCGATGCGCGGAACCTTAGCAAAGTGGTTCCCAGCGCGGAAGGCGAGCTGACCATCCTCCATGACCTCACTCTCAGCCTCGGTAAAGGCGACAGCCTGGCGATAGTGGGCAGCTCCGGTTCCGGCAAATCCACCCTGCTTGGTCTGCTCGCCGGGCTGGATCTGCCAAGCACGGGGGAAATCAGCCTCGCCGGTCGACCTCTGTCCACCCTGGACGAGGACCAACGCGCGCGCGTTCGGGCCGAACATGTCGGGTTCGTTTTCCAGTCCTTCCAACTGCTCGACAGCCTCAACGCGCTGGAAAACGTCATGCTGCCGCTGGAGCTGGAGGGCCGCAGCGATGCCCGCTCGAAGGCACGCGACCTCCTCGATCGGGTCGGCCTGGCCCAGCGCCTCAGCCACTATCCGCGCCAACTGTCCGGCGGTGAACAGCAACGGGTAGCGATTGCCCGCGCCTTTGCTGCGGACCCCGATATTCTGTTCGCCGACGAACCCACCGGCAACCTCGACAGCCACACCGGCGAGCGCATCAGCGATCTGCTGTTCCAGCTCAATCTGGAGCGCGGGACCACCCTCGTACTGGTTACCCACGACGAGCGCCTCGCCCATCGATGCCACCGCCTCATTCGCCTCGAAGCCGGCCGCCTGGTCGAGGCTGTGGAACCCTGATGCGGCGCCTGTCGCTGGCCCGCCTTGTGGCAATGGCTACACGGCAACTGCTGCGGGATGTTCGCTGCGGTGAGCTGCGGGTACTGTTCTTTTCCCTGCTTGTCGCCGTGGCTGCCAGCAGCGCCATCGGCTACTTCAGCGCTCGCCTGAACGCAGCGATGCTGCTGCGGGCCACCGAGTTCCTGGGCGCCGACCTGGTACTAAGTGGTACCTCACAAGCAAGCCGTGAACAGGTTGAGCACGGCGAGCGACTGGGCCTGCGCCACGCCCAAGCGGTGGAGTTCTCCAGCGTCATTGCAGCCGATACCGGCATCCAGCTGGCCAGCGTGAAGGCGGTGGATTCGGCCTATCCCTTGCGAGGGGAATTGAAGAGTGCCGCAGAGCCCTATGCCGAAGAGCAGCCTGGTGGCGGCCCCAAGGCGGGCGAAGCCTGGGCGGAAGCCCGACTCTTCGCGGCGCTTGGCCTCAAGCCGGGCGACCGGATCGATGTCGGGCAGCAATCGTTCCACCTGAGTCGAGTACTGACCTTCGAGCCGGATCGGGCTGGGGACTTCTACAGCCTCACGCCCCGCGTGCTGATCAATCTTGCCGACCTGGACGCCACCGGGATCGTCCAGCCCGGCAGCCGGGTGCGCTTCCGAGAGCTGTGGAGCGGCTCCAGCGAGGCTCTCTCCGAATACCGGGCCCGCATCGAGCCGGGCCTGGCGGCCAATCAACGGCTGGAAGACGCTCGCGACGGCAATCGTCAGATCGGGGGCGCGCTTGCCCGGGCGGAGCGCTATCTGAATCTTGCAAGCCTCGCCGCAGTACTACTCTCCGGCGTCGCCGTCGCCCTCTCCGCGACGCGCTTTGCCACGCGGCGTTTCGATGCCAGCGCCCTGTTGCGCTGCCTTGGACTGTCGCGGCGCGAGACGATATTTCTATATGCGCTACAACTAGGCATGCTGGGGATAGTGGCCTGCGGTCTTGGCGCAGGCCTGGGCTGGCTGACCCAATCGGTTTTGTTTCATTTGCTTGACGGCCTCCTACCTCCCGTGATTCCCGCTGCCGGCCTGCTCCCTGCGCTGGCCGGCATCGCCACCGGCCTCCTCGCTCTCGCGGGGTTCGCCCTGCCGCCGTTGGCCGCACTTGGCCGGGTTCCTCCGCTGCGGGTGCTAAGACGCGACCTGCTCCCGCTGCCACCCAGCGCCTGGATGGTCTATGGTGCCGCCCTGATCGCACTGGCGTTGATCATGTGGCGCCTGAGCCTCGACCTGAAACTCACCCTGGCACTATTGGGCGGCGGACTGGTCGCCGCACTGCTCCTTGGCGGACTGCTGCTGTACGGCCTTCAGACCCTGCGCCGACTGCTTGCACGTGCGACGCTACCCTGGCGGCTCGGCCTGGGCCAGCTGCTCCGCCATCCACTGGCAGCGGCCGGCCAGTCACTGGCATTTGGCCTGATCCTGCTAGCCATGGCATTGATTGCCCTACTCCGCGCAGAGCTGCTTGATACCTGGCAAAGCCAGCTGCCAGCCGATGCCCCCAACCATTTCGCCTTGAACGTCCTACCTGCCGAGAAGGAAGCCTTTGCCATTCGCCTTGCAGCTTTGTCGCCACACCCCGCACCACTTTATCCGGTGGTGCCCGGCCGGCTTACGGCGATCAACGGCGAGGCCGTGAAGCAACTGGTCAGCAAAGACTCCCAGGGCGAACGCGCCGTGCAGCGCGACCTAAGTCTGACCTGGGCCGCCCAACTCCCCAGCGATAACCGCCTGGTCGCCGGTCGCTGGTGGGGCGAGCAGCCCCAGGACGGACTACCAGGCGTTTCCGTGGAGGCGAAGCTAGCCAACAATCTCGGGCTGAAGTTGGGCGACCGACTCAGCTTCAGTGTCGGTGGCCTGCAGCGCGACGCCCAGGTCACCAGCCTGCGTGAGGTCGACTGGGATAACTTCCAGCCGAACTTCTATATGATCTTCGCCCCAGGCACCCTGGCCGACCTGCCAGCCACCTACCTCACCAGCTTCTACCTGCCCCCCCAACATGATCGCGAGCTGGTTGAGCTGGCACGCTCCTTCCCATCGGTAACTCTGTTGCAGGTGGAAGCGATCCTCGCCCAGCTGCGCAGCATCCTGGCCCAAGTCACCCTGGCCGTGGAGTTCGTCCTGTTATTCGTCCTGGCCGCCGGCATGACGGTGCTGTTCGCCGGCCTACAGGCGACGCTGGACGAGCGCATTCGACAAGGCGCACTGCTGCGCGCCCTTGGGGCCGAAAGGGCCTTGCTGCTGCAGGCGCGCAGGGCAGAATTCGCACTGCTCGGTGCCAGTAGCGGCCTGCTCGCAGCGCTAGGCTGCGAACTGGTAAGCGCCCTGCTCTACCGATTCGCCTTCGACCTCGATTGGCAGCCACACCCCTGGCTACTGACACTGCCATTGATTGGTGCGTTAGTGATCGGTGCAGCCGGAATCCTGGGCACGCGCCGCGCACTCAACTCCAGCCCCCTGACGGTATTGCGGGAAGCTTGATAGGCTTCGCTCTCTTCGTAGACACAGGATCGCCATGAGCCGCTATCGCCCGCCCCGTTCCGCCGGAACTCCATTGATCACCCCGGAAGGCGAGGCCCGCCTGCGTGAAGAGCTGCATGACCTATGGCATGTACGCAGGCCGAAGGTCACCCAGGCCGTCAGCGAGGCCGCCGCCCAGGGTGACCGCTCGGAAAACGCCGAATACACCTATGGCAAGAAGATGCTGCGCGAGATCGACAGCCGCGTTCGCTTTCTTACCAAGCGCCTGGAAAATCTCAAGGTGGTGCGCGAGCGACCTGCCGATCCCGGCAAGGTCTATTTCGGCGCCTGGGTAACCCTGGAAGACGACGACGGCGAACAGACTCGCTACCGCATCGTTGGCCCGGATGAACTCGACTTGAAGCAAGGCCTGATCAGTATCGACTCACCGCTTGCCCGCGCCCTGCTCGGCAAGGCGCTGGACGTAGAGGTGCGGGTCAACACGCCCACCGGCGAGAAAACCTGGTTCCTGGTAGAAATCGAGTACACCTGACCCCGTTCAGCTACGGGTAATCAAACCCTGGCGTGCAACGCGCACAAGCTCACCCACGACGGCGGGAAGGTCCTCGGCTGCCGGAGCCTGGATCACTGCAAGATCGAAGCTGTTGCTGGCAAAGCGCGCCAGGGACTCCCCTTCGCGGGCAAACTGGATGAGGAAATTGCGTGGACCGCCCCAACGCTTGGGCCAGCCTTCGAGATAACGCAGCAGCGTCGGCTGGTGAGCACCGCCGAGCAGAATGCGAGGATTGCGCTGGATCAGCCCAGTGGTGATGGGTGCCAAGCGAATCAGGGGTTGGGGACAGGTCATGGTGTCATGTCTCCGCCTCGTACGGGTCCCGCTGGGCAGCGGTGAGAGGCGACACCGAACCAGCGTTTTAGCGGTATTTCGATGTCGTGAAGACTTCGGCGCCCCGCAAGTAGCTGACTAAATCGGCGCATGGGGCGACATCCTAGAGAAGCCCGCACAATACTGTCAAGGCAGCCACCCAGAGTCGGAGCCGCCCATGACTACCCCGCCCCTACGCCTTTTCTTCGCCCTCCCCCTTTCCCCCGAACTGGCGGCGCAGATCGTCACCTGGCGCAGTCAATACCCGCATGCCGGCAAGCCCGTGGCAGAAAGCAACCTACACATGACGCTGAGCTTTCTTGGCGCACAACCGCGCGGCCAGGTCCCGGTTCTCGAGGCCATTGCGGCAAGCCTGCGGCCACAGGCGTTCACTCTCTGCCTGGATCGCCTGGCCCGCTGGAAGAACGGCCTCCTCTACCTGGCCCCTAGCCAGCTACCGACTGAACTCACCGAACTGGAGCACCGCCTCAAGGAATCACTGCTCGCAGCCGGGTTCACTCTGGAAAGCCGGGCTTTCCGCCCGCACCTCACGCTTTTCCGGCACTGCCATTCACTGCCAGCAATCCCACCCCCAACCTTCGATTGGCCGATCAGCGAATTCACCCTGTTCGCCTCGGAAAACACCGCAAAAGGCACCCATTACAAAGCGCTCGGACGCTGGCCGTTATTGCCGATCACCACAACCTGACGTTTCGCCCCGTAACAGTGAACTGGCTGCCATCTTTCAGTGAACGGTTGTTAACATCCTGAAAACCGCCGCGATAGAGCGGCACAGGCCAATATCTTGAAAGTGGCACGCTTCCTGCCCTCGGCACTGCTTGCAGCGCACGCCCTGAAATGGCGGTGCAACCGCCCGCCAGGCCCTATATGGACAACAGCCGAGAGAGCACATGAACAAGAACAAGACACTGATCGCCCTCAGCCTTGCAGCCGGACTCGCCGCCTCCGAACAGACCCACGCCTTCTGGTTCGGCTCCAGCGGCTATACCCAGACCAAGTATCCGGTAGTGCTGACCCACGGCATGCTCGGCTTCGATAGCATCCTCGGCGTCGATTACTGGTACGGCATTCCCTCGGCCCTGCGGCAGGACGGCGCCAGCGTCTACGTGACCGAGGTAAGCCAGCTGAACACCTCCGAGGCGCGCGGAGAGGAGCTGCTGCAACAGGTCGAGGAAATCGTCGCGATCAGCGGCAAAGCAAAGGTCAATCTCATCGGCCACAGCCACGGTGGCCCAACCATTCGCTACGTGGCTGCCGTACGTCCAGACCTGGTAGCCTCGGTAACCAGCGTCGGCTCGCCGCACAAAGGCTCGGCCACCGCCGACTTCATCCGCCAGGTCCCGCCCGGCTCTGCTGGAGAGGCGTTGCTGGCGGGAATCGTCAATGGCCTGGGCGCGTTGATCAACTTCCTTTCAGGCAGTGACAGCGAACTGGAGCAGAACGCCCTGGGCTCGCTGGAATCGCTCAACAGCCAGGGCGCGGCGGCGTTCAACGACAGCTTCCCCCAAGGTGTCCCGACCAGCGCTTGCGGTGAGGGCGCCTATCAGGTCAACGGGGTGCGTTATTACTCCTGGAGTGGTACCAGCCCGCTGACCAATGCCTTGGATGTCAGCGACCTCTTGCTGGGTGCCTCATCGCTCCCCTTCAACGGCGAAGCCAACGATGGACTGGTGGGCCGCTGCAGCTCCCATCTGGGCAAGGTCATCCGCGACGACTACCGGATGAACCACCTTGACGAAGTCAACCAGACTCTAGGCCTCACGAGCCTGTTCGAAACAGACCCGGTCAGCGTCTACCGCCAGCACGCCAACCGACTGAAGAACGACGGGCTCTGAACCCCCTAGCGGGGCCGAATGGTCCCGCCCCCTGCGTGCCGAGCAATCCCAGTGAAGAATTATCTGTTGCTGCTTCCCATTGCCCTAGCCACCAGCCTGGCGGTGTACCTGCAGTCTGACGCCCAGGGCACCAACGTGCCGGAGCCGAAAGCTGCCCCAGCACTCCCATTTCCCGCCGCTGCCTTGCCCCTCCCCTCTACGCATTCAGCAGCGGCGTATGCGCCACAAACACCGCCCAAGTCACTCCCCGCTTCATTCACGGGCACTCAGGTGGATGGTGGTTTCCGCCTCGATGGCGCCGGCAACCTGCAGGTAGACGAGGAGGTTCGTCGCCTATTCGACTATTTCCTCAGCGCCATGGGCGCAGAGCCGCTTGCCACTAGTGTCGAGCGCCTGCGCAGCTATATCGCCGACACTCTGGAACTGCCCGCGGAAGGTCAAGCCTTGGACCTGTTGGGCCAATACCTGGTGTACAAGCGCGAATTGGTACAACTGGAGCGCGACCTTCCGCAACAAGCAGGTCTCGACATGCTTCACCAACGCGAATCGGCCGTACAGGCCCTGCGCGCTCGGATTTTCAGTGCGGAAGTGCACGAGGCATTCTTCGCCAGCGAGGAGGCCTACAACACCTTTACCCTGCAACGCTTGGCCGTCCAACGAAATGGCGAAATCGGCGATGAGGCCAAAGCGGCGGCAATCGATCAGCTACGCAGCAACCTGCCCGAGGAGTTGCAGGCCGTCGCGCTCACGCAACTGCATACCGAACTGCGGACCGAGACCGCCAAGCTACAGGCATCTGGAGGCACGCCCGCGCAAATTCGGCAGATGCGCCAGCAACTGGTAGGCCTCGAGGCCACTACCCGCCTCGAGGCCCTCGACGATCAACGCCGGCACTGGCAGGCCCGGCTACAGGAATATCTCGCGGAGAAGGCCCGCATCAGAAGCAATGAGGGCTTGGGCGCGGGGGACAAGGCCAGAGCGATCAAGCAACTGGAGGCTGATCGCTTCACTCCGCAAGAACGGTTGCGACTGCGGGCGGCGAGCGAACCGGCCACCTCGAACAAGTAGCAACTGAAATGCAAAAGGCCCACATACGTGGGCCTGGTGACGGGAACGAGCAGAATCAGCTTGAAAGGTTGCGATCCAGAGAGAGCTTGCCGGCACCTTCGATCAGCAAGGTTGCACTGATCAGCCCCAGAATCATCGCGTACTCGTAACCGCCGTTGGTGATGAAGAAACCGCTGGCCCAGTGGACGCTGAAGATAGCCACGACCATCGCGACGACCAGCGCTGCAGCAGCCGGCCGAACCAGCAAGCCGACAACCAGGGCCAATCCGCCAAAGAACTCGGCGCTGCCGGCCATGAGCGCCATCAGGTAACCAGGCGTCAGGCCAATGGTCTCCATCCATTGCCCTGTGCCCGCCAAGCCGTAGCCACCGAACATCCCGAACAACTTCTGCGAACCGTGGGCAGCGAAGGTGAGGCCCGTGATGATGCGCAGCAGGGTAATGCCGTAGCCGGCGTTAGTAGAAAGTACGGCTTTGATCGTGTTGCTCATCGTGTGTTCCTTTGATGTGGGAGTCGATAGGCAACAGCTTAGTAGATTATTTCGATATTAAAATCACAAAATTCGCAAAACTATTATCGAACAATTTGATTAGTTCTTCGAAGAACCGCGGCTTTTGGCGGGTTCCAATAGATAACGTTCGCGCTCATAAGCCAGGTAGTACTTGTTCACGCTGTTCACGTAACTCACGACGCCCATACCCACCTGCTCGGCCGCGACTCGCTCGACCTGGAAGAACCACTGGTTGGGGTTCAGTCCCCGCCGCCGCGCTTCTGCGCGCATCCCCTGGACGCGCTGCGGCCCCAGGTTATAGGCCGCCAGGATGAAGGCCATGCGCTCCCGCTCATTGAGCTGCGCACTGGAGAAGAAACTGCGTCGCAGCATGGCCAGGTACTTCGCCGAAGCCTGGACATTGTTGTCCAGCTTCTGAATGTTGCCGACACCAACGCTACGCGCTGCACCCGGCGTGATCTGCATCAGCCCGGTGGCCCCACTGGCGCCCCGCGCGCCGGGGTTCAGGCTGGACTCCTTGAATGCGAGCGCCGCCAGATTCAACCAATCGAAACGATGCTGCTCGGCGTAACGCTGTAACACCGGCCGCACGCGCTCCAGTCGCTGGCGCTCGCTGCGAGCCAGCGGGTTATGCACCTTGTACAGGCGTCGATAAACGCGCTGGAAAGCCGCGTCCTGATCGTCAGGTACCCGATAGGACGCTAGGAAACGATCGACTCTGGCACGCAACATGGGGGCATCACGTCGGACGAACCAAGTCATGTCACCTTGCTGGTCCAGCACCAGGTGCTTTTCCAGGCGCAGCTTCGGCATCACCTTGGCCCAGCGTTCGGCAATGGGTTGCTCCACTGCCGTAACGGGTAATATCCCCGCCTGCACCATCTCCAGCACATCCTCGACCGCCAGGCTCGGGTCCACCCATTCGACCATGATCGGCGCCAGCCTGCGCTCAGCCAATTTGCGGTTCACCAGGCGCAGTGGCTCCGCCGCCGCGCTCCCCGCCGGCAACGCAATGCTACGGCCAGCAAGCTGCTCCAGGCGCAGATAGCGGCGATTGCCCTGTCGGCTGACCAAGACCATCGGCACATCCTTGCGCAGCGGCACACTGGCGCTGACACCGCCGATGCCGCGCGCGCTGAGCAGCTCACCGGGCACCACCAGGTCACCCTCTCCGCGCTGCAACGCTCCAAGCAATTGGTCTTTGGCCAGAGGAATGATCTTGAGCCGGATTTCACGCCCGTCGCGGGCGTTGCGGTTGAGGTACTGTTCGAACGCACGAATCCGGTGATATTCGACGCCAATGGGCTCCCCCTTGACCTCACCCGAACTGTTGCGGCTTTGGTTCACCAGCACCGTCAGTACGCCGCTCCTGCGTACCTGCGCCAGGTCGCGCGTCGCTACCGGCTTCTGCCAGGCTTCCGGCGGGCCAGCCAGGCGTGCGAGAGCCGGTAGCGGCGCCAGTGCCAGCAGGCAAAGCAGGAACAGCAGCGTTCGCGTCATCGGGTCTCCAGGGCCGGAACGGGATTTCAGTGCTCACCCAGGCCTGCCTTGGCGGGTCGCCACTGGATGACTACGGCATGCGTGGGGTGCGGAGAGTGTCACAGCAGCACACCTGACGCCAGTCAAGAGGACGTATCGACTTCAACATACGGCGCTAAGTTCCTGTAATTGATGGCTTTATTGATTTATTTCGAGCTTTGGTATGCTGCCCTGTCGCAACCCGAGGTAGCACCATGCAACTCATCGACATTGGCGTCAATCTGACCCACCCCAGCTTTGCCTCCGAACCGAAAGGCGTCATGGAGCGCGCGCAAGCCGCTGGCGTATGCCAAATGGTACTCACCGGCACCAGCCTGGAGGACAGCGAACTGGCCCTACTGCTGGCCACCGATCTGGACGACAGCGGCCAGCGGCTGTTCTGCACGGCAGGTGTACACCCCCATGAGGCCAGCAACTGGGATGGTGAGAGCCACCAACAATTGCGCGCCCTGCTGGGCGAGGCACGGGTTCGCGCCGTTGGTGAATGCGGATTGGACTTCAATCGCGATTTCTCACCCCGCCCGCTTCAGGAAAAAGCGCTTGAGGAGCAACTGGCGCTGGCCTGCGAACTGGGCAAACCAGTATTCCTGCACGAACGCGATGCGGATGAACGCCTGCTGGCTATCGTGCGCGAGTTCCGCGACCGGCTGCCCGCAGCCGTTGTGCATTGCTTCACCGGCGAGAAGCGCGCCCTTTACGGCTACCTGGACCTGGACCTGCATATCGGCATCACCGGCTGGATCTGCGACGAACGCCGTGGCACGCATCTGCACGCCTTGGTCCGCGACATCCCCCGGGGCCGCCTGATGCTCGAAAGCGACGCACCCTACCTGCTGCCACGCAGCCTGCGTCCCAAGCCCAAGAACGGCCGCAACGAGCCGGCCTACCTACTCGAGGTACTGCGAGAAGTAGCCCTGCATCGTGACGAAACCCAGGAGGACTTGGCCCAGCACAGCACAGACTGTGCCCGCGCCTTCTTCGGCCTGCCGGTCCTTGCCTGTACGAGCAATTCGGAAGCCCGTTGATTCGGATCAAATCCCGTGAGAAGCGGCCGCAGGAAAATGCTGGCATATTGCCAACCACTGACCGACCGAGACTCGAAAAAGTACATCATGGCCACCTGGATTCGCGATCTTTCCCTGAAATACAAGTTCTGGGCCGTCAACGCGGTGGCCTTCCTCATCGTCCTCCTGCTAGTGCTTCATGCGCTTCATCTGGAACAGCAAGCCCGCGTGGATTCTGCCCGGGCCTCGGCCGAGGCCCAAGCACGACTGCTTGAAGACTGGCCCGCTGAGCAGCCCCTGCCGAAATCCCCGCAGTTGAAGCAATTCAGCTCAGGGGCCGTGCCACAGCTGCCGGGCCAACAGGGGCTGCTCCTCACTTACGCCAAAGGTTGGGTAGATCTCGAACACGACGGGCTGCTGGGTAACGACGCACTGGTCGGGGCCGCAGTCATCGAACTCGCTGGCGGGCAGCGTGTGGCTGTGCTGGCCCATGCCCCGAGCCTGCTGCAAGTGCTGGGGATGCGCAGCTTCGATTACGCGGTGACGGTCTTCATCTTGATGATGGCCCTGCTAGCCGCCTCGCAACTGCTGATTCGCTTCCTTCTCAGCCACCTCAACACGCTCAAGGCCGTCATGCTCCACGTCGAACGCAGTGGCGACCTGTCGGCCCGTGTGCCGCTCGACAGCCGCGATGAGGTCGGCCAGATGGCCAATGCTTTCAACTCCATGCAGGCTGGTTACCAACGCGTGGTGATTACAGTGGCCCAGGCCATCGCCCGCCTTGACGAGGGCGCTGCGCGCCTCGCCGGCAGCATGGACGACGTTCGCCACGGCATGCTGGGCCAGCAGAGTGAGACCGACCAGGCAGCCACCGCCATCAATGAGATGTCCGCCACCGTCCACCACATCGCCCAGCACGCGGCGGACACCCGCGATCAGTCGCAGAGCGCCGATCAGCTTGCCGGCGAAGGTCAGCAGGTCGTCGAGCGCGTAGAGAAGTCCATCGCTGACCTATCCAGCGGCGTCCAGCAGACCGCGGAGATGATTCAGCGCCTTGCCGAGGACAGCCACAGGATCAGCGGGGTGGTCAACGTCATCCACGGCATCGCCGAGCAAACCAATCTGCTGGCCCTGAACGCGGCCATCGAGGCAGCGCGGGCCGGCGATATGGGCCGAGGCTTCGCAGTGGTTGCCGACGAAGTACGCAATCTGGCCAGGCGCGTACAAGACTCCACGGACGAGATCACCAACATGATCGGCGCACTCCAGGCCGGTACGCGCGATGCGGTCGAATTCATGCAGGAAAGCTCGATGAAGGCCGACGACTGCGTCAAGGCGGCCCATGATGCCGGCGCAGCATTGGCCGCCATTACCTGCGCTGTTGCGCAGATGCGCGAGAGCAATACTCAGATCGCAGTGGCGGCTGAACAACAGAGCCAGGTGGCAGAGGAAATGACTCGCGCAGTGGTCGGAATCCGCGATGTCACCGAGCTGACGGTCAGCCAGACGGTTGAATCCGCAGCCACCAGCTCGGAACTGGCCGGGCTGGCGAGCGAATTGTCACAGGCCATCCACCAGCTCAAGCTGTAGATCCCAGCCCTATTTGCATTCTGGGCAAATCCATTCGCCGGCCTGCAAGGGCCGGTCTAACCTCCTTGCATGAACCCAAGGAGCGCATCATGGGCAAACGCCTTCCCAACCTGCATGCCTGGCAGTGGCGCACCTACGCCGACAACCACAAGCATCCAACCAACCTCCTGCTGCATGTGCTGGCAGTACCTTTGTTCGTCGTCGCCGCACTGACTCTGGTCTACGGCTTGTTCAGCTTCAGTTTCCGCCCCCTGGTGCTGGGGTTGATAGGCATTGCCGCCTCCCTGGTGTTGCAAGCCCAAGGGCACAAGCTGGAGGCGGTAGCGCCCGAGCCGTTTGCCAGTCGCAAGGACGCTATCAGCCGTCTGCTGGTGGAGCAATTCATCACCTTCCCGCGTTTTGTCCTGAGTGGAAAGTGGTGGCGCAACTGGCGCAAGCGGCATTAGGTTCTGTACGAAAAGTCGTCGAGCGAAGGTCAGGCAAGGCGAAATTACCCGAAGAAGCGGAATTTACGTGTTGTAAATGAGCATTCTGAGGGCGAATTCAACGCAGCATCACCGATGCGCAGGCACTTTGCGTACAGAGCCTAGGCACGAACAGCGTCAGCCGAACGCAACAACGGTCTGCCGGCTCAACGCCACCAACTCGCCTGCGGGGGTCCACAGGGCCGCTGCAGCGTGGCCATAGCCATCGCGCGCGTGCTCGACGCGAGCCCGATACTTGCACCAGTCATGGGTATCCAGTTGTGGCACAGGCTGCACGAATTCGATGGTCCAAGTCAGCGTGCTGCCAGGCGCCGGGGCGCTCAACTGTGGCATGGTTGCTGGAGGCCAGGCATCGACCAGAGCCAGCAGATGCACCTCGGTAACCAGTTCGCGCTCCACGTCGCCACGAAAACGTACCCAGCCGCCCATATCGCGCTCGCGACTACCGGTAAAGGGCATGCCACCTACCCCCCAACGCATCGCCAGGTGACGGGTGAATTCCGGCATCACGCCCGGAATGAAAGGCAGCTCCTGACACGCCTCCGGCCCCTTCATCTCTGGAGCAGGCTCGGCCTCGACGTTGATGCTGGAGGCCCGTGAGGCGCCAAAGCTGCCCTGCACCAATGCGACGACCTGGCCCTTCTGCACGACTCGGGCAAACATCTGGCTGACCGCCTTGCCCTCACGCAGTACCTCGGCCTCGAAACTGGCTGGGACCTCGGGCGCCAGCGGTCCGACGAAGCTGATCGCCAACGAACGCACCGGTCGACCGGCGTGCACCTTGGTGCGCATGGCCTCATAGGCCAGCGCCGCAACCATGCCGCCAAAGACAGCTCGTCCCTGGCCCCAACTGGCCGGCACCACCACCCCATTCGGATTGTCGCGAACCGCTTGGATCAACTCGGAAAAAATCATCTCGCATCCCTAAAGATTCAACGCCCAAGCCCGCGATCTTAGGCGATCGCACCTGTCGCTCGAAAGCGACCGGACAGGACTACAGGGACAACCAGGGAGGGAGAAATGCCAGGACATCGCCCAAACTGATGGGGTGAGTTCTCAGCGCAAGCTGGCCAGCAGCTTGTCCAGCACCCTATCCGAGCGCACCTCAGCCGCGTGCAGCGCCACCTGCCACGCCCGAACCTGCGGCCGCAGCTCAGCCTCCTGCTCGGCCCGCCGCAACCACTGCGTACGGTCATGCCAGACGCCAAGTGCGACCTGCGCACCGATCAGCAGGCGCAAGGTCCTGGGTGAGGCCTGGCACATGGCCGGATAAGCTTCCACTTCCTGGCGCACGCGCTCGATCAACTGACGAAGGCGATCACGATCGTGACTGGAGGCTTTGAGTGAACGACACAAGCTCCTCCAGTCTCGCGCCAACCTGCGTTCCATTCGCTTGTGCAGCCTTGCCAGCACGCCTTCGCGCTCCGACACGCGCATCAAGCGCGGCCAGGCATCGAGCACCAGGAACAATCGATCCATTCCTGGCGCCTGCAAAAGCTGCGCATAACCTGCCTCGAGTGCATTGCGACGCGCCTTCGCCAGGTGAAAAAGCCCCTGCTGTTCCAGTTCAGCCAGCAGCAGCTCCTGGTCACGCAGCGGACCACTGAGCGACCCGACGGCCGTCACGGCTTCGTCCAGCACGTCCGCCACGGGCAGGCCGCGCAGGGGACGCATCAGCCCGCGCAATCGCTGCAGGGCCACACGCAAGTCACTCAAGGCGGCCCCATCGGTACGCGCGCCCAGTCGAGCAACACAGGCATGCAGGCGGATGTCGAGTCGCAAGACCTGGGCGATCAGGTCATCCAGTAGATTGGCCATTATCAGGCTCTCCAAGGGCTTCCCTCAGCTTAGGGCAAGCGAAAAAAAACGTGACTCATCGCGGGCGGCGCAGGCGCCAAGGCAGGGCCCGGCGCACTGCCCGCAGCAGGCGCTGCGTGTCGGCGGTCGGACGGCCGGCATATTGGCAGGCCTCGAAGGCATCGAGGAAGGCGTGAATCTCCCGGGCTTGCTGCGGCAATGCGAGGCACGCGCGCTCAGCGTATGCACGGGGCCCCTCTCCCGGGCTGCGCTGAACGCCTTGCTGCGCCAGTATGCGTTCGAAGTGCTGGAACAAACGTACTTGAGGATCCTGCTCACGCCGCCACGGGCGGAACAGAAATAGCCCCACGGTGGCCAGAATCAAGGCCGCAGCCGCAACCAGCGAAACACCGAGGAGTTGGTAATCGATCGTTCCGAACCAGCGCCGGAACAGATTGCCCTGTGCTTCGCCCTGATAACCCAGCACCCAGCGCTGCCAACCGTAGTTGAGATTGTCCCAGGTGAGGCGGACCTGGTTCAGCCAGGCCAATTGACGATAACGCAGCGGCGACAGAGGCGACCCCTCGAGGAAACTCTCCTCGCTGGCCACAGCCTCCTCCAAGCCCAGCTCGATGCGATTCGGCGCCACCTGGAAGGTCGGATCGACGCTGACCCAGCCTCGCCCTGGCGCCCAGTACTCGACCCACGCGTGGGCGTCGAACTGATGCACCAGCACGTAGTTGCCGGCCGGGTTCAACTCGCCACCCTGATAGCCCGCCACCACCCGTGCAGGGATGCCTGCCGCACGCAGGATGAAGGTCATGGCTCCGGCGTAGTGGGCGCAGAAGCCTCGACGACTGTCGAACAGGAAGGCGTCGATGCTATCGCTTCCCAAGGTCGGTGGCCGCAGGGTGTAAACATAGGATTGGCTACGGAAATGTTCGAGTACGGCGCCGACCAACTGTGCGGTATCCGTATAGCGTTGCTTCAACTCACGAGCCCAGGCGCGGGTCCGTGGATCGCCTTGTTTGGGCAGTTGCAGCGCGCGCCGCAATGCTGCCGAATCGCCCTGCGCCTCGCGCACGGCCTCTGGCCAGGAAGTGACCTGATAAAGCAGTGAGCGGTCGACCGGCCCCTGCCGCTCCAGCCGGAAATCGGACATCTGGCGGGTACCGGGCTCCACAGTCTGGCCAACGTCCAGCGCAAACAGCCAAGGCTTGCCGCTGGGCTGCATGACGATGCTGTAGCTCAGGGGAGCCCCGCGCTTTTCCCAGTGCGCGCCTATGGCATACCGAGTGGTCAACGCTTGTGACCAGCGCCTGCCATCGAAACGCTCCAGCGTCAGCGCTCGCCAATACAGCTGGTTGCTGGCGGGAACCGGCCCATCGAAGCTGGCCCGGAAGGCCAGCTCACCGGACTGGCTGAGCTCAGCGACGTCAGCAGGGCTCATGCTGTCGGACAAACCGGTGATGCCCTTGTCGCTCGGCATCGGCAATGACCACAACGGTCCCAACCGGGGGAAGAACAGGAACAGCAGGAGCATCAAGGGAACGGCTTGCAACAACAGGCTGCCAGCAACCGTCAGCGGCACCAGCGACCGCTCGGCATATCGGCTTTGCTGCAACCCCACCAAGGCCGCCAGCAGCGTGCTGAGCGGAAGGAGACTGTACAGCGCGGCCAGCATGCCGTCGTTGAACAGATAGGCAGTGACCTGGGTAAAGAACCCCAGCAGGATTAACACCAAGGCGTCTCGCTGGCTGCGCATTTCCACCAGCTTGAGGATGAACACTGCTACCAGCAGAACCACTGCCGCATCCAGCCCCATCAAGGTACCGCGGGAAAGCACCACGCCGGCGCCCACGCCAATGATCAGGGCTGCCTTGACCCAGGCATTGGGGAAGGTGACGCGCATGCGAAATATCTGCACGCGCCACGCGGCACAGCCCAGCCATAAGCCGATGATCCAGATCGGCAGATGTTGAAGATGCGGCAGGATCACCAGGACCTGGGCGACCAGCAACCAGGTCAGGCCGATCCGGGTCAGAGGCCGGGAGACGCTCACACCGAGCCCCCGAACAGCGCCAGCGCCCGCAGACAGGCGTCTCGGTGCGCTTCGCCGATATCCGGCTCGATGCATATGTTCCCCAGGTGCAATCCGAAGGGCTGGCCACGCGCTGAGAACTGCAACACCCAATGACAGAGCAACCCCAGGCGGTGCTCCAGGTCGCCGTCGACCCGCTCCAAGTCAAGCCACAGATCGCGACCTGCAAGGGTGGCAAAGTCCTTGACGAACAGGCCCTGCCCGCGCGAATAGGCCTTCCAGTGCAAGCGCCTGCGCGAATCGCCCGGCTGGTAGGCGCGCAGCCCTTGAAAGTCGTCAGAGCCGGCGCCCAGCACGTGAACCCCCTCCTCGCCGTCGCCGTCAGCGCCACCATCAGTCAGTGCCAGATCGCCCGGCACGGGCTGCGGGTAGACCAATAGGGTCTGGTCCAGGTCGATCCAGCTCCAGGCCACCAGCAGGCCCAGTGGGAAGCGGCTTTCGACCCGCAATCGCCCGGGGCGCAGCCAGCCTCGCCGTTGCGTCGGCAGGTGCAGCTCCACGTCGCAACCACCTTGGGCCGGTACGTCCTGCACCTGCAGGGGCGCAGGCAGCCACCCCAGCGCAATGGCCTGGTGGCTGCGCCCGGCACTTTCCAGGGTCACCCGAAAGTGGGCTTGCTCCCCCAGGAAGACCGGTGCACCGCCCGCCGCCTTCAGTGTCAGGCCGGTGAGATTACGAAAGGTATGCAGAATGGCGACCAGGAAAACGGCCAGCAACAGGAAAGTCAGCGCATAAGCCAGACTGTTCTGGTAGTTGATCGCCACCAGCAGCATCGGTGCCAGCGCCAGCCCAAAAGCCATGCCGGCACGAGTGGGAATGATGAAGATGCGTCGCTGGTTCAAACGCACCTGGCTGGCCCGTGGAATCCGCCTGGCCAACCAGCGGTCCCAGTGCGCATTGACCTGCCCTTCCAGCATCAAAGCGTCGGTACTTCGCGCAGCAACCATTGCACCAGGGCGCCGCCGCCATGGCCAGAGGGGTCGGCACGCTCGCGCAACCGATGGCCGGCCACGGCTGGCAGCACCGCCTGGACGTCCTCGGGGATGACGTAATCGCGCCCCGCCAGCAACGCCCAAGCCCTTGCCGCGGCAAGCAAGGCCAGGCTGGCTCGCGGTGACAGCCCCAAAGCGAAATGCGGCTGGCTGCGGGTGGCACCCACCAGGCGCAGCACATAATCCACCAAGGCATCACTGACCATCACCTTGCCCACATCAGCCTGGATCAATGCCAATTCGGCATGGTCGAGAATCGGCTCCAGGCGCGGCAGTACCGCCCGCCGCGACTCGCCCAGCAGCAGCGCCTTCTCCGCCGCCCTGGCGGGATAACCCAGCGACAGACGCATCAGGAAACGGTCCAGTTGCGACTCCGGCAGCGCAAATGTGCCGCCCTGGCTGGCCGGGTTCTGCGTAGCAATCACAAAAAAAGGATCCGGGAGAGGCCGGGTCGCACCTTCAATGGTCACCTGCCCTTCCTCCATCGCCTCGAGCAATGCGCTCTGACTTTTCGGGGTGGCTCGGTTGATTTCGTCGGCCAGCACCAGCTCGGCAAACACAGGCCCAGGGTGGAACACGAACTGGCCGCTATCCTTGTCGAACACGGAGGTGCCGAGAATATCGCCGGGCAACAGGTCGGAGGTGAACTGGATCCGCTGGAAACTCAGCCCCAGGACCCTTGCCAGAGCATGGCCGAGGGTGGTCTTGCCCATGCCTGGCAAGTCCTCGATGAGCAGGTGCCCACGAGCCAGCAAGCAGGTCAGCGCCAGGCGTACCTGTGCATCCTTGCCCAACAGCACCTGGTTCACCGCATTCAGGCAGGCATCCAGTTTCGCTCGCATTCTTCACTCCCCAATGCAATGCGCCGATGCTACTGGCTGCCCAGGCGATGGCAAAGCGCCCAGCAAACTTAACTCATAAAACTGTGGGACAAGTCTTACGAAAGCAGCAGAAACACCCCTAGGCACTGGGGGCTGTGCTAGCCGAGACTTCAGTCCGGGGGCCGACCACGAACTCACAAACGAAAATGCGCCGCCATGCCCTGCAGATCGTGCCCCAGGCGCGCCAGTTGCGTGCTGGACGATGCAGTCTCCTCCATGGCGCTGGCGGACTGGTCGGCGATGTCTCGGATGCTGGTAACGCTCCGATTGATCTCTTCGGCCACGGCGCTCTGCTGCTCGGCGGCTGCGGCGATCTGCTGATTCATCTGATGGATGAGCGTTACCGCCTCGGCAATGCCGGCCAGCGCGTCCTCCGTCAAGTTGGCGTCCTGCACTGTCATCTCTACCAAGCTGCCGCTCTGTTGCATATGAATGACCGAATTGCGCACACCCTCACGCAGGGTGGCGATCAGCCGCTCAATCTCTGCGGTGGATTGCTGCGTGCGCCGCGCCAGGGCCCGCACTTCGTCGGCCACCACCGCAAACCCGCGCCCCTGCTCACCGGCTCGGGCCGCTTCGATCGCGGCATTGAGCGCCAGCAGGTTGGTCTGCTCGGCCACGTTCTTGATCACGTCCAGCACCGTGCCGATGCTCTGCGTATCCTGGCTGAGCTGCTGGATGCTGCTGGTGGCTTCTTCCATGGCACGGGCAAGCTGGTTGACCCGATCAAGGGTCTGGCGCACCACCTGGCTGCCCGTATTGACCCGGCTGTCCGCCGACTCGGTTGAGGCCGCCGCCGCTTCGGCATTGCGTGCCACCTCCTGGACGGTCGCAGCCATCTGGCTCATGGCCGTGGCCACCTGGTCGGTTTCCTCTTTCTGGCCGTTGACGCCAATGCGAGTCTGCTCGGTGACTGCCGACAGCGCCTGGGCGGAGACGGACAACTGAGTGACACCACCCTGCAGACGCCCCACCATTTCACGCAGGTTGTTGGACATGCTTTGCATGGCAGCCATCAGTTGGCCGATCTCATCTCGCCGCTGCACCTCGATGCTGGCACTCAGGTCACCCTCGGCGATCTGCCGGGCAAGGCCAATCACGCGCTGCAAGGGCCTCACAATCAGGAGGGTGATGACTGCCGTAGCCGCCAGGCCTATCGCGAGGGCCAGGGCGGCAGCCATCAGGATCAGCATCGAACTGGCATCCTGCTGTGCCTGCATATCCGCCTTCTGCAGGGCATAAGCCTGATCGACCGCCTCGACGATACGTTTCGCCTGCTTCTCCAGCTGCGCGTATTCCTGGCGCTGCTTCTCAAGGGTCGCGGTGTATTCACGGAGACGTTCATTGAAGGAGTCGACGTTGCCAATCACTTCGGTCAGTACCGCAGCGTATCCTGGGTCCTGCATGGCATCGCGCAGTTCGGCGGCAAGTTTTTGCGCCTCCACCGCCTCCTGGATATCCGACGTGCCAGCCTCGCCCGAACTGCGGCTCTGCTCAAGGCGCAACCGCGCCTGGTTGAGCGCCTGCAATAGCAACTGATAAATGCGGCCAATCTGCCCACCCTGGGTCACCAGCGCCGCACCTTCGGCGCCCTGCGAGCTTTTCAGAAGGTCTACGCCATCCTCGTTCAAGCCAGTCTGCAAGACATCGAGGCTGTTGGAGGCACTGACCACCAGCCAGTTTGCGGCTTCCAGCGACAGTCGCAGGTTATCGGTCAGTTCCACGTAGCGGTCAAAGGCCCCGCGGTACTCGGCCATCGCCTGGCCCACCTCGCCCAAGGCCACGTGACTGGGACCTTCCAGGCGACCGCCCAGGGCTTCGCTGCGCGCAGCAATGGCATCGGCCTGCTGCTGCAGCGCCTCGGCAAACTGAGTGTCAGCACTCAAGGCGTAGTCTTTTTCCGTATGCCGAATGGTCAGCACATTGCTGCGGATCGCCCTCACGTCTTCCAGAAGACGTGCTCGTTCATCGACTGCGCGCAAGGCCGTAAAGCCAGTCCCTGCCACTACAAGAGTCAACGCCAGCACAACGCCGAACCCCAGCATCAACTTCTTGACCGTACTCAGGCTCGCCAGCCCTTGCTGCAAGACGTTCCACATGCCCCAACCTCCGTACGAGGTGACTACCCGACGAACACGACGTGCGATACGTCGACGTGGGACACCGCTACCCGGTCCCTTGAAGGCCGAACATTGGAGCAGCGCCATGCTGGCGACAAGCCACAACCTTGCCAGCCAGGCACCAGGTGCTGTTATTGACTACATGAAGGTCGCTTTTGGATCGTTTTCAGCTTTCCTTTCCGAAATGTCAGAACTGACCCAGGCCAACAATGGATTGGCCTGAAGTGAAGTAGGCTCTGTCCCCAGACATTGCCACGGAGGACACGATGAACGCGCCAATCCCAACGCCTTGGCACGCACAATCCGCTGATACCGCTCTGGAGAGGCTGGACAGCGGACCCGCTGGGCTGACGGACGAGGAAGCCCAGCGGCGCCTCGCCACCCACGGCCACAACCGCCTGCCGCAACGGCCCGGCGTAGGCCCGTTCAAGCGTTTCCTGATGCAGTTCCACAATCTGCTGATCTATGTCCTGCTGGCCTCGACCCTGGTCACCCTCGCCCTTGGCGAGTTGCTCGACAGCGCGGTGATCTTCGGCGTCGTGCTGATCAACGCCATCGTCGGCTTCATCCAGGAAGGCAAGGCCGAGCAGGCCATGCGGGCCATTCAGAAACTGCTCACCCTGGACAGCCGCGTGAAGCGCGATGGCGAAGTGCGCCAGATTCCTGCCGAGCACCTGGTACCCGGCGATCTGGTCCTGCTCGAAGCGGGCGACCGCGTACCCGCCGACCTACGCCTTGTGGAGACCCGTGACTTGCGCATCGAAGAGGCTGCGCTGACCGGCGAGTCCGTGCCCAGCGACAAGACCCGAGAAGCCGTCACTACGGATGCCTGCCTCGGCGACCGCCACAGCATGGCGTACTCCGGCACCCTGGTCAGTGCCGGCAGCGGTATTGGCGTCGTGGTGGAAACGGCGGGCGATACCGAGCTAGGCCGCATCAGTCATCTGCTCGGCAGCGTCGAACAGCTGCAAACCCCGCTGCTGGCTGACATGACGCGCTTCGCACGGCAACTCACACTGATCATTCTCGGCCTGGCCGCGGCCACTTTCGCCTTCGGGTACCTGCTGCGCGACTACAGCGCCAACGACATGCTGATGGCCGCCGTGGGATTGGCTGTGGCCGCGATTCCCGAAGGCTTGCCGGCAGTCCTGACCATCATCCTTGCCTTGGGCGTGCAGCGCATGGCCCGGCGCCAGTCGATCATCCGCCGTCTACCAGCCGTGGAAAGCCTGGGGGCGGTGACGGTGATCTGTTCCGACAAGACCGGAACCCTGACCCGTAATGAAATGACCGTACAGCGTGTATACACCGCCGCCCACCGCTACGACGTCGAAGGTGTTGGCTACGCCCCCCTGGGCGCGATCCGGCATGCCGACGGCCAAGCAGCGCAACAATGGCCCGACGACCTGAGCGAACTGGGCCGCGCAGGCTTGCTCGCCAACAGCGCCAGCCTTTGCGAGGTCGACAGCCAGTGGTGCATCACAGGCGACCCCACCGAGGCGGCCCTGCTCACCCTGGCCGGCAAACTTAGGCTAGACGGAGACCAGGAGACAGAGCTACTGCCCCGGCTCGATGCAATCCCCTTCAGCTCGGAACGACGCTATCTCGCCAGCCTGCACCGCGACAGCGATGGCAACGGACTGATCTACCTGGTCGGCGCCCCGGAACGTCTGCTGGACGTTTGCGACCAGCAATGGCGAGACGGGAGGGCCGAGCCGCTGGATCCGCGTGTCTGGGACGAAGTGCTCGAAGAAGGCGCCGCCTCAGGCCTGCGAATGATCGGCCTGGCTCGCCGCCAGAGCCCCAGCACCCACCATGATCTGGACCATGCGGACCTGGAGAGCGGTTTCGTGTTGCTTGGCCTGGTCGGCATGCTCGACCCCCCGCGAGAAGAAGCGATCCGGGCCATTGCCCAGTGCCACAGCGCCGGCATCAAGGTAAAGATGATCACCGGCGACCATGCTGCCACCGCTGCGGCGATTGCCGAGCGCCTCGGTCTCCCGGCCTGCACGCCGCTGACCGGCGCCGACCTGGATGAACTGAATGACAGCGAGCTCGACGCCCGCCTGGCCGAAACCAGTGTGTTTGCCCGCACCAGTCCAAGCCACAAGTTGCGCCTGGTGGAGCGCCTCCAGGCCTGCGGTGATCGGGTGGCCATGACCGGCGACGGCGTCAACGACTCCCCCGCCCTCAAGCGCGCCGACATCGGTATCGCCATGGGCATCAAAGGCACAGAAGCGGCGAAGGAGGCCTCGCAAATGGTGTTGGCCGACGACAACTTCGCCACCATTGCCCATGCCGTAGAAGAAGGTCGGACCGTCTACGACAACCTGCGCAAGTCGATCCTCTTCATCCTGCCCACCAACGGCGCCCAGGCATTCGTCTTGCTCACGGCGATCCTCCTGGGACTGACGCTGCCCATCACGCCGCTGCAGATACTCTGGGTGAACATGATCACCGCCGTTACCCTGGCCCTGGCCTTGGCATTCGAACCGGCGGAGGACGACCTCATGCAGCGCCCGCCTCGCGACCCGAAGGCGCCTCTGCTCTCGGCCGAGCTGCTCTGGTTGATCCTCCTGGTATCCGTCCTGCTGACCCTGGCCAGCCTCGGCTTGTTCATCTACACGCAGCAACTGGGGTGGAGTATGGAGGCCAGCCGCACGCTGGCGGTCAACGCCTTAGTGTTCGGAGAAATCGGCTACCTGTTCAGCAGCCGCCGCGTGAACAGCCCTGCCCATTTCAGCGTGCGCGATAACCCCATGGTCTGGGGCATGGTCGCGTTGATGGTGGTTTTGCAGTTGGCCTTCACCTACGTGCCAGCGTTCCAGACGCTGTTTGGAACCGCTGACCAGAGCGTTCTGGGTTGGGGCTGGTGCCTGGCCACAGCCGTGGCGACTTGTGCCGTGGTGGAAGTCGACAAGCTGTGGCGCCGTCACCTCGCCCGCCGTTGAGAGGCCGTCGCAGCGGGCTCACTCAGGTCGTATCAGGGTGAAGGTGTCCTGGGTGCGGGTGTAGTGGCTGCCGCCAAGGCGCCCCACCAGGTCCATACGCTGAGGGTCCACTCGGCCCGCTTCGGTCAGCACGGCGTCGTCGATATGCGCCAGGAGCACTTGGGCAAATACCAGATGGCAGTTCGGATTGGCCTTCGGATAGGGCTGCACCTCCACCAGGCGACACTCGAAAGCTACCGGCGCCCCAGAAACCCTGGGCGCACGCACCAACGCTGATGACTCGCTGTCGATCCCACAGCGCTCGAACTCGCTGATGCCATGGGGCAACCGCGCTGCACTGGCATTCATCAGTTCCGCTTGGGCGAAAGGTACCAGCTGGATCACCAGCTCGCCGGTTTCACGGATATTGCGCAGCGTGTCCTTCAATTCACCGTCATCCCGCGTGCTGATGTTGACCATCAGCGTCGGCGGATTATCACTGATGACCTGGAAGAAGCTGAACGGCGCCAGATTGCTGACACCGTCCGCAGAGAGCGTGGAAACCCAGGCAATTGGCCGTGGCGTGACCGTCGAGGCGAGCCAGCGATAGGCATCCAGTGGAGATATCTGGGAAAAATCGAGCTGCATGGAATGGGCTCCAGCTTGGCGAAAAGTCCAATTATGCCCTGCCTTGTGCGCCGAGTTCATACCTTGCAAACCGCCCCGCTACCAGCCGACCAGCCCAAGCCAGCGGCGCATGCGGCTTTCCTGATAAACTGCGTAACGTTTCCGCGCACCATCGCTGCGCATCCGTGTCTCTTCCCATTGCAGCCCTGCTCAGCTGCATGCGAAGACAGTCGTAATCCAGAAGTTGCAGATGATCCCAGCACAAGCCCCCAGCTCCACGCGCCCTGCCCTCTCCCGCCGCTTCTGTGTGGCGCCGATGATGGATTGGAAAGACGATAAGCAATAGCCTTTTAAAATCAAGATCTTATAAATAGAAAATCCATTGCTTAAGCAAATTTCAAGCAACACCTGAATTCGCACTGCCAGGTTAGGTGAGATCGGCTTTGGCGATAAAGAGTGATGCGCTGGAACGTCCGATCCCCCGCGGCTACCCCCACTTTCCAGCCCTGAGCAGCTCTCGGCAAAACTCGACACTCCTTACGCAAGCGCCGCACTTGCCCCTGCTGTACAGGACAGCCTTCGACGACTAATCCAACATTAACCTCAAGGCCGCCATAGCCGGATGGGTACCAAAGATCTCGTCGATTGCGTCGGCCACATCGAAACCGCTGCGGACCAATTCGGTGAATCTGAGCATCACATTGGCGCCCACATCGTGGGACAAGGCCTCCCTCATAAAACGGCGTACCGGCTGAGCGAGCTTGGCCTCAACCTCGCTGGCAGTCGCCTGGAGCGCATCCCGCTGGGAAAACACAGCCATCACATCTGAGCCGAGCGAGTCCTCATCCAAGCCAAAGAGTTCGTAAAAGAGCTGCCCCAACGTACCGGCAGGCTGACGTTCCGGCCGATCCCACTGTTTAACGGGTTTCAAGTCTTTCCGGATCGACTCCAAATGCCGCCGAAGCTTGCCCGGAAGCGTCGTTGCTGCTCTTTGTTTGTTGTAATACTCACGACTGGCCAGACTGGAGACATCCTTGATCACTTTCCACGCCAGCGACCAGACCTGCGAAATGCTGTAAGTCCGCAACGCTACCCTGATGATGCTTTTTATTTCGCCTTCATCGTCCGCGGAGATGCTCAGACCATACAGATCACACTGACCAAAGAAGTAAGCCATGCAATCAGCCACCGCATAATCCAACCAAAGCGGCAGCAGGCTGGAATGATCGCCATACGTTCTTCCCAGCAATTTTTCGAGGACATGTTCCCCTGCCCCCCCTCCCCCATCAGGGACTAAAAAGTAGGTGGCAAGGTTGCTTTGCAACAGCAGCTCTTCATTCCTCAGGAAATAAGCGTTCGGCGGCGACCTGCCAGGATCATCAAGAATCACGCCCGCCTGCCAAAGCTGATCGATAAAATTATCCACGTAGTACGGCGAAAGGCCGCGACAGTCACCACGTGTGAACGTGCCGTTGCTCAAGCGCGGTTCGATCGCTCGGTCCAAGGCCCGTAACAGTAATGCCATGTCATCGGGAATGGCCCCATAGTCGACGGTCCAGGACGCCACTGCCGCAGTACGTATTCGCAATTGGCGTTGAAGCTCGGCTTCCATTTTGGCCTGCGCCGCACGCTTAGCTTCGTCGAGCGCATACTGGCAAGCCGCACACGGTTTGGTCGCTATCAGGGGAAACTTTTTCGCCTCTGAACGGCTGTTGATGACGATACCTTCACCACACTGCGGGCAGCGTTGATTTTCATCTACGGCCTGACAGTGTTGCCTGATAAAACCGGCTAACATGGCGCTTTTTGTTATATTTCGAAACGGCAAGAGCGCATTGACCTTTTCGACGAATCCACCAATTTCATCCTGCGCCCAGTACCGCTCAATCAGCCGGGCCTCTTCGGGATCGGCGGAAGAAATTTTCAGTTTGATTGCCACGGCTTACCCAACTCTCCGGCCCGGACGATAAATGTTCAGTTTCATTGTTGGACTGGCCAGTCATACCAAGGCAGCGCCAATGAACATCCCGGATCCACCTGAGTGACTGTGGCACTCCTCCCTAATGACGCGTGAGAACGGCTTATTGCCTGTGGCGAACCACTCGCGGACGCATAGGCTGCTGCGAGAGAGGCAACAACCCGCTGCCCCACTGGAGATCGCCGGCATAGCCCCGCCCAATTGTTCACTGTGCAACTAACCCCTTCTTGATGGCCGCCGATGCGGACTGGCTCCAAGCAATCAGTGCCTCCCGAGCTTTCGCTCGCGGCACGGACTGCTCGATTGCCCCAATCGAACACAGCATCTCGACCAGATCAAGGTCGGAAGGAGTCGACTTGGTCCACGTCACCCCCGCGCGCTTCAGCTGGTTTTTAGCCTGCCGGCGGGCTACTGCGTCTGCACGAGACGACAGCCCCTTGCCCTTCTTCGACGATGCAGAGCCCGTCTTGGGTCCTGCCGCCGAATCAGCAGCCCAGTGGCTTTGGGACAACTCCAGCTTGTGGATAATTCTCAAGCCGAACCGCCCCTGCGCCGGGGTCAGGGTGAAGTCCTTGTCGGCCTCAGCCGCCGCCAGCATGTCGTACACGAAGTACATTTCCCGGGGGCTCACCATCTGCGTCCAGGGGAATGTTCCATCCTTGATCTTCACGAGCTGCTGAAACCCTGCAATTACCGGGCTATGGGTCGCCGAGGTGAAAACTCGGTCGCCTGACTTCTTGTTCGTCATTCTTACTCACGTTGACTCGCCGTACTGGCGGCAAATATTGGGGGCATCAGGCGCAGTGGCTGTCACTGCGCATCATCCATGGCTGTCTTGGGCTGCGGGCCCGCCTTCAGGGCTCCACTGGTCAGGACTTCGATCTGGTACTGGCGCGCCCACGGGACTTCCTCGCCCCACTGGGTAACGGCGCTCGGCTGTATGTGCAGGGCCTCCGCCAGTTTTTTCTTATTGCCAAAGTAGTCGGCGGCATCTTGAGTGCGCATGGAGAGCTCCTCTGGGACACAACGAAATTTCAGCATACTTAAATTAATCTCGCAAGTGAACGAATAGCCAATTCAGCACGCTTAAATTAAGCTCGCTTAAGCTATGGATATGCACCAGAACGAACGAATCAGCCGGGCGATTCAGCTCTCAGGCAAGCGGAAGCGGGAGATTGCCGACGAGTGCGGAGTCGCTCCGTCCGCGATTACTCAGTGGATAAATGGCGATACCAAAGCCTTGAAAGCGGAAAACGTGTTTGCGCTGGCCAAGGCCACCGGCTTTCGCGCTGAGTGGCTAGCGAATGGAACTGGGCCAGAGCGAGAAGGCCCCACCCCAGCGACACCACTCCAGCCAGAGAGTAACGACTCCTGCAATCCGATACCGGTGATGACAGGGAGCGTTCCCGTAGTGGGCAAGGCCGTGCTCGGCCCGGAAGGCTACTTCGAGGCGATGGAGTCCCCCGTCGAGCACAGTGTGGGGTTCCTGAACATCTACAGCTCGGATCCGGATGCCTACGGGCTGAGGGTCGTCGGCAACAGCATGAATCCCAGGATCAAGAACAACGAGTTCGTCCTGGTCGAGCCCAGCAAGAACTATGTCGCTGGCGACGAGGTCCTGGTGAAGACCACCAAGGGCCGGGCCATGATCAAGGAGTTCATCTATTACCGCGATGGGCAGTACCGATTCGACAGCGTCAACGCCGACTGCGACCCAATCTTTATCCATGAGGATGAGGTGGCCGCCGTGCAGTACGTTGGCGCCATCGTGAAGAGCGCTCGATTCACCGCAGTTTCATAAGCGCAGCGGCTAGGGACTGCTGCCTTTTCGCGCTAACCCATTGATATAAAATAGAAAATTCGTATTGTTCAAGCTCTCACACCGTAACAACACGAGTTTGCAATGCCCCGATTACTGCTCAGTGACGAGCTCTGGTCGAAGCTGCGGGGAATTCTGCTGCACAAAGCTATCTACAGCTAGCGTCACCTACGCATGACCGTGGAAGGCATGCTGTATCGCATGCGGACGGGGTGCCCCTGGAGAGACTTACCCAAGGCGTTCGGAAACTGGAACAAGGTCTACAAGCGCTTCAATGCATGGTCGGTTTCCGGCACATGGCTCAAGGTCTTCAAGAGGCTAGTGGTTGAGCCCGACCTGGAATGGGCTTTCCTTGATGGCAGCTATGCCAAGGCTCACCAGCACAGTGCAGGTGCTGCCAGTGGCAACGATGAAGCGATCGGAAAAGTCAAGCTGGCAATACCAGCAAGATTCACCTCGCGGTGGAAGCTCAGGGTCTGCCCCTCGAGTTTGAAATCACGGGTGGACAGATCAATGACTGCACCCAGGCCCTCCGCCTTGATTGCGAAGCTGCCGGCGGCAGAAACCATCGTCGCGGATAAGGGCCATGACAGCGCGAAAATACGGGAGCAGGTGGAACGACAAGGTGCCAAGGCCGTAATCCCGAGAAAGCGTAATTCCGTGAAAGGCAACGCGGATCTGGATAGAAGGCTTTGCCGCAATTGGCACCTGGTGGAGAACGCCTTCGCCCGGTTGAAGCACTACCGGGCAGTAGCATCGCGATTCGACAAGCTCAAGAAAAATGAAGAAAGTGTGGTGGCCATGGCTGGTGCCTTCCTCTGGTTACCCATGTGAAACGGCAGCAGCCCCTAGCCTTCCTAATCTGCCGCCGATCAGGTCAGGGGCATCATCGTGATTTTGGAGCGCCTGCACAGGCCGCCATTCCGGCGTGTCTCTGGAACCGATGGCAGTCGCGGTGGCCATTTAACTCGGCGGGTTGAGCCGAGCCTGGCTCTTGAACAGCCCGACCGATTCGACAAGCCTTACTACGTCTTCGATCGAAAAGCCCTTCTCCGTCAGCTCGAAGATACCGATGCGGTCGTCTTGGGAGACCTGCCCCTTGAGGAGGATCTGCAGAGGTTCTTCCGCGATGGCACTTTTTTCCCGTCCTAGCGTGCTGGTGGACATCTGAAACTCCTGTGTCGCGCCATTTGTCGTGAGTCTAGCGACAAATGGCGCGACGGTGAGTTCCACGCCTGGAACTCTGACGGGTGGGACTAGCTGGCGGTTCGACTGGCGCGGCACGCCTGCGCTTGCTTCCTGCGCCTGAACGGGACAGCCAGCTGAGCCCGATACCCTGTCGGATAATCTCGCTCTCGCAGCCCTACCTCAGCATCGCCGAGCCTGCCGGCGCTGTCGTAGAATGTCCCGAACAGGTGATCCCAGACCAGGAAAAACTCGCCAAAGTTGACCTGCGCATCCTCGAACTCACGTTTGTGGTGCCAGCGGTGCGTATCCGCCACCCCAATCACATTGCGCAGCCGGCCTAGTGAGTAGTCGAGGTTGGAGTGCTGGAAGGCCAGATGCACGGTGAGGATGCCAAACCAGGTCGCCGCCAGCACGGACGGTGTCCCCATCGCGAACAGTACGAGTAGCCCCGGCCCTGCCATGATCGCTGCATGCAGCGGATGACGGCGTTCGCCATTCATCCAGTAGAGTCGTTCGGCACTGTGGTGGGGTGCATGCAGCCGCCACAGCCACGGCACGTGATGGCTAAGCCGGTGCATGGCATAGAAACTGAGGTCCAGGATCGCCGCAACGATAAGCAGTTGGCACCACAGCGGCAGGTCCGTTGGAAAGACGCGGACTGCGTCAGGCACCCAATCGCCCAGCCGAGCCAGCACCGTGGCGGTGAATTGGATGACGGACAGGTTTACGAGCATATGCAGCAGGTCGGTCAGGGTGTCCTGGTGATCTTCTAGCCACTGTTCCCTAAAGGGCTGCAGGCGCTCCAGCATGGCCACTAAAGCAATCCCCACTGCGGCAATGAGGGGCGTGGCGGGCCAGTAAGGCACGCCGCCGTAAAGCAGCCAGATCATCCAACCCGCAGTGCCGCCAAAGGCGATCGGGTAGCTGAACCAACGAATCATGAACCTGAGGAAGTTGTCCATCGTGAAGCCCTCCATGCGGTGACTATCACTCTGCACCGCTCGGCCAGGGACACGCTTGAACGAAAAAGCTGACTTCAGCTGCTCAGGCTGACGTGGCCCAGGGCCGAAGTCGGATCGAGGCCAAACAGATTGCGGAAGGTCCGCGAAAAGTGCGCGGCATCAGCGAAGCCGGCGGCATGGGCGGCTTCGGTCAAGCTGCGTCCAGCCGCAATGTGTTGCAGTGCTGCGACCAGGCGACTCCATTTCCGGTAGCTGCGCAGCGGCAAACCGGTCTGCTCAACGAACCAATGAGAAAACCGGGTCGGCGAAAGGTGGACCAGCCTGGCCAGGTACTGTCGACCATGCATCGACGCGCGCAAGGCCACGAGGACCGTCTGCAACCGCGGATCAATGGCCGGTGTGACGCTCAGGTTAAGGACATGGCAAACCAACTGCTGCACGTCTTGGGCAGTGAGGTCCGGTGTTTCCAGCAAGGCCTGCAGGGCGGCGACGTCTTGCACCTCGACGGCCGCGAGGTCCGCTCCGGCATGAAGGGCACGGGCCTCCGCGGACAGCGCATCGAGGTAGATCGACATGACCTCCACCGCTTCGACCCGATGAGCTACGCCGGCTCGAATGCAGACGGCACGTGCGGTGACGCTCATATCCGGTGTGCTAACGGTCAGATTGGTGGTTAACCCGATGGTGATCTGGTGGGCCATGTGGCAATGCCAATCTTGGCTACCCGCCTGCCCGAGAAAAACGCCAAGTCCTGGTGAGATCCAGGCCTTGCCACGCCAGCCGATACCCTGCGTGGCGTTCACTCCGAAGACGCCTCAGTTTGCCGCGTCCTGCTGATTCGCAATTTTTCCGCACCTCCGCTTGGAACGCTTCATCGAGCAAGCTGGGCTTCTTTCGCCAGGGTTGCTGATCAGTCCTACGCTGGGCGGCATACAGCACCACCTCAGCACAGTCCCGTTCCACAAAGCTGCGAGCCTGCTCCTCCAGTTCAGGTCTCAGTTGCTCTTTGGTCATTCTGACTCCTTATGGCTCATCTGACCGAGGAAACTCCATGTGAAAGGCCGTACGCCCGTTCGCCGAGGTGCACCAAATCCACCCCCGGTGCGCTTCGACGATCGACCGGGTGATCGCCAACCCCAAGCCGGCATTGCTGGGGGCGCCCTCGCGGCGCGCAGGGTCAGCCCGATAGAACCGGTCAAAGAGAAGCTTGAGATGCTCGGCGGGAATGGTGTCGCCCGGGTTCTCGACACTCAGGGTGGTCGTCGCGCTGGTCTGGGTGATCGTCACCGAAATGGCATTGCCCGGCGGTGTGTAGCGCAGCGCATTGGAGAGCAAGTTCGAAATGGCGCGATCCAACATCAACGCATCACCGCGGGCACTGCCCGATCCGGAAAGCTTGAGCGTGATCTCCCGCTCATCCGCCATCAGCTGGTAGTACTCGAAGAGCTTGCCGACGATCTTCTCCAGACCGATCCGCTCACGCTGCGGAACGATCAAACCATTGTCCGCCTTAGCCAGGAACAGCATGTCGTCGATCATCCGTGACATGCGCTTGAGGTCGTCGAGGTTCGAATAGAGGTTTTCCTCATACGCTCCGATGTCGCGTTTGCGGGAAAGCACGACTTCCGTATGGGTCATCAAGTTGCTGACCGGAGTTCGCAGCTCGTGTGCGATATCCGCGGAGAAGTTCGAGAGTCGCATGAATGCCTCATCCAGCCGGGCCAACATTGCGTTGAACGATGCCATCAACTGTTGCAGTTCCAATGGCACTGGCTCCATTGGAATGCGTTCCTTGAGGGATCTGGCCGACATCGATGCGGCCATCTGGGTCACTTGTCGCAGTGGGCGAAGGCCACTGCGGGCGACGACCCAACCCAGTCCGGCGCTAACCAGCGCGCTGATGATCAAGCCGATAATGAACCAGCGCTGCAAGGCCTCAAAAAAGGCCATGTGGTGGGTCACGTCCAGCACTAACAACAGGGTCAATGGGGCCGTCAGACCCGGGACGTTGAGCTCAGCCGTCAAGCCGCGATACATGAACTCCTGATCTTCCCACTCCCACATGGTGGGGGCTGACCTGACGCGGAGACCTTGGGGAACATTCACCATAGCCGGCTCCGCGAACAGCACCTTGCCATGGCTGTCCAGAATGATCGCCGCAAGGTCCCGGTGGGCACCCAGCAACGCACTGAGCTGCGGCTTCAGCTCGGTGAAGTCTGTCACGCTGGGTAGCCCCTGCAGGATGCTTTGCGCCGACTCCAGTTTTTCCACCAGGATCTGGCGATCCAGCGACTTGAAATGGCGCTGGCTCAAGTGGTTGAAACTAAGACCGGCCACCGTCAACACGGCAGTGACAGCGAGCATGAACATCAGGCTCATTCGCGCCGTCAGGGAGAGATGCCTCATTCTGGGTCCGGCCCATCAAGCATGTAACCCATGCCGCGGGCGGTATGGATCAGCTTCACCGCGAAGTCATCATCGATCTTCGCTCGCAGGCGGCGGACAGCCACCTCGATCACATTGGTATCGCTGTCGAAGTTCATATCCCAGACCTGCGAGGCGATCAGCGATTTCGGCAGCACCTCACCGCGCCGGCGCATCAGCAGTTCGAGCAAGGAGAATTCCTTGGCGGTTAGCTCGATGCGTTTGCCACCGCGAATGGCGCGGCGCTTCAGCAGGTCCATTTCCAGGTCCGCAATTCGCAGGATCGCCTGGGTCGGTGCGCTGTTGCCCCGGCGCAGAAGGGTCCTGACCCGCGCCAGGAGCTCGGAAAACGCAAAGGGCTTGATTAGGTAGTCATCGGCGCCCAACTCAAGCCCTTTCACCCGGTCATCGACCCCGTCCCGGGCGGTCAGGAACAGTACGGGAACGTCTTTCCCGGCGGCGCGAACCATCCGCAGCACTTCCCACCCATCCAGCCCCGGCATCATCACGTCCAGGATCAACAGGTCATAGGACTCACTGAGCGCATGCTGAAGGGCATCGGTGCCCGTCATGACCCGGTCCACATTGAAGCCAGCCTCGCTAAGGCCCTGTTGCAGGTAGATACCGGTTTTGGGTTCGTCTTCAGCGACCAGGAGTTTCATGCGCGGCATATCCAAAAAAGTCAGGTGTCGTGAGTTTGCAGGCAAAGATGGTCCCCAACCACAACCTTACGAAAATGTAATCCTCGCTTCAGGCATCTGTCAGGGAGCGTTGTCTAGGGTGCAAGCATGAGCGCTCCATAAACGTTCCCCCGGCTCTCGCTGAGATGACGTAGAGGCGCCGGCCACCGCTTCCTGTAAGGAGACTGCCCGATGAAATCACTGAAACCCCTGCTGCTGGTTGGTTCTCTACTGTTGTCCTCTGCCGTCTGGGCAGAAGGCGGAAGTGAGCGTGCGTTCGAACGTATCCAGCAGATGCGTGACAAGGCTGAGGCCGTGCTAATTCAGGCGGAAAAGGCACCTGCAGGCGAGCGGCATGTGCACATGAAAGAGCACATGAAGATGCTGGACGACATCATGACCCAGCTCCACAGCGAGCATCCCAAGCTCGGCATTACGGCCGATGAGCACCTCGCCTGGATGGAGCAGCATGACAAGCTGGTGGATGACGTCCTGGGGCAGATGATGCGCGAGCACAAGCTGATGATGGCCGATAAAGAATGTCATCCGTAAAGAATTTCCCCATCTTCCAGGCCTTTCGTGATTGCTCCTTTGGCCTAGCGGCGCCTCTTTGGCGCCGCACTTTTTATTGCTGACGCATTTGTAGTTTGGGGTAAGCCGCCCGACAGGAAGTGGGCAATTGCATGAGATTTTCAACCATCCCAGCGAGGTCTCATCATGAAATGCTCCCGTCCCAAGACACTGATCGCGGCGCTGCTGCTGGCCAGCACGCCTCACGTATTTGCCGACTCGGCTGGCACTGATTCCAGTGCTCCTCGGCAATCCGCGGCCACACCCGCCACCCGTACCGTCTTCATCAAGCTGGATGACATCAGTTACGGCACAAAGTCGATCGATGTGATGCCGGGCGAGACCGTCCGTTTTGTGCTGAAGAACGAGGGCGCATTGATTCACGAGTTCAACATCGGCCAACGCGCATCCCAGCTCGACCATCAACGCGAGATGACCGCCCCGCTCAAGGATGGCACGCTGACCCCAACGGGCAAGGCGCAGTCGATCGTGTGGCGAGAACGCAACACGGGCCCTGGCGACTCCAGCCCGCCCGGGTATCCGGAAATTGTAGAGGCGAAGCACAACGATCCGAATGCCGTGCTGGTTGAGCCCGGTACGACCAAGGAATTCGTCTGAACTTTCACCGACGCCACCAACCTGAACTTCGCCTGCACCCTGCCGGGGCACTACCAGGCCGGAATGGTGGGCGACTTTGTTTTGCGTTGAGTCGACGACCCATGCCCCCGGCGCCACTTATCGGGGGCATGCGGCCTCGCCGAACCTTACAGATCTGTAGTTTTCGCGTAAGTCTGCCGGCAGCTCCGCCTGGCTAGCATCAGAGGCGTTTCAAACCACACCATCTTGCGAGGTTCAAAATGAATAACACCAAGCTCGCTTCTTCCCTGATTGCCATTGTCCCCCTGCTCACCGGTGCTATCGCCCAGGCCGATGATGGCCCCACGAAGGATGATGTAGGGCGCCCCGGCACCTTGGCAGAAGTTGAACGCACCATCGAGGTGAAGATGGGCGATGTCTACTTTGCGCCGGAAAGCATCGATGTCAAAGACGGCGAAACCATCCGCTTCGTGCTGAAGAACGACGGTGCAATGCTGCACGAGTTCAACTTGGGTAAAGCGGCCGCCCATGCCGCGCACCAGAAAGAAATGGCAGCCATGTTTCGGAACGGCACGCTCAGCCCGACGGGGCGCAATCACGACATGCAGGCAATGGATCATACGATGGGCGGCATGAAGATGGTCGGCATGGAGCACAACGCCCCCAACAGCACGCTGGTCGAACCTGGGACCACCCAAGAGCTGATCTGGACCTTCAGCAAAACCACCGGCTTGCAGTTTGCCTGCAACGTGCCCGGTCACTATCAGCTCGGCATGGTTGGTCTGGTCAACGTGAAGTAACCGATGCTGATTGGCCTCAAGTGGGGAACGAGGAGCTTCGTCTTGGCTGAGGAACGCGGCAGCACACGACATCCCCACCTCAGCTGGAGTTGAATCATGACGGAGTCCCATTGCCATGACCCCGAACTGGCAACGCCCCTCTGGCGGAGTAAAGAGGAAATTGCGCTGATCATGCTGGTTGTGATCGGCTTGTTCTATGTGGCTCGGGAGTACTACGGCCACCTTTCCCAGTCATTGCCCTACTTGATCCTGCTGCTCTGCCCGCTGATGCACCTCTTCGGGCATAACCACGGTGGGCACTCTCACCAGAGCCGCGAAGACTCGACCAAGACGGACAACAGAGGGAACTAGTCCATGCCCACGGCATCGTGCCAGCACGACCATGATCACTCACACCAGCATGAGCAACCGGATGGAAGTCAGCACGATCCGGTGTGCGGCATGGCAGTAGCGCCGGACAGTAACTTTCGCGAGCAGTACCAGGGGCAAACCTATCGCTTCTGCAGCGAGAAGTGCCTGACCAAGTTCCAGGCTGAACCTGCGCGATACATCGGTTCAACCGGCGGCCATGCACATGCGGGCCACGGGCACGCCAACCATGACCAGCCTGCCGTCGCAAAGCTACCCAGTGCAGGAGCTGCCGAATACACCTGTCCGATGCACCCGCAGATCCGCCAGTCGGGTCCCGGCAGCTGTCCGATCTGCGGCATGGCCTTGGAACCGGTAATCCCAGAGCTGGAAGAGGAGGGAAATCCGGAGCTCAAGGACTTCACCCGACGGTTCTGGTGGACCCTGCCCTTGAGCGTAATCGTGACCTTGCTGGCCATGACCGCGCACCAGATGCAGTTGCTCCATGGCACGGCTCAGAACTGGGTGGAACTCGTTCTGGCGACGCCGGTAACCCTGTGGGCTGGCTGGCCCTTCGTCGTGCGCGGGGTCGCTTCGATCCGTCACCGCAGCCCCAACATGTGGACACTTATTGGCCTAGGGACGGCAGCCGCCTACCTCTACAGCGTGGCCGCGACCTTGGTCCCTCAAGCCTTTCCAGCGACCTTCATGCAGGGCGGCCGCATCGGCGTTTACTTCGAAGCGGCCGCGGTCATCATCTCGCTGACCCTGTTAGGGCAGATGCTTGAGCTGAAGGTGCGCTCGCAGACTTCAGCCGCCATCAAGGCACTCCTACGGCTCGCACCCAAGACCGCGCGGCGTATCAACGCCGGTGGCGTTGAGGAAGACATTCCCCTGACCCACGTTCACACGGGGGACCACCTGCGGGTCCGCCCAGGAGAGAAGGTCCCGGTCGATGGGGTCGTGCTGGAAGGCGAGAGTGCCGTCGATGAATCCATGCTGACCGGCGAGCGCGTGCCAGTGATGAAAAAGGCCGGTGAGATCCTCATCGGGGCCACGCTGAATACCCATGGCAGCCTGGTGATGGAAGCGCAAAAAGTCGGTGCGGAAACCGTGCTGTCGCAAATCGTGCAGATGCTGGCACGAGTTCAACACTCGAAAGCGCCGATGCAGCGAATGGCCGATGCCGTCAGCGGCTACTTCGTAGTGGGCGTGGTCCTGATTGCGATCCTGACGTTCTTCGGTTGGGGGCTCCTCGGGCCAGAGCCTAGTTGGGTATTTGGCCTGATCAATGCGGTAGCGGTGCTCATCATCGCCTCTCCATGCGCGCTGGGCCTCGCGACGCCGATGTCGATCATGGTGGCTACCGGCAAGGCTGCTGGTAGCGGCGTGTTGTTCAGGGACGCCGGCGCCATCGAAAACCTTTGCAAGATCGACACGTTGATCGTGAATAAGACCGGCACACTGACTGAAGGCCGCCCTGTGTTTAACCGCGTCGTGGGGACAGGACGGTTCGCGCCGTCGGAAGTACTACGCCTAGCAGCCAGCCTGCACCAGGGCAGTGTGCACCCATTGGCCCATGCGATTGTCGACCATGCGCGGGCAGCCGGAATTGTCCTGAGTAAGCCACATGCCTTCGAGTCCGGCTCAGGCATTGGCGTTCGTGGTCAAGTGGAAGGCAAGCAGCTTCAACTCGGCAACACCGCCATGATGGAAGAAGCCGGCTTGGATGTATCCCCGCTCAGAGACCGGGCCGAGCTGCTCCGTCTTGATGGCGTAAGCGTTATGTATCTGGCTGTTGATGGGGTGCTGGCCGGAATTCTGGTAGTGTCCGACTCGATCAAACCGAGCTCCAAGGAGGCGGTGACCAAGCTTCAGAATGTAGATGTCAACGTCATCATGACCACTGGTGATGACGTTACCACGGCGCGCGCGGTCGCGAACCAGCTGGGTATCGAGGAAGTCCACGGCGAAGTCAAGCCACAGGACAAGGAGGAGCTGGTGGCTGACCTGCAGGGATACGGCCGTCGAGTCGCAATGGCGGGCGATGGTATCATCGACGCCCCCGCACTGGCGCGTGCCGATGTCGGCATTGCAACGGGGACTGGCACCGACGTTGCGATGAACAGTGCTCAAGTGACCCTGGTGAAGGGCGACCTGATTGGCATCCTGCGCGCTCGGACGTTGTCCGTGGCCACGGTGAAGAACATGCGCCAGAACTTGGGGTTTGCCTTCCTTTACAACGCGATGGGCATACCGCTAGCGGCCGGCGTGCTCTATCCCCTCACCGGTCATCTGCTGTCGCCAATGATTGCGGCGCTGGCCATGAGCGTGAGCTCTGCATCGGTAGTCTTTAACGCGCTGCGCCTGAGACGCACGGACATTGGCTAAATCAGCCAGCTACCAAGCTAGTACAAGCGGCGCGAAGATACTTGGTGTGACCAGTCGCCAGATCGTACCTGGTCGGTAAGATCCCCCCACGATACTCGTGGGGGCCCTGGCGAATACCCGAGAGAGACCTCAGCCATGATGCGCCACAAGTACCTTTTCCTATTATTCACCCTTGCCAGCTCACTGCTTGTTCCGGTTACGCAGGCCGAGGAGCTGCCAGCGCCAATAAAGGCGATTGAGGCTCGCGGAGCCACCATCGTGGGCGAGTTCACTGCGCCTGGCGGCCTGCGTGGCTATGCCGCGCGCTACAGCGGCCAGGGACTTGCCCTCTACCTCACGGCCGATGGCCAGCACGTCCTGATCGGCACCCTGTTCGATGCCCAGGGCCAAGACCTGACGAGCGCACCACTGAACCGACTGGTTTATGAGCCGATGGCCAAGGAGATGTGGGCGCGCATGGAAGGCAGCACCTGGATTGCCGATGGCAGCAAGAATGCCACCCGAATTGTCTATCTGTTCGACGATCCGAACTGCCCATATTGCAACGCGTTCTGGCACCAGGCGCGGCCTTGGGTTGAGTCCGGCAAGGTCCAGCTGCGTCACATCATGGTTGGGTTGCTCAGTCCCGATAGCGTGGGCAAAGCCGCCGCCCTGTTGACAGCCAAGCAGCCGGAAGTCGCTCTGAAAGAGCATGAAGCCGCCGGCAACGACAGCAAGCTCCGCGCGCTGCAAAACATTCCCGCGGACATCCAAAAAAAGCTTGACGCCAACCTGGCGCTAATGAGTGAGCTCGGGGCGGTTGCTACGCCAGCGATCTTCTACCGGGATGACAGCGGTCGCCTGAAGATGCAGCAAGGTCTGCCGCCCGCGCAGGGGCTGGTAGACATCATGGGGCCGAGATGAATGCTTTGCGGGCTTGACCTTGCCATCGTGTCAAGGTCGAAGCTGCATGTGCGGCAAGAGATGCCGTTTCAGCATGAGGGATCCGTTAAGTTCGTCTTGGAAGTTTCCGGTATGGGGTGTGGCAGTTGTGTCAGCAAGATCACCAAGGCCATTCAGGCAGCAGATTCGGAGGCCAAGGTCATGGTCGATCGCGATACCGGGAAGGTGAGTGTTGAAAGTGCCGTCGCAGCCGAGCGAGTGAGTGAACTGGTACAGGCATTGGGCTATCCCACCAGGGTCAGTGCCTAGTGGCCCTGATATCAGGCCGGTCCCGAAAGGGGCCGGTGCTTACCGAGGTTCAAACGCTTGCAACTGAGGCAGTCGCCCCTGGGCTCGCAGGGTAACGGTGACTTGCTGGTGGGCGTGGTTGCCCCATACCGGACTCACGGTAGCGACGCTGGCCCCCTCATCACCGCATTTGCTACGCCGATGGCGGGATTTTGGCTGCTACGTCAGGCATTTGCCCCCACTATTTGACCAGTCCGGCGCTGGGGGTACCTGTTTTATCCCGGACACTTGGCGATTCTGCAGCTCTTTCGGGCTGCGCTGTAACACCGGTTGTCCTGAGCAGCAGCTCCTCGGAAATCCACTGCTTGAGCCAGGTAGCGGCCTGCCTGGGAGCCTGTTCCCCAGCTGTCTCGAACAGCGCGACGCACAGATCGGCAAACGGCAGCTGGTCCCGCACCATCAACTGCAGCGCTGCGGCCTCCAGCGGGTCGAGCGTCCGAAATTGGCAGGTCAGTCCGTGTCGCCAGACCAGGCACGTCAGCGTTTGCTCCAACTTCTGGCATTCGGGAATAGCGGTTTCGGCCTTGGCCGCTTTCCAGATCTCCAGCGCATTTGAACTCAAATTGAGCCAGCAGACGCTGGGGTGTAGCCGCACCGTCAGGCCGGTCCAGTCCTCCGGCCCGAAGGTGGCCATGTCCTGGAGCGATAAAGGCATTTCGTCAACCGCATCAAAGGCCAGCGTGAAGGCCCACTCTAGCTCGGCCAGCTCTCGCAGCTGGGATGCCTGGGGTTCGACGAGGAAGCCGCTGATGAACCCGGGAAACTGCTCGCCCAGCCAGCGCAGGCTAAAATGCCGCGGCGGCCAGGCGTCAATGTAGGCTTGGGCCAGCTGTTCGAAGGCCTCGGTGCCTAGCCAGTAGTGGATGACGGGAAAGTCTTCGCGTAGCACGGACAGCAGTCGAGCCCGGTAAGCATGGTGGTATACCCGCAGGCCATCCTCGGCTGAGAGCACCTCGCTCCCGCGCAGCTGTTGCAATAGCTCAGCGGGCGCACTGCTGTCGCCATCCAGTAGGTAGCGCTCGAACGCCTGCTGCATGGTAATCAGGCGCATGGCGCAGCCACCAACCGTCTGGCCGCGACCGTCCGGGCTTTCTCCAGCTCGGTCAGCAGCTCGTTCAGCGGGGGAAAGAGGTCGTCGCGCTCAATCAAGGTCGCCCGGGGGCCTAGGTGCTCGATCGTCCGCGCATAAATGTCCCAGACCGGATCGGCGATCGGTTGGTCGTGGGTATCGATCAGGTAGTGGCCATAGTCACTGTGACCGGCCAGATGGATCTGGCGAATGCGCTCTGGGGGCAGCTCCTGGATGAACTGCCAGGCGTCAAACCCCTGGTTGCGGGCGCTCACATAGACATTGTTGACGTCGAGGAGCAGCTCGCAGCCAGTCAGTTCACTCAGTTCGCGGAGGAATGTGGCTTCACTCATCGTCGACTCTGCCCATTGCACGTAGGCCGAAACATTCTCCAACACCAGGGGACGCTGGATGACGTCCTGTACCAAGTGAACCCGGGCTGCAACGTGCAGCAGACTTTCCCGAGTGAACGGCAGCGGCAACAAGTCATGAAGGTGATGCGCGTTGCCACGACTCCAGCACAGGTGATCAGAGATCCAGAGGGGGTTTACCCGTTCCGCGAGCAGTTTCAGTTGGCGCAGGTAGTCGTGATCAATGGTGTGGGGACCGCCAATCGACAGCGAAACGCCATGCATGACCAGCGGGTACCGCTCCCGGATGGCATCCAGGAAGTAGAGCGCCTTGCCACCGCCGACCAGGTAGTTTTCCGAGATGATCTCGAACCAGTCGATGGCGGGGTCTTGCTCCAGTATCTGGTGGTAGTACTCGCTACGGAGCCCCAGTCCAAACCCAAGAGTGCTGCGCTCGTTCATTCAAAGCTCCCGAGGGGGAGTGACGAGCACTCCCCACGGAAAGACATCACTCGCTGGTCCGGCCACCAGCCTCATCGCATTTGGCCTTGGGCATCAACTTGAAGCCCTGGCCTTTGCAGGCGCCTTGCCCCTGGCAGGAGTTTTTGGCGGTCATGCAATCGTTCTGGCCTTTGCAGGCATTCACCCCGAAGCACTTCACGTCAGCAGTTTTGGCATCTTGAGCGGCTTGTGCAGGTAGGGCCGCGAACAGGCTTGCAGCAACGAGGGCCAGCGCGGCGCCAGTCGCGGCGGTAGTTTGGGTCGACATAAGGCTATCTCTCATGGTGATGATCGGAGTCCGGCCGGGTTTTCGTTGCTCGCGTAGCGTGCGGCAAGTACAGGACCTGGCAAGCCGGCCAGAGAGCGCTAAGAAGTGTCCCTACCCGGCCAGGCCTGGACACTACAGAGCAAGCGGGAGGCTCTACAAGAAGGAAATGCCAACCTTACAGAACTGTAATGTTCAGCTCAGGTTTATGACAGGACCCGCTAGCTAAGGTGACATCGAGTCTGACACTCAGCCCGCACGTTTGCTGGGCTACCCCTTCCATATTCGAGGATGCACTTATGAAATCCATGAAAGCCTTGTTCGTTGTTGCCGCCCTGACTGCTTCGTCCTTCGCCGTGGCCGCTGGTGGTGGTGATCGGACCGTGGCTCGTGCTGACAAGCTCGCGCAGGCGTCGATGGAAACCTACCGTTTGGAGCAGCAAAAGGCCGAGTCGTCGGTCGCTGAGAAAGCCAAATCGGTTGAGCATGCCAACTGCTAAGTCGGGTCGCGTTGGCCAACCTTACAGAAATGTAATCAACTGAAAAGTTAGGATATGGCAGTTTGTATGCTCGCGGCGGCGTGCCTCAAGGATGGCGACCGCGGGCAAGCCCTCTAGGGTGTAGGAGTCACCTGGTGCGGCAGCCTCAACGCGTTGGTTTTTCAGCGCTGGCTCCTTTGACTCATTGGATATACACGGCATGCATTGCAAAACCTCAAGGCGCACCTTCGTCAAGGGCCTGGCCGCCGGCGGCATTCTGGGCGGGCTGGGCCTTTGGCGTACTCCTGTCTGGGCGGTGACCAGCCCTGGTCAGCCCACTGTGCTGAGCGGCACCGAATTCGACCTGTTCATTGGTGAAAGCCCAGTGAACATCACGGGCTCCGCGCGTACGGCCATGACGATCAATGGCACCATTCCTGGTCCGATTCTGCGTTGGCGCGAAGGCGATACCGTCACTCTGCGCGTGCGCAACCGCCTGAGCGAAGACACCTCCATTCACTGGCACGGCATCATCCTGCCGGCCAACATGGACGGTGTGCCGGGCTTGAGCTTCCATGGCATCGCCCCGGATGGGATGTATGAGTACAAGTTCAAGGTCCACCAGAACGGCACCTACTGGTACCACAGTCACTCCGGGTTTCAGGAGCAGATCGGCGTCTACGGCCCCATCGTGATCGAACCGAAGGAACCCGAATCCTTCCAGTACGACCGCGACTATGTGGTGATGCTGAGTGACTGGACCGACGAAAATCCGGCACGCGTCCTGGCCAAACTGAAGAAACAGTCGGACTACTACAACTTCCACAAGCGCACCGTTGGCGACTTCATCAACGATGTGAGCGAGAAAGGCTGGGCTGCCACCGTGGCGGACCGAAAGATGTGGGCTGAAATGAAGATGAGCCCCACTGATCTCGCCGACGTCAGTGGCTACACCTACACCTACCTGATGAACGGCCAGGCGCCGGATGGCAACTGGACCGGCCTGTTCAAACCGGGCGAAAAGATTCGTCTGCGCTTCATCAACGGCTCAGGCATGAGTTACTTCGACGTGCGCATCCCTGGGCTGAAGATGACCGTGGTGGCCGCCGACGGCCAGTACGTCAAGCCGGTGAGCGTCGACGAATTCCGTATCGCCGTGGCGGAGACTTACGACGTCATCGTCGAACCGACCAGCGAACAGGCTTACACCATTTTCGCTCAGTCCATGGATCGGACTGGCTATGCCCGTGGTACCCTGGCCGTGCGTGAGGGCCTGAGCGCTGCAGTGCCTGAGATCGATCCCCGTCCCTTGATCGGCATGGGTGACATGGGCATGGACCATGGCAGCATGGCCGGCATGGATCACGGCAGCATGGCAGGGATGGACCACAGCGGCATGCAGGACGACATGGCCGGCATGGACCATAGCCAGATGCAAGGCATGGATCACAGCGCCATGCAAGGCGATATGGCTGGCATGGATCACAGCAAGATGGCTGGCATGGACCACAGCGGGATGCAGGGCGATATGGCCGGAATGGACCATGGCAGCATGGGTGGTCAGATGCAGGCCCACCCGGCATCCGAGACCAACAGCCCGTTGGTCGACATGCAGACCATGACCCCGACCCACAAGCTGGACGATCCAGGCATTGGCTTGCGCAACAACGGCCGCCGTGTACTCACCTATTCCGACCTGCGAAGCACTTTCATCGATCCGGATGGCCGCGAGCCCGGGCGCACCGTTGAACTGCACCTCACGGGCCACATGGAGAAATTCGCCTGGTCCTTCGACGGCATCAAGTTCTCCGATGCCGAACCGTTGCGCCTCAAGTATGGCGAGCGTGTCCGCATCACCCTGGTGAACGACACCATGATGACTCACCCCATTCACCTTCACGGCATGTGGAGTGACCTGGAGGATGAGAACGGTAACTTCATGGTGCGCAAGCACACCATCGACATGCCCCCAGGCTCCAAACGCAGCTACCGCGTGACCGCGGACGCTCTGGGCCGCTGGGCTTACCACTGCCACCTGCTGTTCCACATGGAAATGGGCATGTTCCGCGAAGTCCGTGTGGACGAATGAGGGAACTTTCAATGAACGAAATTATGAAGTGCAAGACGTTAATGGGCAGTGCGTTGGCCGTTGGTCTGACCGCCGCGTTGATGGTTCCGGCAGCCCTGGCTGGTGAAGACTATGCCCACCAGCAGAAAGGTCAGGCAGCCCAGGCGCAGATGGACCATAGCCAGATGCAAGGCATGGACCACAGCAGGATGAACCATGACCAGATGCAAGGCATGGATCACAGCCAGATGAAGGACCACGGCTCGATGAAGCACGAGTACAACGCGAACAAGGCTAAAGCGAGCCAGGACCATGATCAGTAGGGTTTCAGCTCCATCCGCCCTAGCGCTGCTGGTCTCGTTCAGCGCCCTGAATGCCGGCCTGGCGAGCGCGGCCGAGGAAATGGATCACAGCAAGATGAGCCATGGCCAGATGCAGGGCATGGATCACAGCAAGATGAACCAGGGTTCGGCGGAGACGGTCCCCACCACGACCAGCCGGACGCCTATTCCAGTCCTGACCGATGCCGATCGTGAGGCGGCCTTCCCACCGCTGCCGGGACACGGCATTCATGACAGCAAGGCCAACACCTTCTTCCTGCTCGACCAATTGGAGTATCAGGACGCCGACGAGGGCAGCGTGCTCAGTTGGGATGCTTCTGGCTGGATTGGTGGAGACATCGATCGCCTATGGCTGCGGTCGGAAGGTGAGCGTACTAACGGAGTGACTGAAGAGGCCGAAGTTCAGGCGCTCTGGGGGCACTCCATTGGCCCGTGGTGGGATGTCGTCACCGGTATTCGACAGGACTTCAAACCCGGGTCGCCACAAACCTGGGGTGCCTTCGGCCTCCAAGGCATGGCGCTCTACGCGTTCGAGGCCGAAGCTACCGCCTTCGTTGGCGAAAATGGCCAGACCGCCGCGCGACTGGAAGGCGACTACGACATTCTGCTGACCAATCGGCTGATCCTGCAGCCGACCGCAGAAGCAAATTTCTACGGCAAGAACGATCACGAGCGTGGCGTTGGCTCAGGCCTGGCCAACACCGAAGTCGGTCTGCGCCTGCGCTACGAAATTGTCCGCGAGTTTGCTCCGTATATCGGTGTCACGTGGAGCCGTTCCTACGGCAACACCGCCGACATGCTGCGCGACGATGGTGAGGACGTAGAAGAGGCACGCTTTGTTGCCGGTATCCGGATGTGGTTTTGAGAACCTGACATGAAAAGAACAATTAAGACGTTAGCCATTGCGAGCACTGTGGGTTTTGTTGGAATCATGGGCGTGGCGTATTTCGGCCTGGTCAATGTTGGCGCCGATGATCCGCATCTCGCTCCTGTTCACGCCTTTCTGACTATGGCCCGGGAGCGTTCGATCGAAGTGCGGGCGCGGGATCTCGAAGTGCCGAATCTGGAGGACGACGCGCTGATTCGCGCCGGCGCCGGCAACTACAACTCCATGTGCATCGGTTGCCACCTTGCTCCCGGCGTGGCTCAGACCGAGTTGAGCCAGAGTCTCTATCCAGCACCGCCGAACCTGACCAAGGTCGGCATTGACGGTAGCCCACAAAGTACGTTCTGGATCATCAAGCATGGCATCAAAGCCACGGGCATGCCGGCCTGGGGTAAGAGCATGGGTGACCAATACATCTGGGGCATGGTTGCGTTCCTTCAGAAGCTTCCTTCCCTGGACGCAGAGCAGTACCGCACGCTAGTGGCCAGCAGCGCTGGCCATCAGCACGGTGGCGGCGAAACCCAGATGCACAACCACGAAGGCCAGCACGGCGACAACGTGTCCGCGGGTGGCAGCCATCATGATGGCGCGGGCAAAGATCATCATGGCGGTGAGGCGGCGAGCCAGGCAGGCAATGATCACCATGGCACTGGACAGGCTGCTGAAGATCACCACGCCGGTGAGTCGGCCAGCCAGCAAGCGGATCATCATGCGGCTGAACCGACCGCCCAGGGTGGTACCGGTCACCATGGTGACGAAGAAGGCGAGGCTAACCGCCGCAAGATGGAGCAGGCGCAAGGCGACGCAGCGCCGGCGCCGAAAACCCACACCCATGCCGATGGCAAAGAGCACGTCCATGAAAGCTAGGTCTCATCGAGTGTTGCGATTCGTCGCGCTGGCCTCTCTGTTCATGGTTTCCGCCGCCCAAGCAGCGGAAGCTTTGACGGTTGATGTCCACCGCAGCGCCAGTTGCGGCTGCTGCAAGAAATGGGTGGAACACCTGGAAGCCAACGGCTTCAAGGTGATTGATCATGTCGAGTCGGATATGGCCTCGGTCAAGCAGCGCCTCGGCGTTGCTCCACGGCTGGCGTCCTGCCATACGGCGGTGATCGATGGTAAATTCATCGAGGGTCATGTCCCGACTGCGCAAGTCGTCGAACTCAGCAAGCGCTCTGATCTGCGAGGCATTGCCGTACCGGGGATGCCGGCTGGTTCTCCCGGAATGGAAGTGGGCGGGAAACAAGACGCCTACCAGGTCATTGGTTTGACCCAGGCCGGCACCGACCAGGTAATCGCCGACTACCCCGCCAAGTAACTTCAAATCCGAGCGGCACGTCCGGCCAGCCATCAGGTTGGCCGGCGTTTCCTTTTTTGCTCCCCATCGCCCCGCGGCAGCGCTGTTCTAGACTCTAAGTGGAGTGCTCGATGTTCCATGATGAGTTCAGGATTCAGCGGAAGATCGGCACAGCAACAACATTGTCTCAGAGGCTCTGCAGCCAATGTCGCAGCCAGTGTTCCGTTGCTCAGAGAACGATAGTGCAGCCCTGGTTCAGGCTTCAGGACGCTGGCTCCGTGTCCTCTACGGCAGATCTTTTCGCATGCACGACCAAGGGAGCCAGTTGGCCTCGAGAACACCAGCCAAGTTGCTTCAGGGTGTCATGGTCGTCGCCTTGCTTTCGCCTTCCGCGCTGGCTACCGGGGCGACAGACAGCATCTCGCCAGCGCGTGCAGCTGCTGATGACCTGCAACGGGTGGCTATCGTCGGTGGCAGCTATTTCTTCCAGCCTGACCATGTCGTTGTCAAAGCGGGCCGCCCCTTAGAGCTGGCCGTGCGGGTGGAAGCCGGCATCATCCCGCACCGGTTCGTCTTGGAAACCGCCGACGGAGGATCCCTGGCGGATGTGCCGATTAATGAGACGACGAAGGTTCTGCGCTTTGAATTGCCGGCAGGGAAATACCTGTTCCAATGCCCCAATCGGCTGCTGTTCTTCAAGAGTCATCGCGAGCGCGGTATGGCCGGAGTGCTTGAGGTCAAGGAGTAGCCAGTGCGATGGAGTGTTCTGCTCATTGCGCTACTTATCGGTGAAGCCATGGCTGACCCACTTGCCGACGCGGTCATTCGCTTCCAGGAGCTGAGCACCTATAAAGCCACTGTGCGCTCGATGGCGGCTGACGGCGAGCGGCAGGTCATCCGGTATTTCTTCCGTAAGCCCGGGTGGGTCAGGATGGAGTTCGCTGAACCCCACAGGGGCGTCGTACTGATCTACGATCCCGAGGCGCGCCGTATCCGCCTCTGGCCATTCGGCCTGAATCATGCCTTGGTGCTCCCCCTGGCCCCGGACAATCCCTTGATGCGTAGCCCCCGCGGCCACCGGGTCGATCGCTCCGATGTGGGCGCCTTGCTGGACACTCTCGTCGCGTTACGTGCACGTGGCAACGTAGTCGCCCTGGGCGCTGCCGACGTGTCTGGGCATCCTGCAGTTGGCATCGAGATTGTCGGCGCAGCCTCTATCAGCGTTGCCGGCGTTCATCGCTTTCAAGTCTGGCTGGCACACGACAGTTTGTTCCCGCTAAGGGTCAAGAGCTTTGACGCAGAGAACAAGCTGATGGAGACCGTTGACCTGACCGACGTGGCGATCGGCATCCGATTCTCCGAGAACTTTTTCACCCCTTGAACGGGCGGATTGAGCATGGGCGGACGGGATTGTTATCACTACCACCTGGTCACGCGATGGCAGCTCAATGCCCCCCTCGAATCCGTGTGGGATGCGATCTACAACGCCGAAGCTTGGCCGACCTGGTGGCCAGGTGTTCAGTGCGTTGAGACCCTGGACCGCGGCGATGCTGACGGCCTGGGGGCTCGGCAGCGCTTTGTATGGCAAAGCGCGCTGCCTTACCGTTTGGCCTTTGTCACCCGGGTGACCCGGGTGGAACGTCTGCGCCTGCTGGAGGGGCGGGTTGAAGGAGACCTCGAAGGAATCGGCTGCTGGCATTTCAGCCAAGAAGCTGGATTAACCACAGTGTGTTTCGACTGGCAGGTGCGTACCACCGAACGTTGGATGAACCTGCTCAGCCCGATGGCCGAACCCATCTTTCGCTGGAACCACGACGCCATCATGTGCAAAGGCGGCATAGGCCTGGCCAAACACCTGCATACGCGACTGCAAACGTCGGCCACACGGTCCCACCATGCAACTGGCGGGCTGGGGCGTGGTGGCGGTCGGAAGATGAAGCCCCTCAGCCTGCGTGGTCCTCTGCATGCGCAACCATCGCACGTGGTCGCGGGGTTGACGGGCATTACTGCAGGCACTTTGGCGACCGCAGTGCAAATGCTCTTGTGGTGGATGGGTGGCACGTCGATGCTACCGACGCTGCTACGAGATGCCCAGCTAACCGCAGCGATCGTCCTGGGCCCTTCGATTCTGGCGACCGTTCCCGCGTGGCGCTGGGACATCCTGACGGTCGCGACACTGATTCATTTCGGCCTGTCCATCCTCTACGCCGCCATCGCCATGCTCTTCGCCTACCGCCCCGCCACTCCAGTCGCCCTTGTGGTAGGCGGACTCTATGGCGTACTGCTGTACGGCCTCAACTTGCATGCATTTACCGAACTCTATCCCTGGTTCACGCAAGCGCGGGGCCGGGACACCTGGCTGACTCATGTGATTTTCGGGATGGCCTTGATCGGCGGATGCAGGCTCTTTGAGCCTCAGGCAACGTAGAGGACCAACCGCCCGCAGGGCATTCGGCAGTGAGCTTGTTGCGTCGTTCAACGTGGCCGTATGAGCAGGTCCGTGGCGCAACAGGGTTTAGACCGTCGTCGCTCCAGCTGAGCTTTCGGACGGACAAAAAAGAGGCGCCCGCCGGCACCGAGGATTACCTCCAAGGGAGCACAATGGACATAATGGTGATGGATCTGGATGAACACCTTGCGAGCCGTTCACCCAAGTGCCGCTTACAGCACTTCAAGCGGGTATTCGACGATCAGCCGGAACTCATCCAAGTCCGACTCAAAGTCGGTTGCTCGCGTGGTGGCTTGGCGGATACGGAAGGACAGGTCCTTGAGCGAGCCACTTTGGACTACATACTTGGCCTCGATATTCCGTTCCCAGCGTTTCTGATTGGTGAACGGATCGCCATTGGCATCCCGGCGCATGTAGACGGCGTTAGCGTTGGTGTCATCCGCGTCCCAGCCCTGCGCATAGCCGCTTTAGATGTTGTTGTTGAAGCTGCCGAGGAGCTGTTTGCCCTCATCGACAGCCTTGTAGTAATTGAAGCCACCGATCAGCGCCACATTATCGGCCAGTGCATGGCTCAACGAGGGTCGGGTAAAGCAGGGGTGTTACCACCCCTGCCTCCCCTGAGAACCGTACTTGAGAGTCTCCCCTCATACGGCTCAAGCCTTCCAACAGCCTGAATAAGACCGGGCTACCAGACGACGCGCTCTTCGGCGCTCAAGGTAAAACGTCCATGCCGGATCAAACGGGTTCGCTGCGCTGCGTATCTTGATATGCCGCACAATCGGAACACTGGCGGCGGCAAAAAGCCAAACCGGTTGGTTCATGCCGCGTGTTTTTTCCTTGGAAGCAAAAAACCAGTGCCGTTGACCCACGGTACGAAAGTATCGCTGTTTCACCCAATGGGCACTTTTCATAGGGTGCCGGCGGACAGCCCAGCGCCATAACACCTGCCAAATTCGATGGTCGATCCACGCGAAGCGCTTAGCCGCGACCAAATGACGATGATACATAGCCCATCCCCGGATCACCGGGTTGAGGGTCAAGATCAGGTTCGCCTGCGTCGCCGCCTTGTTTCCGTTCGTGATTTCCCGAACCTTATCCAACAGCGCTTTCACACTCTTGCGAGCCGGAGTGATGAGCAGCTTGCCGGCGTACTTGCGTACGTTCTGGCCGAGAAAATCGAAGCCTTGTGAGATATGCGTGATGTGAGTCTTTTCATCTGAGAGTTCCAGGCCACGCTGTTTCAGGAAGGCCTCGATGGCGGGGCGAACCTGATGTTGCAGTACAGCTTGCGTGGCGCCGGTCATGATGAAAACATCCGCATACCGTACAATGTGTATTTTGAATGGCTGACGCTGGCGTGCTGTTGCAGCCACGCTTGCGTAGACGACCTCTTCCAGTCCATCCAACGTCCAGTTCGCCAGTACCGGAGAGATGATTCCCCCTTGCGGGGTTCCCGCCTCCGTTGCGAACAAGGCTCCCTGATCGACATACCCCGCTCGAAGCCATTTACGCAGAATCGATTTATCCATGGGCACGTTGGTGAGCAGCCAGTCGTGGCTGATGTTGTCGAAACGGCCGCGAATATCTCCTTCGAGCACCCAATGCGCTGAGCTGCGTTTCGCCAGAACGTCGAAGCAATAAGCGATGGCGTCGGCCGTTGACCGGTGCGGTCGGAATCCATATGAGTTGGGGTCTGCACGCGTTTCGGCAACAGGCTCAATAGCCAGTTTCCATAGTGCCTGCATGGCACGATCCTGCATCGTCGGAATTCCCAGCGGACGCTGCTTGCCATTGCTTTTGGGTATGTAGATGCGCCTCAGCGGTTGGGGACGGTAGCCCCGATGCTGTAACGCGTGTGCTCCCTTGAATTTGGCTTCTGGCGTTGACCATATCTGGCCGTCAACACCCGGTGTTCTCTTGCCTCTATTCTCCGTCACTCGTTTCACGGCCAACATCTTGCCGCTGTACGAGCGAGTCAGCAGTCGCTGCAAGGCTTGCACCTTGCCCCACCTGCCTTCTCGTGTTGCCTTGGCGATACGTACCTGGAGTCGTTTCACTTGCGCCTCGATCTGGCTCCAGCAGTGGGGCCAGGCTGATGCGAAGTTCGAAGGTGCACCAGTGCTACCCGCTGCCAGAGCATGGGGTAGGAACACTGTCATCTGCTTCCCTCCATACAACGGTTGATCAGGTTATTTCGCCATGGAAGACCGCGTGGAAGTCTGCTCGCTTTCGCGCCAAGTGATCTTTCAACCTGTATTCACCCCATTACAGGGCGACCTTCGCTTTTTCCACATTCCTTTACCCGCAGCATCAACAGCTTGCTTTACAGCGCACCTGCCGAAATCGGCAACGCTACGGGCCTACCCTGTTCCGCATGGATTTCCGAACGGGTCGGGCTCCTCGACTTCGCCGACGGCACCACATCCACGAGGGGCTATCGGTAAGAGCCCCTGCCTGGCCGCACACCTTTTTGGTACAAGCCTGTCAGCATCTTTGGCTTGGCTATTATGACGACGTTTATATGAGGTTCACGTGTGTTAGCCGTACCCGTTCATCCCTAGCCCCTCTCCGCCTTGATGCTGGCAGATTCGGTCTGGCCTCGCGGTTCGACCTACCGAGGTATCGGCGGTTACATTGTCCCCAGAGCTTCAGACCCAGCTGTTACCGGCCACGCCTGTCTGGGTAGGGAACGAGTGGTGGAACAATCGGTTCCGTCGGGCGTTAACCTGTGGAACAGAAATCCATGCGACTTTCAGGTCGCACTGCCGAAGTAATACTGGTTCCAGGCATCCTTGAGGCGACTGGTGTAGAGGCTGACGGCAACGTTGTCATTTACTGTGTAATCACCGCCGAAGTAGGCAATCCACGGCGAGTCCACCGCGCCGGCGTAGAAGGTCGCAAAACCATCCCGCATGCTGCTGGAGTTGGGCTGCCTCATCGCATGCAGGCGCCCCCCCCTGCAGGGTCAGTCCATCGATGCTGGTGTTGGCCAGGGTGATCCCCCGGAAGCTTTCCGAGAGCAGGCGCGAATCGCCGTATTGCACCACTGGCGTCACCGGGAACACATCACCGGCTTTGATGACGGTATCCATGTAGCGGGCCTTAACCGCACCCCCGACCTTGGAGTAATCATCCTCGGGCTGACCAGCGCTGTTGTAGGGCATGACTTCAACCAAACCGCCGGCACCGGATCGGCCGTCACCCGAGTCGAGCTTGATCCCCAGCATGGCGAAGGCATCAACCCCAGCCCCACGGTGCCCTCGGTGAAGCCGGACTCGAACCGTCCGATGATCCCGTGGGCCCACTCTTCGGAAAAGCCGTTACCGGTGCGACTCGACTGTCCTTTGCGGAAATCGCGATTGAAGTAAAGGTTGCGGTTGAGGATGGTGAGGCTGCTGCCCTCAATGAAGCCTTCTGGTTTTGGCTCATCGGCCATTGCGCCGTGCCCAACGCCGATACCCAACGCAATGAGCGATAGGCCAAGGCTCTTGTTGTTCATTTGTACTCCTGGCGTGATTGGCAGTTCTTCTGTTACTGGATTCTTATTAAGAACAGGTGGTGCGCTAACTCCGCTGATACGCACCACGGCCATAGTTCCACACGCCAACTAAGACGAGGATGACTTCAAAATTAATTTTCTGTCAGCAAAAAGCCAGAAAGCCAGAAAGCCAAGCTCAAAGTATCTCGATGTTATTCATTTATCAGCCGCCATGGGGACAGCCAAAGCCTTGGACGCGATACTCAATGGTGTGCAATTCGCCTTGGGGGGGGCATCATAAGTCATGCGCGCTGGCACTACGCCGCAGGCACTGCTGCTGGGCGTGACGCTGACCACCTTGGCGATGTCCAATTTCATCCCATACTTGTAGTGGTTTACTGCCGGTTCCGCTTTGCCTTGCGTTTCAGCATACTGCGCCATGGCCTTCTCATTGGACTGGAGCATTCTGCCAAATACCCGGTCGGCACCGCCTTCAGCCATTGCGAAGGAGGAAACTGCCAGAAGCGATATCGCCATAACTGTTTGGATTGTTTTCATTCCGCTCACCTTAATGCCGGCATACCCACTGGAAGGGTAGAAAATCTACCTATCATCAAGCTGAGACGAAAATTACATTTTGGTAAGTGCCATGTCAGAAATAGGCAGATGCCGGGACTTAGCGGCAATCCGCAGGGATACTTACCCTTCTTGGAGGCGGCAGATTGCAACTCGATCAAAATTGGAAGTAAATCGAAATAAAATTAGAACTAGAACTGCAGGGGGAGCTACTCCCTCCTGCAGTTGTGTTCCCTCACTTAAGGTTGTACAGAAACTGCTTGCCAATTGTTCAGGTGAAGGCGTAGGTGCCGACGCCGCATCAGGCAGTAGGCGGCCGGTAGGGCGAACAACGACAGCAAAGGTGCAGTTACCATGCCGCCGACCATCGGCGCGGCGATACGGCTCATGATCTCACTGCCGGTGCCGCTGCCCCAGAGGATCGGCAGCAGGCCGGCGATGATCACCGCCACCGTCATGGCCTTCGGTCGCACACGCTGCACGGCGCCTTCGCGAATCGCCGCGAGCAGACCCTCCTCAGTAACTTCTCCGGCATCTTCGCGTTCGGCCCAGGCATTCTTCAGGTAGAGCAGCATGATCACGCCGAACTCGGCGGCGACGCCGGCCAGAGCAATGAATCCAACACCGGTGGCCACCGATAGGTTGTAGCCAAGCACGTAGAGGAACCACATCCCTCCGGTCAGGGCGAAGGGCAAGGTGGCCATGATCAGCAAGGCCTCGTCGAACCGGGCAAATGTCAGGTAAAGCAGGACGAAGATGATCGCCAGTGTGGCCGGCACCACCAGCTTGAGCCGGGCATTGGCCCGTTCGAGAAACTCAAACTGCCCCGAGTAGGTGAGGCTCATCCTCGGTTTCAGCTCGACCTGTTCGCTGACGACCTTGCGCAGGTCGGCCACCACCGAGGCGATATCCCGACCACGCACGTCGATATACACCCAGCCGGAGGGCCGGGCATTTTCGCTTTTCAGCATGGGTGGACCGTCGGTGGTCTTGATCCTGGCCACCATGCCCAGGGTGATTTGCAGGCCCTGCGGAGTGAAGATCGGCAGCTTCTCCAGAGCCTCTGGCGAATCCCGCCACTCCCGTGGGTAGCGCACGCTGATCGGGAAGCGCGCCAGACCTTCGATGGTTTCGCCGATGTTCTCGCCGCCGATGGCACTGGCCACGATGGACTGGACGTCAGCGATGTTTAGTCCATAGCGCGCGGCGGCCTGGCGGTCGATGTCGACATCGACGTAACGTCCGCCGGTGAGGCGCTCGGCCAGCGCCGAGCTGACACCTGGTACCGTCTTGGCGACCTGTTCCACCGCCTGGGTAACAGCATCGATGTGCGCCAGGTTGGGCCCGGCAACCTTAACCCCAATCGGGCTCTTGATCCCGGTGGCGAGCATGTCGATACGGTTGCGGATCGGTGGAATCCAGATGTTGGTCAGTCCCGGTACTTTCACCACCCGGTCCAGTTCTTCCACCAGCTTTTCCGGAGTCATGCCAGCGCGCCATTCTTCGCGCGGCTTGAACTGGATAGTGGTCTCGAACATCTCCAATGGCGCCGGGTCGGTGGCCGTCTCGGCACGGCCCGCCTTGCCAAAGACGTGTTTGACTTCCGGTACGGTCTTGATCAAGCGATCGGTCACCTGCAGCAACTGACTGGCCTTCTGTGCGGACAGGCCCGGCAGTGCCGAGGGCATGTAGAGCAAGTCGCCTTCGTCCAGCGGTGGGAGGAACTCACCGCCCAACCGCGAGATCGGCCACAAGGCGCTGACAAAGACCACTGCAGCCACCGCCAAGGTCAGTTTAGGATTGCGTAGCACCCACTCCAGTGCGGGCTCGTAAATTCGGATCAGCCAGCGGTTCAGCGGGTTCTGCTCTTCCTTGGGAATGCGCCCACGAATCCAATAGCCCATCAGCACCGGAACCAAGGTCACCGACAGCCCGGCAGCTGTCGCCATGGCGTAGGTCTTGGTGAAGGCCAATGGTCCGAACAGGCGGCCCTCCTGCGCCTCCAGGGTGAACACCGGGATAAAGGACAGGGTGATGATCAGCAGGCAGAAGAACAGCGCCGGCCCGACCTCGGCGGCGGCATCGGTCATCACGTGCCAGTGATGCTGGCCCTTGAGCTCCTCGCCTGGGTGTTTGGCATGCCACGCCTCAATCTTCTTGTGGGCGTTCTCAATCATCACCACCGCGGCGTCCACCATGGCGCCGATGGCAATGGCGATCCCGCCCAGGGACATGATGTCGGCGTTGATCCCTTGCTTCTGCATGATGATGAAGGCGATGAGCACGCCGATCGGTAGAGAGATGATCGCCACCAGCGAGGAGCGCAGGTGCCAGAGGAACACTGCACAGACCAAAGCGACCACGATGAACTCCAGCAGCAGCTTGTGGCTGAGGTTTGTCACCGCGCGATCAATCAACAGGCTACGGTCGTAGGTAGTCACGATTTCCACGCCGGCCGGCAGGCTTTTCCGAAGCTCGTCCAACTTGGATTTCACTGCTGAGATGGTCTCGCGAGCGTTCTTACCACTGCGCAAGATAACCACGCCGCCGACCGTCTCGCCCTGGCCATCCAACTCGGTAATTCCGCGACGCATCTCCGGCCCTTGCTGAATGGTTGCCACGTCTCCGAGGGTGACCGGTACACTGCCGTTGACGAGTTTGAGCGGCACGGCGCGGAAATCGTCCAGCGATTTCAGGTAGCCGGTGGCGCGCACCATGTATTCGGCTTCAGCCAGGGTCAGCACGGCGCCCCCGGTTTCCTGGTTGGCCTTGCCGATGGCCTCGATCACTGCATCCTGGGTGATGCCCTGACTGGCCAGACGCACAGGGTCGAGCACCACCTGGTATTGCTTGACCATGCCACCCACAGTGGCCACCTCAGCGACGTTGGACAGGGTCTTCAGTTCAAACTTGAGGAACCAGTCCTGCAAAGCGCGCAATTGCGCCAGGTCGTGCCTGCCGCTTCGGTCCACCAGGGCGTACTGGAAGATCCAACCAACCCCAGTGGCATCCGGACCCAGCGCAGGTTTCGCAGTGGCCGGCAGGCGGCTCTGGATCTGGCTGAGGTATTCCAACACGCGGGAACGGGCCCAGTACAAGTCGGTGCCATCCTCGAAAATCACATAAACGAAGCTGTCCCCGAAGAAAGAATAGCCCCGCACCGTTTTCGCCCCCGGGACCGAAAGCATGGTGGTCGCTAGCGGATAGGTGACCTGGTTCTCGACAATTTGTGGCGCCTGGCCCGGATAAGGTGTGCGGATGATCACCTGGACGTCGGAGAGGTCGGGCAGCGCATCCATCGGTATGTTCTGCACCGACCAGACGCCCCAAGCGGTGGCGAACAGGGTGGCCAGTATGACCAGGAAGCGGTTGGCGACCGACCACCGAATCAGCGCGGCAATCATGGCTGGCCTCCGAGCTTCTCCACGCGCTCGACCACCAGACCACTGTCGGTCTGGTGCACCGTAACACGGACCTTGTCACCAGCCTTGATGCCAACCATCAGGGTGGGATCGGCCAGCGGGTAGGCCATGGTCATGCCCGGCATGCCCACTGTCTCGAATGGCCCATGGGCCAGGGTAATGCTGGCAGCGTCGATCGCCATGACCTGCGCTTCGGCTTCGTCCCGCACGGGGTCGGCAGTGGAAGTTGGTTTGCTTTCGGTGGGCGCGGTCAGGCCCTTGAGGCTAGCCTCGGAATCAAGCAGGAATTGCCCGGAAGCGACCACCTGCTGGCCCTCCGTGAGCCCTTGGGTCACCACGATGCGGCCGGCGCTCTCCGGCCCCAGCCGGACCTCCACCGGCCGGTAGCGCCCGCCGTCCTCGGCGAGCATGACCAAAGCGCGGCGGCCCGTGCGCATGACAGCTTCGCTGGATACCCACAGGACGCTCTGCGCGGTGGAACGATTCAAACGGACCTGTGCCGTCAGGCCGGGGCGCAGGCGGCCATCGGGATTGGGCAATTCAACCCGTACCCGCAGCGTGCGGCTGTCCGGGTTGGTTTCCGGCAGAATCGCATCGACTGTCCCGGCGAGCACTTCGCCAGGAAAGGCCGGCAGGCGTGCTTCAACCGACTGGCCTTGCGCAATCGAGCCAGCATCTGATTCCGGGACGGCAAGGCTCAGCCAGACGCTGCTCAGACCGTTGATCCGGGCCAGATTGGTGCCGGCCGCCACCGTCATGCCGGTGCGCACATCCAGTTCCTGGATGACGCCACTAATCGGACTGCTCAACGTCAGAATCGGTCGGGACTTGCCGCTGCGTTCGACCTGGCTGATCAGTGCCGCCGGCATGCCCAGGAGTTGCAGGCGCTGACGTGCTGCTGCCAACAGGGCGGCATCGCCACTGTGTTTCAGCGCACGGAACTCTTCCTGGGCGGCGGCCCAGTCCGGGATCAGCAGGTCCACCAGCGGAGCCCCGGCCTTGAGTACATCCCCTGGCGCCCTGGCGTAGACCCGCTCGACGAAGCCGCCAGCACGTGCCTGGACCACCGCAACCTCACGTTCGTTTAGGGCCAGCACACCGACCACATCCAGGCTATTGGCAAGGGGGCCGCGAGTGACGGTGGCCAGTCGCAGGCCCAGGTTCTGCGTCAGCCTGGGGTCGATGCTAATGGCGGTACTGTCGGCGGCTTCGTCGGCATACTTGGGCATCAATTCCATGTCCATGAAGGGCGACTTACCCGGCTTGTCGAACTTCTGCTGCGGGCTCATGGGGTCGTACCAGTACAGCACCTTTCGTCCGTCCTGAGCGGCAGTGGCGTGCTCGGCTGTCGCGTTGGAAGCGTCGTCCATGCCGGAGGAGGCGTACCAGTAACCGCCTGCTAACCCCAAGGCGATCGAGAGGCCGCTCAGCAGCGCACCTTTCCAGAATTGTGCGCTCATTGGTGACTCTCCCCGTAGGTGAAATGGAGCCTGGCGCCGGTCAGGGCAAGCTGTCCCTCGACGTCGATGTGATTCAGACGTGCCTCAATCAGCTCGCGGCGCGCCGCAATAACGGAAGACAGGTCACCTGTGCCAGCGCGGTAGCTGGCCGTGGTCAGGTCGACCTTCTCTTTCGCCAGCGGCAGCAGGCTGTCCTGGCTGCGACGGACCGAGCGGTTCAGGCGCTCGTATTCAGCAAGGTCCGCTTCCAGTTGCTGGGCGCTTTCCCGCGTACGAACTTCGCGCTCGGCCTCCAGTTGGTTGAGCTCGGCACGGCGGGCAGCGATCGTGGGGTTCTGCCGGGCCCCTGAAAACAGCGGTAGGTCGAAGGTGAACTCCACGCTCACCATGTCGCCAAACTCACGGGCCCGGCGTTGGTAATCGACCTCCCAGCTCCAGTCGGGCTTCTTCTCCGCCTCTGCCTCTCGCACTTTGGCTTCCGCCTCGCCGGTGATGTGCGCATAAGCCGCCAGCTCAGGATTGCGCTCCAGCTTGCCGGCATATTCCGAGGCCGCAATCGGCCAGACTGGCAGTTCGCCGACCAAAGGCTCGTCCGCGGCCGTGCCGATCCAGCGGCGCAGTGCAGCGCGTGCCGCGGTCTGCTGACGAACCAATTCATCCTCCTGCTCGGCGAGTTGGGCCGCCTCTTGTTTAGCGGTCACCGCATCCGCTGCCTGGGCACGTCCCCCGGCAATTTGCGCGTTCACCGTGGTGACCAGGAGCCGATTCTCCCGGAACAACTCGCCAAAGAGCGCTTGCTTGCGCTCCACCGAATAACGGGTGATCCAGGCTTCAGCTGTGCCCTGGCGAACCTTCAGACGCTCGATGCGGCCATCCGCAGCCGCGCGATCGACGGCCGCATTGGCGACCTCACTGCGGGCCCGACGCTTGTCGCCGTTGGGCATTTCTTGCATGACCCCAACCATCTGCATGGTCATGAAGTCTTCCTTGAGGGTCCAGCGGTCGGGGCCGCCGACGGGGTAGTTCTGCACGCCGAGGATCAATTTTGGGTCCGGCAGTTCACCGGCAGGGATGGCAGCACTGCTGGCGGCTTGCAGTTTGTACGTCTGGGCGGCGAGAGATGGAGCGTTGTCCTCGGCCAGCCGCAAGGCTTCGTCGAGGGTCAAGTCGGCGGCGTGGCTGGGTACGCCAATTACAGATGCCAACACGGCGGCGATTGGCCAACCGGTGCAATAGCGTGTGGGGTTCATCGTCACGATTCCTGTGAAGCTCCGCTGCGCGGCGTGCGGCACGAACGGAAATTAGCTGCGCCGCGTGAGTGGCGTGGCAGTCAGTAGGGAACAGGAATCAAACTCGGGGGGGATGCCAGATGCTGGATGGCGTTCGCTCAGGCAGGAAATCACTGCTAGAGGTCGTTGCTACGGGGAAAGCCAGGTCCACAACAGGCTTCAGGAATCTCACCTGCAGGATGCTGACGGTCTTGCATTCCAGACCAGGCTTGCAGGGTTTTCCATGGTCGGAAGGTGCGCCCATGTCGTGGCAGCAGTCCTGATCCATATCCACCATCTTCGCCATGCCTGCCGTTTTCATCGGGCACGGCTCTGACGTCGACTGAACGCCCGCCATCCCGCTAAAGGGAAGCGCGAAGCTGAGCAGGACGAGCAGACACAGTCGCAGGTAGCGGTTCATGCGAGGCAGTTTAGTCCGTGCTCCGAGAGCGAACAATTACGATTTTGCAAGGAAGGAAATCCAAATCGGGGAGTCTGAGCCCCAGACTCATACGTGTGGTCAGAAAACACTAGTCACTCGGACTCCGGCGCGTCGAGCATGTAGCCCATGCCTCGGACGGTATGAATCAGCTTGAGCCCAAATTCGTCGTCAATTTTCGCTCGCAATCTTCGGATCGTAACTTCGATGACGTTGGTGTCATTGTAGAAATTCATGTCCCAGACTTGGGAGGCGATCAACGATTTGGGGAGTACTTCGCCCCGCCGGCGTAGCAGTAACTCGAGCAATGAAAACTCTTTAGCGGTCAGATCAATCCGTTTTCCGCCGCGTGCTGTCCGACGCTTCAGCAGATCGACTTCAAGGTCGGCAATTTTCACAATTGCTTGTATGGGGGAGCGGTTTCGGCGGCGGAGCAATGTTCTGACTCGGGCCAGCAATTCGGAAAAGGTGAATGGCTTGCATAGGTAATCGTCCGCCACCGGTTCCAATCTTTTCCCCTGGTCGTCCTCACCGTCATGTGATGCCAGAAGAAGCACCGGAATGTCGTTACCTGTCGCTCGCACCATTCGCAGGACTTCCCAGCCATCAAGGACGGGTATCATCACGTCCAGAATTAACAGGTCATATGATTCGCTCAACGCATGCTGAAGCGCGTCGGTACCTGTCATGACTCGGTCTACATCGAATCCAGCTGCAGTGAGGCCCAGTTGTATGTACGTGCCTGATTTAGGTTCCTCTTCAGCGACCAGGAGTTTCATACGGGCATGTTCCGATTGCTAGGAACCTGAGTGTGCAACCAAATGCCCTACCCAACCACAAGCTTACAAAAATGTAATCTTGGCTTCAGGTTCCTGTCAGGAAACGCTGTCTAGGGTGCAAGCATGACTTATGAGTTGTGCACTTGATTGTCACGTGATGAGTGACCATCAAGCGACCACCCCTCGTTCGCGTTTAGCGCCCAGAGCAACTATGGATCGGGGTGGGCCGGAGAAGTGAACTCGGGTCGTCCCCTTTCTTGATACGCATCAAGCCTTAATAGGGCCAAAGACGCCTAAGCTGATTCAATGTTCTCAGTTGCACTCTATTCCACTCGAGGTTCGAATCATGGATCAGTCCAGTCGTCAAAGCGGGCGCCGAGCCGCTCTTCTGGAGGAGCAGGATTGGCAGTTCACCGATCATGCCGGCCGAAATCGGCATTTTCTACGTGGTCCGCAAACATTACGAACACCTGCTACAGGCATCGCCTTTTCCTGCTGCTGTGTCCGTCGATGCGCTTGTTTGGCTACAGACATGGTGAGCACTCCTACTCCGAATACACCGATGTTTCTAAGAGCGAGAACACAAAACAGGTCGCATGCAGACGTTTTCTAGGCATAGCGACCCTGCCCAACATTAAGGCCGTGTGCTGGCTCGACAGACGAGTAACAACGGTCATCATTCAACTTTTGAAAGGAAACCATCATGTCGAACCTTCGCAATGCGCTGATCGGGATGGGTATGGCTGTTGCCTCGTTGGGGGCGGTGGCACAAAGCGCAGACGAGCATGAGACACATCACCCGGCCGGCGCACCTGCAGCTGCGACTGCTGAGAAGGGGGCCACAGCCAAGCCCATGGGCAACGAGATGATGGCCTCGATGGACGAGCACATGAAGGCCATGCAAACCATGCATGAAAAGATGGCGGCAGCGAAGACGCCGGCGGAGCGTCAGGCCTTGATGGCCGAGCACATGAAGCTGATGAACGACGGCATGGCCATGATGAAGATGATGGGCAGTGGCATGCAGGGGATGGGGGGGATGCAAGGTGACAATGACATGAGTGGCGGTATGGTCGCGCGCCAGCAAATGATGGAAAAGCGTATGGACATGATGGAGTCCATGATGCAGATGATGCTGGACCGTATGCCATCTGCGCCGGCCAAGTGAGCCTCAAGCACGGTGGCTGAGAGTCTCTAGACTCAGAATGGAAAACTGGCGTAACCGACGGTGCCAAGCCCAATCAATCCGCAAAATGGGACAAGCGCATGACCTATTCCAAGCACCGCTACTGGCTCAACTGGCGCGTAGCCACGGTCCTGCTCATGTCGTGGCTGCTCACCGGCTGCGGCATCAACAACATCCCATCCTATGATGAGCAAGTGAAGGCTGCTTGGGCGCAGGTGGAGAACCAATATCAACGGCGTGCTGACTTGATTCCCAACTTGGTAGAAACGGTCAAGGGCTACGCACAGCAAGAGCGAGAAACCCTTACTGCTGTGATTGAGGCACGCGCCAAGGCAGCCTCCATCCAGGTAGATGCAAGCACGGTGGATGATCCGCAGAAGCTCAAGCAGTTCCAGCAGGCGCAGGATCAGTTGAGCGGCGCGCTGAGCCGGCTGCTGGTGGTGTCGGAGCGCTATCCGGACCTGAAGTCCAACCAGAACTTCCTTGCCCTGCAGTCCCAACTGGAAGGTACAGAAAATCGTATCGCTGTAGCGCGTCGTGACTTTATTGCGGCAGTTGAGCGCTACAACACGGAAATTCGGACATTCCCCGGGCGCATCTGGCATAGCCTGCTTTACAGCGACTTGCAGCTCCGCGAGAGCTTCGAGTCCACGGCGAAGGATGCGGAACAGGCTCCGCAAGTGAAGTTCTGATGTGGCGGGCGACAAGGCTTCTCCCATGGGTTTTTCTCTGCACTTTCCCCCTTGGCATGCTGGCAGAAGAGGTGGGATTTCCAGCACTGAGTGGCCGGGTCGTAGACCGTGCCGAATTGCTCGATAACCAGGCCGAGCTCAGCCTGGCACGGATGCTGGCGGCCCATGAGCAGGCAACCAGCGATCAAGTAGTGGTGGTTACTGTTCCAGATCTTCAAAGGCGCAGCATCGAAGATTTCGGCGTCGAATTGGGGCGCCGCTGGGGCATTGGTCAGAAGGGGAAGGACAATGGCGCACTGCTAATCGTCGCGCGGGACGAGCGCCAGATTCGCATTGAGGTTGGCTATGGCCTGGAAGGCCGCCTGACCGATGCCCAGTCATCGCTAATCATCAACAACATCATCAAGCCAGCCTTCAAACAGGGTGATTTTGCCCGAGGCATCAACGAGGGGGCTGCAGCGATGATCTGGGTGCTCGGTGGCAAACCACTGCAAGGCGAACAGGGTTTAATCGCTGATAACCAAGATGGCGAGGAGCCGTTGCCGGCGTTGTTAGTCATTCTGTTCGTCATCATCTTGACCTTCATCCGAAGAGGGCATGGCCGCAGTGCTTTGCTAGCGGGTGCGCTGCTCGGCGGCATGCGACATGGCAGGGGCCGAGGGGGTTTTGGTGGGAGAGGCGGAGGTTTTGGTGGCGGTGGAGCCTCCGGTGGTTGGTGACTCTGCGGAGAATTAATGAAACTACTGACTGAAAGTGAGCAGCAGCAGGTGGCTGCGGCGATTCAGCGGATCGAGCGTGATACCGACGCCGAACTTGTAACTGTGTTGGCGGCGCAGGCTGATGACTATGCCTATATCCCCTTGCTCTGGGCCGGACTGATCGCCTTGCTGCTGCCCGGCTCAGTAAACATCGTTGGAGGTTGGCTGAACGCGGGAAATCTGCTGTTAGTGCAATGGGCAACCTTCATTAGCTGTGGCTTGCTGTTTCGCGTGCCCGCTATCACAACCCGGCTAATCCCTCGCTCAGTACGTTATTGGCGTGCCAGCAACCTGGCTCGGCGGCAGTTTATTGAACTTAACCTGCATAACACAGAGGCGGAGAGCGGCATGTTGATCTTCGTTTCGGAAGCCGAGCGCTATGTGGAGATTCTGGTGGACCGGGGGATTTCCAGCCGTCTGGATGATTCCACCTGGCAGGCCATTGTTGAGACTTTCACCAACCAAGTGAAGCGTGGTGAGACACTGCAGGGGTTCCTCACCTGCATCGAGACGTGCGGCGTACTACTCAAAGAGCACCTACCAGCCACGCATGAACGTAACGAGCTACCCAACCGCCTAGTGATTCTGTCATAGGTTGCGCCGCCCCCCCCCCCGGCTCCAGGTCTCGCCGATCAGGTCTGGCTTGTGGATCAGAAGGCAGGTAGCTCGCCACGTACCAAACGTGAGGAAGTACACTCGATGTCCGAGAGCCGTGCATGTACAAGACTCTGTACCGCTTGGCGCATGGCCAAGGTCAAGCGCCCGCGGCACGCCAGTTCGATCGCAACCAGCGCTGGGCGCTCAACCGGCTGGCCAATGCGCGATAGTAGTTGCACCGTGGCCTCTTCCACGCCCTCGATCTCGGCAATGACGGCGCGTGCTATTTCCCATGCGAGTGCGTTGTACAGCTTGCCGACATGGGACACCGGATTTTTCCCTGCCACTGCCTCAAGTGACATGCTGCGGCAAGGGGTGATCAGCCCGTTCATGCGGTTGCCTCGGCCGACCTCGCCGTCGTCACCCTGCTCTGAACTTAACCCGGAAACGGTCAGGTAAATCCCATCCACGGTGCTCGCATGCGCATCGTCGAGCGTATTAATGGCAAGATCACAAGGGCTCGTCAGGGTCGAGAGTAAATGCTCCCTGATAGCCTCCTTGACTGCGAAGTACCCTGCTGCATCGGGAATCTCCCGGTCGACGAGTGCCAACGCGACGGTGAACGCCAACCTTCCGCCAACCCGTGCTGCCATGACCTTGTAGTCGTCGCCCGCCGCCGGAAATCGCACTTGAAACGCTGCCGAGTGCAATAGCGTCCCAAGTTGCAGCACATTTTTTTCGAGGGTCGAGTAGGGAGCGAAACCGACTCCGAATGAGGTGTCGTTAGCAAGGGCGCGGGACGTCCCGCGCACGAAAGCCTGCTGCAGATTAGGGCTCCCAGTACGCACCGCACATTCGATTTCGAATAACGCCGGATCACAGCGCACGTTTTGAGACAGATAGCGGTATGCGACGTCCCTTACCAGCTCAGACAGCCAAGTATCAGGCAAGGGACTGGCTCGACCGCTTATGATCAGGCGCATCGGTTTCAGCACCTGTCCGCCGCCAAAGCGCGGCAGGCTTTGGCCGCCAATCAACAAGGCCTTGTCGACGTTGTAATGCAGGATGTGTCCAAAGGCTTGCAGATACGCTCGGTTGAGAGCCAGCGACACAGCCTCCGCGACACCATCACACAAGCTATCCGGATGACCGATGCCCTTGTGTTCGCACATCTCGAACGCGCGCGCTTGAAACGATTCGTGCTTAGTGATCACCAACTCCATGTCGTTCATGACCTCTCCTGTGCGTCAACCATTGTGGGTTAGCCGCGAGGGCTGATATGCAACGGCTCTCGGCGGTTATGAATCTCCGTCAGAGTCTCCCTGAACGGGATATTCCACGCGCCAGGCGCAGGGTGAACCACAACGCCAACGCATAGCCCGCCGCCGCGAGCAACGGTATCTCCCCAAGCCGTGGTCCGATGGAATTCAGCATCAACAGCGAAGCGGCGATATAGAGACCTAGCGTCACGAGCGCCAAGGCCACGCGGTTGCTGGCGCGATCGATATGTCCTTCGAGGTGCTCCATTCCATGATGCTGCAGCCGAATCTCAAGACCATTGGCGCGTAGGCGATGGATCAAGGCGCCGAGCTCGGCTGGCAGTTCCTGCGCGCCGGAGGCCATTTCGAAGCGCAACCGGCTCCATCCGGTTTCGGCGCCGACGGCGGCGGTGGCTTTGAGCACGGCCTCGGCCTTGGCGAGCAAGCCTCCCAACAGATTGAACTCCGGATCGAGGCTGCGCACAGCGTTCTCCATCAGTGCCATTGCGCGCATCAGGACCAGCAAATTGTGCGGGAGACGCATATGGCGCCCCTGCCCAAGGCGTGCGACGCGCAAGAACACTTCCGCGAGCGACCACTCCTTGAGCGGCAGCCCGGCATATTCTTCGATTATCTCCTGCAGGCCCTGGCGGAATTCCTCGCGTTTCAAATCGCCCTCGAGCAACCCCAGTTCCACGGCAGCATCAAGCAGCCATTCGCCGTCTTGATGCACGAAGGCCAGCAGGAACGCTGCGAGATGGCGTCGTATCCGCGGATTCAGCACCCCGACGATGCCAAAGTCGTGAAAGCAGAGTTTCCCGCTCTCCATGACGAACAAATTGCCCGGATGTGGATCGCCATGAAACACACCCATGACGAATACCTGCTGGAGATAAGCCTCCACGAACGCCTGCGCCAGCCGTGCGCCGTCTTCCCCGATCGTTGGATCGTCCACACGCCGCCCGCTACTCATTTCCTGCACCAATACCGACTCTGAATAGAGTCCGTCGATCAGGGCTGGCACGTGCACGGTGGCGGAGTCCTGGAAGGCTCCGACGAAATGCTCGATCTGGTGCGCCTCCTTGCGAAAGTCCGTCTCCTTTCGCAGGTTGGTCCAGATCTCGTCGATGATCGTGAGTGGCTCATAGCGTCGCAGCCACGGTGAAAGTGTGAGCAGCACCTGCATCACCGTCCGCAGCAATCGCATGTCGCGATCGATCTCAGTCTTGATGCCAGGTCGCCGGATTTTTACGATGACCCAACGGCCGTCGCACATCCTTGCCTTATGCACCTGCGCAATCGAGGCTGCCGCCAGTGGACGTAGTTCGAATTCGGCAAACAGTTCGGCTATAGGCTTGCCTAAGGCGGTCTCCACTTCGCGAGCTGCAACATCGTTGGCAAACGGCCCGACCCGATCCTGCAGGTTTTGCAGCTCGTGGATGTATTCCTCTGGCAGCAGATCGCGGTGCAGACTCAAACCTTGACCGAGCTTGACGAACGCGGTGCCCAGTCGCTCGAGGGTGCAACGCAACCGTTGCGCGGGCGTCATCGTGACACGTCGCAGGTGGAGACGCACCAACAGCCACCAGAACAGATAGGAACCGATGGTGTAGGTGACCTGGAGCAGTCTTCTCAAACCGGACATGATGTTTCCTCAACCACGCCCCGCCGCTACCGAGCACGCTCTTTTTTCAGCCGGTACGTGGTATCGCCATAATCTTGAAATCTGGGCGATGCACGGCCAATTGGCGAAGGCCTCGCGCGCTGTGCGGCTCTCAGAGGCGTTGCAAAAATGAACGCCTTTCCAGTTGTATTTGGTTGGAAGGGCTTCGACCTAGAAGTTGCATGCCCCATCCGTGAAGTAATGGAACTGACCATGAGTCACCATGATTACTGGCTTAGTCGATATTTCAGCGCAGGCAGCAGTAGCCGTTCGTGACTCGATGTTTGCTCAACACGATTTGCCACAATTGGTTCTTGCGCGTGCGGAACGATCCGGTGCAGGTCAACAGGTAGTAACGCCAGATGCGAAAAAAGCGCTGATAGTGGTGCCCTACCAACTCTGGCCAGTGGCGTTCGAAGTTTGCGTACCAAGCCATTAGCGTTTGGTCGTAATCGGCGCCGAAGTTGTGCCAGTCCTCCATCACGAAACGTGCTTCGATGGCCTGGGGCAATTTGCGCAATCGAAGGTAGCATGCCGTTCAGGAAAATGTATTCGCCGATCCAGGAACCGGTCGTATGCACCGACGTGTTGCTGCCGATGGTATGCAGCAGAAACAAGCCATCGTCGCGCAGCAGACGGTGCGCGGTCGTCATGTACGTGCAGTAATTCTTTACGCCGACATATTCGAACATGCCTAGGGACACGAGGTGATCGAAGCGACCGTTCACGTCGCAGTAATCCTGAAGGCGTATATCCGCCGGCAGTCCGCGGCAGCGTGCGGCGGCGTAAACCGTCTGGTTCTGGGAAATAGTGATGCCGACTACCTGAGCGCGATAACGGGAAGCGGCATCCTCGGCGAAACTGCCCCAGCCGCAGCCGATTTCAAGCACCCGGGCCCCCACCATCGGGCCGAGTTTCCAGCACATCCGCGCCAGTTTCCTTTCCTGCACCTCCTCTAAGCTGACCGCGTCCTGCCAGTAGCCGCAGGCGTAGGTCATGCGGCGATCAAGCATGCATGCAAACAGCTCGTAGCCGAGGTCGTAGTATCGCTTGCCGACGATCCAGGCATGGCAACGCGACTGGAGGTTGAGCAGTCGCGCCCGCCATTCGTACCAGAGTCCGGGTAAACTGCCGACGAGTTGGAGATCGGACCGCGCGCAATTGGCGCGCGGCGAACTCGTCCGGTTGCTCGCAGTCCCACCATTCGTCCATGTACGCTTCGCCGAGACCGGGGCTGCCCTGTCGGCGCAGGCGTCCGAACAGACTCGAATCGTGCCCCCTAAGTCCCAGGGTCGACTGCCGTCGAGGCAAACTCCGGCGGAATTGAGCATAGCTTGCAGGCCTCTGGCCTTGTGGTTTTCGTAAATTCGAGCCATGTCCATCCGCGCGCTCCCGATCAATCCAGAACGAACTCGTCGAACATTTCCGGAACCAAGACGTTCCACCCCAGGTGGTCTTCCAGGTAACGGCGCTGGCTGTCAGCGGCAAGTGCTTCGCCGTGGGTCAGGAACACTTGGCGGGGGGCCTGCTCGAAGTGAGTCAGCCAATCGCCGATCTCGGCATAGTCGGCGTGCGCGGATAGGCTGTCGATTTCCTCGATTTGGCAGTTGATCGGCACGTAGTCCCCGTAAATCTTCAGGCTGCGCGCGCCGTGGAGCAACGCATGGCCTCGCGTGCCCTCGGCCTGGTAGCCGGCGATCAGCAAGGTATTGCGATGATTGCCGCCAAGAGCCTTGAGGTGGTGCAGGATACGCCCCCCCGTGAGCATGCCGGCGCCGGCGATGATGACCTTCGGATACGAATCGGCGCTGAGCGCCTGCGAATCCTGCCCCGTGTGCACGTAAGTCACGCCTTCGCACAAGGCGTGGCACTCGGCTTCGGTGAGCCGATGCTCGGCACGGAATCGGCAAAACACCTCCGTCACGTCGATGGCCATGGGACTGTCCAGGTAGAACGGCACAGCCGGGATGCGCCCCGTGGCGCGCAACTGGATCAGCAGGTGTAGCAGTGCCTGCGCCCGCCCGACGGCAAAAGCCGGCAACATGACCGTGCCACCGCGGCCGACGGTGGTGTTGACGATAGTCGCCAGCTGCTCGGCGACATCGACCACCGGGTGGCGGCGGTCGCCATAAGTGGACTCAAGCACCAGATAGTCGGCGCGGCCGACCGGCATCGGCGGCTGCATCACCGGATCGTTCGGGCGGCCGAGATCGCCGCTGAAACTCAACTTACGCTCGAGGTTCTCAACATGCACACACGCGGCGCCGAGGATGTGCCCGGCCGGGGTGAAGTGAACGCGCAGGTTGCCGATCTCGAAAACGTCGTGGAAATCGCGCGTTTCGAACGCCTTGAGGGCGCGTTCGGCTTGCAGCTCCGTATACAGGGGATCGGCCGGGTGGTGCTTGCTGTAGCCGTAGCGGTTGGCGCGCTCCGCGTCCTCCTCCTGCAGCTTGCCGCTGTCAGGCAACAGGATCTCGGCCAAGGCGCGGGTGGCGGGCGTGCAGTACACCGGGCCGACGAAGCCGTCGCGGATCAACCGCGGCAGATAGCCGCTGTGGTCGAGATGGGCGTGGGTCAGCACGACCGCGTCGATGTCGGCGGGCTCGATCGGAAAGGACTTCCAATTGCGCAGGCGCAAGGCCTTTACGCCCTGGAACAGCCCGCAATCGACCAGGATACGCGTCTTCCCTTCGGTGACGAGGTAACGGGAGCCGGTCACCGTACCGGTGGCGCCTAGAAACTGTAGTTTCATGATTCTTTCTCCTGGGTTTATACGAGTCAGTACAGGGCATGCACCGGCAGTTCGGGAACCGAGTTGGTCAGATTTCACACGGGCCGGACGTGACAATCGACAAGACATCGCCCGCTCCGGCCATGGCGGTCAACTCCGATGGGTTTAGCCACTCCCCAGGCATTGTCGCGACGAGTTCCGCCACCGCGCTCAGGATGTGCAACCAAGTGCAACGGTTGGCGAAGAGCATGCCCGCCAGGTTCAACGTACCGCCGCGGTTGCAGTAGCCGAGCCCACGGGTTTTGCGGCCCGTGTCGAGCGGGCGCAGCACGCCGAGCATGGGCTCCGGCCGGGTATGGCTGACGACGACCCGGACGGCCTCCGGATTGGCGAACAGCGTTTGGGTTGCCAGCGACAGGTAGGTCGATTCGAGGGTGTCACGCCCCTGGCGGAAGCGGCCGGGTTCGAGCAGGTAACAGACCGATGCATCCACTCCACGGACATTGAGGCGCCGCCAAGCCTTCAAACATTCCTGCAACTGGAAGGCACCGACGGCAATGAGTTGGACTGGCGCCCCAGCCGAACCGGCGATGCAAAGCACGCCGTCGGTGACCAATCGCTCGGATTGCTCAGCCGATAAGACCACCGGCAGCTCGCTCTTCGGCACCACCAAGGCATGCAGTTCGCCACGCCGTTGGTAGGCATCGACCAAACAGGCCATGGCGCTGTTGGCATCGGCGGGAAAACGCACCACGGCGACATCGGACATTTCTCCGAGCAGGGATTCAGCAAAGCTCGGGTCCTGGTGCGATTGTTCGTTCTTGCCGTTCTCCCAGGTGTGGGAGCTGAGCAGCAGCGGCACGCCAAGCCATTGCGCCGGTCGCCCCGCCTCCTTCTGATGGCGGGCGAACAGGAGCTCCTGGCGCAGCGTGCCGAGCATCTTCATCGCGAACGCCTCGTAGCTGACGATGAGGTTCAGCCCGCCCTTGTTGCCCAAGGCCGCACCGGCGATCGCTTCCTCGTTCAACGCCGTGATGACTTGGCCGTCTACCGCCTCCTGCAGCCCCGCTTCCGTTACGAATACGCGATGCCGGCAGCGCGCCAGCGTCGCGCTCATGCGGTTGCTGGCCAGCTCATCGGGATTGCCGACGCGCACCCGGTGCTCTGGATTGCACTCAGCGATCTCGCAAAACAGCGTGTCCAAGGCCGCCATCGGCGACTCTCGGTCGCCAGTCGGTCGCCAGGCCGGGACAACACGGTTGATGGCGGGCACGGTCTGGCGCGTCATGGCATGATCGCGCTCCCGCACTCGCCGCCGCTCGGCGTGGTTATTGAGCCGGCTTAGGCTGAGGGTCAGTTCGTCGGCCGGCACGAACAGTGAGCGCACTGCATCGTTGAACTGGCCCCGGGCGACTTCGTCCCGCACCGGATTGCCCTCGAGCGGCAGATTGTGCGCCCGGTTGGTGCCAGCGCCAGGAAAGCCATAGCCCTTGGGGGCCTCGGCAATCGCATAGTGCAGGGGTACGGGATACTGGGCATGGCCTTCGAGCACGGCCCGGGTACAAGCCGACAAGCGCTCTTCCATCTCCCAGATGGCCCAGGCGAAAGCCGCCGGATCGGTACCATCGATGAGCAGGGGATCGAAGCCGTTCAAGCGCAAATGCTTCTGCAGCCAGTCAGCCCCGCCCTGCTGCTCTAGCGTCGAACGCTGTTCGATGCGTCGTCCGTTGGCGATCATGATCGGCGCCACCATTCCGCTGTCCTCGGCGCGCCACCAACGCGGCGCCCAGTCGCTGCCGCGCTGCTCTTCGAAGGCGCCGTCGCTGAGGAAGGCGACCAGGCGCTCGCCCGGCAGCGGCATGTGCACATACTGCAGCTCGGCAAACCCCAGGTAACCACCCTCACTGATCCCACCTGCGGTGTGCACGTTCACATGACTGCCGAGCGGCGAGGCCGGACGCCCCTCCGACGTGATGGCATAGCTGTAGAAGTCTTGCACGAAGCGCGAGAGACCAGCGTCGTCCAGGGCGTAGCGCTCGGCATGGGCCGGCGACAGATTGCCGAGCAGCAAGTTCAGGGCGTCGATGGCCGCGACGCAGTGGCCCTGTCCCATCACCCAGCCGCGAGTGATGTCAGTCAGCGCGTTAATCGCGAGATAGCCCGCGTAGGCAGGTACCATGTTGAGGGCGCCACCGGTGTGGCCCTGGGGATCCGGTTTGAAATCCTCGGGGTTCAATGCGCGGCCGTCACGGTAGACCCGCTGCGCATAAGTCATATGCACGACCAGCCATAGGCCCATGGCGCTTATCCGATCGAGTCCGCTCAGCATCTCGTACACGGCGGCGCGGCTCGCGACCAGCCCGCGCTGTTCCAGCTCCACCGCCATGTCGAAGACGCGCACCTGGGTGTCGTCGCGGTGGCGGATCACGCCGAAGCCTGCCGCCCACTGGGCGAACTGCACATCGTGGTGGCGGTAGCTTTCGGCACGGGCGGCGAGATGGTGCTGCTCGTGATGAGCGAGTGCGGAAGTCATGGGGCAAGCTCCTCGATGGCGTGTGCAAGCAGTTCCGACAGGTCGATGGCGTTGCTGGCGTGCGAGATGCTGTTGCTGGTGATGGCCTGAATGCCGGCCGCTTGCAGTTCGCGTTGGGCATGTTCTGCAAACACGCCGTGCACCGCCAACGCCACAGGTGGGCGCATGCCTGATTGCTGCAGGTGCTCTGCGGTTTTGAGCAGGGTATGCCCCGTCGAAATAATGTCGTCGATCAGCACCGGGGTGTGTTCACGCCAACGCTCGATATCGGGCACGGAGACCGCAACCTGCCGATCACCGAGTCGCACTTTCTGCAGCACGACGAATGGCGCTTTTGCCAGCCGGGCGACCTCCGAGACCCATTGCTCGCTTTCGCTGTCGGGACCGATCAACAACGGCCGGGCGATCTCGCTGGCGATCCAGGTTGCCAGTGCCGGCGCGGCATGTACCACTCGCTGCGGTAGCGGGTAGAGGGTGCCTAGATCATGGATACGGTGCAGGTGTGGATCCACCGTCACCAACCAGTCGATGTGCGGAGCCAACAGGGCGGCGAACAGGCGCGCGCTGATGACTTCTCCCGGATGAAAGCGCTGGTCCTGGCGCATATAGGCCAAATAGGGAGCGACCAGGCCCACGGAGCGGCTACCCAGTTCGCGCAGGTTTTCCATGAGGAAGCACAGCGGTATGAACAGGCTGTTCGGACGGTGCAGGCTGCACAGGACCACCGAGTCGCGACCCTGCACGTCGCTCAACACGCGCACGTAGCTTTCCTCGTCGGGAAACTGCCGCAGTTGGCAGGCGGCGGGTTGCAGCCGCGCACGGGCCGCGAGCCCGGCCTGCAAGGCCAGGTTGCCATCGAGACAGAACAGCAGTGGTTTCATGGTGCGTACTCCTCTATGAGGAAGAGTTCCGGGTGCTGCTGCGCATACTCCAGCGCATAGGCCAGTTCGCCCGGGGTTTCGGCATGCACGGTATAGAGCGGCTGATCGGCCTCGACCCGTAGTCCTAGCGAGGTACCGAGTACGAGCCCGGCTGCGGGGGCCGCCGGCGCCCCGGCCAATTTCCCGATGCGCGACAGCACGCGATTGTCGATGCGGCGAACACGGCCGCCATGTCGGGCCAGGACCGGGTGCCGATAGCGCGCCTCCGGCGGGTCGCGCAGCCCGCCTTGGGCGTTCGCGATGGCCTGGAATTTCCGCCAGGCGCTGCCGCTCGCCAAGGTTGCGTCGGCGAGCGCATAGCCACGACCGGTCGGCGCCTTGCCGGCCATTTCCAGTAACAGGCCCGCGAGGTCGAGGGCGCGCTCACGCAAATCCTGCGGTGCTTGCGCTTTGCCACGCAGCACCGCCAGCACATCGCGCGCTTCCAGCGCCGGCCCGATGCCCCGCCCCACGGGGCCATCGCCGTTCGAGACATGCACCAGGACGTTGAGGCCAAGCCGGCTGCCGACTTCGACCAACAACCTTTGCAGTTGCATCGCCGCCGGCAGATCGCGCACCTTCGCGGTAGCGCCGACCGGGATGTCGATCAACACATGACTGGCACCGGCCGCCAGTTTCTTCGACAACACCGAGGCCACTAACTGGCCTTCGCTGTCCAAGTCCAGGGCCCGTTCGACCTGGATCAGGACATCATCGGTCGGGCTCAGCTTCACGGCCCCGCCCCAGACGACGCAACCGCCTTCTTGCTCTACCACGCTACGCATTGCCGGCAAATCGAGAGCGACCGGGGCCAGGGTCTCCATGGCGTCGGCCGTGCCCGCCGGCGAGGTAATGGCGCGCGAGGAGGTCTTGGGCATGCACAAGCCGTTGGCCGCAACGATGGCCACCACGATGGGCGTGGTCCGATTCCCCGGCAGGCCGCCGACGCAGTGCTTGTCCAGAACCAGCGGTCGGTCCCAGCGCAGGCGCTCGCCGACCGCCACCATGGCCTCGGTCAGATAGCCGATCTCGGTGAGCGACAGTTGGTTGCCGGCGCAGCCGGTTAGAAAAGCCGCCAGCTCTACGTCGCTGAAACGGCCTGCATCGATGTCGTTCACGATGGCGGCCAGCGCCTCCCGCGACAGCGCACTTCCATAGATCTTGCCGCGCACGGCGCTCATCGACTCCACCGGCGCCGGATGATGCACGGCAACGCTTTCGCCCTCCTGCGCACCGAGTAACAGCCAGGCCGACTCCGATAGCCCCACCTCGCCGCCGGCTACCCACCGCCCATCCACCACCATCAGCGTCGCAATCACGCGATGCGTGCCTTTGACCAGTTCGATGCGTGACAAGGCGGAAAATCCTTCCGAGCGGCAGACATGACAATCCCGCGGCATGAACGCCACCGCCTGCTGGTGGGTATCGATGCCGAGCCGGCGGACGCGTAATTCAAGAACACTGTGCATCGGCATGATCACGCTCCTCTCGGCGGCATCTCGCAGCAGGTCGGTTCGCTGATGAAGGCACCGTCTTTCGGATCCAACATGATGCTTCTCCTCGTTGTATGTTCACCGTGCAAATGGTCGCGTCGGCATGCGCTTGGTGAGGCGGCTCCTACCACTAGATGTACCGGCGCTTGAAGGTGAAAAGCGCGCTACCAAACAGCGCCATGGCGATCAGCGCGAGTGCCAGGGTCTGGGGCCACAACTCGCGCCAACCGGCGCCCTTGAGAAACACCCCGAGCAGAATGTCCATGTAGTAACGCAGCGGACTGAACAGTGAGAGGGCTTGCAGAACGGGAGGCATGGAGTCGATGGGCGTCACCGTGCCGGACAGGAACAGGATGGGAAACAACCCGAAGAAAGACAGCAATAGCGCCTGCTGCAAGGTCTGGCTGTAAACGCCGATGAAGACCCCGAGGGCGATGGCACTTTCGAGAAAAATCGCACTTTGCAACAGGAAGAAGCCGAAGTTGCCGCGCATCGGCACGTCGAACAACCAGGTCGCGAGCAACACGCCGGGAAAGATCGCGAGCAAGCACATGATGAGCGGCGGCAGGGTCTTCGCGAGAAACAGCTGCCAGGTACGGATTGGTGTCACCAACAGCTGCTCGATGGTGCCTTGCTCTTTCTCGCGCACAAGGGAAGCTGCTGGTAGGGCCGTGCCCACCATCATGCCGGCCAGCGCGATCATGGACAGGGCCATGAACAGCGTGCTCGACTGCTCCGGGTTGTACCAAACACGGGTGACCGCTTGCAGCCCGTTTATGGCAGCGGGTTCCTTAGCAAAACGGTCGCGCAGATATAGGGCATTGATCGCATGAACGTAGGCTTTGACGTTGGCGGCAACGTTGGAATTGCTCCCGTCGATCAAGACTTGGTAGCTCGCCCGTTCACCGCGTACCAAGGCCCTTTGTAAGCCGGACGGCAGGACAAGCACGAGGCTCGCTTCGCCCCGATCGAGCCAGTCTTCGGCGGAAGACTCCTGATCCAACGCGGCGACGAAATCAAAGGCTTCTGTAGCTGTGAATCGTTGCACGAGCTCACGGGATGCGGGCGTCCGATCATGATCGACAATAGCCAGCGGCGAGTTTTTCACGTCGAAGGTCAGCGCCAGCGGGCAGATGACGATCTCTACCGTGTACAGCCAAAGCACGATGAACATCATGACCTTGTCACGGAAAAACTGGGCAAACTCCTTGCGTAGCAGGCCGCTCAAGACTCGCGTGTTCATCATGCCACCCGCTTCTTGAGTAGCCACGTGGCCAGCAGGAAAACGCCAACGGTATAGGCGAGTAACCACAATACGTTAAACCACAGCACCTCGATGCCGACGCCCTTGAGCACGACCCCACGGGCGAAGTCGATGAAATAACTCGTCGGAAAGGCACGCGCGTAGACCTGCATCATCATCGGCATGCTGAACACTGGGAAAAGAAAACCGGAAAACAGGAAAGACGGCATCAGCGCAATGATCAGCGCGATCAGCATGGCTATAACTTGGGTGCGCGCAATAGTGGAGACCAAGAGCCCGATCCCAACCGTGATCAGGACATAAAGGAAAGACACGGCAAACAACTGGGTCGCGCTGCCGGCGAAGGGTACGTCGAACCAGGCGTAACCGAGTCCGACGATCATCACCATTTGCAGAAACGCGACGATCCCATAGGGCAGTAACTTGCCGAGCATGAACTCGCGTGCGGTCAAGGGCGAAGCGTAGATCTGCTGGATCGTGCCACTCTCTTTTTCGCGAACGATGGCGAGCGCCGTGAGCATGGGTGGAAACGCCATCAAAATCACACCAAACAGCCCCGGCACGATGTAATTCACGCTCCTGAGCGAAGGGTTGTACCAGACTCGGATGGCAGGCTCGAGCACCGGACGAGGAGGAGGTACGAACTGGTCGACGATGGCTTCGGCGTAGCCTGCGGCGAGCAGCGAGGTGGCAGCGTAACTGCCGTCGACGATCAGTTGAACCGGAGTCGCGGCACCGCGCGACAGTTGGCGCTGGGTACCGTGGGGGATGACCAACACCAGGCTAACTTCGCCACGCTGTAGGCTATCCGTTATGGCGTGCTGATGCGGAAAATTGCGCACCTGCAGGAAGTAATGGCTAGCGGTAAAGCGTTCCACCAACTCGCGGCTAACCGGCGACTGGTCCTCGTCGAGCACGCCCAGGCGAATATTCTCCACGTCGAGCGTGACCGCGTAACCGAACAGGAACAGCATCACCAGCGGCATCAAGAAGCACAGCCAGATCGTTATCGGATCGCGGATCAGCTCCCGACTCTCTTTCAGAACTACTGCCATGACGCGCAGGAGTTTCATGCTTCCCCCCCTAACGCGTTCTGGGCTGCGATCCCGGCGATAAAAACATCCTCGACTGAGCTATCCGGCGCCAAACCATAGTGGGTGCGCAAGCTGGCGAGGCTGCCCTGGGCAAACAATCGGCCGTTGTGCATCAGGCAGAGTCGATGGCAGTACTCGGCTTCGGCCAGATAGTGGGTGCTGACGACAACCGCGATCCCAGTTGCTGCCAACTGCTGGATCACGGTCCAAAAACGATAGCGAGAGGCAGGGTCAACGCCCGAGGTGGGCTCGTCCAGAAAGAGGATGTGTGGCCGGTGCAACAGGCTGCATGCCAAGGCGAGACGCTGGCGCGTAGCTCCAGATAATTCATACACCCAACGGTTATCGGCGACGAGCCCGGCCACGGCAGAGGCCCATACGATCGCGGAGGCAGCCGTTTTGCGGTCCAAGCCGTAAACGCTGGCAAAGAACGCTAGATTCTCGCCCCCGGTCAGATCCGGATAGAGCGAAAAGTGCTGGGACATGTAACCGATACGGCCGCGCACCCGTCGCCGTTCAGTGGCAACGTCAGCTCCGGCAACATGGGCGGAGCCCGCACTCGGCTTCAGCAAACCACACAGACTGCGAATCAGAGTGGTCTTACCTGCGCCGTTCGGTCCCAGGAACGCAACAACTTCGCCGGCGCCGACACGAACGCTCACGTGATCTACGGCGACGAAATCTCCAAATTGGATGGTCAGCCCCTGGGTGTCGATCGCTTCCTCCGAGGGCCTTGATTCCGCGTTCACGGAGAGGGGCACAGCGACTGTCGCAACTCCAGTCGAGGTGCGATCGACGAACACATCCTCCAAGCTCGGCGTCACCGGACGGGCATCGCCCGGCAAACCCACGACCGCAGCCTTTTCCAGCACCACGTGCACCCGGTCGGCCAGCTGCTTTTGGCTGCGTATCGGAAGCCGCTCGAGTGACGTCTCGCTCGTCGACGGCCACTCGTAGACCCGTCCAGCACAGCTCGCCTTCAGCGCGTCCGGGCTGTCGAGCGCTACTGGCCGACCTTCATGCAACAGCAGGATACGGTCGCTGCGTTCGGCCTCGTCCATATACGAGGTCGCAACGACTACTGCTGTGCCTTGCGCGCGGAACTCCAGCAAAATACGCCAGAGTTCGCGCCGCGATAGTGGATCGACACCGAGCCCGGGCTCGTCAAGCAACAACAGGCTCGGCTCATGGATCAAGTTGCAGACCAGCGACAGTTTCTTGCGCATGCCGCCGGACAGCGCGCCAGCGCGGCGGGTTGTGAAGTGCTGCAAGCCCGCCATGTCCAAGAGCCGCAGTGCCCGCGCTTGCCAGACGGTGGTCGGCACACTGCGGATTCCGGCAGCGAATGCGATGTTCTCAGCCACGGTCAAGCGGTCGTACAGGGTGAATCCCTGGGACATGTACCCAACATGGGCAGCGACGCGCTCTGGCTGGGTGCGCAGGTTCCAGCCCAGGACCTGTCCTTCGCCCTCACTCAGCGGCAGGATCCCGGCAAGAATCTGCAGGAGCGTGGTCTTGCCGGCACCGTCTGGCCCAACTACAGCCAGCAGCTGCCCCGGCGCGACCGAGAGCGCAACATCGGCGAGTGGCCGGAAACTTCCGAAGAGCCGGCCTATGCCCTTTACGGCGATCACCGGCGTGTCCATGGCCTACTCCGCCGGCACTGGCAGTGTCGCGGGCCAGGCCGCGCCATCCTGCCAACGCAACCAGGCATCGGCGGGCATGCCCAGCTTGAGCCGACCTTGCGGGTTGTCGAGCGCCAAAGTCACGCCATACACCATGCGTGCGCGTTCGTCTGGTAGATGGATGTCCCGCGGGGTGAATTGGGCATGGGCATCGATGCGCATCAGGCGAGCTTCGAGGTAGGTGTCCGGAAAGGCATCGACGCGAACGCGCGCAGAGTTGCCGAGCGCGAGACGGCCGAGATCGTGTTCGCTGACGTAGACCTTGAGCTCCAGTCGATTGATATCCACTAGCATCGCCACTGTCTGGCCGATTTGCAGCTGCTCCCCAACCTCGACAGCCTTGACCAACAACGTGCCATCCTGAGGAGCCCGCACCGTAACCTTTTGGTTTCGATCCTCCGCCAGTACCACTGCCGCCTCCGCAACCGCTTGCTTGGCCCGCAGACTGGCCATGCTAGCGCTGAGGTGGCTGACATGGCTCTTGGCCTCAGTCAGCGCGTTGGTTGCCACATCCAGTTGCTGCGGAGTAGAGAACCCTCGCCCTTTTAGCTCCTGTAGACGCTGAAACTCACGAGACGCGTTCTCCAGATGATGTCGCCAGCTCACCAGCTGAGGCTGCAGCGCAGCCAGTTCCGCAGCCAGCACCTGCCGCTCGGCTTTCATCATTCGAAGGGATTCTGAGGTCGGTAAAGCATCCAAGGTTATGAGGGCATCGCCCTTGCGTACCAATTGGCCTTCTTCCATACGATTTTCAATAACGCGTCCCGGAAGTTCCGCGGACACGCGAATCTCGGTGCCTTCGATATGTCCGTTGCCGTATACGAAGCCTTCCGGCAACGGCGCCGGCTGCAAGGCGCGGAAGCCAAGGTAAGAACCGACGGCGGCGGCTGTCAGAACCGCCAGTGCCGCAATCCAGGACTTGCTCGCCATGCTGGTTTCCTCATCACTGCATGCGGCCAGGGTCGCATGCAGCAAATGGAACGGCCCTCATGCTGGACGGTCTGGGCGCTGCGTGGTGTCGCCCAGCTGCCCGTTAGGTTTGGACGCATGGCCAGCGTGTTCGTCGCTGTCCTGATGGCCACAGCAGCCCCCACCATGCGCATCATGTTCACCGCGATTAGCCTGTTCATGTCCACCATGCCCCCCGTGTCCATGATGCATAAACAGATGCATGAGGGGACACGCCAGCAATAGCAGAAATGGCAGGTAGGGAACGACGTGGGCCCGGTGCTCGGTCAACAGGAAGTAGCCGGCAATGGCAATGAAGCCGAGGAAGAACCAGTTGACACGTCCGGCGCTGCGCTGAGGGTTCTCATGGGTTCTCATGGCGGTGCTCCTTGGTGGTTAACGGGACGGATGGTGGTATGGCAAGGTCACCTCCACTTCCGAAGAGGCACCACCGGAGCGGCGGATACGCAAATGGATGGCATAGGGCATATCGGCGTCCATGCGGAAGAAGTTGCCGAAGGTCACGGTGCCGGCAATCTCCATGGGCTCCAAGGTCTTTTCCTCGGTTGCTCCGCCCAAGGGCTGGACGCTTGCCCGCACAGTCGCATCAGGCAGACGTTTGCCGGTCGCTTCATCAAAAAGGGCGATCACGACATGGTGAGTAGCGACGCCGCGCGTACCGCTCGGCGACATATGCGTATCCCCTACGGCCAGGTCACCCGGCGCCATCAGTTTCGCCGGCAACACTCCGTAGTAGATAACGAGTCCATCCTTGCGTAGCGGTTGTTCTGGGAGATCCGCGTAGGCAGCCGAGAACGCAAGCAGAAGCGACAGCACGGCGAGCCAAGGCAGTAGTTTAGGTGTCCATAGCGCCAGAGAACCTGGGTGACAAAGCGCATAAAATTTCATAACCGATTCTTCCTTTGCAGTTGCTTAAGGGCCTCTGTCATGTCGCTATCGAACTGGCGCATTCCCCGAATGGTCTGCACTAGAACCAGAGCAGGACACAGCACGAAGATCACGGCGACGACTAGCGATTTAAATGTCATCCCAAACATGTAAAAGACCGTACCGATTCCGACCGTACTTATTAAAATGCAGACGGTCAAAACACTGCGTTTCATGACATAGGCTCCTGACTTACTCCAATGCGAGATCGCTTGAGTAGCGCGGAGTTGACGATCACCGACAGGGAACTGAGTGCCATGGCGGCGGCGGCAATGATGGGGTTTAGCAGCCCGAACGCGGCGATAGGGATGCCGATCGTGTTGTAAATGAAAGCCCAGAATAGGTTCTGTTTGATCTTGAGCATGGTCGCGCGCGAAAGCTGGATTGCGGCAACGACATCGCGCACATCGTTCTTGATGAGGATGATGCCGCCGGTTTCCTTGGCCACATCGGAGCCAGAGCCGATGGCGATCCCAATATCAGCGGTGGCAAGTGCCGGGGCATCGTTAACGCCATCGCCAACCATGGCGACTACCTGACCTTCTTGCTGAAGCTTCTGGATCACCGCGACCTTATCTTCAGGCAGCACTTCTGCGATGACGCGCTCAATGCCGACCTGCCGGGCAATGGCATCGGCTGTACGCTGATTGTCTCCAGTCAAGAGCGCGACCTGGATACCACGTGCTTTGAGTGAAACGATGGCTTCGGCGGCCTCCGGCTTGAGCGTGTCGGCAACCGCGATAATGCCTAACAAATCACTGCCTTGACCGACCAGCATTGCGGTTTTCCCTTCCGCCTCCAACTGCGTCATGGCCTGCTCGGCTTGAGTTATGACAATGCCCTGCTTCTGAAACAAACGGCGGTTCCCGAGCCAAACTGTGGCGTCGTTCAACTCGCCGCGGATTCCATGACCTGCAATGCCCTTAATATTGCGAGCTGCCTCGAGGGCTAAGCCGCGGTGCTGAGCCGCCCGTACCATGGCCTCTCCGAGCGGATGCTCGGAGCCAATTTCGACTGCAGCAGCCAGAGCTAGAACTCCTGCCTCACTCAAGTCCTTCAGCGGAATTACATCGGTGACATTCGGCTCGCCACGTGTGATGGTGCCGGTCTTATCGAATACCACCGTAGTAAGTTTTTCCGCCCGCTCCAGAATCTCACCGCCGCGGATCAAAATGCCCATATCGGCCCCTTTGCCGACTCCGACCATCAATGCCGCCGGGGTAGCAACACCGAGCGCGCAAGGGCAGGAAATGATCAGCACGGCGATGAATGCAAGCAGTCCCTGAGGAAAATTCCCAAACGCCCACCAGCCAAAGAAAGCGAGCGTAGCGACCAGCACCACCGCCGGAACGAAATAGCCGGTTACCTTGTCCGCCAGGCGCTGAATCTGCGCCGTGCTTGCCTGTGCGTCCTCCACCATCTTGATGATTTGTGCCAAAGCGGTCTCAGCGCCAATCTTTGTGGCCTTGAAGCGGAACAGTCCAGAACGGTTGAGTGTGCCGCCGATCACATCAGCTCCCACCTTCTTCTCTACCGGCATCGACTCACCAGTCAGCATCGACTCATCGATGCTTGTTTCGCCGTCGATAACTTGACCATCAGTAGGAATTTTCTCACCCGGCTTCACGACCACTATTTCGCCGACCATGATGCTTTCGGCTGGAATCTCCTCCTCCTTGCCGTCCCGCAACACATGAGCCGTGGCTGGTTTCAGATCCAATAGCCGCCGGACGGCAGCCGAGGATTTTTTCTTGATTATTTCCTCCATGTACTTACCCAGCAGCACAAAGGCGATAATTACTGCCGACACCTCAAAATAGACATCACGCTCTTCGACCTTGACTGGTAGGACGTCTGGAAAGAACAGCACCGCAACGCTGTAGAAGTAAGCGACCGTGGTGCCAAGTGCGATCAGGAAATCCATGTTTATGCTGCGGGTGCGGATAGCGTTCCATGCCCCCTTGTAGAAACCCCATCCGCCGACGAATTGCACGGGAGTAACCAACAGGAACAGCCATACTCCCCAAGTGAAAAAGGGCAGTGCATCGAAAGGCACCCAGGTCAGGATGGTGGCGCCGGTAGCTAGACCTAGGAAGGCGCCGGCACGCAGGATGGCAAGCGCAACTACGCCGGTCAGCGCAATGGTCACTCTGGTTTTCATCCGTTTTAGTTCGGTTTCAGGTGACTCGAAAGTGCGCTGGCAGGTCTCGCTGCAGAAATAATAAGTGCGTCCGCCGCGCTCGCTTTTAAGTGCCGTAGCCTTATCCACCATCATTCCGCAGATGGGATCTTTAGCTTTTTCGTGCGAGATGTTTTTTTCCCCGGAAGCTGCACGCAGCGCCGTTTCCGAGCTGCCCTCTGAAGTCCCTTGATGCCGGTGCTCATGGCGAACATTTTCCTGCACCGCGCTGGAGATGTAGCGCTCAGGTGCCTGGGTGAATCTGTCCTGACAACTACTCGAACAGAACCAGAAGCGGCGCCCCTGATACTCTTGGTTGGCCGTCGTTTTTGCGAGCTCCACAGTCATGCCGCAGACAGGATCAATATCAGTTTTCATAGCCCCTCCCTGAGCCGGCCGCGGCTACCGACAAACTGTATCTGCGACGACTCGCGACGAAGCCGCTGTCCACAGTTCACGCAATCGGTGAAACCTTCAGTCACATTAAGCAGCAATGCCGACTCGCCACTCAGCAGGACGGCCACACCGCGGCTACGACGATAGACTTGCAGTAAGAGCAAAATCACGAACCCAGCCAGGAAATTGCGCACCGAAAAAATAAACAGAATGCCCATGCTTGCCTCTCTCTGCCTATGCTCCTACCCATCACCCATCACTAGCAGGAATTTTAATCGTTCAACATAAAGTTAATCCTTACCTCTTCGCAACGACCCGACTGACCAATATCCGACATAATTACTTCCGCTTACCATACGCATTTTTTACATATATCGCCCCGCCACACACCAGTAAAAAGGAGCACAAGAGTGTGGCTCCGATCTCGCTCAACTGCCATTTTATAGTCATAAAAATAATTACTCTCTCCTCTCTCAAACCATCTCGCATCTCGCGCCGACGAAATCTTAGGATTTTACGGCCGGCTTTTGCTCTCCGAAACGAGGTATAAAAGCAGGAACGTCATTCATGTAATTTCGGTAAGCGTCACCAAACTGCACGAGTGAGTCGCGTTCTTCGGCTTTTGCCAATCGCGCATACATGAATACCAAGATCGGAAACATAGCGAGCGTAATAAGTGTCGGCCACTGCAATAGGAAACTGAACATGATCAGCACGAATCCGATGTATTGGGGATGGCGAATTTTTGCATAAGGCCCCGTAGTCGCGACCTCTCCAGCACGCTGTGCGTTGTATAGAACCCGCCAAGCGGCCGCCAACAACCAGAAGCCGGAAACCAGGACAATGCCGCTAGCAATATGGAATGGTCCGAAATGAGGGTTCGATTTCCAGCCGAATAAGACCTCTAGCAAATGTCCAGCATCGTGCGAAAGAAAATCGACACCTGGAAATCGGCTACTGAGCCAACCTGACAACAGGTAAATAGTTAGCGGAAATCCGTACATTTCAGTAAAGAGAGCAACCAGGAACGCACTAAAAGCACCGAAACTGCGCCAGTCTCGAGCTGATTTAGGTTTGAAAAAGCTGAATGCAAAAATTATGAACACCAGTGAGTTGATGATCACCAATCCCCACAAGCCATAAGCGGACCCTTCGTGCTGCATAATCCACTCCTCAAAATATGGTTAAAGCCCTATAGCATTTCGAATATTTTACAAATCATCGATGCATGCATGAAGCATAGCCCGACATTTTAGCGCCGTTTAGAACCCCTCGCATTTTATCTCAACCCCGTAGTACATACGGATGTTTGGGTATAGCAAAAAAGCGCTTAAAGTAAACTCTTACGTTTAGCTTACAGAAAAGTTATTTTCAGACCTAAATAAGGGCCTCTAAGAGTCCTTGACCAGACCACCGAAACCTAATTGCCATCTTCAAATCAGAGGCATTCAGACTTCTTGATCAAGATCAACCAAATAGGCGATCCGGAGCTATATTTTGGATTGTGTTGCTCCCTTGCGCAGAGCGGTCAAATTGCGCCTTCCCAATGAACGGATACATGATATGAAATCGATAAAGCTAGCCACGTTTCTGATTGCCGTATCACTCACCCCAGCCTGGGCATTGGCCGCCCAAGGAGCGGAAGGAAGCCCTGCCCCCCAGGCCCTTCAACCCGCCGTTAACGTCGAAGAATTCGATAAGCACATAGCGCAGGCTCAAGAGCACCTGAAGAAGATGGCGGGGCTTATGACCGAAATCCAGCAAACCAAAGACCCCAAGGAACGTCAAAATCTCTTGCAGGAGCATCAGGCATTGATGCAACGCGGCATGGGCATGATGGGTGACTTGTGGGGCAGAGGGATGACGGGGCGTCAAATGATGAAAAGCGGGATGATGGGCTGGAAGGATATGAGGGATCGGTACTCAACGATGACCCCGGAGCAGATGAAGCAGCACCAATACATGATGGATAGATACATGGGTATGCAGCAGATGATGATCGACCAACTGATGCAGCACCAATACCAAATGAATAGGCAGCCGCGCTAACCAACTCCACAGCCGCCGAAAAGGCGCTCACCAGCGCCTTTTCGATTTTATACTCTGAACTCAGTACGCCCGTCGGGAATCGCAGTGCTGTGATCACAGGACCAGTGGTGTGAAGGCGCAGATTCCAGCACTGGCCCAACCGTCAGCTCTCACAGCTTTGCTGATCCTCGACATATGACCACCAGCGAGTTGAGAGACTAATTGGCTCTCGGTGGCTTGTAGCTGATCCCGTTTGGCCCGGCGCCGACCTTGTGTGTACCAACCACTTTGCGGCTGGTCGTATCAATGACGGATACGGTCCCTGCTTCAATGTTGCTGACAAACACGTATGCGCCATCTGTGCTGATGGCCACGCCATGGGCGCCCTTACCGGTGGTCACGGTGCCAATGCTGCTGCGCGTTTGGGGATCGACGATGGTGACTCGATCATCCGGGTTCCGAGCACTGCCCTGGTTTGCGACGTAGACCTGACGACCGTCAACGGTGGCCATCATTTGGATCGGGGTACGGCCCACACCAACCTTGCCGATTACCTTGCGCGCGGCTGTGTCGATGATGCCAAGCTGGTTCGCGGCACTGAGCGACACGAACGCCAGGCGTCCGTCGGGAGCAAAACCGACCTGGACAGGCCCTTTACCCACGGGTACTTGGACCGTCTCCTTGAGCGTGGCAACGTCAATGAGCGAGACGCTGTCGCTTCGCATATTGGCGACGTAGAGCGTTTGGCCATCCGGACTTAAGCGCAAGCCATGCGGGTAGAGCCCGGTCGGAATACTCGATAGCTCGACGCGCTGCTTGAGGTCGAAGACACGCACCCGGTTGGCGGCAGAATCGGTAACAAAGGCGCGCAGCCCAGTAGAGTCGGTGACCACATGAGCCGGGTGATTGCCTGCCGGAAGGCTGAACAGAGGGCTGTCCAACGCAGTGGTGCTGAAAACCAGCAACTGCCCGCCGGCTTTTTCGCCACTCGAATGACCGGTATGTCCGGACATACCGACAACCAAAAGCATCCTGCCGTCGGGCGAAACCTGGACATTATGCGGGGAGATGGGCAAGGCGACCGTGCTTATCACGCCTGTATCGAGATCTACCTGGCTTATGGACGCCGCTCGCTCGTTGGCCGTGTAGACGCTGCCAGTCGGGTTTGCCATGGCCAGGCCCAGGTGGGTCAGCAGGGATAGCCCCAAGGCCAAGGAAGTAAACCGCTTAGCTTTCATCATGTTTTCTCCAACGAGGGGCATGGTATTTGAACCAGAAACGCCTGGACCTATGCTGAAGCTAAGCGTCAAACGCGAAGGAACTCTTGATCGCCGTCAACGATCACGGCCGGGCACAATGTAGTGGTCAAATGATTTCGGACACTTCGATAGGGTGTGTTGCTGCTTGTCGCTCATAGCGGTTGGGAGACAGGTAGCCGAGCCTGGAGTGCAGGCGCACAGCGTTGTAGAAACCCACGATGTAGTCGGCGATGTCGGTCATCGCCTCGGCATGATTGGCATAGTCACGGTGCCAGACCCGCTCCATCTTCAGGTTCAGGAAGAAACGTTCCATCACCGCGTTGTCCCAGCAGTTGCCCTTGCGGCTCATGCTCATGACTAGGCCGTGTCGGGCGAGCAGGTTGCGATGAGCCTCACTGGCTGCCCCGATCCGAATGCACCACCAGCCCAGGTTGCGGCTGGCGTTGGGCAATGGCCATTTGCAGCGCCGAGCAGACCAGCTCTGCCGGCATGTTCGGCGCCATGACCCAGCCCAGATCTTGCGTGAGTACAGGTCCATCACCGCGGCCAGGTACAACCAGCCGCTGCGCGTGCGGATGTAGGTGATATCCGCAGCCCAGGCCCGGTTTGCTGCGGCAGGATCGAACTGGCGTTCCAGGACATTCGCGGCCACTGGCAGGTCATGTTTGCTGTCGGTGGTGTGGACGAACTTGCGTCGCCACACTGGTCGAAGCCGGTGCTCCTTCATCAGCCTGCGAATGCGGTGGCGCCCCACAGCCACGCCCTGGGCATTCAGAGTGGCTTGCAGGCGGCGACTTCCGTAGGCGCGTCCGCTGGCCAGGAATGAAGCCTTCAGGGGGGCTATAACCGGGCAATGCATTGCCGAGCCAGGGTCACGACACAGGGAGGCGTAGAACCCCGAACGACTTGCCCCGAATAGCCGGCAGAGTCGTGCGATAGAGGCCTTCTTTCCCTGCTCCTGAGCGATCAACCGGTAAATCACTTCAGCTCCCGGGCAAAGAAGGCCGATGCCTTCCTAAGAAACACCTTCTACAGCCTGCAGGGTGAAGCCAAACTCAGCAGCCCGCCGGTGCAAGCCTTTGACCACGCGCTCGCGATATTTTTGCTCGTAGTGGTCGGCACCGGGATCCTGATAGGCCATGCCGAAGCGCATCGCGTTGTAGAACAGGATGGCGATCTTGCGTGCCGTGACGGTCACCGCCTTGGCCTTGCCAATGCGCGCCGACAAGCGTCGATAAAAAGCGCCCAACGCCGTGTTCGTTCTGCCAATGGTCACCGCAGCCAGGCGCAGATGCGCGGTGACCCGATTCTTGGTCTTGCGCGCGTGGGCGGACAGCACTTTGCCGCCACTGATCCGGCACCCCGGCGCCAGGGTCAGCCAGGCGGTGAAGTGCTGCGCGGTACGCCAGCGGCTCAGATCGGTGCCGCACTCGGCGATTAGCCGCAGTGCCAAGTAGGGGCCGATGCCGTGGATCTGGGTCAGATCGACGCCGACCAGTTGATAGAGCATGGCGCGCACATCGAAGTTGAGCGCATTCGGCTGTCGCGTACGGTGCCGCGGTTTGGGAAGTGGCTCACTGGGGCGAGGCCGTTGCCGGGCGAGTCGCTGCAGACTCTGGGCAATCTGCTAGTCGCACCGCTCAAGCTGTATCTGGTAGGCGTCGTACATGGCCAGCGCCTGCGCCAGGGCGAAGATATGCTCCGGTTGATAGTTGCCGACCAAGGCACTTCGGATGATCTCAAGACTCGACTTGCAGCGGGTGTCACGCATCCTGGCCAAGGCTAGTGCATCGCGCTCGCCGGCAACAATGGCCCGAAGGATGCGCATACCCGTGGCCCCGGTAATGTCGGTGACCACATGCTGCAATTGCAGGTTCATGTGGGTGAGCGCCTTCTGCATGTGCTGGATATGCGCGGCGGCGTAATCGAGGTGGCGCTCGCGCAAGCGCAGATAACTGCGTAACGCCGCGATCTCGCGCTCGGGATGGAAGCTCGCCCGTAGCAAACCACAGGCATACAAGCGCTGGATCCATTGGGCGTCGTTGACGTCGGTCTTGCGCCCAGGCACCGCACGAGCATCCCGCGCATTGGCCAGCACGACCTGCAGGCCATGGCTCTCGAGAATCTCGTAGACCGGAATCCAATACACCCCGGTCGACTCCATCGCCACCGTGGTGATCCCGAGATCGACCAGCCAATTGGCCATGCGCTCCAGGTCGGCGGTAAACGCCTTGAACATTTGCACCGACTCTTCGGCGAGATCGACGGGTACTGCCACCACATGGAAGCGCGAACCGATGTCGATGCCGGCTGCCCGGTCGTGAATGACCGGCAGGCCATGACGCTGCGAACTGGACGTCTTCATGAGAACCCTCCACTCACCGGAAGTGCTGGACGGGGACTCGGATCAGATCACATTCCTAAACGGGGTCACGAAACGCGCCACCACTCACGGGTCCGCAGCTTCCCCTGGGTCAGGTTTTTTGACGGGGACGGTGCCTCCAAAAAGCAGACGACCACTGTCCAGCCGAGTCAGTGTAGCGGGCGTGTTTCTAACCCAATGGGCCGCGGAACGCCGGGGAGGCGGTTTTTTAGCAGTTCGTTGTCCTGCTTCAGTTGGCGAAGTTCGGCCTCGAGTTGGCGAATCCGCTGCTGCTCCGGGGTCAGTGGTTTACCAATCCCGGGTTGTCCCGAGAGCTCCGCCTCGTACTGTTGCAGCCAACGGCGCACTGCCGTTTCCCCCAAATCCAGATCAGGACAGACCTGTGTGACGCTCAGACCCTGCTCCTTGATCATCTGGACGACTTGGAGCTTGAAGCTGGCATCGAATGCCCTGCGTTTACGACTCATGAATGACTCCTCTTTCAGTGGATTTTCCACCTATCGAGGTGTCCGAGGAAATTGAACCACCACACAATTCTGGGTAGCCTAACGCACCATTTCTCGTGGGGTGTATCGCGCTAACCAATCCTGCCCAGGACAGGAAGCACCTCCAGCAACCACCAGGCAAAGTCGGTCAATTGGCCTGTCACCATGGCCCCACCCATGCCTACCAAAATGACACCAGCCCCTATATGGATGGCCCGACTCCAACGGCGAAGACGCTTCATGTGGGCGAGAAAATGATTGGTGAACCAAGCCGTCAGCAGGAATGGGAGCCCCAGGCCAAGCGAGTAGATCGACAGCAATGCAACGCCACTGGCGCCCGTGCGGCCGGTGGCAGCGCTCAGCGTCAGAATGCTGCCCAGGATGGGGCCGATACAGGGCGTCCAGCCAAAGGCGAAAGCGATTCCCAATACATAGGCCGCCAGCGGTCCTCCGCTGGACTTGAGTTGGTGGACGAAGCGCACGTCCATATTCAGCCAACGCGGGTTGATTAGACCGGTGATGAACAGGCCGAAGGCAATCACGATGATGCCGCCAACCAGGTTGGTTTCCTGCCGATAGGCGATCAGCAGCCGGCTGATGGCAGTGGCGCTGGCCCCCAGCGCAATGAAGATGGTGGAAAAGCCCAGCACGAAGCTCAAGCTCATGCCGATCACTGCAATCCGCTCCCGACGGCTTTCTAGGACCTGCAGTTCGTCCACCGAGCGGCCGGCGATGAAGGACACATAGCCAGGTACCAAGGGCAGCACACAGGGCGACAGGAACGAGATCATGCCCGCGGCAAATGCGCTGAGAATGCCGATGTCGCTAAGGCTCATCGCAGACTATTTCCTTGCTGTGGAGGCCATCACTTCCTGCACAAACTCAATGACCTCCGGGCTGTCCCACTCGGCCGCACCGGCTTTACGGCCGAGTTCTCGGCCCTCGCGGTCCAGCAGCAGGGTGACCGGCAAGCCGAAGGCACCGAGGCTTTGGATGGTTTGCATCTGCTCATCGAGGTAGATCTGGAGGTGCTGGATGCCGATCTCCCGGTAGAAGTCCTGTACCACCTGCAGCCCGCCTTGATCAAGCGAGAGCGCTACCACCTGGAAGTCGTTGCCCCCCAGCTTTGCCTGGAGGCGATCCAAGGTCGGCATTTCCTGACGGCAGGGGACGCACCAGGTCGCCCAGAGGTTGAGCAGGACCACCTTGCCCCGGAAGTCAGCCAGGCTGCGCGGCTTCCCCTCACCATCGACGAAACGGACGTCCTCCACCGGTCGGGGTTCGAGCCAGATGAGCAGTCCAGCTTGTGTGCTCGTCTCGGATGATTCTTCGGCCCCCCGGACCAACGGCCCGGCAGGAATCAGGACAAGGCACAGCACCAACCAGAAGGCTCGGCTACATCCCGAGCGGTCAAAGTACCTCCCGGCCCAGGCCTTGGTGCTGTACATGGAGCAGGTCATCGCACACCTCCAGCTGTTGTCGCTGTGAACCAGCTGACTGGCGCTGGTTAAAGGCAATAGGCTTTCCCGGGAAGCGAGCCGGCTATACAGAGGACTATAGCCCCGTGGTGTACCCTCAGAAGGACACCAGCTCATCCCGCTTCGCCACTTGCCATCCCCATCTCCACCGCCTTTAATCGACTGCCCCGGCAAAGGAGATTGCTATGTCATTGTTGGGCGAGATCATCGCGTGGACCGGTGGACTGAGAGCCTGGCAGCAAGAGGCACTTCGTCGCATCTTTGCGCGGCCCGAGATTTCTCAGGCCGACCTCGACGCCATCCTGCAGATGATCCGCGAGCAGGAAGACGATGGCACGGCCGCTACCGCCAGCAGACCGGTCAGCATCGATGACGTCCCGGGCGCCGGCAGTGGCGCCACGGCCAGACTGGCTGGAGTATCCGGGCTGGATCAGGTCAACGGTTTCCCGTCCGGTCGCGCCTTTGACCTGGTGCCGGAGGGCATGACCATCCTTTTCGGCCACAATGGTGCAGGTAAATCCGGCTATGCCCGTGTCCTCAAGAATGCCTGCAAGGCCCGGCATCGCGTGGAGGACCTGCCCAACGCCTTTGAGGCAGCAGCTCCGCCCCGGCCGCCTTCCGCGGACTTCGCCATCCTGGTGGATGGCACGCCGGAAACGGCGCGTTGGGCCCGGAGCGGACCGGCACACCCGCATTTGAGCGCCGTCTCGGTGTACGACGTGACCTGTGCCAACACTAGATCGACGCGGAAGGCACATCGATGTCCAATACATTGCCGGGCTTCAGCACCCACCTTGCCAAGTGGATACTCCGAGGCTGGAGAAGGAAAGATAAAAAGCGGGTGGAGCATCGTGACCTATGGGAACACATCGTCCGGGAGGGCGACCGCCATCAACTCAAAATCGTATGGACAGAGCAGCGCGAGAAAATCCGTCAAGCGGCGGAGCTAGCAGCCATCAGTCGGGATGGCGAGCGCTTTTATAGACGGCACCGAGCGTCACCCGACGTTGCCAGCCAGGCGGATGCCACGCTCGATCATGGTCGACGCGACATGGAGGTTTTCGGGGCGCCGCTCACCAAGGGGCGTGCCTTCCCCCAGGAAGACACGCCGAAAGCCTAGCGGCCCAGCAGAGATGGGAGCGCGGACTGCATAGTTCGTGGCGTCTTGACAGGCGAAGAGTGCTTCGACTATCGCGGCGCGGGCGGCCCCGTCGGTGGCATGGATACGACGGATTACGTCTTACGTCGGCTCGTCACGGAACATCAAGCCGTGGAGCGTGCGCTCCAGCAGAGGCCGCGAAGCTTTCGACCTGGACCAGCGGCATGTTGCTGACAAGCGCCAGCTCATCGATCGGCGCCGGTGGTGACAGCAACACCAAGCCGGACAAGAGCAAGTCGATGTCCTTAGCCAATGCACCTTGGTTCGTGCTTGCGCTCGGGCTGCCTCAATACGCTGACGTAATAGCTGATCGAGACGCTAACGGAGCGCTTGCGGCACCTCCTCCACGGTTCCCAGCGCCAGCAAAGATTCAGCCTTTCTCCGCGCAAGCCGATCCCGTCGCCACCATCAGGCAGCGTTGAACGTTCGTCGTAAGCGAACGGGCATCACACCTTGCCGGCGGATACCCAGTTGTGCGGCAGCAGCTCGGCCAGAGCGCTGGCCTTCTGCGTCGGTTGGCGCGTCAGCACATCTTTGAGATAGGCATACGGATCATGTCCGTTCATGCGGGCCGACTGGATCAAGCTCATGATCGCCGCTGCCCGTTTGCCGCTGCGCAGTGACCCGGCGAACAACCAGTTCGAGCGACCAAGGGCCCATGGCCAGATCTGGTTCTCGACCTGGTTATTGTCGATGGGTACCGCACCATCCTCGACATAGCGAGTCAGTGGCAGCCAGCGTTTGAGGCTGTAATCCAAGGCTTTCGCCGTGGCTGATCCGTTGGGCACCAGATCACGCTGGGCCAGCATCCAGTCATGCAGCGCGTCGAGGATCGGTGAAGCCTTTTCCTGCCGTATTCGCCAGCGTTCTTCATCGCTCATGTCGCGCACTTGGCGTTCGACTTCGTACAGCCCAGCGATAGAGTGCAGCGCTTGTTCAGCCAGTTGGCTTTTGTTCGCCGCGTGAAGATCAAAGAACTTGCGCCGGGCGTGGGCCATGCAGCCAATTTCGGTGATGCCTTGCTCGAAGCTGGCCTTGCAGCCAGCGAAGTCGTCGCAGACAAGCTTGCCATTCCACTGACCAAGAAAGTTGCGCGCATGCTCGCCGGCACGGCTGGGGCTGAAGTCGTACACCACGGCCTTGAGTACCGAAAACGGCGTGGTGCTGTAGGCCCAGACGTAAGCCCGATGGGTTTTCTTCTCGCCCGGCGCGAGCATTTGCACCGGGGTTTCATCGGCGTGGATCACGCGTTGGGCCAACACGGCTTCGCGCAGGGCATCGACCAGCGGCTGGAGCTGCACGCCGGTTTGCCCGACCCACTGCGCCAACGTCGAGCGGGCGATGGCCAGGCCGGCACGGCCAAAGTTTTTCTCTTGTCGGTACAGCGGCAGGTGGTCGGCGAATTTGGTCACCATCACGTGAGCCAGGAGGCCGGCGGTGGGGATGCCCTTATCGATCACCTGGGCCGGCACTGGTGCCTGGATCAGTGTTTCGCACTGGCGGCAGGCCCATTTCCCACACACGTGCTGTTCGACAGTGAACACGCCCGGCGTGTAATCAAACTTTTCGCTGACGTCTTCGCCGATGCGTTGCAGCTGGCAGCCGCAGGCGCACTGGGTGTTCTCCGGCTCGTGACGGATCACGGTGCGCGGAAACTGCGGTGGCAGCGGTGTGCGCTTGGGCTGTTGGCGTGGTTCGGCTGGGGCAACCGGGGGATTGACGGCTTTCAACTCCGCCTCGATGGCGGCGATGTCGGTGTCGAGCAGGTCATCAAGCAGTCTGCCCTGGTCAGGGCTCAGTTGCTCGCTGCGCTTGGCGAACTTGTGCCGTTTGAGCAACGCGATTTCGTGGGCGAGTTGTTCGTTGACCGTTTCGATGCGCTGGATCTTCTTGCCCATCGTGTCGACTTGCGACAGCAACTGCGCGGCCAGAGCGCGCAGCTGGTCAGGTGTCAGTTGGTCGAGATTGGGCGGGGAAGTCATGCCGCTGATTGTGCCAGAGCAGGCGGTCAGCGGAGATAAACCGATGGGCTAATGGCAGGTGCTACAGCACTGTGATCGCGCCGGCTGCACCGACCCGCTGCCAGGGCAACCCCAGTACCAAAGCCTGAAGTTGCTCGGTGTCGAGTTCGACTTCCGAGCCGTGCCGGATGCCTGGCCAGTGAAACTTGCCCTGGTTCAATCGCCGCTCGGCCAGCCAGATACCCACGCCGTCATGCACCAGGACTTTCATGCGGTTGGCGCGGCGATTGGCGAAGAGATAGGCGCAGTGCGGCTTCGCCGCGCCGAACACCGCGATCACGCGGGCCAGCGCGGTTTCAGTGCCGGCACGCATGTCCATCGGCTCGATAGCGAGCCAGATGGTATCGATGCGGATCACTGGGCGAGCCCACGGACAAAGCGGGCGCAGCCTTCAGGATCGGAGGCGGGCCATTTCACCGTGATCGATTGCTCGCCAAGCGGCAGCTCAATAATTGCCGATGCTTCAACCGGCCGTTTAGGCGTGGCCCTCAATGGAACGAACGCTGGCAACACCGCTGGTGGCTGATCTCGGTAAAGCGGTAGCCACTTGCGAATGACGTTGGCGTAGATGCCGTGGCTGATGGCAACGCTGGAGACAGTCGCACCGGGTTGCAGGCACTCCTGAACAACCTGGGCCTTGAACGATTTGGGGTAAGAGCTTCGTTGGCGCATGGCAATCCCGGCGATAAGGGCTATCGCGTCCGCTTAAAAATACGCGGACACCATCGCCCTTAATGCTGGAGTTCGGAAGGTGACTTGGCTGGACGCTTACCGTTCGTCACGGTCAGTCCCTCTCAGGTCGCGCTCCGGTCGGCGATTTCCAGTCCGGGATCAACCAAGCGGGCGGACAACTCGCCCAGGGCCTCCAGCCGCCAGCAGCGCTTTACAGCCGCCACGCGGCTCAAACCGGCGTCGCTGGCTACTGTGCCGACGAGCAGATACCCGATGGAGGTAACGCCATAACCATAGCCTGGGGTAACGCGGCACTCCGAGCAGGCACGGCCGGCTGCGCCAGCAGATCCAGCGGCAACGCCTGGATCTGCTCGGTGGTGGGGAGGAGATCGTTCCAGTTGGCCTTGATCAGTGCTTCCCCTCCTGTTCGGCGTGTTCGCACAGCTCAAAGCCGGCGATCTGTATCAAGCCGGCGAGCGCCTTGACGGCATGGTGCAGGCCGTTGACTTGCTGGGCGCTCAGGTGGTGTTCCACCCCATCACAACCGAGCAGGTCGGCGATGGTGTTGAGGGCACAGCCGGCGACAACCATGCGATTGCCGTGCTGACCGGCAATACGGGCAAGCTTACTCATTGCTCACCTCCTATAGCGTCCAACTGCCGCTGGAGATCCTTGGTCATACCGTCCAGGCCTTCCGCCCAATCATTAGCAGATTGCCAGCTGCGGGCGGCCAAGCGGTGAGCGGGTGTGTCCGCAATGACCTCCATCCGAATGGCCTTCAGTAGCGCAGCGAGCATGGCGACCTGCTCAGGGCTGGCGCGGACCAGCTCGAGGACATCATTGGCGCTGGAGGTCGCCGGGCGAGGCGCGTTCATTGCACGCCCCCTGCAGCTTGCTGAAAAGGCGGCTCCTGGGGCGCGGGCATGGGCCATAGCGGCGTTGTAGCGGGCCAGGCGGACGGACAGGGAGGAGATGCCGCGCAGGATAGCGAGGGCACGAGCCCTCCAGGCGGAGGCGTGTGCAGACGGATTGCCAGTGGTCATGGGTGACGCTCCAACTTGAAAAATGGAGCTGCCACGAATCGTCGCCAAACGATTAGGGGAGGCAGCTGTGCGCGGGTTGGCGAACCGGGCAAGTTGGCACCCGGCAGACCTTTCGGTCTCCCACGCACAGCCACCATGACACTGCATTGCAGGCACAAAAAAAGCGCCAGCAATGGTCTTGGGGCGCCTGAGCGCCAACTTGATATTCGAGTCGCCAAACCCGGTCACGGGATTGACCGTGACAGGCGAACCATAGCTCCAGCGGGAGGGGAGCGCAAGGGCCATCAGCGCTACCCTGCCGGAGCTTCGTGGGTGTGCAGATGCGCGGCGTAGATTTACTGGATCAGTGCTTCACGGCCCAGTCCCAGAGGCTGCAGAATGGTCGCGAGGACCGTGCACACTACCAGCGCGACCACCTCTGCTGGATGGCCAGTGCGGCTGGCCTAGCCGAGGATCTGTGGCAGCAGAGTGGCGAGGATGAACGGCTCGTGATCCTCGACTCGGTGGCTGCGCCCTCTAGATCGGACAGGGGCGTCCCAGGCAGTACAGCGCCACGTCGTGATGGGCTCGGCCGCTTTCGTCCTGCTGGGTGAGGCGCTGCGCCGTGATCAGGTGTCCGGTCTCGCGTAGACCCTCGACCCGGGCAGCGGGCAGCGGGCAGCGGGCAGCGGGCAGCGGGCAGCGGGCATCGTGATGTCCAGTTCACGCGGGGCGGCGATTGTGTTCACCGAACCGATGTGCAGGCGAAACGGTGGCAGTTGCACGGAAAATGAAGCAACAATCTTCGCGTAGCGACTTTTTGACCATAAATTGAGTTTCTGAGTTCTACGCTTTCGTACTCACCATTTCCCAGATACTTTAACGATTATTTTCTTGCAATTTCAATTTTCACCAGAATCAGTAGAGCGCGTAGCGCTAATGACGATTTTTCGCTCAAAACACAGTATCCAGATGAAAATCACAACATATTGATTTTATTGTAAAAAACAAAAAACAAGCAAAACACCAACCCAAGCAGGCTACACAGCCAACAAGTCCCTGTGTCAAGCATGATGACTTAGCGACTTAATTTCTGAGGGTTGTCCGATTAGGTAATTTTCACCGCGGCACCTTGCCTTTCTTTTCAGACCTCCTCATCTAATAATATAAATATTTATTAAATATAAAATATATATACATAAGAATAAGGAAAGGTAGAAGGACAATACTCCACCCTGCGGGAGCCCCGCCCCCTTCCTGCCGGCTCCTTACGGCCGCCCCCCCCTGCACAAGACTTCATGCGTCGGGTTCAGCAAATACCAGGACGTTAAGCACCCCAGGGGCACAGCGTCGTCTGCACGCTAGCCAACGGAGCTGATGTCAGGCAGCACGACTGGCTGCCGCACGGCGAGGGAACGTGGTCAATACCGATGCGGGTTACCTGTGGGCGAAAAGCGCATCCAGCGGGCAGGGCATGAGTGATCAGGCAGATCGCATCGCGCCGTGACACTGAGCAGGCGCCAGTTCAGCTATATGAAGGTGCGCTTCCTAACCTGCGCTAAGCATGCTGCGCGTTGGGGATGCTGCCGCCCTACCAATCGCAGAGGGCTCGCTGACCTATGCCGGCTGGCACAGGGTGGGTAATCCTATGAATCCCCAAGCAGAATCCACTAACAAAGCAGAACATGAAGCTCTAGCTTCGTCACCTGCTGTGAGGGCCACTATCTCGAAGGGGCTGGGCTGCCTGGCGGGAAATTTGGGACGAATTCAGGCCTAGTTTTCGAAGAGGGATTTGTCCCGTTCATAGTTCACACTCAAGGACAAGGAGTGCCTGTACCCTCTTCTGTCCCGAGGAATTGGCGCACTGGCAAACAATGGTTTGCACTTCTGATCGACATGCCTACTTCCAAGCACAGCTTGATCCGGGCGTGCAGGTCCGCGTCTAAGGGACGGCCTTTTCATTTACCTGCAGCCTTTTCCCTCTTGATCCCTTGAAGCCCACGCAACGCCCCGCTGCGTCATGCGTGCCCCGGCTAATCGCTGGCGCCGGCCGCCCGACTGGCCGCCAACGCACGGTAAACAGTGGCCTGGCCAACACCTACCTGCTGGGCAATCCTGGCTTTGGGCACACCTTCGCGCGCTAAGCTGACAATGGCGGCCCGCTTGTCCTCATGGATGGGCTTGCGCCCCTTGTACTTGCCAGCCTTCTTCGCTTTGGCAATCCCCTCGCGCTGCCGCTCGAGCATCATGGTTCGCTCCCACTCGGCCACACCGCCCAATACGGTCAAAATCAGCTTGCCGGTGGGTGTGCTGGTATCCAGGCCCAGATTGAGGATCCGCACCTCAACCAACTTCAGCTCCAGTCGGCGCAGTATCTGGAGCAAGTCCCCGATCGAACGGGCCAACCGGTCAAGCTTGGTGACAACGAAGGTGTCCCCCTCGCGGGAAAACTCAATCGCCGCATCTAACTGGGCACGATGAGCAACGGATGACACCTGCTCCTTGAATATTTTTTCACAACCGCATAGTTCCAGTTCACGCAGCTGGGCCTCAAAACCAGCCTCTTGCTCAATGGTTGAGGTGCGGGCATAACCAATATCCATCGTTCTTCTCCCATATACGTTCTAGATGCTGTGACAGCCCACCTCTCAAAAAGCAAAACCTACTTATATGGGAGGTTTAGGCCGGGACTTTCCTGCATTCACATGAGCCAGCCCTATTGGGAGACCACCTAAAACCTCCCAACCTGGATTACTGAAAACCCAAAGACAAATACAGACATATAAATCCGTATACAGATATATAACAACACACCAAACCAATCACTAAATCAGCAAGATTATTTTTGAATATCCGCAGCGATGCCCCAATAAAATTCCTACAAAAAATTAATCCACCCCGCCCACACCTTTTTTAAAAACACACTCCCACACAACTCAAGCCAGAGCTCCTCGCCATATTTCCCACTCAATAAAAACCGTCGGTACTCAGTACAAAATCACTGGGAAGGACCAATCCATCCTGAGGCATCTACATAACCAACACACAACTCACCTCTCCCCGAGCGATATATTTCTGAATAATCAAATCTACCTAACAATCACATTGCCTTAGGTCACCTACGCTTTCTAAAACTCAACCTCCCAAAATAATTTTCCTGCGAGAAACTACGCCCAAGAGAATGGCCGAACGCGTCCTAAGCCTCTTAGTCGGTTGTTGAGCTATGCAGTTGTTTGAAGCAACCGCCGAACTGTTGGGCGAGTCAGCGCGGTTTTCCCGCCACCTCTCAGGGCGTCAAATGGGAAAAACCTGGGATTCAACAGGATTCGGGCGCACCTCGCCCGCGCGATCGCGGCCAACCTGTTCGACCAGCGTGCTCCGCTCCGTCTGCCGCTACGCCACGTCGGCTGACTGCGTGGTGGGAGAGTGACCGAATGGATCGACTGCCTGGAGCTGTTACCCCGCCGGATCCAGCGCCTGCGAATCCAGCTTGAAGGCTTACTCCAACCGCACCCCATCTGCCATGTCAGGCGCCTGACCAATCTGCACTGGCACTCCTTCTAAGACGCTCGACAAGCGTCGCCTGGTCGCGACAGTCAGAGCCTTTGAGATCAGCGGCTGGTGGTGGTGAGTTCCCGTGCATAACAGGGTCTTGGAGGGCGTGAGCAAGCGCATCAAGGAGAGCTACCCATAGCCTATTTCTCCGGAAATGCGCGAAAAAAAAAATCTAAAAATTTTAGCCATCCCCCCCTGACGGCTGTGGATAACCGCATCAAAGCGATCAAGCACAGGGCTTACGGGTTATGGGGCTCCGACCACTCTTGCTTGGAATTCCGAGCAACATTCCCCGGGAAAGCGCGATGAATCCAGGCCTTCTGTCGGCAGATCTGCAGATGTGTGTTCATACTCGAAGCAGGCAGTAGACGCACGTAGCCATAACCGAAAGGAGTTAAGTACATGGGGATCAAGGACGGCACCTCTGCAAAACCGGCCTGGACTACTGACGAAATCGCATACAAGGTCATCGAGACCGACACCCCCGGCTACGCCCGCATGACGAGCGAGGCTAGCGGCCGAGGCCAGCAGTTCAGCCAATCCACCGTTATCTACGACTCCTTGGCCTTGGCGTACAGCCAGATGACGCCGGGGAGTCTGCTGGTGGTATCGCTGCCAAATCGCCCGACCGCCAGCAATCTCCGCAAGACCATCGAGACTCGCGGTCTCCAGGAAGAAGACTACCGCTTGTTTCGCCCTACGTTCGACGAGCATGGCCGTCGCTACCCCCGGAACAAGCGCCCCCTGGTCTTGCAACGGATTACGGCCAAACAAATGCGCACTGTTCAGCCATTCACTGCTCTTGCTGAACATGTGGCTAAGGAGGCCGAGCAACGCGGTACCACTTACAACTTTGCACAACCTGAAAACCCAGTAAGCCCTTAGCCTGCTTAGCAGTCCTGGGAAAAAATCCAGAAACTCATTAACCTACGAAGCGAAGGCTGAATACAAGAAATAAAGCCCCGCAACTCGAGTTCCACCTCAGCTCATCGGGGGCTTCAGCCCCAACCCTCTCAACTACACAAACTTCAAATCACAGGGATTTTCTGCGCGCTCGATAAATATAAATAACAACAACTCCAAACATGCACTCCAAACGCCACCAAGGGACGCCAGGCATATACGCTCCGCATGCCAGAAACTTCTTCGCGACCTAATTGTACCTCACCAATTTCGCTGACCACATAGACAACGCCGTATTCGACCGGCTCGTCAATTACTCCTCGGTTTTCGACCGAAAGGAATCAACCGGGCAAGAGAACGCCTTCCTCTGGAGTTATTTACGAGACACACCGAAGTCATAAAGTCGACAAGGGGATAATATGTATCACTACATTCAGCGCTCTGAGAAAGATGCGTGGACTGTTCTGTCGTTCAAATCCGGGGATAACCCAGTGGAAATGGCAAAGGCCAGTGGCGCAAAGAAACTCACGATCCTGGCAGTGGACCAGATAGTCTCCGACGGCACCGATCCCGAGGTGCCGCGTAACCGCGACAAGCTGGCCTACCGGGGGCCGCTGTACTTCGACATCGACTGCAAGGACAACCTGCCGCTGGCCATCGCCAGCGGCAAGGAACTGGTCGGCAAGCTGGTCAGGATGGGTGTGCCGAAGTACGTGATCCAGGTCTTCCTGTCCGGCTCCAAGGGCCTGCACGTGCTGGTCCCGGAAAGCCTGTTCACCAGTCGCCGGTTCATGCTGCGCCTGCCGGAAATCTACAAGGAGATGGCCCGCGAGCTGTTCGTCCTCGGCCTCGACTTCGCCGTCTACAGCGGCGGCCGGGGCAACAGTTTCCGCATCGCCAACCTGCAGCGCGCCGACGGCAATTACCGCGTGCCGGTGACCGTCGACGAGCTGGAGGGGCTGGACGAGGCGACCTACCGCGAATGGGTGAAAGGCCCGCGCGCCGCCGAGTTCGATGACCCGCAAGGCCTCGTGGTCCACGAGCTGAAGGCCATGTTTGAAGAGGCCAAGAAGCGCGTCAACGCCAAGCCCAAGGTGGTGATCATCGCCAGCTCGTCGGACATGGAGAAAATCCGCGAGCCGGTGCCGGCCTGCATCCAGGCGTTCTGCGACAACAAGGACGTGAAGGGCGACGCCAGCTTCAACCAGCAGGCCACCCAGCTCGCCACCTACATCGTCCGCGCCGGCGTGCCGCAGACCGTCGCCGACAGCTTGGCCTCACGGCTGGCGAGCAACGGCAAGTCGAGCAAGTTCACCACGCCCAAGGCGCGCCGCGACCACATCGAGGCGCAGGCGCGCTACGTCGAGCACACCCCGAGCTTCAGCTTCGGCTGCAACGCGATCCGCGCCCTGCTGAGCAAGCGCCCCTGTGAAGGCTGCCCCATCGCCAAAGGGAGCAGCAACGCGGACGACAACGACCTCGACTTGAAGGCCGAGGCGCTGGCCGACGGCTACTACATACGGTCGGGTGAGGCCAAGCGGCGCCTGACCAACTTCCTGCTGCAGCCGCAGGACGTGTTTATCGACGTGCCACAGGACGGCTCCAGTCCGCGCCGCGTGGCCACCCGCATGGCGGTAATAAAGGGCGGCGTCGAGCTGGGCACGATATTGTTCAAGGAAGACTCCTTCCTCAGCCGCAACGCCTTTAGCCGTGAATTCAGCGGCATGGACGTGACCTTCCAAGGCACCGACTTAGACGTACAGCGAATCATGACCGCTATTTTTAACCAGGAGGATCAGGTCGTGGGCGAGGTTTACCGAGTGCACACCTGCGGGATACACCTCGATTTCGTAGACGACATCCCGCTGTTCACCTACGTCGAGCCGGACATGAGCGTGAACAGCGTCAAGGTGCGCGGCACCCACCAGTTCTTCGGCACCCTGCAGGCCCGTCCGTACTTCGCGCACTGCACCATGGCCGAGAAGGGTGACCTGGAGGTGGATCACGCCATGGCCAACCTCCTACGGATCAACAGCAAGTACGAGGTCGGGTTGATGATCGGCTGGTGTGTCGCAGCGCACTTCCGCACCCATCTGATGCACCTCTTCAGCCAGTTCCCGGTGCTCTCGCTGTGGGGCAGCGCCGGCTCCGGGAAGAGCATGACCGCCGGCCTGATCACCTGGCTGAACGGCACCGACTACATGCAGCAGGACCACGGGGTCAGCGCGCCGTCTACCTCACACTACGGCATGCTCGAGTACCTCGCCGGCACCACGACCGTGCCGCGCATCGTCGAGGAATACAACAAGTCGAAGATGACCGCCGCCAAGTACGCCGAGGTGGGCGAGCGGATCAAGGCGACCTGGAACGGCGAGGCTACGCTGAAGGGACGACCGAACGCGCGCAGCCTAAACCGCTTCGGCGCCGAGGCGGTAGCAATCCCAGCGTCGGCCCCATGCATCGTGATCTCCGAGCAGGAAATCGAGATTCCCGCGATCCAGGAACGCGCCGTCCGTGTCCACCTTACCAAGAAGAAGCGCGGCCCATATCGCGACGAGTTCAATGACGCGAAGAAGCACCGCATGCAGCTGCGCCGCCTGGGCAAGGCGCTTATGGTCCGCGCCTTGACCACCTCGATCGACGAGATTGAGCAGCTGATGGACAAAGCGTCGGAAATGGTCACCGAGCTGATGGATGACCGCCCGCGCCACTCACTGCAGGTCTGCCTGGTCGGCTTGTGGAAGCTCCAGGAAATCTGTTTTCAGTTGCACCTGGAAAAGACGCTAGAGGCCCTCAAGCCGGTGATCAAGGCGGTGACCGAGTGTTTTGCCAATGACCGCGACAGCTCCGTACAAAGTGAGACTGATCTGGTCTTGCAAAAGCTCATGGTGATCATCGCTGTTTCGCGTAGCAGCGAGGCAGCCACGGTGGGCCAAGTTTACCTGCACGCCGGTCTGCACTACGCGGTGACTTCCGAGTATTTGATCCTCGACCCAGTATTGGCGCACGCCAAATACATCCACTTCTGCAACGCCGAGCAGCGCTGCGTACCGGTGATCGACAGCGACACGCAGTTCGTCAAATTGATCCAGGAGGAACCCTACTTTGTTAAGTACGAGCCATATGCCGGCATGGCCGACGGACGACCAATGCTCTTCCTGTCGCTGAAGGAACTGAAGGAAAAGGACGTGGACATCGACAAGCTGGGTTGCGGGAGCGCTGTATGAATACCATTTTTCTGCTGATGGCCCAGTACAACGGGCTGGCAATCATCCCACTTGAGAAGGTCTGCGCCGACTATTTCAGCCACCTGACGCCGGAGAAGATGAAGCTCAAGATCGCCTCAGGCCAGATTGACCTCACTCTGGTGCCGATCGAGAGCAGCCAGAAATCGGCGCGGGGGGTCCATCTTAACGACCTGGCTGCGTACCTCGACGCCCAGCACAGCAAAGCTAAAGCCGAACACAATAAGTTGATGGGGCGCGGCGTAAGCCGCGCCTCCTAACCCGACATAGCCCCTACTACTGGGCCGCTTACTGCCCTTTCCAGCCATGGCCAATCCTTGTAAGGATCACAGGGATCACCATTCCCCCGCAGGTGCGTATAGCGCCGCATCGAGTTCCAATCCCGATGTCCCGACACGCTGGCCACCTTGGGAATATCCCACCCCATCTCAAATAGCCGACTAACACCCTCATGGCGCAAATCGTGAAAATGCAGGTCGCCTATCTCCAGGAAGCTGCAGGCACGCGTAAACGATGCCGACACGGACCGACAGTTATAGGGGAACACCTCCGCGGCAATGCGGGGCATTGACTGGATCAGTCGCCACGCTTCATCTGGAACCAGGCACCACACATCATTCCCGTACTTCTGGCCCGGATTCTTCATGTCGGTGATCAACACGCGCTGCCCTACCTCATCCACGGCATCCCAGCGAATACGTGTTATCTCCTCTTGGCGGCGCGTCGAAAACAGCGCAAACAAAATCACCCGCACCATATCAATCTGCTGCTTGCGGCGTTCGCGCATTTCGGAAAAGTAGGTCAGTAACCTGTCCAACTCGGCAAGCGTTGGCCGGCGGCTCCTCTCTCTACTCTTAGTCACAGCCCCCATGTTGCGCAGCACACGACGCGCATCAGGCATGGCCATCGGGTCAATGTCGAACCCCCATGCCGGTCTTACGACGGACAATACGGCCCCTAAATGGGCCAGGTCATTCCCGAGCGTTTGCGCCTGAATGCCGTCCTCCTGCATTCGTCGATTGCCGTACTCGACCAGCTGCTGGCTAGTGATTTGCGTGTCTTCAAGCTCGCCAAGCCATGTTTCACTAATCGCCTTGAGCGTTGCACGCTTGGTCTTACCCAGCGGCCTGATCTTTTCGTACTCATCAAGGTAGCGCTCGATCATTTCTTTGACCGTCACGCCCTTACGATTGGCCTTTGCAATAGCACCGGGCTCAGCCAACTCCGTTTCTCGCCGCTTGATCCAGGCCTGCGCAGTGGCCTTCCGATCGAACGTCTGGCTTTCCTGATAAACTGTAGCGCCCTGACGCATGATCCTGATCTGCGCGGTATACCGTGCAGAGCCGTCCTTGCGCTTGCGGAGAGTGATAGTTCCCATGGATTTGCTACACGCCCGATTCGATTTGCTACATTGTAGCAACCCATGGTCAAAAACAAGCGAAAACGAGCGTAAACGGAAGCAAATGAACACAGCAGAAACCCTCATAAATCAAGCCACAAGGCCCGAAACATCAAGGCCAGCGGTAAACAGGAGGTTTTCTGTTGCACCCATGATGGATTGGACTGACCGCCACTGTCGATTTTTCCTGCGCCAGCTCTCCAGTCACGCGCTGCTTTATACCGAGATGGTCACGACCGGTGCGCTGCTGCATGGCGATCGGGCGCGCTTTCTGCGGCATGACGAAAGCGAGCACCCGCTTGCCCTGCAGTTGGGCGGCAGCGTGCCAGCAGACTTGGCGGCGTGCGCACGGATGGCCCAGGAAGCTGGCTACGATGAAGTCAACCTGAACGTCGGCTGCCCCAGCGACCGGGTGCAGAACAACATGATCGGCGCCTGCCTGATGGGCCACCCGAGGCTGGTGGCCGATTGCGTGAAAGCCATGCTGGATGCCGTGGAGATTCCGGTAACGGTCAAGCATCGAATCGGCATCAACGGCCGTGACAGCTACGCAGAGCTCTGCGATTTTGTGGGCCAGGTACGCGAGACCGGTTGCCGGAGTTTCACCGTGCATGCGCGCATCGCCATTCTCGAAGGGCTTTCGCCCAAGGAAAACCGCGAAATCCCCCCCCTGCGCTATGACGTCGCGGCCCAGCTAAAACGGGATTTCCCGGACCTGGAGGTCATCCTCAATGGCGGGATCAAGACCGTGGCCGAATGCCTGGAGCACCTGCAGACCTTCGATGGCGTGATGCTGGGGCGGGAGGCGTACCACAACCCGTACCTGCTGGCAGAAGTCGATGCTGCGCTGTTCGGCAGCACCATCGCCCAGCCCAGCCGTGCCGAGGCGCTGGCGGCCATGCGCCCGTACATCGAGCGCCACCTGCAGGAAGGCGGGGTAATGCACCACATCACCCGCCATGTCCTGGGCCTGGCCCAGGGTTTCCCTGGCGCCCGGCGTTTCCGTCAACTGCTGTCGGTGGACGTGCACAAAACGAACGCCCCCCTGGCGCTGCTCGATCAAGCAGCGGAGCTACTGCGCGGACACTGACTGGTTCGGCCTGCGGGCGGGCAGCCCGCCTTTCGGCATCCCCACCTTCTGTTTGATCGCAGGCTTGTCGTGGCCAAACGATGCGCTTCGTCCTTTCAAGGGAACTTCGTCGCACGGTCTGCGGGTCAGCTCGTGAAGCCTGTAAAAAGGCCTTACGCCCCCGTTGAGCCGCCATAGCGGCTCGGGTAAGGTCACCCCATCCACCACGACAAGGTTTTGCCATGACCTCCAAGCTGGACCAACTCAAGCAGTACACCACCGTGGTCGCCGATACCGGTGATCTGGACGCCATCGTCCGTCTCAAGCCGGTGGATGCCACGACCAACCCTTCCCTGCTCCTCAAGGCCGCCGCCATGCCACGTTACGCGGAGCTGCTGGACGGCGCCGTCGCAGGCAGCCAGGGCGATCTTGGGCTGGCGTGCGACCGCTTCGGCGTTGCGGTTGGCCAAGAAATACTGAAGGTGATCCCAGGGCGAATCTCCACGGAAGTCGATGCACGTCTGTCATTTGACACCAACGCTACGTTGCGTCGCGCCGAGCGCCTGATCGGCCTCTATGAGCAGGCGGGCATTGGGCGCGAGCGAGTGCTCATCAAGATCGCGTCCACCTGGGAAGGCATCCGCGCAGCTGAACAACTGGAGCGCGCCGGCGTTCAGACCAACCTGACCCTGCTCTTCAATTTCGCTCAGGCGGCAGCCTGCGCCGATGCAGGAGTATTCCTCATTTCCCCGTTCGTCGGTCGCATCTACGACTGGTACAAGAAGGCTGAGGGTCGCGATTTCTGCGGTGCAGACGACCCTGGCGTGCAATCGGTTTCACGCATTTATCGTTACTACAAGGCCAATGGTTACAAGACCGTAGTGATGGGCGCCAGCTTCCGAAATCTGGGGCAGATCGAGGCCTTGGCCGGTTGTGACCGCCTGACCATCAGCCCGGAACTCCTTCAGCAATTGGCGGACGACCAAGCCCCGTTGGATCGCAAGCTCAGCCCTGGCGCACAAGGTGAAGAGCGCCTAGTGCTCGACGAAGCGCATTTCCGCTGGCAGTTGAACGACGACGCTATGGCAACCGAGAAGCTGGCAGAGGGTATCCGCCTGTTCGCCCGGGACCAGGAGAAGCTGGAGGCCCTGCTGGCCGCCCGACGCTAATCACCAACCGCGCACAGCCGTGTGGCTGTGCGCTTCAATCAACGTTTGGTAAATCCGGAATCAGCTACGCTCGAGCGCGCTGACAAGGTCGTGGAAGGCTTCGCGGTTGGACTCGTTGAGCCCCATCAGGATGCGGTGCGCTTCGAGCACCTTGGTACGGACGATCTCTTCGGTCTGGTCCTGCGGCGGCAAGTCTTCCAGGCACTCCGGACATGGCACCGGATTACCGACGATATTGAATACCTGGTCGAAGCCCATGGACTGGAGCAGCCGAGTGATATCGGGGTGAGTGGTCACCACAGTCGGCAACAACCCTACTTTCTGCCGCGAAAGGATGGACAGCTTGGCCAACAGGCCCAGCGTAGTGCTGTCAATGCTCCGGGTCTCCGTGAGGTCGATGACGATCGCCGAGAAGTTCAGCGCCGTGAAGATCTTTTCGATGGTGGAATCCAGGGCCGAACACAAGGTCAGTCGGATTTCTCCGACAAACTTGAGGACGAAGGTACCGTCCATTTCGGCGAACTGAATTTTACCGGTACTCATGCAACGTTCCTGCTCAACACCAGCAAGGCAATATCATCCGGCATCTCGCCCAGGCTGGCCAGCCCAAATACTTTTCGCAAGCCATCCAGACTGCCACCAGCAGCACATACCATGTCCGGCAACGCTGCTTCTTTCTCTTTGAGGGTATCGCCGGGCAAAAGGTCCAGAATACCGTCAGAAAGCAAGGTCAGACTGAAGGACGACGGCAGATCGATGACTTGATCATCATAGCTCGCCTCCTCGAACAGCCCCACCGGCAAGCCCTTGCCAGGCAGATAACTGGCCTTACCTTCACTGAACATCACGGGTAGAGGCAGATGCCCACCAATGCTGTAGGTCAGTTTTCCACTATCTTCGTCGATTACGCCGCCCAACATCGTCACATGCTTGCCCAACTTGCAGTTGATCAGGCCACGGTTGATATGCCCAAGCACCTCGGAAGGCTTGAACTCGGGCAGCGTACCGTTGCGCCGGGACTCATAGAGCAGGCGAGTGGTCATGAACTTGAGCAACACCGTAACGAATGCCGAAGAAGCTCCATGGCCGGAAACGTCGGCCAGGTAGAACGCAACGCGGCGCTCGTCGACGCGAAAATAGTCGACGAAATCCCCGGAGAGATAGAGCGACGGAATGATCTGGTGCGCGAACTTGAGGCCATCGACCTCCCAAGGCGTCACCGGCAGCATGTTCATCTGCACCTGACGCCCCGCGTTCTGGTCTTCCTGCAGCAGATGTAGGCTGGCCTGAAGCTCGCGATTGGCGGTCTCCAGCTTCTCGCGATAGCGACGGTTCTCCAGCCGTAATGCGGCACGGTCAAGCGCGCGACGCACCGAGTGCTCGAGCACAGCCAGATCTTCCAGGGGTTTGATCAGGTAGTCCGCAGCGCCCAGGCGCAAGGCCTCGACGGCATCACTCATGACGCCGGCGCCGGATACCACGATTACCGGGGTTTCAGCTTCCAACTCCGAGATACGGCGGATCAGTTCCAGGCCATCGACTTGGGGCATGCGCAGGTCGCAGATCACTACGTCCGGGCGCTCCCGCTCGAAGTCCTGCAGCCCCTGCAGGCCGTTGCTGGCCTGTCGAACGCTGAACCCACTGTCTTCCAAGTAGGCGGCGAGACTCGCGCGCACTACCTCGTCATCATCAATAATCAGCAGCTTGGCACTGGGATTGTGCATGGAGTATCCAGGCAAACGGCGCCAGGGATGGGTTGACCTAAGCACCCGACCTAAGGCCCGAGTACGATTACGGGGGTTCGCTTCAAGGCGCAGACGGTACTCCCATCCGCTGGGCGATTCAAGCCAGTCAAGCTGGCCAGGCCCCGCCTTTACATCAGAAATCGCCGGAAGTTATAAGAGGCTCATTGAGATTCAGCGATCAGAAAAGAGAATAAGCGTGGAGCTGGATGACCGCCACGAGAGCGAGACGCTCCGTTTCATCAGGATGCAGTCGCTCAACAAGGCCGTTATTGAGCATCGAGGCAGGCAATACCCCACCTCATGCCCAGACCTCTCCAACAACGACCGCGCGGCGCTGCTTCGCCGTCATTCAGATCTGCTGATCCCCGGCAAAGAATGGAAACAAAAAGGCGGCCAAGTAGCCAATGCCAATCAGACAAGGCTTTCGGTCCCTTCTCCCGTTTACTGGGCTGGGCTAAATGCTTAGCTGACTGGCATTAGGCCAAGTGGCCGCCTTTCGTGCATTGGTTATGACTTAGAAGTCGTCCACCACCTCGCCATCCTTGACCTTGAATTCGCGGTTCTGCAGGAAGGCGTTACGAATGAAGATGTACTTGTCACCCGTGATCATCTTCTCTGCAGAAAGCAGGTTGGCGCGCGTATCTACGACGTCCACGGCACGGGTCACGTTACGGGTCGGTACGTGATCAATGTATCTGTACGGCGAAGCGAACGTATCGGGGATCTTGCCACCCGCATCCCGTACGGTGCTTGGACCGAGGAGCGGCAACACGACGTAGGGGCCGCTGGAAACGCCCCAGTAACCGAGGGTCTGACCGAAATCCTCATCATTGCGCTGCAGGCCCATCTTGGTCGCAACATCGAAGAAACCCAGCAGACCGAAGCTGGTGTTGAAGATCAGCCGACTCGTGTCGACTCCCGCAGCGTGGAATTTGGCCTGAAACAGGTCGTTGGCCAGGTTACGCACATCGCCAATGTTGCCGAAGATGTTGTGAACACCGTCCTCCAGAAACTGCGGAGTGACGGCCTGGTATCCCTTGGCAACCGGCTTGAGCGCGTAGATGTCGAGGGTGTCATTGAATCGAAAGATCGCCCGGTTGACGCCTTCCCACGGATCATCTTCGGACGCGCTGACGAACACGGGGAGCAGTGTCAGGCCAAGGCAGGCAACCAGGCGACCAAGGCGATCGACCCACCGAGCACCGTTCAAATACATTGCAGACTCTCCTTGAGAAACGTAGTGTGGCGGCGCGCAACCGCCTGTGCAGGGCGCGCAGTATAAGGCATTCCCCCGCCCAGCCAGCATAGCGGACAGCGTCGATGCAGGAAAAAACGTTACTTCATACTGCCCATATCCCAGTTCGCTGGGGCGATATGGATAGCTACGGCCACGTCAACAACACGCTCTACATCCAGTATCTGGAAGAAGCTCGCGTTGCGTGGTTCGAGAGCCTCGGCATCGCCATGAACAACGTACCCCATGGGCCAGTGGTGCTGCAGACGCTGCACACATACCTCAGGCCAGTGGTACACCCGGCAACGGTAGTGATCCAGCTATACGCCGGTGCCTTGGGGAGAAGCAGCCTGGTCGTCGAGCATCGCCTCGGCACACTCGAGACCCCCGACACACCCTATGGCGAAGGGCATTGCAAACTGGTCTGGATCGATCACGACAGCAACAGACCAATTCCCGTGCCAGATACCCTTCGCCGTCTATTGACGCAAAGCCGCTGACTTCAAGACGTCACATAAGCGTCACTTCTGGCAATTAACCTGTGGCGATATCGTCAGGATGACGTCCCATGCCACGCAACCCACTGCCTCGCTTCAACGCAATCCTCTTTGGTCTCTCTGGCTGCCTGGTCGACTTCGGCGCCCGAACCCTGCCCGTGGCACTCGGCCGACTGCTGCCCAACTGTCCAGCAGGAAGGCTGGCGGAAGCTTGCGCTCTTCCAGCGGACGCAGCGCTTGCTCACGCCCTGGCTGCGCCAGCCACCACTGCGCAGCGAGAGCTCTTCGAGCAGCACCTGCAACAGGCTGCGCTTGAACACTCCGAAACCGTTACAGATCTGGAGCAGTTAGCCGAACCCAAGGCGTTTCAGGGGGTCCCTTGCGCTTGGCTCGACGAGCTGCCGCCGAAGACCTGCGCGAACCTCGCTACCCCCCTACCCGCCTGGCTGCCTGGCAGCAGCCCCGTCGCTGGCCGCCCCTGGCCGGCGCCCGACCAATGCTGGCAAGCATTGAGCAGCCTGGGTGTTGACAGGCTGGCCGGCTGTGTCGTGGTCAGCGCATCCCCCCGCCTGCTGCAGGCAGGCCTGAATGCGGGGCTCTGGACCATCGGACTGGCCACGAGCGGGGTGCTCTGCGGCAAGGCTCCGTCCGACTGGCACGCGCTCGACAGTACAGAGCGCGATCGCCTTCGCGCAGTGGCGACCCTGGAGCTCTACCGACTGGGCGCACATTCAGTGATTGACCACCTCGGTGAGCTCGGGCCATGCCTCGTCGATCTTGCAGTCCGTCGGCAAAAGGGCGAAAAACCGTAAAGCCAACATCTGGACAACGTGTCCCATTTGACCCGTATCAGGCAGGCCAGCCCTGGCTGGATTAATCTGTAGGCATGCGGGACCTTTGGTAATGAGCGAAGGTCCACTCCAGTGTCATTGGAAGAGGAAGCACAACATGCCTGAACGCCTGCAGCAGCAACTGCAAGACCTACGCGATCAACTGGCCGAGGACCCGCCGCTGGATGACGATGAGCGCGCATCACTCATCGAACTGATGCAAGAGATCGAGTTGCGCCTGGCGCGTGATGCCGCCAGTGCTCCGGACGCGTCGCTGGTAGATGGCGTCAATCTGGCCGTAGAGCGTTTTGAAACACGCCATCCAACTCTCACCGTCACCCTGCGCAACATCCTGCAAAGCTTGGCGAACATGGGCATCTGACCCAGCACACAGATGCAAAACCCCGGCCTCAGGTGCAGGGGTTTTCATTCACTGACGTACGAGGCGACAGTTGTCGACAGCCTGCTCGTGGGTGCTGCGGTATGGGTTGATATCCAGGCCACCACGACGCACGTAGCGGGCATAGACCGTCAGCAGCTCCGGCTGCAGCAGCTTCTGTAGATCGAGGAAGATCCGCTCGACACACTGCTCGTGGAAATCCGCATGCTGGCGGAAGCTCACCAGGTAAGCGAGGAAACTCGCATGATCGAGCTTCAAACCCTTGTACTGCACCACCAAGGTGCCCCAGTCCGGCTGCCCGGTGACAGGGCAATTGGACTTGAGCAGATGGCTGTGCAGGCTTTCCTCGACCAAGTGGCCAGCATCGGCACGCAGCAAACCGGGCTGCGGCTGCTCATAATTGCTGATGTTCACATCGAGATCATCAATGCAGGTTCCGGGTAGCTTGGCCACACCCTCGGCCTCTACCTCAACCAGGGTTCGTACGCGCACCTTTACCGGAGCACCTGCGGTCGCAGAGAGGTCCTGCTCCAGAACGCGTTCCAACTCAGTCGCACTGCTGAACACGGATTGATTCAAGGAGTTCAGGTAGAGCTTGAAGGATTTTGACTCAATGATGTTCGGCGAGTCCGCAGGGATGGCGAACTCACCAATAGCCACGACGGGTTTACCTGATGCGGTCAGCCAGGACAGCTCATAGCAATTCCAGTAATCCACGCCCACATAAGGCAGATTACTGGCAGTCAACCCCAACTCGTTCCACTTGGTGGCCCTGGAGATGGGGAACAGCAGTGAAGGGCTGTAGGTGCTGACATATTCGCTGGACTTGCCCAGCGGCGATTGTTCGGCAGGGTGTTGCATAGGGCGGACCTGAGGATTGAATCTGGCCAATTGTATACATCCTGGCGACTGCTGAAAAATCGAATGCAAGCCAGACCTCAAGTGTTACATCTTTGTCAGTTTGCGCCTCTTCCCCGGTAGTAACGGTATAAGGCAGCGAGATTCAGCATGAGTACGCCATGAAATTATTGATTGTTGAAGACGAACCCAAGACTGGCCAGTCCCTGCGACAGGGCCTGACCGAGGCTGGATTTCTCGTCGAACTCGCCACCGATGGGCTCAGCGGCCAAACGCGCGCCGTGAGCGGTGAGCACGACCTGGTGATCCTGGACGTGATGCTCCCAGGCCGCGACGGTTGGCAGGTATTGGCAGCCATGCGTGAGGCAGGCCTGCAACAACCAGTTTTGTTCCTGACGGCCCGAGACGCCATCGAGGACCGGGTGCAAGGGCTTGAGCTAGGGGCCGACGATTACTTGGTGAAGCCCTTCGCCTTTGCCGAGTTGCTTGCGCGAGTTCGTACCCTGCTGCGCCGCGGCAGTCCCATGCCGCAGGACACCAGCCTCGAAGCCGCCAACCTGCGCCTGGACTTGCTCAGTCGTCGCGTGGAGCGCAACGGCCAGCGAATTGACCTGACGTCCAAGGAGTTCGCCCTACTGGAGCTCCTGCTCCGCAGCCAGGGTGAAGTGCTGCCAAAAGCACTGATCGCTTCACGGGTCTGGGGCATCAACTTCGACAGCGAAACCAATGTCATCGAAGTCGCTATCCGCCGCTTGCGCGCGAAGGTGGATGACGCCTTCCAACCCAAGCTGATCCACACCATACGCGGCATCGGCTATGTCCTTGAGGGCCGCGAACCATGATGCGCAGGCTTTCCCTCACCGCCCGAATGAGCCTGCTCTTCGCCGCCTGCACGGCAACGGTGTCGCTGGTCGCGGGCGCTCTCTTCAGTCGAGCCAGCGAAGCGCACTTCATTGAGCTCGACCAGCAGCTGCTCGAAGGCCGTCTTGAGCTGTTCCGAAGCGCGTTAAGGCAGGTCGACACAGCGGCGGCACTTCCCGGGAGCTTACCCGCCTTGCGGCAAGTGCTGACCCAACACCCAGACCTTGACCTACGCCTCGACGGCAACGATGGGCGAATCTGGTTCAATACGCTGACGGGGCAGAGCACCTCTCCCCCGCCCCAGCCAGGCCTGCAACGCTGGCGCGAAGGCGGCATCGACTACCGGGTGCTCCGCGCGCCTTTACGGCTTGACGGGCCGAGCTCCGCAGACATCACGCTGCTGCTGGACATTACCCATCACCAGCACTTTCTCGAACGGATGCAGGCACTGATCTGGCTTACAGTCGGGCTTTCCGCGCTGGCGACGGCACTTCTCGGTGCTTGGGTCGCACGCCAGGGCCTGCGGCCCCTGCATCAGATGGCCAACGTTGCCGCCGGAGTGTCCGCCAGTTCGCTCACCACCCGCCTCACCGAGGATGGCGTGCCGCAGGAACTGGTGGAGCTGACGGGGGCCTTCAATGCCATGCTCGCACGCCTGGACGACGGTTTCCAACGGCTGTCCGCATTCTCGGCAGACATCGCCCACGAGCTTCGCACACCACTGTCGAACCTGCTAACACAGACCCAAGTCACCCTAAGCCATCCCCGGCGCGCAGATGATTACCGCGAAACGCTGCATTCGAATCTGGAAGAGCTGCAGCGGCTGGCGCAGATGGTGAGCGACATGCTGTTTCTGGCCAAGGCGGAGCACGGCCTGATCACCGCTCGCCGTGAGCCACTCGACCTGGCAGCAGAACTGGATGCCCTGATCGAGTTCTATAGCCCGCTGACCGAAGAAAGCGAGGTGCAGATCAGCCGCACCGGCGAAGCGCGCGTCAGTGCTGACCAAAGCATGCTTCAACGTGCGCTTTCCAACCTGCTGGATAACGCCCTGCGCTTCACGCCTGCTGGAGGCGCCATCGACCTGAAACTGGAACACGATGCGCGTGGCCTGCGCCTGACCGTTGCCAACACAGGGCCGGTCATCGCTGCCGAGCTTATTCCAAGGCTTTTTGACCGATTCGTCCGTGCTGATCCGGCTCGGCGGGAAGGCGGAGAGCACGCTGGCCTGGGGCTGGCCATTACTCGCTCTATCATACAGGCCCATGGCGGCGAGATCCGCTGCGAATCAGCGGACGGCTGGACGCGCTTCATCATTCAGTTTCCGACTGGGTTTTAGCCCCCCCCGGAAACGATCAAGGCGTGCCCGGAGCACGCCTTGATCCACGATTCTGGAACAGGCCTCAGCCTTGGGCAGTCGACCAGTCGATCATGCCGAATTGCCAGGTCGCCAGGATCAACAGACCGAAGCCGATACGGTACCAGGCAAAGGCGGCATAGCTGTGGCTGCCAATGAACTTCAGCAGCCCGCGCACGGCGATCATTGCGAAGATGAACGACACCACGAAGCCCAGCGCGAAGACCGGCAGGTCGCCTGGCTGGAACAGGTCGCGGTACTTGTATCCGGAGTAAACCGCAGCGCCGACCATGGTGGGCATTGCGAGGAAGAAGGAAAACTCTGTAGCCGCCTTGCGGGAAAGACCGAACAGAAGGCCGCCGATGATCGTTGCGCCGGATCGGGACGTACCCGGGATCAGTGCCAGGCACTGAGCACAACCGACCTTCAAGGCATGCTTCCAGGACATGTCATCGACTGTTTCCGCCTGGATTCGGTGAGTGCGCTGCTCGGCCCAAAGCATCACGACACCTCCGACCACCAGTGCGCTCGCCACAGTGATCGGGTTGAACAAGTAGTGGTGGATAAGGTCGGCAAACGAGACGCCCAGCACAACGGCGGGCAGGAAGGCGACCAGCAGGTTAACAGTGAAACGCTGCGCCTTTTGCTGGGTTGGCAGCCCAACTACCACTTCGATGATCTTGTTCCGATACTCCCAGACCACGGCCAGGATGGCCGCAAGCTGGATGATGATGTTGAAGGCAATGGCACGCTCACCAGTAAAGCCCAGCAAGTCGGCAACAACGATCTGGTGCCCAGTACTGGATATCGGAAGGAACTCTGTCAGTCCCTCGACAATCCCTAGAATGATGGCCTGCATGGCCGTCATGAAATCCATCAAAACATTCCCCCGAGGCTCGCCTTAAAGGTGGCCCATGCTGAGTGTGCGGATAGCTGTAAGCCCAGTGAGGCTGGCCGTGATAGACCGAGAGCCATTGGCACTGGTTCCGAAACGACGGGCTGTCACGCATGCCCATCCACGGCGGGCGAAATCCTAACAGAGATGACGAGCCAAAGTGAGGCCGAAAGCCCATGCGTTTCGCGGCACCTGGACGAGCAAGTCGGTACAATTGCCCGTCCACGCTTTGAGGCCTTCTCGTGTCGCCGCTTGAACTCTCCGCCGCTGCCCTTGGGGTCCTGGCCGTTTGGCTCACCACCCGACAAAATCCCTGGTGCTGGCCGATCGGCCTCGTCATGGTGCTGATGTACAGCTGGATATTCTTCGAAGTGAAGCTCTATTCGGACATGCTCCTGCAACTGGTCTATGCCGCCCTGCAACTTTATGGCTGGCGACAATGGACCCGCAGCAGCGCTGCTCAAGGTGGCCGCCAGGTAAGCCGATTGACCTCTGCACAGCTGGGTATCGGCATGCTGGCCGGCACTGCGGGCAGCGTGGCCCTTGGCTATGCCATGGCGAACTGGACCGATGCAGCAGCCCCCTGGATGGACGCAGCCCTGACTGCATTCAGCTTGGTAGCCCAGTGGTGGATGGCTCAGAAGCGCGTGGAGTGCTGGCTACTCTGGATTGCCTTGGACGTGCTTTTTGTCGTGCTGTTCCTCGACAAGGGCCTGTACCTCACAGCAGCCCTTTATGCGCTTTTCACTTTGCTCGCCGTGCAAGGCTGGAATGCATGGCGTCGCGACCCGGTCCTAGCGGCGACATGAAGATATTGGCTCTGACGGGGCCGGAATCCAGCGGCAAGAGCGCCTTGGCCAACGAGATCCAGGCAGCGGCTGGCGGGCTCATCGTCGGGGAGTACGTCCGCCACTTCATCGATCAGGAACAGCGTGACACCTGCTATACCGACATTCCCACCATCGCCCGTGGCCAGCTTGCCTGGGAGGATGCCGCGCGCGCCGAACGTCCGCCCCTGCTGATCCTCGACACCCATCTGCTGAGCAACCTGCTCTGGAGCCAAAGGCTGTTTGGGACCTGCCCCGGCTGGCTGGAGTCCGAACTGCTGGCCCGGCGATACGACTTTCATTTCCTGCTGAACCCCGAGCAAATGGAGTGGATCGACGACGGCCAGCGGTGCCAGCCACAACTGGCTGACCGCAAAGCGTTCTTCAATGACTGCCGAGACTGGCTGGACCAACATCAGCGACCGTACCTCGTACTCGAAGGCTCCTGGAAGGAGCGACGCCATCAAGCCCTCGACTGGTTGGAACGCTGGTTAGGCAAGCAGTAACCCGCACCAGGTAACCAGTAGGCAAACGACCACCGCAAACGTCAGTGGACGACGCAACGGTCCGTACCATGCCGGCGCCAATCCAAGGCGCACCGCATGCAGATCGGCCAGGTAAAGGCCGATATAGGCCACCAGCAACAACCCTATAGCCAACAATACCGGCAACACCGCCGCTACAGCGAACCAACCGAGCAATGCCGGTATCACTGAAAGCCCCAACTGCAAACGGGCGGCCTCGCTCTCCTCATGGGCCCGCATCGCCAATCCCCAATGAATAGCCCCCATGAATCCCAGGATCACCGCTGCGTAGTCCAGCAGAGCCGCCAACACCAACGGCCGCCAACCTACAGGGGTGAACCAGATGCCCAAGGCACCGCTTGCGAAGGGCAAGAGCCCCGCATAACCTAGAAGCACTGCCAGGCGTGGCGGCTGCGGCGAGTCGAAGGGATGCATATTGCCTTCCTGTTCAATATCGATTGATTGAAGCGTATCAGCGCCCGCGATTCCTGCGCTGAGGCAGGTCAAGCGGGCTTGCCTGCCGGGCTTCGCGGGGGCAAATCAACGCGAACGCGCAAACCGCCCAAGGGGCTGTCGAGAAGACTCATGCGCCCGCCCCAGGCATCGACAATGTCACGCACGATGCCAAGGCCGAGCCCATGCCCAGCCACCTGCTCATCCAGACGGGTTCCACGACTGAGCACCTCTTCACGCTTCCCCTCTGCAATGCCGGGGCCATCGTCGTCTACACACAAGCTGTATCCCTCCTTCTCCGCTGAGATGGTCAGGCTCACCTTGCTGTCGGCCCACTTGCAGGCGTTGTCCAGGAGATTGCCTAGCAGTTCCAGAAGATCCTCGCGGTCCCACGGCAAGCGCAGCCCCTCTGGCGCTTGCCAGACCAGATCAAGACCGGAGCCATGAACCATGGTCAAGGTTGCAAGCAAGCTCGGCAACTCTGCTGCACAATCGAAATGCGCGCCCGGCAGCGCCTCACCGGCCATCCTCGCGCGCCCCAGCTCACGCCCTAAGCGCTGCTCGATTTGCTCCAACTGGTCACGCAGCCTCGCACGTAGCTCTGGCATAGCTCGAATCTCGTCGCGCTCAGTCAGGCTCATCAACACCGCCAAGGGGGTTTTCAGTGCATGCCCCAGGTTGCCGAGGGCATTGCGCGAGCGCATCAATGTACCTTCCGTATGCGCCAATAGGTGGTTGATCTGGGCCACCAGCGGTTCCAGCTCAAGCGGCACCCGCTGGTCGAGCTCGCTGCGTTGCCCCTGCTGCAACTGGGCGATCTGGTGACGCACGTCCTCCAGGGGTCGCAAGGCCCGGCGCACAGTAATGCGCTGCAAGGCGAGAATGAGCGCCAACCCTGCGACCCCAAGCGCCATGCCCGTCCACTGGATCCTGCGGAAGCTTTCCAGCACCGGGGTGTAGTCCTGCGCCACGGCAATCCGGACCTGACGACCAAAGCGGCGATAATCACCACGCCAAGCAAGTAGCTCCTGCCCCCCTGGCCCTTTCAGCAACCCTGAAGCAAGGCCTACCTGGGCAGGCATCGCCAGCTCGCTGTCCCAGAGTGAGCGGGAACGCCACGGATGATCGTCCAACTGAATAATGAAATAGCGACCGGAATACGGCTGCTGGTGAGCAGGATTGAGACGCTGCTCGTCCAGTTGGAGACCGCTGGCCCCCCGGACGAGCGATCCCAGCAGCAATTCAGCTTCGCTCTGCAGTCCCTTGGCGAGGTAACGCCGCAAGCCCAGGTCGAACAACCAGAGACTCGTCTGCGCCAGCACCAGCCCGACAAGCAGCAAGGTGCCGATCAGGCCAAGACTCAGCCGACGCTGGATCGAACTCATTGGTTCCCACCGGTGAAACGGTAGCCTTGCCCCCTTCGCGTCTCGATGACCTCCCGCCCCAGCTTGCGCCGCAGGTGGTTCACATGGACCTCGATGACATTGGAGTCACGCTCCGTTTCACCATCGTAAAGGTGCTCGGCCAGGTGGCTCTTGGAGAGCAATTGACCAGAATGAAGCATGAAGTAACGTAGCAAGCGAAACTCAGCCGCGGTGAGCTGAACTTCCTCACCATGTCGACTCACGCATTGGCGGCTTTCATCCAACTGCAAGCCAGCAGCCTCCAGCTGTGCCTGGTTGGCCAGCCCATGAGCGCGGCGGAGCAAGGCCTGGATGCGCAAGGCCAGCTCTTCGGGGTGGAATGGTTTGGTCAGGTAGTCGTCGGCCCCTGCCTTGAGCCCCTCGATTCGCTCAGCCCATGAGCCGCGGGCCGTCAACACCAGCACCGGAGTCGTGACACCACCTGCGCGCCACTCTCGCAGCACATCCAGCCCCGGCTTTCCCGGCAACCCAAGGTCAAGGATGATCAAGTCATAAGGTTCACTGGCTCCCTGATGCGACGCGTCACGGCCATCCGTGAGCCAGTCCACGGCATATCCCTGCCGTCCCAGATTACTGGTCAGCTCATCCGCCAGTGGCACATGGTCTTCCACCAACAACAAGCGCATCAGTCGTCTTCCTCATCCTTCAGGATGCGCCCGTCCCGAGCATCCAGTTCCAGTTCGCGCACTGTACCGTCGGCGGTCAGCAATTCCACCTCGTAAATGTAGACGTCATCCTCCTCTTCCAGCTCGGCCTCAAGGAGGCGCGCCCCCGGGTATTGCCCCAGGGCGCTGCGCATGAGCTGGTCAAGGGGAAGAATGACACCCTCTTCGCGGAGTTTCAGCGCTTCGTCCTGATCCAGGTCCCGCGCGATCGCCTCAAGAGCGAAGCAGGCCAGGATCAGGGCGATGATTCCGCTGTAGCGCAAAACCCAGCGCATCAGTCGTCCTGGTGATCCTTGAGGATCTGGCCACTGGTAGCGTCAAGCTCAAGATCCCATTGCACGCTTTGGGCATCGCGCAACTCCACCTGGTAGATGTAGCGCCCGTATTCCTCTTCAAGCTCGGTCTCATTGATGGCTCCGCCAGGGTGCTTGGCAAGCGCTGCCGCATTCAGTTTCTCAAAGGATTGAATGGTCCCTGCATCACGCAGCTTGAGGGCCTCGTCCGGGCCAAGATCACGAGCTTGAGCCATACCGGCAGCGGCAAGAACAGCGGTGGCGGCGAACAGAGTAGCGAGTTTCTTCATGGCTCAGCTCCTAGTGGACTGTCAGATTTCGATGGAGCCAAGTTACCTGGAGCCACTTAATTGAAGCTGAATTTGCTTAAACGCAATCGATAAACCATAGCAAACGCGGAAAGCATCATTCAGCCGGTGAAGCGACTTGGTGTCGATACGTGCGGCACTATAATCGCCATCTCGTATCTCGGAGGCCTGCATGAGCGCCGTTCAGATCAAGTTCCCATCCCTCACCCTACGTGCAGGAAAGCGCGCGCTCTCACGCATACGTGAAGAAGGCCTGAAGCCAGCTGACGTTGGCGTACTGCCGGGCGCGGCTGGCGGCCCCAAGGCCCTTGGCATTCAGGGCCTGGACCTGGCGCTGTTCGGGGACTGGCTACCACGCGCTCCGCGCGAGCGTGCCCTGATAGGTGCATCCATCGGTTCCTGGCGCTTTGCAAGTGCCTGCCTGCCGGACCCGGTTGCCGGTCTTCGCCGCCTTGGCGACCTGTATACCGCGCAGCGCTTTCCCAAGGGCGTTTCAATGGCGGAAGTCAGCCGACTATGTGGCCTGATGCTGGAAGACCTCTTGCAAGGTCAGGATGCGCAAATACTCGAAAACTCGCTCTACCGCCTCAATGTGATGGTGGTCAAAAGCCATGGCCTGCTTGCTCAGGATCACAAAGGAGCCCTGGGGCTTGGACTTTCGTCAGTGATCGGCAACAACCTGCTTGGCCGAGTCAGGTTGAGCCGGCATTTCGAGCGGGTCATTCTTCATGACCCACGACAGCAACCACCCCTGCATGCCCTCGATGACCTCCCCTCCCATTACCACCTGCTGGGGGTCGACAATCTGCGCCATGCCTTGCTTGCCTCCGGCTCCATTCCGATGGTGATGCAAGGCGTGCGTGACATACCTGGTGTTGGACCGGGTACATATCGAGACGGTGGCCTGCTCGACTATCATCTGGACCTGCCCTATCGCGGCAACGATATCGTTCTTTATCCGCACTTTACCGACAAGGTAATCCCAGGCTGGTTCGATAAGAGCTTGCCCTGGCGAAAAGGCGACGCAGACCGTCTGCAGGACGTGTTGCTACTAGCCCCCTCCCGCCAATACCTGGCTACCCTCCCCCACGGAAAACTACCCGATCGGAACGACTTCAAGCGCTACCTGGGGGACGACGACGCACGGGAGCGTTACTGGCGCAAAGCAATGAACGAGAGCCAGCGAATGGGCGATGAGTTTCTCGAGCTGGCGGATAGCGGCCAACTCAGCAAGTACTTGCAACCTCTGTGAACTGAAGAGCCGTCATTCAGTGCAGCAGATTGCAGCGCTGGAAATCAAGGAGGATTTGGATGCAACTCGCCACCGCGATCCTCCATGGCTATCCATTGCGGCCCGCCCGGGGTTACGCCGACATCGTTCGAGAAGACGTCCCCATGCCCGTGGGCCTCTGGTACAAGCGGCATACGCCTCTCAGCCACCTCGAATACTGGCGTGATGGTCGCTTTCAAACTTACCTGGCAAAGCAGCTAGGTGAGCTGCTGCAACATTGCACACCAGCTCCAGAGACGAGCCAGAGTAGCGCCCCCCAGGAGCTTGTCCTTCGAGTCAAGACAGGGGATAGCTGGTAAACTCTAAGCCTGCTTTGGCCAGCACCCTGGCCGTCATCCTCAGAGCGCAATAGAGTGGAACTGTTCAAAGAATTCATGTTCGAAGCTGCCCATCGACTCCCCCACGTGCCTGCAGGGCACAAGTGTGGTCGGTTGCATGGTCACTCCTTTCGAGTCGCCATCTACATAGAAGGCGAAGTTGATCCCTACACCGGCTGGATCAGAGACTTCTCAGAGATCAAGGCAATCTTCAAGCCGTTCTACGAGCAGCTGGACCACAACTACCTGAACGAGATCCCTGGCCTGGAAAATCCGACCAGCGAGGTCCTGGCCAAGTGGATCTGGCAGCAACTCAAGCCCCTGTTGCCCGAGCTATCCAGAGTCCGCATCCATGAGACTTGCACCAGCGGTTGCGAATATCGAGGCGACTGATTTTCGCTACTGCCCAGTCCTGGTATGCAAGACCCTTGTTCAGGAGGGGCCAGCATTCTGCTGACCCCGCGCCCCCAGAACCTGGCGGAGGCCCGTCGCATGGTGCGCAAGGCTATTGAGATCCAAAGCCAGAAGCGCCCGAACCAAACCCCGAAATACAAAACGCCCGATGCACTGCATCGGGCGTTATGAAGTCCTGGAATCAGGACTGATCGGGGTAATCCTGCATCAGGACAGGCCAGACCACGTGATCAACGAGTACCGCGGCGGCGCAAGGCGGAAGGCTTGAAGTAGCCGTCATCCGGAATCGCCTGGGTGAAGTCGATGGTGTTCGGCTCTTCGTTGTCCAGGTTCTGAACGTGGTAGCGGCGGGCCTGCAGATCGTGGAACACGTCCAGCGCAGACCAAGTGGTCGGTAGGTCGTAGTAGTTCTTGAGGTAGGCGACGGACACACGCCACAGCTCGCCACGGCCGTCGTACTGGTCAACCACAGCGGCTTGCCAGCTGTCCTCGTCGAGGAACAGGGTGCGCTTGGAATAGATGTGGCGGGCACCCGGCTTCAGCTTGCCCTCTACGACCCACACGCGATGCAGTTCGTTACGGGTAACCGCAGGGTTCAAGTGACCCGGCTGCAGCAAGTCCTTGTACTTAACCTCGGGGCTGGAAACCTTGTAGTTGTTGTAGGGGATGTAAATCTCCTTCTTACCTACCAGCTTCCAGTCGTAGCGATCCGGCGCGCCGTTGAACATGTCAGTGTCGTCGGCTGTGCGCAGGCCGTCGGCGGCAGCGATTGGAGTGTCGTACGCCAGGTTCGGCGCACGACGTACGCGACGCTGACCGGCGTTGTAGGCCCAGGCCTGACGCGGGTCCTTGACCTGATCCATGGTCTCGTGGACCAGGGTCGCACCGCCCGCCAAGCGTGCCGGGCTCTTGGTGAAGGACAGGTAGTAGAACAGGACGTTGTTCAGGTCCGCATAGCTACCTTTCGGGTTGTAGTACTTGAACAGCGCTTCCTGCTGCGAAGTCACCAGTGCATAGTCGCCGTTGCGCTGCACTGCCACTTCCGAGGCACGACGCACGATGTTGGAACCACGGTAGCGAACGATATGGTTCCACAGCGCCTCGACCCCGCTCTGCGGAATTGGGAACGGGATACCGCCATAAGCATCGGCGAAGCCGTTGCCACCATCGAGCAACTTGGCAGTACTGGCGTTCTTGATGCTGTTGTCATACACCCACTGCGGCGCCGAGCCCGAGCGACGAGTCGTGTAGACCGGCATCTGGAAGCTGTCCGGATAGGCATTGAACATGGCGATCTGACCCGGGGTCAGGTTCGCCTTGTACTGATCCAGATTCGCCTTGGTGATAGTGAACAGCGGCTTGTCCTGCGGGAACGGGTCCAGGTGATGCTGGCCTGACTTGTAGCCGGCCGGAGCCTGGGTAATGCCGCCAGTCCAGGCCGGAATAGTGCCGGCAGCGTTGCCTGCCTTTTCAGCACCGAAGGGGGTAAGGCTGGTGCCGAGCTTGGCGGCATCCAGAGCCGAAACCGACGCCAGCGAGCCACTGGCGGAAAGCGCGAGGCCGACGGCTGCGCCGATCAGCGAAAGCTTCTTCAGCATGAGGGTTCTCCGTGATGGGTCTGTGTCGGGCGCCCATGGACGCCCGCCTTGTTGTGTGATGGCTTAGAAGGAGTACTTGACATTGACCCCGACGTTGTCGCGGTCACGAACCGAGTTGTTCTGGCCACCGCCGAAGAACTCGGTGTATTGCAGCTCGGCTTCCAGGCTGTTCAGGTAGCTGGCCTTGACACCAAGGGTGTAAGCCTTGCGACCCTCGATGAAGTTGCCGGTCTGGTAGGAGTTACCCTCGAAGTCGTCCTTGTAGACCACGTACGGCGAAATGTTCACGCCAGCGTATACGTCGTTCCAGGTACCGGACATCAACAGCGTGTAGCCGTAGGCATTCTTGTTGACCTGGTCATCACGATCGCCACCGGAAACATAGGAGTTGTTGCCACGGCCAGAGTAGTAGCGGTTCTGGCCGGTGAAATCGGTGTACTGGAGGTCGCTGCCGCGCAGGTGCTCGGACGCCAGCTCAGCGACGCCAACCAGCGAGTCGAACGACAGCGATGGGCCGAAGTTGTAGATAGTGCCCAGCGAGGTGTTGAAGGCCTCGACACGCTCGTAGTTATGGATTTCGTCACCCAGCTGGACTTGCTGCCCGCCAATATTGACCACACGGTTGGAGGCCAGCTGCGGAGCCTGACGCAGCAGGTCGCCCAGCAGGTCGTTGGTGGTGGCGATGCCGATCGGCAGGTTGGGACGGTAGGCCAGCTCACCGAAGACTGAGGCTTCGCCGATAGTGGTGTTGAAGCTCAGCCCGTACATGCGGATGTCTTCGGCGTACTCGCGCTGGGCGTTCACCTGGTTGGCCACGTCGATGGTCGCCACGCCGCCCGCAGCGCTGGTGGCCGCCGTTGTCAGGGCATTGGAGTAAGCACGTGCCAGGGCGGGGTTCAAGGCCGGATTGGCAAGGACCGCTTGCAGCTGGGCAACGGAAATACCCGCCCCAGCAGCCACCGCTTGCTGTACCTGGGGCGCAATTGCGGTTGCGGCCTGGCCAGCGATCTGGGCCAGGTTCAAGCCTGCATAATCGCCCAGGTTGGCGGCAATGGTCGGCTCTTTGGCGTGATAGTTGACGAAGTAGAAACCAAACTCGGTGGAGTTCAGTTCTTCAGCAATGTAGCGGAAGGCAACACCGAACTGGCCGTCGTTCTTGGCATTGATGTCCGGACCGATGGAGGCGACCTTGATGTTGCCGCTGGCATCGACGGTGCGGCCGCCCTGCAGCCCACCGACGCCGAAGCGGCTCAGGCCCGAGTAAAGGCCAGCGACCGGCAGCAGTGCACGCTGGGTCGAGTAGGCGGTATTGCCACCTTCGGCAAAGAGATCGGTCTCGGAGTAGTAGGTGCCAACCGGGTCAATGGCCGACTCTTTCCAGTTCCACTGGTAGAAAGTCTCCATCGACAGGTTCTCGGTCAGCCCGAGGTTGAAGCTCAGGGCTTCGACCGGCACCAGCACTTCTTTGAGTTCCGAGCCCGGCAGGCGGAACTTGGCGGCATCGACCGGGTTGGTAGTGTTCACGCCGCCACGGTAGAAGATGCCTTCACCCCAGTTGAATACCTGCTTGCCGATACGGCCGGTAACCGGCATGTCGGCCACGTCCCAGTTGCCATAGAGGTACGCATCGAGAATCTGCGCATCACGGCCGGCCTTGTGGCGGGTCTGATAGGTGAAGCTGTCGTCGTTCGGGAAGTTCTGGCTGGGCTGAATCGGATTGTTGTTGTCCAGGTAGTCATTGCGCTTATCCATGATCTGAGTGTCATAGAACGCAGTACCACGAACGAACATGCCGTAGTTCTTGTAAGTCGCCTCCAGGTCGGAAGTGATCTTGTAGACCTCGGAGACCAGCCCGGTGTCGAAGTTGCGGTTGCCGTCGTTGGTGTTGATGTCGTCGTTGGTCTTGTCCTGCCCCTGCACGCGCCACAGCTGGCCATAGGAGACGGTGGTGTCGAGAGAACCGGAGATCTCGTTATTGGCGAAGCTGAATTCCACCGCCTGGGCGTGGGCAGCGACCAGAAGCGGCAGGATGCCGGCAAAGGCAAAACCTGCCTTGGCCGGCGCAAAACGCAGTACGGGCTTGCGGGACTTGAGTTCCATCGAGTCTTACTCCGTGGACGATTCATTTTGTTATGGGCGGCCCGTCAGGCAGGTCCGCTATTGAGCCGTTTTGACGGCCTTTTTCTTGGTGCACCAGGAACTCCCCAGCGCAGAGCGCGCCCCATTGCGAATGCACTGAAATGGGGCCAAACGGTAGGCGGTGATTGCAACCATGGTGCCAACTCGACAGAAGGCGTCAGAAAACCTTCGAGAGTCTGGCGACAGAATTAAGTCAAACAAGTGACTGATCATCCACTGATCAATCCCGAGAAAAGTGTCCGATCTTGTCGGACGATCTGGCTCGATTTGTCACTCAAGATCACACTTGAAGTTCTTGTACGACCATGCCAAAAACGCTCTAGTCAAGCGCTTTGTGGGCTTTTCAGACGAAAATCGTCTGATGGGAAGTGCAGTTATTTCATCAGGTAACAAAAAAGTGTTACCGGGGCTAACCGGTAACACTTACAGGAGGGGGACCTAAAGAGGGGCAACCCACCTTGGAAGGTGGGCTGTCGAGGCAGGTCAGGCCAGGCTTTTGCTCACGATTTCATAAACGTCGCTGGAAAGTTCACCGGAGGCGAGGATGCGCTCCAGTTCGGCCTTCATCAGTTGCTGGCGGCTGGTATCGTACTTGCGCCAACGGGTCAGCGGCGTCAGCTGGCGGGAGGCGATCTGCGGGTTGAGCGCGTTCAGTGCGATGACGTGATCGGCGAGGAAGCGATATCCCGCACCATCTGCGCGATGGAAGTTGACCAGGTTCTGGTTGGCAAATGCGCCAATCAGCGCGCGGACCTTGTTCGGGTTCTTCAGGGTGAAGGCCGGGTGTTTCATCAATTCCTGCACCCGCTCCAGCCCGCCTGGCAGGCCGCAGCCAGCCTGAACGCTGAACCACTGGTCCATCACCAGCGGATCGTCCTTGAAGTACTCGGCAAAGCGCTGGAGGGCGTCGGCCTTGGCTTGTTCAAAGGCGGAATTAACCAGCACTGCGAGCGCTGACAGGCGTTCGGTCATGTTGTCGCAGTCATTGAATTGCTCCAGGCAAGCCTCCAGCGCCTCGGCCTTCCCACTCTGCATCAGGTAGGACAGGGCGATGTTCTGCAATGTGCGCCGAGCGATGTGCGCCGCCTCCGCGATATAGCCGGTCTCGCGAGAAAGCGCTCGATTCGCGCGGTAGCGAGCCAGCAGCGGCTGGTACAGTGCCTCGCCGATGGTCACACGGGCAAACTCACGGGCCGCATGGATCGCCTCTACGTCGGCGACTTCGCTGATCTCGGTGAGATAGGCCTCACTCGGCAGCGATAGCATCTCGGCAACCATCGCCTGATCCAGCGACTCATCACCCAAAAGGGTGTCGAACGCCTTGACCAGGCGAGAATCCAGCACCAGCGGCTCACCCTTCTGGTGCTGGGCGATCAGTTCCTGGAGGACCTGGACAGAGAGCTGCTGGCCAGCCTCCCAGCGGTTGAAACCATCGCTGTCGTGTTGCATCAGAAACATCAGCTGGTCGCGACTATAGGGGAAGCTCAGCTTCACCGGTGCGGAAAACCCACGCAGCAGGGACGGCAATGGTCGCTCGGGGATATCGACAAAGGTGAAGCACTGCTCCGCCTCGGTCAGCGCCAACACGCGGCCGACACCCTGAGCCGCTCCCTCGCCTTGCAGGCGCAGCGGTAGCTCGTTGCCCTTGCCGTCCAGCAGGCCCAGGGCCAGCGGAATGACGAAAGGCGCTTTTTCCTTCTGGCCAGGAGTCGCCGGGCAACTCTGGCGGAAGGTCAGGCTGTAGGTCTTCGCCTGGGCATCGTAGCTTTCCTCCACCTGCAGGCGCGGCGTACCGGACTGGCTATACCAACGCTTGAACTGGGTCAGCTCGACGCCGTTGGCATCCTCCATGGCCTTGACGAAGTCGTCGCAGGTCACCGCCTGGCCATCATGGCGCTCGAAGTAGAGGTCCGTCCCCTTGCGGAAACCTTCGGCACCCAGCAGGGTGTGAATCATGCGCACCACTTCCGCGCCCTTCTCGTACACGGTCAGGGTGTAGAAGTTGGATATTTCCATAAAGGAGTCCGGGCGCACCGGGTGAGCCATCGGGCCGGCATCCTCGGCAAACTGGTTGGTACGCAGAAAGGCAACGTCCTCGATGCGCTTGACCGTCCGCGAGTTCATGTCCGCGGAGAACTCTGCATCACGGAAAACGGTAAAGCCTTCCTTGAGCGAAAGCTGGAACCAGTCGCGGCAGGTGACGCGGTTACCCGACCAGTTATGGAAATACTCGTGGGCCACCACCGCCTCGACGCGCTGATGGGCGGCATCGGTGGCGGTCTCGGCCTTGGCCAGCACGCAGCTGGAGTTGAAGATATTGAGCCCCTTGTTCTCCATGGCCCCCATGTTGAAGTCGTTGACGGCAACGATCATGAAGATGTCGAGGTCGTACTCGCGACCATAGACCTCTTCATCCCAACGCATGGACTTCTTCAGGCTGTCCATGGCGTGCTGGACCTTGTCGATGTTCTCCGGCTCGACATAGATGCGCAGCGCCACTTCGCGCTGGTTCATGGTGGTGAAGGTGTCTTCCACACACCAGAGGTCGCCCGCCACGAGGGCAAACAGGTAGGCTGGCTTCTTGAACGGATCCTGCCAGGTCGCCCAGTGTCGGCCGCCCTCCTCCGCCCCGCTGGCCATTGGGTTGCCATTGGACAGCAGGACCGGATAACGATGCTGCTCGGCGGTGATGGTGGTAGTGAAGGTGCTCATCACATCCGGGCGGTCGAGATAATAGGTGATCTTGCGGAAGCCCTCGGCCTCGCACTGGGTGCAGAACATGGTGCCGGATTTGTACAGGCCTTCCAGCGCGGTATTGCTCTCTGGATGGATGCGCACGGTGCTGTCGAGGGTGAACTGGCTGGAGACAGGCTGCAGGGTCAGGTGGCTATCGTCCAGTTGGTAGTCGCCTTCACCCAGCACGCGGTCGTCCATCGCCAGCGACAGTAGCTCCAACTGTTGCCCATCCAGCACCAGCGGCGGCAAGCCCGCCCCCGAATCGCCGGCGGCACGCTCGGGGTTGCGGCGGATCACCAGCTGGGCATGCACCAGGCTGTGATCCTCGTACAGCTCGAAGGTCAGGTTGGTCTCGTCGATCAGGTACTCAGGCGCCTGATAGTCCTTGAGGTAAATGACTTTCGGTTGCTCGGTGCGCATGGTCGTCTCTTCGATTGAGCAGCGGCGCCGAACCTTGGGCCGCGCGGGGTGATTGGGTCCAAGGTCGGAGTATGGACGAATCCATGCCGACCTGGATGACAAGCCAGGGGGTCAGGTGCTGATGGCGACCTGGTAGGCCGTGAATTTGCGTAGGTTGATCACGCCCGTGTCGAGGATCAGGTACTGGCCCTTGATGCCCCGCAGGGTACCTTCGACCACCGGCGTCTTGTCCAGATCGAAGCTGACGACCTTGGTCGGATAGGCATCCACGGGATAGCTGATCTCGATCGGCTGGCTGTCGGTGAGGAGTTGAATCGCCTGCAAGCCGAAGCGCTCCTGCAGCATCTGCAGGCCTTCGCCGCAAGTGTCGAACAACTGGTCACGTGTGGCGGCAAGGTCCAGCGGCGGCGCCTCGCCCTTGAGCATCGCGCGCCAGTTGGTGCGGTCGGCAACCTGGCTGCGCAGCAGGTCCTCGACGAACCCGGACTGCTGTCGGGTGGCGACGCGCAGGATGGGCAATGCCTGGCTGGCACCTTGGTCGATCCACCGAACGGGAACCTGGCTGCCGCGGGTGATGCCAACCTTGATGCCCGATGAGTTGGCCAGATAGACCAGGTGTTCGGTCATGCAGAAGCGCTCGCCCCACTCCGGCTCGCGGCAGGTGCCCTGGTCGTAGTGGCACTTCTCCGGGCTCATGATGCAGCTGTCGCATTGCGCCAGTTTGGTAAAGCAGGGGTAGCAATAGCCCTGGCTGAAGCTTTTCTTGGTCTTGCGCCCGCAGTGGCAGCAATGGATGGCGCCAAGGTATTCCAGGCGCAACATCTGGCCTATCAGCGGATTGGCAGCAATTTCCGTGTCATCCAGGCGAAACCCGTATTGCACAGGAGCCTCAAGGCGCGCTGACATCTTGCTCAGGGCGCCGCGTCCGAGTTCCTGCATCAGTGGACCGTATTCGATTTGAAGAGGAGGTTGGGAATCGGCTCGGACTTGGAGCTGCACTCCTGCGGCCCCATGTAGCCGGTGCGCTCTTCCTCGGGCAGGTTCTTCAGTTCCCAGGCGATGACGGCCTGCAAAGACAGCTCCTTCTGCTCCTGGGTCAACTTGCGGCCATCCGGCCACTTGCCGATCTCCACGGCGAGCTTGAGGCTCTCGTAGACATCCTGGGTGATGTTGCTGATCAGTTGGGCGAAAGACGACATGGGCAGCTCACGGGGGCGTTTGAGACAGACTGCGCATTCTAACGGCGAGCGCGCGCCAATGCACCGCCTAGCAGCCCCGTGGCACAACCCACCACCAAACCGCCGACATGCGCCGCGTTGGCGATGGCGCCAAACCCCAGCGCAGTGATCAGACCCGACAGGCATACCAGCAGCCACACCAGCATCATCACCATGACGCCTGGCGGGAGCCTGTAAGCAGGGCACGGAGCCAGGCGCTGGAACACCCAGCAATGGCCGAGCAGGCCGTAAAGTACGCCGGACAAGCCGCCGAACAGCGATGGCCCGCTGGTCAGGTACTGGGCAAAATTGGACACCAGGCTGAAACCGATGGTCAGACCGAACAACATGAAACCACCCTGGCGAGACTCGATGCGTCGCCCCAGCTCCCAGTACCACATCGCATTCATCGCAAGATGAAGGATGCCGAAGTGGATCAGCATGGGCGTCACCAGGCGCCACCACTGCCCCGACTCCAGCATTTCCGCCAGCGAGGCGAAGTAGACGTAGTCGCCGTGGATCTGGAAGTCTTGAAAGCTCAGCCAGCGGATTATCGAGAAGTTGTCGCCCAGGCCGGTCGCCCCGGCCACGATCAGCGTCAAGAGCAGCATCAAGCTGGTCAAGCGGCTGGCCTTCAACTGACTGAGCAGGCCGGCACGCGGCTCCTCATGCGGTGCTTGCCCCGGCAATTGGAACTGCGGGTCGCCCTCGGGAAATCGCTGGTAAAGCCCGCGAACCTGCTCCGCCAGCTGCGGCCCCGGCACCCACAACACCTGTTCGCCGGATTCCTCGCTAACCCGAAACGGCACATCCAGGCGCCGCAATAACTCGATGAAACCGCTCAGGTCCACCGAGAGGGGCAAACGTAATACTTCAATCGCACTCATTGGGGATCCTCGGGGCGCTCCACTTCGACCCAGACGAACTTATCCGGGTCCAGGCGATGCTCCTGGTCGAGCCGGTAAGCGACCAGCTTGCCGTACATCACCGCGCTGTAATCCAGGCAAGCCAGATTCGGCCGGATCGGCGCCGGGCGGCCCCGTCGCCAGTAGTGGCCAATGAAGAGCAAGGGCTCTTCAGCGCCATAACTGAGAAGCCGCGACTTGTGCGCCCGGGACAACGGCTGGCTGGCAACCTGCTCAGGCAGGGCGTCGGGTTGGAACACCACGTCACCATAGGTCTGCGGATCGTCAGCCCAGAACTTGGTGCGAAACACGGAGCGGGTGAAGCCGTCGCTGCCGGTGAGGGTCATACCGCCCGGCAGAGGCAGATCGGTGCCCCGCAGGAGCCGGTCGAACACCTGGCTGGAGAAGCTCCGAGGATCGGCGGCGGCCTGCAGGAACGCCTCGTCTATGCGGCCGTCGCCATATCGGGTTCGCAGCGCCTCGACCGTGTCGGCGTCCCAGCAGGCGTGCACCATGCGGAAGTGGCCGGTATCGATGAACAGCGGCAGCTCGTAGAACCAACGGAGGAAGTCGTGCCAGTCCGCCGGATGGCCTTCGAACTGGTCGAGTGTTTCCTTGATCAGCCTGGCGTGCCTCGGGGTGTGCTCACGGACGAACTGGCGCCCGCTGCCAGGGGGTGCCAGCGTGCTCCAACCCAGTGCGTTGTATTCATGGTTACCCATGATGCACAGCGCCTGCCCCGCCTCGACCATGGCGTGCACCAGATGCAACGCCTCACGAATCCGCGGACCACGATCGATGATGTCACCCAGGAACAGTGCCATGCGCTGCGGGTGCTGCCAGACATCGCCCCGCTTGCAATAGCCAAGCAGGTCGAGCAACCGCTCCAGGCTAAGCGCGCAACCGTGAACGTCGCCAATCAGGTCGTAGCCACGACTGGGATCGAGGTTCATCAGTCGCCTCCGCCGAGCCGGCTGCCCCACCCCAGCTTGGTCCGGCAGACCTGGTAATAGTTGTGATCCAGCGGGTGGATCAGGCGCAGCTTCTGGGGTTTCTTGGCGACTGTAATGGTATCGCCTGGGGCGCAGGTGAAGTGGTTCTGGCCGTCGCAGGACACCAGCGGATAAATCTGCAAGTTCGGCGAAACCACGATCTTCAGCTCACTGTTGCTGTCGACCACGATCGGGCGGCTGGACAGCGTGTGCGGGTACATCGGCACGACGACAATGGCATCCAGCTTGGGATGCATGATCGGCCCGCCCGCCGACAACGCGTAGGCCGTTGAGCCGGTGGGCGTGGCAATGATCAGACCGTCGGCCTTTTGGCTGCAGACGAATTGGCCGTCGATGTGCAACTCGAACTCGATCATCTTCGTTGACTTGCCCGGGTGCAACACCACATCGTTGAGCGCATCGCCCTGACCGATCGCTTCGCCATGGCGGCGCACCTCCGCCTCCAGCAGGAAGCGGCTTTCGACGCTGTAGTGGCCGTCGAGCACCTCGGCAACCTTCACCTCCAGCTCGTCGGGGAGGATGTCGGTGAGAAAGCCGAGACTGCCACGGTTGACCCCAAGTACCGGCACGTTCTGCCGTGACAGGGCGCGAGCAGCGCCGAGCATGCTGCCATCGCCGCCGACGACAATTACCAGGTCGCATACTTCACCCAGGATCTTGCGGGTCGACGTTTGCAGGCCGTGGCCCGGCAGTACTTCGGCAATAGTGTCCTCAAGGATCACATGGAGATGGCGATCCAGCAGGAATCTTTTCAGGCGGCGGATGGTGTCGAGCACGTGGGGGCTGCCCAGGCGACCGATGATGCCGATATTGCGGAATTGCTCCATGGGGCTCCAGGACGGCTCTGCAACGGGAGGAATAGCGGAATTATGGGGGAAAGGTCCAAGCAGCGGCAAACCGCCCTCGGCTATGCTCGCAGCATGCACGCTTTCGACTCGATGCTCGACCTGCCCCGTCACCTTCGCCAGCCCAGCGTTCGCGACCTGGCCTGGGCGTTGCTGTCCCCGCCCCTGCTCAGCCAGGCCCCGTGGCGCCAGCGCCATCCGCTGAGCGCCAGCGACTGGGCTCGTGCGCCTGAGCGACTGGAAGCCTGGCTGCGATGCCTGGACCGGGATAGCGCGCCGCTCGATGCCTGGCTGGCACAAAGCGCCAACCGGCGCCTGGGGCTGTACTACGAACGCCTTTGGCAGTTCGCCCTGGACCAGGCGCCCGGCGTCGAGTTGCTGGCAGCCAACCTGCCAATCCGCCTGGGCGGGCACACCCTCGGCGAACTCGACCTGCTGCTGCGAGATGAAGAAGGCGTGCACCACCTCGAATTGGCGATCAAGCTTTACCTCGGACCGCGCCATGGCGATGGCAGCAGCCCCTCCGAATGGCTCGGCCCCGGCAGCCACGACCGGCTCGACCGCAAGCTGGAGCACCTGAGCCTGCACCAGCTACCGCTGTCTGCCAGCCCCGAAAGCCAACCGGCGCTCACCCAGTTCAGCAGCCAGCCGGTCAGCGCGGAGCTCTGGCTGGGCGGTTATCTCTTCTACCCGTGGCCCGGCGGTTGCACAGCGCCCCACGGCGCCAACCCGGCGCACCTGCGCGGGCACTGGTTGCGCCGCAGCGCACTATCGGATTTTTTCCAGCAAAGCGCTGAGGGCCATTGGCAGGCCTTGCCACGCCATGCCTGGCTGGCGCCCGCGCGTTGCGAACATGCAGCGATCTGGCCGGCAGAAAGGTTGCAGGACTGGCTGGAGCAATTACCTGAAGATGCGCCTGCCCAACTGTTGGTGCGCATGGTGCCAGGCGAGGACGCAGATTGGCTTGAAGCCGAGCGAGCCTTCGTAGTCAGCGACCGCTGGCCACTGAACCCCTAGCGCGGGTCAGGCGCTGAAGCCAGTTGCTGCAGACGCAGCTCGAGGGACCGACGTCCTTGCAGCCCGCCGGTGTGCAGCACCACCAGGCGGGAGCCACGCGGAATACCCCCGGCCTCTACCTGCTCTCGCAAGGCCAGCAAGGCCTTTGCGGTGTACAGCGGCTCAAGCGTCACTCCGGCTTCTTGTTCGGTTTCCAGCAGGCAACGCGCCACAGCCACATCCAGTCGCGCAAATCCCCCGCGACTGGCATCCACCAGGTGGTAGCCCTCATCTGGCACGCCAGCCTGTTGGAGGATGGCTCGCACCTGCTTGTCCACACCATGGCCCGGCGGAACCGCCAATGCACCATAGACCGGGTGCCGCCCTACTTCACCCAGCACCAGGCCGGCCAACGTCGTACCGGTACCAGCGGCCAGCCAGAGCGCGTCATAATCCTTCCAGCCGATCGACTCGAGCTGCTCGCGGATCATCATCACCAGCCCCATGCAACCACGAGCCCCCTCCAGGCCCCCGCCACCTTCCGGAACTGCGACGTAGCCTGGATACCGCTGCAGCCAGGGGGCCCAGAACCCGGCCTGATGCCGGCTCCGATAAGCGCCATAACCCAGCCAATGGAGCTGCATACCAAAGGCTTGCAGCTCCTGCGCAGTCTCTGTGTCCTGAGGCTCGCCACGGAGCAAGCCCACGGTAGGGAAACCAAAACGTTTACCGGCAGCAGCCAAGGCATGCAGGTGGTTCGAATGGGCACCGCCCAGACTGACAACGCCATCGGCACCGTCCTGCCAGGCACGCTCGAGGTGGGGCGCCAACTTGAACCACTTGTTGCCAGAGATCAGCGCGTCGATTTCCTCGAGGTGCAACATGGCCACCTCGACCCCAGCCGCATCCAGCCAGGAGAGCGGCAAGGCTCTGAGTTCAGCGCGGGGTTTCCAATCAGGCAGATGCAGGGGCAATTTCGAGACCGAGGTATCCGATTCAAGCGAGGCAGGATACCGCAGTCGATCCAGCGGCAGGTACCCTAGCCAGCTGTGCGCAGGCGCCCCCCGGCCTTGTGGCGCGGGCAGCAGTTCGATTCACCGATGATGAAGCGACTAGGTGCTTCGACTCGATCAATAGGCATCGCACAACGTTCGCCATTAGGCAGGCTAGCCTCGCAACTGGGCTGCTGGTAATGGGCCAACCAGTGACGGTACTGGGTTTCCGAGACGAAGCACTTGGCTGCGGCATAAGCCTCGGGATTATCCTGGTAACGCACGAGATCATGCAGCGGGATGGTCAGGTGGCCAGCGCCCGGGTGATACACCACGAACACCACGCCCAACTCCGCCAGACGTTCCAGCATGGCCTGACCGGACTGATCGGCTAGCGCCTGACACTCCACCCGCAAGCGATCAATTTCCGCCTGGAACTGCATGTCCAACTGGTTGCGGCAGGCAAGCTCGACATCCCGAACCGCGATCTGCTCACGGTACTCAGCGACCACCGCTGCGACTCGCGCCTCGACTTCGCCCTCGAACTGGGTACGCAGGATGTCGGCCTCGGTCCGTCCGTGGCGCTCAAGGGCCCTGAGCTGCTGCGTCATTTCCTCACGGCTGGCCTGGTACCGCTCGACTTCAGATGCCAGCTGAGCCTGCAGCCCCGCATTGAGGTCCTGCTCCTGGCGCAGCGCATGCTGCAAGTCATGGATCTGCTCCTGCAGAGCGATGCGACTAGCCTCTGCGGCCTGACGCAACCTGGCCATGGCCTCCTCGTTCTGCTGGTTAATCGCCTCGAGCCGCAAGCGCTGCTGGCGAACCAGTTGTGCCGCCTTCAGGCGGTGCTCTTTCTCCATCTTCTCGGCAAGCTGCTCAGCCATCTCCTTGGTGGGTTCGGGCGGCGCATACCAGCTGTCTTCAGATGCAATTTGCAATCGCTCGGCATCCAGGGCCTGCGTAGCCTCGTCCTCGAGCAACAAGCCCAGGCTGTTGACCTTGAGCGCGTCGCGCAACAGCACCAGGTCGTTGCCTTCCGGCCCGAGATTGGGATCCCAGAGGTGCATTTGCTGCCATGGCACCGGGCACTGGCTTCGACAGGCTAGGCGGATGGGGCCGGCGCCAAGGTCAGGTCCACGCCCGGCCCGCTCGGCAAGCTGCCGCAGCGGCAGGTTCCAGCCCGTGTCGGCGCGACCGTTCTCATCGAAGTCCAAGTAGAAGAAAACCGCAGAGCGCGCCTGCAAACGGGTATTTAACAATACATAAACCAGCCGCACCTGCTGGTCCGCGAATTCAGGCAGCCCGACCACCCCATCGAGCATGGCCTCGAACTCTGGATAGAGCATTTGCTTACTAACGCCGTGCTCGCTGAAGAAGACGACGGCTTCTACCAACTGCGCCTTTTTCTGCATGCTCATCACTCTACCTCGAGGCCAACACGGTGGGTCCCGGCGGGACGGGGCGTTCCTTGGACTACGGCCGCTCCTGGAATGGGTGCGTTCGTCCAGATTTCGGCCAAGTCTAGGGGATAATAACGCGCGAGCAATGTGACTGGGTTGGCAGACGCCTGGTGAACGTGCCCCGACAGACAAGCGGCGAGATGGAAATGTGACCTGGTTTGGGCGGCCCCACATGGATTGGCCGCCCGGGGAACCTCCCCCGGGCGGGGTCCTGAATCAGAGTTCGGCAGCGAGGCGCGAACCCTGGTTGATGGCACGTTTTGCATCCAGTTCGGCGGCGACATCAGCGCCGCCGATCAGGTGTACGTTCTGGCCAGCATCGAGCAAGCCCTGATGCAATTCCCGTAGGGGATCCTGGCCGGCGCAGACAATCACTGTATCGACCGGTAGAACCTGCGACTCACCTTCGGCAATGCGAATGTGCAACCCCTCGTCATCGACCTTGAGGTATTCCACCGAGTTGAGCATCTGCACCTGCTTGTTCTTCAGGCCGGTACGGTGGATCCACCCCGTGGTCTTGCCGAGACCGTCGCCCACTTTCGACTTCTTGCGCTGCAGGAGGAATACCTGGCGCGCAGCCGCATGGGGTTCAGCCTGGACTCCGGCAACACCACCACGCGCCTCCAGATTGCGGTCGATCCCCCACTCCCTCCAGAACACTTCGCGGTCCAGGCTACTGGACTCGCCTTGGTGGGTGACGAACTCGGACACATCGAAGCCGATGCCGCCCGCACCGATGACCGCCACTTTCTGTCCAACCGGCTTGCGCTCGAGAATCGCATCCAGGTAACCGATGACTTTCGGATGCTCGATGCCCGGAATCGCCGGAGTACGTGGGGCAATACCGGTGGCCAGAATCACCTCGTCGAAGCCGCCCCTGGCCAGGTCCTCAGCACTCACGCGGGTGTTCAGGCGCACGTCGACGCCGGTAATTTCGAGCTTGCGCTTGAAGTAGCGCAAGGTCTCATAGAACTCCTCCTTGCCTGGCACGCGCTTGGCAACGTTGAACTGCCCACCGATTTCGGCGGAGGCATCGAACAGCGTGACCTGGTGGCCGCGCTCGGCAGCCACGGTGGCGGCAGACAAGCCTGCCGGCCCGGCGCCAACGACCGCGATCTTCTTGATCTGGGTGGTCGGGATGTAGTTCAGCTCGGTTTCGTGGCAGGCACGCGGGTTGACCAGGCAACTGGTCAGCTTGCCGCCGAAAGTGTGGTCAAGGCAGGCCTGGTTGCAGCCGATGCAGGTGTTGATCTCGTCAGCACGGCCTTCAGCCGCCTTGTTGACGAAGTCCGGGTCAGCCAGGAAGGGCCGCGCCATGCTCACCATGTCGGCATCCCCCTCGGCCAGCACCTGCTCGGCTACTTCCGGCGTATTGATGCGGTTGGTGGTGATCAGCGGAATCCTGATCTCGCCGCGCAATTTGGCGGTGACCTTGGTGAACGCGGCACGCGGCACCTTGGTGGCGATAGTCGGGATGCGCGCCTCATGCCAGCCGATACCGGTGTTGATGAGCGTGGCACCGGCGGCTTCGATGGCCTTGGCCAAGGTGACGATCTCGTCCCACGTACTGCCACCTTCCACGAGGTCCAGCATGGACAGGCGGTAGATGATGATGAAGTTCGGCCCTACGGCTTCGCGCACCCGACGGACGATCTCGACCGGCAGGCGCATACGGTTCTCATAGCAGCCACCCCAACGGTCGGTACGTTGGTTGGTGTGAGCAACGAGGAACTGGTTGATGAAGTAGCCTTCGGAGCCCATGACCTCAACCCCGTCGTACTCCGCCTCTTGAGCGAGCTGTGCGCAAGTCACGAAGTCCTGAATCTGCTTCTCGATGCCATCTTCGTTCAGTTCATTGGGCTTGAAAGGATTGATCGGCGCCTGGATCGCGCTCGGCGCCACAAGCTTCGGGTTATAGGCATAACGACCGGCGTGAAGGATCTGCATGCAGATCTTGCCCCCCGCCTCATGCACCGCACGGGTCACGATCCGGTGCTTGTCGGCCTCTTCACGAGTGGTCAGCTTGGCTGCACCGGCGTAGACACCGCCTTCGGCATTCGGGCCAATACCGCCGGTCACCATCAGGCCGACGCCGCCACGCGCACGCTCGGCAAAGTAGACCGCCATGCGCTCAAAGCCATTGGGCTTCTCTTCCAGCCCAGTGTGCATCGAGCCCATCAAGGTACGGTTGCGCAAGGTGGTAAAGCCCAGATCGAGCGGAGCGAGCAGGTTCGGGTAATGGGCGTCGGTCATGGTTCCTCCATAACAGGCATTGCTGTTCACGGTATGCCCCAGCCTGCGGCGGGCCAGGGTCGGTTATGGTCCAGACGATAAAGAGCAGTCCGCCTCGCCTCAATGATCGAAACTGACAAGTTACTGACCGTAACTAACAGCACCACTTGGCAATCCGGTCCCGCTCACCTACCCTGACCTGCACACACACTGCCGTCGATCGCCATGCGCAAGCTCCTGACGCCTCTTCTTGCCGCCGTCCTCGTTGCCTGCCTGACTGCCTATGCGGTATGGACCGGCGAGCGCCCGCGCGCACATTACCTTTCGGACCTTCGCGCCAGCGTCGCTAGTGATCACGGCCGGGCCACCGAGAGCGGAAACCTGCTGGTCATCCGCCCATCGCTCTATCCAAGCGACTACCGCGACCCCGCCTTCCTGCGCCTCAAACTGGCAGCGAGCCTGGATGCAGCCCGCACCGCAGGCTTGCTTAACAAGAACACTGTGGTTGCCCTGCCAGACCAGATCGGCACCTGGCTGCTGCTTCGCGGCGAGAAACAGAGCCTTTATCAGGCCCGCTCGCTGGACGAAGCCGATACGCTGCTCAAACTGAGCCACCCAACGTTGATCGGCCGCCTGTTCCTTCAAGGACAGGGCGTGGAAGAAGCCCTGCTGCGCACTAAGGCGAAGCGAATGGCGCGGGACTACCAGAAGCTCTTCAGCGGCCTGGCCAGGGAATACGGCGTGACCCTGCTGGCCGGCTCCATCGTATTACCCACGCCCTACTTCAAGGAAGGCAAGCTCCGCAGCGGTCACGGCGAGCTTTACAACCTTGCCCTGGCGTTCTCCCCCGATGGCAAGGTGCTGGGCAAACCCTACCGCCAGCCCTGGCCTGAAAGCAGTCAGGAGGTGACGCTGCAGCACCTCGATACCGGCGTATTGCAGATCACGATCAAACGCAGCTGGGCACAAGGCTTCCCCCAGAATGACGTGACCGTCGCCAACTCGAATGGCTCGGCGAGCCTGCCGACTTTCCTTCGCGGTCGCCTGTGGTCCTTGCAGGGTGCGCCAAGCGGTAGTGCACTGACTCCCCCCGACATCGCCCAGGCCAACAATGCCCCAGGCGCTCATCTGCTCAATGTCTGGCTGGATGCACCATGAAAGGCCAGCGGGTCAAGCTCGGCGACCTCTCCGTGGGCTTCGTCCATAGCCTCGCAGCCGCCGTCGAGGAATCAGGGCACCCCGCCACAGACCTGCTACAGCGATTCGGACTGGACGCCGCACGCCTTGCCGAACCCCAGGCGCGCCTATCGATTCCACGCTATATGCGCCTCGGGCATGCGGCCATTCAGTTGAGTGGCAATCCAGCCATGGGACTAGCTATGGGCCGGCTCAGCCGCTTGAGCCAATTGGGGCTAGCGGGTGTATGTGCCGCCCAGGCACCCAACCTTCGCGAGGCCGCACGCTGCCTGATCCGGTTCGAACGCCTCTACGCCAGCAACTATCGCGGGCAATCGAGCTTCCACGAAGACCGCCGCGGCGCCTGGCTGCGCTTCTACTCGATCAGCCCCTATAACGCCTACAACCGCTTTGTCGTGGATTCCGTGCTCGCTGGCTGGAAGAGCTACCTGAGCCAATTGGCCGGCACCGAGATCAGCGTGGAAAAGGTCGAGATCGAGTTTCCCGCACCGGCCTATGCCGAACGCTACAGCGACGCGTTCGGCTGCCCCGTGGAGTTCGGCGCCAGCGGCAACCAGATACGCCTGACGCAGGAAACGCTGGCATTTCGAGGAAAGGAGCACTGCCCCAGCACCTGGAGGCAGCTCCTGGAGATTTGCGAGCGGGAGTTGCAGCAACTGACGCGGACGCGCAGCTTGCGTGAGCGGATCATCCAACTGCTGGGGCCATTGCTACACGGTCGCGAACCTGATCTGGAAGAAGTGGCTGCGCGCCTGCAGCTGCCCAGCTGGACACTACGGCGCAAACTCGCCGAGGAAGGCACGCAGTTCCGCACCATCCTCAATGAAACCCGTCGCGACTTGGCGATGGCCTACATCCGCGATACCGACCTGGTCTTCGGGGAGATCGCGTACTTGCTCGGGTTTGCCTCGGCCGAAGCCTTCCAGCGCGCCTTCAAGCGCTGGAGTGGAAGCACCCCAGGGGAGTTCCGACGCAACCAGCGCCACGCCGGCTGATCACATCTCGGTGGCGTCGTCCGCCGGCTCGAGATAGTCCCGTTCGGAAGCACGGGAATCGAGAATTTCGTCCTGGTAATCGTCCATCATCAGCTCTCCTGGGTTCGATATGTTCTTGTAGACAAAGACCATGCCAGAACACTAGTGGTTCGAGATGAACAATTCATTAATCCAAGGCAACGAAAAGGATGTCAGACGCACAAGACCTGTGCGTGGGGGGGGGGGGGGGGGAAATGAACCCACCAGGCGGGCCCTCCTTCGCCCCGCAGGCGAAGACAAGGCAATGGAGCACATTTCGAGACCATAGAAAAAGCCCCCAGGTATCGCTACCTGAGGGCTTTCGTATATGGCGCAGCGGACGGGACTCGAACCCGCGACCCCCGGCGTGACAGGCCGGTATTCTAACCGACTGAACTACCGCTGCGCGTCGGTTGGACTTGCGTCCGGTGAAACCTTTTGAACGTCTGGCAGGATCAAGCGCGAAGGCTCTTACTGCCTCATGCCCGATTAACTCGAACATGGAAATATGGCGCAGCGGACGGGACTCGAACCCGCGACCCCCGGCGTGACAGGCCGGTATTCTAACCGACTGAACTACCGCTGCGCGTCGGCCGGACTTACGTCCGAAATCTCACAAGGATGGTGGGTGATGACGGGATCGAACCGCCGACCCTCTGCTTGTAAGGCAGATGCTCTCCCGGCTGAGCTAATCACCCTTCGCCTTGCGAGGCGCGCAATTTACGCAGACAGCCTCGCTAAGTCAACACCCCGTATGGAATTTTTCTTCAAAAAAGGTCATTTGGATCCTAGGATCCAATCCTTGGGAGGGTCGCCCCAAGACACGCAGCAATCAAATGCTTACCGCACTCGCCGCAACATACTGGGACATTGAGGTCGACCCACGATGCACCAACTCGGAGCGACCGTCGCTCAGCAAGCACCACCGAGAAACAGAAACGAGTAACGTACCCGATCGAACGTCACTCGACCCGGAGCGTCACACGAGCGGTCACCTGGCCGTTCTCACTGCGATCAAGGCCTGCCTCATCGATCCGCGCACCCTGCCCTTCCAGCACGGCAAACCAGCGCAGCAGGCTGGCAAACGCGGCCGGTTGCAGGCTCACCTGCAACACACCGGGCGCTTCGCTGTCGATTCGCTCCACCGCCAAGCCTTGTTCTGCCGCTGTTGCTGTGACCATTCCCTGCAGCCGCTCCGGCTCGATTCGGACCTGGGGCCGAACGCGGACCGCCCGGGCCTCAGGGGCCCGTTGCTGCAGATAGGCATACAGATCGCGCTGCGACAGGTAATGCTGGCGCGCCTCCTCAAGCCGGCGTTCCGCAGGCAGCCATAGGCTGAGATAGAGCAGCACAAATGACAGGAACAAGCCGAGTACCAGCAATGCCAGCCGATCACGCTGCGGCAGCCCACGCCAGCGGGCCGCAAGTCCGGAGGACTGCCACTGAGCCTGCAAAGGCGTCCTGATCGAGTCGAGCATGATCATCCTCCTATTACCAGGCGCGCACTGACGCCTGCCTCGTCACGACTGGCTGAGCCCATCTGCACGGCAAGGCCGGCACCGATCAAGCGTTCGCGCAGTCGTTCAAGCTCATCGAAACCAGGCGCCAGCACTTGCAGGGCCAGGTCACCACGGCTCTCGCTGAAATCCAGCTGCTGGACCCTTACCTGGGCGCCTTCTGCGATCAGTGCCTGCGCGGCCTGCCCCAACAAACCCAGGAGACGCCCCTGACCGGAACGCTCGCCCTGCGCCAAGTGCTGGTCGAATTGCACCCGCAAATTCACTAGCTTGCTGTCCTGAGGAAATAACTCGCGATAGAGCGCTTCATTGGTACTGGCATAGGCATCGCCCTGATGGCGCAACTGCCACGCTTGTACAAGGTTGAAGCCGAACTGCAGCATCAACCAGACGCCCACCAACCCAAGCACTGGCTTCCATCGCAACCAATCCTGTCGTTCCTCCCGGAAGGCGAACTCGCCCTGCGCCAGGTCGCTGCCCCGACGCATCGCCAACCAGCCGTAGCCGTCCGTCTCCATGCGCCAGGCGTCCACACTCTCAAGTACCTGTTTCTCAACAGGAGCGTGCCCTGAGCGAGGCACCGGGCACGCAGCCAGCAGGTGCGGCCAATCCTCATCATGGAAACTGAGGCGGCTGTTCCCCTGACCGCCCAGCAGCCAGCGTTCGCCGAGCCAGAGCAGTTGAGTCCCCTCGCCGGGCAGCAGATCGGCATCCACTTCGATGGAGACCGGCGCCAAACCCCTTTGCCGAGCCAACTCAAGCCAGGCAACCAACCAGCTACGCCGCACGGCGAAGACCCGGTGCCGACCGTCCGTCAACACATCGCCGACTGCGAGATGCAACTTCTCCACCTCCTCAGCGAGCATCTCTTCGACGGCAAAGGGCAGCGCCTGGCGCAACCAGCGCGCCTTGCGGGTCGGCAGGCGCACGGCACAACAGGTGACCGCCTCGACCGGAAGGATCATCCGCCAGGGCGAAGCGACCTCCTCCACGGCCCTGGCAAACGGCAAGTGGCGGGCACTACCGTCCTGCCAAAGCACTACCTCCAACTCGGCATCGGCCCCGCCGCACGCCGCGACCGGAAGGAAGATGCAGGCCTGAGTCATGACTGCGGCTCCTTAATGGGCTCTGGCGGCAAACCGCTCTGCCCGAGATCACGTGAGATAACCCGTACCTTGCCATCGCTGCCGCGCTGCAAGGTACTCACCAAAACCTGTCGGCGCCCCGCGAGCCTAACCTCACTGGTCACCAGAAAGAACTGACTACCGACCGCCAAACCTTCCGCCTCCAGCCCCATACCGGCCAATGCGGGCTGAGCCAGGAAGGCATCCAGGCTGCGATAACCGCTATCACCTCGAGCTGCGACCAACAGGGCTGCCCCTTCTGGGTCGAGCGAATCGGACAAGGTAGACAACACCATTGCCCCTGCCGTGTTGACATTGAGGTCCGCGCCCTCGGGCAGCGCACTGACGAAAGGCAACAACTTGCGGTAGTCCACCTCGCTCATGCCCAACACCAACCGCAGCTCGGAGAGATCGCTGATTGATCGGTTGGCCGCACGGTAAGGCGGCTGCCCCAGTAGATACTGGTTGTCCTCTGCGCCATTGGCGCCGGAAGGCTCCTGATCGGTATCCACCCAGTCGACCAGGCGATCCGCGTAAGGAGCCTCGATCTGCAAGCGCAGCAAAAGACGGCGGAACTGCCGCAGCGCCGGCTCGTTCACTTGCGCCTGGCGAACCACGCTATTGAGATTGAAGCGGCCACTGGGATCCTCGATTCGCACGCTCAAGAGCCCGCCGTCATCCAGGGGGAAGTTGCTCACCGGGCGTGCCCAGGCTTCACCCAAGTGGTCGATGGGCGTGCGCGGGTCACCCTGACGCAAATCGCGGACAAGGATCGCCTGGGCAAGGGCCTCGCCACCCAGGGCGTACTGCATGGCCTGACGCACATGGAGCTGATTGGCGCTGGAACGGATTGCAAGCTGCTGGCGCGCGATGAGGCCAGCACACACAACGGTGACTAGGGCCACTACCAGCAGCACGGTGATCAGCGCAACGCCATGCTGCCGCTTCATGGCGTCACCTCCTGATCGCCCGAGACCTCATCGGGCTTAGCCTGCTGCTCATCCTTTGGCGCTCCTCCGCTGGTCTGGAGGTCCTTGGGAGGCGTGTCCACCAGACGCAGCACACGTCGCAATTCGCCGTAGCGACGATGTTCAACGATCAGTTCGAGAGCCCGGGGAAGCCGCTCTAGACGTTCCTCCTCGGCGAGCCCGGCGGGCGGCCAGACCTCCTGCCAGCTACCAGCGTCATCCAGGTAACGTAGCTGCAACCGGGTGACGCCATCCAGGGCTTGCTGGACCTGGGGCAGGCTGTCCTGGGCCTGGTCCAGGACGCTCCAGTAGCGCCGCTCCAGCCGCTCGCCCGACAATTGCCAGCGTACACGTTGCAAGCGCGAGCGCTGCACTCCTGTGGGGTTTCTCCAGCCACTGCGAGTCAACTCGAGGCTGTCGCTCTCGCCGCCATGCTCCCCCAGAAGCGCCGCGCGCGGGTCGTCATAGGCGTCGCGGACAGGGCGCGGCACCAGCTGCGCCACATCCCGCTCGAAGGCGGCCATGGCCCTGACCAGCTCGCGCACTTGCTGCTCCTGAACGCGGGTGGCGGCGTCGGCATCCAGAACGGCATCAAGCATTCGCCAGGTGCCCAATGCGAGCACTGCGAAGATAGCAATGGCAATTAACAGCTCCAGCAGCGTGAAGCCCGCCATGCGCTTCATGGCGTCCCCCCCAGGAAGCCCACAAGCCGGACCACGGCGCGCTCCTCCAGCTTGCCCTTGCTCCGCTGTTGTCGCGGGGCCACCCAAAGTGTGACGCGACGCAACGCGGGGTCGCTGGTTGCCTCGATCTCGCTGAGCCATTCCCAGCGACGACCAGCGTAGTCCAGCTCTCCTTGCTCGCGCCCACTGCTCGGAGCAGCCTCGCGCAACTGGAGATCAGTCAGGCGGTTATCGGCGATCCACATCGCCAGGGTCTTGTCCTCGAGCCGAGACGCCGTCTGCAAACTGCGGGCGCTGGCCGTGAGCACACTGGCGGCGACCACTGCGAAGATTGCCAAGGCCACCAACACCTCGAGCAGCGTGAAGCCACAAGCGTGCTTCATCGTCCAGGCCTCTTGCCGACGAGCACCTCGACCCTCGGCAAGCGAAAGCCGTCGCTGCTCAATTGCAGTTTCAAACCATCCTTGCGTCGCTCGCCCAGCTCCAACCGGAACGGACTGAGTTCGCCGCTGGACAGGATCAACAACTGCGGCGCAGGGTTTTCCTCGCCTTCTTCCCTCCCGTCCCCAGAGCTGGGTAACACCAACGGCTCGCCCTCCAGCTCGAAATCGAGCTGCGCCCACTCGGGGAGCTGACGGGAGCCGTCATCCAGCGGCTGCCACCGGCCTCGACCCTCGTCGTAGAACAGCACCTGGTATCGGTCACGCTCCAGGCGCAGGCCGTATTCCCGATTATCCAGCACAGCCTCGTCAGCCAGGACGCCGATGAGCCCTGCTAAGCGTTCGGCCTCATTGTTCAGTTCACGGGACGGACCGGCGACGCCCGTGCTGATTACCGCCAGCCCCGCGAGGCAGGCGATGATCACCATGACCACCAGCAATTCAATGAGCGTGAAGCCACGGGAGGCACACAAGCATGGCGCGACGCAGCCGGGGCGGCTTAGACCACCCGACTGCAGGCTACGTCGACCGCTGTCCATCAGTTATCCCAGTTGCCTAGGTCGGCGTCGTTATCGCTACCGCCTTCCTTGCCATCCGCCCCCAGAGAATAAAGATCGTAGGCACCTTTGCTGCCCGGAGAGAGGTATTGGTATTCATTGCCCCACGGATCAATCGGAAGCCTCTTCAGGTAGCCATCCTTGTTCCAGTTCTTCGCTGGGGGATTGCCGGACGGCCGGCTGACCAGTGCCTCCAGCCCCTGTTGCGTACTCGGGTAGCTGAAGTTATCCAGCTTGTACATGTCCAGCGCGGCGCCGATGGCCTTGATATCGCCTTTGGTGACTGTGACCTTTGCCTGATCCGGACGGTTCATCACTTGCGGCACTACCAAGGCTGCAAGTATGCCCAGGATCACCACCACCACCATGATTTCAATGAGCGTAAAGCCCGAGTGTTTATGGCGCAGATTCACGCGATTACCCCACGAGTTGGTTAAGAGAAAGAATCGGCAGCAGGATCGCCAGGACGATCACCAGCACAACGGCGCCCATGAATATCAGCATGAAGGGCTCGAACAGACCGACCAGCAAGGCAATCTGCGCCGCCAGGTCGTTTTCCTGGTTACGCGCGGTGCGGGCAAGCATCTGGTCCAGCTCGCCGGAGCGCTCTCCGCTGGCAATCATATGCAGCATCATCGGCGGGAACTGCCCGCTACCTTCCAATGCTCGAGTCAGGCTCCCACCTTCGCGGACCTTCTGCGCCACCTGCACGACGTGGTTGCGGATCACCCGATTGGCAATCACCTCCGCTCCAATGCCAAGGGCCTCCACCAGCGGTACACCACTGCGGGTGAGAATTGCCAAGGTAGAGGCGAAACGCGCGGTATCGGTGGCGCGCAAAAGGTGCCCAAGCAGCGGCACGCGCAGCACCACGCCGTGCCAACGCTGGCGCACCGAGGCATCGCGCAGCGCCCAGCGCCCCCCAAGCACCGCGCCCAGCAGGAGCGACAACACCAACCATCCCCAGTGTTTGACAAAGTCGCTGAGCGCGATCAAACCACGAGTCAGTAACGGCAGCGGCTGGCCGGAATCGATGAAGACTCTCACCACATCGGGCACCACGAACCCCAGCAGGAAGGTGACGATGGCAAGCGACGCGCACATCAGAATCAGCGGATAGAGCAACGCAAGCTGGATCTTCTGCCGAGACTGCTGACGTTGCTCGGTGTAATCGGCCAACTGCTCGAGAACCGGCCCCAGGTGCCCGGCATGTTCGCCGGCGGCGACCGTAGCGCGATAGAGATCCGGAAACGCCGCCGGGAACTCACGCAGGCTGCTGGCGAGGCTCTGGCCTTCCAGAACCCGCGCGCGCACGGCGAGCAGCATCGACTGGATGCGCGAATTGCTGGACTGCGCGGCAGCGGCACGCAGCGCCTCTTCGATAGGCAATGCGGCCTGGACCAACGTCGCCAGTTGGCGGGTGATCAGCGCCAGGTCCCGCGCAGACAGGCCTCGGCTGAGGCTGAAGCGCCCTCCAGCCGCCTGCTCCCGCGTTCGAGTGGCCTTGACCTCCAGCGGCGCCAACTGTCGCTCGCGCAATAACTGGCGCACTTGGCGCGCGCTGTCGGCCTCGAGGACGCCCTTTTGCTGACGGCCCCTGGCATCCAGGGCAAGGTATTCGAAAGCGGCCATTTACTCTTCCTGGGTTACGCGCAGCACTTCTTCCACGGTGGTCACGCCCTCCATGACCTTGCGCCGACCGTCGTCACGGATGCTCGCGCTGGAAAGGCGCGCACGACGGATCATCTCCTGCTCGGAGGCAACGCTATGGATGAGGCTGCGCATATGGTCGTCGAACACCACCAGCTCGTAGATGCCGGTTCGCCCGCGGTAGCCCTGCTGGTGGCACTCACCGCAGCCGCGCGCGCGATAGAGCATCGGCGCAGCGGCTGGCGCCACGCCCAGCAAATCGCACTCTGCTGCATCCGCCTGGTACGGCTCCTTGCAATGCGGGCACAGCACCCGCACCAAACGCTGGGCGAGCACGCCAAGCAGGGAGGACGACAGCAGGAATGGCTCGACCCCCATGTCCACGAGGCGAGTGATGGCGCCTATGGCGCTGTTGGTGTGCAAGGTGGACAGCACCAGGTGCCCGGTGAGCGAGGCCTGTACGGCAATCTCGGCGGTTTCCTGGTCGCGGATTTCGCCAACCATCACCACATCCGGGTCCTGCCGCAGGATAGCGCGCAGGCCACGGGCGAAGGTCATGTCCACTTTGGGATTGACCTGGGTCTGGCCGATCCCCTCGATGTGGTACTCGATGGGGTCCTCGACCGTGAGAATGTTGCGCGTGCGATCGTTAAGGGTCACCAGGCTGGCGTAGAGCGTCGTCGTCTTGCCGGAACCCGTGGGTCCAGTCACCAGGAGGATGCCGTGGGGACGGCGTACCGTTTCTTCGAGCAGGAGACGGTCGCGATCGCTCATGCCCAGGTGCTGCAGCGTGAGGCGGCCGGCCTGCTTGTCCAGCAAGCGCAGCACCACCCGTTCTCCATTGGCGGACGGCAGGGTGGAAACACGGATGTCCACCTCGCGCCCGGCCACCCGCAGGGAGATGCGCCCGTCCTGCGGGATGCGTTTCTCGGCGATATCCAGCCGCGCCATGACCTTGATCCGCGACACCAGCAATGCCGCCAGCTCGCGCTTGGGCTCGAGCACTTCACGCAGGATGCCATCCACGCGAAAACGCACCACCAGGCGCTTTTCGAAGGTTTCGAGGTGGATATCGGAAGCGTTTTCCTTGATGGCCTCGCCGAGGATGGCATTGATCAGGCGGATGATCGGAGCATCATCCTCCTGCTCGAGCAAATCTTCGGTTTCGGGTATCTGCTCCGCCAGCGCGGCCAGGTCCAGGCTGCCACCCAGGTCTTCAGCCAGTTGCATGGCGGCTGAGGAGTCATGCTGATAGACCGCCGCAAGCGCCTGCTCGAACGCCTCCATCGTCAAGGGTTTGAGCGGCAGGCTGCGTCCGGCGAAACGGCGCGCTTCAGCCAATGCCGCCAACTCGACCCCCGGCCGATGAGCCAGGCACGATGCCGGGGCGTCCATCAGCAGGACGCCATGGCGTCTGGCAAAACCGAACGGCAGTCGCCGCAGAGGTGCATCTACAAGTGGGGGGTTCATCTGCGCACGCCTTTTCCCGACAACCTCCAGTCAAGTATTGCAGCGCAATCTGACGATTGTGCAGCCGAGGCTCAGGTTTCTCATGATCGTTGTGAACAAGGCGACCTAAGGTCGTAAAAAATCGACGGTATCTTTAGCACATCGTCACTTGCCCTACATCATTCCCTGGCGCGACGATGGCAGGTAAGGCAACTGCTATGATCAAAACAGATTCGCCAGTTCCTATAACTAGAATCAGTTCAGACCGGGAGTAAAACCCTCTTGCACGGACCGTTCTCCTTGCAATGGCTGCATCATCGCGCACCTGCGCTGGTCGGCATATCGATCGCCGTGGCGATGTGCGCCAGCTTCGCCTGGCAGGCAATCGAATGGGCACACCTGCTGGAAACAGGAAGCGACTCAAGCCCAAGCGGGCCCGCCCAGACGTTCAACGCACAGCCCTTGAGCAACCTCGAACCGCTATTCGGGCCAGTCCAGGTCATATCGGACAACACGCCGCCACCCAGTACCAACCTGCGCCTGACGCTGCTCGGCAGCTTCGTGCACGAGACGCCCGAACACTCCATCGCCATCATCCAGTACGAAGGCGGAAAGCCCCGCCGTTTCCGTGCCGGCGAAGAAATCACCACGGGCGTCAGGCTTCACGCCGTCTACCGTGACCGGGTTGAACTTGAACGCGCCGGTCGCCGGGAGAGTCTGAGCTTCCCTCCCCCCCGTTCGCGAATCCAGGCCAGCGGCAGTGCCTCGCCGGGACAACCGGCCAGCAACGTGATCGATGACCTCAGCGGCCTGCAGGAAGACAACGCGGCAGAACTTCGCGAGCGAATGGAAAAACTGCGCCAGGAAATGGAAGAGTCCGGTAGCCTGCCTGCCGACGATACAGCCGAACAGCCTCTTGAAAGCGAATGACACGATGACCATGACTTTCTCGCGCCTCACTTTCGCCCTGCTCGCCGCTGGCCTGCTGGCCACACCACTGCCACTGCTGTCGGCCCCAGCTGCGAATCCGGAAAGCGCGGCGCAGCAGCAGGATGGCTGGACCATCAACCTCAAGGATGCCGACATCCGCGAGTTCATCGACCAGATCGCTGACATCACTGGAGAGACCTTCATCGTCGATCCCAGGGTGAAAGGCCAGGTGAGCGTAGTATCCAAGGCCCCGCTGGGCCTGAACGAGGTCTATCAGCTGTTTCTCTCCGTGATGGCCACTCATGGTTTCAGCGTGGTCGCACAAGGCGACCAGGCACGCATCATTCCTAACGCCGAAGCCAAGTCAGAGGCCACCAGTAGCCGGTCAGCAGGCGACCGCCTGGAAACCCGCGTGATCCAGGTGCAGCACAGCGCCGTTACCGAACTGATCCCGCTGATTCGTCCCCTGGTTCCCCAGTATGGCCACCTGGCCGCAGTACCCTCGGCCAACGCCCTGATCATCAGCGACCGTAGCGCGAACATTGCCCGCATCGAGGACCTGATGCGCCAACTCGATCAGAAGGGTGATCGCGACTACACCGTGCTGAACCTGAAGAACGCCTGGGTCATGGACGCCGCCGAAGTGCTGAACAGTTCAATCAATCGCGGCCAGTCGAAGGGAACCTCGGGCACCCAGGTCATCGCCGACGCCCGTACCAACCGCCTGATCCTGCTCGGCCCACCCGCCGCTCGGGCGAAGCTGGCCGCCCTGGCGCAGTCCCTGGACACCCCGACCGCTCGCTCGGCCAACACCCGTGTCATCCGCCTGCGCCACAACGATGCCAAGAGCCTGGCCGAGACCCTCGGCGAGCTATCAGAAGGCTTGCAACCGCAAGAAGGCGGAGAACCAGCCGCTACAGCCACCAGCCGACCGCAGCAGAACATCCTGATTCGCGCAGATGAAAGCCTGAATGCCCTGGTGCTGCTGGCAGAGCCCGATGTGGTCAATGCCATGGAGGACATTGTCCGCCAGCTCGACGTTCCGCGTGCGCAGGTGATGGTCGAGGCCGCCATAGTCGAAATCTCTGGCGATATCACCGACGCCCTTGGCGTGCAGTGGGCTGTCGATGCCCGCGGCAGCACCGGCGGGCTCGGCGGAGTCAATTTCGGTAATACCGGGCTCTCCGTGGGAACGGTGCTCAACGCCATACGCGATGACGAAATTCCCGACACGCTGCCGGACGGTGCCATCATCGGCATCGGTACGGATCACTTCGCTGCCCTGATTACGGCACTTTCAGCCAACAGCAAGAGCAACCTGCTGTCTACCCCAAGCCTGCTGACCCTCGACAACCAGAAAGCGGAGATCCTGGTCGGCCAGAACGTGCCCTTCCAAACCGGCACCTTCACCACCGACGCCTCCGGCGCCAACAATCCGTTCACCACCATCGAGCGTCAGGATATCGGTGTGACGCTCAAGGTCACCCCGCATATCAACGAAGGTGCGACCCTGCGTCTGGAAATCGAACAGGAAATCTCTTCCATCGCGCCCAGCGCCACGCTGACGGCCCAGGCGGTGGACCTGATCACCAACAAGCGCTCGATCAAGAGCACCATCCTGGCCGAGGACGGCCAGGTGATTGTGCTGGGAGGGCTGATCCAGGATGACATCACCAAGACCGACTCGAAGGTCCCGCTGCTCGGTGATATCCCGATACTGGGGCGGCTGTTCCGCTCGACCAAGGACACCCATGTAAAGCGTAACCTCATGGTGTTCCTGCGGCCTACCGTGGTGCGTGACCGAGCAGGCATAGCGGCACTTTCGGGCAAGAAATATAACGACATCCGCATCATCGGCGAGCATGACAAGGAAGGTCGCCCAAGCATCTTGCCGCGCGAGCCGGTCGAATTGTTCGACGGCCAGAAAGCCCCAGCCATCGACTTGCGCAAGCCTTGAACCTGAATGCCGCATAGCGGAACGGTGGATACGTAGAGTGTTGTCCGCCACACCATTGACGAATCAGACAGTTCGGGAACTGAAGGATGGAAAGTCCGCCAAGCGGCGTTCCATCCCCTGAGCCACAGGCTAGTCCAGGTAGATCAACTTCCGGGTCATGCCACCATCGACCAGGAGCTCCTGGCCGGTGACGAAGCTGGCATTCTCGGAAAGCAGCCAGGCGACCTGCGCCGCAACATCCTCCACCAGGCCGACACGCCCTAGCGGGTGCTGATCATGGTCCAACTCGGTGAGCGGCGCCTCAAGGCGCGCAGAGGGGTCACGTGCGTCGATCCAGCCTGGAGTGACTGCATTTACGCGGATCTCTGGCGCCAGGCTCATCGCCAACGCATGCGTCAGCGACAGCAGCCCACCTTTGCTGGCGGCATAGGCCTCGCTATCCGGCTCAGACTGGTGCGCACGGGTTGAGGCGATGGTAACAATGGCGCCATGGTGAGCGCGCAGATAGGGCGCGCAATGCTTGACCAGCAACATGGTGCCGGTCAGGTTGACCGCCAGAATGCGATTCCAGTACGCCAGATCGAGACTTTCCAGGGGCGGGTTGTGGGGCTCTGCAACCGCCGCGTTGCTGACCAGTGCGTCCAGGCGGCCGAATTGCCCGAGCACTTCGGCCACACCGACTGCAACCTGGCTCTCGTGGGCCACGTCCATGCCGACAAACCAGGCGTTGTTGCCCAACGCCTTGGCCACCTTGGAGCCGCGGGCACGATCGATATCAGCCAACACTACCTGCCAACCCTCGGCAATCAGCCAGGCGGCAACGCCAAGGCCGATTCCACGGGCCGCTCCGGTCACCAACGCGACCTTGCCATTGTTGGCATCACGCGTCTGCGGGCCCCACTCGATCACAATGCAGCGAGTCCGCGTTCCAGGTCTGCCTTGATGTCGGCCACGTCTTCCAACCCGACCGCCAGGCGAACCAGGCTATCGCTGATACCGGCATTCGCCCGCTCCTGGGGCGAAAGACGGCCATGGGACGTAGTGGCCGGATGGGCGATGGTGGTCTTGGTGTCGCCCAGGTTGGTTGTGATCGAGATCATTCGCGTGGCATCGATGAACCGCCAGGCCGCCTCCTTGCCACCTTTCACCTCGAAACTGACCACGGCGCCAAAAGCACTCTGCTGGCGACGCGCCAGTTCATGCTGAGGATGGCTCGGCAAACCAGCGTAATAGACACGTTCCACGCCTGGCTGACCTTCGAGCCACTGGGCCAGTTCCAGCGCACTGGCGCAATGCGCCTGCATGCGTATGCGCAAGGTCTCCAGCCCCTTGAGGAACATCCAGGCATTGAAAGGGCTGAGGGTCGGCCCGGCAGTCCGCAGGAACCCGACCACTTCCTTCATGTGCTCGGAACGGCCGGCAACCACACCGCCCATCGTGCGGCCCTGACCATCGATGAACTTGGTGGCCGAATGCATCACGATGTCTGCGCCCAGCTTCAACGGTTGTTGCAGAGCCGGGGTGCAGAAGCAGTTGTCCACCACCAGCAGCGGGCCCTTGGCGTGCGCAATCTCTGCCAGCGCGGCGATGTCTACGAGCTCAGCCAGCGGATTGGACGGGGACTCGACGAACAGCAACTTGGTGTTGGGCTTGATCGCCGCCTCCCAGCTGGCCAGGTCAGACAATGCCGGGTAGTCCACCTCGACGCCGAAGCGCTTCAGGTACTTCTCGAACAGACTGATCGTCGAGCCGAACACGCTGCGCGACACCAGGACATGGTCGCCCGCGCTGCACAGACTCATGGCGATAGCGAGGATTGCCGACATGCCGGAGGCCGTCGCCACGGCTTGCTCCGCACCCTCGAGGGCGGCAATGCGCTCCTCGAATGTGCGCACGGTCGGGTTGGTGTAGCGCGAGTAGACATTACCCGGCACCTCGCCGGCAAATCGCGCGGCGGCATCGGCGGCAGTGCGGAACACATAGCTGGAGGTCAGGAACATCGCCTCGCCGTGCTCGCCTTCCGGCGTGCGGCGCTGGCCAGCACGTACCGCCAGGGTGTCGAAGGCTACGCCTTCCAGGTCACTGTCCAGCCTTCCGGCGTCCCATTCTTGTGTCATCTCGCACTCTCCACTCGGCCGCCCGCGAGCAACCGGTCGCTTACCGCTGGCCGCTTAGTTGTTGTACAGATCGATGATGGCGCTGACCGCGTGGGCCTTGGCCTTGGACGCATCGTTACGCGCCTGCTCGATCCTGTTCAGGTAGACCTCATCGACGTCGCCGGTGATGTATTTGCCGTCGAACACCGCGCAGTCGAAGTGGTCGATCTTCACTTTTCCGCCGCCAACAGCGTCGATCAGGTCCGGCAGGTCCTGGTACACCAACCAGTCGGCACCGATCAACTCAGCCACTTCTTCGGTGGTCCGGTTGTGGGCAATCAGCTCATGGGCGCTGGGCATGTCAATGCCGTAGACGTTGGGGTAGCGCACCGCCGGTGCGGCCGAGCAGAAGTAGACGTTCTTCGCGCCGGCTTCACGGGCCATCTGGATGATCTGCTTGCAGGTGGTACCGCGCACGATGGAGTCGTCCACCAGCATCACGTTCTTGCCGCGGAACTCCAGCTCGATGGCATTGAGCTTCTGGCGTACGGATTTCTTGCGTGCCGCCTGGCCCGGCATGATGAAGGTACGACCGATGTAGCGGTTCTTCACGAAGCCTTCGCGGAACTTCACGCCCAGGTGGTTAGCCAGCTCCAGTGCTGCGGTGCGGCTGGTGTCCGGGATAGGGATGACCACGTCGATGTCATGGTTCGGACGTTCGCGCTGGATCTTTTCGGCCAGCTTCTCACCCATGCGCAGGCGAGCCTTGTAGACCGAAATGCCGTCCATGATCGAGTCCGGACGGGCCAGGTAGACGTGCTCGAAGATGCACGGTGAGTATTCCGGGTTGGTGGCGCACTGGCGGGTGAACAGCTTGCCTTCCTCGGTGATGTACACCGCTTCGCCGGGAGCCAGGTCACGGATCAGGGTGAAGCCGAGCACGTCCAGAGCAACACTCTCGGAGGCAATCATGTACTCCACGCCTTCATCGGTGTGGCGCTGGCCGAAGACGATCGGGCGAATCGCGTGCGGATCGCGGAAGCCAACAATGCCGTACCCGGTGATCATCGCCACTACCGCATAACCGCCACGGCAGCGCTGGTGCACACCGGAAACGGCAGCGAAGACGTCTTCCTCGGTGGGCTGCAGCTTGCCGCGATGGGCCAGCTCGTGGGCAAACACGTTGAGCAGCACTTCCGAATCGGAATTGGTGTTCACATGACGCAGGTCGGACTCGTAGATTTCCTTGGCCAGCTGTTCGACGTTGGTCAGGTTGCCATTGTGTGCCAGGGTGATGCCGTAAGGCGAGTTGACGTAGAACGGCTGGGCCTCGGCAGAGCTGGACGAGCCTGCGGTGGGATAGCGCACGTGGCCGATGCCCATGCTGCCCACCAGGCGCTGCATGTGACGCTGCTGGAAGACGTCGCGGACCAGGCCATTATCCTTGCGCAGGAACAACCGGCCGTCATGGCTGGTCACGATACCGGCAGCGTCCTGGCCGCGATGCTGAAGGACGGTAAGCGCGTCATACAGCGCCTGATTGACGTTCGACTTACCGACGATACCGACGATGCCACACATGTGACGCAACCCCTGCTAGTAGTTCAGGCTAATTCCGAATGCCCTCCCCGCCCGGTTGGACCGGCAGAGGGCACGCTTCTGGGTGCTACGCATCAGCTGGGTGAACTGATGCCGCTTGCAAGCCACTGGCTGGTGAAGCCCAGAATGAGGTTCTTCGACCAGTCCGCGACCATGAGAAAATGCGGCAGCAATGTCGATTGCTGCCACCAAGGATCCTGTTGTACCGGCGCCAGGCTGAGCAGGCCGACCAGCAACACCACCAGCAAAGCCCCGCGCGCTGCGCCGAAGGCCATGCCGAGGACACGGTCAGTGCCGTCCATACCGGTAACCCTGACCAGCTCGCCGATCAGGAAATTGATCAAGGCCCCCACCAGCAGGGTGGCGACGAAAAGAATGGCGCAGGCCGCAATGATTCGGGCCGATGGCATTTCGATGAATTCGCTAAGGTGCAGCGACAGGGCGCCGCCGAAGGTCCAGGCAACGATGCCTGCGACTATCCAGGTGAGCAGCGAAAGCGCTTCCTTGACGAAGCCGCGTTTCAAACTGACCAGACTGGAAATGGCGATGATGGCGATGATCGCCCAATCGACCCAGGTAAATGCCACAGTGCAGCCCACAAACTGAAAAGGCGCTGCATTTTAGCAGAGCCCTTCAACTCCGGTAACCCGCGGATCAGAAAGGTCCCAATAATCCTTTCCGATCAGCCCTTTTCCGGCTGAAAGCGGACGACGAAACCATTCAGCTTCTGCTGACGGCTCAGCTGGTCACGCAGGCGATTCGCTTCTGCCCGCTCGATGACCGGGCCGACGAACACACGATTCATGCCTTCCACACTGCGGATATAAGCGTTGTAGCCCTGACCGCGCAGAGTTTTCTGTAGGTTTTCTGCACTCGCCCGGCTGGACAGGCTGGCCAACTGGATGGACCAACTGACCGGCAGGCCATTGGCATCCAGGCGCTTCTCTTCCACTTTCGCCACCGCGGGCGGCGGCGTCTGCACGGCCGGAGCGGGTGCCGGAGGGGCCACCGGCTGCTCGACCGGAGCACCGGGGGCAGCGGATGGAGCCGGCTGGGCAGGAGCCGGTGCTGACTCAGGCACCGGAGCAGCATCGGGTGTCACGGCCTGGTCACCCGTAACCGGATCCAGCGGCGGGACAGGCTCCTGCGGGAGCGCCTGGGGCTCGGGGACCTGCACCTGCTCAAGCTCAACCGGCGGCATCTCCGGCGCTTTCGGCATAGGTGGCGCCTCGACGACTACCTGGCGCAACTCATCCTCACGACTGAAAAGCATGGGCAAGAAGATCACAGCCAGTGCTACGAGCACCAGCGCACCAACGATGCGTTGCTTGAGTCCCTTGTCCAGCACAGCCATTCCCCTTTACTCCCCCTCTGCGAGGCGCTCCAGCCAGCTCAGGGCTTCCGCCACGCAATAAAACGAACCGAACACCAGGATCTCATCGTCGGCTGCAGCATGCTCACACGCGGCGTCGAGTGCCTCGGCGATATTTTCGTGGACACTGACGCTTGCGTGAAGATTCGTCAATGCCGCATGCAGCTCGCCAGCGGGTCGAGTGCGCGGAGTGGGCAGCGGAGCAACATTCCAATGCGCCAGCTGCGCTTGCAACGGACGCAAAACGCCAACGAGGTCCTTGTCGGCCAGCAAGCCGAACACGGCAAGACGACGCCCTGCGATAGGACGGCTCATCAGGCGCTGCGCCAAATACTCCGCCGCGTGGGGGTTATGGCCAACATCCAGCAGGAGGGTGACTGGCCTGCCATGCCACATGGCACTACGGCGATCCAGGCGCCCGGTCACACGCGTGGCTGCCAACGCATCCTGCAGAGCCGCTGGCTGCCACGGCAAGCCAAGCAATGCATAAGCCTGCAGGGCCAGGGCGGCGTTTTCCATCGGCAGATCAAGCAAAGGCAGGTCGTGAAGCTCAAGCACCTTGCCGGCGCTATCCAGACCACGCCAGTGCCAGGTCGATTCGCCAAGCGCCAGATCAAAATCCCGCCCCCGGAGGAACAGCGGTGCCTGCAAGTTCCCGGCCTGCTCGAGCAGCGGCCGAGGCGGATCAAGATCCCCGCAAAGGGCCGGCACACCGTGCCGGAAGATCCCTGCCTTCTCGAACGCCACGCTCTCCCGGGTGTCACCCAGCCAGTCGGCATGGTCCAGGCCGATGCTGGTGACCAGCGCCAGGTCGGCGTCGACCAGATTGACGGCATCCAGCCGGCCACCCAGGCCGACTTCCAGAACCACGACATCGAGATTCGACCGCTGGAACAACCAGAACGCTGCCAGCGTCCCCATCTCGAAGTACGTCAGCGAAATCTCGCCGCGCGCGGTCTCGACAGCGGCGAACGCATCGCAGAGCGACTGGTCATCGGCTTCCCGACCATCGAGATTGACCCGCTCGTTGTAGCGCAGCAGGTGAGGCGAACTGTAGACGCCGACCTTCTTGCCTTGGGCACGCAGCAACGAGGCGAGGAAGGCGCAGGTCGAACCCTTGCCATTTGTGCCCGTGACCGTGACCACTTTCGGCGCCGGCTTGCCAAGACCAAGCCTGGCCGCAACCACGCGACTGCGATCCAGCCCCATGTCGATTGCGGTGGGATGGAGCCGCTCGAGATAGGCGAGCCAGTCGGCAAGGGTTCTCTGCGTCATGCGACAACCGGCGAAGACTGGCGTGTCATCTGGGCGAGCAAGCGCCCCAGGCGGTCACGCAGTTCGGCACGCGGAATGATCATATCGATGGCGCCATGCTCAAGCAGAAACTCGCTGCGCTGAAAGCCTTCCGGCAGTTTTTCGCGAACAGTCTGCTCAATCACTCGCGGTCCTGCAAAGCCGATCAGGGCACGCGGCTCGCCAACGATCACATCGCCCAGCATCGCCAGACTGGCGGAAACGCCACCGTAGACCGGGTCGGTCAGCACAGAGATGAACGGAATGCCTTCCTCACGCAGGCGCGCCAGCGCTGCCGAGGTCTTGGCCATCTGCATCAGCGAAATCAGCGCTTCCTGCATACGCGCACCGCCGGAAGCAGAGAAGCAGACCAGCGGACAACGCTGCTCAAGGGCTGCATTGGCGGCGCGAACGAAGCGCTCACCCACGATAGCGCCCATCGAGCCGCCCATGAAAGAGAACTCGAACGCACAGGCCACCACTGGCATCTTGTGCAGAGTGCCGCGCATCGCGATCAGGGCATCCTTCTCACCGGTATCCTTCTGCGCGGCGGCGAGGCGATCCTTGTACTTCTTGCTGTCACGGAATTTGAGGCGATCAACTGGTTCCAGGTCAGCACCCAGTTCCTCGCGCCCTTCAGGGTCAAGGAAGATGTTCAGGCGAGTACGCGCATTGATGCGCATGTGATGGTTGCACTTGGGGCAAACGTCCAGCGTCTTTTCGAGCTCCGGCTTGTACAGCACCGCCTCGCAGGACGGGCACTTGTGCCAGAGGCCTTCGGGCACCGAGCTTTTCTTCACCTCGGAACGCATGATCGAAGGGATCAGCTTGTCTACCAGCCAGTTGCTCATGCTCTAGTTCTCCACAGCTTTCAGGCCCGGGCACGCGCCGTCAATCCAGCCCCGCGCATGCCCTTGAGCGAATTCAATGTTGCGACCCAATCTGGCGCAGCGTGCACCAGCGTCATATCGACCAGGGCCGTCTCTCGAACAATCCAGACCCGCTCGACGCAGCCACGCTGCGTGCCCCGCGGGCCGTGCCTACTCGGGCAACTCGCTTATGGACGGCAGTGGGCAGCCGTCCGTCACATATGCAGGCAACGCGCCAGAAGGGGATCCTGCCAATCGACCTATAAGCCCGAAGCACCGAGTCGTGCCTGGCCAACGAAGGCACGCACCTTGTCGGCATCCTTGATTCCCTTGCTCGCTTCCACCCCACCACTGACATCAACGGCATAAGGATTGACCTGGCGAACTGCCGCAGCGACGTTCGCGGGGGTCAAGCCACCTGCCAGCACCACCGGCTTTGAAAGATCGTGCGGCACCAGATCCCAGTCGAAAGCCTCTCCGGTCCCCCCGGGAATGCCTGGGACATAAGTATCCAGCAGCACGCCCGAAGCATTCGGGTAGCGCGCGACCGCAGCAGTGATATCGTCTCCCGGCCTGACCCTCAAGGCCTTGATGAAGGGCCGCCCATAACCGACACAATCCTCCGGACTTTCGTTGCCGTGGAACTGCAACAGGTCCAGCGGCACCTCGGCAAGGATGCGTTGCAATTCTGACCGTGGCATGTCAACGAAGAGGCCGACGCTGGTCACGAAGGGCGGCAGCGCAGCGATGATCGCCTTGGCTTGCTCGACGCTCACGGCCCGAGGACTCTTGGCGTAGAACACCAGGCCGATGGCATCCGCGCCAGCGGCAGCGGCGACCAAGGCGTCCTCGACACGGGTGATTCCGCAGATTTTGACGCGAACAGCTGACAAGATGCTGGCACCTTCAAGATAAAGGCCAAGGATGTTAGCAAAGGACCACGACAGCGTCAGCCGGCGACATCCACAAGACCGGAAAGGAAGTGCGGACCGAGGTAGCGCTCGGGTAGCTGGAACTCCTCCGGATATTCGACGCGCACCAGATACAGCCCATACGGATGAGCGGTGACGCCCCCCTCGTGCCGACTGCGCGCCTCAAGCACCTGCTGCGCCCACTCCACCGGCCGCTCCCCGGCACCGATAGTCATCAGCACACCGGCAATGTTCCGCACCATGTGGTGGAGGAAAGCATTGGCGCGAACGTCCAGTACGATGAAACGCCCCTGCTCGATGACCTGCAGGTGGTGAACGGTCTTGATCGGAGACTTGGCCTGGCATTGGCTTGCGCGAAATGCGTTGAAATCATGGGTGCCGACCAGGCACCGAGCCGCTTCACGCATGCGCTCGATATCCAGCGGGCGATGGTTCCAGGTCACTTCTTCAGCCAGGTGGGCAGGCCTGATGGAATCGTTGTAGATCACATAGCGGTAACGCCGCGCCATGGCACTGAAGCGCGCGTCGAAATGCTTGGGCATCTCTTGCGCCCAGGTCACGCTAATATCACCCGGCAGGTTCATGTTGGCGCCCATGACCCAGGAATGCATGGTGCGGACTACCGGCGTATCGAAGTGCACCACCTGGCCACTGGCATGCACCATGGCATCAGTACGCCCCGCACAACTGAGAGCCACCGGGGCGCCACCAGCGACTTTGGCAAGAGCCTTTTCCAAGGATTCCTGGATCGACGGAACACCTGCCCGTTGACGCTGGAAGCCCCTATAGCGCGAGCCTTTGTACTCGACGCCGAGCGCGATTCTGTAAATGCCAGCGGCAGCCGAAGGGGCTGCCGCTGCGGGTACTGCTTGGGTCATCTGTCAGCTGAGACGGGCGATCAGTTCGCGCGCTTCCTCTTGCTGGGTATCACTGCCCTCGGACAGAACCTCGTCGAGGATGTCGCGAGCACCTTCAGTGTCACCCATATCGATATAGGCACGAGCCAAGTCCAGTTTGGTCGCGGTTTCATCGGTGCCCGAGAGGAAGTCGAAATCGTCATCCTCCTCCGGCGCCATTTCGGCCAGCGCAGGCGCTGCTGGCTCACGAGCGGTCAAAACATCCTGCTGCTGCAAGCGCTCGGACAACTGATCCAGATCGGCGCTCACTTCGTCTAGCTGGGCTGCGAAACTGTCGTTGTCGGCAAGCGGCTCTATCCCGAGTTCGTTGGCCAGTGACAGATCGAAGTCCGCCGGCATGTCCTGGACTCCGACGTCCGGAAGCCCGGCAACAGAGGGGGCCACCCCTTCGACTGCAACAGCCGGAACGTCCAGATCCTCGTCGAGACTGAGCAGGAAGTCATCTTCGTCCGCGAGCGACTGGGCGGGCGACTCAAGGTCGAGGCTGAAGTCAGCCAGCTCGTCACTCAGGTCGATAGCACCTTCACCCTGCGGCAGTGCCTTGTCGTCAGCACTGAAGCTCAGATCGAAGTCAAGGTCACTGACCGGCTTGGCAGGCGCGTCGAGTTCGACTGTATCCGACAACTCCAGGCTTGGCTCGGCCGACTCGGTCCGAACTGGCTTGTCGCCTGCCAACTCGATTTCCAGGTCAGAATCAAGGTCATCCAGACTAAGATCGAACGCGTCGTCAAGGTCCTCCCCTGGCGCAACGGTCGCTGCCGGTGCGACCTCATCGAGCATTAGGTTATCCAGGCTGAAACTGTCGATGTCGTCGATCGCGGCCAGACCAACCGCTCCCGCGGCTGCCATGACGATTGCCGGATACTTGGCCTTGAGCTGATCAATCTCCGCGGCCGAGCGCCCGATCTCGTTCAACTCGCGCTCCTGGCGAGCAAAGCCCTCTCGATCCCCCAGCTCAGCATAGACTTCCATCAGCTTGAGGCGCAGGTCGGCGCGCTGAGGCTCCTCATTGATGGCACCTTGCAGCAGCTCGGCTGCCTGATTGAAGCGACCGTAGGCGATGTAGATATCCGCCTCACTGATCACATCGCTCGTCTGGGCCGTGATTTTGTCCTCGGTCTTGGGGGTGCTCGTCGGAGGCGTTTCGACCACTGCTGACTCCAGCTCGGCGCCAGCAAATGCCGCGAAGCTATCGTCTTTCAGGTCCAGATCGGTGTCGAAGATGCTCTCGTCGTCCTGGGCCGCAAGGCTGCTCTGCAGTTCACTTTCCTTAAGGGCATTGCGACGGGAAAGAATCATCAGCAATACAAGAAGCGCGACCAGCGCGCTCCCACCGGCAATCCCCAGAAGCATCGGATTGGCCAGCAGATCGTCGAACAGGTTACCGCCCTGCTCCTCCACAGGCGCCGAGGCAGGTGCCGGAGCCGCTGCGGGAGTGGCTTGCACGGGCGGCTCCGACACTACCGGGGCAGCCGGTGCAACTGACTGAGACGGCTCGGAGGCAATCGGCATCTGTGCCTGAGCCTCCAGGTCGGCCGGTTGTTGTGACGCCGCCTCTGGAACTGCGGCAGGAGCATCTACAGGCGGTTCAACCGGATCCTCTACTACTTGTGGCTTGGCCTCACCAGCAACTGGCGCCGCCGCGGATGTCGGTGCAGGCGCCTGACTGCCAACGGCCGACATATCGGCCTGCAGCTTCGCCAGCTGGTCGTCCTTGAGCTGAATAAGCCGCTGCAGCTTGTCCATCTGGCTCTGCAAGTCGCTGACGCGACTCTTCAGCTCATCGTTTTCGCGACGACTGGAATCGAGGCTTTCCTGGGTAACAGCCAGCTTGTCGTTGAGCGCCTTGCTTTCAGCGTCTCCACCTTTGTCACTGCCGCTTGAAGCTTTGCCACTTTCGGCAGAAACCAGGCGCAGGCTGTCTTTATTTTCTACCTCGGACGGCGCATCACCGGCGCTTGCACGCTTGGTTGCATCCACTTGACGCTTGCCCTCGCCTGCCAGACTGCGGCTTTCCCGCCAGGAGGTATTCTGCGCGGCAACCTGAGCAATGGCCTCTGCCTGCGAACGGCTAGCGATCTGTTGGTCATCAGGCAGTCGAAGCACCTGACCACTCTTCAGTCGATTGATGTTGCCACCGATGAAGGCATCCGGATTGAGGTCCTGAATGGCGAGCATTGCCTGATGCACGGAACCGCCGGAGCGTGTGCGCTGCGCGATATCCCAAAGGGTGTCACGCGAGGTAGTGCGGTACTGGTCGGCCTCGGCCTTTCTTGCTGGAGGAGCTACCGGCGCAGGCGCGGCTGGGCGCGGTGCGGCAGGTGCCACCGGTGCAGTCCTTACCGGCGCCGCCTCTACCACAGGGCGAGGCGCGGGAGCAGCAGCGGCTACCGGAATTTGCGGAGCCGCAGCAACAGCAGTCTGTGGCGAGTACAGCGGCGGATCCAGCAGCAGGGTGTATTCGCGGAGCAGCCGGCCATTGGGCCAGAGCACCTCGACGAGGAAGTTCAAATAAGGCTCGCGCACCGGCTTCGTGGACGTCACCCGGATAACGCTTCGGCCGTTAGGCTTGATCACCGGCGTGAACTTGAGATCGGACAGAAAATACTGGCGGTCCACACCTGCCTTGGAGAACTCCTCGGCCGGTGCCAGGCCTGGCTTGACCTCTGCGGAAGCGAGGTCACGAACTTCCAACAGCTCGATTTCCGCGACCAGCGGCTGATTCAGCGAGGACCGCAGGGTAACCTCCCCGAGCCCAAGCGCATGTGCCATACCGGAAGTCAGCGCGGATGCAGCCGCAATTGCCAGCACCAGTTTGCGAACCCGAACCATAGAGTGATTCCCTTGTATTTTCTTTTTCCCGCGTTGCGGGAGGAAGGTCTTAAGTCGCTGCCTGTATGCGCCCGGACGGCGATTCCCCATCAACGACAAAGCCAAGCCAGTATTAGCAAGCTAGAATAGTTCTTCAAACTTTCAGGTAAGTATCTTTTACAGATAGTGTTTTATCAACAACTCGGCAGACTGCACGGCATTGAGTGCAGCGCCTTTTCTCACATTATCTGAAGCAATCCACAAATTGAGCTCGCGCGGACCATCGATCCCTCTCCGCACTCTTCCGACATAGATCGCATCCTGGCCAACAGCATCACCAACCGCCGTCGGATAATCGCCCTCTTCGACCAACTCGACACCGGGGGCCGTGCGCAGAAGTTCCAGCACTGCCGGCAGGTCCACATCACCCTCGACCTGCAATGAAACGCTGAAGCTATCGCCAAAAAACACGGGTGCCAATGCGCAAGTCGCAGCAACCGACAAGGCGGGCTGCCCCAGCAGTTGCTTGATTTCAGCAGCCATGCGCCGCTCAAGCGCAGCGTGCCCCTCGGAATCTGGATCACCGGACTGCGCCAGCAGGTTGAAAGCAATCTGCCGATCAAAGAAACGGGACACCAGCGGGCGCGCATTAAGCAACTCAGCCGTTTGACGAGCCAGCTCTTTCACACCCTGCCGGCCAAGACTGGAAACCGCCAGACAGGCAGTGACCGTGACATGTCGCAAACCCAACTGGTTTGCTAGCGGGGCCAGAACACAAGCGAGTGCCACAGCAGACGCAGAGGGGCTGGTCAGCGAATAGGGCCGGGTTAGCCCTTGAAGCGCGCCCGCATTGGCTTCGGGCACCAGGCAGGGCGCCTTGTCCAGGGTCAGCGCACCTGACAGATCGATCAGCGAGCAGCCTGCGACCTGTGCGCGCTCCGCAAAGCTGCGGGTGACCGCTTCGCCGGCAGCGAAGAACGCCAACGTCACCTGTGAAAAATCGAAATCAGCGACATCCCGCACACGCAGGTTACGCCCTTTGAACGGCAGGGAACTGCCGGCAGACTCGCTGCTGGCAAGCAGATAAAGACTATCGACTGGAAAATCCCGCTCTTCGAGGAGCTGGACGAGGGTCTCGCCGACGGTGCCGGTGGCGCCGATTACGGCGATATCAAAGGACTGGCTCATGGGGGATTACCTCTGGCGCTGCGGGGAGCGGCACTTTAACCGCCGCCCCGCATGCAGGCAATCAAGGACCGCAGGGTACCGACGAGCCTCATCGGTACCCCCGGCCATCAACGTTCCAGCAGGATGCGCAGCATCCGGCGCAAGGGCTCGGCAGCACCCCACAGGAGCTGGTCACCGACGGTGAAGGCCCCCAGGTATTGCGACCCCATATTGAGCTTGCGCAGACGGCCGACCGGAACGCTGAGAGTACCGGTCACGGCAGTCGGCGTCAGTTCGCGCATGCTGATTTCGCGCTGGTTCGGCACCAGCTTCACCCAGGGATTGTGCTGGCTGATCATGCCTTCGATATCGGCGATCGGCACATCCTTGTTCAGCTTGATGGTCAGCGCCTGGCTGTGGCAACGCATGGCGCCGATGCGCACGCAGATGCCATCCACCGGGATCGGGCTCTTGAACCGGCCGAGGATCTTGTTGGTTTCGGCCTGGCCTTTCCACTCTTCGCGGCTCTGGCCGTTCGGCAGCTCCTTGTCGATCCACGGAATCAGGCTACCAGACAGCGGTACTCCGAAGTTCTCGGTGGGGAAGTCTTCGCTACGCATGGCCTCGGCGACCTTGCGATCGATGTCGAGGATTGCACTGGCCGGATTGGCCAGATCGTCAGCGACGGCACCGTTGATCGCGCCCATCTGCTTGATCAACTCGCGCATGTTCTGCGCGCCTGCGCCGGATGCCGCCTGATAGGTCATGGCGCTCATCCACTCGACCAGACCAGCCTCGAACAGGCCGCCCAGGGCCATCAGCATCAGGCTGACCGTGCAGTTACCGCCGATGTAATTCTTCACGCCGCCTTCCAGCGACTGGTCGATCACCTTGCGGTTCACCGGGTCGAGGACAATGACAGCGTCATCCTGCATGCGCAGGCTGGAGGCCGCATCGATCCAGTAGCCGTTCCAGCCGGCTTCGCGCAGCTTGGGGAACACCTCGTTGGTGTAGTCGCCGCCCTGGCAAGTCAGGATCACATCGAGGGTCTTCAGCTCCTCGATGCTGTAGGCATCCTTCAGCGGGGCAATCTCCTTGCCGACCGCAGGCCCTTGGCCACCCACATTGGAAGTAGTGAAGAACACCGGCTCGATCAGGTCGAAATCCCGCTCTTCCAGCATTCGCTGCATGAGCACGGAACCCACCATGCCGCGCCAACCGATCAGACCTACACGCTTCATGACAACTACACCTTTCAAGAAAAAGTGGGTCGCTGGCGTACCAGCGAGCCCTTCAGATTACAGATTCCGCAGGGCCGCGACCACTGCATCGCCCATCTCGCGGGTACCGACCCTGGTAGCCCCTGCAGAGAAGATGTCGCCCGTGCGCAATCCCTGATCGAGAACCAGGCTGACAGCCTGCTCGATGGCGTCCGCGGCGACGGTCTGGTTGAAGCTGTAACGCAGCATCATCGATACGGACAGTATGGTCGCCAGCGGGTTGGCAATCCCCTGCCCCGCGATGTCCGGCGCCGAGCCGTGGCACGGCTCGTACATGCCCTTGTTGTTGGCGTCCAGCGAGGCCGAAGGCAGCATGCCGATGGAACCGGTAAGCATGGAAGCCTCATCCGACAGGATGTCGCCGAACATGTTGTCGGTCACCATCACATCGAACTGCTTCGGCGCACGCACCAGCTGCATGGAAGCGTTGTCGACGTACATGTGGCTGAGCTCGACGTCCGGATAATCCTTGGCGACCTCTTCCACTACTTCGCGCCAGAGCTGGCTGGAGGCCAGCACGTTGGCCTTGTCTACCGAACATAGCTTCTTGCCACGCACGCGGGCCATGTCGAAACCGACACGGGCGATGCGGCGAATTTCGCTCTCGCTGTAGGGCAGCGTGTCATAGGCCTGCCGTTCGCCATTTTCCAGCGTACGGGTGCCACGCGGCGCGCCGAAGTAGATACCGCCCGTCAGCTCACGGACGATAAGGATATCCAACCCCGCGACGATTTCTGGCTTGAGGCTGGAGGCATCGGCCAGCTGCGGGTAGAGGATGGCCGGGCGCAGGTTGGCGAAGAGGCCGAGTTGCGAACGGATCTTCAGCAGCCCGCGCTCTGGGCGAATGTCACGCTCAAGCTTGTCCCACTTGGGGCCGCCAACAGCGCCTAGCAACACGGCATCGGCCTTGCGCGCACGTTCCAAGGTCTCGTCGGCCAGCGGCACGCCATGCTTGTCGATGGCGGCACCACCGATGACGTCTTCGGTCAGCTCGAAGCCCAATTGGTACTTGTCGTTGGCCACCTGCAGCACCTTGACGGCTTCGGCCATGATTTCCGGGCCAATACCGTCGCCCGGTAGAATCAGAATCTGCTTGCTCATGCTTTCCTCTCGTTAGGCGCCAGAGGCGCCATGCACATTCTCAACGCTCGGCCCAGAGCACCAGCACATCGGTGCTGAACGAGCCGTCTGCAGCAACTTCAAAATACTCGCGAACCTCCTCGCCCACTGCCTGCTGCAGGGCAAGGATCGCGTCACGGAAAACCTCCGGCGTGCGCATACGCTCGATCCAGGAGGCAAACTCCAGGCGCAGACGCTGGCGCGTATGACTGTTGACGAACAACCCCGCCTCGCTGACCTGCCGCAGCCACTCGCCCACGGAATAATCGCGCACATGGCTGGTATCGCGTAGCACTTCCACCGCTTGCAGGTAGGTATCGAGTAATGGACTACCGGGCGAGGCCACGTCGATGAACGCCGCCACGCCACCGGGTTTCAAGACCCGGCGGACTTCCCGCAATGCCAGCCCGAGGTCGCTCCAGTGATGCGCAGAATAGCGACTGAAAACGTAGTCGAAACTCGCATCGGCAAAGGGCAACCGCTCTGCCGCTCCGCGCTCAGTGCGCACGTTGGTCAAGCCGCGCTGGTCGGCAGCGCTGGCCACGACATCGAGCATCTGCTCGGAAAGATCGTAGGCCACCACTTCACCGACCAACGGGGCGATATGGAAGCTGACATGCCCCGCGCCGCAACCGAGATCGAGTGCACGGGCAGCACCTTTCCCTTGCACCGCCGCCTGCAACAGCGCGAACTCGACTCCCTGGGCGTGCACCGCACTGCTCAGGTAGGCATTGGCCTGCTCGCCGAACTGGCGCTGGACCACTTGCTCATGGGCTTTGTCGCTCATCACATCCTCCGATGGACGCCTTCAGGCGTCCCGAAACAGCCACGGCTGGCGCTGACGGTAACCCGCTTCGAAGGTGCGAATCGCCTCCGCATCCTGCAGGGTCAGGCCGATATCGTCGAGGCCGTTGAGGAGGCAGTGTTTGCGGAAGGCATCCACCTCGAAGCTGTACTGCTTGCCGTCAGGACGAGTGACGGTCTGGGCCGCCAGGTCGACGGTGAGCTGATAGCCCTCAGTCGTCTCGACCTGTTGGAACAGTTCATCGACTTCCTCTTCTTTCAGGATGATCGGCAGCAAGCCGTTCTTGAAGCTGTTGTTGAAGAAGATGTCGGCATAGCTCGGAGCGATTACTGCACGGAAGCCATATTCGTCCAGCGCCCAGGGCGCATGCTCGCGGCTGGAGCCGCAGCCGAAGTTCTCACGCGCCAGGAGCACACTGGCACCCTGGTAACGGGGGAAGTTCAGCACGAAGTCCTTGTTCAGCGGACGCTTGGAGTTGTCCTGGTTCGGCTGGCCGACATCCAGGTAGCGCCACTCGTCGAACAGGTTGGGGCCGAAGCCGGTGCGCTTGATCGACTTGAGGAATTGCTTGGGAATGATCTGGTCCGTATCGACGTTGGCGCGATCCAGCGGAGCGACGAGACCGGTGTGTTGGGTAAAGGCTTTCATCTCGAATCTCCTTACTTGAGCAACTCGCGAACATCGACGAAGCGACCGGTCACCGCAGCAGCGGCAGCCATTGCCGGACTGACCAGATGGGTACGGCCACCAGCCCCCTGGCGTCCTTCGAAGTTGCGGTTGGAGGTAGAGGCACAGTGCTCACCACTCTCCAGGCGGTCCGGATTCATCGCCAGACACATGGAGCAGCCTGGTTCACGCCATTCGAAGCCGGCTTCGATGAAGATCTTGTCCAACCCTTCCTGCTCGGCCTGCTGCTTGACCAGACCCGAACCCGGCACCACCAGCGCCTGCTTGACGGTGGCTGCAACCTTTCGGCCCTTGGCAACCTCGGCGGCGGCGCGCAGGTCTTCGATCCGCGAGTTGGTGCAGGAGCCGATGAACACACGATCGAGCTGGATATCGGTGATCGCCTGATTGGCGGCCAGGCCCATGTACTTCAAGGCTCGTTCGATGGAGCCACGCTTGACCGGGTCGGCTTCGGCGGCTGGGTCCGGTACGCGCTGATCGACGGCCAGCACCATTTCTGGCGAGGTGCCCCAGCTGACCTGCGGCTTGATGTCTTCTGCCTTGAGTTCGACCACGGTATCGAAGTGCGCATCGGCGTCGGACACCAGGTCGGCCCAGACGGCAACAGCCTTGTCCCAGTCAGCGGCCTTGGGCGCAAAGGGACGCCCCTTGACGTACTCGACGGTTTTCTCATCGACCGCCACCAGGCCGACGCGGGCACCGGCCTCGATGGCCATGTTGCAGATGGTCATGCGGCCTTCCATGGAAAGGTCACGGATGGCACTACCGGCGAACTCGAGGGCATGGCCGTTGCCGCCTGCAGTGCCGATCTTGCCGATGATGGCCAGCACGATGTCCTTGGCAGTCACGCCGGCCGGCAATTGGCCTTCGACGCGAACCTGCATGTTCTTCATCTTCTTCGCCACCAGGCACTGGGTTGCCAGCACGTGCTCGACTTCAGAAGTGCCGATGCCATGGGCCAGGGCACCAAAAGCACCGTGGGTGGACGTGTGCGAGTCACCACAGACGACGGTCATTCCCGGCAGGGTGGCGCCCTGCTCCGGGCCTACGACATGGACGATTCCCTGGCGAACGTCGTTCATCTTGAACTCGAGGATGCCGAAGTCGTCGCAGTTTTCGTCCAGGGTCTTGACCTGGATGCGCGACACTTCGTCGGCGATCGCTTCGAGGCCACCCTGACGCTCGGCGCGAGTGGTTGGCACGTTATGGTCAGGCGTGGCGATGTTGGCATCGATGCGCCAGGGTTTGCGTCCGGCCAGGCGCAGCCCTTCGAAGGCCTGCGGCGAGGTCACTTCATGGAGGATGTGACGGTCGATGTAGATCAACGACGAACCATCGTCGCGGCGCTTCACCTCGTGTGCATCCCAGAGCTTGTCGTAGAGCGTCTTGCCGGCCATCAGTGTGTCCTCATCAGCGTGTTTCCATGCGCAGGGGTCGATCACGGCGAATGCCCCTTTTGCTTGTGAGGACGATCGTAGGGGCTTGCCATGAATAACTCAAATTCATATTTTTTATTTAAAGCATTCCACCTAGGAATGCGGTGCTATTCTGCCCGTCCAACCCTCGGAGCCTGATCATGGACCTGGCCAGCCTCAACGCCTTTATCGCTATCGCTGAAACCGGCAGCTTCTCGGAGGCGGGAGAGCGCCTGCACCTGACTCAGCCCGCCGTCAGCAAGCGCATTGCTTCGCTGGAACAGCAGCTGAGCGTCCGCCTGTTCGACCGGCTGGGCCGCGAAGTCAGCCTGACCGAAGCTGGCAGGGCCTTGCTGCCGCGGGCGTACCAGATTCTTAACGTGCTCGACGATACCCGCCGGGCTTTGAGTAATCTCTCCGGCGACATCACCGGCCGCCTGACTCTGGCCACCAGCCACCATATCGGTCTGCATCGTCTGCCGCCGTTGTTGCGTGCTTTCACCCGCGCTTACCCGCAAGTGGCGCTGGATATTCAATTCCTTGACTCCGAAGTGGCGTACGAGGAAATCCTCCATGGCCGCGTGGAACTGGCGGTGATAACCCTGGCACCGGAAACCGCCCTACCGGTACAGGCTGTCCCAGTCTGGAACGACCCGCTGGACTTCGTCGCCGCACCGGAACACCCGCTGGCTCGGGACAGGACCATCTTCCTCGCCGACGTGGCTCGACATCCGGCGGTATTTCCCGGCGGCAACACCTTTACCCACCACATCGTTCGGCGCTTGTTCGAGGCCGAAGGGCTGACGCCAAACATCGCCATGAGCACGAACTACCTGGAGACCATCAAGATGATGGTATCGATCGGCATCGCCTGGAGCGTGCTGCCGCGCACCATGCTCGATGACCAGGTCGTGCGGCTGCCCCTCCAGGACATTCAACTCACCCGTAACCTGGGTTACATCCTGCATACCGAGCGGACCTTGTCGAACGCAGCGAAAGCATTCATGGCGCTCCTCGACGCCCAGCGCGACGGCCTTGCCTAGGTCGATCGGCGAAGGCACAGTTGCTCGGACAACAGCAAAAGGGGTGGTGAAGGAACTGCGAGTCAGCGCCCCCCCAGCATTTTCCATCTGCCGGCAGGGGCGAGCATGCGCAGAGACAGCGAATCGAATGCTCCATCGCCGCATATTCCCGCCCTCGACCCGGTAGAGTTCGAGCAGTCCTGGCAAGACGCGCCAAGTCTCCTGGCGGCCTTGAACGGTGCGCACCTGGGTGCCTGGTCTTGGGACATCGACAGCGGCAAGGTCAGCTGGTCGCGTGGAGCCAGAGCCTTGTTCGGCATCGCACTGAGCCACCCCATGCCGGAGCGGCTCGATTACTTCGACCTCATTTTCGAAGCCGACAGGGAGCGGGTTGTGCGCCTGTTACACGAGGCGCTCACCGGGCAGTTCGAGGAACGCGTGCTTCGCCACCGAGTGATCTGGCCGGATGGCAGCCTGCACTGGCTGGAAATCACCGGCAGCCTGCAGCCTTGGCCCGATGGTCGTCGCCGAATGGTCGGCGTGGTTCGCGACGTAACCCAGCAACACGCCCAGGCAAAGGCTCTTGAAGAAAGCCAGGAGCGTTTGAGCCTGGCGCTGGAATCCGCCCATCTTGGCACTTGGGACTGGCACATTCCCTCCGGGACGCTCTACTGCTCCGCCCGCACCTCGAAGCTGCATGGCCTGGCCGCAGAACCATTCCATGGCAACTTCGACGATTTATTCCTCTGTGTCCCTGAAGAGGACCAACAGGGCATGCGCCAAGCCTTCCGCGACCTTGTGGAAGGTCGTACACAGGAATATCAGGTCACCTACCGCTCGCGCTTCAGCGACGGCGAATTACATTACCTGGAAAGCACGGCCAAGCTCTACCGCACTGAAGATGGCAGTCCGCAACGCATGACGGGCATCGTCATCGACATCAGTGAACGGGTACGCCGCGAGCAGCGCCTGGCGGCCTCCGAAGAGAAATTCGTCACCCTCTTCCAGGCCAGCCCCGATCCGATTTGCGTCTCGCGCATTCGCGACGGCGTATTCATCGAGGTCAACCCAAGCTTCAGCGAGGTGTTCGGCTGGCAACCGGAGCAGATCGTCGGCCGAAATGCCCAGGACGTCGGCTTCTGGGCAGATCAGGCACAGCGCTCTCGCCTGTTCGCCGAGTTGATGCGCGACCAGGGCCTCGACAACGCCGAGGCCTGCTTCAACAGGCAGGATGGACAGCCATTGACCTGCGTGATTGCCAGCCGGTTCATCCGCGTCGAGCGCCAACTCTGCATCACCACCACCTTCCGTGATGTCACCACCCGCCTGCAGGCAGAAGCGGCCCTCAAGGCCAGCCAGGAGAAGTTCGCCAAGGCGTTCCACTCCAGCCCCGACGCCATCACCATCACGGAGCGCGACACCGGCCGTTACATCGAAGTAAACGACGGGTTCTGCCGCCTCACCGGCTACCGGGCCGACGAAGTCATTGGGCGCACTTCTCATGAGATGAACATCTGGGCCGATCCGGCTGAGCGCCAGCAGATGCTCGACATGCTCAGACGCGATGGTCGGGTCCACCATCTGGAAATGCTGGGCCAGCACCGCGACGGCAACCGCAAGACGGTCGAAGTATCCGTGGAGCAGATCGAGCTCAACAATGTCCCTTGTCTGCTACTGACTGCGCGCGATATCAGTGCACTGAAGGACGCCCAGGCTCAGATCCAGCACCTGGCTTACCACGACTCGCTTACCAATCTGCCTAACCGGGCGTTACTGATGGACCGCCTGCACCAGCAGATTGCCCTGCTCAAGCGCCATGGGCTACGCGGTGCGCTGCTGTTCCTCGACCTGGATCATTTCAAACACATCAACGACTCGCTCGGCCACCCCGTCGGCGACGCCGTGCTGAAGATGGTCACCGCGCGCCTGGAAGCCAGTGTGCGACTGGAAGATACCGTCGCCCGCCTTGGTGGTGACGAGTTCGTCGTGCTGTTGACCAGCCTCGACGGTACACGCGCGGAGGTCACCCGGCAGGTCCGACAGATTGCCGAAAAGCTACGCAACCTGCTGGCCGAGCCGATGCAACTCGACGGTCATCGGCTCCAGGTCACCCCGAGCATTGGCATCGCCTTGATACCGGACCACGGGGAAACTCCGGCCGACCTGCTCAAGCGCGTCGATATTGCGCTCTACCGAGCCAAAGACTCCGGGCGCAACGCAATCCAGATGTTTCGCCGCACCATGCAGGATGCTGCCAGCGAGCGCCTGCGACTGGAAAACGATCTGCGCCTGGCGCTTTCACGCGGCGAGTTCGAACTGAACTTCCAACCCCAGGTGGATGCACGCGACAGCCGCGTGGTTGGAGCTGAAGCCTTGCTGCGCTGGCAGCACCCAACTCTTGGGCCGCAGTCCCCCGGGGAGTTCATCCAGGTACTGGAAGAGAGCGGACTTATCCTCGAGGTGGGAGGCTGGGCCCTGGCCGAGTCTTGCCGAGCTTGCAAATCCTTGCTTGGCGATGGCCTCGTCAGTGCGGAACAGTTCAGCCTCTGCGTAAACATCAGCCCCCGGCAGTTCCGCCAGAGTGACTTTGTCGAACGCGTGACCCGTACGCTCAGCGATAGTCGGCTACCAGCCTCCATGCTGAAGCTGGAAATCACCGAGGGCATTGTGATCCAGAACCTCGACGACACCATCGGCAAGATGCGCCGCCTCAAGAAACTGGGTGTCAGCTTCGCAATGGACGACTTCGGAACTGGTTACTCCTCGCTGACCTACCTCAAACGCCTCCCGGTGGACGCACTGAAGATCGACCAGTCCTTCGTTCGCGAAGCGACCCATGACTCGAACGATGCCGAGATCATTCGCGCAATCGTGGCCATCGCTCGTAGCCTTGGATTGGAGACGATTGCCGAGGGCGTGGAGCGAAGCGACCAACTTGTTTTCCTCGAACAGCAGGGCTGTCACCTGTACCAAGGCTATCTATTCAGCAAGCCACTGCCTTCGGCCGAGTTCCGCACCCTGCTCGCCAACAGTCGGCAACGCACTGAACTGGCCCAGCAATGACCATCTTGAAAAGCAAAGGGCGCCCGTAGGCGCCCTCTTCGACCGGCATGGCCGGGAAATCAGTTTTCCAGTGCGGCGCGCTGCCCATTGATCGGGATCCGCTTGGCCTTTGCCTCTTCCGGCACGATGCGCACCAGATCGATGTTCAGCAAGCCATTCTGCAGACCAGCGTTCCTGACCTCGATATGGTCGGCCAGACGGAATGACAGCTTGAACGCGCGCTGGGCAATCCCCTGATGCAGGAAGGTGATACTTTCGTCACTTCGTTCGCGCTTGCCGCCGCTGACCGTCAGCACGCCACGCTCGACTTGCAGGTCCAGGTCATCCTCTTGGAAGCCGGCCACCGCGATCACGATGCGGTAGGAATCGTCACCATGCTTCTCGACGTTGTAGGGCGGGTAGGAGCTGCCGCTCTCGTTGCGCAGAGCAGACTCGAACAGATCATTGAAGCGGTCAAAGCCTACGGAATGACGGAACAGTGGTGCGAGGGAAAATGCAGTACTCATGGTGTTCTCCTGAAATTCAGCAAGTGTTTCGCGTGCGGGACCCGACTTCGGCATCCCGCAGAACCCTAGATAGGGACAGTCGAAAGCTTTTCAAGACCTAGAGTGACTGGAAGCGGAGTTGAAGCCTGAACACGCCCCCCTCAACTAAACGGCCGCCGCCCACTCTCGCTCCAGCCTTGGCACACCAAGCAACGCATCAATGCGTCCGCAGTCGCCCTCCCGCCGGATCTCCGCGAACAGCACCACAGCCTCGGGATAACTGCGGGTCAGCATGGCCAGCCATTGCTTGAGCCGCCCCGGCGCGTAACGCGGCGCTAGCTTGCGCCGAGCCTGGATCCAGAAGTCCTGCAGCAGCGGAAGGAACTCGCTCCAACCCATTTCCTGCACCTGCCGACCAGCGCGAGCCGCGGCTATCTGCCGAGCCAGGTCAGGCCGAGACACCAAGCCACGCCCAAGCATGATGTCCTCTACTCCACTGACCTCCCGGCAGCGGCGCCAGTCATCGAGCGTCCACACCTCGCCATTGGCGAACACGGGCACCTTCACCGCCTCCTGAACAAGCGCCACCCACTCCCAGTGAGCGGGCGGTTTGTAACCTTCCACCTTGGTCCGCGCATGCACCACGATCTGCTCCGCGCCGCCGTCCGCCAGCGCACGTGCGCAATCCAGGGCGCTATCCGGGCTATCGAAGCCCAGTCGCATTTTCGCCGTCACGGGAATGGCTGCCGGCACCGCACGACGAACCTCGCTCAGGATCGAATGCAGGAGCTCTGGCTCCTTGAGCAGCACTGCCCCGCCTCGCGAGCGGTTCACTGTTTTGGCCGGACAACCGAAGTTGAGATCGATCACCGGGGCGCCCAGTTCACAGGCAAAGGCAGCGTTCTCGGCCAGGCAGACCGGATCGGACCCGAGCAACTGCACACGCACAGGCGTGCCGGCGCGGGTGCGCGCTCCGAGCTCCAACTCAGGCGCCAGCTTCTGGAAAGTGCTGGCCGCCAGCAGGCGGTCACAGACACGGATGAATTCGGTCACGCACCAGTCAATGCCCCCCACCTGGGTCAGGACATCGCGAAGGATTTCGTCGACCAGCCCCTCCATCGGGGCCAGAGCGATTTGCATGGATCAAAGGCTCACATGGACAAAGGCGCGCATTTTACGCAGCTAGCAGCCCGAACATGAAAGCAAACGACGAACTTACACAGGGAGCAACGACCAAGCCCAGCAGTCAAAGCAGTACAAGGGTATGAAACGAGGTACCTGAGATGAAGCTGCCTTACGTGGTGCTCGCTCTTCTGACAACCTCAAGCACAAACGCCGTCGCCACAAGTGAGCCCTTTGTTGCCCCACCGCCGTATCCGACCGGCACTATCGGTGAAGTCCAGATCAGTCGTGATGAGGACGCCCGAAACACCTGCGATATTGCGCTCTACATCCAGAGCGAAGAGGTCACCCAAATTGCCCCGGGGCAATCCGTGAACATTCAAGTGCCTGCCGGCAAGATCGAATTTCGATTGGTTCAGTACGGCTCGGAACGCTGCAAACACAAAGTGTTTGCCAACCAGTCAGCCACCATTGCACCTGGCGAAGTCCGCCACCTGCGGGTCGTGCAGGGACAGGGCGAAGTGCTCCTCGCCCCGTCGGTAGATTGAGCCGCGGCTAGAGCTCCAAAGGAAAAGGCTCCTGCAGAGCCCTTCCATACCCCTCTACGAACTCGACCGGCATGCGCCTGGGCTTGCCGCTCGACAGTTCGATGCAGACGAAAATGGTCTTGGCGCGCAGCAAGGTGGTGCCGTCCTCGGGTCGCACCAGCTGGAAACGCCGCTCCATCTTGAGGCGTTGATCAGACTCGACAATCCACGTGCCAACCTGCAATTCCTGACCTTCATAGGCGGCGGCCAGGTAATCGACTTCATGGCGCAGAACCGCCATGGCACGATCCAGGCGGCGATACTCGGCCAGGTCCAGGCCCAGGCTTTGGGAGTGCCTCCAGGCGCAGCGCTCCAGCCAACTGACGTAGACGGCATTATTGGCGTGGCCCAGCCCATCGATATCATCAGCTTCTACGCGAAGGTCGATGACGAAGGGAGTCGGTAGATCCCAGCTCATGAATGAGGCTCCAGGCTGCTGGCCAGCTCGCACGCTTCGCTGGCCAATTGGGTGATCTGGTCCCAGGCGCGAGCACGGATCAGACTGGACGGGGCAATCCAGGTCCCTCCGACGCAGGCGACATTAGGCAGGCGCAAAAAGCTCAGCAGATTATCCGGAGTCACGCCACCCGTCGGGCAGAAGCGGATGCCAGTGAACGGCCCCTTCAGGCTCTTGAGCATCTTCACGCTCGCATTGCCATTGGCCGGGAATAGCTTCAGCGATCGGTAGCCGTACTCCAGCGCGAGCAGCACTTCAGAAGGGGTCATGACCCCAGGCAGATAGGGCAGGCCGGAGTCTTCAGCCGCCGCTGCAAGACGCTCGGTGCAGCCCGGACTGACCGCAAAGTGTGCCCCGGCGTCACGCGCCTCCAGGAACTGCTCGGTATGAATGAGCGTTCCTGCGCCAACCAACAGATCGGGGAACGTCTTGCGGATCACCGCCAGGGCGTCCAGAGCGCGCGGAGTGCGCAGAGTTACCTCAAGCACTTCCACGCCGCCGGCGTGCAGCGCCCCCGCCAAGTCCAGAGCGAGCCCGGTATCCTCAATCACCAGCACGGGCAACACCGGTCGCGCCCGCTCCAATACCACGTCCATCGTCAGGCTCATATCAGCTCTCCCAATCCAAGCTACCCGCGTCTCGCAATCCTTTCCTGTACGACAATCGAACTCGCATCGGAGACCTGTCGGACTTGGAAGCGAGCCATCCACGCCAAATCACCCGGCAGCGAGTTACCGTCGTAGGCCTGCCCTCCAGCAAGGTGACGCGACCGATAAAGGCGGCGCATATCGTCTCTAAAATGCAGGCATAGTCGCAAGGAGCGAGAGCATATCGTTCCCAGGCTCAAACTGGAGCGCGGCTCGCTTCGGGCTCTTAACCCAGACAGGCTGGCGCCCGGACATCGGACAGCATGGAAAGGACCGCCTCAATCAGGCGCGGATCGGCGAGCAGGCGCTGATGGCCACCCGCGTCAAGGTGCAGCAACTGACTGTCGAACCAGGCCTCGTGTATCACCTTCGCCTCGCTGGCCGGCACAACGGCGTCGTCCGCGGCATGCACCACCAGACCGGGGACCGCCAGCTCATAACGCTGGACATCGAGATGGGCAGCCGGAATTCCTGCCCGGCGCTCGACCAGACTGATGAAATGGGCTCGAGCACGAGCAGGAAGCCCCATGAAGTTGGCGAAGCTGCGCAAAGGGCCAAGGATACGGCTCGGCGCCGAAATGGTGACCAGAGCCCTGGTGCGCAATCCCATTTGAGTTGCCAGCAACGCACTGGCTCCTCCCATCGAGTGACCAATCACCGCCTGCAAGGGTGGCAGCTCCGCCGCAGCCTCAAGCAATGCCCGAGCAAAGAGCACGACATTGGCCTCTTGCCCTGGCGACCGACCATGGGCTGGGCCATCCAGCGCTACCACGCCGTATCCTGCCTCCACCAGCGCCTCGATCAGCCTGGCAAACTGGGTCGGTCGCCCCTCCCATCCATGCATCAGCAGAACCGTAGGTCCGCTCCCCCACCGCAAAGCCGAGAGACCGAAGCGCAGCGTGATGCGCTCCGCGCTGCCCAACCAGGGTGCCTCCCAGTCCTTGGGTGGAAAGTTTCGCGGCGTCATGAACTGGCGGCGCATGCGCCGAGCAATGACTTGCGGCGCCAAGCGTCCCAACGTGGCATTGACCCCTCTCACCAGACTCAGACTATTCATCACTTTGCTCCTCAGATGACCGCCAACTTGGCGGCACGCAGCACTCGATCAGACAAATCGCCCGCCCCCAGGGCCCGGGCCAGGGCCAATCCCCCTACCATCAGGGCAAGATCTGCCAAGGCCTTGTCGGCATCCTCGGGCCGGTCGCACATCTGCGCGCTCAGTATTTCGAGGTGCTCAGCCAACAAGGCTCGGTAGGTATCCGACAGCTGTGGCAAGACGCCCAGGGTGCTGGGCAACGGACAACCCGCATCAGTGGCATCACGGTGCTTGCGCGACAGGTAGAAGCTGGCGGCCAAGGAGCGGCGCTCGGATCCGGACAGGGCCGGGTCGATAAGTGCCATCAGGTCGCGACGCTTACGCAGGAGCTGGTCGAAAACCTCCAGCATCAGCGCATCCCGGCTCGTGAAGTGAGCGTAGAAGCCACCCACGGTAAGGCCGGCAGCATCCATGACCTCTGCGACGCCAGGCTGTTGCGGCCCCCGTCGTAGCAGCGCAGAAGCTGCGGCCTGGAATATTCGTTCACGCGTCAGAGCTTTCTTATCGTTCATGATCATGCCCATTAGCATTACGACAATAATATTACGCACGTAATACAAATTGACAAGGCATATGGCAACCGCCCGTCGCCAACCGACAATCGGAACCGAATAGAAAAAGCAGGGGATAAACAAAAGGGCCACCCCATGACGGAATGACCCTTAAAAAGCCCGCAGTGCGGGAAATCAGAATATGGCGTCCCCTAGGGGACTCGAACCCCTGTTACCGCCGTGAAAGGGCGGTGTCCTAGGCCACTAGACGAAGGGGACGAAACCTTCTAACAACAGGTGCAGCACTTAGCCGGCCCATTGTGATGCGTGGCGCATCAAATTTGGTGGAGCTAGACGGGATCGAACCGTCGACCTCTTGCATGCCATGCAAGCGCTCTCCCAGCTGAGCTATAGCCCCGAATTGCTTCGGCTGCACAGAACAGAGTCCGTGCTGCTGGAATATGGCGTCCCCTAGGGGACTCGAACCCCTGTTACCGCCGTGAAAGGGCGGTGTCCTAGGCCACTAGACGAAGGGGACGAAACCTTCGAACAACAGGGCCAGCACTCGGCTGGCCCCTTGTGATGCGTGGCGCATCGTGTTTGGTGGAGCTAGACGGGATCGAACCGTCGACCTCTTGCATGCCATGCAAGCGCTCTCCCAGCTGAGCTATAGCCCCGAATCGCTTCGACTGCACAGACCTAAGTCTGCACTGCTGGAATATGGCGTCCCCTAGGGGACTCGAACCCCTGTTACCGCCGTGAAAGGGCGGTGTCCTAGGCCACTAGACGAAGGGGACGAAACCTTCATGCCTTTTCGTGACCCACTCCTTGAAGGAGTGGTGGAGCTAGACGGGATCGAACCGTCGACCTCTTGCATGCCATGCAAGCGCTCTCCCAGCTGAGCTATAGCCCCGTCACGAGGACGGGGCGCATATTAGGGGCGCCCCATCCCGCTGTCAACAATATTTTTCCTACAGGTCGAACTTTTTTATTTGAAAGAACAACCACTTACCCACTGCGACCGGAACGAGGCCTTAACACCCCGGCCGCACAACCATCAGGCGATCGAAGCGAGCAGCTTCTCCCACTCCTTGGTTTCCTTCTTCGAAACGCCACCCAGCAGCTCGATGGCCTGGCGCAGACGGAAGCGACTGAGGTCGGCACCGAGGATTTCCATCGCATCCAACACGGAAACCGAGTTCGCCTGTCCAGTAATGGCCGGAAACATCAGCGGCATGACGTCACGCAGCTTGAGCTCCAGATGTTCGGCAACAGCCTGGATGCACCCAGTGATGCGGTCCTTTTCCCACTGACGCAGCGACTCGAGCTTCCAGAGCACCAACTGCATGACCTGGCGTACCTGGTCAGGGCTGAGCTTCTTGTGCTCGAACAATTTCGCATCCAGTTGAACGCCGCCGGAGAAAAAGAACCCAGCCAGCGGAGCGATCTGACTGAAGGTTTCCACCCTCCCCTGCACGTGGGGTGCAATCTTCATCAGGTACTCGGGGTTGAGCGCCCACTTCTGCACTTGCGCAGCAAAGCGCTCTACCGGCAGCTCACGCAGCCATTGGCCATTGAGCCAGGAGAGCTTCTCAAGATCGAAGATCGGCCCGCCCAGCGACACACGCGACAGGTCGAAGTGCTCGACCATCTCCGCCAGGGAGAACTTCTCGCGCTCATCGGGCATCGACCAGCCCATCCGGCCCAGGTAGTTGAGCATGGCTTCCGGTAGATAGCCCATACGCTCGTAGAACGTGATCGAGGTCGGGTTCTTGCGCTTGGACAGCTTGCTCTTGTCCGGGTTACGCAGCAGCGGCATGTAGCAAAGCTTGGGCTGCTCCCAGCCAAAGTATTCATAGAGCTTGATCAGCTTGGGAGCGGACGGCAGCCACTCTTCACCACGCAACACATGGGTGATGCCCATCAGATGGTCGTCGACCACGTTGGCGAGGAAGTAGGTAGGCAGGCCATCGGTCTTCATCAGCACCTGCATGTCCATGCGGTCCCATGGGATCTCGACATCGCCACGAAGCATGTCCGGCACCACACAGACACCTTCGCTGGGCACTTTCATGCGCACAACATTGGGCTCACCAGCGGCAATGCGCTGCTCGACCTCAGTTTGCGGCAGATGCATGCAGTGGCCGTCGTAGCGCGGAGTCTCCTTGCGCTCAGTCTGCTCGGCGCGCAGCTTGTCAAGGCGCTCAGGCGTGCAGAAGCAATGGAAGGCGTGGCCCTTGTCGACCAGCTCCTTGGAGTACTGTTTGTAGATTTCGCCGCGCTCGCTCTGCCGGTAAGGCCCGTGCGGGCCACCGACGTCCGGGCCTTCATCCCACTCTATCCCGAGCCAGCGCAAGGCATCATAAATCTGCTGCTCCGACTCACGGGTGGAGCGCAGCTGGTCGGTATCTTCGATCCGCAGGATGAATTGACCGCCGTGCTGGCGCGCGAAACACAGGTTGAACAAAGCGATGTAGGCGGTGCCCACGTGCGGATCGCCGGTGGGCGACGGCGCGATACGGGTACGGACGGTGGTCATGGTTACTCTCGAAACTGAGGATCGATCAAAGGCGCGATCTTATCAGGCTGGCCGCTTCCGGCTCCAGCAAGTGGCCTTCCTGGACGGGCAGACTGCGCATGAGGAAGTCGAGGAAGGCCTTGACCTTCATCGCCTGAAAGCGTCTGGACGGGTACACAGCATAGACTTCGCCGCTAGGTAAGCGGGCTTCGGGAAGTAACTCGACCAACTCCCCACGCTGCACGGCAGAGTCGGTGAACATCAGCGGCAGCGCCGCAATCCCGGCCCCTGCCAGCACCGCCTCACGGGCGAAGGTGATGTTGTTGCAGAACAGCACGCGCTGGCACGGCACGCTGACGCCCTGAATGGACCAGTAGCGCTGCGAGTCCTGCGGCAGCAACACAGCACGGTGACCCGCGAGGGCTTCCACTGTGCGCGGCGTGCCATGGGCAGTCAGATATGCGGGGCTGGCGCAAAGCCGGCGCCCGCTCTCGAATAGCTTGCGCGCAATCAGCGTTGAGTCCTGCGGCTGCCCGATCATGATGGCAATATCCACGCCCTCCTCCAGCGGATCTACGTTACGGGAGGTGATCTCCACCTCTGCCGTGATCTGCGGGTACTGGCGCATGAAGGTGCCCAGCACCTTGCCCAGGAACAACTGGCCGAACTCGATCGGCGCCGTCACCCGCAACAGACCTGAAGGTTCCTGCTGCAACTGCATCACTGCCTGCTCGGCCTCGGCAAAGTCGAGCATGATCTGCCGACAGCGCTCGTAATAGGCCTGCCCCACTTCAGTCAGGCGCAACTTGCGGGTAGTCCGATTGAGCAGGCGAACGCCCAGGCGCTCCTCAAGCAGGGCGATGCGCCGGCTCACGGTGGATTTCTGCATGCCCAAGCTCTGCGCTGCCAGGGTGAAGCTGTGGCACTCCACCACACGGGTGAAGATCAGCGCATCATCAAGCCCCATTATTGTTCCCCATAAGCAACAAAGTTTCCGAAGTGTACTGGCTACTTGCGAGCAAGGAACACTGCTAGATTCGCAACATTCTGAAAAGAGTTCGAGCCTGATTTCGCCATGCCCGCCAAATTGCAACGCCGCTTGTTCATCTTCATGGCATTGGTGACGATGGTCGCTACCGGCCTCTTCCTCCACTGGTTGTTGATCGGTCGTTTTGTCGAGAGCACTGACAACGCCTACGTGCAGGGCGAAATCACCCGCATCTCCAGCCAGCTCGGCGCGCGCATCGACCAAGTCCTGGTGAGCGACAATCAGACGGTCAAGGAAGGCGACCTGCTGGTCCGACTGGAAGCCGACGACTTCAAACTGGCCCTGGAGCGTGCCCGCGCGCTGCTCGCCACCCGCGAGGCGGAACTGGCCCAAGCGCAGAGCAAGCTGGTACAGCAAGCCAGCACCATCGCCGCCAGCCAAGCTGATGTCGCTGCCAGTCAGGCCACGCTGGGGCGCGCCCAGATCGATCTGTCTCGCGCCCAGGCCTTGCGCAAGCCGGGATTCGTTTCCGAGGAGCGCGTTACCACCCTCTCCGCCGACTCCCGCGTGGCCCGCTCGCAAGTCGCCAAGGCCGAAGCAGACCTCAAGGCACAACGTCAGCAGGTGGACGCGTTGAATGCCGAGGTCAAGCGCCTGCAGGCGCAGATCGCCAACGCGCGCACGGACGTGGCTCAGGCAGCGCTGAACCTGGCCCGCACCGAAATCCGCTCACCAATCGATGCTCGTGTGGGTCAACGTGCTGCCCGAAACGGCCAATATATACAAGTTGGCGCTTATCTCCTGTCGCTGGTGCCAAATGAAGACATCTGGGTCCAGGCCAACTTCAAGGAAACTCAGATCAGCCATATGCAGGAAGGCCAGAAGGCTGAACTGATCTTCGACAGCTTCCCTGACACCCCGATCGAAGGCCGCGTGGATAGCCTCTTTGCTGCATCCGGCGCCCAGTTCAGCCTGCTGCCACCAGATAACGCCACCGGCAACTTCACCAAAGTGGTCCAGCGCATCCCGGTTAAGCTGACATTCGCCGCCGATAACCCGCTCAAGGGCCGCATTCGCCCAGGCATGTCCGTCACGGTCAAGGTGAGCCTCAAGGCCGAAACCCATGGCGGCTGATGCCCTGATCCGCGCGACCGGTGAGCCGAGCCGACGCGACTGGATCGCCGTGATGAGTGCCATGCTCGGCGCCTTCATGGCAGTGCTGGATATCCAGATTACCAACTCCTCGCTCAAGGACATCCAAGGAGCTCTATCCGCGACCCTGGAGGAAGGCTCGTGGATTTCCACCTCCTATCTGGTGGCGGAAATAATCATGATTCCCCTCACCGCATGGCTGGTGCAGCTACTCTCGGCGCGGCGCCTGGCGGTCTGGGTGTCCATAGGTTTCCTTGCCTCTTCCCTGCTTTGCTCCCTGGCCTGGAGCCTGGAAAGCATGATCGTATTCCGCGCCATGCAAGGCTTCACCGGTGGCGCGCTGATTCCCCTGGCGTTCACCCTGACTCTGATCAAGCTACCAGAGCACCATCGAGCAAAGGGCATGGCGCTATTTGCCATCACCGCCACCTTCGCCCCGTCTATCGGCCCTACGCTCGGCGGCTGGCTGACCGAGAATTTCGGCTGGGAATACATCTTCTACATCAACGTGCCCCCGGGCCTGCTGATGATCGCCGGGCTGGTGTACGGACTCGAGAAAAAGGCACCGCACTGGGAATTGCTGAAACGCACTGACTACGCCGGGATCGTCACCCTCGGCCTGGGACTTGGCTGCCTTCAGGTTTTCCTCGAAGAGGGGCACCGAAAGGACTGGCTGGAGTCATCGCTGATCGTTGGGCTCGGCAGTGTTGCGCTGGTCAGCCTGATCCTGTTTGTCATCCTGCAGGTATCGCGCCCCAACCCGCTGATCAACCTGGGGATACTGCGTAACCGCAACTTCGGCCTGTCGAGCATTTCCAGCATCGGACTGGGGATGGGGCTCTATGGCTCGATCTATGTGCTTCCGCTCTATCTGGCGCAGATTCAGGGGTACAACGCGCTGCAGATTGGCGAAGTCATCATGTGGATGGGCATTCCCCAGCTCTTTCTCATTCCGCTAGTGCCCAGGCTGATGAAAGTGGTGCCGCCCAAACTTCTATGCGCCCTGGGTTTCGGCCTGTTCGGCTATGCCAGCTTCGCATCCGGAGTGCTCAACCCCGACTTCGCCGGCCCGCAGTTCAATCAGATCCAGATCATTCGCGCCCTGGGCCAGCCGCTGGTGATGGTGACCATCTCGCTGATCGCCACTGCCTACATACAGCCACAGGACGCCGGTTCCGCCTCGAGTCTGTTCAACATCCTGCGAAACCTGGGCGGCGCAATCGGCATCGCGCTGCTCGCCACCCTGCTCGACAGCCGCGCCAAGATCTACCTCGACTACCTGCGCGAGTCCTTGGTACCGAGTAATCCGCAGGTGGCCGAACGCCTGGCATTGCTGACCGAAAAACTTGGCAGCGAGCAGGCAGCCTTAGGCAAGCTCAGCGAGATGACACATCAACAAGCCAGTATCATGGCCTACAACGACGCCTTCCACTTTATTGGCATCGCCCTCGGCATAAGCATGCTTGCTGTGCTGCTCACCCGCTCCCTGCCGGCCAGCAACTCCGCCAACGCCAGCGCCGCCGCGCACTGAACAGCTGGCGCCTACGGGAATGCCATTCACATCTGAAGATCGCGGCGTCTGGGTTTTTGCGCCATCAAACACGAGTTATCCGAGGCGCGCATCCCTCGCGGGGACGAGAGGCAGTGTTTTTTTTGCAGGAGCCGGCTTGCTGGCGAATGCGGACATCTTCGCCAGCAAGCTGGCTCCTGCGGGAATGCTACCCACGCAAGAAGAACGCTGCTTGTCCCGCCGGGAACGTGCATGCGTCAGACCTTCAATAGCCGCTCACGCAGCTTCTGAATCTCGTCTCGCAACTGCGCAGCCGCCTCGAACTCCAGATCGCGCGCCAGTTGGAACATCTTCTCTTCCATCTGGCGAATGCGCTTGGTGATCTCGCTCGGCGAGCGCAACTCGTTTTCGTAGCGTGCGCTTTCTTCTGCCGCCTTGGCCATGGCCTTGCGCTTGTTGCTGCGCGAACCGGGAACGGTGGCGCCCTCGAGGATGTCCTGGATGTCCTTCTTTACCCCTTTCGGCACGATGCCGTGGGCTTCATTGAAGGCTACCTGCTTGATCCTCCGCCGCTCGGTCTCGTCGAGGGCCCTCTGCATCGATCCTGTGACATTGTCCGCATACAGGATTGCCCTGCCGTTCAGGTTGCGCGCCGCTCGGCCAATGGTCTGGATCAGGGAGCGCTCGGAGCGCAGGAAGCCCTCCTTGTCGGCATCCAGAATCGCCACTAGGGATACCTCGGGCATATCCAGGCCTTCGCGCAGCAGGTTGATTCCAACCAGCACATCGAAAGCCCCAACGCGCAGATCCCGAATGATCTCGACCCGCTCGACGGTATCAATGTCAGAGTGCAGATAGCGCACTTTGACGTCGTGGTCAGCCAGGTAATCCGTCAGGTCCTCGGCCATTCGCTTGGTGAGGGTCGTGACCAGAACCCGCTCTTGCATAGCAACGCGTTTGCGAATCTCGGACAACAGGTCGTCCACCTGCGTAATCGCCGGCCGTACCTCCACCTCCGGGTCCACCAGGCCCGTCGGCCGTACCACCTGCTCGATTACCCGCCCAGCGTGCTCGGCTTCGTAAGGGCCAGGCGTCGCCGAAACGAAGATGGTTTGCGGACTGATCGCCTCCCACTCATCAAAACGCAACGGCCGGTTATCCAACGCTGACGGAAGCCGGAAGCCGTACTCCACCAACGTCTCCTTACGGGAACGGTCGCCCTTGAACATGGCGCCCACCTGGGGAACCGTGACGTGAGACTCATCGATGACGAGCAGGGAATTGGCCGGCAGGTAGTCGTACAAGGTCGGCGGCGGTGCACCTGCCTCACGGCCGGACAAGTAGCGCGAGTAGTTCTCGATCCCATTGCAGTACCCCAGCTCCAGAATCATCTCCAGATCGAACCGCGTGCGCTGCTCCAGGCGCTGTGCCTCCACCAGTTTGTTGGCATTACGCAGCTGCTCGAGGCGATCCTTGAGCTCATCCTTGATCTTCTCGACCGCCTCCAGCAGGACTTCACGAGGAGTTACGTAGTGGCTCTTTGGATAGAAGGTGAAACGGGGCAGCTTGCGTATGACTTCCCCGGTAAGTGGATCAAACGCCGCAAGGTTCTCCACTTCGTCGTCGAACAACTCGACACGTATGGCCTCGAGGTCGGATTCAGCAGGAAAGATGTCGATCACATCCCCCCGCACTCGGAAGGTTGCACGAGCGAAGTCCATGTCATTGCGGGTGTACTGCAGTTCGGCAAGGCGACGCAGCAGCGTCCGCTGATCGATGCGATCGCCGCGATCCAGATGCAACACCATCTTCAGGTAGGAAGCGGGGTCGCCAAGGCCGTAAATGGAAGAAACAGTGGCGACGATGATGGCATCAGGCCGCTCCAGGAGCGCCTTGGTCGCCGAGAGTCGCATCTGCTCGATATGGTCGTTGATCGACGCGTCCTTCTCGATATAGGTATCAGAAGAAGGTACGTAAGCTTCTGGCTGGTAGTAGTCGTAGTACGAAACAAAGTACTCGACCGAGTTGTTCGGGAAGAAAGAACGGAACTCTCCATACAGCTGCGCAGCCAGCGTTTTATTCGGTGCCAGCACCAACGTGGGGCGCTGAACCTGGGAGATGACATTGGCAATGCTGAAGGTCTTGCCCGACCCCGTCACACCCAGCAGGGTCTGGTGTGACAGACCTGCCTCAAGTCCTTCCACCATCTGACGGATGGCCTCAGGTTGGTCGCCAGCAGGCTGGAAGCGGGTGACCAGTTGGAACTCCGACATGCTGACCTCGACAATTGGATGTGACACCTGCGCGCAACCAGCGTCATACCTAGCGAAAAGCTTGCAAGCGTTATCGCCGCAGGCGACCTGGGCCGCTATAATACCGGCCCGATTGCGCAACCCCTAGCGCACTTCGCTCGGGGCTGCATTCCTACCTCACTTTTCTCCTCCGAGCTGCCGCATCATGAGTCTCTTTTCTGCCGTCGAAATGGCTCCGCGCGATCCCATCCTGGGCCTTAACGAAGCATTCAACGCCGATACCCGGACGACCAAGGTCAACCTGGGTGTGGGCGTCTACTACAACGAGCAGGGCCGCATTCCGCTGCTGCGCGCTGTAGCTGAAGCCGAGAAGGCCCGCATCGAGGCCCACGCTCCGCGTGGCTATCTGCCAATCGAGGGTATCGCGGCCTATGACCAGGCGGTACAGAAACTGCTGTTCGGTGCTGACTCCGAATTGCTGGCCCAGGGCCGAGTCGTCACCACCCAGGCCATCGGTGGCACCGGCGCGCTGAAAAGCGGCGCCGACTTCCTCAAGCGCCTGCTGCCCAACGCCGTTGTCGCCATCAGCGACCCGAGCTGGGAAAACCACCGTGCACTGTTCGAAGCTGCTGGTTTCCCGGTCCAGAACTATCGCTACTACGATGCCGTGACCAATGGCGTGAACCGTGCCGGCCTGCTGGAGGATCTGAAGAACCTGCCGGCACGCTCCGTCGTGGTTCTGCACGCCTGCTGCCACAACCCGACCGGTGTCGACCTGACCATGGACGACTGGAAAGCTGTCCTGGAAGTCCTGCGAGAGCGCGAGCACGTTCCGTTCCTCGATATCGCCTACCAGGGTTTCGGTGCTGGCATTGACCAGGACGCCGAAGCCGTTCGCCTGTTCGCGCAGTCCGGCCTGCCCTTCTTCGTCTCCAGTTCCTTCTCCAAGTCCTTCTCGCTCTACGGTGAGCGCGTCGGCGCGCTGTCCGTGGTCACTGGCTCGAAGGAAGAAGCTGGCCGCGTGCTGTCCCAGGTCAAGCGCGTCATCCGCACCAACTACTCCAACCCGCCGACCCACGGTGCCACCGTGGTTGCTTCCGTGCTGAACAGCCCGGAACTGCGCGCCATGTGGGAGGAAGAGCTGGGTGAAATGCGCCATCGCATCCACAGTATGCGCCTGGCCATGGTCGAGCAACTTGCCACCAACGGTGCCAAACGCGATTTCAGCTTCGTCGCCCGCCAACGCGGCATGTTTTCCTACTCCGGCCTCACCGCCGAGCAGGTTGAGCGCCTCAAGAACGAGTTCGGTATCTACGCTGTCAGCACCGGTCGTATCTGTGTCGCCGCGCTGAACAACAACAACCTGGAAAGCGTCACTCGCGCCATCGCCCAGGTGCTCTGAAAAAAGCGAGGAGAAGCTCAAGCCAGGCGCTTGACTTCTCCTTTCTAATCAGTAAGATACGCGCATCAGATCCGCGATAGCTCAGTCGGTAGAGCAAATGACTGTTAATCATTGGGTCCCTGGTTCGAGTCCAGGTCGCGGAGCCAAATTAGAAAGCCCTCAGCATTTGCTGGGGGCTTTTTATTTGGAGCTCTGGGACTCTCACCAGGGACTCCTTGGGCCACACTGCCGCGCTCGGCCTGCACCATCGATACCGGCGGAATCAGTCCCAGCCCAAAACGGTGCTGCAAACAAAAAAAGCCGGCCTCAAAGGCCGGCTTTTCCGTGCACGTATTATTAATCGATGCGCAGTCTGTCGCGGTTCTTCTCCAGTGTCTTCGCTCCGATCCCCTTAACTTCCAGCAAGTCGTCCACCGAGGCAAAAGGGCCATTTTCATCGCGATACTGAACAATCGCCTTAGCTTTCGTCTCCCCAATCCCTATGAGCCCTGCCTGCAACGCAGCAGCATCTGCCGAGTTGAGGTTGATTCGGGCCGACTCAGCGGCAGTCGCAACCGCCACCTCCGCAACCGGTTCCTTGGCGGCCATTGCTGCAGGTACCACACCTGCGAACATCGCTGCCAACGAGAAAACCAGCGAAGCAATCCTGATACGCAACATCTCAAACGCTCCTTGTCTAACAGTGGAAGAACGGCCTATGCCGCCGCTCCACAAGCTAGCTTCGGGAGCTTGAAGCCTCAATGCGACGTTGCTGATGAATCCAGTCAACAATTTCTTCTTCTGGCGTGTAGCCGTTGACAGTTTCTCGTAGGATTTGACGCACCTTCAGGTAATCATCAGCCTCGACTGCGTTGAACAAGTCCGCAAGCACGTGCTTGAAGACATCCCAAGCCAAGTGCTCCTCGTTAGCCCGCATAATCATCGGGTGCTCGGTAGGACTGACGTTATCTCCAATGAGGAGTTCCTCGTAGAGTTTCTCCCCTGGACGCAGGCCGCTGAACTCAATCGCGATATCCCCCTTGGGGTTACTCGCGGAACGAACAGTAAGGCCAGACAGGTGAACCATCTTCTCTGCCAGCTCGGCGATCTTTACTGGCTGCCCCATGTCTAGAACGAAAACGTCACCGCCCTGCCCCATCGAGCCAGCCTGAATGACCAACTGTGCGGCCTCAGGAATGGTCATGAAATAACGGGTGATGTTCGGATGCGTTACCGTGACCGGCCCACCACGCTTGATTTGCTCGCGGAAAAGTGGAATCACCGAACCAGAGGAACCAAGGACGTTGCCAAATCGGACCATGGTAAAACGGGTCTTGTTGACCCGATGCAACGAAGGGTCATCCCCCATCAGCACTGGAGCAGACTCCAGACTGAGCGCTTGCAGCACCATCTCCGAGAGACGCTTCGTACCGCCCATGACGTTGGTAGGGCGGACAGCCTTGTCAGTGGAGATCAATACAAAGTTATCAACCCCCGCCTGAATAGCTGCTTGCGCCGTATAAAGCGTCCCCATCACGTTGTTGACGACACCCTCGGCGATATTGTGCTCAACGATTGGCACATGCTTGTAAGCCGCAGCATGGTAGACCGTGTCGACGTTCCACGTACGCATTACATCCTGCAACCTGGACATGTTCCGGACCGACCCGAGAATGGGTACAAGATGCACGCTGTGCGCCTCACGGGACATTCTCTGCTCAAGCTCGATCTGTATGTTGTACAGGTTGAACTCGCTGTGCTCGAACAACAGCAAGGTCCTGGGTCCGCTTCCTAAAATCTGGCGGCACAGCTCAGAACCAATCGAACCACCGGCACCAGTCACCATGACCACTTTGCCACGGATGCAACGTTCGAAAAGCTCTTTACGTGGAGGGACAGCGTCGCGCCCCAGCAGGTCAGCAATGTCGACCTCCTGGATATCGTCCACCTTGACTCTACCGCTGGCGAGGTCCATGAATCCAGGGATGCTGCGAACGTGCAGCGGGTAGCGCTCCAGTTCAGCCAGAATTTCCCTACGACGCTCCCGGGAAGCGGAGGGAACTGCCAGCAGGACTTCCTGGGCCCCGGTTTGCTCAATCATCTGCTGAATGTGCTTGGGCTTGTAGACTTGCAAGCCGGCGATAATGCGCGTGGCAATATTGCTGTCATCGTCGATGAATGCCACCGGCCGCATTGAACGCCCCATGCGCAACGCAGCAACCAGTTGATTACCAGCAGCCCCTGCGCCGTAGATAGCGACACGCGGGAACCCATCGGCCGCGCTGACAAACGGCGCCTGGAGTGTTGCTGAGAACCAATCGCCCAGAAAATACTGACGCATCACCAGACGAAGCCCGCCTACCATCACCAGGCTCAACCACCAGTAATTGAAAACCAGAGACCGAGGAATCACTTCCGGCGCATCTCGGTACCAATAAATAGCCAGCGCCAGAAGAAGCGCGGACAAGGTTACAGCCTTTGCGATCGCTATCAGGGCATCATTGCCGAAATATCGCATTACAGCCCTATACATTCCGAATCGAATGAAGAGCGGAATCGACAGCAGAGGGGCGACGATGAACAACCAAGAGTGCCCGCCGAAGGGATGGACTAGTTCATCGCCCCCCAAACGGACGACAAAAGCGAACCACAGCGCACCCCAGACGAGGAACACGTCGACTGCAACTTGCAAAAGCCGCTTGTATCGACGCGGAAGCCGCAACAACCACTCGCGCAACATCTTCAGGGTTCCTTATCCCAAATTCATCTAGACCAACCTGGGCCTCTCAATGAACAAGCCTCAAAAACGAGGCAATTCAACACTGCATCTCTGGCGCATTGATATAAAAAACAGCACTCAATATTCAAACGAATGCTCGGAACCGCTATGCCGGAATCTCTTGCTTACCCGCATTGAACCTGATTGCCAACATCGCCAACGGAGCGTAGGCCAACAGAAGTCCCAGCACACCATCGATACCGCCCACCGCTACCCAGCAGGCCAAAGGCACCAGCCAGAATATGTTGATAGCCCCCACAACCAGCGTCACCGGCAGATGGCGTCCAAACAACCGCGAAGCATATTGATAGGCATGACTACGATGAGCTTCGTACACCTTATCCCCTCGCAATAGGCGACGTAAGAGTGTCCATGTGGCGTCCACGATGAAAACACCCAACAAGATTAGCCAGCACCAAAGCAACTGAGGATCTACCCAGGCTGCCTGCAGGGAAAGCGCACCCAGGGTAATGCCCAGAAAGCCGCTTCCGGCATCGCCCATGAAAATCTTTGCTGGAGGGAAGTTCCAGAACAAGAAGCCACAGACAGCAGCCCCTAGTAACAACGGGAGCAACATGAGATGCGACTGCCCAAGAAGGTAGTAAAGCAACGCCCCCCCCAGGCAGACAGAGATCGCCTCCACACTAGCAATGCCGTCAATACCATCCATGAAGTTGTAAAGGTTCAACAGCCATACGAGAAAAAGGGCACCCAATAGGTAGCCGAACAGACCCAGATCTAAAACAACTCCGAAAAACTGCAGTTCCGGAATGCCTCCCACTAGCCAGAGCACCCATCCGGCACCGATGAAATGCGCCAGTAGTCGCCAACGAGCAGCGATGTGTCCATGGTCATCCAGAAAACCGACCAGAGCAACCCAAGCCCCGCCCCCCAGCAGTGCCCACATCGCTGCGCCACTCAGCCCCTGAGTCAGGAAAAGCAGCGGCAGGGAAACAAGAAAGCAGACCACAATTGCTACGCCCCCACCTCTGGGCGTCGGGACGGAATGTGAACTACGTGAGTTGGGGACGTCCATTAAACGTCGGGCCAAAGCGTAGCGACGCAGTCCGCCAGTCAAGATGAGAGAGGCGAGAATTACGGCGGGCAGTAACCACCAAATTGTCATTTCGCTTGATGTTCCAAGAAATGCTGAGCGGCCTTCTGGAGGGACTCATCGACACCAAATGGCGGAGTCCACCCCAGAAGAGCGCGCGCTTTGTAGATATCGACCTGCAAAGAGCCACAGAGCCGGTGGGAAAACGCTCGCTTCCCCAAAGCTGCTGCTCCCAATTCAAGCACCCAGACCGGCACCGGCAGCAACCTGGCAGATTTTCCCATCGCCTTGCCCATGCGTCGAAGGAGTTCACTGGTAGAGAGGTCTTCTCCGTCACTCACGAGAAATATCTCGTTCGCCGCGCCCGGGTGATCGATGCAAGTCACAATCAGATCAACGAGGTTGTCCAGCGCAACAAGACTACGTCGGTTATTAATAGCTCCAAGAGGCAATGGAATGCCTTTCTGCAACCATCGCATCATGCTCAGGAAATTGGCCCTGACGCCGGGTCCGTACACAAGCGGCGGGCGAATGATAACTACCTCCATGCCCGTTGCCTCCGCCAGCGATTTGAGCTGGATCTCAGCCTCGAGTTTGGAGACACCGTAAGGATCCGCCGGTGCAGGTTGGTCATCAGCTTGGTAGGGCCTGGATGGAGACGTACCTTCACCATTGACCTTGATCGAACTGATAAAGATGAAGCGGCGAACGCCGGCTTCCGCCGCCTGTCGAGCGAGGGTGAGGGTTCCCTCGACGTTGACCTTGCGAAACTCGTTTATCGGATCAGCCGCAATCTCGTTCATGACATGGACGCGCGCGGCCGCGTGAATGACAACACTCACGCCGTCGAGGACATGGCGCCAATCCGTATTGCCATCTATTCCTGCTATCGTCGCGGTAGAAACAACGCCGGGCAGACCTGGAACCGACCGCCGCAAGGCAGCAACGAGATGGACATCTTGTGCCCTGGCCAGTCGTTCCAGAACCGCGCGCCCGACAAAACCCGTCGCGCCGGTCAACAAAACACGCATTCGAGCACCTCTACAGCGAGCCCTTGGACCAGACCGTGCGGTTGATATAGTCGGTATAACTCAAGACAACCCTGACTACCTGCTTGGAGACCGGCCCCGCTTGATAGTCCCTGACCACCGGAATGACCCGCGCGTGGCGATCGTGCTGGCTGGTTATAACTCGCACCGCATCCAGAACCCGCTCGGCTTTCAGGCCGCTCATGATCAGTGTCCCCTCATCCATACCTTCCGGTCGCTCGTGGGCGTTGCGGATTGTAATGGCCGGCAGATTCAACAGCGAAGCCTCTTCGGTAATGGTGCCGCTATCTGACAGCACGCAGAACGCCGACATCTGGAGCTTTATGTAATCAAGCAACCCAAAGGGTTTGACGAAACGGATCAACGGATGGTCCAGCGACTCACCCAACGCCTCCAGGCGCTTGCGAGTTCGCGGATGCGTCGAGACTATGATCGGGTACTGGTAGGTATCAGCCAGCGCTCGCAAAGTTGCCAAGAGGTCCCGCAGATTCTCCGGGGTGTCCACGTTCTCTTCGCGGTGGGTGCTGACGATGAAGAATTTGCCTTCCTCGAGCCTTTCTCTGGACAACACAGTCGAGGCCTGGATACGCGGCATGTAGTAGTCGAGTACTTCCTCCATGTGCGAGCCAGTCTTGATAATTGTCTCAGGGCGGATGCCTTCGGCTATCAGGTATCGGCGCGCATGCTCGGTCAACACCATGTTGATGTCGCTCAAATGGTCCAGCACCTTGCGATTGAGCTCTTCGGGCACACGCTGGTCGAAGCAGCGGTTGCCGGCTTCCATGTGGAAGACCGGGATCTTGCGGCGTTTGGCGGCGATCACGGCGAGGCAGGTGTTGGTATCGCCGTACAGTAGCAGCGCATCGGGTTTCTCCAGGTCCAGCACCTCGTCGGCCTTGGAGATCACTTCGGCGATGGTTTTGGCAGCGGTCTCACCAGCTGCCCCCAGGAAATGGTCGGGCTTGCGGATCTCCAGGTCATCGAAGAAGACCTGATTTAGTTCATAGTCGTAGTTCTGGCCCGAGTGGACCAGGACATGGTTGACCTGCTTGTCGAGCTCGACAATTACGCGGCTCATCTTGATCAGCTCGGGCCGGGTACCGACCAGGGTCATCACCTTAAGCATTGAGTTCTCCCTGGATGTAATCCAGCTTCAGCAGCAGTTCCTTGATGCCAGGGACATCCAGGCGCTCGGTATTGTGCGAGGTGTAGTCGTCAAGTTCGGAGATATGGGTCTCCCCTTCGACGAAATACTTCTTGTAATTGAGGTCGCGATTGTCCGCTGGAATGCGGTAGTAGCGGCCCATATCCTCGGCCTTGGCCATCTCCTCGCGGGAGATCAGCGATTCGTAGAGTTTCTCGCCATGGCGAGTGCCGATCACCTTGACCAGGTTGTCACGCACGAACAGCTCCTTGAGCGCCTGGGCAAGATCGGCCACGGTGGAGGCCGGTGCCTTCTGGACGAAGATGTCGCCCTGCTCGGCGTGCTCGAAGGCATGCAGCACCAGATCAACCGAGTCTTCCAGAGACATCAGGAAGCGGGTCATGTTCGGGTCAGTGACGGTCAGAGGCTCGCCGCCCTTGAGCTGATCGATGAACAGCGGGATCACCGAGCCCCGCGAGGCCATCACGTTGCCGTACCGGGTCGCACAGATCACCGGGCCGCTCTCGGGAATGAGGCGGGACTTGGCGACCATGAGCTTTTCGGCCATTGCCTTGGAGATACCCATGGCGTTGATCGGGTAGACGGCCTTGTCGGTGGAGAGCACGACCACGCGCTTCACACCCGCAGCAATGGCCGCATTGAGCACGTTCTCGGTTCCGATGACATTGGTCTTTACCGCTTCCATCGGATAGAACTCGCAGGACGGCACCTGCTTCAAGGCCGCTGCATGGAAGATGTAGTCGACGCCGACCATGGCGTTGGACAGGCTGTCGTAGTCACGCACATCGCCGATGAAGAATTTAACCTTATCGTTGGCCAGCGCGATGCGCATGTCTTCCTGCTTCTTCTCGTCGCGACTGAAAACACGGATTTCCTTGACGTTGGTATCCAGGAAACGCTTCAGCACGGTATTGCCAAACGATCCGGTACCACCGGTAATCATCAGGACCTTGTCATCAAACATATTTGCCACCAGTTTCAAATTTGGGATCGTTCAGCGCTGATCGCGCATCTGCTCAATGAGTGCTCGCCAGGTTGGCGGCGTGTAGCCGGCGTCGCGACGGAAGCGGCTGGAGTCGAGTGACCGGTCGATCACCATCTGATCGTCCGGAACGATCTCGATGTCCTTGCCATAGACCTCTGCCACCAGGCTGAGCAGGGTGTACTTGTCGATGGGATCGACCGATAGATGGTAGAGACCGTGCAGTTCCGGTGCAGGAATCACATGGTCACGGATCACCCGAGCCAACTCGACGGTCGGCAGGCCAGAGAAAATTGCCTTGCGATAGCCCTTGACGCGCCCCTCCTGGGACAGGAACCAATCCACCAGAGCGTAGTTGCTACCCAGTTCGTGACCAATGATCGACGTTCGCAGCGTGATCGCATGCGGCAAATCGTGCAGTTCGCCAATGTACTTCGACTTGCCGTAAAGGTCCTCGGCATCGGACAGGTCCGACTCTACATAGAGCCCCTTGCTGCCGGAGAACACGCAGTCGGTGCTGACGTGAATCAGGCGCGCCCCGCCCAGCGCGCAGAGGTTGGCCAAGCGATGCGGCAGCATGGCATTGATCGGCAGCGCGGCCAGCGGATCGTTGGCATCGGCAAGCTGCTTGATCAGGCCCACGCAGTTGACCACCACATCGGGGCGTACGCGCGCCAGGGCAGCGGTCAGCGCGTCCTGGTCGAGCACATCGACCCCCGCGAGCAGACGCGCCTGCTGGTCATCACTGAAATGGCGCAGCCCCGCTGGGCTGCGCAGCGTACCCCAAACTTCCAGCGTGGTGGACGCGCTCAGTACTTTGAAAACGTCATGCCCAAGCATGCCGGTCACACCCAAAATCAATACCCGCATCGCTCAAACACCCCCTTTTTTCTTGGCTCTCGACTCAAGGATATCCACTAGGCGATCCACCTGGCGGTCCATGTCGAAATGTTCACTGAAATAACGCCGACCGGCGGCACCTGCCTCCTCGCGTTCAGCGGGTGACATTCCCTTGAGGGCAAGGATGCTCGCCACAAGCGCCTCTGCGTTCTCTGGCTCACAGCTTTTCCCAGCTCCGGCCTCTTCGACAACGCGAGCGCCCTCTCCTCGCAACGAGGCGATGACCGGTTTCCCTGCGGCCAGGTAGGCCTGCACCTTACTGGGAATGGTATAGGCGAAGATCTCTTCGTCCTTTAGCGAGACCAGCAGGGCCGACGAGCGCTCGAATATCTGCGGCATCGCCTCCATCGGAAAGCGCCCCGCCAGGATCAGGTTGTCCAGTCCCAGCGCCTCCTTGCGCTCGCGCACCCAGTCGAGCCGGCTACCACTGCCGACCAGCACGAGCTTGAGGCCGGGCTCGTGCTTCAGCTGCCCTGCCGCTTCGACCACAGTTTCAATGGCCTGGGCAGTGCCGATATTGCCGGCGAACACCAGGCTGAAATTGCGCTCCATCTCATCGAGGAGTTCTGACGGTACCTTGATCGGCGCTGTCGTCTCGGCCGGCAACGCGATGGAGTTGGGGTAATAGACCAACTTGCCGCGGCTAGCATAGCGCGCGACCGGATCAGCAAACGCGCGCGATTGAAGAAGAAGCGTGTCGCAGCAAGCGTAGATCCCGCGCACCATCCAGCCCACCATGCGAAGAAGGCGAGGATCGCGCACAAAACCCGTCGCGGCCAGGCTTTCCGGCCAGAGGTCCTGCACCCAGACCGCCAGGTGAGAGCGCTTCAGCCATTTCAAAAGGATGGCCGGAATGACCTGCGTGATCGGCGATGGCGCGAACACCAGGATCGCATCGAACTTGCGACCCCGGAGCAGCCACGGCAATAGTGCAAGGCCCGTGGTGACGAAGGAGAGGTAGTTCAGGATCAAGTTACGGGCACCGCCCTGCCCTCGCGGCCATAGCGGGACGCGGATCACCTCGACATCGCCGGCGAAATGCTCACGCTGCACACCGCCAGCCGTGTAGCCGTCGAAGACATCCCCCCCCGGGTAATTGGGCTTTCCGGTCGCCACCACCACCTCATGTCCCTGCTCCGACAACTTGCGCACGAGGTCATTGATGATGAAAGTTTCCGGCCAGAAGTACTGGGATACGAGCAATAGCTTCACGTTGACCCACTACATCAGGTTCTTGACTTGGTTGATCAGGCTCTCAGCCTGGACACTACGGCGGAACTGATCGAGATAGCTCATATTCGGCTCCACCTTCTCCCCCCCCGACGCCATTGAGTCGAGAAGGCGTTGCTTCAACTTGGCGACATCGAAACCATAGTGGGCGCCCGAGGCGGATTTCTGCAGCATCTCGGCGACCAGCATGTCATCGGTGACACCTACCGCCATGACCTCGGTACCGGAAATCAGGTATTCGAAGATCTTCCCGCTCACCACGCCAGTGGTGGAACCTACGTTGCTCGCCACCGGCTTGGAGCCGAGAAATAGCAGAAAATCGGCGTTGCGCTGGACCTGCAAGATTTCCTGCCGTGGAACCTTGCCACATAGTTTCACGTAGTCCTGGACCACCGGATCTGAGGCTAGCGGGAAGTTCTCGAGGGCCGAATAATCCCCGTAAAAGCGAAGCGACAGATCGCCTGGCTTGATCTTCCCTTCCATCGCCAACTCTTTGAAGGCCTGCAGCAACGGGGTCGGATCCTGGAGACCCGGCAGGATGCTTCCGGCGTAGACAATGCTCACCTCGTCGTCCTGACGCTGAACCTCAATAGCGCGGAACACATCCACTTCACCATCGTCGAAGCCGTTCGGGACAGTCAGGTAGCGACGGTTGCGACCATGCAACACGGTCAGCTCGGAGATCAGGGGCTCGTTGATCGAAACAATCAAATCCGCCTGACTCAACACGAGGCGCTCGTGAGCACGCTCGAACACGCGTACAGGACCGCACCCCGGAAAAATCGGGTTGCCGGACCACAGGTCGCGATAATCGGCCACCCAGCGAATGTCCTTGTTGAAGAACTTCACGGCCGCAGCTGCAGAATGGGCCGTGTAGGACGGCACGGTGGAGATCAAGAAGTCGAACTTGATCGACGGTGTGAGCTGCTTGCAGACGAAGTTCGCTGCGCGCGGCCACCAGAGGACGCGGGGGTCCAGGTAATTGGACAGGAACTTGCGTTTGATCCAGTACTGGAAGTTGATGAGCTTCCTGAGCTTCCCCTTGGCTCCTTTCGAGTACCCCTGGACGCCCCCAGACTGACGACCACCGATCAGGAAAGGAGCTACCTGATGCACAGTCACATTCGGGTTGTCCCGCAGACCAGTCGGCAGCTCACCCGCGTAGGGCATGGTCACCACGTGCACCTGATGGCCGAGCCTGGACCAGTACTTGACAAAAGCGTTGATCCGGAGGACCCCAACCGAGGTTTCTGGCCCGAAATAACTCGAAATAACGAGGATATTCATTAAGCGCGATCTTCCTTGCAGGCGGTGATCAACCAAAGGCCTTGACGATGGCATCGATCACCTGTTCAGCCGCTTTGCCGTTACCGTACGGGAACTGCCCGGTTACGCCGGGCGCTGGCACGACAGCGATCTTATCGAGGAAATCCTCGTCAGCTGGCGACAGCAGAGTGTTCCAGCCCAATTGCACCAGCTCCACCCACTCGGTCTCGTCCCGCAGGGTCAGGCAGGGTACGCCATGGAAATAGGCCTCCTTCTGCACACCGCCGGAGTCGGTGGCGACCAGGCAGGCGTGTTTCTCCAGCATCACCATGTCGATGTAGCCCAGCGGATCAACGATCTGCACATTGGCCGGAATCGTGAAGCCGAAGGACGCGATGCGCTGACGGGTCCGCGGGTGCAACGGGAGCACAACGGGGCGCGCCAGGCGCGAGAAGCCATCGAGAATGCGCTGAAGGCGTTTGGGATCGTCGGTATTCTCCTGGCGATGGACAGTGGCCAGCACGTAGCCCTTCGAGTCAAGCGCCAGGCGCGACAGGATCTGGCTGGTTTCCTCGGCTTTCTGACCGAAGAACAGGGCGGCGTCGTACATGACATCCCCCACGTTCTGAACCTGCTCGCCTTGGATACCCTCTTTGGCCAGGTTCGCCACCGCTACATCGTTGGGTGTCAACAGGAGCGCACTGATGTGGTCGGTCAGTTGGCGGTTGACCTCCTCCGGCATGCGCCTGTTGAACGAGCGCAGACCGGCCTCGACATGCACGACCGGGATATGGATCTTCGCCGCAGCCAGGGCGCCGGCCAAGGTCGAGTCGGTATCGCCATAGACCAGGATCGCATCCGGGTGCTCCTTCAGCATCACGGCCTCGATCCCCTCCAACATGCGCCCAGTGTTCTGCCCATGGGTGCCGCCGCCTACGCCCAGGTTGTAAGCGGGGGGCGGGATGTCCAGCTCGTGAAAGAACACATCGGACATATTCGCATCGAAATGCTGGCCAGTGTGAACCATGACCTCGGCAAGGTCCTCGGTCCGACTGATGACCCGGCTGACGGTAGCCGCCTTGATGAACTGGGGACGGGCCCCAACGATGGTCAGGATTTTCACATGTACCTCGGCAAACCTTTAAATAAGACAATTTCCAATGCCGGCGATGAGCAAGGAGCCCGACTCGCCGGCGACAGTAATCAACTTCGCCCCGGAAAACCCGTTGCATCCTCGCAAGAGGCGGAATTATGCGCGGCCTCTGCACCGGGCGATTTGGCCTTGATGGCACTTCGAATTTGCGTCATGCCACAAAAGACAAAAACCAGCAGGAATCCGTTACTCGCCAGATTGCCCACCAGCCCCGAAACATAGAGGCCAAAAGCGAACAGCGGCCAGATTGCGTGCAATGCCTGATCACGACTCCGGGCAATCATTCGGAACAGCACACCAATGATGGCCGAGAAAAAAATGACACCCCAGATACCGAAATTGACATAGGCATCCACGAAGTACACCGAGTTGGCGGACCCGGTCCCCGTTTCCGTCTGTCCCCACTGGTAGGCGAACACCAGACGCTCGAAATCCACACGCTCCAGGCCGAACAATGCCGCCAGGAGGGAGCTCGTGGCCCCCATCAGATGGTTCGAATGGAGGCCCTCGGCAAAGTAGGCCAATGCATCCGCAGCCGTGAATACGGGCACCGCGATTGCTCGCCACGCCAGAAAATTGAAGGTACCGGAGGGACGATACTCATTGGAAAAGAACGGTACGCTGGTTTCGACCACACTGGTTCCAAACCCCGAAACGACCCCCAGGAAGAACAGGATCCCCAGACACAGCCCGATCACCAACAGAAAGGTCGATGCTCGACCTTCCCGCACGCAGAATGCTACATACAGCAGCGGCAGCATGGCCTTGAGGAAGAACACCTTCTCGATGAAAACGATGCAGTACAGCAGGAACGCACCAAAGGCGAGCCAGCGCCAGCGATAGCGCTCGAGGAAGAAGTAGGCCAGGCAGTACGGGATCAAGGCACCGGTGAACAAGCCATTGATGTAGGGAAAGACCGCCTGCCATCCCTCCCGGGCCTTTAGGAATTTTTCCCGCAGCAGGACGAGGGTTTCCGGGTCTGCTCCACTGACCCATGCCAGCAAGGGGATAGCCTCGGCGGTGGCGAGTACCAATAGCGCGAAACAAGCGAAAACACCGAACACTATGAAGAACAATACACCAACACCGATCACGACCCTTGGCGTGATGATGGTCTCGCGAATCAACGATATCTGCGAAAAGGCAAGCACAGTACCGGACGCGAGCAACGCCAGAAACGCCAGATCGAGGTAATAGGCGTTACCGCTTTCATAATAGCCGACCAAGCCCATGCCGCCGTAGCCCGCAAGAAGGGCCAAGGCGAAAAGAAGCGCGGCGTACTGGGCGCGAACGTACTTGAACAGCGTACTGGTGGACATCAAACCTCTTTGCGTCTCTGGACTTGAATCACCCGCATCGGGCCCTACCCCATCATTCGGTACCAACGGCAGAAGTTGACCCAACGCCACACCTGCCAGGAGAATGGGCGCTTGCCGGTCATCGCCTCATCAAAGCTCTGCAGCAACCGGTCACTATGCAAGAATGGAATCTCTTCACTCTCCTGCAGCCATTCACGGAGCTTCGGCGCGATATCAACCAGCCACTCGCGCTCGGGGGTGGCGAAGCCAATCTTGTCCTTGCGATCCAGAATGTGATCCGGAACGATTCCACGCATTGCAGCACGGAACACACTCTTGGTCTCGCCCTTGGGAGAAATCAGGTAATCTTCGGGTAGGCCGAGCAGCAGGTCAGCCATGGGCAAAGTGAGGAACGGCACGCGACTCTCGACGGAGAAGCGCATGGAGTTGCGGTCCGCGTGCCGCAGCAGTTCCGGCAAACCACGCGACTGCAAGGAGCTTCCCAGGCGCTCGACAACCCTGCGACCACAGCCTTCCGTAGTCATCGGGTGCACGAACTCCTTGAAGGTCACGCCGGCATCGCTCAGGACGTCAGCCTTCAGCCAAGCCGGGGTCGTCTCGCGACCAATGGCACGCTTGGCCACCTCGTTCAGGGAGCCTGGGATCATCAGCTGCGCCAGATGCATCCAGGCATGACGCTGGCTACGGCCTGGCCATTGGCTCCAATTGCGCGCGAACTGGAGCGCCTGGAGGATTTGGCCTCGCTCCACCAGACTCTTCAGGCGCAACCCAGGGTAACCGCTGTAACCCGCCAACAGCTCATCAGCCCCCTGCCCGTCCAGGGTCACTGTGATGCCCGCTTCCTTGGCCTGCTGAAAAACACGGTACTGGGCGTAGATGCTGGTGCTGCCGAACGGCTCACCCTGCACCCGGATCATGTCATCGAGGTCACGCGCCAACTCTTCGCCTGATGCCACGAACTTGTGCGCAGTCGCCCCAACATGGGCATTCACCTGGTCGACCCAGTGCTCCTCCGAAAGAGGGCTGCCGGCTGCGATGAAGCTGAATGTGTGAATCGGACTTTCACGATCCACATAGCGCATGGCGCAGACCACCGCCGAAGAATCGATACCGCCGGACAGCGCTGCGCCCAAGGGCACGTCACTGCGCAGATGCAGTCGGATGTTGTCCAGGAACTGCTCGCGAACGGCCTCCACCGCCTGCGCAAAACTGACTGGAGCGTCCTCGCGCACCCGTGGCCTCCACCAGGGACTGGGCGCGCTCAGCGTGCCGGCCTTGAGATCGACCACCATCCAGTGAGCGGGCGGCAGGTGCAGGATGCCCTCGATGAAAGTGCGCGGCTGGCTGTCGTAGTCTGCGTTGACCAGATAGTCGTAACTGCGCTGCCAGTCCACACGCGGCTTGCCAGGCTGCATGGCCTTCAGCGCCGGAAGCTCCGACGCAAAGGCGAAGCGGCCGGCCTGGAAGCTGTAGAAGAACGGCTTGATGCCAAAGGCATCACGCGCGCAGGTCAGGGTCTCGGCCTGGCGATCGTGAAGGACGAAGGCGAACATGCCCTGGAACCGTTCCAGGCAACTCTGCCCCCAGGTGATCCAGGCATGCAGCAGGACCTCGGTATCGGAGTCCGACCGGAACTGGATCCCTTTGGCCTGGAGTTGCGTGCGCAATTCCCGGTAGTTGTAGATTTCGCCGTTGAACACCAACGCATAGCGACCGTCGGGCGAGTACATCGGCTGGTGCCCGCCGGCGCTCAGATCAATGATGGACAGCCGAGTGTGACCAAGCGCGACCACGCCGCCAGACACCTGGGTCAGCTCAAATCCTTTGTCATCAGGCCCACGATGACGCATGGCCAGTAGCGCTGCCTCCAGCCGTCCCTCCAAGCCCTGCTCGGCTCCTTTCCAGAAGCCACCGACGATCCCGCACATAATTGACCCAACAAATCCAATAAGAATCAGGAACTGACGCGGTACTTCCGTGCATGCGCCAGGATTATGAGTATCGCGCCGGCATAACCGACCACCCCTACCACGGAGAAGCCGATGACCGCTGCAAGCGGGCTACCTAGGTAGTAACCGAAGATGACGGCGCCAGCCTTGGCCAGGAGCATGAACAGATGAATGAACAGGTTGATCTTCTGTCCGTTGGTCGCCATCAGCACCATCGAAATAGGCGAATAGAGGAACTGCACCGACAGCCCCAGAATCATCCAGCTGGCGTACAAGCCCGCCTCTCGCCACACATCGCCGAAGATCCAGGCGAACAGGTCGCCAGCCCAGAAGAAGACAGCAATGGCCGGCAACAGGATCATCGCCGACAGACTGGCGATGATCCTGATCGCCAGTCGATCCAGGGTACCCTGCTGGATGGCGTCTCGGCTGCTTCCGAACAATACCTGCCCTACTGCTTGTCCCAGCAATCCCATCGGTGCCGACAGGACCCTCTCGGCCAGCATGTAGAGGCCAGCCACCATAGGGCTGAACAGACCCGCCAACATCAGGTTGGGCAACTGCACGCTCAAAACGTCGACCGTGGCGGCCGGCGCGTCATACTTGGGAAAATGCCGGTGGCGCCGCAGCATAGCCCTCGAACGAAGGCTGTTCAACCGCTCCAGCGAGAACACGCCACGCAGGCGCGCGCCGGTGGCCAGGCGCGCGGCCCCCGCGGTCTGACCGACCACCTGCCCGAGCATCAAGCCGAACGCGCCGAGGCCCGCGAGCCCTGCCAGCACCTGCGTCGCGACGTTCGCCAGACTCTGCACGATCTTGGTCCGGGCAATCACCGGGTAGTCCTTGTTCCGGATCGCCCAGTAACTCAACGCCTTATAGGTACCCGCGAACAGAATCCCCAGCGGCAGCAGCCACAGGTAGGTGGAAAGCTGCGGTGCCTTCACCAAACGTGCAATATCGTCCCGAAACAGCACCACCGCCAGAAGCGACAGCACCGCCATCGCGAGGTTGATGGCCAAGGCGAGATAAAGCAGCTGGCGAGCGCTACCCGCATTGCGCGGCAGTGGAATCGCGAACTCGTAACGCAGGCTCGAGACCACCAGGACCACCGCCATGACTGCCATGAACACGGCCAGCAGGCCGAACTCTTCGGGCGTGTAGAGACGTGTCAGCAGGGGTGTGGCCAGCACGAGAATGAGCTGGCCAGCCGCCGTTGCCGATGCGAGGGTCAAAACCCCCGTCAGAAAGCGGTTGTTGGCCAACCGCTCCTTCAAACGGGTCAGACTCATCCCTCATTACCAATGAACCCGCTGACCACGAGGCGTATATCCTCGTCGTTGAGGTACGGGTGCATTGGCAGGCTGATGACCTGCTCGGCCACGGCATCGCCCACCGGCAAATGAACCCGGGCGTCAGCCACGGCAGGCTGCTTGTTCAGAGGTATGGGATAGTGCACGGCTGTCGGTACGCCCAGCGCTTTCAGGCGCTCCTGCACGGCGGGGCGATCCTGCACACGCACGGTGTACTGGGCGAAGGCGCTGATGTTGTGCGCCTCGATGAATGGCGTGGTGGTCACTCCGGCGGCGCCCAGTTGCACGTCGTACTGACGGGCAACCTTCTGGCGCAGGGCGATCTCCTCTTCGAAGATCTCTAGCTTCGGCAACAGGATCGCGGCCTGCAGGGTATCCAGGCGGCTGTTCACGCCTACACGGATGTGGTGGTAGCGGCGATCCTGCCCATGACGGGCGATCTGGCGGATGACCTTGGCCAGCTCGTCGTCGTTGGTGAAGATCGCGCCGCCGTCGCCGTAGCAGCCCAGCGGCTTGCTCGGGAAGAAGCTGGTGCAGGCGATGGTACTAAGGTTGCAGGAGCGACGACCCTTGTAGCTGGCCCCGAAGCTCTGCGCCGCATCCTCTATCACTGGAATTCCGTGCTTGGCTGCAATGGCGTTGATCGCGTCGAAATCTGCGCACTGCCCATACAGCGAGACCGGAACGATCGCCTTGGTCTGCGGAGTGATGGCCGCCTCGAGCAATTGCGGATCGAGATTATAGGTGCGAGGGTCGACGTCGACGTAGACCGGCTTGGCACCCAGCAGCGCCACGGTTTCCGCCGTGGCGATGTAGGTGAAGCCCGGAGTGATAACTTCATCGCCTGGGCCTATTCCCAGCGCCATCTGGGCGATCTGCAGCGCGTCGGTACCATTGGCGCAGGAAATACAGTGTTTGGCGCCGACGAAGGCCGCCAGCCGTTCTTCCAGCTCGGCCACTTCGGGGCCGAGGATGTACTGCCCATGGGCCAGGACCCGCTGGATACCGGCGTCTATCTTGTCCTTGATACGGGCCTGCTGGGCCTTCAGGTCGATGAATTCAATCATGTCTCATGCATCCAGTTTGCTGACTTGCTGTCCCTTGAGGAGGTAGCGGGCGCCGGTGTGCTGGCAGCGGGCTTCGCCTTCACCCGCCACAGGCAATTCCAGTTGCTCGCCAAACTCGCTCATCCAGCCTATCTGGCGTGCCGGCACCCCTACTACCAGCGCATAGGCGGGGACGTCTTTGTTGACTACTGCGCCCGCGCCGACAAACGCATACTCGCCAATGGTGACCCCACAGACGACCGTGCAATTGGCCCCCAGGGTCGCACCACGCTTGACCAGTGTGTTGCGGTATTCGCTCTTGCGCTCGATCAGCGATCGGGGGTTGTAGACATTGGTGAAGACCATGCTCGGCCCGCAGAACACCCCATCCTCGAGGGTGACGTTGTCGTAGACGGACACGTTGTTCTGGATCTTGACCTTGTCGCCGATCACGACCTTGTTGCCGACGAAAACGTTCTGGCCAAGCGAGCACTCGCGCCCGATCCGCGCTCCAGCGCAAACGTGCACGAAATGCCAGACCCGGGAGCCCTCGCCAATCACCGCGCCATCATCAACGATGGCGCTGGAATGTACCTGATAGTTCATGGCGATCTCAGCGGGAAAGAGTCTTGAGGAACGGGTGCCCCTCGTCATTCTGGGGAGTGCTCAGGGCTGCCGAACGGATGGTGTTGACCGTCTCGACACAGTGACGGGCATCCGCGATACCGAAGCCACGCCCTGCGAGGATTTCCTGGTAGCTGACGGTGTGTAGGTCGGTGAAGCCCTCGGAGAACTCGATTTCCTCGCCGTTCACGGTGATGGAACGGTAGGTGGGCTTCTTGCCCTTCACCGCATCCGGCAGGTCGTGAGCATCGATCGACAGGAACCAGCGCACCCGTGCCTTTTCGTACTCCAGGTAGCCCGCGGCCTTGTAGGCATCGGTGTAATGCACAACGTTGCGCTGAAGCTTGCCGAAGATGAAGTGCAGCATGTCGTAGAAATGAACGCCGATGTTGGTCGCCACACCGAAGGATTTGCGTGGATCGCCTTTCCAGCTCTCCATGTACCATTTGCCACGGGAGGTGATGTAGGTCAGTTCGACGTCGTACTTGTGCTCGCTGCGGGCGCTGCTCACCTTTTCCTTGAGGGCGAGGATGGCCTGATGATGGCGAAGCTGCAGGATATTGTAGAGCCGCCGACCGGTTTCGCGCTCCACCAGTGCCAGTTCGTCCAGGGCCTCGGGGGTCGGCACCAGCGGCTTCTCGCAAATCACGTCGCAACCCAGACGCAGGCCGGCCGCGATATGGGGCTGGTGCAGGTAATTGGGTGAGCATATAGCAACGTAGTCCAGCGCTGTTTCCGGCTGGCGCTTCAGGCGCCAGGCGTGCTCATAAAAGCGCTCGAATTCGGTGAAGAACTCACTCTGCGGTGAAATGCTGTCGATGATGCCGACGGAGTCGTTGATGTCATAAGCGGAGACCAGCTCGTTGCCAGTGTCCTTGATCGCACGCATGTGCCGGGGAGCAATGTAACCGGCAGCACCAATCAGGGCAAAACGTTTCAAATTCGATTCTCCAGGCAAATCAGGCCTTGATGATGTGCGCCTGGGGCGCGCGATACTTGCCGCGACTATCGACCAGCAGGCTGGAGTGCTGGCTGATCGCGTCGTAGTCGAAGCGGTCGTGGTCGGTGGCCAGGACCACAGCATCGAAGCTGGCGAGGCTCTCCGGGGTCAGCGGCTCGCTGGACAGTTCGAAGTGGTGCTCGCGCATTTTCGGGAAGACCGGCACATGCGGATCGCTGTAGGCGACGATGCCGCCCTTGGCCTGGATCAACTCCATGATCTCCACCGACGGCGACTCGCGCATGTCGTCGACATTCTTCTTGTAGGCAATGCCCAGGACCAGCACGCGGCTACCCTTCAGCGCGCGACCGCGCTCATTCAGGCCATCCATCAGTTTGCTGACCACGTATTCTGGCATTGCCTGGTTGACCTCACCCGACAGCTCGATGAAGCGGGTGTGCAGGCCATACTCACGCGCCTTCCATGTGAGGTAGAAGGGGTCGATCGGGATGCAGTGGCCGCCCAGACCAGGTCCAGGGTAATAGGGCGTGAAGCCGAACGGCTTGGTCGCCGCTGCGTCCACCACCTCGAAGATGTCGATGCCCATTCGGTCGGCCACGACCTTCATTTCATTGACCAGGCCGATGTTCACGGCACGATGGATGTTCTCCAGCAGCTTGGTCATTTCGGCCGCTTTGGTAGAACTCACGCAAACGACCTGATCAATCGCCTGCTCATAGAGCGCGACGCCAACCTCCAGGCAATTCGGTGTGTGACCGCCAATTACCTTCGGAATGGTGCGAGTTTCGAAGTTGGGGTTGCCCGGATCTTCGCGCTCCGGAGAGTAGACAAGGAAGATATCCTCGCCGACTTGCAAGCCACCTTCCTGAACGCGGGGAAGCAATTCTTCTTCGGTCGTGCCGGGATAGGTCGTGCTTTCCAGGGAAACGACCTGTCCCTTGCGCAGGTAGGGCTTGATCGCATCCGTGGTATTGATCACGAAACTCATGTCCGGCTCCCGATACTTGTTCAGAGGCGTCGGCACACAGAGAATCAGGGCATCACATTCGGACGCTCGGGAAAAATCAGAAGTCGCCTCGAAGCCTGTCTTTCGAGCAAGGGCGATCTTTTCGCCAGGAATGTGCTCAATATAGCTCTGCCCGGCATTCAACTTGACGACCTTGCTTTCGTCTATATCGATTCCCAAGACCCGAAAGCCGATTGCGTTATAACGAAGCATTAGCGGAAGACCTACATAGCCAAGGCCGACAATGCCAATAACAGCTTCTTTTTTCTTAAATCTTGCGACACTTTCCTGCTTGATGCCCGACATCAGGTAAAACTCCAGAACATTAGAATTCAAGATCAGAACAGATATTGCCGACTGAAACAGCATCTGACTCCAACAAACTCGGAACCACACCAGCACAGGCCTTGCAGACAGGAAAAAACGCTATCTCAGCCAAGTGTGTCATTCTTCGCCGCCAGAAGGGTAATCAGGCATAAGAAGCCCGTCTCTTCTGTACCGCCCTGACGACAGCGAATAGGCCGCCAAGCAATCCCCCCAAAGCTACGCCCAGGAAAATGATCAGCGACCTCTTGGGCCGGATCGGTTCATCAGGTATCACAACATCGCCATCCTGCCGGAACACCCCGACTTTCAGGTCGGCAGCCCTGATACTGGCGTAAAGCTCGTGCTTTTCTTCCAAGGTGCGAAGACCGGGGATGAAGGCATCATCTGACACCCGAGACTCAAGAGCGTTCAATTCAGCCCTCAAAGCCTTGGAGCCTCGCATGTACATCAGGTCACCCTCCATCACAGCCGTAAGCTGATCGCTGGTCTGACCACTGAATACAGGTGGATTACTGAGCCCTACAGCCTCCGCGACCCGGAGGGCTTCTTTCAGCTGAACGATGCGGTCCTGGCGCCGATTCTTGGCTGTCGTCCGCCTCGAGGCGATCTGCTGCTGGAGATTATTAGCTACGACATCCACTTCTCGCCGAGCATTCTCAGTCGCTTGTTCCAGCGAACGTGACGCCACCTGATCGACGTAGACCGTGATCCACCGGACTAATTGACCAGGGTCCTTACCCTCCGCCATCAAGGAATAACGATCAGGGTGAAGCCGATCAGGAGCTACCACCCTGAACTCTTTAATAAAGCGCCGATAGAGCTTCCCACGCGAAACCCCGTCGCGCTCTGACTGGCCCAGTGACGGCAAGTAAACCGACTCGAAAAACTTCCGGAGCGAGTCGTCGGACTCGAGGTTTCGGGTAAATACCGAATACACATCATCAACAGTAAAAGGAGTCAACCCCATTTCATTACGCCCCGCACTCAAGGAGGCGATATCGCTCAAAGACGGAGGCAGAAAAGAAACCTTAGCCTCATATACTGGCGAACTAAAAAACGCATATCCGCCACCACAAAGACCGCCAACTATTGCAGCCAAAGCTATTACAAACTTATTCTTCCAGATCGACTGAACAAGTTCGATAAGATCGATTTCATTATATTGCCGGACACTTGCGGGACTAACGCTATCGTTCACTACAAACCCATCTCTATTCTGAATTGTTTATATAGATAGCTCGCCACAGCCTTAGCTGCACCCACGAAGCTAGAAAGCGAAAGCCCGCACATTCTGCCAAGTGCTCAGGAGATTGCAAGCATCGCCCATCGATACATCCAACCCAGACCTACGCACATCCAGCTCGAGGAGACCACGACAATCCCCATAGATACTCATAAAACAGAATTGCCAATATTCACAGCAGACTAATGATCACACCTGCAGGGAACCCGAGCTAAACGCTAATCGTTTACGCGATCCCGCAATTCCTTTCCCGGCTTGAAATGCGGCACAAACTTCCCGTCCAGCCTCACAGACTCGCCTGTCTTAGGATTTCGCCCCACTCGAGGCGCGCGGAAGTGAAGGGAAAAGCTACCAAAGCCACGAATCTCGATGCGATCCCCTGTCGCCAACGCCTGGGACATCTGCTCGAGCATCGTCTTGATTGCAAGCTCAACGTCCTTGGACGACAGCTGCCCCTGATGAGTAACAATTCGTTCGATCAACTCCGACTTGGTCATGGTTTTCCCTTCTATATCAAGCGGCTAGATCAGCTCTAAAAGGTTTTAGCATGACCACAGGTCTTTGAACAGCCCAAAGCCCGGACAAGGATCGCAGACAACAAAAAGGGTGGCCTAGGCCACCCTTTTTGCTTGGCGAAGCAGGGTTATTAGCCCTGATTCTCCATCTGAGCACGAATCAGATCACCAATAGTGGTCGGGCCTGTGGACTCGACTTCCTGCTTGCGCAGTTCCTTCATGGCGTCTTTCTCGTCATCAACGTCCTTGGACTTAACGGACAGGCTGATAACACGGCTCTTACGGTCGATGCTGATGATCTTGGCTTCGACTTCATCGCCTTCTTTCAGCACGTTGCGCGCGTCTTCAACGCGGTCACGGCTGATTTCAGAGGCCTTCAGTACGCCTTCGATCTCGTCGCCCAGGCTGATTACAGCGCCTTTGGCATCAACTTCCTTCACGATGCCGCGAACGATGCTGCCTTTCTCGTGCATGGAAGCGTAGTTGGAGAACGGATCGTCTTCCAGCTGCTTGATGCCCAAGGAAATGCGCTCGCGCTCCGGATCGACGGAGAGGATGACAGTTTCCAGCTCATCGCCCTTCTTGAAGCGGCGAACGGCTTCTTCGCCAACTTCGTTCCAGGAGATGTCGGACAGGTGAACCAGACCGTCGATGCCACCTTCCAGGCCGATGAAGATACCGAAATCGGTGATCGACTTGATGGTGCCGGAGATCTTGTCGCCCTTATTGAAGCGGCCGGAGAAGTCCTCCCACGGGTTGGATTTGCACTGCTTGATGCCCAGGGAGATACGACGACGCTCTTCGTCGATGTCCAGAACCTGAACTTCCACTTCGTCGCCAACCTGAACGACTTTCGACGGATGGATGTTCTTGTTGGTCCAGTCCATTTCGGAAACGTGTACCAGGCCTTCCACGCCCTCTTCCAGCTCGGCGAAGCAGCCGTAGTCGGTGAGATTGGTAACGCGAGCAGTAACGCGAGTGCCTTCCGGGTAGCGCGCTTTGATGGCAACCCATGGGTCTTCGCCCAGCTGCTTCAGACCCAGGGAGACGCGGTTGCGCTCGCGGTCGAACTTCAGGACCTTCACGTCGATCTCGTCGCCAACGTTGACGATCTCGGACGGATGCTTGATGCGCTTCCAAGCCATGTCGGTGATGTGCAGGAGGCCGTCTACGCCGCCCAGGTCAACGAACGCACCGTAATCGGTGAGGTTCTTGACGATACCTTTGACTTGCTGGCCTTCCTGCAGGGATTCCAGCAGAGCTTCGCGCTCGGCGCTGTTCTCGGCTTCCAGGACACTGCGACGGGAAACGACAACGTTGTTGCGCTTCTGGTCCAGCTTGATGACCTTGAACTCGAGTTCCTTGCCTTCCAGGTGAGTGGTGTCGCGCACAGGGCGCACATCCACCAGGGAGCCCGGCAGGAACGCGCGGATGCCGCTGACGTCGACGGTGAAGCCGCCTTTGACCTTGCCGTTGATAACGCCCTTGACCACTTCTTCGGCGTTGAAAGCAGCTTCCAGAACCAGCCAGGATTCGGCACGCTTGGCTTTCTCGCGGGACAGCTTGGTTTCACCGAAGCCGTCTTCCACCGCGTCGAGCGCTACGTGGACCTCGTCACCCACCTTGATGGTCAGCTCGCCTTGTTCGTTGTAGAACTGCTCGACCGGGATGACGCCCTCGGATTTCAGGCCGGCATGGACGGTGACCCAGTCACCATCGATGTCGACAACGATGCCGGTGATGATCGCACCCGGCTGCATGTCGAGGGATTTCAGGCTTTCTTCAAAAAGTTCTGCAAAGCTTTCGCTCATGTTCATACCTGTAGTCAAAGGCCAGTAGCGGCCCGATTCCGCATTACCAGCCAATGCGGTCAAGTCATCAAAAGAAGCACGCAGAATCGAAGCTGGTATTCTGCGTAACTCCATCAACACCGCTGCCGGAACTTACCGACAGCGACGCAAAATTGCGGCGTTGACATTGGCTTACAGCCTTCTTAACGAAGGAATCGAGCCAATATAAGGGCTGGAATGGTAGCAACCGGGGCATGCTGCGTCAATTGCGTACAGGGATGCGCCAAGCCGTTCAGGGGCATTCTGACGACCGGTCGGCTGATACCTGAAGGAAGGTAGCAAGGCGGTCCAGCATGGCATCGCAGCCAGCCAGTTGTTCGCAGCTGACGAACTCGTCCGGCTTGTGCCCCTGGTCCATGCTCCCCGGGCCACACACCACTGCGGGAATACCGGCCTGATCGAACAGCCCGCCTTCGGTTCCGTATGCCACTGTACCGAACTCCGTCGAACCGCTCAGGTGAGCCAGCAGCTGCGCCGCCTCACTGTCCGGGCCTGTTGCCAAGCCAGGATAGGCGCTCAGCGGTCGCAGGCGAATACCCGTGTCGGGCTGTACGCTCTGCATTCGCGGCAGCAGTTCATGCTCGGCGAAGCGCTGCAATTCTTCCGCCACCTGCTGGGCGTCGAAGTCAGGCAAGGCGCGCACTTCAAAATCGAACTCGCACTCGGCTGGCACGATATTCAGCGCCCTCCCCCCCTTGATAGTGCCGGCTTGCACCGTGGAGAAAGGCGGATCGAAACGTTCATCGTGCCGCTCGGGCCTCGCCAGCTCGGCCCCTATTTCGCCCAGCTTGCCGATCAACCGCGCCGCGTACTCGATGGCGTTGACGCCGTAGGGTGCGTAAGCCGAATGGCAAGCGGCACCCTGGACCTGACAGCGCATCGCGAGTTTTCCCTTGTGGCCAAGGACCGGCTTGAGCTCAGTCGGCTCGCCGATCAGGCACAGGCGTGGCTTGTTCGGTCTTTTTTCCAACTCGGCCAGCATGGGCCTGACACCCAGGCAACCCACTTCCTCGTCATAGGAGAAAGCCAGGTGCACCGGCATGCGCAACGGTTTGGCGAGCAAGCTCGGCACCGCCGCCAGGACCGATGCGATGAAGCCCTTCATATCGGCTGTGCCACGCCCGTATAGCCGCCCGTCCCTTTCCGTCAGGTTGAATGGATCCACGGTCCAGGCCTGCCCGTCCACCGGCACCACGTCCGTATGCCCGGACAGAACAATGCCACCCCGGTCACTCGGACCGAGGGTGGCGAACAGGTTGGCCTTGGTGCGCTCGGCGTTATAGAACAGCTCGCTCGCCACCCCCAAACCGGCCAGGTAGTCGCGAATGAACTCGATCAGCTCCAGATTGGAATCCCGGCTGACCGTGGCAAAGCCCACCAGACGCGCCAGCAAGGCCTGGCTGCGCGGCTCACTCATCGCCGGGCACTCCGTAGCTGGGAGCAGCCGTCGGGTCCAGCGCGCGGGTCAAGTAGTCCTGCATTTGCGGCTTGTAGGCCTGCCAGAGATCGCCCAACTGGCCGATCGGGTCCTCATCAGCCCAGTCGACACGCAGGTCGACGATCGGCCAGATCAGATCCCCGACCACTTTCAATGCTGCCGAGTGCACCGGCCCGGCCTCCCCGCCGGCCGCCATCGCCGCCTGCATGGCAGCCAGCAAACGGTCAGCCAATTGACCTGGCGCCGCTTCGAAAGCATGCACCATGGCCTCGATGACCTGGGGACTGGACAACAAGTTGCCAGCCGCCACGCACTGCTCTCCGGCCACGGCGTTATGGAGACCAAGCGCCTCGCTACCGCTGAACAGAGCAGAGCGACCCTGGCCGTCGATCACGGTCACCTGGCGATACTGGCTCCAGCCATTGCTGCTCAGGGCACGCTCGAGGGCTGCAGCCGGCTCCATCTGTTGGCCGTCGAGCAGATCGAGGATCTGCGGCCCCAGCGCCGGCAAGGTCACGTTCTGGGTCGCTACCGCACCAACCCCTGCCCGCAGCCAGGGGCAGCGGGCACCGACGGCGATACTGGAGGAGCTGATGGCAATGCCGAGCTGCCCCGTTTCCGGGCAACGACCAACGATGGAGAATGTCATGCCCTGCTCCTTATGCCTGCGCCGACTTCCAGTCGTCCGGGATCACCGCGATCACATCGATCTCCATCAGCCACTGTGGCTGCCCCAGGGCAGACACCACCAGGCCGGTGGAGATCGGGAACACACCCTTGAGCCACTTGCCGACCTCCTGGTAAACCGGCTCGCGATAGCGTGGGTCGATCAAGTAAGTGGTGGTTTTCACGATGTGCGACAGGTCGCTACCAGCCTCTTCCAGCAGCTGCTTGACGTTCTTCATTGCCTGTTCGGTCTGGGCGCGCGGGTCGCCGAGCCCGACCAGGCGGCCTTCGAAGTCGGTGCCGACCTGGCCGCGAACATAGACGGTGTTGCCGGCGCGCACAGCCTGGCAGAGGTCGTTGTCCAGCGTCTGGTTTGGATACGTATCTTTGGTATTGAACATGCGAATGCGGGTATGAGTAGGCATCAACTTGCTTCCATTATTCTGACTTTTTGAACCTGCGAATCAGGGCACGTGCCATCAGGACCTTTCTGTCGATCAGTCTGCTGAGCGGCGTTGCGAGGAGTCGCGATAGTCGAGGTACTTGCGCTGCGTGGCGATATGGTCAGCAATGTGCTTGGCATCGTGCCAAACGCCCCAGATGAACGTAGAGCCACGGCGCGACAACCACGGCAGGCCCAGGAAATAAACGCCAGGCTCGGTGGAAACGCCGCGCTGGTGCTGCGGCTTACCGTTTGCGTCGAAGGCGTTGACGTTCAGCCAGCTGAAATCAACTGCATAACCGGTTGCCCAGACGATTGAGGTCACCCCAGCTTCGGCCAGATCGAGCTCAAGAATGGGAGTGGTCACACACTCCGGATCCGGGAACGTAGCGCGGGCTTCAGGCTCTTCCGGCAGATCAAGACCATTGCGGGCGATATAGGCGTCAGCAGCATCAAGCAGTGACAGATAGTTCTCATCGCCGCGAGCAAGGTTGTCTGCAAGATCCGATTGAAAGGTCACGACACCGTCATCGAACGACTTCGTCAGACCAACGAGCGTGATCCCCTGATGCGCCAAGCCACGGAAGTCCACGGTATGACCGCCACGAGCACCGCTCACTGCAATGGTGACGTGCTCCTTGCCGGGCCTGGCGGCCTCCGCATCCCATTCGCCCAGCACGCCCAGCCACCAGCAGAAATCACGGTTGCGATAGGCACGCGGGGGACGATCGTGCGGTCCAACCGAGAGGTAAACCTTCTTGCCGGCACGTTGCAGTTCATCGGCAATCTGTACCCCCGACGACCCGGCGCCCACTACCAGAACAGCACCTTCGGGCAATTGCCCCGGATTACGGTACTCGGCAGAGTGGATCTGTGTGAGCGTCTCATCCTTAGGAGCGATCGGCGGGATAATTGGCCGCTGGAAAGGTCCGGTTGCAGAAACCACTCGGTTGGCCTGGATCACTCCCTCGGAGGTTTCAATGGTGAAACCGGGACGGTCAGCATTGCGGACCACCTTCTTCACTTCCACGCCCGTGCGAACGGGGGCGTTGAACTTCTTGGCGTAGGCCTCGAAGTAAGCCGCAACCTGCTCTTTTGGCGCAAAGGCGTCGGGGTCGAGACCGTCGAATTCCAGGCCTGGGAAACGATCGTGCCAGGCCGGACCATTGGCAACCAGCGAATCCCAGCGCCCCGTGCGCCAAGCTTCGGCAATACGATTGCGCTCCAGGACGAGGTGCGGTACCCCGAGTTTGGTCAGGTGCTCACTCATGGCCACGCCGGCCTGACCGGCGCCAACGACAAGCGTATCTATTTCTATGTTTTCAACGGCCCTGTCCGCGTATTTCTGAAACGCGGTTTGATTCAGGTCGGTCATGGCTTGCCTCCTCTGATTCTGATCAGTGTTGTTCTACTGTTGCGGATAACTGTGGGGGTGTTGGCCGCATTCTGTTCAGAGCGAAGGATTCGCGAAATTATGATTTTTGTAGTCGCTGGCTAGGAAAAAGCTGCCCGCACGGAAAGCACGGGGCCCGCGTGGCAGAAGGCTTTGAATAAAGGTTTTTTAGTTTCAGGCGCGACAAATTAAATAATTTCTCGAACCTCACGGCGCCCGCAGAATCGGTCTCATTTTCCTGCCGCGAAGTGAATTCGTGAGATAAATGCGCCTGCCACTGCTCTGAATCCCAGTACCGATGGCCCAGCCGGCCACCTCAGCCTCGAGCGCACGCCCATCCTGTGCTCCGGCAACCTGCGCATCGGCACCACCCCGGTCGGCCAATGCTGCCAGGAAGGCGGCCTCGATACCGATTGCTATCTGCTCGCCGCGCGCAAGCAAGTGAGGACCGAGCGCCGAGTGGGCTAAACCCTCTCATCGAATTCCATTTGCCGCCTCAGGGGCAGGCCTGATATCTGTATGGATCAACAGTGATATTCGGCCTTCAACCCGACCATGCCCGCCGCCCTCGACGATCCTTTCTACTACCTGAACAACTTCCACACCCTTCTGGGCTGGATCAGCGAGCGCTACAGCGACCTGCTCGACGTCGAGGAGCAAAGCTTCATCGAATGTTTTTCCGCCCTGCCTCGTAGCTCCCAGGCGCTGCTGGTGCGCATGGTGATGCGCAAGGGCACGCTGTTTCGCGCCAGCAAGCTGAATTACGCGGAAATTGGCGACACTCTCAAAGCCGTAGCACCGCTGGCGGAACTCGGCTGGGTCGATGAAGCACCGCAGCTTGAACTGCCACAACTCTTCGGGCTGCTGACCCTGGCCGAAGTGGATGCCTGCTTCGGCAAGGCTCAGGGGCGCAAGGCCGAGCGCCTCGAAGCCCTGCGGGATCAACATCCGCAACCGCGCACCTTCGCCGATTGGGCGCCAGCCAGCCGCGATCGCGTTTACGCCCTGACGCTGATGGACCTCTGCGACCGGCTGCGCCTGATGTTCTTCGGCAACCTCTATCAGGACTGGTCGGAGTTCGTCCTGGCCGACCTGGGCATCTACCAGTACGAAAAGGTCGAGATCGACGCCACCGCGCGCGGCTTCCGCGAACGTGCCGACCTCGAGTACTACCTGCACCTCCACCGTTGCCGTGAACGCTTCGAGACTGGGGACGATCTGGACGAAGTGCTGGCCGCCATCCCCCGCAAGTCCCACACCAACCCCTGGCTGGATGCCCGACGGCGCAAGCTGTTGTTTCAGATCGCTCAGCACTGTGAACGCGGCGGACAGTTCGGGCTGGCCCTGGAGCTTTATTCGACCTGCGAGTACGCCGGCGCACGGGTACGCCACATTCGCGTACTGGAGAGGTACGCGGCATACGCCGATGCCTTCGACCTGGCGCAGGCCGCCAGCGAGCAGCCGGAGAGCGAGGAGGAGCAGCAGCAACTCGCGCGCATCCTCCTGCGCCTGCGCCGCAAGCTCGGGTTGCCCAGGACACCGCCGGCCGAGAGCTCGCCAGTCCGGCGCCTGGACCTGACCCTACCTCTGCCACCGGAGCCGCCATCCGTCGAGCACGCCGTGCTGCTGCACTTACAGGAAGAGCGAGCGCCCGTGCATTACGTCGAGAACACTCTGCTCAACTCGCTGTTTGGCTTGTTGTGCTGGGACGTGATCTTCAGCACCCTGCCCGGGGCGTTCTTCCACCCCTTCCAAAGTGGCCCCGCAGACCTGCTTAGCCCGGACTTCGCCCTGCGCCGGGCGGAGCTGTTCGCTGCCCGCCTGGCGCAACTGGACAGCGGCGAATACAAAGCCAGCATCCGTCGCACCTATGTCGCCAAGATGGGCCTGCTATCGCCCTTTGTCTATTGGGGAAACCTCAGCGACGAGCTGCTGGAACAGGCCCTGGCTTGCCTGCCGGCAGCGCACCTCAAGGCCTGCTTCCTGCGCATCCTGGCCCACATCAAGGCAAACCGAGCCGGCCTGCCGGACCTGATCCAGTTCTGGCCAGACGAGCAGCGCTATCGCCTGATCGAGGTGAAAGGCCCGGGCGATCGCCTGCAGGACAATCAACTGCGCTGGCTGGATTACTGCACCCAGCACGGCATCCCCGTGGAAGTCTGCTACGTGCAATGGGCGGACGCCTGAGCATGGCCTACCGCATTGCCGTACGTGCGCTCTGCGAGTTCACCGCCAAGCGCGGCGACCTGGACCTGCGCTTCACCCCCGCCCCCACCGCCCAGGAAGGCATCGCCGGACACACGCAGGTAGCCGCTCGCCGTGGCGACGGTTACCTGGCCGAAGTCGCGCTGAGCGGAGAGTTCGGCCCCTTGCAGGTACGCGGACGCGCAGACGGCTATAACCCGGCAATGAACCGCCTGGAGGAAGTGAAAACCTACCGGGGCGACCTGCAGCGCCAGCCGGCCAACCACCGCGAACTGCACTGGGCGCAGGTGAAGATCTACGGCTGGCTGCTCTGCCAGAAGGAGGGGTTGAGCGATATCGAACTGGCGCTGGTGTACTTCGATATCAGCAGCCAACAGGAAACCCTGTTCGCCGAACGCCACACGGCCTGCAGTCTCCGCGCTTTCTTTGAGGAACACTGCCAGCGCTTTCTCGCCTGGGCCGAGCAGGAACTCACCCACGCGGGCGAACGCAGCGCTGCCCTGGATGCCCTCGTATTCCCACACCCGACATTCCGACATGGCCAGCGCCAGCTCGCCGAAGCCGCCTACAAGGCCGTGAGTACCGGCTGCTGCCTCTTGGCCCAGGCGCCCACAGGAATCGGCAAGACCCTCGGCACCCTCTTCCCGCTGCTCAAGGCCTTCGAGCGCCAGCAGCTGGATAAGCTGTTCTTCCTCGCCGCCAAGACCCCTGGCCGCCAACTGGCGCTGGATTCGCTGCGCAAGCTGAGCCCGGCCGAGTCACCCATTCCGCTGCGGGTGCTCGAACTGGTCGCCCGCGACAAGGCCTGCGAACACCCGGACAAAGCCTGCCACGGCGAGTCCTGCCCTCTCGCGATGGGGTTCTACGACCGCCTGCCCGCCGCCCGCCACGCTGCCGTCGAGCAACGCTGGCTGGACCGCCAAGCCCTGCGTGAAGTTGCCTTGGCGCACCAGGTTTGCCCCTACTACCTCGCCCAGGAACTGGCGCGCTGGAGCGACGTAGCCGTCGGTGACTACAACTACTACTTCGACTCCAGCGCCCTGCTCCATGGCCTGGCGAGCGCCAATCAATGGCGCGTGGCCGTGCTGGTGGACGAAGCCCACAACCTGGTGGAACGGGCACGCAAGATGTACTCGGTCGAACTCGACCAGTTCGGGTTCAAGGCGCTGCGCAAAAGCGCCCCCGCCGTGCTGAAGAAACCGTTGGATCGCATCGAGCGTTGCTGGAATGCCCTGAACAAGGAACAGGACGAAGACTACGCGGCCCACGACGAGCCACCGCTGAAGCTGCTCGGCGCCTTGCAGAATGCGGTCTCAGCCATCACCGACTATCTCACCGACAATCCGGCTGCGGTCGACAGCACCTTGCAGGAGTTCTATTTCCAGGCCCTGCAATTCGGCCGGATGGCCGAGCAGTTCGACCGGCACTCGTTGTTCGACATCGCCAAGCGCCCCACCAAGACCGGGCGCAGCCTGTCGCGCATCTGCCTGCGCAACCTGGTGCCAGCGCCCTTCCTCGCCCCACGCTTTGCCACCAGCCGTTCTACCGTGCTGTTCTCCGCCACGCTGAACCCTCGTCATTACTACAGTGACCTCCTGGGCCTGGCCCCAAACACGCCCTGGCTGGAAGTGGACTCGCCCTTCAGCGCCCAGCAGCTACAGGTGCATGTCGCTCAAGGCATTTCCACCCGCTTTCAGCATCGAGCCCGCTCGCTCGCCGCCATCGTCGAGCTGATGGCGCGGCAATACGCCGGGCGGCCAGGTAATTACCTCGCCTTTTTCAGCAGCTACGACTACCTGCAGCAAGTGGCCGCTCTGTTCGGCCGTGAGCATCCGCAAGTACCAACGTGGCTCCAGGCACGGCAGATGGATGAAACCGAGCGGCAGACCTTTATCCAGCGCTTCGAAACCGGCAGCCAGGGCATTGGTTTCGCCGTGCTCGGCGGCGCATTCGGTGAGGGGATCGACCTACCGGGCGAACGCCTGATCGGTGCTTTCGTCGCCACCCTCGGCCTACCGCAGCTGAATCCGGTAAACGAGCAGATACGCCAGCGTATGGCCATGCTCTTTGGCGCCGGCTACGACTACACGTACCTTTACCCCGGCCTGCAGAAAGTGGTGCAGGCGGCGGGTCGGGTCATTCGCACCACCGAGGACCAAGGCGTGGTGCATCTGATGGACGACCGTTTTTCCCGGCCGGAAGTGCGGCGGCTGTTGCCCAGTTGGTGGCAGGTGGAGCACTGATCTCCCTCGCTCGCTGGGAGACAGACCGGGGGTGAGGGATTTCCGGCACCTGCACCACCTCTTTTGGGTATCGCTTCGCTCCACCCGACCTACGGCCGTGGGCCTGCTTTGCGAGTAAACATCCACCCTCCTGGAACATGAACTTGCTTTTTGCCCCTTGGAAGGGGGTCGGAACCAATCTTCGCGCTCAGACTCACAGCTGAACTTGTAGGAGCAAGGGGGACGGGGAGTTCTTGCTCGCGAGCAGCCCGAGCTCGATCTTTCGCGAGCAAGCTCGCTCCTACACAGAATCCCGACTTCATCCTGCTAGTCGGAACATTTCAATCGTCACAGGCAGAGCCAGTGACTGATGCCCCTAAGAACGTGATTTCACAAGTCCAAATGAATCCGCACTCACATCCGGATCAGGGCTCTACCGTCGTCCAATGCTTGGACAGGCGCTTGTCCGAGACTGGCAGCTTGGTTCCCAGTTGCTGGGCAAACAGGGACACGCGGTACTCCTCCAGCATCCAGCGATAGAGCACCAGGTTGGGATCACGCTTGCCCTCCTGCGCATGCTTGGCCAGGCGAGCCTTGTACTGCTCCCAATAGCCAGCCAGTTCGCCGGACCAGACTCGGTCGCGCTGCAATTGCGCAGCGATCTTGTCGAAGCGCTGCTCGATGGCCTTGAGGTAGCGCGGGATTTCCTTGAGCCACTCCGCCGGCGTTTCGCGAACGAAACCCGGATAGACCAGGTTGCCGAGTTGCGCCTTGATATCGTTCAAGGCCACAGCCTGGGCCAGGTCTATACGGCCCTTGAAGCGCTTTTGCAGGCCGTGCCAGAGTTTGAGGATGTCCAGGGTAAGCCGGGCAAGTCGCTCGGCATGCTCAGCCCAGGCACCGCGCTTCTTTTCCGCCAGGGAGGCTAGGGCCGCACCATCGCGCGGCAGCCCGGCTTCGCCTTCGAGGATGCAGGTATCGAGGCTGGCCAGGAGGATGTCTTCCACTAGCGCATCGACGCGCCCCATGTCGCGATAAAGCAGGCCCAGCTCGGTCAGGCCCGGCAACTTGCCGCGCAGGAACTTGGCCGTTTCCGCCAACTGCTGCAGGAGCAGGCGCTGCAGAGCACGACGGTGCTGCCATTCTGCTTCGGCCTGGGTCGGGAACCGCCCCTCCTTGACCGTACCACCCTCCTCAACCAGCGCCGGGTAAACGGTCATGGACAGGCCCGCGACCTTCTGCTGGGCTTTTTCTGCCAATGCGGTAAATCCCTTGGCCTCGACCGGTTTCTGTTCCTTCTGCGTCTGCGGGATAGCGAGCGCAGCCTGGCTGGCCTCGGCAAAGCGTGCGGTGATTTCCACCAGGTCACGGCCCTCGCCGAGGAACTTGCCCCGAGCGTCAACCACTTCCAGGTTCATCTTCAGGTGGCTGTCCAACTGTGCCGTTGCTTCCGGCCAGGCATCCTCCGGCACGCGGGCGCCAGTCATGCGCTGCAGCTCACGGCCCAGCGCCTCAGGTAACGAGCCCTGAGCGAACACCAGCTTGGCCAGGGCCGCCTTGACGAAATCCGGCACCGGCACGAAGTTCTTGCGAATCGATTTGGGCAGGTTGCGCACCAAGGCCACGCACTTGGCCTCCAGCAGGCCAGGCACCAGCCACTCCAGCCGCTCGGGTGGCAGTTGCGGTAGCAGCGGCGCGGGTACACGCAGGGTCACGCCATCGCGCACATGGCCGGGCTCGAAGTGATAGCTCAGCGGCAGTTCCAACTCGCCCAGGCGCAGCTTATCCGGGTACTGCGCAGCGGTGACTTCACTGGCCTCCCGAGCCAGCACGTCTTCCTCGCGCATGATCAACAGCTGGGGGTTGCCGGCCCGCTCGCGTTCGTACCACTTCTCGAAGCTGGCAGTCTGGTAGATGTCCGCCGGCAAGCGCGCCGCGTAATAGCCGAACAGGGTTTCCTCGTCGGCCAGGATATCGCGGCGACGAGCCTTGGCCTCCAGTTCGTCGAGCTTTTCCAACAGCTGACGGTTGGCCGACAGGCATTTGGCCTTGCTGTGGATTTCACCACGCACCAGGCCCTCGCGGATGAACAGCTCGCGGGAGACTTCCGGGTCAATTGGGCCGTAGTGCACCGCTCGATGGCCGACAATGATCAGTCCGTAGAGCGTGACCTGCTCGTAGGCCACCACCTGGCCACGGCGTTTTTCCCAATGCGGCTCCAGATGATTCTTCTTCACCAGGTGGCCGGCCAGTGGCTCCAGCCAGTCGGGTTCGATCTTGGCCACCATGCGCGCGAACAGTTTGGTGGTCTCCACCAGTTCGGCCGCCATGATCCATTGCGGGCGCTTCTTGGCGATGGCCGTGCCGGGGTGAATCCAGAAACGTCGCTGGCGTGCGCCGAGGTAGTCACCCTCCTCGCTCTTCTGGCCGATCTGGCTGAGCAGACCACAGAGGATGGCCTTGTGGACCTTGGCGTAGTCGATAGTGCGCCCGGGAATCTCCCCTCCCTTACCGGAGTCAGCCTGCTGGCGAACTTCTCTGCCGCTGACGACCTTCTGCGCCGAGGAGCCTGCTTCGCGAGCAAGCTCGCTCCTACGTGGGGAGCTTTCCGGGAACAGTTTCAACTCTCGGCAGATCAACACCAACTGGCGATGCGCATCGCGCCATTCGCGCAGGCGCAGGTAGTTGAGGAAGCTCTTCCGGCACCAGGTGCGCAGGGCGTTGGAGCCCAGCGCCTGGCGTTGCTCTTCGAAGCCGCGCCAGAGATTGATCAGTGCGGCGAAGTCGGAATCGACATCCTTCCATTGCGCATGGGCCTGGTCGGCGGCCTGCTGGCGGTCCATCGGACGCTCGCGCGGGTCCTGCACGGACAGCGCGCTGGCAACGATCAACACTTCGTCGAGGCTGCCCTGGCGTACGCCTTCCAGGACCATGCGACCAAGACGCGGATCGATGGGCAACCGTGCGAGTTGTCGGCCAATCGGCGTCAGCTGGCCCTCGCGGTTTACGGCCGAAAGTTCCTGCAGCAGGGTGAAGCCGTCCTTGATGGCCTTGCTGTCCGGCGGCTCAATGAAGGGGAAGGCCTCGATATCGCCCAGTCGCAAGTGGAGCATCTGAAGGATAACCGCCGCCAGGTTGGTGCGCAGGATCTCAGGGTCGGTAAAGGCCGGGCGGGAGAGGAAGTCTTCTTCACTGTACAGGCGTATGCAGATGCCGGGCTCGACCCGGCCGCAGCGGCCCTTGCGTTGATTGGCACTGGCTTGCGAGACGGCCTCCACTGGCAGGCGCTGAACCTTGGCGCGGTAGCTGTAGCGGCTGATCCGCGCGGTGCCGCTGTCGATCACATAGCGGATGCCAGGCACCGTGAGCGAGGTTTCCGCCACGTTGGTGGCCAGGACGATCTTGCGGCCCGGCATCGGCTGGAAGATTTTCTGCTGTTCGGCCGGGGTCAGCCGAGCATAGAGCGGCAGCACTTCTGTGTGCCGCAAGTTGGCCTTGCGTAGCACCTCAGCGCAGTCGCGGATCTCCCGCTCGCCCGGCAGGAACACCAGCACGTCGCCGGGGCGCTTGCCCACCTCGCGTTCATGGCTGGCGATCTCGTCGAGTGCGCGGAGAATGCCCTGGTCGACGGACAGGTCGTCGAACAGCGCCTCGCCGTCCTCATCCACCTCGGCCGCAAGCGGGTGGTACCAGGTGTCCACCGGGTAGGTGCGCCCGGACACCTCGATGATAGGGGCATCACTGAAGTGTTTGGAGAAGCGCTCCAGGTCGATGGTGGCGGAGGTGATGATCAGCTTGAGGTCTGGCCGGCGCGGCAGTAGCGTCTTCAGGTAGCCGAGGAGGAAGTCGATATTGAGGCTTCGTTCGTGGGCCTCGTCGACGATGATCGTGTCGTAGCGCTCGAGGTAGCGGTCATGTTGGGTTTCGGCCAGCAAGATGCCGTCGGTCATCAGCTTGATCAGGCTGCGCTCGTTGGACTGGTCCTCGAAGCGCACCTGGTAGCCCACCAGTTCGCCCAGAGGGCTGCCAATTTCCTCGGCCACGCGGGTCGCCACGCTGCGAGCAGCCAGCCGACGCGGCTGGGTGTGTCCGATCAGGCCGTGGGTGCCGCGGCCGATCTCCAGGCAGATTTTCGGCAACTGGGTGGTCTTGCCCGAGCCGGTTTCACCCGCGATCACCAGAACCTGATGCTTTTCCAGCGCCGCCTTGATCTCGTCGCGCTTGGCAGCAATGGGCAGAGCATCGTCATAGCGCATCTTCGGGACACTGGTGCGCCGCGCCTCAACCCTCGCCGCGGATGCCTGGAAGCGCTCCACCCACTGCGCCAGCTTCGCCTCGTCCGGGTGCTTGCGCAGTTCGTGGAGTTGTCGGCGCAGGCGATGGCGATCACCACACATGACCAGGTCAAGGCGCTGCAGGAGTTGTTCGGGGCTAGGGGATTGCGCGGTCATCGGGTCCGTTCGGTCTGGCAGGTCTGTTCGGCAAGGGCGGGATTGTCGCAGATTTCGCCCAATGGCGGCGCCCCGTCGCGCACAAGGTTGGATGACGCTTTTTACCTCCATCATCGCAACCAAACGCGGTGTCGACAGTGGCTTGGTGGAGCGCGACCTACCCTGTAGCTGCCAGCCTGCAGCGCTGCGCAAATGACTCCCCGTCAAACGACAAGGCCCCGCATTGCGGGGCCTTGGGTGCACCGCACAAAGGTATCAGGCCTTGACCTGCTCCTTCTTCGCGGTAAGCTTTTTCAGCTCTTCATCACGCAGCTCGCGGCGCAGTATCTTGCCTACGTTGGTGGTCGGCAGCGCATCACGGAACTCGACGGCCTTGGGCATCTTGTAACCAGTGACGTTGCTGCGCATGTGCTCCATCACCTGGTCCTTGGTCAGGCTCGCACCCGGCTTGGCGACCACGAAGATCTTGATCGCTTCGCCGGACTTCTCATCCGGGATGCCAATGGCCGCACATTGCAGCACGCCTGGCAGGGTGGCGAGGACGTCTTCCAACTCGTTCGGATACACGTTGAAACCGGACACCAGGATCATGTCCTTCTTGCGGTCGACAATACGCATGTAGCCATCTTCCTGGATCACTGCGATGTCGCCGGTCTTCAGCCAACCATCAGCGTCGAGGATTTCGTCGGTGGCTTCCTGGCGCTGCCAGTAGCCCTTCATGACTTGCGGACCCTTGACGCACAGCTCGCCCACGGAGCCCAGGGGCAACTCGTTGCCGGCATCGTCGATTACCTTGCACAAGGTCGAGGGGACGGGGATGCCGATAGTGCCAATCTCGTTCTTCTCGAAGGTGTTCACCGACACAACGGGGCTGGTTTCGGTCATGCCGAAGCCTTCGCAGATGGCACAGCCAGTGACGTCATTCCAGCGTTCTGCGGTAGCCTGTTGTAAGGCCATGCCACCCGAGAAGGTCGCCTTGAGGGAAGAGAAGTCCAGCTTGCGGAACTCCTCGTTGTTGCACAGGGCGACGAACAGAGTGTTGAGCCCCACGAAGCCGGTGAACTTCCACTGGGAAAGCTCCTTGACCATGCTCGGCAGATCGCGAGGGTTGGTGATCAGAATGTTGTGGCCCCCGATCAGCATCATCGCCATGCAATGGAAGGTAAAAGCATAAATGTGATAGAGCGGCAGCGGAGCGATGAGAATCTCCCTGCCATCGCTCATATTGGCCCCCATCAGCGCCTTGACCTGGAGCATGTTGGCCACCAGGTTGCGGTGGGTCAGCATGGCGCCCTTGGCCACGCCAGTGGTGCCACCGGTGTACTGCAGCACGGCAATATCGCCGCTCTGCGGGCTGGCCTCGGTGAAAGCGCGGCCGCGCCCCTTGGCCAGGGCATCGTTGAGCTTGACCGCCTGGGGCAGGCTATAGGGCGGGACCATCTTCTTCACGTGCTTGATCACGGCATTGACCAGCAGGCGCTTGAAGGTCGGCAGCAGGTCGCCGACTTCAGTGACGATCACGTGGCGGATGCCCGTCTTGGGCAGGACTTCCTGGGCCAGGTGGGCCATGTTGGCCAGGCACACCAGGGCCTTGGCACCGGAATCATTGAACTGGTGCTCCATCTCCCGCGCGGTGTACAGCGGGTTGGTATTGACCACGATCAGGCCGGCGCGCATGGCGCCGAACACGACGACCGGATACTGCAGGATGTTCGGCATCTGCACGGCGATGCGATCGCCTGGCTTGAGATCGGTATGGTTCTGCAGAAAGGCGGCGAAGGCCCCGGAGAGCTCGTACAGCTCGCCGTAGGTCAGGGTCTTGCCCAGGTTGCTGAAAGCGGGCTTGTCGGCAAAGCGTTGGCAGGACAGTTTCAATACCGCCTGGATATTGGCGTACTGATCGGCATTGATCTCAGCAGGAACGCCTGCTGGATATTTGTCCTTCCAGAAGTTTTCGGTCATGGAGGCCCACTCCTAAGCAACAGCTGATCTTCACTGCCCTCAGGCAGTTGTTTGTTGTGTTGTATGCGACTTTTCGCCCCAGGCAGGGCAAAAAGCGCGCCGAGAGTAGCAGCTTTGCCAGAGCCTCACTAGTACCAAACCTGCCCCAGCCAGTCACATTAATGACCACCATTTATATGTTGGTCATTTTTGGAGTTCTAACTCTAAGTTGCCGATAAACGGCGCAAACCGGGGCCTCAGAGCCGCTCCAACCCAAATCGCCGTGGGACGTAAGGTGGAAATCCTGCGCGCAAGGCACGGTTGCCAAGTTAGGGAGCATGCCGCCACGGCAGGGCGGATTGTCCGCCCTGCCCGTTTTCCTCAAGCGATATCGCGCAGCTCGCGACGCAGGATCTTGCCGACTGGAGTCATCGGCAGGGCCGTCTTGAGCACGATGTGCTTGGGCACCTTGTAGCCGGTGAAATTCTCCTTGCAGTAGGCCTTAAGCTCCTCGACGCTGACCCCCCCCTCGCGCGGCACCACGAACAGTTTCACTGCCTCGCCGGACTTGTCGTCCGGCACGCCGATAGCCGCGCAGCTGGCCACCATTGGATGGGCCATGACCACGTCTTCGATCTCGTTCGGGTAGACGTTGAAACCGGAAACGATGATCAGGTCCTTCTTGCGATCGACGATGCGCACATAGCCGTCCGGGTCGATCACCGCGATATCGCCGGTACGCAGCCAGCCATCATCGTCGAGCACTTCAGCCGTGGCCTCCGGGCGCTGCCAGTAACCCTTCATCACCTGCGGCCCCCTGATGCACAGCTCCCCGCGCTCGCCCAACGGCAGTTCGCTGCCATTGTCATCGATGGTTTTGAATGCCGTACCCGGCACCGGGATGCCCACGGTACCCAGGCGCGCCTGGTCGCCGTATGGGTTGGTGCTGGCCACGGGAGAGGTTTCGGTAAGACCGTAGCCCTCGACGACCGAGCAACCGGTCATCGCCTGCCAGCGTTCGGCCGTGGCCTTGACCAGGGCAGTGCCGCCCGAGTTGGTGACCTTGAGATTGGAGAAGTCCAGATTCTTGAATTCCGGATGGTCCATCAGCGCGACAAACAGCGTGTTGAGGCCAAGAAGCGCCGAGAAGCGCCACTTCTTGAGTTCCTTGATGAAACCGGGGATATCTCGCGGGTTGGTGATGAGGATGTTGTGGTTGCCGTTTACCATCATGCACATGCAATTCGCCGTGAAAGCATAGATGTGGTAAAGCGGCAGCGGCGCGATCATGATCTCCTGGCCCTGCTTCATCAGCGGCGCCCCATTTGGCCCGAGCTGCGACAGGCAGGCATCCACCTGCTGCATGTTCGCCACCAGGTTGCCGTGGGTGAGCATTGCGCCCTTGGCCACTCCCGTCGTGCCGCCGGTGTACTGCAACACGGCGATATCGTCGAGGCCGACCCTGACCGGCCGCAGCGCGTGCCCTTGGCCATGCTTGAGCGCATCCTTGAAGGACACCGCCTGGGGCAGATGGAAGTCGGGAACCATCTTCTTCACCTTCTTCACCAGGGCATTGACCAGCCACCCCTTGAGGCTTGGCAGCATGTCTCCCATGCGCGCCTCGATCAGGTATTCGATCTCCGTGTCCGGCAACACCTCCTCGACCAGCTTGCCAAACAGGTTGATGTACACCAGTGCGCGCACGCCGGCGTCCTTGAACTGGTGACGCATCTCGCGAGCCGTATACAGCGGGTTGGTGTTCACCACGATGAGCCCGGCCCGCAAGGCGCCAAATACCGCGATGGGGTACTGCAGGACGTTGGGCATCTGCACGGCAATGCGGTCGCCGGGATTGAGGTCGGTGTGTTTCTGCAGATAGGCAGCAAAAGCAGCGGAATGGCGATCCAGCTCGGCGTAAGTCAGGGTCACGCCCAGGTTGCTGAAGGCCGGGCGGTCAGCGAATTTTTTGCAGGACCGCTCGAATACTTCGATCACCGACTTGTAGGCAGTCAGATCGACAGTATTGGGGACGCCGGCCGGGCGTTTGTCGCTCCAGAAATCAGGTTGCATTTGTTCTTGTCCTCTCTGCCCTGAAAGTGTCTGGCCCGCGCTGCGGGGCTGCCCGGAAATTAGCAGCTCCCTGGCATCACGCAAATACTTGAGCACTGTCATTGACCAGGTGAATCTTGCCCCTCACGTATTACCGCTCGCCAGTGGCCGCCGCCGGACTTTGCGCCGGCGGGCCACCCGTGCACAATGCGCCGACTCCCCGGCATAAGGATCAGCCATGCGCCATGACGCCTTCTGGCTCGACGCCAGCGATGCAGTCCCCCTGTACGTCAACCACTGGGCTGGCGAAGCTCCGCCAAGGGCGGTGATCATGCTCAGCCACGGCATGGCCGAACACAGCGGGCGCTATGCGCGCCTTGGCGAAGCATTGGTGGCAGCCGGCTTCGAACTCTATGCGCACGACCAACGGGGCCATGGCAGGAGCGCCGAGCACGGCACTCTCGGTCTATATGCCGAACAGGATGGCTGGGCCAAAGTGGTGGACGATCTGGCAAGCCTGAACCACCATATCCGCCAGCAGCACCCACAGGCCCCGATCTTCCTGCTGGGCCACAGCATGGGCAGCTACATCGGCCAGGCGTACCTGATGCGACATAGCTGCAGCCTGCAGGGCGCCATCCTTTCCGGCTCCAACTACCAACCCGTCGCACTGTATCGCGTGGCCAGCTTCGTGGCCCGCTTCGAGCGCTGGCGACAAGGCCTTGAAGGCCGCAGTGCATTGATCGATTTTCTGTCTTTCGGCTCGTTCAACAAGGCCTTCAAGCCCAATCGCACAACCTTCGACTGGTTGAGCCGCGACCCGCAGGAAGTCGACAAATACGTCAGCGATCCGCTTTGCGGCTTCCGCTGCACCAATCAATTGTGGCTCGACCTGCTGGGCGGGCTTCAGAGCATCACACCGCCCAGCCAATTGGCCCAGATCGACCCCGACCTGCCGTTGCTGGTGATCGGCGGCGAGCGCGACCCGGTCAGTGAGGGCCGGCGTCTGCAGGACCTGGCTGACGCCTTGCGCCTGGCCGGAATCAGGAACGTGCAATTGAAACTTTATCCGGGCGCCCGTCACGAACTGCTCAACGAGAGCAATCGTAACGAGGTGACCGCATTCTTGATCGACTGGCTGGAGCAAGCGCTTGCCCACCGTCGCTCCCTTCAACCGCAAGCCAAGGAGACCGCATGAGCCAGGTCACTAACATCCCCTACGACGCCCTCGAAGTTGGACAGAAAGCCAGCTTTGCCAAGACTGTCGAAGAGCGTGACATCCAACTCTTCGCCGCCGTATCCGGCGACCGCAACCCCGTGCACCTGGACGCCGAGTACGCCGCTGGCACGATGTTCAAGGAACGCATCGCCCACGGCATGTTCACCGGCGCCCTGATCAGTGCGGCCATTGCCTGCGAAATGCCAGGCCCGGGCTCCATCTACCTCGGCCAGCAACTGCGCTTCACCCGCCCGGTGAAGCTGGGCGACAGCCTGACCGTCGAGCTGGAGATCCTCGAGAAGCTGCCGAAGAATCGTGTGCGCATTGCGACTCGTGTGTTCAACCAGAATGCCGAGCAAGTGGTGGATGGCGAAGCCGAGGTGCTGGCGCCCAAGCAACAGCTGTCCGTCGAACTGCCGGAGCTGCCGCCGATCACCATCGGCTGAGACGAGGTCTGCGACTGAAGCGAACAGCACGGATTGGATCCGTAAAGCTGTTCACATAAGAAAAACGCCGCTTTTCCTTCAGCAGGAGGGCGGCGTTTTTGGTTTTACATCATCACGAAGTTGTTTCTGTTGGGCAGGTATCTCTCGTAGGAGCGAGCTCTGCTCGCGAGCCCGCCTCCTTCGCGAGCAGAGCTCGTTCCTACGGACCCTTCATGAAATCGGGCTTGAGGTGGCAGACTGCTCCGAAGGCCGATCACGCCCCTCCTCATATGCGCTGCCGCCAATGCCTAAGTGAACAGCATTACGGATTGGATCCGGGCTTTTTGTTCGTGCGGGGATAGTCGGGCTGATGGCTGCTCACATCAGACAGGCAACCTGGGGTGAGACCTAGCCCCTCACTCCTCCTCCACCGTCACACTCGCCGTCATCCCGGCACTCAGCTGAACATCCTCCGGCACCTGGTCCAGCCTGATCCGCACCGGAATCCGCTGAGCCAATCGCACCCAGTTGAACGTGGGCTCCACATTCGCCAGCAACTGCGCATCCGGATTGGCATTACGATCGGTGATCCCGCGACTGATGCTTTCCACCGTCCCGCGCAACGGTTGTCCCGCGCTCATCAACCAGACCTCCGCCGGAGCGCCTACCTTGATGCGCGGCAACTTGGTCTCTTCAAAATAGGCCTGCACATAGAACGAACTGTCATCCACCAGCGCCATCACCGGTTCGCCAGCACTCACGAAATTGCCCTGGGCCAGGCGCAGGTTGGTGATCTGGCCACCGCGCGGGGCCCGTAGCTCGCTACGCGCCAGGTTCAGTTCGGCGACCTTGACGTCGGCCTGAGCTTCGCGGGACTCACCGCGGGCTATATCGGCATTGATCTGAGCGTTCTCACGCAGCTCGGCACTGATCGCCTGCGGACCCAGACTGGCACGCCGGGACGCCTCGTGCTCACGCAGTCGCAATTGCTGCTGGCGGGTATCAGCAACCGCCCGAGCCTTTTCCAGCGCAGCCTGATAACGTTCGCGGTCGATTTCCAGGAGCTGATCCCCCGCCTTCACTTGCTGGTTGTCGCGAACCTTGAGATCCGTGACCCAGCCCGACACGTCCGGAGCGATGACCACCACGTCGGCGCGAATTCGAGCATCACGGGTCCAGGGTGAAAGCATGTAGTGCAGCCAGAGGCCATAGCCGGCGATCAAAGCCGCCACCACCAGCAACAACGTGACCGCCACACGCAACATCGAACGCATCTTCTTCTCCTTCACCAGTGCCCGGTCAGCGCCACTAGGGCAGCCAGCACGCAAACATACAACGCACAATCGAACAGCGCCTCATGCCAGATCCAGCGCGCCATGCCGACGCGCTCCAGGCCAAGCCGCAGCACACCGGTCACCAACAGCGCCAGCAATGCATAAATCAGAAATGGGCTGAGCAATACGCCGCCCAGGGACCACTCACGCAAGCTCATGGCTCGCCTCCTGTTGTTCGCACCATTGCCGCCAGCTGTGCTGCAACTGCAGCACAGCTGCCTGGGCCAAACGCCTGTCGATACTGCTCCCGGCTGCGCGCAATGCCTTCAACAATTCATCGACCGGCTCATCCAGAGCCTGGCTATGAAGCGGCGCGGGGCCTTGCAGGAAAACCTTTTCCAGGCGGCGCAGAAATTGTTGCTCAGAACGCCCCACAGGCTTGTCACCGGCGGCCAGGCAGCGCCGCAAGTGCAGGAGCTCATCGCCCAGATCCAGGCTGGCCAGGCCATCGGCCCAATGAGAGCGGACCGGCTCCGGCAATACCGGGGCATGGCGCGCGAGTTGGAGGATGCGGTCCGCCATGCGTCCACCGAACCAGTTTTCCGCACTGGCCAAGGGTTGCCTGGTCAGGCGTGAGAGGTCGACCAGCGTAGCCTTGAGCAGGCGCCGACTGAGCCATGCCGGATTGCGAACCACGATAAGGCGAAATGCCAGAACGGCAAATCCAACACCCAGGACCATGGCGATGGCCTCGTTGAGAAAGAACGCAACGTCATAACGCATGGCGTTCTGCGGGGCGCACAGCACGATGAAATGCAGGCAGAAAGAAGTAGCGGTGGCGCCCAGTGCAGGCTTGGCCATGCCTAGGGCCCCGAAGAACAAGGGCGTCCCGAGCGCCAGGCAAAGCATGGGAAAGCCGCTGAGCTGCGGCAGCAGTACCTGCCCGACGAAGAACGCCACAGGCAAGGCGTAGAAGATTCCGCGCAGGAACATGAAGCCGATCTGATCAGCGTTCTCTCGACTGGCAAACAGGCTGCACACCACGCAGGTCAGGGTCAGCGCACCAGCGGCGGCCGTCCATCCAGTCGCCAGCCAGAACGCGGACAGGGCGAGGAACGCCAACGCGCTGCGCAGCCCATAAATAGTGGCCGTCTGCAGGTCTCGATGCCAGGACAGCGCCGATGGCGCGACGCCTGGCGCCTGCCCCCGCTCTACTGCCTGCAGCGAGCCCAGTGCCGCCCCCGCCTGGCGCACCAGGACGGCCAGGCGCGCCAGGCAATACTGCTGTACCGCCGAAAGGTCTTCCGAGGCCGAAGCCTCGATCAATTGATCGAGCAACTCGGCCAGTCGCTGGGAATTGGGGTCGGCCAACGCCTGATCGACCTGACTCAACCGAGGCGCTAACTGATGCACCTCATCCTCGCTCAGCTGGCGCCATTGCCTGGCCACCCCTCGTGCCAGGCGCAACAAGCTGAGCAGGTCATGACTCAACACCCGCAAAGCCACCGCCCTTTGCCGCCCGCGGTTGCCCTCGAACCAGGCATGCTCGCGCTGGGCATCCACCGCAACGATGCGCCCCAACACGCCTACCAGGCCTTGGCGTTCCTGCCGCCCGCCTTTAAGTGCCGAACGTGCCGTCTGGATGCCGAATTCCCAGGCATCCTTCGCCTGCCTGGCAAGCTGGCGCTCGACTCGCTGCGGCCAGAGTAGGGCGCTGGTGAAGGTGGCGCAGATGATTCCGAGGGATATCTCAGTGCAGCGCGCCACCGCCTGGTCGAATACCGTGAGCGGGTGAGCGATGGCCGGCAGGCCGATGATCGCCACCGTGTAGCCCGCCAGCACGAACGAGTAGGACCAGGCGCTGCGCAGCAAGGTCGACGAGGCGGTGCAGAGCCCAAGCCAAGCTCCCAAGGCGAGCAGGAACAGCCAGGGCGCCTGAGCGAACATCCCCATGAAGACGACCGACATGGCCGTACCAACGAAGGTGCCGAGCAGGCGCGCCATGCCCTTCTGGATAACCATGCCGGACAGCGGTTGCGCGACGATGAAGGCTGTCATCAAGGCCCACTGCGGTTGCTCGAGCCCAAAGCGCATGGCGCACCAAAGCGCCAGGCCGCCGCCGAGCAGCGTCTTGATGGCAAATTGCAGCGCCGGAATGTCGGGCGCCAGGAAGGCACGCAATGAGTCGCGCACTGACGGAGTCCGTAAGAATTTCATCTGAAGATAGCGTGCCGGAAAAGGCAGGCAATGAGCGAAGCTGATTATTAGCTAGCTATCTTATTGCCGTCCAGAGGGTTGCTCGCTTGTCGGCTGAGAATTGAAAATTAATTAAATACATATTTAAATTTTGCGTATCGCTCACTTGAAGTCAGGGAGTGCCGCAGTGACTCACAACCGTTCCCCCGGCAGACCGACCGGCGATTCCCCGTTGCAACGGGAGCGCCTGCTGGATGCCGCTGTCGACGCCTTCGCCCATCAGGGTATCCAGGCCGCCAGCCTGCGCAGCATCGCTCAGCAAGCAGGTGTGACCCCGGCACTGGTCAATTACTACTTCGGCAATAAGGAACGGCTTGTCGAGGCCCTGGTGGAGGAGCGCCTGCTGCCGCTATTCCGGGGCATCGCTGAGCAACTTCAGCAGATTGGCAACGATCCGCGCGAACTGGTTACGGGCTTCGTGACGGCCCTGAGCGCCAACCTCCGACGCAATCCCTGGCTACCGCCGCTCTGGGTGCGCGAGGTGCTATGCGAGGGTGGCGCCCTGCGCGACCAACTGACTACCCGCTTTGCTCCGATGGTGCCAATGCAACTCGCTCAACGCTTCGCCGAGGCCCAGTCCGCCGGCCAACTCAATCCCGATCTGGACCCGCGGCTGCTGGTGGTGTCCCTGATTGGCATGACCATGCTGCCCTACGCTGCCGCGCCCATCTGGCGCGGCATTTTTGCTAACCCGGAGCTCGGCGACGAAGCCATGCTCCGACACACGCTGGCCCTGATCGAGCGCGGCCTGGAGGCCAAACCATGAGTATTCGCCCCCTGCCCTTCCTGCTGTTGTTCGCCTTGCTCGCAGGTTGTGATGACACGAGCCAGGCTCCGCTGCTCGGCACTCTGGAGTGGGACCGCATCGGCCTGCCGGCTGAAGCTTCGGAAACCATCCTCGCCTGGCGCGTGAACGAGGGCGATCGGGTCCAGGCCGGGCAGTTGCTGCTGGAACTGGATCCGCGCCGACTCGATGCGCGCCTCCTCGAGGCCAAGGGCGATGTCGCCCAGGTCCAGGCACGCCTGGAAGAACTCAACAACGGCGCACGGACCGAAACCGTGGATGCAGCGCGGGCCTCCCTCAATCGAAATCGAGCCGCACTCGTCGATGCCGAACGCACTTATCAGCGCATCGAAGCTCTCTACCAGCGCCGACAGGTCGCCATTGCCGAACTGGATCGCGCCCGCGCCACCCGCGATCAAGCCCGGGCGGCAGTCAGCAACACCGACGCGCAACTGCGAGAACTGACCAACGGGACACGCCCTGAGCAGATCGAGCAGGCGACCGCCCTGCTCCAAGCCAGCCAGGGCCGCTTAGCGCAACTGGAAGTCAGCCGCGAACACCTGAGCCTGCGCGCGCCGCGTACCGGCAGGGTGGACGCCTTACCGTTCAAACCCGGTGACCAACCGCCGCAGAATGCCGAACTGGTCAGCCTGCTGGTGGGAGAGGCACCCTATGCGCGGGTCTACATCCCCGCCTCGGTGCGGCCGCACTTCACCATCGGTGATCGCTTGCGTGTGCAGGTTGAAGGCGTGGGCGACGCTTTCGACGCACGGATTCGCAGCATCGCCAGCGAGTCCAGTTTCACCCCGTACTTCGCCCTGACTGGCGATGACGCCAGCCGCCTGGTCTACCGCGCCGAACTGTTGCTGGAAGGTGAAGCGGCCCGGCAACTCCCCGCCGGCCTGCCGGTTCAAGCCATGGTTCCCGAAAATGAACAGCGCTGAGCCGGTCATCCTGGCCCGAGGGCTGACCAAGCGCTTTGGTCAGCTCACCGCCGTCGACAGGCTGGACCTGCGAGTTGATCGTGCCGAAGTATTTGGCTTCCTGGGGCCCAATGGCTGTGGCAAGTCCACCACCATCCGCATGCTCTGCGGATTACTGCTGCCCAGCGCCGGGGAGATCGAAGTACTCGGTTGCCAGATACCCCGCGATGCCGAAGCGCTGAAGCGGCGGATCGGCTACATGACGCAGAAGTTCTCCCTCTATGAAGACCTGACCGTAGGCGAAAACCTGGACTTTCTCGCCACCGTTCAGGGACTCCCCCAGCGCTATGGGCGCCAACGCATCGAGGAGCTGCTGGAGCGCTACTGGCTGACGGACCGCCGCACGCAGCTGGCCGGCACCCTGAGCGGCGGCCAGAAGCAACGCCTGGCGCTGGCCGGAGCCGTGCTACACAAACCAGACCTGCTGTTGTTGGATGAGCCCACCAGCGCTGTCGATCCGCAATCACGACGGGAGTTCTGGGACTCGCTGTTCGAGCTGGCCGAGGCCGGAACCACCCTGCTGGTTTCTACCCACTATATGGATGAGGCCGAACGCTGCACGCGCCTGGGCATCCTCGATGCCGGGAGGCTGGTGGCCGACGGCAGCCCGGCAGAGCTGATGGCCGCCCTGCCCGGCCGCCCGCTACTGGTGGAATGTCTCCAACCACGCAACGCGCAGCGCGCCCTGCAAGGTGCCGAAGAGGTAATCGCCATGGCCCAGATCGGCAACTCGTTGCGCGTGCTCAGCGCAGTGGCTGACGCCCGCGAGCGCATCTCTCGGCGGCTGGCCACCCAAGGCATCGAGGCGCACGTGCAAGAGACCGAGGCCAATCTGGAGGATGTCTTCGTCGCCGTGACCCACCACCCTCAAACGCATGCCGGAGCCCACGCATGAACCTGCGACGCCTCGGCGCCATCGTGCTCAAGGAGCTGCGCCAACTTCGCCGCGACCGCCTGACCTTCGCGATGATCGTCGGCATCCCGGTCATGCAGTTGGTGCTGTTTGGCTACGCCATCAACATGGACGTGCGCGGCCTGCACGCCGCCGTGCTGGACCAGGCGAACACGGCCCAGTCCCGCGAAGTCGTGGCAGAGATCGGCGCCAGCCAGGTACTGGACTTCCGCTACCACCTGGCCAGCCCCCAGGAGCTCGACCGCCTGCTGCGTGAAGGCAGAATCAGCGCGGCTCTGGTGATACCGCCGGACTTCGAAGCACGGCTCCAGCGACGTGACCGCCCGCCATTGCAGCTGGTGGTAGACGGCTCAGACCAGGTGATACAGGCATCCGCCCGCCAGTTGGCGACCTACCCTCTGCCGGGCTGGCCGCACCTGACCGGCATCCAGCTGGTGAACTTCTATAACCCGGAGCGCCTCGCGCCGGTCAATACCGTCCCAGGGTTGATCGGAGTGATCCTGACCATGACGATGGTGCTGTTCACCGCCATCGCCTTGGTACGTGAACGCGAGCGCGGCAATATGGAAATGCTGATCACCACACCGCTTTCCCCTTGGGAACTAACCCTGGGCAAGGTTCTGCCCTTCGTCGGGATCGGCCTGGTTCAGGTGACAGTAGTGCTACTGGTAGGCCGGCTCTTGTTTGAAGTTCCCGTACGCGGTTCCCTCTGGGCGCTCTATGCCGCAGCACTACTGTTCATTCTCGCCAGCCTGACTCTGGGCGTATTCATCTCGACCCTGGCGCGCAGCCAGTTCCAGGCCATGCAGATGGCCTTCTTCACCTTTCTGCCGCAGATCCTGCTCTCGGGCTTCATGTTTCCGTTCGCCGGCATGCCAAAGGCGGCCCAATGGGTCGCTGAAATCCTGCCGCTGACGCACTTTCTCCGCCTGACACGCGGCATCATGCTGCGCAGCGCCGGGCTGGCCGACCTCTGGCTGGAACTGGTGGTGCTGGGTGTGTTTACTTTGGTGATGCTGGGCTTTGCCGTGGCAAGAGTGCACAAACGACTGGACTGAAACCTGCTTGTGACGAGTGTGGCGGGGATGCTGGAAGACGAGAAATCAAGAAAAAAAGGGCGACCGAAGTCGCCCGAGGTGCCTTGCGTGCCTGTAAACCTGGTGGACTCAGCGCGGCTTGCGCTTATGCGAGTCTTTCCAGATGAAGTAACCGACGCCTACGAAGAAGGCGACCATGAGACCGACGGTGCCAATACCGGCGAGAACCACTGCATCGACGAACATGACCTGCCTCCTGCTTCAGCGTTGTTGCTTCGATGGGTTCAAGTTAGCCGCGCGGCAGCGATGGGAAATTGATCTGGGTCAATGGCCGCAGAGCGCCACGGCGAAGGCCGCCAAGACACTGACGCAGGTCAATTTTTATGGGGGCTCGAGAGCTGGGAGGTGCGAGTACATTCGCGGCGATCAGCAGTTGGGCTGAATGCAATGGAGCCCAACGACCCGGGCTTCGGAAACAGCAATTGTTGGGCTTCGCCACTCGGCCCTGCACAACCTATGGGCGATCAATCTCGACAATGGCGCAGGACTTGTGAGGCAAATTCATTGGCCCAGCAAGCCACAGAACTGCCCGACCTCCCCCGTCCGCCCCTTCATGGGGATAAGGGGTCAGATGACCGTCAGCGCTTCTTCGGCTTCTTGGCCGACTTTTTCTTGCCCTTGGTCAGCGGCATCGCCTGCTCGAAAGCCTTGCGTACGTCGTTGAGGCGGCGCTCATGCAGATCGTGGATGCGTTTGTCGCGCTCGGCACCGAAGTCGATCAAATTCTCGTCATTGCTCATTGACGTATCCAACGGAAAGTGAGGTTGAGGCGTGGCGCGCAGACACTTCGGATCTTCGCCACCTGATGCTGCCAATAATGCTGCGTCGGCCCGGCCATGACCAGCAGCGAGCCGTTGGCGAGGTCCAGGGAGTGTTCGATGCGGGTGGAGCCCTTGCGGCGAAGGTCGAAGCGGCGCGTGCCCCCGAGGTTCAACGAGGCAACCACAGGGTTTGGCCCCAATTCAGGCTCATCGTCGCTGTGCCAGCCCATGGAGTCCTGGCCATCGCGGTAATAGTTGAGCAGCACACCATTGAACGGCTGTCCGACGGCTCCCTGCACCCTATCGCGCACCAGCACCAGCAGCGGGGTCCAGGGCAGCGGCTGGTGAGTCAGTCCGGAATAACAGTAGCTGGCCTCAGGGTCCCCGTACCAGGTCACCAGGCGCGGCACCGGATAATAGCGGCCATGCAAAAACACCTGCGGTTGCTCCCAGGGCGTTTCCGCGCACAAGCGCTCCATCCAGCCGTTGGCCTCTTCGGGCGACAGGAAGTTCGGCTCGTAGCGCAACTCAGCGTCAGGCAGGGTCAAGGGAATATCGCTGAACAGATCCACCGCGATGTGACTCGATAAAGGGGACGGCCCATTCTGCTCGCCTCAGACCTTCACATCCACCCAGAGCCCCTGACGGGGCAGATCCCGAAGTTCAGCCTGGTCCTCCTCATTCACCGACAAATCAGCCAGCTCCTGGGGCGTGTAGCCACGCCGCTGGCGGCGCCGCTGCTCCTCACGCAACATCTCTTCCGCCTCCTGGGGGTGCCGCCGGTCGAGGCCGACCTCGCTTTCCCTGGCACCTTCCTGCACCGGGGTGACCGGGGGAATGTCCAGGCGCGACTTGACCACATCCTGCTGGGCAGTGACCTGCACCAGGCCTTGGGGAATCGGTGGCAACATTCGGCGCCCTCCTTTGGTCAGTCTGTCGGCTGTTCCGGCAGCGACTTTAAAGTCGCTCGCTAAACTTTTGCGGACATACGGCCCGCAGGCTCGTCGCCCTGCGCTCGGCGTTCCGTTAACATAGTCGGCTTTTTTCACAGCAGGGGAGACACGCATGGCGCAGCAGTATCAACCGGGGCAACGCTGGATCAGTGACAGCGAAGCGGAGCTTGGGCTCGGAACCATCCTGGCAACGGATGGGCGCCTGCTCACTGTGCTCTACCCGGCCACTGGCGATACTCGCCAGTACGCGCTGCGCAATGCCCCGCTGACGCGGGTGCGCTTCGCCCCAGGGGACGAGATCACTCACTTCGACGGCTGGAAGCTGAGCGTGCAGGAAGTCGAGGATATCGACGGACTGCTGGTCTATCACGGCATCACCGCCCAGAACGAGCCGCGCACCGTCCCGGAAACCCAGCTGTCCAACTTCATCCAGTTCCGCCTGGCCAGTGATCGGCTGTTCGCCGGCCAGATCGACCCGCTGAACTGGTTCGCCCTGCGCTACCACAGCTTGGAGCATCGTTCGCGCCTGCTGCAAGCGCCGCTCTGGGGGCTGGGTGGCGCGCGTGCGCAACCGATCGCGCACCAGTTGCACATTGCCCGCGAAGTCGCCGACCGTGTTGCGCCACGCGTGTTGCTGGCCGACGAAGTGGGCCTGGGCAAAACCATCGAGGCGGGCCTGGTGATCCACCGCCAACTGCTGTCCGGCCGTGCCAGCCGCGTGCTCATCCTGGTTCCGGAGAACCTCCAGCATCAGTGGCTGGTAGAAATGCGCCGCCGCTTCAACCTGCAGGTGGCCCTGTTCGACGCCGAGCGCTTCCTCGAGAGCGATGCCGACAACCCCTTCGAGGATAGCCAGTTGGCGCTGGTGTCCCTGGAATGGCTGAAGAGCAGCGAACGTGCGCAGGACGCAGCCTTTGCCGCCGGCTGGGACTTGCTGGTGGTGGACGAAGCCCACCACCTGGTCTGGCACCCGGAACAGGCGAGCCCTGAATACCAACTCGTCGAGCAGCTGGCCGAGGTCATCCCCGGCGTGCTTCTGCTGACCGCGACCCCGGAGCAGTTGGGTCTGGAAAGCCACTTCGCCCGCCTGCGCCTACTCGACCCGAGCCGCTTCCATGACCTGGACGCCTTCCGTGCCGAAAGTGCCAACTACCGCCCTGTTGCCGAAGCGGTGCAGGAGCTGCTGGATCAGGGCCGTTTGAGCGCGACCGCGCAGAAAACCATCAAGGGCTTCCTGGGCGACGAAGGCGAAAGTCTGCTCGATGCCCTCGACGCCGGCGACGCCGAGGCGTCTCCGCGGCTGGTCCGTGAACTGCTGGACCGCCACGGTACCGGTCGCGTGCTGTTCCGCAATACCCGTGCAGCCGTTCAAGGCTTCCCAGAGCGCCAACTGCATCCGTACCCGCTGCCGAACCCTTCGGAGTACATGGAGCTGCCCATTGGCGATCATCCTGACCTGTACCCGGAAGTCAGCTTCCAGTCGCAACAGGAAGACGGCGACGAGGCCGAGCGCTGGTGGCGTTTCGACCCGCGCGTCGACTGGCTGATCGACACCCTGAAGATGCTCAAGAAGTTCAAGGTGCTGGTAATTTGCGCCCACGCGGAAACCGCACTGGACCTGGAAGACGCGCTGCGCGTGCGCTCTGGCATTCCGGCCACGGTGTTCCACGAAGGCATGAGCATTCTCGAGCGTGACCGCGCGGCCGCCTACTTCGCCGACGAAGAGTTCGGTGCCCAGGTGCTGATCTGCTCGGAAATCGGCAGTGAAGGCCGTAACTTCCAGTTTGCCCACCACCTGGTGCTGTTCGACCTGCCGGCCCACCCGGACCTGCTGGAACAGCGTATCGGACGTCTCGACCGGATCGGCCAGAAGCACACCATCCAGCTGCATGTGCCCTACCTGGAAGGCAGCCCACAGGAACGCCTGTTCCAGTGGTACCACCAAGCGCTCAATTCGTTCCTGGCCACCTGCCCCACCGGCAACGCCCTGCAGCATCAGTTTGGCCCGCGCCTGCTTCCGTTGCTGGAAGCCGGCAATGATGGTGCTTGGGAAACGCTGGTCGCCGAGGCCGAGAGCGAGCGCAAACGCCTGGAAGGTGAACTCCACAGCGGCCGCGACCGCTTGCTGGAGCTCAACTCCGGTGGCGCTGGCGAAGGTGAGCGCCTTGTCGAGGAAATCGTCGAGCAGGATGACCAGTTCGCCCTGCCGATCTACATGGAAGCCCTGTTCGAAGCGTTCGGCATCGACAGCGAGGACCACTCGGAAAATGCCCTGGTGCTCAAGCCTGGCGAGAAGATGCTGGATGCCGGCTTCCCACTGGGCGACGACGAAGGCGTGACCGTCACCTACGACCGCAACCAGGCACTGGCCCGCGAGGACATGCAATTCCTCACCTGGGAACACCCCATGGTGCAAGGCGGTATGGACCTGGTGCTGTCCGGTTCCATGGGCAACACTGCCGTGGCGCTGATCAAGAACAAGGCGCTCAAACCCGGTACGGTTCTGCTGGAATTGCTCTATGTGAGTGAGGTAGTGGCACCGCGTGCCCTGCAACTCGGCCGCTTCCTGCCGCCAAAGGCATTGCGTTGCCTGCTGGACGCCAATGGCAACGACCTGGCCTCGAAGGTCGGGTTCGACACCCTCAACGACCAGCTGGAAAGCGTCCCGCGTGGCAGCGCCAACAAGTTCGTGCAGGCCCAGCGCGATGTGCTCTCGGCCCAGATCAACGCCGCCGAGGCCAAGATCGCGCCGCGCCATGCCGAACGCGTAGCCGAAGCCCAGCGCCGCCTGGTTGCGGAACTGGATGAGGAACTGGCCCGCATGACCGCGTTGAAAGCCGTGAACCCAAGTGTGCGTGACAGCGAGTTGGAGGCTCTGCGCCATCAGCGCGAGGAAGGCCTGGCACTACTGGAGAAAGCGGCCCTGCGCCTGGAGTCGATCCGGGTGCTGGTAGCCGGCTGACGGGGCTCCCGGAAGGTTGGGCGGAGCAAAGCCCAAGCTACAGAAACAAGGCCCGCTAATGCGGGCCTTGTCGTATCCGGCGTTCGACTCAAACCGCCGCCGCCAACATCCCCTCGCGCATGGTCGTTGCATCACGAACGAAACAACGTGCGGCCTGGAACAGCGCCAGCATGGTCAGGGTCAGGGCCGCAGGAATCAGGTACATGGCGTTGTGCAAGCCTACTGCCTTGAACGCCTCGGTCATCTCACTCGCCCCTGCGGCCAGCATCGCCATCTGGGAATAATGGTCGGAAAGGATTCCCACCACTACCGGACCAAGGCCACCTCCCAGCAGGTAGAGGCCGGCGAAGAATAGTGCCATCGCCGTGGCGCGTAGACGTGGCTCCACCACATCCTGGATTGCGGTGTAGACGCAGGGGTAGAAGTTGTAGGCGAATAGCCAACCCACACTGAACACCGCTACGAAAACGCCGACCTCGAGCTTTCCAGAAAGCAATGCATAGCCCGTGCACAAGGCAGCCATCAGCATGCTGAAGGATGCCAGCAGCAAACGACCGCGTTCGGACTTCTGATGAGCACGGTCCGCCAGCCAACCTCCCAGGGTCAAACCAACCAAGCCGGTAAGGCCAGTGATGACCCCGGTGGCGATGGCGGCTTGCTCCAGCGGCAGCAGGAAATAACGCTGGAGCATAGGCACCATGAACGAGTTGCAGGCATAGGTAGCGAAGTTGTAGGTCAGCCCGGCCACGGTCAGCCACCAGAAGGTGCGAATCGACAGGACCCTACGCAACGGGCGGTCCAGCGGTGTGGTCTGGATCTTGACGCTCTCCGCCGCGCCCCGAGCCGGCTCCTTGATGAAGAACATGAACAGCGCCAGGATCAGGCCGGGAATCGCCGCGATGAAGAATGGCGCGCGCCAGCTGTCGAACGCCTTGACCATGGAGCCGATGGTGAAGAAGGCCAGCAACAGCCCGAGCGGCAGACCGAGCATGAAGATCCCCATGGCGCGGGCGCGCTTGTGGGCCGGAAACAGGTCACCGATCAGCGAGTTGGCTGCTGGTGCGTAACTGGCTTCGCCAATACCGACGCCCATGCGCACCAGCAGGAAGCTCCAGAAGTTCCAAGCCAGGCCATTGACCGCCGTCAGCCCGCTCCACACAGCCAGGCCCCAGCCCATGATCTTCCGCCGTGCGCCGGTATCCGCCATGCGCCCCAAGGGGACACCGGCAATCGCATAGACCAGGGTGAAGGCGGTCCCGATCAGTCCCAGCTGGAAGTCGCTGAGACTCCACTCATGGCGAACTGGCTCGATGATGATCGCCGGAATGGTCCGGTCGAAGAAGTTGAACAGGTTGGCCAGAAACAGCAGGAACAGGACTCGCCAGGCATTTGCGGCTTGAGGGGAATGTTGCATGGATCGGTCTCATTTTTGTTATGCGGCACCCGGCGGACCACGCGCCAGACTGATAGTGGCGCAATTTATGGCCAGCGGTATGTGACTGTCTGCGAAGATTCGCGGCGTTTATGTAACCCGATGCTGCAAAAGCGCCAGGGACCGTCCGACTATCCCTTCTGTATGGTCACCGGGATGCCAGGCACCATGGTGCCAATTATTGTGTGCGATCGACTGTACCGATCTCATAGTGCCATCCACCCTTCTGCGGAGTTGATCCGACTATCTGGGGATGTCGTATGGGCTGGCTGGGCTTGCGCTTTGCTGCCGAACCGCCTGCGGGCGACGGATTTCTCCTCCTGACATGCACGCACAACACCTGGCTGATCCTCGTGGCCTACCTGGTAGCTTCAGACGCCGGCTATTGCGCGTTCGACATGGCAGAGCGGATAGCGGGCTCACGCCGACGCGAGACTCGTTGGCGTTGGTGCTGGCTGAGCGCTTGTTGCCTGGGCGGTGGAGTCTGGGCGATGCACTTCATCGCCATGCTGGCTTTCGAGGCCCCCATTAAAATCAGGTTCTTCGCAGAGTCTGGGGGAAGAGCGAGTTGACAGTCGGGGAAGTGGGTAAATTGGCAATCGCCAAACATCCCAACCCCCACCCCCTGCTGTCGCCGTGCATCCTATTGATCTTGCCCCTTTCTGGCCAGGCTACGAGGTCGTCGCCTGTCGCCAATCCACTCACGACACCCTGCTGATCAGTCTTGAGCCCCAAGCCGAGCGCTTACCGATTTGCAGCCGCGTGCCAAACCCAACCTGTTGATCCACGAGCAGCAGCACATCCGCCAGGTGCGGGATCGTGACCTGCAGGATCAGCGCGTCCTGCTGCAACTGCCGGTGCGTCGCGTCGACTGCCTGTACTGCGGACGCGTATCCGAGCGGATCGACTGTCTGGCGCCGGCTTCCCGCCTTCCCCGGAAAGCAGCCTGCAACACCTCCTTGGCGGACTTGTCGGGCGGAGTGAATCGAAGGCGCGCGAAACCTTGTAGGAGCCAGCTTGCTGGCGAATGGCGCATGTTCGCCAGCAAGCTGGCTCCTACAGAGAGAGTACCGGCTATCCGGCTGTCAACTCGCATCTCCCCCAGATTCCGCGATGAACCAAAAATCAGCTATGAGGTCCCGACCACGGCGCTATCCCTGCTAGTGGTCCCGGCTACCTCCCTCCTGGGCATGCTGCCCCTCGCCACCCCACGCCTGCGGCTCAATCATTTCGTTTCGTCCACGCTGGCCATTGTCATTGGCCTCACGGCCATGCAGGACCTCGGCGTCGCCGCCATGAGAAGCGAGGCAACGATTTACTACGAGCCGGCTCACTTCCTCTTATCGGTAGCGATTGCACTCGGATCGAGCCTGGCAACGGTGCCGCTGTTTACCTTCTTCCGTCGACATGACGCGGCTAGCACCTTGCTCAAACTTCCTGCCGGCTCGGCCTAGCGCTGCGCCGACCGACGTTCGTGCAGGTACTGCAGCACGGCCGCCTGGTCGCCAGCGAACTCCACACGCTCCGCCTTGCTGTCGCGCTGGAAGGCGTACATCGGGTCGTAGTACTCGCTGAGCAGGCCGCTGATCCACTCCCGATGAAGGTCCACGGCGCCGCTGCGGGCCTGTTCATCGAGCGCCTGGTCCAGCAAGGCGGCCATGCGCTGATAGCGCTCCCCGCCCAGGCGCTTGACGATGTTCGACAAACTCTGGCGCAGGCGCTCGGCAAACAGCGGGAAGCCCTGCTCCTCGCCGTGGGTGACGATGAACTCGGCACACAGGTCGACCACGTAATCGCGCCGGATGCGCTCGACGCGACTCTCGAAGCTGTCTTCCAGCCACACCAGCGGGTACTGCTGCATCCCCTGGTAAAGCTCCAGCGGTACCGAGCAGCTTCCGACGATGCGCCCCTCGTCCTCGAGCACGAACTGATCGAAACCAGCAGCGCGCTTCTTCAGGATGTCGATGGCCAGACGATTCTCGAACTCGATCTGTGGTGGTTGCGGCGTGGCCCGTTTGCCGAAGCTTGAGCCACGGTGATTGGCATGCCCCTCAAGGTCGAGGCTGTTGGCCAGCGCAGCGATCACCTCGGTCTTACCGGTACCGGTCAGGCCACCGACCAGGACGAAGTCGCACTGAGCCACCGCGTCCTGGGTCGTTTCCATGAGAAATGTCCGCATCGCCTTGTAACCACCCTTGACCCGCGGGTAGTCGATGCCGGCTTCCTTCAACCATTGCTGGACGATCTGCGAACGCAGGCCACCACGAAAACAGTAGAGGTATCCCTGCGGATTGGCCTGGGCGAATGCGACCCAAGCCTCGACCCGCGCGGCCTTGACGTCACCACTGACCAGCTGGTGGCCGAGTGCAATGGCAGCTTCCTGGCCATGCTGTTTGTAGCAAGTGCCGACTTTCTGCCGCTCGATGTCAGTCATCAGCGGAAGGTTTACCGTGTACGGGAATGCGCCCTTGGCGAACTCGACGGGCGCGCGTGCGTCCATCATCGGCAGGTCGTTGAGGAAGATTTCGCGGTAGTTCGCGGTGTCACTGCGCATCAGGCCACCTCGACCGCGTGGCTCTGTCGCTCGAACAGCTGACCAATGGGAGCCAGCTGCAGCTTCAGTTCGTCGGCCACTGCAAGGAACTCCGCCTCGCCTTCCGGGGTGACCGCAACCAGCAGCCCGCCGCTGGTCTGAGGATCGCAAAGCAATAGCTTCTGCACTTCCGGCAACGGAGCGATGCGCTCACCGTAGCTCTCGAAATTGCGCTGCGTGCCACCTGGCACGCAGCCCTGCTCCAGGTAATACTCGACGCCGGGCAGGCTGGGCACTTTGGCGTAGTCGATGCGCGCCGTCAGGCCGCTACCGTCGGCCATTTCCACCAGGTGGCCAAGCAAGCCGAAGCCGGTGACGTCCGTCATGGCCTTTACGCCTTCCAGCTTGCCGAATCGGCTGCCGGGCTTGTTCAGTGTGCACATCCAGTCGCGGGCCAGGCCCACGTCGCCGGCGCGCAGCTTGCTCTTCTTCTCTGCGGTGGTGAGGATGCCGATGCCTAGCGGCTTGGTCAGATAGAGCTTGCAGCCGACCGTGGCGGTGTCATTGCGCTTCATGTGGCGCTTCTGCACGACACCGGTAACGGCCAGACCGAAGATGGGTTCCGGGGCATCGATCGAGTGCCCGCCAGCCAAAGGAATGCCCGCCTCGTCGCAGATAGAGCGACCACCCCGCACCACTTCGCGCGCCACCTCCGGCGGCAGCACATTGACCGGCCAGCCAAGGATGGCGATGGCCATCAGCGGGTCGCCGCCCATGGCGTAGATATCGCTGATGGCGTTGGTCGCGGCGATCCGGCCGAAGTCGAAGGGGTCGTCGACGATCGGCATGAAGAAATCGGTGGTCGATACCACGCCCCACTCGTTGTCCAGGGCATAGACGGCTGCATCGTCACGCGACGCATTGCCTACCCACAGTCGCGGGTCGAGGTTCTGCGCGCCACTCCCAGCGAGGATCACGTCCAGCACCTTGGGGGAAATCTTGCAGCCGCAGCCAGCGCCGTGGCTGTACTGGGTCAGGCGGATGGGTTCGCTCATGGCTCACTCACTAGGAATTTCGACAGGTCGCGGATTCTATCAAAGGTGGCGGCGCCTGCAGGAATGCCCCGTCGGTTCCTCCGTCGAGACCTCACCCACGAATTGCTGTGGGGGCGAATCCTCTACCAACCAGGCCCAAACACTGGCTCCGGGGCGCTGCGTCCCTTATCGAATGATTTCGCTCCTACATACTGCGCCACTGGGCGAGCCATCCCAGGGTTTCCGCGGTCGGTGCCGTGGGCTTGTACTCGGCACCTAGCCAACCTTCGTAACCATTGTCCCGCAGGGCGCGGATCGCCGAGGCAAAATCCAGGGTCCCAGTGCCCGGCTCACCGCGGCCCGGGCAATCGGCAAACTGAACATGGCCAATACGGCCAGCCAACAGCCGTGCCCCCGCCGCCAGATCAACGCCCTGACGAGCCATGTGGTAGAGGTCGTACTGCGCCTGCAGGTTGGGGTGATCGACTCGGTGCAGCAGGTCGCTCAATTGCTCGGGGGTGCTGATCAGGAAGCCTGGCATATCCAGGGGATTGATCGCTTCGCAGAGGACACCGATCCGCAGCACGGCGAACGCCTCCGCGACCTTGCGCAGATTATTCACCAGACACGCCATCGCCCGATCGCGCGGGACGCCATCCGCCAGTCGGCCCGCCAACACATTGACGAAGCGCGGCCGGGTCATTGCGGCATAACTGAGGGCTTGCTCCAGGCCGACATCGAACTCTTCCTGTCGCTCCGGCACGGCAGCAAGACCTGGCCCGCCGCTCATCAAGTCGCCTGCAGGCAGGTTGATCAGCAACAACGGCAACCCGGCAGCCTCCAGTACTTCCTTCAGGCGAATCGCTGGCAGTTCATAGGGAAACTGAATCTCGACCCCATCGAAACCTGCAACGCGGGCGGCGATCACCCGCTCTATCAATGGGCGATCGGTGAACAACATGGACAGGTTGGCGGCAATCTTCATCGTGAATTCTCCCGGAACATCTCCACCAGCGTAGCCGGATCGCGCTCCAGGTTGCCCTGGCTGCCGTGCAAACGCATCAACTGGGCGGCAAGGCCGCTAAGGGGGGTGGCTGAATCATGTTCGCGGGAGAGGCGCACTGCGGTATCCAGGTCCTTGAGCAAGGTACGCACATGCCACTTGATGGGTTCGAAGTGGCTGTCGGCCATTTGCGGCCCCAGGATCTGCAAGGGCTTGGAGTCGGCGAACCCGCCCGCCAGGGCCGGTGCGATCAGACGGGCATCAACCCCGGCTTTCTCCGCCAGGGCCACGACCTCGGCAATCACCAGGGCATTGCAGGCCACGATCATCTGGTTGCACACCTTGGTCACCTGCCCAGCCCCCACGCCACCCATGCGCGTGAGGCGTTGGCCCAGGTTCATGAGGATGGGGCGTACATGCTCGACATCGGACTCATGCCCGCCAGCCATGATTGTCAAGATGCCGGACTCGGCGCCAAGCGTGCCACCGGAAACCGGTGCATCGACCCAGCGCATGCCGCTGCGCGCTTCCAGGTCGGCCGCCATCTCGCGGGTGGCGTCCGGTTCCAGGCTGGAAAAATCAACCAGCAACTGGCCCGGCTTGGCGCCCTCCATTACACCTCCCTCACCGAATACGACCTTGCGCACCACCCGGGTATCGGCCAGGCAAAGCATGACAATGTCTGCCTCGGCGCACAGCTCAGCCGGGGTGTTCACGCGGCGTGCCCCCAGTGCTACCAGCGGGGCGCATTTCTCGGGGGAACGGTTCCACACCGTGAGCGGGTAGCCGGCGGCCAGCAGGCGACGGGTCATGGGCAGGCCCATCAGGCCGATGCCGGCAAATGCAATGGAAGGCAGCGTAGCGGTCATCCCGGGACTCCTGGGCAGTTGGTCGAAGCCGCATATTAACCTCAGGTCATGCATATAGCGCTTCCATGCAATCGCGCGGCCACTATAATCCGCGTGCCTTTTCCGCTATTGAACCGGAGAATCCCATGTTCAAACGCTCCCTGGCCTTCGCGGCCGGCATTGCCCTGTCGCTGTCCGCCGTTATTTCCCAAGCTGCCGAAACCCTGAAAGTATCGGCCATTCCCGATGAAGCCCCCACCGAACTGCTGCGCAAGTTCAAGCCACTCGGCGCTTACCTGGAGAAAGAACTGGGTATGAAGGTGGAGTTCGTGCCCGTGGCCGACTACGCGGCCGTTGTCGAATCGCTGGCCGCCGACCGTCTGGACATGGCCTGGCTGGGTGGTTTCACCTTCGTGCAGACGCGCCTGAAGACCGGCAATGCAATTCCTCTGGTGCAGCGCGAGCAGGACGAGAAGTTCACCAGCAAGTTCATCAGTGCCGACCCGGCGGTGAAGTCGCTGCAAGACCTGAAGGGCAAGACCTTCGCCTTCGGCTCGGTGTCGTCGACGTCCGGCAGCCTGATGCCGCGTTACTTCATGCAGAAGGACGGCATCGTGCCTGAGCAGTTCTTCTCCCGCGTTGCCTACTCCGGTGCCCACGATGCAACGGTGGCGTGGGTGCAGGCCGGCAAGGTCGACGGAGGCGTGCTCAATGCCAGCGTCTGGCAGAAGCTGGTGGATGCAGGCAAGGTTGACACTGCCAAGGTCAAGGTTTTCGCCACAACCCCGACCTATTACGACTACAACTGGACTGTGCGCGGAACCCTGGACCCGGCCCTGGCCGAGAAGATCAAGAAGGCCTTCCTCGCCCTTGATCCAGCCAATCCCGAGCACAAGGCGATTCTCGACCTCCAGGCAGCCAGTCGTTTCATCGAGACCAAGCCGGAAAACTACAAGGGCATCGAGGAAGCCGCTCGCTCCGCTGGCCTGTTGAAGTGACCGTAAGCCTACAAGGCGTGGACCTGGTCCACGCCAATGGCTTGGTCGCGCTCCGCTCGATCGATCTGCACGTTGTGCGCGGCGAGCGGGTCGCCATCATCGGCCCGTCCGGCGCGGGCAAGACCAGCCTGCTACGGCTGCTGGCCACCAGCCTGAAGCCCACCAAGGGGAGCCTTGAACTGCTCGGCGAATCGCCCTGGTCGCTGCCCGGCAGCGCCCGACAGCGTCTACGTGCGCGCATTGGCCTGGTCCACCAGGCACCGCCCTTACCGCCCCGCCAGCGCGTGGTCACCGCCGTGCTGGCCGGCCGACTGGGCCAGTGGTCTCTGCTGAAAAGTCTGGCGAGCCTGCTGCACCCGACGGACCTGGACGGGGCGACCGAGGCTCTGGCGCGGCTCGACCTCACCGACAAGCTGTTCCAACGCTGTGACGAGCTCTCCGGTGGGCAACTGCAGCGGGTCGGTATTGCACGGGTACTGTACCAGGCCCCGGAACTGGTCCTTGCCGATGAGCCGGTTTCAGCCATGGACCCGGTGCTCGCCGACCACACACTGAACGTGCTCTGTGCCGATGCCAGTGCCCGTGGCGTCACGCTGCTGGCGAGCCTCCACGCGGTGGAACTGGCCTTGGCGCATTTTTCCCGCATAGTCGGCGTGCGCGATGGCCAGATCGCATTCGACCGGCAAACGACCGACGTCAGCCAGGCGGACCTGGACGCGCTATACGCCAACGAACAACTGAACGCCAGCGCGCCTCTCTCCCCGCCTGTGCCCGCTCATATCCTGCACATCCCGCGATGCTGAAAGCCTCTGCGCGCGACCCCGCCGCGCTGCCGCGCTTGCTGTTGACCCTGTTGGCGCTGGCGTTGCTTTGGCCTGGGCTCAAACTCAGCGAGTTGAATCCCGGCGTGCTGTTGCACAGCGACAACGCACGTACCATGGGCCAGTTCCTCGATGCCTTCTGGCCGCCCGAGCACAGCGAGGAGTTTCTCCTGCTGCTGGGGCACGCCACTCTGGAAACGCTGGCTATCGCCACCGCCGGCATGAGCCTGGCGCTGCTGATCGCCATGCCTGCGGCACTCTGGGCCAGTCGAGCACTGTCGATCTCCGCCCTGCCCCGTGGCGGCCGTCCAGCCTGGTGGGCACAAGCTCTACGCTGGCCAGTGCGTGGCCTGCTGATTTTCTTGCGCAGCGTTCCGGAGATTGTCTGGGCACTGCTGTTCGTCCGTGCCGTCGGGCTTGGCCCTACCGCCGGTGTGCTGGCTATTGCCATCACCTACAGTGGCATGCTCGGAAAGGTCTATGCGGAAATTTTCGAGTCGGTGGATGCGCGGCCAGCAAGAGCCCTGATCGCCGGCGGCAGCCCGAGGCTGGCGGCCTTCGCCTACGGCGTATTGCCTAATGCGGCAGCGGAGATGCTCTCCTACACCGTCTATCGCTGGGAGTGCGCAATACGCGCTTCAGTGGTGATGGGCTTTGTCGGCGCGGGAGGCCTTGGCCAGCAGATCGACCTGTCGATGCGCATGTTCGCCGGGGGCGAGGTCGCCAGCATGCTGCTGACGTTCCTGATTCTCGTGCTGTTCGCGGACCAGATCAGCCGCCTGCTGCGGGGGAGGTTTGCGTGAGACGGCTGGGTAATCTGGCGTTGCTGCTCGGTCTCCTGGCAGCAGTCGCGACTTCTTTCCTCTGGCTCGGTATCGATCTGGGAGCGCTGCTCGCCGGAGATAGCCTGGAACAGATGGCGAGGTACGCCACGCGCTTCCTCAAGCCGGACCTTTCCTTCCAGCATTTGCAGGCCATCGGCCAAGGCACCCTGGAGACGCTGGCCATGTCAGCGCTCGGGACACTGTTGGCAGCCCTGCTCGGGATGCTCTTCGCACTTCCTGCTGCCGGTCGTTTCGGGGTTGTGGCACAAGGCGCAGCACGCCTGTTGCTCAACACCCTGCGTGCCGTGCCGGAACTGGTCTGGGCGGCCCTGATGGTGCTGGCTGCGGGCCTTGGACCGAATGCCGGCACCTTGGCCCTCGCGCTACACACCGCCGGCGTGCTGGGCCGGCTGTTCGCCGAGGCCCTGGAAAATACGCCGGCCGAACCTGCCGACGCGATCCGCCTGAGCGGCGGAGGACGGGTCACCGCCTTCTGCTACGGCACCTTGCCGGGCGTCTGGCCGCAACTGGTGGCCTATTCTCTGTATCGTTGGGAAAACAACATCCGCATGGCCAGCGTACTGGGCTTCGTCGGCGCCGGCGGTTTGGGGCAGATGCTCTACGTCAGCCTCAGCCTGTTCCAGGAAGCACAAGCGGCCAGCGTGATCCTGGCCATGCTGATCCTGGTGCTGGGCGTGGATGCATTGAGCGGTTGGATGCGACAACGCTGGGTCAGCGCATGAGACAGTGCAGGTAATCCACGTTGGTGCGGAACGTAGCCCAACGACCGGGCTAACGAACCCGCACCTCTCGGAGAAACCGGCATTGTTGGGCCTCGCCTGCGGCTCATCCCAACCTGTGCTGCAAGAAACTAGAAGCCGTCCTTGTCCAGGTGATCGAAGTTGACTTGCTCGCCCGGCTTGGCCCCCAGGATTCGACGGATATCCTCGAACATCAGGTCGTATTCCTTGTGGTTGCGCATGATCAGCGTGCTGTTGGCGCTCAAGCCATTCTTGACCGCAACCTTGGATATCACGCTGGCAAAGTTGAAGGCAGTATCTCGATGCATTTCGAACTCCTCTTCGAAATGCCTACCCTCGATCTCGCCAACCATGCGGACGTGCAGCATGGTCCCTTCCGTGGCATTGGGCCGCGCTTCGTAGTAGACATCAATGGAGAACTCCTGCATTCCCGGAATACCGGGCACATTGGCGCGATGGACGTGACCTGGCTCGAACATGGTGACCCTCCAAATGATCGCTGGGAACCAAATAGGCTGAGTCTAGTTCGCCTTTTCGCGTTTGCCGTTGCGCTCTGTCAGTGCAATGCGGGGGCCTGAGCTCGCTCCTGGATCAGCACCCAAGGCGCCACCACCACGGCCCAAAGTTGCGGGTCGCGTGCCAGCAGGTCTTCGGCGCGCTCCGACTCCACTTTGCTCAGTTTGCCGGCAGCGAGCAATTCGGCCACCTTGGCCTTGTCGTCCTCGGCAACGGCCAATGCAATCGCCACGAGGTCCTCGTCACCTTCGACCCAAAGCAATGCCCCCCTGGCGAAGAAGGGCTGCAATTCCTGCCAGGTGATTTCCGCGGTTTCACCAAGCAGCTTGGCATAGAGGGTGCTAACGTCTTCGTTCATGGCTTGTTTTGTGTTGGTTGGTAACGAATGGATTGGGGGCGCAATGATAGCGTCGGTCAACATTCATACAAGCCCGGCCTGACGTTTATAACCGCACGCAAGGCACGCCGTTTTTCTATACGTTTGTTTCAGATAAGCGACACAAGATCATTCCGCTATCACTAGCCGACTTTTCAAGCCGTAAACCAGCAATCTACACTGTTCCGGTACAGTTGCCGGCGGGTCTTGACGGGATGCAATTTCCTGCCCTGCCGCTTCGGCAACCCAGGACAAAAACAACGAAAAACATAAGAGTGGAGCACTATGAATAAGGCTACCAAGCAGATTTCCAAACTGTTCGCCGCCATGGCTCTCGCCGGTGTTGCCAGCTACTCCGTAGCTGCCGACACCATCAAGATCGCCTTGGCTGGCCCGGTGACCGGTGCGGTTGCCCAGTACGGTGAGATGCAGTTCATTGGCGCCAAGATGGCGATCGAGCAGATCAACAAGGCGGGTGGCGTCAACGGCGCCCAGCTCGAAGGCGTGGTTTACGACGACGCTTGCGATCCGAAACAGGCCGTTGCCGTAGCCAACAAGATCGTCAACGACGGCGTCCATTACGTCGTTGGTCACCTCTGCTCCAGCTCCACCCAGCCCGCGTCCGACATCTACGAAGACGAAGGCATCCTGATGATCACCGCGGCCTCCACCAGCCCGGACATCACCTCCCGTGGCTACCAGCTGGTATTCCGCACCATCGGTCTGGACAGCCTGCAAGGCCCGACCGCCGGCAACTTCATCGCAGACAAGATCAAGCCGAAGACCGTTGCTGTCATCCACGACAAGCAGCAGTACGGCGAAGGTATCGCAACTGCAGTGAAGCAGACCCTGGAAAGCAAAGGCGTGAAAGTGGCCCTGTTCGAAGGCATCAACGCCGGCGACAAGGACTTCTCCACCATCGTTTCCAAGTTGAAGCAAGCTGGCGTGGACTTCGTCTACTACGGCGGCTACCACCCGGAACTTGGCCTGCTGCTGCGCCAATCTGCTGAGAAAGGTCTGAAAGTTCGCTTCATGGGGCCGGAAGGCGTAGGCAACAAAGAGCTGTCCGCCATCGCTGGCCCGGCTTCCGAAGGCCTGCTGGTTACCCTGCCGAAGTCGTTCGACCAGGATCCGAAGAACCAGGCCCTGGTAGCGGCCTTCAAGGCCAAGAACGAAGACCCGACTGGTCCGTTCGTGTTCCCGGCCTACGCCGCAGTACAAGTCATCGCCGAAGGCATCAAGAAAGCCGGCGAAGACGACACCAGCAAGGTTGCTGCCGCACTGCGCGCCAACAGCTTCGAAACTCCGACCGGCACCCTGGCCTTCGACGACAAGGGCGACCTGAAGGACTTCAGCTTCGTGGTGTACGAGTGGCACAAAGACGGCACCAAGACCGAAGCTAAATAAGCTTCCCGCCTGAACGCAAAGCCCACTGCACAAGCAGTGGGCTTTGTTTATCCGTGTTTTACGGGCTCCGCTGCGCCACAAGCGCCGCTTTTCGTGATGCCCGAGGAGTTAGGGAATGCCTGATCTCTATCACTACCTGCAACAGCTGGTTAACGGGCTTACCGTTGGCAGCACCTATGCCCTGATCGCCATCGGCTACACCATGGTCTACGGCATCATCGGCATGATCAACTTCGCCCATGGCGAGGTTTACATGATTGGCTCGTACGTAGCCTTCATCGTAATCGCCGGGCTCACCATGCTCGGCCTGGAAAGCCTGCCGATCGTTATCGTCGCGGCATTCGCCGCCAGCATCATCGTCGCCAGTGCCTACGGTTACAGCATCGAACGGGTCGCCTACCGCCCCCTTCGCGGCAGCAACCGGCTCATCCCGCTGATCTCCGCGATCGGCATGTCGATCTTCCTGCAGAACGAAGTACTGCTGACTCAGGACTCCAAGGACAAGGCGATCCCCAACCTGATTCCGGGCAACCTCGTGTTCGGCGAGAGCACCATGAACGGCGTGGTGATCTCCTACATGCAGATCCTGATCTTCGTGGTCACGTTCCTGGTCATGTACGGCCTCACGCTGTTCATCTCCCGCTCGCGCCTGGGCCGTGCCTGCCGCGCTTGTGCTGAAGATATCCGCATGGCCAACCTGCTGGGTATCAACACCAACAACATCATCGCCCTGACCTTCGTCATCGGCGCCACACTTGCCGCAGTGGCCGCGGTGTTGCTGGGTATGCAATACGGCGTGATAAACCCGCATATCGGTTTCCTTGCCGGCATCAAGGCGTTCACTGCCGCGGTGCTGGGCGGCATCGGCAGCATTCCGGGCGCCATGCTCGGCGGCCTGGTGCTGGGCGTCGCCGAAGCCTTCGGTGCCGACATCTTCGGTGACCAGTACAAGGACGTCGTGGCTTTCAGCCTGCTGGTCCTGGTCCTGCTGTTCCGCCCGACCGGCATCCTTGGCCGTCCGGAGGTGGAGAAGGTATGAATACTCGACTCAAAACGGCGTTTTTCAGCGCCCTCCTGGTACTGGCCGTCGCCTACCCCATCCTCGGCCTCAAACTCAGCGTCGTCGGCGTGGGCCTGGTAGTCACCGGTGCCGATACCCCCACCCTGCTGGCCATCATGGCCTGCGCCGTGGCCATGTTCTTCTGGCAACTGATGCGTGAAAAAGTCCAGGGCGCCTGGGCTGCCGCGCCCAAGCTGCCGGGCATGTCGAAGAAGACCAGCAACTTCCTCACCCTGCCGTCCACCCAGCGCTGGGCCATCCTCGGCCTGATCATGGTCGCTCTGGTCTGGCCATTCTTCGGCTCCCGCGGCGCCGTGGACATCGCCACCCTGATCCTGATCTACGTGCTGCTCGGCCTCGGCCTGAACATCGTGGTCGGCCTGGCGGGCCTGCTGGACCTGGGTTACGTCGGCTTCTATGCCGTCGGCGCCTACAGCTATGCCCTGCTCTCGCACTACTACGGCCTGGGTTTCTGGGTGTGCTTGCCGATCGCTGGCCTGATGGCGGCATTCTTCGGCTTCATCCTCGGTTTCCCGGTGCTGCGCCTGCGCGGTGACTATCTGGCTATCGTGACCCTGGGCTTCGGCGAGATCATCCGCATCCTGCTGCGTAACCTCACCTGGCTCACCGGCGGCCCTAATGGCATCAGCAACATAGACAAGCCGACCCTGTTCGGCCTGTCCTTCGAGCGCCGCGCCGAAGAGGGCCTGCAGACCTTCCACGAGTACTTCGGCTTTGCCTACAACTCGGTGAACAAGGTGATCTTCCTCTACCTGGTCGCCCTGCTCCTGGCCCTTCTCGCCCTCTTCGTGATCAACCGACTGCTGCGCATGCCCCTGGGTCGCGCCTGGGAAGCCCTGCGCGAGGACGAGATCGCCTGCCGCGCGCTGGGTCTCAACCCGACCATCATCAAGCTCTCCGCCTTCACCCTGGGCGCCTGCTTCGCGGGCTTCGCCGGCAGCTTCTTCGCCGCGCGCCAGGGCCTGGTAACGCCCGAGTCCTTCACCTTCATCGAATCGGCGACCATCCTCGCCATCGTCGTGCTGGGTGGCCTGGGTTCCCAGTTGGGCGTGATCCTCGCTGCAGTGGTGATGATCCTGCTGCCGGAACTCATGCGTGAGTTCAGCGAGTACCGCATGCTGATGTTCGGCGCCCTGATGGTGCTGATGATGATCTGGCGCCCGCAAGGCCTGCTGCCGATGCAACGTCCCCACCTGGAGCTGAAACGATGAGCCGCGCGATTCTTGAAGTAAGCGGTCTCACCATGCGCTTCGGCGGCCTGCTGGCCGTCAACGGTGTGAGTCTGACCGTGCAAGAAAAACAAGTGGTCTCCATGATCGGCCCGAATGGCGCCGGCAAGACCACCGTCTTCAACTGCCTGACCGGCTTCTACCAGCCGACCTCCGGCAGCATCCGCCTGGATGGCGAGCAGATTGAGGCCCTGCCGGGCCACAAGATCGCTCACAAGGGTGTGGTGAGGACCTTCCAGAACGTCCGCCTGTTCAAGGAAATGACCGCGGTGGAAAACCTGCTGGTCGCCCAGCACCGCCACCTCAACACCAACTTCCTCGCCGGCCTGCTGAAGACTCCGGGCTTCCGCAAGAGTGAGCGCGAGGCCATGGACTATGCCGCCCACTGGCTGGAGAAGGTCAACCTCACCGAGGTCGCCAATCGTCCCGCCGGCACCCTGGCCTATGGTCAGCAACGTCGCCTGGAGATCGCCCGCTGCATGATGACGCGCCCGCGCATCCTCATGCTCGACGAGCCGGCCGCCGGCCTCAACCCGCGTGAGACCGACGACCTCAAGGCGCTGATCGCCATGCTGCGCAATGAGCACAACGTGACCGTGCTGCTGATCGAGCACGACATGAAGCTGGTGATGAGCATTTCCGACCACATCTATGTGATCAACCAGGGCACCCCCCTGGCCGACGGCACGCCGGAGCAAATCCGCAGCAACCCCGACGTGATCAAAGCCTATCTGGGGGAGGCCTGAGCCATGCTTAGTTTCGACAAGGTTTCCACTTTCTACGGCAAGATCCAGGCGCTGCACGGCGTCAGCATGGAAGTGAAGAAAGGCGAGATCGTCACCCTTATCGGTGCCAACGGCGCCGGCAAGTCGACCCTGCTGATGACCCTCTGCGGCTCGCCGCGGGCGGCCAGCGGCAGCATTCGCTATGAGGGCGAGGAGCTGGTGGGGCAGGAATCCTGCGACATCATGCGCAAGAGCATCGCCGTCGTGCCGGAAGGTCGTCGCGTGTTCGCGCGCCTGACTGTCGAAGAGAACCTGGCCATGGGCGGCTTCTTCACCGCCAAGGGCGACTATCAGGAACAGATGGACAAGGTCCTGCACTTGTTCCCGCGCCTGAAGGAGCGTTTCGAGCAACGCGCAGGCACCATGTCCGGCGGCGAGCAGCAGATGCTCGCCATCGGCCGTGCGCTGATGAGCAAGCCCAAGTTGCTGCTGCTAGACGAGCCTTCGCTTGGCCTGGCGCCCATCATCATCCAGCAGATCTTCGATATCATCGAACAGCTGCGTCGTGATGGTGTGACCGTTTTTCTGGTCGAGCAGAACGCCAACCAGGCGCTCAAGCTGGCCGACCGCGGCTACGTGCTGGAAAACGGGCGGATCGTCATGCAAGGCAGCGGTGATGCCCTGCTCAACGACCCGAAGGTGCGCGACGCCTACCTCGGCGGCTGACGCTACTCCTAATGAAAACGGCCCCTCATGGGGCCGTTTTCTTGTGGGTGCGAGTTCATTGGCAGTACAGACCAGCGGTTTGCCCTCGGAGCCCTGCCTCCTCCACCCGACCAGAGCCGGGTTAGAAACGCTCGTCGTCATCACGCCCCATCGCAATCTCGTCCAACATCCGCCGGCTACGCTCGAACCAGTCCAGCAGGTAATCCGCCAGGACCTGGGTGCGCTTGGGCAATCCGCCCTGCCAGGGGTGGATCAGGAATACCGGCACCTGGCGTGTCTGGTAGTCACGGAGCAACCAGATCAGCCGCCCATCGGCCAGTTCGTCATACACCATGTAGGACGGCAGTCGAGCGATTCCGGCCCCAGCCAATGCAGCCTTCTTCAGTAGGCTGTAGTGATTGCTTGCCAGCGCCCCTGCGACCTTGACCCGCTCCAATTGGTGCTGGCGGTGGTAGAGCCACTCCTCAAATCCGCTGTAATGAGTATTCAGCAGGCATTGGTGCACCGCGAGGTCGGCGGGATGCAGGGGCTCGCCGTGGGCCTGGAGATACGCAGGAGTGGCACAGGTTATCTCCTGCAAGGAGAACAGCGGCTTGGCGACCAGTCGCTCGTCCAGATCGATGCCCGAGCGGATACCCAAGTCGAAGCCATCCGCTACCAGGTCGCGATAGCCATTATGTAGATCCAGTTCGACACGTAATTGTGGGTAGCGGCGAGTGAAGTCCAGCAACAGCGCATCGAAGAAGGTCTCGCCAAGGGACACCGGCACGGTAAGCCGCACGCAGCCCGCCAGCTCCTCCTGCAGCCGCTGTACCGCTTGGCGCGCACGTTCACCCTGAGCCACCAACGCCTGCGCCTCAGGCAGCAGGGCCGCCCCCGCTGCCGTCAGGTTGAGCCGGCGCGTGGTGCGGTGCAGTAAGGCGGCACCGAGATCCTGCTCCAACGCGCGAATCCGCTTGGAAAGCTGCCCCTTGCTACAACCCAGGCGCTCCGCCGCACGGGTGAAGCTACCCGCCTCCAGCAATGCTGCAAAGGCTGCCAGATCCGCCATCTCGCTCATGCTTTGATTGTTTCCATTTGAAAACCAACGTTTTCCAATTGCCTGGATTATCGACCACAAAGGTCACTCTACACTGACCGGGTATCTCCCCATAACCCAGGAGTCAGGCCATGAAAATCCTTCTTATCGGTGCCAGCGGCACCATCGGCAGAGCGATCGACAACGAGCTGAAAGCACGCCACGAAATAATCCGCGTTGGCCACAAGAGCGGTGAGTTGCGCGTGAACATCACCGACTCGGTGTCCATACGCAGCATGTTCGAGCAAGCTGGCCCTTTCGACGCCCTGATCAGCGCCGTCGGCAAGGTCCATTTCGGTGCGCTGGCCGAGATGAGCGAGGCGGAGTTCGCAGTGGGACTGAAGGACAAGCTGATGGGACAGGTGAACCTGGTGCTGATTGGCCGTGAGTTCGCCAACGACGGCGCATCATTCACCCTGACCTCCGGCGTGCTCAGCGACGACCCAATCCGCTACGGCGCCTCAGCCAGCATGGTCAATGGCGCGATCGATGCGTTCGTGCGCAGTGCGGCCCTCGAGCTGCCCCGCGCAATGCGCATCAACAGCGTAAGTCCGACGGTAATCGAAGAAGCCCTGCCCGCCTACGCCCCCTACTTCCGTGGCTACAAGGCAGTACCGGCGGCCCTGGCGGCGCTGGCCTACGCCAAGAGCACAGAAGGCGCGCAGACCGGTCAGGTCTATCGCGTCTGGTAACAGCCCCTCGGCTACAGCTCGTCGGCATAACACACTGGCGAGCTGGACGGGCCCTGGCGATCCAGCTCCTCCTCAAGGAACTCCGCCAACACCCGCGCATTGTTGTAGTGCTCCTGACGGGCGGCGTAAAGCAGGGTTAGTGTGCCTCGGCGAGCAATGTCCAGCAGCCCTTGCCAATGCTCCGGGTGGGCGGCCAACTCGGTCCGATAGAGCAAGCGGAACTCGTCGAACAGGGCCGGATCGTGGCAGAAATCCTTGCGTAACCTGTCCGAAGGCGCCAAGTCGCGCAACCAATCAGCCAGTTGCAGCGATTCCCTGCGGCATCCGCGCGGCCATAGCCGGTCGACAAGGACGCGCTGGCCATCCCCCTCCTCCACCGCGTCATAGACACGTTTGCATTGGATCATGTCCCCAACCTCCACTTGAGCTGGGCGCCACGCCCCGGTAACGTTGCCGCTCCCACCAGGAGACGTTTGATGCGCCTTGCCCGCCCACTGCTGTTCAGTTTGTTGCCGTTGTTTGGCGCCTGCCAGATGTTGGCCGGCCCTTCGAAGGAGGCACCCGTCACCCATCTGGTGCGCCTGCAGGGTGAACTCAGCGTAGACGCTGGCCAGATCATGTTCCGCCCCTGTGGCGAGCAACGTCGTTTTACCGTTGTCGACCACGGCGGTACGGGGCTGGCGCCCGAGTCGGCCAATCTCTCGGCCGACGGCCCCGGCAACCTGTTCGCCGACCTCGCCGGTAACCTCGGCGCTCATCAGGCCAATGGCAGCGATGGCCAGCTGGATGTCCAGAAACTCTATCGACTGCAGCGCGAAGGCCATGGTTGCCAGGACGTGAACTTCAAGCAACTGCTGCTGCACGCCAGCGGCCACGAGCCGGACTGGAGCTTGAATGTCAGCGACAAGGGCCTGGTGCTCGACCGACCGGGCCAACCGCCCCTACCCCTGCCTTACATGGAAGAGCAGCTGCCGGAAGGCCGTTTCAATCTCACCAGCGAGGCCAATGGCCAGCGCTTGGAACTCTGGATTGCACCACAGCGCTGCATCGACAGCATGAGTGGAGCCGTTCAGCATCTCAGCGCCGAACTTCGCCTGAATGGCCAACTGCAACGCGGCTGTGCCTATTTCGGCGGTGCACGCGCGGACTGATCCGGCCGCCCCGCCGCCTTGGATCCTCTCCTTCCGTCCGTACCTCGCTAAGCTGAAGACAGGACAACAGGAAGGAGACCGCCATGCTGCGAATCGCCCTCAATGGATACGGGCGTATCGGACGCGCCCTGGTCCGAGCACTGTTCGAGCGAGGCCTGGATCAGCGCCTGCGCATAGAAGCCATCAACGATCTGGATGATTTCGACTCGCGGGCCCACCTGACCCGCTTCGATTCCACCTTCGGCCGTTTTCCGGGCCACGTCGCCCTGCACGACGACCACCTGCAGATCAACGGCCAGACCATTCGCCTGCTACGCGAGCGTGATCCGGTCAACCTGCCCTGGGACCAGCTCGGCGTGGATCTCGTTCTGGAGTGTTCTGGCAAGATGAAAGAGCGCGGCCAGGTGGAGCAGCACCTCACCGCTGGGGCTCCGCGGGTGTTGCTCTCGCACCCGCTGGACAGCGCCGACCTGACCGTGGTCTACGGGGTGAATCATGAACTGCTCGGCAACCAACAGATCGTCTCCAATGCCTCCTGCACCACCAACTGCCTGGCCCCGCTGGCCATGGTGCTGCACCGGGCCGTGGGCATCCGCAGCGGCCTGGTGACCACCGTGCACGCCTACACCAATGACCAGAGCCTGCTGGACAGGAGCCACAACGACCTCTACCGCGCCCGCGCCGCCACGCTGTCGATGATTCCCACCAGTACCGGCGCGGCCAAGACCATCGGATTGGTCCTGCCGGACCTGGCCGGCCGTCTGGACGGCTTGGCCATTCGGGTTCCGACGCCCAACGTGTCGCTACTCGACCTGACCGTCGTCGCCGGGCTCCCCGTCAGCCGGGACGCCCTCAACGCCCTGATCGAAACCGGTGCCCGCGAGCTTCCGACTGGGGTGATGGAGTGCAGTGCGCTCCCCTTGGTATCCCGGGACTTCAATGGCTACCCGGTATCCTGCGTAGTTGATCTCAACCACACCCGCGTACAGGGCGAGCTGGTCAAGGTGCTGGCCTGGTATGACAACGAATGGGCCTTTGCCAACCGCATGCTGGACGTAGTGCTGGCCTGGCTGACCCCGTAGATACAAGGTTGGCGCTGAGCCTGCGAAGCCCAACAGGGCATGCGCAGCGTGCCCGAGAGCATTGGGCAGGCTCAGCTCATTGAGCGGCTAATCCAGCACACCGGCCGGAGCGGGCGCGGTGCTACCCCATTGGCTGAGTGCAACGCCGGTGAATACCAGCGCCGCGGCCAGCAACTGCATGGGGGCCAGGCGTTCACCCAGGAAGATCATCGCGAACACCAAGGTGAAGACCGGAATCAGGTTGATGAACCCGGTCGCCTGGCTGGCCGGCAAGCGCGAAACGCCAAAGTTGTAGAGCCCATAAGCCCCCACCGTGACCGCGATGCCCAGATAAACCATGGCGCCCAAGCCCTGAGGGCTGACAGCCGGAGGCAACGGCGAAGCCAGCCACGCCAGGGGCAGGAAGAACAAGCTGCCGACGAAGGCCTGCAAAGCGGTCAGGAAGAATACCGAGTAACGGGCCGACAGGTGCTTGAGCAACAGCGTGTAGCCAGTAGCACAGAGCATCGCCAACAACTCGTAGAAGTTGCCCAGCAGCGGCTCCGGCGCATGGCGGTCGGATTCGCTGGCCAGGCTGAGCCATATGGCACCGACAAAGGCCAGCAGGAACCCGGCCAGCGTGCTGCGGCTGATGCGTTCCTTGAGAAAGGCAAAGGCGCCGACTGCCACCAGCATCGGCAGCAAGGCCGTGATCATCCCAGCCTGGGAAGCGCTGGTGTGCTGCAACGCAAGCGCCTCGAATATGAAGTAGAGACAAGGTTCGCAAGCCGCGAGGCCAAGCAGGTATTTCCAATCGCCGGGGCGGGCATCGATACGGCCACGCCAGCGCCAGGCCAGGAGGAAGACCACACTACCCAGCGCCATCCGAGCGAAGATCACCCAATGCGGAGCCACTTCGAGAAAAGCCAGTTTCAAGGCGATAAAGGAGCTGCCCCAGATCGCCATGGCTAGCACCAGGCAGAATACCGCCACCAGGCGTCCATGCTGTGCCATCGCTCATCTCCGAAAAAATCGGATTTTAGGTAGCAGATGATGTCATCAACAGACACAGCGGCATGTGGAAACTGTGACGCTGCAGCGTCTCACTGCTCCCAGGGCTTGCCGCGGGTCTTGGGGGCCAGGGGCAGGCGCTGCTGTACCGCAGCCTTGGCCAGCATGTAGGCGCTGACCGGTGCGCTGATGAACAGGAACAGGCTGATCAGCAACTCATGCAGGCTGAGTCCATCTCCTACCGCGCAGAAGAACACCAGCGATGCAACCACCATGGAGCCCACACCCAGCGTGGTCGCCTTGGTCGGGCCATGCAGTCGCATGAAGAAGTCTGGCAAGCGATAGAGGCCGAAGGCGCCAATCAGCACGAACAGGCTACCGAGGATGAGCAGCAGCGAGACGATGATTTCCAGCCATAGGGCCATGGGTTGGGCACTCATTCAATGATGTCTCCACGCAACATGTATTTGGCCACCGCCACCGTCCCGACGAAGCCCAGAACTGCGATCAGCAGAGCCACCTCGAAGTACAGCGCGCTGCCCTTCCAGATACCGAAGAGGGTCAGCAGCGCGATCGCATTAACGTAGAGGGTATCCAGTGCCAGGGCTCGATCCGGCAGACACGGCCCCTTGATCAGGCGCGCCAGGGTCAGCAGCAGCGCAAGGCCGAGAAAAATCAGGCACAAGGGAATCACGTAGGCGAGCATTCGAAGATCTCCTTCAACCGGGCCTCGTAGCGGTCCTTGATCTCGGCCACCATGGCCACCTTGTCCTCGACGTGAAGGCCATGAACCAGCAATGTTCGGCGGTCCGTGCTCAAGTCGGCTGAGAGCGACCCGGGCGTCAGGGACACCACGCTCACCAGTACGCTGATCGCCAATTCATTGTCCAACTCGATGGGCACTTCGACGAACGCTGGCTGCAGGCGCTCGACCGGCCCCAAGGTCAGACGCGCCACCTGGAAGTTGGCAACCAGGATGTCCCCCATCACCATCAGCAGGAAGCGCAACAACCTGAGCGGATGCCAGCGATACGGACGCTCAATCAGCAAGGGCTGCACGAGCAACGGAATCACGATACTGAGGAAGGCTCCAAGCAACAGATGGCCAAAGCTCACCGAGCCCACAAGCAACAGCCAGACAACCAATAACAAAAAGCTCTCGGCTGGATGCGGTAACAGACGACGAATCATGTTCCGCTCTCCTCGACGATCACGCGGTAAAGCTGCAGATCGTTCAACTGTGCAGCGCTTGCCTGGGCGTACTCCAGCAACGGCTGGGCGAACACCACGAGGGCTACGCTACAGGCCAGCAGCAAGAGAGTCGCGAACAGTCGACCACCGTCCAGCTCGGCACTGCCCAGTTGGGTCTGGCCGGTGCGCCAAAACAAGGTGCTGCCGGCACGGCTAAGGGCCACGAGCACAAAGAAGCCCCCAATCAGCAGCACGCTCCACAGCGCCAGCGTCGCCTGACCTTCAGATGCGGCCTGGAGCAGCAGTAACTTGGCGAAGAATCCGGACAACGGCGGAAGCCCGGCCACCGCAATGGCACCGAAGAAGAACGCAGCCCCCAGGATGCGTGGATTCATCAAGGCTGGCCCCTGGACCAGCTGGCAATGCTTATCGCCGCGCTGCCGGCTGACCAGGTCGGCAAGCAGGAACAAGGCCCCGGCAACCCAGGTGCTGTGGAGCACATAGAACAGGGCCGCTGCCTGTGCCCCTGGCCCTCCCAAGGCAATGGCGGCGAGCAACGTACCAGCGGAGACCACCACCAGGTAAGCCAGCAGTGCCTGGAGGCTCCGTGCCGCCAGGGCACCCAGCGCTCCGAGCAGGACCGTCAGTAGCGCCAGCGGCCAGAGCCAGGCCTGGGCCAGATTAGCCAACTCGCCCGCCCCTGGGCCGAATACCAGACTATGGACACGCAGGATGGAATAGATCCCGACTTTGGTCATGATTGCGAACAAGGCTGCGACCGGCGCGCTTGCCGCGGAATAGGCCCGCGGCAGCCAGAAGTACAGGGGCAGCAGCGCGGCCTTGAGTGCGAACACCAGCAGCAGGAGCAGCCCGGCCGCACCCAGGATCGGCGCCTTGTCTGCATCAGCCGCCGCGACGAAGCGCGCCATGTCGGCCATGTTCAAGGTGCCGCTGATGCCGTAAAGCGTCCCCAGGGCAAGCAGAAACAGCGCCGAGCCCGCCAGATTGAGGATCACGTAGTGCAAGCCCGCCCTCACCCGCTCCGCTCCGCCGCCATGCAGCAGCAGCGCGTAGGACGCGATCAGCAGGATCTCGAAGAACACGAACAGGTTGAACAGGTCGCCCGTTAGGAAAGCACCATTGATGCCCAGCAACTGGAACTGGAACAGCGCGTGGAAGCGAGGCCCTGAACGATCGTCCCCGCGCATGGCATAAAGCACGGCCGCACTAGCCAGGACTGCGGTGGCGAGCAACATCAGCGCGGCCAGGCGGTCCAGCACCAACACGATGCCAAACGGTGGCTGCCAGCCACCAAGGGCGTACACCCGGAGCTGGCCATCATCCGCCTCTGCCATCAGCAGCAGGGCCAGCGGCACCAGCGCAAGGGTCGCGAGCAGGGATAAGGACCGCTTCAAGCGCTCGTGGGAGGGCAACATCAACAGCAATCCGCCGGCGAAGAGCGGAATCAGAACAGGCAGGATCGGCAGGTGACTCATGGCGTCTGCTCCTCCGTGGCACGTCCGTCGACATGGTCGCTGCCAAGGTCGCCAACACCTCGCAATGCCAGCACGACGACAAAGGCGGTCATGGCGAAACCGATGACGATGGCTGTCAGCACCAGTGCCTGCGGCACAGGGTCGGCGTAGGTTGCCCCGCTACCGAGCACTGCCGCATCGCCCGTGAGCCGGCCCATGGCAAACAGGAAGAGGTTCACCGCGTAGGAAATCAGGGTGAGCCCCAGCACCACCGGGAAAGTCTGGGCACGCAGCAACAGGTAGACGCCACTGGCAGCCAGTAGCCCGAGGGTTATGGCGAACAGCGCCTCCATCAATGAATATCCTCGCTCGCGGCAGGGGCCAGGCTGAGCCGGCCCAGGTTCACCAGAATCAGCTGGGTGGCTCCAACTACAGTCAGGTAAACGCCGAGGTCAAACAACATAGCCGTCGCCAACTCGAACTCCCCCACCAAGGACAGTTCGAAGTGGCCGAAAGCAGACGTCAGGAACGGACGACCGAAGTACCAGCTCCCGAGGCCAGTCAAACCAGCGACGGTGATGCCGGCACCCGCCATGCGCTGGTAGTTGAGGGGGCGGCGCTGCTCCACCCAGGCCACGCCACTGGCGATGTACTGCAGGATCAATGCTACCGACGTGATCAACCCGGCAATGAAGCCCCCGCCAGGCTGGTTGTGGCCACGTAGGAAGATGAACACGGAAATCAGCAGCGCTAGCGGCAACAACAAGCGGGATAAGGTCTCGAGGATCAGCGGGTGCTTGGCATGGGCCCAGTTGCGCCCCAGGGGATCGCAGGTGGGGTTCTGCAACTGGAAACCGGACAGCATGGCGTAGATGCCAACCCCGGCAATCGCCAGCACTGTGATTTCGCCCAAGGTGTCGAAGCCGCGGAAATCGACCAGGATCACGTTCACCACGTTGGTTCCGCCACCACCGGACAAGCTGTTGGCGAGGAAGAAATCAGCGATGCCCGAGTAAGGCCGGGTCAATACGGCGAACGCTAGCAGCGCCACCATCACGCCCACGCCGCCGGCCAGCACGAAATCGCGCAAGCCCCGCAGACTCGAGCTCTCTTCCGGCGTGCGCGACGGCAAGTAGTAGAGCGCCAGCATCAGCAGGACGATGGTCACTACCTCAACCACCAACTGAGTGAGGGCAAGGTCAGGCGCAGAGAACCGGGCGAAGGTCAGGGCCACCAGCAACCCGGCCACACTGAGGATCAACAAGGCCGTCAGTCGTTGGCGATGGTAGATCGCCGTGATCACGCCACTGGCCCCCAGCATCACCAGACCGAGTCCGGTAATGCCGTCTACCGTCGTCAGGCTGCGGCTGCCGGTGAGTTGCTCCAAGGGTGCCAACGCCGCGGCTACCAACAGCAGGGCGCTGCCCAGGAGCCAGGCCAGATAGCGCTGAAGCGAACCGTTCTCCAGGCGCTCGGTCACCCACGACGCCACCGCTACTACGCGCTGCACCTGTCGCTCGAAAACCAGCTTGGCATCGATATCCGGTAGGCCCACATACCAACGGAACAGGGGCTGGCGCAGCACGTAGACCAGCACACCGCCAACCAGCGCCACCACACTCATCGCCAGCGGCAGATTGAATCCATGCCAGATGGACAGACTGTATTCGGGCAACTCGCCGCCTAGGCTGGCCGAAGCGGCAGCCGCTAGCAGAGGCGCGACAGTGTAGCCCGGCAACATCCCGACCAACAGGCAGAGGAACACCAGGATCTCGACCGGCACTTTCATATAGCGCGGCGGCTCGTGGGGCGGAAATTTCGGCAGGGCTACCGGCTCGCCATTGAAGAATACGTCGTGGACGAAGCGCAGCGAATAAGCCACTGAGAATACCCCGGCAAGGGTCGCCGTCGCCGGCACCACCCAACTGAAACTGCCCAGAAGGTGCTGCTGCAAGGTTTCGCCGAAGAACATCTCCTTGCTCAGAAAACCATTGAGCAACGGCACACCAGCCATCGCCAAGGACGCGACCATGGCCAGGACGGCCGTGTGTGGCAAGTACTTCCACATGCCGTTGACCAAGCGCATGTCTCGGCTGCCGGTCTCGTGGTCGATGATCCCGGCGGCCATGAAAAGAGATGCCTTGAACGTGGCATGGTTGATGATATGGAACACCGCGGCGACGTTGGACAGCTGCGAGTCGAGGCCGAACAGCAGCGTGATCAGGCCGAGATGGCTGATGGTCGAGTAGGCGAGCAGCCCTTTGAGGTCATGCTGGAACAGCGCCATTCCTGCGCCGATCAGCAAGGTTGCCAGGCCAGTCAGGCTGACGAAATAAAACCACAGGTCAGAACCCGCCAGTGCCGGGTACAGGCGCGCCAGCAGGAACACGCCTGCCTTGACCATGGTTGCCGAGTGGAGGTACGCCGACACCGGCGTGGGTGCGGCCATCGCGTGGGGTAGCCAGAAGTGGAAAGGAAACTGCGCTGACTTGGTGAAGACTCCCAGCAGCACCAGCATCAGCGCGACCGGGTAAAACGCATGGGCACGAATCAGTTCCCCCGAAGCGAGCACCTCAGTCAGCTCGTAACTACCCACGATCTGGCCGATCAGCAGGATGCCGGCAAGCAGCGCCAAGCCGCCGCCGCCTGTGACCGCCAGCGCCATGCGAGCGCCTTTGCGTGCATCGGAACGCTGCCCCCAGAAGCCGATTAGCAGGAACGACGACAGGCTGGTCAGCTCCCAGAACACCAGCATCAGCAGCAGGTTCTCCGAGAGCACGACACCCAGCATCGCCCCCATGAACAGCAGCAGGAATGCGAAGAAACGCCCCATTGGCTCCTGCTTGGACAGGTAATAACGTGCGTAGAGGATGACCAGCAGGCCAATCCCGAGAATCAGCAACGCAAACAGGAAACCGAGGCCATCCAGACGCAGGTTGAAACCAAGGCCAAAACCCGGCAGCCAGGGCAGCATCAACTTGAGGGTAGCCCCAGAGAACACGACCCCTGCCTGGGTCAGCAGCAGGATCAGGCCGGCCAGTGGTGCCAGAGCAGCGACAGCGGCGCACAGCGTACGGCCATGACGCTCGGCCAATGGTGGAAGAAGAGCCCCTAGAAAGGGCAGCGCAACGATAAGCGCCAACAGCATCCATTACTCCCCAAGGTCAACGCCATCCTCACCAAGGCAGGACAGATGGCAGGACAGAATCCTGGCGATTATCCATTACTATCGATCAAGCTCAATAAATTGAATTATTTCAAAAGCTGGCAGAGCCAGGCGAAAGCACGCCACCCTTGGAGGCCGAACTGCATGAGTCGTACTCCAAGGGAAGGTAGAAATGAAGGAAAGTGCAGACGAGCGAATGAGCCGCCCCATTGGGGCGGCCATGTTGTCAGTGGCTGACTCGGCTCGTGCCGTTGACCGTCAAGATGCGCACGCGCTCGCCAACCCGAAAGACTTCGTTGGGCTGGACTTCCTGCACGTAGGCACGCATCGAGCCATCGTCCTCGCGCACGGTGACTTCCACGCCCTGGGTCCGGGTCACACCCTCTTCCGCAGCGGCGCCAATCAGGCCACCGGCAACTGCGCCGATCACCGCAGCTACTGCGCTTCCACGACCATGACCGATAGTGCTACCGCCGATGCCTCCTGCCACAGCACCCGCCCCTGCACCGATGGGCGTCTTGGTGCCCTCAATCTTCACTGGACGCAGTGCCTGAATGGTGCCCATGCGCACGGTCTGCACCTGACGGGCCTCGTCGCGCGAATAGGTGTCGCCGGTCAGGCTCGACTGACAGCCGCCCAACGCCAGTGCCACTGCCGTCAACGAGGCCACCAGCAGAACGGGTTTACGCATAGCATTTCCTCCAAGGATTGAGTTCTTGTCCATTAGACTCTGCTCAAGTGTAGCTGTCACCAGAGCCGCCCATTAACTTCGAGTTCATTCAGGAAACAGACAGCTTCCTGATTCACCGAGCAGAATTGGGCGCATCCGTCCCTGCAATTTCAAAGGTTAGCCTATGGATTACTTCATCATCGTCGTGACTACCGCCGCAGGTCTGTACTTTCACTGGTGGATCTACGTTCGCATCAAACGCTGGATGGATCGCGACCTGGCCTTGTCGCTCGCCGAAGGGGACAAAGCCAAACAGACCTACATGCTGGAACAGCTGGCCAGTGCACGGGCCCGCGGCATCAAGCGCCGCCAACTGCCCGCCTGGCTCCGCCAGGCGGCGGAGCAATATGCTCGATCGGACAGCTGAACCAGCCACCTCGCTCATACTGCCCTGCTCCGGGCAACGAGATGGGGGCGGTAGTTCAGGGAGCGAGTCGTTCCCGGATCCACGCCCCGTGCTGGAGGCGGTAGTTCAGGCGGTCATGAAGGCGGCTTGGCCGGCCCTGCCAGAATTCGATGCGTTCGGCCAACAAGCGATATCCTCCCCAATGCGGTGGACAGTGCGGAGCCTGGTCAAGGAAACGGCGCTCGGTGTCCGCCAGCAGCGACTCCAACTCACCACGATCGGCGATCACCTGGCTTTGCGGTGAAGCCCAAGCGCCCAAGCGGCTACCCAGAGGGCGCACCTGGAAATAAGAGTCCGACTCGGCAGGCGTAACCCGCTCCACTTGCCCTTCGATGCGCACCTGGCGCTCAAGGGCGGGCCAGAAAAAGGTCATCGCGGCATAGGGGTTTGCCGCCAACTGCTGGCCCTTGTCACTGTCGTAATTAGTAAAGAAGGTGAAGCCGCGCTCATCCAGCCCCTTGAGCAGCAGAACCCGGCAATGGGGGCGGCCCGAGGGATCGACCGTGGCCAGCGTCATGGCATTGGGCTCGACCGGCAGTTGCTCGGTCCTCACTGCGTCGGAAAACCAGGTCTGGAACAGGCTGAAGGGCTCGGCGGGGGCTATCTCCTCGCTGAGCCCGTCGCGGGTGTAATCACGGCGCATGTCGGCCAGGGTCTGGGTCATAGTCGGCGATCCTGTTAACGGAAAGCCCCTAGCTTACCCAAGGCCGACTCATTTGGTTTGATCTGCCGCAACCACCTTCGCTGGCAGGACCGGCTTGCTGTACTTGGCGATCAAGGCAACCAGGGTTTCCTGGGGCGTAAGGAGAATCTCCACGCGGCGATTCAGGGCTCGGCCCTGCTGGCTGTCGTTGGCAGCGCGCGGCATATCCGACCCCAACCCCTTCAGGTACAGTCGATCCCGCTCAAACCCGCTCAGACGGAAGATGGCCGCAATGGCCTGGGCACGTTCCTGGCTGAGCTTGCGATTGACGTCATCCTTGCCAGAGCTGTCAGCATGGCCCAGCACGAGCACGGCGGTCTTCGCATCCCCCTCGACCAGCTTGGCGACGCGGGTCAGCGGACCCAAAGTGATCGGCAGCAGCATGCTGGGGCGGTCCGGGTTGAATGAGCCATCCACTGGAGCGGTGACAACCAGGGTGTTGTCGCGACGCTCGACTTCGAACTTGCTGCCCTTGACGGCCTCATGCAGACGCGGCTCGTACTGATCAAGCCAGGCCTGGGTCATTTTCACGTCTACCTTGGCGGCTTTCGGCGCCTTGGCCTTGTCACTACTGCCGAACGGCCACCACGAACTACCGCTGGCAATTTTCTCGGACTTGGCCGGTGCACTCTCCTTGTCGTGGTCGAGCATGCTGCAGCCGGAGACTGCGAAACAGAGGAGCAAGGTGGAGGTCTTGAGCACTTTCATCGTCGAAATACCGTATTTACAGGGTGTCACGCGCCGGCCAGGAATGGTGGCACTTCAATTTCACACCAGTACTTAAATTTTGGCCGCAACCTATTCATCCGCCTAGGAAAAATCCAGCGGACTGACGAGTGGCTCACTCCAGGCAAGCCTTCACTACAGCCGCCAATTTCTGGGCACGCGGGTCCATCAGCACATAGGGGCCGAGCGTGTTGGTGACGAAGCCGAACGCCAGGTCGCGCTCGGGGTCGGCAAACCCTGTCGAACCACCGGCACCTGGATGGCCGAAGGCGTAACGACCAAGCCCGTAACTGGCATTGGGCACATTTTCCTGCTCCAACATGCAGCCCAAGCCGAAACGCGTTTGTGTCAGCAACGTCAGATCCTCCCCCCGGCTGTGCTCACGGGTCAGTTCGCCAAGCAGCTCCGAGTCGAGCAACTGTCCGTCCAGCAAACCGGCATAGAAGCCAGCCAGGCTGCGGGCATTGCCATGCCCATTGGCCGCAGGCTGTTGCATGCGGCGCCACTCCGGCTTGTTGGTGCTGGTCATGATCGACGGAGGATTGGTGAAGGCCCGCGTACTGAGGGACGTTGGATCGGTCATCATGCACTTGAGCAGTCGTTGCGCCGCCGCATCACCAAGATTGCCCTTCGCCCTGGCGATATGTGCAACCCGGTGAAACTCACTGTCAGCCAGGCCCACGTGGAAATCCAGCCCCAGGGGTTTGACCACTCGGGCAACGATGGACTCACCCGGACTACAACCGTCGACACGGCGGAGGATCTCCCCCACCAGCCAGCCGTAGGTAATAGGCGCATAGCCATGGGCCTCGCCTGGCGTCCACCAGGGTTCCTCGTTGGCCAGCGCCTCAACCATGGTCGACCAGTCGTAGAGCGCTTCGGCTGGCAACGCGGCGCGGATGGCGGGCAACCCGGCCCGATGGCAAAGCAATTGGCGCACCGTGATACGGGCCTTGCCGGCAGCCGCGAACTCAGGCCAGTAGCGCGCCACTGGAGCGTCGAGGTCGACCTTGCCCTCACCGACCAACTGCAGGAGCGTTACCGCAGTGAAGGTCTTGGTACAGGAGAACAGGTTCAGGATGGTGTCGCTGTCCCAGGCCTGCTGACCGTCCTTGTCGGAAATACCGGCCCAGAGATCGAGGACGGTCTCGCCACCCACTTGTACGCAAAGGGCTGCGCCGCGCTCCTGCGGGTCATCGAACAAGGCGGCAAAAGCTTTCTTCGCCGCTTCGAAGCGCAAGTCGAAATATCCCTGGATCTGCACCGGCATGCTCCTGTTTGAAGTAAAGGGCGGAATTGTTTCAGCCTCGCCGCCCCGTGTTAACTATGCCGAAGTCTGGCTAGCGTTTATGCTCAGGCTCGGCGTTCTTGGCTTTCTCCGCAGGGGACGCGATGACGCCAGCCAGTTCAAGGTTCGCCTTGCGTACCGCACCAACAAAGCCCTGCCAGGGGCGATCGGTAATTGCAACCAGGCCAAGGTGGCCATTTTCTCCATCGAGCAAGCGGCCAGTCGCAGGCTGGTCGAGATACTGGAACCAGTGAGCGCCAACGATCAGCGGCTCTTGCGCAGCCTTCTTAACGAAATTGGCGTAAGCCGGGCCACGCTCCTCTTCCTTGTAGACTTCAGCCACTCCCCCCCAGAACGGGCCGCGATCCCGCGAGCCGAAATGGAACTCGCTGATCAGGACTGGCTTGTCCAACTGGCGCAACAGGTCCATGTCCAGCCCTTGCTGCGGCTCAGGGCTATACCGGTTGAAGCTGATCACGTCGCAGTACTGCGCGCACGACTCCAAAGCCTCCGGCACCGTGGCCGCAAAGCGACCACCCAGCATGAGGTGATTGGGGGAGTGCCACTTCAGCGAATCTGCAATGGTCTTGAAGTAGGCGTCGGCAAAGTAGCGCTGGAAGCGCTTGAAGTCTTCCTCGATCGCCGGATGCTCGGGATTGGGCAGCGGAGGTTCGAATCCTGGGTCCTCCATCAGCTCCCAGGCCTGCAGATCGATACCCCAGGCCTTGGAGAGGCCCTGCTGGTTGCGGTACTTGTCACGCAGTAGCTTGAGGAACGCACGCTTGGCCGGAACGTCGGTGGTCAGGCGCAGGGTGCCATACGCCAACGCATAGCGAACCTTGGGATCATCACTGTGACCACCCCAGGCCAGCTCGTTATCGGCGAAGTAGCCGAGCAGCCAAGGGTCGTCGCGATGGTCGCGCGCGGTAATGGCAATGGTACGTTCGGCCGCCATGGCAAAGCGCGGATCGAATGGGTCAGGCATGCCGCCCCACCAGTCGAGGCCGGTCTTGATGACCGCGAAGTCACCCTGGATCGACAGTGGCAGGGTATATGGCATGCGCTTGCTGACACTGAAATCGGGCTCGCTCCAGTTACCCAGCGTATTGAATCCCCAGGCTTTCAGGCGATCGATGCTCTGCCCGACCCAGCGTTGCATGTCTTTCGCACCGTATGTGCGCTCCAGGTTGGCACCGTAGAAATCGAACCAGCGCCCATGATTAAAGGCTCTGCCCTGATTAGCCCCGGTTTCGTCACGATTGTCGCCCTGGCCCAGATAAGCGGCCAATGCCTCTCCCTCTTTGGGCAGAGCCTTGAACATCGACTCGCGGCCTTCGACATAGGTCTGACTCTGCCCGAGCGTGACGGCGTTGACGCCGAGTGAGAAGAACGGATGACCTTCCGGGCTTACCAGGTACCAGCGCCCGTTGCGCTTTTCCGTCCGGAAGAAGCCGCTGGCGTCGAACGATTCACCGCCCAGCAGGCCGCCATAAGTGTCCTGCTGCGGCAGCTTGGCGATCCAGTCGGCGAGCTGTTTCTGCTCTTTCTCAGCGGCAGTCTTGAGCTGCTCGTCGCTTTTCACCTTCTCCGGCCAATCGCCACGACTGAACTGTCCGTAGGCATCCATAAGGCCTTCGTAGAACGCGTCCTGCTGATCATCCTCCGCGGTGCCGAAACGACCCAGCAGGATGCTTTGTGCGGCTTTGGGCTGGCTCAGGGAGAGCGTAACGGCTGTCACCTTGCTGCGGTCCAGCTCGCCGGACACACCAGCGGCAAGCAGCCAGCGTTGGCCATCCCGGCTCCAGGGCTGCGGGGGTGCCGCGCGCATGCCGCGGGCGTTTGGCGAGGTGGCAGCAAGCGGAACCAGAAGCGTCTGCGCCGGACCGGCCGGGAGCGCCACCTGGGTGGTCAACACTTTACCGTCCGAGCTTTCGATCGTTACATTCAGAGTAATCGCCCAATCCTGTGCGCTCTGAAGGCGCAAGCTCATGGCTTCGGAGTTCGACCAGTCCCAACTGCTCCCCTGTGGCGTGAGGCGCACACTGGGGCGCTCAGCCGGATTGAACGTGAGGCGACGAAGAATCTCGCCCTCAGGCGTGGATTCCGCCGTCAGGCTCGGCAGGTTGGCGTCCTGGGTCGAGACCTGCACGGTGTCCAGAGGCCGCACGAAATTGAACAGGGTCTCAGCTTGCGCAATCAGCGGAGCACCCGATAGCCCCAGCAGGATGGGGAAAAGTAGCGCGCGTTTAGGAGTCGAAAGCATCAGACCGATTACCCCAAGAGAATTCAGTGCATAGACCATGAAATGGTCGAATGTCACCAGAAGTGCGACAAAACGAAGCGGACAGGCGCGCGCATCATCGCAGAATCGAGCCACACGACGTCAAGGGTGAACCCAGCGTCAGGCGATCTCGCGACGGAATGGCGGCAAGGCATCCAGGATCGCCCGACCATAGCGCTGACTAACCACGCGCCGGTCGAGCAACGTGATGGTGCCGCGATCGGACTCGGTGCGCAGCAGCCGGCCGCAAGCCTGCACCAGGCGCAATGATGCATCCGGTACGGCGATCTCCATGAAGGGATTGCCACCGCGAGCCTCGATCCAGTCGGACAGCGCGGCTTCCACCGGATCGTCCGGCACCGCAAAGGGAATCTTGGCGATCACCACGTGCTCGCAGTAGGCCCCTGGCAAATCAACGCCTTCGGCGAAGCTGGCAAGGCCGAAAAGCACGCTGGGCTCTCCATCGTCCACCCGCACCTTGTGCTTGTTGAGGGTTTCCTGCTTGGACAGGTTGCCTTGGATCAGCACGCGCTTGCGCCAGTCACGCTCGAGTCCGTCGAACACATCCTGCATCTGCCGCCGCGAGGCGAACAGCACCAAGGTACCGCGCGCGCCCTCCACCAGCCCGGGCAGTTCGCGCACGATTGCCGCGGTATGGGCGGCGGCGTCACGCGGGTCGGCCTTGAGGTCAGGTACCCGCAGCAGGCCGGCATCGGCATGGTGGAAGGGGCTGGGAACGATGGCGGTGACGGACTTCCTGGGTAGCCCAGCACGCATGCGGAAGCGGTCGAAGGTGCCCAGTGCGGTCAAGGTTGCGGAAGTGACCAGTGCCCCGTAAGCGACATGCCACAGGTTCCTGCGTAGTGTTTCTGCGGCCAGGATGGGGCTGGCGTTGACCTCGATGTCATGGAACGCTCCACTTTCGGCCAGCGTCAGCCAGCGCGCCATCGGCGGGCTGTCCTCCGGGTCTTCGGTGGTGAAGGCCGTCCACAGCTCCCAGTTGCCCTGGGCACGAGAAGAGAGGCTGCCGAACAATGGGTACCACTCCTCCGCCTGGTGGCTGGCGATGCCTGTGCTCGCCTCTCCGTCCATGGCTTCCTTGAGCAACTCGGTCAAGCGGGTGAAGACGTCGTTGAGTCGGGAGAAGCCTTTTTTCAGCTCGATCCCAAGCTCACGGAGATGCTCGGGCACTACGCCCGCCTCGAAGCGATGACGCGGTCGCTCGCGCCCCTCCATATCCTCGCCGGCGCGGAAATCTGCAAGCTCCTCACACGCCGTGAACATGAACTGCTGCTGGGTGCGAATTTCGCGCGCGAGCTCCGGCACGCCTTCCACAAGACGACCGAAATCGCCTGGCATGGGGTGCTGGGCCAGAAGCTTGGTCAGGTTCTTCGCCACCTGTTCCAGCCAGTCGGCGGTGGAGCGCAGGCGAGTGAAATGGGCGAAATGGCCAATGGCCTTGTCCGGCAGGTGATGCCCCTCGTCAAAGACGTAGATTGTCTCGCGCGGGTCCGGCAGAACTGCACCGCCGCCCAGGGCAAGGTCGGCCAGGACCATGTCGTGGTTGGTGACGATGACATCGACCTTGGTCATGCCTTCACGCGCCTTATAGAAGGCGCATTGCTGGAAATTGGGGCAATGCCGCTTGGTGCACTGGCTGTGATCGGTGGTGACCCGCGCCCAGTCCTGATCCTCGATGGCTTCCGGCCAGGAATCGCGATCGCCGTCCCAGCGATTGCCCGCCAAGCGCTCGATCATCTGGTTGAGGAGCTTCTGGCTTCTCTCGTCGACATCGATGTTGAAGCCTTCATCCGCGAACAACTGGGCGGTGGCGCTTTGTGCCTGACCTTCCTGCAGCAGCATGTCGAGCTTCGACAGGCAGAGATAGCGGCCGCGACCCTTGGCCAGGGCGAAGCTGAAATTGAGGCCGCTGTTGCGGATCAGATCGGGCAGGTCCTTGTGCACGATCTGCTCCTGCAAGGCGACCGTGGCGGTGGCGATCACCAGCCGCTTGCCGGCCGCCTTGGCCGCAGGAATCGCCGCCAGACTGTAGGCCACGGTCTTACCGGTACCGGTGCCGGCCTCGACCGCCACGACCGCTGGCTCGCCTTCGCGATGGCCCTCTTCGTCGACCGGAATGGCACCCAGGACTTTCGCCACCTCGGCAATCATCAGGCGTTGCCCGTAGCGGGCCTTCAGTCCCTTGGCTTCGAGGAAACGGGTATAGGCGCCCTGGATCTGGGACTTGAGTTCGGTGCTGAGCATGGACAATGGCGGGGCCGGAACGCTGGATAAATTTTCAGTACTTTAACAGGCCGGCTATGATAGCGCGCCTTCTTTTCCCCGCCGACTGGAGATCATCGGATGACACCCCACGCCGCCCTGTACGCCATACACCTGCTCGCTGCCCTGATCTGGGTTGGCGGCATGTTCTTCGCCTGGATGGTCCTGCGTCCTGCAGCCGTCGAGACGCTCGAGCCCCCGGCACGACTCAAACTTTGGGTCGAGGTGTTTCGCCGCTTCTTCGTATGGGTCTGGGTCGCCGTGCTGGTCCTGCCCTTCTCGGGCGTGGGCATGCTGCACATGGGATATGCCAGCCTGGAGGCAGCCCCTCGTTACGTGCACATGATGATCGGCCTGTACATCGCAATGCTCGCGCTGTTCCTGCGGGTCAGCGCCCTGCTGTTGCCGCAGCTGCGGGCTGCCGTTTCGAAGCAGGACTGGCCAGCTGGCGGCGCGGTGCTCGGTCGCATCCGCCGCGTGGTGGGGTTCAACCTTCTGCTCGGCATGATGCTGGTTGCGATCGTCGCCGCACGGCCGAGTTTCTGAGCAGGCGCGTCCTTGCGCCCGTAATCGTTAGAAGCGCACCACGTCGAGGCTGCCATTGTTTCCGGGAGCCCCGGCGCGGCCCGGCTGGCCGGGGCGACCATCCCGCGCTGCCTCGGCCTTATAGACCAGGCAACCCTTGCCCTCCCCGCCGCGACCACCTTCACCGCCCTCACCCGCAGCGCCACCAGCACCGCCTTCGAGGCGTACGCGAAGAGCTTCGACTGGGAATGCTTGAGGCACCTCCAGACGAACGCGCCCACCGGCACCGCCAGATTGGCCATCGCCACCAGCCTGACCGTCCCAGCCCTTGCTGGCCTCACCCCAGAGGCAGCCGGCAGTGTCACCATCGGCCCCCGCCAAACCCTGGTAACCAGGTGCGCCGATGCCACCTCGAACATCCAGGGTCATATCTGCGACTTGAACATTCTCCAGGCGCAGGCTGAGGTCGCGCCCCGCGCTTGCAGCCTTCTGCATGCTTCCGGCCAGGCCGGAAGCGGTGATATGGCTTCCTGCCCCCACGTCGCCCTGCACGACCTCGAGCCGGAGCGGCTGTTCACTGGGAGCGATTCCAAGACGCGAACCCTGGCCCATGCGCAACGTCTCGATACGCAACAGCGTGATGCCCGCCGGTATCAGCAACGTTGCATGATCAGCGACGTCTACGCGCTCCAGAACCAGGCTGCCCGTGCGGGCCGGTAGCTTCAGCAGGTTATGTGCCTCCACCCGGACTTGTCCTTCCGCCAGCGCCAGGGGCGCGGCCAGGGCCAACAGCAAGCACAGGTTACGCATGGCTATGCTCCTCCTGTGCCGCGCGACGCGATAGGCCAAGCAAGTGAAAAACGCCGAACAGGAGTAACTGCAGTCGATCCAGCCAAGGTCTGGCCTGCCTTTGCAGCAGTGGGTTGAACAGCAACGCCTCACCAAGATGCACCAGCAGAAGCAGTGCACCTGCCCCATTGAGCAGAACGTCGAATGGTGCCGCGAATGGAACGAACAAATTGGCGATAACAGCCAACCAGAACAACAGGGCAACCACTTTGCCCAGCCCCAGGAATACCCGCATGCCTCCCCCCAGCATTGTTGTTATTTTTTCCGAACATACGCCTAAGCTTCGGATCGCACCAGAGAGCCGCCGGAAAACCACGTGCAGGGTGAGGGCCCCTGTTCCGGGGCCCGCATCTCGCTCAACGATCGACGTGAATCTCCACCCTGCGGTTCTTGGCTCGTCCTTCTTCGCTACCGTTATCGGCAACCGGTTGGCTTTCGCCGGAGCCCTCGGTACTCAGCTTGTCGCGAGGCACCCCCTGACTGGCCAGGTAGCCCGCAACACTCTTCGCCCTGCGCTCCGACAACCCTTGGTTGTAGTGCTCAGAACCGACGTTGTCAGTGTGTCCGACGACCTTGACGCTCACCATGCTCGCACCGCTAAGGCGCCCGGCAACCTCGGCCAATGCCGACTGGGCTGCCGGCGTCAGCTCGGCTGAGTCGAAGGCGAACAAGACTTCGCCCTGATCGCTCAGCACGATGACTTCATCTTGTGCTGCGGGAGGCACGCTCTGTGCAACCTGCGGATAGCTCGGTGCAGGACAACCGTTGTGGCCAACCGCTTTTCCGGACGGGGTATTCGGGCAGGTGTCACGCCGATCGAAGACACCATCACTGTCCTCGTCACCATCCTGCGCATAGCAGATCAGGCCCCCAGCGATAGCGCCAAGCGCGGCCCCGCCAGCCGCCCAGGCGGAACTCTCGATAGAGCCCAACCCGCCGCCGGCCAATCCACCGATGAGACTGCAAAGGGGCCAATTCCCCTGGTTCAATACCGCATCGCCGCTGCTCGAGGTGGACGCGCAACCAGAAAGGATACTGCTGACCAGAAGAAGGGGTGCTGCAACCCGAAGGATACGGTTGCTCATATCAGGATCTCCTGTGCCACCGGCAAGGCCGGTACCAGAGGAGTAAAGACCCGGGCCCCGCGGCACACAAGGCGTGTGCCGGGGTTACCCAAGTGCGACTAGCGATCGATCTGGATTTCTACCCGACGGTTTTGGGAACGGCCGTCCTTAGTGGCGTTATCCGCAACGGGCTGGCTTTCACCCGCGCCGGTCACATTGACGAAGTTACCTGCTGGCACGCCTGAACGAATCAGGTAATCGGTCACCGATTGGGCACGTCTTTCCGACAGTTTCTGGTTGTACGCATCAGATCCCACGCTGTCAGTGTGGCCGGTAACGGTCAGCTTGGCTGTCGGCGCTTCGCTCTTCAGGCGGGAAGCGACGGAATCAAGTTTGGCCTCATCGGCTGCAGTCAGCTTGGCCGAGTCGAACTCGAAGAGCAGGTCCCGGACCACGATGGTTTCATATTCGACGGGTGGCGGTGCTTCAACCACCGGCTCTTCCTTGGGCGGGCAGCCATCGGCATCGACCTGCACGCCACGCGGGGTGCCTGGGCACTTGTCGCGACTATCAGGTACGCCATCGCCATCTTCATCGCCATCACCGTGAACCCAGCAATAGGCCGCAGCGGTGCCCGCACCAATCAATGCGCCCCAGCCCGCCCAAGTGCTACTTTCGATTGCACCCAGCCCTGCACCAGTTACACCCCCCACGGCGGCACACTTGGGCCAGTCGGTCTTCTGCAGGCCGGCGCAACCGGTCAGCAAACTGGTCACCAGTATCAGGGGTACAGCTGTCCGTGTAATGCTCATAAGCAAGTCTCCTCTTAGAATCGGCCCATACCGACAACTAGGGAGTAAAGACGCCCGCCTAGAAAACCGCCAGCACTAGGCCATTGGCGACCTTCAAGCTAGTCTTGGCGGCCTTGTTCGAGGATTTTCGATGACTGACAGCTTTTCTTCGCGCACTCCGCAGCAGGCGCTCGCGGCACTACTGGAACGCTATGCTCCAGACAATCTATTGATGGTTGGCAACAGCCCCTTGCCTGCGCTCGAGGCATTCATCCAGGCACATCCACAAAGCGAAGTTGTCCAGGTAGATGCCGGGCCGTTGCCGCCCGAGTCATCAGCCCGGCGCTATGACCTGGCTCTGCTGGCGGATTGCCTGGAGCATCTGCCCAAGCGCACTGGACTGGAACTGCTCGGGGGCATTCGCAACCTCAATGCAAGCCGCCTGGCCGTCCTGGTCGACCTCACGGCCTGCGGCTGGCAGGACACCGACTTCTTTGCCCTTGCACTGCAAGCTAGCGAACGCTTCCGCCGAGGAGAGCAGACACTGACACTGTTCACCTACGACCTGCGCGAATACAAGCAAGTACCGGACTGGCTCAACGCCCAGTTCTGGGCCAATCCAGAAAACTTTGGCAAGTACTGGTGGTGAGATCATGAGCACGGCAACCTGCCCTTGCGGCAGCGGCGATCCGCTTGAAGTCTGCTGTGGACGCTACCACTCGGGCCACCCTGCAGCCGGTGCCGAAGCCCTCATGCGATCTCGATACAGCGCTTATGTGTTGGGATTGGTGGATTACCTAGTGGACACGACTCTCCCGGCACAGCAGCAAGGGCTGGATCGCGAAGCCATTCGCGCCTGGAGTTTGCAGAGCGATTGGCTTGGGCTGGAAGTGGAAAGCCATGAAGTCATCGGCGGGCAACCCGAACATGCCTTCGTTACCTTCACGGCGCGCTGGCACGACCAGGGCGGTGAACACAGCCACCGCGAGCGCTCCGCCTTCGTCCAGACTGGGAGCCGCTGGTATTTCATCGACCCGACGGTGGAGCTGAAAATCGGCCGCAACGATCCCTGTATCTGCGGAAGCGGCCAGAAGTTCAAGAAGTGCTGCGCCAACTATCTGTAACTCCGGCGATTCGACTGGCTCGTCAGCCGCCGTAGCACTCTCGAGAATCGCCCGCCCGATAACCGAAGGGGCCCACGCGATGCGAGCCTCCTGCTACTTCAGCTCCTCGAGCCGCAAGGACGTGACATCCGGCGGTGGCCCCGCCGGTGGTTCCTTCAGCTGCCCCAGGTCGCTGCCCGGTGGCGCCAGGCTGATCCCGGAAAGATCCAACTTTGGCGTCGGCGTAGCCGCTTTGGCGTCCTGCAGATCGGCCCCTACCGGGGCCAGACCGAAGTCAGGCGCATCCACGCCAACGAACGCCGCCATGTATTCATCGCGAGGGGTTACCTGCAACCGCGCAGGTGCGGCCTCCGGCACTACCGCTGGGCGCTCGGGCTCGGGCTCGGGCGGCGGGGCCAACTCCACCTCTTCGATCTCGGGCACCATCAACCGGACTTCAGCCACAGCGCCAGCACGAGCCAGGGCAGCGCGATACTTTTCAGCCGTCTCCGCGTCCAGATTGTTCTTCAAGATCACGCACCGACCGGAGAACAACTGAGCAATGCGCTGGGCATCCGCTTGAAAAAGCTTGGCCAGATTGGCCTGCACCAACTCCAACTGGGCTCCAGCCATCAATTGCCCGGAGAATGCGATTTCGAAACGGCCCATAGTCACACTCCTGTCCGAATGGCTCAGCAGTATGGCGCAGGTTTTTTTCGGCTCACAACCCATTGCAGCCGAGCAGTTGCTTGTTACACTTGAGCCTCACTTGGAGTATTGCAATGCTTTACCAGGCGCAAATGATAAGAATTCTCAGCCTAATGTTATTCTTTGCCCTTTCTCTTTCGGGCCTCAGCGGTTGCTCTACCTGGGTCACTGGCAGCTTTCAGGACCCGGAGGTCCGCCTCGTGAAGGTCGACGTCATCAGGGCCAAACTGCTCGAACAACAATTCGTGCTGCGCTTTCGCATCGACAACCCGAACGATGTCAATCTCCCAGTCCGTGGCCTCGCCTACACGGTCCATCTGAATGACATCAAGCTCGCCTCGGGCGAGTCCAGCACCTGGTTCACCGTACCTGCCCACGGTCACCAGACGTTCGACGTGCCTGTGCGCACCAACCTCTGGCGCCATATGAAGCAAATCGTCAAGTTGCTGGAAAAGCCCGACCAGCCCATCAAGTATCGCCTCGAGGGCGAGGTGAAGACGGGCTTGATGTTCGGCAAGAGCGTGCACCTGACGCGCAATGGCGAGATAATCCCCGGCAGTTACATTCCGGAGTAATACCCTCATGAGTCAAGAACCCCACGTCCACGGCCCCGATTGCAACCACGACCACGGCCATGATCACCACGTACACGGCCCTCACTGCAATCACGGCCACCAGGAACCGGTGCGCAATCCGCTGAAGGAAGTGGGCCGCAACGACCCCTGCCCCTGCGGTAGCCAGAAAAAATTCAAGAAGTGCCACGGCGCCTGAGTGCCCGGACCTTCACCAGGCCCGCCGCGTGCGGGCCTCTTCGTTTTCGGATGGCACAAACCAGGAGCCTCATCGATGATCGATTTGTACTACTGGACTACTCCCAACGGCCACAAGATCACCCTGTTCCTTGAAGAGACTGGCCTGCCCTACCGTATCCACCCGATCAACATCGGCAAGGACGAGCAGTTCCAGCCACACTTTCTGGAGGTCGCCCCGAACAACCGCATCCCGGCGATCATCGACAACGAGCCCATCGATGGCGGCGAACCGATTTCCCTGTTCGAGTCCGGCGCCATCCTGCTTTACCTGGCCGAGAAGACCGGCCGCTTCATCCCGCAGGAGCTGCGTGGCCGCCAGCAATGCCTGCAATGGCTGTTCTGGCAGATGGGTGGCCTGGGCCCGATGGCTGGTCAGAACCACCACTTCAACCGCTTCGCCCCGGAGAAGATCCCCTACGCCATCCAGCGCTACGTGAAAGAAACCGCGCGCCTCTATGGCGTGCTCGACAAACACCTGGCCGACCGTCCATTCGCAGCGGGTGAGCAGTACAGCATCGCCGACATGGCGATCTACCCCTGGATCGTCCCGCACCAGTGGCAGGAGCAGAACCTGGATGACTTCCCCGATCTCAAGCGCTGGTTCACAGCGATTCAGGCACGCCCTGCGACCGTACGTGCCTACGACCTCATCGCCCAGGTGAACCCGGCAGCCACGAAAAAGTAAGCCGGACGGCGCTTGCGCGGCGCGGGGCGGCTCACTAACGTAGCGCGCTTCAACCTTTGCGCCCTCTCAGGAGAGTCCGTTCCATGGCTTCGCCAGCCCTCAAGCGCCTTATTTCCCGGTTTTGCGTCGCCGCCATTGCTGGCACCATGATAGGGCTCAGCGGCTGCCAGTCCTGGCTGGACAGCCGCTATTCCAGCAGCCTGCCTCCAACCAGTGGCTTCCAGCCGGTCAAGGGGCTGGCGCAAAGCGTATCGATCCGCCGCAACCCGCTGGGAATGCCGCTGATCGAGACCACCACATTCCACGACGCGCTTTTCACCCTTGGCTACGTTCACGCATCGGACCGTCTCAGCCAAATGACTGGGCTGCGGCTGATGGCGGAGGGGCGCCTGTCGGAGATGGTCGGCCCTGGCGCCCTGGAAATTGACCGTTTCATGCGCGCCGTCAACCTGCGTAAGAGCGCAGACATCCTCTACAAGAACGCCTCGCCTCGCCTGAAGGAGTTCTTCTCGGTCTATGCGCGCGGCGTGAACGCCTACCTATTCCGCTACCGCGACAATCTTCCGATGGATCTGGCTGAATCCGGCTACCGCCCGGCCTACTGGAAGCCTGAAGACTCCGTGCTCGTGTTCACCCTGCTGAACTTTGGCCTGTCTGTGAACTTGCAGGAAGAGATCGCCGCCCTGGTGATGGCGCAGAAAGTCGGTGCCGACAAGCTCGCCTGGCTGACTCCGATCTACCCGGATGAGCCGCTGCCTTTCGAGGAAGCGGAAAAGCTCAAGGGACTGCCACTAGATGGCCAGATCCCCGGCCTGGCCGCTGTCAGCGACACCACCGGGCAGATCGCCGCGCTCAACATGTTGGGCGTCGCTGCCTCCAACAATTGGGCAATCTCCCCGCAGAAGAGCCGCACAGGCCGCAGCGTCCTGGCCAACGACACCCATCTGCCGCTCTCCATGCCGTCGATGTGGAACTTCGTGCAGATCCGTTCGCCGAAATACCAGGCCGCCGGCGTGTCCATTGCCGGGGTACCCGCCATCGTCGCTGGCTACAACGGCAAACTGGCCTGGGGCATGACCATGGTCATGGGCGACAACCAGGACCTGTTCCTGGAGAAATTGCAGCGCCAGGGCAATCGTCTTTACTACCTCGCCGATGGTAAATGGCAACCCACTGTCGAGCGCGTGGAAACCTTTTTCATCAAGGGCCAGCGGCCGGTACGCGAGGTCATCTACGAGACCCGCCACGGTCCGCTGCTCAACTCGGTACTTGGCCAACGCAAGCACCCGCTGCAGCCGTTGGAGGTCAAAAGCGGGCTGGGCATCGCGCTGCAAACCAGCCAATTCGAAACGGACCAATCGCTGGACGCCTTTTTCGCACTGTCCCGCGCACAATCCGTCGAGCAAGCGCACGAGGCCACGCGCGCTATCCGCGCCGTTGGCCTGAACATCCTCTATGCCGACGCGCAGCATATTGCCTGGCAGGTTTCCGGCCGCTACCCGAACCGCCGCGAAGGAAGAGGCCTCCTGCCCTCCCCGGGCTGGGACAGCCGCTACGATTGGGACGGCTACGCGGACCCCATGCTGCACCCGTACGACCAGGACCCGATGCAAGGCTGGCTGGGCACTGCCAACCACCGCACCGTTCAGGGGGGTTACGGCGTGCAGCTGTCCAGCTCCTGGTACTACCCGGAGCGAGCTGAGCGCATCGCCGAGCTGGCTGGCGGCGGCAAGCACGACTGGCAAAGCATGATTGCCATGCAATACGACCAGACCACACCCTTTGCCACCAAGCTCAAGACCATGTTCCAGGACCCAGGCATGGCGCAGCCTCTGAAAGCGGCCATAGCCGCCTTGCCGGCAGCAGAACAGGCCAAAGCCCGCGAAGCGCTGGACCGGCTGCTGGCCTTCGACGGCCGCCTAAGCCCCACCTCCGCCGACGCGGCGCTCTACAGCGCCTTCCTCCACGAAAGCGCACGGCAGACCTTCCTCGACGAACTGGGCCCGGATACTAGCCAAGCCTGGCGCGCCCTGATCCAGGCTGGTGACCTGTCCTACTCGGCCCAGGCCGACCACCTGCTAGGCCGTATCGACAGCCCATTCTGGGATGATGTGAACACCTCGCAGAAGGAAGACAAGGCAGCCATCCTGGCCCGTAGCCTGGCGGCCGCCGTGACCTTTGTCGAAGGCCGTCTGGGCGCCGACCGCAAGGCCTGGCAGTGGGGCAAACTGCACAGCTACACCTGGGCCACCGAGAGCACCCGCCTGGCGCCCTACATGAGCAGCAGCCAGCGCACCAGCATCAGTGCCATCAAGGGCTACCTCGACCGTGGCCCTTATCCGGCCGGCGGCGACCACAGCACCTTGAACGTTTCCGCCTACCACTGGGGCCAGAACTTCGACACATGGCTGATCCCGGCGATGCGCATCATCGTCGACTTCGGCCAGCCGGAACCCATGCTCGGCGTGAACAGCTCAGGCCAGTCCGGCAACCCGGCCAGCCCTCACTATGCCGACGGTATCGACGCCTGGCTGAAAGCGCGCTACATGAAGTTCCCCTTCCAGTCGCAGAACCTCGATTCCGTCTATGGCACCAAACGGCTGATGCTGACTCCACAGAAATGATCGAATAGCGGCGGAACTTCCCGCTGTCGCTTTGATCCTATCCAGTGGACTTACTCCATAGATCACACTTTCAAGGCGCCCTCGGGCGCCTTTTCTTTTTCCCGCAAAGGGCTGCTGGGCGAGTTCATTCGCACCTCCAAGCGCATCCAGGGATGCAGACCTGAGCCAATGATGGCTTTTCTGTATCACTCATTGAACTTTGCCGAAACGAGGGACTCAGACCCTAAGCATTGCTCATTGCTCCTGGGCGCCAACTGGCGCCTATTTTTTCGCCTGCGCGCCGCCCTTGCGCCTGTCGAGCCCTTCCCGCATTCTCCCGTTTCATCATCGGCTGCCCTGGCCATGATTACCGCGACGTACACTTTATCGCTTATCCGAATCATGTTTCCGCGTCAGCGTCACCCAGCAAGGACCCCCACATGAGCACCAATCGCCAGCAAGAGATCGCCACCGCCCTGGACGTGGTTCCGCCCTTCGCCGACGAAGCCGCCCTGGTAGCAGAAATCGAACGCCGCAAGGCCTTCATTAAAGGCTGCCTGCGCAACTCTGGCCTGAAAGTCCTGGTGCTGGGCATCAGCGGCGGTGTCGACTCGACCACCGCCGGGCGCCTGGCCCAGCTAAGCGTCGAGGAACTGCGCGCAGAAACGGGCGACAACGGTTACCGTTTCATCGCCGTGCGCCTGCCCTACAACGTCCAGCACGACGAGCACGACGCCCAGATCGCGATGGACTTCATCCGCGCCGATGAGGAAGAGACGGTGAACATTGCCGACAGCGTGCTCGGCCTCAGCGAGCAGGTCACCCACCTCAACCACCTGACCGATGCCCGCCGCGACTTCGTGGTCGGCAACATCAAGGCGCGCATTCGCATGGTCGCCCAGTTCGCCATTGCCAACGCCAACAACGGCCTGGTCATCGGCACCGACCACGCGGCCGAGGCGGTCATGGGCTTCTTCACCAAGTTCGGCGACGGCGCCTGCGACCTGGCCCCCCTCAGTGGCCTGGTGAAAAACCAGGTGCGCAGCATCTCTCGCCACCTGGGCGCGCCGGACACCCTGGTGCACAAGGTGCCTACTGCCGACCTGGAAGAATTGCGCCCGGGCAAGCCCGACGAGGAGGCCCATGGCGTCACCTACGCCGAGATTGACGCCTTCCTGCATGGCCAGGACGTCAGCCCGGAGGCTTACGCCACCATCGTACGCACCTACGACAACAGCCAGCACAAGCGCATGTTGCCGCTGGTGCCCTGATCCGCCCGCTCCCCCAGCTCCTCCCTCTGAACGGAGAGGAGTGAGTCGTGCTTAACGCCCGTCAGTTCTTCCGGCTTATGCGAAGCAAGGCTTAGATCAGACCCCAACTCGGTACGATAGAACCCCTCTCTCTCCGGGAGAGAGGCTGGGGGGTGAGGGAAACAAACAGGCAAAAAAAGGTTCATCGCGGAATCCGGGGGAGATGCGAGTTGACAGCCGGATAGCCAGTACTCTCTCTGTAGGAGCCAGCTTGCTGGCGAACATGCGCCATTCGCCAGCAAGCTGGCTCCTACAAGGTTTCGCGCGCCTTCGATTCACTCCGCCCGACAAGTCCGCCAAGGAGGTGTTGCAGGCTGCTTTCCGGGGAAGGCGGGAAGCCGGCGCCAGACAGTCGATCCGCTCGGATACGCGTCCGCACGCGACGCACCGGCAGTTGCAGCAGGACGCGCTGATCCTGCAGGTCACGATCCCGCACCTGGCGAATGTGCTGCTGCTCGTGGATCAACAGGTTGGGTCTGGCACGCGGCTGCAAATCGGGAAGCGCTCGGTTTGGGGTTCAAGACTGATCAGCAGGGGGTGGGGGTTGGGATGTTTGGCGATTGCCAATTTACCCACTTCCCCGACCGTCAACTCGCTCCTCCCCCCGATTCCGCAAAGAACCCAAAAAAAAAGCCGGGCATCGAGCCCGGCTTTTTGATTTTACAGGGGCATCACGCCTTGGGCAGCGTAACTCCGGTCTGCCCCTGATATTTGCCGCCGCGATCCTTGTACGACACTTCACAAGCCTCGTCGGATTGCAGGAACAGCATCTGCGCCACGCCTTCGTTGGCGTAAATCTTCGCTGGCAGGTTGGTGGTGTTGGAGAACTCCAGGGTCACGTGGCCTTCCCACTCCGGCTCCAGCGGCGTGACGTTGACGATGATGCCGCAGCGCGCATAGGTGCTTTTGCCCAGGCAGATGGTCAGCACATCACGCGGGATGCGGAAGTACTCGACCGTGCGAGCCAGGGCGAAGGAGTTCGGCGGGATGATGCAGACGTCGCTCTTGATGTCGACGAAGCTCTTCTCGTCGAAGTTCTTCGGATCCACCACCGCGGAATAGATATTGGTGAACACCTTGAACTCGTCGGCACAACGCACGTCGTAGCCATAGCTGGACACCCCGTAGGAAATCACCCGGCTCTCGTCCGCGCCGCGCACCTGGCGCTCGACGAACGGCTCGATCATCCCGTGTTCCTGTGCCATGCGGCGAATCCACTTGTCCGATTTGATGCTCATGGCGGCTGTCCTGTCAGGGGCTGAAAATTGACGGCGAATCTTACAGTCCGGCAGAAGCCTCGGCAAAGGCCCCGCCGGATGGCCGGGCCGTCAGTCGTCGCTGATCGTGATGTTCGGCATGGCAGTGGCGGCCTGGTCGGAAAGCGCGATCCGCGCACCCACACAGCGGGCCATCTGCTGGTAGATCATGGCGATCTGGCTTTCCGGGTCGGCGATGGTGGTGGGCTTGCCGCCGTCGGACTGCATTCGGATGGCCATGGACAGCGGCAGCGACGCCAGCAACTCGACACCATACTGGGCGGCCAGCTTCTCGCCGCCGCCCTCACCGAACAGGTGCTCGGCATGGCCGCAGTTGGAACAGATGTGCACCGCCATGTTCTCCACCACACCCAGCACAGGGATGTTCACCTTGCGGAACATCTCCACGCCCTTCTTGGCGTCCAGCAAGGCAAGGTCCTGCGGGGTGGTAACGATCACCGCGCCGGCCACCGGCACTTTCTGCGCCAGGGTCAGTTGAATGTCGCCAGTGCCCGGCGGCATATCCACCACCAGGTAGTCCAGGCCTTCCCAGGCGGTCTGGGTGATCAGCTGGATCAACGCACCGGAGACCATCGGGCCGCGCCACACCACCGGCGTGTTGTCGTCGGTAAGGAAAGCCATGGACATCACCTGGACACCATGGGCCTCGATAGGTACGAAGAACTTCTGGTCGCGCACCTTGGGCCGGGTGCCTTCGGGGATGCCGAACATGATGCCCTGACTGGGACCATAGATATCGGCGTCGAGGATGCCCACACGTGCACCTTCACGGGCCAGCGCAAGGGCCAGGTTCGCGGCGGTGGTGGACTTGCCCACGCCGCCCTTGCCGGAAGCGACGGCGATGATGTTCTTCACGTTGGCCAGGGCCGGCACCTGCTCCTGAGCCTTGTGCGCACCGATCACGCAGTCCACCTGCACTTCGGCGCTGTCGACGCCATCGAGGTTCTCCAGTGACATCTTCAGCATCTGCGCCCAGCCGGCTTTGAACAGTCCGGCGGCATAGCCCAGTTCCAGGCGCACGCGGACCTTGCCGCCCTGGATATCGACCTCACGCAGGCAACCGGCGCTGACTGGGTCCTGGTCAAGATGGGGATCGGTGAACTGGCGCAGCGTAGCTTCGACCAGGGCGCGGGAAAGGGTGCTCATGGTGGGACTCCAGATAAAGACCGAGCAAACCAGACTGCATGAAACCGGCTGCGCTCGGCGATGCGGCGTTAAAAACAACCTCGGCATGCTCATTTACAAACGTAAATTCCGCTTCCTCAGTTGTTTTTGCCTTGCCTTGCGTTCGCTCGCGACGGTTTCAAGCCGCCTGGAAACAGGTGGCTATCCTAACCGACCGCCCGACGCCTGGGACGCGCACGGATGAAAAATTCGCGCCGGACCTTTATAGTTGCCGACTTCCCTTCGTTCCGTATCCGGTAGCCGAGCACCATGACCGAGCCCCGCAAAATCCTTGTGACAAGCGCCCTCCCCTATGCCAACGGGTCCATCCACCTCGGGCATATGGTCGAGTACATCCAGACCGATATCTGGGTGCGCTTCCAGAAGATGCGCGGCAACCAGGCCATTTACGTCTGCGCCGACGACGCCCATGGCTCCGCCATCATGCTGCGCGCCGAAAAGGAAGGCATTAGCTCCGAGCAGTTGATCGACAACGTCCGCGCCGAGCACACCACCGACTTCGCCGACTTCCTGGTGGACTTCGACAACTACTACTCGACCCACTCGGAAGAGAACCGCGTCCTCTCCGGCAGCATCTACACCAAGCTGCGTGAAGCCGGCCACATCGGCACCCGTCCAGTCACTCAGTATTTCGACCCGGAAAAGCAGATGTTCCTGGCCGACCGTTTCATCAAGGGCACCTGCCCGAAATGTGGCGCTGAAGACCAGTACGGCGACAATTGCGAATCCTGCGGCGCCACATACTCGCCCACCGAGTTGAAGAATCCGAAGTCGGCGATTTCCGGCGCCACCCCGGTGCTCAAGGAGTCGCTGCACTACTTCTTCAAGCTGCCGAACTTCGACGCCATGCTGAAGCAGTGGACCCGCAGTGGCGCCCTGCAGGAGTCGGTGGCCAACAAGATCGCCGAATGGCTGGACGCCGGCCTGCAAGAGTGGGACATCAGCCGTGATGCGCCGTACTTCGGCTTCGAGATCCCGGATGCGCCTGGTAAGTACTTCTACGTCTGGCTGGATGCACCCATCGGCTACATGGCCAGCTTCCAGAACCTCTGCGCACGCCGCCCGGAGCTGGACTTCGACGCCTACTGGAACAAGAACTCGACCGCCGAGCTGTACCACTTCATCGGCAAGGACATCGTCAACTTCCACGCCCTGTTCTGGCCGGCCATGCTCGAAGGCGCCGGCTACCGCAAGCCGACCGCGCTGAACGTGCACGGCTACCTGACCGTGAACGGCCAGAAGATGTCCAAATCGCGCGGCACCTTCATCAAGGCGCGCACCTACCTTGACCACCTGAGCCCGGAATACCTGCGCTACTACTACGCTGCCAAGCTCGGCCGTGGCGTCGATGACCTCGACCTGAACCTCGAGGACTTCGTACAGAAGGTCAACTCCGACCTGGTGGGTAAAGTGGTCAACATCGCCAGCCGATGCGCCGGGTTCATCCACAAGGGCAATGCCGGCAAGCTGGTGGCCGATAACGCCGCCCCCGAGCTGTTCGCCGACTTCAAGGCAGCCGCCCCGAGCGTTGCCGACGCCTTCGAGAACCGTGACTTCGCCCGCGCCATGCGCGAAATCATGGCGCTGGCCGACCGCGCCAATGCCTGGATCGCCGACAAGGCGCCTTGGGCTCTGGCCAAGCAGGAAGGCAAGCAGGCCGAGGTGCAGGCTGTCTGCGCTGCCGGCGTCAACCTGTTCCGCCAGCTGGTGATTTTCCTCAAACCGGTGCTGCCGAGCCTGGCCGCCGCCGCCGAGGGCTTCCTCAACGTCGCCCCGCTGACCTGGGCCGACCACGAGACGCTGCTGGCCGACCACCAGCTGAACCCGTTCAACCCGCTGATGACCCGTATCGAGCCCGCGAAGATCGACGCCATGATTGCTGCCTCCAAGGAAGACCTCGCCGCCCAGAACACCGCCCCCGCCGTGCAGGGCAATGGCGAGCTGACCAAGGAGCCGCTGGCCGCCGAAATCGCCTTCGATACCTTCGCCGCCGTCGACCTGCGCATCGCCCTGATCGAGAAGGCCGAGTTCGTCGAAGGTGCCGACAAGCTGCTGCGCCTGACCCTCGACATCGGCGATGCCAAGCGCAACGTGTTCTCCGGCATCAAGAGCGCCTATCCGGACCCGAGCAAGCTGGAAGGTCGCCTGACCCTCTATGTCGCCAACCTGGCAGCGCGCAAGATGAAGTTCGGCGTTTCCGAAGGCATGGTCCTGGCGGCCGGCCCCGGCGGCGAAGAAATCTACCTGCTGAGCCCCGACAGTGGTGCCAAGCCGGGCCAGCGCGTGAAGTAAGCCAAGCGGCAGGAGCGGCCTCGCCGCTCCTGCGAGCTAGACTGCCCTCATACCTCCTGCCTCACCCCGAGGCCTTGCCCCTGCTCCTGCGCGGCCATGATCGAATTCATACTCACGCTGCTCAGCGCAGCGCTGGTCAACAACCTGCTCCTCGGCTTGCCGCTGGGCGCCGATGCGTTGCGCCAACCGCGCAGCCAGGCCCTGGCAATGGCCAGCTCGGCCATGCTGGTGTCGGCCGTGCCGCTGGCCTGGTTGCTAGACCGCCTGTTGCTGACGCCGTTGGGGCTGGGGGCGCTGCGCCTGTTCCTCTTCCTGCCACTGCTGGCACCGCTCGCCTGGCTGGCCCTGCGACTGCTCGCGCAGCTACGCCCGACCTTGCCCAGTCACGGCCTCTGGCCGCTGCTGCTGGGCAACGGCGCAGCCCTCGGCGCCATGCTGTTGGCCAGCGCCAACAGCTTCTGGCATGCCCTGGGCCTGGGCATCGGTGGCGGCCTCGGTTTCTGGCTGGCCCTCACCCTGTTCGATGACCTGCTTGAGCAGGTGGAACAGACCGATGTGCCCGCCCCTTTCAAAGGCACGCCCATGCTGCTGATCTGCGCTGGACTCATGGGGCTGGCCTTCCTTGGTTTCAACGGATTCGGCACTACATGAACGACTTAGCCCTGATCCGCAGCATCGACGCCCTGCTGCCACAAACCCAGTGCGGGAAATGCGGCCACCCCGGTTGCAAGCCCTACGCCGAAGGCATCGCCCAAGGTGAGGCGATCAACAAGTGCCCGCCAGGCGGCAGCGCCACGATCCAGGCTTTGGCCGAGTTGCTGCACGTCCCGATATTGCCCCTGGATGCGCCCAACGGGCCGGTACCGCCACAGATCGCCTTCATCCGCGAGGCCGAGTGCATCGGTTGCACCAAGTGCATCCAGGCCTGCCCGGTGGACGCCATCGTCGGCGCAGCCAAGCAGATGCATACCATCCTCACAGACGAATGCACCGGCTGCGAGCTGTGTGTGGCGCCTTGCCCTGTGGATTGCATCGACATCCTGCCGTTAGCCGAGCCGGAAGCCGTGGCGCAGCGCCAGCGAGCCGACCAGTTTCGCACCCGCTTTGAAGCCCACAATGCACGCCTGCAGCGAGACGAGGCCCGCAGGCAGGCCGAGCGCGCAGCCCGTGCCAACCGAGCGGTCCGGGTACAGACCCCGCAAGCGGCAGCTCCCGCCGATCCGGTGCAGGCTGCCATTGAGCGGGTCAAGGCACAGAAAGCCACCAGCACAACACTGAGCGACCAGCAGAAGCGCCTGAAGATCGAAGCCGCCATGGCCCAGGTCGCCCTCACCAAGGCCGAAAAGCAGTTGGCAGCCTACGGCACCGCTGAATTGGAAACCCTGGTGGCGGAACTGCGAGCTGCCAACGACAAGGCGCAAGCTGCCCTCAAGGCCGCCCTGGCGGCTCCGGTCACCAACGATGCCCAGCACAAGCAGGCAAAAATCGCCGCCGCCATGGCCCGCGCACAGCTGAGCAAGGCCGAGACAGCTTACGGCGACGACCCCTCCGCGGATCAGTTGGCTCAATTGGAGGAACTGCGCCGCATCGTCGACCAGGCCCAGCAACGCCTGGAAGCCACCCAACCGACCAGTGCCTTGCCCAGTGAAGGCGAGGCACGCCTCAAGCAAGCCAAGATCGCCCTGGCCAGCCGCCGTGCCGAACTCAAGAGTGCCGAGCAGCGTGGCGCCACCGAGCCGGAGCTGGTCGCCCTGCGCCAGGCCCTGGCGGATGCGGAGCAAGCCCTGCACACGGCAGAAGAAGCCAGCGGAAAACCAGTACCGCAGCTACAGCGCATCGAAAAGCGCCCGATCGACCCTGCATTGCGGGCGCTGAAAACCGAGCTGGCCTACGCCCGTGCGGAGGTCAGCAAACTGGAGCGCCAGGCCGATGTCGACGAACAATTGCTGGCCCAAGCACGCGAACGCCTGGCAACCGCTGAACGGCAGCTCAGTGAACAGCGCTGATCGTGCGTTTTGCCCAATGCACAGCCCGGAGAGTGGCTGTGACTAAGTCGGCATTCGACCCACGCCCCAGCATGCAGTGGGTGCTGCTCGCCTGCCTTCCTGGCCTCCTGACCCTGCTCTGGCAATTCGGCTGGGGCAGCCTGTTGCAACTGCTCATCGCCATCGTCACCGCGGTGGCTTGCGAGGCGCTAGTACGTCGCCTACGTCACCAATCGGTCCAGGCCGATCAATCGCTGTTCAACCAGCCGCTGCTGGCCGAGGGCAGCGCCTTGGTCAGCGCCGCTCTACTGGCATTGACGCTACCGCCCTATGCACCTTGGTGGCTGACGGTCTGCACCTGCGCCTTCGCCATCCTGTTCGGCAAGGCGCTGTTCGGAGGCTTCGGCCAGAACCCCTTCAACCCGGCCATGCTCGGTTGCGCGCTCGCACTGGTCGCCTTCCCCGCAGCCATGAGCCAATGGCCGGTACCGGGTCACCATCCGGGGCTGGGCGCCTCGATCCAGCATGTCTTCGGCCTTGAAAGCGGCCTGGTTGACGGCTGGAGCCAAGCCACCGCCCTGGACAGCCTGAAGCACAACAACCGTTTGACGGTCGAAGAGCTCTTCGCCGGGCACCCGGCCTTCGGCGGAGTCGGTGGACGCGGCAGCGAATGGGTCAACCTCGCCTTCCTCGCAGGCGGCCTGTTGCTCCTGCAGCGCAAGGTCATCCGCTGGCAGATCCCCGCCGGCACGCTCGCCAGCCTCTTCATCCTGAGCCTGTTGTGCTGGAACGGCAGCGGTTCCGACTCCAACGGCTCACCGCTGTTCCATCTGTTCACCGGGGCTACCATGCTCGGCGCATTTTTCATCGCCACCGAGCCTGTCACCAGCCCATCGGAAGACCGCGCGCGCCTGCTGTTCGGCATCGGCGTTGGCGCGCTGGCCTATGCGATCCGTACCTGGGGCGGCTATCCGGACGGCGTGGCCTTTGCCGTGCTGCTGATGAACCTGCTGGTGCCGCTGCTCGAGCGCACCACCTCGCGCACCGTTGGGGCACAGCCATGAGCGCCCGGCAGATTGGCCACCTAGCACTGATCGCCATCCTCGGCCTGGCAATCCTGATCGGCCTGCAGCAGGCACTCGGTGGGCGTATCGAAGCCGAGCGGCAAGCCGCCGCCGAGCGCGCCCTGCTCGACCTATTGCCGCCCGGCAGCTACGACAACCACCCACTGGCCCGCCCCATTGCCATTCAAGCCGCCGAGCTGCTGGGCAGTCCCGAGCCGCCTGCTGCCTGGCTTGCTACCCGGCAAGGCTCGCCCAGCGCCGTGCTTTTGAAAGCCCGCGCCAAAGGCTACGAAGGCCCGATCCAGCTGCTGCTGGCCATTCGCCCGGATGGCCGCTTGCTGGCCGTGAAAGTGCTAGCCCACCGCGAAACGCCCGGCATCGGCGACCGCATCGAAGCAGCCAGGAGCAGCTGGCTCGAAAGTTTCAGCGGCCACTCCCTTGCCAGTTACCCGAACCAGGAATGGCGCGTGAAGGCCGACAAGGGCCAATTCGACGAGATTGCCGGCGCCACCATCACTTCCCGCGCGGTCGTGACCGCCACCCAGCACGCGCTGCAGTTCTTCGACCGCAATCGTGATCGGCTGCTGGCCCCGACCAAGGAGCCCACGCCATGAGCCCCCGGCAAGCTGGTTTTGGCCTGTTGGGTTTGGCAGTGCTGGTCGGTGCCTGCGACCTGGCCGTCAAGGGCCTTGGCCTGGCCCTGGCCGGCCTGCCCTTGACCGCGCTGTTCGGATTACTGCTGATTCCGCTGCGCAGCCATCTCGACGGCCCCGCCTACTGGCTGGGTGTGCTGCTGACGACGGCCCTGCTGGTCAGCCTGATCGACCTGCTGATGCAAGCCTGGGCGTTCGAATTGCACCGTAGCCTCGGCCCGTTCCTGGCCCTGCTCACACTCCCCTGTCTGCAACTGGCGCAGGCCCCCTCCAGCACCTTGCGCGCCGGATGTATCTTCGCCCTCCTGGCGCTGCTGCTCGGCTGTCTACGCGAAGTGCTCGGCCACGCCGGATTGTTCGCCCACCTGGACTGGCTGCTAGGGCCCGTCGCCCTCGGCTGGCAATTGAAATTCGGTGCCGACGGCATTCCGCTGTTCGCTTTGGCCCCCGGTGGATTTATCCTGCTGGGTATCCTGATCGCACTTTGGCGCACCCTTTCAGCTTCGTACTCCAATCGCCCATGAACGCCGCAAAACGTCTCGAAATCTTCCGCCGCCTGCACGAAGACAATCCCAACCCTCAAACCGAATTGGCCTACAGCACGCCCTTCGAACTGCTGATCGCGGTAATCCTCTCCGCCCAGGCCACCGATGTCGGGGTCAACAAGGCCACGGCGAAGCTCTACCCGGTGGCCAACACGCCGGAAGCCATTTACGCCCTCGGCGTCGACGGGTTGTCGGAGTACATCAAGACCATCGGCCTCTACAACAGCAAGGCGAAGAACGTCATCGAAACCTGCCGCCTGCTGATCGAGAAGCACGGCAGCCAGGTGCCGGATAACCGTGAAGACCTCGAAGCCCTGCCGGGTGTCGGTCGCAAGACCGCCAACGTGGTGCTCAACACGGCATTCCGGCAACCGGCCATGGCCGTGGACACGCACATCTTCCGGGTCAGCAACCGCACCGGCATCGCTCCGGGCAAGACCGTGCTGGAGGTGGAAAAGAAGTTGGTGAAATTTGTGCCAAAAGAATTCCTGCTGGATGCACACCACTGGCTGATCCTGCATGGCCGCTACGTTTGCCAGGCACGCAAGCCCCGCTGCGGCAGCTGCCGGATCGAGGATCTTTGCGAGTTCAAGACGAAGACCTCGGACGATTGAATCTTTATTTATTTGACCCTTCGGGCAATTGAAAAAATCTTTTTTACCACCCCCAACTTTGCCGTTATAAGGTGCGCCAATAGCGCCTCGTATTGTGGAGTGATCCTGATGAGCACCGGCAAAGATGAAATCGAGATCGAAGAAGACTTCGTCTCGGAAGACGCTGAAGACGGCGAAGCCCCAGTGGAAAACGCCAAGACCAACCTGACCAAGCGCCGCATCATCGACAACTACCTCGAAGAACGTCGCTTGCAGAAGCAACTCTCCGATTACGATTTCGACTTGTAATCGAGAAACAATAAAAAGCCCCGCTTCGCGGGGCTTTTCTTTATCCAGTGTGAGCAGTTCGCTCAGTCCTGGCGCGACGGCGAAAGGAGTTCGATCTTGTAGCCGTCCGGGTCTTCCACGAAGGCCAGGATGCTGCTGCCATGCTTCATCGGACCCGGCTCGCGGGTGATCTTGCCACCGCGCGCACGGATGTCCTCGCAGGCCTTGTAGACGTCCGCCACTTCCAGGGCGATATGGCCGTAACCGGTACCCAGCTCGTAGCTGTCAACGCCCCAGTTGTAGGTCAGCTCAATCACACTGTTGTGGGCTTCATCGCCGTAACCGACGAATGCCAGGGTGAACTGGCCGTCCGGGTAATCCTTGCGCCGCAACAGTGTCATGCCTAGTACTTCGGTATAGAACGCGATGGATTTGTCCAGATCGCCGACACGCAGCATGGTATGCAGCAACCTCATCGTTCTTCTCCTCATTGGCTAAAAGAAAAACCCCGGCTCGTGGCCGGGGTTGTGCCTGTAGGAACGAGCTTGCTCGCGAACCGGGGTAAAAGCAAAAGCTTCGCGAGCGGAACTCGCTCCTACATCAGTCAGCTCAGAACAGCTTGCGGCCTTTGTTCGCAGCAATGCGCATGCGCAGGGCGTTGAGCTTGATGAAGCCCGCGGCATCGGCCTGGTTGTAGGCGCCGGCATCGTCCTCGAAGGTGGCGATGTTGGCGTCGAACAGGGAGTCGTCGGACTTGCGGCCAACCACGATGACGTTGCCCTTGTACAGCTTCAGGCGCACCACACCATTCACGTTGGCCTGGGAGGCATCGATCATCTGCTGCAGCATCAGACGCTCCGGGCTCCACCAGTAACCGGTGTAGATCAGGCTGGCGTACTTCGGCATCAGCTCGTCTTTCAGGTGCGCGACTTCGCGATCCAGGGTGATGGACTCGATGGCGCGGTGGGCCTTGAGCATGATGGTGCCGCCGGGGGTCTCGTAGCAGCCACGAGACTTCATGCCGACATAGCGGTTCTCGACGATGTCGAGGCGGCCAACGCCGTTCTCGCCACCGATGCGGTTCAGCTCGGCCAGCACCTGAGCCGGAGTCATTTCCTTGCCGTCGATGGCAACGATGTCACCGGCGCGGTAGGTCAGCTCGATGTAGGTCGGGGTGTTCGGCGCGGCTTCCGGAGACTTGGTCCAGCGCCACATGTCCTCTTCGTGCTCGGTCCAGGTGTCTTCCAGCACGCCGCCTTCATAGGAGATGTGCAGCAGGTTGGCGTCCATGGAGTACGGGGATTTTTTCTTGCCGTGACGCTCGATCGGGATACCGTGCTTTTCGGCGTAGTCCATGAGCTTCTCGCGGGACAGCAGGTCCCACTCGCGCCAGGGAGCGATCACCTTGACGCCCGGCTTCAGCGCATAGGCGCCGAGCTCGAAACGTACCTGGTCGTTACCCTTGCCGGTAGCGCCATGGGAGATGGCATCGGCGCCGGTCTCGTTGGCGATCTCGATCAGACGCTTGGCGATCAGCGGACGGGCAATGGAGGTGCCCAGCAGGTACTCGCCTTCGTAGACGGTGTTGGCGCGGAACATCGGGTAGACGAAATCGCGGACGAATTCTTCGCGCAGGTCGTCAATGTAGATTTCCTTGACGCCCATGGCCTGTGCCTTGGCGCGGGCCGGCTCGACCTCTTCGCCCTGACCCAGGTCAGCGGTGAAGGTCACCACTTCGCAGTTATAGGTATCTTGCAGCCACTTGAGGATCACCGAGGTGTCCAGGCCACCGGAATAAGCCAGGACAACCTTCTTTACGTCCGCCATGCCATCAACTCCACGGGGGTTGTACGAAAAACCCGTGATTCTACTGACCCTGGCGGCCAAATTATAGAGGCGCGACAGCTTATGACGACGAGGCGACAGTTTATGTCGAGGGCGCGACTTGAGTCAGCCGCCTGCCCCAGCCGTTGGTACGGTAGTCGGGGCTGCGCCAGCGCGCACCGCCGCTGCATCAGTGGCTGGCACCGCAGGTTGTGCCGGTAAGGCCTCGGTAGCAGCGGCGGGCGCTTGTGCGGGTACCTCCACCCGGGACAGCTGAATGGTTACCCGGCGGTTCTTCGCACGATTGCCCGTGCTGCTGTTCGACGCTAGCGGGTAACGCTCGCCGTGGAAGCGCATGACGATCTGGTCGCCAGGAATGCCATTGGCCTTCAGGTAGTCGGACACCGCCTGGGCCCGGCGCCGTGAGAGGTCGCGATTGGTCAGGCGGTTGCCACTATTGTCCGAATGCCCGTCGACTTCGATGTGGTTCACGCTGGGGTCTGCCTTGATGAAGTCGACGATGATCTCCAACTTTGCCTGTCCCATGGCATCGAGATCGACGCCGCCACCCGGGAAACCGATCTGGGCCCGTTTGATCTGGTCGTAGTTGACCGGCAACAGCTTGGCCGTGCAGGCGAGATATTCCTGATAGGCCTGCTTGAACTTCACTGGCAGCAAGCGAACCTCAACGGACTCGCCGCCCTGCAGCGTCCGATGTCGCACAACGGGGCTGCGCCCATCCAGCAAACCGGTGAGCAAGCGCCCAGCCTGCTGCTGCGAGCTGTTGAACGGCACCTCACCGGAACCCACGCTGACGACACCCAGATTGATATCACCTCGCCCGGGCTGCCAGGGTGCCGCGGCCGCGAGGAGGGTTGCGGAGCCTACCCCTAGCCAACGCTCCCTGGCCTTGAGCCGGAACGTCGCCTGCTCACCGGCGCGTCGCACGAACTCGCCAGCCCCGAAATCCGCAATGGGCTGCGACAGGCGGCACTCGAACTTGTCCCCTTCAACCTTCCACTCCACCTTCTCCAAGCGTGTCTGGAACGTAATGGCCATGGCCGGCAGGCTGGCGAGCAAGCTGAGCAGGACGAGGTAGCGCTGACGCACGGCGGGCTCCACGGAGAAAATCGGCACTCCAGAGGGCTATCGGAGCCAACGGGCAAAACTTGAGGCCCAAATACCCGGCGGCGCAAGCGCGGCGTGCCCCTGCCTGCCTTTTCCGGTAGCATGCACGACGAGTTCTGCCCGCCTGGAAGCCCCTCATGTCCGACCGTTTGACCCTCCTGCGTCCCGACGACTGGCACATCCACCTGCGTGATGGTGCCGTGCTGGCCCATACCGTCGCAGATGCCGCCCGCACTTTCGGCCGCGCCATCATCATGCCCAACCTGGTGCCCCCTGTTCGAAACGCCGAAGAAGCCGACGCTTACCGTCAGCGCATTCTTGCCGCCCGCCCCGCCGGCAGCCGCTTCGAACCGCTGATGGTGCTCTACCTCACCGACCGCACCAGCCCTGAGGACATCCGCGCGGCCAAGGCCTCCGGCTTCATCCATGCAGCCAAGCTCTACCCGGCGGGCGCGACCACCAACTCGGACTCCGGCGTCACCAGCATCGACAAGATCTTCCCGGCCCTGGAAGCCATGGCCGAAGTAGGTATGCTCCTGCTGGTGCACGGCGAAGTGACCCGTGGCGAAATCGACGTGTTCGACCGTGAGAAGGTGTTCATCGACGAGCATCTGCGTCGCGTGGTCGAGCGCTTCCCGACGCTGAAAGTGGTGTTCGAGCACATCACCACCAGCGATGCGGTGCAGTTCGTGAATAGCGCCTCGACCAACGTTGCGGCCACCATCACCGCCCATCATCTGCTGTACAACCGCAACCACATGCTGGTCGGGGGCATTCGCCCGCACTTCTACTGCTTGCCGATCCTCAAGCGCAACGTGCACCAGGAAGCCCTCCTCGACGCGGCCACCAGTGGCAGCACGAAGTTCTTCCTTGGTACCGACTCGGCACCACACGCCAAGCAGGCCAAGGAAGCCGCCTGTGGCTGCGCCGGCTGCTACACCGCCTATGCGGCTATCGAGCTCTATGCCGAAGCCTTCGAGCAGCGTAACGCGCTGGACAAACTGGAAGCCTTTGCGAGCATGCATGGCCCCGACTTCTACGGTTTGCCGCGTAATACCGACCACATCACCCTGATTCGCGAAGAATGGACCGCCCCCGCCACCCTGCCCCTCGGTGAGCAAAGCGTAGTTCCGCTGCGCGCTGGCGAGACGCTGCGTTGGCGTCTGCTGGAGGAGAAAGCGTGAGCGAAGACCTCTACGAAGACGAACTCGACGTCAGCTTTCCAGCCGGGCCGCGCCATCCCATGGCTGCGCGATTCCGTGGCTACCTGCCCGTGGTGGTGGACGTCGAGACCGGGGGCTTCAACGCCGCCACCGATGCCCTGCTGGAGATCGCCGCGACTACCGTGGCGATGGATGAGCAAGGGTTTCTCTACCCGGATCACACGCATTTCTTCCGCGTCGAGCCATTCGAAGGCGCCAACATCGAACAGGCGGCACTGGAGTTCACCGGTATCAAGCTGGATCATCCGCTGCGCATGGCGGTAACCGAGGAGCACGCGCTGACCGAAATCTTCCGTGGCCTGCGCAAGTCGATCAAGGCCAACGGCTGCAAGCGGGCGATCCTGGTCGGCCACAACAGCAGTTTCGACCTCGGCTTCCTCAACGCAGCGGTTCTGCGTACCGGCATCAAGCGCAACCCGTTCCACCCGTTCTCGAGCTTCGACACGGCCACCCTGGCCGGTCTTGCCTATGGCCAGACTGTCCTGGCAAAAGCCTGCCAGGCCGCCGGCATCGAGTTCGACGGCCGAGAAGCGCACTCAGCCCGTTACGACACCGAGAAGACCGCCGAGCTGTTCTGCGGCATCGTCAACCGTTGGAAGGAGATGGGCGGCTGGATGGAAGATTACGACTGACCCCACCGCGTCCTCCGTAGGGGCCCGCTTGCCGGCGAACATTCGCGAGCAAGCTCGCTCCTACGAAAAACCCAGACATGAAAAAGCCCGGCATCAGCCGGGCTTTTTCTTGGGCGATTGACGCAGAGCCTTACAGGCTGCTGGCGTTCTCGGCCAGATACTTGGCAACGCCCTCCGGCGAAGCGGTCATGCCTTTATCGCCTTTCTTCCAGTTGGCCGGGCAAACTTCGCCGTGCTCTTCGGTGAATTGCAGGGCATCGACCAGACGCAGCAGCTCATCCATGTTACGGCCCAGCGGCAGGTCGTTGACGATCTGGGAACGCACCACGCCGTTCTTGTCGATCAGGAAAGCACCGCGGTAAGCCACGCCACCTTCGGACTCGACGTCATAGGCCTTGGCGATGTCGTGCTTCATGTCAGCAGCCAGGGTGTACTTGACCGGGCCGATACCGCCCTTGTCCACCGGGGTGTTACGCCAGGCGTTGTGGGTGAAGTGGGAGTCGATGGACACGCCGATCACTTCCACGCCACGGGCCTGGAACTCGGGGATGCGGTGGTCCAGAGCGATCAGCTCGGACGGGCATACGAAGGTGAAGTCCAGCGGGTAGAAGAACACCAGGCCGTATTTGCCCTTGATGGCCGAGGACAGGGTGAAGTTCTCTACGATTTCGCCATTGCCCAGTACCGCGGCGACGGTGAAGTCCGGAGCCTGCTTGCCTACGAGTACGCTCATTCCATGTCTCCTGTTGTCATGAGGAATAAGTTGAAGGTCGGGAACAAAGCCTGGCCCTTGAATGTGGCCACGCGATGACACCCGGGAACACAAGGACCCGCAATCATACACTCCCGTTTATGGCAGCGCCCACCGCTTTCGACTTCTCGGCCATTGCCTGAAACCCGCCGGATATTTCCCTCTCGGCACTGTCTAACTCGGGTCTTTCATCATTGTTTTGACAATCATTCTCATTACTATTAGTATCGCTCCCATCAAATCACTACCGAGCCTTGAGTCGCCATGTACGTCTGTCTCTGTCTAGGTGTCACTGACGGTCAAATTCGCGATGCCATCTACGAGGGCTGCTGCAGCTATCGTGAGGTGCGTAATACGCTTGAAGTAGGCACTCAGTGCGGCAAGTGCGCCTGCCTGGCCAAGCAAGTGGTGAAAGAAACTCTGGCCGAGGTGCAAAGCAGCCAGGCCGCCCTCGCTTATCCAGCGAGCTATGCGGTCGCCTGACATCTACGGCACACACGAAAACCGGACCTGGCGTCCGGTTTTTTTATGCCTATTTTTCAACTATTTACTGGTCAAATGTGGAATTTAAACGTTCTTATTCACATTCAAATTCATTTAAATTTCAATAGCTTAGATTTGACAGGATGACTACCGGCTACCAGAATCCAATGGTTTCCCTACTTCCATATGGCAGGACTCCACATGAAAGGCGACAAGAAAGTCATCCAACATCTCAACAAGATCCTCGGGAACGAGCTTGTTGCGATCAACCAATACTTCCTGCACGCCCGCATGTACGAAGACTGGGGTCTGAACAAGCTGGGTGAGCACGAGTACAAAGAGTCCATCGACGAGATGAAGCATGCGGACAAGCTGATCAAGCGCATTCTCTTTCTCGAAGGCCTCCCCAACCTCCAGGACCTTGGCAAACTCCTGGTCGGTGAGAACACCAAGGAAATGCTGACCTGCGACCTCAAGCTTGAACAGCACGCTGTGCCTGACTTGAAAGCCGCCATCGCCTACTGCGAAAGCGTCGGCGACTACGGCAGCCGCGAGTTGCTGGAAGAGATCCTGGAGTCCGAGGAAGAGCACATCGACTGGCTGGAAACCCAGCTGGGCCTGATCGAGAAAGTCGGCCTGGAAAACTACCTGCAGTCCCAGATGGACGAATGAATCAGTCCCCAATAAGAAGCCCCGCTATTGCGGGGCTTCTTATTGATCACGGCGGTCTTGCCAGTTCGTCCCAGGCCCACAAAAAAAACAGCCCCGCATTTCGCGGGGCTATTTCAATCAGGGGACGGATCAGGCGCTGGCCTGGCTCACGGCATCCTTGATCAGTTGTTGCAGCTCACCCTTCTCGAACATCTCGGTCATGATGTCGCTGCCGCCAACCAGTTCACCGCTTACCCACAGTTGCGGGAAAGTCGGCCAGTTCCCGTACTTCGGCAGGTTCGCACGAATCTCCGGATTCTGCAGGATGTCGACGTAGGCGAACTTCTCACCGCAAGCCATCAGGACTTGCGCGGCGCGGGCGGAAAAGCCGCACTGCGGTGCATTCGGCGAGCCTTTCATGTACAGCAGGACAGTGTTGTTGGCGATCTGCTCTTTGATGGTTTCGATGATATCCATTGGGCACCTCAGCTGAACTTTCCGACTGTCGAGTCGGCTGGATGGCGGCATTGTATCGGAAAGCCGAGCCTGTCGCTCGGTCTTCCCTCATCTCACGCAGCCACGACTTCAACCGGCACGCCATTGAGTGCCGCGTTCCCCGAGATGGCGTCCAGCTGGCGCTCGTCGGTCAGGTCGTTGGCGCTGGCCCCGGGCTGTTCGCTGGCAATCGCCATGCGCACACCGGGCCGCGCATGGCCCCAACCGTGAGGCAGACTGACGACGCCCAGCATCATGTCGTCGCTGGCGCCCACCTCGACCTCGATCGTGCCAACGCGTGATCGCACCCGCACTCGCTGTCCGTCGACCAGGCCACGAGACTCCAGATCCCGAGGATTCATCAGCAACTGGTGCCTCGGTTTGCCCTTAACCAGGCGGTGGTAGTTGTGCATCCAGGAGTTGTTGCTGCGGACATGGCGGCGTCCGATCAGGACCAGTTCGCCCTCCTTCGGTATCTCCTGAGCAGAAAAGCGCTGGAGGTCATCGAGGAAAATCATCGGTGCTGCTTCAACCTTGCCAGCAGTTGTTTTCAGCCGCCCGCCGAGGTTGGCCTTCAGCGGACCAAGGTCGATCCCATGTGGATAGTCGCGCAAGCGCGCCAGCGAAAGTCCGAGCTCGGACCTATCGCCATAGGCACCAGCCCGCAGCCCCAGGTCGATCATCTGCTCCGGAGCTAACGTGGGCTTGAGCGCGGCCCCTGTTTTCGCCGCGAAGGCCTTGGCCAGTCCGACGAATATCTCCCAGTCATGAAGAGCGCCCACCGGTTTGGCCAGCACCGCCTCATTGAAGCGGGTGACGTTGCGCACAGCGAAGACATTGAACGTGGTGTCGTAGTGCTCGTGCTCCAGCGGCGCCGTCGGCGGGAGGATCAGGTCGGCGTACCGCGTGGTTTCGTTGATGTAGAGGTCAATGCTGACCATGAACTCCAACCCGTCGAGGGCCTGTTCGAGCTGCCGCCCGTTTGGCGTGGACAGCACGGGGTTGCCGGCGACCGTGACCAGCGCACGAATCTGCCCCTCGCCAGGCGTCAGCATCTCTTCCGCAAGGGCCGCCACCGGCAGCTCGCCTCCGTATTCGGGCAAGCCGGATACCCGGCTCTGCCAGCGGTTGAAGTGCCCTCCTGAAGTGCTGGCCACCAGATCCACGGCGGGTTCCGTGCACAAGGCCCCGCCTACACGGTCGAGGTTCCCGGTCACCAGGTTGATCAACTGGATCAGCCACTGGCAAAGACTGCCAAAAACCTGGGTGGACACACCCATGCGGCCATAGCAGACCGCACTGTCGGCGGCGGCAAACTCTCGGGCCAGCTGACGAATCTGCTGCGCTGGAATCCCGCAACGCCGCTCCATGGCTTCGGGCGTAAACGCGGCGATGGACTTGCGCACCACCTCCAGCCCCTCTGTCGGCAGATGGCTGGTGCGCCCCAGATTTTCCTCGAAAAGGGTATTGAGCAGCCCAAAGAGCAGCGCTGCGTCCTGGCCCGGCCGAACAAACAGGTGCTGGTCGGCCATCGCGGCAGTCTCGCTCCGACGCGGGTCCACCACCACCAGCTTGCCGCCCCGTGCTTGCAGCGCCTTGAGGCGCTTTTCCACATCGGGCACGGTCATGATGCTGCCGTTGGACGCCAAGGGATTGCCGCCCAGAATCAGCATGAACTGGGTATGGTCGATGTCAGGAATCGGGATCAACAGACCGTGGCCATACATCTGCAAGCTGGTCAGGTGATGGGGCAACTGATCCACGGAGGTGGCCGAGAATCGACTGCGCGTCTTCAAGAGGCCGAGGAAATAGTTACTGTGCGTCATCAACCCATAGTTGTGGACGCTGGGGTTGCCCTGGTAGACAGCTACAGCGTTGTTGCCATGACGCGACTGAATATCGGCCAGGCGCTCGGCCGCCAGGGCAAAGGCCTCATCCCACTCGATGGGCAGCCATTCGCTGCCAGCGCGGAGCATGGGCTGACGAATGCGGTCGGGGTCATTCTGGATGTCCTGCAGGGCCACGGCCTTGGGGCAGATATGGCCACGACTGAAGCTGTCCTGAGCATCCCCCTTGATGGAGAGGATGCGACGGCTTCCGCCTGGCTGGTCTTCAGTCTCAATGGTCAGGCCGCAGATGGCCTCGCAGAGATGGCACGCACGGTGGTGAAGGGTCTTGGTCATGGCCAGGCCTCGTGATCTTGGTCCAGACGACCGGTCGGGTCGTGAGAAAAAGACTATGGAGGCTACTGACGTAGTTCGCCAGCAGGGCCAGCTTCATGAATCGGCAGGCATCACGCCTGCCGATTCGTCTGTCGCCTTAGCGGATCGACTTGATGGTGCCCTTGTTACCGGTCACCTTGGCGCTGACTTTCTTGAACACGAAATAGTCCTGAACGCTGATCTCATAGCGAGGTGCAACGATCAGGTCGGCTCCCGAGGACTTCACTGCCTTGTAAGCCGCAGCGGACTTGACCGAGGCAATCGGATCCGGCCCGAAGGGCAGGCCACCCGAAGCACCGCCGCCGTAGGCAACGCCGTCGGCGAACTCGGAGTCACCGCCAAACTGCAGGAAGCTGAACAGGATGTTCACCTGGGACTGACCGGTGATTGCCTCACCCACCGTAACATCTGCCTTCAGGTCGGTTTCGACGCTGCCATTCAACGGCGAGGTCGGTTGACTGACGTTGTAGCTGCTGCAGCCGGTGAAGGACGCGATTGCAGCAACCAGGGCGGCGGGCATAAGGAACTTCTTCATCGATATCTCCATGGATCGATTGCATTTATGGACGGCTCCGCTGGATATCCCTGCACGGATGCCGCGTCCCCGGAACCAGCCCGGTTTTGGGGGACGCGGTACCCTAGCAACGCGAGCCGCGCAGCATCAGTTCATGGATTCCGAAATCCCATCCGGAAACGTCTCTATCGGCCCCCTCGTTACCTCCACGGGCTTCCAGCCGATTTGCCGCCCCCCATTTCGCCCACCACGGTCAGTCCCATATAAGCGCCTATGTGATCAGCAGCATTTCACTCGATTGCCAAGGCGCTTCGGGCCGGTGTACAAATGCTGCTTTGCGCCAATGCGAAATAGTTCAACTCCACGTCGGACTTGACCGAAATGCAGAGGCTGGAAACAGGAAGTTGGTACGAAATCGGTTCAGGAAATCCCGCAACACCCCGCAAAGCCGCGCCTCATGCGCCTCTTGTTGGCATGGTGCGACATTTCCTTATAAGATCGCGCCTTCCCCCAAAATCGTTCCGGCGTTTATCCGCCGTCCCGTCTGCTTTTATCCGCATCACCCGGCCAGGACACGCGGCCAGTGGCATATAAGAAAGGTAGTAACCATGAGCGCTAGGCATTTTCTCTCCCTGATGGACTGCACTCCCCAGGAGCTGAACAGCCTGATTCGTCGAGGCACAGAACTTAAAGATCTGCGCAATCGAGGTGTGCGCTATGAGCCCCTCAAGAGCCGTGTGCTGGGCATGATCTTCGAGAAGGCCTCGACCCGGACTCGCCTTTCGTTCGAAGCCGGGATGATCCAGCTGGGCGGCCAGGCGATTTTCCTCTCGCCCCGCGACACTCAACTGGGCCGTGGCGAGCCGATCAGCGACTGCGCCATCGTCATGTCCCGCATGCTCGATGCGGTGATGATCCGCACCTTCGCCCACAGCAAGCTCACCGAGTTCGCCGCCCATTCCCGAGTGCCGGTGATCAACGGCCTCTCTGACGATCTGCACCCCTGCCAGTTGCTGGCGGACATGCAGACCTTCCTGGAGCACCGTGGCAGCATCCAGGGCAAGACCGTTGCCTGGATCGGCGATGGCAACAATATGTGCAACACCTACATCGAGGCGGCCATCCAGTTCGACTTCCAGCTCCGGGTCGCCTGCCCCGAAGGCTACGATCCGAGCCCGGCCCTCCTTGCCCAGGCTGGTGATCGCGTCAAGGTCGTCCGCGACCCGCGTGAAGCCGTCGCCGGAGCCCACTTGGTGAGCACCGACGTCTGGACCTCCATGGGCCAGGAAGAAGAAGCTGCTCAGCGCCTGGCCCTGTTCGCGCCTTTCCAGGTCAACAAGGCCCTGCTCGACCTGGCCGCCAAAGACGTGCTGTTCATGCACTGCCTGCCGGCGCATCGGGGCGAGGAAATCAGCGTCGACTTGCTGGACGATCCTCGGTCGGTGGCCTGGGACCAGGCGGAAAACCGACTGCATGCGCAGAAAGCCCTGCTCGAAATGCTGGTCGAACATACCCATAGCGCATGAATCACGAACTGCTGCTCAGTTTGCGCAACCTCAGTTGCGGCTATCAGGAACAGCACGTGGTGCAGGGACTCAACCTGCACCTCAACGCCGGCGATATCGGCTGCCTGCTTGGCCCGTCAGGCTGCGGCAAAACCACCACCCTGCGCGCCATCGCTGGCTTCGAGCCGGTGCTGGAAGGCGAGATCCAGCTCGCCGACCAAATCATCTCGCGCGCGGGGTTCACCCTTGCGCCGGAAAAGCGTCGAATCGGCATGGTGTTCCAGGACTATGCCCTATTCCCTCACCTGACAGTGGCCGAGAACGTTGCGTTTGGCATTCGAAAGCAGCCGAATTGCGACAAACAGGTCGGGGAATTGCTCGAGCTGGTGAAACTGCATCAATTGGCCCAGCGCTATCCGCACGAATTGTCCGGCGGCCAGCAGCAGCGTGTCTCGCTGGCCCGAGCCCTGGCCCCGGAGCCCCGTTTGCTGCTGCTCGACGAGCCCTTCTCCAACCTCGACGGCGAACTGCGTCGGCGGCTGAGCCATGAGGTGCGTGACATCCTCAAGGCCCGCGGCACCAGTGCCATTTTGGTCACCCACGACCAGGAAGAAGCCTTCGCCGTCAGCGACCATGTCGGCGTGTTCAACGCCGGCCGCCTCGAGCAATGGGATACGCCATTCAACCTTTACCACGAGCCGCTCACGCCCTTTGTCGCCAGCTTTGTCGGCCAGGGCTACTTCATTCGCGGCCAACTGGTCTCAGCGGATGCGGTGCAAACCGAACTTGGGGTGATCCGCGGTAACCGTGCCTACACGCTGCCGCAAGGCTGTGCCGTGGACGTGTTGCTCCGCCCGGACGATATCGTGCCGGCCCCTGAAAGCGAGCTGAAGGCACGCATCATCGGCAAGACATTCCTGGGCGCTGCGACCCTGTATCGTCTGCAGCTACCGACCGGCAGCCAACTGGAAGCGATCTTCCCCAGTCATGCCGACCACCTGCCGGGCCAGGACGTTGGCATTCGCGTAGCCGCTGACCATCTGGTGGTGTTTCCCGCGCCAGGCAGCGTTGCCGCACACTTCTCACCCTCGGAATCCGGCGTCCGTCGCTTCAGCAGCGCGGTCTGAAACGCACAGGGCCGCATCAGTGCGGCCCCGGTCTCCCACTCCACTTCGGCTAGATCCAGAGTCGACCACTGGCCACCAGCACCGAGTGACCGGCAATGCTCACCCGTTCATCATCCAGACGGCACCAGAGTTCTCCGCCGCGTGCCGAGCACTGCTCCGCACGCAGCAGGCGTTTGCCCAGGCGCTCGGCCCAGTAGGGGATCAGGCTGCAATGGGCTGCGCCCGTCACCGGATCTTCGTCAATGCCGATCACAGGTGCAAAGAAGCGCGACACGAAATCGTGCTTCATACCCGCCGCTGTCACGATCACGCCCTGCCAGGGCAACTTCGACAAGGCCTTGAAATCCGGCGTGCATTCACGCACAGCCTGTTCCGATTCCAGCACCACCATCAGCAGGTTGGCGCCAAGGGCTGCCACCGGTGCCATGCCCAGCGCATGCTCCAGCTCTACGGTCACCGCGACGGGATGAGGCACCTGCGCAGGGAAATCCAGGGCCAGACGCCCCTCCTCCTCACGGCTAACCCGCAGCTCGCCCGACTTGCTGATGAACTCCAGGCGCTCGCCCGGCTCCTGGTACACCTCGAACAACGCGTGGGCGCTGGCCAGGGTAGCGTGACCACAGAGTGGCACCTCGGCTTTCGGGGTGAACCAGCGGATTCGCCACACGGCGCCTTCCTTGACCAGGAAGGCGGTTTCGGAAAGGTTGTGTTCGGCGGCGATTCGCTGCATCAGCGCATCGTCCAGCCAAGCGTCCAGGCGATAGACCACGGCCGGGTTGCCGGCAAAGGGGCGCTGGGTAAACGCGTCGATCTGATGAAATTCGAGCTTCATGGTCACAGCTCCTCGATAGTGTGCGGCCAATCATGTCAGAGCATGCCCGGCCAGCTGCCGTACAGTCTGTGCCTTTTCCGAGCAAAACAGCTTAGTCCAGCCGGCCTGACTGCTGCCTGCATTTCAAGCCCGCCTCGAACAACGCCGCGAGACGGGCACTTCGGTAGAGGTGCCCAGCGCCAGCCAGAGGGCGGCTTCCCGGAAACACCTCTGCCCGACAGCCACTGCTCGTCGCCCGGTCCATCGCTTCACCCTCAACCGCCGCTGCGCACTCGCTGCACGGCATCCAGCCAGCCATCGTAGAGCTTCTGCCGATGGGTGTCCGCCATGCGTGGCGAGAATCGGTGCTGCCGATGCCAATGGCCAGCAACTTCGTCCAGGTCTTGGTAGAGACCGGCTTGTAACCCTGCGAGGTAGGCCACACCCAAGGCAGTGGTTTCGGTCACTTCCGGACGCTCGACCGAGACCCCGAGGATGTCCGCGAGAAACTGCATGACCCAGTTGTTCTCCACCATGCCCCCATCCACGCGCAGGGCGCTGGGCGCGGCGGCGCCATCCTGGCGCATCGCTTCAAGCAGATCGCGGGTCTGATAGCAGACCGACTGCAAGCCTGCGGTGACGATTTCCTTGATGCCGGTATCACGGGTCAGGCCGAAAATGGCGCCCCGTGCGCGCGGGTCCCAGTAGGGCGCACCGAGGCCGGTGAAGGCCGGCACCAGGTAGACGCCGCAGGCATCACCGGTCTGCTCGGCCAGGGCCTCGCTGTCACGGGCATGGCTGATCAGTTTGATCCCGTCGCGCAACCACTGCACCGCAGCCCCAGCGACGAAGATGCTGCCCTCCACCGCGTAGGTGACCTTGCCGTCCAGGCGGTAGCCGACGGTGGTCAGCAAGCGGTTACGCGAGGCCACAGGCCTTTCGCCGGTGTTCTGAATCATGAAACAGCCGGTGCCGTAGGTGCTCTTCACCATACCCGCTTCGAAGCATGCCTGGCCTATCAGTGCGGCCTGCTGGTCGCCCGCCATGCCCCGCACCGGGATGCTGGCACCGAGCAGCGCCGGATCCGTGTGGCCGAACTCGGCGGCGCAGTCCAGCACTTCCGGCATCAGGCTGACGGGAATCTCGAAGAGTCGCAGCAACTCTAGGTCCCACTCCTGGCTGTGGATATTGAACAGCAACGTACGCGACGCGTTGGTGGCATCAGTGCGATGCACGTTGCCGCCGGTCAGGCGCCAGAGCAGGAAGGAGTCCACTGTGCCGAAACGCAGCTCGCCGCGCTCGGCGCGCTCGCGGGCACCGGGCACATTCTGCAATACCCAACGCAGCTTGGTGGCGGAAAAGTAGGGGTCGATGAGCAATCCGGTCCTCGCAGCGACGTCCGCTTCATGCCCGGCAGCCTTGAGCTCCGTGCAGTAATCCGCCGTTCGGCGGTCCTGCCAGACGATGGCCGGATGGATCGGCGTGCCGGTCACGGCATCCCATACGAGGGTGGTCTCGCGTTGGTTGGTGATTCCGATAGCGGCGATATCGGCGGGGTTCAACCCGCTCTGCTCAATGGCCTCGCGACAGACCTTGAGGGTAGTCAACCAGATTTCCTCACCGTCATGCTCCACCCAGCCATCCTTCGGGAAGTACTGCTTGAACTCCTGCTGGGCACGTGCCACCGGCAGGCCCTGGGCGCTGAAAACGATGGCGCGGCTGCTGGTGGTGCCCTGGTCGATGGCGAGCAGGTAATGGGCCATGGAGACCTTCCTAGTTATGAGGGGTGAGTCATTCGCGGCCGATGGCGGCGAACTGGCCCTGGGTGTAGATCGCCAGGGTCTCTGAACTGAGTTCCAGTTCCAGGCCGCGTCGGCCGGCGCTGACATGAATGCTCGGAAACTGCTTGGCGGAAACGTCGATGAAGGTCCGCAGGCGCTTTTTCTGCCCCAGCGGGCTGATGCCACCCACCAGGTAACCGGTGGTGCGCTGTGCCTGGTTAGGGTCGGCCATCTCGGCTTTCTTCGCACCGGCGGCATGGGCCAGCGCCTTGAGGTCCAGGCTCCCGGCCACCGGCACTACAGCGACCAGCAACTCGCCTTTCTCGGTGGCGGCAAGCAGGGTCTTGAATACCCGCGCCGGGTCGAGGTTGAGCTTTTCCGCAGCCTCCAGTCCATAGGACGGGGCCTTGGGGTCATGGGTATAACTGTGCACCTTGTGCTCAGCCTTGGCTTTCTTCAGCAGATCGATGGCGGGAGTCATGTTCGATTGTGAAAATCCTGCTACAGATTTGACGTACCTTAGCGGAAAATCGGTGGCTTCACAGCCCATCGCTATAATGCCGCGCAGCCAGCCAGAGCGAGAACCGGGAGAGCGTATGAACCTTGGCCCACGCCAGCAAGATATCCTCGACCTGGCCCGTGATCGAGGCTACGTCAGCATCGACGAACTGGTCCAAGCGTTCGCCGTGACGCCACAGACCATCCGCCGCGATATCAACCAGTTGGCCGAACGCGGCCTGCTGCGTCGCACCCACGGTGGGGCGGCAAGCGAAGCCTCGAGCATCCAGAACACCGCCTACGTAATGCGTGCCGGACAAATGCGCGAAGAGAAGCAGCGCATCGCCGAAGCTGTGGCCGCCCATATCCCCGACCACGCTTCGCTGTTCATCAACATCGGCACCACCACCGAGGCCATCGCCCGGGCGCTGCTGGGCCACAAGGGCCTCAAGGTCATCACCAACAACCTGCATGTGGCCGCCCAACTCAGTGACAAGTCGGACTTCGAGGTGTTGGTAGCCGGCGGCACGGTACGCAGCGACGGGGGGATCGTCGGCCAAGCCGCCGTGGACTTCATCCAACAGTTCAAGGTGGATTACGCGCTGGTCGGCATCAGTGGCATCGATGAAGACGGCAGTCTGCTGGACTTTGACTACCAGGAGGTGCGCGTCTCCCAGGCCATCATCGACAACGCTCGCCAGGTGTTCCTTGCTGCTGACTCCAGCAAGTTCGGGCGCAACGCCGTCGTGCGCCTGGGCCCCATTTCGCTGGTGGATCGCTTGTTCACCGACCACCACCCCTCCCCTGCCCTGGCTCGCCTGATGGCAGAGAACAAGGTCCAGCTCGAGCGAGTCTGACACGGGCTCACCACCGATGAATCTTTCATGACCGTCCGGCGTCGACGGGTACAGCGGGCTGGTCAAGACATGAGAGCTCGGCTAGTCTTTTTTCGGAAACGAACATTGAACGTTCATTTCCGACTCGGTGTCGCGCCATGAACCACAATCACTCCTTTTCGCCCATTGCTGAAGTCTATGACCTGGCCATTGTGGGCGGTGGCATCAATGGTGTCGGCATCGCCGCCGATGCTGCGGGTCGTGGGCTGTCGGTATTCCTTTGCGAACAGCACGACCTCGCCGAACACACCTCTTCCGCCAGCAGCAAACTGATCCATGGTGGGCTTCGCTATTTGGAGCACCACGAATTTCGCCTGGTACGCGAGGCCCTGGCCGAACGCGAAGTACTGATGGCCAAGGCACCGCATATCGTCAAACCATTGCGCTTCGTGCTTCCGCACCGCCCACACCTGCGGCCAGCCTGGATGATCCGCGTCGGCCTGTTCCTTTATGACCACCTTGGCAAACGCAGGAAATTGCCAGCCTCCCGAGCCTTGCGATTCGGTGCCGGCAGCCCCTTGCACGCCAATATCAGTCGGGGCTTCGAGTACTCCGACTGCTGGGTCGACGATGCGCGGCTGGTGGTACTCAACGCCATGGCCGCACGGGAGCATGGCGCGCACATCCACACCCGAACCCGTTGCATCAGCGCCCGGCGCAGCAAGGGTCTCTGGCATATCCATCTGGAGCGCGCCGACGGCAGCCTGCTGTCCATCCGCGCGCACGCCCTGGTCAATGCCGCAGGTCCCTGGGTCACCCGTTTCATCGAGGACGACCTCAGGCAAAAAGCGCCCTACGGCATTCGACTGATCCAGGGCAGCCACATCGTGGTGCCGCGCCTGCATGACGGCGAAGAGGCCTACATCCTGCAAAACGAGGACCGGCGCATTGTCTTCGCCATCCCCTATCTGGAGCGTTTCACCCTGATCGGCACCACCGACCGGGAATACCGGGGCGACCCGGCCAAGGTGGCCATCACACCGGAGGAAACCCACTACCTGCTGGATGTGGTCAACCGTCACTTCAAGCAACAACTGAGCGAGCGCGACATCCTCCACAGCTACTCGGGCGTTCGGCCATTGTGTGACGATGAGTCCGCAGACCCGTCAGCGGTGACCCGCGACTACACCCTGGCACTTTCGGTCCATCCAGGCGAAGCACCGCTGCTTTCGGTGTTTGGCGGCAAGCTCACCACCTACCGCAAGCTGGCCGAGGCCGTGTTACTGCAGCTTGCGCCCTACTTCCCAGATGCCACGCCCCCCTGGACGGAAACGGCGCCCCTGCCTGGCGGGGAAAACATGGAGAGCCGAGCCGCCCTGGTCGAAGCCCTCGGCACCCGCTTCGGCTGGCTACCCACCAGCCTCCTCCGTCGCTGGGCCAGCCTCTATGGCAGCCGATCCTGGCAACTGCTCCTCGGGGCTCACGAACAGGCGGACCTCGGCGAGCATCTGGGAGCAGGTCTTTATGCCCGCGAAGTGGATTACCTGTGTCAGGAAGAATGGGCCGTCAGCGCCGACGACATCCTTTGGCGGCGTACCAAACTCGGCCTGGTCATGACTGCCGGGCAGAAGGCGCGGCTGGCGCAGTACCTGAACGATGAGTACCCGCGTCGACCGCGGGCGGATGCGGCCTGAGAGCACCGGTCGCCATCGCTTTTCACATCAACCGCAAGCGCTGAGTCGAACCACGATGGTGGATCGGTGAAGCGTGATCCATCGGACTGACGAACCGTAGGTCAATCCGCCTTCCCTCGCCCCAGCCCTCTCCCAGAGGGAGAGAGAGCAATCCGAGCAAATTGGGAATCCGCTTGTTGTGGGTGCGAATTCATTCATAAAGGTCAGCGCCGTTGATCCGGCCCTTTCAAAGCCGCGCCCAGTGCCCATCAAGCTGACGATGAGCCATCAGGTGGGGCAGCACAGCTGACAGCAAAGGCTCCTTGAACGCATCCTGAAAGCGGTGCGCCAGGCCCGGAATCAGCTTCAGCTCCGAGCCCTTGATATGCGCCGCCACATGCACGCCATGCATCACCGGCAGCAGCGGGTCGGAAGTTCCGTGCACGACCAGGGTCGGCACCTTGAGGCGGTTGAGCAACTCTACCCGGCTGGGTTCGGCGAGGATGGCCAACAACTGCCGCTGCACCCCTTCCGGGTTGAAGGCCCGGTCGTAGGAACGCGCGGCCTGCTCTCGCAGTGAAACACGGTCGTCGCTCACGTCGGGGCTGCCAAGGGCGGCGAGCAGGTCGGCCTGCTGTTCGATGGCCACCTCGCGGTTCGGTGCTTCGCGCCGTGCCAGTAGCTCCAACAATGCCGGGCTTGGCGCCGGCAGGCCCTGGGCGCCGGAACTGGTCATCACCAAGGTCAGGCTGAGCACGCGCTCCGGCGCAAGGTCAGCCACGTGCTGGGCAATCATGCCGCCCATGCTGGCACCCAGCACATGCGCCTGCTCGATACCCAGCGCATCCAGCAGGCGCAAGGAGTCACGGGCCATGTCGCGCAGCCCGTAAGGCGCAGCAACTGGCAGGCCTAGGCGATAGCGCAGCACTTCGTAGGCCAGGTTCGCCGCTGGTGGCGAACCGGTCCAGGCCGACAGCCCCACGTCGCGATTGTCGAAACGGATCACCCGGAAGCCGCTCTCGCAGAGCCGCTCCAGCACCTCATCGGGCCAATGGATCAGCTGGCCACCCAGCCCCATGATCATCAGCAGCGCGGGGTCCCGGGCGCTACCCACACTCTGGTAGGCCAGGCGCACTTCGCCCAGGACGACGATCTCGGTCGGAGTGGTCACGTCGCATCGAGCAGACGCAAAGGAAGGCAGGCCGCAAATGAGCGCGACGAGCAGGATCAGCACACGCATGTCGGAAATCCAGAACGCAAAACCCCAGTAGAGTGCGATTCTGATGAATTCCTTGCGCTCGCACTGACACAGTTCCGTGACAGTTTGATGAAGGGTGCCGAACGGTCATCAGAGGTCAACGGAAGGGGCCGTACCAGGATTGGCCGGCGCCCTTCCGGTACGGTTCAGACTCCGACCTGGCGCTTGGGTGCGCTGGTCCGCTGCGAGTGTTCCCAGTTGGCCGCAAGACCGACGGGCACATCCTCCGGCTGCAGCGTGCGGCGTCCACGGACCAGGTCCGAGGCGCGCTCCGCCAGCATGATGGTGGGTGCGTTGAGGTTGCCGTTGGGCTCGGTGGGGAACACCGACGAATCGATGACCCGCAGGCCTTGCAGCCCCCGAACACGCAGCTCCGAGTCGACCACCGCCATATCGTCCTCCCCCATGCGGCAGGAGCCGCATGGATGCATGGTGCTTTCCATGTTGGCGCGGACAAAGGCGTCAATTTCCTCGTCTGTCTGCACCTGCGGCCCGGGCGCCAGCTCTACGCCACGGTAACGGTCCATGGCCGGCTGGCCGATGATCTCCCGGGTCAGACGCACGCAGCGGCGGAAGCCCTCGCGATCTTCCTCGCTCTCCAGGTAGTTGAAGCGGATCTCCGGATGCTCGTAGGGATCGGCCGACAACGCATGCACATGACCGCGACTCTTCGGCTTGTTCGGGCCGGTCAGCACCATGAAGCCATGTCCCTTGAACGGCTTGTCACCGTCGTAGCGCATCGCCGCAGGGAGGAAGTGGAACTGGATGTCCGGCCAACGCAGGCCCTTCTCTGAACGGATGAACCCACCCGCCTCGAAATGGTTGCTGGCGCCCAGGCCGTCCTTGAACAGCAGCCAGCGCAGGCCGATCAGTGCCTTGGCGAACAGACCCATCTTGCTGTTCAGGGTCACCGGCTCCTTGCATTCGTACTGGATGTAGATTTCCGAGTGATCCTGCAGATTCTCGCCCACGCCCGGCAGGTCGTGCTTGACCTCGATCCCGGCCTTTTTCAGGACCGCCGCCGGGCCGATGCCGGAGCGTTGCAGCAAGTGCGGCGAGCCGATCGGCCCGGACGACACCAGGACCTCGCGGTTGCAGTACACGGTGTGAGTCTGGCCACCGCAGTCATACTCGACACCAACGGTCCGTTTGCCGTCGAGGAGGATGCGCCGGGTCATGGCGTGGGTCACCACAGTCAGGTTCGGCCGCTGCATGGCCGGGCGCAGGTAGGCATTAGCGGTGGACCAGCGCACGCCGTCCTTCACCGTCATGTGCATGGCACCGAAGCCTTCCTGCATATGACCGTTGCAATCGTCGGTCTTGATGTAGCCAGCCTGTGCGCCGGCTTCCACCCAGGCGCCGTATAGCGGGTTCTGCATGTTGTTGCCGTTATTGGTGCTGAGCGGGCCGTCCGCGCCGCGGTAGTCATCGCCGCCGAACTTGTAGTTCTCGGCACGTTTGAAATACGGCAAACAGTTCCGGTAGCCCCAGCCCTTGGCCCCCAGCGACTCCCACTCATCGAAGTCGTAGGCGTGGCCGCGGATGTAGACCAGACCGTTGATCGACGAGGAACCGCCGAGCACCTTGCCACGAGGGCAATGCAGGCGGCGGCCATCGAGATGGGGTTCAGCCGTGGTTTCGTAGCGCCAGTTGTACTTCTTGGTGTTCATGGGGATCGAAAAGGCACTGGGCATCTGGATCAGCACGCTGCGGTCGCTGCCGCCGAACTCCAGGACCAGAACGGAGGTGCCGGCATCCTCGGTCAGACGGCTGGCCAGTACACAGCCGGCCGAACCGGCACCGATGATGATGTAGTCGTAGCGCTTATTCATTGCTGTAGCCCTTTGCATTGAGGCCCAGTGCCTCGGTCTTGCTGTCATCACGCTTTGGGTACGCTCCCCAGCCCAGTTGTCTTGCCAGGGCACGGGTCAGGCCGTAGTGGATCAGGCCCGCCAGCAGGCAAGAAGGCAGTGAAGCAGTGGCGAAGGTGAAGAAGGTGGTATTGGCCAGGGTCTGCGGGTTGAACACCACCACGTAGATGGCGAAGCCCGCCACCAGCGCCACCAGGGCGATGGGGTTGAAACCCTTCCAGAAGCGGAACGGGGAAACCCCTTCCGACGCATACAGGTGGCGCAGGTTCAGGCGCTGGCGACGCAGGAAGAAGTAGTCCGCGATGCCGATGCCGGCCAGGGCGCTATTCAGCGCGGAGGTCCAGACCAGGAAGATGAAGAACCCGTCATAGATGCCCGGCGCGAACAGCACGATCGCCATCGGCGTAATGCAGAACAGCACCACCAGCAGTTCCCAGCTCATCTCCCGCAGCTTCCGACCGGCGAGTTGGCGCAGGCCGACGATGGAGGTGTAGAGGATGTTGATCATGCTGGTGACGTTGGCGAAGGCCACGAAGCCCAGGGCGATCACCCCGAAAGTCAGGCCACCGATGTGCGTCATCCACACCGTTGGGTCGCTATCGCCGAGTGCGGATGCCGCCAGCAGGCCCACTACTTCACCCAGGGAAGCCGCAGCGAAGATGCCAATGATGTTCGGCCAGAACGCCGTACGCTGGTTCTTCGACAGACGCGCCAGGTTGCCGATGTAGGGCCACCAGGAGAAACCCGCCGCCATGTTCACCTCGACGGCGATCATGAAGTTGACGCGCTTGTCATCGAAGGGCGCATCCAGGGCAGGCAGCGCCATCAGCTCGGCGAAGGAATGCTTGCTGAGGATCATGTAGAGCATCACACCCATGATCACGATCAGCGCCGGCGCGACGATGGTGTTGAACACCTTGATGGAAGTCGGCCCTTTGGCCACGACTATGCCGGTCAGCAGGATCGCGAAGAAGCCCGAAGCCAGCACGATCCAGCCATTGGGATCGGTCTTGTGTTCTGAAAGCAGCCCGGTGAGCCCATCGATGGAACGGCCGAACATCAGCCCCAGCACCGCCAGCCAGCCCATCGTCAGGAACACCACCGCCAGCACATAGACCAGGCGGCTGCCGTTGCCACCGAACATGCTGCGCAGGAAAGTGAACTGTTCCGTCCCGTACTTGCCGCACGGCACGCAGGTGGAGAAAGTCGCCAGCAGCACGCCGAGGATGTTGCCGATGACGATCGCAGCGATCCCCTCCTTGGGTCCGACGAACAGAGCCGTCGCGCCACCGATGAGGAACGCCCAGGTGGCGATGGCCAGGGCCGAGTTGGCGTAGGTGAACTCCCAGAAGCCCCACATCCGCTCCGAGGGCAGCAGAGGCGTATCGCCCCGCTCCGCTTCCAGCGCGTGGTTGACGGGTTCGTGATTGGCCATGGCTCAGTACCCCCAGACATAGAAGCCGATGACCAGTACCAGCGTCATCAGGGTCATTGCGGTGTAGTCGACGGCGTTCAACGCCCCCGGCCAGTCATGGCTTTCCTCCATCTGCTCGTAGACACGTATGCGTCTTTCCAAGTCCTGCGCGCGTTGAATGTGGGGCTCGCTGTTCATCTGGGCATCACCTCAGAGGGTTCTTGTTATTGAAATTCGATGCATCCCGACCAATGAGCACCGACGCCGGGGCGCCGGTGCAGGTTTCCGCCCTGCTCCTCAGGGCAGTGTGATCCAGACCGCTTTGGTTTCCAGCAGGTATTCGAGCTGCTCCGACCCGAGGTCCTTGCCGTAGCCCGACTGCTTGTAGCCGCCGAAGGGCATCGACGGGTCGATCGTGCTGTGCGCGTTGACATACACGGAGCCTGCGCGCAGGCGCGGAATCAGGTTGTGTACGCGACCGAGATCGTTGGAATAGATCGCCGCGGCGAGGCCGAACGGTGAATCGTTGGCCAGCGTCACCACTTCCTCTTCGTCATCGAACGGCGCCGTCACCAGTACCGGGCCGAAGATCTCTTCCTGGACGATGCGCATGTCATTGCGACAGTTGGCGAAGATGGTCGGCTGGACGAAGAAGCCCGGGCCCTCGACAGCCTCTCCGCCGAAGTAGACCTCCGCACCTTCGGACTTGCCGGTTTCGATGTAGGCCTGCACCCGTTCCTGCTGCTGGCGCGACACCAGTGGGCTGATGAAGCAGTCCTCATCAAGGCCCGGCGCCATCTTCAGGCTGGCGGTGTAGTCGGCCAGCTCACGCAGGAACTCGGCATAGACGCTGCGGTGGATATAGGCGCGGGTGCCAGCATCGCAAACCTGCCCGGAGTTGAAGAACACCCCGTTGGCCACAGCCTGGGCAGCCGCTTTGAGGTCAGCATCGGCAAACACAATGACCGGCGACTTGCCGCCCAGTTCCAGAGTCAGGCGCTTCATCTGGTCCAGGGCGGCCTTGCCCACGGTGCAACCGACCGGGGTCGAGCCGGTGAAGCTCAGCTTGTCGATCCCCGGATGGCTGGACATGGCCGCGCCAACCACGCTACCGCGCCCGGTGACGATGTTCACCACGCCATCCGGAATGCCGGATTCCTGCACCAGCTCCGCGAAGCGCAGGGCCGACAGCGAGGTCAGCTCCGCCGGCTTCACCACCACGGTGCAACCAACTGCCAGGGCCGCGCCGAGTTTCCAGGCCATGGTTTGCAGCGGGAAGTTCCACGGCACGATGACACCGACCACGCCCACCGGCTCCTTGCGCGTATAGGCCAGATAGTTGCCGGGCAGGGACGGCTCGACGGTACGACCGTGGATCTTGCTGGCCCAGCCAGCGAAGTAGCGGAAGGTGTCGATAGTGCCCTGGATATCCACAGCGCGTGCCTGGGCCACGGACTTGCCCATGTCGATCGATTCGATTTCCGCCAGCTCGTCGGCATTGGCCTCGATCAGGTCGGCCAGGCGATGCAGCAGGCGCTCGCGCTCCAGCGGCTTGAGCAGACGCCAGGCACCACCGTCGAACTGCGCGCGGGCAGCCTGCACGGCGCGGTCCAGATCATCCGCCGTGCCCATCGGGATGCGCCCGAGCACACCCTCGGTGGAAGGCTCGATCACCTCGGCGGTGCCGCCGTCGGAAGCCTCCAGCCAGGCCCCGCCAATGAACATCTTCTGGGGTTTGGAAAGAAAACGCTGAGTGGCTTCGGATACGCCGTACTGCTGCAGGTAGCTTTTGATTGTGGTGTCCATCGTCATTCTCTTGGTCGTGCACTCGTCGAGTGGTGGAAAAGTCAGGCCAGACGCTCCCGCGCCAGATAGGGTCGGATCGACCATCACTGGCGTTGGATCAAGCGTGAATGGAGATCGGGAGTCGGCAGGAATGCCGCACAAATCAGCGGGCTGCAGGCAGGTCGGGGTTCGACGCGGCCGCATTGGGGAGAGGTGGTGTCGCCATGCCAAGGCACCATGATGCGCCTCCGATTTGTTGTTATGGATTCGGCGAGGCAGCCCTTGCATCGGGCCACCGTTGACACGACTATGCCCCCAGTTTCACATGGGTAAAATGCAAAATATCAGATACAAAAATCGGCAATTTCCGATTAATAAAAAAGGCGGGAGGTTGCGGTGATCCAACTCTATGACGTCGACCTGAAACTGCTCCGGGTCTTCGAGACTATCGTCAAGTGCGGTGGCTTTTCCGCGGCCCAGGCCGCGCTCAACGTCGGTCAGTCCACCATCAGCGAGCAGATGAGCCAACTGGAGGCGCGCCTCGGGGTCAAACTCTGCCAGCGCGGGCGCAGTGGCTTTCGCCTCACCGAGCAGGGCGTGGCGATCCACGAGGCGGCACAGCGCCTGCTGTCGGCGGTGGAGGCCTTCTGCATGGACGCCGATGTGCTCAAGCAGAACATCAGCGGCACCCTGAACCTGGGCATCATCGACACCACCATCACCGACCCGGACTCGCCGTTGCCTGCCACCACCCAGCGTTTTGTTTCGCGCGGGCACGATGTACATCTGAGCGTCTATGTCGGCACGCCGTCCGAGCTGGAGGAACGAGTGCTCGACGGCCGTCTGCACCTGGCCATCGGACACTTCCCCTTTCGCGTGCCGGGCCTGAACTACTCAGCGCAGTACCAGGAGGCGCTTGGGCTCTACTGTGGCCGGCACCATCCGCTCTATTCGAGCAAGGCCAGGCCTGAGCGTCTGCTGGAAGAGATCGCCACCTCACGCATCGTCGCCCGTGGCTTCATGCAGCAAAGCGACCTGGAGCTGGTGGGTGCCAGCAAGGCTGCAGCCACCGTGGACAATATCGAAGCCCTGGCGATCCTGATCATTTCCGGTGCCTACCTCGGCTTCCTGCCCTGCCACTTCGCCGCCCGCTGGGTCGAAACCGGCGACATGCGCCCACTCCTGCCCGACCGCCTGCGCCCCTTGGCGTCCTTCGACGCCATCACCCGACGCGGCCTTGCGCCACCACCGATCCTCCAGGCGTTTCTCGATGACCTGGCGAGCAGCGCGCGGCGGGGCTGAGAGCCTTGCAGGAGCATGGGGGACGCCGAGTTCTTGCTCGCGAACCCGACCTTTTCGCGAGCAAGCTCGCTCCTACAAGAGATGCATCCAGTTCATTCGCAAAGGGCCGCAACGCGGCCCCTCCCCCTCACCGGCAGTTGAACTCCGCCCGCAACTGTCGCGCCGCCGCCACCATGTTCACCAGCGCCGCCTCGGTCTCCGGCCAGGCGCGGGTCTTCAGGCCGCAATCAGGGTTGACCCAAAGCCGTTCGGCGGGAATGCGCTCGGCCGCCTTGCGCAGCAGGCCGGCCATTTCGGCGCTATCCGGCACGCGTGGCGAATGGATGTCGTAGACGCCCGGGCCGATCTCATTCGGGTAGGCAAAGGCCTCGAAGGCCTCCAGCAACTCCATGTCCGAGCGCGAGGTTTCGATGGTGATCACGTCTGCATCCATGGCGGCGATGGACTCGACCACATCGTTGAACTCGCTGTAGCACATGTGGGTGTGGATCTGCGTTTCGTCCCGCACGCCGGAGGCGCAGAGACGGAAGGCCTCGGTGGCCCAGTCCAGGTAATGCTTCCACTGCTCCTGACGTAACGGCAGGCCCTCACGGAAGGCGGCTTCATCGATCTGCACGATGGGGATGCCGGCGGCTTCCAGATCCACTACTTCGTCACGAATGGCCAGCGCCAGTTGCTTCGCCTGCACCTCGCGCGATACGTCTTCACGCGGGAAGGACCACATCAGCATGGTCACCGGGCCCGTCAGCATGCCCTTCATCACCTTGCTGGTAAGGCCTTGCGCATAGCGGACCCACTCGACGGTCATGGCCTTCGGACGGCTCAGATCGCCATAGATGACCGCTGGTTTCACGCAACGGGAACCGTAGCTCTGCACCCAGCCGAAGCGGGTGAAGGCATAGCCGTCCAGTTGTTCGGCGAAATACTCGACCATGTCGTTGCGCTCGGCTTCACCATGCACCAGTACGTCCAGGTCCAGTTGCTCCTGGATCTCCACCGCATGGCGAATTTCGCTGTGCATGGCCTCGATGTATTCAGCCTCCGACAACTTGCCCTGTTTGAACGCCTGACGCGCCAGGCGGATCGCCGCGGTCTGCGGGAAGGAGCCGATGGTCGTTGTGGGGAACGCCGGCAATTGCAGGCGCTCGCGCTGCTTGACGATGCGCTCGGCGAACGGCGAAGGCCGCTGGCTGTCCTGCGGGCCGATGGCCGCGACGCGGGCCTGCACGTCGGGCTTGTGGATACGCGGCGAGGCAGCGCGATCTTGTTGCACCGCACGGCTCGCGGCCAGGGCCGCCAGCACCTCGGGCGACTCCGGCTGTTCCAGGGCACGGGCCAGCACGGCCACCTCCGCGCACTTCTGCACGGCAAAGGCCAGCCAACCTTTCAGATCGGCGTCCAGCTGGTCTTCACGAGCGAGGTCCACCGGGCTGTGCAGCAGCGAGCAGGACGGCGCCACCCAGAGGCGCTCGCCCAGGCGGTCGTGAGCGTGTTGCAGCACCGCCAGGGCCTTGTCCAGGTCGCAGCGCCAGACGTTGCGGCCATTGACCACGCCCAGGGACAGCACTTTGTAGGCTGGCAGGCGATCCAGGATGGTCGGATATTGTTCGGGCGCGCGCACCAGGTCGATGTGCAAGCCATCAAGCGGCAGGCTCGCGGCCAGGCCAAGGTTGTCCGCCAGGCCACCGAAGTAAGTGGCGATCAGCTTCTTCACCGGCTCGCGCTGCAGCAGATTGTAGGCCCGCTCGAAGGCGTTCTTCCAATCCTGCGGCAGGTCCAGCACCAGGATCGGCTCGTCGATCTGCACCCACTCCACGCCCAGGGCGGCCAGGCGCTGGAGGATTTCACCATACACCGGCAGCAGGCGCTCCAGCAGGTCCAGCTTGTCGAACACCTGGCCCTTGGCTTTGCCCAGCCAGAGATAAGTCAGCGGGCCGATCAGCACCGGCTTGACCTTGTGGCCCAGCGCATGGGCCTCTTCGACCTCTTCGAACAATTGCTGCCAGCTCAGGGAGAACGACTGATCAGCCGTAAACTCCGGCACCAGATAGTGGTAATTGGTATCGAACCACTTGGTCAGCTCCTCTGCGAGAAGGGGCTGCGGATGGGCACCGCCACAGCAGCTATTGCTGCTCTTCCTTCCAACACCACCTCGGGCCATAGCGAACAGGGTCTGCAGGCTCGGTTGGCCGGCGTCCGGGCGGAAGCGCTCCGGGATCACGCCGAAGGTCAGCGAGTGGGTCAGCACCTGGTCGTACCAGGCGAAATCGCCCACGGGCAGCAAATCGATACCGGCATCCTTCTGCAACTGCCAATGCTCGGCGCGCAGCTGGCGACCCACGGCGCGCAGGCCGGCCTCGTCCAGTTCGCCTTTCCAGAAGGCCTCCAGGGCTTTTTTCAGTTCACGGTCACGGCCGATGCGCGGGAAACCGAGGGAATGGGACAGGGCCATGTCTTGAAACTCCATGCAAGTGATGGCGCCCATTGTCGACAGCGGCAGACACTTGAGACAAACTCAACATATTCGTGTTGATCTCAAGTTTTATTCATAGAGAACCTCCAATGCTCGAACTGCGCCACCTCAAGACCCTCCACGCCCTGCGCGAGGCTGACAGCCTGGTGGAAGCCGCCGAGCGACTGCACCTCACCCAGTCCGCCCTCTCCCACCAGTTCAAGGAACTGGAGGAACGCCTCGGCATGCAACTGTTCGTGCGCAAGACCAAGCCCGTGCGCTTCACCAGCGCCGGCTTGCGCCTGCTGCAACTGGCCGACAGCGTGCTGCCGCAGCTTCGCGGCGCCGAGCGCGATATTGCCCGCCTGGCTGGCGGCACCGCCGGGCGGCTGCATATGGCCATCGAGTGCCACAGCTGCTTCCAGTGGCTGATGCCGACCATCGACCAGTTCCGCGATGCCTGGCCGGAAGTGGAACTGGACCTGGCCTCAGGCTTCTCCTTCGCCCCACTGCCGGCCCTGGCCCGTGGCGACCTCGACCTGGTGGTGACTTCCGACCCGATTGACCTGGCTGGCATCACCTACGTACCGCTGTTCACCTACGAAGCGCTGCTGGCAGTGGCCAACCAGCATAGCCTGGCCGGCAAGGCCTACGTGGTACCGGAGGACCTGGCCACGGAAATCCTCATCACCTACCCAGTGGAGCGCGACCGACTGGATATTTTCACCCGCTTCCTCGAACCCGCCGACGTCGAGCCCGCCCAGGTGCGCACCTCGGAACTCACGGTGATGATGATGCAACTGGTGGCCAGCGGTCGTGGCGTCTGCTGCCTGCCCAACTGGGCGCTGCACGAATACAGCTCTCGCGGCTACGTGACCGCCAAGCGCCTTGGCGAGAAAGGTCTTTACGCCACGCTCTACGCCGCCATCCGCTCTGACATGCTGGACGCGCCCTTCATGCGCGACTTCCTGCTCACCGCCAAGGACACCTCGTTCGCCACGCTGGAAGGGGTGAGTGCGGCGCGCTAGGAGAAATCGCCCGACGCCGCGCCTGCGGGAGCAGCCACCGGGTCACTCTCTTCGAACAGGTACTGCATGAACAGCGAGAAGATCTCCCGCTCACTGGTGATGTCGAGCTTGTAATAAAGCCGCTGCTTGTAGTTCTTCACAGTTCCCGGGCTCAGCCCCAGCTTCTTGGCGATGCTGCTGTTGCAGTAGCCGCGCATCACCTTCTCTACGATCTGGCACTCGCGGGGGCTCAGTTCGTAGCGCTGGTAAAAGCCCTGCAGGGGTGCCTGGGCGTCCCGCTTCAGGTAGCCCGCACTGCCAGTCTCGGCAAAGATGATGCGGCAGGCGCGAATCTGCGCATGATCGATGCTCGACATCTCCCAGTGCAGGATGCGCTCCTCCAACCGCACCGGCGCGCGCTCCGGCATGGCCAGGGCGGTGTCGATGAGTTGCTGCTCGGCCAATTCGCCACAGAGCCTCGACCAGTTCGTGTTGCGATAGACCAACCCACCGTCTTGGGCAACGACCGCCACCCCGACCTGACCATCACCGAAGAGCGAACCCAAGCGCCCCTGGATCGCGAACCGGATATGTGCGGCGTGGGCGTCGACGAGGATCGGGTAAAGCCGGCGCATCCAAGCCATCTCGGTGGTGGTGAAGCAACGCGCCTGGCGGTCGAAGCACAGGGCAATGTAGGCATGTCCGGGACTGGGCAGCAGGATCGCCAGTTCGTCGAGAATCTCGCCGGACTTGAAGATCTCATCGAAGAAGGCGTTGGCCGGATCCACGGTGCGGATCTCATCGAATGAGGTCACCGCCGGCACATTGCCGCTCTCGACGAGCCTGAGCAGCGGGTCCAGGCGATACAGGCTGCTCAGGTAGTTTTCTATCGCCGCCGCGTCCAGCGACGCGTTGACCAGCAACTCGGGGGCGGCGAAACGGCTGTACTTGACCACCAGCCGTCGCTCGCAATCGATCAATCCGCTCAGTAGCCCGACCAGGCGTTCATAGAAGGACTCGCTGCCGATCGCCGAGATGATCTGGGCAACCGCTCCGACCTCGTCCCCCTTGATACACGCTGGTGTCGTCATGCGCCTGCTCGCCAATAAGCCCTAGGACGGGCGTCCTGCCTGCAGCCCGGCCCCGGTCAATGGCGCAACGTTACGCCGCATGCGCAGCTGCAACAAGCCGCCCACGACGCCGAGGAAACTCACCATTAGCAGCACTGCCCAGTTCTCATACCAGGGAATGTTCGGGTAGCGTGGCCAGGCAATATTCAGCGTCTCGAACAGCACCCAGGCGGTCGCCACGCAGATCAGCGGTGCGCTGAGCCGGCCCAGGCTGAACGGACCGTTGCGCCATTGCCCATTCAGCACATGCAGGCTCGCGGCGACCAGGGGAAACGCAAAAGCGATATAGAAGCCCGAAATGGTGAAGTTCAGCAGGATCGGATAAAGGTTGGTGAACGAAAGCAGGAACAGGGTCGTGGACAAGGCCCCTGTGAGCAGGATGGCATTGACCGGCAACTGGTCGCTCCCGGACAGACGGCATAGCCAGTCGGCACGCGGCAATTGCCGATCACGGCCGAACGCCCAGATGACTCGCGAGACCGAGGCCTGGATGCCCAGCATGCAGGCCAGGAAACCTATGACGAAAAGCACCAGCATTCCCCGATAGGCCAGCGGGCCGAGGTGGTGCACCAGGATGCCCGCGACAGGATCGGTACCGTCCGCCATCGGCAAGGACGGAATCGCCAGGATCAGGCTCAGACACGAGAACGCCACCACACTGCCGACCGCAGCCATGCACAGCAGCATCGCACGCGGTACTGCGCGCTCGGGGTGCTTGACCTCCTCTGCCACCGCCCCAGCACTCTCAAAACCGAGGAAGGCCCAACCGCAATAGGCAATCGCCAAGGCGGCCTTGGAACTGAAGAAGCCATCCAGGCCAGTGCCCACGCTGTCGAACAGGTCCGCGCCCGGCAGGATGTAACTCAGTGGATTGACCTGGAACTCGACCAGCAACAGCACGCCGACACCTACCGAACCGATCACCTCGGCCGCGATGCAAAGCCAGACGATCGCTGCGAACATCCTGCGACCGCTGGTATTGCCCCAAGTGACGAACGCAATCAGGCCAAGCGCCAGAAAGACGCTGACCAGCCTGGACTCCGGGTCCAGCCCCAGCAGCTGTGCCAGGAAGCTCGCCCCGCCTAGCGCCACAGCCGCCATCGTGATGGTCAGTGTGCAGATGTAAGTCCAGCCAGCGAACCAGCCATCGCGAGGCCCGATCAGGTGCTTGGACCATTGGTAAAGGCTGCCCTCCAGGGGAAAGCGCGACACCAGCATCGCAAATACCAGGGCAACCAGAAATTGCCCCGCCATCGCGATTATCAGCCCCCACCAGAATGCGGGGCCGACATCAGCCAGGCCAAGGCCGAAAATAGAATAGAGCGCGACGATCGGCGAGATGAACGCGAACGCCAGCGAGAAGGTTGAAGAGAGGGTCAGTTCACGCAGGAGTTTTCCCTCGTCTGGGCCGTTGGCCCCTTCCTGCACATCTGCATGTCTAGCCACGGTTGTGCTCCCGCCGGCATGGTGAACACCATGCCGGTCTGTCTTGTTGTTATGAAGGCTCCGATGGGCCAGAGCCGGAGGATTCACTGGCGACGGGATAGCGCCGCTGCCGCCATGGCATCCAGCAGGATCCGCATGCCCAGGCGCGAGGTGATCCCGGAAGGGTCCCAGGGCGGAGAAACCTCGGCGATATCGATCATGCGCAACGGCGCCCGGGAGAACTGCGCGATGATCCCGAGGATTTCTCGCGGCGTCATGCCGCAGGGGGTCGGGACACCGGTGCCAGGGGCATAGGCGCCATCCATCACGTCGATATCGATGGTCAGGTAGACCGCATCGACTCCCGCTGAAGCCAACTCGGCCGCCTGCCGGCCAACCTCTTCCGCCCCGAGGCGCCAGACGTCCTCGAGGGTGAACAGGTTGATGCCCTTGTCACGCACATAGGCCAGTTCCGAGCGGGGGTTCATCCAGCCACTCGGGCCGATGGTGACGATGTTCTTCGGGTCGATGCCGGCATCCACCGCACGGGCGATCGGGCAGCAATGGTTGAGCGTCTCACCACCGACGTCCTCGGCAGTGTCCAGGTGGGTGTCGAAGTGGATCATCCCGCAGCGGCGATATTTCTGCGTGAAGGCCCGCACCGGCCCGATGGTGATGGAGTGATCGCCGCCCCCAATAATTGGCATGACATCGGCTTCCAGCAGAGCGGCGATCATCTCCTGGGCACGAGACTGGGTGCGTTCGGAGTTGCCTGGCACGATCGGGACATCGCCGCAATCGACGATGTTGAACTCGTCGGCCAAATCCATACCGGACTGGAAGTTGTAGGTCAGGAATTGCTCGCTGGCTTCACGCAAGCCACGCGGACCGAAGTTGGTGCCGGTGCGGCTGATGCAGGTGCCATCCCAGGGAAAACCCACGAAAGCCGCACTCGCGCCAGCCTGGCGAAGCGCTTGGGCATCGGGCTGGACCCGGGCGCGATTGAGGAAGGTGCCGGGAAGGTTTACATGCAGGCTACCGTCCCACATCGTTTGATCGACTACAGGCTCACTCATGTTCTTATCCTTGTTGAAATCCGTTGAGGTTTGACACAACCCACCATGGGGCGCGTGAAGCCATCTTGGGATTCCCCTCCTGGAGCGACAATAGTGCCGAAAGGCACTATCGGAGAAGGCTGAAGCAGCCCGTGTAACGGGTGCGATCGCCCCGTGCCAGGTAGCAGTAAACGCGTCTGGACAGGACAGGAAAAGACGTGGAAGGAGTGAGCGCAGCGCGGCGAGCAAACAGCCGGCTTTTGTGAGGGTGAATTCATTCACCGGGCAGGCCGACGGCCTGCCCGGTTATCAACAGATCAAGCCTCCTCGAAGCTCAGCTCCGGCGGCTGGCGGCGGAAGCCGCCAGTGAGCCAGCCGAGGTAGATCACTCCCAGCGCCAGCCAGGTCAGGCCGAGGATGATCGCCAAGTGATCCAGGCTGACCATCAGCCACAACGTCGCGACCATGCCCAGCAGCGGGAACAGCAGGAACTGCACCCGTTCGCGCAGGCCGCGTCGCTCGCCACCCAGCCAGTAGTGGAAGATCACCGACAGGTTCACCAGGGTGAAGGCCAGGAAGGCGCCGAAGTTGATGAAAGACGTCGAGGTGGTCACGTCCATTCGCAGCGCCAACAGGGCCACCCCGCCGCACAGCACGATGCTGCCCACGGGGGTACCGAAGCGCTCACTCAGCCGCCCGAACACCGACTGCGGCAGGACGCCGTCACGGCCCATCGCGAACAACAGGCGCGAGGCGCTGGCCTGGGCCGACAGGCCCGAGGTGAACTGACCGACGATCAGGCCGATCAGGAAGATCGACACGAACACATCGCCACCGATGTTGCGAGCGATCTCATAGGCTGCCGAATCCGTGCTCTGGAACTCGACCGACGGATGCGCCAGCTGCACGAAATAGGACGTGGCGATGAAGATCAGCCCACCGATCAGCGTGATCAGGAGGATGGCTCGCGGGATGGTCTTGCGCGGCTCGCGGGTTTCCTCGGTGAGGGTGCTCACCGCATCGAAGCCGAGGAAGGAATAACAGGCGATGGCTGCGCCGCTCATGATCAGCGGCAGCTGCATCCCATCCTTGAGGAAGGGCTCCAGCGACCACAGCGGTTTGCTCGCGTCACCCAGCACGTAATGCACACACAGCCCCACGAAGGCGATCAGCACCAGGAACTGGACGACCATCAGCACGCCATTGATGTTCTTCGCCAGACGCAGCCCAACCACATTGATGACCGTGGTCACGCCGATGAAGGCCAGCACCCAGACGGCCTGGGGCACTGCCGGAAACGCCGAATGCAGGTAGGCGGCGCCGATCAGCCAGATGGCCATGGGCAGGAACAGGTAGTCCAGCAGCACCGCCCAACCGGCAAGAAAGCCCAGCTTCGGGTTGATAGCCTTGCGCACATAGCTGTACGCCGAACCGGCGACCGGGAAGGCAGCGGCCATTCGGGCATAGCTCAGGGCGGTGAAAAGCATGGCCAGGGAGGCCGCGACATAGGCGGCCGGAACCAGGCCGCCGGTGGTGTCGGCAAGGATGCCGAAGGTGCCGAGGACGATGATCGGGGTCATGTAGGCAATGCCGAAAAGCACCACCGACCCCAGCGACAAAGTGCGCTGCAGGTGAGCCATTACTGCTACTCCGAATTATTGGTTGTTGTGGCAGAGCCGAAGTCGGCATGAAGCATCAGGCGGTCACCCTGCGAGAGGGGCGGCCAAGCGTCGGGGTCAAGGGATCAGCAGCTCGCGGCGGCCATCGGTGTGCTCGATGCGCTCGCCCGGCAGACTCAAGCGGCGCTCATCGAGGTACCGGTAGTCCGCGCGGGCAGCCTTGAGTTGGTCGAGGTCGAGTTCGACGATCTGCCGGCACTCTCCGCGCCCGGCCTCGCAAAGCAGGCTCCCGAAGGGATCGACCACCGCGCTTCCACCGGCGAAGATCAGGTTGTCATCACCCTCGCCTACCCGGTTCACCATGACGGCGAACGCCTGGTTTTCCTGGGCGCGAGCCATGATCGCGGTGCGGTGGGTGGGGCCGTACGGGTCCATGTTGCCGTTGGTGACGATGATCAGCTCGGCACCCAGCTGGCCGAGCGCGCGGGCGGTCTCAGGGAACTCGATGTCGAAGCAGATCAGGATGCCAACGCGGATGCCTTTCCACAGGGCGGTGGCATAGCGGTCACCCGGCGTGAACACCCCGCGATCCGAGGCCCAGAGGTGGGTCTTGCGGTAGCGCAGGGCAATGCCCTCAGGGGTGATCAGCACGGTGGTGTTGTAGAACGTGCCCGCATCGTTTTCGGCCACACCGACTACCACAGCCACATCGCGTTCGCGAGCGGCGCGCTGCACCGCCTGGACGCTGGGACCATCCAGCGGCTCAGCGACGGCATCGACGTTCCCGGCGGTTGGAAACCCCATCAGTTGGGTTTCCGGGAACACCACCAGGTCGGTGTCCGGCGCGCAGGTGGCAATGGCCTGGAGGGTGCGCTCGAGGTTGTAGGCGGTATCGCCGTCACGACCGGCAAGTTGGACGAGTTCGACCTTCATGGATGCTCCTTGTTCTTGTCAGCGGGCAAGTTGGCGTCACAATGCACGACACCTGCCCTGGGATGGTTCGAGTATGTCGCGCCATCGGCCAGCGGGTAATTACGCGAGCGTGGTAACCCACCGGGGGTAGATGCATGAGTCTCACTTTGCAGGATATCGCCTGGCACCAAGCCGTCGGCCGGCTGATCGAAAGCCTGGACCGCCCCGGTTTCTGGATAGCCCTGGTGCGCCTGCTGGAACAATACGTGCCATTCGACAGCTGGGTGGTCCTGCTTTTCAGCAGCGGCCGGCCGCAGGTATTCGCCGAATGCCCGGGCGCCGGCGGCGGCCCCGACCCGCTGTTCCAGGACTACCTGCGCGGCCTTTTCCAGCTCGACCCGTTCTACATCGCCAGCCGGGAGCGCCATGTCGGCGGCCTGTTCCGCCTGGCTGACGTGGCCCCGGAATGCTTCGAGCAGACCGATTATTACCAGCGCTACTTCCGCCTGAACGTGGTGGCGGACGAGGTGCAACTGAATGTGCCGCTGGAGTGTGAGCGCACGCTGTGCCTGTCCCTGGGTTCGAAGCAGCCTTTCACTCCGGACCAGCTCGCTCTGCTCGGGCTCATCCAGCCCTGGGTCGCCGGCCTGATGCGTCAGCGCCTGGCCTTCGAACAGGAGCTGATGGCCAGCCCGCCGCCCGCTGCACCGGCCTGGCAGGAAAAACTCGAAGCGGTCGGCCTGCAAGTGGAAAGCACCCTGACCACCCGCGAGCTGGAAGTCGGCAAACTGATGCTCAGCGGCTGCTCCAGCAAGGAGATCGCCCGCAAGCTGGCCATCTCGGCGGAGACGGTGAAGGTCCACCGCAAGCACATCTACAGCAAGCTGGGGATCAAATCACAGTCAGAGTTGTTCAGTTTGTTCCTCAAGGCGCAGGAAGCTTGATTAGAAGCGCGCCCACAATAGGTCACCAGCGACTTATTGCATCCCCATAAACAACGACGCCCGACTTCAATCAGCCAGGCATTCATTCACGAACTACCATATCAGCCGTTACTGCAACCCTCACCAAAGACCATATATTCCAAGCGATGAACTCTGCCTTGGTGGTCTTCATACGTCATATAGGCTGGAACTACACCACAGGCCGTGGAAGTGTCGCTGCGGGAAATGACCTTGGCGACATCCAGTTTCATCCCGTAATGGTACTTCTCGGTCTCGGTGCCTTGTGCCACGGCGGTTTCCAGCGACTCTGAGGCGAAGGCGAGCGAAGACATGCCGGCGAGCGCCAGCAGTGCGAAGGCTTTCATTGAAATGATTCCCGATGGTAGGCAGTTAAAACTTCGGCCAGCTCTCCACAAGCTGGCCGAAGGTACAACGCAACACCCAAGCAAGGTGAAGTTACGGCAGCGTCGCCTCATCGTGGGAGGCAGGACTATTTTAAGTTCCGCTTCTATCGGAAAACAGGCGCAAACAAAACAAGGACTCTTTACTGGGCGAACAACAATCCATTGAGAAAGCCGGAAGTTTCCGGCTCGTTGCCTGCTTCACCGATCACCACGGTGCAGGTCATGCCCGCCGCCAACAACACGTCATCAGGCACTTCGTCCAAGTGGATGCGCACCGGCACCCGCTGGGCCAGGCGTACCCAGTTGAAGGTCGGATTCACGTCGGCGATCAGCTCACGGCTTTCCGGGTTGTCGCGGTCGTAGATAGCCCGGGCAATGCTGTCGACATGGCCTCTTAGACGTTCGCCGCTCATCAGTCGCAACTCGGCCGCATCGCCGACCTTGATGTGCGGCAGGCGGGTTTCCTCGAAATAGCCGTTGACGTAGAAGGACTGGCCATCCACCAGCGCCATGCTGGCTTCGCCGCGCTGGGCGAAGTCGCCCTTGTAGACATTGAGGTTAGTGATGTGGCCCGCCACTGACGCGCGCACTTCGGTGCGAGCGAGATCAAGCCGTGCGGCATCCAGCGCGGCCAGGGCCTGGCGGTACTCGGCCAGCGAGGCGGCGGCCAGGTGGCCGGCGTCCTCGCGGCTTTCGCGGGAGACCACCAGGTCGTCCATATCGGCACGGCGATCAGCGTTGACCTTGCGCATGTCCAGCGCCGCCTTGCGCGCCGCCACCAGCACCTCGGCCTCTTGCACCGCTACCTGATAATGGGACGGGTCAATGCGCAGCAGCAGGTCGCCCGCCGCTACCCGCTGGTTGTCGCGCACCGCCACTTCCACCACCAGACCGGCCACGTCCGGAGCGATATTGATTACATCCGCCCGCACGCGGCCGTCGCGGGTCCAGGGTGAATCCATGTAGTGCAGCCACAAGGTGCGCACCAGCAAAACGGCCAGGGCGAGGATCAGCAGGGTCACGCCGACACTGAGAAGTCGTTTCAGGGACATGGCAAATCTCAACGGTAGATGGTCAGCGCCAGGGCGCCGTAAAGGCAGGTGAACAGACCGACGCGCAGCAACGCCGGATGCCAGGCATGGCGGTACAGGCCGCGCCAGGCGAACAATCGGTCCAGCCCCCAGCCCAGCACCAGGGCCATGAGGAACAGCAGGGTCAGGCTCGGCATGTAGACGCCGTGCAGGGCGATCTCACGTGGCATGGGCGAATCCTTGCGAATGGGCGGGTACCGCTGCATCGCGCAGCGGGGTCTGCGGGTCGAGCAGTGAGGTTCGGATGAAATGCAGGTAGCTCTGCAGGCGCCGCAGGGGCGAGGTCTCGAACTGCGGGGCACAGGGCTCGGCGGTGCTCCGCACGCTGTCGATGGCCTGCTCCACGGCGGCCAACGCGCGCTGGCGGTTGGCTTCTGATGGCTGAATGAACAGCCGCACCAGCGCCCGGCCCATGGCTCGGATCGCGTTGCGCCAGTGCATGTGCTCTGCATAGCAGGACAGCGCCGGCAAACGTGCCTGCTCAAGGCGCAGCTCGATCACCGCATGGCCCACCTCTTGCACCAGGAACATCCAGCGCAGCAGCTGGCGTTGCACATCCGGCCGCCCCGCCGAATACAGATAGGCCTGGTTCAGCAGGTCGCGGGTACCGCTCTCGAAGCCCGACACCAAACCCTTCATCCGCCCGCTCACGGCCTGCACCACGCACATGCGCAGATCGCGCTCCAGGCGCCGCCAAAGCCAGCGCCGGTTCGGCGGCAGCAACACGCCGGCGGCCACGGTGGCCAGCCCCATGGACAGCAGTGAGGCGAGGTACTCGTTGATCACCCGATGCGGGTCGTAGAGGGTCAGGTTGGCCGGCAGCGAAATCATGCAGAACCACACCAGCAGGCCCAGGCCAGCGCCGGCGTACTGTGGACGCGAGAGCAGGAAGGCGCCCAGCGCCACCACGGGAGCGAGGGCACAGCAGAGCAGCGCGAAGCCATCCAGCCAGGGCAGTACCCAGAAGGTCGTCACAAAGCCCAGGCAGGCGCCGGCCAGCGCGCCAAGGCTGAGCTGGGCGGAGAGCCGTCGGGGATTGGACGACGACGACGCCAGCGCCGAGACCATCCCGACAGTCATGGCGAAGGTGCCACCGCTGGGCCAGGCGGTGGCCATCCAAAACGCACTCAGGGCGAGGATCAGCAGGCTGCTGCGCAGCCCCGCAACTGCAGCGGCGACGGCATTGGCACGCGGCCGGAAACTCTCCTTCCACTGTTCGCGGGAATGGTGGTGTTCCAACAGTGAGGCGTGGGTCTGGGCGTAGTTGTGCAGGTCATCGACGAAGCGGTAGAGCAGCTCGGCGGCAGTGTCGAAGTCCAGCGCCCGGGCCTCGCTCGGCTGTTGCATCGCCAGTTGCGCGCGACCGGTGCGGATCAGCTGCATCAGTTCCACCTTGCAAGCCTCCAGTCGCTGGGCCAGGGCGGACGCATCAGCCTCACTGCTCAGCCGGTCACGCAGGGGCGCCAGCAGGCGGGCCACTTCGGCGAGGCAGGGAGCGAGGGCGTCGAGCACTGCGACTCCGCTCTGTGGCTCTTCGTAGGAGCCAGCTCTGCTGGCGAACCCCTGCGACCCGGCGCTTTCGCCAGCAGAGCTCGCTCGTACAGTCGGGCTCGGCGCGCGGGGCGTCTCATGGGCCACACGACGGAGCAATTGGTGCAGCCCGTGGAAGCGCGTGGAAAGCACCATGAACTCGTTGTTCAGCCGTGCCAGCCGGCCGCTGCGCATGCGCATGTGCGGATCTTCGAAGGCGGTGGCATTGCGCATGTTCTCCAGACTTACGGCAGCAGCAGCGAAGTGCGCATTGGCAGCGTCGAAGCGCTCCGTATCGAGGCCCCCGGCCAGCCCCTCGCAGGCAAAGGCGGCGAAATCGCGGAAGCGTCCGTGCAAGGTGTTGCGCAGGTCAGCGCGGGTGGACTGCGGCAGGATCAGGCCATTGACCAGCCCGGTGCAGAGAATCCCCAGGGTAATCTCCAGTACCCGCCACAACGCCTGCATGAAGGCGCCTTCCGGGTGCAGGGTGGCCGGCAGGCCGATCATCACCGCCGTATAGCCGGCCAGCACGCAGGCGTAACCGCGGAAGTCGCGGTAACGGGCGGCGCCTGCCGTGCACAGGCCGATCCAGATCGCCAGGCTGAGCATGAACAGCACCCGCTCCTGATTGAATAGCGCAATCAACGCCACCATCACCGCCAGCCCCAGTAGAGTGCCGATGATGCGGTAGAAGCTTTTGGCCAGGACCTGGCCGCTCTGCGGTTGCATGACGATGAACACCGTCACCAGCACGGTGCCCGGCTGCGGCAGCTCCAGGCGATAGGCCAGCCACAGGGCGAGGAAGGCCGTGAGCAAGGTCTTGAAGATGAAGGCCCAGGTCAGGCCATCGTTGCGCGCCCACTCGGCCAACGCGCGCTTGAAGGTTGACGCCATGGGAAGTCCTCAGGGTTTGGGCAAGAAACGCAACGCGGGTTCACGCGGAGCCAGGCTCGCGTCCGACGGGCCGCCGGGTTCGGGCAAGACGCCCCCGCCGAGGGCCAGCAGCAGATCGGCCTGGGCGCTGAGCTGCGCGGCGCGCACCTGCTGCTGTTTGAGCTGGCGCTGGAACAGCAGCGGCTGCGCCTCCAGCACGGTGTCGAAACTGGTGAGCCCACGCTGCTGGGCCAGTAGCGCCAGGTCACAGGTCCTTTGCGCAGCCGCTACCGCTTCGGCGGCGAACTGTTGCTGCTGGTGCAACGACGCCTGACGCACCAGAGCGTCGGCCACTTCCTGCAGTGCACGCAGCAGAGTCTGGTTGTAATGCTCCACCGCCAGGTCATAGCCGGCAGCGGCAGCCCCCAGCTCACCACGGCGCAATCCACCGTCGAATACCGGCAGGCTGAGTGCCGGGCCGAAGCCGTAGGTCATCTTGTCGTAGCGCAGGAAATCGAGCATGGAGCCCTGGGTGGCATTGGTGCCCAGTCCGCCGAGCAGGTTGATGTTGGGGTAGAAGCCAGCCTTGGCTACTTCGATGCCACGGGCCTCGGCTGCCACTTGCCAGCGGCTGGCCACCAGGTCCGGGCGACGCCCGAGCAGCTCCAACGGCAATTGCGCCGGCAGGCCAGGCAAGCGGTGCAGGGCCAGGCGCGGTCGCAGCAGGCGCTCACCCTCCCCCGGCCCCTTGCCAGCCAGCATCGCCAGTTGGTGGCGGACCAGGGCGATGGATTCGTTCAGTGAATCGATCTGCCGATGGGTCTCCGGCAGCGCCGCCTCGGCGCGACTGATCTCCAGGCGCGTGCCGATGCCATCACTCAGGCGCTGCTTGGCCAGATGGAGGATTTGTTCCTGCTGCGCAAGACTGGCTTGGGCGATGTCCTGTTCGGCGAAGAGCAGCGCCAGATGGATGTAGCTGCGCATGATGTTGCCCTGCAACTCCAGCGCGGCCACTCGCGCCTCGGCCACCGCCACGCGAATCTGGTCCAGCGCCTGGTGGCTGCGGCTGCGCTCACGTCCCCAAAGATCCAGGTCGTAACTGAAGCCCAGCAGGCTGGTGTTGTTCCAGGTCGTCGTGCGGGCCAGTTCGCCGGGGCCATAGAAGAAATCGTGGGGCCAGCGCTTGTGCTGAAGGTTGGCCTCCAGGTCCACCTGAGGAGCCTCCGCGGCCTCCACCGCACCCGCCAGGGCGCGAGCCTGACGTACCCGAGCGGCCGCCATGGCCAAGCTGGGGCTACCCGCCAGGGCCTCATCCATCCAGCCATCCAACTGTGGATCGGCGTAGACGCGCCACCATTGGGCGTCGGGCCAGGCAGCCTCGCGCTCGGCGCTGCGGATAGCCGACCCGGGATCGAGGTGCTGCGCATCCAGGCGGTTGGCCTGTGGCGCGATGCCCTGGCTATCGATACAAGCGGTGAGGAGCGAAACAACGACGAACAGGCTGGCACGGGCGAAGACGGGCCGGGGATTGCGGAGCACTGCGGCAGATCCTGAATGCTGGGGGGAGCCCGGCGCCTGCCGCAAAGGGCCACGGAGCCGGGAAGGCTGGCGATTCTAGGGTCAGCCCGAGCCGAGGATAAGCAGACGAACAGATGAAGGATTGTGTACTGAAATAGCCATAATCCCTGACATACTTCGTGACAAAATTCGCACCCCTCCCGGGCCGGAACCCTCCATGGACATCCTCTTCAACATGCGCGCCTTCGTCTGCGTGGCAGAAACCGGCAGTTTCACCGCCGCTGCCCAGCGCATGGATCTCACCACTTCCTATGTTTCCCGAGCAGTCGCCACCCTGGAGACCCACCTGCGCACCCGCCTGCTGCACCGCACCACGCGCCGCATCGCGCTCACCGAGGCCGGCCAGCGCTATCTGCTGCGCTGCGAGCAGATCCTCGGCTATATCGAAGAAGCCGAGGCCGAGGCCAGCGAGGCCCATGCTCGGCCCGTGGGCAACCTCAAGGTTCATGCCATGACCGGCATCGGCCAGCATTACCTGATCAAGGCCATTGCGCAGTACAGCGAGAAGTACCCGGACGTCAGCTTCGACCTGACCCTGGCCAACCGCATCACCGATCTGCTCGACGAGGGCTACGACATTTCCGTGGTAATCGCCCAGGAGCTGCCCGACTCCGGGTTCATTTCGAAGCAGCTCGGCACCACCTACAGCGTGCTCTGCGCATCCCCTGATTACATCGAAAAACACGGCGCTCCCCGCCAGCCGGCGGACCTCTCCAGGCACCGCTGCCTGCGCCTGGTGAACAACGTGATGGCGCTGGACAAGTGGCTGTTCGACGGCCCCGATGGCCAAGAGCAGGTCAGCGTCAATCAGACACCCTTCCAGGTGAACACCGCCGACGCCATGACCGAGGCCATCAGGGCCGGCATCGGTATCGGCGTGGTGCCGGTCTACTCGGCTAGCAGCGGGCTACAGGACGGCAGCCTGGTACGCGTGCTGCCCAACCACCGCCTGTTTCCACTCGGCATCTATGCGCTCTACCCGTCGCGACAGTTTCTCGATGCCAAGATCAGGACCTGGGTGGAGTTCCTCCGCGACTTCCTGCCTGAGCGCTTGCAGGCCGATGAGCAGGCCGTGGTCGATTGCAGCATGCGCCTGGGCGGTGCTCGTCCCTAGGACGCCAACCCGCTCCCATAAACGAGAGAGGGGCTGTCCGTGCCGAAGCTGAAACCACCTATGGGGGCGAATTCATTCGCTAAGCTGGCCGAAGGTCTGCCCATGGCGGCTCGAGCAGCCTGAAGCATCCCTCAACCCGCCCTCTCCCAGTGGGAGAGGGGAGCTGGAAGCTCAACCCTTCAGCACCCCGCCATCCACCGGAATCAGCGCCCCGGTGACATAGCTGGCCAGCGGGCTGGCGAGGAAGGCCGCCACCGCTCCGAACTCCTCAGGGGAGCCGTAGCGCCCGGCCGGGATCGCCGTCTGTTCCTCCGCCATCAAGGTTGCCACCGGCGTGCCACTGCGCTCTGCCGCACGGAACAGCAGCGACTCAGTGCGTTCGGTCCAGAACGAGCCGGGCATCAGGGTGTTCACCGTCACCCCATCGGCAGCAACCTCCGTCGAGAGCGTCTTGGCCCAGTTCGCCAGGGCCGCCCGCAATGAGCTCGACAGCACCAGGCCCGGGATGGGCTCCACCACACTGGTGGAAGAAATCATCAGGATGCGGCCAAAGCGGCGTTGGCGCATGCCCGGCAGGAAGGCCTTGGTCAGCGTCATGGTGCCCAGCAGCATGGCGTCGAGCTGCTGGTGCCACTGACGCGGATCGAAGTCCACCGCATCGGCCGGTGGCGGGCCTCCGTTGTTGGCCACCAGGATATCTGGCGCACCAATGGCCGCCACCACCTGTTCGATGGCCATGTCCAACGCGGTGAGGTCGTTCAGATCCACCGCCACCGCCTGGGCATCGCCGCCGGCCTTGCGAATGCGCTCCACGGCCATCTCCAGCTTGGCCAGGTTGCGCGCTACCAGGCAGACGCGCACGCCCTCCTTCGCCAACGCCTCGGCGACGCCGAAGCCCAGGCCCGAGCTGCCGCCACAGACCAGCGCGCTACGGTTTTCCAATAGAAGGTTCATTTTCCATTCTCCCTATGTGGACTCGCCCGCCAGTGTGCGCCCGCCATCGCTGACGGCCAATCACCAAGGCTCATCCCGTCACGCCGAAATCACCCGGCACGCGTGCTCCGGAATGGTCACCGATACCGGATTACCGATGGCCAGACCGATGCCCTGGCAAGGTGTGGTCAGGGCGGTCAGCGAGACGCCAGAGCAGTCGACCGTAGTTTCGATGGTCGCGCCTATGTCGCGCACGAAGGTCACCGTGCCCGGCACGCTGTTCGCGCCGCCGGCCTGGGCTGTGGACAACTGCAAGTCCTCAGGACGCACCAGCAACTTGATCAGAGCGCCAGGCTGGATGCCGCTGCCGGTCGGCGCCTGGAAGGCTGCGCCGCCCGGCAGGCTGACCCGGCCGTTGCCCAGCGCGGTGGCCGGGAAGATATTGCCGGTGCCGATGAAGTCAGCGACGAATTCATTGGCGGGGTTGCGGTAGATCTCGATCGGCGTCCCCACCTGCTGCACGCGGTGCTCGCCGAGCACGACGACCAGGTCGGCCATGGTCATGGCCTCACGCTGGTCGTGGGTGACCATGATGGTGGTGATGTTCAAGCGTTGCTGCAGCTGGCGAATCTCGATCTGCATCGACTCGCGCAGCTTGGCATCCAGCGCCGAGAGCGGCTCATCGAGCAGCAGCAACTTGGGGTGCGCGGCAATGGCGCGGGCAATTGCCACGCGCTGGCGCTGGCCACCAGAGAGACGGGACACCGGCCGGTCGACCATTTCCTGCAACTGGATCAGCTGCAGCAACTCGGCCACGCGTGCCTGCTGCTCTGCCTTGGGTACATTACGCAGGCGCAGCGGATAGGCGATGTTCTCCCCGACCGTCATGTGCGGGAACAGCGCCAGCGATTGGAACACCATGCCGAAGTTACGCTGGTGCGCCGGGGTATGGCTGACGTCGCGGCCGTCCAGGCAGATCTCCCCGGCGCTGAGGCTCTCCAGCCCGGCGATCATGCGCAGCAGTGTGGTCTTGCCGCAGCCCGACGGGCCGAGGAAACACACCAGCTTGCCCTCCGGCAGGTGCAGGTTGACGTCCTTCACGGCGCAGATGGAACCGTAGCGTTTTTCGACGTTTTTCAGAATCAGTCCAGACATGCTTCACCTCAAATCAGAAGGACACGCCGCCGTCGCCGACCAGTTTCTCCAGCGCCCAGATCAGGGCGAAGTCGATCAGCACAATCAGCACGGCAAAGGAAAATACGGTGGGGTCGAGGGACGACACGGTGCGGCTGTACATCCAGATCGGCACGGTCATCACGTCGATGTTGTAGAGGAAGTAGGTCACCGTGAACTCGTTGAACGAGACGATGAAGGCCAGCAGCATCCCCGCCAGGATCCCCGAGCGCATCAGCGGCACCACGACGTCGATGATCGCCCGTAGCGGCGGCGCACCGAGCATCAGCGCGGCCTCCTCCACTTCAGTGCCGATGGAAACCATGGCCGCGGTGCAGTTCTTCACCACGAAGGGCAGCGCCAGGATCACGTGGGCGATCACCAGGCGCGAGGTATCCATGTGGAACGGCAGGCTGTCGAACACCAGCAGCAGGGCCAGGCCCAGCACCACCATGGGGAACACCAGTGGCAGCGACATCAATTGCAGCGCCACCGCCTTGCCACGGAACTCGCAGCGGGTCAGCGCGTACGCCGCCGGCACTGCGATCAGGGTTGCCAACACCATGCTCAGGCAGGCCACCAGCAGGCTGGTGCCGAGCGCCTGGCCGAGGCTCAGCACATCGCTCGCATCAGGCGAAACGAAAGTGCGCCAGGCCGCCTCGTACCATTGCAGGCTGAAGCTCGACGGCGGGAAATCCAGGTTCGACGCGCCGCTGAAGGACATCACGATCATCGTCAAGATCGGCAGCACCGCCAGCAGCAGGACAGCGCCGGAGACGAACATCACGAAACGGCCGGTTTCGCCCGGCAGGGCTGCCCGGGAGCGGAATGGAATGTTCATTGCGAAGCCTCCAGCATGCGCCGGCGACGGCCGGTGACGTATTCGGAGAAGGCCATGATCGCCAGGGTGGTGACGATCAGCACCACGCCCGCGGCGGAAGCGGCCGGCCAGTTCATCAGCGGGGCGATCTGGTCATGCACCATCACCGCCAGCATCGGCACTCGGCGCCCGCCGAGCAGCAGCGGCACCACGAAGCTGCTGGCGTTGTAGGCGAATACCAGGGTGGCGCCGGTGAATATGCCCGGCAGGCTCATCGGCAGCACCACTTGGCGGAACACCTGCAAACGGCTGGCGCCCAGGGTGGCGGCGGCCTCTTCATAGCTGCGCGCCACACCGCGCATGGCGCTGGCAATTGGCAGCACCGCCAGGGGGAAAGCCGTCTGCACCAGGCCCATCAGAACGCCGGTCTGGTTATACAGCAGCATCACCGGTCGATCGATCAGGCCCAGGCCCATCAGCGCCTGGTTGAGCATGCCCGCCGGGCCGAGGATCACCAGCCAGCCGTAGCTCTGCAGCAACAGGTTGACCAGCAGCGGCAACAGCACCGCAGCGAGGAATACCCGGCGCAGGAAAGGCGACTGCAGGCGCGACATGCAGTAGCCCACCGGAATGGCCAAGGCCACCGCGATCAGCGCGCTGAAGAAGGCCAGACGCAGCGTCAGCAGCAGGGATTTCAGGTAGTAGGGTTCGAGCAGTTGGGCATAGCTGGCCAGGCTGAAGCCGCTCCATTCGGCGCCCTTGACGCCTATGCTCATGCGCAGCACCAGCAGGCTTGCCGCCACCAGTACCGCGAGGAACAGCATCGACGGCGTGAGGAAGAGCCAGGCCCGTGTCGTCGGGGAAACCCCTTTGGGCACGCGCACAGGGGCCGCGCCGACCGGATGGGTCAGATCTGTGTGTTCCATATCGCTTGTCTCGTCAGAACTGGAATTCCACGCACCCCGCCAGGCGGCCAGTGGCCGTCCGCGCGGGGCGAATCACGGCGTGCGCCGTGGCAGCATCAGGAAGAGAAGATTTCCGTGTAGCGGCGAATCCACTGGTCGTGGACCGTGGCGAGGAAGGCGTTGTCGTGCATGATCGCCTTCTCCGCGATCTGCTCCGGCGTGAGGATGAACGGGCTCTTGCGCGCCTCGGCAGAGATGATCGCCTTGGCGTTCACCGGGCCGTTGAAGATGTCTTCAGCCATCTTGCCCTGCACCAACGGGTCGAGCGAATGGTCGAGGAAGGCGTAAGCCAGGTCATCGTCGCCCGGACGGTGCTTGGGCATCACCGAGAGCATCAGGTCGGTGTAGAAGCCTTCCTTCATGCCGAAGGTGGCGCCCAGGCTGTAGGCGGGGTCGCGAATTTGCTTGGGGAAGAAGGCCGGGGCATAGAGGCCGCCCATGTCCAGCGAGTTGGTGCGGAACAGTTCGGCGATCTGGTTGGGGTTTTCCCCAAGGGTCATCACCCGGTCCTTCAGCTCCTCCAGCTTCTTGAAGCCCGGCTCGATGTTGTGCACGTCACCGCCAGCCAGCTTGGCGGCGATGATGATCAGGTCCATGGCCTCGGTCCAGTTCGGCGGCGGCAGGAACAGGCGACCTTCGTAGGTCGGGTCCCAGAGCGCGGCATAGCTGTCCGGCACTTCTTTCACGGTCCGGGTGTTGTAGACGAGGCTGTTGCACCACAGCAGGTAACCGATGCCGTGGCCATTGGCACCAGTCTGGTACTGCGCCGGGACGTCCTTGAGGTTGGGAATGCGGTTGAGGTCAGGCTTCTCCAGGAGCCCGGCGCTGGCCAGGCCCTCGGCGCCCACGCCGGCCAGGGTGATGATGTCGTACTGCGGGCGATCGCCGCCCGCCTTGAGCTTGGCGACCATCTCGGAGGTGCTGCCGGTGCGGTCGGCAATCACCTTCGCCCCAGTCTTGGCCTCGAAGGTCGCGGCGATATTGCGCAGCGCCGCCAGGCCGGTGTCGTCGGACCAGGTGAGCAGGCGCAACGTCTTGCCCTGGAAGCGTGTATCACTGGCGCTGGCCCGGATGAAGGGCATGGACAGGGTAGCTGCGGCCACCGAGGCAACGCCCACGGTCTTGATGAAGTTTCTTCTGCTCAGATCATGATCGCCCATCGAGGACTCCTCTTGTTCTTGTATGTCTTTGCGGCGGGTAGCTGCCCGGCGGGCTCATGCTGCGACCCGCGAGTGGCCGCAACAATCGAAAATTCGTCATCGAAGCCATGTTCAAAATGCATGGCTTACACCCAGACATGACAAAGCCGCCTGGAGGCGGCTTTGGGAGGTTTCATGCTGTTATCTGTGGGGGCGAATTCATTCGCCAAGGGGCGCGCAGCGCCCCCATTGCTCCGCCGGGCAGGCCTGCTTAGCGATTGAAATCGCCTCTACAGCAAAGCAACCCCCGTACCAGCCCCTCTCCTGGCCGGAAAGGGGCTGCGCCGTCAAACCGCCCGCACCACGTGCTTGATTTCCTGGAAGGCGCTCAGCCCCCAGGGCCCAAGTTCACGCCCGATGCTGCTCTGCTTGTACCCCCCCCAAGAGGTCTGTGGGAAGATCACCTGCGGCGAGTTGATCCACACCATGCCGGCCTGCAGGGCATTGGCCACACGCTCGGCAGTTGCTGCATCCGTGCTGACCACGCTGGCCACCAGGCCGAACTCGCTGTCGTTGGCCAGTTCGATGGCCTCCGCCTCACTGGCGAAGCTGCGCACGCAGAGCACCGGCCCGAAGATTTCCTCGTTCCACAGATTGCAATCCCTGGGCACGTCGGCGAACACCGTTGGCTGCAGGAAGTAACCCTGCTCCAGGTCCTGCGGCCGCTCGCCGCCGCACACCAGGCGCGCCCCCGCTTCGATGCCGCGCTCGATATGGCGGCGCACCCGCAGGTACTGCGCCTGGTTCACCAGTGCCCCCATCTCCACACCTTCAGCAAAAGGATCGCCCACGCAGATGGCTTCGGCGCGCGCCTTGACCCGCGCCAGGAAGTCCGCCACCAAGGCTTCCGCCACCAGCACGCGGCTGGTAGCCGAGCACATCTGCCCGGCGTTGAAGAAGGCACCACCGCAGGCCAGCTCCACTGCCAGTTCCAGGTCCGCATCGGCCAGCACCAGCAACGACGACTTGCCGCCCAGCTCCAGGCTCACGCCCTTCACCGTTTCCGCCGCGCGCTGCATCACCTGCACGCCCACGGCGTTACTGCCGGTGAAGGAGACCTTGGCCACGCGCGGATGGGAGGCCAGCGGCGCGCCGACCGCGAGACCAGTGCCGCACACCAGATTGAACACCCCTGTCGGCAGGCCGCTGTCATGGATGATGCTGGCCAGTTCCAACTCCGGCAGCGGCGTCACCTCGGAGGGCTTGAGCACCACGCTGCAACCCGCCGCCAGGGCCGGCGCCAGCTTCCAGGCGGTGGTGACCATCGGGAAGTTCCACGGCACGATCAGCCCTACCACGCCACAGGGCTCGCGACGCAGGCGTGCAGCGAAGTCCTCGCTGGGCAGCTCCACCGGGCGGTCCTGCGCAGCATCCAGGCCTTCGGCCAGGCCTGCGTAGTACTCGAAGGTGGCGATCACGTCATCCACATCCAGCCCCGCTTCGGCCAGCGGCTTGCCGTTGTTGGACGACTGCAACTGAATCAGCCGCTCGCGGCGCGCACGCACGCCCTCGGCGATCCGCCGCAGGCAGGCTGCACGTTCCGCTCCCGAGCGCGCCGCCCAGGCAGGAAACGCCTCGCCACCTGCCCGAACCGCCTGATCGACCGTGCCTGCATCGCCGCTGCCGACGCTCGCCAGCGGCATCTCGGTGGCGGGGTTGACGACCGACAGGCATTCGCCACCAGCCAGCCATTGGCCGTTGATGTAAACACCCGCGAGCGGATCGTTGAAGGTCGGAAGCGTGTTTTGCATTGCGTTATTCCATGCGTTCAGCTGATAGGTCCGCACCATCGCCACCTGCGCGCCCAAAGCATCGCGGGACGGAAACCGGGGGATCGGGATTGCACAATTGGACCCGCCCGCCGGCGGCCATGACAAGGCAAAATTCGTCATACTAGCCATGTCCTCAACTCATACCTGAGCGCCCATGAAACGTCTCCCGCCCTTGCCTGCCCTGCACACTTTCCTGATCACTGCGCAGTGCTGCAATTTCACGCGTGCTGCAGAGCTGCTGCACATCACCCAGGGCGCCGTCAGCCGACAGATCGCCGGATTGGAGAGCCACCTGGGTTATCCACTGTTCCAGCGCCAGGCACGCGGGCTTAGCCTTACGGCACAGGGGCGCGAGCTGTACCCGCGGATCCAGCAGGTCTTCAGCCTGATCGACGAGGCCGTGGAACAGGTTGGCGCCAAGCGCAAGGCCCTGCAGCTCAAGGCACCCACCTGCGTCATGCGCTGGCTCCTGCCTCGCCTGATGCAGTGGCAGGCGGAACGTCCGGACGTACCGGTCGAGCTCACCACAACCGTGCAGTACGGCGTGGATTTCCGTCGCGAAGAGTTCGACGCCGCCGTGGTCTATGGCAACGACCCCGGTAGCGCTGTCGAGGCCCATCACCTGTTCGATGAAGCACTGATCCCGGTTTGCGCCCCCCAACTCATTGCCGGCCCACTACCACTGAACACGCCAGCCGACCTTGCGCGACACACGCTGCTACACCCCACGCGCGATGAGAAGGACTGGCAAACCTGGCTGCAGGCCGCTGGTATCACCCTCGACAATCTCGGAAGCGGACACCACTTCGACACGCTGGACCTCGCCCTCTCCGTCGCCGCCCAAGGCTCCGGCGTTGCCCTGGGTGATTGGGCACTGATTGGCGAGGAGCTCAGCAGCGGACGCCTGGTGGCGCCTTTCGACCTCAAGGTACCTACCGGTGGTGCCTACTTCCTGGTCTACCCTGACCGCCTCGCCCCCAGCCCGGAACTGCAAGAACTGGTGAGTTGGCTCACGGCACAGGCCCGGCCAGGGCAAATGTAATCATCGATTACACCCAGCCATGCCGCCCTGTCAGCGCGCAATTCAGTCCTCTCCCAGCAGACCGCAAGACCGACAGTCTCGTCGCGACGATCTAGCGCATGGACCACATCGGCAACAGCGATACCGACGGACGCCCCCCCGGCCTGGCAATGCCCGGGCGTTGAGCGGCGAAGCCGTCTGCCTTGGTCGTGAGCCCCTTTTGATCTCAAAGTCGTAGCAGGTTGAGCGTACTACCCGGGGTATCACAACCACCTATCCCTCAATTGCGCGGGCTTATCGGGTGGCCCCTTTCCATGGCCCCTGTGGATTGATCTACATCAAATTTTGAGTCGCCAGCGCAGCGCAATAGTGCAGTCGCCCTGCCATTCGAAAGGGCCCCTATTTGCCTCCGATCCCTCAATTGGGGAGGACTGAACATGATCTCAAGGCGTCGGGTTCTTCAATACAGCGCGCTTGCCGCAGGTGCGCTAATGCTTCCCAGCCACCCGTTTCTGCGCCGTGCGCAGGCAGCCGCATTCTTCTCGAACGTCGGTTTGCTGAGCGACCCCGCGCTGCAACCCAAATTTGTCGAGTTGGCACCAAACGCGCTGGATCCAGCATTTCTGTTCAAGGATTTCAGTGTCGGTGGCCAGCCGGCCATGAACCCGAACTTCAACGTCCGGATCACTGAAACCGAGCAACAGACTGGCCTGATACAACCATCGAATCGCAAGAAGTTGTGGACGCAGGTCTGGGGCTACGGCTCAAGAACCGTGAGCTGGCCCGGCCAGACGATCCAGGTCGTCAACAGTTCGGCGGGGGGAGCGGAAGAGGCGCTGGTTCGCTGGAGCAACGAACTGCGCAGCAAGAGTCACCTGCTGCCCCTCGATACCAACGTGCACTGGTGCTACTCGCTGCACGGGGATAACTCGGCCAATGGTGTCGATTACCGGGCATTCAGCATCAAGAACAACGGCGTACCGATCAGTACCCACCTCCACGGCGCCAATAGTGATTTCCAGTTCGACGGCAACCCCGAGTTCTTCTACAGCCCAGGTGGCAAGGTAACCGGTCCGCAGTGGGACTTCGTCCCCGGTGGCTTCACCGACCACTTCCGCTACAACAACACCGTGCCGGCCTGCCAGCTCTGGTACCACGACCATGCCTTGGGCATTACCCGTCTCAATGTCTACGCGGGCCTTGCCGGCCAGTACATCATTCGCGACCAGTTCGATACCGGTTTGTCCAGCAACCCCCTGGGCCTTCCCGCCTATCCCTATGAACTGGCCTACCTCGTCCAGGACCGCATGTTCACCGAGAAAGGCGCGCTGTTCTATCCCGCCTTCCCGGGCGACCCGTTCTACGACGACTTCATCACTGGCGAAGGCGTCATCCTGCCACCCGAGCACTTCCCCAACGGCGGCCCCACCGCGCTCGCCGAGTTCTTCGGCGACCACATCGTGGTCAACGGCAAGATCTGGCCCAAGGCCAACGTAGAGCCGCGCCACTATCGCTTGCGCCTGGTGAATGGCTGCGACTCGCGGTTCATGGTGCTCCAGTTCGTAGCCGTCGCCGCCAACGTCACCGACCCCAATCATTCCAGTGCCGGCGCGCCATTGCCCTTCTGGGTGATCGGCAGCGACCAGGGCCTTGGCACACCACGCGAGACCGACACGCTGGTCTTCGAGCCTGGCGGCCGTTACGACGTCGTACTCGATTTCTCGCAGGTACCCTTCGGCAGCCGGGTGATTATGAAGAACCTGGGCGGCGATTCGCCCTTCGGCGGAGCCTTCGGTGCCGACCTGGCCCCGGAAGATCTGTTCGATGACCGCCAGACCGACCGGGTCATGGCCTTCGACGTGGTCAAGCCCAAGTCCGGCGTGGCGGACAACTTCCAACCCCAGCTCCTGCCCGACTACGCAGGCGTATCCGGTAGCGCCACCGTGCGCAGGGTGGCGCTCTTCGAGGGCAATGACGGGTTCGGACGACTGCAGCCGCTGCTGGGAACGGTCAAGTCCGGCAACCTCAACACCACGAACGTCGCCACCGCCTACGCATGGTTCCAACCAACAACCGAGTTACCGAGCCTGGACGGCACCGAGGTCTGGGAGATCTACAACTTCACCGCCGACGCCCACCCGGTCCATTTGCACCTCGTCAACTTCGAGATCCTGGATCGGCAAGTGTTCGAGTATCAGGTCACCGGCTCGCAGATGATTCCGCAGCACGACGGCATGATGGGCGAGGCACCGGAAATCTCCTTCATCAAGCACTTCTCCGCCGCGCCGGTCGGCCCGGAATACTTCCAGGCGGCACCGAAGGACATGGTCACGGCCCTTCCCGGCAACCCCGAACCTGAGTCGGGCAACCCCACAGGCCAGGTGGTGCGGATCAAGGCGCGTTTCAACAAGCGAGGACAATACGTCTGGCACTGCCACATCCTCTCCCACGAAGACCACGAGATGATGCGGATACTGCAGGTGACCTAGGCGCCCGGCGCGCGCGCAGGCCGGCTCGACGCATCCTTGCGGCGAGCCGGATCTCACCTGTATCGCAGGAGAACCTCAACCTCCAGGTCTGACGCCCGCTCAAGGACGCCCATTCCGAGACCAGCGTCCCAGAAAAAAGCGTTTACATTCAATTAACAATCATTATCATTCGAGAACGATTTTTCTTACGGATAGCGGCGAATGATTCGGACATCACCTGTAATCGCCAGGCTTGATCAAGGTGAAAGTGCCTACGGCCTGCTCAACTCGGTTCCCTCCCCCCTGCTCTGCGAAATGATCGCCCTCGCGGGCTACCACTTCGTCATCCTCGACATGGAACACCTGCTGCGCTCCGGCGATGAGCTGATGCATTGCCTGCGCGCCTGCGAGTCGGCCGGCATCTCGCCCTGGCTGCGCGTGCCGGAAGTCGACGCCAAGCTGATCGGCCGGGCACTGGATGCCGGCGCCGAAGCCATCGTGCTGCCGCGCGTGGAAAGCGCCGAAGAGGTCGCCCGCGCCGTGGAAGCGGCGTTCTTCCCGCCACTGGGCCGGCGCGGCATCACCGGGGGCCGCGTGACCGGTTTCGGCCGCCTGCCCCTGCCGCAATACATCGAACTGGCAAACCGGGCCCGTCCCATCGTGCCAATGATCGAAAGCGCCGCCGGGCTTCGGGCCCTGCCCGAAATTCTCCGTTTGCCCGGCATCGGCATGGTCCTCGAGGGCGCCCTCGACCTCGCCCTGGACCTGCAACTGGGCCCCGACGCGACGCACCCCCGGGTCTGGGAAGCGCTCCAGGAAATGGCCTCGCACTGCACGGCCGCTGGAATTCCGTTCTGCGCCAATCCGCGTACCGCCGAGCAACACCAGCACTGGCAAGCCAGGGGCATCCGCAGCTATCTGGCCGGCGAAGACCGCGGCCTGCTGAACAGTGCCCTCAAAGCTCGTCTGGCCAGCCTGCAAATCGCCCATTGATGCCCTGAGGTATTCCGGATGAAAACAAAAAACAACCTGCTTGCCTTGCACCCCAGCCTCAACACTCCAAGCCTCTTCCTCGCTACCGTGGAAGAGGACCTCCCCCTCACACCCCATGCCCAACCAGGACGAAATGCCGGGTAAGGCCAGCGAGCCCCAAGTCCTCACCCAAGGCATCCACCACCGTTTCTGACCCGCGCTCACGCGCATTGATATCCAGGCGTCCGCTCCTCGCGGAGGGACGACTGCTGCCCAGGAGGCTCTACATGCAACGCCCACTCGTGATCCTCACCCACATCGCCCACCCCGCCATCACCGAGGGCTTTTTGCCCGCTGCGCGCAAGCGCGGACTGCCCGTGGTGCTGATCAGCGACCACGCCCAGCAGCACAGGCGCGAACTTGCCGCAGCCGGCCACCCCGCCGAGGGGCTGGAAATTCTCGAGTGCGATGTGTTCAACCCGCTCGCTGTGGTCGAGCTGATCAACGCCCATGGCCTGCGCCCGGCCGCCGTGTTCTCCAACAGCGACCACCTGCAGACCGCCACCGCCCTGGTGGCGGAAACCTTCGGTTGCCCCGGCAAGAACTGGCATCTGTGCTACGCCGCCAAGAACAAGGCCGCCATGCGCGAACGCCTGCAATGCCTCGGCCTACCTGGCCCCTGGTTCCACGTCCTCACCGCAGGCAGCGCAGTGCCTGCCAATGTGCCCTTCCCGCTGGTGGCCAAGCCCCGTGAAGGCGTAGCCAGCCTCGACGTGCGCCTGTGCCACAACGCCGGCGAACTGGCCACCTATTGCGCACAGTTCTGGCAGCACAACCCCGACCGCGCCCTGCTGCTGGAGGCCTATATGGAAGGCCCGCTGTTCACCCTCGAAACCCTCGGCGACGGCCAACGCCTGCAAGCCATCGGTGGCTTCGACGTGACCCTCTCGCCGCCGCCTCACTTCGTTGAGCTGGCCGCGCGCTGGAACGGCGCGCTGAGCCGCGCCCACCGTACTGCCGCGCTCGCCCAGGTGGCCGCCTTCGGCATCAACTTCGGCGTCTGTCACAGCGAGTTCATCCTCACCAAAGAAGGCCCGGTGCTGGTGGAAATCAACTACCGCAGCATCGGCGACGGTCGTGAATTTCTCCTCGACCGCCTGCTCCCGCAAGGCTGGTTCGACCGCATCCTCGCCCTGCATCTGGGCGAGCCGCTGGCCGTTGCCGAAAGCGGCAAGGCCGAGGCCCTGGTGCATTACCTGGTCGCCGGCCAGCCCGGGCGTCTCGCACAGGCGACCGACAGTTTCCAGCACGAACACGACGGTCACTGGAGCGACTACCGCGCCCTACGCCAGGTCGGTGACGACATCCAACTCAGCCACTCCAACAAGGACTATATCGGCGTCCTGCGCCTGATCGCCCCCGACGCCACCAGCCTGGACGCACATTTCGCCGCCACCCTCGTCGATCTGCGCTGGGTGCTGGCATGAACCGCGCTGCCATGAGCGCCGACCAGGCGGCAATCGGCCAACGAATCATAGACTGCTGCCTGCGCGAAGACATTCGAGGCCTGCTCAGCCAGGGCCAGGTGTGCCGCCTGCCGGCTGAGCTGGCCGCGCACTGGCCAAATGCGCCCGCGCAGGATTGGCTGTGCATCACCCACCTTGGCAGCGGCGAGCTGTGGCTGCCCTTGCGCCACGGTGGTCCGCTGCAAGCCTGGAGCGCGAGGGGCGATACCTGGCTCTGCTGCCAGCAGGGCGAAACACGCTTCGAACAGGGTTACCCACGCTGGCTCGAACACCTGAGCCACGGCCTGGACGCCGAGAGCCTGGCGCTCTTCGCCGCCTATCGCGATGAGGCCGACTGCGCCGCGCAGCACCGCGGCCTCTGCCGCGAGGCCTACCAGGCCCAGGCGCGCCGCCTTGCCGGCGTCCTCGATGAGCCGGCCTGGGGCCAGCGGCTACTCGGCATCGACCGCCTGGCAAGCTACCTCGACCATCCTTTCTACCCCACCGCCCGCGCCAAGAGCGGCTTCGACTCCGCCGCGCTGCAAGCCTACGCCCCGGAATTCGCTCCGCGTTTCACCCTCAACTGGCTGGCCGTGCCGAAAGGTGAGCTCGCCATCAGTAGTCCACCGCCCGCCCATTGGCCAGCTTTAAGCGAACTGGGCCTGGACGAAACCCTGGCGACCAGCCACGCCTTGCTGCCCGTGCACCCGCTGACCTGGCCGATGCTGGAGCGCCACGGCCTGCCGGCTGGCGCCATCAAGGCCCCACGCAGCGCCCTGCTGGTGGAGCCGACGCTCTCCGTGCGCACGGTGATGTGCGTGGAGCAACCGCATTGCCACATCAAACTGCCGCTGCTGGTCAGCACCCTCGGCGCGCGTAACCTGCGGCTGATCAAGCCCAGCACCCTGTACGACGGCCATTGGTTCCAGACAACACTGCAAGCCCTGGCTGAGCGTGACCCGGAGCTGGGCCAGCGCTACCTGCACGTCGACGAACAGCATGGCGGGCATGCTGCCGAACTGCGGCACCTGGCCTACATCGTGCGCCGCTACCCGACTGAACTGACGGCCACCACCCTTGTGCCGGTGGCCGCCCTGGCCAGCCCGATGCCGGATGGCCGGCTGTTCCTCGAAGCGGTTGTCGAGCGGTTCCACGAAGGCGATCTGCACGCCTGGCTGACCGACTACCTCGACCTGCTCCTGCATGTGCACCTGCGCCTGTGGCTGCGCTACGGCATCGCCCTGGAAGCCAACCAGCAAAACGCCGTGCTGATCCACCAGGCCGGCCAACCGCTACGCCTGTTGATGAAAGACAACGACGCCGCGCGCCTCTGGCCTGAACGCTTTGTCCACGCCTGCCCCGACCTCGCCGCCCGCCCTGACGAGCTGCGCGATGAGCGTATCCGCGTGGCCGGCTCCCAGCCGCTGGCGGAGATGTTCTGCACCATTACCCTGCAACTGAACATCGTCGCCCCGCTGGAAGCCATCGCCGATGCCAGCCTCGCACCGCGCGAGATGCTCTACGCCACCCTGCGCCAGCGCCTATCTGGCTGCCTCGAACAGCTGGAGCGCGAAGGCCTGGACTGCTCCGAAGCCCGAAGCTTCCTGCTCGACAGTCCGACGCTGCCGGTGAAGTACCTGCTGAGTGCCGGCAGCCTGTTCAGCAAGGCGCAGTCCGGTGCCCAGGACATCAACAAGTTCTATGGCTACAGCGCGGCGAACTGCCTGCTGGAGGCACAGCCATGCCGCAACGACTGATCGCCAGCGTCCTGCTCGGCCATTACCTCTCGGCCTTCACCACCCTCGGCATTCCGCTATACCTGCCTCGCATCCTCGCCGACCTAGCGCCGGATGCGCCGGGCTGGAGCATCGGCGTGCTGTTCATCCTGCCGACCCTGTGCACTGCCCTGGCGGCGCCATTATGGGGCCACCTGGCAGACCGCCACGGCTGTCGCCTGTCATTGCTGCGCGCCCACGCCGGGCTCTGTGCCGGCTTCCTGCTGGCCGGATTCAGCCCCAACCTGACGGTGTTCGTACTGGCACTGATGATCCAGGGCACCTTCGGTGGCGCCATGGCGGCTTCCAATGCCTACCTGGCCACCCAGCTCAAGGACGGCAACCTCTCCCGCGCATTGAACTGGACGCAGTATTCGGCACGCCTGGCGATGATCAGCGGACCGATCCTGCTCGGCTTGCTCACCGCCAGCGGCATGGGGCTGGAGCTCTATCGCGTGCTGGCCTGGCTGCCCCTGCTGGCCTTCGTGCTGATCCTGCCGCTACCAGCCGACGCACCACGGCGCCAGGCCCGCACCAGCGACGGCGACGGCGACGAATGGCCCGACCAGCTGCCGAACGACCTGCCACGGCTGCTCGCCGTGCAGTTCCTCTTCAGCTTCGCCATGGTGGTGACCTTCCCCTACTTCGTGCCCTACGGCGAAGCCCTGGGCGTGGGTAACGACGCCCTCATCGGCCTGCTCTACAGCCTGCCGCACCTGGTCTACCTGGTGGCCCTGCCCTGGGCCCAGCGCCAGGCCGCCAACCTGCTGCTGCCTGGCCTTGGCCTGCTGGCCCTGACCAACGCCCTGCAGTTCTGGAGCGACCAGCCCGACTTGCTGTTCACCCTGCGTCTGCTCAGCGGCGCCGGCATGCTGCTCGGCTTCGTCGGCCTGCACCGCTGCCTCAGCCAGCGCAGCCGCAACGGCAGCGCTGGGCGCTTGTTCGGTTGGTACGACTCCAGCGGCAAGTGGGCCGGCGCTGCGGCTGGCGTCACGGCCGGGTTGGTCAGCCAGAGCTGCGGCATTGCTTCCCCCTTTCTGGTCGCCGGCCTGGTCGCCTTCGCGGCGCTAGTACTGGCGCGCCCCCTGCTCATCGCTCCACGGGAGATAACCGCATGACCCTCGAGATCAACCTGGCTTCCCTGCACGAACGCGCCCTCGACGGCGACGCCCAGCGCCACGCCATCGAATGCCTGATCAATTGCTACCTGCGCGAATACGCCTTGCCCCGTGGCGAGGCAAGCCTCGACGCCAAGGACCACGACCTGCCCATGAGCCTGCGCCAGCTCGCCGGCCAGCGGGTGTCCATCCGACTTCCGGGCGGACGCCTGGCCCTGCTGGCCGACCGCACCAGCGTGCTCGGCCGTTGCCGCTTCATCAGCGCGCCTTACTTCAAGGGCAACGGCCACGGCTGGCGCTCTCTAGGTGCCCTGGAACTGGCGCGCCTGATGCTCGCCCCGCTGACCAGTGCCGAGCGCCATGGCGAACTGGTACAACAGATCGACAACAGCCTGCAGATCACCCGCACCTTCCTCCGCCACGCCGTGCCCGCCAACCAGCAGCCGGACGACAGCCTGCTGCGCTCGGAGCAACATCAGGTCTGGGGCCATGCCCTGCACCCGACCCCCAAGAGCCGCGAAGGCGTTTCCATCGATGACCTGCTGGCCTGCTCACCGGAGGTCGGTGCCTGCTTCGCCCTGCACTGGTTCCGCGTCAACCCGGCGCTGGTGCGCCACCAAGGCGAGGACCCTCGCGCCACCCTGCAGCAGCTCTGCGGTCGCGATGACCTCTACCCCTGCCACCCCTGGGAGGTGAAACGCATCCTCGCCGATCCGCTGGTGAAGCGTGCGCAGGCGCAAGGACTGATGGAATACCTCGGCCCACAAGGTCTGACACTCTACCCCACGTCTTCGGTGCGCACGCTCTACCACCCGGACCTGGCCTACTTCCTCAAGTTTTCGGTGCATGTGCGACTGACCAATTGCGTGCGCAAGAACGCCTGGTACGAACTGGACAGCGCCGTGGCCCTCACCCGCCTGCTGGCTCCCGTCATGACCGAACTGGCCAGCGCCCAGCCGGGCTTCAAGTTGATGCCCGAGCCCGCCGCCAGTACCCTCGACCTCAGCGCTCTCGGCACGCTGGACGAGGCCCGCGAAGTTACCGAGTGCTTCGGCATCCTCTATCGCCAGAACCTCGACCCGGCCAGCCGTGCCGCACACAGCCCGCAAGTGGCCATGGCCCTGTTCACCTGGGACCTGCACGGCCACAGCGTGTGCCAGCAACGCGTGCGCCAGTGCGCCGAACGGCTCGGCCTGGCGCACGCCGACGCGGCCCTGCGCTGGCTCGACTGCTATGCCGGCCTGCTGCTTGGCGGCGTACTGCACTGTCTGTTCCGCCAGGGCGTGGTGCTCGAGCCACACCTGCAGAACACCGTGCTCGGCTTTGACGACAGCGGCCTGCCCTGCCGCGTGTGGATCCGCGACCTGGAAGGCACCAAACTCGTTGCTGAGCACTGGCCACCGGCACGCCTCGGCCAACTCGACAAGCGCACCCGTGCCTCCCTCTACTACAGCCCCGACAAAGCCTGGAAACGGGTGGCCTACTGCACCCTGGTGAACAACCTGGGCGAGGCGATCTTCCACCTTGCCGATGGCAGCGCCGCGCTGGAAAAGCGTCTGTGGGCCCAGGTCGGCCAATTGCTGGAACTGCAGCGCGAGATGCTCGGCGACCCCGTTGAGCTGCGCGAGTTCTGCGCTGGCGCCACCCTGCCCAGCAAAGAGAACTTCATGACCCGCCTCCTGCAACGTGCCGACCGCGAAGCCGGCTACACCGCCCTACCCAACCCCATCATCGGAGCACGCCCATGAGCCTGCCTGCGCGTATCACCCGCGCCATCGAAGACCTGCGCACCCAGCGACGCGACCCGCTGTGCGCCTACCTCTACGACCTGCCGGCGCTGGATCGGCACGTACGCGCCATGCGCGCCGCACTCCCAGCCAACTGCGAACTCTTCTACGCCGCCAAAGCCAACCCGGAGGCGCCCATCCTGCGCACCCTGGCCCCATTGGTGGATGGCTTCGAGGCCGCGTCCGGTGGCGAACTGGCCTGGCTCTATGAACACTGTCCGAAGCACCCGCTGATTTTCGGCGGCCCCGGCAAACTCGACAGCGAACTGGAGGCCGCGCTGGACTGCCACGTCGATGCCTTCCACGTGGAAAGCGTGCACGAGCTGCGCCGCCTCGCTCACCTCGCCGCAACCCAGGGCCGCCGTGCACCGGTGCTGCTGCGGCTCAACCTCAAGCTGGCCGAAGCACCGGACAGCCGCCTGGTCATGGGCGGCAGACCCACGCCGTTCGGTCTCGACGAAGAGGCACTGGATGAAGCCCTCGCACTCCTGCGCCACGAACCCGCGCTGGAACTCAAGGGCCTGCACTTCCACCTGCTCTCCCACCAGCTCGACGTGGCCGCCCACCTGCAACTGATCCGCGCTTACTGCCGCACCTTCCGCCGCATCAGCCAGGAGCAGGGCCTGCAACTACCGCTGCTGAATGTCGGCGGCGGCATGGGTATCAACTATCAGGACCACTCGCAGTCGTTCGACTGGCCAGGCTTCTGCCAGGGACTGAAAGACCTGATTGCCGAAGAGGGCATGGCCGGCACCCGCATCCGCTTCGAGATCGGTCGCTTCATCAGCGCTGCCTGCGGTTATTACGTGATGCAAGTGCTCGACATCAAATGCAACCACGGCCAGTACTTCGCCGTGGCCCGTGGCGGCACCCACCACTTCCGCACCCCCGCGGCGCAGGGCCACGACCACCCCTTCGTGGTGCTGCGTGGCAACCAGGAGCCGGACTTGCACGGCCAGCCCGTGACCTTCGTCGGTCAGCTATGCACCCCGAAAGACGTCCTGGCCCGCCAGCAACCCGTCGCGGAACTGGCCATCGGCGACCTGCTGGTATTCACCCTCGCCGGCGCCTACGCCTGGAACATCTCCCACCGCGACTTCCTGATGCACGAGCCGCCGCAAATGGTCTTCCTCGACCGCTGATGGCGGCGCCACTGCCCTCTTCCACTCGGGGAAGAGGGCAGTGGCGCACCCGAGAGTTGGGTGCCTGTTACAGGGAGTCAATGCCCGCCGAGGTACGCGGCTCGCACTTGGGGGTCCTCAAGCAGCTCCTGCCCGGTGCCCGTCATGCGAATCTCCCCCGTCACCATCACGTAAGAACGGTCGCTGAGCTTCAGCGCGTGGTTGGCGTTCTGCTCCACCAGAAAGAGGGTCATGCCCTCGGACGCGAGATCGCGCAGGGTCTGGAAGATCTGCTTGACCACGATGGGGGCCAGGCCCAGGCTCGGCTCATCGAGCAGCAGGATCTTCGGTCGGCTCATCAGCGCCCGCGCAATGGCGAGCATCTGCTGCTCGCCACCGGACATGGTCATGGCACGCTGGTTACGCCGCTCCTTCAGCCGCGGGAACAACTGGAACATGCGCTCCATGTCCTTGTCCGCGTGCTCCATTCCCACGGGGATGGTACCCATCAGGAGGTTTTCTTCGACGCTCATGTCCGGGAAGACACGGCGCCCTTCAGGCGATTGGGCGATGCCGTTGGAGGCGATGTAGTGGGGAGAACGTCGACTGATGTCTTCGCCCTCGTAGATGATCTGGCCGGAAGTGACTCGCGGCTGGCCGAAGATCGACATCAGCAGCGTCGACTTGCCTGCACCGTTCGCGCCGATCAAGGAAACCGTTTCGCCAGCGTGAATCTTCAGCGAGACCTTTTTCAGGGCCTGGATAGGGCCGTAGAAGACGTCCACGTCCCGGAGTTCCAGAATGGGCGAACTCATGCCACCTCCTCCTCTTCCGCACCAAGATAGGCGGCAATGACCCGCTCGTTGTTCTGGATGTGTTCCGGCTTGCCCTCGGCAATGACATCGCCATGTTCAAGCACGATCACGTGGTCGGAAATGCTCATCACCATGCCCATGTCATGTTCGATCAGCAGGACCGTCACACCGTGTTTGTCTCGGAGCGTTCGGATGATGGAGGTCAGTGCGACCGTTTCTGCCGGATTGAGGCCGGCAGCCGGCTCGTCGAGGCAGATCAGTTCAGGCCCCGTGCACATGGCGCGGGCGATTTCCAGACGGCGCTGCTGGCCGTAGGACAGTTCACCTGCGAGGCGATTGGCGCAGCTGGACAGGTCAACGACTTCCAGCCAGTAGAACGCCCGCTCGAGCAGCCCGGCTTCGACCCGCCGATACCCTGGCGTGTTGAAGACTCCCGCCAACAGGTTCCGATTCGCCTGCATGTGTTGGGCAACCAGGAGATTCTCGAGGACTGTCATCTCCTTGAACAGGCGGATGTTCTGGAAGGTGCGCGCCAGGCCGGCGCGGTTCACCAGATGGGTACCACCGAACATCTTGAACCAGAGGCGCGAGCCGAATTTTACCGGGTTGACGAAATCCCCCACCTGGAACGGCTCGCCAAGGACCTGGATGATGTTGGTCCGCTTGCTCCTGGTTTTCAGCTCGATGCGGCCACCGGAAGCGGTATAGAAACCGGTCAGGCAGTTGAACACCGTGGTCTTGCCTGCACCGTTGGGGCCGATCAACGCGGTGATCGACGAGCGCTTGACCTTCAGGTTGACGTCCTTGAGCGCCTTGATGCCCCCAAAGTTCATCATCAAATGCTCGACACGCAGAATATCGTCACTCATTGCTCGAACCCCTTCGGTGCCGCCACACCCACGCGACTGACACGGATCAAACCCCTCGGCTTCCAGATCATCATCAACACCATGAGCACGCCAAACAGCAGCACTCGATAGTCCGCGAAGTTACGCAGCAGCTCTGGCGCCACCGTCAGGACGAACGCGGCTATGACCACACCGATCGTTGAGCCCATGCCGCCCAGCACCACGATCGCCAGAATCAGTGCCGACTCGAAGAAGGTGAACGAGGTGGGGTTCACGAAGCCTTGGTAACTGGCGAAGAACACCCCGGCCAGCCCGGCAGTGGAGGCGCCGATCATGAAGGCTGAGAGCTTCACCAGGACGTGGTTCAGGCCCATCGCGCGGCAGGCGATTTCATCCTCCCGAAGCGCTTCCCAGGCACGACCAATCGGCATGCGCGTCAGTCGATGCTTGATCCGCAGCACCAGCAGCACCACCAGGAACAGCACCGCGTAGATGAACACGTACTTGAGGTTGGGGTTGTAGGCGAAGCCGAAGAACTCATGGATGGGAACACCGCCCTCCTTCGCTCGCCGTCCGAACTCCAGGCCCATGAAGGTCGGCGATGGCACGGACATGCCGTTGGGGCCGCCGGTGAACTCCAGCCAGTTGTTGAGCACCAGCCGGATGATCTCGCCAAAGCCCAGGGTGACGATGGCCAGGTAGTCACCATGCATGCGCAGGACCGGGAATCCGAGAATCGCCCCTGCCAGTGCCGCGGCGATCGCCGCCAGCGGCAGCGCGGACCAAAAGCCGAGTCCGAGGTGATCGTAACCTAGCGCCAGGCCATAGGCGCCGATGGCATAGAAAGCCACATAACCCAGGTCCAGCAGACCGGCGAGCCCGACGACGATGTTCAGGCCAAGCCCCAGAAGGACATAGATCAGCCCGAGAATCACCACCGTGAGCAGGTATTTACTGGCGACGAAGGGGAACAGCACGGCCAACACCACGATCAGCGCCATGATCCAGCGCATGTTGGACTTATGGCCTGGCGGCAATACGTGGACACCGCTGCCGCTCAGTTCGAAGCGAGAATGGAAGGCTTTGCCCTGGGCCGTCTGCAAGAAAAGACTGATGACGAACCGTCCGATCGCGACAACGCCGATCATCCAGCCGACTCGGTCAAGATGCAGGTTGAAGCCGTAGCCATCCAGCACGACGCCAACGACAGGACCGAAAACGATCAACGCAAGCAGACCTGCAATGACCGCATCCAGAAGACTCTTTTTTATGTCGAGGGAACCCGATTGATTCGACATATCACACCTTTGCAACGTGCGGACGGCCGAGCAGGCCTTGGGGACGGAAGATCAGGATCAGCACCAGCAAGGAGAAGCTGAACACGTCCTTGTAGTCGGTGTTGATCACACCCGAGAACTGCGCTTCGGCAACACCGAGGATCAGCCCTCCGAGCATCGCTCCGGGCAGTGAGCCGATGCCGCCGAGCACCGCTGCGGTGAACGCCTTGACCCCGATGATGAAACCGGCATAGAAGTCGAAGGTGCCGTAGTTCATGGTGATCAGCACGCCGGCCAGTGCCGCCATGGCGGCACCGATGACGAACACGTAGGAAATCACCCGGTCGGTATTGATACCGAGGATCGAGGCCATCTTGCGATCCTGCTGGGTAGCGCGGCACATGCGGCCGAGCTTGGTGCGCTGGATCACGTAGGTGAGCAACGCCATTCCCAGGAGCGACGCAACCAGGATGAACACCTTGGTGTAGGTGAGCTGTACGAACCCATCGCCGATCTGCAGCTTGATGGCGCCATCCAGCAGCGTCGGGATTCCTTGTTGCCTGGCGCCCTGGCTGATCTGCACGTAGTTCTGCAGGATCAGCGACATGCCGATCGCGGAGATCAGCGGTGCCAGACGCGTGGAGTTGCGCAGCGGTTTGTAGGCGATGCGCTCGATCACGAAGCCATACACGCCAGTCACCGCGATGGTGAACAGCAAGGTGCCGAGGATTATCAGCGGGAAGGATTCAAGACCGAAGAAGGCCAACAGAGCCATGGTGATGGCAGCCAGGTAGGCGGAGATCATGTACACCTCGCCATGGGCGAAGTTGATCATGCCAATGATGCCGTAAACCATGGTGTAGCCAATGGCAATCAGGCCATAGACCGAACCCAGGGTCAGGCCATTGATCATTTGTTGAAGTAGAGCATCCACAGCGGCTCTCCCGTATCGAGGGATTACAGATACCCATGCCGACGGGCTCGGCATGGGTCACGGCAGAAGCAGGTCAGAGCTGCTGGTATTTGCCTTCGGCATCCCAGCGATACATCACGTAGGGAGATACCTTCAGATCGCCCTTCTCGTCCCACTCCTTGGCACCCATGACGGTGCTGACCGAGTTGTTCTTCAGCCACTCGCCGGCCTTGGCGCTGTCGGTTCCGCCGGTGGCCTGGAACGCTGCCGCAATCGCTTGCAGAGAGGCATAGGAGAACAGGGTGAAGCCCTCGGGCTCGTAGCCATGCGCCCGGAAACGCTCGACCACGTCCTTACCTTCTGGCTGATTGCGGGGATCGGTCACGAAGGTCATCAGCACACCCTCGGTGTACTGCTTGCCGCCGGCAGTGGTGACCAGTTCATCGGTGACGATGCCGTCGTCAGACACGAACTTCGCGGTGAGTCCTTGCTCGCGCATTTGACGCACGAGTGGGCCTGCCTCCGAATGCAAGCCACCGAAATAGACGACATCGGCGCCTGCCGCACTGATCTTGGTCACCAGCGAGTTGAAATCCTTCTCACCGCGGGTCAGGCCTTCGTAGATCACCTCCTGCACGCCGCGCGCGTGAAGCTGGGCGCGCGTGGCATCGGCCACGCCCTGGCCGTAGGTATCCTTGTCATGGATGATCGCGATCTTCTTCGCTTTCAGGTCATCGATGAGGTAGTTGCCAGCGACAACGCCTTGCTGGTCGTCACGACCGCACATGCGGAACACGCCCGAGAGGCCGCGCTCGGTCAGCTTCGGAGCGGTGGAGCCCGGGGTCATCGAAAGGATGCCCGCTTCTTCATAGACTTCGGTTGCCGGAATAGTCGATGACGAACAGAAATGGCCAATGACGGCGGCAACCTGTTCGGAATCGACCAGGCGGTTCGCCACTGCGATGGCCTGCTTCGGCTCACACGCATCATCGCCTTTGATCAGGACGATCTTTTCGCCATTGATGCCACCTTTGGCATTGATGTCTTCTGCAGCTTGAACCGCCCCTCTCCACAGCTGGTCGCCATAGGCCGCATTGGCTCCGGTATGGGGTCCGGCGACGCCGATCTTGATGTCGGCATGCACGGCAAAAGAAAGACCCATTGCGGTGAACAGTGCTGCGAGGCGAGCGTGTTGCTTGAGGTTTTGCTTGTTCATTAGTGACCTCTTTTATTTTTCAACATCTATTGATAAGCGCATCAGAGATGCGCATCCAAGGCAGCGACAGCAATTGCAGTTACAACTTGCAAGGACTTATTTGGGGTAAACGAGCCCTCTTGCGGGAGTCATTACAGCGCCCGCCAGATTTTTATAATGGGTTCAAGCTAAAGAATGACTCTCAAGCACTGACCCGCGTGGTAAAGAGAGAAACCCGCCTCGTAGAAGCAGCTTCTGATTCCCGCGGTATGCAATGTCTTCATTTGTGTAAAGGGAATTGGCAGAGCGTCAGGATCATCCTTCAGCAAGAACTCTGCAAAGGCTCTTCCAATTACGGTTCCGGTCGTATTGCCTCGACCGTTATATCCGGTAACGGCGACAACTCCTGGCGCAGGTTCGAAAATACGCATCAGATGATCAGGGGTGAAATCGATGCAGCCTGTCCAATGAACTTCCCATTCGACTTTTCCCAACTCAGGGAAATAGTGACCTTGAATACGGTCCGCCCAGCTGCGCACGAACCAGTCCGGTTTATTGCTGGCTTTGCCGAGACTACCGAGCAGGAGCCGTCCCTCTGCATCGCGGCGAATGCTGCTCAGGACGGTTCGGGTATCCCACGAGCCCTGGCCATGCGTGAGGATCTTGTCGGCCGCCGCACCGGCCAAGGGTACGGAGGCGACCTGGTAGTAGTAGCCACGGAAGTGGTTACGCCTGACCTCCGTCCACTCGCCCTCGGTGTAGGCACCAGTCGAAATGACCACCTTCTCGGCAGCAACGGCTCCGCGCTCGGTACGCACCACCCAGCTATCGGCTTGGCGATTGAGCTCGGTCACCGGGGAGTGCTGATAGATGGCCCCACCCAAACGAGTGACCGCCAGCGCCAGCCCAACGGTGTAGCCCATCGGGTTGATGGTCCCGGCGCGGCGATCGAGCAGCGCGCCGGTGATCTTGTCGGTCCCGCAATACTCTTCACAGGCGGCGCCGGTGAGCAGTTCGACATCAGCCCCACGTCTGCGCCACTGCTCCTCACGGGAGCGCAGGTCAGCGAGCCCGGCTTCGTTATGAGCCATGTGCAGGGTGCCGTCATTGCGCGCCTGGCAATCGATGCCGTGGCGCTGGATGACTGCGAACACCTCTGCCGGCGCCTGCCCGAGCACTTCATTCAGACGCTTGCCGCGCCTCTCGCCCAAAGTCGCCTCGACGTCATCAGGCTTGATCCAGGTGCCCGCATTGACCAGGCCGACGTTACGCCCAGAGCCACCATGGCCGACCTGATGCGCTTCGAGCACACAGACCGTTTTCCCTTGCTCCAGGAGGTGGAGCGCAGCGGAAAGGCCGGTAATACCGCCACCGATGACACAGACATCGAACTTGACGTGACTGGCCAGGGCGCCGGACTTGATCTGCTTGTGTGTCACTTTCTCCCAGAGACACTCTTGATGAAAACTAGTCATGAAACCTGCCCCTTGAAACACCAGCGCTTGCCGGAACTGTAATTAGCGGTGTGTTCCTGGTTGTCAGGAAGTAAGGGCTCGCCCTTGTCACTTGCCTGGCATCCAAGTTCAAAATACTTTCGTACTCGTTTTGGCAGCTTGCTGATATTTCGTCACGGCGCATGGGGTGTCTCTTTATTCTTTTTCTCTACGCTCATCGCGCTTGATTTTCGGGCACGACAATGTCTTGCGAACAACTACGGGGCGGCACAGGCAAGTCAATTTTCGAATCCCGACGCCTCGAGGTTCGACACCAACAAAAAGCTCCATGTCGAGCACTGATGCTCGACATGGAGAAGCGCGTGGTTAGTCGAAAACGATGCCCTGCGCCAGCGGCAGTTCGCGGGAATAGTTGATCGTGTTGGTCTGACGGCGCATGTAGGCCTTCCAGGAGTCAGAGCCGGATTCGCGGCCACCGCCGGTCTCTTTCTCGCCACCGAAGGCGCCGCCGATCTCGGCACCGCTGGTACCGATGTTGACGTTGGCAATGCCACAATCGCTGCCGGAAGCGCTCTGGAAACGCTCCGCTTCACGAACATCGGTGGTGAAGATGCAGGACGACAGGCCTTGAGGAACCTCGTTGTTCAACTGCAACGCCTGCTCGAAGTCGTCGTAAGCGATGACGTAGAGAATCGGCGCGAAGGTCTCGTGACGCACGACCTCGGTCTGGCCCGGCATCTCGACGATTGCGGGCGCGACGTAGTAAGCATTCGGGTACTGATCCTGAAGTTGACGCTCGCCACCGAACACGACACCACCCTCGTCACGAGCTTTTGCCAGCGCGCCTTGCATGGCCAGGAACGCTTGCTTGTCCATCAGCGGACCAACCAGGTTGTCCTTGCGCGGGTCGCCGATGCGGACCTTGGAATAGGCCGCTTTTACCCGAGCCACAACCTCATCTTTCACGGAACGATGCACGATCAGGCGACGCAGGGTGGTGCAGCGCTGGCCGGCAGTGCCAACGGCGCTGAACAGAATGCCGCGAACAGCCAGATCCAGATCGGCGCTGGGGGTCAGAATCATGGCGTTGTTGCCGCCCAACTCGAGGATGCTGCGACCGAAACGCGCCGCTACTCGAGGCCCGACTTCGCGCCCCATGCGGGTGCTGCCGGTGGCACTGATCAGCGGAACGCGGGGATCGTCGACCAGAACCTCACCCGCTTCGCGATTACCGATGAGCAGCTGGCTCAGGCCGTTAGGGGCCTCGCCGAACTGCTTCAGGGCAACCTCGAACAGAGCCTGGCATGCCAGCGCAGTCAGAGGCGTCTTTTCGGACGGCTTCCAGATTACGGCGTTGCCGCAAACCAGAGCCAGCGAGGTGTTCCAGGCCCATACCGCTGCGGGGAAGTTGAACGCACTGATCACCCCGACGACGCCCAGCGGATGCCAGGTCTCGCGCATGTGGTGGCCAGGACGCTCGGAGGCGATGGTCAGGCCGTAGAGTTGGCGGGAGAGGCCGACTGCGAAGTCGCAGATGTCGATCATTTCCTGCACTTCACCCAGACCTTCCTGAGTGATCTTGCCCGCCTCGATGGAGATCAACTCACCCAGCTGAGCCTTGTGCTTGCGCAGGACTTCGCCGTAGAGGCGAACCAGCTCACCACGACGAGGGGCGGGAACATCACGCCACGCCAGGTACGCCTTGTGGGCGATGTCGACCTTGTCGAGCACGGCAGCCGGACTCTCCAGAGTGACCGATGCGATCTGGCTTCCATCGATAGGGGTATGAACCGCATGGTTGCCCCCTTGGTATGCACTGGCACTTACACCAAGGCTTTTGAGCAGCTCGCCAACCATGTTTATCTCCTGAATCGGGTGAGTGGTTGAATTCATTGACGGGGGTCAGTATCAATCCGAATCCCCAAGGCCAACAAACGACCTTTACGCACCACATCATTCCCCCAGAGAATGATCCATCCAGAACTTTCCGCCCGAGATCACAATGTCCAAACGCTTGCTCCCCACAATGGCCGCCCTCCAATGCTTCGAATCCGCTGCCAGGCACATGAGCTTCACGCGTGCCGCGGAGGAGCTGCATCTGACGCAAAGTGCAGTGAGCAAGCAGGTTGCGCAGCTTGAGGAGATGCTTCAGCACCTGCTCTTCCATCGCGTACGTCGACGCCTGCAACTGACGCCGGCCGGCGAGCTTTACCTGGCCGAGGTCAACAAGATCCTGACGCAGGTGGATATCTCCAGTCGCTACATCCTGTCCTATGGCGGCGAGACGGAAGTGCTCAGGGTGGCCACCCAACCCACGTTCGGGGCCCGCTGGCTGATCCCGAACCTGAAGGGCTTTTCCAAGCGCTATCCCAATATCCACCTCGATATCAGAAACGAACTCGAGCCCTTCGACCTCGTGCAGGCCAAGGCAGACGTAGCCTTTTTCTACGGGCAGGGATCGTGGCCCGGAGCTGCCTGCATCGAGCTGTTCGGCGAAGATGTGGTGCCGGTATGCGCCCCCGAGATTCTGTCCAGGCGGCCATTTTCAAGCGCGGGCGAGTTGGCGGATCTTGTGCTGCTGCAGTGCACTTCGAGACCGGAGGCATGGCACGAGTGGTTCGAAGAGCAAGGAATCAACACCGAGCACAGTTACCACGGCCCACGATTCGATACGTTCTACATGTGCATCAGGGCTGCCCAGGCCGGCTGCGGCGTTGCCCTGGTGCCAAGATTCCTGGTCGAGGACGAGCTTGCAGAAGCCAAGCTCGTGATCCCGTGGAAACACCACAAGGCAAGCCAGGGCTCCCACTTCATCGCCTACGCGGAGCAGTCGATCGACATTCCAAAAGTGAGGAGTTTCGTGGACTGGATCCTGGAAAAAGCAAAAGGGACAAACCAGCGTCCCGCCCAAGGTCCTGAATTCCAGGAATGACCGAGTAATTTTTTTTCGCTTGTGAGCCGTCGACATTCCTCGCTTTGATAGAGAGAAATCCCATTTCAAAGAGGAACACTGCGATGCCATTTCGTGCCCTTGCCTTGACTGAAAGTCAGGCAGCAACATCATTCGCCCCCGCGTTGTGCATGGCTGCTGCAGCGTGCCGGCAAGCGCGGATACGCAACATGGCGGGTGAGGCGGATTGCGCATGAACCAGTCGCATATCAGTTCCTCGCTCTCGATCGTGCACCCCATCACCCTGACCCGTGGGCAGAACGCGCACGTCTGGGACGCGGATGGCAACCAGTACATCGACTTCGTCGGTGGCATCGGCGTCCTGAACCTGGGCCATTGCCACCCGGCCGTGGTCACCGCCATTACCGAACAGGCGCAGAAGCTGACCCACTCGGCATTCAATGCCGTTCCCCATGACGGCTACCGCCACCTGATGAAGGCATTGGCAGATTTCATTCCGGTCAGCTACCCACTGGCGGGAATGCTGACCAACAGTGGCGCAGAGGCCGCCGAGAACGCCCTCAAGATCGTCCGCGCCGCCACCGGTCGCAGTGTCGTGGTCGCCTTTGATGGAGGCTTTCACGGCAGGACCCTGGCGACCCTCAACCTGAACGGCAAGGTTGCCCCCTACAAGCAGCAGGTCGGGGTGCTTCCCGGGCCGGTTTACCACGTTCCCTATCCGAGTCCGGACAATGGGGTGACGGCCGACGAAGCCTTCAAAGCGATCGAGCGCCTGTTCAGTGTCGAGGTCGACGTTAGCGAAGTAGCATGCTTCATCTTCGAGCCGGTGCAGGGCGAAGGTGGCTTCCTGGCCATGGATCCGAGCTTTGCTCAAGGACTGCGCAAATTCTGTGACGCCAATGGAATCTTCCTGATCGTGGACGAGATCCAGTCTGGTTTTGGGCGAACCGGGCAGCGATTCGCATTCCCTCGCCTGGGGATCGAGCCGGACCTACTGCTGCTGGGCAAAAGTATCGCTGGGGGACTGCCACTCGGCGCCGTGGTGGGTCGCGAGACGCTGGTCAACTCGCTGCCGAAAGGCGGGTTGGGCGGTACCTACTCGGGGAATCCGCTGGCGTGCGCGGCTGCCCTGGCCAGCCTGCGGGCAATGACAGACGCAAACCTGGCCTCCTGGGGCGAGGCTCAGGAGCAAGCGATTCTTCGTCGCTATGAAAGCTGGCGTAACAGAGCAATCTCCCCCTGCCTGGGCAGCCTCACCGGCACAGGCTGCATGCGTGGTATCGAACTGAGGACACCCAATGGCGCTCCCGGAACCCAGCAACTGGCTACCCTTCTCGAAGCCGCCCGGAAGAAAGGCCTGCTGCTGATGCCAAGCGGCAAGAGCCGGCACATCGTTCGCCTCCTCGCGCCCCTCACCATCGAGCCCGAGCTCTTCGAAGAAGGCTTGGACATCATCGAAGAATGCCTGGCCGGTATCCGCTGAAACCATGATTGCCCGACTTGCTACACCGGTAGAACCCACCAGGCTCTACCGCGCCTTCCTTGCGTCGCTCAAGGATCGCGGCTTCCAGGGGGAGATCACTCCGGATTATGGAAACCGCACGGTGCTGGCGACCGACAACTCGATCTACCAGCGCCTGCCACAAGCGGCGCTGTTTCCCCTGAGCATCGAGGATGTACAGCTCATCGCAGCGCTGGCTGCAGAACCGGAGTATCGGGAAATCGTCATCACCCCCAGGGGTGGTGGCACGGGAACCAACGGCCAGTCGCTGACCCATGGCCTGGTCGTCGATCTCTCCAGGAACATGAACAGGATCCTCGAGATCAACGTCGATCAACGCTGGGTGCGCGTGCAAGCCGGCGTGGTGAAGGATCAGCTCAACGCTGCCTTGAAGCCTCACGGACTCTTTTTCGCCCCGGAGTTGTCGACCTCGAACCGCGCGACCATCGGTGGAATGATCAACACCGATGCCAGTGGCCAGGGCAGCTGCACCTATGGGAAAACCCGAGACCACGTTCTGGCACTGGATACCGTCCTGCTCGGCGGTCATCGGCTCAGTACCGGCCCCTTGGCTGCCGAAGAGCTCGACAGGATGGTCGCTAACCCTGGGCGGCTGGGCAAAGTCCACAAGGCCATTCTGGCTGTTCACGAAGAGCACGCCGAGCTCATCGAAGCCAGCTTCCCCAAGCTCAATCGCTGCCTCACCGGATACGACCTCGCACACATTCGCGATGCTGACGGCCGCGTCAATCTGACCAACATCCTGTGCGGATCAGAGGGGTCGCTTGGCTTCGTCGTCGAGGCGAAGCTGAACGTTCTCCCTATCCCGAAGCACTCGGCCCTGGTCAACGTCTCCTACGCCAGCTTCATGGAAGCACTGCGCGATGCCCAGGCGCTGATGGCCTTGGCGCCGCTCTCCATTGAAACGGTCGACTCGAAAGTGCTCGGTCTCGCCATGCAGGACATCGTCTGGCACGAGGTCGCCGAATACTTCCCGGCAGACCCTGTAACCCCGACGCTTGGCATCAACCTGGTCGAATTCAGTGGCGATGACCTTGCAGCCCTTGAAGCTAGGGTTGGCTCCTTCATCGAGCACCTGCAGCAGGACACCAGTGTCAGGCGAATCGGGCATACCCTTGCGAGCGGAGCCTCGTCTGTCGCTCGCGTCTACATGATGCGCAAACGCGCCGTTGGCCTGCTTGGCAACGTCGAGGGCGAGGTCAGACCGCAACCCTTCGTGGAGGACACCGCGGTTCCGCCCGAGTCACTGGCGGACTTCATTGCCGAATTCCGCGCTTTGCTCGACAGCTTCAACTTGCAGTACGGCATGTTTGGCCACGTCGACGCCGGGGTACTGCACGTCCGCCCGGCTCTCGACATGAAAGACCCGGCGCAAGCAGCGCTGGTGCGCCCCCTCACCGATGCTGTGGCCCAGCTGACGCACAAATACGGCGGCCTGCTGTGGGGCGAGCACGGGAAAGGTGTGCGCTCGGAATACGCGCCCAGATTTTTCGGCACGCTTTACCCGGCACTGCAAGCCATCAAGGCGGCATTCGACCCGTTCAATCAGTTGAACCCCGGCAAGATTGCCACCCCGCTCGGCTCGGCAAATGAGCTGCTGAAAATCGACGAGGTCACGACACGAGGCGAGCTGGACCGCCAGATCGATGAGCGAGTTTGGCAGAGCTACAGCTCGGCCGTTCACTGTAACGGCAATGGGGCCTGCTACAACTACGACCCCCTTGATGCAATGTGCCCATCCTGGAAGGCAACGCGCGAACGAACCCAGTCCCCCAAGGGAAGGGCATCGCTGGTGAGGGAATGGCTCCGCCTTCAGGGGCAGGAGGGTGTCGACGTCCTCCAGGCAGCTGGCCGGATAAGAACCTCCTCCCTCTCCACCGGACTTCTCGGCAAGGTCCGGCACACGCTGAACAAACGCCGTGGGGAGCAGGACTTCTCCCATGAAGTCTTCGACGCCATGTCAGGCTGCCTGGCGTGCAAATCCTGTGCTGGGCAGTGCCCGGTGAAAATCAACGTCCCCGAGTTCAGGTCCCGCTTCCTGGAGCTCTACTACAGCCGCTATCTGCGCCCACTCAAGGACTACCTGATCGGGTCACTGGAGTTCACCATTCCGTACCTTTCAAAAGCGCCGTCGGTCTACAACACCCTCATGCAATCGGGTGTCACCAAAGCGCTTCTGAAAAACCATGCGGGAATGGTGGATAGCCCGTTGATCAGCCGGACAGACCTGCGACCCACACTGGAACGCTGGGGAATCGAAACCGCAAGCCCCGAGACGCTGGCCGCGATCCCGGAGCAGGAGCGCGAGCGCAGCGTCATCCTGGTCCAGGATGCATTTACCCGCTACTTCGAGACTGAGGTATTCATCGACCTGATCGAAACGCTCTCGCGGCTCGGTTTCAAAGTCCTGATTGCGCCCTTCCTGCCGAATGGCAAGCCGTTGCAGGTCCTGGGTTTCCTGGGCGCATTCGAGAAAGCCGCACGCAAGAACGCCGCCATGCTCAATGGCCTCAGCAGCCATGGCGTGAAGCTGGTCGGCCTGGATCCCGCCATGACCCTGGTATATCGCCAGGAGTACAAGAAGCTCCTGGGCCATGAAGCCCCCGAAGTCCTGCTGCCACAGGAATGGTTGATCGAGGCACTGGACAAAGCACCCATCGCCCCCCGTGGTGGCGCGCTGCTGCCTGGGCATGACTACTACTTGCTGAGCCATTGCACCGAGAAGACCAATGCCCCCGCCGCGGTAACGCTCTGGACTGAGGTATTCAAGCGGCTGGGGCTCAATCTCAAGATGATATCGACGGGTTGCTGTGGCATGTCCGGAACATACGGACATGAGACCGCAAATCGAGAGACCTCCGAGAAGATCTTCGACCTCTCCTGGAAAGTGGCCATCGAGACATACGGTCCCCCTGACCGACTGCTTGCGAATGGTTACTCATGTCGCAGCCAGGCGAGTCGGCTGAGTGCAGTCGATCTTACTCACCCCGTGCAGGCCCTTCTGAAGCACCTGACCACGGCCTAGCTCCAGGCCTCTGGGCTCCTGGCCGTAGCTGGCCAGGGGCCTTCTGGTTGGTTTCCAGCGGATCGCATCAGTACGCAACATCCACTACGCACAGCGCACCCTACTGGGCACTGCACGCGGTCGAGGGTGCGCCATACGCACCACGTGCCTGCGCCCAAAGCACCAATCTTCTCGCCGTCATCGGCTTGCTCCCGTCCATCATTCATGGTCGGCAGGGTTGCTTTTGACTGAAGAAAACAACGGACCTGACAACAGGCCGCAGTCATTACGGCCACTTCATTACCCAGAGGAATGAAGTACTGAGGAGATGTCGTTTGTAAGCGGATTTGAAGCTGATCAGAATCCTGACCATACCGCCGCCGTTGCTGCTCGGTTTAGTGGTTCCATTATTGAGTCCAGGAGATCTCTTCACCATGAACGACCAGGGGTTCGTCAGCCCAGACGAAATTCGCGCCCAGTTTTCACGCGCCATGTCTGATATGTACAAATCGGAAGTTCCCCTCTACGGCACGCTGCTGGACCTTGTGGCAGAGACCAACAAGAAGGTGATGGAAGATTCCCCTGAAATTGCAGAGCATCTGCGCTGGACCGGCGAAATCAGCCGACTGGCAATGGAGCGCCACGGGGCGATACGGGTGGGGACAGCCGAGGAGCTCGCCACGATTCGTCGCCTTTTCGCCGTCATGGGGATGCAGCCGGTTGGCTACTACGACCTCAGCCCGGCCGGTGTTCCTGTTCACTCGACTGCCTTCCGTGCCGTGCACGAGAGTTCGCTGCAAGTCAGTCCGTTCCGTGTCTTCACCTCCCTGCTGCGCCTGGAGCTGATCGAGAACCCCGAGCTCCGTGAACTTGCCTCCCACATCCTCGCCAAGCGCAACATCTTCACCCCGCGCGTGAAAGAGTTGATTGCCAAGTTCGAGGCCAAAGGCGGCCTCGGCGAGGCAGACGCCAATGAGTTCGTGAAGGAAGCGCTGGAAACCTTCCGTTGGCACACTCAGGCAACCGTGACCGCGGCCGAGTACAACCAACTGCATGATCAGCACCGTCTCATTGCGGACGTGGTGGCCTTCAAAGGCCCTCATATCAATCACCTGACCCCACGGACGCTGGACATCGATCAGATCCAGGCCGGCATGCCGAAATGCGGCATCACTCCCAAAGCTGTTGTGGAGGGACCGCCACGTCGCCGATGCCCGATTCTCCTGCGCCAGACCAGCTTCAAGGCGCTCCAGGAAAAGGTCGCCTTCGTTGACCAGGACCGCGCCGAGGGCAGCCACACGGCGCGCTTCGGCGAGATCGAACAGCGCGGCGCAGCCCTCACCCCCAAAGGACGGGCACTGTATGACCTTCTGCTGAACGCTACTCGAGATGAACTGAAAGAGTTCCCAAGCGAACACAACGCCAAGCGCTACAACGATCTGCTCGAGAAGTACTTCAAGGACTTCCCCGACAGCCACGAGGAGATGAGAAAGCAAGGCCTCGCCTTCTTCCGCTACTTCGTCACCGAGAAAGGGATTGCAGCGAGAAGCGACGTCGTTCGGCCTCGCACCCTGGACGACCTGATCAGCGCAGGCCATGTCCATTTCGAACCGCTCGTTTACGAGGACTTCCTGCCGGTAAGTGCCGCAGGGATCTTCCAATCCAACCTCGGCGACAACGCCCAGGTCAGTTATGAAATCACCTCCAACCAGGCCGGCTTCCACGCCGCTCTGGAGGCTCCTGTTCTCAACGAACTGGAACTGTACGCAGCCACCCAGCGGCGTTCCATTCTCGAGTGCGCCGCAACCCTCCAACTGCCGCCGCTCGTCTAGCGGAGGACGCTGGCGCCGGGCGGCAGTCGACAACGGGTGGATTGCCGCCTGAGCTCAAAGGAACTCGACCAGAAGCGCCACACGGCCATTACCCACAAAGAGTCGTCCTCCAACCGCCCTACTACACCGCTGCCTTGCCCTAGGAGTCACGCATGAACCTGCCAGCAAACAGTCGAAACGGAGGCCAGATACTGGTTGATGCGTTGCGCATCAACGGTGTCGAACGCGCATTCTGTGTCCCTGGTGAAAGCTATTTGGCCGTCCTTGATGCGCTTTACGATGCGAAGGATGAGATCGATCTCATCGTGTGTCGGCAGGAGGGCGGCGCAGCGTATATGGCCGAGGCCTACGGCAAACTGACCGGAAAGCCGGGCATCTGTTTCGTGACCCGAGGGCCCGGGGCGACCAACGCGTCGGTCGGCGTGCACACGGCATTCCAGGACTCCACACCGATGATCCTGTTCATCGGTCAGGTTGCCCGGGACCAGATGGAACGCGAGGCGTTTCAGGAAATCGACTTCCGGAGGATGTTCGGAGCTCTTGCCAAGTGGGTTGTCCAGATCGACGATACGCGCCGGATTCCGGAGCTTGTCAGCCAGGCTTTCCACCGGGCAATGAATGGCCGCCCCGGGCCGGTAGTCGTAGCGCTCCCCGAAGACATGCTCACCGACATCGTCGAGGTAGCGGATGCTGGTCCGGCACGCGTCATGGAGCCACATGCAGCCCCGTCGGAGATGCGAGCGCTTCAGCATCTGCTGCATCAAGCCGAGCGCCCGCTGATGATTGTCGGTGGCGGTGGCTGGAACGCTCGAGCGGTTGAGGATATCCGCCATTTCGCCGAGCGCCACAACCTTCCCGTGGCAGCGTCGTTCCGCTGTCAGGACCTGTTCGATAACACACATCCCAACTACGTCGGTGACCTGGGATTCGCGGCCGGCCCGAAGTTGACTCAGGCCGTCAAGGATTCCGATCTCCTGGTCGTCGTTGGCTCACGCCTGGGGGAGGTGTCCACTGGCGGCTACACCACGCTGGATATTCCCACTCCCAAGCAGGCGCTGGTGCATGTTCACCCTGGCATCGAAGAGTTGGGGAGGGTTTATCAGCCGACTCTCGGGATCAACAGCAGCATGGTCTCGTTTGCCGCGCTCGCCGCCGAACTCCCGGAGATTGACAGCAACCGCCATGCGAACTGGACCGAGGCGCTCAACCGTAATTACCGGGAGAACCTCTACTTCGAGCCTTCCCCTGGCCCAGTCCAGATGGCCGAGATCATTTCCTGGCTGAGCGAGAAGCTGCCCGCCGATGCAATCCTCACGAACGGCGCTGGGAACTACTGCGTCTGGGTCCAACGGTTCTACCAATACCGGCAGTTCCGAACCCAACTTGGCCCAACCAACGGATCGATGGGTTATGGCGTCCCGGCAGGCGTGGCAGCAAAGCTCACCTACCCCGAACGTACCGTGGTTTCGTTCGCCGGCGACGGCTGCTTCCTCATGAATGGGCAAGAGATCGCCACCGCGGCGAGCTACGGCGCCAACGTCATCTTCATCGTCGTCAACAACGGGATGTACGGCACCATCCGCATGCACCAGGAACGCACCTATCCCGGACGGATCAGCGGCACGGACCTGCATAATCCTGATTTCGCGGCCTTGGCTCGGGCATACGGACTCCACGGGGAAACCGTCGAGTGCACCGCAGATTTCGCGCCGGCATTCGAGCGCTGCCTGGGCGCAGACAAGCCATCCTTGATCGAAGTCCGGATCGATCCGGAGGCAATCACTCCGCGGATGTCCCTCAGCCAGATTCGACTCGAAGCACAAAGCCGGCGTTGAAACATCCCGGAGGCAACGGCCCCCTTGGTCGCCACTTGGATCACCGCTTGGCGGCGGCCAGGGGTTCGAGCCACAACAACACTGTTTCCAGCAGGCTCGAAAGCGCATCGATCCAGTGGTCTGTTTTCTAAGTTCGTGGACTTCAATCCGAGCGAGCAAGCGCTGGTCTCCCCTCGCCCTCCGGGATAGGGGCGGGGCGAGCTGCGTTCGGATGTGAGAAGTGCAACCAGCCTACAAAGACCGCGATGGATAATCGAATTATCTAAACATGCCACTAGCAATTTGGCAGAAACCCACGCCCCTCGCGGATAGCGCCAGAAATCGCCCCAGAGCGCCGCCATTGTGCTGGCGTGTAGCGAAGCCATGGGCTCCTGAATGAATCAGACAGGCGGTTACCGCCCCCCTCGGCTAAGGGTGGAAGACGGGTAGGTCAAGCCAATGTGTCAACAATTGTATTGCCAAGAACGAATATAAGTCTTATTTTCCCCCAGCAAACCGACAATGTGTCGACACTAAAGTCGTCATCTAGAGATCATCACCCCTCGGCAAGGGGACAGTTTCGTAGGTGCAGACCAACAGTCCGCAACGCTGAGTCGTCATCCTCGATTGCAGACTCTGCTCCTACATTTTTCGTTCGCAGAAGCCGATCCGCCCCAAACCGGAACACTCGCCCATGTGCACCAACGACAGGAGACTCCACCGTGCTTGAAACCTATATCCAACATGTGAAAGCACGCGCGGAGGAAGGCCTCCCGCCCCTCGCGTTGAACGCCGAACAAACCGCAGGCCTGGTCGAACTGCTGAAGAACCCGCCGGCCGGCGAAGAGGCCTTCCTCCTCGACCTGATCACCAACCGTGTTCCGCCGGGCGTCGACGAAGCCGCCTACGTCAAAGCCGGTTTCCTCTCCGCTATCGCCAAGGGCGAAGCCAATTCCCCGCTGATCAGCAAGGCCCGCGCCACCGAACTGCTGGGCACCATGCAGGGCGGCTACAACATCGCCACCCTGGTGGAACTGCTGGACGACGCCGCACTGGCCTCTGTCGCCGCCGAGCAACTGAAGCACACCCTGCTGATGTTCGACGCCTTCCATGACGTCGCCGAACGCGCCAAGCAAGGCAACGCCGACGCCCAAGCCGTGCTCAAGTCCTGGGCCGATGGCGAGTGGTTCAAGTCCAAGCCGGCGCTCGCCGAGAAGTCACCCTGACCGTGTTCAAGGTCCCCGGCGAAACCAACACCGACGACCTGTCCCCGGCCCCGGACGCCTGGTCCCGCCCGGATATCCCGCTGCATGCCCTGGCCATGCTGAAGATGGCCCGCGACGGCATCGAACCGGCCCAGCCCGGCGCCATCGGCCCGCTGAAGCAGATCGAAGCGGTCAAGGCCAAGGGCTTCCCGGTCGCCTACGTCGGTGACGTGGTCGGCACCGGCTCTTCCCGCAAGTCCGCCACCAACTCGGTGCTGTGGTTCTTCGGCGATGACATCCCCAACGTGCCGAACAAGCGCGCCGGTGGCTTCTGCTTCGGCAACAAGATCGCCCCGATCTTCTACAACACCATGGAAGACGCCGGCGCCCTGCCGATCGAATTCGACGTCGCCAACCTCAACATGGGCGATGTGATCGACGTTTATCCCTACGCCGGGAAAGTCTGCCGTCATGGCAGCGATGAGGAACTGGCCACCTTCGAACTGAAGACTCCCGTGCTGCTGGACGAAGTTCGCGCCGGCGGCCGTATCCCGCTGATCATCGGCCGTGGCCTGACCGAGAAGGCCCGTGCCGAGCTCGGCCTGGGTGCTTCCGACCTGTTCAACATGCCGGAATCCCCGGCCGACAGCGGCAAGGGCTTCACCCTGGCGCAGAAGATGGTCGGCCGTGCCTGCGGTCTGCCGGAAGGCCAGGGCGTGCGTCCAGGCACCTACTGCGAGCCGAAGATGACCACCGTCGGCTCCCAGGACACCACGGGGCCGATGACTCGCGACGAGCTGAAAGACCTCGCCTGCCTCGGCTTCTCCGCCGACCTGGTGATGCAGTCTTTCTGCCACACCGCCGCCTATCCGAAGCCGGTGGACGTGCGCACCCACCACAGCCTGCCTGACTTCATGCGCAATCGCGGTGGCGTCTCGCTCAAGGTGGGCGACGGCATCATCCACAGCTGGCTGAACCGCATGCTGCTGCCGGACACCGTCGGCACCGGCGGTGACTCGCACACCCGCTTCCCGATCGGCATCAGCTTCCCGGCCGGCTCCGGCCTGGTCGCC